>NZ_CP044549.1:0-5747500 GCF_009859475.1 Hydrogenophaga sp. BPS33
ATGATCGAGGGCACTTCCCCTGACACCCTCCCGGCCGCAGGCACCGCCTCGCTCTGGTCCGCCTGCATGGACCGTCTGGCCCAGGAAATCCCCGAGCAGCAGTTCAACACCTGGATCCGCCCGTTGGCCGCCACGGTCGCGCCCGACGGTTCCCGCATCACCCTGGCCGTGGCCAACCGGTTCAAGATGGACTGGATCCGCGCGCAGTATGCGTCCCGAATCAGTGCGTTGCTCGAGGCCATTCAGGGCGCCCCCACGATCCTTGAGTTAGTGCTCGCTCCTCGCGAAACCACCAGCAGAACCTCCCCTTCTCCGCGGGTTGCTCAAGATCCCGTGCTGGCGGAGCTCCCCGATCTGGCACCTGTGGAAGCGGCGGCGCCCAGTGGGGCCAAGACAAGGCTCAATCCGGCGCTCACCTTCACCACCCTGGTGGAAGGCTCGGCCAACCGCATGGCGCGGGCAGCGGCCATGCACGTCGCCGGCAGTCTGGGGCAGTTGTACAACCCGCTGTTCATCTACGGCGGCGTCGGCCTGGGCAAGACCCACCTGGTGCACGCCATCGGCAACCATTTGCTGGCGGATCGTCCACAGGCGAAAGTTCTGTACATCCACGCCGAGCAGTTCGTCTCCGATGTGGTCAAGTCCTACCAGCGCAAGACCTTCGACGAGTTCAAGGAGCGCTACCACTCGCTCGATCTGCTGCTGATCGACGACGTGCAGTTCTTCGCCAACAAGGAGCGCACGCAGGAGGAGTTCTTCAACGCATTCGAGGCGCTGCTGGCCAAGAAGAGCCACATCGTCCTCACCAGCGACACCTACCCCAAAGGCCTGGCCGACATCCACGAACGGCTGGTCTCGCGCTTCGACTCGGGCCTCACGGTGGCCATCGAACCGCCCGAGCTGGAGATGCGTGTGGCGATCCTGATCAACAAGGCCGCGGTGGAAAACGCCGTCATGCCAGAGGAAGTCGCCTTCTTCGTGGCCAAGAACGTGCGTTCCAACGTGCGCGAGCTCGAGGGTGCCTTGCGCAAGATCCTGGCGTACTCGCGGTTCAACCAGAAGGACATCTCGATCCAGCTGGCCCGCGATGCGCTCAAGGACCTGCTGTCGATCCAGAACCGGCAGATCGGCGTGGAGAACATCCAGAAGACCGTGGCCGACTTCTACAAGATCAAGGTCGCGGACATGTACAGCAAGAAGCGCCCGGCAAGCATTGCCCGCCCGCGCCAGATTGCCATGTTCCTGGCCAAGGAGCTCACCCAGAAAAGCCTGCCGGAAATCGGCGAATTGTTCGGCGGACGCGACCACACCACCGTGCTGCACGCGGTGCGAAAGATCGGCGCGGAACGCCAGCAGAACACCGAGTTGAACCAGCAACTGCACGTGCTCGAGCAGACGCTCAAGGGATGAGCTCACAAAAGGGCAAAATAGCGAGGATTTGGCCCGCGCAAACAAGGACACGGGGCCACCGGGAGGCAGGGGCCGGCCGACACGCAACCAGAGAAGAAAGAGTCTGACATGATCGTTTTGAAATCGACCCAGGACAAGGTACTGGCCGCGCTGCAATCCGTGGCGGGCATCGTGGAACGGCGCCACACCCTGCCGATCCTGGCCAACGTCCTGCTTCGCAAGACCGGCTCCCAGGTGCAGCTGACCACCAGCGACCTGGAAATTCAGATCCGCACCACGGCCGAGCTGGACGGCGACGGCGCAAACTTCGCCACCACCCTGGGCGCGCGCAAGCTGATCGACATCCTGCGCACCATGCCGGGCGACCAATCCGTGAGCCTGGAGTCGAGCGGCGGCAAACTGATCCTCAAGGGCGGCAAGAGCCGTTTCACGCTGCAGAGCATGCCCGCCGAAGATTTCCCGCTGGTGCAGGAGTCGGCCAGCTTTGGCCCGGTGTTCTCGGTGCCACAGAAAACGCTGAAGAACTTGCTGGGCCAGGTGTCGTTCTCGATGGCCGTGCACGACATTCGCTACTACTTGAACGGCATCCTGTTCGTGGCCGAAGGCAAGCAGCTCAGCCTGGTGGCCACCGATGGCCACCGTCTGGCATTTGCGTCCGCCACGCTGGATGTGGAAGTGCCCAAACAAGAGGTGATCCTGCCGCGCAAAACCGTGCTCGAACTGCAGCGCCTGCTCTCCGACAAGGAAGGCGCGATCGAAATGCAGTTCGCCGCCAACCAGGCCAAGTTCAGCTTCGATGGCATGGAGTTCGTCACCAAGCTGGTCGAGGGCAAGTTCCCCGACTACAACCGCGTGATCCCGAAGAACCACAAGAACATCGTCACGCTCGGCCGCCAGCCGCTGCTGGCCTCGCTGCAACGCACGGCCATCATGACGAGCGAGAAGTTCAAGGGTGTGCGCTTGAATGTCGAGCCCGGCGTGCTGCGCGTGGCCTCGAGCAACGCAGAACAGGAAGAAGCGGTCGACGAGCTCGACATCGACTACGGTGGCGACACGATCGAAATTGGCTTCAACGTCACCTACCTGATCGACGCGCTGCAGAACATGTCGCAGGAGATGGTTCGCATCGAACTCTCCGATGGCAACAGCTCCGCGCTGGTCACCAATCCCGACGACAACGCCTTCAAGTACGTTGTCATGCCCATGCGCATCTAAGGCCAGCCACTCCGCTTGCCTGCGCCTTCCAAACCCGCGACCACCGCGGGTTTGGCGTTTACTGAGATCGAGAAATTCCACCATGTCCGACGTCAACAAGCCCGCCGACTCCGTCAACACCGGTGCGGCCCAAGCCGACAGTTCCAATTTCCAACCCACCATTGACGCCCACCAGGCTGGCGCCAGCGAGGGGTATGGCGAGGGCTCGATCCAGATCCTGGAGGGCCTGGAGGCCGTGCGCAAGCGCCCGGGCATGTACATCGGTGACACTTCCGACGGTACTGGCCTCCACCATCTGGTGTTCGAGGTGGTCGACAACTCGATCGACGAGGCTCTGGCCGGCCACTGCGACGACATCGTCGTGACCATCCACACCGACAACTCCATCAGCGTGGTGGACAACGGCCGCGGGATTCCCACCGGCGTGAAAATGGACGACAAGCACGAGCCCAAGCGCTCAGCGTCCGAGATCGCGCTGACCGAACTGCACGCGGGCGGCAAGTTCAACCAGAACAGCTACAAGGTCTCGGGTGGCCTGCACGGCGTGGGCGTGAGCTGCGTGAACGCGCTCTCGCAATGGCTGCGCCTGACGGTGCGCCGAGAAGGCCATGTGCACCAGATCGAATTCGCGCGCGGCTTCGTGCAGAACCGTCTGATCGAGACCACGCCCACCGGTGTGGAGATCTCGCCCATGCGCATCACGGGCGCCACCGAGAAGCGTGGCACCGAAGTGCACTTTCTGCCCGACTACGAAATCTTCCGCGAGAACGCCGATTTCCACTACGAGATCCTGTCCAAGCGCCTGCGCGAGCTCTCGTTCCTGAACAACGGCGTGCGCATCCGCCTGAAGGACGAGCGCAGCGGCAAGGAAGACGACTTCTCCGGCGCTGGCGGCGTGAAGGGCTTCGTTGATTTCATCAACAAGGGCAAGACCGTTCTGCACCCCAACGTGTTTCACGCCATGGGCGATCGCGCAAGCGACCAGGGCACCAACATCGGCGTCGAAGTGGCGATGCAGTGGAACAGCGGCTACAACGAGCAGGTACTGTGCTTCACCAACAACATTCCGCAGCGCGACGGCGGCACCCACCTCACGGGCTTGCGCGCGGCGATGACGCGGGTGATCAACAAGTACATCGAAGAAAGCGAAATGGCCAAGAAGGCCAAGGTGGAGGTCACCGGCGACGACATGCGCGAAGGCCTGTGCTGCGTGTTGAGCGTGAAGGTGCCCGAGCCCAAGTTTTCCAGCCAGACCAAGGACAAGCTGGTGTCCAGCGAAGTGCGCGGCCCGGTGGAAGACATCGTGAGCCGCTTGCTGGCCGACTACCTGCAGGAGCGCCCGAACGACGCCAAGATCATCTGCGGCAAGATCGTGGAGGCCGCGCGCGCGCGTGAAGCCGCGCGCAAGGCGCGCGAAATGACGCGCCGCAAGGGCGTGCTCGACGGCATGGGCCTGCCCGGCAAGCTGGCCGACTGCCAGGAAAAAGACCCGGCACTGTGCGAGATCTACATCGTCGAGGGCGACTCCGCCGGGGGGTCCGCAAAGCAAGGCCGCGACCGCAAGTTCCAGGCAATCCTGCCGCTGCGCGGCAAGATTCTGAACGTGGAGAAAGCGCGTTACGAGAAGCTGCTGACCAGCAACGAAATTCTCACGCTGATCACCGCGCTGGGTACCGGTATCGGCAAAGCCACGGGTGTGGGCGGCACGGCCGGCGTGGACGATTTCAACGTCGCCAAGCTGCGCTACCACCGCATCATCATCATGACCGACGCCGACGTGGACGGCGCGCACATCCGCACGCTGCTGCTGACCTTCTTCTACCGCCAGATGCCCGAGCTGGTCGAGCGTGGCCACATCTACATTGCGCAGCCCCCGCTGTACAAGGTGAAGGCCGGCAAGGAAGAGCTCTATCTCAAGGACGGTTCCGCGCTCGACGGCTTCCTGCTGCGCATCGCGCTGAAAGACGCGAGTGTGTTCACCGGCGGCGCCACGCAAGCCACGCTGAGCGGCGACACCCTAGGTGAACTGGCGCGAAAGCACCAGGTGGCAGAGAGCGTCATCGCGCGCCTGTCCAACTTCATGGATGCCGAGGCGCTGCGCGCGATCGCCGACGGCGTGTCGCTCAACCTGGACAGTGTGGAGCAAGCCGAAGCGAGCGCGGTGGCGTTGCAGGCCAAGCTGCGCGAACTCACCACGACCGGCGTGCCCGCCGAAGTGGCTTCCGAGTTCGACGCGCGCACCGACAAACCCATTCTGCGCATCAGCCGCCGCCACCACGGCAACATCAAGAGCAGCGTGCTCACGCAAGACTTCGTGCACGGCGCGGACTACGCCGCGCTGTCGACCGCGGCCGACACCTTCCGCGGCTTGCTGGGCGAAGGCGCGAAAGTGTTGCGCGGCGAAGGCGAGAAGCAGAAGGAAGAAAAGGTCAACGACTTCCGCCAGGCCATGCGCTGGCTGATCAGCGAAGCCGAACGCACCACCAGCCGCCAGCGCTACAAAGGCCTGGGCGAGATGAACCCCGAGCAGCTGTGGGAAACCACGATGGACCCGAACGTGCGCCGCCTGTTGCGCGTACAGATCGACGACGCGATCGAGGCCGATCGCGTGTTCACGATGCTGATGGGCGATGAGGTGGAGCCGCGTCGCGACTTCATCGAGACGAACGCGTTGCGGGCAGGGAATATCGACGTATAGGCCTGTGTAGATGAGAGGAACTCGAATTAGTCGGACTGAACTCGAGTTCCTCAGACTGGAGAAACTGAAATAGTCAGACTTTCTCGCTTACTCTTCAGATGTGAGTTTGCGATCACTCTCAACAGAGAGGCCAAAAACGGCGCTTTTCTTACGCAGGCATCCCGATACCAAGGCTCTGGCGTTTTCGACCCAAGGCATGCGGGAACGTTGCGCGATCCCGCTTCCGAACTGGCAACTTCTCCGAGATCGCAAGCTCTTGTCCCGCCTCAGCTGTCTCACCCCCCGCCTCGGCCCAGTCTTCACCTGACAGATGCTCCTCCAGGGAGGTTTAGCGCTGCGGCTGTGTCAAATTGCGGTGGATTGAGCAGCCAGGGGCGGCTGAGCAGCGGGAGGAGTCGGTCGGCGGCAACGGCCACACTCCCGGTGCGCGCCATCTCGCTGACGTTGGGTCAGGCGGCATTCGCTGGCCCGAGCGTCGGCTCCCCGATGGGAAGCGGACCCTGGGGCCCCAGTTCGCCGCCTCGCCGCTTGAACGACTCTACTGCGATTAACGCCTACTCCACTGTGGTCGCGACTGCGCGCGCCCTATACACAGTCCGTCAAGCTCGAATGCTGCAACTTCGCCTAGCCAGAAAACTCTGAGGACCGCGTACTTCATCTCGCCACCGAGACCTGCGCGACATTGGTATCCACTGGATTCTCATTTCCGAACCGATACCAAGCAGAGGCTGGAACCGGCATTCGAAAGTGTCGGCATGCAACGAAGTCAAGGGCCCAAAGCCCGACCTTGCGCGTCGGCGACGACTCAACCCAATCGAACTCCGGTTGCTCAAGGAACTGCTTCATCCGCAACCGCATGTCTGCGGTAGACGAAAGGAGTGCGTAGGGAGCCTCTGCTTCTCCCTGGTCCAGCGCATCGCCGAAGTACCAAGATTCGGGCCACTCTTTGGTCGGGTGCCAGAGTTGAGCACAGACCTTGTCATATGGTCCCGTGGCGCCTCGTGCAAGGGCAGCGTAGTGGTCATCCAGCTTGAAGATCACACACAGCGCCGCGATCGTAGCCAAGGACCAGGATGTGCTCATCAGTTTCTCGGTCAGCTTGGAGTCCTTAGGACTGACTTCGAGCTCCACAAGGTCCTCTAGAGAATCCGTCGACACAGGAAACTTCGACTCGGTCTGAAAGCAGTAGTCCAGCCGCTTCGCCATTTCGGCGACCCAGCCCTTGGCCTCGTCGTGTCGTCCAGCAAGAACCAAGAAAATCACTGCCAGGGTGGCGTCAATGATGTGACCGTCGAGACGTGGCGATGCACTCGCTTCATGATTTTTAATCAGCGCGCAAAGACCATCTGCGATCTCCGCGACATTGCTTTCGATGGTCGCCACAGCCTCTGCGCCATTGGCTGGCTCCATCCGGCAGGCGAGGCCGATCGCAGCGATCAAGCCGATGTGCTCGAAGAGCACGACGGCGAACGCTGCGCCTTCGCTGCCGTAACCCGCCATGCCGTCCCGTACCTCAAGATGCGGTCGAATCACATCGAAGTATCTCGCTGCTGCCTCCGTATACGAGTGCCACATTCCAGCGATCGTCGCGTGCAGCTTGGGTCGCTCGTTTGGATCTGTCAGCTGAAGTCTGTGCCAAGCCCAAAGCAAAGTGCGCTCGCTGATCCAAAGCGCTTGCCGGGAATCGCCTTCAGCTTGCGCCCACCTCGTACAGATCTGCGCGGCAAGGTGAATTCGTCGGAAGGCCTTTTGCAGCGCCTTCGTGTCCAGACTCGGCATCTGTAGCTTTCCGTCTGCTGTGAGGCCCAATTGCCTCAGCAGCATGCGATTCAGATCGCGGAAGTCGTACTCTGAGTCGCTGGCCAATGCGAGAGACTTTCGAAGATCAGCTCGGTCGCTTGGAGCAAAGAGGTTCTCGTCCAACATGAATCGCTCGACCAGGTGAGACACGCGATCCGCACCCCAAAAGTCAAAACTCGCCCGTGCTGAGTTCTGCTCCTTGAACCCTGTCCAATTCGTTTCAACGTCTTGCTTGAGGTCCCCCGTCGTGGCCAGAACTATCGTCTTCCGCAATCCAGCATGTTCCGGCGCCACGAGTTTCGTCAAATAGACGTCCAGGACTTCGTTGAGGCTCGGTCGGACCGAGGTCGGCTCGCCGTTATCCCAGTCCCGGCGTCCAAGGTCTCCTTGTTTGATGACCAGCAGGAGCAATTCTTCTATGCCATCAACTGGCGATTTCCCGACAGCAGCCAGGTCGACGCCGAACTGCCTCACACCGGTCTGAGGTTTTGCTAGCGGCACGTAGCCCATGGCCAGCAGCAGGTCGGGAAGCAACCTGTCGAACTCATCGCGCTCGCGCAGCGTTCGCAGAAACTGCGAAATGATCAACCTCATGATTCGTCCAGCTTCGCAAGCCTGAATCCAAGATGGCGGATTGAGTTTCCGATCGGATCAAAGGCTTCGCGCCGCGGAAGCTCGATCGAGTGAGACATTGATGAGAGCTTCATCGAGGGACCATAGTTCGCATCTTGGTAGCTGAATGTGCCTCGCCCAGCCTTGATGGTGATCTGTGTCGAGACCTGCCGCCAAATAGAGTCCCGGCTGGCCTCTTCAAATGACTCGTTCATCTGCTTCGCTCGGGCTCGAGAGAAAAGTCTCCGCAGCCTAGTGGGCGGTCGAAGCTCGTTGAGCATCGGTAGGGAACTCTGCTCATTGACGACTTGGTCGACCGTTTCTGCCACTTTCAACAAGAACTCCTTATGGCTACCCATGGATGCAGCTTCGGTTGCGTTGCGGCACGCAGCTGATGTGCTTCCGGGATAGTCATACCCGATCTCGTCCACAAGCAAGGCGCCAAGTATTGGGTAGATTCGCCTCTCCGACTCATTCGACAGAAGCATCGACAAGGCCAGCGAGGTCAGTTGCGCCCTGTCGTGAACGTAGCCGAGCAATCGTCGAGCAAGAAAGAGGAGATCCTCCGTTGCAAGCCCATTCAAGCGTCCCTTGTCCAGACGCAACTCCGTGCGCGAATGGTGACTGAGTTGACTGAGAAATCCAGCCAATGCTGCGGGATGCGCCTGCTGGTCGCTGAGCAGCCAGTTTGTTACCAATGACTCCCAACTAGCTTCGAGCGGGACAAGCTTGCGCACGGTGTGGTTGAAGAGACTCGCCGTCTCAGAATCGATTGCCGCCCTGTGACCATGATTGGCGACCCACTTCTCTAATGTCGACGCGACCATAGGCGCATTGGCTGGGTCCGATAGCAGCTTGGCCAAAGCATGATCCAGGTTGCGGATAGCACCCTTGAATTCGGGTTTGAGCGACGTCATGAGTCCAACCCAACGCGGAGTGCTGCCGCGCTCACTAAAATCCTTTGCCCTGAGGAAGAGCGCTGTTGCTACTGCGCAAAGCACATCCTGATCGCCACCCTCGGCTAGACGTTCGAGGATGGAATCAAAGACGGCCAAGATGTGCATGGCGCTTGCGGCCGCGTGAATCGCCTGCAATCGCAGTTCGCCCTGTTCGCGCTCGATGAGGGTGACAACTTCCCTTGTAACCAAGTCGATCAAAGGTGACGGCGCGCGCTCGTCGAGGAGCAGCCGACCAAGCGCCCAAACGCCGACTCGCTCCCTCAGAGGAGCTCCTGACCGCACATCCCGTCTTGCGACTTCAATGGCTGATGCATAGTCAGTCTTCGCGAGGGCAGCAACCGCATTCCCTAGCAGGCTCGCGGTAGCTTCGGACAGGTTCTCCAGCACCTTTGCATGAAGTTCCAGAGCGGCACCTACGTGCGTCTCCAGCCAGGATTCAAGGGCGCCATGAATTGCTCCACTCGCCATGTCATTCTTGGTGGGTTCGTACTTGGCAACGAACAGATCGACTATCGATGACGCCTCTACTTCTTGCAGGTGGGGCAATGCGGCTTCGACAAGGTGGAGAACGTCGAAAACGTCTGAGCCGTCACGTATGCGTTGGGCTGCAACTGCGAGAACATCAATGTTGACCGAAGCCAGTGCGAGGAGGCGCCCAGAAGCTTGGTCGTTGTGACCGATCTCGTCGCACCACAGCCCGTAGGCACGCTCAAATAGCTCATTCGCATCAATGCCGGAAGTCGAATGCAGGCCCTCAAAAGTTGCACTCGCGACTATGACGTTGCGCGCCTCAAGCGAGTCGAACTGGACTGCCGCGCCTTCTACCAATTGACAACCGTCCGGCATATCAGCTGCGGCCAGAACCGCGCCGTCGGGCACGTCGATGTGCAGGCCGATGCCATCCTCTCGGTGGAGACGGAGCGCAAGCTCAGTCACCAGTGGCCTACAGAGTCCTTCTGGATAAACAACTTGGCTCACTGGATTCCCCCTTCACTCCCGGCAGCCCTTTGTGAGACCGAAGTATCAGTCACTCAAATTCCGATCTTGGAAATGCATCTGACACAACATGCCGTTGTCGACGAACACGTGAAAGACGCCCATAGTGCTGCGTCCGGCCGCTCCGCGCGCGAATCTGCGCGGAGACTACGCCGATGATAGAGGCTTGGCTTGTGAGGAGACCTTTTGATGTGAGACCCCGCTGCGATTGGCCTTTTCGGAAGCAGTTCGCGAGTCGATCAACCGTTTCGGGGCTGGCAACTTGAGATCGCATATGGTTCCTCCGGGTCGCTTGCTTCGCCGATTTGCTCACCTGCAGGCGTCGGTTCTGCCCGCTTCGGCGCACACGGGTCGAAAGGCTGCTGTTAAGGGTGATGCTGTCGTCGATTCGGTTGGAGTTCAATGGCCGTTGCTTAACGCAGCAGCCCTTCTACCTTCACGCCTCGAATGACGCAGTCCAGTCTGGAGCTGCCTCCCACGTGCGCACGTCTGCGTGGCAGATGGTCGCTGGTCGCCGGTCGCCGGTCGCCGGTCGCGTAAGGCTACGGGAGATTTGCCCGCTCCTGGCCGAAACGGGAGGGCTAGCCTTCGCGCTTGTCGCGGCCACTGTTCACAGCGATTTCAAATCCGGGAGCCAGCACGGGGCTGAGATTTTCAGGTTGAGCGACACCCGGGCGAGCGTTGAGAGGTCGGGTCGCTTTTATCCATTTTTATGGAATTCGGATAATTATCTTCATTTCATAATTTCTGTTAAATCGCTCCAGCCGAGCGAAGGACTGGCCGTTCTCGAGGACGGGAACAGACGGTTCTCGGACATGCTCGCATACCGCGTCATTGGTCCCCACCTTCGGCATGGACGACCGCCGCCCTGCACAGCTGATATTGGCATCTGAACGACGACTTCAGACTGGCTGCTGACCTTGAGTTTCCAGATCTGAGTGAGCGCCGCTTGCGAAGCCCGCCATTCAGGCTCGACAAACGCGTCTGCCCGCTGTCCCCCCGGAACCGGTCAATCAGCGACAGCTCGCCGCCAAATCGCGCGAACGGCTGCTCGCGCAGTTCGCGAGTTGGCGCTGTGCGCCCACAGCAGCCGTTCAACGATCTATTGGGCTTGCACAGGACCGGTCGTTCAAAGCGTGCGCGTTCGACAGGCTGGTTCCCATTTTCTTCCTTGTCCGGCCCCTGCTATGGCGCCTACCAGTTCCCGAGCGATCTCTGGTCCGACACTGCGGTGTCCTCGGGCCCGTAAAGACGGGCGCGCGCATTTCCAGGATTTAGCCGACCGCCGCGATGTGGTCCGAGGTGTTGGGGCAGATATCCTAAGCCGCGCGGCGCCGCCCTTAGTACCCGTTGTAATCGAACCTACACCGGAGCAGCGCCTCGGTGGGGCCGTACTCTCCGCGTCTGCCACGCGATCGACCCGCCTCCGAGATCAGGTGCAAGTTTTTGCGAGCGCGCGAAGCTAGGACGTATAGCAACTTGCTCGCCGCGACATCACCGTCGACTTCGCTGAAGTGGGGCACCATGCCCTCAAGAAGCCCGAATGCAATAACGACGTCGAATTCGGCGCCCTTGACTCCGTGGATCGTCGAAAGGGTAATCCCGCTTCGCTCGCGGAACACTTTTTTGAAGAACGACAAGTCAGTGATGTATGCCGCACCGGAGTTCTGGAGCCTCTCCAAACGCGCCTGTGAACTCGCAAAGAACGCCTCGCGGTGCTCCAGCAGCCCGGGAAACGAATTTAAGTTGATGCCCAGGCGATCAAGCAAAGCGACAAACGCCTGATCGAGATACGCCAGGCCGTCTGTTTCGGTGATGTTCAGGGAGTTGGACTCGCGCAGCAACGCCCTTTGGGTGATCCCCGACGTATCGACGCCGAGATCTCTCAGGTCGGCGATGACGTCCCTGGCCCATCGCATGCGTCGCACCAGCATCTGGGGCGACGACTCCGTCAGCAAGATCTTGGAGAGTTTGAACCAGAAGTTGTCAGGATCATTGCTGAACGGCACCAATCCTGGGCCATCGAACTGCTGCTCGGGGAGCAGCGCCACAAGTTTTCGGGTGGTCGACGCCAGCAAGATCCACCACGGAGCAAGCACGCAAATCTCTTCGGGTGCATGTCCTTCGGCCAAGCTCTTTTGAATGAGCCTGACCAGCTCATCGTGAAGGTCTTCGTGCGCAACGAGTCGGTTGTAAGAGACTTGGCTCGGAAATCCAACCATCTTCCCTGCTCCCTCGATGTCGGTGGCGTGCACATTGAAGTTGGAGAAGTGCCCGATGATCCTAGCGCTTGAGCGGTAGTTCAAACGCAGCGCCATCTCCCGAATGGGGATGTTCGTGAGCGCGCGAAAGTCCACCGCTGAAATGGCATAACCGCCAAGCGAGCCGTAAATCGCTTGATTGGGATCTCCCACGATGAACGTCTTGGTGCTGCCGGCTCCTGCCCGCAGGATGGACCCCACCAGGTTGTATTGGATCCGCTTCGTATCCTGGTACTCATCGACGAGGACATAGGAGAAGACTTGGGAGAGCAGCGCCGCGATATGCGGCTGATTTCGGATCAGCACCTGGGAATACCAAAGGATCAACTCGAAATCGATTCGTCTCGTGTCCGCCAGTTCTCGGAAGTAGGCCGTCAGCACCTGACGGATCGCGTCATGCTTCCATGTGTCCGCGCACCCCAGCCGGTACTCATCCCCTTCGAAGTAATAGTCGCAGTCCCATGAGGTCACGCCGCGATACGGTGCGCAGAGCCGCTCCAGCATCTTCTCCCGGTCGTGCCGATCCAACACCGTGTACCCACGTTCCAGTTCCGGGACGTAGATCCCGTAAGGCTTGATGATCCATTCGAGACAGAACGAATGGATCGTCCCGATCCAAAGGGCAGTGGTGTCAACTCCAAGGGCCTCGATGCGCTCCTGAATCTCGTCAGCGGCCCGGTGCGTATAGGTGATGGCCACGACGATGCGCTTGTCCGTGCGCCGGGACAGCTCATAAGCGATCTTGTATGTCAGCGTGCGCGTCTTCCCGCTGCCCGGACAGGCGACAAGAAAAACGCTCAACGGTTCCTCGACGGCGGCCGCTTGCTCAGGATTGAGTTCGCTGGCATCCCAGACAAACATCAGGTCATCCCGGCCAGGAACTCATGGACCGCGTCGCCCGGCAATGCGGTTGCGGCGGCGGCACGAAGGGTAGGCAGATCGATCTGCAGGTCACCATACCGCTTAAGCTCTGGGGTAAACGCCGTCAGACGAGGGTGCGAGGCGACATCACTGCGCCACAGGCATTTCATCCGGTGATGGAGGATTCGAATGATCAGCGGGCGCGAGAACACGCCATGCGCGAACAGCACAGCATTTCGAATGTAGGGCGGCACGACGACTTGGTGATCCAAAGTTTGGGCAAGCAGGATGGCGAACCATCCCTTGCCTTCCTGCTCGGCCATCGTCAAGGTCCGGTAGCCACTTTGATGGATGTGCCCCGAGCGAAGGTCGGTCGTTGCCTGCGTGATCGTCGCTGGCGCCTTGTAGACCTTGTCGACGCTTCGCACGAACGCTTCATGATTGCCTGCCCCGACCAGATCTACCTCGAAGGTATGTGTGGCGTAGAAGCTCCGGACCCAGGCGTTGCCCGCGCCGAATGTGTCCAAATCGATCTTCCGTTGCGCCCCTGCCGCTTGCGAGCCGATCGCCTTTCGCTTCCTGGCGGCCAAGACGTCGCCATCCGCCGGATTCGGCGTGGTGTCGAAGAAGACAGTGTCCAGGTCAGTGACGATCGCGCACCGCTTGCGGATCCGGGTGTCGTGGAACAGGACTGCGACGTTTTTAAACCCGGTGCTGCGGATGTTGATGACGCTGAGCCCCAACTCATCCACGCTGAGGCCCAGGACCTGCTTCACGAGCGCAGGGATCAGGATCTCTTCCGCATCCCCCTCCACCAGGATCACGCTCTTGGCGAACAGCAGGTTGCTCCGCACCGCGTCCAGGTATCGCTGGATGCTGGTCACCTGGGTAGGATCCAGCCCGGTCGCCGGCTGATAGGCCTCACAGAACGCGCCGCGTCGACCCAAGATGTTGACGTTGCTCACATTGCTCACCTCGGAGATCTGCGTAGAGTGGGTCGTGTAGATGACCTGGGCATCCTCGTAGGCGATGCGATCGAAGAGCGTCTTCTGGATATGGGTGTGGATATGCGCTTCGGGCTCTTCTATGAGCAGGAAATTCGCGATCGCCATCTTCTCGCGCTGATACTTGAACTCCAGCAGTTTGAGGGTCAGGTAGATCAGATTGGCGCCGCCGAGGCTGAGTTCGTTGATAGTCCCTTCATACCCGTCCTCCGACTCCCCGACGAACAGACGCAGCGACTGAAACAGCTGCTCCGCTTCCTCGGGCAGGTCCGACCGGATCGACAGCGACGTCGGGGAGTAGGTTTCGCCGGCGGTGTCCTTGATGGTCTCGCGGATGTGCTTGCGCACAGACTGCACGTCCTCGAGTCCTTCGATGGCGCCATTGAGATCGCGCACCTGGCCCACGATAGGCACAAGGGCCGCCGCGTCGATCTCACCGCTCTTGCTCTTGAGCAGAGTGAGCAGCGGATTGGTGCGGTTGTTGTGAAACTCGGCCACGACGTCGCGAAGTGCCTGGATGAAGGTAAGTGACACCTCCTTGGTAACCGACAGGAACCCCGGCACCTTGGCCCCAATCTCAGGGAACTCGGTTTCGTCAGAGAAGGAACAAAAGTCGAAGTCTCCGACGATCCGTTGATACGTCGCCGGATCACCAAAGTCAGCGCTGCTTCGGCCGGTGAAGATGGTCTCGTAGTCGTCGATGGTTAAGCCATCCCGAATTGCCTTCAACTCCGCATAGTCAAAGTCATCGAGGGCCGCCAGCTTCAGCCGGATTTCCTTCTTGGGGCGGAAGATGAGGTTGTAGGTGGCCTTGGAAATCGGTCCAGCGTGGATACCGGCGGTGCCGTGCAAGAACAGCGCCTGGACCGCCTCATCCGGGCTGAGGTCCTCGAACTCCATGCTGATGATGATCCAGTGGCCCTGCCACTGATCCAGCGCGCGGCTGAAATCGGACCCTTCAAGCCGATAAGCTGCGCGGACCATGTTGTCGTCCAGGAGCAGCCGGATAGCGCGGAGGATGTTGGACTTGCCCGCGCCGTTCTCTCCGATGATGGTATTGACGCCGCGCTGAAACGTCAGACTGGTGTTCTTGAAGTTTCGGTAATTGACCAGCGTGAGTTTGGAGATGTGCATGTCTTTGGCCTTCGTGCTCCCTGGGGCATCAGTGTCTATTTGTAAGCTATCGTAACGTGGCGGTGACGGCGAGAGCGCAGTCCTGGCGGCCGATTGCCGCAAACCCGCGAGGAGAGAGGGTTTCCACACAAAGGGGTCGGTCTGGACACGTGTTGATAGCGCCAGGCGACTGCGCAGAGCGACGACGCCCTTGGACCATCGGCGCATGAACTGGCGGCACGTGGCCGCGCCGCGTGCCTGGGAGGCATTCAGTGAGTTGCGCCTGCGACTGCGCGAGTCGAACCTGCCCTCCCAGTTCTCTGCGCAGCACGTGCATACGCCCAGCAAAGCAGTGATTCAGCTTCACGCGTCGCAGACCCACACCTGCGTTTTCAACAGGAAGAATCACGCGCCATGGAACGCCCCCCTACGTCGACACGGCTATACGACCAGACTTTTCAGCGCGCTTTCAAGCACGCGGTGCAACTGTTGGGGGTGCCCAAGCCGGCGACGCCGAACACTTTGCGCCATTGCTTCGCCACGCATCTGCTGCAAAGCGGCAACGACATCCGAACGGTGCAGGAGCTACTGGGGCAGTCTGACTGCGGCCACCACGATGATCTACACGCACGTGATGCGGCTGTCCGCAGGCCATTCCAGTGCGGTCGTTCGGGCCACGCGAGGTAGGGGGCTTCAGCGACGCAAACTGGCGCAGACCGTTTGCTCGCCGTTTAGGTGGCAACGGCGGCAACCACTGCACAGCCGGCTTTCACACCAGGAGGATGGCTTCAAGCTCGCCTCGGTCACTCGACCGTGCAAGTCAAACTGAAGGGTGCGCTAACGGTTGTTCGAAGGCTACCCCGGGCAATGCCAGTAGCTCGTCGACTTAGTCCATTCTCGCAACCCAGTGCCCAAAAGCCAAGCCGCTAGGCCTAAGCAGCTCAGGTTCTTGTTCACCGTAGAGCGCATGCCATCGTACGTTAGTGCTGTTCGCTTACCGTTTATCGGATGAGAAGCTTCACAGCGGGCGCAAGATTTCCCGAAATCCTACTTAAGAAGTGTGCTGCAGGTGCTTGAAATTACGTTGCTTTGCTTTTTCCACCATGTGTAAGAGATATACAAATTACCTTATAAATCAACAGCTTACGAAAACTTCGCATGTAGACGGGAGCTGCCAGCAGATGTATCTTGGCTGCCGTCGCGTTTTCAAGTCATATCTGTCACATGAGCCCCTTTTCTGAAGCGTTGAGATCCCTACGTTTCCAACTTGGTCTCCGCCAGCAGGAACTGGCCGACCTTGTCGGCTGCGACCGCACTTATCTCTCGGCACTTGAGAACGACCAAAGGCCAGCACCCACCATAGAGTTTCTGGAAAGGTTGATCCAGGCTCTCGCTTTGAATGAAGAAGAAGCAGAGGGCCTGCGCTCAGCCAGGAGTCGTTCCAGGAGGACGTACACCGTGCCGGGCGACTCACCCCAGGCGACTTACGATTTTGTGCACGATCTATTCACCCGTCTGGACAAGCTGACGACCAGGCATCTGCGCGCGTTAAGCGCTGTATTGCAGATCAGTGATCCACATGCGGGGAGAGGACGATCTCGAGCGAGTCGTCCTTCAAGTGCCATCCATCACGATCAAAAGGAGGACACCATGTAAAAAACGGGACAAACCTCTCGGCCTGCCCCGTTTGTGGGATGCAGCTGACGCTACTTCTCGGTGGTACTTGAAGTATCGCGCCAGTTCCCGCGACGGTCAACTACGCGCGTGCGCAAACTCCAAATTCCTGTGCAGTCAATGTTGACTCGTGCTGGATACGTTTGTGCGCGCCAGACCATCACCTGGCGCGACGCATGGCAGTCACATTGACTGTGTGAGGGCCTGTTGTCGCCAAAATTCTGGAGCGACACATGAAAAACCCCATGGGCACACGCTCGGGCGTCATTCCGTACAGGGACGTCACGCCTTCGCAGCAACTGCTACCGAGCCGCAATCCCATCACGATCAGCGGCGACACCTTTAGGGGAAAGTTCAAATCCCTGACATGTGGCAGCACGATCAAGTGCGAGTCACTGACCGAAATCCGTGCAACGGACCTTCTCGAGTTCAGCAAGCAGATTCTTCACATCACCTACCAACCACCGACGCTGAAGTTCAGGCTGGACGGCAAACGCCGGCGCTACACCCCTGACTTCGCCGGAAGCCTTGTTGGTGGCGGTCATCTTCTTGTCGAGGTCAAACCGCAAGCGAAGGCTTGCCTTCCGGAAATGAAGGCCTTCTTCAAAGCGGCAAAGGTGGCTGCTGCACAGGAGGGCTGTCGCTTCGCCGTGGTCACCGAGCACCACTTCAGACGACCGGGCATGAAGGATGTGAAACGCCTTCTGAAAATGCGCCGCGACTGGGTTGTCGAGAACCTGGGCGGGCCTCCCTTGGACGAATCACTGGATGCCACCGCTGCTTCCATCTGGCACGAAAACCCAGCCCTTCAGCGTGCTTTTGAAAACAAGCCTCGCATGTCAGTGGCGGAGGTCGTACGGATGCTTGGGGGGACGGACGAGGCCAGGTGGTCGCTGGACCTTCTTCTCCTCACGCGCATTCTCGCTTGGCCGATTTCTCAATCGCTGTGTCGCTCCACGCAACTTCACATTTACTCGGAGGTCGATGATGAGAAACTCTTCATTTGATGTCGGCAGTGAGTTCTGCCTTCGCGGGAAAAACTACCGTGTGACATCTGCAACCAAACAGCGCCTCGTACTCGAAGACATCAAGGCCGAGGAGGTCGAGGTCAAGAAGCGTTCCGAGCTTGTCGCCGCATACAAAGAAGGCCATCTCGTTTTCAGCGACCTTCTTGCGACGGCCTCATCGCATCTGGAGGAATTCCAGCTCGAGAAATCGTTGTCCGACTTCTCGGCGCGCGTGAAAAGCGAGGCCGCAGGGAAGCTTCACTATCTGCGAAGCATCTGCCCTCGCGGTCACGTGCTCTTCAGTCGGCGTGAGCTTCGGCAAAAGCTGAAGGAGTGTCATGCCGAACTCCCCAAAGAACTTCTTACGCCTCGCGCTCCCAGCATCGCCACCTTCTACGAGTGGCGCAGCCGGTGGATGAGGTCTGGCTACCAGACGCGAAGTTTGGTCAACCGATACGATCTCCGCGGCAGGAAATGCGATGAAACAAACCCGCGCGTGATGCCTTTCCTTGAGCAAGCCATAGAAGAGACCTTCCTCAAGCCGAACCACCCGACGGTCGCAGAGACCTTGGACCACGCCAACGGTTTGATCGAAAAGAGCAATCTGAACGTACCTCCGATTGACGCCATTCCAAGGGCGACGAGGACTCAGATCATCCGTGAAATCGGCAAGCTCGAACGAAAACGGGTCTTGGAGAAGCGCTACGGAAAGGCTCACGCAGAGGCCGCCACCGGCGTACGAGGAAAGAAGGCGGAGCCCGAGGGGTTGCTGGATCGAGTCGAGGTCGATCACACCCCCCTCGACCTCATCGCTCTCACCAGCAAGGGGGGCTTTGCAGGAAGGCCCAACCTCACTGTACTCATTGACGTTGCCACACGCATGATCCTGGGCATCTGGATCAGCTTCCAGCCGCCGAACTCGGGCTCTGTCCTGCGCGCACTGCGGGTGGCCATCCTGCCGAAGGACGATCTCATGCGCAAGCTGAGGATCAAGAGTGAGTATGACGCACACGGCGTCCCGCTTGAACTGGTCCTGGACAACGGCCTTGAGTTCCATGGCAACGACCTGGAGGGCGCCGCGCTGGATCTGCAGATCAAGGTGGTGTACTGCCCTCGTCGGCAACCGCGCTTCAAGGGGGTGGTCGAAAACTGGCTCAAGCAGATCAACTACCGATTCATGCACCTGCAGCCAGGGACCACTTTGGATCGCTACTTCAAACGCAACGAGCTTGATCCGTACCGGGACGCGGTGATCCCTCTTGAAGATCTCAAGCGATTCATCTGGAAGTGGATCGCAGAGGTGTATAGCCGCCGATTCCATCGCGGCCTTCAAACCTGTCCTCGCGAAAAGTGGAGCGAGCTCGCGAAGCTCGGCCCCCCGGTCTTGCCTAAGCGCATGGACGTTGTCACCTTCTACACGTCGCCCATCCACCAGCGCATGCTGAGCTCGAAGGGCATCGAGATCAACTGTCAGTTCTACAGGTGCGACGAACTCGCGCACGTTCGCGCGGTTCACGGCAATCTTGAACTTCAGATTCGTCCTGACTTGGACGATCTGGGGAAGATCAACGTGTTGCATCCCGACACACAGGCGTACTTCGAAGCGTTTTCCACGAATCCGTCGTATGCCAATGGCCTGAGTATTGAGGAGGACAAGTGGATTCGCCAGCTTGCCCGTGAGAAGTACAGCGCACTCGATCACGAAACCGCCATGCTGTTGGCAAAACAGGAGATTCGCGAAGAGGTCGCTGCGATGCAGAAGGAAAAGATCGAGGGAGCCGACAAACCTAAGGCGAGGGCCTCGCGGAAGACCGCAAAGACCACAAGCAAGCGCACGCCAAAGGCGGTTCACGTCGCTGCCTCGGTCAGCAAAGCCATCGAATCCGTCGTATTGGATGCTGAGGCCTCACCTCCTCAGGTCACACCCAAGCGTATGCCGAACTTCGCAAAGCTCAAGGCCTTCCCAAGTGGCCAATCGCCCTTGTTCTAAGACCAGGAGAACATCATGACAAGCCAATCCTTTGCGGACCTCGATGCCATTGAAGAGAAGGTCTCGACGTTCAGCAATGTCCTTATCCAACATGCGCCTTTGCAGGCGGGCATTGACGCCCTGAAGGTCCTTATGACCGCATCTCGACACAATCGGAAAAAGGCGCGCGGCGCCCTCATCTACGGTCTTTCGGGCGCCGGGAAAACGACGCTTTGCAAATGCCTGGAGGAACAGTTCCCGCGCTACGATGCAGACGACCGCACCATCATCCCTGTTCTCTTCGTCGAACTTCCCTCTCAGCCTACGCCGAAAGTCATTGCAGAGGCGATCCTCACCGCGATGGGCGATCCAATGGCGCACAGCGGCACGGCGGAGTTCAGGCTTTCGCGTGTGCGCACCCTGCTCGCAGCGTGCAAGGTCGAAATCGTTCTCATCGACGAGGTCCAGCACATCTCTGACAACCTTGATGGCCGCACGCGCGACATCGCCTCAGACACCCTAAAAAACCTCATGAACGCGACGGGGATCCCGTTTGTCTTCCTTGGGCTGCCTTCGGCGTCGAAGTACTTCTCCAATCGCATGCAGCTCGGCCGTCGGCT
The DNA here is from genome assembly GCF_009859475.1 of Hydrogenophaga sp. BPS33. Classification (NCBI taxonomy): domain Bacteria; kingdom Pseudomonadati; phylum Pseudomonadota; class Betaproteobacteria; order Burkholderiales; family Comamonadaceae; genus Hydrogenophaga; species Hydrogenophaga sp. BPS33. Next base: position 20,200 of record NZ_CP044549.1, read on the forward strand.
CAATCCTAAGATCCATCTGGGCGTCTTCTCGTACGACACCGATGCCAACCAGGACCTGTTCGCAACGCTGCTCTTGAGCTTTCACGAGAAGCTTCCGTTCAGCGGCAAATCAGCCTTGATCGACCCAGTGCTCACACCGCTCTTTCATCGGGCCTGCTACGGCTTGATAGGTTCCCTAGCCATGTTGCTAGAAGCTGCGGTCCGAATTGCGCTTCGAGCGCGCGCGAACTCACTCACCCGAGAACACTTGAGGAAGGCCTTTGGCGAGGAGGTGTATCTCGGCTGCAAAAGCAACCGAAACCCTTTCGATGAAAAGTTCGACCATCGTCCCTTGGTCAACGTGGGGGAACCATTCTTCGGGTTCGGAAAATGATCGCGGGACCTCTTCTGGTAAGACCTCTGCCCATGGAGGGTGAAAGCCTTCGAGGGTACTTGCTGTACCTAGGTGAATTTAACGGGCTCGGCAGCCTACTTCTGGAGGAGGTCCTGCGCACCGGATTGCGGGGGTATCGGACGTGCATGGCAACGGTTGCCGCCTTGTCCGGCCTAGAAATCACACAGCTTCCAAAGATCTGGTGGCAAGAAGCGCGACGCGCCTCACACTCTTCCCGGACCTATGGAATTGCGCTGCCTCCCTCTGAAGTTCGCCACGTTCAATGCTCCATTTGTCCACGGTGTCTTCAAGTGCAAAGCCGCGCTCGGGCTGAGTGGGAGATCTCAGTTTTTTGTGTATGCCCAGACCATGCCTGTCACCTCATTGACGTCTGCCCAGGTTGCAGCAAAGGCATCTCGTGGCACCGCCCCGGTGTAAGCAAGTGCGGTTGCGGATTTGATCTCGCCAACTCGTCATCGACTGAGGCCGCGCCAGAGGTCGTGGCCCTGTCCGCGCTACTCTCTGACCGCCTGAGGGGATTTGCGCGCGCGGATACACCTGGCGCCCTTGGATTTCACAGGACCTTGAAGCGCATGGATGTGCGTGCCCTGGTAAGGACAGTCGAAATCCTGAAAATGCTCCCCTCTCCTATTTGCTCACTTTTCTCGTTTCGCCCGTCCGATGGCCACATCAGTGAACGCCTTGCGCGCCAGACCTGGGCGCAAACATCGGCTGCTCACAACTTGGCCCACTGGCCTAGGAACATCAACCTCGCACTCCAAAACTCAGCCAAGGAAACTTCCGGAAGCGAGGGCAAGGTCTGCGATATTCACGTGATCAAATGGCCGCATGTCATCTTCCGACTCGCGCCGTCCAAGGAGAAGGCCGAACGGATAGGCCTGCCGATGTTGATTCGTGACGAAGTGGATCGCTTCGTTAAACGGCAGTCGGTGACAGCGCGGGGAAAAACGTACTTCTTGTTGTGCAAGCGGCCACCGCCTCGGAAGACCGCGTGGGGGCACACTTGTTTCAACGACAGGTCTCAGACCATCCGAGACCACTATCTTGTATCGAACGCCGCCATGGCACATGCTTTCGGCGTCTCCATTCCCCGCCTAAGAACGCTTGTGAAAGCTGGGCTTGCGCCGAACAACACGAAGCCTGTGCGTGCAGTGGAATTGGACTCCTCAATGCGTCGCCTCTTTTACTGTGCCGTCGGGCGTACATGGGGATACAGGCGCCTTCAGGATCTGCTTTCGCGAGGGGATTCCGACGCGCGCGGCCTACGTCGTGCCGTCGAGGAACTCAGCGGTGGAAAGTTTGGCGCATCGGACCCCGCGCGGAAGAAGAAGTAGGTCTCGCGCTTCGCACCAGAGACAGTTGCTGCTCAAAATCGGGGGGGATGTAGTGATTGAAGTTCCTACCAAACTGCTTGTTCGGCCCGTTGCACGCTCAGGAGAGCTCGCACAAGCAGTGTTGTTGCGAGTCTCCGGCGATAACGCGTTGAGCTCCCCTCGATCGCTGGCAACCTTAGGATGGCGGGGCGACAACCTCGCCGAACGCCTAAACGGCGGTTCGATACCCATAGGCCCAATCAACGGCTTAGGTCTGCTGAATCGCTCTGCGGGCAACCGCGTTCCGAGTAGATTTTGGACCTTGAGAAGGTCGCGCTTCTGTCCAATTTGCTTGCAGGAAACCCTGTTTTGGAAGGCGGAATGGGGGCTTTGTTTTACCGTCGCATGCCCCATTCACAGGGTCAAGCTTGTGGATCGTTGCTCATGCGGCAAAGAACTCCGCTGGACCAGGCAGAACTTGCACTCCTGCACCTGCGGTGAGGACATTCGGTGTCTTTCCACTGAGCCAGCATCTAAAACAGCGATTTACATGTCTGCAGAGATTCAGATAGCTGGCGAGGCCTGCTGGAGCGACCCTTCAGTCAGTGCGGCGGATCATCTCTGCGATCTCCTGCATCGTGTCTGGCTGCTGGGCGCGCATGTCGTGGGCACAGGGGTCAAGCGCAAACAGCTATCTGACTTGCACGATTGCCGCCGAGCAACTGAAGTTGTGGAAGCGGCCGGTCGTGTTCTTGGCCATTGGCCGGAGGCGTTCTTTGAACTGCTTGACGACCTTAGCGCAGGCATTCCGCCGGACAAGTCGAATCGCGTGGCTGCTGCCTTTGGCCCTGTCTACCGTGACATTTATGCGAAGGGAACGTGGCGAGCCTTCAGCATGCTCCGCGAATCATTCGAGCAATACGTTCGCTTGAGATGGACAGGACAAGTTGCAAAGCGAAACCGCCGGCTTGGTGACGAGGCGGCAACAGAGCATGTCTGGATACCTGCGACCCGCGCAGCAAAGGAGTTGGGCTGGAGAGCACCGCGCCTTCGGCGGGCGATCGCCGCGGGGATATTGCGCGGACATGTCAGACCCCTTCCTTCAGGGAGGACCATGTCTGTCGCCCATCGCGAAGACGTCGATCATGTCAAGAAAGAGCAGCTGCAGTGGATCGATCTGAGTACTGTTTGTCGATTCCTCCGAATTGGAAAACGCCACGCGAAAGGGCTGATGCAAAGTACGAGACTTCGTCCAGTAACTGGGCCGAGTGTGGACGGCTCTTCGGTCTGGCGCTTTAGGCAGATCGACGTGACTGAGTTGGCGAGAACACTGAAAACGGAACCAGCTGTCTAGCCTGGCGTTTCCCAATCGTGGATATAGCAGGGGACTTTTAATAAGGCAGAATGAAACTATGACTACTTTCGCAACCTCTCTCAAGAGAGAAATCGCGCGTATCGCCCGCAAAGAACTGCGCGATGAAATTTCAACCCTCCGTAAGGGCTCCGCAACCTATCGCTCCGATATCGCTGAGCTCAAGCGAAAGATCAAATCGCTAGAGTCTCAGGTCAAGTCCTTGGGTCGTGCTACTTTGAGGCCCGAGGTGGCGTCCAAGGAGATCGCTTCGGTTCGTCGATCGAAGCCGGGACGCAAAGTGACTTTTGGTTCAGCCGACTTGTTGGCGTTGCGTCAAAAGCTTGGTTTTACCCAAGCACAGATGGGGACATTGGTGGGTGCGTCATCCCTTTCGATTTACAAGTGGGAAAGCGGGCAGGTGACTCCCCGAGCCGCTCAGCTTGAGAAACTCTTGGCTGTTCGCAACATCGGCAAGCGCGCGGCTATGGCGCGTCTCCAAGCCTAAGAGAATCTTGCGCGCGGAGCTCGCGGCAAGCGCGCTCTCGCATCAGGCGCCCTGTCGGTTGTGCAGGGAGGCTTTCGAGAGCAAGCGCAGCACGCGAGGATTCGCCCCATCTAGCTTGTGAATGCCGTCGCCCAGTTGTGGCAGCGGAATTCGATGGAACTCTCCCACCCACTTGGCCACCGCAGCCGAGCGGCTGATGCCACTTTGGCAGTGCACAACCAACCGCATCTCCTCGGGCGCTTCGTGGTGCGTGCTGACAAACTCAACGATGCGCTGCGCGTCGATAAGTTCGGGGGCCTTCTCCTCGTCGTACTTGCAGATCGCCTTGTGTTCTTCTTCTGACATCTGATCCGGCCAGGCGGGCTCGCCAGGGTTTTCAAAGGTGTCCACAAAGTACAGGATCAGGTGATCCCGAAACTGGTGCAGGTGTTCGGGACGGTTGCACTCCTCAAACTGGTTGAGGATCGAAATGATCACCGTGTCCGAACTCGGCACGAGCTTGCTTGCCTCTTTCACCCCCATGAAACGCACATCCTTCAACATACGTGGCTCCTTCGTCTTGTGCGTTGGACAGACCTAGCGTGCGTAAGGCGGGTTCAAAAGCTTTCCAGAACTGATCCGGTCCGGAGACCCATTCACTAGCCAGCTCTTGTAGCGGTCCTTGAAGTCAGCGCTTGATATCAAGCCCAATTCGTGCAGCTTTCTCACGTCGCACTCATGGACGCAGGGGAATAAATTCAACTTGCTGATTGCCAGGTCGATGGGGGGACGACGTGGCGCTGCAAAAGGGAGGTGCCGGCATTCAGTCGATTTGCTCGATCCCGGAATCGCTCTGGCAGGCACGACTTCGTCTCGAAGTAACCCGGATCCAGTGCAAGCCGTGGCGTTGGCACGCACAGGTGAGGCGCAAGACCCCAATGGCGCGCATCCACGATGGCATCCACATCCTTGGGCACACGGTCACCGTCGTAGAGGTGCATGGCGGCCCCTCCGGCCAGGTACATATTCAGCGGTTCGCGAAGTTGCATTTCCGCCTCGATCTCCCGGAAGAGTTGCCAGACCTCGTGGGCGACCTCGGTCTCGAGAAACAGCTTTGCAGTCATGGCGACACCGGACGTTCTTCGCTTGGCATGCTGCGCTCAGTGCTTGAGACCGGGACGCATGTTCAGATTGGCCCATGCCGTCAGGTAGCGGGTCAGGAAAACCTTCAACGCTCGCATGCTGGACACCTTCACGTTGTCTGGCGGCACAATGGACGCGAAAACATCCTTCGGCAGGCCCCAGTCCTGAGCGATGTCCTCCAGGGCAAACGGAATGGCCTTGCGGACGTCGGCGGCTGACGGGCACCCGAAATGCAGGATCGTGAACCGCGAGCGCAATGCCTCCGGCAACCAGGTCAAGTCATTGGCCGTGGCGATGAAGATCATCCGCGAAAGATCGCACTCCGCCTGCAGGAAGGAATCGAACCACCGGCGGGCGCTCTCCGGCTCCAACAGACCCAGCAGAAAACTCGAAGCAGGCGGTGTGTTGCGCTCTCCGTCGATGGCCTTGTCGATTTCATCAAGTAGCACCAGCGCGGATGCCGACTTTGCGTTCAGAAAGGGTTCGAGCAGCGCGGAGGGCTGGCCGGATGACCATCCGCGCGAGGTACCCGTGAGCGTGCGGATGTCGGACATGCCCCCCAGCCCAATAGCTCGAAACTCCAGTTCCATCTCTTCTGCGAAGCGCCGGGCGAAGCGGGTCTTGCCAACACCAGGGGGCCCGAGCAACAGCACCGGACGCAAGCGGAATTCCAGCGCCCCGAACTGCCGACACGTCATGAGCTCATCAAAGATGGAGCCGATCGCCGCACTCGCCCAGGGAAACTCCGCGAGGAGCATGGTCTGGATTTTTTCCAGACGGGGAACGTCTGGCAGCAGGGCGACAGGCTGCGCTGACTCCAGTGGCTTGAAGCGCTCCAGCACGGTCATGTCGTTGGCGTCATTGGCCGGAGGCACCGGCCCGCGCACGACGATGCGGTGTGGCACCTTCTGTTCTTCTGCATGGGATGTCGACCGTACCGTCGCCGTCGGATCCTGCGCTTGTTTGCCCGCGACTTGACCATTGCGGGCGGCGAGCACCGCGTCATTGGCTTCGGTGAGCCGCTTGAGGACAGACTCGTAAAGGCCGTGCTGAAGCGGATCCATCCTGGCGGCCCCAGCTGATTTCGTGTCGGCAACTGGGTCCAAGAGGGCCCGGTGCTTCAGCGCCACCCAGAAAGTCCGAGCTGTCTCCGTATGAAACTCCAGCCTATCACCAGTCGTCCAATCGCTGTTCTGGGGCCTGCCATGCTGGGCGAACAAGCTCAACAACTCCGCAGCCTTGAAGCACTCCATGAAGCCAAGTGCGGCCGATCCCCGCCAAATCAGATTTTTCAGCAACTCCTGAGTGCGCTCCAGGCACGGCCAAAGAGAATGGCCTACCAGACGGCCCACGGGCAGCTCCATCGTGGCGACCGCCAGGACAAAGATTCGCTCGGTGCACTCGCTCGACTCCCGCCGCTTGATGGTGATGCCTGCTGCTGACAGGTGTGCGATAGCGAAGGAGTGAAGCAGGTTCACTGACCAAGTCAGCCGGTCAAGAAGACGGAAGAGGTCGATCATGAAGGCCTCGACGTTCATGTCCGCTGCGTGGGTTCTCAGCCACCTGCCGATATACCGGATAGAGGAGCAGCGCAGCGTCTCACTGCTTTGCGGGTCGAGCGCGTGGCAGACGTACCGTTCCAGCTCGAGTAGGTGCGCACCAGACCCGCAGGGGAACGGCATGGCCAGAAGGAGGGGGTGGCGAAGCTTGAAAGGGAGGTCGGTGAACAAGGCTCGCGCCCTGGCGGGAATGCGGGATTCCGGATGTGCTGTTTCCATGCTGCTCTCCACAAGTACGTTGCGGTTCAAGCTGCGCTGCAGCCTTCGGAGAGCAACCAACAGGGCGGGGAATCTATGAGATTTCCGCCCGCTTGAGACGTACTTTACGCCCGAGTCAAGGGCGTTGCAAGAGCTCCAAAACTCCCCTCGAGTGATGATCTGTGTAGGAGATATTCGGGATGCAACGAGATGACATTAAGGTCGATTTTTTTTCATAGGGAGATGCTCAAAATAGACCGCCTGTCAGTTCGTCTCAGCCGATATGTATGCGTCGCCAAGTGGTCTTGCTTTCAACGCAGACCCGGGTGCGAAGACAACTCTAGCGACCGTCTGACAGCTCTTCCCTCCGCTGGCGCGAAACGCCTTCGTCGACGTTGAGTCTCGCTTATCTGGTTGCCATTTCGCCATGAGCATTGGCACTGCGCTTTGCTGGCACTAACCGACCAAGGCGATTCGATTGAGGCGATGAACATCACTGAGTGCGAAGCAATCCGTTTACCTCGCACTCGTCAAAACCGCACCAACGCAGAATCTCTTCCGAATGCTCGCCGGGCATCGGGGGCGCTAGGGGCACATCCACAGGTGTTTCCGAGAGTCGCGCAACGGGCGCAGGCTGAAGGACCCCAGCGATCGTCGTGAATGACTTGCGCGCCTCGCTGTGAGGATGCAGAGCTGCCTCCTCCATGTCGAGCACTGGACTCAGACAAACATCGCTTCCAGCCGTCGCTGCACACCATTCATCCCGGCGCCGGGTTGCGAAGCGGCTGGCCAGCAAAGCACGTTGCCGAGGCCACTGCGCCTTGTCGTGCTGGGAGCCGTATGCCTCTTCTGTCAAATCGAGTTGACGAAGGAGGGCCTTGAAGAATTGGGGCTCGACCGCGCCGACGGCGATCCAGCTATCGCTGCATCGGTACGTGCGATAGAACGGAGCGGCGCCGTCGACAATATTGCAGCCACGGCCCAGATCCCAGCGTCCTGCGGCTTTCATTCCGTATTGCATGGCCATTAGGGAAGCCGCCCCTTCGAACATCGCGATGTCCACCACCTGCCCTGCGCCGCCGGCTCTGGAATGCAGCAGAGCGCTGACAGTGCAGAGCGCCAGCATCATGCCTCCACCGCCAAAATCACCCACCAGGTTAAGGGGAGGGATCGGCGCACCGTCCACCTCGCCAATGCTATTCAGCACGCCGGCAACCGCGATGTAGTTGATGTCATGGCCTGCCTCCTGAGCGAGCGGGCCACTCTGGCCCCAACCCGTCATCCGACCGTAGATCAGCTTCGGCTGAGCTGCCAAGCAAGTCTCTGGGCCCAGCCCGAGACGCTCCATGACGCCGGGTCGATAGCCCTCAATCAAGATGTCCGATCGTGCGACAAGTCGCAGCGCTGCCTCAGTCGCATCCGCCCGCTTGAGGTCAAGGGCGAGGGAGCGACAGCCGCGCTGGAGAACACGGGCGTTGGCCGTGGCTCGAGTCATCTTGGCTGGGCGCTCGATGCGGATGACATCCGCCCCAAGGTCTGCCAGCTGCATTGCGCAAAAAGGGCCTGGACCCAGACTTGCAAACTCTACGACCCGGACGCCGGCGAGCGGCCCTGACTTCTTGGACCATTCATGCGAGATCATTGTGCTGCCTTCAGACTAGTACTGCGTCAGCCGCGACCACTCAGACTTTCGAGTACTGAATGAATGGCAGGGCAATGATGACCGAATCACGACACCGGGCAATCGGCAGAGTTTTCAGCTGATCAAGCGCTCGAACCGCTCCCCTTCCGCAGCAAGTCGAGCACAAGATCTATCCAAGGACTTGGTAAGTCCTACTTCAACTCACAATTTCTAAAAGACCATGGCGCTTACAGTAAAGTTTCGCCGTTGATGAGAGCTTGTCCGATCATCCTGCGGTGAATCTCCGAAGTGCCATCGGGGATTCGCATTGAGCGGACGAAGCGATAGCCTTCCTCAAGCCGAAGTTCGTTGGTCAGTCCCATGGCGCCATGCACCTGGATGCACCTGTCAAACACCCGGCCGGCTGCTTCGGTAGCCGCGACCTTGGCCATGGAGACCTGCATTCGGCACGGCTTGTCTTCATCTACCAGCAAAGCGCAGCTCTGTAGCAGGGAGTGAGTCGCATATATGTCGAGGGCACAGTCCGCCAGCATGTTTTGTACTGACTGAAGGTGGCCGATCGGCTGATCGAACGCCTTTCTGACACGTGCGTACTCCACAGCCCTGTCCAACGCCCAGCATGCGAGGCCGAGGCATCCTCCAGCAACGCCGAGACGGCCTGCCTGCACGCCACCCAAAGCAACCTTGATACCTTCGTCCACTGCGCCGATCCGGTGCGAATCCGGCACAAAAACGTCTTGGAGATGCACAGTTCCGAGGTCACTACCGAGGTGACCCATAATGGAAATCATGCTTTTGACCTCAACACCCAACGTTTGCATTGGAACGAAGAAACCCGTCACTCCTCCCCGACGCGAGCTGGCCTTGTCAGTGTCGGTAACGGCAAAGATCATCGCGTAGTCAGCGTAGGGTGCATTCGTAATCCATTGTTTGGTGCCATTCAGAACCCAGCCGCCTTTCTCGGGCTTGGCACGTGTCTTCATGGCGAAGATGTCCGATCCAGCATCGGGCTCACTTAGGCCGAAACACAATGTCTTGCTGCCGCTGGCGATCCCTTCTCGGTACTCTGAGAGCACCTCGGGCTCCAGGTGACGTAGCAATGGTGACAAGCCGTTGGTGAACGCTGAAGGCAATACGACCGTCTGGATCAGACGTCGGCCTGGACCGGCAAAAGCATTCAGCCGGCGCTGAACGTAGGCGGCCGCTTGCGCACCGAGACCGCCACCGCCAAGCGATTCAAGCGAGAAGGCCGTGTAGAAACCGAGTTCTGCGGAGCGCATCCGTACGTGCCTGCGCAGTTTGAGAAGCTCCGGCGCGAAGCTCCCGTCCTCAGTAAATAGATAGCGCTCGCTGGAGAACAGTCGCTTGTGCTCGCTCTCCAGCGGTACGACTTCTCGCTCCACGAATCGAATTAACGAATCGGCGAAGGCGATCCATTCTGGTGAAACTTCATGTCCCGCGGACTTGTGCTCCTCACGACCTTCCATATACATCTTTCAGGGCTTTTTTATCCATTTTTCCGTACTGGGATCGGGGAAGCTGCGATGTGAACTCGATGGACTTTGGCACCATGTAACGGGATACCTTGCCTCGGACGAATTGCAGTAGTTCATCAGCCAAGCTGCTGCTGCTTTGAACGCCACGAGCCAATTCAACGATCGCTTTCACTTCCTCACCCATTTCTGCGTTTGGAACGCCGATGACGGCGGCGTCCCCAACGCTGGGATGCTGTATCAGAGCGTCCTCGATCGCGCGCGGGTAAATGTTCACTCCCCCGGAAATGATGGTGTAGGCCAGCCGGTCGGTGAGGTAGAGGTAGCCTTCTTCGTCGATATGTCCGATGTCACCGATGGTCGTCCAGTTCTCGTGCTGGGGATGCTGTGCAGACCGCGTCTTCTCCGGATCTTTGTAGTATTCGAAAGGCCGTACGTCACGTTCAAAGTAGACCAATCCGTCTTGGTGCGGGGGAAGCAGTTCCCCCTGCTCGCTGCAGATTCTCAGAACCCCAACGGTCGCGCGGCCTACAGATCCTGGGTGATCCATCCACTCCCGACTGCTGATCGCCGTGTTGCCGCAGCCCTCGGAACCACCATAGAACTCCTCGATGATCGGCCCCCACCAGTCGATCATCTGCTGCTTCACTTCTCTGCTGCAAGGTCCCGCCGCATGGATAGCGCATTGATGAGAGCAAAGATCAAACCCCTCTCGTTCGGCAGGAGCCAGTTTCAGCATTCGAACGAACATCGTGGGCACCCACAGGCTGTGGGTGACCCGATAGCGCTCAATCATTGCCAGAGATGTGAGTGCATCGAACTTTTCCATGAAGATCACCGTCCCCCCATGGAACTGCACGTTCAAGGAGTACAGCAGCGGAGCACCGTGGTAGAGCGGCGCACCCGTGAGGAATACGGTTTCATTCGAAAAAAAGTAGCGCTCGGCCAACTTCCTCCAGACATCGACTGGACCGTCAGCGGCCTCCATGACAGGCTGCTCCCGCAGGATTCCCTTTGGACGCCCCGTGGTTCCCGAGCTGTAGAGCATGATCGCGCCGAGCCGCTCATCGGCAACGGGATCTTCACTGAATGAAGACAATGCAGTCTCGTAACTCTCCCAATCCTCCAGAACGTCTCCGATCATGAGCTTGCGGCAATTCCCGAGCTGCCCCTGCAACTGCTCTGCAACCTCTCGCATGGCATGGGAGAACACCACCAACTTGGCGTCGCAATTTTGAATGACGTACGCGGCTTCGTCGGGTGTGGAGTACCGATTCACCGGTGTGATCAGTATCCCGCTGCGCATGGCGCCCCAGAGGATCTCGAAGAACCGCAAATTGTTCTCCATCAACACGGCGATGTGATCACCAGGTCGTAACCCCATCGCGTGCATGAACCGCGCGAACTTGTTCGAGCGCGCGTTCAATTCTCTATAGGTCAACGTCTCACCGGTGCTGCCATTGATGGCCGCTGCCTTGTCACTCGCGCAAGTGGCGAATTTTGTTAAAGCGAAGGATCGATTGGGCACGATGCTGGAATCCATGTTGTTATTTCAGGGCTGTTGGTTGCCAAGAACGAGGGTGGCTGCGGCAGTGAACATCCCGCCAACGCCTTGCACCACGCTCGTGCGAACGTTCTCGACCTGACGGAAAGCCTCGCCCCGCAACTGCCGCACAGCCTCCTGAATGGCGAACATGCCGTACATGCCGGTGTGTGTGTAGAGCAAACCTCCGCCGTTTGTGTTCATCGGCAGGCGACCGCCAGGGCGCGTGTTGCCTTCGGCGATGAAATCTCCTGCCTCGCCACGTCCGACAAATCCAAGGTCCTCCAGGCCGAAAAGCGGCAAGTGGGCGAAAGCGTCGTAGATCATCAAATGATCCACGTCCGAATGCTTGATGCCAGCCTCCTTGAACGCGGCGCGGCTTGAAAGCCGAAAGGCCTTTGACGAACTCATATCGTCCATCATTGAAATACAGGCACTGTCCGACGCCTCACCCGAGCCCAGCACGTAGACCGGGTTTTTCGAACGGCGAAGATCGCGCGCGCGATCGGCCGATGTGATGACCAGTGCTCCACCGCCATCGGTGACAACGCAGCACTCCAGCTTGTGGAAAGGGTAGGCAATGAAAGGCGAAGCCATCACGTCATCGACGCTCAGCAGACGCCTCCTGCTTGCGCGCGGATTGTCCAAGGACCAGTGGCTTTGCGCCACTGGCACATGTGCCAGATGCTCGTGTGTGGTTCCGGTGTCCTTCATGAACCGCATCACCGGCAAGGTGAACATGTTGGCCGCCGTGTGAACGCCATAAGGCACTTCGAACTGCCCGCTCATGGAATGAGGGGGGCGTTGCCGGGCAGGTCGGAATCCCACCCTTGAACGTCCAGACTCGCCGTGGATCACGAGTACGTTCTTGCATTTGCCTTGGCGTATGGCCGCAGCCGCGTGGGCGACGTGAACAAGGAACGAACAGCCACCAACCGATGTGCCGTCGTACCAGCTTGGAGTGATGCCCAGCATATGGGCCATATCGTTCGGAGGCTCGACCGCAGTTGCGATTCCGTCAATGTCTTTGACCTCGAGACCGGCATCAGCCAAAGCTCGATACGCTGCATCCGCTCGGAGATCCAGCTCAGAAAGATGAGGCAAGGCGCCCAATTCGGTCTCGGCCGCGCCGACGATCGCGATAGGTTGATGATTCACGCTTGGGATCCTTTAAGCTGCAAAGGCTCAAACACGGTCAACACCATGTCGCCACGCGGTACGAACGCGACTTGCAAGGGCATGTCGAGCTTCAATAACTCCGGGTCAGGTGGAACACCGCGGAGATTGCTGAGCATGCGAGGACCCTCTTCCAACTTGACGACAGCGACAACGTACGGAACGTCCTGCTCCCATCCAGGTGGAGCCACATGGTTGATGATGTAAGAGTGCAGAGTGCCGCGACCACTGACCGGCGTCCACTTCAGCGCGTCCTTGCCGCAGTGCTCGCAGCGCAGACGCGGGTAGAACGTGTACTGCCCGCATGCTTCACAGTGCTGAAGCTGCAACTCGTGCGCCTTAAGTGCATCCCAATAGGGACGGGTTATGGGCGTGGGTTCCGGCAAGGCCTTCCCAGTCGACGATTCGGCGGTCATGAGCGGCTTTCAGTTGCGAACTTCAGGCTCCCGTAGTCCATCACGGGTTCACCCTTGCCATTGAGCGTACGGAAACGCACGCCATCACTGTCGTGCCAGCCCAAGACCTTGAGTGTGTCGCCTGGCATGACAGGGCGCGTAAAGCGCGCGGACATCGAGCGCACGCGACTCGGGTCGCCGTCGCAGAAGGCGTTCAGAAGCAACCGTCCCGTGACGCCGTAAGTGCACATCCCGTGAAGGATGGGCCTGGGAAAGCCTCCGCGCTTGGCAAAAGACGGATCGCTGTGCAGCGGGTTGCGGTCACCGCTGAGTCGATAAAGGAGTGCCTGATCCTGACGCGTTTCTGCTTCCACGACCACATCGGGCTCAGTTTCTGGCATAGGCTGCACAGGAACACTCTTGCGACCTGGATCAAACCCGCCCGCGTCTCGAACAAAGCTCGCAGATGTCGATGTCATCAACAGCTCATCGGTTTCGACGTCGAAGGCTTCGCCATGGAAACGAATCAACGCACCGGAACCCTTGTCCTCGATGGCCACAACCTGGTTGGTAACGCGAACCTTGCCGTTCACAGGTAACGGCCGGAACAGTTCGAAGCCTTGCTCCGCATGCACGGACTTGCTGCGATCGATATCGCCGAAGAAGGGCCGGTTACCTGCGTTCTGCATGATGACGACCGCATAAGTCGGCAACACGCATTGGACGAAGTCCTCGGAATTCTCGGTCGTAAACTGCAATTCCTTGCCAGGATCTTGCTGCCCGGCGCCAACGCCAATGGCATACAGCATCGCGTCGCGCGAATCCCAAGCGACCTCGGCGACCGGTGCCGGTCTACCGATTGAACTCATGTCAAGAGCCATATTGAGCAGCCTCCTTCAAGCCGTTGCGATATCGCCGTTGCGGTCAGCGTTTGGAGAGGCCCGCTTGTGGAGGTCCGGCAGGACGGAATCAAGTTCATCCAGCGTCCAACGACCTTCCTTTTCGACTCGGGGGCCGACGCGCCAACCTTCGGCGACCGTTATGCGTCCGCCACGCAGACCGAAGACGCGTCCGGTAATGCTCGACGAGCGCTCGCTGCCCAGCCACACCACAACGGGTGCCACGTTCGCGGCATCGAGAGGATCGAAGTCACCGATCGGCTTGGGGGCTTCAATACCTGCTACCTTGCCGAACACATCTTGCGTGAGCCTGCTCCAGGCGGTCGGGTAGATGGCATTGACAGTCACGCCGTATCGCTCCAACTCGCGTGACGCAATAACAGTCAAAGCCGTGATCGCCGCTTTGGCCGAGCCGTAGTTGCTTTGTCCAGGGTGGCAGTAGAGTCCCGCGGAGGAACCGGTATTGATGAGGCGCGCCGTCCTCGCACGTCCAGATTTCGATTCCTCACGCCAGTAGGCAGCGGCGTGATGTGCGCACGCAGCAGTTCCCTTAAGGTGCACGCGTATGACCGAATCCCAGTCTTCCTCGGTCATGCTCACCAGCATGCGATCGCGAAGGATGCCGGCGTTGTTCACCAGGACATCCAATCCCCCGAAGTTCTCGCGAGCGCAGTCGATGATCCGCTTGGCGCCTTGCCAATCTGACACATCGTCCCCGTTGGCAACGGCCGTACCGCCGAACCCGATGATCTCATCCACCACTTGCTGCGCGGGAGTGCTGTCAACCCCACCTCCATCTGGGTTCGATCCGAGATCATTGACCACCACCTTGGCGCCTTGTTTGGCGAATGCCAAGGCGTACTCGCGCCCCAGCCCTCGTCCTGCACCCGTGATCACGACGATACGGTTCTCACAATTGCGTTCCATCAACTATTCCTTTACTTGTTAGGTTGAGTGGCGTTGACCGCCTGCGCATACCGCTTGCGCTCCATCGCCAAAAATTCCGTCGCATCACTTCCCGACAGACCCAGCACTTCATTTCCGCCCAGGCGGCTAACTAAGTTGCCAAACTCCGGACTCTTGATCGCATTTGACAGAGCCACTTCGACCCGCCGCGCCACGTCATCCGGTGTATTCCTACGCATGCCGAACGCCATCCAGCCGTAGTTCTCGTACGGGACGCCCAGCTCCTTCATACTGGGCACGTCCGGAAGCAGGGCGCTTCGATCGCGGCCGGTAACAGCCAATGCAATAAGCTTGCGGTCCTTCAACAATCCCAGAACACTGCTCGGATCCATCTGGGCAACATCGACAATGCCTTGCATGAGATTGGTGATCAACGAGCCCGCTGATCCTGCGTAGGGGACGTAGGTGAATCGGGTGCCAGTTGCTTGTTCCATAGTGGAAAGGCTTATGCGGAAGTAATCGCCATATCCACCCATCGTGACGCTGCCGGGGCGCGCGCGTACTTCGGCCATTAATTCCTGAAGCGTCTTGTATTTGGAACCTGCACCTACGGTAAGGACCATGGGCCCGCGCGTGGCAATGCTAAGCAGGCGAAAATCTCTCTCCATGCTGTACGGAAGATCTTTATTTACCAGCTCATTGATGACCCCAGTTGATGGCGTTAGCACCATCACGCTGTTTCCATCGGCGGGAGCACGCATCAAGGCCTGTACCGCAATGACGCCATTGGCTCCGGGCAAATTCTCCACGACAACGGCTTGACCGAGTTCTTTGCCAAGGGGTAGTGTCAACCCCCGTACCAATGTGTCGGACATACTGCCCGGACCGATAGGCACCAGGACGCGAAATGGTTGAGAGCGGTCCGAAGCGGATACACCAAAGCTGGCTCCTGCTGCGATCATCGCGCCGAGAAACTTGCGTCGCTTGGGTTCGAAGGATTGGATTGGCCTATCGTCCTTCTGCTGTCTACTTGTAGTCGTCATGCGTTGTCTCCAGTTGTAGTAAAAGTGCTAGACGTTCGGCGGTCGCTCGAACGCCGCCGCTACGCCGATCCATCCAACTTGCTTGCGAGAGAGCACTGCCAAGAACAGCAGCGCGATGGAACTCAAATCACCTTCGCCTTGCGCAGGCTTTCGAAATCGCCCGCAGTCATCGATAGCAGGTCGCTAAGTACTTCCTCTGTATGAGCCCCAAGAGCTGGACCCAGGGTGTCAAGAGAGCCAGGCGTCGCCGAGAGCCTGGGAACCACGTTGGGCGCGTGGAAGTCTCCTACCCTTTCGTCTGCCATCTGCTTGATATTGCCGCGCGCTTTGTACTGAGGATCATTGAAGATGTCCTCGATGTCGTACAGCAGCCCACAAGCCATTTCGTTCGCTTCACAGAGGTCAAGGACGTCTTTTGCGGCATAGCTGGCGGCCCAGTCACCCACCATCTTGTTCAACTCATCCCGACGCTTGTCGCGCTCGCCCATGGTTTTGTATCGAACGTCCTGCGCGAGCTCGGGACGTCCCATGGTCACAGCGAGCCTTTCGAACATCCGATCACTGGAACACGCGATTGCCACCCACCGATCATCGGCAGTCCGATAGTGGCTGTGTGGAACGATGTTTACCGTGTCAGCGCCCATGGGTTGGCGCACAAACTTGTTCCGGCCATACGACGGCACGAGTTCGTCCATGATCCGGAAAACGGACTCGTACAGACCGATATCGATGAACTGACCTCGCCCGGATTTTTCGAGTGAACGCAAAGCGAGCAACACACCAACGGCGCCGTACAGCCCAGAGAAGTAGTCGGCAAGCGATGTCGACCCCGGCATGACGGGTTTGGCACCTGGCTCACGTGCAAGGTGCGACAGACCACTAAAGGCATGAGCGATGCGCGCATAGCCTGGCTTGTCCTTGTAAGGGCCGGTCTGTCCGTAAGCGCTGACGCGCAGCATCACCAGTCGGGGATTGATCTTGGACAAGTCCTCGAACCCAAGACCCCACTTCTCGAGTGTTCCAGGACGAAAGTTCTCCAGAACGACATCCGATTTCTCAACGAGCTTGCGGAAGATTTCCTTTCCAGCCTGCAGCCGCAGGTCGAGGGTAACGGACTTCTTGTTGCGAGCCTCGCTCAGCCAAACAAGCGAATCTCCGCAATCCGTAGTGGTTCCCCAATAGCGCAGAGGATCACCAATTCCAGGCTGCTCGATCTTGATGACCTCCGCACCGAACTCGGCGAGCGTTGAGCCGCAGAAAGGAGCAGCGATGAAGGTCGCAATATCCAGGACACGCAGTCCGGACAGCGGTTTCTCGGTTTCAGAAGTCATGTGTTCACTCATGCTGCGTTAGTGCGGGCGCTGATCGCGCGGCTGCGCTCCAGGACGTTATGGGTCATCTTCAGGTGAGCAAGATCGACCAGCTCGCCATCAATACTGATGGCGCCTTGTCCCTTGGCAGCGGCCTCGCGCACGGCCGCTGAGACTTTCTCGGCCCAGGCGACCAAAGTTTCCGAAGGCGTGAACACCTCGTTGGCCCAGTCCACCTGATGAGGATGAATGGCCCATTTGCCGTCGAAGCCGAGCGCCCTTGCGCGTGCGGCCGATGCCTTGTATCCCTGCTCGTCTCGGAAGTTGGTATACGGCCCATCCACTGGACGCAACCCATAGGCACGGCAAGCAGCTGCAATACGCGCCATGGCGTGATGCCATTGATCGTTGTAGTGAGCATGCCGACGGCCATTCGTGTCCGCATCGGTGAGCACCGCGTAGTCTGGGTTGATCGCACCGACCATGCGGTCCGGCGCCTGCATGCTGATGATGAAATCGCCTACACCAAAGATCAATGCTTCCAGCCTGTCCGAGGATCGGGCGATCTCTTCGACGTTGGCAAGTCCTAGCGCGGTCTCGATCAGCGCTTCGATCCCGATAGGGTCCGTTCTTCCGATCTCGGCTTCGATGCCCGTGAGGAGCGTTTCGACAAATTCGATGTCGCGAGCTCCCCCTGCTTTTGGAAGGAGAATGAGATCGAGCCGTGGACTCGATTGAGCTACCTCGACAATGTCCCGCCAGCCCCATTGGGTGTCAAGCCCGTTCACTCTAACTGCCACCGTCTTGTTGCCCCAATCGATGTCACGCAATGCAGCAATGGCCAGCTTGCGCGCAGCGTCTTTCTGAGCTGGAGCCACCGAATCCTCAAGATCAAGGAAGACGACATCGACATTGCTGCGCGCAGCCTTCTCGAAAAAGTGCTCGGAAGAGGCAGGAACGGCAAGTTCGGAGCGGTGCACCCGGAAGCGGCGAGAAGGAATTTTGATAGAAGTCATGTTTGGATCATTCCGGTTGAATGCCCGCTGCCTTAGCGGAGGTAGCCCAGTTCGCAATCTCCTCACGGGTGAAGGAACGCAGTTGCTCTGGTGTCGTCGCGAACGCTTCCATTCCGTTGTTGCGAAAGAAAGTTGTTGCGCCTTCCGAGCGGACACCTTCGCTGATGAGCTTGTTCAGTGCCGAGACAATCTCCGGTGGCGTTCCAGCGGGCGCATAAGCTGCAAACCAGTACCCGGCTTGGTAGCCACTAAGACCTGCTTCTTGCAGCGTGGGCAATTCCGGCAGGTATGAAGATCTCGTCTTGCTGGTAACCGCGAGTGCGCGCACCTTGCCGCCGCGGATCATTGGCAGTGCCGTGGTCATGTCCGGAAAGAAGATTTGGATCTGACCCGCAATCAAATCCGCCATTGCCGGGGGATTCCCTTTGTAGGGAACATGCAGCAACTTGACTCCTGCCATTTGGGCGAAGGTTTCACTGGCGACTCTCGCAGACGCGCCTCCACTGCCATACGCATATTTGTCGGGATTGGCCTTGACCAAGCCGATCAAATCTGCGATCGTTTTCACCGGAAGATCGTTGTTAACAACGAGGACCTGCGAGCCACGCCCAAGTCCGGATATGGGCGCAAAGTCCTTATCGGCGTCGTAAGACAGTTTTTTGTAGAGAGAAGGGTTCGCCGCGTTGGTTGTCGAGTTGCCTATCAACACTGTGTACCCGTCCGGCGCCGACCGCGCAACGGACTCGGCTGCCAGAATTCCGTTCGCGCCCGGCTTGTTGTCCACAAGTACAGGCACGCCACTTCGTTGCTGCACAGTGGATGCTATCGCTCGCGCAAGCTGGTCGGTTGCACTGCCCGCCGTGTTGGGAACGATGAACCGGATGGTCTTTTCAGGAAAGGTTGCTGCCTTGGCAGGAAGGGCGAAGCCAAGCAGGCACATGAGTGCAGCAGCCAAAGGGTGGAGGATTGTTCGCATGCTAGGCTCCCCGGTCAGCGAGGCACGTCGCCCTGGACCACGGTGCGATGCAGGCGTCGAACGTGACCACCCATGTCGAAGTCGTCGCTGGCCTTGTGCATGAGGCTTCGGTTATCCCAGATGACGATATCTCCCGTCAGCCATTGGTGACGGTAGATGAACTGGGCTTGCGTCGTGTGCTCCAGGAGCTGCTTGAGGAGCGCCCGCCCTTCTTCAATAGGCATCCCTTCGATATGGGAAGTGTGGTTGCCGAGGTACAGGCCCTTGCGCCCCGT
Source organism: Hydrogenophaga sp. BPS33 (assembly GCF_009859475.1). NCBI lineage: Bacteria > Pseudomonadati > Pseudomonadota > Betaproteobacteria > Burkholderiales > Comamonadaceae > Hydrogenophaga > Hydrogenophaga sp. BPS33. The sequence goes on from NZ_CP044549.1 coordinate 39,319, forward strand.
CTTGGGATGGGTCCGCACGAGCGGGTGCGCGACCGGCGGCGCAGCCGCGATCTCTTCTGCGGATGCAGGCCGGCTTCCTGAGTTGTGCCGGGATTGCTCCCAGCTGTGCACGGCACGGAGCCCATCGATGCGCTGCTTCATTTCCGTCGACAACGCGTCGTAAGCTGCGTGCATGTTCGCGAACAACGTGTCACCGCCGCTGGGCGGAATCTCAATGGCGTAGAGCAGTGTGGACGATGCCGGCCGCTGCATGTAGGACGCATCGGTGTGCCAGAAGAAGTTGCCAGGATTGTCTAGCGCGGCCTTCGGATTGGGCTTGCCGTCCTTTCCGAGATTGCTCACGACGTGCAGCGCCGGGTAGTCCTTGCCGAGATAGTCGGCGCGAATGGGCAGTTCAAGCTCGCCGAATCGCTCACTGAAGGCGATCTGGTCGGGCTTGGAAAGTTGCTGGTCACGGACAACGAGGATCGAGTAGGTGCCATAGGCCTCCCTCAGGCGATCCCATTCGCCCGCCTTCAGGTTGGCCAAATCGACGCCTGTGCATTCGGCACCCGTGAACGAGGACAGAGGTTTGATCACGAGGGCACTTGCCTCCGTGGTGGACCGAGAAGGTGTTGCAGCAGTCATTTCGTGTCTCCTTTGATGTGATGGATTTAAGCAGTGATGAAGTGTGCACACAAGTGGGATTATTGGAACGATTATCCCGTTTAGACGATCAATTATCGTGAACGGAATTTGTAAACTGCGTCACAGGCGACGACTGAGCTTGCCCCCTGAATGACCAGTCATCGTGACCGCTACGTTCGAAAAGGACTGCAGTGATCGCGAAATCAGGGCGTTCCGCGCGTGGGAGGGCAAAGAGCTCCCAGGCGAGCCAGTGCGCGAGATGCTCATCGAAGCCGTCGAGAGGCACTTCGGGGCCGTGGAGGCCATGCCCGCGGGGCACCTGCTGCAGGTCCTGCCGGACAACGGCAGCACTACGTCGCCCAGGAAACTCGACGCGTCGTCAGAACCCTGGGCCTCACGCCGGTCAATACCTCGGTTTGCAGTCCACAGATCAACGGCATGGCCGAGAGCTTCGTCAACACCTTCAAGCGCGACAACGTCAGTCGAATGGACCTCAGCGATGCACGCACCGTCCTGGCACAGTTGCCTGCGGCGTTTGGTACGCGTCCGGCAATCCCATCTTGAGCTAGACACAGCGCCGAGGCATCGTGTGCACGATGAAGATCATGCACGCCATGGCGAACGACACGATCGCCCAACGCCCCAATCGGCGCTACTACCCACCACAACTCAAAGACCAGATCGTGGCTGAATGCCAGGTCTGACGCGTCAGTGGCATGCGTAGCGCTTGCACACGGAATCAACGCCAACATCGTTCATCGCTGGATGCGCGAGCAAGCGGACGCCCTGTTGCCAGCGCCCCGGAATGAGTTTCGTTGCGCTGAATCTGCCTCGACCAGTTGAACAGGTCCCAGCAACTGACACCAGCTCACCGCCCGTGGCGCGCTCGATCCACGTTGAGGTTCGTCGCAGTGCCGGCGTACTCACCGTGAACTGGCCACTGGAAGATGCAGCGCCATGTGCAGCGTCGCTGCGCGACTGGCTCCGATGAACCGCATTGATCCACTGTGGCTTTCCACCGAGCCGCTTGACATGCGAGCTGGCACCGAGACTGCGCTGGCACGTGTAGTGGCTGTCTTTGGCGCAGCGCGCCCACACCACGCCTACCGAAGCCGATCCTTGGGCCATCCCTTGGGGTCGACCGCGATAAGTTTTCACACAGCCTGGGCCCAAAGCCGCCGCTTGCCCCCGGATTTCCGAAAGCGCGCTAAAGATGTGGGTCCGGACCACGTTCGACGAATGTGGACAGCACTACATAGCTGCGCGTGCTTTCAACGCCGTCGACGTCCTGTACTTTGCCGAGCAGTTCTTCCAGACTCTCCGTGTCATGCGCGCGCACCTTGAGCATCACACTGCTATCGCCTGTCACGGTGTGAATCTCCTCGATTTCAGGGAGGTTGCTCAGCGTCAGGAGCCGCTTCGTGCTCACCACGTTCTTCGTGTTCACCAGAACGAAGGTCAGCAGCGTGCGCCCCACCTTGCAGCCATCGATTTGTGCGACCGTGGCCTTGATGACGCCGTCGCGCTTGAGGCGCTTGACGCGGTCATGGACCGCAGGCGCCGACAGGTGCAGGATTTCGCTCAGCTCGGCGTAAGTTTGCGAGCTGTCTGCTGCCAGGAGGCCTAATATTTTTCGGTCTGCCTCGTCCAGTTTCACCGGCTGGTGACGCACTTGCCTCACAGCATTCGTTTCTTCTGTTTTGTTAGGCATTTTCTGTTTATTTCCTACTGATGTTCAGTAATCATGCATCAACTGAACATTTTTAGTCATAGGAAAACACCATGCCTTTTGCGCTATGGGCCCTCGTCATCGGGGCCTTCGGAATCGGAACCACTGAATTCGTCATCGCTGGGCTGCTGCCGGCCATCGCCGCCGATTTCGGCGTCTCCATCCCTGTCGCCGCGCGCCTGGCGACGAGCTACGCACTGGGCGTGTTCGTAGGGGCACCAGCGCTCATCATCCTGGGCTCGCGCACCTCCAAGAAGTCGATGCTTGCCTACCTGGCCGGGTTGTTCGTAATGGGCAACCTGGTGACAGCCCTGGCGCCGTCCCTCGAAGTGGCCATCGTCGGCCGGCTCATCACATCGCTGACCCATGGTGCATTCTTCGGCATCGGATCGGTGCTGGCCGCGGAGATGGTGCCAAAAGAAAAGCGGGTCCGTGCAATCGCCTTCATGTTCTCCGGCCTGACCGTGGCCAACCTGGTGGGCGTGCCGGTCGGCACGTGGCTGGGTCAGCAATTCTCCTGGCAAGTGACGTTTTATGCCATCACCGCGATTGGTCTCGCCACCGTGGCGGCCGTGCTGGTACTCATTCCTGCGACACCGAAGCCGAAGCCCCAGCCCTTCGGCCATGAGTTCGCCGCGTTCGGCAATCCCAAGGTCCTGCTGGCGATGGGAATCACTGTGCTCGGCCCCGCTGCCTTTTTCACGTCCATCACTTACATCGCGCCCATGATGACCGAGGTCACCGGCTTCCCCGAGAGTGCCATCACCTGGTTGCTGATGGTGTTCGGCGCCGGCCTGTTTGCCGGCAACTGGCTGGGCGGCCATTATGCGGACCGGGCCCTGATGCCCATGCTGTATGGCACCTTGCTGGCGCAGGCCATCGTGCTGTTTGTCTTCCATTTCGTGGCCGGCAACCAAGCCGCGTCCGTGGTGTGCATCTTCCTGATGGCGGCGTTCGGCTTCGCAACGGTCTCGCCGATTCAGAAGCTGGTGATGGACAAGGCCAAGGCAGCGGGCGCACCCACGCTGGCGTCAGCGGTCAACATCGGCCTGTTCAACCTGGGCAACGCGCTGGGTGCCTGGCTGGGCGGCTGGGTCATCGCGCACGGCTTCGGCTTCAGTTCACCCAACTGGGCGGGTGGACTGATTTCGCTGGGCGCACTGGTGTTGGCGATTGCCTCGGGCCTGCTCGACCGGCGCGGTGCGGCGATGGGGAAATTGAAGGCGATGCAAGTGCATTGAGATTTGTAGGAATGACTGCTTCTGGCCGCCGATTCCTGAAGTCTAGCCTCGGAGCTGGGGAGCAGCTACCATCAGATGGGACGCCGGCCGCTTACGGCGTTTGAGCACTTCAACGAGGTCCACCCACACTCAAGCTTGAGCATGAAATCGCCGCGCGAGTTCAGGCAACAACAGATTGAGCAGTTACGCAGCGCTCAACACGAACGGATGCAACGCGCGCTTGCTCGAATTTTTTCTGCGTGGGATGGAGCCGCTCATTTCCCAACCTCGAGGATGCGGCTTGGGCTGATCCTTCGCGCTCGACTATGCCGCTGCCCCTTCCGCCTTGAAGCGGTCCATCTCTTCCACGGCGTAGAGTGCAAGGAGGAGGTTCCTTGTCCGAGGATCGGGCCCCGACCACACGGGTGACAGCATCTTGTTCATGGTATAGCCAATACCCAATCGTCGCGTCGGATCGGCCACGCCCAATATGCCACCCGCACCCTCATGCCCGAACGACGCCGGGTTGGCTCCGTGTCGGCCGGAGGCATTGACGCGAAATCCCGCCGAATATCCACCAAGCCCACCGCTGCTTTGGTCAAATCCGAAAACGCGCGGACGCGTCGCTACTTCGAGTGCCCGCGTGCTCACCAGTGGCCCGTCGCGGCGAACCAGACTGCCGTAAAGTTGAGCCAACGCCCGTGCGCTTCCCGTGCCCCATGCAGCGGGGAACCCGCTTGCCTGCGCACGGCGCTGCTGGGCTGCGCTGTCAGTAAGGAGTCCCTCTACAGGCCTGCCCGGAGCGGCACCGATCTTCGGATTGGGAGAATCGAAAGACGCACTGGCGCCCGGCGTCGGCACCATCAGGGCAGTGCGCTGAACTTCCGTGGGAGGAAGGCCGAGGAAGGCATCGATGTCAAGCTTCGACCTTACTTCTTCCTCGTAGAAGCGATGTATTGTGCGTCCATCGGTTCGACGAACAAGCTCGTCCGACAATGTTCCCATAGTCCACGCGTGATACGCCCAGAGACCCGGCTTAAAGAACGGCTCCTGCGCCGCAAGCTTGGCGGCAACTTTGTCGTGCGATATCAAATCGTCAAATGTTATGGGGCCAACGCGCCACGTTGGGAGCCCTGCCTGGTGCGACATCAATTGGCCGACGGTGATCGCCGATTTGCCGTTGGCTGCAAATTCGGGCCAATACCTAGCGACCGGAGCCTCGTAGTCGAGCTTTCCCCTATCGACCAGCATCGCGATGCAAATGGCCGCAAGGCCCTTCGATGCGGAGTGGAGGGTAAAAAGTGTTCGATCAGTGACTGGGACAGCCCCTTCTAGGGCGGCCGTGCCGCCCCAAAGCTCGACCAAAGGCTTTCCGTCACGGTAAACGGCAAAAGAGGCGCCAGTTTCCAGGCCCGACGCGAAGTTTTCCTCGAATGCCTCCAGGACGCCTTCGTACCCAGGAAGAATTGTTCCCCGAACTGTCCGGACTACGCGTGGTTTGACTGGCTGCGGGTTACGGGCTTGCGCCAAGGTTTGTGCCCCGAGCGGCACAGTCGCCGCCACGGCGGCCGCTCCGATTAATATCCCGCGACGAGTTTGGAATGTGGAAGCCATCTTCTTTACCTCTGCTGCTGCAGTCATTTCGTGTCTCCTTTGATGAGATGGATTTAAGCAGCGTTGAAGTGTGCAAACAATTGGGATTATTCGAACGATTATCCCGGCAGGACGATCAATAATCAGATGTGAATGCCGGAACATCGCGTTAAGGCGAAGAGAGGTGTGGTCCGTAGTTCCACAGCATCTTGGTCGGCTTCTTGCATGGCGATACCCCAAAATTGTCTGGCGTGGGTGTTCGCACCTACACCCACAATCGGGTGATCGCTTCCACCATCTACCTGTACGCTCAATGAACATTCGGCAGATCGAAACCTTTTTGGCGGTTGCGGAGTCCGGTAGTTTCAGACGTGCTGCCGAACTCCTGCACCGATCGCAGTCCGTGGTGAGCGTGCACGTCCAGCAGCTCGAAGAGGATCTTGGAGTGCCTTTACTGGAGCGGACGACTCGGCGTGTGAGTCTTACCCCGGAGGGACGCACCTTTTTGTTGCGCTGCAAGGGCGTCATGGCAGACCTAAAAGAGGTCGCTCAGCAACTCCGGGAAGAATCGATCCTTCGGCGCGGGCGGGTTTCGATCGGAGCTGCCCCGTCAGTCTCGACTCACCGCCTGCCTCCCATCATTGCCGCATATCAAAGGCTGTATCCAGGCGTGACTCTGGAACTGCATGAAGCGTTCGCGAAGGGTATGTACAACGACGTTTTAGAGAGAGTGACCGACTTCGCGATTGGGCCACGTGTGAGCGGTCTCAAGGACTTTGACATTCAACCGATCATTCGCGACCCTATCGTTGCGGTGCTTCCCAACAGCATTGCGCTGAACACGGGGTCCACAGTCACGCTGAAGCGGATTGCACGCGAGCCTCAGCTGAGCATGCCGCGCGGAACAGCGATTCGTGAGACAGTCGAGCGGGCCTTCCAGGATGCTGGGTTTGACTTTTCACCTAGGTTCGAGGTGATGCACCAGCAAACGCTCTTCAGCCTTATTGAGGCTGGCCTCGGCGTCACGCTGTTGCCGTTCATGAGCGTACCGCCAGACCGCAAAGGACAGTATCACGTAGCTGTTCTGAAGGATCCGGCAATCACCCGCGAGATCTGTCTGATCACCTTGAAAGGAAAGAAGCTCTCCCCGGCTGCAAGCACTTGCGCCGAAATGATTGCAAGCGAACTCCAATCTCAGTTCAAGCAGTCGTCCCAACTCCAACGGCGAGGGTCGAAAACCTGAGTGCGTACATTCAGGCCCATCAGCGCGCGGGGTAAGAACGCTACAAGTACCTCCATCGATCATCCATGGCTGAGTGCAGCTGGCCGCTTCCAGTACTCCGATCTCCTGCACCATCTACCTGAATCGGCTGGAGTCGATCGGAACCACTCGCAGAACTGAGCCAGCGCTGGCCGCTGAAGCCGTTCGGAAATGGACTGCCATGCGCTGTGGCGCTCGTCCGGAGGGGGAGCGTTGACGTGCAACTACCAGCCTGAAACCGTAGATGTGAGGAAGTCCAACTTATTTGTTCTCCCTCAAGCAGAATGTCCAGTTTTCTCACGTTTGAAGGTCACAGGGAGTGCAAGATATAGTTGGACGCCCTTTGTTTCCGAAGGGCTACATGTCCAGCTTTATTTCATCTCTCTCAGTAGATGCGTAGGGAGCCAAAGTAGTTGCGACTCGCGCCACAGTTCTGCGACTGGCTTTCGCTAGTTGATGCGACTACCCTACATGCTTGTGGTCGCCGAAGGTGTTGAGACGGGCATCGACTCACCGGCGCACGACTGGTATTAATTGGGTCGCCCGTACAGAGCTTTACGAGACGGGTCGGTCGCCCACAGCTGGACTGTCTGGCACTGGGACTTCGTCTCAGTGCCTTTTTGCTTTTGTGCGCAACGCACAAAATCCTGGCCGACGATCAACTCAAAAACATCTTGAGTCGGACAAAGACGTGTCTATTGGTGTTGCTTGAACGCCGCTCGCATACAAGAAGCGAAAAAGCTCGTGTGCGTATCACGCGGTGCCAACTGAGCCTTGAGCATATAGCTCTTGAATGGGATGTCCGGCTTGAACGGCACATCCACGACTCCAGGTAGCTTCATTGCTCGGCTGACCATGGGATTGACCAGGCTCACGCCTACTTTCTCGCTGACCATTCTGCAGATAGTTGCAGCGAATGTGGTTTCAAGTGCCAGGATGCGCCCAGGCCCGGAAAATGCGGCATCAACAGCGCGCCTCGACTGACTTCCGCTAGGAAGTGATATGAAACGTTCGCCATCTAGATCCTGCGGTACGAGATGTTTTTTCTTCGCAAGTCTGTGCCGGGATGGCATGACGCAAACGGCGCTTTCAGTGTGTATCACGGAAGCTACGACACCTGGCTTGTCAGGGTAGGAAGAGACGAACCCAATGTCGCAATGCTGTGTGGCGATCCAGTTCGCAATGATTGGCGACGCACTGGTGTCCACGACAACGCGAACGTAAGGGTATTTCTCACCGAACATGCGAACTGCCGAGGGAAGGACGCTCATCGAAATTGAAGCAGACGCGGCAACTCGGAGCGTTCCTGAGCCAAGTTCTCGGATCGCGCGTGCAGACTCGGCAATGCTGTCCAGTCCCACGAAGGCGCGTTCAATTTCTTTGAATAGCGCGTCAGCTCCTTTGGTTGGTACCAAGCGCCCTCCATGTCGGTCGAAAAGCTCAAAACCAGTTTCCGCTTCGAGCTTTCCAATGACGCGGCTGACGTTGGACTGAGATGTGTGTAGCTGCTGTGCGGCCACGGTCATAGATCCGGTGACCATCACTGCGCGAAACGTCTCAAGCTGTTTGAAGTTCATTGCGAAGGTGCCAAGTCTGTGGGGTCTTGTGCTCTTGTAGCCGAATGATCGTAGTCGAAATGCAGGAGCTGGCACACAGGCAATTTGCATTGCCTACCAGCACTAAACACGCTTGATCGACACGCCGAAAGCTCGCGGCGCCATGCCACATATCAAAAGTGCATGGCCTCTATGAAAACAGTCATTTGACCTGCATGGCAGCTCGTTTTCATACTCACACACTCCCAACAAACACATCAAACATGGAATCGAAAGTTAGCCGTCGGCTCAAGGAATCGCTTGCCAGCGAGATCTGCGAACACATCTACGGGCCGCGTCTCGAACGCGACTTCTCAAAGGTGTTTGCTTACCTCAACGAGGTCAATCAAGCTCATCTTCTGATGCTGCACAAGACCAGCATTGTTTCGCCAGACGTTGCGAAGAAGCTGGCTGCGGGACTGTTGCAGATGGAGGCCGAGGGTCCCTCTGCCGTGGACCTTGACGCTGCGAAAGAAGACCCCTACTTCAACTATGAAGCAAAGCTGATGTCGCTGACTGGTCGCGACATTGGGGGCCGGCTTCACACGGCACGAAGCCGCAACGATCTCTCTGTGACGATTGACCGAATCAGGGCCCGGGGGGCTGTGCTGAACATGATCCAAGCCCTCGGGCGTGTACGAAGCGTTGCACTCAACCGCGCTGCCGACTGCGCGAGCGTGGTGATGCCTGGCTATACCCATTTGCAACCGGCACAACCTATCACCTTCGGCTTCTATCTAAGCGGTGTGGCCGAAGCACTGGGCCGCGACATGGACAGGCTTCAATGCGCACTGATACGAATCGATGCATCGCCATTGGGCGCCGGCGCTTTGGCGGGAACGCGTTTCCCAATCGACAGGAACGTGACCGCGGCAGGACTCGGTTTCACGACTTTGATGCCCAACACGCTAGATGCAGTTGCATCAAGAGACTTTGCATGGGAGGCGATGTCAGCAATGGCCATCGTTGCGCTCACTTGGGGACGTGTGGCGCAAGACTTCCACATTTGGTCTACGCCCGAATTTGGACTCGTGTCATTCCCCGATCGTGTCGCCAGTGTGTCGAGCATCATGCCGCAGAAGAAGAACCCTGTTGTGCTCGAGTACCTGAGGGGCAAGAGCAGTCACATCATTGGTCTGCTGAATACGGCGCTGATCGCGGTCAAGGGAACCAATTTCACGCACTCTGGTGACAGCAGCCGAGAAAGCATGAGGAACTTCTGGGAGTCAGCTGAGGAGACTGTCCGGTGCCTCTCGTTGTTTGAGCTGATCATGAGCACTGTAGAGCCGCGAGTGCAGAACATGCTAGACCATGTGAGATTTGACTTCTCCGTTGCGACCGATCTTGCGGATGGGTTGGTGTCTGAATCGGGAATGTCTTTTCGCGATGCGCACCACGTCGTCGGCGGATTGGTTCGGCTGGCAATGGATGCTGGCAAATCCTCGAACGAACTGACCAGCGAGATGCTCGATCGAGCGGCTGTGGATGTGATAGGTGCTGCTGTCGGATGGCCCGAGGAGAAGCTGCGCAGATTTCTGGACCCTGTCATGAGCGTGAACGCTCGGGGTAGCGGAGGTCCTGCACCTTCAGAGGTCGCTATTGCCGTAGAGAAGCAACGCGACCACATCAAGAGCATTCTGGACAGCGTTGAGTCGACAAAGCAGCGCCTTGACTCGGCACGCAAACAACTTAAGAGCGACGTCTTTGCTTTAGCCAGCCGGTGACCACTCCATTTCAAACCACTTAAGGCCTCGAATCATGAAGAAAATTACCAAAGCCCTGATAGCCGCTGTTTCTTTCTCTTGCGCGGCTACTGGAGCAATCGCACAAAATTATCCGGAGAGGACGGTCCGATTGATCGTGCCATTTGCTTCGGGAGGAACTGTCGATGTCGTTGGGCGGATTCTCGCGGAGCGACTTTCACGTGCCCTCGGTCAGACGGTGATCGTCGAGAACAAGGCCGGTGCAGCAGGAACACTTGGAGCTGACTTTGTTGCAAAGTCGCCTGCCGATGGTTACACGCTTCTTCTTGCTGCGTCTTCGCATCAGTCGATCCACCAGTTTCTTTACAAGAAGCTGCCTTATGACCCCAATAAGGCCTTCGCTCAGGTCGCTCTCTTTTCGACAGTTCCGAACGTGCTTGTCGTCTCCAGCAAGGTTCCGGCAAAGAATGTTGCAGAACTGATTTCTGAGTCGAAGGCCGGAAAGAGGAGGTTCATGGGGTCGTCAGGAACTGGCGGCGTCAATCACCTGATTGGGGAGCTGTTCCAGTACAAGACGGGGGCGGATTTTGACCATGTGCCGTACAAAGGTGCTGGACCAGCAAACAACGATTTGCTCGGTGGGCAGATTGATCTGATGTTCGTGAACCTGCCTACTGTTCTTTCACAAATCCAGTCGGGAAAGTTGCGGGCTTTGGCCATTGCCGGAGCGGAGCGTTCACCTTCATTGCCAAACGTGCCGACGATGGCCGAAGCGGGGGTTGCCGACTTTGTTGTGGACTCCTGGTCTGGCGTGTTGGCGCCAGCGGGCACGCCAAAACCGATCATCGACAAGCTCGCTACAGAGATCAACAAGATCGCGCGGGACAAGACCGTGGCGCAAGCGCTGGCTGCGCAAGGCGGGATTCCTCGGCCAGGGACGAGCGAGGAATATGCAGATCTGGTGCGATTTGAAACGCAGCGGTGGGCCGAGGTGATCAAAAGGACGAATGTCACCCTCGACTAAGAGTCGCTTGTCGTCCAGCTCCCCCTGTCGCGCCTTTGGCCTGAACGTCATCTTCGAAGAGTTGTTCGCATGAGCATTCCATTTATCAGCGACCGGCAAGTGGCCGAGTTGCTTGATTTCCGTACGGTGGCCGCAGCACTTGGCGAGGCGTTCTCCAGCTTGGCATCGGGTGGCGCTGCCGTACACCGCCGCCAGCGTACCGATTGCCGTGACCTGCGTCTGAGCACGATGGGGGCGGTGTGGGCCGAGCGAGGCGTTGCTGGGGTGAAGGTGTATCCCACTGTACGAGGGCAGTTCAGTTTTTCCATCCTGCTCTTTGATTTGGAGACAAATCGGCCCCTCGCTGTGCTTGACGGCAACGAGATCACACGGCTGCGTACAGCGGCCATCACGGTCCTGGTGGCGTCCAAGGCCGGCCCTGTGCGCCCGCGCAAGTTGGCGGTGTTTGGCGCTGGCTTGCAAGGCCGCGCGCAGGCCGAAGCGCTGAGCGACTGGTTTGACTTCGAGGAGATCGCACTGGTAGACCCCGCTGGAGACCGTGCCTGGGCGCAAGCGCTAACCAACAAGTCAGGTTGCTCGGCAGCCTTCACCACGCCCCAGGCTGCCGTGACTGGAGCCGACATCGTTGTCACGGCCACACGCTCCGTCACGCCTGTGTTCGATGGAGCGTGGCTCAAGGACGACGCCTTTGTTGCGGCTATGGGCACAAGCTCGCCCAAAGGCCGTGAGTTGGACGATTCGACGATGGACCGCGCAAGCCGGATCATTTTGGAATGGCAACCCCAAAGCCTAGCCGAGGCCGGAGAAGTGGTTCTTTGGGAGGGGCGCACCAGTCGTTCGCCTTTTGTGGATCTGCCACAGCTTTTCGCAGGCGATGCTCCGTGGCGGACTGCTGGACCAGCCATCACGGTGTTCAAGTCCGTGGGTCTCGGCTTGGCCGATGTAGTGGTGGCGCAGCTCGCTGTGTCGCGCAACATGGAGCGAGATGCCGTCCTGGAGCGTGCACTGCCATGAAGGTTTGCGTGATTGGCGCGGGTGTAATCGGCTGCGCCACGGCCTACGAACTCGCGCGCCAGGGCCAGGAAGTACATTTGCTCGACGCAGAGCAGGCGCCCGGGCTGGGTACCAGCTATGCCAACGGCGCGCAGCTGAGCTACAGCTATGTGGAGCCTTTTGCTTCTCCTGCCACGCTGCGCGGTCTGCCCAAGATGCTGTTCTCGTCTGGCTCGGCTGTGCGTTTCCAACCGCGCTGGGATTGGCGGCAGTGGGCCTGGGGCCTGCAGTTTTTGCGAGCCTGTTCGGCGAAGCAGTCACTACAGGGCACGGCGCAACTGTTGGAGATGGCGCGGTCCAGTCGGGCAACTCTGGCGCGTTGGATGGCCGAGGAGGCGTGGTCCTTCGACTTTGAGGAGAATGGCAAGCTGGTGCTATGCCCCTCGCTTGAGTCGCTGCGCCTGCAGGAACGTCAAGTGGCCTTGCAGGCCGCGATGGGGTGCCAACAAGAAGTGCTTGGTCCGCGCGAATGCCTGGAAAAGGAACCGGCCCTTCAATTCGCGCCAGCGATGAAATGGGCCGGTGGTGTCTGGACGAGCGATGAGTGCATCGGTGACCCGCATCGGCTGTGCGTGGACTTGGTGGCCAGCATCCGATCGCGCGGTGGGTCGGTATCCATGGGTGTGCAGGCGCGGACGTTCGTTAGACATGGGGGGCGTGTTAGTGCGGTGGTGACGGACCAGGGCGAGATCACGGCCGATGCTTTTGTGCTGGCTACGGGCCCTCGCGTTGTGTCACTTGCCGCGCAGTTGGGCATCTACCTACCCATCTACCCCATTAAGGGATACAGCATCACCGTGCCGTTTCGTGTAGGCGCCCTGAAGCCCCGCGCTAGCGTGACAGATCTTGGTCGCAAAACGGTGTTTGCACCGTTGGGTACCAACCTTCGCGTCGCCGCCATGGCTGAGGTGGGGGCAAGCGGGCTCGACGTGCCCGCAGACCGCGTAAACACCATGGTGGCTGCTGTTGCACAGACCTTCCCCGGCCTATGCGACTTGGATGCTCCAACCGTGTGGGCTGGCCTGCGACCCGCCACGCCCACGTCAGTGCCCGTCGTTGGCCGCTGGCGCGAGAGCAACGTGTTCCTCAACGTGGGCCATGGGGCGCTGGGCTTCACACTAGCGGCTGGTAGCGCCACAAGCATCGCGCATTCAATTCTTGAATACCCCACGATCAAGATGACTGGCAACATCCGGCGGGCGGCAGAAGACGCAAGTGTGCCAGGCGCGATCGAGGCCGCCGACATGCCAGTCAGCCCGAGTTCGTCATCAAGGATTCAGTGACATCGATTTTGGCCAAATAGACCACGACCGTCACTCCCGAAGTTCCGCTTCCCACCCCCAAACCAGACGCGCACAGTCCCACGCCAATCTGCTGCAGCCCCCTGCATAGACGACCTTGACACCGACGTTTTATGCGCTGTGAGAAGGGCACTCTGGCGTCTTGGCGAAATCAATGGCTCACAAGACCTAGTGCCAAATGGGTGGTCCGCCGCAGGTCTGCGCGAGTGGGCCTACGGCTGGACTTACCAGAACTCGGGCGAGCGCACGCAGGCCCTGGCCAGCTGGCAGCACCACTACAACTGGCACCGTACCCACAGTGGCATCGGCGGCTTCGCTCCCATGTCCAGACTCAGCTCTTCAGGAAACAATCTCTTGACTCTTCACATCACCCCTATCGGAAACACCTTCAGTCGGTGGCGGATGACGACAGAGACGGCCACTGCCAGCATCGAATCGAATCAGCCACGTTCTACACGGTGGACAAGTCCAGGACACCTTTTCCGTGGCATCGGCCTCGCAGACGCCCTTCGCGTTGCTCTTCAAGGCGTGCAAGACTTCTTGGCGTTTTTGCAGTTCATCGCGATGCGCTCTTTGGCCGCGCCGTATTCGGCTATGTTCATCGTCTGAGTCGACGCGAAAGCAGGGACGGCGCAGACTGGATTGGTCTTTGCAGGAAAGCAACCTAAGTGGCGTAGAGCCGCTCATGCGGTAGGCTCTCAGCAAGCCGCAGTGGAGCCCACTTGAGAGTGGCACCGCTGGCTGTGGAGCACTGCATTCAGCGTGGGTCTTCAGCTTTGCACAGTCTGGCGCACCGCCCGCTCCCAACGTGCCATCGCTTCTTCGGCGCGTGCCCTGTCGATCGAGGGCTCGAAGCGACGCTCGGCGCGCCATTGGGCGCTCAGGTCGGCTGTGCCGTGGTAAACGCCGCAGGCCAGGCCCGCGAGGTAGGCCGCACCCAGCGCGGTGGTTTCCGTGACGGCTGGCCGCACCACCGGGATACCCAGCAGGTCGGCCTGGAACTGCATCAGCAGGTCGTTCACTGCCGCGCCACCATCCACACGCAGTTCGGCCACCGGCGTTCCGCCCGTGGCTTGCACGTCGCGGCTCATGGCCGACAGCAGCGCTGCGCTCTGGAAGGCGATGCTCTCCAGGGACGCACGCGCGATGTGGGCCAGCGTGGTGCCACGCGTCAAGCCTGTGATGGTGCCGCGCGCGTCGGCGTTCCAGTAGGGCGCTCCCAGTCCGGTGAATGCCGGCACGACCATCACGCCACCGGCATCGGGCACGCTCTCGGCCAGCGCCTGGACTTGCGCGCTGCCCTCAATCGCCTTGAGCCCGTCGCGCAGCCACTGCACGACAGCGCCACCCACAAAGACGCTGCCTTCCATTGCGAATTGCGGTGTGACCGTGGTCTGCGCGGCGCTGGTGACCACCAGGCCATTGCCCGATGGCTGGAAGCGCTCGCCCGTGTGCATTAGAAGGAAGCAGCCTGTCCCGTAGGTGTTCTTTGCCATACCGGCCGTGAAACAGGCCTGGCCAAACAGCGCGGCCTGCTGGTCGCCAGCGACGCCTCCAATCGGCAGCGCTCGCCCGAGCAAGGCACGGTCGGTTTCGGCGAACCGGCTGCTGGAGGGCTCCACGCGCGGCAGCACGGAAGCCGGGATGTCCAGCAGGCGCAGCAGTTCCTCGTCCCAGGCGTTGCGGTGCACGTCGAACAGCATGGTCCGCGATGCGTTGCTGACGTCGGTCGCGTGCACGCGACCCCCTGTGAGCTGCCAGATCAGCCAGCTGTCGACGGTGCCGAAGGCCAACTCGCCGCGCTCGGCCGCTTCGCGCACCCCGGGCACCTCATCGAGCAGCCAGCGCAGCTTGGTTGCGGAAAAGTAAGCATCGATCACCAGCCCCGTCTTCGCACGGATGGTCTGCGCCAGTCCCTGTTCGCGCAGTCGGGCGCACAGCGGCTCGGAACGGCGGTCCTGCCAGACGATGGCGTTGTGCACCGGTCGGCCGGTGCGCCGGTTCCACACGAGGGTGGTCTCGCGCTGGTTCGTGATGCCGATGGCCTGCACGGCGTCTGCTGCGGCACCCGCCCGAGCCAGTGCCTCGCGCGCTGTCGCCAACTGGCCGTTCCAGATTTCCAGAGGGTCGTGCTCGACCCAGCCTGGTCGTGGATAGATCTGCGGCAGCTCGCGCTGCGCCATGGACACAATGTGCCCTTCGCGGTCGAACACGATGCTGCGAGAACTGGAGGTGCCCTGGTCGAGCGCGAGCAGGTAGCTCATGTCTGTGGTGTCTGGAGGGCAATGGCGCAGCGTACCCCTGCCTCTTCGAGCAGGCAGGCGTAGGGCATGGGTGGCTGTCTGTCGGTGAAAAGAATATCGATCTGGTCGAGTCGGGCCAGCTCCACCATGGCGCGACGGTCGAACTTGCTGTGATCGGCCACCAGCCACACCTCCCGAGACTGGCCAATGATGGATTGCGCGACCTTCACCTCGCGCAGATCGAAGTCGCGCAGCGTGCCGTCCTGCTCGATGCCGGAAACGCCGATCAGGCCGATGTCGACGCGGAACTGGCGGATGAAGTCCACCGCCGTCTCGCCGACGATGCCGTGATCGCGCGAACGCACCACGCCGCCGGCCACGATGACCTCACAGTCGGGGTTGTCCGAGAGGATGGCGGCGACATTCAGGTTGTTGGTGATCACGCGCAGGCCCCGGTGACGCAACAACTCGCGCGCCACGGCTTCGGTGGTGGTGCCGATATTGAGGATCAGTGAGCACCCCTCAGGCACCGCGCGGGCCACTTCCTTCGCTATGGCTTGCTTGGCGCCTTCGTTGAGCAACTGGCGCTGGCGGTAGGCGATGTTCTCGGTGGTGGAACCTGGCATGCGCACGCCGCCGTGGTAGCGCGTGAGCAGCCCCGCCTCGGACAGATGCTTCACGTCGCGACGCACTGTCTGTAGCGTCACGCCGAGGCGGTCGGCCAAGGCTTCCACGGTCATGGCGCCCTGGCGCCTGACCTCCATGACCAACTCATCCAGGCGCGGGTTCGTACTCATGGGCCAGCAGCATAAAACGAAAATAAACGAACAAATATTAGGGTTATCTATAGGGTCAAACGGCCTATAAAAGGAATTCAAACAATCATAATCAATCATCACATCGCAGCGTTTATGCGAGCTTGACCTGGAGACAAACGTGGAACCCGTACCCGCCGCACAACTGGCCACCTGGCAGCAGGACTTCGCCCGCGATGGCTATGTCGTCTTGCGCGACCTCATCGCGCCCGAACAGGTTGACGAGCTGAAGGCCGCGCTGCTTGACGTGGAAGAACGTCATGGTTTCGGGTACGCCAAGACCACGTTCGAGGGTCTCAGGACGGTTCGCATCAACAATTTGCTGGCGCTGGACGAGCGCTTCTGGGGTGTGCCGCTGCAGCCCGCCGTGCTCGCACTGGTGGAAGCGTTGCTGGACAAGGAGCTGTTGCTGTCCTCGCTTTGTTCGCTGACGCTGGGGCCGGGGCAGGAGGCCCAGCCGCTACACGAGGACACGCAGCAGCTGCCGCTGGCGCGTCCACGGCCGCCATTGGCGCTGAATGCCATGTGGGCTTTGAGCGATTTCACCGAGGCCAACGGCGCCACGCTCATCGTGCCGGGCAGCCACAAGCTCGACCACTCACCGCCCTACGGAGCCGAGGTAAAGACAGTGGCCGCCACCATGTCCGCTGGCAGCGTGATGCTGTTTGACAGCGCGCTTTGGCACAAGGGCGGCGCGAACACGACCGAGGCGCGTCGCTATGCGCTGTCTTGCTATTACTGCATGGGCTGGATGCGTCAGCAGGAGAACCTGCAGCTGGGCATTCCGCGCGAGACGGCTGCGCGCTTCCCGCGTCGGCTCCAGGAGCTGTGTGGCTTCAGTATTTACAAGGGTCAGTACGGTCACATCGACAACCGCGATCCGATCGAGCTGTTGGGCCAGGCGGGCAAACCCACCGTCTGGGAGGCCACCGATCTGAAGCTCAAGCGCAAGGCGGCCACCCCCCCTTCGCAGCCATGACGCGACACTTGCAGATAGCCGACGTCCCGGCTTCCGTGGTTCATCTGCTGCGCGACGCGGCGGCACAGCACCCCGAGCTCTGGGCCGTGCGCTTTGAGGGTGAGCGGCTGCGGTATGCCGAGTACGCGGGGCTGGTCGGCGCGTTCGCGCACGAGTTGCAGGATCGCGTCGCCGCAGGCTCAAGAGTGGCGTTGCTGATGCAGAACTCGCTGGACCTCGCGATCGCCACCTTTGCCGTGCATGCCCTACGCGCGCAGGTGGTCGCGCTGAACCCGGCCTATGGTGAGCGCGAACTGGCGGCCATGCTGGAAGATGCCGAACCCTGCCTGGTGCTCGTCGACGACAGCGCGCGCGCCGATGCGGCAGCGCTCTGCCCCGCGCCTGTGGCTCGACTGGGCGATGGCAAGACGTTGTTGCGCCTGCGCGGGGCGCCCCGCGCGTTGCCCGAGGCGCTGCCCGCGCACGAAGATCTCGCCACCTTGCAGTTCACTGGCGGCACAACGGGCCGGGCCAAAGGCGTCGACATCCTGCACCGCCAGCTCGCCTTCAATCTGGTGCAGCGCGAAGCCTGGCTGCCCACGCGCCGTGGCCAGGAAGTGATGCTGTGTGCCATGCCGCTGTTCCATGTTTCGGCGGTGGCCATGTGCCTGCATCTGTCGGTGTTTGCAGCAGGCGAGCTGGTGATCCACCGTCGTTTCGATGCTCGGGCCGCGGTCGACGCTCTGTCCGACGAGGGCATCACGCTGATGTCGGGCGCGCCCGCGATCTTCCACGACCTGCTGCAACAGAGTGACCTCCCGCGCGTGGCCAGGGGCTCGTTGCGCGCCTGCTACTCCGGCGCTGCGCCGTTGCCTGCGCGGACCCTCGAGCAATTCGAGCGCATCACGGGCTGCCCGATTCACGAAGGCTATGGCCAGAGCGAGGGCGGCCCCTGCCTCACCTACAACCCCGTGCACCTGCCGTGCAAGCCCGGATCGGTCGGATTGCCCGTGCCCGGCGGCGAGATGCGACTGCTCGACAGCGCCGGCATGGAAGTTCCACGTGGCGACATTGGCGAGATCTGTGTGCGCGGACCGCACGTCATGGCCGGCTATCGCAAGCGCCCGGATCTCACGGCCGAGGTTCTTCGCGCAGGCTGGTTGCACACCGGCGACCTCGCGCGGCTGGACGAAGACGGCTTTGTCTACATTCAGGGCCGCCTGAGCGAGGCCATCAACGTCGGCGGCTTCAAGGTGTATCCCCTGGAGGTCGAGCAGACGCTGCGCGAATGCGAGGCGGTGGCCGAGTGCGCAGCTTTTGCCGTGCCCGACGAACGACTCGGGCAGGTGGTGCACGTGTGGGTGACGGCGGCGACCGGACACGTTCCGCAGCCGCAGGCCTTGCGCGACCACTGCGCGGCCCGCCTCGCCCACTACAAGGTGCCGCGCCGCATCGGTGTGACCCAGCACTTGCCTCGCACTGGTGTGGGCAAGCTTGCCCGCAACCAGCTCACCCCAGTCGGGCTCGGCGACATGCCGGCCTTTGCAACACCCTGAAAGGAACAACGATGGTCAAGGACCTCGACATCGACAAACTGAAGCACCAGCTGGCCGAGGAAGGCTATGCGGTGATCGAGAACGTGCTGGACGCCGATCAGCTGGCGCAAGCGCGCAAGGCGGTCGAGAAACAGATGGAACACGAGCTGGCCCATCCCCTGCCACTGGACGACGAGCGCCACGAGGATGACGACGAAATCCGCGCCTACTACAAGAAGCACTACACCGTGAGCGAGGCCGAGGCCGAGCGCATGGTGGCGCGCGTACACCAGTACCGACGCGACAACGCCGGCACGCGCTGGCCAGTGCCGATCGGCAAGGTTTCCAAGAACTTTCTGCACCTGCCCACGCTCTTCGACGACGACCAGTCGCAGCGCGTGTGGAACTTGCTGAACAAGGCACCCGAGCTGATCCCCCTGATTGAACACCCTGTGGTGCTCCCCATGGTGCGGCACGTGATGGGTCAAGACTGCACCCTGCACGACTTTCAGTCCACCAGCATCGGCCCGCACACGGGCGGGGGCGCGTGGCACGTGGATGCGCCGCTCGGCCAGATCCCCGAGCCGCTGCCCGAGTTTCCGCTGACGCTGCAAAACGTGTGGCTGCTCGACGACTTCACGCCCGACAACGGCGCAACGCGCGTGATGCCGCGCAGCCACAAGCTGCGCAAGCCGCCACCATGGGGCAGCGGTCCTCTGGACGGCGAGGTCACGCTCACGGCGCCGGCGGGCTCGATAGCGATCTGGCTGTCCAATACCTGGCACCGCTCCGGACCGAATACGACCGACCGGCAGCGCCGCGCGATCCTGTGCAACTACAACGTGTCCTGGCTTCGCGGCTTTGCGGATTTCACCACCTCCCTGCCTTCGGAGGTGATCCCGACGCTGTCGAACGAGGCCAGGTACCTGCTGGGCTTTGCCGCGCGCGCGCCGCGTACCCGTTGAGCGGCGACACCATGGCAGTGCAGCGCGTCGACCTCGCGATCGCCCGACCAGAGCTTGCTGGTGCGCGGATCTCAGGCCATTGCGATCCCGGTTACCAGGGCGTGCTGGACGCGTTCGTGCAGAACTTCGAGCACGACGTGGAGATCGGTGCTTCGTTCGCCGTTGAGGCGGCGGGGCAGTCCGTGGTGCATCTGTGGGGCGGCTTTGCCGACCTCCCGTCTCGCACGCCCTGGCGTGAGGACACCATCGGTGTGGTGTTCTCCAACACGAAGCCGGCCACCGCGCTCTGCGCCATCCTGCTGGCAGATGCTGGCATGCTGGACCTGGACCGACCGGTTGCCCATTACTGGCCTTCGTTCGCCGCACATGGCAAGCAGGCCATCACGGTGCGCATGTTGCTGGACCACAGCGCCGGATTGCCCGCGCTGCGCGAGCCCTTGCCCGACGGCGCAGCGTTCGACCCGCAGGGAATGGCCGATCGCCTGGCGCGAGAGGCGCCGTTCTGGGCCCCCGGCACGCGCGTGGGGTACCACGGCCTGACGTTCGGCTGGTTGGTGGGCGAGGTGGTACGACGCGTCGCCGGCGTCTCGCTGGGCGAATTCTTCCGTGCGCGAATCGCAGAACCGCTGGACCTGGATTTCTGGATCGGGCTGCCCGAGCAACACGAACCGCGCGTGGCCACGATCATTCCAGTGTCGCCGTCCGCACAACCGCGCAATGCGTTCGAGCGCGCGTTGGCCGAAGAGCCGGACAGCGTCAGCGCACTGTATTTCCGCAACACCGGCGGCTGGCGCCCGAGCGGTTTCAACGCGCGCCGTGGCCATGCAGCCGAGATTGGCGCGGCCGGCGGCATCACGAACGCCCGTTCGCTCGCTCGTCTGTATGGCGTGCTGGCGATGGACGACGGCCGACTGTTGCGTCCGACCGCGCTGGCGCGCGCCACCGAAGTGTCTTCTGCTACGCACGAGGACGTGTGCCTGCGCGTGCCCACGCGCTTTGCGAGCGGCTTCATGCGCCAGATGGACAACCGAGCGCGGGCACTCGACAGCGCCCGCTTCGGCCGCGATGCCTTTGGCCATGCCGGCGCCGGCGGCTCACTGGCATTCGCCTCACCCCGGCTCAAGCTGGGCTTTGGCTACACGATGAACCACATGGGCGCGGGCGTGCTTCTGAACGCCCGCGCCGATCGCCTGGTGCGCGCCGTCCATGTGGCTCTGGGCAGCACCGAATTCCACGATCCCGACCCGTCGCGCTGACCCGCGGCACTTTCCACCCAACCAGGAGACTCACAACATGATCAACCGCAAAAACTTCATCCTGCAAGCCGGGCTGGCCGGCACACTCGCCGCAATGGGCTGGGGTACCGCCCTGGCGGCCGACCCGGTGCGCATTGGTTACCTGATTCCGCTGTCGGGCAGTGCTGCCGCCTCGATCGGCAAGGACATGTCGCGGGCCACGCACCTCGCGATCAAGCACATCAACGAGTCGGGCGGCATCAAGTCGATGGGGGGCGCCAAGCTTGAACTGGTCGAGGTCGACACCCGCGGCGACCCGAAGGTTGCCATCACGGAGACCGAGCGGCTGATCACGCGCGAGAAGACGCCCGTGCTGCTGGGCGCGTTCCAGAGCGGTGTGACCTTCCCGGCCACCGCCGTGGCCGAGAAGTACAGCGTGCCATGGGTGGTGGACCTCGCGGCCAAGGCCGACATCACCGAACGCGGCTTCAAGTACGTGTTCCGTCCGACGCAAGTGCCGGCCTCGGCCAACGCCGAGAGCATGGCGGACTTCGTGATCTACGCGAACAAGGCCACCGGCAAGGCCGCCAAGACGGTGGCCATGGTCTATGAGAATACCGACTGGGGCCAGGACATGGCCAACACGCTGCGCGCCAAGTTCAAGGCTGCCGGCATGGAAATCGTGCTCGACGAAGGCTACCCGCCGAACTCGCCCGACCTGCGCCCGCTGGTGCTGAAGATCAAGGGCCGCAAGCCCGACGTCGTGACCGTGACCTCCTATGCCGCCGACGCGGTGCAGATGCACAAGCTTTTGGCGCAGATGCAAGTCAATGCCATGGGCTTCATTGGCAGCGCCGCAGGCCAGATTGACAGCCAGTTCATCCCGTTGGCGGGCAAGGACATCACCAAGCAGGTTTTCACGACGAACGGCTGGGCTGGATACGAGTCTTCCATCACAACCCCGTTCGCCAAGAAGTTCTGGGACGAATTTGTCGCCACGAACAAGGTCGAGCCCAACGAGTTGTCCGTCAGCGCTTACGCCGCTGCCTGGGTCGTCAAGGATGCACTGGAGCGCGCAGGCAAGGCCGAACCGCAGGCAATCCGCGACGCTCTGGCGAAGACCCGGATCGTCGGGACCGACCTGAACAAGCTGATCGGCTATGACATCGTGATCAACGAGAAGGGTCAGAACCCACTCAAACGTTTCGTCATGCAGCAGATCACGGCAGACGGCCAATACCGTACCGTCTGGCCCGAGGCTCTGGCGTCCAAGTCCTACAAGTTGGTGTGGCCGGTGCAGGCCTACAAGCCCTGAGCCAAAGCCCCGTCGCCGGCCGCCCACGCGGCCGGCCGCACCTTTCCCTTCGGAGAATCTCCCTTGAACACCTATTTCCAGGCCCTGTTGAGCGGCATCGCGAGCGGCGCCGTCTATGGACTGATCGCACTAGGACTGAGCCTGCAGTTCGGCGTGATGAAGATCATCAACTTCGCGCACGGCTCGTTCCTGATGATGGCGATGTATGTCTCGCTGCTCGCCTGCAATCAGTGGGGCCTGCATCCGCTGGCGTCCGCGCCGGTGACGGCGGCCGTGCTGTTCGTGGTCGGCTGGGCCTGCCAGCGCTGGCTGATCGACGGCATTTACCGCAAGGAATCTTCCCGCGAGCCCATCGGCGTGCTGATCTTCACGACTGGACTGTGGATCTTTATGGACTACGGCGCCTTGCTGGTGTTCGGACCGGACAGCCGTTCTGTTTCCCACTCCTGGACCAATGAGGTCGTTGTCACAGGGGACCTGATCTTTACCTACCCGCAGATCGCCGGATGTTTGCTTGCGGGCGTCGTCACGCTGGCGCTGGTGCTGTTCATGCGGCACACCGCCACGGGGCGGGCGATCCGTGCAACGGGGCAGGACCGTGAGGCCGCCAGCGTGTTGGGGATCGACAGCCAGCGCATCTATCGGCTGTCCTTTGCCATCGGCCTTGGCGTGCTGGGTGTCGCGGGCGCCTTGCTGTTGTCGCTGTACCCCGTCAACCCCTTTGTCGGCGACATCTTCGGGATGCGCGCCTTCGTGATCGTCGTGTTGGGTGGTATTGGCTCGATCGCAGGCGCGTTCTGGGGCGGCATCATCGTCGGCATTCTTGAATCGGTCGGCAGCCAGCTGATCCCGGTGACTTATGCCGAGGCCTTGATCTTCCTGCTGTTCCTGGCCGTCATGTACTTCCGGCCCCGTGGGCTGTTTGGCGTGGAGAACGAATGATGACCGGAACCCGTTCTTCGTTTTCCAGGCCCTGGCTCTGGGTGGGCGTCGCCGCCCTTGCCCTGGCACCGCTTATCGGCGGCAGCCAGTACTTGCTGTCGATCGCTGTGATCACACTGTTGTACGCCTACCTGGCGCTGTCCTGGAACGTGCTGGGCGGAATTGCAGGGCAGCTCTCGCTGGGGCATGCCGCCTATTTCGGCATTGGTGCGTACACCTCGACCTGGCTGTTCGTCAACCTGGGCGTGTCTCCCTGGATCGGCATGTGGGGAGGCGCGCTCCTCGCCATCGGGGCCGCCGTGATCGTGGGCATGTCCTGCCTGCACCTGCGCGGCGCCTACTTTGCGCTGGCCACCATCGCCACCAGCATGGTGCTCAAGACGTTGGTGGAAAACGCCGACCAGCTGCTCGGCGGGCCGCGCGGCATGGAGGTCACACTGCTGCGCGACGCACCATGGCAGTTCCAGCACACGCGCAAGGAGTTCTACTACGTCATCGCGCTGGTGTTCACCGGCGTGGCGCTGTTCGTCAACCACCGCATCCTGCGCAGCCGTTTCGGCTACTACCTCGCGGCGGTCCGCAACGACCAGGAGGCTGCGCTGGCGCTCGGCGTCCCGACGACCCGCTACAAGCTGATGGCCGCGATGATCAGCGCGGGCATGACCGCGCTGGGCGGCACCTTCTATGCTCAGTTCGTGCTGTACATCAGTCCCGATAAAGTATTTGGCGCCAACCTGAGCGTGGTCATCGCTGTGGTCTGCATCATTGGCGGGCGCGGCACGCTGTGGGGTCCGGTGCTCGGTGCGTTGTTGTTGCTGCCGGGTGAGGAGCTGGCGCGCGCGATGACCGGCGGCATGGTGGGCATGGACATGATGCTGTACGGGCTGCTGCTGATGCTTGTAATCCACTACGAGCCGCAGGGCCTGATGGCCATCCTGCGAAGACTGTGGCGCCGCCGCGCGGTTCCGGGCGCGAAGGAGGTCACGCCATGAGCCTTCTCGAATTCCGTGGCGTGGGCAAGAGCTTCGGCGGCCTGCGCGCGATCGACAACGTCAGCTTCTCGGTGGCCGAGGGCGAGATCGCCGGCCTGATCGGCCCCAACGGTGCGGGCAAGACCACACTGTTTGCCATGGCCTCAGGCTTTCTTGCCCCCACCGACGGCCAGATCCTGTTTCGCGGCCAACGCGTCGACGGCTTCGACCCACCGCGCATCTGCCGCGCGGGACTGGTGCGGACTTTTCAAATCGTCAAGCCCTTTGGCGAGATGACGGTGGTCGAGAACGCCATGGTCGGCGCCTTCCTGCACGAGTCCAAACCTGCAGCGGCGCGCGCGCTCGCCACGAAAGTCCTGGGTCAGGTCGGTCTGGCCGGCCGTGAGGAGCAGATTGCCAACACCCTGACACTCTCGGGCCGCAAGCGGCTGGAAGTGGCCAAGGCACTGGCCACGCGGCCCAAGCTCCTGATGCTGGACGAGGTCATGGCCGGTCTTACCACCGTCGAGACCTCCGAGATGGTGGACCTTGTGCTGCGCTTGCGCGATACCGGCATCAGCATCCTTGTGATTGAACACAACATGAAAGCCATCATGAACATGTCGGACCGCGTCGTGGTGGTCCAGTACGGCAAGAAAATCGCGGACGGCGCACCGGCCCAGGTCGCCAACGACCCGCAGGTCGTCTCGGCTTACCTGGGGGGAGAGGCGGCATGATGCTGGAAGTGAAGAACGTTTCGTCCGGTTATGGCGACGTGCAGGTGCTGCGCGGCGTCGATCTGACCGTGGACAAGGGTGAAATCGTCAGCATCGTCGGTGCCAATGGCGCTGGCAAGACCACGCTGATTCGCACCATCATGGGCACCCTGCCGTTGACGGAAGGCGAGATCCGCTTTCAGGGTGAACGCATCAACGGGCTCCCGCCGCACACCATTGCGCGGCTCGGGCTGGCGCAGGTGATGGAGGGGCGGCGTCTGTTCGGCCACATGGAGGTGGAAGACAACCTGCTGGTTGGCGGGGACATCCTGCGCGACCCCGCCCGCAGCCGCGAGAACCTGGAGTGGATCTACGGCATGTTCCCCCGGCTCAAAGAGCGCCGGCGCCAGCTGGCGCGGTCGTTCAGCGGTGGCGAGCAGCAGATGCTGGCGATCGGTCGCGCCCTGATGACCTCTCCGAAACTGCTCCTGCTGGACGAGCCTTCCATTGGCCTGGCACCCATCATGGTCAAGGACATCTTCGGCAAGCTGCCGACGATCAGCGCGCGTGGCATCACCATCCTGCTGGTGGAGCAGGATGTGCACCGCTCGCTCTCGATGTCTGCTCGTGGCTACGTGCTCGAGCATGGTGAGGTCGTGCTGGCCGGCACCGGCAGCGAACTGCTGGACAACGAGCGCTTGCGCCAGGCCTACCTTGGGATCTGAGCTGCACCCACTAGAGCCATCGGGGGAGGCCGACTGCGATGTGCTGGTGGTAGGTGGCGGCATCAATGGCTGCGGCATCGCCCGTGACCTTGCCGGGCGCGGCTGGCGTGTGGTGCTGTGCGAGCAGGACGATCTCGCCGCGCACACCTCCTCGGCATCCACCAAGCTGATCCACGGGGGCCTGCGCTACCTGGAGCATCGCGAATTTGCGCTGGTGCGCAAGGCGTTGCAGGAGCGGGAAGTGCTGCTGCGCAGCGCACCGCACATCATGTGGCCGCTGCGCTTCGTGATGCCGCACGACCCCGCAATGAGACCGGCCTGGATGATCCGCGCAGGGCTGTTCCTGTACGACAATCTTGCGCGGCGCGAGGTGCTGCCGGGTTCTCGCGCTGTGGATCTTCGGCAACACCCTGCGGGCGAACCGCTCAAGCCCGAATTTCGCAAAGGGTTCGTCTACTCCGATGGCTGGGTTGACGATGCTCGGCTCGTGGTGTTGAACGCTCTCGATGCACAGGCATGGGGCGCCCGCATTCTGACGCGCACACGCTGCACCGTGGCCCAGCGCGATTCGAAGGGCTGGAACGTCACGGTACAGGCCGCCAATGGCAGCCCGCGCACGGTGCGCGCCCGCGCGCTCGTGAACGCCGCTGGACCCTGGGCTGCGTCGTTTCTGGGCGATGTGGCCCGCCCAGGAAATGGCGAGCGGTTTGCCACGCGCCGTCTGCGCCTGGTCAAGGGCAGCCATATTGTGGTGAGGGGACTGTTCTCGCACCAGCATGCCTACATCTTCCAGAGCCCGGACAAGCGCATCATCTTCGCGATCCCCTACCAGGACAATTTCACGCTGATCGGCACGACCGACGTCGAATGGCACGGGCCCGCAGCCGGGCCGGTGCGCATCGGTCCATCGGAGGTTGACTACCTTTGCGCGCAAGCCAGTCGCTATTTCGCGCGGCCGGTTACTACCAGCGATGTGGTCTGGAGCTTTTCCGGCGTTCGACCCTTGTTGGACGACGAGGCAGGCGATCCCTCTGCCGTGACGCGCGACTACCTTCTGGAGCAGGACTCGGCAGGCGCGCCGTTGCTGTCGGTCTGGGGCGGGAAGATCACAACCTTCCGCAAGCTGGCGGAAGATGCCGCCGACGCCGTGGGTGCCTTGTTGGGTGAGCACCGCAAACCGTGGACGACGGGGGCCTTTCTGGCGGGGGGCGAACTGTCAGCGGCCACTAGCGATCCGGCACATGCTGGTATGCCGCAGGAACGCTTTGCCAGCTTCCTGCAGACGGTGCAACAGCAGCACGACTGGCTGCCACCCGCGATGACGCGACGCATGGCGCACGCCTATGGCGGACGCATTCACCGCGTACTGGCCGGCGCCAACGGCCTCGCGTCTTTGGGCGAGGAAGTGGCGCCCGGCCTGTTCGAGCGCGAGCTGCAGTACTTGCGCGAAGAGGAATGGGCACGCACCGGCGAAGACGTGCTGTGGCGCCGCTCCAAGCTGGGATTGCGGCTGACGCAGGCGCAGCGCGAGCGCGTTGGAGATTGGATGTCGAAGGCCTGAAGCTTGGTTCAGAGGCTCACCGGTCCCGGCATCCTTCTCGAGGAGAGCCTGTACGAAACGGGTCTGTCCCGTGCCGGCCAGGCCAACGACCCGCAGCACCTGCCCCGGCCCGGTTAGGGCGGTCCGCAGCCTTCCAAAGCCCTCTGCGATGGCTACGGCCTTCACTCGTCGCCAATGATCCAGCGCCGGCCTTTCAGGCGTTCATTGAGCACGGCGAGCAGGCGTTTCACCAGCGCCCAGTCGCAGCCGATGTTCTTGTCCGACTTGCGAGATGTGCGCGCCCATGACCGAACCCCTCGCTGAGCACCTCCGGCAGGCGCGCCCGTTTCAGCCAACGCACGGCACGCCGGAGGTTCTCCCGCTTCTTCCAAGAGAAGCGAAAGGCTATCAATTTCTGCATCAAGATGAAGCAAATCGGCACAAGCAGCTCATGCTGCCCCGCGTGCTCCCGCACACCCGCAACGGGCATCACTGCCGCGAAACAAACGCCTTGGCGGTTTCGCACGTTATCGCTGCAGCACGCCTCGCTCTACGAGCCGCCCCTCACTCCGGCACGATCCCCGCCTGCTTGGCCACCCGCATGTACCGGTCCACCTCGCTCACCACGAAGCCGGAGAACTCGCGTGGCTCCATCGGCGTCCACACGCCCGAGGCCATGGCGTTGGCGATCTGGGCTTGAACGTCGCTCGGTGCCAGAGCGCGGTTCACGGCCGTGTGCAGCCGGCGAACGATGGCCTGCGGCGTGCCCTTGGGCGCGAACAGTCCGAACCAGACCGATACCTCATAGCCTTGCAGCCCCGCCTGCGATGTGGTCGGCACATCGGGGAACTGCGGCAGGCGCTGCGGTGCGGCCACCGCCAGCGCACGGATGCGGCCGGAGCGGATCAGGGCCGAAGAGGAGCTCGCCGACTCGAACGACACGTGCGTGCGCCCACCGATCATGTCGGTGATGGCATGCCCCGCGCCACGGTACGGCACGTGCATCAGTGTGATGCCGGTCGTGGTTTCGAAGAGGCGGCCCGCCAGGTGCGGCGCGCTGCCGTTACCGGGGGTGCCGTAGAACAGCTGGCCGGGGTTCGCCTTGGCATGCGCCATGAACTCGCCCAGCGTCTTGAACGGCGAGTCCGCCGCCACCGAGATCATCTGCGGCACGGAGGCCAGCATCGCCACCGGTGCGAAGTCGCTGCGCGGGTCGTAGCTCAGCGATGCGATCACCGCGGGCGCAAGTGCGTTGGACGCATTGGTGCCCAGCAGCAGCGTGTAGCCATCGGGTGGCGCCTTCGCCACCAGACCTGCCGCGATCGTGCCAGTGGCGCCGCTGCGGTTTTCAATGACGACGGGTTGGCCGAGCTCGGCCGCCAGCTTGGGGCCGATCAGGCGCGCCAGGATGTCGGTGCCACCGCCCGGTGGGTAGCCGACCATCAGCTTGATCGGCTTGTCGGGGTAGGCCCCTTGCGCGCCGGCCCACAGCGGCGCCACCGCGACCACGGCGGCGCACAACAGGCGGCGGGCCGCGGCCCATCCACGTTCACTTCGGCTTGCTCGCGCACGCGCGCGTGGCGGATTCATGTGTTCGAACATCATGCTGGTCTCCAATCTTGTAAACCCGGATGGGCGTGCCCATTCTTGGGCGACAGGCGCTGGTGCAACGGGCGGTTCCACCGCGTGGAAATCGCCCGGACATCCAGACGCGCAAGGTCTTGATCGTCGACCGGAAAGTATTGGACGCTGCCGTGGCCACGGATCGATAGTTCCGCCGCGGCACGCGCCCGTGCGCGGCGCGTTGTTCCAACCCATACGCACAGGAAACACGATCATGCAGAGGCGAACTTTTATCGCGGTGAGTGGTGCCATCGGCGCCGGTCTGGCGCAGGCAAAAACGGGCGAGGCCCAGGAAGCCACCGCTTTGTCGGCCTTGCCCAAGGAGATCTGGAAGTGGGACGCCACCAGCACCGTGGCCGCCATCCGCGCCGGCAAGATTTCCAGCAAAGACGCGGTCAAGGCCGCGCTATCGCGCATCGAAGCCATGAACGGCACGGCCAACGCGGTGGTGCAGACCTTCGAAGCCGAAGCGCTGCAAGCGGCCGACGCGGCCGACAACGCACGCCGCCGCAGCGCAAGCGCCACCGGCGTGCTCCACGGCCTGCCGATGACCATCAAGGACAACACCGACCAGCGCGGCAAGCGCACGGTCAACGGCATGAAAAACTCACAGGCGCAGGCCGCGCCCGAAGACAGCCCGGTGGTGCACAACTTGCGCGCGGCCGGCGCGATCTTCATCGGCCGCACCAACACGCCCTGCCTGTCTTCGCGGTGGGAGACGGACAACACGGCCTACGGCCGCACGCTCAACCCCTGGTCGCCCACACGCACGCCGGGCGGCTCCACGGGTGGCGGCGGCGCGGCGGTGGCGCACGGCATGGGCGTGATCGCCCACGGCAACGACATCGGCGGCTCGGTGCGCTACCCGGCGTTCTGCTGCGGCGTCGCCGGCATCCGGCCGACGTCGGGACGTGTGCCGATGTTCAACCCCACCGCGGGCGTGGAACGCTCGCTGTGCAACCAGCTTTTCAACGTGGAAGGCGCGTTGGCGCGCAGCGTGCGCGACCTGCGCCTGGTATTGCCGGTGCTCAGCCAGGGCAGCGCACGCGATCCGCTGTGGACGCCGACACCTGCGCCGCTCGCGCTGCCGCGCGCACTCAAGGTGGGTCTGATCAAATCGTCGCCCGGTCTCTTCGTGCACCCCTCCATCGCGAGCGCGCTCGACGAGGCGGCGCAACGGTTGCGGGCGGCCGGCTTCGAGGTGGAAGAGATCACGCCGCCCCCCATCGCCGAGACCGTGGCGCTGTGGGCCAAGATGGTGTTCGCGGAACTGCGCGAAGCCATGCCCGGCTTCAGTGCGGTGGCCGATGCGGACGCGGTGCGCGCCAACCAGCTGTTCCTCGAAGTCACCGCGCCCATCTCGGGTAAGCAGTACATGGATGGCATCGGCGAAATTCTCGCGATGCGCCGCCAATGGGCGCAGTTCCTCGAACGCTACCCGGTGCTGGTCGGACCCAACTCGGGCGACCTGCCCTTCGAACACGGCTTCGACCTGAAAGGTGCGGACGCCACGCGCCACCAGATCGCCGCGCAAGCGCTGATGGTCACGGTGAACCTGCTGGGTCTGCCTGCCGTGGCGGTGCCCACTGGCAAGGTAGGCGTAGCCGATGCACCTAGGGGACTGCCCGTCGGCGTGCAGGTGATTTCACCGCGCTTTCGCGATGAGTGGGCGCTACAGGTGGCGCAGGAGATTCAGCAGCGAGGCTCGGGCATGGCCACCTGGGCTTGAAGTGGCATGCGCTCGCGCACTGCGGCAATAAAGGCATCGCGCGGCGGGTTCGGCCCGTCGTCCGGCCACACCATATAGAGCGGCACCCGCGCGGGCACTTCGGGCGAGGGGTCCGCCACGCGCACGAAGCGCACGCCCTCGGTGTGCGCCACCACCGAGGCCGGCACGATGGAGACGCCCATGCCGGCCTCGACCAGACCCAGCAGCGTCTGCATGTTCTCCACCTCGTGGGCAAGGGTGGGCGTGAAGCCCGCCGCGCGGCACAGACGCAGCAGGTGTGCGTGGTAGGCCGGCCCCAGGCGCGGCGCGGTGAAAACGAACGACGCTGACGACAAGGCGGCCAGCGCCAGCTGCGTGTGTTGCGCGAGCGGATGCCTGGCATCGACCACCGCGTACAGGCTTTCCTGTGCCACGCAGGCGCTCGCGAAGTGCGGCCCCAAGGTGTCCACACCGCGCACGAAGGCCACGTCCGCGGTACGCGCTTCCAGCCAGGCCAGCTGTTCCACCGTCGTGCCTTGGCGCAGCTCCATGCGCACCCCCAGAGGCGCTTCGCACACGTGCTTGAGCGCGGCCAACAGGAAGTCGTAGCCCCGGAACTGCACGCCACTGACCACCAGCACCTGGTGGGCCATGGCCACCGCATGCGCCTCGGCCACCGCGTCGTGCAGCAAGCGCAGCACCGCCTGCGCCCGCTCTCGAAACACGCTGCCAGCCGCTGTAAGCACCACGTGGCGGCTGCTGCGCTCGAACAGCGCCACGCCCATCTTCTCTTCCAGCCGCAGCATGGCCTGGCTCAGGGGCGGCTGCGCCATGTGCAGGCGCACAGCCGCGCGGCCGAAGTGGAGCTCTTCGGCCACCACCAGGAACTGGCGCAGCAAGCGGGTTTCGATCATGTGAAAGGGTGGTTGCGCAGGCATGGCCACTCTATGCAAGCGCCGCGCCAGGACACAGGGCGTACCACAGCGCGGAACGCAGTGCAGAGGAGAGTGTCAATGCCTCCGGCGAGCGTGCCCCCATCCAGGGGCATCGAGGGACGGCTACGCCGGCCCAAGATGCCGTCCCCCCCTCCAAGCGCCGGAGGCGCGCTGGAGAGGGGGGAAGCCGCGCAGCGGCGCAGGGGGGTGTTTCCAGTTCCACCGCGTGGAACATGCGTTGACCACCTCCAGGGGCTCGCCGAACATCGCCGCCCATGGAAACACAAACCAAAACCCCGCCCAAACCTGCGCGGGTCGCGCTCGTCACCGGCGCCAGCCGCAACATCGGGCGTGAGATCGCGCTCGCCCTGGCGCGCGACGGTTGCACCGTCTGGTGCCTGGGCCGCGACGCAGCGGCCCTCGAAGAAACCCGTGCGCTGGTGCAGCGCGCCGGCGGCCAGGCCCACATCTTCCTGGGCGATGCGGCCACGCCCGACACACTCGACGCCTTCGCGGCGCAAGCGCAACGCGAACACGGTCGCATCGACGTGGTGGTGAACAACGCGGGCGCGGTGCGCGAAACGCGGGCGAACCAGCTCACGCCGGCGCAGTTCCTCGAAGACCTGCAGCTCAACCTGGTGAGCCAGTTCGCGCTGGCTCGCGCGGCCTACGACGGCCTGAAAGCCACGGGCGCGGGCGTCATCGTCAACATCGGCTCGATCGCAGGCGCACTGGGTTTTCCACGCGCCCTGTCGTACTGCGCCAGCAAGGCGGGCATCGAAGGCATGACGCGCTCGCTGGCGCTCGACTGGGCTCGCGACGGCATTCGCGTGCTGTGCGTGGCGCCCGGTTACGTCGAATCCGGCGTCTCGGCCGGTGCGCTGGCCAACGACGCCGCGCGCCAATGGATTCTGGAGCGCATCCCGCAGCGGCGACTTGCAAGCCCTGCCGACATCGCGGCCTTCGTCGCTTTTCTCGCTTCGCCTGCCGCCTCGTTCGCGACCGGCGAGACCTACACCGTGGACGGTGGCCTGCGGTCCACCTTGTGAAGAAAGAACCTACATGAAAGACACCATCCGCCTGGGCGCGGGCTCCGGCTTCTGGGGCGACGGCATGGACCCGGCCGTCGAGCTGCTTCGAGAAGGCGAGCTCGACTACCTCTGCTTCGACTTCCTGGCCGAACTCACGATGGCGCTGCTGCAGCGCCAGAAATCCAAGAACCCGCAACTGGGCTACGTGCCCGATGCGGTGCAAACCATGAAGACGCTCATGCCGATGGCGCGCGAGCGCGGCACGCGGCTGGTGTCCAACGGTGGCGGGGTGAACCCCCGTGCCGCCGCGCAGGCCATCGTGACCGACGCGCGCGCGCTGGGCCTGGGTGGCACCCGCGTCGCGCTGGTGGAAGGAGACGACCTGCTGGACAAGATCGATGCGATGGTGGCCGCGGGCGTGCCCATGACCAACATGGACACCGGCAGCAGCGACTTCGCATCCATCCGCTCGCGCGTGGTGAGCGCCAACGCCTACACCGACTCCACCGGCCTGGTCGAAGGCCTGGCGGGTGGGGCACACATCGTGGTGGCCGGACGCGTGTCCGACAACGCGGTGTACGTCGGCCCGCTGGTGCACGAATTCGGCTGGCAGCGCGACGCCGCGCACGTCGACCGCATCGCCTCGGCCATCACCCTGGGCCACATCGTGGAGTGCGCCTCGGCCTGCACTGGGGGCATGTCCTCGCGCTTCGCCGACATGCCGCACATGGGCCGCGTGGGCTTTCCCATCGTCGAGTTCCACCGCGACGGCAGCGCGGTCGTGACCAAGGTGCCCGGCTCGGGCGGCAAGGTCGACGCCTTCACCATCAAGGAACACCTGGTCTACGAGATCGGCGATCCGCGCCGATACCTCATGCCCGATGGCATCGCCGACTTCACCTCGCTGGCGCTGCGCGAGGACGGCACGGACCGTGTGCACGTGAGCGGTGTGCGCGGCCAGGCAGCCCCCGAACAGCTCAAGCTCGTGATCGGCTACCAGGACGGCTGGATCGGCGAGAGCCTGTGCTTCTTCCCCTGGCCACATGCCTACGCGCGCGCCGTGAAGGCCCGCGAGACCATGCTGGAGCGCTTCGAACGCCTGGGCCTCAAGGCCGACCAGATCCACTTCGATTTTGTGGGCATCAACACGCTGCACGGCCCGGGCGCGCCACTGCCCGAAGGCGCTGCGCTGGACAACCTCAACGAGGTCGGCCTGCGCTGCGCGGTGCGCACGCGCACGGCGGAAGAGGCCGACAAGGTGCGCCGCGCCGCCACCCACCTCTGGATCATGGGACCGGGCGGCACGTCGTTCGGCACGCCGATGAAGGCGCGGCCCGTGGTCTCGCTCTGGCCCACGCTGATCCCGCGCGAGTTCGTCCGTCAAACCGTTGAAATCCTGGAGGCATGAACACCATGACGCGACTGCTCAGCGACATCTGCTACATCCGCTCCGGCGACAAAGGCGACGTGTGCACCGCCGGCCTGATCGCCCGCACACCCGAGGACTACGCCACGCTGCTGCGCAGCGTGGACCCGCAGAAGGTGCGCGCGCTCTACGGGGACTGGGTGCAAGGCACGGTGCACTGCTACCCGATGGACAACATCCACGCCGTCGTGGTCGTCATGGAGCGCGCCCTGGGTGGCGGCGCCACACGCACGCTGCGCCTGGACCAGACGGGCAAGGCCTTGGGCCATGCCTTGTTGCGTTTGCCGGTGGTGGAGGCATGACGGTCCTGCGCCCCACACAAGCTCTGGCGGACGCCCGCGCCAACGCGAACGCCGCCAGCTACGAGCAACTGCGCGCGGAGCTGCAGGCCGCGCGCGACGCGAGCGACCTGGGCGGCGGCGCGCGTGCGCTGGAACTCCACCGCTCGCGCGGCAAACTCACCGCACGAGAACGCATTGGCGCGCTGTGCGACCCGGGCACGCCGTTCCTGGAGATCGGGCAACTCGCCGGGCACGGCGTGTACGACGACGCCGTGCCCAGTGGCGGCATCGTGGTTGGCGTGGGCATCGTGTCCGGGCGCGCCTGCATGGTGATGGCCAACGACGCCACGGTGAAGGGCGGCAGCTACTACCCCATCACCATCAAGAAACAGCTGCGCGCGCAGGCCATCGCGCGCGAGAACGCGCTGCCCTGCCTCTACCTGGTGGACTCGGGCGGCGCCTACCTGCCGATGCAGGAAGACATCTTCCCCGACGAACACCACTTCGGCCGCATCTTCCGCAACATCGCGGAGATGTCGTCCATGGGCCTGACGCAGATTTCGGCGGTGATGGGTTCGTGCACCGCAGGGGGAGCGTACATCCCGGCCATGAGCGACGAGACCGTGATCGTGCAGGGCGCGGGCACCATCTTTCTCGGCGGTCCGCAACTGGTGCAGGCCGCCACCGGCGAGATCGTCGACGCGCAGCGCCTGGGCGGCGCGCACGTGCACACGGCGAAGTCCGGCGTGGCCGACCATTTCGCGCAGGACGACCTGCACGCCCTCAGCCTGGTGCGTCAGATCGTGGGCCGTTCGGCGGCACCGAAGCTCGCACCGCCGCCGCTGGCTCCGCGCGCGCCGCTGCACGACCCCGAAGAGCTCACGCGCATCATCAACGCCAACCCGAAGGACCCGATCAGCGCCACCGAGGTGCTCGCCCGCCTGCTCGATGGCAGCGAGTTCGTGCCCTACCGCGAGCGCTATGGTGCGAGCCTGCTCTGCGGCACGGGCGCGATCGGCGGCTATCCCATCGGCGTGCTGATCAACGACGGTGTGCTGTTCTCCGAATCGGCGCAGAAGGCGGCGAACTTCATCGAGCTGTGCTGCCAGACCCAGGTGCCGCTGCTGTTCCTGCACAACATCTCGGGCTTCATGGTCGGCGAAAGCTACGAGGCCGGTGGCATCGCGAAGGACGGGGCGAAGATGGTCAACGCCGTGGCCACCGCGCGCGTGCCCAAGTTCAGCATCGTCATCGGTGGCAGCTACGGCGCGGGCAATTTCGCGATGTGCGGGCGCGCCTTCGGCCCGCGCCTGATGGCGATGTGGCCCAACGCGCGCACCTCGGTGATGGGCGGCGAGCAGGCCGCCAAGGTGCTGGAACTGGTGCGGCAGGACCAGCTTGCGCGGCAAGGCCAACAAGCCACACCCGAAGAACTGGACGCCATCCGCCAGCCCACGCTGGAGCGCTACGACCGCAACGGTCGCCCGCTCTACGCGGCCGCGCGGCTGTGGGTGGACGCCGTGGTGGACCCGGCGCGCACGCGCGAGTGGCTCACGCTGGGCCTGGCCATGGCCGCCGCCTCGCCCCCTGAAGCCACGCGCTTCGGTGTTTTCCGGATGTGACGCCATGAAACGTTTGTTGATTGCCAACCGGGGCGAAATCGCCCAGCGCATCGCGCGCACCTGCCAGCGCATGGGCATCGAATTCGTGGCGGTGTACTCCGACGCGGATGCCCACACACCGCTGGTGCGGCAGGCCCATGCCGCCGTGCACATCGGGCCCTCGCCCGCCATCGAAAGTTACCTGAACGGTGCGCGCCTGATCGAGGCCGCGAAGACCACGGGTTGCGACGCCATCCACCCCGGCTACGGCTTCCTGTCGGAGAACCCCGGGTTCGCGAAGGACGTGGAAGCCGCCGGCCTGGTCTTCGTCGGTCCGCGCGCGCAGACCATCGCCGACCTGGGTGACAAGGCCCGCGCCAAGCGCCTGATGCGCGACGCCGGTGTGCCCACCGTGCCCGGCCTGCCGGATGCCAGCGACGACCCGGCCGAGATCGCGCGCCTGGTGCGCGACATCGGCTTTCCGGTGCTGCTCAAGCCCAGCGCGGGCGGCGGCGGCAAAGGCATGCAGGTGGTGGAAACCGAAG
This sequence comes from Hydrogenophaga sp. BPS33, assembly GCF_009859475.1. Lineage (NCBI taxonomy): Bacteria > Pseudomonadati > Pseudomonadota > Betaproteobacteria > Burkholderiales > Comamonadaceae > Hydrogenophaga > Hydrogenophaga sp. BPS33. The sequence goes on from NZ_CP044549.1 coordinate 75,535, forward strand.
ACCAACTGCTGCCCGCGATCGAGCAGGGCATCCGCCTGGCGCGGGCCAACTTCAAGGACGGGCGGCTGCTGGCCGAACGCTTCGTCGCACGGCCCCGGCACATCGAGGTGCAGATCTTCGGCGACCCGCAGGGCAACGTGGTGCACGTGTTCGAGCGCGAGTGTTCGCTGCAGCGCCGGCACCAGAAGGTGGTGGAAGAAGCGCCCGCGCTCAGCCTGTCGCCCTCGGTGCGCCAGGCGCTGCTCGACGCGGCGGTGCGCGGCGCGCGCGCGCTGGGCTATGTCAATGCGGGCACCTTCGAATTCATCGTCGCCGAGGACGGCTCCTTTTACTTCCTGGAGGTGAACACGCGCCTGCAGGTCGAGCACCCGGTGAGCGAAGAAATCAGCGGCCTGGACTTCGTCGAGTGGCAACTGCGCATCGCCGACGGCCAGGCGATTCCGCTGCGCCAGGAGGCGATCACCGCCACCGGCCACGCGATCGAATGCCGGGTCTATGCCGAAGACGCGGCCAACGGCTTCCGGCCCTCGCCGGGCCGCATCCTGGCGCTGCGCTGGCCTGCCGGCACGCGCGTGGAGACCGGTGTGGAAGCGGGCAGCGAGGTCACGCCGTTCTACGACCCCATGATCGCCAAGCTGGTCGTGCACGGCGCGAACCGTGACGCGGCGTTGCAGTGCATGCGCCAGTCGCTCAGCGACTGCACGATCCTCGGCCTCACGACCAACCTGGGTTACCTCGCGCACACGCTGAGCGACCCGGCGGTGCAGGCGAACCGCATCTTCACCGCCTACCTGGACCAGCAGCTCGCTGGCTACTGCGAGCAGCGCGACGGCGCGGCAGCCGTGGCCTGCGCCGCGGCGATCGAACACGCGCAGACCCACCCCGCACGTGACGCAGGCGATTGGCCCTGGGGCCGGCAAGCGGGACACGGCCTGGTGGACCGCGCCAGCCTACACCCCCAGGAACCCATGGGCAGCTTCCACTTCTGGGACGGCGTACAACGCCGCAGCGCCGCGCTGCTGGACCAAGGCGGCCACGCCACGCGCCTGCGTTGCGGCACCCGTTCCTTCGACGTCGCGATGCTGCCGCGCGCGCCTGCCGACCTCTGGCACGGCACGGTCAACGGCACGCGCTGGTTCGCCCTGCCCGCCCACGGTGGTCTGGAAATCCAGGTCGGTGGCGAACGCGCGCAACTCTTGCCACACGCGGCCCACGACCCGTCGCGCACCACCGCCGAAGGCGAGGCCGTGGCGCCCATGCCCGGCGTGGTGGTGGCGCTGAATGTGGCTGTGGGCGACACGGTGCGCGCGGGCGACACACTGGCCATCGTCGAGGCGATGAAGATGGAAAACCGCGTCGTCGCCAGCTTCGACGGCACGGTGGAGGCGGTGCACACCGCGCTGGCGAGCCCGGTGGTCGCGGGCGCCGTGCTGGTCACGGTCACCAAGGCCGGGGCAACGGCAGAGGCGGTGTGAGCATGCAGCACGCGCCCACCACCCCGGAACTGCTGCGCATCGCGCGGCTGAGCTTGCTCGAACGCGTGCTGCCCGCGGTGCCCGCCGGGCTTGCGCGCGAGGTGCGCATGGTCGCGCACACCCTGGCGATCGCGCAGCGCAGCTGGGCCGAACAGCCCGAGGCCATGGCGGCCGAACGCTGGCGGCTGCAGGCGCTGTACCCCGCCGACCTGCAGCAGACCACCGAAGCGCTCGAACGCCGCCTGGCCACCGAGCTGCGGCACTGGACCTTTGGCGCGCACGCCGCGCGCGAAAACCTGGTGCGCGCGCACCTGCGCCAGAGCACCGTCGAAAAACTCCGTGAAAACAACCCCAAGGCGCTGCCCGCCAGCGCCACTTGAAGCAGCGACAAGAACCCCATGGACTTCAGCCTCTCCCCCGAAACCAATGCCTTCCGACTGCGTGTGCGCGACTTCGTCAGCGAACACATCCTGCCGCTCGAAGCCGACCGCGCCCACTACGACGACCACGAGAACATCGCGCCCCACGTGCTCGAACGGGTGCGCGCCGAAGTGCGCAAGGCCGGGCTCTGGGCGCCGCAGATGCCCCGGCACATGGGCGGCCAGGGTCTGGACGTGGTCGGCATGGCCGTGGCCTACGAAGAGATGAACCGCTCGATCTTCGGCCCGGTGTGTTTCAACTGCGCCGCGCCCGACGACGGCAACATGATCGTGCTCGACAAGGTATTGCCCGAGTCGGCCAAGGCGCGTTGGCTGCAACCCATCGTGGACGGCAAGGTGCTGTCCTCGTTCGCCATGACCGAGCCCGCGCCGGGCGCCGGCTCCGACCCGTCGATGATGCAGACGAGGGCCGAGAAGAAGGGCGACCGCTGGGTCGTGCACGGCCGCAAGTGGTTCATCACCGGCGGTGGCAAGGCGCAGCATTTCATTCTGCTGGCCAAGACCTCGGACGATCCGCGCCGCGGTTTGACCGCCTTCCTGTTCGACCGCGACCAGCCCGGCTGGCGCATTGAACGGCAGGTGCCCATCATGGGCCCGGAAGACCACGGGGGCCATGCCGAGCTGGTGTTCGAGGGCCTGGAAATTCCCGACGACCAGGTGTTGCTGAAAGAAGGCGATGGCCTGAAGTTCACCCAGATCCGCCTGGGCACGGCGCGGCTCACGCACTGCATGCGCTGGACCGGCATGGCCAAGCGCGCGCTGGAACTGGCCTGCGAGTACGTCGAGCAGCGCCACAGCTTCGGCCAGCGTCTGGCAGACCGCGAAGGCGTGCAATGGATGCTGGGCGAAGCGGCGATGGCGGTCGACATGGGCCGCCTGCTGACCATGCGCGCGGCCTGGCTGCTCGACCAGGGCAGCTTCGCGCGCAAGGAAGTGTCCATGGCCAAGGTGGTCGTGTCCGAGGCCTTGCACAAAGCGATCGACACCGCCATTCAGCTCTGCGGCGCCAAGGGTTACTCCAAGGACATGCCGCTGGAATGGATGTACCGCTACGCGCGCCTGGCGCGCCTGGGCGATGGCGCCTCCGAGATCCACAAGATGGTGCTCTCGCGCTTCCTGCTGGCCGAAGGCACGGACTTCTGGTCATGGACCTGAACGACCCCGACGTGCAGCAGCGCATCGCGCGCTTCATGGCCTCGCAAAGTGGCCGGGCGGTGCCGCGCGTGGCGCTTGCCACGCAACTCTCGGGCGGCACCTTGCAGGAGAACTGGCGCCTGGACCTGCAATGGCCGGACGATGGGCACACAGGCGCTTACGTGGTGCGCACCACGGGCGTGAGCGGCATCGGCGGCAGTGCCACGCGCGCGCAGGAGCACGCGGTGCTGCGCAGCGTGGCGGCTGCCGGCGTGACCGTGGCCACGCCGCGCGCCGTGTGCACCGACGCGCAAGTGGCGGGCAGCGAGTTTCTGGTGACCGACTTCGTCCAAGGCACGGCCGCGCCGCAGCGCATCTTGCGCGACGCCCAGGCCTTCGGGTGGGGACCGTCGCTCGCGTTCCGGCTTGGGCAGGAACTCGCGCGCCTGCACCGCGTGCGCGCCGACGCGGCGCTGGAATTTCTGCCACCACCTGAGCAGGGCACGGCGCTCGGCCTGGTCGCGCAGTACCGCCACTACCTCGACACCTTGGACCACGCGCATCCCACACTCGAATGGGCGTTGCGCTGGCTCGAAGCGCACGCACCCGCACCGCAAACCACCGTGCTGTGCCACGGCGATTTCCGCACCGGCAACTACCTGGTGCATGAAGGCACGCTGTCGGCGGTGCTGGACTGGGAGCTCGCGCACTGGGGCCAGCCGTTCGCCGACATGGGCTGGTTGTGCACCCGGTTCTGGCGCTTCGGCGCGCACGACAAAGCCGTGGGCGGACTGGCCGGGCGCGACGTTCTCTACGACGGTTTTGAGAGCGAAGGCGGCACGCGGCCGAGCCCCGACGCCGCGCACTACTGGGAAGTGATGGCCAACGTCCGCTGGGCCGTCATTTCGCTGCAACAGGCACAACGCCACCTGAGCGGGCGCGAGCCTTCGCTGGAACTGGCGCTCATCGGGCGGCAGACCTGCGAGATGGAGCTGGAAGCGCTCGACCTGATCGAGCACGGCCCGACCTGAGACACCACCACGAAGAGAAGAGACCCCCATGGAAGAAGTGCTCTACGCCGTCGACGACGGCATCGCCACCATCACCCTGAACCGCCCCGCGCAGCGCAACGCCTTGTCGGTGGCCAGCGCCAACCGCTTGTTCGAACTGTGGACCGAAGTCGACCGCGACGAGCGCGTGCGCTGTGCCGTGCTCACCTCGGCCGATTGCGGCACCTTCTGCGCCGGCATGGACCTGAAGGAGGCGGCGCGCGTGCGCGAGGAACAAGGCCGCGACATCCTGGACCTGCTGCGCGACCCGTTCTACGAACGCATGCGCACGGTGGAAAAGCCGGTCATCGCCGCCATGACGGGCCACTTCACCGCGGGCGGCATGGTGCTGGCCTTGAACTCGGATCTGCGCGTCGGCATGGCCGGCACCCGCGGCGGCATCACCGAAGCCAAGGTGGGCCGGGGATCGCCCTGGGGCATTCCGCTGTTGTGGATGCTGCCGCAACCCGTGGTGATGGAAATGGTGCTCACCGGCGACATGGTGACGGTGGAGCGCCTGCACGCGCTGGGCTTCGTCAACCACGTCGAGCCCGATGCACAGGCGGTGCGCGAGCGCGCCCAAGCGTTGGCCGCACGCATCCGCGACAACGCACCGCTGTCGGTGCGGGCCGGCAAACACAGCCTGATGGCCGCGATGAGCCTGGGTTGCGACGCCGGCCTGGCCGCCGCGCGCCACACCTACCGCGCCGTGTACGCGAGCGCCGATGCGCAGGAAGGTCCACGTGCGTTCGCGCAGAAGCGCGCGCCCGTGTGGAGCGGCCGATGAACTCTCAACAACATCCCACACCCATGACAACCACAGAAGAATTTCCGGCCGGCGTGGCCATCGTCACCGGCGGTACCGGTGGCATCGGCAGCGTGGTCTGCCGCGTGCTCGCCACGCGTGGCGCGGACATTGCCGTGGTCTACCGCGGCAATGCCGGGCGCGCGGCAGAAGTGGTGCAGCAGATCCGCGCGCTGGGTCGCCGCGCCGAGGCCTACCAGGCCGACCTGTCCGACCTGGACAACGTGCGCCAGATGGTCGAGCGCGTGCGCGCCGATTTCGAGACCCTCCACACCGTGGTGTACGCCGCCGGCCCACACGTGCACATGCGCTACCTGAGCAAGCTGCCGGCGTCCGAACTGCTGGAATACCTGCAGACCGACACCATGGGCTTCTACCACCTCGTCACCGCCGCACTGCCCGCGCTGCGCGAGAGCAAAGGCTCCATCGTGGCGTGCCACACCGCCGGCCTGGCGCGCTGGCCCGCGCGCGACGCCCTGTCGGTCGTGCCCAAGGCCGGCGTGGACGCGCTCATCAAAGGCTTTGCCAAGGAAGAGGGGCGCTACGGCGTGCGCGCCAACGCGGTGGGCACAGGGACCGTGGAAGCCGGCATCCACTTTCGCGCGCTGGAGCTCGGCGACTTCGACGAACACTACCTGCGCGTGGCGACGGCCAACACCGCGCTCAAGCGCATTGGCCAGCCGGAAGACACCGCCGAAGCAGTGGCCTTCCTCGCATCGAACCGCGCGAACTTCGTGACCGGGCAGACCTTGATGGTGGACGGCGGGTATTCGATCGGGTGAGCCCATCCGCGGTGGCGAGCGAGACCTGGGCCGGCCCACAGGACGGCCCGTTGTGACTCAGTGAACACCCACGCCTGAGGCCAGGTCCACGTAGTCCACCAGGTGCCGCCCCACGTAGTTGCGCAGCGTCTCGGTGGTACCTCCCCCCAGGCTGCCGAAGCGCGCGCCACGGTACAGGCGCGAAACCGCGAATTCGTCGGTGAAGCCGTAGCCGCCATGGATCTGCACGGCGGTGTTGGTCACACGGATGGCCATCTCGTTGCAATAGGTCTTGGCGGCGGCGGTGATGAGCGGGTCCGGGAACGGATCGGCGCTGGCGGCGGCGCGGTAGAGCAAACCGCGCGCGGCCTCGATCTCGATGTACATGTCGGCGGCCTTCCAGCGCAGGCCCTGGAAGTCGCCGATGCGCTGGCCAAAGGCCTTGCGGTCGCGCAGGTAACGAATGGACTCTTCCAGCGCGCCTTCGGCCATGCCCAGGCACATGGCCGAGTTGAGGCAGCGCTGCGCGTTGAAGGCGTTGATCAGCGTCTTCATGCTGTCCTGCTGGAGGATGAGGTGGTCCAGCGGCACGCGGCATTCGTCGAAGGTGACGTCGCACAGGTGGTCGCCGCCCATGGTGCGGTAGGTGGCCTTGGCCTGCAGGCCGGGCGTGCCGCCCGGCACGAGCACGCAACCGATGCCCGCCGCGCCGGCAATGCCGTTGACGCGCGTGAAGACGATCAGCACGTCGGCCAGTTGCGCGCGGCTGATCAGGGTCTTGGCACCGTTGATGACCACCTCGTGGCCTTCGATGCGGCTGTTGGTGCGGAAGCTGGCCACGTCGGTGCCAGCGTCGGGCTCGGTCATGCAGATCGACAACACGCCTTCGCCCGAGGCGATGCGCGGCAGGTACTTCGCTTGCAGATGCTCGGGTGCGTAGGTCGAGATGATGCGCGACTGCACGCCGATCTCGCCGATCACCGCCTCGGCCGTGATGTAGCAGCTCTTGGCGATTTCCTCCAGCGCGAGCACCGTGTCCAGAATGCTCGCGTCACTGCCGCCGAAGCGCTCAGGAATGGCCATGCCCATCACGCCCACCGACGCCAGCGCCTTGATGTTGTCGTGCGGAAATTCGCCGCCGATGGATTGCAGCGCACGTGGCGCGATCTCGCGCTGGCGCACCTTGCGCACGGTGTCGACGAGCTGCTGCTGTTCGGGTGAGAGTTCGAGTTTCATAGGCTTGATGAAGGGTGTGAGGTGACGCCTTCATGCTATGTGAACGTCTCTGAACCGGGCTTCGGTGTTCCATGGGATGGAACCTCGAATGGCGCCGCCGCTGGGCTGGACACAATGGTTTCGAACCCAACCACAGCACCGCGAACGTACCCACATGGCCACCTCCGCCCTCCCCACTCCAGATGCCGATTTTTCCAACGCCGCGCTCGGCGGCCTGCGGGTGCTGGACCTCTCGCGTGTGATTGCAGGGCCCTGGTCGGCGCAGGTGCTGGCCGATCTCGGCGCGGATGTGATCAAGGTGGAGAGGCCTCGCGTGGGCGATGACAGCCGCGCCTGGGCACCGCCGTTCATGCGCGACCGCCACGGCAACCCGGTGGATCAGGCGGTGCAGTTTGCCGCCTGCAACCGGGGCAAGCGCTCGATCGAATTGGACCTGGCCCACCCGGACGACGCCGATGCGCTGCGCAAGCTGGCGGCCACGGCCGACGTGCTGATCGAGAACTACAAGGTGGGCACGCTGGAGAAGTACGGCCTGGACTACGCCACGCTCTCCAAGGCCAACCCGGCGCTGATCTATTGCTCGATCACCGGCTTCGGCCAGACCGGCCCTTACCGCGACCGACCGGGCTATGACACGATCATGCAAGGCATGAGCGGCTTGATGGGGCTGACCGGCCACCCCGACGGCACACCGAATGGCGGCCCCTTGAAAACCGGCCTGCCGGTGATCGACCTGGCCACCGGTCTCTACGCCACCATCGGCATCCTGGCCGCGCTGCAGCGCCGCGCCGTGACGGGGCGTGGCCAATGGGTCGACATGGCGCTGCTGGACGTGGGCGTTGCGTCGCTCGCGCACCTGGGCCTGCGCTACCTGTCGGGCAATGGCGCGCCCAGCCGACAAGGCAACCGCTTGCCGATGGTGGCGCCCACCGATGCTTTTGCGTGCCGCGACGGCCGGGTGATGGTGATCGTGGGCAACGACCGCCAGTTCCAGTCGCTGTGCAAGGTGCTGGAGGTGCCCGAACTCGCCGAGGACGAGCGCTTCGCCACGAATGGCCAGCGCCTGGCCCACAGCGCCGAGTTGTATGCGCAGCTGGACCGCGCCTTCCAACAGATCGACACGCAGGCCTGCGTGGAAAAGTGCTCCACGCACGGCGTGCCGTGCGGCCCGATCTACGACGTGGCCGAGGTGTTCGAAGACCCGCAGGTAAAAGCGCGCGGCCTGGTGCAGTGGATCGCGCACCCGCAGCAGGGCGAGGTGCCCGCCATCGGCAGTCCGGTGCGCATGTCCGACAGCACCACCACCGCCACGAGCGCTGCACCCACGCTGGGCCAGCACACGCAGGCCATCAAGGCGGCGCTGGCGCGCAGCGCCGCGCCCGCCTGGCCGCGGCCGCTCTCCAGTTAGCATCCACCCCCATGCGCACCGTCGACCGCGTCTTCTCCGTCCTGGGCTGCTTCTCGCTGGAGCACGCCACGCTGTCCCTGCAAGAGATCGCCGATGAGATCGGCCTGGCGAAATCCACCACCTCGAGGCTGACCGGCGACCTGCAGCGCCTGGGCTACCTCACACGCGGGCCGGACTTGCGTTTCAGCCTGTCGATGGAATTCGTGCGCCTGGCCGCCATTGCCAACCAGACGGTGGACGTGCGCCGCTTGTTGCGGCCGGTGATGGCCGAACTGGTGGAGGCCACGGGCGAGACCGTCACGCTCAACAGCATCGATGGCAACGACCGCCTGTGCGTCGAGGTGTCGCGCTCCTCGCAGCCCCTGTTCGCCGTGAACCGTCCCGGCGAGCGCACGCCGCTGGGGCTGGGGGGCGCCTCGCTGGTGCTCATGGCGTTCATGGAACCGGATGCGCTGGAGCAGGTGATCAAGCCGGCCACGCGCGAGATCCGCTGCACGGTGAAGGAGTTGCGCTCCATCCTGGACACGACGCGGCGCCAGGGTTATGCCGTGTCGCATGGGGGCGGCATCAAGGGCCTGAGCGGTATCAGCGTGCCTCTGTTCGGCAGCGATGGCGCGGTGCACTACTGCCTGTCGGTGGTGGTGCCCACCAAACGCGTGACGGGCCACGTGATCGACCTGCTCAAGGCCGCACGGCACGCGGCGGTGGCAGGGTCGCGCCGGCTGGGGGGTGAGCGCGCGTCGCGCACGGCGCGCGAGAAGCTGGGCGACTTCGACGAGTGAAGGATTTCGCTCCTTCCTCCGCTGGGCATTGGTATCTACACATGTTGTGGTGCTTCAAATACACCCTCACCCCAACCCTCTCCCGCAAGCGGGAGAGGGAGTAAGACACAGACACGGCTACCGACGAAACGAGCGCGTGCTCACGCTGTGGTCGGAGCGCGGGATTTGCTCCCTCTCCCGCTTGCGGGAGAGGGTTGGGGTGAGGGGAACGCGGGAATGGTGTGCATGGTGAGGCCAAACTTCCCCCAGAGGGGGAGGGAGCCAGAAGGGTGGCTCAGTGTTTGCGAGCCGCCAGAAAGGCCTCCACCGCCTCGATGTGCTCGGGCGTGAAATGCGCAATGGCCTGGTACGAACCGGCCAGATCCAACGCCGCCTCCAGCCGTTGGTGCGACCCTTCGCGCAACAGCCGCTTGGCCATGCGCAAGGCAGGGCGCGGGTTGGCGGCGATGCGCTGCGCCAGCGCCATGGCCTCGTCGAGCAGGTTCTCGTGCGGCACCACGCGCGACACCAGACCACAGGCCAGCGCCTGCTGCGCGTCCAGCACGTCGCCGGTGAAGGTCATCTCCGCCGCCTTGGACATGCCGACCACGCGCGGCAACAGCCAGGCACCACCATCGCCCGGCGTGATGCCGAGCTTGACGAAGCTCTCGGCCATGCGCGCCTTGTCGGAGGCGATGCGGATGTCGCACATGCAGGTAAGGTCGCAGCCCGCGCCGATCGCCGGGCCGTTGATGGCGGCGATGGTGGGCAGATCGAGGTTGTAGAGCGCCAGCGCGATCTTCTGAATGCCACGGCGGTAGTTGTCGCGGATGTCGTACGGCGAACCGCCGGAGATGCCGGACTTGTATTGCATGTCCTTCAAGTTGCCGCCGGAGCAGAACGCCGAGCCCGCGCCGGTGAGGATGACGCAGCTCACCGACGCGTCTTCCTGTGCGCGCGACACCGCGGCCACGAGGGCGTCGTACTGCGCCTGGGTCGACAGGGCGTTGCGCATGTCGGGGTCGTTCAGCGTCAAGGTCACGACGCGGTCTTGCTGTTGGTAAAGGACGAAATCGCTCATGTGAAAGTGCTCCTGGAAGTGCGATGGATTCTAGGAAGCGTCCATGGGAGCAGCGCCATCAGTTCCACGACATGGAACCTCCGGAAGCACCTCGAATGCGGCACACGATCATCGCGGCCAGTTCAACCACAGAGGCATTGCATGCTGGCCAACCACACATTCGCAGACCAAGTCATCTTCATCACCGGCGCGGGCACCGGCATCGGCCGCGGCTTCGCGCTGCGCGCGGCCGCGCTGGGTGGCACCGTCGTGCTCTCGGGCCGGCGTGAAGCGCCTCTGGAGGAAACCGCCGCGCTCGTGCGCGCCGCCGGCAGCTCGGCGCACGTGGTGCCACTGGACATCCGCGACGCCGGCGCGGTGGAAGCGGCCATCGACAGCGTGGTCGCACAGCTGGGCCGCATCGACGTGCTGATCAACAACGCAGCGGGCAACTTCGTCTCGCGCGCCGAAGACATCTCGGCCAACGGCTGGCGCACGGTCATCGACATCGTGCTCAACGGTACCGCCCACTGCACGCTGGCGGCCGGTCGCCACATGCTGCGCCAGGGCTCGGGCAAGGTGCTGAGCATCTCCGCGGCGTATGCCTGGACCGGCGGCCCCGGCACCTGCCATTCGGCCGCGGCGAAGGCGGGTGTGATCGCGATGTCGCAGACGCTGGCGGTGGAGTGGGGTCCGCGCAACGTTCAGGTGAATTGCCTGTGCCCGGGCTTCGTCGACACCGAACAGTCGCGCACCGCGCTCTGGCCCACCGAAGCGGGCCGCGAAAAGATCCTGGGCACCATCCCCGCCGGCCGCTTCGAAACCGTCGAAGAGACGGTGGAATGCGGACTGTTCCTGTGCGCGCCGGTGGCCAGCTACATCACCGGCGAGGTGCTGGTGGCCGACGGGGGACAGTGGCTCAACAAGGGCGTTTTCGTGCTGCCGGAAAAAGGCGCACGCTACAAAAAAGTTTAAGAAGGTGTGAGCGGGTCCGGCGTGGTCGAGCAGCCTGTCCAGGCGCGCCCAATCAAGGCGCAAAGCACAGCCGTAGCTCGGGCTACGGCGAGCATTTGCAACGCCGAGTGGGTGCGTCTGGGCAGGATGAGCGGCCATGGCGGACCCGCTCACACCTTCCAGGTTCCACCGCGTGGAACGCATGGGCTAACCCCGTTGCCGCGCCGCTTGCCAAGGACTACCTTTCGCGAACCGCGCGGCTCCACCCTTCATCATTCCTACACCGAGACAAGAGAGCACCATGTACCCAACCACCCGGTTCCTGGCGTCCGCCATGGTCGGCGTCGCCTCCATTTTTCTATCGACCACACCGGCGTCCGCGCAAGCGAGCTACCCGGACAAGCCCATCCGCTTCGTCGTGCCCTACTCGGCCGGCGGTCCCACCGACATCGTCGCGCGCGCCGTGGGCCAGAAGCTCACCGAAGCCCTCGGGCAGACCGTGATCATCGACAACAAGCCCGGCGGCAACGAGATCATCGGCGCCGACCACGTGGCCAAGTCCGCGCCCGATGGCTACACCTTCCTGTTCGCCACCGACGCCGGCCTCAGCCTGAACAAGTACCTGTACGCCAAGCTGCCCTACGACCCCGAGAAGGACTTCGCGCCCGTGACCCGCATCGCCGACGCGCAGATGCTGCTGGTGGCGCCCCCGGGCAGCGGCTCGCTGAGCGAATTCGTCGCACGCGCCAAGACCACGCCGGGCGCGGTGTCCTACGCCTCGGCCGGCCTGGGCAACACCTCGCACCTGGCCATGGAATGGTTCGCCAGCCTGAACCAGATCACGATGACGCACGTGCCCTACAAAGGCGCGGCCGCGGCGTTTCCCGACCTCGCTTCGGGCCGCGTGAGCGGCATGTTCACCGCCGTGACCGCGGCCTTGCCGCAGATCCAGCAGGGCAAGCTGATCGGCCTGGCCATGTCCGGCCCCAAGCGCCTGGCGGCCTTGCCGAACGTGCCCACGTTCAACGAGCTGGGCTACAAAGATTTCGAAGCCTCCTTCTACCTCGGCCTGGTCGCGCCCAAGGGCACGCCGCCAGCCATCGTCAACAAGATCGCGGGCGAGCTGCGCAAGATCCTGACCACGCCCCAGTTCAAGGCCCACAGCATCGATGCCTGGGGTCTGGAGCCGGTGGGCGAGAGTCCGGCAGAATTCGCCGCTTTCCTCAAGCGCGATTTCGCGCGCTCGGCGCAGCGCATCAAGATCGCGAACGTGAAACTCGACTGACCCGGCGTGAGCACCTTCGAACCGATGGACATGGACTTCGCGCTGGCCTGGGATGCGCGCTGCGACACCGGCGAAAGCGCGGTGTGGGATGCGGCGCGGGGCCAGCTCTGGTTCTGCGACATCCCCAGGGGCGTGCTCTACGCGTTGCACCTCGCCTCGGGCCGGCAAGCGTCCTACACGCAGCCCGAACCGGTGGGCAGCTTCGGGCTGTGCGCCTCCGGCGAGCTGCTCGTGGCGCTGCGCCACCGCGTCGCGCTGTTCAACCCCGCGCTGGGCACCCGGCGCCCCTTTGCGGACATGCGCGACATCCCCGCGCACGCGCGGCTCAACGACGGCAAGACCGGACCCGACGGCTGCTTCTGGGTTGGCACGGTGGACGAGCGCGCCGTCAAGGAAGACATCGGTGTGCTCTACCGCGTGCGGCCCGACGGCGGGGTGGAGAAAAAAGCCGAAGGCTTCAAGGCCTCCAACGGTTTGGCGTGGAGCCCTGACGGGCGCACCCTGTACCACTCGGACAGCCGAGGGCCGTGGATCGACGCCTGGGACTTCGATGCCCACAACGGATCGATCTCGAACCGCCGCCGCCTGGCCACCTTGAGCGCCGAAGAAGGCCGACCCGATGGCGCGGCCTGCGACACGCAAGGCATCTACTGGTCGGCCGGCGTGTCCGCCGGGTGCCTGAACGGCTTCTCGCCTTCGGGGGCTTTGCTGCACAAGGTGCGCGTGCCGGTGCCTGCCCCTACCATGCCGTGTTTCGCCGACGGCGCGGTCTACCTCACCTCCTTGAGCGCCGGCCTGCCACCCGAGCGCGCCGGCCACCCGCACGCGGGCTCGCTGTTTCGCGCGAGCACCGCGCTGCGCGGCGTGCCCATTGCCCTGTTTGAACCGATATGAACGACGACCTGCCGATTCCCTCCCTGCCTGTGCTGATCACCGGTGCCTCCGGCAAGCTCGGACGCGACCTGATCCCCAGCCTGATCGCGCGCGGCTGGCGGCTGCGCCTGACCGACATCGCACCGTTTCCCGACCCGCTGCCGGCGAACGCCGAGTTCATCGCGGCCGACCTGAACGACCGCGAGGCCATGCTTCGACTGGCGCAAGGTTGCGCCTGCATCGTGCATTTCGGCGGCCTGGTGGAGTACGGCACGTTCGAGACCGTGCTGGGGCCGAACCTGCGCGGCGTGCACCACGTGTTCGAAGCGGCGCTGGCGCACGGCCTGCGCGTGGTCTACGCCTCGTCCAACCACGTGATCGGTTTTCACGAGCGCGAGACCGTGCTCGACAAGGACTGCACCTACCGCCCCGACAGCTACTACGGCCTGTCCAAGGTGTTCGGCGAGATGGTGGCGCGCTTCTTCTGGGACCGCAACGGCGTGGAAAGCGTGTCGCTGCGCATCGGCTCGTGCTTCCCCGAACCGAAGCAGGAACGCATGCTCGCCACCTGGCTCTCGCGCGAGGACATGGCGCGCCTGGTGGCCCACAGCGTCACGGCAGCCTCCACCGGCTGTGCGGTCGTCTGGGGCGTGTCGAACAACCGCGCGAGCTGGTGGCAGGGCGACGACCGCGCGCGCATCGGCTGGGCGCCGCGCGACAGTGCCGATGCCTACCAAAGCCAGTTCCCACCGCCAGGGGACAGCCCCGCCGACCGCTTTCAGGGCGGCGGGTTCTGCGAGATTGGCTACACGCGAGGATGAAACACCCCCTGCGCGCCTTCGGCGCTCCCCCCTGGAAGGGGGGCGACACCTGGGGCCGGCAAAGCCGGACCCTCGGTGTCCCTGGACGGGACCACTTCATGCGTGACGAGTCGCGCTTCGGCGCAGTGGAGGACTGACGTGCTCGCACGGTTGACGTTGACCCAGGCGGCGCAAGGGCTGCAGTCAAGGCAATGGACGGTGCCGGACATCGTGGACGATGTGCTGCGCCAGGCCCACGGCGTCGGCGCGGCGCACAACGCCTTCCTATCGGTGTTCGACGAACACGCGCGCTCGCTGGCCAGAGCGCACACCGGCCACGACACGCGCCCGCTCGCCGGTGTGCCACTCTCCCTCAAAGACGATCTGTTCACCGCCGGCCTGCGCACCACCGGCGGATCTCCGCAACTCCAGGACTTCGTGCCCACGGCCGACGCTCCCGCCGTGGCCCGCCTGCGCAAGGCCGGCGCGATCGTGTTCGGCAAAACCAATCTCTCGGACTTCGCGATGAGCCTGGCCCATGGCAGCAGCCTCGGCGGGCCATGTCGCAACCCCTGGGACCCGGCGCGCTCGGCCGGTGCCTCGTCCTCGGGTGCCGCGTGCGCGGTGGCGGCGGGCATCGGCGCGGTGGCCATCGCCACCGACACCGGCGGCTCCATCCGCTACCCGGCCGCTTTGTGCGGCGTGCTGGGTTTCGCGCCCTCCAACGGCCGCGTGCCCCGGCACGGCAGTTTTGGCGCGAACCGCTTCTTCTGCGCCATCGGCGTGCTGGCGCGCGACGTGCGCGATGTGGCGAAGCTGCTCGCGGTGATGAGCGGGGCCGACCCGTCCGACGCGGAAACGGCACGCCATCCACAGCCCTTGCTGAGCGACGCACTGGACGCGACCCGCGCACAGGGGTTGCGCGTCGGCGTGCTCGACACCGGCACCGCGCCAACGCCGCGCGGGCGCGCCATCGACGCGCTGTGGCGCACCACCATGTCGAACCTGGCGCGCGAGAGACGCTGGGCGATGGAGCCGGTGGCGCTGGACTTCTCCACCAGCGGCCACGCGTTCAAGGTGATCTCCGACGCCGACCGCCTCTCGCTGATGACCCGCAGCGGCACCCTGGCCCATCTGGACGAAGCGCTGCTGCCCGATGCGCTGCGGCAGCGCTTCGAACATGCGCGCGGCTTGAGCGAGGCCGACGTCGCGCGCGCGATGGCCGAGCGCGCGTCCTTCACCGCTCGAATCGACACGTTGTTCGGCACGCACGATCTGCTGATCGGACTCACGCACCACGACGTGGCGCCACTGCTGAGCGAGACAGGAGTGCCTTTCGAACTGGCGTGGACCAACCTGGCGGGCTGCCCGGCGGCCAGCGTGCCCCTGGGCCTGGTCGACGGCCTGCCCATCGGCCTGCACATCGTGGCGCGGCCGGGCCACGACGAGACCGTGCTCAACGCCTGCGCGGCGTTGCAGGCCTCGTGGGCCCCTGAGGGCTTTTCAGCGGCCCCGGGACGCTGAAGGCAGCAAGCCCCAGGCCCGCAAGCGCGAGAGCAGCACGCGCCACAACATGCGGCTGGCCGACAGCTCGGCCGCGCGCGGCGGGGCCTGCGGTGGCGCAGGCTGTGCGCCGGGCTCTGCGCTGGCGGCAGCGGTGGTCGCCGAGGCCGAGAGCGTCTGGCTGAGGTTGTTCGCGAACTCCTCCATGAGCGCCTTGGCCACGGCCGCGCCGCCGGCGGTGGCGAACTGCGCCAGCACACCGTGCATCTCGGTGCGCGAGGCGATCTCCACACGGCTGCGGCCAGCGCTGACCGGTACCACCGCGAAGCGCGTGTTCATCTGCACCTGCGCCGAGCGGCCCGCGGCCGCGCCGCCGCCGCTGAGCACGCCGGTGCGCGCTGCGGCGTCGAACTCGCACTGCATGCGGCCCTGGAACTTCAGGCGCTTGGGGCCGAAGGCCACCGTCATCGTGCCGAGGTAGTGGCCTTGCTCGTCCTGGCCTTGCAGCGACACACCGGGCACGCAGGCGGCGATGGCGTTCACGTCCATGAAGCGCTGCATCACGGCGTCGGGATCGGCCGGCACCTCGAACTGGTCATCGAAAACGATCATGGGTTCACCTCTTGGGGCCACGCAGCAGCGGCGCGCGGTTCTCCACGCCGAACTGCAGTTTCAGATAGGGGTCGCTGATGGTGCTGGGCGACACGCGCGCGTCGACCAGGTACAGCCCGCCTGACGCGAAGCCGCGTTGCAGCGCGGCCTGCACGTCTTCCTCGCGCTCCACGCGCTCGCCATCGCCGCCGAAGCCGCGCGCGACCGTGACGAAGTCGGGCGACGTCGGCCAGCGGCCCAAGGCTTCGTCGGCCTTCTTGGCTTTGAGCTTGTGCACCTCGGCACCGAAGCCCGCGTCGTTCCAGATCAACACCACTGCAGGCCGGCCGTGGCGCGCGAAGGTCTCCAGCTCCTGGATGTGCATCATCGCGCTGCCGTCGCCCTCGATCACCAGGTGCGCACGGTCCGGGTGCGCCACCGACACGCCCATGGCGATCGGCAGGGTCTGCCCGATGGAGCCGAACTGGTACGACATGTAGAGCGGCAGGTCGGCACGCACCGGCGTGTACATGTGGAAGAAAGCCCAGAAGTGGCCGCAGCCGATGGTGACCACGGCGTTGTCGGGCAAGGCCGCACCGATGCGCGCGGCGAGGGCGCGTGGGTCCATGCCGTCGGTGGCTTTTTCGATCGCAGCTGGGGGCGCGTCGAGCACCGCGCGCGTCTCGGCCGTGCGGTAGCCTTCGCGCCGTTCGCCGCGCTCGGCCAGCACGCGGTTGATCGCTTGCGCGGTGGCCTTGGCGTCGCCCTGCAGGTACAGGCCGGGCAGGACACCGAGCTCCTTCGGGTGGGGCGCGGTGTCGATGCGCGCCACCTCCGCCCCCGGGAACAGCAGCCCGCCCTCAGTGGTGTAGTAGCCCAGTTCGGCGCCCACGCCGAGCACGAAGTCCGCCTCGCCCAGCAGTTGCTCGGTGGGGGCGCTGGCGAAGGCGCCGGCGATGCCCGCGTCATACGCCTGGCCGGCGAAGAAGCCCTTGGCTTTGAGCGTGGTGGCCAGCAGGGCACCCACACGCTCGCCCAGTTCGGCCAGCGCCTCGCCCGCGCCCGCGGCTTTTGCGCCCAGACCAGCCAGAACCACTGGGCGCTCGGCTTGCAAGAGCTTTTCCACGAGCTGCTGAAGGTGTTCGGCCGGCGGCGTGGACGGTGGCGCGGGCACGTGGTCCTTCGCGGGCTCGTAGGCAAAGTCCCATTCGAACGCCTGCTCCTGCACGTCGACCGGCATGTTGAGCACGACGGGCTGGCGGCGCACGCGCGCGGTGTAGAACGCCTCGGCCACTTCCTGCGCCACGTTACCCGTGCCGGTGACGTTCACAAAGGCCGCTCCGCAGGCTTCGACGAAGCGGCGCTGGTCGAACTTCTGCACGTTGTTGCGGTCGGCCAGCGGCACGTCGCCCACCGCGACGACGATTGCGCTGCCATTGCGCACGGCGGCCACGAGCGAGGTGCCGATCTGCGTGAGGCCGGGGCCGGAGGTGATGGTGGCGATGCCCACCTTTCCACTGGCACGGAAATGGCCATCGGCCATGGCCACGGCGGCAGCTTCGTGGCGCGCGGAGAAAATCTCGACGTTCGGCTTCGCCGCCAGACCGATCCACAGCGGCATGTTGGCGTCTCCCAGCAAGCCAAAAACCACCTCGCCACCTTCGAGGCAGAACGCCTGCGCTATCGCTTCACTGACTTTCATCGGCACACCTTGCTTGAATGGGCGCTCAGGATAACAAGCGGCACTTCGGCGGACGTTCGGAGTTCCACAGCATGGAACACCCCGTGCCCATCACAGAGACTGTTCTCATAGAGAGTTTCCACCCCATGGAACGACCATGGGCGGTCTGCGGAGCTGTGTTCATATGCCCCCACCGCACCCACCGGGCTTGAACACAGGACGACGACCGATGCAGACATGGAAAGGCCGCTTCAGCAACGCATGCGTGGCAGCCCTCGAGACCGCCCAGGAGGCGGCGCGCAAGCGCAGCGCGCCCTGGCAATGGTCCTTGCTGGAGGCGGCCGCCATGCTGCAGTCTGGCCAGGTCTCCTCGGTGGAACTCACCACCGCGTGCCTGGCGCGCGTGGACGCTGCCAATGGCGGGTCGCCCAGCTTCGACGGTGCGCCCGACGCCGTCAACGCCTGGGTGCGCCTGTACCCCGAACGCGCGCTGCAAGCGGCCCATGTTGCCGACCGCCTGCTCGCGTCCGGCGAGCCTGTACCGCTGCTGTGCGGCACCACGCTGGGCATCAAGGACGTGATCGCCATTGGCGGCCTGCCGCTCACCGCTTCCAGCCGGGTGCTGGAGGGCCACATCGCGCCTGAAGACAGCGCCCTCTGGCGCGGCCTGCGGGCGCACGGCATGGTGCCGCTGGGCCACACGCACACACACGAATTCGCCAACGGCGCCACGGCCGACCAGGTGGGCAACCCGTTCGATCTCGCGCGCAGCGCGGGCGGCTCCAGCGCGGGGTCCGCCGCCGCCCTCGCCACAGGCATGGTGGCGGCCGCGCTCGGCACCGACACCGGGGGTTCGCTGCGCGTGCCGGCCGCGTTGTGCGGCGTGGCCACCCTCAAGCCCACCTACGGCAGCCTGCCGCTGGACGGTGTGATTCCCATGGCACCAAGCCGTGACACCGCCGGGCCGATGGGCCGCACGGTGGACGATTGCAGCGCGCTGTTGCACGCCATGTGCAGCGACGCGGCCGGAATTGCGGCCGTCGATGCGTTTGCCGACGGCACGCGGCACCTGCCGCTTTTGCCTGCTGCCCAAGACCAGCCCCTGCGCGGCGTGCGCATCGCCATGACCGACCGACCCCATAGCGCGACGCTGGACGACGACGTGGCGCACGCCCTGGCGCGCGCGCGCGACTTGGCGATCACGCTCGGTGCCGAGCTGCTGGACCTTGCCGCACCGCGTTCGTGGCTCAGCGCGGACGACCTTGCGCTGCTCCTCTATCCCGAGGCCTGGGCGTACCACCGCCAGCACGTGCCCGAGCGGCTGCACCTGTACCGGCCATCGGTGCGCGAGACGGTCGAGAAAGCCAGCCGCTCCTATGCACTGGCCGACTACATCGCGGCGCGCGAGCGGCGCGACCTGGAGACCCTGGCCTGGGACCGTTGGATGGCCGAGCACCGGGTTGACATGGTGCTGGAGCCCACCGTGCACCACGTCGCACGGCCCCGGGGAAGCGGCTACGACGTCGCGTCGGGCACGGGATCGCTGCACGCGGTGTCGCTGCCGCGCCAGTGGAACCTGCTGGGCTATCCGGTGGTGTCCCTGCCAGTCGGACTCGGGGCAGACACGGGCCTGCCCGTATCCGTATCGCTGGCCGCGCGGCGTTTGCACGAGCGCGTGGTGATCCAGGCGGCCTTGGCCTTGCAGCAGGTGTTGAACGCTCAGCAGGCATTTCAACACCGGCTGTGGGGAGCCGGGCGGGCCTGAGGCCACGCCCGCTTCGCAAGCGCAGGCTTACTGCGGCTCCACGCCCGCCGCACGGATGCTGCGGCCCCAGGCGTCGTACTGCCGCCGCACGAAGGCGGCCTGCTCGGCCAGGGCGTTGGTGTCGACCTCGAAACCCTGGGCTTCGAACTGTTGGCGCACCTTCGGGTTCTGCGCCACGCGCTGCAGCGCGGCGTTGATCTTCTGCAGCACGGGCACGGGCGTGGCGGCAGGCGCCCCCAGGCCCATCCAGACCTGCACGTCGAGCTCCGGCATGCCCGCCTCGCGGAACGTGGGCACCTCGGGCAGGAGCGACAGGCGTTTGGACGAAGTGGTGGCCAGCGCGCGCAGCTTGCCCGCCTTGAGGTTGGCCGCGACCACCGAGGGATCGACCATCATGAAGTGGATGCGTCCGCCCATCAGGTCGAGCACGGCCTGGGATTGGCCCTTGTAGCCCACGCCGATGGCGTCCACACCCAGCGTCTTGAGCAGCGAAGCCGCCGCCACTTGTGCGGTGGCCGAACCGTAGCCGTAGCTGAAACCCGGGTTCTTCTTCGCGTAGGCCACGAATTCCTTCACATGGGTAGGCGCGTCCGCGCCGGCCACGGCCAGGAAGGGCACGGTCACCACACGGCCGATGTGGGCGAAGTCGGTCACCGCGTCGTAGGGCGACTTCTTCGACAGCCACGGGCCCGCCGAGTGCGTGCCCGAGGAGGTGATCATCAGCGTGTAGCCATCGGGCGCGGCACGGGCGACCGATTCTGTGCCGATCTGGCCCAGCGCGCCCGGCTTGCCTTCCACCACGAAGCTGCTGCCCAGGTTCTCGCGCAATTCGTCGGCCAGGATGCGCGCCACGTTGTCCGCGCCGCTGCCGGGCGTGCTGACGTGCACGATCTTCACGGGCTTCTCGGGGTAGGCCTCGGTGGCCATGGCGACCGTGTGGGCGCTCGCGGCCACACACATTCCGATCAGGAACTTGCGCATCTTCTTCTCCGGATTGAGGGCTGAGGAAGGGCCAGTCTAGGAAGGTGGCAAGCACAGATTCAGGACGTTCCAGGGTGTGGAACGTGGGCCATCATGGTTGTGCGAGCAGATCGGGGCGGTGGGCGCGCAGCCAGACTTCGGTATGCGCCAACAGCATCGCAGCCTGGTCTCTACACGCCTGCGACGTGGCGTTGGACACCGGGTCGCCTTCGTAGTCGCTCGCGTTGCGCTGCCGGCGCAGCGCATCGAACACGATGATGTCCGGTTGCGCCACACCCATCGTCAACCCCAAGCTTTGAAGCGCGGTCTGATGATGGCCTGGCTGGCTGGTCGAGCTGCGATAGCCACTCGCCCACAAGCCCAGCATGGCGCACTGCATGATGCATTTGTAGGCGGCATCAAATCGGTTGTCGGCGCAGATCTGCTCGATATCCGCATCCGACAGGTTTCGCCGCGCGGCCTGCAGCAGCTTGGCAATGCCGGCGGCATCAGGCTGATGAACCTGCAGCCGCCCTATCGCCAGCAAGTTTTGCAAGCTCATCGGCATCTCCCTTTACAAACAACTGGGGTTTGGCCAGCACATCGCGTGCAAACGCATCGCCATCGCGCACGCGCGAGAAGAAGTCTTCAGGCGTGTAAAGCACCGTGTTGACCTCGCGGGCCAACGCAGTGTGCAGCGGAAACATGGCCTGCGCCAACGCGGCAAAATCCACACGGCCCAACACCAGCAGGTCTATGTCGCTACCGGCGGTGGCCTCGCCTCGCGCCACAGAACCGAACACCAATGCCACCCGTATTTGCGAGTCCAGTGGCGACAGTGCCGTTCGCAGCGCAGGCACCACACCATGCGTCTTCCGAAACAGCGCGGCCAGATCGCCAAACAGCGGATGTGCGGCGTTCGCCTGATAGCGCACCTGATTGCCCTGTTCACTGCGCAGCAAGAGACCGGCCTGGGTTAACTTGTCTAGCTCGCGCGCCAGCGTGCCCGCATGGCTCTGGGTCAACCGGGCCAATTCGCGCAAGTGAAAGTCCGACCGAGGCTGCAACAGGAGCCGCGCCAGGACGCGCTGCCGCGACGGAGAAAACAAGAGGTCCATCAAATTATCGTTGCCCATAGGGCGACGATTGTTGCCAAAAAGGCGACGAGTTGCAAGTGTGCAGGTTGGCCAGTCAAACAAGTTTGCACTCCGCTCCGCAGTCACCTTGTGCCAACAGGTTGTTGTTCCATTTCTGGTCGGCGTACGTTCGTAAATAAGGCGCCCGACCGGGTTCGCGCACCACGCCGATGTAGGCACGCACCCGTCTGGACTTGTCGACCGTGTAGAACGCGGCCGACTTCGACTCGATGCTGGCAATGGCCGTCTCCGTCGTCATCCGCCACCGACTGAAGGTGTTGCCAATGTGGGTGATGGCCTCGTGCGGGCTGTCGCGATGTGGCTTGGTCACGCAGTTCACCTCGTATTCGTGCATCTGAGCCTCCTGAAAAAATTTGCATCAACCCATGTGATGTTGAAGAAACGATAGTAGTTGCTTTTTTCAGTTCGCACATTGATAATTTCGCATCATCCGTATTGATGCAATATGAAGCAAGCTCTCCTCACGCTGGCAGACGTACAAGCCGGACACCCGTTTCGGGGAAGCGTGCCCTTCGTGAAAGATGGCAATGCCTTTGCCCTGCAAATGCGAGACCTCAGCCCCAACGGCGACATTGCCTGGGATGGGCTGATTCGAACGGAAGTGGACGCCAACAAACCTGTGCAATGGCTCCGCCCGGGCGACGTGGTGTTTGTCGCGCGCGGCTCGCGCAACTACGCCGTCAGCGTGCGCGACGTGCCCAAGCCCACGGTGTGCTCCCCCCACGTTTTTCTGTTGCGCATCAAATCGCCCACCGTGTTGCCCGCATTCCTGGCCTGGCAGATCAACCGGGCGCCCGCGCAGCGCTACCTGGCCAGCAACGCCGAAGGCTCCGACCAGCTGAGCATCCGCCGCCCCGTGCTGGAGGCCATGCCTCTTGCCGTGCCGCCCCTGGCCGAGCAACAGCTCATCGTGGCGCTGGCCGACGCGGCCGCGCACGAAGAGCAGCAATACCAGGCCCTCATTCGCAACCGCCAGCAGCAGCTCGACGCGCTGGCGCACGCGCTTTTGTCTTCATCCGAATCCCTGTCCGAACCCACACCATGACCGCCACCCCTATTCAGCAAGACGCCATCAACGCCGCCGTCTGGAACGCCTGCGACACCTTCCGTGGCACGGTCGACCCGAGCATTTACAAGGACTACGTCCTGACCATGCTCTTCCTGAAATACATCTCCGACGTCTGGCAAGACCACTACGACCGCTACAAAAAAGAGCACGGCAACCACCCCGAGCTGATCGAAGAACTGCTGAAGAACGAGCGCTTCGTGCTGCCGCGCAGCGCCAACTTTTATGCCCTGCACGAAGCGCGGCACCAGCCCGGCAACGGCGAGCGCATCGACAAGGCCTTGCACGCCATTGAAGAAGCCAACCTGAGCAAGCTGCGCGACGTGTTCCAGGACATCAGCTTCAACTCCACCAAGCTCGGCGACGAGGCGCAGAAGAACGACATCCTGCGCCACCTGCTGGAAGACTTCGCCAAGCCCGAGCTCAACCTGCGCGAGAGCCGCGTGGGCAACCTCGACGTGATCGGCAACGCCTACGAATTCCTCATCAAGAACTTCGCCTCCACCAGCGGCAAGAAAGCCGGCGAGTTCTACACGCCACCCGAGGTCTCGCAGCTCATGGCGCTGCTGATGGAGCCGCAGAAGGGCGACGACATTTGCGACCCCACCTGCGGCTCGGGTTCGCTGCTCATGAAGTGCGGCCAACTCATCCGCGCCAACGCCGGCAGCCGCCAATACGCGCTCTACGGGCAGGAAGCCATTGGCAGCACCTGGGCGCTGGCCAAGATGAACATGTTCCTGCACGCCGAGGACAACCACCGCATTGAATGGGGCGACACGCTGCGCAACCCGAAGCTGCTCGACAGCCAGGGCAACCTGAAGCACTTCGACATCGTCGTGGCCAACCCGCCGTTCTCCTTGGAGAAGTGGGGCTTTGAAGCCGCTTCCGACGACCCGCACAAGCGCTTTCGGCGCGGCGTGCCCCCGCGCACCAAGGCCGACTACGCCTTCATCCTGCACATGGTTGAAACCATGAAACCCGGCACGGGCCGCATGGCGGTGGTGGTGCCGCACGGCGTGCTGTTCCGCGGCGCGGCCGAGGGCAAGATCCGCCAGAAGCTCATTGAAGAAAATTTGCTCGACGTGGTGATTGGCCTGCCGGAAAAGCTGTTCTACGGCACCGGCATTCCTGCGGCCGTGCTGGTGCTGCGCAAGAAGAAGGCGGACGACAAGGTGCTCTTCATCGACGCCAGCCGCGCCTACCAGGACGGCAAGAACCAGAACCTGCTGCGCGCGAGCGATCTGGACACCGTCGTCGCCACCGTACGTGCGCGGCAGAACGTGGCCAAGTACGCGCATCTGGCGACCATCGCCGAGATCGCCGAGAACGACTTCAACTTGAACATCCCGCGTTATGTGGACACGTTTGAAGAGGCGGAGACGATCGACCTGATGGCGGTGCGGGAAGAGCGCTTGAGGCTCAAGGCGGAGCTGGCGGGGTTGGAGGAGAAGATGGCGGGGTATCTGAAGGAGTTGGGGTATGAGTGACCATTTTGATGACGTCGTCAAAATGGTCGACGCAGAGCGAGCGAACGCTGCGAAACGCAGTCCCTCAGGGCCTCGCGTACCAAGCCATCCGAACTTGAACTATTAAGGCGCACTTAAAGGTTCGATGCGTTCAAAGCCAATTACATGTGAGCAAGTCCATTCGAAAGGGAGTTCAAAAGATGAATAGCGTGCAGCACCAAGCCTCGGAAAATGGTTTTGAAAACATCCGCCAAGAGGACGAGCAAGGTCGCGAATTCTGGTACGCACGCGACTTGGCGCCGATATTGGACTACCCGGTCTGGCGCAACTTTGCAGGCGTCATCGAGAAGGCCAAGCAGGCTTGCGACAACTCCGGACACGCGGTGGCCGACCATTTTGACGACGTCGTCAAAATGGTCGGCATCGGTTCAGGCGCACATCGCCGGGTGGAGGACGTCAAGCTTTCGCGTTACGCCTGCTACCTGATCGTTCAGAACGGCAATCCGTCCAAGCCTGTTATCGCAGCAGGGCAAACCTACTTCGCACTGCAAACGCGCCGCCAGGAGCTGCAAGACCAAGCCCAGTTCACGCAACTGTCAGAAGACGATCGTCGCCTCATGCTGCGCAACGAACTCGCTCGACACAACAAAGACCTGGCCGCAGCGGCGCAGCAATGCGGCGTCATCACACCGCTGGACTATGCGGTGTTTCAGGACCATGGCTACAAGGGCTTGTACGGCGGCCTCGGCGCCAAGGAAATCCATGCGCGCAAGAGCCTGAAGAAAAGCCAGAAGATCCTCGACCACATGGGCAGCACGGAGCTGGCGGCCAACCTGTTCCGCGCCACACAGGCCGAAGAGAAGCTGCGGCGAGAAGGCGCGCAAGGCAAGGCAGCCGCCAATCGAACCCATTTGGAAGTCGGGCGCAAAGTGCGCCAGACGATTCAGGAACTGGGCGGCACGATGCCGGAAAACCTGCCGCCGCCGGACAAGAGCATTCAGCAGCTAACGCGGGAGCAGCAAAAACGCGTGGGGAAGAAGGCTTCATGAGAAGCTTCGATCCGACGTGCCGACGGCAGTTATTCTGTAATTCCGAATGGCTTCTCGGAGAGACAACGCAATGAACGACAAGTCATGCGATCCAGCGGTCGCACAACACGCGACCATTCCCATCCAGCTTCCGGACTTTCTCGCCTATTGGTGGGTGGTCGGCATGGAAACTTTGGTCGGCAGCGGCGAAGTCATCAATGTCGCGGCGATCGTGCAGCCTGCAAACGGTCCATCGCAGATTCGTCAGAACATTGCGCCGGCTATGTTGATCAGCATGTTTGGTGCGGCTGGCAAGGGGGTTGTATCTATCGTGGACGAGACGATGACCGATGTTCAGAAACAACTCGATGCGGGCGTGCGTGTCGAAGCTCTGCAAATGCCCTTCGGCGGTTTTGACGTGGGCGAGCCGCGCGAGTGCGCGGCGCACGACATAGACGAGGTGTTTGGCATAGCCGTGAAACTATCGACCGGATTTTCCGAATCGAAATTCGGCAGGAACAAGACAGCAACATGAATTCTTCGCATCTCCTGCAAGCCATAGCCACCGCACATGCCGTGGCGTCAATGCGCTTTTCATCGCCGCACGAAGCGGCGCAACACCTTGCAAGTCGGATGAACCATGTTGCCTGATGGATGGTTGAGATCAACAGTTGGTGCGGTGTGCGCGATTCGCAACAACCTTCGCTTTCCAATCAGCGCGGAAGAGCGAACAGGGATGCCAGGGCCGTATCCATACTTTGGTCCGACTGGCCAGTTGGACTCCCTCAATCACTATCGAATCGACGAAGCTTTTGCCCTTGTTGGGGAAGATGGAGACCACTTCCTGAAGTTTCGAGAGCGGTCGATGACCCTCTATTTTTCAGGCAAGGCCAATGTCAACAACCATGCCCACGTCATTGGCGACTCTCAGAAATGCCTTGCAAAGTGGTTTCACTACAGCTTCATCCATCGTGACCTGACACCCGTACTTTCGCGGCAGGGGGTGGGGCGGTACAAGCTAACAAAAGCGGGGCTTCAAGAACTGGAAATAGTCGTTCCACCGCGAGAAGAGCAGCTCGCGATCGTTCAACTTCTAGACACTTGGGGTGACGCAATCACCACCGCCGAAAAGCTTCTCGCCAACAGCCGAAGGCAAAAGGCAGCACTAGTCCAGCATCTGCTTTTAGGACAAACGACGTCGTGGAGTAGCGCGCGTCTTGTCGAAATTGCACATCGCATCCAACGACCCGCCGATGGTGGCGTACATCCCGTTTTGATGATTTCGTCTGGGTCTGGCTTCGTTAGACAAGATCAAAAGTACAGTCGATTTATGGCGGGTAAAAGCTTGAACGACTATGTGCTGCTCCAGCGCGGTGAGTTCGCCTACAACAAAGGCAACTCGAAGCTGTACGAGTTCGGCTGCGTATTTCAATTAGACGAATATGAAACTGGGCTGGTGCCTCACGTCTATGTGTGCTTCGCGATGGACGACGCTCTGTGCCATTCGCCGTTCTTCAAGTACCTCTTCGAAGCAGACTATTTGCACGGCCAACTGGGCGCCTTGGTGAACACAGGCGTTCGCAACAACGGCCTTCTCAACATTCGGCCAACTGACTTCATGAATGTGATGGTTCCACTTCCTCCGATGGAACGTCAGAAGCAGATTGCAGAAGTGCTGGATGCGGCTTCAAAGGAGATAGACACCCTTGCACAAAACGTAGACGCACTGCGCCAAGAAAAACGCGCGCTCATGCAAGACCTTCTGACCGGAAAGCGCCGGGTCAAACAGGCGATGACCGCTTCAGCATGAAAGTCCTCAGCGTGTCCGATACCCAACCCCAGTTCGCCCAGAAGCCACCGCATGTAAACTCGCGGCAACATAACCGCCACGCCTCTGCTTCTGCATGCGCAACCTTGGCGGTTTTTCTTTTGAGGCAGGTGCGGCGCAACACCGTGAGCATGCCCACCGATTTAGCCCAGCACCCCGTCTGAGCCTGATCACCATGAGCCTCACCCCCCAAACCCGAGAACACTACAGCGCCCACATCCCCGCGCTGCACCTGCTCGTCAACCTGGGCTGGCATTTCCTCCCCACCGCAGAAGCTCTCGCGTTGCGCGGCGGCAGCACCCGCGAAGTCATCCTCAAACCCCGCCTCATCGAAGTTCTGCAAACCCGCCGCTTCGACTACAAGGGCGAAACCTTCCCACTCTCCCCCAGCGGCATTGACCAGATCGTGCGCCAGGTGCAGGCGCTCAACCTCGCCGAAGGTTTGCTGCCCGCCAACGAGCGCCTTTACCAGATGCTCGCGCTGGGCGTGACCATCACCGAGTTCATGCCCGACGGCAAGAAGCACCAGCCCACCATTGCGCTGGTCGATTGGTACGACGTGACCTCCAACCGCTGGGACGTCACCGAAGAGCTGCAGGTGCTCTCCACCCACGGCACGCACCACCGCGCGCCCGATGTCGTCGCGTATGTGAATGGCCTGCCGCTGGCCGTCATCGAAGCCAAACGGCCCGACGCTTCGCACACCGGCACCGCGATGGTGAACGAGGGCATCAGCCAGCAACTGCGCAACCAGCGCCCCGACGAAATTCCGCAGCTGTTCGCCTACGCTCAGTTGCTGTTCTCGGTGAGCCCTACCGAGGGCCGCTACGGCACCACCGGCACGCCGCTGAAGTTCTGGGCGCGTTGGCGCGAAGAAGCATTCAGCGATGCGCAATTGAGCGAGTGGAAGAACCGGCCGCTCACGGCGGATGCGCAAAACGCGCTGCTCGCAGGCAAGCCAGGCAAGCTGCAAACCTATTTCCGCGCGTGGTGGTCGCAACCCTTGTTACCCACCGACCAAGACCGCCTGCTCGCCGCCTTGCTGCACCCGCAACGCGTGCTCGAGTTCCTGCGCCTCTTCGTGTTGTTCGACCGCAAGGCGGGCAAGGTGGTGGCGCGTTACCAGCAGTTCTTCGGCATTCGCGCCTTGCTCGAACGCATCGCCCAGCGCCGGCCCGATGGTGGGCGCGAAGGTGGCGTGGTGTGGCACACCACCGGATCGGGCAAGAGCTTGACCATGGTGTTTCTCACCAAGGCGCTCGTGTTGCTCGCGAGCACGCAGGCCTGCCGCGTGCTGGTGGTCACCGACCGCCTCGATCTGGAAGACCAGCTGGCGCGCAACTTCATGAACAGCGGCGCGTTTGGCTCGGCCATCGCCACCAAGAAAGAGGGCGAGCGCGCCAAGGTGGGTTCGGGCCGCGAATTGGCCAAGCGCATTGGCCAGGGCAACGAGCGGATCATCTTCACGCTGATCCACAAGTTCGCCACCGCGTCCAAACTGCCCGAGTGCCACAACCCCTCGGCCGATTTGATCGTGCTGGTGGACGAAGGGCACCGCAGCCATGGTGGCGAAACGCACGAGCGCATGCGCAAGGCGCTGCCGCGTGCCGCCTACGTGGCCTTCACGGGAACACCGCTGCTGAAGCAGGAAAAGACCGCCAACAAGTTCGGCCCGATCGTGCACGCCTACACCATGCAGCGCGCGGTGGAAGACGGCACGGTGGCACCGCTGCTGTACGAAGAGCGCGTGCCAGAGCTGGCAATCAACGAAGATGCGGTGAACCGCTGGTTCGACCGCATCACCGCCGCCCTGAGCCCCGAGCAAGCGGCCGACCTCAAGCGCAAGTTCGCGAACAAACAGGTGGTGTACGGCGCGGCCAACCGCATCGAGCTGATCGCATGGGACATTGCGCAGCACTTCAGTGAGAACATTCACAAGCTGGCGCTGGGCCTCAAGGGGCAGGTGGCCACGGCGAGCAAGCTCGAAGCCATTCGCTACAAGCAGGCGCTGGACGCGACGGGCCTGGTGAGCAGTGCGGTGATCATCTCGGCGCCCGACAGCCGCGAAGGCAACACCGAGCTGGACGAGAGCACGGTGCCCGAGGTGCAGAAGTGGTGGAACACGCATGTGGGCCGCAACGCCGAGCAGTATGAAGAGCAGGTGCTGCAGGCCTTCGGCAGCGATGGCGCACCCGACCTGCTGATCGTGGTGGACCGCCTGCTCACCGGCTTTGACGAGCCGCGCAATACGGTGCTCTACATCGACAAGCCCTTGAAGGCGCACAACCTGATCCAGGCGGTGGCGCGGGTGAACCGCCTGCACGAAGCCAAGCGCTATGGCGTGCTGGTGGATTACCGAGGCATTCTGAAAGAGCTGGACACGGCGGTGCGCGCGTACCAGGACCTGGAGACGCGCACGCAGGGTGGCTATGAGCTCGCCGACATCGAAGGGCTGTACCAGCAGATCAGCACGGAATACAAGCGCTTGCCGGGGCTGCACGATGCGCTGTTTGCCGTCTTCGCCGACGTGAAGAACCTGCGGGATCCGGAGCAGTTCCGGCAGGCGCTGATGCCGCGCCATGCGAACGATGAGGACGGCCAGGCCTACGACACGCGGCAGAAGGTGCGAGAGGATTTTTACGAAGCGTTGACCGCGTTTGGCCTGTGCCTGCAAACGGCACTATCTTCGCGCAGCTTCTTCGAAGACCACCGCTTCTCGGAAGCCACGGTGACCCGCTACAAGGAGGACCTGCGCTTCTTCACCGAGCTGCGCGCGATCGCCCGCCGCGATGCGCTGGAGACGGTGGACTACAGCGTGTACGAAGCGCAACTTCGCCGCCTGGTGGACCAACAGGTGATCGGCCACCAGGTGCGCGAGCCAGAGGGCGTGTACATGGTCCACCGGTTGGGCCAGCCCGAAACGCCCGAAACCTGGAGCGAAGAAAAAACGCGCAACGAAACGGACATGATCCGCACGCGTTTGAAGAAAACCATCGAGCAGGATCTGGCGGACGACCCCTACGCGCAAAAGGTGTTTGCCGAGTTGCTCAAGCAGGCGATTGCCGAGGCCGAAGCGATGTTCGACCACCCGTTGAAGCAGTACGCGTTGTTCAAGAAATTCGAAGAGCAAGTGGAGAGGCGCGACGTGGGTCGCATGCCGGAGGCGTTGGGGGACAACCCGCACGTGCGCGCGTACTTCGGCATCTGCCGCCTGGTGTTGGGTGAGGAGGCCTTTGCGCAAGCCGACGAGGCCGCGCTGGTCCAGCAGGCGCACGAGATGCACGGCGTGGTGCAGCAGGCCGTGGCCGAACATTCGCTGAACCCGCAGAACATCGAAACCGCCATCGCCAAGGCGCTGTTGCCCCAGCTGTTTGGCCTGATGGGGCTGGACAAGGCCAAGCAGGCGATCGACGAGGTGATCCAGGTCACACGGGTCGGGCTTTCCAGACATGGGCGCTGAGCCGAGCGTGCACGCCATCGCGTATGGCGATGAGCGCATCCAATTTTCGGTGCGGTTTCTGCCGCGACCGCAAAGGCGGGTGGCGATTCACGTGTTGCCCGATGGTGCAGTGCAGGTGGACGCGCCCGAGGGCACGGCGCTGTCGGCGGTGAAGCACGCCGTGCGCCAACGCGCCAGCTGGGTGTGGCGGCAATCGCAGGCGGTACATGCACGTCAGCTTCATGTGCTGCCACGCGAATACGTGAGCGGCGAAACGCATGTCTACCTGGGGCGGCGCCATGTGTTGAAGGTACTGCCTGCGCAGGGCCAGGCGATGGGTGTGCGTTTGTGGCGCGGGCGGCTGGAAGTGACCACAGACCAGCGCGACGCGGCCACGGTGCGCCGCCTGCTGGAGCGGTGGTACCGGGCGCGGGCCACGGAGGTGTTTGCGCGGGTGCTGGAGGAGATGGCTTCCCGCATGCGCCTGGGCCATGCGTTGCCAACGGTTCGCCTGCGATCGATGAAGACCCAATGGGGCAGTTGCTCACCCCGTGGCGAGCTGCTGCTCAACCCGTCGCTTGTGAAGGCACCGAAGGCCTGCATCGAGTACGTGGTCGCGCACGAGCTGTGCCACTTGAAGGAGCACAACCACAGCGAACGCTTCTACCGCTTGCTGAGCCGCACCTTGCCCGACTGGGTCGCGCGCAAGGAGGAGCTGGACGAGTTGGCGCAGCGGTTGTTGAACCGATGAATTTCGCTCAAGCCTTCGCTGGCACCGGCGCAATGTCGAAGTGCAACACGTCCTCGCGCACACCCAGCTTGGTGTAGAGCGCAATCGCCGGATCGTCTCCGTGGTCCGCCTGCACGAAGATGACGTAGATGCCCCGCTCCGCGGCCAGCATCTGGAGCCGCAGGATCAACCCGGTGGCGACGCCGCGCCGGCGCCAGGCTTCTTCCACCGCCAGGTCGTAGATGTAGAACTCGGAACGTGCCTGCTCGAATTTGGGCAGCACGTATCCCGCCAGAGCGCCGATCACGCGGTCGCCGGCGGTGGCGACGATGGCCACGAAGGTGTCGCTGCCGAGCAGGCGCTGCAGGTACGGGTCGTCGGGCTGCCGGGCACTGTAGGTGGGCACGTCATCGAACTCTCGCCCGAACAGGTGAAGCATGGCGCGGGCTGTGCTGGTGTCTTGAGCGCCGAGCACGCGAATCTGGAAGGCTTCGTGGTTCGACGATGGGTTCGGCACAACGGCTCCTTTCGTGTTCAATCCTTGGGGGATCGACATAGGCTGCGCAGGCGCTGCAACACAACGCCCGCGCGCTCGGGCTCGGCCACCAGCCCCGGCAACACATTGGCGAAGTCGGGGTTGTTGAGCAATCGTGCGAATGCATCTCCCATCGCCTGTCGCACTTCTTCAGGCGCATCAGCCATTTCCGCACCGAGTTCTTCGCGACCGTCCACGATGTTCAGCACGTCCTCCAAATCATGGCTGCTGAGAAAGTCGCCACCACCTCTGCTCGCAAATGCTTCCAGCTTGGTCGCGACAAAAGCCACGGCACTGACCAAGCGGATCGTCACGCCATCACCAAGGTCTACGGATGCTGCGGTTGCCACGGCATACGGGTACCAGCGGTTGGAAAACCCCAGTATCTCGGGCTGCACCGGCATCAGATCGAAGAGAACGCCGGATGGCTTGTGGGTCCAGCGACAAATCACATCGCTCGTGACGTCGCGAGCAAAGCCGCGTTGCGCCACGGCTTCTTCAATGCGGTGAAACGTTGCACGGCTCGCGCTCACGATGGCATCCACATCGCGCGTGGCGCGCACGCTGTCGGCCAATGGGTCGGTCACCAACAGACCGGCGACCGCACCGCCCACGAACACCACCTGTTCGCGCAGATCGCCCAGCGCCGATGCGATTTCTCGCAAATAAGGCAGGTTCGGGTCATTCGTCCGCATGGGAGATCCCTGCTTCATGCTGCATCAACTCGCTCTTCAGCAGTTGGGTTGCCAACGTGCGCTCGCGCGCGCGCCCCGTGCGCAAGGCGTCCAGCAAAGCCAGCAGGCGGTGCAGTGCAGGATCGGCCAATGCGGCCTGGGGCGCAGACCGGTAGAGCGGTGAAAGCGTTGGGCCTTTGGCAACGCCCGATGGATGTGCCCAGACAGGCGCTTCTCCCACGGCAGCCGTCACGTGGCTGGCCAGCGGCTCTACGCCGAATGAGGTCGGAATGCCGCGCTTGACGGGGCCCGGCGTCGCCGGCCATATGTAGCGCACACCATGCTGCATGAACTCCAACAGGTTGGGCCGCACGGGTGACCACTCGCCGCGCGAAGGCGATACCGCCAATCCTGATGCCACGGCGCGTTTCGCGCTGGCATGCGCCTCAGAGGCGCTCATGACCAAGGCTTCACCCAACGCGGCGTAGGTCCAGCGCTGCGGGGGATGCGCCGCCACTTTCAACAACACCAGCAGGTCTTGGGGTTTGAGGTCCATGCTTCGATCATATTCGCTATTCGCGAATAGCGAATATCCACACCAAACCCGTCACCGCGGCAGGCCTCAGACCTCCGCCACCTCCTGCCCCGCGACCCGCTCTGCCCGCAATGCGCTCCACCGCGCCCGCGCGCTCACCACACTCGCGGCTTTGACATGGCCGTAACCCCGGATGGTCTCCGGCACACGGGCGAGCGCCAGGGCACGCTCCAGGCGGGCGTCGTCCAGATCCGCGATCTCGCGCTCGATCAGGGCCTGGTACTCCTCGATCAGGGCGCGTTCCATGCGGCGTTCCGCCGTGTGGCCGAACACGTCGAGCACCGTGCCGCGCAGGAACTTCAGGCGCGCGAGGACGGGGAACACAGCGCCCATCCACGCGCCAAAACGGCGTTTGCGCGGCGGGCCGCCTGCCGCGTCCAGCACCGGTGGCGCGAGGTGGTATTGCAGCTTCAAGGGACCTTCGAACGCGGCTTCCAGTTGCGCCTTGAACGCCGGGTCGCTGTACAGCCGCGCCACCTCGTATTCGTCTTTGTAGGCCATGAGCTTGTAGATGTTGCTGGCCACCACCTTGCTCAGCCGGTCGCCGCCCACCGTGCGGGCTTC
The DNA here is from genome assembly GCF_009859475.1 of Hydrogenophaga sp. BPS33. NCBI lineage: Bacteria > Pseudomonadati > Pseudomonadota > Betaproteobacteria > Burkholderiales > Comamonadaceae > Hydrogenophaga > Hydrogenophaga sp. BPS33. The sequence goes on from NZ_CP044549.1 coordinate 109,158, forward strand.
CGCCTCGCGCACGCGTTCGACCACGGCCGCGTAGCGCGCCGCATACGCCGCGTTCTGGTAGGCGGTGAGCAAGCCCACGCGGCGTTTCACCAGCTGCGCCAGACTTTGCGGGCGGTGCAGGGTGATGGCTTGCGCGGGTTGCGCCAGACGGTGCACGCGCTCGGGGTCGATGGCGGCCAACCGGCCCCACTGGAAGGCCTGCACGTTGGCGGCCACGGCCACGCCGTTGAGTTCGATCGCGCGCAGCAAAGCTTGCAGCGACAGTGGCAGCGCACCTCGCTGGAACGCCAGGCCGAGCAGGAACAGGTTGGCGCCGATGGCATCGCCCAGCAACGCGGTGGCCAGGGCCGTGGCGTCGTGGAACTCGGCGCGCTCGCCCGTCGCTTCGCGGATCAGGCCTTGCAGATCGTCGGCGGGGAATTGCCAGTCGGGGTCGCGCGCGAACGGGCCTGCCGGTTGCTCGTGCCGGTTGACCACCGCCAGCGTGCGGCCGGGGCGCATCTTGGCGAGCGCATCGGCCGCGCCGGCGGTGAGCATGTCGCAGGCAAGGATGAGGTCGGCCTCGCCGGTGGCAATGCGTTGCGCGCGCAGTTGCGCCGGCTGCCCGGCCAGGCGCACGTGCGAGGTGACCGCGCCGTTCTTCTGGCTCATGCCGGTCATGTCGAGCACGCTGGCGCCCTTGCGCTCCAGATGGGCCGCCATGCCGATCAGCGCGCCGATGGTGATCACGCCCGTGCCGCCGATGCCGGTAATGAGGATGTTGAAGGGCTGCGCGAGCGAAGGCGCGCTGGGCAGCGGCAAGGTGGAAAAATCGGGCAGCTCGCGCGCGGCGGCTTTTGCCCGGCGCGGTGTGGCACCGCTGACGGTGACGAAGCTGGGGCAGAAGCCCTTGAGGCACGACAGGTCCGCGTTGCAGGACGACTGGTCGATCGCGCGCTTGCGGCCGAGTGGTGTTTCCTTGGGCAGGATGGCGGTGCAGTTGGATTGTTGCCCGCAGTCGCCGCAGCCTTCGCACACGGCTTCGTTGATGAACACGCGCTCGGTGGCCTGCGGGTATTCCTTCTTCTTGCGCCGACGGCGTTTCTCGGCGGCACAGGTCTGGTCGTACACGATCACGCTCACGCCGGGCACGTCGCGCAGGGCGCATTGCACCGCGTCGAGTTCGGCGCGGTCGTGCAGGGTGGCCTGCCCGGGCAGGCCGGTGCGATCGGCGTAGCGGCCCAGGTCTTCGGTGACGACGGCGATGCGCTGCACGCCTTCGGCGCTCAACTGGCGCGCGATCTCGCGCACGCCGATGGGGCCGTCCACCGGCTGTCCGCCGGTCATGGCGACGGCGTCGTTGTAGAGCACCTTGTAGGTGATGTTCACCGGCATCGTGCGGTTGGCGGCCACGGCGGCGCGGATCGCGAGATAGCCCGAGTGGTAGTAGGTGCCGTCGCCCAGGTTGGCGAACACGTGCGGCACCTGGCTGAACGCCGAGGCGCCGATCCAGGGCGCGCCTTCGCCGCCCATTTGCGTGGTGAGTTTGTTGAACTCGGGGTAGATGGCGGTGGCCATCACGTGGCAGCCGATGCCGGCCAGCGCGAAACTGCCTTCGGGCACGCGCGTGCTGGTGTTGTGGGGGCAGCCCGAGCAGTACCAGGCCGGGCGCGTGGGCGTGGCCACGGCACGTTGCAGCAAGCGGTCCTTGGCTTCGAGGAAGTCGAGCCGCGACTGGATCAGGTCTTCGGTGTGTGTCTCCAGCCCCAGGCGGCGGATGCGCGCGGCGATCACGCGCGCCACCTGCGCGACCGAGAAATCGCCCGTGGCCGAGAGCAGCCAGTCGCCACGGCCGCGCGGGTTGTGCACGTCCCACTCGCCGCGCTCGTCGAACTTGCCAATCACGCGCGGGCGCACGTCCTCGCGCCAGTTGTAGAGCTGTTCCTTGAGCTGGTACTCGACCACCTGGCGCTTCTCTTCGACCACCAGGATTTCTTCCAGTCCGCGCGCGAACTCGCGGATGCCTTCGGGCTCCAGCGGCCAGGGCATGGACACCTTGAACAGGCGAATGCCGATGGTGGCGGCCAGCGCTTCGTCGATACCGAGTTCTTCCAGCGCTTCGAGCACGTCGAGGTAGCTCTTGCCCGAGGCCACGATGCCCAGCCGCGCGCCGGGCGCATCGATGGTCACGCGGTTGAGCCGGTTCTCGCGCGCATACGCCATGGCGGCGTAGATCTTGTGGTCCTGCATCAGCGCTTCCTGCTTGCGCGCCTGCACGCCCAGCGTGTCGGTGGAGAGCCGGTTGTTCAGGCCCCCCTCGGGCAGCACGAATTCACCGGGCAGGCGCGTCTGCACCGCGAACGGGTCGGCGCTGATGGAGGCGCTGGACTCCACCGTATCGGCCAGGGCCTTGAAGCCCACCGCGCAACCGGAGAAGCGCGACATGGCCCAGCCGTGCAGGCCGAGTTCGATGTACTCCTGCACGTTGCAGGGGTAAAGCATGGGGATCATGGACGCGGCGAACACGTGGTCGCTCTGGTGCGGCAGGGTCGACGAGTAGGCGTTGTGGTCGTCCCCCGCGACCAGCAGCACGCCACCGTGGCGCGAGGTGCCGGCATGGTTCATGTGCTTGAAGACGTCGATGCTGCGGTCCACGCCCGGGCCCTTGCCGTACCAGAGGCCGAACACACCGTCGTAGTCGCTCTTGCCGAGCAGGAGCACCTGCTGGCTGCCCCACACCGCCGTGGCGGCCAGCTCTTCGTTGACACCGGGCACGAAGCGCACGTGGTGCGCGTCGAGGTGCGGTTTCGCATGCCACAGGGCTTCGTCCAGTCCGCCCAGCGGCGAGCCCCGGTAGCCCGAGACGAATCCCCCCGTGTGCAGGCCGGCGGCCTGGTCGCGCAGGCGCTGCATGAGCGGCAGGCGCACCAGGGCCTGGATGCCGCTGAGGTAGATCTCGCCGGTGGTGGCGGTGTATTTGTCCTCCAGCGTCACCTCGCGCAGAGCGGGGGGCGTGGGCGCGTGCAGCGCGTCGATGCGAGCGTTCATCGTGGGTCTCTCTGCGGCCTTGTGGGCACGCTTCGGTGAGGGACAGCGGCGGCGGGGTCACCACCACGCGTTGTCCGGAAACGGTGCGCGCGCCACGGGTGGGCGGCGCGCGCACCAGGGAATCAAAGTGCTTCGCGGCTTTCGTCGCGGTACCAGCGGTCGTCGGCCAGCATCACCTCGTGGTGGCCTCGGCCCGCCGGCATCATGGGGTAGCAGTTCTCCTGCGCGGCCACGCGCACGTCCAGAAAGAAGGGGCCGTCGTGCGCCAGGCATTCGGCCAGTGCATCGTCCAGCTCGCCCGGATGGTCCACGCGCCGCGCACCCCAACCGAAGGCGTGCGCCAGCGCCACGAAATCGGGCAGGGCCGCGTTCCAGCTGTGGCTCAGGCGGTTGCCGTGGTTGAGCTGCTGCCACTGGCGCACCATGCCCATGTAGCCGTTGTTGCACAGCACCAGCTTCACCGGCGTGGCGTGCTGCACGGCGGTCGACAGCTCCTGGATGTTCATCAGCACCGAGGCATCGCCGCTCACGCAGACCACGGTCTTGTCGGGGTGAGCGACCTGCGCGCCAATGGCCGCCGGCAGGCCATAGCCCATGGTGCCCGCGCCGCCCGAGGTGAGCCAGCGCCGCGGCCGCTCGATGGCCAGGTGCTGCGCGGCCCACATCTGGTGCTGGCCGACGTCGGTGGAGACGATCGCGTCCTGGCCTTCGAGTTGCGCACGCACCGCGCACATGAGCTGCTGCGGCAGGATGGTGGTGTCGCTGGGCGTGAAGGCCAGGCAGTCGGCCGCGCGCCAATGGTGGATGCGCGACCACCACGCGTCCAGCCGCTCCTTTGCCGGGGGTGGCGGCAGCAGTGGCACCAGCGCCTCCAGCACATTGCCGCAGTCGCCCGGCAGGGCAACGTCCACCGGCACCACCTTGCCGATGTTGCCGGCGTGGATGTCGATGTGGATCTTGCGCGCGTGGGGCGCGAAGTCGCTCAGGCGGCCGGTGATGCGGTCGTCGAAGCGCGCGCCCACGCACACGATGAGGTCGGCGTGGTGCATGGCCAGGTTGGCCTCCAGCGTGCCGTGCATGCCGAGCATGCCGAGGAAGAGCGGGTCGGACGCGGGCATCGCACCCAGCCCCATCAGGGTGAGCGTGGTGGGCAGGTGCCAGGCCTGCGCCAGCGCGGTGAAACGTTCACACGCGGCCTCGCCCGCGTTGATCAGGCCGCCACCGCCGTAGAGCACCGGGCGCTGCGCCTTTGCGATCAGCGTGGCCGCGGCTTGCAGCGCGTCGTGCGATGGCAGCGCGGGCGTGGTGGGCACGGGCGGTGCAGCGGGCGTTTCGACCGGCCTCACCGCTTGCAGCTGCACGTCCTTGGGCAGATCCAGCAGCACCGGGCCGGGCCGGCCTTCGAGCGCGATGCGCACCGCTTCGCGCACGGCCTCGGCGATGTTGTTCGCATCGCGCGGCTGGTGGTTCCACTTGGTCACCGGGCGCGAGATGCCCAGCGCGTCGCATTCCTGGAACGCCTGTGTGCCGATCACGCCGCTGGCCACCTGGCCGCTGATGCACAGCAGCGGCACCGAATCGCTGATGGCGTCGAGCAGGCCCGAGATGGTGTTGCCCACGCCCGGCCCCGAAGTGACCAGCACCACGCCCAGGCGCCCGGTGGTGCGCGCATAGCCCTCGGCGGCATGCACGGCGGCTTGTTCGTGGCGCACCAGCACGTGGCGGATCGCGGGCTGGCCGTGCAGCGCGTCGTACAGCGGCAGCGCCGCGCCACCGGGGTAGCCGAAGAGGGTGTCGATACCGCAGGCGACGAGGGTGTCGAGCAAGGTTTCGGCGCCGTTGCGCGCCGTGGAGGCCGCGGCCGGCACGTTGGCGGGATTTTCGAGAGATGCGGTGTTCATGTGCAGATTTTTCTCACTTCCGGTCAAAATAGGCTTCTTTATTCGGGCCCCAAACCATGGCAACGTCGAAAAAAATTCGAAGCATCGACACAGATGAAGAAAAACCACCGGTTCAGTTCGACAAACACGACCTCGCCATCCTGCGCGAGTTGCTCGAAGACTCGCGCCGCACGCTGCAGGAGATCGGCGCTGCGGTGAAGCTCTCGCCCACCACCTGCTGGAGCCGTATCAAGCGGCTGGAGGCCGAGGGTGTGATCAAGCAGTACCGCATCGAACTCGACCGCACGCGCCTGGGCTACCGCGACACGGTGATCGTGCAGCTCACGCTGGAGAGCCACACCGACGAGACGCTGTTCGAATTCGGCCGCGTGCTGGCCGAGATTCCCGAGGTGATGGACGCCTACCTGGTCTCGGGCGACTACGACTACTACATCCGCATCGCGGTGAAGGACACGCGCGACTACGAGCGCCTGCTGCGCGAACAGCTCTACAAGATCCCGGGGATTCGGCACAGCAAGTCGAGCTTCGTGCTGCGGGTGCTCAAGGATGGGCAGGTGCCGGTGGGCTGATGGGCGTCGATGAATGTGCCGGCAGCTCGACGACCGGCGTCGACGTTCAAAGCTCATGGCGATGGTGCGGCCCTAGCACCGAACCACTCCCTCAGGATCGTGTTGCAAGCACCGGCCGCTTCAAACTGAACCCAATGCCCGGCGTCGGGCACTAGCGCCAGATCGCGAAACCCGGGACATGTTTCCAGCATCGAGCGCACGGTGGACCATTCGCCGCGGTACAGCACATCTTGCTCGCCAAATACGGCGCGCGTGTCGCACGCAATGCGGCCCAACGCCCGCGCAAAAGCATCCGTGGTGACCAGCCGGCGCCGGCGCATGCGGTCCCGCCCCGCATTGGCGGCATGCAAGGCCACGGTGTGCGCGTCGATCGCGGCCGGGTTGTGGAACATGATGGCCGCGAGGTTGGCGCGGTGCACGTCGGCTTGCTCGGCCGTACCGGGCAGGTGCCGCCAGGGCCGCAGCGCCACACCCTTTCCACGGCGCAGCGGCAGCACAGGCGGCCCCAGCAGCAGTAGGCGACGCACGCGCTCTGGATGCGCGGCCGCCAGCAGGCCGGCGACGAGGCTGCCGAAGGAGAACGCCACGACGTCGTGCGTGGCCTGACCCAGCAGCTGTTCCATGCCCCGCAGCAGCGGTGCGACCACCGCGTCCGCATCGGCGCGCTCGCCCAGGCTCGCCGAGTCGCCGAAGTTGGGCAGGTCGGGAATCCATGCCGAACGACCGGCATCCACCACGGTGTCGATGTTGCGCAGCCAGTGGGTCCAGCTGCCGCTGCCGCCGTGCAGCAACAACACCGGCTCGCCCTCGCCCCAGCGACGCCAGACCATCACGCCATCGCCACAGGCGGTCTCGTGGTGCGAGGTGGCTGGCGCAAGGGACGGGGCGTCGGCTTTCATGCCGACGATGATGACCTACGCGCGGATGGCCCAGCCGACCGTGCTCGCGACAGGGTTCAACATGTGAAACATCTGCGGGGCCGTGGGTCGCATGGCGGTGCGGCGCGCGTTACCGTCGAGCGCATGAAGTCCATGTTCACGCGCCAGTCCCACCACGTCCGGCCACAGCGAGACACGGTGCGCCCGCCTCGAGGGGGGCTCGGTGTCTAGAGACCAGGTTCGCTCGCTCAAACGCCACTTGCACCGAGGGCGTTGCGACACGGCAAGCCCGCTCGACCGGGACGCGGCGCGCGCAAGCGCGCTGGCCTTGCTGGCGCGCAGCCTGCAGATGGGACACGTGCGGCTGGCCCTGCTGCGCTTGCGGGACGCGGCCCTGTGTGGTGCGGCCGTGACGCCAGAACAATGGCGCACCTGCCGGCAGATCGCCATGGCCAGCGCAGACCTGCGCTGCCTGGTGGCCTTCGAGCAGGCGCGACGGGCCTCGCAGGCCGGCCACGCCACGCTCAGCCTTCCGGCATCGGTCCCAACACCTTCCCCGGGTTCATCAGACCCAGCGGATCGAGCGCCTGCTTCACCCCCTGCATGAGCGCGAGTTCCACGCTGTCCTTGTAGCGCGCGCTCTCGTCACGACGCAGTTGCCCCAGGCCGTGCTCCGCGCTGATCGAACCGCTGTGCGCCTGCACCAGATCGTGCACCAGGCGGTTGACCTCGTCTTGTCGGGCGCAGAAGGCCTGGGGATCGGCGTCCACGGGCGCGAGCACGTTGAAATGCAGATTGCCATCGCCCAGGTGGCCGAACCAGGCCATGCGCGCGCCCGGAAATCCGCGCTGCAGCTGCTTCACGGCGGCGTCGACGAAGGCGGCCACACGCGAGATGGGCACGGCAATGTCGTGCTTGATGTGCGACCCCTCCAGGGCCTGCGCCTCCGACAGGTGTTCGCGCAGCGTCCACAGCGCGCGCGACTGCGCCACCGATTCGCCGATCACGCCATCGGTGGCGATCTCGTCTTCGAGCGCCTGTTCCAACACGAATGCCAGGGTGTCACGCGCATGCGCCTCGCTCTCGTGGTCGCTCGTCTCGATCAGCGCAACCACCGGCACGAGCGTTTCGAAGGGCCAGCGCATCGCCGGAAAATGCCGCTGCAGCACCGGCACGCAAGCCGCCGAGATGACCTCGAACGCGGTGAGCGCGGGCCCCAGTTCCGCGCGCACGCGGTTGAGCAGTTGCACCGCGTTGTCGATCGATGGCAGCGTCAACATCGCGGTGCGCCGTGCGGCCGGTGGCGGGAACAGCATGAGCACCGCCGCCGTGATCACCCCGAGCGTGCCCTCCGATCCGATATAGAGCTGCTTGAGGTCGTACCCGGTGTTGTCCTTGCGCAGGCCGCGCAAGCCATTCCAGATGCGGCCATCGGGCGTCACCACCTCCAGGCCGAGCGCGAGGTCGCGCGCATTGCCGTAGCGCAGCACGGCAGTGCCACCCGCGTTGGTGGCCAGGTTGCCACCGATCGTGCAACTGCCTTGCGCCGCCAGCGCGAGCGGAAACAGGCGGCCCACTTCGCTCGCAGCCACCTGCACGGCTTCCAGCACCACGCCGGCTTCGACTTCGATGGTGTCGTTGAGGGCATCCACATGGCGAATGCGGTTCAGCCGCCGCGTGCTCAACACGATCTGGGTTCCTGAGCCGTCGGGCGTGGCGCCACCGGACATGCCGGTGTTGCCCCCTTGCGTGACGACCGGGATGCGCTGCGCGTGCGCCAGTTGCAGCACGGCGGCCACTTCGGCCGTGCTGGCCGGGCTCACCACGGCGGCGGCCTCGCCGCGGTACTTGCGGCGCCAATCCTGCGAGAAAGGCGCGGTGTCCGTCGGAGTGGTGAGGACATGGCGCTCGCCCACGCAGCGCGCCAACGAGGCCAGGAGTTCGGATCTGTTCATGGGCACATGGTGTCGGACGCCAGCGGTTGTGCGGTGCGCCCGCCACAGCGGAAGTTCACGAGATGAAACAGCGCAGGGGGCACCGTCTTCCTCGGCGCAAAGGCCCCGCGTAAGGTCGGCCGCATGTCATTTGCAAAGGGATTCCTGTGACCAAGGTCTGTATCGTCGGCGCCGGTGCCGTGGGTGGGTACGTGGGTGCCCACACCACCCGATCGGGCGTGGAGACGCTGCTGGTGGACGCCTGGCCCGAGCATGTGCAGGCCATGCGGCAGGACGGCTTGAAAGTGGAGGGCATGAACGGCGCGGGCTCGGTGCACACGCCGGTGCGCGCGCTCCACGTGGGCGATGTACCGCAACTCTCGCGCGAAGCACCGCTCGACGTCGCTTTCATCGCCGTCAAGGCCTACGACACGGCGTGGGCCACGCAGTTGATCCTGCCCTATCTGGCGCCCTCGGGCTGCATCGTGTCGCTGCAGAACGGCATCAACGAAGACGTGATCGCGGGCATCGCTGGCTGGGGCCGTGTACTGGGCTGTTCGGTGAGCGCGCTGGCCGCGGAGTTGATGGGGCCGGGTCTGATCGTGCGCAACTCTCCGCTGGGTGACGAGAAGAAGCCCGGCATGCGCATCGGCGAGGCACATGGCCAGATCACGCCCCGCGCCGAGGCGATCGGGCAACTCCTGGCCCATGGGGACTCGTGCAAGGTGACCACGAACCTGTGGGGCGAGCGCTGGTCCAAGCTCACCATCAACGCCATGCGCAACGGCGTGTGCGCGCTCACCGGCATGACCGGCAAGCAACGCGACACCGATGCCCGCGCACGCGAGCTGAGCATTCGCCTCGGAAGTTCCTGCATCCGCGTGGGCCGCGCGCTCGGCCTGGCCCTGGAGCCCGCAGGCGGGCTCGATCTCGATCTGCTGGCGCGCGCCGAAGAGGACCGGGCGGCGCTGGAGGCCATCACCCGCATGATCATGGAGGTGGCGAACTCGCGCAGCGATGCGCAGCGCCCCTCGATGGGCCAGGACATCCGCAAGGGCCGGCGCACCGAGATCGATGCCATCAACGGCCTGGTGGCGCAGCGCGGCGACCAGCTGGGCATCGACGTCACTCTGCACAAGCGCGTGGGCGAGACCATCCGCCGCATCGAGCGCGGCGAGGCGCAGCCCAGCCCCGAACACCTCGCGGGCATCCTGTCATGAGCGCAGCGCCGGGCCGCCCCAAGCAAGCTCGCACCGAAGGCGAAGCCGAAGGTACACCCGTGAGCGGCGCAGCCCGTCTGCCGGCGGGCAGTTGCGACTGCCACTTCCACGTCTTCGAGGCGGCACGCTATCCCTATGCCGAAGGGCGCCACTACACGCCACCCGACGCACCGCTCTCGGCCTACCTGGCGATGTGCGCATCGCTCGGCATCGAGCGCGGCGTGCTGGTGCACCCCACCGTCTTCGGTGCGGACCACCGCAGCTTCGAGGACATCCTCGCGGCGCACCCGCAGCGCCTGCGCGGCGTGGCCGTGGTGTCACCGGACACACCCGAGGCCGACATCGCCCGTTGGCACGCGCTGGGCGCGCGCGGCACACGCGTCACCACCATCTTCCAGGGGCCGGACCTGGGCCGCATACGCGAGATCGTGGCGCGCGTGAAACCCTTTGGCTGGCACCTGCAGATCCTGGTCGATGTGGTCAACCACCCCCACCTGGTGGCGCAGGTGCGCGATCTGGGCATGGCCGTGGTGGCAGACCACATGGGCCACCACGACGCCCAGGCGCTGCTCGCCAGCCGGGGCTTTGCCAATCTGCGCGCCCAGCTGCTCGCGGGCGAGGTCTGGACCAAGCTGTCCGCGCCCTACCGCATCTCGGTCGACAGCGGCCGCGACCCACTCGTGGGCGAGGTGGCGCAAGCCCTGCTGCGCGCCAATGCCAGCCGCGTGGTCTGGGGCAGCGACTGGCCCCACCCCACCAGCCCCCACCCCGTGCCCAGCGACGAGCGCCTCGCCGCGCTCGCGCTCGAGTGGCTACCCGACGAGGCCACGCGCCAGGCCGTGCTCGTGCGCAATCCCCAACGCCTCTACTGGGGCGACGGGGCCGATTGATTCCTTCCACAAGACCGGAGACAACACCATGCAACGCAAGAACTTCGTGACCCTCGCCATCGCCGCGCTGGCCTTCGCCACCGTGCCCGCCGCGCTCGCGCAGCAGAAGACCGTCATCAAGCTCGGCTGGGCCACGGCCGACAGCCCGCAGGACCCGTCCGCCGTGGGTGCGCACGCGTTCAAGAAAGCGCTGGACGCGGCCAGCAAGGGCAGCATCGACGTGCAGCTCTTTCCCAACCGCCAGCTCGGTGACGAGAAGCCGATGATGGAAGGCATGCGCTTTGGCACCGTCGACGCGGCCATCATCACCAACGCCGTGGTCGCGCAGCTCGAACCCGGCTTCCAGCTCAACGACCTGCCCTTCCTCTACGCCAACGAAGCGCAGGCGCGCAAGGTGCTCGATGGCAGCGTGGGCGCCGAACTCGGCAAGCGCCTGCAGGCCAAGGGCATCACGGTGCTGGGCTTCATGGAAGCGGGCTTTCGCAACATGATCAACAACAAGAAGCCGGTGCGCTCGCCCGCCGACGTGAGCGGCGTGAAATACCGCGTGATGCAGAACCCGGTCTTCATCGACATGTTCAATTCGCTCGGCGGCTCGGCCGTGCCCATGGCCTGGGGCGAGACCTTCACCGCCGTGCAGCAAGGCACCATCGACGGCCTCGAACTTCCGCTGGCCTTCATCGATTCGCTCAAGGTCTACGAGGTCACCAAGTACCTTTCGCAGACCAACCACACCTACACCACGCTCGAACTGCTGATCGGCAACCGCGCGCTCGCCAGGCTCAGTGCCGAGCAGCGCACGGCCGTGCAACAGGCCGCTCAGGTGGCCGTGGCCGAGCAGCGCAAGGCGAGCCTGGAGAACGCTCAGCAGATGGTGGCGGTGTTGCGCGGCAAGGGCATGCAGGTCAACACGGTCGACGACCCCGCGGCCTTCCGCAAGGCGGTCGCACCGGTGTACGAGAAGTTCCGCGGCAGCATCGGCCCCGAACTGCTGAGCGCCGCGCTCGACCAGGTGAAGTGATGAATGCAGACACGGCCACGGCCACCACCGCCACCGTCCCGCGCGGCGCTCGCTCCGCGCTGCACGCCGCCTGCGGCGCGCTCGCCACCGCCGTGCGCTGGCTGGTCATCGCACTGGCCCTGGTCATGCTGGCGGCATTGGCCGGACAGGTGTTCATGCGCTATGTCTTCGACCGCGCGCCGAGCTGGACCGAAGAGTTCGCGATCACCTGTTTCGGCTGGTCCATGCTGCTGGCGATCGCGCTCGGCGTGCGCGACGGCATCCACGTGCGCATGGACCTGCTGGTGGAGCTGCTGCCGCCGGCCGTGCAGCGCGTGATCGAGCGGCTCATGCTGCTGCTGATCGCGGGCTGTGGCGGCTTCCTGGTGTGGGCCGGCGTGCGCTACGCGGGCGACACCGCGGGCGCGGTCTCGGCCGCCATCGGCTACCCCCTGACCTGGTTGTACGCAAGCGCTCCCGTGAGCGGCGCGCTGGTGTGCCTGTTCGCGTTGGAGCGCGTCGCGGGTTACCGCCCGCCCGAGAGCGAACCGCTCTCGGCCACCTGAAGACCTCCCATGTCCCTGACCACCTGGATCCTCACCGCCGGCTTTGCCGGCCTGGCCGTGCTCGGCATGCCGTTCGCGTTCGCCATCGGCCTGTGCGTCATCGCCGTGGTGCTCAGCGTAGGCATCGAGCCCATGCTGTTCCCGCAGACCGTGGTGGCGGGCACGCAGAGCTTTGCCTTGCTGGCCATTCCCTTCTTCATGCTGGCGGGCGAGCTCATGAGCGCGGGTGGCCTGTCGCAGCGCCTGGTGCGCGTCGCCGAGGTCTTCGTGCGCCACCTGCCCGGCGGCATGGACCTGGCCGTGCTGCTCGCGGCCCTGGTCTTCGCGGCGGTGAGCGGCTCCGCGCCGGCCACCACGGCGGCCATCGGCGCCATCATGATTCCGGCCATGGTGGCGCGCGGCTACGACAAGGCCTATGCCACCGCGCTGGTGGTGAGCGCGGGCGTGCTCGCACCGCTCATTCCCCCGTCGATCGCTTTCGTGATCTGGGGCGTGATCGCCGAGCAGTCGATTTCCAAGCTGTTCCTCTCGGGCGTGTTGCCCGGTCTGCTGATGGCCCTGGGCATGGCCGTCATCGCCGTCACGCGCGCGCTGCGCTCGCCGATACCGCGCGAGAAGCGCGCTTCGTGGCGCGAGATCGCCACCGCCTTGCGCGAAGGCGTGTGGGCCTTGCTCGCGCCGGCGGTGGTGCTCGGCGGCATCTACGGCGGCGCCTTCACGCCCACCGAGGCCGCCGTGGTGGCCTGCGTCTATGCACTGTTCATCGGCCTGGTGGTGGAGCGGCGGCTCACGCTGGCGCAACTGCCCAGCATCATCGCCAAGGCCATGGCCATCAGCGCCATCGTGATGGCCATCGTCGCCGTCTCCAGCGGCTTCAGCTTCCTGATCGCACAGGAGCAGCTGGCCGGCCAGCTCGCGGCCTGGCTCGCCACGCACTTCCACGAGAAGTGGACCATGCTGCTCGCGCTCAACATCGGCTTCTTCCTGCTCGCCGCGGTGATGGACGAAGTGGCCATCATGGTCATCCTCGGCCCCATGCTGATCGGCATCGCGAACCAGTTCGGCGTCGATCCGATCCACTTCGGCGCCATGATCGTCACCAACGTGGCCATCGGCATGGCGGCCCCGCCGATCGGCTACTGCCTCTTCGTGGGCATGGCCGTCAGCGGCCTGAAGCTGTGGCCCGTGGCGCGGGCCATCCTGCCGTTCGTGGCCATGATGCTGGTGGTGCTGGGGCTCGTGACCTACCTGCCCACCTTCGCGCTGCTGCTGGTGCCTTGAGCGCAGCCGCTCACGACGGCGTGCTCAGCGCGCCGAGAGAAAGTCCCCGACTTCGAGCAACACCAGCTCGTTGTCGTCGGCCTTGTTGGGCTCGCGGCTGCTGGAGAACGGCAGGTTGTTGTCGTTGCCGACCACGATGTGCCGCGCGTCGACCAGGTCCACGTTTTCGATCGTGAAGAAGGGGAAGGTCAGCACGCCGTCGTTGAGCGGCTTGCGCGCCAGCTTGTTCGGATCGGCGATGTTCATGAGATCGATGTAGCCGATCTTGCGCACCGGGCCACCCACGTTGGCCTCGCTCAACTCCATCTTGTAGACGCGCTTGAACTTCGCCAGGTCGTGGAAGCAATCGGCGCGTTTCGTGGCTTCGGGGCAGGCCTTGTCGGCCGTGCCTTCGCCGTTGTCGCGCTCGATGATCAGGCCTTCGGTCGGGCTGATCATGTTGAAATCGCCGATGGCGTGGTGGTTGGCCTCGAGCACGTATTTCCAATGGCGGCCGGTCCATTGTTCGGTCTTCACGTCGAACTCCAGCACGCGCAGGAACTGCTTGCCGTCGATGACCTCGGCTGCTTTGGTCGCTTCGTCGTGCAGCGCGCCTTCGAGCAAGGCGTAGAGCTTGCTGCCGTCCTTCGACGCGGCCATGCCTTCGTAGCCCTTGGAGCGGCGCACCTGGAACTTCACCTCGGCACCCGGCGCGCCGGGCGTGGTGACGGCGGGGTGGTCGGGCGAGCGCACGACCTTGCCGTCGACCTGCGTTTCGAACACGGCCTGCACCTTGCCGTTCATGTCGGCCTTGATGAGGAAGGGGCCGAACTCTTCGCCGAACCAGATCGAGCCACCGGCGAACTGGAAGCTCTCGAGGTCGAAGTCCGAGCCGGTGAGGTAGCGCTTCTTCGTGCCCTCGTGCACGACGCGGAACGGCACCTTCTTGTCGGGGTCGTGCAGGAACACGGTCTTCAGGCGCGTGAACTGGCCGCTCTTGAAGTCGACCTTGTAGTGGTTGAGGTAGAGCGCGAAGTCCGGGGAGTTGGCCTTGGCGCCCGCGCCGTTGTCGGTGAGGATCCAGAACGTGCCGTCGGGCATTTTCTTGATGCCCGAGTGGCCCTGGACCGGCTGGCCCTTGAACGGCAGCGACACGCCGGTGGGTCGACCGCCCGAGAGGCCTTCGACACTGCCGATTTTCTCGACCAGTTTGCCGGTGGTGAACTTGCCGCTGACCTGCAGGTCGGCCGGCGCATCCTTGGGCGCGGCGATGACGGTCTTCGCGGGCAGCAGGGCGTGGCCGGCAAGGGTGGCGGGGTAGGCGCTCTGGGCCTGGGCGGCAAAGCCCACGCTGGCGGCGGCCAGAGCGAGCAGGGTAGGGGCGTGCAGCTTCATGAGGATGCTTTCGTCGGTTGGCGGTGGACATGCGCTTCGCTCATCCGGTGGGCGAACGAGGACAGCGCGCCCAGCTTGCCGGCCCGCCTTGACAGCGGCGCGACACTTGGGTGACGAAGCGGTGACACCCCCCCTGAAGCCGGGCTACCGCGTCGATTGCCGGCTGATGAAGCTGCAGGTGGCCAGCAGCAGCTGGGCGCATTCCAGCAGGCTGTGCTCCATGCGATGGCGCGGCCCGGCGATGGCAATGGCCAGGGTTTCGCTGTGCACGTTCAGGAACGCCGACACCGCCCACACATCGGCGACGTTCTCGCCCCGGCTCACGAAGTAGCCACGCTTGCGGCTGGCGGCGATGTCGTCGCCCAGGCTCTGCGGGCTGATCAGCGTGGCGCCGGTGATCGCGGGCAGGTGCCGGTGCTCGATCTGTGCGCGCATTTCCGGCTCCTTCAGGCTGCCCAGCAAGGCCTTGCCGATGGCGCTGGAGTGCAGGGGCTTGAACTCGCCCGGCCGCGCGGAGTAGCGGATGGAATGCGTGCTCTCCACCACCTGCAGGTAGATCACCGCATCGCCCTGGCGTTTGCCCAGGATCACCGTTTCGCGCGAGGTGTCGCGCAGGCGTTCGAGCAGCGGCACCACACGCTCCATGAACGGGTCGCTGTCCTGGATCTCGCTGGCGATGTCGAACAGGCGGCGCGTGAGGTACAGCGAACGCGGGCGGCTCAACGAATAGAGGTAACCGCGCGCCGTGAGCGTGCCCACGATGGCGTGGCAACTGCTTTTGGGAATGCCCGTGGCCTCGGCCAGGTCGGTGAGCGACAACGGTTTTCGCACCTTCTGGAACATCTCGAAGACGTCCAGCACGCGCTCGACGGCGGTCACGGCAACACCTCCGGCCTTCACGGCAGTGGGCGTGGTCTGTTCGGTATCCTGAACGATGGGGTCGAATTCTGGATCCATGGGTCGATGCGGCTCCTATTTGTTCGATATCTCGAATAAGTGTTCTTCCAGCTGGACTCGAGCCAATCTAGCATGAATGCCATGCAGACCACAACACCACCACCTCCTCCCCTTGCCACGAGCGGACCGATCCGCACCGTGGCGCGCGCCTCGGGGGCCGTCTGGCTCACCGTCGACCGCGCCGACAAACACAACGCCCTGGCGCGCCCGGTGCTCGCGGCCCTGGCCGACGCGGTGCGCGAGGCCGGCGCCCGCGCCGGCACGCGTTACCTCGTCATCAGCGGCGCGGGCGAGAAGTACTTCGCCGCCGGCGGCGACCTGCGCGACCTGGCCGGCGTGCGCGACGAGACCGCGGTGCAGGCCATGATGGAAGAAGCCGGCGACGCGCTCGACGCCATCCGCCACTGCCCGGTGCCGGTGCTGGCCTACCTCAACGGCGACGCCATCGGCGGCGGTGCCGAACTCGCCCTGGCCTGCGACATGCGGCTGCAGGCCGCGCACGCGCGCATCGGCTACATCCAGGCGCGCCTGGCTATCACCTCGGCCTGGGGCGGCGGGCCCGATCTGTTCCGTCTGCTCGGCCCGGCACGCGCGATGCGCATGATGGCCCGCGCCGAACTGGTGAACGCGCCCACCGCACTGGCCTGGGGACTGGCCGATGCGGTGATCGCCGATGGCCCGCAAGGCCAGGACATCGCCGACTTCCTCCAACCCCTGGATGCCTGCGCGCCGCAGGTGCTGCGCGGCATCAAGGCGCAGGCCGTCGCGGCACGCCAAGGGCAGGCCTGGCCCGCGCACCGCCGCGTGGAACAGGACCACCTCGCACGGACCTGGTTGCACGACGACCACTGGGCCGCCTCCGACAAATTGCTCAACAAGGCCCGTACATGAACAGCCGAGACCCCCTTGCATCGGCCTTGCCCGCCGAACCCGAGCTGGGCCCCATCAGCCGCACCGGCATACCGGTACCCACCCGGGTCGACGCCTCGGCCGTGAACCCCGAGAACATCGGCCAGCCGGGCGAGTACCCGTTCACGCGCGGCATCTTCCCCGACGGTTACCAAGGCCGGCTCTGGACCATCCGCCAGTACTCGGGCTTCGGCACCGCCGAGGAAAGCAACGAACGCTACAAGTTCCTGCTGGAAAAAGGCCAGACGGGTCTGTCGGTCGCGCTGGACCTGCCCACGCAATGCGGCTACGACCCCACGCACCCGATGGCCCGGCCGGAGATCGGCAAGGTCGGCGTGTCGCTGTCCAACCTGAGCGAAGCGGAAATCCTCTTCAAGGACCTGGACCTGTCGAAGATCTCCACCTCGTTCACCATCAACGGCACCGCCGCGATCATCTACGCGATGTACCTCGCGGTGGCCGACAAGCAGGGCGTGCCACGCCACAAGCTCACGGGCACGATCCAGAACGACATCCTCAAGGAATACGTGGCGCGCGGCACCTGGATCTTCCCGGTGCGGCCCTCGATGCGTCTGATCGCCGACTCGATCCTGTACTCGAACGACGTCACGCCGCGCTTCAACCCGATCAGCATCGCCGGTGCCCATGTGCGCGACGCCGGTGCGACCGCCGCCGAGGAGATGGCCTACACGCTGGCCAACGGCCTGGCCTATGTGGAGGAGCTGCGCCAGCGCGGCGGCGACGTGGAGAAGTTCGCCAAGCGCCTGTCCTTCTTCTTCTACGTACACATGGATTTCTTCGACGAGATCGCGAAGTTCCGCGCCGGCCGCCGGCTCTGGGCGCGCTTCATGAAGGAGCGCTACGGCGTGCAGGACCCCAAGGCGCAGCACTTCCGTTTCGGCGTGGTGTGCGGCGGCAGTTCACTGGTCGCGCCGCAGCCCTACAACAACGCGGTGCGCGTGGCGGTGGAAACCATGGCCGCGGTGTTCGGCGGTGCCCAATCCATCTTCACCTGCGCCTTCGACGAAGCCTTCCAGATTCCGACCGAATTCTCGGCCGAGCTGGCGGTGCGCACGCAGCAGATGATCGCCTTCGAGAGCGGCATCGCCCGCACGGTCGATCCGCTCGGTGGCTCCTATTTCCTGGAGCAGCACACCGACCGCATGGAAGAGATGATCCTCCAGGTCATGGGCGAGATCGACGCATACGGCGGCGTGGTGCCCGCGATCGAGGACGGCTGGCTGCAGCTGCGCCTGGCCGAGCGCGGCCTGGAACGCAAGCTCGACACCGACGCCGGCCGCCACGCGGTGGTGGGCCAGAACTACTTCGCCAAGGCCGACGAAAAGATCGGCGTGGGCGAGGTCTTCAAACTCGATCCCACGATCGCGCAGCGCGCGCTCGACAAGTACCAGCGCGTGAATGACACGCGCAACCAGGCCGCGGTGGACGCGTCGCTGGCCAAGCTGGCCAGCGCCGCCGCGCAGGACCGCGAAAACGTCATGCCCTGGCTGGTGGAGTGCTGCCACGCCTACGCCACCGTCGAAGAGATGGTCGATTGCCTCAAGAAGGAATGGGGCGAATTCAAGGAACCGGTGAACCTATGAGCGAAGCAGTCAACACCACACGGCCGCTGGCCGGCAAACGCATCCTGGTGGGCAAGCCCGGCCTCGATGGACACGACATCGGCGCCAAGATCGTCGCGCTCACCTTGCGCGACGCGGGCGCCGAGGTGATCTACACCGGGCTGCGCCGCAGCCCCGGACAGATCGCGCAAGTGGCCGTGGACGAAGGCGTGCACGCTGTGGGCCTGAGCATCCTCTCGGGCAGCCACAAGGAACTGGTGGCCGACGTGATCGCCGAGCTGCGCGGGCGCAAGGCCACCGACGTGAAGGTGTTCCTGGGCGGCACCATCCCAGGCGAAGACCACGCGGAACTGCAGGCGCTGGGCGTGGCCGCGATCTTCACCGCCGACATGCCGCTGGACACCGTGGTGTCGCGCCTGGCGGAGCGGCTCACATGAGCGCTGTGCCGGGACGCCCCAAGCAAGCTCGCACCGCAGGCGAAGCCGAAGGAGAACCCGTGCGCGCAGGTGCCTCGCGCGGCCCGCTGGCGGGTCTGCGCATCATCGAGGTCGGCCACATGCTCGCGGGCCCGTACTGCGGCCTGTTGCTGGCCGACATGGGCGCCGAGGTGATCAAGGTCGAGCCGCCCGAGGGCGACATCGCGCGCCGCGTCAGCCCGCACTTCATCGGCCCGCACAACGCCTACTTCGCCAGCCTGAACCGCAGCAAGAAAAGCGTGGTGCTCGACCTCGCGAGCGATGCCGGCCGCGATGCGCTTCACAGCCTCGCGCGCGAATCGCACGCGCTCATCACCAACCTGCGACCCTCGGCGATCCGCAAGCTCGGCCTCACCTACGCCGCGCTCGGCGCGGTCAACCCCAAGCTGGTCTGCGTGGCGCTGACCGGCTACGGCCTGGACGGCCCCTACGCCGAGAACCCGGCATACGACTACGTGATCCAGGCCCTCACCGGCGTGATGGCCCTCACCGGCGACCCGAGTGCACCGCCCACCAAGGCCGGCTACTCCGCGGTCGACAACTCGGCCGGTCTGGTGGCCGCCATGGGCCTGCTGGCCAAGATCGTCGAAGGGCGGGGCGGACAGGTCGACGTCGCCATGTACGACGTCATGCTCTCGCAGCTCAACTACCTGGCGGGCGCGGCCCTGAACACCGACGAGACCGTGGAGCGCCTGGCCAATTCCTCGCATCCCTACATGGTGCCGGCGCAGATCTTTCCCACCGCCGACGGCTGGCTCACGCTCTTCATCACGCACGACAAGTTCTGGCGCAAGTTCTGCACCGAAGCGGGCCAACCGGGCTGGATCGACGACCCGGTGTTCGCCACCCTGGAAGCGCGTCGCGCCCACCGCGCGCCCGTGCTCGCAGCCATCGGCACCGTGCTGCAGACGGCCAGTGCCGCCGAGTGGGTGCGCCGCCTCGCGCCGCTGGGCATCGTGGTGTCCGAAGTCGGCACGCTGGCCGCGGCGCTCGACACCGACCTCACGCGCTCGCGCGGCCTTGTGGTGCCGCTCGGCGACGGCGAGGCGCCGCTGCGCGCCATCGCCAGCCCGTTGCGCTTCGAGGGCTACGCACCGCGCTACGGCCTGCCGCCGCTGCTCGACCAGCACCACGGGGCCGTGTTCGGAAAGGCCCTGGCGTGAGCGAACGCGAGGCCCTGGACCGCTACGCCCTGGGCCGCGCCCTCACCGCGCTGGCCAACGCCAGCGCGCACGACATGCTGGCGCGGGCACCCGACGACGTGCCCGGCGCCGGCGCGCGCCGCATCGGCCTCACCGGCGCGCCGGGCGCGGGCAAGAGCACGCTCGCGGGCCACCTGGCTCTGCACCGCGCGCGCGGCGGCCACCGCATGGGCGTGCTCGCGGTCGACCCGAGCAGCCCGAAGTCCGGTGGCGCCATCCTGGGCGACCGCATCCGCATGGACGATCTCGCGGGCAGCCCCGATCTCTACATCCGCTCCATCGGTTCGCGCTCCACCTCCGACGGCCTGTCGGACAACCTGCCCGAGATGCTCGACCTGATGGACGCGCACGGCTTCGACGAAGTGCTGCTCGAAACCGTGGGCGTGGGCCAGGCCGAATACGCCGCACGTGCGCAGGTGGACACACTGCTGCTGGTGCTGCTGCCCGAGAGCGGTGATGTCGTGCAAGCCATGAAGGCCGGCATCATGGAAATGGCCGACCTCTTCGTGGTCAACAAGTGCGACCTCGCGGGCGCGCAGAAGATGGCCACCGACATCCAGCGCATCGCGGCGGTGTCGCGGCGCGAGGCGGGCACCTGGCAGCCCCGGGTGCTGCTCGCGTCCAGCAGCAAGCCCGAGACCATCGAGGCCTTGTCGCAGGCCATCGACGCACACCAGGCCTGGCTGGCCAGCTCGCCACGGCAGGCCCAGCTGCGGCAGGCACGCGCGCGCTACCGCCTGCGCCGAGTGGTCGAGCGCCTCGCCGCGCACGCCATCGCGGCGCTGCCGGCCCCGGTTTTCGACACCTCGATGCCCCGACAGCTGGCGCATGTGATCGAGGCCCTTCAGCACAGCGCCAGCGACACAACGGAGACCACACCATGAAGCCGATCTTGTTGAAACGCGCCGCCACCGCCGTGTTGGGCCTGGGCCTGGCCCTGGCTGCCGCCGCGCAGAGCTTTCCCACCCAGCCCGTGAAGATCATCGTCCCGCAGACACCCGGCGGCGCCTCGGACACGCTGGCGCGCGTGATCGGGCAGAAGCTGTCCGAGAAGTGGGGCCAGCCGGTGGTGGTGGAAAACCGCGCGGGCGCGGGTGGCAACATCGGCATGGAAGGCGTGGCGCGTGCCGCGCCCGACGGGACCACGCTGCTGATGAGCTACTCGGGCACGCACGCCATCAACGGCGCGCTCTACAAGAAGCTGCCCTTCGATCCGGTGAAGGACTTCGAGCCCGTGGCCACGCTGGCGACCCTGCCCTTCGTGATCGTCGCGCGCGCCGGCGCGAAGCACGCCAGCGTGGCCGATGTGATCGCCTCGGCGCGCAGCGGCGCGCTCACCTACGGTTCGGCGGGCAACGGCTCGGTCAACCACCTGCTGGGCGTGATGTTCGGCCAGGCGGCGGGCATCCCGCTCACGCACGTGCCTTACCGTGGCGCGGCGCCGGCCATGCAGGACCTGATGGCCGGCCAGATCGACCTCGTGTTCACCAGCCTGCCCTCGGTGTCGGGCGCCATCAAGCAGGGCAGCCTGCGGCCGATCGCGCTCACCAGCCGCCAGCGCGCCGCCGCCTTCGGCAGCATCCCGACCATCGCCGAGGCGGGCTTCAAGGACTTCGATGTGAATCCCTGGTTCGGCCTGTTCGCGCCTGCGGGCACGCCCTCGGCGGTCATCCGCAAGATCAACGCGGACGTGAACGAGCTGCTGAAGTCACCCGAGGTGGTGGAGAAGTTCACCGGCCAGGGCGCCGTGCCCTTTGCCAGCGACCCGCAGCAGTTCGATGCACTTCTGCGCGAGGACATCGCCAAGTGGTCTGCGGTGGTGAAGTCTTCGGGGGCGAGTCTGGATTGAGCGGGAGCGCCGCTGGCGGCGAAGCTCGTGGCCTGGCTCTTCGATGTGAACGACATCTGGGTGCTCCAGTACCACCCGGTGTGGGTGCAAGGCCAGAGCAGCTACGCGCTCTCGCCGGGCTTGCCATTGCGCGAGTCCGCCCATGTCGACGGCTCCTCCAACCGCCCGGTGCAGTGGTACTTCGACAACCTGCTGCCCGAAGAGGAGCTGCGCAAGTCATTGGCCAAAGAGGCCCAACTCGTGCACAAGGACGTCTTCGGCTTGCAGCGCCACTACGGCGCGGAGTCCGCGGGCTCGCTGGTGCTCAGCCCGCTGGGGCAAGGGCCGGCCCCGGAAGGGGTTCGCGGGCTCACGGTTGAGGCACTGAGCAAGTCATCGTCTGCAAACACCCAGCAGCAACCGCAGCGCGCTCATTTTGATGGGCTCCTGATTTTCCTTACTTTGAGGTAAGGATGGATGAGCACGACCCCTCACGCCGCGTCGTCGAACGCCGCATCGACCTCCACCACACCCAGCCGCGCATAGGCCGCAGCGGCCCCGCTCAGGTCCCACACCGTCGCGCCCTGGCGGATCGCTTCGGCGGCCTCGCTTTCCTTGCGCATCTTGGCCTGCGCGGCCGTGACCACGGCAGCGGCCTCGTCGCGCGGCAGCACCAGCACACCGTCGCCATCGGCCACCACCAGGTCACCGGGGCGCACGGTCACGTCGCCGCAGCTGATCGGCACGTTCACGCCGCCGCCCTTGCCCTTGTCCGCATGCACCGGCCAGATGTGCGTGGACCACACGGCCATGCCCATGCCGATCACGTTGTCCACATCGCGCACGCAGCCCTGCACCACCACGCCGGCCAAGCCGACTTCCTTCGCATAGGTGGTGGCCACGTCGCCCCACTGCGCGGCCGAGGTCTCGCCCAGGCAGGTCACCACCAGCACGTCACCGGGCTGCGCCAGGCGCAGCGCGCGGTGCATCATGAGGTTGTCGCCTGGTTGCGTGAGCGCGGTGATGGCCGGGCCGGCGATGCGCGCACCCGGTGTCACGCGCCGCATGCGCGGCGACATGAGTCCGTTGAAGCCCAGGTGAGCGGTGCTTTCGTGGAGGTCGGCCACGGTCACGTCCTGCGCTTGCGCGCACACGCTGGCGGCCACGCGGTTGACGCGCAGAAAAACGGAAGGTCGGGTCACGGCGGCGTTCTTTCTCTTTCAGGCGTGCGGCACGCAGTACTCGGCTTCGGAGAGGCGGAAGGTGGTGCGCTTCATCAGGCGCGGCTGGTCGATCTGCATCACGTCGCGGCGGTGCATGGTGCAGCCGTTGTCCCACATCATCATGTCGCCGTTCTGCACCTTGTGGCGGTACACATGGGCCGGGTCGCCGCCAGCCTCGAACAGCAGCGGCAGCACGCGCGCGTTCTGCTCGTCGCTCAGGCCTTCGATGGCGATGAGGGTGGTCGGGTCTGCATAGAGCGCCTTGCGACCGGTGCCAGGGTGCGTCAGCACGACCGGGTGTTTCGCATCGGGCAGGTTCAGCAGGGCGTTGGCCTTGGCCTTGTCCTGCAGCTCCAGCGTGTTGAGCATGGCGTAGCGCTTGGCATAGCGGTAGATACCGGTGCGGCCGTCGATGAGCTGCTGCACATCGGCGGGCAGCTGGTCCCAGGCCGCGTACTGGTTGGCCCAGTAGATGTCGCCACCGTCGCGCGGCACTTCGGTGCCGTAGAGGATGGCGCCGGTGGCCGGGCGCACCTGGAAGGTCTGGTCGGAATGCCAGTCGACGTCCTCGCCGCCCGCGAAGCCGCCCACGAAGCGGCCGTCGGAGTACTTGAGGGTGCTGAAGTAGATGATCTGCTCGTGGTAAGGCGACTGGATGTCCTTGCGGCCCGAGGTCTCGCAGTGGCCGAAACGCTGGGTGAAGCGCACCAGCTCGGGTTCGTCGAGCGACTGGCGGCGAAAGATCATCACCGGCGACTGGCGCCAGATGGCCTTGAGTTCGGCGATCGCCGCTTCATCGTCGACGATGTCCATGATGGAGGTGTGCACCTGCACCGCGAAATCGGAGTGCAGGGAAGAGGTCTGGATCTTGGGCATGGCGGTGTCTCTGGTCGGGGGTGGACAGGGTCATTCGGGTTTCATCTGGGCGGCCTGGATGAGTTGCGCAAAGTTGCGCCGCTCGGCTTGCAGCCAGGTGGCGAGTTCGGCGGTGGTCTTGGGTTGTGCCCGTTCGAAGCCCAGGTCTGCCAGCGCCTTATGGGTTTCGGGCAGCTCCAGGATCTTTTTCATTTCGGCGCCTAGGCGCGCCTGGATGGGAGCAGGCACGCCCTTGGGCACCATCAGGACGTTCCAGGCCGTGAGGGTGAAGTTGGGCAAGCCCTGTTCGCTCACGGTCTTGACGCCGGGCATGGAGGCCAGTGGCGTCAGGGTGGTCACGGCCAGCGGCTTGATCTTGCCGAGCTGGGTGCGGGTGGCGGCGACGGTGTCGATCAGCACCGGCACGTGCCCGCCGAGCGCGGCGGTCATGGCATCGGCCGAGCCCTTGAACTTCACGGGGAACAGCGGCACGTTCTGCTGCTTGAGCATTTCCAGCACCAGCTGGCCGGTGACGCTGGGGATGGCCACGTCCAACTTGTCGGGTTTGCTGCGCGCCAGCGCGATCAGGTCGGACAGCGAGTTCACCGGCAGGTTGGGCGCGGCGGAGATGGCGAAGGGAATCAGCGCCGTGAGCACGATGGGGTCGAAGTCCTTCTCGGCGTCGAAGCCGGGGTTCACGAACAAGGCCGGGTTCATGGCGTGGGTGCCGTTGGCGCCCATGACCAGCGTGTAGCCATCGGGCGTGGCCCGCGCCGCGGCCGCCGTGCCGATGTTGCCGGAGGCACCGGGCCGGTTCTCCACGAACACGTTCTGGCCCAGCGCGTGCGTGAGCTTCTCAGCGAAGTAGCGGGTGGCGATGTCGGTGCTCTGGCCGGCCGGGTAGGCCACGATGATGCGCACCGGCTTGCTCGGCCACTCGCCTTGCGCGAGTGCGGGCGAGCTCAGCGCGGCCAGCGCGGCCACGGCGGTGCAGCCTTTGAGCAGGGTGCGGCGCAACAGGGATTGCATGGTGGGTCTCCGTATCGTGTTGGTGTGTGTGCGGCGTGTCGCTGGGGTCAAAGGTAGCGCGGGACGCCGTGCTTGCGTGTGCGGTGGTTCTGCAGGGTTTCACATGTTGAACTTGTGCAGGCCACCGGCGGCGGTTCAGGCGGGGCGGCCCGTGTGCGCGTACAGCGGCTTGCCGGCCACCGGCACGCGCGCGGTGAACACCGTGCCCGAGCGCGACTCCAGCAGGTGCAGCGTGCGGCCATCGGGCCCGCCGTAGGCACAGTTGGTGGTGGTGAGGCCGCCGTTGGGCGCGTCGATGCGGTAGAACGGCTCGCCCCTGGGGCTGAAGACCCAGACCGCGCCGAAGCCGACGTGGCTCACCGCCAGCCCGCCTTCGGCATCGAGCGCGATGCCGTCGGGGCCGCCACCGCCCGACATCTGGATGTACACCCCCACCTTGGTGGCCGTGCCATCGGCGGCGAGGGGCACGCGCCAGATGGCGTTGTCGCGCGTCACGGCCAGGTAGACCGCGCTCTCGTCGAGGTTCAGCACCAGCCCGTTGGGGCTGGGGATGCCGGCGAGCACGAGGTCGAGTTCGCCGCTGGCGCGCAGGCGGTACAGACGGCCGCTCGGGTCGTGCAGGCCGCTCATGCCCTGGTCGGTGAAGTACAGGTCGCCGTTGGCGGCGAAGAACAGGTCGTTGAGCCCTCGAAAGCCTTCGAGCCGCGCGCGCTCCAGCACCGGTTCGACCCGGCCGGTCTTCGGGTCCAGGACCAGGAGGCCGCGCCGGAAGTCGGTGATGAAGGCGCGTCCATCGGGGTGGAACTTCAGGCCGTTGGGCTCGCCGTCGTACTGCGTGACGAGGTCGACGTCGCCCTTCGGGTCGATGCGGAAGATGCGCCCCCAGGGAATGTCGACCACCCACAGATTGCCCTGGAGGTCGAACGACGGCCCTTCGAGGAACACGGGTGTGGGCGCGCCGTGCAGCTGGGTGTCGACCCAGTCGCTCCGGCGATCGCGCACCAGGAAACGCTCGGGGATGCGCGCAAAGATCTCGGCCTTCAGCCTTTCGGGTGGTGCAAACATCGTTCAGCCTCCCGACACCCGGCTCGGCAGCCAGAGGGCCAGCTCGGGCAGCACGATCAGCAGGCCCACGAGCAGGAACATGATCAGGTGGAAGGGCACGGTGCCCATCACCACGTCCGACAGGTTGCCGCGCGCAATGCTCTGGATCACGAACAGGTTGATGCCGATCGGTGGCGTGATCTGCCCCATCTCGATGAAGACCACCACCACGATGCCGAACCACACCGGATCGATGCCGTAGGGCGCCAGCAGCGGGTAGAGCAGCGGCACGGTGATGACGATCATGCCGAGGCTCTCCACCAGCGCCCCGAGCGCGGTGAACAGGATGAAGAGCGCGAGCAGGAACTCGAGCTTGCTGAGGTTGAGCCCGACGATGAAGGCCGTGATGTCTTCGCCCACACCCGCCACGGCCATGGCGTACGAAAAGATGAAGGCCGCGTAGGTGATGAACAGGATGTTGCTCGTGACCAGCGTGGAGCGTTTGAGACAGTCCACGAATTCGCGCCACGACAGCTCGCCGAACAGCTTGGCGATCACGATCGCGAAGATGCAACCCGCCGCCGCGGCTTCGGTGGGCGTGGCCACGCCGGTGTAGATCGCGCCCATGATGCCCAGGATGAGCAGCATGAAGGGCACGATGTCGACCAGCGCGCGCAGCACCGTGTCGCGCGTGAGCGCCGCGGTCTCGCGTGGCGCGATCTCCGGCCGGCGGATGGCAGCGAAGGCCAGGTAGACCATGAACATCAGCGTGAGCACGATGCCCGGCACCACGCCCGCCATGAAGAGCTTGGCCACCGAGGTTTCGGTGAAGGTGGCGTAGACGATCATGGCGATGGAGGGCGGGATCAGAATGCCCAGCGTGCCGCCCGCCGCCAGCGAGCCGGTGGCCAGCCGCGCGTCGTAGCGGCGCGCCCGCAGCTCGGGCAGGGCGACCTTGCCGATCGAGGCGGCGGTGGCCACGCTGGAGCCGCTGACCGCCGCGAACACGGCGCAGCCCACGATGTTGGTCTGCAGCAGGCCACCCGGCACGCGCCGCACCAGCTTGGACAGACCGCCATAGACCCGCAGACCCAACCCACTGCCCTGCAGGATGTCGGCCATCAGCACGAACAACGGGATGGCGGTCAGCGTGTAGCTGTCCATACTGCCCCAGCTGGCCAGGCCCAGGCCGTGCAGCGCACCCACGCCGCCCTGCAGCCAGAGGTAGGCGATGCCCGGCAACAGGATGGCGAAGGGCACCGACATGCCGGTGGCCAGCAGGCCGACGAACAGCACGAAGACGCCGATGATCAGGTACTCATGCACGGCCCACTCCCTGTTTCGCGGCTTGCAGCCGGCGCCAGTCGCCGCGCACGGTGGCCAGCAGTGCCCAGGCCAGCATCAGCATGCCCACGGGCATGAAAAAGCGCGGCACCCACAGCGGGGTCATGAGCGAGGTGGCGGCCACGTCCCCCGACTGCCAGGTGATCCACTCGAAGCGCACGAACTCGGCCAACAGCACCGCCGTCACCACGAGGGTGGCGAGGTCGAAGCCCAGGCGCAGGCGCGCCTGCCCGGCGGGGCCGAACCGGCGTTCGACGAAGTGCACGCGGTGGTAGGCGTGTTCGAGCTGGCCCGAGGCGAGCGACAGAAAGGTGATGGCCACGAGCGCGTAGCCCCCGATCTCGTTGCTGAACTGGATCGACCAGCCGAACAGGGTGCGCACCAGCATCTCGGCGCCCATCATGATCACCAGGCCCACCATGGCCCATTCGCTCACGCGGCGGCCCAGGCGCGAGAAGGCGTCTTCGGGCGGGCTGAACGCATCGCCATCTTCCTGGTGCAGCTCGGTGTCCAGGGGCAGCCTTTCGGCAAGATCGGCCATCTCAACGTCCCCCTGCCAGGCGCACCTTTTGCAGCGCCTCCTGCGCCGCCGGCCGCTTCTCGCCCCACTCCTTCCAGTAGGGCGTGATGCGGCGCTCGGCTTCGGCAAGATCGGCCGCGCTGGGCTCGGTGATGACCATGCCACCCTCGGCCAGCTTCCGGGTGATCTCGCCATCCTCGGCGGCCATGGCTGCCGTCATGCGTTTCGTGTGCTCGTCCACCAGCGCCTGCACCTTGGTGCGTTGGTCGGGTGTGAGCTTGCCCCAGGCGTCCTTGTTCACCAGGATCAGCGAGTCGACGAAGCTCACGTTGAGGCGGTAGCTGTACTTGAGCAGATCGCGCCACACATGGCCGTAGCCCGAGCTGGCGGTGAGGGCACCGTCGATCACGCCACGGTCGATGCCGGCGGCCACCTCGGAGGTGCCTAGCGTGACCGGGATGCCGCCGAGCAGCTTGATGAACTCCGACTGCTCGGGCGAAATCACGCGGATCTTCTGGCCCGCGATGTCGGCCAGCGAGGTCAGCTTCTTGCGCGACCACATCACGTTCTCGGGGAAGATGTAGCGGCCCAGCACCACCACGTTCTTCTTCGCGTAGTCGGCGCGCAGGTAGGGCGCGGCGGCGTCCCAGGCCTTCTCGAAATCGGCGCGGCGCGGCAGGAACATCGGCAGGCGCACGATGCCGCCCACCGGCACGCTGCCGATGAAGAAGGCGTCGTCGCCGAGCTGCACCACGTTGTCGGCCACGGCCTGCGTGATGTTGGTGGCCGCGATCGGCAGCGTGCCGCCCAGGTTCAGGCGCACGCTCAGTTCACTCTGCGTTTCTTTCTGGATCGCCTCGAACAGGGCATTGAGGCCCTTGACCGCCGTGACGGTGGCGACCGCGTTGTAGGTGTAGGCGCGCCACTGCGTGGCGGCCATGGCGGCGCCGCTGGCGCCCAGGCCGGCGATGCCTGCGGCGGCGCCGGCCAGATAACCCACGGCGTCGCGCCGCGTCAAACCATGTGCTGTGTTCATGCTGTCTCCTCAGGGGTGGTTGTGGGGATGTCCGGTCGGGCGACCGGCGAGGGGGAAGGGGTGCTGGCGCGTGGCAGCGGTGCGCCCTCGCGCCAGAGGTAGCTCTCATTCAGGGCTTCGAAGTCGTCGCAGCCGATCTGTGCGAGCACCATGTCGACCTCGGCGCGCACGATGGCCAGCGCGCGCGCCGCGCCAGCCTGGCCACCAGCGGCCACGCCGAACAGGGAGGGCCGGCCGAAGATCGCCGAGCGTGCGCCCAGGCAACGCGCGATCACCAGATCGGAGCCGCGCCGCACGCCGCTGTCGAGCATGAGTTCCGCGTGGCGACCCACCGCGTCGCGCACCGCGGGCAGCATGTCCAGCGGGGACGGCGCGGCATCGAGCTGGCGCCCGCCGTGGTTGGAGACGATCAGGCCCTGCGCGCCCAGCTGCACGGCCTGGCGCGCGTCCTCGGGGTGCAGCAGGCCCTTGATGACCAGCGGGCCGCGCCAGGCCTCGCGGATCTTGCGAATGTGCTGCCACGACACCATGGGCGCGGGCGTGAGCGTGCCGTACATGTCGGCCACCTGCGCCGCCTGTGCGCCTTCGGGTGCGTAGGGCAGCCAGTTGCGCATCATGGGAATGCCGCCCGCGCGCAGATAGCGCAACACCCAGCCCGGGTGTCCCATGGCTTCGAGCACGACGCCGGGCGTCATCTTCAAAGGACGAGAAAACCCGTTGCGCTTGTTGCGCTCGCGGTTGGAATTGACCGGCACGTCCACCGACACCACCAGCACCCGAACCTTGGCCCGGATGGCGCGCTGCACGAGATCGGCGTTGATCGACTCGTTCGTGGTGCAGTACATCTGGAACCACACGTTGTCGGGGGCGATGGCGCTCGCGTCTTCCAGCGCCGCGTTGGCCGCGCTGGAGAGCAGGAACGGCACGTTGGCCTCCCGCGCGGCGGCGGCTAGCATCAGATCGGCGTCGGGCCGGAACAGGCCGGCCAGGCCGGTGGGCGAGATGCCGATCGGGCTCGCATAGCGGTGGCCGAACAGCTCCACCGACTGGTTGCGCCGCGACACGTCGCGCAGGTAGCGCGGCACCAGCGTGTAGCGCTGGAAGGCCGCGCGGTTGCGTTGCAAGCAGGCTTCGTCATCGGCACCGCCATCGATGAAATCGAAGGCGATGCGCGGCAGTTTGCGGCGGGCCTGCTGTCGCAGGTCTTCCAGGTTGATGGCGGATGGGATGGAAGGCATTCGCGAGGTTCATGAAGGACGACCCCGCGAAGGTAGAGGTCCGGCGCCTTCGCGAGAAGGCGCTGGCCGGCGTGAAGTTCACATGTTGAACTTACGCGCGTCGGCCGACAGGGCGTCGGCTGCGAGCTGCAATTCCTGGTGCACCTGTTCCAGGCGCTCGGCCGGATACAGGTCTGCCGTGCCCACCAGCGACAGCGAGGCAAAGGCTTCGCCGGCTTCGTTGATGATCTTGATGCCGAAGGCGTGCACGCCCGGCACCACGTCGCCCAGGTTCACGCCCCAGCCATGCTCGGCCGAGCGGTCGTACATCTTCTGCAATGCGGCCAGGCGCACCGTACCGTTGCGGCCGATCTCGACGGCCAGGTTTTCCGCCTGCACGCGCCGCACCTCTTCTTCGGGCAGCGTCTGCAGGATGGCCACCCCACCGGCGGCCGAGAACAAGGGCCGGCGCGTGCCGGGGTAGACCATCATGCCGGCGAGCTGCAGCGAACCGGCCCGCTGGCTGCACACGTACTCGTTGCCGCTGCGGTACAGCAGCAGCGCCAGGCCGCCCATGCGCTTGGCGAAGGCGTTCACGCTCGCCTCTGCCGCGCGCTGGAACTGCATCGCGTCAGGCAAGGCCAGGCCGAGCTCGAACATGAAGGGGCCGGGCAGGTAGTGGCGGTCGCTGGCGCGCTGGCGCACCAGGCGCTCCTCCACCATGCACGAGAGCATGCGGTGCACCGTGCCCTTGTCCATGCCGCAGGCGACGGAAAGGTCCGACAGGCGCCAGCCGAACTGGGGCCGCGCCGCGATGGCGCGCAGGAGGCGGATGGCCTTCGTGAGGCTCTGTGTTCCGGAGCGGTCCGCGTTGACGGCACTGGGCCGCGCGCGAAAGATGTGTTCTTCAAGGTTCATGGCCGTTGATTCTGTCGACTGGCCACGGGCCGCTCAAGGCACCTCGGGGTTTCCCCCAATCCCTCCATTCCAGCCGCGGAACCTCGCTTTCAGGATGCGAACTGCGCGTCCGGCCGACCGAATCAGGCCGCGCGATCGGCCACCGCCGCCATGAAGCGCAACACCTCGCCCGCCACGTCCTGCTGCGGCGAGCCCAGGCTCTGCACCGTGGACACGTGGTTGTGGCCCCGGTTGAAGACGAAGCGCGGGCTCTGGCCGTTCGCGCGCGTGAGCGCGTGCGCCAGCGCATAGGTCTGCTCGGCGATCCAGCCGGGGTCGAGTTCGGCCACGGCGAGGCACAACGGCGTGTCCAGCGCGCGCACGTGGGTGAGCGGTGAGCGTTGGGGATACAGCACGGCGTCTTCCCCGAAGTAAGCCTTGGGTCCCGCCGGCAATGGCGCTTCGGCACGGTACAGGCCGCTCATGAGCAGCACGCCGTCCACGCGCGCCGCAGGTGCGCCGCCGCGCGCGGCGTCGTCAAACAACCAGGATGCGACGTGGCACGCGCCCGCCGACTGGCCCCAGAGCACCAGCGGTGTGGCGTCGCCTTGCGCTTCCCGGTCCTGTTGCACCCACTGCAGCACCGCCTGCAGATCCTGCGTGCCGGCGGGCCAGCCGTGGGTGGTGGCGAGCCGGTAGTTCGGCAGCACCGCCGTGAACCCCTGGCGCGCGAGCCAGCAGCCGACGTTGCGGTAGTACACGCCATCGCCGTTCTTGTCGCCCGCGACAAAGCCGCCGCCGTGCACGTAGACCGCGGTGGCGCGGCTGAGGCCCTGGGGCTGGTAGACGTCGAGCCGGTGGCGCTCGTGCGGACCGTAGGCCTGGTCGATCCGCTCTTCGCCCACGGGCGCGAGGTCCAGCAGCGGCCGGTACAACGCGCGCGTGGCGGCGAGCACCTCACCGTCGAAGACGGTGCCGAAGGCGGCGAGCTGGCGTTCGATCTCGGCCACGGAATGGTGGTCCTGGGGTGCGTTCATGACGGAGTTCCTTTCATGCGGGAGATGCGGCAGCCTCATCGAGCCTTCGCAAGCTGTCGAGGCCGCGCCGCTCGCTGTCGGCGCCGGGCTGCGCCCAGCCGTGTTCGAGTTCGACCAGGCCCTGGTAACCACGGCGCGCGAGCGTTTGCAGCACGCCCGCGAAGTCCACCTGGCCCGTGCCGGGTTCGAGACGGCCGGGGCAGTCCGCCAGCTGCACGATCTCGATGTGCTTCCACGCCGCATCGAGTTGCGCGAGCAGGTCGCCGTCCATGGCCTGCACGTGCGCGGTGTCGAAGATCAGGCGCACGGCAGGATGGTCCACCGCACGCAGCACGGCGAGTGCGTCGGGTAGGTGGTGCAGCAGCATGCCGGGCACGGTGTGGGCGTTGAGCGTCTCCAGGCAGAGCACGAGACCATCGCGCGCGGCGAGGTCGGCCGCGTGGCGCAGGTTCCGCACAAAGGCTTCGCGCTGGGGGCCGATGGGCCGATCCGGATCCGCGCCGCCCAGAACCGCGAGCTGGCGCGCGCCCACGCGCTGTGCCGCCGCCTTGGCCTGTTCGAGCTCGGTCGTGATCCAGCGCCGCGCGTCGTCGCTGTCCGTGGCCCAACTGGTGTTCTTCAGCTGGTCGAAGGTGGTGGTGAGCACGCAGCCGGCCTGCAGACCGCGTTGTGCCAGGGCATGCCCCACGCGCGCCTGCTCGCCCGCGTCGAGCCGCCGCACCGCGGCGCAGAGCACGCCGGCAAACCCCTGGTCGGCGGCGAAGGCCACGTGCTCGACCGGGTCGTCGCTGCCCACGAGTGCGCGGAACATCGGCTCGAAGGGCGGCCGGTAGCCCAGGTGGGGTGCGTAGCGCAGGTGCCAGCTCATGGGGTGCTTTCGACGGCGCGGGGCGCGAGCGTTTCGGGGTTGAGGCAGTGCGCGGGCTTCTCACCGCGCGCGAAGGCGGCGAGCGCATCCACCGCCAGGCGGCCCATGCCTTCGCGCGCCTCGTGCGTGGCGCTGCCGACGTGGGGCAGCAAGGTGGTGCGCGGCAGTTGCAGGAAACGGCGATCGATCTGCGGTTCGCGCTGGTACACGTCCAGCCCCGCTGCGCCGACGTGTCCCGATGCGATGGCCTCGATCAGCGCGTCCTCGTCAACCAGGTCGCCGCGCGCGATGTTGATGAACACCGCGCCGCGCGGCAGCAACGCCAGCCGGCGCGAGTCGATGGCACCACGCGTCTGCGGCGTGGACGGTGCGCAAACGCAGAACACGTCGCTGTGTGCCATCAGCGCGTCGAGCGTGGGGTGGTATCTGAAGCCTTGCGCGTCGGGGTGCGGCGAGCGGTTGTGGTAATGCACCTGCATGCCAAAAGCCCGCGCGCGTTGCGCAATGCCCAGGCCAATGCGCCCCATGCCGAAGAGGCCCAGGCGCCGGCCGGTGAGCTGCACGCCGAGGAAGCGCGTAGGCGACCACGGCCCCCAGCCACCGCCGCGCAGCGTGGCTTCGGCCGAGGTCGCATCGCGCGCGGCCGAGAGGATGAGCAACATCGCCACCTCGGCCACCGCGTCGCTCAGCACGTCGGGTGTGTTGAAGACCGGCAGGCCGCGCTGCGTGGCGGCAGCCAGATCGATGTGGTCGTGGCCCACCGAGTAGGTGGCGATGGAACGCACCGTGGGCGCCAGGGCTTGCAAGGCGGCAGCGTCGAGGCGGTCGGTGGCCATCACCAGCAGCGCGTCGCAGCCCTGCGCCCACGCCGGCAGCTGTGCGCCAATCGGTTTGTCGTGCGGCCAGAGCACCAGCTCGAACGCGGCGCGTGCGCGCACCAGCACCGCGTCGGGCAGGGTGCGTGTGATCAGCAGGCGGCGTTTCATGCCGGTCCTGCGCACAACAGTTCGCGCCCGATGTCGGGGATGCGCGGCGTGCCGCACAGCTGCAGCGCACGGCGCAGTTCTTCGGTGAGGATCTGCAGCGCGCGCTCCGCGCCCGCTTCGCCGCCGGCGGCCGCACCGTACAGCGTGGCGCGGCCGATGGCCACGGCCTGCGCACCCAGGGCGAGCGCCTTGACGATGTCGGTGCCCCGGCGCACTCCCGAGTCAAGCAGCACGGCGCAACGACCCTGCACGGCGGCCACCACCTCGGGCAACGCGTCCACGGCCGCCACCGCGCCGTCGAGCTGGCGCCCGCCGTGGTTGGAGACCCAGATCGCGTCGACCCCCATAGCGGCCAGGCGCGCGGCATCGTCGCCGCGCGACACGCCCTTGACCATGAAGCGGCCCGGCCAGCGCTCGCGCAGGCGGGCGAGTGCGTCCCAGCCGAACGAGGCGTCCAGCGCCTGCCCGACCTTGATCGCGATGGAGGCGCGGGGGTCGGTGTCGCCGTCGAAACCGGCCATGTTCTTGAAGCGTGGCTGGCCATGGCGCAGCATCTGCCAGCACCAGCCCGGGTGGCGTGCGAAGTCGAGCGCGGTGCGCACGTTCGGCCGCAGCGGCACGGTGAAGCGGTTGCGCAGATCGCGCTCGCGTTTGCCGCCGGTGGCCAGGTCCAGCGTGACGACCAGCGCCTCGAAGCCAACCTGCTGCGCGCGCTGCAGCAGGCGCTGCGTGAACACCTGGTCGCGCAGCACGTACAGCTGGAACCACAGGCGTCCGCCGACGGCCGCGACCTCTTCGATCGACGAGGTTGCCATGGTGGACAAGGTATAGGGAATGCCCAGCCGCGCGGCCACGCGGGCGATGGCCACGTCCGCGCCCGGCCAGCCCGCGCCGATGGCGCCGGTGGGCGCGATCACGAGCGGTGCCGCCGACGGCGCGCCGACGAGCGTGGTGCGCAGATCGGGTTGCTGAACGTCCACCAGCACGTGCGGACGCAGGCGCAGGCGCTCGAAGCCCGCGCGGTTGGCGCGCAGGGTGATCTCGTCGTCGGCACCGCCATCGAAGAAGTCGAACACGCCGCGCGGCAGGCGCGCCTGCGCCAGGCGGCGCAAGTCTTCGATCGAACTGGCGTGAAGCAGGCGTCGGGGCATGTTCAAGGCGTCGGCGTCCTGGCCGGGCCGAACTTCACGTCCGGAAACGCCGCCACCGCACCCGCGCCACCGTCGACCGCGATCACCTCGCCGGTGATGTGCGCGCTCAGGTCGGAAGCGAGGAACAGCAGCGGCCCGGCGATCTCGGCTGGCGTGGCCGGGCGGCCGATGGGAATGACCTTGCCGATCGCGTCCCACGCGTCTTCGCCCAGGCGTTCGTTCAGTCGGGGCGTGCGCACGTAACCCGGCGCCACCGCGTTGACGCGCACGCCCCGCCGCGCGTATTCCACGCCGGCGCAGCGCACCAGGTGGTGCAGCGCGGCTTTCGAGGTGGCGTAGGCGCTCTGGTTGGGCACGGCGCGGTTGCCGCTCATCGATCCCACGAAGGCCATGCTGCCGCCGCCATCGGCGGCCATCATTTCGCCACCGATCTGGATCGCGAGGAAGGCGTGGCGCAGCACGATGTCGAACTGCTGCGCCCAGCCCTCGTCGTCCACCTCCGACAGGGCCTTGATGCCGGCCACGCCGATGATGTCGACCGTGCCGTGCACGCGGCCGAACTGCTGGCGCGCGGTGTCGAAGATGCGCTGCATGTCGGCGCGCGAGGTCACGTCGGCCGCGCAGGGCACGCCGCCCACGGCCTGCGCGATGCGCTGGGCCAGCGCCTCGTCGCGGTCCACGCAGAGCACGCGCGCGCCGGCCTGCGCCAGCGCGTGCGTGGCCTGCTCGCCAATGCCCTGGCCCGCACCGAGCACGACGAAGCCACGGCCTTGCAGGCTGAGCAGCGAGAGGTAGTCGGGCGTGCCGGCGTTGGTGAAGTGATTCATGCGGGGGGTCTTTCAGGCCGGGGCGGTTTCGCGGTGCGAGGGCAGCAGATCCTGCCAGAGCGCGCCGTCTTTCATCTGCACGTCGCAGGCGCTCACACCGCGCAGGTCCAACCCCACGGCGGGCGGCGTGCCGTTCTCGGCCGCCACCTTCACCGCGTTGAGCAAGGCGCGGCGCACGCGCACGACACCCTGGTCGGCCGGCACCAGGTGTTCCTTGGAGCGGTCGTACAACGGGCCTTGCGACAGCGCGATGGTGGCGTCCTCCACTTCCACGCCGACCAGGCCGGTCCAGCTGTCGTCTTTCATGCGCTCGCGGTCCTGGCCGAAGTTGTCGGCCCAGGTCGAGGTGTAGGCGCAAGACTTGCGGTCGTAGTAGCGCTTGTCGTCCAGGCCCAGCAGTTCGATGATTTTGTCTTCGGTCACCGGCGCGTTGCCATGCACCACGATGTAGGTGCTGGTGTGGGTGTCGTCTTCCGGCACTTCGAACACGGTAAAGAGGAACGCCGGGGCCGGGATGATGCGGCCATACGGAATGATGAAAGGCACCACGCGCGCGTTCTTCACGCCAGGCTCGCTGGTCTTGCGCAAGGCCACGTACTGGAACCCGAAGGCGGTCTCCTCGATCTTGAGCGCGGGCTCCAGATCGTTGGAGACGAGAGCGGCCGGATTCACGACATCGGGGTTGGGCACGAAGCTGTCGTCGATCCAGCCCGGGCGCGCCATGTTGGTGTGCAGCACGCCCACGTGCGAGCTGTCCTCGCCACCTTCGACCAGCTGCAGGTAGTTGCAGTGCACGTTGACACGCAGCGCCACGCGGTGCTCGGGCTGCGCTTCCATGAAGGCGTAGCGCGAGAACTCGGGCTGCTGCTCCTTCGGCCCCACGTAGGCCCAGACCAGGCCACCGGCTTCGCGCACCGGGTAGGCCGGTGCCTTCATGCGTTCGCGGTATTTCGGATCGGCATGGTTGGGCGTTTCCATCACGCCGCCCTTCACGTCGAATTTCCAGCCGTGGTAGAGGCAGCGCAGGCCGCCTTCCTCGACACGGCCGAGTGCCAGCGACGCGCCGCGGTGCATGCAGAGTTCGTCGAGCATGCCGACCGCGCCCGCGCTGTCGCGGAACACCACATAGTCTTCGCCGAGCAGGCGCACACGCAGCGGCGGTGCATCGGGCTCGGGCAGTTGCGCCGAGGTGCACACCGGGTGCCAGTAGCGGCGCATCAGCACGCCCATGGGCGTGCCCGGGCCGACGCGGCAGATGGTTTCATTGTCTTTGTGGTTCAACATGGATCACTCCTGATTCGGTTCGAGAGGCCGCGCGCGGCTCAGTGGGGCCGGCCGGCCGGGGATGCGGCGTTGGCCGCCTTCAAGATGCGGTGTTGCGGCACGAGGCCGCGCCAGTCTTCGCTCTGGCCGATCTCGGCCGAGGTGCCCACCACCTGGCTGATGTCGGCGCGCAGCGAAGGCGGCTCCTGTCCGTCGCGCGCAGCCCGGGCGCAGGCCAGCAGCACGCGGTAGAGGCGGCTGATCGCGATGTCGGCGGTGGACAGCATTTCCTGCGAACGGTCCCGGATGCCACCGCCCGACACGCTGCAGGCGGCGTCCTCCTGCGTGAAGCTGGCCAGACCGGTGAAGTGGCCCGCGCGCTGCAGCGCACGGTCCTGGTGGTAGCCGTTCTTCCAGCCCATGGCGGTGGGGCCGTCGCAGGTGGCGGCGGTCATGCCGTGGCGCGTGAGCGTCTCGTCGTCCAGGCCCACGAAAGACAGTTGCTGCGAACGCAGCGGCTCCTGGCCGATCGGCTTCTCGGCGTTCCACCACACGTGGAAGAAGTTGCAACGCTCGTCGTTCACGGGCACCACGGCGAACCACAGGTCGCCGTTGGGGTTGGCGACGAAGCAGGGCGCAACGAAGGAGGCCACGCGCGCCATGCGCCGGCCCTCGCCCGCGCCGCGCATGGCGACGTAGTGGAAGCCGAAGTCGGTCTCATCGGCCTCGATCTGCGGCGAGGCGTCGAACTGCATGTGCGTGGTCTTCTTGGCGAAGTCCAGGTCGACGCCTGCGGTCTTGGCCAGCCCAGAGGCGTGCAGCACGGTGAGGTGCGAGGAGTCGACCAGGCCTTCGACCACCTGCACGAAGTTGCAGTTGACCACCGCGTAGGCGTTGATGCGGTGGTCCTGGTCCACATCCATGAAGGGCAGGTGCGGAAAGTCTGGCGCCTGGTCGCGCGGACCGAGGTAGGTCCACAGGAAGCCGCCGGCCTCGCGCACCGGGTAAGTGCGGCCCTTGATGCGCTCCTTGAATTTGGGATCGGCCACGTTGGGCGTTTCCAGCACCTGGCCGTCGACGGCGAACTTCCAGCCGTGGTAGATGCAGCGCAGGCCATCGCCCTCGGCGCGCGCGAGCTGCATGGAGGCGCCACGGTGCAGGCAGAACTCGGCGAAGAGACCGGGGCGTCCGTCCTGGTCGCGCCAGACCACGAAGCGCTCGCCCAGCAGCTCGATCGTCTTCGGATCGCCGCCCGCTTCGGGCACCTCGTTCAATTGCAGGGCTGGCAGCCAGAAGCGGCGCATGGCCTCGCCCTGCGGCGTGCCCGCACCGGTGCGGCACATCAGATCGTTGTCTTGTTGGCTCAGCATGGGGTTTCCTTTCGTGGGTCGGGGGTTGTTCTCAAAGGTCGAGCACGAGGCGCGGTGTGCAGGAGCGCGAGCAGCAAGGCATGAAGAATTCGCGCTTCTCGTCGTCGGTGAGGTAGAGGTCGCGGTGGTCGGGCTCGCCTTCGAGCACGCGCGTCTGGCAGGTGCCGCACACGCCCGCTTCGCAAGAAAGCGAGAGCGGCACGCCCGCGTCCAGCAGGGCCTGCGCGGCCGACTGGTCGGCCTTCACGGGGATGCAGCGGCCGCTGTGTTTCAGCTCGATCTCGAACGGGCCATCGGCCGAGTGGTCGATCGGGGCGGCGGCGAAGTACTCGCGGTGCAGTTGGGCCTCGTCCCAGCCGAGTTCGCGCGCGCTGGCGAGCACGTGGTCCATGAAGCCGGTGGGGCCGCACACGTACAGGTGGCGGTCGCTCGCGGGCGCACCGATGGCGGCGCGGGCGTCCAACCGCTGCTCGGGCGCGCCGTCGTCGGCGTGCACCTGCACACGGTCGGCGAACACGGCGCCGCGCAAGCGGTCCAGGAAGGCCATGCGCGCTGGCGTGCGGCCGCAGTAGTGCAACTCGAACGAGCGGCCTTCGCGCGTCAGCTGCTCGGCCATGCACAGGATGGGCGTGATGCCGATGCCACCCGCGAACAGCACGGCGTGCGCCGGCCCGCTGTGCAGAGCGAAGTGGTTGCGCGGCCGCGAGACCGACAGCACGTCGCCTTCCTTCACGGTGTCGATCAGCTTCGCCGAGCCCCCGCGCGACTGTGGGTCGCGCAGCACGCCAATGCGGTAGCGCGGCGCGGCATCGGGCCGTGCGTCGGGCAACTGGAACAAGGAGTATTGGCGCACCGGGCCGCCGGGGACGTGCACGTCGATGTGCGCGCCCGCTTCGAAGCCCGGCAGCTCCACGCCATCCAGCGGCGCGAATTCGTAGGCAGCGATGTCCTCGGCCACCAGTTGCCGGGCCGCGACACGCACCTGCAAGAGCGTTTCCATCAGCATCTCATCTTCTCTAATCGTCTTCCATGGAAGATCATAGGGTAAAAAAAAGTCCGGCGGTCACGCCAGGGCGGACACCGCACGCTTGGAAATCGACACCGGCGCACCGCCCAGGCGGCGCTGCTGCAGCCAGCGCGCCAGGCCCAGGTCCATCACCTGGGCGTGCCGGGGAAACCAGTCGGCCAGGGCGAGCGCGAACGCGCGCACCACGTCGTGGCGTCCCTCGGCCAGCACGGCGCGCACCTCGTCGAGCGACTTGAGCACCGCCGCGTGCTCGTCGACGTGGCAACCGGCGGAACCGTAGGCGCTCTCGCGCATGGCCTGGTCTTCTTCCTGGAAGTGGCGGCGCGCATGGTCTTCGAAGGCATTCAGCGCCGCGTGTTGTTGAGCATCGCTGGCGCGCAGCAGCGCGTCCAGGCAATCGACGAATTCGTGGTGTGTGTCGTCCATGCTGGCGTGGTGGACGCTGAAAGCCTCGTCCCAGGCGAAGCCGTGTGCCAGGCTCGCGTTCATGCCGCGCCCTCGCTTTCCGTTTCTTGCCGGCGCGCGATCAGGTCGCGCCAGTCTTCGCTGGCCAGCACGCCGTGCGTGCCCTGCACTTGCGACCAGTCCACGCCCCGCCCGATGCCCAGCGGCGCGCGCCCTTGCTCGACCGCATCGGCGCAGGCCAGCAAGGTGCGGTACAGCCGCGTGACGCCGACGTCGGCGATGGACAACATCTCGTGCTGGCGGTCGCGCAACGCGCCGGCCGAAACCGAAGCGGCCACGTCTTCCTCGATCAAGCCGGGCAGGCCGCTCCAGCTCGTGCCCTGGCGCATGGCGGCGCGGTCCTGGTGGAAGTGGTTGCGCGGGTTGGGCCGGTCGGCGCGGCCCAGCGTCTCGTCGGTCAGGCCGAAGGCGTCGAGCACGGCCGGGGTGAGGCCGATGAATTCGAGGTGTTGGCTGCGCAGCGGTTCGCGGTTGAGCGCTTGCGTCTCGCTCCAGAAGATGTGGATGAAGGCGGTGCGCTCGTCGTCCATCGGCACGACGAAGGTGGCGATATCTCCATTCGGGTTGAGCACGCAGCACGGTGCGACAAAGGCGGCGATGCGCGCCTCGGTGCGCGCGCCTTGTTCGTCCTCGATCTCGCGCAAGGCCGCGTAGTAGAAGCCGAAGTCGGTGTCCTGCACGTCCAGGCGCGGCGCAAGGTTGCGCTGCATGGAGTTGACCTTCTGCGCAAAGCCCAGGTCCACGTCGCCCGACTGCTGCAGGCCGTTCATGTGCAACAGGCCCAGATGCGACGAATCGACCAGGCCCTCGATCACCTGCACGAAGTTGCATTCCTCCACGTGGCGCGTGATCAGGCGCTGCGCGTCGGGCAGATCCATCCACGGCCAGTGCGGGAATTGAGGTTCTTGCGCGCGCGGGCCAAGGTAGGTCCAGAGCAAGCCCCCGGCTTCACGCACGGGAAAGGTGCGGCCCTGGATGCGTTCCTTGAACTTCGGGTCGGCCACGTTGGGTGTGTCGAGCACCGTGCCATCGACAGCGAATTTCCAGCCGTGGTAGATGCAGCGCAGGCCATCGCCCTCGGCGCGCGCGAGGCGCATGGAGGCGCCCCGGTGCAGGCAGTGCTGGTGGTACAAGCCGGCGCGGCCGCTGTCGTCGCGCCAGGCCACGAAACGCTCGCCGAGCAGTTCGACGCCTCGCGGATCGTCGCCCACGGCGAGCTCGGCCGCGGCCATGAAGGGCAGCCAGTAGCGGCGCATGGCAAGGCCCATCGCGTCGTCGGGGCCGACGCGGCACAGGCGCTGGTTGCTGTCGTGGTTCAGCATCTTTTTCCGCCTTCTTCAGTGGTAGACCGAGCCGCCATCCACCGCCAGGATCTGGCCCGAGACGAAGGCGGCGTCGGCGCTGGCGAGAAAGGCCACCGCACCCACGATGTCGGCCGGCCAGCCGTCGCGCGGCACGGAGCGGGTCTGGATCGCGGCCTCGCGGTAGGTGGCGAGGAAATCCTGGTTGGCGAGGTTGCCTTCGCTCAGCGTGTAACCGGGCGAGACCGCGTTGACGGTGATGAAGTCCTTGCCGAGTTCGCGCGCGAGCGCGCGCGTCATCGTCATCAGCGCGCCTTTGCTCGCTACGTAGTCGAGCATGAAGGGCGCGCCCTTGAACGCGGTGCCCGAGGTGATGTTGACGATACGGCCATGCTGCTGCTGGCGCATGTGGGGTGCGACGGCGCGCGTGCACAGGAACGGCCCCATGGCGTTGACGTTCTGCATGCGCTGCCATTCGGTGGCGGTGATCTGCTCGAACGGGCGCAGTTCGATGGTGGCGGCAATCGCCGCGTTGTTGACCAGGATGTCGACGCGGCCAAAGGCCTGCACGGTCTGTTCGACCATGGCGACCACCGAGGCTTCGTTGGCCACGTCGGTCCGCACGGCCAGGGCGCGCGCGCCGCTGGCGCGGATGGTCTCGGCCACCGGCTGGGCATCGTTCACATCGGCCAGCACCACGGCCGCGCCCTCGGACGCGAGGCGTTCTGCGATGGCGCGGCCGATGCCGGTCTGCGCGCCGGTGACGATGGCCACTTGTTGATCGAATCTCATGCCGTGTGCTTTCTCTTCAATGTCCCAGGCCCATCAGGGCGGCCAGTTGGTTTTCGTCGCGCGCGAGGTCGGCCGATGCGCCTTCGAACACGCAACGCCCCCGGTCCATCACGATGCACCGGTCCGACAGGTCCAGCGCGATGTCCACGCGCTGCTCTACCAACAGCAGCGCGATCGAGCCCGACTGCACGATGCGCCGGATGCTGTGCACCAGGTGCTCGACGATGATGGGCGCCAGGCCCTCGAAGGGTTCGTCCATCAACAGCGCGCGCGGGTTGCCCAGCAGCGCGCGCGCCACCGCCAGCATCTGCTGCTCGCCGCCGGAGAGCTGGTTGCCGTGGCTGGCCAGGCGCTCGCCCAGGCGCGGGAACAGCTCGATCACGCGCGGCACGGTCCAATGCCCCGGTCGCGCCGCGATCTGCAGGTGCTCGGCAACGGTGAGGCTGGGAAACACCTCGCGCCCCTGCGGCACGTAGCACAGGCCGCTCTTGGCGCGCTGGTGCACGGGCAGCGTGGTGATGTCGTTGCCGCCGAGCGAGATGCCGCCGCCACGGCGCTGCGCGCGGCCCACGAGCAGTTCGAGCAGCGTGCTCTTGCCCACACCGTTGCGCCCGACGATGGCCACGGTCTCGCCGCTGGCCACGCGCAGGCTCACGTCTTCGTTCACCAAGGTCGGACCCCAGCCGCCGCTGAGTTTGCGGGTTTCAAGCATGGGCCACCGCCTTGTCGAAACGTTGCTTGCCACTGCTGCCGAGGTAGACCGCCTGCACCTCGGGGTGTGACATGACGTCGGCCGGCTTGCCCGACAGGAGCAAGGCGCCGTTCACCAGCACCGACACATCGGTGGCGAAGCGGCGCACCATCTCCATGTCGTGCTCGATCATGAGCACGGCGATCTCTCGCGGCAGCGAATCGATGGCGCCGTGCAGCAGGTCCAGCTCGTTGCTGGGGATGCCCGCAGCCGGCTCGTCCAGCAGCAGCACGCGCGGCGTGAGCGCGAGCGCCAATGCGATTTCCACCAGGCGCTGTCGGCCATAGGCAATCTCGCTCACCTTGTGGTGGCGGTCGGCCTGCAGCTTGAGCTGCTCCACCAGTTGCTCCGTGCGCTCGAGCAGGTCGCGCTGGCGGCCGGCGGCACGCCAGATCGAGAAGCCTCGCCCGGCCGCCTGCGCGACCGCGATGTAGATGTTCTCGAACACGGTGAGTTGCGCGAACAGGCTGGAGATCTGGAAGGTGCGCACCAGGCCCTTGCGCGTGCGAGCGGCCGCCGAGACGGCCGTGACGTCCTCGCCGAACAGATGCAGGCGGCCCTGGTCGGGCCGCAGCACGCCGGTGAGCAGGTTCACCAGTGTGGTCTTGCCCGCGCCGTTGGGGCCGATGAGCGCGGTGCGCGCGCCCACGGGCAGCGAGAGGCTCACGTCCTGCGTCACGTGCAACGCACCGAAGCGTTTGCACAGGCCGCTGGCTTCGAGCGCGAAGGGAGCGAGTGCCAGGCCCATCACGTCCCCCTGCGCACGCGGCGCATCAGCGTTTGCAGCGAGCCCAGCACAC
This sequence comes from Hydrogenophaga sp. BPS33, assembly GCF_009859475.1. Taxonomy (NCBI): domain Bacteria; kingdom Pseudomonadati; phylum Pseudomonadota; class Betaproteobacteria; order Burkholderiales; family Comamonadaceae; genus Hydrogenophaga; species Hydrogenophaga sp. BPS33. The sequence goes on from NZ_CP044549.1 coordinate 152,556, forward strand.
CGCCGCGTCCGAACAACACCACCACGATCAGCAACAGGCCGATGATCAGCATCCAGTAGAAGGGGTTCCATTGCGAGGAGAAGTGTTTGAGCAGCATGTAGACCGGTGCGCCGACCAGCGCGCCGTGCAGGCCGCCGATGCCGCCGAGCACCAGCATCACGAGCACGTCGATCGAGGTGTCGACCGCGAGCACCCCCAGGCCGACGAAGGCGTTGGCCTGCGTGAACAGCGCGCCCGCCACGCCGGCCATGGCCGCGCTGATGACGTAGGCCAGCGTGAGGTGCGGCAGCACGCGGTTGCCGATGAGCCGCATGCGCGCCGGGTTCTCGCGCACGCCTTGCAGCATCACCCCAAACGGCGAGGACACGATGCGCTTGAGCAGCACGAACACCCCGCACAGCCAGGCCAGCGCATAGAGGTAGGCGGTGGCGCCGCCCAGCCCCCATTCGAAGACGCCCAGGATGGGCGAGAACTGGATGCCGGGCAGGCCGTCGTCCCCGCCGGTGAGCGGGGTGGCCTTGTGCGCGGCTTCGAAGACCAGCACGCCCAGCGCCAGGGTCACCATCATCAGCGGCAGGCCGGTGAGGCGCAGCAGGAAGGGGCCGATCAGCGCGGCCAGCGCCGCTGCCGCGATGGCCGCGACGATCACCACGCTCACCGGCTCGGTCCAGCCCGCCAGCGAGAGCCAGCCGGCGGTGTACGCACCCAGGCCGAAGAACACCGCATGGCCCAGCGAGAGCACGCCGGAGAAGCCCAGCAGCAAGTCGTAGGACAACACCAGCAACACCATGATGAGCACGGTGGTGCCCAGCGCGAGGTACTGCGGGAAGACGAAATAGCAGGCCAGCGCGGCCAGCAGCCAGAGCAGCTCGCCCAGGCGCCAGCGGTGGCGGCTGAGGATGGAATCGCGGGGAAGCGGGGTCATGTCGGCTCCACCTTCTCAAGCCGTCTGGCGGCGCACGAGCAGGCCGTTGGGGCGCCACACCATCAGGGCGATGAGCAGCAGGTAGATGAAGAAAGCGCCGAATTGCGGGAACAGGTAGCGCCCGGCGGTCTCGACCAGGCCCACGAGAATGGCCACAGCCACCGAGGCGGTGACCTGGCCGTGGCCCGCGAGCGCGACGATGACCAGCATCAGCACCAGGTATTTCATGGGCCACATGGGCTCCATGGGCAGCATCGGCGCGGCGAGGATGCCGCCCAGTGCCGCCAGGCCGCAGCCCAGCGCGAAGGTGGCGGAGAACAGCAGCGGCACATTCATGCCCATGGCCTGCGCCATGCCCCGGTTGTCTACGGCGGCGCGCAAACGCGCGCCGGTGCTGGTGCGCTCGAACACCCACCACAACGCGCCGATGATCAGGATGCAGATGGCCGAGGCCACCACGCGGTAGAGCTCGAACTCGCGGATGCCCAGGTCGACGTTGCCCTTGAGGTAGGCGGGCAACTCCATGCGCACGATGTTGGGACCGAACAGCATGGTCAGGATGGCGATCACCACGAAGTTGAAGCCGATGGTCACGAGCACCTGGTCCAGGTGGCTGCGCTTGTAAAGGCGCACATACAGCAGCCGCTCGGCCAGCACGCCGAACGCCGCCACCGCCAGCACCGCCGCCGGCACGGCCACCGCATACGGCCAGCCCTGCTGCTGCATCAGGCTGATGGCGAGGTAGCCCCCGATGGCGGCGAAGGCGCCGTGGCCGAGGTTGATCACGTGCATGAGGCCCATGGTGATGACCAGGCCGAGCGCGATCAGGCACAGGACCAGGCCGTACGACAGGCCATACAGAAGAATGAAGGCGAGGGTGGACACAGCGGGCGCTCCCGACGGGGAGAGGTGGTGGAAGGCGTCAGTTGCTCAGCGGCGTGGGCTTGACCTGTTCCCAGGTGGTCACCACACGGTTGCTCTTCGTGCCATCGGCGGCCTTGATCACTTCGCGCAGGTAGAAGTTCTGGATCGGCTCGCGCGTCACGGGGTCGATGGTGATCGGACCGCGCGGGCTCTTCCAGCTGTAGTTGGGCATGGACTTCATGGCGGCTTCACCGCTGAAGGGCTTGCCCTTCTGGTCGTTCAGCATCTTGTAGGCCAGGTGCATGGCGTCGAACGCGCCGATGCTGAAGGAATTCGGCTTCACGGTGGGACCGGCGTTCTTCTTCAGCCAGTCGGCGAAGGCCTGGTTCTCGGCGTTCTTCGCGTTGGCGTCGATGTAGATGATGGACTTGAAACCGACGATGGAGTCGTCGAACAGGGGCAAGTCGCTGTCTTCGGCCTCGCCCTGGCCGATGATCAGCACCTTCTGCGTGAGGCCGCGCGCGGCCAGCGCCTTGCTGAAGGCCACCGAAGCCGCGCCCGGTGGAATGAAGATTTGCAGCACGTCCGGGTTGGCGTTGGCGATGCGTTCGGCAAACGGCGCGAAGTCGGCCGTGTTGAGCGGAATGCGCACGTTGCCCACGATCTGCCCGCCTTCGCTCTTGAATTTTTCGATGAAGGACGTCTCCACGATGTGGCCCGGGCCGTAGTCGCCCACGGCCACATAGCCGCGCGACTTGCCCTGCTGGCGCGCGTACACCGCGGCCAATTCGGCCGGCTGGTTGATGGCCTGGCCCATGCGCACGAAGTAGGGCGACATCTTCATGAGCGCGGGCGTGGCCGCGTTCACGATGAAGAGCGGCGTCTTGGCGGCGTTGGCCACCGGCGCGGTCGCAGCCACTTCGGGGCTGAGGTAGAAGCCGGCCAGCATCGAGACCTTGTCCTTCACCACGAGCTCTTCGGCCAGGCGCTTGGACAAGGTGGGGTCGGCACCCGCGCTGTCGCGGTAGATCACTTCCACCTTGCGGCCACCAGCCTGGTTGCCGTGCAACGCCATGTAGGCGTCGATGCCGTGGCGAAACGACTGGCCAGCCACCGCGAACGGGCCGGTGTAGGGGCCGACGACACCGATCTTGACCGTGTCCTGGGCCAGCGCAGCGGGTGCGGTGGCCACCAGGGAGCTGCCGGCGACAAAGGCCGCCAACAGGCGCAGCAGGGATGTTTTCATGGGATGTACCTCGAACGTGGGGTAGGAAGGAAGTCAAAAACCTCTTCCATGGAAGATATCAGCCAGGCCGGCGTCGACGCATAGGGAAAACCACTAAATTCCAGGATGAATGCCATGCGTTCCCGCGCGTGCGGGAAAAGCTAAGATGGTTCCCGTGGTTTCCTGAAAATTCTTCTGAGGAAGGCAGAAAGTCGAACATGAAGGGCAGTGCACGCGCCAACGATTCCGCGACCGCAGAGGACCGCTCGGACCTCCCGAGCCTGAGCGAGCTCATCACCCTGCAATGGCAGCGCGAGCGCCCGGACCTGGATCTGCAGAATTTCCTGCTCGCGATCTATTTCATGCGCCTGGGCACGCTGGTGGACCGCGCCTACGACCGCTATTGCCAGAAGCAGTACGGCATCAACGGCGGTGACATGCGCCTGATGCTCGCCTTGCGCCGCAGCGGCCCGCCGTACGTCAAGCGGCCCACCGATCTGTTTCGCGCGCTGCTGGTGACCTCGGGTGCGATCACCAAGAAGGTGGACCGGCTGGTACAGGCCGGTTTCGTCGAGCGTTCACCCGACCCCAGCCACAGCGGCGGGTTTCTGGTGCACCTGACCAAGAAGGGCGCACACGCGGTGGAAGACGCGATCGAGCATCTGGCCCAACATTCGGTGCTGGCGCCGGCCATGGCGCGGCTCACGCCCGAGGCGCGCAAGCACGGTACCGACTTCGCGCTGCGCATGCTCTCCACGCTGGAGCAGACGGAGATGGACATGCCGGAAGAGGAAGCGCCGGCGGTGGCACCGGCCAAACGCGGTGGGCGTCGGCGTTGATCTGATGCCGGCCTGTGCGGCCATAGGGAACCCTCGCGCGCACGGAAGCTCGCAACACGGGTGCGCAGATTCTCGCCACGGCCTTCGGGCCGCATTGCCATTCCCCTGCTCCTCGCAGCCGCGCTCCTGATCGCCTGGGCTTTGCACAGCGGCCGCTTGGTGCTGCCTCCTGCCTGGAACCCCTGGGCACCACTGGACGTAGCCGCGCCGCCCAACGCACTCACGCGCTACAAACTGCAGCGTCTGGCCGACGATCCTGCTTTGTGCCACGCGGTGCTGAGGGGTACGACGCTGGTGCACACACCGGTGCCCGACCACGACGCAGGCGGCGGTTGCGGTTGGCAATCGGCGGTGCGCGTGACCGACGCGCGCTTCGCCCCTGCTTTCACGCTGACCTGCAGCGCGGCCGTCGCGCTGGCGATGTGGGAGCGCCATGCGTTGCAGCCTGCCGCGCTCTCGCACTTCGCTCAACCTGTCGCCCACGTCGAGCACCTGGGCAGCTACGCGTGCCGCAACGTGCGCGGTGATCGGGGAGAGGGCGCGCAACGCAGCCAGCATGCGCTGGCCAATGCGTTGGACGTTGCGGGTCTTCACTTGCGGGACGGCCGCCGCGTGCGCGTGCTCAGCGACTGGCCAAGAGAGCCGAGTGCCGAAGCCTCCTTCCTGCGCGAGGTGCGCGATGGCGCCTGCCGCTTCTTCAACGGCACGCTCAGCCCCCACTACAACGCTGCGCACCGCGACCACCTGCACCTGGACCGCGGCCCGTACCGCATGTGCCGGTAAACACCCAGCTATGGCGCCTTTCGACGCCTCATCCCGTCTCTCGTGAGAATTGCCACGCGTCCTACAAACCGCTCGACCCGTCCGTCATAGCCTTGTCACCGTTGCGGATGCAGCATAGGAGCCCAGCGCGTGCGACGGTTCGTACTGCGTTCAGGCCCTCCAACTTTTCGGGAGCGCGTTTGTGTTTGTCTACGAAATCTCTGGCCCCCAGCCCGGCTTCAAAGAAGGGTTGCTGTTCAACAGCTGCGTGAAGAATCTGCAGCGCCAGCCCGAGTTGTGGCTGGACGAATGTCCGTATCTGCAACCCCTGGCCGCGCGCCGCATCGAGGGATTGCGGGTCCGGCTGGTGCGCGTGCGCGACAACGCGATGGCGAACACCCAGGCGTTGCCGCTGGCCGCCTGAAGACCTCGCACGGCATGTCGGACAGCGCCTACAAGGCGCGGGCCACGGCCGGCTTATCCTCCCGGAAATGAAAACACGGTTGTCGCCCTGGCGCATGTGCGCCGCCCTCGCCCTGGTTCTGGGTCTTGCCGGCTGCGGTGAGCGCGCCGGAAGCCCACCCACCGCCGCGCCCCCCGCCGAAACCGCACTGCCCACGCCGCCGCCAGCGCCCGCCACCGACCAGTGGGTCGGCAAGTGGAATGGCCCCGAGGGCACTTATCTCGAGATCCTCGGCGGCCAGGGCCACTACGACGTGACGGTGCGCAACCTCGACGGGCCACGCACCTTCGCTGGCGCCGGCCAGAACAACACCATCGTCTTCGAGCGTGACGGCCAGCAGGAAACGCTGCGCGCCACCGACGGCCCTCAGACCGGCATGAAATGGCTGGCCGAGAAGAAGAACTGCCTGACGGTGCGCGCGGGCGAGGGCTATTGCAAGGATTGAGGTGAACCCAGGGGCCTGCGGTCGCGCAAGGCGTCCTCGATGTCCCAGTAGGTCTGCATGCCGGCCAGGCGCGACATGCCACCGCGCATGCGCAGCAGAAAATCGTCGGCCTGGTCGATGCGACCGCTCTCCCGCAGACCGGCCCACAAGTCGGTGAGCGACTGCACGACGGCGGCGATGGCGTTGAACGGGTAGAGCGCGGCAGCAAAGCCAGCCTTCTCGAGCTGCTGCAGCGACAACACGGGTGGCACCACGCCGCCGATCCACATCAGCGGCAGATCCGGGACGTCCTGGCGCACCCGCTGAAGATGCGCAGGATCTTCCACATCGAGCAGCAGCAACGCGTCCGCACCCGCCTGTGCGTAGGCCTTGCAGCGCCGCGCGAGCTGCTCCACGTCGCCGGTGGCGCGGTACACGTCGGTGCGCGCGATGACCATGAAATCCGGATGTTGGCGCGCCTTGACCGCCACTTCGATGCGCGCCGCGGCTTCGCTCAGATCCACCAGTCCGCCCTTGCCGCGGTGGTAGTCCACGCTCTTGGGGTAGGGCTGGTCGTCGATGTGCAGGGCCGCCGCGCCGGTGGACTCGATTTCGCGCACCGTGCGGTGCACCTGCGCCACCGAGCCGAAGCCGGCGCCCGCGTCCACGATGAGCGGACACGGCGTGGTGCGCACGATGCGCGTCGAGCAGTCGGCGGTTTCGGTCAGGGTCAACAAGGGTTGGCCCACGGCCAGGCTGATGCCCAGCGCATTGCCGCCCAGGTACACCGCCGAGAAGCCGGCCTGCTCGGCGATGCGGGCGGACACGCCATCGTGTGCGCCCGGCACGGCCAGGATGCCGGGCTCCTTCAACAAGGCGCGCAGGCGGGAAGCCGACGTGCTCACTGGACGACCCTCCGTGCTGCGCACTGCGGGGCCGAGCGCCTTCGGAGCGGCCGGGCGGCGCTCATACCGGCCGCTGCACGTCGAAGTCGAACCGCGCGGCGAAGGTGGGCGCTGCCGCACCATCCACGCGCTCCAACTGCGCGATCAGGTCTTCGGTAACCGCGCCTTCGACGTAGTCGGTCTTCAGGGTATCGGAATGGGACATGAAGACTTGCGTGGTCAGGCAAAGCTTCTGATCGATGCCGATGCGCGCGTGCACGTGTGCGGCCCGCGTGTTGGTGCGGCCCATGGCGCGGAACAGTTCGCCCACGGGGTCGTGGTCGTGCTCGGCGTAGTCGCTGGGCAGCAAGGTCTCGACGGCGTAGCGGCCCTGTGCATCGGTGAGCACGATGCCGCGCAGGTGGGTGCCCTGGCGGTCGTAGATGCCCAGGTGGTCGGCGGACCACAGGTCGACCTGAGCACCGGCGATGGGTTGGCCGGTGGCGGCGTCGCGCACCACACCGCTGAGCTGCAGGCGCGGCGCATCGGGCGCTACGTCTTTTTCGAGCAGCTTGCCGTCGGCCTTGATCGGGTGGGCCGCGTGGTACGGGCCGGTGAGGTTGGCGCGCGTGCCCGGGCGGCCCGAGGCGTGCACGTCGATGCTGGTCATGGCCAGGGCCACGTCGATCAGGCTGCGGCACATGCCGGATTGCCCCAGGCGGTTGAGGTAGTCACCGGCGATGTGCAGCTCGTCTTCGGTGATGCGGTGCTCGCGCACCACGCCCTTGAGCGCGTGGACGGTGCTCTCGAAGATGGCGCGCAGGCGCGCCTGGTCGATCGCGGGGCTCGCGGTGTTGGCGGTCATGTTCTGGTCTCCTTCGGCATTCGTGGGTGGCGCGGCGCGCATCGCGCGGTTCTGTTGTCGGCCGTTCAGTTCGCGCGCGCCGAGAGCCGCAGCTGGTCGAGCACGAACCCGTGGAATTCCTCGAGCTGCGTGCGCACGATCTCGCGCGTGTTGCGGTCGGTGAGCAGGCCGGCCTCGTCAAAGCGTTGGCTGGCCGGGCCGATGAACACCTCGGGCTTGGCGAACACGCGCGCGTTCAGCGCCACCAGCACCTGCCGCAGATGTGGCTGCATGCGCACACCTCCGAAGGCACCGCCCGAGACCGATTGCAGCAGCACCGGCTTGTGCGCCAGCGGCGGATCGGGCACGCGCGAGAGCCAGTCCAGCATGTTCTTCAAGCCGCCCGGAATGGAGTAGTTGTATTCCGGCGAGGCGATCACGAGCGCGTCGGCCTCGCGGATCGCCTGCGCGAAGTTCATGATGACTTGGGGAAAGCCGCTGATGCGCTCCAGGTCGTGGTCGTAGATGGGCACGTCGGCCGGGCTGATGCCGTCGACGAACTGCATGTCGCCCGTGGCCAACCCCGGCAGCGCGCGCAGCAGCGCGGTGTTGTACGAGTCCTTGCGGACGCTGCCGGAGACCGTGACGACGCGGATGTTTTCTCTTTTCTTCATGGATACCTTTCGCAAGACGGAGCGCAAAAATCGTTTCATGGCCGCACGAATCGACCGCGGGGCCCGGCTTGGACCACGTCGTTCTGGACCAGCAGTTCGCCGCGCAGGTACACCGCGTCGATGCCGCCATGCACTTCGCGGCCCTTGAGCGTGGTGTAGCGCGCGCGGCTGTGCTGCGCCGCATCGGTCACGCGCCAGCGGCGCTCGGGGTCGAGCAACACCAGGTCGGCGTCCGCCCCCGGCGCGATCGCACCCTTGCGCGGAAACAGGCCGAAGGCGCGCGCGGGCTGTTCGCAGCACACGCGCACGATCTCGCCGAGCGACACCACGCCCTGCTGGGCCAGGATCAGCATGGAGGGCAACAGGGTCTGCAGGCCGGGCATGCCGGGCGGGGTCTTCCAGATGTCTTCCCAGCCCAGGTCCTTGTCTTCGACGAGCACGGGCGAGTGGTCGCTCACCACCATGTCCAGACCGCCTTCGCGCAAGGCCATACGCAGGGCGTCGCGCTCCTGCGCCGAGCGGATCGGCGGCACGATGATGCCGTAGGGGCCGAACGCGAACGCCTCTTCTTCGCTGAACACCAGGTGGTGCGACATGGCCTCGGTGGTGATGTGCACGCGGTCCGAAAAACGGCGCACGTGCTCGATGCTGCTGCGCGCGGACAAGGCGCGAAAGTGCAACTTCGTCGCGGTCTCGGCCGCCACCGTGCAGGCGCGGGTGATGCCCAGGGATTCCGACAACGTGGGGCGGGTGCGCACAAAGGCTTCCACCAGCGGCGGCGGCTCTTCGCGTTCGACGCGGTAGCGCACGCGGCGGTCGTTCTGGTAGCCCTTCTGGTCGCGTGTGTTCTTTGCGATCAGCGTGCCCGAGTGCGGCGTGATGCCGGCAATGCCACCGGCTTCGGCCACGGCCGTGAGCAGGCGGTGCAGCTCGTAGTCGTCGTTGCCGATGGTGAACTCGGGGTTGCCGCCATAGGCCAGGAACAGCTCGAAGGACACCGCGCCCTGGCGCGCCATCGCGAGGATCTCGGCGGTCTCGCTGCGCGGCGAAATCATGGCCTGGATGGCGAAGTCCACATGCGACTCCCGCTCGCCGGCCTGGCGCTTGCGCTCGAAGTATTCGGGCGTGGCGGTGCGCGGGTCGTCGGTGGGCATGAGCATGACCGTGGTCACGCCCCCCACGGCGGCCGCGCGGGTGGCGGTGTCGAAACAGTCGAGGCGGCTGCTCAGCGCATGGCCGGGAATGTGCACGTGCGCGTCGACCAGGCCCGGCAGCAGGAGCTTGCCCGTGGCGTCAACGACCTGCTCGCCTTCGATCGCGGCCCCGGGTTCGGCCACCGCCTGGACGACACCGTCGCGAATGCCGACGTCGGCGCGTTGCGTGCCCCCGACCCCGACCACGGTGCCGCCTCGGATAACGGTTTCGAACATGACTGCGAATTCCCTCCGGCAAGTCCGCTCGGGACCCTGATGGCGCGGAATTCTAGGGATCGTCCCCGAGCGTCACTAGCCGTGATCGGGTGATGCGAGTCATAGCCCGCATCTATGGGAGAAGGGGGTCAGAGCAGGGGTTGCAACTGGTTGGCCAATGCGCGCAGCGCGCTCAGAATAGGGCCGGTCAGCAACTCCACGCTCATGCGCGAAGCCGGGCCGCCGCAGTTCAGGGCCATGATGGTGCGCCGGTCGTTGGAGACCAGTGGCACGGCCACCGCGCACACGTCGGGGTGGTAGCGGCGCAGGTTGAGCACGTAGCCGTGCGCCCGCACCATCTCCACCGCTTCGCCCAGCCAGGCCTCGGTGGCCGGCCATTCGCCAGGCGGCAGCTGTGCCTGCAGCGAGGCCAGGGTGGCCCGCCGCTCGGCTTCAGCGGCCGCGCCCAGGTAGGCGCCGCCCACGGCGGAGCGCTCCAGCGCCATGGCGGTGCCGACCGTGAAGTTCAGCCGCAGCATGCCGGGCGCTTCGGCGCGCTGCACGATCACCATGGTCGTGCCCACCTTGCCCGCGAGCGAGAGCGAGGCGTCGAAGCGGTCGGCGATCTCGGCCATGCCCGGGTAGGCCGCATAGGCGATGCCCGCTCGCGCCACGGAGGCTCCGCCCAAAGTGAGCACCCCCAAACCGGCACGCAGACGGTCGCTTCCGGCGGGCACCAGGTAACCCAACTCGGTCAGCGTGTGGCACAAGCGCCAGACCGTCGACTGCGCCAGGCCGGTGAGTTGGGCGATGTCGGTGGAGCCCAGCTCGGGGCGCTCGGCCGTGAAGCACTTGAGGATGTCCAGCCCGCGCGCCAGCGCGGTGACGAAGTCGCGGTCCTTCTTGCCCTCGGGGGAAGGCGGGGTGTCGGTTGACATCGGGGTCTGAACTCCTACAATAATCCGCATAGTAGCATTAAAACCCGCAGTGCGGGTTAAAAGGAGACCCGAATTGCCGGTTTTTTCCGAACCCGGGGTGTGCGACGCGCACGTCCACGTCGTCGGCCCCGCCGAACGCTTTCCACTGGTCGAGGGCGCCAGCGGTCACTTTCCAAAGGAAGCGCTGACCGAGATGTACCAGCGGCTGGGCATTGACCGCTCGGTGCTCGTGCAGTCGGCGCGCCACGGCACGGACAACGCGGCAATCGAAGACGCCATCCGCACCAGCGGCGGGCGTTTTCTGGGCGTCGCGGTGGTGGACGTGGGCGTGGCCGATGGCGAACTCGCGCGCCTGGCGGCCGCGGGCATCCGCGGCGTGCGCTTCAACTTCATGCGGCATGTGCACAGCGCGGCGCGCATCGAGGACGTGATCGCCCTCACGCCCCGCCTGGCCCGCTTCGGGCTGCATCTGCAAGTGCATTTTGAGAGCCACCTCGTCCACACGCTGGGCCCGCACCTGCAGCGCGCCGAGGTGCCGGTGGTGATCGACCACATGGGCCGGGTGGACGCCAGCCTGGGCGCCGCGCACGAGGATTTCGCCGCGCTGGTGCGCCTCCTGGGCGATGAGCGCTTCCGCGTGAAGGTCAGCGGCATCGACCGCATCGACCGCCAGCCACCCTACGCCGCGGGCGTCGCCCTGGCGCGCCAGCTGGTGTCGTCCTTCCCATCGCGCTGCTTCTGGGGCACGGACTGGCCGCACCTGAACCACCACCACGCACCCGACGACGCGGCCCTGGCCGAACTCACGTCGGCCATCGCCTCCGACCCCGAACACCACCACCAGTTGCTCGTGAGCAATCCGGCGTCGTTCTACCGCTTCGAACCCCTGACCCCATCGCGAGGAAACCCATGAACCACCCATCGTCCCAACGCCGCCGTCTCCTGCTGGCAGCCGGCGCCCTGCCTTTGACCATCGCCACACCCTCGTTCGCGCAGTCGGGCGTCACCAAACTGGTCGTGGGCTTCGCGGCAGGCGGCCCGCTGGATGCCGTGGCCCGACTCATCGCGCCCGCGCTCGGCAAGGAGCTGGGCACGCAGGTGATCGTGGAAAACAAGCCCGGCGCGAACGCGGCCATCGCGGCCGAATCCGTGGCCAAGGCACCGGCCGACGGCAAGCAGCTGTGGATCACCAGCGTGGGCGCGGTGGCCATGAACCCCACGCTGTACGACAAGCTGCCCTACCACCCGGTGCGCGATCTGGCGCCGGTCTCGCTGGTGGTGAACACGGTGGAGATCCTGGTGGTCGGCGCGAACCACCCGGCCCACGACGCCGCCGACTTCATTGCCCGTGCGCGCCAGCGCAAGGAAGGCGCGACCTTGGGCTCCTCGGGCACCGGCAGCGTGCCCCACCTGGCCGCCGAGTTGCTGGCCGACGTCACGGGCGCGCGCATCGCGCATGTGCCGTACAAGGGCGTGGCGCCGGCCATCGCCGACACCATGGCAGGCCACATCGACGGCCTGTTCGCCGACGTGCCGGTGGTGCTGGAACTCATCCGCTCGGGCAAGCTCAAGGCGCTGGGCATTGCCGCGCCCCAGCGCCACCCGGCCCTGCCCAACGTCAAGACCTTCCAGGAGCAGGGCATCCAGGGTGTGGACTCGGACAACTGGTACGCCGTCTTCGCCGCCAAGGCCACGCCGGCCGCCGAACTCGAACGGCTGAGCCAGGCCATGCGCCGCGCGCTCACCGACCCCGATGTCAAGACCCGCCTGGCCGCCACCGGCCTGCAGCCCGCGCCCACCACGCCGGCCGAACTGGCCCGCCTGCTGGCGGCCGACACGGCCAAGTGGAGCAAGGTCATTCGCGACAAGAAGATCCGCGCCGAATAAAAATGAGCATCTTTTCCCCCAAACAGCCGAACGCCTCGCGCGTGTTGCGCATCGGCGCTGGCGCCAGCTACGCGGGCGACCGCGTGGAACCCGCCACGCTGCTGGCCGAGCGCGGCGCGCTGGACTACCTCGTCTACGAAACCCTGGCCGAGCGCACCATCGCGCTGGCCAACATGGAGCGCGCCAAAAACCCCGAGCTGGGCTACAACGAACTGCTGGAAGACCGCCTGAGCGCCGCGCTGCCGCATTGCAAGGCCCAGGGCACGCGCATCGTCTCCAGCATGGGCGCGGCCAACCCCCTGGGCGCGCAGCGCAAGACCGTGGAGATCGCGCGCCGACTGGGCCTGGGCCCGCTGAAGGTCGCAGCCGTGTTGGGCGACGACGTGCTGGACTATTGCCGCGCCCACGCCGACACCCTGCCCATCATGGAAACCGGCGCACCGCTGTCCTCCCTGGCCGGCCAGATCGTCTCGGCCAACGCCTACCTGGGCGCGGACAACATCGTCACCGCGCTGGAACAGGGCGCGGACGTGGTGCTCACCGGCCGCGTGGCCGACTGCTCGCTGTTCCTCGCGCCCATGGTCCTCGAATTCGGCTGGTCGCAAGAAGACTGGGACCGGCTGGGCAAGGGCCAGGTGGCGGCCGACATGGTCGAGTGCGGCGCCAACGTCTCGGGCGGCTTCTTCGCCGACCCGGGCTACAAGGACGTGCCCGAACTGCACGACCTGGGCTACCCCATCCTCGAAGTGAACGCCGATGGCAGCAGCGTCGTCACCAAGATCGAGGGCACGGGCGGCCTGATTTCGCGCGCCTCGTGCCTGGAGCAGATGCTCTACGAGATCCACGACCCGGCGAACTACATCACGCCCGACGTGGTGGTGGACTTCACCAGCGTGCAGCTCGACGAGGTCGCCCCCAACCGCGTGCGCATCCGCGGAGGCACTGGACGCGCCCGGCCCGAGCTGCTCAAGGTGTCCGTGGGCATCCAGGAAGGCTGGATCGGCGAGGCCGAGATCACTTACGCCGGCATCGGCTGCGTCGAGCGCGCGCGCCTGGCCGAGCAGGTGGTGCGCGAGCGCCTGCGCATCGGTGGCGTGTCCCTGCAGGAGCTGCGCGTCGACCTCATCGGCATCGACTCCTTGCACGGAGCGCAATCCCTGCCGCTCGAACATCCGCCCTACGAAGTGCGGCTGCGTTTTGCCGGCCGCAGCGCGGACCGCAAGAACGCGGTCAAGCTGGGCAACGAGGTGGAAACGCTGGTGGGCAAGGGGCCGGGCTCTTCCTCGCTGCCGCGCAAGAGCGTGCGCGAAGTCGTCGCCATCTATTCCTGCCTGATCCCGCGCGACGCGGTGCAGGCCCGCATCGTGATGGAGACGGCATGAGCGCCGCGCCGGGCCGCCCCCAGCAAGCGCGCACCGCAGGCCGCAAGGCCGGAGGTTTTTCAATGGACATTCGACACATCTTTCACTTGCGCGAACTCGCGCACTCCCGCGCCGGCGACAAGGGCGACACGAGCAACGTGGCCGTCATCGCCTACCGCGACGCGTTCTTTCCCCTCATCACCGAGCAGGTCACGGTGGACGCCGTGCGCGCGCACTTCGGCGATCTGGTCAAGGGTCAGATCCGCTGCTACTCCCTGCCGCAGTTCAGCGCGCTGAACTTCGTGCTGGAGGCGTCGCTCGGTGGCGGCGTCACGCGCTCGCTCTCGCTCGATCCGCACGGCAAGTCCTACTCCGCCCTCATCCTGACCTTGCCGATCCTGGTCGACGGGGCCACCGCCGCCGCCCTGCGCGAGGCCGGGCGCTCACCGATCGAGGCCGGCTTGCTCGAGCGGCTGCACGCGCTCGGCCGCTTGCCCACCCCTGTTCAGAAAGCCCTGGCCTGATGTACTCCGACCAACGCACTCTGGCCGTCGAGCGCGTGCGCCTCTCGCTCGAAGATGCCACCCGCATCTCGCACGAAGCGCTGCTGCGCGTCGGCTACGCGGATGATGACGCGCGCGTGGTGACCGATCACCTGATCGACGCGGCCGCCTGCGGCTACGAATACTCCGGCTTGCCCAAGATCCTGGAGATCGTCGAAGCGGCGCGCACCAAGAACACCCGCCACCCGCGGCAATGGCTCAAGGAAACACCCATGTCCGCGCTGCTCGACGGCGGCCACCACGTCGGCATGGTCACCATGCACCACGCGACCGACCGGGTCATCGAACTGGCGCAACGGCAAGGCTTTGGCATCGTCGGCGTCACGCGCAGCTGGATGTCGGGTCGCAGCGCCTATTACATGGAACGCGTGGCGCGCAGCGGCCTGGTGGGCTTTCACTCGGTGAGTTCGGCCAGCCTGGTGGCGCCGCCGGGCGGGGCCAGGCCATCGATGGGAACCAACCCGATCGCCTTCGGCTTTCCCGGCCAGCCCGACCCGCTCATCATCGACATCGGCACATCCGCCATCATGGGCACCGAGTTCGGCCTGATCCGCCGCCGCGGCGAACCGCTGCCTGAAGGCGTGGCGCTGGACGCGCAAGGCAGGCCCACGCGCAACGCCGAGGCCGCCCGCCTGGGGTCCTTCCTGCCGCTGGCTGGCCACAAGGGCTTTGCGCTGGCGCTGGCCGGCAAGGCGTTGGGCATCCTGGCGGGCTCGGCGCTGAACGAGGCCAAGGACTATGGCTACCTGATCCTGGCGTTCCAGCCCGGCCTGCTCATGCCGCGCGACGAATTCGAACGCGAGCTGCGCGAGATGCTGGAACGCGTGAAGGCCACGCCGCGGCAGGACGGCGTCTCGGAGATCCGCATCCCCTCGGAACGCTCGTTCCGCGACCGGCGCCGCAACACGGTCGAAGGCATCGAGATCGACGCGCCCATTCTTCAAGCGATCGAAGCGCTGGGCCGGACCGCATGAACGCACCGGCGCCGCGCATGCCCTGCCTGTTCCTCGGGCACGGCTCACCCTTGAACGTGCTCGACGACAACCCGTTCACCCGCACCTGGCAGCGCCTGGGCCGCGAGCTGCCGCGGCCGCGCGCCATCCTGGCCGTCTCCGCGCACTGGTGCACCCATGGCGTGGGCGTGACCGCGATGGTGCAACCGCCCACCCTGCACGACTTCGGCGGCTTCTCGCGCGAGATGTTCGAGATCCAATACCCCGCACCCGGCAGTCCGGCGCTGGCGGCCCGCGTGGCGCAACTGCTGGCGCCGAAGGACGTGGTGCAGGACCACGCCTGGGGCCTGGACCACGGCACCTGGTCGGTGCTCTGCAAGGCCTATCCCGCCGCCGACATTCCGGTGGTGCAGCTCAGCCTGGACATGCGGCGCACGCCCGGGCAGCACCTGCAGACCGGCCGCCAGCTCGCACCCCTGCGCGACGAAAGCGTGCTCATCCTGGGCAGTGGCAACGTGGTGCACAACCTGATGACGCACCGCCGCGGCGAGGCCTTCGCCTACGACTGGGCCGAACGCTTCAACGACCAGGTGCGCGAACGCCTGCTGGCGGGCGACCACGAGGCGCTGGCCGACGACGCCTGGCTTGGCGACGCCGGCCGCCTGAGCGTGCCCACGCCCGAGCACTATCTGCCTCTGCTGGTGGTGGCCGGCGCGGCAGGGGCCGACGCGCCGACGGTAGAAATCGACGGCGTGCTGGGCGGCTCCATCGGCATGCTCAGCGTGAGCTTCGGACGGCACTGACCCCACACCATCCTGACCCCGCGCCATCCACCGGGCAGGCATAGGCGGCGTCGATGGCTCGCATCAGCCGGAGGGATCTACTGCGGCCCGCAGCCGCTCCCTATACTGGTTTTTCCCGCGTTGTTTCCCCGACTGGCCCCAGGAACGCTGCGGCCGGCGAACATGGCCCCTCCATGACCGAACCGATCCGCTTTTTCCACCGTGGTGCCGTGCACGAAGTTGCGGGCGTCTCGCCCACGCGCACCCTCCTGCAACACCTGCGCGAAGACCTGCATTGCACCGGCACCAAGGAAGGCTGCGCCGAGGGCGACTGCGGCGCATGCACCGTGGTCGTGGGACAGCTCGACGGCGATCGGGTGGCGCTACGCTCGGTCAACGCCTGCATCCAGTTCATGCCCACCCTGGACGGCCAGGCGCTGTTCACCGTGGAAGACCTGGAGCAGCCGGGCGGCCAACTCCATCCGGTGCAACAGGCCATGGTGGCGTGCCACGGCTCGCAATGCGGCTTCTGCACACCGGGCTTCGTGATGTCGCTGTGGAACCTCTACCTGCAACGCGACGCGGCGGATGCGCCCGCGCCGCGCCATGAGATTGACCGGGCGCTCTCGGGCAACCTGTGCCGCTGCACGGGGTACCGCCCTATCATCGATGCCGCGCAGCGCATGGGCGAACTGCCGCACGTGGCCTTTGATCGCGCGGCATTGGCCGAAGCGCTGCGCCCGCTGGCGCGCCAGGCCACGTTTTCCTACAGCGCCGAAGGCCGCAGCTTCCACGCGCCGCGCACGCTGGCCGAGCTGCTCGCGCTGCGCCAGGCCCTGCCCGAAGCCCGGCTCATCGCCGGCACCACCGACGTCGCGCTGTGGGTCACCAAGCAGCTGCGCGAGCTGGGCGATCTGATCTACGTGAACGAAGTCGCCGAACTCAAGGCCCTCACCGAACGCGACGGCCATCTCGTGGTCGGCGCGGCGGTGTCGCTGGAGTCGGCCTACGCCGCCATCGCCGAACGCTGGCCGACCCTGCGCACGTTCTGGCAACGCTTCGCCTCGCTGCCCATCCGCCACGCCGGCACGCTGGGTGGCAACGTGGCCAATGGCTCGCCCATCGGCGACTCCATGCCCTGGCTGATCGCGCTGGGCGCGCAGGTCGAACTGGTGGGCGCGAAGGGTGCTCGCCTGCTGGCTCTGGAAGACTTCTACCTGGGCTACCAGCGCAAGGACTTGCAACCGGACGAGGTCGTGGCCGCCGTGCATGTGCCCCTGCCCGCCGAGGACCTGCGCTTTCGCGCCTACAAGCTGTCCAAGCGCTTCGACCAGGACATCTCCGCCGTGTGCGCAGCCTTTGCCCTGCGGCTGGACGACCGCGGCACGGTGGTGGACGCGCGCATCGCCTACGGCGGCATGTCGCAGCGGCCTCAGCGCGCCGCGCAGGCCGAGGCCGCCCTGCGCGGCCAAGCCTGGAGCGAGGCCGCGTTGGCGCAGGCCGAAGCCGCGCTCGCGCGCGACTTCACGCCCTTGAGCGACTTGCGCGCCAGCAGCGGCTACCGCATGCGCACCGCGCAGAACCTGATGCGCCGCTGCTGGCTGGAGACGCGCCCGCACGCCCCGCTGCCCGAACAAGCCCTCAACGCTTTTGCCTGACCATGCGACACAACATGGCCCAACACCCTTCGACCGGCAGTGCCACCGCGTGGGCCCAGGTCGGCCTTTCCCAGCCGCACGAGTCGGCCGAGCTGCACGTGCGCGGACAGGCCACCTATGTGGACGACATTCCCGAACTGCAAGGCACGCTGCACGCCGCGCTCGGCCTCTCGCAAAAGGCCCATGCCGACATCGAGTCGATCGACCTGGACGCGGTGCGCCGCGCGCGCGGCGTGGTCGCCGTGTTCACGGCGCGCGACATTCCGGGCACCAACGACTGCGGCCCGATCGTGCACGACGACCCGGTGCTCGCGGACGGCCTGGTGCAGTACGTGGGCCAGCCGATCTTCGTGGTGGCCGCCGACACGCACGAGAACGCCCGCCGCGCCGCGCGGCTCGCCCAGGTGAAGTACCGCGAACGCCCGGCCGTGCTCGACACGGCGGCCGCGCGCGCGGCCGGTACATCGGTCGTGCCCGCGCTGCACCTGCAACGCGGCAACTTTGCCGAGGCGCTGGCGACCGCACCGCACACCTTGAGCGGCGAGTTCCAGGTGGGCGGCCAGGAGCACTTCTACCTCGAGGGCCAGGTGTCCTATGCCATCCCGCGCGAAGGCGGCGGCATGCGGGTGCACTGCTCGACCCAGGCTCCCTCTGAAATGCAGCAGATGGTGGCGCACGCGCTGGCGCTGCCCGCGCACGACGTGAGCGTGGAGTGCCGGCGCATGGGTGGCGGCTTTGGCGGCAAGGAATCGCAGTCCGCGTTGTGGGCCATCGCGGCGGCGCTGTGCGCTTCGAAGCTGCGGCGTCCGGTGAAGCTGCGCGCCGACCGCGACGACGACATGCTGGTCTCGGGCAAGCGCCACCCGTTCGACTACACCTACACCGTGGGCTTCGACGGCGAGGGCCGCATCCTCGCAGCCCAGGTGCACATGCTCCTGCAGGCCGGCTTCTCCGCCGACCTCTCCGGCTCGGTGGCCACGCGCGCGGTGCTGCATTTCGACAATGCGTACTACCTGCCCGACGTGGACATCACCGCCGTGTGCTGCCGCACCCACACCCAGTCCAACACCGCCTTTCGAGGCTTCGGCAGCCCGCAGGGCGCGCTGGTGATGGAGCACATCGTCGAAGACATCGCGCGCCGCCTGGGCAAGGATGCACTGGACGTGCGCAAGGCCAACTTCTACGGCCGCGACGATGCCGAAGGCCGCAACGTCACACACTATGGCCAGAAATTGGAAGACAACGTCATCCACGCATTGATGGACGAGCTCGAGGCCAGCAGCGGCTACCGCCAGCGCCGCGCGGCCATCGAGGCCTTCAATGCCACCAGTCCGGTATTGAAGAAAGGCATCGCGGTCGCGCCGATGAAGTTCGGCATTTCCTTCGCCGTCACCCACTGGAACCAGGCCGGTGCGCTGGTCCACGTGTACCTGGACGGCTCGGTGCTGGTCAACCACGGCGGCACGGAAATGGGGCAGGGACTCAACACCAAGGTGGCCCAGGTGGTCGCACACGAACTCGGCCTGGACCTCGCGCGCGTGCGCGTGACCGCCACCGACACCAGCAAGGTCGCCAACACCTCGGCCACGGCCGCGTCCACCGGCGCCGACCTCAACGGACGGGCGGCGCAGAACGCGGCCGAACAGATCCGCCAGCGGCTGGCGGCCCTGGCGGCACAGGAATACGGCGGCCCGGCGCAAGACGTGCGCTTCTCTGGCGGCCAGGTGCACGCCAACGGCCATACCGTCGACTTCGCCACCCTGGTGGCCAAGGCCTATCTGCTGCGCATCCAGCTCTGGTCCGACGGCTTCTTCGCCACGCCGGGCATCCATTGGGACAAACACACCATGCAGGGCCGGCCCTACGCCTACTTCGTGTACGGCGCGGCCGTGTCCGAAGTGGTGGTGGACACGCTCACTGGCGAATGGAAGCTGCTGCGGGCCGACGTGCTGCACGACGTGGGCCAATCGCTGAACCCGGCCATCGACATCGGCCAGATCGAAGGCGGCTTCATCCAGGGCATGGGCTGGCTCACCACGGAGGAGTTGAAGTGGAATGCCGAGGGCAGGCTCACCACGCACGCGCCCTCGACCTACAAGGTGCCCGCCATCTCCGACTGCCCTTCGGACTTTCGCGTGCGGCTGTACGCGAACACCAACCACAGCGAAGGCGGCCTGCACCGCTCCAAGGCCGTGGGCGAACCGCCGCTGCTGCTGCCGTTCTCGGTGTTCTTCGCCATCCGCGATGCGGTGGCCAGCGTGGGCCCCAAGGGCGTGCTGCCGCCACTGAACGCGCCGGCCACGGGCGAGGAGATCCTGCGCGTGGTCGATCTGATGCGCGCGGCCCATTCCTGATTGCACCCATGCTCTCGTCCATCGCCCTGCGCCATTTCGCCGAGGTCGCGCGCTGCGGATCCTTGCGGCTGGCCTCCGATCGCCTGTTCGTCGCGGGCTCCGCCATCAGCCGGCAGCTGGCCTTGCTGGAAGAGGAGTTCGGCCTGCCCCTGTTCGAGCGCGGGCGCGGCAAGACGTCCATGCGGCTCACGCCCGCCGGCGAGGTCCTGATGAACCTCGTGCGCAAGCTGGAGGCCGAAGAGGAAAACACGCGCGCGGCCATGCACGCGCTCAAGCACCCGCAGCGCGAGGTGATCCGCATGGGCGTGCCCGAGTCGCAGACGCAGGAGTTCATGCCCATCTTCCTGACCGACTTCCGCCGCCGCCACCCCGAGGTGGATTTCGACGTGCGCCTGGCCACGTCCACCCGCCTCATGGAGCTGCTGCGGGAAGACGAGCTCGATGTGGCGCTGGTGTTCAACGCACTGATGCTGCCGGGCGTGCGCGCGGTGTACGAACGCCCGCTCAAGACCTGCCTCCTGGTGGCGCACGACCATCCGCTGGCCCAACGCGCCAAAGTCCGGCTGGAAGACTGCGCGGGCTATCCCATGGCCTTGCCGGACGCCTCGCTGGACCTGATGCGCGTGAACGACGAGACCTTCGTGCGCGCCGGCATTCGGCCCGATCGCGCGCTCGTGAGCAACTCCTACGAGCTGTTGCGCTCGACCTGCGCCGCCGGCATGGCGGTGGCGGTGCTCTCCGAGCCCTTGAGCCACCGCGCGGCCGAGGAACGCGCGTTGCGCTACCTACCGCTGGTGGACGCGCGTCCGCGCACGTTCGGGGCCTTTCTCAAACAAGGTCGCCTGCTCACGCCCACGGCGTGCACCTTCGTCGACGAGCTCGTGGGCGTGCTGCGGGAGGTAGAGGCCGAGCCCGCGCCGGCACCCGCCGCGCGACGTTCGCGCAAAGGCAACAAGCCGCTCTAATCTTTAAAATGGACGCGGGCACGTGGGGCTCGGACACTGCTTCCGAACCACTTCCACAGGAGCCCCGACGATGACCAACAAGCGCCGCGAAGGCATGCTCAAACTGGGCGCGCTGATCCACCCCACCGGCAACCACGTGGCCTCGTGGTTGCACCCCGAATCGCAGGTCGATGCCGGCACCAACTTTCAGCACTACGTGCAAGTGGCGCAGATCGCCGAGCGCGGCAAGCTCGACTGCATCTTCTTCGCCGACGCGGTCGCGGTGCGCGACGGCAACCTCGACGTGCTCAGCCGCTGGCCGCAGTACATGGTGTTCTTCGAACCCACGACGCTCATCGCCGGCCTGGCCGCGATGACGAAAAACATCGGCTTCATCGCCACCGCGACGACCAGCTACAACGAGCCCTACAACGTCGCGCGGCGCTTCGCCTCGCTGGACCACATCAGTGGCGGGCGCGCCGGCTGGAACCTGGTGACCTCGGCCAACCTTAGCGAGGCTTACAACTTCGGCCGCGACGAGCACTACGAGCACGGTTTTCGCTACGAGCGCGCCAAGGAATTCGCCGACGTCGTGCGCGGCCTGTGGGACAGCTGGGACGACGACGCCTTCCTGCGCGACCGCGCCACGGCGCGTTACTTCGACCCGCAGAAGGTGCACACCCTGAACCACGTGGGCGAGCACTTCAAGGTACGCGGCCCGCTCAACCTGGCCCGCCCACCCCAAGGCCACCCGGTGATCGCGCAGGCCGGCTCGTCGGAGGCGGGCAAGGAACTGGCGGCCGAAACCGCCGAGCTGGTGTTCACCTCGGCCCCTACGCTGGAGAAGAGCCGCGAGTTCTACCAGGACGTGAAGGGCCGCATGCCGCGCTACGGCCGCCACCCCGATGCCTTGAAGATCCTGCCCGGCCTCAACCCTATCGTGGGCCGCACCGAAGCCGAAGCGCGGGAGAAACACGACTACCTGCAAAGCCTGATCCAACCAGAGGTTGGTCTGGAGATGCTCAAGGCCGTCGTGGGCAGCTTTGATCTCAGCCAATGCGATCTGGACAAGCCCCTGCCCGAGGGCATTCCGGAAACCAACTCGTCCAAGTCGTCGCTGCAGCACCTCTACCGCATGAGCAAGGAAGACGGCTTGACGCTGCGCCAGCTGGTCCAGCGTTACGCCGGCGCGCGCGGCCAGCGCACGATCGTGGGCACGCCCGAGCAGATCGCCGACGACATGGAGCGCTGGTTCCAGAGCGAGGCGGTCGACGGTTTCCTGCTGCAGCCGCCGTACTTGCCAGGCGGGCTGGAAGACTTCACCACCCAGGTGATTCCGGAGCTGCTGGCGCGCGGGCTGTTCCGCCGCGAATACGAAGGCCAGACGCTGCGCGAGAACCTCGGTCTGCAACGACCCGCGAGCCGCTACGCAGGAACGGGAGCGGGAACGGCCACGGCCTCAACTCCCGCCACGGCCGAGGTGGCACCGTGAGCGGCGCGATGGCCGTGGCGTCGCCCGAGCGCGCCAGTTTTCGCCAGGCCATGCGGCGCATGGCCTCGACCGTGAGCATCATCGCGGCCGAGCACGGCGGCCAGCGTGGCGGGCTCGCGGCCACCTCGCTCACATCCGTCTCCGCCGACCCGCCCACGGTGCTGGTCTGCATCAACCACAGCGCCTCGGCGTTTGCGCTGGTGCGCGCGGCCGGCCAGTTCTCGGCCAACATGCTGGGCTGCGACCAGCGCGCGATCGGCGACGGTTTTGGTGGACAAGGTCCGCGCGAGGAACGTTTCGCGCGCGGGCAATGGGTGCACGACGACACCGGCACACCCTACCTGCTGGCGACGCAGGCGACGCTGATCTGCCGCGTGGTGGAAGAACTGCCCTACGCCACGCACACGATCTTTCTCGCCGAGGTGGTGCGCACCTTGGTGAGCGAGCACGTCGATCCGCTGCTGTACGCCGATGGGCGCTACGGCAGCGTGCAACTCGAAGTAGCCTGACCCTCACTGCCCCCCCATGCGCAAGCCCACACCGCCATCAGTTGCGCGACATCAGGCCCGGCAGGTAGGTGATGATGGACGGGAACAGCGCCATCAGCAGAATGCCGAAGGTGATGATCCAGACGTAGGGCCAGGCGGCACGGAAGATGTCGCGCATGGGCATCTCCGGCACCGCGCTCTTGAAGGCGAACAAGGTGTAGCCGAAGGGCGGCGACAGCGCGCCGACGGTGGCCACGATCAGGATCAGCGTCCAGAACCAGATCGGGTCGAAGCCGTAGATGGCCAGCACGGGCAGGTAGATCGGTACCAGCACCATCAGCACCGAGACCGAGTCGAGCACCAGGAACAGGGTGAAGGGCACGGCGAGCAGCACGAACAGCATCCATCCCGGCGACAGGTCCAGGTGCATCACCATCTCGCCCAGCTGCTGCAGTGCGCCGGAGAAGGTGAGCAGCTGGCTGAACATGGTGGCGCAGCACATGACGATCAGCAGCATGCCGGCGATGTGCACCGCCGATTTCAGGCCCTCGAGAATCATGCCCAGCTTCAGGCTGCCGTAGTAGCGGGCCAGCACCAGCGCGCCGACCACGCCAGTGGCGGCGGACTCGGTGGGCGTGGCCACACCCAGGATCACTAGGCCCACCACGAGAAAGAAGATCGCGCTCACCGGCAGCAGGCGGGCGATGGCGCCCCAGGCGCTGCCGCGCGTATTGGCGTCGAGCAGATCGGCCGACAGATCGGGCGCGAGGGCCGGGTTCAGGCGCAGGCGCGCGAACACATAGACCAGGAACATGGCGGTCAGCATGAGGCCCGGCAGGATGCCGGCGATCAGCATCTGGCCCGTGGACACCTTGGCCAGCGTGGCAATGATGATGGCCAGCACGCTGGGCGGAATGATGGGGTCCAGGCTCGCGCCGCCCAGCAAGGTGCCGGCGGACATCTGTTCGTCGTAGCCACGCTTGCGCATGGTCGGGTACAGCGAGCGGCCCAACAGGCCTGCCACGGCCATGGCCGCGCCCGAGAGCGCACCCAGCACCGCCGAGAGCAGGATGCACAGCACGTACTGGCGGCCACGGATCTTGCCGATCAGGCGGTCCAGCGAGTCCAGCACCACCTCCATCGCGCCCGAGCGGAACAGCAGTTCGCCCATGAGGATGAACAGCGGCACGGCCGCCAGTTCCGCGATGTTGGCGGTGGTGAAGACGCTGTTGGCGAACATGCCGAAGCCGCTGGGGCCGATCATGGTCAGCAGGCCCACCACGTTGAGGATGAGAAAGGCCACGAAGACCGGGAAGCCGAGCACCATCAACACGAGCAATACGGACATCGCGCCCGCGAGAACCATCCACCAGGTCATGCCGGGTCCTTGCCAGCGGCCACGTACGGGCCCGCCAGAAACACGTGCCGCAGAAAGTAGAGCCCGCTGGAGAGCAGGCCATACGGGAGGAAGCTGGACACGGCCCATTTGGGCACGCGCCATTCGTTGAGGGTTTCGATGCCGTTGTTGAACTGCATGAAACTCGCGTCGGCGCAGAACCAGGCACCGAGCACGCAGGCAAAGAAGGCCACCCCATAGCCGGCCTTAATCAGCCGCGTGGCCGCGCGCTGCGACAGCAGGTCGGGCAGGACGCTGATGAAGATGTGTGCGCGCTGGCGCGTGAGCTCGGGCAGCATCAGGAAGATCGACGCGCACAACAGATAGGCCACGGCCGAACCCGCCCAGGTGGTCGGCGCGTTGAAGAAGTAGCGCGACACGACCTCGATGCAATAGGTGGCCACGATCACGGCCAGGCATGCGGCCGCGATCGTGGCGCCTGCGGCTGTCACCGCATCGTGGACCCGCAGCAGCGGATGCTGCGCGGGCGCGGCGGACGAGATCACTTCAACAGGCCCTTCTCGGTGCCGAACTTGCGGATCTCTGCGGTGAACTTGGCGTCCTTCGCGGCGCTGGCGTCCAGCAGGCCGCTGGCCCAGGCGGCCTGCAGCTTGGCGGCGTGCGCATCGCCCATCTTGGTGACCACCATGCCCTTGGCCTTGAGCTTGGCTTCTTCATCGGCCCACAGGGCGTTGGCGTTCTTGTACCAGGCGTCTTCCACCTGGCGCGCCACGCTGCTCATGAGTTCCTGGTCCTGCTTGCTCAGCTTGTTCCAGGCGGCGAGGTTCATGAAGAGGGGCTGGTAGTTCACGCCGAAGCTGGGGCGCAGCAGGTACTTGGCGACCTCGTTCCAGCGGAAGTCGAGCATGCCGATCACCGGCCATGCCGTGCCGTCGATCAGGCCCTTGTCCAGTCCGGTGTAGACGTCACTGGCCGGCAGCACGGTGGAGGTGGCGTTGAGCAACTTGATGATGCCGCTGTAGTTGGACACCGCGCGGATCTTGCGGCCGGCCAGATCGCCCTGCGCGTTCACGGGGCTGCGCAAGAGGAAGTTGTAGGCCCCCGGGGGCGAGACCGGCAGCATCACCAGCTTGAGCTGGTGGCGCTGGTAGTGTTTGTCCAGCACGTCGAACAGGCCCGAGGCGCGCACCGCCGCGAGATCGCCGTTGAAAGCCTCGACCACCGTCATGGCCGGCGTGGTGCCAAAGTGGTAGGCACCGTGCGTGAACAGGAACTGGAACACGCCTGAGCTCACCGGCTCGAGCTGCTCGAACGGCGGCACCGTTTCGGGGCCGCTCACCTTGAAGGTGATGCGGCCCTTGGAGCCTTCCTGCACGCCCTTCATGAACGGGTCCACCATGGCCGGGCTGTAGGCGTAGTTCTTGTCCCAGCCCGAGAGCAGGCGGAATTCCTGGGCCAGGGCGGTGGCAGCAAACGACGCCGTCAGGGCGAATGCGGTGCAGAGCTGGAGCAGTTTTTTCATGGGAATCTCTTCTTTCTTCACGTGGGAGTCATGGGAACACAAGAGGGAACTCAGGGGACGGGGCGGCGCAACGCTCATCGGCTGGAGATCGATGGCACGACCTGCTTCCAGATCTCGGTCTCGCGCTGCAACTGCGCGGTATAGGCTTGCGGCGTGTCCGGCGTGGGCGTGTAGCCGCCCTCGGCCAGCTTCTGCACCAGCTCGGGATTGGCCAGGGCGCGCGCCAGCGCTTCGCTGAGCGAGCGCACAACAGGCTCTGGCGTTCCCGTGGGTGCGAACATACCCCACCAGGAGCCAGCGTCCAGGGGCGTGATGTCCACGCCGAGTTCCTTGAAGGTGGGCACCTCGGGGTAGCGGGTGCTGCGCTTCTCGCCCGTTACCGCGACGGGGCGCAGCTTGCCGCTGTCGATGAACTGCTTGATGTTGACCGAACTGGTGAAGGTGAAGTCCACCGAGCCGCCCACCAGGTCGGCCATGGCGCCGCTCATGCCCTTGTACGGCACCATCACGAAGGGCGTGGGCACGCGCAGCCGCAGGATCTCGGCCAGCAGGTCGGGCGGCGTGCCCACGCCCGACGCGCCGAAGTTCAGCTTGTTGGGGTTGGCCTGCGTGTAGCGCACGAACTCGGGCAGCGTCTTGAACGGCGTGTTGACGTGGGAGACCATCAGCATCTGCGTCGTCACCACGCGCGAGATCGGCACGAAGCTGCGCTCCACGCTGTAACGCACGTCCTTCTGGGTCATGGGGCTGAGCAACACGTTGATGCTGTTGACCAGCAAGGTGTAGCCATCGGGGGTGGCGCGCGCGACGAACTCGTTGCCGATGTTGCCACTGGCCCCGGGCCGGTTGTCGATCACCACCTTCGCGCCCAGTTCTTTCTCGAGATAGGGCACGACCTGGCGGAACATCACGTCGGTGCCCGCGCCTGCGGTGTAGGGAATGACGATGTGCACCGGCTTCTCGGGAAAGGCCGCAGCCGCTGGCGCGGCCATGGCGATCGAGGCACCGGCGAAGAGTGCACAGACGAGAGGACGAATGAATTTCATGGCGAGCTCGTGGAGAGGGATGAAGGTGCGGGGCGCACCGGAATGCCGTGATGATCCGGCAGCAAGTTTCCTGCCACGCGTTCATGCACCGCACAGGGAGTGCGGTGGGCGCCATTGGCCCATGCCGCTGGGGTTCGTCTGAACATACCTGTTTCCTTTCATGGACTGCACCCAGCAAGGGCGCGTGGACCGAAATGGCTCGAAACCCGATGTCTCCCCAGTCTGCGCGGCGGACTCTGGCGCCCCTCCTTCTCGTGGCCGTCTACGCCGCGAGATCGGCGCTGGCTCTCTTCTCGCCGCCGTGCGGCTCCAACGCGTCGAGCTGCCTGCGATAACGGTGCACCGACCATTGGTTCAGTTGCGCGATCGCGCCTTCCAGGTAAGACAGGCGGCCGCGCGGCTTGTGGCGCGAGTGGTAGGCGCCCTGCAAGGCGATCTGCGTCACCGCGTCCTGCGCGACGATGGTCTTCATCTTGTCGAACTGGTCGGTTTCCAGCTGCTCGAAATCGGGCGCCTCGGCCGCGGCTTTCGGGTACAGGTTGACCCGGCGTGAATTCAGCGTACCGGCCGAGGTGGGATTGAGAAAGGTCACCGAGACCAGCGAGGGTTGCATCACCATCACCAGGCAGGGCATGACAGACACGAACATGACGCGCCCCTTCTGTTCGTCCGTCAACGTCGGAATGGAGGGCAGGCGGCGCGTGCCCTCGCTCTCGAACAGATCGCCGTCGGCCGCTTCGAAACCGGTGGTGCGAAACACCATGCCTTCGGCCGGGTCGAGGTCGTAGAAGCGCGTGAGCTTGGCGGGCACCGCGTCGTGGTAACCGCGGTGCACATAGCTGGTGTGGTAAGACTCCAGCGCATTCTCGTGGTGCAGCTTCCAGTTCCACTGCAGATCGGTGAGGGAATAGGCACGGCCGGGCTGCAGCTCGGCGAGCGAGTAGGTTCGGAACTCCTCGTCGAGCTTGGCCAGCTTCTCGGCCACGGGTGCGACGTCCTCGGAGAAGGTGACGAACACTAGGCCGTGGAAGATCTCGCTGCGGATCTCGGGCAGGCTGTTGCGCGCCTGCAGTTCGGCCAGCGGAACGTGCTCCATCGAGGGCGCGCCGCGCAGCTTGCCATCGAGGTTGTAGGTCCAGGCGTGGTAGGGGCAGACCAAGGCCCGCGCATTCAGGCATCTGCCCGCTGGCGGCATTTCCTTGACACCACCCACCAGCGGATGCCCGCGGTGCTGGCACACCGCCGACAACACGCGCACCGTGCCGGCCTCGTCGCGCACCACCACCACCGGCTCGCCCTGCACCGTGATCGGCAGGTAGTCCCCGGATCGGGGCACCTCGTTCACATGGGCCACGCACAACCATTCCTTGGCGAAGATCGACTGGCGCTCGAACTCCCAGAAGTTGGCGTCGGTGTAGGTATCGGCCGGAAGAATGCCGGCATGCTCCACCGGCCCCAGCGCCTCTTCTGCCTCTTTCACAACCTTGCGGATGTGCGCCAGATCGACCGCCACGTTTCTCATTCCATTCCCCAGAAGAAAGGTCCGCCCCGAACGGGCGTGGGCTGGCAGCGCAAGCTCGCCATGAACGGCGCGAGACCTGAGATCACGCGCGGTGCGCCATGCCACTGCCACAAAGCTGGGCGCGATTCTAGGAATGGGGTTCGCGGTCGAGTAGCCGCTTTTGGATGATTCCGGTCATAGACAACATCGATGCCTTGAGGGTTGGAACGCCGCGCACGCGCGGGTGCTGCACAAAGATCCGGTCTATGACCGGAATCATCCAAAAGCGGCTTCTGCGCGCGCGGGCCGCTTCCTAGAATCCGCCCCCAGCCCATGAACCCATCCGCCATTCCTTCCCGGGTCCACGCCATGCGCCACGCCGCGCAAGGTATCGTCACCCTCGACCTGCGACCGCTGGACGGCGCGGCCTTGCCCGCGTTCTCCGCCGGCGCCCACATCGACTTGTGTCTGGCCGAGGGCTTGGTGCGCAGCTACTCCCTGTGCAACGACAGCGAGGAGCGGCACCGCTACGTCGTCGGCGTGCTGAAAGATGCGGCCAGCCGCGGCGGATCGCGCCACGTGCACGAACGCGTGCGCGTGAACGAGGTGCTGAACATCAGCGCGCCGCGCAACCACTTTGCCTTGCACGAGGTCGCGGCACACTCCGTGCTGGTCGCGGGAGGCATCGGCATCACGCCCATTCTCTGCATGGGCCGGCGCCTGAAACGGCTGGGCCGCAGCGCCGAGATCGTCTATGCCTGTCGTTCGCGCCAGAGCGCCGCCTTTCTGCCTCATCTTGAAGCCTTGCAGGTGCCGCTGACGCTGCACTTTGACGACGAGAAGGGCGGACCACCCGATCTGCGCGCGCTGCTGGCACGCCGTGCGCCCGAGAGCAGCACGCACCACTACGCGTGTGGGCCGGCCGTCATGCTCGACGCGTTCGTGCGCGCGTGCACCGCACTGGGACATCCCCACGCCCACATCGAGCGCTTCCAGGCAGCGGCGCCACCTCCCGTGGCCCCGCAAGCTCGAAGCCATTTCACCGTCGAGCTGCGCCGCAGCGCTCAGGCGTTCGAGGTGACGCCGGAGAAATCGCTGGCCCGGCACCTGATCGAACGCAAGATCGATGTGCCCTTCAGCTGCGGCGAAGGCATCTGCGGCTCGTGCGAGACGCGTGTGCTCGAAGGCGAGCCGGACCACCGCGATTCGCTGCTGAGCGAGAAGGAGCGGGCCTCCAACCGCATCATGCTGCCTTGTGTATCGGGCTGCCGCGGCGAACGGCTGGTGCTCGACCTGTAGCGCTTGGCGTCGAACCCCGTCGGTATACTTTTCCTCCACCGGCCGAAGGCCCTTCCCACGGCGGTGCGACATGAAGAAGTACGACTCCCCCACACCGCCCAGCGTCAATTTCGTCCGCAACGTCGACTGGAATCTGTTCAAGGTGTTCTACGAGATCGGCCGCCAAGGCGGCATCGGATCGGCGGCGCGGGCCTTGAACAAGCAGCAGCCCAGTGTCAGCGCTGCGCTGCAGCGCCTGGAGAGTTTTCTCGACACGCACCTGTGCACGCGCACCGCGCGCGGCATCGAACTCACGGTGCAGGGGCATCAGGTGATGGCCGCCTGCGAAGCCATGTACCTGCAGGTGCAGTCGTGCGCGCGCCTCAAGGGCGCGGACGTGGCGCACGTCTCGGGCTCGCTGACCTTGAGCCTGATCTCCAACCTGTACCTGGTCCCCCGCCTCACGACCGTGTTGCAGGAATTCCACCGGCGCTACCCGCTCATCGATGTGCGGCTGGACGTGGCGCCCTGGCGCCGCGTGCTGAACTCGCTGAAGAACGGCGAAGTCGAACTCGCGTTCTGTTTCGCCGATACGCGCGACAGCAACATGATGTTCGTGCCCTTGACCCACCAGCTGCAGCAGATCTATTGCGGCCCGCAACACCCGTTGTTCGGCAAGCCACCGGTATCGCCTAACGCGCTGGAAGGCGACGCTTTCGTGATCAGCCAGGACGAGCCCACGGCCTATGTGGACTTTCGCCAGCGGCACGCGCTGGGGCGCCAGATCGGCGGCGTGGCCGAGAACTTGCAGGAGCGCATGTGGCTGATCCAGCTCGGCATGGGCATCGGCATCTTGCCCAAGCCGGTGGTGGAGGCTTCAAACCTGGCCAGCGTGCTCTGGCCCTTGTTGCCCGAAGAAGAAGCGCTGAAGTCCACCATCTACCTGCTGGCCAACAACGACGGCATCCGCAGCGCGCCGGCCCAGCTGTTCCTGGAAACCGCCATGGAGCACCTGAACGCGGACTGAGCGCGGCTACAAGGCCACCTGTTCCAGGTGGCGGCGAAAGTGCGCCAGGCCGGGCACCGGTTCGTCGGGCACCTTGGCCAAGTCGTCGTAGCGCCGCAGGCGCATCGCGCTCAGCGCATGGGGCAGACGGGCAAACGCCTCGCCCTGCTCGGCGGTGAAGATGCCGCCTTGCTGCTCCAGGCTGGCCTTGGAAGCGGGCGAGAGCCGGCTCCAGTAGCCCGCCTCCATCAGACACAGGTAGCGCTTGGCATCCACGTGCAAGCGGATCGGTGCGAGCACGCTTTCCGGGAACACGCCGCGCAGGAAGGGCAAGGCCATGAACTGGTGCAGGTCGTCCTGGTCCGGCGGTGGCTCGTCGGATGCGGCCTGCTCGGCGGCCAGCAGGTGGCCCAGGTCGTGCAGCAGCGCGGCCACCACGACCTCGGGCCGCTCGCCGGCGGTCTCGGCCAGGTGCGCGCACTGCAACGCGTGCTGCAGCTGGCTGACCGCCTCCTGGCCGTACTGCGTCTGGCCCCGTGTTTCCAGCAGGCGCACGATATCGTTAAGCGTCAATGCCATCTCAGTTTTCCGCCGCGCCGAAGCGTGAGCCGCAACGCATGAAACAACGCAGTCCAGAGACACCGAGGGTCCGGCTTAGCCGGCCCCAGGTGTCGCCCCCCTTCCAGGGGGGAGCGCCGAAGGCGCGCAGGGGGTGTCTCATATGTCACACAGCCAGTTTGCGGATGCGCGCCGACACCATGTCGATCGCGGTCACGCTCACGATGATGATGATCATCACGGCGCAGGTCTCGGCGTACTGGAAGCCGCGGATGATTTCCCACAGCACCACGCCGATGCCGCCGGCGCCCACCATGCCCACCACCGAGGCCGAGCGCACGTTGGCCTCGAACCGGTAGAGCGTGTACGAGATCCACAGCGGCATGACCTGCGGGATCACGCCATAAACGATTTCGTGCAGGGCCGACGCACCGGTGGAACGGATGCCTTCGACCGGCTGCGGGTCGATCGCCTCCACCGCCTCGGAGAACAGCTTGGCCAGGGTGCCCGCCGTGTGGATCCACAAGGCCAGCACGCCGGCGAACGGGCCCAGGCCCACGGCCACCACGAACAGCATGGCGAACACCACTTCGTTGATCGCTCGGAATGCGTCGAGCAGGCGGCGCACCGGCTGGAACACCCACCACGGCACGATGTTGCTCGAGGCCAGCAACGCCAGCGGAATGGCGGTGACCACCGCCAGTGCCGTGCCCCACAGCGCGATCTGCAGCGTGACCAGCATCTCGTGCACGTAGATGCGCCAGTCGGCGAAGTTGGGCGGGAAGAATTCGGACGCGTAGGTCGCCATGTTGCCGGCGTCGCTGAACAGCGCCATTGGCCGCATGTCGGCGCCGTTCCACGACAGCGCGAGCAGGGCGAGCAGCAGGCCCCAGGAGACATACCAGAGCAGGCTGCGCCGGGGCGCAGCCTTGTCGGCCGCCACCAGCCAACGGGACGACGGGAGTGTGGTCATGGTTGCGGTCGGCATGGGCCCGGCTTTACTTCAGCAGGGCGATCTGCTGGTCGATCTGCGCAATCTGGGTCTTCTTCTCGGCTTCGGCCATGTTGGCGTCGGCTTCGATCTTGTTGCGCTTGGCGAACAGTTCGAGCTGGCGGATCGGCTTGAGCTGGTCGTTGGTCGACGGCTTGAAGCCCGAGAGCTTGGAGATCTTCATGACGATGTCCTTCTCGCGCGCATCGGTCTTGGCGTAGTTGTAGAAGAAGGTCTTGAGCTTGGCCTTGGTAGCCTCCGGCAGGCCCTTGTGCATCACCAGCGGGTCCAGCGGGATCAGCGGCGAGGTCCAGACGATCTTGATGGACTTGAACTTCTCGGGCTGGCGCTCTTCGATCTTGCCCATGGTTTCGCTGTTGGTCACGGCCACGTCGATCTGCTTGTTGGCCGCGGCCATGGCGTTGGTTTCG
Source organism: Hydrogenophaga sp. BPS33 (assembly GCF_009859475.1). Classification (NCBI taxonomy): domain Bacteria; kingdom Pseudomonadati; phylum Pseudomonadota; class Betaproteobacteria; order Burkholderiales; family Comamonadaceae; genus Hydrogenophaga; species Hydrogenophaga sp. BPS33. The sequence continues at coordinate 184,979 of NZ_CP044549.1, forward strand.
TGGTTGGCGCTGCGCACCACCTTGAAGTGCGACTTGGCGTCGATCTTGTTCTGTGCGAACACGTAGAAACCGGGCACCAGGAAGCCGCTGGTGGAGTTGGGGTCGCCATTGCCAAAGCTCAGCGACTTGCCGTTCTTGAGCACATCGTCCAAGTTGTTGAGCGGGCTCTCGGCGTTCACCACCAGGTGCGAGTAGTAGCCTTGCGTGCCGTCGGCGTTGACCATCTGCGCGAACACCTCGCCGTTGGCGCGGTCCACCGCTTCCATGGCCGACTTGTTGCCCAGCCAGGCGACCTGCACCTTGTTGAAGCGCATGCCTTCGATGATGCCGGCGTAGTCGGGCGCGAAGAAGGCCTTGACCTTCATGCCGGTCTGCTTCTCCATGTCGTCCAACAGGGGTTGCCAGTCGGCCTTGAGGTTCTGCGTGGACTCGGTGGAGATGATGCCGAAGTTGATGTCTTGGGCTTGCGCCGTGGCCAGGCCGAGGCCCAGGGCCAGCGCGGCCATGGAATGTTTGAACATGGGAATGCTCCTGGTGGAAAAAGGGTTGGGGGAGAAGAGGAGGTGGGCGGATCAGGCCGCGTGCGCCACGGGCTGGGGCCAGGCGGGCACGGGCGCGGGTGGGTTCATGGGCACGACCGTGCCGCCGTGCACGAACTCGCTGCCGTTGAGAATCTCGTCGGCCTGCATGCCGTAGAGTTCGCGCAGCATGGCGGTAGAGAGATCGGCCGCGGGGCCGTCGTAGACCACGCGGCCCTGGTGCAAGGCGATCACACGCTGGCAGAAGCGCTTGGCCATGTCGACCTGGTGCAGCGAGACGACGACGGTGCTGCCGTCCTCGCGGTTGATGCGCGAGAGCATGTCCATGACGTTGCGCGAGGCTTCCGGATCGAGCGAGGCAATGGGTTCGTCGGCCAATACAACGCGCGCGCCCTGCACCAGGGTGCGAGCGATCGCGGCGCGCTGTTGTTGTCCGCCCGAGAGCGTGGAGGCGCGTTGCGCATGGCACTCGGCGATGCCCACGCGGTCCAGCGCTTCGAGCGCCAGCGCGCGTTCCTGCCGGTTGAACAGCTGGAACCAGCTGCGCCACCAGGGCATGCGGTGCAGGCGGCCGACCAGCACGTTGACCAGCACCGGCAGGCGGTCGACCAGGTTGAACTGCTGGAACACGAAACCCACCTGCGCGCGGATCTGGCGCACGTCGCGCTGGATGGTGCCACCGCGCTGCACGCAGCGGCCGTCGATCTCGATGCAGGAAGCGCTGCCCGCATCGGCCGGCATGAGGCCGGCAATGTGGCGCAGCAGCGTGGACTTGCCCGAGCCGGACGCGCCGATCAAGGCCACCATCTCGCCCTGGGCGATGTCGAGGTGGATGTCGCGCAGCGCGTGCTTGCCGTTGGCGAAGTGCTTGTCGAGGTGGCGGATGTGCAGGGTCATGGTGTTCGTCCGTTCAGATGTCTAGACAAGCAGTGTCGAAGCAGCCTGTGACAGTTTCTTGACGCTCATGGGAAGTTTTCGTGAGACGGCGCTCACATCACCCGCCGGCCTTCGCGCCAGACACCGCGCACCACGCCTTGCTGGCTGCCATCGGGCAGATTCACCACACGCACCTGGATGAGGTCGGCGCGCAACTCGGGCTCGATCGCGCCCCGGTCGGTCAAGCCGGTGGCCAGCGCCGGGTTGCGGCTGACCATGGCCACCGCTTGAGGCAAGGGCGTGATGCCGTCCTTCACCAGGCGCAGCACGGCGCTCAGCAGGCTGCCCGGCACGTAGTCGGACGAGAGGATGTCCAGCACGCCGTGGCGCGCCAGGTCGGCGGCGGCGACGTTGCCCGAGTGCGAGCCGCCTCGAACGACGTTGGGCCCACCCATCACGGTGAGCAAACCGCGCTGGTGCGCGGCCTGCGCGGCGGCCAGCGTGGTCGGGAACTCCGACATGCTGGCGCCCTCGGTGTGGGCCTGTTCCACGTGCGCCACCGTGGTGTCGTCGTGGCTGGCCAGGGCGATGCCGTTGGCGCGGCAGTAGTCCACGAAATACGCGCGGTGCGGCTCGGCGTACTGCGCCTGCAGCTGCGCCGAGTGCGCCACCTGGCGTTCGAACTTTTCCGGGCTCCAGCCCTTCTTGCCGGTGTAGTACACGCGGGCGTGGTCCAGGTTCTCCCACTGGCGCTGGCCGGGCGTGTGGTCCATCAGCGAGACCAGCGACAGGCGATCGTGGCCCTTGAAGGGCTCGAACAGGTCGATGGTGTTGGGCGCGGGCAGCTCGCAGCGCACGTGCAGGTGGTGGTCGGCGCGCAGCAGGTTCTCGCGCGCGCAGGCCTGCAGCGTGTCGATCAGTTTGTGCCAGGTGCTGCCGCGCAGGCTCTCGGGGTCGGCGTCGCCCACGCCGAGCGCGTCGAACACGGTGGTGATGCCGGCCGCGGTCACTTCCGCGTCGTGCGCCATCAGCGCGGGCATCTCGGCCCACTGCACCTTGGGGCGTGGCATGAGGTGGCGCTCCAGGTTGTCGGTGTGCATCTCCACCAGACCGGGCATGAGGTAATCACCCTCCAGGTCCACCGTGCCGGCAACACCGGTGCCATGGCCGTTGACGTCGTGGATGCGGCCGCTGCGCACCGAGACGCTGCCGTGGTGCACGGCGTCGGGCAGCACCACGCGGGCGTTGTTGAAGACGATGTCGTTGTTCATGCGCAGGCTCCCCGGAATTCGGCCACGTTCACGCGGCGGGTGGCGACGGCGTCGCCCACGTCGGCGTCGTGGAAGATGCCCATGACCGCCGCGCCGCGCGCCACGGCTTCGCGGATCAGCTCGATCACGGTCTGCGTGTTGGCCGCGTCGAGCGAGGCGGTAGGCTCGTCGAGCAACAGCAGCGGGCGTGGCTTGATCATGTTGCGCGCGATGTTGATGCGCTGCTGCTCGCCGCCCGAGAAGGTGGCCGGCGGCAAAGACCACAGGCGCTCGGGGATGCGCAGGCGCTGCAGCCACTGGCGCGCCTGTTCCCGCGCGGCCTCGCGCGCCGCGTCGTCGGGGGCGTCTTCGAACAGGGGCTCGGCCACCACGTCGAGCGCCGACACGCGCGGGATCACGCGCAGGAACTGGCTCACGTAACCCACGGTGTGGCGCCGCATCTGCACCAGGGTGCGTGGCGTGGCGGTGGTCACGTCGATCGGCTCGCGCGCGGGATCGTTCACGATGATCTGGCCGCTGTTGGCGCGGTAGTTGGCGTAGACCAGCTTGAGCAGCGTGCTCTTGCCCATGCCCGAGGGGCCGTCGAGCACCACGCATTCGCCGGGGGCGATGCGCAGGTCCACGGACTGCAGCACGCGCAGTTCGGCGCCGTGCTGGTGGTGCAGGGTGAAACTTTTGCTCACGCCCTGGAGTTGAAGTGCGGCGGTGTTCATGGCTGGAGTACCGAGGAAACGAGAAGCTGGGTATAGGGGTGTTGCGGGTCGTCGAGCACCTGGTCGGTCAGGCCGGTCTCCACGATCACACCGCGCTGCATCACCGCCATGCGGTGCGCGAGCAGGCGCGCCACGGCCAGGTCGTGCGTGACGATCACCACCGCGAGCTGCATCTGCTGCGTGAGGCCGCGCAGCAGATCGAGCAGGCGCGCCTGCACCGACACGTCCAGGCCCGAGGTGGGTTCGTCCATGAACACCAGTCGCGGTTGGGTCACGAGGTTGCGCGCGATCTGCAGGCGCTGGCGCATGCCGCCGGAGAAGGTGCGCGGCGCGTCGTCGATGCGGATGGCATCGATCTCCACGCGCTGCAGCCATTCCTCGGCCTGGCAGCGCAGGCGGCCGTAGTGGCGCTCGCCCAGTCCCATGAGGCGTTCGCCGACGTTGGCGCCGGCCGACACGTCCATGCGCAGGCCATCGGCCGGGTTCTGGTGCACGAAGCCCCAGTCGGTGCGCGCGAGCAGGCGTTGCTGGGCCTCGCTCATGGCGTGGATGTCGCGCAGCTGGCCGTCGCGTCCGAGGAATTCGACGCTGCCCGCATCGGGCCGGCTGCGCGCGGCGATGGCGTTGAGCAGGGTGCTCTTGCCCGAGCCGGACTCGCCGACGATGGCCAGCACCTCGCCGGGCCAGAGATCGAAGGAGGCGCTGTCCAGCGCCACGCGGTCGCCGTAGCGTTTGGCCACGTCGCGCACGCGCAGCAGGGGGTTGGGGTCGGTGTGGAGGGTCTGCATGTCAGAGGGTCTCGATCACGAAGCTCAGGCCGTGCTGTTGGAAGCCCAGCGCTTCGTAGAAGGCATGGGCCTGGGCGCGCTTGCGGTTGGAAGAGAGGGCGAGCTTGTAGGCACCTGCCGTGCGCGCCTGCTGCAGCGCGTGCGCCATCAGCGCGCGGCCGATGCCCTGGCCCTGCCGCTCGGCGCTCACCACCACGTCTTCGGCAATCGCTGATGGCGTGCCCATGTGGGCCAGGTTGTGCATCACCAGCAGCGCGTAGGTGCCGACCACCGTGCCCTCGGCGTCGCAGGCCACAAACAGGCGGTAGCTCGGGTAGCGCTGGAACTCGCGCCAGATGCGCTGGGCTTCGGGCAGAGGCAGCACCTGTTCGTCGTCCATGCCGGGTTGGGCGTAGAGAGCGAGCACCGCCGGCAGGTCGGCCTGCTGGGCCAGGCGGATCTGAACGCTCATGCGGCGCTCCCATTCTGCTCGGCCTGGCGCGTCTGGCAGTAGTCGGAGTCGGAGCACACGTGCAGGCGCTGGCCGGCGTTGTCGGTGATGACCTCGTCGAGGAAGCTGTCCTGCGCGCCGCACAGCGCGCAGACCGCGTCCCATTTCTGCACCTCGAACGGGTGGTCCTCGAAGCCCAGGCTCTCGACCTCGGTGTACGGCGGTACCGCGTAGATGCGTTTCTCGCGGCCCGCGCCAAACAGCTGCAGCGCCGGGTTCATGTGCATCTTGGGGTTGTCGAACTTGGGGATCGGCGAGGGCGCCATGATGTAGCGGCCGTTGACCATCACCGGGTAGTCGTAAGTGGTGGCAATGTGGCCGTAGCGCGCGATGTCCTCGTACAGCTTGACGTGCATCAGGCCGTACTCGGCCAGGCCGTGCAGGGTGCGGGTTTCGGTCTCGCGCGGCTCCAGCCTTTGCATGGGCTCGGGCACCGGCACCTGGTAGACGATGACCTGGCCCTCGGTGAGCGCGGTCTCCGGGATGCGGTGGCGCGTCTGGATCAGCGTGGCCTCTGTCGTGCGCGTGGTGGTCGGCACACCGGCCGTGCGCTGGAAGAAGCGGCGGATGTTGACCGCGTTGACGGTGTCGTCCGAGCCCTGGTCGATCACCTTGAGCGTGTCGCCGGGCCCGATCACCGAGGCCGTGACCTGGATGCCGCCCGTGCCCCAGCCATAGGGCAGCGGCATCTCGCGCGAGCCGAACGGCACCTGGTAGCCGGGGATGGCGATGGCCTTGAGGATGGCGCGCCGGATCATGCGCTTGGTGCGCTCGTCCAGGTAGGCGAAGTTCACGCCGGTCTCGGTATGGGCAGCCTCGGCTTGGGCGATGAGAGGGGATTCGATCGGGGCGTTCATGCGTGGTCCTCCTGCGTGTCCCGGGCTTGCTCGGCCGCCTGCGCGCGCATCTTGCGCACCAGCTCCAACTCGGCCTGGAAGTCGACGTAGTGCGGCAGCTTCAGGTGCTGCACGAAGCCCGAGGCTTCCAGGCTGTCGCTGTGCGAGAGCACGAACTCGGGCATCTGCGCGGGCGATTCGACCGCTTCGCCCAACTCCTCGGCGCGCAGCGCGCGGTCCACCAGGCTCATGGCCATGGCCTTGCGCTCGCAGTGGCCGAAGACCAGGCCGTAACCGCGCGTGAACTGCGGGGGTTCGTTCTTGCTGCCGGCGAACTGGTTGACCATCTCGCACTCGGTGACCTCGATGTCGCCGATGGAGATCGCAAAACCCAGTTCCTCGGGCACCACTTCCAGCGCCACGCGGCCCAGCCGCAGCTCGCCCACGAACGGGTGCGAGTGCGCGTAGCCGCGCTGGGTCGAATACGCCATGGCCAGCAGGTAGCCTTCGTCGCCACGCGCGAGGTTCTGCAGGCGCGTGGCCCGGTCTGCGGGAAAGCGCAGCGGCTCGCGCGTGAGGTCGTTGGGTGCGGGGTCGTGCTCGGGTCGCGGGTGGCGTTCGATCAGGCCTTCCTGGTTCAGCAGGTCGACCACGCGCGGCACCGCTTCTTCCAGCGACGCCGCCACGTCTGCCGTGGGGTGTTCGGCACCAGCGCCTTGCGCCAGCAGCGTGAAGTCGAGCAGACGCTGCGTGTAGTCGTAGGTCGGGCCGAGCACCTGGCCGCCGGGCAGGTCCTTGAAGGTGGCCGAGATCCGGCGCTCCAGTTGCATGCGCGCGGTGTCCAGCGGCTCGGTGCTGCCCAGGCGGGGCAGGGTGGCGCGGTAGGCACGCAGCAGGAAGATGGCTTCCACCAGGTCGCCGCTGGCCTGCTTGATCGCCAGCGCGGCGAGCTCGGGGTCGCACACCGAGCCTTCGGTCATCACGCGGTCCACCGCCAGCTTGAGCTGCGCCTGGATCTGCGCCACGCCCAGTTCGGGCAGGGCGGTGTCGCCACGGCGCTGCTGGTCGAGCAGCTTGTAGCTGTTGAGAATGGCGGCTTCACCGCCCTTGACGGCCACGTACATGTTCAGGCCTCCTCGGTGTGTTGCGGCGCGGCCGCGCCGATGCGGGTGGTGCGTGGCAGGCCGGCGACGTGGCTCGGCGTGCACAGGAACACGTCGACACCGCGCGGGAACGCGGCGTGGTTGTCGACCCATTGCGCGGCGAAATCACCGGGCAGACCGTCGACCGACAGATCCGCCGTGCCGGGAATGCCGGGACCGCTGAGCGTCCATGCGCCGCCATCCTGTGCAAGCACGTCCAGCACGCAGGTGGTGGAGTGGTCGGGCTGGTTGTCGCTGCCACCGACAAGACGGGCCAACGCGGGCATCGCATCGCCCCTGGCCACCCACACGAACTGCGCGGCGCCGGCTTCGGCCACGAGCTGGCAACCGGTGTGAAAGCGCAGCCAGGGCGCGGCGTCGGACGCGGCGAGCTTGGGCGACAGCCACACCGTGCAGTCGGCATCGAGCAGCGCGAGCAGCAGCACCGCCGCCGCGCCATGGCCTTGCCGTGGCCGCTCGGCCTGCATGGGCATGGCGGCCCAGCGGCCGGGGTAGGACAACGCGTTCATGGCGGCGCGGAACGCGGCCTGGCTGCCGAAGGCTTCGTGCTCGAAGCCGCCGACGATGTGTTGCAGATCGGTGGCGTTCATGCGCCGTCCTCCTCGCCTTCGGTGGCCGAACCCGACTCTCGCGCCACGGTGAAGAACTCGACCTTGGTGGTCTGCGCACGCGCCTGGCGTTGCGCGGCTTCCTGGCGCAGGTGCACGCGGATCGGTTCGAGCAGGCTGCGCTCCAGCGCGGCCTGGCGCGCGGGTTCCTGCAGCAGCGCGTCGGCCACGGCGGCCAGGCGCGCCTGGCGCCGATTGCGGCCCACCACGTAGGCCACGCCCACCGGGGCATCGCCTGGGCGTGCACGCAGCGCACAGCGCGTGACCGTGACCTCGCCCAGGTTGAAGCGCTCGCCGGTGCCGCCCGCGCGGCCCTGCACCATCATCAGGCCGGTTTCGGGCCGGCGCAGCCAGCGCACATCGGTGTGCGCATCGGCCGCCAGCGCGGCCTGCAACAAGCCTTCGGGTGCGCGGGCCAGCAGCGCCATCCAGGCCTGCCGGTCCATCGGCCGGTTGGGTTGCGCATTGTCAAATGCATGAAACATGTCGGTGGTACTCTGTAGATGTCTATACAACTTCAAACACAGCCCCGAGCGTAGAGACGCACTGTGTCCCTTTCATGACAACGAACCTGGTTTTTGAAGCCGATGGCGGGCAGCCCGCGCGCCCCAGCTTCTGGTCGCACATCGCCAACGAGATCGCGCAGGCCATTGGCCAAGGCGTGTACGCACCGGGTGAACGCCTGCCTTCGGAGCACACGCTGGCCGAGTCCTTCGGTGTGAACCGGCACACCATCCGCCGCTCGATCGCGGCGCTGTGCCAACGCGGCCTGCTGCGCTCCGAGCAGGGCAGCGGCACCTACGTGGAAGACTTCGCGGTGGACCTCGCCATCGGCAAGCGCACGCGGCACCGCCAGAACCTGGCGCAGGCCGGTTTGCGCGGCGGGCTGCAGGTGCTGATGGCCGAGCGCGTGCGCGCGAATGCCGAGCAGGCGCGCGCGCTGCAGGTGCCCGCGCGCAACGCGCTGCTGCATCTGCAAATCCTGGGCGAAGGCAATGGGCAACCGCTGCACGTGAGCGACCGCTACTTCCCGCTGCCGCGCTTCGAAGGGCTGGAAGACGTGGTGCGCGAGACCGGTTCGATCACCGCCGCCTTTGCCGCGTGCGGCGTGAACGACTATGTGCGCCACGAAAGCCGCATCAGCGCGCGCCTGCCCGGCAGCGACACGGCCGCGCTGCTGCGCCAGCCGGTCACGCGGCCCGTGTTGCTGGTGACCAAGGTCAACACCGATTTGAAGGATTGCCCGATCGAACTGGCCGAGACCTGGTTTGCCGGCGACCGCGTCACGCTCACGGTGAACCACGATGGCGAATGAACCTTTGCAACCGCACCGCGTGGCGGTGTATTTCGCGCCGCCCGTGCAAAGCCCCTGGTGGCAGATCGGCAGCCAGTGGCTGGGGCGCTGCGCGGCCACCGGCAGGTTGTTCGACGCACACGAGGTGCCGGGCGTGCCCGCCGACAGCTTGCGCGCATTGACCGCGGAGCCACGCCGCTACGGTTTTCACGCCACGCTCAAGCCGCCGTTTCGCCTGCAACAAGGCCTGGACCTGGGCCACGTGCTGGAGGCGCTGGACCGTTTGGGCCGCGACACCGCGCCGTTCACCTTGCCCCCTTTGCGCGTGGCGATGCTGGGCGACTTCCTGGCCCTGCGGCCTGAAGGCGACAACGCCCTGGCCAACGCGGTGGCGGCCCACTGCGTGACCACGCTGCAGCCCCTGGCCTCGGCGCTCTACCCCGACGAGCTGGCGCGGCGGCGGCGCCAGCCCCTCACGCCCGAGCAGGACGCGCTGCTGCTGCGCTGGGGCTACCCCTGGGTGCTGCAGCAGTTCCGCTTCCACCTCTCCCTCACCGGCGGCCTCGGCAGCTGCAGCGAGACGCAGCGCGCGGCGTTGCAGCAAGCGGCCCAGGCGCTGTTCCACCCGCTGCCCGCGGCGCGCTTCGACCACATCGCCGTCTTCGTCGAGCCGCGCCCGGGCGCGGACTTCGTGCTCACCGACCGTGTGGCGCTGCGCGGATGAGCCGCCATCTGGTCTATGTGATGGGCCCCTCCGGCGTGGGCAAGGACAGCGTGCTGGCCTGGGTGAAGGCGCACGCGCCGGCGGCGGCGGGCATTCGCTTCGCCCGGCGCACCGTGACGCGAGCGGCCGATGCCGGCGGCGAGGACCACGAGCCGCTCACGGTCGAGGCATTCGAGCAAGCCGTGCAAGCCCATGCCTTTGCCCTGCATTGGCAGGCCAACGGGCTGCACTACGGCATCCGGCATGGGCAGCTCGCTCCGCTGAAGCAGAGGCAGTGGGTGCTGGTCAACGGATCGCGCGGCCACCTGCCGCATGCACTGGCCGCCTACCCCGGGCTGACGGCGGTGCACATCACGGCGCGGCCCGAGACGGTGCGCCAGCGCCTGCTCGCACGGGGGCGCGAGTCCACGGAGGAGGTCGAGGCGCGGCTGCGGCGTGCGCGCACCTTCGTGGCACCGCCTGGGGCGCGCTGCATTGCGAACGATGGGGCCTTGGCGGATGCGGGGCGGGCATTGCTGCGGGTGATGCAAGGCGAGCAAGCGCCTTCGCGTTGAACAGGCCAGCACGGCCGTCATCACCCACTGCCGGCCGCCGATCATTTTGCCAACGGCAGCAATATGATCCGCGTCCGAGATTCTCTGCAAGAGCATCTGCAAGTTATTTTCTGATGGTTCCACATTTGAGAACATGAAGTTCTCAAAACAGAACACCACCAGAATCCGTCCCCCGAGGCCGCTGTTGGCCTCGCGAAGAGGACCAGCATGGAGCACAGCAGCGCGCGGACGCCCTACCGCATCGGACTCATCCACTACGTACCGCAGGGCGACCCGTTCGTCAGCACCGAGGACATCGCCGACTTCAAACGCGCAATGGAGCGCCTGGGCTATGAGGCCGGCCGCAACGTCGTCTACGACGAGCGCTATGGCGAGCGCGACAAGGCGCTGACGCAGCGCCAGGTAGAGGAAATGCTGGCCAGCGGGCCGGACCTGATCTGCTCCTTCCTCACCAACCCGAACATCGCCCTCAAGGACACGATGGCCGCCACCGGACGCCACGTGCCGGTGCTGTGCTGGGCCACCGACTTGAAGGAAGCCGGCCTGATCGAGAGCTACCGCCGCCCCGGTGGCAACTTCACCGGCTTCACCTACGAGCCCTTTCACCAGTGGCTCAAGGTGCGCCTGCTCAAACTGGCCGTACCCGGACTGCAGCGCGTCGGCCACCTCTACAACCCGACCTATTCGCCGGCGCCCGCGGTGATGCGCGAGCTGAAACAGGCGGCGGAATCGATGGGGCTGGAGTTCCGGCTCTACGAAGCCTTGCGGCTGGAGCAGTTGCAACCGGCCATCGACGCGATGCGCGCCGACGGTTGTGGCGCGGCCGTGGCCGGGCCGCACGAGTTCCTCAACCGCAACGGCGAGATGCTGGGCAAGGCCTTCCTGGCCGCCGGCATCGCGGCCACCGGCAACCAGATGTCGATCGCGCGCGCGGGCGGCCTGGCGTCCTTCAACCCGCCCAAGAAACGCGGCTGGCCCCTGATGGCGCAGGTGGCCGAGCGCATCTTGCAAGGCACACCGCCGGCGGAGATTCCCATCGAGCGTTCGCTGCGCGGCGTGCTCACGCTGAACCTGCGCACCGCGCGTGCCCTGGGCCTGCAACTGCCCGACAGCCTGATCGAAGAAGCCGACGTGCTGATCGATTGACCTCAAGCACTTTCAAGAAGGAGACACCATGAACCGACGACTCGCATCCCTGGCCCTGTGCATGGGCGCCGCACTCGTGCTGCCCCAGCACGCGTTCGCTGCCGACGAGAAATGGCCCACGCAACCCGTGCGCGTGGTGGTGAACTACCCACCCGGGGGCAGCAGCGATTCGCTCACCCGCGTGGCCCTCTCGCGCGCGGGCGAAGCGCTGGGCGCCTCCATCGTGGTGGAGAACAAGCCCGGTGCCAACGGCAACATCGGCGTGTCGTTCGTGGCCAAGTCCAAGGGCGATGGCTACACGCTCTCGGCCACGGGCCTCTCGGGCATCATCAATTCCAACGTCTACAAGACGCTGGACTACCGCTTCACGCAGGATCTGGTGCCGGTGGCCATGATCGGGCGCAACCCGGGCGTGCTGATCGTCAACAAGTCGCTGCCGGTGAACAGCGTGCAGGAGCTGATCGCCTACGGCAAACGCAACCCCGAGGCGCTGAACTTCGCTTCCGGCGGCGCCGGTTCGAGCCCGCACGTCAACGGCGAAATCTTCCGCCAGGCCACGGGCACGCCGATGACGCACGTGCCGTACCGCGGCGAGTCGCCCGCGGTGACCGACCTGATCGGCGGGCGCGTGCAGGTGATGTTCGCGGTGCTGGCCACGGCCAAGCCGCTGATCGACAAGGGCCAGGTGCGCGCCCTGGCCGTGACCTCGCCGGAGCGGGCCGAGGCCCTGCCGGAACTGCCCACGCTCAAGGAGTCGGGCATCGGCTTTGGCGTGTACTCGTGGCTGGCCATCTTCGCGCCGCGCGACACGCCCGAAGCGGTGCAGCAGCAACTCAACACGGCGATCCGCCAGTCGCTGCGCGATCCGCAGGTCAAGGCCAAGGTCTCCGAGCTCGGTACCGAGATCCGCGACATGTCGCTCAAGGAACTGCGCGACTACGTGCGCAGCGAAGACGTGTACTGGCGCGAGGCGCTCAAGAAGGTCAACGTGCAACTGGACTGAAAGCCCGTGCCCATCGCCATGCCGTCAACGTGGACCGAAGCGGATGCGCGAGAGCGCGGTCATGGGCTGCTCGCCCGCCAGCGCGTGGCCCACGTCGGTGGCGGCGGCGATCACCGCCTCGGTCCAGGGTGTCATCACGCTGCGCTTGAAGCGGTCGGCCGGGCCGGAAATACCAATGGCCGCAATCACCACGCCGCGCGCGTCCATGATCGGCGTGGCGATGCCCCAGACCTTGTCGCGCCATTCGCCCCGGTTCACCGCATGTCCCTGCTCGCGCACGCGTTTCATCTCTTTCATGAACTGGGCCGGGTCGGTCAGGGTGCGTTCGGTGAACGGCTTGAGCCGTTTGAGTGCCTGGGCCACTTCGCGCAATACCGTCTCGCCCGCAAACGCCAGCTGCGCCTTGCCCGTGGCCACGCAATACGCTGGCGCCCGCCCACCGATCTGGCTGTACGCGCGCACCGGGTTCAGGCTGTCGACCTTGTGCACGTAGACGATCTCGTGGCCATCGAGCACCGACAGGTGCACACTTTCCCCGGTGAGGCCCATCAAGGCCTCCATCTGCTTCTCGGCGTGGTGGCGCAGGTCCAGCTTGGCCAGCACTGCCGAGCCGAGTTCCCACAGCTTGATGGACGGGGCGTAACAACCGCTCTCTTCATCGCGCAGCACGAAGCGCGTGTCCACCAGGGCCTGCATGAGGCGATGGACGTTGCTCTTGACCACGCCGAGCTCGCGGCCGATCTGCGACAGCGTGAGCGGACGGTCGCTGCGCGAGAGCAGCTCCAGCACCGCCAGGCCCTTGAGAAGCGTGTTGTTCATGTTCCCGAATATAGAACCACCGATCCGCATTTTTGAACCACCGCAAACCCATCTTCATCATGACCGAAGAAGCCACTGCCCCCCGTCCATCGAAACGCCCCGTGGCGCACCAGCCCCTGGCCGGTATTCGCGTCGCCGAGTTCTGCTCCACCGCCGCCGGGCCGTTCTGCGCGATGCTGCTGGCCGACATGGGCGCCGAGGTGTTGAAGATCGAACCACCCGAGGGCGATGGCCTGCGCCAGTGGCCACCCATCTCGCAGGGATTCAGTGAAAACTTCGCTTCGCTCAACCGGGGCAAACAATCGGTGGTGCTGAACCTGAAGGACCCCGAGAGCGCGGCTCTGGCGCGCCGCCTGGTGCTGGACTGCGACGTGCTGGTGGAGAACAACCGGCCGGGCGTGATGCAGCGCCTGGGCCTGGGCTTTGAGCAGCTGCGCGAGGACCACCCCGACCTCGTCTACTGCTCAATCTCGGCCTTCGGCCAGGTCGGGCCACGCGCGTCCGAGGCGGGGTTCGACCTGACCATCCAGGCCGCGGCCGGTGTGATGAGCGTGACCGGCGAGACCGACGGCGCGCCGGTGAAATGCGGCGTGCCGATTGCCGATTTCACCTCCGGCCTGTACGGTGCCTACGCGATCGCGGCGGCGCTGTCGGTGGTGCGCGCGGGTGGCGGTGGCGCACACATCGACGTGCCGATGTTCGGCTGCACGCTGGCGGTGGCGGCGCTGCAAACCAGCGAGTACTTCGGCACGGGGCGGCACCCGCAGCGCCTGGGTTCGGCGCACCCACGCAACGCGCCTTACCGTGCCTTCGAAGCAGCGGACGGTTACTTCGCCCTGGCCGCGGGCAACCAGCAGCTCTGGCTCAAAGTGGTGGCTGCCGTCGACATGCCCGAGCTGCTGGACGACACGCGCTTTCGCAGCACCACCGACCGTGCCGCGAACCAGGAGGCACTCAAGGCCCTGCTGGAGACGCGTCTGCGCCAGCAACCGGTGGCGCATTGGCTGGAGGTGTTTCGCGTCGCAGGCGTGCCGCATTCGCCGATCAACAACTACGAGCAGGCGCTGGAAGACCCCCAGGTGCAGGCCATGGACTGGGTGCAGCCGCTGACACTGCCCAATGGCGTGCAGACGCAGACCTTTGGCTCGCCACTGCGCATCAACGGCCAGGGCGCAGCGGTGCGCAGCGGCCCACCGGCCCTGGGCGAACACACGCAGGAAGCGGTGCGCCGCTATGGCACGCAGACGCAGCCAGCATGAGGAGCACACCGTGACCGAACGTTTGAAAGCCTTCGTGGCCGAGGTAGAGGCCGCCGTCAGCGCCGAACGGGGTGAACCCGCGGTGTTGCAACGCGTGGTGAATGCCATGCGCGAGCTCGTCGCGCACGACGACTGGCTGCCTGAGACGCACGCCGCGCCCGATGCCACGCACTACCAGCAGCACCTGCTGTACCGCGACCCGCAGGGGCGCTTCAGCGTGGTGAGTTTTGTCTGGGGGCCGGGCCAGCAGACACCGGTGCACGACCACACGGTCTGGGGCGTGATCGGCATGTTGCGCGGCCAGGAGGTCTCGCAGGCCTACGCGCTCGAACAAGGCGTGGTGCGCGAGACCGGTGAGGCGGAGGTGTTGGAGCCGGGCGATGTGGCCGTGGTCTCGCCCAGCCTGGGCGACATCCACCGCGTGCGCAATGGGCTGGAAGACCGCGTGTCGATCAGCATCCACGCCTACGGCACCGACATCGGGACCCGGCCCCGGCACGTGTTCGATCCACAGACGCACGCGGTGAAGACCTTCATCTCGGGCTATTCCGCGAGCGCCCCGGTGCGCCTGGCGCCATGACCGCGCACAGCTCCGCCGTCATTCTGCGCACCGCGCCACCCGTGGCCTGGGTGACCCTGAACCGCCCTGAGCGGGGAAACGCCTGCTCGACCGAACTGGTGCAAGGGCTCGAAGACGCCCTTGACCGTGCGGAGCAATCCGGCGCGCGAGCGCTGGTGCTCCAGGGCAGCTGCCGGCATTTCTGCACCGGCTTCGACCTTTCGGGCCTGGACAACGAAACCGACGACAGCCTGCTGGCGCGTTTTACCCGGCTGGAGCTGCTGCTGCAGCGCGTGGCGCGCGCGCCGCTGCTCACGGTGGCCATCGCCCAGAGCCGCGCCATCGGCGCGGGCGCCGATCTGTTCACCGCTTGCGATGTGCGCATGGCTTGTGCCAACGCCCACTTCGCGTTTCCCGGCGCACGGGGCTTCGGCCTGGTGCTGGGCTCGCGCAGGCTCGCCGCGCGCGTGGGCGACGCGGTAGCCACGGCGTGGATCGCCAACGCCACAACCATCGACGCGGCCAGCGCCACCGCCACCGGCCTGGCCACGCATCTGGTGAACGACCCGGCGCAGGCGGCCTCCCTCGTCGAGACTTTGCTCCTCGAGCGCGCGTCCACCGACGGTGCGGACACGGCCACGCTGCGCTCCGCGCTCGAACCCCACGCCTGCGACCACGACGCACACGACCTCGCGCGCCTGGTGCGCTCGGCGGCGCGGCCCGGTTTGCGCGAGCGCATCGCCGCCTATGCCGGCCTGCGCAATACGCCAACTTCTCCCACCTAGAAAGACGTCACGAACGGCGCAAAGGCCTTGCACGTGAGCGGGCGGGCGCGCGGTTTTCTGCAGACGCAGCGTTCACGCCATGCGCAACAATCGACGCATGACCGCCGACGAACTGATTGCTCTCGCACAACTTGCGCGCACCCGCTCGCCCTGCGCACGTTGCCAGGCTCTGGTGTGCAAAGGTTGGGAATCGATCCCGGGTGGATTTGACACCGCCCAGCTCCAGCGGGTCGGCAGCCTGCGCGATCCCCACGATGAGGATCCCACGCTGCAGGAGTACCACCCGGCGGGTACCTCGGGCTGGTCGGCCGAGGCCCCGATTGCCCTGGGCTGGTCCCCGTACAACCGCTGCGACGTGTGGCAATGCGCCAGTTGCTTGCGGCCGTTTCTGCGCTACACCGAATACGGGGGCTACTACACAGACGAACGCGTTCGCGAATTGCAGGCGTCGCTCATCGTGGCGTCACCGTGACGCGGCGGTAGCAGCCTCTGCGGCGCGGTCCGCCCCACATGGCAACCAAGGCCTGGGCCGGGACGGAGCGATCAACGACCTTGTTCGCATGATGGTCATCATATGACGATCGTCATATCAGGGTACCATTGCGCCATGGAAATCGCACCCAACCGCAAGGCTTTGACCCACGAACGCATCGTCGACGCCGCTGCACGCGCCATACGCCGCGCGGGTTTTCAGGGGGTGGGCGTGGCCGACATCATGAAGGAAGCGGGCCTCACACACGGTGGCTTCTACGCCCATTTCGCCTCGCGCGACGCCTTGCTGGCCGAAGCGCTGGTGCACGCCGGGCAGCAAGGCGCGGCCCGCATCGCCAAAGGCAACGCCATGCGCGAAGCCAAAGGCGCCAGCCCGTTTCGGGCGCTGGTCGAAGGCTATCTGTCCGACGCCCACCTGAGTGGCACCGAGAAAGGCTGCGCCGTGGCGGCGCTGCTCTCGGAGATGCCACGCCAGTCGCCCGATGTGCAGGCCGCTGGGGTAGAACGTGTGCGCGGTCTGGTCGCCATGGTCGAGCGTGCATTGCCCGACAACGCCACCTCTGGCACGGCTACAGCCATTGCCAGCCAGCTGGTGGGCGCACTACAACTGGCCCGCGCCCTCGGCGACAACGCCGAAGGCAAGGCCTTTCTGGCCCACAACCGCCGCGCTCTGATTGCACAGCACGATGCGGCTTCGGCTGGCTGACCATGCCCGCACTTTCCCGCGGGGGTTTTTTTGCCCTTAAATATGACGGCCATCATATTCAAGGGTTCATCTTCCCACTGGCCTGACGCTCAACCCGGAACCTGCCCAACCATGAAACTTCACAACGCCACCGTTCTCATCACGGGTGCCAACCGCGGCATCGGCCAGGCTTTTGCCCGCGAGGCCTTGGCGCGCGGCGCGCGCAAGGTCTACGCCGGCGCGCGCGATCCCTCCCGTGTGACCTTGGCCGGCGTGGAGCCGGTCGCGCTCGACGTGACCAACGCCGATCAGGTCGCGGGCGCCGCACGCCAATGCGGCGACGTGACACTGGTGATCAACAACGCTGGCATCGCGAACTTCGGCGGCTTCCTTGCCGAAGACAGCATCGAATCCATGCGCCACCACATGGAGACCAACGTCATCGGCATGCTGCGCGTGAGCCAGGCGTTTGCCCCGGTGCTCGCGTCGCACGGCGGCGGCGCGCTGCTGAACGTGCTGTCGATCGCGAGCTGGATCAGCTCGCCCACGCTGTCGGTGTACGGCGCGAGCAAGTCGGCCGCGTGGGCCATCACCAATGGCCTGCGCATCGAGCTGCGCGGGCAGGGCACGCAGGTGCTCGGTCTGCACATGGGCTTCGTCGACACCGACCTCACGCGCGGCATCGAGATGCCGAAGTCGACGCCTGAAGACATCGTGCGCCGCGCATTCGACGGGCTGGAGTCGGGCGCAGTGGAAGTGCTGGCCGACGATCTCACACAACAGGTCAAGCGCGGCCTGTCGGCGGAGCCCGCGGTCTACCTGGGCGCGCCGCGCGGCTGATCGGCACCACCATGAGTGCTGTCCTGCCAATCGACGCGGCGCGCCCCGACCCCGCCCAGAGCCGTGTGCAGCAAATGTTGCACGCACCCTTGCTTCCCACGCTGTTCCGCCTGGCCACGCCGAACGTGCTGGGCATGTTCGCGATGACCATCGTGATCGGCTACGACGGCTACATCCTTGGCCTGGTGGGCGCGGACGCGCTCGCCGGCATCGCGCTGGTATTTCCAGTGTCGATGCTGATGCTACAGATGTCGGCCGGCGGTATGGGTGGCGCGACCACCGCCGCCGTGGCTCGCGCGCTGGGCGCGGGCCGCCGCGAGGACGCAAGCCGCCTGGCGCAACAGTCGCTGCTGATCGCGGCACTGTTGGCGCTGGTCTTCATGGGAATCATGCTCGGCGCGGGGCGCGGCATTTTCGCCGCCATGGGCGGCAAGGGTGCCGCACTGGACGCGGCGCTGGCCTATTCGAACGCGCTCTTCGCGGGCGCCCTGGTGATCTGGTTCACCAATGCGCTGGCCGCCGTGGTGCGCGGCGCGGGCAACATGCTGCTGCCGTCGTTGATGCTGGTGGCTACCGCGCTGCTGCACCTGGGTTTGAGCCCGTTGCTCGTGTTCGGCTGGGGCCCCGTTCAGGGGATCGGCGTGGCAGGCGCGGCGATCAGCACGCTCACGGTGAATGCCTTGTCCGCGCTGGTGATGGTGGCCTGGCTGCTGCGCCGCGACGGTGCGGTGCACCTGTGGCGCACGCCGTGGTGGCCGCGCTGGTCGCTGTTGCAAGAGATCCTGCGCGTGGGCTTGCCCGCGTCGCTGAGCCCGGTGATCAGCAACGCATCCATTGCGGTTGCCACGGCCTTCGTGGGCCATTACGGCACGGCGGCGCTCGCGGGCTATGGCGTGGCGGCGCGGCTTGAATACATCCTGGTGCCGATCGCTTTTGGCTTTGGCACCGCTCTGACCGCGATGGTGGCCACCAACATGGGCGCGAACCAGTCGGCGCGCGCCGTGCGCGTGGCCTGGGCCGGCGGCGCGGTGGTGGCGGCCATCACCGGTGCGATCGGTGTGGCAACCGCCCTGGCGCCCGGCCTGTGGATGAACCTCTTCACGCAAGACGCCCAGGTGCTGGCCTTCGGTACCTCGTACCTGAACATCGTCGGCGGCTGTTATGGCTTCTTCGGCCTGGGCCTGGCCTTGTTCTTTGCGTCGCAAGGCGCGGGCCGCATGTTCTGGCCGCTCGCCGGTAGCATGGGCCGCCTCGGGATCCTTGCGGTGGGCGGCTGGCTGTGCGTGCACGTGTTCGATGCGTCCACCAATGTCCTGTTCGCGATCATCGCTGTCAGCCTCGTTGTGTATGGTTCCACGTTGGCCATCGCGATCCGGCTGGACCGTTGGACGCGCTGATTTTTCAAGGAGACCCCAGCCCATGACCGATCCGACCCCCGATTTCAACACCCGCGGCGCCGGCGCGCTGCCAGGCCACCTGGGCCTGTTCTTCTCCCATGTGAGCCCCGCCGAAGTGCGCGGCGAACTCGCGGTGCAGCCTCACACCATGGCGCCCAACGGCTTTCTGCACGCGGGCAGCGTGGTCACCTTGGCTGACACGTCCTGCGGCTACGGCTGCGTGGCCAACCTGCCGAAAGAGGCCAACGGGTTCACCACCATCGAACTCAAGAGCAACCACCTGGGCACCGCGCGCGAAGGCACGATCGACTGCGTGGCCACGCCGGTGCACCTGGGCCGCACCACCCAGGTGTGGGACGCCGTGGTGACGCACCGCGAAACCGGCAAAACGATTGCGCTGTTTCGCTGCACGCAGATGGTGCTGTACCCCAAGGCGTAGCGCGCAACGGCCGGTCTTCTTGTGTGCAGATGTTTCGATCGAAGAATGTTGAATCCAATGGCGGCGCGGGGGCGTATTCAGAGTACCAACCCCGCCGATCCGATCGGCATTTTTCAAAGGAACCGCCATGACATCCGCACGCCTTTCCCTCATCGCCCTGGCCCTCGCCACCGCCTCGATCGGCTCGGCCTTCGCAGCCGACGCTTCTGCGCCGAAGACCCGCGACCAAGTGCGCGCCGAGCTTGCCGAAGCACAGCGCAACGGCACGCTCATCGCCGATGGCATGACCGGCGCCACCTACCGCGATCTGAATCCCGGTCTCTATCCCGCCATGCCCGCCATGTCGATGAAGACCCGCGCCGAAGTAAAGGCCGAGCTGCGCGATGCCTGGGCCCGAGGGGACCTGGTGGCCGACGGCATGACCGGTGCCACCTACCGCCAGTTGAACCCTGGCTTCTACGCCGCACAAACCATGGACGTGCAACCGCGCCCATCGGCCTGGGCCGGGGTATCACAACCCATGCGCTGATCGCAAGCGCCCTCCGGGGCGCTCCACAACAATCTTGTTGTCGGCCGCCATCTTGCGGCTGCGCGCCGACTCATCAGCGACGATCTTGCCGAACTGCTGTTGCGTGGCCTCGTCCCGCTCCGCGCTACAGTGCGTGCCCATGACCCGCATTGCAGTGATCGACTTCGAAACCACCGGCATCTCGCCCGGCCAGGGTGACCGCGCCACCGAGGTGGCGATCGTGATCACCGAGCAAGGGCGCGTGGTGGACCGGTACCAGAGCCTCATGAACGCGGGCGTGCGCATCCCGTCCTTCATCACGCAGCTCACCGGCATCACCAACGCCATGGTGCAAGCTGCGCCATCGGCGGATACGGTGATGCGCGAAGCCGCGCGCTTCGTGGGGGAGGTGCCCATGGTGGCGCACAACGCCGCCTTCGACCGCCGCTTCTGGGAAGCCGAGCTCGGGCGCGCGCAGGTGGCTGCACCCCAGCCTTTCGCCTGTACCGTGTTGCTCTCGCGCCGGCTCTATCCCGAAGCCGCGAGCCACAAGCTGGGTTCGCTCGTGAACCTGTTCCGGCTGCCGCGCACGGGCCAGGCCCACCGCGCGCTGGCCGATGCGGAGATGGCGGCCGAACTGCTCGGCCGCATCCAGCACGATCTGCGCACCCGCCACGGCGTGCACGAACCCGACCACGCCTTCCTCATGGCCCTGCAGCGCTGCACGCGCGCGGCGGTGCCCAAGTTCATCCAGTCTCAGACCACGCGCAGCTTGAACTGAACGATCACCGCGCCATCGACCTTGCCCATCGACGGGATGATGCCGAAGTTGATGCCGTAACGCCGCCCTTCCCAGCTGGCCATGGGAACGGCTGCGAAGAAGGCCCCGCCCCTGGCGTACGAGGGGTAACCATTCATTACGCCCACCGTGCCCCCCACCTTGAACGGACCCACCGTCCAGGGCTGCCAGTTCACGGCCGCGTAGAACGTGGTCTTGCGCACGCTGTTGTCGTAGGCGCCGGCCATATAGGACAGCTCAGGGCTGGTGCGCCATTCGACACCCAGACCCAGGTTGCTTTCGTTGTAGCCACTGTGCCGCTTGAAGTGGCGCGAAAAGCCACCCACGTTGATCCAGACTTCGTTCTGGAAGGCCGCTTCCGGTATCGCAGGCGCACTGGCCGGTGCGGTTTGCGCCACCGCTGCGCCGCTGCTCAGGCCCATTGCCACAAGCACGGGGTAAAAAGCTTTCATGGCTGTCCCTGTCCATCTCCCCCACCATGGGTTCGTGACACCTTGTTTCGGCCAGGCCACACGGGCCTTGAGGCCGCCCATGCCCCAGAATCCACCGTTGCGTGACTTTTTGGACGCTGACAGCCCCAGGGCAGCCCGCCTTGTCACACGGCCGACACCGAAATCTGCATGAAAACCCACACCCCCCACAACATCCACTCCACGCACGACACCACCCGCATCGACGATCTGCGCATTGGCGCGGTGCGCCCGCTCATCACCCCGGCGCTGCTGCAGGAATGGCTGCCCACGCCGGAGGCCACCCAGGCCTTGGTCGAGAGCAGCCGCGCCGCGATGTCGCGTGTGCTGCACGGGCACGACGATCGATTGGTGGTCGTGGTCGGTCCTTGCTCGATCCACGACCACGAGCAGGCGTTGGCCTACGCGCGCCTGCTCAAGGAACAGGCCGGCGCGCTGCAAGGCGAGTTGCTGGTCGTGATGCGCGTGTACTTCGAGAAGCCACGCACCACCGTGGGCTGGAAGGGCTACATCAACGATCCGCACCTGGACGGCACCTTCGCGATCAACGAAGGGCTGGAGATGGCGCGTGCGCTGCTGCTGGACGTGCTCGCGCTGGGCCTGCCAGTGGGCACCGAGTTCCTGGACCTGCTCAGCCCCCAGTTCATCAGCGATCTGGTGAGCTGGGGCGCGATCGGTGCGCGCACCACCGAGAGCCAGAGCCACCGCCAGCTCGCCAGCGGCTTGAGCTGCCCAGTGGGTTTCAAGAATGGCACCGACGGCGGCGTGAAGGTCGCCTGCGACGCGATCCAGGCTGCGCGCGCCTCGCACGCCTTCATGGGCATGACCAAGATGGGTCAGGCCGCGATCTTCGAGACCCGTGGCAACGACGACTGCCATGTGATCCTGCGCGGTGGCGCCCAACCCAACTACAGCGCGGCCGACGTGAACGCAGCCTGTGCCTTGCTGCAGAAATCGGGACTGCGCGAGCAGGTGATGGTCGACGTCTCGCACGCCAACAGCAGCAAGCAGCATCGCCGGCAGATCGAAGTGGCAGCGGATGTGGCCACCCAGGTGGCCGCAGGCGATCGGCGCATCGTCGGCGTGATGATCGAGAGCCATCTGCACGAGGGCCGGCAGGACATTGTGGCGGGGCAAGCCTTGCAAACCGGTGTCAGCGTGACCGACGCGTGCATTTCCTTCGAGCAGACCGTGCCGGTGCTGCAGAACCTGGCCGCCGCCGTGCGCGCCCGGCGCGCGAAAAGCTAGGCGACATGTTTCGCTGGCAACGTCCGCCCACTGTCAACCTCGCCTTGCAAGGCGGCGGTGCGCACGGCGCGTTCACCTGGGGCGTGCTGGATGCGTTGCTGGAGGATGGCCGGCTGCATTTCGAGGGCGTGAGTGGCACCAGCGCGGGTGCGATGAACGCGGTCTTGCTGGCGCAGGGCTTGATGGCCGGTGGTCGGGATGGGGCCCGCGCATCGCTGCAAGGTTTCTGGCGCGCGGTGGCCAACAGCCTGCCGTTCGAACTGGCCATGCCCACCGCCGATGGTGCCGACGTGCGGCTCGCGCCCGGCGTGCAGTGGATGCTGCAGTGGACGCAGCACTTTTCGCCCGAACAACTCAACCCCTTCGACTTCAACCCGCTGCGCACCATCCTCTCGAACCAGGTCGATTTCGAGCGCCTGCGCGCGCACAGCCCGGTCAAGCTTTTCGTGGCGGCCACCCATGTCAACACGGGCAAGCTGCGTCTGTTTCGCGCCCCCGAACTCACGCCCGATGCCGTGCTGGCCTCGGCCTGCCTGCCCACCCTGCACCGCAGCGTGGTGATCGATGGCGAACCGTATTGGGATGGCGGCTATGCGGCCAATCCGGCGGTGTTTCCGCTGTTCCACGAATGCCGCTCCAGCGACATCGTGCTGGTGATGCTCGCGCCCCTGCGGCACGGCACGGCCCCACAAACCGCGTCGGAAATCAAAGGCCGGATGATGGAACTGGCGTTCAACGCCACGTTCCTGCGCGAGATGCGCATGTTTGCCCACCTGCGCGAACGCGCCAGGCGCAGCGGCTGGTGGCGCCGTGGCGATCTCGACCGGCGCCTGGCTGCCACGCACTTCCACGTGATCGAAGCCAGCGCGTTCGTGCACGGACTGAGTGCCGAGAGCAAGGTGGCGGCCAATCTGCGCTTCTTTGAAACGCTGTTTGCCGCCGGACGCGAACAGGGCCAGATGTGGCTCTCGACACACCACGCAAACATCGGCCGGCGCAGCAGCGCCGACCTCGAGGCCTTGTTCTACTGAAACACCCGATCGATCATCGCGGCTTGCGCGGTGCGGAGGGCGCGCGGCCTTCGATGTGGCGGAAATTGATGCGGCCCTTGGTCAGGTCGTAGGGCGAGAGTTCCAGGGAAACGCGATCGCCTGCGAGGATGCGGATGTGGTTTTTCTTCATCTTGCCCGCGGAATAGGCGATCAGTTGGTGACCGTTGTCCAGCGTGACGCGAAAGCGCGTGTCGGGCAGCACCTCGTTGACGATGCCCATCATGTCGATCAGTTCTTCTTTGGCCATGGTGTTGTGTTCCTTTGCGTGAAGTGTATCGGTCAGTTCGGGCGGATGGACTGGCGGTGGGTGTCTTGGACCCAGTCGATGCCCCGTGCAATGGCATATTCCGCCGCCGCGTCGTGTGTGGAGAAGGCGCTGTCGAAGCGCATCACGCGGTCGGTGCAGGCGCTGCCGTGCCCACTCGCAATCGATACCTGCGCGGCGAACAGGCCACCCGGCAAGGAGCGTGGGAAGGCGGCGATACGGTACTTGCCCAAGGTGAGGGGCATGGATCTCGTGTGCGTTGTGTTTGTCGTATGAATCATCAAGAAAATCGGTGGGCCCAGACACGCGGACATAGCCGCAACGTCGGAAAACCCCAAAAAAATAACCTGTGGCAGCCCCAGCGCCGGGGTGCCCTGCCACTTCATCCGGCACCGGCCCAGTGCGTCAGAGCATCGGGTCAGAACCGGCGCACGCGCCACGGCAGGGGCATCGGCGACAAACAGCAGGGAGAAGAGAGGACCACGGTGCCGTGAGAGGGCAGTGTGGTGCGGCGCCTTTCAGGGGCTGGACCAGCAGCCCCTCTGCCGGGGGCACTTGCGTGCGTCGTGGCGGTAAAGCTGGACGCGGCTGGTCGCTCAAGGCGACTGCGCATTATAACGGCCCCGGCTCGATCGTGTGTAGGGCGAGTCCAGGCGCCCATGACATTACTTGCGATCGGGCAGCTCGATCTTGACCTCGAGCACGTCCAGGTTGTCCTGGCGGTCGAGCTGGACCTTGATGTCGTCCGGGTTGATCTTGATGTATTTGCCGATCACCGCCACCAGTTCGCGCTGCAGCGACGGCAGGTAGTCGGGCTCGGAAGCACTGCGCCCGCTGCGCTCGTGCGCCAGAATGATCTGCAGCCGTTCCTTGGCAACGCTGGCGGTTTTCTTCTTCTCTCCCAGGAGGAATGTGAGCAGGGACATGCCTTACTTCCCCCCGAACAAGCGCTTGAAGAAGCCGGTTTTTTCGGCTTCGACAAAGCGCATGGGCTTTTCCGCACCCAGGAAACGGTCGATCACGTCGCTGTAGGCATTGGCCACGTCCGTGCCCTTGAGGTGGATCGCAGGCGTCCCCTGGTTGGAGGCGGTCAGCACACTCTCGCTCTCCGGAATCACACCGATCAGCTTGATGCGAAGGATGTCCTGGATGTCTTCGAGCGACAGCATCTGGCCATCGGCCACGCGGTTGGGGTTGTAGCGCGTGATCAGCAGGTGTTCCTTGATCGGCTCCTTGCCCTCGATAGCCCGCTGTGTCTTGCTGCCCAGCATGCCCAGGATGCGGTCGGAGTCGCGCACGCTGGAGACTTCGGGGTTGGTCACCACGAGTGCTTCGTCGGCATAGTGCATGGCCATGAGTGCACCGGCTTCAATGCCAGCAGGCGAATCGCAGACGATGTACTCGAATCCCATCTCGGCCAGATCGGTCAGCACCTTGTGCACGCCTTCCTGGCTCAGCGCGTCCTTGTCGCGTGTCTGGCTGGCGGCCAACACGAATAGGTTCTCGCACTGCTTGTCCTTGATGAGGGCCTGGTTCAGGTTGGCTTCGCCCTGGATGACATTGATCAGGTCGTACACCACACGGCGTTCGCAACCCATGATCAGGTCCAGGTTGCGCAAGCCGACGTCGAAGTCGATCACGGCGGTCTTGTGGCCGCGCAGGGCCAGGCCGGACGAGAAGCTGGCGCTGGTGGTGGTCTTGCCCACACCGCCCTTGCCAGACGTGACGACAACGATTTTGGTCATGATGACGGTCCTTCTGTTCGAAAAATGAAGCGGCGGGTGGATGGATCTCAGACGCCCAGAGCGTCGATCACGAGTTTGTCATCGCCCTCGGGTCCGGGGACCAGGCGCACCTGGGCGGTCTTGCCCAGCACGGATTCGGGCAAGGGCACTTCGCTGGTGCGGTAGATGCCCGCGATGGAAATGAGCTCGGGCGCCATCGAGAGCGCAAAGATGCGCGCGTCGCCATTGCCGCGCGCGCCGGCAATGGCTTTGCCACGCAGGGGCGCATACACGTGGATATGGCCATCGGCGATGACTTCGGCACCCGGATTGACCATGGCCATGACGACCAGATCGCGGCCCCGTGCGTACACCTGCTGGCCCGAGCGCAAAGGCTTGTCGATCACGAGCGCACCGGGCGGTGGCAGCGGTGTGGGCGCGGGTTCGGCCTGGGCCACGGGCGCGGACGCCACGGGTTCGAAAGGGACTGGGGCTGGCGCGTTGCGGTAGATGCTGGCGTCCGGTGCGTTCGTCAGGCCGGCGGCCAAGGCCAACGAAGTCTGCTCGATCGTGCCACCACGCACTGCCATCGGCACCAGCCGGTATTCGCGCAGCAAGGCTTGCAGGGCGCCAAAATCGGGCAGGGCGTTGGCTTCGGCGACGTTCAGGGGGTGGAGGTCGATCACCACCGGGTCGTGATCGAAGAAATCGGGCATGTCGCCAAAGCGTTGGGCCATCTCCCGGGCCAACAACTCGAGATTGGACGACTTGAGCATCAGCGCCACCAGTGGCAGGTGGGCGCTTTTGATTTCAAACGTGCTCGGTGCGGTACCTGCTAAGGCGACAGACATGGGCGACAACAGATCCAAAAACAGGCCAGCGGCAGGAACTCGGGCATGGCCGGTCGCGCTGTGAAGCGGCGGATCTTACCAGCCGCCTCCGGCCGACGTTCAAAGCAGCCCGGCGCAGGTGTCAACGCATGTTTCAAGACCGTGGCGGCGAAGTTTTGCACAAATCTGTGTATAACTTTTTAATAAAGACAAAGATATCCACAGATTTGTGGATGGGTCCCAGGTTGTCCCCATTCGCGAACGCGCCCGCCAGTGCGCTTCACACACACTTGGCCGCATCCCAAGTCTTTGATATTCAAAGAAAAAGGGCGCTTGTCCACACAGAACAGCGCCCTCTACTACTACTGCTATTTTTAAATAACAGTATTTATAAAGAAGTCAGAAACCCCTTTTTGCCTTGCGCCAAGCTCAAACCGGGCCGTGCATGCGGTGCTGTTCCACCCCTCCGTGGTGGCGGTGGAAGTGCTTGCCACCCCGCTCGCCGCGCATGCCTGCGCGGTGAAAACCGCCCATTTGCTTGGAATCGAATACTTTTTTCTGCTCGACATCCAGGGACGCATAGAAGCTCTTGATCGCGTCAACGCGTTGGGCCATGGCCGCGTCACGCTGGGCTTTCAGTGCCTGCATGCGGTCCAGGCGTTGGGGCGTGGTCAGTTTCGACCAGTCTTCGCGCGGCGCGGGATGTGCCGCGCGGGCTTGGGGCTGCGGCTGTGTCCGGGCCAGAAAGGCGTTCCAGGAAGCTTCCTGCTCGGGCCGCAGCTGGAGTTCTGCCTTGAACGCCGCCTGGCGTTCGGCCATCTTCTTCTGCATGTGGGCCAGGCGTTCGGCGCGTTTCTGGTCGCGCTGTTCGGGTGTGAGACGTTTGGGTTTTGGAGCGGGTGGCGTGGCGGCCGGGGTGTTGGCCTGGGCGAGCACGGTGATGGTGGGGGCTGTACCTGTCGATGCGGGTTGCACCACGGATGCCTGCACCAAGGCCGTGGCGGAGATGCCGACCAGGGCGGTGGCCAGCGTGGCGGCGAGCAGAGCGCGTTTCGGAAGCTTTGTCATGGGAACTCCTGGTGACACGTGGGTTGAAGAACCTCCACGAACACGGCGTTGTCGGGTTGCGGAGTGGCTTCAGTGTCTGGCGCTGCTGTTTCCGTCCCGTGCCGTCATCGTGGCGGGTACGTAAAGTTTCTTCCCGCTTCTTGCAGCAAATGTGCAAGCGGCGGTCAAATATTCGGACGGTTGGGATGCACGGTCGGCGCCGGCCCGTATCTCTTTGCAAACGGCGAGAGTTGTTGCTATGCGTATCGGCGTAAGCCTTGCTCCGGGTGCGGGCCCGCAGGTTGCTCCAGATCGTCCAGGATGGGGCAGTCGGGCCGGTCGTCACCCGGGCACAGGTGCAGCAATTGGTCCAGCGTGCGTTGCATGGCCTGTAGCGCTTCGATGCGCTGGGCGAGTTCGTCCAGGTGTTTTTGCGTGATGCGTTTGACGCTGGCGCTGCTGCGCCGGCGGTTGTGCCACAGGCTCACCAGTTCGGTGATGGCGTCCAGGCCAAAACCCATGTCGCGCGCGCGGCGGATGAAGCGCAGCGTGTGCACATCGGCCAGCTGGTACTGGCGGTAGTTGCTCTCGGTGCGCGGCACGGCCGCGAGCAGGCCCAGGGATTCGTAGTGGCGCAGCATCTTGGGTGAAATGCCACTGAGCTCGGCCGCCTTGCCGATGCTGACCGGCCAGCGGATCAGCGCATCGCCAGGGTCGTGCTCTTCGTTTCGTGCCCGCGAACGCGGGGATCGTTCGCTCGGCATGGCGTCAAGCCGCCACCTGGTAGCCTTCTTCGCGGATCGCTTCGGCCAGGGCCTCGCGCGTCTGCGTCGACTCCACCTCGACATGGTTCTGGCTGCGGTCGATCTGCACCTGCGCTTGCGGATCGAGCAAGCGGATGGCCGTGGTCACGGATTTTTCGCAGTGACCGCAGGTCATGCCTTGCACGTTGAACACTTGTTTCATGGCGATGTCCTTCCAGGGGTTGTTGAATGATGGAGGCATTGTGATCCTTGACATGGTGTCAAGGTCAAGCGTTCCAAGTGCCATCACAGTTCGCTACAAGCGGGCTTGACCTTCCCATGGTGGTAAAGCTTATGCTGGTCACATGAACACGATCACTGCTTCCACCGACACCGGTGAGTCCCTCCCTACCTATCCACCGACCCAGATCGATCTGGGCATCGGCGGCATGACCTGCGCTTCTTGCGTCACGCGGGTGGAAAAGGCCTTGCGCAAGCAACCGGGCGTGAGCGATGCGACGGTGAACCTGGCCACCGAGTCGGCGCGCGTGACTTTGATCGGCGTGGACGAGACCGAGTCGCTGGCGCGCATCAAGCGCGCGGTGCGCGATGCGGGTTACGAGCCGCGCGCGCTGGAAGCGATGGACGCGGACGATCAGCACCGCGTGATGGGCGTGCCCCGCGATCTGTGGCCGGTGTTGGTGGGCGTGGTGCTGTCGGCGCCACTGGTGTTGCCGATGGTGGGGGACCTGCTGGGCCGGCACTGGATGTTGCCGGCCTGGATCCAGTTCTTGCTGGCCACGCCGGTGCAGTTCGTGCTGGGCGCGCGTTTCTACCGGGCCGGTTGGCACGCGCTCAAGGCGCGCACGGGCAACATGGAATTGTTGGTGGCGATCGGTACCACGGCGGGTTGGGCCTTGTCGACCTGGTTGTGGTGGCGCGCCGAGGCGGGTGCGGTGCCGCACCTGTACTACGAAGCCTCGGCGGTGGTGATCACGCTGGTGTTGCTCGGCAAATGGCTGGAAGCACGCGCCAAGCGCCAGACTACCGATGCCATTCGTGCCCTGCATGCCCTGAGGCCCGAGCGTGCGCACCTGTTGCCCGATGGCGTTCGCCGTACCGAGTTGGCCGACGTGGCGGTCGACGAGTTGCTGGCGGGTGATGTGATCCGTGTACTGCCTGGCGAACGGTTCGCGGCCGATGGCACGGTGGTGCAGGGCAGCACGCAGGCCGATGAATCGATGCTCACCGGCGAGGCCATGCCGGTGGCCAAGGCGGTAGGGGATGCGGTCACCGGCGGTTCGCTCAACGGTGAAGGTGCGGTGGACGTGCAGGTGCGAGCCACCGGTGCGCAGAGTGTGCTGGCCCACATCATCGGCCTGGTGCAGGACGCGCAGGCCGGCAAGGCGCCGGTGCAGCGCATGGTGGACCAGGTGGCCGCGGTGTTCGTGCCGGTGGTACTGGGCATTGCGCTGATCACCTTGCTCGGTTGGCTGTGGAGTGGAGCGCCGATGGAAGACGCCTTGCTGCACGCGGTCGCGGTGCTGGTGATCGCCTGCCCGTGTGCGCTGGGCCTGGCCACGCCAGCGGCCATCATGGCCGGCACCGGGGTGGCCGCGCGCCACGGCATTCTGATCAAGGATGCGCAGGCCCTGGAGATCGCACACAAGGTCGACACCGTGGTGTTCGACAAGACAGGCACTTTGACGCAAGGCCGTCCGCGCTTGCTGGTCATCGAGGCCGCGGAGGGTGTGGACGAAATGGCGGTGCTGAAAACGGCCGCGGCCTTGCAGGCGCAGAGCGCGCATCCCTTGGCACGGGCGGTGCTGGATGCGGCTGCCTCGCGCGCGGTCGAGGTTTCTGCCGATGCCGCGCGCGATGTGCGGACGGTCTCTGGCCGGGGCAACCAGGGTATCGTGAATGGCGCCTTGCTGGCCCTGGGCAGCCTGCGCTGGATGGACGAGCTCGGTGCCCAGCTGGGCCCTCTGCAAGCACGCGCACAAGCTTTGCAGCAAGAAGGTGCCACCGTGTCGGTGCTGGCGAGCGAGACTCCCGGGGAGGCCACGGGTTGGGTGCCGCTGGCGCTGCTGGCTTTCGGTGACGAGCCCAAGACCCATGCGGCCCAGGCGCTGGCGGACTTGCGTGGCCAGGGCATGCGCCTTTTCCTGGTGTCAGGCGACAACGAGGGAGCGGCGCTGGCCATGGCAAAACGCCTGGGATTGCACGCGGAGCAGGGTGAGGTGATCGCCGAAGTGCTGCCGGGTGACAAGGCCGCCGTGGTGCGCCGGTTGCGTGGGGCGTCGACCGGCGAACGCACGCACACCGTGGCCATGGTGGGCGATGGTGTGAACGACGCCCCCGCGTTGGCCGCGGCCGACGTGGGCATGGCAATGAGCCACAGCCAGGGTGCGAGCGCCGATGTGGCGATGCATGCCGCCGGCATCACGCTCATGCGCGGAGACCCGATGCTGGTGGCGGCCGCGCTGGACGTTTCGCGGCGCACGGTGCGCAAGATCCGGCAGAACCTGTTCTGGGCCTTTGCCTACAACGTGGCGGGCATCCCCCTGGCGGCACTGGGTTTTCTGAGCCCGGTGGTGGCGGGCGCGGCGATGGCACTGAGTTCGGTGAGCGTGGTGGGCAACGCGCTGTTGCTCAAGCGGTGGAGGATGAAAAACACCCCCCTGCGCCGCTGACGCGGCTTCCCCCCTCTCTGGCGCGCCTTCGGCGCTTGGAGGGGGGACGGCAGCTCGGGCCGGCGTAGCCGTCCCTCGATGCCCCTGGGTTCAGGCACGCGCGCCGGAGGCGGGATGGCAGCTGTTCCCAGAGCCAACGGAGCCGGACCTTCGATGCCTCTGGTACACGGATACGACAGGTTCTTGACGCACATCAAGGTGCTGTGCGCACCTGGGCGCGATGCTTCGGGGAAGCCGGAGACATCGATGACCACACACCTGACCTTGCGCGTCATTCGCGACGAACATGCCAGCCTGAGCGCGATGCTGCGTTCGTTCGTCCAGATGGTTCGGCTGGGGCCGGACATGAATGCGGAGAACGGCAGTGAACGCTTCTTCGATGCCCTGCGGGCGATGCTGTTCTACATCGACGCGTTTCCCGAAAAGCAGCACCACCCCAAGGAATCGAATCTGCTCTTTCCACGCCTGGCGCGGGTAGCGCCTCATGTGATGCCGGCCATCGAACGGCTCGAGCGCGAGCACATGACCAGCGAGGCGCGCGTGCGTGACCTGATGCACCTGCTCATGGCCTGGGAGTACATGGGGGATTTGCACCGCGCGGCGTTCGAGAACGAGGCGATCCGCTTCGCCAACTTCTACCTGGAACACATGTGGCTGGAGGAAACAGAGTTGTTTCCCGTTGCCGAACAGGCGTTGACCGATGACGACTGGCGTACGCTGGACCACGCGTTCGCGCAGAACCGGGACCCCTTGAGCGTGGGGATGCCCCGTGACCCGCAGTTCGACCGGTTGTTCACCCGCATCGTGCGGCGTACGCCTGCGCCCTTGGGTCTGGGCGCGACCTGAGGGTCAGGCTAGCGCGGCCAGGAGTTCATCGAACGCCCGAAGCAAGCGATCCACATCGGCCTGTTGTGTCGCGGGCGAGACCAGCAGCATGCAGTGAAACGGCGTGAGCAGCACGCCGCGGTTGAGCATGAACAGGTGGGTGAAGACTTCGAGCGCGCTTTGCGCATGCGCCCGCACGTCCTGCGCATTGCGTGGTGTATGGGGCATGAACTGCAGTTCCATGCGCGCGCCCAGTCGGGTGATGGTCCAGGGCATGCTGGCGTGGTCGATGCGACGCCGCAAGGCTTGCTCCAGCGACGCCGCCAATGCCAGCACGTGAGCGTAGTTGGCGGCGCTGTGCAGGTGCTGTAGAGATGCGTCCAACGCCGCCAGCGTGAGGGCATTGCCAGCGAGCGTGGTGCCGATGCCGCTGTGGCCTTCGGGTGCGGCATCCTTCGCGGCCGTCATGCGCAGGGCCATCTGGTGTGTGAAGCCGTAGACCGCGCAGGGCAGGCCACCGGCCACGGCCTTGCCCACCACCAGGAAGTCGGGCGCCAAGCCATGGGCATGCGCATAGCCGCCTCGCGCGGTGGAGATGGTGTGGGTTTCGTCGCACACGAACAAGCTGCCGTGCCGGTGGCACAGGGCGCGCGCGGCATCCCAGAAGTCGGCCGCCGGGGGCACCAGGCCGAAGTTGGTGAGCGCGGGTTCGGCCAACAGGCAGGCCACGTCGCCCTGTGCCAGGGCCTCCTCGAGCGCAGCGAGGTCGTTGAAAGGCACGACGCGGGTGAATTCGGCGTGGTTGTGTACGTTGCCCAGCACGGAAGGCCTGGGCAAGGTGCGCCCCGTGGCGGGGTCCAGGTCGACCAACGTGTCGTCCACCGCGCCGTGGTAACAACCGTCGAACACCAGAACCCGTGAGCGTGCGGTGATGGCGCGGGCCCAGCGCAGCACGAAACGGTTGGCGTCGCTGGCGGTCAGTGCCATCTGCCACACCGGCAGGCCGAACACGTTCTGCAACTGTTCGCCTACCCGCGCTGCGCGGTCGGAGGGCAGCATGCAGGTCAAGCCGAGAGCGGCCTGCTCGGCGATGGCCGTCGCAAGTTCGGGCGGGCTGTGGCCGAACATCGCGCCGGTGTCGCCCAGGCAGAAGTCCGCATAGGCGAGGCCGTCGGCGCAGGTGAGGGTGATACCTTGCGCGGACCGCACGAACAAGGTGGCGGGGCTGGGCCAGTCGCGCATCCAGTGCAAGGGCACGCCAAACAGGTAATGGGCTTGCGCCGCACGGGCCAGCGCCATGGACTTGGGGTGGGTGGCGATGAAGCGATCGCGCTCGGCTTGTTGCCGTGTGGCGGCGCGTTCGTTGAACGGATGGCTCGACATGCCGCCAGCTTACGCGCACGCACGCCGTTCGCGCATGTGGGCCCGAAGCGGATGTTTTGTGCTGCGCGCAACGGGCACCCGTGCGCAAGGCCGTGCGTGTTCCACAATGGACCGCCCATGCCGCACCCTCAACGCCACCCACCCGCCACACCACCCGATGACACGCCCTATGTGCGGCTGGCATTGGCGCTCTCGCTCGGTGCGGCGGTGTCGCTGGGCATCACGCGCTTTGCCTATGGCCTGTTGCTGCCGCCGATGCGCGAGGACCTGGGCTGGAGCTACACGCTGGCCGGTGCGATGAATACCTTCAATGCGTTGGGCTACCTGCTGGGTGCCTTGATGACACCGTGGCTGATGCGGCGCTTCTCGCCCACGGGCGTGTTGCTCACCGGCGCCCTGCTGGCTTCGTTCTTCATGGGGCTGAGTGGTTTCTTCACCGCGGCCTCGCCCCTGCTGGTGCAGCGTGTGTTGGCAGGGGCGGCCAGTGCGCTCGTGTTCATCGCCGGGGGATTGCTGGCCGCGCGCCTGGGGGCGCAACAACCCCACAGAAGCGGTTTTCTGTTGGGCCTCTATTACGGCGGCACTGGACTGGGCATCGTGGTGTCCGCCCTCGGTGTGCCGCCGGTGCTGCATGCCGCATCCGCGCAGCCGCACGGCTGGGCCTGGGCGTGGTGGGCCCTGGCCCTGGTCTGTCTCGTCGCAACGGCGCTGATGGTCTGGCCCGCCAGGGTCCTGGCGTCCCACGCCACCCCCACGGTGGGCATGCAGGCGCACGGGGCCCGGGCATGGCGCGTGCGCGACTTCGGCTTCGGCCTGGCGGGTTACGCCGGCTTTGGCGTGGGCTACATCGGTTACATGACGTTCGTGATCGCGCTGCTGCGCGAGCAGGGCAGTCCGGCCGGTGACATCACGGCGTTCTACGCGCTGCTGGGGGTGGCGGTGGTGGCATCGTCGCGCATCTGGGCGGGCTTGCTCGACCGCCACCGCGATGGCCAGGCCCTGGCGCGGCTCAACGCCTTGCTCGGGACGGCGACCATCGTCCCGGCACTGACCACGAGTGCGCCGCTGTTGCTGGCCTCGGGTGTCGTGTTCGGCGCGGTGTTCCTGTCGGTGGTGGCATCGACCACGGCCTTGGTGCGCCACAACCTGCCGCCCGAGCAATGGGCGGCAGGCATCAGTGCGTTCACGATCGTGTTCGCCCTCGGCCAGATCGTGGGGCCCACGGTGGTGGGCTTCATCGCCGATGGCCCGGGCGGCCTGGCGCGGGGACTGGTGTTCTCGGCCGTGGCGTTGTGGATCGGCGCAGGGCTGGCCACCCGGCAAAAGGCGCTGGTTTAGATCAGGCCTTCGGCCTTCATCGCCGCCTGCACGGCAGGACGCGCGCCAACGCGGGCACGGTAGGCGTTGAGGTTGGCAAAACCGCTGATGTCCACGCCCACGCGCGGTGCCCAGTTGGTGACGGTGAACAGGTAACCATCGGCCACGCTGAAGTTGTCACCCAGCAGGTACTGCTTGCCCGCCAGCTCGGCGTCCACCCACTTCAGGCGTTGGCCCAGCTTGTCCTTGGTGCTGGTTTTCACCTCGTCGGGGGTGGCGGGATTGAACAGGGGTGAGAAGCCCTTGTGCACCTCGGTGCCAATGAAGTTCAGCCATTCCTGCAGGCGGTAGCGCGGCAGCGTGCCGTTGGCAGGGGCCAGGTTTTTCTGCGGCGCCTGGTCGGCGATGTACTGCACGATGGCCGGGCCTTCGCGCAGGCGCTCGCCGTTGTCGAGTTCCAGGAGTGGCACATAGCCCAGCGGGTTGATGGTGTAGTAGTCGGTGCCGTCGGGCAACTGGTGCGTCTTGGTGGGGGCGGGAATGGCTTCGAACCTCAGGCCGGACTCGTGCAGGGCAATGTGTGGCGAGAGCGAGCAGGCGCCGGGGGAGTAGTAAAGCTTCATGGAGTTGTCGTCCTCGGTATGGGCCACCAGGATGGGGCACCTGGTGGCCGATGCTATCCGCGAGTGGCGGGCCTTGCAGGGCCGTGGGGATTGGCAAGCTTGAGTCACCTGGGCCAAACCGGGTGGATGCGCACGCGCTCGACCAATTGGACTCATGGGGTCCGTGGCCGGGCGGTATCGTCGTGCACCTTCCGTGCTCTCACCACCAAGGACGTTTCCCATGGCCCTGGGTCAGTTTGCCTTCGCCAACAACAGCAACCGCTTTCTCGCCTGCGAGCCCTTGGCGGACCAGCCCTTCGCGATCGCGGGTGTGCCCTACGACGGGGTGGTGACGAACCGGCCGGGCGCGCGCTTCGGTCCGCAGGCCATCCGCGCCGCGAGTCTGATGCTGTGCGACGCGATCCATCCGGTGTTCGACGTGTCGCCGCTGTCGCACCTGGGTGACGCGCTCGATATGCGCCTGCCCAACGCCTCGCCGCTGCCCGAGGTGCGCCGCCACATCGAAGAACAGGCCACGGCGCTGATGGCCCGGCACCATTGCGTGTTCCTGGGCGGTGACCACTCGGTCACGCTGTCGCTGCTGCGCGCGGCCAAGGCCCGTCATGGCGGCGAACCGCTGGCCCTGCTGCACTTCGATGCGCATTGCGACACCTGGAGCGACCACTTCGGCGAACCCTCGGGCCATGGCACCTGGACCTACGAGGCCCTGCAGGAAGGGCTGGTCAGTCCCGCGCACACGGTGCAGATCGGCATCCGCTCCAGCGGCGAGCGCGCCGCGCGCGAGTACGTGGCCGATCAGGGCGGACAGATCTTCACCGCGCGTGCCTTGCGGGGGCTCGATGGCGCGGGCCTTCGGCCGGCCATCGACGCGATCCGCGCGCGCATGGGCCAGCGCCCTTGTTACCTCACGCTCGACATCGATTGCCTGGACCCGGCCTTCGCGCCCGGCACCGGCACGCCCGAGCCCGGTGGCATGAGCAGTTCGCAGGTGCTGACCTTGCTGGAAGAACTGGCCGATCTGAACTGGATCGGCATGGACTGTGTCGAGGTGGCCCCGGCCTACGACCACGCCGAACTCACCACCAACGCCGCCGCCACCTTCGTGTGGACCTACCTCGCGGGCCAGGTCTCGAAACGCTTGAAGGCATGACGGGCATGTTCACACGCACGTCGCTGCTCCATTCCGACACCCAGCTCAACCAGCAGAGCTACTACGAGGCCAGTGTGCAGCGGCCCGCGCCATTGCCGCGACTGGGGGCATCGCTGGACGTGGACGTGGTGGTGGTGGGTGCGGGCTTCTCGGGCCTGAGCGCCGCGCTGGAGCTTGCGCAGCGTGGTCTTTCGGTGGTGGTGCTGGAGGCCGATCGCATCGGCAGCGGCGCGAGCGGGCGCAACGGCGGCCAGGCCATCGTGGGCTACGCCAGCGGCATGGGGCCGTTCGAGCAGCAACTGGCCGCGGCCGATGCGCGGCGCGCGTGGGACATGTCGCTCGAAGCCATCGACCTGATCGACGCGCGCATCGCCGCGCACGGCATTCACTGCGATCGGGTCAATGGCTATGTATACGTGGCCGACTCACCGCGCAAGGCATGTGAATTGCACGAGGAGATGGAAGGCCTGACACGGCGTGGCGTGGCGGTGGAGTGGGCCGAGGGCGCCGACGTGTCCCGGCTCATCGACAGCCCGCGTTACCGGGTGGCCGGCCGCGAACAACGTTCCGGACACCTGCACCCGTTGAAGTACGCGCTGGGCCTGGCACGGGCCGCGCAGGCATTGGGCGTGCGCATCTTCGAACAATCGCCGGTGACAGATCTGCAACGCGGCAACACACTGGTGGCGCGCACGGCCAAGGGCCAGGTGAAGGCGCGCTTCGGCGTGCTCGCGGGCAACTGCATGCTGCCCGAGTACGGCCCGCAAGTGGCGCCTGAAATCGCCCCGCGCATCATGCCGGTGGGCACCTACATCGTGGGCACCGCGCCGCTCGATCCCGCGCTGTGCGCGCGCCTGATCCCGGGCAACGCGGCGGTGTGCGACAACAACTTCGTGCTCGACTACTTCCGCTTCAGCGCCGACCACCGCATGCTGTTCGGCGGACGGGTGAGCTACACCACGCGCACACCGTCCCGGCTGGAGGCGGTGATGCGCGAACGCATGGGACAGGTGTTCCCCGCGCTGGCCGGTGTGCCGATCGAATATGTGTGGGGTGGCTTCGTCGACATCAGCATGAACCGCGCGCCCGATTTCGGCCGCCTGGGCGACAACCTGTACTACCTGCAGGGCTTCAGCGGCCATGGTGTGGCACTCACGGGGCTGGCGGGCAAGTTGGTAGCCGAAGCGGTGGCCGGGCAAGCGGGTCGCTTCGACGTGTATGCCGGTCTCCAGCACCGCCGATTTCCGGGTGGGCCGCTGCTGCGCACACCCAGCCTGGCGCTGGGCATGTTGTGGCACCGGCTGCGCGACGTGTTGTAAGCCTTTTTTAGAAGTTGTTCACAAGCTGGGCCAGCAGGGGCCCGCAGCGTTCGATTTCGGCCATGGGCGCATAGCCATAACCGACCACCAGCCCCCGCAGGTCGTGGCGTTGCAGGCAATAGGCCGACAGAGGCCGCACGGTGAGGCCGTGTTGTGCGATGCGTTGCGCCAGCGCCCGGTCGTCGGTGCCACCGGGCAGGCGCAGGCACAGGTGCAGGCCTTGTTCGGCGCCGCTGATGCTCGGTCCCTCGGGGGCGCTGTCGTGCAGCACGGGTTCGAGGGCATCGAGCAGAGACTTGCGCCGCTCGGCATAGTTCTGGCGCGCGCGGCGCAGAGCGCTGGTGAAGTGCCCCATTTCGATGAACTCGGCGAGCGCGGCCTGCACCGGCATCTGGCCCGGGCGGTTGAGGTCGTAGTGGGCCTGCTTGAACGCCGCCACCAGGGGCTTGGGCACCACCAGATAGCCGATCTTCAAGCCCGGGTAGAGCACCTTGGAGAAGGTGCCCATGTAGAACACGCGGCCGTCGGTGTCCAAACCCTCCAGGCTGGAGAGCGGCGGGCCGCTGAAGCGGTATTCGCTGTCGTAGTCGTCTTCCAGCACCCAGGCGTCGTGCGCGCGCGCCGTGGCCAGCAACTGGTGGCGGCGCGGCAGCGACATGACCGCGCCGGTGGGGTATTGGTGCGAGGGCGTGACGTAGATCAGCCGGGGTGTGCGGGTATTGTCGGCGGTGCTGGGGTTGATGCCCTGCTCGTCCACCGCCACCGGGTGGATGGCCAGGCCAGTGGCCATGAAGGCTTTGACGGCACCCCAGTAGGCCGGGTCTTCCACCCACACGGTGTCGCCGTGGTCGGCCAGCAGGCGTGCGCAGAGTTCGAGCGACTGCTGGGTGCCGGTGGTGATGATCACCTGGTCGGCCTCGAGTTGCACGCTGCGGAACACGCGCAGGTAGTCGGCCACGGCGCGGCGCAGCGGTGCATAGCCGCCGGAGTCGTTGTAGTCCAGCATGTCCGGGTAGGTCATGCGCCAGTGCTTGTTCTGCAGACGCTGCCAGAGCGTGAGCGGGAAGGCGCTGAAGTCGGCGATGCCGGGGGTGAAGGGCTGTACCTCGAGTTCGGCGGCACTGAACTGGGTCGCCAGTGCCAGACCACGAGAGGAAAGCCTGTCGGCCTGCGCGGTGACACCCTGGGCGTGGCCGTTGCGCGGCGACCGCCCGGGTGTGGTGCGTGGCACGTTGTCGCTCACATAGGTGCCACTTCCGACGCGGCTGGCCAGATAGCCTTCGACACTGAGCTGGTTGATGGCCGCCACGACGGTGTTGCGCGACAGGCGCAGATCCTGCGCCAGATCGCGGCTGGAAGGCAAGCGCTCACCTGCGCCCAACTTGCCATCCAGCATCGCACGGCGCAGGGCTTCGTAGAGCTGGCGGTGCAAGGGCAGCACATCTTCGGCGCCGAGACGGCTCATCTCGGCCAGGAGGAGTTCAGAGAGCATGGGGTCGCTTCTTCCGGTTCGGCGCTGTCAATTGGCTCCACGGTGTGGGCCTAACTGGCTCTCATTCTGATCCAATTGGCCCCGCACAATGAATGCCATTGTTTGGAGTCCTCATGAACAAGCCGACGTGCATGGTCTGGCTGCCTGCCGACCACCGATTGATGGGCGACCACGGGCACCAGATGCCCTTTTTGCTGCTGGGTGACAAGTACGCCCGCGCGGTCAAGGTCGGGTCGCAGGCCCAGCCCGTGATGTTTCCCCTGGCCGACACCGGTCAGATCAGCGAGCTGCTCGCGCTGGTGGACGGGGTGATGTTGACCGGTTCGCCGTCGAACGTGCATCCATCGCACTTCAACGAAGACGTGGCCGACCCCAGTCTGCCACTCGATGCCGACCGCGACCTGCTCACGCTGGCGCTGGTGAAGGCCTGTGTGCACGAGGGCGTGCCGCTGCTGGGCATTTGCCGCGGCTTCCAGGAAATCAACGTCGCCCTGGGCGGCACGCTGCACCAGCGCGTGCACGAGGTGCCGGGGATGCTGGACCACCGCGAGCCCAAGGCGGCGCCGCCGGAGGAGCAGTACGCGCCGCGCCACTGCATCCGCCTGGCGCCCGGCAGCGTGTTCGAGGCGTGGGCCGGCGGCCAAGCCGAAACACAGGTGAATTCGCTGCACGGCCAGGGCATTGCCCGCCTGGCCGCGGGGCTGGAGCCCTTGGCGCACGCGCCCGATGGTCTGGTGGAAGCGTTTGCCGTGCGCGGGGCGCGCACTTTCGCCTACGCGGTGCAGTTCCACCCGGAGTGGCGCTGCTGGGAAACGCCCTTCTACGCCGCGATCTTCGACGCGTTTGGCCGCGCCTGCCGCCAACGCATGAACCTGCGCCTGCAAGCGGCCGACCTGGCGAGAGCTTGAACACCCCTGACAACCCCAACGGAGATGGCACATGACAGCCCCCCAAAAGATGAACTTCAACGATCTGGAGAACTGGCTCAACCAGCACCGCGTGACCGAAGTGGAGTGCCTCGTCCCTGACTTGACCGGGGTGGCGCGCGGCAAGATCCTGCCACGCGAGAAGTTCACCGAAGACCGGGGCATGCGCTTGCCGCAGGGCATCGTGGCGATGGGGGTGACGGGTGAGTTTCCGGCCAGCGGCCCGTACTACGACGTGATCGAGCCGACCGACCGCGACATGCAGTTGCGCCCGGACCCTGCCACGGTGCGCATCGTGCCCTGGGCCACCGACCCGACCGCGCAGGTGATCCACGACTGCTTCGACCACCAGGGCAAGCTGGTGCCGTTCGCGCCGCGCAGCGTGTTGCGCCACGTGTGCGAACTCTTCGACGCCGAGGGGCTGGAGCCGGTGGTGGCGCCCGAGCTGGAGTTCTACCTCACCGCGCGCAACACCGATCCGAACACGCTGCTCAAGCCACCCATTGGCCGCAGCGGCCGCGCCGAAACCTCGCGCCAGGCGTATTCGATCGACGCGGTGAACGAGTTCGACCCGTTGTTCGAGGAGATCTACGACTACTGCGACAAGATGCAGCTCAACGTGGACACGCTGATCCACGAAGTGGGCGCGGGGCAGATGGAGATCAACTTCTTCCACGCCCACCCGCTGGGCTTGGCCGACGAGGTGTTCTTCTTCAAGCGCACGGTGCGCGAGTCGGCGTTGCGGCACGACATGTACGCCACCTTCATGGCCAAGCCGATCGCGGGCGAGCCGGGCTCGGCGATGCATGTGCACCAGAGCATGCTGAACAAGGCCACGGGCAAGAACATCTTCAGCAACGAAGACGGCACGCCGTCCGAGGCCTTCTACCACTACATCGGCGGCCTGCAGCGCTACATCCCGGCCGCCATGGCGCTGGTGGCGCCGTACGTGAACAGCTACCGCCGCCTCTCGCGCCACACGGCCGCGCCGATCAACATCGAGTGGGGCCACGACAACCGCACGGTGGGCATCCGTTCCCCCATTTCGTCGCCCGAGGCGCGCCGCGTGGAGAACCGCGTGATCGGCGCCGACGCCAATCCCTACGTGGCCATGGCGATGACGCTGGCCTGCGGCTACCTGGGCCTGAAGAACAAGATCAAGCCCAAGCCGGAGATGCGGGGCGACGCCTACCTCTCGCCATACTCGTTGCCGCGCAGCCTGGGCGAGGCGCTGGACTGGCTGCGCCGCGAGACCGACTTGCACGACGTGCTGGGCAAGGAGTTCATCACCATCTACACCGAGATCAAGGAGCTGGAGTTCGACGAGTTCATGAAGGTCATCTCTCCTTGGGAACGTGAACACCTGCTATTGCATGTTTGAAAGAGAAGCGACATGACCCCATCCCCCCTCATCGCCCCGCCCGCGCTCGTGCGCCGCGCCGAGAAGCACGACACCAAGGCCATCCAGGCCCTGGACAGCGCGCATTTCATCCACCCCTTCACCGACCACGGCGATCTGGCCACGCGCGGCTCGCGCGTGATCACGCACGCCGACAACATCTATGTGTGGGACTCCGAGGGCCACAAGATCCTCGACGCCATGAGCGGCCTGTGGTGCGTCAACGCCGGCTATGGCCGCAAGGAACTGGCCGATGCCGGTTACCAGCAGATGATGACGCTGCCGTTCTACAACAGCTTCTTCC
Source organism: Hydrogenophaga sp. BPS33 (assembly GCF_009859475.1). NCBI lineage: Bacteria > Pseudomonadati > Pseudomonadota > Betaproteobacteria > Burkholderiales > Comamonadaceae > Hydrogenophaga > Hydrogenophaga sp. BPS33. Next base: position 226,376 of record NZ_CP044549.1, read on the forward strand.
AGACCACCAACGTGCCGGCGGTGCAGTTGGCGGCCAAGCTGTCGCAGTTGGCGCCCGAGGTGGGCGGGCGCAAGTTCGAGCATGTCTTCTTCTCCAGCAGCGGCTCGGAGAGCAACGACACCAACGTGCGCATGGTGCGCCGCTACTGGGATCTGCTGGGCCAGCCGCAGCGCAAGGTGATCATCAGCCGCCACAACGCCTACCACGGCAGCACCATGGCCGGCGCGTCGCTCGGTGGCATGGGCGGCATGCACGCGCAGGGCGACCTGCCCATCCCCGACATCGTGCACATCGAGCAACCGTACTTTGCCGAGAACGCCCTGCCGGGCGAGAGCCCGGCCGCCTTTGGCCTGCGCGCCGCGCGCTGGCTCGAAGAAAAGATCCTGTCGATCGGCGCCAACAAGATCGCCGCCTTCATCGCCGAACCCGTGCAGGGTGCTGGCGGGGTGATCATTCCGCCCGACACCTACTGGCCCGAGATCCAGCGCATCGTGGACAAGCACGGCATCCTGCTGATTTCGGACGAGGTGATCTGCGCCTTCGGGCGCCTGGGCCACTGGTTCGCCTACGAGAAATTCGGCTACAAGCCCGACCTGGTGACCTTTGCCAAGGGCGTGACCAGCGGCTACGTGCCCCTGGGCGGCGTGATGGTGGGCGATCGTGTGGCCCAGGTGCTGATCGAGAAGGGCGGTGAGTTCAACCACGGCTACACCTACAGCGGCCACCCGGTGGCCTGCGCGGTGGCGCTGGCCAACATCGAACTGATCGAGCGCGAGGGCCTGGTCGAGCGCGTGAAGAACGACACCGGCCCCTACCTGGCACAGCGCTTTGCCGAACTCAACGACCACCCGCTGGTGGGGGCGGCCGAGACCTGCGGCTTCGTCGCGGGCCTCACGCTGGTCCGGCACAAGAAGCCCTTGCAGGCCTTCGACGAGGCCCTGGGCGTGGGCATGCGCTGCCGTGCGCACTGCTTCTCCCAGGGCCTGATCATGCGCGCCGTGGGCGACCGCATGATCATCGCGCCGCCGCTGGTGATGACGCGCGAGCAGATCGACGACATGATGAAGCTGATCAAACGCTGCCTGGATCTCACGGAGAGCGAGTTGCGCCAGGCGGGCCAATGGCCCTGACAAAACTCGCGCCAGGCACGTGGATGTGCGCACTAGAATGTTTTCCGGCAGTTACAAAGGGCGGCTTCCTTGAGATGCCGCCCGCCCGTCCTGGGTCTGGATATTGCTTGCAACTTCAAGCGCATCCGGCCCCGCCTGTTTGAGTCTTTCGGTTAACAACCTCCTGGAGTGAGCAACACCATGAAGAAGCATGTTCTGGTTCTCGCGATGTCGGCAGCCCTGCTGCTGGCCGCATGTGGAAAGAAAGAGGAGCCGGTGGCCGCTCCTGCCGAACCGGCACCGGTTGCGGCAGCGCCCGCAGCCCCTGCAGGCCCGGTGCTGGACGATGAGAAGGTCCTCAACGTCTACAACTGGCCCGACTACATCACCGAGAGCCTGATCGCCGACTTCGAGAAGGAGTACGGCGTGAAGGTGAACTACGACACCTTCGAGAACAACGAAGCGCTGCACGCCAAGCTGGTGGCCGGCAATTCGGGCTACGACATCGTGATCCCCACGGCCGGCTTTGCGAAGAAGCAGATCGATGGCGGCCTGTACCAGCCGATCGACAAGAGCAAGCTGAAGAACTACGCCAACCTGGACACCGACTTCATGGCCAAGATCGCCGGCGTCGACCCCGAGAACAAGCACCTGGTGCCATGGGCCTGGGGCTTCACGACCGTGGGCATCAACAAGCAGAAGGTCGAGAAGGCACTGGGCGGCATGCCGATGCCCGAGAACGCCTGGGACCTGGTGTTCAAACCCGAGTACTCGAGCAAGCTGCGTTCGTGCGGCATCGCCTACCTGGATTCGCCCAGCGAAATCCTGCCGGTGGCGTTGCACTACGTGGGCAAGCCCGCGTACAGCGAGAACCCGGAAGACTTCAAGCTCGCGGGTGAGATGCTCAAGAAGGTGCGCAAGGATGTGCGCCTGTTCTCCAGCACCATGATCGACGACATCGCCGGCGGCAAGGCCTGCGCCTTCATCGGCTGGTCGGGCGACATCAACATCGCCGCCGACCGCGTGAAGGAAACCGGTGGCAAGGACGAGATCGTGCCGCTGCTGCCCACGGGTGGTGGCCTGGTGTTCATCGACACCATGGCCATTCCGAAGGACGCCAAGCACGTGAACAACGCGCACGTGTTCATGGACTTCTACCTGCGCGCCGCCAACGCCGCGGCCATGGCCAACGAGATGAACTACCCCACCGGCAACAAGGCCGCGCTGGCCGACATCAAGGACGAGGTCAAGGGCAACAAGACCATCTTCCTGGGTCCGGAAGACACGGCGCGCCTGATTGCCACCGGCGGTTTCTCCAACGACATCTCCAGCGTGCTGAACGAGACCTACAACGCCTTCAAACGCGGCAAGTAATCCCACTCGCAAGGGCTCGAGGGCTGTTCATCCTGCGCGGTTGAACAGCCCTTTTTTGTTGATCAAGACAAAGAAGAAACGGAATTCATGATGGCTGACGCAACAGGGTTTCTGGTCACCGAAAAACTGGTCAAGCGCTTCGACGAGGCGGTGGCGGTGGACGAGGTGTCGCTCTCCATCGGCAAGGGCGAGATCTTTGCGCTGCTGGGCAGCTCGGGATGCGGCAAGTCCACGCTGCTGCGCATGCTCGCGGGCTTCGAGAAGCCGACCTCGGGGCGCATCCTGCTCGGTGGGCAGGACGTGGCCGCCATGCCGCCCTACGACCGGCCGGTCAACATGATGTTCCAGTCCTACGCGCTGTTCCCGCACCTCAACATCTGGGAGAACGTGGCCTTCGGCTTGAAGCGCGAAGGCCTGCCCAAAAGCGAGATCCAGCAACGCACCGACGAGATGCTGGGTCTGGTGCAGCTCACACCCTATGCCAAGCGCAAGCCGCACCAGCTCTCCGGCGGTCAGCAGCAGCGCGTGGCGCTGGCGCGCAGCCTGGCCAAGCGGCCCAAGCTGTTGCTGCTGGACGAACCGCTGGGCGCGCTGGACAAGAAGCTGCGCGAGCAGACGCAGTTCGAACTGGTCAACATCATTGAAAAAGTGGGCGTGACGGTGGTGATGGTCACGCACGACCAGGAAGAGGCCATGACCATGGCCAGCCGCATCGCGATCATGAGCAAAGGCCGCGTGCTGCAGGTGGGCACGCCCGAGGAAATCTACGAGCACCCCTCCAACCGCTTCGTGGCCGACTTCATCGGCAACGTCAACCTGTTCGAAGGCAAGCTCAGCGTGGACGAGGCCGACCGCTGCGCGGCCACCACCGCCATTGGCGAGATCCACGTGGGCCATGGCGTGAGCGGCACGCTCAACATGCCGGTGGCGATTGCCGTGCGGCCCGAGAAGATGGAGATCAGCAAGCGGCGACCCGACGGTGTCGGCCCGAACGTGTTCACCGGCAAGGTGAAGGAGATCGCGTACTTCGGTTCGTACAACACCTACATCGTGAAGGCGAGCGACGGCACCAAGGTGAAGATCACCGAGGCCAACACCTCGCGCCACGACCTGTCGGACATCACGTGGGAAGACGAAGTCTTCTTTTGGTGGGGCGACAGCGCCGGCATCGTATTGAGGGACTGATCATGGCCATGAACCTCCCCATTCCCGGCAAACGCTTCGTGATCGGCGTGCCCTATGTGTGGCTGCTGCTCTTCTTCTTTTTGCCCTTCCTGATCCTGCTGTACATCAGCTTCGTCGACATGGGTGGCGACATCAGCCCGTTCAAGCCGATCTGGGACCCGGTCACCGGCATCCTGAGCCTGAAGTACGAGAACTACCTGTCGATCTTCCGCACGGAAGAGGGCGCGCCGCTGTTCCGCACGCTCTACATCGACGCGTACCTGCGCTCGATCTGGTACGCCTTGTGCACGGCCATCCTGTGCCTGGTGATCGGCTATCCGTTCGCCTATTTCATTGCGCGCTCGCCGGCCAGCGTGCGCCCGGCCCTGCTGCTGATGGTGATGCTGCCGTTCTGGACCTCGTTCCTGCTGCGCGTCTACGCCTGGAAGGGCATCCTGGCCGACCAGGGCGTGCTCAACCGTTTCATGATGACGCTGGGCATCACCAGCGAACCCATTCCCATGCTGTACACCAACGTGTCGATGCTGATCGGCATGACCTACGTGTACCTGCCCTTCATGATCCTGCCGCTCTACGCCAACCTGGTGAAGATGGACTTTCGTCTGCTGGAAGCCGCGTACGACCTCGGCACCTCGCCGTTCAAGGCGTTCTGGCTGATCACCGTGCCTTTGTCCAAGGCCGGCATCATCGCCGGCTTCATGCTGGTGTTCATTCCTTGCGTCGGCGAGTTCGTGATTCCTTCGCTGCTGGGCGGGCCGGAGAACCTGATGATCGGGCGCGTGGTGTGGGACGAGATGTTCACCGCCAACGACTGGCCGCGCGCCACCGCGCTGGCGGTGGTGATGATCGCCCTGATCGTGATACCGCTGGCGGTGTATTACCACTACAGCTCGGACCCGAGCGAGAAGCGCTGAAGGAGGCGAGACCATGAAACAAGTTCTCGAAAGACATTTCGGCAAGTTCTGGCTCGTGCTGGTGTACGCCTTCCTGTACCTGCCGCTGGTGTTCATGATCGTGTTCTCGTTCAACAGCACGCGGCAGGACGCGCGCTTCACCGGCTTCTCGCTGCGCTGGTACGAGGCGCTCACGCGCGACACCAAGATCGTCGAAGGCTTCTGGCTGTCGCTGAAGGTGGCGGCCATCACCGGGCTGCTGTCGGCCGTGCTGGCGACGTTCGCGGCCTTCGTGCTGGTGCGCTACCGCCGCTTCCTGGGCCGCACCATCTTCAGCGGCATGGTCAACGCGCCGCTGGTGATGCCCGAGGTGATCATCGGCCTGTCGCTGCTGCTGCTGGCGGTGGGCGCGCAGAACTTCTTCGGCTGGCCGCAGCGCGGCATGCTCACCATCATCATGGGCCACACCTTGCTGGGCATGGCCTATGGTGTGGTGGTGATCCAGTCGCGCCTGTCCGACATGGACCGCTCGATCGAAGACGCCGCCATGGACCTGGGCGCCAAGCCGCACCAGGTGTTCTTCCTGATCACGCTGCCCAACATCTTCCAGGCCCTGCTGGCGGCTTTCCTGCTGGCGTTCACGCTCTCGTTCGACGACGTGGTGATTTCCGAATTCCTCTCGGGGCCGGGGGTCAGCACCTTGCCGCAGGTGATCTTCGGTTACGCGCGGCGCGGCATCAACCCGACCATCTACGCGGCGGCCACGCTGCTGATCGTGGCGGTGACGGTCGTGATCGTGAGTTACGCGGTTTGGGTCGCGCGCTCCACGCGCAAGCGCGAGCGCGAGATCGCGGCGGCGTTGCGCAGCTGAGGAGGTGCTCGGCAGGCGCTTGTGACACCTGGCGCGATCGCGGACCCAGGCCACCTTCGGGTGGCCTTTTTTCGGGTAGCAGCCGCTGGATCGCGGCGCCTCAGGGAAATTGGATACGCGAGATCCCGGGAATCGGGCGTAGCATGGGGCCACGCACGCATCTTCTCCGGTCGGACTGAGTTCCTCGAGTGGCTCAGGCGGGCGGGGCCCACTTCTCCTACGCCACCATGAGCACCTCTTCGCCCCAGGCAACCTCCCTCTCTTTCGACGGCCGTGCCTTCATCAACGGCGAGCGCATCGCCGCGCGCGACGGCCAGACCTTTGATTGCATTTCCCCCGTCGACGGCCGTCTGCTCACCGCCGTGGCGCGCTGCGGCGAGGCCGACATCGATGCTGCCGTGGCCGCTGCACGCGCCGCGTTTGAGGACCGCCGCTGGAGCGGCATGGCACCCGCCAAGCGCAAGCGCGTGATGATCCAGTTCGCCGAGCAGCTCATCGCCCATGCCGACGAACTGGCGTTGACCGAAACGCTGGACATGGGCAAGCCGGTGCAGTACGCGCGCAGCGTGGACGTGAACAGCGCGGCCAACTGCCTGCGCTGGTACGGCGAAGCGGTGGACAAGGTGTACGACGAGATCGCGCCCACGCCGGACACGGCGCTGGCCCTGATCACGCGCGAGCCGGTGGGTGTGGTCGGTGTGATCGTGCCTTGGAACTACCCCATGATCATGGCGGCCTGGAAGATCGCGCCGGCGTTGGCGGCCGGCAATTCGGTGGTGTTGAAGCCGAGCGAAAAGAGCCCGTTGACCGCATTGCGCCTGGCCGAGCTGGCCCTGGCCGCCGGCATTCCGCCCGGTGTGTTCAACGTGGTGCCGGGCTTTGGCGCTGAGGTCGGCAGCCCGCTCGCGCTGCACATGGATGTGGACTGCATCGCCTTTACCGGCAGCACGCGCGTGGGCAAGCAGATCCACGTGATGGCCGGGCAAAGCAACCTGAAGCGCGCGTGGACCGAACTCGGCGGCAAGTCGCCCAACATCGTGTTCGCGGATTGCCCGGACCTGGACCGGGCGGTGGAGGCGGCGGTGGGCAGCATCTTCTTCAACCAGGGCGAGAGCTGCAATGCGCCCTCGCGGCTGTTCGTCGAGGCGTCCATCAAGGAGGCGTTTCTGGAGAAGGCCTTGAAGCTGGTGCCTCAGTACCAGCCAGGCAACCCGCTGGACAAGCGCACGGTGATGGGGGCGATCGTCGACCGCACCCAGCTCGACACCGTGCTGCGCTACATCGACAGCGGCCAGCAGGAAGGGGCGACGCTGCTCGCGGGTGGGGCGGCCGTGGAGCCGGTGAAGGGTGGGCTTTATGTGCAACCCACCATCTTCGATGGCGTGAAGAACACCATGACGATCGCGCGCGAGGAGATTTTTGGCCCTGTGTTGTCGGTGCTGTCGTTCACCGACGCGGCCGACGTGGTGCGGCAGGCCAACAGCAACATCTACGGCCTGCAGGCCGCGGTGTGGACGCGCGACATCAACAAGGCGCACGGCGTGGCGCGGGCCTTGCGCGCGGGCACCGTGCACGTGAACCAGTACGACGAGGACGACATCACGGTGCCGTTCGGGGGCTTCAAGCAGAGCGGCGTGGGGCGGGACAAATCGCTGCACGCGTTCGACAAGTACACCGAGACGAAGACCACCTGGATACGCATTGACTCCCCCCTGCACCGCTGACGCGGTTTCCCCCAGAGGGGGACGGCTCTGGCGGCCCGGCAGAGCCGGTTCCGCGGAGCCACTGGAACAGACACTTCGCGCCGCCATGCGCACATTTGAAGGAGATCTGGCATGAACGCACCGCAGACATCCGAGAGCCTGCACGCGCCGCACACCAACGCGGCCTGGCACGCGCGCCGCCTGGCGGCCACGCCGCGCGGTGTCGGGGTGTTCGGCGACTTCTTCATCGAGCGGGCGAAGAACGCCGAGTTGTGGGACATCGAGGGACGGCGCTTCATCGACTTTGCGGGCGGCATCGCGGTGCTCAACACCGGCCATGTGCACCCGAAGGTGCAGGCCGCGATCGCGGCGCAGCTGCAGCGTTTCACGCACAGTTGTTACCAGGTGGTGCCTTACACCGAGTACGTGGCGCTGGCCGAGCGCATCAACGCGATCGTGCCGATCGAGGGGCCGATGAAGACCGCGTTCTTCTCCACCGGCGCGGAGGCGATCGAGAACGCGGTGAAGATCGCGCGCTCGGCCACCGGGCGCTCGGGGATCATCGCCTTCGGCGGCGCGTTCCACGGGCGCAGCCTGTTCTCGGTGGCGCTCACCGGCAAGGTGCAGCCGTACAAGGCGGGCTTCGGCCCGTTCCCACCCGAGATCTACCACGTGCCGTTTCCCGCGGATGGCACCGCGCTGGCCGAGGCGCAACACGCGATGGCGCAGCTGTTCAAGTGCGACATCGAAGCTTCGCGCGTGGCGGCCATCGTGTTCGAGCCGGTGCAGGGCGAGGGCGGTTTCAACGTGATCCAGAAGGAGGCCGTGCAATGGCTGCGCGCGCTGTGCGACGAGCACGGCATTCTGCTGGTGGCCGACGAAGTGCAGACAGGCTTTGCGCGCACCGGAAGGATGTTCGCGATGGAGCATTTCGGCGTGCAGCCCGACCTCATGACGCTGGCGAAAAGCATGGCGGGCGGTACCACGCTGTCGGCCGTGTGCGGCCGGGCGGCTGTCATGGACGGCCCGGCGCCCGGCGGACTGGGTGGCACCTACGCGGGCAACCCGCTGGCGGTTGCGGCGGCGCACGCGGTGCTCGATGTGATGGCCGAGGAGCAGCTGCCGGCGCGTGCGCAGAAACTCGGAGACCAGCTCATGGCCCACCTGCTCACGACGCGCGCGCAGCACAAGCGCATGGGCGATGTGCGCGGCCTGGGGGCGATGGTGGCCTGCGAGTTTGTGGACGCCGCCACCGGTGCGCCCGACGCCGAGACCACGAAGCAGGTGCAGATGGCCGCTCTGAAACGCGGACTGTTGCTGCTGACCTGCGGTGTGTACGGCAACGTGATCCGCTTCCTGTTCCCGCTCACCATCGAAGACTGCGTGTTCGCCGAAGGCCTGGCCGCGTTCGACGCGGCGCTGGCCGAGGTGCTCGCTTGAGTGCCGCCCGGCCGCTCCGAAGGCGCTCAGCCCCACAGCGCGCAGCACGGAGGGCAGTCCATTGAGTACGGCGCCCGCCCATGCCGCTGCACCGCCGGCCGAGGGCTGGCTGGCCGCTCGCGTGGATGCCTTGCGCGCGCAAGGCATCCACTCGGTGCTGGCCACGTTCACCGACCTGCTCGGCGCGCCCAAGGGCAAGCTGGTGCCGCTGGACCGCCTGGCCCATGCCATGGACGTGGGCGCGGGTTTCTCGGGCCCGAGCATCGCCGGCACGGGCCTGCCGCGCATGGGCGCGCGCAGCGAGTACATGGGCCGCGTGCGGCCGCAGAGCCTGCAAGCCCTGCCTTTCATGCCGGGCGTGGCGCACGCGGTGTGTGACGGTTTCGCCGGGGGCGAGCCCTTGGACACCTGTTCGCGCCAGGTGCTGCTGCGCCAGGTCGCGCGGCTCCAGCAGGAACGGGGCTGGACCTTGTGGGTTGACATCGAGCCCGAGTTCTTTCTGCTGCAACGCGACGCGCAGGGCCAGTGGGGCGTGGCCGATGGCGATGACCGCCTGGCCAAACCCTCTTACGACCTGCAGGCGTTGGGCCGCAATCTGGGCTTTCTGGAGGCCATGCGCCAGACGCTGGTCGCGCTGGGTTTTGCGCTGGAGCAGATCGACCACGAAGACGCGCGCGGCCAGTACGAGATCAACTACCGGCACGACCACGCCCTGGCCGCGGCCGACCGCTACCAGCTCTTCAAACTGGCCGCGCAGGCGGTGGCGCAGCAGCATGGCATGGTGTTCTCGACCATGCCCAAACCGCTGGCGCAGGCACCGGGCAGCGGCCTGCATTTCCACCTGAGCCTGACCGACGCGCACGGCCACGCGGTGATGGCGGATCCGGCCGGTGCGTTGGGCCTGAGCGAAACCGGCCACCGCTTCGCCGCCGGCCTGCTGCACCACGCCGACGCCCTGGCCGCGCTCTGCGCGCCGACGGTGAACAGCTACAAGCGCCTGGCCGCGAGCCGCAGCGCCTCGGGCACCACGTGGTCGCCGGTGTGGAAGGCCGTGGGCGAGAACAACCGCACTTGCCTGGTGCGCAGCGTGGCCGGGCGCATCGAGTGGCGTTTGCCCGACCCGTCGTGCAACGTGTACGCGGCGATCGCCGCCACGCTGGCGGCGGGTGTGTCGGGCATCGACCAGTCCTTGCCGCCCGTGGCACCTTGCGCGCAGGACCTGTACGAAGCCCATGCGCGCGGCGCCGAGATGCCCGCGCGCCTGCCGCGCGATCTGTGGGCCGCGCTGGAGGCCCTGTCGCAAGACGGCGCCTTGCGCGAGGCCGTGGGGTTGGCGTTCTGCGAGCAGTTCCTGCAGCTCAAGCGCGACGAATGGGTGGCGTGGAGCCAGCAGGTGAGCGACTGGGAGTTGCAGCGTTACGCCGACGCCGGGTGAGCACGTGCCCGGTTTCGGGATAATTCCGCACCTTGAGCACCTCCCTCCCACCCTCGACGTCGCCCAGGACCTGGACCAAGTCCGCCGACCGGCCGCTGCGCAGCCGGTCGCATTCGCTGGGCATCTGGATCTTTGCCCATGTGCTGGGCGTGCCGGTGCCCTGGCGCGCGGTGCGCCAGACGGACGCCCGGGCCTTGCTGGCGTTTGAACACGGGCGCCTGCAGGCCCTGGCCGCGGCGGGTGAGCATGTGCCACCGGTGCTGGCGTTCGACGGCTTCTCGCTCACCACGGGTGACATCGGCGAGACCGTGGACTACCAGCTGTACTGCATGCCCGAGGGCGAGCGCCTGCCGCTGATGTGCGCGGCCAGCGCCGACCTCGCGGCGTTCCACGCGCGCGGCCAGTGGCACGGCGGCGCGCAGCTTCGCAACACCACCTGGGACGGACAGCGTTTCGCGCGCCTGGACTTCGAGGAGCAGCTGCGCCCGGGCATGGCGCTGAGCACGGTGCAGGTCTACGATGTGCTGCAGATGCTGTTTTCACTGGCGCGTTTTCTGCAGCCGCTGGGGCCGAGCGCGGTGCTGGCGGTGCTGCAGGCGTACGATGCGGCAGGGCCGGGCGGCCCGGCGTTGCGCGGCTTCATCGCGCATCTGCTGCCGCGCCTGCAACGTGTGGCGCGCGTGGCGGCGTGGTCGAAGCGGCTGGACCGCTCGCGCGAGGTGATGCGCCTGCGCACCGTGCTGGAGGGCATGGCCGCGTTCGTCGCACAAAGAGCTTGAACCCAAGGAGAGCCCATGAAGGCAAAGGACCGTGACGCGCTGCTCGAGACCCTGAAGACCCGCTTCGAGAAGCACATGCCGAGGCACAAGGGCGTGGCCTGGGCCGATGTGCAGGCACGGCTGCAAGCGCAGCCCAAGGCCTTGGCGTCCTTGCAGGCGATGGAGGACTCGGGCGGTGAGCCCGATGTGATCGCGCGCGACCCGTCGGGTTCGTTGACCTTCTGCGACTGCTCGGCCGAGAGCCCGGCGGGCCGGCGCAGCACCTGCTACGACCAGGCCGCGCGCGATGCGCGCAAGGAGCACAAACCCCAAAGCAGCGCGCAGGAGATGGCCAGCGAGATGGGCATCGCGCTGCTGACCGAAGCGCAATACCGCGCGCTGCAGACCCTGGGCGAGTTCGACCGCAAGACGTCGAGCTGGATCGAGACGCCGCCCGAGATGCGGGCACTGGGCGGGGCGCTGTTCTGCGACCGGCGCTATGGCCAGGTGTTCACGTACCACAACGGGGTGGAGTCGTACTACGCGGCGCGCGGGTTCCGGGGAGCGCTGCTGGTCTGACGGCTGCCGGACAGATCGTGCAGCCCCATGGGGATGGTGTAGAAGGATTTTATTGATGCTGTATTTGCTATAAGCTCACGGTGCAGTTTTAGAAGCTGTGAGTGTAAGATCGCCAAATTGGTGTATTAAATATAGCAAATACAGCATATGAAAAACCTGCCCGACGTGGGCCTCGCGCTGGCGCAATTGCGCAAGCAGCGTGGCCTGACCCAGACGGAGTTGGCCCGCTTGAGCGGCATGGGCCAGTCCACCTTGGCGCGTTTCGAGAAGGGCGGTGTTGCCGAGTTCGGTTCGCGCAAGCTGCTGCGTCTGCTGGAGGTGCTCGGCCATGAATTGAGCTTCACCCCGATGGAGCGCAGCAGCTTCACGCTCGACGACGCGCTCGCACAGCGCCAGCGCAGCTTTTCCGGCGACGGCAACGGCGACGCAGTGGGTTCATGAAGCTGCACGTCTTCGTTCACAACAAGCCGGTGGCGACCCTGGAGTCCACCGATGGCTTCCGCCATGTCATGGCCTACCACCCGGATGCCGAGTCCGCGCAGTTCGTGTCGCTGCTGATGCCGGTGCGCACCGAGTCCTACGCGTACCCGGACCTGCACCCCATCTTCCGCATGAACCTGCCGGAAGGTTTTCTGCTGTCCATTCTTCAGGAGCAATTGGGGCCTCAGGTGGGCGCATCGCCGCTCAACCTGCTCTCGGTGATCGGGCGCAATGCCATCGGGCGCGTGAAGGTCGCGGCACCGGGCGCAGACCCGACCCAACCGCCCGTGCCCTTCGAACTTGCGGACATCCTGCGGGGCGACAACGCCGAGGCAGCGTTTGTCGATCTGGTGCGCCGCTACGCGGCTTCGGGCGTGTCGGGGGTGGTTCCCAAGTTCCTCTCGCCCCACACCTTGTCGGCGCACGGCAAGGGGACGCTGGCCACCGACCGCTACATCATCAAGGGTGCCACCGCCCGGCTGCCGGGCGTGGCGCTCAACGAGCACCTCTGCATGGAGGTGTCGCGCCAGGCGGGCATCGCCACCGCGATGACCGAGGTCTCCGACGACGGCCAGGCGCTGGTGGTGCACCGCTTCGACTTCGAGGAGGATGGCGTCACGCGCAAGGGCATGGAAGATCTGTGCAGCCTGCTGTCTCTGCGGCCGGAGGAGAAGTACCAGTCGACCTGGGAGCGCGTGGTCGGACGCATCAAGGACGTGGTGACGCTCCCGGCGCAGCAGAACGCGGCGTTGTCGCAACTGGCGGATCTGCTGCTGCTCACCTACGCGTTGCGCAACGCGGATTGCCACACCAAGAACATCGCGCTGCTCTACACCTCGCGCGAGCACATCGCCTTGGCGCCGGTCTACGACATGTTGACCATCACGGTCTACGACGACTACGCCAGGAACCCGCCGGGCATGCCGGTCGAAGGACGCAGCACCTGGACGCCGGGCAAGGTGCTGGAGCGGTTCCTGCAAACGCGCTGCGGCGTGATGCCGGCTCAGACCCGCGAGCGCGTGGAGCGCATCTGCGAAGCCATCGTCCAGGTGACGCCCCGCGTGGTCGAGGCGGCCGGGCGCTACCCCGGTTTTCACGAGACCGGCAAGCGGATGCTGCATGCCTGGAACGCCGGCATGAACAGCCTGCGCCTGCAGAAGACCTGGAGCCTGCCGTCGCTGGATGGCGCCATCGAGCAGGCGCGTTTCTCGGACGTGAAACCGGCGGTGCCGACGCCCCGCGAGAAGATCGGACGCTCGCCGCTGCTGGGAAAACGTTAGTCCGGTGAGACTTCACAACTAGTGGGCCGTAACGGCCCACTAGAGCCGCTGCATCACCCTTTTCAGCCGGGCCGCGTGGCCTGCTCCAGCCGGGCGAGCCACTGCATCGCCTGTTCACGGTGGCTGCCGCACATCTCGGGCGACGGTGCGAGCGAGCTGCAAACGGCGGGCCGCTCGGGCAAGCCGAACAGGCGGCAGCGCAACGCCGCGTCCAGATGCGGGCAAGGCATGCCGGCGGGCTTGCCTTGGGGCAGGCCGGGCATCGGGGTGCTGATAGAAGGGGCGGTGCAGCAGGCCGCGCAGGCGGGTCGGCAGGCCATGGAGGAAACGGGCGGCATCGGTCGATTGTCCGATGGCGCAACGGTATGCAGGGACACCGCCCGTGCGCGGCCGCCCGCGTACACTGTTTTTTCGCTGGCGCCCACCCGGGCGCAGAGCCCTTCGGAGGACCCGTCCCATCGCCACGCCCATGACCGTCACCGCGACCCCCGAGAGATGGGTGTCCAAGCTGGGCCAATGGCGCCTGTGGGTGTACGCCGCCCTGGCGGTGCTGATGGGCGCGCTGCTGCTGCAGGCCGGCCACAAGCTCATGACGGAGCTGAGCTACGGCGCGATCGTGGACGCGGTGCGGGCCACGCCCGCGACGGCTCTGCTGCTCTCGGCGCTGGCGACCGCTGCGAGCTACTACGCCCTCACGTTTTACGACCGCACTGCCCTGGCGTATGCCGGTGCGCGGTTGCCACAGCGCGTGGTGGCCAAGACCGCGTTCATCGCCTACGCGCTGTCCAACACCATCGGCCTGGGTGTCCTCACCGGCGGAGCGGTGCGCATGCGCCTGTATGGCGCGGCGGGGCTGGAGGCGGGTCTGGTGTCGCGCGCCATCGTGTTCAACGCGGCGGGCTTTGGCATCGGTGTGGTGGTGGTGGGCGCGGCCGCGCTGGTGTGGGGTGCGGGCACGGTGCAGACCGTGTTCGGCACGCCGCCGGGCCTGTTGCGCGCCATGGCGGTGGTGGTGCTGTTGGCGGCGGGGGCGTTCATCGGCTTTTGCCGGCGCGGTGGCGAAATGGTCTTGCGCGGCGTGGTGCTGCGCCTGCCGAGCGCGTCGCTGGCGTTGCAGCAGTTGTGGATCTCGGCGATCGACGTGGTGGCCGCCGCCGCGGCGTTGTGGTGCCTGTTGCCCGCCGGCGCCATCGCATTTCCCGCGTTCGTGGGCTTCTTCGCGCTGGCCATCGCGCTGGGCGTGATCAGCCACGTGCCCGGTGGCCTGGGCGTGTTCGAGGCCGTGATGCTGCTCGCGCTCGGCGGCCACGTGCCGGCCGAGCAGCTGGCAGGGGCGCTGGTGGTGTTCCGGGTGGTCTATTACCTGTTGCCGCTGGCACTGGCGGTCACGCTGCTGGCGGGCGCGGAATGGCAGCGCGGCGCGGCCACGCCGGTGGTGAAGGCGGCGGCGGGTCTGTCGCCGCTGCTGCTCTCGGCCTATACCTGGGTGGTGGGAGTGGTGTTGCTGGTGTCGGGCGTGACGCCCGCCACCGAGGAGGCCACCGACTGGCTCGCGCGCACACTGGCGTTGCCGGTGGTGGAAGCGGCGCATTTCCTGGGCAGCATCGCGGGGCTGGCCTTGCTGTTCGTGGCGCGGGGCATGTTCCTGCGGCTGGACGCGTCGTGGTGGGCCGGCCTGGCGCTGGCCTTGTTCAGCCTGTTGTTGTGCCTGCCCAAGGGCATTGCGCTGTCCGAGGGCGTGTTGCTGCTGGTGCTGGCGGGGGCGCTTGCCGTGTCGCGCAAGCAGTTCAACCGCCGCGCCGCGCTGTTCTCGCAGGCGTTCACCTGGGGCTGGCTGGCCGCGGTGGGGGCCGTGGTGGCAGCGATCACGGCGCTGCTGTTCTTCGTGTACCGCGATGTGGCCTACGCGAACCAGGTCTGGTGGCAGTTCGAGTTCGACGGCTACGCGCCGCGTTCGCTGCGCGCGCTGGTCGCTGTGTGCCTGATCACCCTGGTGGTGGCCTTGAGCCGCCTGTGGCGGCGGCCGCAGGCGGTGATGGTCAAGCCCGACGGCGGCGCGCTGGAGCAGGCCGCACGCATCGTGCGCGCCCAGCCTTCGGCGGGCGCCGGACTGGTGATGATGGGCGACAAGAGCCTGATGGTGTCGGACTCGCAGCGCGCCTTCATCATGTTCGGTCGGCGAGGGCGCTCGTGGGTGGCGCTGTACGACCCGGTCGGCCCGGTGGGGGAGTGGACCGAGTTGGTGTGGCGCTTCGTCGAGCTGGCGCGCGAGTCGGGCGGCCGCGCCGCGTTCTACCAGGTGCGCCCCGAGGGATTGCCGGTGTACCTTGACGCCGGCCTGCGCGTGCACAAGCTGGGCGAATGCGCGCTGGTGGACCTGCCCAGTTTCAGCCTGCAAGGCAAGCAGCGCGCGAACCTGCGCCATGGCGTGGCGCGCGCGCAGCGCGAGGGCCTGAGCTTCGAGGTGCTCGCGCCCGACGCGGTGGCGGGGGTGTACGACGAGCTGCGGGCGATTTCGGACGCCTGGCTGGCCGACCACCAGACGGCGGAGAAAGCATTTTCGCTGGGCGCGTTTCGCCGCGACTACGTGCTGCGCCAGCCGGTGGCGGTGGTGCGGCAAGGCGAGCGCATGGTGGCCTTTGCCACGCTGCTGCGCACCGATCTGGCGGTGGAGGCCAGCGTGGACCTGATGCGCCAGTTGCCCGACGCGCCGCGCAGTGCGATGGATTTTCTGTTCGCGCAGGTCATCCTGCATTTCAAGGCCGAAGGCCTGCAGCGCTTCAACCTGGGCATGGTGCCGCTCTCGGGCATGGCGCAGCACCCGCTGGCCCCGAACTGGCATCGGCTGGGACGCCTGCTGTTCAACCACGGCGAGAACTTCTACAACTTCCAGGGCCTGCGCGCGTTCAAGGAGAAGTTCGACCCGGTGTGGGAACCGCGCTACCTCGCGTCGCCCGGTGGCTTCGCGCCGTTCTTCATCCTGGCCGACGTGGCCGCGCTGATCGCGGGCGGCCTGCGCAAGGTGATGGGCAAATGAAGGTGTGGCGGGCCTGCCTGGTTCTGGTGGCGCTGTCCTTCGCACCGGGCGTGGCGCTCGCACAAAAGCCCATGCCGCCGGTTCAGACGCTATCGCACGGCAACTTCCATCATCTGTCTCTCTATCGTCCCGAAAGTGGGGCAACTTCGTTCGTGTTGTTCCTCTCGGGCGACGGTGGCTGGACGCCGGCTCTGGGCGCCCAGGCGCGGGCGCTGGCCGCGCGAGGCGCGCTCGTGGCGGGCATCCACACGCCGCGCCTGCTGGCGGCCCTGCACAAGAACGGTGGCGACTGCCTGTTGCCCGACGGCGACCTGGAGAACCTGTCGCATTTCCTCCAGGGCTACGCGCGCCTGCCGGCCTATTTCCCGCCGCTGCTGGTGGGCGAGGGCACGGGTGGCACCTTGGCCTACGCGATGCTGGCCCAGGCGCCGCCAGACACGTTCGCAGGCGCGGTCTCGATGGACTTCTGCCCGACGGTGGCGCTGAAGCGGCCGCTGTGCAAGGGGGAGGGCGTGAACTTCAAGCGGCAAACGGTCCCGCGCGGCATCACCCTGTTGCCGACCTCCTCTTTGAGCGCGCCCTGGACCGTGCTGCAAGCGGACACCGACAAGGCCTGCGAGCCGGCGGTGGTGCGGGACTACGTCGCCCAGGTGCGTGGCGCCAGCCTGGTGAGGGTGGCCGGTGCGCAGACCACGCCCGCGCTGCTGGCGGCGCAGCACAGCCTGGGCAGAGCGGGCGCCGTGGCCGCGCCGGTGCCGCCGGCCGTGGGGGAGGGCTACGTCGCCGATTTGCCCTTGGTGCCCGTGCCGGCGCTCGCGACTGCGGGCACCGCCGACACCTTTGCCGTTTTGCTCTCGGGCGACGGCGGCTGGGCCGGCATCGACAAGGCACTGGCCGAGCGGCTGTCGGCGGCGGGCGTGCCGGTGGTGGGTTGGGATTCGTTGCGCTACTTCTGGTCGGCGCGCACGCCCGAGGGCCTGGCGAAAGACCTGGACCGGGTGCTGCGCAGTTACGCCGCGCAATGGAAGAAGAGCCGAGCCCTGCTGATCGGCTATTCCCAGGGCGCGGACGTGCTGCCCTTCGCGGTGCCGCGCCTGTCCGAGGCCTCGCGCGCGCTGGTGGCGCACACGGTGCTGCTCGGGCCCGGGGAGAAGGCTTCGTTCGAGTTCCGATTGACCAACTGGGTGCAGCGCGACCGCGGTGGCCTGCCGCTCAAACCGGCGCTGCAAAAGCTCAAGGCGGCGCAGACCCTGTGCTTCTACGGGACCGACGACCGCGACACCATCTGCCCGCGCACGCCCACCGATCAGGTGACGCGCGCGCCGCTGCCGGGCGACCACCATTTCAACGGCGAATACCAGAAGCTGGCGGACGAGATTTTGCGGAGAGTGGGGTACACCCCCCTGCGCCGCTGACGCGGCTTCCCCCCTCTGTTGCGCGCCTTCGGCGCTTCGGGGGGGGCAACACCTTGGGCCGGCGGAGCTGCCCCTTGGTGTTTCTGGATGAAGACACGTCGCGCCTGCGTGCCTTCTGTCTTGCTCCCTCTCCCCTCTGGGGAGAGGGCTGGGGTAAGGGGCACGCGTGAAGCAGCCCTGCGCCGCTGTGGGTCTTGACCTGTTGCGCGCCATCGGCGCTTGGAAGGGGCGGTTGAGGTGCTGTTCAAATGGCTCGTCCACTGTGCGGCGCCTGACTTGCGACAGGGTCCTTGCTTGCGGTGTGCGCACTTCCCTGCCGGCGGGGCGGCGATTGCCCGCAGGCAGGGCCATGCAGGCTCAACGGTGGGACAATCGCGGGTTCCTCGCCCGCTGCGGGGCGCGGACTTTTCAAGCGATCACCACCATGTTGTACCCACAGGAATTCGATGTCATCGTCGTCGGCGGCGGGCACGCCGGCACCGAAGCCGCGCTGGCCGCCGCGCGCATGGGCTGCGCCACGCTGCTGCTCACGCACAACATCGAGACCCTGGGGCAGATGAGCTGCAACCCATCGATCGGCGGCATCGGCAAGGGCCACCTGGTGAAAGAGGTCGATGCCCTGGGTGGTGCCATGGCCCTGGCCACGGACGAAGGGGGCATCCAGTTCCGCATCCTCAACAGCTCCAAGGGCCCGGCCGTGCGCGCCACGCGCGCCCAGGCCGACCGCGTGCTCTACAAGGCCGCCATCCGCCGCACGCTGGAAAACCAGCCCAATCTCTGGTTGTTCCAGCAAGCCGTGGACGATCTGATGGTCGAGGGCGACCGCGTGGTGGGTGCGGTGACGCAGGTGGGCATTCGCTTCCGGGGCCGTACCGTGGTGCTCACCGCCGGCACCTTCCTCGACGGCAAGATCCACGTCGGCCTGAACAACTACGCCGCCGGCCGCGCGGGCGATCCGCCGGCGGTCTCGCTCTCGGCCCGTCTGAAAGAGCTGCAGCTGCCCCAGGGGCGACTGAAAACCGGCACCCCGCCGCGCCTGGACGGCCGCAGCATCGACTACTCGAAGTGCACCGAACAACCGGGCGATGGAGTGCCCGGCGGCATGAACGCCGGCCGCCCCGTGCCCGTGTTCAGCTTCATGGGCAACACGGCCATGCATCCGCGCCAGGTGCCCTGCTGGATCACGCACACCAACCAGCGCACGCACGACATCATCCGCAGCGGCTTCGACCGCAGCCCCATGTTCACCGGCAAGATCGAGGGCGTGGGCCCGCGCTATTGCCCGAGCGTGGAAGACAAGATCAACCGCTTCGCCGACAAGGACAGCCACCAGATCTTCCTGGAACCCGAGGGCCTGACCACGCACGAGGTCTATCCCAACGGCATCTCCACCAGCCTGCCCTTCGACATCCAGTACGCCCTGGTGCGCAGCATGCCGGGGCTGGAGAACGCCCACATCCTGCGTCCGGGCTACGCCATCGAATACGACTACTTCGATCCGCGCTCGCTCAAGAGCAGTTTCGAAACCCGGCAAATCAACGGCTTGTTCTTTGCGGGCCAGATCAACGGCACGACCGGTTATGAAGAGGCGGCGGCGCAAGGCCTGTTCGCCGGCATCAATGCGGCGCTGCAATGCCGCGGCGAAGGCGCGTGGCTCCCGCGGCGCGACGAGGCGTATCTCGGCGTGCTGGTCGACGACCTGGTCACCCAGGGCGTGACCGAGCCCTACCGCATGTTCACCAGCCGCGCCGAGTTCCGTTTGCAGCTGCGCGAAGACAACGCCGACATGCGCCTGACCGAAACCGGCCGGCGCCTGGGCTTGGTGGGCGACGCGCAGTGGGACGCGTTCAGCCGCAAACGCGATGCGGTTTCACGTGAAACAGAGCGCCTGAAAAACACCTGGGTGAACCCCCGCAGCTTGCCGGCGGCAGAGAGCGAGCGCGTGCTGGGCAAGGCCATCGAGCACGAACACAATCTGTTCGATCTGCTGCGCCGGCCGGCCGTGCCATACGCGGCCTTGGTGGGCATGGACGCTGGGAAGTACGCGGCACCCGAGGTTTCACGTGAAACACTCGGCGACTTGCTGGAACCGGTGGTGGAGCAATTGGAGATCGCCGCCAAGTACTCGGGCTACATCGACCGCCAGAAGAACGAGGTGGAGCGCGCTGCCCACTACGAGAGCCTGAGGCTGCCGGTGGATCTGGACTACTTGCAGGTGACGGCGCTTTCTTTCGAGGCGCGGCAGAAGCTGGACAAGCACCGCCCCGAGACCCTGGGCCAGGCATCCCGTATTTCGGGCATCACACCGGCCAGCATCTCCCTTCTGCTGATCCACTTGAAGAAGGGCGGCTTCAAGGGATTTGCCACGCTGCCTTCGGTTGAGCTCAGCGCATGAGGGTGGTCCAGTGAGCGATCTGCGCCAAACGCTGCAGGCGGGCCTGCGGCAGCTTCAGCTGGGGCTGGACGACCGCCAGGTCGACCTCCTGCTCGACTACCTGGGTTTGTTGCAGAAGTGGAACAAGGTCTACAACCTCACGGCCGTGCGCGATCCGGCTGAGATGATGACCCACCACCTGCTCGACAGCCTGGCCGCCATCGGCCCCCTGCAGCGCCAGACGCAGGGCAGGGCACTGCAGCTGCTGGATGTTGGCTCGGGTGGCGGTTTGCCGGGCGTGGTGATCGCCATCGCCTGCCCGGAAATTCAAGTGACCTGCGTGGACACGGTGGCCAAGAAGGCGGCCTTCATCCAGCAGGCAGCGGCCACGCTCAAGCTGCCGAACCTGCACGGCCTGCATGCCCGGGTGGAAAGTCTCAATGCGCTCTCGGGCCAGGCGTACGACGTGATCTGCTCACGCGCATTTGCTTCGCTCGTGGACTTCATCCACTGGTCGCGCTCGGCGCTCAACCCCGACGGCGGCCTGTGGTTGGCCATGAAGGGCAAGTACCCGGCGGAGGAGCTCGCCGCCCTCAAGGCCGAGGGGCCGACGGTGGATGTGTTTCACGTGGAACAACTCGTGGTGCCTGGCCTGGAGGCCGAACGCTGCATCGTCTGGATGCGATCGGCGGCCGGCGTCGGGGCTTGAAAGCCCGGCCGCTCAGCTTCTCTGCGCGAAACGACGGAGAGGGTGGCGGAGAGGGTAGAGCCCTCACGTAAACTCGACCCCTCACTTCACGAGGTTCCACCATGTTCGGCATCGCAGATTACGGCGCTTTTGTGGTCGCCATTCTTGTCTTTCTGGCCATTCCGGGGCCGGGCAATCTGGCGCTGATCACTTCCACCGGCAAGGGTGGCATTCGAGGTGGCCTGGCTGCGACCTTCGGTGTGATCGCGGGTGACCAGGTGCTGATGTGGTTGGCCGTTGCCGGCGTGGCGGCGCTGCTGTCGGCCTACCCGGCTGCGTTCAGCGCGGTGCAGTGGCTGGGTGCGGCCTATCTGGCCTGGTTGGGCTGGAAAATGCTGAGTGCCAAACCCGGCGCCGCGCCCGTGCTCAACATCCGCCCCCGCCAGTACTTCCAGCAGGCGGCCTTCATCACCTTGCTCAACCCCAAGGCAATCGTGTTTTACATGGCCTTCTTCCCGCTGTTCGTGGACCCGGCCCGTCACCAGGGCCTGTTCACCTTCGGTGCGATGGCGCTGACCGTGGCGTTCCTGACTTTTCTCTATGGCCTGACCGCCGTGCTGTTGACCCACTTCCTGGCCGCGCGCATGCGCGCCAACCCCATCATCGGCCGCACCCTGGAAAAGCTGGCGGGCGTCTTCCTCATCGGCTTCGGCGTCAAGCTGGCCCTCTCCAAATAAGACAGACGCACGATGGCCAAAATCTTTTGTGTCGCCAACCAGAAAGGCGGCGTTGGCAAGACCACCACCACGGTCAACCTCGCCGCGGGCCTGGCCAAAGTGGGGCAGCGGGTGCTGATGGTGGATCTCGATCCGCAGGGCAATGCCACCATGGGCTCTGCCGTGGACAAGCGGAAGATGGAGCTGTCGGTCTATGACGTGCTGCTGGAGTCCGCCTCGATCGCCGAAGCGGCGGTGTTTTCCGAGAAGTGCGGCTACCACGTGCTCGGTGCCAACCGCGAACTGGCGGGGGCGGAGGTGGAGTTGGTGGAGGTGGAGCGGCGTGAAAAACGCCTGAAGACCGCGCTGGCCGAGGTGGCCGACCACTACGACTTCGTGCTGATCGACTGTCCACCGTCCTTGAGCATGCTGACCCTCAACGGCCTGTGCGCCGCGCACGGCGTGGTCGTGCCCATGCAGTGCGAGTACTTTGCGCTGGAAGGGCTGACCGACCTGGTCAACACCATCAAGCAGGTGCACGCCAACCTCAACAAGGATCTGGCCATCATCGGCCTGTTGCGCGTCATGTTCGATCCGCGCATCACCCTGCAGCAGCAAGTGAGCGACCAGCTCAAGGCCCACTTCGGCGACAAGGTGTTCAACACCGTGATTCCGCGCAACGTGCGCCTGGCCGAAGCCCCCAGCTATGGCCTGCCCGGTGTGGTGTTCGACCCATCGGCCCGGGGCAGCCAGGCCTTCGTGGCCTTCGCCGAGGAAATGGTCGAACGCATCCAGAAGATGTAGGGCGTGTTTCACGTGAAACCTGAAAACGTCCTCATCCTGCCCGGGTGGCAGAACAGCGGCCCCGAACACTGGCAGAGCCGCTGGGAAGCCACTCACGGTTACCGCCGCGTGGACCAGCACGACTGGATGAGCCCCAAGCGCGGCGACTGGATTGCGCGTCTCGAAGACGTGCTGCTCGGCTGCGACGGGCCTGCGGTGCTCGTGGCGCACAGCCTGGGCTGCCTGCTCACGGCCGCTTGGGCTTCTCATTCGCAGAACACCGCCCGCGTGAAGGCCGCCCTGTTGGTGGCACCGGGAGACGCGGAGCGCGAAGAGCTGCAACCCCTGCTGCCGAGTTGGTCCCCCATCCCCCTCGGGCGCCTGCCGTTTCCCAGCGTCCTCATGGGCAGCCGCAACGATCCGTACTGCAGCTTCGAGCGCGCACAGACGTTCGCCACCGCCTGGGGTTCGCGCTTCGTGGACCTGGGCGATGCCGGCCACATCAACGCCGAGACCGGCCTGGGCGACTGGCCGGCCGGCCACGCGGTGCTGGCCGGGCTCTTTCATCTCTGATCCGAATTTTTGAAAGCAACACGACCCATGGTCACCAAAAAACCCAAGGGCCTCGGCCGCGGACTCGAAGCCCTGCTGGGCCCCAAGGTGGAAGAAGCCGCCGCCACGCCCGGCGCGGTGGAAGGCGCGCCAAGCACGCTGGCCGTGAGCGAACTGGTCGCCGGCATGTACCAGCCGCGCACGCGCATGGACGAGGGCGCTCTGTACGAATTGGCCGAGTCCATCAAGGCCCAGGGTGTGATGCAGCCGATTCTGGTGCGCAAGCTCATCGACGGCGAAAACGCGGGCAAGTACGAAATCATCGCCGGCGAGCGCCGCTTCCGCGCTTCGAAGCTGGCCGGCCTGGACTCGGTGCCGGTGCTCGTGCGCGATGTGCCCAACGAGTCCGCCGCCGCCATGGCCTTGATCGAGAACATCCAGCGCGAGGATCTCAATCCCCTGGAAGAGGCGCACGGCCTGCAACGTTTGGTAAAAGAGTTTGGGCTCACTCACGAACAGGCCGCGCAGGCCGTGGGCCGCTCGCGCAGCGCCGCCAGCAACCTGCTGCGCCTGCTGCAGTTGGCCGAGCCGGTGCAGACCATGTTGATGGCCGGCGACCTTGATATGGGCCACGCCCGTGCCTTGCTCGCGCTGGACAAGGCCAGCCAGATCACGGCCGGCAACCAGATCTCGGCCAAGAAGATGTCGGTGCGAGAAGCCGAGAGCCTGGTGAAGAAGCTGGGTGCCGAATTCGCGCTGGCACCGCAAAAGCTCAAGAAGGAAAAGTCGCGCGACACCCGCCGCGTGGAAGAGGAGCTGGCCGATTTGCTGATGGCCGAGGTCGAGGTGCGGGTGAAGAAGCGCGTGAAGCGCCACGGCCGTGTGGAAGAGATGGGCGAGTTGGCGATCCAGTTCGGCTCGCTGGATGAACTCAACGGGCTGATCGACAAGTTGCGCGGCGGGCGCTGATCAGCCTCAATCGCGGTTGCGGCGCTCGTCGCCGCGGTTGTTGTTGTGGTTGCCGCGTCCGCGCTCGTCTTCGAACCGCCGCGGCCCGGGCGATCCCCGGTCCGGGCCCTGTTGCGGCTGCATGGGCTCCGCGCGCATGGGTGCTTGCCGTTGGGGTGGTGGCTGCTGGCGCTGAAAGTCCGGTGGTCTGGGCTGCTGCCACTGGGGTGCTTGCCTTGGCTCGGGCGCAGCAGGCCGCTCGGAGGGTCGGGCCCGGCGCTGCTCGGGTTCGAAGGGGCGCATGGGTGGCTGCACGTCGCGCCGATCGACGCGGGGTTCGGGCCGCTCCATGGGCATGGGCGGGCGCTCGTTGCGCTCGGGCCGGCGCACATCCTCCCGCTGCGGTGGCCTGCCTTGCATCGGTGGTGCCGGCTGTGGGGCGGGCTGTGGTGCGGGAGCAGCGAGCTGCGCCCGCACGGTTGGGTTGCGGGGTTGGTAGCGGTAGTGCTCGCCGCGGATGCGGTCCTGCTCCCCGGCCTGCGGGTAGCGGCTTTGCGGGTATCCGCGCTGGTAGTCCGGCAGGGGCGCCGGGGCGGGCGCCTTGGCGCGGTCCCAGCGGTTCCAGCCGTCGCGGCGTTGCGACCAGTCGTGCCCCCAGTGCTCGCCCCAACGCGGTGGCGCGTCGGCCCGCCAGCGCGTGAAATACAGGGGGGGATGGCGGTAGTAGCGCACCGGCACGCGCAGCAGGTAGACCGGCACATAGAGCGGCGCCATGATCTGCCACGGCCCGTTGTACCAACTGCTGTAGTACCAGGTGTCGTCCCAGAAGACCCAGTACAAGCCGTCGTAGAAGAAGACGTTGCCCGGCGCGTCGGGCGCGTAGTAGACCGGGTAGCCCGGCACGCGCTGCAGTTGGGGGTACACCGGCAGCTGGATGCCGATGTTGACGAAAACCTGGGCCTGCGCGGCGGGAGGGGCCTGCAGCATCAGGAGGGGAAGGGCAAGGAGCAGGTGGCGCATGGCGGCCTCAGAGTGCGAAGATCTTCCCCGGGTTCAGGATGTTGTCCGGATCGAGTGCTCGCTTGATGGTGCGCATCATGTCCACCGCGCCGGTGCCGGCCTCGGTCACCAGAAAGCCCATCTTGTGCAGTCCCACGCCGTGTTCGCCGGTGCAGGTGCCTTCCAGGCGCAGGGCGCGCGCCACCAGCTTGTGGTTCAGCTCTTCGGCAAGGGTGTGTTCTTCCCGTTTGCTGGGGTCGATCAGATAGCCGAAGTGGAAGTTGCCGTCGCCCACGTGGCCGACGAGAAAGTAGGGCAAGCCCGACGCATCCGCCTCGGCCACCGAGTCGAGCAGGCAGTCGGCCAGGCGCGAGATCGGCACGCAGGTGTCGGTGGAGATCGCGCGGCAGCCCGGCTTGCTCTGGATGGCGGCGAAGTAGGCGTTGTGCCGCGCGGTCCACAGGCGCGTGCGTTCCTCGGGGGTGTCGGCCCATTCGAAGGCGTTGCCGCCGAAGTCGTTGGCGATCTCCTGCACGGTCTCGGCCTGTTCCTTCACGCTGGCGGGTGAGCCGTGGAATTCCATCAGCAGCATGTGTTCTTCGCGCAGGCCCAGCTTGCTGTGCGCGTTGACCATGCGCACGCTGTGGCGGTCGACCAGTTCGCAGCGCGCGATCGGCACACCGAGCTGGATCACCTGGATCACGGTGCGCACGGCGGCCTCGATCGTCGGGAACGAGCAGGTCGCCGCCGAAATGGCCTCGGGCAGGGGGTAGAGCTTGAGCGTGACCTCGGTGATCACCCCCAGCGTGCCTTCGCTGCCCACCATCAAGCGCGTGAGGTCGTAGCCCGCGCTGCTTTTCTTCGCGCGCGAGCCGGTGCGGATGACCTCGCCCTGCGCGGTGACCACTTCGAGCGCCAGCACGTTCTCGCGCATGGTGCCGTAGCGCACGGCGTTCGTGCCACTGGCGCGCGTGGCGCACATGCCGCCGATGGAGGCGTCCGCGCCCGGGTCGATCGGGAAGAACAGGCCTTCGCTTTTCACCGCCTCGTTGACCGCCTTGCGCGTCATGCCGGGCTGCACCGTCACGGTGAGGTCTTCGGCGTTGATGGACAGCACCTGGCCCATGCGGCTCACGTCGATGCTGATGCCGCCCTGCACCGCGAGCAGGTGGCCTTCGAGCGACGAGCCCACGCCGAAGGGAATGACCGGCACGCGGTGCTGGGCGGCGAGTTTCACCGCATCGGCCACGTCCTGGGTGCTCTCGGCGAACACCACCGCCGCCGGCGGCGGTACTTCGTAGATGGATTCGTCGCGGCCGTGCTGTTCGCGCACCACCATCGCCGTGGAGCATTGCGCGCCGAACCGGTGCTGCAGCGCGGTCAGAAATTCGGCCGGGACAGGGCGTTGATGGACCTCGGGCGCCAGGTGGCTGTGGGCGGTGGGTGCGTTCATGGGCGTGTCTCCGGTCGCGGCAGGCTGTGGGGAAATCCGCCGGCCAGTTTACGCCGGGGGCCCTGCCGCGGCCATCCCATCGACCCGATCAGCGCCGCGGGGTGTTGACGATCACATCGCGCGACAAGGCCACGGGCTGGGAAGCGTCCGCCAGCCGTGCCGGGGTGAACGACTTGATCGCCTGCCGCGTTGGCGGGGCCACCTGCACATGGGCGATGCCGGCCAGTCCCAGCGCGCACGCGGCCATCAACTTCACGCTGCGCCGCTCGAAGTCGGAGATGGACAAAGGGGACTTGAGGCGGAATCGGGACGGCATCGGTGGATCTCCTGCGCTATCGGAATGAAAGACGAGCCCGCATTACCGCCCGGTTCGCGCACGCAGGCCAGCGCTTTTGCCAGCCGTTGCGCTCTTCAAAAGACCTTTGCCTCAGACACATTTCCCTGCATGTCGTTACGGGCGCGGGCGGTCGAGGACAATCGGTGCCGCTCGACCTCTTTTGTTCCATTCCATTCATTTCAGAGCGCCAGAAGGAGACAGACCATGGGCAACCGACTCACCCAGATCGCCACCCGCACCGGCGACGCCGGCACCACCGGCCTGGGCGACAACACCCGCGTCTCCAAGGACAGCCTGCGCGTGCACGCCATGGGCGATGTGGACGAACTCAACTCGCACATCGGCCTGCTGCTGTGCGAGGACATTCCCGATGGCGTGCGCCAGCTGCTGGTGGAGATCCAGCACCAGTTGTTCAACCTCGGCGGAGAGCTCTCCATCCCCGGTTTCGAACTGCTCAAGCCCGAGGCCGTGCTCGCACTCGATCAGGCGCTGGCCACCCACAACGAAACCTTGCCGCGCCTGCAGGAGTTCATCCTGCCCGCCGGCAACCGCGCCGCCAGCCAGGCGCATGTGTGCCGCACCGTGGCGCGCCGCGCCGAGCGCGCCGTGGTCGCGCTGGACAAGGCGGAAACTCTGAAAGAGACGCCGCGCCAATACCTCAACCGCCTGAGCGATCTCATGTTCGTGCTCGCGCGCGTGCTCAACCGCATGAACGGTGGCGACGACGTGTACTGGAAGAGCGAGCGCCTGGCCAAGGCGGACGCATCATGAGGCGGACCGGGCTGGCGTGGCTGCTCGTGTCCGCCACCGTGGTGGCCGCGCCAGCCTTTGCGCAGGGCAAGAACAAGAAGGCAGAGAAGACCGACAAGAACGAGAAGGGCGGCGAGGTGACGCTGGTGTGCGAGGCGGCGTACCAGCCCGCGCGCACCACCTGGACGCGCACGGTCCACATCGGCTACGACAAGAAGCGCGTGACCAGCGTGAAGATCGACGGCGTGCCGGTGTTCACCTTCTCGGTCGACGGCACCGTCATCCGCACCGCCATCGACAACGAACGCATCCAGATCGATACCGCGGCACAAAGCTGGTCCAGCGACTTTCGCGGGCAGGCGACGGCGCAGGGGCGTTGCGAGCGCAGTTGATCACGCGCCCGAACGGTGCCGCAGCAGGCGCAGCCCGTTGAACACCACCAGCAGGCTGCCGCCCATGTCGGCGAACACGGCCATCCACAGCGTGGCCTGACCCATCACCGCCAGGGTGAGGAACACCACCTTGATGCCGAGTGCGAGCGCGATGTTCTGCCACAGCACGCTGCGCGTGGCGCGCGAGAGGCGGATGAACTCGGCCAGCTTGCGCGGGTCGTCGTCCATCAGCGCAATGTCGGCGGTTTCGATCGCGGTGTCGGTGCCCGCCGCGCCCATGGCGAAGCCGATGTGGGCCTTGGCCAGCGCGGGCGCATCGTTGATGCCGTCGCCCACCATGCCCACCACCGCGCCGTTGGCCGCGAGCGCTTCAATGGCCTTGAGCTTGTCCTGCGGCAGCAGCTCGCTGCGCACGTCCTCGATGCCCACCTGTTGCGCGATCGCTTCGGCCGTGTGGCGGTTGTCGCCCGTCAGCATGATGGGTTGAACGCCCAGCGCCTTGAGTTGCCGCACGGCCTGTGCGCTTTCGGGCCGCACCTGGTCGGCGATGGCGAAGATGCCGATGGCCTGCTCGCCACGCACCAGCACCACCGCCGTCTTGCCTTGCACTTCCAGCGCATCGAGCTGCGCTTCGAGTGCGGGTGTGCACGCACCCGACTCCTCCAGCAGACGGTGGTTGCCGAGGCGGTAGCGCTCACCCGCCATGAAGCCCTCGATGCCGCGCCCTTGCAGCGCCGTGAAACCGCTGACGTCCAGCGCCGATGCCGCTGCCGCTGCCGCGCCGCGCGCTGTGATGGCCTTGGACACGGGGTGATCGCTGCGGCCCGCGAGCGCCAGGGCGCGCGCGAGCATGTCGCGCTCATCGCCTTGCAAGGTCAGCACGTCCGTGACCACCGGCTTGCCCTGGGTGAGCGTGCCGGTCTTGTCCAAGGCGATGGCCTTGAGGCGATGGCCTTGCTCCAGGTACAAACCGCCTTTGATCAGGATGCCGCGCTGCGCCGCCGCGGTCAGGCCCGAGACCACCGAGATCGGCGTGGACAACACCAGCGCGCAGGGGCAGGCGATGACCAGCAGCACCAGCGCGCGGTACACCCAGGTCATCCAGTCCGCGCCCATCAGCAACGGTGGGAGCACCGCCATGGCGATGGCCACCGCGAACACGACCGGTGTGTAAATGCGCGCGAAGGTATCGACAAAACGCTGCGTGGGCGCGCGCGTGGCCTGGGCTTCCTGCACGGCGCGGATGATGCGCGCCAACGTAGAGTCGTTGGCCAGCGCGCTGCTGCGGTACAGCAGTTCGCCGTTCTGGTTGATGGTGCCGGCAAAGAGTTTGTCGCCCACGGCCTTGTCGACCGGCACGCTCTCGCCGGTGATGGCCGCCTGGTCCACGGCGGACGTGCCAGACTCGACCGTGCCGTCGAGCGCGATGCGCTCGCCCGGGCGCACGCGCACCAGGGCGCCCAGGGCCACGGACTTCGCCGGCATGCTGTGCCACGTGTCGCCTTGCTGCACGGTGGCAGTTTCGGGCGCCATCGACATCAGGCCTTCCACCGCGCGCCGGGCGCGGTCGAGCGACTTGTCCTCGATCATCTCGGCGATGGCGAACAGCACCATCACCATGGCTGCCTCGGGCCACTGGCCGAGGATGCCCGCGCCGGTCACGGCCACGGTCATCAGGGCGTTGATGTTGAGGTTGAAATGGCGCAGCGCGGTCAGGCCCTTGCGGTAGGTGTCCACGCCGGCCAGGGCGATGGCGGCGAGTGCCAGCGCCACGGTCGGCCAGGCGGAGTCGCCCAGCGACAGCGCCACCACTTCGGCGCCCAGTGCCAGCGCACCGCCCAGGGCTAGGCGCCAAGTCGGTACTTCGGCGGCGTGGCTGGCGGCGTGGTCGTCGTTGTCGTCACCGTGATCGTGATCGTGATCGCCGTGGTCTTCGTGCGTCACGGCCGATGCCGCTGGAGAGGCACGCGCCGCGGGCGCCGACCCCACGGCCTTGATGCCGATCGCGCCCAGGCCTTTGCCATGGGCTGGCGCTGCACCACCACCCAGGCGGACCTCGAAGCCCGAGCGCTCGGCCGCCGCGATCAGCTCGGGCTCGGGCACCGCGTCGTGCTGCACGCGCACCGAACGCCGGATGAAGTCGGGCGACACGTCGCGCACGCCGCCCAGGCGGCGCAATTCCTTTTCCACTGCGTTGAATTCCGCCGCACAGCACATGCTGGGCACGTGCAACCAGGTGGAGCCGGCCGGGGTGGAGGAAGCGAGGGCAGGGTTTTGTTGGGAGTCCATGGTCCGCATTACAGACCCTGAAGCAGCTACAAGGTCAAGCCGCCGCGCCTCAAGGCCCTGCCGGCGGGTGCGGCTTTCTCCGGCCTATCTGGGGGCCAGCACCGCCATCGTGATGCGCGAAACGCAGGTCAGTTCGCCCGCGTCGTTCGTCAGATCGATCTGCCACACCTGCGTGGTGCGGCCCACGTGCACCGGGCGCGTCACCCCAGTCACCCAGCCGGCGGTGGCCCCCTTGAGGTGGTTGGCGTTGATGTCCAGCCCCACCGCCCGGTGTCCTTCGGGGCAGCTGTAGGCGGCGCCACACGAGCCCAGTGTTTCCGCCAGCACCACGCTCACGCCCCCGTGCAGCAAGCCATAGGGCTGCTTGGTGCGCTTGTCCACCGGAATGCGCGCGCGGATGAAGTCCGGGCCGACCTCGAGGAATTCGATGCCGAGGTGCTGCACGGCGGTATCGTGGTGGATGGCGGTGAGTTCTTCCACCGAGATGGGTTTTTTCCAGACGGACAAGGTGATGCTCCTGTGAGTGATGCCGCCACTATAGGAAATCTCCGAAGCCCCGCGCGGCCTGCGCCTACAAGGCAGGCGGGGCCGGGCCGGCAAGATGCCGCCTGGAGCCAAACCATGAAAACCGCCGCACGCCGCTGGGCCATCGCCGCGACCGCCCTGCTGGGGGTGCTGGTCGTCGGGGCCTGGCTGCTCGCGCGTTCCTATGTGCCCAGCAACGAGGAGCTTGCGCGCCGCGTGGAAAGCGAGTTCGAAGCGCGCATGGGGCAAGCCCTGGTGGTTCGAGAGGCCCGCTGGCGCGTGCGCGGCACGCCCGTGATCGAGCTGCGGGATGTGCACACGGTGCAGCCGGGCGAGGCCGGGATTCGCGCGAAACGTCTCGCCATCTATCCGCAGCTCCTGCCTCTGCTGGACAAACGCCTGGTGATCGACCGCCTGGAGGTCGACGGGGCCGACGTGCCGCGCCAGGCGCTGGCCGCCTACCGCAACAAGCTGCAGGACGCCCACGACGACCAGAGCGCCAGCGTGGTGCTGCGCCACCTGGCCTTCAAGGACCTGACCTACACCTCGTACAGCGGCGTGCCGCTGCGCTACGACGGTGACGTCACCTTCAACGAGACCGATCGGCTGCCACAACATGTGTCGCTGCGCCGCTCCGATGCGCGCACGCCCGCGACGTTGGAGGCCACGCGCGATGGCAAGTCCGACGACGGTGCCGATGTCTACCGGCTGCAACTGCAGGCCGGTGGGGGCACGGCACGTGGGCAAGCGCGGCTGGCCACTTCGAAGGGGGGACGCATGACCCTGACCGGTGAACTCACACCGCGCCAGGTGGAGATCCAGGCCCTGCTGGAGAGCTTCGAGCGCCGCTCGGTCGTCGGTGGCAGGGCGTCGGGCGAGACCACATTGCGCGCCGAGGGCGACACGGTGGGCGAGCTGTTCCGTTCGCTGCGCACGCGCAGCACCTTGCAGGTAGAGGGTGCGCGGCTGCTGCGCGTCGATCTGGACAAGGCCATCAAGTCGCTGGGCGAGGACCGCACGGGTGAGACGCCGCTGGACCGCCTGAGCGGCGTCATGGTCACGCAAAACACGGCGCAAGGCCTCAAGACCAGCTTCACCCAGGTGGAGGCGGTGGCGGGCAGCTACAGCGCGAGCGGTGAAGCCACTCTGTACCGCCGGCAGATCCAGGCCAAAGGCCGGCTGGAGGCGGCGGGCGGCGTGGTCGATGTGCCCTTCTCGGCGCACGGGCCCACGCGCGATCCAACGTTCGAGATGGCCTGGGGCTCGATTGCGGGCGCGGCCATTGGCACGGCCGTGCTGCCAGGTATCGGCACCTTCATCGGCGCGAAGATCGGTGGCGCGGTCAGCGAGCCGCCACCGATTCCGCCGGCGCGCGAGCGCCGGTGAGCGATCAGGCTTTGTCGCGGGAGGATGCCCCGCCACGGTTGAGCAACGCGTACAGGATGATCGCGCCGAAGGTCGCGGTACCGATGCCGCCCAGGGCGAAGCCGCCGAACTTCAGCGTGTAGTCGCCCGTGCCCAGGATCAGCGTGATCGCCGCCACGAGCAGGTTCTTGTTGTCGGAGAAATCGACCTTGTTGTCGACCCAGATCTTCGCGCCCGCGATCGCGATCAAACCGAACACCACGATGGACACGCCGCCCATCACGGCCAGCGGAATGGCCTGGATCAGCGCGCCGAACTTGGGCGAGAAGCCGAGCAGGATCGCCATCAGGCCGGCGACGAAGAAGATCGCGGTGGAATAGATCTTGGTCGCGGCCATCACGCCGATGTTCTCGGCGTAGGTGGTCACGCCGGTGCCACCCGCGCTGCCGGCCACCATGGTGGCCACGCCATCGCCGATGAAAGCTCGGCCCATGTACTGGTCCAGGTTGCGACCGGTCATCGCGGTCACGGCCTTGATGTGGCCGAGGTTCTCTGCCACCAGGATGATGGCCACCGGCGCGATCAGCAGCATGGCGTTGGCCTGGAACACCAGCGCGCTGAAGTTCGGCATGCCGAACCACGCGGCGCTGGCAATGCCCGAGAGGTCCAGCGGCTTGCCCATGCCCAGACCGTTGGTGAGCACGGCGTAGACGATGCTCGCGATGATCAGGCCCATGAGGATGAGCAGGCGTTGCAGCATGCCGCGCGTGAACACGGCCACCAGCGCCACGCAGACGAAGGTGATGCCCTGCATCCACGCATCGAAGCCAGTGGGCGCCATGTTCTTGATCGGGATGCCGGCCAGGTTCAGGCCGATCACCGCCACCACCGCGCCGGTGACCACCGGCGGCATGAAGCGCTCGATCCAGCCCGTGCCCACGGCCTGCACGACCACGCCGATGAGGGTGTAGACCAGGCCGCAGGCGATGATGCCGCCCAGGGCCACGCCCAGGTTGGCGTTGGGCCCCGGGCCTGCGTAGCCGCTGGCCGCGATCACCACGCCGATGAAGGCGAAGCTCGAGCCCAGGTAGCTCGGCACCTTGCCGCCGGTGACGATGAAGAAGATCAGCGTGCCGATGCCGCTCATGAGGATGGCGACGTTCGGATCGAAGCCCATCAGGATGGGGGCGAGCACGGTGGCGCCGAACATGGCGATCAGGTGCTGCACGCCCATCACCGCGGTCTGCGGCCAGGGCAATCGTTCATCGGGTGCGATCACGCCGCCGTTGGCGAGCGTGGCGGCGTTCTTCTCGGTCCAGCTGAACATGCCCATGCGAGCTTCTCCTCGTTGTTGTGTCGGTTTTCAGGCGCGGTTGCGCCGGCGGGCATTGTGCCCGCAAAGCCCGCAAAACGATGTCCCGCGAGAAGCGGGACGGCCTGTTCAGGCGCCGATCTCAGGAACCGATGGCCGGCAGCACCTCACCCCGGCTTTCCCCAAAGCCGATGCGCGCCGCGCCCGGCTTCTCGCACCAGCCGCGCAGGATCACCGTGTCGCCGTCTTCCAGGAAACGCCGCGCGCCGCCGATGCCCGGCAGGGGCACGTCGCGCGTGCCGCCGGCGCTGAGTTCCACGATCGCGCCCGCTTCGGACGGCGTGGGGCCGGAGATGGTGCCCGTGCCCAGCAGGTCGCCGGACTGCAGGTTGCAGCCGTTCACCGTGTGTTGCGCCAGCATCTGCGCGATGGTCCAGTACTGGTGCTTGAAGCTCGTGGCCGAGAGCCGGTCGGCGGCGACGCCGCGTGTGCGGTGTTCGCGCGATTCGAGCCGCACTTCGAGTTGCACGTCCACGCCGCCTTGCGCGCTGTTGGCCGGGCTGTCGAGGTAGGCCAGCGGCTGTGGCTCGTCGGCCGGGTGGGCGAAGGGCACGCGGTAGGGCGCCAGCGCTTCCATCGTCACGATCCAGGGCGAGACCGTGGTGCAGAAGTTCTTGCCCAGGAAAGGCCCGAGCGGATCCATTTCCCAGAACTGGTGGTCGCGCGCGGACCAGTCGTTGAGCAGGCACATGCCGAAGATGTGCTGCTCGGCTTCGGCCAGCGGAATCGGCGTGCCCATGGCGTTGCCCGGGCCGACGTAGAAGCCCATCTCCAGCTCGTAGTCCAGCCGCTTGCACGCGCCGTACACCGGGGCTTCCATGCCCGGCGCGCGCGCCTGGCCCATGGGGCGGCGAAACGCCGTGCCGCTGATCACCACGCTGGAGGCGCGGCCGTGGTACGCGATCGGGATCCACTGGAAGTTGGGCGTGAGCGGGTTGTCCGGGCGGATCACGCGGCCCACGTTGCGCGCGTGGTGGATCGAGGTGTAGAAGTCGGTGTAGTCGCCGATGCGCGTGGGCACGCGGTGCTCCACCTCGGCCTGCGGCACCAGGCTCTCGCGCAGCGTGGTCACACCAGGACCGCTGGCGCCCGTCTTGAGCAAGTCGAACAGCGCGTGGCGCAATGCCCGCCAAGCGGCAGGGCCCATCGCCAGAAGGTCATTCAACGCATCGCTCGCGCAAGCATTCGCGGCCTGCGCGGCCGTGCCCGAGACGGCATTGCCGCGCGCGACCGCGGCCAGGTCGATCACCTGGTCGCCAATGGCCACGCCACCGCGAAACGCCTCGTTCGATCCCCGGCGGCGGAACACGCCGAAGGGCAGGTTCTGGATCGGAAAGTCCGTGCCCGGCGCGTTGGCCGATTCGAGCCAGCTGCGGGTGTTGGCGTCGTGTGTGTGGTTCAGTTCCATGGTGTTCATGCGGTGAGAGCGTCGTCGAAGATGGCGACCGCGCGCGTCCAGCCAGCGGAGGCGCCGCGGATCTTGTGCGGGAAGCAGGAAATGAAGAAGCCCGTGGGCGGCAGACTCTCCAGGTTGTGCAGCTTCTCGATGTGGCAGTAGCCGATGTCGCGCCCGGCCTTGTGGCCTTCCCAGATCAGGCCGGCGTCCTGTGTGGCGGCGTATTTCTCGGCGGTATA
The DNA here is from genome assembly GCF_009859475.1 of Hydrogenophaga sp. BPS33. Classification (NCBI taxonomy): domain Bacteria; kingdom Pseudomonadati; phylum Pseudomonadota; class Betaproteobacteria; order Burkholderiales; family Comamonadaceae; genus Hydrogenophaga; species Hydrogenophaga sp. BPS33. Next base: position 261,113 of record NZ_CP044549.1, read on the forward strand.
GACGAAGGGCGCGTCCCAGCTCCAGGCGTCGGTGCCGGTCAGGCGCACGCCGCGCTCCAGCAAATACATGGTGGCCTCGTAGCCCATGCCGCAGCCGGCCGAGACGAAGTCGTTGTGGCCATAGCGCGAACCGGCGCGCGTGTTCACCACCACGATCTCCAGCGGCGTGAGCGTGTGGCCGATGCGCGCGAGTTCGGCCTCGACATCGGCGGCGGTCACCACATAGCCGTCGGCGAAGTGGCGAAAGTCCAGCTTCACGCCCGGCTGGAAGCACCACTCCAGCGGCACCTCGTCGATGGTGATGGCCGGCTTCTTCTCGCCCAGCGCCTTGTCCATGGTGCTGTGGAAGTGGTAGGGCGCGTCCAGGTGCGTGCCGTTGTGCGTGGACAGTTGCACCATTTCCACCGCCCAGACGTCGCCGTCGGGCAGGTCTTCCTGTTTCAGGCCGGGGAAGAACGGGGCCATCTGCTCGAACGAGTTCTTGTGGTCGAAGTACTGGATCTTGGGCGCGAACGCGGGCGGGTCGCTCACCACGTCGTTTTCAAGATAGATGGACAGGTCGACGAATTTGCGGGGCATGGGGGGTCCAGAGCGTGGTTTCAGCAGGTGGGGCCGAGGTCCCGTGTGCCGGGGTAGTAGGTGGTGGCGAAGGCGGGGCGCGCCTGCAGCCGTCGGTACCAGTCGGTCACGCGCGGCAGGTCTTTCCATTGGCCTTGCAGCGACAGGTCTTCCATGCGCACGATGCTGGGCATGACGCTGATGTCGGCCAGCGTGAAGCTGTCGTGCGCCAGCCATTCGGTTTTCTCTAGCGCGCGCTCCATGCGCTCAAGCGTGTCGCGCAGGCGGCGCACGGCAGCGTCCACCTCTTCTTGTGGAAAGCCGGTGCGGCCCATCTGGAGGTAAAAGTCGCGCCGCACCGGCAGGCGCTCGGCATGCTCGCGGAATTGCTCGTCGGTGTAGCCGCTGTACTTCATGACGAAATAGGCGTTGAAGGAGGGGTAGCGGATCGATGGCGTGGGCACTTCATCGATGTACTGCCGCCAGGCTCGCATGTGCGCCAGCTCGACCTTGTTGGACGGGCGCAGGGGCCGCTCGGGGAACACGTCTTCCAGGTATTCGTTGATGACCGAGGAGTCCACCACCACGCCGCCGTCGTGGACCAACGTGGGCACGACGCCGTTCGGGTTCAGCTTCAGGTACTCCGGTTTGAGCTGGTCGAAGTTGCTGAAGATCAGGCGGTGGTCCACCCAGTCCAGCTGTTTCTCGGCGAGCGACATGCGCACCTTCTGGCTGCAGGTGGAGATGGGGGCGTTGTAGAGCTCGAGCATGGAAGTCTCCTGTGGGTTGGTCTTAACGTGCAGCGTCCCAGTGCACCATGGGCAGCCCCGCGACTGGGGACTGGAAATACGGGATGCGCGTGCCCAGCAGGCTGCCCAGGTACACCGTGCGCAGGTCGGGCCCGCCGAAGGTGATGCTGGCCATCCAAGGCGCAATGCTCCCGTGCGCGCGCTGCATGTCTTCGGCGCTGGCGGTGCCGTCCTGCATGCGTTGCACCAGTGCACGGGCCGGCTCGCCGTTGCTGTCGTCCAGCAACAGGCGCTTATCGCCTTGCGGCGTGAGGGCGATCAACTGGTCGACCATCACCAGCGTGCACCAGAGGTTGCCGAAGCTGTCGAAGGCGATGCCGTCGGGCGGGCCGCCCAGGTGCGAAGGGCCGAAGACTTCGCGGTCGGTGAGTCGCACGCCCGCAGCGGCGGACTCGTCAAGCCGCATGCGTGTGATGTGAGGGCCGGTGGTCTCGACGATGTAGAGCCATTCCTCGCGCGCATCCAGCCGCACCTCGTTGGTGAAGTGAAAACCCTCGGCCACCACGCGCAGGCCGTGTTCGTCGATCACCGCGATGTAGCCGTCTTTCACGCGGCGCGCGGCGGCGGCGGTCCAGGGGTTCACGCGGGTCGAGACGGTGAGCCAGATGCGGTTGCGCCGGTCGCGCAGCACAAAGTTGACCTTGCCGATGGGCATGCCGTCGATGCGGTCCACCAGGGTGCGGGTGCGGCCGTCGCGTGCCATCACCTCCAGGCAGTCGGTGCCGAAGTTGGAGATCAGGATCTCGCCCTCGGCGTTGAAGGCCAGGCCGTTGGGCAGCGTGCCTTGCGTGAACTTGGTTTCGAATGCCTCGGCGGTGGCCGCGTCGACGCTGGCAAACGCCGTGTCGGCGCGCTGTCCCACGAACCGCTGCGTACCGTCGGCGGCGATGCGCGTCACGCCGCCGCGCGCATCGGCCGCCCATAGCGTGCCGTCGCGCTCGGCCAGGATGCACTCGGGTCGTTGCAGGTCCCGGCCGGCGTAGCGGATTGCCGCGCGGTCCACTACAAAGCCGTCGAGCGGGTTGGGGGCGGGCGCGGTCATTTGAGCAACACCAGGCTGATCTGCGGGAACGCCATCAGCAGCGCGAGCACCGCCAGCATGGTGAGCGTGAACGGCGCGGTGCCGCGGAAGATCTCGCCCAGGCTGATGTCCAGCGTCTTGCCGAGCGTGCTCTTGATGACGTAGATGCTGAGCCCGAACGGCGGTGTGAGCAGCCCGATCTCCACCGCCACCACGGTGACCACGCCGAACCAGATCAGGTTCAGGTCGAACTGCACCGCCAGCGGCAGCATCAGCGGCAACACGATCAGCAGGATCGACGCCGAGTCGATGATGGTGCCCAGCAGGACCACGATCAGCACGTAGATCACCAGGAATGCGACCACGCCGAAGCCGGCGGCCGACATCCATTCCAGCATCGCCTGCGGCGTGCCGCTCATGGCCAGCATGCGGGTGTAGATGTTGGCGCAGATGATCAGGAAACTCACCGACACGGTGACATGGCCGGTCTCGGTCAGCACGCCCCAGAAGCTGCGCAGCGTGAGCTTTCGCCGCATCACGGCGATCACCAGCGCCACCAGCGCGCCGACCGCGCCGGCCTCGGTAGCGGTGAACAGGCCGGTGTAGATGCCGCCCAGGATGGAGCCGATCAGTACCACGATGGGCACGATCTTCTTGACCATCTCGCCCAGCGGCATGAGCTCACCGTCGTCCACCGCCTGCGGCACCGCGTCGCGGTAGACCATGCCCGGGCGCAGGTAGGCCATCGCGACAATGACCAGCGCGTAGGCCACGGCCAGCAGCAAGCCGGGCACGATGCCCGCGGTGAACAGATCGCCCACGGACTGGTCGGACAGAAAGCCGTAGAGGATCATCAGCAGGCTGGGCGGGATCAACATGCCCAGCACCGACGAGCCAGCCACCACCCCGACCGCGAACTTGGGCTCGTAGCCGAAGCGCAGCATCTGCGGCACCGCCACGCGGGTGAACACCGCGGCCGAGGCAATGGAAATACCGGTGATCGCGGCGAACACCGCGTTGGCCGCCACGGTGGCCACGCCCAGGCCGCCGCGGATGCGTCGGAACGCCTGGTTGGCGACCTCGAACGCGTCCTTGCCGACATCGGCGTATGCCACCAGAAAACCGGTGAGCACAAACAGCGGCACCACGCCGAAGATGTGGCTGGCGATGGAGTCGCTCACCGCCTGCGCGAGCAAGTTGGCGGCGATGCCAGCGTCGTCGCGGATCAACCAGACCCCGATGAAGCTGAGCAGCCCGAGGGTGATGGAGACGTGCATGCCGGCGTAGATGAACACCAACATCAACACCAGCGAGCCCAGGGCAATGGTGACGCTGCTCATGGGACGACCTTCCGTGCGGGGCTCATGCCGTGGCTCCCGGTTGGCGGCGGCGGGCCAGGCGGCGCAGATCCATCCACGCCAGCAGCCCGAAGCACAGCGCCGTGGCCGTCAAGCCCACCAGCGTGATCAGACGCACCGGCCACACCGGTGCCTGGAAGTCGCCAATGGCGCCGACGTATTCGCGGATGCGGATCGATTCCACCAGCGGCTCCCAGCTCGCCAGCAGGATGACCACCATCAGCGCCAGGCCCACGGCGTGGAACAGTGCATGCAGTGCATCGTTCAGCGCGGGGCGGGTGCGCTTGAGCCGATCGAGCAGGATGTCGGCGCGTGTGAAGCGGCCGGTGCGCAAGGTGTCGCTCAACTGCAGGAACACGATGCCCACGATGGACAGCGACACCAGCTCGGTGACGCCGCGCACGGGCGCGCTGAGCAGGTTGCGGCCGAACACATCGAGGTTGATCAGCACCATCAGCGCCAGAATCCACAGGGTACCCAGGGCGTTCATGACGCCGAACAGCCGGTGCAGGCCGAAGGGCAGGGCGGCGCCGTAGGAGTCGGACGCGCCCGCTCCTTCGGCAGGCGGCGCATCGGCCTGCCGTACAGGGAGTTCGCTCACGTTATTTGCTCCAGTCGCGTGGCACCTTCGCGCCAGCGCGGATCAGGCCGGCCATGTAGGCATTGAGCACGTCCTGCGCGGGCAGGCCTTTGCTCTGTGCATCGGCGGCCCAGGTCTTGGCCACCGGTGAGAGCGCGTCGGCCCAGCGCTTGCGCTCGGCATCGCTCAGCTCGCTGATCTTGGCGCCGGCCGCGCTCATTTCCTTCATGCGCGCTTCCATCAGCGCGGTCTGCGCCGTGGCGTACTGCGCGGTCCATGCATCGCCGGCCTCGCGGATCGCCTTTTGCACCTCCGGTGGCATGCGGTCGAAGCGGCGCTTGTTGATGGCAATGCCGCCAGCGAACTGGGAGCCGAAGTTGACCTTGGTGATGTAGGGCGCCACCTCGTGCAGTTTGGCCGCTGCGGCGCCCGTGGTGAACACCGCCGCACCGTCGGACACGCCGGACTTGATGTCTTCGTAGTATGAGTTGAGCGTACCGGCCACGCCCACCGCTCCGGTACCGCGGATCCAGTTGGCCGCCGGGCCCGGCGCACTGATCTTCTTGCCGTTGAGATCCTCGTATTTGGTGATCGGGAACTTGGACCAGATGTGGTACGAGTCCAGCGCCATGCCACCCAGGTAGACCAGACCGTTCTTGGTCCAGGCGTCGGCCATGGACGGAATGCTCTTTTGCATGTCCGCGATGGTCTTGCTCACCAGGTCGATGCGGTCGGTGCCGAAGGGCGTGTAGTACGACACGTTCTGCATCGGAAACTTGGCGGCCTCGAACAGCGTGCTGACCACGCCCACATCGGCCACGCCATCGGCCACGCCCTTGGACTCGCCGCCCAACTTCACCAAGGTGCCGCCGTAGGCCTTGGTCCACTCGATCTTGTACTTGCCCCCGGCGGCGGCGAGCTTCTTGTCCACCTCGGGAATGAACACCTCGTCCAGCGTCTTGACCCACAGGAACACCGGTGGATGGCCAGCGGCGGCGGTGAGCTTGATGACCTGCTGCGCCTGCGCGGCGCCAGCCGACAGGGCCAGTGCGGCAAGGAGCAAACAGGGTTTGAGGGCGTGGTTCTTCATGTGCGTCTCCGGGTTGTCGTGGAACGGGTTGTCGTGGAACTGCTTGAACGGGAACGGGGAGGCGGTGCGCCGGTGCCCAGCGTGGCCTGCACGCCGGCGGTGATGAAGCGGATCAGGCGCGCGGTGACGCGCGGGTCGCAGGGCGTGTTCTCACCGTGCGACAGGCGCTCGATGCGCGAGTCGCTCATGTGGTGGATCAGTGCGCCCAAGGCGAACTGGTACGCCCATGCGGCGTCGGCGCGGCTGCTGTTGGGGCAGGCGTCGTGCAGCGCGTCGATGAAGGCGTGCGCCATCGGATCGAAGTAGTCGGCCAGCACGCGGTCGGCGTCGGGCGTGCGGTAAGCGAGTTCGCGCGCGACCAGCAACGCGTAGTACTCGCCCTCGGCGCTGGCCCGCATGCGCATCACCGGTTCGACAAAGGCGCTCACCATGCGCTCCAGGGTCTGCGCGTCGCGCGGGCCGTTGCGGGCTGCGGCGAGCAAGGCCAGGCGCTCGTTCACCGTGTCGCGCCAGTGTTCGAAGATCGCGTGGAAGAGTTCGTGTTTCTGGCCGTAGTAGTAGCCCACCAGCGCCAGTGGCACCGAGGCCTCCTCGGCGATCTGGCGGATGCTCACTGCGTGGTAACCGGACTGCGCGAACAGGCGTTCGGCCGCGAGCAGGATGGCCTGCTTGCGATCGGGGCGTGGCGCCAGCTTGCCACCTTTGGCGCTTCGTGCGGTCTTGGTGGGCGGGTGGGCGCTGGACATGGAGCGGAATGTACGGTTGTACAAAAATATTGGACACCCGTACAAACCCTGAGCTGACAAGACTTGCAATCGGCTCGCTGCGCGATACGCTGCACGCCACCATGGCGACATCCCACCCCACCCCGTCCTACCTGCCCCAGATCCGTCTGTACCAGCAATGGCTCGCCGAACACCGCGGCCTGCAGTTCGACCACTACGACGCGCTTTGGCGCTGGTCCACCACCGACCTCGACGGCTTCTGGCAAAGCATCTGGGACTATTTCGATCTGCAGTCGCCCACGCCGCACACGGCCGTGCTCGCAAAGAACGTGATGCCCGGTGCCCAATGGTTCACCGGTGCGCGCGTGAACTATGCGCAGCAGGTGTTGCGCCATGTGGGGCAGGCGCACGAAGCGGGATTCGCGGCGGTGATCGGTCGCGACGAGAAGGGTCGACGCACCGAGCTCGGCTGGCCCGAGTTGCGCCGCCAGGTGGCCTCGCTCGCGCAGCACCTGCAGGCGCAAGGCGTGCAGCCGGGCGACCGCGTGGCGGCCTACCTGCCCAACATCCCCGAAGCCATGGTCGCCTTTCTCGCGACGGTCTCGATCGGGGGTGTGTGGAGCATCTGCGCGCCGGACATGGGCACGAACGCCGTGCTCGACCGCTTTCGCCAGATCGAACCCGTGGTGCTGATCGCCTGCGATGGCGTGCGCCACGCCGGGCGCGACCACGACCGGCTGGGTGTGGTGGCCGAACTTCGCGCCGCGCTGCCCAGCGTGCGCCACGTGCTGCTGCACACCCACCTGGCCGAGAGCGAAGAGGCGCAGGCCGCTGCGCTGCAAGCCGCCGCGCCCTGCACCCGGTTGGTTGCGGCCACCGCGCGCGACGACGCGGCCACCGCCGCCTTCGAACCGCTGTGGTTGCCGTTCGACCACCCGCTGTGGATCGTCTATTCCAGCGGCACCACCGGCCTGCCCAAGCCCATCGTGCACGGGCATGGCGGTACCGTGCTGGTGGGCATCGCGCTCATGTGCCTGCACAACGACGTGGGCTGCAGCTACCAGGCCAACAGCTGGGGCGAGCGCTTCCACTGGTACAGCTCCACCGGCTGGGTGATGTGGAACGCGCAGACCAGCGGCCTGCTCAACGGCACCACCTGCGTGATCTACGACGGCAACCCAGGCGGCAGCAAGGACAAGCCCGACTGGACCACGCTCTGGCGCTTTGCCGCCGAGGAAGGCGTGAGCTTCTTCGGCGCGGGCGCAGCCTTCTTCGCCAACTGCCTAAAGTCCGGCGTGGATCTCGCGGCATGTGGCGACCTGTCCCCGGTGCGTGCATTGGGCACCACCGGGTCACCGCTATCGGAGGACGCGCAGCGGTGGGGCACGGAGCAGTTCCGACGCATCGCGCGGAACGCGGCGCAGCAAGACATCTGGTGGTGCAATATCAGCGGCGGTACCGACTTCGCCGGCGCCTTCATCGGCGGCAACCGCGAGCTGCCGCAGACGCCCGGGCGCATGCAATGCCGCCTGCTCGGCTGCGCGGTCGAGGCCTGGAACGAGCAGGGCCAACCGGTGATCGACGAGGTGGGCGAACTCGTGTGCGCGCAGCCGATCCCCTCGATGCCGTTGTACTTCGTGGGCGACACCGACCATCAACGCCTGATCGGCAGCTACTTCGATGCCTACCCGCCCGGCCAGGGCCGCAAACCGGGCGGCGGTGACCTGGGCGAAGAGGCCGGTGCCGTCTGGCGCCACGGCGACTGGCTGCGCATCCACGCCGACGGTTCGTGCGTGATCTACGGCCGCTCCGACGCCACCATCAACCGCCACGGCCTGCGCATGGGCACGAGCGAGCTCTACAGCGCGGTCGAGGCCCTGCCCGAGGTGCTGGACTCGATGGTGGTCGACCTCGAATACCTCGGGCGCGAGAGCTACATGCCGCTCTTCGTGGTGCTGCGCGATGGGGTTGCGCTCGATGACGCGATGCAGCAGCGCATCCACGACCGCATCAAGACCGCGCTGTCCCCGCGCTTCGTGCCCAATGCCATCTTCCAGGTGCCGGAGATCCCGCGCACGCTCTCGGGCAAGAAGCAGGAACTGCCGATCAAGAAGCTGCTGCTGGGCCAGCCGCTGGAGAAGGTGATCAACCGCGAGGCGATGGCCAATCCGGGTTCCCTGGACTGGTACCTGCGGTTCGCGGCTGAGCGCGCTGCGACGGTCAAGCCCGTCGGCTGACCAACACCATACCCACCGCCACGCCCACCAGCGCCACCACCAGTTGGGGCGTGAGCGGTTCGCTCAACAGCACCACGCCGAACACCAGCGCGAACACGGGGGTGAGGAACGTGAAACTCGACATCTGCGTGGCGGGGTAGTGGCGCAGCATCCACATCCAGGTGAGGTAACTGGCGAACGCGCCGATCACCGTTTGCAGCGCGACGGAACCCCAGGCCATGGCGGAGTAGTCGAAACGCCAGCTCTCGCCCATCGCCAGCGAGAGCACCGGCGCGACCACCGCGGTGACGGCGAGTTGGTAGAACAAGGTCTTCTCGGCACTGGCCGTGCTGAGCGTGGTCGCGCGGATGGTCAGCGTGGTCAGGCCCCAGAACACGCCCGCGGCCAACCCCAGCAGGTCGCCCCGCCATTGCCCCGTCACCGGGGAGCTGTGCAGAAAGCCTTCGCTGAAGGCAATGGCCACGGCCAGGAACGCCACCACCAGACCGATCCACTGGATGCGCCGCAGCCGCTCGCTCGGCACGACGCGGGGCAACAGGATGGCCACCACGAAAGGGCTGGTGTACAGGAACACCGTCAGGCGCGAGGCGCTGGTGTGCATCAGGCCCAGGTAGATGCCGCAGAACTCGCCCGCGAACAACAAGCCCGCCAAGACGCCGGCGCGCAGCGTGCCGTCACGCTCGAACAGCGGTATGCCACGGGCGGCGCACCAGGCCCAGAGCAGCAGCGTCGCGCCCACCATGCGGATCGAGGCCTGCCACATCGGCGGCACCTCGGCCACCGTGCTCTTGATAAGGATCTGCTGAAACCCCCAGAAGGCGCAGCACGCCACGAGCAAGGTGATGGCCAGGGCGTCGAGGTGTGTTTTGCGCTGGGGTGTGGGCGTCATGGGCGGGGTGGTCTGCAGGTGTGGCGGGCTCAGGCGGTTCTTGCGAGCCGGCGCAACTGGTCCTTGAGGCGGCGCACTTCGGCCTCGCTCAGCGCGCCGAGTGCGGCGCTCTCGTGTTCGCGTGCCTGCGCGATCAGGGGTGCCACTTTCTTCTGTCCGGCGGCGGTGATGCCAACCAGCGTGCGGCGCTGATCGGCCGGGTCGCCACGCAGCGTCACCCAGCGCTGCGCGGCCAGACGCTGCACCAGCTTGGTCACCGTGGGTTGCTGGCTCAGCACCTCCGACGCGAGCTGGCCCACCGACATGGGGGGCTGTGCGCTGAGCGTGGCCAGCACGCGCCACTCGATACCGCTCAGGCCCGCTTCGCGCACAACCGCGTCGAACTCCTTGAACAAGGCGTGGTTCGCCAGTCCCAGGAGATAGCCCAGGTAGTCGTCGACAAAGCTGTCAGCGCGGCTCACAACGGGTGCTCGGCGTAGAAGCGCCCGCCGTGGAACAGCAGGGGCGAGGCTTCGGGGCGGTGGCCGCAGTGCTCGACTTCACCCACGAAGATCACGTGGTCGCCTTCGGCGTACTGGCTGCGGTTGAAGCATTCGAAGCTCGCGGCCACGCCGTCGAGCACCGGCGCGCCGCTCACGCCGGTGGTGAACGCCACGCCGGTCCAGCGGTCGGTGCCGCGCGCGGCGAAGCGTTCGGCCAGCGCCTGCTGATCGGCGGCCAGAACATTGATCGCGTAGTGGCGGCCGTTGGAGAACGCGGCCATCGAACCCGCCGTGCGCGCCAGGCTCCAGAGCACGAGCGGTGGCGACAAGGACACCGAGTTGAACGAATTGGCGGTAAGACCGACGAGCTCGCCGCTGTCGGTGCGGGCCGTCACGATCGTGACGCCCGTGGCAAACATGCCCAGAGAGGCGCGAAACTCCAGCGCCGAAAAATCGGGAGGCCGGGCCTGATGGCCGGCGGAAAGGGCAGGGGACATGCTTGGAATTTACATGAATATTCATGAATAATGGCGCGACAAGGAGATAAGCCCATGTTGCAGGAGCGGACTGAACCCGCCTGGATCGACGCCTTCGAAACGGTGTTGCGCCGTTGTGCATTGCAGCCCGGCGACACGGTGGCCATTCTCGGTGAAACCCAGAGCCGGCCGGTTTTGCTGGAGTTGGCACGCCTGGCGGCGGCCCGCATGCACGCACGCGCGTTCATGCTCATGCTGCCTTCGGTGTTCGGCCCGGCGGGCGAGCCCGTGTCGCGCTCCACCGGCGCCAGTCCTGCCATCCAGCAGCTGGGCCCCGTTATCGCGGCATTGTCGGCGTGCACGCTGGTGCTGGACTGCACGGTCGAAGGCCTGATGCACGCGCCCGAGCTGCCGGTCATCCTCAAGGGCGATGGCCGCACGCAGCCGCGCGTCGTCTACGTGAGCAACGAACACCCCGAAGCGCTGGCGCGGCTGCTGCCCGACGACGCCACCGAAGCGCGCGTGAAAGACCATGTGAAGCGGCTGCGCGCCGCACAGACCATGCGCGTTACCTCGGCCTCGGGCACCGACCTGCGCATCTCCTTGCAGGGGGCGGTGTCGGGCGGCAACTGGGGCAGCACCACGCGTCCCGGTACGCTCACGCATTGGCCCGGCGGCCTGGTGCTGGCGTTTCCCGCCGCAGGCAGCGTGAACGGCACCCTCGTGCTGGCCGAAGGCGACGTCAACCTCACCTTCAAGCGCTACATTGAAAACCCGATTGCGCTCGCGATCGACAACGACCACATCACGCATATCGAGGGCCGCGGTGTGGACGCGCAGCTGCTGCGCAGCCACTACGCGGCGTGGAATGAAAAGGAGGCCTACGCCGTGAGCCACATGGGATATGGACTGAACGAAAACGCCCGCTGGGACAGCATGGCGCTCTACGACAAACGCGATTTCAACGGCACCGAACTGCGCGCCTTCGCCGGCAACTTTCTCTACAGCACCGGTGCCAACGAAGTCGCCGGTCGCCACACACGCGGGCACTTCGACTTTCCGCTGCGCGCCTGCACCGTGCAGCTCGACGGCCACACGGTGGTCGACGCCGGAAAGGTGGTGGCCGCATGATCCCGAAGTTCACGACCCTGGGCAGCGGCACCACGGTCTTGATGCTGCACGGCATTGGCGGTGGGCACGTCGCCTTCGCGCCGCAGGTAGAAACGCTGGCGGCGGCCGGTTACCGCGCGGTGGCCTGGGACATGCCCGGCTACGGCCACAGCGCACCTATCGAACCGTATACCTTCAAGGGCCTGGCGCAGAGTTGCGTCAACCTCATCGATGCCCTGCAGTGCGATCACGTGGTGTTGCTTGGCCACAGCATGGGCGGCATGGTGGCGCAGGAAGTGGTGGCGCGGTATCCCGAGCGCGTGAGCCGCCTGGTGCTGTGCGGCACCTCGGCCGCGTTCGGCAAACGCGCCGATGGTCGCGGCGCCGATGCGTGGGCGCAGCAGTTCGTGGCACAGCGAACCGCGCCGCTGGATGAAGGCAAGAGCATGGTCGAGGTGGCGCAAAAACTGGTGCCGCAGATGGTCGGTCCTGGCTCGATGCCCGAGGGTGTGCGCCTGGCCGAGCATTGCATGGGCGGTGTGCCCGCGGCCACCTACCGGCGCGCGCTCGATTGCCTCGTCACGTTCGACCGGCAGTCGGCGCTGAAAGACATCGCCGTGCCCACGCTGCTCATCGGCGGCGAGTTCGACCGCGTGGCTGCGCCGGCGGTGATGCAGCAGATGGCGCAAGACATCGCGCACGCGCGCTACGAAGAGCTCAAGGGCATCGGCCATCTGATGAACCTGGAAGCACCCGAGGAGTTCGACGGCCTGCTGCTCGATTTCCTGGCGCAGACGCGTGCTATTCATTGATCGTTCTTCCACAGGACAAGTGCATGAGCACGACACCGTCACTGGATTTCACCCCGGCCGTGGGCGACATGCCCTTCACGGCGTTGCAGCGCGAGCTTCTCCTGAAGGCACACACGCTCGGCCGCGAGCGTTTCGCGCCGCGCGCCGCGCTTTGGGACCGCGAGGCCAGCTTCCCCTTTGCGAACTACGACGATCTGCGCGAAGCCGGCTTCCTGCGGCTCTGCGTGCCCACCACGCACGGCGGCCTGGGCGCCGACTACGCCACCTACATGATGGTGGCGGCCGAGATCGGGCGCTTCTGCGGTGCCACCGCGCTCACCTGGAACATGCACATCTGCAGCACCCTGTGGACCGGTGTGCTGGCCGACGGCATCGCCATGACCGATGTGCAGCGTACCGAACACGCTGCGCGCCGCGAGCTGCATTTCCAGCGCATCGTGAACGGCGGCGCGGTCTATGCCCAACCCTTCAGCGAAGGCAGCGCCGCGGCGGCCGGACGCGCGCCTTTCGGCACCACCGCGAGAAAGGTGGAGGGTGGCTGGCGCATCAACGGCCGCAAGATCTTCGCCAGCCTGTCGGGCGCGGCCGACTACTACGGCATCCTCTGCACCGAGGACAAAGGCGACGAGCACCCCGACGCGCGCGACACGCTCTACATCAGCGTGCCTGCGACCAGCGCGGGCTTCTCCATCGGTGGCGAGTGGGACCCGCTGGGCATGCGCGGCACCGTCAGCCGCAACCTCGCGTTCCACGACGTGTTCGTGAGCGACGCCGAACAGCTCATGCCACGCGGCCTTTACTTCAAGGGAGCGCAGACCTGGCCCGCCATGTTCTTCACGCTCTCGCCGACCTACCTGGGCGTGGCCACGGCGGCCTACGACTTCACTGTGAAGTACCTGCGCGGCGAGGTCGAGGGCGAGCCGCCGGTCGAGCGCCGGCAATACCCCACCAAGCAAATCGCGGTGGCGCAGATGCGCATCCAACTCGAGAGCATGAAGAGCCTGTTCGCGCGCGCGATCGCGGAGGCCAAGCCCAATCCCTCGAAAGATGAAAAGCTTCGGCTCTATGCCGCGCATTACAGCGTGATGGAAGGCGCCAACGACATCGCCCGCCTGGCCCTGCGCACCTGCGGTGGCCAGAGCATGATGAAGCACCTGCCGCTGGAGCGCTTGTACCGTGACAGTCGCTGTGGTGCGCTCATGCTGCCATGGACCGCCGAGCTCATCCTGGACCGCATGGGCCGCGAAACGCTCTACGAAGTGGGTGAGAAGGGCGATTGAGAGCGCATCCCTAGAATGCGCCGATGCACCGCACCCCCTTCCTGTTTCGCTGCCTCGCACCGTGCGCCGTCACACTGGGCATTTCGTCCCTGGCGGTGGGCGCTTTCGCGGCGTCACCTCTGCGTGGTCCCGCGCACCACCGCACCGTGGCCAACGAGAACCCGTGCGTGGCCTTGGTCGCCCGCCTGCCCAACCTCTCGCGCGCTCTGTGCGATGCGGCGGCGCTGCGCGCCACGGCCGGTCGATCGGTGAAAGGCCGCAAGCTGTACGTGCGCGACGTGATCGCACCCGATGCCCGGCTGCGTGTGCTCGTGGTGGGTGCCATGCATGGCGACGAGCTGTCTTCCACGTCGGTGGCCTTGCATTGGATCGCCTATGCGGCGCAGGCCCCTGCCAATGCGCACTGGCGCTTCATTCCCGTGCTCAATCCCGATGGCCTGCTGTTGCGCAACGCGCGGCGCACCAACGCCAATGGCGTGGATCTCAACCGCAACTTCCCCACGCCCAACTGGGAGCGCGACGCCAAGGTCTACTGGGAGCGGCGCACACGCAAAGACCCGCGCCGCTGGCCGGGGCCGAAGCCCTTATCAGAGCCCGAGTCGCGCTTTCTGCACGAGGAGATGACCCGCTTCGACCCGCACCTGATCGTGAGCATCCATGCGCCCTACGGCCTGCTCGATTTCGACGGCCCAGGAGCGCCGCCGACGAAGCTGGGCCGCTTGTTCCTCGACCAGGTCGGTGTCTTTCCCGGCAGCCTGGGCCACTACGGCGGCGTGCACCAGGGTATGCCGGTGGTCACAGTCGAGCTGCCCAATGCGCTGCGCACGCCGCTGGACGCGGAAATGCGCCAGATGTGGCTCGATCTGCAAGGCTGGATGGTTGAGCGCCTGCGGCCCTGATCAGCGAGATGCGCGCGCAGGCTTTATGAGCGCGGGGGCCGATGCGATGGGCCGTGCGCGCGACGGGACCATACCGTGGAAGGCGAATTGCATCGCCGGCTGCTCCCCGCTGATGAGTTCGGCCATGGCCTTGCCCGAGCCCGCGCCATGTGTCCAGCCCAGCGTGCCATGGCCGGCGTTGATCCAGAGCTTGCCCAGCGGGGCGCGGCCGATCAATGGAATGTTGGTGGGCGTGGCAGGGCGCAGGCCACACCAGAACTGCGGGTTGCCGCCTTGTTCGGGCGTGCGCGTATCGGCCACACCGGGGAACACCTGTTCGATGCGGCGCACCAGCATCTCGCAGCGCTTGCGCGCCAGTGGGGTGTCCAGCGCGAGATCGAAGCCGCCGAGTTCGATGGTGCCGGCCACGCGCAACTGGTTGCCCAGCCGCGAGATGGCGCATTTCATCTGGTCGTCGAGCATGCTCACCGAGGGCGCGCGCTCGGCATTCAGCAAGGGCAGCGTGGCGCTGTAGCCCTTGCCAGGATAGATCGGCACTTTCACGCCCACCGTCTTGAGCAGTGGCGTGGTGTACGAGCCGCAGGCCACCACAAACGCGTCTGCCTTGAGCGCGCGCGCCGCACCGGTGGCGCGGTCGCGCACACGCACCTGGCGCAACTCGCGGCCATCGCTTTCCAGGCGTTCGATGTCGTGGCCAAACAGCAGTTGTGCCCCACGCTGGGCGCACAAGGCGGCCAGTTGCTGGGTGAACACGCGCGCGTCGCCCGATTCGTCGCTTTGGGTGAACGTGCCGCCGACGATGCGCTCACCAAACGACTTCAGCGCCGGTTCGATCCGCAACAGCTCTTCGCGCGACACCACACGGCGCTGCACGCCAAAGCGCTGCATCACGGCCGCGGCGTCGGCCGCGCCGTCGAAGGATTTCTGGTCGGTGTAGTAATGCGCGATGCCGCGCTCAAGCCGGTTGTAGTCGATGCCGGTGTCGGCCACCACCTCCTTGAGCGCGGCATGGCTGTATGCGCCCAAGGCCACGAGTTGCGCCACGTTGCGCACGAACGCCGCATCGTTGCACTGCGCGAGGAACTGCAGGCCCCAGCGCCATTGCGCCCAGTCCAGTTGCGGGCGAAACAGCAGCGGCGACTCGTCGGAGAACATCCACTTGAGCGTCTTGAGGGGCGCGTCCTTGTTGGCCCAGGGTTCGCAATAGCTCACCGAAATCTGCGCCGCGTTGGCGAAGCTGGTTTCCAGCGCGGCATCCGCCTGCCGGTCGACCACGGTGACCTCGTGTCCGCGTTGCAGCAAGTGCCACGCCGTGCTGATGCCAATGATGCCTGCGCCCAATACCGTGACTTGCATGGTCCGCTCCACAAAAAGTAAGGTGAATGGATGCAGTATCAAAAAAACGGAGCGCTTGGTGAAGAGAAATTAAACTAACATCGCAATCATCAGAACGACTTATGTGTGGTGCGCCCGTACGCGTCCTTGCCGGAGGTTTCCATGAGCACGTTTGACCCTGACGCACTGGAGTGCCTGGCCGCCATCATCGAAGAAGGCGGCTTCGAGCGTGCCGCGCAACGTCTCTCGATCACCCAGTCGGCCGTTTCGCAGCGCCTGCGCGCGCTGGAGGCGCAGGTGGGTACGGTGCTGATCGTGCGCAGCCGCCCGCTCAAACCCACGGCGGCGGGCCAGCTCATGCTCAAGCACGCCAAGATGATGCGGCTGCTGCGCGCCGATCTGGAGAAGGATCTCAAGGAACTCGCGCCCAGTTCCACTGGCCATGGCCGTGACGAAGAGCGCATTTCGGTGGCGATCAACGCCGACAGCATCGCTACCTGGGCGTTGCCCGCGCTCGACGGCCTGGCCCAAGGCGGCTTGCCGATCGAAATCATCACCGACGACCAGGAGTTCACGCACGAGTGGTTGCGCGAAGGCCAGGTGCTGGGTTGCGTGACGTCATTGGGGCAGACGCTGCGTGGCTGCAAAATGGAAGAGCTGGGCACGATGGACTACGTGGCCGTGGCGCGAGCGGACTATGCCGCCGAACATTGCCCCAAGGGCCTGAACGCCCACAACTTCTACCAGCAGCCCTTCGTGGCATTCAACCGCAAAGACCACCTGCAGCACAGTTTCGTCGAGCAAGCCTTCGGTCTGTCGCGCGTCATGCTCAAGCAGTTGTTCGTGCCCTCCAGCGAAGGGCAGGTGCGCGCCGTGCTGGCGGGCTGGGGGGTCAGCGTGGTGCCCGAATTGCGCGTGCGCGAGTTGATCGAACGGGGCGAGCTGGTGAACCTCGCGCCGCGCCACCGGCTGGGCGTGGCCCTGCACTGGCATTGCTGGAACCTCAGCTCCGACGTGCTGGACGCTTTGAGTTCGGCGCTGCGCAGGGCTGCGGCCCAGAGCCTTCGATCGCCCGGCAAGGACGCCGACTGACGGAAAAAAGCCCCGCCGAGGCGGGGCATGCGCATCGCGGGATGCACTCACTTCGGCATGATGACCGTGTCGATCACATGGATCACGCCGTTGTCGGCTGCAATGTCGGTCTTGACCACATTGGCCGCGTCCACCTTGACACCGCCGGAAGTCGCGACCGTGACCATGCTGCCTTGCACGGTTTTGACCGTGCCGGCCTTCACGTCCTTGGCCATCACTTTGCCGGGCACCACGTGGTAGGTCAGCACCTTGGTCAGCGCGGCTTTGTCCTTGAGCAATGCGTCCAGCGTGGCTTTGGGAATTTTTGCGAAGGCCTCATCGGTTGGCGCGAAAACGGTGAACGGGCCGGGGCCCTTCAAGGTATCGACCAGGCCAGCGGCCTGCACAGCGCTGACCAGCGTCTTGAACGATCCGGCCGCCACAGCGGTGTCCACGATGTCGGCGGCGTGGGCTGAGCCCATCGCGCCCAGTGCCAGAAGCGAAGCAATCAGGGTCTTTTTCATGACGAATCCTTACGGTAAAGGGTTGGGCTTGCGCGATATGGCGCATGCCGGAGCGGATCTTATCCTAAAAAGTCACAATGTAGACTGATCAGTATGTAACACAACTTTTTGGTTTACATGTCGACGATACCGTCAATCTGCGGCAGAATCCCCAGCTGTCAAAAAAGGTTGCCCATGGTCAGCGCCACTCTGAAATCGCCCGTTGAAACGCCCCCCAAGCGCAGTTTTCGCGCCCAGATGCACCTTGCTCGCGAGGACGCCATCATCACGGCGGTCAACCGCTTGCTGGCCGAGAAGGGCTTCGAGGCCATGACGGTCGATGAGGTGGCTGCGGAGGTGGGCATTGCAAAGGCGAGCTTGTACAAGCACTTTCCCAGCAAAGAGGATCTGGCCGCCGCAGCGATGGTTCGGGTGATGGACCGCGCGCGCGCCTTTCTCGACCAGCTGGCCAGCGAGCAGGCCGGCGCAGCTCCGATCGACCAGCTCAAGGCCGTGGCGCGCTGGACCATGGAAGTGCAACTTGCCGGCGAAATGCCATCGTTGCCGAGCGAAAACTCCAGCCTGCGCGCGGCGCTGAACACCAACAAGGCCTATGTCGATGGACTCATGGAAGTCAGCGATCGCCTGGGTGCATGGATCACCGACGCCCAGGCCGACGGCAGCCTCGGTGCTGCGCTGCCGCCCATTGCCGTGCTCTACACCTTGTACGCGCGTGCCTGTGATCCGGTGCTGGGCTTCCTGAGAGGCAGCGGGCAATACAGCAACGAGGAGATCATCGAAATGGTGCTGAGCACCTGCTTTGATGGGCTGCGCTCGCGCTGACGCCGCAGCGCTTCAAGCATAAAAAAGGGCCGCGTTCAGCGGCCCTTTGTGTTTGCGCCCGTCTCAGGATCAGCGCACCAGCATCACCGGGACACCACAGTGCGCGAGCACTTGTGTGGCCACCGAGCCCATCACCAGATTCCCCAGGGCGCTCTTGCCGTGCGAGCCCATCACGACCAGGTCGTACTTGCCACCGTCGGCCAGCTTGGAAATTTGCTCACCGGGCGAGCCCACCTTGTGGACCGTCTTGGCGTCGATGCCACTGCGCTTGAGGAACTTGACCACCGGGCTGGTGATCTTGGCCGACTCCTCTTCGTAGTATTCGTTGACCACATCGGCGCCCACTGCAGCGCGCGCACGAGCCGGCAGCGGGGCTTGCACGGTGATCAAGGTGAAATCGTTGTTGGTACCAAACATCTCGTCGTGCGTGGCCAGATACGCCAGCATCTTCTTGGTGTACGCACTGCCATCAACGGCCAACAAAATCTTCATAAGGTTATCTCCTATGTGGTTGCATCAATCGCGCAGTGTATTCGCGTCGCGCACCGATTGACTTTGTGGTAGCTCAAACCGATGCGACTGAGCTGCGCTGGGGCACCGCGATCAACTGTTGCGGGATGAAGCCATCCTGCTCGTTTTTCACGGCGTAGCCCAGCGGATTGGCCACGATGCGGCAACGACCCACTTGCACGTCCGTGGGGCAATGCAGATGCCCGTGCAGCCAGAGATCGGCTTGCGCCAGCCAATCTTCCAATGCGTTGCAGAAGCCCGCGGTGCCCGGCGTGAGCCCGTAGCGCGGATCTGCGCTGTGCAGCGTGGGCGCAAAGTGGGTCACGACCACCGTTGGGCCATCGAAGGGTTCGTTCAAGGCGTTGCTCAGCCAGTGTTGGCACTCCAGCGCGAGTTCGCGCATGGCTGCGGCGTCAAAGAGCTGTCCGGCGCGCCGACCTGCCATCTTCACGAGGTAGTGGTTGGCCGCGCGGTAGGCCTTCTCGCGATCGCCGAGCGCGTCGTAGTCGCTCCACAGGGTGGTGCCCACGAAGCGCACGCCTTGCAGCACGCGCGTCTCTCGCTCCAGCCAGATCAAGCCCAGGCGCTCGCAGGTCTGGCGCAGTTGTCCGTGGGCTTCGTCCACATCGAGGGCGTCGTACTCGTGGTTGCCAGGGACGAACAGCACCGGCACCGGCCAATCGGCAAAGCGCCCCAGGCCCCAATCGCTTTCGGCCATGGCGCTGCCGTCCCGGCGCAGCTGGTAAGAGCCGACGTCGCCCGCCAGTACGAGCAGATCGGCGCCGGGCGCGGGTGTGGGCACGAAATCGGGGTTGGCTTCGAGGTGCAGATCGCTGAGCAGCTGGATTTTCATGTGTGCATTGTCGGCCAGGACCTTCAGGCCCCGGTGGCACGGAGCTCAAGGGCGGCGGCGCGCGCTACCGCCTGCCGCAACCACCGGTGCGCGGTGTTGTGGGTGGCGTTTCGATGCCAGAGCGAGTCCACATGCACCGAAGGCACCTGCAGGGGCAGCTCGCACTGTGCGAGTTCATGTTCCATGCCCGTGGCGCCCACGAAGTGGCGCGGCAGCACGGTGAGCAGATCGGTGGTGGCCACGACCTGGCCAGCCGTGAAAAACTGATTGACCGTGAGCATCACCCGGCGTTGGCGCGACATCGCTGCCAATGCTTCGTCAACGAACCCGAAAGGACGGCCCGAAAAGCTCACCAACAAATGGCGCGCCTCGCAATACGTGTCCAGATCGATCGGCTTGCCCGCCAACGGATGGTTGCGCCGCATGACGACGACGTACTCACCGACGTACAGCCGCTGGTGGAGAAAGTTCGGATTGTGTTCCTGCAGATGCTGAGCCCCCAACTCGGCCAGCACACCGGGGAAATAGCCGATGGCGAGATCGACCGTCCCCGACTCGAGCAAGTCGCGTGGATCGCGTGTGGTCAGGGGCAGTGTGCGCAGGTTGGCGTTCGGCGCCTCGCTGACAAAGATGTCCATCAGCGCGGGCATGAGCTTGGCCGCGGTGGCGTCGGCCATGGCCAGCAGAAAGGCGTTGTGGGCGCTCGCGGGGTCGAAATGACCCGGCGCGAGCGATTCGCGCAGCATGTGCAAGGCATCCCTCACCGAGGGCCACAAGGTCAGGGCCGCGGGCGTGGGCTCCACGCCATAGCCCGAGCGCCGCACCAGATCGTCGCCCAACGCCTCGCGCAGGCGGCGCAGCGCATTGCTCACGGCGGGCTGCGTCATCGAGAGGTTGTGCGCCGCTCGCGTGAGGTTGCGCTCGGTCATGACCTCGTCGAAGACGCGCAACAGGTTCAGATCCAAAGTTCGGAAGTTGAGGTCTTTTATCACTCTTGTGAATGTAATTCATCACAAAGATAAATTGGAAAGATATGAGGGTTTCCCCTAACATTCGCTCGTCCAAAAGACATTTACCCCAAAGGAGTTCGCCATGAGCACGATCGTTTCCCTTCCCAATGCCCCGCTGGGCTCGCGCCCGGCATCTGTCCCCGCGCACAAGGGGATCGAGGGCGTCCGCCGCCGCGGCGAAAACACCCGTGGCCTGACCGCCATGTTGCTGGCTGCTGTGCTGGCGGCGGTGGTGGTGTCCGCTGACCGCCTGATCAGCACCTGGGCCGATGACCAGTTGTTCCTGGCCTGGGTCCTCCTGTGGGTGGTGGTTTTCGCCAGCATGGCCTTGTTTGCCGATACCGCCCGTTCGCTGGCCCGTCGCGCCGCGGTGGGGCTGGACCGATGGTCACAGGCTTTGGCGGAAGCGCGCGCCGAAACCCGCCTGTGGAAATTGGCCCGCATGGACCACCGTCTGATGGCCGAGCTGACCGCCGCCCGCATGCGTGCGCAGGAGGAAGTGGCTGAGCAACCGGCTGCGCCCGTGACGCAGTCCTATGCCGAAGCCCTGGCGCCGCTGGGCCTGCCCGAAGCGCCGAAGGCCGTTGAAGCGGAGCAGAGCTATTGGGTCCGGGTGGGCATGGCCCGCGCTCGCCGTCAGCTGGCGCACTACTACTGACCCGCAGCGCCCTGCGCACCCAACAGAAACAAAAAACGCCACCCTTCGGTGGCGTTTTTTTTGTTTGCCGATCGCATATCGGCATGGCGGTAGAGGCTCGCAGACCGTTCGAGCCTCCTGCCGGGCCTGGCCAAACTCAAGCCGCCAGACGCTTCTCGATCGCGGCCTTGGTCTCTTCGAGTTCGCTCGGCAGGTGGTACGCCAGTTGGGTGAACAGCTCGCTGTGCAGGCCCAGTTCCTGGGTCCAGGCTGCCTTGTCGATGTGGGTGACGGTGCGGTACTGGTCGGCCGAGAAGTCCAGACCTTCCCAGTGGATGTCCTCAAAACGGGGGCTCACGCCAAAGGCGTGTTCCACGCCGGCACCGGCCTGACCTTCCAGGCGGTCGATCATCCATTTCAGTACACGCATGTTTTCGCCAAAGCCCGGCCAGACGAACTTGCCGGCCTCGTCCTTGCGGAACCAGTTCACGCAGAAGATGCCCGGCAGCTTCGCGCCTTGGGCCGCGAGCTTGGCGCCCACGTCGAGCCAGTGCTGGAAGTAGTCGCTCATGTTGTAGCCGGTGAATGGCAGCATGGCGAAGGGGTCGCGGCGCACCACGCCTTGCGCACCGAAGGCGGCGGCGGTGGTTTCCGAGCCCATGGTGGCGGCCATGTACACGCCCTCGGTCCAGTTGCGCGCCTCGGTCACCAGCGGCACGGTGGTGGAGCGGCGGCCACCGAAGATGAAGGCGTCGATTGCCACGCCCGCCGGGTCGTCCCAAGCGGCGTCCAGCGCGGGGTTGTTGGTGGCGGCAACGGTGAAGCGCGCGTTCGGGTGGGCCGCCTTGGCGCCGGTTTCCTTGGCGATCTGGGGCGTCCAGTCCTTGCCTTGCCAGTCGATGGCGTGGGCCGGTGCTTCGCCCATGCCTTCCCACCACACGTCGCCATCGTCGGTCAGCGCGACGTTGGTGAAGATCACGTCGCGGTCCAAGCTGGACATGCAGTTGGGGTTGGTGGCGGTGTTGGTGCCCGGGGCCACACCGAAGTAGCCGGCTTCGGGGTTGATGGCGTACAGGCGGCCATCCTTGCCGGGCTTGATCCAGGCGATGTCGTCACCGATGGTCGTGACCTTCCAGCCTTCGAAGCCTTTGGGTGGGATCAGCATGGCGAAATTGGTCTTGCCGCAGGCGCTGGGGAAGGCTGCGGCCACGTGGTATTTCTTGCCTTGCGGGTTGGTCACGCCCAGGATCAGCATGTGCTCGGCCAGCCAGCCCTGGCGCTTGCCCATGGTGGAGGCGATGCGCAGGGCGAAGCACTTCTTGCCCAGCAGTGCGTTGCCCCCGTAGCCCGAGCCGTAGCTCCAGATTTCGCGCGTTTCCGGGTAGTGAACGATGTACTTGGTGGTCGGGTTGCAAGGCCAGGTGGTCTTGTCGGTCTCGCCCTCGGCCAGCGGCGCGCCCACGGTGTGCACGCAAGGCACGAACTCGCCCTCGGCGCCGAGCACGTCGTACACGGCCTTGCCCATGCGGGTCATGAGCTTCATGTTGACGGCCACATAGGCGCTGTCGGAGAGCTCGATGCCGATGTGGGCGATCGGGCTGCCCAGGGGGCCCATGCTGAACGGCACCACGTACATGGTGCGGCCACGCATGCAGCCATCGAACAGCGGCTGCAGCGTGGCGCGCATCTCGGCCGGCGCTTTCCAGTTGTTGGTCGGGCCGGCATCTTCCTGGCGGGCCGAGCAGATGAAGGTGCGGTCTTCAACACGGGCCACGTCCGAGGGGTCGGAGCAGGCCAGGAAGCTGTTGGGCCGTTTCACCGGGTCAAGCTTTTTCAACGTGCCGGCATCTACCAGCTGTTGGCACAGGCGGGCGTATTCCTCTTCGCTGCCATCGCACCAGACGATCTGATCGGGCTTGCACAAGGCAGCCATGTCGGCCACCCAGGCGATCAGCCGGGCGTGTTTGACGTAGGGGGGGGTGTTGAGGGTAAGGCCCTGCATCACAGGTGAGTTCATGGATGGGCTCCAGAAGTTGTAAACCGGTGCACCTCAGAGACACCGACAGCCGCAGGCGTCGGCGTCGACGCGGCGGCTGTCCAAAGTGTCCCTTCGGGGGAGGGGTCGACGCGGAGAAGGTGGGGAGTGCCAGGTCCCAGGACCTAGCCCACCCGGCGAGTCGGCCTATGGGGCAATTTTATGAAAGTGCCCACCGGGTTACATGGTTGTTACATGCAAAGCCTGCATAACGTGATGCATTCGACGCCTCAACCTCCTGGACGTCTCGGGCAAAAAAAAAGCCGAAGGCCCGTTCGGGCGTTCGGCTTTCTCGAGAAATGGAGCGATCAGGCCATGAACACGGCAATGAACGCCAGTAGAAACATGAGCACGCCACCAGCGATGGGCAGCACGACGGGCATGTAAGGAACGATGGACTCCACCAGATCTTCGGGATGATCGCTGGACGCGTGGCTTTCGTGCTGAGACATGTTGCGGGGCTCCGTCAAGGGTTCAAAACTTGCGGGATTTTACGGGATAGGGTTCAGAGCAGCGCATAGGTGGTGCTTGCACGGCACACGCTGCGTCCGTCGTTGGCGCCGCAGATGTCGATCTCGCCGAACGCCAGGTTCTTGCCGGCGCGGATCACGCGCGCGGTGATGCGGGCGTCTTGCTCCGAGAGCGGTTTGAGGAAACTGCTGTTGAGCTGCACGGTGGTCATGGGGCGGCGGGTGCCCAGCTGCGTGACGATGGCCAGCACCATGGCGGTGTCGGCCGCTGCCATCATGGCCTGGCCGCACAGCATGCCGCCCACGCGCGAAAGCTGTTCGCTCTGCGGCAGTACCAGGGTGACCTCGCCATCGCCGAAGGACGATACCCGCAGGCCCATGGCCTGGATCCACGGCGCGAACCAATCCCTCAGCAGCCCCTGCAGCAACTCGGTGGTGATGACCTCGTCGGGGTTCGAGCCCATGGGCTCAGTCCTCGCGGCGCAGCTTGGAGAGCCAGTGCTCCATCAGCTTGCCGGCGGCTTCACGTCCGCCCAGTCCGAAAGACAGCGCTACCGCCACAGAGACGGCGCCCAGCGTGAGACCGAAGGCCAGGTTGACGATGTCGTCGGCAATGCCCATGGCGCGCAGGCCCATGGCGATCACCAGCGCCAGGATGGCATAGCGGCCGATGCGCGCCAGGCCTTTGGTGCCGGCGCCGCTGGCGCGGTCGATGGCGTCGTAGGCGAGGTTGGCGAGCCAGAAGCCGATCACCAGGATGGCCGAGCCGAGCAGGATGTCGCCACCGAAGCGGATGAAGCTGGAGACGATGACGCTGACCTGGCCAAAGCCGAGTTGCGCCGCGGCCTCCACGGTGGCGAACAGCATGGCGAAGAACAGCACCACGCGGCCCACGGCGGTGGAGGCGCTGGTGTTCTCGAAGGCATGGGCCATGTTCACGCGCGCGGGCAGAGCGTCAAAACCCAGCGTGGCCAACAGGCTGGCCAGCAGCTTGCTCGCGAACGACGCCACCAGCCAGGTGACCACCAGGATCAGTGCTGCGGCGATGAGGTGCGGCACCGCCTGCAGCATCAGGTTGAGCATGTCGGTGGCGGGTTTGGAGATGGCTTCGACCTTCAGCGCGTCGAGCGCGGCGATCAACGAGGGCAGGAACACCGCCACGAAGACCAGCATGCCGATGACGCGCGAGAGCTTCACCGTGTCGCCCAGGCCGGCTTGGTGCCCGAGCTTGTCCACGCCGGCCGTGCGGCTCAGGTGCGTGGTGAGGTTGCGCAGCACGGTGGCCACGATCCAGCCGACGCCGCCGATCACCAGGGCCGCGACCGCGTTGGGCAACATGTCCAGGGTCTTGGTCACCATCTGGCGCAACGGTTCGAGCAGCCCTTCCATTTGCAGCGCGCCCAGCACGGCGGGCACGAACAGCAGGATCACCAGCCAGAACAGCGCGCCCGAGAGGCTCTCGCTGATGGGCGCCATGTCGGCGTGTTCGGACAGCGTCTCATCCAGCGTGGTCTTGTCCAGCAGCTTCTGCGACAGTGCGCGCACGACGCTGGCGACGAGCCACCCGACAAGTGCCAGGACCAGGCCGCCGATGATGCGGGGCGCGTACTCGAACAACTGGGTGGTGAAGGCCGAGAACGGACCGGAGACGAGCGCCAGGTTGAGCGAGTTGAAGACCGCGACCAAGGTGAGCAGGATCACGATCCAGAACAGCGCCAGCGCAACCGCGCCTTCGACGTCCACGCGCGTGTTCGTGAGTTTGCCCACGCGGTGGTTGAGGCCGATAAAGCCCAGGCTCTTGCGCGTGCCGGCGCGCACGATGACCGCAATGAGCCAGCCTAGAATGAAAATGGCGAGCGCGCCGAGCAGTTGTGGAATGTGCGTGCCCAGCGTGTTCTGCAGGGAATTCCACAAGGTGTTGGTATCCATTTCTTCCTCCGGGTAACGTTGGCAATGCGGCGCATGATGTCAGAGGCTGCGCCACAGCGTCAACCGTGCAGAGCCGCCCGCGCGGCCCTACATGGGCACCGACGCGGCATCAAAACCCGCCTCGCGCAGGCGTTCGATCACCAGTTCGATGTGCTCGCGCCCGCGCGTCTGCAGCACCAGTTCGATGGCGACGTTCTGCGCCGCCAGCAGCGTGAAGGCGCGTTGGTGGTGCACCTCGTTCACATTGGCGCCCGCTTCGGCGACGGTGGTCGCGATGCGCGCGAGGTTGCCGGGCACGTCGCGCGCATTGACCTGGATGCGCGCCAGCCGGCCCGCGCGCACCATGCCGCGCTCGATGATGGAGGCCAGCAGCATCGGGTCGATGTTGCCCCCGCACAGCACCAGGCCCACGCGTTGTCCGGCAAAGCGCGCTGGGTGTTTGATGAGCGCTGCGAGGCCGGCCGCGCCAGCGCCCTCCACCAGCGTTTTCTCGATCTCCAGCAGCATCACGATGGCCTGCTCGATGTCACCCTCGTCGACCAGCAGCAGTTCATCGACACGGCGACGCACAATGGCCTCGGTGATCACGCCTGGTGTGCCCACGGCGATGCCTTCGGCGATCGTGCTCGTGCCCTGCGGCAATTGCGTGCCCTGGATGGCATTGACCATGGCGGGGAAGCGCTCGGTCTGCACGCCGACGATGCGGATGTCGGGGCGGATTCCCTTGGCGGCGGTGGCAATGCCTGCGATCAGGCCGCCACCGCCGATCGCGATCACCAAGGTGTCCAGATCGGGTTGCTCGCGCAGCATCTCCAGCCCCAGCGTGCCTTGGCCGGCGACGATGGCCTCGTCGTCGTACGGGTGCACGAACACCAGACCATCGCGTTGCGCGAGCTCGCGCGCATGCGAACGTGAAGCGTCCAGCGTGTCGCCGTGCAGCACCACCTCGGCGCCGAAGCCGCGCGTGCGCTCCACCTTCACACCCGGGGTGAAGAGTGGCATGACGATCACCGCGCGAATGCCCAGGCGTTGCGCGTGGTAGGCCACGCCCTGGGCGTGGTTGCCCGCGCTCATGGCCACGACGCCCCGCGCGCGCTCCTGCGCGGTGAGTTGCGCCAGTTTGTTGCACGCGCCCCGCTCCTTGAACGACGCTGTGTACTGCAGGTTCTCGAACTTCAGAAACACCTGACAGCCGGTGAGCTGGGAAATCGTGCGCGACTCGACGAATGGTGTGTCGAGCACATGCCCCTTCAGGCGGGCGGCGGCGGCTTCGATGTCGTGGAGTTGCAGCATGGCGGCATTGTGAACCAGCCGTTGCGCGGGGGCATGCGGGCAAAGCCTGACAAACTGCTCAAACGGCCTTAGCACGCTCTTCCATCATTCGTCAAGCTAGGTTATGGTCCGCTCAACTGCCGGCCCACGCTGGCATGGAATCCCAGGGACGATAGGTCTGGAGGTGTCTGGATGAACAAGCGCTCGCCGCCGCCGGCGGCAACGGCGGTTCGCACCGTGCCCGAGGCGCGCGAAAGCCGCGGCCCCCTCGCGGGCGAGGGGCGTGTGTTCGTGCCACACGGCCTGCGCCAGGCACCGGTGCTGGACCTCATGTGCTCCCATTTCGTGCTCACCCTGGCTGCGCGCCAGGGCCCGCGTTTCAACGTGCGGCGCGACCTCAACACCTTGCTCTCGCTTGCCGGCCGCCATCTGGTGTGGCCGCAGACCGTGCTGCTGCGCTTGCGCGGGTTTCTGCAACGCCGCTGCAAGGACAACGAGCTCTGGAGCGGCCACGACCTGCTGGCCACCAACGCCTTCATGGAGCGCTACGGCGTGTGGCGCGGCCCGTATGAGGAAGGCACGCTGTTCTTCTACCTCGACGAGTACGCCAAGGAGTCGCCCAAAGACCTGCTCTCGGTGCTGGCCGTGACCGGTGAGTGGCTGAGCCATTCGCTGAAAAAGCAGTCCACCCTGGTGGAGAAGAACATCGACGCGCTTGCCGGCCTGCTGCAGCTCAACCGCGCCGAGCGCGCGCTGCTGCTGTACGGCACGCTGGCGCGCTACCAACGCGACCTGCGCTCCATCCTGGTCGAGTTCAAGGTGAACAACGCGCCCGAGGCCTATGCGGCGATCGCCGACGTGGCCGGCGTGAAGGCCAGCGAGGTCGGCGAAGCGCTGCGCGCGGGCTCGCGCCTGGAGCGCATCGGCATGGTGGAGAACCTGATCTCCGAGCACAACATCACCGATCTGGCCGACCTGATGAAGGTCAGCGAAAAGTTGCCGCCGGTGCTGATGCGCGAGTACCGCACGCAAAGCGAGCTGATGGCTGTGTTCACCCGGCCGGCCGCGCGGTCGGCACTGAGCGAGAAGGACTTCGACTACGTGGGCGAAGACGTGCGCCTGCTCTGCGGCCTGTTGCGCGAAGCCGTGGCGCGCAAGGAGCTGGGCGTGAACGTGCTGCTCTATGGACCTCCTGGCACGGGCAAGACCGAGTTGGCGCGCGTGGTGGCCAACGCCGCGGGTCTGGAGTTGTTCGAGGTGGAGTACGCCGACCGCGATGGCAATGCGCTCTCGGGACGCGACCGCTACCGTTCGCTGCAGATCGCCCAGGTGTTCCTGAAAGGCACGGCGCATTCCGCCTTGTTGTTCGACGAAGTGGAAGACGTGTTCCCACCCATTTCCAGCGAAGCCGCGCAGCTGATGGCGCGCGCCGAGCATGTGACTGCGCCGCACACGGGCAGTGTCAGCGGAAAGGCCTGGGTCAACCAGATTCTGGAGACCAATGCCGTGCCCACGCTGTGGGTGACCAACCGCATCGAGCAGATCGATCCTGCGTTTCGCCGCCGCTTCGCCTACCACCTCGAACTCAAGAGCCCGCCGCCGGGCGCGCGCGAACAGCTGGTGCGCAAGACACTCGAAGGTGCGCCAGTGTCCGACACGCTGGTGGCCCGGTTGACCGAGCGCAAGGGGCTCACGCCCGCGCAGATCCGCACCGCTTTGCGGTTTGCGCAACTGGCTGCGAGCCCTGCCAAACCCAAGGCTCGGCGCACCGCCAAGGCGCCGGCGTTGCTGGACGACCTGATCGAGCGCCAGCTCAAGAACGCCGACCTGGCCCTGGGCCGCAAACCCGATCTGGCGCAGCGCCCGAGCGCCACGCAGTACAGCCTGGACATGCTCAACATCGAGACGCGGCACGAACTGCCCCGTGTGATCGCCGCGCTCAAGGCGCGCGGCCATGGTTGTCTGTGTTTCCACGGCGCTCCCGGCACCGGCAAGACCGCGCTGGCCGAGCACATCGCGCAGCAGTTGGAGCGCCCTCTCATGATCCGGCGCGCCAGCGATCTGGTGAGCAAATTCGTGGGCGAGACCGAACAGCAGATGGCCGCGATGTTCCGGGAAGCCGAAGCCGAGAAGGCCGTGTTGTTGCTCGACGAGGCCGACAGCTTCCTGCAGGACCGCAGGGGTGCGCAGCGCACCTACGAAGTGACCGAAGTCAACGAGATGCTGCAAGGCATGGAGCGGTTCGCCGGCATCTTCATCTGCACCACCAACCTGATGGACAGCATCGACCAGGCAGCGCTGCGGCGCTTTACCTTCAAGATCCGTTTCAAGCCACTCACGGCAGAACAGCGCGAAAGGATGTTCGTGGTGGAGGCGCTGGAGGGTGATGCCACGCGGCTGGAGCCGGCGTTGCGCGCGCGGCTGGCCAAGCTTGATCAGCTCTGCCCGGGCGATTTCGCCGCGGTCAAACGGCAGGTGGAGATCCTGGCGGAAGTGCTGGCGCCGGAGGAGTTCATCGCCCAGCTCGAAGCCGAGCACCGCATCAAACCGGAGGTGCGCGAAGCACGGGGCATCGGTTTCACCTGAGCCGTCGGCACGAAACGGGTCCGAATCCAGAATGCCGCGGAACTGGCCTTGGCCTGTCCTGCGCTTGTCGAAGGGCCAGGCCGCAGGCATTGCCCCCTGGGGGTGACGCACCGCAGGTGCGGCGCGGGGGGGTCAATGAACCAAGGCCATCGGACCCGTGGGCAGCTCGTCCGACGAATAGTCGGGGTGGTGGCTCAGGAAGAAGCGCAGCTTCTGGTCCAGGCGGGCTAGGCGGTCGTGGGCGACGCTTTCGCAGTGGTGCTTGGAAATCAGCGAGAACAGCTGGCTGCGCAGAAACCACAGATCCTTCGGCGTCAGGCACGAAGAGAGCGTGGCCTGCATGCGGGTGCGGATCGGGTCCTTGATGTCCGCCATGGCCTGGTGGAATTCATCGACGACAAAGTCCAGTTCCAGCACCTGCGTATCGTGGTACTGGGCTTTCGGGGTTTTGCCAAACCACGGCAACCTGAAAAACATGAAGCGCTCCCGTCGTCGATGTCGATGTGTCTGGCCTGGAAAAGGACTCTTCCGGCTACATCCAGAACATCGGCTTGAGGGCCGGCCGCTTGAGCGGCGGACGGGGGCTGAGCGACGGGCGGTTGGCCCGTTCACACCTTGGTTGTCAGTGCTGCTTTTCGATGGACTTTAGCTTCAGACGAAAGCACTCACCACCCTGAGCACGTCGGCACCATAGGCCTCGCGCTTTTTCTGGCCGATGCCGGAAATGCCGTCCAGATCGGCCAGGGTTTCGGGCTTGCGTCCGGCAATGGCGCGCAGGGTCGCGTCGTGGAAGATCACGAAGGCGGGCAGGTTGTGTTCCCGTGCCACCCCGGCCCGCCAGGACTTGAGCGCTTCCAGACATTCGCGCTCGGACAGACTCAGCGGCACACCATCGTCCTTGGCCGTGGCGCGCGAGGCGCGTTGGCGGCTGCTGCGGGCCGAGCCCGCGGCCTTGTCGGCCAGGGCCCTGAGGCGCACCTCGGCCTGGCCCTTGAGGATGTCCCGCGCCGCACCGGCCAGGTGCAGCGTGTTGTACGGCGCGTCGTGCACCTCGATCGCCTCGCGTGCGATGAGCTGGCGCAGCAGCGCGCGCCACTGGGTTTCGGACAGATCGGCGCCGATGCCGAACGTAGACAGCTTTTCGTGGCCATACTGCTTGACCTTGTCGGTGTCCTTGCCGCGCAGAATGTCCATGATGTGGCCCGCGCCAAAGGCCGTGCCACTGGCTTGTTGCACGCGGTAGATGCAGGAAAGCAGCTTGCGCGCGGACTCGGTGGCGTCGATCAGTTCGGGCGGGCTCAGGCAGTTGTCGCAGTTGCCGCAGGGCCGGCTGGCTTCGCCAAAGTAGGACAACAGGCGCACGCGGCGGCAGTCGCTGGCTTCGGCGAGCGTGAGCAGGGCGTCCAGTTTGCCGCGCAGCACCTGCTTGAATTCGTCGGCCGCGGGGCTCTCGTCGATCATGCGGCGCTGGTTCACCACATCTTGCAGGCCGTAGGCCATCCAGGCATTGGCGGCCTCGCCGTCGCGCCCGGCGCGGCCGGTTTCCTGGTAGTAGCCCTCGATGTTCTTGGGCATGTCCAGGTGCGCGACGAAGCGCACGTCGGGCTTGTCGATGCCCATGCCGAAGGCGATGGTGGCGACCATGATCAGGCCCTCTTCGCGCAGAAAGCGGTCTTGGTGTTTCTGCCGCACGGCCGCGTCCAGTCCCGCGTGGTAGGGCAGGGCGGTGAGGCCGGCGTCGCAGAGCATCGCCGCCACTTCCTCTACCCGCCGGCGCGACTGGCAATAGACGATGCCGGCGTCGTGCTCGTCGCCGCTGCTGGTGTGCTCGTCGCGGATGAAGCGCATCAGCTGGGTGGTGGCGTCCTTCTTCTCCACCAGCTGGTAGCGGATGTTGGGGCGGTCGAAGCTGCTGATGAAGGTGCGCGCTTCCTGCAACTGCAGATGCTCGACGATGTCGGCGCGCGTGAGGTGGTCGGCGGTGGCGGTGAGCGCCACGCGCGGCACGCTGGCAAAGCGCTCGTGCAGCACGACCAGCGCGCGGTATTCAGGGCGAAAGTCGTGGCCCCATTGGCTCACGCAGTGGGCCTCGTCGATGGCGAACAGGCTGAGCTTGCCGCGTTCGTGAAGCGAGTCCAGCAGCGCGAGGAAGCGCGGCGTGGTCAGGCGCTCGGGCGCCGTGTAAATCAGCGTGATCTCGCCGCGCAGCATCTGCCTCTCGACCCGCTGCGCCTCTTCGCCGGAGAGGCTGGAGTTGAGGAAGGCGGCGGCGACGCCGGCTTCGGTCAGGGCGCCGACCTGGTCGTGCATCAGCGCGATCAAGGGAGAGACCACGATGGTCACGCCCTGGCCAGCGCGTTGCCGCACGATCGCGGGCACCTGGTAACACAGCGACTTGCCACCCCCCGTGGGCATGAGCACCAGCGCGTCGCCGCCAGCGCCCACGTGGGACACGATGTCCGCCTGCGGACCTCGAAAGGCTTCGTAGCCGAACACCTCGTGCAGCACGCCGAGGCTGGTCTCCAGAATCTCGCTGCCGGGTGCGATGTCGATGGTGGCGCTCATGGACTTACATCTGTTCCCAGGGCAGGCCATCGAAACGCCAGCCGTTCAGTGTGGAGCGCTTGAACGCGTCGTTGAGCTCGCCTTCGAAGCCGTGAAGCACGTGGGCCACGTCAGTGAAACCCGCAGCCTCCAGCGCCTTGCCCGCGTCCAGCGTGCGCTTGCCGCTGCGGCAGATGAGCAGCACCGGGCGGTCCTTGCGGCCCGCTTCCTGCTCGACCGCGGTCGCAAAGCGCGCCGGATCGGGCGTGAGGTCGGGGTATTCGTACCAGGGAATGTTCTCCACGCCGGGTGGGCGGCCCACGTAGAGCGACTCGATCTCCATGCGAACGTCCACGAACAGCGGGGGGTCTTCGCCCTGGGCGGCGCGCAGCTCACCCTGGGCCTGCAGCCAGGCCCAAGCCTGCTGGGGCGTGAGGTGTTTCATGGCGGCTATTGTCGGGGAATTCGCGGGGCCACCCTCCTGGCGGTCGGTTGGGCGCGCAGGGGCTTTCATACAATCCCGGCATGAACGCCCCTGCCTACACCCGCGCGCAAGCGCTTCCCGAGATCCTGAAGCACCGCATCGCCATCCTCGACGGCGCCATGGGCACCATGATCCAGCGCTTCAAACTCGGCGAGGCGGAGTACCGCGGAGAGCGCTTCAAGGACTTCCACAAGGACGTGAAAGGCAACAACGAGCTGCTCAGCCTGACGCGCCCGGACGTCATCCGCGACATCCATGAAGGCTACCTGGCTGCGGGTGCCGACCTGATCGAGACCAACACCTTCGGCGCCACCACCATCGCGCAGGACGACTACGACATGGCCCATCTCGCACGCGAGATGAATGTTGAATCGGCACGTCTGGCGCGTGCCGCCTGCAACAAGTTCAGCACGCCGGACAAGCCGCGCTTCGTGGCCGGCGCCCTCGGCCCCACGCCCAAGACGGCCAGCATCAGTCCCGACGTGAACGACGCCGGCGCACGCAATGTCACCTTCGAACAACTGCGCGCAGCCTACCTGGAGCAGATCGAGGGACTGGTCGAAGGCGGCGCCGATGTGCTGCTGGTCGAAACCATCTTCGACACGCTCAACGCCAAGGCGGCCTTGTTCGCCATCGACGAGTTCTTCGAGCAGTCCGGCCAGCGCCTGCCGATCATCATCAGCGGCACCGTGACCGATGCCTCGGGCCGCATCCTCAGTGGCCAGACCGTCAGCGCCTTCTGGGCCAGCGTGCGCCACCTGCAGCCGCTGGCCGTGGGCCTGAACTGCGCGCTGGGCGCGGCGCTGATGCGGCCTTACATCCAGGAACTGGCCAAGGTCGCGGGCGACACCTTCATCAGCTGCTATCCCAATGCCGGCCTGCCCAACCCGATGAGCGACACCGGTTTCGACGAAACACCGGCCGACACCAGCCGCCTGTTGCGCGAGTTTGCCGCCGAAGGCCTGGTCAACATCGTGGGCGGCTGCTGCGGCACCACGCCCGACCACATCGGGGCGATTCACCAGAGCGTGTCGCCGCTGGCGCCGCGGGTGGTCCAGCGCGAGTACTTCTACAAGGAAGCGGCCTGAGACCAGGACGGCCCGGTCCACGGGCTGGTCACGCACCTGTATTTTCCTGACCTGTGCGGCACCTGCCGCGTGGCGCCTGGCTCGGCCCAATCGCGATAGCAACGGCCATCGCTGCGGTTTGCGCCTCGTTCTGGGCACGAGTGCATCGATTTCATGTTGTGCTGCCACTTGCGGGACCGCACACCAGGCAGGGGATGCATCGTCCCCGTGGCAGGAGGATCAGTCCAGGTCCGGTACCAGCCGGTTGATCTCTTCCTGCATGCTCTGCACCAACTGGCCGTAGAGTTGCAGCTTGTTGTCGGTTTCGCGCAGGCGCCTGCTCAGACGCAGTGCCACGGCGCTCAGCAGCTTGGCGGCGGTGGTCGGCTCTTCGGCGATCATGGCTTCGAGCGCGGCACGCGTGAGCACGGCGCAGCCCACGTCGGTGCTGGCGGTGCAGGTGGCCGAGCGGGCGGCGCCATCCATCAGCGACATCTCACCCATCAGGTGACCCGGCCCGAGCACGTTCACAGTCAATGGCGAGATCCGGCTCACCGTCACCGTCTCGACCGTGACTTCGCCATCGACCACCAGGGCCATGAAGCCGTCGTCGCCGCTGCTGCCGCTGGCGCCCTGGCGGATGATTTCCTCGCCCTCGGCGCAATGGCGCATCTGCATGTAGCCGACCACCGTGAGCGCTTCTTGCGGGTTGAGCTGGATCAGTGCGGTGGCCGAACGCAGCAGCTGCGCGGCGCGCAGCGCGGTGGCCGAGGCGTTCACGCGGGCGCGCCGGGCGCTGGCGGCTTTGTCGTTGGTGCCAAACAGGGAGCTGAGCAAGGCCATGACGGAGTTCCGGGGGAGAGGGGAAATCGGTTCGATTGTCGTGCCTTCCCGCTTCGGCGCGTGGCTTTGGCATATCCATTGCTTGGGTTGGGCACCATGCAACTCGATGCCGCCCAACTCGTCAGCCATGCCGCGGCCCCGTCGACCGACGCTTGGCGCGACCCGCTGGGCCTGCTGCTGGCGTCCACCGGCGAAGGGGTGTTTGGCGTCGATCTGGACGGTCTTTGCGTGTTCATCAACCACGCGGGCGCGCGCATGATCGGCTTCGAGCCGGGGGAGCTGCAGGGTTGCAACATGCACGAACTCACCCACCATTCGCACGCCGATGGCGGGCACTATCCGGTGGAGGACTGCCCGATCTTCAATGCCTTCCGCCAGGGCCTGCCCTGCCGCATCGACAGCGAGGTGTTCTGGCGCCGCGATGGCACGTCCTTCCCGGTGGAGTACTCCAGCCACCCGATCGTGGACGAAGGCCAGGTGCGCGGCGCGGTGGTGACTTTCGTGGACATCACCGAGCGCAAGCGCGCGGCCGATGCGCTGCGGCGCGCCAAGGACGAACTCGAGGAGCGCGTGGACGAGCGCACGCTGGCCCTGGCCACCGCGCTCAAACAAGTGCGCGAATTGGCGGCGCGCTCGGAAGCCGTGCGGGAGGAGGAGCGCACCCGCATCGCACGCGAGGTGCACGACGAACTCGGCAGCTTGCTGGTGGCGCTGAAGATGGATGTGAACTGGATGGACAAGCGCCTGTCCGAACAGGAAAGCCGCAGCGCCGAGGCCGCTCACCACATGCGCGACCACATGCGCTGCAAGTGCCAGAACATGAGCCGCCTGATCGAGACCGCGGTGGACAACGTCGGGCGCATCATCACCGACCTGCGCCCCAGCATCCTGGACCACCAGGGCCTGTGGGCGGCGCTGGAGTGGCAGGCGCAGGAGTTCGTGCAATCGGCCGAGCTGGCGCTGGACTGGCACATGGACGTGCCCGACGCTCCCGAACCCGCCGAGCCGCTGGCCATGGCGGTGTTCCGCATCTTTCAGGAGATGCTCAGCAACGTAGGCCGCCATGCGCGCGCGCAGTGGTTGGGCGTGGACATTGTCGTGAAGGGCTCAGCGCTGCGCCTGACGGTGCAGGACAATGGCGTGGGCGCGCCGGCCCAGGCCTTTGAAGCCGCCCATGCCTATGGCGTGATGGGCATGCGCGAGCGGGCACGGCATTTCGGTGGCGATATACACATAGACAGTGCACCCGGCCAAGGCACCCGCATGTGCCTGTCGGTGGGACTGCCTCCTGGAGACACCGCATGAACACCCAGTTCGATCTCATGACCGAAACCATCCGCGTGCTGATCGGCGACGACCACCGCATCGTGCGCGAAGGCCTCAAGCAGATCCTGGCCGACGCCTCGGATGTCCAGGTGGTGGCCGAGGCGCAGACCGGCCACGAGGTGCTGGCCGAAGTGCAGGCGGCCCGTGGCAAGGAGGGCCTGGACCTGGTGCTGCTCGACGTGGCCATGCCCGGGCTGGATGGGCTGGACGTGTTGCAGGCGATCAAGCGCGAGTACCCCAACCTGCCGGTGCTCATGCTCAGCACCTACCCCGAAAAGCAATACGCGGTGCGCTGCATCCGCATGGGTGCGTGCGGCTATCTCAACAAAAGCGCGGACCCCG
Organism: Hydrogenophaga sp. BPS33; assembly: GCF_009859475.1. Taxonomy (NCBI): domain Bacteria; kingdom Pseudomonadati; phylum Pseudomonadota; class Betaproteobacteria; order Burkholderiales; family Comamonadaceae; genus Hydrogenophaga; species Hydrogenophaga sp. BPS33. The sequence goes on from NZ_CP044549.1 coordinate 297,099, forward strand.
ACGACATGATCACGGCGGTGCGCAAGGCCGCCGGTGGCGCGGTGTTCGTGAGCCAGGCCACGGCCGAAGCGCTCGCCGCGGCCGTGGGCAGCGCTGGCGCACAGACCGGAGCCGAGGCGCTCTCGCACCGCGAATACCAGGTCTACCGCCTGCTGACGCAGGGGCGCACCGTGAGCGAAATTGGTGCACAGCTGGGCCTGGCGGCGAACACCGTGAGCACTTACCGTGCACGCGTGCTGGAGAAAACCGGCGCGAAGAACGATGTGGAGCTCGCGCTGTACGCCGAGCGCCACGCGCGCGACCCCCGATCCGGTTGAAAGGCCGTTCCCTGTAGGGCTGGCCCTACGCGGCGTCGTGTGGCGCGGCACGACTTTCACACGATGGCGCACCCGCCACCGGTTCTGGCCCGGTGCTTGCAGACGGCCTCCTCGTCTTCAACACACGAGGTGCGCCATGTCCGAATTCTTCGATCCCTACAACGCCGACCGCCCGCTCATGCTCAAGTGCAGTTGCGGGCGCGACCACTCGATCGCGGAGCACCACGCCGAGGTGGCGGCCGACCGAGCGGCCCTCGCGTTGCGCCAGCGCAGCGAGAGCGCAGAGTTCGAGGCCTACAGCAATGCGTTCGTCGAGGCCACGCTGGTCAAGGCGCTGTTCCCGCAAGACGAGGTGCGCCGCCGCTTCCTGCGCGCAGTCGGCAAGGGCACGGCGATGGCGGCCATCGCCAGCGTGCTGCCGGTGGCCAGCCTGCAGGCCATGGCTCAGGAGAAGAAGGGTTCGCTGGAAAAAACCAACCTCAAGATCGGCTTCATTCCCATCACCTGCGCCACGCCGCTGATCATGGCCAAGCCGCTGGGCTTCTATGAGAAACAGGGGCTCAACGTCGAGGTGATCAAGACCGCGGGCTGGGCGCTGATCCGCGACAAGATGATCAACAAGGAGTACGACGCCACGCACTTCCTCTCGCCCATGCCACTGGCCATATCCATGGGCGTGGGCTCCAACGCCGTGCCCATGAACGTGGCGACGATCCAGAACACCAACGGCCAGGCCATCACCCTGCACATGAAGCACAAGGACAGGCGCGATCCCAGGCAGTGGAAGGGCTTCAAGTTCGGCGTGCCGTTCGAATACTCGATGCACAACTTCCTGCTGCGCTACTACCTGGCCGAAGCCGGCCTCAACCCCGACACCGACGTTCAGATCCGCGTGGTGCCGCCGCCCGAGATGGTGGCCAACTTGCGTGCCGGCAACATCGACGGCTACCTCGGCCCGGACCCTTTCAACCAGCGGGCGGTGTACGACGAGGTGGGCTTCTTGCACATCCTCACCAGGGACCTGTGGAATGGCCACCCCTGCTGCGCCTTCGGCACCAGCACCGAATTCATCACCCGGAACCCCAACACCTTCGCCGCGCTGTACCGCGCGGTGCTCACCGCTGCGGCCATGGCGCGCCAGGCCAAGAACCGCGAGCTCATCGCGAAAGTGATCGCGCCGCAGGCCTACCTGAACCAGCCCGAGACGGTGATCTCGCAGGTCCTCACCGGCCGGTTTGCCGATGGCCTGGGCAAGATCCAGACCGTGCCCGACCGCGCCGACTTCGACCCGATGCCGTGGCAGAGCATGGCCGTGTGGATGCTCACCCAGATGCAGCGTTGGGGCTATGTGAAGGGCGAGGTGAACTACCGCAAGCTCGCCGAGCAGGTGTTCCTGATCACCGATGCGCGCCAGCACATGAAGGCGCTGGACATCGACTTCAAGGCCGGCCCGGCCTACACCAAGCACACCATCATGGGCAAGGAGTTCGATCCCGCCAAGCCGGTGGAATACCTCAAGAGCTTCGCGATCTCCAGGGCGGCCTGAGCATGAGCACCAAGCGCCTGAACCTGCGTGCCACGCTGGTGTCCCTGCTCCTGTTCGTGGTCTTCATCGGTGCGTGGCAGCTGGGCACTTCTGCCCCCTCCGTCGGTGGCTCCAGCGCCGGCATGACGGCCGACGAAATCGAGTACGCCAAGCTCATGGGCAAGGACCCGGGGGCGCAGAAGTCCAGCGGCTTTCCGCAGCCGCTGGCGGTGGCCAAGGCCAGTTGGGAGCACCTGTCCGACCCGTTCTACGACAAGGGGCCGAACGACAAGGGCATTGGCATCCAGCTCGCCCATTCGCTGGCCCGCGTGGCCAGCGGTTTCGTGCTGGCCATGGTGGTGGCCATACCGCTGGGCTTCCTGATCGGCATGTCGCCGCTGATGCGCAAAGCCTTCGACCCCTTTGTGCAGGTGCTCAAGCCCATCAGCCCGCTGGCCTGGATGCCGCTGGCGCTCTACACGCTGAAAGACTCCAACGTCAGCGGCATTTTCGTGATCTTCATCTGCTCGGTCTGGCCCATGCTGATCAACACCGCCTTTGGTGTCTCGGCCGTCAAGCGCGAATGGCTCAACGTGGCGAGCACGCTGGAGGTGCGCCCGCTGCGCAAGGCCTTGCGGGTCATCCTGCCGGCGGCCGCGCCCACCATCCTCACCGGCATGCGCATCAGCATGGGCATCGCCTGGCTGGTGATCGTGGCGGCCGAGATGCTGGTGGGGGGCACCGGCATTGGCTACTTCGTGTGGAACGAGTGGAACAACCTGTCGCTGACCAACGTGATCTTCGCGGTGCTGGTCATCGGTGTGGTCGGCATGCTGCTCGACCTGATGTTCGCCCAATTCCAGAAGGCGGTGACCTATGTGGAGTGAATTCGACTCACGAGAAGGGCAGGCCCCGGCCCTCGCACCGTCCCCAACCAAAGACGTTCCCAAGATGACCGGTTTTCTCCAGGTTGAAAAACTCGCCAAGGCCTACCAGGCCGACAAGCCCGTGTTCGCCGACGTGTCCTTCGCCATCGACAAGGGTGAGTTCGTCTGCATCATCGGCCACAGCGGCTGCGGCAAGACCACCATCCTCAACGTGTTGGCCGGGCTGGAGTTCGCCACCGCCGGCCACTGCTTCATGGACGGGCGCGAGATCGCCGGCCCGAGCCTGGAGCGCGGCGTGGTGTTCCAGAGCCACGCGCTCATGCCCTGGCTCAGTGTGCGGCAGAACATCGCTTTCGCCGTGAAGTCGCGCTGGCCCGACTGGCGCCGGGCGCAAGTCGACGCGCAGGTCGAGAAGTTCGTGGCCCTGGTGGGTCTTTCGCCCGCCATCGACAAGAAACCCAGCCAGCTCTCGGGCGGCATGAAGCAGCGCGTGGGCATTGCGCGCGCCTTTGCGATCCAACCCAAGATGCTGTTGCTCGACGAGCCGTTTGGCGCGCTGGACGCGCTCACGCGCGGCACGATCCAGGACGAGCTCATGGCCATCGTGGGCCAGACGCGCCAGACCGTGTTCATGATCACGCACGACGTGGACGAGGCCATCCTGCTGGCAGACCGCATCCTGCTCATGAGCAATGGCGCGCAAACGCCGACGGGCTATGTGCCCGGTGGCATGGCCGAGGTGGTGGTCAACCCGTTGCCGCGCCAACGCGCGCGCGCCCAGCTGCACCACTTGGACGGGTACTACGAACTGCGCAACCACATCGTCGACTTCCTGGTCTCGCGTGCGCGGGCCCACTGAGCTTTTCACGCCACCCCTTCACCCCACCCTTTCATCCACACCCGAGGCAACACCATGAGCCGACTCGCCGTCACTGAAAAGATCATCCATACCAAGGTCACCAAGGGCCTGAGCTGGGCCGACGTGGCCAGGAAGGTGGGCCAGTCCAAGGAGTGGACGACCGCGCTGTGCCTGGGGCAGATGACCGCCACCGCCACCCAGGCCAAGGTGCTGGGCAAACTCTTTGGCCTCTCCGTCGAAGAGCAGAAGTGGCTGCAGGTCGTGCCCTACAAGGGCTCACTGCCCACCACTGTGCCCACCGACCCGCTGATCTACCGCTTCTACGAACTGGTCAGCGTCTACGGCACCACCTTCAAGGAACTGATCCACGAAGAGTTCGGTGACGGCATCATGAGCGCCATCGACTTCAAGATGGACCTGCAGCGCCAGGCCGACCCGAACGGCGACCGCGTGAACATCGCCATGTCGGGCAAGTTCCTGCCCTACAAGCAGTACTGAGAACCTGTGAGCGCATCCGCTGGCCGCCGCCACGGCGTCAGCCCGGCAGCGGAATCCATTCCTTGTCGTCACCTGGTGGCAGCGGAATGCGGCCCGCGGCCCAATCGGCCTTGGCCTGTTCGATGCGATCCTTGCGCGAGGACACGAAGTTCCAGAACACATGCCGCTCGCCCAGCGGCTCGCCGCCAAAGACCATCAGCGTGGCCTTGGTGTGCGCGGTGAGGGTCGCGTCCGTGTCGTTGTCGAACACCAGCAGTTGTCCGGTGACGTAGGTCTGCCCGTCGTATTCCACTTCGCCGCGCGCCACGTAGACGGCCTGCTCGCTGTAGCCGCCAGGCAGCGCCAGGCGCGCACCCGCTTGCCATTCGGTGTGCAGGTAGAAGAGGGGTGAGTGCGTGCGCACCGGGCTTCGCATGCCGTAGGCCTCACCAGCGATCAGGCGCATCCAGACGCCATCGGCGTCGCGCACCGGCAGGTCGGTGGCCGGGTAGTGCGTGAAGGCCGGATCGGTTTCCTCGTCGGCCTCGGGCAGCGCCACCCAGAGCTGCATCAGTTCCAGGCCACCCCCGGCAAACGAGTCCGGGTGTGTGAAGCGTTCCGAGTGCGAGATGCCACGCCCCGCGGTCATCCAGTTCACGTCGCCAGGATTGATGAACTGGTGCACGCCCAGGCTGTCGCGGTGTTCCACCTGGCCGCTGAGCAGGTAGCTCACGGTGGACAGGCCGATGTGCGGGTGCGGGCGCACATCGGCCGCGCGCGTGTTTTCGGCGGCCAGCGTGACCGGGCCGGCATGGTCGACGAAGATCCAGGGGCCGACCATGCGGCGTTTCGCGTAGGGCAGCACGCGCCGCACCTTGAGGCCGTGGCCCAGGTCGGCCGCGCGGGCATTGATCACCATCTCGAGCATGTCGTTTCCTTTCGTGGGGTCAGGCGGTCGCCGTGATGCGGCCCATCTTGCCACTCTGGAAGTCGGCAAAGGCCTGGTGGATCTCGGCCTCGCTGTTCATCACGAACGGACCGTACCCCACCACCGGCTCGTCGATCGGCTCGCCGACCAGCCACAGCACGGTGGTGTCTTCCAGAACCTCGACGCGCACGTCCTGGCCATCGCGCGAATGCACCGCCATCTGCGCGGCCGTCACTTCCTGGCCGTCGGCCAGGCGCAGGCGGCCACGCAGCACGAAGGGCGCGGTGGTGTGGCCTTCGGCGGCAGGCAGTGTCAGCGTGTGGCCGGCCTTCAGGCGCAAGTCCCACACCTGCATGGGCGTGAAGGTGCGGGCCGGGCCCTGGGCGCCCAGCAACTCGCCAGCGATGATGCGCGCCGTGCCGGCCCCATCGGGCAGGTCGACCTGCGGAATCTGGTCGCGCGTGATGCCCTGGTAGCCTGGTGCCGCCATCTTGTCGCGCGCCGGCAGGTTCACCCACAACTGCACCATTTCGAACGCGCCACCTTCCTTCGCGAAACGCTCGCCGTGGTACTCCTCGTGCACGATGCCGGCGGCCGCCGTCATCCACTGCACCTCTCCGGGGCCGATGGTGCCGCCACCACCGCTGGAGTCGCGGTGCGAGACTTCACCGTCGTAGACGATGGTCACGGTCTCGAAGCCGCGGTGCGGGTGCTGGCCCACGCCGCGCTGTTTCGCGGTCGGATCGAAGCGCGTGGGTCCGCCGTAGTCGAGCAGTAGAAACGGCGAGAACCGTTCGGGCGCGCTGTTGTACGAAAAGATGCTGCGCACGGGAAAGCCGTCGCCGACCCAGTGGCCGCCGGCGCTGCGTTGGATGAAGGACACGGTTTTCATGGGGATTCTCCTTGTAGGGGTCCACTGTACCGGGCCCGCCCGCGCGTGATAAGTCGGTAAGATCGCAAATCATTTTTCAATGAGCTGAACAATCAAGGTATGGACCTGAACGACACCCTGGTGTTCGTGCGCGTGGCGCAAGCCGGTGGTTTCAGTGCCGCCGCGCGCTTGCTGGGCATGCCGGTGTCCACGCTGAGCGTGCGCGTGTCGCGGCTGGAGCAGCGTCTGGGCGTCACGCTGTTGCAGCGCACCACGCGCCGCCTGCGCCTGACCGAAGCCGGTCAGGCCTACTTGCGCCAGGCCGCGCGCGGCCTGGAGGAAATTCTGCAGGCCGAGGCCCAGATCGACGCCGGCAAGCACGAAGCGCAGGGGCTGTTGCGCCTCACGCTCCCGATCGACATGGGCGATGAGCAGTTGCTAGGCATTCTGAGCGCCTACCGCGCGCGCCATCCGGGGGTGTCGGTCGAACTGGTGTTTTCCGATGCGCGCCTCGACCTGGTGGAGCAGGGCCTGGACCTTGCCCTGAGAGCCGGTGAACTGGCCGATTCCAGCCTGGTTGCGCGCCGCATCGGGCAGGCGCGCTGGGCACCGTTCGCCCACCCGGACTACCTGAAACGGGCGCCCCCTTTGCGCCAGCCCAAGGACCTCGCGCACCATGCCACGTTGTGCTTCAGCCCGCTGGGGCGCGACAGCTGGACCCTCATGCGCGGCAAGGCACGCGCCACCGTGCCTTTGCGCAGCGCCTTCGCGGCCAACGACATGCGGATGATCCGCCAGCTCGCGCTCGACGCACAAGGCGTGGCCTTGCTGCCGGACTACGTGTGCCGCCGCGAGATGAGTCATGGGCAGCTGGTGTCCTTGCTCCCGGGTTGGCACGCGCGCACGGACCCGATCCACCTCGTGTATCCGGGGCAGCGTTTTGTTCCCGCCAAGCTGCGCCACTTCATCGACGAAACCGTACCGGCCCTCTCGGCCTTGTTTTCAATCCCTTCGCACTTGGAAAAATAGTGTGAACAGGCCCTAGGTTCCCCATGCGCATCGAACACCTTCGCCAACGCCTGCGCGCGCTCGGCGCCAATCCCCGCCATGAACAGCGCGTGCTGCGCCTGTGGTCGCAAGCCCTGCCGCAGGACGCGGGCCGGCGCGAGATCGCGCATTTCTTGCCGGCCAGGCTGGTGGCGGCCTTGCCCGCGCTGGCCGACGAACTCGCCGCTCTGGCGCGGGTGCAATCCGTGCATCCGGGCCAGGACGGCTCGGCGCGGCTGCTGGTGGCGTTGGCCGATGGCCAGACCGTGGAGAGCGTGCTGCTGCCGCGCGACGGCCTGTGTGTGTCCACCCAGGTCGGCTGTGCGGTGGGCTGTGTGTTCTGCATGACCGGCAAGAGCGGTCTGGTGCGCCAGGTCGGCAGCGCCGAGATCGTGGCGCAAGTGGCGCTTGCGCGCGGCCGCCGCCGGGTGAAGAGGGTGGTGTTCATGGGCATGGGCGAGCCCGCGCACAACCTGGACAACGTGCTCGAGGCGATCGACCTGCTCGGCACGGTGGGCAACATCGGCCACAAGAACCTGGTGTTCTCCACCGTGGGCGATCCGCGCGTATTCGAGGCGCTGCCGCGCGGCCGCGTCAAGCCTGCATTGGCACTCTCGCTGCACACCACCCGGGCCGAATTGCGCGAACAGCTGCTGCCGCGAGCGCCCCGCATGAGCCCGCAGGAGCTGGTGGCCGCTGGCGAAGCGTACGCGCGCACCACCGGTTATCCGATTCAATACCAGTGGACCTTGCTCGCGGGCATCAACGACGGCGACGGCGACATCGAGGACGTGGCACGCTTGCTGCACGGCAAGTACGCCATCCTCAACATGATCCCGTACAACACGGTCGACGACCTGCCCTACCAGCGCCCGAGCGCGGAACGCGCCAGTGCCATCGCGCGGCGCCTGCACCAGCGCGGCGTGCTCACCAAGCTGCGCCAGTCGGCCGGGCAGGACGTGGAGGGCGGTTGCGGGCAACTGCGCGCGCGGGCCGAGCGGCCGGCGCGCCGGGTGATTCCCGTTCATCCCGGGTAGGGAGACGTTGCGGGTGCCGAGGGAGCGCCGGTGTCGGGCGCATCCGCCGTGAACACGACTTGCACGCCGCAGCCGTTGCGCGACATGGCGACGCGCCGCAGATGATGGCGCCACGCCTGTCCGGTGAGCGGGCCTTCGCCGCGTGCGCAATACGGCGCACGCGTCTCGTCGTCGAACACCATGGCATCGGGTGACAGGCGCGCGAGGCATTCCAGCGCTTCCAGGCGGCCATCGGTGACGGCCACCACACCATCACCCTGGGCTTGGCGCATGGCCCGGGTTCCCGTGCCCGTGTGACGGCGCATGAAGTCGAACACCTCCTCGCGGCGGTCCTGCGGAATGAGCGTGGGCGCCAGCCGCACCAGATCGGAGTTGTCGAAATGGCGCTCGCCGTAACCGCCTGCCGAGGCCCTGCCGGCGAGCGCGTCGAACAGGCGGCTGCGAACGCAGGGGTGGGGTGCCACGAGCAAGAAGTGGCTTGTGAACCGACCGTCGTCGGTGCGGGCCGCTTTTGCGTCGCGCTGGTTCAGCAACTGCCAGATCAGCAGCGCCAGCGTGACGCAGATCTGGTCCGTACCGCAGGTCAGCCCCACCCGGTGCACCCGTTGGGCGGGCCGAGGTGCGGCGGCGTTCGGTGCCTCGTGAGCCCCGATGGTGTTCAGGATCGCCAGGCGCTGGCGCTCGAGAAAGCCGGGGTCGCTGCGGCGCTGGCGCTCGCGAGGGCCGAACCACCACCGCAGCAGCGCGTCGGTGGTGACTGTAGAACTTGGTAGTATGTTGTTGGACATAAAACTCCCTGATTGAATACATTTTTCAGAAAGTTTAATCAATAGGTAGTGCGTTGACCAACTGTCTTCTTGGTTTCATATCCCATGGGGTATTCGGCGACCATCGCATCGGGCGCAGCAGAGGCCGCGTGGGCTGGTTGCGACAAATCGGCGTTGTCGTTCCGGGTGACCCGGGGCGGTCAGGTGGCCGGTTGCACACCATGGGCCTCATGCGGCTGCATTCCTGGGGGCGTGCGCACGGCAAGCGCGGTAAGTGAATACTTCCGAATGCCGTGAAATTCATTTGGTGGGTACTGCTCAGGCCCAGCCGTCCCAAGAGCTGGTGTCCCGGCCATCAGAACCGCGTCTTTTTTCTGGCACTGCTGCGCTTTTTTGCCGGTAGAGTCTTAATCAACACGTGTATCAGGGGGATAACAAGACGGCGAGGTGACGCAATGCCGAAAACTAGCGTTCAGGGCATGGATCACAAGCTCGAATTTGCCCAAAGGCTGCGGGATGCGATGGTGTCGGCGGGCCTGGAGCCCAGGCCCAGCGTGCTGCTCAACTTGTTCAACGCGCGTTACTGGGGCCGTTCGGTGTCGTTCCAGGGGGCGGCCCGTTGGCTGCGCGGCGAGTCGATTCCCGAGCAGGACAAGCTGCTGGTGCTGGCCGAAATCCTGCGCGTGGAGCCCGAGGTGTTGCGCTTTGGCCAAGCGGTGCGTCAGCGTGTGCAGGAGCAACGCAAGCGATGGGACGAGGGCTTGAGTTACCAGGAGCGCGAGGTGCTGGACGCCTTCCTCAACCTGCCGGTGCCGCAGCGCAAGATCGTGCGTGAGGTGATCCTGGCATTTGCGCAGGCCCACCCGGCCAGGGACGGGGCTGCCGTGGCCTGAGAAGGTGTGAAGGCTTCCCTGTGGAAGCCCTTTGCGCCAAGAAGTGCGTGGCGCCACGCTAAAATCGCCGCCTCTCAAGGAGCGTTGCAGCGCCGGCGGGCTTTTCACAGGCTCCTCACCGTGCGTCAGGCTTGAGTGGGCGCAAACAGGCCCAAACGGCGCTCACCAGTCTGTTGTCCGCAACCTGTCTTGGTGAGTCCCATGTCCGCATCCGCCTCTCTCCCTTCCGTGCCTTCCATGCTGCTCTCCGGCCTGGAGCCGTTGCGCGTGGAACCGGGCAGCCTGTTCGTGAACGTGGGCGAGCGCACCAACGTCACCGGCTCCAAGGCCTTCGCCCGCATGATCCTGGAAGGCCGCTTCGAAGACGCGCTGGCTGTGGCGCGCCAGCAGGTGGAAAACGGCGCGCAGATCATCGACGTCAACATGGACGAGGCCATGCTCGACAGCAAGGCCGCGATGGTGCGATTTCTCAACCTGATCGCTGGCGAGCCCGACATCGCGCGCGTGCCGGTGATGGTGGACTCCTCCAAGTGGGACGTGATCGAAGCCGGCTTGCGCTGCGTGCAAGGCAAGGGCGTCGTCAACTCGATCTCCATGAAAGAGGGGCTGGACGAGTTCAGGCGCCAGGCGCGCCTGGTCAAGCGCTACGGAGCAGCCGCCGTCGTGATGGCCTTTGACGAAAAAGGCCAGGCCGATACCTACGAGCGCAAGATCGAGATCTGCGAGCGCGCCTACCGCGTGCTGGTGGACGAGGTGGGCTTCCCGCCCGAAGACATCATCTTCGACCCCAACATCTTTGCCATTGCCACCGGCATCGAAGAGCACAACAACTACGCGGTCGACTTCATCAACGCCACGCGCTGGATCAAGCAGAACCTGCCCGGCGCGAAAGTCAGCGGTGGGGTGTCCAATGTGTCGTTCAGCTTCCGCGGCAACGATCCGGTGCGCGAAGCCATCCACACCGTGTTCCTGTACCACGCCATCAAGGCCGGTATGGACATGGGCATCGTGAATGCCGGCATGGTCGGCGTGTACGACGAATTGGAGCCTGAGCTGCGCGAGCGCGTGGAAGACGTGGTGCTCAACCGCCGGCCCGACGCGGGCGAGCGCCTGGTGGAGGTGGCCGAGAGCGCCAAGGGCTCGGCCAAGGACGACAGCAAGAAGAACGAATGGCGCGCGCTGCCGATCCGCGAGCGCCTCAAGCATGCGCTGGTGCGCGGCATCAACGACTGCATCACCGAAGACACGGAAGAGATGTGGCAGGAGATCAAGGCCGGTGGCGGCCGCCCGCTCAACGTGATCGAAGGCCCGCTGATGGATGGCATGAACGTGGTCGGCGACCTGTTCGGCCAGGGCAAGATGTTCCTGCCGCAAGTGGTCAAGAGCGCGCGCGTGATGAAACAGGCCGTGGCCCACCTGTTGCCCTACATCGAGGAAGAGAAGCGCCAGCTCGAAGCGGCGGGTGGCGATGTGAAGTCCAAGGGCAAGATCGTGATCGCCACGGTCAAGGGTGACGTGCACGACATCGGCAAGAACATCGTCACCGTGGTGCTCCAGTGCAACAACTACGAAGTGGTGAACATGGGCGTGATGGTGCCCTGCCACGAAATCCTCGCCATGGCCAAGGCCGAGGGCGCCGATATCGTGGGCCTCTCGGGTCTCATCACGCCCAGCCTGGAGGAAATGCAGTACGTGGCCGGCGAGATGCAGAAGGACGAGCACTTCCGTGGCAAGGGCATCCCGCTGCTCATCGGCGGCGCCACCACCAGCCGCGTGCACACCGCGGTGAAGATCGCGCCGCACTACGACGGCCCGGTGGTCTACGTGCCCGATGCCTCGCGCAGCGTGAGCGTGGCGCAGGGGCTGCTGTCGGACCAGGCGGCGGCGTACATTGCCGAAGTCAACGCCGACTACGAGCGCGTGCGCACACAGCACGCCAACAAGAAACAGGTGCCGCTGTGGCCGCTGGAGAAGGCGCGCGCCAACAAGACGCCGATCGACTGGGCCGCCTTCACGCCGCAGAGCCCCAAGTTCATCGGCCGGCGCGTGTTCAAGAACTTCGACCTCCACGAGATCGCGAAGTACATCGACTGGGGGCCGTTCTTCCAGACCTGGGACCTCGCCGGCCCCTTCCCCGAGATCCTCAAGGACGAGATCGTGGGCGAAGAAGCGCGGCGCGTCTTCAGCGATGGCAAGCGCATGCTGCAGCGCGTGATCGAAGGCCGTTGGCTCAGCGCGAGCGCCGTGGTGGGCCTGTACCCAGCCAACAGCGTGCGCGACGACGACATCGAGCTCTATACCGACGAGAGCCGCAGCGAGGTCGCGCTGACCTGGCACGGCCTGCGCCAGCAGACCGAGAAACACGAGTTCGAAGGCGTGATGCGGCCCAGCCGCTGCCTGGCCGACTTCGTCGCGCCCAAGGGCGTGGCCAACGACTACGTGGGCATGTTCGCGGTCACCGCCGGCCTGGGCGTAGAGAAGAAGGAAAAGCAGTTCATCGACGACCTCGACGACTACTCCGCCATCATGCTCAAGGCGATTGCCGATCGCATGGCCGAGGCGCTGGCCGAGTGCATGCACCACCGCGTGCGCACCGATCTCTGGGGCTATGTGGCCGATGAGGCGCTGAGCAACGAAGAGCTGATCAAGGAGAAATACCAGGGCATCCGCCCGGCGCCGGGCTACCCGGCTTGCCCGGACCACTCGGTCAAGCGCCCGATGTTCGAGCTGCTGCAGTGCGAGGACATCGGCATGGGCCTGACCGAAAGCCTGGCCATGACGCCCGCGGCCAGCGTGAGCGGGTTTTACCTGGCGCACCCGCAGAGCACCTACTTCAACGTCGGCAAGATCGCGGACGATCAGGTCGCCGATCTGGCCGCGCGCAGCGCGGTGGCGCGCGAGGAACTGCAGCGCTGGTTGGCGCCGAATCTGTGAGGCCGGTCGGTAGGGGATAATTCCGCGCATTCGCGATCCGTTGGGATCGCCCGGGTCAGCCACGAACGCTGCAGCCAGCCCGCCCAGGTGTCTTTCCTGCTGTCTGGTCCTTGGCCCACCCGTGTTCGACCACTACTACCGCGAACTGTTCAACTTCCTGGCGCTCAAGCTGCGGGACCGCGACGCCGCGGCCGACCTGGCGCAGGAAAGTTTTGCCCGTGTGTATGCGGCGCAACGTTCGGGCACGGCGATCCGCGACCCCCGTGCGCTGCTCTACAGGATCGCGCGCAATCTCCTGACCGATCGTTACCGCCGCCACGCGGTGCGCGCGGGGGCGGACGCCGCCGCACCGTTGGACGAAGACGCGGACCGTCGCGGCTTCGATGTCGACGAACAGGCCGGCCCGGCCGCCCTGGAGCCGGAAACGGCCCTGGCCGTGCGTCAGCGCTTCGAGGCCATCGCGGCGATCGTGGACAGCCTGCCGCCGCGCTGTCGCGAAGCCTTTATCTTGGTGAAGTTCGATGGCTTGAGCCACGCCGAAGCGGCGATCCGGATGGGCATCGCCGTCAAGACGGTGGAGATGCAGGTGCAGATCGCGTTGAATGCTTGCTGGGACCGACTGGATGCGCTTGAGCGGGGCGCTCAGCGCGGCGGCAGCGAGCGCCCGCGCCGAGAGCGGGGCCGCAAGCCCGAGCCTTGAGCCGCAGACCCTACGCCATCACCATGCCAGCACCCACGAAAGTCCTTACAGGGTCGAACCCCGATCATGCGTCTACAGACAGGAGAAAACCTGCATGACCGTGGCCAACGTTTTCAGCAACTCCTCCACCGACGGCGATGACCCCTTGCGTTTGCGCGAGGCGGCGCTGGGCTGGTTCGTGCGGCGGCGCGACACGGCCGCCTGGGGCCGAGACGACGAGGCCGCGTTCCAGTCATGGCTGGCGTCGGACGTGCGCCATGCCCCGGCTTATGCGCAGTGCGGCCAGCAATGGGAGCGCCTGGACGGCATGCCCGACGATCTCATGGCGCGGATGCGGCGCAACCTGGTGCGCGACAAGGCCTTGATGGAGACGCTCCAAGCACCGGCCGAGGACGCGCGACCCATGGCCGTGGCCTCGCGGCGGCGTTTCCTGCAGCCTGCCACCGCGCTGGCCGGTGTCGCGCTGATGGCCGGGGTGGGGCTGTTGACCTGGCGGCACCAGCAGGCCAAACCCGTCTGGGTGCAGGCGTTCCAGACCGGGCGCGGCGAGCAACGCAGCGTGCGCTTGCCCGACGGCTCCACGCTGCGACTGGACACTGCCACGCGTGTGGCCGTGTCCTACTACCGCGGGCAGCGCGAGGTCCGGCTGTTCGACGGACAGGCCTTGTTCGACGTGCAAGCGGATGCCGCGCGTCCTTTTCACCTGTGGGCCGGGCCCTTGCGCGTGACCGTGGTCGGCACGCGCTTCTCGGTGCGCCACACCCCCGATTTGCCGGGCAACGCCGGTGTGCGGGTGGCGGTGGAGCATGGCAAGGTCCGGGTGGCGCGCCCCGATGCCTTCGGCGAAGGCAACACGCCCCGGTGGCCCGGCGTGCTGTTGACTGCGGGGGAGCAGGTGGCCAGCGACGCGCGTGGCGTCCTGGAGCCGGTGGCCGCCGTGCCGTCGGGCGGCATCGCTCCGTGGCAGAACCAGCGCGTGAGCTTCGTGGACGTGCCGCTGGGCCAGGCGCTCGCGGAACTGGAGCGTTATCGGCCCAGTGGTTTGCGCGTGCGCGACCCCGCCGTGGCCGCCCTGCGGCTGTCGGGCACGTTCGATCCCTTGAATCCGCAAACCCTGCGCATCGCGCTGCCCCGGGTGTTGCCGGTGCGCTTGAGCGATAGCGGCGATGGCGAAACCGAGGTGCTGCTGCGCTGATGCTGGGTGGCAGCCGAAATAAGAATTTTTCGCATTGGGTACAGGGTTGGGGCGCTTCGCTGCGTCAACACAGGTAGTCGCTGTTTTGTCTACCTGGAGAAGACCCTCATGAACCGCCTTTCGATGCGGCCGCTGCCGCTCGCCCTCGTATTGGCCATTGCCTTCAGTGCCCCGGCCCTGCACGCACAGACCGGTGGCGGCACGCCGGTGCAGATCCGCATTGCCGCCCAGCCGCTGGCGCAGGCCTTGAACGACTGGGCGCGGCAGACCGGCCTGCAGCTGGTGGTGCAGCAAAGTGCCGTGGCAGGTAAAAACGCGCCCGCGATCTCGGGCCCCCTGAGCCCGCGCCAGGCGCTCGATCGGTTGCTGGAGGGCAGCGGGCTGTCCGGCCGTTTCGAGGGCCGTCTGGTGACGATCGAGCCTGTGCCCCGCGCAGGCGAGGCCACCACGCTGGGCACCGTGACGGTGACCGCCCAGGCCGAGCGCAGCAGCACCACCGAAGGCAGCGGCTCGTTCGCCGTGCGTGCGGTGAGCATCAACAAGGGCGATCAGGCGCTCAAGGACATCCCGCAATCGGTCAGCGTGCTCACGCGCACGCAGCTGGACGAGCAGGGCATCACCGATCTGAAAGTGGCGGCCAACAACATCACCGGCATGGTGGGCGCCAAGGGCGTGGGTCAGGGCATGGTGTTGTCCGCCCGTGGTTTCCAGATCGACGCCTGGCAGTACGACGGGGTGCCGATCCCCCGCAACAATTACGCCCTGGGCAACTGGGGCATTGAGGGCCTGGTGTTCTACGACCGCCTCGAGGTCCTGCGCGGTTCATCGGGTCTGCTGCAGGGCACGGGCAGCCCGGGTGGCGCTGTCAATCTGGTGCGCAAGCGCGGGCAGGCGGAGAGGACCGTCGCGCTGACCGCGCGCGCCGGGTCGTGGGGCCGCTATGGCCTGCAGCTGGATGCGGGAGGGCCGCTCAATGCGGAGGGCACGCTGCGCGGGCGCGTGGTGGTGGACCAGGCCAACAGCCATTCCTTCGTCGATTACGTCAACGACCACACGCGTTCCCTGTACGCCGCGTTGGACGTCGACATCAGCCCCGACACCACGGTCGGCCTGGGTGTGAGCGATTCGGACAGCCGGGGTCGGCCGATGATCCGGGGCTTGCCGCGCTATCCCGACGGACAGGATCTGGGCCTGGACCGCTCCACGTATGTGGGCGCCTGGTGGAACCGCGCCCATATCAAGCAGACCGTCCTGTACGCCGATCTGGACCACCGCTTCAATCCCGACTGGAAGCTCAAGGTCTCGGCGATGCGCATGAGCGAAAAGAACACCTCGGTGCACCAGCGCATGCACGGCAACGTGGCGGCAGACGGCAGCGGGCTCATCTACGCCAACTGGGCGACCGATTTCGACTCCACCAAGCTGGGGCTCGACGCCTACGTCAACGGCCGCTTCCAGGCGCTGGGGCTGCGCCACGATGTCACCGCGGGCGCGAACTACTCGAAGTACACGTCGAACGACATGCACGCACGCACGTTCACACCGGGCGGAAACATCTTCGACATCGACCACGACCGTCCCTGGCAGGATCTCGCGACCATCATGGCCGCCGGGGGCGTGCAGACCCGCCCGGTGTACGACGTGCGGCAGCGTGGCCTCTACGGCAGCTGGCGCGCCCGACTGACCGAGCCGCTGACCGCCATCCTGGGGGCGCGCGTGAGCTGGTACGACTACCTCTACCGCGTGCCGGCGAGCAATACACAGACCGTCATTACCGCGTCGGGTGAGGTCACGCCCTATGCAGGACTGGTCTACGCGCTGACACCGCGGTGGTCGGCCTACGGCAGCGTCACAAGCGTGTTCGAACCGCAATCCGCCCGCACGGTGGCGGGCCAGGTGCTCGAACCGATCGTCGGCACGAACCATGAGGTCGGCATCAAGGGCGAGCTCATGGACGGGCGCCTGAACACCTCGCTCGCGGTGTTCCGCTACGACCACAAGAACCGCGGCGTCAACGATACCGCTTCCGGTTTCGCCTGCGATGGCTGGTACTGCTCCATCGCCTCGGGCAAGGTGCGCAGCCAGGGCTACGAGGCCGAGGTCAGCGGCGAGGTGGCGCGCGGCCTGCAGATGATGCTCGGCTACACCCGCAACACCACCAAGTTTCTCTCCGATCCGGTGAACCAGGGCAAGGTGTTCAGCACCTGGACGCCCAAACACATGCTGCGCGCCTGGGCCTCGTACCAACTGCCCGGCGACTGGAGCCGGGTCAACGTCGGTGGGGGCGTCACCATCCAGAGCCACACGCTGGGCTACGACCGCTCGTTCAAGGTGCCTGGCTTCGATGTGTGGAACATGCGCGTGGCCTACCAGGTCACGCCGGAGGTGATGCTGTCCATGAACCTCAACAACGTGTTCGACAAGCGCTACTGGATCCCGGGCTTCGCCGAGCAGAACGGCAACAACGATTTCGGCGAGCCGCGCAACGTGATGTTCACCCTGAAGTACACCCCGCGCTGGTGACGCGCCGCCCATGAAAGAGGGCTTTCGCCAATGCACTGCCTGGCTGCACACCTGGACCGGCCTGGTCGTCGGCTGGGTGCTGTTCTTCATCTTCGTCACGGGGACCGCCGGGTATTTCCAGGCGGAGATCACGCGCTGGATGCAGCCCGAGCTGCCGATGTCCGCCCGGGCCGGCGTCCCGACCGATCCCGTGCTAGCCGTGCACCACGCTCTGGACCGGCTGGAACAGGTGGCCCCCGGCGCGGCGCGTTGGAGCATCACGCTGCCGCACCAATCGCTCGTGCAGCGCCGCTGGGAGAACCTGGGCGTCGCGTGGGAAGACATGCCGGTGTCTGGCAATGGCGCGGGCCAGCGTGGCTCGGAAACGCTGGATGCCGCCACGGGCGCGGTGCTGCCTGCGGGACCGCAGCCGCGGGACACCGCCGGTGGGCGCGTCCTGTACCGCATGCACTACGAGCTGCGCTACATGCCTTACGCATGGGCTATCCGCATCGTCGGTGTGTGCACCATGCTGATGCTGCTGGCCATCACCACCGGCGTCATCACGCACAAGAAGATCTTCACGGACTTCTTCACTTTCCGTCCCGGCAAGGGCCAGCGCTCCTGGCTCGACGCGCACAACGCCATCAGCGTGATGGCCTTGCCGTTCTTCCTGATGATCACCTACAGCGGCCTCGTGTTTGCCCTGTTCGTGTACATGCCGGTGGGACGCGATGTGCTCTACGGCCCGGATCCGCTGAGCAAGGCCCGCTTCGCCAACGAATTGTTCGAGCGCGATGGCCTGGCGCACGCACCTGTCGCCCGTCCTGCAATTCCCCTGGCGCCGTTGATGGCACAGGCCGAAGCCGCGTGGGGCGTGGGCCAACTGCGCTCCATCGCCATCGAACGCCATGAGGGCGGTTCGCCGGAGATCACGCTCACCCGCGTGCAGCGCGGCAGCCTGGACGTGTGGAACCCTCCCGCACTGCGCTTCGACGCCGGTACCGGCGCGCTCCTGCCGTCCGCGCCCCCGCCCGGCGGCAGCGCACTCCAGGCCCAGGGGGCGTTGTTCAACCTGCACGAAGGCCTGTTCGCCGACATCTGGGGCCGGTGGTTGTACTTCGTCGCCGGCCTGCTGGGCTGCGCCATGATCGGCACCGGTCTCGTGCTCTGGACCGTCAAGCGTCGTCGGCATCACCTGGGCGGCGGCCAGGAGCGCAACGAGCACATGGGCGTGCGCCTGGTGGAGGTGCTCAACGTGGCCACCATCGCGGGCCTGCCGCTCGCGGTCGCGGCCTACTTCTGGGCCAACCGCCTGCTGCCTCTGGGCATGGCGGAGCGCGCCGCCTGGGAGATCCACACTCTCTTCGCGCTGTGGCTGGCCACGCTGTTCTACGCCCTGGCTCGGCCGCTGCACCGCGCCTGGATCGAATTGCTGTGGGCCGCCTGCGCGGCCTATGCGCTGGTGCCGGCGGTGAATGCGCTGACCACCGACAAACACCTTGGCCGCACGCTGCCCGCGGGCGACTGGGTGCTGGCCGGGTTTGACCTGACGATGTGGGGACTCGCGGGCCTGTTCGCGCTCCTGGCCTTGAAGGTGGCGCGCCGTTTGCGGCCCGTGGTGGCGCAGGCCAGCGCCCCGAAGACGGCAGTCCCATGAGCCCGGTGACAGACACATCGCGCAACAGCCGCTGGTCCGTGGCGTCGCGCGCGGTGGCTGCGGTGCTGGGCGGATATGCCTTCAGCTCGGCCGCCACGGTACTGATGGCCGTGCTGTGGCCAGCGCCGCTGGCTCAGGCGGTGATGTGGGCCAGCATGTTGAGCTTCGCGGTCTACACGGCGGCGGTGATCTGGGTATTCGCCACGCGCAGCGCCCTGCGCGCCTGGGCGGGCATGCTGGTCGGCGCCGCCGTGCTGTGCGCGCTGGCGTGGGCGTTCAAGATCGGCGGGGGCGCATGACGTCGGTGCATCTCGGCGTTCTGCTGCTCGGGCTGCTCGGTTTCACAGCGCTGGCCCTGGCCACGGAGCGCCACGCGCACCATCTGTTGCGGCGCACGCCCGCGCCCGGCTGGCGTCGCCTGGCGCGTGCCGCAGGGTGGGGGCTGCTGCTGCTGTCGTTGGTGCTGTCGGTCGCCGCTCTGGACGTCGGCATCGGCGTCACGCTCTGGCTTGGCTGGTTGAGCATCGCTGCGCTCACACTCGTGTTTGCCTTGCCGGCATGGCCCTGGCGACCTCCCGCGCGCGTAGGCCCCTTGCGCAAGCCCATGACGCCCGGTTCCGTGTCCTTGCCGCCCCGCCGCCGTGTCGAAGGCCGCCGGGTGTTCGCCTTGTGGCTGGTGGTGGTCCTGCTGGTGTATGGGCTGGCGCTGCAAGCGGTGCCGGTGAAGCCGCTGTTGCGCAGCGATGCCATCGAAGGACGCGTGGGGCCGTGGACGTTCCGTCTGGCCGAGAGCGAGCGGCGCGGGCCCGATCTGGTGGCCATGGATATCCCGATGAAGGCTTATCACGTGCGCTTCGACGAGACCGGCGACATGGCGATCCGTGAGGCCTATTTGAGGGTGAACAAGCCGCGCTCGCTGCGTGCGCCTGGCATCGTGCTCAATGGCACACGCTGGGAGCGCCACGTGAACATCCAGCTGCCGGCCAACGCCACGGCAGACAGCGCGCTGTGGCTCACGGTGGTGGGCAAGGACGGGTCCGTGCACCAGGCGGCGGTGCGCATGGGCGATGTGTCGCCGGCCACGGTGGCGTGGTTGGAACGAAGGAGCTGAGATGACGCACATACGCAAGAACTTCCTGCGCTTCTGCGGCCTGCTGTGGGCGGCGACGGTACCGGCTTGGGCGCACAACCCCGTGATCGAATGCCGGCAGACCTCGGTCGACACCATCGTCTGCCGCGGCGGGTTCTCGGACGGCTCGCTTGCGCCAGGGGTGCGCATCGACGTGATGGACTACGACGACAAGGTCTTGATCTCTGCCCAGCTGGGCCAGGACTCCATGCTGAGTTTCCGCAAACCCAGGGGCCCTTTCTACGTGCTGTTCGACGCGGGACCGGGCCACGTCGTCGAGGTCGATCACGCGGAAATCGTGGTGGGCAAGGCACCGCGATGACCCGTGCTCACGCGTAGCGCATCGGCTCCAGCATCGCTTCGATGGTGGCGCTTCCTCGCGCAACCGCTCGATCATCCGATTTCCACGGACCGGGGAACCCCTGGCGCCAGAGAGGACCAGCCATCGGGGACAATCGCCCCGATCTTCCAACCATCCCTTTTCTGTCATCCATGAAAGTCTTGAACGCACTCTTCGATCACCCCCGCGCTGGCGTCCTCCTGTTGCGCTGGACACTGGCGCTGTTGATGGTCCTGCACGGCTGGGCCAAGGTGACCGGAGGGGTTGGGGGCATCGAAGGCATGCTGGTGGCCAAGGGCCTGCCCAGCTTTCTCGCCTACGGGGTTTACCTGGGCGAACTGATCGCACCGATCATGCTGCTCGTGGGCTTCTGGGTGGTGCCCGCCGCCTTGCTGATCGCCATCAACATGGTGTTCGCGCTGGTGCTGGCCCATGCGGGCCACTTCACCGACTTCACCAGCAGTGGTGGTTGGCGGCTCGAACTGCAGGCGTTCTTCCTGGTCAGCGCGCTGGTGGTGGCGTTTACCCATCGACTGGGGCCGAACAAGGGATAACCCCCCTTGTGCCTTAAATGTTCATGATCGCCACCGAGCGCGCGTTCAGGTACGCCTCCAGCGCCTCTGGCCCACCCTCCGAGCCATAGCCCGAATCCTTGATGCCGCCAAACGGCATCTCGGCCGACGGCATCGCGGGCATGTTCACCCACAACATGCCCGTCTCCACGCGCCGCGCCAGCAGGTCGGCGTTCTTCAGCGAACGGGTGAAGGCATAGGCCGCCAGGCCATAGGGCAGGCGGTTGGCCTCGGCGATCGCTTCGTCCAGTGTGTTGAAGCTGCGCACCGCGGCCATGGGGCCGAAAGGCTCGTCGTTGAACACCTTCGCGTTCAACGGCACGTCGGTGAGGATGGTGGGACGCCAGAAATTGCCTTCTTCGCCGATGCGCTCACCGCCCGTGGCCAGCGTGGCGCCGCGCTCCACCGCATCCTTGGTGAACTCGGCCATGGCGGTGACGCGGCGCGGGTTGGCCAGCGGCCCCATCTGCGTGCCCTCGGCGCTGCCGTTGCCCACGGCCAGGCCGGCGGCGTGCTTCACCAGCGCGGCCGAGAATTCCTTGGCAATGCTCTCGTGCACCAGGAACCGCGTGGGCGAAATGCACACCTGGCCTGCGTTGCGGAACTTGGCACCGCCGGCGGTCTTCACCGCCAGCGCCACGTCCGCGTCTTCGGCCACGATCACCGGTGCGTGGCCGCCCAGCTCCATGGTCACGCGTTTCATGTGCTGGCCCGCCAGCGCCGCGAGCTGCTTGCCCACGGGGGTGGAACCGGTGAAGGTCACCTTGCGGATCACCGGGTGTGCGATCAGGTAGTTGGAGATCTCGGCCGGCGTGCCGTAGACCAGGCCCAGCACGCCGGCCGGCAGGCCCGCGTCGGCGAAGGCGCGCACCAGCTCGGCGGGCGCGGCGGGCGTTTCCTCGGGCGCCTTGACGATCATCGAGCAGCCCGTGGCCAGCGCGGCCGAGAGCTTGCGCACCACCTGGTTGACCGGGAAGTTCCAGGGCGTGAACGCGGCCACGGGACCGACCGGGTCTTTCAGCACCATCTGGCGCAGCGCGAGGTTGCCGCGCGAGGGCACGATGCGGCCGTACACCCGCATGCCTTCTTCGGCGAACCATTCGATGATGTCGGCGGCGGCCATCGCCTCGCCCTTGGCCTCCACCAGCGGCTTGCCTTGCTCCTGCGTGAGCAGGGCGCCGATGGCGCCGGCGCGCTCACGCATCAAGGCGGCGGCCGCGCGCATGACCTTGGCGCGCTCGACGGGCGGCTTGTCGCGCCAGAGTTCAAAACCCTTCTGCGCGGCGGCGAGGGCCTCGTCCAGATCGGCCTGGCGGGCGTGCGCCACGCGGCCGATTTCCTTGCCGGTGGCCGGGTTGAACACGGCCAGGGTTTCGCCCGCAGCGGCGTCGCGCCATTGGCCATTGATGAAAAGTTGGGTGTTGGGGTAGGTCATGGTGGGCTCCTGGTTCGGAATGCGCGGAACGAAACGCATGACGATACCAGTTGCCCCACCGGCGCGGCCCGGTTGTTCGCAAAGACGAGCGCGCACCAGGGTCGGCCCGGTGCACGCGCGCACCTTACACCGGGTACACCACGCAGTTCGGCACCACCACCGAATCGAAGATGCAGTCGCGCGACTTCAGCAGCAGACCGTCGCCGTGCTGCACGAACACGTCCTTGTAGCGACCCACCTGCAGCAGGTGCGTGGGCCGGTCGACCAGGGTTTCGTGCACCACGTACGAGGCCTCGGCGGTGATCAGGCCATCGGCCTCGTCGAGCAGACGCACCAGGGAGACCTGGTGGTGCACGTAGCGCGGCGCGTACATCTCGGTGTGCTGGATCGCGTAGGCGCGGTCTTTCAGCATGCCTTTGCCGTCGCACAGCATCAGGCCCAGCGGCAGGCCGGCCTCGGCGTTGTCGCGCGCAATCACACGGTAGACCGCGTCGTCGGTGAAGAAGTGAACCCAGGCTTCCACGTCGCCGCGGTCCAGGGTTTGCGCGTAGTCGCAGTGAAACTCGTTGAGCAGGATATAGAGCTCCTGGCGACGGGCGAGCGAAAGGGTGGAGGCAGGGTTCGTCATCTGGGTAGGTGTGGCGCGTTCCATGCTCAGAGCCTCATCATCTTGCGGTAGTGCTTGTACATGAGCCGGATGGCGCGGTCGGTGATCACTGTGTCGTTGGGCTCGTCGTCGTTGCCCAGCGGGGCCACGCCGCCGCGCGGCACGCCCTTGTCCAGGCCGTCCTGCACGAACTTGATCGCCTCGTGATCGTCGATGCCCAGGAAGCCGCCCGGGCCGAAGATGTTGTTCTGGCGCAGGCGGTGCTGCGTCATCTCTTCGGTGTCGTCTTCGTAGCCGAACGCGGTCCAGATCAGCATGAATTGGTTGGGGCCGGTGGGCACGATCTGGCGCGCGCTCAGAATGTTCATCTGGCGCAGCAGGATCAGGTTGGGCCAGATGGTGATGGCGCTGCTGGACCATTCCGAATTGAACTCGGGAACGAAGTCGAGCACGCGCGGGTCGGCCAGCTTCATCCCTTCCTTGAAGGAGTTGATCTGCGCCTTGTTCTCGTCGAGCTTGAGCTCGCCCTTGGGCCGCGCGTTGCGCAGCGCGGTGTGCACGCCGCCCGGGTCGGCGACGATGGTGGTGCGGTTGCCCGCCACGAAGAGCCCGAAGGTGGTCAGGTAGGTATGCAGCAAGGTCGCGTGGTACGGGTCCTTGAGGTTTTCCTGGTACAGCTTCCAGTTGCCTTCCAGCGTGTTGCGGTGGATGCCGAGCAGCTTGAGCTTGCGGCCGTTGAAGATGGTGTTGAACTCGCCGAGCATTTCTTCACCGAGGTACTCGGGCAGCGGTGGCGTGTTCGCGCTGAAGGTGACGAAGATCGCGCCGTTGTGGCAGGTCACGCGCAGGCTGCGCAGACCGTGCGCCTGCATGTCGAAGTCTGCCGGCATGCCGCCCTTGCCCTGCACGCCGCGTTTGAAGGGCACGCCCTTGAGCTTGCCGTCCAGGCCGTAGTTCCACTGGTGGTACGGGCAGACGAACGAGTCGGCATTGCCGCGCTGCGAGCGGCAGAGCTCGGCGCCGCGGTGGGCGCAACGGTTTTCGAACGCATGTACCTCGCCCTTCTTGTCGCGCGCCAGGATGATGGGCACCGAGCCGGCGTGGGAGCGGATGTAGTCGCCCGGGTTGGGTAGCTCGGCTTCGATGCCGGCGTAGTTCCAGACGTCGCCACCGAAGATGCGCTGCTGCTCCAGCTCGTAGATGCGCTGGTCGGTGTAGATCCAGTCGGGAATCTCCAACGGGTCGTCGGGCCAGCGCAGGTCGGCGATGTCGTCGCTGCCTTTGGTGATTTCGGGCGGGTGCAGGGTGATGGTGTGTTCCATGGGGCTGTCTTTTTGAAAGCAAAACCGTGTCAGTTTTCCACCGCGCCGAAGCGCGACTCGCAACGCATGAGGTGGTCCCGTCCAGGGACACCGAGGGTCCGGCTTGGCCGGCCCCAGGTGTCGCCCCCCTTCCAGGGGGGAGCGCCGAAGGCGCGCGGGGGGTGTTTCATTTCAGGCGGCTTTGTCGAGGATGTCCTGCGGCGTGCTGGAGACCACCTCCGCATAGGTGGGAATGAACTTGCCACCGGCCACCAGCGCCATGAACGCGGGCTTGTATTCCAGAGCGATCAGCTTGCCGATCTCGGCGTGGATCTTGATGTCGGTCCACTCGCCGATCAGGTAGAAGTGGTCGGCGTCGTTGGTGTCGCGGCACAGCACGCCGTCCTTCACCTGCGCGGGCGATTTGTGCATGGGGTTGTCGTCGGAGTAGTCGAACTCCTCGAACAGGCGGATGAACTCCTCGCCCCGGCCCGGCAGGACGCGGAAGTCGAAGATGTGCATGAAATTGCCTTTGCCGGCGAGGGGGACGAGGGCCATGGGGTCGCTCCTGGTGATGGAAAGAAGGGGGAGGATCGGGGGGCTTCAGAGATCGAGCACCAGGCGTTGCCCGGCGCATCGTGAGACGCAGATCATCATGGTCTTGCCCTGCGCTCTCTCGCTGTCGGAGAGCACCGAGTCGCGGTGGTCGGGCGTGCCTTCGAGCACCGTGGTTTCGCACGCGCCGCAGATGCCTTCGCGGCAGCTGTACGGCGCATCCGCGCCCGCGTCGAGCAAGGCGTCCAGCACCGACTGGCCCGGCACGACATCCACCGACATGCCGCTTTGCGCCAGCTCCACGGTAAACACGCCGTCGCCCGCCTGGGACACGGCGGGCGCGTCTTCGGCCGGCGAGAAGCGCTCCAGGTGGACGCGCTCGGCCGCGATGGACAGGCGAGCGCCCGTCTGTTCGTACGCGCTCAGCATGGGCGAGGGGCCGCAGCAATAGAAGTGCGTCTCCTGCGGTGCGTGGGCCATGAGCTGTTCGAGGTCCGGCGGGCCGCCGGCCTCGTCGTCGAAGTGAAAGCGCACACCCGGCTGCTGGGCCAGTTCGTCCGCGAACGCGGCGTTCTGGCGGCTGCGCGCGCTGTACAGCAGCGTGACCTCGCGGCCCGCTTCGCGCAAGGCGTTGAACATGCAGCGGATGGGGGTGATGCCGATGCCGCCCGCGATCAGCGCGACGGGGCCATCGCCATCGACCAGGGGAAACAGATTGCGCGGCGCCGAGATCTCGATCTCCGCGCCGGCTTTCAGGTCGCCGTGCACGTAGGCCGAGCCGCCGCGGCTGTTCGCGGGCAGGCCCACCGCCACCACATAGCGGTGCCGCTCGGTGGGCGCATTCGTGAGCGAATAGCTGCGAATGCCGATGGGCAGGTGCAGGTCGATGTGCGCGCCCGGTGTGAACGGCGGCAACGCGCCACCGGGCAGGCCGCGCAGCTCCACGCTCACCACGCCATCGGCTTCCTGGCGGATCTCGTGCACGCGCGCCTTCAGGCGCGCTGTTCTGTTCGACGGCGTGTCGGCGGCCGGGGCATCCGACGGCTCCAGCACGGGGGTGTCAACGGGCATGGCCGGGGCTCCCGCATCGGGTTGGGCCAACTGCTGTTCGATCTGCTGCGCGACGGCCAGCAGCAGCGGTTCCTGCCAATGCCCGGCCACCAACTGGCAGGCGATGGGCATGCCGTTGGCGGCGGTGCCGCAAGGCATGGTCAGGGCAGGGTGCCGGCTGAGGTTGAAGGTATTTCCAAAGGGTGTCCATGCTCGGGGGCTGTGTTGCAGTTCCGGGTTGCTCGGTGTGAAGCGATCGGCTTCGAATGCCGTCACGCAGGTCATGGGTGTCAGCAAGATGTGGCGGCCTGCGAGCAGATCGTCGACCTGGCCCACGAGCGCTTCCCGCGCCGCGCGGGCTTTCAGCAAGTCCGCCGCACTGAGCTGCAGCCCGGCGGCACGGGCGTCCCGAACCTGGGGGCTGAGAAGTGCGAGGCCCGGTTCGTCCAGGTCGGACAGCAGGTGGGCGTAGTTCGCCCGGGTGTATGCAAGGAAGATGCCCGATGGGTCGGGCCATGCCGGCTCCACCTCATCAACCTCGCAGCCGAGCTCGCGCAGCAGGCGGATCAGCGCGGTGAAGCTCGCGTCGATCTGCGGATCGAGCCAGGACGCGTGGCCCAGCGTGCGGCTGGCCACGAAACGGATCTGGCGCAACTCGATCGGTGCGCTCTGCAGCGCCGGTGGTTCAAGCCGCTGGGGGTGCCCGAAGCGGGAGTCGGCCATGACACCGAACAGGCGGGCGCAGTCTTCGACGTTGTTGGCCATCGGGCCGGGACAGCCCATGGTGTGCAGCACGCTGCCCGGGTCGGTGGGGATGCGCCCGCCCGTGGGCTTGAGCCCCACCACGCCATTGAGCGCCGCCGGCACGCGGATCGAGCCACCGGTGTCGGTCGCCAGCGCCGCTGCGCAGAAACCCGCCGCGACCGACACGGCCGCGCCGCCGCTGGAGCCGCCCGCGGTGCGCGAAGGGTCGCGCGCATTGCGCGTGATGCCGGTGAGCGGGCTGATGGTGACCGGCGCGCCACCGAACTCGGCCGTGGCCGTCAGGCCCACCACCACCGCGCCTGCGTTCAACAGGCGCTGCACCACGGGCGCCGAGCGAGCGGCCGGGGCGCTGGACGTGGTCAAGGAGCCGCCGCGCGAAGGCAGGCCCTCGACCGCCAGCATGTCCTTGACCGTGATGGGAACGCCATCCATGGGACTCAGAGGCGTCCCGGCGCGCCAACGCTGCGCCGACCGCGCCGCCGCCGCGCGGGCACCGGCCTTGTCGACGTGGACGAAGCTGTTGAAGGTGCTGTCGCGCGCGTCGACGCGGCCCAGCACCTCTTCCAAGGCCTGCTCGGGCGACTCGCCACGGGCGTAACCGGCGACCAACGCGCTGGCGAAGACCGATGGCCCATGGCCATCAAGGATAGGAGAAGCCACGGCACCTGTTCCAATCATGGATTTCATTCCAATTATGGTACTTCTGGTGGAGAATCACGTCAACGTTACCGGTGCCATGGCGCCATTGTGCCAAAATTGAAACACCCTTTGCAGGCCACTGCGCATCAGAAAGTCCGTCCCATGTCTTGTGAGCTCCGCCCCTCCGATCTGCTGCTCGTCATCGACGTGCAGAACGACTTCGTCACGGGCTCGGTGGCGATTCCCGATGCGCCGGCCATCGTCCCGGTGATCAACCGCCTGGTGCCGCGTTTCGAGCAGACCGCCTTCACGCTGGATTGGCATCCGCGGCGGCACGTGTCGTTCGCCAGCAGCCACGAGGGTGCCCGTGCAGGCGACGTCGTCCAGGTCCCGTATGGGCCGCAGGCGCTCTACGCCGACCATTGCGTGCAAGGCACTTGGGGCGCGGAGCTGGATTCGGCGCTGGACCTGAGCGGCGCGGTGCTTCGGCTGCACAAGGGCTGCCGCAGGGACGTCGATTCCTTCTCCGCGTTCA
Source organism: Hydrogenophaga sp. BPS33 (assembly GCF_009859475.1). Taxonomy (NCBI): domain Bacteria; kingdom Pseudomonadati; phylum Pseudomonadota; class Betaproteobacteria; order Burkholderiales; family Comamonadaceae; genus Hydrogenophaga; species Hydrogenophaga sp. BPS33. The sequence goes on from NZ_CP044549.1 coordinate 324,626, forward strand.
CCGAGAACGACCAGATCACCACCACCGGCCTGGCGGCCTTGTTGCACGAGCGGCAGGTTCGGCGGATCTTCTTCGCCGGCCTGTCCCTGTACGGCTGCGTCCGGCATTCCGCCTTGCATGCGCGAAAGGCGGGTTTCGACGCCTTCATCGTGACCGATGCCTGCCGCGCGCGCCCGTCGCCGCAGAACGAGGCGTTTGCCCGCGAGCTGGCGGACCAGGGCGTTGGCTTCCTGGACGCGGCGGTCATCCTCTGAACGGGGCCCACGCTTCCGAGCCGCGGAATGAAGCGCCTTTTGTTGCTCTGTACTAAAAATGGGATTTTGGCACTGTTGTGGTGCGCCAGGCGTTCGTCTGGGGCATGGGCCGCGGGATCGGGCGCTTCCTGGCGGGCATTTCTCGGCATGGGCTGGCATGGGAAATGCTCAGAAGGGTTTCTCGTCTCAATTTTGGAACATCTAGAGAAAAACCCGTATAGGCGCGAACGCGTTCTCGGGTTGAAATGTCCCATTATTGGAATGAAGACCATGAATGGAACGATTGCACCGCCGATCTTTCCACTCCTCGACGTTAGATCGCCACTTCCTGAAGGACCGCTATGTTGAAAAATTCCTCGATGCCGGGTGCCCCTGCCGGTCGCTTGACCCGTTTCTGCGCGCTGACCCGCGGGTTGGCGCTGGGCCTGGTGGCTGCGACCCTGAGCGTGGGCGCGCAGGCCGCCGAAAAAGTCAAAGTGCGCCTGGACTTCCTGCCGTACGGCCTGCACGCGCCGTTCTATCTGGCGCAGGAAAAGGGCTGGTTCGCGGAACAGGGCCTGGAGGTGGAGATCGACGACGGCAATGGCACCGGTCCCGCCATGGCGCTGGTGGCGGGCGGCAAGTACGACATTGCGCAGATCAGCCTGGGCGCCTTGCCGATCGCGCGTGAAAAGGGCATGCCGATCAAGGCCATCGCCACCATCCAGCGCCGCGGCGACTTCGGCCTGGCGGTGGACGAAGCCAGCGGCATCAAGAAGCCCAAGGACCTCGAAGGCAAGACCATCCTGTATTCGCCCGGTTCGGTGGAGACGCCCTTCATCGACCGCTACCTGGCCGCCGCCAAGGTCGACAAGAGCAAGATCAACATGATCAGCGTGGACGTGGGCGCCAAGATCTCCAGCTACATGTCGGGCAAGGGCGATGGCATGTTCGCCCCGACCGCGCTCTACACCATCAAGGGCGTGACGCCGCGCAACTCGGTGCCCATGCTGTTCACCGACTACGACATCAACCTGCCCGGCTTCGGCCTGATCGCCAGCGAAGACGCGATCGCCAAGCGCCCGAAGGTGCTGGCCAGTTTTGTCCAGGTGTTCCAGCGTTCGTGGGTCGCCATCCTCAGCGGCGGCGCGATCGACGAGTCGGTCGCGGCCCTGATCAAGGCGCGTCCGCAGGCCAAGCTCAACCCGCAGATCATGAAGGCGCAGATCCTGGGTTCTATCCCCTTCATCGAATCCAAGGCTGCCGCCGGCAAGCCCATGCTGTGGGCCGCGCCCGAGGACTGGGCCGCCACCGTGAAGATCATGGAAGCCACGCAGCTGATCAAGGCGAATACCGCCGTGGACGCGATCTACACCAACCAGTTCGTGCCGCAGGGGAAGTGAAGATGGCCGTCGTTGCTGAGAAGCCCGGTGTGGCGGCCGCGACGCCGTCGGCGTCGGGCCACGTGCACCTGAACCACGTGGGCAAGACCTACCATTCGATGAATGGCGACCTCACCGCGTTGAAGGACATCAACCTCACCATCCGCGAGGGCGAGTTCGTGAGCCTGCTGGGCCCCAGCGGCTGCGGCAAGAGCACCGTGCTGCGCTGCCTGGCCGGACTGGAAGAGGTGAGCTCGGGTGACGTGCTGGTCAAGGGCAAGCCCATCGACGGGCCGGCCGAGGGCCTGGGCATCGTGTTCCAGCGCGATGTGCTGCTGGATTGGCGCACTGTGATCGACAACGTCATGCTGCCCTCCGAGTTCGGCGACCGCTCGCGCGTCGCCGGCCTGCGCTCCAAGGCCATGCACCTGTTGCAGATGGTGGGGCTGAGCGGCTATGGCGATCGGTATCCCTGGGAGCTGTCGGGCGGCATGCGCCAGCGCGCCGCCATCTGCCGCGCGTTGCTGGACGATCCCTCGCTGCTGTTGATGGACGAGCCTTTCGGCGCGCTGGACGAGTTCACGCGAGACCAGCTCAACCTCGATCTGCAACGCATCTGGGGGGAAACGCGCAACACCGTGCTGTTCATCACCCACAGCATTCCCGAAGCGATCCTGCTGTCGGACCGCGTGGTCGTGATGGCGCGCAATCCCGGGCGCATCGCCGAGATCATCGACATCGACCTGCCGCGCCAGCGCACGTTGGCGATGCGCGAAACGCCCCGGTTCGCCGAATACAGCGCGCACATCCGCACCATCTTTGAACACCTGGGAACGGGTGCAACCGCATGAGTTCGACCATGAGTACCACGCCGCCTCCATCCGCCGTCGCCCCGGGTTCGGCCAAGGGCGCGCCGCAACGCAAGAGCGCCATGCGCAAGTCGCTGACGCAGAGCTTCTACCTCACCGTGACGCTGGCCGCCTTGCTGGTGGCCTGGGAAGTGGCGTGCAACGTTTTCGATATCGGTGCGTACCTGCTGCCCAAGCCGAGCGAAGTGCTCAAGGTGATCGCCGAGGACCCGATGTTCCTGCTGAGCCACGGTTCGGTGACGGCGGCCGCGACGCTGGTCGGCTTCGTGCTGGCCACGCTCATCGGCGTGTTGATCGCCATCCTGATCGTCTATTCGCCGTTTCTCGAGAAGACCCTGTTCACCGCGCTCGTGGCCTTCAATGCGATCCCGAAGATCGCCATCGCGCCCTTGTTCATTCTGTGGATCGGCACCGAGCTGGAGTCCAAGATCCTGATGGCCTTCCTGATCGCCATCTTCCCGATCATCGTGGACACCGTGGCCGGGCTGCGCTCGGTCGACCCCGCGCAGCTCGACCTGGTGCGCACCTACCGCGCGTCGCAGGCGCAGACCTTCTTCAAGATCCGTTTCCCCAACGCCTTGCCCAGCATCTTCGCGGGCATGAAGGTGGGCATCACCCTGGCGCTCATCGGCACCATCGTGGGCGAGTTCGTGGGTGCCAACAAGGGCCTGGGCTTCGTGATCCTGCAGGCGCAGGGCACCTACCAGACACCGCTGGTGTTCGCGGCCATCGCGGTGCTGTCGGTTCTGGGTGTGATCCTGTTCAATGCCATCGACTGGGCCGAGCGCCTGGCGCTGCCCTGGCACGTTTCCAACCGCACCAAGAAGCATTGAGAGGGAGGCGCGCACCATGGTCGGACCGCTCAGCTGGGTATTGATCTATGTCGCCGACATTCCCCGGATGCGGCAGTTCTACGAGCATGTGCTGGGCCTGCCCGTGCGGCGCGCGACCGACAAGGTGGTGGTGTTTCGCACCGGCTCGTGCACGCTGGAACTCATGGGCAACCTCGACAACGGCCCCGCGCAGATGGACGACGCACAAGGCTGGGCGCGCAACAAGGTGCTGATCTCGTTCGTGGTCGCCGACATCCATGCCGAGGCCGCGCGCATGGAAGCGGCCGGCTACCCCTGCATCACTGGTGTGAAGCCCACGGTGTCCTCCATCCCGGGCGCGCCGCCGCGCGGCTTCATCGCGCAGTTCATGGACCCCGAAGGCAACATCATCGAGTTCGGCCAGATGCCGCTGGAGAACTAGTTCTCCAGCCGCCACGGCGTATTTCAGGCGGTGCGCTTCAGTCTTAAAATTGGTTTCGTGGCCAGAAATTGGCATAAACACATGGGAGACCCGACAGATGGCGTTCCGCTACGACGAGATTGGACAACGGCTGAAAGCGTTTCGGCTCGGCTCGGGCATGAGCACCGACGAGATCGCGGAGAAGACCGGGATCTCCCGCACCGCGCTCTACCGCATCGAGAAAGGCGAACTCGCCAAGATCGAAACGCTGGAGCGCCTCTCGGAGTTGCTCAACGTGTCGCTGCCGACCTTGCTGGGCGTGGGCATGGAATACATCTCGTCGGCCGTGAGCTACTTCGAGCGGGTGCGCCAGCTGGAGGAAAGCGCGCAGCAGATCGTGATCCTGGCCGGTCCGATCTCGTTCCTGCTGGGGTCGGACGATTTCGAGAGCGTGCTGCGCCGCTTGCTGCCTGAAAGCATTCCGGAGGATCTGCCCACGCGCGGCAAGATGCTCGAAGACGTCGAGAAGGTGCTGCAGATCCTGCACGAGCGCAAGCAGAACTACCTGCGCCGCCGCCCGCACGTGGTCAACCTGATCTCCGCGACCCAGATCGAGCAGTTCCTGGTGCACGGTTTCGTCGGCCGTGCCCGGCTCGACGACCAGACCCGGGCCGAGCGGCGCGCCATGGCCCGGCACGAGATCGAGCAGCTGATCTCGGTGGTGGAGGAGCAGTCCTTCCACGTGCAGGTGGGACTGGTGACGGACAACCTGCCGGGCAGCGGCTTCATGATCTTTCGCGAGGAGGACCGCAGCACGCTGTCCATTTCGCCCTTCCGCCTGGGCGAGAACACCAACATCCGCGTGGGTGTGGCCATGGTCACCAGCGCACCCGAAGCGGTGGCGCTGCACGAAAAGGTGGTGCACGAAGCCTGGCGCACCGCGCTCAAGGGCAACGAAGCGGCGGCCTTCCTGAAGGACTTGCTGAAGAACGCCGATGCGCGGCAAGGCGCGCCGGCGCCCGCGCAGGCCTCCCCGGTTCCACCGGCCGCCAAGACCCACGCCCGAGCCCGGGGCAAGGCCACACGCTAGCGGTTCAACCCGGCTGCCGCAGCACGCGCCGGTACTGCACCGCTTCGGCCAGGTGGCCCACACCCACCGCCGGCGCTTCGGCCAGGTCGGCGATGGTGCGCGCCACGCGCAGGGCGCGGTGCGTGCTGCGCGCACTCCAGCCGAGCCGAGCGGCCGTTGTTTGCAGAAACTGCAGGGCTTCGGGTTCGGCGTTCACATGTTGCTCAAGCGCCCGGCCGGCCAGCGCCTGGTTGGCGCTGTGCTGGCGGTCCTGGGCGCGCTGGCGGGCCGCGACCACGCGAGCACGCACCTCGGCACTGGGCTCGTTCATGCCGCCGCGCAGCAGTTCCTGGGCGGGCAGGGCGGGCACTTCCACGTGCAGGTCGATGCGGTCGAGCAAGGGCCCGCTGAGCTTGCCCTGGTAACGCGCCACCTGGTCGGGTGTGTCGCGGCAGGGTTTGGTCGGATGGCCCAGAAAACCGCAGGGGCATGGGTTCATCGCGCCGATCAGCTGGAAGCGCGCCGGGAACTCGCTTTGCGCCGCCGCGCGCGAGATGCGGATGTGCCCGCTCTCCAGCGGCTCGCGCAAGGCTTCCAGCGCGCTGCGGGGAAACTCCGGCAGCTCGTCCAGAAACAGCACCCCATGGTGGGCCAGGGAAATCTCACCTGGGCGCGGTGGTGAGCCCCCGCCCACCAGGGCCACCGCGCTGGCGCTGTGGTGCGGTGCGCAGGTGGGGCGCTGGCCCCAGCGGTCCAGCGTGAAGCGCCCCGCCAGCGAGGCCACCGCCGCCGCTTCCAGGGCTTCGGTCGTGTCCATGGGCGGCAGCAGGCCGGCAAAGCGCTGGGCCAGCATGGACTTGCCCGAGCCTGGCGGCCCCACCATCAGGAGGCTGTGGCCGCCGGCGGCGGCGATTTCCAGCGCGCGCTTGGCCGCGGCCTGGCCTTTCACATCGGCGAGGTCGGCGTACGCAGGCGCCTTTCCGAGGGCCGTGGGCACCAGGCGGCTCCAGCGGTCGGCGGCGGGCGGCCCGGCCTCGGCCGCCTGCTCGGGCAGGAAGCGCTCGACCACGTCGAGCAGGTGGTGCGCGCGGTAGACCTGTGCCGTCGGCACCAGCGCCGCCTCTTCGGCGCTGCCCGCGGGCAGCACCAGGCGCGTGGCCGGGCCGGCGGCGGTCGCGCTGCGGTGCAGTGCGAGGCTCATCGCCAGCGCCCCCCGCACCGGGCGCAACTCGCCACCCAGCGAGAGTTCGCCCGCGAACTCCCAGCCCTCCATGCGCGCGCCGTCAATCTGGCCGCTGGCGGCGAGGATGCCCAGCGCGATCGGGAGATCGAAACGGCCCGAGTCCTTGGGCAGGTCGGCCGGCGCGAGGTTGACCGTGATGCGCTTGTTCGTCGGGAACTCCAGCCCCGCGTTGGCAATGGCCGAACGCACGCGCTCGCGCGCTTCCTTGACTTCCGTGTCGGCCAGGCCCACCAGGGTGAAGCTGGGCAGCCCGTTGGCCAGATGCACTTCCACACACACCGGACGCGCGTCCAGGCCAAGCAAGGCGCGGCTGCGCACCAAAGACAGACCCATGTTCGGAACTCCCTGTTCTGGTGCGCTGCGAAAACGGATGCCGGCCCCCATGGACGGCGCCCTTGCGCACTCGATTGGTGCGCACATCTTTGGGGTTCCGTCCACGGAAGGGGCCTGGGCTGTGCGCGCGTGGACAGGAATGTAGCGGTGTGCGGCGGAGGAAACCCCCACCGGGTATGGCGTGAGACCGTGCTGGCATGGTCCGTGCTTGGGGGTGTAAGCGATTGAATCCGGGCCATGAAGTTCCATGGTCCATCCGCAAACCGCGGTGTCGGGCCGAGCCTGCATCACCCACCGACTAGAAGAGGAATCACAGCATGAAAATGGTCTCCGCCATCATCAAGCCGTTCAAGCTGGACGAAGTGCGCGAAGCGCTCTCCGGCATGGGCGTGCAAGGCATCACCGTCACCGAAGTCAAGGGCTTCGGCCGCCAGAAGGGCCACACCGAGCTGTACCGCGGCGCGGAATACGTGGTCGACTTTCTGCCCAAGGTCAAGATCGAGGCCGCTGTGTCCGACGACCTCGTCGAGCGCGTGATCGAAGCCATCGAGGGCGCCGCCCGCACCGGCAAGATCGGCGACGGCAAGATCTTTGTCTCCGACCTGGAACAGGTGGTGCGCATCCGGACCGGCGAAACCGGCAAGGAAGCGCTCTGATCGCCGCCTCAGCACACCAAGGATCACCAACATGAAAAAACTGATTGCAACCCTGTTCCTGGGCATGGGGCTGGCCTTTGGCGGCCTCAATGCCACCGCGCAGACGCCCGCGCCGGCCGAGGCGCCTGCCGCTGCGGCTCCCGCTGCTGAGGCTCCTGCCGCCGTGCCCGCTGCGGCCCCTGCAGCTGCAGACGCCGCACCGGCGGCCGAAGCGCCCGCCGCGGCCCCCACGCTCGACACCGGCGACACCGCCTGGATGTTGACCTCCACCATGCTGGTCATCCTGATGATCATTCCCGGCCTGGCCTTGTTCTACGGCGGCCTGGCCCGCTCCAAGAACATGCTGTCGGTGCTGATGCAGGTGTTCGTGATCTTCTCGGTGATCACCATCCTGTGGTGCGTCTACGGCTACAGCCTGGCGTTTGCGGGCGAAGGCAAGTTCTTCGGCGGTTTCGACAAGGTGTTCCTGAAGGGCATCACGCCGGACACGCTCTCGGGCCTGTTGCCGACCATCCCCGAATACGTGTTCGTCGCCTTCCAGTCGACCTTCGCGGCCATCACCTGCGCGCTGATCGTGGGCTCGTTCGCCGAGCGCATCAAGTTCTCCGCCGTGGTGCTGTTCTCGGTCCTCTGGTTCACCTTCAGCTACGTGCCGATGGCCCACATGGTCTGGGGCGGTGGTCTGCTGGGCGCGGACGGCGCGCTGGACTTCGCTGGCGGCACCGTGGTGCACATCAACGCCGGTATCGCCGGCCTGGTGGGTGCCTACGTGGTCGGCAAGCGCATCGGCTACGGCAAGGAGGCGCTCACGCCGCACAGCCTCACGCTCACGATGGTCGGTGCCTCGCTGCTGTGGGTGGGCTGGTTCGGCTTCAACGCCGGCTCGGCAGGTGCCTCCAACGGCCTGGCCGGTCTGGCCTTCATCAACACCATCCTCGCCACCGGCGCGGCCACGCTGTCCTGGATTGCGGGTGAAGCGCTGCACAAGGGCAAGGCCTCCATGCTGGGCGCCGCATCCGGTGCCGTGGCCGGTCTCGTTGCCGTGACCCCCGCCGCCGGCTTCATCGGCCCGATGGGCTCGATCGTCCTCGGCCTCATCGCCGGTCTGGTCTGCCTGTGGGGCGTGGGTGGCCTCAAGCGCCTGCTGGGCGCCGACGACGCGTTCGACGTGTTCGGCGTGCACGGTGTCGGTGGCATCGTCGGTGCGGTCCTGACCGCCGTGTTCGCCGCCGCCAGCCTGGGTGGTGTGAAGGGCGACGACTACGCGATGGGCGCGCAGCTGTGGATCCAGATCAAGAGCGTGCTGGTGACCATCGTCTGGTCCGGCGTGGTCTCCTTCATCGCCTACAAGGTCGTGGGCATGATGGTCGGCTTGCGGGTGAGCGAAGAAGCCGAACGCGAAGGCCTGGACATCACCTCGCACGGCGAAACGGCCTACAACCGTTAAACATCCCTGAGCCTTGGGCATGGCGGCTTGCCGCCATGCTGACACCCAGTCTCCCTGGAGTTTGGACCCGCGTTGCCTCACGGCACGCGGGTTTTTTCACGGGCGCAGCGCCACGCCTGCCCGCAGGCGCTGATAGGGGTAGCGCATGGGATCGGCCACCGCGTCGCCCGGCGCTTCGACGAGCAGGATCTCGCGCGCCATGGCACCGAAGTCCGCGCGGAAGTGGCAGGTGCTCTTGAGCACCAGGATGGCCGCGCGCGCCGGGTCGACGCCGAGGTGGTGGAAGGGTGCCGGATCGAATGCCTGCATGCGCACCGAGCTCACCACCACGCGCACGCCACCCAGGCGCAGCAGCGCCATGGGTCCGAGGTCGGTGGGGTTGCCGCCGGCCACCTGGCCGGTGGTCGTGAAGCGGCCATTGCCCAGCCGCTCCACCTCGAATGGGCCAGCCAGGGCCGGCTGGTCGATGGCGTCGGCATGGCCCCCCAGGCTGCCTGTCAGCCGGGCGCCTTCGCCCAGGGCGTGAGCGGCCGCAGCGGCCGCCGGGTCCCAGAGAATGCCGAGCACCGCATCGGTGGCGTCTTGCCGCAACAGGGACGCGAGGATGCCGGTGGTGGCCGAGCTCGCGCCCGCGCCCGGGTTGTCCTGCACATCGGCCAGCACCACCGGGCCGCTGCCGGGGCCGCGCGCGCGCCGCATGGCATGGCTCACGGCTTCTTCGCAAGGCCAGAGCCGCACCGCAAAGGATGCGCGCGCGGCCATCAACCGATCGACCAGCGCATGGCAGGCCGCGTCGGCCGTCGCCTGGTTCGTGGCGTGCACCATCACGGAGGGACCGCACCACGGGGTGTCGCAGAGCGGAAAACCGGCGGCGTAACACCGGCTGACGATGTCGCCCGCGTCCGCCAGCGATTGCGCGGCGATGTCGCGGCTGGGTTCGGTGAGCGTGGACTGCGCCTGCAGGGGAATGAGGAAGGGCAGGTGCACCAGGGCGACACCGCGCACGCGGCCGCGCCCCGCGAGCCGTTGCACCAGCCGGGCGGCGATCTCGCCGCAGGCCAGGCGGTCGACGTGGGGATAGGTCCGGTAGACCACGGCGCCGTCAATCAGGCGCGCGAAGTCGGGCGACAGGTTGGCGTGGTAGTCCAGCGTCACGACGATGGGCACCGTCGCCCCCACGGCTTGGCGCACCCGGCGCAGCAACTCGGCCTCGGGGTCGTCGAAACGGGGCGTGGCCATGGCGCCATGCAGCTCCAGGTAGATCGCGTCGAGCTCACCCGGCGCAGGCAGTCGGGCCAGCAGCGCGCCGCTGACGTGCTCGAACGCCTCGTCGCTCACGAGGCCACCGGCGCCACCGCTGGCCCAGGCCAGGGGATGCAATCGCGCGTCCGGGCCGATGGCCCGCAGGAACCCCGTGGTGGGAAAGCTGCCCTGGGCCAGGCCGTCGAAGAGCTCATCGCCCACCAGCAGCGGCGGTCGATCGCGCCGCGCCAGGAAGTGGTCCAGCCCCACGTCCTGCGAGGGGGCGAAGGAGTTCGATTCGTGCGAGAAACCGCCGAAGGCAATGTGGTGCGGGGGCATCGCTGCGGCCAGGGCGTGTTATTCGGGTTTCACGCCACTGCGCTCGACCATCGCACGCCAGCGCTCGCGCTCGCGGGCCATGAACTGCGCGTGCTGTTCGGGTGTGTTGGGCGACGCCGGCGAGATGCCCATGTCCACGATCTTTCGTGTCACCTCGTCGTTGCGCAGCGCGCCGTTGAGGGCCGCGTTGAGTGTCGAGACCATGGCGGCTGGCGTGCCACGGGGAAGGAAGACACCGTTCCAGGTCGGCATCGCGAAACCGGAAAAACCCTGCTCGGCCACCGTGGGCAGCGCCGGCGCTGCGCGCAGGCGCTCGGGTGCGAGAGTGGCCAGCAGGCGCAACTTGCCCTCCTGCTCCAACTGCCGCGCCAGCGAGAGCGTCATCAGCGCGAGGTCCACGCGGCCTGCCACGAGGTCCGGCACCACATGGCTTTCGCCCTTGTACGGCACGTGGTTGAGGGATGCTCCGGCCAGCTTCCAGAGGTACTCCTGCGCGACGTGCAGCGTGCCCAGCGGCCCGGCCGACATGTAGGACACCTCGCCCGGGCGTCGCCTGGCCTGCGCGAGCAGGTCGGCCAGGCTGCGGTAAGGGCTGCTGGCCGAGACCGCCATCACGAAGTCCACGAAGCAGAAATTGCCCGCGCCGACGAAATCGGTGGATGGCTTGTAGGGCAGGGAAAGCTGGGTGTATTCCAGCAAGGCGTTGGTGCCCACGCCGCCGAACAGCGCGGTGAGCCCATCGGGTGCGGTCTTGGCCACATGGGCTGCGGCGATCGCGCCCGCAGCGCCCACCCGGTTTTCCACCACCACCGGTTGGCGCAACTGCGGTTCCATGGCTCGGGCGAGGTGCCGCGCGAGCACGTCCGTCGCGCCTCCGGGGGAGAACGGCACCACCAGCGTCAGCGGGCGGCTGGGGTAGGGGGTATTGGCACGGGCCGTGCGGGATGCCAGCCCGAGCGAGGCAACGGCCACGCCGCCGGCGGCCAAGCCGAGCCATCGGCGGCGCGAGAGGGTGGATGGGTTGCGAGGACGTGAATGCATGGGGATCTCCTGGTCGGTGTGTGCAAAGCCTGAGGGCTGCGATGGGGTCAGTCCAGCCGGATGCCGGCCTGCTGCACCACCTTGCCCCACTTGTCGTACTCGCGGCGCACGAAGCGCTGCAGTTCCTCAGGGGTGCTGCCGGCCGGTTCGGCGCCTAGCGCTTTCAGGCGCTGCAGCAGGGCAGGGTCCTTCAGCGCGCTCACCACCTCGGCATTGAGCTTGTCGACGATGGCGCGCGATGTGCCCGCCGGTGCGAACAGGCCATACCAGGCGCTGACCTCGTAGCCCGGCACGCCGGCCTCGGCGATGGTCGGTACCTCGGGGAATGCGGACGATCGCCGTGCGTTGGCCACGGCGATCGGGCGCAGCTTGCCCGCGCGGATGTGCGGCTCCACGGTCGCCAGGTCGAACGTCATGTGGACCTGGCCGGCCACCACGTCGGTCACGCCCTGCACCACGCCCTTGTAGGGCACGTGCACGATGTCCACCTTCGCCATCGTCTTGAGCAGTTCGCCCGCGAGATGCTGAGAGGCGCCTGCGCCGCCGGAGGCATAGGTCAGCTGGCCGGGGTGGGCCCGCGCATACGCCAGCAGCGAACGCATGTCGGTCGCCGGAACGGAGGGGTTCGTCACCAGCATCAGCGTGCCGTTCGCCACCAGGCTGATGGGGGAGAAGTCCTTGAGCGTGTCGTACGGCATGCGAGAGAACAGATGGGCATTCACCGCGTTCGTGCCGATCGATCCCATCAGCAAGGTCAGGCCATCGGGCCGGCTCTTGGCCACCGTGTCGGCGCCGATGTTGCCGCTGGCGCCGGGTTTGTTCTCCACCACGAATGGTTGGCCCAGGCGCTGGCTGGCATGCTGGGCGATCGCGCGTGCCAGGATGTCTGTCAGCCCGCCGGCCTGGAACGGCACCACGATGCGCACCGGCGCGCTCGGATAGTCCGCCGCGCCCTGCGCGGCGGCGGTGATGCTGCTGGCGGCCAGCAGCAGGGTGGCGATGATTCTCTGCATGGTGTGTCTCCTCGTTGTTGTGGGGCGGTGTTCAGTGCGTGCCGTCCAGGATCGCGCCGTCGGCGCGCAGCCGCGCGCGCAAGGCCTGCACCGGCAGCGCGGTGAAGTCGTGGTGTGAGCTGTCGAGCAGCATCGAGGCCGCGGTGCCCGCCGCCTGGCCCATCGCCATGCACGGGCCCATCACCCGGGCCGATCCGTGGGCGCCGCGATCGGCCGACAGGATGCGCCCGGCGGCCACGACGTTGCGTACGCCCTGTGGCAGCAGGCAGCCCCAGGGAATGTCGTAGGAGCCTCCATCGCGCACGGGAATGCGAACCTGGCCCGTGCCCGACTCGTGGATGTCCACATGGTGCGAACCCTTGCCGATGCCATCCTCGCGCTTGCGCGCGGTCAGCACGTCGTCTTCCGAGAGGCTCGTGTGGCCGACGATGCGGCGTGTCTCTCGCACCCCCACGCGGCTGGCGACGCCGCTGTACGCGGCCTGTTCGAAGCCCGGCACATGGCGCTGCATGAAGCTCGCGCACTGCCAGACCTGGTCGGCCAAGGTGGCCAGCGTGGCGCTCAGGGCCTGCGTGCGGGTGCCATCGATGCCACCGACGCGCGTGGAGTTCAGGCACACCTCGCCGCGCTGGCGCGAGGTGGGCTGGATCATGATGAGGGCGGTCGGGTAGAGCTCGCCGCGCGAGATCGCACCGGACACGAGCGGGCCATCACCCTTGAGGAACACCGTGGGCTGTGCCTGTGCGGCTGCGGCCTGCGCGAGTTGCCGGTCGGTGCGGCCCTGGCGGATCGCGTCGCTCTCGCCGAGCGCGAAGTGCTCGGGATGCGCGAGCAGGAAATCCAGCAAAGGCCCGGTGCGCACGCCAGCCATGCGGAACATCAGCGACACCGGCTGCAGCTCGCCCGCAAGTCCTCCCTGCAACACCTGCCCGCCTGCCGCACGCACGATGTCGGCATCGCCGGAGCAGTCGATGAACAGCGGCGCGCGGATTTCGGTGCGGCCTTCCTTGTTGAGCACGTGCAGCGCGCGCACCTGGGGGCCCTCGCGCACCACGCCGGTGGCGCAGGTGTGCAGCAGCAGGCGCACGCCGGCGCGTGCCAGGCAGCGCGCCACGGCGAGCTTCATCACCTCGGGGTCCAGGCACACGTACCAGATCAACCGCCAGTCGTTGAGCGGTCCGATGTAGCCGCCCAGCCGTTCGCATTCGTCCAGCAATTCGCGACCCGTGCCCCCCAGGATCCATTCGCCGCGTGCGTTGAGCGCACCGTCGATGGCCATGCCGCTGAGCAGCTCACCGCCGGGGATCGACCCCGCTTCCACCAGCGTGGTGCGTGCGCCGGTGCGCGCTGCGGCCAGCGCCGCCGCCACGCCCGCCGCGCCGGCTCCCAGCACCACCACGTCGCTCTCCATGACGTGCCGTGTGGACATGAAGTCCTCATGTGTTTCCATCGTCTGCCGTTCTCCGAATAAGCCCGGCCACATGGCCAGGACGTGCTTTGAATTATTTCCAGCGGTCTTTGCTTTCGGGACATCGGCGAATCCAGTTATTCCGTATAGTGGACAAAATGCCCAGACCCTCCAACCGATCCGATGGTGCCCAGAGCCTTCACCGCGCCATGGGCCTGCTGCGTCTGCTCTCGATGCGGGTGGCCACCGGTTGGCGCCTGAGCGACCTGGCGCAAGAGGCCGGTCTGGAGCATTCCACCGTGCACCGCATGCTGGCGTGCTTGATGGATGAGGGCATGGCCATCCGGGTGCCGGGAACGCGCCGGTACGCGCTGGGGCCGCTCGCTTACGAACTCGGCGTGGCGGCTGCGCCGCATTTCGCGATCGATCGCCTGGCCGCGGCGGCGCTGTCGCGTCTGGCTGCGGACACGCGTGACATCGTCTTCCTCAATGTGCGCAGCGGCGCGGACTCGGTGTGCATCGCGCGGTTCGACGGGCGCAAGGCGCTCAAGGCCTACACCGTGGACGTGGGCACGCGCCGCCCGCTGAGCTTGTCGGCCGGTGGTGTGGCCATGCTGATCGCGCTGCCCCGCGCCGAGCAGGCCCGGTTGGAGGCCCTCAACCTGCAGGCCATCGTGCGCCGTGGTGAGGCGCGGCAGACCGCGGTGCGGCGCATGGTGCAACGTTCTCGCCGGTTGGGCTACGGTTTCAATCAGGAGGACATCATCCCGGGCATTGCCGCCATCGGCGTGGCGATCTGCTCGCCGCAGGGCGCACCGGTGGCCTCCCTGAGCCTGGCGGCCACGGGGTCCGATCTCCTGCCGCGCCAGGCGCGCCTGCTGGAAATGCTGCGTGCGCAGGCGGCCGGGATCGCATTGCAGCTGGAGCAACTGCGCTATCCGGCCTGAGCGCGGGATCCCCGGCGCGCCCGGCCTATGATGAGCGCCCTAAAACATTCAAGGAGGAGTTCGTCATGCCCCGTGTGCCCATGCGCCTGTGTGCCATCGCCCTGTTCAGTTGCCTGGCCGTGAGCGGCCTGTGTGCCCAGACCGCCCCGGATGGCAAACGCAAGCTCCCCACGAGTGTCAAGTTTCACAAGGCCCCGTCCGAGGAAAGCCCGGCGGCGCGAGAGAAACGCCTCAAGCGTGAATGCAAGGGCCGCCCCAACGCGGGCATGTGCGCGGGCTTCACGCGCTGACGCCGTGCCGAGTTGAATTCCATAGACACCCCCTTTCAGCGCAGCGAGCAATGGCGCCACGTGCTGGCGACCTATGCCCGCCCCGGCGTGGCACAGGCCTGTCTGCTGCTGCAAGACCGCCTGGGGGTGGACGTGCTGGTGCTGCTGCACCTGGCCTACGTGTGCAGCCAACACCAGCGGCCGTTGAAGGACGGCCAGATCGCCGCGGCCGATGCGGTGGTGCGCGATTGGCGCGATCGGGTGGTGCGGCCGCTGCGCGCCGCGCGCCGCGCCATCCCCAAGGACGACCCGCAAACGCTGGCCCTGCGGGACGCGGTGCAACAGGCCGAACTGGGGGCCGAGCAACACGCACTCTCCCTGCTGGCCGCGATGCCGCTCGCGGCCGACGACACACCGCCACCGGCAGACCCGGGATCGCCCACCACGCGGGTGGCGACGTTCTACGCCCAGCGCAGCGAGAGCCTCGCCGAACTTGCTGCGGCCGAGGTCGAAGACGCCATTGCGTTGCTGGACACGCAATGGGAGCGCGGTGACGGCAAGGCCGTGTGAAGCGTGCGTGTCGGCCGCGCGGATTGCAAGCGCACATGCAGAAAATTCAAAGCCCGCGCGCGCCAGGGCGACTACCATCGCCGCCATGTTCCCCACGAACCCAGAACACCCTGGCGAGCTGATCGACCGGGTCCAGGCCGCTGTGGCCGCGCGCACGCCGCTGCACATCGGGGGCGGGCGCACCAAATCCTTTTATGGCGATGCGGTGCAGGGCGAGCCCTTGTCCACCACCGGCTGGTCCGGCATCGTGAGCTACGAGCCGACCGAGCTGGTGGTCACGGTGCGTGCGGGCACCCCGCTCGATGAACTCGAAGCCGTGCTGGCCGAGCGCGGCCAGTGCCTGGCCTTCGAGCCGCCGCGGTTCGGCGCTGGCGGCACGGTGGGCGGCATGGTGGCGGCGGGGCTGTCGGGCCCGGCGCGCGCCAGCGTGGGCTCGGTGCGCGATTTCGTGCTCGGCGCACGCTTCATCAACGGGCGCGGCGAACTGCTGACTTTCGGTGGCCAGGTCATGAAGAACGTGGCCGGCTACGACGTGAGCCGTGTGTTGGCCGGCTCCATGGGCACCCTGGGGGTGATCACCGAGGTGAGCCTCAAGGTGCTGCCGGTGGCGCCTGCCGAAGCCACCTTGGTGTTCGCGCTGCCGCAGCACGACGCGCTCGAACAACTGCACCGCTGGGGCGGCCAGCCGCTGCCCCTCAACGCCAGCCGTTGGGAAGCGCCCGACCGCCTGCACGTGCGTCTGCGCGGGGCGGTCGCGGCGGTGGAAGCGGCGTGCGAACGCATGGCGCGCGACGCCGGTGGCACGCGGCTGGACCCCGCACCAGCGGCCACCGAATGGACCGGGTGCCGCGACCAGCGCCTGCCCTTTTTCCAGCCACCTTCGCCCGAGCTGTGCCTTTGGCGCGTGTCGGTGCCGCAGACCGCGCCGGTGCTCGACCTGCCCTGGACGCCGCTGATCGAGTGGCAGGGCGCGCAGCGCTGGTGGTGGGCGCCGGCCAGCGCGGCGGAGCAGATCCGAACGGCCGCGGCCGAGGCGAAGGGCCACGCCACGCTGTTTCGCGCGGGCTCCGAAGGCCCCATGGGCGTGCCGTGCTTCGACCGCGTCAGCCCGACCCTGGACACCATCACGCAGCGCCTGCGCGCCGAGTTCGACCCGGCAGGCATCTTCAATCCCACTCCCACGCTGGACTGAAATGCAAACCCAGCTCGCTCCCGAATACCAGCAGCGTGCCGACGGCCGTGCGGCCGAGGCCATCCTGCGCAAATGCGTGCACTGCGGCTTCTGCACCGCCACCTGCCCGACCTACCAGCTGCTGGGCGACGAACTCGATGGCCCGCGTGGCCGCATCTACCTGATGAAGCAGGTACTCGAAGGCGCGGCCCCCACGCGCAGCACGCAGTTGCACCTGGACCGCTGCCTCACCTGCCGCAACTGCGAGAGCACCTGCCCCAGCGGCGTGGACTATGGCCACCTGGTCGACATCGGCCGCCAGATCGTCGATGAAAAAGTGCCACGTCCCGCCAGCGAGAAGGTGGTGCGCTGGCTGCTCAAGGAAGGCCTCACCTCGCCGCTGTTCGCGCCCGCGATGAAACTCGGCCAGTGGGTGCGCCCGCTGTTGCCGGGCGTGTTGAAAGACAAGGTGCCGGTGCCACGCGCGGCGGGCCCGTTGCCCACGCGCGCCCACGCCCGCCGCGTGCTGCTGCTCGCCGGTTGCGTGCAGCCGGCGATGATGCCCAGCATCCACAACGCCACGGCGCGCGTGCTCGACGCGGCCGGCATCCAGAGCCTGGTCGCGCCGCAAGCGGGTTGCTGTGGCGCGGTGAAGTTCCACCTGAACGACCAGGACGGTGGCAAGGCGCAGATGCGCGCCAACATCGACGCCTGGTGGCCTCTGATCGAAGGGGGCGAAGAGGGCGAAGAGGGTGTTGAGGCGATCGTGATGAACGCCTCCGGCTGTGGCGTGACGGTCAAGGAATACGGCCACATCCTGCGCGACGACCCGGCCTATGCCGCCAAGGCCGAGCGGGTGAGCGCGCTCACCCGCGACCTGAGCGAACTCCTGCCCGAGCTGGTGCCGCTGCTGCGGCCGAAGCTGCGGCAGGCGCCCGATGCCTCGCGCGTGATCGCCTTTCATCCGCCGTGCACCTTGCAGCACGGCCAGCAGCTCAAGGGCGGCGTGGAGCGGCAACTGGGCGAACTCGGCTTCACCGTGCAGGTAGCGCGCAACGAAGCCCACCTGTGCTGCGGCTCGGCCGGCACCTACTCGGTGCTCAACCCTGACATCGCGCACACCTTGCGCGACCGCAAGCTCGGCCACCTGGGCGAGCTGCAACCTGCGGTGATCGCCAGCGCCAACATCGGCTGCATCACGCACCTGCAGAGCGGCACGGACACGCCGGTGCGGCACTGGGTCGAGGTGCTCGACCAGGCTTTGGGCTGATCAGCCCAGAGCCAATTCGATATCCGACGCCAGCTTCTCGGGCGCGTCCTGCGGCGCATAGCGCTTGATCACCCGACCGTCCTTGCCCACCAGGAACTTGGTGAAGTTCCACTTGATCGCTTTGCTGCCCAGCAAGCCCGGGGCCTCGGCCGTGAGCCACTGGTAGAGCGGGTGCGCCTGCGCGCCGTTCACGTCGATCTTGGCCATCATCGGAAAGCTCACGCCGTAGTTCAGTTGGCAGAAGCTGGCGATCTCGTCGTTGCTGCCCGGGTCCTGGCTGCCGAACTGGTTGCACGGGAAACCCAGCACGACCAGGCCACGCTCGCCATACGCTTGGTGCAGCTTCTCCAGGCCGCCGAACTGTGGCGTGAAACCGCAGGCACTGGCGGTGTTCACGATCAGCAGGGGCTTGCCCTCGTATTGCCGCAAGGGCACGGTCTGGCCGTGGATGGTCTGGGCTTCGAAGTCGTAAATGCTGCTCATGCCAAGCGCTCCTGGGGTGGGTGGTGTGGAGCCCGATTGTGCGGCGTGGTGGGCGCCGGTGTGTTGGTGCCGATGGCCAATGCGGGCATACTCCCTCGGCAACATTGCACAACAGCTGGGGACTGGGCATGGCGGCAGCGTATTCGGTGGCACTGGTGGGTTTTTCGCAAAGCGAGTCGTCCACGTTCGAATCGTTCTTTCGTCTGGCCTCGCGCCGGCCGCCGGCCTACCAGGTGCAGGACGAGGTGATCGGCGTCCAGATCCTGATCGTCAACGCCGACAACCTGCAGGCCGTGCTGCTCGTGCGCGACGCCGAGTTGCCTGGCCGGGTGCTGCTGGTCGGCAGCTCCGACAGCGGCACGGGCTGGCCCCTGCACCGCAAGCCGGTCAAGCTGGTGGCGCTGCTGGCCGCGCTCGACGAGATCGTGGGCGCCAGGCGTGGGTCAGCGTCGCCGCCGCGTAGGGTGGCGACACCGTCGATGGTGGCGCAGGCCGATCGGTCGTTCCAGGTTTCCCAACTGCAAGGGCTGGACGTAAGCATGCAGCTGGCGAGCGGACACACGCACACGCCGGGACCGGACTACCCACCCTCGCTGCTGCCCGGCGCGGGCGCGGACCGCAGCTTCTCCATGACCGTGCCGTATGGCGCCGAGGACGCACCGGCCCTGGTACCCGCGGTGAAGCGCCGAAGCCGTTCGGCCGACACCGAATTCCCGCTCACGCGTCCGATGCAGCGGGAAGCACCCGCGGCCGCTGCGCCTGCTGCAGCGCCCGTGTCAGCGCCGCCACCGCCACCGGCACGGGCGAAACCCGCCGCGCAGACCGGCGTCGTGCGCATGACCGACTTCGGCGGCCTGGACGACCTGCCCCTGCCCACACCCGCGCCCGCGCGCGCCACGCGTGCGCCGCGTTCGCGCATCGCATCGGACAAGGCCAACGTCCCCGAGGTGGCGCGCGGCGACATGCTGCTGGTGGCCGAAAGCCTGGTGGAAGGCCGCATCCTGCTCAAGCGCTTCAGGCGCTATGGTCTGAACGTAGACTGGTCGCGCGAAGCGGCGCAGGCCCTGGTGATGCTCAAGGCGCATCCCTACCGCCTGGTGGTGGTCGACCGCCTCAAGGGCGACCCCGATGGCTACCACGTCTGCCGCACGGCCAAGCAAACCAAAGGCCCCAAGGGCGCGCCGGTGGTCATCATGTTCGCGCCCACCGCGGGCAGCATGGACCGCATGAAGGCCGGCCTGGCCGGTAGCGACGCCTACCTGTCGCGCTCGGTGGGCGAGGGCGAGCTGTACAAGGTGCTGGCCCACCACCGGCTCGTCAACCTCGACGCGTTCGCGCCCACGAACGTGGGGTTCTAGTCAACCATGTAAGTCGTCGCGGCGGGCGATTTCGAGCAGGCGCTCCAGCTCGTGCGGATGGTGGCGCTGGTTGTAGCGGTGCCACAGCGCGATCAGGCCCATGCAGCCGGCGACCAGCACGCCAAAGGCCGTGATCGCGGCGAAGGCCGACAGGCCCATGCCGGTGGAAAAGCTGTAAGCCGCGCCCAGGCCCAGGATGCAGGCCTGCTCGTTGAAGTTCTGCACCGCGATCGAGCGGCCCGCGCCCATCAGGTTGTGGCCCCGGTGCTGCAGCAAGGCATTCATGGGCACCACCAGGAAACCGCCCAGTCCGCCCAGCAGCACCAGGAAAGGCGCGGCCACCCAGACGTTATCGATGAAATTCATCAGGATCACCAGCAGGCCCATGCCGATGCCCAGCGGCATCACGCGTGTGGCCTGGTCCAGCCGCATGCGCATGGACGCGATCACCGCGCCCACC
The DNA here is from genome assembly GCF_009859475.1 of Hydrogenophaga sp. BPS33. Taxonomy (NCBI): domain Bacteria; kingdom Pseudomonadati; phylum Pseudomonadota; class Betaproteobacteria; order Burkholderiales; family Comamonadaceae; genus Hydrogenophaga; species Hydrogenophaga sp. BPS33. The sequence continues at coordinate 344,662 of NZ_CP044549.1, forward strand.
GCCGTGCCCACCGCTACCACGCCCACCAGCGACGAGGCCTGCGTGGTGGTGTAGCCCAGCGCCGCGCCCGCCCAGGCCAGCACGATATAGCGCAGGTTGCCCGAGACCCCCCAGAACAGCGTGGTGGTGGACAGCGAGATCTGCCCCAGGCGGTCGCGCCAGAGGCGGCTGTTGCAGCGCCAGAAGTCCGGCAACAGCGCCAGCGGGTTTTTCGGCATCGGGCGCGAGGTGACGCCGGTGAGCGGAATGCGCGTGTTGAACCAGGCCGCCAGCGCATAGACCGCCATCAGTGCCGCGACCGCCGCTTGCGCCGGATGGTGAATGCCGGTGTGGAAACCCGGTATGTCGACGGAGAGCAACAGGCCAGACACCCAAGGGCTCACCAACTGGCCGCCCAGCAGCACGCCCAGGATGATGGAGGCGATGGTCAGGCCCTCGATCCAGCCGTTGGCCTTGACCAGTTGCGAGGGCGGCAGCAGCTCGGTGAGGATGCCGTACTTGGCCGGCGAATACGCCGCCGCACCCAGGCCGACCAGCGTATAGGCCAGCAGCGGATGCACACCGGTGAGCATGAGCAGGCAGCCCAGCACCTTGATGGCATTGCTGATGAACATCACCCGCCCCTTGGGGTAGGCGTCGGCGAACGCGCCCACGAAGGGCGCGAGCACCACATAGAACAAGGCGAAGAGGGGCACCAATGCGGCGCTTTGCCATTCGGGCGCGCCGCGTGTGCGCAGCAGTTCGATGGCGGCGACGAACAACGCGTTGTCCGCCAGCGAGCTGAAGAACTGCGCCGTCATGATGGTGTAGAAGCCGCGCTTCATGGCGATGATTTGTGTGCCGGACCCCGGTGGCACAGGCCACGCGTGGGGGAGCTCCGGCTTTTTGTGCGACAGTTGACGGGCGTCTCCAAACGATGCGGGGTTATAGCACGCGGTCTTGACGCTCCCGGGTCATGGTTGACCCGATGGCGACCGATAGTTGCCCCTGAATTCCCGGCCTTTGCGCTTTACCGCACACCCTCTGTCCGACATGCCGCGCCCGATCCTCGCCACCGTCCATCCCGATGCCCTTCGCCACAACCTGCAACGCGCGCGCGACGCCGCGCCAGACGCCAAGGTGTGGGCGGTGGTCAAGGCCAACGCCTATGGCCATGGCATCGAGCGCTGCTTCGATGCTTTGCGTGCCGCCGATGGTTTTGCGCTGCTCGATCTGGCCGAAGCCGAACGCCTGCGCGCACTCGACTGGCGCGGTCCCATCCATTTGCTCGAAGGCGTGTTCGAGCCGCGCGACCTGGAACTGTGTTCGCGCCTGCACCTGTGGCACACGGTGCATTGCACCGAGCAGATCGACTGGCTGGCCGCGCACAAGACCCAGGTGCCGCACCGCGTGTTCCTGAAGCTCAACAGCGGCATGAACCGCCTGGGTTTCAAGTCCGCGGCATTTCGCAGCGCGTGGGCGCGGCTCAACGCGCTGCCGCAGGTGGAAGAAATCTCGCTCATCACCCACTTCAGCGACGCCGACGGCGCGCGTGGCATTGCGCACCAGGTGGCCGCCTTCGAAGAGGCCACGGCCGACCTGCAGGGTGAACGCAGCCTTTGCAACAGCGCGGCCCTGCTGCGTTTTGCCGGGCAGGCGCTGGGGGGCTCGCAAAACCTGGCAGCGGACTGGGTGCGTGAAGGCATCGCACTGTACGGCGGCGCGCCCGACCACCCCGAGAAGCGGGCCGCCGACTGGGGCCTGCAGCCGGCCATGACCTTGTCCAGCCGCATCATCGGCCTGCAGTCCTTGCAGGCGGGCGACACCGTCGGCTACGGATCGACCTTTACCGCCGACGCCGAGATGCGTGTGGGCGTCGTGGCCTGCGGCTATGCCGATGGCTACCCGCGCCACGCGCCCACCGGCACGCCGGTGATGGTGGAGGGAATGCGCACGCGCCTCATCGGCCGCGTGAGCATGGACATGCTCATGGTGGACCTCACCGATCTGCCCGCCTGCGGCATGGGCTCGGAGGTGGTGCTGTGGGGCCGGTCGTCGAGCGGCGCGGTGCTGCCGATCGACGAGGTGGCCTACGCGGCCGGGACCATCAGCTATGAGCTGATGTGCGCGGTGGCGGCGCGGGTGCCGTTTTCGGCTTGACCTGACAGGACCGAGACAACCCTCATCCCCGCCCTCTCCCGCATAGCGGACGAGGGGGCAGGGCATGCACGCCGGCGGGAGAGCGTTGGGGGGAAGGTGCTTCCCCAGGTTGTCCAATTCACCGGGTGGCCCGGCACATCGTCTACATCGGCTTGCATTCGAAGGCCGCGCCGTCGGCCTCGGAGCGCTTCACGCTCATACGCTCGAAATGCAGCAAAAACTGGGACAGATACGGTCTGCACCTGAGTGTTGGATGCTTTTTGTTGCATTAATCCCACACAAGAAGCGAGTTTCCATCAAAATTTAGTAGGTTTTTATACCCCGTGGAAGTATTGAGCGGTGCGCTTCGCGTTTATCGTGGCGGTTGAACATATGTGAAGGCGGTTGTCCTTGATGGCGGGGCTGCCCAAGGAGGAGATAGAGGTAATGAGATTTTTAGGAACATATTCGAGAAATTCATTTCTCCCATTTTTTATTGCAGGAATAGTTGGCGCTTTGGCCTTTTTTCTGCTTGCGAAAGGCGTAATTGGCGCACCAATTTATGCGGGAATTTTGATGTGCATCATGGCATTGATGATCATTTCTATTTGTCAGATCGTTTTGCGCATATTTATAAAAGAGGTATTTTTTTTGATCAGGAAAACAAGGTTTGATCAGGTGAGTCAGGATGAGTTGGCGAAAGAACAACCCTCAACAAGAATGGCGTTGCTTATACAGGCAGTTGCGATTTCCTGTATGGGATTCGCGTATGGATGGATGGATGTTGCTGGCAGTGTATTTATCTTTCATTTAATCAAGGGGCCGCGAAGCGGCGACGAGCTTGAAGTAGCAACATTCATTGTGCCCAGAGACATGTGAACATAGCAAAAATCTAAGTTGAAATAGCGATTTGAATTGGATCTACCGTGAAAAATGTAAATTTATTCTTGATCGCGATTGTATTCTCAATACAGCTCCTGCCATCTGCGCACGCCGGCCCTTTCACGTTCCCGGAACAGGCTGATCAGCTTGCCAGAGAGGTAATTCGGGTGTTTGTTGAAGAAGGCGTGTGCAAGGATATCAATGAATGTGTCCGGAATGAGATTGTGTATCGTGCGGGTACTGATGAACACAGAACCGTACAGATATACAAAATTCACACTATCAGGCCACAGGCAATCAGTCGTGCAATTCAATCTGCGGTGAATGCCTATTACGCAAATGGGAGACGCGCTACCGTGGAAGTTGTGGGATATCAGGAGTCAAGGGAAGAGAAGGCCCGCCTATTTTCTAATGTGAAGCCTATTGTTCATGTGATTTTAAAGGAGGTCAGATAATGTATAAAGTTGAGATTCGTTCGGGCGTGCTTACGGATAACGCTCGAATTCATGCATGGATTTATATAGAGTACCCAGATGGAACCATCGTGGCGCGAGGCTTCTATCCAGCCGAAAAGGGCCTTGAAGGGTTAAATGGTCCGGGGGAGGTTCGAGATGATCTGATTACTCAGCATAATGCCAGTTCCGGTGTCTTTCTTATAGATCAAGAGGCGTTTAATCGATTGAGCGGTTTTATTGATCGGACTACTGCCAACCCTCCTCCTTATTCGCTGATCTTCGGCTCGCATTGCACGGTGTGGGCGTTGACCGCTTTGGCCGAGGCCGAGATCATTCCGCATGAGTTGTCACCAGGGATGACACCAAATAACATCTGGACCGATTTCGTTCAGACGCTGGTATGGAACCCTATTTGGCAGTATGCCGGCTTCAATTTGTGGGACAAGGTCAACCCCACAGTCAACACCCATTTCCGCACTTCCCAACAATCCGGTTCCCCGATCATCCTGGACCTGGATGGAGACGGCATCGAGATCAGCCGGTTCAATGGCGGCGCCATTACCTTCGACCACGATGCCAACGGCATTCGCACGGGCACGGCCTGGGCTGCTGCCGACGATGGCCTGCTCGTGCTCGACCGCGACGGCAACGGCCGGATCGACTCAGGCCGAGAACTCTTCGGCGACAACACCTTGCTGGCCAATGGCAAGCGCGCCGCCGACGGCTATGCCGCGCTGCGCGAACTGGACGGCAATGCCGACGGCGTGTTGGACGGCGGTGACGCGGCCTTCGCCCGCCTGCGCGTCTGGCGTGACCTGGACCAGGACGGCTTGAGCGACGAAGGCGAACTGTTCTCGCTCGGTGAGATGGGGCTGTCCCAGATCGGCCTGAACAAGAACGCCTTCACCCAGACCCTGGCCGATGGCACGCGCCTGGACGGCCGGGGCAGCTTCACCATCCAGGGGCAGAGCCGCACCTATACCGACGCGTGGTTCGCCGAGAACCCGTTCTACCGGGAGTTCGCAGAAGCCATCGGCATCAGCGAAGACGTGGCAGCGCTGCCTGACATGCAGGGCTCGGGTGCGGTGCGCGATTTGCGCGAAGCGGCCATGCTCAGCGAGCCGTTGCGCTTGCTGCTGGAACAGTTCAGCGCGGCCAGCACACGAGACGCGCAACGCGCGCTGATCGACCCGATCCTGCAGGCGTGGGCGAACACCAGCGATTTCGCGACCGTGACCGAGTGGGAAGCCAGCGGACGCTCGGTGAGCTATGCCCTCAATGGCATGGACGCGGTGAACACGGCGTTGTGGAAGCAGCGCATCGCGGTGCTGGAGGCCTTCAATGCGCAGAACTACGTGGCTTTGAGCACCGGGACGACACAGGTTTCCACCGGCCCCTACAGGCAGGAGTTGCTGGAGCAGAGTTATGCCGCGCTGCATGCCAGTGTGTACGGCGCGCTGGTCATGCAGACCCGGTTGAAGCCCTATCTGGACAGCATCGAACTCGTCATTGACGAACAAGGTATCCGTCTGGACGCGACGGCGCTGGATGCGCGGTTGAATGCGGCTTATGCGCTGAACGAGGGCGACACCATCCTGGATCTCGCCCACTTGATCCATGTCGCGCAGGACGTGCTGGAGCAGGCAGGGTATGTTGCCATGGACAAGCTGAAGCTGTGGATGACAGCGCTGCCGGCCGGGTCTGCGGTACCGGCCCAAGTCCGGGACATGGGCCTCGGTCTGTTCTTTGGGACAGCTGGCGACGAAATGTTCACGGGAACCTCGGGCGACGATACGGTGTATGGGGAAGCGGGCCACGACACGATCAATGCCGAGGGTGGCAGCGACGTGGTCTTCGGTGGTGCGGGCAACGACAGCATCAACGGCGCAGGCGGCAACGACTGGATCGACGGAGGTGACGGGAATGACGCGATCACCGACACCCTTGGCGTGAACACGCTGCGGGGCGGTGCTGGGAACGACGTTCTTCATGGCCGTGGGATGTTCGAAGGTGGGCAGGGCGACGATGCGCTGAGCGCGAGCGACAGCTGGTCGGCCGACACCTACATCTTCAACCTGGGTGACGGGCACGACACCATCACCGAGTGGAGCGTGAACCAATCCATAGGCTATGCCGGGTACGAGGACACCTTGCAGTTCGGCGCTGGCATCACGGCGGCCGACGTGCAGCTGCGGCGCGTCGGCAACGACATGGTCTTCTGGCTCAACGAGAACGACCAGATCACGGTCAAGGAATGGTTCTCCACGGACATCAACCGGGCGTACCGCTTCATCGAGAAGGTAGCGTTTGCCGATGGCACGGTGTGGAACACGGCGCCGCTCATGGCCAAGACGCCGCAGGCCTACCAGGCAGGAGAAATGGGGGACGTGTTGCGTGGCTGGGATGGCATTGATCTGATCCATGGCAACGGTGGCAACGACACCATCAATGGCGAGGGTGCCAACGACTACCTTGACGGGGGCGATGGCAACGACAACATCAACGCCGGTGAAGGCAGCGACGTGGTCTTCGGTGGTGCGGGCAACGACAGCATCAACGGCGCAGGCGGCAACGACTGGATCGACGGAGGTGACGGGAATGACGCGATCACCGATACCGCTGGCGCGAACACGCTGCGAGGCGGTGCTGGGAACGACGTTCTTCATGGCCGTGGGGTGTTCGAAGGAGGCCAGGGCGACGATGCGCTGAGCGCGAGCGACAGCTGGTCGGCCGACACCTACATCTTCAACCTGGGTGACGGGCACGACACCATCACCGAGTGGAGCGTGAACCAATTCATAGGCTATGCGGGGTACGAGGACACCTTGCAGTTCGGCCCCGGCATCACGGCGGCCGACGTGCAGCTGCGGCGCGTCGGCAACGACATGGTCTTCTGGCTCAACGAGAACGACCAGATCACGGTCAAGGAATGGTTCTCCACGGACATCAACCGGGCGTACCGCTTCATCGAGAAGGTAGCGTTTGCCGATGGCACGGTGTGGAACACGGCGCCGCTCATGGCCAAGACGCCGCAGGCCTACCAGGCAGGAGAAATGGGGGACGTGTTGCGTGGCTGGGATGGCATTGATCTGATCCATGGCAACGGTGGCAACGACACCATCAATGGCGAGGGTGCCAACGACTACCTTGACGGGGGCGATGGCAACGACAACATCAACGCCGGTGAAGGCAGCGACGTGGTCTTCGGTGGTGCGGGCAACGACAGCATCAACGGCGCAGGCGGCAACGACTGGATCGACGGAGGTGACGGGAATGACGCGATCACCGATACCGCTGGCGCGAACACGCTGCGAGGCGGTGCTGGGAACGACGTTCTTCATGGCCGTGGGGTGTTCGAAGGAGGCCAGGGCGACGATGCGCTGAGCGCGAGCGACAGCTGGTCGGCCGACACCTACATCTTCAACCTGGGTGACGGGCACGACACCATCACCGAGTGGAGCGTGAACCAATTCATAGGCTATGCGGGGTACGAGGACACCTTGCAGTTCGGCCCCGGCATCACGGCGGCCGACGTGCAGCTGCGGCGCGTCGGCAACGACATGGTGTTCTGGCTCAACGAGAACGACCAGATCACGGTCAAGGAATGGTTCTCCACGGACATCAACCGGGCGTACCGCTTCATCGAGCGGGTAGCGTTTGCCGATGGAGCCGTGTGGAACACGGCACCGCTCATGGCCAGGACGCCGCAGGCCTACCAAGCTGGGGAAGGCGCTGAAGTCCTCAGGGGCTGGGATGGCATTGATCTGATCCATGGCAACGGTGGCAACGACACCATCAATGGCGAGGGTGCCAACGACTACCTTGACGGGGGTGACGGCAACGACAACATCCATGCCGGTGAAGGCAGCGACGTGGTCTTCGGTGGTGCGGGCAACGACAGCATCAATGGCGCGGGCGGCAACGACTGGATCGACGGGGGTGACGGGAATGACGCGATCACCGACACCGCTGGCGCGAACACGCTGCGAGGCGGTGCTGGGAACGACATCCTTCATGGCCGTGGGGTGTTCGAAGGAGGCCAGGGCGACGATGCGCTGAGCGCGAGCGACAGCTGGTCGGCCGACACCTACATCTTCAACCTGGGTGACGGGCACGACACCATCACCGAGTGGAGCGTGAACCAATCCATAGGCTATGCGGGGTACGAGGACACCTTGCAGTTCGGCCCCGGCATCACGGCGGCCGACGTGCAGCTGCGGCGCGTCGGCAACGACATGGTGTTCTGGCTCAACGAGAACGACCAGATCACGGTCAAGGAATGGTTCTCCACGGACATCAACCGGGCGTACCGCTTCATCGAGAAGGTGGCGTTTGCCGATGGCACGGCGTGGAACACGGCGCCGCTCATGGCCAGGATGCCGCAGGCCTACCAGGCCGGGGAAGGCGCTGAAGTCATCAGGGGCTGGGATGGCATTGATCTGATCCATGGCAACGGTGGCAACGACACCATCAATGGCGAGGGTGCCAACGACTACCTTGACGGGGGCGATGGCAACGACAACATCAACGCCGGTGAAGGCAGCGACGTGGTCTTCGGTGGTGCGGGCAACGACAGCATCAACGGCGCAGGCGGCAACGACTGGATCGACGGAGGTGACGGGAATGACGCGATCACCGACACCGCTGGCGCGAACACGCTGCGAGGCGGTGTTGGCAACGACACCCTTCATGGCCGTGGGATGTTCGAAGGTGGTCAAGGAGACGATGCGCTGAGCGCGAGCGACAGCTGGTCGGCCGACACCTACATCTTCAACCTGGGTGACGGGCGTGACACCATCACCGAGTGGGGTGTGAACCATTCCATGGGCTATGCCGGGTATGACGACACCCTGCAGTTCGGCCAGGGCATCGCGCATGACCAGCTATGGTTCAGCAGGGATGGGAACGATCTGGACGTGACGCTGATGGGGTCGAGCGAAGGCGTGGTGATCAAGGACTGGTACGCCAGTCCTTACAGACAGGTGGAGCAGTTTCAGGCGGCAGACAACCAGGTGCTGCTCGCCAGCCAGATCGACGCGCTGGTGCAAGCCATGGCCGCGTTCTCGCCGCCGCCTCCCGGCCAGACCACGCTCACGCCCGCACTGCAAAGCGCACTGGCCCCGGTGATCGCCGCGAACTGGACCTGACACTTCGCCTCCTCGCGAAAAGCTAGCCCCCGAACCCTTGATGGGCGCGTGGGGCCGGCAGAGCGCGCAACCGCTGCTTCAAGAACAAACGACAAAAGCCATGACGGACACGACTTTGGAAGGGCCGAGTTTCACTCACGCCCATGTGATCGGACAGCTTGCCGAGGTCCTGTCTTCGGAACCACCGCCGTCGCTGGACTCCGGCCTGGTCTGTCTTATAAAAATGGCCCGTTTCCATGGATTGGCGGCCGACGGTGATCAGTTGGCGCACGAGTTCGGCGACACCTCTTCCGCCCATGCCCCGTTCCAGACGCAAACCATCTTGCTGGCGGCGAAAAAAATGGGACTGCAGGCCAAATGCATCAAGGCCGATCGGGCGCGTCTGCACAAGACGCCTCTGCCTGCCATTGCCGTGTGCCGAGACGCTCAAGGGGGTGAGTCGTTTTTCGTGCTCGGCCGGGTCGACGCCGACAAGGCGTTGATCGAATCGCCCAACGCCAGCCGGCCGGAGCCCCTGTCGATGGCCGAGCTGCACGCCCGCTGGCCCAGCGGCGAGCTGATTCTGTTCACCTCCCGCGCTTCGGTGGCCGGCGAGATGGCCCGCTTCGACTTCACCTGGTTCATTCCGGCGATCGTGAAGTACCGCCACCTCCTGCTCGAAACGCTGGTCGTCAGCTTCGTGCTGCAGATCTTCGCGCTCATCACGCCGCTGTTCTTCCAGGTGGTGATGGACAAGGTGCTGGTGCACCGGGGCACCACCACCCTGGATGTGATCGCGATCGGCTTTGCCGCAGTCGTCGTGTTCGAGGTCACCCTCACGGCGCTGCGCAGCTATGTGTTCTCGCACACCACCAGCCGCATCGATGTGGAGTTGGGTGCGCGCTTGTTCCGGCACTTGTTGGCCTTGCCGCTGACCTACTTCCAGGCCCGCCGCGTGGGCGACTCCGTGGCGCGGGTGCGCGAACTGGAAAACGTGCGCGCCTTTCTCACCGGCAACGCACTCACCGTGGTGCTGGACCTGCTGTTCTCCGTGGTGTTCCTCGCGGTCATGGCGTATTACAGCGTCTGGCTCACGTTGATCTTGGTGTTGTCGCTGCCGTGTTACGCCATCCTCACGGGGGTCACCACGCCGGTGCTGCGCGCGCGCCTGAACGAGAAGTTCAACCGGGGCGCGGAGAACCAGGCCTTCCTGGTCGAGACCATCAGCCACATCGACACCGTCAAGAGCATGGCCGTGGAGACGAAGTGGACGACGCGTTGGGACAACCAGCTGGCGGGCTACGTGTCGGCGGGTTTTCGCACGGCCACCATCGGCACCCTGGCCAACGGCGGCGTCACGTTGGTCTCCAAGCTGGTCACGGTGGCCACGCTGTACTTCGGTGCCAAGCTGGTCATCGAGGGCCAGCTCAGCGTGGGTCAGTTGATCGCCTTCAACATGCTGGCCGGGCAGGTGGCCCAACCCGTGATGCGCCTGGCGCAGTTGTGGACGGACTTTCAGCAGATCGGCATTTCGGTGCAACGCCTGGGGGACATTCTCAACAGCCGCACCGAGGTGGCCGGCGGCAAGAACGCGTTGCCGCCGCTCCAGGGGCGCATCACGCTCGACGGCGTGGTGTTCCGCTACCGGCCAGAGGGTGCCGAGGCCCTCAAGAACCTGTCGATCGACATCGCGCCCGGCGAGGTGATCGGCGTGGTCGGCCGCTCGGGCTCGGGCAAGAGCACGTTGACCAAACTGATCCAGCGCTTGTACATACCCGAGCGGGGCAGGGTGCTGGTGGACGGCATGGATCTGGCGCTGGCCGACGCCGGTTCGCTGCGCCGCCAGGTGGGCGTGGTGTTGCAGGAAAACGCGCTGTTCGCGCGCACCGTGCGCGAGAACATCGCGCTGGCCGACCCGGGCGCGCCCCTCGCCAAAGTGATGACCGCCGCTCGCATGGCCGGCGCGCACGACTTCATCACCGAACTGCCGGAGGGTTACGACACGCTGGTGGGTGAACACGGCTCTACGTTGTCGGGTGGGCAGCGCCAACGCATCGCCATTGCGCGCGCGCTCATGACCAACCCGCGCATCCTGATCCTCGACGAAGCCACCAGCGCGCTGGACTACGAGAGCGAACACATCATCCAGAACAACATGAAGGCGATGGCGCGCGGGCGCACGGTGATCATCGTCGCGCACCGCCTGAGCGCGGTGCGCGATGCGAACCGCATCGTGGTGATGGAGCGGGGCCAGATCGTGGAAATGGGCACGCACGCCGACCTGCTGAAGAACCCTGCGGGCGTGTATGCGGGCTTGCACCGGTTGCAGCACACCAGCGAAAGCCTGCGCGAGCGCTGAGCCTCACCGCCCCGGCGAACACGCCGCGAACCCGTACCGCTCGCAAAATGGGCTGCCCAGCACCGGCAGCCAGCGCGGAACATCGTGGAATTCGCGCGCGACGGTGGCCAGCACGTCGTCGTGGAACGGCTGGTACTTGAAACCCACGCCGTCTACCGCGAAGAACGCCACGCCGTCGACCTCGAAGCGCTTCGTGCTCACCCGCTCGAAGTACGGCGCGAAATCGGCCAGGTGGGGCTCGTCGTACAGGAACACGCGGATCGGCTGGCCCGCGTACTGGCGGAAATCGATGATCTGGTCGTCCTGCCGCGCATGGTGGCGGCCCACGCCGAACACCGGCACGTACTGCTTGTGGTGGAACGCCAGCATGGCCGAAGGGTTGTAGGTGCGGCCCATCAAGGTGGCACCGGCCGGCAGGTCCTGCTCCAGTGCCTGCACGATGGCGGCGGTCTCGCGCAGGAACACCGCGCGGTCGTAAATCTTGAACGGCTGCCACCACGACAGCGGCGCCCATGCCACCGCCGCCACCGCGATGAGGTGGGGCACGGAAAGCGCCACGGTCCACCACAGGCTGCGCCGCAAAGGCCGCGCCTGTAGCCGCAGCCCGGCCCATACCACGAAGATCGGCACGAAGCCCAGCACCCAGTGCAGGCCGATGGTGCGCCGCGTGCTCAGCAGCGCGAACACGATCAGCGGAAACAGCCACAGCACCGCCAGGGTGCGCGCGGTGGTGGGCGACATGCCCGGCGCTTCGCGCGCGGCCAGGGCGCGCCACAGCAGCCACGGCGTGAGCAGGTAGACCGCCATCGCCACGTACCCGGCGAAGGTGCTGAGCGACCAGTGCGAACCCTCGTTGCGGTTGAACACGTTGAACATCACGTTGCTCCAGCCGTGCGTGGCGTTGAAAGCGACGTTGAAGGCGATCGAGGGCAGCGCGAACGCGAAGATCAGGAACGGTGCCCACCAGCGCTGGCGCCGCCAGCCAAAACAATGCGCCGCGTACGCGAAGCCCAGCAGGGCCGCGAAGTATTTGGAGAGAAAGGCCAGGCCGAGGAACAGGCCGGCCAGCGCGTACCAGCCCAGGCCGCGGCCGGGGCCGGTGTGGGTGTCGGCGCGCAGATAGCACCAGACCGAGATCGCCATGAAGAACACCAGCGGCGTGTCGGTGGTCACCAGCACGAACAGCCACGACCAGGGCATGGCCAGGTACACCGCGCCCGCCAGCCAGGCGCTGGCTTCACGGTCTTCGGGCAGATGGCGGCGCAACACGTCGACCACGCCCAGCGCGATGGCGCTGGTGACCAGCAGCGTGAAGCTGCGCAGCATGAGCGGATGGTCGCCGCCCAGGCGCAGCAGCGCGAGCAGCCAGCCCACCATGGGTGGGTGATCGGAATAGCCCCAGGATGGGAACACGCCCCACTGGTAGAAGAAGGCCTCGTCGCCGGTGATGGGGAAGGTCGCCGCGATGGCGATCTTCAGCAGCAGCGTGAGGGCGAACGCGCCCCAGAAGATCTGGCGCGAGGCGTGGGCGGAAAATTCGGAGGCGTGCATGGTCAATAGAAGTCAGGCGTCCATGGCGAGCAAGGACACGCCCACCACGATCAAGGTGCAACCGGCTACCCGCAGCCAGGAAAACGGCTCGCCGAGCCAGAGCACGCCCAGCGCCATGGTGACCACGAAACCCAGGCTCACCAGCGGGTAGGCCATGCTCACGTCCAGGCGCGACAACACCCACAGCCAGAGCAAGGCGCTGGCGCCGTAGAGCACCAGGCCGAGCCACACCATCGGGCTGGTGAGCGCGTGCACATAGGTGCTGCCGACGTCGGCGGCCGCGTTGGGCGCGCCCATGCCGCGCTTCATGGCGATCTGCGCGGCCGAAGAGAGCAGCACGCAGAACACGGCCAGGCCCAGAGCAATGGATTTCATGGGGAACAATCTCCGGAGGTCAAAGGCCGACGGTGGCCACCAGGCCGATGCCGCCCATCACGAGCAGCGTGACCCAGCTGAACGGGTCCTTCAAGGCGAACTGCAGCGGGTCTTCGCCGTGCAGTTCGCGCCGCCCGGTCTTGAGCCAGATGCGCATGATCCACAGCAGCAGCACGGGCGCGGCGAGCCACAACGCGTCGGGGTGGGCGTAGAGCTTCTGGCTGTTCTGGCTGTCGATGTACAGCGCCAGCACCATCACCGAGAGAAAGCCGCTGGCCATGCCCATGGCGCGCAACGAGGCCAGGTCGCGCGCCTGGTAACCGCGCCCGGGGGCGAGCGTGCGGTCCTCGTCTTCGAGTTCTTCGAGTTCGGCGCAGCGCTTGATCAGCGCCAGGCTCAGGAACAGGAAGATCGAGATGGCGAGCAGCCAGTTCGACAGGTCCACGCCCGAGGCCACCGCGCCCGCGCCGATGCGCAGCGTGTACAGGCCCGAGAGCACCAGCACGTCGATCAGCGCCAGCCGCTTGAGGACCAGGGAGTACGCCAGGGTGGTCACGGTGTAGGCCAGCAGCACCACCGCAAAGGCGGTCGACACCTGGAAGGCGAGCACGAAGGCCAGGGCCAGCATCACCGCGCCCAGCAGCACCGCCGGCACGATGCCGATCGCGCCTGAGGCCAGCGGGCGGTGGCGCTTGATGCGGTGCGCGCGGTCGTTGGGCAGGTCCAGCAGGTCGTTGACCAGGTAGGTGGCGGAGGCGCACAGGCCAAACGCGATGAAGGCGATCAATACCGCGCCCCAGAGCGCCGGATCGAGCGAGTGGGCGGCCAGCAGGGGCACGAACAGCAAGCCGTTCTTGGACCACTGCTTGAGCCGGATCGCGCGCAAGACCGTCTTCAGGCTCAAGGGCTTGCGCTCGAACACCTGGGCGCTGGGTTGCTCGCGTTGCAGCGAGGCCACCACACCCGACGGGGCGTTCACCGCGATGGCCTGGGCGCTGCCGGCCCACACCTCGAGGTCGTCGCGGCTGTTGCCGGCATAGGCCCAGGCGGTGTGGCCGTGCGCGCGCGCATGGGCGTCGATGGCGGCGCGCTTGTTCGCGCGGCTCAGGTTGACGCCATCGCCTTGCGCGTTGGTTCCGATGGTGTCGTCGAACACGCCCAGGTGGTCGGCCACCTCGCGCACGATGCGCGCGTCCGCCGCGCTGGCCAGCACCAGGGGGCGGCCGCGTGCGTGTTCGGCGCGCAGATGGTCCACGAAGGCTTCGTGGTACGGCAGGTGCGCCGGGTCGGGCCGCACCGCGTCGGCCAGGCGCTGCTTGAAGCCCGCTTTTCCGCTGGGCAGCCACGCCAGCATGCGCAACAGGTTCAGCGGGTTGCGCCGCACGAACAGCATTGCCGATTCGTGCAAGGTGTCGCTGAGGGTGAGGGTGCCGTCCAGGTCCACGTAGAGCGGGCAGGTATCGGGCAGGGTGGCGGGATGCGTCAAGGCGGCGCTTCGTGCGAAGGGTGGCGAAGGGGTGATTCTAGAGAGAGGCTCAGGGCGCGCCGCCACTCTGGCGCAGCGTGGCCGGGGTCTGAAGCCGCCCCGCCAGCCAGTGCAACGCGGTGGCCAGCACCAGCAGGGCCACCAGGCCCAGCGCCCAGGTTGCCCACACCACGGGCGCGACCCATTCCACCAACTGGCCCGAGGCATGGGGCAGCACCCGCGCGAGGCCTTGCACCAGACCGAGCCAGGCGGTCTGCAGGGCACCGAGCCAGGTCGGGTCGATCCAGCTGGTCAACCAGCCGGGCAGTTCCCATTGGCCGGCCGCGCTGGCGGTGCTCGTGGCCTGGCCCGAGGCCAGCATCGACAGCAGCCATTGCGTGACCTGCACCGAGGCGGCGGCCAGGCCCGTCCAGCACAGCGCGAACAGGCCGAACACACTCCAGATCAAGGGCTTCATGACAGGTTTGCGCCGAACGGGGCGAATGGCAGGGTGGGGGAGGGGTGGTTCAAGGCGGTGGGCATGGGTGAAGAGGTTCCTGTCTTTCGGAAAGAGGTCGTGTTGAGAGAGGCTCCTAGCGTAGCGGGTTCCCGCTCTGTACATCGCTGCACGGCCGGGCGGCGGTACGGCTGGCGCGCTCAGGGGAAACCAGTAGCGCAAAGGTCGTCGGGAAAGCCACCCATCCCCCGCAGCTTTTCAAAAAGGATGGACGCATGTTGCATTACCGCCGTTTTTCCCCCCGCCGCCTGCCAGGGGCTCTGTGCCTTTCGTTGTGGATCGGGTTGTCCGCTTGTGGCGGCGACGCCGGCGTGGCGCCGACCGCCCCACCGCCGCCCGCCCGCGAGCGGTTTGTGTACGTGGCCAACCAGCTCAGCAACCAAGTCTCGGCCTACCGCGCCGACGCCACCACCGGCGCGCTCACCCCCCTGCCAGGCTCGCCGTTTCCGGCCGGCAACACAGCCTACGCGGTGGCGGTGCACCCCGCGGGGCCATTCGCCTATGTGTTGAACTGGGCTTCGAGGGACATCCTGACCTACACCATCCACCCCACCACGGGTGCATTGGCGGTGCTGCCAGGTCCTTCCACCCCGGCGGGCGCCCGTCCCACCGCGTTGACGATCTCGCCCACGGGCCGGTTTGCCTACGCGACGAACTCCGCCAGCAACGCGGTGGCGGCCTTCACCATCGACGCCAGCACCGGCACGCTCACCGCCGCGCCGGGTACCCCGGTGGGACCGGGCAGCTTTCCCATCGACCTTGCGGTCGCGCCGGGAGGCCAGTTCGCCTATGTGGCCAACAGCGGCACCAACGACGTGGCGGCCTACGCCGTTGACGCCACCACCGGTGCGCTCACCGAGCTGGCGGGGCCGCGGGCGCTGGCGGGCGCGATGCCCAATGCGCTAGCGGTGTCCCCCGATGGCAAGTTCGCCTTCGTGGTCAACCTTGGCGGCGGCAGCGTCTCCGCCTACGCCATCCACGCCGCCACCGGCGCGCTGGCGCCCGCGCCGGGGTCGCCGTTCCTCGCGGGCTCAGGGCCCGAGAGCATCGCGATCGATCCCAGCGGGAAGTTCGTGTACGTCACGAATTCCAACGACAACAACGTGTCGGCGTACGCCATCAACAGCGCGACCGGCGCACTCTCGAACGTGGTGGGCTCGCCATTCGACACGGGTCTGCCCCCGGGTGTCATCGCGATCGATCCGGACGGCAGGTTTGCCTACGTAAGCCATTCGACTTCGACCGGCATCTCGGCTTATGCGATCCACCCCACCACCGGCGCACTTACCCGCGTGGCAGGCTCGCCCTTCGCCACCGGCCTGGCGCCACGCGGCATTGCCATCACGCGGTAGCGGCACATCAGCGCGTGCCGGACGCGCTTGCGGGGCACACGAAGGCGCAGCCGGGCGGCGTGCGGCCCACGAAGCGGCCATCGGGGCACTGCATCACGTCTTGCGTACACAGGATGGGGCCACGCTCGCCGGCCGGCGGCGCGGGGGTGGTGGGGCTGGCGCAGGCCGAGAGTCCCAGGGCCAGCGCGGCGGCGCAGAGGGTAGAGAGGTTCATGTGGCGGTTGTCACGGGTTGTTGTCACGGGGCCGCGGGGGGCGATTTGACCTCGTGTACGACCGGCTCGGCAGGGAGGGCCTGCGCACCTGCATCGTCGGTCGCCATCGCCGCGGCGCGCGCGCGTACCCGGGTGGCCGTGCCGATGTCCCACACCGCCACGAACATGGCCGCGATCACCGGGCCGACCACGAAGCCGTTGATGCCCATCACCGCGATGCCGCCCACGGTGCTGATGAGCACCAGGTAGTCGGGCATGCCGGTGTCCTTGCCCACGAGCAAGGGGCGCAGGACGTTGTCGACCAAGCCGATCACCAGCACGCCAAAGGCCACGAGTCCGATCGCTTCCAGGGTCTGACCGGTGGCGAACAGCCAGATCGCAACCGGCCCCCACACCAGGCCCGCGCCCACCGCCGGCAGCAGCGAGAGCACGGCCATGAGCACGGCCCAGAGCAGCGCGGCGTTGATGCCCAGGGCCCAGAACGCCAGGCCACCCAGCGCGCCTTGCACCACCGCGACCACCAGGTTGCCTTTGACCGTCGCGCGCAGCACGGTACCCATCTGCTGCAGCAGCTCCTGCTTGTCCTCGGGCGGCAGCGGGATCGCCATGCGGATGGAGCGCACCAGCGCGCCACCATCGCGGACCAGGAAATACGCCAGGTACAGCGCGATGAACAGGCCGACCACCAGGCCCAGCAGGTCTTGGCCGAAGTTGAGCGTCTGCGTCGCGATGAACTGGCTGCCCTGCGTGAGGATCTGTGCGAGCTTGCGTTGAAGGAGCTCGAAATTGCCCAGTCCAAAACGCGCGAGCAGGTCGGTGAGCCAGTCGGGCAGGGCATCGAACATGTGACGCAGGGTCTGCGCCGGCTTGAGTTCCCCGGACTCGATGCGCGCATACAGCTGGCTGGCTTCGCGCGCCAGCGAACTGGCCACCAGCACCGCCGGCATTACCACCACCACGATCGCCGCCGCCAGCGTGGTGAGCGCGGCCAGGTTGCGGCGTTCGCCCATGCGCGGCAGCAGCCACCGGTACAGCGGCGTGAACAGCAGGGCGATGATCGCGCCCCAAAGAATGGTGCCGTAGAACGGCAGCAGGATCCAGACGAAGGCCACCGTCGCCGCCACCAGCAGCACGCGCAGCATGACCGAGCCGGAGAGCGGCTTCAAGGTCATGGTCATCGGGCCGAGATCCGTGGGTGGCCGAGGCGGCGCGTCGGCGGCGGGGGATGGCGTGTCGGGTGTGTCCTGGTTCATGGCGCAATCTGTGGTGGTCGACAGGCGCAGTATGCCGGCGGTGGGCGGCCATCGCCGATTTCTCGTGCGGATGGGCATGTTGCCCGGCCCGCCTTGCACGAGATCCGCAGCCCTACATTGCGCGTGCCAGCATCAGCAGGCCCAAGGCGGTGAACACCGCGAAGAGCGCGCGCTGGAACACCGGCAGCGGCAGGCGCTGGCGCCAGCGCGCGCCCAGCCACAGGCCTGCAAACGCCGCCAGCAGGGCCAACGCATGCGCCGTGAGAGGGAGCGCGCTGCCGCCCCACAGCGCCACCGGCCCCAGGCGCGCCGCCAGCGCCAGCGTGGCGAGCAGGAAACTCAGGCCCAGCGCCTGGATGAGCGCGTCCTTCTCCATCCGCAGCGATTGCAGGAATGGCGTCATGGGCATGACGAACACGCCGGTGGCCGCGGTCAACACGCCCGAGAGCATGCCGGCCAAGCTGCCGGCCGGCAGCGCGAAGCGGCCCGGTTGCGGCAGCGCTGGCTTGACCAGTCCCCACAGCCCATAGACCACCAGCACCGCGCCCAGTGTGGCGCGCGCGGTCGTGCCGGTGCTGGCCAGATCGGGCAGGGGGCTCCAGAGCGTCGCCGCGACGAGGCCCAGCCACATCGGCCACAGGCGGCGCCACAAGTCCCCGGCATGCGGCCCGATGCACTGCGCAACATTCGTCAACAGCGAAGGCAGCAGCATCAGCGTGGCGGCGGTCGTGGCCGGCATGAACAGGCCGAGCAGGGCCATGGAGAAGGTGGGCAGTCCCATGCCGGAAACGCCCTTGACCGCGCCCGCGGCCAGGAAAACGAGGGGGATCGACCAGAGCCAGAGTGTGTCCATGGCCGCCATGGTTCGGCGCGCCCGCGGATCTGTCCATCGCGAAAGCGCGGAGGTATCCTCCGCCAAAGCCGGAGGATCGTCCATGCCCGCCACCCCCACCTACCGCATCGACCCGTTCGATCTGCGCCTCTTCGCCGCGGTCGTCGAGCATGGCTCCATCACGGCGGGCGCGCGCCACATCCACCTCTCACTGGCGGCGGCGAGCACGCGGTTGCAACAGTTGGAGCACGCGGTGGGCGCAGCCTTGTTGCTGCGTTCCAAACAAGGTGTGCGCACCACCGATGCGGGCCGCACGCTGCTGCTGCACGCGGGCCGGCTGCAGCGCGACATGGAGGCGCTGCATGCCGATATGGCGGCCCACGCGCACGGGGTGCGCAGCACGGTGCGCGTGCTGTGCAACACGGCAGCCATGGCAGAGCACCTGCCACCGCTGCTGGGGCGCTTTCTGCTGGCACATCCCGAGATCGACGTCGACCTGCGCGAGCTGGGCAGCCGCGACGCGCTGATGGCGATGCGGCAGGAGCAGGCGGACATTGGCGTGCTGGCCGACTACGTGGGCACCGAGGGCCTCGCCACGCGGCACTTTCGTGAGGACCGCCTGGTGGCGGTGCTGCCGCGCCAGGGCGCGCGCGCATCGCGGCAAGCACTGCCTTTCGTGGACCTGCTGCAGCGGCCTTTCGTGGGCCTGCCCAGTGAAAGCGGTCTCAGCCGCCTCCTGTACGACAAAGCCTTGCAGCACGGCCGCGGCCTGCACCACCGGGTGCGTGTGCGGGGGCTGGACACGGTGATGCAACTGGTGGGTGACGGTGTGGGCGTGGCGGTGGTGCCGCAGGCCACAGCGCTGCGCCTGGCCAGCGAGCGCGTGGTGGCGCGCCCACTCAGCGACAGCTGGGCCACGCGGCAGCTGCTGCTCTGCACGGCTGCGGGCGACACGCCACCGGGCGCCGGGGCGGCCGCGCTGCACGCCTTTCTGGCCCGTCACGGCGCCGGCTGAACCCGCTGACCGCGCGCACGCGCCGGGACCCCCTGGGGTCGCCGGCTTTTTTTTCGTCCCGCAGGTGGTTCGGCGGCGGTCGTTCTGTTGTGCAAATCAAACAGTTTTCGTCGCATAAGCGTTTTAACAAATTATTAACTAATAAGTCATGAGTGCAGGTTTGTGAGCGCCAACGATTGCTATGTAATTTGAAGCAAAAATATGGGCAATTTTTTTGGTGTAGATCCATAAAAGTCAGTCAAATCAACAGTCTTTTAACAATCAAATGATTGTTTAGGCATGTATTTTCTCTAGCGCATATTTCTTCATTTAATCTATTTCCCACACTAATAACGTCGTTAACATGTCGCAATTCGCAAGCGCCGATATAGTGCGTGCGGTGAAGAAATGTGAGTGTGTGTGTGGAAATGTGACGGCACGCACCTCGTCATAAAGGGCGCGCCCGGCCTGCCAGCCGGGCGTCCCAGAGGGGCACGCGGTGTTCGTTCGCGTGCCAACCAGAGGAAAAACCATGCTTCGATTTTTTGCACGTGGCGAGGCCACGGGTAGGCGCGCGCCTGCGCGCTCACGGGACCGCGCTCGTTCGACTTCGGGGCGCCGCCTCTGGCGCGCGCTCGGCCTGGCAGTTGCGGGTTCGGTGTTGTCGCTCACCAGTGCCCACGCCTCCCTGGTGGTGGCCCAGGCGGTGAGCGCCAGCACCATCTCCGTGGGCGACCGCACCCGCCTCACGATCACGGTGAGCAACGACTCGGCGCAAGAAGATGGCGCGCAGCTGATCAACAACCTGCCCTCGCAACTGCGCCTGTATCCCTCGTCCTACCCGGGCTACGTGGCCCCCAGCAGCACATGTGCGGGCGCCGTCTTCGCGCCTGCGCCCAACCCCGCGCCGGGTACCGACAGCATCACCGTCAGCAGCTTCACCATCCCCGCGCACAGCGGTGGCGTGGACGGCGCCTGCACGATTTCCTACGACATCACGTCCTACAACGGTGGGGGCACCTGGAACAACGTCATCAGCCCGACCGACCTCACGCCCACGGCGGTGTCGCCCGCGCAGCAGAGCGTGCTGGTCAATGCCTTGCTGTTGCCTGCCGTGTCCAAGAGCTTCGCCGCCAGCCCGCTCACGCAAGGCCTCTCGACCACCGCCACCATCACGCTGAGCAATCCCAACAGCGGGGTGAATATCCCGCTCACCAGCTTTGTCGACAACCTGCCCGCCAACCTGCAGGCCACGGGCATCGTGAGCAACACCTGCGGCGGCACGCTCAGCCACACCGCCAGCACCGTCACACTCACCGGCGGCGCCATTGCGGCGGGTGCGCCCGGCACCTGCGCCATGCGCTTCACCGTGGTCGGCGTGCTGGCCCCCGGCGTGGCGTCGCAGGCCGGCGCGAACAGCTTGCCCGCCAGTGCCGTGGGCAATACGCGTGGCCTTACCTCGCCAGCCACGTCCACCAACATCACCGTCAACAGCCCGATCACGTTGCAGAAGGGCTTCTCGGTCTCGCCGCTGACGGCGGGCGCGGACTCGCTGCTCACGGTGCGCATCGGCAACAACAGCGCCGCCGCGCTGACCAACGTCAGCCTGGACGATCTCGTGGGCGGCGCCTGGCCCGCCGCGTTGCGCAACTCGGGCGCCATCGGTGCCGCGCAACTCAATGGCTGCGGCGCGGGCGCTTCGCTCGTGGCGGGCGACGACGGGGGTGTGGAAAAAGGCTTTCAGCTCACCGGCGCGGAAATCGCACCGAGCACGGAATGCCGCATCCAGTTCAACGTCACCAGCACCGTTACCGGCACGCACACCAACAGCTTTCCCGCTGGTGCGGTGGGCAACGCGCAAGGCTTCCATTCGCCCGCTCGGCCGGCCAGCATCGAAGTTCGCGACAACGCGCTGACCGTGGCCAAGTCGTTCAGCCCCACCACCGTGGCGCCTGGCGACGTGGCCACCTTCGCGGTGGCGGTTACTTCGTTCAGCCTGGCGCCGCAAACCAGCGTGACGTTCACCGACACGCTGCCCGCGGGCATGGTCTACGTGGACAACACCACCGGCGGCATCGCGCCCACCATCAGCGGCGGTTGCAGCTTCTCCGCAGGCATGCCGGCACCGCTGGTCACCGCGCCCGCGTTCACCTTCGACTTCCCCGGCGCCGCGCCGGGTGGCACCACCTGCGTGGTGCGTTTCACTGCGCGCGTGCCGGCCAACGCCACGCCCGGCACCACGCTCACCAACGCCAGCTTCGGCGCGGGCAACGGCACGGTCACCGGCACCTCGGGTTCGGTGAGCCTGACGGCGGTCAACCCGCTGGTGGTCACCAAGACCTTTGACGGCGTGGCCGCGCGCCAGCGCTTCCAGGGCACGCCCTCGGTGGTCCAGATCGAACTGACCAACAACAATTTCTCGACGCTCACCAACGTCAACTTCACCGACACCTTGCCCGCCGCGTTGCGCGTGGCCAACCCGGCCAACGCCAGCACCACCTGCGGCGGCACCGTCACCGCCACACCGGGGAGCGACAGCTTCACGCTCAGCGGCGGCAGTGTGCCGGCGCGTGGCGGCAGCAGCCCGTTCCTGCCCGGCCAGTGCAGCGTGCGCGTGACCGTGGTGGGTGGCGCGGTGGCCGTGCACAGCAACCACATTCCGGCCTACAACGGCAGCAACGCCGCCGACACCGTGAGCGCCACCGGCACCGTGGCGAATGTGCCGGGCAGCACCATCCGCAACCTCAACAGCACCACCGCCACGCTGGAATACCTGCCCGCGCTCACGGTGGCCAAGACCTTCCTGACCAACCCGGTGCAGGTCGGCGGCACCAGCCGCGTGCGCATCACCCTGGGCAACACCGGCAACGGCCAGCTCACCGGCGTGAGCGCCACCGACCCGCTGGCCGGCACGGGCCTGACGATCGCTACACCGGCCAATGCCAGCACCACGTGCGCCGGTCCGGTCGTGCTCAACGTGCCCGATGGCGGCAGCACCGCGGCCCTCAGCGGCGCGAGCATCGCCGGTGGCACCACCTGCGACTTCCTGTTCGACGTGCTCGCCA
Source organism: Hydrogenophaga sp. BPS33 (assembly GCF_009859475.1). Classification (NCBI taxonomy): domain Bacteria; kingdom Pseudomonadati; phylum Pseudomonadota; class Betaproteobacteria; order Burkholderiales; family Comamonadaceae; genus Hydrogenophaga; species Hydrogenophaga sp. BPS33. Next base: position 367,220 of record NZ_CP044549.1, read on the forward strand.
CCTCCGGGACGCCCTCGGTGAACACGCTCGCGCCGGGTGCGGTCACGGCCGACGGCGGGGTGGCCAGCACCAACCCCACCACGGCCACCTTGAACAAGGTCACCAGCAGCGTGAACCTGACCAAGGCTTTCTCGCCCACCACCATCGCCGGTCCGGGCAGCGTCTCGCGCCTGACGATCAGCATCGCCAACGCCAGCGCCACCGCGCTCACCAACGTGGCCGTGACCGACAACATGCCCAGCGGCATGGTGATTGGCGTGGTGCCCAATGCGAGCACCACCTGTGCCGGCGGCATCGTCAACGCAGTGACCGGCAGCGGCAGCGTGTCCCTCAACGGGGGCAGCCTGGCGGGCAACAGCACCTGCGAGGTGGCGGTGGACATCACCTCCTCGGCTGTTGGCACGCTCAACAACACCTTGCCGGCCGGCGCGGTCACCAACACGCAGGGTGTGACCAACGCCGCGCCCTTCACCGCCAACCTCGCCGCGCTCGCCGGCCTGGGCGTGGAGAAGCACTTCGAACCGACGGCCGTGGCGGCCGGGCAGCCCGCGCTGCTGGTGATCCGCGTGCGCAACTCGCTGGTGCAGCCGCTCACCAACATCTCCACCACCGACAACCTGCCCGCCGGCATGGTGGTGGCCACGCCCGCCAACGCGAGCACCACCTGCGCGGGTGCGGTGATCACCGCCATCGGCGGCAGCGACAAGGTGTCGTTCCGGGGCGCGCAGCTGGCCGCCGGCCCGAGCCTGTGCGAGGTGCGCGTGAACGTGCTCGTGCCGCTGGCCGGCGCCTACGTCAACACCATCCCGGGGGGCACGGTGGTCGCCAACGACGGCGCAGTGACCAACCCGCAGCCCGGCCCCAGCGCCACGCTGCACGTGCTGCAGCCGCCGACTGTGGCCAAGGCCTTCGCGCAAACCGTGGTCGCCGCGGGCGCGTCCAACCGCCTCACCATCACCATCACCAACCCCAACGCCACCCAGGCACTCACCGGCGTGGCGCTGCGCGACAACCTGCCCACGGGCCTGTTCGTCGCGCCCGTGCCCAACGCCAGCACCACCTGCGTGGGCGGCAGCGTGAGCGTGGAAGCCTCGTCCGCCGCCGCGCAGATGTCGGCCGGCACGGTGCCGGCCGGCGGCTCGTGCACCTTCTGGTTCGACACCGTGTCCAACGTGCCGGGCCTCTACACCAACACCATCCCCACCGGCGCCATCACCAGCACGCAGGGCGTGAGCAACGGCGACCCGGCCAGCGCCTCGGTGCGCGTGCTCGAACCGCCGACGGTGACCAAAGCCTTCGTGCCGCCCACCATCGCCCCCAATGGCGTGTCGCGCCTGACCATCACGCTGGGCAACAACAACGCCGGCGCGCAGACCTTGCTGCAGGCGCTGGACGACACGCTGCCCGCTGGCGTGGTCGTGGCCTCGCCCGCAAACATCGGTGGCACATGCACCACGGCCTCGGTCACCGCCACGGCGGGTTCCGCGCTGGTGCGCTACGCCAACGGCGCGAGCATCCCGCCGGGCGGCTGCACCATCGCGGTGAACGTCACCGCGGCGGCCACCGGTACGTACCCCAACGTCATCCTGGCCGGCGCGCTGCGCACCGGCGCGGGCAGCAACCCCGCGCCGGCCGAGGCCGAACTCGTGGTCAGCCCACTGGGATCGATCTCGGGCCGCATCTACTTCGACGCGAACGACAACGGCGTGTACGACGCGGGTGAGTCGCCGCTGGCAGGACAGCCGGTCAGCCTGATCCGGTCGTTCGACAGCCTGGTGCTGCAGAAGACCACCACCGACGCGGGTGGCTTCTATGCGTTCACCGGACTGGTCGACACCGCCACGCTGGGCTCGGACTACACGGTGCGCTACCTGCGCGGTGGCAGCGACGTGCTCGGCGCGGGTGGTACGGCCTCGCCCTCGCCCCTGGTCAACCCGATCAGCGGCAGCTTCCCCGGGCGCGTGACCGCAGCCTCCGGCACCGAGTCCAGCATCGTGGGCAGCGGCGCAATCGGCACACGCAACAACAGCAACGTCGACTTCATCTCGCGCCGCAGCAACATCGTGCTGAACACCACCGGCGGCAACGTGGCCAGCTCGATCAACAACAACTTCGGTGAGGTGCTGCCGTCGGAGATCGGCGGCAAGGTGTACCGCGACGACAACCACAACGGCGTGCCCAACGGCACCGAGCCCGGCCTTGCCGGCGTGCCGATCACGCTGGTCGGTGTGGACGATCTGGGCCAGACGGTCACGATGACGACCACCACCAACGCCAGTGGCGACTACAGCTTTACCGGCCTGCGGCCGAGCTGTGCACCGTTGAACCTGCCTTCCTGCCCCGGCTACGTGGTCACGCAAGGTGCGCAACCTGCCGGCACGGTCAACGGCATTCCCACGGCGGGTACCGTGGTGAACCAGAGCTCGGGCAGCGCCACCGGCACGCCCGGTACCGCGTCGAACAACGCGCCGGCCATCAGCGGTGCTTACGTGATCCCGGCCGGCACCAGCCGCGTGAGCGGCATCGTGCTGCCGCCCAACGCGCGCTCGGCCGGCAACAACTTCGGCGAGATCGCCAACGACCGCAGCGTCAGCGGCAGCGTCTTCGTCGACCGCAACGGTGACGGCCAGTTCAACGGCAGCGATGGCGGTGTGGGCAGCGGCGCCAGCGGGGTGAACAACGTGGCGCAGACGCTCACGCTCACCGGCAACGACCTCAACGGCAACCCGGTCTCGCTCACCACCACGACCGATGCCAACGGCGACTACACCTTCACCGGCGTGCCCCCGGGCAGCAACTACACCGTGACCTGCACCAGCTGCTTGCCCCCGGCCGGTTTCAACAACAGCACCGTGCCCCTGGCCTGGCCCGGCAGCACCGGCGGCAGCGCGGGCGGCACGCAAGCCGTGCCCGCCATCACCGGCATCGACCTCAGCGGCGTGCAAACCGCCTCGGTGGACAACCGCTTCACCAAGACGCTGCCCGGCAGCCAGATCGCCGGTGTCGTGTACTTCGACCCGGACAACAGCGGCGGCCTGTTCACGCCCGACGACCTGCCCGCGCCGAACCAGACGCTGGAGTTGCGCGACAACGCCAGCAACGCGCTGATCGCCACCACCACCACCGACACCAACGGCGCCTACAGCTTCAGCGGCGTGCCGCCGGGCAACTACCGCGTGGTCATGCCCGCGCTGCCTGCAGGCACCACGCACGGCAGCACCAGCGCCGGCACACTGGGCGGCGCGCCCAACGGCACGGCCAGCGCGCCCGGCGTGGCGCCGGCCACCATCGGCAACATCACGGTGGCCGCCGACCAGAGCACCGCGAACCACAACTTCCCGCTGGTCTCCGACATTCGCATCGGCGGGCGCGTGTACGAAGACCGCGACTTCGACGGCCAGTTCAACGGCACCGACGTGGGGCTGTCCGGCAACACCATCGGCCTGGTGGGCACCGACGCGTTTGGCAACGCCATCACGCGCTACACCACCACCGACGGCGCAGGCCAGTACAGCTTTGCCGGCCTGCCGCCGGGCAACTACACCGTGCGCCAGACCCAGCCACTGGGCTACACCAGCGTGGCCAACACGCCGGGCCCGGTCACCGGTGGCAGCGCGGGTACCGTGGGCCCGCTGGGCGGCGCGGTGGAAACCATCGCCCTGAGCTTCAACGCCACGCCTGGCGCGGCGCTGCAAGTGAACTTCGGTGAAACGCAGGGCAGCGGGGTGCACGGCTACAAGTCCGCCTTTATCGTCTCGCCGCCGGCCGCCGTGGGCGTCTCGCCCGGTGCGCAGGTGAACTGGCAGATCATTTACCAGAACGACACGCCCAACCCGGTCACGATGGACGTGCGCGATCTGCTGCCCGACTACATGACGCGCACCGGCGCGCCCGCCATCACCCACAACGGCGGCAACGGCGGCGTCTTCACGCCCAATGCCGGGTTCACCGGCACCGCCGGTGGTGACCTGCTGGGCTCGGCCTTCCTGCCGGCCAATGCCTGGATCTCGGTCGACGTGCCCGTGCTCGTTACCGCCGGCGCTACTACCACGCGCTTCAACCAGGCCACGGCCGGCACGCTGAACATCCGCACCGATGCGGTCGACAGCAGCACCCCCACCGGTGGTGCGGGCCAGCCGCCGGCCGGCGTGATCCCGCCGGGCAGCGTGCCGCAGACGCCGTACCAGACCGCGGCCCTCGACCCCACCGGTGTGCCCCTGTCCTCGTTGCCCGCATCGCTCTCCGGCTTTGTCTGGCGCGACAACAACGGTGACCGCCAGCGCGACGCGGGCGACACCCCGTTGCCCGGCTGGGGCGTCGAGGTGCTCGGCAGCGACGGCGTGGCCGTGGCCTGCCGCGCCGCGCCGCCCAACAGCGCCAACGGCTGCGTGACCATGCCCGACGGGCGCAGCCTGTTCCGCACCGGCGCGGACGGCGCCTACGGCGTGATCGGTCTCGTGCCCGGCGACTACAAGGTGTTCTTCCGCGACCCGGCGAACAACGTCATTTACGGCACGCCGCAGAACTCCGGCGGCGACACGAACTCGCGCGTGGCCACCACGCGCGACCACCTCGTCGTCTCCCTGCAGCCGGGCGCCAACGTGGTGCAGCAAGACTTGCCCATCGACCCCTCTGGCGTGATCTACGACGCCACCACCCGCCTGCCGGTGGACGGCGCGGCGGTGCGCTTCTGCGGCCCGCCCGGCTTCAACCCCGCGACCATGCTGGTCGGTGGCGCGAGCTACGCCGTGGTGGGCGGCTGCGCGCAGATGGTCACCGGCCCCAACGGCTTCTACCAGTTCCTGCTGGTGCCGGGCGCGCCCACGGGCGAGTACCGCCTGGAAGCCTCCGCACCGGGCTACACGCCCGCGCCAATCGCCTCCATTCCGCCTGCGCCGGGTGTGCTCACGCCCGCCGGTGCCACGCCTTACCTGGTGCAGGGGCAGGCCGGTCCACCCACCGGCAACCAGCCCACCACCTACCACCTGCGCATGAACCTCGCGCCGGGCATGCCCGACGTGATCCACAACCACATCCCGCTCGAAGCCTTCGCGGGTGGCGGCCTGTTCCTGCAGAAGCAGGCCGGGCGCGACGTGGTCGAGATCGGGGACTCGGTGCAGTACACGCTGCGCGTATTGAGCCCGAACGGCCCGGCCACCAGCGTGACCATCAGCGACAGCCTGCCCGCGGGCCTGCGGCTGATCCCCGGCACGGTGATGCAGGACGCTGCGGCCGTGGCCGACCCGGCCGGCTCGCCTGGCCCGGTGCTCAGCTTCGCCATCGGCAACTTCGCCGCCAACACGCCGGTCACGCTCACCTACCGTGTGCGCGTCGGTGTCGGCGCGCAGCAGGGCGACGGCATCAACCGCGCGCAGGCCTTCGGCAACGTCGGTGGCGTGCCGGTGAGTTCCAACCGCGCCGAAGCGCGCATCCGCATCACCGGCGGCGTCTTCTTCCAGGAAGCCTGCGTGATGGGCAAGGTGTTCGTCGACTGCAACGGCAACCGCATCCAGGACGCCGAGGAAGTCGGCATCCCGGGCGTGCGCCTGTACCTGCAGGACGGCACGCACCTCGTCTCCGACAGCGAAGGCAAGTACAGCATCTGCGGCCTGCCCGCGCGCACCTCGGTGCTGCGCGTGGACCCCACCACGCTGCCCGATGGCAGCCAGCTCGTGACCAGCAGCAACCGCAACGCGCTCGACGCCGGCAGCCTGTTCCTGGACCTGAAGTTCGGCGAGCTGCACCGCGCCGACTTCATCGAAGGCAGTTGCGCGCCGGCCGTGATGGAGCAGGTGGAGAACCGCCGCCGCCTGGGCCAGATCGTCGCTCCCGTGGTCGATCCCAAGACCTCGCCACCGCGCGTCTTCCGATCGGGCCCGCCGGCCCGCGTGGGAGGTGCGAAATGAACCCCGCCCGTTTTGCCATGCGACCTGCTGCCCCCTTCCGCGGCGCCCGCCGCCCGCTCGCGCGCGCCCTGACATCGGCCCTGCTGCTGTTGCCCCTGGGCGCCGCGCTGGCCCAGACCACCGCCCCGGCGCCGCGCTTCACACCGCTGCAGCCCGGCAACGACCCGGCGCGAGGCCCCGGTAGCGCGGCGCTGCCTGCGCCCACCACCGCGCTGCCGCTGGCCGCCAGCTGGCGCGCGAGCAGCCTGGCCGACGACGGCCAACTGGTGCTCGCCGTGGCGCAAGACCAGGTGTTCGCCGACGGCCGCTCGGTGGTTCTCTTGACCGTGCGCCTGTTCGACCGCCAGGGCCAACCCGTGACCACGCCCACCGACGTCACCGTCAGCACCAACCGGGGCCGCGTGCGCCTGCCCGGCGCGGCCATCGACGAACCGCCGCGCCAGAACCTGCGCGTGAGCGTGAGCGGTGGCGAGGCCACCGTGGAACTGGTCGCGTCCTACGAACCGGGCGAGGCCGAACTGCAGGTGCAGTCCAGCAACGTGCTCGTGCGCGGCAACGTCGGCATGGTCACCGAGCGCCGCCCGATGATCGCGGTCGGCGTGGTCGAAGGCGCGATCCACCTCAACCGCCTGGACGCCTCGCAGATCAGCCCGGCGCGCGAGGACGACGGTTTCGAACTGGAGCTCAAGCGCCACACCAACAGCTTCGACAACGGCAAGGGCTCCATCGGCGGGCGCACCGCGTTCTTCCTCAAGGGCATGGTCAAGGGCGATGCGCTGCTCACGCTGGCCTACGACTCCGAGAAGGAGAACAACGGCCGCCTGTTCCGCGACATCCAGCCCGACCAGTACTACCCGATCTACGGCGACTCCTCGCTGCGCGGCTTCGACGCGCAGTCGCGCCAGCGCCTCTACGTGCGGGTCGACAAGGGTTCGTCCTTCGTGCTCTTTGGCGACTTCAACACCGGCACCGGCGGCCCCGCGCGCGAGCTCAGCCGCCTGAACCGTTCGGTCTCCGGCCTGCAGCTGCACCACGAAGGCGAGACCTTCGAAGCCAACGCCTGGGTCGTGCGCGACAACGTGGCGCAGGTGGTGGACGAGCAACCCGCGCGCGGCGTCTCCGGCCCCTACCGCCTCACCAGCAGCGAAGGCATCTCGGGTTCCGAGAAGGTCGAGATTCTGACGCGCGACCGCAACCAGCCCTCGATCATCCTGCGCACGCAACCCATGGTGCGCTTCGTGGACTACGAGTTCGAGCCCTTCGCCGGCAACATCGTGTTCCGCTCGCCCATTCCCTCGGTGGACGCCAACTTCAACCCGATGTCGATGCGCGTCACCTACGAGGTGGAGCAGGGCGGGCCGAAGTACTGGCTGGGTGGTGTCGACGGCAACTGGCGTATCACCCGCGCACTGGAAGTCGGTGGCAGCTACGTCGAATCGCAAGACCCCTCCGACCCCTACAAACTCAGCGGCGTGAACGCCACGCTGCGTCTGGGCGAGCAGACCTGGGCCCTGGTGGAGGTGGCGCGCTCCGAACGCGAAGCGCTCGGCAACCGCGGCAAGGGCGATGGTGCGCGACTCGAATTCCGCCACGAAGGCGAGCGCCTGGACGCGCGCGTGTGGGTCGGCGAGACCGACCGCGAGTTCCACAACATCTCTTCCTCCTACAACGGCGGGCGCGGCGAAGCCGGCGCGCTGGCGACCTGGAAAGTCAACGAAGACTGGTCGCTGCGCGTGGACGCCATGCGTTCGGAAGACAAGGGCATCGACGCGGTGCGCGAAACCGCTTATGCCGGCGTGCAATACCAACTCACGCCGAAGTGGGTGGTGGGCGTGGGCCTGCGCCATGTCTCCGACGACGGCGGCGTGCCCAACGCCTCGTCGGCCTCGGGCGTGAACATCGCCTCCAACGCCGGCTTCACGCCGTTCCAGCTCAACGCGCCGCTGTTCGCCGCCACCCCCGGCCAGACGCGCAGCTACGACGCGATCTCGGTCAACGCCCAAGGCCAGATCACCGACCGCCTCACCGTGCTCGGCGAAGTCGAGCAGGACGTGTCCAACGCGCGCGGCCAGCGCATCACCCTGGGCGCGGACTACCGCCTGAACGAGCGTTTCCGCGCTTACGGCCGCGCCGAAGTGTCCGACGGCCTGGGCGGCATCAACGGCCTGGCCGTGGACGGGCGCGAAACCGCGTTCGTGGCCGGCCTCTCCAGCGAGACCATTCGCGACGGCGAGATCTTCAACGAATACCGTTTGCGCGACGCCATCTCGGGCGAAGACGCGGTCAACGCCATCGGCCTGCGCCAGACCTTCCGCGTGGCCGAAGGCGTGCGCTACAGCGCCAGCGTCGAACACCAGAAAGCGATCGCCGGCGACACCAGCTCGGCCACCGCGCTCACCGGCGGCGTGGACCTCACCTACGACCCCCACTGGCGCGCCACCGGCCGCCTGGAATGGCGCCGCGACCGCAACCACGACGCCTGGCTCTCCACGCTCGGCGCCACCGTGAAGATCGACCGCGACTGGTCCCTGCTCGCGCGCAACACGCTGTCGCTGCAACAGGCGCGCCACGCCAGCGCCTACGACCAGTGGCAGGACCGCTTCCAGATCGGCGCGGCCTACCGGCAGACCGACTTGAACCGCGTCAACGCGCTCGGCCTGTACGAAATGCGCGCGGAGAAAGACGACAACCCGGGCGTGGACTACCGCCGCACCTCGCACGCCGTGTCGCTGCACGCCGACTACCACCCCAGCCGTCCCTGGTGGCTTACAGGGCGCCTGGCGGGCAAGCGCGTGAACGAGCAGTTCCTCGGTGGCATGAAGTCGAACTACACCGCGTACCTCGCCGGTGGCCGCATTACCTGGGACCTGACCGAACGCTGGGACGTCGGCGCGCAGTACCACGTGATGTGGAGCCCGCAAGGCAACGCGCGGCAGGACTCGGTGGGCATCGAAGCCGGCTACCTCATCAAGTCCAACCTGTGGGTGTCCGTGGGCTACAACGTGCGCGGCTTCCGCGACGACGAACTCACCGGCGCGGCCTACACCCGCAAGGGCGTGTACCTGCGCCTGCGCTTCAAGTTCGACGAAACCCTTTTCCGCGGTGCCGACCCCCACACCAACCGCGCGCTGAGCCCGATGACTTCCGTCGCCCGTCCCTGATCTGTTGAGAGAGACCACCCCGATGAACGCCAACCGTTTTCTCCTGACCTTGCTGGCCAGCGCTGCCTTGGCGGGCTGCGCCGTGACCGATCCCCGCGCCACCGACCGCGCCCCCGGCGCGCAACCGCCCTTTGCCGAGTCCACGCGCTCCACCGACGAGGCCCAGCGCGCCGACCACCGCACGTTGCAGGCGGTGCAGGACCGCCTCGCTGTGCTGCAGAAAGACGGCCGCGTGCCGGTCACCGGCTACCACTGGGCCAAGGCGCAGTGCTGGCTCGACATGGCCCGCCAGAACTACCACGAGAACGACCGCGGTCCGGTGGTGGGCGAGGCCCTGGCCGAGTCGGTGAAGATCGTTGACGTGCTGGAAAAAGGCGACACGCCCGCGGTCACGAACCCGCTGATCGGCGGCAGCGTGAAACTGCGCGACGACCTCTGGGCGCGTGCCGAGCGCGGGCGCACCGGTGCGGGCGCATCCTGCGTGGCCGCGCAGGCCGCGTGCCTGGACGTGCAACTCGTGGCCATGGGCCACGAATACGCCGAGGGCGGCTGGCGCCATGCCAACCCCTACATCGGCATGGCCGAGAACATGGCCCGCCGCATGGAAACCGAACAGGCGCAGTGCGCCGCCCCTGCGCCCGCTGTGGCGGCCGCGCCGGTGGCCACCGAACGCGTCGTGGAGCGCGTGGTCGAACGCCTGGTGATCGCCACCGACGCGCTGTTCGCCTTCGACGGAGCGAACCTGAACGACGCCAGCACCAACGGCCGTGCACGCCTCGACCAGATCGCCCAGCGCGCCAAGGGCCTGCAGGACATCGAACGCATCGTGCTCGTGGGCCACACCGACCGCCTGGGCGACGACGGCTACAACGAGCGCCTGTCGCTGCAGCGCGCCACCACCGTGCGCGACCATCTGGTCGCACGTGGCCTGGACGCATCGCTGATCACGGTCGAAGGCCGGGGCGAGCGCGAGCCCGTGAAAACCTGTTCGGACAGCCTGGCGCGCACCCGGCTCATCGACTGCCTGAAGGACAACCGGCGCGTTGAGGTGGAGATTCGCGGGCGGGTGGGGGGCTGAGACACCCCCCTGCGCCGCTGCGCGGCTTCCCCCCTCCGTGGCGCGCCTTCGGCGCTTCGAGGGGGGACGGCACCTGGGGCCGGCGCAGCCGTCCCTCGGTGCCCCTGGACGAACTCCCCCTCAGCCTACGGCCTACCAGCCACTCGCCGACCTCTGGGCGGCGTTGCTGTGTGCGTCGCCTCACCACACGAGCTTGAAGCCCACCTTGGCGCCGACTGCGCGGGCCTTGGAGCCGTCGAGCGAGAAGCTGTAGTCCAACGTGGCAAAGGCACTCGCGGCGGGCGAGAGGCCCACCGAGTGGCCCAGCTGCAACTGGCCCCACACACCGCCCAACGCGGTGTTGAGTCCCACGGCGTTCTGACCGGCCAGGTTGCTGAACGTGGTGCGCGCGTCCGAGCCCAGCTGGTGCCACACGTTCAGCCGCAGCCATGAAAACTGCGGCGTGCCCGAGCCCGACGCCGACTGCTTGGACAGGCGCGCGCCCATACGCGCCAGCCAGGCGCCGTTGCGTCGGAAGTCCACGCGCGCGAAACCGTCCTGGGCGCGGTCGAGGTCGATGTGCTGGTAGACCAGCTGCGCCTGCGGCTCCATCGCCCAGCCTTCGCCCAGCTCATGGGCCAGGCCACCTTCGATCGACACGGCATGGCCCCAGCCCCGGGTGCGGATGCGCTGGCCCTGGTTCGACGCGGCGTGGCCTTTGTAGTAGGTGGCCTGGTAGACCGCGTCGAGGTAGGCCCCGTTGCCCGCCTTGCGCGACCAGTAGCCGCCCAGCGAATAGCCGTTGAACGCCGAGTTGCCCGCATGGCCGCCGGTCACCGCGTCCACCGAGGCCTTGATGTCGGCCACACCCAGGAAGACCCCCGTGGTGTCGAACGCGTCCGTGCCGTGCGTCTGGCGGTTCAGGTCCACGCCGACCTGCAGCCCCGAAAGATCGTGCTCGTACGCCGGGCCGTCGGCCTGGAAACGCTGGGTGAGCTGCTGCGCGCTGCCACCGCGGCGACCCGTTTTGCCCGACTGGCCCCACACCCGCCCCCACGCCGCCTGCTGTTCGGCGCGCTCGGCGCCCAGCACCCGGCCATCGCCCAGCCGGTCGTGGTAGTTCGCCAGCATGGCCAGGCCGAGCCGGCTGGTCAGCGCCGGCACGGCCATGTACACCGGTGTCTGCGCGCTGTAGGTGGGCAGCGTGCCACCGCCCGCCGGCAGCACCATGAAACTGCGCAGGTACCAGTTGCCATCGGCGGCATCGGCGCCGATGCCGTTGTGGAACAGCTGGTAGTCGTAGGCGCCTGCGGTGACCGGCCCGGGCAACACGAACACGCCGGCTGCCGAAGCGGCCTTGTCGCGCACCTCCACCAGCTGGATGCCGTTGCCCGGCGTGAACGCGCCGAGCGACGACGGGTCCACCCCCACGTGGACCGTGGTGGGGGCGCCGCCCAACTGCGTGCGGTCCACGATCAGCATGTCGGCCTGGCTGTTGACGCCGTCGTTGAGCACCGCGTTCAAGAACAAGTTGCCGCCGTTGGCGATGAAGGTGCCGGTACCGGGGGCGCTGCCGGCGGCTGCGTTGCTGGTGATCACCAGGCTGTTGCCCACCGCCGCGCCGCGCAGGTCGAGCGTGCCGCTGTGCTGGAACTGGCCCAGGTTCGTGAGCTGCGCTTGCACCACGTCGGCCCGGTCCAGGCGGTAGAACGTGCTGTCCAGCGGGGTGCTGGCGACCCCGGTGGTGGGCACGTAGTAGTCTGTCGCGTCCGTGCTGGGGTTGCCGGCCACCGCGCCCAGGCGCACCGTGCTGGCGTTGCTGAACGACGAGGTGGTGCCGTTGCCGAAGTCGGCGCGGGCGATGCGCTTCGTGTCGCGCGCGCCGTCGCCGTTGGTGTCGGCAAAGTGCCGCAGCTCGAACGTACCGGCGCCGCTGTTGAGGATGGTGTTCGTGCCACCGCCAGCCAGCTGCAGGTAGCCGGTGATCGTGCCGTTGTTGTTGACCGTGAGATTGCCAGGCACCTGCAGAAATCCCAGGGCCGCGTCGTCGAACACGGCGCGGTCTCCCATGGCGCCGATGGTGCCGTCGTTGTTGAGCACACTGGTGCCGGCCGAGGAAATCACCACGCCAGCGGAGCGCATTTGCAAGTCCGGTCCGATGTCGTCCGCTATGTCCTGCCATCCACCCATCACCGACGCGCCACCGGCCACGTTGACCGTGGCGACGCCCGCCAGCGTGTTGGCGTAGATGCCCACGCCAAATTTTCCGCTGGCGGTGACCTGGCCCAGGTGGTCCACCCTGGTGGTCGCATTGCCCCTGGCCTGCACGCCCATCGATTGCTGTCCTGTGACTTCGACGGACGTCAGGGCGCCTGTGGCGACTTCGATGGCGTTGCTGCCCAGGGCATCGATGCCATGCGAGAGCGCGCCCGAAGTGGTCACGCGCGCGTTGTCCTCAAGGCCGGCTTCAATCCGCGCGGCGCCGTCCGTAAAGACCCGCAGGCCATGGCTGTTGCCGCCAGAGGTGTTCACGGTGCCATTGCCGCTGACGGTCAGGGAATGCAGCGCGGTGTTCGTGGCCCACGTGGACGACACGTAGAGCGCATGGGAGTCGCTGTCGGTCGTGCTGACGGTGCCGGTGCTGGTCAGTTGCGAGGCCCCGAGCCCTTCGCTCTCCACATGGGCACCGTAGCTGCCGTTGCCGGTCATGTTGACCATGCCCTGTACCTCGATCGACGCCACGCCCGAGCCGCTGTTCGACACATGGACGCCCGTGTTGGTCAGGCCGTTCAGCTCGATGACCCCGGTAGCGGCTTGCGTGGCACTGACGGTGGCCGTGGAATTGGTGTTGCCGATCAGGCCGCGCATGCCTGCCGATTCGTCCCCGACCAGTCCGATTCGGCCGTTCGAGCGGAGCGACACGCTGCCCACCCCCTCCGTCAGGCCATACAGGCCAACGGTCCCGGCCCCGCTGCCTGCTATTTGCCCGGAGCGTTGAAAGATGAGGATGCTGCCCAGGTTGGTCGCGCCGGTCGCTACGCCGGAGGCGGCTGCCGTGGGGATGGCCCCTGCCACCCCTGCAGTGGTGGCGGTGGTGATGTTGCCCCGCACGTCGATGTTGATGGCGTTGTTGAGCGAGGACTCCACGGAGATGCCATCGGACTGGTCGCCGTCGGTGGTGATGGACACGCCACTGATGAGTTCGACGTTCAGGGTACCGCTTGCACCCCCACCGACCAGTCGCAATCCATCGAAATTGGACCCGCTGTCGCGAACAATGTTGATGCCATCGACCAGAATCGAGAGGAAAGTGAGCGTGCCATAGGTAATACCCGACGCGTAGGAGCCGGCGGCATTGCAAGCGACCTCGTCGCCGGCAGGCACGCCGCATTCGTTGATCGCCCAAGCCGCCGGCGAGCTGAACGCGGCCAGCAGGGCCAACGACAGCAGCTTGATGCGCGGTGGTGTGGATGCAGGTCGGTGGTGGGTGAATGGCAGGCGTTGGCGTTGCGGGCTGCTCGTCGAGTTTCTTTTGGGTTTGAATGACATGCGCGACCTTGTTGAATTTCAGGGGAAATCCGGCGGCGGCCGGAGCAGGGGTGCTCCCTTTTTCTTGAAATCGGAGAACAGGTCGAACTTAGTCGCGAAGGGTCAGACTCCGGAATGGGCGACATGGTCGGAGCCGTTTGGCCGGTGGGTGGCCGTTTGAACGGGTCGCCCGACGTCTCTCCCCCTGCCAAGGATCAGGCGTGGGTCGGAAACCCGTCCGCCAGTGCGTCGCGCAACCAGCCCACGAACGCCGAGACCGCGCGCGGCACATGGCTGGCGTAGGGGCGTATCGCATAGATCTGCGGGCTGAAGCTGCCCACCGACTCCCAACGCGTCAGCACCTCCACCAACTTGCCCGACTGCAAGGCGGCCTGCGCGCTGAAGTCGGGCACCAGGGCGATGCCCAGGCCCGCGAGCGCAGCGTCGCGCAGCGCCTCGCTGTTGTTGGCGCTGAAAGGGCCGCTCACGGGCACGGTCACGCGCTCGGCTTTCCTGCGGCCTTCGCGCGCCCGGAAATGCCAGGCCGGCGTGTCCTGCGCGCGCGGGTAATGCAGGCAGTCGTGCTGCGCCAGGTCTTGCGGGGTGCGCGGTGTGCCATGCCGGCGCAGGTAGTCGCGGCTGGCCACCAGCACCGAACGCGTGGTGCAGATCGGCCAGGCCACGTGCGTGTCCGGCGGCGAGGCGGTGTGGCGGATGGCCAGGTCGAAACCCTCCACCGCCAGCGCGCTCAACCGGTCCGAGAAGTCCAGCTCCAGCCGCACCTTGGGGTGCGCGCGCAGGAACCCTGCCATGCGCGGCACCAGTTGCTGGCGCGCGAAAGCCACGGGTGCCGTCACCCGCACCAGGCCCGAAGGTTCTTCGGCCAGATCGCGCACGCTGGAGAAGCTCTGTGCAATGCGCTCGAAGGGATCGCGCGTGTCGGCCACCAGGCGCTGGCCGGCTTCGGTCAGGCGCACGCTGCGCGTGGTGCGCTGCACCAGGGCCACGCCGGCCGCGCGCTCCAGCTCGGCAATGCGCTGGCTCATGGCCGCCTTGCTCACGCCCAGGCGCTGCGCCGAGGCGGTGTAGCTGCCGTGCTGCGCCAGCACCGTGAGCCAGTGCAGGTGCACCCAGAGGTCTTCCACTTTTTTGTCATTCATGGCCTGATTGTTCACCATACAAAACAATCAATTCAAGATCCTGGTCTAGGCGAAGGGGTTTGCGCTGCCTAGACTGGGCCACCTTTGTGAACTCCCACCGCCTGGAACCGACATGACCACCACCCCCGCTGCCATCGACCACTTCATCCACGGCGCCGTCACCGCGGCGAGCTCCACGCGCCGCCAGGACGTGTTCAACCCCGCCACCGGCGCCGTCACGGGCAAGGTGGCGCTGGCCAACGCGGCCGACGTGGACACCGCCGTGGCCGCCGCCCGGGCCGCGTTCCCGGCCTGGGCCGACACGCCGCCGATCCGCCGCGCGCGCGTGATGTTCAAGTTCCTTGAACTCGTGAACCGCCACAAGGACGACCTCGCGCGCCTCATCACTGCCGAGCACGGCAAGGTGTTCACCGACGCGCAGGGCGAAGTGGCGCGCGGCATCGACATCATCGAATTCGCCTGCGGCATTTCGCAACTGCTCAAGGGCGACTTCACCGACCAGGTCTCCACCGGCATGGACAACTGGACGCTGCGCCAGCCCCTGGGCGTGGTCGCCGGCATCACGCCGTTCAACTTCCCGGTGATGGTGCCCATGTGGATGTTCCCGGTGGCGATCGCGGCGGGCAACACCTTCATCCTCAAGCCCAGCCCGACCGACCCTTCGGCCGCGCTGCTCATGGGCGAACTGCTCCAGCAGGCCGGCCTGCCCGATGGCGTGTTCAACGTGGTGCAGGGCGACAAGGAAGCGGTGGACGCGCTGCTGGTGCACCCCGACGTGAAAGCCATCAGCTTCGTCGGCTCCACACCGATCGCCAATTACATCTACGAGACTGGCGCCCACCACGGCAAGCGCGTGCAGGCGCTGGGCGGTGCGAAGAACCACATGGTGGTCATGCCCGACGCCGACCTGGACCAGGCGGTGGACGCGCTGATCGGTTCGGCCTATGGCTCGGCGGGCGAACGCTGCATGGCCATCAGCGTGGCGGTGCTGGTGGGCGACGTGGCCGAGAAGATCATGCCCAAGCTGATCGAGCGCACGAAGACGCTCCAGGTGCTCAACGGCACCAACCTCGCGGCCGAGATGGGCCCCATCGTCACGGCGGCGGCGCACACGCGCATCGCCGGCTACATCGAGGCCGGTGTGAACGAGGGCGCGCAGATGCTGGTGGACGGGCGCGGCTTCGATGGTGCGCAGGCCGGCGAGGGCTGTGGCGACGGTTTCTGGATGGGCGGCACCTTGTTCGACCACGTCACGACCGACATGAAGATCTACAAGGAAGAGATCTTCGGTCCGGTGCTCAGCTGCGTGCGCGTGCCCGACTTCGCGCAGGCGGTGCAGATCATCAACGACCACGAGTTCGGCAACGGTGTCTCCTGCTTCACGCGCGATGGCCATGTGGCGCGCGAGTTCGCGCGGCGCATCCAGGTGGGCATGGTCGGCATCAACGTGCCGATTCCCGTGCCCATGGCCTGGCACGGCTTCGGCGGCTGGAAGAAAAGCTTGTTCGGCGACATGCACGCATACGGCGAAGAGGGCGTGCGGTTCTACACCAAGCAGAAATCGATCATGCAGCGTTGGCCTGAATCGATTGGCAAGGGCGCCGAGTTCGTGATGCCTGTGTCCAAGTAGACCTTGCCCGCGTAAGTCGGGCGAAGGAAAGCGCGCGTACGATCTCGCCGAAGGCGATGGCACCGTCCATCGCTATCTACAAGAAAGCGAGACAACGAGACATGAGCGAGACCAGCTTCGACTACATCGTCATCGGCGGCGGCACGGCCGGCTGCCTGATGGCCAACCGCCTTTCCGCCAACAAGCGCAAACGCGTGCTGATGATCGAAGCCGGCCGCAAGGACGACTACCACTGGATCCACATCCCGGTCGGTTACCTCTATTGCATCGGCAACCCGCGCACCGACTGGCTCTACAACACCGAGGCCGAGCCCGGGCTGAACGGCCGCACGCTGCGCTACCCGCGCGGCAAGACGCTGGGCGGCAGCTCCAGCATCAACGGCATGATCTACATGCGCGGCCAGGCGCGCGACTACGACCACTGGGCCGCGCTCACCGGCGACGACGCCTGGCGCTGGGAGAACGCACTGCCCGACTTCAAACGCCACGAGAACCACTACCTCGGCGACGAGAAGAACGCCGCGCTGCGCGACGCGAACTTCCGCGCGTACCACGGCCATGGCGGTGAATGGCGGGTGGAGAAGCAGCGCCTGCGCTGGGACATCCTCGACGCGTTCGCGGCCGCCGCGCAGGAAGCCGGCATTCCCCACAGCACCGACTTCAACCGTGGCGACAACGAGGGCGTGGGCTACTTCCAGGTGAACCAGAAGGACGGCCTGCGCTGGAACACCGCGCGCGCCTTTCTGCGCCCCACCTGTTATGGCCGGCCCAACTTCGAACTCTGGAACAACGCACAAGTCACGCGCCTGGTCACCGAGCGTGGTGCCGATGGCGCGCTGCGCTGCACCGGCGTCGAGGTGTGGGACGGTGCGCAGCATGTGACGGCGCAGGCGGCCACAGAGGTGGTGCTCTGCGCGGGCAGCATCGGCTCGCCGCAGATCCTGCAGCTCTCCGGCATCGGTCCGGCCGCGCTGCTGCAACGGCACGGCATCGAGGTGGCGGTGGACCTGCCCGGCGTGGGCGCCAACCTGCAGGACCACCTGCAGATCCGCGCGGTCTACACCGTGAAGAACGCGCCCACGCTCAACGTGTTGTCGTCGTCGCTGCTGGGCAAGGCGCGCATCGGGCTGGAGTATTTGTTCAAGCGCAGCGGCCCCATGAGCATGGCGCCTTCGCAGCTCGGTGCGTTCACGCGCAGCGACCCGGCGCAGCGCCACGCCAACCTCGAATACCACGTGCAGCCGCTCTCGCTCGATGCCTTCGGCGAACCGCTGCACACCTTTCCCGCGTTCACCGCCAGCGTGTGCAACCTCAACCCCACGAGCCGGGGCACGGTGCAGATCCGCAGCGCGAACTTCCAGGACGCACCCGCGATCGCGCCCAACTACCTCAGCACGCCCGAAGACCGCCAGGTGGCGGCCGACAGCCTGCGCGTGACGCGGCGCATCGTCGCGCAACCGGCGCTGGCGAAATACCAGCCCGAGGAGTTCAAACCCGGCCCTCAGTACCAGAGCGACGAGGAGCTCGCGCGCCTGGCCGGCGACATCGCCAGCACCATCTTCCACCCGGTGGGCACGACCCGGATGGGCCGCGCCGACGACCCCATGGCCGTGGTCGACAGCCACCTGCGCGTGCGCGGCGTGGCGGGTCTGCGCGTGGTGGACGCAGGGGTCATGCCGACCATCACCAGCGGCAACACCAACAGCCCGACGCTGATGATTGCGGAGAAGGCCGCTGCCTGGATCGACGCGGGAGTGTGAGGCGCGTGTTGGCGCGCATGCCATGGCTTACCATGCGCTGCGTTCCACACCCGAGCCCATCGGGGTGACCCACACAGAGGAGGTTGCATGACGAGCTGGAAGATGAAACTGGCGCGCACGCCGGTGGTCGGTTCCTTGGCGCTGATGGCGTTTCGCGCCAGGGTCGCACTGCCGTATGTGGGCAGCCCCGTGCGCACGGCCGTGAAATGGCTGTTCGCTTCCAACGAAACCTCCAACTTCACCTACGAACTCGAGGACAGCAACCGGAGGTACCTGGCGTCGCTGATTTCCGACGTGACGGGCACGGCGTTTCCCATCGTCTGGGCTTACATGCAGGAGCTCGAAGAAGACCAGGATCTCAAGCGCCACATTGCCGCCCGGACCGAGCAGAGCGCCTGGTCGTTTCTGGCGGACAAGGGCGTGCGGTTCGGTCGCCGCGCGGGTTGGTATGCCATGGTGCGGATCCTCAAGCCCGCCGTGGTGATCGAGACCGGCGTGGACAAGGGACTGGGTTCCTGTGTGCTGGCATCGGCGCTGCGGCGCAATGCGCAAGAGGGGCATGCTGGCCGTTACTTCGGCACCGACATCAATCCCGCCGCTGGTTACCTTTTCTCTGGCGTGTACGCGGAGCACGGCAGCATCCTGTATGGCGACTCCATCGAATCCTTAAAGGCGTTCGACCAGCCCATCGATCTCTTCATCAACGACAGCGACCACTCCATCGACTACGAGGCCGACGAGTACCGCACCATCGAAGGCAAGCTGTCCGAAGGCGCGGTGGTGCTCGGCGACAACGCCCATTGCTCGCCGCGCCTGATGGAGTTTGCACAGGCCTCCCTGCGGCATTTCGTGTTCTTCCAGGAAAAGCCGGCCCAACACTGGTACCCCGGTGCAGGGATCGGCATCTGTTTTCGCCGCAGGGAAGTGGAAAACTCCCCCCTGCGCCGCTGACGCGGCTGAGCCGTTCCAAGAGGCGGCCCTCTCTCCGGCGTGCGTGCCCCCATCCAGAGGCATCGAGGGACGGCTACGCCGGCCCAAGCTGCCGTCCCCCCTCGAAGCGCCGAAGGCGCGCCACGGAGGGGGGAAGCCGCGTCAGCGGCGCAGGGGGGTGTTCCTGTTTGCACTGCAACATTGTTCGCATATGTGAAATGGACCTTCTTGTATGTGAACAAGGGGCGCATGCGGCCATAGACTGGCCCTTCGCCCCCGAAAGGGTCCGTGACTTCACCGATCTGGAAGGTCCACGCCTTGAGCAGCAACACCACAGCCGCGTTGGCCGCCTTCGTCGCCAACCTGCGCCACGAGGACGTGCCCCAGGACCAGTACGGCTATGCGCGCAAGAGCGTGCTCGACTGGCTGGGGTGTTGCGTGGCCGGCACCCGCGAAGCCGAGGTGCGCGCGCTGGGCGACGTGATGGCGGACATGGGCAGCGCGCCCCACGCGACCTTGATCGCGCGCGGCGCAATGGCTTCGGTGCTGGACGCGGCCCTGCTCAATGGCGCGGCCGGCAACCTGCTCGATCTCGACGACGTGCACCCGCAGCTCATCGGCCATCCGAGTTCGGTGGTGGTGCCCACGGCCCTCGCCGTGGCCGAGTGGAAAGGCCTGTCGGGCCGCGACGTGCTGACCGCCTACGTGGCAGGTTACGAGGCCATGGTGCGCATGGGGCTGGCCATGGAGCCCGAGCTGTACGACCGCGGCTGGCACGCCACGGGCGCCCTGGGCGTGTTCGGGGCGTGCGCCGCGGCCGGGCATCTGTTGCGGTTGGACGCGGCACAGATGGTGGCGGCTTTCGGCATTGCCGCCGCACAGGCCGCCGGCCTGCGTGAGCTGTTCGGCACCTCGTCCAAGTGCATCCACCACGGCAAGGCCGCGATGGCGGGCATCCTGGCCTGCCTCTGGGCGCAGCGTGGCACGCAGAGCGCGGCCGATGTGATCGGTGGGCGCTTCGGCATGCGCACCCTGTCCGAGCCGGTGCGCACCGAGCGCGTGCTCGACGGGCTGGGTACGCGCTTTCATCTCGCGCAGACCTGCTACAAGCGCCACGCGGCCTGTGGCAGCGTGCACGCCGCCATCGACGCGGCACTGGCGCTGCGCGAGCGCCCGGGCTTCTCGGTCGACGACATCGAGCGCATCGACGTGCGTACCCACACGCTGTCGGTCTCGCTCACGGCGCACAACGAACAAGCGCGCACCGGCTACGAGGCCAAATACAGCATGCACTACGCCCTGGCGTTGGCGTTCATCGAGGGCAGCGCCGAGCTCGCGGTGTTCAGCGATGTCCACGTGGCGGATCCGCGCGTGCGCGCCTTGGCGGCACGGATTCACATGAGCGCCGACCCCGACATGCAATACGTCGAGGCCATGCCCTCCGAGTTGACGATGACCCTGCGCGACGGCAGCCGCACGGTGTTGCGGGTGGACACGCCCAAAGGCCGGCCCAGCAACCCGATGGACTGGAGCGACATGGCAGCGAAGTTCCGCCAACTGGCCGCGCCCACGCTGGAGCCGTCCGCCATCGAACAGGTGATCGAGGACGTGGCGCGCCTCGAAGACGTGGACGTGCGCGCGCTCATGCAGCGCCTCTCGACCGCTGAAGACGCGGCAGCCCAGGCGGTGGCCGCATGAACCTGCTGCTCGACGCCGACGAGACCCGCTTCCGCGACGAGGTGCGGGGCTGGCTGCACGACCACGCGCCGCGCGGGTCGCGCCCGACCGAAGGGCCGGAACTCGCGGCCTTCGACCAGGCCTGGCAGAAACAGCAATACGACGCTGGCTGGGCCGGCATCAACTGGCCCGTCGAACATGGCGGGCGCGGCCTTTCGCTGTCGCAGCAACTGATCTGGTACGAGGAGTACGCGCGGGCGCGCGCGCCGCACATCGGCGTGAACTTCATCGGCCTGGCCCACGCCGGACCGGCCTTGATGGACAGCGGCAGCGAAGCGCTGCGCCAGCGCCACCTGCGGCGCATCCTGCGCGGCGAAGAGATCTGGTGCCAGGGCTTCTCCGAGCCCGGTGCCGGATCGGACCTGGCGGCCATCGGCACGCGCGGCGTGGTCGATGGCGACAGCCTGGTGGTGTCGGGCCAGAAGATCTGGACCAGCTTCGCCCACCTGGCCGACTGGCAGGAACTGCTGGTGCGCACCGACCCGGCGAGCCAGCGGCACAAGGGACTGTCCTGGGTGGTGTGCGACATGCGCACGCCCGGCATCACCGTGCGGCCCTTGCGCACCATCTCGGGCCGCTGGCATTTCGCCGAGGTGTTCTACGACGAGGTGCGCATTCCGCTGGACCACGTCGTGGGCGGCCTGGGCAACGGCTGGAAGGTGGCGATGGACACGCTGGCGTGGGAACGTGGCACCGCCTTCGTGGCCGAGCAGATCGACCTCGCGCGCGCGGTCGACCGCCTGGTGGAGGACGCGCGCCATGCCACCGGCCCCGACGGCCTGCGCGCGGCGATTGCGCACGAAGACATCGCCGAGCAGCTCGCCGAACTGCGCGCGCAGGTGCGCGCCCTGCGCGCCATGACCATGGCCAGCATCTCGCGCATCGCCGCCACCGGTGTGCCCGGGCCGGAGGCCTCGATCATCCGCCTGTACTTCAGCGAGCTCTACCAGCGCGTGCGCCGCCTGGCCTTGCGCGTGAGCGGCGCAGACGCGCTGGCGCACGGCGACGACCACGAGGCCTGGGGCTGGTCCTACGTCGACAGCCTGCGCTACACCATTGCCGCAGGTACCTCGCAGATCCAGCGCAACATCATCGGCGAGCGCATCCTCGGCTTGCCGCGCATGCGCTGAAGGGGACGGTCCATGCGAACCCTTGTGCCCACCGAAGACCAGCAACACATCGCCGAGGCCGCGCGCGAGCTGCTGCAAGGCCTGTGGCCGCTCGATCGCCTGCGCGAATGGGCCTTGCACGGCGACATGTCGCGCTGGCAAAGCCTGGCCGATCTGGGCGCGTTCGGCATCGGCCTGGGCGAGGCCGACGGCGGCCTGGGGCTGTCCTGCGTCGAAGAAACCCTGGTCTTGCGCGAGTGCGGCCGGGCGCTGGTGCCGCCCCGCGTGGCCGCCACCGTGCTGGCTGCGCACCTGGCCGTGGTCAGCGGCGATGCCGCTCTGCGCGATCGCCTGCTCGCGGGCGAGCAAGCGGTGGGGCTGCTGCACGCGGCAGGCCCTCACACCACCGGCCCGCGCCTGCACGGGCGCTGGCAGGCGCTGGACGCCGAGGGCTGCGACTGGCTGCTGGCCTGGAGCGGCGCGGGTTGCGCACTGGTCGAGCGAGCGGCGTTGCCCTTGCGCGCCGGCCGCTGCATCGACGAGACGCTCTCTATCGAATCGCTCGACATCCCTGAAGAACAAGCGGTGGCCGCGCGCACCTGGGTGCCGGCCGAAACCGCACCGCTGCCGCAGCGGCTGGACCTGCTGATCGCCGCGCTGCTGGCCGGCGCGGCCGAGGCCGCGCGCGACATGGCGGCCGACTATGCGCGCCTGCGCGAAGCCTTCGGCCAGCCCATCGGCGCGTTCCAGGGCGTCAAGCACGCCTGCGCCGACACGGCGGTGCGCGCCGAAGCCGCCTGGTGCCAGACGCTGGTGGCCGCCATCGGCCTGCGCGATGCGCCGGGCACGGTGGAAGTGGCCGCCGACCTCGCCGCCGCGCGCTGGCTGGCGGGCGATGCCGCTCAGACCAACGCCGAGACCAACGTACAGATCCACGGCGGCATCGGCTTCTCGGCCGAAGCCTTGCCGCACCGTTTCGTCAAGCGTGCGGTGGCCTTGCGCGCGCTCGGCCTGATGGGCCGCGACTTGCGCGGTGACCTGCTCAATGCCCCGGCGGCGGGTGACGGCAAGGGCCGCACCTTCGCCATCCACGACAACACCCAGGAGACAACGACATGATCCACAAACGCCAACTGCTTCTCAGCGCAGCCTTCGCCGCCGCCACGGCCTGCGTGGCCCTGCCCGCTGCGGCGCAGGCCTACCCGAACAAGCCCATCAAGTTGGTGGTGGGCTTCGCTGCCGGCGGCCCCACCGACCTGGTGGCGCGCACGCTCGCCGCCGACATGGCCAAGACACTGGGCCAGCCCGTGGTGGTGGAAAACCGCCCGGGCGCCACCGGCCGCATCGCCGAGGAATCGGTGGCGCGCGACGTGGGCGATGGCTACACCTTGCTGCTGGATTCGCAGACCCTGATCACCAACCCGCTCACCATGAGCAAGGTGCTGTTCAACCCGCTGCGCGACTTCGTGCCGATCTCGCGCGTGGCCACGCTGCCGTTGATCCTGCTGGCCAGCCCGAACCTGCCGGCGAACAACGCCAAGGAACTGGTGGCCATGGCCAAGGCCGACAAGAGCTCGGTGAACTACGGTTCGGCCGGGGTTGCCGGCTCAGGCCACCTCGCCGGCGCGCTGCTGGCCACCACCGCCGGCGTGGACATGCTGCACATCCCGTTCAAGGGCCAGGCGCCGGCGCTGGCCGAGGTGATGGCCGGGCGCGTGCAGTTCATCTTCTACGCGGTCGCGGGTGCCAAGGAACAGGTGGAGGCCAAGCGCGTGAAGGCGCTGGCGGTGACCAGCGCACAGCGCCTGCCGCAGTTCCCCGAGGTGCCGACCATGGCCGAATCGGGCTTCCCGGGTTTTGAGGTCACCACGCCCTGGCTGGGGCTGGTCGCGCCGGCCGGTACCCCGCCCGCCATCACGCAGCAGCTCAATGCAGCCGTGCGGCGCGCACTCGATGCGCCCGAGACACAGCAACGCCTGGCCGGCCTGGGCGCGATTCCGGCGGGCAATACGCAAGCCGAGTTCGCCCGCTTCCTGCAGACCGACTTCGGCCGCTGGGAAAAGTTGATCAAGACCACCGGCATTCGTGCGGATTGAGTCGACATGACCGTATCCGAAAGTCCCTCCGCGCAAGCGCCCGCTGCCGCCGCAGCGGTGAAGGCGCCCTTTGTTCCGCTGTCGCAGCGCATCCGCTCGCACGCGCAGCGCGACCCTCAGGGTATCGCGCTGCGCATGGACGACCACGACATCACCTGGGCGGCGTTCGACCGCCTGCTCGACCGCGTGGCCGCGCGCCTCGTGGCCGGTGGCATCGCGCGCGGCGACCGCATCGCATCGATCGGCCCCAACTCGCCCGAGTACCTGTTCCTCTTCCTGGGCGCGGTGCGCGCCGGTGCCTGCATGGTGCCGCTGCCGACCATGACCTCGCTGCCCTCCATCGTGGGCATGGTCAACGACGCACAGGCGCGCATGGTCTTCGCCGCCACGGCGCAGCACGCCACCCTGGACCAGACGCGCCCGGACTGCCCCAGCCTGCGCGAGTTCGTGAGCTTCGAAGCCGGCGCCGCCGGTTGGCAGGCCTGGTCGGCCTGGCTCGGCGATGAAGAGACGGTGGCGCCGGTGGACGTGGCCGTGAGCGAAGACGACCTGTTCAACATCATGTACAGCTCGGGCACCACCGGCGAACCCAAGGGCATCGTGCACAGCCACGGCATGCGCAACGAGCACCTCACGCGCATGGGCCGCTTCGGCATCGGGCCGGGTACGGTCACGCTCATTTCCACGCCGCTGTACTCGAACACCACGCATGCCTGTTTGCTGGGTTCGATCGGCCTGGGCGGCAAGACCCTGCTGATGCGCAAGTTCGATGCCTTGAACTGGCTGCAACTGGCGCAGGACGAGCGCGTGACGCACACCATCCTGGTGCCGGTGCAAGTGCAGCGCATCCTCGCGCATCCCGACTTCGAGCGCTTCGACCTCGGCGCTTTCCAGTGGAAGCTGTGCACCAGCGCACCGCTGTCGCCCCTGCTCAAGCGCGATGCCATCGAACGCTGGCCCGGCAAGATGCTGGAGATCTACGGCCACTCAGAAGGCGGCGCCAACTGCAATCTGGTGCTCAACGATTTCCCGGACAAGCTGCACACCGTGGGCCGGCCTATCGCGGGCTGCGTGGTCAAGATGATCGACGAGGAAGGCCGCGAACTGCCGCGCGGCAAGACCGGCGAACTCGTGGGCCGCCAGCCCGCCATGATGGTCGGCTACTTCATGCAGCCCGAGAAGACCGAAGAAGTCACCTGGTACGACGCCGAGGGCGTGCGCTACTACCGCTCGGGCGACGTGGGCTACTTCGACGACGATGGCTTCGTGGTGCTGCTGGACCGCACCAAGGACATGATCGTCAGCGGTGGTTTCAACGTGTACGCGGTCGACATCGAGCGCGTGATCGAACAACACCCCGACGTTGCCGAGGTGGCGGTGGTGGGCATCCCGAGCGAGCAATGGGGCGAGACGCCGCTGGCGTTCGTCGTGCCGCGCGCCGGCGCAGCGCTGGAGGCCGACGCGCTGCGCGCCTGGGCCAACGAGCGCCTGGGCAAGCTGCAGCGCGTGAGCGGCGTCGAGCTGCGCGAGGCGTTGCCGCGCAGCGAAGTCGGAAAAATTCTCAAACGCGAACTGCGCGCGCCTTACACGGCGGCCGCGGCCGCCACCCCACCGCCGGCGGCCACGCCGGCCTCTTCCAGGAGAACGGTATGAGCGACATGCGTCCCGAAGCGGACTTCACGGGTTTCCTCGCCCAGGGCAAGTTCATGATCCAACGCAGCCGCACCAGCGGCCGCCACATCTTCCACCCGCGCGTGGTCGAGCCCGGCACGGGCAGCACCGACCTCGAGTGGGTCGAGGCCAGTGGCCACGGCACCGTCTACAGCACGACCACGCTGATGCAGCGCCCGCCCACACCCAACCTCAACATTGCGCTGATCGACCTGGCCGAAGGCCCCCGCATGCTCGCGCGTGTGGACGGCGTGCCGTCCGAAGACGTGCGCATCGGCATGCCCGTGCGCGCGCGCGTCATCGAAGAGAACGGCCAGCACCTGGTCGTGTTCGTTCCCGAATCCCAGCAGTGAGAAGGCCATGATCGATTCCTTTCCGCGCGGCCGCTCCGCGATTGTCAGCGGCGCCATCTTCGGCTGTGGTGAAGCACCCGGGTATACCAACATGGAACTGGCCGCGCACGCGAGCCAGAAGGCGCTGTCGCAAGTGGGCCTGACCTTCGCCGATGTGGATGGCCTGTTCATCGCGCTGCCCGACGACCTGCTCTCGGGCCTGACCTTCTCCGAGTACGTCGGCATCCAGCCCAAGGTGATGGACAACAACCGCGTGGGCGGCTCGTCCTTCCTCACGCATGCCATGTGGGCGGCCTATGCGCTGGCCAGCGGCCAGTGCGAGGTCGCGCTCATCACCTACGGCAGCAACCAGCGCAGCGCGGCGGGCAAGCTCATCAGCGTGATGAAGACGCCGTACTACCTGGCGCCCTACAAGGCCGGCATCGCCAGCTCCTATGCCCTGGCGGCTGCGCGCTACATGCACGAATTCGGCGCCACCAAGGAGAGCTTTGGCGAGGTGGCGATCGCCGCGCGCCAGTGGGCGCAGAAGAACCCCGACGCCTTCATGCGCGAACCGCTCACGATGGAGCAGTACCTGGGCGCGCGCATGGTGTCCACGCCACTGAACGTGCGCGACTGCTGCCTCGTCACCGACGGCGCGGGCGCGGTCGTGATGATGCGCGCCGAGCGCGCGCGCGACACGGTCAAGCGCCCGGCCTTCCTGCTGGGCGCAGCCGGCGCCACGAGCCACCTGGACATCGCGAGCATGCCCAGCCTGACCTCGACGGCCGCGGTCGACTCGGGTGCCCGCGCCTTCGCCATGGCCGGTGTGAAGCCGGCCGACATCGACGTGGTGCAGCTCTACGACGCGTTCACGCTCAACACCATGCTGTTCCTCGAAGACCTCGGTTTCTGCAAGAAGGGCGAGGGCGCGGACTTCGTGCGCGGCGGCCGCATCGCGCCCGGCGGCGAACTGCCGGTGAACACCAACGGAGGTGGTCTGTCGTTCTGCCACCCCGGCATGTACGGCCTGTTCACCATGATCGAGGCCTTCGCGCAGATCTCGGGCACGGCCGGCGAGCGGCAGGTGGCCGACGTGAAGCTCGCGCTCACGCATGGCAATGGCGGCACGCTCTCGAGCCAGGTCACGGCCGTGTTCGGCAGCGAGGAGGCGCTCTGATGGCCGTCGCATCCGCTACCTCCTGGAAGCGACGGCTGCTGGCGACGCTGTTGGGTGGCCTGTTGCTCGGCGCCGTGCTGACCGCGGTGCAGGCGCAGACCTATCCGGCCAAGGCGATCCGCCTGGTCGTGCCGTACCCGCCCGGGGGCACCACCGACGTGGTCGCGCGCCACGTGGCCACGCAGCTCAGCGAGCGCCTGGGCCAGCCGGTGGTGGTGGACGCCAAGCCGGGTGGCAACACGCTGATCGGCGGCCAGATCGTGGCCGGCGCGGCGCCCGACGGCTACACCCTGCTGTTCATCGGCGGGTCGAGCATGACCTCGGTCTACAACAAGCACGTGCCGTTCGACCTCTGGACCGCGCTCACGCCGGTCGCGCCGCTGTACCAGGGCGCCTACTTCCTGATGACCAGCCGCCAGTTGCCGGTCTCCACCATCGGCGAGTTCCTCGCCCATGCGCGCGCCCATCCCGGCAAGCTGAACTACGGCGCCTCGGGGCCGGGCACGATGCTGGCGATGGAAGCGCTCAAGACGGCTGCGGGCCTGGACATCAAGGAAATTCCGTACAAGGGCTCCTCGCCGGTGACGCTGGCCTTGCTGTCCAACGAGATCCAGGTGGTGCTCGACGCCATCGTCACCTACCGCCCGCACCTGCAGGCCGACAAGCTCAAGATCATCGGCAGCGGCGGGCGGGCGCGCTCGGCCGATTTCGCGCAAGTGCCCACCCTGGCCGAAACCGGCTTTCCCGGTTTCCAGACCGTCTTCAACGGTGGCGTGTGGGCCCCCGCCGGCACGCCACGGGCCATCGTCGAACGCCTCAACCGCGAACTGGTGGCGATCTCGGGCACCTCGGGTTTCCGCGACGTGGTGCGCCAGGCCGGCGCCGAGCCCCTGAGCGGCAGCCCCGAGGACTTCGGCCAGATCATCCGTTCGGAAGTCGAGTTCTGGACGCGCGCTGCCAAGGCCGCGAACTACCAACCGCAGTAACCCCTCTCCACAAGGACACCTCCATGAGCAAGCTGAACAACAAGGTCGCCATCGTCACGGGCGCGGCGCAGGGCATCGGGCGCGGTATCGCGCTGGAACTGGCGCGCCAGGGCGCGAAGGTGGCGCTGTGGGACATCAACGCCGACGCGGTAGCAGCGGCCGCCGCCGCACTGCGCGAGGAAAAACTGAATGCCACGGGATACGCGGTGGACGTGGGCCAATCGGCGGCGGTGGACGAAGCGTTCGCGCGCATCGAGCAGGAACTGGGGCCCGTCGACGTGCTGGTCAACAACGCCGGCATCAGCCGCGCGGCCATGATCCCGAAGATGACCGACGAGCAGTGGGACGACGTGATCCAGATCAACCTCACCGGCTTTTTCTACACCACGCGCGCGGCCTCGCGCTCGATGAAAGAGCGCGGTGGTGCCATGGTCAACATCAGCTCGCTGGCGGGCCAGCGCGGCTCCATCGGCCAGATCAACTATGCGGCGGCCAAGGCCGGCGTGATCGGCCTCACCAAGGCCGCGGCCAAGGAGTTGGCGCGTTACAAGATCCGGGCGAACTGCATCTGCCCCGGCCTGATCGAAACCGACATGACCGGCAAGGTGCTCTCCGACGAGAAGCTGCGCGCGCAGTATGTGGGCGAAATCCCGCTCGCGCGCGTGGGCCTGCCGCTGGACATCGCGCAGACGGTGAGCTTTCTCGCCAGCGACGAGTCCTCGTTCATCACCGGCCAGGTGATGGGCATCAACGGCGGCGCCTACATTTAAGACGAAAGGAAGGCCAATCGTGGGGCGCGAGGTCAAGTCTGCGGTCCGGGTGCTCGAAGTGCTCGAGCTGTTCGACCGCCTGCAACGCGAAGCGACGGTGGGCGAGATCGCGCGCGAGCTCGGCTACCCCGTTTCCAGCACCTCCATGCTGCTCAGCAGCCTGCTGGAGTACGGTTACCTGCGCCACGGTCCCGACAAGCGCAGCTACTTTCCCACGCCGCGCGTGACGCTGCTGGGCGCCTGGATCGAACCGCTGCTCAGCCCCACGAGCGAGATGCTGCGCATGATGGCCGAGTTGAGCGACAAGACCGGCGAGACCATCATCCTCGCCGGCCCCACGCGCGACCAGGCGCAGTACCTGCACGTGGTGCCGGCCACCACGACGATGCGCATGCACGTCGGCCCCGGTACCATGCGCCCGCTCGTGGCCTCGGGTCTGGGCCGGCTGCTGCTCTCCACCATGTCCGACGAGAAGGTGCGCCACCTCGTGCTGCGCCACAACGGCGGTGACCTGTCCGAGAACGAGCTGGTGAGCCTGGCGGCGCTGCGCCGCGAGCTCAACACCATCCGAGCGCGTGGCTACTCCGTCATGCTGCGCGGCGTCACGCCGGGGGCAGGGCTCATCGGCATGCTGCTGCCCATGACGGTCGACGGCCTGCCGCTGGCCGTGGGCATTGGCGGCTGGGCGCGAGAAATGCGCACCCGCCAGCTCGAATACGTGACCCTGCTGCGCGACGCGATCGCCCGCCACCTGGGCGCTCCCAAAAGGGCCAACGGATGAACGCCCCGGACCGCGCCGAGCTGGACAGCGCGCAGCGCCTGCACGCCGACCTGGCCGCGGGCAAGCCCCGTGCCCTGTCGCGCGCGCTGTCCTGGGTGGAGAACGGCGACCCGGGCGCACAGGCTTTGCTGGCCTTGGTCTACGGCGCCAGCGCGCCCACGCCCTGGGTGATCGGCATCACCGGCGTGGGCGGTGCGGGCAAGAGCTCCCTGGTGCCCCACCTGGCGCGCCACTTCGCCGAAGGTGGCGCGCGCGTGGTGGTGCTGGCGGTCGACCCGTCCAGTCCCTTGAGCGGCGGCGCCTTGCTGGGCGACCGCATCCGCGATGCGGCGGGCGCCGCGCCCGCCAACGTGTTCTTTCGCAGCGTCGCCAGCCGGGGCGGGCAGGGCGGTCTGGCCGTGTGCGTGGCCGACCTGATCCGCGTGGCCGCCGTGGGCGGGCGCGACATCGTGCTGGTGGAGACGGTGGGCGCCGGACAGTCCGAGCTGGGCGTGCTCGACATCGCGCACACCGTGCTGCTGGTCAGCGCGCCGGGGCTGGGCGACGACGTGCAGGCGCAGAAGGCCGGCGTGATGGAGGTGGCGCATGTATTCGCAGTGAACAAGGCCGACCGGCCGGGCGCGGCGGACACGGCCGCTTCGTTGCGCCAGGCCTTGACGCTGTCCGAGCGCGTGGCCCACATGCGCGAGGGCGCCAACACGCTGTCCGATGGACAGCCGCACTGGCAGCCCCCCGTGTTGTCCACCGTCGCGCTCACGGGCCAGGGCGTCGACGCCTTGTGCGCCCGGCTCAGCGAGCACCGCGACCTGCTGGAGGCGACTGGCCAACGGCAGGTGCTCGACCGGCAACGCGACCTGCGCCGCATGCAGGCCCACTTCCAGGCCGAGGTGCAGCGGCGCCTGGCCGAGCGCATCGCCACCCTGCAACTCATGCCCGCGCTCGAGGCGCGTCTGGCCCAGGAAGGGGCCAACCCCCTGCTGGCGGCCGAGGCCCTGGCCGAAGCGGTGCTGGCGGCGTCTTCGGAGGCACTCACCGCTCCTTTTCATTCCCCCGATTCCCAGGAGACAACGCCATGAACCCTCTCTTTGCCTTTCTCCCAAACCGTTTCACCCGTGGCGCTGTGCGCCTGCTGGGTGCCGCGTCCCTGGCGGCGCTCGCGGGACTGCCGCTGGCCGTCCACGCGCAAGGCGCCTGGCCCAACCGCGTGGTGAAAATCGTGGTGCCCTTCAGCGCCGGTTCGGGCACCGACGTGACCGCGCGCCTGGTCGCCGAGCACCTGAGCTCGCGCCTGGGCCAGCCCTTTGTGGTCGAGAACAAGCAGGGCGCCGACGGCCTCATCGGCGCCGAACAGGTCGCCAAGTCCACGCCCGACGGTTACACGCTGGGCGTGATCCCCTCCAGCGCCATCGTGATGAACCCGGCGCTCTACAAGATGCCCTTCGATCCCATGAAGGACCTGGTGCCGGTGGCCAACCTCGCCGGCGTGGGCCTGGTGCTGGGGGTGCAGCCTGAGATGCCGGTGCGCAACGTGGCCGAACTGGTGGCCTACCTGAAGGAGCGGCCGGGCCAGCTCAACTTCGCGGCCGGCTCCACCTTTACCCGCCTGGCCGGCGAAATGTTCAAGCACGCCACCGGCACCGACGTCGTGGCCATTCCGTACAAGGGCACGGCGCCGCAGGTCACCGCCATGCTCGGCAAGGAAGTGCAGATCGTGTTCGATCCCTTCCTCGGCTTGCCGCACATGAAGGCCGGCAAGATCCGGCCGCTGGCCGTGACCTCGGCCTCGCGTTCCAGCGTGCTGCCCGAGCTGCCCACCCTGCGGGAAAGCGGCCTGCGCGACGTGGTGGTGGAAACCTGGATCGCCGTCTTCGCGCCCGCCGGCACGCCCGCGGCCGTGGTCGACAAGCTGCGCAGCGAGGTGGCGCAGATCATGGCGCTGCCCGACGTGCGCGCGCGCCTGGCCGGCCTGTCGTACGACGTCATCACCGAAACCCCCGAGCAGTTCAGCCAGCGCATCCGCGACGACACCGCGCGCTGGGCGAAGACCGTGAAAGACGCCAACTTCAAGCTCAACCCTTGACCATGAGCAAGCCGACCACCCCTCCCTACGACGCCTGGCTCGAGCGGCATGGCGAACAGCTGTCCCAGGGCCGCAAGCCGGTGTTCCAGACACCCAGCGGCCTCACCATCGACCCGGTCTACACGCCCGACCACCTGGCGCGCGAGGGCTGGGACTACGAACGCGATGTGGGCTACCCCGGCGAGCAGCCGTACACGCGCGGCTTCACGCCATCGGGCTACCGCGCGCAGCTGTGGAAGACCGAGATGTACGCCGGCTTCGGCTCCGCCGAGGACGCCAACCAGCGCTACCGCTACCTCATGTCGCAAGGCACCACGGGCGGCATCTCCATCGCGCTGGACCTGCCCACGCAGATCGGCTACGACTCCGACCACGAGATGGCGCGCGACGAGGTCGGGCAGATCGGCGTGGCGTTGACCTCGCTGGACGACGTGGAGCGCGTGTTCGAAGGCATCCCGCTCGAACAGGTGGGCCACATCTTCTCCACCGCCAACGCCATCGGGCCGATCGTCTGCGCCTGGCTGCTCGCGCTCTACGAGAAGCGCGGCACGCCCACGGGCGACTGCATCGTGCAGCTGCAGAACGACCCGATCAAGGAATACGTGGCGCGCGGCACGCAGTTCCTGCCGATCGAGGCGGCGCTCAAGCTCACCACCGACATGATCCAGCACTGCCGCACCGCCGCGCCCGAGTGGCTGCCGATCTCGGTCTCGGGCTCGCACATGAAGCAGGCCGGCGCGTCGTGCGTGCAGGAAGCGGCCTTCACCATCTGCAACGGCATCGCCTATGTGGAGAGCTGCCTGGCGCGCGGCATGCAGATCGACGACTTCGGCCATGTGCTCGAACTGCACTTCTGTACCGAGATGGACTTCTTCGAGGAAGTGGCGAAGTACCGCGCGGTGCGCAAGGTGTGGACGCGCCTGGTGCGCGAGCGCTTTGGCGGCACCACCGAGCGCGCGCAGCGCTTTCGCCTGCACGCCGCCACCTCGGGCCGCCCGCTCACCGCGCAGCAGCCGCTCAACAACATCGCCCGCATCACGCTACAGGCGCTGGCCCAGATCCTGGGCGGTTGCGAGCAGACGCGCACCGCCTCCTTCGACGAAGCGCTGGGCATTCCCACGCAGGAAGCCGCGCGCACCTCGATCCGCGCCAACCAGATCATTGCCTATGAGAGCGGCGTGCCCGACACGGTCGATCCGCTGGGCGGGTCGTACTACCTCGAGCACCTCACGCTGCAATACGAGCGCCGCATCGACGCGATCATTGCCGAGGTCGACGCCATGGGCGGCTCGCTCGAAGCGGTGCGCCAGGGCTACTTCCAGCGTGCGCTCTCCGAAGGCGCCTACCGCGAAGCCTGTGCCATCGAGAGCGGCGAACAGGTGGTGGTGGGCGTCAACCGCTACCAGAGCGACGAGCCCGCGCCCATGCCGACCTTCAAGGTCGACCCCACGGCGGCCGAACGCCAGGTGGCCAAACTGCAGGCGGTGCGCGCGCGGCGCGATGCGCAGGCCGTCGAACACGGTCTGGCGCGCCTGAAGGCCGACTGCGCGGCCGGCGCCAACGTCATGCCCGCGCTGCTCGAATGCGTGAAGGCCTACGCCACCATCGGCGAGATCGCCGACGTGTGGCGCGAGGTCTTCGGTGTCTATGTCCCCGAAGCCGTGAGGTTCTGATGAACGCCCAACCACCCATCCGCGGGCCACGCCCGATCCGCGTGGTGCTGACCAAAGTCGGGCTCGATGGCCACGATCGTGGCGTGAAGGTCATCGCCCAGGCCCTGCGCGATGCGGGCATGGAGGTGATCTATGCCGGCCTGCGCCGCACCGCCGACGACATCGCGCGCATCGTGCTCGAAGAAGACGCCGACGTGCTGGGCCTGTCCATCCTCTCCGGTGCGGTCGTGCCGCTCACCACGCGCGTGGCCCAAGCGCTGAAGGCGCGCGAGATCGACGACGTGCTCCTCGTCGTGGGCGGCATCGTGCCATCGGCCGCACAGGAAGAGCTCGCGGGCATGGGCATTCGCGGCGTGTTCGGCCCCGGCACCACGCTGAGCGACATCGTCGATTACATCCACCACAACGCGCCCCGTTTGCGCGACTACAAGGAACAGCAGCCATGAACGGCCATCCCATCTACATCCGCGGCGTGGGCTACCACCCCTTCGGCCGCTGGCCCGACGTGCCGCTCAAGACCCTCGCGGCCACCGCCGCACTGGGCGCGCTGGACGACGCGGGCCTGGGCGTGCGCGACCTCCATGCCGCGTTCTGCGCCAACGCCTATGCGGGCCTGCTCAACAACCAGGAATCGGTGCGCGGCGAAACCTGGTTGCGCGGCATCGGCGTGGGCGGCATTCCGGTCGTCAACGTGGAGAACGCCTGCGCCAGCGGCAGCACGGCGGTGCACCTGGCCTCGCTGGCCATCGCCAGCGGCGCATACGACACCGTGCTCGTGGTGGGCGCCGAGAAGATGTTCGTCGGCGACACGGGCCGCACGCTCGCGGCCCTGGCCAACTCCGCCGACACGGAAGTGATGGGCAACATCGGCCTGCAGTTCTCGGCGGTGGATGCCATCCGCGTGCGCGAGATGATGGAAGAGGAGGACGTGGGCGCCGAAGCGTTTGCCTGGGCCACGGTGAAGAACCACGACCACGCCGTCAGCAACCCCATCGCGCAGTACCGCAAGCCGCTGTCGATGGAACAGGTGCTCGACTCGCGCATGATCGCCGACCCGATCCGCCTGCTCATGTGCAGCGCCATTTCCGATGGCGCTGCGGCGCTGGTGCTCTCGCGCACGCCAGGACGCGGCGGCGTGCGGGTGCGCGCCAGCGCACTGGCCTCGTCGCCCTGGCGGCTGGACGACGACACGCCCGGCCCCACGCTGGCCGCGCGCGCCGCCTATGCCCAAGCCGGCATCGGCCCGAAAGACCTGAGCCTGGCCGAGGTGCACGACGCGGTCTCACCGGCCGAACTCATGCACTACCGCGAGCTCGAGCTCTGCGGCCCGGGCGAAGTGGCCCAGCTGGTGGCCGAAAAAGCCACGGCGCTTGGCGGCCGCTTGCCGGTCAACACCAGCGGCGGCCTCAACTCGCGGGGCCATCCGGTGGGCGCCACCGGGGTCGCGCAACTTATCGAACTGGCGCTGCAACTGCGCGGCGACGCCGGCGCGCGGCAAGTGCCGGGCGCGCGCCTGGCCATGGCGCACAACTCGGGCGGCTGGGTCGGCGAAGACCCGGCTGTGAGCGCTGTTCACATTCTGGAGAAAACACAATGACCGCAACCGGCGTCAAGACCAATCCCGCGCTGTTCTTCCTGGACGGCGAGATCGCCGGCGCACCCGGCCTGAAGGGCTCGCGCTGCGCCGGCTGCGGGCAGACCGTGCTGCTGCAGATCACCGCCTGCCCACGCTGTGGCGCGCGCGATCTGGCCACGGTGTGCATCGGCCAGCAGGCCACGCTGGGCCAGTCCTCCGAGGTGTTCCATTCCGCCGATGGTTTCGAGGCGCCGTACTTCATCGGCCAGGTTGAGACCGATGAGGGCCCGCGCACCTTCGCACCGATCGCGGCCGCGCCGGGCACGGCGCTGGCGCCCGGCATGCGCCTGGCTTTCAAGCTGCTGCCGCGTGCCGATGGCCGCGTGGGATTTGCCTACGAACCGACGGGGGAGGCCGCTTGAACGTCGCTGAGCAACTGCACCGCTGCGCGCGCCTGTACACCGGAATGCCCGCGGCCATCTGTGGCGAGGAACGCCGCAGCGTCGACGAGATCGAAGAGCGCAGCAACCGCCTGGCCAACGCCTTGTTGGCCGGGGGTCTGGTGCCGGGCGATCGCGTCGCTTCGTGGCTGGAGAACTCCATCCGCTGTGTCGAGCTGGACTTTGCGCTGGCCAAGGCCGGCCTGGTGCGTGTGTCGCTCAACCCGCGCCTCACGCCGCGCGAGGCGCGCATCATTCTCGAAGACAGCGAAGCGCGCGCCATCGTCTACGGCGCTTCGTTCGACGCCGAGATCGAGAAGGCCGTGCAGGACACGCCGGCCTGCGCCCTCATGGTGCGAGCCGACGAAGGCACGGCGGCGCTGGACGGCGTGCGCGGCTTCGAGGACTTTCTCGACTCGGGCGGCGCGCACGCTCCGGGTATCGAGATCGACGACGAGGCCATCTACTGCCTGTTCTACACCTCGGGCACCACCGGCAAACCCAAGGGCGTGATGCTCTCGCACCGCGCGATCCTGCACGTCTGCTACAACCTGCTGATGGAGGTGGGGCCGCTCGCGTTGGGCGAGAAGGTCCTGCTCATGCAGCCCTTGAGCCATGGTTCGGGCTTCTTCGTGCTGCCGCAGTTCATGAAGGGCGGCGTGAGCGTGATCCAGCGCCAGTTCGACGCCGCCGACGCCTTGCGCCTGACGGCCGAGCACGAGATCGAGGTGGTCAAGCTCATTCCCACCATGCTGCAGCGCCTGCTGCGCGTGCCCGGCGTGGAACAGATGCAATTCCCCAAGCTGCGCGCCATGATCTACGGTGCCAGCCCCATGCCCGCGGAGCCGCTGCGCCGCGCGATCGAGGTGTTCGGCGCGAAGAAGCTGGTCCAGATCTACGGGCAGAGCGAATGCCCGGTCACGCTGTCCATCCTGCCCGCAGAGGAGCACCAGCTCGACCAGCCGCATCCGGAGCGCCTGATCTCCGCCGGTCGTCCCTGGACCACGATGCAGATGCGCGTGGTCGACGAGGACTTCCAGGACGTGCCGGTGGACGGCATCGGCGAGGTGGTCTTGCGCGGTCCGCAGATGATGAGCGGCTACTGGCGCCGCGACGACCTCACGCGCGAAGTGATGCGCGGGGACTGGCTCAAGACGCGCGACA
This sequence comes from Hydrogenophaga sp. BPS33, assembly GCF_009859475.1. Lineage (NCBI taxonomy): Bacteria > Pseudomonadati > Pseudomonadota > Betaproteobacteria > Burkholderiales > Comamonadaceae > Hydrogenophaga > Hydrogenophaga sp. BPS33. Next base: position 403,947 of record NZ_CP044549.1, read on the forward strand.
TGGGGCGCGTCGATGCGCACGGTTTCGTCTATCTGCTGGGCCGCAAGGACGAGATGATCATCAGCGGCGGCTACAACATCGCGCCGCGTGAAGTGGAGGACGTGCTGTACGAACACGCGTCGGTCCAGGAGGCGGCGGTGGTCGGTGAGACCGACGCCGAATGGGGCCAGTCGGTGGCGGCCTATGTGGTGTTTCGCGACGCCGACGCCGCCAAGAGCTTGCTGGCGCACGGCCGCGAGCGGCTGGGCTTCAAGCGACCCAAGCGCGTGTACGTCATGAACGAGCTGCCCAAGAACGCCGCTGGAAAGATCCAGAAGAGCGCGCTCAAGCCCGAGCTGGCGATCGGCCAGTTGAACTGAGACCGTGCCATGCCGATCGACTACGCCCATCTCAAACAACGCCCTTTCGCTCCCGTGCGGCAGACGCTGAGCGCGGACCAGTGCATCCTTTACGCGCTCGCGCTGGGCGCGGGGGAGGACGCCGTGTCCGAAGGCGCACTGGCCTTCACCTTTGAGGGCCATGCCGGCGGCCTGCGCGTGCTGCCCACGCAGGCAGTGGTGCTCGGCCATCCGGGCCTGTGGATCCGCGAACCCGACGTCGAGCTCGATTGGAAGAACGTGCTGCACGGCGAACAGCGGCTGCGGGTGCACCGGCCCTTGCCGGTGGACGGCGTGGTGGTGGGCAGCAACCGCGTGGCGCGCCTGAGCGACAAGGGTGCGGGCAAGGGCGCGGTGATGGTGATGGAGCGCCAGCTGAGCGACGAACACGGCACGTTGCTGGCCACGCTGGAACAGGTGAACTTCTGCCGGGGGGACGGCGGCTACGCGCTGGCGCGGGGCGGTCAGCCCAGCGACGAACCCCTGGTGGCGTTGACGCCCACGCCCGAGGGGCGCGGACCCGATGCCGTGTTCCGCCAGACCATCCGGCCCGATGCCGCGCTGCTCTACCGCTTGCTGGCCGACAAGAACCCCTTGCACGTGGACCCGGCGGTGGCGCGCTCGGTCGGCTTCGAGCGGCCGATCCTGCACGGGCTGGCGAGTTACGGCATGGCCTGCAGGGCGGTGCTGCGGCACTTTGCCGGGGACGATCCCGCGCGGCTGGTCGAGTTCGACACGCGCTTCTCCGCAGTGGTCTATCCGGGCGACACGCTGCAGGTGGAGATGTGGCACGACGAGGGCGCCGAGCCCGGGCGCGTGCGTTTCCGCGCGCTGGCGGTGGAGAGAAACCAGGTCGTGCTCAGCCACGGCCAGGCCCTGCTCAACGGGCGCTGAAGAACCGGGGCGTGCTGTTATGAACCGCAGCACCCGAATCCAGGACCGCTCGCGCCCACGCAGCACCCGGTGGCGGCCAACGGGCGTGCGGGTTTGTCCCTGGTTGCTCGGCGTTTCAATCGCATACGTGAAATCCGCGTGCCCGTATGTGTTCGCCTCGCGGCGCAGGTCTACATTGATCCGCAACGGTTCCCCAAGACCCAGGAGCGCGACATGAAGTTCTCCATCGCCGGCACACTCGAACTCGCCCCGCTGTCCCGCACGTTCGGCGTGGACGTGCTGAACGTCTCGGCAGCCGAATGCGCGGCCGATGCGCAACTGCAAGCCCTGCTGCGCGCGGCCATCGCCCGCCACCTGCTGTTGCGCTTTCCCGAGCAGGACGTGACACCCGATGAAGCGCTGGCGCTGACCGCCGCTTTCGGGCCGCTGATGGATTTGCGATCGGCCTCGCATGTGCCGGGGCGCAAGTTCCTGCAGGTGCTCTCCAACGGCATAGCCGCCAACGGCCAGCGCTGCGGCGACGGCAACAACTCCGCGCAGATCTGGCACACGGACGCCGGCCAATGGGAAGTGCCGCCCGGCGTCTCGGTGTTCTATGGCGTGATCACGCCACCCTCTGCGCCGAAGAACGGCTACAAGAACATGATCCAGGTGTACGAGGCCTTGCCCCAGCGCCTGAAAGAGCGCATCGCGCCCTTGCGCGCGGTGCACCACATGTACCCGCGCTCGGTCGATGTGCTGGTGCATCAGAACGGCGCTTCGCTGCCCCGCGAACAAAGGGAGATCGGCCAGTTGCAGCCGCTCGTGCGCCGGCACCTGGGCAGCGGCGCGCCCATTCTTTATCTGCCCAGCCGGCGCGACTCGGTCGTGCCGGGCCTCTCCGACGCCGAGTCGCGCGAACTGCTCGAAGAACTCTGGGCGTTCACAAACCAGCAGGACTGCGACTGGATCGCGACCACCCGGCGCGGCGACCTGGTGATCTTCGACAACACCGCCCTGGTGCACAACCGCGAAGGTTGGCCGACCTCGGAGCGCCGTGACATCTGGCACCTCGTGACCGAAGGCGAAGCGGTCACGCCGATGTTCACGAGAACCACGCTGAACCTCAACAGCACGGCCTCGGTGGTGGCCGCGCTGCCGGTGGGCTGAACCCACTGCAACGACACACGAAACACGACACAAGGAGACACAACATGGCATTCCCTCTGCGCCACCTCATCCGCAACATCGCCGCCTGCGCGGGCGCTGCCGTGCTGGCCAGCGCGGCCTGGGCGCAGACCTACCCCGATCGGCCCATCACCTTCATCTACGGCTATCCCGCGGGCTCCGTCTCGGACATCGCGTGGCGCGCCATCGTGCAGGAAGCCAGCAAGCGGCTGGGCCAACCCATCGTGGTCGAGAACAAGCCGGGCGCGAATGGGCGCATCGGGCTGGACATGGTGATGCGTGCCAAGCCCGATGGCTACACCATTGGCAAGTTCAACAACTCGCAGCTCGTCGTGGCGCCCTTGATCGACCCCAAGCTCGCCATTGAACCCGGTCGAAACTACACGCCCATCGTGTTGGGCATCGAGGGCTACCTGCTGATGGTCGCGCGCCCCGACGCGCCGTTCAAGGACCTGCCGAGCTTCATCGCCTATGCCAAGGCGAACCCCGGCAAGCTCACGGGCGGCTCGCCCGGACCGGGGACCGGCAGCCACCTGGCGCTGGCCATGGTGGGCGCGCAGGCGGGCATCGATTACACGCAGATCCATTACAAGGGCGCGGTGCCGGCGATGCAGGGTCTGCTGGCGGGCGACATCGACGTGATGTTCACCGACGTGATCGCCAAGCCCTACGTCGAAAGCGGAAAGATCCTGGGCCTGGGCGTGAGCGGCTCCTCGCGCTGGGACCTCTTTCCCCAACTGCCTACCTTGAAGGAAGCGGCCAACCTGCCGGCGTTCCAGGCGGTGACCTGGCAGGGGGTGCTGGCGCCACCCGGGCTGCCGGCCGGTGTGGCGACGGTGCTCAACCGCGCCTTCAACGAAGCGCTGGCCAGCCCCGAGCTGCGCGCGCGCATGGCCGCGGGCGGCTGGATCATCCGCGGCGGCACGCCCGAGGACGCGGCCAAGCTGATCCGCTCCGATACCGAGCTGTACCGCCCGGTCGTCAAGGCCGCGAACATCAAACTGGATTGAGCGACGGGCAGCGCTGCTGCCCTGCGCTGGATCCCCAAGGGCCGATCTCAGGCGCCTCGCGCTCCTGCGTTCCCTCTTTCTTTCAAACCCCTCACGCAAGGACATACCGCATGACCGCCTTTTCCCAGATCGACCCTGCCCGCAAGATCCACTATGGTCCGGGCTTGTTGGCCAAGGTGGGCGACACCGTCGACCAGCTCGACCCCGACAAGGGCCCACGGCGCGTGCTGGTGGTGGCCGGCGAGAACATGGCCAAGAGCCCCTTGCTCGTGCAACTCAGGGCCGCCCTGGGCGAGCGCCTGGCGGGCGAGCTGCTGGGCATCACACCGCACTCCAACCCCGATTGGGTGCGCAAAGGTGTGGCCATCGCGCGCGAGCAGCGCTGCGACGTGGTCGTGAGCATCGGCGGTGGCAGCACCATCGACACCGCCAAGTGCATCGCGCTGGCGGTGCTGCTGGGCGGCGACATCGCCGACCTGCGCATCGTGCCGCCCTACAACTCGGCGCTCAACGCGCAGAAGATGCTGGAGCCGGCGCTGCCGCACATCTGCATTCCCACCACGGGCTCGGGCTCCGACGTCACGCCCGGCGCGGGGCTGCGCGCGCCCGATGGGCGCAAGTGGATCTTCTGGAACATCTCGATGCCGCCGCAGGTGATCCTGCTCGACCCCGAGGTGGCGGCCACCACGCCGGTGCGCATCGCCGCCGGCAGCAGCATGAACTCGCTGGCGCATGCGGTGGAGGCCTTGTACGCGGTCAACCGCCAGTCGGTCACCGATGCCTTCGCGCTCGCGGCAATGGAGAAGTTCGGCCAATGGCTGCCGCGCCTGACGGCCAGCCCCGACGACGTCGAGGTGCGTGGCCAGATCCAGCAGGCCTGGCTGTTGGGCGGCATGTCGATCTGCAACGCGCGCACGGCCTTGCACCACACCATGTGCCATTGCCTGGGGGCGCGCTTCGACGTGTCGCACGGCGTGGCCAACACCATCATGCTGCCGCACGTGATGGAGTTCAACCGCGAGGCCACGCAGTCGCAGATGGCGCGCGCGGGCCGCGCGTTCGGCCGCTTCGGCAGCGAGGCGGAGTCGGCGCTGGGCGCGGTGCAGGCCGTGCACGAACTGCAGGCAAGCACCGGCCTGCCCACGCGCCTGCGCGATGCGGGCGTGCCCGAGTCCGGTTTGAACGACCTGGCCGAAGACGCGATGCACGAGCGCGGCACGCACTTCAATCCGCGCAAGGTGGAGCACGCCGACGTGCTCGAGATCTACCGCCGCGCCTGGTGAGCACGCGCATGGAGCCGCACACCGGACTGCAGCAGGCCATCGAGGCTGCGGACGACGAGCGCTTTCGCGCCAAGATCGCCTGCGACTGGCCAGCGCTCGAACGCCTGTTCGCCGACGAGCTGGTCTACGTGCACGTCAACGGCCGTTCCGACTCGAAGGCCTCGTTGCTGGAGAGCCTGCGCTCGCGCCGCGTGCACTACCTGGCCGCGCGCCGGCACGGCACGCAGGTGCGCTCGGTAGGGGGCCTGGCCCTCATGAGCGGGCGGCTCGAACTCGACTTCGCGCTGGCCGGCGAGCAGCGCACCAGCGACTGCGTGTACGTCAGCGTGTGGTGCGAGAAGGACGGCGCGTGGCAAATGCTCCATTGGCATTCCACATCGTCGACTGCGGCTGCAAAGACTTGAACCGCGCTGTCGCGCAATTCGATTCCCAACCGAGGAGACACAGATGAAGACCGTTCGTTGCTTAGGTGTGGTGTTGGCATGGGTGTTCGTCGCAGGCCTCGCGCCTGCCGCTGCGCAAGACTTCCCCTCCCGCCCGATCACGCTGGTGTTTCCAGGCGCGGCCGGCGGCGAGCCCGACCGCATCGCGCGCCTGGTGGGCGAGAAGCTGCGCGAAAAATGGGGCCAGCCGGTGGTCAATGAAAACCGGCCGGGCGCGGGCGGCAACATCGGCGCGGAGTTCGTTGCCAAGGCCCCGGCCGATGGCCACACCTTGTTGTTCACGGGCGTGGGCACCTTGGCCATCAGCAAGGCCATTTACCCCAAGCTGGGCTACGACCCCGACACCCTCGTGCCGGTGTCGACCGTCGTGGCCACGCCGCTGGTCATCGTGGCCCACAACGACGTGCCGGCGCGAACCCTGGCCGAGCTGATCGCGTATGCCAACGCGAACCCGGACAAGCTCAACTTCGGCTCGGCTGGCAACGGCACCACCACGCACCTGGCGGGCGAGCTGTTCGAGTCCATGGCCAAGGTGAAGATGGTGCACGTGCCCTACAAGGGGCTCGCCCCTGCGCTCACGGACCTGGTGGGCAAACGGTTGGAACTGCTGTTCATGGACATCGGATCGGCGCTGCCGCAGATCCGGGCGGGCAAGGTGCGGGCGCTGGCGGTCACCTCGGCCGAGCGCAGCCCGTTGTTGCCCGAGGTGCCCGCCGCGGCCGAGGCCGTGCCGGGTTATGCAGCGTCATTCGCGTTCACGGTGGTGGCACCGGCGGGCACGCCCCCGGCCATCGTGGAGCGGCTCTCTTCAACCATCGCCGAAGGCATGAAACAGCCGGCGGTGGCCAAGAGCCTGCTGGAGAACGGCACCGTGGTCGTGGGCTCGACGCCCGCCCAGGCAGCCGCCACGCTGTCGCAGGAGCGCGAGCGCATGGGCGCGATCGTGCGCGCCCTGGGGATCAAGATCGAATGAAGGGCAGCCCATCCAGAGGCAGCAAGGGTCCGGCTCCGCCGGCCCGAGATGCCGTCCCCCCTCCAAGCGCCGAAGGCGCGCAAGAGAGGGGGGAAGCCGCGCAGCGGCGCAGGGGGGAGATCGTTGACTCGCAGGTGCACGTGTGGGCCGTGGACACGCCGCAGCGTCCCTGGATTCCCGGGACTGCGTCGATGGCGGGCCGACCCCACTACGGCATCGACGAACTCACGCGCGACATGGCCGAGGCGGGCGTGGATGCGGCGGTGCTGGTGCCGCCGGGCGCGTGGGAAGGTTACTGGAACGACCTGGTGCTCGACGCGGCGGTGCGCTGGCCCACGCGCTTTGCCGCCATGGTCAACATCGACCCGGTCGCCCCCGACACGGCACGCACGCTGGGCGCGCTGCTGTCCTCGCCCGGCGCGCGCGGTTTGCGCCTGGGCCTGTCGCAAGGCGCACGCCGCGAGGCGTTCGCGCGCGGCGAACTGGGCTGGCTCTGGGGCCTGCTCGAAGAGCGCCGCACACCCACGGCGATCTTCGTGCCGGGCTTGCTCGACGCCGCAGAAGCCGTGGCGCGCGCCCACCCGAAGCTGCCACTGGCCCTGTGCCATCTGTCGATGAACCTGCGCCACCTCAACCCGGATGTCGATGCCGTGATCGATCGGCTGGTGCGCCTGGCCGATTGCCCCAACGTGTCGGTGAAAGTGAGTGCCGTGCCACTGCAGAGCGCCATGCCCTATCCCTTCGAGGACATGCACGCGCCCCTCGAACGCGTGTTGCGCGCCTTCGGCGCCGAACGCCTGTTCTGGGGCAGCGACCACACACGCCTGGCGGACCACGCAGAGAACGGGGCCAACTACGCGCAGTCGCGGCGGCTCTTCACCGAGGCGCTGCCGTTCCTCAGCGGCCGGGAGCGCGACGCGGTGATGGGCGGGTCGCTGTGCCGCTGGCTCGATTGGCCGCAGGCCGGCGCGGCCACACGATCGGAGGCCTGAACCATGCCGCCCCCCTTCCTGGCCGATGCCTGTGGCGAAGTGCCCATGCTGGACGTGGTGGCCTACAACACCGAACGCCACCGGCGCATCGGCTACCTCGAGCGTTTCGCCGGCTACTTTCGGCAGTTGGGTTTCACGGTCGAAGAGCACGGGCAGCTGGCGCAAGCCGATGCCGCCAGCAGCCGCGCGCTGATCGAACGCGTGGGCACGCGCGAAGGTTGGCTGGCCGATCCCGAGGCGCATCTTCGCGCGGCCGGTTGTGCGCTCACACTCGTGGTGGGCGAAGACCTGCCGCCTGGTTTCGGCGTCGTCCCACCCGATCCGCTCCGAATGCTGGAGCGCTACGCACAGCTGCACCACGACGTGCGGCTGTTCGTGGGTGTCGATCCGCACACCCCGGCCTCGCTCGCCCGCGCGCTGGAATGCCTGGGGCATCCGCGTGCGGCCGGGCTGGCGTTCTCGCCGTACCTGGCGTGCGTGCCGATCAGCGACGCGGCGTGGACACCCACGCTGCGCGCGGCCCACGAGCGCCAGATCCCGGTGTGGCTGCACGCGTGCGCGCATTTCCGCGCCGACGTGCCCTACGACATCGAACACCCGCGCCATGCCGATGCGGTGCTGTCGCGGTTCCCGGCGCTGCGTCTCGTGCTCGGACACGCGGGCTGGCCCTGGACCGCGGACGCCTGCGTGATCGCCCTGCGGCACCCCACCACGGCATTGGAGTTCGCGACCTTTCCGCCGTCGGTCTTGAAGGACCCGGGCTGGTCGCTCACGCCCTTGCTCGCCCACCGCGCCGCGCTGCGCGGGCGCGTGTTCTTCGGCAGCGGGGCCACTTCGTCGCCTGGGCGCTTCATGCGCCTCGTCGCGCAGCTCGACGAACTCGAACTCGGCCAGGACCTCGCGCTGTGGCGCGGCCAGGGCCTGGCGAATTGGTTGACAGGAGACGGCGCATGAAGACCACCGTAGACCCCGTCACGTCGCCTTTCGAGGGCGCGCAACACCATCTGCGCGCCGATCACCTCGGCGCTCTGCTGTTGGAGCGCGTGGCGCTACAACCCACCGACACCGCACTGCGCATGGTGGACGGGGAGGATTGGACCTGGTCGCGCCTGGCCGAAGAAGTCGGCGCTATCCAGGCCGGCCTGGCGCGCATGGGCCTGGAGCCCGGCGACAGCGTGGCGCTCATGTGCGAGAACGCGCCGCGCATGGTGGCGGCGTTGTGTGCGGTCACTGCGGCCGGCCTGGTGGCGGTGCCGGTGAACACGGCCCAGGTCGGTGCGGGCCTGGCGTTCGTGCTCGAACACAGCGGCGCGTCCGTGCTGATCGCGGACGCGCCGTATCTGGAGCGCTGCGCGTCGCTTGGCCTTTCGCTGCCGGGCAACCGCTGCATTGCCACCGAGGCCGACGCGCCCAGTTGGCGGCAGGCCTTCGGCCGCGAGGCTGCGCCCATGGCGCACGGCAGTACCGCCGACACGGCGATGGTGATGTACACCTCCGGCACCACCGGCGTGCCCAAGGGCGTGATGCTCGACCACGGATGCGTGCTGACGGGCGCGCACGCGGCCGCCGCCGTGATGCTTGAAGCCACGCCACAAACGGTGATCCACACCTGCCTGCCGCTGTTTCACTGCGCCGCGCAGCAACTGGGCCTGTGGCCAGCGCTGCTGTCGGGCGCACAGCTGGTGCTGGCGCGGCGCTTCTCCGCCTCGGGCTTCTGGCCGCAGATCCAGCGCTACCGCGCGAACGCGTTTCACTTCGTCGGCCCCATGACCTCGGTGCTGTGGAAAGCGCCGCCCTCGTCGCTGGACCGGCGGCATGGCGCACGCATCGCGGTGGGGGGCGGGCCGCGCATCGCCTGGCGCGCCTTCGAAGAGCGCTTCGGCGTTCAGTTCGTCGAGTGTTATGGCATGACGGAAACGTTTGGCGGCTGTGTGGCGCACCGACCGGGGCGCAACCGCGCGGGCAGCGTCGGCAAGGCCATGGGCCATGTCGAGGTGGAGGTGCGCAACGAGGCGGGCACTGCGGTCAGCGCTGGAACTGTGGGAGAGATCGCGATCCGTGCGCGCGTGCCGCACGCGCTGTTCCAGGGCTACTTCCAGCGCGCGGACCTCACGGCCGAGGCGGTGCGCGGCGGCTGGTATCACACCGGAGACCTGGGGGCGATGGACGCCGACGGCTATCTCACCTACCACTCGCGCGCGCGCGATCTCATCCGCCGGCGTGGCGAGAACGTGAGTGCGATCGCGGTGGAAGAAGCCATCAACGCCTGTGACGGCGTCCTGGAATGCGGCGTGGTGGGCGTGCCTTCGGCGTTGGGCGAAGAAGACATCCTGGCGGTGTTGGTGCCCGACCCTTCGAAGCCCAGGCCGACCTGGCCCGAATTGCTCGACGCGATGCGCACGCGACTGCCCGCCTTTGCATTGCCGCGTTACCTGTGCTTCGCCGAGGAACTGCCCAAGACGGTCACCGGGCGCTTGCAGCGGCACTTGCTGCGGCCGATGGCGGCGCAGGCCTTCGACCTCCATGAGCGAGCATGATGCCGGTTTCGGCGTTCTACAGAAGGACGGTGGTCACAGGCTACGGTTGATGAGCGAGTCGAACAACTGGGGCACCAGCGGGTTGGTCGTGTGGGACCCGACATAGAGACGGAAGCTCACATCCGGCAGACGGGGCAGGGCGGCCTCGTCGCCCAACATCCGCAAATCATGGCCTAGCATTTCCACCGAGCGCGCCGTCACCCCAAGCCCCGCGCGCACTGCCGCGCGTACGCCGACCATGGTGGGAGACGTGTAGGTGATGCGCCACGGTACGTTGGCACGGTCGAGATGCTCGATGGCGAGTTGGCGGAAGAAGCTGATTTCGTCGGCGACGATAAGGGGAAGTGGCTGTGTCGCATCATGGCGGTACGAAGGCGCACACATCCACACGATCGGCGATGTGCGCAAGGTCAGCCCCTGCAGGTCGGGTGCCTGGGCCGCCGCAATCGTCATGTCGATCTCGCCGCGCCGAAGCGACTCCAGCAGTTGCGGACTGCGCCCCACATGAATCGCCACGCGCAAACCCGGGAAAGCCGTTGAGACGTGCGACAGCAGATTGGGCAGGATGGTTTCCGTCACATCGTGCGGCGAGCCCAGCCGCACTTCTCCGGTGAGCTCCGTCCCCGCGAAAACGGCGCAGGCTTCGTCGTTCAGCGCCAGCAGACGCCGCGCGTAACTGAGCACCTGCAGGCCGTCTACGGTGGGCTGTTTGCTGCGCCCTACGCGCTTGAACAAGGGCTTGCCCACAAACCCTTCCAGCCGTTGCATTTGCTGCGTGACGGCCGATTGGGTGCGCGATACCGCTTCTGCGGCGGCCGCGAACGATTCGCCGTCCACCACCGCCACATAGGTTCTGAGCAGCTCGATATCGAGATTGCGGATTGCCACTTAAATATTCCTTATGTGTGACTCTCAATTTCTGTCATTGTGATTGGATTTCGCCGGATACATTGTCGAAAACTTATGTGAGAAGACTTGATGACGGATGCCTCCAACGAAAAACCCGGTGACGTGCGCGTCGATCCTGTGCGGGCACAGGCGCTTGCGGCAGCGGTGTATCGCAGCGTTGGCGTGCCAGAGGAGGAAGCCGCACTCGCCGCGGACACGCTGGTGCAGGCGGACCTGTGGGGCCATCAGTCGCATGGCTTGCTGCGGCTGGCTTGGTACGTCGCACGTTTGCGCTCGGGTGCCATGAAGCCGGTGACCCATCTCAGCCTGGCGGTGGATGCCGGTGCGGTGGCCGTTCTGGACGGCGCAGATGGTGTGGGACCTGTCGTGGCGCGCCGTGCGGTCGAGGAGGCCACGCGTCGCGCGCACCTGCACGGCGTCGGTGCGGTGTCGGTGCGAAACTCGAACCACTTCGGCACCTGCATGTATTACACGCGCATGGGGGCGGCGAAAGGCTGCATCACCATGCTGATGAGCAATGCCGGCCCGAACATGGCGCCGTGGGGCGGACTGAAGGCCAAGATCGGCACCAACCCCTGGTCCATTGCGGCGCCGGCAGGTCGACACGGCGCCGTGGTGATGGACATGGCCAACTCCGGCGTGGCGCGCGGCAAGATCTATCTGGCCAACAAACGCCGCGAGCCCATTCCCTCGCATTGGGCCATCGACCGGCAAGGCAACCCGACCACAGATCCCAAGGCAGCGCTCGAAGGCTTCATCCTGCCCATGGCTGGCCACAAGGGCTATGTGATGGGCGTCATGGTGGACGTGTTGTCGGGCGTGTTGTCGGGTAGCCAATTCCTGGACGGTGTGCACGGCCCGTACGACCCCGTCAATCGCAGTGGTGCGGGGCACTTCATGCTCGCGTTGAACGTGCAGGCATTCCAGCCGTTGGTGGAGTTCAACGAGCGGATGGAAGCCTACATCGACTCCCTCAAGGACGTGCCCGTGGCTGCGGGCCATCGTCAGGTGTTCTATCCCGGCGAAATGGAAATGCAGGCTGAGAGCGAACAGCGGTCCCGCGGTCTTCTGCTTCCAGCCGACACGCTCGCGGAGGTGCTTCGCGTGGCCGAAGAAGCCGGCCTGCCCGAGCCCGATCTTGCCTGGCGTTCGTAATTTCATGGAGCTCGCATGTTCGCCCCGCCTCGCCAACTGACCACCGAAATCTTCGCGCGTGTGCCCGACGCGCTGCGCAAACCTGGGCAATTGAGTGCGGAGCGCATTGCCGCGGGCAAAGGTTCACACGAGACGCACTCGCAGATTGAAGGGCCTGTGTTCGATGCGCAAGGCCGGCTGTGGATCGTCGATATCGCGTTTGGCCGCATCTTTCGCATCGATGCCGCTGGCGACATGGAGGTCGTGGCCGAGTATGAGGGCGAACCCAATGGATTGACGTTCGACGCCCAAGGCGACCTGCTGATTGCCGACCATCAGAGAGGCTTGCTGCTGCGCGACGCGGGCACGGGCCGCATTCGCACCTTGCACAGCCGTTTTCGCACCGAAGGGTTCAAAGGCCTCAACGATCTGTTCCGGGATCCGTCGGGCAACCTCTGGTTCACGGACCAAGGCCAAAGTGGTTTGCAGGACTGGAGTGGCCGCGTCTACCGCATGTCACCCGATGGGCATCTCACGTGTGAATTGGACAACGTTCCCAGCCCCAACGGGATTGCGATGAACCCTGCCGGGACGTCGTTGTACGTCGCTGCAACGCGAGGCAATGCGGTGTGGCGTGCCATGGTGCTCCCGGACGGTGCGCTCACCCGCGTTGGCTTGTTCTTGCAACTGTCAGGAGGCACTGGGCCCGACGGGTTGGCTGTCGATGCGCAGGGCAATCTGTTTGTGGCACACATGGGCTTGGGCTCGGTCTGGAAGTTCTCTCCGAGCGGCGAGCCGCTGTTGCGCATCGTGTCTTGCACGGGCGCGTCGACGTCCAATATTGCGTTGAGTCCGGACGAACGCCAGCTCTACATCACCGAATCGGAGACCGGCACGGTGCTCGTGGCGCAGTTAGACAAAGGCTGACATGAAAACACTGGTTCGAGAGCACGGCGTCAGACTGGCCTATGTGTTGGACGATCACACCGATCCCTGGCGCGACGCGCAGACCATCATCTTCGTTCACGGCTTCACGGAAAACCTGCATGCCTGGCGTTGCTGGGTCCCTCACTTCTCGCGCGACTACCGCGTGGTGCGCTTTGACCAGCGTGGGTTTGGCCAGAGCGGTGCTGTCCCGGTCGATTTCAACTTCAGCACGCAGATGCTGGTGGACGATGCGCGCGCGCTGATCGACGAGGTTTCTCCCAACCGCCCAGTGCATCTCGTCAGTGGCAAGAGCGGTGGCATTGCCGCCGTTGCAACCGCCATTGCCCACCCGGATCGGGTCGCCTCGCTCACGCTGACGAGCCCAGCGCTCAAAGGCCCCGAGACGCCGGGCTGGCTGGAACACATCGATCGGTATGGCATGGCCAGCTGGGCGCGATGGACGATGGGCGATCGGCTGGGCAAGCAAATGCCCGCCGCAGGCGTGGACTGGTGGGTGCAGCTGATGGGCCAGACGGCACCCAGCACCGCGCATGCCTACCTGCGCTGGGTCGCCAGTGTGGACCTGACGCAGGAGCTCGCCCGGATCCATTGTCCGACCCTCATCGTCGGCAACGACTCGCGTCGCCGCGGACTGGCGTTGTTTCGGGAATACCTCCGCCGCCTCCCAGTGGGTGAGCTTGCCGTCATCGATGAGGAGGGCTACCACGTCGCGGCCGCCGCACCCGATGCTTGCGCGCGAGCCACTCGGGAGTTTCTCGTGCGGCATCCGGCCGCCTCGGCCATACCTGGTCATTGAACCTTAACCAAGAGAGAGACATATGAACATTCGACGAATCTTTGCCGCGCTTGCCTCATTGGTGCTGTTGCTCGCAGGCGGTGTTGCCAGCGCCGCTTTCCCGGACCGCCCGATCCGTCTTGTCGTGCCGTCTGGCGCAGGCGGCGTGACCGACAGTCTGGCCCGCTCGCTGGCGCTCATCATGAGCAAGAACATGGGGCAACAGGTCTACGTCGAAAACCGAGCCGGTGCCAGCGGCATCATCGGCTCGCAGGTGGTGGCCACGGCGCCTCCCGATGGCTATACCTTGTTGATGGCGTTCCCCTCGCACGTGGTGAATCCCAGTTTGTTCACCAAGATCCCGTATGACACCGTCAGCGCCTTCACGCCCGTCTCTCTGGTGAGCAACGTGTCCATGGTGTTCTTGGTGAAAGCCGACTCTCCCGCGAAAACCCTCGAGGACTTCATCGAATTGGCCAAGGCCCATCCGGGGAAGCTGAATTACGCCAGCGTGGGGGCTGGTAGCCTGGGTCACCTGGGAGCCGAAATGTTCAATTCGATGGCCGGCACGCGCGTCGTGCACATTCCTTACAAGGGCAGTCCCCAAGCCACGAACGCGATGCTCGCGGGTGATATCGACATGTATCTCGTGGCATCGGCCAGCAGCGTGATGCCCCAGATCCGCGCTGGCACCGTGCGCCCGCTCGGTGTCAGCATCAAGACGCGTTTGCCCGTCTTGCCCGATGTGCCCACCATGAGCGAGAGCTTGCCCGGTTACGACGTCGGCGGCTGGAACGGAATTCTTGCCCCGGCTGGCACGCCCGCTGACATCGTCAACCGGCTGCAGAGCGAAATCGCCAAAGCGGTGAACACGCCGGAATTCAAAGAGGTTTTGACGCGCGAAGGCGCCTCGGGGGTTGCCAGCACGCCGGCCGAACTCGATCGCGTGATTAAGTCCGACATTGAGCGCTGGGCCAAGGTGCTCAAGAGCGCGGGCGTCAAGCCAGAGTGAAGCTCTGCCCGTCAGGCGACGGGCTTACCGCAGGCGTCCGATGTACCGGTCTCCGCTCGTGGAAGCGTTGCGGATCGCTTCGGCGGCGGACTCGAACAGCGTCTTGGAGCGGGGCTTTTCCATCTCCGGAATCGCCATTTCCAGCTTCTCGGCCCAAGGCAGCAGGTCCGGGAGGTTTTCTTCGGTCGCCTTCTCGCGCGCGAACCGCACGACCTCGCGCGCATAGTCGCCGTTGGTGGCCATCCACTCGGTGTCCGTTACGCGGCCGGTCTTGCGCCGCAACAGCACGTGCAGGTGAGCGGCAATGGCGAAGATCTCACTCGAACCCATTGTTCACCCCAGGCTTTCGTTGTGCAGCGACACGTCCAGCCCCGCGCGCTCCACGCCTTCGCGCACGCGCAAGGTGACCACGCGCGAGGTGATCCACAGCACCACCGCCGTCATCACCAGGCTGTAGGCCAGCACGGCCACGCAGGCAATGGCCTGCGTCGCCAGGTTGCCTTGCGCGCCTGCGATCGCAGGGTCGGCCAACACCCCGGTGAGCAAAGCGCCCACGAGGCCGCCCACGCCGTGCACGCCGAACACGTCGAGCGAATCGTCGGCGCCCAGCCGCTGCTTGAGCGCGGTCGCACCCCAGTAGCAGGCCGCGCCGGCGACCAGGCCGACGATCAACGCGCCACGCGGCGTGACGAAACCCGCCGCCGGCGTGATCGCCACCAGGCCACCGACGATGCCCGAGCACATGCCCAGCAGCGAGATGCGCTTGCGCGCCAGCCACTCCGCCGCCATCCAGGCCAGGGCGCCAGCGGCGGCGGCCACATGCGTGGCCAGGATCGCCAGGCCCGCGCGCCCATCGGCCGCCAGCGCCGAGCCGCCGTTGAAACCGAACCAGCCCACCCACAGCAAGCCGGTGCCAGCCATGGTGATGCCCAGGTTGAAGGGCACGAATGGCTCCTTGCCGTAGCCCGTGCGCGGGCCCAGTGCGTAGGCGCAAACCAGGGCGGCCGCGCCGGCGTTGATGTGCACCACCGCGCCGCCCGCGAAATCCAGCGCGCCCAGTTGCGCGAGCCAGCCACTGGGTTCCCAGACCCAATGCGCGATCGGTGCGTACACCACCAGCAGCCACAGGCCCGCGAACAAGAGCAGCGCCCCGAAATGCATGCGCTCCACCAACGCACCCACCACCAGCGCGCAGGTGATGATGGCAAAGGTGAGCTGGAACATGGCGAACACGGACTCCGGCACGTGCGGCGCCACATGGCTCACGGCCACCTGAGCGCTGCTGCCCAGGAATTCCATGCCCGAGAAACCCACGCGCCCCAGGCCACCGAGGAAGCCGCTCAGGGCGCTGCCCGGGGTGAATGCGAGGGAATAGGCGATCGCAAACCACAGCAGGCTGACCACGGCCGCGATGCCGACCACGCTGGCCATGGTGTTGATGACGTTGGTCCGGCGCACCATGCCGCCATAAAACAACGCAATGCCGGGCAAGGTCATGAGCAGCACCAAAGCGGTGCTGACCATGAGCCAGGCGGTGTCGGCACTCTGCAGGGTGCCAGCGGCTGCCAGAGCCGGCGCACCAAGCGCTGCTGGCGTTGGTGCTGCGGTTTCGGGAGCGCTCTGCGCGGCCGCCGCCAACGGCCCGAGCAGGGTGGCGGCCAGCGTGGCCGAACGGAAGGCGGTGCGTAGGGGGAGGCGCATAAGGGGCGGCGTCTGGTCTGGGCAACAACAGGACAGGCCGCCCGTTGCATTTCCTGTGCCAAGGGTTGTCCCGCCCAAGGGAAAGCCCGTATGCACAGGGGTGGTGCGATCCATTACAGTGCCTGCACTCGCAACAGCGCCCAGCGCTGGTGACCGCGGGGGACCGAGGAGACAACCCAGTCCAACTAGAACATTCGGTTTCAGCGTCCTCCAGAGATGCCCGATTCCTCAAAGCCGACCCCGAACCGGGTCGGCTTTTTTTTGCGCCACGCGTCCAGCGACAATCCCGTAGATGGATCTCCTGGTCGCCTCTCTTGCTTCGCTGTTCGCTGGTTTCGTCGATTCGATCGTGGGCGGTGGTGGCCTGATCCTGGTGCCCGCGCTGTTCGCCTTGTTCCCCAACACCCATCCGGCAACCCTGTTCGGGGTGAACAAGGGCGCTTCGGTGTGGGGCACGGCGGCGGCCACCTTGCAATACGCCCGCCGGGTGCAGATGCCTTGGCGGGCACTGCTGCCGGCCGCGGCGGTGGGCTTCGTCGGCTCCATGGCCGGGGCCTGGACGGTGACCGTGATCTCCCCCGATTTCCTGCGGCGGGCCTTGCCTTTGATTCTGGTGTTGGTGCTGGCTTACACGCTGATGCGCAAGGACCTGGGGCGACACCACGCGCCCAGGTACCAGGGGCGGCAGGAAACCCAGGCGGCCTGCGTGCTCGCCGCCACCATCGGCTTCTACGACGGCTTTTTCGGTCCAGGCACCGGCAGCTTCTTCGTGTTCCTGTTCGTGCGCTGGCTGGGCTACGACTTCCTGCACGCCAGTGCCAGCGCCAAGCTGATCAATGTGGCCACCAATCTGGCCGCCTTGCTGCTGTTCGCGTGGAAGGGGCATGTGTGGTGGCACTTCGTGCTGGCCATGGCCGTGGCCAACGTGGTGGGCAGCCTGATCGGCACGCGCCTGGCACTCAAGCACGGCAGCGGCTTCGTGCGCATCGCCTTCATCGTCGTCGTCAGTGCGCTCATTCTGAAGACCACCTACGACGCCTGGATTCGGTAACTCCCCCCTGCGCCGCTGACGCGGCTTCCCCCCTCCGTAGCGCGCCTTGCGGCGCTTCGAGGGGGGACCGCACCTGGGGCCGGCGAAGCCGGACCCTCGGTGCCCCTGGACGAACTCCCCCTCCCTCGTCGCGGTCTCTTCTCCTGCGCGCGTGCCTTGTTCCAGAGATGCCGAGGAACCGGCTTTGCCGGGCCTCTGGCATCGTCTCCCCTCGAAGCGCCGCAAGGCGCGCTACGGAGGGGGGACGCCGCGCAGCGGCGCAGGGGGTGTCTTAATCCAGTGGCCAGGGCATGTCGCTGGCCTTCAGGGGCGTGCCGATGGGCGCGCCGGCCTGGCCCAGACGCACGGCCGCCAGGTCTTGCGGGTTCGGGTACTGGTCCATCAAAAGATAGTCAAACACCCGGCGCGCGATGGGCGCGGCGTGGGCCGCGCCGAAGCCGGCGTTTTCCACGATCACCGCCAGCGCCACGCGCGGCTCCTCCACCGGCGCGAACGCGAGGTACAGCGAGTGGTCGCGCTGGTGTTCCTCGAGCCGGCGCGCGTCGTAGCGGTCCTTCTGGCCAATGGTCACCGCCTGCGCCGTGCCGGTCTTGCCGCCGCTGCGGTAGCCCGCCCCGGCGAACACGCGGGTGGAGGTGCCTTCGGTGGTCACCGCCTGCATGGCGTCGAGCACCAGGCGCACGTTCTCCGGCTTGAAGCCGAGGTTTTCGGGCGGCGGGCCGGGCAGCGGCACGCGTTCGCGGGTCACCACGTTTTCCGTGGCCATCGTCAGGTGCGGTTTGTACTTGATGCCGCCATTGGCCAGCGTGGCCATGGCGTGCGCCACTTGCAGCATGGTGAAGTTGTTGTAGCCCTGGCCAATGCCGAGCGAGATCGTTTCGCCCGCGTACCAGCGCTGCTGTTCGGGCCGTTTGTAGGTGTTGCGTTTCCAGGCTTGGCTGGGCAGCACGCCACGCACTTCGCCGCGCAGGTCGATGCCGGTGATCTGCCCAAAGCCCAGCGGCTTCATGAAGTCGTGCATCGCGTCCACACCCATGTCGTTGGCCAGCGAGAAGAAGTAGGTATTGCTCGACTTGACGATGGCGCGGCGCATGTCCACCGGACCCAGGCCCTCACCATGGCTGCGGAACCGGTGGCCGCCGAACATCCAGAAGCCGGGGTCGTTGACGATCAGGCTCGGGCTGCGCGCCCCCGTTTCCAGCGCGGCCAGGGCCATGAAGGGCTTGTAGGTCGAGCCGGGCGGGTAGGTGCCGCGCAGCGCGCGGTTGAGCAGCGGTTTGTCGACCGATTCGTTGAGCGCGCGCCAGTTGTCCACGTCGATTCCGTCGACGAACAGGTTGGGGTCGAAGGTCGGCTTGCTCACGAAGGCCAGCACCTCGCCCGAACGCGGGTCGATTGCCACCAGCGCGCCGCGGCGCTCGCCGAACATGTCTTCCACCAGTTTCTGCAACTGGATGTCGATCGACAGCACCACCGCATTGCCCGGCGTGGCCGGCGTGTTGGCCAGCTGGCGCACGGCGCGCCCGCCTGCCGAGGTTTCCACGCGCTGAAAGCCGGTGATGCCGTGCAGTTCGCGTTCGTAGCTCTGTTCCGCGCCGAGCTTGCCGATGTACTCGGTGCCCCGGTAGTTGGCCTGCTCTTCTTCCGGCCAGTCGGCAATGGCCTCGGCTTCGCGTTGGCTGATGCGCCCGATGTAGCCGATCACGTGGCTGGCGACCTCGCCGTTGGGGTATTGGCGCAGCAGCCGCGCGCGCACGTCCACGCCGGGGAAGCGGTAGCGTTGCGCGGTGAAGCGCGCGACCTCTTCGTCCGTCAGGCGGGTGCGCAGGGGCAGCGAGTCGAAGCGGTGCGACTCTTCCAGCAGCTTGCGAAAGCGCCGCTGGTCGCGCGGCGTGACCTCCACCAACTCGCCCAGGCCCGCGATGGTGGCGTCCATGTCCTCCACGCGCGAGGGTGTGATCTCCAGCGTATAGGCCGAATAGTTGGTGGCCAGGATGCGGCCCTTGCGGTCCAGGATCTGACCTCGGTTGGGCACCACCGGCAGCACGGCGGTGCGGTTGCTCTCGGCCTGCGCCAGCAAATCGTCGTGGCGCACCACCTGCAGATAGACCATGCGCGCGGCGATCAGGCCGAAGGCGAACACCACCGCCAGGCCGATCAACAGCACCCGGGTGCGAAAGCTCGCCAGGTCGGCTTCGACGTTGCGGATTTCAGTCATGACAGCAATTGTCGTGAGGTGCTGTATTCGGCGTCCAGTGCCGATTCCAGCGCTCGCGCGGAACCGGCTTTGCCGGGCCGCTGCGTGCGCCCCGTTGAGGGGGTGACGCCGAAGGCGGCGCGGGGGTGCCTTCTCATAGTGGGCGGTTGTCGTCGGGGTTCGGCGCGCGGCGCTGCGGGAGCAACAGCAGCACGCTCACCACCGGCCACAGCGCGGCTTCGATCAAAGGCGCGAGCAGGTAAGCGATGCCCGGAAAGCTGCCACCGGCGACCATGCGCACCAACAATTCGAGCACGTGCGCGGCCACGAACAGCGGCAATACCTGCACGGCCTGGTTGGGCACTGTGAACCAGAGCAGACGGCGGTGCATGGAAATGCCGAGGAAACCCAGCGCGGTGTAGGCCAGGGCGTGCTGCCCGAGCAATGCGCCCTGGTGCACGTCCATGGCCAGGCCAAAGGCGAAGGCCACGCCCACGCCGATGCGCAGCGGCTGGTGCACGCTCCAGAACACCAGCACCACCGCGAGCAGGTCGGGCACCCAGGCGGCGCGCCCGAACAGGCCCATGTTCATCAGCATGTTGAACACCAGTGCGACGAACAGGCTGAACCAGATGAAGACCGGGTTGGCAGGCAGCAGCAACTGCTGGCCGGGGCGCATGATCATGGCGTGTCGCTCCTCACTCCGGGGCGGTCGGCCCGCGCGCCGGGGCGAGCCGCTTCGGCGGGCGCGGCCAGCGGCGAGGGCGGCAGCACCGCCGCCGTGGACGCCAGCACCAGCACATGCAGCGTGCCCTGCACGCGGGCCAGGGGCTCGCACTCGATGCGCGCGAACGACGAGTCGGCCTGGCGCTCGACCGAGACCACGCGTGCCACCGGCAGGCCGGCGGGGTATACGCCGTCCACGCCGCTGGTGGTGAGCAGATCGCCTTCTGCGATGTCGGCGCTGGCCAGGGTGTAGCGCAGTTCCATCCCATCGCCGCTGGTCGACGGCTGGCCGTACGCCACGCTGCGCACGCCAGTGCGCGTGTTGAGCACGGGAATGGCCTGGTCGCGGTCGATCAGCAGCGTGACCTCGGACACCAGCGGGTAGACCCGCGTCACCTGGCCCAGCACCCCGCTTTCGTCCACGACCGGTGAGCCCGGCTCGATCCCGTGCGTCTGGCCCCGGTCGATCACGATCTTGCGCGAGTACGGGTCGGCTGCGTCGTACAAAACCTGTGCGCCCACCGCTTGCGTGCCGATGCGCTCGCGCATCGCGAGCAACTCGCGCAGGCGTTGGTTCTCCAGGGTGATCTGCTCCAGCTGCAGGCTGCGCTCGGCCTGCGCCGTCAGGCGCTGCAGGGCCTCGCGCTCGTTGGTCTGTGCCGTGTGCAACGAGGTGAAATAGCCCCCGGCCATGCCCGCCAGTTCCACCGGTTGCAACACGGTCCATTGCACCGGGTAGAGCACCATCGCGACGGCGGTGCGGATCGGCTCGGCGACTTTGAAGCGCAAGTCGGCCACCATGAGAAACAGCGCCATGGCGCTGCACACCACCAGCTTGGACAGTGCCGACGGCCCCTGTTTGAAAAAGGGCGGAGGGGTGCGGTCCAGGGTGCCCAGTGGCATGGGGCTCGGGTGCGGTTCGAAGGTTGGAGGAGGAGGGCCGCCGAGCCAGGGGAGCGCGACGGCTGGCGCTTATTCGCTGGTGAAGATGGTGCCCAGGCGTTCCATGCGCTCCAGCGCCATGCCGCAGCCGCGCACCACGCAGGTCAGCGGCTCTTCGGCCACCAGCACCGGCAGGCCGGTTTCTTCGGCCAGCAGGCGGTCCAGGTCGCGCAGCAGCGCGCCACCGCCGGTGAGCATCATGCCGCGCTCGGCGATGTCCGCGCCCAGTTCGGGCGGCGTGTGTTCCAGCGCCGCCTTCACGGCGGTCACGATGTTGTTGAGCGGGTCGGTGAGCGCTTCCAGGATCTCGTTGCTGGAGATGGTGAAGCTGCGTGGCACGCCTTCGGAGAGGTTGCGCCCCTTGACTTCCATTTCCTTGACTTCGCTGCCGGGAAAGGCCGAGCCGATTTCCTTCTTGATCGCCTCGGCGGTGGGCTCGCCGATCAGCATGCCGTAGTTGCGGCGGATGTAGGCGATGATGGCGTCGTCGAAGCGGTCGCCGCCCACGCGCACGCTGCCCTTGTAGACCATGCCGCCCAGGCTGATCACGCCCACTTCGGTGGTGCCGCCGCCGATGTCGACCACCATGGAGCCGGACGCGTCGGACACCGGCAGGCCGGCGCCGATGGCCGCGGCCATGGGTTCTTCGATCAGGTACACCTCGGAAGCCCCGGCGCCCAGCGCCGATTCGCGGATGGCACGGCGCTCGACCTGGGTGGAGCCGCAGGGCACGCAGATGATGATGCGCGGGCTCGGCTTGAACATCGAGCGCGGGTGCACCATCTTGATGAACTGCTTGAGCATCTGCTCGGTGACGGTGAAGTCGGCGATCACGCCGTCCTTCATGGGGCGGATGGCTTCGATGTTGCCCGGCACCTTGCCGAGCATGGCCTTGGCTTCGTGGCCGACGGCCTGAATCGTCTTCTTGCCCTGGGGGCCGCCTTCGTGGCGGATCGACACCACCGAGGGTTCGTCGAGCACGATGCCCTTGTTGCGGACGTAGATGAGGGTGTTGGCGGTGCCGAGGTCGATGGCCAGGTCGGTCGAGAATTGCCGACGAAAAGCTTCAAACATGGTGCATGGATCCTGTGGGGCACGGGCGCGGCTGCGCGCGCTCGTCGCCAGGTAGGGGGCCGGTTGGATAGCCGGGCATTGGTTCTAAGTGATTGATTCCAGGGCGAAAATCGCAACGGCGCGAAGGGCGCGCCGCTAAACCTTGGATAATAACGTATCGCCTGTGCGCAACTGCACGCAAAAGGGGCCCAATTGGGCTGTTTACAAGCCGTTTCAGGCGCGTTCGGCGTCTTTTTTTTCGGCCCCAACTTCACTCCCCTCCGGAACCGTTTCTGTCATGTCCCTGACCCTGTCCGACATCGGGCGCATCGCCCATCTGGCGCGCCTGGAGCTCTCACCGGCGCACAGCGAAACCCTGCTGGCCCAGCTCAATGGTTTCTTCGACATCGTCGAGCAGATGAACGCGGTGGACACCACCGGCGTGGAGCCGCTGGCCCACCCCACCGCGGTGATCGACCACGTGGCGCTGCGCCTTCGCCCGGACGTGGCGAGCGAGCCCAACAACCGCGAAGCCAACCAGAAGAGTGCACCCGCTGTCGAGCGCGGCCTGTTCCTTGTGCCCAAGGTGATCGAATGAACGCGTTGCATACCTTGGGCGTGACCGAGCTGGCCAGCGCCATCGCCGACAAGAAAACCAGCAGCGTCGAAGCCGCCCAGCACCTGCTGGCCCGCGCGAAGCAATACGAAGGCCTGGGCGCCTACCTCGCCTTCAACGAAGAAGCCACGCTGGCGCAAGCCCGTGCGGCCGATGCACGCATTGCCGCTGGCGAGCGCACGCCGCTGCTGGGCGTGCCACTGGCGCACAAGGACATCTTCGTCACGAAGGACTTTCCCACCACGGCGGGCTCGAAGATGATCGAGGGCTACCAGAGCCCGTTCGACGCCACCGTGGTGCAACGCCTGGCCGCGCAGGGCGCTGTCACGCTGGGCAAGCTCAACTGCGACGAGTTCGCCATGGGCGGCAGCAACGAGAACTCGGCCTATGGCGTGGCCCGCAACCCCTGGGACAGCGCGCGCGTGCCGGGCGGCTCGTCGGGCGGTTCCGCCGTGGCCGTGGCCGCGCGCCTGGCGCCCGCCGCGACCGGCACCGACACCGGTGGTTCGATCCGCCAGCCGGCCAGCTTCTGCGGCGTTACCGGCATCAAGCCCACCTACGGCCGCTGCTCGCGCTATGGCATGGTGGCCTTTGCGTCCAGCCTGGACCAAGCCGGTCCGATGGCACGCAGCGCTGCCGACTGCGCCGTGCTGCTCAGCACCATGGCGGGTCCCGACATCGACCGCGACTCCACCAGCCTGGACCACCCGCCCGTGGACTACACCGCGCTGCTTGGAAAACCGCGCGAAGGTGCCAGCGCCGCGCAACCGCTCAAGGGCCTGCGCATCGGCTTGCCCCAGGAGTTCTTCGGTGAAGGTTGCGCGCCCGATGTGGCGAGTGCCGTGCGGGCCGCGCTGGGCGAGGTCGAGAAACTGGGCGCCACGCTCGTGGATGTGTCGCTGCCCCGCACCGAGCTCTCCATTCCGGTCTACTACATCATTGCGCCGGCCGAAGCCAGCTCGAACCTCAGCCGCTTCGACGGCGTGAAGTTCGGCCACCGCGCCGCGAAGTACGACGACCTGATCGACATGTACAAGAAGTCGCGCAGCGAAGGATTCGGGCCGGAGGTGCAGCGCCGCATCATGATCGGCACCTACGTGCTCAGCCACGGTTACTACGACGCCTACTACCTGCAGGCGCAGAAGATCCGCCGCCTGATCGCGCAGGACTTCCAGGCCGCGTTCGCGCAGTGCGATCTGATCGCCGGCCCGGTGGCGCCCACGGTGGCCTGGAAGATCGGCGAGAAGAGCAACGACCCGGTGGCCAACTACCTGGCCGACATCTACACCCTCTCCACCAGCCTGGCGGGCCTGCCCGGCATGAGCGTGCCTGCGGGCTTTGGCGCGGGCGGCATGCCGGTGGGCCTGCAGCTTGTGGGCAACTATTTCCAGGAAGGCCCGCTGCTGCAGGCCGCGCACGCTTTCCAGCAAGCGACCGACTGGCACACGCGTGCTCCCCAAGGCTACTGAGAACGGAAGCTCATGGACGAACTTGATGTTTTGCTTAGCAACCTGGAGAGGCTCATCGGTCAAGGGCGTTTCGAGGAGTTGGAGAGCGACACCATTGAGATCAAGCCTTGTCCTGCCAACTCTCAGGATTGGAGTGAGCGTTACCGCTCTGTCAACGCATTCCTCAACACCCGTGGAGGGTTGCTGGTCCTGGGCGTGAAGGAATCTGGACAGGGCGTGGATCGCAAGTATGTGTTCACCGGCTATCAGCCAGATGCAGAGCCAAAGTTAAAAGAACTCCATCAGATCTTTGTGGATGGGGAGAAGCGCGTATTGGACTGCACCGAGTACTTACCGCCTCCAGAGATTCGGCCCTTTCTGACAGGTCGGGTAGCGGTCGTTCGGGTCGACGAATTGCCTGCTCAAAAGAAGTTCGCCTTTTTCAAGGGCTCAGCCTACAAGCGCGTTTTGACGGGCGATCACGTGATCAAGCAGGCAGAGCTTGATCGCTATTCGGAGTTTCTCGAAGAGATATCTCAAGCGAAAGAGCTTGCCCCGTTGGGGCAAGAGGATGTGAGCAACGTTGATCTGGATCGACTCAACGAGTACATACTGCAGTTGAACCGCCTTCACAGGGTGGAGAGCTTGAAGCCCACGCTAGAGGACGCACTGCCTTTTCTCACGCGCAAGCGATTCATCATAGAAGGTCGGCTGACTGTGCTCGGTGCTTTGGTATGCGGCCAATATCCAGAAGACCTTTTGGGCTTTCGTGCACACGTTCATGGCTATGTGAACGCCCCGACACAAGCGTCTGTTGTGGTGCAAGACAAGCAGGACATCATTGGCAACATACTTCCCTTGTTGGAGCAGGCCAATGCGTATGTTCTGCGCAATATCCATGCCGGTGTTGGCGTTGAACACGGGGGCAAGATTTCCGCTCAGTATCCGGAGTCGGTCTTGCGAGAAACCTTGAACAACGCGCTGGCGCATCGTGACTACGCTATCAACAAGCAGGTCGTTATCTCCATCACTCCAGGGCGTCAACTTGAAATTTCCAATCCTGGAAAATTTCGAGATCAGCTGTTGATTCGTCATACCAGTGATGCGGCACGGGCATTGACGGCAATACTGCGTGTTGTGCCGGAAACCAAGCCCAGAAACCCACGGTTGGCAGATGTGCTGCGCGTTTTTCGCAAGTGGGAAGGCCGTGGAATTGGCATGGCTACGCTGGTGAGTCTTAGCCTCGACAACAAGCTGAATCTTCCCTATTTCAAGTTAAAGACCGACGAAGTGACATTGGTCTTGCAAGCAGGATCGCTTGTAGATGATCAGATCCAGGAGCTGTTTGAATCTCGAGATGCCTACATCGCCGAAAAGCTAGGCTCTTTCGACGAACTAACGCCCGAAAAGCAAGCGGTTCTCGCCTATCTGATCAAGAGTGAGTGGGCAAACTCAGAAGGCAAATACTGCATCCTACTAACGCCTGACAACAACCATGCGCAAGCGATCAAGTCCCTGGAGGCTGCGGGCTTGATTGACCGAGATGATCGCAGCCCAGACCTGTATCCCATCTACACGGTGGACAGGACGTTGCTTTCCAATGACTTTTCCGCGGAACTGAGAGAGCGCTTTGGGAACGCGTTTGACGAGATCCCCTTGACTTCAAGACAAGTCATGGCAGTCGTGTATCGCTACAACCATTTCAACTCGAAGCGCGCCGTCAGTGCAAAGCAGGCAAGCTTTTCACTTTGGGCCTCGGAGAAAGGAAATCCCGCCGACATCAAGGCGTTCGATCTCTTCTATCGAAGTATTCGCCGAGTCTTCAATCAACTCGAAGGCCAGGGTTTCATTGAACGAGACTCCACGCCTGGTGCGAAGGGATACGTGCTGGCGAAGAGCCTGAAAAACACTCAAAAATCGCTGTTCTGAATATGAGCAAATCTCAGTCAATGTCGCTGCTGGTGCAGGGTTACGAAGTCGTCATCGGCTTCGAAACCCACACCCAGCTCGCCACCCAATCCAAGATCTTCAGCCGCGCGCCGACCGCCTTCGGTGCCGAGCCCAACACGCAGGCCAGCGCGGTCGATCTCGCACTGCCCGGCACGCTGCCGGTGATGAACCGCGAAGCCGTCGCGCTTGCCATCCGCCTGGGGCTCGCGCTGGGCTCGCACATCGCCGAAGAGAGCGTGTTCGCGCGCAAGAATTACTTCTATCCCGACCTGCCCAAGGGCTACCAGATCAGCCAGTTCGAGATCCCGGTGGTGCAGGGGGGCGAGGTGTCGTTCTTCCTGGGCGATGACAAGAAAACGGTGCGCCTGGTGCGCGCGCACCTCGAGGAAGACGCGGGCAAGAGCCTGCACGAGGACTTCATTGGCCAAAGCGGCATCGACCTCAACCGCGCCGGCACGCCCTTGCTGGAGATCGTCACCGAGCCCGACATCCGCTCCAGCGCGGAGGCCGTGGCCTACGCGAAAGAGCTGCACAAGATCGTGACCTGGATCGGTATCTGCGACGGCAACATGCAGGAAGGTTCGTTCCGCTGCGACGCCAACGTCTCCGTGCGCAAACCCGGCGAGCCGCTGGGCACGCGCCGCGAGATCAAGAACCTGAACAGTTTCAAGTTCATGCAGCAGGCGATCGACTACGAGGTGCGCTGGCAGATCGACCAGATCGAGGACGGCCACACGATCCAGCAGGCCACCGTGCTGTTCGACCCCGACACGGGCGAGACACGCGCGATGCGCACCAAGGAAGACGCGGCCGACTACCGCTACTTCCCCGACCCCGATCTGCCGCCACTGGTGATCTCGCGCGACTGGGTGGAGCAGGTGAGGGCCGCCATGCCCGAACTGCCGCGCGCCATGGCCGAGCGGCTGGTGCGCGACTACGGCCTGCCCGAATACGATGCCACCACGCTCACGCAGAGCCCGGCCATGGCCGCCTACTTCGAGAGTGCGGCCCAGGCCAGCGGACAGGCCAAGCTGGTGAGCAACTGGATCATGGGCGAGGTCTCGCGCCGCCTGAACGCCGACGAAGGCGACATCGCTCGCGTGCCCGTGAGCGCTGCGCAGTTGGCCGCGCTGGTCGGGCGCATCGCGGACGGCACGGTGTCCAACAACGCCGCCAAGCAGGTCTTCGACGCCCTGTGGACCGGCGAAGGCAGCGAGGTCGACGCCGTGATCGAAGCCAAGGGCCTCAAGCAGATGAACGACAGCGCAGCGCTGGAGAAGATCCTCGATGAGGTGATGGCTGCCAACGCCGACAACGTGGCCCAGTTCCGAGCCGGCAAGGAGAAAGCCTTCAACGCACTCGTCGGTCAGGTCATGAAGGCGAGCAAGGGCAAGGCCAATCCTCAGCAGGTGAACGAACTGCTGCGGCAGAAACTCGGCTGAAGTAGAGAACACCCCCCTGCGCTGCTTCGCAGCTTCCCCCCTCTGTGGCGCGCCTTCGGCGCTTCGAGGGGGGACGGTATCTCGGGCCGGCGGAGCCGGACCCTTGATGCCTCTGGAGCAAGGCACGCTCGCCGGAAAGACAGCTGCTGCTGTTTCCCGGGCCGACAAACCCTGTTAGCCCGTCAGCGCGCCATCGACGGGCTGCCCGACGCGGACCACAGTTGCTTGAGCTTGACCAGCTCCTCGTCGAACCGCGCATTGATGCGCTGCTTTTCCTGGGCCTGCTCTTCCAGGAAGCGCTTCTGGATCTGCATCTGCTTGTCGTTGTCTTCGACCTTGCGCTTGAGCCAGTTGGGCGCCTTGGCCACGTCGCCCTGGTAGAACTCCAGCTCGGTGTTGATGTCCTTGCGCTGGGCGACCAGGGCGATCTCCCGTTTCTTCACCGCGCCGATCACCTCATCGACCTGTCCCAAAGCGTCCGCGCGCTCCTTGTCGTGCACCCCCTGGTTGGGATAGCGGATCAACAGCGCGCGGTCGCGCCGGCGTTCTTCCTGGATGCGCGCGCGCTGCTCGGCTTCCTGGCGGCGCTGGGCGTCGAGCTTGGCGCGCTCGTCGGCGGTGTAGCTCGGCGGGATGGTCTTGATGACCGTGCCGCTGCCGCCCATGACTTGTTGCTCCCGGTCCAGGCACGCCACGATGGGCCGGTCCGACGTGAGCCGCCGCCCGCTCGCATCCACGCAGGTGTAGATCTGGGCATGGCTCGCCGAGCCCCACAGTCCGAGGCCCAGCCACAGCGCGCCATAGCGGGCCAGGAGGGATGGCGGCCGCGGGAGGGAGAGCGAGGGCATCGGGTGGGACATGGGGGCGAAGGGGTTCAGGAAACGCCGTAGCGTTGTCGATAGGCCAGCACACGTTCGCGATGTGCATCGTGCTCGCCGCCCGTGTGACCGGAGAGATACTGCAGCAAATCGTCCAGCGTCGCAATCGTGCAAACCTGCATGCCCAGTGTGCGCTGCACGTACTGCACCGCACTGTGTTCCAGGTCCTGCACGCGCCCGTCGGGCCCGACCTCGGTGGCTTTTTCCTGGCGGTCCAGCGAGATGGCGATCGCATGCGGCTGCGCGCCCGCGGCCCGGATCAGTGCGATGGATTCGCGCGCAGCGGTGCCGGCGGAGATCACGTCGTCGACGATCAGCACGCGCCCTCGGAGCGGCGCGCCCACGAGCGTGCCGCCTTCGCCGTGGTCCTTGGCTTCCTTGCGGTTGTAGGCGAAGGGCACATTGCGGCCCAGGCGCGCGAGCTCGATCGCCACCGCCGCGCCCAATGGGATGCCCTTGTAGGCGGGGCCGAAGATCATGTCGAACTCGGTGCCGTTGTCCATGAGGGCTTTTGCATAGAATTGCGCGAGCCGACCCAGCTTGGCGCCATCGTCGAACAAGCCGGCGTTGAAGAAGTAGGGGCTCATGCGGCCGGCCTTGGTCTTGAATTCGCCAAAGCGAAGCGCGCCGGCTTCCACACAGAACCGCACGAACGCCTGCGCCAGCGCGGCAGCACTCTCATTTTTCGCGCCGGCCTGCGCCGCGCCCGTATCCAACACCATGGAGAAGTCCTTGTTCAAACTGACCAGCCTCAACCTCAACGGGATTCGCTCCGCCACCACCAAGGGCTTGGAGAAATGGCTGGCCACACACGCGCCCGATTGTATTTGCGTGCAGGAGGTGAAGTGCCAGGCCAGCGATGTGGAGGGCCGCTTCGAGCAACTCGCCGGGCTCAAGGGCCATTTCCACTTTGCGCAGAAGAAGGGCTATTCCGGCACCGGCATCTTCACCCGCCACGAACCGAGCGACGTGGTGATCGGCTTTGGCTCCAGGGAGTTTGATGACGAAGGGCGCTTTACCGAACTGCGTTTCGACACGCCACAGCGCAAGCTCTCCATCCTGAGCGTGTATTTTCCCAGCGGCTCGTCGGGCCCGGAACGCCAGGACGCCAAGTACCGCTTCCTGGCCGACTTCTACCCGCACCTGCAGTCGCTCAAGAACGGGCGCGAATTCATCCTGTGTGGCGACGTGAACATCGCGCACCAGGAAAAGGACCTGAAGAACTGGCGCAGCAACCAGAAGAACAGCGGCTTCCTGCCGGAAGAGCGCGCCTGGATGACCACGCTGCTGGACGCCGGCGGCATGGTGGACGTGTACCGCCGCCTGCAGCCCGACACCACCGATGCCTGCTACACGTGGTGGAGCAACCGGGGCCAGGCCTACGCGAACAACGTGGGCTGGCGGCTGGACTACCACCTGGCGACGCCGGCGCTGGCGGCGCTGGCGCGCACCGAGTCGATTTACAAGACGGAGAAGTTCTCTGACCACGCGCCGATCAGCATCGACTACGACTTTCAGTTGTGAGCGCGGCGCGCGCCGACCTGCGCTACCAGCGCAGCAGCCGAGGCCCCAGCAACGCACCGGCGGCCACCGGCAGTGCCATGCCCAGCACGTACCAGATGGCAATGAAGGGCGCGGCGAGCTCCGGGCAGTGCAGGGCGTAAACCGCCGCACCGCACGCGCCGCTCAGGGCGCCCGCACCCGCGCCGGCCAGCGCAGGGCGCACCGGCGCCATGGACTTCAACACCCAGATCGCGGCGATGAACACCGGCAGCGACAGCACCGCGATGTTCTCTGCGCACACGCGCCAGGTGCGGCTCAGGATAAGTAACGGCATGTCGGCAGCCGGTGCCTGCAGGAGTGCCACCGCGCCCAGTGTCCAGAGAACGCCGATGGGCAGGAGCCAGAGCGTCCAAGCCGCGCGCGTGGACGCACCGGGCCGGCCGAGCCGGGCCACCAGCGGCAAGGCCACCAGCGCCATCAGCAGCGGAACGCCGAACTTCACCCAGAACATCGGCTGGGCGAGGTACGCCCTGAGCGCCGGGTTCACCCCGAGCACCATGCCCATGAGCACGAGCGAGAGGGGCACGGCGAGCAACAGGCCGATCGCCAGCCGCCGGGCGGCGGCGTGGCGCGGCACCGGCACGGTGTCGGCGGCCAGCAGGTGGATGAGGTCGTCGGTCTTCATGGGGAACCTTTCGCCCGGGGCTTGGGCATGGCGGCGATGCGCGCGGCCAACGCCTTCAGCCCCCGGTGGATGCCGATCTTCACGGCCGATTCGGACATGCCGGTCTCGCGCGCCACGTCGGCCACCGAGCGGCCTTCGAGCTTGACCTGCTCGATCGGCACGCGCTGGCGCTCGGGCAGCGTGGCCAACAACTGGTCCAGGTCGCGCCGGGTTTCGGCGGCGTCGCTGTCGCTGGTGTCGAACAAGGCGTTCGCATCGTCGTCCAGCGGGTCGTGCAGCGCTTCGCGCGCTTGGCGCGCGCGCAGCAAGTCGATGGTCTTGTAGCGCGCGATGGCGTGCACCCAGGCCGTGACCGGCTGGCCGGGTTGGTAGGTGTGGCGCTGGTTGTGAATCGCCAGCAAGGTGTCTTGCACGAGGTCCTCCACGTCATCCGGCCAACCCGACAGGCGTCGGCGGTAGAACGACCGCAGGCGCGTGCCGAGTTGTTGAAGGAAACGGCGGTACGCCGCCGCGTCGCCGTCCAGACCCGCGAGCATCAGGTTGCGCAGGGTCTGTTCGGTCTGGGCTTGCGTGGAATCACCGTCGGACGAATGTCGTTCCATGGGCCCGCAGCTTACACGGCGGCCTTTGAACCCCCCGCGGGTTTTCGATCGGCTGGCATCGCCAGCCGCGAGCGCAAGCACGCTGGGCGCTTATTTCTTCATCTCGTCCTTCTTCATCATGTCGTCTTTCTTCATGGCGTCCTTGCCCATGCTGTCTTTGGCCATCGAATCCTTCTTCATGGGGTCCTTGGACATCGGGTCTTTCTTCATGCCGTCCTTGGCCATCGAATCCTTGGTCATGGCGTCTTTCTTCATCATGTCGTCGGCGGCGAAGGCCGTGGCAGAAGCGGCGGCCAGGCAGGCGGCGAGCAGGGCGGTGTTGAGCTTGTTCATGTTGAGAGTCCTTTGAGAGTGGAGAAAAAATGCGCCGTGATCCGGGATGGGCACGGTCGCGCCGTCTGCGGTTTTGAGCAGCTAATGCCGTTCAACTCCCGCCGAACCAGTTGTAGCCCTGGTCTTCCCAGTAGCCCCCCGGATAGGTGTTGGTGACGAACATCGCCATGATGGTTTTCGGGTTCTTGTAGCCGAGCTTGGTGGGCATGCGCAGCTTCATCGGGAAACCATATTTGGGCGGCAGCGGCTCGCCGTCATAGGTCAACGTGAGCAAGGTCTGCGGATGCAGTGCGGTGGCCATGTCGATGCTGGTGTAGTAGTCGTCGGCGCACTTGAAGCCGACGTATTTCGCGCTGAGGTCCGCACCGATGCGGCGCAGGAAATCGCCGAAAGGCACGCCACCCCAGCGGCCAATGGCACTCCAGCCTTCCACGCAGATGTGCCGGGTGATCTGGTCTTGCTGCGGCATGGCGCGCAGTTCTTCCAGCGTCCAGCGGTGCTTGTCTGCCACCAGGCCTGTCACCTCCAGGCTGTAGCCCGCTTCCTGGATCACGCGCACCTCGTCTTCGCTGTAGTAGGCGTTGAAGGGGAACGGGCGTGTGATCTCGGCTGCGCTGTAGGTGGGTGCCAGCCGGTTCGGGTCGAACAACCAGCCTTGGGCATGGTCGTTGAAGCGCGAGATGCGGCCGAGCACGGCCTCCACACCTTCGTTGTTGCTGATGCTGCAGCCGCTCAGCAGCGAGAGGCCGCCCAGCGTCAGCGAGCTGCGCAGGAAGTGGCGGCGTGCGGCCGGGGCCATGCGCTTTTCGAGCAGCTTGCGGGCGTCGAGCAAGGCCAGGTCGGCATCGACCTTGGGCAGCGGGCGGCGTTTGAAGATATTCATGCGGTGGTCTCCTTGCCGCGGGCGCTCAACATGGTCAACAGGGTGCGCGGCACCAGGGCCACCATCACCAGATGCACGGCAATGAAACCGACCAGCAGCGCCATGCCGACGAAGTGGATGCGGCGGGCGAATTCGTAGCCGCCCAGCAGTTCGCGCAGCACGGGAAACTGCACCGATTTCCACAGCACCAGCCCCGAGAGCACGATCACCAGAAGGTCGGCCATCACGAACAGGTAGGCCAGGCGTTGCACGCTGTTGTAGTGGCGCGGATCGGCGTGCGAGAGCTTGCCGTGCAGGGCGGCCAACGCATCGCGCAGAACACCGCGCGGCGACAGCGGGAAGAATTTGCGCACCAGCCTGCCGGTGAGCACGTTCATGGCCAGGTAGAACAGACCATTGGCGACCAGCAGCCACATCGCGGCGAAATGCCATTGCAGCGCACCACCGAGCCAGCCACCCAGGGTGATCCCATTCGGGATGGTGAAGTCAAAGAATGGCGATGCGTTGTAGATGCGCCATCCACTCGCAATCAGGATCAACACCGCGACGGCATTGAGCCAATGGCTGACGCGCATCCACAGGGGATGGATAGGTCGACATTTCGCAGCACCGTTCATGGGAACTCCTTGCCAGACAGCCCGAACGTTTCGGGTCGCCATGGAAGTTCGGTGCAACGGCGCTCCTGGTTACAGCGAGAGCAATTTTTTTTCTAAGGGGGTCAGGTGTTAGCGGTATTGCGCGGCCGAGATGAATTCGCGAAAGGTCTCGCACCACACCACGACCGTGGTGAAGTCGGCCGGGTTCGCGCCGCTTGGCAGCGTGACGATGAAGTTGTCAAACGTCCTCACGTCGCCGATGCGCAGTGACGTGGCCTTGATGCGCAGGAACTCGGCTTCGTTCTGCACGAATTGGGGCGCGAGGTAGAGCTTGTAGTCGGGTCCGGGTGCCAGGCGGCCCATCAGCGACACGGCCGAGGGGCCAACAGAAACGGTGCCTTCTCCCCAGTGCAGCACATCACTGCCCTGCAGGTCGCGGCGAAACTGGCCTGTGAACGACGCCTTTGCTGCGAGAGCGCTGATCTCGGCGGTCTGTGGCCCTGTTGGCGCGATCAGTATCGGCAGCAGATAGATGCCCGCAGCAAAACCCGCCAACGCCACCAGGGCGTGAGAAGCGACGAGGAGCAGAGCGCTCTTCATGGGGGACAGTGCGTCGGTGACATGCGCGAGTTGTACACCAAGCCACCTAAAATCGTGGCTTTTCCCCACACTGTCATGCTGCGCTATCACACCGTCCCCGTCACCGCGTTCGCCCAGAACTGTTCCTTGGTGTGGTGCGATGCAAGCATGGACGCCGCAGTGATCGACCCGGGTGGTGATCTCGACCGTCTTCTTGCCGAGGTGCAACGTCTTGGCCTGAACCTCAAGGCGATCTGGCAGACCCACGCGCACATCGACCATGCCGGCGGCACCGCCGTGCTCGCGCGCCGGCTTGCCCTGCCCATCATCGGCCCGCATCCCGGCGACCAGTTCTGGATCAGCGGGTTGCCGCAGCAGGGTGCGATGTTTGGCTTTCCACCCGCCGAGGCATTCGTGCCAACGCGTTGGCTGGCCGATGGCGATACGGTTCAGATCGGGCAATGCACGCTCGACGTGCGGCACTGCCCGGGCCACACGCCGGGACACGTGGTGTTTTATTCAAGCGAAGCGAAGCGCGCCTTTGTGGGCGATGTGCTGTTCGCCGGCAGCATTGGCCGCACCGACTTCCCGCAGGGCAACCACGAGCAGCTGCTCGACAGCATCCGCGAACGCCTCTGGCCCATGGGCGACGACACGGTGTTCATTCCCGGCCACGGGCCGGAAAGCACCTTTGGCCGTGAGCGGCGGACGAATCCGTACGTGCGCGACGTGTAAACGGCAGTGCTCTGCCAGAGCTTGCGCGGATGCCATGATGGACTCCACCATCAGGGACAGGTGAGCTTGCGGTTGTCTCGCAGGTTGTCTATGGAGTTCAGGATGTACAGGCGGTTAAACCCTTTTGCGACAACCATCGCACACAGGCGCTGGTCATCGAAATCCCCGGTTCTGTGCGCGTCTTGCTGACGACCGAACCCATACCAGACCAGGCCAGGTGGCATGCATTTCGGCTCGTAACCGTCAGGGGCGATGCCACGCAGCATGGGTATGCCGGTTTCTGCAGGAATCATCAACTGCGGACTGATGCACCAGTAGGGGCTACCAGGCTTGAGCCGTTGCCAAAACGCCGTGTTGGCAGGAGGAACGAAGACCATGGTGCCGGCTTGAGGGCTTGCGAACCCTTCGACATCTCGAATCAATGCAGCCCAGGGGGTGGGGGCCCAGCGCTCTCGGGCGACGGACCATACGGTGCCATGGGTGCGCAGTGAGTTCTGGATTTGTTGTCGAGGGGGTGTGGTATCCGTCGCTGGGGGGCACGTTTCGCATACTGCCACCCGCTCGACCTGTGCCTTGAATTGCAAGGCGAACACCAAAAGGTGCACGACCAGCATGAAAGCCATTAGCAACTCTACGGCCTTGAAGGCCTTGTACTTGGACAGGGCGCCACATAGCTGGAACAGCCCGGCCGGCGCCATGGCAAACGACATGAAGAGCAGTACTGCGGAAAAATAGGCCGCGTTGCTCCCAATGGGCAAGGTCACAACGACCAGGACGCAGGCGGCCAACGACACGGCCAGGACTTGCCACTCACCGGGCAAGGTTCTCAGGTGTTGCAGAAAATCAGACACGCTGGCATAGCGGCTGTAGGCCATGTGGAAGCCGAGACTGCCGCCTCGAACGTCCTCGGTCTTCGACAGCCGCTCGAGTCTTACAAACTGCAGCAGCAAAAGCGCCAGGGGCAGCAGGAAAGATACCAACGTGGTTGGCGTGGTGTATTGCAGGTAGGAAGCCACCAGAATGCCCAAGCCTGCGCTCGCCAGAGAGACATCGCTCGGATGAAGCAAGGCTATTGTGCAAATCGCAAGGGTTCCCAATCCGAACAACGTCACGACGACGCGCGCGATGTTTCTGCGATCCTCGTATGCCGCGTACAGCAATAGAACCGCCACGAAATAGCCGAGCGAGACTTTTGCCGTGGCGCATATGAATGCCGTCGCCAGAATGATCAGAAATTGCAGCCAGAGCTGAAATCGTGGCACTTCGATCTGGGTGAGATGACGGGATATCAGGGGGACGCTGCCGAGAAAAATGGCGAGCGCCAACAGGAAGCTCTCGCTGTTGAAAAATGAACTGGTCATTCCCACGAGCGCGATCAGCAAGAAGACGCGTGTCCTGACCGGTGCGACATGGGGGCGGGTTGACAACAGAAGGAGGCTGCACCACAGCATGCCCCAGATCAACTGCACCCTGAGTGCGATGGCCGCCCAGTACACATACACCTCGGACATGCGTGCATGGGCTGCCTTTGCCATGCCGCCCGCAACGAAATGCGACCCGAAGTGGTATTTCGTGAGTTCGAGTCCGTCCGCGCCAATGGATGGCATCTGGAAATTCGAAATCATGGTGGCGAGTGCTATATGGAAATAGCTGTCCGATTGCGCGCTTCCCGCAGACATGTTCTCGGGCAGGAAGAATCTGTCTGCGCTACCCAGCGACAACAGCACCACGGCAAGCAGTGGTGCTCCCAGCATGGTTATCCAGAAGAGACGGCCATCTCTGCCAGGAGAGTGCCTCGCTAGATAAATAGCGAGAGCCACCAGCACCCCCCCTGCCACCCACACAGCGGCAACTCCCATCCACAGACCCAGGATCGGAAAGACCATCCCGATGGTGGCCGCCGCTGTTCCGGCCTCCAGCCAGTAGCGTTTGCCAATGTGGATGGCGAAGACGGGAAGCCAGAGCGACACCAGCAGAAAGACAACGATTGCGAGCTTGAGCGCGCTGCTGTCCTCAAGACCAGAGCGAACCAGCCCCATCCCCAGCACCATCCAGGCTGCTGTGAACGTCAGCAGGGTTGCGAGGTTGAAACTTTGGTGGAATATGTCGGGAGAAACGTGCTTGTGATCCATCGCTCGTGACCGTTGCGCATTGGAACTCCCGAGGAATAGGGGAGGGTGCCTGTGCGCATGGCTGGAAATGTAATGGATGGTTGCGCAGGCGCTCTACCACAGTTGCTCATGCGCCACCGGCGATCCGGTGGCTGAAAAGCTGGATCGGTGCTTTGCGAGTGGATCGCATGCGTTGCATACGATCGGCTTTCCCGTGCTTGTCCGTGGTGCCTTGGACAGCATGAGTTCTGCATGCTCGCGCACCGATGCGCGGCGTCAATCGCGCCGCGCAGGGGGGCTGCGAGGCTATCGTTTACCTGTAGACTACCAAACCCGAAGCGCCGCTGAGCAATGGTCTGCATGTTGTCTCGAGTCGCAAAACCTCGAAGGAGATTCGAACAAATGTCTATTGCGTGCGAAGTGTGCGGCGAACAGGAATTGAAGACGGTTGTAGATCTGGGCAAGCACCCTTTGTGCGATGACCTCGTGCCCGTGGGGAGCCCATTGACGTCGGCCGAGTATCCCATTGAGATCGCGTTCTGCCCGAACTGCAAAACGGCGCATCAAACCCATCAAGTGCCCAAGCGCACCTTGTTTCCCGACAGTTATCACTACCGTGCGCGTCACACGGCGGATGTCATCAACGGCATGCGTCAGTTGGTGGCGTCGTGTGAGCAGTACCGGGGTTCGCTGGATGCCGCTCTGGTCCTGGACGTGGGCTGCAACGATGGCAGCCTGTTGGGCATCTTTCGAGAGAAGGGCGCGAAAACGGTCGGTGTCGAGCCAACGGGAGCCGCGGCCGATGCGAGCGCTTCAGGCCACAGCGTGTACCGCGATTACTTCACCCCCGCGCTGGCAAAGAACATCGTCGACGAGCACGGTCAGCCGGATATTGTGACTTTTACCAATGTGTTTGCCCACATTGAAGATTTGCCGAGCTTGCTGGATGGTCTGAAGCTGTTGATGTCCGACACCACGGTGGTGGTGGTCGAAAATCACTACCTTGGCGCGGTGCTGGATCGCCACCAGTTCGACACGTTCTATCACGAGCACCCTCGCACCTATAGTCTGGCGTCGTTCCAATACATTGCCAGGACGTTGGGGGCTCAGATCGCTTCCATCGAGTTCCCAGCGCGGTACGGTGGCAATATCCGTGTGATGCTGCAAAAAAATCACGCGGGGCTTCGCGTCAGCCCCGAGGTGGCGCAGGTGGCCGCCACGGAAGAGAGCTATGAGCAACGTCTGCTGGACATGGGGAAGCACATCCCCTCCTGGGTGCAGGCGAAACGCCGTGAAATCGACGATCTGGTGGCGCGTCATGGACCGTTGTACGGAAAGGCGTTTCCCGGTCGTGCAGCGATTCTGGTCAAGATGCTCGGACTCGATGAACAGCATGTTTCGGCTGTTTACGAGAAGCCGGGGTCCATGAAAATCGGACACTACCTGCCCGGAACCCGCATTCCCATCTTGTCGGACGATGAATTTCCTGATCGCTCCAACAAGCAAACGCCGGTGGTGAATTTTGCGTGGCATATCTCGCAGGAGATCCACGGCTATTTGACCCGCAATGGCTGCGAGGCACCGATCATCGACATCTTCTCGATGGAGGAGTTTGATCGCGCATCCGGAAAGCGCCTGGAGTGAACGATCCGTTGCCTCTGATCAGCATTGTCATTCCCGTCTTCAACGAGGAAGACAATGTCGACAGAACCTACGCGGAATTGAAACGCACGACGGCCGCACTCGTCGATTACCGTTTCGAGCTTCTTTTCACGGACAACCGCTCGACCGACAGTACCTTCAAAATACTCACCCGGATCGCTGCGCAGGACCCGGACGTGCGCGTGGTGCGCTTCTCCCGCAATTTCGGATTCCAACGGTCCGTGCTGGCCGGTTACCGCTTGGCGCGTGGCGCTGCTGCCATCCAGATCGACGCCGACCTGCAGGACCCGCCATCAATGTTCCGCGCGTTCCTGGAAAAGTGGAAGGAAGGTTATGACGTGGTCGTGGGCGTTCGCCGGCAGCGGCAGGAGAGTGCCCTGCTTCAGTACGGACGTCACCTGTACTACCGGATGCTGCTGCGACTGGATGGTCCGCATCTCATTGCGGATGCCGGGGACTTTCGTCTGATCGACCGGAGCGTCATTGAGCGGTTGCGCCTCATCAACGAGCCGCACATGTACTTGCGCGGACTCATCTCGTCTCTGGCACGCCGTCAGATCGGCATTCCTTACAACCGGTCGCAGAGGGAGTTCAACGAAAGCAAGTTCCGCTTGCGGGCCCTAACGCATCTGGCTGCCGATGGGATCATTGCCCATTCGAGCTTCCCCCTCAAGGTTTCCTTTTATGTGGGGATCGTGATCGCACTGGCGTCGGCGCTACTGGCATTCTTCTATATTGCTTTGCGGACCTGGGTGCCCGATGCAGCCCCGCCTGGGTTCACCACCACGCAGATTCTGCTGCTGCTGGGGATCGGGCTGAACAGCACCTTTCTGGGCATTCTGGGCGTTTATGTTGGCCGTATCTACGATCAGGTGCGCAGCCGTCCGATGGTGGTGATTTCCGATTTGCTCAACTTCGACAAGGACATTGGCAGCATATGAGCGTCGCACAGTGGGCCGCCTTGCCAAGCATTCGATCATGAGGCGACTCGACAGCACATTCTGGGCGGGCAAGCCCGTGTTCGTGACGGGCCATATGGGCTTCAAGGGCGCGTGGCTGTGCGCTCTGCTGTCTCGCATGGGCGCTCGAACCACGGGCTATGGACTCGATGAACGCGAGCGCTTGCTCTACAACGAACTGTCCATTCCCGAGCACGCGCACCACGTGGGCGATATCAACGATCTGCCGTCCCTGTCGGCGGCGCTTGACGGTTCAGATGCCGAGGTGCTGTTCCATCTGGCCGCTCAGCCTATCGTGCTGAATTCCTACGCGGATCCGGTGGGCACGTTCGAAGCGAATGTGATGGGCACCGTACGGGTCTTGCAGGCGGCGCGCTCGTTGCCAAGCTTGAAGGCGATCGTGGTCGTGACGACCGACAAGGTTTACCGAAACAACGAGTGGGCCTGGGGGTACCGGGAGCAGGATACGCTGGGCGGCCAGGATCCCTACAGCGCTTCCAAGGCCGCGGCAGAAATTGCCACCCACGCCATGGTGGCCTCCTTTTTCAAAGGGCCTGATGCGCCGGGCGTGGCGACGTCGCGAGCCGGCAACGTCATCGGTGGTGGCGATTGGGCCGATCACCGCCTGCTCCCTGACGCGGCCCGTGCCTTGGGGGCCGGAGCTCCATTGGTGTGTCGCAATCCGCACTCGATTCGCCCGTGGCAGCATGTCCTGGATCCCTTGGTGGGCTACATGATGTTGGCCGAAGACCTCGCACAGGGGCAGCGTGCGTGGCCAGCTCTGAACTTTGGACCGGTCGCAGAAGACGTTCTGACTGTGGGCAACGTCGCGGACATTTTTGTTTCGACCTGGGGAGCCGGCGCTTCGTGGATCGCTTCGCAGGTTGAAACCGGGGTGCAGAAAGAGTCGGGCGTGCTGACGCTCGATTCGACGCTTGCGCGGTGTGAGTTGGGCTGGTCACCGCGATGGTCGTCGGCCGACGCGGTGCGCCGGACGGCATGCTGGTACCGGGCCCATGGGCAAGGTGTGTCTGCCGGTGAACTAGTGCACACAGACATCACCGACTACCTCGCGTAAGGACACATTGAAATGAAAGTTGTGATTCTGGCGGGCGGGTTTGGAACAAGGTTGTCCGAAGAGACGCAGAACCTCCCGAAGCCGCTGGTCAACATCGGCGAGCGGCCAATCATCTGGCACATCATGAAGACCTATGCGGCCGCCGGATTGGACGATTTCGTGATCTGTTGCGGCTACAAGGCCCACATGCTGAAGTCGTACTTCGTGAACTACTTTTCCGAGAACTACGATATCAAGGTTCATCTGGGTGAAAACCGGGTCGAGTTTCTCGGTGGCCCGAGTGAGCGGTGGACTGTGACGCTGGTCGATACGGGCCTCGATACGATGACCGGTGGCCGTATCAAACGCATAGCCTCGCATGTGGGCAACGAGGCGTTCTGCCTGACCTACGGCGATGGCTTGGCCAATGTCGACATCAAGGCGCTGATTGCCTTCCACCGTTCTCACGGACGATTAGTCACGGTCACTTCGGTACCTTCCCCAGGACGTTTTGGCATTCTGGACATCGACGAGCAACAGAACGTGACGCGCTTTCACGAAAAGCCGGACAACGAGATGGGCTGGATCAACGGCGGGTTTTTCGTGGTGGAGCCGGCGGCGATCAACTACATCCGAGACGACCAGACCTCGTGGGAGCGAGAGCCTCTTGAGAAGCTGGCGCGGGACGGTGCCTTGGCGGCATTCCCGCATCGGGGTTTCTGGCATCCAATGGATACCTTGCGCGACCAGCGGGAACTGGAAGCGCTGTGGAAATCGGGTGCGGCACCATGGCGGTGCTGGTGAGCTCAGCGCAGGCTTGCGCCAGAGATTCCACCGCAGCTCGTCAGCGTTGAGTCGACTGCATGCAGTTGTCGCGGATCATTCGCTTCGGTGCCGCTGGCCTGGTGGCCACCCTGTTTTACTTGGTGCTGGCCAATGCCTTTGTGGCCTGGATCGGAATGTCACCACAGTGGGGCTCCGTATCGGCCTATCTGGCTTCATTGACGGTGTCCTATCTTCTGCAGAGCCGGTTCACTTTCGGCGTGAAGCAGGATTCCGTGGGGCAGATGACGCGGTTCGCCGTCACCTCGATTGCCGGTCTCGGCCTGTCCTGGGTCGTGATCCATCTCATTGTCACGCGGTTGTCATGGCCTTACGTCGTCGCGACGGTGTTGATCTGCATACTCATCCCCGTCGCCAACTACTTTGCATTCAAGGGCTGGGTTTTTGCCGCTGGATTGAGGCGGCTTCAACGTGGGAACCAACATGAAGAACACTGACGCACCAGGCCCGACGCAGGAACAGGTCGCCAAAGATTTCGACAATGTGGCTGCCAGCTACCGGGATGATCTGGACCAGACGCTGGCCTTTACTGGCATGGAGCATACGTTCTTCGTCAACCTGAAGCGCGACCACATCGTGCGATTGGCGCAGGAACATTTCTCAGATCTTTCTGCGGTCGATGCCCTGGACCTTGGCTGTGGCGTGGGCGCCTACCACAGTGGTCTCAAGGGTCGCTTTCGAGAATTGCACGGCATCGACGTGTCGACGCAGAGCATCCAGGTTGCCGCCGCGCAGCACCCTTTTGTGAGGTATGCCACCTTCGACGGTGTTCGCTTACCTTATGCGGATGGGCAGTTCGCTCTCACGTTCGCGGTCTGCGTGATGCACCACGTGCCGCCAGAGCAGTGGGCGTCTTTGTTGAAAGAGCTCCACCGGGTGACGAGGCCCAACGGATTGCTGCTGATCTTCGAGCACAACCCCTACAACCCCGCCACGCAATATGTGGTGAAGACATGCGACATCGACAAGGACGCAGTGTTGTTGCGACCACGGACACTGAAAAAGCTGGCTGAAGCGGCCGGGTTTCAGGCGTTGTATACCAAGACCATCATTTCGGTGCCACCCTCGAGTGCCTTCCTGAAGCGCCTGGATGCTCTCCTCGGACATCTACCCTTTGGCGCGCAATACTATCTGCGTGGCGTCAAAGCACCGGCTTGAGCGCGACAGCCTTATGGCAGATGACTTTTGCGACCGACTCGCTCATTTCTGGCGTTTTGCGGCATCACCCGTCCCCACGCTGATCGTGGGAGGCGGCCGCTGGGGGAAGGTGTGGTCCACGGTGATCGCAGGTGCTCGGAGCAACGCCCAGGAACTTGTGATGGCTGCGCGCACCGATCCGTTTGCGGTGCGAAACTGGGCAGCCCGCGAGCCCGGCTGTAGCGAGCTGGCCGTGCACGAGAGCATCGCTGAGGCGGTGGCATCTCGCCCGCAGACCGCACTGGCCGTGGTCTGCAGCCGTCCGCAAGACCACCTGAGGGACGTTCTCGAATCAATTCGTTGCGGATTGCACGTGCTGGTGGAGAAGCCGATGTCGACCTGCTCGGAGAATGCCCGGCACATGCTGACGGCCGCGCGGCAAGCCCGGCGTCGGCTCGCGGTGGGGACGGAGTTTGCCTTCCTGCCGGCCTTGCACCAGTGCGTGCACGCGTGGGGATTGGCCACGCGTGCAGGCCTGGAGGTCCGCTTGGTATGGCATGACGTGCTCTCCGAGGCCCGGTACGGCGCTACCAAGTCCCGGCATGCCGAAGTTGATGCTCTAGGCGATCTGCTGCCGCACGCTTTCTCGATCTTTCACACGCTGGCACCTGGCAACCGCTTCCATCTTGCTCACGCGCACCAGACGCCGGATGGAAATGCAGGCGTCATCCGCTTGGAAGGCCAAAGGTCCGGTGTTTTCACGATGGACTTCGATTTGGCGTCACAGGAGCGTCAGCGTCGCGTGGAAATGCGTGTCGGTACGGATCGGGTGGTTGTCGATTTTCAAGAAAAGCAGTCGTCCATGTTCGTGAACCAGCAACCTTACGCACTGGACCCGCGGCTTGTGCCCTTAAACAGCACCCTGCGCCTGGAGTGGGGGGCGTTCGTCGCGTCTTGGTCCGCTTCCAATCAGCATGCTGATCCAGATTCGTTCCTGGAGGCGTTGATTCAGCTCCAGATGGCGTTGGAATCTTCGCGGCGTTGATGGCCGCGAGGGCCTCAGCCCCGACGCGCCTGCTCGTACAACCCCTGCACCTTGGGCACATTCGCCTCCAGCTCGCGGATGCGGTTGGGGCCGCTGGGGTGGGTGGAGAGGAAGCCGGCGCCCTGGCCACCGGCATTGGCGGTCATCTTCTGCCACAGCGTGACAGCGGCACGCGGCTGGTAGGCCGAGCGGGCAGCGAGTTCCAGCCCCACCAGATCGGCCTCGGTTTCGTCTTCGCGGCTGAATTTGAGGGTGAGCAGCTGCGTGCCCAGGTTGGCCGCGATGTCACCAAGCTGGCCCAGGCCGAGCAACTGCGACACGACCGACAAGCCGATGCCCGTGGCATTGCTCTTGGCCACGCGCGAACGGGCGTGTTCGCGCAAGGCATGCGCCATTTCATGGCCCATGATCATCGCCGTCTCGTCATCGCTCAGACCGAGTTTGTCGAGGATGCCGGTGTAAAACGCGATCTTGCCGCCGGGCATGCAGAACGCATTGACTTGGTCGCTCTTGACCAGGTTGACTTCCCACTTCCAGTCCTTGGCGCGCGAGTTCCATTGCGCCGAGTGCGGAATGATGCGGCGCGCGATGGTCTGCAGGCGCTGCACTTGCGGGTTGCTGGCTGGCATGAGCAGCTTCTTGGACTCGGCCTCGGCCATCATCTGCCCATACTGCTGGCCCGCAGCTTTCTCCAGCTCTTCGGCCGGCACCAGGTTGCGCAGCGTGGAGCCTTCGCCCACGTTGACCTGGGCCAGGGCCGGCAGGGCTGCACCCGCAGCGGCGGCGGTGCCCGCCAATAGAAAACCGCGCCGCGCCGTCCACACGTGCTCGGGCTGTGCGTCGGGTTGGACGGGGGCGGGGGACTTCAGGTCGCAGAGAAAGCACATGCGTGAATAATAGACAAAGCCCATGGCTTTGCCCATCCGTTGCGCGGCCCATTTCCAATTTTCTTCTCTCCCATGCCAC
Organism: Hydrogenophaga sp. BPS33; assembly: GCF_009859475.1. Taxonomy (NCBI): domain Bacteria; kingdom Pseudomonadati; phylum Pseudomonadota; class Betaproteobacteria; order Burkholderiales; family Comamonadaceae; genus Hydrogenophaga; species Hydrogenophaga sp. BPS33. Next base: position 448,101 of record NZ_CP044549.1, read on the forward strand.
CAGCCCAGCCCTCGCAGGACAACGCCACGACGCCGGCCGACGCAGCGGCGCGACCCAGTTGGGGCGAGACCCTGCGCGTCTACCTGGAGCCGGCCAGCCTGCGCATGTTCGCGCTCGGGTTCTCGGCCGGCCTGCCCTTGCTGCTGGTGCTGGGCACGCTGAGCTTTCGCCTGCGCGAAGCCGGGCTGGACCGCACCACCATCGGCTATCTGAGCTGGGTCGGCCTGGCCTATGGCTTCAAGTGGTGCTGGGCACCCTTGGTCGACCGTCTGCCCATTCCGCTGCTCACGCGCTGGATGGGCCGCCGGCGCAGCTGGCTGCTGCTCTCGCAGTGCTGCGTCATGGCGGCGTTGGTGGGCATGGCCTTGGCCGATCCCCGCAGCGAACTCAAGCTCGTGGTGTGGTGCGCATTGGCGGTGGCCTTCGCCTCGGCCACGCAAGACATCGCGCTCGATGCCTTCCGCATCGAATCGGCCGACACGCGCCACCAGGGCGCGCTGGCCGCGACCTACCAGACCGGCTACCGCCTGGCCATGATCTGGGCCGGTGCTGGCGTGTTGTGGATCGCCGCGCGCGCTGAGGTGGCACCCGCGGCGGCAGCGGGCACGGTGGCGGGTGCGCTGTACCAGCAAGCCGCATGGACCACGGCCTACCTGGTGATGGCAGCGAGCATGCTGGTCGGCGTGCTGACGGTGCTGTTCTCGCGCGAGCCGGCTCGCGTGGCCTTGCCACCGGCGAAGAATGCCGCCTACTGGTTGCGCGGCGCGCTGATCGAACCGTTTGCCGACTTCCTGCGGCGCTATGGCAAGCAGGCGCTGTTGATCCTGGCGCTGATCGGCATCTACCGCATCAGCGATGTGGTGATGGGCATCATGGCCAACCCGTTCTACGTCGACATGGGCTACACCAAGGACGAGGTGGCCGCCGTCACCAAGGTGTTTGGCGTGATCATGACGCTGGTGGGCGCCTTCATCGGCGGCGCGATGTCGCTGCGCCTGGGCGTGATGCGCGTGCTCATGCTGGGCGCCGTGCTGTCGGCCGCAAGCAATCTGCTGTTTGCCTGGCTGGCGGGCCACGGGCACGACCTCACCGCGCTGGTGCTGGTGATCTCGGCCGACAACCTGAGCGCTGGCGTGGCCTCGGCGGCCTTCATCGCCTATCTCTCCGGCCTCACCAACGTGCAGTATTCGGCCACGCAATACGCGTTGTTCAGCTCCATGATGCTGCTCGCACCGAAGTGGCTCGCGGGCTACTCGGGCGCGTTCGTCGACGCTTACGACTACCCCACCTTCTTCATGGCCACGGCCTGTCTGGGCGTGCCGGTGCTGCTGCTGATCTGGCTGGCCGGGCGCTGGGCCCCGGTGGATCCGAAAGCCTAAGACTCAGGGCAGCAGAGCGGGAAGCGCCGACTTCTGCACCTTGCCCAAGGCGGTCCGGGGCAAGGCATTTACGCGGTGCCAACGGCGCGGCCATTTGTAGCGCGCCAGGCGGCCGTCCAGAAAATTGCGCAAGGCATCCGTCCAATCCGTACCCGCGGCGGCGTGCAGCACGACCACCGCCACCACCACCTCGCCCCAGCGCGCATCGGGCTGGCCGATGACGGCGCATTCGGCCACCCAGGGGTGTTGCGCCAGCAGGTTCTCGATCTCGGCCGGGTAAATGTTCTCGCCACCGGAGATCAACATGTCCTTGGCCCGGCCGACGATGGTGAAGCTGCCATCGGCCGCTTGCTGCGCCAGGTCGCCGGTGTGGAAGAAGCCATCGGCATCGCACGCCGGCACATCGGGCCAGTAGCGCCGCACCACGTTGGGCGCGCGCACCCATACCTCGCCCACGGCGCCTTCGGCGACCGGTTGTTCGTGCACGTCGCGCAAGCTCGCGTGTACGCCGGGCGCGGGCCAACCGCACGAACCGAGGTGGCTCGCGGCATGGGTGGCGGGCAGTGCGATGGAAAACGGGCCGGTTTCGGTGCTGCCGTACACGTTGCACACCGGCACGCCGCGTGCGTGGCACGCCTCGATCAGCGTGGCGGGCAGCAGGCTGGAGCCGGCCCAGATCGCGCGCAGGCTGGAGAGGTCGGTGCCCGGCCAGCCCGGGTGGGTGGTCAATGCTTGCAAGGTGGCCGGCACCTGGAGCGTGAGCGTGGGGCGTTCGACCCCGATCGCTTGCAAGGTCGCGGTCGGGTCGAAGCGCGCGTGCAGCAGCACTTGTGCGCCCACGGCGAGCGCGGGCAGGGTCTGGATGCACAGGCCGCCCACGTGAAAGAGCGGCAGCACGGTGAGCACGGTGTCGCTCGCGTGCATGCCCTGCGCCTGCGCGGCGATGGCCATGTTGGCCAGCAAGTGGGCCTGGGTGTGCACCGCGCCCTTGGGGGTGCCGGTGGTGCCAGAGGTGTAGACCAGCAGGGCGGGGTGGTCAGCCGTGCCGGTGGCGTTGATCGGGCTCTCGCCATCGATGGGCAGTTCGTGCACCGACAGCACGCGCGTGTTCGTGTGCGATGCCAATGCCCGGGCGGACGGCTGCAGCGTGTCGTCGTGCACCAGCAGTTGAGGGCTGCTGTCTTGCAGCACGGTGGCCCACTCGGCCGGCGAGAGGCGGTGGTTCAGTGGCACGAGCATCGCGCCCACGCGCGCGAGCGCGAACAGCAGTGCGATCTGGGCCGGGTGGTTCAGGCCCAGCCAGGCCACGCGGTCGCTCTCGCGAAGGCCGTGGCGGTGCGTGAGCGCGTGTGCGATCGCGTCGGCACGTTGGTCGAGTTCGGCGAACGTCAGGCGGGACCACGCCGTGCCCCGCGCAGGGCCTGCGGGATCGTGCCAGCGCAGCACCGTGGCCTGCGCGCGATCGCGTGCCATCTGGCGCAGCAACGCGTGCAGGCTCGGCGCGGGCGGCACTGGGAATGGGGAGGGCCAGGGCGCGGACATTTACATCACTTTACGCGAGCCCGAAGTCCGATTCACACACCGCTGACACGATGCGTCCTTCCGGCGCATGTCGCCGCTACACTGAATGCCATGACCTCTCCCCTGCTGATGATTGAAGACGACAGCCGACTGGCGCAGATGGTGGTGGAGTACCTCGGCCAGTCCGGCTTCGAGGTGACGCACGCCAGCGACGGTCAACAGGGCCTGGAGCAACTGACGTTGATCCAGCCCGAGCTGGTCATCCTGGACCTGATGATGCCGGGCATGGATGGCCTGGAGGTGTGCCGGCGCATCCGCTCCCTGCCTGGAGACGCCGCGCGCGTGCCGGTGCTCATGCTGACCGCCAAGGGCGACCCGATGGACCGCATCATCGGTCTGGAGCTCGGTGCGGACGACTACCTGCCCAAACCGTTCGAGCCACGCGAATTGCTGGCGCGCGTGCGCGCCGTGCTGCGCCGGCGCGGCGAAAACGGCCAGAGCAGCCCGACGCGGACCACGCCGGTCTTGCGCTTCGGCTCGCTGGAGATCGACCGCGATGCGCGCACCGTGCAGGTGGCCGCCCAGCTGTGCGAACTCACGTCCTACCAGTTCGACCTGCTGGTGGCCATGGCCGAGCGCGCCGGGCGTGTGCTCACGCGCGACCAGATCATGGAGGCGGTGCGCGGCCGCGAGCTCGAGGCCTTCGACCGCTCGATCGACGTGCACATCGGCCGCATCCGCAACGCCATCGAAGTCGACAGCAAGGACCCCAAGCGCATCCTCACCGTGCGCGGTGTGGGCTACGTGTTTGCCAAGCAGCAGGAATGAGCAGTCTCTTCGGCTCCCGCTTGTACGTGCGCATCTGGCTCGCCGTGGTGGCGGCCGTGACCGTGCTCACGCTGGTCGTGGGCTGGTTGTGGCAGCAGGCGCTGGACGAAGACCGTGCCGAGCGCGAGGCGCGCATCACGCGCACGATCGTCGTGCGCGATGGCGCGCGTGAGGTTCTGGGCGAGGCGCCCGCTCGGGCGGTGACCATCCCGGGGGAGGGTTGGGAATTCGAAGTTCCTTTGAAAAGTGGGCAGACGATCTACGTGTTGCTGCCGCGCTCCGGCCGGCCTGCTTCCAATCCTGGCCGCCGTGCGCCCGAGTGGCTGCAGACACCGACCGGCTTTGCCTGGCTCCTGGGGCTGGTGGCTTCGGCGGTGGCGCTCGGCGCCTACCCGATCGTGCGCCGCCTGACCAAGCGCCTGGAGGCCTTGCAGAAGGGCGTGGAGCGTTGGGGCGACGGCGACCTGTCCACGCGACTGCCCATGGGCGGGCAGGACGAGGTGGCCTTCCTGGCGACCCGGTTCAACGCGGCCGCGGAGCGCGTGCAGACCCTCGTGCAATCGCACAAGGCCTTGTTGGCCAACGCGTCGCACGAACTGCGCTCGCCGCTTACGCGCATCCGCATGGGCCTGGAGCTGCTGGGCAAGGACGGCGCCAGCGCCGCGCAGCGTGCGGAGATCGTGCGCAGCATTGATGAACTGGACCAGCTCATCGACGAGATCCTGCTGGCCAGCCGGCTGGACCTGCGCGATGCGCGCGACGCCTCGGCGCTCGGGCCGATCGAAGAAGTCGACCTGGTGGGCCTGGCCGCGGAAGAGTGCGCGCGCACCGGCGCGGACCTGGACATCGCGCCGGGCGCCGCGCCGCTGCTGGTGCAAGGCCAGGCGCGCCTGTTGCGCCGGGTGCTGCGCAACCTGCTGGAGAATGCCCGCCGCTACGGCGGTTCCGCGAACGCGGTGGAAGGTGGTGATGCGCAGGTGCGCTTGAGCATTCTGGCGCCGAGCACCGCCACCGGCCGGGGTGATGCAGACCGGGCCACGCTCTGGGTGGAAGACCACGGCGCTGGCGTGCCCCCCGATCAGCGCGAGCGCATCTTTGAGCCTTTCTACCGCTTGCCGGGCGCCAGCGAACGCGAAGGGGGTGTGGGCCTGGGCTTGTCGCTGGTGAAAACGATCGTGGAGCGCCATGGTGGCACGGTGCACTGCGAAGACCGGCCCGGCGGTGGTGCGCGGTTCGTGGTGCGGTTGCCGATCTGACCGGCGCTCCGTGTGGCCCATCCTTCCCACAAATGGGGGATGGTCGAAACGCATGATGCGGCGCACAATGACACCCGTTGCTGTCACAACGCCGGCCGGAACATGTTCGGCGACGACCGAGACCTAGACCCGCACTCGAATCTGTTCTCCAACGACGTCCTCAAGGACATTTCGGGCCACCCGCAGGGTGGCTCTTTTTTGTGCGCATGCCCTCTCAGGCTTGCAGCGGCGTCGGACTGCTGTTGAGGGACGAGTGCACGAAATCCACCACCTCTCCGGTGGGCTGGTAGCCCTGCACGCAGGCCTGCAGCATGGCGCGCACGGCCGCCCCATCGTTGCGCACCATGGCCTCTTCGAGCGAGGCCAACCGGTTTTGCAGCGACGGCCAGGGCAGGCAGTCCTCCTGCGCCTTCATGATGCGCTTGTGTTGCGTGGGCTGTGGGTTGTCGCCGATCAGCAGCTCTTCGTAGAGCTTCTCGCCGGGGCGCAGTCCGGTGATCTGGATTTCGATGTCGCCCGTGGGATTCTGCGCGGTCTTCACCTGCAGGCCCGAGAGCTCCACCATGCGCTGTGCGAGGTCGATGATGCGCACCGGCTCGCCCATGTCGAGCACGAACACATCGCCGCCATGCGCCATTGCCCCGGCCTGGATCACCAGTTGCGCGGCCTCGGGAATGGTCATGAAGTAGCGCGTGATGTCGGGGTGCGTGAGGGTGACCGGCCCGCCGTCGCGGATCTGCTCCCGAAACAACGGCACCACCGAACCGCTGGAGCCCAGCACGTTGCCAAAGCGCACCATGGCGAAGGTCGTGCCGCTGTCCGGCTCGGCCGCGAGAGCTTGCAGCACCATTTCGGCCAGGCGCTTGCTCGCGCCCATCACGTTGGTGGGGCGCACGGCCTTGTCGGTGCTGATCAGGACGAAGTGGGATGCGCCGGCGGCCTGTGCGGCGCGTGCGCACACCCAGGTGCCCCAGACGTTGTTGCGCAAGCCTTGCACGGGGTTGTGCTCCACCAGCGGCACGTGCTTGTAGGCGGCGGCGTGGTAGACGGTTTCGGGCCGCCAGGCCTGCAGGATCTGCAGCATGCGGGCTTCGTCCTGCACAGAGGCCAGCAGGGGCACCAACTGCACGGTGTTCGATGCCGCCATGTTCGCGGCATCCTCGTCTGCTTGCAGCAGATCGCTGTCCTGGTCCAGCAGTGCGGTCAGTTCGCGGTGGATCTGGTAGAGCGCGAACTCGCTGTTCTCGACGAGCAGCAAGGTGTGCGGCTGGCACCGGGCGATCTGGCGGCACAGCTCGCTGCCGATGCTGCCCCCCGCCCCGGTGACGGCCACCACCTTGCCGCGGATCAGCCGTGTGAGCAGGGCGGTGTCGGGTGTGACGGGTTCGCGTCCGAGCAAGTCTTCGACATCGAGCTCCTGCACGTCGCTCATGGCGACGCGCCCGGATGCGAGGTCTGACATGGTGGGCAGCGTGCGCACGCGCACCGGGTACTGGCGCAGGGCTTCGAGAATCTCCAGGCGGCGTTCCCGGGTGATTCTGGGCAGGGCCAGCAACACGTCCGTGACGCCCAGGTTGGGGATCAGTTGTACCAGCTCGATCGGGTCGTACACCGTGCGGCCGTCGAGGCTGTTGCCTTGCAGCTGGTCGTCGTCGTCGAGAAAGCCGAGCAGGCGTTGCTCGCTGCTGCGCGCCAGCGCGGCGGCCAACTGTCTGCCGGACTGACCGGCACCGTAGATCAGGATGCCGGGCAGGTGCTCGCGCTGCAGCATCGTGCGGTACAAGCCCCCGAGCCAATACCGCACCACGACGCGGCTGAACCCGACGGCCACCAGCAGCAGCAGCGGCTGGATCACGCCCACGGTGCGCGGCACGCCCGCAATCCCGATCACGGTGAAGACCGTGGCATAGAACAGCGCGTACAACACCATCGCCTGGCCCAGATTGACCATGGCGTTCCAGCCCGCATAGCGGAAGATGGCGCGGTACAGGCCGAAACGGATGAACAGCGGCAGGGCCATGAGCACCGAGCCCATGATGGCCAGCAGGTGCGTGGGCGTGAGGCGCACCCAGTGTTCCAGGCGCAGGCAGAGCGCCAGCCAGACGGTGAGCGCGCACAGGGCCACATCCACCGCCACCGCGAACAGGCGCTTGGCCATGCGCGGCATGTGAAGGAGCGTGGCTGCAGCGGCGCTGTGGCTGTTGTCCCTTGTGTTCATTGTGGTTTGTATTTTTTCAGTGGGTCACGCCGTCGCGGCGCAGCACTTTGACGAACGTCATCCAGAGAATGTGCAGGTCGAAGAGCACGGACTGGCGGCGCAGGTATTCTGCATCCAGTGCCACTTTCTGGGGAATCGGCAGCTCGTCGCGTCCGTTCACCTGGGCCCACCCAGTGAGCCCGGGCACGAGTTCGTGCACCCCTAGTTCGGTGCGCAGCGCGATCAGATCGTCCTGGTTGAACAGGGCAGGGCGAGGCCCGACGAAGCTCATGTCGCCTTTGAGAATGCTCCAGAGTTGGGGCAGCTCGTCCAGGCTGCTCTTGCGCAGGAAGGACCCGATGGGCGTGAGGTACTGGCCCGGATCGGTCAGCAGGTGGGTGGCCACGGCTGGGGTGTCCACGCGCATGCTGCGGAACTTGGGCATTTTGAAGACGCGGTTGCGGCGGCCGACGCGGTCGCTCCAGTACAGGGCAGGGCCGGGCGAGGTGAGCCGCACCGCGAGGGCCACCAGCACCACGGGTACCAGCAACACGGCGGCGGCGCACAGGGCCAGGAGCAGATCGAAGAGGCGTTTCATCGAGACACCTGAGGGGCAGCGGCGCGGCGAAGACCTTCGTCGACGCCGATGGGTGGCGCCCAGCCCAACGTGTCGCGGGTGTGGGCGATGTCGACTTGGAGGTTGCCGAGCAGGCGTTGAGCGACGTCGCCTTTGCCCAAGGCTGTGGCACCCAGTTTGAGCAGGCTTGTCGGCACCGGCAGCAGGCGGGCCGGTGTGCCCAGGGCCTTGCCCATGCGGCGAACCAGGTCGGCGGTGGAGAGGTCTTCGCCATCGCTGACCAGAAAGGTCTGGTTCGCGGCGGCGGCGTGGTCGATGCAGGTGATGAGCAGGTCGACGAGGTTGTCGAGCGCGACCAGGCTGCGCTGGTTGTCCGTAGCCGCGCCCAGTGGCAGAGGAAGGCCGCGCCGCACGGCACGCAAGAGGCTGGCGAAGTTGGCCTTGACCCCGGGGCCGTAGACCAGGGGCGGGCGAACGATGACCACTTCCAGGCCGGTTTCGCGCGCGATCTGGCGCAGGCCTTCTTCGGCTTCGTGTTTGGAGATGCCGTAGGGGTCCTGGGGGGCGGGGCTGTCGTGGGCGGAGAAGCGGCGGCCGGGTGTGGTGTGTTCGCCGTTGACCTTGATGGAACTGACGAAGACGAAGCGGCGCACGCCGGCCTGCGCAGCCTGGCGCGCCAGATGCAGCGTACCGTTCGTGTTGGTCTCGCGAAACGCTGAGAGCGGATCGCTGGCGGGGTCGTGCATGACATGCACGCGGGCTGCGGTGTGGAGGACTGTGCGCACGTCCCGTAGCGCCTCGGCCCATGGCGTTTGCGCGTGGATGGCGCCCACGGACACGGTGTCGACGTCGTCCTGCACCGATACCGGGTCGCGCTGGGCGGCGCGCACCAACATGTCGCGCGCCATGGCCTCCCGGCACAGCGCTTTACCCACGAAGCCATTTGCACCGGTGACCAACAGCGTCATCGCGGGCCCCTCCGTGGGGCATCGGCCGGGCTCACTTCGGCGAAGAAGTCCAGCAGCCGATCCATCAGGCGTGCTCGATCGAATTCTTGTTCGGCAAACTGTCGGCCGCGGGCGCCCATGGCGTGCCGTTCGGCGGGTGTCATCGCGGCCATCTTTTCGACCGCCCGGGCCAGGCCTCGCGCATCGCCGGCGGGGCACACCAGGCCGGCTCCGGCGCTTTCGATGGCCGCAGCTCCTTCGCCATCCAGCATGCCCAGAATGGGTTTACCCGCCAGCAGATACGACTGCACTTTGCCCGGGATCGTCATGCTGAAGGTCGGGTCGGGTTTGAGCGATGCGATGAGCGCGTCGGCGTGCGCGTAAAACGATGGCATGCGCTCGACCGGGAAGCGGCCGATCAGGAACACGCGGTGCCCCAGCCTTCGACGCACAACCTCGTCTCTGACCCACGCCGAGCGCCGGCCATCCCCCACGATCAACCAGCGCACGCCGTCGTGATCGCGCAGACGCTCGGCCGCATCCAGAATGGCGGGGAAGTCTTGCGCATCGCCCACGTTGCCTGCGAACACAATGGTAAAGATGTTCTCCGCCTCGGGCACCTCCGGCGCCTTGGGTACGTCGGTCTGTTGGAACAGGTTTTCCGCCCAGCTCGGGAAGTAGCGGATTTTCGATCCATCGCGACAATAGCGGGCGATACTGCCCAGGAAAGCGCGCGACTGGCCCAGCACCAGCGCACAGCGGTTGTAGATGAAGCTCACCAGATGGCCGACCAGACGCAAGAGGTGCGGAGAGCGTACAACCCCCACCGCTGCCAAGGTTTCGGGCCAGAGGTCCAGCACCCACAAGACCACGGGCGCGCGCTTGAGCTTGCCTAGAAGCACCGCAGGAATGCCCACGGTGATAGGCGATGGTTCGAACACAAAGACCACGTCGAAGCGATCGCCTCGTAGATGCCACGGTCCCCATATACAGGCGCCCAACACGAAGCTTAGGTAGTTGAGCACCAAGCGCAGAGCACCTTGGGAGCGAGTCAACATGGGTACCCGGTGAATCTTCGCGCCTTCGAAGTGGCCGAACGTCGTCGGGTCGCTGGCGAATTCGGGGAACACCTGACCGCCCGGGTAGTTCGGCTTGCCGGTGAGCACGGTGACCTCATGTCCGCGTCCCAGCCATTCCTTCACGAGATCGTTGATCCGGAAATTCTCAGGCCAGAAATACTGGCTGACGACAAGGATTTTCACGACGCGCCCGGCTCACTTCTTCCAGACGACACGGTTCACATAGTCGGTGTAGCTGTGCAGGATGCGGATCACCTTGTCCGAGACATTGGGCATGCTGTAGTCGGCCACCAGTCGGATCAGACGTTCCTGTCCCCTGGGCTGGGATTCGAGAATGGCCAACGCCTGCAACACGCGCTCGAGCTCCAGGCCGACCATCATCACCGCGGCCTCTTCCATGCCTTCGGGCCGCTCGTGTGCCTCGCGGATGTTCAGGGCCGGGAAGTTGAGGATGGAGGATTCCTCCGAGATGGTGCCGCTGTCCGACAGCACGGCCTTGGCGTTCAACTGCAGATGGTTGTAGTCCATGAAGCCCATGGGCTTGAGCAGTTGAACACGGTCGTGAAAGCGCACACCCAGCGCATCAATGCGCTTTTGCGTACGCGGATGCGTGGAGACGATGACGGGCAACGCATAGAGCTCGGCCAAGCCGTTGAGCACCGCAACAAGTTTGTGGAAACTCACCTCCGGTTCGATGTTCTCCTCGCGGTGCGCACTGACCACGAAGTAACGCGCTTTCTCCAAACCCAGGCGCGGCAGCACGCCGGAGGCCTCGATACGGGGGCGGTAGTGCGTGAGTACCTCGTACATCGGACTGCCGGTCTTGATCACCTGGTCCGGTGGCAGGCCTTCGCGCAGCAGGTATTCGCGGGCGATTGAGCTGTAGGTCAGGTTGATGTCGGCGGTGTGGTCCACGATACGACGGTTGGTTTCTTCGGGCACGCGCTGGTCGAAGCAGCGGTTGCCGGCCTCCATATGGAAGATCGGCACTTTGCGCTTTTTCGCCGGGATGACGGAGAGGCAGCTGTTGGTGTCTCCCAGCACCAGCATGGCGTCCGGTTGCTCCTGCAACAGCACGCGGTCGACCGCGCCGATCAGGTTGCCAATGGTTTCTGCCGCGCTGGCCGCATTCGTGGCGCTGTTGAGGAAATGGTCGGGTTTGCGGATGCCGAGGTCGTCGAAGAAGACCTGATTGAGTTCGTAGTCGTAGTTCTGACCGGTGTGTACCAGCACATGCTCGCAGTGCTTGTCCAGTTGGGCCAGCACCCGCGAGAGGCGGATGATTTCCGGGCGGGTGCCCAGTACGGTCATGACCTTGAGCTTCTTGGGAGTCATCTCGAATTCTTTCAAGGCCCGTCAGATCGGGCAGTTGTACGTGTCGGGGCGGCTACGGTCGAAGATCTCGTTGGCCCAGAGCATGACCACCATCTCGTCGGAGCCCGTATTCGTGATGTCGTGCGTCCAGCCCGGCACGGTTTCGACGATCTGCGGCGCTTCTCCGGTGGTGACCAGTTCGTGTGTCTGCCCGCTTTGCATGTGGCGGAAGCGGAAGAGTGCCTGCCCCTTGATGACCAGAAACTTCTCGGTCTTGCTGTGGTGGTAGTGCCCGCCGCGCGTGATCCCCGCATGCGCGGTGAAGAACGAGAACTGACCCGCATCGGGGGTCTTGAGCATCTCCACGAACATGCCGCGTTGGTCTACGTGGCGAGGCACGGTATACGCGAACGACTCGATCGGCAGGTAGCTCACGTACGTGGCATACAGCGCACGAACCAGACCGGTGCCCACCCGCTCCGTCACAAGTGTTTCGCGGCTGCGGTGGAAAGCCTGTATCTGCTGTGCGATGTCGCCTACCGTTGTCGTGTACTGCGGCTGCACCGTGGAGAAGCCGTCCGGACCCGACATGGCATCGGCACCGTCCATGATCTGGAGAAAGCACTGCAGCACATCGTCGATGTAGACCAGGGTCATCGGCGCTTGCGCATCGTGCACCCGGATCGGTAAATCCCGGGCGATGTTGTGGCAGAAGGTGGCGACAGCGGAGTTGTAGTTCGGCCGGCACCATTTGCCGAACACGTTGGGCAAGCGGAACACATGCGCGTGCACCAGCGGATGCTGTCCGGCCCGTTGCATGGCGTCCTCGGCAGCGCGCTTGCTGCGGCCATAGGGAGAGTCCGCAGCCGCTTGGGTCGACGACGTGAACAGCACGTTGATCGGGCGACCTTCTGCCTGCGCGACGGCGATCACGGCGTCGCACAGCGCCTGGGTCAGATCTGCATTGCCGTGGGCGAACTCGGCAGGGTCCTGTGGCCGGTTCACACCCGCCAGGTGGAACACGGTGTCCACGCCGCGCAGCATGTCTGGCAACTGCGCGGGCGAGTGCTCGCGCCCGAAGCGCACCACTTCCACACCCGGACGCTCGCGCAGGTGGAGTTGCAGGTTCTTGCCAATGAAGCCGTTGGCGCCGGTGATCAGCACCTTCATGCGATCAGTCCTCCGCGACAGCGGCTTCTCCCCGCGCGATTCGCTGCATGAAGTCCAGCTTGAGCAACAGCGCTTTCATGCCCGCCACGTCCAGGCGGGTGGTGTTGTGCGAGTTGTAGTCCTCGCCATGGTTGCTCTGCGTCAAGCGGCGTTCACCTTCTTCAACGAACTTGGCGTAGTTCAGGTCGCGGCCATCCGGTGGCACCCGGAAATAGCCACCCATGTCCTCGGCGCAGGCCATCTCCTCGCGGCCAAGCAGCGTTTCGTAGAGTTTCTCGCCATGGCGGGTGCCCATCTCCTGCACCGGGTGATCGGGGCGGCCAAGCAGCGCCAACAGCGCTTTCGCCAGCACCTCAACGGTGGCGGCGGGTGCCTTTTGCACAAAGATGTCGCCATTGTTCCCATGGTTGAAGGCGTAGAGCACCAGGTCCACCGCATCTTCCAGCGTCATCATGAAGCGGGTCATGCTCGGGTCTGTGATAGTTATCGGCTTGCCGGCCTGAACCTGCTCGACAAACAGAGGAATGACCGATCCCCGAGAGGCCATCACGTTGCCATACCGCGTGCCACAGATCACGGTGCCCGACCCTTCAAGGTTGCGGCTGGTGGCCACCATGACCTTTTCCATCATGGCCTTGCTGATGCCCATGGCGTTGATCGGGTAGACGGCTTTGTCGGTACTCAGACAGACCACTCGCTGGACGCCCGCGGCGATCGCGGCTTCCAGCACATTCTCGGTGCCCACCACGTTGGTCAGCACTGCCTGCATGGGATGGAACTCGCACGAGGGCACCTGCTTGAGCGCTGCCGCATGGAAAACATAGTCGACGCCGCGCATCGCAGTGGCCACACTGTGGCGATCGCGCACGTCACCGATGTAGAACTTCAGCTTGGGATGCGCAAAGCGTTTGCGCATGTCGTCCTGCTTTTTCTCATCGCGGCTGAAGATCCGGATCTCGGCGATGTCGGTGCTCAGGAAACGCTTGAGCACCGCGCCGCCGAACGAGCCGGTGCCCCCTGTGATGAGCATGGTCTTGTGGGCGAATTCTTTCACTTTCACACTGCCTTTACGACTTTCTTGAGCAATTGCTTGAGCGATTGGGGCAGCAGTCGCTGCACCAATCGTTGGGACTTCACTTTCAGTGCCGGCTTCATGCCGGCCGAAAAACCGGGTCTCAACATGCGCACCTCGCGCAGCAGGTCGGTCAGGGCCTTTTCGTACGCCGCATAGACCGGCTCGGGCTCGCGGCCCATGGTGGTGTAGGCGCTGGAGAGCCGGTCGAAGCTGCCATTAGACAGCAACTGGAACTGGTGGAAGTGATAGAAGATCAGCTGCTGACCATCCACCAAGGTAGAACCCCGCGAATCCTGGGTGAAGCGGTATTGACCATAGTTCCAGGGCGCAACGCCCGCCCCCAGGTGTTGCAGGATGTGCAGGTTTTTGTAGCGACCTGGCCAGCGGTCGAGGTACTTCTGATCACCCATGCGGTCTTCCTCAAGGCGGTGGAAGCACCATTCGATGCACTGCTCGCGCCAGCGCGCCAGGCAAGCCATGCCTTCTTCGTCGCGGCGAAAGCTCACCCATTCGACACAAAAACGGCCGTTGACCACATGGTGCTGAAGTGCCGGTGTAAAGCGGTGTTCGATGATGGCAATCGACGCGTGCCCGATCTCCTCGAACAGCGGGTCGAGGGACGAGAAGAAGTAAAGGTCGGCATCGAGGTAGGTGATGAAGTCGATGTCCGGGTTCTGCTGCAGCACGTACCAGGGCAGACATGGCGACAGCGTCCAGCAGTACTCGGCCATGACCCGTCCGGGCTTGACCGCCAGCAACTCATCATCCTCCACCGCAGACAGCGGCAGGCAGGTGATGTGGGGCAGGTTCAATTGTTCCAGCAGGCCCTGAACCTGGTCGTCCATGCACAGCACATGCACATGGGCGTCGGGACAGTGTTCGCGCAATGTGCGCAGCATCGCGGCGCCTTTGAGCAGGTAGTTGCTGTCGAAGAGGGTGCAGAAGTGCCGCATGATCATGGGGTCCGTTTTCGACAGACATAGGTGCGCGAGGCACTGCCCACGCCACTCACCACGCTCTCGTCCAGGGTCAAGGTCTCGATTGGGTCGAGGCCATGGCGCGTCAGCAGCGCGAGGAAGTCCGGTTCGTTGAAGTGGATTTCGACGGTTTCCACACCATAGGCCAGCTTGCGGAAGGTCTTGTTCGGTTGGCCTAGCAGCACCGGCGTGCGGTGAAAGATGGCGTAACGATCGGCCACGCGCGCGGTCTCTGCCACGGCGGACTCGTATTCCGGTATGTGCAGAAGGCAGCAGCCGGATATCGCGACATCAAAGCTGCGGTCCGGGTAATCCAGCTTTGTGGCGTCCTGCACCTGGAATGTCCACTGCGGATAGCGTTCCCGCGCCAAAGCGATGAAGCTGTCAGAGTAGTCGCAACCTTCGTAGCTGGCGTTCACGCCGGCGATCTGAAGAACCTCGCCGTAGTACCCGCTGGAACAGCCGATCTCGAGCACCCTCAAGGGGGTTCTCTGGCCGTTCAGCTTGCGCAAGGCGTTCACGAGCACATCGAACACATCGATCCCGGCGCCGCGCCGGTAGTCGGCGAGCTGGCGGTCGACGAGCTCACGTTGCCGCGTAGGCAGATGGTTGTCCTGCCAGGCGTCGCGCAGGCGCGAAGATTCCTGTGCAGCTTCGGCACCCCCGAGCTCGACGTAGTGGCTGGACACACCGCGCGATGGCAGCAGGCGACGCAGCACGGCCTTGAGGCGCGGAAAGCGGTTGACCAGTGCCTTGAGCTGTCGCTTCATGAGGGGCGTCCTGCCAGGTGGCGTTCGAGCATCGGCGCGAGCTCGGTCATGCGTTGCTGATAGGTGTGTTCACGAAGGGTGCGGGCCTGACCGGCCTTGGCGATCGCCTGCGCTTCGTCCGGGTGGGCGATGTAGTGGCGGATCAACTCCGCAGCTTCTTCCGGACTGTCGTAGGCGACCACTTCCTTGCCGATTTCGAACAGTTCGCCCAGGTTGTCCTTGCGATCGGTGATCAACAGAGAGCCGACGCCCGTTGCCTCGTACAGGCGCATGTTGTTGGCGTAGTTCTCCGCGACGTTGATGTGGCGGTTCAGCGTGACCCGGCTGCGTGCCAACGCTCGGTACATGTCGAGTCCCCACACTTCGCCTCGGTGGCGGGCCGCGATCGGCGACTGGCGACCGAGGCTGCCGGCACCGTAGCCAAAAAATTGAATCGGCGTGCTCTGCGCCAGCGCTTCCAGCATGGGTAGCGCCTTGCCGTGGTGGCGGCTGATGCCACCGACAAAGCTGGCATCAACATCGGGCGTCACCTGGCCGAGTTTGTCCAGCACGCGGGTGTCGAACCCGATGCGGAAATACTCGGATGCAATCCCCATCGCCCGCAGACGTGGCACGAAATGCGGGAACGAGGTGGTGATGAGATCGAAGCCCTTCAGGTAAGGCCCGGGCGGCAGGGGGCTGGCGATCTGGCCGACGATGAGTCGCACATACGGTCGCAGTTCGGCGAGTTTCTGGGGCGTGAGGAACCACAGGTCCTGGCAGTACAACACGTCGGGTCGCGCAGCCTTGATTTGAGCAACGGCGATCTCTACCAGGCCGGGCAACGCCGACAGCCATGGCCCGACGCCGGGCAGACGCAGCAGGCGCGATGGCAGGCGCAACGCCATCTCGCTGTAGCGGGCGCCGTGCTCCCTGGCCCAGGCGCGTTGCAACGGCTTGCAGTTGACGATGAGGTCCTGCGCATCGTGGCCCATCGCCCTCAGATGACGGGAGTAGAAGTCGGAGGTGCCAAAGACCTGGTCGAGCAGCACCTGCCGTTGCATGTCAAAGGGCTTGGTGGCCAGGTCCTGTTCACGCTCGTAGAGGGCAGAGAGGAAGCGCGGGTAGTAGGTGTCGAGAAGAAGAATGCGCATGGCTATGCTGTGGGATCTTCCGGGGCCGCGCGGCTTGACGCCGGCAGTCCGATGACGAGGACCTCATCGGCCAGTTCGGCGATTTCCGAATCGTGTGTGATGAAAATAATGATCCCGTCGCGCATGCGAGCACGCAGCTTGTCGACGACCGCGACGCGCGTGGCCGGGTCCAGGGCGCTGGTGGCCTCATCGAGAATGAGCACGTCGGGCTGGCGCACCAGCGCGCGCGCGATCCCCAGGCGCTGGCGTTGGCCTCCGGAGAAGTTTTCTCCCAGGTAGCTCAGGCGTGTGTCCAGACCGCGCTCGAGTGCACCAACCATGTCGCGCAAGTTGACCGCATCCAGCGCGGTGTGCAGAACCTCGTCGCCCGCCTCGGCACCGAGCAAAAGGTTCTCGCGCACAGTAGTGGAGAAGATCTTGGGCTGCTGCTCCACGAGCATGAAGCGCGAACGGGCGGCTTCGAGCGGTAACTGGTTGTCGTTCACGAGGACGCTGCCGCCGTCTGGTGTGCTCAGCCCCAGCAGCAGGTCGGCCAGCGTCGATTTGCCGGCTCCCGACGGACCGACGATGGCGTAGGTGTGGCCGGTTTCGAAGCGGAAGTTCAGCCGGTCCAGCACGCGGCCACGGTCACCATAGCCAAAGCTCACGTCCTGCAGCGTCACCGAGCGCACCGACGCGGCCGCCGAAAAGGCTTGCACCGCCTGCGACTCTTCGGCCATTTCCACGAGCGTGCCGATGTCCTTGACGGCGCGGATATCGGTCAGCAATTGGGAGCCGGCGGTCACCATCTGCCCCAGAGAGGCAAAAACGCGGATCACGATGAGCGCACCGGCGAACAGCGTGGCGTCAGACATGCTGACCTGCGCACCGGGGCGCAGGACCAGGATGGCCACGGCTAGCAGCACCACGGCGGGAAGGGTCTTCACACCGGTCTTGATGGCGTCCAGCTGCACCAACATGCGCACGTAGGCGTGGATCTGCGCGGCGTAGGTGTCGATCACGAAGCGCTCACCGTGCAACGAGCGGATGGAGCGCAAGCTGTTGAGGGCTTCCACAAAGGTAGTGCCGAGTTCGCGCGACAGCTGCACGGCCTGGGCGTTGACGCGCAGCACGCGGCGCATCAACGCGCCGATCAGCAGGAAGCTCACGGCCAAAAACGTGAGTACGCCCAGGAACACCGTCTGCGAGAACTGATACAGCACCAGCATGCCCACGAGCGCCGTGCAACACCCCACGGCCGACTGCAGCAGCGATGTCACGATGGTGCCGCTCTTGAAGGTGTCGTCGCCGGCCAGCGTGATGTAGTGCCCGACGGAGCGGGTGTACACACGGCCCATGGGTTCAAGCAGGAGCAGGTGGCTGAACACCTTGCCGCTCAGGGTTTCATGCACGCGCTTGCCCAACCAGGTGGTCAACACCGCCAACACATAGCCCAGCACCAGCCGAGCGGTCATGACCACAAAGAAAAGCCACAACCAGGTGCGTGCGACGGGTTCCAGCCCCATCGCATTGGCAGCTTTCGCCCATGCGACGGAGACCTGAGACGTTGCCGCTGTCTGCCCGGGGGCCAGGGGAATCATCAGGCTCGTGGCCAGATATTCCAGCATCAACACGGTAATCGTCAGCGCGAGCACGAGATAGAAGGCGTGGAATCGCCGTGCCACAAAGCCGATGTACCGCCCCACTTGACGGACCATCGTCCAGAGTGAGTGCGCGTTGCTCGTCATCGGGTGGAGGATCTCAGCAAGGCGATCAGATCGCCCACGCGAGCGCCGCGTTGCTGCAGGAAAGTTTTGATCTGATGGTCGCGTTCCAGAAGCGAAAGCGCCTCTTCGAACAGAAGGTTGGTCAGATAGAAGGCGAACAGCGCCACGCGGAACTCCACAGCCAGCATTTCTGTCACGTCCTGGCGCAACGCAAAAACGGCGTCGCACTCGTTCAGATAGGTGTTGAGATCCGCCTTGCTCCGCCCGGACTTTGTGGCTTGAATTGGCTTGACGTGCAGCAGTTCAAAGCCCTGTGCCTCCATGTACTCGCAGGCCTGCCAGAACTTGCCCGAGCCCTTCATGATCGGCTGTGCGAGCATGGTCGATTCCATCTCGACGCCAACGATCCTTCTCGCATCAAAGACCGGTTGCGCCCCTTGAAGAATGGACAGCTCCGTGCCTTGGGTGTCGAGTTTCACGAACGTCGGTGCGTTAGCTGGCAGACCCTCTATAGCCTGCATCAATGTAATGGTCTCGATGCGGCGTTCCGTCACCGGGAAGAAGTAGTCGAGATGGGGCACCCGGTGTGTCATTGACGCTGGAATCTCGGGCGGGAGCAGGCTGCTGCCGGTGTCGACGTTGGTGATGTAGAGCGTCTGCGTGCCACCTTCGCGACTGAGACCGGTGGTACACGCCGACACTTGGGATGGCCAAGACCACGCTTTCAGATAGGCCAGGTTTTCCTGATTCGGCTCCACCGCCAGCCAGCGCGTGTGAGGGGCGTTCAACAGGGTGAGCCATTTGACATGGGGGTAAAACGACGCTCCTACGTCCACGCACACCACTTCCGGCAACGCCGAGCTGACCAGTTCAGACACCCGATAGGGCAAGGTGCGTTGTTTCAACGCGCGTTTGAGAAACGCAGGAATCAGCCGGCGCACGGTACGCATCACACTCATGAAAGCATCCTTTTTGCCTTCGACAGGACGCGCTCGGCCCATGTCACGTCCGAAAAAATGACCTGCAAGGCAATCCGCTCTCCGGCCTCCATCAGCCCGCCGCGGTGCAGAAGGCGAGCACCATCGAAAGCAATGAACGTCCCGGCGGGGCCGGTCATCTTGCGCTCCAATTGCGCGAGCTGCGCTTCAGCCTCGCTACCGGGCATGACATCCCAGCCCAGATGGGAGTTGAACCGTAGCGAAGGCGGTAGCCGCATGAAGTGCCGGCGGAAGTTGTCCGAGTTCATCGACTGATGGTATTGCTTGCCGTAATAGATTTGGAGCGGCGAGCCCGCTCGTGTGCCAATGTTCCCGATGACCCTACCCACCATCTCCTGCAGCGGATTCATGTGCATGGCCTCGTAGGCGCCGGGGTAGCAACTGGTGGGGCCGTTCTGCTCTGTCACCGAGGAGAGATACACGATGGATTTGGGGCAGGAAATGGTTTCATCCAAGTGTGCGTACAGCGTGGCCGGCGGGTGGTCCAGCCCCGGAATCGCATTGCGCCACCACGTGGCCTGCGGCACGCTCAGCTCCAGGGCCAGGCCGATCACCTGTGTCTTTCGCCCCGTATAGGCGCTCACCGCATCCAGAACCCCCAGCGCTCGAAATTCTTGGTTCAACTGCGCACGCAGAGCGCGCACCGTGGGGCCGGTGCTGATGGACAGGTCGGTGCGCTTGAGTTGATGGGCTCGGGCGTTGGCACGGAAACGCTCCACCTCAGGTGCCGCCAGCCGCTGCATGGACTGGACGGCGTCGGGTCGCAACTGCCCGAAGAAATGTCGGCTGGTTTGCATGCCGTGGGCACCCATGCGCGCCAGTTCTCCCCCAAGCTGGAAGTGGCCGGGACGGGTTGGTTTGGTGTACCAGTTCAACTCGTCTTGAAGCAAAGTGTTGCAGTTCGACTCGAGCTCCGCCAAAAACGCCAACTCGTGCGGGTCCTCGCCCTGTGTCTTCAAGGCCGTGAAAACAGCCGCAAGGGCCTCCTGGCTCTCTTGCCGCAGCGTGGATTGGGCGCGGGAGGACATGGCGGCTCCGATGCCGCGCATGGTGACGTAAATGCTGTTGAAGGCGTTCAATTGCGTTTCAGACAGGGTCCAGCTCGGGGCGTCGAAGCGAAAGGCCGGGTGCTTGTGGTAACTCTGCTGCAGAGATTCGCTCAAGTCGGGCATGTATGTCTCCCCGGCACATGTTCGCGTTGAGACTGCACCAACCCGAAATAGGCGCCAGCAACGGCCATCAAGTATTTCCATAGACCTTCGTCGAGCACGTCAACCATGACACGCCCTATGCACACCAGCAGAATCGCGCAGACTGTCACCAAGGCCGCATGGCGTCTTCCGCTCTTCACCGCGCGCCGCATCGCGGCAATGATGCTCCAGAAGAACCAGCCAAAGAGTCCGACAGCCACCCAGCCCAGCGACACCACATGCTCGACCAGGAAGCTATCGACACGCTGATATTTGCCATCCATGTCTTCGACGCCCCATAGGCGCCCCATGTAGTTGTCCGAATAGCCGATACCCAAGGGATGGTGCAACAGGCTCTGAATGCCCTCCAGCGACCACGCCGCTCGCAGATAGGCAGATTGGTCCGCACGACACCGGAACTCGCGCGCGAAATAGCAACGATACACATCGTCGACGGGTTTCTGCCAGAAGGCCGCATCCACGTATGGCCGCTCGGCGATGGGCACATCTGAGTGAAACACGTGCTGTGTGGCCGCCTGCAGGCTGTAGCTCAGGGCTATCCACCTCGACTTACCTGCGTTGTGTGCCAATGCCACCGAGATCAACAGGAATCCAGCGAGCACAAGCTTCCACAGGACCGAGCATCGAACAAAGGCACCGATCGCCTGTGATGTCTGGCGCCATCCCAGCGCCCAGGCAAGCAAAAGCGCGCCGATGCCGATGGCCGCATAGGCGGCTCGCGCATCAAGCAGTGCCAGCGACAGGACGCTGACCCCTGCGATGGTCCAGGCGCATACGCGCATCCACAACGGCCTGGCAAGCCATGACAGCAGCAATGCGCCGCCCAGCAGGTGTACCAGGGCCATGGACACGTAGCGCCTGCCCACGCGTGGGGCGTTCTTGACATGCTCCATCAGGCCGTGGTGGTTGTTGGAAAAGAAGGTGACCTTCTCGTGCAGGACGGATTGAAAAATGTCCCAGTACAAATACGAGAGATGCACCAGGCCTGGCACGGTCAGTACGGCGATCAGCAATGCGGGGACGTCTGTCTTGCGGGTGTGCCGAAACACCAGGAAAAGCAGAATAAAGGGAAGCAATCCGCAGCCCAGACGAAAGATGTAGCGCAAGTTGGCATCGGGGTCTGCCGGCCCCATCCACGCTTGCAGACCAAGGAACCCCATCAGTAGAAAAAGGGGGGCCAAGGTCCTGATGCATTCTCTCCACTGGGACCATCCAGCGCCGTACTTCAACAGGATCGGAAGAAGAAGCATCAACGCGAGCCAGTCACCCTTCTCGTACTTCTCTGGCGTGGGGGCCAGATACAGCGTGAAGACAACGGAAAGACCCAGTGCGAGCGCACCTTCCCATAGCCATGACGGCTTGGCGAATTTTGCTGCATCTTGAAGGGTCATGACGTTCGCCCCGATGTGGATGCAGTATCGGCCTGCTCCAGCGTGGTGATAAAGCGGCCGAATGCGGGCAGTGTGGTGAAAGTTTGGAAGGCCTGCAGAACAGATGCTTCCGTCATCTGAGCGGTGTTGCACGCCCGCCAGAATTCTACAAAGGCCTGTTGCAGCAGACGCGCATCGCCCTCGCCATGGAGGTTGTGCATGTAATAGAACGCCAGTGCCTGACGTTGCATCTCTGCTTTCGATGCCGGTGGCTGGTCGTAAGAGCGCAGCATGTCGGCGTATTCGTCGCGATTGCGCGCGGTGCGACAGAAGTCAAACGCATGGTGCGGGTGGCGTGCGCACCCGATCGTCGGTACGCCGAGGTACGCCAGTTCGTGTGCAACCGTGCCATAGACCGTCACCCCGCAGGCCATCCCGGCATCGGCCAACTGCATGTTGGTGACACCGGCCGGCACCCATTGCAGGTCCGGGTACGTCTGCCCAAGACGTTCGAGCGCCGCGCCACTCAGCGCAATCTGGTTGGGGTGGGGCTTGAGAAAAAATGGGATCTCAGCCGCGCGCAGCACCTCGATCGTGAAGCAGACCCAGCGCCAGAAGTCGTCGAAAACGAGATCGGGGTAAACGTGCGGACTGTCGTAGAAGTCATGCAGGAAAACCACGACCGCACCCTGCATGCCGTTGGGCACTGCGGCGCAGGCCGCTCCATAGGCCGACTGGCGCATGTAGCTGGTGGCCGCGTCGATACCGCCGCCGAGTCGGTACTCCAGCTTCTCGCGTGCAATGGCGAGCCGCACTTCCGGATTGTCCAGGCGCTCAAAGTCTGCACGGTGGCGTGCGTAGTTGGGTGACGCGTAGGGATCTTCCTGCGACAGCTGCTTGCCAAACACATGGATGTTGCCAAACGACCAGACGCTAGCGCCCTGTTGCAAGGCTGCGCGGACCGGAATGCCGTGCTCCAGATAGGAGGTGTAGGAGGTGAAATACCACCGAGGTTTGACGCGACCGAAATACCGCTGTCCCAGACGCACGTCTTTCACAGCCTGCACGAGCAGTCGACGCACGAAAGGGTCCCGGGCGTCAAACCTGGGCGCTGGCCTGAACCGCAGGTAGGAGTCGACCAGAAGATCGCCCACTTCAATGCCATCGATTTTTAGGGAAAGGGGGCGTTCCGAGTCCTGGCTTTGTAGTTGCCGCCAAAGCGTGTGCGCGCGTGCCCAGTCTCGCAGGCAGGTGAGTGGACCTGAAAAGGACGCGCTGCGGTAGCCGACGCCGTCCAGCAAGCGGCCATAGGCTCGAACCCAGGGATCGCTGGCCAGCCTGGACACCCAGGAAGATCGTTTGAGATCGGCGCTCCATCCGAGGCCGATGCCACCGCTGATGGCGCGCACCACAACCGCTTCGAGGCGCACTCCCGTTGTTGCCTTCAGGCGCGCGCTCAGTGCACCAAACAGCAGGAAGTAGAACTTGTCAGGGATGGACTGAATGGTCAGAGTGTGACGTGTCGATGTCTGACTCGGGTCGCTCTGTACCTCTGCAAACGATTCCGGTTTCACACCGAATTCGTTGGGGTACCGCGAGAGCAGGCTGCGTAGTTTGGAAAAGTACCGGCGCATGCTATGCGCGTGCGTTGGGAACTTGGCCGCCGCGGTACTGGAACAGGTAGTCTTGGGAAGACAGCTGTTCCGCCAACCGATAGCCCAGCGGTTCGAGGTATGCGTTCATCCGATCGAAGTCTCGGCATTCAACCAGGATGAACTTGAAATGGAACGCCTCATGATCGACTCCTTGGAGCACCTCGAGCTCGGCGCCTTCCACGTCGAGCGACAGGAAGTCGATCAACTTGGGCGCCTGGGCCTCAATCAAGATCGAGTTAAGCGTCCGGGCAACCGCGCCAAATTCAAATACGACCTCTGCGTCCTGAAGAAACTTGGAGCCCGAATTGGCGTGGGACATAGGATCGGAAATGTCCGAGCCCAGGCTCAACGGCGTGGACATGAGGTTGGAATATGCCATGCGCACAAAATCCTGGTCATATCCAAACGACACGCAGGCGGCGCAATGGATGCTGTTGCGAGGCGAGCGGTTCTTGCGGCATTTCACGAAATTGTGCGGCGTCGGCTCGATGAGCAGTCCACGCCAGTTCCGGTGCTTCTCGAAGTACAGACTGTTGGACTGGGTTACGCCATCGTTGGCGCCGAGCTCGACGAAGTAGCCATTGTCGTGGTTGACATACTTTTCCAGCTTGCGGTCGAGTTGGTTCAGGCTGTAGTACTTTCCCTGAAGCCATCGCTTGGCAAGCTGTTTGATCTCGTGAATCATGAAGTGTGGGTCTCGATACCATGTGCCGTTGCGGGTGGATGCTTGGATCTCCACGTCACGGGCTCACGCTTTTACGGTTGAAGGTCGCTCTCGGTCAGTGGGGAGCCTTTCTTGATATCGCGGGCGAGCAAGCGACCGTGGGTGCGGTCGAACTCGCGTGGGTGAAGCCCCTTGGCGGGACGGACAACGCGAATATCGCCAGCGACGATGGTGTGGCCCGCCTCAAGATCCCGATTGGCATAAATGGAGCGCTTGAAAACCGTTTGTTTTTTTTCCTTGTCCGACAACACATAGTTGACGGATCCCAGCGCGCGCCAGGCGCGCTCCGATTCTTGTACCAATGCCGCGATTTCCTCAGGCTCCAACGAAAAAGCGGAGTCCACGCCCCCGTCGGCACGCCGCAGTGTGAAATGCTTTTCGATCACGGTGGCACCCAAGGCCACCGATGCCACGGCCGCACCAATGCCCATGGTGTGGTCACTCAACCCTACTTGGCAGCCGTACCGCGCCGCCATGTCGGGAATGGTGCGCAGGTTAGTGGTCTCGGGCGACGCAGGGTAGGTGCTGGTGCATTTGAGCAGCACGAAGTCTTTGGCGCCCAGCGAACGCAAGTAGGCAACGGATGCATCCAATTCTTCCTGGCCGATCACGCCCGTGCTCATGATGAAGGGCTTGCCAGTCTCCACCACTTTGCGCATCAAGGGGTAGTGCTCGTTCTCGAAGGAAGCAATCTTGTAGGCGGGTACATCGAGCGACTCAAGAAAGTCGACCGCGGTTTCGTCGAATGGCGAGCTGAACGCCAGCATGCCGCGCTGCTTCGCGCGTTCGAACAGGGGCGCGTGCCATTCCCAGGGCGTGTACGCCATCTTGTACAGGGCATGCAATTCCATGCCGTTCCACAACGAGTTGCCGTCCTCGATCAGGTGCGCGCCCGGCATCGTGATCGTGTCGGCGGTGTA
This sequence comes from Hydrogenophaga sp. BPS33, assembly GCF_009859475.1. NCBI lineage: Bacteria > Pseudomonadati > Pseudomonadota > Betaproteobacteria > Burkholderiales > Comamonadaceae > Hydrogenophaga > Hydrogenophaga sp. BPS33. The sequence goes on from NZ_CP044549.1 coordinate 472,908, forward strand.
GGTCTGCAGCTTGACCGCATGGGCTCCCGCGTCCGCGGCGGCATCCACCAGCGCGAGGGCTCTGTCGAGCGACTGGTTATGGTTGCCCGACATCTCGGCGATGATGAACGGAGGAGAGTCAGGTCCAATGCGCCGTCCCGCGATGTTGAAGACGTGGGTCATGGTGAAAGCTCTTTCAGCAAGGATGGCAAGAGATCGAGATGGTGAAGACGGTGTTGCGCGTCGAACCCGGGGCGGGCCGTGACATTGCGGTGTTGGCCGGTCAGCACTCGGATGGTGTGGGCACCAGCGGCGTTCAGACCGACAAAATCTTTGGCAGGATTGTCGCCGACATAAACCAGGTCCGACAGTGGCCTGCCCTCCCGCCGCGCAATGAGTTCGAAACAAAACGTGGATGGCTTGGCGTGCGCAACACCGTATCGATGGGTGATGTAGGCGTGCCGCACATGGCGGCGCACTTGCAGCGCCGTTAGCTTCTTGTCTTGCACGACTTTATGACCATCGGTCACGATGTAGAGCGGACGGTCACGGAATGTCGACAGCACGTGGCGGGCCGAGTCCCACAACTTGATGTGAGGGGTGTGGTGCCGGTACGCGCGAACCGCTTCCCGGACCGGTGCGCGTCCGTTGAGCCACACATCAAAGATCCGCCCACGCCCGTCCCGGTCGTGGATCTCGTTGAGTTGCGCAAACGAGGCATCGACAGCAAGGCCCAACGCGCGCTCGCCCCATTCGGCGACGGCACGAAAACCGCTACGAACGTAGGTGAGTTCGTCGTACAGTGTGTCGTCGAGGTCAAAGATCAGGATCATAGAAATGCTGGTCAACAGGCACTCGAACCTGGCGAACCTCCCCAGGAATGCGCTGGAAGGACACGTCGCTCTCGCCGATGCCGAACCGCTCGTTCAGCGTCCAGAACCACACATCCAGGCCGGCGGCAATCGCTGCCGTGGATGCACCACCAAACCGAGCATTGAGTTCAATCACGTGCGGCACATTGCGGTTGTCGACGATCAGCTGCAGGACGACCGGGCCGCGCAAGGCGTGCGACTCTAGAAATGCCTTGCATGCCGCTTCCAGCGATGTGTCCCGGAAGGTGGTGGTGATCACCGATTCGCCATTCAGCACCTGATCGCGTCGTCGCAAGACAAGCCCTCTGACGCGGTGTGCTTGGTCCAGCCATGCATCGACGCTAACCTCCCGGCCCTGCACAAAGGGTTGAAAAATCGGCTCATTCAGCGTGGAGGCATGCGCGCGGGCGGTCGTTTGGTCCAGGTTGATGCCGATGGAGCGACTGCCCGCCCCGAACCGTTCTTTGACAACGAGTGTTGCGCCTTCTTCAGGAGCGAGCCAGGCCGGAATGACGAGCAGCGGACTGCCTGCAGCACCACGCTTTGCGAACAGGAGTTTGTCCAGACTCAGTTGAATCGCCTGAGGAGAAGAAACGACGACTTCGATGCCATGGCTGGCGAACGCGTCCGCATGTGCTGACCAGAAGCCCAGTTCGCCATCGCGGGTCGGAATGACGGTGCCTATGCCATTGGCCATGCAGATCTGAACAAGCGCATCAGCGTTCTCCGTCTGTGTTCTTGGCAATTGGATGAAGCCGTCGGCAAAGTAGCGTGACGTGACGCCATCGCTGGCATCGCCAGCGAACACGCGAATGTGCGTGTCGATACGTCTGGCCGCCTGCATCACTGAGCGCAGCAAGGGGATTTTGTTGGCCGCGCTGCTGATCAAGACGTTGCGCGGCGTAGCGCCGGTGAAGTCCCTCATGAGCAGGCCCTGTGCTGGATCAATGACCATCTGCGTGACAACCGTGCATCAGCGAAGTGACAGGTTTGCCGTTCACGAGCACATGGTCGAGAAGCCGCCCTTCCAGCACAAAGCCGCTTGCTTCGAGCACACGAATGGTGTTGTCCCGAAACGCATAGGTTTCAGTGCAAAGCTTACGAAAGCCGAGTTGGTGGAACGCGACTCTCTTCAGCAGTTCGAGAAAAATGCCAAAGCGTGCGTCGTAGGCGGGCACATCGCGGGCTAGCGGGGTATTGACCAGAAACGACACCTCGGCACGCTGGTGTTCCCAGGCGATGTGAACCAAGCCACCGTAGCCAATGGGGCGTTCATTCTCCAGGAAGCTCAGCAGAATATTGCGCGGTTGCGCCTCCTCCATCGATGGCCAGATGTTGTTCTGAAAGTACGCCACCTGTTGCTCTTTTTCGATGGGTGTTGCTTGTCGCAGAACGTCAATCTGCTCATTGCGCCAGATGCGGATGGATTCGATGTGGTCGTCCTGCACAGGGACCAGCGAAAACGCCGCTTGCGTTACAGTTTCGGCGGGCAGGCAGACGTAGCGGCGCATCACTCAATGACTAGGTAGGAGGTCAGCGGGTTGGACGGATCCCGGCGGATGGCGTACTTGGACAGTCCAAGCACTTCGCGCAGCGCCAGCGTCTCGCCCGGGAATTCGGGGCAGTTGAGTTCGTCAAATGCCAGAACCGAACCTTTGGTGAGATGCGGCAGGATGCGCTCCAGGCACGATTTGGTCGGCGCGTAGATGTCGAAATCGAAGTACGCCAGTGCCACGATGGTTTCGGGATGCTTTTCGAGGTATGCGGGCAAGGTGACATTTGCATCCCCCTCGACCAGCTCGTACTTGCGCTTGTGGGGGATGGGCGCATTGCGCTCATGAAAGCTCAGAATGGCATCGAGCTCATCCTTCCATCCGGGCGCAACAGAATAGTCGCCGGCCGTGATCAAGGTTCCGTCTTCGGGAGACACCGACGGGAAACCCTCGAAGGTATCGAAGCCGACGATGCGGCGGTTGTAATTGAACGGCTCATGGATGCCACGCAACTGAGAAAACAAGGCCATGTTTTGCCCCCAGCGCACCCCGAATTCCATGATGACGCCGTGCACGGGAACGATCTTCTGGTACAGCGACTGGATGAAGTTGATGCGGGAAAGCGTCTGTCGCGTGAGGTAGACGCCCAGGTTGTCGAGCAACTCGGTGTTGGGAATGGCCGAGGTCCTCAGCCGCTGAGCAAAGCCAAGTTTGTTGTCCAGCTCAGCGCTGGTGGAACCCACGAGGGTCTTGCTGGAAGGATTCATTGGAGTGCTCATGGATGGACTTTGGTGAAAATCGCGGTCAATTGGCGGCCCATGCCGATCGATGCCATGGCACCATAAAACGCGTTGACTTTATCGATGGGCATTTTGGCGATGATGGAGTCGATCAAAATGCGCGCCTGATGGGCTGGCTGCCCTTTGGAGGGCGTATTGACATAGTTGGATTCTGTGTTGCCCAGGAACCAATCGATCGGAAAGTCCGCGAGGATTTGCGAGCAGTGCCAACCAGTGGCTTGGGCGAGGTTCTTCATGCTGTCGGCATCGAAGTACGACAGGTGGTCGGGAATGGCAATCCAGAAACGACGATCGATCGTGCCTTGATCGAACAGGTGCTCCTGCCAAGCGGAAGCATCGTTCGGCACGGTTATCACAAGCGCACCGTTGGGGGCAAGCAGCCGCGTCAGTTGGGTGAGCAGTTGGATCGGGTCGATCACATGCTCGAGCACGTTGGTCAACCAGAGGACGTCGTACTTTTGCGGACCTGACATCTTCTGCTCGATCAACTGCAGCACATCGCCTGTTTCCAGCCTGTCCAGCAGGTGCGGGTGCATGTTGGTCATGCCGGCGCGGCTGTAATCCAACCCGTTCACTGTCCAGCCCGCTTGGTGAAACCAGTTCATCGAGAACCCTTCTCCGCAGCCGATGTCGAGCAGGGTCCCAGGATCCTGCGATTGGCGCTGTTGGGCCACAGCGTGGGCGATACGCGCTGTCTTGATATTGAACCACTCAATCTCGGCGGGAGGGTAGGACTCTCTGTAATTGCTCTGGCCGGTTTGGAAGTACAGCTTCTCGTAGTAGTCTTTCAGGGCTTCCGGGTCCGGAATGTCCTTCACCCGCCAGAAACCCAAAGGATGCCTTACCAGGCGCTCGTCCATCATTTAAAGATCCTCTCGTGTTTCCATTCGGCGGTGAGCCAATCGTCTTCGGTGTCAATGTCCTGAACGCGCTCTGAGGGCAGGACGAGTGATCCTGTGTTCGGCCCCAACAACGTGCCGTGTTCGAACAACGCCTCTGGACGGAACCAGCACCATTGACCGGCGTCATGATAGGCGGGCGGCAGGTCCTGGCTGCGCGAGTCCCGGTGCTCGGGCCAGTTCATCTGGAGCTGACCCGTGTCGTCGCGCCTGAAGGAGCGCCAGATCGGGTAGTCGAACCGGGCGACTGGCAACACCACATCAAACCGACCGGATGTCAGTTGGGTCAAACCGTTTTGCAGATCTCGGTGCGTGGTGAAGGGTGCCGTCGGGTACAGGCAGCATACCGCGTCGTGGTGTTGGCCAAGTTCGCGCAAACGCGTCAGCGTTTCGATCAGCACTGCAGCTGTGGTGGCGTGATCGGTCGCGGTCTCGGGATGGCGCATGAAGGGAACCGAGGCACCCAGCGACTCGCCGACGCGGGCAATCTCGGCATCGTCGGTGGACAGGACCACATCGTCAAAGCAGTCCGAATCCCGCGCCGCTCGGATGGACCATCCCAGTATCGGCACGCCCCGAAACTCCCGCAGGTTCTTGCGTGGGATGCGTTTGCTGCCACCTCTGGCCGGAATGATGCAAAGGGTTTTCATTGTGTGCCGCGCGCCTGGCCCCTCCTCAGCGAGGGTCAAAGTTTGCGATCTTTTCGATCACGGCCTGCACGTCCGCCATTTCGTGGCCAACCGAGATCGGCAGGCTCAGCTCCGTCGCGTGCAGCTCATCCGCGACCGGCCAGTCACCCGACAGAATGCCCTTCATCGCTTCCTGCCGGTGCGGTGGGATCGGGTAGTGGATCTCGGTCTTCACCCCTTGATCCAGGAGATGCTGTCGCAGCGCATCGCGCTGGGGATGGCGCACACCGAAGATGTGGAACACGTCAAATTCATCGTCCCGCCGGACCGGCAGGTCCAGCCAAGCGGGTAGGCCCTTGAAATAGACATCGGCCAGTGCTCGCTTGTGCGCCGTCATCGCATCCAGATGTCGCAGCTTCACCCGCAGCATCGCCGCCTGCAGCTCGTCCAATCGCGAGTTCACGCCCACGTAGCGATTGACGTATTTCTGCTTGGAGCCGTAGTTGCGCGTGTGGCGCAGCCGATCGGCAAGCGCATCGTCGTTGGTGACAACCGCGCCAGCATCGCCTAATGCGCCGAGGTTCTTGGTCGGGTAGAAGCTGAAGCAGCCCGCATCGCCGAAGGTGCCGGTCATTTGCGTGCCCAGACGTGCGCCGTGGGATTGTGCGCAGTCTTCCACCATACGCAGTCCGTGCTCACGCGCGAAGGCTCCGATGGCGTCCATGCGACAGGTCTTGCCGAACAGATGGGTGACACAGATGGCGCGGGTGCTGGAGGTCAGGGACGCCGCCAGCAATGCCGGGTCCATATTGAACGTGGCCCGCTCGGGCTCGACGAGAACAGGGCGGTGTCCCGCGCGCACGATCGCCAGGATGGTGGCGATATAGGTGTTGGAGGCCACCAGGATGTCGCTGCCCGGAGGCAGGTCGAGCGCCTCGATCGACAGGATCAGCGCGTCGAGCCCGTTGGCCACGCCAATGCAGTGCCGTGCACCGACATAGCGGGCAAACTCTTCCTCGAAGGCTGCGACCTCCTGGCCCAGCACATACCAACCGCCCTGGATGACTCGCGATGCCGCTTGTTCCAGCTCTTGCATGAAGGGCTGGTTGGATCGCGCCAGCTGCTCGTACTCGATTATGGCTTTGGTCTCAAGCATAGGGTTCGTCGATGTACTCGCTGCGGTCGTACGAGTGCGACGACATGACCAGCAGCACGCTGCCGGGTCCGAATGTCATCGTGTGCCAGTCTTTGGGCTGCACCAGCAGGCAGTCGCCAGGGCTCTCCAGCCGGATGTTCTCTGTCTGCTGACCATCGTTCATGTAAATCGTGACGCTGCCGGCGACGGCCACCAAGGCTTGTTGCGTGTGGCGATGGCGGTGCCCACCACGCGTTTGTCCATCGGCACCGTAGATCCAGTAGCTGCGCACCACAGGGAAAGGCAGCGAACCCTCCATCACGGTCAGTGCGCCGCGTGGGTCGGTGAAGGTCGGGAGCTTGAGAAGCTGAAAGTGTGACATGGACATTGCTCAAAAAATGGTCTGGTAGCCAGACGGTTTGAGCAGGCGCCGAACGACCTCGTCCTGTTGCGCAGGTGTAAAGCCAGGGAAGATGGGCAAGGTGATCGCTTCGGCGTAGTAAGCCTCGGCGTTCGGAAAGTCCGCTGGATTGAATCCCATGCGTTCGTAGTAGGGCTGGCGGTACACCGGTATGTAATGCAGATTCACGCCGATGCCGTCGGCGCGCATGCGTTCAAACACTTCGCGATGCGTGGTCTTCACGGCATCGAGCTTGAGTCGGATGACGTAGAGATGCAGTCCGGAGTAGGTGTCCGGGTGCTGCCAAGGCGTTTTGACCACGCTCCCATCGAGCAGCTCGTCATAGCGTTTGGCGATCGCGTGTCTCTGCGTCACAAAACTGTCGATCTGGGCCAGTTGGCTCAAGCCCAGCGCCGCGTGCAGATCGGTGAGGCGGTAGTTGAAACCCAATTCGATCTGCTGGTAGTACCAGGGACCATCGGGGGGATGCGTCATTTCAGCGGGATAGCGCGTAATGCCATGGCTGCGCAAACGCGCCATGTGTTTGGCCAGCTCGATATCGTTGGTGACGCACATCCCGCCCTCGCCGGTGGTAATGATCTTGACCGGATGGAAACTGAACACCACGATGTCGCTGAAACGGCAGTCGCCGACTTTCTGACCTTGGTAACTGCCGCCGATCGCGTGCGAGGCGTCTTCGATGGTGCGAAAACCGTACTGTTTGGACAACTCGTGGATGGCCTGCATTTCGCAGGACTGACCCGACAGGTGTACGGGGATGACCACCTTGGGCAGTCGGCCGTCGCGCTGAGCTTTTTCCAGCTTCTCCGTGAGGCTGGCGATGCTCATGTTGTGGGTCCGGGGGTCGATATCGACGAAGTCAACGTCTGCGCCACAGTAACGCGCGCAGTTGGCGCTGGCAACGAAGGTGATGGGCGTCGTCCACACCATATCGCCAGGTCCCACACCCAGTGCCATGCATGCAATGTGCAAGGCGCTGGTCGCGCTGTTGACGGCGACGCCATGCTTTGCGCCGCAGTAGGCCGCAACGGCCTTCTCGAACTCCGGGACCACCGGACCTTGTGTCAGGAAGTCCGAGCGCAACACCGCCACAACGGCGGCGATGTCGTCGTCCGAGATGTTCTGTTTGCCGTAAGGGATGAAACTCATCGTGTGCCCTTGGTGTGAAAACGGATGTCTAAAAAAGGGATGCGACGCTTCACGTTTCCTGGAGAGACATGGCGGCGTGAAAACTCTGTGCGTCTGCGTCCTTGCTCGAAACCTGGGGCTTGCTCCCATTGAGTGGCCACTGGATCGCCAACGTCTCGTCGTCCCAACGAATGCAGCGCTCGTGTGCGGGTGCGTAGTAGTCCGTCGTCTTGTACAGCACGTCGGCGGACTCGCTTACCACCAGAAATCCATGAGCCAGACCGGGCGGTACCCACATTTGCTGCTGGTTCTCTTCGCTTAGCATCACACCCACCCACCGCCCGAACGTGGCCGAACCCTTGCGGATATCCACCGCCACATCGAACACCGCCCCGCGCACCACCCGCACCAGCTTGCCCTGTGGCTGCTCGATCTGGTAGTGCAGCCCGCGCAGCACGCCGCGCCCACTGCGGCTGTGGTTGTCCTGCACGAAATCCAGGTCCAGGCCGGTGGCGTCGCGAAAAGCCTGGCGGTTGAAGCTCTCGAAGAAGAACCCGCGCGCGTCGCCGAACACCTTGGGTTCGATCAACAACACGTCGGGAATGGCGGTGGGTGTGACCTTCATGCGTCAGGCCTCGGGTCTTTCAGGAGTCGCAGCAAGTACTGTCCGTAGCCGTTCTTGCTCAGTGGTTGCGCCAAGGCCTCCAGCGCGGCGTCGCCGATCCAGCCGTGCCGCCACGCGATCTCTTCGGGGCAGGCGATCTTCAAGCCCTGCCGGTGCTCCAGCGTCGCGATGAACTGGCCCGCCTCCAGCAGGCTGTCGTGCGTCCCGGTGTCCAGCCATGCGTAGCCGCGCTGCAGGATCTGCACGTTCAACTGCCCGCGGTCCAGGTAGGCCTGGTTGACGGCCGTGATCTCCAGTTCACCGCGCGCGCTTGGCTTCACGGCGCGCGCGATCTCCACCACCTGCTGGTCGTAGAAATACAGCCCGGTCACCGCGTAATTGCTCTTGGGTTGCGTGGGCTTCTCTTCAATGCTGCGCGCCTTGCCCTGCGCGTCGAAGGCCACCACGCCATAGCGCTGCGGGTCGTTCACGTGGTACGCGAACACGGTCGCGCCCCCGGACTGTGCATCGGCATCGCTCAGCAGGCTCGCGAAGTCGTGGCCGTAGTAGATGTTGTCGCCCAGCACCAGCGCGCTGGGGCTGTCGCCCAGAAAATCCGCGCCGATGATGAAGGCCTGCGCCAGCCCATCGGGGCTGGGCTGCACCGCGTACTGCAATTGCATGCCCCAGGCACTGCCGTCGCCCAGCAGCTGCTGGAAGCGCGGTGTGTCCTGTGGCGTGCTGATCACCAGCACCTCGCGAATGCCCGCGAGCATCAGCGTGGTGAGCGGGTAGTAGATCATCGGCTTGTCGTACACCGGCAGCAGCTGCTTGCTGATGGCCAGCGTGGCCGGGTGCAGGCGCGTGCCCGAACCGCCAGCGAGGATGATGCCTTTGCGTTGCTGTGACATGCGTGTCGGCCCCGTGCGTCAGAGAATTTCGGCGAGCATACGCCGCACGCCTGCCTGCCAGGGCGGCAGGACCAGGCCGAAGGTGTCGCGCAGGCGCGCCGTGTCCAGCCGCGAATTCAGCGGGCGCTGCGCGGGCGTCGGAAAGGCCGAGGTGGGAATGGGTGCCACTTCCTGCACTTTCAAGGCCAGCTCCGGCCTGAGCGCGCGGGCGGTGTCGAACACGAAGCGCGCATAGCCGTTCCAACTGGTTTCACCTGCGGCGGCCAGGTGGAAGGTGCCGGTGCACGCTCGTTCGCGCAGCGCGTGGCGGATGGCGTGGGCGGTGACGTCGGCGATCAGGTCGGCGCCGGTGGGCGCGCCCCACTGGTCGTCGATCACGGTGAGGCGTTCGCGCTCCTGTCCCAGCCGCAGCATGGTGCGCGGGAAGTTGGCGCCGCGCGCGGCATAGACCCAGCTGGTGCGAAAGATCAGGTGCCGCGCCCCGCTGTCGCGCACCCGCGCCTCGCCATCGCGTTTGCTACGGCCATAAACGCTCAAGGGTGCCGTGGCCGCGTCCTCGCGCCAGGGCGCGGTGCCGCTGCCGTCGAACACGTAGTCGGTCGAGTAGTGCACCAGCAGCGCGCCCACGGTTTGGGCCGCATCGGCCAAAACGCCGGGGGCCTCAGCGTTGAGCGCGTGTGCCTGCTCGGGTTCGCTCTCGGCGCGGTCCACGGCGGTGTGCGCCGCGGCATTCACGATCACGTCGGGCTGCAGCCGCAACACGGTGTCGCGCAGGCGCTGCGGTTGGTCGAGGTCGCCGCAGCCGCCATCGGCCTCGGTGCTGTGCCGATCCAGCGCAACCAGCTCGCCCAGGGGCGCGAGGCTGCGCTGCAGCTCCCAGCCGACCTGACCGTTCTTGCCGAGCAACAGGATCTTCATGCGGTTGCCGTCGCCCCGTACTGCGTTTGCACCCACTGCCGGTACGCACCGCTTTGCACGTGCGCGACCCAGTCGGGGTGGTCCAGGTACCACTGCACCGTCTTGCGGATGCCGGTCTCGAAGGTCTCCGCCGGCTTCCAGCCCAGCTCGGCTTCGAGTTTGCGGGCGTCGATCGCGTAGCGGCGGTCGTGGCCCGGGCGGTCCTTCACGTGGGTGATCTGTGTGGCGTAGGACTGGCCGTCGGCGCGCGGACGCAGTTCGTCGAGCAGGGCGCAGACGGTGTGCACGATCTCGATGTTGGGTTTCTCGTTCCAGCCGCCCACGTTGTAGGTTTCGCCCAAGGCACCGCCCTCGAGCACGCGGCGGATCGCGCTGCAATGGTCTTTCACGTACAGCCAGTCGCGCACCTGCATGCCGTCGCCATACACCGGCAAGGCCTTGCCCGCGAGCGCGTTGACGATCATCAGCGGAATCAGCTTCTCGGGGAAATGGAACGGGCCGTAGTTGTTCGAGCAGTTGGTGGTGAGCACCGGCAGGCCGTGCGTGTGGTGCCAGGCGCGCACCAGGTGGTCGCTGGCCGCCTTGCTGGCGGAATAGGGGCTGTTGGGCTCGTAGGCGTGCGCTTCGGTGAAAGCGGGCGCATCGGGTGCCAGGCTGCCGTAGACCTCGTCGGTGCTCACGTGCAGGAAGCGGAACGCGGTTTTTTCGGTCTCGGGCAAGGCGCTCCAGTGGGTCCGCACCGCTTCGAGCAGGCGGAAGGTGCCGACCACGTTGGTCTGGATGAAGTCGTCCGCGCCCTGGATCGAGCGGTCCACGTGGCTCTCGGCCGCAAAGTGGAGCACCGCGCGCGGCCGGTGTTCGGCCAGCAGGTGGCTCACGAGCGCGCTGTCGCCGATGTCGCCCTGAACGAATACATGGCGCGCGTCGCCCTGCAGGCTGGCCAGGGTTTCCAGGTTGCCGGCGTAGGTGAGCTTGTCCAGGTTGACGACGGGCTCGTCGTGAAGCGCGAGCCAGTCGAGCACGAAGTTGGCGCCGATGAAACCGGCGCCACCAGTGATCAGAATCATGGGGTTCCCTCGGGGTTGGTCTTCAAACGCCGTCCCGGCGTCTGGCCACCCGCATTATCTGCGGTCTGCCCGGGGCGCCGGACAGACCGCCGTGAGCATTAGTGACCGTGTGAAACGGTCTCGCCGGCTTTGAGCTGGTACACCGTGCCGCAGTACGGGCACTTGGCCGAGCCGGTAGCGGCCACGTCCAGGTACACCTTGGGATGGCTGTTCCACAGCTTCATATCGGCCAGGGGGCTGGGACAGAACACGCCGCCTTGGTCGTTGAGGTCGGACGCCTTGAGTTCAACGGTCGCTTTGCTCATGGCCTTGCCCTCAGACCTTGGACAGCCAGGTCGCGTACTTCGGATTGCGGCCATTCACGATGTCGAAGAACGCGCTCTGGATCTTCTCGGTGATCGGGCCGCGGCTGCCCACGTAGCCCTCCTTGCCGAGCTCGATGCGGTCGAGCTCGCGGATCGGCGTGACTTCGGCGGCGGTACCGGTGAAGAAGGCCTCGTCGGCGATGTAGACCTCGTCGCGTGTGATGCGCTTCTGCACGATCTCCAGGCCCAGGTCCTTGGCGATGTGGAACACGGTGTTGCGCGTGATGCCGTTGAGCGCACCAGCGGAGAGGTCGGGCGTGTAGATCACGCCGTTCTTCACGACGAAGACGTTCTCGCCCGCGCCTTCGCTCACGAAGCCGCTGGCGTCCAGCAGCAGGGCTTCGTCGTAGCCGTCGTCCAGGGCCTCCATGTTGGCCAGGATGCTGTTGCTGTAGTTGCTCACCGCCTTGGCCTGCGTCATGGTGATGTTGACGTGGTGGCGGGTGTAGCTGCTGGTCTTGACGCGGATGCCGCGCTTCATGCCTTCTTCACCCAGGTAGGCGCCCCAGGCCCAGGCGGCGACCATGACGTGGATGCGGTTGCCCTTGGGGCTCACGCCCAGCTTCTCGTCGCCGATCCACACCAGCGGGCGGATGTAGCCGCTCTCCAGCTTGTTCTCGCGCACCACGGCCTTCTGGGCCTCGTTCACCTCGGCCTGGCTGAAGGGCATCTTCATGCGCAGGATCTTGGCGCTGTTGAACAGGCGCTCGGTGTGCTCCTCAAGGCGGAACACCGCCGTGCCGTCGACCGTGTTGTAGGCGCGCACGCCCTCGAAGGCGCCGCAGCCGTAGTGTAGGGTGTGGGACAGCACGTGGATCTTGGCGTCGCGCCAGTCCACCATCTGGCCGTCCATCCAGATCTTGCCGTCGCGGTCGGACATCGAGGGAACGATGGAGCTCATGGGGGTCCTTGGGGTTGTTCGTCGGAAAGGGGCGGTCCGGGCCGCCGAACCCGCGATTTTACGGCGTCGGCGCGCCGGGACCCGGAGCCGGTGCCGCGCCGTCGGACGGTGCCGCCGGGGCATCGGTGTCGGTGTCGGTGCTGGGGCGGTCCAGCTTCCAGCGGTGCAGCTTGCCGCCGTGGAATTCGGCGGTCACCGAGGAGTCGCCGTTGTCGCGCCAGCGATACACCTCGGGCTGGACGTTTTCTTCGGAGAGCCGTTCGCCCAGCGAGCGCGTCATCGCCATGACGTGCATCAGTGTGACGCCCGGCTTGAGCTTGGCGTTGAGCATCACGGCACTGTCCACATAGCCGATCGGGCGGTCGGACGCCCGTTTGAGCACGGTCATCACGCGGGTGAAGTGCAGCAGCAGCCACATCAGCAGGCCGCCGGCCACCGCCGCCATGCCCGGCCAGCCATAGGCGCGGTGGGCCATGTAGAGAAGACCGATGCCGGCCGCGAGGTAAAGAAGTCTCTGGAATTGCATGGGGTGATTGTCGTTGCAAGCCCATGCGAAGCCGTTGCGGCCAATACGGATGGGCGCGCAAGGGGTGCTTCAAGGGGTGCTTCAGGCCAGGCTGCGGGCCAGTTCCATCGCCTCTTCGATGCGGTCCACGCCGTGCACCGTCAGGCCTTCGAAGGCCTTGTCGTTCTTGCGCGGCAGGTTGGCCTTGGGGACCACGGCCACGCTGAAACCGAGCTTGGCCGCTTCCTTGAGCCGGTCCTGTCCGCGCGGCGCGGGCCGCACCTCACCAGCCAGGCCGACCTCGCCAAAGGCGAGAAAGCCCTTGGGCAGCGGCTTGCCGCGCAGGCTGGAGGTGATGGCCAGCATGACCGCCAAGTCGGCCGCCGGTTCGCTGATGCGCACGCCGCCCACCGCGTTGACGAACACGTCCTGGTCCATGCAGGCCACGCCGGCGTGGCGGTGCAGCACGGCCAGCAGCATGGCCAGGCGGTCGCGGTCCAGGCCCACGCTCAGGCGGCGCGGTGAGGGCCCGCCGCTGTCCACCAGCGCCTGGATTTCCACCAGCATGGGCCGCGTGCCTTCCAGCGTCACCATCACGCAACTGCCGGGTACCGGCTCCGAATGCTGGGAGAGGAAAATCGCGCTCGGGTTGCTCACGCCCTTGAGGCCTTTCTCGGTCATGGCGAACACGCCGATCTCGTTGACCGCGCCAAAGCGGTTCTTGATGGCGCGGATCAGGCGAAAGCTGCTGTGCGTGTCGCCCTCGAAGTACAGCACCGTGTCCACCATGTGCTCCAGCACGCGCGGGCCGGCCAGCGCGCCTTCCTTGGTCACATGGCCCACCAGCACGATGGCCGTGCCGCTGGCCTTGGCCGCGCGCGTGAGGTGCGCCGCGCATTCGCGCACCTGGGCCACCGAGCCCGGCGCGGAGGTGAGCTGCTCGGAGTACACGGTCTGGATCGAGTCGATCACGGCGATCGTGGGTTTCGTCGCGTCGAGGGTGGCGAGGATCTTCTCGAGCTGGATCTCGGCCAGCACGCTGACCTGAGAGCCGTCCAGCCCGAGCCGGCGCGAGCGCAAGGCCACCTGCGCGCCGCTTTCTTCGCCTGTCACATAAAGCGTTTTCAGGCCGGCGCGCTGCAGCGAATCCAGCGCCTGCAGCAGCAAGGTGGATTTGCCGATGCCCGGGTCGCCGCCGATCAACACCACGCCGCCTTCGACGATGCCGCCGCCGAGCACGCGGTCGAGCTCGTCGTGTCCGGTGGGCGTGCGCTGCACGTCGGTGGCTTCGATGTCGGCCAGCGTGGTCACTTCCGCCGTCTTGGCCAGGGCGGCAAACCGGTTTTTCGAGGGCGCGGCAGACTCCGCGACCGATTCGATCAGCGTGTTCCACGCATTGCAGTGCGGGCACTTGCCCAGCCACTTGGGGCTGCTGCCGCCGCACTCGCTGCAGATGTATTGGGTTTTGTCTTTGGCCATGGTGCCGGGCAATATAGTCGACGCCTCCATGCCACGTTCTTCCGACAACGCCGCCGCCCTGCAGGTGCTGCCGCCTTCCGCGCAGCCCTTGTCGCCCGCCGCGCGCGCCTACAACCTGCAGCTCGCCCGCATCGACAAGCTCAAGAGCCAGCTCGCCGAGCTGGAGGCGCTGGCGCAACGGCACCGCGCCGAGCGCCACGCGGCCTTGGAGCCGCTGCGCCGCCAGCTGGCGCGAGAGCGGCACCGGTTGGTGCTGGCGCTGGACGGGCATCTGCAGGGCAAGCTGCTCAGCCGCGTGCAGGCCGACACCGCGCGCACCGTGCTGTGCCGTCTGGCACGGACCCTGGCCGAAGCGGGCGATGACGCGATGCGCGACCTGCACGACCGCCACAGCCCGCGCACGCTGGCGCAAAGCCAGCAGGCCGAGGCGGACGCCTTGCGCGAGAAATGGACGGCGGTGCTGGGCGAGCCTCTGGAAGACGACGACCCCAGCTGGAGCGCCGAGCAACTGCTGCGCGCCGGCATGGCGCGCTGGCGCCGCGCGCAGGAAGAAGCGCAGGAGCGTCGGCGCGAAGCCGCGCAGGCCCGGCGCGCGCGCAAGAAGCCCGGTGCCGCGCAGTTGCAGGATCAGGCCGAGCGCCACGACGCCGACACCTTGCTGCGCCGCCTGTTCCGCCAGCTCGCCAGCGCCCTGCACCCGGACCGCGAAAGCGACCCGCAGGCGCGCCTGCGCAAGACCGCGCTCATGAGCGAGGCCAACGCCGCCTACGAAAAGCGCGACCTGGTGGCGCTGCTGCAGATCCAGGCCCGGGCCGAGCTGGCCGACCCGCAGGCGGTGCATGCGCTGTCGGACGAACGCCTGGCTTCGCTTACGCGGCTGCTCAAGGCCCAGGTGGCCGACCTGGAGCGCGAGCGCGCCGCGCGCCAGAACGCGCTGGCCGACGAATTCGAATTGCCCGACGGCATGTCACCCAACGCCAACAGCTTGCTGCAAGTGCGGATCGACCAGACCCGCGCGCTGGACGCCGCCGTGGCGCGGCTCGCCGATGACTTGGCCCAGGCCGCGGACCCGGCGCGCCTCAAGCGCTGGCTCAACGCGCTGCGCGATCAGTTCCGCGCAAACCCCTGAACCAGATCGCGCGTCAGCTCGGCCGCCGATACCTCGCGGCAGCCGCTGGCGTTCTGCCCCGACCACAGCGGTGAGAAGTCGCCGCTGCCCTTGGCTTCCCAGTGCGCGCGCAGCGGCGCCATGGCGGCGGTGGCCAGCGGAAAGGCCGGGGCCACCGGGTTCATCGGGCCGAGCTCGCGCATCACGCGGTTGACGATGCCGCGCGCCGGGCGGCCGGTGAAGAGGTGCGTGAGGGCTGTGTGGTGCGCCGCCTCGCTCTGCAGCGCCGCGCGGTGGATCGCGCTCGTGGTGGCCTCCGTGCAGCACAGGTAGGCGGTGCCCACCTGCACGCCCGAGGCGCCCAGCGCCAGCGCGGCCGCCACGCCGGTGGCATCGGCGATGCCGCCGGCCGCGATCACCGGCACATCCACCGCCGCCACGATCTGCGGCAGCAGCGCGAAGGTGCCGCTTTGCGTGGTGAGGTCGTCCGACAGGAACATGCCGCGGTGCCCGCCGGCCTCCAGGCCCTGGGCGATGATGGCGTCCGCCCCGAACGCTTCCAGCCAGCGCGCTTCCTCCACCGTGGTGGCCGACGACAGCACCACGCTGCCCCAGCTCTTCACACGGTCCAGCAGGTCCAGGTCGGGCAGGCCGAAATGGAAGCTCACGACCTTGGGTTTGAAGCGCTCCAGGATGTCGGCCGCTGCACGGTTGAAGGGCACGCGGCCCGCGCCGGGCGGCACGCTGTCGATGTCCAGCCCGGCCTCGTGGTAGTAGGCCTGCAGCCAGGCGCGCCAGGCCGCTTCGCGCGCCTCGTCCGGCTCGGGCGGCACGTGGCAGAAGAAATTGACGTTGAACGGCCGCGTGGTGCCGGCGGCCAGGGTTTCGAGTTCGCGCCCCAGCGCCTCGGGCGAGAGCATGGCGCAAGGCAGGGAGCCCAGCGCGCCCGCGTTGCTCACCGGCACCGCCAGCGCGGCACCCTGCACACCCGCCATGGGCGCCTGTATCAAGGGATGTTCGGTGCCCAGCAGGTCGGTGAGTGCGTTCATGCGCGCCATTCTCACCGCAGATCGCACCGGGTAAACCAGGAAAGTGTTTCCAAAAAATTCATTTAACATGTTAAATAAATGAGCGACGACACCCCCTTCATTCACCGCAACCTGCCGCGTCTGCTGCTCGAAGCCCGCGAGGCCGTGATGCTGCACACCCGACCCAGCCTGCGCGAGCATGGGCTGTCGGACCAGCAGTGGCGGGTGCTGCGCGTGCTGGGCGAACACGCGCACGTGCCCGGTGGTGTGGAAACCGGGCGCGTGGCGCGCGAAGCCTTCCTGCTGGGCCCCAGTCTCACCGGCGTGCTCACCCGCATGGAGCGCGACGGCCTGATCTCGCGCAGCCGTTGCGAGCAGGACGCGCGGCGCACCGTGGTGCGTGCGACGCCGGCGGGGTTGAAGCGGGTGAAAAGCCTGTCCAACACCATCGAGGCGCACTACGCCTGGATGGAGCAACGCCTGGGCAAGGACCGCCTGGCGCAGCTCTATGTCTTGCTCGACGAGGTGATCGCGCTGGAAGCGCCCGCTGGTGCCGACGACGAAGACGTCGACGAAGACATCGAGGAAGACCCTGCATGAACACAACGCCCTGGGTGCCCGTGGGCACCGTCTACGGCACGCTGCTCAATTTCCAGCGCGAGCTCGCGCTGTGGGCGCCGCGCATGAACGAGGCGCCCTACAAGGCCGCGCCCCAGGCGCCGGTGCTCTACGTGAAGACCGCCAACACCTTCACCCCGAACGGCCAGGCCATTGCCTTGCCTGCCGGGCCGGCGGTGCAGGTGGCGGCCTCGCTGGGGCTGGTAATGGGCGAGGACGGTGTGGTCGGCGCGGCCCTGTTCAACGACGTGGCCATCGCCCACGAGAGCTACTACCGGCCGCCGGTGAAGATGCGCTGCGTCGACGGCTTCCTGGGCGTGGGCCCCGCCTGCGTGCCACTGGTGCGGGTCGGCGGCATGGTCGGCCTGGCGGGCTTGCAGATGGAATTGCACATCAACGGCGTGCACCGGCAGACCACGTCGCTGGTCGAGATGGTGCGCGATGCGGCGACCCTGTTGGCCACGGTCAATGGGTTCATGGCGCTGCGCCCCGGTGACGTGCTCATGCTCGGCACCGATTGCCTGCCCGATGGCACCCGCCCTCTGGTGCATGCGGGCGACACAGTGGAGATTTCCGCCGCGGGGTTCGTGCCCGCGCGCCATGCTTTCGTGAAGGAGGAGGTCGCATGAAGCGCGCCCGCATCGCCTGGTCGGGCGCGGTCCACGACGCCATCGAGCGCGAGGGCCAACTCGAGCTGCTGACACCAGCGTTCGCCGGCCGCCGCCTGGCGTTCGAGGAGGTGGTGTGGCTGCCGCCGCTGCCACCGTTGTCGCCACAGCGCCCGCGCACCGTGTTGGCGCTGGGCCTGAACTACGCCGACCACGCCAAGGAACTCGCGTTCAAGGCGCCGGAGGAACCTCTGGTTTTCGTGAAAGGCGAGGCTTCGTTCATCGGCCACCGGGGCCTCACGCTGCGCCCGCCCAGCGTGGCGTTCATGCACTACGAATGCGAACTTGCGGTGGTCATCGGCCGCACGGCGCGCCGCGTGCACAAGGACGATGCGCTGAACTTCGTGGGCGGCTACACCGTGGCCAACGACTACGTCGTGCGCGACTACCTGGAAAACTGGTACCGCCCCAACCTGCGCGCGAAGAACCGCGATACCTGCACGCCCATCGGGCCGTGGCGGGTGGACGCCGCCGACGTGCCCGATCCCATGAACCTCGCACTGCAGACCACGGTCAACGGCAAGCTCACTCAGCAAGGCAGCACGCGCGACATGATCTTCGACGTGCCCACGCTCATCGAATACTTCAGCGCCTTCATGACCTTGCAGCCGGGCGACGTGATCCTCACCGGCACGCCCGACGGCGTGGTCGATTGCCAGCCGGGCGACGTGGTCGTCACGTCCATCGAAGGCATTGGCGATCTCGTCAACACCATCACCCAACACCCCTGAACCGCATGACCACCACGATCCAGCACCTCATCAACGGCCAGTCCGTCGCCGGTGGCCCCACCTTCGAGACCGTCAACCCTGCGACGCAGGAGGTGCTGGCCGAAGTGGTGGCCGGTGGCCAGGATGAAATCAATGCCGCCGTGCAGGCCGCGAAGGACGCGTTCCCCCAGTGGGCTGGCCGCCCCGCCACGGAGCGAGCGGCGATCATGCGCAAGCTCGGCGAGCTGATCACCCAACATGTGCCGGAGCTCTCGCGCACCGAGACGGATGACACCGGCCAGGTCATTGCCCAGACGGGCAAGCAGCTCGTGCCGCGCGCGGCCGACAACTTCCACTACTTCGCCGAGATGTGCACGCGGGTGGACGGCCACACCTATCCCACGCCCACGCACCTGAACTACACCTTGTTCCACCCCGTGGGTGTGTGCGCGCTCATCAGCCCGTGGAACGTGCCTTTCATGACGGCCACCTGGAAGACCGCGCCCTGCCTGGCGTTCGGCAACACGGCGGTATTGAAGATGAGCGAGCTCTCGCCCATGAGCGCCGCGCGCCTGGGCGAGCTGGCGCTGGCGGCCGGCGTTCCGCCGGGCGTGCTCAACATCGTGCACGGCTACGGCAAGGAGGCGGGCGAGCCTCTGTGCGCGCACCCGGACGTGCGTGCGATCTCGTTCACCGGTTCCACCGCCACGGGAAACCGCATTGCCAAGAGCGCGGGGCTCAAGAAGTTCAGCATGGAGCTGGGTGGAAAAAGTCCATTCGTGATCTTCGACGATGCCGACCTGGACCGTGCGCTCGACGCGGCCGTGTTCATGATTTTCAGCAACAACGGCGAGCGCTGCACGGCGGGCAGCCGCATCCTGGTGCAGCAGAACATCTACGCGGACTTCGTGCAGAAGTTCACCGAGCGCGCGAAGAAGATCGTCGTGGGCGATCCTCAAGACGAGAAGACCATCGTCGGCCCGATGATCAGCCCGGCACACCTGGCCAAGGTGCGCAGCTACATCGAGCTGGGTCCGAAGGAGGGGGCCACGATGTTGTGCGGCGGGCTGGACCGTCCGGGTTACGCGCCAGAGCTCCCAGGCCGCATGCAGAAGGGGAATTTCGTCTGGCCGACCGTCTTTGCCGACGTGGACAACCGAATGAAAATTGCCCAGGACGAGATCTTCGGGCCCGTCGCCTGCCTGATTCCTTTCAAGGATGAAGCCCACGCGATCGAGCTGGCCAACGACATCCAGTACGGCCTCTCCAGCTATGTGTGGACCGAGAACCTGGGCCGCGCACACCGGGTGGCGGCGGCGGTGGAGGCGGGCATGTGTTTCGTGAATTCGCAGAACGTGCGGGACCTGCGGCAGCCCTTTGGCGGCACCAAGGCCAGCGGTACTGGACGCGAGGGTGGCACCTGGAGCTATGAGGTGTTTCTGGAGCCCAAGAACGTAGCGGTGTCTCTGGGTTCGCACCACATTCCGCATTGGGGTGTTTGAAATGCTTTCACGCTCATGGGTTGACGGGATCGGATGGGCAGGGTGCTCTGCTCCGCGGGTGTCCCCCGGACCGGCTGCGCCGGTCCTCCTCCTTTACCCCGCTGCGCAGAACACCCTGCCCATCCGATCCGAAGCAGCGCGGACGGCCCACGGAGCGAGCGAAAACAAACACAGGGGAGAAGCATGGGCAAACTAGCACTGGTCGCCAAGATCACCCACGTTCCTTCGATGTACCTCAGCGAACTCGACGGACCCCGCAAAGGCACGAGGCAGGATGCCATCGACGGCCACCACGAGATCAGCCGCCGCTGCCGCGAACTCGGCGTCGACACCATCGTCGTGTTCGATACCCACTGGCTCGTCAACGCCAGCTACCACCTCAACTGCGCGCCCCACTTCAAAGGCACCTACACCAGCAACGAGTTGCCGCACTTCATCAGCAACATGCCGTTCGAGATTCCGGGCAACCCGGTGCTTGGCAAGCTGCTGGCCGAGGTGTGCAACCAGCACGGCGTGGAAACCCTGGCGCACGACGCCACCACCCTCGGTCCCGAGTACGGCACCCTCGTGCCCATGCGCTACATGAACGCCGACCGGCACTTCAAGGCCATTTCGGTCTCGGCCTTGTGCCAGGCGCACTACCTCAACGACAGCGCGCGCCTGGGCTGGGCCATGCGCAAAGCCGTCGAAGACCACTACGACGGCACCGTCGCCTTCTTCGCCAGCGGCTCGCTCAGCCACCGCTTCGCGCAGAACGGCCTCGCGCCCGACTACGCCTTCAAGATCTGGTCGCCCTTCCTCGAAACCCTGGACCGCCGCGTGGTGCAGATGTGGGAGCAGGGCGAGTGGAAAGCCTTCTGCGAGATGCTGCCCGAGTACGCCGCCAAGGGCCACGGCGAAGGCTTCATGCACGACACCGCCATGATGCTCGGCGCGCTCGGCTGGAGCGATTACGACGGCAAGGCCGAAGTGATCACACCGTACTTCGGCGCGTCCGGCACGGGCCAGATCAACGCCATCTTTCCGGTGACGCCCCAGAGCGGCGAGGCCATTCCCGCGGCGCAGGCCTCGGCGGCCAAGGGCTATCAGGCCGTCTCGCGTCTTTGAATTGCGCCTCTGAAGAAAAACCGACCATGCCGCACCTCGTCATCCTCTACACGCCCAACCTCGACCGCACCGCCAGCGAGGGCGGCACCGACATGGACGCGCTCTGCCGCACCTTGTGCGACGCCATGCTTGCCGTGCGCGACGAAGCCGACAAACAAGTGTTTCCCACCGGTGGCACGCGTGTGCTGGCCTATCCGGCGGCGCACAGCGCCGTGGGTGACGGTGGCGCGGCCGGCATCGCCGCCGGCCTGGGCGGCGAGTACGCCTTCGTTTACATGAACGTGCGCATGGCCAAGGGCCGCAGCACCGTGGTGCACCAACGCGTGGGCGAGGCGCTGCAGGCGGTGGTGAAAGCGCACTTCGCCACGCAGTTGGCCACGCGCCCGATCGGCATCACCGTGCAGGTGGACGAAGGACACGAGGTGTTCGACAGCAAGACCAGCTCCCTGCATCCGCTGTTCAACAAGGGCTGAAATGAAACACCCCCCTGCGCCGCTTCGCAGCTTCCCCCCTCTGTCGCGCGCCTTCGGCGCTTCGAGGGGGGACGGCATCTCGGGCCGGCGGAGCCGGACCCTTGATGCCTCTGGATGGAGGCACGTTCGCCGGAGAGAGGGCTTTGTCTCGGACCAACTGAGCCGGAGCAACTGACATGCTCGACGACGCCCTCATCCAGCAATTGGCTGCCGAGCTCGACCAGGCCGAGCGCAGCCGTGTGCCGCTCGAACACTTTTCCAAGCGCTTCCCTGGCATGACCATCGACGACGGCTACTGCGTCGGCCGTGCCTGGGTGGCATTGCAGCGCGCCGCCGGCAAGCAGGTGATCGGCCACAAGATCGGTCTCACCAGCCGCGCGATGCAACTCTCCAGCCAGATCGACGAGCCCGACTTCGGCACCCTGCTCGACAGCATGCGCTTCACCGCGCAGGCCGGCGAGGTGCTGCAGATTCCGGCCTCGCGATTCATGGCGCCGCGCGTCGAGGTGGAACTGGCCTTCGTGCTCCATGCGCCCTTGCAAGGAAAGGGCGTGACCGTGGACGACGTGCTCGCCGCCACCGCCTACGTCACGCCCGCCATTGAAATCATCGACGCGCGCATCGAGCAGTTCGACCGCCACACCAAGGCGATGCGCAAGGTCTTCGACACCATCAGCGACAACGCGGCCAACGCCGGCATCGTGGTGGGCGTTGGCGACCCGCGCTACCGCGCCGACCCGCGCACCACCGACCTGCCCTGGTGCGGCGCCATCCTGCGGCAGAACGGCGCGGTCGAGGAAACCGGCCTGGCCGCCGGCGTGCAAGGCCACCCCGCGATCGGCATCGCCTGGCTGGCGCACAAACTCGCGCCTTGGGGCGAGTCGCTCCAGCCCGGCCAGATCGTGTTGGCCGGCTCGTTCACGCGGCCTGTGGCCGCCAAAATGGGCGACCTGTTCGAGGCCGATTACGGCCCGCTCGGTTGCTTGAAGTTTCAGTTCGTTTGACCCCATCGTTCCATGCAAACCCCCACCAATCCTTTCAAACAGGCGCTGGCCGAGCGCCGCGCCCAGATCGGCCTTTGGCTCGGCCTGGCCAACGCCTACAGCGCCGAGATCTGCGCGGGCGCCGGCTTCGACTGGCTGCTCATCGACGGCGAGCACTCGCCCAACGGCCTGAGGGACGTGCTGGCGCAGGCGCAAACCATTGCCGCCTACCCGGCGTCGCACCCCATCGCGCGCGTGCCCGTGGGCGATGCGGCGCTGATCAAGCAGTACCTCGATCTGGGCCTGCAGACCCTGCTGGTGCCCATGGTCGACACGCCCGAGCAAGCGGCCCAGCTGGTGCGCGCTTGCCGCTACCCGCAGGCGGGGGATATCGAAGGACAAGGCGGCATCCGAGGCATGGGCGGTGCGCGCGCCTCGCGCTGGGGCCGCTATCCGAACTACGCGAAGGAAGCCAATGCCCAGGTCTGCCTGCTGGTGCAGGCCGAGTCGCGCGAAGCGCTGCGCAACCTGGACGCGATCGCCGCCACGCCGGGTGTCGATGGCGTGTTCATCGGCCCGACCGACCTGTCGGCCTCGCTCGGCCATATCGGCAATCCGGGCCACGCCGAGGTTCAGACTGCGATCGAAGACGCCATCGCGCGCATTCTGCGCGCAGGCAAGGCCCCTGGCATCCTCGCGACCGACGAAACGCTCGCGCGCCACTACCTCGCGCTCGGGGCGGTGTTCGTCGCCGTGGGGCTGGACACGCAGATCCTCGTGCGCCAGACCAGCGCGCTGGCCGCTCGCTTCAAGGCCGATGCCCCGGCCGCGCCCGCGCCGGCCAAGGGCGCGGTGTACTGAGCGCACACGCTCGAGCCCGAAGGAGACCGGCATGAACGCAGCCTTGCAACCGACCATCCTTACCCCGCCCGCCGGCATGCACCCGGACGAATGGGCCGCGCGCGTCGAACTCGCATCGTGCTACCGCGTGTTCGCGATGCTCGGCTGGACCGAGATGATCTACAACCACATCACGCTGCGCCTTCCGTCCAGCGTGTGCGGCAAGGACAAACAGTTCCTGATCAACCCCTTCGGCTTGCACTACAGCGAAGTCACAGCGCGCAACCTGGTGAAGATCAACCTGCAAGGCGAGGTGCTCGATGGCTCGTCGCACCCGGTGAACCCGGCCGGCTTCACCGTGCACGCCGCCATTCACGATGGCCTGCCCGGCGCGCACTGCGTCATGCACACCCACACCACCGCGGGAGTGGCCGTGGCCTGCCTGAAGGAGGGCTTGCAGCAGACCAACTTCTACACCGCGCAGTTGCACGGCATGGTCGCGTACCACGACTTCGAAGGCATCACCATCCATGCCGACGAGGCGCCACGTCTGCTCAAGAGCATCGGCGACAAGCCCGCCGTGATCCTGCGCAACCATGGCCTGCTGGCCTGGGGCGCGACCGTGCCGCAGACCTTCGTCATCCTCTGGACCTTGCAGCGCGCCTGCGAGATCCAGATGGCGACCTATTCCATGGGCGGCGTGCAGGCGGTCATTCCCGTGTCCGAAGCCATCGCCGCGAAATGCACGCGCGATGCGCTGCAATTCAACCCGAACCACGGCGCCGGTCGCGACGTGTTCGACGCCTTGGTGCGGCAGGTGAACCGCCTGGACCGCAGCTACCTGGAGTGACCCCTTGAGTTCGACCCTTGAATTTCCGCGCGTGGCCATCGTGGGCGCCGGCGCCATTGGCGGCTGGCTGGGCGTGCGGCTTGCGCAGGTGGGTTGCCGCGTGAGCGTGCTCGCGCGTGGCGATACCTTGGCCGCGCTGCAGCGCGATGGCCTGCAACTGCACCAGGACGGGCAATGCCACCAGGCACCGGTGCAGGCCGCCGCCGACGCGGCGGAGCTCGGCGCGCAAGACCTCGTCATCGTGGCTCTGAAGGCGCCCGCGCTGCCGGCGGTGGTGCCCGGCATGGCGCCGCTGCTCGGGTCGGACACGGTGGTGCTCACCGCCATGAACGGCGTGCCCTGGTGGTTCTTCAACGGCTTCGGTGGCGCGCACGCCGGCACGCCTTTGAAGACCGTCGATGCCGACGGTTCGATCGAGCGCGGCATCCCCGCTCGGCATGTCATCGGTGGTGTGGTGCACGCGAGCTGCTCGGTGGACGCGCCTGGCGTCGTGCGCCATCACTTCGGCAAAGGGCTCATCGTGGGCGAACCGTCCGGCGCATCTTCCGTGCGCGTGCAGGCGCTGGCCGCGCTGATGCAGCGCGCGGGGCTGGACGCCAGCGTCTCACCGCAGATTCAGAAAGACATCTGGTACAAGCTCTGGGGCAACATGACGGTGAACCCGGTGAGCGCGCTCACCGGTGCCACCAGCGACCGCATCCTGGACGACGAGCTGGTGCGCGGCTTCATCAGCCGCGTCATGCTCGAAGCCAAGGAGATCGGCGCGCGCATCGGCATCCCGATCGACCAGCAGCCCGAAGACCGGCATGCCGTCACGCGCAAGCTCGGCGCGTTCAAGACCTCGATGCTGCAGGACGTGCAAGCGCGCAAACCGGTGGAACTCGACGCGCTGGTGGCGGTGGTGCGCGAACTCGGCCAACTCACCGGTGTGCCGACGCCCTTCACCGATGCGCTGCTGGGCCTCTCGCGCCTGCAGGCGCAGGTGCTGGGCCTGTATCCCTCAGCCTGAGAGTGCCGGAAACAGCTTCACCAGTCCGGTGGCCATCACCTCGACCGACAGCGCGGCGAGGATCAACCCCATGAGCCGCGTCATCACGTTGATGCCGGTCTGGCCCAGCACGCGCGCGATCGGTTCGGCCAAGGTGAAACACAAGGCGGTAGCCAGCGCGACCACCACGCCATAGCCCACCAGCGCAGCGTGCTGGAAAAAGGTCTTGGCCTGGTCGGCATAGATCACCACCGTGGACATCGTGGCCGGACCCGTCAGCAAGGGAATCGTGAGCGGCACCACGGCGATGGAGGTGCGGGCCGAGGCCTCGTTCAAGTCCTGGTCGGCGGCCTTCGCCTCGGCTGGGCGCGCATTGAGCATGGCCAGCGAGGAGGTCAGCAGCAACATGCCGCCACCCACCTGAAAACTGGCCAGCGAGATGCTGAAGAACTCCAGGATCTGCAGGCCGATGATGGCGCAGGTGGCGATCACGGCGAAGGCGCTGAATGCCGACACCACCACCGTGCGCTGCCGCTGCTGCCGCGAAAACCCCTGCGTGTAGTGGATGAAGAACGGCACGATCGCCAAGGGGTTGACGATCGCCAGCAGGGTGATGAGCGGCTTGAAGTCCATGCTGGATTGTGGCTTACCGGCTCACCCCCCTGCGCCGCTGACGCGGCTTCCCCCCTCTCTGGCGCGCCTTTGGCGCTTGGAGGGGGGACGACACCTTGGGCCGGCGCAGCCGTCCTTTGGTGCCTCTGGATTCATGCACGCGCGCCGGGTGAGGGCCACGCCTGTGTTCAGCGCCCGCCGGACACGTCCATCAGGCTCATCGTGGTGTAGCTCGCCGCATCCGACAGCAGCCAGACAATCGCCTGCGCCACCTCGTCGGCAGTGCCGCCGCGTTGCATCGGCACCTGGTGCTTGAGGTCGTTCACGCGGTTGGGCAGGCCGCCGGAGGCGTGGATCTCGGTGTCAATCAGTCCGGGGCGCACGGCATTGACGCGAATACCCTCGCCGCCCACTTCGCGTGCCAAGCCGATGGTGAACGCGTCGATCGCGCCTTTGGCGGCCGCGTAGTCCACGTATTGACCTGCGGCCCCCAGGCGTGCTGCCGCGCTGGAGAGGTTCACGATGCTGCCGCCTTCGCCACCGTGTCGGGTGCTCATGCGGCGCACCGCTTCGCGTGCGCACAGCATCGAGCCGATCACGTTGACATCGAACATGCGGCGCCAGCGCGCCACGCCCATCTCGTCCACGCGCGCGGTCACGTCGACCACACCGGCGTTGTTCACCAAGCCGTGGAGGCGGCCGAGCTTGGCATCGATCTTCGCGAACATCGCCAGCACCTGGTCCTCCTGCGCCACGTCGGCCTGCACGCTAATGGCCGTGCCGCCGTCGGCGCGAATGGCGCGCACCACTTCGTCGGCCGCGAGCGAATTCGCGGTGTAGTTCACCGCCACCGCCCAACCCTGTTGCGCGGCCAGCCGCGCGGTGGCCGCGCCGATGCCGCGTCCGCCGCCCGTGACCAGAAGCACCTTGTCCATAACCCGTCTCCTGCAGAATGGGGCGGCATCGCGTACAACACGGGCTCGCCACCGGCGTGCCATTACAACAGCGTCAGGAGATCAATATGGGTCGCACAGTCGACTATTACTTCGTTCCGCAAAGCCCCTGGACCTACTTCGGGCATGAACGCTTCGCCGCCTTGCTGCGCGAGACCGGTACCCAGGTGCGCGTGCTGCCCATGGACCTGGGCCGCATTTTTCCGCTCTCTGGTGGCCTGCCGCTGCCCAAGCGCGCGCCGCAGCGCCAGGCGTACCGCCTGCTCGAACTGCGCCGCTTCAGCGAGGCGCTGGGCATCCCGCTGCACCCCGAGCCGCGCTTTTTTCCCGTGGCAGGCGACCCCGCCGCGCGGCTGATCACCGCCGTGGCAATGCATGACGGCGACGCCGCGGCGATGCGCCTGACGGGTGCCGTGTTGGCGGCGGTATGGGCGCAGCAGCGCGACATTGCCTCGCTGGAGGTGCTCGCACAGCTGCTGGACGAAACGGGCCTGGATGCGCAACGGCTGCAGCAGTCGCAACAAGCGGACGTGCAGGCGCGCTACGAGGCGCAGACGCAAGCGGCCATCGACCTTCAGGTGTTCGGTGCGCCGAGTTATGTCATCGATGGCGAATTGTTCTGGGGCCAGGACCGCCTCGATTTCGTGGCGCGCAAACTGCGCGCTTGAATTTCTTTTCCATCCCACAACAGGAGAACCACCATGGGTCAAACCATCGAACTCACGGCCGCCGACGGCTTCAAATTCCCCGCCTACGTGGCAACGCCTGCCGGCAAACCGCGCGGCGCGGTGGTCGTGCTGCAGGAGATCTTCGGCGTGAACTCGCACATCCGCTCCGTGGCCGATGGGTATGCCGCAGAGGGCTATCTCGCGGTCGCACCCGCCACCTTCCACCGCGTCAAGCAGGGCGTGGAGCTGGGCTACACGGAGGCCGACATGAAAGCCGGCATGGAACTCAAGGCGGCAGTGGAAAGCCTGCCGGCTCCTGGTGTGCTGCCCGACATCCAGGCCGCCATCGACCATGCCGCGCAAGCGGGCAAGGTCGGCATCGTCGGTTATTGCTGGGGCGGTCTGCTCACCTGGCGCTCAGCGTGCCTGCTCAAGGGCTTGTCGGCTGCCGCACCGTATTACGGCGGAGGCATGACCGCGGGCGACGAGCCCGCGCGCAAACCGACCGTGCCTGTGCTGGCGCACTTTGGCGAACAGGACCACTGGATTCCGCTCGACACCGTGGAGGCGTTCAAGAAAGCGCAACCCGGCGTGACCGTGCACGTCTACGACGCCAACCACGGTTTCAACTGCGACCAGCGCGGTTCGTACAACGAAGCCGCAGCCAAGCTGGCGCGCGAACGCACGCTGGCCTTCTTCGCGCAACACCTCGTGTGATGCGATGTGGCGCGCCGCTGCGTCGCTGGGGTTGCTGATCGCTGCCTGCACCGCCGCCGTGGCGGCGGACTACAGCGGCCCGCTGTTCGACGCCCATCTGCACTACAACAACGAAGCCTGTACCCACGACACGCCGGCACCGGGCTGCCCGCACCCGATGGCCGACGTGCTCGATCGCATGCAGCGCAACGGCGTGCGCGCCATCGTCGCCAATTCGCGGCCCAACGACGGCACCCGCGCGCTGGCCAGCGCGCGCGAGCAGACGCGAAAGGCCGGCGTGACGGTGGTGCCCTTCGTGCGCCTGTACCGAGACCGGGCCGACTACAACAACTGGTTCCGCGACCCGAGCATCGTGGACATGGTGAACGCCGAGCTCAAGCGCGGCACGCCCGCGGGCCCCTACCGTGGCCTGGGCGAATTCCACCTCTATGACAGCGCCAACGCCAACGGCCCCGTGGCCAGGCAGCTCATGGCCCTGGCCGAGCAGAAAGACCTGGCGATCCTCGCGCACGTGGACGACGTAGCGATCGACCTGCTGATGGCGAACACACCGTCCAAAGGACAGAAGTCGCTGCTGATCTGGGCGCACACCGGCATCGGCGGTACACCGGTCCAGCGCGTGGACGAACTCTTGGCCCGTTACCCGCGCCTGTACGGCGAACTCTCTTACCGACCGGGCCTGACCTGCGCCGATGGCCAGCTCTGCCCCGAATGGCGGGCCCTGCTGCTCAAGTACCCCGAGCGCTTCCTGATTGGCTCGGACACCTGGGTCAACCAGCGTTGGCTCTACTACGGCGATCTCATGAAGGGCTACCGCACCTGGCTGGGCGGCCTGCCGGCCGACGTGGCGAAGAAGATCGCCTGGGACAATGGCGCCTCGCTGTTTGGCCTGCCCAACCCCGCTCCCCGATGATCCAACTGCACTTCTACCCCAGCACCGCGGCCATGGTGCCGCACATCCTGCTCGAAGAACTGGGCGTGCCCTACGAGCGGGTGCGCATCGACCGCGAGAACGGCGCGCTGGATTCGCCGGCCTACCGCGCGCTCAACCCCAACGGCCTGATCCCGGTGCTGGTCGATGGCGACCTGGTGCTCTACGAAACAGCGGCCATCTGCCTGCACCTGTGCGACACACACCCGCAGGCCAGCCTGATGCCCGCGCTGGGCACGAAAGAGCGCGCGCACGCCTACAAGTGGCTCATGTGGCTGACCAACACCTTGCAGGCCACGCTCATCGTTTACTTCTACCCCCACCGCTGGGTGAACGAGCCGGGCAGCGCCGCGCAAGACGAAGTCAAGGCCGCGGCCAAGCGCCGCGTGGGCGCGCTCATTGCCCAGCTCGACGCCGAACTCGCGCGCCACGGTGGTCCCTGGTTCCTGGGCGAGGCCTACTCGCTGCTTGACGCCTACGTGTTCACGTTGTGCCGCTGGACGCGCCACTTTTCCCCCGATTCGCCGGTTCGCCCCGCCCGCGAATACCCGCACCTGGGGCCCTACCTGCAGCGCATGCTGGAGCGCCCCTCCCTGCAGCGCGTGATGGTCAACGAAGGCCTGAGCCCCGCGTACGTCTGAGCATTCAGCGTCCGGCGGAGGTGCGCACCAGATAGCGCTTGCGCCAGAACAAGATGCCCAGCACCACGGCGGTCAGTGCCAT
Source organism: Hydrogenophaga sp. BPS33 (assembly GCF_009859475.1). Lineage (NCBI taxonomy): Bacteria > Pseudomonadati > Pseudomonadota > Betaproteobacteria > Burkholderiales > Comamonadaceae > Hydrogenophaga > Hydrogenophaga sp. BPS33. The sequence continues at coordinate 502,493 of NZ_CP044549.1, forward strand.
GGAGCCGATCGCCCACCAGAAGCCGGTCTGCTGGTGCAGCAGGGGAATGAACTGGAAGTTCATGCCGAAGATGCCCGCGATCAGGTTCAGCGGCAGAAAGATGGCCGTGAGTGCGGTGAGCGTGCGCATGATGTCGTTGGTGCGGTTGCTCTGCGCCGAGAAATGCATCTGCACGGCGGTCTCGGCGTTCTGCTCCAGCCGGCGCACGTGGTGCACCACCCGCTCGATGTGCTCCAGCACATCGCGAGAGCGCACCTTGAGCAGTTCCAATCCGCGTTGACCCCCATTGGTCTCGTTGGGCTCCCAGGTCGACAAGGACTCGATCCAGTCCTGGATCGCCGAGCGCTGGTCTTCGCAGATCTCGTCCAACTGGTGCAGGGAAATCCGCGCGTCCAGCAGCGAACTCCAGTTGCTGAAGCGACCCTTGGGCTGCAGCAGCTCGGATTGCCAGTGGTCCAGCTGGCGCGTGAGTTCGCGCCGCAACTCCAGGTAGCCATCCACCATCTGGTTGACGATGCGCAGCATCAGGTCGGCCGGGCCAGGCGGCAGGTGCACGCCGGTCACACGCGATGCCACCGCGGTCGAAGACAAGAGACGCGTGGCGTATTGGTCCAGCACCTGGCAGCCGGCCGGATGCACGGTGAGCAGCACCCTGTCAAATACCGCAAAGCCCACCGGACTGGTGTCGATGCGCCGCAGCACGGGCGGCCCGCTGCGCTTGATCGACTGCGTGAGCACCTCGCCTGGATGCGCCAGATCGGTTTCGCTCTGGCCTGCGGCGAGTCGACGGAACACCAGAATGTCGTATTTCGAGGTGTAGTCGTAATGCGACGGCAACTGGTTGTTGAGCAGGTCCGAGAGGTGCAGATCGACCAGCGTGGTGCCCGCCAGCGCCTGCAAGCTGGCTTGAATGCGCGCTTGCTCCAGCTCGAATTCGCGTCGCCCGCAGGCGATCCAGAGGTAGCTCTGCGCGGCCAGCGACGTCGGCAGGCTGTCGATTTCGCTGGCACCGGCGGGAGTGACGCGGAAGATGCGCATGGTGGAGGGCTCAGCCGCGCAACAGCCGGGCGGCGTCGCGTGCGAAGTAGGTCAGCACGCCATCGGCGCCAGCCCGCTTGAACGCCAGCAGGCTTTCCATCATCACGGCATCGTGGTCCAGCCAGCCGTTCAAGGCCGCCGCCTTGAGCATCGCGTACTCGCCGCTGACCTGGTAGGCAAACGTCGGCACCGCGAACTCGTCTTTCACGCGGCGCACGATGTCCAGATAAGGCATGCCCGGCTTGACCATCACCATGTCCGCGCCTTCGGCCAAATCCAGCGCCACTTCGCGCAAGGCCTCGTCGGTGTTGCCCGGGTCCATCTGGTAGACCTTCTTGTCGGCCTTTCCGAGGTTGGCCGCCGAGCCCACCGCATCGCGGAACGGGCCGTAGAAGGCACTCGCATACTTGGCGCTGTAGGCCATGATGCGCGTGTGGACCAGACCCCGTGCCTCGAGCGCGGTGCGGATGGCGCCCACGCGTCCGTCCATCATGTCGCTCGGCGCCACAATATCGACGCCCGATTCGGCCTGTGTGAGCGCCTGCTTCACTAGGATCTCCACGGTCGGATCGTTCAGGATGTAGTTGTGCTCATCGAGCACGCCGTCCTGGCCATGGCTGGTGTAAGGGTCGAGCGCCACATCGGTCATCACGCCGAGTTGCGGGAACCGTTGTTTGAGCTCGCGCACCACGCGCGGCACCAGACCATCGGGATTCAGAGCTTCCTGGCCATCGGGCGTCTTCAGCGATGCATCGATCACCGGGAACAAGGCCATCACGGGGATGCCCAGCGCCACGCAATCCTCCGCCACGGGCAACAACAGATCCAGGCTCAGGCGCTCCACACCCGGCATCGACGCCACCGCTTCGCGACGGCCCTGGCCTTCCTGGACGAACACGGGGTAGATCAGATCGCTCGCGTGAAGGCGGTGTTCGCGCACCAATTCGCGCGTAAAGGTGTCCCGGCGCAGGCGGCGGGGGCGGTTGGAGGGGAAGGGGGCAGGTGCATGCATGGGGCGTATTGTGGCAAACGCGGCCCTTCGGCATGTAGCAGATGAAAGCGCTGGCCAATCCAATAGCGCGGCGGCGCAAGAAAAATCAACAGAGGTTGTGCCAAAGTCAGAAGTAAGAAGAAAATACTGTTTGTTAATTCTTTTTACTCCACCCCCTTCTTTGTATGAACATGCCGACCACGAAAAAGCCTGCCCCGAACAGCGTTGCGAACACCCACTCCAAGGCCGATCAGGCTGAAGTGTGGTCATTGGACGATCACTGGCCCAAGTTGCTGTCGGGGCTCGCCGATCAAGTGACCGAAGGTGCCAATGCGCTGCAGAACACCATCGATCAGTTGCTGAACCGGGGAAGCATCAGCAAGCAGGAACACCGCGCGCTCAGCATTCCTACCGATCGCATCAAGCTCTCGGGCATCGGCGCGCAGCAGATCCAGCGCTTCTATTCGGGGCGCATTCGCCAGTCGCACGAGCGCATTTGCCTAGCCCAACTGGTCGAGGATGTGTTGCAGGACCGAAAAAAAGACCTCGTCATCCTGGGCATCGAACTGCGGCGCAAGCTCAAATCGGTGGAGGTTTTGGTGGATCCGACAGTGGCCCACACCTTCGTCAACGCCGTGATCGAGTGGGGGATTCCTTTTGGCAACCGCATCGACGTGCGTCTGGACCTCCATACCTGGCCGCAGTACGCCCGGCTGCAACTGCGCGCTTCAAACCGCGGCGCGCCGCCGTCCAGCAGCTCATCCATGGACAGTCTGAGCTGGATGTTGGTCCGGCAGGTGGCACAGGCGGCTGGTGGCATTGAAATCGAGCGCCAAACGACCGACGACGGTGTCAACTTCACCGCCATGTTCACCCGTACCGTGCAGGCGGTGGACGGCATCGCCGCTGTGGACTTCTCCGACAACCAATCGTCAATGTTCAAGACGCTCGCAGGTGTGTATGTGCTCACCATCTCGCCGGCATTGCAAATCCGGTCGGCTGTGCGCGATGCGCTGCGCGAAGTGGGTATTTCGTCCGATAGCGTGGTCGATTTTGCCCAGGCGCGCGAGGCCGTTTTGTCGCGCATGCCCAACCTCATCGTCTTCGACGCCGATGTCAAGGATGACGGGTTTGAAGAGTTCCGCCGCGAGTTGCTGCGTGACGTGTTCGAATTTCCCTTCGTCGAGATATCCCCGGACGACAGTTCGTTCGACATGTCCGGCTTCGGCGAGCTTTCAATCGCCAAGGTGGGACGCGGCAATATTCGCGAGTCCCTGGGCACGGCGGTGATGTTTGAGCTTGCCAAATCGACGTAATCGTTCGATCTACATCAAATGTCACAAATGATCAATGTCAGGATTGACAGGGTCACTTGGTTTTTGCCTATAACTGGTGTAACATTTCTTCCGAGTCTTCCGAAAGGTCGACTCCCCGCTTTTCCTCCCTGAGCGGGTGCCTTAGTGTGTGACAGCAAAAAGGCTTCCTAACCCGGCCCCAAAAGGCCGGGTTTTTTTTGCGCCTTCGAGACGCTGCGACGCCATGTGCTTGTGCCGGACTCGGGACTACACTGCCGCCATGCTCTGGGTCAAGTCCTTCCATATTGTGTTTGTGGCGAGTTGGTTTGCCGGCTTGTTTTACCTGCCTCGCATTTTTGTCAACCTTGCCATGGTGCCGCCGGAAAGTGTGGCCGAGCGCGAGCGGCTGCTGCTCATGGCGTGCAAGCTGCTGCGATTCACCACTGTTTTGGCGGTGCCGGCTTTGGGGCTGGGCCTGTTGCTTTGGTTGGGCTATGGCATCGGCCGTGGTCCCGGGCAGGGCTGGATGCATGCCAAGCTGCTGGTGGTGTTCCTGGTCTTGGGCTATCACCATGCGTGTGCCGCCATGCTGCGCCGTTTCGTGCGTGGTCATAACCCGCGCAGCCATGTTTGGTATCGCTGGTTCAACGAAGTGCCCGTGATACTGCTGGTGGCTGCTGTGCTCCTGGTGGTGGTCAAGCCCTTCTGACGTCTTGAAAACCCGTTCGTCCGCATGGCCGTTGGCACTGTTGTTTGCCGGCTTGGTGGTGTACGCGAGTTTGTACCCCTTCGCGGGCTGGCGTGTGCAGGGGGTTTCGCCGTTGGCGTTCTTGCAGGCGCCGCTGCCCGAGTACTGGACGGGCTTTGACGTTGCCTCCAACCTCCTCGGCTATGCGCCCCTGGGCTTCTTGCTGAGCATGGCGATGCTGCGGTCTGGCCTCGGGCGGTGGTCGTGGTGGCTGGCATTCGCCTTGCCCGCATTGCTGTCCTTGTCTGTGGAGACGCTGCAGAACTACTTGCCCATGCGGGTGCCTTCCAATGTCGACTTTGCGCTGAACACCGCCGGTGCGGCGGTGGGTGGAACGTTTGCATGGGCCATGGAGCGTGTGGGCATCTTGCGCCGCTGGAGCGCTTTTCGATCCAGTTGGTTTGAGCCGACAGCCCACGGGAGCTTGGTGCTGTTGGCCTTGTGGCCTCTGGCCTTGCTGTACCCGCTGCCAGTGCCGTTCGGGTTGGGCCAGGTTCTGGATCGGGTTGAGTCGGGTCTGATCTCCTCGCTGGACGACACGCCATTTCTCGCCTGGCTTCCTTTGCGCGTGGAGACGCCCGATCCGCTGAGTCCGCTGGCCGAGGCCTTCTGCGTTGCGCTGTGCCTGCTGTCTCCGATACTGCTGGGTTTTGCCGAGATGCGCTCGGTGTTCCGCCGTGGCGCCTTCATGCTCGTGCTTCTGGTTTGTGCCCTGGTGGCTGCAGGCTTGTCGGCGGCCCTCACTTACGGTCCTTCCCACGCCTGGGCATGGATCACGCCCCAGGTCGCATTGGGCATGGGGATCGCCTTGATGGCCGGCCTGGGCATGCTGGGTCTGCCGCGTCGGTTGTGTACCGTGGTGATGCTGCTGACCTTGTCGGTCTCGTTGACGCTGCTGAACCAGGCGCCCGACAGCCCTTATTTCGTTCAATCGCTGGAGGCGTGGGAGCAAGGGCGCTTCATCCGCTTCCACGGTTTGTCTCAGTGGCTCGGGTGGTTGTGGCCATTCGCCGCGCTGGTCTTTGGATTGCGCGCGGTGGCCCGCACACCAGGCCTCACCACTAAAATTCCGCCATGAGCGACAACAAACCCTACTACGAGCGACACATCTTCTTTTGCTTGAACCAGCGGGACGGTGGGGAGGCATCGTGCGCACAGCACCGCGCGCAGGCGGCGTTTGACCGATGCAAATCGCAAGCCAAGGCAATGGGTCTGACGGGTATCGGCAAGGTGCGGGTGAACAAAGCGGGTTGCCTGGACCGTTGTTCCGGCGGCCCGATCGCCGTGGTTTACCCTGAAGCTGTCTGGTACAGCTATGTGGACGAACAAGACATCGATGAGATTGTGCAATCGCATTTGCGCGACGGGGTGGTGGTGCAAAGGCTTTTGACGCCATCGGATGTGGGGCGCTGAAGGCGCAACCACTGTGAACGCGCAAACCGAATTCCGGAGCCTGGCGGGCCCGGTGGGCTCACTGGAGGTTGCGATCGATCGCCCTTCGGGTGATGTCCGCGGCGTCGCGGTGATCGCCCATCCCCATCCGCTGCACGGAGGCACGCTGACCAACAAGGTGGTTCAGACGCTGGCAAGGGCTTGTGTACAAAGCGGCTGGACGGCCGTGCGTTTCAACTTTCGTGGTGTCGGTCGGAGTGAGGGCGTGTACGACGAAGGTCGTGGAGAGCGGGATGACTTTCTGGCCGTCGTTGATGCTTTGGCGCCTTCGGGTCCGCTGTGCCTGGCGGGCTTCTCGTTTGGCGCATTCGTGACCAGCCATGCCGTTGCCCGCCTGCACGCGACGCGCGGTATCGAGCGTATCGTACTGGTCGGCACGGCAGCCAGCCGTTTCGACGTGGCGCCCGTTCCTGAGGAACTCCATGGCCGCACGCTGGTCATTCACGGCGAGCAGGATGACACGGTCTCTCTCTCATCCGTCATGGACTGGGCACGCCCCCAAGCCCTGCCGGTATTGGTGGTGCCCGCTGGAGGCCATTTTTTTCATGGTCAGCTCCCCTTGTTGCGGGACCTGGCAATGCGCCACTTGCGAGCTTGACCTCCTGCGGGTGGGTTGTTTTATTTGAAGGACTTGATTTTGTTGCGTCGATTTTTCTCTCACGTCGTATTCACTCTGGGCTTGGCGGTGAGCATGGCATTGCCCGCCCTGGCGCAGATGCCGGTGGCGCCGGAAGTGGCTGCGCGGGCTTACTTGCTGCTCGATGTCACCTCTGGCCAGGTCCTCGCGGCCAAAAACCCCGACCAGGCTGTCGAGCCCGCGTCGTTGACCAAGCTGATGAGCGCCTACCTGGTTTTTGACGCGCTCAAATCCGGCAAGATCACCCTCGCGCAAACCTTCGGCGTCAGTGAGCGTGCCTGGAAGACGCCGGGCTCTCGCATGTTTATCGACCCCAAGATGCAGGTGCCCGTTGAGGACTTGATCAAGGGCATGATTGTTCAATCGGGTAACGACGCAACCGTGGCGCTGGCCGAAGGCGTTGCCGGATCGGTCGAGCGTTTCGTGCAATTGATGAACGAGCAGGCCAAAGTCTTGGGCATGCCCTCGACGAGCTATCGCAACGTTGAAGGGTTGACCGAGGCTGGTCACACGACGACGGCGCGCGACCTTGCCACGCTGGCCACCCGGTTGATGGTGGACTTTCCGCAGTACGTGTCGTACTACGCCATCCAACGCTACCGCTATCCCGGTACGCCCGCGGCCAACGACACCAACCGCAACTTGTTGCTGTTTCGCGATCCTAGCGTCGATGGATTGAAGACCGGACATACCAACGCCGCAGGTTACTGCCTGGTTGCCACGGCGCGTCGCCAGGTGCCCGGGCTGGGTGAGGGGGCGCAAGGTCAGCGGCGTTTGGTCAGCGTGTTGCTGGGTGCTTCCAGCGAAAACGCGAGAGCGGCTGAAAGCCAGAAACTTCTTAACTGGGGCTATACCGCCTTCGATGCGGTGCGTCTCGTTCCTGTGGGTGAGCCGGTGGCTACGCCCCGCGTCTGGAAGGGCAAGGCCGATCAGGTGCGCTTGGGGCGCGCCGAGGGTGTTGTCGTGTCGGTGCCCGCGGGAGAGGGTGCCAAGCTCAAATCCGAGGTGGTGCGCCCAGAGCCGCTCGTGGCGCCGCTATTGCGTGGCCAATCTGTCGGGACTTTGCGCGTGACCCTGGCCAATGGTTCCCCCGTGGCTGAAATTCCTCTCTCGGTGTTGGACACCGTCGAAGAAAGCGGCATTGTGGGCCGTGCCTGGGACGCCATTCGTCTCTGGATCCAGTGATTCCCGCTCCGCGAATGGCGGCTTGCTGCGAGCTTTGCGATTGTCCAGATTTCGGCTGCGTGCTACATTAGAGGGCTTTTCGGAATCTTCCGAGGAGTTTTCGTTTTCGCTTTTTTCAAACGTTTAGGGACGTTTTAATGCCAACCATCAATCAACTCGTGCGCCACGGCCGGGAGGTCGAAAAGACCAAATCCAAGAGCCCGGCCATGGAAAACTCTCCGCAGCGTCGCGGTGTGTGCACCCGTGTGTACACCACGACCCCCAAGAAGCCCAACTCCGCTCTGCGCAAGGTCGCCAAGGTGCGCCTGACCAACGGTTTTGAGGTCATCTCCTACATCGGTGGCGAAGGTCACAACCTCCAGGAGCACAGCGTTGTGCTGGTCCGTGGTGGTCGTGTCAAGGACTTGCCCGGTGTGCGTTACCACATCGTGCGTGGTTCGCTTGACTTGCAAGGCGTGAAAGACCGCAAGCAGTCTCGCTCCAAATACGGTGCCAAGCGCCCCAAGAAGGCTTGATCGTTTGAAATTTCCAGTGTTTGTGCCGCCTGGCAGGTGGCTCAAGCGCAGTGGCCCACAACACGGAATCGTCCGTGCGGGTCGAGTAAGTGAGAGTTTTGCATGGCTCTCGCGGCCCTGAAAAGGTGCCAACTGAAGCAATATGAGGTGAAGAAATGCCACGTCGTCGCGAAGTCCCTAAACGTGAAATCCTGCCGGATCCCAAGTTCGGCAATGTCGAGCTCTCCAAGTTCATGAACGTGATCATGGAAGGCGGCAAGAAAGCAGTCGCCGAGCGCATCATTTATGGCGCGCTGGAGCAGATCGAGAAGAAGAGCGGCAAAGATCCGGTCGAAATCTTCTCGGTCGCCATCAACAACGTCAAGCCCATGGTGGAAGTGAAGTCCCGCCGCGTGGGTGGTGCCAACTACCAGGTGCCGGTTGAAGTTCGTCCTGTGCGCCGTCTGGCGCTGTCCATGCGTTGGATCAAGGAAGCCGCCCGCAAGCGCAGTGAGAAGTCCATGGCGCTGCGTCTGGCCAACGAGCTGATCGAGGCCACCGAAGGCCGTGGCGGCGCCATGAAGCGGCGCGATGAAGTGCACCGCATGGCCGAAGCCAACAAGGCGTTCAGCCACTTCCGCTTCTGATCCGGGCCTCGGCCCAGTAGAGCATCCAGAACCGAGAGCCCGTTCCCCTGTTGAGGGTGGCGGGCTCGATCCAATTTCGGAGTATTTCCATGTCCCGCACCACGCCCCTTGAGCGTTATCGCAACATTGGTATTTCCGCGCACATCGATGCCGGCAAGACCACCACCACCGAACGCATCCTGTTCTACACCGGTGTGAACCACAAGATCGGCGAAGTTCACGATGGCGCTGCCACCATGGACTGGATGGAGCAGGAGCAGGAGCGTGGCATCACGATCACGTCCGCTGCGACCACCTGCTTCTGGAAGGGCATGGACCTGTCCTACCCTGAGCACCGTTTCAACATCATCGACACCCCCGGCCACGTGGACTTCACCATTGAGGTGGAGCGTTCCATGCGCGTGCTGGACGGTGCCTGCATGGTGTATTGCGCTGTGGGTGGCGTGCAGCCCCAGTCGGAGACCGTCTGGCGCCAAGCCAACAAGTACAAGGTGCCGCGTCTGGCCTTCGTCAACAAGATGGACCGCACCGGTGCTAACTTCTTCAAGGTCCACGACCAGATGAAGCTGCGTCTGAAGGCCAACCCCGTGCCTATCGTGATCCCCATCGGCGCTGAAGACAACTTCAAGGGGGTGGTCGACCTCATCAAGATGAAGGCCATCATCTGGGATGACGCGTCCCAGGGCATGAAGTTCGAGTTCCAGGATATCCCGGCCGAGTTGCAGGAGCAGGCCAAGGAGTGGCGCGAGAAGATGCTTGAGGCTGCTGCCGAGTCCAGCGAAGAGCTGATGAACAAGTACCTTGAAGAAGGCGACCTGAGCGAAGCCGAGATCAAGCAAGGCATCCGTGCGCGCACGCTGGCCACGGAAATCCAGCCCATGCTGTGCGGCACCGCTTTCAAGAACAAGGGCGTGCAGCGCATGCTCGACGCCGTGATCGACTTCCTGCCTTCGCCGGTGGACATTCCCCCTGTTGGTGGTACCGACGACAACGAGGCGCCAACCACGCGCAAGGCGTCCGACGACGAAAAGCTGTCCGCGTTGGCGTTCAAGCTGATGACCGACCCGTACGTGGGTCAGCTCACGTTCGTGCGTGTGTACTCAGGCGTCCTGAAAAAGGGCGACTCTGTGTTCAACCCCGTCAAGGGCAAGAAAGAACGCATCGGCCGTATCGTGCAGATGCACGCGAACAATCGCCTTGAAGTGGAAGAAATCCGCGCCGGCGACATCGCTGCCTGCGTGGGCCTGAAGGACGTGACCACGGGTGAAACCCTGTGCGACCCAGATGCCATCATCATGCTCGAGCGCATGGTGTTCCCCGAGCCCGTGATCGCGCAGGCTGTGGAGCCCAAGACCAAGGCCGACCAGGAAAAGATGGGCATTGCGTTGCAACGCCTGGCGTCTGAAGATCCTTCGTTCCGCGTCAAGACCGACGAAGAGTCTGGCCAGACCATCATTTCCGGTATGGGCGAGCTGCACCTGGAAATCATCGTCGACCGCATGAAGCGCGAATTCGGCGTCGAAGCCAACGTCGGCAAGCCGCAGGTGGCCTACCGCGAAACGATTCGCAAGAGCGTGGACGAAGCGGAAGGCAAGTTCGTGCGCCAGTCGGGTGGTAAGGGTCAGTACGGCCACGTGGTGTTCAAGATCGAACCCAACGAAGCGGGCAAGGGCTTCGAGTTCGTCGATGCCATCAAGGGTGGTGTGGTGCCGCGTGAGTACATCCCTGCGGTGGAAAAGGGCGTGATCGAAGCGTTGAACTCCGGTGTGCTGGCGGGCTTCCCGGTGGTGGACGTCAAGGTCACGCTGCACTTCGGTTCGTACCATGACGTGGACTCGTCCGAAATGGCGTTCAAGATGGCCGCCATCTTCGGCTTCAAGGAAGGCTGCAAGAAGGCCAGCCCCGTCATCCTGGAACCCATGATGGCCGTGGAAGTGGAAACGCCCGAAGACTACGCCGGCAACGTGATGGGCGATCTGTCGAGCCGCCGCGGTATGGTGCAAGGCATGGAAGACATGGTCGGTGGCGGCAAGGCGATCAAGGCAGAAGTGCCTCTGTCGGAAATGTTTGGCTATTCGACGACGCTGCGTTCGATGTCGCAAGGTCGTGCCACCTACACGATGGAATTCAAGCACTACTCCGAAGCGCCGCGCAACGTGTCTGAAGCCATTGTGGCGGCACGCGCAAAGTAAGTCTGTTGGAGGGGCGGGTGCCTCGGGTGTCCTGTCCTCAACTGTAGTAAGCCGGTCTGCGACCGCACGCCGCCCTGTCCCCGTGCGGGGCGAATCAGCAGTGTGGTGCAGACCTTAAACCGTGACACGGGTTTTGTTCTTTAGGAATTGAAAATGGCAAAAGAGAAATTTGAGCGGACCAAGCCGCACGTGAACGTGGGCACGATTGGTCACGTTGACCACGGCAAGACGACGTTGACGGCGGCCATCACGACGGTGCTGGCGTCCAAATTCGGCGGTGCCGCCAAGGCTTACGACCAGATCGACGCGGCGCCCGAAGAAAAGGCTCGCGGCATCACCATCAACACCGCGCACGTGGAGTACGAGACGGCCAATCGTCACTACGCCCACGTGGACTGCCCCGGCCACGCCGACTATGTGAAGAACATGATCACGGGTGCTGCCCAGATGGATGGCGCCATCCTGGTGTGCTCGGCCGCTGACGGCCCGATGCCCCAGACCCGCGAGCACATTCTGTTGGCCCGTCAGGTGGGTGTGCCTTACATCATCGTGTTCCTCAACAAGTGCGACATGGTCGACGACGCCGAGCTGCTCGAGCTGGTCGAAATGGAAGTGCGCGAGCTGCTGGACAAGTACGAATTCCCGGGCGATGCGACCCCCATCATCCACGGCTCGGCCAAGCTTGCCCTGGAAGGTGACAAGGGCAAGCTGGGCGAAGAGGCCATCATGAAGCTGGCCGAAGCGTTGGACAGCTATATCCCCACGCCCGAGCGCGCGGTGGACGGTGCCTTCCTGATGCCGGTGGAAGACGTGTTCTCGATCTCGGGTCGTGGCACGGTGGTGACCGGTCGTATCGAGCGCGGTGTGGTCAAGGTGGGTGAGGAAATCGAAATCGTCGGTATCACCACCACCCAGAAGACCACCTGCACGGGCGTGGAAATGTTCCGCAAGCTGCTGGACCAGGGTCAGGCGGGCGACAACGTCGGTATCTTGCTGCGCGGCACCAAGCGCGAAGAAGTGCAGCGCGGCCAGGTGCTGTGCAAGCCCGGCTCGATCAAGCCGCACACGCACTTCACGGGTGAGGTGTATGTGCTGTCCAAGGACGAAGGTGGCCGTCACACGCCGTTCTTCAACAACTACCGCCCGCAGTTCTACTTCCGCACGACCGACGTGACTGGCTCGATCGAGCTGCCCGAAGGCAAGGAAATGGTGATGCCGGGTGACAACGTGTCGATCACGGTCAAGCTGATCGCCCCGATCGCCATGGAGGAAGGTCTGCGTTTTGCCATCCGCGAAGGCGGTCGTACCGTCGGCGCCGGCGTCGTCGCCAAGATCATTGCGTAAGGAGCGGCCATGTCGACCAAACAGAAAATCCGCATCCGTCTCAAGGCGTTCGACTACAAGCTGATCGACAGCTCGGCAGCCGAGATCGTGGACACCGCCAAGCGTACCGGTGCAATCGTCAAGGGTCCAGTGCCCCTGCCGACCCGCATGAAGCGTTTCGACATCCTGCGTTCGCCGCACGTCAACAAGACCAGCCGCGACCAGCTTGAGATCCGCACCCACCAGCGTCTGATGGACATCGTGGACCCGACCGACAAGACCGTCGACGCCCTGATGAAGCTCGACCTGCCGGCTGGCGTGGACGTCGAAATCAAGCTGCAATAACGCGCACTGTGATAAGCGTCGCTGGGTAATCGCCCAGTAGCGCTTGCGGAGAGTAAGCCCGCCGGGTATACTGTCGGGCTTTCCGACTTCTGGTCGGATATTTCGTGGCGCCGGTCGGCCTTGGGTCATCGGTCCTTAGAGCGGAACCCGGTTCCGCACCATCAGCCCCGGCCAATTGAAGTCGGGAACGGAGAAAACAATGAGTCTTAGCAACTCCCTCGGGTTGTTGGGTCGCAAGGTGGGCATGATGCGCCTGTTCACCGATGACGGGGACGCAGTGCCTGTCACGGTGGTCGACGTGTCGAACAACCGAGTGACACAAGTCAAAACCCTGGCCAACGATGGCTACGATGCGCTGCAGGTCACCTTTGGTGCTCGTCGTGCCTCTCGCGTGACCAAGCCCGAAGCAGGTCATCTGGCCAAGGCCGGTGTTGAAGCGGGTGAAGTCATCCAGGAATTCCGCGTCGCCTCCGACGTCGCCGCCCAGTACCAGCCAGGTGCTGTGGTGGCTCCCAACGCGATCTTCGCGGCGGGTCAAAAGGTGGATGTGCAAGGTACTTCGATCGGTAAAGGCTTCGCCGGTACCATCAAACGTCACAACTTCAGCTCGCAACGCGCGTCGCACGGCAACAGCCGTTCGCACAACGTGCCAGGCTCGATCTCCATGGCCCAGGATCCGGGCCGTGTGTTCCCCGGCAAGAAGATGACCGGGCACCTGGGCGATGTGACCAAGACCATCCAGAACCTCGACATCGTGCGCGTGGACGAAGCTCGTCAGCTGCTCATGATCCGCGGCGCAGTCCCCGGCGCCAACGGCGGTTTCCTGACCGTGCGTCCCGCCATCAAGGCCAAAGTGGCCAAGGGAGCGAACTGATGCAAGTTGAACTCCTGAATGACCAGGGACAGGCCTCGTCCAATGTGGACGTGCCTGAGACCGTGTTTGGTCGCGACTACAACGAAGCCCTGATCCACCAACTCGTGGTGGCTTACCAAGCGAACGCCCGTCAAGGTACGCGTGCTCAAAAAGACCGTCAGATGGTCAAGCACTCGACCAAGAAGCCGTTCAAGCAAAAGGGCACGGGCCGCGCTCGCGCCGGTATGACGTCTTCCCCGCTGTGGCGCGGAGGCGGTCGCATCTTCCCGAACAGCCCTGACGAGAATTTCACCCAGAAGCTCAACAAGAAGATGTACCGCGCCGGCATGGCCTCCATCTTCTCGCAGCTGGTGCGCGAAGGCCGTCTGGCCGTGGTCGATTCCATCAAGGTGGACTCGCCCAAGACCAAGCAGCTGGCCGACAAATTCAAGGCCATGAACCTGCAATCGGTGCTGGTGATTGCTGACGAAGTCGACGAAAACCTGTACCTCGCCTCGCGCAACCTGCCCAACGTGCTGGTGGTCGAGCCGCGTTACGCCGACCCGCTGTCGCTGGTGCATTACAAGAAGGTCATCGTCACCAAGGCGGCGATTGACCAGCTCAAGGAGATGTTCGCATGAGCGTCACAAAATACGACGAAGGTCGCCTGATGCAGGTTCTCGTGGCGCCGATCGTGTCCGAGAAGGCTACCCAGGTCGCCGAGCAAACCAACGCCGTGATGTTCAAGGTGTTGCGCGATGCCTCCAAGCCCGAGATCAAAGCCGCCGTCGAACTGATGTTCAAGGTCCAGGTCAAGGGTGTTTCCGTGCTCAACCAGAAGGGCAAGTCCAAGCGCTTTGGCAAGACGATGGGTCGTCGTGACCACGTCCGCAAGGCCTATGTGACGCTGATGCCAGGTCAAGAGCTGAACTTTGGTGGAGAGGGCGCTTAATCATGGCTGTCATCAAGATGAAACCGACTTCACCAGGCCGTCGTGGCATGGTGAAGGTCACGCGTGACCAGCTGCACAAGGGTGCAGGTTTTGCGCCCCTGCTGGAACCCCAGTTCCAGAAGGCCGGCCGCAACAACAATGGTCACATCACCACCCGCCACAAGGGCGGTGGTCACAAGCACCACTACCGTGTCGTCGACTTCCGTCGTGACAAGGATGGCATTCCGGCCAAGGTCGAACGCATTGAGTACGATCCGAACCGCACGGCGCACATTGCGCTGATGTGCTACGCCGATGGCGAGCGCCGTTACATCATCGCCCCGCGTGGCGTTGAAGTGGGTGCCACCCTGCTGTCGGGCTCGGAGTCGCCGATCCGCGTGGGCAACACCCTGCCGATCCGCAACATTCCAGTGGGTTCGACCATTCACTGCATCGAGCTGCAAGTGGGCAAGGGCGCACAAATCGCCCGTTCCGCTGGCGCCTCGGCTGTACTGCTGGCCCGCGAAGGCATCTACGCTCAGGTGCGCATGCGCTCGGGCGAAGTGCGCAAGGTCCATGTGGACTGCCGCGCCACCATCGGCGAAGTGTCCAACCAGGAACACAGTCTGCGCCAACTGGGCAAGGCCGGTGTGAAGCGCCACATGGGCATCCGTCCGACCGTTCGCGGCACCGCGATGAACCCGATCGACCACCCGCACGGTGGTGGTGAAGGCAAGACCGGCGAAGGCCGCGCGCCGGTGGATCCGTGGGGCAACCTGACCAAGGGTTATCGCACCCGCAACAACCGCCGCACGCAGTCGATGATCGTCTCGCGTCGCAAGAAGTAAAGGGTTGACAACATGACTCGCTCACTCAAAAAAGGTCCGTTTGTCGACCACCACCTGATGGCCAAGGTTGAAAAAGCCCAAGCTACCAAGGATAAAAAGCCCGTCAAGACTTGGTCGCGCCGTTCGATGGTCCTGCCCGATTTCATCGGCCTGACCATCGCCGTACACAACGGCAAGCAGCACGTGCCCGTGTACATCACCGATCAAATGGTGGGACACAAGCTCGGCGAGTTCTCGCTGACGCGCACGTTCAAGGGCCACCCGGCCGACAAAAAAGCGAAGAAGTAAGGACTAACCATGGAAACCCGTTCAATCGTTCGAGGCGTTCGCCTCTCGGTCGACAAAGGCCGACTGGTTGCTGACCTGATTCGCGGCAAGAAGGTCGACCAGGCCCTCAACATCCTGGCGTTCACGCAGAAGAAGGCCGCTGGCATTGTCAAGAAAGCTCTTGAGTCCGCTATCGCCAACGCTGAACACAACGACGGTGCTGACATCGACGAATTGAAGGTCAAGACCATCTACGTCGAGCAAGGCACCACGCTCAAGCGCTTCTCGGCCCGCGCCAAAGGCCGCGGCAACCGCATCAGCAAACCCACGTGTCACATCTATGTGACGGTTGGCAACTGAAGAGGTCACAGGAATATGGGACAGAAAATCAACCCCACCGGGTTCCGCCTCGCCGTTTCGCGCAACTGGGCCAGCCGTTGGTACGCCAGCAACCGTGACTTCGCCGGCATGCTCGCCGAAGATGTCAAGGTGCGCGAGTACCTCAAGGGCAAGCTGAAGAACGCCGCCGTTTCGCGCGTCGTGATCGAGCGCCCCGCCAAGAACGCCCGCATCACCATTTACTCGGCACGTCCGGGTGTGGTGATCGGCAAGAAAGGCGAAGACATCGAGAAGCTGAAGAAGGAGCTAGCCGCCAAGTTGGGTGTGCCGGTTGCGGTCAACATCGAAGAAGTGCGCAAGCCTGAAATCGATGCCAAGCTGATCGCCGACAGCATTACCCAGCAGCTTGAAAAGCGCATCATGTTCCGTCGTGCCATGAAGCGCGCCATGCAGAACGCGATGCGTCTGGGCGCGCAAGGCATCAAGATCATGTCGTCGGGCCGTCTCAACGGTATCGAAATCGCCCGTTGCGAGTGGTACCGCGAAGGTCGCGTACCGCTTCACACCCTGCGCGCCGACATCGACTACGGCACGTCCGAAGCCAAGACCACCTACGGCATCATTGGTGTCAAGGTCTGGGTCTACAAGGGTGACACCCTCGGCCGCAACGACGCACCTGTCGCCGCCGAGCCGCGTGTCGAAGAAGAGCGTCGTCCGCGCGGTCCGCGCCGTGAGCGTCCAGCAGGTCCTCCTGCCCGAGCTGCGGTTCGCCGCCCTGGCGCCAACGCCGCTCCGGCCGATGGCAGCGACAAGCCTGCCGAGGCCACAGCCGGCACCGAAACCAAACCCGCCGTTAAGCGCGTTCGCAAAGACGCCGCGCCCGCATCTGCAGCTGCGGACGGCAAAGGAGAATAAACATGTTGCAACCTGCTCGCCGCAAGTTCCGCAAAGAACAAAAAGGCCGCAATACCGGCGTTGCCACCAGTGGCGCTACCGTCGCTTTTGGCGACTTCGGCCTGAAGTCGACCGACCGTGGTCGTCTGACGGCCCGTCAGATCGAGGCCGCACGCCGTGCGATCTCCCGTCACGTGAAGCGTGGCGGCCGCATCTGGATTCGCGTGTTCCCGGACAAGCCAATCTCCAACAAGCCTGCCGAAGTCCGTATGGGCAACGGTAAGGGTTCTGTGGAGTACTACGTGGCCGAGATCCAGCCTGGCAAGGTGCTGTACGAGATCGTGGGCGTGCCTGAACAGCTGGCACGCGAAGCGTTCACGCTGGCTGCTGCCAAGCTTCCGTTGCGCACCACGTTCGTGACGCGCATGTTGGGTCAGTGATTCAGGAGAACACAAGATGAAAACTGCTGAACTGCGCCAAAAGGATGTGGCCGGTCTCGAAGCCGAAGTGAAGTCTTTGCAAAAGGCCCATTTCGGTTTGCGCATGCAAAAAGCCACGCAACAACTGAACAACAACGCCACGCTGGGTGACACCCGCCGTGCGATCGCTCGCGCCAAGACCATCCTGGCCGAGAAGCAGCGTGCCGCCGCCGCTGCCAAATAAGGAGTGACCATGACGGAAGCTAAAACATCCCTCAAGCGCACCTTGGTTGGCAAGGTGGTCAGCGACAAGCGCGCCAAGACCGTGACGGTCCTGGTGGAGCGCCGTGTGAAGCACGAGCTGTACGACAAGATCGTGGCTAAGTCGAGCAAATACCACGCGCACGACGAAAAGGGCGAGTACAAGATGGGCGACGTGATCGAGATCACCGAAAGCCGTCCGCTGTCCAAGACCAAGAACTGGGTTGCTACGCGCTTGGTGCAAAAGGCCGCGCTGGTCTGAGCCTCTTTACGCCGCTTCGCGGCGTATATTCGAAAAGCGACCGACAATTCGGTCGCTTTTTCTTTTCCGGGGTCCGAATTCCAAGGGCCTTTCCAGCCACGGCCAAGGGGCCACACGACAAGGAGCACAGCATGATCAAGGTGGGTGACAAGATTCCAGCAGCAACGCTGATGGAGTACAGCGAGGTCGAGGGCAATGGGTGCAGCATTGGCCCGAATCCCGTGGATGTGCAGAAGGCGTCTGCCGGCAAGACGATCGCGGTGTTCGCGCTGCCGGGCGCATTCACGCCGACATGTTCGGCCAAGCATGTGCCAGGCTATGTGGAGCAAGCCGCCGCGCTGAAGGGGGCTGGCGTGGACGAAATCTGGTGTCTGAGCGTGAACGATGCCTTTGTGATGGGTGCCTGGGCGCGCGAGCAGAAGACCGCGGACAAGGTGCGCATGCTGGCCGACGGCAGCGCGGACTTCGCCAAGGCGACGGGATTGACGCTCGATCTCTCCGGCCGCGGCATGGGTTTGCGCAGCAACCGCTATTCGATGTTGATCAAGGATGGCGTGGTCAAATCCCTGAACGTAGAGGCCCCTGGCAAGTTCGAGGTGAGCGACGCGGGGACCCTGTTGGCCCAGGCCAAAGCAGGCGTCTGATTTCCTGCTGGATATACCAGGGCCGCCGGTGGAAACACTCGGCGGCTTATTTTCGGTGGGCTGTTACGGCCGTGGTGTCAGAGATCGACTTTCAGGTAGTGTGCCCCCGGGATCGGGTTGTGGTAATACGGTGCCACTTCCACGAAGCCCACCTCCTGGTAGAGGGCGCGGGCGGTTTCCATGTCGTTCAAGGTGTCGAGCAGCATGGTGGTGTAGCCGTTGAGGCGCCCGTCGGTCAGGATGCGCTCCACCAGCAGCCGGCCCAGACCAAAGCCACGGAATGCGGGGCGCACGAACAGGCGCTTCATTTCGCATGCGTTGAGATGGTCGGTGTTGTAGAGCGGGCGCATGGCGCAGCAACCGGCAGGCTCGCCGTCCACATAGGCCACCAGCAAGGCGCCCGAAGGCGGCGCATAGGCGCCGGGTAGCTCGGCCAGTTCGGCGTCGAAATCTTGGAAGCACAGATCGATGTCCAGTCCGGCCTGGTAGTCCAGGAACAGCTGGCGCACGGTATGCAAGTCGTCGGGAAACTGGGCCGGTCTCAATGAGATCACGGCGGCTCCGGTGTCGGTCATGGCGGGAGGGGTGCAGGGGCAGAGCCCCGGGCAATGGGGTGGCTGCCACTATACGACAGCCCACGCCAGAGTCTCAGAAAGCACTGCCCAGACCGACCAGCCACGTCACTGCGCCAGCGCACAGCCCGAACACCACAAGCGCGAGCGAACGGGTGCCCACGGTATCGCGTGCGCTGGGCGCGGGGATCGCCACTTGCTTGTCGCCAGCGACCATGGGCTTCACCAGCGTCTGCTTCTTGATCCACTTGTAGTAGGCGATGGCCATCAGATGCAGGCCCACGAGCCCGAAGATGATCAGTTTTCCAAGGTTCTTGTGGTAGTTGGTGGCGAGCGCGACGGTGTCTCCGGAGACGAAGCGCACCAGAGGGCCGAAGAAGGAGATCTCGTCGTCACTGATCAGGCCCGTGCCGACCTGAGCTAGCAGGATCAGCAGCAGTGCGAACACGGACAACACGCCCAGCGGACTGTGGCCCACCTGGTGCTCGGGCTTGGCACGTCCTTTCACGTGGGCCCATAGCGAAGAAGGCCCGTAGAGGAAGCTGCTGAAGCGCGACCAGTGCCCGCCAATGAAGCCCCAGACCAGGCGGAACAGCAACAGGGTCAGCACGGCATAGCCCAGGCGCAGGTGCCAGTTCATCCAGTTGCCACCGACACTGCCGGTGACGATCAGGCCGATCACGCAAGCGGCGAGCAGCCAATGGAACAGACGGGTAGGGAGATCCCAGACGCGGATGGTTTGCATGGTGATGGGCCGTGGGTGTTGGTCGGGTTTGAAGGGCGGATGGATGGAGAAGGTATACCGGAAAACAGTTCCCACGGAACTTTGGCCGGGCACCTACACTCCTGTGCGGGTGGCCCCGAGGGTCACGCCACCAAGCACCACAACCTCCTCAGGAGTCTTCATGAAAATAATCGCCCCACTGGCACTGACCCTTGCTTTCGGCACACTTTCGGCGCCTGTGTTCGCGCAATTCCAGAAGCCCGAAGACGCGGTGAAGTACCGCAAGTCGGCCCTGACCGTGATGGCTACCCACTTCGGTCGCATCGGTGCGATGGCCAACGGCCGTGCGCCTTTCGATGCCAAGGTGGCCGCTGACAGCGCTGCGATCGTGGAGACCATGAGCAAGTTGCCATGGGAGGGTTTCGTGGCCGGTACTGACAAGGGCGAAACCCGTGCGTAGCCCAAGATCTGGACCGAGCAGGCCAAGTTCAAGGAAGCGTCTGACAAGCTTCAGGTGGAGACCGCAAAACTGAACACAGCAGCCAAGACCGGCAGTCTGGATGCCATCAAGACCGCTTTCGGTGCGGTGGGTCAGAGCTGCAAGGCGTGCCACGACGTCTACCGCAAGGACTGAGTGCCGCATGCTCTGAAATGCAAAAGCCGGAACGACGTTCCGGCTTTTTTTGTGCCTGGCGACAGGCGCCGCCTCAGGTGGGTTTGGCCAGCAGCTCCTCGATCAGCGCATGCAGCGCGGGAAAGTCCGGCTCGCCGACGAAGCGTTTGACGATGCGGCCCTGCTTGTCCACCAGGTAGGTGGTGGGCGTGAGCTTCACATCGCCCCAGTCTTTTGCGATGGCTCCTGTGTTGTCCAGTGCGACCTTGAAGGGAATCTGGCGCGACTGCACGAAGTTGAGCACCCAGGCGGGCGGGTCGTATTCCATGGCCACGGCCATGGTGTCGAACCCCTGGCCTTCGTACTTCTTGTAGGTGGCAACGATGGAAGGCATTTCCTTCACGCAGGTCACGCAGGTGGTCGCCCAGAAGTTCACGAGGGTGACCTTGCCTTTGAAGTCGGCCGTGGTGGCTTTGCTGCCATCGAGCAGCACAAAGGTGGATTCCGGGGCGGTGTCGCGTGTGGAACATCCGGCTGCCAACCCGAGTGCGCTGACGGCGCCGAGGGCTGCCACGGCCTGCAGGGCATGGCGGCGTCGGCGTCCGCTGGGACTGAGAGATGTCATTGTCTTTACACTTCCTGGGGGCTACATTGCCCTCATCCATCGTTGAAAAAGCCCGCCTCTTCCGGAGAATTGCCATGCTGCGTCGCCAGTTTACCCAGTCCACCACAGCCCTGATCGGACTGTTGGTGCTTGCCGCGCATCAACAAGCCAAGGCGCTGTCTCTGGGCGATCTCACCGACGGCGATGCGAGTCAGGGCATCAAGGTGGCCCTGGAGAAAGGCGCGCTGGCAGCGGTCGCTTTGCTGGGCAAGACCGATGGATTCCTCGGCAATCCAAAAGTTCGGATTCCTTTGCCCGGATTTCTCGAGGATGCGTCCAAGCTGCTCAAGATGACCGGCCAGGGCAAGCGCGTGGACGAGCTGGTGACCAGCATGAACCGCGCCGCCGAGGCGGCCGTGCCCATGGGGCGGGACGTGCTGGTGGGCGCCGTCAAGTCCATGTCGGTGACCGATGCCAAGAACATCCTGGGCGGTGGCGACAACTCGGTCACCCAGTTCTTTGCGGAAAAAACGCGCACGCCCTTGGGCGAAAAATTCCTGCCCATCGTCACCCAGGCGACGGAAAAAGTGGGTCTGGCGAATACCTACAACAAGGTTGCGGGCAAGGTGGCGGGGCTGGGCCTGGTGAAGTCGGAGGACGCGAACATCCAGCGCTACGTGACCGGCAAATCGCTGGACGGGCTCTACACCATCATCGGTGAGGAGGAGCGCAAGATCCGCCAGGACCCGGTGGGCACGGGCAGCGCCATCCTCAAGAAGGTTTTTGGCGCGATGAAGTAGGCCAGGGCCCGCGCGGCGCATTGGCCTATCGAAGCTTGCGGCGCGCCTCCGCGAGTCGGGCTTCGAGATACTCACCGTAGAAGTCGGGCACAGCGATGCCCACCAGACGCTCGGCCAGCTCACGTCCGTCGGGGCCGAAGAACAACACCGTCGGTGTGAAGCGGGCCTTCCAGGCGCGTGCCTGCTCTGCCGGGGTGGTCATCTGGCCGTCAAAACCTTGCAGGTTGCTCTTGCGATCGAGCACGTCCACTTCCACCGCGTGCACTTTGCCCTCACGCCGCATGGGCAGCAGGTAGTGGCCGCGCACGATGGCGCAATAGGGGCAGCCTTCCAGCGAGGTCATGACCACGAGGGGTTCGCCTTTCGCCGCCGCGGCTTGCCCCGCGCCGCGCAACGAGGTGGCGGTGGGCAGGGTGGCCGCGGCTGGGGCTGGAGTTGCGGGGCTTTTGACGTCGCTCACGGAGGAACCCCGGTCAGATGGCACCGCTGCGTTGCAACTCGATCACGCGAGCGGGTAGCGTGTCCAGCCAATCCTTCAGCACCTCGGCGGTGTGTTCGCCCAGCAAAGGCGGAGGCAGGTCGTTGCGCACGGGCGTGGCGCCCAGCTTCATCGGACTGGCCACCAGGTCCATTTCGTCGGCCAACGGGTGCGCCCAGGTGTGCACCATGTGGCGCGAGCGCACGTGCTCGTCGGCAAACACCTCGGCCAGGTTGTTGATGGGTCCGCAGGGCACCTTGGCGGCTTCCAGCGCGGCGAGCCAGTCGGCCTTGCCGCGCGCCTTGAGGATATCGGCCAGCATGGGCACCAGCACCTCCCGATGGCGCACACGGTTCTGGTTCTGCGCGAAGCGCGCATCGGTGGCCAACTCGGGGCGGCCGGCGACGGCGCAAAACTTGGCGAACTGGCCGTCGTTGCCCACCGCCAGAATGATGTGCTGGGCTTGGCCCTGCGCGTCGGGCGCGACCTCGAACACCTGGTACGGCACGATGTTGGTATGGGCGTTGCCCGCACGCCCGGGCATCTTGCCGTCCGCGCGGCCGCGCACGAGATAGTTGGCGCCGAGGTTGGCGAGCATGGCGACTTGCGTGTCGAGCAGTGCCATGTCGATGTGCTGGCCTTCGCCGGTGCGCTCTGCATGGCGCAAGGCCGCCTGGATCGCCACGGTGGCGTACATGCCGGTGAACAGGTCGGCCACGGCCACCCCGACTTTTTGCGGACCGCCGCCCGGGAGATCATCGCGTTCGCCCGTCAGGCTCATGAGGCCGCCCATGGCCTGGATGGCGAAGTCGTAACCGGCGCGGTCCTTGTAAGGGCCGGTTTGGCCGAAGCCGGTGATGGAGCAGTAGACGAGCCTGGGGTTGATCGCGCTCAGTGTGGGGTAGTCCAGGCCGTAGCGTGCCATGTCGCCTACCTTGTAGTTCTCCACGAACACGTCGGCCTTGGCTGCGAGCTCACGGATCAGCGACTGGCCATCGGGTGTGGCGATGTCGCAGGTGATGGAGCGCTTGTTGCGATTGGCCCCGAGGTAGTACGCGGCTTCGGCGGTATCGCTGCCATCGCGCCCGCGCAGAAATGGCGGCCCCCAACCGCGCGTGTCATCGCCACCGGGGTGGTTCTGCCTTGGTGGACGCTCCACCTTTACCACGTCGGCGCCGAGGTCGGCCAGCGTCTGTGTGCACCAAGGGCCTGCGAGCACGCGGGAGAGATCGAGTATGCGGATACCATCCAAAGCGTTCATGTCGCCATTGTGCGCGAGGCCGCGGCTTGAGCGCTGTCTCGGCGGTGGCCTGTTGCGCTGGAAATCCATGTTCGTCTCTGCCTTGGGCTGCCTGTTTCACCGTTGTGGCTTGCGCCCCTTGGCGCTTTTGCTGGGTTCCGTGGGGATGTTGGGCGCGTGTTCGCCCACTTTCAACTGGCGTGAGTTGCGCCTGCAGGGCACGCCGCTGCAGGCGCTGATGCCGTGCAAGGTGGAGATCGCCTCGCGCCCCGTGTCCTTGGACGGGGGCACTCCTGTCGAGCTTCACATGCACAGTTGCGACGCAGGCGGTTTGACCTTTGCGCTGTCTTGGGCCGAGCTGGGTGATGCCACCCGGGTGCCCGCGGCACTCGCCGGCTGGCGGCGCGCTTCGTTGAGCGCCATACGGGTGGATCCGGCACGTGTCGACGAGCCCGCAACGCAGTGGAGTGCCGGGGTGCCCGGCGCCACGCAGGTCATGGGCTTGACCGCGCTCGGCACGGACCCACGAGGCCAGCCTGTGCAGATGCGCGCGTTGCATTTTGTGCGTGAATCGAAGATGTACCAAGCCGCCATCTATGGCCCCGCCTTGAAAGATGCGAATGTGACCTCGGCTTTTTTTGAGGGGCTCAAGCTGCCATGAACCAGGCTCTGCGATCCAGCCCCGTGCGCTACGAAGGTTCGGCGGGGACGAACGTTCCCAGCCCGGACGCACTGCCCATGCGCACGGCGGTCATCGTTTTTCTCACGTTTGCCATTGCCTATTTCCTGTCGGCGCTGTTGCGGGCCATCACCGCGACGCTGTCGCCCACGCTGAGCGCGGAAATGGCGCTCAGCGCAAGCGATCTCGGCTTGTTGGCCGGCGGCTACTTCCTGGGGTTCGCGCTGACGCAGGTTCCACTGGGCAACTGGCTGGACCGGCATGGTCCGCGCCGTGTGATCCTGTGGTTTCTGGCCCTCGCGGTGCTGGGTTGCGGGGCTTTTGCGCTGGCGACCAGTTTTTTCGGTTTGCTGGCCGCGCGCGTGCTCACGGGCATGGGCGTGAGTGCCTGTCTCATGGCGCCGCTGACCGGCTATCGGCGCTGGCTGTCGCCTGCAGCTCAGATGCGCGCCAACGCCTGGATGCTCATGACCGGCTCGCTCGGCATGGTGGCAGCCACCTTGCCGGTGCAATGGCTGATGCCGCTGACCGGATGGCGCGGGCTGTTTTGGGGGTTGGCGGCCTTGCTGTTGCTGGCGATGGTGATCATTGCGCTTGTCGTGCCGCCATGGCGCCAGCGCGAAAAGGGGCACGAGGCGCACTCGAAGGACGAGGCGATCGGCTATGGCGTGATCTGGCGCCATCCTTACTTTCGTCAGATGCTGCCCATCGGCATCGTCAACTACGGAGGGATGATTGCCATGCAGACCTTGTGGGCCGGGCCTTGGATGGTGAACGTGGCGGGCTACACGCCGCAGCAAGCCGCGGGAGGCTTGTTCGCCATCAATCTGTCGATGCTGTGCGCGTTTTGGCTTTGGGGTATGGTCAACCCACGCCTGATGCGCAATGGCTGGCTGCCCGAGCGCTTGATCGCGTGGGGTTTGCCGTTGAGTTTTGTCGTGCTGGGCGCCATCGTGGCATTGGGCTCGGGCGCGGGGTGGCCGCTCTGGGCCTTGTATTGCGTGAGCTGCACGGTTCTGTCGCTGTCGCAGCCGGCCGTGGCGCTGGCCTTGCCCGTGGCAGCGGCGGGGCGTGCGTTGTCGGCCTACAACCTAGCCATTTTTGCGGGCGTGTTCGTCCTGCAATGGGCCATTGGCTTGTTGATCGATGCCCTGGCCATGTTGGGGGGCAGCGCTTTTGACCACTACCGGGGCGCCGTGGCGATCTTTGGCGCGTGCGGCGTGTGGGCTTATGCGGTCTTTCTGCGCGCCCATCTGCGCCAAACCGTGGCGCGGCCCAGCTAAACTGCCGCCATGAACGGCATCCTGATCCTGGCGCACGCCCCGCTGGCCTCGGCCCTGCGCCAGTGCGTGCTGCACGTCTTCCCGGACAGTGCCGACGCCATCGCCGCGCTGGATGTTCAGCCCAACGTGCCACCCGAGGAATCGCTGGCGCAGGCGCGCGTGCTCATGCGCCAGATGCGCCTGCCGCAGACCTTGGTGGTCACCGACGTGTTCGGCGCCACGCCTTGCAACGTGGCCCAGAAGCTCATCGACGGCGTCAACTCCAAACTCATTGCGGGCGTGAACCTGCCCATGTTGCTGCGCACCGTGTCGTACCGCCATGAAGCGCTGGACGCACTGATCTCGCGCGCCATGATCGGCGCCACGCAGGGTGTGATCCAGGTGGCGGTGACCGCCCCACAAAACCAGGCCCGACGAGCCACCCATGATCAAGACCACCGCGACCATCAGCAATAAGCTCGGCTTGCACGCACGCGCGTCCGCCAAACTCACCAAACTGGCCGGCGGCTTTGCCAGCGATGTCTGGATGGCGCGTGGTGACAGGCGTGTCAATGCCAAGAGCATCATGGGGGTGATGATGCTGGCCGCCGGCATGGGCAGCGATGTCGAGATCGAGACCGATGGCAAGGACGAACAGGCGGCGATGACCGCATTGCTGGCCTTGATCAACGACAAATTCGGCGAAGGTGAATGACATGACCGTTTCGGTCCACGGTCTGGCGGTTTCCCGGGGCATTGCCATCGGGCGGGCTGTGATCGTGGCGTCCAGCCGCATGGACGTGGCGCACTACTTTGTGCAGGCGGATCAAGTCGACGCCGAGATCGAGCGCCTGCGCCAGGCACGCAATGCGGTAGCGGAGGAAATCACAAAGGTGCAGCAAAGCCTGCACGAACTGGGCCCGAACGATGCGCACCCCGAGCTCACCGCGCTGCTCGACGTGCACCTGATGCTGCTGCAAGACGAGCAGCTCACCAGCGGCGTGAAGCATTGGATCGTCGAGCGCCACTACAACGCGGAATGGGCGCTCACCACGCAGCTGGAAGTGATCGCGCGCCAGTTCGACGAGATGGAGGATCCCTATCTGCGCGAACGCAAGGCCGACCTGGAGCAGGTGGTGGAGCGCATGTTGCGTTTCATGCGTGGCGTGAAGCTGCCCGTGGTGGTGGGTGGCGACGAGGCGCGGCAGGCGCACGACAGCGCATTCGAGGCACCGCTCGTGTTGATCGCGCACGACCTTTCGCCGGCCGACATGCTGCAGTTCAAGCAAAGCGTGTTCGCCGGTTTCGTTACCGATGTTGGTGGCAAGACCAGCCACACCGCCATCGTCGCCCGCAGCATGGACATTCCGGCCGTGGTGGGTGCGCGCTCGGCCAGCCACCTGATCAAGCAGGACGACTGGGTCATCATTGACGGTGATGCGGGTGTGGTGCTGGTCGATCCGTCCGCCATTCTCCTGGCCGAATACGGTTTCAAGCAGCGCCAGGGCGAGGTCGAGCGCGAGCGCCTCTCGCGCCTGCGGAACACGCCGGCCGTCACGCTGGATGGCCAGCGCATCGAGCTGTTGGCCAACATCGAACAACCCGAAGATGCCTCGGCCGCGCTCAAGGCTGGTGCCGTGGGCGTGGGCCTGTTTCGCAGCGAATTCCTGTTCATGGGACGCAGCGGCAACTTGCCCGACGAGGAAGAGCAATACCAGGCCTACCGCCGCGCGGTCGAGGGCATGCAGGGCCTGCCGGTGACCATTCGAACCGTCGATGTCGGTGCCGACAAACCGCTCGACCGCAACGCATCGCGCACCGCGGAAGACCACCTCAACCCCGCGCTGGGCCTGCGTGCCATCCGATGGAGCCTGGCCGAGCCGTCCATGTTTCTGGTGCAGTTGCGCGCGATCCTGCGTGCCGCGGCGCATGGGCCGGTCAAGTTGCTGATTCCGATGCTGGCCCACGCCAGCGAAATCCGCCAGACGCTCAGTCTGGTCGAGCGTGCGCGCGAGCAGTTGAGCGTTGCCGGGATACCGCAAGGCCAGGTCAAGCTGGGCGCGATGATCGAGGTGCCTGCGGCGGCGCTCACCGTTCCCCTGTTCTTGCGCTACTTCGATTTTCTGTCGATCGGCACCAACGACCTGATCCAGTACACGCTGGCGATCGATCGCGCGGATGAAGCCGTTGCCCATTTGTACGACCCCGTGCACCCAGCGGTGCTGCAGCTGCTGGCCAGCACCATCGCACAGTGCCTGGACAAGGGCAAGGGCGTGAGCGTGTGTGGCGAGATGGCCGGCGACGTGACCTTGACCCGGTTGCTGCTCGGCCTGGGCTTGCGCACGTTTTCCATGCATCCGTCGCAAATTCTCGCGGTCAAGCAGCAGATCTTGCGCTGCGACACCACGCGCCTGCAAACCTGGGCGCAGAGTGTGCTGGCAGCCGAAGACCCCGCCGCCCTGATGACCGACTGATACCGATACGAAGCGGGCTCAATGCTCCGGCAAAGGCTGGCGCGGCTGGTGTGCCGAAATGCCCGCCAACACGCTGGCGCTGACCAGCACCATCGCCAGCGCTTCGAGCGCCGTGGGCCAGCGCGCCTCCCACAGGAACCCGTAGAGGAGGGCGAACAGGGTCTCGAACAGGATCATCTGGCCGATCATGGTCATCGGCAACAGACGGCTGGCATGGTTCCAGAAGGCATTGCCCAGCACCGAGGCCACCACGGCCATGCCGGCTACCACGCCGATGAAGGCACCCCATTGCGCGGTGGTGTGGTCGCTGGTGCTGCTGCCCGAGAAGGCTGGAATGGCCAGCAGCAGCGCCAGTCCGCCGGTCACCAGGCCTGTGAGCAGGCTCCAGTCGTGCGAGGAGACGTGGTCCAGGCGCGCCAGCCAGCGGCTGTTGCTCACGGCGTAGGCGGTCCAGGCGATCAGCGCCCCCAGCGCGCACAGAAAGCCGGTGAGGCGGTCGGCCACGGAAGCTTCCGACGGCATGCCCAGCGCCTGCCAGGCCACGCAGACGATACCGCCTACGCCGAGGCCCAGCGTGAGCGCGAGCTGGCGCAGCGGCACCGCGCCATGGCCTCGGCTGCCGATCAACGTCACCGCCACCGGCAGGAAGCCGATGACCAGTGAAGTCATGGCCATGCCGCCCAGCTGCACCGCAGACGCGAGCAGCACGTAATAGAAGATGTTGCCGAGCAGGCTCAGGCGCAACAAGGCCCACCATTCCGCGCGGCCCAACCGCGGCGCCACGGCACGCCAGCGCGGTGCGATCAAGATCAGCGCCACCAGGCCGTAGGACAGATATCGGCCCGCAGACAACTGCAAAGGGGAGAAATGGCGAGCGAGTTCCGGGGCCAGGAACACGAAGCCCCAGGCGGCGCCAGCGGCGGCGCCAAAGCCGATGCCCAGCGCCAGTGATCGGTTGTGCTGGCTCATGGGTGCTGAGGTGAAAGAGAACGGCGCATGCCCGAAGCTTAGCCAGGGCCATCGTCGCGATTCGCTGATCGTTCGTCGCGATTCGCGGATCTCGATGGCGGATCAGCGCGCAGGCTCGCGGCGCAAGGCCGCTGTCAATGCCGACGGCGAGCGGTAACCCGTGCGCCGTGCGGTGTCGGCCACGCTCAGTCCGCCCGCGCGCCAGATGCGGGCCTGCGCCAACCGCTGGCGGCG
Organism: Hydrogenophaga sp. BPS33; assembly: GCF_009859475.1. Lineage (NCBI taxonomy): Bacteria > Pseudomonadati > Pseudomonadota > Betaproteobacteria > Burkholderiales > Comamonadaceae > Hydrogenophaga > Hydrogenophaga sp. BPS33. The sequence goes on from NZ_CP044549.1 coordinate 531,207, forward strand.
CAACCACTGCATGGGGCTGTCACCCTGTTCCGCCTGGCAGCGCGCGGTGAATTGCGACGGGCTCAGGTTCGCCCGCGCGGCGAGATCGGCCACGCTCAGCCGCGTATGCCAGTGGGCAGGCAGCCATTGGCACAATGCGGCCCAGTCGATGGGGCGGCCGTTGCGTTCTTCCTGGCGGATGGGCATGGGGTTGCCCTGCAACCAGGCTTCGAGCAGCAAACCCGCGCCGAGTTGGCGCGCGCGCGGCAGGCCAACCGAGATGGCCGTGGCGAGGTAATGTGCCAGGGGCAGTAAGCCCGGTGGAGGCGTTGCGACGGCATGCGCCCAGTGGGGGTCGCGCGAATCCAGCACAAGGCATCGTGTCTCACCGCGCCCCTCGAAGTCATGGCGCTCCCCGGGTGGTACCACGCAGCCGTCGCCCACGGCGATGCGTTGCCCGTGGCCTGCCACTTCCAGCTCCAGAACTCCATGCAGGCCGACCAGGACTTGAAAGTGATCGTGATCGTGGCTGCCGTGCGAGGCGCCGTAGTCGCGCACGCTCAGGTGGTCGTGCGCGGCCAGCATGTCACTTCGCTTCCGCGTTGAGTACGCCGTGCGCCTGCTGGTCGGCGTGGTACGAGCTGCGCACCATGGCACCCACGGCCGCGTGGGTAAAGCCCATCTCGTAGGCCTTGGCCTCGAACATCTTGAAGGTGTCGGGGTGCACGTAGCGGCGCACCGGCAGGTGGTGGCCGCTGGGGGCGAGGTACTGGCCGATGGTGAGCATGTCGATGTCGTGCGCGCGCATGTCGCGCATCACCTCGAGAATCTCTTCGTCCGTCTCGCCCAGCCCGACCATGAGGCCGCTCTTGGTTGGCACGTGCGGGAACAGCGCCTTGAACTTCTTGAGCAGATTCAGGCTGAACTTGTAGTCCGAACCCGGTCGTGCTTCCTTGTACAGGCGCGGCACGGTTTCGATGTTGTGGTTCATCACGTCGGGTGGCGCGGCCTGCAGGATGCCCAGCGCGCGGTCGTCCCGACCACGGAAGTCGGGCACCAATACCTCGATCTGGGTGTCCGGAGACAAGGCGCGCGTGCGTTCGATGCAGGCGACGAAATGGCCTGCGCCGCCGTCGCGCAAATCGTCGCGGTCCACGCTGGTGATCACCACGTACTTCAAGCGCAATTGGGCAATGGTCTTGGCCAGGTTGTCGGGCTCGTTCACGTCCAGCGGATCGGGGCGGCCATGGCCCACGTCGCAGAACGGGCAGCGCCGCGTGCACTTGTCGCCCATGATCATGAAGGTGGCCGTGCCTTTGCCGAAGCACTCGCCGATGTTGGGACAGCTCGCCTCCTCGCACACCGTCACCAGCTTGTTGGCGCGCAGGATGTCCTTGATTTCATAGAAGCGTGTGGAGGGACTGCCTGCCTTGACGCGAATCCAGTCGGGCTTCTTCAGCACCTCGGCGGGCACGATCTTGATGGGGATGCGCGCGGTCTTGGCCTGGCTCTTCTGTTTGGCTGTGGCGTCGTAGCTGCCGGCGGGTTGGGCATCGCGGACGGTGTGGCTGGCGGAAGCCGTGGAGGTGTCGGGGCTGGTCATGGCGTGGGTCTGGTTGGATCAGGGCGTGAGCGTGGCCTTGAGCTTTTGGCTCAGGACTTCGGCCGTCTCATCCCATGAAACGGCCACCCCGATTGTAGAAAGGTCCACGGTTTGCAGACCCGCGTAGCCGCAAGGGTTGATGCGCTGGAAGGGTTGCAGATCCATGGCTACGTTTAGCGCAAGGCCATGGTAGGTGCAGTGGCGGCTCACCTTGATGCCCAGGGCCGCGATCTTGCCCAGGCCGGTGAAGTCCGGATTGGCCAGAGGTTCGCCGGTCGCGCGTTTCCGGGGGCGCTGGGGCAGCGGGGCATGGCTGCCAGGATCGTCCAGCCGCACATAGATGCCCGGGGCGCCAGCCACCCGGTGGCCCGTGACGCCAAATCCCGCGAGGGTGCGGATCACCGCCTCTTCGACGCGGTACACGTATTCCTTGACGAAATAGCCCGCGCGCTGCAAGTCGACCAGCGGATATGCCACGACCTGGCCCGGGCCATGGTATGTCACCTGACCACCACGGTTGGTGGCCACCACCGGGATGTCGCCCGGCGCGAGCAAGTGGTCATCTCGGCCCGCCAGTCCCTGCGTGAAGACCGGGTCGTGTTCGCAGATCCAGAGATCGTCGGCCGTATCGGCGGTGCGTGTCGCGGTGAAGGTTTGCATCGCCTCGTACGTGGTGGCGTGGTCCACGCGGCCCAATGCGCGAACGATCACAGCACGACCTTGACCATCGGGTGCGTCGTGAGCGTACGGTAGAGCTCGTCAAGTTGCTCGCGACTGGTCACGTGCACCGTGAGCGTGAGGCCCAGGTAGTTGCCGGCCTTGCTCGGGCGGCGTTCGATGGTGCTCTCGTCGAAGTTGGGATCGAAGGCGCGCGCCACGTGCACCATGGCGGCGTCGAAGCCTTCCACATTGACACCCATGACCTTGATGGGAAAGTCGCTGGGATAGGTGATGAGCGATTGCTCGGGCGGAATATCAGGAGGTGTTTCCATCATGTCGAGGTTGGCCGCGGCGAAGGGCTTGGGGATATTCGGGGCTGGCGCTCGTCCGAGTTCGGCGGGGACCCCTGGGCGCGTCGAACGTCTCAGGATGCCGACGCTGCCATGCGAAGATTATCGACGTCGTGCACCGATGAGTGCCGCGTGCTCATGACGTGTCCCGAAATGTTGTCGATGGGCTGGGGTTTCTACGTATAATCAGAGGCTTTGCAACCCAGGCACTTTGTCGCCTTCATGTCACGCGCGAGGTCGAATATGACGCAAAGCCATTCGATCCCGCCCGACAAGGCAGGCCAAGAAGATGGGGAGCAAGACTCCGATTTCAAGCCATTGACGGTCGAACAGGCTCGGCAATGGCGGGCCGGGCAACCAGTGCTACCGCTCTGGCGGCTGGTTCTGGTGCAGTGTTTCGTGGGGCTGATAGCGAGCATTGTGGGCGGGCTGCTGTGGCAGTCGTCCGCAGTGGCGTGGTCGGTTCTCTATGGTGCGGCGTCGGTGGCAATCCCATCGGCCCTGATGGCCTACGGCCTGACCTCCAGTGCGATGTCCCGAGTCTGGGCTTCGCATGCCAATGCGGCGTTTGCCGGCTTCCTGTTGTGGGAGGGCGTCAAAATCCTGCTGGCGGTGGTCATGCTGGCCGTGGCCCCATGGGTGGTTGCTTCTTTGAATTGGCTTGGCCTTCTGGTCGGGCTTGTGTTGGTTCTCAAGGTCTACTGGTTCGGATGGCTCATCCAATCCAGGCGATCGCATGCAAACGGTTGACTCTCCGGCTCATCGGACAAAACGAACATGGCTGCTGAAGGCACTTTGACCCCGGGCGAATACATTCGCCACCACCTCGTCCACCTGACGAACCGCAAACAGGAATCGATTGTCGATTTCTCGGTGATCAACTTCGACTCCGTGGTGGTCAGCGCACTGCTGGGTCTGTTGACGGTTTTCGTGCTGTGGCGCGCCGCCCGCAGCGCTACTGCCGGTGTTCCGGGACGCTTCCAGGCCGCGGTGGAAATGCTGGTCGAGATGGTAGACACCCAGGCCAAGTCGGTCATTCACAACGCCCAGAGCCGCAAGCTTGTGGCGCCGCTGGCTTTGACGGTGTTCGTGTGGATCTTCATGATGAACTTCATGGACATGATCCCCGTGGATCTGATCCCCCAGATCTGGCACAGCGCCGGTCCGGCCATGGGCTTCAAGGACTACCTCCGTGTGGTCCCGACCGCCGACCTGTCGACCACCCTGGGTCTGTCGGTGTCGGTGCTGCTGCTGTGCCTGTTCTACAACATCAAGATCAAAGGCCTCGGCGGCTGGGCGCACGAACTCGTGTGCGCGCCGTTCGGCACCAGCAAGAATCCCATCTGGGCGCTGCTGTTGGGCGTGGTCAACTTCCTCATGCAGATGATCGAATTCGTGGCCAAGACGGTGTCGCATGGCATGCGGTTGTTCGGCAACATGTTCGCCGGCGAGCTGGTGTTCATGCTGATCGCGCTGCTGGGTGCCTACGCCACCCTGTCCCTGGGCGGCGGGCTCTTCTTCATCGGGCATCTGATCGCTGGCACGGTGTGGACCTTGTTCCACATTCTGGTCATCACCTTGCAAGCGTTCATCTTCATGATGCTGGCCCTGATCTATCTGGGGCAGGCGCATGACGCGCACTGACACATCCATTCGGGTCGTCATCGGTTTCTTTCTCGTTTCTTTTCTTTCTCAACAAACTTCCACTTCATAGGAGTCATCATGGAAAACGTTCTGGGTCTTGTCGCACTGGCTTGCGGTCTCATCGTCGGTCTGGGCGCCATCGGCGCCTCCATCGGTATCGCGCTGATGGGCGGCAAATTCCTCGAATCGTCGGCACGTCAGCCCGAGCTGATGAACGACCTGCAAACCAAGATGTTCATTCTGGCCGGTCTGATCGACGCGGCCTTCCTGATCGGCGTGGCTATCGCCCTGCTGTTCGCCTTCGCCAACCCGTTCACGCTGTAATCAGGCTCGCTGCCCGCGCGGGTTGGCGTTGCGGTGACGGCCTTCAATCCCGTTGCCTCCTCCCGCCTCCGTGCCGGCAGTCGGTGCACACCACTCTTGTCAATACACAGAAAGGCGTTGCGATGAATATCAATGCAACCCTCTTTGCGCAGGCCATCGTCTTCGCGATCCTGGTGATCTTCACGATGAAATTCGTGTGGCCACCCATCGCAAAGGCACTTGATGAGCGTGCGTTGAAGATTTCCGAAGGCCTGGCAGCTTCCGAAAAAGCCAAGACCGAACTGAGCGTGGCCAACAAGCGCGTCGAAGAGGAGTTGAGCAAGTCGCGCAACGAATCCGCCACCCGCCTGGCCGACGCCGAGCGCCGCGCCCAGACCGTGATCGAGGAGGCCAAGGCCCGCGCCACCGAAGAGGCGGCCAAGATCGTGGCAACTGCCCGACAGGAGGCCGAGCAACAGGTCGTCAAGGCCCGCGAAGCCCTGCGCGAGCAGGTGGCTGCACTGGCTGTCAAGGGTGCCGAGCAGATTCTCAAGCGCGAAATCAATGCCGGTGTTCACGCCGAATTGCTGGGCCGCCTGAAGACCGAACTCTGATCCGCCCGACGCCCGATCGGCATTCAAAGGACCACCATGGCAGAAATCGCCACCATTGCCCGCCCGTACGCGGAAGCGCTGTTCAAGGCTGCTGGCGCTGACGCGGCTGGCGCCTCGGCCTGGCTCGACGAGCTGGCTGCCCTGGCTGCCAATGAGCAGTTGCGCCAGTTCGCTGACAGTCCGAAGGCCTTGCCTGAGCAGGTGCTTTCGCTGCTGTCCGGTCTGCTCAAGAACAGCTTGCCCGCCATCGGCCAGAACTTCCTGCGCACCGTGATCGACAACGGACGTATCCAGGCGCTGCCCGAGATCGCGGCCCAGTTCCGCGCGTTGAAGAATGCGCAGCTGGGAGCGTTCGATGCCGTGGTCCACAGCGCCTTCGAGGTGGATAGCGCCGCCTTGGCCGAGCTCTCCGGGGTGCTGGAAAAGCGCTTTGGGCGCAAGCTCAACCTCCAGGTGAAACTGCAGCCCGATCTGATCGGCGGCATTCGCGTGGTGGTGGGCGACGAGGTGCTCGACACCTCGGTTAAAGCCCGCCTGGAACAAATGAAGATTGCCCTGACGGCCTGAAAGCCGTTTTTCCGGGCGCGCCCGCACACCATTTAACGAAAGAAGGAAAGAGTCATGCAGCTCAATCCCGCCGAAATCTCCGAACTGATCAAGTCCCGTATCGAGGGGCTGGGCGCATCCAGCGACGTGCGCAACCAAGGCACCGTGGTCTCCGTGACCGACGGCATCGTGCGTGTGCACGGCCTGTCCGATGTGATGCAAGGTGAAATGCTGGAATTTCCGGCCAACAAGGACGGCGTGCCGTCCTTCGGTCTGGCGCTGAACCTCGAGCGCGACTCCGTGGGCTCCGTGATTCTGGGTGAGTACGAGCACATCTCCGAAGGCGACACCGTCAAGTGCACGGGCCGCATTCTGGAAGTGCCGGTGGGCCCTGAGCTGATTGGCCGCGTGGTCAACGCCTTGGGTCAACCGATTGACGGCAAGGGCCCCGTCAACGCCAAGATGACCGACGTGATCGAGAAGGTTGCCCCGGGCGTGATCGCCCGTAAATCGGTGGACCAGCCAGTGCAGACCGGCCTGAAGTCGATCGACTCGATGGTGCCTGTGGGCCGTGGCCAGCGCGAACTGATCATTGGCGACCGCCAGACCGGCAAGACCGCGGTGGCGATCGACGCGATCATCAACCAGAAGGGTCAGAACATGACCTGCGTTTACGTCGCGATCGGCCAGAAGGCATCGTCGATCAAGAACGTGGTGCGTGCTCTGGAACAGGCCGGCGCGATGGAATACACCATCGTTGTGGCTGCTTCGGCCTCCGAATCCGCCGCCATGCAGTACCTGTCGGCCTACTCGGGCTGCACCATGGGCGAATACTTCCGCGACCGCGGTCAAGACGCGCTCATCGTGTATGACGATCTGTCCAAGCAGGCCGTTGCGTACCGCCAGGTCTCGCTGCTGCTGCGCCGCCCGCCAGGCCGCGAAGCCTACCCCGGCGATGTGTTCTACCTCCACAGCCGCCTGCTCGAACGCGCGGCCCGTGTGAATGCCGACTACGTCGAAGCCTTCACCAAGGGTGAAATCAAGGGCAAGACCGGTTCGCTGACCGCGCTGCCCATCATCGAAACGCAAGCCGGCGACGTGTCCGCTTTCGTGCCGACCAACGTGATCTCGATCACCGACGGTCAGATCTTCCTGGAAACCAGCTTGTTCAACGCCGGCATTCGCCCCGCCATCAACGCCGGTATCTCGGTGTCGCGCGTCGGTGGTGCAGCCCAGACCGACCTGATCAAGAAGCAGTCCGGCGGTATCCGTACCGACTTGGCCCAGTACCGCGAGCTGGCCGCTTTTGCGCAGTTCGCTTCCGACCTGGACGAGGCCACCCGCAAGCAGCTCGACCGTGGTGCTCGCGTGACGGAACTGCTCAAGCAGGCCCAGTACGCGCCGCTGTCGATCAGCCTGATGGCTGCTTCGCTGTTCGCCGTGAACAAGGGTTACCTCGACGACATCGACGTCAAGAAGGTGCTGCCTTTTGAAGCCGGTCTGCACGCTTTCCTGAAGGACAAGCACGCCGCCCTGCTGCAGAAGATGGAAAGCGGCAAGGCGCTGGACAAGGACAAGGAAGCCGAAGCCCAACTCGCGGCCGCCGTTGCCGACTTCAAGAAAACCGGCACGTACTGAACCGGCCCATTGACCCGATAAAGGAGCAGCAATGGCAGCAGGCAAGGAAATACGCGGCAAGATCAAATCGGTGGAGAACACCAAGAAGATCACCAAAGCCATGGAGATGGTCGCCGCCTCCAAGATGCGCAAGGCGCAGGACCGCATGCGTTCCGCACGCCCGTACGCCGAGAAGGTGCGCCAAATCGCCGGCAACCTGAGCAAGGCCAACCCGGAGTACACGCACCCGTTCATGCAGGTCAACGACGCCAAGACCGCTGGTTTTGTCGTGGTCACGACTGACAAAGGTTTGTGTGGTGGTCTCAACACCAACGTGCTGCGCGCGGTGACCACGCAGCTCAAGGAGTTGCAGGCCCAGGGCATGAATGCCGAAGCCGTGGCCATTGGCAACAAGGGCCTGGGTTTCCTCAACCGAATCGGCGCCAAGGTGGTGTCCAGCGTGACCGGTTTGGGCGATACGCCCCATCTCGAGAAGCTCATCGGCCCCGTCAAGGTGCTGCTCGATGCGTACACCGAAGGCCGCATCAATGCGGTCTACGTCTGCTACACCAAGTTCATCAACACGATGAAGCAGGAGTCGGTGATCGAGCAACTCCTGCCGCTCAATGCCAACACTTTGCAGAATGGCGCTGGCGGTCGCGATTGGGACTACATCTACGAACCCGACGCAGCCACTGTCATCGATGAGCTGCTGCTGCGCTATGTCGAAGCCCAGGTGTACCAGGCGGTGGCCGAGAACATGGCTTCGGAACAGTCCGCCCGCATGGTGGCCATGAAGGCCGCGACCGACAACGCTGGCAGCGTGATCGGTGAACTCAAGCTGGTCTACAACAAGACCCGTCAGGCCGCGATCACGAAAGAGCTTTCGGAAATCGTCGCCGGCGCCGCAGCGGTCTGAAGCAGCCGCCCAACAGAATCCAGAGAAAACAGAAGGTATTCATCATGTCTCAAGTACAAGGCAAGATCGTCCAGTGCATCGGCGCCGTCGTGGACGTGGAATTTCCGCGCGACCAGATGCCGCGCGTTTACGACGCGCTGAAAATGGAAGGCTCCACCCTGACGCTGGAAGTCCAGCAGCAGCTGGGCGATGGCGTGGTGCGCACGATTGCGCTGGGCTCCTCCGACGGTCTGCGCCGCGGCATGGTGGTGACCAACACCTCCAATCCCATCATGGTCCCGGTCGGCAAGGCCACACTGGGTCGCATCATGGACGTGCTGGGTGCGCCGATCGATGAGCGCGGTCCCGTGGACCAGGCCCTGACGGCCTCGATCCACCGCAAGGCCCCCGCTTACGACGAACTCTCGCCTTCACAGGAACTGCTGGAAACGGGCATCAAGGTGATCGACCTGGTCTGCCCGTTCGCCAAGGGCGGCAAGGTGGGTCTGTTCGGTGGCGCCGGTGTGGGCAAGACCGTGAACATGATGGAACTCATCAACAACATCGCCAAGGCCCACAGCGGTCTGTCGGTGTTCGCCGGTGTGGGTGAGCGCACCCGTGAGGGCAACGACTTCTACCACGAGATGGCCGACTCCGGCGTCGTGAACCTGGAGAAGCTCGAGGATTCGAAAGTGGCCATGGTGTACGGCCAGATGAACGAGCCCCCGGGCAACCGTCTGCGCGTGGCCCTGACCGGCCTGACCATCGCCGAGTCGTTCCGCGACGAAGGCCGTGACGTGCTGTTCTTCGTGGACAACATCTACCGCTACACGCTGGCCGGTACCGAAGTGTCCGCTCTGCTGGGCCGTATGCCTTCCGCCGTGGGCTACCAGCCGACGCTGGCCGAAGAAATGGGCCGTCTGCAAGAGCGCATCACCTCCACCAAGGTCGGCTCGATCACCTCGATCCAGGCCGTGTACGTGCCCGCCGATGACTTGACCGACCCGTCGCCCGCCACCACGTTCGCCCACTTGGACTCCACCGTGGTGTTGAGCCGTGACATCGCCGCTCTGGGTATCTACCCGGCCGTGGATCCGCTGGACTCCACCAGCCGCCAGCTGGACCCGCTGGTGGTGGGCCAGGACCACTACGAAACCGCCCGCGCCGTGCAGGGTACGCTGCAGCGCTACAAGGAACTGCGCGACATCATCGCGATTCTGGGTATGGACGAACTGGCACCGGAAGACAAGCTGGCCGTGGCCCGTGCCCGCAAGATCCAGCGTTTCCTGTCGCAGCCCTTCCACGTGGCCGAGGTGTTCACGGGTTCGCCTGGCAAGTACGTGCCGCTGTCGGAAACCATCCGCGGTTTCAAGATGATTACCGCCGGTGAGTGCGATCACCTGCCGGAGCAGGCGTTCTACATGGTCGGCACGATCGACGAAGCCTTCGAAAAGGCCAAAAAGGTGGCGTAAAGCGGCGCCCCGGGGCGTCTGGCGTTGTTGCCGTGCTCGCCGTACCGGTGTACGGCTCCGCGCGGCGCCTAGCCAGTCACCCCGCCGCTTGCTTTCCACTCACCTTTTTTATTGGAGTAACTATGAGCACCATCCGCGTCGATGTGGTCAGCGCCGAAGAATCCATCTTCTCCGGCGAGGCCAAGTTCGTGGCGCTGCCGGGCGAGGCCGGTGAGCTGGGCATTCTGCCCGGTCACATTCCGCTGATCACCCGCATCAAGCCCGGCGCCGTTCGCATCGAGAAAGTTGATGGCGGTGAGGAATTCGTGTTTGTGGCCGGCGGCATTCTGGAAGTGCAACCCCACCACATCACCGTGTTGTCCGACACCGCCATTCGCGGCAAGGACCTGGACGAGACCAAGGCCACCGAGGCGCGCCAGCAGGCCGAAGAGGCCGTGAAGAACGCCAAGAGCGATCTCGATTTGGCCAAGGCCACCTCGGAACTCACCGTCATGGCTGCGCAAATTGCCGCCCTGCGCAAGTACCGGCAGAAAAAATAAGCGACCCCGTGTCGTTTATCAGGAACGGACCGGCCAAGCGCCGGTCTTTCTCTTGGTGCATGCCGCTGGCCATGCAACAGTCGGGCTAACATCTTGCGCCGAGGCATCAAAGGACCGGTAACGACATGTCTTCGATATTCGAGAGTCCCGACACCGCCCCCGAGGAGGTGGCAGCGCGTCTGCTGGTCACGTCGTCGGCGTTGGCCGACCTGACGTTGGGCGACGCCTTGAAGGTGGTTGGCTACATGCGGCCCAAGCTGATCAAGGCGGGTACCGTGATCATCCAGGAAGGCGAAGTCAAGCAGACCGACTACATGCTGCTGGTGTTGGAGGGAGACATCGCGGTCGAGAACGAATTGCCCGGCTTGCACGAGAGCATGGTGGTCAACATCATGGGGCCCGGACACCTGATTGGAGACATGGGCGTGCTGGATGGCGCGCCTCGCTCTGCCACCTGCATCGCCAATACGGACATTGCCGTGGCCGTGCTCTCGCGCACGGCTTTGATGCGTTTGCTCAAGGACGACCCGAAGGTGGGCGCGCGCCTTCTGTTGGCGATCTCCAAACGCATGGCCGATCGCCTGCGGGAGACGACGCGCAAGCTCAAGACCTTTGCGCAGATGAACAAGGCGCTGCAGCAGGAGCTCAGTGTGGCGCTGAACAGCCGCCCGTCCGTTGCGGACCGACGCGGGCGCGGTTGACTGCGTAGCGGAGCCTGCCGAGCCCGGCGGCTCGTCAGCGACGCACGACGTTGTCCGCCAGTTCGTTGGCCCGCACCGAGCCCGGACTGGCCGGGAAATGGGCCACCAGCAGGGCCGACACTTCTTCCAGAGCCTGTGTCAGACCGTCTTCAAAATGCCCCTGCCGCAACTGCTCGCCCAGGCGATCGGCGATGGCCTGCCATTCGGCCGGCGGCACCACGCGCGCGAGCGATCGATCTGCCACGAACTCAATGGCGTGTTCGGCCAGCAACAGGTAGATCAGCACGCCATTGTTGTGTTCGGTGTCCCAGATGCGCAGGCGCCCGAACCAGGCCAGCGCGCGTTCGCGCACGACGGCTGCCAGGGTGGTGGGCGGGGTGATGCGCCAGAGGTAGCTCAGGGGCAGGGACGCTTCCACGCAGAGCCGAACTTCGCCGCAGTGTCGGGCTTCGCTCGCGGCCACGCGCCTTGCCAGGCGCTCGGCCATGTCGTCGGGCACGGCCCGCACCGTGTCGGAGAGGTCGAGCCAGCGGTGTTTGAGAATGCGGACCAGCTTGTTCATGTTGGGATGCTCTCGTTCACCAGCCGCCCGATGCGCCACCGCCACCAAAGTTGCCACCGCCACCTGAGCTAAATCCGCCTCCACCGCCAAACCCGCCGCGACCACCGCCACCCCCAAAGCCACCACCACCCCAACCCCCGTGTCGTCCCGAGCGCCCCGAGCCCCTCGAAGTGGGTGCGGGCAGAAACTGAAGGAACAAGGCGGCGAGCATGCCGAGCAAGCCCGCGCCGATGGCGATCCAGAGCACCGAGGTCAGCACCCACGCGAGGCCACCAGCGCCCGCGCCGGTAAGCAAGGTACCGAGCTTGTTGCCGAACATCCCCCGCAGCACCGTCGAGGCGATGGGAACCGCAAACACCAGGAAGACCAGCGCGTCCATGAGGTCAAAGCCTTGGGCGTTGCCGTTGGATGAGGCCGACGGCTCGGTGGGCTGCGGCAATTCCTCTCCCCGGATGCGCGCCAGGATCTGGTCCACACCGGCCTCAATGCCGCCGGCGTAGTCGCCGGCGCGCAGCGCGGGTGCCACCGCGCCATCGAGGATGCGGCGCGCCATCAAGTCTGGTATCGCGCCTTCCAGGGCCTTGGCCGTGGCGATGCGCATGCGCCGGTCGTCCTTGGCGATCACGAACAGCACGCCGTCGCCCACGTCGCGCCGGCCGATCTTCCAGGCATCTCCCAGGCGCTGCGTGTAGTCCGCGATGTCTTCCGGCGCGGTGGTGGCCACCATGAGCACCACGACCTGCGAGCCGTGCGTCTGTTCGAATGCCGCCAGCTTGGCGTCGATGGCGGCAAGCTGTTGCGCGTCGAGCGTGCCGGTCTGGTCCATGACGCGGGCGCGCAGCTCCGGGACGGCCTGCTGCGCCAGCGCCAGCGAGCCGGTGGCCAGGAAGCAAAGGCCCAGAAGCGCCAGCAGCGATCGGGCCAGCCAGCGGGTCATGGCTTCTTGTCGAAGTCCACCTTCGGTGGCGTGGAGATCTCCGCCTCGTTGGCCACCTGGAAGTTGGCCTTGGGCGCGTAGCCGAACACCATGGCGGTGAGGTTGGTCGGGAAGCTGCGCGAGAGCACGTTGTATTCCTGCACGGTCTGTATGTAGCGGTTGCGGGCCACGGTGATGCGGTTCTCCGTGCCCTCCAGCTGCACGCGCAAGTCGCTGAAACCCTGGTTCGCCTTGAGGTTGGGGTATTGCTCCACGACCACCATCAGCCGGCTGAGCGCGCTGCTGAGTTCGCCTTGCGCGGCCTGGAACTGCTGCATGGCTGCCGGGTTGTTCAAGGTCTCGGGCGTGACCTGGATGGAGGTGGCTTTGGAGCGCGCTTCGACCACACGGGTGAGCGTCTCCTGCTCGAAGTTCGCTTCGCCCTTCACCGTGGCGACGATGTTGGGGATGAGGTCGGCGCGGCGCTGGTATTGGTTGAGCACTTCCGACCAGGCGGAGCGGCTTTGCTCATCGAGGCGTTGGAAGTCGTTGTAGCCGCAGCCTGTGAGGCTGCTCACGAGGAGCAGTGCGGCGATCCAGGTGAACAGGCGATGCTGGATGGATGGGTGCATGAAACCAAGCTCCTCAAGTTCGCGGGCCCTTGTTGAGCAGACGTTGGGTGGGGCTCGCCGGTCTGCGGGACTATACCGCGCGTGCCTGTCCTGGTTTCGCGAGGCAGGCGGCAAAATACGCTGCATGCCCAAACCCAAACTGCCTCCCGGTTCTCCCGACGATACGGAGGCCGCCTTCTACGACGCCTTGCAACACGCCGACCTGGAGCGGCTCATGGCGTGCTGGAGCGATGACGATGATGTCGTGTGCGTGCACCCCGGTGGCCCTCGCCTGGTCGGGCATGCCGCCATTCGGGCCGCGTTCGAAGCCTTGTTCGCCAATGGCAGCGTGCAGGCGCATGCGGAGAAAGTGCACCGACTCGATGCGGGCGACTGCCGCGTGCACAGCGTGGTGGAGCGCGTGACGGTGATGACGGACGACGGCGTGCAGCAAGCCTGGGTCGTGGCAACCAATGTGTATGTGAAAACCGCGCAGGGATGGCGCCTTGCGACCCACCACGCCAGCCCCGGCTCGCGCGTCGAACCGCCCGACATCATCACCGCCAAGCCGGTCCTGCATTGACACACGCAGCTTTTCCTTATGAGGCCCCCTGGTGGTTGCCTGGCGGCAACGCCCAGACCATCTGGGCTGCGCGCGTGGCCCGGCGCTCCTTCGGCGCTGCACCGCGTTGGCGGCGCAGCCGCTGGAGCACGCCCGATGGCGACTTCATCGACGTGGACGAAGCCTGCCATGCCAGCGCTTCGAACGCGCCCTTGCTGGTGCTGTTCCACGGCCTTGAAGGGTCGTCGGCCAGCCAGTACGCCGTGGCTTTTGCCGACTTCGCCGCAGCCCATGGCCTGGCCTACGCCGTGCCCCATTTCCGTGGGTGTTCGGGGGAAATCAACCACGCACCACGCGCCTACCACTCTGGCGACTTCGACGAGATCGACTGGATCCTGCGCCGCTTCGCGCTCGAGCACCCGGGGCGCCCCTTGCTGGCGGTGGGCGTTTCGTTGGGCGGCAATGCCCTCATGCGGTGGGCGGGAGAGACAGAGCAAAGCGCAGGGCGAACCGTGCAGGCCATTGCGGCGGTGAGTTCACCCCTGGATCTCGCTGCGGGTGGATATGCCATTGGCCGTGGCTTCAACCGGATGGTGTACACCCGCATGTTCATGGGCACGATGGTGCCCAAGGCGCTTCAGAAGCTGGAGCAGCACCCGGGGTTGTTCCAGCGCGAGGCTTTGCTCGGGGCCCGCGATCTCTACGAATTCGACAACCTGTTCACCGCCCCGCTGCACGGCTTCCGTGACACGCTGGACTATTGGACCCGCGCATCGGCCAAGCCGGTGCTGCACCGCATCCGCGTGCCCGCGCTCGCGCTCAACGCCCGCAACGACCCCTTCGTGCCCGTGTCCTCCTTGCCCACGCTCCAGGACGCGGGATCGCACGTGACGTTGTGGCAGCCGGCGCACGGCGGTCACGTCGGCTTTCCGGTGTCGCACGGCCCCTTCGGTGTTCCGGGTCATGTGCGCGGCATGCCCGAAGCCGTGGGACACTGGCTGCTCGCGCATCTTTAGGGGGACAGAGCACCATGGACGACATCGTCAAGGCCGCGATGGCCAAATGGCCCAACGTGCCGCATTGCTACGGCTGGCTGGGGCTGGACGCGCGTGGCAACTGGTACATGCGGGACGACCGCACGCAGGCACAGGGCGCGTTTCCCGTCAGCAAGGGATCGCTGCTCAAGCACGAGAAGTTGATCGATTTCATCCACCGCAACTACGCCGCCGACGAGCAAGGGCAGTGGTTTTTCCAGAACGGGCCGCAGCGCGTGTACGTCGAGCTCGAAGCCACGCCGTGGATCTGGCGCCTGCAACCCGACGGCAGTGTGGTGTCGCACACGGGCGCGCCGAGCGGCGCGATCTCCGAGAGCCTGCTCGACGAGGCTGGTCGGCTGTACCTGGTGACGGAGCGCGGCGTGGGGCTGGTGCACAGCGCCGACATGGTGGCCGCGGCGGACGTGGTCGAGGAGGGGCTTTGGACGCCACGCGATGCCGATGCCTCGACGCTGCCCAGCCGATTCGGGTTCGAGCCCAGCCCTCAAGGGCGGCAGAAAACCTGAGACCGCCCCTGAGACTGCCCCGTTTGTAGCACCCATGAAAAAGCCGGTCTGAAACCGGCTTTTTCATGGGTGAGGGAACGGGCTTACTTCACCGCCGCCAGCATGTACTCCACGGCGGCCTTGATGTCGGCATCGGGCGCGGTGGAGCCGCCCTTGGGTGGCATCGCGCCCTTGCCCTTGATCACCGTGGCGGTCAGGCCATCGACACCCGCGGCCAGGCGCGGCGCCCAGGCAGCCTTGTCGCCCAGCTTCGGAGCGCCAGCGACGCCGGCTACGTGGCACACCGAGCAGGCTTGCTTGTACAGCGCTTCGCCAGAAGCACCGGCCACCGTGGCGGACGCCGCTGCGGGCGCGGGAGCTGCGGGAGCCGGCGCGGCGGCTGCAGCTGCAGCTGCAGCTGCAGGGGCGGCAGCGGGCGCTGCCGCTGCGGCAGGCAACTGGGGCTCGGGGAATTTGGCGCCGGCGGCGTTGGCCATGTGGACCACTGCGCGGCCGATTTCTGCGTCGCGGAACGCGCCGCCGCCTTGTGCGCCCATGGCGCCCTTGCCCTTGAGGGCCGAGTTCAGCAGGGCGTCGTAACCGGTGGCGATGCGCGCCGCCCAGGCACCCGCGTCGCCAAACTTCGGCGCGCCGGCCAGGCCCGCGGCGTGGCAGGCGGCGCACTGTGCCGTGTACACGGACTCACCGGAGGCCAGCGGGCGGTTCGCGTCGCGCAGCTCCAGAGTGCCCACGCGCTGGATGCGTTGCGCAACGCCTTGTTCCACGTCGACCGCGCCGGCAGCGGGCTTGTTGGCCGAGACCACGTAATACACCAGGCCGATGATGATGAAGATCGGCGCGACAAACGCAAAAAAAGACGTCCACAACAGTTGCGTGGGCGTCTTGATCGGGCCAGTGTGGTCTTCGTGCGCGTGGTCGCTCATGGTGTCCTCGGGGGTGGCGATTCAAGGCCAGTGAAAATGGGGCGGGCCTGTCGTGGAGCAGGGCAAAACAGCCTGGGATTATAGCCAACGCCCCTGGGGCGGCCGCCCCAGCCTCCAGGTGCGGCCAGCCCCGGCGGTGGCAAGGTCAGCGAACGGGGAAGTCCTCTTCCAGGAACACGCCTGCGCCGCGTTGGCCGGTGGACACCTGCTGCGATTCGTCGGCGCGCAATTGCACGCGCCGGATCTTTCCAGAGATGGTCTTGGGCAGCTCCTGCACGAACTCGATGCGCCGGATGCGCTTGTAGGGCGCCAGTTGCTGGCGCGAGAAGCTGAAGATGTCGCGCGCCAGCTCGGCACCGGCCAGCACGCCCGGGCGCAGGATCAGGTAAGCCTTGGGCACGGCCAGGCGCACGGGGTCCGGGCTGGGCACCACGGCCACCTCCATCACGGCTTCGTGCTCCATCAGAGCGCTCTCCAACTCGAACGGGCTGATGCGGTAGTCGGAGGCCTTGAACACGTCGTCGCTGCGGCCCACGAACGTGATGTAACCCTCGTCGTCGCGTTGGGCGATGTCACCGGTGTGGTAGTGGCCATCGCGCATGGCCGCGCTGTTCTGCGACTCGCTGCCCTGGTAGCCGGCCATCAGTCCCAGCGGGCGTTGCGCCAATGGCAGGGACACCTCGCCTTCCTGGGTGGGTTGGCCGTCCACATCCAGCAACTCGATCCGGTAACCCGGCAGAGGGCGGCCCATCGAGCCTGCCTTGAGCGGCTGGCCGGGCGTGTTGCCGATCTGCGCGGTGGTCTCGGTCTGGCCGTAGCCGTCGCGCAGGTCCAGGCCCCAGGCGGTCTGCACCTGCTCGATGATCTCGGGGTTGAGCGGCTCTCCCGCCCCGATCACTTCGCGCAGGCTCAGGCGTTCGCGGCACGAGGCGAGGTCTTCCTGGATCAGCATGCGCCACACCGTGGGCGGCGCGCACAGGCTGGTCACGCGGTGGCGCTCCAGCACCGACAGCAAGCTCAGGGCATCGAAGCGCGCATAGTTGTAGATGAACACACAGGCGCCCGCGTTCCAGGGCGCAAAAAAGCAACTCCATGCGTGCTTGGCCCAACCCGGCGACGAGATGTTCAGGTGCACGTCACCCGGCAGCAGGCCGATCCAGTACATGGTCGACAGGTGGCCCACCGGATAGCTCTGGTGCGTGTGCAGCACCAGCTTGGGTTTGGACGTGGTGCCCGAAGTGAAGTACAGCAGCAGCGGGTCGGTGGCGCGCGTCGGTCCGTCGGGTGTGAAGGCCGTGGGCGCGCCAACGGCATCTTCGAAGCGTTGCCAACCTTCGACGCGATCGCCCACGCTGATGCGCGTGTAGCCGCCCGCGAGGCCGTCGAACTTGCTCGCGTGCGCGCTGCCCGCCACCACGTGGCGCACCTCGCCGCGATCGATGCGGTCGCGCAGGTCTTGGGCGGTCAGCAAGGCGGTGGCGGGAATCACGACCGCACCGAGCTTCATGGCCGCGAGCATCAACTCCCACAGCGGCAGCTCGTTGCCCAGCATGAGCAGGATGTGGTCCCCGCGCGCCACGCCCAGCGAACGCAAATGGTTGGCGACCTGGGACGAGCGCTCGGCCATCTGCGCGAAGGAGCGTTTCACCTCGCTGCCATCTTCACCCACGATGTGCAGCGCCGTTGCGCTGTTGCCGCGCGCCATGGTGTCGAAGTGGTCGAGCGCCCAGTTGAACTCGTCGAGCACCGGCCACTGGAAGTCACGGTAGGCCCGCGCGTAGTCCAGGCGGTGTTGTTGCAGGAAATCGCGGGCGACCAGGAAGGATGCGGTGGATGCGTTCATGGGTCAATCGGTGCAAAGCAGGAGCACCAGTATCGGCGTGGGGCCCGGGTTTTGCCAAGCCTGCGCTACACATCAGCTCTTGCGGGGCGCAGCGCGAATGGCGTCAGCGCTGCGCTGCCACCAAGGTGGTTTGCGCTTCGAGCACCGGTATGCCGTCGCGCCGGCGCAGCCGCACGCTCGAGGCCGCCGTCGATCGCCCCGTATGCAGCGGCCGGGCCCGGCCCAGGATCGCGCTGCCCTGGCCCGGCGACAGGTAGCACGCGCTGATGCTGCTCATGGCCCATCCCGAGGGCAGCGCGGCCAAGGCGGTGTCCATGGCCTGCCCCAGCAGAATGCCGCCTTGTACATGTCCCATGCGGTTGGCCACTTGCGGCGTGACGGGCAGGCGTGAGGTGGCGCCAGACCTTCCCGGGCGGGTTCGGACGCCCCAGAAGGCCGAGGCAAATGCCGCCGTGCGCTCAGCGCATGCGCGCAACGCGTCGCGGTACACTTGGCGTTCGCCGTCGCTCAACGCCTCGGGGCTGAGCGTGGGGCCAGCGTCGTCGGGTTGCCAGCCCCGCACCGGCAGGACGGTGCGTCCTTCGGGCAGGGGCAGCACCATGAACGAGGCTTGTCCTCTGGCGATCAGCGCGTCGCCACTGACGATGTCGACTTCGCTGATGGCCTGGTGCGCTGTGGTGGCATGGCCCCCTCGGTAACGCGCCCGCGCCGCCAAGCGCCCACCCACTGCATGGCCTGTCAACTGCAGTTGGATCGTCACCGTGGCCAAACGGCAGGGCTGCGGAATGGCAGCGCGCACGGCGATGGCCAAAGCCATGTCCGTGAAGACGCCGAGGCTGACCGCGTCCAGTGTGCCTTCGCGCGTCAGGCAATGGGTTCCCACGTCCATGCTCATCAAGGTCTCGTCCGGGTCGAGCTGGTCGCAGGACACGCGCAGAAAGTATCCGGGGAAATGGAAGCCCGGGGTGCGGTTGCGATGCAGGGCGTTGAGCACGCGTGCGATCTGTGGGGGCGGGGATCCGGTGGTGTTCTTGGGCGAGCGGGTCATCGTGCAGGCTTTATAGCGCCTGCGTTGCGGGTGATGCGGCCACCACGGTCTCGGCGGTCCAGGAGATCACGAAGGGGCCGGTACAATACCGCCGGTTGCGGCTGTAGCTCAGTGGATAGAGTATTGGCCTCCGAAGCCAAGGGTCGTGGGTTCGATCCCCGCCAGCCGCACCAGAATCAACGGCTTACGTGAGCCTGTCATGGCCCATGCAGCAGTCGAACTATTTCCAGCGGATCCAGTTGAAGTAGTCGTGGGCGAGCGAGTTGTGATGGCCGAGGGTCGCACTTTGCATGGACATTTCCTGTGGCCCACTCCTAGCCCAGCAAGAGCTGAATGAACTTCGAAGCCAGTCATTCGTGACCCTTGGTCTTTGGCCCACGCGAAGCCATGATTTTTAAGGCGCCCGTCATCGAATCCCATCACGCGTTGCCCCGCAATGCGTGCTTGCCGGATCAGCCGCGCGCGCAACGCATCTCGGTGGAAGACGTCACGCTGGTGCGCGGCGCTACGAAGGTTTTCGAGCGCCTCAGCCTGCGGCTCGATGACGACCGCATTGGGATCGTCGGTGACAACGGGGTCGGCAAGAGCAGTCTCTTTCGCATGCTCTGCGGGCTCGATGCACCGCGTTCCGGCCGCATCTGGGTGAATGGGGGCGAGGTTGGCGCAACGCCTCACCACGACCGCTCGGTCGGCATGATGTTTCAGAACCCCGACGAGCAGATCATTTTTCCCACGGTTGAAGAGGAGCTCGCGCTGGGCCTGCAGGCCGTGGGCAAGCCCCGCCGCGAGGCTGTGCAACAAGCCCGCGACTGGCTGGCTGCGCGCGGACTGCGCGACTGGGCTGAGCGGGCTGTCTCGAGCCTGAGCCAAGGACAACGCCAGCACGTGTGCTGGCTTGCCTTGACCATTGCATCGCCGCGCACGCTCTTGCTCGACGAACCCTTCGCCAGCCTGGACCTTCCCGGTCAGGCCTTGCTGGACCGTGAGATCCGCGCTGCGTCGCAGCAGGTCATCGTGTCGACCCACGTGCTCCAGCATGTGCGGCGTTTTGGCCGCGTGATCTGGCTGTGTGGCGGTGGCGTGCGTGCCGACGGCCCGGGGCGCGAGGTCTGCGCGGCGTACGAAGCCGACGTAGCCACGCGTGTGGCCGCCGGCGCCGCGCCGATGGACCCCTTGCGAGGCGAATGACCATGCAGCTCCTGTACCGCGAGGACCCCACCTGGCTGCATTCCATACCGGCCTGGCTCAAGCTGCTGCTGCTCGCCACTTTCGGCACAGCGCTGTTCCTCACGGATCGCGCAGGCATTCTGGTGCTGGCCGCGGTGGGCGCCACCGGCGTGTTGCTGTCGCTGCGCCCTCTGAGTCCGGGCGCGTTCAAGTTGGCCCGCTCCATCGCCATCGGCGCGCTGCTCGTGGGGGTGTTTCACACCGCCATGGGCCAGGCGGTGGTGGGCCTGGCCAGTGCGTCGCGCTTGCTGGCGATGGCCTTCCTGGGCATTGCGCTCACGCTGAGCACGCGCCACTCGGCATTGCTGGAGGTGTTCGAACGCTTGTTGGCGCCCTTGGCCATGCTGGGCGTGCGGGTCGACCGCATCAACCTGCTGCTGGCGCTGATGATGCGCTTCACCGAACAATTTTTCGCCCAATGGAAGCGCCTGGACGATGCCCACCGTGTTCGCACCGGGCGCCCGGGCGGCCTGCGACTGATCGCACCGTTGACCATTCAGATGCTGTTGGCTGCACGCCGTGTCGGCGACTCGCTGCAGACCCGAATCCGCTAACACCCATCTTCTTTTTCCCTCCTCGAACCTGCACTGCCATGAACAAATCTTCGTTCTCCCTTGCCCTGATCGCGCTGTTCGCTGCCTTGTTGGCGGTGTTCGGGCTGATCCCGAAAATCGATCTCCCCTTTGGCGTGCCGATCACGCTGCAGACGCTCGGTGTCATGTTGGCCGGGTGCCTGCTCGGCCCGCGCAGGGGCTTGCAAGCCATGCTGCTGTTCCTCGCTGCCGTTGCGCTGGGTTTGCCGCTGCTCTCCGGTGGGCGCGGTGGCATCGGCGTGTTCTTCGCGCCGTCGGCTGGCTACTTGCTGGGTTGGCCGCTGGGGGCTTTCGTGGCGGGCTGCATCATGGCCGTGCTGCCGACCGACTCGCCGCGTCGCGCAGCGGCCAGCGCGTTCGTCGCATCGGTGGTCGGCGGCCTGCTGGTGATCCACGCCTGTGGTGTCATTGGCCTGGTGACGATCGCCCACCTGAGCTGGCTCCAGGCTCTCACGGCGACCCTGGCCTTCGTGCCCGGTGACCTCGTGAAGTGCGTGGTGTGCGCCATGGCCGTGCACACTGTCGCCCGTGGTCTGCCCGACTGGAAATTCGGCGGTCGCAGTGCGACATGAGCCCGCGGGCGAATCTCGCTGAGCTTGTCCACGGCCCACTCGAGCGCTGGTCCCGCGAGCGTGCCGATGCCATCGCGCTCGACGACGGGCAAACGAAGCTGAGCTTCGGCGATCTCTACACGGCGTTGTGGGCGGTCGCGCACACGCTCAACGAAGCCGACGCACCCCGCACGGTGCTGGTCAACAACGGGCAAGCCACGGTGCACCGCATCGTGGAGTTCCTGGGCGTGATTGCGAGTGGCCGTTGCGCGGCGGTGAGCGACCCGGACTGGACCGCCTCGACGCGCGAAGCCGTCAGCGCCAGCCTTGACGCCACGCCGTTGAAGAACTGCCCGCCGCCCATGGCGACATCGCCGTTCTACATTGGCTTCACCTCGGGCAGCACCGGGCTACCAAAAGGCTTTCGGCGGCACCACCGGTCCTGGGTCGACAGCTTCCAGGTGTGCATCGACACCTTCGGGCCCGACGCAGCGTCGCGCATCGCGGTGCCGGGGCGCTTCTCGCACTCGCTCTTCCTTTTTGGCTTCATGCTGGGCCTCTGGACGGGTGCCGGCGTCGTGTTGCAGGAACACTTTTCGGGCACCCGCCTGCTCGACACGCTGCGCACAGGCGAGACACCTTGCCTGGTCGCCGTGCCCAGCCAACTCGTGGTGCTGCTCGACCGGGCCCGGCGCCGCGAGTTGGCGCCCATGGACGGTGTTCGCCTGATTCTGATCAGCGGCGCGCGCTGGCCGCGCGAGCGCACACCGGCGTTGCAACGCCTGTTTCCCAACGCCAGGATCATCGAGTTCTACGGCGCGTCAGAGACCAGTTTCATCGCCTGGATGCCGGCGGACGAACAGGTGCCCGCGCAGATCGTGGGTCGGCCTTTCGGCAACGTCGACATCGATGTTCGCGGCGCTGCCAGCCCCGGTGAAGATGGTCTCATCTATGTGCGCAGTCCAATGGTGTTCATGGACTATGTGGGCGGCGGCGATGACAACACCGCCGCCTTGCGCGACGGCGACTGGCTCAGCGTGCGCGACATGGGCCGGGTCGACGAGCACGGCAGGCTTCACCTCGTCGGGAGGCAAAACCGCATGATCGTCACGCAGGGCAAGAATCTGTTTCCCGAGGAGCTGGAGACAGTGCTCATGGCCTACCCGGGTGTGTTGGCCGCGTCGGTCCATGGGCTGCACCACCCGGTGCGCGGACAGCAGGTCGTGGCCGTTCTCAAGCTCGACCCAGGGGCGAACGCGACCGCCGAGGGCATCACGGCTTGGTGCCGGCAACGCCTGGAAGCGTACAAGGTGCCGCGCCAATTCTTCCTGTGCAATGACTGGCCGCTGACCGGCAGCGGCAAGACCAACCACCCTCGACTGGGCGCCCTGCTGGTCACCGGAGATGCCGAGCCATGGCCGCACCACGCGCTTTGATCGCGGCTTGGGCGCGCAGCCCCATCGCGCCGCATGGCGGCGCCTTTCGCGACTTGACGCCGCACGCCCTCGGTGCGCCGATGTTGCGGGCACTGCTGGAGCGCGCCCGCGTATCGGCCGATGCGGTGGACGCCGTGGTTATCGGCAATGCGCTCGGTGCGGGCGGCAACCCGGCGCGTCTCGTGGCGTTGGCCGCCGGGCTGCCCGAAGCAACACCCGCGTTCACGGTGGACACGCAATGCTGCGCCGGCCTTGATGCGGTGTCCCTGGCCGTGGGCTTGCTGGCCTCGGGACAGGCGCAGGTCGTGATCGCCGGTGGCGTGGAAGCCTGGAGCCGCGCGCCGATCCGCCAGCACCGCCCGTTGCGTGCCGGTGATGTCCCGGTAGCGTACGAGCGTCCGGCGTTCACTCCCTTCGCGGATCGCGATCCCGACATGCTCGTGGCAGCCGCGGCCTATGCGCAGGCGAACGGCCACACGCGTCTCGAGCAGGATGCCTATGCCATCCGCAGCCATGCGCTGGCATTGGCGGGGCAGGGCGCCATGGCGGCCGAGATCGTGCCGATCGCGGGGCTGGCGCACGATGCCCACCCGCGCACAGTGACCCTTCAACGGGCGGCCCGCATGCCCGCTGCCACGGCGATGCCGGCGCACAGTCCGGATTGTTCGATGAGCAAGCTCGCTGTCTCGCCTCGGGCGGACGGTGCCGCCTTCATCCTGCTCGCCACCGAGGAGGCCTGTGCGCGTCTGGGCATCCACGCCCGCGCGCAATGGGTCGGCAGTGCATCGGTGGGCCTGTCCCCTGAAACCCCGATGCTGGCCGCACAGAAGGCGGCGAGCCGTGTGCTGGCGCAGGCACACATGCGCAGCGATCAACTCGGGGCCGTCGAATTGCACGACGCTTTCGCGGTGCAGGGCCTGGCCTTCTGCGAGGCGCTGTCTTTGAATGTCGATCTGCTGAACCTGCGAGGGGGCGGCCTTGCGCGTGGCCATCCCATCGGGGCGTCCGGCGCTGTTGCCTTGGTGCGGGTGCTGGCCGATCTGGCGCGAGACGGTGGGCGTCCAGGCACGGGGCTTGCCGCGGTGGCGGGCGCGGGGGGCATTGGCGCGGCGGCGCTCGTGCGCCGTTGCGACTGACTCAGCCGACCTGGCGAAAAAATTCGTCTGGTGCGCACCGGGTTGTGCGCGCACCGTTCACCGGTGCCTTTGGATCGGCGACACCCAGGGCGATGCCACAAACGATGTTCGTGCGCTCATCCAGCCCGAGGTGCCCACGGATGACGGTGGGAAACGAGGCCATGGCGCCGATCGCGCAGCTCGCCAGGCCTTGTGATTGGGCCGCCATCATGAGACCGTAGATCGTCATGCCGAGGTCCATGTAACCGCCGGGTCCGAAGTTGCGGTCGATCGTGACCATGAGCGCCACCGGTGCGTCGAAGAAGCAGAAGTTTCGCTCGAACTGCGCATCGCGGCCGGCGCGGTCGTCCCGCGCCACACCCAAGGCGCCGTAGAGCGCCTGCGCCGATGCCACCTGCCGCTTGCGCAGCGTCATCGGCAAGGGGTGTGGGAAGTACTCGTAGTCCTCGCGTTCGTGCTTGCCGCCCTGCCACGCCGAGACGAGATCGTCGCAAAGTCGCGTGCGCGCATCACCCTGAATCTGGATGAATGCACCCGGTTGCAGGTTGGCGCCGCTTGGTGCCCAGCGCGCCGTGGCCAGCAAGGCGCGCAAGGTGTCGGTGGGCACGGGTGTCGGAAGAAACGCCCGCGTTGAGCGCCGTTCGCGCGCCAGGCGGGCATAGGCGTCGGTGGGTTCCGACGAGAGATGGGTTGCGCTCGGAGCGCGCTCGATGCAGAGGCGATCCTGGACAGATGAATCGGACATAGGTGCGTTCGATGCCGTGGCCGCAAAGGCTGGAAACAGGAAGTCCGCATTATTGCTGTGCAGCTGACGGATGTTCGACTTCGCGATGGCGGGTCGGGGTGCCCCCGGAGTTCAGTGCGTGGATTTCGGGAAAGGGGTCGCAGCAACGACTGCCGCTGCGATTGCGGGGTCGTTGGCGAGTGATCGACTCGTGTGCCATCACCGCCGACAACGGTCCCTTAAGCGCTGCACCAGCCTGCGGGGAGTCGGCGCCGGCATGGCCAACAACTGGATAGTGGAGGGCATGAGGGCAACGCCGGTGCCGGCACTGACCAAGGCTATGACGGTCTCGGCGCGTCGAGCTTCCTCAACAATGCGGGGCTGAAAGCCGACGGCATCGCAGGCAGTCACAATCTGGGCGTACCTCACGAACCACAGAGGCGCGAACATGACGAACTCTTCGTCTACGAAGTCTCGTAAGTGGAGCTGCCTGCGCCGAATGAACGTGTGGCCTTCCGGCAGAAAGGAGCAAGCATGAGTTTGAAAATCGCAAACTGTCGTACGCGTTGGGCGTGGAAATCATGGACCTGGACCTGGCGCGCTCAGCCCTCCTCGCCGACCTTCTTCAAGATCTCCGTGCGCACATGCCGCACATGGGCCGCCCCCGCCTCGTCGGCCTTGGCCTCATTCCCGCGCAGCACCGCGCGCCCGATCGTGTCGTAGTCGCGCAGGCGCATCTCGCGCAGCGAACCCAGGCGGTATTGCGCGTGCACGATGGGCATGTGGATCACCCGCAGCAGGCGCCGCAGTTCCTTGCTGCCACCCAGGTCCAGCAGCACGCGGTAGAAGTGGCGCCGTGCCTGCGCAAAACCCTCGCTGCTGGACGAGGCCGCCGCGGCCAGGCGCTCGAGCGCTTGCGACAAGGCCTTGGCCGGGTTGCCGTTCTTCACCGCCCGCGCGGCATTGCGCGCCAGCAGGCCGGTCATGCGTTCGGCGACGTCGAGCACGTCCAGCGTTTCCTGCAGGCTCAAGGAGCGCACCACCGCGCCCTTGTGCCGCACGGTGTCGATCACGCCGTCGGCCGCCAGGTGTTGCAGCGCCTCGCGCACCGAGTTGCGCCCCACCCCGAATTGCGCCGCCAGATCGGTCTCCACCAGGCGTTGGCCCGGCACGAACTGGCCCGTTTCCAGCCCGTTCACGATGCCGTGGAACACCGTCTCCGCCGTGCTCGGGTCGGAGCTGGCATCGGAGGGGGTGGGCGTGGCGTCTTTGCGGGTCGGCATGAAAACTCGAAAAAAAGTGCCAGGAGTGTAGAACAAGGTCGGATGACATTGTGGGGCAATATCATCCTACAATCTGGCCTGACGTCGAATGCCGTTCGACTCCACCCCAAGAGGTCTCTCCCATGAATTTCGATCTTTCCCCCGCGCTGCTGGAGTTGCGCGATCGCACCCGCCGCTTCATCGCCGAGCAGGTGATCCCGCTGGAAAACGACGAGCGCCAGAGCTCGCACGGTCCGTCCGAGGAGCTGCGCAACGAGTTGGTCGCCCGCGCCCGCGCGCACGGCCTGCTCACACCCCATGCCTCGAAGGAGCTGGGCGGCCTGGCCTTGTCGCACATCGAGAAAGCGGTGGTGTTCGAAGAGGCCGGTTATTCCTGGCTGGGGCCGACCGCCATGAACATTCACGCACCCGACGAGGGCAACATCCACCTGATGGAGGAGGTCGCCAGCGCCGAGCAGAAGGAACGCTGGTTGCGCCCGCAGGTGCAAGGCCACACGCGTTCGTGCTTCGCGATGACCGAGCCCGGCCCGGGCGCTGGCGCCGATCCGGGCATGCTGCAGACCCTGGCGGTGCGCGATGGGGACGACTACGTCATCAACGGATTGAAGTGGCTCATCACCGGAGCCGAGGGTGCGAGCTACGTGATCATCATGGCGCGCATGGAAGACGGCTCTGCCACCATGTTCCTGAGCGACATGGACCGCGAAGGCATCGTGGTGGAACGCAGCATGGACGCGATGGACCGCTGCTTCACCGGCGGCCACTGCGTGGTTCGGTTCACCAATGTGCGTGTTCCCGCCCGCGATGTGCTGGGCGAAGTGGGCAAGGGCTTTCGTTATGCGCAGGTGCGCCTGGCGCCCGCGCGCCTCACGCATTGCATGCGCTGGCTCGGCCAGGCACGCCGCGCGCACGAAGTGGCATTGGAATACGCCAGCCAACGCCGTGCGTTCGGCAAGCCGCTGGTCGAGCACGAAGGCGTGGGCTTCATGCTGGCCGACAACGACATGGACCTGCAGACCGCGCGTCTGCACATCTGGCACACCGCCTGGATGATGGACCAGGGCCACAAGTGCAACTTCGAGTCGAGCCGCGCCAAGGTGGTGTGCTCCGAAGCCGAGTGGCGCGTCGTGGACCGCAGCGTGCAGATCCTCGGCGGGCAGGGCGTGACCGCGGAAAAAGAAGTCATGCGCATCTTCACTGACATGCGCGCTTTCCGCGTCTACGACGGCCCGAACGAGGTGCACCGCTGGAGCATGGCGCGCAAGATGGTGCATTCGCTGGGGCAGGCCACCGGGAGCGCTGCATGAGCGCCGCACGGCCGCTCCGAAGGCGCTCGGCCCCGCAGTGCGCAGCACGGAGGGTAGTCCCATGAGCGCGCTGGACCGCTTCCGACTCGATGGACAACACGTGCTGGTGACCGGCGCTTCCAGCGGCCTGGGTGCGCACTTCGCGCAACTGCTGGTGGACGCGGGCGCACGCGTCTCATTGGCCGCGCGCCGCACCGACAAGCTGGAGGCGCTCGTGGCGCAACTGCAGCAAGGCGGCGCGCAGGCGCGAGCCGTGGCGCTGGACGTCACCGATCCGCAAAGCGTGGCACGCTGTTTCGACGCGCTCGCCGACGACGGCGCACCCGATGTGGTGATCAACAACGCTGGTGTCACCGTCACCAAGTCCGTGTTGCAGCAAACGCCCGAGGACTACGACCAGGTGCTCGACACCAACCTCAAGGGCGCCTGGCTGGTGGCCACCGAAGCGGCGCGCCGCATGGTGGCTGCGGGCAAGGGTGGCAGCATCGTCAACGTGGCCTCCATCTTGGGCGAACGCGTGGCGGGCGGCGTGGCGCCCTACGCGATCTCCAAGGCCGGCGTGTTGCAACTCACCAAGGCACTGGCGCTGGAGCTGGCGCGGCACAAGATCCGCGTCAACGCGTTGATGCCGGGCTATGTGGTGACCGACCTGAACCGCGATTTCCTGTTGAGCGAGCCGGGCGACAAACTCAAGTCCCGCATTCCCAGCCGCCGCTTCGGTGAACTGGCGGATCTCGATGGCCCCCTGCTGCTGCTGGCCAGCGACGCGGGCGCGGCCATGTCCGGCAGCCTGTTGGCGGTGGACGGCGCACACCTGGTCAGTTCGCTATGAACCCCAGCCTGAACCTCGATGCCCTGCGCGCCTACCTGGCGCAACAGGGTGTGGCCACCGAAGGCCTGCGCGTGCAGCCGATCGCGGGGGGGCAGTCCAACCCGACGTTCCGGCTGGACACGCGTGCCGGTTCGTACGTGCTGCGCAAGAAGCCCTCGGGCACGCTGCTGCCCGGTGCGCACGCGATCGACCGCGAGTACCGCGTGATGCGCGCCTTGCAGGACACGGAGGTGCCGGTGCCGCGCATGGTCGCGTACTGCGAGGACGCATCGGTGCTGGGCACGCCGTTCTACGTGATGGACTTCCTGCAGGGGCGCGTCATGATGGACCAGTCGCTGCCCGGCATGGTCCAGGAAGAACGCGGCGCGATCTACCGCGAGATGAACCGCGTCATCGCGGCCTTGCACAACGTCGACCACGTGGCTGTGGGGCTGGAGAGTTTTGGCAAGACGGGCCAGTACGTGCAACGCCAGATCGCGCGCTGGTCGCAGCAGTGCCGCGCCTCGACGCTGCCACTGAGCGAGGACATGCAACGCCTGATGGAATGGCTGCCCGAGCATCTGCCGCCGGGCGACGAAACCACGCTGGTGCATGGCGACTACCGCCTGGACAACCTGATCTTCCACCCCACCGAAGCCCGGGTGATCGGCGTGCTGGACTGGGAGTTGTCCACCCTCGGCCACCCGTTGGCCGACTTCGCCTACCACGGCATGAGCTGGCACATTCCGGCCACGCTGTGGCGCGGTATCGGGGGGCTCGATCTGGTGGCCTTGGGCATTCCGAGCGAGTCGGACTATCTCCGGCAGTACGAAGCCGCGCGCGGTGTGCAAGGACTCGACGAGCACTGGGACTACTACATGGCCTACAACCTGTTCCGCATGGCCGCCATTCTTCATGGCATCGCGCAACGCGCGGCCGATGGGACGGCGGCGGGAGCCGATGCGGTGGAGACGGGCTCGAAGGCCGCGCCGTTGGCGAGCATTGGGTGGGAGCGCGCGCAGCGCTACGCCGCCAGCCGGGCTTGATGCGCTTCAGTGCGCCGCACCGCGCGCGTCGGCGTCGGCCGCTTCGGTGTTGCGCGCCATGGTGGTGGAGGCCGGCCCGGTGCGGGCCACCCAGGCGGACAGGTCCTGCGTCACCCCACGCAGTCGACCGGCGAGGTGCAGCGCGATGTTGTTCAACAGCTTGGCCGCCAGCGCCGGCTGCTCGCGGCGCAAACGGTCCAGCGCCTCGTTCGGCAGCCACACCACGGTCAGCGCGGTCTCGGCCACCGCATCGGCCGACCGCGCGACGCGCGAGAGCGCGGCCATCTCACCCACCATCGATCCCGGCGCGAACGACACCAGGCGGCGCTCATTGCCCGGCAAGCGGATGCCGACGTCGCCCTGCAACGTGAGGTAGAGACCATCGGCCGGATCGCCCTGGCGAAACAGCAGCGCGCCAGGTTCGATCTGGCGTGTGTGCAACTCGCCGCGCAGGAGGCTCAGTTCGGCCGGGTTCAGCCCCTGGGCCAGCAAGGTCTGCTCCAGGGTGATCGCGGCGTGCGGCGCCAACGCCGAGCCCGTGCTCGCCAGCAGCCGGTCTTCGGCGGCTTCCAGTGCGCGGTCGACATCGCGCGCGAACACCAGGGGCGGCAGGCCCGCCGAGCGGCCGACGGCCTCGACGATGCGCCGCCGCGGGTCCCGATCGGCCCACTCGGCGGCCACCAGATGCCGTCCCTGCCGTGCCCAGTCTTCGGCCACCTCGAGCAGGATGCGCGCGCCGGTGGCGTCGATCTCGTCGACGAGAAACAGATCCAGCACCACGGTCTGCACGGATGGGGCCAGTGCGTCAAGACTGGCGCGCACGGTGTCTGCCGTGCCGAAGAACAGGGCGCCTTGCAACTCCAGCAGCACGGTGCGCTCGCCATGCTGCTGCAGGCGTTCGGCCGCCTCGGGTGGGCGCACCTTCATGGAGCGCCGCAGCGCCCCCGTGTGCTGGCTGCGCACCACCTGTTGCATGTGGGCGCGCACGAACAGCAGCACCGCGAGCGCCGCACCGGTGGCCACAGCGGCCGCCAGGCCCAGGCCGACGCTGATGGCGACCACCGCCAGGGCGACGCCCCAGTTCTCGACCAGCAGGCGCCGCTGGGTCGCGTCGTACGCCTGGTCCCCGCTGGCGCGGCGCCGCAGCAGGGCGGGTGTGCGCCACAGCCCGGGGTCGATGATCCGCACGCCTTGCAGGAGCAGCGCGCCGCCGATCGCACTGACCGGCAACCACCCCAGCAACTGGGGCACGAGCACCAGCAGGGCCAGCAGCGCCGCCGTGTACACCACGCCGCTGCGCCGCGTGTGGGGCGCGGCGTCCATCAGTTCGAGCGAGCGCACCACCGAGGGGGAGTTGGGCAGGCCGCCCGCGAAGCCCGCCAGCACATTGGCGATGCCCTGGGCGCGCAGCTCGCGGTTGGCGTCGCGCGAGCGGCGCAGCCGCCCGTCCACGACCGAGGTGGCCAGCAAGGTGTCCAGCGCGCCGAACGCCGCCACGGTGGCCGCGAACACCAGCAGCGGCAGCCAGAGCGCGCGCTGCGAGACCAGCTCCACCACCCAGGCGGCGCCGTTCAGATGGGCAAACCAGGGTACTGCGAGTTCGGGAACGCCGATGCGCGGACCCGCCGGCTGCCCGAGCGCCTGCAGCCCGGCGTGCAGCGCCGCGCCCGCGATCAATCCCCACACCATGGGGGGCAGGGGCGTGCGCCGGCGCGCGGCAAAGGCGGTCACGCCCATGGTGCTGAGCGCCACCAGCACCGCGCCGGGCACCGCGCCCGCCAGGGCCGGCGCCAAAGCCTGGCCGAAGCCTGCCCCCAGGGCCGCGGGCAGGGCGCCGATCAACAGCAAGACACCCACGGCGCTCAGCAACGCCGCACGAACCGGGTGCGGCGTGTACTTGACCATGTCGCCAAAGTGCAGCGCGCCCAGCAGCATCTGCAGCACGCCCGCCGCCATCAGGCCCAAGGCCACCAGCGCCAGCACCACCGCGGGAGACAGAGGGCCGCTGGGGCCTTGGTAGGCCGTCAGCGCCGTGACCAACCCCGCGGTGAGCAGGGCGAAGGCCGGGCGCGGCGCCGTCACCAGCCGTCCGGCACCCGCCAGCGTGGCCACCAGGTTGGCCACCACCGCGCCCAGCAGGGCCATGGCCATGGCGCGTGGCCCCGTGGCCGTGCCCAGTGGGGCCAGTGCCAGCAGCCCGTAGGCCATGCTCTCGGGCGCGTGCGACCAGGCGACACCCGTCAGCCGCAGGCCGTTGCTGCGGGTCCACGACCACCATTGCTCGAAAGAAGCCATGTGCTGGGCACCCCTGTGTCCGAAGGAGGTGCTGCGAACGCGGGGCAAGTCGCCCAGCCGCGCGCAACCGGCCATGTATACCCGAAGAAGCCCGGGCGATGCGCCGTTGTCTGCTACAGCGCGACGCGGCCGTCTTCCTGCGCGCGTGCCAGCAGATCGGGCGTGGCGCGGATGTGCGCCTCCAGCGCCAGGGCCGCACGCGCTTCCTGGCGCGCCATCGCGGCCTCGAAGATCTGCCGGTGTTCCGCGTGCACATCGCGCCGGCTGCCGGGAAGATCGATCGCGTAGCGCCGGTAGCGCTCGCTGTGGCGGCTCAGCAGCCGCAGCACCTTCCTCGTCCAGGGCGAGTCGCACGCGTCGATCAAGGCTTCATGAAAGCGCACATTGCATTGTTCCCAGTGGGCGCGCCGCTGCGGCAGGATCGGTTGTTCGAAGGCCGACAGCTCGTCGTACGCCTGCTGCAGCTGGGCGCGCCAGGTCGCGCCACCGTGCCGGATCGACTGGCGCAGCGCTTCTATTTCGATGTGCACGCGCAGCTGCGTCAGGTCTTCCAGGTCGGCCAGCGCCATTGGCGCGACGCGGAACCCGCGCTGGCCCTCGGCGACCACGAGCGCATCGCTCACCAGCCGTGTGATGGCCTCGCGCAGCGTGCCCGCGCCCACCCCGTAGCGCGTGCGCAAGTGCTCCACCCGCAATTTCTCGCCGGGCGCCAGCCGGCCTTCGACGATGTCGTCGCGCAACTGCGTGTAGCTGCGCTCGATCAAGGTGCGCGATGCCGCATCGTGGCCGTTGTCGCCGTTGCCGTTCTCGGCATCGCTCACCAGGGAGAGGAATACGCGCTTGGCCATCGCTCATTCCTTCGCGCGGTCGTGCACGCGCTGCAGCCGGTAGCTCAGTTGCGCCCGCGTGAGGCCGAGCGCCCGCGCCGCGCCCGCGAGGTTGCCGCCGGCGCGCTGCACGGCCTCCTGGATCAGCGCGTCTTCGAGCTGGTCCAGGCTCATGCCACGCGCGAGCAAGTCGTCGTACAGAGCCGGGCCGCAGCTCGGTGCGCCGCGCTCCAGTTCGCCGTGGGCGTTGACGGTGAGCGGTGGCCTCTGCTCGGGCAACGTGGGGAAGAGCTCGTGCACGTCCACCGGCTCGCCGGCGCTGGCGAGGATTACCCCGCGTTCGATCAGGTTCTCCAACTCGCGCACGTTGCCCGGCCAGGGGTAGCCGCGCATGGCGTCGAGCGCGCGGTCGGTGAAGCCGGGCACGCGCTTGCCATGCAGCGCGCCGAAGCGGTTCAGCAGATGCTCGGCCAGCGGCTCGATGTCGTCCACCCGCTCGCGCAGCGGCGGAATGCGGATCGGGTACACGTTGAGGCGGTACATCAGGTCGCTGCGGAAACGCCCGCTGGCCACGGCGGCCTCCAGGTCGACGTTGGTCGCCGCGACCACGCGCACGTCGACCTTGCGCGCCTGCGTGCCGCCCAGGCGCTCGATCTCGCCCTGTTGCAGCACGCGCAACAGCTTGGCCTGCGCCGTCAGCGGCAGCTCGCCCAGCTCGTCGAGCATCAGCGTGCCGCCGTCGGCGCGTTCGAAGCGCCCGGGGCGCGCCGCGCCCGCGCCGGTGAAGGCGCCTTTCTCGGCACCGAACAACTCGCTCTCGATCAGCTCGGCCGGCAGCGCGGCGCAGTTCACCGCGACGAAGGGCTTGTCGGCGCGCGGGCTCATGGCGTGCAGCGCGCGCGCGAAACGCTCTTTGCCCACGCCCGTCTCGCCCGTCAACAACACCGTGACCTGCGTGGCCGCGGCCTTGCTCAGCAGGCGCGCGGCCGCGTCGAAGGCCTTGGAGCGGCCGACCAACTCGCCCAGTTCGTCCGCCGGTTGCAGCCGGGAGCGCAAGGTGTCGACCTGCGCCTGCAAATCTTCCAGCCGCACGATCATGGAGTCGGCCGCGTAGTCGGCGGCCATGGCCTCGGCATCGGGCCAATCGGCCAGCACCCGGCCCTCGATGCGGCACGAGGCATGCCCGCAGGCCGCACAAGCCACTTCCTTGAACAGCGTGGGGCGGCCCATGAACGCGCTGGTGTAACCCGAGGCATAGCCGAGCAACATCCAGCACACCGGTTCGTCCTGCGGTCCGAAGTCGCGCACATGGGTCTCGACCTCCCAGGAATGGTCCCAGCGGAACGTCCCGTTGAAACGGCCGGCCGCGATATCGATCTCGCACGTCTCGGGCGTGACCTGTACCGCGCCCTCCAGCGCGTGCAACTGGGGCCCGACCGCGAACATGTCGAGCACCGACGCGTCCCCACGCACCTGCCGCGCCAGCGCCGCGTCGCGCTCGCCCGACGCGTAGCCCGCGCGCATGAGCAGGCGGCGGGTGTGTTCGCGGCCCAGCGTGCTCATGAACTCGCGCCGCAGGGCGCCGAGCGCGGCGGTGTGCACGAGCACCATGCGTTGGCCCGCCAGCCAGATGCGACCGTCGCCGGCCGAGAAATGAACCATCCGCCGCAGGTCGGCGTCTGGCGGCAGCTGGGGAGCGGGGGGGCGCGTCGGGTCGGTCATGGCCAAATTATCGATAAGTCGCGCCGTGCTGTCCTTGGCGTTTTCCAGGGTGTCGGCGTTCATCAAATGATCACTTTGGCCCCTCGCCGCGTGATCAAAAGCGCATGATGCGGCGCACAAAGCCCCACTGCAGCGCTCAAGCATCGGCCGTTCTCCGGTCAAAAACGGCCCGCAGTCGGCTCAAAACCCCGGGGATTACCCTAGGTTTATCGAGATTCTGTTGAGCCTGGCACGCGCTCTGCGATAGGGCTCGGCATGCCAACCCTGCACTGCCCCCACCCCACCCGACTGCCCGCGGTCGACACGACACAGCGTTTTGTGCGCGTGCTCGAACAGCGGCCCGACGGCCTGATCGCGTTCGAGTTCGCGATTGGCTGGCCCGAGCTGGCGTGCGAGTTGTTGTTGCCCGAGCCTGCGTTCCACGCCTTTTGCGCCGCCAACCGGGCGCAGCGGCTGGACGCCTGAATCCGATTCCCACCCTCACACACCGAAAGAGGAGACCGCTGATGAACATCGACCTGCAGGCGCGTGAAATCAAGACGCTGCGCAACACGTATTCGCACGTGGCCAAGGTGGTCGGCAACGACAAACCGGCCTCGCGCTACCAGGAGGCGACCTACGGCGCACAGCCGATGGCGAACTTCCACTACCGCCCGACCTGGGACCCGGCGCACCAGATCTTTGACGCCTCGCGCAGCCAGCTCGTGCTGGCCGACTGGTCGGTGTTGAAAGACCCGCGCCAGTTCTACTACGCCAGCTGGGCCATGGCGCGCGCGCGCCAGCAGGAAACGATGGAAGCGAACTTCCATTTCGTCGAGTCGCGCGGCATGGTCGACAAGATCCACGAAGCGCAGCGCCGCCAGTCGCTGCAGGTGTTGATGCCGCTGCGCCATGTAGCCTGGGGCGCCAACATGAACAACGCCTCGATCTGTGCCTATGGCTACGGCAATGTGTTCACCGCGCCGGCCATGTTCCATGCCATGGACAACCTGGGCATCGCGCAGTACCTCACGCGCCTGGGCCTCACGCTGGACGAGCCCTCGGTGCTGGACGACGGCAAGCAGGCGTGGCTCGACGACCCGCACTGGCAGCCCTTGCGCCGCCTGGTCGAGGACACGCTGGTGGTGCAAGACCCGTTCGAGTTGTTCGTGGCGCAGAACCTGGTGCTCGACGGCCTGTTGTACCCACTGGTCTACGGCAGCTTTGTGGACGACCACATCGCGCTGCAAGGCGGCACCGCTGTGGCTATGTTGACCGCTTTCATGCCCGAGTGGCACGACGAGAGCGCACGCTGGGTCGATGCCGTGGTCAAGACCGCCGCCGCCGAGTCCGACGCCAACCGCACGCTCATCACCAACTGGGTGCAAACCTGGACCGAAAGCGCGCTGGAAGCGCTCGCACCCGTGGCCCGCCTGGCGCTGGGCGAAGTCGGGGCGCGCGCTCTGGACGACGCTGCCGCGCTGCTGTTCGAGCGCTGCCGCAAGGCCGGCGTGCGCGGCTGAACTCTCTTCACGACCGCTTCACGACCTCACCAGGAACTTCCATGTCCAACGTGTTCATCGCCTTCCAGCACAACGAAGAGTCGCGCCCACTGGTCGACGCCATCGTCGCCGACAACCCCACCGCCGTGGTCGTGCATTCGCCCGGCCTGGTGAAGATCGACGCGCCCAACCGCCTGCAGATCCGCCGCGCCACGATCGAAGAACAGACCGGCCGCCCCTACGACCTGCAGCAACTGCACGTCAACCTCGTGACCCTCTCGGGCTACATCGACGAGGACGACGACCAGCTCACCCTGAGCTGGACACACTGAATCACACACCGGAGACATACACATGGACACCCGCGTCACCAAGAAAAAACTCGGTCTGAAAGACCGCTACGCCGCCATGACCCGAGGCCTGGGCTGGGAAACCAGCTACCAGCCGATGGACAAGGTGTTCCCGTACGACAAGTACGAAGGCATCAAGATCCACGACTGGGACCAGTGGCAGGACCCGTTCCGCCTCACCATGGACGCCTACTGGAAGTACCAGGGAGAGAAGGAGAAGAAGCTCTACGCCGTGATTGAGGCCTTCGCGCAGAACAACGGCCAGCTCGGCGTGAGCGACGCGCGCTACATCAATGCGCTCAAGCTGTTCTTGCAGGGCGTGACCCCGCTGGAGTACTACGCACACCGGGGCTTTGCGCACGTCGGTCGCCAGTTCACCGGTGAAGGCGCGCGCGTGGCGGCGCAGATGCAGTCGATCGACGAGCTGCGCCACTACCAGACCGAAACGCACGCGCTCTCGCACTACAACAAGTATTTCAACGGCCTGCACAACGCGCACCACTGGTTCGACCGCGTGTGGTACCTCTCGGTGCCCAAGTCGTTCTTTGAAGACGCCATCACCGGTGGCCCGTTCGAATTCCTGGTGGCCGTCAGTTTCTCGTTCGAGTACGTGCTGACCAACCTGCTGTTCGTGCCTTTCATGAGCGGCGCGGCGCACAACGGCGACATGTCCACCGTCACCTTCGGCTTCAGCGCGCAGAGCGACGAGAGCCGCCACATGACGCTGGGCATCGAGTGCATCAAGTTCCTGCTCGAACAGGACCCGGCCAACGTGCCGATCGTGCAGAAGTGGATCGACAAGTGGTTCTGGCGCGGCTACCGCCTGCTCACGCTGGTGGCCATGATGCAGGACTACATGCTGCCCAAGCGCGTGATGAGCTGGAAGGAAGCCTGGGAGATGTACGCCGAGCAGAACGGCGGCGCGCTGTTCAAGGACCTGGCGCGCTACGGCATCCGCGAGCCCAAGGGCTGGAAGGACGCCTGCGAAGGCAAGGACCACATCAGCCACCAGGCCTGGAACACCTTCTACAACTACAGCGCCGCGGCCGCCTTCCACACCTGGGTGCCCACCGACGAGGAGATGGACTGGCTGGCAGAGAAGTACCCGACCACCTTCAACCAGCTCTACCGTCCGCGCCTGGAGCACTACCGAACCCAGCAGCAAGCCGGCAAGCGCTTCTACAGCAAGACGCTGCCCATGCTGTGCAACGTGTGCCAGGTGCCGATGTTCTTTACCGAGCCCGGTGACGCGGCCACGATTTGCTACCGCGAGAGCGACTGGCGCGGCAACCAGCACCACTTCTGCAGCGACCACTGCAAGGAAATCTTCGACGACGAACCCGAGAAGTACGTGCAGAGCTGGCTGCCGGTGCACCAGATCTACCAGGGCAACTGCTTCGACCCCGGCACCGACCCGACGGTGGAAGGCTTTGATCCGCTGGCTGCTGTGCTCAAGCACTACCAGATCAATGTTGGCGCGGACAACTTCGACTTCGAAGGCTCGCAAGACCAGAAGAACTTTGCCGCCTGGCGCGGCGATGCACCCCGGGGAGAACAGGCATGAGCGTTGTTGCCATCGGAGCGTATGACTTCCCCGCGAAGGACGTGCGCGAGAACTTTCCCGCCCCACTGCTCTACATCGGCTGGGACGACCACCTGATGGTCTGCTCGCCGGTGTGCCTGCCGCTGCCGCCCGACATGCCGTTTGGCGCGCTGTCCACGGCCGTGCTGCCCGGCGTCTACGGCGAACACCCGGACTTCGAGAAGATCGACTGGGCGCAGGTGGAGTGGCTCAAATCGGGCCGGCCCTGGGCGCCGGACCCCGCCAAGTCGCTGGCCGAGAACGGCTTGACGCACAAGAACGTGATCCGCTTTCGCACGCCGGGCCTCACCGGTATCGGCGGCTCGCACAGCTGAGCGCGACGGAGCACTGCCATGGCCTACCAACTGACGATCGAACCGCTGGGCACCACCATCGACGTGGAAGAAGGTCAGAGTCTGCTCGACGCGGCTTTGCGCCAGGGCATCTACATTCCGCACGCCTGCGGCCACGGCCTGTGTGGCACTTGCAAGGTGCAGGTGTGCGATGGCGAGGTGGACCACGGCCACGCCAACCCGTTTGCGCTGATGGAAGTCGAGCGCGACGAAGGCAAGACCCTGGCTTGCTGTGCCACGCTGCAGTGCGACACCACGATCGAAGCCGAGATCGAAGACGAGCCCGATGCGCGCGTGATCCCGGTGCGCGACTTCGCCGGCACGGTGCGCCGCATCGTCTCGCTCACGCCCACCATCAAGGCCTTGCACATCGCGATCGACAAACCGATCGACTTCCAGGCTGGCCAGTACGTGCAGTTGGAGATCCCGGGGCTCGGTGAAAGCCGCGCCTTCTCCATCGCCAACTCGCCAGCCACGGTCAACGGCTTCAACGAGATCGAGCTCAACGTGCGCATCGTCGCCGGCGGCAAAGGCACGGGCTACCTGCACGGGCAATTGAAGGAGGGCGATCGCCTGCGGCTGGCGGGCCCCTACGGTCGCTTCTTCGTGCGCAGCGCGGTCGCGCGGCCCAAGGTGTTCATGGCCGGTGGGTCGGGCTTGTCCAGCCCGCGTTCGATGATTCTTGACCTGCTCGAAGGCGGCTGCAGCTTGCCGATCACGCTGGTGTACGGCCAGCGCACGCGCGAGGAGCTGTACTACGACGCCGAGTTCCGCGCGCTCGCCGCGCGGCACCCGAACTTCCACTACGTGCCCACGCTCTCGAACGAGCCCGAAGGCTCGGACTGGGATGGTGCGCGCGGCTTCGTGCACGAGGCTGCGAAGGCGCACTTCGGTGGCGGCTTCGCCGGCCATCAGGCCTACCTGTGCGGCCCGCCGCCGATGGTGGAAGCCTGCATCGGCACGCTCATGCAGGGCCGCCTGTTCGAGCGCGACATCTTCACCGAGAAATTCCTCTCGGCGGCCGATGCGCAGAACGCGCGCAGCCCGCTGTTCCAGCGTCTGTGACGACGAGGCGGACATGGTGTTTGATACCCGACCCAAGGTAGACGTTTGTGTTGCGCAGACCGGCGAGACCTACGCCTGCGCCACCAACGAAAGCCTGTTGCGCGGCATGTTGCGCCTGGGCCGCAAGGGCATCCCCGTGGGCTGTGTCAACGGCGGCTGCGGCGTGTGCAAGGTGCGCATCGTCACCGGCGTGGTGAGTGCGCTCGGGCCGGTGAGCCGCGCGCACGTGAGCGCGGCCGAGGAGTGCGACGGCGTCACGCTGGCCTGCCGCGTCGCGCCGACCTGTGCCGTCACGCTGGAGATCGCCGGCAAATTGCACAAACCTTTTTCCAGAGCGGCGGGCCCCACGCCCGCTGCGCCAAACCAGCAGTAACCAACCAGGAGACGAATGATGGGTGTGATGCGAATAGGACATGTCAACCTGCGGGTGATGGACATCGACGCGGCGGTCAAGCACTACGAGAACGTGCTCGGCCTCAAGACAACGATGGTCGACAAGGCCGGCAATGTGTACCTGAAGTGTTGGGACGAGTGGGACAAGTACTCGCTGATCCTCACGCCCTCGGACCGCGCCGGCATGGACCACATGGCTTACAAGGTCGAGAAGGACGAGGACCTCGACGCGCTGAAAGCCAAGATCGAAGCCTGGGGGGTGAACGCCACGCTGCTGCCCGAAGGCACGTTGCCGGCCACCGGGCGCATGCTGCAGTTCAAGCTGCCCAGCGGCCACGAGATGCGGCTGTACGCGATGAAGGAATACGTCGGTACGGACGTGGGCACACAAAGCCCCGACCCCTGGCCCGATGGCCTCAAGGGTGCGGGCGCACACTGGATGGACCACATCCTGCTGATGTGCGAGATGAACCCGCCCGAAGGCGTGAACACCGTGGCCGACAACACGCGCTTCATGGCCGAGGCGCTGGACTTCTTCCTCACCGAACAGGTCATGGTCGGTCCCGACGGCAACATCCAGGCCGCCACCTGGATGGCCTGCACCACCACGCCGCACGACATCGCTTTCGTGGGCGCGCCCACCAGCGGCCTGCACCACATCGCCTACTTCCTCGACTCGTGGCACGACGTGTTGAAGGCGGCGGACGTGATGGCCAAGACCAAGACGCGCATCGACGTCGCGCCCACGCGCCACGGCATCACGCGCGGCGAGACGATCTACTTCTTCGACCCGAGCGGCAACCGCAACGAGACCTTCGCGGGTCTGGGTTACCTGGCGCAGCGCGACCGGCCGGTGACGACCTGGAGCGAAGACCGCCTGGGCAGCGGGATCTTCTTTCACACGGGCGATCTGGTTCCTTCGTTCACCGAGGTCTACACATGACCCAACCCGCGTTCCCTCGGTGCCCCGCCTCAACCTCCGTTCGGGCTGAGCTTGTCCAAGCCTTTCCACGCGCACATCGCAAGAACCCTTCGACCCTTCGACAAGCTCAGGACAGGCCAGGCTCAGGGCGAACGGAGAGGGTTGGAGCGCCACCGTTTCAGATGTTGGAGTGCTGAGATGAAACATGCCGTGAGCCACAGCGTGATCGACTGGCCTGCCGCGCAAGCGGCGGCCACGGCGGCGGTGCAGGCTGCGCAGGCGATGGACGTGCGCGTCAACGTCGCCCTGGTCGATGCCAGCGGCATCCTCGCCGGCTTCCTGCGCATGCCGGGCGCGCCGCTGCATTCGATCGACATCGCGATCGACAAGGCCTACACCGCCGCGAGCTTCGGCTTGCCCACCGCACGCTGGAGCGAGGTGCTGCAGTCGCACTCGCCCGCCGTGCGCGAAGGGCTGGTGCAGCGCCCGCGCTTCGTGGCTTTCGGTGGCGGTGTGCCCATCGTCGAAGGCGGCCAGTGCATCGGCGCCATCGGCGTCTCGGGCGGCAGCGAACAGCAGGACGAACAGATCGCACAGGCCGGCTTGGCCGCGCTGGATCTGGCTTGAAAAAAATTTCTCTCAGTCACACACCATGAGCAATCCCGAAATCGGCCGCACAGTGAGCGCTGCCGGCATCCGCACCAACCTGCACGACGTGGGCAGCGGCGCGCCGCTGCTGATGATCCACGGCTCCGGCCCCGGTGTTTCTGCCTGGGCCAACTGGCGGCTGAGCCTGCCTGCGCTGTCGCAACGCGCCCGCGTGATCGCACCCGACATGGTGGGCTTTGGCTACAGCGACCGGCCCGCCGGCCACACCTACTCGATGGACAGCTGGGTGGCGCAGGCGGTGGGTGTGCTCGACGCGCTGGAGATTCAGCGCGCCGATCTGGTGGGCAACTCCTTTGGCGGCGCGCTCGCGCTCGCCCTGGCCGTTCGCCATCCGCAGCGCGTGCGGCGCCTGGTGCTCATGGGCGCGGTCGGCGTGCCCTTCGACATCACACCCGGGCTGGACGCGGTGTGGGGCTACGAGCCGTCGTTCAAGACCATGCGCGCGCTGCTCGACGTGTTCGCCCACAACCCCGCGCTGGCCACCGACGAGCTCGCGCAGCTGCGCTACGAGGCCAGCATCCGGCCCGGCTTTCACGAATCGTTCTCGGCCATGTTCCCCGCGCCGCGCCAGCGCTGGGTGGATGCGATGTGCAGCCCCGCCGCCGACATCCGCGCCTTGCCGCACGAGACGCTGGTGCTGCACGGCCGCGAGGACCGCGTGATCCCGCTGGCCAATTCGCTGACCCTGGCGCAATGGATTCCCAACAGCCAGCTCCACGTGTTCGGCCAATGCGGCCACTGGACGCAGATCGAACACGCGGCGCGCTTCAACCGGTTGGTGGGTGACTTCCTCGCCGAGGCCGACGCCACCCTTCCACCGCGCCATTGATATGAAAAACACCCGTTCGGGCTGAGCTTGTCGAAGCCCATTCCAGCCCACATCGCGAGAACCCTTCGACGAATGCAGGACGAACTGAGATGAAACAATTCCTTAACTTCATCGGCGGCAGCTTCGTCGCCACGGACAAAACCTTCGAGAACCGCGCACCGGTCGACAACCGCGTGATCGGCTTGGTGCACGAGGCCGGCAAGGCCGAGGTGGACGCGGCGGTGAAAGCCGCGCGCGCCGCGCTCAAGGGCGAATGGGGCCGCATGGGCGTGAACAGGCGCGTCGAGCTGCTCTACGCCGTGGCCGACGAAATCAACCGCCGCTTCGACGACTTCCTGGCCGCCGAAATGGCCGACACCGGAAAGCCCCATTCGCTCGCCTCGCACATCGACATCCCGCGCGGCGCGGCCAACTTCAAGGTCTTCGCCGACGTCGTGAAGAACGTGCCCACCGAGAGCTTCGAGATGACCACGCCCGACGGCGGCACGGCCCTGAGCTACGCCGTGCGCACGCCGGTCGGCGTGATCGGCGTGGTGTGCCCCTGGAACCTGCCGCTGCTGCTCATGACCTGGAAAGTCGGCCCGGCATTGGCCTGCGGCAACACCGTGATCGTCAAGCCCTCGGAAGAAACGCCCGCCACGGCCACGCTGCTGGGCGAGGTGATGAAGGCGGTCGGCATTCCCGATGGTGTCTACAACGTGGTGCACGGCTTCGGCCCGGACTCGGCCGGCGCCTTCCTCACGCAGCACCCCGAGGTCGACGCGATCACCTTCACCGGCGAGACGCGCACCGGCGAAGCCATCATGGCGGCGGCCGCCAAGGGCGTGCGCCCGGTGAGCTTCGAGCTCGGCGGCAAGAACGCCGGCATCGTGTTCGCCGATGCGGACTTCGACAAAGCCGTGGCCGGCATCACCCGCAGCGCTTTCGAGAACTGCGGCCAGGTCTGCCTGGGCACCGAGCGCGTCTATGTGCAGCGGCCCATCTTCGACCAATTCGTGCAGGCGCTCAAGGCCAAAGCCGAGGGTTTGAAGATCGGCTCCTCGGAAGAACCGGGCGTGGGCCTGGGACCGCTGATCTCGCGCGAACACCAGCAGAAGGTGCTGGGCTACTACGAGAAGGCCAAAGCCGAAGGCGCGACCATCGTCACCGGTGGCGGCGTGCCCGACATGCCCGCCGCGTTGAAGGACGGCCATTGGGTGCAGCCCACGATCTGGACCGGCCTGCCCGAAACCGCCAGCGTGGTGCGCGAAGAAATCTTCGGCCCCTGCTGCCACATCGCGCCCTTCGACACCGTCGACGAAGCCATCGCCCTGGCCAACGACACCGACTACGGCCTGGCCACCACCGTGTGGACGCAGAACCTGGGCACCGCGCACCGCATGGGCCGCGAAGTGCACGTGGGGCTGTGCTGGATCAACAGCTGGTTCCTGCGCGATTTGCGCACCGCCTTCGGCGGCAGCAAGGCCTCGGGCATCGGCCGCGAAGGCGGCGTGCATTCCCTTGAGTTCTACACCGAGCTTCGAAACGTAATGGTAAAGCTCTGAAGAAAGACACACCATGGACGACAAAAAAATCCAGCAGTACGGCGACGAGCTGTACCAGGCCCTGATCGATCGCAAGGCCGTCCCGCCGCTGACCGACCGCGAATCGTCGATCACCCTCGACGACGCCTACCGCATCCAGCTGCGCATGATCCAGCGCCGCCTGGACGCGGGCGAGACCGTGGTCGGCAAGAAGATCGGCGTGACCAGCAAGGTGGTGATGGACATGCTCAAGGTGGACCAGCCCGACTTCGGCCAACTGCTCTCGGGCATGGTGGTGCACGAGGGCGAGGCCATCCGCGCCGACAGCATGATCGCGCCCAAGGCCGAGGCCGAGGTCGCCTTCGTGCTCAAGAGCGACTTGCAAGGCCCGGGCGTGACGGCGGCCGACGTGCTGCGCGCCACCGCCTTTGTCATGCCGTGCTTCGAAATCGTCGACTCGCGCATCCAGGACTGGAAGATCAAGATCCAGGACACCGTGGCCGACAACGCCTCGTGCGGCGTGCTGGTGCTCGGTGGCACGAAGCGCGACCCGCGCGATGTGGACCTGGCCCTGGCCGGCATGGTGCTGGAGAAGAACGGCGAGATCGTCAGCACCTCCACCGGCGCGGCCGTGCAGGGCTCGCCGGTCAACGCGGTGGTGTGGCTGGCCAACACGCTGGGCCGCCTGGGCATCGCGCTCAAGGCCGGCGAAGTGATTTTGTCCGGGTCGCAATCGCCCCTGGTGCCGGTGAAGGCCGGCGACAGCTTGCACTGCAGCGTCGGCGGCTTGGGCAGCACCAGCGTCCGCTTCATCTGAACCAGAGCACACCATGAAACTCGATCCCCAAACCATCGCCGACCTGGCCGCGCACCTCGAAGACGCCGAACTGAAAGCGCACGACGTCACCAAGATCACCGACGACCATCCGCACATGGACTGGGACGACGCGTACGCGATCCAGAACGAGATCCGCCGCCGCAAGGAAGCGCGCGGCAACCGCACCGCCGGTCTGAAAGCAGGACTCACCTCGTTTGCGAAGATGAAGCAGATGGGTGTGGAGACGCCGGTGTTCGGCTTCGTGAGCGACTACATGGCCAGGCCCGACGGCGGCGAGATCAAGACGTCCGAACTGATCCACCCCAAGGTCGAAGCCGAGATCTGCATCGTCACCAAGGCACCGCTGCGCGGCCCGGGTTGCCACGTCGGCGCGGTGCTCGCGGCGGTCGACTTCGTGGTGCCGGCGGTGGAAATCATCGACAGCCGTTACCGCGATTTCAAGTTCGACCTGAA
This sequence comes from Hydrogenophaga sp. BPS33, assembly GCF_009859475.1. Lineage (NCBI taxonomy): Bacteria > Pseudomonadati > Pseudomonadota > Betaproteobacteria > Burkholderiales > Comamonadaceae > Hydrogenophaga > Hydrogenophaga sp. BPS33. The sequence continues at coordinate 575,575 of NZ_CP044549.1, forward strand.
GAGCGTGGTGGCCGACAACACCTCGGCCTCGCGCTACGTGGTCGGCTCGCGCATGCGCGCGGTGGACGAACTCGATTTGCGCACGCTCGGCGTGGTGCTGGAGAAGAACGGCGAGATCGTCGCCATGGCGGCCGGTGCCGCGGTGCTGGGCCATCCGCTCACGGCGGTGGCCATGCTGGCCAACCACCTCGGCGCGCGCGGCCAGGAGATTCCGGCCGGCACCTTCGTGATGACCGGCGGCGTGACCGAGGCGATCTCGGTACAGGCCGGCGACAACGTGAACGTGCGCTTCCAGGACCTGGGCTCGGTGTCCATGCGCTTTGTCTAACGCCTTCTTGCGGAGTTCACCATGGCCATTGCTTTCACCCGATTCCGGGGCGGCGCGAGCGTGTTGCTCGCGGCCACCCTGCTTGCTGCTTGCTCCTCTGCCGCGCCGCCGGTGGCCCGCAGCACGGTCAAGCCCAACATCCTGCTGATCCTCGCCGACGACCTGGGCTATGCCGACATCGGTGCCTACGGTGGCGAGATCGCCACGCCCACCCTCGACCGCCTGGCGCGCGGCGGTGCCACCTTTACCCAGTTCTACGCCTCGCCGTTCTGCTCGCCCACGCGTGCCATGCTGATGTCGGGCAACGACAACCACCAGGTGGGCTTTGGCGACATGGCCGAATTGATGCTGCCCGAGCAGCGCGGCAAGCCCGGCTACGAGGGCTATCTGAGCCAGAAGGTGGCGGCCATTCCCGAGGTGCTGAAGTCCAGTGGCTACCGCACCGTGATGGCGGGCAAGTGGCACCTCGGCAACGAGGAAGCGCAAAGCCCGGCCGCGCGTGGCTTTGATCGCTCCTACGCCATGACCATGGGGGGCGCGAGCCACTTCGGCGACCAGTTCGGCATCGTGGCCATGGACCCGAACAAGCCGCCCAAGGCGATCTACCGCGAAAACGGCAAGCTGGTGGACACGCCGCGCCAGCACTTCTATTCCTCCGAGGCGTTCGCCGATCGGCTGTTGCAATACGTCGACGAAACGCGCGGCGATGGCGCCAAACCCTTCTTCGCCTACCTCGCCTTCACCGCGCCGCACTGGCCCTTGCATGCGAAGGACGAGGACATTGCGAAATACGAAGGCCGCTATGACAAGGGCTACGAAGCCCTGCGCGCCGAGCGTTTCGAGCGGCAGAAGAAACTCGGCCTGATCCCGGCGGGCTCCAAGCTCTACACCGGCAATCCGAAATGGCCCACCTGGGACAAGCTCACGCCCGCCCAGCAGAAGTCCGAAGCGCGCCGCATGGCGGTTTATGCCGCGATGGTCGACAACATGGACCGCCAGATCGGTCGCGTGCTGGACCACCTGAAGAAGACCGGTGAGCTCGACAACACGGTGGTGGTGTTTCTCTCGGACAACGGCGCGGACGGCAACTCCGTGTATGACGTCGGCCGCACCCGCGAGTGGATCCACAAGGACATGGACAACAGCACCGCGAACATCGGCCGGCCCGGCTCGTTCATCGAATACGGGCCGGGCTGGGCGCAGGTCGGCATGACGCCTTTGAACATGTACAAGTCCTTCCTGTACGAAGGCGGCATCAGCGTGCCCGCCATCGTCTGGGGACCCGGGCAGGGCGTGCCGGCCCAGCGCCGCACGCAAGTGGCGCACGTGATGGACATCGCGCCCACGCTGTACGAGTTGGCCGGTGCCACGCATCCGGCTGCAGGGGGCGCGGCATCCGGCGTGCTGCCGGTCAAAGGCCGTTCCTTGCTGGCCTTTCTGCAGGGCAAGGCACCGTCGGTCTACGGCCCCCAAGATGCCATCGGCTGGGAGCTGGGTGGCCGCAAGGCGCTGCGCAAGGGCGACTGGAAGATCGTCTACGCCAACGCGCCCTGGGGCAAGGACGCGTGGGAGCTCTACAACCTGACCGAAGACCGCACGGAACAGAACGACCTGGCGGCCCGCAACCCTGCAAAGCTGGCCGAGCTGCTGGCCGACTGGCAGCGCTACGTGGCCGACAACGGCGTGCTGGAGATTCCGGGCCTGGCCACACGCCCCGGGTACAGCAACGGCGCGAAGTACTACGAAGACCTGAGCATCGAAGCGGCACAGACGCCGCGTGCGAAGTGATGCCATGCAACGCTCCACGATCCGGTTTCTGCTGAGCCTGGTGGGCGTGGCGGTGCTCGCGTGCGCGGTGGGGTCATCGCTCGTGGTGGCCGCCGCCCACCGTGGATCGGCCCGCGCGCCCGACGCCGCTGCCCTGTGCGAGCGCTACAGCGGCTTGCCGGACGACCACGGCATGGTGCGCCTGCCGGGCGGGCGGTTCACCATGGGCTCGGACCGGCACTACGCCGAGGAAGGACCGACCCATGAGGCCGTGGTCGAGCCTTTCTGGATCGATCGCCACGATGTGACGAACGCGCAGTTCGCGCGCTTCGTCGCCGCCACCGGGTACGTGACGGTGGCCGAGCGTGGCGGGCCCACGGGTGTTGCCGCCTCGGCGGTGTTCGTGATGCCCGAAGCCCGCAAGGCAGGCGCCTGGCGGCTCGTGCCCGGTGCCGACTGGCGCCATCCGCAGGGCTCGGGCAGCAGCATCGAAGGCCTCGGCAACCACCCGGTGGTGCAGGTCGCGCACGAAGACGCGCAGGCCTATGCGCGCTGGGCGGGCCGCGCGTTGCCGACCGAGGCGCAATGGGAATTCGCCGCGCGCGGCGGGCTGCACGCGCAAACGTATGTCTGGGGCGAAACGTTCGCGCCACAGGACAAACCGATGGCCAACACCTGGCACGGCGCGTTTCCGTTCGAAAACCGGCAAGACGATGGCTTCGCGGGCACCTCACCCGTGGGCTGCTTTGCGGCCAACGGCTACGGCCTGTATGACATGGCGGGCAACGTCTGGCAATGGACCGCCACCGTCTTCGCGCCACACCATGACCGAAGCCACGACGGCTTCGACCCCGCACAACCCGATGCGGCGTGGGCATCGCGCGCGGGCGCGGCGCAGCCTGCGCCCAGGGTCATCAAGGGTGGTTCGCACCTGTGCGCCCCCAGCTTCTGCATGCGCTACCGGCCCTCGGCCCGACAGCCCGCCGAACCCGGGCTGGGCACCTCGCACATCGGCTTTCGAACGGTGGCCGCGGTGCCGCCGGCCAACGCCGTGCGTTGAGGCGCCCCACATTTCCTCAGACTTTTTCCAGGAGTTGTCCATGACACAAAAAATCAAATGCGCCCTCATAGGCCCCGGCAACATCGGCACCGACCTGCTCGCCAAGCTCAAGCGCAGCCCGGTGCTTGAGCCGGTGTGGATGGTCGGCATCGACCCCACGTCCGATGGCTTGAAGCGCGCCCGCGAGATGGGCATCAAGACCACCGCCGAGGGCGTTGACGGCCTGCTGCCGCACGTGCTGGAGGACGGCGTGCAGATCGCCTTCGACGCCACCAGCGCCTATGTGCACGCCGAGAACTCGCGCAAGCTCAACGAGCTCGGCGTGATGATGATCGACCTCACGCCCGCGGCCATAGGCCCTTACTGCGTGCCGCCGGTCAACCTGCAGCAGCAGGTGAGCCAGCGCGCGATGAACGTCAACATGGTCACCTGCGGCGGCCAGGCCACCATCCCCATGGTCTATGCGGTGAGCCGCGTGCAACCGGTGGCCTACGGCGAGATCGTGGCTACCGTCTCCAGCCGCTCGATTGGTCCGGGCACGCGCAAGAACATCGACGAGTTCACGCGCACCACGGCGGGTGCCGTCGAGAAGGTGGGCGGCGCACAAAAGGGCAAGGCCATCATCGTGGTCAACCCCGCGGAGCCGCCGCTGATCATGCGCGACACCATCCACTGCCTCACGGTCGACGAGCCCAACGTGGCGCAGATCGAAGCCTCGGTGCAGGCGATGCTGCGCGAGGTGCAGAAGTACGTGCCGGGTTACCGGCTGGTCAACGGCCCGGTGTTCGACGGCAAGCGCGTCTCGATCTTCATGGAGGTCGAAGGCCTGGGCGACTACCTGCCGAAGTACGCCGGCAACCTGGACATCATGACCGCCGCCGCCGCGCGCACCGCCGAGATGTTTGCCGAGCAGATCCTCGCCGGCAAGCTCGTGCTCGAACCCGCATTCGCCTGAAGGAGCCCCTGCCATGAAAAGCCCACTCGAAGGAAAAAAGGTCACGCTGCACGACATGACGCTGCGCGACGGCATGCACCCCAAGCGCCACCAGATGACGCTGGAGCAGATGAAGGCCGTGGCCTGCGGCCTGGACGCCGCCGGCGTGCCGCTGATCGAGGTCACCCACGGCGACGGCCTGGGCGGCAGCAGCGTGAACTACGGCTTTCCGGCGCACACCGACGAGGAATACCTCTCGACCGTGATCCCGCTGATGAAGCAAGCGAAGGTGTCAGCGTTGCTGCTGCCGGGCATCGGCACCGTCGACCATTTGAAGATGGCGCACGAACTCGGCGTGAACACCATCCGCGTGGCCACACACTGCACCGAGGGCGATGTGTCGGAGCAGCACATCACCGCCGCGCGCAAGCTCGGCATGGACACGGTCGGCTTCCTGATGATGGCGCACATGAACAGCGCGCAAGGCCTGGTCACGCAGGCCAGGCTCATGGAGAGCTACGGCGCGAACTGCGTGTACATCACCGACTCGGCCGGCTACATGCTGCCCGAGGACGTGAAGGCGCGCCTCTCGGCGGTGCGCACCGCGCTCAAGCCCGAGACCGAGCTGGGCTTCCATGGCCACCACAACCTGGCCATGGGCGTGGCCAACAGCATCGCCGCGATCGAAGCCGGCGCGACGCGTGTGGATGCCGCATCGGCGGGCCTGGGCGCGGGCGCCGGCAACACGCCGATGGAAGTGCTGGTGGCGGTGTGCGACCGCATGGGCATCCACACCGGCATCGACGTGTGGAAGATCCAGGACGTGGCCGACGACATCGTCGTGCCGCTGATGGACTTCCCGATCCGCATCGACCGCGACGCACTGACGCTGGGCTATGCGGGCGTGTACGGCAGCTTCCTGCTGTTCGCCAAGCGCGCCGAGAAGAAGTACGGCGTGCCCGCGCGCGATCTGCTGGTGGAGCTGGGCCGACGCGGCATGGTGGGTGGCCAGGAAGACATGATCGAAGACACCGCGCTCACCATGGCGCGCGAGCGGGGCCTTCTGCCCGCGCGCGCCGCCTGAGGAGCCCACCATGCCATTCGCACAGATCTACATGCTGGAAGGCCGCACCGAGGAGCAGAAGAAAGCGGTGATCGAGAAGGTCACGCAGGCCTTGGTGGAGGCGGTCGGCGCGCCGGTGAACAACGTGCGCGTGTGGATTCACGACGTGCCCAAAGAGAACTGGGGCATCGCCGGCGTGAGCGCCAAGACACTCGGCCGCTGACGGCCAACCCCGTCCCCTCGGCCCGCTGAATGGGGCCCCCCCGCCCCGGTTGCGTCCAGCACCGGGGCTTTTTTCTGTGCGCTCGCTTGTCTCCGCATGCTTGACAGCGCCAGGACTTCTGCACGAGAATTCTCTTACACGAACACTATTCTTTATAGAGAATAACCAGTCATGGCTCTGTCCTTTGAATTTGCCGCCGAACACGAGTCGGTCCGAGACACCATCCGGCGCCTGTGCCGCGACGAGCTCGCGCCCTTGGTCGAAGCTGCCGAGGAGTCCGAAACCTTTCCGAAACACGTGTTCCAGCGCTGGGGCGAACTGGGCCTGCTCGCCGTTCGTTATCCCGAGGCGGACGGTGGCAGCGGCATGGACAAGGTCTCCGACTGCATCGTGCGGGAAGAGCTGAGCTACATGAGCCAGGCGTTCGCCACCACCTGGTCGGCTCACACGCACCTGGGCATCTGGCCGATCTGGAAGGTGGGCACGCCACAGCAGCGCGAGACCTACCTCAAGCCCGCACTGAGGGGCGAGAAGATTTCCGGCTTCGGCCTGAGCGAACCCGATGGCGGCTCCAATGTGCGCGCGCTCAAGACGCGGGCCGACAAAGTGCCCGGTGGCTGGAAGCTCAACGGCAGCAAGCTCTACATCACCAACGCGCCCTTTGCCGACTTCCTGCTGGTGGCCGCGCGCACGCGCCCCGAACTGACCACCGAGGCGATCAGCCTGTTCATCGTGGACCTGCCGAACCCGGGTTTTGACATCCACAAGCTGCGCAAGGAAGGCATTCGCGCCTCGGAAACAGGACTGATCCACATCGAGGACGCTTTCGTGCCCGACGAGGCACTGCTCGGCGGCATCGAAGGCACCTACCCGGTGATCCTCGAATGCCTGAGCGAGAACCGCGTGGGCGTGGCGGCCAATGCGCTGGGCATGGCACGCGCGGCGTTCGATGCCGCCCATGCGTATGCGCAGGACCGCATCGTTGCCAACAAGCGCATCGGCGACTACCAGGCCATTGCGCACAAGCTGGCCGACATGTCGGCACAGATCGAAGCCGCAAAGTGGATGGTGTACTACGGTGCGTGGTGCGTGGACCAGGGCACGTTGACGGCCGACATGGCGGCGCGCATCAAGCTGATTGCCAGCGAGACCGCGTTGTCGGTGAGCGAGCAGGCGATCCGCATCCATGGCGGCGCGGGCATCATGCGCGAGTACCCGGTGGGGCGCATCCACCGCGACGCCTTCGTGTACGTCATCGGCGAAGGCACGAGCGAAGTGCAGCGCAACATCATCGCGCGCAGCCTGGGCTTCAAGCCATGACGATGAATGCCTTCGTCACCGGCGCGTTCGACACCGCCATCGGCAAGCTGCCCGGCAGCAGCTGCATGGGGCTGCACGCAGAGGCGGCTCTAGGTGCCGTAGCCGACGCCGGCCTGGCGCTGAGCGACATCGACGGTGTGTTGTGCGCCTACTCGTTCACCCAGCCGCACCTCATGCTGGCCTCGGTCTTCTGCGAACACCTGGGCATTCACCCGGGCTTTTGCGCCGCGATCCAAGCCGGAGGCGCCAGCGCCGCGATCATGGTGATGCAGGCGGCGGCCCTGGTGGCTAGCGGGCAATGCCGGCATGTGCTGGCCGTGACCGGGGACAACCGCCTCACCGGCCTTTCGCGCGACGGCGCGGTGGCCGCGCTCGCCGAGGTGGGGCACCCGGAATTCGAGCGGCCTTTCGGCATCAGCGTGCCGGCCTCGTACGCCCTGGTGGCTCAACACTACATGCACGCGCATGGCGTCACTTCCGAGCAGCTCGCGGCCATTGCGGTGGAGCACCGGCGCCACGCCGCGCGCCATCCCAAGGCGCAGATGCAAACGCCCATCAGCGTGGCGGACGTGATGGCCTCGCGCCTGATCGCATCGCCCCTGCACATGCTCGACTGCTGCCTGATCTCCGATGGCGGCGCGGCCGTGGTCGTGAGCGCGCGCGACGCCGCGCGGGACACCCGGGGCCCTGCGATCGAGATCCTCGGTGCAGGACAGGGCCACACGCACGAACACATCGTTGCCGCGCCCAGCCTGAGCGACTTCGGTTGCAAAGCCTCTTCGCGCACCGCGTTCGAACGCGCCGGTGTGCGCGCCTCGGACATCGACGTGGCCGAGATCTACGACTCCTTCACCATCACCCTGGCGGTGGAGCTGGAGTCCATTGGCTTCTTCGAGCGCGGCGAAGCTGGGGTGGCCGCCGAACGCGGCGAGCTCGGCCTGGGCGGCCGGCTGCCCTGCAACACCCATGGCGGCTTGCTGTCGTATGGTCACTCCGGTGCGGCCGGCGGCATGTTCCATGTGATCGAAGCCGTGCACCAGCTGCGCGGACATGCGCAGGCGCGGCAGGTGGACGGCGCGCGTCTGGCCTTTGTGCACGGCGATGGCGGCATTCTGTCCGCGCATTGTTCGCTGGTTCTGGGAGCGCACTGACATGTACCGTCCACTGCCCCAAGCCACGGCCGAGTCCCGCCCCTTCTGGGAGGGCTGCGCCCAAGGTGAACTGCGCTTCCAGCGCTGCGGCCACTGCGCCCGGCCGCAGCTGATTCCCCGCACGCTGTGCGAACAATGCCAACACGCCGAGCTGGCGTGGCAAGTGTCCCAAGGGCTCGGCCGCATCCTGAGTTTCACGGTGGTGCACCGCGCACCGACGCCGGCCTTTCGAGATGACCTGCCTTATGTGATCGCGCTCGTGGACCTGGACGAAGGCTTTCGCCTGATGGTGAACATGGACCACGACCCCCTTGCGGCGACGCCCCTGGCCATCGGGCAGCGCGTGCGCATCGGCTTTCGGCAGGTCGACGGCATTGCCTTGCCCCATGCCCATGCCGTGCCAGGAGACCGCGCATGAAGCCGCAGGTCATCACCTTCGCGGACTTCCAGCCCGGCATCGCACTGGGCGTGCACGTCGAGTGCTACACGCCCGAACTGGCGGCCACCTGGACGTCCATCTTCGGCCAGCAGACCGATGATGGCGCCAACGGTGCGGCCGAGGCAGCGAGCGTGGCCATGGCGCTGACCATGCGCGCCTACCTCACGGTGGCGAGTCCGCGCCCACCCGGCAATGTGCAAGTCCGTCAGCGGTTCCATCTGCACCAGTTGCCACGCTTGGGGGAAACGGTGAGCTCTGTCGTGCATTGCATCGGCAAGCAGGTCAAGCGCGATCGGCTGTACGTGGACCTGCAAGTGGAGGGCGTGGGTGACCACGGCCGCCCACTGTTCACCGGGGTGCTCAGTGTGATCTGGGCGGCCTGAGAAGGAGACACCATGAAGCACCACGACTTGCCCGACACACTGGCACCCGCGCGCATGACGGTCAGCGCAACGGCCATCGCCGCATACGCCGATCTCACGCAGGACTTCAACCCCATCCACGTCGACGCCGCGTTCGCGGCCACCACGGCCATGGGCGGCGTGATCGCGCACGGCACCATGTCCATCGGCCTGATCTGGCAGTCGCTGCAGCGCAGCGCGGGCGCCAACGCCTTTGTCGACGCCGATCTGGACATCCGCTTCGTCAAACCCGTGCGCCTGGCCGAAACGCTGGTGGCGGGTGGCGCGCGCCGGGCGAACGAGCCCGGCGTCTACGACGTGTGGGTGCGCGCCGTGGCCGACGACAGCGACCGCCTGGTGGGCTCGCTGACCCTTGCAACCTCTCCCAACGCCTGAGCACACATGGCCTCCCAACACGCTTCATCCTCAACAGCCGCGCGCGCCGACGCGCTGCTCGCCCTCTGGCGCACCATGACCCTGGTGCGCCAGGCCGAACTGGCGCTGGTCAAGCTCTTCGCCGACAGCGAAGTTCCGGGCTTCATTCATCTGAGCATCGGCCAGGAAGCGATCTCGGCCGGCGTGGCATCGGCGTTGCTAGCCCAAGACACGCTGGCGACCAACCACCGGGGCCACGGCCATGTGCTCGCACGCGGCATGGACCTGCACGGCTTCTTCAAGGAAATCATGGGCCGCGCGGGTGGCCTGTGCCAGGGGCGCGGCGGCTCCATGCATGTGGCCGATCTGCGCCTCGGGATTCTCGGCGCCAATGGCATCGTGGGCGCGGGCATTCCGATCGCGTTGGGCAGCGCGCTCGCGCACAGCGTGCGCCGCACCGAGGGCGTGGCCGTCGCGTTCTTTGGCGACGGCGCGATGGCCGAAGGCGTGCTGCACGAAACCCTCAACATGGCGGCGTTGTGGAAGATGCCGCTGCTGATGGTTTGCGAGAACAACGGGTGGAGCGAGTTCTCGCCCACCTCGCGCCAATTCGCCGCGCCGCTGCAAGCCCTGGCAGCGGCCTTCGGCCTGGCCTACCGCAAGGTCGACGGCAACGACGCACTCGCGGTGGCCGAGGCGGCCGGCGCGGCGGCGTTGGCCGCGCGCTCGGGTGGGGGTGCGCAGGTGCTGGAGTGCATCACGCACCGTGTGCGCGGTCACTACGAGGGCGATCCGCAGAAGTACCGCGAGGCCGCCGAGCTGGAGGGCGTGTCGGAACACGATCCCCTGCGACAGGCGCGCAGCGCGCTGCTGGCGATGGGCCTGGAAGAAGCCGCGCTGCAGCAGGAAGCCGCTGCCATCGAGCAGCGCATCGAGGCTGCGGTGGCCGCCGCACGCGCCGATGCGCTGCCGACCTTCGAGTCCGCGCTCGCCGACGTCTACACACCGGGAGTGCAAGCATGAGCGCCGCACCGAAAGAGTTGCGCTATGCGCAGGCGGTCAGCCAGGCCTTGCACGACGCCATGGCCGCCGACGAACGCGTGATTGTGTTGGGCGAAGACGTGGCCGCCGCCGGTGGCTCGTTCAAGGCCACGCGCGGCCTGCTCGAAGCGCACGGCGCCGATCGGGTGCGCGACACGCCGATCTCCGAAGCCTCCATCGTGTCGGCCGCGGTGGGCGCGGCACTCACCGGCCTCAAGCCGGTGGTGGAAATCATGTTCATGGATTTCATCACCCTGGCCATGGACGCGCTGGTGAACCAGGCGGCCAAGGCACGCTTCATGTTTGGTGGCCAGGGCAGTGTGCCCATGGTGTTGCGCACCCCGCATGGCGGCGGTCTGAGCGCCGGGCCGCAGCATTCGCAATGCCTCGAAGCCTGGCTGGCGCACGTGCCCGGTCTCAAGGTCGTGTGTCCGAGCAACCCGCAGGACGCCTATTCGCTGCTGCGTGCCGCCATCGACGACCCGGACCCGGTGGTGTTTGTCGAGCACAAGGGCCTGTATGCCCGCAAGGGCATGGTCGACACGGGCGAACGCGCGGCCATCGGACAGGCGCGCACCGTTCGCCCGGGCCGCGACGTGACGCTGGTGAGCTACGGCGCCACGGTCGCCACCTGCCTGCAGGCGGCCGAACAGCTGGCGGGCGAGGGGGTGGAGGCCGAGGTGTTGGACCTGCGCTCCATCCAGCCCTGGGACAAGGCCGCTGTGCTCGCCTCGCTGGCGCGCACGCACCGCATGGTGGTGGTGCACGAAGCCGTGCGCGACTTCGGCGTGGGTGCGGAGATCGTGGCCACGGTGATGGCCGAGGGGTTTGACGAGCTCGACGCGCCGGTGTTGCGCGTTGCCGCGCCGTTCATGCCCGCGCCATTCGCCACGTCCCTGGAGCAGGGCTATGCCATTCACGCCGACGCGGTGCTGCAAGCCGTTCGGCAAACACTTTGAACCCGGAAGGAAGACCACCATGTCCGACGTCACCACCGCACCGATCCTGACCCGCGTGGACAACGCCGTTGGCGTGATCACCATCCACCGGCCCGCCACCCTCAACGCGCTCAACACCGAGACCTTGCTCGCGCTCGAAGATGCACTCACGCAGATGGAGAAGGACCCGGCGGTGCGCGCCATCGTGTTCACCGGCGCGGGCGAGAAGGCCTTTGTGGCCGGCGGCGACATCGCCGATCTCAACAGCCGGCAGGGTCTGGCGCACTACCAGGAATTTGCCGAAGTCATCCACCGCGTGTTCCGGCGCATCGAGGTGTGCGACAAGCCCACCATCGGCGCGATCAATGGCTGGGCGCTGGGCGGCGGCACGGAGTTGCTGTTGGCGCTGGACATCCGGCTTGTGGCCGAGGACGCGCGCCTGGGCCTTCCCGAGATCACGCTCGGCTTGTTCCCGGGTGCCGGTGGCACGCAGCGCATCATTCGGCAGATTCCGCTGTGCCGCGCCAAGGAACTCATGTTCACCGGCGACCAGATCACCGCACAGGAAGCGGTGCAGCTCGGCCTGGCCAACCGCACCGTGCCCAAAGCCACGCTGATGGAGGAGTCCATGGCGCTGGCACAACGCATCGCCGCCAAATCCCCGATCACGCTCAAGCTGCTCAAGCGCACGCTGCGCGACGGGGCGGACATGCCGCTGAGCGCGGCCATCGGCCACGAGCAGGCCATGATCGGCCTGGTGCTGGACAGCCAGGACGCGCACGAAGGCTGCTCGGCCTTCCTGGAAAAGCGCAAGCCGCAGTTTGTGGGGCGCTGAACCATGCGACGCGATCTCTTGATGCCCAAGCTTGGCCTGACCATGACCGAAGGCACGCTGGCGGAATGGCTGGTGCGGCCGGGGCAACGTTTCGAGGCCGGCGACAGCCTGTTCGTCATCGAGTCGGAGAAGGCAGCCATTGAGGTCCCTGCCGATGCTGGCGGCACCTTGCTCGAGGCCGGCGCGGCCGTGGGCCAGACCTTGGCGGTCGGCACGGTGATCGGCAGCTGGGACGACGGCTCGGCGCAAACCTCACCGCCGGCCGCGCGCCCGGCGCCCTCTGCTGCGAAGCCGCCGGCCGAAGCCGTGGCGCCCGCACCAGTCCCGCCACCCACGCCAGCGCCGCTGACCGCAGGCGCGCCCCCATCGGCGCGCATCATCGCCTCGCCGCTCGCCCGCCGCGTGGCGGCCCAACGGGGCGTGGACCTTGCGGGCGTGCGCGGCAGCGGCCCGCGCGGTCGCATCCGCGCGGCCGACGTGCCCGAGGCTGTGGTCGGTGCGCCCACGGGCGTTGCGACCGTGGCGCCTGCCAACGGCGTGCTGACGCGGCCCACGGCGGTGGAATCCACCATCGCGCGGCGGCTGGTGCAATCCAAGCAGCAGATCCCGCACTTCTACCTTGCCGCCGACGTCGAGGTGTCGGCGCTGATGGCCTTGCGCGCCGAACTGAATGCGGCGCAAGCAGGACAGCGCTTCACGCTCAACGACTTTCTGCTCGCCGCCGTGGGCCGCGCGCTGGCTGAGCTGCCGCAAGTCAACCGCGTGTGGACCGACGAGGGCATCCTGTCGCTGCCCACGCCCGACGTGGGCATTGCCGTGAACACCGAGCGCGGCCTGGTGGTGCCGGTGCTGCGCGATGCGGGTCGCTTGCCGCTGAGCGAACTGGCGCGGCAGTCCCGCAGCGCCATCGAACGTGCGCGCGCCGGGCGGCTCTCGCCGGCCGACATGTCGGGTGGTTGCATCACCGTGTCCAACGCCGGCATGCACGACGTGACCAGCATGACCTCGATCATCAACCCCGGCCAGGCCATGATCCTGGGCGTGGGCAGCGTGCGCGAGGTGTTCCGCCCGGACATCCAGGGCCAGCCTGCGTTGTGCCGCGAGATCGCGCTGGTGCTGTCGGCCGATCATCGCTTGCTCGATGGCGTGGCCGCCGCGCAGTTTCTGAAACAGGTGCGCGGGCTGTTGGCCCGTCCCTTGGCCTTGCTGGTGGCGTGATGGACAAGCAGGAAACCGTGTTTGACGTGCTGGTCATCGGTGGCGGTCCCGGCGGTTACGTGGCCGCGCTGCGCGCGGCGCAGCTGGGCTTGCGCACCGCTCTGGTGGAGCGTGAGCACCTGGGCGGCATCTGCCTGAACTGGGGCTGCATTCCCACCAAGGCCTTGCTGCACAGCGCGGACACCTTGCGCCGCATTCGCGGGGCCGGTGCCCTGGGCATTCGCGTGGCGCCGCCCGAGGTCGACTTCCCGGCCATGGTCGCTCGCTCGCGCACGGTGGCGCAACGTCTGAGCCGGGGCATCGCCGGTTTGTTGAAGAAGGCCGGCGTCCAGGTCTTTGAAGGACATGCGCACTTCGGCCCCGACGCCCAGGTGCGTGTGCGCCATGCCGATGGCAGCGAACGCACCGTGGCGGCTCGCCACCAGGTGCTGGCCACCGGTGCGCGCGCCCGCGCCTTGCCCACACAGCCGTTCGATGGCGAGCGTGTGTGGAGCTACCGCGATGCACTGAGCGCGTCGCGCGTGCCGGCCTCGCTGGTGGTGGTGGGCGCGGGTGCCATCGGCCTGGAGTTCGCGAGTTTCTACGCGACCCTGGGCACGCAGGTGACGCTGGTCGAGGCCATGGGCCAGGTGCTGCCCGGTGGCGACGCGGACGTCTCCCGCTTCATGCAAAAGACCCTGCAACAGGACGGCATCGCGGTGCGCACCCAGGCCCGCGTGCAGCAGGTCGAGCACACGGCCAACGGCGTGCGCGTGGGGGTGGAGAGCGCAGCCGGGAACGAAACGCTGGAGACCGAACACGTGCTGGTGGCCATCGGCCTTCTCGGCAACACGGAGGAACTTGGGCTCGAACACACGCGCGTGCAGAGCGACCGGGGCCTCGTCACCGTCGACGCCTGGGGCGCGACCGCGCACGCCGGCATCCACGCGATCGGCGATGTGACCGGCCTTCCCATGCTCGCGCACAAGGCCATGCACCAGGGCATCGTGGTGGCCGAGCGCATTGCCGGCCTGCGCCGGGGTGGCGACGCACCGCACCCGGCGATTCCCGCCTGCACCTACGGCCATCCGCACTCGGCCGCGGTGGGCCTGACCGAGGCCCAGGCGCGGGCGCGGGGACAAGCGCTGCGCGTGGGGCGCTTCCCGCTCGAAGGCAATGGCAAGGCGGTAGCCATCGGAGAAGCCAGCGGCTTTGTGAAAGCCATCTTCGACGAGGCCAGCGGCGCTTTGCTCGGTGCCCACATCGTCGGCCCCGAGGCCACCGAAATGATCCAGGGCTTTGCGATTGCGATGGGGCTGGAGAGCACCGAGGCCGAACTGATGGAGACGGTGTTCCCCCACCCGACGGTGTCCGAGTCCATGCACGAGTCGGTGTTGGCCGCGCATGGACGCGGGCTGCACATCTGAACCAACCTCTTTCAGGCAAACGGACATGCTGAGCGACGCACTTCAAGGTTTTCGGGTTCTCGATTTCAGCCAGGGCATTGCCGGCCCGCACGGCGCCTGCCTGCTCGGCGAAATGGGCGCGGAGGTGATCAAGATCGAACCGCCCACCGGCGACTGGCTGCGCGTGCTCGGTGCGCGCAAGGGCCAGTCCAGCGTGCTGTTCGCCACCTTCAACCGGGGCAAGCGCGGCGTGATGCTCGACCTCAAGAAGCCCGATGCGCTGGAGACGGCGCGCGGCATGATCGCGCAGGCCGACGTGATGCTCGAGAGCTACCGCGTGGGTGTGATGGCGCGCCTGGGGCTGGACCACGAGACCGTGCGCAAGATCAACCCGCGCCTGGTCTATGTCTCGGTCACCGGCTTCGGCCAGCAGGGGCCGTACATCGACCGGCCCGCGACCGACGCCGCCGTGCAGGCCTACAGCGGTTTCTCGTTCGGCGCGAGCGACATGGTCACGCCCATGCGTGTGCGCCTGTCGCTGGTGGACATCATCTCGGGCATCTACACCAGCCAGGCCATCGTGGCCGCCTTGCTCAAGCGCGCCCGCACGGGCGAAGGCCAGACCATCGACATCAGCCTGGCGCACAGCATCACCGCGGTGCAGGGCTACAAATACGCCGAGCACGAGTTGACCCAGGGTGCGATCAGTGGCGAGCTGTTCGCCGGCATCGGCCTGTACGCCACGGCCGATGGCTTCATCGCCATGTCGGCCATGAAGGAGCAGCACATCATCGACCTGATGGGCGTTCTCGGCCTGGGCGACGCGCTGCAGGACCCGCGCTTTGCCACGCCACAAGCCCGCTTTGACAACCAGGGCGCGTTGCGCGAACGCTTGTCCGAGCGCTTTGCCCGCCAGCCCTCGGCGCACTGGCTGCCCTTGCTGCGCCAGGCCGATCTGATCCACCAGGAGGTGCTGACCTACGACGCGTACCGGCGCGATCCGCAGGTGTTGCACCAACGCCTGTTCACCCCCACCGACCTCAACGAGATGGGCACCCTGCCCACCGTGCGCATGCCGGGTCTGAGCGCGGAAACCGCGCCCATGGCCCCGCCACCCTCCATCGGCCAGCACACGCAAGCGGTGTTGTTGTCCATGGGTCTGATCCCACCCCCCGCTTCTTCAACACCCACAGGAGACAAGCCATGACCCTACTGCGCCGCCACATCGTTCTCGCCACCACCTTGCTTGCCGCCAGCCTGGGCGCTGCCGCTCAAGGCATACCCGCAGGCAAGACCATGCGCATCATCGTTCCGTACGCTGCCGGCGGCACGTCCGACATCCTGGGCCGCAAACTGGCGCAAAGCCTGGGCGAGCGCCTGGGCCGCAGCGTGATCGTCGACAACCGCGCGGGCGCCGGCGGCTCGATCGGCACCGAAACCACGGTGCGCGCGGACCCCGATGGCACCACCATCTTGCTGCACAGCGGGGCCATCGGCACCGAGCCCGCGCTCAAGCGCCAGTTGCCTTACGACGTCACGCGCGATCTGACGGCCGTGACCACCGCCGTTCAAGGCCCCTTCGCCTTGCTGGTCAGCCCGCAGCTGCCGGTGAAAAACGTGGCCGAACTCATTGCCTACGCCAAGGCCAACCCGTCGCGCATGAACTTCGGCACGCCCGGCATGGGCACCTCGGTGCACCTGGCCAGCGAGCAATTCAAGCTCGCCGCCGGCATCCCTGGCGCGCACGTGCCTTACAAGGGCGCCTCGCCGGCCCTGGCGGCGTTGATGGCCAACGAAGTGCAGTTCGTGGTCGACCCCCTGGCCACCGCCAAGAAGCTGGCCGAATCGGGCAAGGTGCGGGCGATCGCGGTGACCACTGCCAAGCGGACCAATCTGTGGCCCGAGATGGGCACGGTGGCCGAAGGTGGCCTGAACGGTTTCGATTCGTCGGTCTGGTACGGCCTGTACGTGCCTTCCAAGACCCCGGCCGAAACCGTGCGCCTGCTCAACACCGAGTTTGTCGCGATCCTCAAGTCGCCGGAGATGGTGAGCTGGTTGCACGACCAGGGGCTGGAGCCGGTGGCCGACACGAGTGAACAGTCGCGCCAGTGGCTGGCCAAGGACATCCAGCGCTGGAAGACGGTGGTGCAGGCCGCCGGCATCCAGCCCGAATGACGCACCCCACCGCCCACTGAACCAGTACAGGCACAGGACCATGGATTTCCAACTCAACGACGTACAACGCATGATGGTCGAATCGGCCCGCCAGGTGGGCGACCGGTTCGGCCTGGAGTACTGGCGCGAGCACGATGCGAAGAAGACCTTCCCGGCCGAGTTCTGGCGCGCCGTGTGCGACGCCGGCCTGGGCGGTGCTGCCTTGCCGGAAGCGCACGGCGGCAGCGGGCTGGGCATGTTCGAGCTCGCGCTGATCGTGGACACCCTGGCGTCCTGTGGCGGTGGGTCCACGGTGGGCCAGTTGTTCATGATCAACCCGATCTTCGGTGGCGTGTCGATCTCGCGCTTTGGCACCGAGCGCATGCAGCGCGAGGTGCTGCCCGGCATCGTCTCGGGCGAGATCAACTGCAGCATGGCACTCACCGAACCCGATGCCGGCACCAACACGCTGGAACTCAAGACCTTCGCGCGCGCCGATGGCGACGGCTGGCGCGTCACGGGACGCAAGGTGTGGATCACCGGCGTGGCCTCGGCGCACAAGATGCTGGTGGTGGCGCGCACGAAAAAGCTCGCCGACGCGAGCTCGCGCACCGATGGCTTGAGCCTGTTCATGATCGACGTGCAGCGCGACGGCCTCACGCACGCGCCGATCGACAAGCTCGGCACCTGCACGCTGGATTCGAGCAGCGTCTTCTTCGACGACGTGCGGGTGGAGCCGCACGAGTTGATCGGCACGCTGCACGGCGGCTGGCGCGAGTTGCTCGACGTGCTCAACACCGAACGCATCGTCACCACCGCCGGCCTGGTGGGCTCGGGCGATCTGGCCATCCGACTGGCGGTGAACTACGCCAACGACCGCAAGGTGTTCGCGGGACGCGCGATCTCGTCGTACCAGGGCATCCAGTTTCCGCTGGCCCAGGGGCATGCCGAGCTGCAGGCCGCGCGCCTGCTCAACCACAAGGCGGCGTGCAACTTTGACCAGGGTGTGTCCTACGGCAGCGAAGCCAACGCCGCCAAGCTGCTGGCTGCGCAAGCCTGCTCCAGCGTGACGGAGAAAGCAATGCAGGCCCTGGGCGGCATGGGCTATGCGAAAGAGTTCCACCTGGAACGGCTGTGGCGCGATTGCCGCCTGTTCCGCTTCGCGCCCGTGTCGGAGGAGATGGTGCTCAACTTCATCGCCAACCACGACCTGGGCATGCCGCGTTCCTATTGACGCGTCGAACGGGCCAAAAAGTCAAAGGAGCTCCCATGGTCAGCCTGTATTCGGCCGTTCGGTATTGGGCGCAGCAGGACCCCTCGCGTTGTGCCCTGGTCTATGAAGGCCAGCGCATCGGCTATGGCGAACTCGATCAACGCGTGCGCCAGGCCGCGCGCCGCTTGCATGAAGACGGCATCCGCCCGGGCGACGTGGTCGCGCTGCTCATGAAGAACAGCGCGGCCTTCATCGAACTCGCGCTCGCCGTGAGCCGCCAGGGCGCGGTGCTGCTGCCGATCAACTACCGCCTGAGCGCCGATGAAGTGGCCTACATCCTCGACCATGGGCAGGCCCGCCTGTTGTTCATTGACGAGGAATGCGCGGCGCTCGCCCCCGGCTTCGCGGCCACGCGCACCGTCACGCCCGCGGCACAGGCCGACAGCCGTGTTCTGTCGGGCCCGGGTGAGGACTTGGACGCCGCGTTTCTTGTGCCGGGTGACCTGTTTCGCCTCATGTACACCTCGGGCACGACCGACCGGCCCAAGGGGGTCGTGCACACCTACGAGAACGTGCACTGGAAATGCCTGGACCACATCACCGCGCTGGGACTGGGCGCGCAAGACCGCTTGCTGGTGGTCGGGCCGCTGTACCACGTGGGTGCGTTCGATCTGCCGGGGTTGGCGGTCTTGCTGGGCGGCGGCATGCTCGCGGTGCTGCGGGACTTTTCCGAAGACGCGGTGCTTTCGCTGATCGCGCAGGAACGGCTCACGGGTGCCTGGTTGGCGCCGGTGATGCTCAGTCGCCTGCTGGCCTGGCCGCAGCGCGCGGCGCACGATGTCTCGAGCCTGCGTTGGGTCATCGGTGGTGGCGAACGCACGCCGGAGCAGCGCATCCGCGACTTCGGCCAGCTGTTCACCGCCGCGCGCTACATCGACGCGTACGGCCTCACCGAATCGTGTTCGGGCGACACCCTGATGGACGCCGGGCGCGAACTCGAGAAGATCGGCTCCACGGGCCGCGCGCTGGCGCACGTTGCGCTGTCGATCCGCGACGAAGCGGGCCAACCGCTGCCGCCGGGCCAGGCGGGCGAGATCTGCCTGCGCGGGCCCAAGGTCACGCGCGGCTACTGGCGCGACGAAGCCCGCACGCGCGCCAGTTTCCACGGCGACTGGTTGCGCACCGGCGATGTCGGCCATCTGGACGACGAGGGCTACCTGTTCCTCACCGACCGCAAGAAAGACATGATCATCAGCGGCGGCGAAAACATCGCCTCGTCGGAAGTCGAGCGCGTGCTGTACCAGATGCCCGAGGTCGCCGAAGCCGCCGTGATTGGTTTGCCCGATGAGCGCTGGGGTGAGTGCGTGGTCGCCGTGGTGGTGCTGCATTCGGCGCACACGCTCGAACTGCCGCAACTGCAGGCGTTCTGCCAGGGACGGCTGGCCGGGTTCAAGACGCCCCGGCGCCTGTTGCTGCGCGAGAGCCTTCCCCGAAACCCTTCGGGCAAGGTGCTCAAACGCGTGTTGCGCGACGAGATCGTCGCCGCGCCGGACGGAGATCGGAGCACACCATGACCTTGCCACTGGATTTGACGGGGAAGACGGCGCTGGTGACCGGCGGCGCCAGCGGCATCGGTCTGGCGTGCGCGCAGCGCCTGGCTGCGGCGGGCGCGCGCGTGGTCCTGGCCGATCGGAACGCCGCGCTGGCGCAGGAACGCGCGGCCGAACTCGATGGCGAGGCACTCGTGCTCGATGTGGGCGACGAGGCGGCCGTGGCCGCGGCGGCGGCGCAATGGCACGCGCGCCACGGCGCGGTGGACATCCTGGTCAACTCGGCCGGCGTGCTGCAGCGCACGCTGCCGCCCGGGCAACTGACGCTCAAGGAGTGGGACTTCGTGGCCCACATCGACCTGCGCGGCACCTACCTGTGTTGCGCCGCCTTCGGTCAGGAGATGGCACACCAGCACAAGGGCGCCATCGTCAACATTGCGTCGGTGGCCGGCATGCGCTCGGGCCCGCTGCACAGTTACGGACCGGCCAAGGCCGGCGTCATCAGCCTGACCGAGAACCTGGCCGGCGAATGGGGCCGCAGCGGTGTGCGGATCAATTGCGTCTCGCCCGGCTTCACGCAGACCCCAGCGCTGGAGAAGGGGTTTTCCACCGCCACGCTGCACGAGGATGCGCTCGTGCAAAGCGCCGCGCTGGGTCGGCTGGTGCGGGCCGATGAAATCGCCAACGCCGTGGTGTTCCTGGCGTCCGACTGGGCATCGGCCATCACCGGTGTGAACCTGGTCGTGGACGCGGGGTATCTGGTCGCCACGCCCTGGCATGCCTATGGCGGACTGCGCTCGCCGTGAGGCGACTCAGGTTCGCCGGTAGCATAGGCGCATGGCATCTTCATCCCCTCCCGACAAACCCGTTGGCGCCCTCGTCAGCGGCCTGGCCATCGTGCGCTACCTCGCCGCCAGTGCAACTCCGCTGGGCGTCACGCGCGTGGCGCGCGACCTCGAACTGAACGCCAGTACCTGCTTCAACCTGCTCAAGACCCTGGTGCACGAGGGCATGGTGAACTTCGACGAGTCCACCAAGACCTACTCGATCGGCCTGGGCGTGGTGGAGCTGGCCAAGGGCGCGCTGGAGCAGTCCGCGTATGTGCGCATGATCCAGCCGACCCTGCGCGAAATCGCGGAAGCCTTCCGCGTCACCGCCACGCTGTGGCACCGCACCCGGGGCGAGCGCGTGGTGCTGCTGGACCGCGCGGACCACGAGTCGGCCGTGCGCGTGCACATGTCCATCGGGCAACGACTGCCCATGTACCTGGCGGCCCTGGGCCGATGCATGGCCGCCAACTCGGGCCTGAGCACGGAAGAGCTGCGCACCCGGTTCAACGAGCTGCGCTGGGCAGACGGCCCGAGCTTCGAGACCTATCTCAAGGAGGTCGAGCAGGCACGCAAGATGGGCTACGCGGTCGACAACGGCAGCTATGCGAAAGGCGTGACCACGGTATCGGCGCCGGTGCTGGACCAGGAGCGCAAACCCATCATGGCCATCAGCGCGGTGGGCTTTTTCGGCCAGCTGAGCAACGCCGAACTCAAGGCCGCCGGCGAGTTCATTCGGCAGCGTGCGGACAAGGTGACGCGCGCGCTGGCGGGCGGAAACTAGCGCGCCGACTTTCGCAAGCGCCCTGAAGGGCGGGCTGGGCGCCAACGTTCCATACCGTCGAGCAACAGTTGGAGACCGGCCTCGAACGCGCTTTCGGCATCCACTTGCGAAAACGGTAGGGCCATGAAATGCGCCGCACCGTATTCGGCAACGGGCGCCTGTTCGATGCGCTTGACGATGAACTTCGCGTGCGCGGCGGGCAATTGCCTGCTGACTTCGGCGTAGGCGGCGGTCATGGTGTATTGGGCCAGCAGGTGGTAGCCCATGGCGCTGTGTTCAGGTCGGTATGCCAGGCTGTGCCGGCCTCGGCTTCGCCGATGAACTTGCCATCGACCATGCGGTTGGAGATCACGTAGATCTCGGGCATATCCGGCACCACGTACTGGCGCCGCGGGTTGGGTGCCGGTTCGCCGAAGGCGCGCGTGAATTCCAGCTGTTCGGTGGGGATCAGGTGCTGGCCTCGCAGCAGGATCGCGCCGTGCCGACCCACGGCGTTTTCCAGGGCCGACAGCGTGGCGGCGTCGGCGTTCAGGATGTCGACGTCCAGTACCTCGACGCCAAAGCCTGGCATGAGGGGACGGATCTTGAGCGCGGGTGCTTCGGCACGGGCCGTGGTGTCTGTGGTGGTGCTCATTGGTGTACCTTCGGCTTCGCCTGCGGTGCGAGCTTGCTTGGGGTGGCCCGGCGCGGCGCTCATGCGTTCCTGTGCGGTTGATGGAAGTCGGTGTCAGACGGGCGCGGGGAACAGCACCTGTTCATCGAAGAACAGCTTTCGCGAGCGCTCCACGTAGGTGCGGTTGTCGGCCGCCAGGGCCGCGCCCGCCAGCGACTGCGCCGACGAGAGCAGGGTGGCTTCGTTCGGAAACCAGGTCTCCGAGATGCCGTCCAGCGCAATACCGTGGTCGGGCAGCCCGAGCGGGTTGGGCAGTTGCTCCAGCACGTGAAGCTGGTGGTAGCGCCCCGGGTCGGCGCATGGCATCGCGCGCCAGGGGTTGGTGCACGGTGGTCCAGTGGTGCGTGAAGGCTTCGCGCGTCCATTGCGCCTTGCGCTGTAGCAGCACCATGCGCTTGATCCACGCTTGCGCGGGTGGCAAGGCAGCGAGCGCGTCGACCACCGGCACCTCCTCGAAGCGCAAGACCGTCAACACGCCGAGCGGCAGGCCTTCGTAGAGGGACGAGAGCGCAGGGAGGCCGGGCGTGCACTCGAACCAGAACGCCTCCATCAGGTCCACCGCCATGGACAACTCGGGGGAGCCTGGGGGCGAAGGGGGGGCCGTCTGCACGCGCAACAGCGAATGCCGCAGCACAGAAGCATGTCGACACGTTCGGCGCGCCATGTCCACGGCACGCTCCAACTGCTGCCGTGTGGTGCCGGCGCCCGCTGCCAGGATGCACAACACGCCGCTGGCGCTGTCATCGCGCGGCAAGCTGGCCGAGCTCGTCAGATCGCGGGGGAGAGGCCGTCCGTTCATGGCGTGCCAGTCTAGAAACAGGGCCCCCAGGTCGCTAGACGCGGTCCACTGATGGGCGGCATAACTCCGGTCTATGACGGCGGCGTGACCCGGCGGGTGCACCGGCTCGGTGCGCCGTCCAACAGATGCGTCGGGCGCGGCGGTGTAAAAAGATACTCTGAATGAACACAATCCAGGAGCCCGCATGAAAAGCAATGTCTACCTGAAGCAACCCTCGCGCTACCGCACGCGTTCCACGCCGGTCCTGCCGTGGCTCCTGCCGGTGGTGATCGCCGCGGGGGCCGCGGTGCTGCTGTCCGGCTGCGCGGTGAGCGTGCCCAAGGGCGTCGAGCCGGTCACGAACTTCGACGTCAAGAAGTACGCCGGCACCTGGTACGAGCTGGCACGCATCGACCACCGCTTCGAACGCGGCCTGATCAACGTCAGCGCCCAGTACAGCCTGAATGCCGATGGCACCGTGAAGGTGCTCAACCGGGGCTACAACCCCGAGAAAAAAGAATGGAAACAGGCCGAAGGCAAGGCCCGTTTTCTCGGCGACCCGCAAACGGCTTCGCTCAAAGTATCGTTCTTCGGCCCCTTCTATGGCGGCTACAACGTGGTGTACCTGAGCAACGATTACAAGACCGCGCTGGTGGTGGGCAACTCGCTCGACTACTTCTGGCTGCTCTCGCGCGAGAAGCAGATTCCGGAACGGGAGATGAAGGCACTGCTGGAGCGGGCCGCGCGCCTGGGGGTGAACCTGGACGATGTGATCGAGGTCGCGCAGCAGTGACGCCCATGCGCACCACTGCGAGCACTTCGGTGGGTTGATGCGCCCTGCTCTACCGCAGCGAAGGGGTGGCTATGCCCGCCCTCCGCGCCACCGCTCGATCAGCGCAATGGCCTCGCCCATGATGCCGCGCCGGAACGCCAGCACGCACACCACGAAGATGAAGCCGATGACCATGGTCACCGACTCGCCCAGGCCGTTGAACCAGTCGATGCCGGTCGCGCCCGCCAGGAAATGGCCGATCTCGCCGAGCTTGTTCTCCAGCGCGATCACCACGGTGGCCCCCACCAGAGGCCCCGAGAGCGTGCCCAGCCCGCCCACCAGCGTCATCAACACCACCGAGCCCGACATGGTCCAGTGCACATCGGTCAGCGTGGCAAAGCCCATGGCCAGCGTCTTGAGCGAGCCCGCCAGTCCCGACAGCGCGGCCGACAGCACGAACACCAGCAGCTTGAAGCGCTGCGTGTCGTAACCCAGGGAGATAGCGCGCGGCTCGTTCTCCTTGATGGCCTTGAGAATCTGGCCGAAGGGCGAGTGCACGATGCGCATGATCAGCAGGAACGCGCCCACGGTGACGAGCAGCGTGAAGTAGTACATCGTGAGGTCGTCACCGAGATCGATGAACCCCAGCAAGTGGCCACGCGGCACGCCCTGCAAGCCATCTTCGCCACCCGTGAGCGGCATCTGCAGGCAGAAGAAGAACAGCATCTGCGCCAGCGCCAGCGTGATCATGGTGAAGTAGATGCCCTGGCGGCGAATCGCTAGCGAACCCACCAGCCAGCCCAGCACCGCGCCCGTCAGCGTGCCGAACACCAGGCCCAGCTCCGGCGGCACGCCCCAGACCTTCATCGCATGCCCTGCGGCATAGGCGGATCCACCCAGAAAGGCCGCGTGGCCGAACGAGAGCAGGCCGGTGTAGCCCAGCAACAGGTTGAAGGCCGAGGCAAACAGCGCGAAGCACAACAGCTTCATCACCAGCACCGGATAGAGGCCGATGAAGGGCGCGGCCAGCAGCGCCAGCAGCAACAGGCCGTAGAGGATGTTCTTGGACGTCGTGTTCATGCCGGCTTCACTTTTCCTTGCCGAACAGCCCGGCGGGGCGGATCAGCAGCACGATGGCCATGATGACGAAGACCACAGTGGACGAGGCCTCGGGATAAAACACCTTGGTCAGGCCTTCGATCACGCCCAGGCCCAGGCCGGTGAGGATGGTGCCGAGGATGGAGCCCATGCCGCCGATCACCACCACCGCAAAGACGATGATGATCAGGTGCTGTCCCATGAGCGGCGAGATTTGCATGATGGGTGCGGCCAGCACGCCGGCCACGCCCGCCAGCGCCACGCCAAAGCCGTAGGTCAGCGTGACCATCAGGGGCACGTTGACGCCGAAGGCCTCGACCAGGCGGGGGTTCTCCGTGCCCGCGCGCAGGTAGGCGCCGAGCTTGGTTTTTTCGATCACGTACCAGGTCGCAAAACACACCACCAGGGAGGCCAGCACCACGAAGCCGCGGTAGTTCGGCATCACCATGAAGCCGAGGTTGGTGGCGCCTGAAATGGGCGCGCTGTAAGGCAGGCCCGACACGCCGTAGACCGAGCGCAGCACGCCTTCGAGCATCAACGTGAGACCCAGCGTGAGCAGCAGACCATAGAGGTGGTCCAGCCGGTAGATCCAGCGCAGGAACAGGCGCTCGATCACGATGCCGACCAACCCCACCAGCAAAGGGGCGAGCGCGAGCATCACCCAGTAGTTGAGCTCCAGGTACTCCAGACCCATCCAGGTCAGCACCGCACCGAGCATGAACAGCGCACCGTGCGCGAAATTGATGACGTTGAGCAAACCGAAGATGACCGCCAAGCCCAGGCTCAGGATGGCGTAGAACGAGCCATTGACCAGGCCCAGCAGCAACTGGCCCAGCAGGGCGGACAGCGGTATTCCGAAGAAGTCCATCGGTGGTGCGTCGGGTGGGGTGGGGCGGGTGTTTCAGGCGCGGGCGCCGCGGGCCGAGGCCCACGGCGCCCGTGTCAGATCGTCAGGTCACTTCCAGAGCTTGCACTTCGATTCGGCCTTGGTCGTGAACACCGTATCGCCCGGCAAGGTGGCGGCGATCTTCATGTAGTCCCACGGCTTCTTCGAGTCGGCCGGCTTCTTCACCTCCAGCAGGTACATGTCGTGCACGTAGCGGCCGTCCGGGCGGATGGTCCCTTTGCCGAAGAAGTCGTTGATCGGCATCTTCTTGAGCTGCGCCATCACCTTGTCGCTGTTGGTGGTCTTGGCCGCGGTCACCGCCTTGAGCCAGGTGGTGGTGGCCGAGTAGTTCGCGGCCTGGATGCTGGTGGGCATGCGCTTGGCCTTCTCGAAGAACTTCCTGGCGAAGGCGCGGCTGGCGTCGTCCTTGTCCCAGTACCAACTGTCGGTGAGGTACATGCCCTGCGTGTCCTTCAGGCCCAGGCTGTGCACGTCGGTGATGAACATCAGCAGGCCGGCCAGCTTCATGGTCTTGGTGATGCCGAACTCGCTCGCCGCCTTGATCGAGGCAATGGTGTCGCCGCCCGCATTGGCCAGGCCGAGGATCTTCGCGCCAGAGCTTTGCGCCTGCAGCAGGAACGAGGAGAAGTCCGAGGTGTTGAGCGGCGCGCGGACCGCGCCCTTCACGGTGCCCCCGGCCGCCTTCACGACGTTGCCCGTGTCGGTTTCCAGCGCGTGGCCGAACGCGTAGTCGGCGGTGAGGAAGAACCAGTCCTTGCCGCCCTGCTTCACGATGGCCGTGCCAGTGCCCTTGGCCAGCGCCACGGTGTCGTAGGCATAGTGCACGGTGTAGGGCGAGCAGGCGTCGTTGGTCAGTGCCGACGAACCCGCGCCGTTGACGATGTAGAGCTTCTTCTTTTCTTCCGCCACCTTGGCCGTGGCCAGCGCGGTGCCGGAGTTGGTGCCGCCGATCATGACGGCCAGGCCCTGCGTGTCCATCCATTCGCGCGCTTTGGAGGCCGCGATGTCGGCCTTGTTCTGGTGATCGGCGGTCAGCAGTTCAATGGGTTTGCCCAGCACCTTGCCGCCGAAGTCGTCGATGGCCATCTGGATCGCCATGGCGCCGTTCTTGCCGTCCACGTCGGAGTAAAGGCTGGACATGTCGGTGGTAAAGCCGATGCGCACTTTGTCTTGCGCATGCGCGGCGGTGAACAGGCCCGCGGCGCCGAGTGCCAGGGCGAGCAGTTTGACGGTGTGTTTCATGCGGTCGGTCTCCATGAATAAGCGGTTGAGGGAAGGGGTGATCGGTGGGGCGTGGCGAGGATGTGGGGCAGGGCTCATACGCCCAGCAACGCGTGAAGCACGGGCATCTTCTCGGTCAGTTGAGACGCGTCGAACTGTTCGACCATGCGGCCGTGCTCCATGACGTAAAAACGATCGGCCAGCGGAGCCGCGAAACGGAAGTTCTGCTCCACCATCACCACCGTGTAGCCCTTGCTCTTGAGCATGCGGATCATGCGGGCCAGGGCCTGCACGATCACCGGTGCCAGGCCTTCGGAGATCTCGTCGAGCAGCAGCAGGTGCGCGCCGGTTCGCAGGATGCGGGCCACGGCCAGCATCTGCTGTTCACCACCCGACAGGCGCGTGCCCGGGCTGTGGCGGCGCTCGGCGAGGTTGGGAAACATGTCGTAGATGTCGTCCACCGCCATGCCCTTGCCGTTGCCCTTGAGCGCTGGCGGCAGCAACAGGTTTTCTTCGCACGACAGGCTGGCGAAGATGCCACGCTCTTCGGGACAGTAGCCGATGCCATGGCGCGCGATGCGGTGCGTAGGCAGGTGGATGAGCTCCTGCCCGTTGCTGCGAATGGAGCCTGTGCGCGAACCGGTCAGCCCGAGAATGGCGCGCAGCGTGGAGGTGCGGCCCGCGCCGTTGCGCCCGAGCAAGGTGACGACTTCACCCGGTTGCACCACCATGTCCACACCGTGCAGCACATGCGACTCACCGTACCAGGCCTGCAGATTCTTCAGCTCCAGTGCCGGTGCGCTCATCCGTGCGCTCCCACGAGTTCGCCGTCCGTGGTGCCCATGTAGGCCTCCATCACCGCAGGGTTGCGCGAAACTTCGGCATACGAACCCTCCGCCAGCACCGCGCCGCGCTGCAGCACCGTGATCGTGTCCGCGATGTCCGAGACCACGCCCATGTTGTGTTCAACCATCAGAATGGTGCGACCTGCCGCAACCTTCTTGATGAGCTGCGTGACACGGTCCACATCCTCGTGCCCCATGCCCTGCGTGGGTTCATCGAGCAGCATCAGCTCGGGCTCCATCGCCAGCGTGGTGGCGATCTCCAGCGCGCGCTTGCGGCCATACGGCAGGTTGACCGTGGTCTCTTGCGCAAAGTCCTGCAGGCCAACTTCGGTCAGCAGTTGATGGGCCCGCTCGTTGAGGCGGTTGAGCGTGCGCTCGCTCTTCCAGAAGTGGTAGGCGGTGCCCAGTTGGCGTTGCAGGCCGACCCGCACGTTCTCGAGCACGCTCAGGTGGGGGAACACCGCTGAAATCTGGAACGAGCGGATGATGCCGCGGCGCGCGATCTGGGCCGGTGCTTCGCGCGTGATGTCCTGGCCGTTGAACAGGATCTGGCCCTGCGTGGGTTCGAGGAACTTGGTGAGCAGGTTGAAGCAGGTGGTCTTGCCCGCGCCGTTGGGGCCGATCAGTGCGTGGATCGCGCCGCGCTGCACGCGCAGGTTGACGTCGTTGACGGCGGTGAAACCCTTGAAAGACTTCGTGAGTTGGCGCGTTTCCAGAATGGTGTCGCCGGACTTGTCGTGCATGAAGTGAGACGCTCCCAGAAGGCTGCCGGGTCATGTGGCTGAAGCACAATGTCCGGCAAATTCTGGGGGAGGGCCTTGCACGGGCCTATAGGTGCAAACACCGAGCGTAACGGTGTGTGGAGGTCGCAGCGGCCGGGGGCAGGCCAGCCTTCGGGCGTCTTTTCCCCGCCGCGATCGGGCGCTTCAGCGCAGCGCGAAGTACAGCGCAGCCAATCCCACCACCACCGCCGCACCCCAGAGCCACGTCTGCTTGGAGGCCGTTGCCGGTGCGGCAGGCGCCGCAGCGGCCGCGGTCGCGGCCACTTCGCCTTCGGCCGGCGCCGGGGCTTCCACGGCGACCTCAAAGGCCTTGAAGAAGTCTTCGGCCATCTTCGCGGCAGTGGCATCCACCAGGCGCGAACCGACCTGCGCAATCTTGCCGCCCACCTTGGCATTGGCGGTGTAGTTCAGGCGCGTTTGTGCAGGGCTTTCGGCGGTGAGGTTCACCGCGGCCGTTCCCTTGCCGAAGCCGGCCATGCCGCCTTGGCCCTCGAAGCTCAGCGTGTAGCTGTTCGGCGCGTTCAGTTCGCTCAGGCGCACCAGGCCTTTGAACTTGGCGTTGACCGGACCGATCTTCAACGCCAGCGCGGCGGTGAACGTGTCATCGGCCGTCCGTTCGAGCGACTCGCAGCCCGGGATGCACTGCTTGAGCACTTCGGGATCGTTCAGGGAGGCCCAGGTCTTCTCGATCGAGGCCTGGATGTTGCGTTCGCCGTTGAGTTCCATGTGACGTTCGAATGTGATGAGGTGTGAAAGGTGGCGGGCCTTCAGCCCACCACGACGTTGCGTTCAAGCAGATCCGCGATCTGCGCGTCTGCATAACCGAGCTCGCACAGGATGGCCCGGCTGTGCTCGCCCAGCGTGGGCGCCAGGCTGCGCACCGTCGCCGGTGTGGCCGAGAACTTCGTGGTGGGGCGCACCGTGACGATCTTGCCCTCGGTGGGGTGCACCGTAGGCTGGAACAAGCCGATCGCAGCGAGCTGCGGGTGTCGCGGAAGGTCGTCGAGTGTATAGATCCGTGTGGCAGGGATGTCCAGCCGTTCGCAGACTTCCAGCCAATACGCGGTACTGTGGTGGCGCGTGAACTTGGAAAGCTCGTCGTACATGCCCAGCGTGCCGTTGCTCTTGGCGCCGTATTTCTCGGCGAGCTCGGGCACACCGAGCTCTTCGAACAGCGCGCGGCGGTGCGACACGGTGTAGGCCAGGATGGCGATATGGCCGTCGGACGTGGCCACCGGCGTGCGCGCGCCTTGCCCCAGCAGACGGGCGTAGCCGGCCGGCGCGGGCGGCGGGTCGAACGCCAGCCCGCCCAGGTGCTCGGCGAGCATGAACGACACCAGAGTCTCGAACATCGGAACTTCGACGTACTGGCCCTGGTCGGTCTTTGCCTGGCGGTAGAGCGCGGCCATGACAGCATTGGCCAGCGCGAGGCCGGCGGTCTTGTCGGCGATCAGGGTGCGTACATAGGCCGGGGTCTCGCCTTCGCCGGCGGTAAGGCCCACCAGGCCGCAGGCGGCCTGGATGGTGTCGTCGAAGGCGGGCTTGTCGCGGTCGGGGCCGTCCTGATCGAAGCCGGTGGCCACGCAGTACACCAGGCGGGGATTGACCTTCACAAGGTCTTCGTAGCCCAGGCCCAAGCGGTTGATCGCCTTGATGCGCATGTTGTGCACCACCACGTCCACGTCCTTGGCCAGACGGCGCACCACCTCCACGCCTTCGGGCGTCTTGAGGTCCACCACCAGCGAGCGCTTGTTGCGGTTGATGTTCAGGAAGATCGAGCTCATGCCACCGTTGCGCGTGCCGTTGCCGCGCATCACGTCGCCTTCGCGCGATTCGATCTTGATCACGTCCGCACCGTAGTCGCCCAGCACCTGCGTGGCGATCGGGCCGAGCACCACGGCCGAGAGATCGAGCACGCGGACCCCTTGCAGCGGTCCGGTCGACGTGGGGGTGTTCGTGCTGTTCATTCAGTCGACCTTGATGTTGCCGCGGCGTGCCGCTTCGGTGTATTTGGCGAGATCGCGCTGCACCAGCGCGGCGGTCTGCTGCGGTGTGATGCCGGAGGGGCTGATGCCCATCTTTTCCATCTTCTGCTGGATGTCCTCGCTGGCCACGATCGCGGCGATTTCGCGCTGCAGGCGGTCCACGATGGGCTTGGGCGTGCCCTTGCGCGCGAACAGGCCAACGAACACGTCGACATCGAAGCCGGGCAGGCCGGACTCGGCGAGCGTGGGCACGTCGGGCAGGTTTTTCGAGCGCTTGGCCGAGGTGATGGCGATCGGGCGGATGCGCTTGGACTCGATCAGTGGCAAGGTGGGCGCAATGTCGGCGATCAGCATGTCGATCTCGCCGCCCAGGATGGCGGTGACCGCCGGCGCGGTGCCCCGGTAGGCGACGTAGGTCGTGGTCATGCCCGCTTGCTGGTTGAGCAGCTCGCCGGTGAGCTGGAACAACACACCCGCACCGCCGCTGTTGAGGCCTCCCGGCACGGCCTTGGCCTTGGCGATCAGCTCGCGCGTGTTGGTCACGGGCAGGTCCGGCTTGGTGCTGAAGACGATCGGGTACGTGCCGAGAACGGTGATCGGCTCATAGTCGTTGATGGGGTGGTAGGGCAGATCGGCTTGCACGGCCGGGTTGATGGTCATCGCGCCGCTGGCGCCGATGAGCAGCGTGTAGCCATCGGTGGGCGCGTTCTTCACCGCCATGTTCGCGATCGTGCCGCTGGCGCCGGGTTTGTTGTCCACGGTCACGGGTTGGCCCAGGCGTTGCGCGAGGGGCACGGAGATCATGCGCGCCAGGATGTCGGTGCCGCCTCCCGGCGCAAAGCCCACGACCAACTTGATGGGCTGCTTGGGGTAATCGGCCTGAGCATGAGCGGGCGCGATGGCGGCGAAGAGGGCCAGGCCGGCCAGGAGGGACTTGCTGAACGGATGCATGGTGGGAGACTCCTGAGTGGGTTAGCGGGATGGGGTGACGCGCATGTCGGGGTGGACCACATCGCCTCGGTCGACGATCGGGACGCCGTCGAGCCACAGACTGCACTGGCGCATGGGCAGGTCCATGTGGCAGGCGGTGTCGTTGGTCCCGCCCAGTTCCAGGTTGGGGCCGGTGGAGAACAGCACGTTGCCGTAGAAGGACAGCGCGTTCATCACGTGTTCGTCGGACAGGTGGCGGGTGGTGGAGAACTGGTACCAGCGCGCGCGCTCGTTCAAGCCCCAGCCGATGTGCGAGATCGCGTAGGCGCGCGGGTCTTTGAAACTGGCCATGTAGTCGCGGATGAGTTGCGCGTCCAGGCCGTCGCCCGCAATGTCGACGATCAAGCCCTTCTCGACCTTGAGCGTGACCTGGGTCTGCACGTACTGCTTGAAGGCGCAGATGATGTCGCCCGGCTGCAGCACCACGGTGCCGTCGATCTCGCCGTCGTTGCCCTGCGTGAACGAGAAGCCCGAGGGCAGGTGGTCCCAGCGGCCCGGTTCGTCGGTGTAGCCGTACTCGGACATCACGGGGTATTGGCCGAGCTGGTAGGTGATGTCGGTGCCGGCGTCGGAGGTGAAGCGCAGCGCCTTGGCCTGCTCCATCATTTCTTTGGCGCGCTCCACGCGGCGGCGCAGGTCGGCGGTGGGGAACATGGCCTTGATGACGTGCAACGGTTCCATCACTCGCAAGATGCGCACGCCAGCGGCCTGGATCTCGTTCTGCTCTTTGGAGAACAACAGGCCCAACATGTCGATCACCAGGTCCGCGGACTTCAGGGTGCGCATCGCGAGTTCGTTGCCCACGATCGGGTGGCGGCCTTGCACGCCCACGGCGTTGGTCAGGTCGCGTGCGACGTTGAGGTTGAAGGTCGTGGCGCCCAGGCGTTTGGCGGCGACCATGAAGGCGTGTGCGCATTCGGCGCGTTCATCGCCCGCGCTGAGCACGACCATGGTCTGGCCCGGCCCTACCTTGCACAGCTTGAGCTCCTCGGTGAGCACGTGCAGCATGTCGGCGTCGATCTTCATCTTGTGAGTTCCTTGGTGGTTTCTGGCGGTTGAGCCGTGCCGCCCAGGATCGGGTCGAGCAGCGCACGAAGGCCGGCGAAGTCGTCGACCTGCAACTGGTGGCCGGCCGACATCAGGCGCTCGACCTGCAGGCGGGGCAGGCGTTCGCGCATGTCCCACACGTCTTCTTCGGAGACGACGTGGCCCTTGCCGGCGCAGATCAGGTGGGACGGGATGGACATGCAGGCCAGGTCGGCCAGCATGTCCTGCTGGTGGAAGTCGTCGTAGGTGACGTACACCACGCGTTCGTCGCACGTGGCCAGCCACTGCGCACGCAACACCAGCATGTCTTCGGGCCAGGGCGCTTGCCCAGGCTGGCGCAGCAAGGCTTCGGCTTCGCCCCGGTGCGCGGCGCGCACCATGGCCAGCGTGCGGTCCATCGGAATCGGATAGGGGCGGCGCCCGGGGCCGCTGGTGGGCGGGTCGAGCAGCACCACGCGCTGCGCGTCGTGGCCCGGCTTGCGCAAGGCGCGCAGCGCAATGCGAGCGCCCATCGAGTGGCCGACCAGCGTGTGCGGGCCCAGGCGCAGGGCCTGCACGAAGGCGAGCACGTCGCTGGCACAGGCATCGACACCGTAGTCCAGGTGCGGGCCCGATTCGGACAGGCCACGGCCACGCACATCGAGGATGTAGCAGTCGTGCGTCTGGCCCAGCCAGCGGCCCACGTGGTCCCACAGCGCGGCCGGGCTCACGATGCCGGGCACGATCACCACCACCGGCCCCTTGCCCCCGTAGCGCAGGTAGTGCTGGCGGATGCCGTTGGCGCGAACGTGCTTGCCGTAGAGAAAGCTCACGCCAGGCCTTTCGCGGCGCGGGCTTCGCGCATCGTCGCGGCCAGGCGGTCGAGCGACATCGGCAGGCGCGTGACCGACACCGACAGGCCCGACAAGGCATTGCAAACCGCATTGGCCAGCGCGCCGCCCGTGCCGATGATGCCGCCTTCGCCCGCGCCCTTCACACCCAGCGGGTTCGAGGGCGACGGGCTCAGTTCCAGCGTGAGCGCGTCGACGTGTTCGAAGTCGGTGCTGACCGGCAGCAGGTAGTCGGCAAAGGTGCCGGTGGTGAGCTGGCCGTCTTCGTCGTAGATGAACTCGTCGAGGAAGGTGCCGCCCATGCCTTGCACGGCCGCACCGATGGTCTGTCCGTGCACGATCAGCGGGTTGATCATGCGGCCCACGTCTTCGACACAGAGGAACTTCTCGACCTTCACCTGCGCGGTCTTCGGGTCCACGCTGACATGCGCGAGCTGCAGGCCGAAGGTGAAGGTGAGCTTGTCGTTCATGAACGAGGTCTCCACGCTCACCGGCCCGTGGGCTTCATGGCCGCAGTCGGGCAGGCCGGCCGAGAGCTCGGCCAGCGTCGCGACCACGCCGCCGTCGGATTCGCGCATGACCTGGCCATCGCGCCAGGCCAGGCCTTGCGCATCGGGCAAGCCCTTCAGGCTGGCCGCGCGTGCCAAGAGCGTGCGCACCATGTCCTGTCCGGCCTTGTGCACCGCGCTGCCCCCCATGACGGCCGAGCGGCTGTGGTACGCGCCGAAGCCTTGCTTCAGGTACGTGGTGCTGCCGTGGTGCACGCGGATGCTGGCGAAGGGCACGTTCAGCGAATCGGCCAGCACCTGCGCCATCGAGGTTTCATGGCCTTGGCCCGCGCTGGACGATCCCACGAAGAGGTCGAAGCTGCCGTCCTGGCGCAGCTCGATGCGCGCGTGCTCGCCCGGTCCACCCCCGGTGGATTCGGTGAAGCAGGCCAGGCCCACGCCGTGCAGCTTGCCGTCGATGAGCTGGCCATTGCGCTGCGCCAGTTCGGCATAGCTGAAGTGCGCCAGGCCGCGCTCGAACACCTCGGGGTAGTTGCCGCTGTCGTAGATGGTCGTGCCTTGGCCGGGCACCAGCGCGCCCGCGTCGTACGGCATCTGGTCGGCGCGGATCAGGTTCTTGCGGCGGAATTCGATCGGGTCGATGCCCATCTCGCCGGCCACGATGTCCATCAGGCGCTCGCGGAAGAAGCACGACTCGTAGCGTCCCGGGCCGCGGTAGGTGCCGGCCGGGGTCTTGTTGGTGATGATGGCGCAGACGTCGAAGTCCAGGTTCGGGATCGCGTACGCGCCCTGCATGAACTGCGTGCCCTTGCCGGCCATCACGCCGGGGTTGGTGCGCACGTAGGCGCCGATGTCGCCCATGACCTTGCCGCGCATGCCCTGGATCCGGCCATCGCGGTCGACCGCGATTTCCAGCTCGCAATGCATCTCGCGCGAGTGGTTCATGGCCATCAGGTTCTCGCGCCGGTCTTCGATCCACTTCACCGGTCGGCCGATCTGCTGAGCGGCGAAGGGCACCAGGAAGTCTTCCGGGTAGAAGTCACCGCGCACGCCGAAGCTGCCGCCGACGTCGACCTCGATCATGTCGACCTGGGTATTGGGCAGCCCCAGCATGTCGGCGAGGATGCCGCGGTTGGCAAACGGCACCTTGCCCGCGCCCCACACGCTCATGTGTTGCGCGTTCGCGTCCCACTCGGCGACCAAGCCGCGCGTTTCCAGCGGAACGGCGCTGTGGCGGTGCACGTAGAAACTTTCCTTGCGCGTGTAGTGCGCGTTGCGGAAGGCGGCTTCGATATCGCCTCGGCCCACGCGGTAGGCGCTGGCCACGTTCGTGCCTTGCGCGGCATGTACCACGACCTTGTTCTGTGCCGCGTCGCGCGCGTCGACCACGGCGTCCAGGCCGTCGTAGTCCACATACACCAGCTCGGCCGCGTCTTCGGCGATGTAGCGGTTCTCCGCGATCACCATCGCCACCGGCTCGCCCACGTAGCGCACCACCTGGTCGGCCATGGGCATCTGAAGGAAATTCTCCATGCCCGGCAGCGGGCAGGTGCGTTGCGGAATGGCCTTGGCCAAAGCCGCGATGTCGGCGTAGGTGATCACCTTCACCACGCCCGGCAGTTCCAGTGCCGCGCTCGCGTCGATGCTCAGTACCGTGGCGTGCGCCATCGGGCTGCGCACCACCACGGCGTGCAGCATGCCGGGGCGTTTCACGTCGTCGACGTAGCGTCCGCGCCCGGTCAACAGGCGCGTGTCTTCGCTGCGCTCGACCGCACGGCCGATCATGGTGTCGCTCACGCTGCGCCTCCGTTCTTGCCCGCCTGGCGCGCTTGCGCGGTGGCCACGATGGCGTCGACGATCGGGATGTAGCCGGTGCAGCGGCAGATGTTGCCGGAGATGGCTTCGCAGGCCTCTTCACGGGTCGGGCACGGCGTGCGTTCCAGGAAGGCGTGCGCCGTGGTCACCATGCCCGAAGTGCAGAAGCCGCACTGCAGCGCGTGGTGCTTGCGGAAGTTGGCTTGCAGGTCGGTGAGCCCTTCGGGTTTCGACAGGCCTTCGACCGTGGTGACCTCGCAGCCCTCGGCCTGCACCGCGAACATCAGGCACGCGCGCATCGGTTCCTGGTTGACCAGGATGGTGCAAGCGCCGCAGACCCCGTGCTCGCAGCCCAGGTGGGTGCCGGTGAGGTTGAGGTGGTCGCGCAGAAAGTCGGCCAGCGTGAGGCGGGCTTCAACCTGGGCGTCGACGGCCTGGCCGTTGACGCGCATCTGGA
This sequence comes from Hydrogenophaga sp. BPS33, assembly GCF_009859475.1. NCBI lineage: Bacteria > Pseudomonadati > Pseudomonadota > Betaproteobacteria > Burkholderiales > Comamonadaceae > Hydrogenophaga > Hydrogenophaga sp. BPS33. Next base: position 611,290 of record NZ_CP044549.1, read on the forward strand.
TGTGAACCGAATCGGTCATGTGTGTGTTCTCCGTTTCAGCTCTCAGGACGACAGCGCCTGGCGCAGCACGCGCCCCATGAGCGTGTGCACCAGTTCCTTGCGGTACTCGGCCGAGGCGTGGTGGTCGCTCATCGGGTCCACCGCATCGCGCGCGGCTTCGGCCACGGCGTCAATGGCGTTGTCGGTCACGACGCGGCCCACCAGCAGGCCGGGTGCGGCCTCGACCACCATCGGGCGGGCCGTGGCGGCAAACACCACGCAGCGTGCGCGGGTGCAGCGGCCGCCGGCGTCCAGCTCCAGCGTGCAGATCGCGCCGGTCATGGCGAAGTCGCCCATGCGGCGCGAGACTTCTTCAAAGCCCCAGCGGCGCTCGGACGGCCAAGCCGGGAACTCCACGGCGACGACGAGTTCGCCCGGTTGCAGGTCGGTGGTGTAGACGTCTTGCGTGAAATCCTCGGCCTTGATGCGGCGCTCGCCCTGCGCGCCCGCGACCACGATGATGGCTTCCAGCGCAATGCACACCGCCTGCCATTCGGCCGCCGGATCGGCGTGCGCCAGGCTGCCACCGATGGTGCCGCGGTTGCGGATCTGCGGGTGCGCCACGAAGCGCATCACCGCCGGGATCAGCGGCATGCGGCGCTGGAGCAGTTCGCTGCGCTCGAACGCCGCGTGCGGCGTGAGGGCGCCGGCCTGGATGGCGCCGTTGGGCAACTCACGGATGCCGCGCAAGCTCTCCAGGCGGCGCAGGTCGACCAGCACCTCGGGCGCGGCCAGGCGCATGTTCATCGCCGGCATCAGGCTCTGGCCGCCGGCGATCACCTTGGCGCTATCCCCCAGCTCGGCCAGTCGGCGCAAGGCCTCGTCCAGCGTCGAGGGGGCTTCGTATTGGAATCTGGGGGGTTTCATGGATCTCTCGGGCCTGAGCAGGCCTTAGATGGGCACGTTGACGGCGTCGTAGGTGAACAGCCACTCGTAGCGCTCGCGGATGCGAGCCGGATCCCATTCGACCGACGTGTAGTTGTCCGCCTGAACGGGGTCCGCCAGTTGTGCGTTGTGAAAGCGCGTGAGGTTCGCGGAAGATTGATCGACGATGCGCGTGGTGCGCTCGATGCGGGCGTTATCGTAGCGTTGCAGCGCGGCCACGGGATTGGCTGCGCCGGCTTCGAGGGCTCGCGCCAGCACCAGACCGTCTTCGATCGCCATGTTCGCGCCCTGCGCGAGGTAGGGCAGGGTCGAGTGGCAGGCGTCGCCCAGCAGCGTGACGCGGCCATAGCTCCACTGCTTCATGGTTGGGTGCAGGAACAGGGCCCACTTGAAGTGGTGTTCGATGTTCTCCACCATCAGCTGCACATCCGGGTGCCAGCCCACGTAGTCGGCCCTGCACTCCTCGAGCGTGCCGGCTTCGGTCCAGGACTCGACCTGCCAGTCGTCGCGCTCGACGTGGCCGACGAAGTTCAACAGCTCGCCACCGCGCACCGGGTAGGTGATGGTGTGGCCGTGCGGGCCGATCCAGTTCGTGCCGACCGGGCGGCGCAGGTGCTCGGGCAGGCGCTCCATCGGAATCAGGCCGCGCCAGGCCATGCCGCCGGTGAACTGGGGCTTGTGTTCGCCCACCAGCTGGCGGCGCACGCGCGAATGCAGGCCATCGGCCCCCACCAGCACGTCGGCGCGCACGTGGCGGCCGTCCTTCAACTGCAGCTCGACTTCGTCGCCGATCGTGCGAAAGCCCACGCCCTGCGCGTTCACATGCAGCGCATCGGGCTTGAGGGCGCGCACGGCGTCCACCAGCATCTGGTGCAGGTCGGCGCGGTGCATCATGTAATAGGGCGCGCCGTAGCGAGCGACCGATTCGGCACCCAGGTTCAACAGCGGCACCGTCTTGCCGGTGGACCAGATGCGCACTTCCTTGGACGTGGACTCCACGCCCCACTGCGCGAGTTGTTCGCCCAGGCCCAGCGACTGCAGCACGCGCACGCCATTCGGGCCAAGCTGCACGCCCGCGCCGATTTCCTTGAGCTCCTGCGCCTGCTCGACCACCTCGACATCCATGCCCCGTTGCAGCATGGCCAGGGCCGCCGTCAGGCCGCCAATGCCGCCACCGGAGACGGCCACTTTCAATTTCTTGCTCACACTCACACTCACGCTCAGACTCCTTGGGATGCGTTCAGGCCAGCCGCGCTCTGGCGAAGCAACTCGATGGCTTCGCTCACGGGCATGACGTCGGCGTATTTGCTGTTCATGTCAAACAGGTTGACCGCGTGGGACGTCTGGGAGCGGTCGAACACCGCTTCCTGCGGGACGATCACGCGAAAACCCATGGACGTGGCGTCGACCACCGTGGCGCGCACGCAGCCGCTGGTGGTGGTGCCGGTCACGTAGACCGTGGACACACCGTTGTCCACCAGGTAGCTCACCAGCGGCGTGCCGAAGAACGCGCTGGGGTGGGCCTTGGGCACCAGGATGTCGCCCTCGATCGGTGCGACCTCTTCCACGAAATCGTAGCCCCGCGGCGGGATCGTCATGACTGCGGGCGCCTTGTCGGCCCAGCGGCCGCCGTCGTAGGCCTTCTTCGGCGCCACATGCGGGTACATGACCGGCATGCCGGCGGCGCGGAACGCGGCGATCAGGGACTGGATATGGGGCACCGCGTTCCAGCCGTGCTCGCCGCAGCTGGTGGGGTACTCCTTGATGGCTTCTTCAATGGGCATGGACGTGCTGCTGACCGAGCGGTACTGCACATCAATGATCAGCAAGGCTGCCTTGCCTGGCTTGTTCGACCGGGTGCCCATGCCGATCGTGTTGTAGAGCGCCAGTTCCTCCGCGGGGATGACGCTGTGCCAAGGAGGGGTGGTTGCCCCGGCTTGCACGGTTTTGGGTGGTGTCATGTCGATTTTCTATGTTTCTATTTGAAGGAATATAGTTCTATCAAACAGAATTTACAATAAAAAATCACTGCTTTTGTTGTTTATATAAGACGTATATTGACTTTGAAGTTCTGTTTGCTAGAGTCAAGTTCTGTTCAACGAAATATGACAGAAGCTGACAGGGTCTTTTGACCTTGTGGCTTGTGCGCCTTGCAATGCCTGAATTCCGTTTTGATCCGGTGGAGTTGCCCCCCACGGCGCCTGCCCTGAGAGAGCGCGTTCGCCAGTTCCTGGCCCTTGAGCGCTCGCGCCACACCTTCGATCCGATCCGCAACAGCTGGACCTCGTTCAATGCCGAGTTCAGCCGCCGCTGCGGCGAAGAAGGGTTGATCGGCCTGGTGTTCCCCCGCGAATACGGTGGCCAGGGCATGTCCAACCTGGAGCGCTACGTGGTGATGGAGGAGTTGATCGCTGGTGGGGCGCCGGTGGGCGCTCACTGGATCGCCGACCGCCAGAGCGGCATGCAAATCCTGCGCCACGGCACGGAACACGCGCGCCGCCTGATCATTCCGCGCATCGTTACCGGCCAGTGCTACTTCGCCATCGGCATGAGCGAGCCGGACTCCGGCTCCGACCTGGCCGCGGTGCGCACCCGCGCCGTGCGGGTGGACGGCGGCTGGCGCATCACCGGCACCAAGGTCTGGACCAGCAACGCGCACCGCGCGCATTACCTGATCGCCCTGGTGCGCACCGCGCCCAAGACCGAGGCGCGCCACGAAGGCATGACGCAGTTCATCGTCGACATGTCACAACCCGGCGTGACCACGCGCCCGATCTACAACCTCTACGGCGGTCACGATTTCAACGAAGTGGTGTTCGACGACCACTTCGTACCCGACGAGATGGTGCTCGGTCAGCCTGGCGAGGGCTGGCAACTGGTTACCGGCGAACTGGCTTACGAGCGTTCCGCGCCCGACCGCTTCATGAGCGTGTACGCGGTGCTGCTCGAAACCATGCGCAAGCTCGGCCCCCAGCCCGACGCGCACGCGGCCAGCGAAATGGGCCGCTTCGTGGCACACCTGGCGGCCCTGCGCTTCATGTCGAACTCCATCGCCGGCAAGTTGCAACGCGGCGAACAACCGATCGTCGAGGCCGCGCTGGTCAAGGACATCGGCACCACCTTTGAGCGCGAGATTCCGGAAGTGGCGCGCAAGCTCATCCCCTCGGAATCCACGATGGGCAAGGGCAACAGCTTTGACGACATGTTGGGCGGCGCTGTTCTGCGCGCACCGGCCGCGACGATCCGCGGTGGCACACGAGAAATCTTGCGCGGAATGATCGCCCGCGGACTGGGTCTGCGATGAACGAGTTGTGTGAAGAGCTGGGCAAGAGTCTGGCGCGCCTGAGCGAAGAAACCTGCACCAGCGACGTGCTGGAGGCGGCCGAGCAGGGCGTGTGGCCCGCTGCCGTCTGGCGTGGCCTGGAAGAGATTGGCCTGGTGCTGGCCGCCCTGCCGGAAGACGCCGGCGGCGTGGGTCTGGATCTGTCGGATTTGATGTACATCGTGGACCGCAGCGCGTACCACACGCTGCCCGTGCCGCTGGTGGAAACCTACCTCGCCGGCCGCCTGCTGGTGAGTGCCGGTATCGACGTGCCCGAAGGCGCGTTGACGGTGGCGCCGGTGCGGGGCGAACGCTTCGCGATCGCCGGTGGCGAGGGAGCCTGGTCGATCGAAGGCACCGCGCACCGCGTGCCTTGGGGCAACGTGTGCGGCCACGCGGTGGTGGTGGCCGAGCAGGCCGGTGAAGACGTGGTGGCCCTGGTCCGCCTGGCGCCCGAGATGGTGGGCGAGCAAACGCGCAACCTGTCGGGCGAGCCTCGGGTCGACTTGTCGTTCAACGGCGCCTCGGTGGTCGCGGCCCGCGCGGTCCCCGGTGCGCGCCAACAGCTCGAATTCGACGGCGCCTTGATGCGCGCGGTGCAGATGACCGGCGCCATGGAACGCGCCCTGGAGCTGTCGCTGCTGTACGCCAACGAGCGTGTGCAGTTCGGCCGCCCGATCGGCAAGTTCCAGGCGGTGCAGCAGATGCTGGCCGTGATGGCCGGCCACGTGGCGGCGTCCAAGGCCGCGGTGGATTTCGCCGTGCACGGTTGCGCCAACGGCCTGAGCCTTTTCCCGGTGGCGATCGCCAAAGCCCGTGCCGGCGAGGCGGCCGGCCTGAGCGCCGAGATCGCACACCAGGTGCACGGCGCGATGGGCATCACCCGCGAACACCGCCTGCATTTCTCGACGCGCCGCCTGTGGGCCTGGCGCGACGAGTTCGGCGCCGAAGTGCTGTGGCAACGCCGTCTGGGCGAGCTGGTCGCGCAGCAAGGCCCCGATGCGCTGTGGCCCACGCTGACCGCGTTCAGCGAATAACGTTTTTTCAACCCCCCTCCAACACTTTGAGGAAACTTCCATGAGAAATTGGTTCGCGCTTGCCGTCTCGTCGGCGATGTTGCTGGTGGCTCCGTTCGCCAGTGCACAGGCCGATGAATACCCGGGCTCCAAACCGGTTCGCATCATCGTGCCGTCGGCGCCCGGGAGCGGTGGCGACAGCGCCGCACGCTTCTTCGGTGAGCAACTGGGCAAACAGCTCGGCGGCAGCTTTGTGATCGACAACCGCACGGGAGCGGGTGGCGTGATTGCCGCCAACGCGGTCAAGTCTGCGCCGGCCGACGGCTACACGATCTTCATCGGCAGCAACACGCCGCTGGTGGTGACGCCGCTGGTGATGAAGAACCTGCGCTACGACCCGATCGCGGATTTCACCCCACTGTCGGGCACCACGCGCGGCGTCACCATGATCTCGGTGCAACCGGGCTCGCCGATCAAGAGCCTGCAGGAACTCGTGGCCAAGGCCAAGGCCGCCAAAGAACCGCTCAACGCCGGGGCCTTCACCGCTGGATACCAGCTCGCTCTGGAGTGGTTCTCCAACATGGCCGGCATCAAAGTGAACGTGATTCCCTACAAGGACTCGGCCATGATGTATGCCGACGTGGCCGGTGGCCGAATCGACTTCGTCATCTCCGATGTGGTCGGCGGCTCAGCGGCCATCCGTGGAAATCTGATCCGCCCGCTGGCCATGACGGCCGAGAAGCGCCACCCCGACTTCCCGCAAGTGCCGACCGCCCGCGAAGCGGGCTACCCCGAGTTCGTGAACTACGTGTGGTCGTCCTTCGTGGTCCGTGCCGACACCCCGGCGCCGATCCGCAAGAAGCTGGCCGATGCGCTGGCCCGCATCATGGACACCGACCTGGCCCGCGAGTATGCGAAGAACAACAACACCGAGTTGTTGGACCTGGGTGCTGAAGAGATGCGAAAGTTCCAGCTGGAAGAGTTCGAGCGCTTCAAGAAGGTGGCCAACGCCGCCGGCATCACGCCGCAATAAGGCCCCGGCCTTTTCCTCCCCGGACGAACCCCGCCGCATGACCGCCACCTTCCCCGGCGCGCGCGCACCCGAGCGCGAGCGCGTCGTCGATGCCCACGGCGTGCGGCTGCACGTGTGCGAATGGGGCGCGTCCGACGCGCCCCCCGTCTTGCTGGCGCACGGCATCGGTGACTTCGCGCGCGGCTTCGACCTGCTCGGCCCGGCGCTCGCCGAGGGCGGTTGGCGCGCGGTGGCCTGGGACCAGCGCGGCCATGGCGATTCCGACCCCACCGACCTCTACAGCTGGCAGGCCGACGTGCGCGACCTGATGGCCGTGGCCGCCAGCTGCAGCAGCGCACCGATGCCCGCCATCGGACACAGCAAAGGCGGCTCGCTGCTCGGCTGGGCCGTGCAGGCCCTGCCCTGGCGTTTTTCCCAACTGGTTCTGCTGGACGGCCTGTCGTTCAATTCGCCCGGTCTGGCCGCACAAGACCTGTGGAACGGCCTGCTCACGGAGCAGGGCCTGCAGAAATGGATCGCCCGCCACACCGACGGCCAGGCCCGTTGCATGCCCACGCGCGCGGCGCTCGTGGCGCAGCGCGCCAAGGCCAATCCCAGGTTGCCCCAGGCCTGGATCGAATACCTGGTCGACCAGGGCGCGTGCGACACCGCTGAAGGCTGGCGCTGGAAGCACGACCCACGCGCCGTCGCGCCCCTGATCGGCCCGCACCCCTCGCAATGGATGTTGCCGCGCCTCTGCGGCATGTCGCCGCCGCTGCTGGCCATCGTCGGCGGCGTGCGCGAAAGCATCAGCTGGAAAGTGGCGCTGAGCGAGATCGAGCCGCATCTGCCACCGGGCGCGCAGGTCGACGATTGGACCGACATCGGTCATTTCGTGCACATCGAAGCACCGCCAGCCACGGCACAGCGCGTGCTGAATTTTTTGAAGAAACCATGACGCAGTGCTTGCCATTGGGCCGCCTGCGCCTGGCCCTGCACACCTTGCGCGCGCCAGCGCCCGGGCACACGAGCGGGCCACTGCTGCTCTTGCACGGCCTGGGCGAGTGCTCGCCATCGCAAGTGCCCGAGGACTACCACCGCTGGCCGGGGCCGGTGCACGCCCTGGACTTCGCCGGCCATGGCCAGTCGTCCACGCCGGTGGGCGGCGGCTACACCTGCGAGGCCCTGATGGTGCAGGTGGTCACTGCCCTCGACGCCGTGGGCCCGTGCACGCTGGTCGGCCGAGGCCTGGGCGCGTATGTCGCCTTGCTGGCCACCGCCGCGCGCGCCACACAGGTGCGCGGCACCGTGCTGCGCGATGGCCCGGGGCTGGCCGGCGGGGGCGATGGCACCCAAAGCCCGTACCTCCCTGCGGTGGCCGCGTCCGCGCTGGACACCCCGGACCCGCACGCGCTCGCCGATCTGCTCACCGATGTGCGACACCCTGCGGCCGCCGCGCGCTGGGCACAGCTGGTGCGCAACGCCTCTCCGTGGCAAACGCCTGTGCACTTCTGCCTGCGGGAGCGCCCGGCGTGGGCGCTGGTCGCGGCCGGCGCGCTGGCGCAAGCCTTCACCCCGGTGTCGCTGGCACTGGCCGACTGCGCCTTGCTGCACACCGAACCTTGCACACCATGAGTTCCATGCCCGCATCCCCACCACCTCACACCCCGCCGCCGACCGACACCGCCGCGCGGCAGGCGGCCGTGCAGTCGATCCTGGCCATGGCGCGGCCCGTCGCTGCCCTGTTGCCGGTCGACAGCGGCCCCGACGCCTTCGCACGCGAACTCCTGCGCCAGTCCAAGCCATGAGCCTTGCACACAGCTCGCTCGAAGACACCTGCGCCGCGTTGGCCGCGGGCAGCATCCGCTCGGTGGATCTGCTCGACGCCTTGCTGGACCAAGCGCGCCGCGTCGACCCCGTCATCCACGCCATTGCCGAGTGGGACGAAGACCGCGCGCGCGCCCAGGCCGGGCAGCGCGACCAGGAACGCCAGCGTGGCGTAGTGCGTGGCGCCTTGCACGGCGTGCCGCTGGCGCACAAGGACCTGCTCTTCCGCCCGCACCGCGCGCCCTGGTGTGGCTCGCAGGTGCCCGTGCCGCCGCAGACGCAACAGGCCGGCGTGCTCTCGCGCCTGGAGGTGGCGGGCGCGGTCGATCTGGGCAGCGTGCAACTCTCCGAATTTGCCTACAACCCCACCGGCCACAACTGGGCGCGCGGCCACGTGCGCAACCCCTGGAACCCCGACTTCGTCACCGGTGGTTCCTCCAGCGGCTCGGCCGCGTCGGTCGCCGCCCGCATCAACTTTGCGTCCATCGGTTCCGACACGGCGGCCTCGATCCGCGTGCCCGCTGCGTGCTGCGGCGTCACCGGCCTCAAACCCACCCACGGCCTGGTGGACGCGAGTGGCTGCGTGCCCCTGTCGTACTCGCTCGACACGCTAGGCCCGATCGCCCGCAGCGCGCGCGACTGCGCGCTGGTGCTCGACGCCATCGCAGGCACGCGCACCCTGGCCACCGCCCACGAGCTGCCCGCGGGCCTGCGGGTCGGCGTGGCCTCCCGCTACTTCGTCGACGACATCCACGCCGACGTGGCGCGCGGCCTCGAAGACGCGCTGACTGCCTTGCGCGGGCTCGGCGCGCAGATCACCCCGGTTACCCCCACGGGCCTGCCGCAGGCGAACGCCAACGCGAGCGTGATCATCATGTCCGAGGCGACGTCCGCGCACCGGCCCTGGATGGCGCCGCACGCCGCGCGTTATTCGCCCACCGTGCTCGAACGCCTGGAGCAGGGCGCCCAGTTCAGCGCGGCCGACTATGTGGGCGCACAACGCTACCGCGCGCCCGCGCTGGCCGATTTCTGCGACGCGGTGTTCGCCAACGCCGACGTGCTCGTGGCCCCGGTGATCGCGATCCCCGTGCCGCGCCTGGACGACGTGTCGGCCGAGAACGACCCGGCGATGAACCGCATCGCGCGCGACATGACGCGCCTCACGCGTCCCATCAACTACCTCGGCCTGCCCGCGCTGTCCTTGCCCGTGGGCCGCGACAGCCGCGGCATGCCACTGGCCGTTCAACTGATCGGCCGGCCCCACAGCGAGGCCTTGTTGATCCAGGTCGGTGCCGCTTTGCAGCGCAGCACCGACTGGCATCGCTTGCGCCCTTCCATCACCCCCCATCGCGCCACGTCTGGTGCAGGAGACCTCCCCCGATGACCCTCGTCCGATACGAACAGATCCGGCACATTGCGGTGCTGAGTTTGAACAACCCGCCCGTCAACGCACTGGCCTACGAACTGCGCCGCGACCTCGCCGCTGCGCTCGACCGCGCGCTCACCGACGCGTGCGTTCAAGGCATCGTGCTCGCGGGCACGGACAAGGCTTTCTGTGCCGGCGCCGACATTCCCGAACTCGGCACGCCCAAGGCCGCGCAAGACCCGAACATCTTCACGCTGATCCGCGAGATCGAAAACAGCCGCAAACCGGTGGTGGCCGCCATCGCCGGCATCTGCATGGGCGGTGGTCTGGAGATCGCGCTGGCGTGCCATTACCGCGTGGCGCTGAGCGATGCGCAGATCGCCTTCCCCGAGATCAAGCTCGGCCTCATGCCTGGTGCTGGCGGCACGCAACGCTTGCCGCGTCTGACCGGTCTGCAATGGGCACTGAACCTCATGCTCACCGGCGAGGCCGTGCGCGCCGAACGCCTGATGGACACCGCGCTGTTCGACCGTGTGGTCGCCAGCAACCTGGTCGAACAGGCCTGCGCCGTCGCCATGGAGGTGGTGGACGCCGGCGTGCCACCGCGCCGCACCTGCGACCTGAAGGTGGACGAGCCCTACGCGCAGAGCTTCCTGCAAGTGGCGCGCAACACCGTGCGCCCCAAGCTCAAGGGCGGCGACACCGCCGCGCTGCGTGTGATCGACGCAGTGGCCGCGTCGGTGGACAAACCGTTTGAAGACGGCCTGCGCCTGGAGCGCGAGGCGTTCGCCACGCTGGAGCAGGCACCATACTCGCGCGCCATGCGTCACATCTTCCGCGCCGAGCGCCTGGCGTCCAAGGTGGACGGCGTGCCGAGCCACACGCCCGTGCGCGACATCCGCCGCGTGGCCATCATCGGTGCGGGCACCATGGGCGGCGGCATCGCCATGGCCTTCCTCAACGTCGGCATCCCGGTGATCCTGCTCGACCGATCCGACGCCGACGTGGAACGCGGCCTGGCCAACGTGCGCCGCAACTACGAGGCCACGGTGCAGCGCGGGCGCCTCACCGCCGAAGCGATGGAGCAGCGCATGGCCCAGCTCACCGGGGTCACCGAGTACAGCGCCATCGCCGATGCCGACCTCGTGATCGAAGCCGTGTTTGAAAACATGGACGTCAAGGAAGACGTCTTCAAGAAGCTCGACGCGGTCATGAAGCCCGGCGCGATCCTTGCGTCCAACACCTCGCGCCTGGACGTCGACCGCATCGCCGCCTTCACACAGCGCCCGGCCGATGTGCTGGGCATGCACTTCTTCAGCCCGGCCAACGTGATGAAGCTGCTCGAAGTGGTGCGTGGCGCGCAGACCGCGCCCGACGTGCTCAACACCGTGATGCAGCTCGCGCGGCGCATCGGCAAGGTGGCCATCGTCTCCGGCGTTTGCGACGGGTTCATCGGAAACCGCATGATCACCTTCTACCTGGAGCAGAGCATGGTGCTGCTCGAAGAAGGCGCCTCACCCCAGCAGATCGACCGCGCCCTGGAGAAGTGGGGCATGGCCATGGGCCCGTTCCGCATGAGCGACCTCGCCGGTCTGGACATCGGCTACACCATTCGCCAGCGCCAGTACGCCGAAGACGCCCACGCGCGCCGCAGCCCGCTGGCCGACAAGGTGTTCGAAGCCGGTCGACTGGGCCAGAAGAACGGCAAGGGTTGGTACAAGTACGTGCCGGGCCAGCGCAACGCCTTGCGCGACCCCGAGGTGGATGCGCTCATCGCCGAGCATTTCGCCAGCGCCGGGCGCACCCCACGCACCTTCAGCGACGAGGAAATCGTCGAGCGCTGCATCTACGCGCTGGTCAACGAAGGTGCCTACATCATGCAAGAAGGCATTGCCGCGCGCGCGTCCGACATCGACCTCGTGTACCTGCATGGCTATGGCTTCCCGCGCTGGCGCGGTGGTCCGATGATGGCCGCGCAGACCGTAGGCCTGTCCAGCGTCGTGCGCGCCATCCAGCGCATCCGCAGCCGGGGCGACAGCTGGTTCAAGGAACCCGCGCCGCTGCTGGTGCAACGCGCCGAACAGAACCTGGGCCTCGACTGACGCGACCCGCGCAGTCCCGGTCTATCCATTGCAGAAGAACACACCAAGGAATGAAGATGAATGAAGCGGTGATCGTTTCCACGGCGCGCACCGGACTGGCCAAGTCCTGGAAGGGTGCTTTCAACATGACCCATGGCGCCACACTCGGTGGCCACGTGGTGCAAGAGGCCGTGCGCCGTGCCGGTATCGAACCGGCCGAAGTGGAAGACGTCTACTTCGGCTGCTCGCTCGGCGAAGGCACGACCGGCAGCAACGTGGCCCGCCAGATCGCGCTGCGCGCCGGCCTGCCCGTGACCGCGGCCGGCACCACCGTGACGCGCTTTTGCGCTTCGGGCCTGGAGGCCGTGGCCAACGCCGCCAAGCGCGTGATCGTCGACCGCGTGCCGGTGATGGTGGCCGGTGGCATCGAGTCCATCTCCTGCGTGCAGAACGAACTCAACCAGCACATGCGCCTGGACCCGTGGCTGGTCCAGCACCGCCCCGACACCTACATGAACATGCTGCAGACGGCCGAGAACGTCGCCACGCGCTACAAGATTGGCCGCGACCTCCAAGACGCGTACGGCGCGCGCAGCCAGCAGCGCGCTGCTGCTGCGCAGGCTGCCGGTCTGTTCAACGACGAGATCGTGGCCATGACCGTGACAAAGGCCGTGGAGAACAAGGCCACCGGCCACATCGAGCGCCGCGAAGTCACCATCGACAGCGACGAAGGCATCCGCGGCGACACCACGCTCGAAGGCATTGGCAAGCTGCGCTCGGTGCTGCCCAACGGCGTGATCACCGCCGGCAACGCCAGCCAATTCTCCGACGGCGCCGCCGCCTGCGTGGTGATGGACGCCAAGCTTGCCGAGCAGCGCGGCATCCGCCCGCTGGGCATCTTCCGTGGCTACGCCGTGGCCGGCTGCGAGCCCGACGAAATGGGCATCGGCCCGGTGTTCGCCGTGCCGCGCCTGCTGGAGCGTGCCGGCGTGCGTCTGGAAGACGTGGGCCTGTGGGAACTCAACGAAGCCTTCGCGGTGCAGGTGCTGTACTGCCGCGACAAGCTCGGCATTCCCGACGACCGCCTCAACGTCAACGGCGGTGCGATTGCCGTCGGCCACCCCTATGGCGTGACCGGCGTGCGCCTGGTGGGCCATGCGCTGATCGAAGGCCGTCGCCGTGGCGTCAAGTACGTCGTGGTGACCATGTGTGTGGGCGGCGGCCAAGGCGCTGCCGCGTTGTTCGAGGTGTGCTGACCATGACGATTTCCACCACATCCACCGAAGACCTGGGCATTGAACGCGACGGCGCCGTGGCCGTGATCGAGCTGCGCCGCCCGCCGCACAACTTCTTCGACCTGGACCTCATCACCCGCGTGGCCGATGCCTGCGAAGCCTTCGACGCGGACCCCGAGGTACGCGCCGTGGTGTTGCGCGCGCAAGGCAAGTCGTTCAGCGCGGGCGCCAACCTGGCCAACAAGGACGCGCCAGGTGCGGTGCCAGTGCACCCGCAGCGCCACACCTACCGCGAAGCCCTGCGCATCTTCAAGACTGGCAAGCCCATCGTCGCCGCCGTGCACGGCGCGGCCATTGGTGGCGGGCTCGGTCTGGCGCTGGTGGCCGACTTCCGCGTGGCCTGCCCCGAAACCCGCCTGAGCGCCAATTTCACCAAGCTGGGCTTTCACCCTGGCTTCGGGTTGACCGCCACGCTGCCCTGGTTGATCGGCCGGCAGAACACCGCCCTGATGTTCTACACCAGCCGCACCATAGACGGCCCGACCGCGCTGTCCATGGGACTGGTCGACAAGGTCGTGCCGCAGGCCGAGGTGCACGGCGCCGCGATGGCCTTGGCGAAAGAACTCGCCAGTGTCGGCCCGCTGGCCTTGCGCGCCACCCGCGCGACCCACCGCCGTGGCCTGCTCCCCGAGATCGAGATGGCGCTGGAGCGCGAGATGACCGAGCAGGCCTGGTTGGGCAAGACGACCGACTTCCAGGAAGGGCTGGCTGCGGTGCGCGAGCGGCGCGAGCCGCGCTTCACGGGCAATTGATGGTCCGGCTGGCATGGCGCGGACGGCCGCCTAGAATGGGTGCCGCCGAGACATCGTTGCGCGCGGCCGCAGCGGGCGTACCAGACCCAACCTCACAGAACATGACAGACAACAAGGACGGTGTTGCCGCGGTCGAGCGTGCGTTGACCATCATGAATGCGTTCCGCATCGATGACCAGGCCCTCACCCTGCATGAGATTGCCAACCGCACGGGCTTCTACAAGAGCACGATCCTGCGCTTGCTGGTCTCGCTGATCCGCTTTGGCTGCGTGCAGCAATTGCCCGACGCCACCTACAAACTCGGCCACGCCGTGATGACCTGGGGCACCGTCTACCGCCAGTCCTTGCGCCTCGAAGACCACGTGGTGCCGGTGCTCAACCGCCTGGTCGAGCTCACGGGCGAAGGCGCTTCCTACTTTCGCCGCGAGGGCGACGTGCGCCTGTGCCTGTTTCGCGTCGACCCGCGCCACTCGGTGCGCGACCACATCTACGCCGGGCAGGTGCTGCCGCTCACGCAAGGTGCTGCAGGCCGCGTGCTGGTGGAGTTCGACGGCGACCCCGCGCACTGGCCTTCGACGCGCGTGTTCTTCTCGGTCGGCGAGCGCGAGCCCGATATCGCCGCCCTGGCCGCGCCCGTGTTCGGACCGGGCGACAAGGTGGTTGGTTCGATTGCGATCTCCGGTCCGTCCAGCCGCTTTGCGGAAACCGTGCTGCCATCGCACACGGCCGCGGTGCGCGAAGCTGCGATCAACCTGACCCAGCAGTTGGGGGGCAGCTCCGATTGGCTGCTGGGCATGCGCAAGTCCTGAGCCTTCACCCCACCCGCCGCTCCTGCCCGGCCCAGAATGGCTCACGCACCGCCTTGCGCGAAATCTTGCCGTTCGGGTTGCGCGGCAGCTCGGCCACGAAATCCACCGAGCGGGGTTTCTTGAAATCCGCCAGCGTGTCGCGGCAGTGCTGTGCAATGTCGGCCTCGGTGGCCTGCGCCCCCGGGCGCAGCACCACCACCGCCTTCACCGCCTCGCCCCAGGTGTCGTCGGGCACGCCGACCACGCAGGCCTCGTAGACCGCCGGGTGGGCGTACAGCGCCTGCTCCACCTCGGTCGGGTACACGTTGAAGCCACCGGAGATGATCATGTCCTTGCTGCGGTCGACGATGTAGATGAAACCTTCGTCGTCCACTTTGGCGAGATCGCCCGTGTGCAGCCAGCCGTCGGCATCGAAGGCCTGCCGCGTCAGTTCGGGCTCCTTCCAGTAGCCCGCGAACACGTCGGGGCCGCGCACCACGATCTCGCCCACCTCGTCGCCGCGCACCAGTTGCCCCGCCTCGTTGACCACGCGCACCTCGGACTCGCCAATCGGCCGCCCGCAGGACGCCAGGCGAGCGGGCTTCTCGCGCACCGCACCCGCGTGGTCCTGCGTGGAGAACAGGATCAGTCCGCCCGTGGTCTCGCCCCCGCCATAGCCTTGCGAGAGCACCGGCCCGAGCTTCTCCCAGGCCTCGCGGATGCGCGCCGGTGCCATGGGCGCGCCGCCATAGGCGATCTGCTTGAGGCTGCTGATGTCGTAGCGACCGAGGTCCGGGTGGGTCGTCAGCCGGTTCAGCATGGTCGGCACCATGAAGGTGTAGGTGACGCGCCAGCGCTGCACCGCGGCCAACAGGCTGTCCGGGTCGAACTTGTCCTGGATCAGGACCGCGCCGCCCTGGTACAGGAAGGGCTGCAGGAACATGCCGCTGGCGTGCGTGAGCGGTCCGCTGAGCAGCAGCACGTCGCCCGGCGCCACGCGCATGCGGTGCATGCCGACCTTGCGCAGGTGCGACAGGCGGTTGCCCACGGTCTGCATGGCCGCCTTGAGCTTGCCGGTCGAGCCCGAGGTGTAGTGCAGCACCGCCAGGTCCTCAGCCTGCATCTGCACGTCGGGATTGGTGTCGCCGGCCGCCGCGAGCAGGGCTTCGTAGTCGTGCCAGCCCGGCACCGGCGTGCCCACGCCCACGAAATGCTCCACCTGGCCCAGGCGCTCGCGCAAGGCCTGCACCGATTCCACGTGCGAGTCGCCCACCAGGAACACGCGCGGCTCGCCGTTCTCGATCACGTCCACGACCTCGCTGGGCGCCAGGCGCGCATTGAGCGGCACGCGCACGAGGCCGGCCTTGTAGAGCGCCACTTCCAGCTCCACGATGGCGGGCCGGTTCGACATCTGGAACGCCACGCGGTCGCCCTTGCGCAGGCCCAGGCCGAGCAGGGCATTGGCCAGGCGGTTGGAGCGCTCTTCGAGCGTGCGGAAATCGGCCACGCGGTCCTGGAAGATGATCGCGGGCTGGTCGGGGAAATGCCGCGCGTTGCGGCTGATGAAGCGGCCTTGGTTCATGAGGGTCTCCTGTGAAGGCGTGCATCGTAGGAGCGCTGTTGCGCGGGTTTCATAAGCAAACGGCGCCGTTCGATGCCGCGGCGTTATGGCCCCGCCCGATTCCGCGGCGTTATGAAAATCGCGCGCTGCGCTATCGCCGCCGGGGCGGCGCCCGTCCACACTGGCGGTCCCGATACCGTGAACACGAGGAGACACACATGCACCACCCGATCCCGCGCCGCCAGTGGCTGGCGGCCATGATCGCCACCGGCGCGACCTGGCCTTTGCTGTCGCGCGCCGCCACCCCCTATCCCAATGGCCCGATCACACTCGTCGTGCCGTTCTCGGCCGGCGGGCAGTTCGACGGTGTAGCGCGCCTGGTGAGCAAGGCCATGTCGGCCGAGCTGGGCCAGACCATCGTGGTCGAGAACATCGGTGGCGCGGGTGGCAACATCGCTGCCGCGCGCGTGGCCCGCGCCAAGCCCGATGGGCAGACCCTGCTCATGTACGGCGGCAACTTCGCCGTGGCGCGCAGCCTGTACAAGAAGCTGGACTACGACCCGCTCGAAGACTTCGCGCCGATCTCCCGCGTGAGCATCGCGCCTCACGTCATCATGGTCTCGCCCAAGCTGGGCGTGTCCAGCTTCGCGCAGTTGCGCGAGCGCGCCAAGGGCGCCCAGCTGTCCTATGGCTCGCCCGGCGTGGGCACGTCCATGCACCTGGCCTTCGAGATGGTGAAGGACCACTTCAAGCTCGACGTCCTGCACGTGCCCTACCGGGGCGGCGCCAACGTGATGACCGATCTCGCGGGCGGCCAGATCGAGCTGGGCATCATCGCCGTCGGCCCGGCGCTCGAATTCATCCGCAACGGCACCGTCGTGCCCCTGGCCGTCACCAGCGCCGTGCGCTCACCCGCCTTGCCGCAGGTGCCCAGCACCGCTGAACTGGGCATGAAGGGGTTCGATGCCGGCAGCTGGTCGGGCTTCTCGGTGCCGCGCAAGACGCCCCCCGAGATCGTCAAGCGCTTGAACGCGGCGGTGCGCGCGGCGCTCGAATCGCCCGAGGTCAAGCGCCAGTTCGACGACCAGTCCTTCCTGTCGCTGGCAGGCACGCCCGAAGACATGCAGCGCTTCGTGGCGCTCGAGGCCCAGCGCTACGCGCCCATCATCCAGAAGCTGAACCTCGCGCAGTGAACGTGAGCCTCAGCCCCTGGCGAATTCCGCCGACCGTTCCTGCAGCAGCTCCATGAAACGCAGCACCAGCGGCGAGAGGTTGACACCGCGCCGCGTCACGATGCCGACGCGGCGCGGCCAAGTGGCGTCGGCCATGGGCAGCGCGGCCAGGCCCTGGCCGGCAGGCGTGGAGAGCGAGAAGCGGCTCATCACACCCAGCAGGTCGCTGTCGCGCAGCACAGAAGGTGCCAACGTGACCGAGTTGTTCAAACCCACCACCACGCGCGGCAGCGGCATGCCGTGCTCGGCCAGGCGCGCCTCCAAACGGCGCCGCGCCAGCACCTCGGGGCCGGGCAAGGCCCAGCCCACGTCCACCAGATCGCGCAGTTTCAGGCTGCGGCGCTGCAGCAGCGGATGGCCTTCGCGCAGGCACACGCACAGCTGGTCGTTGAACAGCGGCAACTGGTCCAGATCGTCCGGTTCGGTATCGTCCAGCGCGTTGACGGAGAGCTCCAGCTCGCCCCGGCGCAGCGACGCCAGCAAGGTGTCGTTCAGCCCGAGGACCACCTGGGCCTTGGCGCCCGGGCGCTGGCGCAGCAGCCGCGCGAAGGTTTCCGAGACCAGGCGGTCCGCGAACAGCGGCGACGTGCCCACGCGAATCGTGCCGATCGAACCCAGGTGGATGTCGTTCACTTCCTGCACCGCCTCGTCCAGCCCCACGCACAGGTGGCGCGCGCGCTCGAAGAACACGCTGCCGATGCGGGTGAGCGCCATGCCCTTGGGGCCGCGCTCGAACAGTGCCACGTCCATGCCTTGCTCCAGCCGCTGCACGCCCTTGGTGAGCGCGGGCTGGCTCACGCCCAGGCGCTGCGCCGCGCGGCCCACGTGGCCTTCTTCGGCAACCGCGACGAAGTAGCGCAGGTCTTCCAGTCTCATGGTGTTTTCGTCCGTCCTCTTTTCCGGAGCTGTTGCATGTCCACTTGCAAGTCCATTTCACCGCCGTCCTACGACCTCGCCAGCATCCGCTCGGCGCTTCAGAAGTACCTGCACGAAGAGCTGATTCCGCTGGAGCAGCGCCTGGGCCTGGGCTACGAGGACCGTTTTTCGAAGGAGCTTATCCGATCCGTCTGGCGCCGCTGCCGCGAACTCGGGTTCTATGGCATCCACCTGCCGGTGGCGCTCGGCGGTCAGGGCCTTTCCTATGCGGACCTGTGCCGCCTGAAGGACGACGTGGCCGCCAGCGGCGCCATCCTGTTCCCGCACGTGCTGGGCGATTGGGGCGGCCCTTCGCGCATCGGTTCGCTCGTGAAGCACGCCACGCCCGACCAGGTCGAGCGCTTCGTCACGCCGGTGATCCAGGGCGAGATGGGCATCTGCTTCGCCATGACCGAACCGCACAGCGGATCGGACGCGGCCAGCATCCGCACCCGCGCCGTGCGCGACGGCGACGCCTTCGTCGTCACCGGGCACAAGCACTTCATCAGCGCCTCCACCTTCGCGGACGTCGCCATCACGCTGTGCGTGACCGACCCGCACGCCGGCGCCAAGGGCATCTCGGCCATCTTCGTGCCGCTGGACGCGCCGGGCGTGCGGCTCGAATACGACTGCGTGCCCATGAGCGGCCAATACGTCGATGCCGACATCCTGATGGAAGACGTGCGCGTGCCGGCCACCAACCTCATCGGCGCCGAGGGCGAGGGCTTTCGCATCGCCATGGACCGCATCAGCGTCAACCGCGTACTGCACTGCCCGACCATGATCGGGCTGGCGCGCCAGGCCCTGCACCATTCGATCGCCTACGCGCACCACCGCGAGCAGTTCGGCGGCCCCATCAGCCGCTTCCAGGCCATCCAGCACATGATCGCCGACATGGCGACCGCTCTCTACGCCTGCGAGCAGATGGTGCTGGCCACGGCGGCCAAGGCCGATCGCGGCGAAGACGTGCGCACCGAGGCTTCGATGTGCAAGCTGTTTGTCTCCGAGCGCTGCTTCGAGATCGCCGACAAGGCGGTGCAGATCCACGGCAACGTGGGCGTCACGCGCCAGCACCCGGTGGAGTTCATCTTCCGGCGGCTGCGCATGTACCGCATCGTCACCGGCACCAGCGAGATCCAGCGCAACACCGTGGCCAAGGGAATCCTCAGTCCGGCCGAGACGGTGTGATTCGGCTTCAGGCCGCGCGCGCGGCGACCGGCTTGCGCGCGCCCAGCCGGTGCACCACACCCCGTGCCGCCACCGGCACCGCCGCCTGCTGCGCTGCCGCATCGTAGGCCGCCTGAGCGGCGAGCACCGCGTCCATGTGGTGCTCGGCCCAGTGCGCCAGCGCCGACACCGGTTTGGTGAGCGTGCGGCCCAGCGGCGTCAGCGCGTACTCGACCGTCACCGGCATGGTGGCGAACACCTCGCGCGACACCAGGCCGTCGCGCTCGAGCTTGCGCAGCGTCTGCGTCAGCACTTTCTGCGTCACGTTGCGGATGTCGCGCTTGAGGCTGTTGAACCGCACCGGCCCCGAGCCCAGCCGGTCCAGGACCAGCAGCGCCCATTTGTCCGCCAGGCATTCGAGCACCAGGCGCGTGGGGCAAAGCGCTTCGTAGACGTCGTAAGGGCGGGGCGGCATTTTGGTTTTCATTGTGCGGTGTTTCCGGGGTGGTTTCCTGCAGGAAACCTGGTGTGGTCGAAGTGCGCTCTTGGCAAGCAGCGCCAGCAGTGAAAAACTATACCTGGTTTCTATTTGATACTGCCTAGGAGTTTCTTCATGAGCGCAAAGATTCTGGTGTTGGGTGCGGGCGGCAACGTGGGCCGTCCGCTGGTGAAGGCCTTGCGCGCGCAAGGCGAGCCGGTGAAAGCCGCGACCCGCTCGGGCGCGGCGGTCGAGGGTGCGGAGGGCGTGGTGTTCGACATCGCAAACCCGGCCACACACGCCGCGGCTTTCGAGGGTGTGGACCGCGCCTACGTGATGCTGCCCGCCGGCCACGTGCGGGCCCAGGAGCTGCTCATGCCGGTGGTGAACGCGCTGGTCGCGCGCAAGATCAAGATCGTGTTCCAGAGCGTATTCGGCGTGGATGCCGACGATTCGATTCCCTATCGCCAGATCGAACTGGCGATCGAACGCTCGGGCGTGCCCTTCGTGATCCTGCGGCCCAACTGGTTCGCCGACAACTTCCACACCTACTGGAAGGCTGGCGTCGACCACGGCGTGATCGCCGTGCCCGCCGCGCAAGGCAAGAGCAGCTTCATCGACGCGCGCGACATCGCCGCCAGCGCCGCCACCGCGCTCACCAGCGAGCGCTTCGATGGCAAAGCCTTCAACCTCACCGGACCGGAGGCCGTCGGTTATGCCGATGCGGCCGCATGGTTGAGCGAGGTGGTCGGCAAGCCCGTTGCCTACCAGGCCACCGACGACGCGAGCTTCATCGCCTTGTTGACCGGCGCGGGCGTGGCGCACGACTACGCCAGCTTCCTCGCGTCCATCTTCCACCCGGTGCGAGAAGGCTGGACCGCCGCGGTGACCGACCACGTGCAGCAACTCACCGGGCAGAAGCCGCGCGACCTGCGGCGCTACGCGCTCGACCACGCGGCCGACCTCAAAGCCTGAAGCGCCACACCCAAAATCGTCGGTTTCGACGACGGACCTGAACGCGGGTCCTGATCACAATCCGCCCACGCCCTGCCGTGCCTTCTGCGCCGGGGCGCACAACGGAGACATGATCGTGAAAAGAAGCGAAGACGCGGGCGCGCTGTCGGCACCACCGCATGCGGGTTTCTACCCACCCTTGGCCTTGTTGATCGATGGCGCATGGACCGGTGCGTCGGACGCCGCCGTGCGCGATGTGATCGACCCGGCCACCGAGGCGGTGATCGGCCAACTGCCCTGCGCCACCACCGCCGACCTCGACCGCGCCCTGGCCGCCGCGCAGCGCGCGTTCCAGACCTGGAAACGCACGCCCGCCACCCAGCGCGCCAAGATCGTCACGGACGCCGCCGCGCTGATGCGCCAGCGCGAAGACACCATCGCGCGCACCATCACGCTCGAACTCGGCAAGCCGCTGGCGGAGTCGCGCATCGAAGTGCAACGCCTGGCCGGCGTGTTCGACTGGCACGCGGCCGAGGCGCAGCGCCTG
The DNA here is from genome assembly GCF_009859475.1 of Hydrogenophaga sp. BPS33. NCBI lineage: Bacteria > Pseudomonadati > Pseudomonadota > Betaproteobacteria > Burkholderiales > Comamonadaceae > Hydrogenophaga > Hydrogenophaga sp. BPS33. Next base: position 632,527 of record NZ_CP044549.1, read on the forward strand.
TATGGCCGGTTGATCCCCAGCGGAACCGACGTGCAGAACACGGTGCTGCAGGAACCCATCGGCGTGGTCGCGGCGTTCACGCCGTGGAACGGGCCGGCGGCTTCGCCCGGGCGCAAGATCAGCGCGGCCTTGGCGGCCGGCTGCACCGTGGTCATCAAGCCCGCCGAAGAAACGCCGGGCACCGCGATCCTGATCGCGCAATGCCTGCTGGACGCGGGTCTGCCCGCAGGCGCGCTCAACCTGGTGTTCGGCAACCCGGGCGACATCTCCACGCACCTGGTGTCTTCGCCCATCGTGCGCTCGGTGGCCTTCACCGGTTCGGTGCCCATCGGCCGCAGCCTGGCCGCGCTGGCCGGCCAGCACCTCAAGCCCGCCGTGCTCGAACTCGGCGGACACGGCCCGGTGATCGTGAACGACGACGTGGACGTGCGCGCCGTGGCCGCCCTGTGCGCGCGTCAGAAATTCCGCAACGCCGGGCAGATCTGCATGTCGCCCACGCGCTTCTATGTGCACGCCTCGGTGTATGACGTGTTCGCCGAAGCCTTCGTCGAGACCACACGCACGCTCAAGGTCGGCCCCGGTTTCGACCCGGCGTCGGAGGTCGGTCCGCTGGCCAATCCGCGCCGCCGCGACGGCGTCGAACGCATGGTGCAGGACGCCTGCGCCGCCGGTGCGCGCCTGCTCATCGGCGGGCGGCGTTTGCCCGGCCCCGGCTTCTATTTCGAGCCCACCGTGCTCGCCGACATCCCTGCCGATGCGGACATCTGGCGCACCGAACCCTTCGGCCCCATCGCGCTGCTGGCGCGCTTTCGCGACCTGGACGAAGCCATCGCGCTGGCCAATCACAGCGACTACGGCCTGGCCGCGTTCGCCTTCACGCGTTCGGCGGCGGCATCGGCGCGCATCCTGCGCGAGGTCGACAGCGGCATCGTCTCCGTCAACCACTTCCAGGGGGCGGGCGACAGCACGCCCTTTGGCGGCGTGAAAGACAGCGGCTATGGCCGCGAAGGCGGCGCCGAGTGCTTCGAGGGCTACCTCGTGCGCAAGCTGGCCTCGCAGCGCCCTTTGTGAGCGCCCCTGCATTTCCCTTCACGAAAGACGCATCCATGACCGCCACCGTCGATATCCCCGCACCCATCACCTCGCGCTTTGACCGCGAATCCAGCGCCTTCGACGTCGTCGAAGGCCTCGACCTGCACGGCCGGTGCGCCCTCGTCACCGGCGGTGGCTCGGGCTTCGGCTACGCCACGGCGCGCGCGCTGGCGCAAGCTGGCGCCACCGTCTACGTGGCCGACATCGACATCGACAAGACCCGCCGCGCCGCCGACGCGTTCAACGCCAGCCAGCCCCGCGCCCGCCTGCACCCCCTGGCGCTGGACCTCGGCTCCATCGGAGCGGTGCGCAGCTTCGCCTCGGCCTTCCTCGCGCAGACGCCTCAACTGCACATCTTGGTCAACAACGCCGGCATCATGGCCGCGCCCCAGGGATACACCGACGACGGCATCGAACGCCAGTTCGCCGTCAACCACCTCGGCCACTACGTGCTCACGCGCTTGCTGCAGCCCGCGCTCGTGTCGGCGCAGGGCGCGCGCGTGGTCAGCGTGAGCTCCATCGGCCACCGCCGCTCCGACATCCGCTACGACGACATCCACTTCCGCCACACGCCCTTCAACACCTGGGACGCCTACGGCCAGTCCAAGACCGCCTGCGCCCTGCTGGCGGTGGAGGTCGACCGGCGCTGGAGCAAGCACGGCGTGCGCAGCAACACCCTGAACCCCGGCGGTTCGCTCACCGGCCTGCACGAGCACCTCACGGTAGAAGAGCGCAAGCGCATGGGCTGGCTGGACGAAGACGGCAAGTCGCCCGCGCGCTGGCGCACGCCCGAGCAGTGCGCCTCCACCGCCACCTGGCTGGCCAGCGCGCCCGAGCTGGCCGAGGTGGGCGGCCGCTACTTCGAAGAGTGCCAGCAGGCGCCGGCCTGGAGCGAAGCCGACCCGGGCGTGGGCGTCAAGCGCTACGCGATCGACCCGGACAACGCGCGCCGCCTCTGGCGCGTGTGCGCCGAGATGGCCCACATGGGCGAGGACTGATTCCTTCGCCACCGTCACTTTCAACACGATCACTTTCACCACAACAACCAGGAGACAGACATGACCAAGAGACGTGCTTTCACATTGAAGATGCTGATGCTGCTGGGCGCCTCGCTCACCGCAGCGGGCGCGTTCGCGCAGGCCAGTGCCTACCCGAACAAGCCCATCAAGCTGATCGCCGGTTTTGCCGTGGGCGGACCGTCCGACGGCATCGCGCGCGCCATTGCCGCCGCGCTCTCCACCGAACTGGGCCAGACCGTGGTGGTGGAGAACCGCACCGGCGCCGCCGGCGTCGTGGGCATGGACGCGCTCACCGCCAGCGCGCCGGATGGCTACACCATCGGCCTGCTGGCCAACACCACCACCACCGCACTGCACTTCTCCAACAAGCCGCTGGACATCCCCAACCGCGTGACGCCCGTGGGCCGTTTCGTCAGCACGCGCATCGTGCTCGTGGTGAACCCGGACAAGGTGCCTGCCAAGACCTTGCCCGAGTTCGTCGACTTCGTGCGCAAGCACCCCGGCACCACGCTGACCAGCGCGGGCCACGGCGGCCTGGGCCACCTGGGGCTGGAGCTGTTCGCACAGGAGCAGAAGCTCAATATCCTGCACGTGGCCTACCGCGGCAGCGCGCCCGCGCTCACCGACGTGATCGGCGGCCAGGTCGCCGGCATGGTGGTGGATGCGTCCTCTGTTGTCGGCCACATCGCATCCGGCCGCGTGCGTCCGATCGCCGTGGTCTCGGCCGAGCGAATCCCCAGCCTGCCCAACCTGCCCACCGCGCTCGAACTCGGCTTGAACTCGCTGCAGATCGACTCCAGCATGGGCATCGTGCTGCCCCCGCGCACGCCCCAACCCATCGTGGACCGCCTGCGCGCCGCGCTGCAGAAGGCGGTGAACAGCGCCTCTTACACCGAGTCGGCCAAGCAGGCCGGCAACGCGCACTTCTTCGAGGATGCCGCCGGTTACCGCGCCTGGATGGAGAAGGACTTCGCGCGCTGGGGCGACGTGATCCGCACCGCGAACATCAAGCCGCAGCAGTGATGCCGGCCGCAGACGCGGCACACTGCCTTTGCATTGCCTTTGATTCGAACCCTAGAAGGAGACACGAAAGATGAAGCTATTCCGCAAGATCGCCCTGGCGCTGGGCGTGAGCGCCCTCACCGCGGCGCTGCCCGTCCATGCCCAGGCCGATGCCTACCCGGTCAAACCGATCAAGCTGGTGTCCGGTTTCGCCGCCGGCGGCTCGTCCGACCTGATCACGCGGGCCATCGCCTTGTCGCTCGGCGAACAGCTGGGCAAGTCGGTGGTGGTGGAAAACCGCGCCGGTGCGGCCGGTGCCATCGGCATGGACGCGGTCACCCAGTCGCCGCCCGATGGCTACACCATCGGCATCCTGGCCAACACCACCATCAACTCGCTGCATTTCCAGAACAAGCCGCTGGACGTGGAGAACCGGTTCGTGCCCATTGGCCGTTTTGCGTCCTCGCGCATCCTGCTCGCGGTCAACCCCAACCGGATCGACGTCAAGACCCTGCCCGAGCTCATCGAGTACCTGCGCAAACACCCTGGCACCACCATGACCAGCGCCGGCCACGGCGGCCTGGGCCACTTGGGCCTGGAGCTGCTGGCGCTGGACCAGAAACTCAAGATCCTGCACGTGGCCTACCGGGGCGCCGGCCCGGCGCTCAACGACGTGGTGGCCGGCCAGGTGAGCGGCATGGTGATCGAAGCCAATGCGGCGATGCCGCACATCCAGTCGGGCAAGCTGCGCCCCATCGTCACCGTGTCGACCGAGCGCATCCCCAGCCTGCCCGACCTGCCCACGGCGCTGGAGCTGGGCTACAAGCAGCTGCAGATCGACTCCACCTTCGGCATCACCGCGCCGCCGCGCACGCCCCAGCCCATCGTCGACAAGCTGCGCGCCGCGCTCAAGGCCGCCGTGGCGAGCGAGGCCTACGCCGAATCGCAGCGGCGCGCGGGCAACGCGCGCTTCTTCGAGGACGGGCCGGAATACAAGACCTGGCTGGAGAAGGACTTCGCGCGCTGGGGCGCCGTGATCCGGGACGGCAACGTCAAGGCCCAGTAACGCCCCAGTAAGGCCGGCCGGCCCGCGGTTTCGCGGGTCTTCAACGCCCACACCCGGACTCGGGTGTGGGCGTTTTTCATGGTGGCAGGCCCTGAACCATCCGATCGGCCTCGTTACTCACGGCCGTATGAGGCATACCGTCCCCGGTTCCCGGCGCAGTGACCGCATCCTGGCGGCCATCCCGCGAGGGTCGGATGGAAGGGGTTTCATTTCCGCCATCCCGGCAGGGCTGGTTTCGCCATTGAAAAAGGACATCAACCATGAGCCTCTCAAGCACCTCCCCTCGCGCAGAAGTCACCCCCCGCATGTCTCTGACCGATCTGCGCGCCACAAACATTTGCGAATTCACGACGATTGAGGTGGGGAAGAACTGGGACAACGGAGTGCGCTTTGGCGTGCGTTTCGAGAAGCCGAATTTGATAGACAAACCGAGCATCTGGAAAAGGGAGACCGATCGACCAGCCTGGGCGGCAGAAGTGGCGTACCGCCGCACCCAGAAAATGCTGATCCAGCGCGACCTTCTTTCCGGCGGGTTGGCGATAGACGCTCCCGATATGAAGAAGGCAAAGACACAACTGAAGGAGTTGGCCCGGTTGGCGGAAAGGGGCGTGAGTCCAGAGCAGATATCGTGGAAAGTGGGCTTTGAAAAAAACTTTGCGACGAAAAGCTCCACCGAGAGAGGGGAGGCGATTCGGCATCGAATGGATCTGACGCGCATGGCCCAGGCCAATCTCATGGTATTGATCACAGAGCTGCTAGACGAAGACAAGTACACGGGCCACACAAAAGATATTTGCGAATTGTTCAAGAAGGGGCTGGCGGACACGCTTCGCGAGCAAGCTCCTTTCGTGTCTGGCGCACCACAGAGAAAAAGAGCCGATGTCACGAGCGCCGTACCGACCGGGCAGCTCGCTTTGATGGGGCAACCGCAACCCGCTTCGACAGGTCGACCGCAGCCCCAGCAGGCGCCAGCGGAAGACCCTCAAGTCACGGCGCAGAAACTGCTCAAGAAGAAGATGTTGGGGGATGCGGCAGTCACGGTTGCGGCTTACCAGCGGGATCCAAGGTCGATTCCAGTGGCGGACTACAACCTCGCCAAAGCGCTGCTGGAGCAAGACAAGGCCGATCGGGAGTTGGCCGAGTTCATGAAAAAGCAAGAAGCTTCTGCAACGGCCTCCACCACGGGTTCCCGCCCCACCCAGACCACGACCACCGCCGCGACGGGCGCGACCCGTACCACCACGACCACCGCGACGACCGCCACCACCACGACCACCACGGTGCCGACCAATGCCCATCGGCGTGATCCATCCACGGCGAATGCCAACCCTTCGCGGGCCCAGGACAACAAGTCGTATCAACCCACGGTCCGTGATCTGGACGACGACCAAGTTTGAGGACGCCAATCATGAACACCACCCACCACCCCCACAACTGGTCCCACCTGCTCGGCCGATTCGCCCAAGCGGTGGGCGAATCGGACTACAGCTTCGGTCCGCTCAGCTTCTCGCAGCCTGGTGGCCCGACCATCGTGGCCGAGTTGCTGGACGACGGTCGCGCCCTCGGGCTCACCGTCGACCTGCAGCACACGCCGGACGACGAACGGCTAGAGGACTTCCTGCTCGCCAACCAGGCCGGGCGCGCGCAGGACGTGGGCGTCTATGCGGTCTACCCGGCCCGCAACAACACCCTGTTGTTCTTTCGCCGCCTGGAAGACGCGGGCGCGTACGCCTACGAAGACTTCATGCAGGCCATGCGGAGCTTCTCGGGCTGCGCGCAAGCCGCGCTCGACGCCTTGCCCCAGCCGCTGCAGGTGGAGGCCGACACCTTGCCGTCGGACGCGGCGGCTTTCCACGAGGAGAGCTTTCGCCACATCTGGTCGGACTTCGCCCTGGCCCAAAACCTCGGGGGCGAGCGGCCTCAGCCCGAGGTGGACGGCAGCCACATCCTCTCGCTCGATGGTGGGCGCTTTGTCTTCGTGCGTCCGGACTTCGCGCGCGGCAGCGTGGTGCTGAGCACCATGCTCGCGCTGCTGCCTTTGTTCTGCGACGAGCCGCCCGCCTGGCTGGGCTTGCTGGAAGCGCACACGCTGGGCCTGGCCACCGGCGGCGGTGTGTTTGCCATCGACCCCGGGGAGCGCGAGCTGATCGTGTGGCGCAGCGTGCCGCTGGCCGGCCTGGACGCCTACGGTTTGAACGACGCGATCGACAGCCTGGCCGAGGTCGCGCGTTTCTACACCGAGGAATTTGCGCTGGATGCAGTTCCAGCCTGACGCCGTGGTGCGGGCGCGTGGCTCAGGCCACGGCGCCCGTGTCTTGCAGCGCGGCGATCTCTTGTGCCGCGTAACCCAGTTCCGTGAGCAACTCCTGCGTGTGCTCACCCGCCGCCGGCGTGGCACCCGCCATGGCCCGCGGCTCACCCCCGAACTTCACCGCCGACGGCAATTGCCATTGCCCTTGCGCATCGCGCAGGGCCGCACCCCGCGCCACCAGCTGCGGATGTTCCAAGGCCTCTGACAAGCGCAGCACCGGCGACACACAGGCCTGCGCTCCTTCGAACAGCGCGGCCCAGTGCCGCAAGGGTTGACCCATGAACACGCGCGCCAGATCGGCGCGCAAGCGGGCCTGCACCTGGGGGTCGTGGCTGCGGTGCAGCGCGGCCCATTCCGGGTGCCCCAGGCGCTCGCAGACGGTGTGCCAGAACTTGTCTTCCAGCGCGCCCACCGCCACATGGCGGCCGTCCTGCGTGGCGTACAGGCCGTAGCAGGCCAGGCGCCCGGTGAGCACGTCGCCACCCGTGGGCGCCGTCTCGCCGTGTGCGAGCAATTCGGCCATGGGCATCACCGCGTGCGCGAGCACCGCGTCGGCCATGGCGATGTCGACGTGCCGGCCCTGGCGGCTGCGCTGCGCGTCGAACAAGGCGGCAAGAATGCCCATGGCCGAGGTGAGCGTGCCGCCCATGAGGTCGGCCAGCGGTAGGTTGGAGAGCGCCGGCCCGGCGGCGGAGCCGACCTGGTCCGCCACGCCGGTGAGCGCGCCGTAGTTGATGTCGTGGCCGGGTTCGTCCTTGTACGGGCCGTCCTGCCCATAGCCGGTGATGCTGCAGTAGACCAGCGCGGGGTTGATGGCCGCGAGCGCGCCGTAGCCCACGCCCAGCCGCGCCATGACCCCGGGCCGAAAGCCCTCCACCAGCACCTGCGCCGTGGCGCAAAGCCGGTGCAGCACCGCCAGGCCTTGCGGGTTCTTCAAATCGATGCGCACCGAGCGCTTGCCCGCATTGGTGAGGCGGCGCACGCCGGGCGAAGCGTAGTCGCCCGCGCCGGTGTCTTCGATCTTGATCACCTCCGCACCCAGGCGCGCGAGGTGCGAGGTGCAGAGCGGGCCGGGCAGCAGGCGGGTGAGGTCGAGCACGCGCACGCCGGCCAGGGGCAGGGCGCGGTTCATGGCGCTGCCCTGCGCGCGAACACCGGCGTGGCGGCGGCCGCGTGGTACTCGGCTTCGAGCCGCTGGAGCAGTTGCGCCACGGTGGGAATGTCGTGGATCTCGGCCACGCCCTGGCCCGCGCTCCACAGGTTCTGCCAGGGCACCACGGCCTCGGGCAGGTGGGCGTGTCCGCGCACGCCGGGGTCGCGCGCAGGCATGGCGCGCGGGTCCAGGCCGTGCGCGCGCAGCGAAGGCACCAGCCAGTTCGCGGACACGCCGTTGACGCTGTCGGTGTAGGCCAGGTCGGTGGGGGCGGCGTCCACCAGCATCTGCTTGTACGCCTCGGGCGCGCCGGCCTCCTGGGTGGCGATGAAGCGCGTGCCCATGTAGGCCAGGTCGGCGCCCAGGATCTCGGCCGCGCGGATGGCCGCGCCGTTGGACACCGCGCCGGCCATCACGATCACGCCCGTGAACTCGCGCCGCAAGGCCGCCACCAGGCTGAGGTGGTTGACCGTGCCCGAGTGGCCGCCGCCGCCGGCACCGATGGCGATCACGCCGTCGACCTGCGCGGCCATGGCCTTGCGCGCGAAATGCAGGTTCACCGCATCGGCGTACACCTGCAGGCCATGGCCGTGCGCGCGCCGGATCAGCTCGCTCGGGTCGCCCGTGGCGCTGATGATCAGTTCCACGCCGCGCCGGGCGCACAGGGTGAGGTGGCGCTCCATCTCGTCGGCGTCGAAGCGTGTCGAGAGGTTGACCGCGTAGGGCGCACGAACCGGCTGGGCCTCGGCCGCTGCCTGGATGCGGGCGAGCCAGGCGTCGAAGGTCGCGAAGTCGGGCGCGTTGTTGCGCGGCAGCGCGCCGACGATGCCGGCCTGGTTCGCCGCGATCACCAGTTCGGGCGAGGTCACGCGGTACATCGGCGCGCAGACCAGCGGCAGGCGCAGGCGCTCGGCGTAGGGCAGGCGCGGGTGGGGAAGGGCGGTGTCGGTCATGGCCGCCAGTGTGGCGCAGCTTGCCGTGTGCGGCTTCGTCGGTTCGGACGAATGCGCATCGTGCGTGCGGGGCAGGGCCCGGTGTTTTCGTCGGTTCGGACGATGCCAGCCGCCGTGCGCGCCGATAGGCTCGACCGGATCCCATCTTTCGAACCCCAAAAGGAATTTCCATGCCCGAGGCTTTCATCATCGACGCGGTCCGCTCGCCCATGGGCCGCATCAAGACCGGTGGCGCGTTCACCGAACTACACCCAGTCGATCTCCTGGCGCAGGTCCTGCAGGCGCTGGTCGCGCGCACCGGCATCGACCCCGGCGCGGTGGACGACGTGATCTGCGGTTGCGTGAGCCAGGTCGGCGAACAATCGGCCTCGCCGGGCCGCATGGCCTGGCTGGCGGCGGGCTTTCCCGAGCACGTGCCCTCGACCACGGTGGAGCGCAAATGCGGCTCCAGCCAGCAGGCGGTGCACTTCGCCGCGCAAGGCATTGCAGCAGGCGCGTACGACATCGCCATTGCCTGCGGCGTGGAGTCCATGAGCCGCGTGCCCATGGGCTCGTCGAAGATCGGCAAGGACAGCATCGGCCCGCTCGTGGCCGAGCGCTATGCGCCGGGGCTGGTGCCGCAAGGTGTTTGCGCCGACCTCATCGGCACGCGCTGGCAACTCGACCGCGAAGCCATGGACCGCTTTGCCGCGCAATCGCACCAGCGCGCCGCGAAGGCGCAGGCGGCGGGCGCGTTCGAACGCGAGATCGTGCCCATTACCACCGCCAACGGCGTGGTGCGCGCGGACGAAACCATCCGGCCGAGCACCACCGTCGAGTCGTTGGCCGCGTTGAACGCGGCGTTCCGCAGCGACGAGATGAGCGCGCGTTTTCCCGACGTGGCCTGGCAGACCACGGCCGGCAATGCCTCGCAGATGACCGATGGCGCGGCCGCGATGCTGCTGATGAGCGACAGCGCCGCCGCGCGTTTCGGGCTGCGGCCGCGCGCGCGCTTCGTGGCGTTCGACGTGCATGGCGACAGCCCGCTCGATATGTTGACCGCGCCCATTCCCTCGACCCGGCGCGCGCTGAAGAAGGCCGGCATGTCGATCGACGCGATCGACCACTGCGAGATCAACGAGGCCTTCGCCAGCGTGCCGATGGCCTGGTTGAAAGAGCTGGGGGCCGACCCCGCGAAGCTGAACCCACGCGGCGGTGCGATCGCGCTGGGCCATCCGCTGGGCGCCTCGGGCGTGCGCCTGATGACCACCATGCTGCATGCGCTGGAAGACACGGGCGGGCGCTATGGGTTGCAATCGATGTGCGAGGCCGGCGGGATGGCGAACACCACCATCATCGAGCGGCTCTGACGGGAGCCGGGCGGGGGCGTCGCCCCCGCCTTCAGGCGGCTATGGTGAGCAGTTCCTCCCGTGCCGCCTGGTATTCGCGCCTCAGCCGCTCCACCAGTTCCGCCACCGGCAACACCGCGTCCACACCGGCCACACCCTGCCCGCAACCCCAGATGTCCTTCCAGCGCTTCTTCAGGCCGCTGCCCATGTCCAGCGCGCCCGGTGCGGGCAGGTTGTCCGGGTCCAGGCCGGCGGCGCGGATCGACGGAATGAGGTAGTTGGCGTTCACGCCCGTGAAGGTGTTGGTGTAGAGGATGTCGTCCGACGTGGCGGCCACCACGGCCGCCTTTTGTGCGTCGCTCGCGCTGGCTTCGGCCGTGGCGATGAAGGGCGAGCCGATGTAGGCCAGGTCCGCGCCCATGCTTTGCGCCGCGAGAATCGAACGGCCATTGGCGATGGCCCCGGCCAGCGCGAGAGGCCCCTGGTAGTGCCGCCGGATTTCCGAGACCAGCGCGAACGGGCTCTTGATGCCCGCGTGCCCACCCGCGCCCGCCGCCACGGCGATCAGGCCGTCCACGCCCGCTTCCACCGCCTTGAGTGCGAAGCGGGTGTTGATCACGTCGTGCAGGATGAAGCCGCCCGCCTCGTGCAGGGCCTGGTTGACCGCCGGCTGCGAGCCGAGCGAGGTGATGTAGATCGGCACGCGGTGGCGCGCGCAGATGGCCATGTCGGTTTCGAGGCGGTCGTTGGAGCGGTGCACGATCAGGTTCACTGCGAAGGGCGCGGCCGGCCGGTCCGGGTGGTCGCGGTCCCAGCGGTCGAGCGCTTCGCGGATTTCGGCGAGCCACTCGTCGAGCTGGCTGCTGGGCCGCGCGCTGAGCGACGGCATGGAGCCGACGATGCCGGCGGTGCACTGCGCGATCACGAGTTTCTGCGTGCTCACGATGAACATGGGCGAGGCGATCACCGGCAAGCGAAGGCCTGCGAACAGGGGCGGCAGGCGGCTCACAGTGCGGCTCCCAGTTCGGGCACGGCCGTGAAGAGGTCGGCCTCCAGGCCGTAGTCCGCGACCGAGAAGATCGGTGCTTCCGGGTCCTTGTTGATCGCCACGATCACCTTGCTGTCCTTCATGCCGGCCAGATGCTGGATGGCACCGGAAATACCAGCGGCAATGTAGAGCTGCGGTGCCACGATCTTGCCGGTCTGGCCCACTTGCAAGTCGTTGGGCGCGTAGCCCGCGTCCACCGCGGCGCGGCTTGCGCCAATGGCTGCACCGAGCTTGTCGGCCAGCGGCGTCATCACTTCGTTGAACTTCTCGCTGCTGCCCAGCGCGCGGCCTCCGGAGACGATGATCTTCGCGGCGGTGAGTTCGGGGCGGTCGCTCTTGGCGATCTCGCTGCCCTTGAACTCACTCTTGCCTTCGCCCAGTGCGGCCGTGGCGGTTTCCACCGCCGCGCTGCCACCCGTGGTGGCCGCCGGGTCGAAGCCGGTCGTGCGCACGGTGAACACCTTCTTCTCGTCGGTGGCCTGCACCGTGGCGATGGCGTTGCCCGCGTAGATCGGGCGCTCGAAGGTGTCGGCGCTGATGACCTTGGTGATGTCGCTGACCTGGCCCACATCCAGCGCAGCGGCCACGCGCGGGGCCACGTTCTTGCCACTCGCCGTAGCCGGGAACAGGATGTGGCTGTAGTTGGCCGCGAGTGCCAGCACCTGCGCGGCCACGTTCTCGGCCAGGCCGTGTTCGAAGCCAGCCGCATCGCTGTGGATCACCTTGGCCACGCCAGCGATGGCCGCGGCCGCCTTGGCCGCTTCGGCCGCGTTGTGCCCGGCCACGAGCACGTGCACGTCGCCACCGCATTGGGCTGCGGCGGTCACGGTGTTGAGGGTTGCGCCTTTGATCGAGGCGTTGTCGTGTTCGGCAATAACGAGAGAAGTCATGTTCAGATCACCTTGGCTTCGGTTTTGAGTTTGGCGACGAGGGTGGCGACGTCCGGCACCTTGATGCCTGCACCGCGCTTGGGCGGCTCGCTCACCTTCAAGGTCTTGATGCGCGGCTTCACGTCCACGCCCAGGTCTTCGGGTTTCACAACGTCCAGCGGCTTCTTCTTCGCCTTCATGATGTTGGGCAGCGTCACGTAACGCGGCTCGTTCAAACGAAGGTCGGTGGTGACAACAGCCGGCAGCGTGATCGCCAGCGTCTCCAGGCCGCCGTCGACTTCGCGCGTCACGTTGGCCTTGCCGTCGGCAATCTCGACCTTGGACGCGAAGGTGGCTTGCGGCAAGCCCGCCAAGGCCGCCAGCATCTGCCCGGTCTGGTTGCAGTCGTCATCGATCGCCTGCTTGCCCAGGATGATCAGCTGCGGTTGTTCCTTGTCCACCAAGGCCTTCAAGAGCTTGGCCACGGCCAGCGGTTGCAGTTCTTCGGTGGTCTCCACCAGGATCGCGCGGTCCGCACCAATGGCCATCGCCGTGCGCAGCGTTTCCTGGCATTGCGCCACGCCGCAGGAAACGGCGATCACCTCGGTCACCACGCCCTTCTCCTTCAGACGCACCGCCTCTTCGACCGCAATCTCGTCGAACGGGTTCATGCTCATCTTGACGTTGGCGATGTCCACACCGCTGCCGTCGCTCTTCACGCGCACCTTGACGTTGTAGTCCACCACGCGTTTCACCGGTACCAATACCTTCATCGGGTTGCTCCTTTTCGTGCCCGCGATTCTGCGGGGTGCGTGGTCGCATGCGCCATGCCGGTGCCGATTTCACAAACGTGAAATCACCGCGCGGCCCCCGTCCGATCCTTGACGCTCCCCTCGGTGCGCGGCGATATTGCCCGGCGAAGGAGACACCGTGCAATACCAGACCATCCGATTCCAAGTGGACGGCGCCGTCGCAACCCTGTCGCTCGACCGGCCCGAGGCGCGCAACGCGCTGTCGCTGCAGATGCGGGCCGAACTCGACGACGTGCTGCCCCGTCTGAAGGCCGAGGCGGGCAAAGGCATCAAGGCGCTGATCCTCACCGGCGCCAACGGCCATTTCTGCGCCGGTGGCGACGTCAAGGCGCAGGCCGCGCGCGCTGCGGGCGACAAGGGCACGCTCATGGAAGGGCGTGCGCGCCTGCGCGAAGCCCATCCGCGCCTGATCGAACTGGCGAACCTGGACATGCCGGTGATCGTCGCGGTCGATGGCGCGGCCGCCGGCGCTGGTTTCAGCCTCGCGCTCACCGGCGACTTCGTGCTGGCCAGCGAGCGCGCGTTCTTCGTGCAGTCTTTCGGCAAGCTGGGTCTCGTGCCCGACTGGAACTCGCTCTACCTGCTGCCGCGCCTGGTCGGCCTGCAAAAAGCCAAGGAGCTGGTGTTCACCGCCCGGCGCCTGCCCGCGCACGAGGCGATGGCGCTGGGCATCGTGCACTCGGTGCACAAACCCGAAGACCTGATGGCTGTGGCCCGGCGCATGGCGCGCAAGCTCGCGCAGGCCTCGCCCGCGGCCATCGCACTCTCCAAGAACATCCTCAACCAATCGCTCCACCTGGACAACCGGGCGGTGCTCGAAATGGAAGCCATGGCACAAACGATCGCCCGCGACACCGACTTTCACCGCGAGGCGGTGCGGCGCTTTGCCGCGCGCGAGCCCGCCTTGTTCGATTGGGACGCGCCCGATCCCGCCGAACCGCCCGCGCAAGGGGAGGGCATGCGATGAGCGCGACCACCCTGTCGACCGACGAACTCGACATGCTGCGCGATGCCGCGCGCAGTTTCGCGCAGCGCGAACTCCGGCCCGGCGCGCAACGCCAGCGGCGCGGCCAGAACCCGCCCTTCGATCCCGCCACCTGGCAGGCCATGGCCGCCATGGGCTGGACCGGCCTGTTGATCGACGAAGCACACGGCGGCGCGGGCGCGGGCCTGCAAGCCTTCTGCACGGTGTTGAGCGAACTCGGCCGCGCCTTGCCTGCCGAGCCGCTGGTGGCTTGCGGCGTGCTGGCCACCGTGGTGGTCCAGGGCAGCGACAACGCCGCCTTGCGCGGACCGCTGCTCAGCGGCATCGCGGCGGGCCACGAACTTCCCTCGCTGGCCATGGAGCCCACGGCGCGCGGCACCGGCGGGGTGCGTGCGCAGCGCCAGGCCGGTGGACGCTGGCGCTTGAGCGGCGAACTGCGCTTTGCACGGCCCGGCCACGGTGCCACCGGCCACCTGGTGCTGGCCGAGACCGCGCAAGGCAGCGCGGTGTTCTGGTTGCGCGCGGGCGTTGCCGGCCTGTCGACCGCACACGAAATGCTCACCGATGGCAGCGACGCGGCGCGCCTGACCCTGAGCGACGTGGCGCTGGGCGATACCGAACTGCTGCTGCCACCCGGCCACGCCAGCGCCGTGGTGCAACGCGCGGTGGACGCGGCCCTGATCGCCACCGCCGCCGAACTGCTCGGCCTCATGCGCGGTGTGTTCGAGCAAGCGCTGGACTACCTGCGCACGCGCCGCCAGTTCGGCGTGGCGATCGGCAGCTTCCAGGCGCTGCAGCACCGCGCGGTCGACCTGCACATCCAGCACGAGCTCACCTCGGCCCTGGTCGAACGTGCCAGCCGCTTGTTCGACGAGGGTTCGGCCGAAACGTCCCAAGTGGCCGCCCATGCCAAGGCGCGCGCGGCCGACGCGGCGCAGCAGACCGTGCGCGAGGCCATGCAGTTCCATGGCGCCATGGGCTACACCGACGAGTGCGACATCGGCCTATTCCTCAAACGCAGCCTGTCGCTCGCGGCCTGGCTGGGCAACCCCTCCGAACAACGCCGGCGTTACGCGCGCCTGCGTTTCTCCCCTGCCGCATCGAACACCACCGCCGCATGACCGACTTCAACTCACTCAGCGACGAGGCCTTCCGCACGCTCGCGCGGGATTTCCTCGAACAGCACTACCCCGAAGACAAGCGCCACATCATCGGCCGCGCGCGCTGGGCCGACATCCAGGGCTGGTACCGCACGCTGTCGCAAGCCGGCTGGCTCGCCATGGCCTGGCCGCGCGAGCACGGCGGGCGCGGCCTGGCGGCGGGCAAACAACTGATCTGGATCGAGGAGCAGGAACGCCACGGCGCGGCGCGCGTGCCCGACCACGGCATCAACATGATCGGCCCGACGCTGATCCGCCTGGGCACCGACGCGCAGCGCGCGCACTACCTGCCGCGCATCCTGGACGGGCAGCACCTGTGGGCGCAGGGCTACTCGGAGCCCGAGGCCGGCTCCGACCTCGCGAGCCTGCGCACCGAAGCCGTGGTGGATGGCGACGAACTCGTGATCAACGGGCAGAAGACCTGGTCGACCATGGCGCAGGAGTCGACCCACATGTACATGCTGGTGCGCACCGACAAAACCGCGCCCAAGCGCCAGGGCATCAGCTTCGTGCTGGTGGACCTGTCCACGCCGGGCATCCGCGTGCGGCCGATCCAGGACATCGTGGGCGAGTCCAACTTCTGCGAGGTGTTCTTCGACGGCGTGCGCGTGCCGCTGGCCAACGTGGTCGGCGGCCTGCACCAGGGCTGGTCGGTCGCGAAGACGCAGCTCGGCTTCGAGCGCCTCTTGCACGGCAGCCCGCGCACACCGGAAAACCTGCTGATGCGCGTGCAAGCCTTGTGCGAACGCGCCGGCCTGCTGGCCGACGCCGTGATCGCCGACCGGCTGGCGCGGCTGGACATGGACGTGGCTGACCTCGCCGCGTTGTACGCGCGCTTTGCCGACGTGGTGCGGCGCGGCGAGGCGCTGCCGGCCTCGGTGTCGATCCTGAAGATCTGGTCCAGCGAAACCTATGGCCGCATTGCGGAGCTGGCGATCGACGTGCTGGGCTCGTGCGGCGCGCTGGCGGGCACGCCCGAGTTCGAGGGCGAGCGGGTGGAGCTCATGGTGCACTACTACCGCGCACGGCCGATCACGGTGTTCGCAGGCAGCAACGAGATCCAGCGCAACATCCTGGCGAAGGATGTGCTGGGGTTGCCGGCGCGTTGAATCAGCGCACAGCAAGCGAACGGGAAAACCCTTCCACCAGATCCAGCAGCGTCCGCCCGATCTCCGCGTGCCGCTCCTGCACCACCGCCGACGCCGCGCCCACCGACAACACCAGCGCCTGCCCGAACGGGTCGTCTTCGCGCAGGCGCACGGCCACGTCGCCAATGCCCGGCGTGTTGGTGTTGGCCTGCCAGGCGTAGCCGAATTCGCGCGCGGCCTCCACGTGGGCCATCAGATCGGCGAGCACGATGCGCCGCTGGCTCACCGCCGCCGCATGCCGCGCCAGCAGCGCAATGCGTTCGTTGGTCTCGCTCGCCAGCATCATGTAACCCGCCGCGCACAGCGTCACCGGCCTGAGCGTGCCCGCCGAAGGACGCCGGCTGTCGAAGCCCTGGGCCGTGGCGCGGCTCACGTAGATGTACTGCACGTCCAGGTCGTGGCGCGTGCTCAGCACGGCCGAGAAACCGGTCTTCTGGTGTGCCTGCGCCACCAGCGTCGCCAGCGCATGGCCGTCGGCGTGGCCGGCGCGGATCCAGCCGCCCAGCAAGGGCAGGCGCATCGTCGGCGCGAAGTGCTGCGTGTTCGGGTCGCGGTTGAGATAACCCATCTGGCACAGCGTGCGCAGCAGCAGCGAGGTGCTGGAGACGGGCCACTCCAGACTGGCGGCGATCTCCACCAGCGAGGCCGGGCGCTGGATGAATTCGAAGTGTTCGAGCACCTGCAGCGCTCGCGTGGCGGACTTGACGTTAGGGGGTTGCGGCATGTGAATTTCACGTACATGAAATCGGGCGCGGACGGTGGTTTGCACCCTGCACAACAGCGGGGCGCGGACCTATGCTCGATGCGGTTTTCATCTTCTTCTTCTCACTGACATGGCTGCCATTGCATTCCAATATTCCGACGACATCGTCGCACTGCGCGACGGCCTGGCGAAGTTCATCCGCGCCGAGGTGATCCCGCGCCACCAAGCGCACGCCGAACTGCTCGACGACGAGCACCGCAAGTTCACCCCCGAAGGCCGCTACCACCCCGAGGTGCTGCGCCTGCTGCGCGAAGTGCGCCAGGCCTCGGCCCGCGCCGGCTACTACAGCATGTGCGTGCCCGAGTCGCTGGGCGGCATGGGCATGGGTTACCTCGCGTGGTACGCGGCGTGGGAGCAGATTACAACAAGCTGCGAGGGCCGCTACTGGCTGGGCGAGGTCACGGTGTCGCACTGGGCGACCGGGCCGAGTCCGGTGCTCGAACACCTCTCGCCCGAGGCCAAGGAGCGTCTGCTGGAGGGCTTCATGGCCGGCGACACCACCATGTGCTTCGGCATGTCCGAGCCCGAAGCCGGCTCGGACGCGATGATGATGAAAACCCGCGCCGAACCCGATGGCGACGGCTGGCGCCTCTCGGGCAGCAAGATCTGGACGACCAACAGCCCCTATGCGGACTACTGCATCGTCTTCGCCGTGACCGACCCCGAAGCGGCAACCCAGCGCAAGGGCGGCATCTCTGCCTTCCTGGTGCCCACCGACAGCCCGGGCTTCTCGGTGCAGCGCGTCATCCGCATGTGGGGCCACGCCGGCGGCAACGAGGCCGTGCTCGGCCTGGACAACGTGCGCGTCGAACCCTGGCAACTGGTGGGCAAGCTGCACAAGGGCTTTGCCACCGCCATGCTGGGCGTGAACCTGGGCCGCGTGTTCAACTCGGCGCGCGCGGTGGCGCTGGGCCGCTGGGCCATTGGCGAAGCCCTGGCCTACACCAAGATCCGCAAGACCTTCGGCCAGCCGCTCTCGGAGTACCAGGGCGTCACCTTCCCGTTGGCCGAATCGGCGATGGCCGTGCACGCCGCGCACCTCATGGGCCTGAACGTGTGCCAGTTGCTCGACGCCGGCCAGCCCGCGCGCAAGGAGCTGTCGATGACCAAGGCCTTTTCGGTGCAGGCCGGCATGCAGGCGCTGGACCGCGCCATGCAGGCGCACGGCGCGATCGGCATGACCAACGAAATGCACTTCTGCCACAGCTTCCTGCGCATGCGCATGCTCAACGTGGCCGACGGCACCAACGAGATCCTGCGGCGCACCATCGTCAAGGAAATGCTCGACGGCGACCTGGACTTGTGAGCACGGCATGACGATGAAGAAACCATTGCAAGGCGTGCGCGTGGTGGAGATGGGCAGCGTCGTGCTCGCCCCCTACGCGGCACAGATCCTGGCCGAACTCGGCGCCGACGTGATCAAGGTCGAACCGCCCAAGGGCGACATCACGCGCAACCAGGGCTTCAGCCGCAATCCCGGCATGGCCGCGCTCTACCTCAGTTGCAACCGGGGCAAGCGCAGCGTGGTGATCGACGCCAAGCAACCGCAGGGCCTGCAGGCGTTGCAGGATCTGCTGGCCACGGCCGACGTGTTCCTGCACAACCTGCGCGCCAGCACCGCCGACCGCCTGGGCATCGGCTACGGCGCGGTGAGCGCGCGCAACCCGGGCCTGGTCTACTGCGCCACCTACGGCTATGGCGCGGCCGGCCCGCACCGCGACCGGCCGGCGTACGACGACATCATCCAGGCCGCCTCGGGCGCGGCGGGGCTGCTGCAGACCATCTCGGGCACGCCCGGCTTCATGCCCACCATCGTGGCCGACAAGACCACCGCGCTGTTCGTGGTGATCGGCATACAGGGCGCGTTGATGCGCCGCGCCGCCACCGGGCGCGGCGAGCGCGTGGAAGTGGCGATGTTCGAGACCATGGTGCATTACCTCAGCGTGGAGCACCAGGCCGGCCTGTGTTTCGATCCGCCGCTGGGCCCGCCCGGCTACCGGCGCATGGTCAGCGCGTTTCGCCGCCCGCACCGCACGAGCGATGGCTTCATCGCCGTGATGCCGCACAACGAGCGCGACTGGCGCGTGTTCTTCGAGGCCTGCGGCCAACCCGAGGTGATGAACGACCCGCGCTTTCTGGATGCGCCCAGCCGCGCGCGCCACATCAACCTGCTCTACGAACGGCTGTCCGATCTCATGCTCACGCAGACCACGGCGCACTGGGTGGAATTCCTCGACCGGCACGGCATTCCGAACTCGGTGATCAACGACATGAACAGCCTGCGCGAGGACGAACACCTGCGCGAGGTCGGCTTTTGGCAAACGATCGAGCATCCGACCGAGGGCGCGCTGATCGCGCCGGCTTTTCCGGTGCACTACCAGGACGAACCCGCGCCGCGCGCGGCGCTGCGTCCTGCGCCGCGCCTGGGCGAGCACACGCGGCCTCTGCTGACGGACCTGGGCTACAGCGAGGCGGCGATTGCCGCGTTGGTGGAACAGGGGGCGATGTTGGCGGAACCTGTGGGGGCTGTGTCGGTCGGCTGAAAGCGTGTTTTGGCATGTTGTGGTGCTTCCAATACGCCCTCACCCCAACCCTCTCCCGCAAGCGGGAGAGGGAGCAAGGCACGGTCGCCGGCAAGCTATTCTGGCGCGCACGCAAAGAAGCCGGAGCGCGGGTCTTGCCCCCTCTCCCGCTTGCGGGAGAGGGCTGGGGTGAGGGCGCATCGTGGCCAACTCAGTGACGCGCCTTCACCGGCGTGGCCGGGTCCAGGTCGCGCGCGATCAGCTCTTTCATGATCTCGTTGGAGCCACCGTAGATGCGGGTCACGCGCGCGTTGGTGTACATGCGCGCAATGGGGTATTCGGCCATGTAGCCATAACCGCCGAAGAGCTGCAGGCATTCGTCCACCACCTCGCCGTAGATCTGCGAGCACCACCACTTGGCCTTGGCCGCCGAACCGGCGTCGAGCGTGCCCTCGAGCTGGCGTGCGATGCAGTCGTCCACGAAGGTCTGCGCAATGCTGGCCTTGGTGTCGCACTCGGCCAGCTTGAAGCGGGTGTTCTGCATGTCCAGCAGCCGCTGGCCGAACACTTTGCGGCCGGCCGCGTATTCCACCGTCAGGTCCACCGCGCGGCGCGCGGCGGCCGCGCTGATGATGCCGATGATCAGCCGCTCCTGCGGCAACTGCTGCATCAGCTGGTGCATGCCCAGGCCTTCGCGCTCGCCCAGCAGGTGGGTGCGCGGCACGCGCACGCCGGAGAAGAACAGCTCGGCGGTGTCCTGCCCCTTCTGGCCGATCTTCTCCAGGTTGCGCCCGCGCTCGAAGCCTTCCAGGCCTTCGGTCTCCAGCACGATCAGCGAGGGCGAGCGCTCGTCGCCGGTCTTGGCCACGAGCACGATCAGGCCGGCGTTGATGCCGTTGGTGATGAAGGTCTTCGCGCCGTGGATCACGTAGTCCTCGCCATCGTGTTCGGCGCGCGTGGTGATGGCGCGCAGGTCCGAGCCCGCGCCGGGTTCGGACATGGCGATGGCCGCGATCAGCTCGCCCGAGGCCATGCGCGGCAGCCAGCGCTGCTTCTGCGCTTCGTTGCCATAGCGCGCGATGTAGTGCGCCACGATGCCGCTGTGCACGTTGTTGCCGAAACTGTTGACGCCGGCGCGCGCGAGTTCGGCGGTGATGACGGCCTCGTGCGCGAAGTCGCCCCCGCCACCGCCGTAGGCTTCGGGGATGCTGGCGCACAACATGCCCGCCTGGCCGGCCTTGCGCCAGGTGGCCGGGTCCACGCGGCGCTGCTCGATCCATTTCTCTTCGTTCGGGGCCAGTTCGTGTTCGACGAAGCGGCGGATGCTGTCGCGAAAGGCCTGTACGTCTTCGTTCATCCAGCGGGGGGCGGTCTCTGCGCGCATTTGCAAATGGTTCCTTGTGTGGTCGATGCGCGTTTGTCTCAGCCCTCGGCCCCGCGCGCAAGGGTGAGCCCGAAAAATCGTCGGTATCGACGATGCCCGGCGCGCGCGCAGACCGAAGAATTCCACACCAAGACAGCGGGCGGTTCCGCGTCAGCAATCCGACTAGAAAGCATTCGATGGAATTGAGAAACACCTCGGCGGTCGTGACCGGCGGCGCTTCGGGCCTGGGCCTGGCCACCGCGCAGCGGCTGGTGGCCCAAGGCGTGCGCGTCACGATCACCGACCTGCCCACCTCCGCCGGCGCGGACGTGGCCGTATCGCTCGGCGGCGGCACCGTGTTCGTGCCGGCCGACGTGACCGACACCGCCGCGATGGAAGCCGTGTACGACGCGGCCGAACGCCAGGGCCCGATCCGCTCCCTGGTGCATTGCGCCGGGCGCGGTGGCGCGGTGCGCCTCGTCGAAAAAGACGGCAGCGCCGGTTCGCTGGAGACCTACCAGTCGGTGATCCAGACCAACCTGATTGGCAGCTTCAACGTGCTGCGGCTGGCGGCGGTGCGCATGGCGCGCAACGAGCCCGATGCCAGCGGCGACCGCGGCGCCTGCGTGCTCACGGCCTCGGTGGCGGCCTACGAAGGCCAGATCGGCCAGATTCCGTACGCCTCGTCCAAGGCCGGCGTGGTCGGCATGACCATCGTCGCCGCGCGCGATCTGGCCGGCAAGGGCATCCGCGTGTGCACCATCGCGCCCGGCCTGTTCGACACACCCCTGCTGGCGCGCCTGCCGCAACCGGTGCGCGACGCGCTGGGCAAGTCGGTGCCGCACCCGCCGCGCCTGGGCGTTCCGGACGAGTACGCGCGCCTGGCGCAGCACATTCTGGAGAACCCCATGCTCAACGGCGAAACGATCCGCCTGGATGGCGCGATCCGAATGACACCACGGTGAGCCACGCCACCGACACCCCGGCGCAGGACGCCACGCCCCTGCGCATCGAGGATGCCGAGGGCGGCGTGCGCGTGATCGCGATCGATCGGCCGCACCGCATGAACGCGCTCGACCCGGCGAGTGCCCACGCGCTGGCCGATGCCCTGCGCGCCGCGCAGGCCGACCCGGCGCTGCGCGCGATCGTGCTCACCGGCACCGGTGGCCAGTTCTGCACCGGCGCGGACTTGAAGCACCGCAAGCAGCCCGGCGAGGAGAGCGTGCTGGTGCCCTTGCAATTCTGCTGCGATCTGCTGATGCAAGGGCCACTGCCCTGCATCGCAGCGGTCGACGGCGCGGCCTTTGGCGCGGGGCTCTCGCTCGCGCTGGCGTGCGACCGCATCGTGGCCTCCAGCGCGGCGCGTTTCTGCGCGCCGTTCACCGGCATCGCGCTCGTGCCCGACGTGGGCATGGTGCGCACCCTGCCGCGCCGCGTGGGCGCGGCGCGTGCGCGCGAGTGGATGATCGAAGGCACGGTGGTGGACGCCGCGAGCGCGCTGCAACACGGCCTGGTCGACGAACTGGCGGACCACGCTGCCGCGCTGGACACGGCGATGGCCCGAGCACGCCTGTGGGCAGGCCGCGCGCCCATGGCCATCGCCGCGCTCAAGCGGCTAGAAGCGCACGACGCCCACAAGGCCGCACCCATGGCGCAGCTGTTCGAGCGCGAACGCGCGGAGCAGTCCGCGCTCACCGCCAGCGCGGACTTCGCCGAAGCCGTGGCCGCGTTCCGCGAGCGGCGGCCTGCGGTTTTCCAGGGACGTTGATGCCATCCATTTTTGACCTTGCCCGCGCGCAGCCCGAGAAGGTGGCGGTGCGCTTCCTGCAGCCGCGCGCCGAGCTGCGTTTTCGCGAACTGGCCCAGGCCGCCGCCGATGCCGCGGCCTGGATGGTGTCGATCGGCCTGCAGGGCGGCGAGACCATCGCGCTGCTGTGTGAGAACCGCGTGGAACTGCTGGCCTTTGCGCTAGGCGCACGCCGCGTGGGCCTGTACTACACGCCGGTGAGCACGCACGCCAAGCCGCGCGAGCTGGCGCACATCCTGCGCAACAGCGGCGCGCGTGCCCTGGTGGCCTCCGCGAACACCCAGGCGCTCGCGGTGCAGGCCGGAGCGCCCGGGCTCATGCCCTGCTTCCTGTTGCCGTCGGAGCAGGGCGATCCGGCCCTGGCCTGGCCCGCCGCGCAGACCACGGCGCGCACCGGCGATCTCGACGATGGCCTGCCCGCCCGCTGCATCGGCCGCGACTTCCTGTATTCCTCCGGCACCACCGGCCAACCCAGCGGCATCCGCAAACCCATGCTGCCCTGGGACCGCCGGCACGAGCCCGACCCCGAGGTGGCCGCCTGGCAACGCGCTTTCGGTTTCGACGCCGAGTCGGTCTACTTCTCGGCCGCGCCGCTGTACCACGCCGCGCCACTGCGCTACGCCATCCGCGTGCTCGAATGTGGCGGCACCTGCGTGCTGATGGACCGCTTCGACGCCGAGCAGGCCTTGCAGGCCCTGTGCACCGAAGGCATCACGCACAGCCAGTGGGTGCCCACCATGTTCGTGCGCATGCTGGCGCTGCCGGCCGAGCTGCGCGAGCGCTGGACGCCCAGCGGCATGCGCGTGGCCATCCACGCCGCCGCGCCGTGCGCCCCCCACGTCAAGCGCGCCATGATCGCTTGGTGGGGCCCGATCGTGCACGAGTACTACGCCGGCTCCGAGGGCGTGGGCATGACCGCGATCGACAGCCACGAATGGCTGGCGCACCCTGGCTCGGTGGGCCGCGCCCGGGTCGGCGTGCTGCACATCACCGATGAGTCCGGCCGCGAATTGCCCACCGGCGAAGACGGCGTGGTGTGGTTCGAAGGCGGTCCGCGTTTCGAGTACGTCGGCGACCCCGAGAAGACCGCGCGCGCCTACAACGACCGGGGCTGGGCGACCTACGGCGACATCGGCCATGTCGATGCCGAGGGCTATCTCACCCTGAGCGACCGGCGCGCAGACCTGATTCTCTGTGGCGGCGTCAACGTGTACCCGCGCGAAATCGAGGACGTGCTCGGCCAGCACCCGGACGTGGCCGACGTGGCCGTGGTCGGCGTGCCCGATGCCGACATGGGCGCGGTGCCGGTGGCCTTCGTCCAGCCACGCGCCGGCGTGACCGACGAAGACGCGTTGCGTGCCGCGCTCGTGGCGCATGGCCGCGAACACCTCTCCAGCATCAAGCTGCCGCGCCGCTTCGAATTCCGCTCCCACATTCCGCGCCTGGAAAGCGGCAAGCTGCTGCGCCGTGCCCTGCGCGACGAACCCTCTGCGTCATGACAACACCTCTGACCCCACCCCTGGACGGCATCCGCGTGGTCGATTTCGCCACCGGCATCGCCGGCCCGCACGCCTCGCTGCTGCTCGCGCACCATGGTGCCGACGTGATCAAGATCGAAACCCCGCAAGGCGACTGGAGCCGGCGCCTGGGCGTGAGCGCGGGCGGCCAGAGCCCGTTCTCCACCTACTACAACCGGGGCAAACGTTCGCTCGCGCTTGACCTGAAACATGCCGAAGGCCGGCGCGTGGCGTTCGAGCTCGCGCGCGACGCCGACATCGTGATCGAGTCGTTCCGGCCCGGCGTGATGCAGCGCCTGGGCCTGGGCCAGGCGGCCTTGCGCGCGGCCAACCCGAAGCTGGTCTACCTCTCCGTCAGCGGTTTCGGGCAGGACGGGCCGCTGGCGCAACTGCCCGCCACCGACACCGTGATCCAGGGTTATGCGGGCCTCATGAGCCTGAACCGCGACGCGGCGAACGCGCCGCAGCGATTCCCCATGATCCTGGTCGACGTGGTCTCCGGTCTCTACGCCGGCCAGGCCACGCTGGCCGCCTTCATCCGCCGGCTGCGCTTTGGCCACGGCGCGCACCTGGACTGCAGCCTGATGCAAAGCGCGCTCGCCATGCAGGCGCCCGCGCTGGTGAAGCACGAGTTCGAACGCGGCCGGCCGACCGTGATGTACGTGCCGCTGGGCGTGCTCGCCACGCGCGACGGCTTCCTGAGCATCTCGGTCAACCAGGACGCGCACTTCGTCGCCCTGGGCCGCGCGCTGCGCCGCGAGGAACTGTCCACCGACCCGCGCTTTCGCGAACTCTCGGGCCGCATCGCCCACGAAGCCGTGCTCATGGACATCATCCGCGCCGAGTTCCTGCGCGAGACCACCGACGAGTGGTGCCGCCGCCTCGAAGCCGAAGAGATCCTGCACGCGCGCATCCGCCACTACGACGAGGTGCTGCACGACGGTGAACTGGTGCGCAGCGGCGCGCTGGACTGGTTGCAGCAACCCGGCGTTGACGGCCTGCTGCCCATTCCCAACATCCCCGGCGGCCCGCGCGCGGGCGACTACGGGCGCCTCAAGGCCGCGCCGCACGTGGGTGAGCACAGCGAAGAGGTGCTGCGCGGCATGGGCATGGACGCCGCGCAGGTGCAGGCCCTCGTCGACAGCGGGGCGGTTGCCGTGCACCGGCCCTGAGTTCCTTGGTTTGAATTTCGATACGCAGACGCTCCATGCAAGACGTTTTCATTTATGACCTGCGGCGCACACCGGTCGCGCCCGAAGGCGGGGCCCTGGCCGAGGTGTTGCCCTCGCGCCTGGTCGGCGCGCTGTTGCGCGAGATCGCAGCGCCCATGAAGGGCAAGACCATCGATGCCCTGGTGCTCGGTGGCGATGGCGCAAGCGAAACACCGCGCCATGCGCTGGCATCGGCTGGCCTGGTGACGCGGGACGGCGCCTGGCAACTGCAGCAAGGCGGTGTGTCGTCCATGGCCGCGCTGCGGCAGGCCGCGCAGTCGGTCGCCGCAGGCGATCTCGACCTGGCGATTGCGGGGGGCTACCACGTCGCCAACGCCCAGCGCCCGGCCAGCGCGTTCGACTTGCTGGTGGCCATCGCGCATCCGGTGCTGCCCGCGCGCACGGCGGCAGATGTTGCGGCCCAACGCCAGGGCTTGGACACCCAGGCACTCGACGCGTGGGCCGCTTGTTCCCGCGAAGCCTTGCACGGCGCGGGCCACGCAGACGTGGAGGTGCCGGTGCGCGACATCAACGGCCTGAGCGTGCTGGCCGAAGACCACAGTACCGGCACACCCCCTTCCGATCCCGATCCGCAAAACTACGCCGCCACCGCCGCGAGCCACCTGCACGCCGATCTGCCCGCGCCGCCCCGCGTGCACCACGCCGCACACCTGGCCGCGCCGGTGGACGGCGCCTGCCTGTTGCTGCTCGGCAGCGCCGATGCCGGCGCGCAAGCGGGCCTTGCGCCCCGCGCGCGGGTGAGCGGCCATGCGGCGGTGTGCGAAGGCGCGGCCGCCGGTCCTGCGGCTGTTGCCACCGCCGTGCGGCGCGTGCTGCAACAGGCGGGCTGGCGGGCGGACGAACTCGACCGCCTGGAGATCCACGACGCGCAGGCCGTGAGCGCACCCCTGGCCAGCGCCATGCTCGGTGTGCCGCTGGAGCGCATCAACCGCCTGGGCGGCGCACTGGTGCGCGGCGACATGGGCGCCGCTGCGGGTGCTGCCTGCCTGGCGCGCCTTCTGGTGGCGCTGGAGCACAGCCACACGCAGCGCGGCGTGGCGGCCATCGCCGATGCGGCGGGCAACGCCATTGCCATTGCTCTCGAATGCAAGGCGACAACATGACGAACACCGCATCCCTTGCCGCCGCTCCCGAACAAGACGCCCTGCCCGCGACGCTGGGCACGCCAGGCATCCGCGTCGACGTCGACGCCGACCACATCGCGCTGCTCACCATCGACCTGCCCGGCCAAAGCGCCAACACCATGAGTGTGGCCTTCAAGGAAGAACTGCGTCGGGTGGTCGAACGCCTGGAGCAGCACGAAGGCCTGCGCGGCGTGGTCATCACGTCGTCGAAGAAAACCTTTTTCGCGGGCGGCGACCTGCGCATCCTCATCGCCGTGCAGCCGTCGCAGGCGCAGTCTTTCTTCGACGGCCTGGAGTGGTTCAAGCAGACGCTGCGCCGCCTGGAGCGCCTGCCCATTCCCGTGGCCGTCGCCATCAACGGCGCGGCGCTGGGCGGTGGTTGGGAAATCTGCCTGTGTGCCCACGCGCGCTTCTGCCTGGCCGACGACAGCATCCCGCTCGGCCTGCCCGAGGCCACGCTCGGCCTGCTGCCCGGTGCGGGTGGCGTGAACCGCATGGTGCGCTTGCTCGGCCTGCAACGGGCGCTGCCGCTGCTGATGGACGGACGCAGCTTCTCGCCCTCCAAAGCCCTGGCCATGGGCCTGCTGCACGGCACCGCGCCCGACATGCCGGCCGTGATCGTGCAGGCGCGGCAATGGGTGCGGGACCATCCGCGCCCCGTGGTGCCCTGGGACCAGCCGGGCTTCGACATCCCCGGCTTGCGCCATGAACTTGCGGCGGTGCTGCGCTCGGCCGCCCTGCAGGTGCTGGCACACGACCAGGGCCGCTACCCGGCGCGCCAGGCCATCCTGGCCGCCGCCGTGGAAGGCGCGTGCCTGGACATCGACAGCGCGCTGCGCGTGGAGACGCGCTACCTCACCTCGCTCGCAACACAACCGGTGGCGAAGAACATGATCCAGACCCAATTCTTCGACGCCAACGACATTCGCGCCGGCAAGGGCCGGCCAAGCGATGCGCCACGCACCGAGTTGCACCGCATCGGGCTGGACGTGCGCACGCCCGGCGCGGTGGCCCTGGTGCTGGCGCACACCGCCAAGCGGCTGCACACGGTGCTGCGCGCCGGCAGTGCGGCGCAGCTCGAGGCGTGCCGGTGCGAGATCGACGCCGCCTTGCGCCAGGCCGTGGCGCAGCGCCGCATGACACAGGAGCGCGCCGATGCGGCCAGTGCCCTGGTGTCTTCGCACATCGCCGCACAAGGCGACGACGGCATGACCGAGGACCTGCTGATCACCGTGGCCGATGCGCCGCTGCGTGCCGAGGGCGCGCGCGGCGCGGTGGTGCTGGCCGCGCACGCCAGCGCGGCCGAGGCCCTGGCGCACGGCGTGCCCGCGCTGCGCTTCATCCCGGACCTGGACGGTGGGCTGGTGGAAGTGGTGCACGGCCCGAACACGCCGATGAACACCGTGGCCCTGGCCTACGACTACGCGCAGCGCATCGGCAAAACACCGGTGCGGGTGCGCGATGCGGGCGAAGGTTATGTGGCGCGTCTCGGGCGCGCGGCGGCCGAGGAAGCGGGCTGGCTGCGCCAGCAAGGCGTGGGCGACGCCTTGATCGAGAACGCCGCCTTGCAGACCCACCTGGCGCAAGGCCCGTTGGCACTGGCGGCGCGCTTTGGCGTGGTGCTGCCCGACGCGCACGCCGCCGTGTCGCCGCTGCCCGACGTGCGCGAGATCCAGGACCGCGTGCTGTTCGCCATCGCACTGGCGGCCGCGCGCTGCCTCGAAGACGGTGTGATCGCCTCGGTGCGGGATGCCAACATCGGTTCGATCCTGGGCATGGGCTTTCCGCGCTGGACCGGTGGCGCGCTGCAGTACATCCAGCAATACGGCATCGCGCGCTTCGTGCAGCGCGCCGATGCGCTGGCCGGGCAACTGGGCGATCGCTTCACGCCGTGTGCGTTGCTGCGTGGCTTGGCCGAGCGGCAGGCCAGCACGATCGAGGTCGCGGTGTGAGCGCGGGCTCAGCCGACACCGGCATGCGCGCCTTTCTCGGCCTGCACTTCGTGGCCGTGGAGCGCGACGGCATCCGCATGCGGCTGGAGATGCGGCCGCACCACCTCAACCAGGGCGGCACGCTGCACGGCGGCGCGATCACGTCGATGATCGACATCGCCTGCGCGGTAGCGGTGCGCGCCCGCCTCGACGGCGCACCGCCCGGACCGCAGGAGCCCGCGCCCAACGCCGCGCAGCCCATCGTCACGCTCACGCTGAACACCGCCTTCCTGGGCAGCGTGGCCAGCGGGCCGGTGACGGTGTTCGCGCGCCAACGCGGCGGCGGCCAGCGCATCCGCTTCGTGGCGGCCGAGGTGTTCGACGCGCAGGACCGGCTGATCGCCACCGGGGACGGCAGCTACACTTTGCGCGCACGCCCGCCCAGCGCGCGCCCCTGACACGCTCTGGAGTCCCTCGCGCATGCCTTCACCGGCCCCATCCCCCCGTGCCCTGGTGTCCCGCCGCAAGCTCAGCCCGCCCGGCGCGGTCGCCGCACAGGTGCGGCGCGAGGCCATCTGCGCGCTGGTGGCGGCCTCGCGCGCGGCGCAACTCGTGCTGGTGCGGGGCCCCGCCGGTTTCGGCAAGACCACCGCGCTGGCCCAGTGCCGCAGCGACCTGCAATCGAAAGGCGTGCGCACCGCGTGGTTGACGCTGGACGCGGCCGACAACGACCCCACGCGTTTTCTCAACGGCCTGGCCGAAGCCCTTGGCGCGCTGGGCGCGTCCGCACCGTCGGAAACCACGCCCGACGCGCTCTTGCGCATGATGGACGAGATCGGCGCGGCCGGGCACGCCTTCGCCATCTTCCTGGACGACGTGGAAACCGTGCAGGACCCGGTGGTGCTCTCGCTGGTGCGCGAACTGGTCGACAACCTGCCGCGCCAGGGCCAGGTGTTCATCGGCTCGCGCGTCACGCCCGAGCTGGGCACGGCGCGCATGCGCGCGCGCGGGCAACTGGTCGAGATCAGCGTGGACGCCTTGCGCTTCTCGCTGGAAGAAACCCAGGCTTTCTTCGGCCGCGAAGGCCATGTGGCGCTGGCGGCCGATGCCATCGAACTGCTGCACCACCGCACCGAAGGCTGGGTGGCGGCGCTGTGGCTGGCCTCGATGGCCTTGCAGCGGCATCCCGAACCTTCGGCCTTCGTGGAACGCTTCTCCGGTTCGTCCGCGCTGATCGCCGACTACCTGGCCGAAGACGTGCTCAACGCGCAGCCGCCCGCGGTGCGCGACTTTCTGCTGCGCAGCAGTGTGCTGCACCGGCTCGACGCCGAGATCTGCGACGCGGTGCTCGGCGCGCAAGGCGGCGCGGCCGCGCTGGAGCGCATTGCCGCCAGCGGCCTGTTCCTGCTGCCGGTGCACGACGGCCGCAGCTACCGGTACCACAGCCTCTTCAGCGCCTTCCTGCGCGGCCAGATGGTGCGCGAGATGCCGGCCGAGATTCCGCGCCTGCACCTGGACGCGTCGAAGTGGTACGAGCAGCGCGGCCAGGCGG
The DNA here is from genome assembly GCF_009859475.1 of Hydrogenophaga sp. BPS33. NCBI lineage: Bacteria > Pseudomonadati > Pseudomonadota > Betaproteobacteria > Burkholderiales > Comamonadaceae > Hydrogenophaga > Hydrogenophaga sp. BPS33. The sequence continues at coordinate 662,284 of NZ_CP044549.1, forward strand.
TGGCGGCGATCGAGCACGCCTTGCAGGGTGGCCACCAGGAGCGCGCCATCGCGCTGCTGGAGCCGCAGGTCGACGAACTGCTCAAGAGTGGACGCATGCGCCTGCTGGCGCGCTGGTTCACGTCCTTGCCCGAAGACGAGGTGACCCGCCGTCCCACGCTGTGCATGGCGCGCATTTGGGCGGTCTGCCTCACCACCGGCCCGTGGGACGCCATGCGCCTGCTCGACCGCAGTGGCTGGACCACCGAAGACCCGCCCTCGCGCCCCCATGTGCTGGCCCTGCGCCCGCTGCTGCTGGGCATGATGGACCGCTACGACGAAGCCTTGCCCCTGGGCCGCGAGAACCTGCGCGCCATGCCCACCGGCAACGCCTTCGCCGACAGCGCATTGGCCACCGCCATGGCCCACACCTTCCTCGTCATGGGGCAGTACCGCGAGTCGCATCGCCTGCTGCAGACCGCGCGCATGGCGCATGCCGGCCCCACGGCGGTGTTCAACCGCATGTTCTCCGAAACCGTGGACGGCATCCTGGACCTGGAAGAGGGGCAGTTGCGCCGGGCCGCCGCGCGCTTCCGGCTGGCGGTGCATTCCACCGCCGGCCCCAACGTGACCGCCACCGGCGGCAACGCGTATGCCGGCGTGCAGTACGCGGGCGTGCTGTTCGAAATGGGCGACCTCGACCAGGCCGAGCGCCTGCTCAACGTGTACGTGCCGATGGCCAGCGCGGTGGGCCTGCGCGACCAGATGATCATCGGCCACGTGATGCTGGCGCGCATGGCCTTCGACCGGCGCCAGCTCGACCGTGCGTGGGAGCTGCTGTCCACGCTGGAGCAGGCCGGCTACGACCGGCACCTGCCCCGCATCACCGCCAGCGCGCGGCTGGAGCGCGCGCACCTGCTGGTGCTGCAGGGCAATGCCCAGGCCTCGCGCGCCGAGCTCGTGCTGGCCTCGCAGCCCGACGTGTGGGAACGCGCGGCGCGGCTGCGCTTTCCGGCGCACGACATCGAAGACCTGGAGATGGGTTGGCTGCGCTGGAACCTCGCCTTTGGCGACGCCACCTCGGCCGAACAGGACATCGCGCGCGCCCTGGCGCGCGCGCAGGCCGAGAAGAAGCTGCGCCGCGCCCTCAAGCTGCAGGTGTTGCAGGCGCTGGCCTTGCAGCGCCTGGGCCAGGCGCAGGCGGCCGTGAACGCGTTTGCTCAACTGCTGTCGCAGGCCGCGGCCCAGGGCTTCGTGCGCCTGCTGATCGACGAAGGCGAAGCGGTGCGCGAGCTGGCCGTGCAACTGCAGATGCGCAACGCCACCGGGCATGCGGAGGTCGATCCGATCGACCAGGAACACTTGGACAAGATCCTGCGCCTGCTGGGCGCACCGCGCGCCGAGGGGGTCGACGACGTGCCCGACGCGGACAAGCTCACGCCCAAGGAGCTGCGCATGCTGCGGCTGCTGGCCGATGGTTTTTCGAACAGCGAACTGGCGGTCAAGCTGTTCGTGTCCGACAGCACGGTGCGCACGCACCTGCGCAACATCAACCAGAAGCTCAACGCCGGCAACCGCACCCAGGCGGTGGCGATCGCGCGCAAGCTGGGTTTGATTTGAAACTCCCCCCTGCGCCGCTGCGCGGCTTCCCCCCTCCGTAGCGCGCCTTCGGCGCTTCGAGGGGGGACGGCATCTTGGGCCGGCGCAGCCGTCCCTCGATGCCTCTGGATGGGGCACGCACGCCGGAGAGGACGGCGTCTTGGACCAGCAGATCGGGCGGATCTTTCCTCGGCCTCGACAAGAACACCGCGAGCAAGGCCCTCGGTGTCGGCGCCTTCACATCACCACTTCGATCAGGCTCGGTCCGGGCGCGTCCAGGCTGCGCCGCAGCGCGTCGGCCAGTTCGCCCAGCGTGGTCACGCGGCTCGCGGGCACGCCGTGGCCGGCGCTCAACGCCACCCAGTCCAGCGTGGGCCGGTCGATGCTCAGCATGTCGGCCGCGCGCTGGCCCGGCGCGCCCGCGCCCACCTGGTTGAACTCGCCGCGCAGGATCTGGTAGTGGCGGTTCGCGAACACGATCACCGTCACGTCCAGGCTCTCGCGCGCCATGGTCCAGAGCGATTGCAGCGTGTACATCGCGCTGCCGTCGCCCTCCAGCGCGATCACGCGGCGATCGGGCGCCGCGATGGCCGCGCCCACGGCCACCGGCAGGCCATAGCCGATGGAGCCACCCATGTTGGTCAGCCATTCGTGTGGCGCGGCCTCGCGCGTCGCGGCGTCGAACGCGCGGCCGGTGCTGATGGCCTCGTCCACCACGATGGCGTTCTCCGGGATCAGCGCGCCCAGCAGCGCGCCGATGGTGTCGGCGTTCAGCAGGCCGTCTTCAAGGCCGGCGCGCGCGGGCTGGCGTTCGACCAGCGGCGCCGTCGTGCGGGTGGCCGACAGGGCTTCGCACAACACGTGCAAGGCTTCTTCCGGGTCCTGCGAAGGGCGCGAGAGCGTGGAGAACGTGGTGCCCGCCGCGCTGAGGCGACCGGGCTTGTCGGGGTAGGCGAAGAACGCGACCGGTTCGACCGCGTTGACCAGCACGATGTGCTCGAAGCGCGAGAGCGCCTGGAGTGCGCCGTCCACCGAGTAGGGCAGGCGTGGAATGGCCACGCGGCCCGCGCCGCGCTCGATGCTGGGCGAATAGAACTCGGACATCACGGCACAACCCGTGGCCGCCGCGATCCGCCCGGCCCAGGCCGTGGCCCGCGCCAGCGTGGCGCGCCCGCCCAACAGCAGCAAGGTGCGCGGGCCGTGCTGGCGCAGGTGGTCCGCGATGGCGATCACCTGGCGTTCGTCCAGGGGCTCGGCGGCGGCTTGCGGGACCGGGCCGAGGCCAGCGGGCAGGGCGGCGGCGGGCGACCAGGCCATGTCGGCGGGCAGCACCAGCGTGGCGATGCGCCCGGGCCGGCCCCGGGCCTGGGTCACCGCCTCTCGGCCATCGGCGGGCAGCCGCTCGGGCGCTGCGATGGTGCGCACCCAGTGCGACATGGGCCGCGCCACGCCTTCCACATCCGAGGTCAGGGGCGCATCGAGTTCCAGGTGGGTGGTGGCGTGTTCGCCGACGATGTTGACGACACCCGAGCAGGCCTTTTTCGCGTTGTGCAGGTTGGCCAGGCCGTTGGCCAGGCCGGGGCCGAGGTGCAGCAGCGTGCCGGCCGGGCGCTGGCGCACGCGGTAGTAGCCATCGGCCGCGCCGGTGACCACGCCTTCGAACAGGCCGAGCACGCAGCGCATGCCTTCGATGCGGTCGAGCGCGGCCACGAAGTGCATTTCGGATGTGCCCGGATTGGCGAATACGGTGTCCACGCCGCTGTCCAGCAGCGTGTGAACCAAGGCCTCGGCGCCATTCATGCCTGTCTCCTGTCGTTGAATTGGGATGCGCGGATTTCATCATGCATTGGCCAGCACCCGGTATCGACGGCGCTGATGCCACCATCAACGCGCGCGCATGGCGCACACATCGCGTGGACCCGAAGATGGTGCCTACACCCACACATCCTCCGCCATCCTCCGACCCGAACGAGACCGACAACGCCATGACCGAGCCCCTCACTCCCCTGCCATCGTCCACCGTGTTGCCAGTGACCCACGCGGGCGTGCGCGTTCCCACGGTGTTCTGGGCGCCCGCCACGCCCAGCCGCGGCATCGTGCTGGCCGCGCATGGCGGCAGTGGCCACAAGCTGTCGCAGGCCGTGCTGGCGATCGCGAGCCACTGCCTGCCGCTGGGCCTGAGCGTGCTCGCCATCGACGGCCCGGTGCAAGGCGATCGGCGCAGCGACGGCAACCTTGACCCGGTGGTGGCGCTCACCGCGTTCCGCGAGGCCTGGCGCGCCGGTGTGGGCCGCACGCGCATGGCCCAGGAATGGCAGGCGGCGCTGGACCAGCTGCTCGCGCAACCGGGCCACGCCGGCTTGCCGATCGGCTACATCGGCGTGTCCATGGGCACGGCCTACGGTCTGCCCTTGCTCGCCACCGAGCCGCGCATCCAGGCCGCCGTGCTCGGCCTTTGGGGCAGCACCTATGCCGCCAGCGAACACCTCGCTGCCTACGCGCAGCGTGTGCGCTGTCCGGTCTGGTTCACGCAGCAGTGGAACGACGAGTTCTTCGACCGCGAAGGCACGTTCGCGCTGTTCGATGCCATCGGGTCTGAAGACAAGCGCCTCGTGGCCTATCCCGGCGCGCACCGCGAACTCGAAGGCGCGCGCCTGGCGGACGCAGTGGCCTTCGTCGCCAGCCGCCTGCTGCCCATCACATGAAGCGCTAAGGGTTTGGCGACGCAGGTCCAAGATGCTGCACTCTGCCTCCGGAGCGCGTGCCTTCAGCCAAGGGCATCAAGGGATGGCGACGCAGGCCCAAGATGCCGCACTCTGCCTCCGGAGCGCGTGCCTTCAGCCAAGGGCATCAAGGGATGGCGACGCAGGCCCAAGATGCCGCACTCTGCCTCCGGAGCGCGTGCCTTCAGCCAGGGGCATCAAGGGACGGCTACGCCGGCCCAAGATGCCGTCCCCCCTCCAAGCGCCGAAGGCGCGCAAGAGAGGGGGGAAGCCGCGCAGCGGCGCAGGGGGGTGTTTCTTTCAGACCGGCCGTGCCGACAGCGCCTGGCCAATGCCCTTGAGCGTGTCGCGCAGCCACTTGTGGCCCGGGTCGTGGTGCATGCGCTCGTGCCAGGTCATGCTCACGTGCACGGCCGGCACCCGAAAGGGCAGGGGCAGCGCCTGCAGCGGCATGGTCTCCTGGGACTTCTGCGCCAGGTGCTCGGGCACCACCGCGAGCAGGTTGGAGCGGGCCACCACGCCGGGCAGCAAGGTGAGGCTGGAGACCAGCAGCGCCACGCGTCGCGCCGCGCCCATGGCTTCCAGCGCTTCGTCCACCGCCACCTCCATCGTGGCGTGCGCCACTGGCGGCGCGCCCCAGCGCGCGTGGTCGGCGTCGGTGAACTGCTGCAGGCTCAGCTCGCCCTGGATCTCGGGGTGGTCCTGCCGTGCGATGCACACCATGCGCTGGGGATACAGCGTCATCTGCCGCAGTTCGGACGGCGGTGTGCGCACGAAGGCCAGCGCCATGTCGAAGTCGCCGTCGCGCAGGTATTCGGACAAGCGCCGCGGGTCGCCCGGGTGCACCGTGAAGCGCATCTTGGGCGCCTCGCGCTGGGCCACTGCCATGAGCTCGGGCAACACCACGCGCGAGATGCCGTCCGAGGACATGATGCGCCAGTGCGTGGGCGACTCTTCGGGGTTGAACTGCCCGTCGGCGAAGCCGCGGCCTTCCAGCAGGTCGGTCATTTCGCGGATGCGGCTGACCAGCTCGATCGCCCTCGGCGTGGGCTCCATGCCGGTGCTCGTCTTCACCAGCAGCACATCGCGAAACACCTCGCGCATGCGGGCCAGCGCGGCCGACATCGCCGGTTGCCCGATGTTCATGCGCTCGGCCGCGCGCGTGACGTGGCGTTCTTCCACCAGGGCCTGCAGGTACAGCAGCTGTTGGAACGTGAGGCGGTGCAGCAGCCCGGTCATGCGGCGTGTCTCCGGTGTTCTTGTCGAAGGCGCATTGTCGTCCGTGCGGGATCGAGTGGCGGCAATGGTGTCATCGACGCCAGACCATGGCGCATGTCGCCGCGCAGCCGTCCAATGCCATCACGCATCCACGGAGACTTTCACATGACGACCTCGACCGCGCCGGCTGGCGCACTGACCCTCGAACAGATGAACCGCCAACTGGCGGCCTTCCCCGGCTACCGCGTGGCGGCGCAAGCGCCCGCCGCCGCCCACCGCGACGCCGTGCTGCGCCTCTTCGGTGGCCCGCTCACGCCGCTGATGGCCGCCACCGATGCGCAGGGCCGCTTTGCCCAGGCCGCGCTCAACTGCCCGCCCACCGCCTGCACCGGCAAGCTCGAACTGGCCCCGGGCGCGCAGACCCAGGCCTGGCGCAATCCCGATGCCATCGAGTGCGTGTTCTGCGTCGAGGGCAGCGTGCAGCTGCGCTATGGGCGGCAGCTCGAACACAGCCTGACCCTGGGCCGTTTCGACATGGTGGCCGTGCCCGCCAACCTGCGCCACCAGATCGCCAACGCCGGCGCGGACACCGCGCGCACGGTGAACGTGCTCAGCGTCGCGCCCGGCGGCCATTTCGACGCCGTGTTCGACACCGCGCTGGCCGCGCAAGTGCCCGCCGACGCGGCCCTCGCGCTGGGCGTGCGCTTCGACGCAGAGGCCGGCGACGTGGCCGACCCCGCCGTGGTGCAAGGCCGGGTGACGCGCTTCGAAACCCTCGTGCCCTACAAGAAAGACCTCAACCGCACCAGCGGCCTGCCGCCCGAGGCCACCGAAGCCCTGTCCGCCGGCAACGTGTTTCCGCTGATCGTGCCCGAGGGGCACGTCGGCCGCTCGCGCACCGCGCCGATGTACGGCCACCAGGGGCTCTACATCTCCATCGCCGAATGCCGCGCCGGCACCGACGGCCCGCCACCGCACGCGCACTCCGACACGCAGGAGTCGTTCTACGTGCTCGACGGCACCTTCGACATGTGCACCGGCTTCCACAACGAAACCACCGTGAAGGTGCAGCCCAACGACCTGATCGCCATGCCCAACAAGGTCATGCGCACCTTCTGCAACACCACCGGCCGGCCCGCGCGCCTGCTGGTGATCATTCAGGGCCCCGACCGCATGAGCGACACCGTGTCGTTCTCGCGCGAGATCGGCCAGGACTTCGCCAAGCGCTTCGGCGAGGAAACCATCGAAGCCTATTCCAAGATCCGCATGACCTTCGATGCGGAAGAACGCGTCGGCATCTGACGCACCATTACAAGGAGACAACACCATGAACCGTCGACACCTGCTGGCCACCGCACTGCTGTGCGGCGGCGCCGCCGCGCTGCCCCACGCCGCCTTCGCACAGGACAAATACCCTTCGCGCCCGATCCGCCTGATCGTGCCGGCCGCCGCCGGTGGCAGCACCGACATGGGCGCGCGCATCGTCGCCAAGCTCATGGGCGAAGCGCTGGCGCAGCCGGTGGTGGTGGAGAACAAGGGCGGTGGTGGCGGGCGCATCGGCCCTGCCGAAGTGGCGCGCGCGCCGGCCGATGGCTACACGCTGCTCTACGGCAACAACATCGGCCAGGCCCTGCTGCCTGCGGTGGTGCAGGGCCTGGGCTACGACCCCTTGAAGAACTTCGCGCCGGTGGGCGGCGCGTTCTGGTATTCCACCGTGATCGTCTGCAACCCCAAGGCGCCGTTCGACGACCTCAAGGGTTTGATCGAGCACGCGAAGAAGAACCCCGGCAAGCTCAATGTGGCCACCGCCGGCCCGGGCAGCGGCAACCACTTCAGCAGCGAACTCCTGGGAAGCATGGCCGGGGTCAAGTTCTCGCATGTGCCGTACAAGGGCAACGCACCGGCCACGCAAGACGTGGTGGCGGGCTTTGCCGACTGCATCCACATCGGCGAAGCCAAGCCTTACCTCGACACCCACCGCCTCAAAGCCATTGCCACCACCGGCCTCAAGCGCGACCCGCGCTTCCCGCAGCTGCAGACGGTGGACGAACTCGGCCTCAAAGGCTTCGACGCGACGTGGTGGCAAGGCGTCTTCGCACCCGCCGGCACGCCCAGGAACGTGATGGACGCGCTCTCGGCCGCGATGCGCAAGGCGATCGAGAACCCGAGCGTGAAAGCGTCCATGTTCGACGCCGGCTTCGTGCCCGAATTCATGACGCCCACCGAAGTCAACGCGCGCATCAAGAGCGACATGAGCAAGTTCCAGAAGATCGCGGCCGACGCCAAGATCCACATCGACTGAGCCTGCATTTCCCTTTTCCCGTTTTCAGTTTCCATGAGCCACATGCATCCGGACGACATCCGCACGCTGTTCTCGCGCGCCATGTCGGACCTTTACCGCGCGGAAGTGCCGCAGTACGGCGCCTTGTGCGACCTGGTCGCGCAGGTCAACGAGGCCGAGCTGGTCCACAACCCCCAGTTGGCCCAGCGCCTGCGCCGTCAGGGCCAGCTCGACAGGCTCGACGTCGAGCGGCACGGTGCGATCCGCCTGGGCACGGCGCAGGAGCTGGCCACCATCCGGCGCCTGTTCGCGCTGATGGGCATGCGGCCCGTGGGCTATTACGACCTGAGCGCGGCCGGTGCGCCGGTGCATGCCACGGCGTTCCGTCCGGTCGGCGACGCGGCGCTGGACCACAACCCGTTTCGCGTGTTCACCTCGCTGCTGCGGCTCGATCTCGTTGCCGACGAAGCCCTGCGCCAGCGCGCCCAGGCGATCCTGTCGCGCCGGCGCATCTTCACGCCGCGCTGCCTGGCCTTGCTGGCACAGGCCGAGGGCGATGGCGGCTTGAGCGCGGCCGATGCGCGCGAATTCGTGGCCGAGCTGATCCACACCTTCCAGTGGCACCACGAAGCCACGGTGGACCTGGCCAGCTACCGCGGGCTGCGCGCCACGCATGCGTTGGTGGCGGACATCGTGTGCTTCAAGGGACCGCACATCAACCACCTGACCCCGCGCACGCTCAACATCGACGAGGTGCAGGCGCGCATGCCCGGCGCGGACCTCTTGGCCAAGGACAGCATCGAAGGCCCGCCACGCCGCGCCTTTCCGTTGCTGTTGCGCCAGACCAGTTTTCTCGCGCTCGAAGAACCCATCCGTTTCGTTGGCGAAAGCGGCCTGGACACGCACACCGCGCGCTTTGGCGAAGTGGAGCAACGCGGCTGCGCGCTCACCCGCAAGGGCCGGGCGCTGTACGACCAGCTGCTCGCGCAGGCCCAGGCCAAGGCCGGCGGCGCGCGTGTGCCGCGCGCGGTGCTCGAACAGGCCTTCGCCGCCTTCCCCGACGATGCGCAGGCGCTGTTCCAGCAGGAGCTCGCCTTCTTCCGCTTCCAGGTCGACGCAGCCCGTCTCGCGCAGGCCGCGCCACCCGAAGGCGCCGACGTGCAGCAACTGGTGGCCGGTGGCTGGCTCGGCCTGAGCCCGATCACCTACGAAGACTTTCTGCCGGTCAGCGCGGCCGGCATCTTCCGCTCCAACCTCGGCGAGGAGGTGCGCGGGGGCTACGGCAGCCAGGGCCACCAGGCGGCCTTCGAAGAAGCACTGGGCGCCCCCGTGGTGGATGGGTTCGCGTTGTACGAGGCCGCGCAAGCGTCTTCGCTGGCGGCCTGCGAGCGCATCTTGCGCGCCACCTGCGCCGTGGGCAGCGTGGGATGACGCGCCCGCACACCCAGCCCGACCCGGACCTCGCCGAGCGCCTCTCACGCCACCTGGGCAAGCGCGGTCTGGTGCTCGACCCGAGCGAGATGGCGCCTTACGAGGCCTCGGCGCGCCACGGCGGCGGCCGCGCGCGGCGTGCTGCGGCCGGCCACGCTGGCGCAACTGGCGGGCGTGGTGCGCGAGCTGGTCGACAGCGGCGCGCACTTCGTGACCCAGGGCGCCGCCACCGGCCTGGACTGGGCGCAACTGCTGCGCGGCAGCTTCGGCGCGTTGGGCATCGTCGCGCGCGCCACGGTGAAGCTGCACCCGATTCCGCGGCAGAGCGCCACCGCGCTGGTGGCGCTCGACTCGGTTGAGACTGCCGTCGACATGGTCTGTGCGCTGGAGCACAGCATGGGCGAATGTTCGCCGAAACACCGCCGTATGCCGTGCTGGTGGAAGTGTCCAGCGCCATCGCGCCTGGCCTGGGGCTGGACCTGCAGGCCATGCTGATGGCCTGGCTGAAGCAGCGCATGGAGCAGCACGGCGGCGTGCTCGATGCCATCGTCGACAAGCCCGAGCAGCTCTGGCGCATCCGGCATGCCGTGAGCGAGTCGGTGCAGTCGCTCGGGCGCCTCGTGGCGTTCGACGTGGCCGTGCCGCGTTCGGCCTTCGCGCCGTTGCGCGAAGAAGCCGTGCGCTTGATCGACGCGATGTTGCCCGGCGCGCGGCTGTGCGATTTCGGCCACCTGGGTGATGGCGGCGTGCACCTGAACCTGACGGTGCCCGACGAGACCCGCGCGCAGCAGGTGGAAGCACTGCGCGACGCGGTCTACGAAGCGGTGGTGCTGCGCTTTGGAGGCAGCTTCAGCGCCGAGCACGGTGTGGGGCCGTACAACCAGCGCTTCTACGACGCCTACACCGAGGCGCCCTTGCGCGGCGTGTGCGATGCCTTGCAGCGTGCGCTGGACCCGGGCCGGCAGTTGGGCCACGTGCGGCTGGGGCTGAGCGCCTGAACCTCCTGGCGTCTTCGGTGTGGTGACAGGCACGCCGTGGCGTCCTCGTCGAGCCTCGCGTGTCCCACGCACAGGAACCGTTCGATGGATGGCGTAACTCAGGGCATTTGCGGGGCATACCGCCCCCGGTTTCCTGGCGCTGCCATTGAAAGGATCCTTCCCATGCAAGCCAATACCCCGGCCACCTCAAACCTCCCGGAGCTGCGGGCGGCGCTCAACACCTTGCAAAGCAGGGGTGTCGACGAACATGGGGGGTTCTATAAAACCAAAGATGCCTCGTTGGCTTTCCAGCCAGAGAAGCGCTTGTCCCTGCCTTCGCCTCAAAAAACGGCGTCGAACAAGGCCGAGGTCGACTTGCACCAGAAGATACGCAGGACCGAAGCCGCCTTGAACCTGCGCGGTTCGATGGTGGCGGAAATGGCCCAGGAGAAACCCAATTACGACAAGGTGTTGAAGCTGGCGGGCCAGATGCTCGAACAAGGCGTAGACCCAGCCGATTTGAACTGGGGCAGGGCGGCCAAAGCCGACGACAAGAAGGACGGTGCACCGCGACCGGCGGACAAGGTCCTTGAAAACCTTCCCGGGCTCATGGCGAAGTTGTACGCGAGCAAAAAAGCGACGCTGACCCTGGTGGCGGTTTTCAACGCACTGGAGGACGGGCTCAAGAAAGGCAGCAAGACCGCCTCATCCTCCCAGTCGGCACAGGCGCCCACGGGCCAACCTCTCCCGCGAAGTGCGACCACCACCACCAGCACCACCACTACTACCACTACTACCACTACCACCACCTCCAACGCCGTGGCCCCGCTCACGCCCAGAACCGTCGACGCCAAGGGTTGGTCGAAAGCCGGCACTGAAATGTTCAAGAAGGAGGCCGAACTTCAGCGCCTGCTCAAGGAGAAAGCAGGACTGGAGAAGCTGAAGCATGCGGTCTGGAATGAAGGGGGTGCCCGTTTCATGAGCCGCAATCTGGAGAGAGAGATTGCGCCCAGGCTCCAAGCGATCGATGCCCTGTTGCCCTCGTTCGAAGACGTCGCGAAACGCCGCGCGGCGCGCGCAACGCCGGTCACGACGACCAGCACCACCGCGACCACGGCCCTCACCACCACCACGGCCACGACCACCGGCCCTTCGCTGACGACCGCTGGCCCCCAATCCGCCAACGCCGGTGGCGATGGGATCGAGTTGCTCGACATCGCTCTGGCACTCCTGGACCGCTTGATCGACAAGGAGGGGGTTGTGCCCCGCAATGAGTTCAGACAATGGGCGGCCATGAAGGACGAATTTGTTGCGCTCCGGGACGACGAGATTCGCCGTCGCACCACCGAAAAAACCACCGGCAGCGGCCCTGTGCCCGCAGGTCAGCCCAGCAAAATCGACAAGCTGGACGCCCTCATTGCGCAGCAACAGGCGCTTGTGAATAAGCATGCGACCATGGTGATGCGGTACGAAACGCAACAGACTGGCGAAATGCTCGGCGCCCCCGTCACGCTCAGAGAGCGCGATAGGCACGACGGTCTCATGGTCAAAGCGAGGGATGAAAGAGACCGGCTTCTGGCACTGAAGGCCCTCGAAGAAGAAGCGATCAACAGCGCTGCCAACGCTTCAAACACCACCACCACAACGGTGACCACGCCCCGCCACAGCTGAGCCAGGCGGGGCGATCGCGTCAGCGTTTGAGCGCCGTGGTCGCCCCGGATTCGGCGCAGGCCACGCTCTCACCCTGCGCCCGCCGCGCATAACGCTGCGCCATCACCGCACACACCATCAGCTGCATCTGGTGGAACACCATCAGCGGCAGCACGATGGCGCCGGCCACCGAAGTGCTGAACAACACGTTGGCCATGGGCACGCCGGCGATCAGGCTCTTGGTGGAGCCGGCGAAGACGATGGCGATCTCGTCTTCCTTGGAGAACCCCAGCGCACGGCTGCCCCACACCGTGACCGTGAGCACCAGCGCCAGGATCACGGCGCACACGGCCACCAGGCCGAGCAGCGCCACCGGTGGCAATTGCGTCCACAGGCCCGCCATCACCGCGTGGCTGAAAGCGGCGTACACCACCATCAGGATCGAGCCCTGGTCCACCACCTTCATGATGGACGCGCGGCGCTGCAGGAAGCCTGCGATCCACGGCCGCATCAAATGGCCGACGACGAAGGGCAGCAGCAATTGCAGGCTGATGCGCCCCATGGCGTCCACGGGGTCACCCAGCGCCGTGCCTTGCGTGAGCAGCAAGCCCAGCACCAGCGGCGTGAGCACCACGCCCAGCAAGGTAGAGGCCGAGGCGCTGCAGACCGAGGCAGGCATGTTGCCGCGCGCCATCGAGGTGAAGGCGATGGCCGACTGCACCGTGGCCGGCAGGGCGCACAGGTAGAGCACACCCATGTAGAGCTCGGGCGTGACCAACGGCCGCAGCACCGGCGAGAGCGCCCAGCCGATCAGGGGAAACAGCGCGAAGGTACAGAGCACCACCAGCAACTGCAGCCGCCAATGCGCAATGCCGGCCCAGATCGCTTGCCGCGAAAGCTTCGCGCCGTGCAGGAAGAACAGCAGACTCACGACCACCTTGGTGGCCACGCTCAGCACGTCGGCCGCCAGGCCCTGGGCCGGAAACAGGCTGGCCAGCACGACGGTGGTGACCAGGTAGAGCGTGAAGTTGTCGGGCAGCAGACGGGAGCGGGCCATGGCAAGGGTGCGCGCGGGCGCGAGAGCATAGAAAGAGGGGGATTGGAGCCCAAGCGCTGACCTTCGTAAAATGAATTTGTCGAATCTATTCATGCGTCATTGATATGAATGTCAGCTTGCGCCAATTGCGCGTGTTCCAGGCCGTGGCCGCGCAGGGCAGCTTCACCCGCGCGGGTGAGCAGATCGGCCTGTCTCAACCTGCCGTGAGCCGGTGCGTGACCGAGCTGGAGCAGCAGCTCGACCTCAAACTGCTGGACCGCACCACGCGCGAAGTGGTGTTGACCGAGGTGGGGCGCGGGCTGGCCGTGGGGCTGGAGCGCGTGCTGGAAGACCTGGACGCCGTGCTGCAGGACGTGCGTGGCCAAGCCACGCAGCGCCAGGGCCGGGTTCGCGTGGCCAGCAGCCCGACGCTCTCGGCCAACCTGTTGCCCGAGTGCATCGCGCGCTGCCGGCACGAACACCCGGGGCTGGAGCTGCTGCTGCTCGACCGCATCCAGCACGACGCGCTGGCCAGCGTGTTGTCGGGCGAGGTGGACTTCGGCGTGCTGATCGACCCGGAGCGCCGCGACGGCCTTCACGTGGAAGACATCTTGAGCGAGCCCTTCTGCCTGGTGTGCCCGCCCGCGCACCGGCTGGCGCGGCGGCGCCATGCGAAATGGGCGGACCTCGCGGGCGAGCCGCTGGTGCTGCTGGACCATGCCTCGGGCAGCCGGCGGCTGATCGACAACGCCTTGCAGCAGCACGGCGTGCAGGCTGTGCTGGCACAGGAAGTGGGACACGTCACCACGATCTTTCGCATGCTCGAGGCCGGGCTGGGCATTTCGGTGGTGCCGCTGCTGGCCTTGCCGCCCAGAGGCCTGCAGTCACTGGCGATGTGCCCGCTGCTCCCGCGCGTGGACCGCAGCATCGCCCTGGTGCGGCGCGCGAACCGCACGCTGTCGCCGGTGGCGGAAGTGGCTTGGCGGTTGGTGCGCTCTGTGGCCGGGGCGCGAGGTGGCGCGCGGTGAAACGGGGCATGGCTCCCTTCCCTCTGGCAAAGTGTTCAAGTCATTGCCGAGGGTCTCTGCCATTCGAATCTTGAAGCTCTTGGGGTGAAGTCGCGCCGCTCACGAAAAAGGGGGGGGCGGGCCTGAGAACCCGCCATCCTGCGGCGCGCGGTTTGCTATGGCACGCTGCTGTTCAAGCGCGCGTTCGCCGACCGGTCGCAGCCCAGGATGCGGCACGAAGGTGTGCGGGTCTAAGGCTTTGGCGCGCAGCGGACACCCCAAGCGTTCGTGGCGGCGTGCAGCAGCTTCATCTACATGGAGTCGATCCCGGCGGGGTGATGCGTCGCGCTCCTTTCCCAGGCGCTGGGGACACAGGAACGAGAGGCGCGGCGGCGTTACTCAGAGGCGATACGGGGCACCCGTATTCCGTCCACCGCGCAGTTGACCCGCGCCGTTGGACGGGATGCGCCGACGTCGGGATCCCCGCTTTCTTACCCAGGCGATTCGGCATTCGCCGCCCAGCAAGGAGTTCCACATGAAGCCAGGCACCAATACCCCCGCTCTTCCCCAGCTCAGTCCCCGGTCCGCGGCGATCCAGAAGGACATCAACGATCTCAAGGCGTTGGCCGTCAACGAACGGGGCATTTTCAGCGGAAAGATCAACGTTGCGGCAAATGAGTACTTCAATCTGTCCTATTCGGGGCCGAACCTGTACGCAATGCCCTCTTCCGCCAAGCGTTATTCCAACCAGGGCGAGCGCGACCTGGAGGTGCTGCGGCACCTGACGGAGCAGGCCCTGGACTTTCGGGATGCGGCGGTCGCCGAACTGGCCAATGAGGCGCCCAACTTCGAGCGGGTGAAGGGTTTTGCCGAGGCGCTGCTCGAACTGGAGCAGCGGGGGGTGAGCCTGGACGAACTGAAATTCACCATGGGCGACGGCAAGATCAGGAAGAACGAGTACCGCTATGACGGCAACGACATCAAAAAACTGCAAGCGCACCTGGCAAGGTGGGCCCATGCCCATGTCACCGAACTGATCGATGGCAAGACAAAGACCTCTATCTCACCCGAGTTGTTCGGTGTCTTGAACCGGTTCCAAGTCGGGCTGGCACCAACCGATAACAAGAGGGACAGTTCGACAACCATCGATGAATTCATTCTGGGACTGCTACCCACGAAGGCGGAGGTCGAAGCGGGTGTTGCTCCGCTGATTGTGAAGCAGCAGCGCGAGGTGTTTCTGGGCGATTCCGCACCTCCGCTAACACCCCGGGGGCGCGGGAAAGCGGATGCGGCCACCACTGGCGCAACGGTGAGAACCCCAGGCGAGAAACCTGAGCCCGCACCAGACAGCACAGTGGCCAAGCCGGCGCGCGGCGAACCACCGAAGCCCGATGGCGCTGGATGGAAACGTGGCTCGGTGAGGTTGGACCAATCTCACGGTCAAGCCGTCCTCTCCGACACCACCGCCGTCAAGCCGGCGCGCGGAGCACCACCGAAGCCCAATGCCTCTGGATGGACACTTGGTTCGGTGAAGCACGACCAACCTCACGGTCAAGCCATCCTTCCCACCACCAATGCCCACCTGTACAACGCCGGCGCCGCCGCCCCTGCCAAGGGCAGTGACGCGGTCAGCCAACAGATGCAGAACGCGATGAACCAGTCTGGAACTCCCAAGAAGCCAAACAACACGTGATGGCCATCAGGGCGGCCGCCACCTTGGTGGCGCGCGGTCGATGAACGCCATCGGCACGCGGCTTTGACAAGAGCCGGCCCGAGCGGCTACCTCCTCCACGGCCGACGCCAACGCAACGACAACCACCAGGACCGCCACGACCGTGACCACAGGGACGGTCGGGACCACGTTGCCTGCTCGGCTTCATGCTGGATGCCGACATTCACGCCGCCATCGCTGGCACGGCTACCACTTCGGCTGCGCGACGATCTTCTTCCAGATGCCGTTGGCCACGCACACCGTGCGCTCGCCCACCATGAACACGCCGCTCATGAACACCAGCTGCTTGGTGGCGCGCGTCATGGTGGGCATGACGTGAACCGTTTCGCCCAGCTTCACGCCATCCACGAATTGCAGCGTGAGCGTGACGGTGGTGGTGGCGAGCGTCTGCGTCTGGTGGCGCGCGGTGAAACCGAGCGCACGGTCGACGAAGGTCATCAGCGCGCCGCCTTGCAGCATGCCGTTGCGGTTCTCGTGCTTGTCGAGCACGGGGAAACACAGGCCGGGCTGGCCGTCCTGGAGGCGGTGGAAGAAGGGGCCGGCGGTTTCGATGAAGCCGGCGTCGGGAAACAGGTTCCAACCGTCGGCGAGCAGTTGGTCTCGCACGGTGTCTTCGGCGTTCATGGGCGGCTCATCCTGCAAAAGCGGGTTCGGGTCGGCCGCGCACGCCCACGTCGAGCTGCAACAACGAGCCGGCCAAGGGCTGCTGCGCGAGCTGCTCCTCGGTGAGGTGAAAGCGCATCGAGGTGACGTACAGCGTGGCCAGATCGGGGCCGCCGAACATCACGCTGGTGGGCCGTTGCACGGGCAGGCGGATCTCGCGGTCGGGCTGGCCGTCGGGCGTGTAGCGGCGGATGTGCCAGTCGCCGACCTCGGCCACCCACAGGCCGCCTTCGCGATCGACGGTGCAGCCATCGGGGATGTCCTTGGCCTGGTGCGCCACGTAGTCGCGCCACACGCGGCGGTTGGCGAGGGTGCCGCTGGCCAGGTCGAAGTCGTGCGCATCGATGCGACCGGGGCGCGAATCCACGTGCAGCACCGTGCGCCCGTCGGCGCTGAAGGCGATGCCGTTGGATACCACGTAGCCGCTGCCCTGCAGGTGCATCGAAAAGTCCGGGTCCATGCGAAAGAGGTGGCCTTGTGGTCCGCTCACGTGCAGGTCGCGCGTGCCGATCCACAGGCGGCCCAGGGCGTCGCACTTGGCGTCGTTGAAGACTTCCTTCGTGAAGTCCACCAAGGGCACGTCGAGGGATTGCAGCGCCGGTTCGTCGAAGCGCAGCGTGGCCATGCCTTTTTTCGTGATCAGCAGCAGGCCGCCCTGCGCGCGCGGGATCACGGCGCTGGGCGCGAAGGGCAGTTCGCGCACATCGACCTGGCCCGTCTCGGGGCGCAGGCGCAGGAGGCGTTTGCCGACGATGTCGATCCAGTACAGCACGCCTTCGGCCACCGACCACATGGGGCCTTCGCCCAGCACGGTTTGCGGCGCGTTCACCGCTTCGATGTTCACCACGGCGGTCATGGCTGTGGTGCCTCCACGGGTTGGAACTTGACCAGGGTGACGGTGTCGTTCACGTCCTCGAACACCGCCTGCACGGCCATGCCGATCGGTATTTCGTCGAGCGTGCCGTGGGCCGTGCCGACGATGTTGGTCATGATGCGTGGCCCTTCCTCCAGCTCGACCATGGCCACGTTGTAGGGGCCGTCGAAGCCGGGGAAGTAGTGCTTGTGGAAGCGGCAGTTGGCCCAAATGCGGCCGCGCCCGCTGAGCGTTTCCCAATGCACGCCTTCGCCACCGCATTGGCTGCACCAGGGTTCGAAGTAGGTGTGGAAGGTGCCGCAGTGGTCGCAGCGTGGCAACTGCAAGCGGCGCTCGCGCGTGGCTTGCCAGAACGGGCGGCTCTGTTCGGTGATCGGTGGCAGCGGCTTCTTGTACTCAAGGGTGTTCATGCAGCCTCCGTGCCGTAGATGATGGACGTGCACAGCGGCCCGCCTTGCAGGTACTGCACGGTCTCGGCGCCGGGCACCTGCCGCGCGCCCAGGCCGCCACGCAGTTGGCGCACGGCCTCGGCCTGCAGGTTCCAGCCTTGCATGTAGCTCTCTGAGAGATGCCCGCCATTGGTGTTGGTGGGGTAGCGGCCGCCGAGCGCGAGCGCGCCGCTCTGCACGAACGCACCGCCTTCGCCCCGGGGGGCGTAACCAAAGCCCTCCAACGCGAACAGCACGATGGGCGTGAAGTTGTCGTAGATCATGAGCGCGTCCACGTCGTCGCGGCCGACCTCGGCCATCTCGTGCACGGTTTTCGAGGCGCGCTGCATGGCGGCATAGCCGAAGTCTTCGGGCAGCTCGCCCTGCGCCAGGCGCGATTGCTGTGCGATGCCGCGCACGTAGACCGGTTTCTGTTTGAGGTCTTTGGCACGATCGCCGGCGGTGAGGATGAGTGCGACACCGCCGTCGTTGATGAGGCAGTAGTCCAGCAGGCGCAAGGGTTCGCAGATGAAGCGCGATGCGAGGTAGTCGTCCATGGTGATGGGCTTGCGCATCACCGCTTCCGGGTTGAGCGTGGCGTGCTGGCGGAAGGTGAGCGAGACCGTGCCGAGCTGCTCGATGGTGGAGTGGTACAGGTGCGCGTGGCGCTGGAACAGCATGGAGTGCACCGCGCCCGGCGAGGTCATGCCGTAGGGGAACCACATCTGGTCGGCGCCGGTGCCGTAGCTGTCGCCCTTGCCGCCGTACTTGGCGCCCGCGCTGCGGCCGTCGTTGCCGTACACCACGGCGACCGTGTCGAGCAGGCCCGAGAGAATGGCCTGCACGGCAAGCTGGATGGTCCCGCCGGTCATGCGCCCGGCGCCGGGCGTGGCGGTGACGAGCTTGGGCGTGATGTTCGTGACCTGCACGAACTTCTGGTAGTCGGTCAGGCGCTGGCAGATCAGGCCATCGATGTCCTGCAGGCGGATACCCGCATCTTCGGCGGCTTCGCGCAGCGCCCAGATGCCGAGCGAGGTCGCGTCGTGCTCGGGCATGGCACCCCATTTCGTGGTGCCCACGCCGACGACGGCGACACTGTCTTTGCGGTTGCTGGTCAGGCTCATATTTTTCTCTTAGTTGATGCGCCGCTCGAGCCCGGCCCACAGGGGTTGCACCAGGCTGCGCCGGTCCGGTTTGCCGTTCACGTTGAGCGGCATCTCGGGGATGAGGTGGAATTCCTTGGGCACCTTGTAGCCCGCGAGCAGGGCTTTGCAGTGCTCGCGCATGGCGGCTTCGTTGAATGCGCCGGGTTCGCGCGGCACCACGAAGGCGATCACGCGTTCGCCCCATTGCTCGTCGGGCGCGGACGCCACGGCCGCGTCGAGCACCTGCGGGTGCGCGCCGATCACCTTCTCCACTTCCACGGGGTAGACGTTGAAGCCGCCGGAGATGATCACGTCGTTCATGCGGTCGCGTAGGTAGACATGGCCGTCGACGATTTCGCCGAGGTCGCCGGTGCGCGACCAGGCTTCGGTGATGGGTTCGCGCCCCTGCGCCGTGAGCCGCGCGTTGGGCAGCCAGGGCGATTGGGCCTCGATCTCGCCCACGCCGTCGGCATTGGGTTCGCGCAAGCGCAGTTGCACCGCAAGAAAGGGGCGGCCCGCGCTGTGGCGCAGCTTCGGGTCGCGGTGGGCAGCACCATCAAGCACGGTGATGGAGCCAGCTTCATGGGAACCGTAGGACTGGAGGAACTCGGTCTCGGACAGCACGGCCATGGCCTCGGCCAGTACCCCTTGGCGGATCGGCGAGCCGCCGTAGATCACTGTGTGCAGCTTCGATGCGGCCAGCGCCGCGCGGGCTCTGGGGTGGTTGAGCATCATCGTGAACATGGTGGGCACGACCTGTGCGCAAGAGACTTCGCCCGTGGCCAGAATGTCGGCCACGGTGTCGAGCGAGAACTTGGACATCACCAGCAGCGTGCCGTTCTGCAGGAAGGTGGGCAGCACGAACAGACCGGCCTGGTGCGAGAGTTGGCCGAGCAGCAAGGTGGTGGAGCCGGGCCGGATGCGCATCTCCTCGGTCTGCATGCACACAGCGCGCAGCAGCCAGGCGCGGTGCGTCACGATCAGGCCCTTGGGGTCGCCGGTGGAGCCGGAGGTGAAGCGGATGATGGCGTCGCTGTCTTCGAGGCCGTCGGTGTGGAAATCCGGCCGCAGGCCGGTGGCGATGATGTCGCCGAGGCTGTGCGTGCCGTTCTTCGCCGGGCCGTCGACGACGAACAGCGTGTCGGCCAGGGCCGGGTCGGCGCGCAGTTCGGCGGCCTTCTCTGGCGTGGTGACGATCAGGCGCACCTGGCCAATAGCGAACTGGCGGCGCGCTTCGGCGGGCATAAGCCGATAGCTCACATAGGTGGCCACCGCGCCGGCGCGAAAGCTGCCGAATTGGGCCACCGGCCAGGCGATGGAATTGGGCAGGTGGATGGCGATGGCATCGCCTGCCTGCACGCCGTTCGTGCGGGCCCAGGCGGCGAAGCTGGAGACGGCCGCGTCGAGTTCGGCGTAGCTGAGTTGGCGGCCCTGCCATTCGCGCACGGCGATGTGATCGGGTGCGCGCTGGGCCGCGCGGGTGAGGACAGAGTCGATGGTCGGCAAGGTGGTGCTCTCGAGGATGCGAATGGGCGTGGCAGCTCCAGCGGGCGGGCACGCAGGCCCGGCCGGCTGGCGTTGCGTCGCGCCGTGGGGGAATCAGTCGAGCTTGAGGTTGGCCTTCTTGATCACGTCGGCCCACTTGGCGCTGTCGGCGCGGATGAAGGCGTCGGTCTGCTCGGGCGTGTCGAACACCAGCGGCTTCATGCCCATGGCGTCGAGCTTGGCGACGACCTCGGGGTCGGCGAGGAGCTTGTTGAAGGCGGCGTGCAGGGTCTGGATGGCGCTCTTGGGCACCTTGGCAGAGGCCATGAGGCCGTACCACGAGGGCGTGATGCTGGGCCAAACGGGAATGCCATCCACCGCCGCCGAGGCTGCCACGCCGCGCAGGCGGCCTTGGTCCATCGGGGGCTTGAGCACCGAATAGTCCATGGCGATGCCGTCGATCTGCCCGCCGATCACGTCGGTGATGCCGGGGGCTGCGCCCTTGTAGGGCACGTGCAGGAAGTTGGCGCCGGTCTCCAGGCGGAAGACCTCGATGTTCAGGTGCGAGATGCCGCCCGTGCCGGCCGAGGCCAGACTCACCGGGCGCGTCTTGGCCAGGGCAATGAGCTCCTGCATGTTGCGCACCTGCAGCTTGGGGTTGATCGCCACCACCGAGGTGGCCGTGGACACGGTGGCCACGGCCTGCAGGTCGCTCAGCTTGTAGGGCAGCTTGGTGTTGGCCACCGGGCCGATGGAGAACACGCTGCTGCTGCCCAGGGTGATGGTGTGGCCGTCGGGTTTGGCGTTGATGGTGAAGGCCGTGCCCACCGCGCCCGCGCCGCCGGCCTTGTTCTCGATCACCACCGGCACGCCCAGGATCTCGCTGAGCTTGGGCCCGATGGCGCGGGCGATCACGTCGTTGGAGCCGCCGGGCGTGAAGCCGACCACGATGGTGATCGGCCCGGACGGAAAGGTCTGCGCCTGGGCGCCGAAGGCGGCGGCGGTGGCCAGCGCACAAGCGGCAAGCCAGCGCCAGCGGCGCACTGCAAGGGGGTTGAACATCTTGTCTCCTGTCGTTGTGGAAGGCGAGTGGCCACTGTATTCATTGAATCAAACGCGATCTACGACCTATCATTCAATTCACACGTGAACTTGATTCATCAATTGAGCCCAGGCCCATGAAAGATCTCAACGCCTTGCGGGTGTTCGTGCGCGTGGCGCAACTGAAGAGCTTCAAGGCCGCGGGCGCCAGTCTGGGGTTGACGGCTTCGGCCGTGAGCAAGGCCATCACGCGTCTGGAAGCCGAGGTGGGCGTGGGCCTGTTGCAGCGCACGACGCGCTCGGTGGGGCTGACCGACGACGGGGCGGTGTTCTTCGAGAACGGCAAGCAGATCCTGAGCGAGATCGACCAGGCCGAGAACCTGCTCAGTCGCGCCTCGGCCGGGGTCTACGGGCGTTTGCGCATCCACCTCACCGAAGGCTTGGGGCGGCGCGTGGTCATGCCCATGTTGAGCGCCTTTCTGGGCCGATACCCTGGCCTGAGCGTGAGCGCGGAGCTGAGCAACCGCACGGTGGACATTCCCAACGAGGGCTTCGATGTGGACATCCAGATCGGGCCGGTGGCCGACAGCCGCCTGGTGGCGCGCGCGTTGGGCCGGGTGAAGTTCGTCACCTGCGCCGCCCCCGCCTATCTGGCCGCGCACGGCGTGCCGCAGACGCTGGACGATCTGGCGCGGCACAACTGCCTGATGTATGCCCACATCCACAGCGGGCGCCTGCGCGAATGGCAGTTCGTCGAGAACGGACGTGAGCGCATGCTCACGCTACAGGGTAGTCTGCAGGCCAACAACTCGGAGGCCCTGCTGGACGCGGCCATCGCCGGCCTGGGCGTGGCGCATGTGAGCCGCATCGTGGCGCGCGAGGCCCTGGCGGCGGGCAAGGTCATGCCCGTGCTGGGCGACTTCCACGCGCCGGGGCGGGAAGTACATGCGGTGTACCTCAAGGCGCACACGCTCGCGCCCAAGGTTCGGGCTTTCGTGGACTTTCTGGTGGAGCACGAGGTGGTGGCGCGGGCGCAGGCGTAGAGGCGGTGGGAACTGGTGGGGGGTATGGGTCACGCAGGGCATTTGACCCAACCAGCAGGAGCATTTTTGTGAAACCTACCGACAATTCGAGCTGGGGCGTGCCTGCCTTTCCCAAGGGGAAAAACGATCCGGCAAAGGCAAAAGGCACGACGCCGGCGCAAACGCGGCTGATCGGCTGGATGCGTCAACTGGAGCGGTTCGCTCTGGATGACGCTGCGGCGGCGGAGAAACTGATGACGCATGTGGCGCATGGTCAGGCGTTGGCCGGTGTGGATCAATACACCACCGCCACGGTGATCGCTGCGGGTGTGTTCAATGACTTGATACAACACGAAGCCTACGACCTGTTCGTGGAGGTGTTCACGGCCTGCAACAAGATCCTGAAGGCGCATGCCGAGGCCGACGGCAAACCCTTCAAGGCCACCTTGGTTTTGAAGCTACCGCTCGATTGGAAACCGAGCAAGCCTGAAGAGATGAGAGCGGCATTCCTGCGGCTTGAGGTGCAACGGGTGGGAATGGTCGGGGAATGGGAATACAGGACACCGGCATGGGAAATTTCAGTCGGCGCTTGCCAATGCCTGGCCACCTTGTTGGGCAACCCGAGCTGCCAGGAAGTCGCCATTGATGGGGTGGTTCGCGATGCTGCGGTGGTGCTGGAGGCCTTGAAGACCAGTCAAGTCAACTCGTTGGACCTCCCGTGGCGTGGAAGCAGTTACATACACCATGACCTTGACCTTGACAGTGAGAAGGCCTTGGCCCCGGTGGTGATCGACGAAGCGATGTGTCTTCGCTGGAAGCGCCTGTCAATCGAACAGCCCCGTGTCTTGATCCATTCGAGCCAGGCGATGACGCCCGAGGCCCGATGGCCAGAACTTCAATCGCTCAGCGCGCCGCTCTTGCGTGGCCCCAGTTACGTTCCGGCCTTCCTGAAAATCGCTGCCCGTTCCCCCATCTCACCAGCGTCTCACTGCCTCACTGCGTGGATCTGGGTTTGGAGAAACTCAAGAGCATCTTCCTGGGGCAGGCCGGATCGGAAGAGCAGCTCGCATTGGAAGGGCTGACCGCATTGAAGTCGCTGAGGCAACTTGACATCCTGGGGTCGGATGAAAAGGCCGCTCTTCATGTCCACGGTATTCCGGCGGTGTTTGAATATCTGGCAGCCTGTGCTTCTCTGACGCATTTCTCGTGGCATTTTGGTTTCGAACAGAATAGGCCTAAATCGATAAATAAACTTTCCGCGAGGACCAGCGGCCAAAGCGTTCGCTATTTTCTGGCAGCCTCCCAACTCTCGCGGCAAGGTGCGCCATGGGGTTTTCAACTTGAAGAGCGTGATGACCCTGACTTCGACGCCGCTTTGAAAACACATGCGGACACATTGCATGTGCAGGTGGAGCAAGCTTTGCACAAAAAACGCGATGTCCGAACTGTCATTGGATCTCGCGTATTTCATGGCGACCGCGGGCAGGTCCCCCGTTCCAGAGAATCCCGACCTGACGCCCTACACGGACGTTGCAAACACAATGACCCGCGATCTGGCGGAGCAGGGGGCACTGCGCAAGCTGGTGCAGCTGTCGCGGGTGGCGAAATCGGTGAACAGGAGCCGGGACAAGCGCCACGATGACGTGAAGCCGTATGTGCAGATGCACAACAAAGTCGCATCCCGAATGGACTTGCCGGATGCCCCCCTGCCCATCAACGCCATGGACGAGAACGGCGCGAACAAGGCCCTGGCGCTGGCGGTGCGGGAAAACAACCCTTCGCGCCTGCGCCTTTTGTTCGCCCAAGGTGCGATCGACCCTGGTGGAAAGGTGGAGCGAACGATCCCCCCGGGGAGCTTGCGGGACGCGTTCATTGCCGCCCGAAAGGCGGGCATGAACGAGTGGCAGCGCCGGGCGCGCCTGCCCGTGAACCGGGTAGATGTCCGTGGTGCCAAGATTCTCTTGCCGACAGCCGTGCGATCCAAGGACCCCGACCAAGTGCTGCGTGCCAGGGCCTTGGGCGCCATCGACCACGGCAACCTCGTGCTCAAAGGGGTTCCCAAGGACGACCAAGAAATGCGTGCCGCTGTCAAGAAGGTGGCTGTGCTGCCGACGACCACGACCGATGCCACCACCACGGCAACAACGACCCGCACAGCGACCACCACCACAACCCAATCCACGACGACCACGACCACCACTGGCACCTCACAACCGCGAGCGCTCATGACCCGAAGGGCGCGTGCCCCGAACAACCCCAATGACGGATAGCCGCGTTCGGGGGGGGGCGTGGCGCCGGCCTTCCTGTGCGATCATCCGGCCCATCACGGACCGTGATGGGAATCACCGGAGAACACCGCCTTGGAATTGCGACAACTGCGCACCTTCGTGCGTGTCGTGGAGCTGGGCTCCATGGGCCGCGCCGCACTCGACCTGGACATGGTGCAGTCGGCCTTGAGCCAGCAGATCAGTCGGCTCGAGAGCGAGTTGAGCACGCGGCTGCTGCAGCGCACGCCGCGTGGCGTCGTGCCGACCGAGGCCGGTGCCGCTTTCTACCGCGAAGCCCAGCTCACCCTGCGCCACGCCGCGCAGGCGGTGCGCGCGGCGCAGCAGGCGCGCCTCTCGGGCACCGTGAGCGTGGGCCTGGCGCCCACGACCTCGGCCATGCTGGGCCTG
The DNA here is from genome assembly GCF_009859475.1 of Hydrogenophaga sp. BPS33. Taxonomy (NCBI): domain Bacteria; kingdom Pseudomonadati; phylum Pseudomonadota; class Betaproteobacteria; order Burkholderiales; family Comamonadaceae; genus Hydrogenophaga; species Hydrogenophaga sp. BPS33. The sequence goes on from NZ_CP044549.1 coordinate 687,249, forward strand.
CCCTTGATGCAGGCCATGCGCGAGCGCTACCCGGACGTGCGCCTGCACATGGTGGAGAGCATGTCGGGCCACTTGGCCAGCATGCTCAACGCGCGCGAGCTCGACCTGGCGGTGCTGTTCGACGGCCAGTCCAACCCCGACGCCTCGGGCAGCCGGCTCTGGCAGGTGCAGCCGCTGTTCTCCGAAGACCTGTTTCTCATCGCCCCGCGCAAGGCCGGCCAGCCGCGTCCGGCGGCCATGACACTGGCCGAACTGGGCGACGAGCCGCTGATCCTGCCCACCGGCGCGCACGGCCTGCGCAGCGCGCTCGACGCCGCCTTCGCCCGCGCCCGGCTGGTGCCGCGCGTGGTGCTGGAGGTGGACTCGCTGTCCATGCTGATGGCGGCGGTGGACGCCGGCCTGGGCGTGACCCTGCAGCCCCACGCGGCGGTGGGCCGTTTTCCCGACGCCGCGCAGCGTTTTGAGCTGGTGCACATCGACGACCCGCAGGTCGGGCGCGCCAACCTGCTGTGCAGCCTGTCGGACGACGAACTCTCGCCCGCCGCGCTGGCCACGCGCATCGTCGTGCGCGACACCGTCCAGGCCCTCCTGGCGCAACGGCGCTGGCCCGGAACGCGCACCATGGGGCATCACGAATCGTGATGACCCCATGCGCGGGCCGGCCTTCACCGCCGGCCCGTCTTTTCCTACAGTGACGCCCAAGGCTGCGGTCCCACGCCGTGGCGCAAGGAGCGTTTTTTGGAACCCGACGTGTTGGTGATTGGGGGCGGCAATGCCGCCCTGTGTGCGGCGTTGATGGCACGAGAGGCTGGCGCCAGCGTGCTGCTGCTCGAATCCGCGCCGCGCGAATGGCGCGGCGGCAATTCCGGCCATACCCGCAACCTGCGCTGCATGCACGATGCACCGCAAGACGTGCTGATCGAGGCCTACCCCGAAGAAGAGTTCTGGCAGGACTTGCTCAAGGTCACGGGCGGCCAGACCAACGAACACCTGGCGCGTTTGGTCATCCGCGCCTCGTCGACCTGCCGCGACTGGATGCGCCAGCACGGTGTGCACTTCCAGCCGCCGCTCTCGGGTGCGTTGCACGTGGCGCGCACCAACGCCTTCTTCATGGGCGGCGGCAAGGCGCTGGTGAACGCGTACTTCCGCAGTGCCGAAAAGCTGGGCGTGCAGATCCGCTACGAGACGCCGGTGGTGCGCATCGAGATGCAGGGCGGCCGCTTTGTCGCCGCGCACACGCAAGGCGGTGAGCGCATCACCGCCAAGGCCTGCGTGCTGGCGGCCGGTGGCTTCGAGTCCAACCGCGAGTGGTTGCGCGAAGCCTGGGGCCAGAACGAGCGTGGTGAATGGCCGGCCGACAACTTCCTCATCCGGGGCACGGCCTTCAACAAGGGTGTTCTGCTCAAACACATGCTGGAAGACCACCAGGTCGACCGCATCGGCGACCCGACGCAGGCGCACATGGTGGCCATCGATGCGCGCGCGCCGCTGTACGACGGCGGCATCTGCACCCGCATCGACTGCGTCTCGCTCGGTGTGGTGGTCAACAGCGAAGCGCGCCGCTTCTACGACGAGGGCGAGGACTTCTGGCCCAAGCGCTACGCCATCTGGGGCCGCCTGGTGGCCCAGCAACCGAAGCAGATCGCCTACTCCATCATCGACAGCAAGGCCATCGGCCGCTTCATGCCGCCCGTGTTCCCGGGCGTGAAGGCCGACACCTTGCCCGACCTCGCGCGCCAGATCGGCCTGGACGTGGACACCTTCATGCAGACCTTGAACGATTACAACGCCGCCTGCCGCGTGGGCAGCTTCGACCACACCGCGCTCGACGACTGCCACACCGAAGGCGTGACCCCGGCCAAGACGCACTGGGCCCGCCCGATCGATACCGGACCGTTCTACGCCTACGCTGTGCGCCCGGGCATCACCTTCACCTACCTCGGCCTGCACACCGACGACACCGCGGCCGTGCGCTTCAACGACCAACCCAGCGACAACCTCTTCGTGGCCGGCGAAATGATGGCCGGCAACGTGCTCGGCAAGGGCTACACCGCGGGCGTGGGCATGTCCATCGGCACCGCCTTCGGCCGCATCGCCGGCGTGAATGCCGCCAAAGCGTCGCGGGGCGAGAAGGCCGCCCAGGGCGAGCAGGCCGTGAAAGGAGCGCCACATGCAGTCGCTTGAAATCCTCGCGCGCGATGCCCGCGCCCTGGCGCAGGGCGAGGTCGTGCTCAGCGCGCCCGAGTCCGAAGTGGCGCGCCAGATGCAGATATGCAACGCCTGCCGTTACTGCGAAGGCTTCTGCGCGGTGTTCCCGGCCATGACGCGCCGGCTCGAATTCGGCAAGGCCGACATCCACTTCCTGGCCAACCTGTGCCACAACTGCGGCGCCTGCCTGCACGCCTGCCAGTACGCGCCGCCGCACGAGTTCGCGGTGAACGTGCCCAAGGCCATGGCCGAGGTGCGCGGCCAGACCTACGCCGACTACGCCTGGCCGCCCGCGCTGGGCAAGCTCTACCAGCGCAACGGCCTCACGCTGAGCGTGGCGCTCGCTGTCGCCCTGGCCTTGTTTCTGTTGATGGCCGTGGCGCTCAAGGGCAACCTGTGGCCCACCGACCTGGGCAACAACTTCTACAACCTGTTCCCGCACAACCTGCTGGTGAGCATGTTCGCGCCGGTGTTCCTGTTCGTGGTGTTCGCGCTCGGCATGGGCGTGACGCGCTTCTGGCGCGACGTGTCGCCCGCCACCAGCGGCGCGCCGCTGAACCTGCCGGCCACGGTGGAGGCCACGGGCAATGTGCTGCAGCTGAAGTACCTCGACGGCGGCCACGGCGACGGCTGCCACAACGAGGACGACGCCTACACGCTCTCGCGCCGGCGCTTCCACCACTTCACCTTCTATGGATTCCTGCTGTGCTTTGCCGCCACCAGCGTGGCCACGGTCTACCACTACGTGTTCGGCTGGGTCGCACCCTACGAACTGCCCAGCCTGCCCAAGCTGCTCGGGGTGGTGGGCGGGGTGAGCCTGCTCATCGGCACCGCGGGCCTCTGGCGCCTGAACCGCCGGCGCGATCCGCAGCACGGCGACCTGAAGCAAAAGCCCATGGACCTCGGGTTCATCGCCCTGCTGTTCCTCACCAGCGCCACCGGGCTGGGGCTGTGGCTGGGCCGTGGCACACCGGCGCTGGCCATCCTGCTGTGCCTGCACTTGGGTGCGGTGATGGCCCTGTTCGCCACGCTGCCCTACGGCAAGTTCGCGCACGGCGTGTTCCGCACGGCCTCCTTGCTGCGGCATGCGGTGGAGAAACGCCGGCCCAACCCGATCGGGCTGGGCTCTGATTAGGGTACTCCCCCCTGCGCCGCTGACGCGACTTCCCCCCTTCTGGCGCGCCTTCGGCGCTGGGAGGGAGGACGACAGCTCGCTCGCCGACGATCAGCCCATCAACCGCGTCAGCGCCTCCTGGTACTTCGCAGCCGTCTTTTCGATCACCTCGCGCGGCAGGCGCGGTGCGGGCGGCGTCTTGTCCCAGGGTTTGCCGCTCACCTGGGCGGTTTCCAGCCAGTCGCGCAGGAATTGCTTGTCGTAGCTGGGCGGGTTCTCGCCCACCACGTAGCTCTCGGCAGGCCAGTAGCGCGAGCTGTCGGGCGTGAGCACCTCGTCCATCAGCACCAGCTTGCCGGCCTTGTCCAGGCCGAATTCGAACTTGGTGTCCGCGATGATGATGCCCTTCTTGAGCGCGATCGCCGCTGCGGCCTTGTAGAGCGCGATGGACACGTCGCGGATCTGCGCGGCCAGCTCGGAACCGATCATCTCCACCGTGCGCTCGAAGGTGATGTTCTCGTCGTGTTCGCCCATGGCCGCCTTGGCCGCTGGCGTGTAGATCGGTTCGGGCAACTGCGAGGCGTTCTGCAAGCCTTCGGGCAGCCTCACGCCGCAGACCGAGCGGCTCTCCTGGTATTCCTTCCAGCCGCTGCCGGCCAGATAGCCGCGCACCACCGCTTCCACGGGAATCGGTCTCAAGCGCTGCACCAGCATCGAGCGGCCCTTCACCTGCGGCACCTCGGCGGCGGATACCACGCTCTCGGGTGCGTCGCCGGTGAGGTGGATGGGGCAGATGTTCAAGCCCTTGGGGCCGAGCTGGTCGAACCAGAACAGCGATAGCCTGGTCAGCAGCTCGCCCTTGCCAGGGATGGGCTCGCCCATGATCACGTCGAACGCGCTGATGCGGTCGCTCGCTACCATGAGAATGCGGTCGTCGCCCACGGCGTAGTTGTCGCGCACCTTGCCACGTGCCAGCAGGGGCAGCGAGGTCAGGGCCGAGGTGTGCAAAGCAGAGGTCATGGATGGATCGAAGAAAAGCGGGACAAGAAAAAAGCCCGTTGAACAGCCAACGGGCTTTGAACCATTCCGGGGGATTATCGCAAGTTGAGAGCGGGCCGGGCCGAAAGTTGACGACCCGGGTGCACCGCTCCCCAACGCAAGCCGATCAGTGCACGATTTGCGCCAGCTCGCCCTTGGCGTACTTGGCCGCCACGACCTGCAGGCTCTCGCCCTTGATCTTGCTGCCCTGGCCTTCGCAACCGAACTCCAGGTAGCGCGCCTTGCAGACCTGCTTGGCGGCTTCGCGCGCGGGCTTGAGCCATTCGCGGGCGTCGAACTTGTCCGGGTTCTCTGCCAGGAACTTGCGCACCGCGCCGGTCATGGCCAGGCGGATGTCGGTGTCGATGTTGATCTTGCGCACGCCGTGCTTGATGGCTTCCTGGATTTCCTTGACCGGCACGCCGTAGGTCTCCTTCATCTTGCCGCCGTACTGGTTGATGATCGCCAGCAGCTCAGGCGGCACGGAGGAGGAGCCATGCATCACCAGGTGGGTGTTGGGAATGCGCTTGTGGATTTCCTTGACGCGGCTGATGGCCAGGATGTCGCCGGTGGGTGGGCGGCTGAACTTGTAGGCGCCGTGGCTGGTGCCGATGGCGATGGCCAGAGCGTCGAGCTGGGTGGCTTTCACGAACTGCGCGGCCTCTTCGGGGTCGGTCAGCATCTGGCTGTGGTCCAGCTTGCCTTCGGCGCCGATGCCGTCTTCTTCGCCGGCTTCACCGGTTTCCAGGTTGCCCAGGCAGCCCAGTTCGCCTTCGACGGTGACGCCGACCTTGTGCGCCATCTCGACCACCTTGCGGGTCACGTCGGTGTTGTACTCGAACGAAGCCGGGGTCTTGCCGTCTTCCATCAGCGAGCCGTCCATCATGACCGAGCCAAAGCCCAGGTTGATCGCGCCTTCGCAGACCTTGGGCGAGGTGCCGTGGTCCTGGTGCATCACCAGCGGGATGTGCGGGTAGCTCTCCATCGCGGCCTGGATCAGGTGCTTGATGAAGGGTTCGCCAGCGTATTTGCGGGCGCCGGCGCTGGCTTGCAGGATCACCGGCGCGCCGACTTCGTCGGCCGCGGCCATGACGGCCTGCACTTGTTCGAGGTTGTTGACGTTGAATGCCGGAATGCCGTAGCCGTTGGCGGCGGCGTGGTCGAGCAGTTCGCGCATGGAAACGAGCGCCATGAAGATCCCCTTATCAGTTGGTAACCGTGGTGTAACCCGGCATTTTAGCTTTCGACCTTCCCGCAGAAAGTAACGGCCGTGTGTCATTTCATACTGCCTTCATGTACGCGGGTCAGACTGGGCCGAACCTTCCGATGCCACGATGACCCACCTCGACACATTGCTCTTTCTCTGGATCAACGCCACGCCCGACACTTCGGCCTGGTTGCTGGCGCTGGCGCGTTGGGCGTCCACCGGTCTTCCCACCCTGGCCATCCTGGCCCTTGCTCCCCTTGTCCTTTTCGGGCCCGCTGCGCGCCACCAGGTCTTGGGTGTTTTCCTGTCCATGGTGCTGGCCTGGCTGGCGGTGCGGGGCATCCGGGAAACGGTGCATGTGGCTCGGCCGTTCGAGCTGGGACTCGGATGGCAGGGGCTGGCGCACGCGGCCACCGCCGGCTTTCCGAGTTTCCATGCGGCGGTGGCGGGCGCCTGGGCGATGGGGCTGGCTCTGCTGGCGCCACGCCGTGGGCGGAGGTGGCTCCTGGTCGCCGGCGGGGTGGCGCTGGTGGTGGCCTGGAGCCGGGTGTTCCTGGGCCTGCACTTTGTCTCCGATGTGCTGGTGGGGGGCTTGTTGGGTGGGGCAAGCGCCATGACCGTCCGCCAGGGTATGGCTTGGGCGGCCGTGTCTTGGCGGCGCTTCGATACCAATCGTCACAAAACCAGGGGAACTGCGGCGGCGTCGGAGGGAGTCCTTCAAGGGGAAACGCTTAACCCCTGACAAGAAAGGAATCCTCCATGTCGCGCCGCGCATTGGCCTTGACCCTCTCCACCGCCGCACTGCTCGCGCCCACGGTGTCGCACGCACAGGTCACCCTCAAGCCCGACGGGAAGTGGCGCTACCTGTTGAGCGCCGGCGCCAACATTTCCTCCGGCAACAACGACGCGGCCTCATTGAATCTCTCGGCCGAAGGCGCGCGACAGACCGATGACAACAAGTGGGTCTGGGCCGCCAAGGCCGATCGCGCCCGCAGCAACGACGTGGACACCATCGAGCGCTATGGGCTGCGCACCCAGTACAACCGCGACTTCTCGGTCGACTGGTTCGGCTTCGGATCCGGCGAATGGATGCGCGACCGGCTGGCCAACATCGCCAACCGCAGTTCGGTGGCCAGCGGCGTGGGCCGCCATGTGTGGCGCGACGAGGACGGGTTCTTCGATGTGTCGGGCGGTCTGGGCTATACCTACGACCGCTACTTCACGCCCACGGAGGTGTCGGGTGCCACGCGGGATCGGTATGGACGGCTCGAGTTGGTGCTGGCCGAAGAGTCCAGCCACAAGCTGACCGAGACCACCCAGTTCCGCCAGAAGTTCTCGCTCTACCCCAATCTGCGCGATTCGGGCAAATACCGCGCGGTGCTCGATACCGGGCTGACGGTGGCCATGACCCAGACCATCAACCTGTCGGCGGGGCTGAGCTACCGCTACGACAGCGACCCGGGCGGCAACTTGAAAAAGGGCGACGCGATGTTCGTCACCGGCGTGTCGATGCGGATCGACTGAACATTGGGATCGCGCTGCGCAATCCATTCGGAGTGCGTGCCTCAAGACCAGGGCTCCCGAGGATCCGGCTCTGCCGGTCCCAGGGTGCGCCCCCCTCTGAGGGGGGACGCGCGCAGCGCGGCGGGGGGAGCTTTCTTACTGCGCTTTGCAGATCTTCAGCGTGTTGGTGCCACCGGCCTGGCCCATGGGCTCGCCGACGGTGATCGCATACACGTCGCCCGTCCGCACGATGCCGCGCTTCTGCAGGTGTGTCTCGGCGTCGGCCAAGGCATTGTCGCGGTCGGTGTTGTTGTCCATCAGCAGCGGGCGCACGTTGCGGTAGAGCGTCATGCGGCGCTGGGTCGAGAGGTTCGGCGTCATGGCGTAGATCGGCATGCGCACGTTGTGCCGGCTCATCCACAGCGCGGTGGAGCCCGAGTCGGTCAGGGCCACGATGGCCTTGGCGCCCAGGTGGTGGGCGGTGAACAGGGCGCCCATGGCAATGGATTGGTCGATGCGCTTGAAGGTCTTGCCCTGGAAGTCGGCGCTCAGCTCGCGGTACTCGGCCTTTTCTGCTTCGGAGCAGATGTTGGCCATTTCCATCACGGTTTCCAGCGGAAATTTGCCGGCGGCGGTTTCGGCGCTGAGCATCACCGCGTCGGTGCCGTCGAGCACGGCGTTGGCGACGTCACTCACCTCGGCACGCGTGGGCACCGGGTTGACGATCATCGATTCCATCATCTGCGTGGCGGTGATCACCACCTTGTCCATCTCGCGCGCGAGCCGGATCATGTGCTTCTGCAAGCCGGGCACGGCCGCGTTGCCCACTTCCACCGCCAGGTCACCCCGCGCGACCATGATGCCGTCGGACACCTTGAGGATGGCAGCCAGTTCAGGAATGGCCTCGGCGCGCTCGATCTTGGCGATCAGCCCCGGCTTGTGGCCGGTGGCCGCGCCCGCGACGTTGCAGAGCTGGCGTGCCAGCTCCATGTCGGTGGCGTTTTTCGGGAAGCTCACCGCCACGTAGTCGGCCTTGAGGCCCATCGCGGTTTTGATGTCGTCCATGTCCTTGGCCGTCAGCGCCGGCGCGGTGAGCCCGCCGCCCTGTTTGTTGATGCCCTTGTTGTTGGACAGCTCGCCGCCGAGCTTGACGGTGGTGTGCACCGCCGGGCCGGCCACCTTGTTGACGGTGAGCACGATCAGCCCGTCGTTGAGCAGCAGCGTGTCGCCGGCCTTCACGTCGCGTGGCAGCTCCTTGTAGTCCAGGCCCACGCCTTCGATGTCCCCTGGCTCGGTGCGCGAGGCATCGAGCACGAAGGCCTGCCCGGGCTCCAGCACCACCTTGCCTTGCGCGAACTTGCCGACGCGGATCTTCGGTCCCTGCAGGTCGGCCATGATGCCCACCTCGCGGCCCGCGCGTTGCGCCGCGGCCCGCACCAGCTCGGCCCGGTCAATGTGGTCTTGCGCGATGCCGTGCGAGAAGTTGAGCCGCACCACATTGACGCCGGCGCGGATCATGCGTTCGAGCAGGTCGGGGTCGCTGGACGCGGGGCCGAGAGTGGCAACGATCTTGGTGGCGCGCGTGATCTTCATTTGGGAACTGTCTCCAGAAAGGCCGGGGTGGCCGGATGTAATTTGGTTTCAATTATCTGTGAAACCAGTTACAGCTCGGTTACAGCTCAGGCCGGCGCCACCGTGCGCATGGGCAGCTCGGCGACCACGTGGGTGCCCAGGCCGGGCGCGCTGATGATGTCGAGCTTGCCCGCATGCGACTCGACCCGCACCCGCATGCCCAGCAAGCCATGGTGACCGGCGGGCACGGTCTCGGTGTCGAAGCCTCGGCCGTCGTCGCGCACCGACACGCGCACCCAGGGGCTGGTTTGCGCCAGCTCCACCCAGACCTGGCGTGCCTGGGCGTACTTGCTCACGTTGGTCAGCGACTCCTGCACCAGCCGGTAGGCGGTGAGTTCGGCGTCCTTGGTCAGTTCCACCGGCGAGAGTTGCATGTGTACCGGGATGCCCAGTCCGCCCGCAGCGTTCTGGCACAGCATTTCCAGCGCGGGAATGAGGCCCAGTTGATCGAGCGACGAGGGTCGCAGGTGTTCGATGATGCGCCGCTTGACGGCAATGCCTTCGTTGAGCCGTTGTTCGATGCCGGCGATGCGCTCGAGCGCCGCATCGGGTACTTCGGTGACACGGCGCAAGCGGGCGATCTCCAGTTTCATGGCAGTGAACAGGCCGCCCAGTTCGTCGTGAAGCTCGCGTGCCACGCGGCTGCGTTCGTCCTCGCGTGCGCTCACGTGGTGTCCGGCCAGATTGCGCAGGGCGGTGGTGCGCAGGGTCACCTGGGCCGAGAGGCGCTCGTGCTCCTGTGCCTCGCGGCGGTCGCTTTCGCGCAACTGCCGCATGAACAGGGCCAATGCCAGCACCGCCAACACCACCAGACCATGCAAGGCCAGGCGGTTGATCAGCATGGCATCGAAGAGCGAGACCCGGGTGCTTTTCTGAATCGCCTCGCCGCGCTTGAGCACGGTTTCAAATTCGGTGCGCAGGGCGGCATACCGTTGACGACTCTGATGGGCGCTCGCCTGGGTTTGGGCCTGTGCCTTGCGCCCTTGGGCCGCCGCGCGCACCCACTCGTCCAGTGTGGCGACGTGCGCATCCAGTTGCTCGTTCAATCCACTCAGCGAAAAGGTCCGGCCGGGATCGAGGACCTCCACCAGTTTGACCACCCCTTGGCGAACGGCTTGCATGTCCGCAACCGCCTCCCGGTAGGTCGCCAGGTCGTCCGGGTGGCCACTGGCGATGTACGCGCGAGCGGCAGCCTCCGCATCGGTGAGGCTTTGCAGGGTCCGGGAGGCCTCAAGACGCGCGTCGGAGAGTGCGACGCCTTGTTCCAATGTGGTGCGCGAGTGCTGATAGGTGCTTTCCGTGATGGCGATGATGGCGATGGCCAAGGTCACGATGATGGGCATCACGTAGCGCGTTCGAGCGACCCGTTCGATGGACGACTTGATCATGGCGTGGTGTCGGTGTGTCCTTCGTTGAGTTCTGGAGTGGGCAGGCGGACCTGCACATGAGTGCCTTCGCCCGGCGCCGAGCGAACGGTGAAGCTGCCGCCGCGCGATTCGATGCGGTGGCGCAGGCTTTTCAATCCTTGGGCCGAGGTCGATCCGCTGGGCCCCGCGAAACCTTGACCATTGTCGGCCAAGGTGAGAACGACTTGGGGGCCATCGGTCACGAGCGAGAGTGTGACGCGGGAAGCATGGGCATGCCGTTCGATATTGGACAACACGCCTTGTACCACCGAGAACAGTGCCTGCCGTGTCGCGGTGTCGGCGACGACCGCTTGCAAGTCCAGCTCGACGGGCACACCCGTGAGCTCCTGGAACACGCGCACCCGATCTTCGATCGCGGGCTGCAGTCCGAGGTTGTGCAGGGCCCCGGGCACCAGTCCTTCCATCAAACCCCGCTTTACATCGATACCCTGGTCCAGCGTGGCGTTCAGGTGCTTCAGCCGCATCGTCACTTCATCGCTGGGCGTGGGCATGGCATGGCGCAGGCGCATGAGGTCCAGTTTGGCGGTGGTGAGCAGTGCGCCCAGTTCGTCGTGCATCGCACGCGCCAGGCCGCTGCGCTCCCCATCGCGCAACTCCTGCAAACTCAGGTTGAGCTGCGCGAGTTCGGCGGTGCGCAGCCGAACCTGGTGTTCGAGGGAGTCGCGCTCGGCCTGCAACTGCTGCGCGTGCGCCTGGCGACTCGCCCGCAGGGCGGCGTTCTTACTCAGAAAAAAGAGGTAGGCCAACAAGCTCAAAACGGTCAGCGCGTGCACGCTGACCCGACCCATGTCGAGCGTGCGGTAGATGCCCGCGCGCTCGATCGCCACGCGCCGGTCTTCCGTGACCAACAGCACGTCGGCGATGCGGCGGGCATTTTCCATCTTTTCGCGGCCGATATCGGTCAGCAAGATGCCCTGCCAGGCGTCTTGTGCCCCCTGGTCGTACAGCGAAATGGTGGCCTCCACCTCGGAGGTCTTTTGCAGCACCTGCTCTTCGAGTGCGTCGACCAGACGCAACATGGCGGGGTCGTTCCGAAGGTGTTCGCGCAACCGGATGATGGCGTGCGCCATGTCGGTTTCCGCCGCGTTGTAGGGTTCCAGGTATTGCGAGCGGCCGGTGAGCAGGTAGCCACGCTGGGCGGTCTCGACATCGAGCAGGCGGCGCATGACCGTCTGCACTGCCGTGCGCGCATTGTCGCGCGCCCCCAGACTGAACATGGAGTCGCGCGCGCGATGGTAAATCCATTCCGAACCTGCAAAGACCGCCAACGCCAGTGCCGCTGCCAGCGCCATTGCCAGTGACCTGCGCCACGGGGCAAAGCGCCAAGGGAGGGCGATGGGCATCTCGTGTGTCGCAGGGGCTTACTGAAGACCAGCGGGCGAGGTGGCCGTGCCGTCGGAGATGCGGGAGCAATACGTGATCAGGTCTTCGAGTTCGCTCGACTTGTCGAACACCCGATCGGCCCCGAGTGCTGCGCAGCGCTGCCGAATGTCGGCGGTGGCGTAGTTGGTGAGCACCACGCGGCGCATGGGAAGGTGCGTGGTCTGTGCTGCTTTCAGCACGCCCAGACCCGAGCCAGAGGTCAGAAAGATGTCGATGATCATCAAATCGCAACTACCGCCGCCCTGGAGCCATTGCACCGCAGCGGCTTCGTCCCGGGCGTGCCCGACCATCTCTACATTGGCCAGCTCTTCCAGCGTGGACACCAGGTTCTCGTAGATCACCTTGTTGTCCTCGACGATGAAAGTTCTGAGAGGAGACATTTGGGCGCAGGGCATGGGCTTTGACGGAAGCGGAGCGCGCTCGCCGACTGGGTCGGGCATGCGCGCTTCCATTGTGCCGTTGTCGCTGGGCATTGTGATGTAGGCCATGTCCTACACCCGTGTCGTCCTGTGGCCCTTATCGAACGACGATGTCGTTGCGAACGGACTTCACGCCGTCGACGTTGCGCGCCAAGCGTTCGGCACCGCTGCGCTCGGCTTCGGATTTGGCAAAGCCCGAGAGCTGGACCGTGCCTTTGAGGGTCTCGACGTTGATGGACGTTGCGGCAACCGTTGGGTCCTTCGCAAAGGCCGCTTTCACGCGCGTGGTCACCGTGGCATCGTCGACATACGAGCCAACGGTCTGTTGGTCGCGGGCGACCGCACAGCCGGTCACTTGAACAACGGCGAGCGCCGCGGCGGCGGCGAGAACAACATGGGTCAGTTTCATAGCGATCTCCTCAGGTCAAATATGCATGTGTGTATGGGGCTGCCAGCGAGAAAGGCCTCGCAGTCGAGTCCGGCTTCGCGCGGCAGAGGGGCGTGGTGGTCTTTTTGAAACTTGCGAGAAATCGGCTTGCGCCTGTGGATGGCTGAACGTCAGTGCGAACTCGGAGGATTGCGCGGCGCATCGTCCAGCCAGGTGTCGCCCAGACGGCGCTCCCAGTCGGCCACTTGACGCTCAGCCTCGTCCTTTGCAATGCCGTAGCGTTCCTGGATCTTCCCGGACAGTTGCTCGCGGCGGCCCGCGACAACGTCAAGGTCGTCGTTGGTGAGCTTGCCCCACTGTTCGACCACCTTCCCCTTGGCCTGTTTCCAGTTGCCTTCGATGCGATCCCAGTTCATATATGTGACTCCTTGAATGGTTGGGGGTTGAAGCAGTCCTTCGGGGCTGCGCGGCTTGAACGCGGATGGCGTTGGGCCGTGGAGTCACTGTAAGAAAGGAAGAAGGCATGGGATGTCGGGCGGGTCGCCACCTCTGTGTAGGACAGAGCCGATGCGAGGGCAGGGTTGTAGGAGCTGTCTGACGGTTGGCGCGAAGCAGGCCTGTTACATTGCTTGCGCATACCAGCACCCCTATTCGAGAAAGACACCATGATCAAGGTAGGCATCGTCGACGACCACGCCATCGTGCGGTCCGGCTTGCGCCAGTTTCTCGGCGAACACGTGGACCTGAAGGTGACAGGGGAAGCCAACAACGGCCGCGAGGCGCTCGAACTCGCACGCGGTGGCGAGGTCGACGTGCTGTTGATGGACATCTCGATGCCGGACCAAGGTGGCGTGGACGCGTTGCAGGCCATCCGGGCCCGCTTTCCCGAGCTGCCCGTGCTCATCCTCAGCGGATTTCCGGAAGCCCAGTACGCCACCACGCTGCTGCGCAACGGCGCGAGTGGCTATCTCAACAAGGAATGTGAACCCGAAGACATCGTCAACGCCATACGCACGGTCGCGCGCGGGCGGCGCTACATCAGCCCGGCAGTGGCCGAGCTGCTGGCCGACAACGCGGCCGGCGATGCCGACCGCCCCCCGCACGAGTTGTTGTCCGAGCGCGAGTTGCAGGTGTTCTTGCGTCTGGCCAAGGGCGAGACCATCGGCAACATGGCCGAGGCGATGTTCTTGAGTGTCAAGACGGTGAGCACCTACCGTACCCGCGTGCTGGAAAAACTCAAGCTCACGAGCAACAGCGAACTCACCTACTACGCCTTGAAGAACGGGCTCATTCAGTAGGCCTTGCGTGAGCCTGTCGGTGATTTCCTACTCGATGCCGGCATGGGCGCTTGCAGCGGCAAGACGCATCCATTTTTAAAGTGAAGCCATCACAACGGTGGGCGTTGTGAACGCACCAAGGGTCGGCTTGCCGGCCTTGTCACAGGAGCCGAACATGCTTCACTATGCCGTGGTTTTTTTCGTGATCGCGCTGATTGCGGCCCTATTGGGTTTTGGCGGCATTGCCGCCAGCGCAGCCGGGATTGCGCAAATCTTGTTTGTGGTATTTCTCGTGCTGGCCGTCGCATCGGCCATCTTCGGGTTCATCCGCAGACGTTAGAGGAGCCGCCGGCTTCGGCCTTCCACAGCGGCCACAACGCCCACAGGCCCAGAGCAGGGCCGACGGCCAACCAGGGCAGCAACAGGTTCAGTGCGGTGTGCTCCGCGAATGACACGAACAGCAGAATGCTGGCGATCGAAATGGCGAAGCCGATGCTGTTGGTGAGGGTTAGCACACTGCCCACTGCCTCGGGTGGGGCGTTGCGCGCGGTGAGGGCGGAGAACTGCGGCGAATCGCCGGCCACCGTGATGCCCCAGAGCAGCAACCAGCCGTAAAACACCACATCGGGCGCGGCGAGCGTCCACGGCGTTGCCAGGCAGCACAGGCCACTGATGGCAAGTTGCACGCCCGCCACGCGGGCGCTGCCCCAGCGCTGCGCCACCCAGCCCCCAGCGGCACAGCCGATCGCCCCCGCACCGAGCACGAAGAAAGCCGTCCAAGACAGCGAGGCGCCTTGCATCCGGGTGGCCAGTACCAGGGGCACCATCACCCACATGGTGTAGAGCTCCCACATGTGGCCGAAATAGCCCAGCACCGAGCTGCGCACCCGTGCATCGGTCCACAGCGTGGCCAGGGCGCGCCATTGCAATACCGCCACGCGGGCTTGCGCGCCGGGCGGGTCGGCGGTGCAGAAGAACAGCAGGAGGCCGCCGCTCGCCGCCAGGGCCGCCACGCCCAGCATGAGCGTGGGCCAGGGCAACGCGCCGCCCAGTGCACGCAGCGCGTGAGGGCTGGCCGAGCCCAGCACGAGTGCGCCCAGCAGCAGGCCGAGCGCGCCGCCCAGTCCACGCGCGTACCACTGCGCGGCGATCTTCATGCCCACCGGGTAGATGCCCGCCAGAAAGAACCCTGTGGCAAAACGCCAGACGAGCAACGCCGAATAATCGCGCACCGTCCACCAGGCGCCCACGGTGCAGGCAGCCCCCGCGAGCGCGCACACCAGGAACACACGGCGCGGCGCAAAGCGGTCGGCGATGGCCAGCAGGGCGAACACCAGCGTGCCCAGGATGAAGCCGAATTGCAGCGACGACGTGAGCGTGCCCACCGCGCCGGTGGCCCAGCCCAGCTCGCGCTGCAAGTCGGGCATGACCGCGTTGACCGCGAACCACAACGAAGTGCCCAGGAATTGCGCCAGCACCAATACCGGCAGGACATGGCGTGGGACGGGGGTGCTGTGCGCCGTGGCCATGGTCAGCGCCGCAATCGCGCGAACGCCTCGAATTCCCAACTGCGCATGGCCAGCACCAGCGTGTAGCCCTCACGGTCCTTCTCGTGCAGCTTCTGGTCGGTCTGATGCTGCTGGGCGAAGTCCTGTGCCACGCGCTGCAGCCGTTCCAGAAAACCCGGCGCGAGCGTGCGGCTGACCGAGCCGTGTACCAGCATCACGCCCTCGCCCGTGCCGTCGAAACCGCCCGCGAAATAGTCGAGCAGGGCGTGTTCGCGGAAGTAGTTCATCACCGGCCCGTGCGGGCGCCAGCGGAAGGTCTTGGCCAACTTGAGGCGGTAGCGGTTGAGCGGCCGCAGGTCGATGATGCCGATGCGGTCGAGCTGCACCAGGTACTTCACGCACTCCGCTTCGGTCAAGCGGTACCGCGCCGTCATCTGCTCCAGCGTCCACTGGCTGAGCACGCAGATGGCGACGAGCAGCAGTTTTTTGTCCGCCACCACCGCCCGTTCCTGCTCCTGCGTCATCTCGCGCAAGAGCGGCTGCGCGTCGGCCACGCGGCGTGCGAGTTCGGCGAAGTCCAGCTTGAGCGCACGGCAAATTTCGTCGACGCGTCCGAGCGACATCTCTCCGCTGGCCAGCATGCGCTTGACGCTGGATTCGGCCATGCCGATGGCCAGGGCCAGATCGGCGTACGTCATCTGCGCCGCTTTGAGTTCCTTTTTCAGCGCGGAGACGAGGTCGGCGGTGGTGCTCATGGGCTTGAAGTATCGGAAGGCGGTACTGGCGGGTGGGAATGCTGCGACTGTATCGGAGTGCAATGCCGCGCAGGGCGTCGCTCGCGCAGACTGCGCCGCACCCAGGCCATGCGGCAGAATGCGCGAGCCGCAGGCCGATGGCAACCACACGACAACAGCACATCTGGAGGAGCCCGCATGAGCAACACCACCGCCACCCCATCCGCAGTGGCCCATTCACCCGCTGCTGCTGCCCACGAAGGCGGGCAATTTGCCTTGCTGGGTCAGCGCCGTTTCGCGCCCTTCTTCTGGACGCAGTTTCTGGGCGCGGCCAACGACAACCTGTTCAAGTTCGCTTTCACGGTGATGGTGACCTACCAGCTGCAGGTGGCGTGGCTGCCGCCGGCACTGGCCGGGCTGGTCATTGGCGCGCTGTTCATCCTGCCGTTTCTGCTGTTCTCCGCCACCAGTGGCCAACTCGCGGACAAGTACGACAAGAAGACCTTGATCGTGTTCGTGAAGCGCTTGGAGGTGCTCATCATGGCGGTGGCGGCCTGGGCGTTTTTCAGCGCCAGCGTTCCCCTTTTGCTCTTGTGCACCTTCCTCATGGGCCTGCACTCCACCTTGTTCGGTCCGGTGAAGTTCGCCTACCTCCCGCACCACCTGAGCGAGCGCGAGCTGACTGGTGGCAACGGCATGGTGGAGATGGGCACCTTCGTCGCCATCCTGCTGGGCAACCTGGCCGGAGGTTTGATCATCGCCATTCCGGAGATCGGCGCGCACCACGTGGGGTTCAGCTGCGTGGCACTGGCTTTGATCGGGCGGCTGACCGCGCAGGCCGTGCCGGTCACGCCCGCCACCGACCCGGGGCTGACCATCAACTGGAACCCCTTCACCGAAACCTGGCGCAACCTCAAGCTCGCGCATGGCAATACGGTGGTGTTCCGCTCGGTCCTGGGCATCAGTTGGATGTGGTTCTTCGGCGCGGTGTTCCTGAGCCAGTTTCCGAGCTTCGCCAAGGAGGTGCTGCACGGCAACGAGCAGGTCGCCTCGTTGTTGCTGATCGTGTTCTCGGTCGGTATCGGCACCGGCTCGCTGTTGTGCGAAGTGCTTTCGCGCCGACACGTGGAAATCGGCCTGGTACCGCTGGGCGCTTTCGGCATGAGCGTGTTTTCCATCGACCTGTACTTCGCCTCGCGGGGCTTGCCCACGGTGGCCGCCCAAGGCGTGGCGCAGTTCGTGGTGGTGCCCGGGCATTGGCGCGTGCTGGTCGACCTGACGCTGCTCAGCCTTTTCGCCGGCCTCTACAGCGTGCCCATGTACGCGCTGATCCAGATGCGCAGCCAGCCCACGCACCGCGCGCGCATCATCGCGGCCAACAACATCCTCAACGCCTTGTTCATGATCGGCAGCGCCGTCATGGCCGGCGCGCTGCTCAAGGCGGGCTTCACGATTCCGCAAATGTTCCTGCTGGTGGGTCTGGCCAACGCGGTGGTGGCGTTCTACATCTTCCTGCTGGTGCCCGAGTACCTCTTGCGCTTCGTGGCCTGGGTGGCCTCGCGCTGCGTCTACCGCTTCAAGGTCACGGGCGACGCGCACATTCCCACCGAAGGCGCGGCGATCATCGTCTGCAACCACGTGAGCTACGTCGATGCGGTGCTGCTCATGGCCGCGAGCCCACGCCCGATGCGCTTCCTGATGGACCACCGCATCTTCAAGGTGCCGGTGCTCGGCTGGCTGTTCAGGCTGGCCAAGGCCATCCCGATCGCACCGCAGAAGGAGGACCCAGTGGCCTATGAGGCGGCGTTCGAAGCGGCCGCCGCTGTGCTGCGCGAGGGTGATCTGCTGGCGATCTTCCCCGAGGGAGGTATCACAACCGATGGCGCTCTGCAGCCTTTCAAAGGCGGCGTGATGAAGATCCTGGAGCGCGCCGAGGCCGATGGCCTCCAGGTGCCGGTGATCCCCATGGCACTCACCCATCTCTGGGGCTCGTTTTTCAGCCGCGTGGAGATGCACAACGGCACCAAGACGGCCATGGTCCGGCCGTTCCGCCGTGGCGTTTTCAACCGTGTCGGACTGAACGTGGGCGAACCCCTCGCGTCGCACGCGGTGACGCCTGAGGGCTTGCACGTCCGCGTGGCGCAGTTGTTGCACTGAAATGCGCGTCGGGTGTCTCCGGTTCTCGGTATCACCATTCGATACCGATCACACGATCGATCGATACACATGCAAACCGACGAGGCCTTGAAGACCTGGTCGAAGCACCATCGCGGCTCCTCAACAACCCCAAGGTTTTTATGGCCTCGAACCGCTCTCCCCTCATCGTGATGCGCGACACCCGCGCCTGGCAGCTCCAGGTCTGGGTCTCGTTCGGCATCGCCGTGTTCCTCTGTGCCACGGGCCTGGCGTACCTGCCCGGCCAGGCGCTGGATCGCGCCTTCATGGTGATGGGCTACGTGTTCTGTCTCTCCACCGTGTTCGTCTTGTCCAAGGCGGTGCGCGATGGACAGAAGGCGTCGCTGAGTGGCGAAGCCGAAACGCCGATGTGGCGCCTGGTCGTGTGGGGAGGTTTTGCTGTCGCCATGGCGTTGACGGGCTGGGGCTTGCTGCGCATGGAGATCAACGACACCTACCGCGCCTATCTGGGTGTGAGCTGGCTCTACCTCGTCACCTCGGCCTTCACCCTGGCCAAGACCCTGCGCGACCGCCACGAAGCCGATCTGGCCGAGGCGCACGTGCGCGGAGAAATGCTCGGCCGTCAGCAGGCCCAGCAGGCCCAGCAGGAACGCGCCGCTGCCCATGCCGAATAAGCCTCCATCCTTTCACCGACAACAGGACACTCTCATGGACAAGACCATTTCAAACCTGATGAAGCTCGCCGCCAGCGTGTGCCTTGCGCTGACCATGGTCAGCACGCCCGCCCGCGCGCAGAGCGAGGCCTCGGTCGCGTTGTCGATGCTGCCTGTCGCCTCGGTGGCCTCGGTCGCCGCCACGGCTTCTGTCGGGGCAGCCGCTGTCAGTACGTTGCCGGTGGCACTGTCCGCCACCAGTGCGGTGCTGGTGGTCAAGACGGTGGAGAGCACCGCGCGCGGCACGGTTTACGTGTTGGAGCGGGCGTCGGACGGCGCGCGAGCCAGCGTGGAAGTGGCGGGGCGCGCCGCTTTGGGCGTGGCGGCGGGTGTGGGCACCGCAGTCACGGTCAGTGTGATCGGCACCGGCGTGCTGCTCTCCGCCGCAGGCGAGGTGCTGGCCTTCATTCCCAACGAGCTGGGCCGTGCACTGTTGCACAACGAACGGGTGACACGCCAATGACCACGACCTTGCTGCGAACCGTGTGCGGCCTTGCCGCCGCTCTGCTGCTCGCCACCACCGCCCATGCGGGCCGCTCCTGCGAACACAAACCCTTGACCGCGCAGGGCATCGAGCAAGGCATGGCCTTGGCGTTGCGAACCTCGCAGGCGTTGGACGCCGAACATGCCCGCAGCGGCGCGCGCGTGGTGGTGCTCGCGCGTGCCGGACAAGACCTGAGCAAATACCAGTTGCGCTATTCGCATCTGGGTTGGGCCTACAAGACCGATGCCGGTCTCTGGCGCGTGCTGCACAAGCTCAACCAGTGCGGCACCGCCACCAGCGACCTGTACCGCCAGGGCCTGGGTGAGTTCTTTCTCGACGACGTGTGGCGCCATGAAGCCGCATGGGTGGTGCCCGCGCCGGCCTTGCAAGCGCCGCTGTGGGTACTGCTCAACGACTCCCGCCGCTCGATCGTGCTGCACGAACGGGCCTACAACCTGGTGAGCTACCCGTGGAGCCAGCGCTACCAGCAGTCCAATCAATGGGCGCTGGAAACGATGTCCATGGCCGTAGAGCCTGGCGTGAGTACGCGGGAACAAGCGCAGGCCTGGCTGCGTTTCAAGGGCTACCAGCCGACCACGCTCACGCTGCGCGCGTTCACGCGGCTGGGCGCGCGGGCCGGCACGGCCAACGTGGCCTTCGACGACCATCCGAACGAGAAGCGCTTTGCCGATCGCATCGAAACCGTCACGGTGGATTCGGTGTTCGAATGGTTCGCGCGCAGCGGTCTGGCGTCTTCGCCTCAGGCGATCGCGCTGTAAAGCAGTTTTATCCTGGAGGAGTTCAACATGGGCAAGGCATTGCGTTGGTCGGAGAAATGGTTTCGCCGCGGGCTGTGGCTGGTGGCGTTTCTGTTTGCGTGGTTCCTGGTGGGCTTGGGCGGCACCATCGTGGGCGACTTGCCGCAGGTGGAGCAGCGACGCACGCTGGACGACTTTCTGGACCCGCAGCGGGCACCCGCGCTCAAGCGCGCGGTCGAAGACGCGCGGCGCACCGAGCGCGAAGCGCAGAGCGTGCTGGAGCAGGCGCAGTTGCGCCAGCAGACCGCGCAGGCCAACCACCGCGCGGCGCGCGATACGTTTGGAAATTGGCTGGCCACGCGCAATGCCACGCAGCGGCCCGAACAAGACCCCGAGTTGATCGAGCGCACGCGCCAGCTCGATGGCTACCGCCAGGCCGAGCGCGATGCGCTGGCGGCGGTGGAGGCGCAGCAGCAAGCGGCGCTCAACGCCAGCCAGGCACAGCAGCGCGCACAGGAGGGTTTGCAGGTGCTGGAAGACCAGGCGCGCGACACCTTCATGGCGGCCCAGCGCGCGCAAGAACTGCGCGTTTTCCTCTACCGCCTCGCGCTCACCTTGCCCTTGCTGGTGGTGGCAGGTTGGCTGTTTGCGAAGCAGCGCAAGAGCACCTATTGGCCGTTCGTATGGGGCTTCATCTTCTTCGCGCTGTTCGCCTTTTTCGTGGAGCTGATGCCGTACCTGCCGAGCTACGGCGGCTATGTGCGCTACATCGTCGGCATCGTGCTCACGGTGATCGGCGGGCGCTACGCCATCGCCGCCTTGCAGCGCTACTTGGAGCGGCAACAGCAAGCCGAGGCGCTGCCCGACCGCGAGCGGCGCCAGGAGCTGGACTACGACCTCGCGCAGGCCCGTCTGGCCAAGAGCGTGTGCCCCGGGTGCGAGCGCCCGCTGGACCTGAGGGACCCGAAGAACGACTTCTGCGCGCACTGCGGCATGGGCTTGCACAACCACTGCGTCAAATGCAACGCGCGCAAGAATGCGTTCACACGCTACTGTTACGCGTGTGGGGAGCCCTCGGCGCGAATGGACGGCGCGGCACCAGCGGGTTGAACGCATCTTTCGCTGCGCAGGGAACCAAGCGGATGAGGGGCATCTCTATGCTCTGCCTTCCGCAGAGAAGGCCGCTCGATCCCCACCGATTTTTTCTCATGCCCTCCCGTCGCCTTTTTCTGGAATCCACTTCCCTGGGCGCACTGTCCGCCGCGCTGCTCTCGCTCAGCGCCCAGGCGCCTGCCCACGCTGCCCCACTGAAGCGCCAGCCGGTGCTCTTCATTGGCCACGGCAGCCCGATGAACGCGATCTCGGACAACCGGTTCACCCGCGCACTGTCGGCCTGGGGCCAGCGCCTGGGTGAGCCGCGCGCGATTCTGGTGGTGTCGGCGCATTGGCTCACGAATGGCGCGACCGGTGTGACCGTGAACGAGCGACCGCCCACCATCCACGACTTCGGTGGCTTTCCGCGCCAGCTGCACGAAATGCAATACCCGGCCAAGGGCCACCCCGATCTGGCACGTGCCGCCGCCAGACTCATCCGCAGCAACCCCAGCGTGCCCACCACCGAATGGGGGCTGGACCACGGCACCTGGACCGTGCTGCACCACTTGTTTCCCAAGGCCAACGTGCCGGTCTTTCAGGTCTCGATCGACTACGACAAGCCGGCTGCTTTCCATTACGCGCTGGGCCGTGAATTGCAAGGTTTGCGCGAGCAGGGCGTACTCGTCATCGGCAGCGGCAATATCGTGCACAACCTGCGCGCCACCGACCGGGGCACGCCCGAGCAATCCAAGGCAAGCCGGCCTTGGGCGCAGGCGTTCGATGACTGTGTCAAACGCGCGCTGGACCAGCGCGAAGACAAGGCGTTGCTGAACTACATCGGGCTGGACATGTCTGCCCGCATGGCGGTGCCCACGCCGGACCACTATTGGCCCTTTCTATACGCGTTGGGCGCGGCCGATGCGGGTCAGGTGCCTCGGCACGTCTTCGAGGCCTTCCACAGCGGCACGCTGGGCATGCGCTGCCTGCAGTTTGGTTAAACGCCGCGCGCGCGATCGGCCTTGAACTGCGCCTGGAATGCGCCGAAGGTGCCCGCGTCCAATGCCTCGCGCACCTCGCGCATCAGGTTCAGGTAGTAGTGCAGGTTGTGGATGGTGCTCAGCATCGGGCCGAGCATTTCGCCGCAGCGGTCCAGGTGGTGCAGGTAGGCACGGCTGAAGCCGTCGCGTCCACCGTCGGTCCAGCTCACGCCGCTCTTGCCGGCGCAGGCGTGGCAGGTGCAGGTGACGTCCAGCGGCTGGTGGTCGGTCTTGTGGCGCGCGTTGCGGATCTTCAGATCGCCAAAGCGGGTGAACAACGTGCCATTGCGCGCGTTGCGCGTGGGCATGACGCAGTCGAACATGTCCACGCCATCGGCCACGCCTTGCACCAGGTCTTCCGGAGTGCCCACGCCCATCAAGTAACGCGGTTTGTGCGCCGGCAGGCGGTGCGGCGTGTGCGCCATGATTTGCAGCATCTGCTCCTTGGGCTCGCCCACGCTCACGCCGCCGATGGCGTAGCCGGGAAAGTCCATCTCGACCAGCGCCTCCAGCGACTCCTGGCGCAGGTGCTCGAACATGCCGCCCTGCACGATGCCGAAAAGCGCATTGGGATTCTCCAGCCGTGCGAATTCGTCTTGTGAACGCTGGGCCCAGCGCCGGCTCATCTCCATGCTCTTGCGCGCTTCGGCCTCGGTGGTGATGTGGCCATTGGTT
This sequence comes from Hydrogenophaga sp. BPS33, assembly GCF_009859475.1. Lineage (NCBI taxonomy): Bacteria > Pseudomonadati > Pseudomonadota > Betaproteobacteria > Burkholderiales > Comamonadaceae > Hydrogenophaga > Hydrogenophaga sp. BPS33. The sequence goes on from NZ_CP044549.1 coordinate 709,985, forward strand.
TCGTAGGGTGTGCACTCGTCGAGCTGCATCACGATGTCGCTGTTCAGGCCGGTCTGGATCTGCATGCTCACCTCGGGCGACATGAAGAGCTTGTCGCCGTTGACGGGCGAGGCGAAGGTCACGCCTTCTTCGGTGATCTTGCGCATTGCACCCAGACTCCAGACCTGGAAGCCGCCCGAGTCGGTGAGGATGGGCTTGTGCCATTGTTCGAAGGCGTGCAGGCCACCGAAGCTGGCCATCACCTCGCGGCCCGGGCGCATCCAGAGGTGAAACGTGTTGCCCAGGATGATCTGGGCGCCCATGTCGTGCAGGCTCTGTGGCATCACGCCTTTGACGGTGCCGTAGGTGCCCACGGGCATGAAGATGGGGGTTTCGACCACGCCATGGTTGAGCGTGAGTCGGCCGCGGCGCGCGTGGCCTTCGGTCTTGAGCAGTTCGAACTGGAGCATGGCGGCGATTGTCGCAAAGGTCCGTCAACGCCCTTTCCCAAAAGGGAACATCTGGCGAAGATCGCCTGAATCAAGGCTTCGGTGCGATCACGATGACCGTCTTGTTGCGGTCTTCCACGATCCACAGCCGGCCTTGGGCGTCGAAGGTGATCCCGGCCGGCGTGCCCATCGGCCGCGCGCCGGCTTGGGCTTGCCAGCCGCTCACCAGGTCTTCGCGCGCGCCACTGGGACGGCCCTGGTCGTCGAGCCGCCAGGCCACGACGCGATGGCCCCCGGGGCGGTAGCCGTGCCAGACCGCAAGCAAGCGGTGGGCGAAGGGGCCTGTGTGGAAGTCTCGGGGTGTCAATAGCAACTGCAGGGGCGCTACGTGGGCCGGCCACGCCGCATGCGCCGAGACGTGTTGCGCGCAACGCGCCCTGCCTTCGTAACCGCGCGCCGGCACCGCCAGACCCTTTGCGTCGCTCACGCAATAGGGCCAGCCGTAAGACGCGCCCTCTTTCAATTCGTTGAGCTCCTCGGCGGGCAGCTTTGCATCGGTGTAGTCCACCGAGTTCTCTGCTTGCCACAGGCGCACCGTGCCGTCGCGCGCGGTGGTGCTGGCCAGGCCGAGCGAGTTGCGCAGCCCAGTGGCCAGGGGTTTGAAGCTCTGCAGCGCGAAGTCCTGCCCACCCAAGGTGGCCACGTACACGGCGGCGCGTGGCTGGGGGCCGGCGAGTTCGGGGCAGGGTGCGGGTTGTTGCTGGTCGCTGCCTCGGCACGCGTCGGTGATCGACCCCATGTTGACCAGCAGCCGGCCATCGGGTGTGAAGGCCAACTCCTTGAGCGGATGAGCGCCGTCGGCGGGCAGGCCGGTGATCACGTCCTGTCTCTGGACGGTCTCGCCGATGGGCGTGCGCCACACAACGCCGGCTTCTCCAATGTAGATGCGTCCGTCAGGCCCTTTCGCCAGTCCTTGCGGGCGGTCCAGGCCGGTGGCGAGCACGCGAACGCGTCCCGTCTGGCCGGGCGAGATACCGGTGCGCAGTTCCAGCAGACGGCCGCGGCGAGGTTCCCAGTTGCCCATGTCGACGATCCAGAACCGGTTCGGCGCCACTTCGAGCAGGCGGCGCGGCATGCGCAGGCCATCGCGCACATCGGCCACCAGGCCAGCGCACCAGCCGGCGGGCACCTTCAAGGCCACCGCAGGGTGACCGGCGCACGTGCCCTGCGTGGCGTAGGGCGTGGCGGCCATGGCGGGCGCTGTGGCGCACAGGGCGATGGCGGGAACAAGGTGATGACAGCGCGTGGGTCGTTGCATGTGCTTAGAGAGTGAAGCTGGGTGTGAACACCATCAGCGCGAACACCACCAGCATGGCGGCGAACGCGGGGTAGCCCAGGCGCTCCCACCAGCGCGCATGCTGCGAGTAGGCGGCAGGCAGGGGCGTGCCATCGGCCACGGCGGTGCGGGCCATGGCGGCCATGCGCCACTGCAGCCACACCACCGGCAACCACAGCAAGCCGGTGAAAACAAACAGCGCGAGCGAGACCGCGATCCACGGCGTGCTCAAAGGCCAGCCCGCCAGATGGGCCAAGGCGATGCCGGTGGCCGGCTGGATCAGCACCGCAGGCGCGGTGAACCACGCGTCTGCCCGCACCACGAGCCGGTTGACGACGGCCTGTGCCTGCAGGTTGCCGCTGCGGTTGGTGAAGAACATGAAGAACGCGGTGCCCAGGCCGGTGCCCACCAGCACCACACTGGACACCACATGGACCCACTTCAGCAAGAGATAGGTGTTCATCGCGTGGGGCCTGGGTTGCGCAGCAAGACCACCAGGATGGCGGCGATCGGCAGGTTTTTGGTCAACGGACCCAGCGGATGCAACCACAGATCGGGCTGGATCAGGGTGGCCACGGCCGTCATCAGGATCATGGCAGACAGCGCCACAGCATGAACCCGGCGGCCGGGTCGCCAGGCCATCCACACACCCAGCAGCAGGTCGACGGCCGCGCCGCTCCCGATCAACCAGGGCTTGAGTTGCTCGAACCGCACGTCCAGAGGGGACAACAACGCCATGCTCTGGCCGCGCCATTCCCACACGCTCACGAGCGCCGTGCTCACCCACACGAACACCAGACTCCAGCGCAGCCATTCACGGTCTTGTGGGGTCATGGCTTCAGGTCTCGCAGGTGGGCATGTTCCAACGCTGGAACTCACCGTCGAAAGCGTCCAGCGGGAGCAGGCCCATGGCGGTATGGGCACCCGGTGGCGGGCCCTTGCGGTGAGCGAGATGCCGGGCGAGCAGGATTGCCGGCATGGCGGGGATCTCGGGGCCATGGTCGTGGTCGGCGCTCACGTGCCACGACCTTTCAATGGCTTGCCCCTGGCCATCAAGGCCCGATACGTGCACCACCATGCCGCCCAGCGCGCTGCCCCAGCGGTCGAACACGGGGGCGAACCGGTGGAGCCAGGGTGCCAGGCGTTGCGGGCGCTGCAGCCAGCCGCGCCGCCGGGCGCTTGCGATCCACGCGAAGGCTTTCTGGGACAAGGGAACTTCGAGCGCGGCGCGGAACATGACGCGTTGTTGAACCTTGTAGTGCGTGGGAAAGAGCTCCAGGTCCGGCACATCGCACAACGCGCCCAGCCGAGCTGGCATGTGGGCGAATGCGATGTGCTGCAGCTCCTCCCAGCCGTGGCCGGTCTGCCACCGCGCGTCTTGCCACACCGCGATGGGCGCACCGCAATAGCTGAGAACACCTTCCAGCGTGGCCACGCCGCGCGGTGCGGTTTGCGCGGGCGCGATGCAGATTTCGATGGTGTGCACGGCTTGCCAACCCGCACTCAGGTGTTCCACCACGGCCGAGGACAGCGCCGGCACCGTGCTGGCCCCGCTCACGGCGGTGCGCCTGGCGTCGGCGAACGTGCCCTGCAGCGCTGCCGGGAAATCGCAAACGAAACGGCGGCCGTCGGCCAGGTCGATGTAGTGGCAACCGGCTTGCGCGCAGGCGTGCGCTACCGCGTAGCCCTGGGCCTGGAACGGTCCGGCGGTGTGGATCACCAGCCCGATGCCTTGTGCACGCAGGGTCGAAGCGAACGATGCGTGCTCTGCATCGATCTGCAAAGCTTGCGCGCTGCCGCCCAGTTCGCGAGCGAAGCGCTGGGCACGTTCGGCGTCGCGACCGCCCACCACGATTTGCACCGCTGCGTCTTGCGCCAGCGCGCGGGCAATGCGCGCGCCGAAGTTGCCGTAGCCGCCCAATACCAGGGTTTTCAGCGCTTGCATGCGGCCAAGCCTTTGTCAGGTGCGGCGCAGCAGCATGGCGTCGCCATAGCTGAAGAAGCGGTAGCGCTGCGCGATCGCGTGGTCGTAGAGCGCGCGGATGTGGTCGTACCCGGCGAAGGCGCTCACCAGCATCATCAGCGTGGATTGCGGCAGGTGGAAGTTGGTGACCATGAGGTCGACCACCCGAAAACCAAAACCCGGCGTGATGAAGATGTTGGTGTCGCCCTGGGTTTCGCCGGAGTGCGCCCAGCTCTCCAGCGTGCGCACGGTGGTGGTGCCCACAGCCACGACGCGGCCGCCACGCGCGCGGCAGTCGGCGATGGCCTGGAGCGTCTGCGGCGGGATGGCGTAGCGCTCGTGGTGCATCACGTGGTCTTCGATGCGCCCGGCCTTCATGGGCGCGAAGGTGCCGGCCCCCACGTGCAGTGTGACGCTGGCGCGTTGCACGCCGCGCGCGTCCAGCGCGTCCAGCACAGCTTCGTCGAAGTGCAGCGCCGCCGTGGGCGCGGCCACCGCACCGGGCACGCGTGCGAACACGGTCTGGTAGCGGCGCTCGTCATCAGCGTCGTCGCCGTGGTCGATGTAAGGCGGCAGCGGCACGTGGCCATGGTGCGCCATCAGGTCGTAGGGTGTGTCGCCCTCGGGTCCGTGCAGGCGGAAGCGGAACAGTTGGCCGTGCTCGTCGGGCCAACGGCCGAGGTAGACCGCGTCGAACCCGCCGTGCGCCAAGCCACCGGCCATGTGCAGCCGGCCGCCGGGCTGGGGCTTCTTGCTCACGCGCAGGTGGGCCACCACTTCATCGGCCGAGCCGTCCAGGGCTTCATGCGGCAGCAGCACGCGCTCGATCAACATTTCCAGCTGGCCGCCGCTGGCCTTCTGGCCGAAGAGCCGGGCTTTGACCACCTGGGTGTCGTTGAACACCAGCAGGTCGCCTGCGTTCAGCTGGGCGGGAAGCTCACGAAACACGCGGTCCACCGGCGTGCCGCCCGTGCCGTCGAGCAAACGCGAGGCACTGCGTTCGGGAGCGGGATGTTGGGCGATCAGTTCGGGTGGGAGGTGGAAGTCGAAGTCGGCGACGGTGAACGCACGGGCGGCGGAAGATGGCGAAGGCGAAGCGGGCATGCTGCTTGAGGGCCGGACAGGCCCGTTCCAAAACAAGGGCTGCTATTTTTGCAGAGCCGCCGAAGGCTGTGTCCGCCGTGCCTGTTCACGGCTCGCAGGTGTTGCCTTCCGGAAGTTGCCCTGCGCTGCCCGAGACCGCGCGGTTGTAGGCGACGTAGCGCCTGGCGCGGTCTTTGGTGTTGAAGGTGATGGCGACGATGTTGCTGCTGAGGTCACGACCACGTTGACGGTCTGGCATGAACACGTCGCCAAGGCACACGATGCTGGCCATGGACAAGTCGCCCAGCCGGTCCAGCTCCGCCGTGTCACCCAGGTCGACCAGAAGCTCCGCCTGCCGAACACGGGCGGCTTGTTGCGCGGCCTTCTTCTGCGTGTCCGAGATCGGCAGGGCCGCGATCCAGGCGTCGATGTCGTCTCGAATGCCATTCTGGTTGACATCGGGACCTGCGGTATCGCTGGAACGGTCGAGCAAGGGCAGTTGTCCACTGCGCTCCAGCGCCTGGATCTGCTGGGCGAGGGATGCCGAGGTATCGGATGCCGGGGTTTTGTTGCCCCCGCCGCCGCCTCCTCCTCCCCCACTACTACCGCCACCGCAGGCGCTCAGGCCCAGGAGCAGCAGCGATACCAGGGTGCGGAAGACATTGTGCGAGATCATGGTGAGCATTTTCATGGCGCGAGGGCCTCCAGGCTGGTCGAGATCATGTGGTGCACGCGGCCGTAGGCGGCGCGGGCTTTGTCCATGTAGGTGGGCTCGAAGCCGTGGCCGGTGACATCCCTGAGGCTGAGCGGCAGTGTGATGTTGGCAGCGGGCACGCTGTTGAGCCCGCTCAGCCGCAGGCCGTTGATGACCAGGTCGATGTTGGCCAGGACGTGCTCCCCGCGCAAGGTGGGAGAGGCGGGCGCCACGTGCACGACCTGGGCGAGGGCGTCGGGCTGGATGGATTTGAGGGCATCGTGCGCGCTGTTGGCAAACAGATTGCCTTGCGAATGGGCGACCAGCAGCAGTCGGCTGCCCTCTCGGGTGTGCTGCAACAGGCGCTCCAGGTGTGCATTGCGGTTCTCGTAGGTGGGCGAGTCGGTGAACAGCGTCAGCAGCTTGAGCGTGTCGCGGGCCAGTTGGTTGATCAGGGCGTTGGCCGTGGCATCCAGCCATTGCAGCAAGGCATTGGCACCGTTGCCGAGCAGGGCCACCAGTCGGCCGGTGAGTGACGCCTCCTGCGCTTGGCGGGCCGTGAGCAAGTCCCAGAACACCTCCCATCGGTTGGCGAATACGCCGGCCAGTTCCAGGCTGCGTTGCTCGAACACCTCGGCCACGTCTTCCAGGCACGAGACCTTCCCGTGCCACGCCTCACCGCAGGCGGTCTGGTTGTAGAACCAGTCGTACTTGAGTTGGCCTTGCTTGTATTGCGTGCCGAATTCTTCCCGCAGCCGATCCATGCTGCCCTGCGCCGCATTCCGTGTGTTCGCAACCCCATTGAAAAAGCCGATGACCACGTCCGAGTTCCAGCGCAGGTCCAACGTGGCCATGCACTGCCCGGATGGATCGCAATGCGCGCCCACACGCTGGACCGGGGGCTGGACGCTGGCCTGGGGCCAATGGAAGGTGGCGCGTGTCTTGCCCTGGCGGTCGGTCACGGCCCAGGAACGCGATGCCGGAACGAGCTGGCCGGGGTATGTGGTGCTGAGGACGCGGCCAGGCGGCCCGCCGGGGCCTGGAGGCGCCAGAACGGCGAAGGCCAGCGCCGCATCGCCCATCGGTGCGTGGTTGTAGGCGGCATTGGTCACGGTGGCTTCGATGAGCCGAGGCGAGGCGCGCGAGTTCTTGTCCAGCGGGCCCAGATCCTTGAGCGTCACGGCCGGCTTTTGTTCGCCAATGCAGACGGCTGCGCCTGCATGGGTTCCGATCATCTCGCGCTGCGTCATGGGAGGGGCGCATCCTACGGTCCGCTCCGCATACAGCTGAATCACCGAGAGCTCGTTGCGCTGGATCGGGTATCCCATGGACGTGTCGGTGCACGTCAGGTGGTACTCGTAGTTGCCATTCATCAACCGTTGGGGAAAGGTGTTGCGCTCGAAGTGGCCGGGCTCTGGCGCGATACGGCTGAGTTCGACCAGCCTGCCGGGCGAACAAGTTCGGGTCCGCGAGGTCAACGCTTCGTGCGTGGCCTGGATCCATGCGTCGATCAAGGCGTCCGACGATCGGAAGTTGCGTGGGAGCCGCTGGGTCCAGGTGCCCAGACTGGCCGCGAAACGCCACTCGCCGATGTCGGTGGGCGTGTTGGTGCAGTAGACGCCCCGTGCCTCGAAGCCTTCGCACGGGTCTGAGGCCTCGGCAAACGCAGGAAGCGCCAGCAAGAACCACGCGCACAAGCCCGCCAGCGCACGGCAAAAAATACGGCCATTGGTATCCATATGCCCCCTGCATTCATTGTTTTTTGTGTATGAACGGGCGCATTCTAGGCACTTAAAACCCGTTTTTGGGGGCGATGCCGAAGGTCGCGGGAAACCTGGATGCCTGGGGCCGGGCAGAATCGCCCGATGCCCGAAGCCAGCCCGACCCGCAAGCCCCTCTCTGCGCCGCAGAAGGCCCTGCACAAACTCGGGCTGGTGCGCGATATCGATCTGGCCTTGCACCTGCCGCTGCGCTATGAAGACGAAACCCGCATCGTCACGTTGCGCGGCGCGCGCGATGGGCAGTTGGCGCAGATCGAGGGCACGGTCACGGCCAGCGAGATCGGCCACCGGCCGCGCCGCCAGTTGCTGGTCACCATCGACGACGGCACCGACACCTGCACGCTGCGCTTCTTCACCTTCTATCCCGCGCACCAGAAAACGCTCGCCGTGGGCGCGCAGGTGCGCGTGCGCGGCGAATTGCGCGGTGGCTTCATGGGCTGGACCATGGTGCACCCGGCATTCCACGCGGCGGGTGGTGCGTTGCCCGACGCCCTCACGCCCGTGTATCCGACGAGCGCGCAGCTGCCGCAGGCTTATTTGCGCAAGGCCGTGGCCGGTGGCTTGAGCCGCGCCGACCTGAGCGAGACGCTGCCGCCGGCCCTGCTCGGCGGTTTGCAAGCCGTGGTGCGCGGCGCGTGGACCCTGCGCGATGCCCTGCGCTATTTGCACCACCCGGGTCCGGACGTGTCGCTCGACGCGCTGGAAGACCGCAGCCACCCCGCCTGGCAGCGCCTCAAGGCCGAGGAGCTGCTGGCGCAGCAGCTCTCCCAGTTCACGGCCAAGCAGGAGCGGGCGGCCTTGCGCGCGCCGGTTCTGCGCGCGACGCCCGGCGGGCTGCACGAGCAACTGCTGGGGGCGCTGCCATTTGCGCTCACCGCCGCGCAGCGCCGTGTGGGCGAGGAAATCGCGCGTGACCTGATGCGCCAGGTGCCCATGCACCGCCTGCTGCAGGGCGACGTGGGCTCGGGCAAGACCGTGGTGGCCGCGCTCGCCGCCGCCATTGCCATCGACGCGGGCTGGCAGTGCGCGCTGATGGCGCCCACGGAAATATTGGCCGAGCAGCATTTCGCCAAGCTCATCGGCTGGCTCGAGCCGCTGCTCGCGCCGCGGCGCCAGCGTGTGGCCTGGCTCACCGGCAGTCAGAAGAAGAAGCAACGCGGCGAAATGCTCGCGCTCGTTGCCAGCGGCGAGGCCGCGCTGGTGGTGGGCACACACGCGGTGATCCAGGACCAGGTGCAATTCAAGAACCTGGCGCTGGCCATCATCGACGAGCAACACCGCTTTGGTGTGGCGCAGCGGCTGGCGCTGCGCAGCAAGATGGGGCCTGACATGCCCGAGGGCGAGCCCCATCTGCTGATGATGACGGCGACCCCGATCCCGCGCACACTCGCCATGAGCTACTACGCCGACCTCGACGTCTCCACCATCGACGAACTGCCGCCCGGGCGAACGCCCATCGTCACCAAGGTGGTGGCCGACAGCCGCCGCGCGGAAGTCATCGAGCGCATCCGCAGCCAGATCGCGCAGGGCCGGCAAGTCTACTGGGTCTGTCCGCTGATCGAAGAGAGCGAGGCGATCGACCTTTCCAACGCCACCGCCACGCACGCCGAACTGAGTGCGGCGTTGCCCGGCGTCCTGGTGGGTCTGCTGCATTCGCGCATGCCGGTGGCGGAGAAGAAGGCGGTGATGGCACTTTTCACCGCGGGGCAGATGGGCGTGCTGGTCTCGACCACCGTGATCGAAGTGGGTGTCGACGTGCCCAACGCGTCGTTGATGGTGATCGAACACGCGGAGCGCTTCGGCCTGTCCCAACTGCACCAGCTGCGTGGGCGCGTCGGCCGTGGGGCCGCTGCTTCCGCCTGTGTGCTGATGTACACGCCGCCCGATGGCGGCCGGCTGGGCGAGACCGCCCGCGAGCGCCTGCGGGCCATGGCCGACACCAGCGACGGTTTCGAGATCGCGCGGCGCGACCTGGAGATTCGCGGGCCGGGCGAGTTCCTGGGGGCGCGCCAGTCGGGCTCGCCCTTGCTGCGCTTCGCCGATCTGGCGACCGACACGCATTTGCTCGAATGGGCGCGCGAGGCCGCGCCGGTGATGCTGCGCGACCATCCGCAAGCCGCTGAGAAGCACATCACGCGCTGGTTGGGTGGCAAGGCGGAGTTCCTCAAAGCCTGAGTCTTTGTCTGTGGTGCTCGGCACACCTGCAGCCACTGGCGCAAAATAGCCCGCCATGACGCTGACCGAACTCAAATACATCGTCGCCGTGGCGCGCGAGAAGCACTTCGGCAAGGCCGCCGAAGCCTGCTTCGTCTCGCAACCCACGCTGTCGGTCGCCATCAAGAAGCTGGAAGAAGAGCTGGAACTCAAGATCTTCGAGCGCAACGCCAACGAGATCGCGGTGACACCGCTGGGCGAAGACATCGTGCGCCAGGCGCAGACTGTGCTCGAGCAGGCCGCGGCCATCAAGGAGATCGCCAAGCGCGGCAAGGACCCGCTGGCCGGCCCGCTGCGCCTGGGCGTGATCTACACCATCGGCCCCTATCTATTGCCCGACCTGGTGCGCAACGTCATCGACCGCACGCCGCAGATGCCGCTGATGCTGCAGGAGAACTTCACCACCCGCCTGCTCGAACAACTGCGCCTGGGCGAGATCGACTGCGCCATCCTGGCCGAGCCCTTTCCCGACACCAACCTCGCGATCGCGCCGCTCTACGACGAACCCTTCTTCGCCGCTGTGCCGCACACCCACCCGCTCGCGAAGCAGGACAGCATCACCAACGAGGAACTCAAGCGCGAAACCATGCTGCTGCTGGGCACCGGCCACTGCTTTCGCGACCACGTGCTCGAGGTCTGCCCGGAGTTCGCGCGCTTTTCCAACGACGCCGAGGGCATCCGCAAGAGCTTCGAAGGCTCCTCGCTGGAGACCATCAAGCACATGGTGGCCGCCGGCATGGGCGTGACGCTGGTGCCGCGCCTGTCGGTGCCCTCTTCGGCGCTGGAAGGCGCCAGCGCACCGGGTCAGGACTTCGGCGACTCGTCCTACGTGCGTTACCTGCCCTTTGTGGGCGAAGCGCCCACGCGGCGCGTGGTGCTGGCCTGGCGCCGCAGTTTCACGCGCTACGAGGCCATTGCCGAGCTGCGCAACGCGATCTATGCGTGCGAGCTGCCGGGTGTCAAACGCTTGTCGTAACCTTGCTTCTTTCCGTTCCATCCACAAGGAGTTCTCATGGCCAAACCCAGCGCAAAAGCCGCAGCCCCCTCGATCAACATCGGCATTGCAGAAAAAGACCGCGCCGCCATCGCCAAAGGGCTGTCGCAACTGCTGGCCGACACGTACACGCTGTACCTGACCACGCACAACTTCCACTGGAACGTGACGGGTCCGATGTTCACCTCGCTGCACACCATGTTCATGACGCAGTACACCGAGCTGTGGAACGCAGTCGACCCGGTGGCCGAGCGCATCCGCTCGCTCGGCCATGCGGCGCCGGGGAGCTATGCGCAGTTCGGCAAGCTCAGCTCGGTGCCGGACGCGCCAGCCGCACCCCCGAAGGCGCTGGAGATGGTGCGTATCCTCGTGCAGGGCCACGAGGCCGTGGCGCGCACCGCGCGCCAGCTGTTCCCCGTGGTCGAGAAGGCGGGTGACGAACCTACGGCCGATCTGCTGACCCAGCGCCTGACAGTGCACGAGCAAACGGCCTGGATGCTGCGCTCGCTGCTCGAAGACGCGTGATCGCCGGGCGCCTCTCTCTTTACCTGGACCTGATCCGCTGGAGCCGGCCCGCTGGCTGGCTGCTGCTGCTGTGGCCAACGCTCGCCGCGCTGTGGGTGGCCGTGGGCGGGTTTCCGGGGTGGCATCTGGTGCTCGTGTTCGTGCTCGGCACGGTTCTCATGCGCAGTGCGGGCTGCTGTGTGAACGACGTGGCCGATCGCGAGTTCGACAAACACGTCAAGCGCACCGTGAACCGCCCCGTGACCTCCGGTGCCGTGTCGGTTCGCGAGGCGCTCGTGGTGGGCGCGGTGCTGGCGCTGACCGCGTTCGGCCTCGTGCTCACCACCAACCTGCTGACGGTGCTCCTGTCTTTCGCGGCGCTGGCGATCACCCTGATCTATCCCTACGCGAAACGCTATGTGTCGATGCCGCAGGCAGTGCTCGGCGTGGCGTTCAGCTTCGGCATTCCCATGGCGTTCTCGGCGGCGCAGGCGCACGTGCCGCTGCTGGCCTGGGTGCTGCTGCTGGGCAACCTGTTCTGGGTGCTGGCCTACGACACGGAGTACGCCATGGTGGACCGCGACGACGACTTGAAGATCGGCATGAAGACCTCGGCGATCACCTTGGGCCGGGCCGACGTCATGGCTGTCACCGCGTTCTACGTCGTGTTCCTCGCCATCTGGACCGCAGCGCTCTGGAGCCGGGTCAATCCCTGGGTGTGGGCCGCCATGCTGGTGATGGCGCTGGCGCAAGTCGTCTGGCACTTCCTGCTCATCAGGGATCGCAGCCGCGAAGGCTGTTTCAAGGCCTTCCGGCTCAACCACTGGTTAGGCTTCACTGTGTTTGTGGGCGAGGTGCTGGGGCTGCTGCGCTAAGCCCGCGAGGGCCGCAGGCCCTACTCGAGCTTGGCGCCCGAGGTCTTGATGGCTTCGCCCCAGATCCCGATGTCTTCGCGCAGCTGCGCGGCGAATTCGGCGGGGGTGTTGCACACCACCTGCACGCCCAGGTTTTCCATCTTCGCGACGAAGTTCGGTTCCTTGGCCAGGGCGGCGAGTTCGCTTGCGATGCGGTGGACGATGGTCTTGGGTGTTTGCGCGGGCGCGCTCAGGCCGTTCCAGGTCGCGGACTGAAAGCCCGCATAGCCTGCCTCCGATACCGTGGGCACAGTGGGCAACTGCGGCAGGCGTTTGCTGCTGGAGACCGCGAGCACGCGCACGCGGTTGCCACCCATGTGCGGCAGCACTTCGGGTACGTTGGCGAAATAGGCGGGCATGTGGCCAGCCATCACGTCGGCCAGTGCGGGTGCGCCGCCTTTGTAGGTGATGTGCACCATGTCCAGCTGTGCGCGCTGCGCGAACATCGCCATGGACAGATGGCTCACGCTGCCGTTGCCGGCCGATGCGTACGACACTTTGCCCGGCTGCGCCTTGGCCGTCGCCACGAACTCCGACAGCGAATGGGCCGATGAGCTTGGCCCGACTGCCAGCGCGAACACATTGCTCGCAACGATGGAAATCGGTTCGAAGTCCTTGAGCGGGTCGTACTTGGTCTTGGTGAGCTGCGGCAGGATGGCCATCTGCGGTGCCGTGGCCATGAACAGCGTATAGCCGTCAGCCGGGGCGCGCATCACGGCTTCTGCAGCCAGCGCGCCGTTGGCACCGGGCCGGTTCTCCACGATCACCGAGGTGTTGAGCTTGCGTGCCAGCGATTCGGCCGTCACGCGGGCAATGCTGTCCGTGTTGCCGCCGGCCGCGAACGGCACCAGGATGCGGATGGGTTTGCTGGGCCAGTTCTGCTGCGCGGACGCGATCGAACCGAGGAGGGCGAGAACGAGGAAGGTGCCGATGGCACGAAGGCTGGGCATGGAAGTTTCCTTTCTGGACTGGCGTGGATCATTGGGCTTGGGCCGCTGGCGATGTCTCCTCAAACGAGCAGCGTGCGGCATCGCTGGCTTGTTGGACGTGATGGACGGCGGCCGCGCGCGCGGAGCGCGCATCGCGCGCCTCGATGGCCGTGAACATGTTGGTGAGCTCGGCCAGGCTGTGGCGAGCACGTCCGGGCGTCGACATGGAGCGCGCCCGCAGGAAGTTGATGCGCGCGATCAGGCCTTGCAGCAGCTCGGCGATGATCCGGTTGCCACAGCCGTTCAAGATCACCTGGTAGAAACGGGCCGTGGACTCCAGGCGTTCGAGCGCGCTGCTCTTCTTCACTGCGCGCTCGAAATCCTTGAGCGCCTGACGCATCTGCTCGATACCGGCCTCGTCGGCGCGGGTCGCGTAGAGGTAACACGCTTCGCCTTCGAGCATGGCGCGCACGTGGTAGATCTCCAGTGCCTCGTCGAGGCTGACATCGGCAATGAACGGGCCCCGGTTGGGAATGATGGTGACCAGCTTTTCGGCAGCAAGCTGCCGGAGCGCTTCACGCAGCGAGCCGCGGCTGATGCCGAGCATGTCGCACAAGGTGGCCTCCACCAGTTTCTCGCCGGGTTGGAACACGCCACGCATGATGGCGGTGCGCATCTTCTCTACTGCCTGTTCCTGCACGCTCTGGCTTTGGATCTTCAGGTCCATGGATGGGTCTCCTTGACGTTTCATACGGGCGTTGCCGCGCAAGGGGTGGCGGTTTGCCGCGCGCCCTGACGCTTGAACAGGAGGTAGTGCGCCTTGAACCAGGCTTCTTTGGACAGGCGGGTGCGCCAGGGCGTGGCGCGTGCCCGCTCCCGTTCGGGGGAGTCCAGTGCGCTTTCGTGGGCGAGGTAGTGAAGGGCCAAGTGCGTCCACGCGCCAGGCTCTCCATCGCGGATGCGAAAGCGCCGGCACATCAGCCAGTCCGTGTTTTCGAAGAGCAGGGGCACGTGGTCCTGTTCGTACCAGGCGTTGAAGTCGTCCTCGTGGGCCTCAGGCACCTTGAAAAACACCGGATAGAGCACGGCCGCGTCCAGCGATTGGGCGTTGGCGTGCGGCGCGGTGGCCTGCCAGATCGTGTCGCACAGATAGCGCGTGAAGCCAGAGACAGAGCCGAGCATATGGCGCGACAGCGCGCTGGGCTGGCCCTTGACTTGCTGGTAGGCCGGCGTGTTCAGCGTCTCCAGCGAGTCCATCTCGTAGACCGCCAGGTAGCTTGCGTCCTGCAACGACCGGTAGCGCTGGGCGGAACGGAAACCTGGCACGGCCATGCGCAGCGGGATGTGTTCCTCGTCGTACCAATGGTTGAAAGATGCCTCCTCAAGGGCGGGGGGCGTCATCTCGGAGAACAGGATGGCTGGGCCTTGCATGTGTACCTCGATCGATAAATTGTTTGACAATTCTACGATTTAACAAAAATAATGCAACAACTTTTCACCAGACCACCAGGACGTTTCCATGCAACTGAAGATCAAGCGCACCATGACGGTGATCGACCACCAACTTATCGACCATCGGGGCGAGGCCGCCGAGCCGCCGCTGGTGCGCGCCGCCATCGTGGTGGTGGTGGACAACCCTTTCGCGGGCCGCTATGTCGAGGACCTCACGCCCTATATCCGCGCCAGCGTCGGCATCGGAGAGCGCATGGGTGCCATGGCGGTGCAGGCCATGGGGGAACACGGCGTGGAGAGCTATGGCAAGGCCGGCCTGGTGGGTATTCACGGCGAGCAGGAGCATGCCAACGCCTTGTTGACCAGCGACTTCGCCGATCCGATTCGACGCGCCATCGGTGGCGGCAAGGCCTGGATCTCGTCGATGACCAAGGTGGTGTCGCCGGGCACGCCGATCGACGTACCCATGAACCACCGCAACGCGGTGTATGTGCGATCGCACTACAACGGCATGACGCTCACGCTGCACGACGTGCCCGGTCCCGACGAGATCGCCATGATCTTCTGCCTCGCCAGCCGCGGGCGCCTCAACGCCCGCGTGGGGGGCATCGCCCACGCCGACGTCAAGGGCCTTGACGGTCTCGTTTGAATTCCATGAAAGGAAGCTCGCCATGAAAACTGCCATCGTGAATCTCGGGACCATCGTCTCCGGCGATTGGCGCGATCCGTTCTGCGCCGGCGACACCATCCTCATGGAGGATGGCCGGATCGCGTCGGTGGGCACGGCGTCCAGCGATGCGGTGAACGCCTGCGACGTCGTGATCGACGCCGATGGCGCCACCGCCATTCCGGGTCTGATCGACTCGCAGATCCACAACACCTTCGGTGACTACACGCCGCGCCAGAAGACAGTTGGCTTTCTCGAAAGCTATGTGCACGGGGGGACCACCACCTGCATCAGCGCGTCCGAGGTGCACGTGCCGGGCCGGCCCAAGGACCCGGCGGGTGTGAAGGCTCTGGCGGTGGCGGCCAAGAAATGCTTCGACGATTTCCGCCCCGGCGGCATGAAGGTGCACGCGGGCTCAATCATCCTGGAGCCGGGCCTGACCGAGGCCGATTTCGCCGACGTGGCCTCTCAGGGCGTGTGGCTGGCCAAGGCCGGCTTCGGCGGCGTGATGACGCCGTACGACTACGTGCCCATGATCGCCTGGGCGCGCAAGCACGGCATGATCACCACGGTGCACACTGGCGGGTCGTCCATCCCCGGATCGTCTGGCATCTGGGCCGAGCACCTCATCGCAATGAACCCGCACGTGTCCTTTCACGTCAATGGCGGGCCCGTGGCCATGCCCGACGAGGGGTTCCCGCGCATGGTGCACGAAAGCCAGATCGCCCTGCAGGTGTGCACCGCAGGCAACCTGCGCACCACGCTGCTGCTGGGGGAGATGACGATGCAGGCGGACCAGTTCGACCGCTTTCTCATCGCCACCGACACACCCACCGGCAGCGGCATCATGCCGCTGGGCATGATGTACACCATCACACACTTGGCGAGTCTGGGTCACATGCCGGTTGAATCCGCGATTGCTGCGGCCACCGGCAACAACGCGCGGGTCTATGGCCTGAACAACGGTTTCTTGCAGGCAGGCAAGGATGCCGACGTGGTCATCCTCGATGCCTGCGTGGGCGGCTCCAAGCACAACGCGCTAGACGCTTTGAAGAATGGCGACATCGCGGCCGTGGCGGCGGTGGTGACCAACGGCATTCCCCGTTTCGTCGGCCGCAGCCGCAACACACCGGCGGCGATGAAAACCGTGCGCGTCGCGCGCAACCAGGTACCGCACGACTTTTCCGGTGGAGGCCACTGATGAGAAAACCCCAACATGTGATCGTCGCGGGCGCCGGCCCGGTGGGCGTGGTCGCCGCCATCGCCTGCGCGCAACGCGGCTTTCGCGTCACCTTGCTGGAGGCGGCTGGCCGCATCGACGACAACCCGCGCGCGGCCACCACCCATCCGTCGACGCTGGAGTACCTGCACCAGGTCGGCATCATCGACACCTTCATCGACCGCGGCCTGGTGGCGCGCTACTTCCAGTTCTGGGACCGCGACACCCGCAGCCGCGTGGCGCAATTCGACCACGATCTGCTCAAGGACGAAACCGCCTTCCCCTTCGTCGTGCAGACCGAGCAGCACAAGCTGGTGCGCATCGGATTGGACCGGTTCGCGACTTTTCCCGACGCCAGGTTCCGCTGCGGTACGAGCGTCACCGCAGTCGAGCAGGACGCGAATGCCGTGACGGTCACGGTGGAGTCCTCCCACGGTGTCGAACGGCTCAGCGCGGACTACCTCGTGGCCTCCGACGGCGGGCGAAGCGCGATCCGCAAGGCACTGCAGATTCCGTTTGAAGGCTACACCTGGCCCGAGCGCTTCACCGTGCTCACCACGCTGCACGACTTCGAGAAATCGCTCGGTTGTTGCTACCGCAACTACCTGGCGGGCTCTCAGGAGTGGGCCAACCTGTTCAAGGTGGCGGGGGACGACATGGCCGGTCGATGGCGCGCCGTGTTTCCGACGCAGGAGCAGGAGAGCGATGAGCAGGCCTTGAGCGACGCGGCGGTCAGCGCGCGCCTCAGGGGCATCGACGAGAGCTGCTCGCTCGACGACGTCGTGCACCGCAACATCTACAACGTGCACCAGCGCGTCGCCGCGCGCTTTCGTGTGGGCCGGATCTACCTGGCGGGAGATGCCTCGCACCTGAACAACCCCATCGGTGGCCTCGGCCTGAACTGCGGCGTGCACGACGCGATGGAGCTCGCGACCACGCTGGAGGCGGCCCGAAGCGGTGCCGGAGAACAGGAGCTCGATCGCTACGATCGCCGCCGTCGCAAGCTCAACGTCGACTTCATCCAGGAGCAGACGATCTCGAACAAGAAGCGGCTGGAGGAACGCGATCCCGCAGCGCGCGCACAGCGCCTGGACGAACTGCGGGCGATCGAAGCCGACCCGGTGCGGCAGAAGCAGTTCCTGATGCGCTCGTCGCTGCTGGCCAGCGCGCGGCAGGCGAACGAAATCGCATGAACGCGTGTGAGAGTGCCGCGCAAGGCGCGAACGAAACCCGCAGTGCTATCGCACGCTGCGGTGGCCGGCGCGCTCCTCAGCCTCCAAACTCCTGGCCGAGTTCCTTCGCTCGATTTTTCGCCGCGAACAGCGCATCCTCGAACTTCGTCTTCACGCCTGCGGCCTCCATCGACGTGAGCGCCGCATAGGTCGTGCCGCCTTTGGACGTCACGCGCTCGCGCAGCGTCTGAGGCGGGTCCTCTGAGCGTTGCGCTAGCGTGGCCGCCCCCACAAAAGTGCCGACCGCCAACTGGTAAGCCACCTCTGGCGGCAGGCCCATGCGGGCGCCCGCGTCGCGCATGGCTTCCAGAAAATAGAACACGTAGGCGGGGCCCGAGCCTGAGAGCGCGGTCACGGCGTCGAGTTGCGTTTCGGCCTCCACCCACACGAGTTCGCCCGTGGTCCTGACCACGGCCTCGACCAGCGCGCGATCAGCTTCGCTGGCGCCCGTGCGGGCGAACAGACCCGTCATGCCCAGACCGACCAGTGCCGGCGTGTTCGGCATGGCGCGCACGATGCGCTGGGTCTGCAGCCAGGTGGCCATGCTCTCGCTGGTGATGCCCGCGGCCACACTCAGATGCAGCGCGCGGCCCAGATGGGGCTGGCTGGCCAGCGCGGCTTCCTTGAACGTCTGGGGCTTGACCGCCCAGACCACGAGTTCCGCAGGCTGGAGCGACGCGCTGGCGGCGGGCAGCAGCGCCACGCCCGGAAACTGCTGCACCAGCTTCGCGCGCTGCTCGTCCCAGGGCTCAACGACCTGCAGCGCACTGGCCGGATGGCCCTGGCGCATGAGGCCGCCGATGATGGCGCTGGCCATGTTGCCGCCGCCGATGAATGTGATGGTGGGATGGGAGGAAGCGGTGTTCATCGCGCCATTGTCGCGTGTCGGCTCAGGACGCCACCGTTTGCCGCACCGCGCGTTCCCAGTGCGCCATCTTTTCGGCCGCGTGCTCGCGCGACAGCGTGGGGTGGAAGGTGCGCTCGGCGCGCCATTGCCGCGACAGCTCGTCCAGCCCGCTGTACACACCGCTGTGCAGGCCGGCCAGATAGGCCGCACCGAGCGCGGTGGTTTCGATGACTGCGGGCCGGACCACCGGAATGCCGAGCAGGTCGGCCTGGATCTGCATCAGCAGGTCGTTCGAGCAGGCGCCGCCGTCCACCCGCAATTCGCTCACGGGCACACCGCCCGCGGCCACGGCATCACGGGCCATGGCGTCGAGCAGGGCCGCGCTTTGAAATGCAATGCTCTCCAGCGCCGCACGCGCAATGTGCGCGATGGTGCTGCCGCGCGTGAGGCCGGTGATGCTGCCGCGTGCATCCGGCTGCCAGTAGGGCGCGCCCAGACCGGTGAAGGCCGGGACCAGCATCACACCACCGGCATCGGGCACGCTCTCGGCCAGGGCCTGTACCTCGCTGCTCGACGGAATCGCGTGCAGACCGTCGCGCAACCACTGCACCACCGCGCCGCCGATGAACACACTGCCTTCCAGCGCGTACTGTGCGGCGCCTGCCGGTTGCGCGGTGGCGGTGGTGATCAGACCGTTCTGGCTGGTCTGGAAGCGTTCGCCGGTGTGCATCAGCAGAAAGCAACCCGTGCCGTAGGTGTTCTTGGCCATGCCCGCGGTGAAGCAGGCCTGGCCAAAGAGGGCGCTCTGCTGGTCGCCGGCCACGCCTGCGATCTCCAACGGCGCGCCCAACCACTCGGTTTTCATGCGGCCGAAATGCGTGCTCGATGGCAGCGCCTCGGGCAGCAGGCTCGAGGGAATGTGCAGGAGGTCGAGCAGTTCGCTGTCCCAGGCGCGCGTGCGCACGTTGAACAAGAGGGTGCGCGAGGCATTGCTCATGTCGGTCACGTGCCGCTCGCCGCCCGTGAGTTGCCAGATCAGCCAGCTGTCGACCGTGCCAAAAGCCAGCTCGCCGCGCTCGGCCTGCGCGCGAGCGCCCGGGACGTTGTCCAGGATCCAGCGCAGTTTGGTACCGGAGAAATAGGCGTCGATGCGCAAGCCGGTCTTCTGCAACAGGGTATGGCCGCTGCCTTGCTCGCGCAGCTCGGCGCAGATCGCCTCGGTGCGGCGGTCTTGCCAGACGATCGCGTTGTGTACCGGCTCGCCCGTCTTGCGGTTCCACACCACGGTGGTCTCGCGCTGGTTGGTGATGCCCACGGCATGGATCTGGTCGGCCCGCAGCTTTGCCCGTTTCAGCGCCTCGCGTGCCGTCTCCAGTTGCGACTGCCAGATCTCGCGCGGATCGTGTTCCACCCAGCCGGGCTGCGGATAGATCTGGCGGATTTCGCGCTGCGCCATGCTGACCACACGGCCCTGGCGGTCGAACACGATGCTGCGCGAGCTGGACGTGCCCTGGTCCAGGGCGAGTAGATAGGTCATGGCAGTTTCGGAGTTGCGATGGTTGAACACGGGCGCGAGCAGACAACTTAATCGAAAAACGGGCGGCCATTCGACCTTCGCATGGAAGAATGGCAAAGTCCATCGACCTGACGCGGCCAAGCCTTCCCCTATGAAACGAGATGAGCTGATCGAATCGTTGCTCCAGCACGGCGTGTACGACCTTGCTGTGATCGGAGGTGGCGCCACCGGCCTTGGCGTGGCGCTCGATGCAGCGCTGCGCGGCTTCTCTGTGGCGCTGCTGGAGTCGCACGACTTCGCCAGTGGCACCTCGTCGCGTTCCACCAAACTGCTGCACGGCGGCGTGCGCTATCTCGCGCAGGGCAATCTGGCGCTGGTGCGCGAAGCCCTGGCCGAGCGCGCCACCGTGCTGCGCATCGCCCCGCACCTGGCGCAGCCCCTGCCCTTCGTCATGCCGTCCTACCGCTGGTGGCAGACCCCGTTCTACGGCCTTGGCCTCAAGCTGTACGACCTGCTGGCCGGCCGTGCGGGCCTGGGGCGCACCGAGTTTCTCGGCCGTGAACAGACGCTGCAGGCGCTGCCCGGCGTCCGGCCCAGCGGCTTGCGCGGTGGTGTCAAGTATTGGGACGGCCAGTTCGACGATGCCCGCTTGGCACTCGCGCTCGCCCGCAGCGCAGAAGCGGCCGGTGCCCGTGTGTTGAACTACGCAGAAGTCACGGCCGTGCAGCAACGCTCTGGTGGCGACACCGCGCTCTCCACGATGGACGTGACCGACCGGCGCGGCGGCGCGCCGTTCCAGCTGCAGGCCCGTTGCGTGGTCAACGCCACCGGCGTCTGGGTGGACGCCTTGCGCGACCGCACCCAGCCGGCGGCCAACCCGGGGGCTGCCTCGTGCATGGTGAGCCCCAGCCAGGGCGTGCATGTGGTGGTGGATCGCGACTTCCTGTCCGGCGGGCACGCTCTTTTGGTGCCCAAAACCCGGGACGGCAGGGTGCTGTTTGCCGTGCCCTGGCTGGGCAAGCTCGTGCTCGGCACCACCGACACCCCGCGCGGCGACCTGCCGCGCGAGCCCGATGCCTTCGCTGAAGAGTTGGAATTCATTCTTGGCGAAGCCAGCCAGGTGCTCAGCCGCCCGGTGCGCAGCGAAGACATTCGCAGTCTCTGGGTGGGCCTGCGCCCGCTGGTGGCCGCGCCCGAAGCGGCCGAGGGCGGCACCAAGGTGTTGTCGCGCGAACACACCGTCGTGGTCGACGGCAATGGCCTGGTCAC
Organism: Hydrogenophaga sp. BPS33; assembly: GCF_009859475.1. Lineage (NCBI taxonomy): Bacteria > Pseudomonadati > Pseudomonadota > Betaproteobacteria > Burkholderiales > Comamonadaceae > Hydrogenophaga > Hydrogenophaga sp. BPS33. The sequence continues at coordinate 731,027 of NZ_CP044549.1, forward strand.
CGTTACCGGCGGCAAATGGACCACCTACCGTGCCATGGCCGAAGACGTGCTGGAGCGCTGTTTTGCACATCGACTGCTGCCACCCCGCGCCGGCGGCCAGAGCGCTCGCCATGTGTTGCTCGGCGCCGAAGCCACGAGCAGTCCGGTCACGCCGCTGTATGCGGCGCCCGGGATTCATTTGTATGGCGCGGAGGGGCCGCAGGTGCTGGCCTGCCCAGGGCGCGACGTGGTTCTGGGGGGCGGCTTGACCGAAGCGATGGTGCGATACGCCGCCCGATTCGAGTACGCCCAGACCGTCGAAGATGTATTGGCAAGGCGCTGGCGCTTGCTGTTTCTGGACGCCGCCGAAGCCGCCCGCATGGCACCTCAGGTGGCCTCCATCCTCGTGGAGGAGCTGGGTGCGGACCCCGAACTGGCGCCATTCCAGAGGCTGTGCGCCCGATATTTGCCGGTAGCGGCAGCGGTCAGTTGACTGGTTCCAGGACTCATGCCATAATTCGCGGCTTCGCTTGAAAAGGCGGAGAGCTATCTGCCCACCGAAGCGGATGGGCCGGGTGCAATGCCTGGCGCATCTTCAACGACGGGCCCAAGACTGATCACTCCCAGCCGTGGTGGCTGGTGGGATTCAAGTTGGGACTTAAATCAAATGATTCAAACGCAATCTCGACTCGATGTTGCTGACAACACGGGTGCGAAGTCCGTGATGTGCATCAAGGTGCTCGGCGGCTCCAAGCGTCGTTACGCCAGTGTGGGCGACGTCATCAAAGTCAGCATCAAGGAAGCAGCGCCCCGTGGCCGCGTCAAAAAAGGCGAGGTTTACAACGCTGTGGTGGTTCGCACCGCCAAGGGCATCCGTCGTCAGGACGGCGCTCTCATCAAATTCGATGGCAACGCAGCCGTGTTGCTTAACGCCAAGCTGGAGCCCATCGGCACCCGCATCTTCGGACCGGTCACGCGCGAACTGCGCACCGAGAAGTTCATGAAGATCGTGTCGCTGGCGCCCGAGGTTCTCTGAGGAATCATCATGAACAAGATTCGTAGTGGCGATGAAGTCATCGTGATTGCCGGTCGCGACAAGGGCAAGCGTGGCAAGGTGCTGCAGCGCAGCGACGACAGCCGTTTGCTTGTCGAAGGCGTGAACCTCGTGAAGAAGCATGCCAAGCCGAACCCCATGAAGGGCATCACCGGGGGCATCATCGAAAAGACCATGCCCATCCACCAGTCCAACATCGCCATTTTCAATGGCGCCACTGGCAAGGCGGATCGTGTGGGCATCAAGCTCCTGGCCGACGGCAAAAAAGTGCGCGTCTTCAAGTCCAGCGGCGAAGAAATCAAGGTGGCATGACCATGGCACGTTTTCAAGAAGTTTTCCGCGACACCATTGCCCCGGATCTCATGAAGAAGTTCGGCTACAAGTCGACGATGGAGGTGCCGCGCATCACCAAGATCACGCTCAACATGGGTGTGAGCGAAGCGGTTGCCGACAAGAAGGTCATGGATAACGCCGTGGGCGACCTGACCAAGATTGCTGGCCAGAAGCCGGTGGTGACCAAGGCGCGCAAGGCTATTGCGGGCTTCAAGATCCGCGAGCAGCAAGCCATTGGCTGCATGGTGACGCTGCGTGGCGCGCGCATGTACGAATTCCTGGATCGTTTCGTTACCGTGGCTTTGCCGCGGGTTCGTGACTTCCGCGGTATTTCTGGTCGCTCGTTTGATGGCCGTGGCAACTACAACGTCGGCGTCAAAGAGCAGATCATCTTCCCTGAGATCGAGTACGACAAGGTCGATGCCTTGCGCGGTCTCAATATCAGCATCACGACGACCGCCAAGAACGATGAAGAGTGCAAGGCTCTTCTGGCCGGTTTCCGTTTCCCGTTCAAGAACTGAGGTGGCGCGTGGCTAAACAAGCACTACTCCAACGTGAACTCAAGCGCGAGAAACTCGCTGCCAAGTTCGCCAAGAAATACACCGAACTCAAGGCAACGTCCAGCGACGCCAAGAAGAGTGACGAAGAGCGCGATGCAGCCCGCTTGGCGCTGCAGAAACTGCCCCGCAACGCGAATCCGACCCGTCAGCGCAACCGCTGCGAAATTACCGGCCGTCCGCGTGGCACCTTTGCCCACTTCGGCCTGGCCCGTGCCAAGGTTCGTGAAATGGCGTTTGCCGGTGAAATCCCCGGTGTCACCAAAGCCAGCTGGTAAGCATTAGGAGAACCACAAATGAGCATGAGTGATCCTATTGCCGACATGTTGACCCGCATCCGCAATGCGCAAATGGTCGAGAAGGCCAGCGTGACGATGCCGGCGTCCAAGGTCAAGGCCGCGATTGCCCAAGTCCTGAAGGACGAGGGCTATATCGACGGATTCCAGGTCAAGAGCACCGATGGCAAAAACGAGCTTGAAATCGCTCTCAAGTACTACGCTGGTCGCCCTGTGATCGAGCGCATCGAGCGCGTGAGCCGTCCCGGCCTGCGCGTTTACCGTGGTCGCAACGCCATTCCTCAGGTCCAGAACGGCCTGGGCGTGGCCATTGTCACCACGCCGCAAGGCGTGATGACCGACCGCAAGGCGCGCGCTACGGGTGTCGGTGGCGAAGTCCTGTGTTACGTCGCCTGATGCGGGCATTGAGGAGAAATTAATGTCACGTATTGGAAAACTGCCGGTCACTGTCCCCGCTGGGGTGGATGTGTCGGTCAAGGACAGCCAGATTCATGTCAAAGGCTCCCTGGGTGCTTTGGCCTTGACGCTCAACGCGTTGGTCAAGGTCGAGAACAAGTCTGGCACGCTGACCTTCGCTCCGGTGGACGAATCGCGTGAAGCCAATGCCATGTCCGGCACCATGCGCCAATTGGTGAGCAATATGGTCAACGGTGTGAGCAAGGGCTTCGAGAAGAAGCTGACGCTGTTGGGTGTGGGTTACAAGGCCCAAGCCCAAGGTACCAAGCTCAATCTGACCGTTGGCTACTCCCATCCCGTGGTGATGGACATGCCTGCAGGCATCAAGGTGGAAACCCCGACGCCGACCGAAATCCTGATCAAGGGTTCCGATCGCCAGCGCGTGGGCCAGATTGCTTCCGAGGTGCGAGCCGTTCGCCCTCCCGAGCCTTACAAGGGCAAGGGCATCCGCTATGTGGATGAGAAGGTCGTGATCAAGGAAACCAAGAAGAAATAAGGACCAGGATCATGTTGACCAAAAAAGAGCAACGTCTCCGCCGCGCCCGCCAAACGCGCATCCGCATTGCACAGCAAGGCGCCGTGCGCCTGAGCGTGAACCGCACCAACCTGCACATCTACGCCAGCGTCATTTCCGACGATGGCAGCCGTGTGCTGGCTGCTGCCTCTACCGCCGAAGCCGAAGTGCGTGCCCAGATCGGTGGCGCTGGCAAGGGTGGCAACGCCGCTGCCGCAGCGCTGGTGGGCAAGCGCATCGCCGAAAAGGCGAAGGCTGCCGGCATCGAAAAGGTGGCGTTTGACCGTTCCGGTTTTGCCTACCATGGCCGGGTGAAAGCCCTAGCAGATGCGGCTCGTGAAGCCGGCCTGCAGTTCTGATCAAACGGAATACACAAAATGGCTAAATTTACGGCAAACATCAACAAAGAAGCGAACGAAGACGGTCTGCGCGAAAAAATGATCGCGATCAACCGCGTGACCAAGGTGGTCAAAGGTGGTCGCATCCTCGGTTTCGCAGCACTGACCGTTGTCGGCGATGGCGATGGCCGCGTGGGCATGGGCAAGGGCAAGGCGCGTGAAGTGCCGGTGGCCGTCCAGAAAGCCATGGAACAAGCTCGTCGCAACATGATCAAGGTGTCGCTCAAGAACGGTTCCCTGCACCACAGCGTGCATGGTGAACACGGCGCTTCCAACGTCATGATGCTGCCGGCCTCCAAGGGTACCGGCATCATTGCCGGCGGCCCGATGCGTGCAGTGTTCGAAGTGTTGGGCATTACTGATGTTGTGGCGAAGAGCCATGGTTCGAGCAATCCCTACAACCTGGTGCGCGCCACACTGGACGCACTGAAGAACTCGACGACCCCTGCCGATGTGGCTGCCAAACGTGGCAAGTCCGTCGAAGAAATCCTGGGTTGATGGGAGCGATCATGACCACTCAAAACACCGTCAAGGTCCAATTGGTGCGTAGCCCCATTGGCACCAAACAATCTCACCGCGACACCGTTCGTGGCCTGGGCCTGCGCAAGCTCAACAGCGTCAGCGAGTTGCAGGACACGCCGGCTGTGCGCGGCATGATCAACAAGATCAGCTATCTGGTCAAAATCGTCTGATCGGAGTCAGTGAACATGGAACTCAATACCATCAAGCCGGGCGCGGGCGCCAAGCATGCCAAGCGCCGTGTCGGCCGCGGCATCGGTTCGGGCCTGGGTAAAACCGCGGGTCGCGGCCACAAGGGCCAGAAATCCCGCTCGGGCGGTTACCACAAGGTTGGTTTCGAAGGCGGCCAAATGCCGCTGCAGCGCCGTCTGCCCAAGCGGGGATTCAAGTCAGCGCAGCTGCAATTCAACGCCGAAGTCACCCTGGGCGACCTCAATGCGCTCGACGTGAGCGAAGTCGATGTTCTTGTGCTCAAGCAAGCCGGTCTGGTGTCCCAGTTGGCAAAGCGCGTCAAGGTCATCAAGACGGGTGAGATCACGCGCGCCGTGACCCTCAAGGACATCGCGGCCACGGCTGGTGCCAAGCAGGCCATTGAGGCAGCTGGCGGTTCGCTGGCAGCCTGATCGGAATCGAACGGAAGTCTCCTGTGGCAACTGGATCTGCGCCCCTGGCCAAAACCGGAAAGTTCGGCGATCTCCGTCGTCGGCTGGTGTTCCTGTTGTTGGCGCTCGTGGTTTACCGCATCGGGGCACACATTCCCGTGCCCGGGATCGACCCCGCGCAACTGGCACAACTGTTCCAGGGTCAGCAGGGCGGCATTCTGAGTTTGTTCAACATGTTCTCGGGTGGCGCGCTTTCGCGATTCACCGTGTTCGCGTTGGGCATCATGCCGTACATCTCTGCTTCGATCATCATGCAGCTCATGACTTACGTGGTCCCCACGTTTGAGCAACTGAAGAAAGAAGGCGAAGCCGGCCGCCGCAAGATCACGCAGTACACGCGCTATGGCACGTTGGCACTGGCTATCTTTCAAGCCATGGGCATTGCCTTGGCGTTGGAAGGTCAGGCGGGCTTGGTGATTGATCCGGGTATGGGGTTTCGTCTCACAGCCGTGGTCAGCCTCGTGGCAGGCACGATGTTCCTGATGTGGCTGGGTGAGCAGATCACCGAACGTGGTCTGGGTAACGGCATCTCGATTCTGATCTTTGCAGGTATTGCAGCTGGCTTGCCGAGTGCCATTGGTGGTCTCCTTGAACTGGTGCGCACCGGTGCCATGAATATTCTGGTGTCGATCTTCATCATCGCGCTGGTGATCCTGGTCACCTACTTCGTGGTGTTCGTGGAGCGCGGCCAGCGCAAGATCTTGGTCAACTACGCACGGCGTCAGGTGGGCAACAAGGTGTATGGCGGTCAATCGTCGCACTTGCCGCTCAAGCTGAACATGGCAGGGGTGATTCCGCCGATCTTCGCGTCGTCCATCATCCTGCTGCCCACCACGGTAGTGAGCTGGGTGAGTACCGGGGACTCGACACGCTGGCTACGTGACATCGCGTCTGCCTTGTCGCCTGGGCAGCCAATCTACGTGGCGTTGTATGCCGCCGCCATTGTCTTTTTCTGCTTCTTCTATACCGCGCTCGTGTTCAACAGCCGTGAGACGGCCGATAACCTGAAGAAGAGTGGTGCGTTCATTCCCGGAATCCGCCCTGGTGATCAGACCGCCCGCTACATCGACAAGATCTTGCTGAGGCTGACGCTGGCCGGTGCCATTTACATCACCGCCGTGTGTTTGTTGCCCGAGTTCCTGATCCTGAAGTACAACGTGCCGTTCTATTTCGGCGGCACCTCACTGCTGATCATCGTGGTGGTCACCATGGACTTCATGGCCCAGGTTCAGAACTACATGATGTCGCAGCAATACGAATCGCTGCTCAAGAAGGCTAATTTCAAAACCTCCCCTTGAACTTCGTTTTATGGCCAAGGACGACGTGATCGAGATGCAGGGGGAGGTGGTCGAAAACCTTCCCAACGCAACCTTCAGGGTCAAGCTCGAAAACGGTCATGTGGTGTTGGGACATATCAGCGGCAAGATGAGGATGCATTACATCCGGATCTTGCCCGGCGACAAGGTCAAAGTAGAGCTCACGCCTTACGACCTGACCCGGGCGCGAATCGTGTTCCGCTCGAAGTGAATGGACAGTTGTTGACAGTTTTTTGGAATATCTAGGAGAAGAGTATGAGAGTTTCGGCTTCGGTCAAGAAAATGTGCCGCAACTGCAAAGTCATCAAGCGGCATGGTGTGGTGCGTGTTATCTGCACCGACCCGCGTCACAAACAGCGTCAAGGCTGATTGGTTAGTTAAGAGGATCCAACATGGCTCGTATTGCAGGCATCAACATTCCGCCGCACAAGCACGCCGAAATCGGCTTGACGGCAATCTTTGGCATTGGTCGCACCCGCGCTCGCAAGATCTGCGAAGCCTGCGGCATCGACTATGCGAAGAAGATCAAGGATCTGAGCGACGCGGAACTCGAGAAAGTGCGCGACCAGGTCGGCACGTTCACGATCGAGGGTGACTTGCGCCGTGAAACCACCATGAACATCAAGCGCTTGATGGACATTGGTTGCTACCGTGGCTTCCGCCACCGTCGTGGTCTGCCGCTGCGTGGTCAGCGCACCAAGACCAACGCCCGTACGCGCAAGGGTCCCCGCAAGGCTGCCCAGTCGCTGAAAAAATAAACGGTTAGAAGGACCCTCATGGCCAAGTCTCCCTCCAGCAGCGCAGCTGCCCGCGTCCGCAAGAAAGTCCGCAAGAACGTTGCCGATGGTATTGCGCACGTGCACGCGTCGTTCAACAACACCATCATCACCATCACCGATCGCCAGGGCAACGCACTGTCGTGGGCTTCGTCAGGTGGCCAGGGCTTCAAGGGCTCGCGCAAATCCACGCCTTTTGCTGCCCAGGTTGCATCTGAAGTGGCTGGCCGCGCCGCCATTGAGCAAGGCATCAAGAACCTGGACGTTGAGATCAAGGGTCCCGGTCCCGGCCGCGAGTCTTCGGTGCGAGCGCTGGGTGCCCTTGGCATCCGGATCAACTCGATTTCCGACGTGACGCCCGTGCCGCACAACGGCTGCCGTCCGCAGAAACGCCGTCGCATCTGATCTGCTGCCGCACGCGCGGTAGAATCGAAAGCTTTTTTGAGAGCCACCGCGGTCACCTGCGGTGGCATTTTTGCTAAGCCCACCGCCATCCTCTTTGAAGGACGGCTCCCACAACATCAGGTTGTGGCAGTGAAACAAGGAAACCAAAGTGGCACGTTACCTCGGCCCCAAGGCCAAACTCTCCCGCCGTGAAGGCTCCGACCTGTTGCTCAAGAGCGCTCGCCGCTCTATCAGCGACAAGGCCAAATTTGATTCCAAGCCTGGTCAGCACGGCCGGACTTCGGGTCAGCGTACCTCTGACTTTGGCGTGCAGTTGCGCGAAAAGCAAAAGGTCAAGCGCACCTACGGCGTGTTGGAGCGCCAGTTCCGTCGCTATTTCGCCGAAGCCGATCGCCGTCGTGGCAACACTGGCGCGAACCTGCTGTTCCTGTTGGAAGCGCGCCTGGACAATGTGGTGTTCCGTATGGGTTTCGCGTCCACCCGTGCCGAGGCCCGTCAGATCGTGTCGCACAAGGCGATTCTGGTGAACGGCAAGGCCGTCAACATCCCGTCCTATTCGGTGAAGGCCGGTGACGTGATCGCCGTGCGCGAAAAGTCCAAGAAGCAAGGCCGCGTGATTGAAGCGCTCGAATTGGCCAAGCAAATTGGCTTTCCTGCTTGGGTCGACGTGTCCGCCGACAAGGTCGAAGGCGTGTTCAAGAAGTCACCCGATCGCGATGAGTTCGGCTCGGACATCAACGAATCGCTGATCGTCGAGTTGTATTCCCGTTAATTTCGTTCCCGGCCTGCACCTTGGCGGTGTGGTCGGGCCATGCTCCGTCTGCCTTATCGGTGTAACGAGCCGAGGGTACTGAAGGAAGTTTGAATGCTGAACAATCTGCTGAAGCCCAAAACCATCAACGTCGAGCAAATTTCGACCAATCGCGCCAAAGTTACGCTGGAGCCCTTCGAGCGTGGTTATGGCCATACGTTGGGCAACGCCCTGCGTCGGGTTCTTCTGTCATCCATGGTCGGTCACGCGCCGACCGAGGTCACCATTGCCGGTGTCGTGCACGAATACTCGTCGATCGATGGCGTGCAAGAGGATGTGGTCAACATGCTCCTGAACCTCAAGGGCGTGGTGTTCAAACTGCACAACCGCGATGAAGTGACGCTGAGCCTGCGCAAGGATGGCGAAGGTCTTGTGACCGCCGCCGACATTCAGACGCCTCACGATGTCGAAATCGTCAACCCGGGTCATGTGATTGCCACGCTGTCGCAAGGTGCCAAGCTGGATATGCAGATCAAGGTTGAAAAGGGACGCGGCTATGTGCCCGGCAGCTTGCGTCGCAACGATGATCAAACGCGCTCCATTGGCCGCATCGTGCTTGATGCGTCGTTCTCGCCCGTCAAGCGCGTGAGCTATACCGTGGAAAGCGCCCGCGTGGAACAGCGCACCGACTTGGACAAGCTGGTGTTCGAGATCGAGACCAATGGTTCCATCGGCCCCGAGGAGGCGGTTCGTGCTTCCGCGAAGATTTTGGTCGAGCAACTGGCGGTGTTCGCGCAGCTTGAAGGCGTGGAGCTCTCCGCGTTTGACGCGCCGGCTCAACGCAGCTCGCAGCAGTTCGACCCGATTCTGCTGCGCCCGGTGGATGAGTTGGAGCTCACCGTGCGCTCGGCGAACTGCCTTAAGGCCGAGAACATCTATTACATCGGTGACCTGATTCAGCGTACCGAGAACGAGCTGCTCAAGACCCCCAACCTGGGTCGCAAGTCGCTCAACGAAATCAAGGAAGTGCTCGCCTCGCGCGGCTTGACCTTGGGCATGAAGCTTGAGAATTGGCCGCCTGCTGGCCTGGACAAGCACTGAGACCGCAGCGTCTGGCCATGGAGGCCAGACCCGGACGAACTCCCAGTACCTGATACGGCTGGGAGCAAAACACTGAAAGGATGAACAAATGCGTCACGGACACGGACTTCGCAAACTCAATCGCACCAGCGAGCACCGTCTCGCCATGCTGCGCAACATGATGAACTCGTTGCTCACACACGAAGCCATCAAGACCACGGTGCCCAAGGCCAAAGAGCTGCGCCGCGTCGTCGAACCCATGATCACCCTGGCCAAAGAGCCCACGCTGGCCAACCGCCGCCTGGCTTTTGACCGTCTGCGCGACCGCGATGTGGTCGTCAAGCTGTTCAACGAACTCGGACCGCGTTTCAAGGCCCGTCCGGGTGGTTACACCCGCATTCTGAAAATGGGTTTCCGCGTGGGCGACAATGCGCCCATGGCCCTGGTTGAACTGGTGGACCGTGCTGAAGACGCCGCTCCGGCGGTTGATGCAGATAAAGCGTGATAGAATACAAGGCTTGACGCGGAGTGGAGCAGCCTGGTAGCTCGTTGGGCTCATAACCCAAAGGTCGCAAGTTCAAATCTTGCCTCCGCAACCAACTAAATCAAGCAATTGCTTGTCATTGAAGCCCTCGGAAACGAGGGCTTTTTTGTTTTTGATGCGAGGCGCTCTCAAGTCGCGGGCTCCGCAGATCCGTCGCCGCATGGCAGCGCAGCGTGTAATGACGCGCGTGCTCCGGCAAGATCACTCGGCGCGCTGGCTACCGGTGGTCGTTTGGATCGTAGATCACCGTGCCTGTGCCCACGCCCACCCCAACACGTGCCTTGCTGTTGCCAATGTTGGTGCTGGTGCCCACGCCGGCGCCCGCACTCACCTGCCCGCGCTGATTGACACCCACGCCCACGCCGACAGGGCCTACGCCGGTACTGACCCCTGCATTCACCCCGCCCGAACCGACGCCCACTCCTATGGAGAAAGGCCCGATGGGGATGCCGACGCCCACGCCCACCGATGAGCAGCCGGAAACGGTCATCAAAGCCACCATTGCGAGCAGCGCAGTGGCCACGCTGCTGCGCGCTCGGGACGCGGTGGGGACGGGTGAGGCGTTCATGGCGGGATCCTTGGGCTAGGCACAGATTGCATTCTGATGCCCGAGGCCGTGAAAGGTGCCCGGCTTTCACTCTGTTTCACGTGCGCTGACCCGGCTTATGGCCGCCCAAGGCTTTCGATGGCGTCCGCCAACCAGTCCGGATGCAGCGCCGCCGACGGCGCAGACGTCACCGCCCAGCCGCTGGCGTCCGCAGATGTTTCCACTTGTGCCAGGCCACCTTGCCAAAGTAACCAGGCGAGCCAGGCGCAATCGGACGAGGCAGGTGCTTCGCCCGCACCTCCACTCAAAAGTCCGTTCAACGGGGTTCGGTCGGCGAATCGCACGCGGTCACCCTGCAGCTCACCACCTGCGGCCTGCGACAGCACCGCCAAAGCACCCGCCCCATCGCGGTGCGGTCCGAATTCGCGAAGCCAATGCCGCAGGTGCCCCACGATGGCCGCGCCGCGCACGGCTTCGGCTTGCAAGAGATCGGCGTGTTCCCAGCGGTGCCAATCGACTTTGGGCTCTGCGATGCCGGTGAGTTGAGCGGTCTGCGCAAAGCGAAAAAGCGCCTGGTCCACACCGTCGCTGTGGACGGCCTGGCCGATCACCATCAGGCCGGCCAGCCGATGGCCCAGCAACTGGCTTTGCTGGGCCAGTAGCTTGTCGCGCATGAGTTCGTCGCGCTCGCCCCGCAGTTCGGCCAACTCGAGCGCGTTCTTCAGGTCGGCGCGCAAGCTTTCCAGCTCCCACGGCTTGTTGATGTAGCGGTAGATCTCGCCGGTGTTGATCGCCTCGATCGCGTCTCCCAGTTCGGAATAGGCGGTCGTCAGCATGCGAACGATGCTGGGGTAGTACTGGCGCGCATGGCGCAGCAATTCGTTGCCGTAGGCGCCGGGCATACGTTGGTCGCACACCAGCACCGCGATGTCGGCGCCATGCTCGGCCAACACGGCCCGCCCCTCCTCGACCGAACCGGCGGTCAACACCGGTGCGATCGGACTGACCAGGCGTTCGAAGTACTTCAGCGCCATGGCCTCGTCATCGACATACAGAATTTTCACGGGCTTCACGGCGGCACTCCTGAAAGAATCTTCTTGGTTACTGAGCAAAAGGGAAATAGAGCGAAACGGTGGCACCCTGGCCCACATCCGAGCGGACGAGAATCGTGCCCCCCAGTGAGGTCATCACGCGGCGGCAAAAGATCAGCCCCATGCCGCTGCCACTTGCATGGGCGCGGGTCGTGGTGGGCTCCACGGTGAGGCGCTTGAGCACCTCCGGCGCAATGCCTGGGCCGTTGTCACTGACATGGATGACCGCCTGCTCTGGCAGGCCGGGTGCCGGCGCTTCCCGCCCGAGGCGAATCTGCACCTGCGGCTGCGCCGGTGGCTGGGCACGCAGCGCCAGCAAAGCGTTTTTCACGAGCGTGCAAAGCACGAGATAGAGCAGGTCCCGCCGCCCGGGCAGGACGAAGTCGTCGCTCAGGTCACTGGTCAGCCACCGGGCTTCGTCGTTGTCGAATGGGAACTCGTCGCGCACGGCCTGCACCAGGTCGCTGGCGCGCAGGTTCGGCGCAGCATCGGGCTGGTAGGCATCGCGTGCCGTCTGCACGAAGGTCGACACCAGCGACTGCGCGTACTCCGCGCGGCGCTGGGCCGCTTCGATCATGAGCAAGACGTCACCGGGTTTCTGTTCCTGAATGCGCGCTTCGCCGCTGCCGTCGTGGGGCGTGTCCCGGTGCCGTTCGCGCATGGCCGTCAGATAGCCTTGCACGGTGGCCAGCGGCGTGGTGACCTCATGGGCCAGAAAGCCCAGGGTTTCACGCAGGGTTGCGGAGCGCCGCTCGACCAAGGCGCGTTCGCGCGCACGCACCAGGCTCGCGTTGAGCGCCTCGCGCAGGGCCTGGCGCGTCAAGGCTTCGTCCAGCGGCTTCTCCAGAATCTGTTCGACATGCCCCTGGTTGACGGCCGACATGGCCACGTCCTTGTCGGCATAGGCCGATACCAGCAGGCGCGCAACATGGGGGTAGCGTTGCCGGACCTCGCTCAGGAGCGAGACGCCATCGCGCTGGGGCATGGCGTAGTCGGTCAGCAGGACGGCCACTTCCTCGCCGCGCTGCGCCAGCAGTGCCAGTGCATCGTTGGCGCCGTGGGCAGTGAAAACGACGAACTCGTCGCCATACAGGCGGGAGAACCACTTGCAGGCCTGCGGTTCGTCGTCCACCACGAGGATGGCATGTGCGCCGAGCGAACCACGCGAGACGGCGTTGTCATCGGGTTTCATTCAGGGCCTCGGCAAGTCAAAAGAGAACTCTGTCCATTGGCCCGCTTCGCTTTCCACCGACAGCGTGCCGCCATGGCGTTGCACGATGCCGTAGCTCACGCTCAGACCCAGTCCCAGGCCGGCGCCCACGTCGCGGGTGGTGAAGAAGGGCTCGAACACGCGTTCCATGTTCTCCGGTGCGATGCCCATTCCGTTGTCGCGCACGGATATGCGCAGGCGCTTGTTGTCTTGGGGTGTCACGCGAATGTCGATGTGTGGTGTCTCGCGTTTGGCAATCTGGATGGCGTGGGCGGCGTTGCTGAACAGGTTGATCAGCACGCCGATGATGGCGGGCTCATCGCCCATCACGTGGGAGTCCTGCGGCAGGTCGATGTTGATTTCGACGCCCTTGAGTTCATGGCCGGCCAGGCGCAGGCCGGATCGCACGGCGTTCTCCAGCAGGAACAGGCGCTGGCCGTCCTGGCCGGGTTTCTGGTAAGCGAAGGTCTTGAGGTCGGAGACGATGTTCTGGATGCGCTGCATGCCCTCGCGCGCGTCGATCAGGCTCTCCTTGAGCATGGTGTCCGACTCGGTCGCCGGCGAGGTCAGCCCCATGTTGATGGCCATCAGGCTGTAGTTCACGGGGTTGTTGAGCTCGTGCAGCAGGCCGGCGGAGAGCGTGCCGATCGCCGCCATTTTTTCGCGCTGGATCAACTGGCCCTTGACTTCGGCCAGGGTGTCGTTGATCTGCTTGAGCGATTCGTTCTTCTCGGACACCTGCCTTTGCAGTGCGAACATGTTGTAGCGCCCGCGCTCGTTGAAGTAGGTGCAGAAGGAGCTGATGGTGGCGGAGAACAGGATGAAGAGGGAAATGCCGGCGAACTGGCTGAAATCCTTCAGGCCTTCGGGATGGAAATAGCAGGCGATGGCGTAACACGCATAGGTGAACAGGCCGAAGGTCAGGCTTTCGAAGAAGGCGATCGGCAGGATGATGCCGGTGGCGTACAGCGCCAGATGCAGGCCGACGAAGTAGATGGAGTCCACGCCGTTGGTGACCCAGATCATCCAGGCAATCATGATCTGGGGCAGCGCCAGCCACAGCAGCGTCAGGGGGCGCACCCAGCGCAGTCCATTGGGAGAGTGCAGCACCCGCAAGATGGCCAGTGTCAGGCCGGCCACCAGGAAGCGCGCGGGCGCCAAGGTGCTGAAGGCCTCGCGGTACAACGTGTAGTCCAGGCCCAGCCCCATGAGCACCAGGACCATCGAGACGATCGAGCCTGCCTTGCTGTAGGCAAGACGGAACTCGCTGAGCTGCTGGTGGTAAGGCGACAGGCCGGCCGGCGTCATGCTGGGGGCGCCTCAGGCGGCTGCGGGCAGACGGAACTCGGCGAACACATTGACGCCGGTTTCGTCGGTGAAGATGCGCGTGTCTTCGCGGGGCGTGGGGAGAACGTCCTCCAGACCCTTTTCGTCGCGGTAGATCAGGTGCCACTCCAGGAGGTGTTCCATGACGTTCTTCTGTGGGTTGATCGAGTGCACGTTGGTGACCATGACGGAACCGCCGGGCCGGGTGCGCACGACGAAGTAGTCGAGCAGCCGCGAGCACACCTTATCGGTGAGGTAGTCGAAGAGCCCGGCGCAATAGACGAAATCGAAAACTTCCTTGTCCAGACTGTCGTCGCGTTTGGAGGCGCGCTTGAGCAGTTGGTGCACGGATTCGTGCACGTAGCGCACTTCCACGGGCCGACCTCCGGTCTGGGCAGCGCGCTGGATGCACGAGCGGGTGTACTCGAGCGTGACATCGCTGAAGTCCAGCAGGGTGAACTCCAGGCTGGAGGCGTTGGGGTCGGTGGCGATGAAGCGTTGAATTTCGATGGCCGGTCCGCACGCAACGTTCAGGATGCGCACCTTGCGTCCCTCTTTCTGGGCCAGCGCAGCCGCACGGCCCAGGTAGTCGACCAGGATGTTGATGCGGTTGCGGTGGGCCTCTGCCACCGCAGCCTTCAGGAAGAAGGCATTGATGATTTGGAAGTACGTGCTGTTGCCCTGGCGCGGATCGGCCAGGATCTGGTTCACCATTTCGTAGTCACCGGCATAGCCCAGGGGTTTGGCGAAGGTGCGGTATACGAAGGGCGCGCGCAGCAACAGGGGGTGCAAGGCGGTCTGCGCGAAATTGCGGTGGGCGACCGAGTCTTCTTCCGGCACCGCAGCGCCTTCGGCTTCCAGCGAAACGAAGAACTCCGCGCCCTTCATCATGATGGGTTCGGCCAACTCGTCGAACACGTCGGCGCGGATGCGGCCGTCGGCTTCGCGGGGTAACGCGGTCGACATATCGGCCTGGTCGGTCCAGCGCGCGGTCTCGGCCAGGAAGGCGCGGAATTCGCTGATGATGACCTGGTAGCTGCGCTTGATCTTGAAACGCTCCTGCCAGTCGGCCACGAAGCGTTCGGCCTCGCCGCGCACCTGACCGATATCACCCCGGATGGCGTTGAGGTCGAGCCATTCGTCGATCAAGGCCATGGACACGACGGCCATGAGCCCGGTATTGAGCAGGCTGACCACCACGGCCTTGCCCTTGTAGATGATCTGATCGCCCGAGCGGATGGTCAGCTCGTTGAGTACCTCGCTGACCTGGACGATGGAATAGGGGTTGTAGATCTCCATCACCAGGGAGCGGCGCTGCAGGCTCGTCAGAGTGCCGCGCGCGCTCTCCCCCTGGCTGTTGCGGAAGGTGACGACGTGATCGAAAGGGCGCTGTAGGTACACGTTGAGGCCAGTTGACGGATAGGTGGGGCAGTTGCATCGCACCGCCCCTCGATGGGCTCCCAAGCCTCCGAGTGTAGTCAACCGCCAGTGCACTTCCAGCGGGGAGTCCCTGCAATCAAATCAGCAGCGCGTTCACCCGCTTGACGTAGGCCGCCGGGTCGTCGGGCAGGCCGCCTTCGGCCAACAGGGCCTGATCGAACAGGATGTGCGCCAGGTCGTCGAAATGCGCGGCGTTCTCCAGCTTTTTCACCAGCGCGTGCTCGGCGTTGACTTCCAGGATCGGGCGCACCTCTGGCGCGGGTTGGCCGGCCTGCTTGAGCATGCGGGCGAGCTGCGTCGAATAGTCGCCGTCTTCCACCACCAGGCAGGCGGGAGAGTCCACCAGGCGCGAGGTGACGCGCACGTCCTTGGCCTTGTCCTTCAGGCTTTCCTTGAGCCGCTCCAGCACGGGCTTGAAGGTTTCGGCCGCGGCCTCGGCGGCCTTCTTTTCTTCTTCGTCTTGCAGCGAGCCCAGGTCCACTGCGCCTTTGGCCACGCTTTGCATGGGCGTGCCATCGAACTCGTTGAGGAAGGACAGCGCCCACTCGTCCACGCGGTCGGTCATCAGCAGCACTTCGATGCCCTTCTTGCGGAACACCTCGAGTTGCGGGCTGTTCTGCGCGGCGGCGCGGTTGTCGGCGGTGATGTAGTAGATCGCGGCCTGGCCTTCCTTCATGCGGGTCTTGTAGTCGGCCAGCGCGGTGAGCTCGGTGCCGTGGGTACTGGCAAAACGCAGCAGCTTGGCGATCTTGTCGCGGTTGGCGAAATCTTCGCCCAGGCCTTCCTTGAGCACGGCGCCGAACTCGGCGTAGAACCGCGTGTACTTGCCCACGTCCTTCTCGGCTGCGGCCTTGTCTTCGGCCGACACCACGTCGGTCACACCGTCGGCGCCTTCCGAAGCCTCGGGGGCCTTGTCCTTCCTGGCCAGGTCTTCCAGCATGGACAGCACTCGGCGCGTGTTGCCTTCGCGGATAGCTTTCACGTCGCGACTTTCCTGCAGCAACTCGCGGCTCACGTTGAGCGGCAGGTCGGACGAGTCGACCACGCCCTTGACCCAGCGCAGGTACGACGGCATGAGCGCTTCGGCCTCGTCCATGATGAAGACGCGCTTGACGTACAGCTTGATGCCGGCCTTGCGGTCGCGGTTCCAGAGGTCCATCGGCGCCTTGGCCGGGATGTAGAGCAACTGGGTATATTCGCTGCTGCCTTCGACGCGGTTGTGGCTCCAGGCCAGCGGCGCTTCGGTGTCGTAGCTCAGGTTCTTGTAGAACTCGGTGTACTGCTCGTCGCTCACGTCCTTCTTGCTGCGCGCCCACAAGGCGTTGGCCGAGTTCACCGCTTCCCATTCGTCCTGGCGGATGTACGCGCTTTTCTCGGCATCCCATTCTTCCTTCTGCATCAGGATGGGCAGGCTGATGTGGTCGGAATACTTGCCGATGATGGACTTGAGTTTCCAGCGGTCGAGGTAGTCGCCCGCGTCGTCGCGCAGGTGCAGGATGACGCTGGTGCCGCGCGCGGCGCGATCGATGGTTTCGACCTCGAAGTCGCCCGTGCCGCCGCTGATCCAGCGCACGCCTTCGTTGGCCGGCAGACCCGCACGGCGCGATTCGACGGTGATCTTGTCGGCCACGATGAAACCCGAGTAGAAGCCCACACCGAACTGGCCGATGAGCTGCGCGTCCTGTTTCTGGTCGCCGCTCAAGCGGCTCATGAAGTCCTTGGTGCCGCTCTTGGCGATGGTGCCCAGGTGGTCGATCGCCTCCTGCGCGCTCATGCCGATGCCGTTGTCGGTGATGGTGATGGTCTTGGCATCGCGGTCGAAGGCCACGCGCACGTCGAGGTTGGGTGCGTCTTCGAACAACGCCGCGTTGTTCAAGGCTTCAAAGCGCAGCTTGTCGCAGGCGTCCGATGCGTTGGAGACCAGCTCGCGCAGGAAGATGTCGGGATTCGAATACAGCGAATGCGTGACCAGGTGCAGCAGCTGCGCCACCTCGGCCTGGAAGGAGAGGGTTTGTTTGCTCATGGGAATCGATGGACGTTGTGACAAGAACAAGGGGGACACGTTGGCCGAAGCACAACGCGAGGCGGAATTATGGGCGCCATGGCGGATTTCAAGCGCCGCGTCGGCCAGGCCCGCGTTTCAGTCTTCGAGCCTGTCCTTCGGCGGCGCCAGCCACCGCAGCAACTGCTGCGCGACCACGGGGCTGGAGAGCAGTTCCAGATGGCCCGTCCGGTAGGCGATGTACTGGCCGTCGCGCGCGAACACCAGTTGGCGTCGGGGGTCATCGTGCTGGCCCAATGCGCTGCGCAGCGACACCAGCCCGTCGCCATGGAGGCGCTCGGTCAGCAGGCCGCGCCGCGGTGCCAGGGTGGCCGCCACGGCGAAACAGGCCACCCCCTCGGGCAAGGGCAAGGGGTCGCGATGGTCTTCAAAACCGGGCCCCCCAGCGGCGCTGGGCGATGCCCCTTGGGGCGCTGCGTTGGCGCTCGGGGCTGCCGCCGACCCGAAGCGCTCGCGGCCCGCCCAGTCGGCGTCGCGCACATACCCATGGCGCAGGTCGGTGATGCCGGCGCTGCGCAGTTGGCCCAGGCGGGCGAAGGGCGCGGTGAACGGGGTGGCGGCGAGCAAGACATCAAGGCCATGGCCGGCGCGCTCCAGCGCAGCGCCCTGGTGTGGCGTGCCCAGGAAGACCATGTGCTTGAGCTGCGAGCGCCAGGCCATGCCGGTGCGCCCAGCCTCGTCACAGGCGGCGCGCGCTACCAGGCCCCCCATGCTGTGTCCGAGGAGGGTGATGGATTCCAGCGGCGCGGGCCAGTGCGCGGCCAGTCCTTCCAGGTACCTGGCGACATCGCGTCCGCTGGTGGAGGTGTGCAGGCCGGTGTTGTAGCGCACGTACACCGGTGTAGCGCCCAGTGCCTGCGCGAGGAACGCACCGTGGTCGTGGCCCTTGCGCAGCCATTGCGTGTCGTTCATGCAAAGGCCGTGCAACAGCACCAGCAGGTGGGGCGAGGCCTGGGCGAGCCGCTCTTGCAGCAGGGCTGGTCGGTCCAGCGGCAGGCGCTGGCCCTGGTAGCGCAGCTCCATAGGCTGGGCCAGCGGGTTGCCCGTTTCCTGCAGACGATCGCCCATCACGCCGTTGAGCGCGGCCAGCACGGCTTCTCGGGCGGGCGACGCGACGGGGTGCTGCGCCGGGTCGTCGACCAGGGGTAACAGCGAAGCCAGCGCACTGTCCAGCCCATGCCCCACGAACTGCGTGACACCGCGAATGCCCTGGTAGATCTGGCCGGTCAAGCCGCCGGTTCGTTGGGGCAAGGTGCCCGCTGGCAAGCCCAGGCGGCCGCGTACCGCCTGGTGCACGCCTTCTGCGATGCCGATCACTTCGGTCGCGGCCTGGGTGGTCAGTTGCAGCGCGGCCCTCAGGTCGCCGGGACGCACATGGCGCAGCAACGCGTCGCGGCCGGGCTTGGGTTTGGACGTGTCCATGGGACATTGTGGCTGCGCGACGCCGGCTTGTGTGTGACATGGCGTACGCGGCTTCGCGCCGCGCCATGCCTCGGCACGGGTCAGAAGCGTTCGTCGGCGGTCAGAAACCGCCATTGCCCGACCGGCAGATTGCCCAGCACCACCTGCCCGATGCGGATGCGCTTCAAGCCCACGACGTGCAAGCCCACCTGTTCGCACATTCGGCGGATCTGGCGCTTCTTGCCCTCGGTCAGTACAAAGCGCAGTTGTTCCGGGTTTTGCCAGTCGACCTGCGCGGGCTTGAGTGCTTGCTCGTCCAGCCGCAAGCCGTGGCGCAGCAGTGCGAGTTGCGCGGCCGGAAACACGGCCTGCACGTCTTGCGTGACCACACCCGCGCCCTGTGGGCCGTTGGGCGCGAAGTGCACGCGCACCAGGTATTCCTTCTCCACGCCGCTGGCTTCGCCGATCAGCGCACGCGCAACCCGGCCGTCTTGCGTGAGCACGAGCAAGCCGGTGGAGTCGATGTCGAGCCGGCCGGCGGGCGCCAGGTTGCGCGTGTGCTCGGGCGCAAAACGGCGGCCGTCGCCGGGCGTGCGCGCATCGCCGCGCCATTGGCTGGGCGCGCCGATCAGGGTGGCAGCGGCTTCGTGGCCGTCTTCGGGCTGGCCGCTCACGTAGCCCACGGGCTTGTGCAGCAGGATGGTGACCTGCCCGGCCTGCTGGTGGCGTGCCTGAGGCAGCACCTCCACGTGGGCGTCTGGCGGTACGGGCATGCCCATGACGGCCGGCGCGCCGTTGACGAGCACCCAGCCGCGCGAAATCCACTCGTCCGCTTCGCGGCGCGAGCACAGGCCGAGGTCGGCCATGCGTTTGTTGAGGCGGACTTCACCGCGCACGTTTCCGACGCGGGCCAGGTCGGGCCGGTGGGGTTGCTGCGGTGGGCGTGGTGCGGCGGAAGGCGTGCGTGGCACACGGTCTGCCGGGCCGTAGGCTGCATCCACACGGCGCGGTGGCCCGCCACGGTCGTCGCCGCGCGGCGCGGGAGAAAGACCAGAGCGAGGGCGCTCGGTGCGATCGCCGTCGGGGCGCCCTCGCGGGGCGCCGTAGCCCGATGAGGGCTCGCGCGGGGGTTTGGGCGCCGAGGCCGACACGCTCCTGGCGCGGGCTGGCGGCGGGGGGCGCACCGGTGCACGGCGCGGCGCAAAGGGGTCAGCGGGATTCTGCTTTTTCGCGGCACCCGGGTTCAGCTTGAGGGTGCGTGGTTTGTCGGTCGTCATGGGGGGATCATCCCAGCTTTGAGCGGCGCATCCAGCCCGCCGGTCCGCAGCGCCGCCAGATCGAGCACGCGCAAGCCCCCGTACTCCACGCGGATCCAACCCTTGGCGGCCAGCGTGGTCAGCGCCTCGTTGACCCGCTGGCGCGACAAGCCCACGAGGTAGGCCAGTTCCTGTTGCGTGATGCGCAACACGCCGCCCACGTTGGGCGAGAGCAGCGGGTGGAACAGCGCGGCGAGGTTGCGCGCCACGCGCAAGTCGGGGCTGTTGAGCCGGTCGATCTCGCGCGCGGCGATGAACTGGCCCAGCCGCTCGTTGAGCTGGTGCATCACGAAGCGGTTGAAGCCGATCGAATGGTCCAGCAACCAGTCGAACGTTTCCACGGGCAGACCCGCCACGCGGCTCTTGCGCAGCGCGAGGATGTTGTAGCGGTAGTGCTCGTGTTTGAGCACGGTGCCTTCGCCGAACCAGCCCCCGGGTGCCACACCGGTGAAAGTGATCACCGCCCCTTGCGAATCGTCGTTGCTCATCTTGAGCAAGCCGTCGACCAGGCCGAACCAATACGTCACCGGGCGGCCGAAGCGGCAGATGTGGTCGCCGGCTTCGGCGTCGCCCACTTTCAACGCGGCCACCGCTCGTTCGCGTTCGATGGTGGTGAGGCGCTCCAGCCAGGGAATCTCGGCCAGCTCGGCGTCGGTGGGCGCGCGTGCGCGGTCGTGCAGGAGGCGGCCGGTGTGGTGGGGCGTGAGGCGGCTCATGGATGGCAGACGCGGGATCCGGATAGGGGAAAGTCCTAGGAGGGATGACCCGAGATTGTCGTCGAACCGACAACATAACGTCAAATGAATCCCTACGATGCACCTCATAACGGAATGCTTCCCCGAATGGGACATCTCAATGGAGACATGCATGCAGCACACCTTCCCCCGGCTCCTGCTGGGCCATGCGCAAAGCCGGCCTCAGGGCGCGGCGATGCGCGAAAAGGAATACGGCATTTGGCAGACCACCACCTGGGCCGAGATGGCGCAGTTGGTCGAAGCCCTGGCGTGCGGTCTGCACCAGGCCGGCCTGCAGCGAGGTGAACACATGGTGGTGATCGGGGCCAACCGCCCGCGTCTGTACGCCACCATGCTGGCCGCGCAGTCGCTGGGCGCCATCCCCATCCCGCTGTACCAGGACGCGGTGGCCGCCGAATGCGTCTTCCCCATCAACAACGCCGAGGTGCGCTTCTGCGTGGTCGAAGACCAGGAGCAGGTCGACAAGATGCTGGAGATCCGTGAGCGCAGCCCGCAGCTGGCCCACATCTACTACGACGACCCGCGCGGCCTGCGCAACTACGACCAGCCCGGCCTGAGCGCGCTGGAATCGCTCATCGCCGCCGGCCGCGCCGAAGCCCTGGCCCATCCCCAGCTGTTTTCGCAGCAGGTCGAACTGGGCCGGCCCGACGACGTGGCCGCCATGTTTTTCACCAGCGGCACCACCGGCAACCCCAAGGGCGTGGTGCACAGCCACCACACGCTGATCAACCGCGCGCAGGTGGGCGCGGCGTTC
Organism: Hydrogenophaga sp. BPS33; assembly: GCF_009859475.1. NCBI lineage: Bacteria > Pseudomonadati > Pseudomonadota > Betaproteobacteria > Burkholderiales > Comamonadaceae > Hydrogenophaga > Hydrogenophaga sp. BPS33. The sequence goes on from NZ_CP044549.1 coordinate 752,569, forward strand.
GACAAGCTCACCCCGGCCGACGAAGTGCTGGCCTACCTGCCGCCGGCCTGGATCGGGCAGAACATCTTCTCGTACGCGCAGTGGCTCGTGGCGGGCTATGTCGTCAACTGCCCCGAGTCCGCCAGCACCGTCACCATCGACTTGAAGGAAGTCGGCCCCACCTACTACTTCGCGCCACCGCGCGTGTTCGAGGGCCTGCTCACCAGTGTGATGATCCGTATGGAGGACGCCGGTGCGATCAAGCGCAAGATGTTCCACGCCTGTATGGCGCTGGCGCGTCGCGTCGGCCCCGATCGCATGGATGGGAAGCCCATCGGTTTCCTCGACGCGCTCAAGTACCGACTGGGCGACTGGCTGGTGTATGGCCCGCTGCGCAACAACCTCGGCATGAGCCGCGTGCGCGTGGCCTACACCGCGGGCGAGGCCATCGGGCCGGACCTCTTCAGCTTCTACCGCAGCATCGGCATCAACCTCAAGCAGCTCTACGGATCGACCGAAACGGCGGTGTTCGTCTGCCTGCAACCCGACAACGAAGCGCGCGCCGACACAGTGGGCGTGCCGTGCGAAGGCGTGGAGATCAAGCTCAGCGAGAACGGCGAGATCCTGGTGAAGTCGCCCGGGTTGCTCAAGGGCTACTACAAGAACGACGCCGCCACCGCCGAGGTGCTCACCGCAGATGGCTGGTACCACACCAGCGATGCCGGCTTCATCGACGCCCATGGGCACCTGAAGATCATCGACCGCGTGAAGGATGTGGGCCGCATCAAGGGCGGCGAGCACGACGGCGCCATGTTCGCCCCCAAGTACGTGGAGAACAAGCTCAAGTTCTTCTCGTACATCAAGGAAGCTGTGGCCTATGGCGACCAGCGCGAGCGCGTGTGCGTCATGGTCAACATCGATTTCGACGCGGTGGGCAACTGGGCCGAGCGGCGCAACCTGCCCTACGCGGGCTACACCGACCTGGCGCAGAAACCCGAGGTGTACGAACTGATCCGCGAATGCGTGGAGAAGGTCAATGCCGACCTCAGTCGCGACGAGTTGCTCGCGGGCAGCCAGATCAGCCGCTTCCTGGTGCTGCACAAGGAACTGGACGCCGACGACGGCGAGTTGACCCGCACGAACAAGGTCCGCCGTGGCTTCATCGCCGAGAAGTACGACGCGTTGGTGGATGCCCTGTACAGCGACCGCAGCACGCAGTTCATCGAGACGCAGGTGAAGTTCGAGGATGGCCGCACCGGCTCGGTCAGCGCCACGCTGAAGATCGGCGATGCGAAGGTGTTCGCGCCTGTGAGGGCGGCGGCATGAACCTCACCCGGCTTGGGCTGAGCCACACCCCGTTCGGGCTGAGCCTGTCGAAGCCCTTCCATGCCCACATTGCAAAAACCCTTCCACAAGCTCAGGGTGAACGGAGATGGTCTTGAGTCAGAAAAAAATCGGCGACGTCATCCTGAACGTCCAGAACATCAGCCTGCGTTTCGGCGGCGTGAAGGCGCTGACCGACATCAGCTTCGACGTGCGCGAGCACGAGGTGCGCGCCATCATCGGCCCCAACGGCGCGGGCAAGAGCTCCATGCTCAACTGCATCAATGGCGTGTACCAGCCGCAGGACGGTTCGATCAGTTTCCGCGGCCAGACCTTCAAGCACATGAACAGCCGCCAGGTGGCGGAGATGGGCATCGCGCGCACCTTCCAGAACCTCGCGCTCTTCAAGGGCATGAGCGTGATCGACAACATCATGACCGGGCGCAACCTGCGCATCAAGAGCGGTCTGCTGGCGCAAGCGTTCCGCAACCCGTTCCCGGGCCTGAAGATTCTGGGCGGCGCGCAGAAGGAAGAAGAAACGCACCGCGAGTTCGTCGAACACATCATCGACTTCCTGGAAATTCAGGCACACCGAAAAACGCCGGTGGGCCAGTTGCCGTATGGCCTGCAGAAACGTGTGGACCTGGGCCGTGCGCTGGCCATGGAGCCCAAGGTGCTGCTGCTGGACGAACCGATGGCGGGCATGAACCTGGAAGAGAAGCAGGACATGAGCCGTTTCATCCTGGACGTGAACGACGAGTTCGGCACCACCATCGTGCTGATCGAGCACGACATGGGCGTGGTCATGGACATCTCCGACCGCGTGGTGGTGCTCGACTACGGCAGGAAGATCGGCGACGGCACGCCCGAAGAGGTGCGTGGCAACGAAGAAGTCATCAGCGCCTACCTCGGCACCAGCCACTGAACAGGAACACACACCATGGCGTTCTTTCTGGAAACTCTGTTTGGCGGCCTGATGGTCGGCATGCTGTATTCGCTCGTGGCACTGGGCTTCGTGTTGATCTTCAAGGCCTCGGGTGTCTTCAACTTTGCGCAGGGCGCTATGGTGCTGTTCGCCGCGCTGGCGATGGCGCGCTTCTCGGAGTGGATCCCGCAATGGACCGGCATCGAGAGCAAGGTGCTGGCCAACGTCGCGGCGTTTGTGCTGGCCGGTGCGCTCATGTTCGCCATGGCCTGGCTGATCGAGCGGCTGGTGCTGCGCCACCTGGTCAACCAGGAAGCCGCCACGCTGTTGATGGCCACGCTGGGCATCACCTACTTCATCGACGGTCTGGGCCAATCGATCTTCGGCAGCAACATCTACAAGATCGACATCGGCATGCCCAAGGACCCGGTGTTCGTGCTCGACTCGGTGTTCGAGGGCGGCCTGCTGCTGAACCAGGAAGACATCATCGCCGCCGCCATCGCCGCCGGGTTGGTGATCGTGCTCTCGCTGTTCTTCCAGAAAACCGCCACTGGCCGCGCCCTGCGTGCGGTGGCCGACGACCACCAGGCCGCGCAGTCCATCGGCATTCCGCTCAACCGCATCTGGGTCATCGTGTGGTGCGTGGCGGGTCTGGTGGCCCTGGTGGCCGGGATGATCTGGGGCTCCAAGCTGGGCGTGCAGTTCTCGCTCACCACGGTGGCTTTGCGCGCGCTGCCCGTCGTGATTCTGGGTGGCCTCACCTCGGTGCCCGGCGCCATCATCGGCGGCTTGATCATCGGCGTGGGTGAGAAGCTCTCCGAGGTCTATCTCGGGCCCTTCGTCGGCGGGGGCATCGAGATCTGGTTCGCCTATGTGCTGGCGCTGGTGTTCCTGCTGTTCCGACCGCAGGGGCTGTTCGGCGAAAAGATCATTGATCGCGTGTGACAACCGACCGAAAAATTTGCGGGTCAGACCACGATTTGCGCAGCAAATGTGCTCTGACCCCAACTGACTAAAAGGCCTTTCATGCTCTATCGCGAAAACGGTCAGTTCAAGACCTCCTACAGCGCCGACCAGCAGATCTTCCCGATCGCGCAAGACCGCTGGCTCGTCGGTGCCCTGATTGCGCTGGCCTTCGTGGCCGTGCCCCTGCTCGCCAGCGACTACCTGATGCGCGCCATCCTGATCCCGTTCCTGATCTTCTCGCTCGCGGCAGTGGGCGTGAACATCCTGGTGGGCTATTGCGGCCAGATCTCGCTCGGCTCGGGCGCCTTCATGGCCGTGGGGGCTTACGGCGCCTACAACTTCTTCGTGCGCCTGCCGGGCCTGCCGCTGATCCCCGCGCTCATCCTCGGGGGCCTCTGCGCCACGGCCTTCGGCATCCTGTTCGGCCTGCCGAGTTTGCGCGTGCGCGGCTTGTACCTGGCGGTGGCCACGCTGGCCGCGCAGTTCTTCGCCGACTGGATGTTCCTGCGCATCAAGTGGTTCACGATGGACACGCCTTCGGGCTCGGTGGCGGTGTCCAACCTGCAGGTGTTCGGCCTGCCGCTGGAGAGCGCCGCGAGCAAGTACCTGTTCTGCCTGGCGGTGCTGGCCGTGATCGCCCTGCTGGCCAAGAACCTGGTGCGCAGCGCGATCGGCCGCGAGTGGATGGCGATCCGCGACATGGACGTGGCCGCGGCCGTGATCGGCATCCGCCCGATGTACGCCAAGCTCAGCGCCTTCGCGGTGAGCAGCTTCATCATCGGCGTGGCCGGCGCGCTCTGGGCCTTTGTCTACCTGGGGGCGTGGGAGCCCTCGGCCTTCTCGGTCGACTACTCCTTCCGCCTGTTGTTCATGGTAATCATCGGCGGCCTGGGCTCCATCATGGGCAGCTTCTTCGGCGCGGCCTTCATCGTCGTGTTGCCGATCGCGCTGAGCCAGTTCCTGCCGGCCGTGGCCGGGCTGTTCGGCGTCGAGATTTCCACCACCGCGGTCTCGCATGCCGAGCTGATGATCTTCGGCGGCCTGATCGTGTGGTTCCTGATCGTCGAGCCCCATGGGCTGGCCAAGCTGTGGTCGATCGGCAAGCAGAAATTGCGGCTGTGGCCGTTCCCTCATTGAATATGAAGCACCCCCTGGTGCCGATCGCCTCGTTGTCCCTATCCCTGTGTTCCCCAAGCGTGTTCCTACTTTTACGAAGGAGACAGTCATGAAGTTTCGCAAGATCGTCCTCGCCACGGCTGTGGCGGTCACTGGTGCCAGTGCACTCGTGGCGGGCAGCGCCTGGGCGCAGGCCAAGGAACAGTACCTGCCGGTGCTGTCCTACCGCACCGGTGCCTACGCGCCCAATGGCACGCCCACGGCCAATGGCATCGTCGACTACTACAAGCTGGTCAATGCGCGCGGCGGCATCAACGGCGTCAAGCTGCTGGTGGAAGAGTGCGAGACCATGTACGACACCGCGCGCAGCGTGGAATGCTACGAACGCCTCAAGGGCAAGAACGGTGGCGCCGCGCTGATCCATCCTTGGTCCACTGGCGCCACCTTTGCGCTCACCGAAAAGGCGCCGGTCGACAAGATCCCACTCATCACCACCGGCTATGGCCGCAGCGAAAGCGCGGACGGCACGGTGTTCAAGTGGAACTTCCCGCTGCTGGGCACCTATTGGGTCGCGGCCGACGCCATCGTGCAGGCGATCGGTGCCAAGGAAGGTGGCATGGACAAGCTCAAGGGCAAGAAGATCGCCCTCGTGTACCACGACAGCCCGTTCGGCAAGGAGCCGATCCCGCTGTTGCAGGAGCGCGCCAAGATGCTCGGCTTCGACCTGCAGTTGCTGCCCGTGACCGCGCCCGGCGTGGAGCAGAAGGCCACCTGGCTGCAGATCCGCCAGGCGCGCCCGGACTACACCTTGCTGTGGGGCTGGGGCGTGATGAACTCCACCGCGCTGAAGGAAGCACAGGCCACCGGTTACCCGCGCGAGAAGATGTACGGCGTGTGGTGGTCGGGCGCCGAGCCGGACGTGAGGGACGTGGGGCAGGGTGCCAAAGGCTACAACGCCGTGACGCTGCAGCACGGCACCGACAAGAGCGCGCCGATCGTCAAGGAGATCCTGGCCAAGCTGCACGACAAGGGCCAGGGCACCGGCCCGCGCGACGAGGTGGGTGAGACCCTGTACCTGCGCGGCGTGGTCAGCGCCGCGATGGGGGTGGAAGGCATCCGCGCGGCGCAGGAGCGCTTTGGCAAAGGCAAGGTCATGACCGGCGAGCAGGTGCGCTGGGGCCTGGAAAACCTGAACCTCACGCAGGCCAAGCTGGACGCGCTGGGCTTCAAGGGTGTGCTGCGCGGCCCCATCAGCACCTCGTGCGCGGACCACGTCGGTTCGGGCGCGGCGCGCATCCACACCTGGGATGGCAGCAAGTGGGTGTTCTCGTCGGGCTGGATCGAGTCCGACCAGCAGATCATCAAGCCGATGGTGAGGAGCACCGCGTCGAAGTATGCGGCCGAGAAAAAACTCACCGCCCGTACGCCTGCTGACTGCCAGAGCTAAACCGAACCATGGCGGCTGGTTCGCCAGCCGCCATTCGCAAGGCTGGCGTGCCGCGCCTTGCGAATGGTCTCCAAGGAATCTCCATGAGCACACCCAACACCGTCCTCAACGTCAACGGCATCGAGGTCATCTACAACCACGTGATCCTCGTGCTCAAGGGCGTTTCGCTCAACGTGCCCGATGGCCAGATCGCCGCCATCCTGGGGGGCAACGGCGCGGGCAAGACGACCACGCTGCGCGCCATCTCCAACCTGCTCAAGGGCGAACGCGGCGAGGTCACCAAGGGCAGCATCGAGCTGCGCGGCGAACGCATCGAAAACCTCTCGCCCGCCGACCTGGTGCAGCGCGGCGTGGTGCAGGTGATGGAGGGGCGGCACTGCTTTGCCCACCTCACGATTGAGGAGAACCTGATGACCGGCTCCTACACGCGCAAGAGCAAGGCCGAGATCGCAGCCAACCTGGAGAAGGTCTACACCTATTTTCCGCGCCTGAAAACGCGGCGCACCAGCCAGGCCGCCTACACCTCGGGTGGCGAGCAGCAGATGTGCGCGATCGGCCGTGCGCTCATGACCAACCCCAGCGTGATGCTGCTCGACGAACCTTCGATGGGCCTGGCACCGCAGATCGTGGAGGAGGTGTTCGAGATCGTGAAGGACCTCAACCACAAGGAGAAGGTTACCTTCCTGCTGGCCGAGCAGAACACCAACATGGCGCTGAAGTACGCCGACTACGGCTACATCATGGAGAGCGGGCGCATCGTGATGGACGGCGCGGCCAGCGAGCTGCGCAACAACGAAGACGTCAAGGAGTTCTACCTCGGCATGGGCGGTGGCGAGCGCAAGAGCTTCAAGGACGTCAAGAGCTACAAGCGCAGGAAAAGGTGGCTCGCGTAGCGAGCACCCCCCGCGCCGCGCCTTTGGCGCGTCACCCCCCTTGAACGGGGGGCGATGCCTGAGGCCCGGCAAAGCCGGTTCCTCGGCATCTCTGGACAAAATTCCCTCACTCCTCCATCGCAGCCATGGCACAGACCGAATTCTTCGATGCGCTTGAAACCCGATCGCCCGATGAACGCGAAGCGGCTCATGTGGCCGCGTTGCCGGCGCAGATTGCCCACGCCAAAAAACACGCACCAGCCTTCGCCGAGTTGCTGGCGGATGTGGACCCGGCCACCATCACCTCGCGCGCGGCGCTCGCGCGCCTGCCGGTGATCCGCAAACACGAATTGCTGGAGCGTCAGACCGCACACCGCGCGCGCGATCCGTTCGGCGGTTTCTCCGCGCTGCGCTGGGGCCCCGGCATGGGCCGCGTGTTCGCCAGCCCGGGCCCGATCTACGAACCCGAAGGCGCCACGCGCGACTACTGGCGAGCGGCGCGCGCGCTCTACGCGGCAGGGTTCCGCGCGGGCGAGCTGGTGCACAACGCGTTCAGTTACCACATGACACCGGGCGCCTTCATCCTCGAATCCGGCGCTCAGGCGGTGGGCTGCACGGTGTTCCCCGCCGGCACCGGGCAGACCGAGCAGCAGCTGCAGGCCATCACCGAACTCAAGCCCCACGGGTACACCGGCACCCCCAGCTTTTTGCGCATCCTGCTGGAGAAGGCGGCCGAGGCTGGCGTGGACGTTTCCAGCATCCGCAAGGCGTCGGTCGGTGGAGAGGCCTGCCCCCCCAGCCTGACGGCGTGGTTCGCCGAGCGTGGCGTGGCGGTCTACCAGACCTATGCCACCGCCGACCTGGGGCTCGTGGCCTACGAGACCTCGGCGCGCGAAGGGCTGGTGGTCGAGGAGGGCGTTCTGGTCGAGATCGTGCGCCCTGGCACCCGCGAACCGGTGCCCGACGGTGAAGTGGGCGAGCTCGTGGTCACCAGCTTCAACCCGGCCTATCCGCTGGTGCGCTTTGGCACTGGCGATCTCTCGGCCATCCTGCCCGGTACCTGCCCCACGGGCCGCACCGCTCCGCGCATCAAGGGCTGGATGGGCCGCGCCGACCAGACCACCAAGGTGCGCGGCATGTTCGTGCATCCCTCGCAGGTGGCCGACATCGTGCGCCACTTTCCGCAGGTGGCCAAGGCGCGCCTGGTGGTGAGTGGTGAAATGGCCAACGACCAGATGTGCCTGCGCGTGGAAGTTCCGGCGTCGGGCAACGCGGAGCTGCAACAACAGCTGGAGGCCGCGGTGCGCGAGGTGACCAAGCTGCGCGCGCAAGTGGAGCTGGTCGCGCCCGGAGCCTTGCCCAACGATGGCAAGGTGATCGAGGACGCACGTTCTTACCGATAAGTCCACAGGCCCGCCAAGTCCCCGACCCGCGGCGCTTCGTACATCGGGCGCACCAGGGTTTTCCCCGGTGGGGTCTTAGGTACTTTCCGCGATTCCTGCCATCGACACCCGGCCTACGATCCCAGGCCTAAACCTCAAGGAGCTCTCATGAAAAAACTGTTTGCACTGGCGGCCCTCACGGCTGTCGTTTCGTCGAGCGCCTTTGCGCAGGCTTATCCCAGCAAGCCCATCACCATCGTGGTGCCTTTCGCACCCGGTCCCACCGACACCGTGGCACGCCACCTGGCGGACGCGCTGCGCAAGGCGCTGGGGCCGAACACCACCATCGTGGTGGAAAACGCCGCTGGCGCGGGCGGCACCATCGGTGCGGGCAAGGTGGCGCGTGCCGCGCCGGATGGCTACACCTTGCTGGTGTTCCACATTGGCATGGCCAGCACGCCGTCGCTGTACCGCAAGCTGTCCTACAAGCCGCTGGAAGATTTCGAGTACCTGGGCATGATCAACGACGTGCCCATGACCGTGATCGGTTCGAGCAAGCTCAACGCCAACACCTACCGCGACTTCGAGTCCTACATCCGTGCCAACAGCGGCAAGCTCAACCTCGCCCATGCCGGCCTGGGTTCGGCGTCACACATCTGCGGCCTGATGTGGCAGTCGGCCATGAAGCTGGACAAGTCCATCACGAGCATCGCCTACAAGGGCACGGGCCCGGCCATGGCCGACCTGCTCGGAGGCCAGGTAGACATGATGTGCGACCAGACCACCAACACCACGGCCCAGATCGAGGCCGGGCGGGTGAAGGCCTTCGCGGTCACCACGGCCAAGCGCCTGGACAAGCACAAGCTGCTCAAGGACTACCCGACGCTGCAGGAAATGGGTCTGAAGGACTTCAATCTGACCATCTGGCACGGCCTGTACGCCCCCAAGGGCACGCCGCCGGACATCCAGAAGAAGCTCAACGATGCGCTGAAAGTGGCGCTGAAAGATCCGGAGTTCATCAAGCGCGAAGAAGACCTGGGCGCCATCGTGGTCACCGACAACCGCATCACGCCTCAGGGTCACAAGGCCTTTGTGGCCAATGAAATCACCAAGCTCAAGACGGTGATCGACGCCGCGGGCCAGTTCGCGGATTGATCCCACCACCTTTTCGCGCCCGCCAGGCCGCCTTCGGGCGGCCTTTTTCATGGTGCGCACGGCTGGTCCAGTGCGCGGCGCGGAGATTCCCGGCGGGAACCTCTTGCTAGAGGCGATTACTCGTGAGTCGTCTTCGCGAGGCTGTGTGCGTTCATTTTCAAGCTGGAATGGCACGCCCTTCGCGTTGTCACTCTGGCGGAATCCGCTGCATCTCAATTTTCCTCATCCACGCTGGCCTGTGCCACCCATTGAGAGTGAGTTTCAAATGAAAATTCTTTCAAGTAAATATGATCCTGATTTGGTTTGGACCCTCACCGTCAAGGCTGTGGACACCCTGAAGGTGGGTATTGGCGAAGCCAGCACACTCCAGCTGGTGGGGAGTCGGTCGAACGGTTATGCCAAGACGGTGTTCATCCCCGCGAAAGTGGACGCCAAGAAAAAGCTTGTCTCTGCAGAGGAGGCTGAGGCGCGAAAAAGTTTGTACCAAAGGCAGATGGCAAACCTTCATCGCGACACCCTTGTGGCGGAGTTGATCCAATGGACGGTAGGGGGGAACATTGGCAAGACAGTCCATGCCCACCTCAAAGCTATTGTTAAGCAGAGAGTGAACGTTGACGACATGAATTGGAAGATGGGGACGACGCCAAACGTGCAACTGAGCCGCGCCGAGCAAGAGGCGAAGTACGACGAGAATCTTACGGTGGCCAAGGTGGCCCTGGAAAACCTTGAGCTCGTGATCGCGAATCAGGAAAGCATGGGTTTGGTTCTGTCGGACGAGGAGCAGACCGTTGCCAATAGACTCCGGCTCGGCCTCACGCGGAGCATTGCAGAAAATGCCCGCCCCGTCTCGCTGCAACCGAAACCGACGAGTACGCAACCGCCGCGGCCGCGAACGCAGAGGCCAGGTGAGGTAGTTTGGACAATTGACACAGACCCGACAGACCCGACCGCTCAGACCGCACAGGGGAAGCTTGTCGTGCAGCCGCCACCCATGAGTGCGAGAGAGGCGACCTCCACCGACGCCGGGGCTCTGCGCCCTGCGCGAACCGATCTCGATCGTGCGCTGGAGGATTTGCAAGCCAACGAGTCAGAGCAGCGCGTCTTGAGGCGCCAAGGCAATAGCGCTGAGAACCGTGACGCGATGGATAAGTTGAAGGTGGCGCATAGCGGTTTGAGAGAGCAGTACGAGCGGCTTCTCGCACGCTCCGCCAATGTGAACACCACCACTACTACCACGACGCTCAGTGCGTCCACCACCCTCAAAGACGTCTGAAAAAAGGTGTGCCTGTTCAGCGCGCTGGAGCTCAGGAGCCCGCTGCGTCGCACACCAGGCTTGAGCCGCCAGCCCAGGCCCTACAGAGGACGTCTGGAGGTCTGCTGGTTCACACGCCCCAGACAATGTCCACGTTGGCCTTCTCGCAGCGCTCCAGCATTTCGATGAACGGCGTGCTGCGCATGCGCAGGCTCACCGCCTCGAATTCCGGCGGCAATTCACCCCGTTGAGCCGCCTCTTCCTTCAGGCGCTTCTGCCGCGCCTCGTCGGACGCCACCGCCGCGTGAATGGCCGCGATGGCCGCGGGCATCTGGCCCGGCTGAATGACACCGGGCCCCGATGGATCCTTGCCCAGGATCTCGAGCATGCGCTTGCCATGGGCCTCCAGCATGACGAGGTCACCCGTTTCTCGGGACTTGAATCGGAAGATGGACATGTGTGCCTCCTGTGACATTGCGGACCATTCTGCACCAAAGCGCCGACGTGTCTGGTGGCTCGCGCACAGACCGATTCGGCGTGCGGCAGCCCCTGCCGTCTGCTTACGGGTTTACCCGGTTGGACTTGCATAATTTAAATCTAAACTAATTAAGCATGAACACCCAACCGTCCCCCCTGCAACGCATCCTGTGCATCGGCGGGGGGCCTGCGGGCCTGTACTTCGCCTTGTTGATGAAGCGGCGCGACCCGTCTTTGCAGGTCACGGTGGTGGAGCGCAACCGCCCCTTCGACACGTTCGGCTGGGGCGTGGTGCTGTCGGACCAGACCTTGGCCAACCTGGAGCAGGCCGACCCCGAATCGGCCGCGTTGATCGGCGAGGCCTTCAACCACTGGGACGACATCGAGGTGTTCTTCAAGGGGGGCCGCGTGCGCTCCGGCGGCCATGGCTTCTGCGGCATTGGCCGCAAGAAGCTGCTCAACATCCTGCAGGAACGTTGCCTCGCACTCGGTGTTGAGCTGGTGTTCGAAACCGACGTCACGGACGACCAGGCCCTGGCCGCGCAGACCAACGCCGATCTCGTGATCGCCAGCGATGGCCTCAACAGCCGCATCCGCACGCGCTACGCCGAGACCTTCAAGCCCGACATCGACACGCGCCAATGCCGCTTCGTCTGGCTCGGCACCAAGAAGACCTTCGACGCCTTCACCTTCGCCTTCGTGCAGACCGAGCACGGCTGGTTCCAGGCCCACGCCTATCAGTTCGACGCTGATACCTCCACCTTCATCGTCGAAACGCCCGAAGCGGTGTGGCAGGCGCACGGCATCGACCAGATGAGCCAGGAAGAGGGCGTGGCCTTCTGCGAGAAGCTGTTCGCGCCCTACCTCGATGGCCATGCGCTCATCAGCAACGCCACGCACCTGCGCGGCTCTGCGATCTGGATCCGCTTCCCGCGCGTGATCTGCCATACCTGGGTGCATCGGCAAGATATCGCCGGTCGCTCCGTACCGATCGTGCTCATGGGCGACGCCGCGCACACCGCGCACTTCTCCATCGGCAGCGGTACCAAGCTGGCGCTGGAAGATGCGATCGATCTGGCCGATGAATTCTCGCGCCACGCGAACGCCGACGTGGCCGAAGTGCTGCAAGGCTACGAGGCCCGCCGCAGCGTGGAGGTGCTCAAGATCCAGAACGCCGCGCGCAACTCCACGGAGTGGTTCGAGAACGTCGAGCGTTACACCGGCATGGAGGTCGAGCAATTCGCCTACTCGCTGCTCACGCGCAGCCAGCGCATCAGCCACGAGAACCTGCGCCTGCGCGATGCGAAGTGGCTCGAGGGGTACGAGGCCTGGCTGCAAGCCCAGGTCCAACCAGGCGCTCTGGTGAAGAAGCACCCCACGCCACCCATGCTCCTGCCGCTCACCGTGCGCGGCCTCACGCTGAAGAACCGCATCGTCGTCTCGCCCATGGCGCAGTACAGCGCGGTCGATGGCGTGGTGGGCGACTACCACCTGGTGCACCTGGGCGCGCGCGCCATGGGGGGTGCTGCCTTGGTGATGGTGGAGATGACCAGCCCCACGCCCGAAGGCCGCATCACGCCCGGCTGCCCGGGCTTGTGGAACGGTGTGCAACAGGCCGGCATGCAGCGCATCGTCGATTTCGTGCACGGTCACAGCAGCGCCAGGATCGGCCTGCAGCTGGGCCACAGCGGCGCCAAGGGCTCTACGCAGCTCGGCTGGGAGCAGATCGACGAACCCCTGGCCAGTGGTAACTGGCCGCTGCTCTCGGCCAGCGACGTGCCGTACGGGGCGCAGAACCAGACGCCGCGCGCCATGACGCGCGCCGACATGGACGCGATGACCGCCGCCTTCGTCGCCGCCACACTGCGCGCGGCCGACGCCGGCTTCGACTGGCTCGAACTCCACTGTGCCCACGGCTATCTGCTCTCGGCCTTCATCTCGCCGCTGACCAACCGGCGCACCGACGAATACGGTGGCCCGCTGGCCCACCGCTGCCGCTACCCGCTGGAGGTGTTCGCCGCCATGCGCGCCGCGTGGCCCTCGGGCAAGCCCATGAGCGTGCGCATCTCCGCGCACGACTGGGCACCGGGCGGCATCACGCCGGACGATGCGGTGGAAATCGCGCGCCTGTTCAAGGCCGCGGATTGCGACGTGGTCGACGTCTCTTCCGGCCAGACCACGCGCGAAGCCAGGCCGGTCTACGGCCGCATGTACCAGACCCCCTTTGCCGACCGCGTGCGCAACGAGGCCGGCATTCTCACCATGGCCGTGGGCGCGATCACCGAAGCCGACCACGCCAACAGCATCATCGCCGCCGGCCGCGCCGACCTCTGCGCCGTGGCGCGCGCGCACCTGGCCGACCCCGCCTGGACCTTGCACGAAGCCGCGAAGCTGCAGTCCCGCGCCATCGACTGGCCACGCCCCTACGAAAGCGGGCGCGACCAGCTCTACCGCGAGATCGCTCGCCAGCAAGCCCTCAACGCGAACACACCATGAACGACGAATTTCCGCTCGACCTGGAAGCCCGTGCCCACAGCGAGCACGCGCACGAGCTGCGCCTGTGGCTGCGGCTGCTGACCTGCTCGCAACTGATCGAAAAACGCGTGCGCACCGGCCTGCGCGAACAGTTCGACACCACGCTGCCGCGCTTCGATCTCATGGCCCAACTCGAACGCCATCCCGATGGCCTGAAGATGAAGGAGCTCTCGCACCGGCTCATGGTCACCGGCGGCAACGTCACCGGCATCACCGACCAGCTGGTGAACGAAGGCCTGGTCGAGCGCGTGGGGGTGGACGGCGATCGGCGTGTCTTTCGAGTGCGCCTCACGGAGCGCGGCCGCACCGCCTTTGCCGACATGGCGCGCCAGCACGAGGATTGGATCGTTGAAGCCTTCGAAGGGCTCAGTGCGCGCGACCTTGACAGCCTGCACCGCCTGCTGGGCAAGGTGAAGCGGCACCAACTTCAACTCCAACTGAACGAGCAGAATGCATAACATCCCCGACCACAACCCCATGCGCGGCCAATACGGCCCCGTTGCCGCGCACGCGCCCGCCCACTTCGCGCTCAGCGTGCACGAGGGCGTGGCCACCGTCACGCTCAACCGGCCCGAGCGCAAGAACCCGCTCACCTTCGACTCGTATGCCGAGCTGCGCGACTGGTTCCTGGGCTTGCAGAAGGCCACCGACATACGGGCCGTGGTGCTGACCGGCGCGGGAGACAACTTCTGCTCGGGCGGCGACGTGCACGAAATCATCGGCCCGCTCACGAAGATGAGCATGCCCGAGCTGCTGGCCTTCACCCGCATGACGGGTGCGCTGGTCAGCGCCATGCGCGCCTGCCCGCAACCCATCGTGGCGGCCATCGACGGGGTGTGTGCCGGCGCGGGGGCGATGATGGCGCTGGCGTCCGACATGCGCCTGGGCACGCCGGCCACGAACACGGCCTTCCTGTTTACCCGCGTGGGCCTGGCCGGTGCCGACATGGGCGCGTGTGCGCTGTTGCCGCGCATGATCGGCCAAGGGCGTGCCAGCGAGTTGCTGTTCACCGGCCGCGCGATGAACGCCACCGAAGGCCATGCCTGGGGTTTCTTCAACGCGCTGCACGACAGTGCCGCGCTGCTGCCCGCCGCCCATAAGCTCGCCGCTCAACTCGCGCAAGGCCCGACCTTCGCGCACGGCATGACCAAGACCATGCTGCACCAGGAGTGGGCCATGACGCTGGACCAGGCCATCGAAGCCGAAGCGCAGGCACAGGCCATCTGCATGCAGACACAGGACTTCAAGCGCGCGTACGAAGCCTTCGCCGCGAAGCAGCGCCCGCAGTTCGAGGGAGATTGAACACCATGGTCGCCTTCGAACACGCTCACGGCATGCATCCACCCCAGGCGCAGTGGGAGCTGCCTTTCTTCGAGGCGCACCACGGCGAAACCGCGCAGCGCCTGGCCGACTGGGCCATGTTCCAGCGCGTGGACGAGACCGACGACCGCGCCGCCTGCAAGGACTGGGTGAAACGCCTGGGGCACGACGGCTGGTTGCGCTACTGCGTACCCGCCGCGCACGGTGGCGCATTGCCCGCGCTCGACTCGCGCTCGCTCGTCGTGCTGCGCGAGACCCTGGCGTTTCACTCGCCGTTGGCCGATTTCGCCTTCGCCATGCAAGGCCTGGGCAGCGGCGCGATCACGCTTGCCGGCACACCCGCGCAACAGGCCGCTTACCTGCCGGCCGTGGCCAGCGGCGAGAAGATCGCGGCCTTCGCACTCAGCGAGCCCGATGCCGGCTCCGACGTCGCCGCGATGGCCACGCGCGCGGTGCCGAGCGAACAGGGCTGGACGCTCGACGGCTGCAAGACCTGGATCAGCAACGGCGACCTGGCCGACTTCTACGTGGTGTTCGCCAAGACCGATCCGCAGGCCGGTTCGCGTGGCATCAGCGCCTTCATCGTCGACGCGCCACAAGCCGGTCTGGACAGCCGCGAGCACATCCACGTGATGGCGCCGCACCCCCTGGCCACGTTGCGCTTCGACGCTTGCGCGGTGGGCGAGAGCGCACTGCTGGGCCCGCTGCACGGTGGCTTCAAGCTCGCCATGCAGACGCTGGACATCTTCCGCGCATCGGTGGCTGCCGCCGCACTCGGCATGGCGCGGCGCGCCTTTGCCGAGGCGGTGGCGCACGCGAAGCAGCGCAAGATGTTCGGCCAGACGCTGGCCGACTTCCAGCTCACGCAGGCCCGGCTGGGCGAGATGAGCGCGCTCATCGATGCCGCTGCTTTGCTGACCTACCGCGCCGCGTGGCAGCGCGACCGCAGCGCCACGCAGGGCGCGGGCACGGCGGCGTATACCACCGCCGCCGCCAGCGCCAAGCTCACCGCGACCGAAAACGCGCAGCGCGTGATCGACATGGCGCTGCAGATGTTTGGCGGGCGCGGTGTGCAGGTGGGGCAGAAAGTTGAAAGCCTGTACCGCGACATCCGCTCGCTGCGCATCTACGAAGGTGCGAGCGAAGTGCAACTGCTCATTCTTGGAAAGGCGGCATTGAGATGACGATCGCCATCCCCTCCGCGCAGCCCGACCATTTCGTACACGACCATCTGCCGCCGCCCGAGCAGTGGCCCGAGCTGCGCTTTGACCGGCCCGAGCTGCAACTGCCCGCACAACTCAACGTGGTGCGGGCCTTGTTCGACCGGGCCGTGGCCGCAGGCCATGCCGATCGACCGCTGTTTCGCAGCGACGAACGCACGCTGAGCTACGCGCAGGCGCGCGACGAGGTGAACCGCATCGCCAACGTGCTCACGCTCGACCTGGCGCTGGTCCCGGGCAACCGCGTGCTGCTGCGCGGCGGCAATTCGATCGCCATGGCGCTGGCCTGGTTGGCCACGGTGCAGGCCGGCCTGGTTGCGGTGGCGAGCATGCCCTTGCTGCGCGCCAAGGAGCTCGGCGCCATCATTGCCAAGGCACAGCCGTCGGCGGCGTTGTGCGACGCCAAACTGCAGGACGAGCTCAAGGCGGCCATCGCAGCCGACCCCCATTGCCATGGCATGCCGCTGCTGCCGTTCAATGCCGCAGGCGCCGCGCATTCGCTGGAGACGCTGGCGCAGCGCCAGAGCGAACGTGGCACGCCGTGCCCCACGGCGGCCACCGACATCGCCATGCTCGCCTTCACCTCCGGCACCACCGGCGCGCCCAAGGCCGCCGTGCACACCCACCGCGACGTGCTGGCCGCCTGCGAGACCTGGCCGCGCCACGTGCTGCGCGCGACGCCCGATGACATCGTCGTCGGCTCGCCGCCGCTGGCCTTCACCTTCGGACTGGGCGGCCTGCTGGTGTTCCCCATGTGGGCTGGTGCCTCGGTGTACTTCCCGTCGATTCCTTACACGCCCGAGGCGATGGTGCGGCTCATTGCCCAAGTGGGTGCCACCATCTGCTACACCGCGCCCACCTTCTACCGCCAGATGGCGCCATTCGCGAAGCAGCACGGCATCGGCCGGCTGCGCATCAGCGTGAGCGCGGGCGAAGGCTTGCCCGATGCCACGCGCCAACTCTGGAAAGAAGCCAGCGGGCTGGAGATGACCGACGGCATCGGCGCCACCGAGATGTTCCACATCTTCATTTCGTCGCCACCCGAAGCGGTTCGGCGCGGCGCGATCGGGCGGGTGGTGCCCGGTTACGAAGCGCGCGTGGTGGACGACGATGGACAGCCCCTGCCGATCGGCGAGGTGGGCAAACTCGCGGTGATCGGCCCGACGGGCTGCAAGTACCTGGACGAACCGCGCCAGACGAACTACGTGAAGAACGGCTGGAACTACCCCGGCGACGCGTTCCGACAGGACGCCGATGGTTACTTCTTCTACCAGGCGCGCACCGACGACATGATCATCACCGCCGGCTACAACGTGGCCGGCCCCGAGGTGGAAGCCACGCTGCTGCAGCACCCGGCCGTGGCCGAGTGCGGCGTGGTCGGCAAGCCCGACGACGAGCGCGGCCAGATCGTGATGGCCTATGTCGTGCTCAAGCCCGGCGAGGTGGCGGACGCGGCACAGGTGAAGGCGCTGCAAGACCATGTGAAGCACCACATGGCGCCCTACAAGTACCCACGCGAAGTGGTCTTCGTGGCCCAACTGCCGCGCACCGAAACCGGCAAACTGCAGCGCTTCGCGCTGCGCCAGCAAGCCACACAGAAGGTCTGACACCATGAAGCACCTGCAACCGCCCGGCTGGACCGCGCCCAAGGGTTACGCCAATGGCATCGCCGCGCGCGGCACCCATGTCTTTGTCGGTGGCCAGATCGGCTGGAACGCCGCACAGCAATTCGAATCCGACGACTTCATCGCCCAGACACGCCAGACCCTGCTCAACGTGCGTGCCGTGCTCGAATGCGCCCAGGCCGGCCCCGAGCACATGGTGCGCATGACCTGGTACGTGGTCGACCGCGTGGAATACAACGCGCGCCTGCGCGAACTCGGCGAGGCCTACCGCGAAGTGATGGGCCGGAACTTCCCGGCCATGACCTGTGTGGAGGTGAGCGCGCTGATGGAGGCGCGCGCCAAGGTGGAGATCGAAGTCACGGCGGTGGTGCCGGACTGAGGGGGCTACCAGAGCGCGGAATCGCGCATGTCCTCGATCTCGCGGCGGCGGCGGTGCCGGCGGTTCGTGGCGAACACGATCACGGCGATGCCCAGCACGGCCCCGCCCAGCAACCACTCCAGCACGGACAACGGCCGGTTCAGCGCGGCGGTGGCCAGCCACGCCGCGGCGGCCAGGCCCAGGGCCCAGGCCACGACCGCGATGGCCATGATTGCAAAGCGAGAGTGGGATTGCATGGAAACTTGTGTAGGGGAAACGATCGCGGGGAAAAGATTCTCGCATTCTCGCGGATGAACCAATCACTACACTGACGGGTTTTCCAGAGTCTTTCCCGCACATGGACATTCTTTTTCTCGCGCTGCTCCTGGCCGCGGGCATGGCCTTCCTCAACGCCCAGGACCAGCGGCGGCGCATTGCATTGCTGGGCCAGTATCTGAGCCCCTACGAGATCGAGACACTCATGGAGAACCTCACCCAGGGCTATCTGCGGGCCTTGAGCGAGGACGACCCGGCGCGGCGCGAGCAGATCTGGGGCGTGCTCGCCCCGTCCGAAGGCTCGATCGCCAGCCAACTCTCGCGCTTCGCAGCGGATTTCGCCAAAGTCGACGCGCCCAGCGCGCGGGTGAGCAAGCTCGCCCTGGCGCTGCCCTGGGCCGCACGCTGGCTGCCCGGATGGACGTTGGATGTGCGCCAGCTCTTCGCCCTGCACGCACAAGGCGTGGCCGATGCCGTGGCCAACCGCGCCCAACGCTCGCCGCGCGACAAGGCCTTCACCCTGTCGGCCGAACTCTTCCTGCTGCAGCACACCTGCCACTGGTACTGCCGTTCGCGCACCGTCGCTTCGGCGCGCCTTCTGGGGCGCCACCAGACGCGCCACGAACAGGTGCTGGCTTCGGTGTCGCCGCAAACCCGCCAGGCCTACGGCGCGCTCACCGGCTTGTAAGCCACGCCTGAGCGGTGACGCAGCGTGGGCCGATCAGCCCACCGCGTCCTTCGTGCACTTCTTGGTGAAGCTGTTCTTCGCGGCGCCCGCCAGCTTTTTCTCGGCTGCGGAGGTGGTGCACACCGCCGCCGCATCGCGCTCGCACTTCTTCAGGAACGAAGTCTTGGCCGCGCCGGCCAGCTTCTTCTCGGCGGCCGACGCATTGCAGGTCATGCCCTCGGCATAAGAGGCCAAAGGCATGAGCGCGGCCACCACCAACGAACACAGGACAACTGGGCGCATGAAGCATCTCCGACATTGAAAACGCCATTGAAGACGCCGGGTGTGATGCTGTCAATAAATACCCCCTGAGGGTAGCCAAAAAAGTTTGTTAACGCGCTGGCTTGGTGCCGCCGCGCAACGTCAGTGGCAGTGCAGCGCGGGCCCGACCCCAACGGCCCGGACATCAAGTTGCCGCTGAAATGGCCGATCTACCGGGTCTCTCTTCGCACAGACACACCATGGACGTCTCTCCCCTTGCCATGGTCACCGCGGTGGCCGACATGAAGCACGCGCAGGTCGCGCAGGAAGCCCAGCTGCTGGTGCTCAAGAAAGCGCAAGACATGCAGTCCACGAGCGCCATGGCCTTGCTCAATGCCGTGCCGGCCTCGCTGCCGCTCGCGTCTTCGGGCTTGCTCGGTACGCAGGTGAACGCGCTGGTTTGAGAAGTCGGCATCCGCCATGGCCCACCGGAGCGCGCCCCTGCCGGCGACCCGGCCTGTTTTTTTGGGAAATCGAGCAGGTTGATGGCTAACGCCGCGCCAGTTGCGCAGCGTCCATGCTCACCTGTGCCTGCAGCAAGGCCACGGCGTCTGCCACCACATCGATCTTGCGCCGCATATCGCCATTGAGCGTGCGCAACAGCGCGGTGAGCTGACCGCGCGAAGGCGGCACGTTGGCCTCCACCTCGTCCGCGTACTCGGGCTCCACGAAGCACTGGAGCGCGATGTAAGACTCAAACGCGTCCGACAGCTCCATCAAGCGGTCGCTGGCCTTGCTTGCGAGTGAGACGCTGGGACTGATGGGCGTGATGACGGGGGAAGAGGAGGGGGATGGACTGGCGTGCGTGGAATCGGCGCAGGTGGACGATGCGCCGGAAAGACCGTGAGTGTTGGCCATGCTGTGTGGCTCCCTTGATAGCTGCGGTTGAGACAACCGCCGCCCCTCGGAGGTGAGGGGCGGCGGCCCGAGTGGGTTGGACTTACCGGGCAGCTACTACGAGAACCGGCGAGCCGTGAGGCTCCCCGCCCGGGCCGCCAAAAAAGGGGCGCGAGCGAGAAAGCCGTAGATGCACGCGGAGCATGCCTACGGCTTTCACGGTAATAGCTGCGAACCGGGAGTCCAATCCCGATCAAGCGTGAGGCTTGACGGGCGGAGTATAGCTATGGAAGTGAGGGCGAAGGGGTCTGGGCGGAGGACGGCTGTGCAGCGTTGTCAGACATCAGCTATTACGCGTGCAATGTCCGGTATGCAAGTCATAGCCAGCGTAGCTATGCGACGACCGAGCACCCGGTCTGGATGCACTGGTGCAAGAGCCGCCAAACGAGTTCGACGCTTGCGTATGGCATTCAGCCATTCGCTCCGCCAGGCAGCATCGCGTTTAGGGCTTCGCCACCGCGCTTCTTTTCTTTTGCGCGAGTAACGGGATTTTGATCTTCCCAATCGTGCTTAATGCCTGCTCGCTCAGATAGTTGTTGGAATACGCCAGAACAGGCTTGCTGCCCGAGAGCTGGTACCCGCAGAAGGCACGTGCCAACGGTTCGCGACTGCGAAGGCCCAGAGGGGGCTCGTTAGATACACCGAGCATCACATCGTCCGTTCTCACTTCGAACACTACGCGGTCGGTGTCCTTGAGGAAGGAGAGGTCCAGGCTTTTGTGATGTGTCGCCATGTCGTTGAGCTTGCGCAGTAATATCCCAGGGCTTTCCGGCCACTCCTCCTCGACCGGACGATCTGAGATGAGGATGCGCACCATGACGCCTCGCTTCAACGCTTGATCCAGAAACAACAACCGCATCGGCGTCATGCGTGAGGCAACGGGCAAAGTTGTTGTGATCAGGATCTCGCGTTTGGCTTTCTGCAACGCGTAGTCCACCAACTGAGGCACTTCGAACGGCAGCAGACAGCGCACCGGGATCTGCTCTAGCTGCTGGAGAACCGCAACCAGTTCCCCCTTCTTGGCGTTGAGTTTAGTGGCCGCTGCGTCGGAGTCCTGCCGCTCTAGGGCTGTGATGCCGAGTTGAAGCGTGCTCTTGGTTTTCAGCAGATCGGCTAGTGAACCGTTGCCGGGCAGAACCCCGAGCGGCTTGATGCGCTGTTCCACTGCAATGGCGCCCGAGCGACGGTTGAACAGACTGTCCATACCGAGACGAGGCAGCAATTCATGTTTGGCGATAGCGTCGCTGCAAGGGCTGTCGATGACACCATCAATTGCAACCCGGGCCAAGGGTTCGGCCCCTTTGCTACGCGCGTACAGCAGCAACACCGCCGGAACATAGCGCAAGGTGCGTCGCAGAACCGACAAAAAGCGGATCAGCTGCTCCCCATCGCGCAGCTGATTTCCGGAAAGCTCCAAGGGAAGGTCAACCAATGCCGGCAAGCGGGTGCTTGGGGGCGGCAGTCGGACCATGCGTTCAAGTGCGAGCGCCCTGCCTCGCTCGAGCGTGGCGAGTCGGGTCTTGACAACCCCTTGAATCAGTGGGTTCCAGGCGAGTGACACGGCTCTCTCTTCGATGCGCCGTTCGCCGGCCTCGCTGAGCACGGCGATCCCCCGTGGGCGCAGCGTCAACTGGGGCGTATGCGACAGGTACTCGTCGTCCGACAGGGAGTTGACGACCTTGGTGCCGTATTCCG
Source organism: Hydrogenophaga sp. BPS33 (assembly GCF_009859475.1). Lineage (NCBI taxonomy): Bacteria > Pseudomonadati > Pseudomonadota > Betaproteobacteria > Burkholderiales > Comamonadaceae > Hydrogenophaga > Hydrogenophaga sp. BPS33. The sequence continues at coordinate 774,377 of NZ_CP044549.1, forward strand.
TGCCGAGTCCAAGCAGGCCCACCACGTCGGCGGTCGAGCGTACGCCTGCCAGGATGGCCTTGAGGATAAATTCCTCCACCGGCATGAGGTTGCGCTTCTCCGCGACCAAGCTGTCCAGCGACAGCAGATAGATCGGAAGTCCAATCGGCAGGTAGTCGATGAGCGGCATGCCGTCCATCTTCTGGTATTGCTCCGCGACTGCGTCAAATTCGATCATGGCAGACGATCGCGCACTCGGCAGGGTTATTGTCGATGTGGGCCAAGACGGGGCGGAAGGGGTTTTCGACGTTGACCGAGCGGCAGAAATCGTCGTCGCCGACGATGATCAGAGCATCGCGCCCACGGGACAACGCCACGTTCAGGAGAGGCGTTTCGCGTTGGAACCCAAGCCGACCCCGGTCGTTGGAGCGGGTCACACTGTAGATGCAGATGTCGGCGTCTTTGCCTTGGAAGGCGTGCACAGTGTTTATGTCGATTTGAAGGTTCTGCAGCGGTTTGGCGGTCCCTCGTAAGCGCTGGTCCAGCTCATTGACCTGAGCAGAGTAGCCTGCAATGACTGCCACGCTGAGCGGCGCCCGGCCGCGGTTGGCGTCGTTCAGGCGCTCCAGGATCTGATACACGATGGTCGCCTCGGTTGCGTTCCTGTAGGTCCGACCCGGCATCTCCTGGTCACGGCGCTGCTTGAGCGCAGCGGTCGTGTGCCATTCCACCTCGTGTCCATGCAACTTCGCGGCCACGGGGTTGCGATCTTCCGCCTTGCGGATCGTGACGAGCTTGCCCTCGTAGAACACTTCGCTGATCAGCCGGCCTATCCCGCCCACCATGCGCCGCTGTTCCGTCAGCTGCGCCTTGCACAACCTGGGGAGCTGAGGCGTGAGGATGTCGAGCAGCGTCGCTTCCGCTTCCTCGATTGGGAAGCGCTGCTCTAGAACTTTGTTACGGTCCAGTTCCGAGTAGGGCGGAAGCTGCTTTGGGTCGCCCACCAGCACCCACCGCTTGCTTCGGCTCATCGGAATGAGCGTCTCGGTGGGAGTGGCCTTCGAGACCTCGTCCACGATGCACAGGTCAAACACCTGCTCGCCGATGGCCTGGACGCTGCCCAGACCGACGCAGGTGCCGGCCACCACGCGGGCTTCTCCAAGCACCGCACCGTGGAAGTTCTTCGAGGCACCGAGCCTGCTGAACCACTCCAGCTGCAGCTCAACATGGCGCTTGAGCACTTCGGCATCGGGTGCATCCGGTTTGCTAAGCGCCTCCATCCATTCCTTGCTGATTTCGTCGGACTGGGAGGCCACCGCCTGACCATACGCGCCGCACGCATAGAGTTTCTCGTCGACCTTCTTTAGACGGCGCTGCAGGATCTTGACCTGCTCGGCAACCTGCGTCTGCTCGTCGAGCAGAGTAGAGGTCTTGGTCACCTCGGCGTCCTCCTCTTCTCCGGTGGACTTTTCGGCCATGCTGCTCGTCAGTATCGCTAGTCGTGCCTGCTGCTCCCGCAGTTCGGCCAGCAGAATGTGCCGCTGCTCACCGAGTACCACGACTTCCACCTCTTCGGCATTCAGACCCACCTGTTTCGCCTGGGCGCGCAGGTGCTCACGTGCACGCTCCTCTACCCGTTCGATCCAGGTGCGCGTTTTGATGTCTAGCGTCAGCGGGAGAGCCCGCTCATCGATCTTCTCAAGGCGCTCGCCATGGATGCGAACCATGACCTGCTCCATCCCCTTCTCTAGCAGCTTGACGATGACGTGGTCCAGCGCAGTGTGGGTCTGGGATGAGAGCAGGATGCGCGCGGCGGGAAAGATGTTCAAGTAGAGCCCGATCAGCTCAGCGATGAACGTAGTCTTGCCGGTCCCTGGGGGGCCTTCCAAAATCAGAATGCCATTTACGCCGAGGGCGAGCTCTAAGAGGGCGCGCTTCTCGTCGTTCAGGTCCTTGGCGCAGTCAGGCGGGAGCCCCCCTTGGTCGGGCTCTCGGGCGCTGGCCGGATGGCACAGAAGCGTCTTGAGGTCCGGCGACGCGGCGCGATCTCGGCGCACGTTCTCGAGCGCCGTGCGTTGCCGGGAGACAGGTTGGCTTTCGGCATGGTAGTTAGACTCCAGCACTCCGGGCCCCTTAGGTAGCGGATCATCGTTCAGGTTGAGCGGGCGCAAAGTGATCTCTTCGCCGAAGACACTATGAACCGCGAAGAACAGCGGGCGGCCCGAGGGCAGCTTGAAAACCAGCGATTCCGGGAGGGCGTCCGCATTGAGCTCGCCTTCGCAGTGGGCAACCGCGTTATTGCCCTGCGAGCGCATGTTGGTGAAGTTGATGCGCAGCCGCCGGCTTTTCTGGATGCGTTCCTTTTCGCGCAGCACTGCCGCCCAGCAATCGAACCAACGCTCTCGGGCGACACGATCGCGTTCGCGACTGCGATGCCCTTCTTCTGTCTGAAGACGCAGCCAGAACGCCCGCTGGTTTCCAGCTTGGCGCGCGGGCGAGAGGGGCGCCAGAATGTCCACGGTCACCATTCGCAACTCGCATGCTAGGCGTCGTTCCTTCTCGGCGCGCTCAGGCTCCAGTAGCCTCACACTTTGAATGCGGAAGAGCTCACTGTCGTCCAGCGCCTTGCAAGTCACATCCAGCGTGGCACCCAGCAGTCGCACCGTGCGATCCTCTTCGTTGACAATGTAGGCATGCAACGAGCCATTGAGGTCGCGCCGTAGCAGTATCAACGTTTCATCCGGTCGGCGGTCACCGAGCTTCTGCGCCAGCTCGCTCAGGTCGCGCGTACTGATCTGCACCGTGATCTGCAGCGGACGGCCGTCTGTGAATTCCCGATGGAAGGCGTCGAGCTGCATCTGCAGGTCTGTCGCGTTGGCAGGACGCTCCAACGGACTGAGCGACAGGCAACGCTGCAGGATCTCCAGTGGCGAGGTGCGCGCCGACAGTGCCGCAAGGCCGTACTTGACTTCGTCGTAGTTCGCGAAGGTTGTGCCCGTCAGGCATGTCAATGCGACCGCCGCCCAGGAGTAGCTGTCACGCGCGAAGGAGTTCGTTCCATCGTCGGCCTCGGGCGGTGTGTAGGGCGGCGAGCCAGCGTGCTTGAAGGTCTCACCGATGCCGACGCCGCCACGGGCCTTGGCAATGCCAAAGTCAGTGACCTTGAGCATGCCGAATTCGTCGAAGCGCAAGTTATCAGGCTTGATGTCGCGGTGGGCGATGTATCGCTTGTGCGCCGCAGCCAGGGCCGACACCAGCGGCGCACCGACGTCCACGTAGAAGTCCTCCCAGGTCCATCGGCGGCCCTCGGCCAGTTTCTCGCTGAGGCAGGTGGGTAGCCACTCGAGTGCCAGGAAAAGTTCGCCCTCGTCGGTACGGCCCGAATCTACCAACTGGACGATGTTCGGGTGCCGTAACTCCTCCAACGCCTCACGCTCGCGGTTGAACGCCAGAGTGGCTTGCGCGTCTGTCGACGGCGCCATCGGTAGCTTCAGGGCCAGGGTGAGCTGGGTGCTGCGGTCCTTGACCCGGAACACACGGGCCATTCCACCCGGCTTCAAGGCTTCAACGACCTCATAACGGCCGCAAACGATCTCCGCGCTCTGACTGCTCTTGTCCATGCAGTTCAACTCCTTGCTGCGCATCGTAACTGTTCAACGCTGGCGAGCGTGTTCTCCAAAGGATTCGACAAGCGCTGCACCGGTCCGTTGCGGCCCTATTACCCATCGCGCTCCACGCCGAGCGATGTCCAAAGCCCAGTGAAGTCCTCCGACCAGTAGGGGGTTTGCCGCTTCGGGAAGTAGTAGGCGGTACCCCCGGAGTCGATGACGCCATCTGTGCCTGGACGGAGAGCGCCTTCGCTGAAGAATACAACGCCCACGACATGGTCCCGGCCACAGCCGCTCAGGAACTGGCTCACGGCGAGCTGCAATGCGGACGGAGATCCGCTGTTGTCGCTCTTGGCGACTTTCAAAAGCTGGTCTCCTTCAATCCCGCTCAGACCAACAACAAAAATCGCGCCACGCATGCCGCTGAGCTGTCTGCGCGATGAGTCGCTAAGGGTATCGAATACTGCCTTTAGCAGCGTGTCGTCCTGCTCGCTCTGTAGCGTCAAAGCAAGCGCCCCACCAGCTTGCGATCCGATAACTACCGTCTCGCGGTTGTGAGTTTGGCTGATCTTTTCAAGGACGGCCCGCGCATGTGGAGAAACGTACCCGTCATGGATTTCACCCACTTCGGCGACGTCGAACTCTACGATGCGGGCCTCAGCGCCATGAACCAGCGGCCCCGAAGCCCTGTTGGAGATCGCCTTCGCGAAGGCTTGGGCAAGAGCGACACGCTGCGCGTGTTTCTCGGGAAGTCTCCCAGGCAGCGTAAGAACGGCTGAGAACCCTGTGCGCAAGCCCACGAGAAGCGGCTTAGTGTGGGGCCAGAGCAAGCCGTAGAAATCTAGCGCCTCTCGCTTGTGAATGCGCCTTCCCTTGTCTTCACCGATGGACTTGCATTCCACTTCAAGCCCACTTGGGCCTAACTCGGGGATCAGTAGGTCGTATGTCCCAATTCCGGACATTTCCGGCCACGTAAGCTTGGTCGAACGTCTGGAGAAGTGCGTCGCGGCGCTGAGCTCCAACCGTAGGCCTCGCATCGCTTCAGGCTTCTTGAGCGCATCGTGAATCCTGCGGCGAAACTGTTCGGCAAGCGGGGCGGGCCGTGACTGCACGATGGAAAGCGCCTGGGCAGCAAAGGCCATCGAAGCGTACCGCTGCTGGTTGTTGACTTCCAATAGAGGGACGCTGCCATATCGCCGCCGCAGCTCTGCAAGCTCCGCCAGTTGGTAGGCTAGTGAATTCTCCTTCCTGAGGAGGTGCCCGAGGAATCGGTTGCCGCGGATCTCAGCTTCAAGCTGGCTGACGCGGTTGCGCCAGTGGTTTTCGCCGATGAAATCGGCGAACTCATGGTAGACGGCAGGAATCTGCGCCGTGCTTAGTTGGGTCAACAGCATCGGCAATGATTCTCGGGCATGGTGATCTCTTTCCTCGGAGCGTAAGTCTGTTGAGGTGCAATCTCGACCTGTCGCCACGGACAGGAGCAGCCGTTCTCAGGCCATCACAAGAGCTGCCAGACTCGAGTGGCCGGTGCGGAAGTCTCAACGGTCGTCCTACCACCAATTCTGAAAGGCAGCCCCCAATCTTTGGAAGTCATTCGAACCAACCCATCAATTCATCTCCCGACGCAACGCCGTCGAGGACACATCGTCAAGATGCCGAAACGCCGGCGCAATCTTCTCCATGTCCACCCCCGCAACGCCAAAGCCTTCAAAGTGAACCCGCCACTCCCGCACAACCGCCCAGATCTCTGCGATCAACCCACAAGCCGTTGCCCGCGAGAGGGTGAACATGTCGTGTGAAGCCAGCGCGTTGTCCAAGGTGGCCAAGCGCCCTCGCGGCCCAACGCCCAAGTGCAGAAAGCGTTCGGTCGCGTGGCTGGCGCGCGGCAACACGTCGTAGAGCGGGCTCAGGCGCCAACCGAGCAGGCGTGGGTCCCCCACAAACCCGTGGTTGCGCAAGTGGTCGTCGTCGTTGCTGACCAGGATGTTGTAGACCATGCGCCTGAACAGCTCTTCGTTGTCCGAGCGAATCACGCTCGTGTGGCAGTGGCTGCGCACGGCTTGTGCGAGGTCGGCGTAGGCCTTGGTGCGCGATTCGGTTTCGTCGCAAGCCACCAGCGTGAGCCCGCTCACGAATCCCATGCGGTGTTCGGTGCGCCCGCCGCCTGGTTGCGTGGCAAGCGGGTCTTCGCCTGCACTCAACGCAGTGCCCGGCTTTGCCCGGTAACGGTCAAACCGCCGGATGAGCATGGCCTTGCGCTCGCCCACGTTGCGCACCTCTACAGGCGGCACCTGCAGCCCGGCGGTGGCGGCCAGGCGCAATGCGGCGCATTCGATGGCGGGAATGTCAACGCTGTCTTTGCGGCTGCCTAACTTGGCCAGCCACAGCACGCACCGGCTTGGGGCTGTTGACAAGTCTTACTCGTTAAATCGAGTCTTGTTGGCCCAATGCTCGATTTAACGAGCTTTCATGGTGTTGAGACCGGTCAGGTTGCAGCCTCCTATCGGTTTTCGATGCGATCTCCATGGATCACCAGCGCCTGGCTTCGCTCAAGTTCAGATAGGAGCGACAGGAGCCACTCCCGGCTCTGGGCGGGGTCTGCCTGGCAGGCGCTCGGCATGGCGTTCCTGAAGTACCAGGTGTTGCGCGCCCAGGCGTGCATGGCCTCCAGGGACACCGTTTGCCATTCCAGCAACTTGAACTTGAGCAGCACCTTGAGCGCGTGCCGGCGGTGCTTGTCGGGGTTCGCGACGAACTGCTCCAGGCGGCTGCGCGCGCGCGCCAGCGCCGCACCGACGTCTTCGAACACCGCTCCATGCCCCGGGATGACGGTCGCGGGATCGAGCTCTTCGATCAAGCTCAAGGTATCGGCGACCTCGTCGAATGCCGCAACGCCTTCGAGTTCGGGGAACACCACGCCGAAGCCGTTTTCCCACAGCGCGTCGGCCGAGATCAGCAAGCGGTGCCGGGGTTGGAACAGCACGATGGAGTGGGGGTCGTGGCCTTTGGCCGCATGAATGTCCCAGTCCCAGGAGCCCAGCCGGATCGATGTGCCGGGCGACAGGATCGACTGAAAGGCGAACCGCGGGCAGAGCTGGCCCGTGGCCTCGTACGACAGGGCATCCGCGTCCCAGCGGGCCACCGCCTGGGCCTGCCCGGGGGGTATCAGGGTCTGCAGCGCCGGGTAGGTGTCTTGCAAGGCGGCATTGCCGCCGCAATGGTCGCTGTGCAGGTGGGTGTTGAGCAGGAGATCCAGTGGCTGCGCGCCCAGCGAGGCCCCGACCAGGGCCACGGTTTGCCCGGCGTGGGTGGCGTAGCCCGAATCGACCAGGGCGCTCGGGCCATCGCCGCGGATCAGGATGTTGTTCGCCGACAGCCACCCGCGTTCCAGGCAGGTCACGCCCGCGCGCGCCAGCGCGGCATGGCCGGGGGGGAGGGTGGCGGCTTCGGATGGCATGGGGCCGCGTCAGGCCGTGGCCTGGGGCGAACGCAGCGCGCGGCGCAGGATCTTGCCCACGTTGCTCTTGGGCAGTTCGTCGCGGAACTCGATGTGCTTGGGCATCTTGTAGCCGGTGAGATGGGACTGGCAGTAACGGATCACGTCTTCTTCGCGCAGCGTGGGGTCCGAGCGCACGACGAAGACCTTGACCGATTCGCCCTGCTTGGCATCCGCCACGCCGATGGCGGCGCATTCGAGTACCCCCGGGCACATCGAAATGACGTTCTCGAGTTCGCTCGGGAACACGTTGAAGCCGGAGACCAGGATCATGTCTTTCTTGCGGTCGACGATGCGCGTGAAGCCTTGCGCGTCCATGATGCCCACGTCGCCGGTGCGCATGAAGCCATCGGGGGTGAAGGCGTTCGCGGTTTCCACCGGTTGGTTGTAGTAGCCCGTCATCACGTTGGGGCCTTTGATGCAGATCTCGCCCGTTTCGCCGATGGACAGGCTGCGGCCTTCGTCGTCCTTGATGGCGATGTCGATGCCCGGCAAGGGCAGGCCGATCGTGCCGCTGAACTGCGTGCTGGTGACCGGGTTGTTGGTGCCGATGGCGCAGGTTTCGCTCATGCCCCAACCTTCGATCATGGTGCAGCCCGTCGCGGCGCGCCACTGCCGTGCCGTGCCTTCGGAGGCGGCCATGCCGCCGGCTTGCGACATCACCAGGTTCGAGAAATCGAGCTGGCGGAATTGCGGGCTCTGGAGCAGCGCGTTGAACAGCGTGTTCACGGCCGGCAGGAGGTGGAACGGCCGCCGCTTGAGCGTGGCCACGAATTGCGGGATGTCACGCGGGTTGGGGATCAGGGTCAGGAACGCCCCGTTGCGGATGGACAGCAGGCTCAGCGTGAGGGCGAAGATGTGGTACAGCGGCAGCGCCGCGATGCCATTGACTTTGCGCGGATCGCCCACGCGGTCCAGCGCGGGCTTGAACCAGGCCTCGGCCTGCAAGATGGCGGCCACGATGTTGCGGTGCGTGAGCACCGCTCCCTTGGACAGGCCTGTGGTGCCGCCCGTGTACTGCAGGAACGCGGTCGAGTCGAGCGTGTCCTGGTTGGGCTTGAGGTGCAGGGTGCTGCCTTCGGCGAGCGCGTCGCGGAAGCTGACGATGGTGCGCTTGCCGAGCGGACCGCTGCGGGGCAACTGGTAGGCGGGCACCATCTTGGCCAGATGGCGCACGGCGAAGGTGATCCAGCGCCCGTACCAGAAGCCGAGCTGATCGCCCAGGCTGGCGATCACCACGTGTTCCACCGAGGTCTGGTCGATCACGTCCTCCAATGTGTGCGCGAAGTTCTCCAGGATGACGATGGCCTGCGCGCCGGAGTCCTTGAGCTGGTGCTCCAGTTCGCGGGCGGTGTAGAGCGGGTTGACGTTGACCACGGTGTAGCCAGCGCGCAGCACGGCCGCCATGGCAATGAGGAATTGCGGCACGTTGGGCAGCATGATGGCCACGCGCGCGCCCGGCACGAGTCCGCGTGCCTCCAACCACGCCCCCAAGGCCGCGCTGAGCTCGTCCAGCTCGCCGTAGCGCATCCACCGCTCCATGCAGACGCACACCGGTTCGCGCGCGTTCGTCTTGAAGGACTCCTCCAGCAACGCAGAGACGGAGCGGTACTGTTCGGGTGCCACGTCGTGCGGCACGCCTTCGGGGTATTGGGAGAGCCAGGGTCGGGTCATGGGATCACGCCGGAGTGTGAGGAAGTGCCATTCTGGCGAACCGGGGCGGGTGGCGGTACCGGGCCAGCCCTAACGCGCTGTCACGCAAAGCACAGGATCACGGCGGGGACGGCGCGCGGGCCAGCTCGGCCGACAGCGCATCGCGGCAGTCGGATTCGCTGGCGTCGAAGAGCAGGTCGATCCAGCGCAACTCGCGCTCGTGGATGGTGTCCAGGAACGCGCGCGCATCGCCCAGAGAAGCAAAGGCATCGAAGCCGCTCTCCAGGAAATGTTGCAGGGCATCCAGCCCTGCGGCGCGCGCCGGGTTGCGCATCATGCGAAGGGCCAGGCGCAAGGGCTTCATGCGCGTGAGCCGCTGCAACTCCTGCCCCATGTGCTGCACGACCGCCAACTGGCGCGCGCGCGCCTCGCGGTTTCCCGTGAGGCGCCAGGCCCGTGTGTAGCGCAGGGCGTCGGGCAAGGTGTCGGCCTGTGCCAGCCAGTAGGTGGCCATCTCGTGGTCCAGCACCTCGGTCAGCGCATGTGCTTCGGCCAGATCGATCGCGAGCTGCGCCACGGCCTCGGGGAACAGGCGCTCCAGCGCGCCGGCAATGCGAGCGAATTGCGCATCGCGCTGCGCAAAATCGTGCACGCCGTAGAGCTCGTCCAGAAAGAAGCGTGCGGTGGGCGCGTAGACCGGGTGGCGCAGGAAGTCGCCGTAGGTGGCGCGAAAGCGCTGGGCCTGCAGTTCCTTCACACCGCGCACGGCGCGGTCCAGTCCGGCGGAGCTGGCTTGCTGGCGCAGGGCGCTGACGCGTTCCAGATGGCTGCGGATCTGTTCGGCGGCGCTGGGTCTGGTGGTCATGGGGCGGCTGGGAGTGGAGGACGCGCCAGTCTATTCCGGCGCGTGGATGCCGTGCGATAGTTCGGCGCATGTCCAAGCCCGATGAACGAGAAACGCCACCCCTCGCTATGCGCCATTCCGCCCTGGCGCGTTTGCAGCAAGCCATGGTGTTGGCGGCCCTGGTCTTCGCGATGGTCTGGGCCGTGGTGTGGTGGTCGCGCTCCCCTCTGGTGGCGCTGGTGGGCGCGGCACTGGCGCTGGGCGGGTATGCCGTGGTGCTGGCGTTCGAAGGGGTGATGTCGACCTGGGTCAACCGCGGCGACCCCACGCCGCGTCTGTCGTTCGGCGGGGCGGTCGGGGCATGGTGGCAGGAAGTGCGCATGGGCCTGAAGGTGTTCGCATGGCGGCAGCCGTTCCGCTGGGCCAACCTGCCGGACGACGTCGTGCGGCCAGCGACAAGCGCCTCGCCCGCGGTGGTGTTCGTGCACGGCTTCGTCTGCAACCGCGGTTTCTGGTTGCCCTGGATGCGCCGCTTGCGGGCACAGGGCATCCCCTATACCTCGGTCAACCTGGAGCCGGTGTTCGGCGACATCGACGACTACCTGCCGCTCATGAGCGACGCGGTGCGGCGTGCCCACGCGCTCACGGGGCGCCCGCCGCTGCTGGTGTGCCACAGCATGGGAGGGCTGGTGGCGCGGGCCTGGGCCGCGATGGAACCAGAAGTGCCGGTGCTCGGCATGGTCACCATCGGCAGCCCGCACAGAGGCACCTGGCTGGGACGCTTCAGCCGCGTGGCCAATGGCCGCCAGATGCGGGTGGGCGGCGACTGGCTGGGCGCCCTGTTCGCGCGCGAGGCACAGATCCGGCCCACGCAGACGTACGGGCACTTCCTGTGCTGGTATTCGAATGGCGACAGCATCGTCTTTCCGGCCTCCACCGCCACGCTGCCGGGCGCCGACAACCGCCACGTGCCGGGCGTGCCCCACGTGGCGCTGGCGTTTCACCCGAGGGTGATGGACGAGTCGCTGGCGGTGCTCGCATCGGGCGTCAGATCGCCGAGCGAGCGCACGGCGTCGTAGAGTGGCGTGAAGTCAGGTGACGTGACTTCGAACAGGTGTTCGAAGCTGTCGATCACGAAATACGTGGCCTGGTAGTCGTCGATCTTGTAGCGCGTGCGCATGCAGCGCAGCAGGTCGAGCGCGATGCGTTGCGGCTGCGGGCTGGTGACGCTGTATTGCAGCTCGCCGGACGAACTCAGAATGCCCGCGCCGTACGCGCGCAACCCGTCGGGTTGCCGGATCAGGCCGAACTCGATCGTGTACCAGTACAGGCGCGAGAGCAGCTCGCCCGCGCCCAGATCGTGGGCCTTGAGTCCGCCCTGCCCGTAGCGTTGCACGTAGTCGGCGAACACCGGGTTGAACAGCAGCGGCACGTGGCCGAAGAGATCGTGGAACACATCGGGCTCGACGATGTAGTCGAACTCGGCCGGCGTGCGGATCCAGTCGGTGACCGGAAACCGGCGGTTCGCGAGCAGCTCGAAGAAGGGCCGTTCGGGAATCAGGCCGGGCACGGCCACGATTTCCCATCCGCTGGCGGGCCGCAGGCGCTCGTTGATGTCCTCGAAGCGCGGAATGTGGTCTTTCACGCCCAGCGAGGGCAAGGCTTCGATGAAGGCATCGGCGGCCAGGCCCGGCAACAGGGCCGACTGGCGTTCATAGAGCCGGCGGTAGGTGTCGTGATCGGCCGCGGTGTACGAGGCCCAGTTCTGCGCGCAGGTGTAGTCCGCCCGCGCGCGGCTGTAGTCGCCGCGCGGCGGGCGTTCGCTGGCGCCATAGACGACGGGTTCGACGGCCATGGCGAAGGCCTCAAGACTTCAGAACGCCGCGGCGCATCTGGTCGAGCTCCATGGTCTCGAACAGCGCCTTGAAGTTGCCCTCGCCAAAGCCCTGGTTGCCCTTGCGCTGGATGAACTCGAAGAAGATCGGGCCCAGTTGGTTCTCGCTGAAGATCTGCAGCAGCAGTTCGCCGGGCAGGCCATCGACGAGGATGTTGCGTTGCTTCAGCGCTTCCAGGTCCTCACCGTGGTTCGGAATGCGCTTGGGCAGCAGCTCGTAATAGGTCTCGCTGGTGTTGAGCAGCTTCACGCCGCTGAGTTCGAGCGCGTCCACCGTGTCGTAGAGGTTGTTCGAGCCCATGGCGATGTGCTGGATGCCCTCGCCGTGGTAGCGGTCCAGGTACTCCTGGATCTGGCCCGATTTCTCGTTGCCTTCCTCGTTGATCGGGATGCGGATCTTGCCGCAGGGGCTGGTCATGGCCTTGCTCTTCACACCGGTGGCCTGGCCCTCGATGTCGAAGTAGCGCACCTCGCGGAAGTTGAACAGGCGCTCGTAGAACCCGGCCCACTCTTCCATGCGGCCCCGGTGCACGTTGTGTGTGAGGTGGTCGATGTAGGTCAGGCCGTGGCCGACCGGGTTGAGCTCGGCACCGGGCAGGGGCTCGAAGTCGACGTCGTAGAACCCGATGTTGCCGATGTCCCCGGTTTTCGCGCCGTTCTTGCCGCGCCATCTGTCGATGAAATAGATGATCGAGTCGCCAATGCCCTTGATGGCCGGGATGTTCAGCTCACCGGGGCCGGCCGATTGCGCGTAGCCCCAGGCGCCCAGCGCAATCGCGCGCTCGTAGGCCGCCTTGGCGTCGCGCACACGAAAGGCGATCGCGCACACGCTGGGGCCATGCAGCCGGGCGAAGCGCTGTGCGAAGCTGTCGGGTTCGGCGTTGAGGATGAAGTTGATCCCGCCCTGGCGGTACAGCGTCACGGCCTTGTGGCGGTGCCGGGCGATCGGCTTGAAACCCATGCGCTCGAACAGCGCGCCCATGGCCACAGGGTCTGGCGCGGCGTACTCGATGAACTCGAAGCCATCGGTGCCCATGGGGTTGTCCCAGGCGGTGGCGTCGGTCCGGGCGGCGGTGGGCAGGGGGCGGTTCATGGTGGTCTCCGGTAGGTCAGGGTGATGCGCCACTGTATCGGCGCAGGTTGTCACGATTCCGGCGTTTTGTGGCGTTCCATTCGTCCAAAATGCATGAATATTGCAAAATGCTGGCGATGGAAGCATTGGACAAGCTCGATCGCGCCATTTTGCGCAGCCTGCAGGCCGATGGCCGCGCCACCTACGACCAGATCGCTGAGTCGGTCGGTCTCTCGCCCAGCGCGGTGCTGCGCCGGGTGCGCCGGCTCGAAGAAACCCAGGTGATCGACCGCTATGTGGCGCTGGTGCGGCCCGAGGCGGTGGGGCTGGGGCTCACCGCCCACGTCAGCGTGCGGCTGGAGAAGCACAGCGACAGCGCCAAGCGCACGCCCATGGACACCTTTCGCGCCAGCGTGCTCAACTGGCCCGAGGTGGTGGAGTGCGCCGCGCTCACCGGCGACATGGACTTTCACCTGCGCCTGGTGGTGGCCGACATGGCCGCCTATTCGCGCTTCATCATGGACACCTTGCTCAAACACCCCAGCGTGCAGGACTGCAAGACCAGCTTCGTGATGGACCGTGTGAAAAGCACCACCGCATTGCCGTTGTGAGAGCTCCGTCCGTCGCGTTCTGGCGGATTCCGGGGCATGGGGGCTTGCCGATACAGGCTGGACCCGTACATTCGTCCCATGGTTGATTCCACCCACTCGAACGCGCCGCCACCGCCACCCGCGCCCGGCGGCAAGCCCGGTTCGGTGGTGGTGCCGATCCGCTCCATCGGGCCGGGGCAGATCGACCGCATCGAAGCGCACCTGCTCGCGCTCGACCCGCACGACCGCTACCTGCGCTTTGGTTATGCCGCCAACGACGAACAGATCCGCCGGTATGTGGACCAGCTCAACTTCGAGCGCGACGAGGTGTTCGGCATCTTCAACCGCCGGCTCGAACTCATCGCCATGGCGCACCTCGCGTTCTCGGTCGACCCGCAATACAACAGCTGCGCCGAGTTCGGCGTGTCCGTGGCCAGGCACGTGCGCGGGCGCGGCTATGGCGGACGGCTCTTCGAGCGCGCGGTCATGCACGCGCGCAACGAGGGCGTGACCATGCTGTTCATCCATGCCTTGTCCGAGAACACGGCGATGCTGCGGATCGCGCGCCGGGCGGGCGCGGCGATCGAGCGCGACGGCTCCGAATCCGAGGCGCACCTGCGCCTGCCGCCGGCGGACTTCGATTCGCGTGTCACCGAGCTGCTCAACCAGCAGGTGGCCAACACCGACTACCACCTGAAATCGCAGGCCAGGCAGTTCTGGGGCCTGCTGGAGATGCTGCAGGAAATCCGCCAGGGCGTGCGCGATGCGCGCAACCAGGTGCGTGGCTGAACGGCGGCGCGGCTTTGCGCCCTGCCACCTGCATGGGGTATCCTTTCGCTCTGTTACAACCTTTCTCCTCCTTCAGTGGCCGATTCCCCTCCCAGTAGCGGGCCGCAGCGCAGCCTGCGGCATGCCGACAAACGTGGTTTCCTGCAAAAGCTCGCGGAGTTCATCCACCCTGGACCGGATTCCAAGGACGAGTTGATCGAAACCCTCGCCGATGCCGAGGACAACGACATCATCAACGCCGAATCGCGCGTCATGCTCGAAGGCGTGATCCGCATCGCCGACATGAGCGCCGGCGACGTGATGGTGGCGGCCCCGCGCATGGATGTGCTCAACATCGATGCGCCCTACGAAGAGCTGCTGAACCTGGTCATCAACACCGCGCACTCGCGCTTTCCGGTGTACGAAGGCGAGCAGGAGAACATCATTGGCATCCTGCTGGCCAAGGACCTGCTCAAGCTGCAGCGCGCGCCGCAGCTCAACATCCGCGCGCTGCTGCGCCCGGCCACCTTCGTGCCCGAGAGCAAGGGCCTCAACGACCTGCTGCGCGAGTTCCGGGGCAACCGCAACCACCTGGCGATCGTGATCGACGAGTTCGGCCGCGTGGCCGGGCTGATCACCATCGAGGATGTGCTGGAAGAGATCGTGGGCGAGATCGAGGACGAATTCGACGTGGCCGAAGACGACGGCGACATCTTCGCCCTGGCCGACAGCACCTGGCGGGTGAGCGGCGACACGCCGATCGAACGCATCAACGAATCCTTCGGCCAGAAGTTGTCGGAAGAGGACTTCGACACCATCGGCGGCATGATCGCCCACGCCATGGGCCATGTGCCCAAGCGCGGCGAAGTCCATGAACTCGACGGCCTGCGCTTTACCGTGCTGCACACCAAGGGCGGCGCGGTGAAATGGTTCAAGGTGCTGCCCGTGCCGGGCGAGGCTTAAGAAGCCCATGCGCAGCCTGTTCGGGTCCCTGCACACACCCTCCAGCTTCAACCCCATGAGCCGCCGCCCGCCCGGGCGCGCTGCGCGTGGCAGCGGATTTTTCTGGTGGTTGCTGTGCGTGGCCGCAGGCGCGCTGCAGGCGGCCTCGATCGCCTGGCCGTTCCAGGGCTGGGCGCTGCCCGGCGTCGTGCAGGGGCAGCCCAATGGGTGGTGGCAGATCGTCGCCCTGGCCGCGCTCGCGCTGTCGCTGCAATTCGCCACGCGGGTGGGCCAGGCGGTGTGGCGCGGTTGGGTGTTCAGCACCGTGTGGCTGTCGGGCACCTTCTGGTGGTTGTTCATTTCGATGCACACCTACGGTGGCCTGCCCGCCTGGTTGGCCGTGCTGGCGGTGTTGGCGCTGGCCGGCCTGCTGGCCGTGTACTACGCGGTGGGCGTGGGCTTCCTGTGCAGCTGGGCACCGGTGTCGCGCACCGCCCAGGGCCTGATGTTCGCTTCGCTCTGGACGCTGGCCGAGCTCGCGCGCGGCCACTGGTTCACCGGCTTTCCCTGGGGCGCGGTCGGCTATGCCCAGGTGGATCTGATGGCCCCCTGGGCGCCGTTGGTGGGTGTCTATGGCATGGGGTTTCTGGCGGCCGTGCTGGCCTACGCGTTGGCCTCGCTCGTGTCCACCGCCTGGCGGCGGTTCAACGATTGGCTGACGGCGCCCGTTCGGCGGCCGGCGTCAAGGGCCGTCGGTGGCGTGCGGGTCTCCGCGCCGGCCGCCCGGGTACAGGCCCGTCTGCTGCCGGCCCTGGCCAGCGGCTGGGCCGGCGTGGTGCGCGAACTGATGCTGTGGCTCGCGGTGGGCGCGCTGCTGTGGAGCCTGGTGGGTAGCTCGGCGGCCTGGCGTGGCCTGGGCCAGCGCGCCACCACCGACGCTGGCGAGTTGCGGGTGTGGCTGCTGCAAGGCAACATCGCACAGGACCAGAAGTTCCAGCCGGGCACCGGCATCGCCCAGGCGCTGAGCTGGTACCCGCAGCAGATCGCGGCCGCCACACAGGCCGCGCGCAGCTCCGCCACCGGGCCGCAACTGGTGGTGGCACCGGAAACCGCGGTGCCGCTGCTGCCCGACCAGCTGGGCCCCGACTTCTGGCAGCCCTTGTTGGGCCGCCTGGCCGAGCAACCGGCGGGCAGTGGCGTGAGCGCGTTGCTGGGCCTGCCCTTGGGCCGATTGGAGCAGGGCTACACCAACTCGGTCTGGGGGCTCAGCGCCGCTGCGGCCCAGCGCGCGCAACACCTGGCGCGGCTGGACACCCCCAACAACGGCCTGTTTCGCTACGACAAGCACCACCTCGTGCCCTTTGGCGAGTTCATCCCGCCCCTGTTCCGCTGGTTCACCGACCTCATGAACATTCCGCTGGGCGACTTCAACCGCGGCGCGCTCGGACAACCTGCCTGGGCGGTCCATGGGCAGCGGATCTCGCCCAACATCTGCTACGAAGACCTGTTCGGCGAAGAGCTCGCGGCCTCGTTCCGCGACCCCTCCGCCGCACCCACGGTGCTGGTCAACCTGAGCAACATCGCCTGGTTCGGCGACAGCATTGCGATCGACCAGCATCTGCAAATCTCGCGCCTGCGCGCGATCGAGCTGGGCCGGCCCATGCTGCGCGCGACCAACACCGGCGCGACGGCGGTCATCGACCACCAGGGCCGGGTCACGCACGAGCTGCAGCGCCTCACGCGCGGCCGGCTGGAAGCCACCGTGCAGGGCCGCAACGGCATCACGCCGTATGCCCAGTGGACGGCGCGCTGGGGCCTGGCGCCCCTGTGGGTGGGCTGCCTGGTGCTGGCGCTGCTGATCGCCTCGGCCCGCAACCTCGGGCGGCGCGGCGGGCGCACCCGCCGCCGCTGAAAGGGAACACCCCCCTGCGCCACTGCGCTGCTTCCCCCCTCTGTGGCGCGCCTTCGGCGCTTCGAGGGGGGACGACACCTGGGGCCGGCCGAGCCGTCCCTCGGTGTCTCTGGATGAAGGTACATCGCGCCGGAGAGAGTGGTGGCTCGGGCCGCCGGCCCGAACTCCCCCGGTTGCACCCGTAAAATCGGGCGCTTGTCGGGTCGCGCGAACACGCGTTTGCCTCCTGCCCCCACACCGACCTCTCCTGGCCGTGCCCCGTCCCCGGCCCCATTCGCATGTTGACCTTCCAGCACATCATTCTGAAACTGCAGTCCTATTGGGACGCCCAGGGCTGCGCACTGCTGCAGCCCTACGACATGGAGGTGGGGGCCGGCACCAGCCACACCGCCACCTTCCTGCGCGCACTCGGCCCCGAGCCCTGGAAGGCCGCCTACGTGCAGCCCAGCCGCCGGCCCAAGGACGGCCGCTATGGCGAGAACCCCAACCGCCTGCAGCACTACTACCAGTTCCAGGTGGTGCTCAAGCCCGCGCCGAGCAACATCCTCGAGCTCTACCTGGGCAGCCTCGAAGCGCTGGGCTTCGACCTGAAGAAGAACGACATCCGCTTCGTCGAGGACGATTGGGAGAACCCCACGCTGGGTGCCTGGGGCCTGGGCTGGGAGGTCTGGTTGAACGGCATGGAAGTCACGCAGTTCACCTACTTCCAGCAGGTCGGGGGCATCGATTGCAAGCCCATCACCGGCGAAATCACCTACGGCCTGGAGCGCCTGGCCATGTACCTGCAGGGGGTGGACAACGTCTACAACCTGAAGTGGACCGACACGCTGAGCTATGGCGACGTGTACCTGCAGAACGAAAAAGAACAGTCGGCCTACAACTTCGAGCACAGCGACGCCGACTTCCTCTTCACCGCCTTCGGCGCGCACGAGAAACAGGCCAAGCACCTGATGGCGCAGCAGCTCGCGCTGCCCGCCTACGAACAGGTGCTCAAGGCCGCACACACCTTCAACCTGCTGGACGCGCGCGGCGCCATCAGCGTGACCGAACGTGCCGCCTACATCGGGCGCATCCGCAACCTCGCGCGCTCGGTGGCGCAGAGCTACTACGAGAGCCGAGAACGCTTGGGCTTCCCCATGGCGCCGCGCGAGTGGGTCGAGCAGATGGCGAAGAAGGCCGCGTGAGCGTTGGTGGAAAGAACAAAGAATGACTGCACAGAATCTGCTCATTGAGCTGTTTGTTGAAGAGCTGCCGCCCAAGGCGCTGAAGAAGCTGGGCGATGCGTTCGCCTCCGTGCTGGCCGACCAGCTCAAGGCGCAAGGACTGGCAGCGGCCGACGCGGCCGTGACCGCCTTTGCCTCGCCGCGCCGCCTGGCCGCGCATGTCACGGGCGTGTTGCCGCGCGCGGCCGACAAGGCCGTGTCGCAAAAGCTCATGCCGGTGAGCGTGGGCCTGGACGCGAATGGCCAGCCCACGCCAGCCCTGCTCAAGCGCCTGGGTGCGCTGGGTGCGGATGCGTCGGCTGTGGCCGGCCTCAAGCGCGCGCCCGATGGCAAGGCCGAGGCTTTGTTCTACGACAGTGTGGCGCCCGGGGCCGAGTTGGCCGCCGGTTTGCAGAAGGCCCTCGACGAGGCCATTGCCAAGCTGCCGATTCCGAAGGTGATGAGCTACCAGCTCGAGACCGATTGCGAACTGCCCGGCTGGAGCAGCGTGAACTTCGTGCGCCCCGCACATGGCCTGGTGGCCTTGCATGGCGCTCAAGTCGTGCCGGTCAAGGCCCTTGGCCTCACGGCGCGCAACACCACGCAAGGCCACCGCTTCGAAGCGGCTGTGTCGCCCGTGGTGCTCAAGGACGCCGACAGCTACGCTGCCGTGCTGGCGAAAGACGGCGCGGTGATCGCGTCTTTCGCCGAACGCAAGGCCGAGATCGCGCGCCAACTCGCTGCGGCCGCGGCGAAAGTGGGGGGCGGTTGCCAGCCGATCGACGACGACGCGCTGCTGGACGAAGTGACCGCGCTGGTCGAGCGCCCGAACGTATTGGTTTGCGAGTTCGAACCGCAGTTCCTCGACGTGCCGCAGGAATGCCTGATCCTCACGATGAAGGCCAACCAGAAGTACTTCCCCCTGCTCGATGCGCAGGGCAAGCTGACGAACCGTTTCCTGGTGGTCAGCAACATCAGCCCGAGCGATGCGAGCGCGGTGATCGGCGGCAACGAACGCGTGGTGCGCCCGCGCCTGGCCGATGCGAAGTTCTTCTTCGACCAGGACCGCAAGAAGGCGCTGCTCTCGCGCGTCGAAGGACTGGGCAAGGTGGTCTATCACAACAAGCTGGGCACGCAGGGCGAGCGCGTGGAGCGCGTGCGCGCCATTGCGCGGGCCATCGCGCACCAACTGCGCGATGCCACTTCTGCGGTGGACAAGGCCGCGCAACTCGCCAAGACCGACCTGCTGACCGACATGGTGGGTGAGTTCCCGGAGTTGCAAGGCACCATGGGCCGCTACTACGCGCTGCACGATGGCGAATCCGAAGAGGTCGCGTTCGCCATCGAGGACCACTACAAGCCGCGTTTTGCCGGTGACGATTTGCCGCGCAACATGACGGGCGTGGTCGTGGCGTTGGCCGACAAGCTGGAAACGCTGGTGGGCATGTTCGGCATCGGCAACCTGCCGACCGGCGACAAGGACCCGTTTGCGCTGCGGCGGCATGCGCTGGGCGTGCTGCGCATGCTGGTCGAAAAAGACCTGCCTTTGGATCTGCAGGCCTTGCTGCGATCGGCGGTGCCTGCCTTCGGCAGCTTGATCCAGGATCCCAGCGACACGCTCGCCGATTTCATCTACGACCGCCTTGCCGGCAGCCTGCGCGAGCAGGGCTACAGCGCGCAAGAGGTCGACGCGGTGTTGGCCCTGCGTCCAGAGCGCCTGAGCGATATTGCCAAACGGCTCGCGGCCGTGCGCGCGTTCGCGGCTCTGCCCGAAGCACCCGCGCTCGCGGCCGCCAACAAGCGCATCGCCAACATCCTCAAGAAGTCCGAGGGCGACGCCGTGGGGGTGAAGGAAGCGTTGCTGGCCGAAGCCGCCGAGAAAGACCTCTTCGCCGCGATGCAGGCCACCGTGCCCGCGGCCAACGCGAAGTTCGACGCCGGCGACCACACCGCCTCGCTGCAAGCCCTCGCCGCGCTGCGCACGCCCGTCGACGCCTTCTTCGACGGCGTGATGGTCAACGCCGAGGACCCCGCGCTCAAGGCCAACCGCCTGGGCCTGCTGCGCGAGTTGCACAATGCCATGAACCGCGTGGCCGATCTCTCGCGCCTGGCCGCCTGATTCACTGCACCGCCGTCGGGAGCCCACCATGAAACTCCTCATCCTCGACCGCGACGGCACGCTCAACCGCAGCCGCGACGACTACGTGGCCTCGCCGGAAGAGTGGGAGCCCTTGCCCGGCGCGCTCGAGGCGGTGGCGCGCCTCAACCAGGGCGGCTGGCGCGTGGTGCTGGCGACCAACCAGTCCGGCATTGGGCGGGGCTTGTTCGACATGGCCTCGCTCAACGCCATCCACCTCAAGATGCACCGCCTGCTGGCGGCGGTGGGTGCACGGGTAGAGGCGGTATTTTTCTGCCCGCATGCGCCCGAGGACGTTTGCGCCTGCCGCAAGCCCGCGCCGGGGCTGTTCACGCAGATCGGCTCGCGCTTTGGCGTGCCCCTGGCCCAGGTACATGCCGCCGGCAACGCCATGCGCCACGTGCGCGCCGCCGCCGCCGCCGGTTGTCAGACGCACTTGTTGATGACCGGCAAGTCCGAACATTTGCGCGGCCGCCTCGGCGAAGCTTCGGGCGCCGACCTGGCCGCGCTCGCGCCCGACCTGCCGCCTGGCACGCGCGCCCACGACGACCTCGGCGCTTTTGCCGACTGGCTGCTGATGCAACAGCCCGCGAACTGAACCTTGTTGACCCACACCCCATGATCCTCATCCACCTGCTGCGCTCGGTCCTGCACACCTTGTTCATGGCCGTGACCGTGGTGCCCTGGGCGCTCGCCGTGCTGATCGCCGCGCCTTTTCTCAACAGCACCCAGATCTACTGGATGTGCGCGGGCTGGCTGAAGCTGGCGGTCAGAAGCGGCGAGCTGATCCTGGGCATCCGCAACCAGGTGATCGGCTACGAGAACCTGCCGGTGGGCAGCACCGCGCCGGCCGTCCTGCTGCTCAAGCACCAGTCCACCTGGGAGACCTTCTGCATGCCCGCGCTGATGCCGCACCCGCTGGCCTATGTGTTCAAGAAGGAGCTGCTGTATGTGCCCTTCTTCGGCTGGGCCATGGCCCGCATGGACATGATCCACATTGACCGCAGCAAGCGCGCGCAGGCCTTCAACAAGGTGGTGGAGCAAGGCCGCCGCCTGCTCAAGCAGGGCACCTGGGTGATCATGTTTCCCGAGGGCACGCGCATCGAGCGCGGCCAGAAGGGCCAATACAAGAGCGGCGGCACGCGATTGGCCGTGGAAACCGGTGCTCCGGTGATCCCGATCGCCGTCACCTCGGCCAAGTGCTGGCCGCGCAAGGCGTTCATCCGCAAGCCGGGCACCGTGGAGTTTTCTATCGGCAAACCCATTCCGAGCGAGGGCCGACAGCCCGATGAGTTGATGCGCGAGGTGGAGGCCTGGATCGAAGCCGAAATGCGCCGACTCGATCCTTCCGCATACCGAGACGTTTGAGGCCGAGCATGCAGCGCTTCGTCCAAATGGCGCTCGATCTTTTCGGCTCTGCAGAGCCCGAAGCACCTGCGCGCCCGGCCGCACCACCAACCCGGGTGCCGGACGTGGCCGCGCCGCCCGCGCTGCCCATGACCCAGGTGTTCCAGCCCGCCGCCTGGCACCACCCGCGCGCCAACCGCATGCTGCGCCTGGGCGCTTGCGATGTGGCCTACGAATTCAAGCGAGGCAAGCGCCGCACCATCGG
Organism: Hydrogenophaga sp. BPS33; assembly: GCF_009859475.1. Taxonomy (NCBI): domain Bacteria; kingdom Pseudomonadati; phylum Pseudomonadota; class Betaproteobacteria; order Burkholderiales; family Comamonadaceae; genus Hydrogenophaga; species Hydrogenophaga sp. BPS33. The sequence continues at coordinate 796,086 of NZ_CP044549.1, forward strand.
CCTGTCGGTCAGCACCGATGGCCTGAGCGTGAGCGCACCGCGCTGGACCTCGGTGGGCGAGGTCGAGGCGCTGCTGCACGACAAGTCGGCCTGGGTATTGGAAAAGCTGCAGGCCGCGCGCCAGCGCGCGGGCGAGTTGGCGCAGTCGCGTATTCGATGGGCCGATGGCGTCGAGTTCGATTACCTGGGTGCGCGCATGCGCCTGGTGCTCGACCCCACGCAGAGCTTCGCCAAGGCGGGCTTGGGGCTAGCGCCCGCTAGCGAGCCGGGCGGCGTGGCCACGTTGCGCCTGGGCCTGTCGCTGGGCGCGCAGGAGGCGCAGATCCGCGACGCGGCGCAGGCCTGGCTGATGAAACGAGCCAAGGCCATCTTCATTGAGCGGCTGGACCACTTCGCACCGCAGCTGGGCGTGCGCTACACGAAGCTGCGCCTGTCCAGCGCCGGCACGCGCTGGGGCAGCGCGAGCGCCGACGGCTCGATCCGCCTGAACTGGCGGCTCATCCACCTCAAGCTGGACATGATCGATTACGTCGTGGTGCACGAACTCAGCCACCTGCACCACATGGACCACAGCCCGCAGTTCTGGGACGTGGTGGCCCGCGTGCTGCCCGACCATGCGCAACGCCGCCGTGCGCTGCGCGATGCGGCGGTGCCACTGGACGACTGACTCAGTTCGGACGCATCCGCTGCACTGCCCGTTCGATGCAGCTCGCGAGAATGTCCATCGGCTTGGCCATCGCCGCCTCCGGCACGCTCGCGAAGCCCAGCAGCAATCCCGCCGGGGCATCGGATGCGGCGTAGTAGCGCGAGAGGGGTCGTACCAGCACACCGGCGCGGCCCGCCTCGGCCGTGATCTCCACATCGCTCACACCGGCCGGCAAAGACAGCACCAGGTGCAGCCCGGCGTTGCTGTCGAACGGGTGGATCCAGCCCGGCCCCAGCCGCTCTTCCACCAGCGCGATCAGCCGCGCGCGGCGCGCACCGTAGAGGATGCGCATGCGGCGGATGTGCGCGGCGTATTGGCCGCTGTCCATGAAGTCGGCGAGCGCCGCCTGCTCCAGCAGGTGGCCGCCCCGGTAGAGCTCCATCTGCGCCGAACGGAAGGTGTCGGCCAGCGATGGCGGCAGCACCATGTAGGCGGTGCGCAGGCCGGGGTAGAGCGTCTTGCTGAAGGTGCCCACGTAGATCACCGGCGCGTCGTCCACCAGCCCTTGCAGCGAGGGAATGGGCTGGCCGGCGAAGCGGAACTCGCTGTCGTAGTCGTCTTCCACCACCCACAGCCGGCGGCGGCGAGCGGCTTCGAGCAAAGCGAGGCGGCGCGTAAGGCTCATCACCGAACCCAGTGGGTACTGGTGCGAAGGGGTCACGAAGGCCAGCCGCAGCCGCGCGTCCTCCGGTGTGGCCTCTGGAAGCTGCAGGCCCTCGGCATCGACCGGCAGCGCGCGCGCTTGCACGCCGTTCACGCCCAGGATGCTGCGCGTGCCCCAGTAGCCTGGGTCTTCCACCCAGGCCGCGTCGCCCGGGTCGGCCAGCAGGCGCGTGACGAGGTCGATGGCCTGGTGGATCCCTTCGGTGATCAGGATCTGCCCTGCCTCGCATGTCACCGAGCGCGCCTGCCGCAAGTAATTCGCCAGGCTGCGCTGCAGGGCCGGGTGCCCGCCCGCCGTGGCGTAGCTGCGCAGCGACGGCGCGCCGCCACGTGCATGCTGGGCGAGGATTTGCGCGAAACGCCGGTGCGGGAACGCGGTGACGTCGGGCACGCCCGGCATGAAGGCGCCCCATTGCACGGTCGAGGCGGAGATGCGGCCGAGCAGCCCGAGCGCGCGTTGCGACAGCGGTGGCGTCGGCGGGGGCGGCGCCGCGGTGGGGTCCGCCGCGCGCGCTGGCGGCTTGGGCGCCACCGTGGTGTACGTGTCGGGGAACACCTCGGCCACGAAGGTGCCGCTGCCCACGCGCGAGCGCACGTAGCCCTCGGCCAGCAACTGGTCGTAGGCGAACACGACGGTGTTGCGCGACACCGCCAGCTCGCGCGCGAGATCGCGCGAGGGCGGCAACCGTGCGGCGGCCGGCAGCGTGCCGTCGAGGATGGCGCCGCGCAGGCATTCGTACAGCAGGCGGTTGGTCGGCGCGGCGCTGCTCACCCCGCGCGCCACCGCAAGGCGCTGCAGGAGAAGGTCGCCGATCAGGGATTTCAATTGGTTCTATCCGAATTTCGAATGCGGATCTTTTTCGTGGATCCGATTCGAACTGTAATCCGTTTCTTCTTTCATCCGGGAACCACCGCCATGCGCAACCAAGACCTCGACCAACGCCGCCAATCCGCCGCCCCGCGCGGTGTGGGCGTGATGTGCAACTTCTACGCCGACCGTGCCGAAAACGCCACGCTGTGGGACGTGGAAGGGCGGGCCTTCACCGATTTCGCCGCCGGTATCGCCGTGCTGAACACCGGCCACCGCCACCCGGCCATCGTCGCGGCCATCCAGGCGCAGCTGGAGCGCTTCACGCACACCGCTTACCAGATCGTGCCGTACGAAAGCGCCGTGTCGCTGGCCGAGCGCATCAACGCGTTGGCGCCGATCGCCGGCCCGGCCAAGACCGCCTTCTTCACCACCGGCGCCGAAGCGGTGGAAAACGCCATCAAGATCGCGCGCCACCACACCGGCCGCCCGGGCGTCGTGGCCTTCAGCGGTGGCTTTCACGGCCGCACGATGATGGGCCTGGCGCTCACCGGCAAGGTCGTGCCCTACAAGACCGGCTTCGGTCCGTTCCCCGGTGAGGTCTACCACCTGCCGTTCCCCAGCGCTGTGCGCGGCATCACGGTCGAAGAAAGCATCGACGCGCTGGAGCAGTTGTTCAAGTCGGACATCGAACCCACGCGCGTGGCGGCCATCATCCTGGAGCCGGTGCAGGGGGAGGGCGGCTTCAACATCGCGCCCTCCGCGCTCCTGCAGGCGCTGCGCAGCGTGTGCGACAAGCACGGCATCCTGCTCATCGCCGATGAAGTGCAGACCGGGTTCGGCCGCACCGGCAAGCTCTTTGCCATGGAGCACCACGGCGTCAAACCCGATCTGATCACCATGGCCAAGAGCCTGGCCGGAGGCATGCCGCTGTCGGCCGTCTGCGGCCGCGCCGAGGTGATGGACGCCCCCAGCCCGGGTGGCCTGGGCGGTACCTATGCCGCCAATCCGCTGGCCGTGGCTGCATCGCACGCGGTGCTGGACACGATCGCGTCGGAAAAACTGCTGGAGCGTTCCACCCGCCTGGGTGCGAAGCTGCAGGAGATGCTCAACGAATGGCGCGACGGTTTCCCCGCGATCGCCGACGTGCGCGGCCTGGGTTCGATGGTGGCGGTGGAGTTCGCCCATCCCACGACCCGCGCGCCCGATGCCGCCATGGCCACGCGCGTGCAGAAGGAAGCCCTGGCCCGCGGCCTGTTGCTGCTGACCTGCGGCACCTATGCCAACGTGATCCGCTTCCTGTACCCGCTGACCATCCCCGACGCGCAGTTCGACGCCGCGCTGACCACACTGCGCGAGGCGCTGCAAGCTGCCACGCATGAAACCACAACCGCCTGACGAGAGACCCACGATGGACATGAAGACTTCACCCTTGGCGTTGCTGGCCGACCCGAGCCTGCTCAAGACCGACGCCCTGATCGATGGCCGCTGGGTGGGTGGCGCGAACCGCTTTCCCGTGCACGACCCGGCCACCGGCGCGTTGCTGGCCGAAGTGGCCAACCTGGATGCGACCGATGCCGAGGCCGCCATTGCCGCCGCCAACGCGGCCTGGCCCGCGTGGCGCGCGAAATCCGCCAAGGAGCGCAGCACCATCCTGCGCAAGTGGTACGACCTGTTGATGGCGAACCAGGACGACCTGGGCCGCCTCATGACCGCCGAACAAGGCAAGCCCTTCGCCGAGGCCAAGGGCGAAGTGGCCTACGGCGCGAGCTTTGTCGAGTGGTACGCCGAAGAGGCCAAGCGCGTGAACGGTGAAACCCTGAGCACCTTCGACCCGACGCGCCGCCTGATGGTGGTGCGCCAGCCCATCGGCGTGTGCGCGGCGATCACGCCGTGGAACTTCCCGCTGGCCATGATCACGCGCAAGGTCGCGCCCGCGCTGGCTGCCGGTTGCCCGGTGATCATCAAGCCCGCCGAGCTCACACCGCTGACCGCGCTGGCCGCCGCCGAACTGGCCGTGCGCGCCGGCATTCCTGCCGGTGTGTTCAACGTCATCACCGCCGACAGCGACAACAGCATTGCCGTGGGCAAGGCGCTGTGCGCGAGCGACGTGGTGCGGCACCTGAGCTTCACCGGCTCTACCGAAGTGGGCCGCATCCTCATGGCGCAGTGCGCGCCGACCATCAAGAAGCTTGCACTCGAACTCGGCGGAAACGCGCCTTTCATCGTGTTCGACGACGCCGACATCGACAGCGCCGTGGAAGGCGCGCTCGCCAGCAAGTTCCGCAACGCCGGCCAGACCTGCGTGTGCGCCAACCGCCTGTACGTGCAAGACGGCGTGTACGACGCCTTTGTGAAGAAGTTCGCCGCACGGGTCTCGGCGTTCAAGGTCGGCAACGGTTTTGAAGACGGCGTGGTGCAAGGGCCACTGATCGAGCCCGCTGCGCTGGACAAGGTGCAGCGCCACCTCGACGACGCGCGCGCCAAGGGCGGCCGCGTGGTGGCGGGCGGCAAACGCCTGGACGGACAGTTCTTCGAACCCACGGTGGTGGCCGATGCGACGCCCGACATGCTGTGCGCCAAGGAAGAAACCTTTGGCCCGTTCGCGCCGGTGTTCCGCTTCAAGACCGAGCAGGAGGCGATTGACGCCGCCAACGACACCGAGTTCGGCCTCGCCAGCTACTTCTACAGCCGAGACGTGGGCCGCATCTACCGCGTGGCCGAGGCGCTGGAGTACGGCATGGTCGGCATCAACGCCGGCATCATCGCCAGCGAACACGTGCCCTTTGGCGGCGTGAAGCAATCGGGCCTGGGCCGCGAGGGTTCGCGCCACGGCATGGACGACTATGTGGAACTGAAATACCTGTGCCTGGGAGACATCCAGAAATGAGCCATTCCATTCGCCTGGTCGCCCCTGAGGACTTCGGCGCCTGGCTGGCGCTCTGGAAGGGCTACCAGCAGTTCTACAAGGTCGACATCGCCGACAGCGTGACGGCCGAGACCTGGAAGCGCCTGCTCGATGCGAACGAGCCCATGCAGTGCGCGCTGGCGCTGGACAAGGCCGGCCGTCCCGTGGGGCTGGTGCACTGGATCTTCCACCGCTCCACCTGGACCACCGGCAACTACTGCTACCTGCAGGACCTGTTCGTGGCCACCGACGTGCGGGGTGGCGGCTACGGCCGACGGCTTATCGAGCATGTGTATGCCGATGCCAAAAATGCCGGTTGCTCGCGCGTGTACTGGCTCACGCACGAGAGCAACACCGACGCGATGCAGCTGTACGACCGCATTGCTGAGAAGTCGGGCTTCCTGCAGTACCGCCACGCGGTGAAGTAAGGCCTTTGGACAGACAGAGCAAAATTTATCGGGCGACAAAAATAAGTGTTTGGACAGCGACCCCCTCGCTGTCGAACAATGCCTGCACGACCTAACCAGTTCGCGCGACGCGGTCGTGACAGCGCAGATTTTTTTTATTCGCCCCTTCAAATGAACTCTGTCTTTCGGCTCCTCTCTGGCTGCGTGGCGGGCGCCCTGTCGCTGACTTTCGCGGTAGCCGTACAGGCCCAGGCGGCCTTCCCCAACAAGACCATCACCATCATCGTGCCGTACACGGCCGGTGGCACCACCGACCTGCTGGCCCGCTCCGTCGCCGACGTGCTGCGCGCGCAGGGCGGCCAGACCGTGGTGGTGGACAACAAGCCCGGCGCGGGCGGCTCGATCGCCGGCAAGATGGTGGTCAACGCCAACCCCGACGGCTACACCTTGCTGATGACCTCCAGCGGCATCAACTCGGTGACGCCCGTGGTCTACAAGGACTTCAACGCGCTCGACGGCCTGGCCCAGGTCTCGGTGCTGGTGGACGTGCCCTTCGTGGTCTCGGTGCACAAGAAGTTCGCCGCGCAGAACCTGAAGGACTTCGTGGCCTACGCCAAGAAGAAGCCCGATGACATCCGCATCGGCAACGCCAGCAAGGGCAGCCACGGCCACCTGACGCAGCTGTTGTTCGACAAGGCCGCCGGCGTGCAATTGCTATCCGTGCCTTACAAGGGCAGCGTGCCTTCGCTCAACGATTTGCTGGGCGGCCACATCGAAGCCACCATCGACAACGTGGGCGTGATCAAGCCCTACATCGACACCGACAAGCTCACCGCCTTGTTCGTCACCAGCAAGAACCGCTCGCCCGCGCTGCCGCAAGTGCCGACCGCCACCGAGCTGGGCGTTCCGTTCGATTCCACCGCCTGGTTCGGCCTGGCCGCACCGCGCAACACGCCGCCAGCGATCGTGAAGCAGATCCGCGACATGGTCGCCAAGGGCTTCGAGGACAAGGCACAGCAGGACAAGCTGGTGCAGGCCGGTCTGACGCCCGTGTTCGGCACGCCGGCCGAAGCCACGGCCCGCACCAAGGCCGAGAGCGCCTCGCTGGGCAAGCTGGCAGAAACATTGAGCCTCAGTCAGAACTAGAGAGCCACCCCCCGCGCGGCTTCGCCGCTCCCCCCTCCCGCTGCGCGTAGGGGGGCGAACGCTGGGACCGGCGCAGCCGGATCCTTGCGTTCCCTGGCATCTCGATCCTCCACCGTTTTTGGTGTTTCTCATGACCACGCAATTTTCCATCTGGGTTTCCGAACCCCAGTTCTCGTACATCGAGATCGCGCATGCCTGCGGCGTGCGCCGTCTGGTGCTCGACATCGAGCACGGCATCTTCCCGCTGCACGCGATGGACCAGTTCATCGCGTTTGCCAAGGCCAAGGGCATGAACGTGCTCTCCAAGGTCGCGGGTCCGCACGCTGAAGCCATTCAGCAGGCGATCGACTGCGGCTCCGACGGCGTGATCGTTCCGCACATCATGAGCGCCGCACATGCGATCGAAGTCTGCGCCACGGCCAAGTTCCCGCCGATGGGCACGCGCAGCTACTACGGTGGCCGCCCGGTCAACTTCATGAAGCCGGCGTCGACCTACTTTGAGGACGAGAACCGCCGCGTGCTGTGCCTGCCGATGATCGAAGCCGGCACCGCGCTGGACGAAGTCGAGAAGATCGTCGCGCTCGATTTCGTCGACGGCCTGTTCCCCGGCCCGACCGATCTCGCGCTCTCCAAGGGCCAGGGCTTCTACACCTTCGACGAACAAAGCCGTGCCGACCTGCAACGCTGCGCCGACGCCGCACGCGCCGTCGGCAAGATCTGGGTCATGCCCGCCTGGACCGCCGCCGAGCGCCGCTTCGCGGTCGAGAACGGCGCGGCCGAGGTCTGTATCTCCACGCAATACGCGGCCATCCGCAACGGTATCCAGGGCGCGATCAAGGGCCTGGCCGACGAGGGCTACTCGCTCTGATCCAACCGCGAACGCACACACACACCGAGACACCATGAAAACCGAACTCAAAGTCACCGCGATCCAGATGAACTCCGGCGCGGACCAGCAAAAAAACCTGGCCGATGCCGCCGCGCTGATGAAGGCCGCCATCGCTTCGGATGGCCCCGACCTCATCATGCTGCCGGAGTACTTCGACTTCTACGGCGGTGAGAAAGAAGGCAAGCACGCCGCAGCCGGCGCGGTGCCGGGCGGCGGCTCGTACACCTTCCTCTCCAACTTCGCGCGCGAACACAAGGTGTGGGTGCATGCCGGTTCGCTGATCGAGCGCATCGAAGGCGACTCGCGCGTCTACAACACCAGCGTGGTGTTCGACCGCGAAGGCAATGAGGTGGCCACCTACCGCAAGATCCACCTGTTCGACATCACTTCGCCCGACGGCACCAAGTACCACGAGTCCGCGACCGTGAAGGCCGGCGACAACGTCGTGACCTACGACATCGAAGGCTTCACGATGGGTTGCGCGATCTGTTTCGACATGCGCTTCTCCGACCTCTTTGCGGCCTTGGCGCGGCGTGGCGTGGACATCGTGGCATTGCCTTCGGCCTTCGCCATGGGCACCGGCAAAGACCATTGGGATGTGTTGCTGCGCGCCCGCGCCATCGAAACCCAGGCCTACGTGGTGGCACCGGCCCAGGTCGGAACCTACTACTCCAACGGCCAGGCCCGCCTGACGTACGGCAACTCGCTGGTGTGCGATCCCTGGGGCTTGGTGGTGGCTCGTGCCTCTAACGCGCCGGGCTTCGTGTCTGCCCGCATCGAGCGCTCGCAGATCGACCATGCGCGCTCCATGATTCCGATGCAGGCACGCCGCAAGCCGATTGCTGCTTGAGGCTTTGGGCATGTACACCATCAACGACATGCCGCTGCCGCTGGACCCTCGCATCGTCGAGGCGCTCGGGCAAGTGGAGACCGCGACCGTCGGCCACTGGCGCCTGATGGGCTTCGTGGACCCGACGATCCAGTCCATCTTGCGCCCGGCGCGGCGCGTGGTTGGCACGGCCGTCACGGTGGCGATCCCCAGCTCCGACTCCACGCTGCTGCACCACGCGGTGGGCCTGGTGCGCCCGGGCGATTTCCTCGTGATCGATCGCCTGGGCGATGACCGCCACGCCTGCTGGGGCGGTGGCGTTACCGTGGCCGCGAAAGCGGCGGGCGCGGCCGGCGCCGTGGTCGATGGACCCTGCACCGACACCGAGGAGATCGAAGCCTCGTCGTTCCCGTTGTGGGCGCGCGGTGTCTCGCCCATCACCACGCGACTGCACGACCTCGGCGGCGGCTTGAACGTGCCGGTGTCGTGTGGCGGCGTCGCGGTGATGCCGGGTGACGTGGTACTGGCCGACGCCAGCGGCGTGCTGGTGCTGCCGCGCAACGAGGCGCTGCTGATCGCCGAAAGAGCGCTGGCCATTCAGCGGCGCAGCGTGGACCGAGAAGCCGCGATCGCGCGCGGCGCGAAGCTGGGCGAGCTGTCGGGCGCGTCAAGCAAGGTGTTGGCGCGCGCTTGAACAACGTTAGTCGGCGTCGGCGATAAAAACCACGTCGGCCGGGAACTGGGCGGTCAGCTTGCGCGCCGCCTGGCTTGCCAATTCCGCGATGGCCCGCGCATTCGTGGCGGCCTCGCTGTCGGCCATCCACACCGCCGAGTACGCCGTGGGTGGAAACGAGGGGTGCGTGTGCAGCACATGCAGGCTGCCGTCGGCCAACTGGTTCTGGATCAGTGCCAAGGGCAGCATCGTCACTCCGATGCCGTTCTGCGCCATATGCATCGACGTGGCGAGTGAGTTCGACGTGATCAGGTGCGGCGTGTCGGTGCTGCCCGAGCCGAAGAAGTCGGTCACGCGCTTCGCATTCAACGTGCCTGGTGCGTAGGAAATGATCGGCAGGCGGCTGAGCTCGCGCGGCGTGTAGTGGTCGGTGGACGGCTGCACCAATGTGGGCGACGCGGCCCACACCATGGCCAATGTGCAGATCGGCACCACCTCGAAGTTCGCGTGGCTGGCGGGCGGGTGCGCGGTGAGGCAGATGTCGATGCGCTTCTCGGGCAAAAGGCGCGTGAGCTTGTCCGAGGTATCGTCGGTCAGCACCTCCAGGCGCACGCTGGGATGGTGCTCGCGCAGGGTGCGGGTGATCTCCGGCAGCAGCAGGTGCGCCATGCTCGACGGCACGCCGATGCGCACCAGTCCGCCCAGTTCGGCCGATTTGCGGTGGCGGTTCATCATCGCGTCGTAGCGCCGGATGATCTCGCGCGCCTCGGCCACGAAGGCCTCGCCCGCCAGCGTTACCGTGACCTCGCGCGCCTGCCGTTCGAACAGGCGTACCCCGAGTTCCTGCTCGATCATCTGGATGCGGCTGGAGATGGCGGGCTGCGTCATGTGCAGCCGCTCGCTCGTGACGCGGAAATTCCGGTCGTGGGCGAGCCAGATCACGGTTTCAAGAAAGCGGATGTTCATGGGGTCGGGCGCTGAAAATTCATTGTAGGTGCGTGCTTGAGCAATAGGCGTTCCGACGCTGGTTGCGACTGCCAGGGCCGCACGATTGCGTATAAGATCGCCGCCTCACGTTGACGTAAACGTCAACTCCACCCCGAAGCAGCCATGGCGTCGAACCCGACCTACACCATCAGCGACCTGGCGCGCGAGTTCGACCTGACCACGCGCGCCATCCGTTTCTACGAAGACATGGGCCTGCTGCAGCCGCAGCGCGAAGGCCCGGGCGGACGCAACCGGGTCTACAGCTCGCGCGACCGAACGCGCCTCAAGCTCACCTTGCGCGCCAAGCGCCTGGGCCTCTCGCTGACCGAGGCCAAGGACATCATCGACACCTACGACAGCCCGCGCGACACCGGGCCGCAGCTGCGCAAGTTCCTCACCATCCTGGCCGATCACCGGCGCCAGCTCGAAGAGCAAATGGCCGACTTGGTGGCCAACCTGGACGAGGTGAAGACGCACGAGAAGGAAGCGCGGGCCTTGCTGAACAAGATCGAGCAGGGTGGCAAGACCGCGCGCGCGGGTTAAGCTGCCAAGGCGCCGCTGCCGCATCCGCAGCGCTCATTGCCAGGAGGGCACATGTCCTTGATCGCCAACGTTGTCGTCGGCCTTGTGGGCTTGATCCACGTCTACATCCTCGTGCTCGAAATGTTTCTGTGGGACAAGCCCGCCGGCCTGCGCGCTTTCGGGCAGACACCCGCCTCGGCCGCGGCCACCAAGGTGCTGGCGGCCAACCAGGGGCTCTACAACGGCTTTCTCGCGGCCGGCCTGTTCTGGGGTTTGTGGCTCGGCCCCGAAGGCTTTGGCGTGAAGGTGTTCTTTCTGCTGTGCGTGTTCGTGGCGGGCCTGTACGGCGCGGCCACCGCCAGCCGCAAGATTCTCTTTGTGCAGGTGCTGCCGGCCACGATCGGCCTGGTGCTGTTGTTCCTCGGCCGTTCGATGGGCTGAGTCACACCGCCGCACCCGGCGCGAACTGCCGCAGGAATTCGGCGCTCGGCGGGATCGGCTTGATCACGTCGATCAGCACGCCGTCCGGGCCTTGCACGATGAAGTGGCGCTGTCCGAAGGGTTCGTCGCGCAGCGCCAGCAGCACCGGTAGTTCCTGCGCCTGAACGCGCGCGTATTCCGCGTCGACGTCCTCCACCTCGAAGTTCAGCAGCACACCGCTGGCGCGCGCACCGCGCCCGGCAGCGGGAATCGTCATGTGGCCGCTGTCGAGCACGGCGAGGTTCACGCTGGCGTCTTCGCTCGATTGCAGGTGCACGTACCAGTCGCTGTCGAACAGGCGTGTGAAGCGGAAATGCTGCTCGTAGAAGCGCGCGGTCTCGCTCACGCGATCGGTCATGAGCACAGGGTAGTAGCTGGTGGACTTCATGTGTCGGCTCCTGGTGTGAGTTTGCATACAATGTGTATGTAAGTTCAATTTAACATACAGGCTGCATGTATGCAAACAACCCGAACACCCCCACGCCGTTCACAGGGTGAACGCACCGACGCCACGCGAGCCGCGCTGATGGTCACCGCCCGCGCCTTGTTCGAAACCCGGGGCTTTGCCGCGACCGGAACGCCCGAGATCGTGGCGGCGGCGAACGTCACGCGCGGCGCGCTGTACCACCACTTCGCCGACAAGACAGCGCTGTTCCAGGCCGTGGCGCGGCAGGTGGCGCAAGAGGTGGCCGACGAGATCGCGCAAGGTGCCCGGCGCCACAAGAAGCCCGTGAACGCGTTGCTCGCCGGCGCGCAGGCCTACTTCGCGGCGATGTCGGGGCAAGGGCGTGCCCGCCTGCTGTTGCTGGAAGCGCCGGTGGTGTTGTCGGCCGAGCAGGTGATGGAGTTGAGCGACCTGGCGGGCTTCCAAGCCTTGCAGGAAGGGTTGCAGGCGGCCTGGGCCGACGGCAAGCCCGCGGTGCCGCTGCGCGAACTCAGCGTGCTGCTCTCGGCCGCGTTCGACCGGGCCGCCTTGGCGATCGCGCGCGGCGAGCCCGCGGCGCCGTACGAACAGGCCGTGCGCCTGTTGCTCTCAGGGCTCTTCCCGGCTTGATTCGGTGCCGTCCTCCAGCCATTCAATGCGTCCCTGTCCGGCGTCGTTGATGCGCGCGACCAGCGCTTCGGCCTGGGTCTCGGGCACCCGCAGCGAGACCGTCACGCCGTTGCCGTGCTGCGCGTCGACCAGCCGCGCACCCTGCGCCTCGAGTTCGCGGCGCAACCAGCCTTCCAGGGCGTAGGGCAGCACGCAGCGCAGCGCGCGCCAGCGCACCAGCGGCACCTTCTCGGCCCGTGCCAGGGCCTGGGCCACGCTGTCGCTGTAGGCGCGCACCAGACCGCCCGCTCCCAGCGGCGTGCCGCCGTAGTAGCGCACCACGGTGGCCAGCACACCTTCCAGATCGTGGTGGCGCAAGACCTCCAGCATCGGCCGCCCGGCGGTGCCGCCGGGTTCGCCATCGTCGTTGGCGGCGGAGTGCCCGCCGGCCATGAGCGCCCAGCACACGTGGGTGGCGGTGGGGTGTTCGGCCCGCAGCGCGGCGACGCGCCGCTGCGCCGAGGCCCGGTCGGCCATGGGCTCCACGCAGCCGATGAAACGGCTCTTCTTGATCAGGCTTTCGCTGTGGGCCGGCGCGGACAGGGTGAAAGGCATGGCGGTCGAGCATAGCCGTGCCAGCGGCCGGGTTGAGATGTCTTTGATTGACGTTTACGTAAACGTCAACGTAGAATTCCGCGTCTTCTCTTCGCCCAGGTCGTCCCTTGCCCCACCCCACGTTCGAGCCGCGCCATCCCGATTTCGGCCCGCGCACACACGAGAGTTTTGCGCGCCAGGCCGCCATGCGCACGCTGGGCGCCACCCTGGCCGTGGTGGAAGCGGGCCGGGTGGAAATCGGCATGCCATGGGCGCAGCCGCTGACGCAGCAGCACGGTTTTCTGCATGCCGGCATGGTGGCCACGGCGCTCGACTCCGCCTGCGGCTACGCCGCGTTCACCTTGATGGCGCTGGAGGCCGCGGTGCTCACCATCGAATTCAAGATCAACCTGCTCGCACCCGCGCAGGGGGAACGTTTCCGCATGGTCGGCACGGTGATCAAGCCCGGACGTACCGTGACCGTGTGCGAAGGCCACGCCTTTGCCATCGACGGCGGGCGCGAAAAACTCATCGCCACCATGGGGTGTACGCTCATGGCCGTGATCGGCCGCGACCATATCCAGGGTTGACGCACCGGTACCCGCCGGCATCCACAACACTTCAGAGAGACTCCCACATGACAAACCTGCCCGGTCTCAATTTCCAGTTGGGCGAAGACATCGACGCACTGCGCGACGCGGTGCGCGACTTCGCTCAGGCCGAGATCGCCCCACGCGCGGCCGAGATCGACCGCGCTGACCAGTTCCCGATGGACGTGTGGCGCAAGATGGGCGAGCTGGGCGTGCTCGGCATCACCGTGGGCGAGGAATACGGTGGCGCCAACATGGGCTACCTCGCGCACATGATCGCCATGGAGGAAATCTCGCGCGCCTCGGCCAGCGTGGGCCTGTCCTACGGCGCGCACAGCAACCTGTGCGTGAACCAGATCAAGCGCAACGGCAATGAGGTGCAGCGCCAGAAGTACTTGCCCAGGCTGATCAGCGGCGAGCATGTTGGCGCCCTGGCCATGAGCGAGCCTGGCGCGGGTTCCGACGTGATCAGCATGAAGCTCAAGGCCGAGGACAAGGGCGGCTACTACCTGCTCAACGGCAGCAAGATGTGGATCACCAACGGCCCCGATGCCGACACCATGGTGGTCTACGCCAAGACCGAGCCGGAGATGGGGGCGCGCGGGGTGACGGCTTTCATCGTCGAAAAAGGCATGAAGGGTTTCAGCACCGCGCAGAAGCTGGACAAGCTCGGCATGCGCGGCAGCCACACCGGCGAGATGGTGTTCCACGACGTCGAGGTGCCGGCCGAGAACATCCTGGGCGGCCTGAACAACGGCGCCAAGGTACTCATGAGCGGGCTGGACTACGAGCGCGCGGTGCTCACCGGCGGGCCGCTGGGCATCATGCAGGCCGTCATGGACAACGTGGTGCCCTACATCCACGACCGCAAGCAGTTCGGCCAGAGCATCGGCGAGTTCCAGCTCATCCAGGGCAAGGTGGCCGACATGTACACCGTGCTGCAGGCGGGCCGTTCGTTCGCCTATACCGTGGCGAAGAACCTGGACCTGCTGGGCACCGAGCATGTGCGCCAGGTGCGCAAGGACTGCGCATCGGTGATCCTGTGGTGCGCCGAGAAGGCGACCTGGATGGCCGGAGAAGGCATCCAGATCTACGGCGGCAATGGCTACATCAACGAGTACCCGCTGGGCCGTCTGTGGCGCGATGCCAAGCTCTACGAGATCGGCGCGGGCACGAGCGAGATTCGCCGTATGCTCATCGGCCGCGAGCTGTTCGCCGAAACCTGCTGAACGGCGCGTCCTTCGTTGAGCCAAAAACTTCTATTCCATGAGCAACGATCTTCAACACCTGATAGACCACAACCGGCGCTGGGCGGCGCAAGTCGAAGCCGAACGCCCGGGTTTTTTCACCAAGCTCTCGCAACAGCAGAGCCCGCGCTACATGTGGATCGGCTGCTCCGACAGCCGCGTGCCGGCGAACCAGATCACCGGCCTCGATCCGGGCGAGGTCTTCGTGCACCGCAACGTGGCCAACGTGGTCGTGCCGACCGATCTCAACTGCCTGTCCACCGTGCAGTACGCGGTCGACGTGCTCAAGGTCGAGCACCTGATGGTGGTGGGCCACTACGGTTGCGGTGGCGTGCTGGCCGCCTTGCGCGACACGCGCGTGGGCCTGGCCGACAACTGGCTGCGCCACATCAAGGACGTGCGCGACCGCCATGCCAACCTGATCGCCGGGTTGCCCGAGATCTACCGGCACGACGCGCTGTGTGAGTTGAACGCCATCGAGCAGGTGGTCAACGTCGCGCAAACCACTGTGGTGCAGGACGCTTGGAGCCGCGGTCAACCGCTGGCGCTGCACGGCTGGGTCTACGGGCTCAAGGACGGCCTGGTGCAGGACCTGCAGATGACCTTGCGCGGCAACCCCGATCTGGATTCGGTCTACCTCAGTGCGGTGGAAGGCGTGGCGGTGCGTTCGCGCCACTGAGTCCTTCCCACCGATCTTCATTCCCTTGTCTTTCTTCAGGAGCCTTTCATGTCCGCAGATCCCATTGTCATCGTCGGTGCCGCCCGCACGCCCATGGGCTCCTTCCAGAGCGATTTCGCCAGTCTCTCCGCGCACGATCTGGGGGGCGCCGCCATCCAGGCTGCCATGGAGCGCGCAGGCGTGGACCCGGCGAAGGTCGACGAAGTGTTGTTTGGCAATTGCCTGATGGCCGGCCAGGGCCAGGCGCCGGCGCGCCAGGCCGCGTTCAAGGGCGGCCTGCCGAAGTCGGCCGGCGCGGTCACGCTGTCCAAGATGTGCGGCTCCGGCATGAAGGCCACCATGCTCGCGCACGACATGCTCGCCGCGGGCAGCGCCACCGTGGTGGTGGCCGGTGGCATGGAGAGCATGACCAACGCGCCCTACCTGCTGCAAAAGGGCCGCGGCGGTTACCGCATGGGCCACGACAAGGTGTACGACCACATGATGCTCGACGGCCTGGAGGATGCCTACGAACCCGGCCGCTCCATGGGCACTTTCGGCGAAGACTGCGCTGCCAAGTACAGCTTCACGCGCGAACAGCAGGATGCCTTTGCCATTGCCTCGGTCACGCGCGCCAAGGCCGCGACCGAGAGCGGCGCGTTCGCGAAGGAGATCGTGCCCGTGACGGTGAAAGACCGCAGCGGCGAACGCGTGGTGTCCATCGACGAAGGCCCGGGCAAGGTCAAGCTGGACAAGATCCCCGCGCTCAAGCCCGCGTTCAAGAAGGACGGCACCATCACCGCCGCGTCGAGCTCGTCGATCAACGACGGCGCGGCCGCGCTGGTGCTGATGCGCGAATCCACCGCGAAGCAACTGGGCGCGCAGCCGCTGGCGCGCATCGTGGGCCACGCCACGCACGCCCAGGAACCCAACTGGTTCGCCACCGCGCCGGTGGGCGCCACGCAGAAGCTGCTGGAGAAAACGGGTTGGAAGGTCGGCGAGGTCGATCTGTGGGAAATCAACGAAGCCTTCGCCGTGGTGCCGATGGCGTTGATGACCGAATTGAAAATTCCGCACGAACAGGTGAACGTGAATGGCGGCGCCTGCGCGCTCGGCCACCCCATTGGCGCCAGCGGCGCGCGCATTCTGGTAACGCTGCTGCACGCTTTGCAGGCACGCGGCGGCAAGAAAGGCGTGGCCACCTTGTGCATTGGCGGTGGCGAGGCCACGGCGATGGCGGTTGAGCTGGTCTGACGGCAGAGCGCGCCACACATGGCCACGGTGCTCGTGATTGGCGCATCTCGCGGCATAGGTCTCGAGTTCGTGCGCCAGTACTTGGCGGCGGGCGATCGCGTGATCGCCACCGCGCGCGACGAAGCCGCTCTGGCGCGCTTGCGCGAGTTCGGCGCCGAAGCGCTGCGCGTGGACGTGGCCGACCCCGCCAGCGTGAGCGGTCTGGCCTGGGCGCTCGATGGCGAGGCGCTGGACGTGGCCTTGTATGTGGCCGGCGTGATCGAGCGCGGCGACGCGAAGACGCCGCCCACGCGCGAGGCATTCGACGGCGTGATGCACACCAACGTGCTGGGTGCGATGCAGGCCATGCCGCAGGTGCTGCCCGCGGTCGAGGCAGCGCGGGGCGTGTTCGGCGTGCTGTCCAGCGGCATGAGCCAGATCGGTGAAGTGTCGGGCAGCGGCGCCTGGTTGTACCGCGTGAGCAAGGCCGCGCTGAACATGGCCGTGGCCAGCGCCCGGCACAGTTACCCTGCGGCCACCTGCGTGGCGCTGGACCCGGGCTGGGTGCAAACCGACATGGGTGGCGCGTCCGCGCCCCTGAGCGCCGAGAACAGCGTGGCCGACTTGCGCCGTGCACTGGCCTCGATCACCCCCGAAGACAACGGCCGTTTCATTCACCGTGACGGCCGGCGCGCCACCACCTGGTGACCTCATCCGATTTCGCAGACGACAACGCCATGCCGCTCAACCAAGACCAGCTCATGATCCGCGACGCGGTGCGCGCCTTTGCCCAGGAGCAGCTCTGGCCGAACGCGGCGCAGTGGGACAAGGAGCACCACTTTCCCAAGGACGTGCACAAGGGCCTGGCCGAGCTGGGCGCCTACGGCATCTGCGTGCCCGAGGCGCTGGGTGGCGCGGGACTGGACTATGTGACGCTGGCGGTGGTGCTGGAAGAAATTGCGGCCGGCGATGGCGGCACCAGCACCGCGATCTCGGTCACCAACTGTCCGGTCAACGCCATCCTGATGCGCTATGGCAACGCACAGCAGAAGGAACAATGGCTGCGCCCGCTGGCGGGCGGCCAGATGCTCGGCGTGTTCTGCCTGACCGAACCGCACGTGGGCAGCGATGCGTCGGCTCTGCGTACCACTGCAGTGAAGCACGGCGAGGAGTACGTCATCAACGGCGTCAAGCAGTTCATCACCAGTGGCAAGAACGGCCACCTCGCCATCGTGATTGCGGTGACCGACAAGGGCGCGGGCAAGAAGGGCATGAGCGCGTTCATCGTGCCCACCGACACGCGGGGCTACGTGGTCGCACGGCTGGAAGAAAAACTCGGCCAGCACAGCAGCGACACCGCGCAGATCAACTTCGAGAACTGCCGCATTCCGGCGGAGAACCTGATCGGCGCGCAGGGCGAGGGCTACAAGATCGCGTTGTCGGCGCTCGAAGGCGGGCGCATCGGCATTGCGGCGCAGAGCGTGGGCATGGCGCGCAGCGCGTTCGAGTGCGCGCTCACCTATTCGAAGCAGCGCGAGAGTTTTGGTCAACCGATCTTCAACCACCAGGCGGTGGGTTTCAAGCTGGCGGAGATGGCCACGCAGATCGAAGTGGCGCGCGCCATGGTGCACCATGCGGCGGCGTTGCGAGACGCGGGTGAGCCGTGCCTGAAAGAGGCGGCGATGGCCAAGCTGTTCGCCAGCGAAATGGCCGAGAAGGTGTGCTCGGACGCGATCCAGGTGCACGGCGGCTACGGCTATGTGAGTGACTTCCCGGTCGAGCGCATCTACCGCGATGTGCGGGTGTGCCAGATCTATGAAGGCACCTCGGACGTGCAGAAGATCCTGATCCAGCGGGCATTGGGCTGAGTTCTCTTTCTCCGGCTGTTCCGGTCAGCGGCGACCGGGGCGCCCGGCTTCGCGCGTGTCCCCCGCCCGGGGCTTCGCCCCGGTCTCTTCCTTTACCCCGCTGCGCCGGGCACCCCGATCACCGCCGACCTATTGGCGCGCGGGCCGTGGGTGCGCCAACGCTTCCTCTGCTCGCGGGCGTCGGGCGTTCTGCGCAGCGGGGTAAGGAGGAGCCGCCCTCCCGGCGGCGGGGGACACCCGCGGAGCAGAGCACCCCGCGTCCGCGAGCCCGCGAGGTGCGGACGCAAGACAGCCCGGACCGCTCGTATGATCTCAAGACAATGAACATCATCATCCTAGGCGCCGGCCGGGTCGGCGAAAGCGTCGCGGAGAGCCTGGTCTCCGAGCAGAACGACATCACCATGATCGACATGGACCCTGTCCGCCTGCGCCAGCTCGAAGAACGCCTGGACCTGCGCGGCGTGGTGGGCAATGGCATACAGCCTTCGGTGCTGCGCGAAGCCGGTGCCAAGGATGCCGACATGCTGATCGCCTGTGCCGCAGCCGATGAGACCAACCTGGTCGTCTGCAACGTGGCGCACGACCTCTTCAATGTGCCCACCACCATCGCTCGCCTGCGATCGCCTGAGTTCACCGAGGGGGAGGAAGATCAGCAACTTTCGCGCACCAGTTTCTCTGTCAGCCACGTGATCTGTCCTGAAGAGTCCGTGATGCGCTATATCCATCAGCTCATCAGCTATCCCGAAGCCTTGCAGGTGCTCGAATTCGCCGACGGCCGCGCCAGCCTGATCGCGGTGCGCGCCACCCATGGCGGCGCCCTGGTGGGGCACACCATCGGCGAAATCCGCGAGCGCTTCCCGCAAGCCGAGATGCGCGTGGTCGCGATCTACCGCCTCGACACCGAAATGGAGGCCGCGCCGCAAACCCGCATCCTCGCGGGCGACGAAGTGTTTCTGCTGGCCGATGCCCAGAAGATCCGTTACGTGCTCAGCGCGGTGCACAACATCGACAAGCCGGTGCGCCGTATCATGATCGCCGGGGGCGGCAAGGTGGGCCTGCGGTTGGCGCGCAGTCTCGAAGGGCAGTGCGAGGTGAAGATTCTCGAGCGCGACCGCACGCGCTGCGAATACCTCGCGAGCCAGTTGCCGTCCAGCATGCTGATTTTGCAGGGCGACGGCGCCGATGAAGACCTCCTCGAAGAAGAAAACGTAGGCGAAATGGACATGTTCCTCGCCCTGACCAGCGACGACGAGGACAACATCATGTCCGCGATGCTGGCCAAGCGCCTGGGTGCGGGACGCGTGCTTTCCCTCATCAACCGCCGCGCCTATGCCGACATGATGCAGGGCAGCACGATCGATATCGCCATTTCGCCTTCGCAAACCGTGATCGGCGAGTTGCTCACGCACTTGCGGCGCGGCGACGTCGCGGTGGTACACAGCCTGCGACGGGGAGCGGCCGAGGCCCTCGAAGGCATTGCGCGTGGCGATGTGAAGACCAGCAAGCTGGTGGGTCGACGCGTGGAAGAGGTGAAATTGCCGCATGGGGCACGTTTTGGCGGCATCGTGCGCGGCGAAGGGCGCGGCTCGGAGGTCTTGATGCCACACCACGATGTGCTCATCGAGGACGGCGATCACATCATCATCTTCATCCCGCACAAACGTCTCGTGCGCGAAGTCGAGAAACTCTTCCAGGTCAGCGCCACCTTCTTTGGTTGAGCCCGAACCTTCGAACGCACATGCATTCCCTCTGGTTGCCCGTCCTGTCGGTGTTCTCGCGGGTGCTGCTCGCATTCTCGCCGGTGTTTCTGGTGCCGATGGCCTGGGCCTGGTTCCAGGACAAGAGCCACTACGTAGGGATCTGGGCCATTGGCTTCGCGGCTGCCGTGGTCAGCGGCTGGGGGCTGTGGATGCTCACGCGCCACCACCGCCGCGAGTTGCTCCCAAGAGATGGATTTCTGCTGGTGAACCTGGTGTGGGTGGTTCTACCTGCCTATGCGGCTGCACCGCTCTACTACGCCGTGCCCGATCTGAGTCTGAGCAAGGCCTACTTCGAGGCCATGAGTGCGCTGACGGCGACGGGCGCTACCGCGATCTCGGGACTGGACCAACTGCCGCTGTCGATCAATATCTGGCGCTGCTTTCTGCAACTGGTCGGAGGTCTGGGCATCATGCTCTTGGTCGTGGCGATCCTGCCGCTGCTGGGGCTGGGCGGCATGCAGCTGTACCGCGCCGAGACGCCAGGTCCCATGAAGGACACCAAATTCACACCGCGCATTGCCGAGACGGCGCGCGGCCTCTGGGGTGTGTACGCGGTTTTCGCCCTGGCTTGCATGCTGTCCTACCGCTGGGCGGGCATGGGCTGGGCGGATGCCTTCATGCACATGTGCACGACCATGGGCCTCGGTGGCTTCTCGCCCTACGATGCAAGCTTCGGACACTACGATTCCGCGCGCATCGAGTGGGTTGCCACGGTTTTCATGACCATGGCCGGCATCAGCTTTCTGCGCTATTTCGTGATGCTGCGCCGGCGTTCCTTGCGTCCGATCACCAACGACCGTGAAATCCGCACGTACCTTCTGGTGCTGGTTGCGTCGATTGGCCTGGTCACTGCACTGCTGCTGGCCCATCGGGTATACGACGACTTGGCCACCGCGTTGCGCATCGCGGCCTTCCACGTGGTCTCGGTCGCGACCACCACCGGCTACGCGTCTACCGACTATTCGCAATGGCCGGTGTTCGCGCCGGTGCTGCTGATGTTCCTGGGGTGCTTTGCATCGTGCGCGGGTTCCACGGGAGGTGGCATCAAGATGGTCCGCATGGTGCTCTTGATCAAGCAGGCTCGGCGCGAGCTGGTGCGGATCATCCATCCGCGCGTGATCAACCCCGTGACGCTGGCCGGTGGTGTGGTGCCTCCGCAGGTGATGAACGCCGTGCTGGGCTTCATGCTGATCTACGGTGCAGCGACCGTGGGCTTGACGATGCTGCTGTTGCTCACGGGCCTGGACATCGTGACCGCGTTTTCAGCGGTCATCGCCACGGTGAACAACATCGGCCCCGGCCTTGGGCAGGTCGGTCCGGCGGGCAATTACAGCGTGCTCAACGATTTCCAGATTGCAGTGCTGTCCATGGCCATGCTGCTGGGCCGGCTCGAAATGCTCACGGTTCTGGTGTTGTTTACCGGCCACTTCTGGCGGAAGTAGAAGGCCCCCTGCGCCGTTTGCGGCTTGCCCTTGCTGTGATTCTTCAGCCGCGCGCCGGGATGTTCAGCCCACGTTGCACAGCCGGGCGCTTTTCGAACTCGACCAGCACGCGCTGGAGGTTCGGGAAATCGTCGAAGCCCACGATCTCGCCGGCGCCGTAGAAGCCGACCAGGTTGCGCACCCAGGGCCAGGTGGCGATGTCGGCAATGGTGTATTCGTCGCCCATGAGCCAGGCGCGGCCTTCCAGGCGTTCGTTCAGAACCTTGAGCAGGCGCTTGCTCTCGGCAACGTAGCGGTCGCGCGGGCGCTTGTCTTCGAAGTCCTTGCCGGCGAACTTGTGGAAGAAACCTAGCTGCCCGAACATGGGGCCGACGCCGCCCATCTGGAACATCACCCATTGCAGGGTTTCGTACCTGGCCGCCACGTCCTCGGGCAACAGCTTGCCGGTCTTTCCCGCCAGGTACACCAGGATGGCGCCCGACTCCCACAGCGCCAGGGGTTTGCCGTCGGGACCGTTGGGGTCGATGATGGCTGGGATCTTGTTGTTGGGGTTGAGGGACATGAACTCGGGCGTCAACTGGTCGTTGCTGCCGAAATTCACGAGATGGGGCTCATAGGGCAGGGCGGTCTCCTCCAGCATGATCGACACCTTCACCCCGTTGGGCGTGGGCAGCGAGTACAGCTGCAGTCGCTCGGGGTGGGCCGCGGGCCATTTTTGCGTGATGGGGAAGTCGGCAAGCTTGCTCATGAAAGGTCCTTGAAATCGACAACAAGAAGCGCGATTGGAACACCATCCCGTGATGCCCCCACGCTTGCCAGGGAATCGATAATGCGGGCCCATGCGCTCTTCGAAAACTGCCTGCCCGTGTGGCCGCGGTCCGTCTCTGGACGGCTGCTGTGGCCGCTACCTGGGCACTGGCGTGCCCGCTCCCGATGCCGAATCGCTCATGCGCTCGCGCTACACCGCCTTCGTGCGCGGCGATGTCGCGCACCTGCTGGCGACTTGGCACCCGGGCACACGCCCCGAAACGCTGGACCTCGAACCGGGTGTGAAATGGCTCGGCCTAGAGGTCAAACGCCACACGCCCATGGATCACACGCACGCCGAGGTCGAGTTCGTCGCGCGCTCGCGGGTGCAAGGCAAAGGCCAGCGCCTGCACGAGTGCAGCCGCTTCGTGCGCGAGGACGGGTGCTGGTTTTACGTGGATGGCGACATCCTGCATTGACGCACGGAGACGGTTGACATGTTCGAGGCTGTTTTGTTCGATTGCGATGGTGTTCTGGTGGACAGCGAGCCCATCACCAACGGCGTGCTGCGCGAGGTGCTCAACGAGAGCGGCTGGGCGATCACCCAGGCCGAGTGCTTCCAGATCTTCATCGGCAAGGCGGTGCGCGACGAGCGCGCGCGCATCGAGGCCGAAACCGGCAAGCCCCTTACGGAAGCCTGGATGCAGGCTTTCTACGAACGCCGCAACCAGCGCCTGCTGGCCGAGCTCAAGGCCGTTCACGGTGCGCTGGAAGCGGTAACCGCGATCCATCAACGCGTTGCGGGCCGCATCGCCTGCGCCTCGGGCGCCGACCGACCCAAGGTGGTGATGCAGCTCGACCACGTGGGCCTGCTGCCGTATTTCGGCGACCGCGTGTTCAGCGGCCACGACCTGCCCCGCTCCAAGCCTGCACCCGACGTGTACCTGGCGGCCGCGGCGCACCTGGGCGTGGACCCGGCGCGCTGCCTCGTGATCGAAGACACGGCGACCGGTGCGCAGGCCGGACTCGCAGCGGGTGCGACGGTGTGGGGCTACTGCCCCGAAGGACATGGGCGCGCTTTCGAAGGCCTGCCGGTGGCGCGCGTGTTTGCCCACATGGACGAGCTACGGGGCCTGTTCAGCGCGCCACTCGCCCGGTGAGCGTCCGGTCCAGCCGCGAAACGCGCGGATAAAGCTCTTTTCGTTCAGAAAGCCTGTGGCCTGCGCCACCTGCTTGATCGGGCGGCGCGTGCGCAGCAGCAAGTCCGTGGCGCGCTGGCGACGCGCTTCGTCCTTGAGCGCTTGCAAGGAAGCGCCTTCGTCCTTCAGTTGCCGGTGCAGCGTGCGGGCCGATACATGGAGCTGCGAGGCCAGATCGTCCGCGTTGTGCGCGCTCATGGGTTGGGTGGTCAGCAACTGACGCACCCGGTGCACCAGCAGCCGATCGCGCCGATAGGCGCGCACCGTGAGCGGCAAGGCGTGCTGCAGCATCTGGTTCATCGCGGCTTCGTCCCGCCGCATGGGCAGGTCCAGGTAGCTGGCATCGAATTCGATGGCGGCGTGGTTCGCGTCGAAGACGCTGGGCCCATCGAAGAGCACCGCATACGCGTCCACATGGAGCGGTGCACCATAAGGAAAGCGCGCACCGCGCAGCGGAATGCGCGAGTCGACGTACCAACTGGCCAGGCCGTGGATGTTGCGCAGCACCGAGACCACGCAGAACTCCGTCAAAGCGTCGGGCCGCCGATCGGGCGACAGCACGAGTCGGGCCGTGTCGCCTGCGATGTCCAGCGACAGGCGCACGTCGTCGGTGAGCAGGCTGTGGTGACGGCACCAGCGCTGCAACGCCAGGCCCAGGCTGGGGGCGGACAGCGAGGCGCGCGCCAGCATGCCGTAGCTGCCCCAGGGCAGCGCGCGGGAGAAGCAGCCCAGGGCTTCGTCGTCGAGTTCCTGCATGGCCGCGTACGACACCGACTCCATCTGCGCGGCGGTGATGCGCGCGTTCGACTTTCTCAGATCCTCTGGCGCAATCTGTGCCTGCTTCAGCGCCCGTGTGGGGCGCATGCCGCGTGCCTGATACGCGTCCACCATGGCCCGCACAAACGCCATGGGTGTGGCGGCGGGGCCGAGCAGCAGGCGCGCGGGATCCAGGGGTGGGCGGGACGGTGGGGTGGGCATGGCGGGGAAGTTTCCTTGCCTTTGGCAGGATTTGCAACCCATCTGGCCGGCCATGCCCTGCAGGCCTCACTATCCTCCACAATGCCTCGACCCCCCACAAACGGATGCGACCATGCCGACCCTGGAGACCCAACTCAACGCCCGTTCCGCCGACTTCCAGGCCAACGCGCAGGCCATGCAGGCGCTGGTCGACGACCTGCGCGCGCAGATTGACAAGGCGGCCCTGGGTGGCGGTGAAGCGGCCCGCGCCAAACACACCGCGCGTGGCAAGCTGCTGCCCCGCGAGCGGGTGCAGATGCTGCTCGACCCGGGCACGCCCTTTCTTGAGCTCAGCCCGCTGGCCGCGCTCAACATGTATCCCGATCGCGACGGCACCGACAGCGCGCCCTGCGCCGGCCTGGTCACTGGCATCGGACGGGTCAGCGGCGTCGACTGCCTGATCATCTGCAACGACGCGACAGTGAAGGGCGGTACCTACTACCCCATGACGGTGAAGAAGCACCTGCGCGCGCAGGAGATCGCGGCCCAGAACAACCTCATGTGCATCTACCTGGTCGACTCGGGCGGCGCGAACCTGCCGAACCAGGACGACGTGTTTCCCGACCGCGAGCATTTCGGGCGCATCTTCTACAACCAGGCCAACATGAGCGCGAACGGCATCGCGCAGATCGCCGTGGTCATGGGCTCGTGCACCGCCGGTGGCGCCTACGTGCCGGCCATGAGCGACGAGACCATCATCGTCAAGAACCAGGGCACCATCTTCCTGGGCGGCCCACCGTTGGTGAAGGCGGCCATCGGCGAGATCGTGAGCGCCGAAGACCTGGGTGGTGGCGACGTGCACACGCGCCTCTCCGGCGTGGCCGACCATCTGGCGCAGAACGACGCGCACGCCATTGCGCTGGCGCGCCAGGCCGTGGCCACGCTCAACCGGCGCAAGGAGGTCACGCAGGCGCTGCGCGAACCGCGGGCGCCGAAGCACGACCCGAAAGAGATCTACGGCGTAATCCCGGTGGACACACGCAAGCCCTACGACGTGCGCGAGATCATCGCCCGCATCGTCGACGGCAGCGAGTTCCACGAATTCAAGGCGCGCTATGGCGCCACCCTGGTCTGCGGTTTCGCCCACATCGAAGGCATGCCGATCGGCATCGTGGCGAACAATGGCGTGCTGTTCTCCGAGAGCGCGCAGAAGGGCGCGCACTTCATCGAACTGTGCTGCCAGCGCAAGGTGCCGCTGCTGTTCCTGCAGAACATCACCGGCTTCATGGTGGGGCGCAAGTACGAAAGCGAAGGCATCGCGCGCCACGGCGCCAAGATGGTCACGGCCGTGGCCACCGCCCAGGTGCCCAAGTACACCGTCATCATCGGCGGCAGCTATGGTGCGGGCAACTACGGCATGTGCGGCCGTGCCTACAGTCCGCGTTTTCTCTGGATGTGGCCCAACGCGCGCATCAGCGTCATGGGTGGCGAGCAGGCCGCCAGCGTGCTCGCCACCGTGCGGCGCGACGGCATCGAAGCCAAGGGCGGCAGCTGGAGCGCAGAGGAAGAGGCGCAGTTCAAGCAGCCGCTGCTCGACCAGTTCGCCCACCAGTCGCACCCCTACTACGCCAGTGCCCGCCTGTGGGACGACGGCGTGATCGACCCGGCCGACACGCGCCGCGTGCTGGGCCTGGCCTTGTCCGCCGCGCTGAACACGCCGATCGGTGAGCCGAAATTTGGCGTTTTCCGCATGTGATGTGTATGATTTCTCATTTTTATACACATACAGGGATTTTCATCCATGCGGACCAACATTGTCATTGACGACAAGCTCATGGCGGAGGTCATGGCCACGGGCAATTTCAAAACCAAGCGCGAAGCCGTGGAAGAGGGTTTGCGCCTGCTCAAACGGCGCCATGCCTATGACGGACTTCGGTCGCTTCGCGGCAAGTTGCATTGGGACGATTCGGACGAAGGATGGGCGCGGTATCGAGAAGAGCAGATGGCCATGGCCCGGGCGAAGGCGGCGGGAGTGCCATTCGAGGGCGAACTCGACCCTGCCTTTGCGTTGCCTGCTGCGGGTGTTCACGAAGAGCGCGCCGTCTACAAGGTGAAACCGAAAGCCCGGAAATGATCCTGGTGGATTCCAGCGTCTGGATCGACTATTTTCGTGGCACCTCCAATGCGCAGACGCAGCAGCTGGACCAGTGGCTGGATGAAAAGGTGCACGAGGTGGGCGTTGCGGACCTGATCGTGTTTGAAGTTCTGCGTGGATTTCGAGTGGACCGCGCCTTCAACGACGCGCAAGCCTTCTTTGGTGAGCTGCAAACCGTGGAGATTGGCGGGATGGACAACGTGCTCCACGCGACAAAGCTGAACCGCCGGCTGCGCGCTATGGGCCGCACGGTGCGCAGCCCGGTCGACGTGCTGCTCGCCAGCTACTGCATGACACACGGCCACCTGCTGCTCCACCGAGACGCCGATTTCGAGTCGCTCAAGACACTCGGTGGACTGAAGACCTGGCCGCACTGAAAACGGAGACCGACCCATGACCCCCACCATCTACGACAACCCCGATCACGAACTGCTGCGCGAACAGGTCGCGCGCTTTCTCGCACGCGAGGTCGAGCCGCATGGCACCGCCTGGGAAGAGGCCGGCATGGTGCCGCGCGACGTGTTGCACCGCATGGGGCAGGCGGGCTTGCTGGGGCTGATGTTCGAAGGCGCTTACGGTGGAGGCGACGCCGATGCGTTGACCAACCTGGTGTTCGCCGAAGCGCTGTCGCAATCCACCTTCGCGGGTTTCATCATCACCGTCCTCGTGCACACCGACATGGCCGGCCCGCATCTGCACCATGCAGGCAACGCGGCACAGAAGGCGAAGTACCTGAAGAAGGTCACGGCCGGCGAAACGATCACTGCCGTCGGCATCACCGAACCCGGGGCCGGCTCCGACGTGGCGGGCATGCGCACCACGGCACGCCAGGAGGGCGGTGAGTGGGTGCTCAACGGCACCAAGATGTTCATCACCAACGGCGTGCACGCCGACCTGTATTTCGTGGCCGCCAAGACCGGCAGCGCGCGCCACGACGTGACGATGTTCATCGTCGAAAAAGGCACGCCGGGCTTCAGCGTCGGCCGCGCCTTGCACAAGACCGGCTGGCTCTCCAGCGACACCGCCGAACTGGTGTTCGACAACGTGCGCATCCCGCCGGAAAACCTGCTGGGCGAAGTGGGCAAGGGCTTCTATTCGGTGATGAAGAATTTCCAGACCGAGCGCATCGCCCTGGCCGCCATGGCGGTGGGCCATTGCACGCAGGCCATCCAGCTCACGCTGGACCACGTGCGACAGCGCCAGGCCTTCGGCGCTACGCTGTGGGACAAGCAGGCCATCCGCCAGCGCATTGCGATGCTCGACGCCAAGACCCGCGCGGCGCGGCAGTTCATGTACCACTGCGCCTGGAGCGTGACGCAGGGCAAGGACATCGTGCAGGAGGTCTCCATGCTCAAGGCCTTGACGGGCGAACTGGTCAACGAGGTGGTGCAAAACTGCCAGCAGTTCCATGGCGGCATGGGCTACATCCGCGAGACGGCCATCGAGCGCCTGTGGCGCGACGCGCGCGTGCTGGCCATCGGCGGCGGGGCTACCGAGGTGATGTTGGAAGAAGTTGCAAAAAGGTACTGACCATGAGTGAAGTTCTGGACGTTTCCCGCCCAACGCCGCACGTGGCGCGCGTGTGGCTCAACCGGCCCGATGTGCGCAACGCATTCAACGACGACGTGATCGCCGCGCTCACCGCGACTTTCGCGGAACTGGCGCAAGACGAAGACCTGCGCGTGGTCGTGCTCGGCGCGCACGGCAAGGCCTTCTGCGCCGGCGCCGACCTGAACTGGATGAAGACCATGGCCGGTTACAGCTGGGAGCAGAACCGCGCCGACGCGCAGCAACTGGCCGACATGCTGTGGTCGCTGGACCAGTGCCCGGTGCCCGTGGTGGGGCGCGTCCAGGGCGACTGTTACGCCGGTGGCATGGGTTTGGCGGCGATCTGCGACGTGCTCGTGGCTGTCGAGGGCGCGACCTTCTGCCTGTCCGAAGCGCGCCTGGGCCTGTTGCCCGCCACCATCAGCCCGTACGTGGTGCGCGCGCTGGGCGCGCAGGCCGCGCGCCGCTACATGGTCACGGCCGAGCGCTTCAGCGCGGTGCGCGCGCATACCTTGGGCATGGTGCACGAACTGGCCACGCCCGAGACGCTGGACGCGAAGGTCGACGAGATCGTCGCCACGCTGGTGGCCAATGGCCCGAAGGCCGCGCGCGAATGCAAACGCCTGGTGCGCGACGTGAGCGGTGCGCCCATCGACGAGACGTTGCGCGCCGAGACCGCGCGCCGCATCGCCGACATCCGCGCCAGCGACGAGGGGCGTGAAGGCGTGCAATCCTTCCTGCAGAAGCGCCCGGCGGGCTGGCTGACCTGAGGGGCAGACGCCGTGGCCGATGCGTTCAACACCCTGGGCACCCCCGAGCTGCTGGCGCTTGCGGGCGCGCTCGGCTGGGCCAGCGGCTTTCGCCTGTACGCCGTGGTCTTCATCGTCGGCCTGGCCGGCGCGCTCGGCTGGATGGAGCTGCCCCCGGGTCTGCAGGCGCTGCAACACCCGGTGCTGCTCGGCGCGGCGGGCTTCATGTTGTTCGTGGAGTTCTTCGCCGACAAGATCCCGGTGGTCGATTCGCTGTGGGACATGCTCAACAGCGTGGTGCGCATTCCGGCCGGCGCGGCGCTGGCGGCGGGTGTGTTCGGCGCCGACAGCGGCACCATGGCGCTCGCCGCCGCCTTGCTCGGCGGCTCGCTCGCCGCCACCAGCCAGGCCGCCAAGACGACAACCCGCGCGGCCATCAACAGCTCACCCGAACCGTTTTCCAACGTGGGGATGAGCCTGGTGGAAGACGGCCTGGTGGTGGGCGCGGTCTGGCTCGCCACACAGCACCCGGTCGTGTTCGTCATCCTGCTCGCGATCACCGTCGTGTTGATGTGGATCGCCACCTGGCTGCTGTTCCAGTTCCTGCGCGCGGTGTTCCGCCGTGCGCGTTCCTTTTTCACCGCTACCGTTTAGGAAGCCTGCCATGTTCCACAAGATCCTGATCGCCAACCGTGGGGAGATCGCCTGCCGTGTGGCCGCCACCGCGCGCCGCCTGGGCGTGCGCACCGTCGCGGTGTACTCGGATGCGGATGCACACGCCAAACACGTGGCGGCCTGCGACGAGGCGGTGCACATCGGTGGCAGCGCGCCGAAAGACAGCTACCTGCGCTGGGAGCGCATCATCGAAGCCGCGAAGGCGACCGGCGCGCAGGCCATTCACCCGGGCTACGGCTTCCTGAGCGAGAACGATGCCTTCGCCAACGCCTGTGCCGAGGCCGGCATCGCCTTCATCGGCCCGCCGGCCTCCGCCATCCTCGCCATGGGCCTCAAGGCGGAATCGAAGCAGTTGATGGAAAAGGCCGGCGTGCCGCTGGTGCCCGGGTACCACGGCAGCGACCAGGATTCGGCGCTGCTGCAGCGCGAGGCCGACCGCATCGGTTACCCCGCGCTCATCAAAGCCAGCGCGGGCGGCGGCGGCAAGGGCATGCGCATCGTCGAGAAGTCCGAAGACTTCGCCGCCGCGCTTGCCAGTTGCCAGCGCGAGGCCATCAACAGCTTCGGCAGCGACGCGGTGCTGATCGAAAAATACGTGCAGCGCCCGCGCCACATCGAGATCCAGGTCTTCGGCGACACGCAGGGGAACTGCGTGTATCTGTTCGAGCGCGATTGTTCGGTGCAGCGGCGGCATCAGAAAGTGCTGGAGGAAGCCCCCGCACCGGGCATGACGCCCGAGCTGCGCGCGCAAATGGGCGCGGCGGCGGTGGCCGCGGCCAAGGCGGTGAACTACGTGGGCGCGGGCACGGTGGAGTTCATTGTGGAACAGCCCCCCGAAGGCGGCATGCGCTTCTTCTTCATGGAGATGAACACGCGCCTGCAAGTCGAGCACCCGGTGACCGAAGCCATCACCGGCCTGGACCTGGTGGAGTGGCAACTGCGCGTGGCCAGCGGCGAGCCGCTGCCGCTGCAACAGCAAGATCTTCGCATCCACGGCCATGCCATCGAGGCACGCATCTGCGCCGAAACGCCGGACAACAACTTCCTGCCCGCCACCGGCACGCTCGCGGTGTATGGCAAACCGGCCCACACCCAGTTCGAGCGCGGCACGGTGCGGGTGGACGACGGCGTGCGCGAAGGCGACACCATCAGCCCGTTCTACGACTCCATGGTCGCCAAGCTGATCGTGCACGGCGCCACGCGCGAAGAAGCCCTGGCGCGCCTGGACGCCGCGCTGGCCGAGATCCGCATCGTCGGCCTCTCGACCAACGTGCAGTTCCTGCGCCACGTGGTCAACAGCCGCGCGTTCGCGCAGGCCGATCTGGACACGGCGCTGATCCAGCGCGAGTCCGCGGCCCTGTTCCACCAGGACAAGGTCGGCCGACCGCTGGCCGTGGCGGCGGCTGTGGCACAGACGCTGTTGGCCGAGCGTGCGCAGGAGCGGGCCGATCCCTTCTCGCGCCGCGATGGCTGGCGCCCGCATGGCATCACCGTGCGGCGTTTCGACTTCGACTACCTGGGCGAGGCCTTGCAAGCCCGACTGAGCTACCTGCACGATGGCGCGCTGCAGCTCGCTTTCGGCGACGTGAGCGGCGTGCTCGCCTTCGACGCCTTGCCGCCCGACGGCAGCGGCACCCGCATGGACCTGCGCTTCAACGGCCAGCGCCAGACCGTGCAGACCTGGCAAATCGACGAAAACGTGCACATCTTCTGCGCGCTGGGCGCGACGCAGATCGTCGAGATCGATGCCTTGGCGCACGCCGGGGAGACCGCGCACGAAGGCGGGCGCCTGACCGCACCCATGCCGGGCAAGGTGGTCTCGTTCGCCGTCCAGGCGGGCGACGCGGTGAAGAAAGGCCAGGCGCTGGCGGTGATGGAAGCGATGAAGATGGAGCACACCATCGCCGCGCCCGCCGACGGCACCGTGGCCGAACTGCTGTATGCCCCGGGCGATCAGGTCAACGAGGGGGCCGAGTTGCTCAAGCTTTCCACGGCTTGAGCACGCGAGCGGATCTTGCGCCCTATGCTTCGCGCATGAACATCACCTTCTGCTGCGCCCACACCCAGGCCGATCCCTGGCTCGCCGGGTTTCACATGGCCTTGCCCCATGCCCATGTCTCCGAATGGCAGCCCGGTGCGCCGCAGGCCGACGTGGCGGTGGTGTGGCAGCCGTCGCAGCAGTTCATCGATGAACAACCGGGCCTCAAGGCCATGTTCAACATCGGTGCGGGGGTCGATGCCTTGCTCCGGCTTCGGCTGCCTGCGGCGATGAAGATCGTGCGGCTCGACGACGCCGGCATGGCGGTGCAGATGGCCGAATACGTGTGCCATGCGGTGATCCGCCACTTCCGCGAATTCGATCTATACGAGGCCGACGTGGCGAAACACCAATGGGTGCAGCGCAAGCCGTTGGTGCGCGGCGAATTTCCGGTGGGTGTCCTGGGGCTGGGCGTGCTGGGCGAGCGCGTCGCGCGCGCGCTGCGGCAGTTCGACTTCCCCGTTCATGGCTGGAGCCGCTCGCCACGCTCGGTCGAGGGCGTCACCTGCCACGCCGGGCAGGAAGGCCTGCCGAATTTCCTGTCTTCCTGCCGTGTGCTGGTCAATCTGCTGCCGCTCACCCCCGAGACGCGCGACATCCTGAACCGCGAGACGCTCTCGCGCCTGCAACCGGGCGGTTACGTCATCAACGTCGCGCGTGGCGCGCATCTGGTCGAGGAAGACCTGCTGGCCTTGCTCGGCAGCGGCCACCTCGCGGGCGCCACACTCGATGTGTTCCGCACCGAACCCCTGCCCGCCGACCATCCCTTCTGGTCGCACCCGAAAATCACCATCACGCCTCACACCTCCGCGCGCACGCTGCGCGA
The DNA here is from genome assembly GCF_009859475.1 of Hydrogenophaga sp. BPS33. Lineage (NCBI taxonomy): Bacteria > Pseudomonadati > Pseudomonadota > Betaproteobacteria > Burkholderiales > Comamonadaceae > Hydrogenophaga > Hydrogenophaga sp. BPS33. The sequence goes on from NZ_CP044549.1 coordinate 828,423, forward strand.
GGAAAGCATCGCGCAGATTGCCGCGAAGATCCTGGCGTTCGAGCGCGGCGAGGCCGTGGTCGGCATGGTGGATCCGGCGCGGGGCTATTGAAACCTCTTTTTTCCAAGGCCAAGGCAGATTTCCCATGAAGCTCCCCACCCGCGTCCAACTGATCGATGTCGGCCCGCGCGACGGCCTGCAGAACGAAAAACAGCCGGTGCCGGCCGCCACCAAGATCGATCTGGTGCACCGCCTGCAGGCCGCGGGCCTGCGGGAGATCGAGGTCACCAGCTACGTCAGCCCGAAGTGGGTGCCGCAGATGGCCGACAACCACGAGGTCATGGCCGGCATGCGGCGCCAGAGCGGCGTGCGCTACTCGGTGCTCACGCCCAACCTCAAGGGCTTCGAGGCGGCGGTGCAGGACAGGCCCGACGAGATCGTGGTGTTCGGCGCGGCCAGCGAAGCGTTCAGCCAGCGCAACATCAACTGCTCGATCGCCGAAAGCATCGAACGCTTCGCCCCGGTGGTCGCAGCGGCGCTGGCCGCCGGCATCCGCGTGCGCGGCGCAATGAGCTGCACCGTGGGTTGTCCTTATGAAGGCGAGATCGCGCCCGAGCGCGTGGGCTATCTGGCGGGTTTGATGAAAGGCATTGGTGTGCAGCGGGTCGACGTGGCCGACACCATCGGGGTGGGCACGCCGCGCAAGGTGCAGGCCGCGATCGAGGCCACGCTGCCCCACTTCGACATCGACGCCGTCTCGGGCCACTTCCACGACACTTACGGCCAGGCGCTCTCCAACACCCTGGCCGCGCTCGAAATGGGGGTCTGGAACTTCCAGTCGTCCGTGGCCGGGCTGGGCGGATGCCCGTACGCCAAAGGCGCCACCGGCAATGTGGCGACCGAAGACGTGGTGTACTTGCTGCACGGCATGGGCATTGAGACCGGCATCGATCTCGATGCGCTGGTGGACGCCGGCGCTTACATCAGCGAACAGCTGGGCCGTCCCACCGGCTCGCGCGTGGCGCGGGCGCTGTTGGCCAAGCGTGCCTCGGCATAACGGGAAGAAGGAGAGATTCGGATGGATCCCAAAGTATGGGCGGCGTATTTCGTCGCATCCTGGGCGATTGCCCTGTCGCCCGGTTCGGGCGCGGTGTTGTCCATGGCACATGGGCTCAGCCATGGTGTGAAGAAAGCCAGCGTGACGATTGCCGGCCTGCAGGCCGGTCTGGCGGTGGTCCTGCTCGTGGCGGGCGTCGGGGTGGGCGCGCTGCTGCTGGCCTCGGCCACGGCGTTCCTGGTGGTGAAGTTCGCGGGTGCGGCCTACCTCATCTGGCTGGGCTTCAAGCAATGGCGCGCGGCGGTGCCGGCCTCCCTGGCGGCGGGCTCAGCGCGGGTCACGCCCGTGGCGGTTCCTTCGGCGCGAGACCGGTTCATGTCGGGCTTCTTCACCAACGTCACGAATCCCAAGGGCATCGTGTTCATGGTGGCGGTGCTGCCGCAGTTCATCGACCCGCAGCGCGTGCTCTGGCTGCAACTGCTGGTTCTGCTGGCCACCACCATCTCGGTGGACCTGATCGTGATGCATGGCTACGCCTTTCTCGCCTCGCGCATGCAGGGCTGGCTGGCCACGGTTCGCGCGCGGCGTGCGCAGAACCGCGTGTTCGGCGGCGTGCTCATGGCCATGGGCGCGAGTCTGATGTTCGTGAAGCGGGGAAGCTGAAGCCATGTGCGGTGCCGAATTGAAGACGCTGTCCGAGCCCGTGCAGCGCGTGGCGCGCGTGCTGCAGGACGCCGGCCATCCCCATACCCCCATGATGCTCGACGGCGCCGCGCGCACCGCGCAGCAGGCGGCCGATGCGCTCGGCGTGGCGCTGGGCCAGATCGCCAAGAGCATCATCTTCCGCCGCAAGAGCGACGATGCGGCGGTGCTGGTGATCACCTCGGGCGACCTGCGCGTGGACGAGAAGAAGGTGCAGGCGCTGGTGTGCGGTGCGGACGGTGGAAAGCTGGGCCGGGCCGATGCCGACTTCGTGAAGGCCCGCACCGGTTTCTCGATCGGCGGCGTGTCACCCGTGGCGCACGCCACCCCGCCCGTGGCGCTGATCGACGCCCAACTGTTTCGCTTCGACGACATCTGGGCCGCTGCCGGGCACCCGCATGCGGTGTTTCGGCTGAGTCCTGCGCAGTTGCAGGCGCTCAGCGGCGCGCCGGTGCACGACGTCACCACCGAAGCGGCCGCGCCGTGAGCCTGGAGCCCACGGTCATCACCCTGCGGGCCGCGCGCCAGCGGGCGGGCTTGGCGCCAGGCGTGCCGTCGCCCTGCATTTCGATCTGCAAGATGAACGCCGCCACCGGCTGGTGCGACGGCTGCTGGCGCTCCATCGACGAGATCGTGGCCTGGGGACGCGCGAGCGACGCACAAAAACTGGCGATCTGGGAACAGATCGAAGCGCGCCAGCGGCGCTGAACCTCTCGCGGATACGCCATGCAAGACATCGCCTTCTACTACGACCCGATCTCGCCTTTTGCGCACCTGGCGTTCGAGCGCCTGCCCGAAGCGCTCATGGGACACAGCGTGCAGGTGCGCTACAAGCCGATTCTGTTTGCCGCGCTGCTCAAGGCCCACGGCCAGCTCGGCCCGGCCGAGATCCCCGCCAAGCGCGACTGGACCTACCGCCACGTCAGCTGGTTGGGCCACCACCACGGCGTGGCGCTCGACCTGCCGGCCGCGCATCCCTTCAACCCCTTGCCGCTGCTGCGCCTGGGCCTGGGCTGTGCCACCGACGACGCGCCGGGCGATACCAACCGCTACGTCACCGAGCAACTGCTGCGCCACGTGTGGCGGGGCGGGCTCGACGCGAGCGACCCGGCGCGGCTGGCGGCGCTGCAGGCGCTGCTGCAGGACCACATGGCCCAGCGCGGCAAGCCCTGGCACGCGCCCGAGAGCGATGTGGTGAAGCAGCGCCTGCGCAGCAACACCGACGAAGCCCTGGCACTCGGTCTGTTTGGCGTACCCGCGATGGTATGGGCGGGCCGCGTGTTCTGGGGCTTCGATGCGCTGCCCATGCTGCGCGCCGCCCTGGACGGCGACGCTTGGTTCGACACCCAATGGGCCGCCGCCGCTCAGCGGCCCGAGGGCGTGCGCCGTTCCTGAGGATGCCGGCCCCAGCCTGCATCAGGCAGGGACGGGTGGGCAAGCGCGCGGAATTGAAGTACCGTGCGATGGACGCGCGGGTCTCGATGGCCGCGCGCGGCGCGCCCTGTCATTGATCTGTCTCAATCCGGCAGCACGGCAGGACTTCCACGATGAACCCACGCGGCACCCTTGTGACGCTGCGGTTCGAACCCACCACAGGAGATCCACCATGTTCAAGAAAATTCTCGTGCCCACCGACGGTTCCGACGTGGCCGACAAGGCCACCGAGACCGCGGTGCAACTGGCCCGCAGCCTGAACGCGCAGATCGTTGGCGTGAACGTGATCGATCCGTTTCCCTACATCGGTATTGGCGATGCGTCGGCCGTCGGCCTGCAGGCCTACCTGACCGAAGCGAAGGCCGCGGCCGGGCAGGCGCTGGACACCTTGCGCAAGGCCTGCGAAGCCGCCGGCGTGCCCTGCGTGGGCGACACGATCGAACGCAACGTGGTGTACGAGGGCATCATCGAAACCGCCGAGGCCGAGCACTGCGACCTGATCGTCATGGGCTCGCATGGGCGTCGGGGCGTCAAGGCGCTCATTCTGGGCAGCGTGGCGCAAAAAGTCCTGACGCATTCGAAGACACCCGTGCTCATCGTCAAGACGTAACACACGGTATCCGCGCACCGCAGCACGCTGTGCAGGGGAAATGGGGGATATGGCGTGCGCGTCTGCGCGAGCGTTCGCCCCTCCGTAGAATCTTTGCTCCTTCTTCTGGAGCCCCTGCATGTCCGATGCTTTCCTGCCTGCCGATCTGCCTGCGGGCGCGCCCCCTGCCGCATCCCCCGACGAGGGGCGCGAGCCGCCCGCGGAGGGTGGCACGGGGCTGATCCGCATCCGGGGGGCGCGCCAGCACAACCTCAAGAACCTCGATCTCGACATCCGCACCGGTGAACTCACCGTGGTCACCGGCCCCAGCGGTTCGGGCAAGTCCAGCCTGGTGTTCGACACCCTGTTCGCCGAGGGCCAGCGCCGCTACGTGGAGACCTTCAGCGCCTACGCGCGGCAGTTCCTCGACCGCATGGACAAGCCGGCGGTGGACAAGGTGGAAGGCGTGCCACCCGCGATCGCGATCGACCAGACCAACCCGGTGCGCTCCTCGCGCTCCACCGTGGGCACCATGACGGAGCTCAACGACCACTTGAAGCTGTGGTTCGCGCGCGGCGCCGATCTGTTCGACCGCGACACCGCGCTGCCGGTGCGCCACGATTCGCCCGAGTCGATCTACGCCGAAATGCAGCAGCGCAGCGCACAGCAGAATGATCCGCGGTTGGTGGTCACCTTCCCCGTGGAATTGCCCGCCAGCACCACGCCCGAGGAGGTCGAACAATGGCTCTCGGCCAGCGGCTACACGCGGGTGCAGGCCGAGCGCATCGTGCAGCGCGAAGCCGTGGCCACCGAGGACAAGCCCGCAGGCAAAGGCAAAGCCAAGGCGGTGGCAGCCAGCGAAACGGTGAAGGTGCTCGACGTCGTGGCCGATCGCTTCCGCATCGGCACAGCGGAGTCTGCGCGTGTGATGGAGGCGATCGAGGTCGGCTTGAAGCGCGGTGGTGGCAAGCTGATGGTGTACGCGCTCGCCGACGAAGGCGAGCCAGAGATCTGGCGCTTTTCGACCGGCCTGCATTGCCCCGAGAGCGATATCCGCTACAGCGAGCCCACGCCCTCGATGTTCTCGTTCAACTCGGCGGTCGGCGCGTGCGAGGCCTGCCGGGGCTTCGGGCGTGTCATCGGTGTGGACTACGGCCTGGTCATTCCCAACGACAAGCTCACGCTGCGCGCCGGCGCGATCAAGGTGTTCCAGACCCCGGCGTGGAAAGAATGCCAGGACGATCTGATGCGGCACGCCGAAGCGGCGGGCATTCCGCGCGACACGGCCTGGGGCAAGCTCACGCCCGAGCAGCAGCACTGGGTCAAGAGCGGATCGCCGCAATGGAACGGCAAGTGGAACCAGCAGTGGTACGGCGTGGACCGCTTCTTCGAGTACCTGGAGAGCAAGGCCTACAAGATGCACATCCGCGTGCTCTTGTCCAAGTACCGCAGCTACACCGAGTGCCCGACCTGCCGTGGCGCGCGGCTCAAGACCGACAGTTTGCTCTGGCGCATCGGCACCAAGGCCCAGGCCGACGCGGTGCTGGCCCCGGCGCAACGCACCCTGCCGCAAGGCGCGCGGTGGACGCGCGCGCAACTGGAGGACTTGCCGGGCCTGTGTTTGCATGACCTGATGCTGCTGTCCTTGGACAGGCTGCGGGTGTTTTTTTCCAGCCTCGAGCCCTCACCCCAACCCTCTCCCGCAAGCGGGAGAGGGGGTACCTTCCCCTCGGCGCCCGGTATGGATGGGTCGAGTGTTTTGCTCCCTCTCCCGCTTGCGGGAGAGGGTCGGGGTGAGGGTCAGCGCCAGGCCCTCAAGCTGCTCCTCGACGAGATCAACACCCGCATCCGCTACCTCTGCGAGGTCGGCATCGGCTACCTCACGCTCGACCGCCAGAGCCGCACCCTCAGTGGCGGTGAGGTGCAGCGCATCAACCTCACCACCGCGCTCGGCACCTCGCTGGTCAACACCTTGTTCGTGCTCGACGAACCCAGCATCGGCCTGCACCCGCGCGACATGGCGCGCATCAACGATGCCATGCTGCGCCTGCGCGACGCGGGCAACACGCTGGTGGTGGTGGAGCACGACCCGGCGGTGATGCTCGCGGCCGACCGCCTGATCGACATGGGACCAGGGCCGGGCGAGCGCGGCGGGCAGATCGTGTTCGACGGCACGCCCGAGGCCATCCGATCGGCCGACACGCTCACCGGCGCCTATCTCGGTTCGCGCAAGACCATCGGCATGGGCTTCAAGCGCATGGTGACCGACAGCACACCGCGCCTCATTCTGGAAGGCGCGCGCGAGCACAACTTGAAAAACGTGTCGGTGGAGTTCCCATTGCAGCGCCTGGTGGTGGTCACCGGCGTGTCGGGCTCGGGCAAATCCAGCCTGATCCAGGACGTGCTCGCCCCCGCCTTGCTGCGCCACTTCGGCAAATCCACCGACAGCCCCGGCGCGCACGACCGCCTGCTCGGCGCGGACCACTTGAGCGAAGTGGTGTTCGTCGACCAGTCGCCCATCGGCAAGACCGCACGCTCCAACCCGGTGAGCTACGTGGGCGCGTGGGACGCCATCCGCTCGCTGTTTGCCGAAGCGCCGCTCGCGCGCCAGCGCAGCTACACGCCAGCCAAGTTCAGCTTCAACAGCGGCGACGGCCGCTGCCCCACCTGCGGCGGTTCGGGTTTCGAACACGTGGAAATGCAGTTCCTGAGCGACGTGTACCTGCGCTGCCCGGACTGCGATGGCAAGCGCTACCGGCCCGAGATCCTGGAGGTGAAGATCCAGCGTCCTTCGACAGGCTCAGGACACACGGTCGGCTTGAACGTCGCCGACGTGCTGGAGCTCACCGTGAGCGAAGCCGCCACGCTGTTCGCCAACGACCGCGAAGTCATCCGCGTGCTGCAACCCATCGTCGACGTGGGCCTGGAATACGTGAAGCTCGGCCAGCCCGTGCCCACGCTCTCCGGCGGCGAAGCGCAGCGTTTGAAGCTCGCGGGCTTCCTCGCCGAGGCCTCGAAGAACAGCAGCGCCAGCCGACAAGCCGTGGCGCGCAAGGGCACGCTGTTCCTGTTCGATGAACCGACCACGGGGTTGCATTTCGACGACATCGCCAAGCTCATGCGAAGCCTGCGCAAGCTGCTCGATGCGGGGCATTCGCTGGTGGTGATCGAGCACAACCTGGACGTGATCCGGGCCGCCGACTGGCTGATCGATCTCGGCCCCGAAGGCGGTGACGCCGGCGGCCTGATCGTGGCCGAGGGACCGCCCGAGGCGGTGCGCGAACACGCCAGCAGCCACACCGCCAAGGCCCTGCGCGACTACGCCATGAGCATGGGCGAAGTGCACCTCGTTTCCGACGCCCTCCCCTCCTGGGGGACGACCGGGGTGGGGGCGCGCCCACGCGGCCTTTCCACGGAAGGCAGCAACAGCATCCGCATCGTCAACGCCAAGGAGCACAACCTCAAGAACCTGAGCGTCGACATCCCTCGCGGCAAGTTCAACGTGATCTCGGGCGTGAGCGGCTCGGGCAAATCCACGCTGGCCTTCGACATCCTGTTCAACGAAGGCCAGCGCCGTTACCTGGAAAGCCTGAACGCGTACGCGCGCAGCATCGTGCAGCCGGCGGGCCGGCCCGAAGTGGACGCGGTCTACGGTATTCCGCCCACCGTGGCAATCGAGCAGCGCCTCTCGCGCGGCGGCCGCAAGTCCACCGTGGGCACCACCACCGAGGTGTGGCATTTCTTGCGCCTGCTCTATGTGAAATTGGGCACGCAGCACTGCGTGCACGACGGCGCGGCGGTGATGCCGCAGAGCGTGGACAGCATTGCGGCGGCCATCCTCTCGCGCTACAAGGGCCAGCACATCGGCCTGCTCGCGCCGCTGGTGGTCAACCGCAAGGGTGTGTACACCGAGCTGGCCGACTGGGCACGCCCGCGGGGCCACACGCACCTGCGCGTCGATGGTGAGTTCCTGCCCACCACCGGCTTTCCGCGCATCGACCGCTTCAAGGAGCACACGATCGAACTGCCGGTGGCCGATTTCGTGGTCAGCGCCGACCACGAAGCCGAACTGCGCCGCCAGCTCGACAAGGCCCTGGAGATCGGCAAGGGCGTGGTGCACGTGCTCACGCCGCTCGATGGCCTGGCGCAGGCCTTGGCCGACGGCACATCCACGCGCGACCTGGGCACGTTGGAAGTCTTTTCCACCACGCGCGCCTGCCCGATCTGCGCCACCAGCTACCCCGAGCTGGACCCGCGCCTGTTCTCGTACAACAGCAAACACGGCTGGTGCCCCGACTGCGTGGGCACCGGCGTGAAGCTCTCGCGCGACCAGCGCAAGGTGCTCGACGATTCGGTGCGCGACGACAAGGAGCGCGGGCGCGAACAGAGCTTCGCCGAGCCCGAGGTGGACGACATCGTGGACGAGGTCTGCCCCACCTGCGCCGGCACGCGATTGAACCCGCAGGCCCGCGCGGTTCGCTTTGCCAATGTGGGCATCACCGATGTGGCGCGTCTGTCGGTAAGAGACGTGAGGCAATGGGTGAGCGGTCTGATGAAAGATCTGGCGCTTACCACACGAGAGACCGACATCGCGCGCGATCTCTTGCCCGAAATCGAAAGCCGCCTGGCCTTCCTGGAAGAGGTGGGCTTGAACTACCTCACGCTCGATCGCGGTGCGCCCACGCTCAGCGGTGGCGAGGCCCAGCGCATCCGCCTGGCGGCGCAACTGGGCAGCAACCTGCAGGGCGTGTGCTACGTGCTCGACGAGCCCACCATCGGCCTGCACGCGCGCGACAACGCCATCCTGCTCAACGCGCTGCACAAGCTGGGCGACCAGGGCAATACGCTGGTGGTGGTGGAGCACGACGAAGACACGATCCGCCGCGCCGACCACATCATCGACATCGGCCCCAGCGCGGGCAAGCGCGGCGGGCGCGTGGTGGCGCAGGGTTCGGTGGACGATCTGTCGGCGAATGGCGACTCGGTGACGGGGCGCTACTTGTTGCACGCGATGAAGCATCCGCTGCAGGCAAGACGGCGCGTAGCGCCGCCCCTCACCCCAGCCCTCTCCCCAAAGGGGCGAGGGAGTGAAGAGAGCCCTCTCTCGCTTGCGGGAGAGGGTGGGGGTGAGGGTTCCCCCTGGCTCCAAGTGAAAGGCGCGAACCTCCACAACCTCGACAACCTCGACGCTGCCGTCCCCCTGCAACGCCTCGTCGTCATCACCGGTGTCTCCGGCTCCGGCAAATCCACCCTCGCGCGCGATGTGCTCCTGACCAACGTGGCCGCCGCCGTGACACAGCGCAGCACCAAGGCCGGGCGCGAGGCCATGGACAAGGGCAAGCACCCCGCGTGGGTCGGCTGCAAGGGTTTGAGCGGCTTCGAGACCGTGGACCGGGTGCTCGAAGTCGACCAGACCCCGATCGGCAAGACCCCGCGCAGTTGCCCTGCGACCTACATCGGCTTCTGGGACACGGTGCGCAAACTGTTCGCCGACACGCTCGAAGCCAAGGCGCGCGGCTACGCGCCGGGCCGCTTCAGCTTCAACACCGGCGAAGGCCGCTGCCCGGCCTGCGAGGGGCAGGGCATGCGCACCATCGAGATGAGCTTCCTGCCCGATGTGAAGGTGCCGTGCGAGGTGTGCCATGGGGCGCGCTTCAACCCCGAAACCCTGGCAGTGACCTGGAAGGGCAAGAGCATCGGCGACGTGCTGCAGATGGAGGTGGACGAGGCGGTGGACTTCTTCGCGTCCATGCCGAACATTGCCCACCCGTTGCAACTGCTGAAGGATGTGGGCCTGGGCTACCTCACGCTCGGACAGCCCAGCCCGACTCTTTCGGGCGGCGAGGCGCAGCGCATCAAGCTGGTGACCGAACTCAGCAAGGTGCGCGATGACATCACGCGGCGCGGCCAGAAGGCGCCGCACACCCTCTACGTGCTCGACGAACCCACCGTGGGCCTGCACATGGCCGACGTGGAAAAGCTCATCCGCGTGCTGCACCGTTTGGTGAACGGCGGCCACAGCGTGGTGGTGATCGAACACGACCTGGACGTGATGGCCGAAGCCGACTGGATCATCGACCTCGGCCCCGAAGGGGGCGGTGGCGGTGGACGCATCGTGGCGGCGGCGCCGCCCGAAGAGGTGGTGCGGCTGGGCACGCACACGGGCAAGGTGCTGGCGCCCGTGCTCGCCAGGGTCTGATGGAGATCATCCACATCCACCCCGATGCCCCGGCCAAGCCGGTGCTCGGCGCGCCCTGCAACGGCTGCGGGGTGTGCTGCCTGACCGAGCCGTGCCCCTTGGGGCGGGTAATTTCGCGCAAGCGCATCGGTGCTTGCGATGCCTTGCGCTGGGACGGGGCTGCGGCGCTCTACCGTTGCGGCGCGCTCACCGACACCGCTGCGGTGATGGGGCCGCGTTGGCGCTGGGCTGCGCCGGTGTTGCGCCGTCTGGCGCGCCGCTGGATCGCGGCTGGCGTGGGCTGCGATGCCACCTTGCAGACCGAGCGCCTCGAAAGCTGATCAGCGCGCGACCAGCCAGACCACGCCCACGGCCAGCACCGCGATGGCCACCATCAGCACGCGCGTGCGCTTGCGCAGCAGATCCACCGCACCTACCAGGCGCGCGTTCTGCTCGGCCAGTTCGGCCAGGGTCTGGGCCATCTGTTCCTGCACCGCCGCCTGCTGGCCCAGCATCTGACGCGCTTCGATCAGGCGGTTTTGCAGTTCCCCCAACGTGGGCGGCGCGTCACCCACGTTCATCGGCACGGGCGTGGCGGCAGGCGAAGGCGGCGCTTTCTGCCGCTCCATCAGCTTGCGCGCCGCGTTGAGCACCTTGGGCGCGTGTTCGATCACATCGCCCCAGGGGATCACTTTGAGGGCAACCATCCAGGGAATGGCCATGGTGTGGGATCCTTTCGTGGAGGGGAACAACCGTTGGCCCGTAGGAGCGGCTCAGGCCCGAGGGGTTCCTTCAGTTGGGGCCATTCGGGTCTTTCTCAACAACCACCAGCCCAGCCCCGCCACGGCGAGCAGCAGCGCCGGAAAGCCCACCGTGGGCGCCCACTGCAGCGCTGCCGCCCCCAGCGCGGGCGCGAGCACGCCGCCCAGGGTGTACGAGAGCACGAGCACGGCGGTGCTGTTGACCAGGGTGATGCCTTCTTCGCGCGAACCGATGTCGATCATGGCCAACGTGTACAGGCAGCCGCCCGCGCCGCCCCACAGGAAGGCCACTGGCGCGGCCAGCCAGAGCGTGCCGGCCACGAATGGAATCACCAGCGTGGCCAGCAGCGTGATCAGCGCACACCAGCGCATGATGGCCAGGCGCACCGCGCGCCCGTCGCCCCAGCGCTGTTGCGGGTGATGGGCCATGCGATCGGCCAGCACGCCGGCGGGCAGCATCATGACCGCGCTGCCCAGGCCGCTGGCCGAGACCAGCAGCGCCGCCACAGTGGCACCCAGGCCGAGTGCCAGGCCATAGAGCGGCAGGATGGACGTAAGCCCGCTCTCGAAGAAGCCGCCGACGAAGCCCACGGTCATGATGAGCGGATGCGCCAGCAGCGCGTGCCACACGCCCGAGAGACCGACCTTGGCGCTGTGTGCATCGGCCGCATCCGGCAGGCGCGGAATGACCAGGCTCCACAGCAGGCCCAGCGTCATGAAGCCCAGCGCGATCCACAAGGCGGCGTCGCTCTCGGCACCCACCCATGCCAGCATCAGCGGCCCGACGATGAAGGTGACGCCCACCATGGTTTCGAAAATGCCCACGTAGCGCCCACGTTGTCCCGGCGGCGAGAACTCGGCCACGATCGCCTCGGCCAGCACCCAGCGCAGGCCGGAGGCCATGCCGGCAGCGATCTTGAGAGCGAACCACAGCCACAGCACCGGCGTGAGGGCGAAGCCGGCGGTGGCAATTACCGGAATGAGCGCCGCCAGCCACAGCGTGGGCCGCCGGCCCAGGCGCTGTGTGATCGCGGAGGCAAAGGGCGTCATGAAGAAAATGCCGAGCCAGCCGCTGGCGGCGAACACGCCGGCCAGCGCGGTCGATTCGCCGCCCGCTTTCAGCCGCAACAAGAGCAGCGGCGTGAGCATGAAATAGCCCACCAGCTCGAAGAAGGTGGAACCGAAGATGGCCACCAGGCCCAGGCGCGCCTCGCTGGCCGAATGGGTGGGCAGCGCGGCCGGGTTGTGCGGCGGAATCGGGTGCTCGCTCACTGCACGACCCTCCGTGCGCTCAGCACCGCATCGACCACCTGCGCGAAACCCGCGCCGCGTTCCTTTTCCGCGAGGTAGCGTGGCTTGTGCGTCAGCACATCCCAAAAGCGCGCGATGTTGGCCACACCCACGCTGTGCGGAAAGTGCTGGAACATGCGCGCGTCGTTGGTCGAATCGCCCACGTAGACCCAGCGGTCGAGCTCGTCGTCGAGTGCGCGGTCAAGCTGCGCGCGCACGATCCAGCGGGCGCCCGCGAGCTTGTCGTGCGCACCGATCCAGCCGTTGATGTGGATCGAGCTCACGGTGGCGTTGAGGCCCTGGTCCTTCATGACGTGCACCACGCGCGCGATGTCCGCTTCGCTCAGATGCGCGAACTCGCTGTGGTCGATGGCGATGTCGGTCTCGCGCCCGGGGCTGTCGGTGGCCAGCCGCGTGCCGGGCACTTCGGCCAGCACGCGCCGGGCCGCTGCTTGCAGCTGGTCGAAGTTGAGCGCGCGGGTGGCCGCGTCCTGCAGGTAAGCGCGGCGCAGCTCGCCGGCCTCGCCGCGCCACAACGCGACCGCGCCGTTCTCCGCCACGATGGCCTTCACCGGCCAGGCCAGAGCAAATCCTTCGCTCCAGCCCGCGGGCCTCCCGGTGATGGCAAACACCGGCACGCCCGCCGTGTGCAGGCGGTGCAGGGCGTCCAGCGCATCGGGCGTGATGCCACCCTCGGTGGTGAGCGTGTCGTCGATGTCGGTCAACACGCCGCAGATGCGGGCACGGGCCTCGGCGGGCCAGAGGGAGAGGGGATTCGTCTGCATGGGAGGCGGGCAGTGTCGCACGGGGCCTGTTCGCCGACGGTGCCATCGGCGACGCGCGGCATGGGGCAGATCGCCCCCTCTGCGTTAGAATTCCGCGATCCGAGGAGCGTTGCAGCGCCCCCACCGACACCATCGGCAGCGGGGCGTGAGGCTCGGACCATCCATGCAACCACGCTCATCCACATCCGTGCGATGAGTCCCTTTTTACTCAGTGCGCGATGTGGTTTGTCCATCCTTAACGGAGCGAAACCACCATGAATGCACGTCTGAATACCCCGGCGGCAACCGACAGCGCCATCGCCGACATTTCCCTCGCCGCCTGGGGCCGCAAGGAAATCAAGATCGCCGAAACCGAAATGCCCGGCCTGATGGCCATCCGCGAAGAGTTCGCGCCGTCGCAGCCGCTCAAGGGCGCGCGCATCACCGGTTCGATCCACATGACGATCCAGACCGCGGTGCTGGTCGAAACCTTGCAAGCCCTGGGCGCGAACGTGCGCTGGGCCTCGTGCAACATCTTCTCCACGCAAGACCACGCCGCTGCCGCCCTGGTGGCGCAAGGCACGCCGGTGTTCGCGCACAAGGGCGAAACCCTGGCCGAGTACTGGGACTTCACCCACCGTATCTTTGAATTCGGCGCCGCCGGCACCGAAGGCGAAGGCCCGAACATGATCCTGGACGATGGCGGCGACGCCACCCTGCTCATGATCCTGGGCCAGAAGGCCGAGAAGGACGCCTCGGTGATCAGCAAGCCCACCAGCGAAGAAGAGACCTGCCTGTTCGCCGCCATCAAGGCCAAGCTCGCGCAAGACCCGACCTGGTACACCCGCAAGGCCGCGCAGATCATCGGCGTGACCGAAGAGACCACCACCGGCGTGCACCGCCTGAAGGAAATGAGCGCCAAGGGCACGCTGCCGTTCCGCGCCATCAACGTGAACGACTCGGTGACCAAGAGCAAGTTCGACAACCTCTACGGCTGCCGCGAATCGCTGGTCGACGGCATCAAGCGCGCCACCGACGTGATGATCGCCGGCAAGGTCGCCGTGGTGGCCGGCTACGGTGACGTGGGCAAGGGCTCGGCACAGGCGCTGCGTGCCCTGTCCGCGCAAGTCTGGGTGACCGAAATCGATCCCATCAACGCCCTGCAGGCCGCGATGGAAGGCTACAAGGTCGTGACCATGGAATACGCCGCCGACAAGGCCGACATCTTCGTCACCACCACCGGCAACAAATCCATCATCACGCACGACCACATGGCGGCGATGAAGGACCAGGCCATCGTCTGCAACATCGGCCACTTCGACAACGAGATCGACATCGCCTCGATCGAGAAGTACGAGTGGGAAGAGATCAAGCCGCAGGTGGACCACGTCAAATTCCCCGATGGCAAGAAGATCATCATGCTGGCCAAGGGTCGCCTGGTGAACCTGGGCTGCGGCACCGGCCACCCCAGCTTCGTGATGTCGAGCTCGTTTGCGAACCAGACCATCGCGCAGATCGAACTGTTCACGCAGCCGCAGAAGTACAAGGTGGGCGAGGTCTACGTGCTGCCCAAGCACCTGGACGAGAAGGTGGCGCGTTTGCACCTGAAGAAGGTCGGCGCGATGTTGACCGAGCTGACGGACGAGCAGGCCGCCTACATCGGCGTGAACAAGGCCGGCCCGTACAAGCCGGACACCTACAGGTACTGAACCGGTCGGCTACTGCGCGGCCGTGATCCTTCGTTGCGGGTCCTTCCGCAGATCCTCACGTAGCGCTGCTACGTTCCGGTCTGCGGATCCCCCCGCGCCTCGGCTGACGGCCGCTCGCTACGCCTCCATTTGGCTTGTCATCGATGCGCGCCGACCAACTTCTCGTTGAACGTGGGCTTGCGAATTCCCGTTCGCAAGCCCAGCGCTTGATCGCGGCGGGCGTGCAGTGGCGCTTGCCGGCTCAGGAATGGCGTGCGATCACCAAGAACGGCGAGGAGCTGCGCGAGACGGTGGAGCTGCGCTTGCTGGACACGGCGGAAACGCGCTATGTCTCGCGCGGTGGTCTCAAGCTCGAAGGGGCGCTGAAGCACACCGGGCTGGACGTGACCGGCCTGCGCTGTCTCGACGTGGGGCAGAGCAGCGGTGGTTTCACCGACTGCCTGCTGCAGCGCGGCGCCGCGCGGGTGGTGGGCGTGGACGTGGGGCAAGGCCAGTTGCACCCGTCGCTGCGAGGCGACGCGCGCGTGGTCTGCCTGGAGAAGTGCAATGCGCGCGAGCTGAGCGCCGAGGTGTTGGCGCAGGCTGGCGGTCCGCCCCCGTTCGAGTTGATCGTGGGCGATCTGTCGTTCATCTCGCAGACGCTGGTGTGGCCTGCTGTGGTGCCGCTGCTGGCGCCCGGCGGGCATCTGCTGATGCTGGTCAAGCCGCAATTCGAATTGCAGCCCGAGCACATCGGCAAGGGCGGTCTGGTGAAGGACGCGACGAGCTACGTTCGGGTGCGCGAGCGCATCGAACAGGCCTGTGCCGACCACGGTCTGACGGTGCGCGACTACTTCGACAGCCCGATCGCTGGCGGCGACGGCAACCGCGAATTTTTTGTGTGTGCGAGCAAGTGATGTAAGGACAAGACGATGGGTCTTCCGATCAGCCTGGAATTCTTCCCGACCAAGACGCCCGAAGGCGCGGTCAAGCTGCGCGCGGTGCGCCAGCAGCTGTATGCGCTCAAGCCCGAGTTCTGCTCGGTGACGTTTGGCGCCGGTGGTTCGACGCAGGACGGCACGCTGCAGGCCGTCACCGAGATCATGGGCGAGGGCGTGCCGGCCGCGCCGCACCTGAGCTGCATTGGCCAGTCGCGCGAGAGCATCCGCGAACGCCTGGCGGCCTACAAGGCCGCCGGCATTCGCCGAATCGTCGCGCTGCGCGGTGACCTGCCCAGTGGCTACGGCATGGGCGGTGAGTTCCGTTACGCGAGCGACCTCGTGGCCTTTGTGCGCGCCGAGACCGGCGACACCTTCCACATCGAGGTGGCCGCCTACCCCGAGACGCATCCGCAGGCGAAAACGCCCCAGTCCGACCTGGACGCCTTCGCCGCCAAGGTGAAGGCCGGCGCGGACTCGGGCATCACGCAGTACTTCTTCAACAGCGACGCCTACTTCCGTTTCGTCGACGATCTGCAGGGTGCGGGCGTGGACGTGCCGGTGGTGCCCGGCATCATGCCCATCACCAGTTCGACGCAACTCATGCGCTTCTCCGACGCCTGCGGCGCCGAGATCCCGCGTTGGATCCGCATGCGGTTGCAGGCGTTTGGCGACGACACGGCATCGATCAAATCGTTCGGTCTCGACGTGGTGAGCGATCTGTGCGATCGTCTGCGTGCCGGCGGTGTGCCCGGTCTGCACTTCTACACCATGAACCAAAGCACTGCCACGACGGACATCGTCCAGCGCCTGGGCCTGTGATGCGTTTGCGGCCAGCGCTCATCCTCGCACTGGCTTGCGTGCTGTGGCTGGGCGGCTGCGCCACGCGCGCGCCGTCGGATGACGAGGCGGGCGATCCGTCGTCGGCGTCCTCTCCCTTGCCGCAGGCGCCCGACGACGGCGAGGTGTTCGAGCGCGGCATGGCCTCCTGGTACGGCGCGCAGTTCCACGGCCGGCGCACGGCCAGCGGTGAAGCCTTCGACCAGAACGAACTCACCGCAGCCCACAAGACCTTGCCCTTCGGCACCTTGGTGCGCGTGCGGCATGCGCGCACCGGCAAGGAGGTAACGGTGCGCATCAACGACCGCGGGCCGTTCACCAAAGGCCGCGTGATCGATCTCAGCCGCGCTGCGGCCAGCGCGCTCGGCCTGATCCAGACCGGCGTGGCGCCGGTGCTCGTGTTCCGCCAGTAAGCGCGCTCACCTTTCGTCGTAACTGACCACGACCCGCTCGCTGGTCGGACGGGCCTGGCAACTCAGCACGAAACCCTTGTCGGTTTCCCACGGTTCGAGTGTGAAGTTCTTGTCCATCTGCACCGCGCCTTCCAGCACCTTGGCGCGGCAGGTGCAGCAGACACCGCCGCGGCACGACCAGGGCAGGTCCAGGCCGGCGTTCAGCGCCACGTCGAGCACACGTTCGTCGCGGTTCATGCGCAGCTCGTGCGGCTTGCCGTCGAGCACCACGGTCAGAGCGACCTCGCCCTCGGCCCGCTCCGCCGGATGGCCGAGCACGATCGCACGGCGCTGCGCGTCGGGCAGGGCGTCCAGCGTGGGGGAGGTGAAGCGCTCGGTGTGCACACGATCGGGCCGCACGCCCGCGTCGAGCAGGGCTTTCTCGGTGGCCTCGATCATGGCTTCGGGGCCGCAGATGAAGACCTCGTCCATGCTTGCCACCGGCAGCAGCGTGGCGATGAGCGCGCGCACCTTGTCGGCATCGATGCGGCCTTCGAGCAAAGGCACCTCCTGGGCCTGGCGCGAGAGGATGTGGATCAGCGTGAGCCGGCTGGCGTAGCGGTCCTTGAGGTCCTGCAAGGCTTCGTTGAACATCACGCTGCCCATGCGCCGGTTGCCGTACACGAGTGTGAATTTCGACGTCGGCGACTCCTCCAATGTGCTGGCCATGAGCGAGAGGATGGGCGTGATGCCCGAACCCGCCGCAAACCCGACGCGGTGCACGGCGCGCGGCTTGTGCACGGTGAAGCGGCCGTCGGGTGGCATGGCCTTGAGCACGTCGCCCTGCTGGAGCGAGGTGGCGGCCCAGTGGGAGAACACGCCGCCTTCCACCGGTCGAATCCCCAGCGTGAGCTCGCCGCGTTGCGCCAGCAGGCTGCGAGGGCTGCTGATGGAGTAGCTGCGCCGCTCGTCCTGCCCGTCGATGGTGGCGCGCACCGTGAGGAACTGGCCGGGCTCGAAGGCAAACACGTCCCGCTGTTCCGCCGGAATGGCCAGGGTGATGGCCACCGCGCCGGCGGCCTCGGGGCTGACGCGGGCGATCGCAAGTTCGTGGAAGCGCGGGGCGGTGGACATGGCATCAATAGGGCTTGAAGTAGTCGAACGGTTCCAGGCAATCCAGGCAGCGGTACATGGCCTTGCAAGCGGTCGAGCCAAAGGGTGAGGTCTCGGTGGTGTGGACCGAGCCGCATTGGGGGCAGGGCACCGTTTCGCGCACCGCGGCCTTGCGCGAGAAGGTCACGGCTTGCGGCTGGACGTTGCCGCACTGAGGTGGCGCGATGCCGTAGGCGCGCAGCTTCTCGCGCGCGGCTTCGTGCATCCAGTCGGTGGTCCAGGCCGGTGCCAGCTGCGTGACGACGCGCGCTTCCAGGGCCGCAAGCGCGAGCGCCGCGCGCACGTCGTCCTCGATCTGTCCCATGGCCGGGCAGCCGCTGTAGGTCGGGGTGATGACCACTTCGGGCACACCGTCGGCGCCGGTGCGCACGTCGCGCAGGATGCCCATCTCGCGCAGGCTGACCACCGGGATCTCCGGATCGCTCAGGTTGGCGAGCGCCTGCCAGATGGCGGCGTGTTCGTGTCCGGCGCTGGCGACCGTTCGCATGGCGCCTGCCTCACCAGACCGCGTGCGGGTGCGCGCGCGCCAGGCTCTGCATCTCGGCCAGCAGGAAGCCCATGTGTTCGGAGTGCACCCCGTGCTGGCCTTGCGGGACGCGGCCTCGCACCTGGGGGCGTTGCAGCGTGGCTTCGCTCAAGGACTCCTCCACCAGAGCGTCCCATTCGGCCTGGAGGCTCGTGGTGTTCACGCCCGTTCCATTGTCGGCCGCGACCTTCTCGGCTTCGTTGCCTGCCCAGAACGCTTGGCAGTACGGCATCAGGTGGTCGATTGCGGCCTGCGCGCGGGCGTGCGAGTCGTCCGTTCCATCACCGAGCCGCACCAGCCAGTCGCTTGCGTGCCGCAGGTGGTAACGCGTTTCCTTGATCGACTTGGCGGCAATGGCCGCCAGTTGCGCATCGGCCGACGTCTGCAACCGGTTCCATACCAGCACCATGAGCGCGCTGTAGAAAAAGTTGCGCACGATGGTGGTGGCGAAGTCGCGGGCCCCGCGCACGGTACCGGCCAGCGGGCCGCCGTGGGGCAGTTCGAGCAAGGTGTGGTTGCGGAATTCGTACGTGTCGCGGAAATAGGCCAGGGTGTCTTCGGTCACCGCGCCGTTGTGGCGTGCGCCGCGCAGGTGCACGAAACGCAAGGCCTCGGCGGTGTCGGCATTGATGAGCGTGGCCGCGTGCTGGTAGAGCAGGCGTGCCTGGCCGAGCAGGTCCAGGCTGTTGTTGGCCAGGGCCAGGTCTTCTTCCAGGATCGGTCCGTGGCCGCACCATTCGGCGTTGCGCTGCCCGAGGACCAGCGCGTTGTCGGCCAGGTGCAGCAGGTAGTCGACGGGTGCGCTGCGCATCACATGTGCCCCACTTTGTCGGGGATCTCGTAGAAGGTGGGATGCCGGTACACCTTGTCGGCCGCCGGGTCGAAGAAGCTGTCCTTGCTGTCGGGCTCGCTGGCGGTGATGCTGCTGGACTGGACGACCCAGATGCTCACGCCTTCCTGGCGCCGCGTGTACACGTCGCGCGCCAGGTGCAGCGCATGCTGCGCGTCGCTGGCGTGCAGGCTGCCGCAGTGCTTGTGCTCAAGGCCTTGTTTGCTGCGCACGAACACTTCCCAGAGCGGCCATTCCTTGAGGGCTGTCACTGGGGTACCTTCGGCTCCGCCAGCGGTGCGAGCTTGCTTGGGGCGGCCCGGCGCGGCGCTCATGCGGCCTCCTTCAGCGTGCGTTGCCGTTGCTTGCGAGCGTGGGCCAGTGCGGCTTCGCGCACCCAGTCGCCCTCATCCCAGGCTTTCACGCGCGTGGCCAGGCGCTCCTTGTTGCAGGGGCCGTCGCCATTCACCACGGCCCAGAATTCGTCCCAGTCGATCGCGCCGAAGTCGTGGTGGCCGCGTTCGGCGTTCCATTTCAGATCCGGGTCGGGCAAGGTGACGCCCAGCACCTCGGCCTGCGGCACCGTCGCATCGACGAACTTCTGGCGCAATTCGTCATTGCCGATGCGCTTGATGCCCCAGCGCATGCCCTGCACGCTGTTGGGGCTGTCGGCGTCGGGCGGGCCGAACATCGCCAGGCATTTCCACCACCAGCGGTTCACCGCGTCCTGCACCATCGCGCGCTGCTCGGACGTGCCCTGCACCATCACCAGCAGCGACTCGAAGCCCTGGCGCTGGTGGAAACTTTCTTCCTTGCAGACGCGGATCATCGCGCGCGCATAGGGGCCATAGCTGCAGCGGCACAGCGGAATCTGGTTCATGATGGCCGCGCCATCGACCAGCCACCCGATCACCCCGACGTCGGCCCAGGTCAGGGTGGGGTAGTTGAAGATCGAGCTGTACTTGGCTTTGCCCGAATGCAGGGCCTCGAACATCTGGTCGCGGCTGGTGCCCAGGGTTTCGGCTGCGCTGTAGAGGTACAGGCCGTGGCCCGCTTCGTCCTGCACCTTGGCCACAAGGATGGTCTTGCGCTTGAGACTGGGTGCTCGCGAAATCCAGTTGCCCTCCGGGAGCATGCCCACGATTTCGCTGTGCGCATGCTGGCTGATCTGGCGCACCAGCGTCTTGCGGTAGGCCTCGGGCATCCAGTCGCGCGGCTCGATCTTGCCATCGGCATCCACGACGCTGTCGAAGTGCGACTGCAAGGCGACATCGGTCTCGTGCAGGGGGATTGCCTTGGTCGAGTCAGCCTGCGGATCGCCTCTGTCCGGCACATTGAACGACTGGGTATACATGGGCGTCTCCTGCCCCCATGAAGGGGTACGGCGCCAGTATATTCAATCGCCAACCGGTTGGTCGGCTAATTGGGAAGGTCTGCTCGCGTGTCGATTACCCGCCAGATTCCAGCGCTTGCGACTTTCCACGTCCTCGTCCAAGGTGGGTCAGCAGTTGCGGCAGTGCTTCCTGGAGCACGCCCTTGAGCGTGTGCGGCGGGTTGATGACAAACATGCCGCTGGCGGTCAGCCCCGGTCGGTCGTCCGGGCCGTGGGTCGGGTCCTGGCCGATGGCCAGCGTGGCGTTGAGCCACGGCCGCTGGGCCTGGTTCGACAAGGTGCGCAGGCGGCGCGGCAAATCGTGCGCTTCCGGCCGCGGAATCACGGGATACCACACCAGATAAGTGCCGGTCGGAAATCGCCTGAGAAGTTCTTGTATGCAGGCGCTTACTTTCGCGTAATCGCTTTTGATTTCGTAACTGGGGTCCATCAGCACCAGGCCGCGCTTCGACCCAGAGGCCGATGGCGGCGGCGGAAGCAGGGGCTTGACGCCTTCAAACCCGTCCTGGCGCGCTACGGCGATGGCACGTCCGGCTTCGAGCTGGGCGATGTTGGCGGAGAGGGTGCGGCTGTCGGTCGGGTGCAGCTCGAAGAGCTTGAGCCGGTCGCGCGATTCGGCCCGCAGCAATTGGTGCATGACGAAGGGCGATCCTGGGTACACGCGCAACGAGCCCGACGGGTTGAAGCCCGCAACCAGGTCCAGGTAGTCGTCGATCGCCGGGGCGACGGCTTTGGCCGCTGGTTGGTCGGCCGCTCGCAGGGCGCCCATGAGCTTGACCACGCCGTCCTTGGCTTCGCCTCCGGTATCGGTGTAGTCCCCATCGAGGCGGTAGAGGCCTGCCCCGGCGTGGGTGTCGATCAACGTCAGCCCCGCTTCTTTCTGCATCAGGTGACGCAGTGTGGCGATCAAGGTGATGTGCTTGAGCACATCCGCATGGTTGCCGGCGTGGAAGGCGTGTCGATAGCTGAACATGCCCTGATGGTAGCCGGCCAGGCTCCTCGCATTTCAAAGTTTGCCGCCAAGGCCCGGAATTTCGTACAATCGAGGGCTTCGCAGCGAACTGCTGGCTCCGCGGCGAAGACTTCAAAACCCACCTAAGAGCGTTCCGTCAGAGAACGACCGACCGTGGAAAAGAGCCGCCAAACCCTCTCCTTTCAGAGAAAACTCATGACCAAAACGTTCAGCGCCAAACCCGCTGACGTGACGCACGAGTGGTTTGTGATTGACGCGACCGACAAGGTCCTCGGACGAGTAGCCAGTGAAGTTGCTCTCCGTTTGCGCGGCAAACACAAGGCCATTTACACGCCTCACGTCGATACCGGTGACTTCATCGTCATCATCAACGCAGCCAAGCTCCGCGTCACGGGCAACAAAGCCCTCGACAAGGTGTACTACCGCCACTCGGGCTTCCCCGGCGGTATCTATGGCACCAACTTCCGCGACATGCAGGCCAAGCACCCTGGCCGCGCCCTCGAGAAGGCCGTCAAGGGCATGTTGCCCAAGGGCCCTCTGGGTTACGCCATGATCAAGAAGCTCAAGGTGTACGGCGGTGCAGAGCATCCGCACACCGCCCAACAGCCGCAAGTGCTGGAAATCTAAAGGAGCCTTGAGATGATTGGTGAATGGAACAACGGCACCGGCCGTCGCAAATCCAGCGTCGCTCGCGTGTTTCTGAAAAAAGGCACCGGCAAGATCACGGTCAATGGCAAGGACATCCAGGTGTACTTCGGCCGCGAGACCTCCATCATGATCGCCAAGCAGCCCCTGCTGCTGACGAACAACGCCGAGACGTTTGACATCCAGGTCAACGTGCACGGTGGTGGTGAATCCGGCCAGGCCGGCGCTGTGCGCCACGGCATCACACGTGCCCTGATCGACTACGACGCGACGCTCAAGTCGGGTCTGTCACAAGCGGGCTACGTGACGCGTGACGCTCGCGAAGTGGAACGTAAAAAGGTCGGTCTGCGCTCTGCGCGCCGCCGCAAGCAGTTCAGCAAGCGCTAAGCACGCTGCACATGCTCCAGAAACCGCCTGCAAGTGCAAACTTGGGGCGGTTTTTGCGTTCTGGGGCTGGGTTGCGTTTGCTTGCACTTTGAAAGGTCTGCATGCGGTTTCGCCTGTTGCGAAGAAGGTTGACGGTGAGTGCGCCGCGGGTGTCGGTGCGCAGTGCGATGCCGTGGCCGTTTCGCTGGGTTCTGGCGGCGTTGCTGCTGGGTTTTTCGGCGGCATTGGCGGTCTGGGCGTTCGAATTCGGCAAGGACATCGCCGGGCTGGACCGCAATTCCAAGCAGGAACTGGAGCAGTTGCGCCGCGAGGTATTGGCGTTGCGAACCGATCTGAGCGAGGCCCAATTGGTGGCCAACACCTCGGACAGCCAGTTGATCTCGGAGCGCGCCACACAGGCGCAGCTGATGGTGCAGATCCGCCAGCTGCAGGCCGACAACGAGTTGCTGCGCAGCGACCTGGGCTTCTTCGAGCGCCTGATCCCGGGCACGGGCAGCGACGCTTTGAGCATCCGGGGGCTGCAGGCCGAGCGCCTTTCGGACAGCCAGTTGAAATGGCAGGTGCTCATGATCCAGGCGGCCAAGAATGCACCCGACTTCAAAGGCAGCCTGGAGGTGATCTTTTCGGGCAAGTTGGCCGGCAAGCCGTGGTCGGCCAAGCAGGCGCCCGTGCCGCAGCCCGTGCTCATCAAGGGCTATCTGCGCATGGAGGGCGTGGTCAATGTGCCCGCGCAGGTCGTGGTAGAAAACGTGACCGCCAAAATCCTGCAGGGCAGTTCGGTCCGGTCCGTGCAATCTTTCAATTTGTGACCCATGCGGTCCACCATCAGGAGAGCTTCATGTTCGCCAAAAAGAAACAACCGCCCATCAAAAGCCTGATTGCCCAAGGCACGCGCATCGAAGGCAATGTGTTGTTCCACGAGGGGCTGCGCATCGATGGGGAAGTGGTGGGCGACATCCGTGCCAGCGACGCTCAGGCCAGTCTGCTGGTGATCAGCGAGGTGGCCCAGGTGACCGGGCAGATCCACGCCGATCACGTGATCATCAATGGTCACGTCAAAGGCCCTGTGCTGGCCTTTGAACTGCTGGAGCTACAGCCCAAAGCACGGATTGAGGGGGATGTGTCCTACAAGGCCTTGGAAATGCACCAGGGTGCCACCATCTCCGGTCAACTCAAGCCAATGGCCAGTGTCGATGACAAACCCACACTGAAATTGGCGGCAAACAACGGCTGAAGGGCGTTCGCAGGCGCTTTGGCTTAGTATCGACGCAGCCGTTTTCTCGGGTGCATGGCACCCACCCTTCCGATAAGAGGTATTCCCATGAATGCAGTGGCCGAACAGATCCCGACCGACATGCCGGCCCCGCTGGTTTTCACCGACAGCGCGGCGGCCAAGGTGGCCGAGTTGGTCGCCGAAGAGGGCAATCCCGATCTCAAACTGCGCGTGTTCGTGCAAGGTGGCGGTTGCTCGGGCTTCCAATACGGTTTTACGTTCGATGAAATCACAAACGAAGACGACACCACCATGACCAAGAATGGTGTGTCGCTGTTGATCGACGCGATGAGCTACCAGTACTTGGTGGGCGCCGAGATCGACTACAAGGAAGACCTTGAGGGCGCTCAATTCGTCATCAAGAACCCCAATGCCACGACCACCTGCGGTTGTGGCTCCAGCTTCAGCGTCTGACGCGCTGCCGGTCTTTCGCGATCTCAAAAAAGAAGGGAGCCTTGGGCTCCCTTCTTTTTTGGCCGCAAGATAGACGGACGGGGTTACTGGGCGCTGGCCTGTTGAATGCTGGCCGCAGCGTCGAGTTGCAGGCGCTGCATCTGGGCCACCGCGTCAAAGCGCGCGCGCAGCGCGGGCGACACCGGCACCGATTCGCTCTGGCGCGCGATGGCCAGCGGATCCACGTGCACACCGTTGTCGCGGAACTCCAGATGCAGATGAGGGCCGGTGGAGGCGCCCGTGGTGCCCACGTTGCCAATGAAGTCACCCTGGCCCACGCGCTGGCCCTTGCGCACGCCGATGCGGCTGAGGTGGGCGTAGACGGTTACTTGGTTGTTGCGGTGGCGGATGTAGATCACGTTGCCGTATCCGCGCTGCACGCCGGCGAATTCGACCGTGCCGTCACCGATGGTGCGCACCGGCGTGCCCGTGGGGGCTGCGTAATCGACGCCCATATGGGCCTTGCGCCCACCCGTGATGGGGTGGAACCGCATGCCGTAGCCGCTGCTGATGCGCGAGAACTCCAGCGGGGAGGCCAGGTAGTAGCGGCGCGCGCTCTGGCCATCAAACCCGTAGTAGCCGCCTTTTTGACCCGGTTCTTCGAACCACACGGCCTCGTGTTCCTTGCCGTCGTTGACGAACTCGGCACTCAGCACGCGGCCGGTGCGCAGGCTCTCGCCATCGGCTTCCAGGCTTTCAAAGACCACGCTGAAACGGTCGCCTTGGCGCAGGTCGCGCCGGAAGTCGATGTCGCTGGAGAACATTTCGGCCAACTGGATGGCCACGGGGTCGGGAATACCGGCGGCGTCGGTCGCGGCGAAGAGCGAGCTGCGGATGACGCCGCTGGCCAGCCGGGTCGATGTGGTGAGCGCGCCATGTTCAAGGCGCGAGTTAAGCGCGCCGTTGTCGGACTTTTCCACCACCAGGCGGGTGAAGGTGTTTTCGTCGGCGGAAAGCCAGCGCGCGGTCAGGCGCAGCAGCTCGTTTCGCTCGTTGGCTTCCACGTTGACCAGGCGGCCGCTGCGGCCCAGCAGTTGGCGCGCCAGCGGGTCGCTGCGCAAGAAGGCCTGGGCGGCGGAGTCGGGCACGCCCAGGCGCTGCAAGAGGCTTTGGGCGGTGTCGTCGCGGCGCGTGGCCTCGGTGCGGAACAGCACCATGGGCGTGGCGGTGAGGGAGGCAGCGTCCAGTGCGCCGATATCGGCGGCCAGCGGCGTGTTGAGCGCTTCGATGACCTGGTGCACGGGAAGATCGGCCGCATCGGGTGCGAGCGGCGCAATGCCGAAGGCGGTAACGCCAGTGCCCAGCAGCAGCACACCCAGGCCGCCCATGATGCGGCGTGGGTGGCGGGAGAGGCTTTGGCTTGCGGCATCCAGAAGTTGTGCCAGCGTGTGAAGTAGCGGACGGGTCAAAATCGGTTTTCCGGTAAGGACTGCTCCCGACTGTGGGGCAGCGCACAGAAAAAAGAGCGATTGAGGTGCAGGAAGTTCACCCAAACGCTCGGGCGGTGACAGATGGGCTTGATATCGTGCAAAAAGTGCGCCAACTAAAATCCGTCACACAGCACCCGGCATTTTATGCAGTGCCATGTCCACCGCATCTGAAGAAACCCGTATGACATCCCTTTCAAACGACGCCGAAAGTTCTCAAAAAAATGTGCCGATGACCGATGGCGTAAGAGAAGCGCTGAACATCACGCTGCGGGGGTGCGAAGAACTGATTCCGCAGGCGGATTGGGTCAAAAAATTGTCACAGTCGGAAACCAGCGGACAGCCTTTGCGCATCAAGCTCGGCCTGGACCCGACCGCGCCAGACATCCACATCGGCCACACCGTGGTGCTCAACAAGATGCGCCAGTTGCAGGACCTGGGGCACCAGGTGATTTTTCTGATCGGCGACTTCACCAGCCTGATCGGTGATCCATCCGGCCGCAACAACACGCGTCCGCCGCTCACGCCCGAGCAGATCAAGGCCAATGCCGAGACCTACTACAAGCAGGCCAGTCTGGTGCTGGACCCGGCGCGTACCGAGATCCGCTACAACAGCGAGTGGAGCCTGCCGCTGGGTTCGATGGGGATGATCCAGCTCGCGGCCAAGTACACCGTGGCGCGCATGATGGAGCGCAACGATTTCCACGATCGCTTCAAGGCTGGCACGCCGATCAGCGTGCACGAGTTCCTGTACCCGTTGATGCAGGGTTACGACTCGGTGGCACTCAAGAGCGACCTGGAGTTGGGCGGCACCGACCAGAAGTTCAACCTGCTGATGGGGCGCCATCTGCAGGCCGAGTACGGCCAGTCGCCGCAGTGCATCCTGACCATGCCCTTGCTCGAAGGCCTGGACGGCGTCGAGAAGATGTCCAAGAGCAAGAACAATTACATCGGCATCACGGAAGATCCGAACTCGATGTTCGCGAAGGTGCTGAGCATTTCGGACACGCTGATGTGGCGCTGGTACACGCTGCTGTCGTTCCAGTCGCTGGCGCACATCGAATCGCTGAAGCAGGCGATCGCGCAGGGTGCGAACCCGAAGGATGCGAAGGTGGCGCTGGCGAAGGAAATCACCACGCGCTTCCACAGCGCGGCGGCGGCCGATGCGGCCGAGCAGGATTTCATCCACCGCAGCAAGGGCGGCGTGCCGGACGAGATTCCCGAGGTGTCGTTGTCGGGCGCACCCTTGGGCATTGCGCCGTTGTTGAAGTCGGCCGGGTTGGCACCGTCGAACAGCGAGGCCAACCGTCTCATTGACGGCGGAGGCGTGCGTGTCGATGGGGCTGTCATCAGCGACAAGGGTTTGAAGCTGCCTACTGGGACCTTCGTGGTGCAAGTGGGCAAGCGCAAATTTGCGCGGGTGACGCTGGTTTAGTCCGCGTCCCGCTCATCGACCTCGCGGGCTACGAGAGCTTGGGCGCTCTGCTCCGCGGGTGTCCCCCGCCGCCGGGAGGGCGGCTCCTCCTTTACCCCGCTGCGCAAAGCACCCAAGCTCTCGCAGCTGGCGGCTTGTTGGAATGCCTTCACGCGGGTCGTCCGGGTGGTTGGGGGGCTTAGCGCGCCCCGGCCTTTTCCAGCATCGCCACCATCGCCACGTACCCACGAGCCTTCGCGAGTGCCAGCGGCGTTTGCCCTGAGCGATCGGCCAGTTGCAGGTTCGCCTTCGCATCGATCAAGGCTTTGAGCGTGGCCTGGTGGCGCGCACCGCCATCGCCCAGCACGATGGATTCGATTGTCGCCGTCCAGTGCAGGTTGTTCACGTGATCCAGTGGCGCACCCGCAGCGATCAGCTGCCGCACCACGCCGTCGTGCCCGAGGTGGGCCGCCGCGATCAAGGCGGTGCCGTCGTAGCGGCTGGTGGTCTGCTTCGCGCTCGCGCCCAGTTGCAGCAACAGCCGCAGCGTGTCTTCGTCGTCCGCGACCGAGGCGATCGTCACCGCGTCGTAGCGGTCGTTTTCCAGCCGGTCGATATCGGCGCCGGCCTTCACCAACGCGCGCAGCGCATCGCGTTGCCGCGCGAAGGTGGCCACGTGCAAGGGCGTGCGGCCGCGCGCGTCGGTCGCGTTCACGGCCGCGCCGCTGGCGACCCCTTGTGCGATCTTCGCGACGTCGCCGCGATGGGCGGCGGCGTGCAGGCCGGTGTAGGCGGCCGCTTCCGAGGGACTGGGCGCCACTTGCGCCCAGGCGGGCGAGAGGGCCGTGGCGAGCAACCATGCGGACCAGGTTCGACGGTTCATGACGAAGACTCCTCTCGACAGATGGATGCGTGTGACGGGCTTACTTCAGCAGGTCCTTGACCTTGTCCAGCGCGGCCATCGCGCATTGTTCGTCCAGGTGGCCGCCGGGTGCACCGCCCACGCCCACCGCGCCGATCACGTCGTTGCCCACCTTCACCGGCACACCGCCGCCGAGCAGCAGGTAGCCTGGGATGTCGCCCAGGTTGGCGGCGGCGGGGTTCTTCTGTGAGCCTTCCATGATGGCCAGCGTGGTGTTCTTCGCCGAGGCCGAGGTGAAGGCTTTCAGGCGGCTGGCTTCGAGCGTGTGCGGGCCGGCGTTGTCGGCGCGCATGACCGCGCGCACGGTGCCGGCGCGGTCGACCACCGTGGCGGCCACGTTGTAGCCCGCCGCGCTGCAGGACGCGACGGTGGCGGCGGCGATCTGGGCCGCGAGGTCGAGCGAGATGTTCTTTTCCACGCGCACGGCCTGGGCGCTGGCGAGGCCGGCGGCGGCGAGCGAGAGGGCGATGACGGTGGCTTTGGCGAAGGCTTGCATGGTGTTCTCCGGGGGTGTGCAACGGTTCGATCAACCGTGGGAGAACTGTAGAAACCGGGGCGCGAAGCCGCCATTCGGGCGGCTACGCGCGGCCCTCCGTAGAACTACGCAGCGCCGCCCACGTCTTGCGCGTCGACCAGTGCCGCGTAGTGCCGGATCAACTGCGCCAGCGAAGGTGCCTGGAGCTTGCCGAACAGGTTGGCGCGGTGCGTCTCCACCGTGCGCGGCGAGAGGGTGAGCGCGCGGCCGATCTCCTTGTTGGTGAGGCCTTCGACGATGAGGCCCAGCACCTCGCGTTCGCGCTCGGAGAGTTGCGCATAGCGCTCGCGCGCCGAGCGATCGGCCTCGTGCCGCTGGCGCGAGCGGACATGCTGGCGCACCGCGTTCTGCAGGGCTTCCAGCAAGGCTTCGTCGTTCACCGGCTTCTCCAGGAACTCGGCCGCGCCGGCCTTGAACGCGCGGCGGCACATGTCCACCGTGCCGTGCCCGGTCAGCATGATCACGGGTTGGTCGACCCCTTCTTCCATCAGGTTGTCGAGCACGCTCAGCCCGCTGATGCCAGGCATGCGCACGTCCAGCACGATGGCACCGATGCCATCCCGATCGAACTGCGCCAGAAAGGCCTGCGGGTCGCCCCAGGTCTGCACGCGCAGGCCGACGGTGCCGATCAGCAAGGCCAGGCTCTCGCGCACGGCCTCGTCGTCGTCGAGAAGGTGGATGGTGGGGGACAGGGTTTCCGATGCATTCACGGACGCTCTCCTGGGCTCAAGGGCAGTTGCAGGGTGAACACGGCGCCGCCGAGCACGCGGTTGGCGGCCCCCAGCGAGCCGCCCATGCCGCTGGCCAGGGTTTCGCACAGGCTCAAGCCCAGGCCCAGGCCACCGTCGCGCGTCGAGAAGAAGGGTTCGAACAGGCGCGGCAATATCTCGGGCGGGATGCCCGGGCCGCTGTCGGCCACCTGGAGTTCGCCGCGTCCATCGTGCGCGCCCAGGGTGAGGGTGAGCGCGCGGTGCGGCAGCGGTACTTGCTCGAGCGCCTGCAGGGCGTTGAAGATCAGGTTGTGCACGATCTGGTCCAGCGCGACCGCATCGGCCTGCACGCTCACCGCGTCGGCGCCGTCCAGTATCGGCGTCACGCCGCGGCGCTGGCATTCGGGTTCGAGCAGGTAGAGCGCGCGCTTGACGGCCTCGTTCAGGTTCACCGCCTGCAGGGAGCCTGCGGTGTCGGGCCGTTCGACCACACGGCGCAAACGGCCCACGACTTCGGCGGCGCGCCGTGCCTGGGCCACCGCCTTCTCCATGGCGCCGCGTGCGGTGGCCAGTTCCGGCGGCTCCTCGTGGAGCAGGCGCTGCGCGGCTTGCGTGTTGGCCAGCACGGCGGTCAGCGGCTGGTTGAGTTCGTGCGCCATGCCGGCTGCCAGCTCGCCCAGGGTGTTCAGGCGCGCCACCTGGCCCAGGCGCAGGAGCTCTTCGGCGCGCCGTCGGGCCGCGCGCTGGCGCTGCAGATGGCGCAACGCGGTCAGCAGCAAGGCCACGGCCAACGTCCAGGCCGACATGCGCATCCAGGGCAACTGACCGGGTCTCACCGTCACACTGCTCACCACGTCGAAGGGCTGGCTTTCGCTGGCCAGCGGTTTGCGCGCCTCCCAGTGCCAGCCCAGAGCGGCGGTGTCGCGACCGGTCTGGATGACGTGGCGTGCGCCGTCTTGTTCCAGCACCACGCGCACCGGGCTGCTCTGGGGTTCCATGGGCCACTCCGACCACGGCACCATGGCGCGCATGTCCAGATCGAGCGCGTAGCTGGAAGGATAGGCGGACAGCACCAGTTGGTAGCGTCCTCTGGCGAGATCGGTGGCGGCCAAGGCGGCACGGCGTTGCACGTGCGAGGCGGCCTCGGCGCGCGCCAGCTGGGGGGCGGGCCACTCGCCGCCAGGATCGCGGCGTTGCACGGCGAGTATCTGCGGATACAGCGCGGGCAGGCGCTGCTCTGGCGAGGCGCTGGGCGCCTCCAGCGGCGCGGGCTGCAGCAGCGCCAGGGTGGCGAGGATCGCGTCGTGCTGCACCACCTGCTGGCTCAGCAGGCGGTGGACGATGCGGGCGTCGGTCTCGAACAGCGCACGCTGCGCGTCCAGCCATTGGCGCGCGAGCAGCATGGACCCCGCGGCCGACAGCACCACGCCGCCCAATACCCACCACCAGCGCTGCCCGGACTGCTTCATGCGGCGGATTCTGGCACGGGCACGCCGATGATCTCGTCACAATCGCTGCATGACCTCCCCCACCCTTCGCTCGCTCACGCCCCGGCGCCTGCTGATGGCGTCGATCGTGGTGGCCTTGGTCACCATCGGCCTGAAGACCGGCGCGTGGTGGGTCACCGGTTCGGTGGGTCTGCTCTCCGACGCCATGGAGTCGCTGGTGAACCTGGCCAGCGCGGTGTTCGGCCTGGTGATGGTGACCATCGCCGCGCGCCCGGCCGATGAGGAGCACCCCTACGGTCATCACAAGGCCGAGTACTTCTCATCGGGCTTCGAAGGCATTCTCATCATCGCGGCCGCGTTGGGCATCGTGTGGGCCGCCGGGCAGCGGCTGCTCGACCCCAGGCCGATCGAGCAGGTGGGCTGGGGTTTGACCCTGTCCGTGGCCAGTTCGGTGCTCAACGGCGCGCTGGCCTGGGTGATGCTGCGCGCGGCGAAGGTGCACCGTTCCATCGCACTGGAGGCAGACGCCAGGCATCTTTTCTCCGATGTGTGGACCTCGGGTGGCGTGGTGTTGGGCATCGTGCTGGTGACGCTGACCGGCTGGCTCTGGCTCGACCCGCTGGTGGCCCTGCTCGTGGCGCTCAACATCCTCAAGGAAGGTGCGAGGCTGTTGTGGCGTTCGTCGCAGGGCCTGATGGACGAAGCGGCGGAGCCCGAGGTGCTGGACGCGATCCAGGCCGCGCTCGACCGGTTCGCCCGCGCGCACGAGGCCGCGATCCGGTTCGACCACGTGAGCACACGCCGCGCGGGCCAGCGCCGTTTTGTGGATGTGCATATGCACCTGCCGGCCGCATGGTCGTTGGGGCGCGCGGCATCGATGCGGGGCCAGCTGGAGCGGGACCTGATGCGCGCGGTGCCCGGCCTGCGCGCCACCATCCAGCTGTTGCCCGTGGACGTGGAAACCCATTTTTTCGACGAGGAAGACTTGAAATGATTTCGCTGCTGCAGCGCGTGAGCGAAGCCCGCGTGGAGATCGCGGGGGAGACGGTGGGCGCCATCGGGCCGGGTTTGCTGATGCTCTTGTGCGCCGAGCCCGACGACACCGCCGCCGTGGGCGAGAAGCTGCTGGCCAAGGTGCTGAAGCTGCGCATCTTCGGCGACGAGGCGGGCAAGATGAACCGCAGCGTGCAGGACGTCGGCGGTGGCCTGCTGATCGTGAGCCAGTTCACCCTGGCGGCCGACACGAAGAGCGGCAACCGGCCGGGCTTCACGGGCGCCGCGCCGCCGGCCTTGGGCGAGGCGCTGTACGACCGGTTTGTGTTGGCCGCGCGCGCCGCGCACCCGGTGGTGGCCACGGGACGCTTCGGGGCCGACATGCGGGTGTGCCTGGTCAACGACGGGCCGGTGACGATTCCCTTGCGGATGAATTGACTCCACGCCTTCGCACCGGCGCGACGTGTCTCTTCCAGAGCTCCCGAGGGTCCGGCTTTGCCGGCCCGTGGGAGCGCCCCCTGGAGGGGGACGCGCGCAGCGCGGCGGGGGTGGTTATTGGTACGGGTTGGGTTGGCCGAGTCTGGCGAGGATCTCGGTTTCCCGCGCTTCCATTGCCTCGGCATCTTGCTCGCTGGTCTCGTGGTCCCAGCCTTGCGCATGCAGCGTGCCGTGCACCAGCAAATGCGCGTAGTGCTGCGCCAGCGGTTTCTTCAGTTCGGCCGCCTCGCGCGCCACCACCGGCGCGCACAGCACCAGGTCGGCCATCACCACGGGTTCGGTGGCGTAGTCGAAGGTGAGCACGTTGGTGGCGTAGTCGCGGCTTCGGTAGTCGCGGTTGAGCGCCTGGCCTTCTTCGGCGTCGACGATGCGCACGGTAATTTCCGCGTCGGCATCGAGCGCATGGCGGATCCAGCGGGCCACGCTGTGGCGTGGCAGCGCGGCGCGGTGCGTGGCGGCGTCCTGCAGGTCGCCGAACTGCAGGGACAGGTTGAGCGAGGGAAGTGCCATCAGCGTTTGGCCGGTTGGGCGAAGCAGTTGGACAGGAGGATCTGGTCCTGCACGTTGGGGTCGGCGGCGATCGCGCTCAGCTCGCCCTTCATGCCTTGCGTGTACCAGCTCAGTCGGCTTTTGTCGTCGAGCGCGAAGAAGCGCACGCCGGTGGTGGCTTTGCGGCCTTGCAGCATCAAGGTGCGCTCGCCGTGGTGCAGCGCCGCGAAGGTGGTGCCGTTGCTCAGGTTCAGGTACGCCAGCTCGATCTCGGCATCGCCATCGCAGCGGTAGCGCACGGACTGGCTGCTGAACATCAGAGAAGGTTGTTGTGCGGCGGGCGCGGGCTTGACGCCTTGCGCCGGGGCCTCGGAGGCGAACGCGGCGCTCAGGATGGCGAGCAGAGTGGTGGCGCGGCGCATGGCTTTCATGCCGCGCTGCGGCGCGTGCGCTTGGCCGCCGGTGTGGATCCGTGTGGGTCTTTCCCGCCGCGCGCGTCGTACGCGTCGACGATGCGCGCGACCAGTGGATGGCGCACCACGTCGGCGCTGGTGAGGCGGTTGAAGGCAATGCCCTGCACGCGCTTCAACACGCGCTCGGCGTCGATCAGCCCGCTCGGCTGCGTGGGCGGCAGGTCGATCTGGCTCACGTCGCCCGTCACCACGGCCTTGCTGCCGAAGCCGATGCGCGTGAGGAACATCTTCATCTGCTCGATCGTGGTGTTCTGCGCTTCGTCCAGGATCACGAAGGCGTGGTTGAGCGTGCGCCCGCGCATGAAGGCCAGGGGCGCGATCTCGATCTGCTGGCGCTCGAAGGCCTTCGCGACCTTGTCTGCGCCCATCAGGTCGTACAGCGCGTCGTACAGCGGACGCAGGTACGGGTCGACCTTCTGGCCCAGGTCGCCGGGCAGGAAGCCGAGCTTCTCGCCCGCTTCCACCGCCGGGCGCGTGAGCACGATGCGCTGCACCGCGCTGCGCTCCAGCGCATCCACCGCGCAGGCCACGGCCAGATAGGTCTTGCCGGTACCGGCTGGACCGATGCCGAAGGTGATGTCGTGCGACGACATGCTCTCCAGGTAGCGCGCCTGGTTCGGCGTGCGCCCACGCACCTCGCCGCGCCGGGTCTGCATGCTCAAGGCCCCGTCACCGGGATCGGCCAGGGCGGTGTCGCCGCTGAGCATGAGTTGCACCTGCTCGGCCGGGATGGGGCGCTTGGCCATTTCGTAGAGCGCCTGCAGGGTCTCCATGGCCCGGGTGGCCTTGGCCTTGGGCCCTTCGACGCGGAATTGTTCGAAGCGGTGCGCCACCTTGACCTGCAGCGCGGCTTCGATGCTGCGGATGTGGCTGTCCATCGGCCCGCACAGGTGCGCCATGCGGGTGTTGTCCGGCGGGGAGAAGGTGTGTCTGAGAATCAAGCCGATAATTCCATGAACAAAGGAAGAACCGCCCAATGATAGGCAAGTTGACCGGCACGCTGCTGGAAAAGAATCCCCCTCAAATCCTACTGGACTGCCACGGCGTGGGCTATGAGGTCGACGTGCCCATGAGCACCTTCTACAACCTGCCGGCCACCGGCGAGAAGGTGGCCTTGCTCACGCACTTCGTGGTGCGCGAGGACGCGCAGATCCTGTACGGCTTTGGCACCAGCGCCGAGCGTGAGGCGTTTCGCCAGCTCATCAAGATCAGCGGTGTGGGCCCGCGCACCGCGCTCTCGGTGCTCTCGGGCATGAGCGTGGCCGATCTGGCGCAGGCGGTGAGCGCGCAGGAGAGCGGGCGCATCGTCAAGGTGCCGGGGATCGGCAAGAAGACCGCCGAGCGGCTGTTGCTCGAACTCAAGGGCAAGCTCGGGGCCGATCTGAACCTGCCCGGTGGTGGCGCTGCCCATAGCGATGTACAAA
This sequence comes from Hydrogenophaga sp. BPS33, assembly GCF_009859475.1. Lineage (NCBI taxonomy): Bacteria > Pseudomonadati > Pseudomonadota > Betaproteobacteria > Burkholderiales > Comamonadaceae > Hydrogenophaga > Hydrogenophaga sp. BPS33. The sequence goes on from NZ_CP044549.1 coordinate 863,021, forward strand.
GCGATATCCAGCAGGCCCTGATGGCCCTGGGCTACAGCGACAAGGACGCGAGTGCGGCGTTCAAGGCGCTGCCCAAGGAGGTGAGCGTGAGTGAGGGGATCAAGCTGGCGCTGAAGGCGTTGGCCAAATAAACCATGAGCATCCAGACCGACGACTTCACCCCCGCCCCGCGCGTCGTCTCGGCCGCGCCGGCCTCGCCCAAGGAAGAGGCGATCGAGCGCGCGCTGCGGCCCAAGCTGCTCGACGAGTACGTGGGCCAGGCCAAGGTGCGCGAACAGCTGGAAATCTTCATCGGCGCGGCCAAGAAGCGCAGCGAAGCGCTGGACCACGTGCTGCTGTTCGGCCCACCCGGCCTGGGCAAGACCACGCTCTCGCACATCATCGCGCAGGAACTCGGCGTGAACCTGCGCCAGACCAGCGGGCCCGTGCTGGAAAAACCCAAGGACCTGGCCGCGCTGCTGACCAACCTCGAAGCCAACGATGTGCTGTTCATCGACGAGATCCACCGGCTCAGCCCGGTCGTCGAGGAAATCCTGTATCCCGCGCTGGAGGACTACCAGATCGACATCATGATCGGCGAAGGCCCGGCCGCGCGCAGCATCAAGCTGGACCTGCAGCCCTTCACCCTGGTCGGTGCGACCACGCGCGCGGGCATGCTCACCAACCCGCTGCGCGACCGCTTCGGCATCGTGGCGCGGCTGGAGTTCTACACCGCGGAGGAGCTCGCGCGCATCGTCACGCGCAGCGCGGGTTTGCTCCACGCGCCGATGGACGACGACGGCGGCTTCGAGATCGCCCGCCGCTCGCGCGGCACGCCGCGCATCGCCAACCGCCTGCTGCGCCGGGTGCGCGACTTTGCCGACGTCAAAGGCAGCGGCACGATCACGAAGGACATCGCCCACCGCGCACTCGCCATGCTCGATGTGGATCCGCAAGGCTTCGACCTGATGGACCGCAAACTGCTGGAAGCGGTGATCCACCGTTTCGACGGTGGGCCGGTGGGGCTGGACAACATCGCGGCCAGCATCGGGGAAGAGCGCGACACCATCGAAGACGTGATCGAGCCCTACCTGATCCAGCAGGGCTTCTTGCAGCGCACGCCGCGCGGGCGCATCGCCACGCTGGCGGCGTACCGGCACCTGGGTGTCGTGCCGCCCAACAGCGCGAACGAGCTGTTCAACGAATAGGCCATCTCGGCGCGCACCGGCGCAGCGGCGCACACATAGGGAGATCGGCATGCAGGCAGGGGGCGTACAGGGCGGTCAGGTGTTTCGCGCGACCTGGCGCAGCAGCACGGTCTGGGTGGCCGCGCTCGTGCTGTTCATGGCGCTGGTGTTCGCGGTTGGCGCGGCCATCACCCCGCGGGGCACCTGGCTGCTGGGCGGGCTGGCGGGCCTCTTCGTCCTCATGGCCTGGCTGTTGTTGCAGCCGCTGTTCAGCGCGCACCCCATCCTCAGCGTCGGGCCCGAGGGCATCGGCGGCTATCTGCTCAAGGGCCAGACCATTCCCTGGAGCGACGTGGCCGATCTGGAGCATGTGTCGGTGCAGGGGCAAGACCATTTGCAGATCCTGTTGCGCGAGGGCGCGGTGTCGCAGGGCGCGAAGGCCGGCCTGTTCCGGCGCGGCCTCAAGCGCGGCATCGTGCTCTCGTCCTTGCGCAAGGGCGAGCGCGGGCCGGCGGTGCAGGCGGCCTTGCAGGCGTTCGATCGCCATGCTTCGGGCCAGGCCCGGGTGGCGCTGAAGGGCCGCATGGACGACCTGGTCGCGCACCAGGCGTTTGAAGACCGCCTGCGCGCGCTCACCCCCACGCCCTGGGCCTTGTACGCGGTGATCGCGGTGAACGTGGTGGTGTGGCTGCTCAATGTGTTCGACGGCATGAGCGCGACCAAGCCCGAGTCGGCCGAGCTCTTTGCCTGGGGTGCGAACTCGGCCTCGGCGGTGGTGCGCGACGGCGAGGTCTGGCGCCTGCTCACCGCCACCGTGCTGCACGGCGGGGTGCTGCACCTGGCGCTCAACATGTTCGCGCTGTGGGACGCGGGCCGGCGCGTCTGCCGCTGGTTCGGCAACGGCCAGTTCCTGCTGATCTACCTGGGCTCGGGTCTGGCGGGCAGTGCACTGAGCCTGCATTTTTCGTCGCAGCAGGCGATTTCGGTGGGCGCGTCGGGCGCGGTGTTCGGCGTGCTCGGGGCCTTGCTGGTGGGGGTGGTTCAGCACCGCGCCAGCGTGCCCAAGGCGATGGTGACGCAGCTCCTGACCAGCCAGGGCGTGTTCGTCGGCATCATGCTGGCGCAGGGCTTCGCGCGCTCGGGCATCGACAACGCCGCGCACGTGGGTGGTCTGGTGGCGGGTGCCGTGCTCGCGTGGGTGCTGGTCGAGCGGATGGACGAGCGCGCGAGCACCGCGCAGCGCCGCCGCCAGCAGGTGATCGCGCTGGGTCTGGTGGTCTTGATGGTGGGCGGGCTCACGCGCACCGCGCAACCGGGCGTCGACCACGGTGCCTTGTTCCAGTCGCAGGCCGTGCTGAAGGATCTGTTGCCGCGCATGCGCGCGGTCGAAGACGCGTTTCAGCAAGACGCGACGGCGCAGCAGGAAGGGCGCATGACCGATGCGGCGCTGATCGATGCCATGGAGCGGCGGCATATCCCTGCCTACCGCGAAGTGGTTCAGACGATTCGGTCGTTGCCGCCGGGTGACGCGATGCCCAGGTTGGGCGACATTGGCGACCTGTATGCCACCTTGCTGGACATCATGGTTCTGGAGGTGGGCAAGCACCGCGGCATGACGGATGTGGCGCAGGCCAATGCGCAACAGGAGGTGCTTGCGGCGCGGTTGAAGGACATCAGCGCTCGCCTGAAGCCGACGGGGCCTTGATGGACCGGTCCGGGTGATGCACGACCGCGCTGCCCGTCCGTTTCCCGGGGATTGGCGGTCTCTCCAGCAGGTCCTGCGCACGGGCGCCGATAATGGCGGGCTCGCGCCCGGCGTGTGCCGGGCGGCCCCGTTTTCAGCCCAACCTTCGGACCCACGATGCCCGCCTACCGTTCCAAGACCTCCACCGCCGGCCGCAACATGGCAGGGGCCCGCTCCCTGTGGCGCGCCACCGGCATGAAAGACGAAGACTTCGCCAAGCCCATCATCGCGGTGGTGAACTCCTTCACGCAGTTCGTGCCCGGCCACGTCCACCTCAAGGACCTGGGCCAACTCGTGGCGCGCGAGATCGAAGCCGCGGGCGGCGTGGCCAAGGAGTTCAACACCATCGCGGTGGACGACGGCATCGCCATGGGACACGACGGCATGCTGTACTCGCTGCCCAGCCGCGACATCATCGCGGACTCGGTGGAATACATGGTCAACGCGCACTGCGCCGACGCCATGGTGTGCATTTCCAACTGCGACAAGATCACCCCCGGCATGCTCATGGCTGCCATGCGCCTGAACATCCCGGTGATCTTCGTCTCGGGTGGCCCGATGGAAGCTGGCAAGGTCCGCCTGGCGGTGCCGGGGACCTCCACCATCCAGATCAAGAAACTGGACCTGATCGACGCGATGGTGATGGCGGCCGACGACAAAGTAAGCGATGCCGATCTGGCCGAGGTCGAGCGCTCCGCTTGCCCCACCTGCGGTTCCTGCTCGGGCATGTTCACCGCCAACTCCATGAACTGCCTGACCGAGGCGCTGGGCCTTTCGTTGCCGGGCAATGGCACGGTGGTGGCCACGCATTCGGACCGTGAGCAACTCTTCAAGCGCGCGGGCCGCCGCATCGTCGAGTTGTGCCGCGAGCACTACGAACAGGACAACGAACGTGTCCTCCCGCGCTCGGTTGGCTTCAAGGCGTTCGAGAACGCGATCACGCTCGATATCGCTATGGGCGGCTCGACCAACACCATCCTGCACATCCTGGCGATCGCGCAGGAAGCCGAGATCGATTTCGGCATGGCCGACATCGACCGCCTCTCGCGCACGGTGCCGCAACTGTGCAAGGTCGCGCCCAACACCAACAAGTACCACATCGAAGACGTGCACCGCGCTGGCGGCATCATGGCCATCCTCGGCGAGCTGGATCGGGCCGGCAAGCTGCACATCGACGTACCCACGGTGCACGCGCCCACGCTGGGCGAGGCGCTGGCGCAATGGGACATCACGCGCACGCAGGACGAGGCGGTGGAAACCTTTTACATGGCCGGCCCCGCCGGTATCCCGACCCAGGTGGCCTTCAGCCAGAGCACACGCTGGCCCAGCCTGGACGTGGACCGCGCCGAAGGCTGCATCCGCTCCTACGAACACGCGTTCTCCAAGGAAGGTGGCCTGGCCGTGTTGACGGGCAACATCGCGCTCGATGGCTGCGTGGTCAAGACCGCGGGCGTGGACGACTCCATCCTGGTGTTCGAAGGCCCGGCCCATGTGGTCGAGTCGCAGGACGAGGCGGTGGAGAACATCCTGGCCGACCAGGTCAAAGCGGGCGACGTGGTCGTTGTGCGATACGAAGGCCCCAAGGGCGGCCCGGGCATGCAGGAAATGCTGTACCCCACGAGCTACATCAAATCGAAGGGCCTGGGCAAGGCGTGTGCGCTGCTCACCGACGGCCGTTTCTCCGGTGGTACCTCGGGCCTGTCGATCGGCCATTGCTCGCCGGAAGCGGCAGCGGGCGGCGCCATTGGCCTGGTGCGCAACGGCGACCGCATCCGCATCGACATTCCCAACCGCACCATCAATGTGCTGGTGTCGGACGAGGAACTGGCGCGACGCCGCGTGGAACAGGACGCATTGGGCTGGAAGCCGGTGAAGCCGCGCCCGCGCAAGGTGTCGGCCGCGCTCAAGGCTTATGCCAAGCTGGTGATGTCGGCCGACAAAGGGGCGGTGCGCGATCTGTCCTTGCTGGACGACTGAGGCGAGGCCCCGGGGCCCGCAGCTTGTTACTCGGGTAGACCGGAGCCGGTCAGCGCCGTTTGCAGGCGGAACACGCCGGTAGTTCCGGTGTTGCCAAAGAGTTGCCGCCCTGCAGGTCGCAGGCTCGCCAGGCGACTGCCCTCGATCAGTGCGATGCGCTGAGGAATCTCGGTGGCGCGGTGCATCCGCTCCACCGTGAGACGGGCGCTTTCGTGGGGTTCGGTCGAACAGGCGTGCAGCGCGGTGATGCACGCCTCGGCGTGGAGCAGTGACTCGGCTTGCTCTTGCTGTGTATCGAGTAGAACGTTCGAGGGCAAGCGCACAGCGGCAACGAATGGGCTGTGTCCACTCAGGCCAACGCTCCAGACAGTTCTGCACAGGCCGCGAACAGGGTCGCGCATGGTGCCCGTCACGCGGCGGGTCCAGGGCGTGGGGGCGTTGAGGCGCGTCAGGTACGCGGCGCTTTGCAACACATCGAAATCGCGCACTTCGTACACGATCAAGTAGTCTCTGTCCGCTTCTATCGCCTGATAGCGGCGGCCGCGAAGGAAGCCGGGGATGCCCAATCTCTCGGGCAGGTGCTCCTCGGTATGCCACTGCTCGAACTCCGCGCGTGCGGCAGGTGCTACCCGGTTCCAGCTGATGACGGTGGCCTGGCCCAGCAACGGCATGTTTTCTCCCGAGGTACACGCCGCCTCAAGCCGTGGCGCCACCGTCCACGGGCAGCGCAATGCCCGTGACGTACGAGGCCGCAGGCGAACTGAGCCACACGATCGCTTCTGCAATCTCTTGCGGTTGACCGGCGCGGCGCATGGGGTTGGCCGTTTCTTCGACCGGGCTGATGTCCGGGCCGAACCGCCGGCGCACGAAAGGCGTGTCGACCAGGCCCGGGCACACCGCGTTGATGCGGATGCCGGTGGACGCAAACTCGATCGCCGCGGACCGCGTCAGACCCAGGATCCCATGTTTGGTGGCGGCGTACATCGCCACCTTGGCCTTCCCCACCAAGCCGGTGCGCGAGGACACGTTGACGATCGATCCACCGCCTTGCTGCGCCATGTGGCCAATCTGTGCCTGCATGCACTGCCAGACGCTCTTGAGATTCACGTCCATGATCTGTTGCCAGTGCTCGTCGGTCGCGGCAAGAAAATGGGACGACGGGTCTTCGATGCCCGCGTTGTTCACCGCGCAATCCAGGCGTCCGAATGTCTTCAGTACCGCTTGCAGAACACCTTCGCCCGCACCGGAGATCGCAAGGTCGGTTTCGAAAAAATCCATCGCCGCACCGTCGCCGCGCAGGCGGGCACAGAGCTCCGCGCCTCTCTGTGCGTCGCGATCGACCACCATGACCGCCGCACCTGCCCGGGCGAACAGCTGGGCTGCCGCCGCACCGATGCCCGAGGCACCTCCCGTCACCAGGGCCACTTTTCCCTGCATCCCCGCCGTCATGACCACTCCACCGGCAAACACTTCACACCGTAGACCTGGCTGCTTTCGGAGAACTCCAGCGTCTCGGGTGCTTGTGCGAGGCGCATGCGCGGAAAACGCTGGAACAGCCGCTCGTAGACGACGGTGAGCTCCAGGCGCGCCAGGGGTTGCCCGAGGCATTGGTGAATGCCGTAGGCGAATGCCAGGTGTTTGTTGCCCGCGCGGCAAATGTCAAACTTGTCCGGCTCCTCGAACACGGTGGGATCGCGGTTGGCCGACGCATCCATGGCGTACACGGTTTCCCCCGCGCGAATGAGTTGCCCGCCCACTGTCACGTCTTGTGTGGCCAGGCGCGCGGAGTTCATGTGCGCCACGGTGTGAAAGCGCAGCATTTCTTCCACCGCGCCAGCGAGGCGCGACGGGTCGGCCTTCAGAAGCTCGATCTGATCGGGCCACAGCAAGAATCCGAGCGCACCCAATGCGATCTGGTTGGACGTGGTGCCGTGGCCGGCGGAGTACAAGAGCGCGGCCATCTTCACCGCACCGTCGTGCGTGAGATGGCCCGGCAGCACCTGCTGGTTCACCAGCCGGCTCAGCAGATCGGAGCCTTCTCCTGGGTCGCTGTGGCGTGTGTCACGCTTTTTTTTCTGGATGAGCTGGTCGAGATAGTCTTCCATGGCCTGTGCAGCCGCCTCGACGACCTGGACGCCCGCCGAATGGTCGTTGCGCGTATGGCTGAGGTGGTTGAGCTGTTCGATGTCCTCGCTGGGGATGCCCAGAAGGATCGAGATGACCTCCGAGGGAATCGGGACGGCGAAGTCGGCCACCAGATCGGCTCGCGTGCCCTTGCGCTCCATCGCGTCCATGCGCGCCTGCACGCACTGCTCGATTTGAGGCCGCAAACGCTGCAGGCTGGGTTGCATGAATTCCGGTGCCAACATGCGGCGCAGCCGCAAGTGCTCGGGATCGTCCATGTTGATGAACGTTTTGCGGGACGCGATCTGCGCCGCCCGCGCGGGTGACGTGGACTTCAGGCCTTTTGCCGGATCCACACTGAAGCTTCGATCGCCCAGAACCGCCTTGACATCCTCGTAGCGCGTGACCAGCCAGGCCGCGGAGCCATCCCACAGGCACACGCGGGCCACCGGCCTGGCCTCACGGTAGGCGGCGTACTGAGTGGGTGGGCCGAGTTTGTCGGTGCGCGGAAACGGGAACGCATCCAGCGCCGCGACGTCCCCCTCTGCATGCGAATCGTGGTGGAAGGGGCATCGTGGGGTTGAGGCGGGAACACGCGTATCGCTCATGGTGTCGGTGGTGTGGTGATGGAGAGCATGGCCGCGCTCACTGAGCGAGATTGAGCCGCTGCACAAGTTCGCGTCCTTCCTTCTGCTGGCGCGACATTTCTGCGGCGAAAGCCTTGGCATCCAGCAAATTGACTTCGGAGCCGAGTTTGGGAAGGGTGCTCGCAATCTGTGTCGACGACAGCGCCTTCGATATCTCGTTGTGAAGGCGCGCCGCGATCTGCGGAGGCAGCTTGGCGGGGCCGTAGAACCCATAGCCCAAGGTGCCGTCGAACGGCGCCTTGGTCAGCTCCGCCATCGCGGGAACGTCGGCGAGTTCGGGCCGCCGCGTGAGCGAACCGATCGCCAGCGGGCGCAACGATTTTGCAGAAAGGTACTGCTGCGCGCCCGACAGCGAGAGAAGCGTGACAGGGACGTGGCCGGCCAGCGTGTCGGCGGTCTTCTGCGCGGTGCTCTTGTACGGCGTGATCGTGGCCTTGAAGCCCAATGCCTCTTGCAGCCGTTCCATGATGATGTGGTCCGGTGTGCCTGCGCCCGAAGAGGCATAGAAGAGCTTGTCCGGATGCTGCTTCGCATAGCCCACCATCTCCGCCGCCGTCTGGAACGGCGCCGCCGGGTGGGCCACCAGGATCATCGGGCTGTTGGCGATTTTGGAGATCGGCGTGAGGTCCACGAGCGGATCGAAGGGCGGGCGGCGCAGCAAAAGCGGTGCCATGACCAGAGGCTCGACCGCGGTGAACAACAAGGTTTGCCCGTCGGCAACGGCCCTCACCACCGCAGAGCTGCCGATGATGCCGCCGGCACCCGGAAGGCTCTCGACCACAACGGGCGCGCCCATCTGCTCGGCCAGCCGTTCGGCAAAGGCGCGGCCCAGGATGTCCACCGTGCCGGAGTTGAAGGGTGTCACGATCCGGATGGGGCCGTTCGGGTAGGTCCCCTGGGCCGAAACCGAGCCGACGCTGCCCAGCGCGAGCGACGCGACGAAGGCGCGGCGCCCCATCGAGAAAGACGGGTGGTTCATGTTGTCTCCTGTTGTGGATGCGGTTCAGATCTCGTTGTTGCCCACGGTGACGCGCATGCCGTCGAGCTCGTCCGTCACTTCGATCTGGCAACTCAGGCGCGCGTTGCGCTGTTGGGTGCGGTCCTCGCCCATCATTTGCGACTCCATGCTGCAGGCCGCCCCCACCTTCTCCATCCACGGATCCTCGACGTGGACCATGCACGTACCGCAACTGCACGAGCCGGCGCATTCACCGACGATGCCCTCGATCAAGTGATCGACCGCTCCCTGCATCAACGAACTTCGCAGGGGGATTTCAACGGTCTGCTCTCGACCATCGGGTTGGACGAACGTAATTTTTGGCATGCGCAAGAACCTTTTGAATGGGTGTCATCGATGTCAAAAAATTCTAGGAGTCCGCATGCGCCGAGAGATAGGCAAAACAACTCCGTCGATACGCTTTGGATATGCATTCCTGGGGGCGCAACATCGCTCGCCGGCCGATGCGCACAGGCGCCATCAGGCCGCAAACAGTTTTCCGAAGGCCGTCGTGTCGTCGCTCAACGCCTGCGGGTCCGGCGTTGCCCGCTGCTGGATCAAGCGCTTGGCGACCATGAACTCCTGCGGCCGGTTCACGCAATCGGCCGCGATGAGGCGCCCACCACTCAGGTAAAACGCCGCGAAGGAATGGCTCTGTGCCGCGTCGCCGCGCAAGACCACCTGGTCGTATCCGCGCTGCAGACCAGCGATCTGCAGCTTCAGGCCGTATTGATCGGACCAGAACCAGGGCAGGGCGTGGTATGGCTTGTCTTTGCCGCACAGGCCGGCGGCGGCGGACTTGGCTTGTTCGTTGGCGTTGGGCACCGATTCGAGCCGCACCGAGCCGTAGAGCTCGCTCACGTGGCGCGTGCAGTCTCCCGCCGCCACGATGGCCGGGTCTGTGGTGCGCGCGTGCGCATCGACCACGATGCCGTCGTCCACAGCCAGGCCTGCGGCCTGCGCCAGTTCGACGCGGGGCGTTACGCCAATGCCCACGATCACCAGGTGGGCGCGGTGGCGCGTGCCGTCGCTCATCACCACGTGCGTCACACGGTCGCCGCCCTCGAAGTGGCTCACGCCCACACCAGTCAGCACCCGCACGCCCTGCTCGGCATGCACGCGTTCGTAGAAGGCAGATACCTCGGGCGAGGTGACTCGGGCCAGCACCCTGGAAGCGGTTTCCAGCACGGTGACCTGCATGCCCATGCCTCTGAGCATGGCCGCCGCTTCCAGGCCGATGTAGCCGGCACCGACCACGACCGCCTGCTGCCCTGCCTGGATGTCGGCGCGGATCGCCAACACATCGTCGACCGCGCGCAAGCCATGGATGCCTGGGAGATCCGCACCGCGCACGGGCATCTTGCGCACCGCCGCGCCGGTGCAGATGGCGAGTTTGTCGTAAGGCAAGGTATGGCCGTCGGCGAGTGCCACCTGCTGGCGCACGCGGTCGATGGCGAGGACGCCGCAGCCCAGGCGCAGCTCGATGCCGTGTTGCGCATAGACCGCCGGGTCGCGGATGAACAGCTGCTGAAGGGTCGTTTCGCCTTTGGCGAAGGTCTTGGAGAGTGGCGGGCGGTGGTAGGGCGGATGCGCTTCCTCGCCCACCATGACGATGCGCCCGCTCCAGCCTTCCTGCCGCAGGCTGGTCGCGAGTTGCGCCCCCGCGTGGCTGCTGCCCAGGATCACGCAGGTCGGCGCGCCGGGTGCTGGCGTGTCGATCATGGATGACCTGCCTGCCCCGTCTGCGCCGTCTGGGTGTAGGTCAGGTCGCGTGTCTTCATGATGGCCAACACGCCATCGATCAAAGGCGTGGACACGCCCGAGAGTTGCTGCATAGCGCGCAGAGAGGTTTCGATGGCGCCGATTTCCAGCGGACGCCCCAGCTCCAGATCCTGCAGCATCGACATCTTGTGTTCGGCGGCGGACAACGTGGTCTCGATGCGCTTGCGGGGCGGGTACGGAATGTCGAGTCCGATGCGCGTGGCCATGGCGTCGGCTTCTTCCATCATGGCCTGCACGAGCGCGATGCACTCGGGCGTGGCGGCCATGTCTTGCATGCGTGCCATGGCCAGCGTCGCCACCGGATTCCAGCACAGGCTGTTGGTGGCCTTGACCCAGATGTCGCCCCGGATGTTGTCGCGCACCCGCGCGTTGAGGCCGGCATCGGTCAGCAGGCGGGAGAGGGCTTGCACGCGCTCGCTGCGGGTGCCGTCGGGTTCGCCGATCGGGCAGCCGGCCTTTGCGCCGTCCTGCCGCACCTCCCCCGGTGCGACCAGGTGCGCTCCGATCCAGAACACCGCGCCGATCACGCGCGAGGGGTGGATGGTGGACCAGATCCTGCCGCCAGGGTCCACCTGCGCGAGTTGTTGTCCCTTGAACGCGCCGGGCATTTGGTGGAAGAACCAGTAGGGGATGCCCGTGGTGGGGGGAATCACTGCGGTCTGTGGCCCCAGAAGAGGGCCGAACTGGGGCAGCGCATCCGCGAACTGGTGCTCCTTGAGCGTGATGAACACATAGTCCTGCAGCCCCAGTTCGCCCGGCTCATCGGTGACCTTGGGCCGGACCGTGAAACGGCCTTCGGGCGTGGAGACCGTCAGGCCGCGTTCGCGCATGGCCTGCAGGTTCTTGCCACGCGCCACCACGCTCACCTCACAATCGCCCTTCTTCTCAAGGACGCCAGCGATGTAGCCACCGATGGCGCCACCGCCAAAGATGCAGACTTTTTTTCGAACCTGGGGGGCTGTCATGGAAGAGATGCGCTCACTTGTCGAGGGTGATGTTGGCTTCCTTGATCACCTGCGCCCACATGGTGATTTCCTTGGCGAGCACGTCGGAAAAATACGCCGGCGATTCGGTGACAGGGTCGTAGGCGATCTCAGTCAACGCGTTGTTCATCCTGGGTTCGCGCACGATCTCGTTGATCTCCTTGTTGAGCTGGCGCACCACCTCCTGGGGCGTTCCGCCCGTGGTCAGGAAACCGACCCAGGGCTGCACGCTGAAACCCGGTGCCACGGTTTCGGCGACGGTGGGCACGCTGGGAAACTGCGGATGCCGCTCCAGCGAGGTCACGGCCAGCGGACGCATTTTGCCCGTGTCGATGTGTGGCTTGAGCGTGAGGGAGGGCTCCATCGTCACCTGCACTTCGCCGCGCAGCAGCGCCATGACCGCCAACGAGCTGCCGTTGTAAGGCACGTGCTGGATCACCGCACCGGTCCGGCTCTTGAACAACTCCCACGCAATGTGCGGCGAGGTGCCCGTGCCGGGCGTGCTGTAGTTGAGCTTGCCCGGGTTGGCCTTCGAGTAGGCCACCAGTTCCTGCAGCGTTTTCACCGGCAGCTCGCTGGGCACGGCGATCAGGTAGCGGCCGCGAGCGAGCTGGCCAATCGGCGCCAGGTCTTTGCGGGGGTCGACGGTGAAGTCCTTGTTCAGGCTGGGAAGAATCGTCAGGGGCGATGCGCTGTAGAGCACGGTGTAGCCATCGGCGGGCGATTTCACCACGAAGTTGGTGCCGATGATGGTGCCGGCACCCGGCTTGTTTTCCACCACCACGGGCACGCTCCAGCGCTCCTGCAGGCGCGCGCCGATCATGCGGGCCTGGGCATCGGCCATGCCGCCCGGCGCGTAGGGAACGATGATCCTGATCGGCTTGTCGGGGAACTTCTGCGCGGCCGCGAGACCGGCGGTCAGCGCCAGAACGGAGCCGGCCAGCAGGCCCAGCAGCCTTGTCGAGAGGGGTTTCATGTCATGTCTCCTGTCTTGGGTGAATAAGGCATACGCCGCTGTCACGCGGCTTGGTTCTGTCCCTGGTCGATGGCTCGGCACTCTCTCAGCCGCGCGATGTCTTGCGGGCTGAATCCGCATTCGGTGAGCAATGCCTGCGTGTGTTCGCCCGGCCGCGGTGGTGGCCGGCCCAGCGCGGGGCGCGTGCGGCTGAAGCGGGGCGCGATGTTGGGTTGCACCAGGCCATCGCGCTCGACGAACACCTGCCGGTTCACCAGGTGGGGATGGCGCGTGGCTTCGTCTGGAGAGAGGACGGGGGAGTAGCAGGCGTCGCTGCCTTCCAGCAGGCGGTTCCATTCTTCGCGGGTGCGCGATTTGAACGTCTCGCCGAGCCGTGTGCGCAGGGCCGGCCAGTTGGCGGGGTCGTCGCGATCGAGCAGCGCATCGGCGTCGAGCCCGATGCGCGCGAGCAGCTCGCGGTAGAACCGGGGTTCGAGCGCGGCGATGGTCACGTGCTGCCCGTCGCGCGTTTCGTAGACGGTGTTCCAGGGGCGGCTTCCGTCGGCCATGTTCGAGCCGCGTTCGTCGCGCCAGAGCCCCGATGCCTTCTGCGTGAAGATGAAGGCCATGAGCGATGCCACACCATCGAGCACCGCCGCGTCCACGACCTGCCCGCGCCCGCTCTGGCGTGCCTCCAGCAGCGCGCTGACCACGCCGAAGGCCAGGTACAGGGCCCCTCCACCGAAGTCGCCCACGTAGTTGAGTGGCGGCACGGGCGGGCCGTTGCGGCTGCCGATGGTGTGCAAGGCCCCCGAGAGCGCGATGTAGTTGAGGTCGTGGCCGGCGCTCCGTGCCAGCGGGCCGTCCTGCCCCCATCCTGTCATGCGGCCATAGACCAGCCGCGGGTTCAGCGCCAGGCAGTCCTCGGGTCCCAGGCCCAGGCTTTCGGTCACCCCCGGTCGAAAACCTTCGATCAGGATGTCGGCGCCAGACAGCAGGCGGCGCACCACCTCCACGCCTTCGGGCTTCTTGAGATCGAGCGCGATGGACCGGCGGCCACGGCTGGCCACATGCTGGCGGTGGTTCACCCGCAGCTCGCCCGCGTCGGGCGCAGACAGGCGGTCCACCCGGATCACCTCGGCGCCCATGTCCGCCAGCAACATGCCGCAAAAAGGTGCCGGCCCCAAGGCCGCCAGCTCGATCACGCGCACGCCCTTCAAAGGTCCCATTGCCGCCTCACTCCGCAAGCGCAGGCGCGGGCTCGCCGCACGCGCCACGCGCCTGGATGTGCGCGATGCGCGCGCTGTCGTAGCCGAGGTCTTCCCTCAGGATCTGGTCGGTGTGTTCGCCCAGCAATGGCGCCGCCCGCGCGGGCACGATGGGCGTTCCCTTGAGGCGGATGGGCGGCGCGATGTTGGGCAGCTCACCCGCGACCGGATGCCGCACGGTGGTGACCAGGCCCCGGTCTTTCACTTCTTCCGAACGCATGGCTTCGCCCACCGAACGCACCAGGCCGGCGGGCACGCTGACCGCGAGCAGGCGCTCGACCCAGTGCTGCCGATTGCTCTGCCGGAAACGTGCGGACAGGTGTTCGTTCAACATGTGTTCGTGGCGGCAGCGCTCGGCGTTGGTCTTGAACTCGGGCCGTTGCGCGAGTTCGGGTTCCTCCAGCACCTCGCACAGGTTGCGGAACATGCGGTCGCTCGAACACGTGATGTAGAAGTCACCATCGCGCGCCGCGTACAGCCCCACGGGATGTGAAATCACCGACCCGTTGCCTTGCCGTGTCGGCTCGTTGCCGGTGAGCAAGTAGTTCATGCTGTAGTTGGCGGTGAGCGCAATGGCCGTGTCGAACAGCGCCGACTCCACGTATTGCCCCACCCCGGTATGCTGGCGCGCCAGCAGGGCGGCCAGGATGGCGCTGAAGGCGAAGGCGCCAGCGCCCACGTCCACCACCGGCGAGGCCGAGCGCACGGGCGGGCGGTCGGGGTAGCCATTGAGTGAGAACATGCCGCTGTCGGCCTGGATGACAGGGTCGAAGCCCGGGCGCGAGGCATAGTGGCCGTCGCGCCCAAAGCCCGTGATCGCGCAATAGACCAACCGGGGATTGAGCGCGGCGAGCGTGTCGTAGCCCAGCCCCACGCGCTCCATGGTGCCGGCGGCGAAGTTCTCCACCACCACGTCGGCCCGCCGGATCAGGTCGAGCACGACCTCACGCCCTTCTGGCGACTTCAAGTCCAGCGCGATGCTGCGCTTGTTGCGGTTCATGGACACGAACACGCTGCTCATGCCGCCCCGGCTGGGGTTGAGGAAGCGGCTGTCGTCGCCCTTGCCGGGCTGCTCCACCTTGATCACGTCCGCGCCCAGGTCGGCCAGCAGCATGGCGCTGTAAGGACCGGCGATCAGACGGGACAGATCGACGACTTTCAGACCGTCCAGTGCGGCGGGGGGCGTGGTGACCGGGGTGGTGGGCATGGGCGCAGGGCTTGTGGTGAGGCTGTGTCGGGAGCGTTCGCGGCCATTGTGGTGATCCCTTCCCATATCGTCCAAAACGCTTTTAGTCTGCTTTCATATCCCCAGCGTCTGCCACGGCGCGGTGCCGTGCGCGAAACTGCCCCGCTACTTTGCTTCCACCTTCTGCCATGCCACTGGATCCCCACCGGGTTCTTGCCCACCGCTTTCAACCTGTCGAGCAGACCTATGGACCGCGCGACGCCATGCTGTACGCGCTGGGGATCGGCTATGGCCGGCAGACACCATCGGCGGCCGAGCTGGACTTTCTCTTCGAAGAGCGGCTGAAGGTGCCGCCCACCTTCGCCGTGACGCTGGGGTTCAAGTCGATCCGCGATGAGAACCTGGGCATCGACTTTGCGCGTGTGGTGCACAGCGAGCAGCAACTGATCCTGCACCAGCCTTTGCCGCCGACGGCGCGGGTGGTATGCCATCTGCGCGTGCCGCGCCTCGTCGACCGGGGCGCGGACAAGGGTGCCATGCTTTACCTGGAGCGCGAGGTGCGCGATGCCGACTCGCAGGCGCTCTATGCCACGTCCACCATGGTGTCGTACTGCCGGGGCGATGGCGGCTTTCGGGCTGAGCCCGAAGCAGCGCCGGCCGCCATGTCCGTGCCCAACACGCCGTGCGAGCAGGCCTTCGACGCCACCCTGCCGGACAACGCTGCGTTCATCTACCGGCTCAGCGGTGACTACAACCCGCTGCATGTGAATCCCGCGTTCGCCAGCCAGGCCGGCTTCCAGAAGCCGATCCTGCATGGCCTGTTGTTGTTGGGTGAGGCCGGGCGGCTGGCGTTGGGCGCGTACGGCGGGCATGCGCCCGAGCGCATGCGCTCGATCCAGTGCCGCTTCACCCGGCCCACTTTCGCGGGCGACGCCATCGAGGTGGGCTTCTGGCGCTTGCCCGAAGACCCGCTGGGCGAACCCGACACCTTGGCCCTGGCGTTTCGTGTGCGGGTGCCCTTGCGCGGGGAAACGGCGCTGGACAACGGCCTGGTCCGCTTTCGCGCGAGCTGAACCGCGCCGCTCACTTGCCGGTGGACCCCCCGGCCAGCGCGCCGCCGTCCACCAGCAGTGCCACGCCCACCACGTAACTGGCCGCGTCGGAACACAACCAGGCGATCGACTCGGCGATCTCCATCGGATCGGCCGCGCGCCCAAGGGGATTGGCGCTGCGCGAGACCTCCTCCAGCCGCTCGCCGAGCTTTCGCTCGACGAAAGGCGTTCGGACCAGGCCCGGGCACACCGCGTTGACGCGGATGCCCAAAGGCGCGAACTCCAATGCCGCCGATCGGGTGAGGCCCACCACGGCGTGCTTGGAGGCGGTGTACACGGCGACTTGCGGATGCCCCACCAACCCGGCGCGAGACGACACGTTGACGATGGCGCCCGAGCGCGCGGGTGCCATCACGGCCAGCTCGGCTTGCAGGCAGTTCCACACACCTTCCAGATTCACGCCCATCACGTCGGACCACTGGCTGCGCGGTGTTTGCAGCAAGCCGTTGACCGATTGCGAAATGCCCGCGTTGTTGACCGCGATATCCAGGCGTGCGTGGCGTTGCCAGCAGGCCTGTACCACGTTCTTCACCTGCTGCGGATCGGTGACGTCCAAGGCGATGGCCTGGGCCTGCGCGCCAGCCGCTACAAGGCGGTCCGCCAGTGCCAGGGCGCTGGCGAGGTCGAAGTCCGCCACCCACACCTGGGCACCGGCATGTGCCAGCAACTCGCACGTGGCCGCGCCGATGCCGGATGCGCCGCCCGTCACCAGCGCGACCCGATCGTCGAAGCGGTGCTGTGGCTTCGTGGACCGGTCGGGCGCTGCCATCGTCACCATGTCACCGGCAGCGCTTCCACGCCGTACACCTGCGACATGGCATTGAAGCGAAGCTCTTCGAACGGTACCGCCAATTGCAAACGGGGAAAGCGCTGGAACAGGGTGCTGAAGACGGCGTTGAGTTCCAGCCGCGCCAGCGGTTGGCCCAGGCACTGGTGCACCCCGTAGGAGAACGCCACGTGGGGCTGGCTCTGGCGATGGATGTCGAAGCGGTCGGGGTTCTCGAACGTCGCCGGATCGCGGTTGGCCGCGACCAGCATGGCATGCACGCTCTCGCCCGCCTTGATCGACTGTCCGCCGATCTCCACGTCGGCGATGGCCACGCGGGAGGAATTCAAGTGCGCGATGGCGTTGTAGCGCAGCATCTCCTCGATCGCGCGCGGCACGAGCGCGGGGTCCGCTGCCATCGCGTCTTTCTGCTCGGGATGGCGCAACAGGGTCAGCGTGCCCATGCCGATCTGCGTGGACGTGGTGCCATGGCCGGCGGAGTACAGCAGGGCCGACAGGCGCACCAGCTCTTCCAGTTCGATATGGCCAGGTTGCAACTGCTCCTGGACCAGGCGCGTGAGCAGATCGCTGGCATCGCCCGGCTTCTTCAGGCGCTCGCGGATGGCGTTCTCGAAATACGCTTCCATGTCCAGCGTCGCCTGGCGGATCTCCTGCGGTGCGGCCCGGTGGTCGATGCGCAGATTGCTCCAACGCCCCAGCATCTCGAAATCCTCGAACGGCACGCCGATCAGCAGCGACACCACCATGACCGGCAAGGGGTTCGCGACCTTCTCCATGAAGTCCGAAGGCTGTGGGGACTGCTCGAGTCCGGCGTACAGGCCTTCCAGCAAGCTGTCCACCTGCGGCTTCATCTCGCCCATGCGCTTTTGCATGAAGTCGCGCGTGAGCATGCGGCGAAAGCGCGCGTGTTCGGGGTCGTCCATGTTGATGAAGGTGTTGCGCGCCAGCACCTGCTGCTGGCGCGCCTGCGAGAGCGACTGGAAGCCTGGCGTGTTGGGGTCGCTGCTGAAGCTCGGGCTGGACAACACCGCCCGCACGTCTTGCCAGCGCGTCACCACCCACGCTTCGGAGCCGTCCCACAGCGTCGCCCTGGACACCGGGCATTCGCTGCGCAGGCGCGCGTAGCCGCCCGGCGGGTTGAGCGGGCCGTCATCGCGCGGCAGGGGCATGAGCGGCTTTTCGCGGGCGGCGGTGGAGTCGTGAAACGGGCATGTGGACATGGTTGGGGTCTCCTGGAAGGTCTGCGGGCTGCGGTCCGCCTGCGGTGCGGTCATCTGGAATTGCAGTTGGAAGGTTTCCACCACGGGCAGTGGCAGGTCGGGTTGCGCTTCCCGCAGCATCTGGCGCAGCCGCTCGGCGGCCATGGCCACCGCCACCGCCGAATGCCCCTCCACCAGCAGAGCGGCGGTGGGCGTGCCCAACTGGCGTCCGCTGCGCTCCGTGGTCTCGATCTGGCTGGCATCGGCGTTGGCCACCACCAGGTGTGCGCCAGCGACATCGGGCCACTGCGCGGCCGCGTCGCACAAGGTCTCCAACCCCGTTGCATCGGCGCGTTCGTCCTGCAGGCGCACGGTGGCGAGATAGCCCGCCGCGCTGTCGCCCAGCGAACGCTGGACGGCACACAGGCCCCGCACCGAATCGCGCAACAGGGCCACGCAGCGGCGCGTCCAGGGCGTGGGTGCGTTGAGCCGCGCGAGGTACTCGGGGCTGACCAGGGCATCGAAGTCCTCGGTTTCATACAGGATCAGGTACGCGCGCTGCGCGCACACGGCCGCATACCGCCGACCCCGCAGGAAGCCGGGCAAGGCCAGGCGCTCGGGCATGTGCTCCTGGTTGTGCCAGGCGGTGAAGTCGGCCCTATCGGCTTCGTCCACCTGCGACCAGCTCACCAATGCGGCGCGACCTAGAAGTGCCATTGGACTATCCCGGCAAGCCCAGCACCTGGCGGGCGATGATGGTGCGCTGGATTTCGGAGCTGCCACCGTAGATGGTGGTAGGGCGCGCCTGGAAGAACTGGCTCGCCGGGTTCAGCGCGTCCTTGCCTTCCATGGGGTCCAGGCAGCCTGCGTTCATCTCGGCCATCTCGAGCATGAACTCGGTCATGCGCTGGAACAGCTCGCTCTGGTGCAGCTTGAGCAGCGACACGTCGGGCCCCAAGTCCTGGCCCCGGCGCACCTGGTCGACAAAGGTTTCGTACAGGGCCTTGTGGTCTTCGAGGTCGAGTTGCAGGCGCACATAGCGGTCGCGGAACACCGGGTCGTCCCAGCAGCCCATCTCGCGCGCCAGAAGGGCCACGCGGCTGAGCGCGTATTCCGAGTGCTTGGGGGCGCCCAGGAAGATGCGCTCGAAGCCCAGCAGGGCCTTGGCCATCGACCAGCCCTTGTTGACCTCGCCCACCAGATGGCTTTCGGGCACGTGCACGTCGTCGAAGAAGGTCTCGCACAGTTCGTCGTCGAGCGAGATGTCCTGGATGGGCCGCACCTTCAGGCCACGTGAGTCCATCGGAATCAGCAGGAAGCTGATGCCCTCTTGCTTGCGCGCGGACTTGTCGGTGCGCACCAGCGCGAACATCCAGTTCGCATCGGCGCCGCGCGTGGTCCAGATCTTCTGGCCGTTGACCACCCATTCGCCGTCTTTCAGAACCGCCTCGGTGCGCAGGCTCGCCAGATCGGAGCCCGCGTTGGGCTCGCTGTAGCCCTGGCACCAGACGTGCTCGCCCGAGAGAATTTTTGGCAGAAAGAAAGCGCGCTGCGCATCGGTGCCATAGCGGATCAGGAGCGGTCCGATCATGACCACACCCATGTCGTTGAGGCGCGCGCAGCCATGGCGCTCCTGCTCCTCCATCAGGATGAGTTGCTTGCCCGCCGACAGCCCCAGACCGCCGTGCTCGACCGGCCAGCCCGGCGCCAGCCAGCCGGCCCGGGACAGGGCTTCGTACCATGGCCGCGCCGCCTCGAAGCGAAGCCGGTGCGCCGGGTTGATCACGTCCAGCGGGTAGTGCGTGACTATCCAGTTGCGCACCAGTTGCCGGAACGCGTCGTCGCCCATGGCGTTGTAGTCAGGTCTTGATTCGGTCATGGCTTATCCACCGCTGCGTTGCGTTTCACTCTCCAGCGCCAGACGGGCGTAGCGGCTGCGGTGCCAACCCGCCGATCCGTACGCGTTCATCAGCACCATGCCTTTGCGCAGGTACAAGCCCACGTCGCATTCGTCGGTGTAGCCCATGCCACCGTGCATCTGCACCGACTGGCGCGCCACCAGCATCGCGGTATCGGCGGCGCGGCATTTCGCACGCGACACCGCCATCTGCCGCGCGGCGCCATCGGCGCTTGTGCCGTCCAAAGTCGCGGCAGCGCTGTAGACGCTGGCACGCGTCAAGGCGATCTGCAGCGCGAGATCGGCCGACTTGTGTTGCAGGGCCTGAAAACTCCCAATGGGTTTGCCAAATTGCACGCGCGTGCCGAGGTATTCCAGCGTGATGTTCAGGCAGCGTTCGGCACCCCCGAGCAGGTAGGCTGCGGTTTGCAGCGCTGCTTCCTCCCAGGCGCCTGCGAAATCCGCAGCCACCGGTTCGCCCTGGGCATCCGAAAAAGTCACTGTGGCGCAGAAGCTGCCGTCCTGCATGGGCTTGGGCTGGATGTTCACGCCTGCGGCATCGGACGCCACCAGCACCGCACCCCCGGTGGTGGCCACCAGGAACGCTTGCGCACCCAGTGCGCCGGGAACGAAGTGGTGCGTGCCCTGCACCCGGCCGTTTTCCAAGCGCGTGGCAGGGGCCGCAGTGCCGTTGAGCGCAGGCACCACCAGGTGGTGGTTCGCCAGCATCTGCCTGCGCGCTTCGCCCTCGAGCGCGCGCACGCAGAAGGCCACATCGATCACCGGCTCGGGCAACAGCCCCGCCCCCAGCGATTCGGCCAATGCGCAGGCTTCGCGCATGCCAAGGCCCGCGCCACCTTCATCGGCCGAAGCCCGAAGGCCCAGCCAACCCATCTCACCGATCAGCGTCCACACCGCAAGGTCGAACCCCGGCTGCTGGTAGCGCTGCGCGCGCACGCGCGCCAGGTCCTTGGCCGGTGCCACCTCGGCCGCGCTGTCCTGCAGCATGCGCGCCACGTCGCCGTGGGTGTCCAGCATCGCCGCGCCCTGCATCAGATCGGGTCCCATGGGTACAGCTCCGGGCTGGTGCTCACCGAGAGGAAGTGCGGCTGCAGCGCGGGCACCGCATGTTGCGCAATCGTCTCGGGCGTCCAGCCCTCCGAACGGTGCACGCTGCGCAGCGGGCGCGGCTGGCTCATCAGGAAGATCTCGTTCATGCGGATCGCGAACACCTGAGCGTTCACCTCGCGCGCGGCGTCCGACGCCAGGAACACCGCCAGCGGCGCGTTCTTCTCCGGTGTCATCTGTTGCAGGATCTTGATGCGCGCGCGCTGTTCCTCGGTGTCCGACGGGATCGCGTCCGTCATGCGGCCCCAGGCAATCGGCGCAATGCAGTTGCTGCGGATGTTGTACCGCCCCATGTCCAACGCGATGGCCTTGGACAAGGACACGATGCCCAGCTTGGCCGCGCAATAGTTGGCCTGGCCGACGGTGCCCACCAGGCCCGCGCCGCTGGTCATGTGCACATAGGCGCCGCTGGCCTGGCGGCGGAAGTGCTCGGCCGCCGCGCGGCTGACGAAGAAGGTGCCGTTCAGGTGCACTTGCACCACCGAATTCCAATCGTCCACCGACATCTTGTGGAAGATCGCATCGCGCAGGATGCCGGCGTTGTTCACCACCACGTCGATGCGGCCGAACTGGTCCACCGCCATCTGCACCATGCGTTGCGCGCCGGCCCAGTCGGACACGCTGTCGGTGTTGATCACCGCTTGGCCTCCCAGGCCCTCGACGAGCGCCTGGGTTTCCTGCGCGGGCGAACCCGATTGGCCTTCGCCCTTGAGGCTGGTGCCCAGATCGTTGATGACGATGCGCGCGCCGGCCCGCGCCATCGCCACGGCCACTGCACGGCCGATGCCGCCACCGGCGCCGGTGACCAGGGCCACCTTGCCTTCCAATGAAATGCTGTTGACTGACATGTTTCCTCTTCGATGTGATGGGTTCAAGGGCGCGTGACCAGCGCGTCCACCGCGATGATTCGCCGTGGCGTGCAGATCAGCGGGTTGATGTCGATCTCACCGATCTCCTGGGCGAAGTCGGCGAGGAATTCGGACACGGCGCAGACGATCTCCTGGAGGTGCCCGACGTCCACGGGCGCGCTGCCGCGGTAGCCCTGGAGCAGGTGGGAGACCTTCAACTGCTCGATCATCTGGCCGGCTTGCTGGCGAGACACCGGCGCCATCTCGGTGACAGCGTCCTGGAGCACCTCCACCATCACACCGCCCCAGCCCACCAGCACGACGGGGCCGAGCGCGGAGTCCACGCGGCCGCCGACCATGAGTTCGATGCCGCTCTCGATCATGGGCTGCACCGCCACACCCTGCACACGCGGCGGCGGTGCGATGCGCGCGGTGCGCTGCACGATGTCTTCGTATGCCGCCACCACCTGCTGCGGGTCTTGCAGGTTCAGCTTGACCACGCCCGCCTCGGTCTTGTGCAGCACGTCCGGGCTCTCGAGCTTGAGCACCACCGGGTAGCCCATTTGCTCGGCGAGGGCCACGGCCTCACTGGCGCTCGCCGCCAACCGGTCGGTCGTGACGGGAATGCCGTAACAGGCCAGCAGGTTCTTGGCTTCGCGCTCGGTGAGCGCGCGTCCCCTGGGCAAGGACTGCAGCAGCGCGCGCGCGGCCTCCCGGCCCTGGGCGCTCACCGTGCGCACCTGTGCCTCGGCCTGGGCGCGCATGCGGCTGCGGTGTTGCCACGCCGACAGGGCCTGGAACGCGCGGTCCATGGAGCGGAAGACGATGGCGTTCGGGTTCGCTTCGGCTTCGCGGATGCCTGGCCCTTCGAGCCATTCGTTGATCCACACCGTGACAAAACACTTCCCGCGCTGCGCCGCTGCCTGGGACAGCAGGTCGAAGCGCCATGACGCACCGTCGTACGACAGGGGGTGCGGGTACAGAAGCGTGCCGATGGTTTCTTCGTCCAGCAGCGCATCCGCGCAGGCCGCGATGCTCTGCGGGTTGTTCAGCACCTGTCCGGTGAGGTCACAGGGGTTCTTGGCCGAACCGAACTCGGGCAACAAGGTGCCCAGAAAGGCTTCGGTCCCGGGCAGCAGATCGGGCAAGGGCACGCCGTGCTCTTCGGCCTTGTCCGCCGCCATGATGGCCGCTCCGCCGGAGGTGGAGACCACGGCCACGCCGTCGGCCAGGCAGCGTCGGGGGGCCTTGGCGAAGAAGGCCGCCGTTTCCACCAGGTCTTCCAGGCGGTTCAACGCGATCACGTTGTAGCGCCGAAAAGCCGCTGCATACATCTCGTTGGAGCCCGCGAGCGATCCGGTGTGGGAGAGGGCCGCCTGGCCACCCTTCACACCCGTGGCCATCTTGTAGACGATCAGGGGCTTGTCGGCCTCCCAGGCGCGCCGCGCGGCCTCCAGCAGGCGGCGGGGGTCCTGCATGCCCTCGAAGATGCAGAGGATGGATTGGCAGTTCGGGTCGTCGACGAGGTAGGACACGAGATCGGCCACGTCCACATCGCACGCATTACCCGAGGTCAAGGTGTGGCTGATGGACACCCCGTGTTCGATCGCCTGCGACAGGGCCGAGCCCATCGCGCCGGATTGGCTGGCGATGGCAAAGGCGTGGCCCGCGAGGCGGGGCTGGGAGACCGGCGGCGAAAACGCCATGCGCGCGCCGTTCACGTAGTTGTAGATGCCGATGCAGTTGGGCCCGATCAGGCGCGTGCTGCTGCCCGCCACCAGCTGGCGCAGCCGTTCCTGCAAGGCCACGTGCTCGGGCTTGCCGGTCTCCGCGAAACCGGATGCGAACATGACCACCCCGCCCACGCCAGCGGCCACGCATTCGCGCACCGTGTCCTCGGCCGCCTCGCGGCTGGCCACGAAGACCACCGCATCGACCGCTTCGGGCAAGGCGCTGACCGAGGGATAACACTTGTGTTCGCCGATCTGCGCGTACTTGGGGTTGACCATGTACACGCGGCCTTTGAAATGCGCGAGGTTGACCATCACGCGTTCGCTGAACGAGCCGGGGCGGTCGGACGCGCCGACGATGGCGATGCTTTCGGGGTGCAGCACACGGCGCAGGTCGTCGTGTTGCAGCAGGCGAGGGGAGGCTGGGGTGGCTACCTCGGCCGGGGTGGCGCGAGGGGCGGCAACGGAAGTGTCCATGCGAAAACCTGAGAAGTGAAATGAAGCCAGATGGGTACCCTGCGCGCGGTGTTCACACCGTGGAAGGCCCGCCCAGAACGACGGTGCTCTGGGCCGACAAGGTGCCCCCGTTGCCGTGCGCCAGAGCGGTTTCGCAAGCCTGGACCTGGCGCTGGCCGCACTCACCGCGGATCTGGCGCGCGGCTTCGATCAGCAGAAAAAGCCCATACAGGCCGGGATGGGTGTAGGACAGGCCGCCACCGGCGGTGTTCACGGGCAGGGACCCGCCGGGTGAGATGGCGCCCGAGGCCACGAAAGGACCTGCCTCGCCCTTGGGCACGAAACCCAGGTCTTCCAGGAACAGCAGCGTGTTGATGGTGAAGGCGTCGTAGAGCTCGACCACGTCGATGTCCTTCGGCTCCATGCCCGCCATGGCGTAGGCGGCGCGGCTCGACTGGACGGCCGTGGTCGTGGTGAGGTCGGGCATGGAGTGGATTTCCAGGTGCCCGATCGCATCGCCCACACCCAGCACATAGACCGGGGGCTTCTTCAGGTGGCGCGCGCGCTCGGCGGTGGTGATGATCACGGCGCCACCGCCATCGGTGACCACGCACGCGTCGCGCACCGTCAAGGGATGGCTCACCATGCGCGAGGCCAGCACCTGTTCGATCGTGAGCGGGTCCCGCTCCCAGGCCACCGGATTCATGCGCGCCCAATCGCGCGCGGCCACCGCCACG
This sequence comes from Hydrogenophaga sp. BPS33, assembly GCF_009859475.1. Taxonomy (NCBI): domain Bacteria; kingdom Pseudomonadati; phylum Pseudomonadota; class Betaproteobacteria; order Burkholderiales; family Comamonadaceae; genus Hydrogenophaga; species Hydrogenophaga sp. BPS33. The sequence goes on from NZ_CP044549.1 coordinate 887,744, forward strand.
GCGGCCAGGTGCTCGCGCGTGGTGCCGAATTCGTGCATGTGGCGCGAGGCCGCGAGCGCGTACCCGCTCAAGGGCATGCGCGGACCGAAGGGTGTGATGAGCGGGTCGAAGCCCCGGATGTTGAGCAGGCCACCCGCCACCGAGCGCTGCGTGCTGCCGTAGGCCAGCAGGGCCACTTCGCACTGCCCGGCCTGGATCGCGGCGGCGGCATGGCCTACCATGGTCTCGAACACCGAGCCGCCGCTGAAGGACGAGTCCTGGTAGCGGGGGCGCAGGCCGAGGTATTCGCACAAGGCGACCGAGGCCAGCCGGACCTGCGCAGAGGAGGCGAACACGCCGTCGATGTCCGACAGCGCAAGGCCGGCGTCTTCCAGCGCTCGCAGGGTGCCCTGGGCCATCAGGTCCACCGGGAGCGTGCCCGGCGCCACCTGGCCCAGATCGGATTCGGCCACGCCCACAATGGCGGTGGCCCCACGTTGAAGCGGGTGGATGGTCATGGTTGAGCGTCGATCGGTTCGAAGAAGGGGACTGCGTCGGCACCGTCCTGGCGGCGGATCCGCACGCGCACGCGCATGCCGATGCGCACCTGGTCCGCCGCCACGTTCTGATTGCCTTCGACGCGGCTCATCATGCGAAAGCCATCGTCCAGATCGACCAGCACCACGTTGTACGGCGGTTCTCCCTTGGGATAGAGGTAGGTGACGGCGTGCACGGTGCCCTCGCCACGGCTCTCGCGCCACTGCAGATCGGCGCTGCCCGTGAAGGGACACAGAACACGGGGGTAGAACACGGCGCGCTGTGCCTTGGGGCTGTACTGGTAGGCCAGCACGCCTTCGTTGAGGCGCCGCTGGTAGGCCCCCATCGGAGACTCGATGGCGCCGGATGGCGATGTCATGCGTTTTCCTTTCTCTTTCTTCAGCTCTCGATGTGTTCTGCCGTGATCGCCCCCGAAGGGCAGCTGTTGACCGCCGCCATCGCCTGCGCGTACAGGTGCTCGGGAGGCTCTGCGATGCGCAGCTGGACGGCGCCATCCAGGTCCCGCTGATCGAACACCTCGGCGCTGGCCATGACGCACAGGCCGGCGCTGATGCACAAGTCCGGGTTTGCCGAGAGCCGCAGCCGGATCGCCGGGCGTGGCGTGGAGGGGGCCTGCGGCGTCATTCCAGCTTGATCGCGCTGTCCTTGATCACGCGACCCCAGGTGGTGTATTCGTTGTGGATGTATTGGCGCAGCTCTTCGCTGGTGCCGGGCTTGGGCACGGCGCCCATCGCGATCAGTTTTTCCTTCGTCTCCGCGCTCTCCAGCACCTTGTTCAGGGCGGTGTTGAGTTGCTGTAATTGCGGCTTGGGGATGCCGGCCGGCGCGAGAAAGCCCATCCAGCCGTAGGTGTGCACGTTCGGGAAGCCTGCCTCGGCGGCGGTGCCGACGTTGGGAAAACGGGGGCTTCGGGTTTCGCTGATGGAGCCGATCACGCGGATGCGGTCGTCCTGCAGATAGGCCTCGATGCTGGCCAGCACCGTGATGCCGATCGGCACGCGGCCCGCGACCACCTCGACCATCGCCGGCGCGTCGCCGCGGAACGGAATGTGCTCGATCTGCACCTTGGCATCGCTCTTGAGCAACTCGCCGACCAGGTGCGACGTGCCGCCGACGCCCGAGCTGGCGTAGGACAGCTTGCCAGGGCTCTGTCGCGCGGCCGCGACCAGTTCCTGCATGTTGCGCACCGGCACACCCGGGTTCGCGACCACCAGCATGTGGTTGACCACGGCCATGCCCACCGGGTCGAAATCCTTGAGCGGGTCGTAGGCCAGGGCCGCTGCGTGCGGGCTGATCGTGATGGGCCCTGCCGAGGTGAAGAGCAGCGTGTAGCCATCGGGCGCCGACTTGGCCACGCGCGCCGCGCCGATGCGGCCATTGGCACCGGGCATGTTCTCGACCACGATCGTCGTGTTCATGAGCCGTGCCATCTCACCGCCGACCAGGCGACTGACGCGATCGGCGCCACCGCCCGCGGCGTAGGGGACGATCAGTGTGATGGGTTTGCTGGGATAGGTTTGCGCCAGTGCGGCCTGGCTCAGGCCGAACAGGAGCGGGATCAGTGAAACGAAACGCCGCAACATGTTGTCTCCTTGCTTTTGGATGGACCACCACCACCGTGCCGGTGCGCTTGCGCATGGCGTCCGTGGGGGCTGTGTTCGCAGTCCGTGTGCGAACCCATTCATGGTGTCAGAGCCTCATGCGCCGACGAGACGTCTTTCATATGGTTTGAGATGTGTTACCCGGCACCCGCCTGGGCAGAGCGGCCATCTCCGCGTGTTCAGAACACGTCGTCGTTGTGCTCGCCCAGCAGCGGTGCACCGCGTGTGGCCGCTGGGGCCGCGCGCGAAAACTTCACGGGTTGCCGCATGTGCAGATAGCCGCCTTCGCTCGGGTGCGTGCGCTTCTCGAAGAAGCCGACCGCCATCAGGTGCGGGTCGTCGAGCACGTCCTGCAGATCGTTGACGCGGCAGGCGGGGATGTCGTGCGCGGCAAACAGGGCCAGCCACTGCGCGGTGGAGCGCGTGGGCAGCACCTCGGCCATTTTTTTCTGCAGCAGATCGAGGTGCTCGAAGCGCTGGCGCGCGGTGTTCAGGCCGTGCCGATGCAGGAATTCGGGCTCACCGATGGCGTCGAAGAAGCGCACCCAGCGGTCGTCGCTGTAAGGTGCCACCACGATGTGGTCGTCGGCCGTGCGCATGGGTTGCCGGTGGGGGTCGAGCTGGCGCGGGTAGCCCACGCCGTCGTTGGGCGGTGAAAAGGTGTGGCCGTACAGGTGCTCCTGCAGCAGGAAGTGCGTGAAGCACTCGAACATCGGCACCTCCACCACCTGCCCCTCACCCGTGCGCGCACGGTGGAACAGCGCACCCAGCACCGCTTGCACCGCGTGCAGCCCGCTGACCTTGTCGGCCATCGCCATGGGCAGGAAACGCGGCTGCGGGTTGCCGTCCACGCGTGGCAGCAGCCTGGCCGCGCCCGAAGCCGCCTGGATGATGTCGTCGTAGGCCGAGCGCCCAGCATAGGGGCCGTCCAGGCCAAAGCCGGTGCAGTGGACGTAGACGAGGTCGGGGCGCAGGGCGCTCAAGGTCTCGTGGTCCAGCCGGTTGCGCGCCACGGCGTCGGCCCGCAGGTTGTGGATGAACACGTCGGCGCTGCGAACCAGCGATTCCAGTTGCCGGCGGCCTTCATCGGTCTTGAGGTTCCAGGTCACGGAGCGCTTGCCGTGGTTGACCGTCATGTGCCCGGGACCCATGCCGCGCGTGACCACCGGCCGCCCCACTCTTCGAACCTCGTCGCCACCCGCGGGTTCGATCTTGATGACGTCGGCCCCCATGTCCGCCAGCGTGGCGGTGCAATAGGGGCCGAAGATGACCGACGTCATGTCGACGACGCGGATGCCTTGGAGGAGAGGGTTCAATGCGCGTTCCTGCTAGCGTGGCCCTAGCGCGCGGGCCAGCTGCTCGCGCTCAAGATCTCCGCATTGTGCTGCCCCAGCATGGGCGGGGGCCGGTGGATGGACGTCGGTGTCCCGGAGAACGCCAAGGGGTTGTTGACGACTTTGAACTTGCCCGCCTTGGGGTGTTCGATGGTCTTGATCAAGTGGTCCCGGATCGACGGATCGTTGAACACCTCTTCCCAGGTCCGCACCGGTCCGAAGATGGCCCCGACCTCCAGCAGGATGCGGTTCCAGTCCTCCAGCGTGCGCGTGGCGAACACCTCGGCCAGGCGGGCATCGACCTCGGCCCGGCGGTTGAGCCGTTCGCGCTTGGTGGCGTAACGCGGATCGGTCTTCCATTCCGCAATGCCCAGGCCATCGCACAGCACTTGCCAGAACTTGTCGTTGATGGTGATCACCATGATGTCCCGGCCATCGGCGGTACGGTAGGTGTTGTTGGGCACGATGTCCCAGTGCTCGTTGCCAGTGAGCGGCGGGCTCGTGCCGGTGGCGTCGAAGTACACGTCGCGCGGCACGTGGGTGAACATCGAGGCGTCCATCATCGAGAGGTCGACCCGTTGCCCTTCGCCGGTGTGGTGGCGCGCCTGCACCGCGCCGAGGACGCCGACGGTGGCCAGCAGGGCTGTCACCAGATCGCACAAGGGGAAGCCGGTCTTGAGCGGTCCGCTCTGCGGTGTGCCGGTGACCTGCATCAGGCCGGACATGGCCTGGATGATCTGGTCGAGCGCAGGGCGTCCGGCGTCCGGCCCTTCGCGGCCGAAGCCGGTGATCGAGCAGTAGACCAGGCGTGGGTTCTGGCGGCGCAAGGTGTCGAAGTCCAGACCGACCTTGTCGGTGAAACCCGGACGGAAATTCTCCACCACCACGTCGGCCTCCTGGGCCAACCGCGCGCCGGTGGCACGGCCTTCGGCGGTTTTCAGGTCCAACACGATGCCGCGCTTGTTGCGGTTGATCGCGAGAAAGAAAACACCGTCGCCACCGAGCGAGGTTTCGCCCGAACGGCGAAACGGATCGCCTTCGGGTTGTTCCACCTTGATCACGTCGGCACCCATGTCGCCGAGCAGCATGGTGGCCATCGAGCCGGTCATCATCTGGGTGAAGTCGAGGACTTTGAGTCCCTTCAGCGCGCTGCTCATGGGCTTCTTCAGCCTCCCTGCTTCTTGTCGTCGACATAGAAGGCCTCGCGCTCCTTGTTCGACGCCGTCACGCCCTTGTCGCGGCGCGCCTTCATGAAGTTGAATTCATCGGCCTCGTAGCGCACGTTGGTCGCCAGCGAATGCAGGATGTGGCCGTACGAGAACTGGCTGGAAATGCCGAGCGAATCCATGGCCAGGTTCGTCGCGGCCTTGCCCAGCACCACGCCGTCGCGCGGCAGGCGCACGATGCGCTCGACCCATTCTTCGCCGGCCTGCTCCAGCTGGTCCAGCGGCACGACCTTGTTGACCATGCCCAGGCTCAGCACCGTCGGTGCGTCCCACACATCGGCGAGCAACAGCAGTTCGCGCGCCTTGCGCGGACCCATGTTGACCATCTCCCAGGCCGCGAAATACGCCGCGCCGGACAGGCCAAGCTTCTGCTCGGGATGGCCCATCTTCACCGTGTCGGCCGCGATCACGAGGTCCGAGGCCTCGGCGAGGTACAGCCCGGCACCCACGCAATAGCCCTTCACGAGCGACAGCGTGGGCTTGAGCGAATTGAAGATGCGCTGGAAGCGGCCGATGTAGCGCTGGTCGTGCTGGACGCGTGCGCGCTGGCTCGGCTTGCGCACCCGGCCCTTCTCGTCGACGGTCGTTTCTCCGTACTCCTTGCCGACCTCGGCCAGGTCGTGCCCGGCGCAGAAGTCGGTGCCCGCGCTGTTGAGCACGACCACGCGCACGTCGTCGTCGGCCTCCGCGCGGTCGTAGGCGTCCATGAGCTCCTCGAACATCGCCGAGGTCATGGCGTTCTTTTTCTCGGGACGGTTGAGCGTCACGTAGGCGCGGCCATCTTTGGCCAGATAGTCAACACTTGCCATTGCGGTTTCCTTGTTGGTGGTTCTTCAGCGGCCGAGCAGTTGCCGCGAGATGATGAGACGGTGGATTTCGTTGGTGCCTTCGAGGATCTGGTTGAGCTTGGCGTCGCGCATCATGCGTTCCACCGGGTACTCCTTCGAATAGCCATAGGCGCCGTGCACTTGCACGGCTTCGAGCGTGACCTCCATGGCCACGTCGGTGACGAAGCACTTGGTCATCGACGACAGCAGCGTCAGGCGCGAGAGATCGCCCGCGTCAATTTCGCGAGCGGTGTTGTAGAGCAGGGCGCGCGCGGCTTCGATCTTCATCGCCATGTCGGCGATCTTGAACTGGATGGCCTGGAAATCCGCGATGCGTTTGCCGAACTGGCGGCGCTCCTGCGCATAGCGGATCGATTCGTCCAGAGCCCCTTGCGCCAGCCCGAGCGACGACGCCGCCAGCGTGGGGCGGTTCATGTCCAGGATGCGCATGCATTGCTTGAAGCCCTGGCCTTCGGCGCCGATCATGCAATCGGCCTCGACGCGCACGTTGTCCAGGTACAAAGGGTAGGTCGGCGAACCATGCCGGCCCATCTTCTCCTCCTTCGGACCGACGCTGAAGCCGGGCTTGGTGGTGTCGACCAGAAACGCGCTGATGCCGTTGTGCCCACCCGCCTCGGTGGTCTTGGCGAACACCAGGATCCATTGCGCCTGCGCGCCCCAGGTGACCCAGTTCTTGCGCCCGTTGATCACATAGCTGTCGCCATCGCGGCGCGCGGTGGTGCGCAGCGAGGACACGTCCGACCCCGCTTCGGGCTCGCTCATGGCAACGCCCACGATGGTGCGTCCCTTGGCCGCCAACGGCAGCCAGCGCTGTTTCTGCGCATCGGAGCCGAAATGCAGCAGCGGCAGGATCAGCCCAATGGAATTGTTGGAGCACAGCGTGGACGCGGCCAGGGACACCTTGCCGATGGCTTCCTTGGCCAGACACACGGACGTCAGATCACCACCCGGGCCGCCGTACTGCTCGGGCACCCACATCTGCAGCAAACCCATGTCACCGAACACCTCGACGAGTTCGTCGGGGAAGTTGTCGTTCTCCTCCATGTGGCGCACCAGCGGGCGCACCTTTTCTTCGGCCAGCCGCGTGACGGTGTCGCGCAGCAGGGTTTGTTCTTCGGTCAGTTGCATGCAGTCTCCTTGGTCTGGGTATCCGTTGTATCAGCGGCGGAGGGGCTGCCGCAGCCACTCACCCGTGCCAGTGTGTCGGCGATGTCCGCGGGGACATCCTCGCCGCGCCACGCGACATGGCCATCCGGGCGCACCAGCACAAGCGCGCGTTCGTAGGCCTGGCGGACATCGGCATGGGCCGACCAGTCCAGCACCGTCAGCGGCATGCCGCGTTGCGCGGCAGCGCGCTCCAGCGCGGAGGTGTCGACGCCAGCGCGGGTCTTGACGAGTGCGAACCCCCGGCCAAAGCTGTCGAGCGTGGAGACCTCGGGTGCCAGCCACACATGCGGTGCGCGGTGGCCCGGGCGCGAGGTCTGCTCGTAGGTGCTCACCGTGTCTTGCGGTTCGGCGGTGCCGTCGGGCGCCACCACCGGAGAGCCTTCGTAGCGAAAGCCCAGATGGATGCCGATGGTGTACCACTCGCGGCGCATCGCCTCGGTGTAGGCGTCGCCAAAGGTCTTGCGCGCCGCGTCGCCCGCCGCTCCAGGTTCGAACACCGCCGCACTGAGCGACTCGCGCGGCTTGAGCATGGACTTGAGGTTGTGCGTGGCCTCGTTCACGTTGCGGATGGCCACCGGGCGCCGTTCGACTTCATAGGACGCCAGCAACTGCGGGCCACCCCAGCCGCGCAGCACCGCTTCCAGCTTCCAGCTCAGGTCCACCGAGTCCTGCAGGCCCATGTTCATGCCGAAGCCGCCGGTGGGCGAGGTCAGGTGGGCCGCGTCGCCGGCGATCTTCACGCGCGCCGTGCCATAGCCATCGGCCACCAGTTGGCGGCGCACCCAGGGCAGCAAGGACAAGGTCTTGAACTCGAAATCGTCGCGCCCTACGGCGCGGCGGAATACCTTGCACACCTCTTCTTCGGTGAGCGTGCGCATGGTCTCATCGCCGACGATGGAGAAGCGCCACTGGTCGCGGCCGTTGATGGCAACCACGGTCGCATAGGTGCCTTCCGGCCCGATGAAGATGTAGCGGTACGCGGGCCGCTTGTCGTGCAAATTCTCCAGCCCCTTGCATTCGAAGATGGCGTTGGTGGTGTACGTGAGCGCCGGAATGCCCGACATGCGAATGCCCAGGGCTTCGCGCACCTTGCTCGCACCGCCGTCGCAACCGATGAGGTATTGGCAGTGCACCGTCTCCTCCACACCGGTCTGCACGTGGCGCAGCCGCACCCGAACGCCATCGTCCGATTCTTCGTGCGACAGGTATTCGGTGTGGTAGCGCAGATCGGTCTTGCCGCTGCGCTGCACGAAACGCGTGAGCACCGGGTCGAAGAAATTCTGCGGGCAGCGCTCGCGCTTCTCCGGGCTTTGCGCGGGCTTGACTTCGTCCTGCACCGACGGGAACGCCTCGCGGCCGAATTCGTACCCGCCGTGCAGTTGCGATACCCAGGCACAGTCCTGCGGATACGCGCGGTTGTAGCCCGCTGCGTGCACCCAATCGATGATGTCCCAGCGGCGGCAGAACTCCATGGACCGGATACCGATCATGTCCATCTTGGGCTGGTGCACCTGGCCGTCGCTGCGCTCGATCAAAAGGGACTCGATACCGCGCCAGCCCAGGTCGCCCGCCAGCGCCAGGCCAATGGGCCCGGCGCCGACGATCAACACCGGGACCGAACGCGAAGTGGAAGAACTCGACATCGTATTGCGCTCCCTGTGACTCATTCCAGTGAGGCGCCCGACGCCTTCACGACATCCGCCCACTTCTTCACTTCAGCCTTGATGAAGGCGTCGAACACCTGCGGCGAACTGCCCACGGGGGTGGCGCCGCCTTGTTCGAGTTTTGTGCGCACGTCGGGCAGCTTCAACACCTCGGCGGTTTCCCGGTAGAGCAGATCGATCACCGGCCTGGGCGTGCCCACGGGCGCGAGAAAGCCGTGCCACCCCACGACGTCGAAGCCCTTGAGCGTTTCGGAGACCGCCGGCACGTTGGGCAGTGCGGCGGCGCGCTGGACGCTGGTGACCGCGAGCGCGCGCACCTTGCCCGCATCTGCCTGGGGCTTGAGGTCGACCATGCTGCCGATCAAGGCATCGATCTGGCCACTGATCACATCCGTCATCGCGGCAATCGCGCCCTTGTACGGAATGTGTTGCATCTTGACCTTGGCCATGTCGTTGATCAGCTCGCCGGCCAGGTGGTTGGCGGTGCCGTTGCCACCCGAGCCGAAGGTCAAGGGCTTGGGGCTTTTGCGGGCCAGGTCGATCAGCTCGGCCACGTTGTTCACGGGCAGCGTGGAGCGCGTCACGATCATCAGCGGCGCGCTGGTGGTCATGGTCACGGCCACCAGATCCTTGAGCATGTACGAGCTGGACGGATCGCTCAGGAAGCCCGCGCCGGTGGCCTGCGCCACGGTGCCCATGTAGAGCGTGTAACCGTCGGGCGCGGCCTCGGTCACGGTCTTGGCGGCGATGGCTCCATTGGCGCCCGGCTTGTTCTCGACCACGATGGTCTGCTTGAGCCGTTCGCCCAGGCGGGCGCCGACGGTGCGCGCCACGATGTCGGTGGAGCTGCCGGCGGGGAATGGCACGACCACGCGGATCGGCTTGGACGGGTAGGTCTGCGCCACGGCGGCCAAGGGCAGCGTGGCGAGCATGGCGCCCGCGGCGAGGGCGCCGAGTGCGAATGTTCTTCGGGATGGGATCACTTCATGTCTCCTGGTGAGTGGCTGTGGCAAATCGATGGGACGGCGATGGGACGGCGATGTGGAGGCGTCAAGCATCGGGCGGGTTGTGTTGCCCGATGGCGGGGGCTGGGGAGCGCGGCGTGAGCAACTGGCCGTCGATCTGCGCGGGGTGCCGGGGCACACGGATGCGGCCCGATGGCGTGTCCATCTCGGAATAGATCCGGTTGTGCAGCACCTGCGGATCGCTGAAGTGCTCGCGCGGGCTGTTGACGGGGGCGACCGGCACGTCCATCTCGGTGAACACGGCCACCCATTCGGCGGAGCTGCGCGTCTTCAAGGGGCCTGCCACGCGCTCGAAGAAGGTGCGTGTCATTTCCTTCTTGTCGGTGATGCGCTTGAGGTCTTCCTTCCACTCCGGGTGCCCCACGGCTTCGAGCGTGCGGCCGAGCTGCTTGCCGGTGACCGGCGACACCACGATGTGGCCGTCCAGCGTGGCCAGGATCGGCTGTGGCGTGTAGGCCGGTGCCGCCGTGTCCTCCAGATAGGTCATGTTCTGGAACATGTCCGTGAAATTGAAGTAGGACATGATGTCCAGCATCGAGGTCTGCAGGTGCACGGCCTGTCCGGTGCGGTCGCGTTTGACCAGTGCGGCCAGGGCCATCTGCGCGCAGAAGACGGCGACGATCTTGTCCACCAGATAGGACTCGCTGGCCTTGGGCGTTCCACCTGCGGCTTCGAAGAACGCAAGGCCGGTGCGGCCTTGCAGCAGCGCGTCGTACGCCGGCTCGCTGGCTGCAGGGCCATCAGCGCCGAAGCCGGTGATGGAGAAATGCACCAGGCGCGGATTCAACGCACGGGTCGCTTCGTAGCCCAGGCCAAGGCTGGCCGAGACATGGGGCCGCCAGTTTTCGATGTAGAGGTCGGCTTCGGCGATCAATGCCTTCATGCGCTGCATGTCCTGCGGCGCCTTCAGGTCCAGCGACACGCTCTTCTTGCCGTGGTTGGCGTTCGTCCACGGCACGCTGGTGCCACCTTGCTTGTGTCCAAAATTGCGGTAGGGGTCGCCCGTGGGCGGCTCGACCTTGAGCACGTGGGCGCCGAGGTCCGACAGCATCTGCGCGCACAGAGGGCCCGACAGGTAGCTGCTGCATTCGAGGACCTTCACACCCTCCAGGGGGCGGCCCGCAGCGCCATCGAGCGGGGAGGGAAACAGGGGAGCAGAAGTCATTTGGGGTCTCGGTGGCTGATCGATTCGGGTAGCCATGGTGCCGAGCCAGCACGAACGCGTAAATGACTTCTTTCGTCTCCTCTTATATGCAAACGGCGGGTGAGGATGCGCGATCAGCGCCCGGTGGTCTCTGCGGCGTGCACGCGCGAGGCCTCGCGGTCCCAGCAATCGGCGGTAATGCCTTCGGCCTTGAGGCGGTACTTCTCAATCCGGTCGGTCGGTGTGCGCGGCAGGTGGTCGCGGAATGCGACGTAGCGCGGCACGGCGAAATACGCCATGCGCGCCTCGCACCAATCCACCAGTTCCTGTGCCGGCAGCGCAACGCCATCGCGCAACACCACCACGGCCTTGACATCCTCGTCGCCCACCTCGGCGGGCACGCCCACCACGCAGGACTCCTTCACGCTGGGGTGGCTGTTGATCACGGACTCGACCTCGAACGATGAGATGTTCTCGCCACGGCGGCGCAGTGCCTGCTTCTTGCGATCGACGAAGTAGAAGTAGCCATCGGCATCTGCGCGGCCGAGATCGCCGGTGTGGATCCAGAAATTGCGAAACAGCTCCAGCGTGGCATCCGGGTCCTTGTAGTAACCCATGGTGCCCAGAAACTTGCGCTCGGGCTGCACCACGATTTCACCCACCTTGCCGGCGGGCACGTCCATGTCGTTGTCGTCGACCACCTTGACGCGGTAGCCCGTGATCGGTTGGCCGCAAGACCCGATGCGGCGCGCGTCATACGGGTTGACCAGGCAAGCATTGCACTCGGTCATGCCATAGAGCTCAAGCAACTGCGTGTTGAAGCGCCGCTCGAACGCCTGGAACACGTCGGTGGGCGCCGATGAGCCGACCAGCAGGCGCAGCGGGTTGTCCGCGTCGTGGGGCGACGGTGCTTGCTTCATGAGGATGGCGAGAATGCTGCCCAGGTATTTGGCGGACGTGCATTCCCAGCGCCGGCAGTCTTCCAGCATGCGGCTGGCGGAGAAGCGGTCCACCACGACGGCCTTGGCGTCGGCCAGCAAGGCCGGCCCGGTGGTGCCGTGTGCGGCCGCATGGAAGAACGGCAGGCCCGTGTAGAGCACATCGTCTTCGGTGTAGCGCGCGTACTGCACGGCGCTGCGCCAGATCTGGTACCAATAGTGGTGGCTGAACATCACACCCTTGGAGCGCCCCGTGGTGCCGGAGGTGAACGAGATGCTGGACAGTGCGTTGAAGGCGACCTCCCGCTCGGGTGTGTTCTCGCCGTGCGAGGTGAGCTCCTCCCAGGTCAAGGCACCGCCGCGCGGCCACCGTGGCAGTACGGGGCCGGCCACCGGCGCGGCGCGGCGCAGCACGATGTGGTTCACCTGGGCGAGTTCGTCCGACAGTGGCAGCAGTTGTTCGGCATACCGCTCGTCCAGCACCACGGCTACGCTGTCGGACTGCGCGATCTGCCAGCGCAGGCCCTCGCCGCGCAAGGCCACGTTGATCGGAATGATCGCCGCGCCGATGCGGTTGAGGCCGAACCACAAGGCCATGAACTCGATGCAATTGGGCAGCATGGCCGCGACCTTGTCGCCAGGCTTCACGCCCAGCGCGAGCAGGCCGTTGGCCACGCGGTTGGCATTCAGGTGAACCTGTTCGAGAGCGTGGCCTTCGTCGTGGAACTGGAACACAACACGATCGGGATGGCGCCGCGCCTTGTCTTCCAGAATCTTGTGCAGAACCCGATCGGTGAGCGCGTGCTCCTGCATCTGCCAGTGGTCCCATTTGCGTTGCGCACGGACGAATTTGTCATCCCATCGACCCATCTCAAAACACCCTCAATTTCAATGGCAAGTCCATGGCGAAAGATCGTACCGGCTCAAACCCTCGATTCCCAAGCCCCGGTCATATGAGAAACATCTGACTCAAGACGCCATCCATGGGCGCAGCGCGCGCTCGCGCGGCGACACTTGAACGCCACAGCGGAGCATGCCGATCGGCGGCCTGTTCCCGCGTGGTTCAAGCTCCACTGCATCCATGGGTTCTGCCACCAAAATCGCGCTCAAGGAGCGCGTGGCCCGCAAAGACGGGTTGATCGTTCCCGGCGCGTTCAACGCGCTGAGCGCCCGCGTGATCGCCGACCTGGGTTATGAGGCGGTCTACCTCACCGGCGCCGGGTTGACCAACATGCACTACGGCCTGCCCGACCTGGGCTACATCGGCGTGCAGGAGGTCGTCCAGCACACCGCCTGCATCCGCGACGCCGTGGAGCTTCCGCTGATCGTGGATATCGACACCGGGTTTGGCAACGCCCTCAATGTGCGCCACACCATCCGCCAGGTGGAGCGCGCGGGCGCGGACGCCGTACAGATCGAAGACCAGGCCAGCCCCAAGCGCTGCGGCCACTTCAGCGGCAAGCAGGTGATCGGCGTGGGCGAGATGGTGGGCAAGATCAAGGCCGCCGTCGACGCGCGCAGCGACGAGAACTTCCAGATCATCGCCCGCACCGACGCCCGGTCCACGGAAGGCTTCGAGGGCGCGATCGAACGCGCACAGCGCTATGCCGAGGCGGGGGCCGACATCCTGTTCGTCGAAGCCACCGAGAGCGATGCCGAGGTGCGCGAACTGACGCAGCGCCTTCAAGTGCCGCAGGTGATGAACATCGTGGTGGGCGGCAAGACGCCCGCGCTGGATGGCGAGGAACTCGCGCGCCTGGGCTTTGGCATCGTGCTCTACGCCAATGCGGCGCTGCAGGGCGCGGTGCTGGGCATGCAGCGCTCGCTGGGTGAACTCCAGAAGCGTCGCCGCCTGGACGAAGACCCTACGCTCGTCGTGCCGTTCCAGGAACGCCAGCGCCTGGTGGACAAACCGCTTTTTGACGCGCTGGAAAAGCGCTATGCATGATATGGAACACGCCCCCGATTTCGACCGCACGCAGACACTGCCCGAGCTGCATGCCTTGCTCGACGGTGTGCAGATGAAGAACGGCTGGGCCAAGCCCACGCCGTCGATGTACCCGCAACCCAAACAGCCCTTCGTGCCCGCGCACTGGCGCTATGCGCATGCCCATGCGGCGCTGCACGCGGCCGGCCGCCTGGTGGGCACCGAATGGGCCGAACGGCGCAACCTGATCATGGCCAACCCGGTGCCGGGCAATCATTTCCCCACCGTCAACTCGCTGGTGGCGGCCTACCAGATGGTGAAGGCGGGCGAGACCGCGCGCAGCCACCGCCACATGCCCAACGCCATGCGGATCGCGCTCGACTCGAAGGCGCAAACCTACACCATCGTCGAAGGGGTGAAGGTGCCGATGGAGCCGGGGGACGTGCTGCTCACACCCAACTGGTGCTACCACGGGCACTCGAACGAGGCCGACGTGGATGCCTACTGGATCGACATCCTGGATTCGCCCACGGTGCACCTGCTCGGCCCCATGTTCTTCGAACACCATCCTCAGGCCGTGTCCACCGACGGCGAGGTGGCGCCGGACTCTCCGATGCGCGTGGCCTACGCCGACTACCGGCCACGCCTGGCGGCCCAGCCCGAGATGGCCCCGGGTGTGCGCACGCTCGCGCTGGCGCCCGGTGTGCTGCCCACGTTCGACCGCACCGCCATCGAACTCGCAACGGGTGCGCGCTGGTCGCCCGGGCGCAGCACCGCGAGCGAGATCTTCGTCGTCATCGAAGGCCAGGGCCGTTCGCAGTTCGACGATTGCAGCTTTTCCTGGGAACGGGGCGACATCGTGGCCGTGCCTTACTGGACGGCGGCCACCCACACCAGCGAGGGCGGCGACGCGGTGCTGCTGCGCATGTCCGACCGGCCCATGCTGGACAAGCTGGGATGGCTGCGCGAAGAGTCCGTGGTGTCCTGAACCCTTTGCCCTTTCTACTGATCACCGATGAAACTCGTATCGTTTGATGATTTCCGCGTGGGCGTTGTGGACGGCGACGCCGTGCACGACGTCACGGCCCTGTTGCCACCGTTTCTGGACGCGTTGCCCAGGCAGCGCATCAACCACCTCATCGGACACTGGTCCGAGCTGGGCCCTGTGCTGTCGTCGCAGTACCGTTCGGCGCCTCGGCGCGAACTCGCTGGCCTTCGCCTGCTGCCGCCCAACCCCGCGCCCGGGCATGTGTTTGCCGCTCCTGCCAACTACGCCAAACACATCGGCGAGATCGGCAACCGCTCGGTTACCACGGGCGGGCGCAGTGCGCGTGAGCAGGGCTTCTTCCTCATGGCGCCGGGTTCGCTGGTGGGATCGGGCCAGTCCATCCTGCTGCCCAAGGACTCTTCGCGGCGTTTCGACCACGAGTCCGAACTGGCCGTGGTGATCGGCCGGGCCGGGCGCAACATACCGCGGGAGCAGGCGCTGTCCCACGTGTTCGGCTATGCCTGCCTGATCGACGCCACGATGCGCATCGAGAAGGGCAGCTTCGAGGAAGAGCGCACCATGCGCAAGTCCTTCGAAACCTTCAACCCGATGGGGCCCTGGATCGTCACCGCCGACGAGGTGCCCGATCCGCAGTCGTTGTCCAACCGCCTGTGGGTCAACGGCGAACTGCGCCAGAGCGCCAACACGGGCGAGATGATCGTCGGCGTGGCCGAACTGATCGAACTGATCTCCTCCGTGCTGCCCTTGCAGCCAGGCGATGTGATCGCCTCCGGCACGCCCGAAGGCGTGGGTCCGATAGAGCCGGGCGATGAAGTGCGCATCGAAATCGAATCCGTCGGTGCGATGACGCTGTCGGTGCGGGAGCACGCACAGCGTGCGCCGCGCCCCTACTGAGTTCGTGGCATGGCGGCCCGCATCCCTGCCGCTTTCATTCGCGGCGGCACCAGCAAGGCGATCGTCTTCCACGCGCGCGATCTGCCCGCCGACCGGACGGCATGGGACGCGATCTTTCTGCGCGCCATGGGCAGCCCCGATCCCTACGGCCGTCAGCTCGATGGCATGGGCGGGGGCGTGTCCTCGCTCTCCAAGGTCTGCGTCGTGGGCGCACCCTCGGTGGATGGCGCAGACGTCGACTACACCTTCGCGCAGGTGCAGGTGAAGAAGGCGTCGGTGGACTACCGCGGCAATTGCGGCAACATGTCCTCGGCGATCGGCCCTTTCGCGGTGGACGAAGGCCTGGTGCAGGTGCGCGATGGCATGGCGCAGGTGCGCATCCACAACACCAACACGCACAAGATCATCCGCGCCTCGTTTCCCGTGCGCGGCGGGCGCAGCGTGAGCGAAGGCGATCTGACCATTCCCGGCGTCCATGGCACGGGCGCGCCGGTGCGGCTCGACTTTCTCGAACCCGGCGGTGCGTCGACCGGGCGGCTGTTGCCCACGGGCCGCGCGCTCGACGAGATCGAGCTGCCCGAAGGCCGCTTTCGCGCCAGCCTCGTGGACGCCGCCAACGCCTGCGTGTTCGTCGACGCCGCGCAACTGGGCCTTGCCGGCACCGAGTTGCCCGAGGTGCTGGGCGCGCACACACAGGCCATGGCCTTGCTGGCGCGGCTGCGGCTCGAAGCCTCCGTCATGATGAGCATCGCCGCCACACCCGAGTTGGCGCTTGCCATCGATGCGATTCCCATGATCGCGCTGGTGTCCTCCCCCCGGGACAGCACCACCCTGGACGGCCAGTGCATCCCGGCCGGCGATGCCGATCTGGTGGTGCGCATGCTCTCCAATGGCCAACCCCACAACGCACTGCCCCTGACCGGCTCCTTGTGCACCGGCGTGGCGATGCAGATCGAAGGCAGCCTGCCCCAGCAGCTCTCACGGCGTGGGCGTGGGGGCGAAGGCTTGCGCCTGGCCATGCCGTCGGGGGTGCTCACGGTGGCGGCCGATGTGCGGCGTGCGGGCGGTGGTTGGCACGCGGCTTCGGGTGCGTTTTACCGCACCACGCGAAGGCTGTTCGAAGGGGCCGTCTGCCTTTGACTTTGATTTAGGTGCCCGTGCCGAGGTAGATGTCGGGCCGCTGCGCCATGAGCTGTTGGGCCGTGCGCCGCGCCGCGTCGAGAAAACCCGTGACCAGCGGCGTCTCCGCGTTGCGCCGCCAGGCCACCACGCAGTTGACGCCCTTGTGGTCGTCCTGGAGCGCGCGGTAGGTCACGCCCTGCGATTGCATCACCTGCATCACCGCCGGGACGACCGAAACACCGAGCCCGCCGGCGACGAGGCAGATGGAGGTGTGCATGTCCCGCACCTCGTTCACGACCGTTGGCCGCAGATCGCGTTCTTCGAACAGTTCGAAGATGCGGTCGGAGTATCCCCGCGTGGTGCCCCGTCCGACGGCAATCAGGGGCCAAGATGCAAGTTCGGCAATGGTGACCTTGCTGGCGCCCTCGAACTTGCTGCCGCCGGGTACCGCGACCACCAGCGGTTCGCGGTACAGCACTTCGCTGGCAATGTCGCGGTCGTGTACATGGCCGCGCATGATGCCGATCTCGATCTCGCCCTCCTTGAGCGCATTGATCTGCTGGCCGATGGTCATTTCCTGCAAATTCACGTCGGTGGCCTGTCGCTGCGACTTGAAGATGCGCAGGGTGTGCGGCAGGAACGTGAAGAGCGCGGAATAGATCGCGCCCACCGACAAGGTGGCGTCGGCACCTCGGTCGGCGGCCCGCACGGCCGCGATGGCGCCGGCCGCGGCATTCAGGACCCGTTGCGCGTGTTCGACGAGGATGGCCCCCGAAGGCGTCAACTGCACTTTTCGCTTGTCGCGGATAAAGAGCTTCGTTTCAAGCTCTTCTTCCAGGGCGATGATCTGTTGGCTGAGCGGCGGTTGTGCGATGTGAACACGCTCGGCTGCGCGGGTGAAGCTGAGCTCATGCGCCACCGCTAGAAAGTATTGCAACTGCCGCATGTTCATCTGTCGCGTCTCCATCGATTTTTTTGAAAGGGGCTTCGGCGTGGACGCTAACTGCTAGCGGGTTTGCGTGAACTCCCGCGCATCCAGCCGCACGTCGCGCATGTAGTTGCGCAGCGCCTTCTGCATGTAGTCGGTGTACTCCTGCAGCACCTTGTCGACGTCGCGTTCGCGCAGGTACTGCAGCATGCGTTGGCGCGATTCGATCGCGAATTCGTTGGGCATTTCGCCGAGCACGCGCACGAAGTTCAAGGTGATGTCCACGAGCACGCTGGTCATGATGGCCAGCACCGGGTTGCCCGCCGCGCGCGCCAATATGCGGTGGAAGTCGACGCTGTGGTGGACCCGCAGCTTGAGGTCACCGGCCCGGGCCGCCGCCGACATCTGCTCGAAATTCGCCTCCATCGCGGCCATGTCGCTCTCGGTGTACCGCAGGCAGGCCATGCGCGCGACTTCGCGGCCGAGCACGATGCGCGCTTCCATCAGGTCCTGCGCGCTCAAGGTGCCCAGGCTCATCATGTCGCCGAACGCGACCTTGATCGCGTTGACGCCGCCATTGGCGATGTAGGCCCCGCCAGCGGCCCCGGGCTTGAGCTCGATCAGGCCCGCATGCTCCAGGGAGCGCAGGGCTTCGCGCACGGTATTGCGGCTCACGCCCAGGGACTCGGCCAGCTGCCGTTCGGGTGGCAGCTTGTCGCCTTCGCGCAGTCCGCCGGCCGAGATTTGTTCGCGGATCTGGGCCGACACCTCTTCGAAGGTGCGCTTGCGCAGCGGCTTGAAGACGACGGGGGACTGGATGGGCATGGCAGCGGCGTGGAACCTGGACGTTGTCAAAAGAAATGGCCCGTGGCGCAGGCTTGCGGGCACGGGTCCATTCTGCCAGCCCTCCGACAGACCAGGGGCGCTGCGGCGGGGCGGCTTCGATGCCTTACTTCTTCGCCGCGCGCAACGCCGCCGTCGCCTTCTCCGCTTCCTTTGCCATGATCTTGGCGAATGCGTCGGGCGAGGTGGGCATCGGTTCGAAGCCGATCTTCTTGATGTCTTCGATCGCCTCGGGGCGGCTCGACGCTTTCAGGATCGCATCGCTCAGTGTCTTGACCACCGCCGGCGGTGTGCCGGCCGGTGCGACCAGTCCGTACCACACCAGCGATTCGTAGCCCGGCAGGTTCGCGGCTTCGGCGATGGTGGGTGTGTCGGGCATGGCGGTGGTGCGCTTGAGCGCGCCCACGCCGAGCGCGCGCAGCTTGCCGGCCTGCACGTTGGACAAGCCTGTGGACTGCACCGTGTAGTACATGTCCACCGTGCCGCCGATGGTGTCGGCCAGCGCTTGCGCGTTGCTCTTGTACGGAATCTCGCGAATGTCCATGCCCAGGCGCGCCTTGAGCGCTTCCATCTCCAATTGGCTCGGCGTGCCGGGGCCGGACGATGCGTAGGTGAGCTTGCCGGGGTGCGCCTTGGCATAGGCCACGAGGTCGGTCATGGACTTGATCGGCAGGCTGCTGGTGATCGTCATCGCCAAGGGGTTCACGGCCAGTTGACCGAGCGCCACGAAGTCCTTCAGCGGGTCGTACGAGGTGTTGCTCTGGCTGATCGGGCCGACCACGAAGGGCGTGGTCGCCACCAGGATGGTGTGGCCATCGGCCGGCTGCTTGGCCACGTAGGCCGAGCCGATCATGCCGCCCGCGCCGTCGCGGTTTTCCACGATGGTGGGCAGGTTCAGCACCTCGCCCAGGTGCTTGGCATAGACCCGCGCGATCATGTCCACGCCGCTGCCGGCGCTGTAAGGCGAGACGATGCGCAGCGGCTTGTTGGGGCTCAATTGTGCCCAGGTGCTGGTGGCACCGAGCAGCCCTAGGGAGGCGGTGATGAGCGCCAGGCAGGCGCGGCGCGGAAAAGAGGGTGTGCGTGAGGTCATGGTGTGTCTCCTTGTGGCATGTGGGAAGTCAGTGCGGGGTGGCGTGAGCCGTTTCCAGCGTGCGCGCGATCAACTCGCGTTGCTCGGCGGCAGACCCGAGCCACTCGGCGTTGGCGCGCGCGCGCTTGAAATACAGGTGGTTCTTCATCTCCCAGGTGAAGCCGATGGCGCCGAACATCTGGATGCTGCGGTGCGTGGCGTCGCGGTAGGCCTCGCTGGCGTAGGCCTGTGCCATGGCGGATGCGAGGGTGGCGGTGCGCTCGTCTTGCGATTGCGCCCAGGCCGCGTAGAGCACAGCGGTCTGCGTGCATTCGGTCTGCGCGAGCATGTCGGCCAGGCCGTGCTTGATCGACTGGTACGCGCCGATAGGCCGGCCGAACGCCACGCGCTCTTTGACGTAGGCGGTGGTGTCGTCCAGCACGGCCTGCAGGCCGCCTGCGCTCTCGGCCGCCAGCGCGAGGTGCAGTCGGTTGCGCAGCGTGGGCCAGGTGCTGTCCCAATCACCGGGCATCAGATCGCCGACTGCGTCCTTGACATGCACGTGTGCCACCTGCCGAGTGATGTCGCGCCAGGCGAGCCATTCGGTCTCGATGCCATCGGCTTCGCCCTGCACGAGGAACAAGCGCTTGGCGCCGTCCAGCATGGCAGCCACTACCAGCAACTGCGCACCGGGTGCGTCGATCACGAAATGGCTGCTGCCGCTCAGGCGGTACGAGCCGTCTGCATGGAGCGTGGCCATCACATCGGCATCGGCCGCGCCGGCATCGCCACTGGCGGGCGCGGTGGCCAGGGCCATGCGCAGGCCGGCTTCGGCCACTTGCGGCAACCACAGCGTTTGCTGTTCGGGGCTGCCCGCTGCGAGCAAGGCCCAGGTACCGGCCAAGGTGCCCAGCAGCGGCGTGGGCGCGAGCGTGCGACCGCATTCGCGCAACACGATGGCGACATCGATCTCGCTCATGCCCAGGCCGCCGTGTGCCTCGGGCACGGCCATGGCCGGCCAGCCGAGTTCGCAGAGCTTGGCCCACAGCGCGTCGTAAGGCGCCTGTTGCGCGTCGGCACCGGGCACGAGCAGCGGGGCGAGATCCACCTGGTCGCGCAGGAAATCGGCGGCCGCGTCGCGCAGCACGGTGTGGTCTTCGGAGAGGCTGAAGTTCATGCGGCCTCCTTCTGCGTCGGCTGTGCCTTGCCGATCTGGTTGAACGGGGTGTGGCGCGTGGGGTCCTTCTCGCGCGGCAGGCCCAGCACGCGTTCGGCCACCACGTTCTTCAACACCTCCTGCGTGCCCACGCCCAGCGTGACGGCGGGGCTCCACCAGAAGGCGTGGTCCCAGTTGGAGAAGGGGCCGCGTTCTGCTTGCGTCATGGGCAGCACGTCGCGGTTCTTCACCAGGCCGGCCACGCCCTGGCTGCGCTTGGCCAGATCGAGCACGCGCTGGCCGTGCGGGGCGGCGACCATCTTGCGCACAGCCCCCTCCGGGCCGGACTCGCGCGCGTTCATGCGGTCGCTCAACGAACGCAGCGCGAGCAGGCGCAGGATTTCGCCTTCGATCCACAAGCCGACGGCCTCGTCGCGCACCAGGGGATTTTTGAAGCGGCCTGCGGCCACCAGGCCATCGACCAACTCGCGCGCCGACGGGCCCGAACCCCAGATCGCGCCGGGCCGAGAGAGCGCCACGCGCTCGGTCTGCAGCTGCTGCATGCTGAGCTTCCAGCCATCGCCCTCTTTGCCGAGCAAACGATCGGCCGGCACGATCACGTCGTCGAAAAACACCTCGTTGTACTCGCCGCTTTCGCCGCTCATGTCGGCGATCGGGCGGATGGTGATGCCGGGGCTCTTCATGTCGACCAAGAATTGCGACAGACCCGCGTGCTTGGGCGCGCTCGGGTCGGTGCGCGCCACCAGCACGCCGATCTGCGCCTTGTCGGCCAGCGAGGTCCACATCTTCTGCCCACGGATCACGTAGTGGTCGCCCTCGCGGCGCGCCGTGGTGCGCAGCGCGCCCACGTCGGAGCCGGCCGAGGGTTCGCTGAACAGCATGCACCACACTTCTTCGCAGGCCAGAGCGGGTTTGAGGAACCGCTCCTGTTGTTCCGGCGTGCCATGGCGCAGCAGCGACTGGCCGCAGTTGTTGATGGGCACCGGGTTCTTGTGGTGTGGTGCGCGGATGCCGGCGCGCGCCAGCTCGTCGTCGATGATGAGTTGCAGCTCGGGGTTGGCACCCAGACCCCAGGGGCGAGGCCAGTGCGGCACGGTGTAGCCCTGGTCGAACAGCAGCGCGTAGCCGGGCTTTGGGTTCGCTTGCAACCAGGCGCGCACTTCCAGCCGGCGCGGGTCGTCTTCAGCGGGAAGGTCGAAATCCATCACTCGCCTTCCTGGCGCACCGGCGTGGCGTAGAACGCTTCGCGCTGGTGGGTGGAGGCGCGCACGCCGCTGACACTGCGCTCCTTCATGAAGTTGAACTCGCCCGGCTCCCAGCGCATGTTGGTGGCGAGCGTGTGGAACACCGGGCCGTAGGCGAACTGGCTGGTCACGCCCAGCGCCTGCATGGCCATGTTGGTGGCGGCCTTGCCCAGGGCGATTCCATCGCGCGGCAGGCGCACGATGCGCTCGGCCCAGGCTTCGCCCTGGGCTTCGAGGTCCGCCAGCGGCACCACTTTGTTCACCAGACCATTGGCGCGCGCTTCCTGTGCGTCCCACACCTCGGCCAGCAGCAAGAGCTCGCGCGCCTTGCGCGCGCCCAGGGTCATGATCTCCCAGGCATCGAGGTAGGCCGCGCCGGACAGGCCGAGCTTTTGCTCGGGATGGCCCATGCGAGCGTTGTCGGCCGCGATCACCAGGTCGCACGACTCGGCCATGTACAGCCCACCGCCCAGGCAGTAGCCGCGCACCAGCGCCACCGAAGGTTTGAGGAAGGTGAAGATGCGCTGGAAGCGCTCGATGTAGTGCTTGTCGTATTGCAGGCGCGCGCGCTGGCTCGGGCGGCGCTTGCGGCCGTGTTCGTCGGTGCCGCCATCGCCGTACTGGTTGCCCACCTCGGCCAGGTCGTGGCCGGCGCAGAAGTCGTCGCCCGCGCCGCGCAGCACGACCACGCGCACGTCGTCGTCGTCCTCGGCCTTGTCGTAGGCCAGCATGAGCTGTTCCCACATGGTCTGGCTCATGGCGTTGCGTTTCTCGGGGCGGTTCAGGGTGACATAGGCCCGCCCGTCGCGGGCGAGGTAGTCGACGCTGCCTTGTGTGGTCGTGCTCATGGGGTGGTCTCTTTCATCGTGTGGCCATCGGCGGCGAGTTCGGCCAGGATTTGCGCGGTGTGTTCGCCGAGCAAGGGGGGGGCGCGGCGGATCGTGGTCGGCGTGCTGCCCATGCGCATGGGCGTGCGCAACAGCGGCAGCTCGCCCACGGTCGGGTGCTCCACGGTCTGCACCATGTGCTCGCGCACGGCAGGGTCGGCGAACACGGCTTCGAAATCGCGCACGGGAGAGAACAGCACGTCGGCGTCGGTGAGGCGTTGCGTCCAGTTCGCGAGCGTGTCGGTGGCGAAGGCGTCGGCCAGGATCGCGTCCAGCGCGCCGCGGTTCGCCATGCGCGCGGCGTTGTCGATGAAGCGCGCGTCTTGCGGCAGTGCGGGTTGGCCGATGGCCTGTGCCATGCGCTGCCAGTACTTCTCGGTGTGCGCCACCACCATCAGGTGCTTGCCATCGGCGGTGGCGTAGGTGTTCCATGGCGCCATCTGGTAGTGGGCGTTGCCCGAGCGCTCGGGGGTCTTGCCGGTGGCGAAGAAGTACTGCTCGCGCGGTACCATGGAAAACACGGTCGCGTCGAGCATGGAGATCTCGATGCGCTGGCCCACGCCGCTGGCATCGCGCGCGCGCAGGGCGCCCAGCACGGCGATGGTGCCGAACAGCGGCGGCACGAAGTCGGACAGCAGCACACCCAGTTTGAGCGGCCCGCTCTCGGCTGTGCCGGTGAGCTGCATCAGGCCCGACATGGCCTGGATCACCGGGTCCAGCGCGGGGCGGTCGCGGTAGGGGCCGGTGCTGCCGAAACCCGAGAGCGAGCAGCAGATGAGGCCCGGGTTGTCGGTCTTGAGCGACTCGTAGCCGATACCCAGCTTCTCCATGGTGCCGGGGCGGAAGTTCTCCACCAACACGTCGGAGCGCGCAGCGAGCGCGCGCAGCACCTCGATGTCCTTGGGCTGCTTCAGGTCGAGCACGATGCTGCGCTTGTTGCGGTTCATGCTCAGGAAATAGTCGCTCTCGCCACCGGGCCGGTTGCGGCCGATGTGGCGCGCGCTCTCGCCGCCGGGCGGCTCGACCTTGATGACATCCGCGCCCATGTCGCCGAGCAGCAGCGTGCACAGCGGGCCGGCCACCATCTGCGTGAGGTCGAGCACGCGCACGCCGTCGAGCACGCCGGGGAGCAACGATGCGAGGGGGTTGGTGCTCATACAGACACCTCTTCGGGCCAGGCGGCGACCACTTCGCGCTTCAACACCTTGCCGGTCGCGTTGGTGGGCAGAGGCTCGTGCCGCAGCCACCAGCGCGAAGGTACTTCGAAGCGTGCGAGCTGGCTGGCCGCGTAGGCGCGCAGTTCTTCGGTGGTCACGGTGGCACCCGGGCGCAACACCACGGCGGCTGACACTTCTTCGCCCAGATCGCTGTGGGGCAAGCCGACCACCGCCACCTCGGCCACGGCCGGGTGCGTGCGCAGGCAGCGTTCCACGTGCACGCTGGCCACGTTCTCGCCGCCGCGAATGATCATGTCCTTCGCCCGGCCAGTGATGTAGAGCCGGCCTTCTTCGTCGAAGCGGCCGAGGTCGCCCGAGGCGATCCAACCATCGGCGTCGTCAAGTTTTGTGCTGTCGCCGAGATAGCCGAGCGTGGCGGTGGGCGTGCGGGCCATGATCTCGCCCGCGCCGCTGGCGTCCGGGTTGGCCAGGCGGATTTCGACCGTGGCCAATGGACGCCCCACACAACCGGGACGGCCTTGCACGTCGTCGCCCGAGCCGGTGGCCAGCACGCCACCCACTTCGGTGAGGCCGTACATGGCACCCACGCGTTTGCGCGAGGCAGGAAACGCCCTGCCTACCTGCTCGCGCAGTTCGTGCGGAATCGGCGCACCGCCCATCTGCACGCTGGAGACGCTCTTCGTGTCGAACTCGGCGAAGCGCTCGTGTTGCACCACGCGTGCCACCATCGTGGGCACGCTGCCCCAGGCGCGCACGCGTTCCTGTTGCATCAGTTCCAGCACTTCGAGTGGCTCGAACTTGCGTTTGAGAAACACGACCTTGCCGCCTGAGAGCAGCGTCATGATGGAAATCTGGAAACCGCCGAGGTGGAACAGCGGCATGGTGACCAGGCTCACGGTGCCGGGGTGCGAAGGGTCGAGTTCGCTCGGCAGACGGCCGGTCATGGCCATGAGGTTCTGGATGTTGGCGATCGCGCCGCGGTGCGACATCACCAGGCCCTTGGCCTTGCCGGTGGTGCCGGAGCTGAAGATCACCACAGCGGGGGCTTCTTCGTCCACGGTGTCCAGCACGAGTGGTGCATCGGTGTCGCTGTCGGCGATGGCGCGCACCTCGCTGAAGGTCAACACGGTGGCGCCTTCATGCGCAGGGCGGGGCAGCGAATCGGCCGTCAGCACGAAGCGCGGTTGCACCAGGTCGGCCGCGTCGTTCAGCTCGTGTTCGCTCCACCAGGCGTTGCCCAGCGCCACCATGGCGCCGCAGCATTGCAGCGCCCAGAAGCTGGTGAGCCATTCGATTTGGTTGAAGCCGAGCAGCAGCACCGGGTCGCCGCTGCGAATGCCGAGCGTGCGCAGGTGCGCGGCCACGCGCGCCACGCGGGCAGCGTGTTCGCCACCGGTGAGGCGGCGTTCGCCTTGCACCACGTATTCGCGATCGGCCCAGCGTTGCGCGTCGAGCAGCAGCTCGCCCATGGCGCGCGGGCGCTGGGCGTACATGCGGCAGGGGTGGCCGTTGACGGTGCCGGTCTCGACCTGGGTGCCCCAGCGGACCGTGGGGAGGGTGGCAGTCGTGTTCATTGGTCGCCCTTTCCCACACCCTTGTAACGCGGCTCGCGTTTCTCGGCCATGGCGGCCACGCCTTCCTTGAAGTCGCGCTGGTGCATGGCCTGGCCGATACGGCGCTTGCTGTCTTCGATGCAGGCGCCGACGTCGTGCTCCATCAGCTCGGCGTAGATCTGGCGTTTGGTTTGCAGCGCGGCTTGTGGCGAGACCGTGCGGGCCATGTTGCGCGCGATCTCAGCGATGCGCTCGTCGAACTCTTCCGCTTCGAACACGCCGTTGAGGAAGTTCATCTTCAGCGCTTCTTCGGCGGTGAAGATGCGGCCGGTGAACAGCACGTCGGCCGCGTGGGTCACGCCCATGAGGCGCGGCAGTATCCAGCCCAGGCCGTACTCGGCGGGCAGGCCGATGCGCGCGGCCACGGTGGTGATCTTGGCGCCGGCCACCGCGTAGCGCAGGTCGCAGTACGCGGCGATGGCCACGGCGATGCCGGCGCAGGGGCCGTTGATGGCGGCGATCACCGGCTTGCGCAGGCCCCAGGCCCACACCAGGTCCTGCTCGTACTCGGGGCGCACACCGTGGCCGGGTTGGGCGGCGGCGCTGGTGTCCACCGTGGCCATGTAGTCGCGCTCCTCCTCGGCGTAGAAGTTCAGCGCCTTGAAATCCGCCCCCACGCAGAACTGCTTGCCCGCGCCGCGCAGCACGATCACGCGCACGGCTGGGTCGTCGTCCAGCGTGGCCATGATCCAGCGGTATTCCAGGTTCATGCGGGCGGTCCAGGAGTTGCCGCGGCCCGGCCGGTTGAAGCGCACGGTGGCGACGCCGTCGGCGTCGATGCTGTAGTCGGTGACTTTGAGTTCCATTTATGGTCCAACCAAATTTTGGCTATGTGAATGAATATGGTAGGACCAAGTTTATGGGTTGTCAATTGGGTTTTTGGGTGTCGCTCGGAGCCGTTTGGGCGCGCCAAGGGTTTGGCGCACTGGCCTGAGGGCTTCGATGCGCAGCCCCTTCGGGGCTCGCTGCGGTGCTCGCACGCACAGGCAAGTTCGCAAACTCGCTTCGCTCAAACACGCGAACTTGACCGCGCTGCGCGCGGCAACCTGTGCGTGCCGCGCTCCTCGCCTGCGCATAGGCGCCCTCAGGCCAGTGCGCCAAACCCTCGGCGAGTGACGGGTGGGCGCGCCTTCAATGCGAAATGCGTTTTCGGCGGGCTTCCCGCCGCGGATTCAGGCCGTCGGCGGGTCTTTGCGTTCGGCGGTTGCCGAGGCCGACTGTCCCATGCGCTCGAAGTAGATCGCCTGCGTCCACTCCAGGTAGCGCTCGGCCTCTTCGGCGGCGGCCGCTGTGTCGCGCCGGCGCAGGTGGTCCAGCATGCGCTCGCGCGAGGCGAGCACATAGTCGTTGGGCATGGCGCCCAGCACCTGCAGGAACTCGCGCACCATCTCCACCAGCGCGTTGGTCATGACCACCAGGATGGGGTTCTTCGAGGCGTTGGCCAGCAGCTTGTGGAATTCCAGGTTCGCCTGTGCGCGCAGCAGGTGGTCGTTGCGCTCGTTGGCCTCGCGCGATTTGCGCACGTTGTCTTCGAGCGCTTGCATGTCCTGCGCGTCCCAGCGCTCGCAGGCCAGCCGCGCCACCGCTGGTCCGAGGATGAGGCGCGCTTCTGTGAGGCTGGCGGGCTGCACCGCGCCCAGGCGGTAGACGTCGCTCAAGGCTTTGGTGACGGCGTCGCCACTGCCGCTGTGGATGAAGGCGCCGCCGCCCGGCCCTTTCTTCAGGCGCAGCACGCCACTGTTCTCCAGCGAGCGCAACGCCTCGCGCACCGTGTTGCGGCTCACACCCAGTTGTTCGGCGAGTTCGCGCTCGGGCGGCAGACGGTCACCTTCGCGCAGCTGGCCAGCGTTGATCTTGGCGCGGATCTGTTCGATCACGCCTTCGAAGGAGCGCTTGTGCGAGAGCTTGCCGAAGGGCGAGGGTTCAGAGGGCGTAGAGGGCAAGGCCGGCATGGGGGAAAAACACCTGGGCCAAAAGCGCTGGCCGATGCTCTGCATTCTAGGTTTTGAGTGCAATGCGGCCGTTGTCCAGCGCAACGCCGTCGCGGCCTTGTGGCGTCACCCGAAAACCCAGCGCGTCGCCTTGCTGCCAGAACGACACATCGATGGTGTCGCCCGGATAAAGCGAACCGGTGAAACGGCAGTCGATGCCGACGAAGCGCGCCGCGTCGCCACCGGCGTCGTGCAGAAGGGCTTCTCTTGCGACCTCGCCATACACCTGCAGTCCATGCAGGATCGGCCGCTGAAAGCCCGCGCGAGCGGCCACCGCAGGGTCGATGTGCAGCGGGTTGTAGTCGCCGCTCAAACGGTAGTACAGGGCGATGTTGGCCGGCAGTGCGATCGACACCACGCGGTCGGGCGCACGCTCGGGCAGTGCGTGCGGCGCGGGCGCTTGCGTGACCGGGCCGCCGAAGCCGCCATCGCCGCGGCAGAACGCGGCCATGGTGGAGGTGGCCAGGTGGGTGCCGGTGGCCTTGTCGTGCAGCGTGCGCTCCAGGTACAGGATGGCGCCACGGCCTTCGCCTTTGTCCACCGCCTCGGCCACGCGCGTGCGGCACAGCACCGTGGCCGCGCTTGGCAGCGGGGCGTGCAGCGTCAGCCGCTGCTCGCTGTGCACCACGCGGGCGTAGTCGATGCCGAGCTGCGCTTCGCGAATCGAGCGAAAGCCCAGCGCGACGGCCAAGGTGGGCGCCACGCGCAGATCGCGTTCGTAGACGTAGGGCAGATCGGCTGCGGCCAGCGGGTCGCGGCCAAAGCCCACCGAGAGCGCGTAGAGCATGCAGTCGCGCTCGGTGTAGGTTTGCTCCACCACCGGGAATTCGTGGGCGAGCAGGCGTTGGTAATCGAGAGGCATGGGAACTCCAGAGCGGTCAATGGGCAGCGGGCGAAAGCCCTATCAGGGCATCGACCGCGAGAACGCCATCGGCGTTGCAGATCAACGGGTTCACGTCAAGCTCCGCCACGTGCTCGGCTTGGTCGTGCACGAAATGCGAGATGCGCACGATCGCGTCGGCGAGCTTGTCGCGGTCCACCGGCGGCAGGCCGCGGAAGCCGTCGAGGGCTTGCCGCGTGCGCAGTTGGCCCAGCATGTGCAAGGCCTGTGCGTGGTTCACCGGTGCGAGCGCGAGCTGCGTGTCCTTCACCAGTTCGACCATCACGCCGCCCAGGCCCACCACCACCAGCGGGCCGAACATCGGGTCGCGGCGCGCGCCGACCAGGATCTCCAGACCCGGCTGTGCCATGGGCTGCACCAGCACGCCAGCGATGCGCGGGCTGGGTTGCACACGCTGCGCGGCCTGCAGGATGTGCGCGAACGCGGTCTCGACAGCGGCCGCGTCGCGCAGGTTCAGGCGCACCACGCCTGCATCGGTCTTGTGCGGAATGTCCACCGACTCGACCTTCAACACCACCGGGTAGCCGCAGCGGCCGGCGGCGGCAACGGCCTCGGCGGCGGATTGCACCAGCGCGTCCTGCACCATGGGAATGCCGTAGGCCGCGAGCATGCGCTTGGCCGGTCCTTCCGTCACGGTGGTGCCGGTGCACCCATCGAGCTCGCGGGTCACGCTGCTGCGATCGGCCTGTGCCACCGGGCTGCGCGCACCGGGCGCGGCCAATGCGAGGTAGGTGGCGCGGCGCTTCCACGCGGCAATGGCCGCCATGCAATGGTCCATCGAACGGAACAGCGCCACGTTCGGATCGGTCTCGGTTTCCAGCATGCCGGGGCCGCCCATGAATTCCGATACCCACACGTTGCAAGCGATCTTGCCGTGCCGCCGCGCGACCTGGCCCGCAATGCGGATGCGTGGGGTGGCAAAGTCGTACGCGATCACGTGGGGCAGCAACAGCACGTCGAACGCCGGCTCCGCCATCAGCGCGTCGGCGCAGGCCTCAAGCGACTGGCCGTTGGCGATCACTTGCGCCGTGAGGTCGCAGGGGTTGCGCGATGAACCGAAATCCGGGATGTGCTGTTCGAGCACGGCGCGCGTTGCGTCCGAAGGCTGCGGCAATGCCACGCCGTGCAGGTCGGCCTTGTCGGCCGCCATCACGCCCGCGCCGCCCGAGGTGGCGACCACCACCAGGCCGCCGTTTCCGGGCGTGCCCGCCTTGGCCATGAACACGGTGGTGTCAATCAAGGCGTCCACGTCGTCCACCCAGACCACGCCCGCGTGCTCGAAGGCCGCGCGGTAGGTGGCGGTGGAGCCCGCGAGCGAGCCGGTGTGCGACATGGCCGCGGCCGCGCCGCTCTCGCCAGTGGCCAGCTTGAACACCACCACCGGCTTGCCGTTGGCGGTGGCGCGGCGCGCGGCTTCGAGCAGGCGTATGGGATCGGCCAGGCCTTCGAACACGCAGGCGATCGCCTTGCACTCGGGCTCTTCGGCGAGAAAGGCCACCTGGTCGGCCACGTCCACATCGCATGAGTTGCCGGCCGAGAGCACGTGGCTGAAACACACGCCGCGCTCAGCCGCCTGCGCCAGGCTGAAAGCCAGCGCGCCCGACTGGCTCACCAGTCCGATGCGGTGCGCCGTGGTGGCGCGCAGCACCTGCGGCGGGTTGAAGCTCAGGCACATCTGCTGCAGGTAGTTGATGAGCCCGATGCAGTTGGGGCCGATCAGGCGCAGCCCACTGTCGCGCGCGATGCGCCCCAGCGTTTCCTGTTGCGCGGCGCGCTCGGGTTTGCCGGTCTCGGCATAGCCCGAGGCAAAGATCACCGCGCCACCCACGCCGAGTGCGGCGCATTCGCGCACCACCGCTTCCACCGATTCACGGCCCACCGTGATCAGCACGCAGTCGGGCACTTCGGGAAGTGCCTTCAAGCTGGGGTGGCAGTCGCGATCGCCGATGCGCGGGTACTTGGCGTTGACCAGATGGATGCGGCCTGCGAAGCCTTCGAGGTGGCGCAGCGCGCGTTCGCCAAAGCTGTTCGGGGTGGGCGATGCGCCCACGATGGCCACGCTCGAGGGCGAGAGCAGGCGTTGCAGGTCGGCCCTTCGATGGACCGGTTTGGGCTCGATGTTCATGCGAATGTCCTGTCAAAAAACGGCCGTAGTATAGGTCCAACCAAGATATGAATGCGTCGGATTGTGCATGCGGGTTATCCCTGTATTTCATAGTATTGACGAACCGAGTTTGATGTGGAAATAATAGGTCCAACCAAATTTAATTTCACATTTCACGAAATCAACCGACCATGATGTTCGAACGAGCCACGGAGGCGCCGATGCACGCGTATCAGCGCCAACTCAACGCCGGTGTGCTGGCCTACCAGCACAGCCCGAGCGCGAACCGCGCGGTGTTCTACCCGCGCCTGGTCTGCCCTTTCAGTGGCAGCGATCAACTGGAGTGGCGCGCGAGCGCCGGGCGCGGCACGGTGCATGCCGTGACCTACCTCTACCCCAGGGACGAGCCGGCCTACAACGTGGTGCTGGTCGACGTGGACGAGGGCTTTCGCATGATGAGCCGCGTGCTCACGCCCGAAGGCGTGGCCGGCGACAGCGTGAAGATCGGTGACCGTGTGCGCGTGCGCATCGTGCACACCGAAGGCAAGGACAGCGTGCCCTTCTTCGAACCGGAAGGCGGTGCAGCATGAGCGCAGCGCAAACGCTGAAACGCGGCGGTGTCGCCATCGTCGGCGCGGCCGAGTCGGACCTGGGCGAGGTTGCGCCGGGCATGACGCCCGTGGACCTGATGGCGCAAGCCACCTGCCGCGCCCTGGCCGACTGTGGTCTCACCCTGGCCGATGTGGATGGCGTGTTTGCCTCCGGCGTGCAGACGCGCATGGCCTCGGTGGCGCTCACCGAATACCTGCGCCTGAAGCCGCGCTACCAGGACTCGTCCTTCAACGGCGGCTCGGTGTTCGAAACCATGGTCGGCCATGCGGCGGCCGCGATCCAGCTCGGCCTGTGCAGCGTGGCCGTGATCGCCTATGGCAGCACGCAGCGCTCGGTGTCGGGCGGCCTGGTGGGCATTCGCGGTTACGACCCGCTGATCACGCCCTTCGGCCCGCGCATGCCGATCGGCGCCTATGCCCTGGCGGCCTCACGCCACATGCACGAATTCGGCACCACGCGCGAACACCTCGCCGAGGTGGCGGTGGCCGCGCGCCAGTGGGCCCTGCTCAACCCGGTGGCATGGGAGAAGAAACCGCTGACCGTGCAGGACGTGCTGTCCTCGCGCATGGTCAGCCACCCATTCACGCTGCGCGACTGCTGCCTGGTCACCGATGGCGGCGGCGCGGTGGTGCTGGTCTCGGCCGAGCGCGCGCGCAGCCTGCCCAAGCCGCCGGCCTATGTGCTGGGCATTGGCGATGCGGTGGGTCAGCTGGAGATCCACAGCATGGACGATCTCACCACCACCTGCGCGGTGCAGTCGGGCCAGCGCGCGTTCGAGATGGCGCGCCTCACACCCAAAGACGTGGACGTGGTCGAGCTCTATGACGCTTTCACCATCAACACGATTCTGTTCCTCGAAGACCTGGGCTTTGTGCCCAAGGGCGAGGGCGGGCGCTTCGTGAGCGAAGGCCGCATCGCGCCCGGCGGCGAGCTGCCGGTCAACACCAACGGCGGTGGCCTGTCGTACGGCCACCCCGGCATGTACGGCCTGCAACTGCTGATCGAAGCGGTGCGCCAGGTGCGCGGCGAATGTGGCGTGCGCCAGGTGCGCGACTGCCATGTGGCCGTGGCGCACGGCAACGGTGGCACCTTGTCGAGCCAGAGCACCGTGATCCTCGGCAGCGCGCACGCGCTCTGACCCCCCACCGACCCACCTACCAGGAGACGACAACATGAGCATCAACCGCAGACAACTGATGACCGGCGTGGCCTCGGGCCTCGCGGTCTCTGCACTCCCGAGCCTGGCGCACGCCGCCGACTGGCCCACCAAGCCGGTGCGCATCATCGTGCCCTATGCTGCGGGCGGCTCGGCCGACGCGGTCTCGCGCATCTTTGGCCAACGCCTGTCGCAACGCATCGGCCAACCCGTGGTGGTGGAAAACCGCCCGGGTGCCGGCACCATCGTCGGCACCGACTACGCGTCCAAGCAGCCGCCCGATGGCCACACGCTGGTGTTCTCGGCCTCGGGGCTGCCGATCCTGCCGTCGAGCAACAAGAATTTCAAGCTCGACCTGAACAAGGACCTCACGCCGATCAGCGAGGTCGTGCGCGGTGGTTTCGTGGTGGTGTCCAACCCGAGCATGCCGTTTCGCACGCTGCCCGAAATGATCGCCTACGCCAAGCGCAACCCGGGCAAGCTGAGCTACGGCGCGGCCGGCCTGGGCACCAGCGTGCAGCTCACCGGCGAATACCTCAAGGCGCTCACGGGCACCTTCATGCTGTGCATTCCTTATGCCGGCAGCGCGCCCGCGCTCGCCGCCGTGTTGAGCAACGAGGTCAACCTGTTCATCGACCCGGTCAACACCATCAAGCCGCATGTGGAATCCGGTCGCCTGGTGGGCCTGGTACAGACCAGCAAGCAGCGCTCGCCCAGCCTGCCGCAGGTGCCGACCTCGGCCGAAGTCGGTATGCCCAATTTCGACGTGACCTACTGGATGGGCTTTCACGCGCCCGGCGGCATGGCGCCCGACCTTGCCCGCACCATCAGCGGCCACTTCGCAGCGATCGCGCAGGAGCCGGAGACGCGCGATCGCCTGATCGGCATGGGCTTCGAGATCGCCGGCACCACGCCCGAGGCCTTCGGCAAGCTGGTGAACGACGACCAGAAGCGCTGGGCCAAGCTCATCCAGGACGCCAAGCTGAGCTTCAACTGATGTTTTGAATGTGAACGAGAAGCTGGATAACCCGATGAGCAGCAGCGAACAACTATTGGCCGGCAAAGTGGCCGTCGTGACCGGCGGTGGCCGGGGCATTGGCCGAGAGGTGGCGCTGGCCATGGCCGCGCAAGGGGCGAGCGTGGTGGTGAACGACGTGGGCGCGGCCCTCTCGGGTGCCGCCGAAGAGGTGCGCCCGGCCGACGAAGTGGTGGCCGAGATCCAGGCCGCCGGTGGGCAGGCCGTGGCCAGCACCGACAGCGTGGCGCAGTGGGACTCGGCCCAACGCATCGTGCAGACCGCGGTCGACACCTTCGGCCGCGTCGACATCCTGGTGAACAACGCCGGCATCCTGCGCGACAACATCTTCCACAAGATGCAGCCCGAGGAATTCGAAGCCGTGATCCAGGTGCACCTGCTCGGCGGTTTCTACATGAGCCGCGCCGCCGCCGAACACTTTCGCCGGCAGGAAGGGGGCTCGTATGTGCACATGACGTCCACCGCCGGCCTGATCGGCAACGTCGGCCAGGCCAACTACATGGCCGCGAAGATGGGCATCGTCGGTCTCTCGCGCGCCTTGTCGCAAGACCTGCAGCGCTTCAACATCCGCTCCAACTGCATCGCGCCGTTTGCCGACACGCGCATGACGCGCAGCGTGGTCGTGAAGGAAGCGCTGCGCGAGGCGCGCGACAAGCGCATCAGCGCCTGGCGCCCGCAAGGCATTGCAGAGCTCTCGGTGGCCCTTTGTTCGGATGCCTGCAAGGACATCAGCGGCCAGATCTTCGGCGCGCGCGGTGGCGAGGTGTTCGTGTTCAGCCAGCCGCGCCCGGTGCGCTCGGTGCACAAGGACGGTGGCTGGACGGCCGAAGGTTTGTCGAAAGTGCTGCCGAAATTCCAGTCGGTGTACGCGCCCGTCAGCGAGATCGTCATGACCTGGGACTCGATCGAGTAGGCCATGCAACTGCGTCTCAGCGACAGCGACCTGGCGTTTCGCGACCAGGTCCGCGCCTTCCTGTCCCGTGCGCTGCCGGCCGATCTGCGCGACAAGGTTCTGCTTGAACAGCGGCTCTCGCGCGATGACCTCGCGCGGTGGCACCGCATCCTCGACGACCAGGCCTGGGCCGCGCCCGCCTGGCCGGTGAAATGGGGCGGCACCGGCTGGACCGGTCTGCAGCAGAACATCTTCCGAGAAGAAATGGCCGCCGCGTTCGCGCCCGAGCCGTTGGTGCAGAACATCAACCTCGCCGGCCCGCTCATCGCCAACTTCGGCAACGAGGCGCAGAAGGCGTTTTTTCTGCCGGCCGTGCGCCGCCTGGACATCTGGTTCTCGCAAGGTTTCTCCGAACCCGGCGCGGGCTCGGACCTGGCCTCGCTGCGCACGCGTGCTCGTCTGGAGGGTGATCGCTACGTGGTCGACGGGCAGAAGATCTGGTCGACCGATGCGCAGTTGTCCGACTGGATGTTCTGCCTCGTGCGCACCGCTCAGGAAGCGCGGCCGCAGAAGGGTCTGACGTTTCTGCTCATCGACATGAGGACGCCCGGCATCACCGTGCGGCCGATTCCCACCATCGATGGCGACCACTACCTCAACGAAGTTTTCTTCGATGGCGTCGAGGTGCCTGCCGACAACCTGTTGGGCGAGGAAGGGCGCGGCTGGGACTATGCGCGTTCGCTGCTGGCGCACGAGCGCATCGGCATTGCACGCACCGCGTTGACCCGCCGCCGCTTGCGCCGCGCGCGCCACCTGGCCGAGCAGATCGAGGCGCAAGGCGACGGGCTGGCCGCGCGCGACTTCCGTCTGCGCATCGCCGCGCTGGAAGTGGAATTGCGCGCGCTGGAGATGACCGCGCTGCGCGCCATACAGGCCGATGGCACGGGCGGGCCCGACCCTTCGGTGCTCAAGCTCAAGGGCACCGAGCTGCAGCAGGCCAGCACCGAACTGCTGGTCGAACTCGGCGGCCCGCTGGCCATGGTGCGCCAGACCGAATGGCTGCTGGGCGAGCGCGAGCACAGCCTGGCGCCGACCGACACCGCCGCTGCCACGGCCACCTATTTCCAGTTGCGCGCGGCCTCCATCTACGGCGGCAGCAACGAGATCCAGCGGAACATCCTGGCGCGAAAACTGCTGGCGAACTGAATGCTTTTCACATGAACTTCGAACTCGATGAAGGCCAGCGCCTGCTGAAAAAGTCGCTGGAACGTTGGGCCCGCGAGGCCTACGACGCACCGAGCCGCCAGCGCAGCACCACCGACCCGCAAGGTTGGCGGCATGCCGTGTGGCAGGAAATGGCAGGGCTCGGCCTGTACGGCGTGGGGCTCGACGAAGCCCACGGCGGCCTGGGCGGTGGCGCGGCCGATCTCATGCTCGCCACGCAGGCCCTGGGTGGCGCGCTCGTGGTCGAGCCCTGGCGCGCCACCGTGTGGTGTGCCCGCGCGTTGAGCGTGCTGGGCACGCCGGTGCAGCAAACGCAGTGGCTTGCCCAGCTCGTGGAAGGCCGATCGCTCATGGCCTGGGCGCACGCCGAGCCGGGGGGACGCACGCCGTCGTCGCCGGTGCACACGCGTGCCCAACGCGTGCCCGAAGGTTGGCGGCTCGATGGCCAGAAGGTGCTGGTGCAGCACGGCGAGGCGGCCGATACCTTGCTCGTTTCCGCGACCACCGAGAGCGGCGGCGTGGCCTTGTTCTTCGTGCCCGCCGACAGCGCAGGTCTGGTGCGGCGCGGCTACCGCACCCACGACGACCTGCCCAACGCCGACCTGCGCCTGCAGTCCGTGGTGGTGGGCGAGGGTGCGCTGTTGGGTGAGACCGAAGACGCGGGCGCGGCCATCTCGGCGATCGAGCGGCTGGGTGTCGTGCTGGCCACGGCCGAGGCGGTCGGGCTGATGCGCGAGTTGCTCGCCCTGACCCTGGAGCACCTGCGCACACGCCAGCAGTTCGGCGCGCCGCTGGCGAGCTTTCAGGTGTTGCAGCACCGCGCGGTGGACATGGCCGTGGCGGTGGAGCAGACCGAGAGCATGGCCTTGCTGGCGGCGCTCTCGCTCGACGAAGACGCCGATGGCCTGGCCACGGCCCTCTCGCAGGCCAAGGTGCAATGCAACCAGGCACTGCGCCTGGTGGGGCAGCAATCGGTGCAGTTGCACGGTGCCATGGGCATCACCGAGGAAAGCCGCATCGGCGTGCTGTTCCGCCGCGCGACGGTGCTGGAGAGCGAGTGCGGCAGCACCGCGTACCACCTGGGTTGCCTGGCGGGCTGATGCGCGGGCATGCCAGAATCCGGCATGCCCGCCACGCCACCGACCGCTGCCCAGGCGCCAGAGAGCGCCACCACCGCGCTCTACCGGGCGGCCTTGGGTCCGGTGAACATCGCGCGCTATCTGGCGGTGTTCGAGCGTTTTGACGAAGCGGGCCGGACCAGCCCGGCATGGAACGCCGCGGCCGGGCTTCTCACGGTCAACTGGATGGTGTTCCGCCAGCTCTGGGGCGCAGCGCTGGCGTACGTGGCGTGCGTCGGCGCTCTGCTGCTGCTGATCCTGGGCCTGGGGCGCCACATTCTTCAATGGCCTGCGGCGGTCGAGTGGGGGCTGCTGGTGGCGCTGGGGCTGCTGAGCATTTTGATTCCGGGCGCCTATGGGAATGCCATCCTGCACGCCGATGCGCGTCGGCGCATCACGCACGCGGTGCGCGCGGCGAAGACGGTGCGCGAAGCCTGTGCCGCGCTCGAAGAAAAGGCAAGCACGGCACGGCGCCGCTGGGGCCTGGCGCTGCTCAACGGGTTGGCCCTGGCGGCCGTGTTGGTGGGCAGTGCCGTCTGGGATCTGCCGTGGCGCAAACCGGTGGTGGACCGGAACACGGTGACCCTTGCCTCCCCGCCGGCCGTGGCGGAGCCTGTGGCTGCGGCCGATGCGGTGATCGAATCGGCCGTGGCGCCATCGAAGTCGCCGCCGCCACCGACGCCAGAGCCACCGTCGCCGGTGGTCCAGACGCAGGCGCCGTCCACACCGGAGCCGTCGTCGGCGCCGGAGCCCGCACCGCGCGCCGCGACCGCGCCCACCCGTGCGCCTGCTGCCCCCGCCGCACAGGCCCATGGCATCAACGTCGGTTTGTTTGCCGACAAGGCCAATGCCGAGAGGGCCCAGGCGCGTCTGGTGGAAGCGGGCATCCCGGCCATTCTGCAAACGGTGGACTCGCCCAGGGGCGAACTCACGCGGGTGCGCGTGGGGCCCTTTGGCAACCGTGCGCAGGCCGACGACATGGCCGCGCGCATCCGTGCCCTGGGCCTGGACGCGGTGGTGTTTCGGCCATGAAGAGTGGCGCATGTTCTTGAGCATGCAGGCGGTGCATCTTTCGTCAGGGTGATGCACTTCGACTGCAGGGCTACGGCCTGTCCAACATCGAGCACCAGGTACCCGTGCGGGCCGACACGGTGTTCCAGTCTGGCTCGCTGGGCAAGATGTTCACCGCCGCTGCGCCGTTATCTGCCCGACGCGCCGCCTTCCTGGCAGGCCATCATCTGCGGCATTTGCTCAACCACACCTCGGGTTTGGGCGAGCCGCCTCTGGAGCTGCAGCGCGAGTACCGAGACGACGAGTTGGTGGCGCTGATCACCCAGACGCCCGCCCGCTTCGAGCCGGGGCAACGTTGGGAATACAGCAACGCGGGCTATGCGCTGCTGGGGCACGGTGGGACCTGGCAAGG
This sequence comes from Hydrogenophaga sp. BPS33, assembly GCF_009859475.1. Classification (NCBI taxonomy): domain Bacteria; kingdom Pseudomonadati; phylum Pseudomonadota; class Betaproteobacteria; order Burkholderiales; family Comamonadaceae; genus Hydrogenophaga; species Hydrogenophaga sp. BPS33. Next base: position 925,579 of record NZ_CP044549.1, read on the forward strand.
CTTCAAGACCGAGATGCGGCGTTACGACAAGGACGGCGTCACCTTCGTGGTGCTCGCCAATGCCACCCACGCCGACGTCGAGCATCTGCTGCAAGGTGTGGCAGAGCGCTACGACGCGCGCCACCACGTGCAATCGCCGCAGCCCCGCTGAGCCGTTGCGCGCCTGGCGCGAGCGCCTCCCGCACGCCGGGCGCCACCCTCCATAAGCTGCCGGTATTGCCCATCAGATATCGGTATTTCCTTTTCGGAATTCGCCCTTCTACACTTCGTGTCGGGCCTGAGATGATTTCGCCATATTCAAATAATTAATGCGTCGTTCCATAGAGAACGGGCTCTCGCTACATTGCGAGTTTTTTTCTTTCCGGAGACACTATCCATGTACGAAATGAATTCGTTCAATTTCTTGGCTGATGGCTATCGTCAGCACCGTCGCCATATTCTTATGGGTGGAATTGCATTGGCAGTTTCTGCCATGGGCGCGCCGCATGCCATGGCGCAGGAAGCGTATCCGGCTCGGCCGGTGACTCTGCTGATTCCCTACACCGCCGGCGGTGGCAGCGACAACCTGGGCCGCCTGATGGCCACCGGGCTGGCGCGCAAGCTGGGCGGCACCTTCGTGGTGGAGAACAAGCCCGGCGGCAGCACCAACCTGGGCAATGAACTCGTCGCCCGCGCCAAACCCGATGGCTACACGCTGTTGCTCGGGCAGGTGACGATGTCGATCAATCCTTCGCTCTACAAACAATTGCGTTACGACGTTGCCAAGGATTTTGTGCCGGTCATTTACTTCGGCAGCGCTCCGGTGGTGCTGGTGACGTCGCCGAATTCGAAATCCACGACACTCAATGGCCTGATGGCGGAAATCAAGGCCAATCCCGGAAAAATGAATTTCGGCTCTGGCGGGGTCGGTACCTCGGTGCATTTGGCGGGCGAATTGTTCAAATCCAAAGCCCAGGTCGATATGACGCACGTGGCCTATCGTGGCAGCAGCCAGATGGTTGCCGATTTGATTGGCGGGCAAATCCAGATGATCTTCAACACCGCGCCGTCGGTGGTGCCCTTCATCAAGGCGGGCCAGTTGCGGGCCATTGCCGTCACCGGCGCCAAACGCCTGGCCGACCTGCCGGACGTGCCCACCTTCGCCGAGGCCGGCATGCCCTCGTTCGACGCGCCGTCCTGGTATGGCCTGATGGCACCGGCCGGCACGCCGCCGGCCATCGTGGCCCGGCTCAACCAGGCGCTCAACGAGGTACTCAAGGAGCCCGCCACGCTGGAGCGCTTGCGCCAGCTCGGCGTCGATCCGGTGGGCGGCACGTCGCGCCAGTTTGCCGACTTCATGGCGCAGCAGCAGGACACCTGGGCCAAGGTGATTCGCGACGCCAGCATTTCGATCGACGAGTGAGTGGCCACCCAGGAACCGCATGCGAGAGATGGCTATCTTGAAACCATTTGAACTGAAGGCGCGGCTGGACCAACCAGCCGAGCTGGCTCTGATCGACGTGAGCGAAGAAGGCGAGTTCGGCCTGGGCCATTTGTTTCGCGCGGTCAACGTGCCTTACAGCCGCCTGGAGCTGTTGATCCGCCCGCTGGTGCCGCGGTTGTCCTGCCCGATCGTGCTGGTGGACCATGGCAACGGCATCGCCTCCCTGGCGGCCCAAAGGCTGCGGGCGATGGGGTATGGCGCCATCGAGATCCTGGACGGCGGCACGGCAGGCTGGGCGCACGCCGGGTACCAGTTGTTCCATGGGGTCTATGTGCCCAGCAAGGCTTTTGGCGAGTGGGTGGAGCACGAGTTCGACACGCCATCGATCGATGCGCACACGCTCTCCGCGCTGCTGGAGGGGAACGAGGACGTGGTGGTGCTGGACCCGCGAACGGTCGCCGAACACGCGGTGCGCCATGTGCCTGGCGCCATCGCCTGCCCCGGTGCGGAGCTGCTCTACCGCTTCGGTGATCTCGTGCCTTCACCGCAGACGCTGGTGGTGGTGGCCTGCGGCGGGCGCACGCGCGGCATCATGGGTGCTCAATCCCTGATCACCGCCGGCGTGCCCAACCGGGTGGTCGCTCTGGCCGATGGCAACCACGGCTGGACGCTCGCGGGCCTGGCGCTCGAAGAAGGGCTTCAGCGCGCTTATGGTCGGGCCAGCGCGCAAGGCGCATCGATGGCACGCGAGCGTGCCGATGCGGTGCTGCGGCGGTACCGCATTCCTGTCGTGGACCGTGACATCCTCGCGCAATGGCTGCGAGACAACGACTCGGGCGAGCGCAGCACCTTTGCCTTTGACATTCGCGCGCACGACGAGTACCAGGCGGCGCACCTGCCCGGCACGCGCAGCGCGCCGGGTGGTCAGCTGATCCAGGCCACGGACCAATGGGTCGGCACACTGGGCGCACGCATCGTGCTGGTGGACGACGATGGTGTGCGCGCGGTCCTCACCGCTTACTGGATGGGCCTGATGGGATGGGACGTGCATGTGTTGCGCGACCATGGGACCGCCACAGGGGCAACGCACCACGACGCGGCGTCGGCAGCGGCGGGCAAGTCGGCCGCGATAACCGCCGACATGGCCGCCGACATGGCCGCACGTGTCGTGCGCGAAGCGCGCCGTGCCGAGGTGCGCGCCGAAGAGATCGAGCCGTCGCTCGCCGCGCAACAGCTGACGCGGGGCGCACTGGCCGTGTCGGTGGACAGCAGTGCGGATTATCTGAGCCGCCATCCGCGTGGCGCTCTCTGGGCCAACCGGGCGCGCCTTGGCCCGGTGGTGGAGGCCGCGAAGTCCACCTCGGCGCTGCTGCTGTTTTCGGTCGACGGCGAGAGTGCCCACCTGGCCGCGCTCGACCTGCAGGAACGGCTGGGTGCATCAGGGCCCGCGGTGCAGGTGGTGCGTGGCGGGATGGAGGCCTGGATCGAAGCGGGTCTGCCCGTGGACGCCGCGCCCGAGGACCGGCTGGCGCAGGCCGATCGCATCGACACCCTGTACTGGGCGCACGACCGCCGGCGTGGCAACCTGGAGGCCATGCGCACCTATCTGGAGTGGGAAAAACACCTGCTCGCGCAAATGGCCGCCGATGGTGTGCAGTTCACGTCGAGCGCGCGGGACGAGCGGCCGGTGACGTCGGCCATGACCAAGGATTGAGAAAGAAGGACCAAGACATGGGACAGTTCATCGACGTGCCGTCGCGCGACGGCCAAACCTTTCAGGCCTGGTTCGAAACGCCTGACGCCTCCACTGGCGCTGCGCGGCCTGCGCTGGTGTTCCTGGCCGAGGCCTACAACCTCAACGACTGGGCACGCGCCGAAGCGGCACGCTACGCGGCTCAGGGCTACACCGTGCTGGCGCCCGACCTCTACTGGCGCATCCAGCCGCATCAGTACATGCCGTACTCCAGCGAGTCGCAGGCGCGCGCACGAAGCATCTACGCGCAACTGGATTACGACGCCGCCGTCGACGACTGCGGCGCGTGCATCGACTTTCTGCGGCAACGGCCCGATGCGAACGGCAAGGTGGGTGTGGTCGGCTTCTGCATCGGAGGCAAGCTCGCCTTGCTGAGCGGTGCACGCGAATCGGCGGACGCCGTGGCGGGCTTCTACAGCATCGACCTGGAGGCGCACTTCGTCGAAGTGCCCCGCATCGCCTGCCCGGCGCTGTTCCACTTTGGCGAGACCGACGCCCGGGTGCCCGTGGCGTATGCCGACGAGATTCGTGCGCACAGCCGCGCGGGGCAGGATGTTGGCGTGCCCGTCTACGCGCAGGCGGGCCACGCCTTCTGCCGCTATGGCCAACCGCCGTACCATGAGGCCGCTGCCACGCTGGCCACGCAGCGCACCTGGGACCTTTTTGCCCGCGCGCTGCACACCACCGCCACAGCCAAACCCCCCGTCAGGACCACCGCATGAACCTCCGAGCCGAAAGACAACAACGCGTCCAGGAAACGGTCGCCTCCATCATGGCGCTGTTCCAGGGCCAGGAGCCCAATCGCGAGCTGCTCAAGCTCGCCTCGCAGCAAATGCAGCGCCTGGCGCAGGCCAGCGACCTGTTCCCACTGAGCGACTTTCCGCCGCCATCGCCCGCGTCCGGCACGACGTCGTCGCGTTACCTGCTGAGCGAACAGCCCGACCGCCAGTTCGCGCTCTATCTCAACACCATCATTCCGGGCAAGTCCACGCAGCCGCACAACCATGGCACCTGGGCAGTGATCGTTGCCCTGAGCGGGCAGGAGCTCAACCGCCTCTACCGTCGAACGGACGACGGCAGCGTGGAGGGACGCGGCACGCTGGAGCTCGAACGCGAGTTGATCGTGCAGCCGGGCCAACCCATCGAGTTCATGCCGCAGGACATCCACAGCATCCACGTGGATGGCAAGGAGACGGTGCGCCACCTGCACTTCTACGGGCGGGCCTTGGACACCTTGACCGACCGCATCGGCTTCGACCTGGAGAAGGGCACCGTGCACAACTACAACCGCAACTTCATGCGGCCCACGGTGGGGAGTGATATGTGAACTCCCCCCTGCGCTGATGCACTGAGAGCTCCCCCCTGCGCCGCTATCGCGGCGCAGGGGGGAGCTCTCAGTGCATGGTGTTCCGAGTGGTTCAGCCTTCCATCGCGCTCTCGACGACCTGGCGCGTCAGGTGCGGCTCGAGCATCTCGATGAAGTCGTAGGCGTAGTCGCGCAGGTAGTTCTTGCGGTGCAGGACCACGTAGGTCGCGTTGTCGGCAAAGAGGTGGCTCACCGGAATGGCGCGCAGGCCCGGATCGCGCGCCGGGTCGAACACGATCGCCGGAAGAATCGACACGCCCAGCCCGTGTTCGACGTAGGCCTTGACCACATCGGCGTTGGGCGCACGCAGGAACGACGGCATGTCCAGGCCCTTGGCGCGCAACGCGTTCACCACGTCCGTGCCGGTCTTGGACGGCTCGTACAACACCATCTGGTACTGCGCAATGTCGGCCAGCGACGGTTGATCGATCGTCAGGAGCGGGTGCCCAGGTGGTACCAGCAGGATCCGCTTGTAGGTGTGGCAGGCGATGGCCTGCAGTTCGGCCGTGAGCTTGCCCATCGAACTCAGGATACCGATGTCGGCGTTGGCCGCATTCAACGTCTCGATGGTCTGGCGTCCACCGCCCTGGCTCACGGTGATGCGCACGTTCGGGTACTTCCTGATGAACGCCTGCAACACGCGCGGCAATGTGAAGCGCGCCTGGGTGTGGCTGGCTGCAATGACCAGGCTGCCACTGTGATCTTGTGAGCGGTGGCGTCCGATCTCCTTGATCTCGGCGATCTCCTTGAGCGAGCGACGGGCATGTTCGATGACCGCCGCACCTTCGCTGGTGATGCCCGTGAACCGGTTCCGCTGCCGCGTAAAAATGGCAAACCCCAGCTCCTCTTCCAGTTGCCGAATCTGCGTGCTGATGCCCGGCTGGGAAGTGTGCAGTGCCTGCGCCGCCTTGGAGACGTTCAGGTCCATTTGCGCGACTTCGCAGACGTAGCGAAGTTGTTGGATATTCATCGAGCTACCTCACAGCACCCCGCGCGTCCACGCGGATCACGCGTTCCACCGTCCCCTCCACCAAACCGCCGCGCACGCCCAGCAGCACGTCGTGCAGGTTGACCGTCGGGTCGCAATGCCCTGGCACGAGCCAGACCGTGTCGCCCAGTGATGGGAGCGGATGGCCGGCATGGGCTGCGCGCAGCACACCGTGTTCGTCACCGCCGTTGGCGAACACCAACCCCGGTGGGCTCCAGACCATGGGCATGCCGCTGTCGATGGCGTGGCTCTTGTGTCCCGCATCGCATACCGCGTGTTGCGGGCCACGGCTCATCACCTGGGTTTTCAGGAACAGCGCGTGTTCGAACAGCGGCGCCAGCGGCGCGGCCTCGTTGCGGGCGTAGTCCGCGTCCATGAACAGGTAGGAGCCCACCTGCAACTCGCCCCAGACGCGGCTGGCGGTCTCCAGCGTGAAGGTGCCGGTGCCCGCGCCGGTGATCAGCGGCACCTCGAAGCCCGCGGCCAACAGGCGCTCGCGGGTGAGCGCGGCTCCCCAGGCCGCTTCGGCGATGGCCCGCGCGCGCTCGGCCGGGTCGCGCCGGTGCTGGGCGCCGCCGTGGTAGGCCTGAAGCCCACCAAAACGCAGCACCGGATGTTGCGCAATCAGCCGCACCAGATCCACCGCCGCTTCGCCAGGGGGCACGCCGCACCGGCCCTGGCCCACGTCGATCTCCACGAGCACGTCGATGCGCGCTTCGCCGTCCACCCGCGCGGCGGTCAAGGCCTCCACCAGGCGCGTCACGCCCACGGCGTTGTCCACCGCGATGCCAAAGCGCGTCGGCAGCTCGCGCACCGCCCGCGCCAGGCGCTCCAGCTTGGCCTGGGCGATCACCTGGTTGGTGATGGTGATGTCGGTCACGCCGGCCAGGGCCAGCGCAATGGCTTCGTCGGTCTTCTGCACGCAGACGCCGACCGCCCCGTGCGCCATCTGCAGGCGCGCGAGCTCGGCGCTCTTGTGCATCTTGGCGTGGGGCCGCAGGCGCAGCTTGTGCGCGCGGGCATAGGCGGCCATGTGCGCGAGGTTGCGCTCCATGGCGTCGAGGTCCACCACCAGCGCGGGCGTGTCGATGCGGGCCACGCTCTGGCCCACCTGGCTCTGGGCATGGAGCCACTGCGCCAACGGCGTCGGGGGTTCAGGCGCTGCGTTCATCAAGCGATGCTTCCGATTGCAGATGCAAGGTGTCGGCCCAGCCCACCAGCGTCAGCCCTTCGGGCGACCACAGCAGCCGGTTGATGGCGGCGTTGGGGAGTTCCCAGCTTCTGGGTGCGGTGAGTTCCAGTCTCGTGGCCGCGCGGTACAGGATGTCCATCACCCCTCCGTGCGCCACCAACAGCACCTGCTCGCCCGGGTGGCGCGAGGCCAGGTCCAGCACGGTCGGAATGATGCGCCGTTGCAATTGCTCCAGCGACTCCCCGCCAGCGGGCGCGAAATCGGGCATGCGCTTGCGCCAGGCCAGGGCCTCGGCCGGCCAGCGGCGTTCGAGTTCGGCCCAGCTCAAGCCCTCGAAACGGCCGAAATGGCGCTCGCGCAAACCCTTGTGCGGCGCCACCTCCAGCCCCTTGAGGCGGCCCACGGCCTGCGCGGTGTCGAAGGCACGGCCGAGGTCGCTGGCGTAGACCGCCGCGATGGGTTCGTCGCGCAGCGCCAGGGCCAGTTGCTCGGCCTGCCAACGCCCCTTTTCGTTGAGCGCGATGTCCGTGTGGCCTTGAATGCGACCGTCGACGTTCCAGGCGGTTTCGCCGTGGCGCACGGCAAGAATGCGGGTGACTTGCAAAGAATTTCCTCGTGTGCGGAAAGAGGGGATTCCTGACTGTACCCGCGAGACAGACGCTCCGGAATCTTCGCGGCCACCGACGCCGTTTGCGACAATGGTCGCATGCATGCCATGTCACCGTCGTCGTCCCCGTCGGACGGGGATTTCTCCACACTGTTCAATTTCCTGCCGATCGGGGCCTACCGCTGCGCGCCCGACGGCAGTGTCCTGCGTGCCAACCAGGCGCTGGCGGAGCTCAACGGCTACGACAGCGAGACGGCGCTGGTGGCCCATCTCCAGGACATCGGACGCGAGTGGTATGTCGACCCGCAGCGCCGCACCGAATTCCAGGCGCTGCTCGCGCGCGACGGTTTTGTGCGGGGCTTTGTCTCCGAGGTCTACCGCCACCGCACCCGGGAGAAGCTCTGGGTCAGCGAGAACGCACACGGTGTGCGCGACGCCCATGGCGTGCTGCACTACTACGAAGGCACGGTCGAGGACATCACCGCGCACGTGCGGGATCAAAAGGCCCTGCAAGATGGTGTGGAGCAACTTCGACTCATCACGTCCCAGGTGCCCGGCGCGGTGTTCGCGGTGCACGTGCGGCACGATGGCACACGCGAATACCGTTTTCTGAGCGCCGGCATCCGGGACATCTACGGCTTCGAAGCCGAGGACCTGATGCGCACCCCCACGCTGCTGGCGCGCTACTTCCACCCCGAAGACCAGTCCATGCTGGAGCGGGACCGCCAAGCCATTCTGGCCGGCCAGGGCAACCTGGAGACCGAGTTCCGCGTGGTATTGCCCGACGGCCGGATCAAGTGGATCTGCAACCGCTCGTGCGCGGTGTCCGCCGACGAGGCCGGCTTTCTGCGGGTGGGCGTCTTGCTCGACATCACCGACCGCAAGGAGGCCGAAGCGGCGCTGCGCGACAGCGAAGCGCTGTGGAAGCTGGCGCTGGAGAGCACCGGCGATGGCGTGTGGGACTGGAACCTGGTGACCGACAAGGAGTACTTCTCCCAGGGCATGAAGGGCATGTTCGGCTACGACGAGGCGGACGACGTCGACCTGTCGCACGCACTGGACGCCAACACCCATCCCGACGACGTGGCGCAGATGTGGCAGGACCGCCAGCGGCACTTCGACGGCGTGGCCGACGCGTACCGCAACGAGCGCCGCATCCGCTGCAAGGACGGCAGCTGGAAGTGGGTGCTCTCGCGTGGGGTGGTGCTCGCGCGCGATGACGGTGGCAAGCCGCTGCGCATGATCGGGACGCACACCGACATCACCGAACACAAGAACGCCGAGTCCCAGCACCGTGCGCTGGAGGCGCAGCTGCGCGAATCCCAGAAGATGGAAGCGATCGGCACGCTGGCGGGCGGCGTTGCGCACGACTTCAACAACCTGCTGGCCGCCATCCTGGGCAACCTGGTGCTGGCGCGCGAAGACGTCGGTGAAGGCCACGCCGCACAGGAGAGCCTGGCCGAGATCCACCGCGCGGCCATTCGCGCGCGGCAACTGGTGCAACAGATCCTGACCTTCAGCCGCCGGCAGACCCAGGAAATGCTGCACCAGCCGCTCACGCCACTGGTGGAGGAAGCCTTGCGCCTCATGCGCTCCTTGCTGCCCGCCGGCCTCAGGCTCGAGGTGCGCCTGCCCAGTGCCGCATTGCCGGTGCTGGTCGATGCCACGCAGATGCAGCAGGTGTTGATGAACCTCTGCGCCAACGCCTGGCAGGCCATGGAAGGCGGCAGCGGCGACATCACCGTGGCCCTGGGCGAGGTGCTGGTGGATGCCTCACAAGGCTTGCAGTTCGGCGGGCTTGCCGGCGGCGCCTACGCGTGCCTGAGCGTGGCCGACAACGGACCGGGCATGGACGAGGCCACGCGAGAGCGCATCTTCGAGCCCTTCTTCACCACCAAGGCACCGGGCACGGGCACGGGCCTGGGGCTGGCGGTGGTGCATGGCATCGTCAAGGCCCATCGGGGTTCCATCCTGGTGCACAGCCGTCCCGGCGAAGGCGCCCGGTTCGACGTCTACCTGCCCCTGGCCTCGGCCGTCGCGCAGGAGGCCACGCCCGGCGTGGCGCAGACCCCGGCCGTGGCCCCGCCGCCCGCGGCGGCACCGGGCAAGCACGTGGTCTACATCGACGACTACGAGGCGCTGGTGTTTCTGGTCGGGCGGTTGTTGCGCAAGCAGGGCTACCGCACCCACACCTTCGAATCGGGCGAGGCGGCCGTGGTCTGGTTGCGCGAGAACCCGGACGATCCCGTGGACCTGATCGTGACCGACCAGAACATGCCGGGCATGTCCGGCATCGACGTGGCGCGCGAAGCCCGCCGCATGCGTCCTGGCCAGCGCGTGGCCATCGTCTCGGGACATATCAGCGACCGGTTGCTGGCCGAAGCGAGCGCAGCCGGTGTGCGCGACGTGATGGCCAAGCAGGACCGCATGGACGCATTGGGGCAGGCCATCCACGACCTGCTGCTGGAGCCCTCTTCAACCTGAACGGTGGGCGTAAGAGGCGTAAGAGGTGTTCTCAGCGCGGCACTTCGACGTTCACCTGGCGCACGCCTTCCGGTGGCGCGGGGAAATCGCGCAGCGCCGCATCGAGCATGGCCGACCACAGGCCCGGGGTGCTGTTCCAGCGGCCGTCGTGCGCGGCACGGGTTTCGTACACCACCTTGCCGCTCGAGGCGTGGCGGATCACGAGCGAGAGTTCGCGCTGGTAGTAGGGCGACTCCATCATCATGCGCGGGTACATCGGCATCCAGATCACCTGGCCTTGCCCGGTCACCACGTAGTCGCGCCCCGGCAGCCCGTACCCGAAGCCCGGACCCCAATAACCGCCCCAGTACCCACCCCACGGATCGTCCCAGGGCGCGCGCGGCAACCGCAAGGTGTTGGCATCCACCTGCACCGTCCAGGGCGAGGCCGTGCCGGCGGCGGCGAGCGTCCAGCCCACCTTGGCCAGCGCCTGGGCGGTGAGGTTCTCCAACTCGTCCTGGCCCGTGGACACCCGGCCCTCCTTCTGCGAGGGCAGGCGATCGAAGCGGTAGATCTGCGGCGCCTGCGGCACCGTGACGGGTGTGCCTGGCTTGACGCCGGGTTGGTCGGCCCAGCGGGCAAAACTCTGCACCTGGTTGTCCACCAGGTAGACGCTGGCGCAGCCGCTGAGGACCAGCACGGCGGCGGCAAGGCCCAGGCGCTGGAGGGTTCGGATCGATCGATGGATGTTCATGGTGCCTCCTGGAGGCGGCCGCACGGGGTCGAAGCCGGGTCAGTGCGCCGCCGCAATGCGTACGACCTTGGTGGTGGCGCTTGCGTTCCCTTCGAATGTGCCGTTTTCCGGCCCCGCCACGGCGGTGGGCTTGGGCAAAGGTTCTTCGTCGAACGCCTTGTCGCCATCTTCGTTGGCTTCGCCGGTGGCCTGGATGGTTTCAAAAGGAAACAGCGAGCGGTCCATCAGGTGGCTGGGCACGATGTTCTGCAGCGCCGTGAACATGTTCGCCACGCGGCCGGGAAAACGCTTCTCCCAGTCCTTGAGCATCAGCCCGACCTGCTTGCGTTGCAGGTTCTCCTGGCTGCCGCAGAGCGTGCAGGGAATGATGGGGAATTGGCGGACTTCGGCCCAGCGGGCCAGGTCGGTCTCGGGCACGTAAGCCATGGGGCGGATCACCACGTGCCGGCCGTCGTCGCTCACCAGCTTGGGCGGCATGCCCTTGAGCTTGGCGCCGAAAAACATGTTGAGCATGAGGGTCTGCAGGATGTCGTCGCGGTGGTGGCCGAGCGCGATCTTGGTCGCGCCCAGTTCGCTGGCCACGCGGTACAGGATGCCGCGGCGCAACCGGCTGCACAGGCTGCACATGGTCTTGCCCTCGGGGATCACGCGTTTGACGATGGAGTACGTGTCCTGGTTCTCGATGTGGAATTTCACCCCCAGCTTCGTGAGGTAGGCGGGCAGGATGTCGGCCGGAAAGCCCGGTTGCTTCTGGTCGAGGTTGACCACGATGAGTTCGAAGTGGATCGGCGCGCGCGCCTGCAGCTTCTGCAGGATGTCGAGCATGCCGTAGCTGTCCTTGCCACCGGAGAGGCAGACCATCACGCGGTCGCCTTCTTCGATCATGTTGTAGTCGACGATGGCGCGGCCGACTTCGCGGCACAGGCGTTTTTCGAGTTTGCGGTTTTCGAATTCGATGTCCATGGTGGCAAGCAATCAGTCGTTCGGCACGCCATCGCGGGCGCGGGTCCATATTGTCGGTTGCCCGGGCATTCCCGGGGTGGCACAGGCCGATTGTCGCCGCCGCCGGCCAAGGCGCCGCCGCCTCAGCGGCGCAGGGGGGTGTTTTCCAGCCTGCACCGCGCCTGTTCGCGCAGCGCGTCGAGAAGGACCCGGGCGCCCGCCGACGGTTCGGCGCCGCGCCGCACCGTGAGTCCCACGGCACCGTTGGTGCCACCCCGGGGCAGGCGCAGGCGCACCGGGGCGAAGGGGCGCAAGCTCTCGATGAGTCCTTCGGGTGCGAACCAGATCGCATCGGTCTGGCGCACCATCTGCAGGGAGAACGCGGCGTCGAGCGTGTCGACGACGGTTTCCGGCAACGCCACCCGATGCGTCACGAGGAACGCGTCCACCGTGCGGCGGATCGGCGTGCCGGCGGACGGCAGGATCAGCGTGTAGCGCGACAGCGCCGCAGGCGCGACCTTGCGGCTCGCGGCCAGGGGATGCCCGGGCCGTGCCAACGCGACCAAGTCTTCCGAGTAGAGATGTTCGAATTCCAGATCCATCATGTCGGAGGGCTCGGCGAGGCGGCCGAACACCATGTCCAGTTCCCCTTGGCGCAGGCGCGCCATGAGCTGGGCATTGGTGCCGCCGGCCACGCGGATGTACACGCTGGGCAGCGCGGTGCGCAGGGTCTCGATGGCGCGCGGCAGCAGCGTGGCCGACACATTCGGCAAGGCCCCGATGGACACCGTGGTCTGGTGCGACTGCGGTTGGCCGGCCGCCGCGTCCAGCCCTTCTCGCAGGTTGCGCAGGCCCGCGCCGGCATGGTCCAGCAGCACCTTGCCCGCGGGCGTGAGCGCCACACCGCGCCCATGGCGCTCCAGCAAGGGCCGGCCCACGATGGCTTCGAGCTCGGCGATGGTCTTCGACACGGCGGGCTGCGTGAGCGCCAGCTTTTGCGCCGCCCGCACCATGCTCAGCTCCTGCCCGATCACCACCAGGCAGTGCAGATGGCGCAATTTGATCCGGGAAATGTTCATGGCACAAGCCTCGTCCAAGGAAATCGATGCTTCGAGGTATGAATAAATGGAATACGTTTTCGCCGAATGCTCAATTGTGCCCAAAGGCCCGCGACAGTAGCCTTGCGGCTTTCGACCGGCGACCCGTTCCGTGGCGGCGCTGGGAATTCCAGGAGACCTTCATGCCGCATTCCAACCGACGCGCCGCCTTGGCGCTCACCCTGCTGGCCACCGCTGCCGGCCTCACCGGTTTTTCTGCCCACGCCCAGGCATGGCCCAGCAAGCCGGTCACGCTGACCGTGGGCAGCGCTGCGGGAAGTGCGCCGGACATCTATGCCCGTGTCATCGCCGAGCAGCTGCAGCGACAGACCGGCGGCGTCTTCGTGGTGGACAACAAGCCCGGCGCGAACGGCAACCTCGCTGCCGAGACGGTGTTGCGCACGGCCGCGGACGGACACACATTGCTGATCGGCACGCAGTCGCAAATGACGATCAACCCTTCGGCTTATTCGAACCTGCGTTGGAAGGCGAGCGACTTCCGTCCTCTGGTCAAAGGCGTGGAGTCGCCGATGGTGCTGGTGACGCACCCAACGGTTGGCGCGAAGAACTTTGCCGAACTCAAGAGCTGGATCGCCCGCCACAAGGGCCAGGCGCAATACGCGTCGTTCAGCCCCGGAACGCCGTCCCACTTTCTCGGCTACCAGCTGAACGAACGGCTGCAGGCCGACATGGTGCACATCCCGTACAAAGGCTCGTCGCCCCAGGTGACCGACCTGATGGCGGGCCAGGTGCCCCTGGGCTTCACGCAGATGGCGGTGGCCGTACCGCAGATCCAGGCCGGCAAGCTGGTGCCGATCGCGGTCACCGGCGCACAGCGTGCCAGTGCACTGGCCCAGGTGCCCACCCTGGCCGAACTGGGCCTTGGCGACCTGACCGCCAGTGTGTGGTTCGGGGTGTTCGCTCCCGCTGGCGTGCCCAGACCGGTCTCGGATGCCATCCTGTCCGCGCTGCGCAAGGCGCACTCCGAGGCGGCTGTGCGCGCGAAGCTGGAGGCGCAGAGTTTTGAAGTGCCCGACGAGAGTGGTGCCGCGTTTGAAAAGAATCTGGCCGCCGAAACGGCCAAATGGGCCCGCGTGGTGAAAGCCACCGGGTTCCGCGCCAATGACTGAAACCGTTGAGAACGCCGGGGCCGCGCGCCCCAACGTGGTCTTCATCGTGGCCGACGACCTGGGCTATGCCGACCTGGGCTGCTACGGTGGTCGTGACGCGTCCTTCGGCCGCGTCTCGCCTGTGCTTGATGGCCTGGCCGCCAACGGCCTGCGGTTCACGCAGGGGTACTCGAACTCACCGGTGTGTTCGCCCACGCGCTTCGCCCTGGCCACGGCGCGTTACCAGTACCGCTTGCGCGGTGGCGCGGACGAACCCATCAACAGCCGCTCGCGCGGCAGCAGCGTGCTGGGCCTGCCGCCCTCGCAGCCGACCGTCGCCTCTCTGTTGAAGAACGTGGGCTACCGCACGGCCCTCATGGGCAAGTGGCACCTGGGCTACCCGCCGCACTTCGGCCCCTTGCGCTCGGGCTACGAGGAATACTTCGGCCCGATGTCCGGCGGCGTCGACTACTGGACCCACTGCAGCGGTGGCGGCGCGCACGACCTGTGGTTCGGCGAGGAAGAGCGCCAGGAGGAGGGCTACCTCACCGATCTGATCTCCCGCCGCTCGGTGGACTACATCGAGCGCATGGCGCAGCACCGCGAGCAGCCGTTCTTTCTGAGCGTGCACTACACGGCGCCACACTGGCCCTGGGAAACGCGTGACGAACCGCAGGTGAGCCAGGCGGTGGCGGGCCAGCTGTTTCACCTGGACGGCGGCAACGTCGACACCTACCGCCGCATGATCCACCACATGGACGAGGGCATCGGCTGGATCATGGACGCCTTGCGCCGCCATGGCCTGGAGCGCGACACCCTGGTGATCTTCACCAGCGACAACGGCGGCGAGCGCTTCTCGGACAGCTGGCCCTTGGTGGGCGGCAAGATGGACCTCACCGAAGGCGGCATTCGCGTGCCCTGGATCGCGCACTGGCCTGCTGCCGTGCGCGCGGGCGGCGTGTCCGCCCAGCATTGCATGACCATGGACTGGTCGGCCACCGTGCTGGACGCGGCCGGCGTGGCGCCCGATGCGGACCATCCGCTGGACGGCGTGTCGCTGTTGGACGTGTTGCGCGAGCCCGCCCAGACCTTCGAGCGCGCGCTCTACTGGCGCATGAAGCACCGCCAGCAGCGCGCGCTGCGCCGAGGCGACTGGAAGTACCTGCGGGTCGACGAGCACGACTACCTGTTCAACCTCGCGCGCGACGAGCGCGAGCGCGCGAACCAGGCCGCGCGCGATCCCGAGCGGCTGGCCGCGATGCGCGCGGACTGGGAGCGCTGGAGCGAGACCGTGCCGCCGATTCCCGAGGACGCAGCGGTGCACACGGGCTACTCAACCAAGGATATGCCGGCGCGTTGAGCGGCGCAGGGGGCGTGGGGCGCGCTCGGGTCAGCGTCCGCGGTAAACCGGTGCGCGCTTTTCCTGAAAGGCGCGCCGGCCTTCGAGGCGGTCTTCTGTGTCGCGCAGCAGGCCGAACACGTGGTACTCCGCCTGCAAGGCTTTGTCCAGCGGCATCTCCAGGCCGGTGCGCACCAGGCGCTTGATGGCCCGCACCGACAGCGGCGCGTTCTGCGCGATGCGCTGCGCCATGGCCATCGCGCGCGGCATCAAATCGGCCGGTGCCAGCACCTCGCTCACCACACCCATGCGCAAGGCCTCGGTCGCGTCGAATCGGTTCCCGGTCAGCAGCAGCTTCATCGCGTCGGACGGGCTGACCAGCCGAGGCAGGCGCTGCGTGCCGCCCGACGCGGGCAGCGTGCCCAGGCGCACTTCGGGCAGCGCGAACTCGGCCTGGGCCGAGGCCAGCCGAATGTCGCAGGCCAGCGCGAGTTCGAGGCCACCGCCGAACGCATGGCCATTGATGGCGCAGACGATCGGCGTGTCCATGTCCATGCCGGCGGTCATGGACTCCTGACCGCTGCCGGTGCCGTTGAACGCCAGTTGCGCAAAACTCTCGGCCGGCGGCATGGTCTTTTTCAAATCCGAACCGGCGCAAAAGGCGGTGCTGCCGGCCCCGGTGAGGATGGCGCAGCGCACCGTGCCATCGTGGGCAATGCGCTGCCAGGCTTCTCGCAGCTCGGTGCGGGTCTGCGGGTCGACGGCGTTCATCGCCTCGGGCCGGTTCAGCGTGATGATGGCAATGCCATCCTGCAGGTCGACAAGAACGGACATGGCGTGGCCTCGTGGTGATGGAAGAGGGATCAGGTCGCCAAGCCGCTGGTGACCTGGCGAAACACGTTCGCACCCAGGGCTGTGCCGTGCACCGCGAGGTGCGCACCCAGCTGAATCGCCTGCTGCATATCGGCCACCGCAACACCCATCGACAAACCGCTGCGCACCAGCTGGCGCACGGCATCCGGGTTGAAGGCCGTGAAGCACGCGTGCAGGGCGAGTTGCACCAGGCAACGCTCGGCCGGTGTGAGCCCGTGGTCCGGACGGCCCTTTTCGATGAAGTCGAGCAGCACCTTGGCATAGCCCGGGTCCTGCCGTGCCAGGTGGTTCAGGGCCAGCGCATGCGCATCGCCCAGGCGCTCAATGCGCGCTTGCAGCGCGGGGCTGATCGCCGGCGAGGTGGCCGCCGCGCCGCTGAGCTCGGCCAGGATGTCGCTGGCCTGGCACACGCTGGCCACGCCTTGCACCGCCACGAGGTGCAGCACGTCGACGATGTCGCTGTGGCTTGCGCCCACTTCCAGCGCGCGCTTCATGTGCGTGGTCAGGCCCGACTCGAACAGGTGTGACGACGAGCTGTCCAGGCCCACATAGATCAGTTCGACCATGCGCGGCGTCAGCGGCCCGGTGCGCGCCGGATAGCCTGCGTAGTCCGCGTACTGCTGCACAAAGCCGGGGGCGGTTTGCAGCAGCGTCTCGGTCCACGGCCGCCAGTAGCCGCGCTCGGCGATGAAGTGCGCCTTGATGGCTTCGCGTTCTGCGTCGGTCATAGGTGTTTCGCTCATCGTGGACCTCTGCACGCCAGGGTTTGACCGGTGAGGTATTGGGCGGCCGCGCCGCTCACGAAGCGCAGCAAGGGCTGCAGGCTTTGGGCGTCGATGCCGGCAGGCACCTGCACCGCGTTGATGCGCAGTGCACGGCTGCCCCACTCGCAAGCGAGCGTGGCCACCAGCATGCGCGCCGCCGCCCCGTCGCCCGCGTTCTGCCAGGCGCCATCGGTGTCCGGCGGCAGAAGCACGGTCAGGCTGGCTTGTTGGGCATGTTGTTGCGCAAAGCGAATGGCGGCCTGGTGCACGGCGCGCAACAGACTGCCGGTGGCGTGCAGCGTCGACACGTCCAGGCTGGCGCTGTAGTGTGGTGTGGATGGTGCGGCGCTGGCCAGAGCCTGCCACGCACCCGCGCCGTCGCCCACCACGTCGAGTTGTGTGGGCAGGTCGAAGGGCAGGGTCTCCAGCGTGGCGGGCGCAAAGGCCTGGCTGCCGCCATAGATCGACGAGCCGCCATTGACCGCGAGGATTTCACCGGCCAGGGGCGCCGCGCCTTCGCTGCCGAGGAAGAACAAAGCCTGCGCCATCTCTTGCGGCGCTGCCATGCGGCCGAGCGGAATCTTGGCCACGGCGCGCTCGGGCGGCAGGCGCCCGGCCTCGATCAGTGCAGCGACCAGTTCGGTGCGAACGAAACCCGGGCACAGCACGATGGCCGACCACTCGGGATGGGCTTTGGCCAAAGCGCGCGTCTGCGCGATGAGACCCGCCTTGCTCGGGCTGTACGCACCGCGCCAGGGAATGGCGTTCAGGCCCGCGCCGGATGACACGTTCACGATGCGCGCGCCCGGCTTGAGCAGCGGTGCGCAGGCTTCCACCACGGCGGCCGGCGCGGCCAGGTTGAGCGCGAGCAGGCGCTCCATCTGCGTGGGCACCTGCTCCACCAGCGGTGTGTTGGAAGCGTCGGACATGCCGGCGTTGTTCAGCACCGCGTCCAGCGCCGGCGTGCCCTCGCGCAAGGTCGCCACCTGTTGCGCATCGGTCAGGTCGATGGTGCGCAGCACGTGCGCGGCCGACGCCGGCGCGGGCAGGCTCGCACCCACCGCACGCAGGGCCTGTTCGTTGTGGTCGACCAGCACGCATTGCCAGCCCGCCTGGGCGAACAACAGCGCCGTCTCGCGCCCGATGCCGGAGGCGGCACCCGTGATCAGTACCGTCTGCATGTCGGGGTGTGTCAGTTCTTGATGTCGAAGGTCTGGATCATGTCGCGCATGAGGCCATAGCCTTCGTCGATCGTCTTCGTGAATTCGGCGCTGCTCGCCGGGTAATTCATGATGCCGTACTCGTTGGCCACGAAGTCCTTGAACTTCTGGCTCGACACCACCTTGTGGATGGCCGTCTCCAGCGTCTTTCTCACGTCCTCGGGCAGACCCTTGGGCGCCGCGATGCCGAGCTTGCCGGTGATGCCGACGTCGTAACCCTGCTCCTTGAGCGTGGGCACGTTGGGAAACCACGGCAGGCGGGAATCGCTGGCCGAGGCGATGACCTTCATCTTGCCGGCCTTCACCAACTCGGCGTACTCGGAAGGGCCTTGCAGGGCCACGTCGATCTGCTTGCCCAGCGCGGCCATGACCGATTCCGCCGAGGACTTGTAGGTGACCTGGTCGAACTTGCCGCCGGTCATCTTCTGCAGCTTGAGGAACGGGAAGTTGTTGGGCGCGCCCGTCACGCCGAAGAACACGCCCTTGCCGGTCTTGGCCTGGTTCACCAGGTCCTTGACGTTGTGGATCGGCGAGTCCGCGGCGGTCACGATGCCGTAGCTGAACTCGGCCAGGCCACCCAGCAGCGTGAAGTCTTCGCGTTTGTAGGGCACGTTCATCAGCTGCGAGGTGAAGGTGACCGTGCTGTAGGAATAGAGGCCGATGGTGTAGCCGTCGGGTTTGGCGCGCTGGAGGTTGCGCAACTGCAAGGTGCCCGCCGCACCGGGCTGGTTCATCACCACCACGGTCTGCTTGAGTTCGGTCGAGAGCAGGTTGGCGAATTCGCGCGCGATGCCGTCAGACGACCCGCCCGCGCCGTAAGGCGCGGTGAGCTGGATGGTGCGCTCGGGATAGGCCGCGTGGGCCAGGCTGGCGGTGAGGGCCAGCGTGCAGAACAAGGCTTGCGTGGTGTGCTTGAAGTTCATGTCGTTTGTCTCCTGGAAATTTGAATCAGATGTTCGTCAGGGTGATGCCACCATCCACCACGAGCGCTTGCGCGGTGATGAAACCCGCGTCGTCGCCGGCCAGAAAGCAGATGGCGCGCGCGATGTCTTCGACCGTGCCCAGGCGGCCCAGCGGTGTGCGCGCAATGCGGTTGGCGTCGCGCTCGGCGTTGCGGTTGCGCTGCGTGCCTTCGGTGGGCACGGCCGAGGGGCACACCGCATTCACGCGAATGTTTCGCTCGCCCAGCTCGGCGGCGGCCGCGCGGGTGATGCCCAGCACGGCGGACTTGATGCCGGAGTACACGACCGAGTTGGCGGCCGACCGCAAAGCCGCCACCGAGGCCACGTTCACGATCGAGCCACCGCGCTGCGCGTCCATCACCGCCGCCGCTTCCTGCAGGCCCCAGATGACGGACTTGAAGCCCACGTCGAGCATGCGGTCGATGGTCTCGGGCGCGATCTCGGGGATGGACTGGTAGCGCACCCAGGCCGCGTTGTTCACCAGAATGTCGAAGCGCTGGCTGTGCGCGAACGCGCGCTGCACGGCTTCGCGCATGCCTTCGCGGCTGGCGATGTTCTGCACGATGGCAACCGCCTTGCCACCGCGCGAGGTGATCTCGTCCACGACGGCATTGACGAGTTCATCCTTGAGGTCGTTCACACACACGGTGGCGCCGCGCGCGGCCATCTGCAAGGCGGTTTCCTTGCCGATGCCGGCGCCTGCGCCGGTGATGAGGGCCACGCGGCCCAGCAGATCCTGGTTCATTCGATTCCTTGTTTCAGACAGACTGGATGAAGTCGCGGCCGTTCTGGCGGGCGAGTGCGCCGGCGCCAAAGGCGGCGTCGAACTTGCGCACTTCGCGCAGCGCGTGGTGCAGCGGCAGCTCCCAGGTGAAGCCCATGCCGCCGTGCAGGTGGAGGGCTTTCTCGATCACGAAGGCCGCGTTGGCCAGCGCATGGGCCAACACCGGGGCGGTGCGGCGCACGCTGCCGTACTCGTCGGGCGCGAGCACGCGCTCGATGCCGGCGTTGGACGCTTCCTGCACCAGGCGCATGCGCGCCAGCAGGTGGCGCAC
The DNA here is from genome assembly GCF_009859475.1 of Hydrogenophaga sp. BPS33. Taxonomy (NCBI): domain Bacteria; kingdom Pseudomonadati; phylum Pseudomonadota; class Betaproteobacteria; order Burkholderiales; family Comamonadaceae; genus Hydrogenophaga; species Hydrogenophaga sp. BPS33. The sequence continues at coordinate 945,486 of NZ_CP044549.1, forward strand.
GGCCTGCTTGGCCGAGAGCGGTCGGCCGAATTGCACGCGCGTGGCCATGTACTCGGCCGTGGCGCTCAAGGCACCTTCGGCCGCGCCATTGGCGTAGCCCGCGATCAGGATCTGGCCCTCGCGCTGCAGCGTGGCGAAGGTCTCGGCGTCCAGCGTGGCGAGGACCTGGGCTTTGTCCAGCGCCAGCCAGCTCTGCGGGTGCTCGGGGTCGAGCGCAGCGTCTTCCTGGATCTCGACCGAGGCCCGGTCGACCAGCGCCGCGCCACCATTGCCATCGGCCACCAGCACCCAGTCGCAGTCCGGTGCGCAGCGGGCGTGGCCCGCGAACTTCTCGGCCAGGCTGCCTTGCAGTGCCCAGGTGGCCACGCGCGCGCCGCTCACAAGTTCGGCCGCCAGTGGCGAATCGCCCAGCGCTTTGGCGATCAGCACGGTTTCGAGCAGAGGCCAGTGCAGGCGCAGCTTGCCCGCCTCGGCCACGATGGGCAGGGCGAACGCAATGTCCAGCGCCAGGCCACCCGCGTCTTCGGTGGCGCACACGCCGCACAGGCCGGCGCTGGCCAGCACCTGGGCGGCGCCGCGAAAGTCATGCGCGAGCGCATCGGTGATGGCCGCGGCCGCGGCCTGGCCGAACTCTTCGGGCTTGAGATCGTGGTCGGTCGTGCTCATCTCAGAGGTCCTTCGGCAGATTCATGATGCGTTGCGCGATGATGTCCAGCTGCACTTCGGTGGTGCCGGCGTAGATGGTTTCGGCGCGCGCGAACAGGTAGGCGGTGGTGAAGTGCTTCTTCGCGCGCTGGGCCAGGGCGCTGGAGCGCGGCGTCACGTGCGACACGAGCGAGAGCGCCAGGCCCATGAAGGCCTGGTGGCATTCGGACCAATGCAGCTTGGTGAGTGAGCCGCGCGCGCCGATGCTCTTGCCCGCCATCAGTTGCTCCACCGTGCGCTCCACCAGTCCCTTGAGCGCGTCGATCTCGCCCACCACCTCGCCGATGCGGCGTTGCGTGTGGCCGTCGTCCAGCAGCTTCGCCAGTTCGGGGTCGGACTTGCAGGCGGCGACCAACTGGCGCAGCTCGCTGTCGAAGCGCCAGGCGCGGTACATGCGGTTGGTGGCGCGTTCGATGGAGAGCACGCGGATGGCGGCGTTCCAGCCCTCGTCGGGAGCGCCCAGGCGCGCGCTGTCGGGCACCACCACGTTGTCGAAGAACACTTCGGCGAACGACTCCTTGCCGTCGATGGACTTGATCGGCACCACGCGGATGCCGGGTGTGTCCATGGGCACGGCGAACATCAGCATGCCGCGGTGCTTGTCGGCCACGGTGCCGGTGCGCGTGAGCAGCAGGCAGTAGTGGGCCTTGGCCGCGCCGCTGGTCCAGATCTTCTGGCCATTGATGCGCCAGCTGTCGCCCTCTTGCGTGGCCTTGGTGCGCAGGCGCGCGAGGTCAGAGCCCGCATCGGGTTCGGAGAAGCCCTGGCACCAGTAGTCCTGGATGGCGAGGATGCGCGGCAGGAACTGCAGCTTTTGTTCCTCCGTGCCCACGGTCTGGATGATCGGGCCGGCCAGTTCCTTGCCGATCGAGCTCACGCTCTCGGGCATGGCCAGCGCGCCCACTTCCTTGTTCACGACCAGGTGCTCGCGCAGCGTCAGGCCCAGCCCGCCATAGGCCTGGGGCCAGGTCATGCCAGCCAGGCCGGCGTGGTACATCGAGGCTTCCCAATCGCGGCACTCGTCCAGCGTGGGCGTGCGGTAGGCCAGGCTGTCCGCGTGCATGTGCCCGGGCAGGTGGGCGCGCAGCCATTGGCGCGCGTAGTCGCGGTAGGCGGCCGGGCCCGCGGCGGGGTCCGGACGGGTCGGGTTCTGTTCCATGTGCATGATCAATGTGCGGAAGAGGGGCCCGAGGTGGGGACCATGAGCGCGTCGAGCACGAGCACGCCTTGGCCTTCGGGCTTGACGAGGATGGGGTTCATGTCGATCTCGGCCACGTCGGCCGCGTGGCGGCACGCGAATTCGGAGAGGCGCGCCACCGTGCGGGCGGCGGCGGCCACGTCGGCCTTGGCCTGGCCGCGAGCGCCGTCGAGCAGCGGGAACATCTTGAGGCCGCGGATCATGCGCGAGGCTTCTTCTTCAGAGACCGGTGCCACCTGCACCGCGACGTCCTTGAGGATCTCGGCGTAGATGCCGCCCAGGCCCACCATCACGACCGGGCCGAACACCGGGTCGCGCGAGATGCCGGCGATCAGCTCCACACCGCCGCGCACCATGGGCGCGACCAGCACGCCGTCCAGCCGCGCTTGCGGCGCATGCCGCTTTGCGTTGGCCATCAGGCGCTCGAATGCCTCGCGCACCGCGCCGTCGTCCTGCAGGTTCAGCGCCACGCCACCGATCTCGGTCTTGTGCGCGATGTCTTCCGACGCGATCTTGAGCACCACCGGGTAGCCGGTGGCCCGTGCGCTGCGCACGGCGGCGTCGGCCGAGCCCACGACTTCTTCGCGTGGCACGGAAATGCCCGCGGCGGCCAGCGCCTGCTTGGCGTGGAATTCGTTGCGGAACACGGCCGGGTCCACGCGGTCCACCGGGCCGTCGTACACGGATGCCGGTGGCAGCGCGGCGAGCTGGCCGAGGCGGACCAGGCCTTTCATGCCGCTGGCGGCCGCCGGAATGCTCGGGAACACCGGAATGCCCAGCGCATTGATCTCGGCCACCGCGTCGGCCGGACCCTGGCTGATCAGGACCATCAGGCGGTCGGGATGGCTCTGGCGGATCTTGGACAGCGCTTCCAGGTACACGCCGCGCAGGCGCGGGTTGTACAGCGAGAGCGCGAGCAGCAGCACCAGCGTGCTGCCGTTGGGGTTGCTCTGCAAGGCGGTCAGCATCTTGAGCAGGATGTCGGGCCGGGCCGACATCTGGGCCGTCGCGTCCACCGGGTTCTGGGTGCCGGCGATGGGCACTGCGTCGCGGATCGCTTGCTGGGTGCTCTCGTCGAGCGGCGGCAGCGTCAAGCCTTCCTCGATCATCGCGTCGGCCATCATGATGCCGAAGCCGCCCGAGGCCGCCACCAGCGTCACCGCGTCGTTGACCGGCAGGCGTTGTGTGCCGAGCAGGGCGGCGGCGTGGCCGACGTTGAGCAGGTCTTCGAACGAGCGCACGCGCAGCACGCCATAGCGGCGCAAGACGGCGTCGAACACCGCGTCCGAACCGGTGAGTGCACCGGTGTGCGAGGCTGCCGCGGCCTGGCCTTGTTCGGTGGCGCCGATCTTGAGCGCGATCACCGGCTTGTTCTGCTGGCGCGCGAGGTCCAGCGCGGCGGTCAGGCGGCCCGCATCGCGGCAGGTTTCCATGCAGCACAGGATGATGCGGGTGTCGGCATCTTGCGCGAGTGCAGCGATGCCGTCGGCCACGTCCACGTCGGCTTCGTTGCCGGTGGCGATGAAGCGGCTCACGCCCAGGCCACGCTGGGCCATGTTGCTCATGGTGAAGCTGCCGATGTTGCCGGACTGCGAGACGATGCCGACCTGGCCCACGGGCGGCATGCTCTGCTCCAGCGCGATCGAGAACGAACCCACGAGCTTGTCCACCACGTTGACCGCGCCCAGGCAGTTGGGCCCGAGCAGCCGCATGCCGTGGCTGCGTGCCACGCGCACCATTTCGGCCTGCAGGGCCGCGCCTTCGGGGCCGGCTTCGGCGAAACCGGCGGTCAGCACGATCGCGCCGCGCACGCCGCGCGTGGCGCAATCGCGCACGGCTTGCAGCGTGTGTTCCACCGGCACGGCGAGGATGGCCAGGTCCGGTGCGGTGGGCGTGTCCAGCACCGAGGCATAGGCCGGCAGGCCCTGGATGGTGCCGCCCTTGGGATTGATCGGGTAGATGGCGCCCGCGTAGCCGTACTTGCGCAACAGCTGCACTGGCCGCCCGCCGATCTTGGTGATGTCGTCGGAGGCGCCGATCACGGCCACGCCGCGGGCGTTGAAGAACGCGTCGAGCCCGGCGCCCGGGGCTGCTTGAACCTGGGTCAGCATGGCGTGCTCACCGGCCCTTGAACACGGGGGCGCGCTTTTCGAGAAAGGCCGTGCGGGCTTCGCGCGCGTCTTCGGTCTTGGACAGCGCCACGGTGAACTCCTGCTCGAAGCGGTAGGCGTCGCGCTGGGGCATGAGGTCCACCATGTTGGCGGCGCGCTTGGCGTAGATGAGCGCCAGCGGCGCCTTGGAGGCGATCTCGCGCGCCAGCTCCATGGTCTTGGGCAGCAGGTCTTTTTCAGACAGCACTTCTTCGATCACGTTGCGCTTGAGCAGGTCGTGCGCGGTGAGGCGCTGGCCGGTGAAGAACATGCGCCGCAGGGTGGAGCGGCCGAACAAGGTCTTGAGCATGGAGGCGCCACCGGCCAGGCCGACGTTGATCTCGGGCATGCCCACGGTGACGTTCTCGGAGGCATAGAGGATGTCGCAGGCCGCGGCCAGGCCGAAGCCCGCGCCCAGCGCTACGCCGTTGACGGCCGCGATCACCGGCTTGGAACATTCGCGGATCGAATTGCCGGTCTCGCGCGTGATGCGGTTGTGGTCCAGGAAGTCGCCCGCGATCTCGCTGCTGGGGCGGTCCTTCAAGTCGGCGCCGGCACAGAACACGCCGTTGGCGCCGGTCAGCACGGCACAGCGGATGTCCTCGCGTTCGGAGATTTCGTCGAACGTGGCCACCAGCTGGCGGCGCATTTCTCGGTTCAGCGCGTTGACCGGCTTGCGGTCCATGGTGACCAGGCCCACGCCGTCGGAGACTTCCAGACGAACCCATTTTTCGCTCATACACCACCTCGTTAAGAAGCCGCTGCGTGCGGCACACACCACAAAAGGCAAGGGCACTGCAAAGGCCAATGGGCCCCATTCGATCTGGAGAAATAGGGAGTGCTTTGTCTCCAGGCGATGGGGTCCAATTCCGCCATTCTTTTCAATGCCTGCTCGGTCGGGCGAGTATAGGAGTGGCCCTTCTAATTTATTGCAATTCAAACTGCGGTAGTGTTCTGCGAAAACTGAAGGAATCGCGGGTCTGGCACTCTGTGCGCGCGGGGCATGTGCGCCGATAATGATTTTTCCGGTGCGGCTTTCTTTGCAATGAATAGCGTCTTTGGGTAATGCCCGGCGATGCCAATAATGGCGATTAAATCGATTGCGCCGAATTCAATGCCGAATTGAAGATATGGAAATAAATCGACTGGGTGAATTGACGACCGATCTGGGCGAATGCCCGGTGTGGCACGAGGGGCGGTTGTGGTTGCTGGACTGCCGCGCGGGCGTGGTGTATGCGCTGAACCCGCAGACGGGTGCGGTCACCTCGCGCCATGAAGTGCCGCCGCCGCTGGGCTCCTTCGCCTTCAACCACGACGGGCGCATCGTGATCGCGCTCAAGGAGGCGATCGCCGCGCTGGACCTGGCCAATGGGCATTTGCGCACGCTGGCGCGCCTGGACGTGAGCCATCCGGATCTGCGCCTGAACGATGGCATCTCATTGCCCGATGGCAGTTTTGTCGTCGGCACCATGCACGTGTTCCGGGAGCCCGACGAGCCGCCGCTGGGGGGCCTGTACCGGCTGGGCGTCGACCTGCAGCTGCGCAAACTCGACGAGGGCCTGGGCATCACCAATGGGCCGGGGCTGAACCCGGTCAGCGGCCGCTTCTGCGTGGCCGACAGCGCGAGCAAGACCCTCTACAGCTACGCCATGGCGCCGGATGGCTCGCTGAGCGACAAGCAGGTGTTCGCGCAGACCGATGAATGGGGCTCGGGGCCGGACGGCTGCTGCTTCGACAGCGAGGGAGGCCTGTGGACCGCGCTCGTGCGTGCCGGGGCGCTCGCGCGTTTCGACCTGCAGGGCCGGCTCACGCACAAGATCCGCTTGCCCCTCACGCATCCGAGCGCGCTGTGTTTTGGCGGGCCGGGCATGGGCGATCTGTTCGTCACCTCGATCCGCAACAGTGGCCGTTTGAGTGCTTCGGGTCCGCTGGATGGCGCGGTGCTCAAGGTGACAGGACTCGGCTTCCAGGGGGCGGCGCGGCCGCTGTGCCGCCTGCCGCTGTAAAGCCTTACGCGCGCTCCCTTAGATGCCCGCAGCCTTGCCGTGGGCGGAAAAGCGCCGTTCGGGGCCCGACACGTGTTCGGCGACGAAGTCCATGAAGAGCCGGATCTTGGCCGGCACGATGGCCGTGTCCAGGATGGTGGCGTACATGCCCTCGTCGAATCCCTTGTTGCTGATGCGGTAGTCCGGCAGCACCCGCACCAGGCGGCCCAGGCGCAAGTCATTGTGCACGGTGTAGTCGTCGAGCAAGGCAAAGCCTTCGCCCAGCCGCGCGAGCTCCAGCAGGGCCACGCCGTTGTTGCTCACGTGGCGCGGCTGGAAGGCGATCTCGCTGACAGTGTCCTGCTGCTTGAAGCGCCACAGGTGCTCTTCGCCCGGCAACTGGTACGCCAGGCAGTCGTGCGCCAGGATGTCCTCGGGCTGCTGCAGCGGCGCATGCGCGGCCAGGTAGGCGGGCGAGGCCACCAGGTAACGCTCGCTCACGAACAGCATGCGCCGCTTGATGCCCGCTTCCACCGGCGGGGAGATGCGAAAGTCGATGTCCATCTGGTTGCGCCGCAGGTCCACGGGCGCTTCCGAGACCGTCAGTTCGATGTGGATGTCGGGGTAGCGCTTGCGGAAGTCGGCGATCAGCGGCGGCAGCACGCCCAGGCCGAACATGGTGCGCGAATGCACGTGCAGCTGGCCCTGTGGCGCGGTGCTGATGGCGGTGATGTTGTCGCGCAGTTCGTTGATGCGCCACAGGATGTCGTCGAGCTGGCGCGCGTATTCCTGCCCCGATTCGGTCAGCGCCACCTGGCGCGTGGAGCGCAGCAGCAGCTTGACCTTCAGCTCGTTCTCGATGTCGGTGATCATGCGCGACACGGCGGTCGCCGAAATGCCGAAGCGACGCGCTGTTTCGGAAAAATTTCGTGTCTGGGCGATCGACGAAAACAGTTCCATGGCCCGCAGTCTGTCCATGAGTCCTCCAATTTACGCAGTACAGAACGGCCGATTCTGAGATACCGAATCCGGGGTCTCGCGCCTAGTATCCGTGGGCCTGAACAGGCAGGTTTTCGACGGAGACACGAGATGGAATTTGGCGTATTCATTCTGGCCCAGCAACGAGGCTACCACCAGACCTCGCAGCAGGTCATCCAGAACTCGATCGAGCAGACGGTGGTGGCCGAGCAGGCGGGGTTCAACAGCGCTTGGTACGCCGAGCACCACTTCAACAACTACTCGCTCTCGCCCTCGCCGCTGATGATGGTGGCGCACATGGCGGCCAAGACGCAGCGCATCCGCCTGGGCACGGCGGTGTGCATCCTGCCGCTGTACCACCCCGCGCGCTTCCTGGCCGAAGTGGGCTTTGCCGACACGGTCTCCAACGGCCGCCTGGACCTGGGCGTGGGCTCGGGCTACCAGGAGTTCGAGTTCGAGCGCTTCGGGGTGACGATCGAGAACGCCCCGGCGATCTACAACGAGTTCCTCGACATCATCCCCAAGGGGTTGACGCAGAAGACGGTGGAGTACAACGGCAAGTTCCTCAAGCTGCCGCCGAGCTCGATCGCGGTGCGCCCGGTGCAGAACCCAATGCCGCCGATCTGGATCACCTCGGGCAACCCGGTGGCGCTGGGCCGGGGCGTGCGCGAGAACCACAACCTGTTCGTGACCGCCTTGCTCAACGGCAACGCGGCCATCACCGAACTGCGCGGCCGCCTGGAGAAGGTGGCCAGCGACAACGGCAAGGACCTCGATGAAGATGTGAAGTTCGGCTTCCTGCGCTGTGCCTACGCCTCGGACAACCAGGCCGAGATCGACGCGTACCTGGACTGCGCGCGCTTCCAGCGGCGCATCTCGGAGAGCCTGAAATTCCGCCGTGCGCAATCGGACGACGGCTACATGGTCAAGGAAGTGCCTTCGGCGACGGACCCGACGTTTGAGCAGTTGCGCCAGAACCTGCCGGTGGGTTCGGTGAACCAGGTGATCGACAAGATGCTCGAAGAGATCAGCATCTTGAAGCCCAAGCACATCGCGCTGCAGACGCAGCTGGGCGACTTTGACCAGAAGACCATGCTCAAGCAGATCGAGCTCTGGGGCACCAGGATCATCCCCGCCATCCGCAAGGAGCTGAACCGACACAAAAGCAGCACGGAGGTGACTGCCTGATTCCACCCGCCGTTCAAGCGCGGCCTCCGCGCAACTTTTCTTTGCCTTTCTGATTTTTTCTTTCTCGTCGACAGGAGACATACATGAATCCCATCATGATCAAACGCCGCACCGTTCTGGCCAGCAGCCTCTTGCTGGGCGCGGGCATCAAGGCCCATGCCAATACCGGTGACTGGCCCAACCGCCCGATCCGCCTGGTGGTGGCGGGCTCGGCCGGCGCGGGTGGCGACATCTTCGCGCGCCTGATCGGCACGCCGCTGCAGAAAGTGCTGGGCCAGCCGGTGGTGGTCGAGCCCAAGCCCGGCGCCAATGGCCTGATCGCGTGCGACACCGTGGCCAAGGCCGCGGGCGATGGCTACACGCTGCTGTTCGCGCCCTCGTCGGCCATCCTGATCAACCCGGTCATGATCGCCAAGATGCCGTACAACCCGGAGAAAGATCTGGTGCCTGTGGCGCAGGTGGGCGCAGCCGGCATCCTGCTGGTGACCAACCCCTCCACCGGATTCAAGAACCTGGCCGACATGGTGGCCTATGCCAAGGCGAACCCGGGCAAGCTCTCCTACGGTTCGTGGGGCAATGGTTCGTCCGGCCACCTGGCCATGGAAGGCATCAAGGCCCACTACGGCCTGGACATGCCGCACGTGGCCTACAAGACGCTGGTCTCCGAGGCGACCGACATCATCTCCAATAACATCGGCGTGGGCTTCATGGACATCGCCTCGCCCATTCCGCACATGCAGAGCGGCCGCATGGTGGGCCTGGGCCAATCGGGTTCGCAGCGCTGGCCTGCCACGCCGGACCTGCCCACGCTGTCCGAGCAGGGCTACAAGTTCGAAGCCGATGGCTGGTACGGCATCTTCGCGCCCGCGGGCACGCCGCAGGCCATCGTCGACAAGCTCGCCGAGGAGATCAACCGCGTGCAGCTGTCCGACGAAGTGCGCAAGCGCATCGAAGGCCAGAACATGGTGGTGCCGCCCAAGCGCACGGCCAAGCAGTATGCGGACGAGATCAAGAAGGACGCCAAGATCTGGCAAGGCCTGGCCATCGCGGCCAACCTGAAAGAAAAGTAAGCAGGTCCTGAGCCAGGCGCAGACCCCGGGAGCGGCTTCGCGAGAAGCGCGCGCCGGGGTTTTTTCTTGGGAGGGAGCCGCAGGCCACTCCTGCAATTTCTGCAGGACTGAACCGCGCATGTTTCGTATTCCCGCCAACGCAGTCCCTCCGCAGAATTCCCTGCATTGCACAACCCCACTCAGAGGCAGCACACCATGGAATTCGGCGTCTTCATCCTGGCCCAGCAACGCGGCTACCACCAATCTTCGCAACAGGTCATCCAGAACTCGATCGAGCAGACGGTGGTGGCCGAGCAGGCGGGGTTCAACAGCGCTTGGTACGCCGAGCACCACTTCAACAACTACTCGCTCTCGCCCTCGCCGCTGATGATGGTGGCGCACATGGCGGCCAAGACGCAGCGCATCCGCCTGGGCACGGCGGTGTGCATCTTGCCGCTGTACCACCCCGCGCGCTTCCTGGCCGAAGTGGGCTTTGCCGACACGGTCTCCAACGGCCGCCTTGATCTGGGTGTGGGCTCGGGCTACCAGGAGTTCGAGTTCGAGCGCTTCGGGGTGACGATCGAGAACGCCCCGGCGATCTACAACGAGTTCCTCGACATCATCCCCAAGGGGTTGACGCAGAAGACGGTGGAGTACAACGGCAAGTTCCTCAAGCTGCCGCCGAGCTCGATCGCGGTGCGCCCGGTGCAGAACCCAATGCCGCCGATCTGGATCACCTCGGGCAACCCGGTGGCGCTGGGCCGGGGCGTGCGCGAGAACCACAACCTGTTCGTGACCGCCTTGCTCAACGGCAACGCGGCCATCACCGAACTGCGCGGCCGCCTGGAGAAGGTGGCCAGCGACAACGGCAAGGACCTCGATGAAGATGTGAAGTTCGGCTTCCTGCGCTGTGCCTACGCCTCGGACAACCAGGCCGAGATCGACGCGTACCTGGACTGCGCGCGCTTCCAGCGGCGCATCTCGGAGAGCCTGAAATTCCGCCGTGCGCAATCGGACGACGGCTACATGGTCAAGGAAGTGCCTTCGGCGACGGACCCGACGTTTGAGCAGTTGCGCCAGAACCTGCCGGTGGGTTCGGTGAACCAGGTGATCGACAAGATGCTCGAAGAGATCAGCATCTTGAAGCCCAAGCACATCGCGCTGCAGACGCAGCTGGGCGACTTTGACCAGAAGACCATGCTCAAGCAGATCGAGCTCTGGGGCACCAGGATCATCCCCGCCATCCGCAAGGAAGTCGGCGCGCTCGAAGCCGTGGCCGCTTGAAGGAAAAAACGCCATGCGTGTGCACCTTACCGGCGCCGGCACCATCGTCTTGGTGGAGCCCTCTGTCTTCAACAAGCTGGACGTGCTGGTGGACCCGCAACCGCCGCAGCAACTGGACCGGTCGATCGCCCGCATCGGCAGCCGCGATGGCGCTGACCATGTGCGGCTCACACCCTCGGTGTTGCGCTTCCTCTCCAGCGAAGCGGGCAACGCCGAGTGGGACGCCCAGTTCGACGCGATGATCCAGTACGCCGCCGGCAAGGGCTGGCTCGATGAACAAGGCCGTGTGCGTGCCCACACCACCTGGGGCGAGACCGCTGGCGCGGCGAGCGCCTTTGCGCCCGAGGCGTTCAAGGGCCGGGTAGCGGTGGTGACCGGGGCCGGCGGTGGCCTGGGCGCCGGCATCTGCGAACGCCTGCGTGCGTCGGGCGCGCTCGTGGTGCAAGCCGATATCGGTTACGCCGAGCCGCCCACCGAAGTCCAAGGCATGCTGGCCGTGCGTTGCGACATCGGCGACCCTGCCTCGGTCGAGGCCCTGGTGGCGCTGGTGCGCGAGCGCTACGGCCGTTGCGACGTGCTGGTGAACAACGCTGCGATCACCACCGGCCCCGAGAAGTTGGAGACGTTTCCACTGGAGCTGTGGGACCGCGTGTTCCGCGTGAACCTGCGCGGCGCCTTGCTCTGCGCGAAGGCGCTGGTGCCGATGATGCTTGAGCGGCAGTCCGGCAGCATCGTCAACGTGGCATCGATCACCGCGCACGTGGCTTCGCGCGCCGGTGCCTACGGACCCGCCAAGGCCGCGCTGTGCGCCTTGACCCACCAGATGGCCGTGGAATGGGGGCCGCGCGGTGTGCGCGCCAATTCGGTGAGCCCCGGCATGATTCGCACCCCCTTGTCCGAAGTGCACTACCGCGACGAGGCGAAACTGCACGACCGCGTCTCGAAGATCCCCGCGCGCCGCATCGGGTTGCCCCAGGACATCGGTGACGCAGTGGCCTTCCTCGCCAGCGACGCGTCCGCCTACGTGAATGGGCAGGACCTCGTGGTCGACGGCGGCTTCCTCAAGGCCACGCTGGTCAATCTCTACTAGGGCCTGTTCACACTGTTTTTCCAAGATGCGTTGCGGATCAAAATGCCATGCGCAAGGCGCGAAACGCAGACGGGCCCGCGGCCCGGCGAGGCTTCGCAACGCGGCGCATGGCCTTTTGGGCCGCAACCCGAAGGGAAGGGGTTGAAAACAGCGCCACTCTTCGTTGCACTCCTAGGCCAGACGTCCAGTCTGGCCGTCGTCCCGCGCCTCGATTGGCGCTGTTTTCAACCCCTTCGCACTTGGAAAAATAGTGTGAACAGGCCCTAGCCGTTCCAGAAAAAACCAGGAGACATGCCATGACCGAAGCCACCGCCACCGCCACCGTCGCCGAACGTGCGACGACGACCCACAGCGCCGCCATCGAGCCCAAGCTGTTTCGCCAACTGCTGGGCTGCTTTCCGACCGGCGTGGCCGTCATCACCACGAACAACGCCGAAGGCCAGCCCGTAGGCCTGACCTGTAACTCCTTCAGTTCCGTGTCGCTGGAGCCGCCGCTGGTGCTCTTCAGCCTGCGCAAGGCCAGCAGCCTCGTGCCCACCTTCACGTCATCCGAAGGCTTCGCGATCAACATCCTGTCGCAGCAGCAGGACGCGTTGTCGGGCCGCTTCGCTTCCAGCAAGATCGTCGACAAGTTCGAGGGCGTGGTCTGGCACCGCGGGCCGCTGGAGATGCCCGTCATCGACGACTGCCTGGCCAGTTTCGAGTGCAGCGTGCATGCGTGCCACGACGCGGGCGACCACCTTATCTTCATCGGGGAAGTGAAGCACATGCACGAAGGCAGCGCCGACCATGCCTTGGTGTTCTACAAGGGCGCGTACCGCATGCTCGCCGAGTCGCTGCGCACGCTGGTGGTGGAGGGCCAGCTGGGCACGGCCGACATCGACGAGGCCTACCGCACGCTCTACGGCAAGCTGCTGCGCCTTGCGTGCGAGCGCGCCAGCGACACCGAGCTGGACGCGGTGGAAGCGGCGGTCGATGAGATCGAGCGCCATCGCGAGGACGACACCCAAGCCCAACGCATCGAGTCGGCCAGCCGCTTTTTCTCCGCGATTGCCGCGGCCGGCCACAACGGAGCGCTGAACCTGATGGCGCAGACCATGACCTCCGTGCTGCGCGAGCGGCTGACGCACGTGAACCCAGCACGGTCTCGGCCCGACCTGTTTCCCTTGCGCCGCAAGGTGGTGACGTGCCTGCGACAGCGCGATGCCGCGGGGGCGACAGGCGCGTTGGACGAGTTGATCTTCAAGCTGCGTGGGTGAAGGAGGGACGAGGGAAACGCAGCGTGCACGCTGAAGGGGGTATGGTTTTCTATTGATTTTGATTAGAAGGTGGTTAAACTATCGATATTGTTTTCTATTGTTTTTTCTAAAAAGAATGGATAACTTTCGATGAAAACCCTCGACGAACTTGCGACAGCGTTGGAAGAGGCCCGACACGCCAAGGGGCTGACCTACAAGGATCTGGCCGCCCGGACAGGGCTCACCCCGTTGACGGTGCGCCATGTGCTGCAGGGCAAAGCGGCGGTGCGCGCGACCAATCTGATGGCCCTGGCCGCTGAACTGGGGCTGGAACTGGTGCTCGTGCCCCAGGTGGTGGCCGCCTCGCTGGCGGGCGCACGTGCCCCCGCACAACAGGCGCCGCTTCGGTATGGATCCGCGGCCGGTGAACCTGCAACGGGCCGCGTGCCGATGGTGCGCGAAGGGCGTGGTCTGCTGGAAGAGCCAGGTGCCAAGGCCTTCACCACACCGCTGGAGCGGCTGATCGCCGACATGAATGCGCGTGCCTTGGGCGTGGCGGGTGCGAAAGGCCAGGGCGCCGGGCGCACCGGTGTAGGTCGACGCAAATGAGATACCGCGCCCTCGACATCACCTTGGGCGCGCGCCGCTGCGGTGTGCTGTTCCAGTACGGCCAAGGGGCCGGCGCGCTGATGCGCCTGCAGCCCGACCCCGACTACTGGCGAGACCCGCAGGCGCCCGTGTTGTCCTGGGGTGCGCGCCAGGACAACGAACGCGGGCGCGCCCTGTTCCTCGCCGATGCCGCCCGGCAACCCTTCTTCAACGGCCAGGGCGAACGGCTGCCGGCCTTCTTCCAGAACCTGCTGCCCGAAGGGCCGTTGCGCAAGCACCTGGAGCAACTGCGGGGTTGCGCACCGGACGACCACATGGAAATCCTGGCCATGTGCGGCGAAGACCTGCCGGGCAACGTCTACGCGTGGCCGCTGCCCGAAGACCGCGAGGCCATGCGCAAGGTGGTGACGCAGGACAACGATGCACTGGAGATGTCGGTGATCGAGTCGCCGGTGGCAGGGGCCACGTCTCTCTCCGGCATCCAGCCCAAGCTCGGCCTCGTGGAGCAGGGTGGCCGCTATGTAGCCCGCACACGCGACCGCACCGACGGCGTGCACATCATTGCCAAGCTGCCCGCGGTCGAATATCCCCTGCTGCCCGAGGTGGAAGAACTGTCGCTGCGCCTGGCGCGGGCCGCCGGTGTGACCACGTGCCGCGCGGTGCTGCGGCCGGTGCGTGACATCGCGGCGCAGGACCAGCCCTTCACGCTCGAACCGGGCCGGCAGTTCCTGGCGGTGCAGCGCTTCGATCGCCATGCGGGCGGGCACATCCATTGCGAAGATTTCGCGCAGATCCTGGGCATCGAGCCGGGCGACAAGTACAACGACCCACAAGGCCGCGCGAGCTACGCCGCCATGCTGGTCACCTTGGGCCAGGGCATGGGCCTGGGCGAAGACGCGATGCACGAAGTCATGCGCCGGCTCATGGTCAACGAGATGCTGGGTAACTACGACGCGCACGTGAAGAACTTCGGCGTGCTGTACCCCGATGGCTTGCGGCCGGCGCTGTCACCGGCCTACGACGTTGTGGCCTATGCCGCCTACATCCAGGGTCACGGCCATGCGCTGAAATTCTTCCCCGGTGCGCCCGAGCGCGCCCAGATCGGTCCCGCGCTCGTGCGCGACCTGTGCAACCTCACCGGCATGCTCGAACCCAAGCTCAAGAAAGTGCTGAACGACACCGTGGCGAAGGCGGTGGAAGCGTGGCCGGGCATGATCGAGGACAGCGCTTTGCAGGACGTGCAGAAGGTGCGCTTGCTGGAGCACTTTCGCTCGGTGCCGGCAGTGGTTTCGTTGATGCGTCGCAAGGTGCGCCGCAATCCGGGAGCGTGATGGGGTGCTGCCTGCTTGCGCGCGCCATCGTCAGACCGAAGGTTGACCTCCAAGCCTTTTCGCACTGAAGCGCAGACCTTCGAATATTTTCTCGGTGACGTGCTCGCAGAGACCGGCGGGAAGCTTGCTCTCTACGGCTTGGATGGCGAGCTCGACCGACGCCAAGGTTTCCTCGACGATGTGATCCATGTTCTGGGCATAGCGGATGTGCCGAGCCGCGCTGTTGAAGTGCCGTCTTGCGATCTGGTCACATGCATAGTGTTTGTTCTTCCCTTTCAGGGCCATGGCGAGCTTGAGGTCACGCGAGTGCCAGTGGTGGGAGCCCTTGCCGACAACGGGCCAGGCGGACATCACGTCGTACAGTGGCGTGAGCTGAAAACGGCCTCCGGCGAGCAACGCGATACTGAAGTTCTTGGCATGGCCGTCCGTGGCGCGCAGCATCCAGAACAGCAACTGAGCTTTCAGAAGCATTTGCAGGTCATGCTCGGGCGTCGCCGACTGGTGCAGGACGGATGCCAGGTCTTCCATGCCCGGTCCGCCGTCGGCTTCGTACTTCTTCTCTGGTGGAAGGCCAAAGACTTGGCAGAAGTCTTCTTGCGGCAGGCGCAGCAGCCACCGCCCGTTGTCGGACACCGCGCGGTCAAAGCGCTCGACGGCCAGCACGCGGAATTTGCCAAACTCGACGATGCTGGCCTGCGCAGCGTCCACGCCGAAAGCCCTCAACAAAGCCAGGCACAGCCATTCGTTGTCGACGGAGCGGCTGAAGTCCACTTGCCTGCGTCCGATAGGGCCCAGGGGCATCTTCAGGATGTGCGTCGTGGGCGTGGCGCCCTCGGGGCGACGCCATTTCCCCTTCCAGTACAGCAGTGCGGTCTTGTCCTGCATGCCGGCCAGAGAAATTCGCAAATCGTGTTCATCGGCATCGTCGCGGCCGAAACCAGAGGCAGAGCTTGCGCGTTCCAGGAGATGCTCCACCTCGAACTCGCTCAAGGCCGTGGCCGTGATGTGTTCGACATCCTTGGGTTCTTCGTTTTCGCCCAGTATCTGCAACGCGCCAACGCAATCTCTGCCGACCGACCTGAGCAGGTCGAAAGCCTCCAATGAGTCGGTCTTGAATCGGCTGCCCAGGCGCTTTCTGATGTCTGGGTTGTCGGGCAGAAGGTTGTCGAAGTAGTTCAGGACGGTGGGGCCCTTGTGCACCTGGTTACCGACCAGGAAAGGCAGGGATATCGAGATGGGTCGGCCCTTGGGTGAACGCATCCATGCCGGGTCGTACTCCAGTTGAGCCGATCCGTCCCGCAGCATCGACCAGCTTCCAACGCGCAGGCCGTTGGACCACAGTGAGAGTGTCTGCGTATGAGAGCGGCGCCCCATATCACCAAGAACCTTTGCGGGGCTTGCGCTGAAGAGCCTGTGCGGCAAGGGAGGCTTGCTCGCGGCGCAAGCGCGGGCTGGGCACGGAAGGGGACGCGGTTTTCGCTGACCTGCCTGCGGACGTTTCGCGTAAGGCGGTCTGAGAAGATCCTCTGCGGGTGGAGGCCACTTCGGTGTTCAGTCCTGCTCGATCTGCCACTGTCAGCTCCAGACCCAGAGCCGCGCAGGCGGATAGGACTTGTTCCAAGGTCATGTCTTTGGGCTGGAGTTCCAACTGGGACACACGGCTTTGACTTACGCCCAAGCGAAGAGCCAGTTGACTCTGGGTCAGCTGGCGCGCTTTGCGCGCTGAGCGCAGCAGCAGACCCAGCTGTTGAGGTGTGCGCAGAGATTGGATGCTGTGCGTCATGGTGTCATAGTAGTATTGCTCATAAAATGAATTTAATAGCTCTGCTAATAAAAGTCAAATAACAGCAATACTACTGAGAAGCCGCGATCGAATCGGTGTAGATGAAGCTGCTGCACGCCATCACGAAACCCCGTGGCGTCTGACGCTCGCCAAAACCGTAGACCCGCACACCCTCTTGCCGCAGGCGCAGGGCCAGGTGCGTGAGATCGCTGTCGGAGGACACGAGGCACACGCCGTCGAAATGGCCGGTGTGCACGAGGTCCATGGCATTCAGGCACAGCGCGATGTCGGCCGCGTTCTTGCCTTTGGCGTACGAGACCACCTGCATCGCCTCGATGGCGTTTTCGTAGAGGACGTTGCGATAGTCGCTCATCTTGGCCAGCGACCAGTCGGCATACGCGCGCTTGACGAGCAAGGTGCCGTAGCAGGCGGCGCGCTGGAGGATGGCGCGGATGTTGAGGTGGCGGACGTTCTCCGCGTCGATCAACACGGCGAGCTTCTGTTGCTTGTGCGCCAGCTTGGGCATGCGGCTTTCCCCCTGTTCGGTTCGGTGGACAACCGCCGCCACGTGACAGAGTGGCGGCGGCCCGAACGGGGTGAGAACCGGGAAAGTCTTGCGAAAACCGGCAGGCCTCGCGGCCTCCCGCCCGAGCCGCCAAAAAGCGTGCACGAACAAAGAAGGCCGCTGGTCCAGCGGATAACAGCGGCCTTCAGGCCGCAACACTTTTCACCGGGTTCTCACACCCGACCCACGTTTTCCGTGAGCGGGGCAGACTTTACCTCAATGCCTCGAAAGCCTTCAAGGCGTTTCGCAAGAATGCCCAGGCGGGCCGCCTTGCACTGGATGCACGCGCGTCGGCGTAGTCGACCATGTGTTCGACGCTCGCGGGGTGCGGGACCTTCCAAAGATCGGAGGCCAGCCAGAGATTCATAGGGAATAGTTAACTTGTAAGTTAACCATTCATGAGCTCCAGCATCATGTGATCTTCTGTCGTCACACCACCGAGTGCCTCACCACTGCCCACTCTCCATCCGGATCGCCACCTCGCAATCCTGAAAGATCTCCAGCTTGGCGATCTTCACGCGCACGCCGATCACGCCGGGGAGTTGCATCAGCCGGCGCGCCAGCTTGCCGATCAGGCTCTCCAGCAGGTTCACGTGTTCGGCGGTGCACTCGTCGATGATGATCTGGCGCACCTTGCGGTAGTCGAGCACGTGGTTGATGTCGTCGTCGTGCGGCAGCAGCGGCTGCATGCCCTGGTTGAGCTCGGCGTCCACCTGGATCGGCTGCGGCGCGGTCTTCTCGTGGTCCAGGATGCCCAGGTTGGCGTTGAAGCGCAGGCCGCTGAGCGTGAGGATCTGCGTGCCGGTGGTGGCGGTGGCGGAGCGGGTGGGTTTCATGGTGTGGCGTCGCCGAGTAGGGCCTTGATGCGGAACACTTCCACCCCGACCGCCTGGGTGTCGGGGTACACGTCGGGTTTGCTGGTGGACAGGCGCACGGCCTGCACGCCGGGGTGCTGCAACAGCGTGTCGACCAGCTCGTCGCACAGCGTTTCCTGCAGTTCGATGTGGCCTTGCGCGATGCGCCGCGCCACGACCTCGCGCACGAAGTCGTAGTCCACCACCTCGTCGATGTGGTCGCGCTGCGGGGTCGAGTGGGCATACGGGACGTACAGCTCGACGTCGATCCACAGGCGTTGCTTGCCCTGTTTCTCGAAGGCGTGCACGCCCATCTGCACCTGCACCTCGTGCCGCCGCAGGAAGAGCTTGCGGCAGTGGAGTTGCAGTGCCGCGAGATCGTCAGCGCTGGTCTTTGTGGCGGTGGGTGGCATGCGCCGGGTCCTTGAAGAGGTCGTCCACCACGAACATCACGTCGCGCTCCAGCGGCACCAGGTGCTGGCCGCAGTCCACGTGGACCGTGGTGCCGGTGATGGACGGGGTGCGGGCCAGGAACAGGCAGGTCTGGGCCACGTCGACCGGGTGGATGGGTTTGCGCAGCAGGTTGATGCGGCTGGCGCGTTCGAAGTTCTGCGGCTGCTGCGGGCCGCTCAGGTACATGAGGCCCGGCGCCACGCCGCAAACGCGCACGTGCGGCGCCAACGCCTGGGCCTGCTGCGCGACGGCGCTCTGCAGGGCCAGCTTGGACGTGGTGTACGAGAAGTAGTCCGGATTCAGGTTGAACACCTTCTGGTCAAGCACGTGGACCACGCAGGCGTCTTGCCCCGGCGCGCGCACTTGTTGCCGGGCCAGTTCGCGCGCGAGCAGCATCGGCGCGATCAGGTTGACCTCGAGTTGCTGGCGGGCGAGGGCTGGGTCGAAATCGAGGCCGGTGTCGGGCTCGAAGGTGGAGGCGTTGTTGATGACGGCATGCAAGGCGCCTGCATCGCGCTCGATCGTGGCCATCATGGCCGTGACCTCATCGGCCTGGGCCAGGTCGGCACGAATGGTCTCGACGTTCAGGCCCGCTTGCCGCAGTTCGGTCTGCAGGGCCTGTGCCGCTGCCTGCGAATGCTGGTAGTGGCACCAGACGTGCCAGCCGGCCTGCGCAAACGCGCGCACCAGTTCGGCTCCCAGGCGATGGGCGCCACCGGTGATGAGAACGCGATCGGTCATGTGGGCACAGAGGGTGGATAGGTGGGCCGCCAAGGGGCGGGTCGCATAATCGGCGCTGGCTTCGGCGCGCGGACATCGCTTGCGCCGCCGAAGGTTCGAACCCATTCGTTGTTCATCTTGTCTACTTCCCATTCCGAATCGATGTCGGACGAACTGCCGGGGATTATCCGGCACCGCATCCGCGAGGCCGGCGGCTGGCTGCCGTTCGACCGCTTCATGGCACTGGCCCTGTACGAACCCGGCCTGGGCTACTACGCCAACGCAGCGCCCAAGTTCGGCCAGATGCCGGACAGCGGCAGCGATTTCGTGACCGCGCCCGAGCTCACCCCCCTGTTCGGCCAGGCGCTCGCGCGCCAGGTGGCACAGGCGCTGGCCGCCACCGGCACGGACACGGTGTGGGAGTTCGGCGCCGGCACCGGCGCGCTGGCACTGCAGGTGATCGACGCGCTGGCCGCGCTGGGGCAGCCGCTGCGGCGCTACACCATCGTCGACCTCTCCGGCAGCTTGCGCGAGCGCCAGCGCACCACCTTGGCCCAGCACGCGGGCATCGTGCAATGGGCGGACGTGTTGCCGGATCGGATCGAAGGCGTGGTGCTGGGCAACGAAGTGCTCGACGCCATGCCGGTGCAGCTGCTCGCGCGCACCGGCGCTGTGTGGCACGAACGCGGGGTGGCGCTGGACGCGGCCGGCGCCTTCGTGTGGGCCGATCGCGCGACCGAGCTGCGCCCCCCGTTCGAGGTGGACGGCGCGCACGACTACGTGACCGAAATCCATCCCCAGGCCGAGGCCTTCGTGCGCACCCTGGCCGACCGCCTGCGGCGCGGCGCGGCCTTCCTGATCGACTACGGTTTCCCCGAAGCCGAGTACTACCACCCGCAGCGCAGCATGGGCACGCTGGTCTGCCACCGCGCGCACCGCAGCGACAGCAACCCCCTGGTCGAGGTGGGGCAGAAGGACATCACCGCTCATGTGAACTTCACCGGCGTGGCGCTGGCCGCGCAGGAGGCGGGCATGGACGTGGCCGGCTACACCAGCCAGGGCCGCTTCCTGCTCAACTGCGGCCTGATCGACCTGGCGAAAGACGCCGACGCGCGGCAGAACGCGATGATGCAGAAGCTTGTGAACGAGCACGAGATGGGCGAGCTGTTCAAGGTCATCGCCCTGGTGCCGGGCGGCGGTTCCGGGTGGGCTCCGATCGGTTTTGCGGCGGGCGACCGCACGCACAGGCTCTGACCATGATCCGCTGGATGATCGTCATCTTCCTGGCGTTGCTGCTCATCAGCTGGTTCACACCGCTGCTGCGCAAGCTCGGCTTTGGCCGGCTGCCGGGGGACTTCCGTTTCAAGGCGTTCGGGCGCGAATGGTTCTTGCCGTTTGCCACCACCGTCTTGTTGAGCATGGTGGCCAGCCTGATCGGTTACCTGATCTAACACCCGCCGCAACTTGAAATCCGCACGCGCGCGTGCATCTGAAGACATTGCCGTTGGAATGCGCCCCATGACCCCCGAACCTCTGCACATCGTCTGCCCCCATTGCCACACCACCAACCGCGTTGCACAGGACGCGTTGGGCCAAGCGCCGGACTGCGGCAAATGCCACCGCCCCCTGTTCGAAGGCAAGCCGGTGGCGCTGGACGAAGCGGGTTTCGAGAAGCACATCGCCCGTTCGCAGGTGCCGGTGCTGGTCGATTTCTGGGCGCCCTGGTGCGGCCCGTGCCGGCAGATGGCGCCGCATTTCGAAGCCGCCGCGCGCGAGCTCGAACCGCGCATGCGTCTGGCCAAGGTGAACACCGAAGAAGCTCAGGCGCTGGGCGCGCGGCTGCAGATCCGCAGCATTCCCACCTTGGCCTTGTTCGTGAACGGGCGCGAAGTGGCGCGCCAGCCCGGCGCCATGGGCGCGGCCGACATCGTGCGCTGGGCGCGCGCGCACCTGCCCGCCTGAACACGCGCGGTGCCCAACGCGGTATGGTCGGGGCCTGTCCGACCGTTTCATCCGCACCATGCCTTCAACCCTCAACACAGGCCGTCTGCTGGCCGACGTGGGCGGCACCAACGCCCGCATGGCCTGGCAGGACCGCCCAGGCGCTCCCATCGAACACATCGAGGTGCTGCCGGTGGCCGAGCACGCCAACCTGCGCGAGGCGATCGGTGTTTACCTGAACCGCCTTGACCGCCGGCCCACCGAGGCCGCCATTGCCATCGCCAACCCCGTGACCGGCGACCGCGTCAGCATGACCAACCACGACTGGTCGTTCTCGCAGGCGGCTTTGCGCGAGGCACTCGGCCTGTCCCACTTGCGTGTGCTCAACGACTTCACCGCGCTCGCACTGGCGGTACCGCACCTGGCCTCGGACGACTTGCGCCAGATCGGCGGCGGCGCGGCCGTGACCGGTGCTGCCATTGGCGTGGTGGGGGCGGGCACTGGCTTGGGCGTCTCGGGGCTGTTGTCCGACGGGTCAGGCGCGTGGCGGCCGATCGCGGGCGAGGGCGGTCATGTCACCTTGCCGGCCGAGACCGCGCGAGAACGCCTGGTCATGGATGCTCTGACACGCCGCTACGGCCACGCCTCGGCCGAGCGCGTGGCCAGCGGGCCGGGGTTGCTGGAAACCTGCGCCATCCTGTGCGAGGCAGACGGCGTGGCGGCGGACGCTTTCGTCAACGCGGCGAGCGTGAGCCACGCGGCCTTGCAGGATGGACATCCTCAGGCCATGGAAGCGCTGCGCATGTTCTGCGCCGTGCTGGGCTCGGTGGCTGGAAACCTGGCGCTCACCCTGGGCTCCCAGGGCGGCGTCTACATCGGTGGCGGCGTGGTCCCGCGGTTGGGTGCGTGGTTCGACGACTCGCCTTTTCGCGAACGCTTCGAAGCCAAGGGCCGGTTCTCCGGCTACTTGTCCAGCATTCCGGTCTGGGTGATCACGGCGCGCCAGTCGCCCGCTCTGCTAGGGGCTGCGCTGGCGCTGGACGCGCATGCCTGATCTCAGTCCGCCGCCAGCGCTTCCGTCTTGCCGAGCATGAAAGCGGGCGCACCGCCGTTCTTGTCCTGGCCGGCGTAAACCGTGAGGTGCGGCAGCGGGATCTCGATGCCCTGGGCCTCGAACGCCGCCTTGAGCCGGCGCAGGTACTCGCGCTTGACGCCCCACTGCTCGATCGGCAGCGTGCGGAAACGGCAGCGGATGATGATCGCCGATGCGGCCCATTCGTTCACACCGGCGATCTCCAGGTCGTCCAGGATGCGCGGGCCGAAGCTGGCGTCGGTGCGCATCTGCGCGGCGACGTCCTGCATCACCGCCATGGCGTCTTCCACGCTCTCGCGGAAGGCGATGCGGATGTCCATCACCGCGAAGCTGAAATCGCGCGTCATGTTGATCACCGAGCTGATGGTGCCGTTGGGCACGTAGTGCACGTTGCCGTCGTAGTCGCGCAATTGCACGAAGCGCAAGGTCACTTCTTCCACCACGCCGGAGTGGTCGCCCAACTGCACCACGTCGCCTTGGCGGATCTGGTTTTCCAGCAGCAGGAAGAAGCCGGTGAAGTAGTCCTTCACCAGGCTTTGCGCGCCGAAACCCACGGCCAGCCCCACCACGCCGGCCGCACCGAGAATGGGCGCGACCGACACCCCCAGTTCGGCCAGCACCAGCATGCCGGCCACCAGGCTCACCACCACCGTGATCAGGTAGCGGAACACGCGGCCCAGCGTCTGGGCGCGCTTGTGGGCTTCGCGGTCGTCGATGCGGCCGGCGATGCGTTCGCGCAGGTTGCGAACGGCGCGCTGCAGCACCGCCGACACGATCCAGGCCAGCACGATGATCAGCACGATGCGCAGCAGCGCGGTGGCGATCAGACCGATGCCTCCCCACCATTGCTGTACCAGTCCAATGAATTGTTCTTGCATGTGCTTCTCCGTGCTGCGATCAAAAAAAACAAATGGGCGCCGGCCTCGCGGCCGGCGCCCATGATGAGAGGGTTCAACTCTGGGAGAGTTCGGTCAACATGGTCAGAAAATTCTCACGCCACCAGTGCACGTCCTGCGTCCGGATGCCTTCGAGCAAAGCCTGGTGCCGGCGCTGGCGTTCTTCCAGCGGCATCTGCAACGCACGTTGCATGGTCTCGGCCGTGCGCGCCGTGTCGTAGGGGTTGACCATCAAGGCCTCGTGCATCTGTTCGGCCGCGCCGGCGAAACGTGAGAGCACCAGCACGCCAGGGTCGTCCGGGTCTTGCGCCGCGACGAATTCCTTGGCCACCAGGTTCATGCCGTCGCGCAAAGGCGTGACCAGGGCCACGTTGGCCGCGCGGTACAGACCGGGCAGGCGCTTGCGCGCCACGTTGCGGTGGATGTAGCGCACAGGCATCCAGTCGAGCTCGCCGAAGTTGCCATTGATGCCGCCGCACAGACTCTCCAACTCTTGCAGCAGGGCGGCATACGCGTCGACGGTTTCTCGACTCGGGGACGCGATCTGGATCAGCGTGGCGCTGCCCAGGTTTTCCGGGTAGGCCTGCAGCAGTTGCCGAAACGCCTTGAGCCGCTGGGGCAGGCCTTTGGAATAGTCCAGGCGCTCCACGCCGAGCAGCAGGCGGCGGCGCGAGTACTCGCGCCGCATCTGCTCGAACATGTCCTGCGCTTCGCGGCCCTTGCCCAGCTCGACGAACTCGTCCACATCGGTGCCGATTGGGAAGGCACGCGCTTGCAGGGACTTGCCGAAGGCGCGGAACTCGTGCTCGCCCAGCACGTCCGCGGGAATCTCCGTGCCCACATAGCGCGCGAAGTGGTTCAAGTCGGCCTCGCTCTGGAAGCCCGCCAAGTCGTACGCGAACAGCGAACGCATCAGCCATTCGTGCTCGGGAACGGCCGCCAGAATCAGCGGCGGCGGCAAGGGAATGTGCAGGAAGAAGCCCATGCGCTGCTGGCAGCCCATGGCGCGCAATTCGGCCGCCAGCGGGATCAGGTGGTAGTCGTGCACCCAGATCACGTCATCGGGCCGGAGCAAAGCCTTGAGCTTGCGCGCAAACATCGCGTTCACGCGCCGGTAGCCGGCGATGTAGCCGGCGTCGAAGTCGGCCAGGTCGAGCCGGTAGTGGAACACCGGCCACAGCACACCGTTGCTGTAGCCCAGGTAATAGCTGTCGTGGTCTTCGCTGCTCAGGTCCACCGTGGCCAGTTGCACCTTGCCGGCGTTCTGCACCCGCAGCTCGCCTTCGCCCGGCGTGCCGCCGTCCACCACTTTGCCGCTCCAACCGAACCACAAGCCCCCCGACGCTTCCAGCGCCTGGCCCAGTGCCACGGCCAGTCCACCGGCGCTGGTCTTGCGCGGATCCGCGATGCGGTTCGAGACGACGACGAGGCGGCCCATTCAATTCCTTCGAATATGGAACAAGCCGCAGATGTACCGCATTTCAGGCGCGCGATCGGTGCGCCAGCACACGATGGGTCATATCACCGCGTCCCAGCGCGCGGACAAGCGCACCGCCGCGTTGATGATGCCGACCATGGAATACGTCTGCGGGAAGTTGCCCCACATCTCGCCGGTGGTGGCGTGCGTGTCTTCCGAGAGCATGCCCAGCGGATTGCGCGCGGCCAGCATGGTTTCGAAGATGGCGCGCGCCTCGTCCTTGCGGCCCATGCGCGCCAGCGCGTCGATGCGCCAGAAGGTGCAGATGTTGAACGCCGTCTCGGGTTTGCCGAAGTCGTCGGCCGCTTCGTAGCGGCGCATGTAGGGGCCGTCGCACAGGTGTTTCTCCAAGGCGTCGAGCGTGGAGACGAAGCGCGGATCCTTCGGGTCGATCATGCCGACTTCGACCATCAGCAGCACGCTGGCATCGAGGTCGCGTCCGCCGAAGCTCTCGGCAAAAGCCTGGCGCTCTTCGTTCCACGACTCGTTCAGGATGCGCTCGCGCATGGTGTTCGCATGCCGTTCCCAGTACGCCTCGCGGTCGGGCAGCTTGAGCGTGCGCGCGATCTTGGCCAGCCGGTCGCAGGCGGCCCAGCACATCAGGACCGAACTGGTGTGCACGCGCGCGCGGGTGCGCAGCTCCCACATGCCGGCATCGGGCTTGTCGTAAATGAGCACGGCGCGCTCGCCCACGCGCTCTAGTTGCTCGAACTCGGTGCGCCCCGCGCGGTGCAGCAGGCGTTGGTCGTGAAAGGCCTGCGAGGCGGCCAGCACGATGTTGCCGTACACGTCGTGCTGAAAATGCTCCTGCGCCTGGTTGCCCACGCGCACCGGCCCCATGCCCCGGTAGCCCGGCAGGGTGTCGCAGATGCGCTCGGGCAGTTCGCGCTCCAGGCCGATGCCGTGCAAAGGCTGTATGTGCCCGCCTCCCGCGCCCACGACCACGTTCGCCAGCCAGCGCAGGTAGTCCTCCATCGTGCCCACTTCCGACAGGCTGTTGAGCGCACGCACGACAAAGAACGCATCGCGCAGCCAGCAGTAGCGGTAGTCCCAGTTGCGCTGGGTGCCGGGCGCTTCGGGAATGCTGGTCGTCATGGCCGCGATGATCGCGCCCGTGTCCTCGTACAGCGAGAGCTTGAGCGTGATCGCCGCGCGGATCACCGCTTCCTGCCATTCCAGCGGGATCGCCAGTCGCCGCGTCCAGTCGCGCCAGTAGGACAGTGTTTCCTGTTCGAAGTGGCGCGCGGTGTCGCCAATGCCCGATTGCAGCGTCTCGTCGGGGCCGAGAACGAAGTTGTGTTCGCGCAGCAGCAGAAAGGGTTGGCGCGCGAGCACGTGGCTGATGGATGCGTCGGTGTGGAGGCGCAGCGTCTGCTGTTCGCCCACGTAGCGGATGTGGTTGCTGCCCGAGGTGATGGTGGGCGTTTCGCGGCCCCAGTCGAAGCGCGGCAGCATGCTGATCCGCACGCGAGGCGTGCCCTTGATGGGCCGCACCCGGCGCACCAGCTGGGTGGGGCGGAAATAGCGGCCGCGGGAGCGAAAGCGCGGCGCGAAGTCGGTAATGGACAAGCCATTGCCATCGCGGTCCCAGAGCTCGGTGATGAGCACGGCCGTGTTGTGTTCGTAACGCTGCGTGGCCTCGGCCAGGTTCTCGATCTCGATCGCGAAAGAGCCCTGCTCACGGTCGTCGCCACCCAGCAGCGCGTGGAACACCGGGTCGCCATCGAAGCGCGGCAGGCAACTCCACACCACGCGGCCATGCGGGTCGATCAGCGCGCTGAAGGCGCAATTGCCCACCATGCCCAGGGACAACGAAGCGGCGGCCGGGGGTGCGAATCCGGGAATGTTCATGGTGCGGTGTTGGGGGTGGTGAGAAGGGTGTCGGCCAGCCAGGCGCGCAAGGCCTCGGGGCTGGGGCAGCGGTGGCGTGCGCGCGTGGCGCCATCGCCCACCTTGATGCCTTGCCCGCCCAGCCGCTGCACCACCGTGAAGCCGGCTTCGTCGGTCACGTCGTCGCCCGCGAACACCGGCATGCGCCCGGCGAAGGGCGCTTCCTGCATGAAGGCTTCGATGGCCGTTCCCTTGCTCACGTTGATGGACTTGACTTCCACCACCGATTTGCCGTGCAGCAACTGCAGATCGGGCGCGTTCGCAATGGCGCGGGCCAAGGTGTCCGCACACAGTGTTCCGAGGGAAGGCGCGAGCCGGTAGTGCAGCGAGATCGAAGTCCGCTTGCGCTCCAGCAGCAGGCCGCCGTGGCGCTGCACCAGATGCTCGGCCGCGGCAAGGGCACGGTCAAGACCATGGGAGCGGGAGGTGGTGGTGTCGCCCTGGTAGCTCAGGCGCACCGCGCCATGCTCGAATGCGGCCGGCCAGGGCCATGGAGACGCCAGCATGGGCTCCAGATCTTCGCGGGCGCGGCCCGTGATCAACGCCAGTGCGCCGTCCAGCCGTTGTTGCAGGCTGTTCAGCAGGGCGACCAGATCGGGGTGGACCTTTACGGCGTCCGGGCGGCTGGCGAGATCGGCCAGCGTGCCATCGAAGTCCAGAAACAGCGCAGATCGGTCTGGCAGCAGTTTTGGAAATGTGCTCATCTGTTGCTACCGTAACAGGGAATGTGCACCCATAACGTGAGAAATCGTTTAACCGACCTCAGGGGTGAGGCACTTGGCCGCGCGCTTGACGCACGCGCGGAACGTTCAACGGCCCGCCGAGACGGCATCTGCCGCATCGCCCATCGCCAGAGCCACGGCCGCGATACGTGCCTTGTGGATGCGCCGGCCCACATGTTCGCCGCTGAGGCCATCGGCCTGGGCCTGTGCCGCCACGTCCGCTGTGCTCACCGAGCGTGCGGCAGCCAGTGCCCGTGTGAGCCGCTCGCGCTGCGGGTAAAGCGTCTCTTCCATACCGAGACGGCCGCGCGCATCGCATTCGCAGGCCAACAGGACCTCGTCGAAGCGCGCCGGCTTGCGCAGCGCGTCGCAGCGTTCCAGCAGGCGCACCAGCGCGGCAGCTTTGAGATCATGGCTGCGGTGGACATTGCCGTGTTCGCGCGCCACCACGTCGGCCAGTTCGCGGCACGCGGTGGGCACGCGCAGGCGAACGCACACGTCTTGGAGCAGGACGGCGCTGCGTTGTTCGTGGCCGATGTGGCGTGGCAGAACGTCTGGCGATGTCGTGCCCTTGCCGAGGTCGTGGCACAGGCACGCAAAGCGCACGGTGAGCGGGGCACAGAGGCGCGCACCCATGTCCAACACCATCATCAGGTGCACGCCCGTGTCCACCTCGGGGTGGTGCTCGACGCGTTGCGGCACGCCCCACAGACGGTCGACCTCGGGCAGCAGGCGTTGCAGCGCATGGCAATCGCGCAGCACCTCGAACATGCGGCTGGGTTGAGGCTCCATGAGACCGCGCGCGAGCTCCTGCCACACCCGCTCGGCCACGAGGTGGTCCACCTCGCCGTCGCGCACCATCTGGCGCATCAGGTCCATCGTTTCGGGAGCGACCGAGAAGCCGGGAAAGCGCGCGGCGAAACGGGCGAGCCGCAGGATGCGCACGGGGTCTTCGGCAAAGGCGCTGGTGACGTGGCGCAGCACGCGGTCCTGCAGATCGCGGCGTCCGTGGTACGGGTCGATCAGGGGTGCGTTCGACGGGTCGTCCGCGTGGGCCACGTCCACCGCCATGGCGTTGATCGTGAGGTCGCGCCGCGCGAGATCGTCTTCGAGCGTGACGCCGCGATCGGCGTGGAAGGCGAAGCCGTGGTAGCCGGGCGCGGTCTTGCGCTCGGTGCGCGCGAGCGCGTATTCCTCGCGCGTTTGCGGGTGGAGAAACACGGGAAAGTCGCGGCCCACGGGCAGGAAGCCCGCGGCCGCCATGGCTTCGGGCGTGGCCCCCACCACCACCCAGTCGCGGTCCGCGTGTGACGAAGCGGTGGGCGTGTTCGATGTGCGCGCCATCAGCGCGTCGCGCACCGCGCCGCCCACAAGATAGGTTTTCATGTGGGGGAGTTTAGGCTTGACGACCCGCGCGGCGGTGGAGCATGGGGGCAAAGATCCGCCGCCGGGCCGCCCCAAGGCGGATCAGCCCCCTCGGGGGGCAGCGACCCGCGCAGCGGTGGAGCGTGGGGGCTATCTCCCCAGCCGGTACGGCTCATCAAAATCGATGAAGTCGTGCTCCGCCATGGCCTCGTCGATCCACGCCTTCACGCCGGGCAATGCGCGCACACGATCGACATAGGCGCCAAGGTCTGCAGGCATCGGTAGCCCATAGGTGTGGATGCGCATGCACACGGGCGCGAAGTAGGCGTCCGCGATGGTGAACTCGCCGAACAACAGGCCGCTGTTGGGCTGCGCCGCGAGCAATTCGCTCCACAGGCCGCACAGGCGCGCGACATCGGCACGCACGTCCGGCTTGTCGCGCCAGATCAGACGTCCCACGTCGTGAAGGGTGGCCTCGATGTTCATCGGGCAGTGGTTGCGCAGCGCGCCGAAACCGCTGTGCATTTCGGCGCAGACGCTGCGTGCGCGTGCGCGGGCCTTGGCGTCCACCGGCCACAGGCGCTTCTCGGGAAAGTGCTCGGCCAGGTACTCGGCAATGGCCAGCGTGTCCCAGACGGCAAAACCATCGTCCACCAACACCGGCACCTTGCCGATGGGGCTCACGGTGCGCAGGTTCTTCTTGAAGATGGAGTTGGGGTCGAACGAGTCGAACCGGACCATGACTTCTTCGAACGGTATGCCGGCTTGCTTCAGCAGCACCCAGGGGCGCATGGACCAGGACGAGTAATTCTTGTTGCCGATATAGAGCTGCAGTGCCATGGGTGGACCTCTTGAAACAGGTCCTCCATGTTAGGGCGTGCGCACCGCGGATTGATGCGCTTGTGCTGCGCGATTGATGCCCATGAAAAACCCCCCGCATGCGCGCCGCATCGGGGGTGGTTCGTTCAGGCGCGATCCAACGATCAGGCGTACTTTTCGAGGATGCGGGTGGAGCGCTCGACTTCCTGGAAGGTATTGATTTCGAGTTCCGAATCCGAAACCGCTTCGATGACCGTGCCGGCCATCATGCGGTAGAAGGCCTTGTCCATGGCCCTGCGCGCTGCCGCCATCTGCTGGGCCACGTCTTCGCAACCGCGTCCACGTTGGACCATGTCGATCAAGCCGCGCACCTGGCCTTCGATGCGCCGGAGTCGGTTGATCACGTCGCGCTGGCTCTGCGGCCTGGGGGGGAAGCAGGGCGGGGGTGGGGGTAGAGGTGGGGTTTCGAGAGTTTCGCCGTCGGCGACCACCTGGGGCTCGTCGGGGATTTCGGCGGTGGCCTCCGGGGAGGCGGGGGTGTCGGCGGCGGGCGGCGGCGTGAGGGTTTCGTTCATGGCACAAGCTCCCTGTCGGTTAAAGGTATGCCTCCGAGGTGGAAAGGCGCGCCGAGTGTGCCAAGAAAATACCCCCCCTAACGACCGGCCCCGCCACATGACTGGGTCTGGCTGGGGTCAACGGCCCGCGCTGTGCCGGTAGTTCAGCAACTGGCTGCGGCCACCGCGCTGGCCCAGGTAAGTGGGCGCCACGCTGTGCACGCTGCTCGGCGTGATGGCCAGGGTCGATAGGCCGGGGTGTTCGTGCGTGGCGACGTTGTCGATCGACATCGAGTCCAGGTTGTCGCGGCTCATCACGGGCTCTCCCGGCGCGAGTTCGAAGACCGCGGCTTGCCAGCGCGCCAGGAGATCGGGCAAGGGCCAGATGGCACGCTCCCGGCTGCCGTATCGGCCCGCCAGGCGGACCAGGTCGGCCAGGGTGAACACATCGGGTCCGACGCATTCGATGGTCTGGCCAACGCTGCCTTGCCCCAGGTTGCGGGCCAGGGCGTGGCTTCGCAGGCCGACGGCGACCGCCTGGGCGACGTCTTCCACCCAGACCGGCTGGAAGCGCGTCCGGGCGCCGGCCAGGGGAACGATCGGGAAGGTTTCCTGCAGGCGCGCGAACAGGTTCAGGAAGCGATCGCCCGCACCGAACACTACGCTGGGACGCAGTATGGTGAGGTCCAGCCCCGCACCGCGCAGCACCTCTTCGCCGCGCGCCTTGCTGCGTTGGTAGCGCGAGGGGCCGTCGGGGCTGGCGCCCAGTGCGCTGACATGGACCACGCGGCGCACACCGGCGGCCGCACAGGCCTCAGCGATGGACAGCGGCAGCTCCACGTGCACGCGTTCGAAGTCGTCTTCGCTGCCGTGCAGGATGGCCACGAGGTTCACCACCGCGTCGTGGTCGGTCAGCACGTCCAGCAGGTGCCCCGAATCGTGCACGTCGGTTTCGATCACGGTCACGCGCGGCAGGTGTTGCACCCGCGCGGCGTTGATGGCACGCCGCGTGGGCACGGTGATGGCCCAACCCTCGCGCTGCAGTTTTTCGCAGACATGGCGACCGATGAAGCCGGTGCCACCCAGGACGACGACGCTTTTCATGGCAGATCGGTGTTGATGGGTTTGTCGGTGCTGGGGCGGGGGCCCACCACGCCCAGGCGCGCGCGCAGGGACTGGGGTTGGCCGGTGAGCAGAGCAGCGTAGTTGGTGGTGTTGGCGAGCACGCGTTTGACGTAGTCTCGCGTTTCTTCGAAGGGGATGTTTTCGGCCCAGATCTCACCCGCCAGCGCGGGGCCGTTGCGCCATTGGCGAGGGCGGTTGGGGCCAGCGTTGTAGGCGGCCGCAGCCATGGGCAGCGAACCTTCGAAATCGTCGAGCGCGAGCTTGAGGTAGGCGGTGCCGATCAGGATGTTGGTGTCGCGTTCGTTGATCTGCTGAGGGCGGAACGTGCTCAGCCCGATCTTGTTGGCGGTCCAGCGCGCCGTGGCAGGCATGACCTGCATCAGGCCGGAGGCGCCCACGCCCGAGCGCGCGTCGGTGATGAAGCGGCTTTCCTGCCGGATCAGACCGTACACGTAGGCGGGGTCCAGGCCGATCTCGTTGGCGCGCGTGGTCACGGGCGCGCGGTGTGGTGTGGGAAAGCGCTGGGCGTGGTCTTGCGCAACCGGCGTACGCAGGCTGGTGTTGATGCAGCGGTCCCACAGCTCATTCTGGCAGGCGAGGTCGGCCGCCGCGAGCAGCTCACGCTCGCCCATGCCGCCTGGGGTGTGCAGGGCAATGGTGTAGTTCCATTCGCGCACACCTTCGCTGCGCAGGCCCAGGCGGATCGCGGCCAGCGCACGCGCCAGGCCAGGGTTGGCGCGTGCGGCGGCGGTTTCTTCGGCCGTCAGGGGCAAGGGAGTGGCAGGCACTTCGATGCGGCGGCCCAATTCTTCGGACGCGAGTTGCTCGTAGAAGTCCCGGCTGGAGGCGATCGATTCATACAAGGCGCGCGCTTGGGCGGTGGCGCTGGCGGCATCGGGTTGCTGGAGCGCCTGCACCGAGCGCGCCTTCCAGTAGACCCAGGCCGGGTCGCGCTGCTGGGTTTCGCTCATGGCGGCCACCGCGTCGCGCACAGCGATCCAGTTGCCGGCGCGCATGCCGGCGCGGGCTTTCCACGCCAGGTGATCGTCGTCCATGTGGCGGTCTTCGCCTTGGGCGAAGTAGCCGAGCGCTTCGGGCTGGAGTTTTTGTGCCGAGCGTTTGCCGATCGCGCCCCAGGCCCAGCTGCGCTCTTCCTGGGTGAGCTGCGCTTTCCAGCGCGTGCGCTCCATTTCGAGCGCGGCGGCGGCGGGGTCGCTCGAGGCCAGGCGGATGATGGCCAGCGTGACCAGCTCCTTGGTGCGGGTTCGAAACGCGGTGATGCGCTCGTCCAGGTAACGCGCGGGGTTGCTTGCGATGGCGTCCACCTGCGGCGCCATCTCGGTGTCGATCATGGCCAGTGCTTGCGTCGCCACGCGCGGGCGGTTGCTGTCCATGGCTTGGCGTGCGCGCAGCCACACTGCCTGTGGCTTGAGGTGCCGGCTTTCGAGCAGCGCTTGCGCAGCGCTGGCGCAACCATCATCGGCATCGCGCTGGGCGAGCCAGTTGCTTTGCACCTGGGGCGCTGCCACGTCGCCCGCGAGCCGTCCTGCCGCCACGTCGCGCATCAGGCCGTAGCACCGCACCTGGCGGTCGTCGTTCATGCGGAACAAGGGCAGCTCGGCCTCGAAGTTCTGCCAGTCGCGCGCCTTGCCCAGCAGCAGCAGCCAGTCGTTGCGCAGGCGGTCTTCCCAGTAGGTGCCAGGCATGCGCGCCAGCGCCGCGCGGATCTCGGTGGGGCTGGCCGTTTCGAGCCCGGCCTTGCTTTCCCAGTACGTCGCCAACGGCTCCAGCACATGGCCACGCGCGCGGGGCAGCAGGGCGCTCAACTGGGTGGTGTTGCCGCGCCGGAAGGCATCGCGCATCTCCAGCAAGGTGCTGTCGCCGGGCGCGCCCTGCGCCCACAGCGTGGTGGGCAACACGAGCGCCGCCATAATGAGCCGCGCGCCCAGCATGCGCAGGCGCTGCGAGGGGCGGTCGATGCGCTGTGCGTGCCCCGGTTGTGTACCTACCATTTTCATGTGTCGATTATGGACAACAAAGACGGTTCAAGTTCCTCAAAACCCCGCGTTCAAGGCGATGCCGATTTGGCCAAGGCGCTCAAGATGGAGTGGCGCAAGGCGCTGATCGAAAAGCGCGAGGGCCTGGCCGATCGTGCCTGGCGCAACGATCTCCTGCAACGCGTCATGCGGGTCTGGCTCATCCACCGGCCCGACACGGTGGTGGGGGCGTATTGGCCGATCAAGGGCGAGTTCGACCCCTTGCCGGCGCTGTTTCGCTGGCAGGAAGCGGGGCTGGAGGAAGATGCCCAGGAACAACGGCTGCACCGGCGCATCGGCCTGCCGGTGGTGAACAAGGTCGACAAGACGCTCACGTTCTACACCTGGTACCCAGGATGCCCGATGGAGGAGGACGCCTACAGCATCCCGAAGCCAAAGGATACCGAGATCGTCGAGCCGACCCTGATCTTCGTGCCCTGCGTGGGCTATGGCCCGGGCGGTTTTCGACTCGGCTACGGCGGCGGCTTCTACGACCGCACGCTGGCCAGCCTGCGGCCCAAGCCTTTCACCGTGGGCCTGGGCTACGACTTCGGTTTTCTGCCCGACCTCAAGCCCGAAGCGCACGACGTGCCGCTGGACGCGATCCTGAGCGACACGGGCGTGATGTGGCCGGTCCGATAGGGACACCCCCGCCGCGCTGCGCGCGTCCCCCCTCAAGGGGGCGCACCCTGGGACCGGCGGTGCCGGATCCTCGGGTGCCCTGGATGAAGGCGCGTCGCTCCGGTTGCGTTCTTCGGTGTTGCTTGCGCTATGGGTGATCGCCGCTGGCGTGCACTTCGGTGATGCGCTTCTCGCGCCGCACGAGGTACAGGCCGCTGCCGATGATGATGACCGCGCCGAGCCAGGTGGATGCACCCGGCAGGGTGTGCCAGATCAGCCAGTCCAAACCGAGGCCCCAGGCCAGCGCGCTGTATTCGAAGGGTGCCACGGCCGAGGCCTGGCCATGGCGGAAGGCCTCGGTGATGGTGAGTTGGCCGCAGAAGCCCGTGACGGCCAGCGCCAGCAGCAAGGGTGCGTCGCCGGGCTGGATCGGCACCCAGCGCGACCAGGACAGCAGGCCCGCGCCGATGGACATGAACAACATCAGGGACAGCACCAGGCTTTCGCTGCTGTCGGTGCGGCTGGCCAGGCGCCCGGTGATCGCGGTGACCGCGTAACCCAATGCCGCGCCCAGCGTGGCCAGCCCGCCCAGCGTGGCAAAGCCTGCCTGCAGATCGCTCCCGCTCGGGCGCAGCGCGATCAACACGCCCACGAAGCCGATGGCGATGGCCCACCAGTGGGTGGCGGGCACGCGTTCCTTGAGGACGGGCACCGACAGCATGGTGATCAGCAGCGGCGCGATGAAGAACAGGGTGTAGGCGCTCGACAGCGGCAGCTCGCGCACGCCCGTGGTGAACAGGGCGATCATGCCGATGCCCAGGCAGCCGCGCAGCACGTGCAGCGGCCAGCGGATCCGCATCACGGTGTGCCACTTGCCGCGCCACGTGATGTAGACCATGACCAGTGGCAGCGCCGTCATGCCGCGCAAGGCCGCGATCTGCAGCGAGGGATAACGCGCCGACAATGCTTTGAGCACGGCATCCATGAGCGCGAAGAAGCCCACCGCCATGAGCATGAAGACGATGCTGCGCAGGTTGCCGGAGGCGAGTGAGCGGAACAGGCGCATGGGTCAGTCGATGTTGTCGACGGTGTCGGGGTCGGGCACTTCGCCGATCGCCTCTCGCGTGGCAGCCGCCTGTTGCAGCAGCCAATTGCTGAAGGCTTTCACTTCCGGGCGCTGCACGCTGCGCGGCGCCACCAGCAGCCAGTAGGCCAGCGGCGAGTCCAGCCGTGCATGGGGCAAGGGCTCGACCAGGGCACCGCTGGCCAGGCTTTCGGCCACCAGGGGCAGGCGGGCGAGCGCCACGCCCTGGCCGGTGAGCGCGGCCTGCACGATCTGGCTGGCGTAGTTGAAATACATCCAGCGTTGCGGTGAGAGTTTGGCCGGCAGGCTGCGCGCGCGCTTGCCGGATGCGGGGGGCGGTGGCGCGCCGTAGGTGTCGAGCCAGCGCTGCCAGGTCAGCCATTCCAGGTGGCGCGTGCGGTGCGCGTCACCGGCTTCGATCAGCGCGCAACGCGAGAGGTCTTCCACGCTCTGGATGGGGTGGGCCTTGAGCAGCCACGGGCTGGCCACCGGGGTGAGTTGCTCGCCGAACAGGCGCTGGGCGTTGGCGGGCATCACTTGCGGAACGGCGTAGCGCAGTGCCAGGTCCACGTCGGACGTGGCCAGGTCCACCGCGCTGTCGGTGGCGTCGATGCGGATGTCGATGTCCGGATGGTCGCGCTGGAAAGCCTCGAGCCGGGGGATCAGCCACATCGAGGCGAACGAGGCCCAGGTGGTGATGGCCACGCTCTTGCGTCCCGCGCTCTGGCGGATCTGCCGCACCGCGGCGTCGACCCGCTCCAGCGCCATACTGGCCGCGCGCAGCAACTGCGAGCCCGCGCTCGTGAGTTCGACCGCGCGCGTGTGGCGCAGGAACAGGGCGGTGCCGACTTCGTCTTCCAGCGCCTGGATCTGGCGGCTCACGGCGCTCTGGGTGAGCGAAAGCTCTTCGGCGGCGGCGCGGAAATTGAGGTGCCGCGCCACGGCCTCGAAGGCACGCAGATGCCCGGCGGCGATGGGGCGGGTGCGGGGGTGGCTGCTGGTGAGCTGCATCGGGGGCTTTCTGGCATTGATGCGGGAATCGAATCAATAGCTTACTGCGCTTTCATTGGACTTGAAGGGCATGTGGCGCGAACATTCATTCCCAGGATGAGCCATCGTCCCTTTGCCAGGAGCCTCTCATGTCGTCACGTTCTACCGCCGCTGTTCTGTCCTCTGACCGCCTTGCCATGGTTGCCGCCGCGCAGCGCGGCTGGCACCTGGATGCGCGCCGGGCGATGACCCTGCGCCCCCATGTTCCGAGCCGCCTGCAGATCACGCAAGGCCGGGCGTGGGTCACGCTGGGTCTGCCGCACGAAGGTGCCGGCAACGAGTCGGGCGACCACATGCTGGCCGCTGGCGAAAGCCTGGTGGTGCCCGCTGGCGTGCGCCTGGTGATGGAGCCCTGGCAGCCATCGAGCGATGGCGCGGTGCGCTTCGAATGGCACGTCGAGCCCGAGGGCAGTGGCGCGGTCTCTCGCGATCGCTTTGGCCGTGACGTGGTGGCGCCGTCGCGCGAGCTGGCGATGGCCTTGGGCCAGGCGGGTGGGGCGCTGGCGCGTTTGCTGCGCGGTGTGTTCGGTTACGGCGAGTATCTGCTGGCTGGGCGTGGCCGCGTGCTGGCACCTTCCGACTGTCAACCGCGCTGAATAGCCCGGTGGGCTGCGCCGCTAGCGCGCCTTGCGCCTGGGTTTGCGCGCTGCCACGGCGGCTTCCAGTGCGAGACGCGCCCACGGCAACATGAGCGCGGGCGACTCCAGCGCTTCGTCCGGCGGCGTGTGGTAGTGGAGCCTGCCGGTCTTGCCCTTGAACTCGTAGACGAACGGGCGCCCGCCGGCCGCCAGCCATTGCGGCTCGGTCTCGGCATTGGTCTTGAGGAAGAGCGTGTCCCACGCAATGATGGCGATGTTCATGCCATCGGTGGAGATGCCCCAGCCGCCGAACATGCGCTTGGGCACGCAGGGTCCGACGCAGGACAGCAGCTCGCAGGCGTGCAGGGCGAAGGGGTCGACGGGTTTGGCCATGGCGCGATGTTAGTCCGGCAGAATTCGGTGCATGGCCAGGCCCAAATCCGTTTTTCACGATCTCAAGCGCGATCAAATCCTCGATGTGGCGGCGCAGTGCTTCGCCGCGCAGAGCTTTCCGGCCGCGAGCATGAACGACATCGCCAGTGCCTGTGGCGCCAGCAAGGCGCGGCTCTACCACTACTACGAGAGCAAGGAAGCGATCCTGTTCGATTTGCTCGACCGCTACACCCAGCGTCTGCTCGCGCTCATCGGCGAAGCCGAGGCCCGGGCACAACGCAAGAACCTCAGCGAGCGCGATGCGCTCAACGAGTTGGTGCGCGCGTTCCTGAGCGAGTACGAAACCTCGGCCACGCGCCATGTGGCCCTGGTGTCGGACACCAAGTTCCTTGGCGAGGTGCAGCGCAGCCTCATCGTCAACCGCCAGCGCGATGTGGTCGCCGCCTTCACCCGGTTTCTCAAGCGCGCCTATCCC
The DNA here is from genome assembly GCF_009859475.1 of Hydrogenophaga sp. BPS33. Lineage (NCBI taxonomy): Bacteria > Pseudomonadati > Pseudomonadota > Betaproteobacteria > Burkholderiales > Comamonadaceae > Hydrogenophaga > Hydrogenophaga sp. BPS33. The sequence goes on from NZ_CP044549.1 coordinate 982,785, forward strand.
GAGCGCGTGACGCCGGCCAACCAGACCGCCCTGACCATGATGCTGTTCGGCATGATCAACTGGACCTTCACCTGGCTGCGCCCGGATGGCGCCATGAGCTACAGCGGCTTTGCCGACGAGGTGGTGGCGGTGCTGGAGAGCGGCCTGTCGGGAAGGATTTGACCGTTTACGAATGCGTAATGGATTTCGTTTAAGTAAAATCGCCGCTTCCCCACACGGAGACCTCCCATGAGCAAAGCCTTTGCCTCCCAGGCCGACCTGGACGACAAGAAGATCACCTTCGAACAGCTCAGCCCGCACTGCTGGGCCTACACCGCCGAGGGAGACCCGAACTCGGGCGTGATCATTGGCGAGAAGTACATCATGGTGAGCGATGCGACCGCCACGCCCGACATGGCGCAGGACCTGATCCGCCAGATCCGCACCGTGTCCGACAAGCCCATCAAGTACGTGCTGCTCACCCACTACCACGCGGTGCGCGTGCTCGGCGCCAGTGCCTACGCGGCCGAAGGCGCGACCGAGATCATTGCCAGCCGGGGCACGCACGAACTCATCGTCGAGCGTGGCGCGCAGGACATGCAAAGCGAGATGGAGCGTTTCCCGCGCCTCTTCCGCGGTGCCGACGGCGTGCCCGGCCTGACCTGGCCCACCCTGGTGATCGGCGACGGCCAGCCGGGCCGCCAAGGTTCGCTCACGGTGGATCTCGGGGGGGTGACGGTGGAGATCTGGCACCCCGGCCCGGGCCATACGCGCGGCGACACGATCGCCTGGGTGGAGGCGGAAAAGGTGTTGTTCAGCGGCGACCTCGTGGAATACGAAGCTGGCGTGTACACCGGCGACGCCCAACTGGAAGAGTGGCCCGCCACGCTGGAAGCCTTGCGCGCCTTGAAGGCCGAAGCCATCGTGCCCGGCCGTGGCGAGGCCATGAAGGGCCGAGCCGATGTGGACAAGGCGCTGGACTACACGAAGCGCTGGGTCACCACGTTGTTCCAGGCGGGCAAGGAGGCGGCGGCCGCGAACATGGACCTGAAGGCCGCCATGGCCCACACTCGCAAGAGCATGGACCCCGTGTTCGGCCACGTGTTCATCTACGAACACTGCCTGCCGTTCGACGTGAGCCGGGCCTACGACGAAGCCAAGGGCATCAAGAACCCGCGCATCTGGACCGCCGAGCGGGACCAGGAGATGTGGGCGGCGCTGCAGGGCTGAACTGCGGCCTCGGTGGTCGTCGGACTCGCGCTGGTGTCGCAGCGCAAGCAGATGGGGGCAGGGGGTCGCCGACAATCTCGATCGCCATGACGCCTTCCACAGACCTGCTGCACCACACCGCCACCGACTGGGGCATCGTCGCCATCTTCGCGGTGGTGTATCTCGGCATGTTCCTGGGCGGGCTTCCCCGCCTGAAGCTGGACCGTTCGGGCGTGGCGCTGCTGGGGGCGATCGCGGTCATCGGCCTGAGCGGCCTGCCGGTGGAAGACGCCGCGCGCTCGATCGATCTGCCCACCATCGTGCTGCTGTTCGCCTTCATGGTCGTGTCGGCCCAGATGCGCCTGGGCGGGTTCTACGGCGAAGTGACACGCCGGGTGGCGGCCATGCCGCTCTCGCGCAACGGCCTGCTCGCCGCGCTCATCGTGGTGGCGGGCGTGCTCTCGGCGGTGTTTTCCAACGACATCATCTGCCTGGCCATGACACCGGTGGTGGCGCGGCTGTGCCTGCAACGGGGCTTGAACCCGTTGCCATTCCTCATCGGACTGGCCTGCGCGGCCAACATCGGATCGGCCGCCACCTTGATCGGCAACCCGCAGAACATGCTCATCGGCTCGGTGCTGCAGTTGTCTTTCTCGGGATATGTGCGGCAAGCCTTGGCGCCGGTGGCCGTCGGCCTGCTGCTGCTGTGGGTCTGGCTCGCTTATGGGCCGGGGGCCCGGGCGGGCGCGGACCACCGCCCATCCGGGCCAGCGCCGCAGGACACCGTGCGCGAGGCGATCGCGGCGGAAGATCCCCCCTTTGACGTCTGGCAAACGGCCAAGGGGCTGGCGGTGGCCGGTGTGCTGCTGGTGATCTTTCTCTTCACCGACTGGCCACGCGATGTGGCCGCGCTGGTGGGCGCAGGCTTGCTGCTGCTGAGCCGGCGCCTGCATTCGTCGCATGTGCTGGGCCTGGTCGACTGGCCGCTGCTGCTGCTCTTCATGGGGCTGTTCGTCGTCAACCACGCCTTCGAGACCACGGGCCTGGCCGCGCAGGCCGTCGCCTGGTTGGGCGCGCAGGGCGTGCACCTGGCGGACCCGGGGCCGTTGCTGGTCGCGGGCGCGGTGCTCTCCAACTTGGTGTCGAACGTGCCAGCGGTGATGTTGCTGCTGCCCCACCTGAGCGGCACGCCCGGGCAGGCCGGGGTCATGCTGGCGCTGGTCACCACCTTCGCCGGCAACTTCCTGCTGGTGGGGTCGATCGCCAACCTGATCGTGGCCGACCTCGCGCGCCAGCAAGGCATTTCGATCGACTGGAAGCGCCACGCGGTGACGGGCATTCCCGTCACGCTGGCTTCCTTGTCCGCGGTGTGGCTGTGGATGCTTTTCGCGGGCTGAAAGCAAGCATCTCTTGAGGAAACCGCTGCTCGCGTGAAAGAATGCTGCGACTTTTGAGGAGCGGCAATGGCAGTGGCGGTAGCGGCTGTGAGCGGTTCAAGGGCCTGGTGGCGCATCCCGAGCGTGCGCTTCTGTTTGCTGCTTTTCTTCGTGTTGGCCGTGTCCGCCGCGCATGCGCAGCCTGGCGTGCTCCAGCTCGGACCGCAGACCCGTTACGACATCTCTCGGGACCTGCTGCATTTCGAGGACACGTCAGCTGCGATGACCCTCGAGGAGGTCAGCGCGCCCGCTTTGGCCGCGAACTTCAAGCCCTTCGCGCAGAAGGGCACTGCCTACAATTTCGGTTTCACCTCATCCGTCCTCTGGTTCCGTATCACATTGCGCGCCGGCGCGGACGCGCCTGCGATGTGGTACTGGAATGTGGCGCTGCCCATCCTGGACCGGCTGGATCTCTACGTGTCGCAGCCGGGCGGAGGTTACGTCCATCAGCAGGCTGGGGATGCGTTGCCGATGTCGGTGCGTGCGTTCCCCCACAAGGACCTGGTCATGCCGTTGCAAGTACAACCGGGTGGTGACACCACGGTGTACCTGCGCGTGCAGTCCACCGGTGGCATCACCGTGCCGGCAACGCTTTGGCAGCCTCCGGCGTTTCATGCGAACGACCATCGGGAGTACGGCCTGCTCAGCCTTTACTTCGGTCTGGCGTTCGGCCTGTTCCTCTACAACCTGTTGCTCTACTTCTCCATCCGCGACCGGGCCTATCTGGTCTACGTGGTCTTCGTGGCTTGCATGGCGGTGGCCCAGGCCCACTTCTACGGACTGGCGGCGGAGTTCGTCTGGCGCGACAACGCCCGCTGGAACACGGATGGCATCCGATACGCCGTCTCGCTCACGGTGCTGCTCGCTCTTGCATTCACCCGCAGCTTTGTCTCCAGTCAGAAGCACATGCCGAGGATCGACCGGGTATTGTGGTGGCTCATGGTGATCTGGGTGGTGCAGTTGCCGTTGATCCCATGGGGGCCGTTCGAACCGGTGGCCAAGTTCCAGCACACCATGGGCATCCTGGCGTCCTTGGCCTGTGCGGTGGCGGGCGCCGTGGCCTATCGCCAGAAGAGGCCAGGTGCCCGCTTCTTTCTGCTGGCATGGGCCATGCTTTTTGTCGCCATGTGCGTGTTCGCGCTGCGCAACATGGGCGTGCTCCCGGCCCATTTCCTCACCGAGAACCCCGTCATGATCGGCTCGGCGCTGGAGATGGTGCTGCTGTCCTTCGCACTGGCCGACCGCATCAACGTGACGCGGCGCGAGCAGCGCCGGGTGGAAACCCTGAACCGCGTGCGGCAGGCGCAGAAGGCCGCGGCAGACCAGGCGCACGCCGAGAAATCGCGCTTCCTCGCCGCCATCAGCCACGACCTGCGCCAGCCGATGTATGCCCTGGGCCTGTTGGTCGATGGTCTGCGGGGCGTGAACCTTCCCGAGATCTTCTCCAACGCGCTCAACGACATGAAGGGCTCGCTGACCTCGATCAACGCGCTGCTCGATTCCTTGCTGCTCATGGGCCGGCTGGAGGTGGGCCGACTCGAACCACGGCTGGAGACCTTCTACGTGGACCAGGTGCTCGAGCGCGTGAGCAACACCTTCGAAGCGCGCGCGCAGGAGAAGGGCTTGAAGTTCAGCGTGACACCGACCCTGTGCCAGTTGCACAGCGACCCGGTGCTGCTGGAGCGCATGGTGAGCAACCTGGTGAGCAATGCGCTGCGCTACACGCGCGAGGGCGGGGTGCTGGTCTCGGCGAGGAAGCGCCGCGACCACGTGCTGCTGCAGGTGTGGGACACGGGGCGCGGGATACCGCTGGACCAGCAGGAAGCGATCTTCGGGGAGTTCGTGCGCCTGCGCGGGGACGACAACGATGGTGGCGTGGGCATTGGTCTGACGATCGTGCGCAGCTGTGCCCAGTTGTTGGGGTGCGCGGTGAGCGTGCGTTCCACGCCGGGCAAAGGCTCGTGCTTCTCGGTGCGCGTGCCGCTGCGTGCGCCGGCTGCGGCGCCGTCGGCACCGGCCCCGCTGCAGCCGAGCGTGCCGAGCCGGGCGCCCGAGGGGCCTGCGCAAGGCCTGCGTGTGGCGGTGTTGGACGACGATGCAGTGGTGTTGCGCGCGCTCACGGCTTCGCTGGCGTCCAGAGATTGTGACGTGACGGCAGCGGCTTCATGGGCGCAGCTGAAGGACAAGCTGACCACAGGTGAGCCGCCCGACATCGTGATCTGCGACTACCACGTGGGCCGGGACTCGGGTACGGAGATCGTGGCGAGGCTGCGGGCGTTGGTGGGCCGATCCATCCCGGCGATCGTCGTGACGGGCGACACCTCCATGGAAACCGCGAACCGCGTCGGCGAGGCCGGCATCACACTGCTGCACAAGCCGGTGGAGCCGCAAGTGCTGTTTGTGATGGCCGTGCAATTGGCTGCACAAAGCGGCGAAGACTGACTCGCCTGCGCATCTCTGCGCACTTGGAGAACGGATGGGGGCGTGAAAGAATGCTGCGACTTTTGAGGAGCGGCCATGGCGGAGGCGACTGCGGCGGGGACAGATTCAAGCGCGCGACCGGGTCCCTGGTGGGTGCTGCTGTTGGGGCTTGTGCTCCAGGTGTTCATCTGGTCCGACGCGGTCGCGCAGTCTGGCTTGCTGGCCGTCGGGGCGCAGCCCCGGTACGACATCTCTCGGGAACTCTGGTATCTGGAGGACCCGTCGGCGGCGCTGAGCTTCGATGACGTTGCTGTTCCGGCGATGGCGCCGCGCTTCCAGCCGTTTTCGCAGAATGGCAGCGCCTACAACTTCGGTTTCACCTCATCCGCGCTCTGGTTTCGCATCGTGTTGCGTGCAGATCGCGACGCCCCGCTGCTCTGGTACTGGAAAGTCGCACTGCCCACACTGGACCATGTGGATCTGTGGGTATCGAGACCCGAAGGCGGCTACAGCCCATTCCGGGCTGGCGACGCATTGCCGATGTCCGCGCACTCGGTTCGGCACAAGGACCATGTTCTGCAGGTGCCTTTGGTGCCAGGGGGTGACACCACGGTTTACATGCGGGTGCAATCCACGGGCGCCATTGCCCTGCCCGTGACGCTGTGGGAGCCGCGGGCGCTCCATGCGCACGACCATGTCGACTATGCCTTGTTGAGTCTTTATTTCGGCCTGGTGCTCGGGCTGTTCCTCTACAACCTGCTGCTCTACTTCTCCATCCGCGATCGGGCCTATCTGGCCTACGTGGTCTTCGTCGCTGGCATGGGCGCGTCGCAAGCGCTGTACACCGGGTTCGCCGCCGAATTCATCACACGCGAGAGCGCCCACTGGAACACCATCGGGATCCGTTATCTCTCGCCGCTCACGATCATGCTGTCCGTGGTGTTCACGCGCAGCTTCCTCTCCAGCCGACGACACATGCCCCGGTTGGACCGCCTGTTGCTGGGCTTGGTCATCGCGTGGGCGGCGCACTTCCCACTGGTCGAACTGGATGCGGTGGTGCTGGTGTCCAGGTTGCAGCACACGCTGGTGTTTCTGTCGGTACTGGCCTGTGCGGCGGCGGGCATCGTGGCTTACCGCCAGAAGCGTCCCGGTGCGCGTTTCTTTTTGCTGTCCTGGGCGGTGCTGCTGGTGACCATGTTCGCCCTGGCCATGCGCAACATCGGATGGTTGCCGGTGAACGCGCTGACCGAGAACCCGGTGCTGATCGGCTCGGCCGTGGAGATGGTGCTGCTGTCGTTCGCGCTGGCCGACCGCATCAACGTGACCCGGCGCGAGCAGCGCCGCGCGGAGACGCTGAACCGCGTGCGCCAGGCGCAGAAGGCCGCGGCCGACCAGGCCAATGTCGAGAAGTCGCGCTTCCTGGCCGCCATCAGCCACGACCTGCGCCAGCCGATGTACGCGCTGGGCCTGTTGGTTGATGGTCTGCGCGGCGCGAAGCTGCCGGAGTCGGTGTCCAGCGCCTTGCACGACATGAAAGGCTCGCTGACCTCGATCAATGCGCTGCTGGACTCGCTGCTGTTGATGGGACGCCTGGAAGTGGGGCGCCTGCAGCCACGCATGGAAGCGTTCCATGTTGACCAGGTGCTCGAGCGCGTGGGCAACACCTTCGAGGCGCGGGCGCAGGAGAAAGGCCTGAAATTCAGCGTGACGCCGACCCTGTGCACGCTCTACAGCGACCCGCTGTTGCTGGAGCGGATCATCAGCAACCTGGTCAGCAATGCGCTGCGCTACACGCGCGAGGGCGGGGTTCTGGTGTCGGCGAGAACGAGAAGCGACCACCTGCTGCTGCAGGTGTGGGACACGGGCCGTGGGATTCCTCTGGACCAGCAGGAGGCGATCTTCGGGGAGTTCTTCCGCCTGCGCGGCGACGACAGCGACGGCGGCGCAGGCATTGGGCTGACCATCGTGCGCAACTGCGCGCATCTTCTGGGTGGCACGGTGGGCGTGCGTTCCACGCCCGGCAGGGGCTCGTGCTTCTCGGTGCGGATTCCCTTGCACGGACCCAACGCCGGGCCGCAGCCCGCCCCGCAGGCGCTGGGAAGGGAGCGGTCCATCGATGTCCAGGCCGGGCATTCGCAAGGCCTTCGCGTGGCGGTGGTCGACGACGACGCAGTGGTGCTGCGCGCGTTGACGACGTCGCTGGCCTCGCGCGACTGTGACGTCACGGCCGCGACCTCCTGGGCCGCATTGAAAGAACAACTCGCTGCAGGTGAGCCACCGGACGTCGTGATCTGCGACTACCACGTGGGCCGGGACAGCGGGCCGGAGATCGTTGCACGCGTGCGCGCGCTGGTGGGCCGGTCCATCCCCGCGATTGTCGTGACGGGCGACACCTCCATGGAAACCGCGAACCGCGTGGGCGAGGCCGGCATCACGCTGCTGCACAAGCCGGTGGAGCCACAGGTGCTCTTTGTGATGGCCGTGCAGTTGGCTGCGCAAGGGGGCGAAGACTGACGGCGTGCGGTCGGGTCGACGTGGGCAGGGGTGGGGCGGTTCAGCGCTGGGCGCTGAGCGTGCGCAGGTCGTCCTCGTAGCGTTTGAGCGTGCGCACGGCGTTGGCGCGCTGCTCGGGTGTGGCACTGCCGTGCAATGCGGCGAACTGCGCGCAACCTGCGCGCACCATCGCATCGCTGTAAGTGCTGTACCCCGGCGCCGGCGATCGCCCGAGGCGCGCGATGTGCTCGCGCACGATTTGTTCGGCCTTCGCCGGCGTGGCTTGGGCGTCGCGCACCGTCTGCAGCAGATCGGCCTGGCGGCGCAGCCGCTCGGCCAGGGCGCGTTGCGGATCGAAGGGCGATTGCTGCAGCAGGCCGCGCAGCAGCTTGCGCTGTTCCGTGCTGAGCGCGCCGTAGAACGATTCGCTGCGGTCGACGGCCTTGTCCAGGCGCCGGGAGAGGCGCTGCTGCGGACTGCCGCGCAAGAAGTCCTTTTCGAATTCCTCGTTGCTCTTGCCCTGCCTGCGCTTGAGATGTTCCAACTGAGCCGGACTGAGCGTCAGTGCCAGGCGGGCAAAAGGCCCCACCGTCTCGGACGCCGCGCGTTCGAGCTGCAGGCGGATCGTCTCGAACTGTTCACAGGCCTGATCGGGCGACACATCGGCCAGCGCCATGGCTTGCCAATGCCGCAGGAGCTCGGCGTACGAGGGCAGGGCGTGGCGGCGGTGCCATTGGAAGAAGACCCCCACGTCCTCGCGCGCCCTCTCGGCCTGCAACGCGTCGAGGTCTGCATGGCGGTCGATCCACCAGTAGCTCAGGGTGGGGGCCTGGTTGTAGGCGAAGCGGGTGGCGGTACAGGCCACGAGCAGACCGAGCGCCAGCGTCACCCCGGCGCCCAGCCGGAGCAGGCGGGCAGCGATAATCCGCCGCTGGTGATGGCCGGCAAGAACGCCGCGCAACCCGTCAATGCAAGAGGTTTTCATGTCGTTCCCTGTGGATGTGGTGGTGATGGCAGCGGGCAAAGGCACGCGCATGAAGAGTCTTCGGCCCAAAGTGTTGCACCGTTTGGGTGGCCGTGCACTGGCCCAGCACGTGATCGACACGGCCGCGCAGTTGTCGGCGCGCTCGGTGGTGGTGATCACCGGCCATGGCGCCGAGCAGGTCGAAGCCAGCCTGGTGGTGCCGCCAGCGCCCGACGGCGTGGCGACGCCGACCTTGCGCTTCGTGCGCCAGGAGCCGCAGCTGGGCACCGGCCATGCGGTGCAGCAAGCCGCGCCAGCGCTCACCGATGACGGGGTGACGCTGGTGCTCTCTGGCGATGTGCCCCTGACCCGTGCCGAGACGCTGCAAGCCCTGCTCGACCTGTGCGCGGGGGAGCGCCTGGCCTTGCTGGCCCTGGACATGCCCGACCCGACCGGTTACGGCCGCATCGTGCGTGCCCATGCAGACGGCCCGGTACAGGCCATCGTGGAACACAAGGACGCCAACGAGGCGCAGCGCGCCATCACCGAGATCTACAGCGGCATCATGGCGGTCCCCACGCGCTTGCTGCGTGGTTGGTTGGCACGGCTGGACAACCGCAATGCCCAGAACGAGTACTACCTCACCGACGTGGTGAAGTTCGCCGTGGCCGATGGAACGGAAGTCGTGGCGCACCGCATCGCCGATGCGGTACAGGTTGCGGGTGTGAACAGTCCGGTGCAGTTGGCCGAGCTGGAGCGCGCCTACCAGCAGCGTCTGGCGCGCGCCTTGATGGAGCAGGGCGTGCGCCTGGCCGACCCGGCGCGGCTGGACGTGCGGGGTGAGTTGATGTGCGGACAGGACGTGGAGATCGATGTGAACTGCGTGTTCGAAGGCCGCGTGAAACTGGGCGACGGCGTGCGCATCGGCGCGAACTGCGTGATCGCCAACGCGGCCATCGACGCCAACGCGGTGATTCTTCCCTTCACGCACATCGAAGGCGAGACGCTGGGTGTGTCGATCGGTCGCGGTGCGCTGATTGGCCCCTTCGCGCGACTGCGCCCCGGCGCGCAGTTGGGCGAAGAAGTGCACATCGGCAACTTCGTCGAAGTGAAGAACAGCAAGCTGGCTGCGCGCGCCAAGGCCAACCACCTGGCCTATCTGGGCGACGCCACCGTGGGCGAGCGCGTCAACTACGGCGCGGGCAGCATCACGGCGAACTACGACGGCGCCAACAAGCACCGCACCGTGATCGAAGCCGATGTGCACGTGGGCAGCAACTGCGTGCTGGTGGCGCCGGTGACCATTGGTGCGGGCGGCACGGTGGGCGCGGGCTCCACCATCACCAAGAACACGGCGCCGGGCGCGCTTTCGGTTGCCAGGGGCAAGCAGGTGGCGCTGGAGAATTGGCAGCGCCCCGTGAAGAAAAAGCCCTGAGAGAACCCGCCCGGCCCACTACCCCCCGCGCACGTCCAGTGAACTGCCGTCGAAACGGCTGTTGCGGTGGGAGCGGCTGTCGTCGAACGAGCCGCCGCTGCTGGCCCGGGTGCGAGATCCGCTGGCACCGCTGCGGCGTTGGCCAAATTCGTCGAGATCCATGAGCCTGCTCATGCCCATCACTTCCGAGTCGCGGTAGCCGTTGTTGTGGCTGCTGTGCAGCGAATCGAAGGACGAGAACTGGCTCTCCAGCTGTTGCAGTGCGCTTTCCCGGGCTTCTTCCTTGGCCTTCGGCTTGGGCAGCTCGGCCAGGTTGAGCTGCGCACGGAAGTCGGCCGGGGATGGCATGCGGTGAATGCCGTTTTTCAGGAACACGAAGCGCACCCCCGCAGTTTTCAGGATGCGGTTTTTCATGACCGCCTTGTGCGCTTTTGCCTTGGCGTCGCTCAGGTGGTACTGCTCGACGTCGAATGCGAAGCTGGGTCGGCCATCCTGGCCGCACACCACGAAGTCGACACGGTAGTCCTTGAGGCGGTTGGCCGCACGCTGGCGGTCGGCCGCGCGGCGCACGGTCAGCAGGCGGGACAGACTCATATTGGGCAGCACGATCTGGCCGGGGAACGTGTCCTGCAGATAGTCCAACATGTGCGTTTGTTCGGGCGTGAGGATGCGTTCCGGCGAGTACCGGTCGTCGCGGCCCGACGAGGCGCTGGCACGTCGGCGCCGTACCAGCCAGAGGGCCAGCAGCACGGGCACCACCACCGAGGTGACGGCGATGGCCACGAGCGTGATCGTCATGGATTCCATAAAAACTCCTTGCGCCCGACCGTTGCAGTCGTCAAAGGCGTGAGTGTAAGAGCGTGTTACACATGGTCCAAGCCGTCAACCGTTCGGCTCGGCGGCGTGGCCAGTATCTGTGCTTTTTGCATCAAATACGGTCTTCCCATGCGGTCCAAGGTATTCAGGCGATGGCGCTGGGTGCCGTGCGGTGCAGGGGAAGCCGAGGGTCGAACTTCGCCTGTTTGAGGCTGAAGAACGCCTTGATGTTGCGCACGTTGGCGTCGCTCGTGAACAGCCGGCGGGCCAGTTCGAGGTAGGCGGGCATGTCGCTGCAATGGACCACCAGCATGAAGTCCGGCCCCGGGCTCACGCGGTAGCACTGTTGCACCTCGGGCGCGGGTACCACGCGCGCCTCGAACGCGTCTTGCTGTTCCGTGCCCTGGCGCTCCAACGTCACTTCCACCAGCGCCGTCAACCCATGGCCCAGCAGCGGTGCGAGCTTGTCGCGGCTCAACAATGCCACTTGTCGCTCGATCAAGCCCAGTTGGCGCAGGCGCTTGACGCGGCGCAAGCTGGTGGGGGGCGAAAGATGCGCCCGTTCGGCCAGGACCTGGTTGCTGAGCGAGGCGTCGGTTTGCAACAAATCCAGCAGCCGGAGGTCGGCTTCGTCGATGGTGATTGATTCCATGATTTCTGCTTGTGTGAAATATTTTGCGGTGCTGATGGCGGTAAGAAATTTTCCTATGATTTGGTGAAAATTTTGTCCATTAATTTCATATTGCCGTGATTAGCATCGTGCCCATTGCAAATCAGGAGCACAACATGTGTGGAATCGTGGCGGGAGTTTCGGGGCGCGACATCGTGCCGGTGCTGGTGCAAGGCCTGCAGCGTCTGGAGTACCGGGGTTACGACTCCTGTGGTGTGGCGGTGCATTCGGGTGGCTTGCAGCGCGCCCGCAGCACGGCGCGCGTGGCCGAGTTGGCGCAGCAGGTGCAGCAGGACGCCATCGCCAGTGGCACGGGCATCGCCCACACCCGTTGGGCCACGCACGGTGCGCCGGCCGTGCACAACGCCCATCCGCATTTCAGCCACGGGCCGGGCGCCGCGTCCGGTGTGGTCGGGCGGGTGGCGCTGGTGCACAACGGCATCATCGAGAACCACGACGACTTGCGCGCGGAACTGCAGGGCAAGGGTTATGTGTTCGAGAGCCAGACGGACACCGAAGTCATCGCGCACCTGATCGACTCGCTCTACGAAGGTGACGTCTTCGCGGCCCTGCAGGCCGCGGTGGTGCGTTTGCATGGCGCCTATGCCTTGGCCGTGTTCCACAAGGACGAGCCGCACCGCGTGGTCGGCGCGCGCGCCGGCTCACCGCTGGTGCTGGGTGTGGGCGAGGGCGGGACAGAGCATTTCCTGGCCAGCGATGCGATGGCGCTGGCCGGCGTCACCGACCAGATCGTGTATCTGGAAGAGGGCGACCTGGTCGACCTGCAGTTGGGCCGCTATTGGGTGCTCGACGACAGCGGCCGCGCACTCGACGCGGGACAGCGACCGGTCAAGACCGTGCTGGCCCACAGCGGTGCGGCCGAGCTCGGCCCATACCGCCACTACATGCAAAAGGAAATCTTCGAGCAGCCGCGTGCGATCGGCGACACGCTCGAAGGCGTCAACGCCATCACGCCCGAACTCTTCGGTGATGGCGCCTATGGCGTGTTCAAGGACATCGACAACGTGCTCATCCTCGCGTGCGGCACCAGCTACTACAGCGGCTGCACGGCGAAGTATTGGCTCGAATCCATCGCCCGCATTCCGACGCAAGTGGAAGTGGCGAGCGAATACCGCTACCGCACCAGTGTGCCCAATCCGCGCACGCTGGTGGTGACCATTACCCAGAGCGGCGAGACCGCCGACACCCTGGCCGCGCTGCGGCACGCGCAGGGCCTGGGCATGAAGCACACGTTGACCGTTTGCAATGTGGCCACATCGGCGATGGTGCGCGAGTGCGAGCTGGCCTATATCACCCGTGCGGGCGTCGAGATCGGCGTGGCGTCCACCAAGGCGTTCACCACGCAGCTGGCCGGCCTGTTCCTGCTCACCCTGGCGCTTGCGCAAGTGCGTGGCCACTTGAGCGACGAAGCCGAGGCCGAACACCTCAAGGCCATGCGCCACCTGCCGGTGGCCCTGCAAGCCGTTCTCGCGCTCGAGCCCCAGGTGATCAGCTGGGCCGAGGACTTTGCGCGCATGGACAACGCGCTCTTCCTGGGCCGTGGGCTGCACTATCCCATCGCGCTGGAAGGTGCCTTGAAACTCAAGGAGATCAGCTACATCCACGCCGAGGCCTACCCCGCCGGTGAACTGAAGCACGGCCCACTGGCCTTGGTGACCGCCGCGATGCCCGTGGTGACGGTGGCACCGAACGACACCTTGCTGGAAAAGCTCAAGAGCAACATGCAGGAAGTGCGCGCGCGCGGTGGCGTGCTGTATGTGCTGGCCGACGCCGACACGCGCATCACCAACAGCGAAGGCATCCACGTTATCCGTATGCCCGAGCACTATGGTGCGCTGAGCCCGCTGCTGCATGTGGTGCCGCTGCAGATGCTGGCGTACCACACGGCGTTGGCGAAGGGCACCGATGTGGACAAGCCTCGCAACCTGGCGAAGAGTGTGACGGTGGAGTGATGAGCCGCGCCTGGCGTTGGCGAGAACAAATAAAGTTCGTCAGGTCGGATTAAAGTCCGTCGGAGCGGCAGCTGTTAGGAAGGACTGATGTGCAGCAGTGGACGTCCAGCGTGTTGTCGTCAGCGAGTGCTGCTGGACGTAAAGCGGACCCTCGAGAAGGCCAGTATTGGCGACGATGCGGCGAAGCCTCTCGAACCCCGCTGCGCTCACCCACTCCTACTCGAGAACCACGTAGAACGGATCGCTCGCTGCGATGTTCGCCTCGTTCATGTAGATGTGGACGTGCGCGTCGATGAGGCCGGGCATGACGGTCAAACCCGTCACATCGACGAGGGTGACATTCCCGGGCAATTCGCCCTGAGGATCCAAGGCGCGGATGCGCCCTTCTTGGACGAGGATGTCCGTGGGACCGCCGAGCACATCCTTGCGCGGATCCAGCAGGCGTCCCCCTTTGAAAAAGACGCTGGGGTGGGTGCTTGCAGCGGGGTTCATGAGGATGGCTCCATTCTGGTGGCGGCGCTGCCAAATAGGGCTCTGAATTCCGAACCGTTTCCCGCAGGGTTTACGGCGATCCGCCGATGGGCATATTCCAAAGTCTCATGAGTGGAGCAACGCCTCTTCGGCGCGATCTCGTTGTGGATCAGCCGATGGTCATGAGCGACGCATTGCCACCCGCCGCAGCAGTGTTGATGCTGAGCGCGCGCTCCATCACCAGGCGCTCCAGGGGCACGTCGCATTTTCCGGGCTCCAGACGCTCCACGCTGATGACGGGACCGTCCCGCTGCGCCAACTGCTGCTGGATCTCGGCGAGCTGGGGCAGGTCGCCGTGCAGAAGGACCGCATCGAACGCCACCGACGGACTGAAGGGCTGGTGGGCCAAGCGCACGCTGCTGTGCAATTCCGCGGGCAAGCGTTCCAGCAGTTCCTGCGCCTGCATGGGCCATATCGCGCGGCTGCCCACTGCCAGCACGGCCGCCAGCTGCACCAGACGGTCCTGAGGGTCATCGGCGATGCTCAGCACAGCGGCACGCGGCACCAGCGAGTAGAGGTTGCTCTCGCCGGTGGGCCCTGGCAGTTCCAGCGTGTGGCGCGCGGGCATGCTCTGTCGAAAGGTCTCACATACCTCGGCCAAGCGGTGGTTGCTCTGCGCGATCGCCCAGTTCCTCAGGTGCTGCAGACCGGTGCCCGGCGAATGCCCATCTCTGGTGGGCGCGGCGTTCCCGGCTTCAGGGGTCTCCAACGCCCGCGTCAACACCGCATTCGGCCGCGCTGCCAATAGGCGGTACAGGTAGAGCGGTCCACCCGCTTTGGGGCCAGTGCCGGACAATCCTTCGCCGCCAAAGGGTTGCACGCCCACCACCGCACCCACCATGTTCCTGTTCACGTACAGATTGCCAGCGTGCGACGCGTTGACCACGCGGGCAATCGTCTCGTCGATGCGTGTGTGCAGGCCCATCGTCAAGCCATAGCCCGTGCCGTTGATCTGGGCCATGAGTCCATCGAGTTCCTCGCGTTGGTAGCGCACGAAATGCAGCACCGGGCCGAACACCTCGCGCTGCAGCACCGCCAGGTTGTCGATTTCAATCAGGGCCGGCAAGACAAAAGTTCCCCTGTCGAGCGCGTCTTCGCTGTGCCCGGCGATCTGGTGCACGCGGTGGCCTTTGGCGCGCATGGCGTGGATGTGCCGATCGATGTTGGCCTTGGCCTCGGCGTCGATCACGGGCCCCACGTCGGTGGCCAGGCGCGAGGGATCGCCCACGCGCAATTCCGCCATCGCACCCAGCAACATCTCCAGCACCCGGTCGGCGGCATCGTCCTGCACACACAGCACCCGCAGCGCGGAGCAGCGCTGGCCAGCACTGTCGAACGCCGAGGCCACCACATCGCCCACGACCTGTTCGACCAATGCAGACGAGTCCACGACCATGGCGTTCTGCCCACCCGTCTCCGCGATGAGCGCCACGGCCTGGCCGCGCGTGTTGACCCGGCCCGCCAGCTGGGCTTGCAGCAGCCGCGCGACTTCTGTGGACCCGGTGAAGAGCACCCCCTGCACCCGCAGGTCACTCACCAGCGCTGCGCCTACCTCGGCACCCGAGCCGGGGAGCCATTGCACCGCGTCGCGGGGGATGCCCGACGCCCACAGCGCTTTCACGGCCTCTGCCGCGATCAGCGGCGTTTGTTCTGCGGGTTTGGCCAGGACGACATTGCCGGCGGCCAGAGCAGCCGCGATCTGGCCGACGAAGATGGCCAGCGGAAAGTTCCAGGGACTGATGCACACCACCGGGCCCAATGGCACATGGGTGGCGTTGTCAAAGTGCGTGCGCACCTGCTGTGCGTAGTAGCGCAGAAAGTCGACTGCCTCGCGCACCTCGGCCACCGCGTTGGCCGCGGTCTTGCCAGCCTCGCGGATCAGGATGCCCATGAGTCGGGGCATGTCGCCTTGGAGATGGGCGGCGGTGAGCTCGAGCAAGCGCGCGCGTTCTTGTGGGCTCGTGCTCGCCCAGCGATAAGCGCCGTGCGTGGCCGAGTGCAGAGCGAGCTCGATGTCCGCGCGCGAGCTCGAGCGTACGGCGCCAACCTTGTCCGCGTGGTTGGCTGGATTGAGCAGTGCCTGCGATCCGGCGCCGGCGGCCTCTTCTGCCAGCAGAGGATCTGCGACAGCAAGGTCGTCCCTGAAGTCGCGGAAGGTGGCCGCCAGTTGTTGCAGCTGCACATCGTTGGCGAGATCCATACCCGACGAATTGCGCCGCCGCGAACCAAACAGCTCGTTGGGCAGGGGAATCAACGGATGCGGCAAACCGACGCCGCCTTCTGTTCGTGCGAAGGCCTCGATGGTGTTGACCGGATCGTCCACGAGCGTGTCGATGTCGATGCGTGGGTCCGCGATCTGGTTCACGAACGAGGTGTTGGCGCCGTTCTCCAGCAAGCGCCGAACGAGATAGGCCAGCAAGGTCTCGTGCGTGCCGACGGGCGCGTAGATGCGGCAAGATCGTCCCAGCTTGCCCTGCGCCGCATCGCCCACCACCTGTTCGTACAGGGGCTCACCCATGCCATGCAGGCATTGAAACTCGTACTGCTGTGGCGTGTAGCGCGACGGGTCGGCCAGTTCATAGATCGTGGCGAGGGTCTGCGCGTTGTGCGTCGCGAACTGCGGGTAGACGGCGTCGGGCGCGGCCAGCAGCTGGCGTGCGCAAGCGATGTAGGCCGCATCGGTGTACGGCTTGCGGGTGTAGACCGGATAGCCGTCCATGCCATCGACCTGGGCGCGCTTGATCTCGGTGTCCCAGTAGGCGCCCTTGACCAGGCGGACCATGAGCCGGCGCTGGCTGCGGCGGGCAAGGTCGATGATGTAGTCGATCACGAAGGGGCAGCGCTTTTGGTAGGCCTGAACGACGAAGCCCAGGCCGTTCCAGTGCTGCAACTGGGGTTCAAAGGCGAGCTTCTCCAGCAGATCGAGCGAGAGTTCTAGCCGGTCGGCCTCTTCGGCGTCGATGTTCAGGCCGATGTCGTGGCGCTTGGCCATGGCGCACAGGCGAACCAGCACGGGATAGAGCTCGGCGATCACGCGCTCGTATTGCGCACGGCTGTACCGCGGGTGCAAGGCCGAGAGTTTGATGGAGATGCCGGGTCCCTCATACACGCCCTTGCCCGCCGACGCCTTGCCGATGGCCTGGATGGCGTGTTCGTATTCGCGCAAGTACTTCTGCGCGTCGCGCGCGGTCAGCGCGGCTTCGCCCAGCATGTCGTAGGAGTATCGGAACCCCTCCTGTTCCCGAGCACGCGCGTTGCGCAAGGCTTCTTCGATGGTTTCGCCAGTGACGAACTGTTCACCCATCATCCGCATGGCCATGTCCACGCCCTTGCGGATCAAGGGCTCCCCGCCAAGACCGACGAGGCGGCCCAACGCCGACGACAGGCCCGACTCGCTGTGCGTGGCCACCAGCTTGCCGGTGATGAGCAAGCCCCATGTGGCGGCGTTGACGAACAGGGAAGGGCTTCGGCCCAGGTGCGAATGCCATTGCCCACGCGCGATCTTGTCGCGGATCAGATCGTCGCGCGTGGCCTTGTCGGGAATGCGCAGCAAGGCCTCGGCCAGGCACATCAAGGCAATGCCTTCCTGCGAAGACAGGGCGTATTGCTGCAGGAGGTTCTGCACCAGACCCGCGCGGCTGAAGCTGGCCTTGCGTGTGCGCAAGGTGCCGGCGATGCGCGATGCCAGCGCCTTGACGCGCGAAGCGGCGTCTGGCGCGAGCCGTGCCGCCTGTAACGCATGGGCCACTGCGGCGGGCTCAGGTGCGCGCCAAGCGGCCGTGATGGCCTGGCGCAGCAGGGTGGAGCCGAAAGGGGAAGGTCGAAAGAACGTCTCGGAAATGCGTGTGGAAGCTGTGTGCATGCAGAACACCTTTCGAAGTGATTGCTGCAATGGTCCTCATTTCTTATGGCATATTGTTTCGAATTTTCAAATGTTCCTGGAGTTATTCACTATGAACGAGCTTCCCGAACTGGATCGGATCGACTGGCGCATTCTGCAGAACCTGCAGGACGATGGCCGCATGTCGAACTTGAAGTTGGCCGAGGCCGTGGCGCTCTCGCCCACCGCCGTGCTGGCGCGGGTCCAGCGCCTCACACGGGACGGTTTCATCGAAGGCTACGAAGCGCGTTTGAACCCGCGGTTGATCGGCGTGGGCATGCTGGTGTTCGTGGAGGTGCTGCTCGACCGCACCACGCCCAATGTGTTCGACCAGTTCCGCGCGGCCGTGCAGGTCCATCCGGAGATCCTGGAATGCCACATGGTCGCGGGGGGCTTCGACTACCTGATCAAGACCCGTGTGGCCGACATGAATGCCTACCGCCTGTTTGCCGGCACGGTGCTCTGGCAACTGCCGGGCGTGCGGGAGACCCGCACCTACGCGGTGATGGAAGAGGTCAAAAACTCGACAAAGTTGCCACTCGCCTTGAGCTAGCGGCGACGCTGGACACACCACATTCGCCGTGCGGGTTCCATCAGCGCCCAGCAGCTGGGCCCAACCATGTTGGAAGACATTAGCAAGGCAGGCGGCACGTTGATCCGCGCCGAACTGAAAGGTGTGGTGATCGGCCAGCCTTTCCAACTGGAGCTGGCGGGGGAGTCCGGCGCCACGACCATCCACGCCGAGCGCAGCTCCCCCCCCTCATGGCCGTCCGACGCGCTTTATTCCCGGAGGTCAGTTCCTCCGTGGCCTACGCCCGCCTTGGCATCGTCACGATGCCACCCAGTGTCGCGTAGAGCGGCCCACCCAGCCGGCAAATCGGGTCGAGCTCGGCCGTGCGGATCTTGCCGTTCACCAGCAGGCCGTCTCGAACATGGAAGCGCAGCACCTCACCCACCATGAGGCGGCTGGGCTGTTCGCCGAAGTCGATGCAGCTGTGCAGCCGACATTCGAGGCTTACGGGGACATCCGCGAGACGGGGTGTTTGAACCACCGTACCGGCACAGGTCGCGAGGCCCAGTGTGTCCACTTCGCTGACCTCGGGTGGATATTCGACCGAGCTTGCGTTGACCGCCTCAAGAAACGACTGGTCGGCCACATTCACCACGAACTCCTTCGTGGCCAGAATGTTGTGGCCGGTGTCCTTCATCCCGCTGGCCTTCACTCCCACGCTGATGGCCACCATGGGTGGGCGGTGTGAGACGAACGTGAATGCGGAGAACGGCGCCAGGTTCACGCGCCCACTGGCGTTCAGCGTCGTGACCCACGCAATGGGACGTGGCACGATGATGCCCGTCAACAACTTGTAGGCCTGCTCCACGCTCAATCCGGCGGCATCGATTTCCATGGCCGCATCCTACGAGGTGCGATTCAAAAGGAAAAGTGAATTGTTCTTGGGCTGAGATCAATATTTCCTGGAGCCTCAAGAGCCCATTTCAAGCTCGCGCAGATGGCCCGACTTTTTCTTGGAAACGGTGGTGGCCAGGATCTCGCTCAGCGCCGAGACCAGGGCCGGGTGGCCTTGGTCGACGCGGTGCACAAGGCCGATCTGCCGAGTGATCTGGGGCTCCGTGAGCAACCAGAACTGCACCTTCTTTTCCAGCGCCCACAGGTAGCCCGACAGCGGCAGTATGGAGATGCCAAAGCCCCGCACCACCATGCCCGCGATCGCCTCGAGCGAGTTGAGTTCCATGACCTCGTTGGTCTTCAGGCGGTGGCGTCTGAAGGCGCTGTGGGTGAGTTGGCCCGTCCATGAGGTGCGGCTGATGCCGATGAACGGGTGGGCGGTCAACGCCGCCGACAAACTCTTCACCCGCACATCAGGGGGCGCCACGAGCACCAATGGCTCGCCAACCAGCGGATGCCAGGCAACGCTCTGCGGCAACCGGAAGGGCGGCTCGGACACGATCGCAGCGTCGAGCTCGCCTTGCTCGACCTTGCGCATCAGCTCGTCCGACACACCGTTGCACACCTGCACCACGATGCCGGGATGCAATTGCCGCATCAGCAGCAAGGCGTCGGGCAACAGCTTGGCAAACGTGTGGTGGATGGCGCCCAGCGCGAGCGTGCCGCCCAACTGCCGGTTGTCCAGGCCGTTGCCGATGTTGTCGTAGAGATCGACCAAGGCCGGCACGCGCAAAGCGAGCTCACGGCCCGCGGTGTTGAGGGTGGCGGTGCGCGCGCTGCGGTCGAACAACTGGGTTCGCAGCTTCTCTTCCAGGCCAGTCATCTGAATGCTGACCGCGGCCTGCGTCAGCCCGATCTTCTGCGCGGCGGCGGCAAAACTGCCCGTGCGCGATACCACCAAAAACGTCTTGAACCAGCGCATGGACATGGGATGGGCTCTTTTTGAAAAGACAAATATTAATTGTGCTCAGCGAAAAATCAATTAACTTTTATTTTTATCTTATCGCTCATAGGATCGCCCATATCCCGTTCACCAGTGGACCAGGACTTGGCCACCGCCCCGGAGAAGGAACACCTGATGAGTTGGCAGCCGGAAGCAGACGACATTGCGCAACGCAGAGCCTGGTCGCGCGAGCACGGCGACGCGGACGTGCTGGCGCGCTACAAAGCCAACGGTTGGAAGACGGTGCGCGAGCGCATCGACCTGCTGGCGGACCCGGATTCGTTTCAGGAAATCGGCCAGCTTGCGGGAGCTGCCACCTACGACGGAGATCGCGTGGTGGGTGTGACGCCCTCGGGGTTCAAGATGGGCCTTGCCGACATCGACGGCCGGCCAGTGGTGGTGGGGGGTGACGACTTCTCCGTGCGCGGTGGATCCAGCGCCGGCCACCGCCCCAAGGGTGGACACAACGGCTTCTCGGGCGATCTGGCATTCGAGTACCGCATTCCACTGGTCAACCTGTACCACGGTGCCGGCGGCAGCGTGGCGGGCGTGCGCAGCCGTGGCTACGCACTCTATCCCGGGTCGAATTCTTCGCGCCATTTTGCCGAGCTGCTGGGACACGTGCCGGTTGTGAGCGCTGTGATGGGCACGTCCGCGGGTGGGCCGGCCGGCCGGGCTGTGTTGTCGCACTTCTCGGTCATGGTGCGCGGCACCAGCCAGCTCTTTGCATCCGGCCCTCCCGTCGTCAAACGCGCACTCAATGTCGACATTTCAAAAGAAGATCTGGGCGGTGCCAAGGTGGCGGTTGACAAGGCAGGCACCATCGACAACGCGGTCGACAGCGAAGAAGAATGCCTGGCGACCATCCGGCGGTTCCTGAGCTACATGCCGCAGAACGTGTGGGAACTGCCCCCGCGGGTGGAGACGGACGACCCGAAAAACCGACGCGAAGAGGCGCTTCTGAGCATCGTGCCCCGCAACCGCCGCATGCCTTACGACATGAAGAAGCTGCTCAAGCTGGTGGTCGACCGCGACTCGTTCTTCGAGATCCAGCCCACCTTTGGCCGCTCCGTCATCGCCGGGCTTGCCCGGCTGGATGGCTATGTGGTGGGCATCATCGCCAACACGCCCATGTTCAATGGCGGCGCCATCGATGGCGCCGCGGCGCGCAAGCAGACACGCATGATCGATTTGTGCGACACCTTCCACATTCCCATCGTGTTCATGGTCGACGCGCCCGGTTTCGCCATTGGACCGGATGCCGAACAAGCGGGCGCCTTGCGCGAGGGCATGCGCTGCATGCAGGCGCGCATGCAGGCCACGGTGCCCATCATCAGCGTGGTCGTGCGGCGCTGCTTCGGGTTCGGGGGCATGGTCACGCGCGACAACCTGGGTCTGGACTTCAAAGTGGCATGGCCGTCCGCGCAGATCGGGTCCTTGCCCTTGGAAGGTGGCGTGCTCGCGGCTTACCGCCGCGAGATCGAGAGCGCCGATGACCCGCAAGCCAAGCAGCGCGAGATCGAACAAGAGTTGCTGCACAAGAGTTCGCCGTTTTCGATGGCAGAAGCCTTTGCCATCGAAGACCTGATCGATCCGCGTGAGACCCGACCCTACCTGTGCCGGTTCATCCGGGCCATGCAGAGCCGGCTACGCGTGGACCTCGGCCCCAAAGGGCGCATCGGCCCGCGGGTGTAGAGCACACGGTGCAGGGATGCGCTTTGCGCAAGCGTTTTGTTGACGTCGAAAAGAAAGAGAGACAAGCATGAAACGTTTCGAATCCGACACATCGGCGCCACGCCGGTCATTTCTTTCGCGCACCCCCACGGCGCTCGCCTTGTTGGGATTGGGGCACCCAAAGGTCTTCGCGCAGGCCTACCCCGCCAAGCCCCTGCGCATCATCGTGGCCGTCGCGCCCGGTGGCCCCACGGACCATCTCGCGCGCCTCATCGGGCAGAAACTCGCGCAGGCATGGGGCCAACCGGTGACCATCGACAACCGGCCCGGCGCGGGCCAGCTCATTGGCACGGCGGCGGCGGCCAAGGCGCCCGCCGATGGCTACACGCTGCTGATGACCACCAACGTCTTCCCGGTGAACACCTTCCTGTATGCGAAGTTGCCGTACGACCCGCAGAAAGACTTTGTGCCGGTCTCGCTCGTGGCATCGGCCAGTCTCACGCTGGTGGTGAATCCGGAGTTGAAGGTGTCCACGTTGAGCGAACTGATCGCCTACGCGAAGCAGAACCCGGGCAAGCTGAATTTCGGCTCCAGCGGCGTGAGTTCCTCCTTGCGCTTCGCGGTGGAGCTTCTCAAATCGATGGCCGGCATCGAGATGACGCACGTGCCCTTCAGCGGCGCAGCGCCCATGATGACCGCGCTGCTGGGCAATGTGGTGCAACTCGCAATCGTCGATTCGAAAGTGGCCAAGGTGCCCATCGATGCCGGCCGGGTGCGGGCATTGGCGGTCACGAGCGCGGCCCGCTCGCCGAACATGCCCAATGTGCCCACCATCAGCGAAGAAGGTCTGCGTGGCTACGCGGCCGGCTCGTGGTTCGGGTTGCTCGCGCCGGCCGGCACGCCGGCGCCCGTGGTCGAGAAGATCCAGGCCGAGGTGGCCAGGATTCTGAAGATGCCCGACGTGGCACAGAACCTGGCCGACCACGACGAAGTCCCCATCGGCAGCACGCCCGCCGAGTTCGCGGCGTACATCAACGCCGAGTCCGAGAAGTGGGGAAAGATCATCAAGGACAACAACATCACGGCGCAATAGCGCCCGCGTGAATGCTCGCGATCAAGGAAGGAATCGAATGACAAAACCCGTGCCTAGCGGTCCGCTGTTGGGATACCGCGTGCTGGAACTCTGCAGCACCATTGCCGGTCCCGCGTGCGCACGCCTGATGGCCGACTTCGGTGCCGAGGTCATCAAGGTCGAGCCATTCGAAGGCGATTCGGTGCGCAACCTCGGGTACCACGAGGGCGACACTTCCTTGTATGCCAGCTCGATTCTGCGCAACAAGAAGGCGGTGTCGATCGATTTGAAAACGGCACGCGGGGTGGAGATCGTGCGTGCGTTGGCGAAGCGGTGTGACGTCGTTGTCGAGAACTTTCGCCCGGGCACGCTGGAGCGCCTCGGCCTGGGTTACGACGTGCTGCAGCGCGACAACCCCGGTCTTGTGCTGGTGCGCATCAGCGGGTATGGACAGACCGGGCCTTACAGTGCCAAGGCAGGCTATGGCGCGATCTGCGAAGCGACCGCGGGCGTTCGCCACATGACGGGCGATCCCGACCGGCCACCCTCTCGCGTCGGCCTCGCCACCACCGACTACCTGGGCTCGGTGTACGCCGCCTATGGCGCGGCGCTGGCCTTGTTGCAACGCGAGAAAACGGGCCGGGGCCAGGTGGTGGATGCGGCGCTGTACGAAGCCGCGTTCAGCATGATGGAATCCATCGTGCCGGCCTACGATCGCCTGAAGGTGGTGCCCAGCCGCACCGGCTCGCGCTTGCAGAGCACGGCACCCAACAACCTCTACGTGGGCAACGACGGCGCCTACGTGCTCATCACCGCCAACAACGACAAACTGTTCCGGGAACTGGCCGTGGCCATGGGTTCGCCCCATCTGGTCGACGATGCGCGTTTCGCAACGGTGCGGGCACGCGCCGAACACGCTGACGAGGTGGACGCCGCGCTCGCCGCCTGGGTGTCCGGGCACAGCGCGCAAGAGGTGCAGACGCTGCTGGATGCCGCAGGCATTCCCGTGTCGCTGGTCTACACCGTGCAGGACATCTTCCAGGACCCGCACTTCCGGGCGCGCGACATGCTGGTGTCGGTGGACCATCCTGCGCTGCATGCAGTGACGATGACGGGTGTGGTGCCCAAGCTGTCGGACACGCCCGGTGGCATCCACCGCGCTGGCCCGTCGCTGGGCGAAGACACCTCGGCCGTGCTGCGCGGCTTGCTCGGGCTCGATGCGCAAGCGCTGAGCGAGCTGGAAGCGCAAGGTGTGGTGCGCATGGCGCAGGCGCAAACCGAAGGCATGGGCGCATGAACCGAGCGGACGCGGGCTGGCAAGCCCACACGCCCGTGCTCGTGGGGTTCGGCACGTCAAGCCGGCGTGAGCAAGCGTTTCAAGACGCACTGGAACCGATGGACCTCATGCAGGAGGCGGTGGCCGCTGCAGGTGCCGACAGCCAGGCGCCCCACATGCTCGAAGAGATCGAACACATTGCCGTTCCACGCGGCCGCTGGTCCTATGCCAATCCGGCGGGGGAAATTGCGCGCAAGACCGGCGCACGGGATGCCACCACGGTGCTGGCCACGGTCGGTGTGTTGCAGCAAACGCTGGTGGGCGATGCCTGCGCGCGCATCGCTCGCGGCGAGATCGCATCGGCCTTGGTGGCGGGCGCCGATGCGGGCCACCGGCTGCTGCGTGCACAGCTGGAACAACAGGCGGTCGTGAACCGCGAGCAGCACGACCGTCCGGACATTTTCATGGAGCCTGCGGAGGACCTGCGCCACCCGGTAGAACGGCGCGCGGGCATGCAGATGCCGGTGGGCCTGTATGCCATTCTCGAATCGGCGTACCGCGCGAAACAAGGACTTGGCGTCGCCCAGCACCGCGATCGCATCGCAGCGCTTTGGAGCCGCTTCAGCCACATCGCTGCGAAGAACCCACACGCCTGGAACGCCCATCCGTTCTCGCCGAGCGACATTCGCGAGGTGTCGGCGCACAACCCCATGCAGGCGTTTCCGTACACGCGCCGGCACTGCTCCAACTGGAATGTGGACCAGGGCGCTGCCTTGCTGCTGTGCTCCGCGTCGCGCGCGCAGGCCTTGGGCATTCCTCGATCGCGCTGGATCTACGCGCGGGCCAGCGCCGAGTCCAACCACATGGTGCCGGTGTCGGCGCGGGCCAACCTTGCCGATTGTGTCGGTGCGGGCATCGCCGGGCGAGCTGTTCTGGACGCGGGCGGCATCGACGCAGGGCAGCTGGATCTGATTGATTTCTACAGCTGCTTTCCCATTGCCGTTCAGGCCTATGCCGAGGCACTGGGCCTTCCGCTGGAGCGCGACCTCAGCTTGACCGGCGGCATGGCTTTCGCGGGTGGTCCCTACAACAACTACTTCCTTCAGGCGACCTGCAGGGCCGCCGAGTTGATGCGGGCCGGCAAGGGGCGCAACGCCTTGCTGTCGTGCGTGTCGGGTGTGTTGACCAAGCAGGGGTTCGGGCTCTGGTCGGTGGATGCACCCACGGCCCCCTTCGTGCACGCGGATCTCACCGACACGGTCGCGGCCCGAACGCCCATCCACCAGGTGCTTGACGACTTCAGCGGCGACGCCACGGTGGTCGGCGTCACCGTGCTGTACGGGCGCGACCACCCACCCAGAGGCATCGCCTTGCTCGATACGCCCAGCGCCGAGCGCGCCTTGGCCACCACCGAAGACGCGGCCTTGATTTCGATCGTGCAAGAGCGCGAACTGGTGGGCGAGCGCGTGCGCGTGCGCGCGAACCAGATCGCCCAAGTGCTCTGACCTGCGCGCTACGCCCCCATTCATCCACGCACACAGGAACACGTATGACAGCGGTTTATGCCCACGAATTGCAAGCAGGAGATCGGTACGAAGATTTTGAGTTCAAGGTCAGCGCCGACCTGAACCAGCAGTGGTTGTTTGCGGTGGAAGACTTCAACCCGCTGTACCTGCATGGGCAGAACGGCGAGCCGCCGCTGGTGCACCCGGTCGTCCTGATGCAGATGAGCCCGCGCACCCGAAGCCCTTCGTTTCGGCAGGCACCCCATCTCGGCTCTGCGTTGGCCCGCGACTGCACCACGTTTCTCAAACCGGTTCGCGTGGGCACCCGGTTGCGCGTGCAGTGGGTGGTGACCAAGACCTACGAGCAGCGCAACAAGATCTACCAGGACTATGTGGCGACCCTCTTTGACGAGAGCAACGAGGAGGTGATGCGGCGCGAAATTTCATCCACCTTCTTCTCGCTCGACACGGCCAGGCGCACAGCGCTGGAGGAAAAATCATGAACCTTCCCATCCTCTCCATGAAACCGGGCGACATCCGGAGCAGCGCCGTGCGCACGATCACGCTCTCGCGCGTGCTGGCCTTGTCCGGCGGTCCGCTGGACAAGCCCGGCTGGCCCGACAAGAACCTGCACACGGACGAGAAAGCGGCGGCTGCCGCCGGTCTTCCCCACATCGTGGCGTCGGGCACGCAGTGGGAGGGCCACATGGCAGGACTGATGGTCGACACCATGGGCCTGGCCTGGTTCAGCGGCGGCAGCATGAACGTGAAGATTCCGCGCAGCGTCCAGATCGGCGACAGCCTGGTGTCCAAGCTGCAGCTCGATGCCATCGTGCAGCGGGACGACGACCGCGCGGTCGCCGAGTTCACCGTGTGGTGCGAGAACGCGCAGGCTCAGCAGGTGCTGGTGGGTACCGCCACTTGCCCCATGCCGCAAGACGGGGGACAACAGCCGTGATCCGTCTGAACGAAGCCACCACCAAACAATGGCTGCGCGACCAGGGCTTGCCCGTGCCCTGGGGTGTGGCGGCGCAGTCGCCCGAAGCCGCGCGCGCCACCGTGCGGGATTTCTCCGGCGCCACCGTCGTCAAGGCCATGGTGCCCACGGGCCGCCGCGGCAAGGCCGGCGCCGTTCTCATGGCCGACGACGCCGAGCAGCGCGCCAGTGCAACGGACAGCTTGATCGGTCGCACGGTCAACGGTTACGCGGTGAAAGCGGTCTACGTGGAAGAACGCATGGCCATCGAAGCCGAGTACTACCTCGCATTCCTTCTCAGCGGCGCCATGCCGCGGATTCTCCTGAGCCGGCGAGGCGGCGTCGACATTGAAGACGTCACGCGCGAAGACCCCGATGCGATCGTGCAGGCCGACATTGATCCCCTCACCGGTCTCACCCCCTGGGCGGCCAGCGAGTTGTGGCTGAGGGCCGGTGTGACAGGGCCCGCCCTGGGTGCGCTCGCGGACCTCAGCAGCCGGCTGTACCAAGCCTTCTGCGCGGCCGATGGCCTGATGCTGGAGATCAACCCACTGGCCATCGGTTCCGGCGGACGCCTCTGCCTGGTCGGCGCAATGATGGGTGTCGACCCGCATGCGATGTTCCGGCATCCCGAATGGAGCGCGTCGGCCGATCCCCTGCCCGACAACCCACGCGAACGTGCCGTGGCACTGGCCAACCGATTGCCCAGCGGTGGCGAGTGCCAATACGTGGAGCTCGCGGGCGACATCGGCCTGCTGGTCGGCGGCGGCGGTGCAGGGCTCTACCAGCACGACCTGGTGCTGTCGTTCGGCGGGGCCCCCGCCAACCACTGCGTGACGCCCCCCACATCGGCCGACACCACGAAGCTCAGGGCGGTGTTGACGGCGATTCTCGACAACCCGGCGTTGCGCGGTCTGCTCGTGGGCTTCAATTTTGCGCAGATGGCGCGCACCGACATTCGGGTGCGCACGCTGGTCGAAGTGCTGGACGAAAAGCAGATCGACACGCGGCAACTGCCCATCGTGATCCGCCTCTTCGGCGCGGGCGAAGAAGCGTCGCGCGCCATGATCGCGGGCCGACCCAACATCCACTACGTGCCGCGCGGCACCACACTGAAGGAGGCGGCCCGCATGGTGGTCGAGCTCACTGCCGCCCACCGCGTGGTGGAGGAGGCAGCGCCATGAGCATCCTTCTGGATTCCTCTACCCACGCCATTGTGCAAGGCATCACCGGTGCACAGGCCCGCTTCGACACGGAATGGTGCTTGCGCTATGGCACGCGCATCGTGGCCGGCGTGACGCCGGGCCGCGGTGGCGAGAAGGTGCACGGCGTGGAGGTCTTCGACACGGTGCGCCGCGCCACCGAAGGACGCCGTGTGGACGCGTCCGTGCTCTACGTGCCGCCGGCGGCCGTGAAGCCGGCAGTGCTGGAAGCCATCGATGCGCAGATCCGCCTCATCGTCGTCACCGCCGAGTACGTGCCACAGCACGACGTGGTCGCGGTGGTGGCCGCGGCGCGCCGCGCGGGCGTCCATCTGGTGGGCTGCAACACCAATGGGGTGATTTCACCGGGACACAGCAAGCTCGGGGGCATCGGCGGCATGAACCCGGCGGAGATATTCCTGCCAGGATCGATTGGCGTGGTCTCGCGCTCGGGCGGCATGGTGGCCGAGATCGGCCTCGCGCTGAAAGCTGGGGGGTACGGCATCTCGTCCGCGATCGGCATGGGGGGAGACGCGGTCACCGGCATGCGCATGGCCGACTACCTGCGCCTGTTCGAGGAGGACGTCGCCACGCAAGCGGTCGTGCTCTTCGGCGAACCCGGCACGGACAACGAACAGGAAGTGGCGGCACTCGTGGCCAGCGGGGCCACGCGAAAACCGGTGATCGGCATGGTCGCGGGCGAGTTCCAGGAGCGCTATCCACCGGGCATCAGCTTTGGGCATGCGGCGGCCATGATCACCGACGTGGCCCAGAGCGCGTCGGCCAAGCGAGAGCTCTTGCGCAAGGCAGGGGTGCATGTCGTGTTGTCGCTGGAAGAAATCTCGCCGCTGCTGGGAAGTTTGCTTCGTTGATGTTGTCTACCACCCAGGCCGCATCACAACGGCGGCCGCACTCTAGGGGAATGCAAATGCACACGTTCGCGCAACGCATGTTTCACGGAGCTCTGAGCGCACTGGTGGCGCTGGGGCTGCTCACGGCAACCGCCGCATCGGCGGCGGATCCGTACCCCACCGGCCCCATCAAGCTGGTGCTGGGTGTGACGCCGGGGGGCGGCACCGATGTGATCGCCCGCGCGCTGGCGCAAAAGCTCACCGTCTCCCTGGGCCAATCGGTGATCGTCGACAACCGACCCGGTGCGGGCCAGACGATTGGTGCCGCGTTTGTGGCCCGCGCGCCTGCCGACGGGCACACCCTGCTGTTCGGCACCCAGACTTTCGCCGCGAACCCCAGCATCTACCCGAACCTGCCGTTCGATTCGGAGAAGGACTTCGTGCCCGTCGCCTTCATCACGCGGCTGCCGTATGCGATCTTCATCAACGGCCAGCTGCCCGCGAAAAACCTGCAGGAGTTCATTGCGCTGGCCAAGAGCAAACCGGGCGACATGAACTTCGCGTCGGCAGGCGCGAGTTCGCTGCCGCGCATCGCGGGCGAGCTCTTCAAGTTGCGCACCGGGACCGACCTCGTGCACGTACCTTTCAACGGCACGGCACCCGCCGTCATGAGCGTGGTGGCAGGGCAGACGCAGATGT
Source organism: Hydrogenophaga sp. BPS33 (assembly GCF_009859475.1). Classification (NCBI taxonomy): domain Bacteria; kingdom Pseudomonadati; phylum Pseudomonadota; class Betaproteobacteria; order Burkholderiales; family Comamonadaceae; genus Hydrogenophaga; species Hydrogenophaga sp. BPS33. The sequence goes on from NZ_CP044549.1 coordinate 1,012,255, forward strand.
GGATCGGCAATTTTTTGACGATGGAGCCGCACCTGGTCAGCGGCAAGCTGCGCGCGCTGGCGGTCGCTTCAGAACAGCGCTACCCCAACGCACCCACGGTGCCGACCGTGGCGGAAGCGGGCCTGCCCGGATTGCATCTGGCGGCCTGGTATGGCGTGATGGCGCGCACCGGAACACCGCCCGCCATCGTCGAGCGCCTGAACCGCGAATTCAACAAAGCCCTGGCCGATCCCGAGATCAAGCAATTGCTGGTGCGCGATGGCGCGGAGCCCGGTGGTGGCCAGACGCCCCAGCAGTTCGGTGAATTCCTCAAAGCCCAGATGAAGGAGTTTCAGGATGTCGCGCGCAAAGCCAACATCGTTCCATGACCAGGGCGTTCATCACAGGCGTGGGCAACACGGCCTTCGGGCGCATCCCTAACCGCAGTGCGCTCGACCTCATGGCGCAGGCGGCGCGCTCGGCACTGGACGAGGCTCAACTCGATCACCGCCAGATCGATGGGGTGCTGTGCGGCTACGCCACCACCTTCCCGCATCTGATGCTCTCCACGCTCTTCTGCGAAAAGTTTGCCTTGACGCCGGCCTATGCCCACAGCCTTCAACTGGGCGGTGCCACGGGAGGCGCCATGATCATGCTGGCGCGCGAACTGGTGCGCAACCAGACCTGCCGCAACGTGTTGGTGGTGGCCGGTGAGAACCGGTTGAGCGGGCAGACGCGCGACATGTCGATCCAGACCCTCGCCCAGGTCGGCGACGCCGAATTCGAAGTGCCCAATGGCGGCTCGGTGCCGGCTTACTACGCGCTCATGGCCTCGCGCTACATGCACGAGACCGGGCTGACGGAGCGTGATCTCGCCGCGTTCGCGGTGCAGATGCGCCAGCAAGCGGCGAAGCATCCCGATGCCCACTTGCGAGACCCCTTGACGCTGGAAGACGTGCTCGCTTCGAAGCCCATTTCCTCACCGCTCAAGCTGGCGGACTGCTGCCCGATCTCTGACGGCGCGGTGGCGTTGGTGGTGTCGGCCGACGCGCCCGATGCGGCGCGCGTGGAAATCATCGGCGCAGGACAGGCCCATCGGCACCAGCACATATCGGCCTGGCGCGATATCCGCCACTGCGGTGCCGCCGACGCCGCACAACGCGCGCTGGACAGCGCTGGCTTGCAGCGGTCCGACATTCACTACCTGGCCATCTACGACTCGTTCACCATCACGCTGGCCATGCTGCTGGAGGAAACCGGCTTTGCGCCCGTGGGCGGGTCGTCCCGCTTGCTGCGAGAGGGCGCCTTTTCGAGCGACGGGCGTTGGCCGCTCAACACGCACGGAGGGTTGCTGTCGTTCGGCCACTGCGGCGTGGCCGGTGGCATGGCGCACGCGGTGGAGGCGTATCGCCAATTGGCGCAAACCGCGGGCCCGCGGCAGGTGTCGCGTGCAAGCCGTGCGTTTGTCCACGCTGACGGTGGCGTCATGTCATCGCATGTCAGTCTCATCCTTTCGCGGGAGGCCTGAGTGGACGACGACAAGACACCCAGCTGCCCCTACACCGAAGGCCTGCGCAACCGCATCGTGCGGTACCAGCGCTGCACCGTCTGCGGCACCGCGCAAACGCTGGCGCGCTATGCGTGCACCGGCTGCGGGAGCGCATCTCTTGCATGGCATGAAGCCACCGGGCGCGGCACGGTGGTCGCGGTCACCGTCGTGGCGCGTGCGCCTTCCGATGCATTCCGCGCCCTGGTGCCCTACACGCTCGTGCTCGTCGACCTGGACGAGGGGCCACGCCTCATGGCCCACGCCGAACCCGGGGTGGCCATCGGCACGCGTGTCATGGCCCATTTCTTCGTGCACGAAGGGCAACCGCTGCTGCGTTTTTCGCCCGCGACACCTGACTGACCCCTCATCGCCATCGCACTCTGCAAGGAACTCGATTGATCCACTACCGCAAGCTCATGGACTGGAAGTTCGAAGACATCGAACACCACTACACCTCGGACTTCAGCATGCTCTACGCCTTGAGCATCGGCGTCGGGGCGGACCCCTTGGACGAACGGCAGCTCCGGTTCGTCAACGACGTGGAAGAGGGCACACCGCTGGCGATGCCCACCCTGTCCACGGTGATCGGCTTTCCAGGTACGTGGATGCGGCACCCCGACACCGGCATCGATGTGCTCAAGATGGTGCATGGTGAGGAGCACATTGCCCTGCACGCGCCCATGCCGGCCGCTGGGCGCGTGATCGCGCGGCACCGCGTCACCCGCATCGTCGACAAGGGCGAGGGGCGTGGCGCTACGGTGACCTATGAAAAGCTGTTGTTCGACGCGCAGACCCAGGCAAAACTGGCCACGGTCACGCACACCACCTTCTGCCGTGGCAATGGCGGGTTCTCTGCGCACGATGGCCTGACCGACACGCCGGCGGCGCCACCCGCGAAGGTGCCTGACGGGCCACCCGACCAGATCTTCGATGTGGCGACTTTGGCCCAGCAAGCGTTGCTGTACCGGTTGCTGGCCGACCGCAACCCCTTGCACTCGGTGCCCGCCGTCGCGCGAGCCGCCGGTTTCGAGAAGCCGATTCTTCATGGGCTTTGCACCTACGGCATCGCCGGGTACGCGCTGGTCGCCGCGTATGGCGACTACGACCCCAGCCGGCTCAAGACGCTGTTCACGCGCTTCACGGCACCGGTCATGCCGGGAGAAACGGTCCGGATGGAGATGTACCGCCAAGCGACAGGCGTCGCCTTTCGCGCGCGCGTGCTGGAGAGGAACACCGTGGTGCTGGATTCGGGCTACGCCGAATTCCAGTGAGCTTCTCCGAGGTCGGCTCCAAGGACCTGCGGGAGCAGGGCAGCTCGACAGCCTTCAAAACACCGACAACCCGGTGCGCGCCGTGAACAGTTCCAGCGCCTTCATCCCCAGCAGTGAATTCCCCGTCGCATCCAGCGCGGGAGACCACACGCACAGGCTCAGCTGGTCGGGCACCACGGCGACAATGCCGCCGCCCACCCCGCTCTTGCACGGCAGGCCGATGCGAAAGGCGAACTCGCCCGCCGCGTCGTAGGTGCCGCAGGTCAGCATCAGCGCGTTGATGCGGCGCGTCTGGCGCTCGGTCAGCATTTGTTCGCCGTTGAAAGGATTGAGACCATCGCGGCTCAGGAAGCTCGTGGCGCGCGCCAGTTGCAGGCAGCTCATGCGCACCGCGCAATGGTGGAAGTAGGCATCGAGCACCGTGGCCACCCCGTTGTCGATCTTGCCGAAGCTCTTCATGAAGTTGCCCAGCGCGATGTTGCGAAAGCCCGTTGCCGCTTCCGAGGCTGCTACCTCCTCGTCGAAATACACCGTTTCGCCGCACAGGCCGGACACCAGCTCCAGCATGCCCGCCTTGGCGTCGCCCCGGCTCACCAGCCGGTCGGTGACGGCGATCGCACCGGCATTGATGAAGGGATTGCGCGGTGTGCCTTGCTCGGCTTCCAGTTGCACCAGCGAGTTGAACGGGTTGCCCGAGGGCTCGCGGCCGATGCGTTGCCACAGGTCTTCGCCCATGGCGCGCATGCCCATGGCCAAGGCGAAGACCTTGGAGATGCTCTGGATCGAGAACGGCGTGGCGCTGTCGCCGGCTTGCGCTTCCTGGCCGTCGCAGGTGCGCAGCGCCATGCCGAACTGTTCCGCCGGCACGCGCGCCAGCGCGGGGATGTAATCGGCCACGCGGCCTTCCTGCCCCAGTTCAGGGCGCAGGGTCTGGACGATGTCTTCGAGAATGGATTGGAATGGCATGGCCCGATTGTGCTGGGTGGGGGATCCGATTTCGATTGGTCCAGAATGCGGCGTCAGCACCACCCCTCGCGCCACCCCCTCCATGTCCACCTCCACCCGAACCCGCCGTCCCGCCAGTTCCGCAACGCCTGCCGCGGGCAACCCCGAGGCCACCCTGGGCCTGCACGAACCCGGCCATCTGTTCCGGCGCGCCCATCAGCACTCGGTGTCGTGCTTCAACGAGGTGTTTGGCCGTGCCATCACGCCCTTGCAATACGCCGCGATGCGCATCCTGCAGGAACATCCGGGCATTGACCAGGTGACGCTGGCCGCCGCGATCGCGCTGGACACCTCCACCACGGCCGAGATTGCCGTGCGGCTGGAGCGCGACGGCTGGATCGTGCGCGAAGTCGGCGCGCGCCGCCAGCGTCGCCTGGAGCTGACCGAGGAGGGGCAGCGCGTGATTGCGCAGATGCTGCGTTCCGAAGCCGTGCTGGCCGATCGCATCCTGCATGCCCTCGACGCCGCCGAGCGCGACGTGCTCATGCGGCTGATGCACAAACTGCTGAACCAGCCCCTCATCTGAATCCGGTTGACGGTCGTTTCTGACTTGGCTACATTTCATTCAGTGTACTGAATGAAGTAAGGAGACTGCCATGAGCTGGATACGCAATGCCTGGTATGTGGGGGCCACCTCGGCGGAAGTGGGCGACGCTCCGTTGGGCCGGCGCCTGCTGGGCGAGCGGATGGTTTTCTTTCGCGATGCGCAAGGCCGTGTGCAGGCGGTGGAAGATTTTTGCCCGCACCGGGGTGCTGCACTCTCGCTCGGGCGCGTGTGCAAAGGTGAACTGGTGTGCGGCTACCACGGCCTGGCCATGGGCGGCGATGGCGTGACGCGCTCGATGCCGGGCCAGCGCGTGGGCGCCTTCCCGCGCATCCAGCGCTTTGCCGTGGAGGAGCGGTATGGCTTTGTCTGGGTCTGGGCGGGAGAGGCCGATGGTGCCGACACCTCGGCCATTCCGGTGCTCGAATGGCATGGCAACCCGGCCTGGGCCTATGGCGGCGGCCTCTACCACATCAAGGCCGACTACCGGCTCATGATCGACAACCTGATGGATCTCACGCACGAGACCTATGTGCATGCCACCAGCATCGGCCAGGAGGAAATCGACGAAACGCCGTGCACCACGCGCCGCGAGGGCGCAACGGTGGTCACGAGCCGCTTCATGGAGCGCATTGACGCGCCACCGTTCTGGCGCGATGCCCTGGCGGCCATCGGCGTGCCTGAGGACACCAAAGTGGACCGCTGGCAGATCTGCCGCTTCTCACCGCCCAGCCATGTGCTGATCGAAGTGGGTGTGGCGGTGGCAGGGCTCGGTGGTGTGGATGCGCCCGATGACCAGAAGGCCTACAGCATCGTGACCGACTTCATCACACCCGAAGCCGATGGGTCGATGTGGTACTTCTGGGGCATGGCGCGCCGCTTCCGGCCGCAGGATGCTGCGCTCACCGAGCGCATCCGCGACGGGCAGGGCCGCATCTTCGCGGAAGACATGGCCGTGCTCGAACACCAGCAGCGCAACCTGGATGACTTTGCGCAGCGCAAGCTCCTCAAGCTCAACATCGATGCCGGCGGTGTGCAGTCCCGCCGCATGATCGACGAGCTCCTCGCGAAGGAAGCCTGCGCTCAAGTCGTTTGAAAGCGTTCGAACGGCGTGACCAGCACATCGCCGTCGGCCCACTTGACGAGGCGTTGCGCCACACTGCCGGTCACGATCCGCTCCCATGCCGAGAGGCGGCGCTTGCCCACTACGATCAGTTCAGCCCGTGTGGCATGTTGCTGCAGCGCCGCCGAGTAGGCCGGGTCACCGTGGCCGACGTCGTACGTGACCGGGCGATCTCGCCGCTCCAGGCTGTCGACGAGTGTGGCAAGGCGTTCCTTCGCGTTTTGCCGAGAACTCACGCGGTAGGACTGGATGGCCTGCTGTGACGCATCGGCCGAACGCAGCTTGGTTTCGCCGACCGTGTCGATGGCATGGAACAGGCGCAACTGAGAGGGCTGGCACAAGCGATGGCCGATGTCGATCAAGGTGGAAGACTGGGGCGACAGATCGATCGACACCAGAACGCGTTCGTACATCCGCGCGGCCTGGCGCCTGACCACCAGCAGCGGGCAGGTGCTGCCGTGCACGGCCTGATCCAGGGTCGTTCCCTTGTGGAACCGCTTCCAATGCCGGTGGGTCAGTGGCCCCATGACGAGAAGATCGACAGACTTCGCTTCTTCCAGGAGCTCGTCGATCGAACAGATCTTCTGCACGGTGTGCACGACCAGGTTGTAGCGCCGGCCGAGTTGGCGGGCGCGCTGCTCCAGGCGCGCGACGGGATGGGCCAGGTAGGGGTGGCGGTCTTCGGTGTGGAATGCCAGGCGCAAGGTGGCCTGGTGTTGCTGCGCGAGCAACGCGGCACGCTCCAAGGCGTGTTCGGAGTTCACGGTGAAGTCGGAGACGGCGAGAATCGAATCGAAGTTCATGGAAGTCCTGACGTACGAAAGCCCGCCCTGTGGCGCACAGCCTGCAGGGACGCGATGGATGAAGATCGAAGCGCGGCTTAGGTGGTGTAGTCGCCGCTGGCTTCGGGCTGGAACAACAGCTCGACGACTTCCGCCGCGCACTGGTCGCCATTGGGCGTCTGCCAACGCGCGATGGCACCCACGCGCTGCCCGATGAGGCTCGCGCCCACTGGCGACAGCACCGAGATGAAGCCCACGTGGGGTTCCGCGTCGGCGGGGTAGCACAGGGTGAGCTTTTGCTGCTTGCCCGTCTGCAGATCGGCGACCATCACCTGCGAATACATCGTGACGACGTCTGCGGGAATCGACTGCGAGGGCACCTGTTCCAACGATTCCAGGGTGTCGAGCAGGTCGGTTGAGACCTGCGCGGCAGGCAGGTTTTTCAGGCGGGCGAAATCGAGCTCGGTGAGCATGCGTTCGCTGTCCAGGACTTTTTGCATGTGCAACTCCATTGGGGGCGGCCCGACGCCCACAAGGCGGCGGCCGCGATCGCGCTGAGCTGTGGGCCCGGCGATAGATGGATTGCGCAAGAAGGTGAGGAGGGGTATCGCCGGGCTTAGGAATGTGCGGCGGGCTGGCGCAGTCCTGCCGCGCCCATTCGCGCGTGCTGCGCGGTAGGGGTCGTCGTTGCGATGGAGCAGGGGAGGGCCATGGGTGGCATTGTAGGCAGCCTCGGCCGCTGGTGTTCTTGCGTGGCGAGTGACGCACCGCCGCAGTGCGGTATTGCGATCGCGCATTGCGCGCATGGGCACGCAGGCATGCCGATCTTGAGGGGACGGGTTGCATCGATCGGCGTATCGGGTTAACCTAAAAAAGGACGAGGCGCAAAGCCCTTGTCCCTCTGGCTCCCGATGCGGCACGCGTGTCGCCTCTCTTCTGTGGGCCGGTGATCGTTCAACGGCCAGCCGGTCGCTTGAGTTTTTTTGTAGGTCCGCAGGAGCGGGCCGGCCAGCCGCGGTGCCCGCCCATGTGGCGTTGACGCGGTGTGGCACGTTCGGGTGCGAAAGGCGCACGGAACGTGTCACCAAGACAACCCATTGCATGACCCTTAAGACCGTCGAGAACCCGACCTCCGCTTCCGTTCCCCTTCAATTTCGCGCAGCCCGTCCCACCGACGGTGCATCCCTGTGGCAGATCGCCAGGGCCACCGGCACGCTGGAGGTGAATTCGGCTTACTTCTACCTGCTGTTCGCGACCGACTTTGGTCGCACCTGCCTGGTGGCCGAGCAAGAAGGCAGGCCCATTGGCATGGTCATCGGTTACCGCGTGCCCGACGATCCGGACGCGGCCTTCGTGTGGCAGGTGGGCGTGCTGCCGGGCCTTCAAGGCCGAGGCCTGGGCATGCAGTTGCTGGAGCACTGGCGCGCATTGCCGGCACTGGCGACGTGCCGGTATGTGAGCGCCACCGTCGCAGACGACAACCCGGCATCGCAAAAGCTGTTTCGCCGGTTCGCGCGCGCCCATGACGTGGCTTGCGAGGAGCGAACCCATTTCACGGCCGACATGTTCCCCCACGACCATGCACCCGAACCCTTGTTTCGGATCGGTCCCTTGTCGCACGGCACCTCGCCGCGCGCCTGACGCCGGACGCCTGCGGGCGCCCGTTCCCAGCGCGTGTCGAGCACGGGCTATCCGCCCCGACCGCGCGCCAACATTTCAGAAGGAAGAGACATGAACATCTTTGAACAATTCGAATCCGAAGTGCGCGGCTACTGCCGCAGCTTCCCCACCGTCTTCAGCAGCGCCAAGGGCTCCTGGATGACCAACACGGCAGGAGAGCGCTACCTCGACTTCTTCGCCGGCGCGGGCGTGCTGAACTACGGCCACAACCCCGACAAGATCAAGCAAGCCTTGCTGGGCTATCTCATGCGCGACGGCATCACCCACACGCTGGACATGTACAGCCAGGCCAAGCAGCGCTTCATCGAGCGCTTCCACGAAGTCATCCTGCAGCCGCGCGGCTTGCACTACAAGTTCCAGTTCCCGGGACCGACCGGCACCAATGCGGTGGAGGCTGCGCTCAAGCTCGCGCGCAAGGTCACCGGGCGCGAGCAGGTGGTGGGCTTCACCAATGCCTTCCACGGCATGACGCTGGGCGCACTCGCCGTCACAGGCAACAGTTTCAAGCGCGCGGGCGCCGGCGTGCCGCTGGGTCACACCGCTTCCGTGCCGTTCGACGGCTACATGGGCCAGGACATCGATACCCTGAACTACTTCGAAGCCATGCTGCACGACAACGGCAGCGGCATGGACACACCGGCGGCGGTGATCGTGGAGACGGTGCAGGCCGAGGGCGGTGTCAACGTGGCCAGCGTCGAGTGGCTGCGCCGCCTGCGCCAGATCACGCAAGCGCACGGCATCGTGCTGATCGTGGACGACATCCAGGTCGGGTGCGGGCGCACCGGCAGCTTCTTCAGTTTCGAGGAAGCCGGCATCGTGCCGGACATCGTCACGCTGTCGAAATCGCTCTCGGGCTATGGCCTGCCGCTGGCGCTGGTGCTCATCAAGCCGGAACTCGACCAATGGGCGCCGGGTGAACACAACGGCACCTTCCGGGGCCATTGCCCTGCGTTCGTCACCGCCACCGCCGCGCTCACCTTCTGGGAAGACGGGCGGCTGCAGCAAGCGGTGGCCAAGAAAGAGCGCATGGTGCAGAAGCAACTGCAGAAGATGGTGGCGAAGCACGTGCCCGGCGCGCAGGTGCGGGGTCGCGGCCTGATCTGGGGTGTCGAGTTCGGCGATGCGGGCCTTGCCGCCCGCGTGTCCAAGGCGTGTTTCGAGCGCGGTCTCATCATCGAAACCGCGGGCATCGACGACCAGGTGCTCAAGCTCCTGCCGAGCCTGACCATCACCGAAGAAGAGTTGCAGCACGGGCTCGGCGTGATCGAGTCCAGCCTGGTGGCCGTGTTGACGGGCAAGGACGGCGCACCCACGGGCGAAGCGCATGCCTTGGCGGAAGCCGCCTGAGCCCATCCAAGCCTCTTCACCACCGAACAAAGGAATCCCACCATGATCGTGAAACACCTCGACGACATCCTCAACACCCCGGCCGACGTGGACACCGAAGGCTGGACCAGCCGACGCCTCATCTACAAGGACGCGGGCATGGGTTACTCGGTCAACGACACCATCATCAAACCCGGCGCCGAGCTGGAGATGGAATACCGCAACCACTTCGAGACGGTGTACTGCATCGAAGGCGCGGGTGAAATCACCGACCTGGGCACCGGCCAGACCCACCCCATCCGCGTCGGCACGCTCTACGCGCTGAACCACCACGACCGCCATGTGCTGCGCGCCAACAAGGGCACGCACATGCGCATGGTGTGCGTGTTCAACCCGCCGTTGACCGGCCGCGAGGTGCACGACGCATCCGGCGCCTACGCGCTGGCCGACTGAGGAGGGCACGCGCATGATGAGCATGACCGGCATGGGCGCGGCCGCCCGACCCGTTCTCGCCCAGCCCCGCGAAGACGACCGCTACCCCTCGCGCTTCGGCGCACGGGGTCAGATCAAGAAGCGGCTCGACCCGGTGGTATGGGGCACGCCCGAACAAGGCAGCCTGAGCAACAGCCAACTGATGTTCTACGAGGACAACGGCTACCTCAACTTCGACCAGCTGCTCACGCCCGACGAGGTGCTGACCTGCCTGGAAGAGCTGCAGCGCCTGCGCGCGAGCGAGGCGGTCAAGCGTGCCGACGAAGCGGTGGTCGAACCGGGCAGCCGCGAGTTGCGCTCGCTGTTTGCCGTGCACCAGAGCAGCGCCGTTCTCAAGTCGCTGTGCCAGCACCCCAAGCTGGTGGCCATCGCGCGCCAGTTGCTCGGCAGCGAGGTGTACATCCACCAGTCGCGCATCAACTACAAGGGCGGGTTTCGCGGCAAGGAGTTCTACTGGCATTCGGACTTCGAGACCTGGCACATGGAAGACGGCGTGCCCGCCATGCGCCTGTTGAGCTGTTCGATCGCGCTCACCGCGAACACACCGTACAACGGACCGCTGATGATCGTGCCGGGTTCGCACCAGCGCTACGTGAGCTGCGTGGGTGCGACACCCGAAGAGCACTACAAGGCCTCGCTCCAGCAACAGGAAGTGGGGGTACCCGACGACGCCAGCCTCACGCGCCTGGTGCAGGACTTCGGTATCACGGCACCGACGGGCCTGGCCGGTTCGGTCACGTTCTTCGACTGCAATGTGATGCACGGTTCGAGCTCGAACATCACCCCGCTGGCGCGCAGCAACGTCTTCGTGGTCTACAACAGCGTGCACAACGCGCCGACCGATCCGTTCTGCGGGCTTCCCCCGCGTCCCAATTTCATTGCCGAGCGGCGGGATTTCACGCCCGTTTGAGCGCCATGGCGCGTGTATTCAAGGAGAACCTTCATGAAAAAAACCTCTGTGTTGCGCCGAACGGCCCTTGGCCTGCTGGGTGCCGTGGTGTGGTCCACCGCCGGTCTGGCCAGTGCCCAGACCACGTTGGAAAGAATCCGGGAGCAAGGCTTCATCCGCGTGGGTTTCGCCAACGAGGCGCCCTTTGCGTTTGCCAATGCATCGGGCAAGCTCACGGGCGAGTCGCCCGCCGTGTTCGAGCATGTGATGAAACAACTCGGCGTCAAGGAGGTCGACGGCGTGCTGACCGAGTGGGGCTCGTTGATTCCTGGCCTGAAGGCGGGCCGCTTTGACGCCATCGTGGCATCCATGTACATCACGCCCAAGCGCTGCGAGCAGATCGTCTTCGCCGAGCCCACCTATGGCGTGGGCGAGGCGCTGATCGTGAAGACCGGCAACCCCGATGGGCTGACGCGGTACAAGGATGCCGTGGCCAGCGGCAAGAAGGTCGCCTTCGTGGCCGGCACGGCCGAGATCGAGCACGGCAAGCTGGCGGGCATGAAACGGCAGCAGCAAATGGTGGTGCCCAACATCGCGGCCGCCGTGGCGGCCGTGAAGTCGGGCCGCGCGTCGGCCGCCGCCTTCACGTCGCTCACCGCCAAGGGGCTGGCCGACAAGGACGGTTCGATCGTCCGTGCCGAGCCCTTCACCTTCACCCACAACGGCAAGATCTACAAGGGCGAAGGCTCGTTCGGTTTCCGCCCGGACGACACCAGCCTGCGCGATGCGGTCAACGCCGAGCTGGCCAAGTTCATTGGCACGCCCGAGCACCTGGCCATGACCGCGGAGTTCGGGTTCGACAAATCCAACCTGCCGGAGAAGACCACCGCGCAACACTGCGCCGGTGAATGATTGAACTGCTGCCCGAACTGCTGAAGGGTCTCCGGGTCACGGTGACCGTGGCGGCCGGTGGCGCGCTGCTGGCCAGCACGGTGGCGGTGCTGGCCGGCCTGGCCAAGCTGTATGGACCGAGGCCCGTGCGCGGGTTGGCGGTGGTGTATATCGAAACCTTTCGCGGCACCTCGGCACTCGTGCAGTTGTTCTGGCTGTTCTTCGTGCTGCCGCATTTCGGCATCACGCTGGAGCCGATGGCGGTGGGTATCGTGGCGCTGGGCCTGAACATCGGCGCCTATGGGGCCGAGGTGGTGCGCGGCGCGGTCCAGTCGATGCCGCGCGGCCAGTGGGAAGCCTGCACGGCGCTGAACTTCAGCCGCACCGAAGCCTTGCGCCACGTCATTCTTCCGCAGGCCTTCGTGGCCATGATTCCGCCCTGGGGCAATCTCTTGATCGAGTTGCTCAAGGCAACGTCGCTGGTGTCGCTCATCACCTTGTCGGACCTGAGCTTCAAGGCGCAGCAGATCAACCAGAACACCCTGCGCACGTTGGAAGTGTTTTCGCTGGTGCTGCTGCTCTACCTGGGGCTCTCCATGTTGATCACGCTGGGCGTGAGGACGCTGGAGAAGCACGCCGCGCGCGGTTTGCGCCGGGGGAGGGTGGCCTGATGGCACCGGTCTGGGACTGGGACTACGCCTGGGAAGTGCTGCCCATCCTGGCCGAGGCCTCGGTGGTCACGGTCAAGGCCACGCTGCTGGGCTTTGCCCTGGCATTGGGGGTGGGCCTTGTGTTCGCCATCGGCCGCATGGCGGGGCCGAAGGCGCTGCGGCTGGCGGTAGGTGCCGTCGTCGAATTCGTGCGGTCCACGCCGCTGCTGATCCAGATCTTCTTTCTGTACTACGTGATGCCGGAGTTCGGCATCACGATGGATGCCATGCTCACGGGCGTGCTCGCGCTCGGCTTGCACTACGGCGCCTACTGTTCCGAGGTGTACCGCGCGGGCCTGGACAACGTCTCCAAGGGCCAATGGGAAGCCTGCGTGGCGCTGAACCTCTCACCCTGGACCACCTTCAAGGACGTGATCCTGCCCCAGGCGATTCCGCCCGTGGTGCCCGCGCTGGGCAACTACCTGGTCGCGCTGTTCAAGGAGACACCCCTGTTGTCCGTGATCGCCTTGATGGAGCTGATGCAGACCGCCAAGATCCTCGGCTCCGAGAGCTTTCAATACACCGAGCCCATCACGCTGGTGGGCTTGTTCTTCCTCGCGTTCAGCCTCATCGCTGCCGCGCTGATCCGCCAACTGGAACAACACCTGCAACGCCGCAGAAAGACCCGGTCATGAACCCCGTGCCGTCCTCCACTTCCGCCGTGCCCATGGTGCGGTTCGCCGCCGTGACCAAGCGCTACGGCGCGCTCACCGTGCTGGATCGGCTGGACCTGGACGTCGCTGCCCATGAGAAGGTCGCGATCATCGGCCCATCGGGCTCGGGCAAGACCACCGTGTTGCGCATGTTGATGACGCTGGAGACCATCGATGCGGGCGTGATCTGGATCGACGGCGAACCCCTCACCCACATGCCGCGCGGTCAGTCGCTGGTCCGTGCCGACGCCACCCACCTGCGCCGCATGCGCGCCCAGGTGGGCATGGTGTTCCAGCAGTTCAACCTCTTTCCGCACATGACGGCGCTGAAGAACTGCATGCAGGCGCCCATGACCGTGCTCAAGCTGAGCGCCGACGAGGCGCGCGAGCGCGCGGGCGAATTGCTGCGCATGGTGGGGTTGGGCGACAAGCTCGACCACTACCCGGCCCAGCTCTCGGGTGGCCAGCAGCAGCGCGTGGCGATTGCCCGTGCGCTGGCCATGCGACCGCGCGTGATGCTGTTCGACGAAGTCACCTCGGCGCTCGACCCGGAGCTCTGTGGCGAGGTGCTGGGCGTGATCCGCGAACTCGGCCAGGCGCACGATCTGACCATGCTGATGGTCACCCACCAGATGGGCTTTGCCAAGGAGTTCGCCGACCGCGTCTGCTTCTTTGACCAGGGGCGTATTGCCGAACAGGGACCGGCGGACGCGTTCTTCGAGAACCCGAAGCAGGAACGCACGAAGCAATTCCTGCGGGCGGTGATGGATGCGGTGTAACGCAACTGGGGTCACGCCACGAGCGGCTCGCCCTGCATTTCCTCGATCTGCTCCACCAGCATGTCGACCTGGCCCTGCCAGTAGTCGCGGCTGCCGAACCAGGGGAAGTTGATCGGAAACGCGGGGTCGTCCCAGCGGCGCGCGATCCAGGCGCTGTAGTGGATCAGGCGCAGCGTGCGCAGCGGCTCGATCAGCGCCAGCTCGCGCCGGTCGAAGGGGCGGAACTGCTCGTAGCCGTCGACCAGCGCACCGAGTTGCTGCGTCTGCTGGCGGCGATCGCCCGACAGCAGCATCCACAGGTCCTGCACGGCCGGGCCGGTGCGCGCGTCGTCCAGGTCCACGAAATGCGGACCCGCGCCGGGCTGCCCCTCGGGTGTCCAGAGGATGTTGCCCGGGTGGCAATCGCCGTGCAGGCGGATGCACTGGATGCCGTCTTCCAGGTTCTGCGCCGCGGCACCGCTGCGCAACACCGGGTGCGCTTCGATCAGCGCCAGGGCTTCTTCGAGCGCCTCGGCCCAGGCGCTGCGCACCTCGGGCGCGATGGCATGGTGTTCCAGCAGCCAGTCGCGCGGCTCGTGCGCGAAGGCCGCCGCATCCAGCGCCGGCCTTGCAACGAAGGGCCGTGCCGCACCCACCGTGTGGATGCGCGCGAGAAACCGGCCGATCCATTCGAGCACCTCGAAGTTGTCCAGCTCAGGGCGGCGTCCGCCGCGGCGTGGGCTGACCGCGAAGGCGAAGCCGCCGAAGTGGTGCAGCGTTCGGCCTTGCACACGCAACGGCGGCACGGCCGGGATTTCCGCGGCGGCGAGTTCCTCGGCAAAGGCATGTTCTTCGGCGATCTGCGCATCGCTCCAACGCCCGGGGCGGTAGAACTTGGCCACCACCTGGTCCACCCCGTCCAGGGGCGATTCGAGGTGGATCTGGTAGACGCGGTTCTCGAAGCTGTTGAGCGCGCTCATGCGCCCGTCGCCCCACAGTCCGATGTGGCCGAGCGCATCCTGCACCACATCCGGGGTGAGGGCGCTGTAGGGATGGGTTGGGCGGGCGGTGTCGTCGGCGGGCAAAGTCATGCGCGATTGTCGCCGTTGGCTTCACCCGGTTCGCAAGGCGGTCTGGATGGCCTTGGCGGCTTCGGCCACCCGGGGGCCCACGCGTTTTTCCAGCCGTGCCTTGCTCAATTGCTGTGAAGGTGCCGCGCAGGACAGCACGAAGATCTCCGAGCCGCTGGAGACGATGGGCACCGCGGCCGCGCTCAGCACGCCCCCGCGCACGCGGCGTGACACCACGAACCCCAGGCGCTTGTACTCGGCATGCACCCGCTCCACATCGGCGCGGTAGCTCGGCCAGTCCACCGAGGACACGCGCTGCAGCTCCTTCAGAATGGCCGCGCGCTCCCGGGTCGGCGAGGCGACCAGGTAGGCCAGGCCGAGCGAGGTCGTCTCCATGGCCAGCAGGTCGCCCACTTGCTTGTTGATCGTGACGGAGCAGATCGGCGGGCGCACGATGTCCAGCAGCAGCATGCGCGAGTGCTCGCGGGTGGCGAGCAGCACGCTCACATCCAGTTCGTCGGCCAGTTGCTGCATGAACGGCGCGGAGACACGCTGGATGCCGTGCTTCTGCATGGTGATCGATCCCAGGTTGAGCACCCGGCCGCCCACGCGGTACTTGCGTTGCTTCTCGTCGAAGCGCAGGTAGCCCAGCTTCTCCAGTGTGCCGGTGAAGCGCGAGACGGTCGCCTTCGGCATGCCGGTGAGGTCCACGAGTTCCTGGTTGCCCAGCACGTCGGCATGCTCGAAGGCCGAGAGGATGGACAGGCCCTTGGCCAGCGAGGCCACGAAGTCGCGGTCGTGGGTGGGAATGGCGGCCATGTGCAGGGTGGGGGTCATGGGATGTTCCTGGCCAGGCAAAGGGGGCGCGAGAGGAAGTTTCGCAAGTTCCGGAATGCGGAACTGTGCCACATAGCCCTCGCCGCGGCGAGCCCCGCTGCCTAGAGTTGCACCGCATGAACACATACCGATTTCCCGACTACGAGGTGGCCGGCGACGCCGATACCACAGTCTTCCTGCTGCACGGTGCGTACGGCAGCCGCGCCTACTTCCGCCCGCTCATCGAGACGCTGGTGCTGGCCGGCTACCGGGTGGTGGCCTGGGACGCGCCGGGCTATGGCATGAGCCCCTTGCCCGAAGGGGGCCTGTCCATCGAAGGCCTGGCCGAGGCCGCCGCGCGCCTGATCGAGCGCGAAGGCACGCGGGTCAATGTGGTGGTGGGCCACAGCATGGGCGGCATCGTCGCGCCGCTGGCCTCGCTGCTGGCGAAGGAGCGGGTGCACGGCATCGTGGTCTCGGCCACCGTGGCCACGTTCTCGCGCAAGACGGCGCAGGACAAGGCCACGTTCGCCGAAGAGCGCATCGGTCCGATCCGCCGCGGGCTGCCGTTCAAGGAAGCAGCCTTGCCGGTCATCCGCGGCATGCTGGCGCCGACGTCCTGCGGGCCGCAGGTGGACCTGGTGGTCGACGTGGCCTCGGGCATGCGGGCGGAGACCTTTTGCGCCGCCATCGAAGCCATCGTCGGCTACGACGGTGAAGAGAACCTGAAGGCCGTGAGCGTGCCCACGCTGCTGATCGCGGGCGCGCAGGACAAGGTCGGACGGCCCGACGGCATGCGCTCGTTGACCGGCTTGATCCCACACGCGCGCTTTGTCTGCATCGACGGCGCCGCGCACTACGCCTTCGCCGAACAGGCCGATGCATTCAATGCTGCGCTGCTGGCGTTTCTCGCCGCGCTGCCAGCCCAGAGCGATTGAACAGAACCGAGAGGAGCCACGATCATGAGCACCGTCGTCAACACCGTCCACAGCACACTCAAGCCCACCGACAACCCGTTTCTGAACGGCGCGTTCACGCCCAACTTCAACGAGCACGTCGCACACGCGGGCAGCCTGAAGGTCATCGGGGAGATTCCCCAGGACCTCGATGGCATCTACATCCGCAACACGCACAACCAGGTGCACGAGCCCATGGGCGTGTACCACCCCTTCGATGGCGATGGCCTGCTGCATGCCATGCATTTCCAGAACGGCCAGGCCACCTACCGCAGCCGCTTCGTGCGCACCACCGGCTTTCTGGCGGAACAGGCGGCACAAGCGTCGCTGTGGACCGGCATCATGGAGCCCGACAAGGGTGCGCGGCGCGGTTGGGGCGCGATGGGGTCGATGAAGGACAACGCGGGCACCGACATCATCTGCCACGCGGGCCGTTTGCTGGCCACAATGTCGCAAGGCAGCGAGCCCTGGCGCCTGGATCCGGTTTCGCTGGACACGCTGGGGCCCGATGCGAACTGGGCCCGGCACGTCATGCCGCACGGTATCGGATCGCACTACAAGGTCGACCCCGAGACCGGCGAGATGATGTTCTTCAACTACCCGGAAGTCTGGCCCTACATGCACTACGGCGTGGTGGACCGCGACAACCAGCTGGTGCACTACGTGCCGGTGGAGCTGCCCGGCGCGCGCTGGCCGCACGACCTGGGCATCACGAAGAACTACACCATCCTGCACGACACGCCGCAGTTCTTCGACCCCGAACTGTTGAAGAAAGGCGTGCGCAAGCTGGCGTTCCACCCCGAGGTGCCGGCGCGTTTCGGCGTCATCCCGCGCCGTGGCGCTGGGTCCGAGGTGCGGTGGTTCGAAGCCACGCCCTGCCACATCCTGCACCTGTCGAACTGCTACGAGGATGGCGAGGAGATCGTCATGGACGGCTGCATCATGCCCAAGCCCGTGATGCATCCCGTGGGCAAGACCGAGGGAGGCGATGTGTACGCCCGCATGAAGGCGCGTCTGGACAAGCACAACAACCCGACCATGATGCACCGCTGGCGCTTCAACCTGCGCACCGGGCAGACCACCGAGCAGTACCTGGACGACGAGATCACCGAGTTCCCCATCGTCAGCAACGACTACGTGGGCCGCCCCTACCGCTACAGCTACAACATCCTGTACCAGCCGGGCGAGTGGCTCTTCTGCGGGCTGAAGAAGTTCGACCTGCAGACCGGCGCCACGCAGCGCTACGAGTACGGGCCTGGCCGCTACGGCAGCGAGCCGCAGATGGCGCGCCGCGTGGGCGCGAGCGGCGAGGACGATGGCTACCTGTTGGTCTACGTCACGGACATGGTGCAGGACCGCTCCGAAGCGCTGGTGTTCGACGCCACCGACATCGCGCGCGGCCCTCTGGCCACCGTGATCCTGCCCGAACGCATCTCGGCAGGCGTGCACGCCTGTTGGGTCGAAGGCGACCGCATTCGCGGTGAAAACCGCGACCGCCGCATGCTGCCCTGAGAAGACACCATGGACATCGTTTTTCTCCCCGGACTGAACAACACGGGTGACGTTTTCCGGGACGTCGCCGCCGCACTGCCGCCCCAGACCCGCAGCCATTGCCCAGACCTGCCGCCGCTGGACAGCGTGGAGGCCTTGGCCGACGCGGTGCTGGCCAATGCGCCGCCAAGCTTCGTGCTTGCCGGGTATTCCTTTGGTGGCTATGTCGCCATGGCTGTGCTGGAAAAAGCCCGCGATCGGTTGAACGGCCTGTGCCTCATGGGCTCGAGCGCCCGCGCCGACTCCGAAGAGCAGAAGGCCAAACGTCAGCAGACGCTGCAGGCGTTCGACAGCGCGACTTACGTGGACACCGCGTCGTCGTCCCTGGCCCCGTTCCATCCGGACAACCGCGCGCGGCCCGACCTGGTGGCGCGCCGGCGCGCGTTGGCGAGCGCCTATGGTGCGCAGCGCTATGTGGCCCACGTGCGCGCCACGATGGACCGCAAGGACCGCTCGCACCTGCTGGATGGCGCGGTGCCCACGCTGTGGCTGGCGGGCTCGCACGACGCGGTGGTGCCGGTGCAGCGGCAAGCCGAAGAGGCCGCCAAGGCCCGGCACTGCGAATGGGTCGAGATTTCGGGCGCGGGCCATTTGCTGCCGCTGGAGCAGCCCTCGGCGGTGGCCCTGGCGCTCTCCACCTGGATGGGACGCTTGCGATGAGCCCCACCCCATTGGCCATGGACGGCATCCGCGTGTTCGATCTCACGCAAGGCATTGCCGGCCCTTACAGCACCATGCTCATGGCGGCGCACGGCGCCGAAGTGATCAAGGTCGAACCGCCCGGCGGGGACTGGATTCGCCACGCGCGCAACCAGATCCGAGGCCACGCACCGGCCGCGATCGCGGTCAACGTCGGTAAGAAAAGTATCCAGCTCGATCTGAAGAACGCCGACGATCTCGCCACCGCGCAAAGCATTGCGCGCACCTGCGACGTGGTGGTGGAGAGCTACCGGCCCGGCGTGGTCGAGCGCCTGGGGCTGGGTGCAGCGCAACTGCGCGCGGACAGTCCCGCGCTGATCTACTGCTCGGTGACGGGTTTCGGGCGTGACAGCCGGCTCTGTGACAGGCCTGTCATCGACCACATCGCCCAGGCGTATTCGGGCTGGATGCACATCAACGCGGACGAGAGTGGCGCACCCCAGCGCACGCGCAACGTGGTATTGGCCGACCAGATCACCGGCCTGTACGCCTACCAGGCCATCGCCAGCGCCTTGCTGCGCCGCTTCCGCTTTGGCACCGGCGGAGCGCTGGAGGTGACCTTGGCCGGTTCCATGGCGGCGTTTCTCGCGCCGCGCATCATTTCCAGCGCGCTGAGCGACGGCAAGGTCGGCAACGCCGAGTTCACCGCCCCCACCGGCGACTACCCGACACGGCAGGGCGTGCTGGTGGTGGCGGTGCAGAAGCCAGCCGACGTGCAGCGCCTGTTCGCGATGCTGGAGCGTGCCGATGTCTTGCAGGACGCGCGTTTCGCCACGCCCCAGGCGCGTGCGCAGAACGCCGACGCGCTGCGGCGCGAACTCGCCACCATCCTGCAAGACAGGACCGCGGCGCAATGGGAAGAACAGCTCGCGCCACACGGCGTGATGGTTTGCGAGGCGCGCGACATTGCGCAGTTTATGGCCGCCCAGCGCAGTGACGGGGTCGACGTGATCGAGACCCTGGACCTGCCTGGCGTCGGGCCATGCCCGCTGGTCAAGGTGCCGGGCGCGCCGCCCTGGCAAGGGCGGCGCAGTGCCCCGCGTTTTCCGCAGGTCGGTGAAGACCTGCAACACATCCTGGATCAGCTGGGCCGCTCACCACGCCCTGCGTCCGCCATTGCCACAGAGCACCACAACCCATGAAACCCGGTACCGTCGCATCCTTTTTTGAACGCACCCCGCTGCGCCTGCCGGTGGTGGCCGCGCCCATGTTCCTCGTCTCGGGGCCGGACATGGTGCTCGCCGCTTGCAAGGCCGGCATCGTGGGCGCGTTCCCCACCCCGAACGCGCGCCCCATCGAGGCACTGGAATCGTGGCTGCTCACGATCACCGAAGGCCTGCGCGAGTACCGGCAGGCCAACCCCGATGCGATCGTGGGTCCTTGGGCGGCCAACGTCGTCACCCATTCGTCCAACGCCCGCCTGGCGCAGGACCTCGCGCTGATCGAGAAGTACCAGCCCCCCATCGTCATCACGGCGCTGGGCAGTCCCAAGCCCGCGCTGGACGTGGTGCACGGCTACGGCGGCATCGTGTTGGCCGACGTGGTCAATCTGAAGCTGGCCCGCAAGGCGGCCGACGCGGGGGTGGACGGCATGGCCTGCGTCAGCGCGGGCGCGGGTGGGCACACCGGCTGGATGTCGCCCTTCGCCTTCGTGCGCGCACTGCGCGAATTTTTCGATGGCCTCGTCGTCATCGGCGGCGGCATCGCCGACGGCCACAGCGTGGCCGGCGCCACCATGGCCGGCGCGGATCTGGTCTACATGGGCACGCGCTTCATACCCACGGTGGAGAGCATGGCCTCGCCCACCTACAAGCAGATGCTCATCGACGCCACCGCAGAAGACCTCGTCATCAGCAGCGGCCTCACCGGCACACCGGCGAGCTGGCTCAAGCCCTCCTTGCGGGCGGCCGGCCTGGACCCCGACGACCTCCCTCCCACGCCGCCGCGCAACTACGACAGCAACCGCTCGCTCAAACAACGCAAGTGGGTAGACACCTGGACCGCTGGCCAGGGCGTGGGCGCCATCAAGCGCATCAGCCCGGTGGCCGAGGTGGTGGAGGAGCTCGAGCGCGAGTACACGCGCGCCATTCGGCAATGGCGCCGGTTCGACCAGCCACAGTGGGAAACCGCTTGACGGCCGTGCGGCATATGGATGAGATGTTTGACAACCTAGGAGATACGACATGACTTACTTGAAAAAAGCGCTGGCGGTGCTGGCATTGGCGGTGGCGGGTTCGGCTTCGGCGGCCTGGCCCGAGAAGCCCATCACCCTGCTCATTCCGTTCCCGCCCGGCGGCCTGGCCGACGCGGTCAGCCGTTCGCTCGCCGAAGAGGTGGGCCGCACGCTGGGCCAACCGCTGATCCTGGAGAACCGGCCGGGCGCCAATGGCCGCATCGGCCTGGAGCAGATGGCCCGCGCGCCCAAGGACGGCTACACCATTGCCGCCACGGTGCCCGGCATGCTGATCTTCCAGCCCCTCACGGAGAAGACCTACAAGTTCGACCCACTGAAGGACTTCGAACCCATCACCATCGCGGTCGACACCTACAACGTGCTGGTCACCAACCCGCGCGTGTCCGCCACCGGGGACCTGCGCGAACTGGTCGCCAAGGCCAAGGCCCAGCCGGGTGCGATGAACTACGGCACGCCCGGCAGCGGCAGCAGTTTCCACTTCAACACGGTGGTGCTGCTCGACAAGCTGGGCATCAAGGCCACGCACGTCTCGTACAAGGGCGAAGCGCCGGCGCTGATCGACCTGGCCGGCGGATCGATCGAGTTCATGCTCGCCGGGCAGTCCGCGCGCCCTTACATCCAGGACGGCAAGATCAAGCCGATCGCCGTCACGTCCCGACAGCGCGTGGGCATCCTGCCCAACGTGCCGACCTTGTCCGAGCTCGGTGTGGACTTCAAGACCGATGGCTGGGTCGGCTTCATCGCGCCTGCCGGCGTTCCCAAGGCCGTGCTGGACCGACTGAGCGAGGCCTTTCGCGCCGCCATCAAACTGCCCAAGGTGCGCGAGCAGATCGCCACGATGGGCTATGAGCCGGTGGGCAATTCCCGCGAGGAGTTCCGAAGCCTGGTCAAGGACCGCCTGGAACATTACCGAGCGCTGATCCGCTCGGGATCGGTCAAGCTCGAGGAGTGAGCGGGAGCCCCGGGGCGGGCGCGCGCCTATGATCGGCGCATGCCCAAACACAAGACCCCGGCGGGTCCGAAACCCACCTTGCAGGAACAACTGCCCGAGCTGCGGCCCGGGCAGTCCATCGCCTTGCTGCAGGAGCTGCACATCCTCACGCGCGAAGGCAAGCTCAACCAGGACACGCGGCGCAAGCTCAAGCAGGTCTACCACCTGGTGCAGTTCATCGAACCCTTGCTGGCCGAGGTGCTCGCCGCGCGCGGCGACGTGACGCTGGCCGACCACGGCGCGGGCAAGTCCTACCTCGGTTTCATCCTGTACGACCTGTTCTTCAAGGACAAGCCGGTCGGCCGTGTGACCGGGGTGGAAACCCGCGCGGAACTGGTGGAGAAGTCCAAGGCCCTGGCGACCCAGCTGGGTTTCGCGCGCATGGACTTCCTGGCCACCACGGTGCAGCAGGCGCTCACCGATCCCGCCTTGCCTGCCACCGTCGACGTGGTGACCGCTCTGCACGCCTGCGATACCGCCACCGACGACGCCATTCAATTCGGCCTGGCCAAGCAGGCGCACCACATGGTGCTCGTGCCCTGCTGCCAGGCCGAAGTGGCCGGCGTGATGCGCCAGCACAAGGCCCTGAGCCTGTCGCGCACGCCGCTGGCCGAGCTGTGGCGGCACCCGCTGCACACGCGCGAGTTCGGCAGCCAGATCACCAACGTGCTGCGCTGCCTGCAGCTCGAAGCGCATGGCTACAGTGTGACGGTGACCGAGCTCGTGGGCTGGGAACATTCGATGAAGAATGAGCTGATCCTGGCCCGTAGAATGGACCACGATCGCCATGGCGCTCGCGAGCGGGCCCGGCAGCGGTTGCAGCAGGTGCTCGACGAACTTCATCTGAACGATCTCGCGCAGCGCTTCGCGGTCTGACCCCTCGGGCACGCTGTTTGCCCATGTGTCCATTTGCGTTTCCCCGGTGTTTCAATCAGCGTTCTTCGCTGATGCCGGTTTGCCAGGTGGTGTCACGGGCGCTTCGTGCCCCGGGCTGAGCGCCTTTCCACAAGCCCCATCCAGGAGTTCCTGCCCATGGTCACCGATTACAGTTTTCTGCTCCAGTCCATTGCGTGGCCACTGGTGCTGATGTTCGCCTGGTTCATCAGCGAGCGCGCCTATGAGCTGTGGCACATCCCGAGGGTGACGACCTACGTCGCGGTAGGGCTCGTGGGCGGGCTGATCAACCTGCCCGGCCTGACCACCGATGTGCCGGGCCTGCCCTTTCTGGCCAACGTGGCGCTCTCGCTGGTCCTGTTCGAGCTGGGCTACCGCATCAACCTGCGCTGGTTCCGCCACAACCCCTGGGTGCTGCTGCTGGGCGCGATCGAGTCCATCGTCACGTTCTGCGTCGTGTACTGGGTCAGCGGCTGGTTCGACCTCGCGGTGGACGTGCGGCTCATCATCGCGGCGCTCTCCATTTCGGCCTCGCCCGCGGGCATCGTGCGCGTGGCCAACGAGTTGCGCAGCGCCGGTCAGGTGACCGAGCGTGTGCTGCACCTGTGCGCCATCAACTGCATGGTCTCGGTGCTCGTGCTCAAGCTGGTGGTGGGCTACTGGTACCTGAGCACCTCGGGCGATCTGGTGATGGCGGCCTTCGGCAGCATCCACCAGGTGGGCACGTCCCTGGCCGTGGGCGGCCTGCTGGGCGTGGCCGTGCCCTGGCTGCTGCGCTTGCGCAGCACGAACGAGCGCGGCGTGACGGTGGTGTTCGCACTCGCCGTCCTGCTGCTCACCACGGCGGCCTATGGCCTGAAGATATCGCCCCTGCTGGCCGCGCTCACTTTCGGCGTCGTGGCGCGCGAGCGCCGCGTGCACCTGACCAATGCACAGCGCGATTTCGGTACCGCCGGCGATCTGCTGTCGATCTTTCTCTTCGTCTACATCGCCTCGCTGCTCGATTGGGCCGATGTGGGGGCCGGCATGTTCCTCGGCATTCTGCTGATCCTGGCCCGCACCGCCTCCAAAGTCGGCTGCAACCTGGTCGCGGCTCGCCTCTCGGGCATTACCGAGCGCAAGGGCCTGCTCACGGGCCTGGCGCTCACGCCCATGTCGGCCTTTGCCATTCTGCTGATCGAGCAAAGCCGCCTCTATGGCTTCGCGCCGGCCGAGCAAGTGCTGTCCATCGCCGCCGGGATGATGTTGATACAGGAGCTGTTCGGGCCGGTGGTCACACAGCGTGCGCTGATGGCCGCGCAGGAAACCCACGTGACCAAGGGATAAGCCATGCCACTCGAAACCTTCAAGGCCTCCGACTCGCTGACCATGGGCGTGGAGCTCGAACTGCAACTGGTCAACACCTACGACCTCGACCTCTCCAGCAGTGCCAACGACCTGCTCGAACTGCTGCGGCGCAAACCGTTTCCCGGTGTGGTCACGCCCGAGATGACGCAGAGCATGATCGAGATCGCCACCGACGTGCAGCGCGAACACGGCCCACTGCTCACCCAGTTGCAGCAGATCCGCGACACGCTGGTGAGCGCGGGCGACCGGCTCAACATCGAACTCGCCGGTGGCGGCACGCATCCGTTCCAGCGCTGGTTCGAGCAACGCATCTTCTCCAAACCGCGTTTCGAGCAACTCTCGGGCCTGTACGGTTACCTCGCCAAGCAGTTCACCGTGTTCGGGCAACACGTGCACATCGGCTGCGCGAGCGCGGACGAGGCGCTGTTCCTGCTGCATTCCCTCAACCGCTACGTGCCGCACTTCATCGCCTTGTCGGCTTCGTCGCCGTTCTCCCAAGGGGTGGACACGCTGTTCGATTCGGCGCGGCTGAACTCGGTGTTCGCCTTCCCGCTCAGCGGGCGCGCACCCTTCGTGCTGAGCTGGGAGGAGTTTGCCAACGTCTACTTCACCAAGATGGAGAGCACGGGCGTGGTCAAGTCCATGAAGGACTTCTACTGGGACATCCGGCCCAAGCCCGAGTACGGCACGATCGAACTGCGCGTGTGCGACACGCCGCTCACGGTGGAGCGCGCGGCCGGCCTGGCCTGTTACCTGCAGGCCCTGTGCCGCCACCTGCTGGAGCGGCGCGAAGCCGCTCCCGAGGAAGACGACTACCTGGTCTACACCTACAACCGCTTCCAGGCCTGCCGCTTTGGCCTGGACGGCATGATGGTCAACCCCAAGACGCGCGAGCAGATCAGCATCCGCGAAGACATCCTGGCCACGCTGCGGCACCTCACGCCACACGGGGTGGCGCTCAACTCGCTGGCCGCGCTGGACGAGATCGAACGCACCGCAGGCCGCGTGGGCAACCACGCCACCTACCTGCGCAACCAGTTCAAGGGCAGTGGCAGCGTGCAGTCGGTGGTGCGCGCTAGCGTGGAAGCTTTGCGCCTGGGCCGTTCGTGACGCTGTTCACGAATGGCCTGTAGGGGAGCGGAACCGCTTGTCAGGCAACTTCTTACAGTGCGAATGGACGGGCGCCGACTTAACGTTCTGAAACATACCCCATACAGTTTGTTTCATCGACAGCACGTTTGTCCCCCCTCAAATTCTTCGCAGGAAACCGCCATGTCCACCACCGCCACCCGCCTCAATCCCTTCGTCCTGATGCTCGATCCCGAAGCCGTGATCAGCGCCATGGAAACCAGCGCCACGCTGAGCAGCCTGCGCCAGCACATCTGCCGCCCGCTGGACAAGCCCCTGATCCCGAAGATCCGCGACGCCGCCACCCGCGCGTTCGACGCGGTGATCGACGCCGACGGGTTCATGGACACCGGCAGCGAGCTGTACCGCGACGCACAACCCGCATTGGGCGCCGTTCACTGATTCATCGTTTTGACCAGCGGGTGTGTTGACCCCGCTGGAAGGTCTTGGACGGCCCGCAGGCCGCCGTCCACAGAACCGGGCCCGAACTCCGGCACACTGGGTGCCCCGAACCCGCTTCTGATTTCTCGTGTTGCACAACGCAGAAAGACCGCCTGCCATGAGCCCTGTCATCCACAGCCTGCTCGACACCGATCTCTACAAGTTCACGATGTGGCAGACCATGCTGCATCGGCACCCGCAGACCCAGGCGATGTTCACCTTCGTCTGCCGCAACGGCAGCGTGTACCCCTTGGCCGATCTGGTGGACGCGGTGCGCGAGGAGATCGACCACTTGTGCCGCCTGCGCTTTCGCGAGGACGAGCTGGCCTTCTTGCGTGGCCTGCGTTTCATCAAGTCGGACTTCGTCGACTTCCTGCGCATCTTCCGGTTCCAGCGCGCGTTCATCGACGTGCGCGCCAACGGCGATCGCCTGGAGATCGTCGCGCGCGGTCCACTGGTGCATGTGACGGGCTTCGAGATCCATGTGCTCTCCATCGTCAACGAGCTGTATTTCCGGGGGCTGAAGGCCGAAGGCGCGGAGGTGGAAGGCCGTCGCCGGCTGCAGCAGAAGATCGACGCATTTCACGGTTTTTCGACCGAACCGGCGAGGCGGCACCCGTTCGAATTCTTCGACTTCGGTTTGCGCCGGCGCTACTCGGCCGATTGGCAGCGTGAAGTCGTGGGCACGCTCAACGCCGCGCTGCCCCGCTACTTCAAAGGCACCTCCAACGTGCTGCTGGCGCGCGACCTGGGGCTGGTGCCCATTGGCACGATGGCGCACGAATACCTGCAGACCTACCAGGCGCTGGGCGTGCGCCTGCGCGACCACCAGAAGGCCGCGCTCGAAGACTGGGTGCAGGAGTACCGCGGCGACCTGGGGGTGGCGCTGACCGACGTGATCGGCATGGACGCCTTTCTGGCGGACTTCGATCTGTATTTCGCCAAGCTCTTCGATGGACTGCGGCACGACTCGGGCGACCCCGTGGTGTGGGGCGAAAAAGCCCTGGCGCATTACGAGAAGCTGCGCATCGACGCACACACCAAGCGGCTGGTGTTCTCCGATGGGCTGGACGTGCCGCGTGCACTGTCGCTTTATCGGCATTTCGCGGATCGGGCGCAACTGGGCTTTGGCATCGGTACGAACCTCACCAACGATCTCGGCCCGACGCCTTTGAACATCGTGATGAAACTGACCGAGTGCAACGGCCAGCCGGTGGCCAAGCTCTCCGACAGCCCGGGCAAGACGCTGTGCGACGACCAGACTTTTCTGGCGTACCTGAAGCAGGTGTTCGGTGTGACAGATGCCTCTATGCGCTGAGCGCCGATGGACCAACGCCCGCCTAGACCATTCCGCCGTTCGGTTGCACCACTTGACCCTGAACCCACGAGGCCCGCTCCGACGCCAGAAAGCCCACCACTTGCGCAATCTCCTCGGGGCGTCCAACGCGTCCCAGCGGGCTCATCGCAGCGGACCTTGCCAATGCCTCGGGCGACTTGCCCGCGCGGAACAGATCGGTATCGACCGGCCCTGGAGCCACTGCGTTCACTCGGACTCCGCGGGCCGAGAGTTCGCATGCCATCGCACGCACCAAAGACTCCACCGCTGCCTTGGTGGCGCTGTATGGGCCGAGACCGGGCGCTGCGCGGCGGACCAGCGATGT
This sequence comes from Hydrogenophaga sp. BPS33, assembly GCF_009859475.1. Classification (NCBI taxonomy): domain Bacteria; kingdom Pseudomonadati; phylum Pseudomonadota; class Betaproteobacteria; order Burkholderiales; family Comamonadaceae; genus Hydrogenophaga; species Hydrogenophaga sp. BPS33. The sequence continues at coordinate 1,039,655 of NZ_CP044549.1, forward strand.
GCTCAGGGCGATGATGCTGCCGCCGTCGGCCACCTGGCGGGCCGCTTCGGCCAGAACGTTGAATGCGCCAACGATGTTGGCTTCCACCAGTTGGCGAAAGCGCTCTGGGTCGAAATCAGCCAATGGCGCGGGCGGCACATTGATGCCTGCGTTCGCCACGACACACTGAATGTGGCCAGCGAAGTCGCGTCTTGTGAACTCGAACACTTTTCGAACGTCGGCCATTTCTCGGATGTCCGCCTGGTAGCAGCGCACCGTGCCTTCTGAAGTGCCCGATACGGGCGCACCGGACACACTGGTGTACCCCACGCCGAAGCCATCCGCCGCCAACACCTGCACACAGGCACGGCCAATGCCGCGCGAGCCACCGAAGACGATAGCGGTCATTGTTTTGCTCATGGTATGTGTCCTTCGGTTCGTTCACGCCCGCCATGGCTTTCCATAGACGGGTTCCTTGAAAGGAATGGGCGGGAGCTGCCAGGTTCCGGTCGCGGGGGGGCGAATCTCGGCATCGACGTGCACATCGATGAGGCAAGGTCTGCGGTTCTTCAAGGCTTGCTGGACCGCCGCCGCGAGATCCTGCGGCCGCTTGACGGTGACGCCGTCCGCGCCACACGCGCGCGCCCAAGCAGCGAAGTCTGGGTTGTAGCGCTCGCCGCTGTGCCCTTTGTAAAAAGCAGTGCCGATCTCGCGGCCGTCGAACATTCCGTATTGGATGTCTCGAATGGCGCCCCAGGCGAAGTTGTTCCAGACAATCCAGACGACCGGCAGATCGAGTTCCACCGCTGTGCACAACACATAGGGTGCCATCGTGAAGCCGCCATCACCCACCACGGCCACGCACGCCCGATCCGGCGCGGCGAGTTGGGCACCCAGCACACCACACACACCGAAGCCCATGCTGGAATAGCCCCAGCTGTTCAACATGCTCTGCGGCCTGTTGGCACGCCAGAACTGCATGAACCAGTTGTGGTGAACGCCGGAGTCGAGCGAGAGGATCACGTCGTGGGGCAGCATTTTCTGCAGCGTGCCCACGACAAACTCTGGGCGCAGTGGACTGGTGTGATCCTCGAAGTGCGGTTGAACGAAGCGCTCCCATTCCTGCTGCCAGCCCCGTACTTGCTCCCGCCATGGCGCGAACCGCTTGGCGGAGATGTCGGGGTGCGCTTCGAGTTCCTGCAGCAACTGCTGGGTAAACACCTTGATGTCTGCGATGACGCCAAGGTCTGGCGCATAGTTGCGTCCCAGCTCCTGGGGATCTATGTCAACGTGAATCAACCGTGTCGTCGGGAAGTTCCAGGAGTATCCCGGTTGCCAGCTGGAGGCGCTGCGATCGTCGAACCGCGTGCCGAGCGTCAGTACAAGGTCGGAACGCCGCCCTGCCTCATTGGCGGGGTAGCTGCCATTGCGTCCAATGAAGCCCAGTGCCAAGGGGTGTGAACCAGGGATACATCCCATGCCATTGGGCGACGTGATCACGGGAATGCCCAAGAGATCGGCCAGTGCTGTGATCTCTGCACCTGCCTCAGAGAGCGTGGCGCCATGCCCGATGAAGACGACGGGGCGGCGGGCGTCCGCCAGGAGCATGAGCGTTGCCTTCAGGTCTTCCCGACTGGCTCCGGGACGGTGCGTGAGATGCACATGGGAAGAGGGGGGAATTTCCACCTCGTCTTCCTCCTGGTACACGTTGTAGGGGATGTCGAGATTGACCGGGCCCGGTCGACCCGTGACCATCGTGTCCATGGCCTGGCGCAGGGCAAGAGGCAGCATGTCGACGCGCGAAGGCTGAAAGGCCCGTTTCACGACAGGGCGCAGAACTTGCGCCAAATCGGCCTGGTTGTGTTTGTACAGTTCCTGGAATGGCCCGCGGTTGTGCTGCGACGTGGGCACGTTCGACGTGATGGCCAGGAATGCCGACGAGTCGGACAGGGCGGTGGCCAGCGACATCACCATGTTGGCCGAGCCAGGTCCCGTCGAGGTGAGCGTGGCGACCGGTTTGTGCTTGACGCGGAAATAGGCGTCGGCCATATGGCCCGCGCATTGTTCGTGCCGTGGCGAGATCAGGCGAATCTGGTCACGCCGCTCGTACAGCGCATCCAGCATCCCTACGTTGCCGTGTCCGCAGATGCCGAATACATAGGGGACTTTCTCTTGAATAAGATAGTCCGCGATCAGTGCGCTACCCTTCATTCTTGGCATGGCTTGTTCCTGGCGATGATGGCTTAGCTGGAGATGGTGACCACACGCTCTTCGCTCATTTCACGAATGGCGTAGTGCGGCCCTTCGCGTCCGAAGCCGCTGCTTTTCGATCCTCCGTAGGGCATCAAGTCCACTCTGGAGCTGGAGGTCTCGTTGACATGGACCCCGCCTACCTGCAGCCGACGCGCGGCAAGAAGCGCATCACTCAGCCGATGGGTGAATATGCCGGTCGCGAGGCCGTAAGGTGTGGCGTTGACCCGGTCGAATGCATCTTCCAGACTGTCAAAAGGCACCAGGCACATGACGGGGCCGAACACTTCCTGGCAGCCCACCTTCATCCGCGCGTCCACATTGGCAAGCAGCGTGGGGGGCACGACGGATCCCACCCTGTCACCGCCTGCCAGGCGCCGGGCTCCGAGAGCGAGCGCCTCGGTGATCCAGCCTCCGACGCGTTGTGCCGCCTCCTCGCTGATGAGCGGACCCACCACGGTGTGCTCGTTGGAGGGATCTCCGAAGGCAAGATCGCGCACCCGACGCGACAGCTCTTGCTCCACGCGTTGCGCGATCTGTGACTGGACCAGCAGAAGCTGGATGGAAGTGCAAACCTGACCCGCCTTGCGGTAGGCAGCATTGACGATCTTCGGCAGAGCGCGGTCGAGATCCGCATCGGCACAGACGATGGTGCAGGCTATCGACCCGAGTTCCATCTGCGTGCGCCGCAATCCGGCGGCCTGCTGGATGATGCGTCCTACCTCGGTGCTGCCCGTGAAGGCGAAGAAGCGCACCGATTCCTGCGATTGCAGGGTCTGCACGGTATCGGCACCGCCGTGCAGCACCGACAAGAATCCACGCGGGATGCCTGCCTGGACGAGGAGTTCGCCCAGCAGACAGGCTGTCATCGGCGTGTGCGTCGAAGGCTTCAGAACGACGGCATTGCCCGCCGCAAACGCCGGACCTATCTTGTGTGCAACGGTGTTCATCGGAGAATTGAACGGTGTGATGGCCGCCACGACCCCCAGTGGCACGCGAAGGGTGAAGCCCATGCGCTCCCCTTGGTCCGGCGCGCCCTCCAATGGCAGCACGTCGCCACAAAAGCGACGCGCTTCTTCAGCCGAGAGCCGCAGTGTCTCCATGCAACGCCGAACTTCACCTAGCGCGTCGCTGCGGGGGAAGCCGGCTTCTTGCCGCATCAAGCCGACAAACTCTTCGGCCCGGTCTCCGACAAGGCGTGAAGCCTCCTGCAGAATGTGTCCACGCAGATGCGCCACCGGGGCGCCGGCCGCGAACGCCGCATGCGCCATCGCAACAGCCGCTTCGACCTGACGCGTGCCCGCATTCCTGAAGGTGGCCACGGGAACGCCCCTGAACTTGTCGAGAACCGGGTGCTCCATGCCGTCTCCAGGAACCCATTCGCCTCCGATCAGATGGCGCACTTCCTTCATGGGGTGGTCTCGCTGTCTTCGAACGGTGTGGTGATGACGAAAAACACGAGACCCGATATACCGGTGTTGGCGAACCCGTGCCGCACGCCAGGAGGGATGTATACGTAGTCATGCGGTCGCATCAGATATGGGTTGTCGTCCAGCGTCAGCACCCCTTCGCCCTCCAGCACGTAGTAGATCTGCTCCTGGACTTTGTGCACGTGGTCTTCGACGTAGGCAGCGGGCGCGTACCGTGAGATGCGAAAGTCGATGCGGCGCGTGCCGGCGTTGTCCAGACCCACCAGTGCCTTTGAGAGGGCACCGCCGAAGTGCCCTGGAAACTCTTTCCAGGGCAGATTGGCCATGGTGTGCACGCGTGCCATGTCGCCTTGCGACCGCGATGTGTTTTCGATGGGACTCATGACAGTTTCCTCAGGCTGGTGCGGCCGAAGCCGGGTGGGTTGATGTCCATGGAGGTCGTTGCGCCACATGGCGACCGGCGAGATAGGCGAAGGTGATCGCGGGACCCAAGGTAATTCCGGGCGCAGGGTAGGCCCCTTCCATGACAGAGGCCATGTCGTTGCCACACGCATACAAGCCGTCAATCGCCGCGCCGTCCGCGGTGAGCACCCGGCCCCTCTGATCCGTGCGAATTCCCGTGGCCATTCCAAGATCCGCCGGCCACACCGCCACTGCGTAGAACGGCGCGCGCAGGATCGGCGCCACGCACGGATTGGGTTTGTGGTCACCGTCGCCCATGTGGCGTTGATAGGCATCGCCGCCACGCCCAAAGGCAGGGTCAAGGCCCTCGCGCGCCCCGCTGTTGTATTGCGCCACGGTATGTGCAAGCGCTGGCGGCGGAACCCCGATGGCTTGCGCGAGCCCTTCCATCGTTCGCGAGCGCTTGAGATAGCCGGACGCTAACTGACTGTGCAAGGACACCGTGAATGGCTTCACGCATCCGAGACCGTACTTCCACAAGAATCGGCTGTCGCAAACGAGCCATGCCGGAATGGCCCGACCGTCCTGGCGAAGCTGGCTTTTGACGAACTCGTGGTAGGAGCGCGATTCATTGGTGAAGCGGGCTCCCGCGCTGTTCACGGCGATCAGACCGGGCTTGCCGCGATCGGTGACGGTGTGCGGAAAGAGGCCGACGGTGCCGTCTGCACGGACGAAGCGCGACACAGGTACCCAGAACGCACCTTGATCCAGGCCCCGCGACAGCGTCGCCCCTGCTTCGAGTGCAAGCTTTGCACCCCGTGGGGCACGTCCAGGCGCCGCGCCGGCGGAGAACGTACCCGCGTTGGATGGAACGCTCCGCGCCCGAAGTTCACCGGCATGGGACAGCCCGCCGCTGGCCAGTACCACGCCGCGCAACGCGCCGAGCCGTTCAACCGTGTCTGCACGGCCTGCCACGCACACCCCGCGCACGCGTCCCTCTGACAAGTCCAGTTGCAGTGCTGCCGTTCCGGTACGGATCGTCACACCGAGTCGCATGGCGGATTCGTACAGCCGGGCTGCGAGCGCATTGCCCAGGTACAAGGTCGTGCCACGTGGCCATGCAAGCCGCTGTCGACCGTACCTCAGTAGAAGCTTGGCAACGTGCACAGCCGAGGTCATCGAAGTCGACGCACGGCGGAGGTGGGGAATGTCCTGCCGGCTGACCATCATTCCGCCGAACAGCATGAACTCGGGCAAGGGTGCTCGCAGCGACTTGAAGTGCGCACCCAATGCGGTCGCGTCATACGGTTCAGGTTCCAGAACGCGACCGCCCGTGGTTGCGCCGGGCAAGTCGGGGTAGTAGTCGGGGTAAACCGCCACCGGGCGCATGCGCAGTTGGGTGTGCTTCTCCATGTACCGCAGGGCTTCGTTGCAATGCGAGAGAAAGGCCTCCAACCTGTCTCTGTCGGTACCAGGAACCGCGTGCGACAAGTAGGTACGCGCTGCGCAAATGGTGTCTTGCACGCCTGTCTTTTGCATGTGGAAGTTCGCCGGCATCCACACCATGCCGCCCGAGATGGCCGTCGTTCCCCCCACCTGTTCGGCCTGCTCCAACACCAGCACGGACGCGCCTTCGGCGGCGGCAACACATGCGGCGCTGAGCCCGGCGACTCCGGACCCGACAACGATCACGTCCCATTCATCCATGCCTTGCGTTTCTTGTGTATGGGTGTAGCTGAAATCAAATTATCTCGTTAAACTATAACAGATATCTAATCTATAGAAACAGGAGCAAGTGCGTGACCGTCCAACATCAAGGGCCCCTCGCGGGCATCAAGGTAGTCGAACTCGGATCCATGATTGCGGGTCCCTTTTCCGCCACGCTGCTGGCCGATTTCGGGGCCGAGGTGATCAAGGTTGAACAGCCTGGAACAGGTGACCCAATGCGGCAGATCGGGCCTTTCACCGAAGGTGAAAGCCTCTGGTGGAACGTGGAGGCGCGCAACAAGCGCTCCATCACGCTGGATCTGCATGCGCAAGAGGGTCAAGAGTTGCTGCGTGACCTGGTTGGGCAGGTGGATGTGCTGATTGAGAACTTTCGCCCTGGCACCATGGAACGCTGGGGCTTGGGCTGGGAGCGGCTCTCTGGCATCAATCCGAAACTCATCATGGCCAGCATCTCGGGATACGGACAAAGTGGCCCGTATTCGCAGCGACCCGCATACGACCGAATGGCGCAAGCGTTCGCCGGCATCCTGAACATGACCGGCTTTCCGGACCGCCCGCCCGTGCGCCCGGGCGTGGCCATAGCCGACTACGGCACGGCGGTGTTCGCGGCCTTTGCCATCATGATGGCGCTGTACCACCGCGACGCGCGCGGCGGGCAGGGACAGCAGATCGATGCAGCGATGTTCGAGGCCATGTTCAGGCTGACCGACAACATGGTCACTTGCTACGACCAGCTTGGCGCGACGCGTTCGCGCTCGGGCAATCTGAACCGCAATGCAGCACCCGGCGATCACTTCGTGACCAAGGACAATCGCTATCTGGTCGTCACCGTGTCCAGCGACGCCTTGTTCGCCAGACTCTGCACCTGCATGGACCGCGTGGATCTCATCACCGATGAGCGATTCTCCTCCCACGACGCGCGCGCGGCGCGCCTGCCGGAAATCAATGGCATCGTGGGCGACTGGGTGCGGTCCATGACGGCCCAGGAAGCATGCGAGAAGCTGGATGGCGGGCAACAGCCGAATTCGTTGATCTACGGCGTCGAAGAGATCATGGCGGATCCGCACTACGCGTTCCGGGGTTCGATCGCCACCGTGCAACATCCGCGCATTGGGCCGATCAAGATGCAAGGTGTGTCGCCGCGTCTGCTGGGAACGCCCGCGCCAGAGATCCGCCCCGCGCCGACATTGGGGGACGCGACCGAGGATGTGATCGTCAATCTCCTCGGACGCAGTGCCGAAGAGTTGGCGCATCTGCGCAGCATTGGCGTGGTGTAAAAGAAATCGGCGCCAAGATGGCGCCGCCTGCAAGTGCGCAAGGGCCCGCTGCTGCGGGGCCCTTGTGCTTTCTACGACTTCAAAATGCCGCAGGCGCGCCGTCATGCGCCGTCGATGTGAGCCGCAGACGCGATCCGATGTCCGCGCACAGGCGGCTGTTGCCGGGTGCCACCTCCTGAAACCGCCCGTTGTGAACCGTGATGGACACAAAACCGTTCATGACCGCATGCGAGTCGTGCTGCGCGGACGCGCCGGACACCGGGCGCTCCAGCTTCATCCGGAGTTCGCCGTTCACCATCTCCACGCCGACGTCGACCAGGCCTTCGGGCGCGATCTCGGCGTGCTGCACGCCCTTGAGTGCTCCGGCGCTGCAGTTGGGCATGTTGATGTTCAGCGCCAGGGGTGGTCCATCTGCCTGTTGCAGAAGTTCGATGGCGCTGACCACCACATCCGCGGCCATTTGCAAATTGCTCTGCGATGCATCCTTGGCGCAACTGATGGCCACGGCGTTCAGCCCTGACGCGCACGCGGTCAGTGCGGCCCCCACGGTGCCTGAGTGGAGGATGGACGCACCGGCGTTCCAGCCGTAGTTGATTCCGGAGACGACGACCTCGGGCTCCCAGTCGAACACGCCGCTGCGCACGGCCTTGACTGAGAATGCAGGTGGTCCATCAATCACCAACACGCGCATGCCCGGCAGCGCTTCGCGGGTGACTTCGCGCCACGCCACTTGGGCGCCGTGTTCCACCGGACCGAGCGACGCGCTGCCGCCGCTTTGCTGCTCCTGCGGCGCGGCGACCATCACCTCGTGGCCCGCCGCAGCCAACCGCTGGGCCATTATCGCCAGGCCCACCGCGGTGTAGCCGTCGTCATTGGTGACCAGCACTTTCATGAACGCATTCCTTGGTTGTATGCAGCGACGTTGAGGTACGTGCTGTAGTGTGGCAAGGCGCCCATGTCCACATCGACGGCCAGTGGCTCGTACCAAGAGCGTTCAAACGCGAGCAACTCGGCGGAGCGTTCGATCACCGCCCGTTCCACGCGCGCGCGCAGGCCAGACTTGTCCGAGGCCAGTTGGCGAACCAACTCGTCCACCGCTTCGGCAATAGCGCGGGATGCCTGGCGCAAATCGTCTGCTGAGCTCTTGCCGCAGTGCACGTCTCGTACCGCTGAAACGGCTTTCGCCAACGCCTGACCGCGCGGCGCGTCCACGATATCCAGCGCGGCATGCGCCAGGGCTCGGTTCTGATCGAGCTCGTACTCCAGCTGTGGCATCACCAAATCCAGCCGCTCGCGCAAGAAGGCAAGAAATTCGATCGCCAGACCGAGCTGTTCCTTGGCAATGGGGTCGGCGGGATCGATCGCGGGCATCACCACGTCGCTCAGCGACTTGATGACGGAACCCAGTCCGTTGTCCATGTGATTCGCCATCAGAGTCTCTCCTTGAGCAAGGTCGCCAAGGTGTTCAGGTTCGACGGCACCATGGCTCTCAGCCGCGCGAGCAACACGTCCTGGTGCGAGCGCCCGAGGCGTGTCACCCGGTACGAGGTGGCAAGCAGCGTGGCCACGAGCTGGTAGGCGTTGAGCACGCGGTAGTAGTGCAGAGTGTCTTCGTTCACCGACAGGCCCGAGACGGCCTCGTACTCGCGGTAGAACGTGTTCATGGGCACGAGGCCGCAGACCATGTAGGTTTTGCCATCCGTATCGAGATGGCCGAACATGCGTTGGGTGGTCCACGCAAGATCGCGGTGCCGGTCGCCGAGATATCCGCGCTCCCAGTCCAGCCAGGCTGTGAACTGAAAACTCACGGGGTCATACAGAAAGTTGCCGCTGCGGTAGTCGCCGTGCACCACGCTGACCTTGTCGAGCTTGGGCAGGTTTCTCTCCAGCCAGTTCGCCGCCACCGCCATCAATGGTGCGCTGTCGCCAGCGTCTTCCTCCCACACGCGGTGGGCGCGGTTGAGTTGGAGCACGGCGGACTCGGTCGAGTCGACGCGGGGTGCGTCCATGCTCTTGAAGTCGTACTGGGTGTGGTCGAAGGTGTGGATCTTGGCGAGATAGCCCAAGAACTGCGGCGCGAGTTGGGCACGCAGCTCGGGCCCGAAATCGGTGCCCATGCCCGCGATCTTTCCGCTGTGCGTTGCGGGTGGCTTGGTCACGCCATTGGCGAACGAGTAGATCAGCGCGGGCTCCGGAAACCAGTCGCCGTGCTCGTCGAGGAAATAAACGTCCGGCACAGGCACCACACCCTTGAACGCTTGCAAGAGCTCGTACTCGCGCAGCCGGCTGTTGGAGTTCAGCGCCTCTGCCGGTTCCATGCGCAGCACCAGCGCTTCTTTACGGGGTTTGCCCGCGCCTTCGGTCCAGGCCAGGTCGAAAGCCACTTGCAGTTTGGATGCGCCGCCGTTGAGCCAGCGCACATGGGACACCTCGAACGTGCCGTCGAGCTTGTCGGCGAGGAAGTTCGAGAGATATCCGCTGAGTGTTTCCAGGCTGGGGCGGCTGAACTGGCCCTGGTTGCGTCTCTCCATCTTGCGGGCCAGTGACTTCTCGATCTCTCTCTCGACCGGATACTGGCGCGTCAGCTGCGCGATGAAGTCCTGCGTGGGTCTGTCGCGCAATGTGTCGTCTTGGGTGAGCACGGTGACCTCCCTCTCAATGACGCGCATGCCGAGACATACGGTCGGCGATGTAATCGGTGCCGAAGATATCGCCCGTCTGCCCGTAGCCGATGCGGCCTCGGTATTCGTACCGATACAGCGACTGGAACATCACGTAAGCGGGGTTGAAGGTGCTGTAGGGGTAGCCGGCGATCGCAGTGCCTTCAAGCACGTGTTCCTGCCCCCGCACATCGATGGCGCGGATGATCTGTCGCATGCCGATCATGTTGTCGCGTTCCGGCGTTTCCACGGTCGCTTCCACGATGCCGTAGATCTTGCCGCTCTCGACCACGAAGCCGAAACGTGCCGGGTCGCTGGAGACGCGGCCGCGCTCGATCTTCAAGGGCACCGAAAGTTGCATGCCGAAGTCCTCGCCGAAGGCCACCGAGAGGTACGATTCAGCCCGCGCGCTGACCTCTGCGCGTGGTCCCCAGCTGTGGTCCGTGCCGTCGTAACAATCCACCTTGTACTTCTTGCCCCGCAGCTCAAGCGTGCCGGTAATGTGGCCCTTGAGTTCGAAGTGCCCGTTCTTCCACGGGTCGCCGAAGCGTGCGTCGGTCGGGTTGGACGTGCTCGACTTGGCCATCAGCACGTTTTCCTCGGGGTCGTGGATGTCGAAGGGTTGGTGCAGGCCACGGAAGTTGAGATCGAATCTGCACGAGCCCAACGCGTGTTCGTATGTGAAGTGGAAGTCCCGCGGTGGCTTGGTGGCTTTCACCGACAAGCCGTTCTCGAGTGTGAAATCGCTCAGATCTTTTGGCGCCGTGAGGTGCATCTGGGAGTCAAGAAAGTCGATCTCGTGCACGTTCCTGCAGATGCCCTTGGCAATCGCGATCGAGGAGATCGCGGCGCCCAGGTTGGGTCTGGTGAGAACGTATGCAATGCCGCAGATCTGCTCTTCGGGAATGTTGAAGAGGATGGGCATGGTCTCGACCCACGTGCGGATGCTCGGGTCCCGATCGTGGTACTTGACGTCTTCCGGTTTGATCATCGTGTCGCCTTGTTTCTGCTGAAGTTGGGAAATGGGGATGAAGGGCCGCGCCGAGCGATCACGTGTCGGCCTTGATGTTGAGTTCCTTCACGAGCGCGGGGAACACCTGCAGCTCTCCCTGGATCATCGAATTGAAGTCTGGGGTGTTCAGGTAAATGCCTTCGGCGCTGGCGCCCGCAAATTTCTCCATCACCGCAGGGGTGTTGACGGTTTTGGAGAGCACGTCGGAGATGCGCGCCATGGCGGCGGCCGGGGTGCCGATCGGTGCATACACGCCCACCCAGGAATAAAAGTCCATCTTCGGCAAGCCCGCTTCCTTCATCATGGGCACCTCTGGAAATTGCGGAATGCGCTTGCTGCCTGCGGTGGCCAGCAGCAGCAGCTTGCCGCTGCGCACATGCGGGAAGGCCACGCCGGGATCGATCACGAAATCCACCTCGCCGGTGAGCATGGCTTGCAGCGCCGGACCGGAGCCCTTGTAGGGCACGTGCGTCGCGCGGATGCCGGCCTGCTTCAGCATTGCTTCGGCCACCAGATGCGGCACGGTGCCGGAGCCGGTGGAGGCAAAGCTCATCTTGTCCGGATTGGCGCGGCCATACGCCAGGAACTCCTGGAAGGTCTTGAACGGCAGACCCGTGCGCGACACCAGGTGCAGCGGGTAGCGACCCACCGAGGCGATCGGAATCAGGTCTTTCGCGGGGTCGATTGCCATCTTGAAGATGTGCGGACTGGTCGTGATTTGCGTGGTGGGCGCGAACAACAACGTGTAGCCATCGGCCGGTGCGCGCGCCACGTCCACGGTGGCGATGTTGCCGCTGGCACCGGGCCGGTTTTCGACGATGACGGGCTGGCCCAGCAGGTCGCTCATCGGCTGGGAGAGCACGCGCGCCATCACGTCGGACCCGCCACCGGGTGCGAAACCGAGGACGAGGCGCACCGGCTTGGTCGGCCATGCGGCAGTCTGCGCGTGCAGCGAAGGCAGCACCGCTGTGGCGGCCGCACCAGCGGTCAAGGCAGCGAACTGGCGGCGGTTGGGGCGAAACGGAGTGGTCATGAACATCACCTTTCAGAACGGAAACTGAGGAATGGGATTTTCTGTGCGAACTATCTAATTTATGCAAATCAGATAGCTAGTTTAGGCATACTAAAGAAAATCAGGCACCGGGGTTTACCACTACCGACGGCACCGCTTCGCAGCAGCGTTGAGCGCAAAGAAAAAGGCCCGGTCTAGTGACCGGGCCTTTTCCATCGGGTGATCAGCCGTTCAGGGGTGCGTGAGGATCTCCATGAGCGGCTTCACGTTGGGCATCGTGTCCAGCGCGAACAACATGTCGGCGCCTTCGTTGGCGCGTGCCAACGGCAGGATGCCGTCGGTGCAAGAGAGGTACTTGCCACGCACCTCCTCGTCGGTCAACGGATCTTCGGGATCGCCATGCGACACCACACAAAGCTTTTGGTATTCGCGGCCATCGCGCGTGCGCACGGTCAGGGGGTTGGACTCGCCCAGAATGGCGCGGGGCCAATCGTGGCGAACGACCAGCTCGGTCTTGCTCCACTGCGCTTGCAGGTGCGATTCCTTGACGCCTTCGTCGGTGAACGTGCGGATCGAGATCTCTTCCCCGCTGATCGCGGCCGCCACGCAGTGGTGCATGCTGAAGCGCGACTCTTCACCGTTGCGCGGCGCGGGAAACTTGATGATCTCCAGGAAGGTCGGATTCACTTCGATCGAGACCTTCTCCACGTCATTCGCGGTGAGCTGGTTTTGCTGCACGATCTCGATCACGCCGTCGACGATGCGCTGCATCAGGTAGCAAGCGGTGTATTTCTTGAAGCCGACCTCCATCACGCGCAGATCGCTTCCCCGGCCCAACGGAAACTCCAGGTCGGGCATGCCGGCCAGCATGTCGAAGTAGCCGCGCCGGCCTTCGAACACATTTTCTTCACCGGTCAATCCCAGCTTGGCGAGCTTGGCGGCGCTGATGCCGTTGCGCCCGGCCACGCCCGCCTCGTACAGATGCGCACCCGTGCCCATCTGTCGCGTGGAGCCGCTGGCTTGTGACACCGCCAGGCTGAGCGCCATGCGAGTCTCTTCCCTGCTGAGTTTGAGCAACTTGGCCGCCGCTCCTGCGACCCCGATGGCGCCTAGGCTCGGTGCCGTCAGAATGCCACGGTCGTTGGCGCCGCCGTTGGTGAGCACCATGCCGGGCCGCGCCTGGATCTCGTAGCCCAAGATGAAGGCTTCGAGAATCTCTTTGCCGGAAGAACCCAGCTCCTCGCCGAGTGCGAACACCGCAGGAATGATGTGGCAGGTGTACATGGACTCCGGCCAGCTGTCGTCCTCCAGCTCGGTGCTGTGGGCTGCGGTGGCGTTGACCAGCGCGGCCATTTCGGCCGTGGTGCTGAAGCCTGCACCGATCACGCCGCTGCGCGGCGTGCCCCCGGCGTCGCGTGCATAGCGTGCGAGCACCTCGCCCGCGTGGATGCGCGAGCCCGCAACGGCCATGCCCAGCGCGCTCACTGAGAGCGTCTTGGCCTTGTGGTGGACATCAGGGTGGAAGTCATCCCAGCCGGTTTTGAAGAGATAGTCGGCGACCCGTTCCGTAGCGTTCATTCTGGTTCCTGTGTGAAATTCTCAGCCGCGTTCGCGCAAGATCGATTTGCGCTCTTCGGCCAGGCGCGGTCCGGCCAAGGCGACCAGACCGGAAATCGTGAGTTCGACGCCCTTTTGCTTGCCCGCCTCGACAGCCTCCCAGAGGTCTTTGTAGAACACGTCGGGCTGCGGGTGGGTGGTGAGCAGGTTGTCGAAGAACCCCTCGTTCTCGATGAACCACGAATTGCCCGTGCTCACCCTGGCGCATTCGACAATGGCTTCCTCACAGATGCCGTAGGCGCTCGCGAGCTTCTTTGCCTCGGACACCACGAAGGCATTGCACAGCGCCATCATGTTGTTGCACAGCTTGGCAATGGAGCCGGCGCCCGGTGCGTCTCCGATGTGGAAGATGTTTTTGCCCACGGCCTTCAAATAGCCGTCGCAGCGCCGCACCGCCTCGGTGTCGCCGCCCACCATCAGCGTCAACGTGCCGGCCACCGAGCCCGCGCGGCCGCCGCTGACGGGAGCATCCACCAGATCCCAACCGCGGGCGGCACAGTCTGCGGCAAGGCGCTGCACCATCTGGGGGGTGATCGTGCTGTGGATCAACACCGTGCGCGCCGTGGCCTGGCTGGCGAAGAGACCGCGATCGCCGTAGAAGCAGTCGAGCAGCTGCGTCTCGCTCCACACGCACAGGCCGATCAACTCGCTCGTGTCGGCGAGCGCCCGCAAGCTGTCTGCGAGGTGCGCGCCTTTGTCCTTGGCCACGGCCAGTGGCTCGCTGCGCACATCGAACACGGTCAGGTGAAAGCCCTTGCCCACCAGGTTGTGGGCCATGGGCTCGCCCATGTCACCCAGCCCCACGAATCCTACGCGCTGTTGAATGCTCACGAGTCTGCCTTGATGTTGAGGTCCCGAACCAGGCGGGAGAATACTTGCGTCTCGCGCTTGATGAGTGCCTGGAAATCGCTGGCGTTCAGGTAGATCACCTCGGCGCCCGCCGTCAGGAATTTGTCGATCACCACCGGGTTCGTCACGGCCTTGGACAACACCTCAGAGACCCGGGCGTTGACGGCGGCGGGCGTGCCGGCCGGCGAGAACATGCCGACCCATGAGTAGAAATCCATCTGCGGAAGGCCTGCCTCTTTCATGGTGGGCACATCGGGGAATGCCGCGATGCGCTTGTTGCCCGCCGTGGCCAGCAGTGCGAGCTTGCCATTGCGCACATGTGGGAAGGCGATGCCCGGATCGATCACGAAATCAGCCTCGCCCGTGAGCATGGCTTGCAGCGCGGGCCCCGACCCTTTGTACGGAACATGCACCGCCTGAATGCCGGCTTGCTGCAGCATCGCCGCGGCCACCAGGTGCGGTGTGGTGCCGGGACCGGCGGACGCGTAGGTCAGCTTGTTGGGGTTGGCGCGGCCGTGGTCCAGGAACTCCTTGAATGTCTTGAACGGCAGGCCCAGCCGCGTCACCAGGTGGAGTGGGTAGCGGCCCACGGCGGCCACCGGCACGAGGTCTTTCTCCGGGTCCACCGGCATCTTGAAGATGTAGGGGTTTGCGGTGAGTTGCGTGGTCGGTGCGAACAGCAGCGTGTAGCCGTCGGCCGTGGCGCGCGCCGCTTCCACCGTGGCGATGTTGCCGCTGGCACCCGGCTTGTTGTCGACGATGACGGGCTGGCCCAGCGCGTCGATCATGGGCTGGGAGAGCACGCGCGCCATCACGTCGGAGCCGCCGCCGGGGGCGTAACCCAGCACCAGGCGCACAGGCCGCGCAGGCCAGTTGCCTTGCGCGCGCAGCGAGGGCGATAGGGCGGCGGCCGCTAGTGCCGCGGACAGGGCGGTGAAACGCCGTCGATTGAGGGGGGGAGACATCGATGCACCTTTCCGGCTTGAAACCGTTAGCAAAAAAGAAGTGGGGTTGTATGCAATATCAGAATATTAGATATCGATCTTATGTATGCTCTCGCCTGTGAATCGCTCGGGTTAACCCCGATCGGCATCAGTTTTTTGCCCGCGGGCGCAGGATGGCTCTCCATTGTTCAAGGTCCTTCTGCTGCTGGTCCGCCAGTTGCCGCGAGTTCATGATCCAGGGTTCGTAGCCCAACTTTTCCAGGGCCGTCAGATACGCCTGCGACTGTTGCACCTTGGCCATCTCCGCGCCGATGCGGCCCACGATCTCGGGCGGCATGCCGGCCGGCCCGTACAAGCCAAACCAGCCGACGTGGTCGTATCCGGGCACCGTTTCGCTCACCAGTGGCACTTCGGGGAACGCAGGATGCCGCTTGGAGCCGCTCATGGCAATCGGAATCAGCTTGCCGGAACGGATGAGCGCGATGGAACCGCCCACCGGGTCGGCCACGAAATCGACGTGTCCGCCCATCAGGTCGGCCAGCGCGGGCGCGCCGCCTTTGTAGGGCACGTCGGTGAACTTGGTGCCGGTCTTCTCGGCCAGCAAGATGCCGGCGAGGTGGCTGCCGGTGCCCAGACCTGATGAGCCGAAGCTCACCTTGCCTGGCGTGGCGCGGGCCTTGGCGATCAGATCGGCCACGCTTTTCATACCCGAGGCGGGAGCCACGTTCAGCACATATTGAAAGTTCGCAATGCCTGCGAGTGGCGTGAAGCTCTTGATGGTGTCGAAGGGCAGGGGAGCCTCGGACTGGTGTGGCATGACGGCTTGCACGCTGTTGGCGCTGGTGCCGATCGTATAGCCGTCCGCGGGGCTTCTGGAGAGCCGATCCACCCCCACGGCGCCGGCGGCCCCCGTGACGTTCTCGACCACGATGGATTGCCCCAGCGCCTGTCCAAGCTGCTCGGCAGCGAGGCGCGAAACGATGTCGGTGGCGCCGCCGGCCGGGAACGGAACGATCCAGCGGATCGGCCGCGCGCTGGGCCAGGTGCCCTGTGCCGTGGCCGCGGTACTGAGCACGGCCAATCCGCCTGCCAGACCCAAAAGAAACGAAGCCCTTCGCAACATGTCGTGTCTCCTGTTAGTGATGCAAACGCCGAAAAGCAAATCGAAATATATTCGATATCTGTTATGCTGTGTTTGGATTTTAAGGAGATCGCATGGGCGTAGAACGCAAAGCTTGCTTGGTCGGTGTGGGGCAGAGCCTGTACACCCGATGGGGTGGAATTCAAGACAAGAGCCAGTTCCAGATCACCGCCGAGGCCATCGCGGCCGCTGTGAAGGACGCGGGGCTCAAGACGGCCGAAGTGGATGGCCTGGCCTCGTTCGCCGATGACGCCAACTCGGCGCCGTTGATGGCGGTGGCTCTGGGCGTGCCGCACATGCGGTGGTCGTCCATGGTGTGGGGTGGTGGAGGCGGCGGCACCATCGCCGCGCTATCGCAAGCGTGTGCTGCGGTCGAAGCCGGCCAGGCCGAAACGGTGGTGGTGTACCGCGGTTTGTGCCAGGGCCAAGGCCGTCGCTTCGGCAAGGCCTATGGGGCTCGCCCTGCAGGCAGCTTCGTGAACCCGTTTGGCCTGTTCGCGCCACCCTACATGCTGGCCTTGCTGGTGCAGCGTTTCATGCACCTGTATCCCATCACCGAACTGCACCTGGCAGAGATCGCACTGAACGCCCGGGTGAACGCCAACCGCAACCCGAATGCCGTGATGCACGACCGCGCGCTCACGCTGGAGCAGTACCTCGGCAGCCGCTGGATCTCCGAGCCGCTGCGCCTGTACGACTGCTGTCTGGAAACCGATGGCGCATGCGCCGTGGTGGTGACCACGCGCGAACGCGCGCGCGATTTGAAGCAGGCTCCGATCGAGGTGTTGGCCGCCAAGCACGGCAGCGGCCCTCAGTGGGGGCATGGACCGCTGGGCAGCCACAACATGCCCGACGAAGACTACGCCTCCACCAACAGCCGCCAGTTGGCGAAAGACTTGTACGCCGCGTCGGGCGTCACACCGGCCGACATCGATGTGGCACAGATCTATGACCATTTTTCGGGCCTGGTGCTCATGGCGCTGGAGGAATACGGCTTCTGCGGCCGTGGCGAGAGCGGTGCGTTTGTCGAGAGTGGCGCCATACGCTGGGGCACCGGCAGTTTGCCGATCAACACGTCGGGCGGCCAGCTCTCCGAGGCCTATGTGCATGGGATGAACTTGCTGGCCGAAGGCATTCGACAGCTGCGCGGCGAATCGACGTCGCAAGTCGAGGGTGCCCGCCTGTGCCTGGTCACCGGTGGACTGGGTGTATCGCCGACCAGCGGCGCGATCATTGGGAGAATGTGATGAGTTACTTTCCAGCCGACATGCCCCGCCCCGAACCCAACGCCGACGAAGCCGGATTCTGGGCGCACTGCAAAGAGCGGTCGCTTCGTTTTCAATCTTGCGCTGCGTGCGGCACGCTGCGCCATCCGCCGATGCCCATGTGCTTTCGCTGCCAGTCGTGCGAGACCGCTTGGAAGGAGGCACCTGAAGAAGCCACGGTCTACAGCTATACCGTGGTGCGGCACGCGGGGCATACAGCCGTCACCGCACGCTTGCCCTATGTGGTCGCCGTGGTTGAATTTGCGACGATGCCAGGTGTGCGCCTCATCACCAACCTGACCGACATCGATCAGACCCAAGTGGCCATTGGCATGAAGGTGCGCCTGTGGTGGGACGACATTGGGGACGGCATGCAGGTGCCGAGATTCGCACCAGCGGAACGCTTGAAAGTCTGATGCCGTGAGCGTTGCGTTCGGCGCTCACAGTTACGCCTGGATGTGGTCGATGCCGGCGCGGCCGTGTTTGGAGCGCCTGCAGGCTCTGGGCTTCGACGAGTTCGAACTCATCACCATGCCCGGGCACCTCTGGCCGACCGAGATGTCGGGCGCGCAGCGCGTGTCGTTGCGCGATTGGGTCGAAGGCGAGGGCGCCACGCTACGCACCCTGAACCACCCCGGTACCGATTTGAACTTGGCCAGCCCCGTGCCCGAGGTGCGCGCGTACAGCGTGCAGATACTGGCGCAGGTGTTGGCGCTGGCCGCCGACCTGCGTTGTCCCGCCGTCGTGGTGGTGACGGGCAGGGTGAACCCGTTGCTGCCGGCACCGCTCGAACACCACCGGCAATGGGTACTCGACGCGTTGCGCGCGCTGGTGCCTGTGGCCGAAGACCTGGGTGTTCGGCTGGCGCTGGAGAACATTCCGCTGGGGCCTCTGCCGCGCGCGCGCGATCTGCTGGACGCGGTGGCCTGGTTGAACAGCCCGGCGGTGGCGGTGTGCTGGGATGCAGCCAATGCCCATTTCTGCGGCGAAGACCCGGCCGAGGGCTTGCGCGAAGTCGCGCCTTGGTTGGAAGTGGTGCATCTGTCCGATACCGATCGCAGCAGCTGGCGCCACGATGTCATCGGCACGGGCGCTGTGGATTTCGCCTCGGTCTTGCAAGCCGCGCGCGACGTGGGTCATGCACGCAAGCCGCTGCTGGAGCTGTGCATCCGCAATCCCGAAGAGGGACACCGGGCCAGCCTCAGCCGACTGGCTGCGTTGGAGACGACGGAACGTCTACAACGCGAGTGAATACGCCGCGCGTGCGGGGGGGGGCTTGTTTCGCGCGGATGCCGGAAAACGGCGGTACCGCTATCCGCCCTTTGCCACCGCTTTGGCCACCTGCGCGCGGCGCGCAGGTGCATACGCCTCCTGTCCCAAAGCGACATACAGCGCCTGCGTCACGTCGTGGTGCTCGGCCAGCCCGGTGCGTTGCAGCAAGGCGATCGGGCCTTCCGGATAGCCCAGGCCCAGGCACAGCGTCTTGTCCAGGTCTTCGGCGCTCGCCAGCTTCTCATCCAGGCGGCGCAGCGCGGCGTTGAGGTACGGGCGGATCAGCCGGTCGACGATGCGACCAGGGAAGTCACCACACACCGCCACCTTGAATCCCGCGGCTTCAAACGCGGTCTTCGCCGCCGTGATGGCGGACTCGAGCGTGTTGGGCTGGCGCACGAGTTCGATCAGGTTGGAGGGATCGGCGTTGCCTATGCGGAAACGCGCAAAGCCCACCACGTTGGAGCCCTCATGGCCCCGGTCTTCGCCGGTGTGCACGCCCAGGCACTCGGTGCCCAGTTCGATGGCGACGAAGGGGCAAGCGCCCAGCTCGCCCGCGCTGGCAAAGGTTTTGCCGGCTTCTTCGCCAACGAAGACGCGACCCGCGCCCTGGTCATCCGCCTTGTCGGTGAAGGCGTGTGATGCCGGGAAGGAACGGCTCTCGCCGACCTGTGTGATGCGGTAGTGTTTGCTCATGGGGGTGCTCCTGCTCAGGCGCCAAACATCTTGCTGTCTTTGTACTCGTGAAAACCGCGCCCGCTCTTCTTGCCGAGCCAGCCCGCGGCGATCATGCGCTTGACCAGGGGCGGGCAGGCCGCGCGCGGCTCATTCGTCACGCCGTACATGGCCTCGCACAGCAGCTTCTGCGTGTCCATGCCGACCAGGTCGAGCAGCTCCATCGGACCCATGGCGTAACCCATGCCGGTCTTGATCGCCAGGTCGATGTCGGCCGGGCTCGCCACGCCCTGCTCGACCAGCCGGATCGCGTCGTTGTTGAACGGAATCAGGAAGTAGTTCAGCACGAAGCCGGGGGTGTCCTGCGTCTTCACCGGCTTCTGGCCCAGCTTCTCGCACACCGCCCAGGCACGCTCGAA
Source organism: Hydrogenophaga sp. BPS33 (assembly GCF_009859475.1). NCBI lineage: Bacteria > Pseudomonadati > Pseudomonadota > Betaproteobacteria > Burkholderiales > Comamonadaceae > Hydrogenophaga > Hydrogenophaga sp. BPS33. Next base: position 1,059,587 of record NZ_CP044549.1, read on the forward strand.
GGTCTCGTCGCGGGTACTCAGGCCGGGCGACATCTCCACCAGCTTCATCAGCTGGGCGGGCAAACAGAAGTGCATGCCCACGAAGCGGTCGGCGCGGCCGGTGCCACCCGCTATCTCGGTGATGCTGATGGTGGAGGTGTTGCTGGCGAAGATGGTGTGCTCGCCGCAGATCTTGTTGAGTTTGCCGAACAGGTCGTGCTTGACCGGCAGGCTCTCGAACACGGCCTCGATCACCAGATCGCAGTCGGCGAAGTCGTCCAGGCTGGTCGTGCCGCTCCACTGGCCCATGATCTCGGGCAGCTTCTCGGGCGCCAGTTTGCCGCGCTCCACGCTCTTCTTCAGGAAGCCTTCGGTTTGTTGGCGTGCGCGGTCGATCGCGTCTTGCTTCAAATCGAAGATGCGCGTCTTGAAGCCCGCGCGGGCGCAGACGATCGCGATGCCCGCGCCCATCGTGCCGGCACCGGCGATGCCAATGGTCTTGATCTCACTCATGTGGTTTCCTTTGTTGATTCAGGTATCAGCGCTGCAGGAAGCTGCGGCCGATGAGCTGGCGGTGGACCTGGTTGGTGCCCTCCCAGATCTGCGTGATCTTGGCGTCGCGCATCAGGCGCTCGACGCGGTAGTCCTTGCAATAACCGTAGCCGCCCAGCAGTTGCACCGCATCGGTGGACAGGCGCATGGCCAAGTCGCTGGCGCGCATCTTGAGCAGCGAGGCTTCGTTGCCGAAGTCCTTCTCGCCCGCGTCGACCCAGCTCGCCACCTGCCACAGAAAACTCTCGGCCAGGGCCAGGTCGGTGGCGTTGTCGGCCACCATGAACTGGATGCCTTGGAACTCCAGGATCTTGCGGCCGGACTGCTTGCGCTCGTTGATATAGGCCACCGAATCCTCGAACGCGGCGCGCGCGATGCCCAGGGCGTGGGCGGCCACGCTGGGGCGCGATTTGTTGAGCGAGGCGAACAGGATCTTCAGGCCGTCGCCCGGGTTGCCGATGAGGTTGGTGCGCAGCACGCGGCAGTTGTCGAAGGCGAGCGTGGCGGTGCTCGAGGCGCGCGTGCCCATCTTGTCTTCCAGCCGCACGACCGACAGCCCTGGCGTGCCCTTCTCCATGATCAGCACCGAGATGCTTTCCTTCGCACCGGCAATGCCTTCCCACTTGCCGAACAGCAGGTAGAGGTCGGCCACGTCGCCGTTGGTGATGAAGGTCTTGCCGCCGTTGACGACGATCTCATCGCCCTCCTCGCGGAAGGTGGTGCGCATGCCGGTGGCGTCCGAGCCCGCGCCGGGCTCGGTGATGGCCAGCGCGCCCAGGCCGCCTTCGGCAATGCGCGGCAGCAGGCGCTGCTTCTGCTCCTCGGTGCCCCAGTCGATCAGAGGCTTCATGCCGTGGTAGTTGGTGGCCCAGACGATGCCGGTAGAGGCGCAGGCCTTGCTGATCTCGCGCACGCAGGCGAGGTACGCGGTGTACGACATTTGCGCGCCGCCATAGGCCTCGGGCACAAACATGGCGTTGAGGCCGAGTTCGTTGATGGCCTTGACGTTCTCCCACGGGAACTCGCCGGTGCGGTCGGCATGCTCGGCATGGGTTGCGATCTTCTCGCGGCAGAGCGTCTTCACGCTGTCGAGCAGCATGGTCTCTTCTTCGGACAGGCTCAGGCGGTCGTCCAGGCGTTGAAGGAGGGTCATGTTCTGGGTTCCTTCGGCTTCTCAGTGGTTGATGCTTTGCGCACCATCGATGTAGATGGTTTCGCCACTCATGAAACGGCCTGCAGGCCCGAACATCGAAGCCACCAGCGCGCCCACGTCGGCCGCCGTTCCAGGCGTCTTGGCCGGAATGCGCTTGTCCAGATAGGCGCGCAGCGGGCTGCCCTCGGCCATGGCATCTGCGTTGAGGTCGGTGACGATGTAGCCGGGCGCCACATTCATGACGCGAATGCCTTTGCTCGCCCACTCCACAGCCAGCACGCGCGTGATGGCGCCCACCGCGGCCTTGCTGGAGCAGTAGGCCAGGTTGTGCTTGACGCCGAGCTTGTCGAAGAACGAGCCGATGTTCACCACCATGCCGCCACCGGCGGCCACCAGGTGTGGGTAGGCAGCCTGGCAGGCCGAGACGACCGAGGTGGCGTTGGTGTCCATCACCTGCTGCCAGTCGGCCAGGGTGAAGGTGGCGGAGGCGCCGTCGATGTGCACGCCAGCGTTGTTGACCAATCCTGTGATGCTCCAGCCATCGGCCTTCAGTGCATCGAATGCCGCCGCGAGTGCCTGCGGCTGGGTGACGTCGGCCTTCATGGGAAGCCAGCGCGCGGCCACGTCGGCCGGCGCATCGGCGCAAGCGGGCATGGCGCCGGAGCGCGAGAGGCAGGCGACGTGTTTGCCCTGGCGGGCGAGTTCGAGCGCGATGGCCGCGCCGATGCCACGGCTCGCGCCGGTGACCACGATGCATTCGCGGCCCACCGCATCTATTGAAATCTCACTCATCGCGGAACACCGCCTTTCTTTTTTCGGTGAACGCCTGCATGCCTTCCTCGGCGTCCTGTGTGCGGTAGGCCAGGGTGGAGAGATCGGCCTCCATGCGCAGGCCCTCGTGCAGGGGAAGATCGCCCGCGCGTTGCACCGCCTCGCGGGCGAACTGCAGGGCCCGCAGCCCGTTGCCGCTGAACTCGCGCGCATAGGCCTTGGCCGCGTCCAGGCCCGGGGCCTGCACGATGCGGTTGACCAGGCCGATGGCCAGCGCTTCCTCGGCCGCCACGGTGCGCCCGGTCATCACCATCTCGAGCGCGCGGCCCTGGCCGACCAGGCGCGGCAGGCGTTGCGTGCCGCCGTAGCCGGGGATCAAACCCAGCTTGACTTCGGGCAGGCCGAACTTGGCGTTGGGCAAGGCCAGGCGCAAGGTGCAGGCCAGCGCGAGCTCGCAGCCCCCGCCAAAGGCAAAGCCATTGACCAGCGCGATGGAGGGAATCGGCAGCCGGTCGAGCTGGGCGAACACGGCCTGGCCGAGCTCGGCACCTTCGCGCTGCGCGCGCAGGCCGCGTTGCTGCAGTTCCTTGATGTCCGCGCCGGCGCAAAAGGCCTTCTCGCCCTCACCGGTCACGATCAGGGCGCGGGCGTTGGAGCGGCCGGCTTCGGCAATACGCTTGCCGATCTGTGCGATCAGCTCGAAGCTCAGCGCGTTCAAGGCGCCGGGACGACGGATGGTGAGGACGGCGAATTCGCCGTCGTGGGTCAGGTCGATCATGCGGTGGCTTATGCGGTAGGTTGTGCGGCCTTGGGTGCGCGGTAGCGCACCGGTTGGAGTTGGAGGCGACCGCTGGCAACCCACTGCACGAGCTCGCGCTTCAAGATCTTGCCGCTGGCGGTCAGGGGGAATTCGCGCACGACCACGAAGAACTCGGGCATGTCGAACTTGGACAGGCCTTCTTTCGCCAGGTGCTGCAACACCTCGTCGGGCTGGGGGGCTTCGCCTTCGCAGATGATGGCCAGGCACACTTTCTCGCCCAGGCGCTCGTCGGGCACGCCGAAGGCCGCCGCCTTCTTCACGCGGGCATGGCGGTGCGCATACTCTTCGATGTGCGCCGGGTGGATGTTGTGGCCTCCGCGGATGATCAGGTCCTTCTTGCGGCCCACGATGCTCAGGTTGCCCTGCTCGTCGAACTGCCCCAGGTCGCCGCTCAAGAACCAGCCCGAGCCATTGAACGAGTTTTCGGTGGCCGACTGGTTGTTGAAGTAACCGAGCATGAGCACGCCGCCGCGCCCGCCGATCTCGCCCACCTCGCCCGGGGCGGCTTCCACGTCCGGGTTCTCCGGGTTCCACAGCCGGATCTCGTAGCCGCTGCAGGCCTTGCCGCAGGTGCTGGTGATCACCTCGACCGGGTCCGAGGGCAGCGTGTACTGGTGCGAGCCGTTCTCGGTCATGCCGTAGACGTTCTGCGGCTTGGCGCCCAGGCTGAGCAGGCGGCGTGCGACTTCGGTGGGAATGGGCGCGCCGGCCATGTAGAACACCTTCACGCCACCCAGGCTGCTCATGCCGCGCTTGTCGACTTCCTGCAGCAGGTCCATCGCGTGGGTGGGCACGCCCATGACGTAAGTGGCGCCCGAGGCTTCGATCCAGTCGATCGCGGTGACGCCCGAGCTTGCATCGTGCATGACCAGCTCGCCTCCGCACACCAACACCTGGTTGAGCGCCACGGTGCCGATGTGGTGGCTCATCGGGCTGAGCGTGAGCAGCACCGTGGTCGGGCCGTGCCCCCAGTCGGCCACCATGGCGCGCGCGTTGGCCAGCAGCGTGTTGTCGCTGTGCATCACGCCCTTGGGCGTTCCGGTGGTGCCGCTGGTGAAGGCGAGGTAGACCACCTTGTCGGGGTGCGTGCTGGCGGGCGAGGGCGCCGCGCCCATCGGTGGATGCGGCAGCGGCATTGCGCGGGCGGCGTCGGGCAGCGTGACATCGCCAGCGCGCAGATCAGGTAGCGCATACACGCGCTTCATGTGCGACAACGACCTGGCGCGCTCAAAGACATCGGCCGCTTTTGCATCGGCGCCATAACCAGGTTGCGCGAACAGCGCCTTGCAATCGATGCGCGTGAGCAGCGCCGAGATTTCTTCAACGGTGTAGTTCTGGTGCAGCGAGGGGTTGCACACATACCCGTTGCGCGAACACGCGAGCAGCACCACCACGCTCTCCAGGCGGCTGGGCAGCCAGATGGCCACGCGGTCGCCGCGCCGCAAACCCGCTTCGTGCAGATCCGCCGCCACCGCGTCGACCCAGGCCACCAGTGCGCTCCAGGTGAGTCGGCGCGTGCTGTCGCGCACCGCGCGTGTGCTACCGCGCTGTGTCGCGTGCTGGCGAGCCAGGCTGTAGAGCGTGTCGATCTGCCAGATGCCGGACAGATAGTGTTCCCGCGTCTGGACGGGGTCGTGCAAAGTCAGCAGGTGCGCCATCGCCATACCCTCCAGCGACCCGTCAATGACCGAACTTGGTGCTGTCGGGCTTTCGGCGTTCGGCAAACGAAGCGGCCAGTTCGTCGTGCTCCTGGGTGTCGAGGTAGGTGCGCAGCAAGAGGTCGTGCGCGACGCGCGACAGGCCGGCAACCCCACCGTGTCGGGCCAAAAAGGCGCCCTTGATGGCCGCCAGCGCGAACGATCCGCGGTCGGCGATCTCCAATGCGATCTGGCGCGTGAAGTTCTTCAACTCGGCATCGGGCACCACGTGGTTGACCAGGCCCCACTCCAGCGCTTCCTGCGCCGTGAGCTTGGGGTTCCGGTACCACATCTCCTTCGCGCGCTTCTTGCCGATCAGGTCTTCCAGGTACCAGGTGCCGTAGCCGGCATCGAAGCTGCCCATCATCGGCCCCACCTGGCGGAACACCGCGCTTTCCTTGGCGATGGTGATGTCGCACACCACCTGCAGCACGTTACCACCACCCACCGCGAAGCCATTGACGCAAGCGATCACCGGCTTTTGCAGCTTGTCGATCGCCTCGTACATCTCGACCGTCGGGATCGTGCCCTCGTACATGAGGGTGTCGGGCATCCCGTCCTTGCGTCCGCCGATGCAGAAGAACTTGTCGCCGGCGCCTGTGATCACGATCACTTGGGTGCGTGTTTCGCGCCGGATCGCGTTGATGCAGTCGCGGATTTCCAGGCACATCTTCGGTGTGAACATGTTGCCGTCGTGCGGGCGGTTGAGCGTGATCGTGCCGATGGGGCCGTCTTCGGTGTAGATGATTTCTTCGAACTGCATGGGTATTTCTTCTGGATGAGAGCGTGGCGATCAGATAACGTGGTCGGCGCGCAGCTGATCGAGGTTCTGTGCGCTGAGTTGGAGCCAGTCGCGCAGGACTTCGGTGTTGTCTTCGCCCAGGCGAGGTGGCAGGCGGCTGCACGCTTCGGAGCGGCCGTCGAAACGAATGCCCAGACCCACCTGCGGCACCCGGCAACCGTCGCGTTCGACGGCGTAAAACATGCCTCGGCGTTGGAGTTCGGCGTCGGCCGTGACCTGGTCCACCCGGCTGATTGGGCCGGCCGGTACACGGGCCTCTCTCAGCAGTTCGAGCCACACCGCGCGCGGCTGGGTGGCCAGCAGGGCGGTGATGCGCTCGACAATGCGCGGCCGCTGCGCGCGGCGTTGCGCGTTGGTGGCGAAGGCAGGGTCTTCGCCAAAGGCAGGGTCGCCCACGGCGGCCCAGAAGCGTTTCCAGATCGCGTCGTTGCCCAAGCCCAGCGTCATGGGCTCGTCGGCGGTGTCGAAGGTCTGGTAGATCGCGATGACGCTGTCCTTGCCGCCTGAGCGGCGCGGTGCCTCACCAGAGCCCAGGTACGGCATCAGGCGCGGCGCCATGAAGCGGGTCATGCTCTCGACCATGGCGATGTCGATGGCGCAGCCTTCGTTGCTGCGTGAGCGCCGCACCAGTGCGGCCAGGATGGCCATGGCGCAATCGTGGCCGGCCAACATGTCTGCGGCGGGCGTGCCCACCTTCTGCGGCGCGCTCTCGGGTTCACCGGTAAGGTCCATGACGCCGGAATAGCCCTCGGCGATCAGGTCATAACAAGGCATGTCCGCGCGCTCGCCGTCCAGCCCGAAGCCCGTGAGCGAGGCGTGGATCAACCCGGGCCGCAGGCGCGTCAAGGTGTTGTGGTCGATGCCGAGCTTGGTCTGCACACGCGCGACCACGTTCACTACCACCACATCGCACTGTTTCACCAGGCGCTCGAGGATCGCGTAGCCCGCCGGCTTCTGGAAATCCAGCGTCAGGCTGAGTTTGTTGCGGTTGACGCTCTGGTACCAGAGCGCCTCGCCTTCCAGGAAAGGTGGGCCCCAGGCGCGGACGTCGTCGCCGGATCCCGGCTTTTCGATCTTGAGCACGGTGGCGCCGAGATCGCCGAGCAACTGGCCGGCATACGGCCCCGCGATGGAGTTGGTGAGGTCGAGGACCCGCACGCCCTTCAAGAGGTCGAGCGCGCCGGTGGAATCCCGCAGGGGGAGTTGGGGCAGAGATGCGGTGTTCATCGCGGGTTCAGGCGCTCTTGGTCAGTTGGGGCTCTTGCCAACCAATGCGCCGCGAGATCGCAGCCGCTTCTTCCCGCAATTGCTGGGCACGAGGGTGGTTCGGGTCGTCCGGCATCCGATCGGCGCGATCCGCCAGCGTCAGCGCCGCAACCATGCGACCGGCGCGGTCGAACAGCGGTGCGCTGAGCGCAGCGACCTCAAGGCCGTTGCGGTTCACCGTGGAGCGGGCGACGCCCTCCCTGCGGATCGCTTCGAGCTGCTCTTCGGACACGCTGTCGATCGGCTGGGAATGGTCCACGCGCGCTTGTTCCCTCTCCACCAAGGGATGCCACCGCGTGCGAGGCAACCATGCGCAGAAGGCCAAGCCCGTGGCCGAAGCTTGCGGCGAGACCACGTGGCCGGAAACGAGATCGCGCACGGCAGGATCCGGCCCTGGCTCCCATCGCACCACCGTTGCCCCTTCATTGGCCCACAGACCCAGGCCGACGATGCCCTTGAGGCGGTCGGCCAGATCCGGCAGTGCGTGGTGGATCAGGCGCTGCGCGCGAAGGAGATCCAGTTTGCTGTCGGATGGATCGTCCGCGCCCGCGCCGAGATCGTGCGGGTGCGCCACCATGTAGCGCCCACCGCCGAACGCCAGCGGACGCACTGGCATGCGGCGGAATTGGTCCACCTGGCCGAGGAACACGGCATGGTCCCCACCGGGGTAGGTGGCGATTTTCCGGCATTCAATGAAAGCAGCGCAACCGCGGATCAGCGGCATGCCGCTCTCGCTGATGTCGATCGGCAGGCCCCCGAACTTGTCCGCACCCGATCGCGCGAAACGTTGCGACACCTCGATCTGGTCTTCCGCCAGGATGTTGACGGCGAAGTGATCGCTGTCTTGAAATGCAGGGTAGCTCAGCGCCTTGAGCGACTGGCTCCAGAGCACCATCGGAGGATCGAGCGACACCGAACTGAAGGAGTTGGCCGTGACACCGTGGGCTTGCCCCTGGCTATCTCGTGTGGTGACCACGGTGACGCCGGTCACAAACGTCCCGAAGACGTCGCGCAATTGCCGCTGGGTTTCGTTCTGCATGATCGGCTCTTCGTCAGGCTGAAGCCGCCACGGCCTTTTCGGCCGAGCCGCGGTACACCTCGGGCACCTCGATGTGGAACAGGCGCGCGGCATTGAGGCCGATGATCTTGGCCTTCTCCTCGCGGGTGACGCCCGCGAACGAATCGATGACCTCCTGGGAGTGCGGCCACGTGCCTTCCAGGTGAGGGTAGTCGTTGCCCCACATCACGGCGTCGATTCCCATCCATTTGCGCGTTTCGATGCCGATGGGATCGTCCTGAAAACTCGCGTGGCCGTGCATGCGGAAATACTCGCTCGGCTTGTGCTTGAGCTTGGGACTGACCCAGAAGGCGTGCTTCTCGTAACCGTGGTCCATGGCCCACAGGGCATACGGCACCCAGCCCGCGCCAGCCTCGATGGTGGCGAAATAGAGCTTGGGGAAGCGGTCGAAGACGCCGCTGCTGCAGATCTGCACCACGGGCTCGAGCACGGTGTTCATGGCGTGCACCACGTAGTTGAGGATCGCACCGCCATTGCCGCTGGCGCTGCGGGGGTCCTTGCCAGTGCCCGCGTGGAATAGCACCGGCAGATTTGTGTCGCTCAACGCAGCCCACACCGGGTCGTAAGCTGGGTCGTTGTAGCCCCGCTTGCCCACCAGGGGCGGCATCATCACCGAGTGAAAGCCGAGCTTGGCCGCGCGCTGAATTTCGGCCACACAGGCGTCGATGTCGGCGGGGGCCACGCAGGCTGCGGGGAAGCTGCGCGGGCGGTTCGCAAATGCCTCGGCGGCCCAGTCGTTGTACACGCGGCACATGGCGACGTTGAGCTCCGCATCGGGCGATGACCAGTTGGCCAAGCCCTTGTTCGGGAACACGATTTCCGCGTCGATGCCGTCGTAGTCCATGTCGCGGTAGCGCCGGTCGTCGAAGTTGCCCACCTTCTGGAACATGGCGCCACGCGTGCGGTCTAGCCGGGGGCGGTCGTCGGTCTGGGCGTCTTGAAACACCTCCACGTCCACGCTTTCGTCGCGCGGCGCTTCGCGAATTTTCGAAGGCCGGCGGCCCTCTTGCAGCATCCACTTCTGCCCCTTGTCGTCCACTTCGATGCGCGGAATTCGCGACTTGAAGCGTTCTTCGATGCGCGTGGACCAAAGGTCCATCGGCTCGTTGACGTGGGCGTCGGCAGAGACGACGAAGAAGTCTTTGAGGCTTTCCTTGGTGTACGGAAGAGAGGCGGTCATCTTTCGGTCCTGTGCTGGTTGCAAGATTAATATTAGATAGCTGATATGCTACATCAGAATATGCGGTAGCACCACAGCTGTTGGAAACAGGCGGGTATATTCGGCAAAGACAGCGTTATGTTGGAGAGGAAGATCAGTTATGGGGCGTCCCAAGGCAACATCGAAAGCGGAAGGCGGCGGCATTGCACAGCAGGGCGTCATCGACTCGCGCCGGCTGCTGTATTTCTTCCACGTCGCTCGCACCGGCAGCTTCACCATTGCCGAGACGGTGCTGAACGTGGCGCAGTCGGCCATCAGCCGGCAGATCCAGCTGTTGGAAAGCGAGCTCGATGCGCAGCTGTTGCTGCGCAATGGCCGCGGGGTGTCGCTGACGCCTGCGGGTGAGATCGTTTTCGAGAAAACGAAAGGGATCCTGGACGACATGAGTGGCACCATCGAGCGGCTGCGCCTGGCGCGGCACAGCCCGTCGGGTCAGATCAGCGTGGCGTCCTTTGCCAGCGTGATGTCGGTGATCCTGCCGGAGGTGATCCGGCGCTTCTCGCATGTGCATCCCGAGATCGAGATCACTGCGCGCCAAGGTGCCACCGGTGAGGTGTTCGACCAACTCGCGCGCGGTGATGTGGATGTGGCCATCCTCTCGCAGCCCGCGCCAGCCAAGCGGGTGTTGCAGCACAAGCTGCTGGTCGAGCCGATATTTCTCGTGGCGTCGAAGAACCACCCGATCGCGTCCAAGCCCTATATCGATCGCGAGGAACTAGCCGAGCTCGAATACGTGCTACCGGCTTCCGCGCATGGCCTGCGCCAATTGATCGAGCAGTTTCTTCCTGCCGACACTTCGCTGGTGTGCCCGTTCCGTGTCGACAGCACGCCGCTGATCAAAGCCATCGTGCGCGGAGGGAGGTACTGCACGCTCATGCCGCAGCTGACCTTTGCGCCGGCCGAAGAGCCCGCACCCCAGGACTTCGTGTTGATTCCGTTGCGGCCCAAGTTCACGCGCACCCTGGTGGTTGCCACTCTGGCCGAACGTGCGGACAACCCGCTCGTCTCGGCGTTCATGAAGGAAGTGGTTGCGGTGTTCAAACAGTATTCGGCCACGCAAGGCACTTGAGCTCAGGGTTCTGGGTATTTCGGAATAAGATATCTGAAATGCCTCATAAGTCTGAGTCGCCCCAAGGGGCATTGTGTCGGGGGTTCGCGCAAGAAACTTCATCGCCTCCGCTGCGCTGGAGCTTGCCGGTCATGTTGTTGATCCAGGTGGCGACGTCGGCCGCCAACCTGGCGCCCGCAGTGGCGGCCCCCGCTCTGTTGTCACCCTTGGGCTTGTCGCCGGTAGCGGTCGGGTTTTACGTCGCCTTGCTCTACGCGTCGGCGATGGTGTCGGCGCAGCTCGGTCCCATGCTGGTGCGCCGATGGGGCCCGGTTCGTACCAGCCAATGGGCGCTGACGGTGAGCGCTGTCGGCCTGGTACTGGTCGGCATACCGCAGGTGGGCGTGGCGGCGGTGGGCACTTGTCTGGTCGGTGTCGGCTGTGGCCCGGTGGTGCCCGCGGGCGCCGACATGCTGGTGCGCGCGACACCGCCCGGGCGCGTCGCCCTGGCCTTCTCCATCCGCCAAACCGGCGTGCCTCTGGGCGGGGTGCTCGCGGGCTTGCTGGTGCCACCGGTGAGCCTGGCGTGGGGTGGCCAAGGCGCGATGATCGCGGCGGCCGGCTTTTGCGTCATCGTGGCGTTGGCCGCGCAAGGCCTGCGGCCGCACTTTGACAACCGAACCGATCCATTGAGCGCTTGGCCGAGTCTGTCGAGCATGGCACAACCCATCCGCACCGTGCTGGATGAGCCCCGGCTTCGTGGCGCCGTGCTCGGCTCCACGCTGTATGCGGCCATGCAGGTGTGCGTGGCGTCGTATCTGGTGGTGTATCTGACGCGCGACCTGGGCTGGAATGTGGCGGTGGCGGGCTTGGGCCTGGCCGTCGCGCAGATCGGTGGGGCGCTGGGGCGTGTGGCATGGGGCGCTCTGGCCGACGGCCCCGCGCAATACGACGGCACGATGCGCCTGCTGATCGGCGCCATGGCGCTGTCCGGCTTCGCCATGGTGCTGCTGCCTCAGGGGCAGGAGACGCTTCCAGCATTGCTCTTGCTGGGCCTTCTCGGTGCCAGCGCGATTGGCTGGAATGGCGTGTTCTTCGCACGGCTGAGCCAGTTGGCGCCGCACGGCCAGATGGCTGAGGCGGTGGCGGGCGGGGTCTTCTTCAACTACCTGGGGGTGGTGATCGGCCCGGCCATCTTCGGTGTGGCGGCAGCGGGTCTGGGCTCGCACGGTTGGGCCTACGCCCTGTTTTCCGTGCCGCTGGCGGTCTTGTGCGTCGCCTTGTGGCGAGCCCCGACGGACGGGGCCAGACGCGCGGCGTGATTCACTTTTTGGATAGCTGCTATGGCTGACCCAGGCTGAGAGAAGCGCCGATGCGTCGGCACAATCGTCTGCATGAACTTGCACCCACCTGCGACGCCGACCTACTGTCAGGAGCCCACGCCGCCTCGCCTGGTGCTGCCCCCCGGCGCATGCGACACCCACGTGCATGTGTTCGGCCCCGCATCGCGTTTTCCGTTGGCCGTCAGCGGCCAAGCCGCGCCCGCCGATGCCCCCAAGGAGACGCTCTACGCCTTGCACCGGCACCTGGGCATCCAGCGCTGCGTGATCGTGCAGTCTGCCGTGCACGGCCTGGACAACGCGGTGACCGAGGACGCGATTGCCCATGGCGAAGGTCGTTACCTGGGCGTGGCCCTGGTGCCGCTGAGCGTGGACGACGCCGAGTTGGCGCGCCTGGCCCGTGTGGGGTTTCGCGGCGTGCGCTTCAACTTCATGAAGCACCTGGCGCCAGCGGGCGGCATCGACGAGATCGTCGCTTTCACGCGGCGCCTGGCGCCTCTGGGCATGCACTTGCAGGTGCATTTCGAAAGCGCGCTCATCCACCACCTGGCGGGTCCGCTGGCGCAAAGCGCCGTGCCCGTGGTGATCGATCACATGGGGCGCGTGGATGCCTCGCTCGGCCCCGAGCACGCCGACTTCGCCGCGTTGCGCCAGTTGATGCGCAACCCCTTGTTCCGCGTCAAGGTCAGTGGGATCGACCGGGTCTCACCGTTCGCACTGGGGCAAGCCGCGCCGGACTATGCCAGCGGCATCGCGCTGGCGCGGGTGCTGGTGCGCGAGTTCCCCGAGCGCTGCCTGTGGGGCAGCGACTGGCCGCACCCCAACCACACCCACGTGCCCGACGATGGCGCGTTGGTCGACGCGCTGACGCAGATCGCGCCCGACGCCCGTACCCGCGAGCAGTTGCTGGTGCGCAATCCCCTTGAGTTCTACCGTTTCGAGATCTGATCCCATGCACACCGACCCTTCCCGCCTGAAGCCGATTGCGCCAGGCACCCGGCCCGAGCTGGCCGCGCAGGAGGCGCGCATTGCCGCCGCGCGCGGCCGCGTCTCCCCGCTCTACCAGGTGCTGCTCAACAGCCCGCCCATCGCCCATGGCTGGGAGCAGATGCTCTCGGCGGTGCGCAACCACAGCAGCCTGAGTGCTGCCGTGCGGGAACTGGTCATCCTGCGCGTGGCCGTGCTCAACCGCGCGCCCTACGAATTCGATGCACACGTGCCGCACGCACAGGCAGCGGGCGTGTCGCAGGCCGCCATCGACGCCACACGCCGTGTCCCGATGGCGGTCGACAGCCCGTGGCGTGATGACGAACGCGTGGCACTGGAACTGGCCGACGCGATGACGCGCGACGTCGAAGTGCCCGATGCGCTGTTCGCCCGGGTGGAGGCGCTTTTCCAGGGGCAACAGCTGCTCGATCTGGTCGCCACCGTGGCGGCCTACAACATGGTCTCGCGCCTGCTTGTGGCGCTCCGCGTGGGGCACTGAAGCGCGCCAGAAAAGGGCCTCGAAGGATCAATCGGTACGCCGTACCGAGGACAGATAGTCCATGTTGATCTGCATGCCCCAACCCGGGCCTGTGGGTAGCCGGTAGACGCCGTTGTCGAAAGGGCGCGCGGCCTGGTTGCCGATCAGTTGGTAGAAGAACGGGTCGCGCCAGGGCAGCATGACCTCGGCGACAAAGCCGTTGGGCACGCCGGCCGACATCATCAGGCCGATCTGCGGTTCGAGGTGTTGCAGCACATGTACCTGGTGCGCATGGGCCAGCGCGGCCACGCGGCGCCATTCGGTCGGGCCTGCGCCCCAGCTGGCGTCGAAGTTGCAGATGTCGATTGCGCCGGCGTTCAGGAGGTCGCGGCAGCCGAAGCGCGAGAGTTCGCTTTGCCCGGCCGCAATGGGAATGCCTGAGACGGCGCGCACCACCGCCATGTCCGCGCGGTCGTTGTCCCAATGGCAGGGTTCCTCCAGCCAGGCCAGGCTCAGGTCTTTCACGCGCGTGGCGAACTCGAGCGCCTGTGGCCGTGTCCAGCCCTGGTTGGCGTCGCAGGCCAACATGAAGTGATCGCCGCCCGCACGGCGCACGGCCTGCGCGCGCAGCGCATCCTCGGCGGGCGACAGCGCGCCCAGCTTGAGTTTCATGCCGTGGATGCCGAAGGCTTTCAGCTCGGCCACCTCGTCGGCCAACGCCCCCAGGTCGTTCTCCTGGCGGTAGTAGCCTCCGAGCGCGATCACCGGCACCTCGGTTTTCGCGCCGCCCCACAGCTGGTGGATCGGCGCACCCGCCAGCTTGCCCACGGCGTCGTGCAGGGCGCTGTCGATGCAAGCCTGCGCGCGCAGCGCGACGCGCCGGTCGCGCAGAAAGGGTTCGGTCGCACGCCGCGTCCGTGCCCACAAGTCCTCGATGGCACACACCGGTTGGCCCAGCAGCAGCGGTTCCAGCTCATCGTGGATGAGCCGGCGCACCGCCGGCTGGAGTTCGTCGTCGTTCCCGTTGAAGCATTCGCCCACGATCCCGGCGTCGGTGTGGACGCGGGTGACGATGGTGCAGCGGTGGGTCAGCTTGAGCGTGGAGCCGGCCGCGACGCGGTCCAGCTTGACTTTCAGAGGGATGGTTTCAATGCGCGTGATGCGCACCGACATCCAGTCGTTGGCGGGAACAGCGGAGGCAGAAGAGGCGGTGGAGGTCATCGGGAACCGTGTCGTGATGGCTCGAAAGTCAGAAAGCGCTCGAACACCGTGCGGCGCACGTTCTGGAACAGCGGGCGTATGCGGCCGGACCATTCGGTCGCGCGCACGGCCAGCCAGGGATCGGAGCGCAAGGTGTCTGGGGTGGTGAGGTCGTAGCAGGCGTAGGACGCGGGATGGCCTTGCAGGTCGGCCAGTCGGCGCGCCCGCACCGTGCCCGGCACGGCGGCCAGGGCCGGCAGGTGCTCGGTGTTGTACCAGTCGATCATCGACTGGGCGTGCTCGGGGGCGATATCGAGTTCCACGGCGTAGTGGTAGGGCGCCCGTTCGGCCGATGAAGCGCCGGCTTCGTCCTGCCGCGGCGCGAGCAGGGCGAACTCCATCGACGTGGTCACCGGCAGCACGGCCTGCTCCACCAGGGCGCGCACGCCATCGCACAGCGACGGGGATGCGGCGGTGCCGGGGTGCAGCCAGAGATAGAGGTACAGCCGCGAGCCATCGAGCGCGCGCACCGCGTCCGCACAGGCGATGGTGTCGGCGTGCTGGTTGGCGAGCGAGTGCGCCAGGTGGCGCACCGTGTCGAGCAGGCCGTTGCGGTGCAAGTCCGCGTCCGCGGTGGTGGCCCAGCGGATCAGCAGCGCGGATTGCATGGAGCGCTGGGGTGCAGTGGGACTCATTCGGCCGTGATCCCCGCGGCCTTGATGATGCGCGTCCACTTCACCGTCTCGGTCTCCATGAAGCCACCGAAGTCGGTGGACTTCTGGTAGCTCACCAGCACGCCCTCGGGCGCAAAACGCGCGGCCGTGGTGGGTGCGGCCATGATCTCGCCGATGGTGCGCGAGAGCGTGTTGACGATGTCCGCGGGCGTGCCAGCCGGCGCGAGCAGGCCCCACCAGTTGTCGGCCTCGTAGCCCGGGTAGCCTGCTTCGGCCATGGTCGGCACGTCGGGCATGGTGCTCTGGCGCTTGCTGCCGCTCACCGCCAGCGCCTTGAGCCGTCCGCTCTTCACGTTCGGCAGCGAGGACAGGACGGAGCCAATGGAGATGTCGGCATGGCCCGCCACCACGTCGGCCATGGCCGGCCCCGCGCCCTTGTAGGGAATGTGCAGCAGCTCGGTCTTGGTCTGGTCCATGAACATCTCGCTGGCCAGGTGGAAATAGCTGCCGGTGCCGGACGAGACGAAGGACAGCTTGCCCGGCTGCTTGCGGGCCTGCTGCACCAGATCGTCCACCGTGCGCAAACCCAGCCTGGGCGTGGCCGTGATGACGACGGGCGCCGCCATCACGCGCGCCACGGGTGTGAAGCTCTTGAGCGCGTCGTACGGCATCTTCTTGTAGATCGACGGGTTGGCCACGTGCGGCGTGGACACCAGCAACAGCGTGTAGCCGTCGGCCGGCGCCTTCGCGACGGAATCGGACCCGACGACGCCGCCCGCACCGCCCTTGTTCTCGACCACGAAGGGCTGGTGCAACTTCTTTTGCAGCTCATCGGCCAGGAACCGTCCCACGGTGTCGTTGCTGCCGCCCGGCGTGAAAGGAATGACGACCTTGACGGGCCGGTTCGGGTAGGCCTGGGCCAAGGCGGCTGCGCAAGTGGCCGAGAGCAGGGCGGTGATGGCCAGTGTCTTGAAGGATGTCGAGAGGGCGTTGAAAGGGACCACGGTTGTCTCCGGTGTTGGGATGTGGGGCCGATTCTTCGCGCTTTTGAAAGTGCGGTGAATAGAATACCGACTACATCTGATATCCATATTCCGGATAGATCGCGTTGGAACTCAAACTGATCGAATCGTTCGTGCGCGTCGCCGAGATGGGCAGCTTCAGCCGCGCCTCTGCGGCGCTGGACATCCCCCAGCCTTCGCTCAGCCGGCACGTGCGGCAGCTCGAGCAGGAGATGCGCAGCCACCTCTTCGTGCGCACCGGCCGCGGCGTCGAGCTCACCGAAGCGGGGCAATGCCTGCTGTCGTATGGCCAGGCCATTCTCGAACTCACGCGCAAGGCCCACGCGGAAATGGATGCCTTGCAGGGCAAGTTCACGGGCCGCGTGACGGTGGGCCTGCCGCCGCGCGTGGCCCAGGTGCTGGCGCCCGTGCTGGTGAAGAGTTTCAGGAGCCGCTGGCCGAAGGCGGCGATCTCCATCTCGGAAGGGCTGTCCGTGTCCTTGCGCGAGGACCTCATCCTGGGCCGCATCGAGATGGCCGTTCTGTTCGATCCCGCGCCCACCCCGAAGCTCGAGTGGCAAAGCCTGTTCCGCGAGGAGCTGGTGCTGTGTGGCCGGCCGACGCGCACGCACCCGCTGCCGGCCAGGATCGAGGCGGCAGCGCTGTCGCACTACCCGGTCATGCTGCCGGCCATGCCCAACGCCATCCGCTCGCTGATCGAGACCCACTGCGGTGCGCGCGGCATCGTGCTCAACGTGGTGGCCGAACTGGACTCCGTGCAGAGCCTTCTGAAATTGGCGGTCGACGGGCAGGGCTACGCCATCGTGCCGCGCGGCTCGGCCAGCCACCTGGCGCCCGGCGTGAAGCTGTCGTCGATCGAGAAGCCCGCCATTCGCAACAACCTCGTGCTGGCTTATTCGCGGCAGCGCCTGCTCTCGCGCCTGGGGCAGGCCACCTTCGATCTGATCGTCGCGCACGACTTGGGCGCGCTGCTCACGAACTGAGGCGCTACTTGGCGAAGCGCCTGCGCGTGAGCGCCAACGCCAGCCAGAAACCGCCCACCGTGTAGGCCAGCAGCACCGCGCTGTGTGCCCAGGCATCGGTGGGCCATTGGTCCATGAACAGCGGGCGCACCAGCTCCACCGCGTGCGTCAGGGGCAGCAGGTTGGAGAAGTGCCGAACGACTTCGGGCAGTTGCTCGCGTGGGAAAAACACGCCCGAGAGAAACATCATGGGCGTGAGGAAGAGCGTGAAGTAGTAGGTGAAGAAGTCGTAGCCCTTGGCCAGGGCGTTGAACACCAGCGCGATGCACGAGAAGGTGATGCCCACGCCCAGAAGCACGGGCCAGGCCAGCAGCAGCTTGGGCGAATGGCTGATGCCCAGCGCCAGCATCACGCCCAATATCGCGGTGACCGAGAACAAGGCCTTGAAACCCGCCCACAGCATTTCGGCCAATACCACGTCGTCCAGGCTCACCGGCGCGTTCATGATGCCGTCCCAGGTCTTCTGCACGTGCATGCGGGAAAAGGCCGAGTACAGCGCCTCGAACGTCGCCGCGTTCATGGCGCTCATGCAAATGCTGCCACTGGCCAGGAACAGGATGTAGGGCACGGCCACGCTGCCTTGCGGCGTGCCGATGTTCACCTGCCCGACGAGAGCGCCCATGCCGTAGCCGAAGGCGACCAGCCACATCAGCGGCTCGGCGATATTGCCGACCAGGCTGGGAATGGCGAGCTTGCGCCAGACCAGCAGGTTGCGCAGGAAGACGGGCCACCAGCGGCGGGAGAGGCGTGGCACGGACCAAGGTGAAAGGGTGGCGTTCATGTCTATCCGTCTTCCCGAATCTGCCGACCGGTGAGTTTGAGAAAGAGGTCTTCCAGGTTCGCCGGCCGGTGCAGCGTGCGCAAATGGTGGTGCTCGCCCAGCGCGGCCAACAACGGCATGGCCTGCGCGGTGTAGAAGAACACGGTCTCGCCACTCACTTCCACACGCGCGGCCAGGGCGCGAAGCGCGGCATGTTCCTCGCCGTGCGCGAGCGAGAGCGCACCGTTGCCATACACCTCCACCACATCGGGTTCCAGATGTTGTGCGATCAGCTCGCGCGGTCGGCCCTCGGCAATCTTGCGGCCGTGGTCCAGCACCAGCAGACGCGAGCACAGGCGCTCGGCCTCGTCCATGAAGTGCGTGGTCAGCAGGATGCTCTTGCCTTGCTGCAGCAGCATCTGCAAGCGCTCCCACATGAGGTGGCGCGCTTGCGGGTCCAGGCCGGTGGTGGGCTCGTCGAGCATCAGCAGGCGCGGGTCGTTGACCAGGGCGCGCGCCAGCGACAGCCGCCGCTTCATGCCGCCGGAGAGCTCGCCTGGTTTGGCCTGCGCCTTGTGGCCCAGCGCCGCGAAGTCCAGCAGCCGGGGAATGCGCTCGCGGATGGTGGCGGTGGGAATGCCGAAGTAGCGCCCGTACACCAGCAGGTTTTCCGCGCAGTCGAAGTCGGGGTCGAGCGTGTCCATCTGGCTCACCACGCCCAGCTGCGCCTTGATGGCCAGCGCGTCGCGCGGCATGTTCTGGCCGAAGGCGGTGATGCTGCCGCCATCGGGCGCGGTCAGGCCCAGGCACATGCGGATGGTGGTGGTCTTGCCCGCCCCGTTGGGCCCGATCACACCCAGGCATTCGCCAGGGCCGATGGCAAAACTCAGGTCGTTCACCACGGTGGCCTCGCCGTAGCGCTTCACCAGGTGCTGGCATTCGAACAGGGCGTCTTTCATGTGCCGGCATTGTGCCCGCTGCGCCTGTGCCCCCCAGGGCCGGCCTCTACAATGCAGGGCCGCCTGCCCCGCCAGCCTTCCTTCGCGCTCCGCCATGTCTCTCGCCGTTTCCTTGCAGTACCTCTACCCGAAGCGCGCCATCACGGACTTCGCACATTGGGTGGCCAATGGCCGTTGGGGTGGCATCACGCAGTGGATCATCCGCCGCTTCATCCGCAAGTACGGCGTGAACATGGCCGAGGCCGCGAACCCCGAGCCCACGGCCTACGCTTCGTTCAACGAGTTCTTCACCCGCGCCCTGCGTGCCGGCGCCCGACCGCTGGCCGATGCCGCCTACGTCTGCCCGGTGGACGGCGCGATCAGCCAGTTCGGCGCCATCGCGCGCGACCAGATCTACCAGGCCAAGGGCCACACCTACAGCACGCGCGCGCTGGTGGGCGGCGACGCCGCGCTGGCCGCGCAGTTCGACGACGGCGCGTTCGCCACGATCTACCTCAGCCCCAAGGACTACCACCGCATCCACATGCCCGTGGCAGGCACCTTGCGCCGCATGATCCATGTGCCGGGTGAGCTGTTCTCGGTGAACCCGGCCACCGCGCAAGGTGTGCCCGGGCTGTTCGCGCGCAACGAGCGCGTGGTCTGCGTGTTCGACGCGCAGGTGGGCGAGGCCACCGTGCCCTTCGTGCTCGTGCTCGTGGGCGCCACCATCGTCGGCAGCATGGCCACGGTCTGGCATGGCATCGTGAACCCGCCGCGCCCGGGCACGGTGCGCGAGTGGTCGTACGAGGACAGCCCTGTGCACCTGCAACGCGGGGATGAGATGGGCCGCTTCCTGCTCGGCTCCACCGTGGTGCTGCTGTGGCCGCGCGACACCATCGCCTTCAACGCCGACTGGGCACCGGGCAATACCGTTCGCCTGGGCGAAGCCATGGGCGATGCGCTCTGAATCCGTTTTTGAAAGCACCCCATGACCACGCTCGGCACCCCTTTGTCTCCCTCGGCCACCAAGGTCATGTTGCTGGGCTCCGGTGAGCTCGGCAAGGAAGTGCTGATCGCGCTGCAACGCCTGGGCGTGGAGACCATCGCGGTCGACCGCTACGACAACGCACCGGGCCAGCAGGTGGCGCACCACGCGCGCACCATCACCATGAGCGACCCGGCGCAACTCAAGGCCTTGATCGAGGCCGAGCGCCCGCACCTGGTGGTGCCCGAGATCGAAGCCATCGCCACACCGATGCTGCAGGAGCTCGAAGCGGCGGGCACCGTGCGCGTGATCCCCACCGCGCGGGCCGCGCGCCTCACCATGGACCGCGAGGGCATCCGCCGCCTCGCCGCCGAAACCCTGGGCCTGGCCACCAGCCCTTACCGGTTCTGCGATTCGCTGCAAGAGCTTCAGTCTGCTATTGACGATGGCATCGGCTACCCCTGCATCGTCAAGCCGGTGATGAGCAGCAGCGGCAAGGGCCAGAGCAAGATCGATGGCCCGGCCGACGTGCAGAAGGCCTGGGACTACGCCATGGCCGGTGGGCGCGTGGGTCCGGGGCGCGTCATCGTCGAAGGTTTCATCGACTTCGACTACGAGATCACCTTGCTCACCGTGCGCGCGCTCGATGCGAGCGGCCAGGTCGAAACGCAGTTCTGCGAACCGATCGGCCATGTGCAGGTCAGCGGCGACTACGTGGAGAGCTGGCAACCTTGCCGCATGACGCCCGAGGCCCTGAAGGCGGCGCAGCACATCGCCAGGACGGTCACCGAAGACCTCGGTGGCCAGGGCCTGTTCGGCGTGGAGCTGTTCGTCAAGGGCGACCAGGTCTGGTTCAGCGAAGTGAGCCCGCGCCCGCACGACACCGGCATGGTCACCATGATCACGCAGTGGCAGAACGAATTCGAGCTGCACGCGCGCGCCATCCTCGGCTTGCCGGTGAGCACCGCGCTCAAGAGCCCGGGCGCCAGTGCGGTCATCTATGGCGGGGTGGAGGCGCAGGGCATTGCGTTTGATGGCGTGGACGAAGCGCTGCGCGTGCCGCAGACCGAGCTGCGCCTGTTTGGCAAACCCGAGAGCTTCAGCAAGCGCCGCATGGGCGTGGCGCTCGCGTTCGACGCCGATGTGGAAAAGGCCCGCACGCAGGCCAAGTTGGCTGCGTCGAAGGTGAAACCGCGCTCGGCCTGAAGCACGCCGAATTTTTTTTGCATCCGGCTGCATCCAAACGCCCGGTTGGTTCGTAGTGGAGGCAGTGGCGCGGTTTTGCGCTGCTGCCCACAACCCCAATCTCGAGGAGTTTTGCCATGCTGTTCAAATCCACCCTGGTCGCTGCTGCGGCGCTGGCCCTGACCGCCTGCGCGTCCAACATGGGCGCCCCCATGATGTATTCGCAGGCCAGCCTGCCCGAGGCGGTGAAGGTGCCGGCCGGCCACAAGGTCGCCTGGGAAACCGTGGGCGTCGGCCAGATCACCTACGAATGCAAGGTCAAGGCCAACATGCCCGGCCAGTTCGAATGGGTCTTCGGTGGGCCTGACGCCCGTCTGCTGGACCGCAGCGGCAAGCAAGTGGGCAAGTACTATGGCCCGCCCGCCACCTGGGAAGCCATGGACGGCTCCAAGTTCACCGCCACGCAAGTCGCCGTGGCCCCCAACGGCGCCCAGAACATTCCACTGCAACTCGTGAAGGCCAACCCGGTCATGGGCTCCGGCGCACTCACCGGCGTGACCTACACCCAGCGCGTGGCCACCAAGGGCGGCATCGCGCCGAGCTCGATGTGTGGCGCGGGCAACGTGGGTGCCAAGCAAGTGGTGCAGTACCAGGCCGACTACATCTTCTACAAGGCATCCTGATGCCACGCGCTTGACGCAGCCAGCGCGGCCGTCGTCAACGCCCACGGATCGGCTAGTATGGCCGGCAGTTCGAGGCACGGTGTGCAAGCGCACAACGTGCCTCGCTTCTTCCGCCCTGCGAGACCGACCGATATTGAGCCTGTCCGAAACGAACGCCTTCGACCACGATGCTGCCCTGGCTGCCTGTGCGCAGGGCGATCGCGCAGCCTTGCGCCGCCTGTACGAGCAAGAAGGCCGCTTTCTCCTGGGTGTGGCCTTGCGCATCGTGCGCGACCGCGCCACCGCCGAAGACGTGCTGCACGACGCTTTCATGAACATCTGGACCCGCTCTTCCACCTTTGACGCCAGCCGTGGTGCGGGCCGTGGGTGGATGGTCGGGGTGGTGCGACACCGTGCGCTGGATGCCGTGCGCGCCAACACCCGCACCGTGTCGGTCGACGAAGACGCCCTGGACGCGTTGCAGGGCGACGACGTGGCTGCAGCCCCCGACATGGCCGATGCCTTTGCCGTGCGTGCCGATCTGGGGCGGCTTGACGAATGCCTCGCTCGCCTGGACACGGCCAAGCGCAACTGTGTGCTGTATGCCTACCTGGACGGCTGCACCCACGCCGAGATCGCCGAGCGTGTGGGCTCGCCGCTGGGTTCGGTGAAGGCCTGGATCCGGCGGGGCTTGGCTTCGTTGAAGGAGTGCCTGGCATGAGCGCCGCACGGCCGCTCCGAAGGCGCTCGGCCCCGCAGTGCGTAGCACGGAGGGTCGTCCAGTGAGCGCGCCCACCTACGATCCTATCGACGATCTGGCGGCCGCCTACGTGCTGGGCACGCTGTCGGCCACACGCCGCCAAGAGGTGCAAGCGCGCATCGCCACCGACGC
The DNA here is from genome assembly GCF_009859475.1 of Hydrogenophaga sp. BPS33. Lineage (NCBI taxonomy): Bacteria > Pseudomonadati > Pseudomonadota > Betaproteobacteria > Burkholderiales > Comamonadaceae > Hydrogenophaga > Hydrogenophaga sp. BPS33. Next base: position 1,082,117 of record NZ_CP044549.1, read on the forward strand.
CGCGCTGCGCGATGCGGTGGACGGCTGGGAAGGGCGCCTGTTGCCTTTGACCGCGCTGGTGGAGGCGGTGCAGCCGTCGTCCGCGCTGTGGACGCGTATTGAAAAATCCATCGCACCGGCAACCGCACCAGCGCCCGTTGCCACCAGATCGCGCGCCCCCGTGGCCCAGGCCAACGCTTGGCAGCGCTGGTGGAGCAGCCTGGGTTTGTGGCGCGCAGTGGCGGCCACGGGCTTTGCCGCTGCCTCGGTGGTCGCGCTGCTGCCGTCCACGGGTCTGTTCGCGCCCGCCGCGCCGCAGTACATGGTGGTGCTCGTCGCGCCCAATGGCACGGCACCCGGTTGGGTGGTGCGCACCGACGGCAAGGACGCGCTGAGGCTCTCGCCCCTGGGCACCGCCACCGCTGTGCCCGAGCAGCGTTCGCTGCAGTTCTGGACCAAGGCGGACGACTGGAACGCGCCGGTGTCGCTCGGTCTGGTGCAGCCCGGTCAGCCGCTGGAGGTCAAGCTTGACCGGCTGCCACCGCTGGTGCCCAACCAGCTGTTCGAGATCACGCTGGAGCCCTACAACGGCTCGCCCACCGGTCGCCCGACCGGGCCCATTCTCTACATCGGGCGCGCGGTCCAGCTGGGTTGAAACTGTTGCGTGTGCTCAGGGCGCGATGCCCGCGTCCTTGATGAACTTGTTCCACTTCGTGCTTTCCGCCGCCTGGTAGCGCGCCAGATCTTGCGCCGTGCCGCCGGCGACGTCGGCGCCCAGTTCGCTGAGGCGCTGACCCAGTTCGGGGGTGCGCAGGGCGGCGTTGATGGACTGGTTGAGCTTGGTCGTGACGTCCGCCGGCATGCCCGCAGGGCCGAACACGCCGTACCAGACGGTGACGTCGAAACCGGGCAGCCCGGACTCGGCGATGGTCGGCACCTCGGGCATCAGCGAGGAGCGCTTGGGCGTGGTGACCGCCAAGGCCTTGAGCTTGCCGCCGCGCACCAGCGGCAACACCGTGGGCATGCTCTCGAAAGCCATTTCGACGCGGCCACCGGTCAGGTCGAGCAGGGCCGGGGCGCTGCCCTTGTAGGCCACGTGGGTGATCTCCACGCCGGCCATGCGCTTGAAGAGCTCCCCCGCGAGGTGCTGCATGGAGCCATTGCCGACCGAGGCGAAGTTGTAGCTGTTGGGGTGGGCCTTGAGGTAGGCGATCAACTCCTTCACCGAGTTGGCCGGCACCGAGGTGGGGACGACCAGCACGTTGGGCACGGTGCCCACGAGCACGATCGGCGTGAACGACTTCACCGGGTCGTAGGGCAGGCCGGGCACCATGCTCAGCGCGGTGGCATGGGTGCCGGGACTGCCCAGCGTGAGGGTGTAGCCGTCGGCCGGTGCCTTGGCCACCTGATCGGTGCCCATGGTGCCGGAGGCGCCGGGCTTGTTCTCCACCACCACCGGCTGGCCGAGAGATTTCGAGATCTCGTTGCCGATGGCGCGCGAGAGCACGTCGTTGCCGCCCGCGGGCGCCCAGGGCGAGATCCATCGGATCGGCTTGTTGGGAAATGCCTGTGCGTTGGCCAGCCCTGCCGTGGCGACGGCGCACAGCGCTAACAGCAGACGGGGTAGGAGCTTGTTCATGGTCGGGTTCCTTTCGCTTGAAAAACTATGAGCCATCCATCTCTCAATGGGACCGCAAGGCGCGTTCCACGAAATCGAGGCGGTCCTGCCCGAAGTGCAGGTCGCCGTCGATGACGAAGCTGGGCACACCGAACACGCCTGCGGCCATGGCTTCGGTGGTGCCGTTGTCAAAGCGCGTGCGCATCGCCGGCGTGTCGGCCTGGGTCAGCAGGGCATCGCCATCAAGCCCTTCGCCGCGCGCCATCTGCGCGAGCGTGGAGGCCTGCGAAATATCGAGGTCGTGCACCCAGACGCCGGCCAGCATGCGCTGCGCCAACGGCCAGACGACCGCGCTGCCGTGGGTGTCTTCGGCCGCCATCAGCAGTTGCGCGGCGAGCGCTTCGTCCACCGGATGGTGGGCGGGCTTCGCATTGACCGGCATGCCCAGCCAATCGGACCAGCGCTGGCGTTCGCGCGCTCGAAACGCCTGGCGCGCGGGCGACATCGCGGCCAGCGGCGTGCCGCCGGTTTCGCGGAACACGCGCAGCAGATCGATCGGGCGGTAGAGCACGGTGGCCTGGGCGTCGCGCACGATCTCGTGAAAGCGCGGACCGCCGAAATACACCCAGGGCGAGAGCACCGAGAAGTAGAAAGTGACGGTCTTGCTGCTCATGCTGCGGCCCCGCGCGGCAGCACCACGGCATCGAGCGCGAGCACGCCTTGGCCGGTGGGAAACACGCGCAGCGGGTTGATCTCGATCGATTCCACCGACTCGGCGTGGCGCACGGCCAGTTGCGACAAGCGCACGATCGCATCGGCCAGCGCCTCCACGTCCGCGGCGGGCGCGCCGCGGTGGCCTTGCAGCAGTGGGTAGGCGCGCAGTTCGCGCAGCATCTCGTGGGCCTGTTCGTGCGACACCGGGGCAATGCGCAGCGCCACGTCGTTGAACAGTTCGACGAACACCCCGCCGAGGCCGGCCACGATCACCGGGCCGAAGATCGGGTCGCGCTGCACGCCCACGATGAATTCCAGACCCGGGCCCACCATGGGTGCCACCAGCGCGCCTTCGATGCGCGCGTCGGGCGCTTCGCGGCGCACACGCGCCATCATCTCGCGCCAGGCGTTCGCCAGTGCGTGGTCGTCGCGCAGGTTCAGGGCCACGCCGCCCACCTCGGTCTTGTGCACGATGTCGGGCGAGAGCACCTTGAGCACGATCGGGTAGCCGGTCTTGCGCGCTGCGGCAATGGCCTCTTCGGCGGTCGTCACCACCTGTTCGGTGGGCGCCGCGATGCCGCACAGGTTCAGCACTTGCTTGGCGGCATGCTCGGTGCGCGCCTCGGCCAGGGACTGGGCGCTCAGTTCGGGCAACAGCGGGATCGCCTGCCGCAAGGGGCGGGCGGCGCGGTAGCGTTGCCGCGCCGAGGCCAGCGACTTGAGCGCTGCCACCGCGCGCATGGCGCGCGTGGTGTCCTCGAACAGCAGGTAGCCGGCGTCCTGCATCTGCTGTGACAGCGCTGCTGGCGCGAGCATGGACAGCACCAGCAAGACCTGCGGAAACTCCTGCCGCAGCCGCGTGAGGATGTCGGCCAGCGGCGCCTGCAGATGCGGCGCGTGTGGCATGGCGGTGAGGAACAGCAACACGCATTCGTAGTGACCTTCCTGCAGCATGGTGCGCAGAAAGGTTTCGAACACCTGCATGTCGGCCCAGATCTGCGCCGTACCGTCCACCGGGTTGCGCACCGATGCGTGCGGCAGCAGCGCCTGCAGCTGCGCCTGTGCGGCGGCTGGCATGGGGGTGAGCTCCAGGCCGTGCTGCTCGGCGGCATCGGCCGTGAGCACACCGATGCCACCCGAGACGGTGAACACGCCCACGCGGCCCTCGCGCGGCATCACGCCGGTGGCGCAGGCGCGGGCGACGTCGAAGAAATCTTCCACCGAATGCGCGCGGTGCACGCCGTATTCGTGGAACAGCGCGTCGAACACGCGGTCGTCACCGGCCAGTGCGCCGGTGTGCGACTGCACGGCCGCACGACCCACGTCGGAGCGACCCGCCTTCACCATGATCACCGGTTTGCCCGCGGCCTGCGCCAGCGCCAGTGCCTTGATCAGGCGCTGTGGTGACTTGCAGCCTTCCATGTAGCCCATGATCACGTCGGTATGGGGGTCCTGCGCGAAGTGGGCGATGCAGTCCGCCAGCTCCACGTCGCACTCGTTGCCGGTGGTGACCCACGCGCCCAGCGGCAGGCCCCGCTCGCGCGCCATCACCAGCGCCTGTCCACCGAAGGCGCCGCTCTGGCTCACCAGCGCCACGCGCCCCAGCGGTGGCAAGCCCAGATCGACCATGAACGCGAAGGTGCCGAGAAAGCCGGTGCGCAGGTTCATGAAGCCCATGCAGTTCGGGCCGAGGATGCGCATGCCGCTGTCGCGCGCGATCGCGCCGAGCTCTTCCTGCGCCGCCCGGCCTTCTTCGCCGACTTCGGCGAAGCCCGAGCTGAACACCGTCACCGCGCGCACACCGCGTTCGGCGCACAGGCGCACCGCAGGCAGCACCGCCTGGCCGGGCAGCGCAACGATGACATGGTCCACCGGCGCGGGAATGTCGGCCAGACTGGCGTACGCGGGCAGGCCTTGCACCTCGGTGGCGCGTGGGTTGACCGGATAGATCGGCTTGCTGAAACCGTGCGTGCGCAGAAACTTCACCGGGCGTCCGCCGATCTTGGTGGCGTCGGCGGAGGCGCCGAGGATGGCCACCGAATGCGGGTTCAGCAGCGCGTCCAGCGAGCGGGGATGCGCCCGGGCTTGAAGAACGGGGTGGTTGCTCAGGTCGGTCATGCTTTCTGGATCCTGTTGGGGTCGCGGGCGGCGAAGAACGCCGCAACGAGACCTTGCGTCTGTTCGGAGGCGGCCAGGCGCAGGTAGGTCTCGCGTTCCTGCTGTGCACCTTGGTCGAAAGGGCGTTCGGCGGCGAGCGCGATGAGCGTGATGGCGTCTTGTGCCGCCTCGCGGTCGGCCCAGCGTTCGGTGGCGAGCGCGCGGTGGTGCGCAATGAGCGCTTCGGACGCAGCGCCGCCCGGCACGGCTTGTTCTGCGGTGCGCCGCCACGGCAGCCGGCCTTGGGCGATGGCCAGGGCGTGCGCCGCGGCCGTGTTGCGCAAGTCACCATCCTCGGGCACCACCGCGTCCAGCAAGCCAGCCGCCAGCGCCGTGGCCGCGTCCATGGGTTGCGCGAGCACCACCGTGCGCAGAGCGGCCTCCACGCCGACCAGGCGCGGCAAACGCTGCGTGCCGCCCGCACCCGGCACGAAACCGAGGTTCAACTCGGGCAGCGCGAGCAGGGCGTCGTGCGCGCCCACCCGGGCGTGGCAGGCCATGGCCAGCAGCACGCCGCCGCCGATGCTCTTGCCCTGCAAGGCGACCACGACCGGCTTGGGAAAACGCTCCACGAGTTCGGCGAGTTCGCCCAATGGTGTGCTGCCCGGCGGGTCCGGTTGGCCGACTTCGCGCAGGTCGCCGCCACCCGAGAACATGCGGCCGGCGCTGGCGATCACCACGGCCTGGGTGTCCGCGTCGTCGCGCACCGCCATCAGCACGTCGAGCAGGGCCCGGCGCACGCGGCGGTTCAACGCATTCACCGGCGGGTTGCGGATCTCCAGCAGCGCAACGCCGTCGCGGTGGCGGGTGTCGACGACGGGCGCATCTTCGAGCAGGGGTGTCTGGCCAAGGGCATTCATGGGCGCAGTGTGGACCAGATGGTGATTCTTAAATACTGAGTTGTTTTGATCATTCGATTCCATAATCGAATCAAATGAAGCAAGCACCTTTCTCCTCGCCCGTCAGCGGCGTGCGCCTGTCGCACCTGCAGTTGTGCCGCGCACTCGCGGCGTCTGGCACCGTGCACGAAGCCGCGCGCCTGCTGCACCGCACGCAGCCCGCGGTGACCAAGATGTTGCAGGAGCTGGAGGCTTCGCTGGGCGTGCGCCTGTTCGAGCGCGGCCGGTTGGGCACGCGGCCCACCGCGAGCGGCCTGGCGTTCCTGCACCGGGCCGAGGTCATGCTCAACGAATGGGGCATCCTGCGCGACGAGTTGCAGGCCATCGAAAAGGGCGAGGCCGGCATGCTGCGCGTGGGTGCGACGCCGATCATGTTGCTGTCCTTGCTGCCGCGTGCCATGGGTCGTTTCATCGAGCGCCGGCCGGGCATGGTGGTGCGATTTCGGGAAGGCTCCATCCACGACCTGCTGTTGGCGCTCGATGCGGGCGAAGTGGACTGCGTGGTTGGTCGTTTCTCCGGTGAGCTGCTGGCCAGCGAACCCATGCGCACCTTGCGCGTGGAGCGGCTCTACGACGAATCGCTGGCCATCGTCGCGGGCGCCAGCCTGCCGCTGGCGCGCCGGCGGCGGCAGATCGGTTGGCAGGAACTGGCCGATGCGCGCTGGGTGCTGCCGCCACCGGAACTGGTGACGCGCCAGTTGCTCAGCACCGAGTTCATCCGCGGGGGAGTGACGCCGCCACGGCCCTTGATGGAATCTTCCTCGTTCACCACCAGCCTGGCGCTGGCGCACGAACTTCAGACCCTGGCCCTGGTGCCGTTGGATGCGGCCAAGCTGGCCGAGCGGCATGGCCTGGTGCGCGTGCTGCGCACGCCGATGTCATCTTTCTCCGCGCCCATTTCCATCGTGCAGCGGTCCAGCTCGCTGCAGGGCGAGGTGTATGCGGATTTTCTGGCGGCGGTGCGGGCGGCGGCGGGTCAGGCGCGCGCGTGAGCTACTGAAACGCCACCTCCGCAAAGCTCCTCAGCTTGCGGCTGTGCAACTGGTCCGTGCCACCCTCGCGCAGGATCTCGATCGCCCGGATGCCGATGCGCAAATGCTGGTCGACCCGCTCGCGGTAGAAGTGGTTGGCCATGCCGGGCAGCTTGATCTCGCCGTGCAGCGGCTTGTCGCTCACGCACAGCAAGGTGCCATACGGCACACGGAAACGAAAGCCGTTGGCCGCGATGGTGGCGCTTTCCATGTCCAGCGCCACGGCGCGCGATTGCGAGAAGCGGCGCTGCGGCATGTTGTCGGGCAGCAGCTCCCAGTTGCGGTTGTCGGTGCTGGCCACGGTACCGGTGCGCATGATGCGTTTGAGTTCGGCCGGTGGCACGCCGGTGACGTCGGCCACGGCGGCTTCGAGCGCGAGCTGGATCTCGGCCAGCGCGGGAATGGGCACCCACAGCGGCAGTTCTTCGTCGAGCACATGGTCTTCGCGCACATAGGCGTGCGCCAGCACGTAGTCACCCAGTTGCTGGCTGGTGCGCAGGCCGGCGCAGTGGCCGAGCATGAGCCAGGCGTGCGGGCGCAGCACGGCGATGTGGTCGGTGATGGTCTTGGCGTTGGCCGGGCCCACGCCGATGTTGACCATGGTGATGCCGCTTCTGTCTTCGCGCAGCAGGTGGTAGCCCGGCATCTGCGGCAGGCGCGGTGGCGCGTGGCCGAGTTCGTCGACCGGCTCGGCCGCCAGGCCGCTGCGGCGCGTGACCACGTTGCCGGGTTCGATGAACGCGACGTACTGGCTGTCGGGGTCGGCCATTTCGGCGCGGCCGAGCTTGATGAATTCGTCGATGTAGAACTGGTAATTGGTGAACATGACGAAGTTCTGGAACCACTCGGGCGCGGTGCCGGTGTAGTGGCGCAGGCGCTGCAGCGAATAGTCCACGCGCGGCGCGGTGAAGAGCGAGAGCGGATGCGCCTCGCCCGCCAAGGGTTCGTAAGTGCCGTTGGCGATGCCGTCGTCCATGGCCGTGAGATCGGGCAGGTCGAATACGTCGCGCATGAGGGCGCGGCGCATCGCGTCCATGCTGCCTTCCACGTGGTCGTGCTCGGCGAACGAGAAGTGGATGGGGATGGGCTGCGTGCTCGTGCCCACCTCCAGTTCGCCGCCGTGGTTGGCATGCAGCAGGCGGAACTGCTCCAGGTAGTAGTCGGCGTAGAGGTCCGGGCGCGTGAGCGAGGTTTCGTACCGGCCCGGGCCGGCCACGAAGCCGTAGCTCAAGGTGTTGGGTGCCTGGCCCGAGCCACTGCCCTGGCGCAGCACGCTGTGGCTGTGCAGGCGCACGTAGGGGTAGCAGGCCCGCACATGGACCTGGGTGTAGTCGCCCCCGGAGACGAAATCCCGCATGGCCTGGCGCAGGAAGTCGATGCTGTTCTGGTAGATGCGCTGCACCTGGGCCAGGGCTTCGGCGGGGTCTCGGAAGGTTTTGGGGGCGGTAAAGTCGGGCGATTTGTGCATGGCGCTATTGTGGCGCGCGGCTGCGCACCGCCGGCACGCCACCTGAAGGAAAAAAGAATGTCGTCGCCGGCCATGGTTCTCCCCGAATTCACCAGCGCCTCGGCCATCCTGGCCGCAGCACTGGGCTGCGGTTTGCTGATCGGCGTGGAGCGCGAACGCAGCAAGGGTGAAGGTCCCGCAGGCGCGTTCGCCGGCTTGCGCACGTTTGCGCTGGTGTGCGTGAGCGGTGCGGTGGCTGCACTGTTGCCGCACACCGCGCTGGTGTGGGTGGGCGCGGCGTTCGTCGCCGCCTTGGGCGTGGTGGCTTACGCGCGCGACCGCTCCGAGATCCCGGGCGCCACCACCGAGGTGGCGCTGCTGCTGACCTACCTGATCGGTGTGGTCTGCGCCCAGAACCTTCCGCTGGCCGCCGCGATGGCGGCAGGGCTCACCGTGGTGCTGGCGTCGCGCGAGCGGCTGCACCGGTTCGTCAACCATTGGCTGCGGCCCGCCGAGGTGCGTGATGGCATCGTGCTCGCGGCACTGGTCCTGGTGGCCCTGCCCTTGATGCCGAACCGCCCCTTGTGGGGACCGGTGCTCAACCCGGCCACCATCACCCAGCTGCTGGCGCTGTTGCTGGCGGTGCAGTCGCTCGCCCACCTGTGCCGGCGTTTGCTGCAGGCGCGTCACGCGGTGGCGTTTTCGGCGTTCGCCTCGGGCTTTGTCTCCAGCACGGCGACCATCGCCACCTTGGGGCTGGGCGCGCGCCAACGGCCCGCCGAGGCCCGTTTGCTGGCGGGCGGGGGCTTGTTGTCCTGCGTGCCCACCTTGTTGCAGATGTTGTTGGTGGCGGCCGCGATGCGGCCCGCCTGGTTGCCCATGCTGTGGCTGCCGGCCTTGGCTGGCGGGGCGTTGGCAGCTTTGTGGGGTACCTGGCTGGTGCGTGGCGCGCCCATGGTGCTCGAGGGTGGGTTGGGCTCGTCGCCGCACACCGAAGGTCTGGGTGCGGCGCAGGGCGATCGCATGTTCAGCCTGTCCGGCGCCATCGCCATTGCCGCCCTTTTGGCCGGTATCCAGGTGCTGGTGCACGCGCTGGACCTTTGGTTGGGTGAGGCGGGCGTTCTGGCCGGCACGCTGGTGGCATCGCTCGTGGATCTGCACTCCGCGCTGGCGGCGGTGTTCGCATCCAGCGAGCCACCGCAGGCCAGCGCGCCCTGGGCCGTGGCGCTGGCATTGGGCGTGCACGCCTTGAGCAAGAGCGCGACCGCCTTCTTGAGTGGCGGAGCGCGTTACGCCGCGTGGCTCGTCCCCGGCCTGCTGGTGCACACGGTGGTCTGCACCCTGTTGTTGGCCACGTTGCGCTGAGTCGCTTCAGTCCTTCACCGGTTCGCGCATGGTCACGAACTCTTCGGCCGCCGTCGGGTGGATGCCGATGGTGCTGTCGAACACCGCCTTGGTGGCCCCGGCCTTCATGGCCACGGCAAAACCCTGCACGATCTCGCCGGCCTCGGCGCCCACCATGTGCAGGCCTACCACGCGGTCGCTCGCGGTGTCTACCACCAGTTTCATGAGCGTGCGCTCGCTGCTGCCCGACAAGGTGTGCTTGAGCGCCTTGAACTCGCTGCGAAAGACCGTGACCGCGCCGAACTTCTTGCGCGCGTCGGCCTCGCTGTAACCCACGGTGCCAATGCTCGGGTGGGTGAACACGGCCGTGGGAATGAACTCGTAGCCCATGCTGCGTGGTGCTTTGCCGGCGGCGGGGCCGAAGAGCTGGTCCACCACCACCATGGCTTCGCCGAGTGCCACCGGCGTGAGCTGCACGCGGTTGGTGACGTCGCCCACGGCATGGATGCTGGGTACATTGGTCTGGTAGTGCTCGTTGACGATGATCTCGCCCTTGGCGCCCTGCGCCACACCCACGGCCTGCAAGCCCAGGTCTTCGACGTTGGGCACGCGGCCGGTGGCGTACAGCACGGCATCGGCTTTCACCAGCGCACCGCCCTCGCACTCGACGTCCAGGCCATCGGCCGACGGGCGGATGTCGACCACGCCCGCGTTCAGGTGCAGGTCCACGCCGGACTTGATCATCTCGCCGGCGACGAAATGGCGGATCTCGTCGTCGAAGCCGCGCAGCACCTGCTCACCGCGGTAGAGCTGCGTGACCTTGGCGCCCAGGCCGTTGAAGATGGAGGCGAATTCGCAGGCGATGTAGCCCCCACCCACGACCACCAGGCGCTTGGGAAAGGGTTCGAGGTCGAAGATCGCGTCAGAGACGATCACGTGCTCGCGACCCTGGAAATGCGGCACGTGGGGTGTGCCGCCGGTGGCGATCAGGATGTGCCGGGCGGTGAATTCCTGGTGCCCGGGCGAACCGTCGGCGTTCAGGGTGGACAGTGCGACGCCGTGCGCGCCGGTGAGCCGCGCGAAGGCGTCGAACACGGTGACGCCCGAGCCGCGCAACAGATTGCCGTATACACCATTGAGGCGGGCGATCTCCTTCTCCCGGTTGGCTTTGAGCGTGGCCCAGTTCAGCGTGGGCGTCACGCCTTCCCAGCCGTAGCCGTGGGACTCTTCGAACGCTTCGGCGTAGTGCGCGGCGTAGCTGTAGAGCTTCTTGGGAATGCAGCCCACGTTCACGCAGGTGCCGCCCAGCCCATCGGTGCCCAGCATCTCGGCCAGCGCCACGCGCGCGCCGCGCTGCGCGGCCATGCGCGCGGCGCGCACACCGCCGCTGCCACCGCCGATGACGAAAAGATCGAAGTCAAACGAAGCCGTCATACAGAACCATCCTTGAAGCGTTGGCCGATGTTATGACGGCACGAATGCCTTTGCAGGCCAGGGCTCAATACGTGTACACGCCGCGGCCGGTCTTGCGCCCCAGGTAGCCCGCTGCCACCATTTCCTTGAGCAGCGGCGCAGGGCGGTACTTGCCGTCGTTGAACTCGGCCATGTAGACGTTCATCACGGCCAGGCACACGTCCAGGCCGATCATGTCGGCCAGGGCCAGCGGGCCGATGGGCTGGTTGGTGCCCAGCTTCATGCCGGCGTCGATGTCCTCCCGCGTGGCCACGCCTTCGGCCAACACAAAGAAGGCCTCATTGATCATCGGCACCAGAATGCGGTTGACCACGAAGCCCGGGCCATTCTTCACCGTGATCGGCGATTTGCCCAGCGCCTCGGCCAGGGTCTTCACCGTGTCGTGCGTGGCATCGCTGGTCTGCAGGCCGCGGATGATTTCCACCAGCGCCATCATGGGCACCGGGTTGAAGAAGTGCATGCCGATGAAACGGTCGGGCCGTTGCGTGGCGGCGGCCAGCTTGGTGATGCCGATCGAGCTGGTGTTGGTGGCCACGATCACTTCGGGTGCCAGCAGGCTGTCCAGTTGCTGCAGGATCTTGATCTTGAGGCCCTCGTTTTCGGTCGCGGCTTCTATGACGAGCTGCGCGCTCTTGAGGTCGTCGTAGTTCGTGGAGCCTTTGATCAGCGACAGCGCCTTGTCCTTGTCCGCCGCGGTCATCTTCTCCTTCTTGATCAAGCGGTCCAGGCTGCCGGCCACGGTGGCCAGGCCCTTGTCGACGGCGGCCTGGGCGATGTCGACCATCACCACGCGGATGCCGCTGACGGCGCACGCCTGCGCGATGCCGTTGCCCATGGTGCCCGAGCCGATGATGCCGACGGTGTTGATGCTGTTCATGAAAGCGCTGCTCCTGTTGAAAAAAATCGGTGTTGACCCGGCGTCGCCGGCCTAGGCTGCACTGCCTAACGGGGTGGTAGGGCCTGTGCTAACTTGCCCGGAGATTGTCGCGCACGCGGTGAACGCGTTGCTCATCCCGGAGACCTCTCTTCCATGTTCGACTACATCATCGTCGGCGGCGGCTCGGCCGGCTGCGTACTCGCATCGCGCCTGAGCGAAGATCCGGCCATCCGGGTCGCTCTCATCGAGGCCGGCCCGCCCGACCGCAGCGTACTGATCCATTGCCCGGCAGGCTTGGCGGCGATGGCCAAGTTCGAGCTCAACGGCTGGGGCTACAACACCGTGCCACAGCCTGGTTTGAACGGCCGGCGGGGTTACCAGCCGCGTGGCAAGGTGCTGGGAGGCTCCAGTTCGATCAACGCCATGGTCTACACGCGCGGCCACGCGAGCGACTACGACGGCTGGGCCGCGCAAGGCAACCCGGGGTGGTCGTATGCCGAGGTGCTGCCGTACTTCAAACGCGCCGAGCACAACGAACGCGGCGCCGACGCGTTCCATGGCCAGGGTGGCCCGCTCAATGTGATGGACCTGCGCAGTCCGAACCCGTTCCTTGCGTCGTTCATCCAAGCCGGCGTGCAGGCCGGTTACCCGCACAACCACGATTTCAATGGCGCCGAACAGGAGGGGGTGGGCGCCTACCAGGTGACGCACCGCAACGGCGAGCGCTGCAGTGCGGCCAAGGCCTACCTCACACCGCATCTGGCACGGGCCAACCTGACGTTTATCACCAACGCCTTGACCACCCGCGTGCTCACCGAAAGTGTGGACGGTGCGCCGCGCGCCGTGGGTGTGGAATACCAGGAAGATGACGGACGCGGGCCCCTGCGGAGCTTGCGTCTCAAAGACGGCGGCGAGGTGGTGCTCAGCGCGGGGGCGTTCGGTTCGCCGCAATTGCTCATGCTCTCGGGCATCGGCCCGGCCGGACACTTGCGAGAGCACGGCATCCCCAGCGTGCACGACCTGCCCGGCGTGGGTCAGAACCTGCACGACCATGTGGACGTGGTGATCGTGGTCAACGCGCCCAAGGCCAGAGACCTGTTTGGCGTGTCGCTCACCGGGGTGGCGCGCATGGTGCGCGGCATCTTCGAATGGCGGCGCCAGCGCCGCGGCATGTTGACCACCAACTTCGCGGAGGCTGGCGGCTTCATCAAGAGCGCGCCCGACGAACCCATCCCTGATCTGCAACTGCATTTTGTGGTGGGCAAGCTGGTGGACCATGGACGCAAGACGGTGCTGGGACACGGCTACTCGTGCCACGTGTGCCTGCTCCGCCCGAAGAGTCGAGGGTCCTTGCGCCTAGCCAATGCCGACCCGCGCAGCGCGCCGCTCATCGACCCTGCGTTTCTGCAGGATGACGATGACACGTCGCGTCTGGTGCGGGGCTTCAAACGCATGCGTGAGTTGCTGCAGCAGACCGCGCTCGCGCGCCATGGCGGCACCGAGTCGGATGCCTCGGCACGGGCGCGCAGCGACGCGCAGATCGAGCAGTTCATCCGCGACCACGCCGACACCATCTACCACCCGGTGGGCACTTGCCGCATGGGGTCGGGCGCGAACGACGTGGTCGACGCGCGGCTGCGCGTGCGGGGTGTGGCGGGGTTGCGCGTGGTGGACGCGTCCGTCATGCCCAGTGTGGTCGGCGGCAACACCAATGCCCCCGTGATCATGATGGCGGAGAAGGCGGTCGATATGATGCGCGAGGACCATCTTGGCCCGCTCACATCACAACAGGACGACCACCATGATTCTCGAACACGCGGACATCCGCATCGACCCCAGTCAGCGTGCCGCATTTGAAGAAGCGATTCTGCGCGGCGTGAACACCGTCATCGCCAAGGCCAAGGGGTTCAAGGGTTTCCAGGTACAGCGCTGCGTCGAGACCCCAGGCCGTTACCTGTTGTTGATCCAGTGGGAAACCCTGGAGAACCACACGGTGGACTTCCGTGGCTCTGATGCGTTCGCGCAGTGGCGCGCCATCGCCGGCCCGTTCTTTGCGCAGCCACCGGTGGTGGAGCACTTCGAAACCGTGGGCCAAGGCTAGGACTGCCGCATCAAGGTGGATTTGCCGAACAGGCTTTCGATCAGATCCACCGCCACCTCGGCCGTGCGGTTGCGCACGTCCAGGGCCGGGTTGAGTTCCATCACGTCGAGTGAGGCCAGCCGCCCGGTGTCCGCAATCATCTCCATGCACAGCTGCGCTTCGCGGTAGGTTGGCCCGCCACGCACGGTGGTGGCGACGCCGGGGGCAACTTCCGGGTCGAGAAAGTCCACGTCAAAACTCACGTGCAGGTGCGTGTTGTCGTCCACACCCATCAAGGCCTGCTCCATGGTGTGGCGCATCCCCATCTCGTCGATGAAGCGCATGTCGAACACCTCCAGGCCGGCCTGGTGCACCAGGCGTTTCTCGCCCGGGTCCACGCTGCGGATGCCGATCTGGCGCACCACGCTGGCGTCGATGGCGGGTGTGGTGCCGCCAATGCCCGTGAGCGCGGGCGGGCCCATGCCGCACAGCAGTGCTACCGGCATGCCATGGATGTTGCCGCTGGGAGTGAGTGCGGCGGTGTTGAAGTCGGCGTGGGCATCCAGCCAGAGCACACGCAGCTTCTTGCCCGCCTCGCGGCAGTGGCGTGCCACCGCGCTGATGGAGCCTAGCCCCAGGCAGTGATCGCCGCCGAGCACGATCGGCAGGCGGCCTTGAGCCAGTTCGGCGCGCACGGCTTCGTGCAAGGTCTGGTTCCAGGTCACCACCTGGTCGAGATGGCGGTAGCCCTCGATGGGCGGTTGCCAGGGGTTGGGCGGACCACTGAGGTTGCCGCGGTCCACCACCCGCAGGCCATGGCCCTCCAGCACCGAGGCCAGACCTGCGACGCGCAGGGCTTCTGGACCCATGGAGGCACCGCGGGCCCCCGCGCCAACGTCGGTTGGTACGCCGATGAGACTGACTTGTGTAGGCATCACCGCATTTTGAGCGAGGCGTTGCGGTCGTGGGGGCTCCCGGGATCGGTTTCAAAACGTACGGCCACGTTACGAGACGCCGCCCGACCTCGAATTCTTTTTCCGTACCTTTGTCATGAAGCGCGGGTTTGAGCGGCGGGGTTTTAGTTACGAACCAACACCTTTCGTGTCGGACAACTGCCCGTTCGGAGACTGATACTCCGTCCGCGCTGGGCGAATCTCCGTCTATCGCGGTGATTTTCGTCACATTTCTGGCCGGTTTGACACTGCGACGCAGTGGGCTTCGGAAACCTCCGTCTGTATGGCTTCTGTCGCCACCATCGTGTGCGCGTCATGGCTTTTTTGTGTTGCTGATATGAACCTGACTTCTACGCCTTCCGCCGATACCACTGCATTGCGCAAGCCGCTGTCCATGTTGGCCCTTTTGTTCGCAGCCGCTACCTTGGCTGCCTGCGGGGGTGGGGGCGGGGGTAGCAGTTCAACAGGTGGCGGCGCCTCCGAACCGATTGCAGGAGCACCGGCACCAGCTCCGGCACCTGCTCCGGCTCCGGCTCCTGCTCCTGCTCCGGCTCCTGCTCCTGCTCCTGCTCCTGCTCCTGCTCCTGCTCCTGCTCCTGCTCCTGCTCCTGCTCCTGCTCCGGCTCCGGCTCCGGCTCCAGCTCCAGCTCCAGCTCCAGCTCCAGCTCCAGCTCCAGCTCCAGCTCCAGCTCCTTCTGCGGGTACCGCCTGCGACGGGGCGGCGGGCCGTGTGCTGCAGGTGGGTCCGGGCAAGACTTACAGCGTGCCCAGTGCGGCCGCCGCAGTGGCGCAGTCGGGCGATGTCATCAAGATCGCCGCCGGTGACTACCGCGGCGATGTGGCTAGCTGGAATGCCAGCAACCTCACCATTTGTGGCGTCGGCGGCCGGGCCCGCTTGTTTGCCGACGGGCGTAACGCGCAAGGCAAGGGCCTGTGGGTGGTCTCTGGTTCGAACATCACCATTGACAGCATTGAATTCCACAAAGCAACGGTTCCCGATCAGAACGGTGCGGGTATTCGCGCTCAGAACGGTGGCTACCTGCGCATCATCAACAGCGGCTTCTACGACAACGAGAACGGCATCCTCACCAATCCTGGTTCGTCCACGGTGTCGGTCGAGCGTTCGGAGTTTGCACGCAATGGCCTGGGTGATGGCTACACGCACAACATCTATGCGGGGGCGATCGACAAACTGACGGTGACCTCGAGCTACTTCCACGAAGCAAAGGTAGGCCACAACTTCAAGAGCCGCGCCAAAGAGACCACGCTGGAGAACAGCTACTTCATGGACGGTCCTTCTGGGACGGCCAGCTATGTGGCCGACTTCCCCAACGGTGGCAAGGTGTACCTGAGGGGCAACATGTTCCACAAGGGACCCAACGCATCCAATCCGATCGCGATCTCGTACGGTGCGGAAGGGCTGACAAACCCGACCAATACGTTCGAGATGGTTCATAACACGGTGGTCATGACCCGTTCGGGTGGTGCCTTCCTGTCTGTGCCGGCCGGCACTTCCTCGGTCAAGCTCACTGCCAATCTGTTTGCAGGGACCGGCAGTCCGACGCTGATGGCAGGTGGATATGCGGTGGGTAACGCCTCACAGTCGAACAACGTGACTTCTGTGGCCAGCAACATACCGGGCGCGAGCAGCATCGCCACGCCGAACTTCTGGCCCAACTCAACGCTGCAGGCCCTGATCGGCCTGTCGGTGGTGCCGGACTCTGGCTACACGCGAGATGCTCCAGCACCTTACACCTTGCGGGCCATCTCGGGCAGCCGCAAGGTCGGCGCCTTGCAAGCCGCACCCTAAGCACTTCCCGGACCGCGAACCCCTGAACGCACGGCCAGCCCCGTGCGCGGGCGGAGCCATTTCTTCAAGTTTCAAAGGTTTTTTCATGCTGCACGTCATTCCTTTCGCTCCCCAAGCCTCCCATGCCGCTGTGCTGGCCGCTTGCGCGGTCATGCTCTCGGTGACTTCTGCGCCATCCATGGCGCAGACCAGCACCCAGTGGAGAAAGGTCGCCAACGAAGGGCAGATCTTCCGTCTTTACGGAACCAAGAACGTTCGTTTTGGCGCCGGCACCCGTTGGGTCTACAAGACCGTGCGATACGGTGGGTTGTGCACCCGAGGTTACTTTGGATCGGATCCCGCACCCGGCATGACCAAGACCTGCCAGGTGGCTGCACAGGCACCAGCTCCAGCTCCAGCTCCAGCTCCAGCTCCGGCTCCGGCTCCGGCTCCAGCTCCGGCTCCGGCTCCAGCTCCGGCTCCGGCTCCAGCTCCGGCTCCGGCTCCGGCTCCGGCTCCGGCTCCGGCACCAGCACCAGCACCAGCTCCGGCACCAGCTCCGGCACCGGCACCGGCACCAGCTCCGGCACCGGCACCGGCACCAGCACCAGCACCAGCACCAGCACCAGCACCGGCACCAGCACCAGCACCAGCACCAGCACCAGCACCAGCAGGCACCGCGTGCGATGCCGCGACAGGCCGCGTTCTGCAAGTCGGTCCCGGCAAGACCTACAGCGTGCCTAGCGCGGCGGCAGCCGTGGCGCAGTCAGGCGATGTGATCAAGATTTCGGCAGGCGACTACCGAGGCGATGTGGCTAGCTGGAATGCCAGCAACCTCACCATCTGCGGCGTGGGTGGTCGCGCCCGCTTGTTTGCTGACGGGCGCAATGCGCAAGGCAAGGGCCTGTGGGTGGTCTCTGGTTCGAATATCACCATTGACAGCCTCGAATTCCACAAAGCAACGGTTCCCGATCAGAACGGTGCAGGCATCCGCGCGCAAAACGGTGGCTACCTGCGCATCATCAACAGCGGCTTCTACGACAACGAAAACGGTATTCTCTCGAACCCTGGTACCTCCAGCATTTCGGTGGAACGTTCGGAGTTCGCCCGAAATGGCCTGGGTGACGGCTACACGCACAACATTTACGTGGGTGCGATCGACAAGCTGACGGTGACCTCGAGCTACTTCCACGAAGCAAAGGTAGGCCATAACTTCAAGAGCCGCGCCAAAGAGACCACGGTGGAGAACAGCTACTTCATGGACGGTCCGACGGGCACGGCCAGCTACCTGGCCGACTTTCCCAATGGCGGCAAGGTGGTATTGCGAGGCAACATGTTCCAGAAGGGACCGAACGCGTCCAATCCCATTGCCATTTCGTATGGCGCGGAAGGACTTTCCAACCCTGTCAAGTCTTTTGAAGCCGCGCACAACACGGTGGTCGTCACCCGTTCGGGTGGCGCCTTCCTCTCGATTCCGAGTGGCGTGAGCAGCGTGAAGCTCACCGCCAACCTGTTCGCGGGCACCAACAACCCGACGCTCATCACCGGTGGCTACGCCGTTGGCAACGCAACGCAGTCGAACAACGTCACCTCGGTCGCCAGCAACATTCCCGGTGCCAGCAACATCAGCAGCCCGAATTT
This sequence comes from Hydrogenophaga sp. BPS33, assembly GCF_009859475.1. NCBI lineage: Bacteria > Pseudomonadati > Pseudomonadota > Betaproteobacteria > Burkholderiales > Comamonadaceae > Hydrogenophaga > Hydrogenophaga sp. BPS33. The sequence continues at coordinate 1,100,119 of NZ_CP044549.1, forward strand.
CTGGCCCAACGCGACTTTGCAGGCACTCATTGGGCTTTCGGTTGTGCCGGACGCGAGCTATGTGAAGGACGCGCCTGCGCCGTACATCCTGCGTGGAGTACCGAGCAGCCGAAAAGTCGGCGCTCTGCAGTCAGCCCCATAAAGGAATTGGGCGGCCGAGCCGAATAGGACGCAGACCCCGTGTGATGGCGGAGCCGTCCCTTCTTCATTTTCGATAGGTTTCTCATGTCTCAACACGCACCTACCTCTGCTCACGCCTCGCATGCCGGCGTGCTCGCCGCCTGTGCGGTCATGTTTTCCATGCTGGCGGCCGTGCCTTCCCATGCGCAGACAAGCTCTACCCGATGGAGCAAGGTCGCCAATGAGGGGAAGATCTTCTGGGTCTCCGGAACGAAGAATGTGCGCTTCGGTTCGGGCTCTCGCTGGACCTACAAGACAGTTCGCATGGGTGGACTTTGCACAAAAGGCTACTTCGGGAAGGATCCTGCGCAAGGAGTTGCCAAGAGTTGCGAAGTAATGGTGGCAGCACCGGCTCCAGCACCAGCACCAGCACCAGCACCAGCACCAGCACCAGCACCAGCACCAGCACCAGCACCAGCACCAGCACCAGCACCAGCACCAGCACCAGCACCAGCACCAGCACCAGCACCAGCACCAGCACCAGCACCAGCACCAGCACCAGCACCAGCACCAGCACCAGCACCAGCACCAGCTCCTGCTCCTGCTCCTGCTCCTGCTCCTGCTCCTGCTCCTGCTCCTGCTCCTGCTCCTGCTCCTGCTCCTGCTCCGGCGGCAGGGACTGGCGGGCTTGCTTGTGCAGCGCAAGCCATCACCTGCGTGGAGGTGTCGTCCTCGACCACCCAGACCACGGTACCCATCACCTTCGGTCAACCGTTCAAGGCTGGCAACTGGCCCAGCGCGCAAGGTCTCGTGGCCACCGACAGCACCGGCGCCTCCGTCCCGCTGCAGGTCGACCAGATTGCGTCACACCAGGACGGCTCCGTTCGCTTCGCCGTGCTTAGCGCCAAAGTCAGCAACGTCCAGGCGAACCAGCCCAGGTTGATCAACCTGTTCCTGGGCGCTAAGAGCTCGACCACGCAGACGATTCCTGCCGATCCCGACTGGAATCTGGAGCTGGAGGCCAAGGTTTACAACGGCAACACCCTGGTTTCGACCTTGGTGGCCAAGCCACAAGAGGTTCTCAAGCAGAACATTGCGCAAGGAACCAACCGCCGCCTCAACGGCTCGGTCGCGACCGAATACACCGTCTTGGCGCCGTTCAAGAACAGCGCCACCAATGAGGCGCACCCGCACCTCAACGCCCGCCTGCACACGCGTCTGTACGACAACGGCGCACGGATTCGCACGGACATGGTGATCGAGAACAACTGGACCTTCAAGACAGGGCCAGGGAACATCACCTATGAGCTGACGGTTCGCAAGAACGGCCAAGTCATCCATACCCAGCCCAAGTTCACACACAACCACCATGCGCGCTGGCACAAGGTGCTCTGGACCGGCGCGACGGCGCCGCAATACCGCCTTCGCCACCACATGCCGTATTTCCTCGCCAGCAAGGCGACCTGGAATTTCGACCTCTCGCTGCGCATTCCTGAAAGCGTGCTGGCGCAAGAGGCGCGCGATCTGAGTGCATCGGACACCGTCCCGATGGGGCGTGCGATGTTGAATCCCTACTTCCCGTCTACCGGTGGACGCCCGGAGATCGGCGCACTGCCTCGCTGGACTGTCTTGTACCTGCTCACGCAGGACGATCGCGCCCGCGCCAGCATGATGGCCAATGCTGATGCATCTGCAGGCGTGCCCGTGCACTACCGCGACGAAGGAACAGGGCAGCCGCTGGATGTTCAGCGCAACCCCAACGTCTCCGTGCTGTTCGGCACCTCCAGCCCGGCGCTGCCGGCGGTTTCGGGCAGCACCATCTGGGAGCCGGACACGCCTCACCAAGGTTCGTTTGCCTACATCCCCTACCTCCTCACGGGTGATGAGTTCTATCTGGACGAGATGATGTTCTGGGCGTCCTGGAACATAGCCAACGTTCACCCGACGTCGCGGGAGGCCGGCAAAGGCCTGATCTATGAAAACCAGATCCGGGGTCAAGCCTGGGGCATGAGGTCGATCGCCGAAGCGGCTTTCGCCGTGCCGGAATCGCACCCGCAGAAGGCCTACTTCAAGACCATTCTGGCCAACAACCTCACCTGGTACCAAGCGAACTACACGAACAACGCGAGCATCTCGCCTTTGGGCGCGATCGAAAACCGCTATGAGGCTGGACGTGCAGTTCCATGGAACAACGACTTCATGGGCATTGTGTTCAGCTGGATGGCGGAGAACGGCGAGCCGAAATCGCAAGACATCCTGAACTGGTTCAGTCGCTTCAACGTGGGACGCTACATCGCCGAAAGCGATGGCTTCTGCACGGTCAAAGCGCCGGGGTACTACTGGTACATCCGGGATACCGCTGGCCGCCAGATCACGACATGGCGCGAACTCTTTGCTCGCAACTATCCCGAAGCCGTCAACAAGCCCTGCGCCAATCTGACGATGAACGTGGAGGCGTATCCGGCGACCGCCGAGGGTTACGCAGCCATCTCGCGCGCCGCACTCGCCTCGGCCGTCAACGCAGGTGTCAGCAATGCGTCAACGGCCTACACGCGCTGGAAGGGCTTTACACCTCTGATCGACGCCGCGTTCTTGAACGACCCCACCTGGGCCATTGTGCCTCGCTGAAGTAAAAGGGCCGACCTGCCAGGTCGGCCTTTTCATTCAGAGCGATCGCGCAAGAGCAGCAGGGCGCTACATCCCGTCTCCGGCCTCACATATTGCGCCGGTACTGACCGCCCACCTCGAACAAGGCGCTCGTGATCTGACCCAGCGAACACACGCGCACCGCGTCCATCAGCACCTCGAACACGTTGCCGTTCTCGATCACCGCCTGGCGCAGTCGCTGCAGCATGACTGGTGATTCGGTCGCATGGCGTGCGTGGAAGTCGGCCAGCCGCTGCAGCTGGTTCTGCTTCTCGTCATCGGTCGAGCGCGCGAGTTCCAGCGTTTCGGGGATCGCATCGCCGTGCGGGTTGCGGAATGTGTTCACGCCCACGATCGGGTATTCGCCCGTGTGCTTGAGCATCTCGTAGTGCATGGACTCGTCCTGGATCTTGCCGCGCTGGTAGCCGGTTTCCATCGCGCCCAGCACGCCACCGCGTTCGGCGATCTTTTCGAACTCCTGCAGCACGGCTTCTTCGACCAGCTCGGTGAGCTCGTCGATGATGAACGCGCCCTGGTTCGGGTTCTCGTTCTTGGCCAGTCCCCATTCGCGGTTGATGATGAGCTGGATCGCCATGGCACGGCGCACGCTGTCTTCGGTCGGCGTGGTGATGGCCTCGTCGAAGGCGTTGGTGTGCAGGCTGTTGCAGTTGTCGTAGATCGCGATCAGCGCCTGCAGCGTGGTGCGGATGTCGTTGAACTGGATTTCCTGCGCGTGCAATGAGCGGCCGCTGGTCTGCACGTGGTACTTCAGCTTCTGGCTGCGCTCGTTCGCACCGTAGCGATCGCGCATGGCCACCGACCAGATGCGCCGCGCCACGCGGCCGAGCACCGTGTACTCCGGGTCCATGCCGTTGCTGAAGAAGAAGCTCAGGTTGGGCGCGAAATCGTCGATGTGCATGCCGCGCGCCAGGTACGCCTCCACGAAGGTGAAGCCGTTGGAGAGCGTGAAGGCGAGCTGGCTGATGGGGTTGGCGCCGGCTTCGGCGATGTGGTACCCGGAGATGGAGACCGAGTAGAAGTTGCGCACGTCGTGGTGCACGAAGTACTCGGCGATGTCACCCATCACCTTCAACGAAAACTCGGTGGAGAAGATGCAGGTGTTCTGGCCCTGGTCTTCCTTCAGGATGTCGGCCTGGACCGTGCCGCGCACATTGGCCAGCACCCACTCGCGGATCTTGGCGGCTTCGGTGTCGGTGGGCTCGCGGCCGTTCTCGGCTTTGAATTTCTCCAGGTTCTGGTCGATCGCGGTGTTCATGAACATCGCGAGAATGCTCGGCGCCGGGCCGTTGATGGTCATGGAGACCGAGGTGGCGGGGTGGCACAGGTCGAAGCCACCGTACAGCACCTTCATGTCGTCCAGCGTGGCGATGGAGACGCCGGAGTTGCCGACCTTGCCGTAGATGTCCGGGCGCGGGTCGGGGTCGTTGCCGTAGAGCGTGACCGAGTCGAACGCGGTGGACAGGCGCTTGGCCGCCATGCCTTCGGAGAGCAGCTTGAAGCGGCGGTTGGTGCGGAAGGCATCGCCTTCACCCGCGAACATGCGCGTGGGATCTTCGCCTTCGCGCTTGAAGGCGAAGGTGCCGGCGGTGTAGGGGAAGCTGCCGGGCACGTTGTCGAGCATGAGCCACTTCAGGATTTCGCCGTGGTCTTCGTACTTCGGCAACGCGACCTTGCGGATGACCGTGCCCGAAAGGCTTTGGGTGGTGAGTGCGGTGCGGATTTCCTTGTCGCGGATCTTCACCACGTACTCGTCGCCCGCGTAGGCCTTCTGCATGTCGGGCCATTGGCCGAGCAGCTTGCGGGCCGACGGGTCTTGCTCCAGCGAACGGGCCTGCACGAGATCGTCCACGGCCTCGGCGGCGCGTGCGCGATCGGGTTTGTCCGCGCGCAGCATCTGCGCCGTGGCGCTGAGCTGCTGCAGCGTGCGCGCCAGCCGCGATTGTTCGATGGCCTTCTTCTTGTAGCCGCGCACCGTGTCGCTGATGTCGGCCAGGTAACGCGTGCGCGCCGGCGGCACGATGGGCGTCTGGTTGGTGCTGTGGCGCACGCCCACGGTGGGCAGGCGGCCCTCTTGCAGCGGCAGGCCGAGCTCGCCCAGCTTGGCCTTGAGCGCCTGGTACAGCGCGGTCACACCGTCGTCGTTGAAGCGCGCGGCCATGGTGCCGAAAACCGGCATCTGGTCCGGCGGCGTGCTCCAGGCTTCCTGGTTGCGCTGCACCTGCTTGGACACGTCGCGCAAGGCATCGAGCGCGCCCTTGCGGTCGAACTTGTTGATGGCGACGAAGGCCGCGAAGTCGAGCATGTCGATCTTCTCCAATTGGCTGGCCGCGCCGAATTCGGGTGTCATCACGTACATGGGCACGTCGACGTGCGGCACGATCGCCGCATCGCCCTGGCCGATGCCCGAGGTTTCGACCACGATGAGGTCGAAGCCGGCGCATTTGCAAGCGGCGATCACGTCGGGCAGCGCCGCGCTGATCTCGCTGCCGAAGTCGCGCGTGGCCAGGCTGCGCATGTAGACGCGTTGGCCCTCTCGCCAAGGATTGATCGCGTTCATGCGGATGCGGTCGCCGAGCAGGGCGCCACCGCTCTTGCGGCGCGAGGGGTCGATGGAGATCACCGCGACACGCAGGCGGTCGTCCTGGTCCAGGCGCAGGCGGCGGATGAGTTCGTCGGTGAGCGAGGACTTGCCTGCGCCGCCAGTGCCGGTGATGCCGAGCACGGGTACCTTCTTCGTCTGGGCCTGTTCGCGCAAGGCCTTCACGATCGCTTGGTCGGCGCTGCCGTTTTCCAGCACAGTGATGAGCTGGGCGAGCGCGCGCCAGTTCATCTCGTCCTGGCCAACGATTGCCGCCAATGCCTTGGGCGCATAAGGGCTGAGGTCGCGGTCGCAGCGCATCACCATCTCGCCGATCATGCCGGCCAGGCCCATGCGTTGACCGTCTTCCGGGCTGTAGATGCGCGCCACGCCATAGTCTTGCAGTTCGCGGATCTCGGACGGCACGATCACGCCGCCGCCGCCACCGAACACCTGGATGTGTTCACCGCCGCGGCTCTTGAGCAGATCCACCATGTACTTGAAGTACTCGACGTGCCCACCCTGGTACGAGCTGATGGCGATGCCTTGTGCGTCTTCCTGCAGCGCGGCGGTGACGACCTCGTCGACCGAGCGGTTGTGGCCCAGGTGGATCACTTCGGCACCCATGCCCTGCAGGATGCGCCGCATGATGTTGATGGCCGCGTCGTGCCCGTCAAAGAGGCTGGCGGCGGTGACGAAACGCACCTTGTGCGTGGGGCGGTAGTTGGCCAGGGCCTGGTATTCGGCGGACAGGTTGCTCATGGGTCTCTCTCTACGGGTCTAAACGGTTATTCGATGCGCAGGCCAGCCAGTTCGGGCTTGGCCGGCGGGTAGCGCAGGTCCAGCGTCTTGAGCGCATCGCGCACGATGGTCGCGATCATGAGATTGCGATGGGTCTTGGAGTTGGCGGGCACGATGTTCCAGGGTGCCCAGGGTGTGCTGGTGGCGCTCAACAGCGTCTCATAGGCGCGTTGGTACGCGGTCCACTGCTGGCGCACCTCCACGTCGCCGAGGCTGAACTTCCAATGCTTGGTCGGGTCGTCCGCGCGCTCCTGCAGACGCTGGCGTTGCTCGTCGTTGCCGATGTGCAGCATGAACTTCAGCACGACGGTGCCGGTCTCGGCCAGCAGGCGCTCGAAATCATTGATGTGCGCATAGCGCTGCGCGGTTTGCTCCGGCGAGATCCAGCCATTGACCAGGGGCACGAGCACGTCTTCGTAGTGGCTGCGGTTGAACACCGTGATCTCGCCCACCGCCGGCACCTGCTGGTGGATGCGCCAGAGGTAGTCGTGTGCGCGCTCGGCTTCGGTAGGGGCTTTCCAGGCCACGGTGTGCATGCCCAGCGGGCTGGTGCGGGCGAACACGCCGCGCACGGTGCCGTCCTTGCCGGCGGTGTCGGTGCCTTGCAGCACGACCAATACCTTGTAGCGGCCGTCGGCATACAGCAGGTCCTGCAAGCCGTCGAGCTCCTCGGCCAGAGCCTGCACCGCGGCCTGGTCGCTGGCTTTTTCGCCTTGAGAAAACGGCTTGGCGTCGGGCTTGTATGTCTTGAGCGAGACCGGTTTGACTGCGGGTGCACCCTCCGAGGGAGCAATCTGCCAGCCGCTCCACGGACCCCGCTCGCCCGCGCACACGGCAGCCAGCGGGAAAGGCAAGCGGGTGGCGGTCTTGCGGGGCATGCGGTCTCCGGGGTGCAGGGGGATGTGTTTTCAGGCGCCAGGCCTTGATTGACGTTTACGTAAACGTCAATCAAGGCGCGATGTTAACCCCATTCGACAAAAAATGGGCGCCGAAGCGCCCTGTTGGATGAAATCGAAACGTTCGCGTTACTTGTACAACAGCTGCGGCAGCCAGAGGCCGATCGCCGGGAACATGTACAGCAACACGATGGCCAGGACCTGGATGCCCATGAACGGCAGCATGCCCAGGAAGATCTGGTTCAGCGTGACGTGCGGCGGACTCACCCCCTTCAGGTAGAACGCGGCCATCGCCACCGGCGGGCTGAGGAAGGCGGTCTGCAGGTTCAGCGCCACGAGCAGCCCGAAGAAGAGCGGGTCGACATCGAAGTGCACCAGCAGCGGGATGAAGATGGGCATGAAGATCACGATGATCTCGGTCCATTCCAGTGGCCATCCGAGCAGGAAGATGATGATCTGCGTCATCACCAGGAACTCGATCTTGGTGAGGTTCATGCCCAGCACCCACTGTTCCACCAGCGCCTGTCCGCCCAGCAGCGCGAAGGCGGCTGAAAAGATGGCCGAGCCCACAAAGAGCCAGCACACCATGGCCGAGGTCTTGGCGGTGAGGTAGACCGATTCCTTGAGAACGGTCATGTTGAGCCGCCGGTAGGCGGCGGCGAGCAGCATGCCGCCCAGGGCCCCCATGGCCGCGGCTTCCGTCGGCGTGGCCAGGCCCAGCACGATCGAACCCAGCACGCTCAGGATCAGCAGCACGAGTGGGAAGAACGATGCCAGCAGCATCTTGAAGATCTCGAGCCGGGCGAAGCTCAAGAAGAGGTAGAACAAGGTGACCAGTGCGCCGAAGACCGCGAAGACCACCCACCACCACGTGGGCGCGGGCTGGGTTGCGGCAGCCTCTGGTCTTTCCTTGTCCGCAGTGCCTGAGGCGTCCATGGGCGCGGGTGCTTCGACGGCGGATTTGTCCGTCTCCTCGGCACCGCCGGGAGGCTCTGGCAGCGCGCTCGACGCGCCGGGGATGTCAGGATCGGCCGGCGGCTCCGCGAGGCCTTCGGATTCGGACGGTGGTTCGGCCAAACCGCCCGACTCCTCGGCCGGTGGCTCGGCCAGACCGCCGGCATCACTGGTGCTGGCGCGGCTGGCGCCGATCTCCTCGATCTCGTACACGGCCTCGGCCTGCACCGTGGTGACGGCTTCGTAGCTCGGGATCATCACGGCCGCGAAGATCAGCGCGGGCAAGGCGGCCAGGCCAATCTGTTTGAGCAGGTGCGACATCGGCACATCGGCATTTCGCCGGCCTTTGAGCAGGTTCACCAATGCGTGGGCGGTGGGGTCGGTCGTGAGTCGCCGAGTGAGCGGCGGGAGTTCGACCCTGCGCTCCTCGGCCGTCAGTGGCGGTGCCCACTGTGGCTTGAGCTTGGCGACGAGGATCACGTACAACACGTACAACGAGGCGAGCATCAAACCAGGAAAGAAGGCGCCAGCGTACAGCTGCACCACCGAAACCCCCGCAGTGGCACCGTAGACGATCAGCAAAACCGAAGGCGGAATCAGAATGCCCAGACAGCCACCCGCCGTGATGGCACCGGCGGCCAGCGGCACGCTGTAGCCCGCGCGCAGCATGGCTGGCAAGGCGAGCAGCCCCATGAGGGTGACCACGGCACCCACGATGCCGGTGGCGGTGGCAAAGATGGTGCAGGTCACGAGCGTGGCCACGGCCAGCGCGCCCGGCAGGCGGGCGAGGGCCAGATGCATGCTCTTGAACAGCGACTCGATCAGGTTGGCGCGCTCGACCAGATAACCCATGAACACGAACAGCGGCACGGCGATCAGCACGTCGTTGGCCATGGTCTTGTAGGCCGACTGCACCATCAGATCGAGCGTGTGCGTGACGTTGCCGTCGTACGCCATCCAGGTGAACAGCATGCCCATGCCCATGAGCGTGAAGGCGGTGGGAAAGCCCAGCATGATCGCCACCACCACCAGCGACAGCATCAGCAGACCGAGGTGACCGTTGGTGATGGTCTCGGCGCTGAGCAGCACGCCAGCGGCCAGCACCACGATGAGGGCCATGAAAGTCAGCCCGAACCAGAGTTCCTTGCGGATTTTCATGAGCGCTTCTCCTGCGCCACCACGGCGGCGTCGAGCGCGGCGATATCTGCGTCTTTGACGTGAACCATTTCCTTGAGTTTGTCGACGTCGACTTCCTGCACGTCGTCCTCGCGTGCAGGCCACGCACCGGTCTGGATGCACTGGATGCAGCGCACGATTTCCACCAACCCCTGCAGCAACAACGTGAAGCCCGCCAGCGGGATCACGTACTTGAACGGGTAGAGCGGCAACGGGTCGGCCGAGAACGTCTGTTCCCGGATGGCGAGCGATTCGCCTGCATAGACCCAGCCCGCCCAGGTCAGCGCGATGATTCCGGGCATGAAGAAGATGATGTAGAGCGTCAGATCGATGATGGCCTGGGTGCGGGGTTGGAAGAAGCCGTAGAGCACGTCGCCACGGACGTGCCCGTTCTTCGAAAGGGTGTAGGCGCCCGCCGTCATGAACAGCGCGCCGTACAACATGATCTGGGCGTCCAGTACCCAGGCATGCGGGTTGTTCATGACATAGCGCGAAAACACTTCCCAACTGATCAGCAGTGTCAGCAGCAGGGCACACCAGGCGAAGACCTTGCCGATGAAGGTCGACATCCGGTCCACCGTCCACAGGATGGATTGCATCAAATTTCCTCAGCCGGCACTCGAGAACGGGCGAAAAAAAAGGAGCATGGCGCCGGCGCAATGCCCCTTTCTTCTGTTGGCGTCGATCAGCTCTTCTTGCCGAAGTAGTGGTTGTAGGCCATCTTGAAGTCGACCGAGTAGTCGTTTTCCCATTGGCAGGCACGCCGCGCAAAAGCCTTCTGCGAGTCGAGCACCTTCTTGAACAATGGGTTTTCGGCGGACTTCTTGGCGATGATCTTGTCCCACGAGGTCAGCTGCGCGCGCAGGATCGGATCGGGCGTCTTGTAGAACTTGATGCCAGACTTCTTCAAGGCCTCGTAGTCCTGCGAATTGCGGTCGATGGCCTTCCAGCTCATGTCGGCACTGGCGGCTTCTGCGGCGTTGTCGATGATGGCCCGGAGCTCGGTCGGCAAGGCGTTGAGCTTGCCCCTGTTGAAGAGGATCTCGAACTGCTCGCCCGACTGGTGGAAGCTCTGCAGCATGCAGTTCTTGGCCACGTCGGGGAAACCGAGCACACGGTCGCTGGAGGCGTTGTTGAACTCGGCCGCATCGATCAGGCCGCGGTCCAGTGCCGGCACGATCTCGCCACCGGGCAGCGGGTTCACTGCGGTGCCCATGTCGGTGAACACGTCCACCGCCAGGCCCACCGTGCGGAACTTCAGGCCCTTCATGTCCGCCACCTTGGCGACCGGCTTCTTGAACCAGCCCAGCGGCTGCGTGGGCATCGGACCCGACAGGTACGACACCACGTCCAGATTGAGGCTCTTGTAGATCTCTTCCATCAGGGCCTTGCCACCGCCGTACTTGTGCCAGGCCAGCACCATGTTGGCGTCCATGCCGTAGCCCGGGCCGGAGCCCCACAGCGCCAGGGCGGAGTTCTTGCCGTACCAATAGGCGACCACGCCATGGCCGCCGTCCAGCGTGCCCTTGGCCACCGCATCCAGCAACTGGAACGCCGGCACCACGGAACCCGCCGGCAGCACCTCGATCTTCAGCCGGTTGCCGGCCATGTCATTGACCTTCTTGGCAAAGTCCTGGGCGTACTCGTGGAAGATGTCCTTGGCCGGCCAGGTGCTCTGGAAGCGCAGGGTGGTACTTTGTGCCATCGCCACCATGGGCACAGACATGGCACCTGCCGCAACGGCCGCACCCTTTAGCATGCCTCGGCGCGAAGTGACGGTCTTCTTGTCGGTCATCTTTTGTCTCCAGTCGGGTTGATTGAGCGAACGATGATGCATGGAAGGCGCTGTTGTAGAGCGCAGGGTTTTCACCAACCAGTGAATACGCAAGAAGTAAATACGCCGTACTTTCTGTAGACCGGGACCCGTTCCGGGCGTGAAAATATCTCTAGATCACATTGAAATTTTGATGGACCACGATGAAGCCGATCCAGCTCTTTGATCCCGCCTCCTGCAGCTACACCTACGTGCTGTTCGACCAGGTCAGCCGCGATGCCTTGATCATCGACCCGGTGGACGAGCAGATCGACCGCGACCTCGCCACCCTGCGCGAATACGGCCTCAAGCTGGCCTGGACGGTCGAGACCCATGCCCACGCCGACCACATCACCAGCGCAGGGCGACTGGCCGAACTGGCGGGCGCCAAGACCGCCGCACCGATGGGCTGTGGCATCGGCACAGCGGGCGTCCAACTGCAGGACGGCGACACGTTGAAGTTCGGCGACGAGGTGCTCAAAGCCTTGCACACGCCGGGGCACACCGCTGGAAGCATGAGCTATGTCTGGCGCGATCACGTGTTTACCGGCGACACGCTGCTCATCCATGGCTGTGGTCGCACCGACTTCCAGTCGGGCAGCGCCGAGGCTCTGTACCGCAGCATCACCCAGGTGCTGTTTGCGTTGCCGGACGGCACCACGGTATGGCCTGGCCACGACTACCAGGGACGCGCCAACTCCACCATCGGCCACGAGAAATCGTCCAACGCGCGCGTGGCCGGAAAGACCGAAGTCGAGTTCGTGGCGCTGATGAATGCGCTTCAGTTGCCCCGGCCCAAGCGCATCGACGAAGCCGTCCCGGCGAATCTGACCTCGGGCCTGCGGCACGACCTGGATGGCGCGTTGCGCCTGCAGCCCATGCCCGCTTCTGGTGCGCATCAAGGGACCTATGCCGGCGATGTGTCACCCGAACTGGCCTGGAAGTGGGTGCAGGCCAATGAAGCCGTGATGGTCGACGTGCGCACCGATGCCGAGCGCGAGTGGGTCGGATTTGTGCCCGGCGCGGTACCGGTGGCCTGGAAGCATTGGCCGGGCATGGCCTTGAACGCCACCTTCGACCAGCAAGTCCAGGAGGCCTCGGGCGGCAAGAAGCTGGTGCTGCTGTGCCGCAGTGGTGTGCGTTCGGTGGCCGCGGCCCAGCGGGCGACCGAACTCGGCATTGAGGCCTACAACATCCTCGAAGGTTTTGAAGGCGATCCGGACGCCGAGGCCCACCGCGGGCGCAAGGGCGGCTGGCGTTACCGCGGTTTGCCCTGGCGCCAGAACTGAACAGAACCGCACAGGTTCTGGCGTGGCCATTTTGTAACAGTCCGTTGCCGCCTGTCGGATGGACTAACCAGAACAGCAGTCGAAAGCCTCATATCCCCTGTCAACCCTAACAGGGTATGTGTGATTTTTTCACGAAATTCTTTTTTCATTGGAGTTTTCTATCCCCCTCAGGAGAATTCCATGGAAACGCTGGAACGCGTCAAGGACGTCGTTGTCAAGAATCCGCCGCTCGCGGCCACCCTCGTCCAGCGCATCGAGCGCACGTTCAAGCCGCGCTGGGAGGGCGATTGGGGTGGGAAATTCGTGCTTCATGGATCGCAACCCGGCTCCAACGCGGTGCGGCTCGATGGCAACGACTACCTGAGCGTGACCGGCCATCCCCACATCGTCGCGGCACAGGTCGAGGCCATCACCAAGGGCAGCGAACACGTCGTTCAGTCGGGCGTGTTCCTGTTGCAGCAGCATCCCACGCGCGCACTTGAAACGGCGCTGGCCGGGTGGGTGGGCAAGGAGGACGCGTTTGTTTGTCAGTCGGGGTACTCGGCCAATGTGGGGTTGCTGCAGTCCATCGCCGACGCCAACACCCCGGTGTACCTGGACACCCAGGCCCATGCGTCGCTCTGGGAAGGCGCCCATGCGGCGCGCGCGCCCGCCTACGCATTCCGCCACAACGACCCGGCGCATCTGGACAAGATGATGGGCAAGAACGGTCCAGGTGTCGTCGTGGTCGATTCGGTCTACAGCACCACCGGTTCGGTGTGTCCTCTGGAGGCGATCCTCGAAGTCGTGGAAAAGCACGGCAGCATGATTCTGGTCGACGAGTCCCATTCGCTGGGCACCCACGGTCCCGGTGGTGCGGGCCTGTGTGCCGAGCTCGGGTTGACCGACCGCGTGCACTTCATTTCGGCCAGCCTGGCCAAGTCGCTGGCGGGGCGTGCCGGTTTCTTCACCGCGCCGGCCAGCATGCGCTACTACATCCTGAGCTCGAGCTTTCCCAACATCTTCAGTTCGTGCCTGCTGCCGCACGAAGTGGCCGGGCTGCGGGCCACGGTCGAGGTGTTGCAGAAGGCCGATGCCGAGCGCGCACGCTTGAAGACCATCACGCACCGTGTGCGCAGCCGGCTGGTGGAGCTCGGCTACACGATCAACCAAGGCACGGAGCAGATCATTGCGCTCGAAGCTGGCACCGAGCCCGACACCATGCGCCTGCGCGACGAACTCGAAGCGCGCGGCGTGTTTGGCGCGATCTTCTGCGCACCCGCGACCGCCAAGAACCGCGCGCTGGTGCGCCTGACGCTCAATGCGGCGCTCACCGAGGCCGAACTGGTCCACTTGGAGAATGTGGCGGCAGAGATCGCACCTATCGTCCAACCCTGGGATTGGCCTGTGGCACGCCGCGCGCGCGTACGGGCGGCCGGGGCGCAGGAGGCTGTCGCTGCTTGACGCTGAACGCTTAATCGTCGTGCACCATCCGAGCGCCCTGGGCTTCCAGAAAATGCCGATAGGCATAGATGGGCTGGGGCAGGTCGGATGGCTCCAGGGGGAAGACGGCGCCACACAGCACACCGTCGTCGCCCACGGCAAAGGCGGGTGCCGTGCGCACCGCCCCCCGCAAGCCCATCTGCTGGTGCAGTTCGACGGCCGCCAGCCGCTGTCCGGCACGCACGGCACGCACCGTATCGAAGCCCAGTCCGGCCGAGCCGGCCAGTTCGGCCAGATCCGGCAGGCTGGCGGTGGACTCCAGCTGTAGCCACTGGCAGTGGCCCATGGCGTCGAGCCCGATCAGGCCGAACGGTTCTCCCAGCACCACGTACTCCACCCAGTGCTGTTCGGTGTAGTTGCGCAGGCTTTTGACCACCGACGGAATTTGCAACATCGATTGCTGGGCCGGGCGCAGCGCGGCACGCCACAGCGTGTTCAGACGCGGGTGCGGTGTTTGTGCCAGCTTGCGCAGCACGCCCAGCAGGTGGCGGGTGATATCGGTAGTCTGTTTGGGCACGAACTGGTCGATCAGGCCATTGTTGAAGGCCTGTATGGCGATCTGTTCGTCAGCTTGCCCCGTGAGCAACACGCGCGAGCCAGGCCAGTCGAGCAAAGTGTTGAGCACCTTGAGGCCATCGGTGCCCGGCATCGCATAGTCCACCACGCATATCTGGGCCAGCTCGTAGCGCGCAGCGTTGATGGCCCAGTAACGCAGCACCTGGGGCAGCAAGGCTTGGCCTTGGCGCCAGCGCTCCAGCATCTGCAGCTGTGCCATGGCATCCGACTCCCACCGCGCCGGCTCGTTCTGCATGCGGGCTGCGAACCCCGAGGGTCTTGAATAGAGCTCCACTTGCAGGTGTGCGGGAATGACCATGCCGAGCATTTCAAGGTAGTCGGTGTCATCGTCCAGAAACAGGATGGCGCCAGGGCGGTGGAAGAGGGGAATAGTCAGTGCCATGGTGTCGTCAGCCTGGAGTGGCCGGTGCGGTAGCCGGTTCGGCTGTTGCTTGAGGTTCGAGAGGCAGGTCGATCATGAAGACCGCACCCAGGCCGGGTTGCGAATGGACGCTGAGGCGGCCTTGCGCCGATTCCACCACGTTCTTGCAGAACGTCAGGCCCAGGCCATTGCCGGCGCCGGCCTGGGTCGAGAAAAAGGGTTCGAAGATGCGTTGCTGTTGATCGTGCGTGATGCCGATGCCGTCGTCCGACACCGCGATGCGGCCCTTGCCGTGGTGAATGCCGACGTCCAGCCGCAGATCGCCCGGGCTGGGCGCGGTGCTGGCGGCGGCCAGTGCATGCAGGGCGTTCTTGATGAGGTTGGTGAGCACTTGCGCGAACAGCGGGCGCGAGGCCGTGAAGCAGAAGTCGCTCTGGATGTGCACCTGCACACAGTCGCGCTCCCTGGACGAGCGGTACGGGTATTGGCTGACCACATCCTGCACCAATGCGGCCGCCATGATATGGCTTTGCTCGCGCGGCAGCCGCATCAGTTGGGCGTTGGAGATCTGGGTGTCGATTTGCCGGTTCATGCTGCGCACCAGGTTCTGCAGCCGTGTGGCCAGTTCGTCGAGTTTCTTGCGCTTGGACTCGGGCACGTCATGCTGCACCAGGTTGCGCAGCACATCGCCCATCAGATTGACCGTGGCCAGCGGTGTGCGCAGCTCGTGCGCCATCACGCCCATGGTGCTCAGGGTGTTGAGCAGGCGGGCGCGGCGCAGGTTGGCCCCGGAGAAGCCCAGCATGATGCCCATGATCACGGCAAAACCCAGCACCACGACATTGGCCATGGGTTCCTGAAAGGCATGCACATCGGTGCCCAGAAGCTCCGCGCTGGCCCAGCCGGCAAAACCACCGGTGATCAACCCGAAGGTTGCCAGGCGCCAATCGGTGGCGTGGTAATAGATCAGGATCATGGCGGCCACACTGCCCAGCCAGGCGGCATTGCCGCCATTCATCCAGTACATCCACGAGAAGAACCACGGCAATTGGATCCAGGTCGCCAGGCTGAACAGCCGGCCGCTTTGGGTGGCAGACGGGTCGCGCGAAACGCGGGGGAGCACGTAAATCAACGCCAGGAATGCCATGACGAGGCGCGCCCAGAGGTTTTCGTAGGGTTGCGGGACCAGATGGCCCCAAATAACGTAGATCACCAAATGACCGATGAAAGTGAACCCCCCGATCCACAACAGGCGGTAGCGCGATGGGTGCAAAATAGGCTCCATGGGCGCATGGACGACTTCGTCCAGCCACCAACGCCAAAGGCGGGCCTTGGCGCTGCGCATCCACAACCGGTCCAAAGACAATATGCACTCCTTTGTTCGCCACACAGCATCAGCGCGAGCTCCCTACCCTGATCATTCAGGCATTGTGAATGCAACCATACGTTGCGCGCCATGACCTTGCCTGTCAACTTTGACAGTGTGGGGCTGGACGGGATTCTGGCCGATTGGGTATGCGCGCTTCGCGATCAGGGTGTCGAGGCTGTGTTGGTGCTTGGGCCCAAGCCCACGGGTGGGCGCGACCAGCGCGAGGTACTGGCGGTGCATCCGCCGCGCTTGTTGGGGCCTGCCGAAGCGCTGGCCGAAAGCCGCGACTTCGGTGCGGGGTGGCGCGACAGCGATGCGCCACTCGTGGCCTGGCAGGATATCTCCAAGTCGTCGTTCGAGCAGTCGAGCCGCTGGCGCCGCCTGTGGCTGGCGCATGGATTCCAGACGCTGGTGCGCGTGGCGTTCAGCCTGCCGGCGGGCCGCGCTTTCGAATGTTTCATGTTCAGCCCGCGCGCCTTCGCGGACCGGTCCGAGGCGGCGGTGCTGGCGTGGTCGGCGTTCAATGTATGGCCCATGTTGCGGCGCACGATCTCGGAGCAGCGTGTGAGCCTGAGCCCGCGCGAGCTGGAAAGCCTCAACCTGGCGTTCGAAGGCCTGACCGCGCGCGAAACCGCTTTGCGCATGGACTGCTCGGAGCGCACGGTGAACTACCACCTGGCCAACGCCATGGCCAAGTTGCAGACCGACAACAAGCTGGCTGCCGTGCAGCGCGCTTGCTGGATTGGCCTGATCTGAGAAGGTGTGACCGGCGCGCCGTTCGCGATGCTGCGCTGCATCAAAAATCCCTTTATCGCTTGCCCATAATCCGCGCATGACTCTGCTGGCCCTGGACGTAGGGAACACCCGCCTGAAATGGGCTCTCTACGACGCACCACGCGTCGGGGCGACGCTGTTGGCCAGTGGCGCCCAGTTTCTGGAAAACATCGAGACCCTGGAAGAGGGCGATTGGGCGCGCCTGGCGTCGCCGCGTTGGGTGCTGGGCTGCATCGTCGCGGGTGATGCGGTCAAGCGGCGTGTCGAGGAACAGCTTGAAATGTGGGATGTCACGCCGCGATGGGTGGTCTCCAGCAGTGCCGAGGCCGGGCTGACCAATGGCTACGACCACCCGGCCCGGCTGGGGTCGGACCGTTGGGTGGCCATGATCGGCGCGCGCCAGCGGCTGCTCGCGAAAGGGCCGCCCCGGCCTTGTGTGGTTGTGATGGTGGGCACGGCGGTCACCGTGGAGGCGATCGATGCCGATGGGCGCTTTCTGGGCGGCATCATCCTGCCCGGCCACGGGATCATGCTGCGAGCGCTCGAATCGGGCACGGCGGGTTTGCATGTGCCCACGGGCGACGTGCGCGACTTTCCCACCAACACCAGCGACGCGTTGACCAGTGGCGGCACGTTTGCCATCGCCGGCGCGGTGCAGCGCATGGTGGAGAACCTGCGCCGCCATTGCGGCGAGGACCCGGTCTGCATCATGACGGGCGGGGCGGGCTGGAAGATGGCGCCCAGCATGTCCACGGACGTGGAGCTGGTGGAGAGCCTGATCTTCGACGGCCTGCTCGAAGTGGCCGACCGGCGATTGGCGATAGCCTGACGCGCGATCAGCTTCCTCGAGGTGGTGCGGAGGAGCGTGGGGGCACTACCCTTGCGCTTCTCCCCACGGCAGCATCAACGTCACCATCAGAAGATTCGCGAACTCGGGCTCGAAGCGATCGATGATCTCCTGAGGGTCGGGGCAGAGCGTGGTGTCGGCGATCACACCGAACTGCACACCGCCGCCATAGCTCAAGATGGAGACGCCCAGGCCCACGGTGCCGGTCTGTGGCACCCAGAACATGGTCTGCTCCAGCGTCGAGCCACACACCTTGAGCTTGGTGCCCGGCCCGGGCACGTTGGTCATTACCGCAGTGGTCTTGCGGCTGAACAGGTTCAACAAGGCCTCTTGCGCGGGCTTGATCAACAGGCCGGCGACCGACAGAAGGCCGAAGGCCAGCAGCGGTTGCAGACTGCCCTTGAGTTCGTTCATGCGCGCGCGCACCGCGAACACGCGCTCAATCGGGTTGTCCAGCCCGATCGGTAGCACCAGCGGGGCCAGGCCAAAACGGTTGCCCAGCTTCCAGGCCTCCTCCATGGGGCGCAGGTTGATCGGCACCATGGCGCGGATTTCCTGGCCCCGTGTGTCATCGCCCAGGCCGCGCAGGTAGGCGCCGATCGCGCCGGCCACGCAGGCCAGCAGCACGTCGTTGACGGAGCAGTTCAGCGCCTTGCCGATGGCCTTGACCTCGTCGAGCGGGATCGGTTCGCACCAGGCCACGCGCTTGGCGCGCCCGGGCAGCCCCTTCAGGCGCGTGGGCGAGTCGTCGGGCATGAGCGCGAGCGAGGCCAGGTCGCTGGCGAGCTGGCCGCCCATGCGCGCGATGTCCGTGGCCTGGCCCAACGTCGCACCCAGGCTCTTCTGCGGCGAGGCCAGCATCGACAGCGACCTGGCCGCGCCGCCGCCCGCCGCTTCGAGGGCGCGCGCGGTGATGTCGCCGAACGGGCGTATCAAGGTGTCGGCCAGCCAGTCCTCCGCACCTTCGGGCGTGCGGCGGCGCTTGCGCTGCGGCGGCGCGCCGCCGCCATCGACCAGGCTCATCATCACGCTGATGAGCGCGACGCCATCGGCAATGCAGTGGTGGATGCGCGCGATCAGCGCCGAGCCACCGCCGTAGCTTTCGATCAGCTCCAGTTGCCACAGCGGGTGGTCGTGGTCGAGTGGCTGCATGGCCAGGTCGCCCACGCGGGCCTGCAGCGCCTCCTGCTCGCTCTGGCCCTTGCGGCGCGCCAGCTTGTGTGTGACCACATGGCGGTCGAGCTGGAAGTCCGGGTCGTTCGACCAATGCGCACCGGCCGCGTCTTCGCGTGCGGTCTGCACGAAGCGGCGGTAGGGCAGCAGCCTTTCGCGCACGCGCTCGGCCAGCGCCGCCCGGGGGATGCCCGGGCGCAGGATCCACACGCCCACGATCATCATCAGGTTCGAGGGCGAGTCCATGCGCAGCCAAGCGGTGTCGACCTTGCTCATGCGCTCGCCCTCGATGCCCAGCGTGCTGTTCACCGCTTGCGAGACCGAGGCGCGGGCGCCGTTGAGCAACGCGCCCGGCGATCGCGTCCGGGCGGGCGGCACGGCGGCGGGTGCGGTGCGGGCTGCGACGCGTTGAACCATGGATGCTCCTCGGGCCTTTGGGGTTGTGGCCCTATTGTGCAGAGTGGGCCAACCGTAAGATAGCGGGACTGCCCTAAGCCGGGCTTTTTCATTTCAACAGGAGCAAGCATCCATGGCCGACCTCAAGTCCCAATTCGACGCCGCAGTGGCAAATTCCAAGAGCCTGAGCGAGCGCCCCGACAACGCGACGCTGTTGAAGATCTATGGGTTGTACAAACAAGCGACCACCGGTGACAACACCGAGAAGAAGCCCGGTTTCGGCGACATGGTGGGGCGCGCCAAGTGGGACGCCTGGAATGGTTTGAAGGGCACCTCGGGCGACGACGCGATGCAGCAATACATCGACCTCATCGAATCGCTGCAATGAAGCCGGCCTGCTGAAGGGCGCGCAACGGGAAGCCGGCTCAGCCGGCTTTCTTCTTTTGTGCGGCCGGTTTCTTGCCCGCCAGCAAGGTGTCGAGGTTTTTCACGATTTCGTCTTCGATGCGGTCCTTGAACGCGCCCAGCAGGAAGCCCAGCCGCGCGTCCAGCTCGAAGCGCTCGCCCGAGACCTTGAGCGTGCCATTCACGCCGGAGCGGGTGAACTGCACCTCGTCGCAGTCGTCGCCCTCTTCGTAGGTGCAGCTCATGTCGAACTCGTTCTCGGCCTGCTCGGCCCAGCGCCAGGCGAGCTTGCGCGCGGAGGCCAGGCCCAGTTTGTGATCGCGTTCGATGTGGATGTCTGCCATGGCTTCGCTTCCTCGTCGTGGTATGTCAGGGATTCGTGCGTGTCTTGCCAGCCACCAGGGGGGTGAGTTGTTGCAACTGGGTGACCCGCTCTTGCCGCGGCAACGCGGCCAGCTGGCGCACCGCATCATAGAACCGTGCGAAGTCGCGTCCTTCGCGTTCGAACAGGGCCTCGAAGGCGGGCACCAGGCCGTCGTAGGCCACCTGGGCGGCGAAGCTGGCGTTGTTGGCCTGGGCGACGTACGGGTCGTAGGCGGCGTAGCCACCCCAGTGGCTTCGGAGGTTGGCATAGGTTTGCCGGAAGACCTGCATGGCTGCGGCCTTGCGCCGTGTCTTCTCGGTGTCGTCGAGCGCCGTGTCCTGGTAGATGGCTTGCAGCTGGCGGCGCGTCTTGAAGGTGAGGGTGCGCAAGGCGCGGCGGCGTTCGTCGAAGGTGGCGTATTCGGCGCGCGCCTGTTCTCCGGCTTCCCGGGCCAGCCAGCGCGCACCGCCCAGGCGTTCCACTGCGGTGGCGAAGGACTCGTTGAACTCGGTGTCGCCGCGCGCATAGGCCACCTGGTGCGCCAACTCGTGGAACACGATGCGCGCGAGTTCACCTTCGGGGTAGGCGATGAAGGTATTGAGCAGAGGGTCGCCGCCGGCCCAGTTCATCCAGCCCAGCGTGGAGTAGGCGGGCACCGGGTAGACCGCCACTTCCAGTTCGCTGGGCAGGCTGCTCGCGAAGGCCCGGGCGTCGGCCTCGTCGAAATAGCCGCGGTAGCCCACGCAGCCGGCCACGGGAAAGCACCAGGTCTGCAAAGTGAGCGAGAGTGCGGGCGCGGCCACCACGTTGTAGACGGCGGCGCGGCGCTGCAGGTCGGCATAGCGGTGGTAGCTGGCGTTGTCGGGCAGCGCCAGTTCGGCGGCGGCGAACGCGCGGATGCGTTGCGCCAGTGCGAGCCGTTCCTTCAGGCGCAGCGGTGTGGCCGCGTCGCTCAGCAGATCGTCGACGGGCCGCGCGGCCCGCATGAGCTTCAGGTGCCCGGTGACCGATTGCCAGTAGTAGCCGACACCCGTGGTGCTGGAACAGCCCGCCACCAGCAACAGGGTGGCAGCCAAGCCCAGTCGGCGCAGCGCGCATTTCATGCCGGCGCCACCTCGACGAGACAGTCGTAGAACACGGGGCCACCACCCATGTCGGTCAGGTGCTGGCTGGTCACTTCGTTGACGTTGGTGCCGTCGGGTCCGAGCTTGCGCCACCAGATGCCCAGGCCGTTGACCACACCCAGGCGCGCGCGTTTCGAGACGCTGGCCTTGCAGCGGTATTCGCCCCGGTCGTTGAACACGCGCACCATCTGGCCGCTCTGAATGCCGCGTGGCGCGGCGTCCTCGGCGTGGATCTCGAGCACGGGTTCGCCTTCGATGTCGCGCAGGCTGCTCACGTTGACGAAGCTGGAGTTGAGGAAGTTGCGCGCGGGCGGCGAGATCATGGCCAGGGGGAAACGGGGCGAGCTGCCGACGGTTTCGAAATTCGGCAGGTGGTCGGGCAGACCGTCCTGGCCGCGCGCGGCCAGCCGTTCGCTGAAGAACTCGCAGCGGCCCGAGGCGGTGGGAAAACCACCCTGGGCAAACGGCGCCTCGGGCAGGTTCAGTGTGGTGAAGCCTTGCTCCAGCAGTTGTTGAAAGTCCACCACCTGGGGGTCGAAGGCGGTTCGGCACAGCGCGAGGTCGTCGTCGGCGAAGCAGGCTTCGTCAAAGCCCATGCGAGCGGCCAGCGCGCGGAAGATGTCGGTGTTGCTGCGCGCCAGGCCCACCGGTGCGATGGCGGGGCGGTTGAGCAGCACGTCGGTGTGGCCGTAGCTGGTGTGGATGTCCCAGTGCTCGAGTTGTGTCGTGGCCGGCAGGATGACGTCGGCGTGGTCGGCGGTATCGGTCTGGAAGTGCTCCAGCACCACGGTGAAGAGATCTTCGCGCGCGAAGCCCTGCACCACCTTGGCCGACTCCGGCGCGACCGCCACCGGGTTGCTGTTGTAGACGATCACCGCCTCGACCTTCGGACCGAACCCGGGTGAGCTCTCGCGCAACAGGTCGTTGCCGATGGTGCTCATGTTGAGCGTGCGGGTGCGCCGCCCGGCGAGCAGGTCGGGGCGCTGCAGCGCGGCGCGCTGCACCGGAAAGAAGCCCGAGGCCGACAGCAGCATGCCACCGGCGGGCTCGCGCCACGCGCCCACCAGTGCGGGCAGGCAGGCGATGGCGCGCACCGCATTGCCGCCGCCGCGCACGCGCTGCATGCCGTAGTTCAGGCGGATGGCGGCCGGCTTCGTGGTGCCGTAGGCGCGCGCGAGGTCGGCGATCTGCTGCACGGGCACGCCGCAGATCTCGGCCGCGCGTTCGGGCGGCCATTGCAGGGCGCGCTCGCGCAGGCCTTCCCAGCCCTGGGTGTGGCGTTCGATGTAGTCGTGGTCCAGCCAGTCGTGCGTGATGAGCTGGTGCATCAGCGCGAAGGCGAGCGCGGCATCGGTGCCGGGACGCAGCGCGATGTGCTCATGGCATTTGTCGGCTGTTTCGGTGCGGCGCGGGTCGATGCACACCAGGCGCGCGCCATCGCGTTTGGCCTGCTGCGCCAGGCGCCAGAAATGCAGGTTGCTGGCGATCGAGTTGCTGCCCCAGATCAGAATCAGCTTGGCTTGCGCAAAGTGCTCCACCTTCATGCCGACCTTGCTGCCCAATGTCTGCACCAGCGCTTCGCCGCCGGCCGATGCGCAGATGGTGCGGTCGAGCAGGGACGCGCCCAGGCGATGAAAAAATCGCCCGGCCATGGCTTCGCCCTGCACCAGGCCCATGGTGCCGGCGTAGCTGTAGGGCAGGACGGCCTGCGGGTCGCGCGCGGCAATCGCCCGCAGGCGCTGCGCGATCTCGTCCAACGCCTCGTCCCAGCCCACGGGTTCGAACTGGCCGCTGCCCTTGGGGCCGCTGCGCCGCAGCGGCGTGAGCAGGCGTTGCGGGTGGTAGGTGCGCTCGGTGTAGCGCGAGACCTTGGTGCAGAGGGCGCCATCGGTGTGGCGGTGATCGGGGTTGCCCATGACACGCACGGCCACGCCTTGCGGGTCGACTTGCGTGATCAGGGCACAGGTGTCCGGGCAGTCGTGCGGGCAGGCGCCGCGCACATCGCGGGTGGTTGCGGTGGAGGTCATGGGCAGCGGTGGTGGTTCAGCGCCATGATATGCGTCGCCCCGGTCTTGCGCATGGGGCGCAATACCCCTGCGAGGCGTTTGGGTGTCGCTCCGGGGTCGCCGCCCTCCGCGGCCTTGGGTACCATGGCCTCTTTGTATCGGGTGCCCGCAAGGGCATCGAGAGGTCCCCATGAAGCTCATCGATTCCATCCTCACCCAGGCTGCGGGTATCGCCGCGGTGCGGCGCGACATCCACGCCCATCCCGAACTCTGTTTTGAAGAGGTGCGCACCGCCGACATGGTGGCTCAGAAGCTCACCGAATGGGGCATTCCGGTGCACCGTGGCTTGGGCACGACCGGTGTCGTCGGCATCGTGCACGGCCGCGATGGCGGCAAGAGCGGACGTGCGATTGGCCTGCGCGCCGACATGGACGCCCTGCCCATGCAGGAGCACAACAGCTTTGCCCATGCCAGCCAGCACGCGGGCAAGATGCACGCCTGCGGCCATGACGGGCACACCGCCATGCTGCTGGCCGCTGCGCAGCACTTTGCGAAGCACCGCCACTTCGACGGCACGGTGTACCTGATCTTCCAGCCCGCCGAAGAGGGGGGTGGTGGCGCGCGCGAGATGATCAAGGACGGCCTGTTCAAGCAGTTCCCGGTCGAGGCCGTGTTCGGCATGCACAACTGGCCAGGCATGGCGGTGGGCAGCTTCGCGGCCAGCCCGGGGCCGGTGATGGCGTCGAGCAACGAGTTCCACATCGTCATCCGGGGCAAGGGCGCGCACGCCGCGCTGCCGCACA
The DNA here is from genome assembly GCF_009859475.1 of Hydrogenophaga sp. BPS33. NCBI lineage: Bacteria > Pseudomonadati > Pseudomonadota > Betaproteobacteria > Burkholderiales > Comamonadaceae > Hydrogenophaga > Hydrogenophaga sp. BPS33. The sequence goes on from NZ_CP044549.1 coordinate 1,124,093, forward strand.
ACGGCATCGATCCGGTGCCCGTGGCCTGTCAGATGGTGCAGGCCTTCCAGACCATCGTCACGCGCAACAAGAAGCCGCTGGACGCGGCGGTGATCTCGGTCACCATGATCCACACCGGCGAGGCGACCAACGTGGTGCCCGACAGCTGCGAGATCCAGGGCACGGTGCGCACCTTCACCTACGATGTGCTCGACCTGATCGAGCGCCGCATGCAGGAAATCGCCGTGCACACCTGTGCGGCGTTTGGTGCCACGGTGGAGTTCGAGTTCAAGCGCAACTACCCGCCCACCGTCAACCACCCGACCGAGACCGCCTTCGTGCGCGAGGTGCTGGCCGAGATCGTGGGCCAGGAGCAGGTCATCGAACAGGAACCCACGATGGGTGCGGAAGATTTTGCCTACATGCTGCAGGTGCGCCCGGGTTGTTATGCCTTCATCGGCAATGGCGATGGCGCGCACCGCGAGATGGGCCATGGCGGCGGGCCGTGCATGTTGCACAACCCGAGTTACGACTTCAACGACGACCTGCTGCCACTGGGCGCCACGTTCTGGGTGCGGCTGGCGGAGAAGTGGTTGGGCGGCCCGCGGTGATCGCACCGCAGGCGGGCTTTTCGTCTTCGTACGCGCAGGCCCGCGTGCGTTTCCTTGAAGGTGCAGCGGCGGCCGGCATGGCGATCCGCAGCCACAACCACCCCTTGACCGGCCGCGAGGGCGAGACCCTCGCGGTGGACGTGGCGCTCGACGGCCCTGCCGATGCCGAGCGCCTGCTGATCGTGAGCAGCGCCTGCCACGGTGTCGAGGGCCATTGCGGTTCGGGCGTGCAGGTGTTTGCCACGCACGATGCCGAGTGGCGCGAACATGCGCGCGCGGCAGGCGTGGCCGTGCTCTACATACACGCACTCAACCCGTACGGCTTTTCCTGGGGACGCCGTACGACACACGAGAACGTCGATCTCAACCGCAACTTCCTGGATTTCACCCAACCCTTGCCGCAGAACCCGGCGTACGCCGAACTGCACGACCTGTTGCTGCCACCCGAGTGGCCTCCTGGGCCGCAGAGCGTGGCCGGCATCCAGACCTACCTGGCACAACACGGTATCGCACGGTTTCAGGCCGCGGTCACGCAGGGCCAGTACGCGTTTGCGAGCGGCATGTTCTTTGGCGGCAATGCACCCACCTGGAGCCAGCAGACCTTGCGCGAGGTGTTGCGCCGCCATGCGCGCCGGGCGCGGCACCTGGCCTGGATCGACCTGCATTCCGGCCTGGGCGAATGCGGTGTGGGTGAACGCATCTTTGCCGGTCGGAACGAATCGGCCGCCTTGCAGCGCGCCCGCGCCTGGTGGGGGCAGATCACCTCGGTGTACGACGGCTCGTCGACCTCGGCGCAGCTCAACGGCGCGATGTGGAACGTCGTCTACGAGGAATGCCCACAGGCGCAGTACACCGGCATCGCACTCGAGTTCGGCACGGTACCCATCACCGAACTCATCGACGCGCTGCGCGCCGACACCTGGCTGGTCCAGCATCCGCAGGCCCCATCGGCCTTGCAGGAAACGATCCGGCAGCAGGTGCGGGCGGCCGCATACGTCGATGACGGTGCGTGGAAGGCGCAGATCGTCGTCCAGTCCCGTCAGGCCATGTTCCAGGCGGTGGAAGGGCTGGCCGCTTCGCGCTGACCCATTCGCGCGGACCTTCAGGGTTGGCGTTCAGAAATGGATGCCCCGCATCATCTGCTGCATCGCCACTGCTTCCGGTGAGAGCTGCGACTTGGCGCCTTTCTCCCCCTTGGCCGCCGAAGAGTCGGGGAACATGCGAAAGCTCGTGTTCATCACGATCTGCGCCACGCGCGGCACCAGCGCGTGCATCACCTGCCCGGTGATGCCCAGGCGCGTGGCGATGCGCACCGGCTTGAAGATGCAGGCCTGCGCGATCATGTCGGCCGCCTCTTCGGGCGCCAGCGTGGGCACGTTCTTGTAAATCTGGGTCGGCGCGATCATGGGCGTGCGCACCAGCGGCATGTTGATGGTGGTGAAGGTGATTCCCTGGTCGGCGAACTCGCTGGAGGCGCAACGCGTCCACGCGTCCAGCGCCGACTTGCTGGCCACGTAGGCCGAGAAGCGCGGGGCGTTGGTGAGCACGCCGATGGAGCTGATGTTCACCACATGGCCTTTGCGCTTGGCCACCATGCCGGGCAGAAAACCCATGGTCACGCGCAGGCAGCCGAAATAGTTGAGCTGCATGGTGCGCTCGAAGTCGTGGAAGCGGTCGTAGCTGCCCTCGATGGCGCGCCGGATCGAGCGGCCGGCGTTGTTGATGAGGAAGTCCACGCCACCGTGGTTCTGGATCAGCAGTTGTACGAAGCGGTCGGCATCGGCCATGTCGGCGATGTCGGCCGGGTAGGCGATGAACTGGTAGCCCTTGTCCTTCGCCTCCTTGCAGGCCTCGTCCAGCTTGTCCTGGTCGCGTCCGCAGATGATGGTGACCGCCCCGGCCTCGGCGAATTTGTGCGCCGCTGCCAGGCCGATGCCCGAACTGCCACCGGTGACCAGCACCACCTTGCCACCTACCGTGCCCTTGAGGCTGCGGTCGATGTGCAGGTCGGGGTCGAGGTGGCGTTCCCAGTAGTCCCACAGGCGCCAGGCATAGTCCTTGAAGTTGGGGCAGGCGATGTCGCTGCCCTTGAGGGCGGCCAGCGTGTCCCGGCAATCGAAGCGCGTGGGGTAGTTGACGAAGGTCATCATGTCCTCGGGCAGGCCGAGGTCTTGCATCACCGCCTTGTAGACGCGGCGCACCGGCGCGAGCGCCATCAGTCCCTTCTTCACGCTCTTGGGGATGAAGCCCATGAGCGCCGCGTTCACGAACAGGTTCATCTTCGGCGCGTGCGCGGCCTTGCTCAGGATGTCGAGCACGTCGCCCACACGGTAACCCATCGGGTCCACGAGGTGGAAGCACGACCCGCCGCCACGTTTCTGATGGCTGATGTGGTCGAGCGCGTCGACCACGAAGTCCACCGGCACGATGTTGATGCGCCCGCCTTCCAGACCCACGCTCGGCATCCACGGTGGCAGGATCTGGCGCATGCGCTGGATCAGCTTGAAGAAGTAGTAGGGGCCGTCGATCTTGTCCATCTCACCGGTGCGCGAGTCGCCGACCACGGCGGCCGGGCGGTACACCGTCCAGGGCACCTTGCATTCCTGGCGCACGATCTTTTCGCTCTCGTGCTTGGTCATGAAGTAGGGGTGGTCGATGTTCTCGGCCTCGTCGAACATGTCCTCGCGGAACACGCCTTCGTACAGGCCCGCGGCCGCGATCGACGACACGTGGTGGAAATGCCCGGCCCCGATGGCCTTGGCGAACTCCACCGTGTTGCGCGTGCCGTCCACGTTCACCGCGATCTGGCTGTCTGCATCCGCTTCGAGGTCGTACACCGCAGCGAGGTGGTAGAAGTGGTCGATCGTGCCCTTGAGCGCCTTCACCTCGTCGACCGATACACCGAGCTTCTTCGACGTCAGGTCGCCAAACACCGGTACCGCGCGCGATGCGCCCACGCCCCAGTACGCGCGCAAGTCCGCCACCTTGCCCTCGCTCTCCTGGCGAATGAGGAAGTGCACCACCGATCCTTTGCGTTGCAGCAGCTTGGCCACCAGACGTTTGCCAATGAAGCCGGTGGCACCGGTGACGAAGTACTGCATGAACGAACTCCTGAGAATGGAAGAGGAAAGGTGAATCGGAAGGCCCAAGGCGTTCGGCATTCTTGACCAGGAAGTAGCCCCTCGCATTCCGCAAAAACCCGCGTGAGCCACCGCCGACACCGGGGGAGGTTTAGTCGTGCGCCCCTACACAGTCCAGGCGCACCGCCCGTAAAGTGCCCAGACGCTGTGGCGCCCCCCTCTGCCACCGACCCCTTCTCTCCTCTCCATTCCACCCTTTCCAGGAGCATGTCCATGGTCAAGAAAATCCAGAAAAACAGCAACGAAAAAGGCGCCGCCGCTGGCTTCAACTCTCCGCTGTCGGGCGCGATCAAGGAGTCTGCGCAGCAGATCTGGCTGGCCGGCCTGGGCGCATTTGCAAAGGCGCAGGAGGAAGGTGGCAAGGCGTTCGATTCGCTGGTCAAGGAAGGGCTCACGATCCAGCGCAAGACGCAAGCCGTGGCCGAAGAGCGCATCACCGAGGCCACCAGCCGCGTGAGCAGCATGGCCACCGACATCTCCTCCAAGGCGCAAGGCCAGTGGGACAAGCTGGAGAACATCTTCGAAGAGCGTGTGGCCAAGGCCTTGAACAAGTTGGGCGTACCGTCCGCGCGCGATGTGAACGCACTCATCGAACGCATCGACGCGCTCCAACAGCAGGTGCAAAACCTCGGCGGCAAGGCACCTGCCAAAGCACCCACCAAAACCGCAGCCAAGAGAGCAGCCAAGACCGCGCCCAGGAAGGCCGCGCCCGCGAAGAAAGCCGCGCCGCGCAAGACCAGCCGGTGACGCCGGTGCCCAACGGCGCAACACCACACACAGGGGCGCATGACGCCCCTTTTTTGCGCCCGCCGCGCATGCTGCAACGCAGCAAGACTGCAGCATTCACCGATCTACACTCAAACGCATGACGCCGCCTCGCACCGCCCGCCACCGCAACGCCGCACAGAAGGCACGCCGTCCCCGCATCGCGTTGGCGCTGGCCGGTGGTGGTCCCCTGGGGGCCATCTACGAGATCGGTGCGCTCTGCGCGCTGGACGAAGGACTGCACGGACTGGACCTCAATGCCTGCGAGCACTATGTCGGTGTGTCCGCTGGCGGCTTCATTGCAGCCGGGCTGGCCAACGGCATCCGCCCGCGCCAACTGTGCGAAGCCTTCATCGAAGACCACCTGGGCGACGACAACTTCGACCCCTCGTGGCTGCTCAAGCCGGCTTGGGGCGAATTCGGCGATCGGCTGCAACGCCTGCCGCGCCTGATCGGCGGAGCGCTGTGGGCATGGGGCGCCAGAGGCAAGAGCTTCACCTCGGCATTCGAGCGCGTGGGTGCGGCGCTGCCCACGGGTGTGCTCGACAACGAAGGCATCCACCAGCAGATCGCGCGCCTGTTCAGCCAACCCGGGCGCAGCAATCACTTCCGCGAGTTGCGCGCGCGCCTGACACTGGTGGCGACGCAGCTCGACACAGGTGAAGCCGCTCCTTTTGGCCGGCCCGGTTGGGACCACGTGCCGATTTCGCGCGCCATTCAGGCCAGCGCGGCCTTGCCCGGCCTGTTTCCGCCAGTAGAAATCGGCGGGCAGCACTATGTGGACGGAGCGCTGAAGAAAACCTTGCACGCCACCGTGGCGCTGGACGAAGGCACCGACCTGCTGCTGTGCTTGAACCCGCTGGTGCCCTTTCACACCAACCCGAGCCTGCACGATGGCCGCCGCATTCCTTCGTTGGTCGAAGGCGGTTTGCCGGCGGTGATGAGCCAGACCTTCCGCTCGATGATCCATTCGCGCCTGGCGCTGGGCCTCAAGCACTACGAACGCGCGTACCCCGAGACCGACGTCGTGCTGATCGAGCCCGACCAGCGCGACGCCACGCTGTTTTTTGCCAACACCTTCAGCTACCGCCAACGCCGCGAGATCGCGGAGCACGCCTACCAGCAGACGCGCCGCATGCTGCTCGAGCGCCAGGCCGAACTGGCGCCGCGCTTCGCGCGCCACGGCGTGGCGTTGAACCTGCGCGTGCTGCGCGACCCCGAGCGCCATCTTCTGCAGCGCGAACCCCTCACGCGCAACGCGGTGGGCGCGCGGCTGCACGCCACGCTCGACCAGTTGCAGCGGCACCTGGACCACCAGGCCGCACTCGGCCCCCGCTGACGACCGCCGCCATGACCAAAAAGGCCCCGCGGCGCACCGCCGAGCGCATCCTGGAAGTGACGCTGGAGCTGTTCAACCGCTTCGGTGAACCCAACGTCTCCACCACCCTGATCTCGGCCGAGCTGGGCATCAGTCCGGGCAACCTCTACTACCACTACCCCGCCAAGGACGAATTGATCAACTCGCTGTTCGCGCGCTACGAGCGCGCGCTGGGCGAGTTGCTGAGCGCCAGCGACGGCGTGCGCAATGTGGAGGACGCGTGGTTCTTCCTGCACTCCTTGTTCGAGCGCATCTGGGAGTACCGCTTTCTCTACCGCGATCTCAACGATCTGCTGTCGAAGAACCGCTTGCTGGAGACGCACTTTCAGGCCGTGCTGAAGAACAAGTCGCGCGCGATCCGGCAGATGCTGGACAGCATGAGCCGCCACAGCGCGGTGCGCATCGACGCGCGCGAAACCGAACCCACCGCCACCAGCATGGTCGTGGTGCTCACCTATTGGCTGAGCTTCGAGTACGTGCGCGATCCGCGGCACGCGCTCGAACCCGACAACGCTCAACAAGCGCTGCTGCGCGGCGCCAGCCATGTGCTCAACCTGCTGGCCCCTTACCTCGAAACCTCGCAAAGGCAGCATCTGATGACGCTCACCAGCGCCTACGGCTCTCCCACCTGATCCAATCCGCGAGAGCCACGCCATGGCCCCTTGGACTGCATCCTCTCTGACCGGGCCGCAAGACCGGATGGACGTCGGGCAACTGCAGCGTCTCTGGAGCCACCTGCACCGCGGCGACGCGGAACCTTGGCCTGAAGCGCCCGAACTGCAGAACGCCTGGCTGGCCTTTCACAACGGCGATTTCCAGCGTGCAACCGAAACCGGCCTGGGCCTGGGCGACGCCGGCATGAACGTCGCCAACAAAGCCACCAGCATCTACGCCAACTACCTGGAGCCGCGCGAACAACATCGCCACGATCTGCTGCTCGCCGCTGCCGCGCGGGCCGAAGACTTCCAGCGGCGGCAACCGGAAAACCCCGGTGCCTGGTTCTGGCAGGCCTATCCGCTGGCCCGCCACATCCAGAGCATCAGCGTGGCCAAGGCCCTCACGCAAGGCCTGGGGTCTCGTGTGAAGACCGCGCTGGAGGCCGCCATCGAGCGTTGTCCGCAACACGCCGACGCGCACCTGGCGCTGGGCACCTTCCACGCCGAAGTGATCAACAAGGTGGGGGCCGTCGTGGGACGCATGACCTACGGTGCCAACAAGGCCGAAGGGCTGGCGATGTACCGGCAGGCGTTGGCGCTCAACCCCGACGCCATCACCACCTTGACCGAGTACGCCAACGGTTTGATCATGCTCGAAGGACTGGAGGCCCTGTCCGAAGCAAACCGCCTGCTCGACCGCGTGGCCACGATCGAGCCGCTGGACGAGGCCGAGCGCCTGTACGCAGCGTCGGCGCGCGCAGTGTTGGAAGGATGAGGAGGCCGCGGACGGCCACCCTACAATTTCCTTTCCATTCGCTTCACGCCGCCCGATCACATGACCACGCCCGCCGACATTTCCTCCATCGCTCCCCGAGACAAAGCCGAGATCCTTGCGCAGGCGCTGCCCTACATCCGCAAGTTCCACGGCAAGACCATGGTCATCAAATACGGCGGCAACGCCATGACCGATCCCGCGCTACAGCAGGACTTCGCCGAAGACGTGGTGCTGCTCAAGCTGGTGGGCATCAACCCGGTGGTGGTGCATGGAGGCGGGCCTCAGATCGAGACCCTGCTCAAGCGCCTGGGCAAGCAAGGCCAGTTCATCCAGGGCATGCGCGTGACCGACCCTGAAACCATGGAAGTGGTGGAATGGGTGCTCGCGGGCGAGGTGCAGCAGGACATCGTGGGCCTGATCAACCAGGCCGGCGGCAAGGCCGTGGGCCTGACCGGGCGCGACGGCGCCATGATCCGCGCGCGCAAGCTGCGCATGACCGACCAAAAGGACCCGAACCTGGAACACGACGTGGGCCAGGTCGGTGACATCGTGAGCATCGATCCCGCCGTGGTGAAAGCCCTGCAGGATGATCAGTTCATTCCCGTCGTCAGTCCGATCGGCTTCGGCGAACATAACGAAAGCTACAACATCAATGCCGACGTGGTCGCCGCCAGGCTGGCCACGGTGCTGCAGGCCGAGAAATTGCTCATGCTCACCAACATCCGCGGCGTGCTCGACAAGGACATGCAACTGCTGACCGAACTGACGCCGCAGCGCATCGATGAACTGGTGCAAGACGGCACCATCTCCGGCGGCATGATCCCCAAAATCGCGGGTGCACTGGACGCGGCCAAGAGCGGCGTCAATGCGGTACACATCATCGACGGACGCGTGCCGCACGCACTGCTGCTCGAAGTGCTCGGCAACGAGCCCTTCGGCACCATGATCAAGTCCTGAAGTGCGGTTGCTGCTGGTCGAAGACGATCTGATGGTGGCCAGCGGCATCAAGCTGGGGTTGGCCAACGCCGGCTACACCGTGGATTGGGTCGGCAGCGCCGAGCGCGCGCTGCAAGCCCTGGAGAGCGACACTTTCGATCTCGCCATCGTGGACATCGGCCTGCCCAAGATGGACGGCCTGGCGCTCACCCGTCAACTGCGCGCCAATGGATCGAAGATGCCCGTGTTGATCCTGACCGCGCGCGACGCGCTTCACGACCGGGTGCAGGGGCTGGACATCGGCGCCGACGACTACATGGTCAAACCCTTCGAGCTGCCCGAGCTGTTGGCCCGCATGCGCGCGCTGTTGCGGCGCTCGCAGGCGGCCACGTCGGCGGTGCTGGGCTTCGGCCCGCTGGAGATGGACACCGCCAGCCGCCGTGTCACCTTGTCGGGCCAGACCATCGAGCTGGGTCCGCGCGAATGGACGGTGCTCGAATACCTGCTGATGCACGTGCCCAAGCCCGCCGCCAAAGACAAGCTGCTGCAGGTGCTCACCGGCTGGGACAAGGAGATCACGCCCAACGCGATCGAGGTCTACGTCTCGCGTCTGCGCGCCAAGCTCGAACCGTCTGGCATCAGCCTTCGCGCGATTCGGGGTTTTGGCTACCGTCTTGAACTGAACGAAGCGCCGGGGCATGCCGCTGCGCTTTGAACCGGCCGCCTCGGGCGGCATGATCTGGGGCTTGCAGCGCCGGTTGCTGGTCATGCTGCTGTTCACCCTGAGCGTGATCGGCACCGTCAGCGTGCTCGTGCACTACCAGACCGCCGGTACCGCCGCGCTGCAGCAGGACCAGCGCCTGCTCAAGCTGCTGCCTCTGCTGGCCGATTCGATCGTCGTCACCAGCACGGGCCAGGGCGAACCCGAGCGGGCCATCGCCGGGCTGAGCGAGGCCATCGAGGGGCCGGGCATGGCGATGCTGTTGGCGCCGCCCGTGGAAGAGTTCCTGTCCGAGCGGCCTGGCCTCACCGCCTTCGGCGTGTTCGATGCCCGTGGCAGCCAGATCCTGGGCGAGCGCTGGCTGCCCGTCATCCTGCCCGATGGGCACGAGGCCGAGTTTCGCAGTGTCATCGAGGACGGCACGACCTACCGCGTGGCGGCACAACGCGTCGACTCGGACATGGGGGAGCGCATCGTCATGCTGGCCGACGGTTCCGACGTGCGGCAGCATTGGCTGGGCAACGTGTTGCTGCGGGTGCTGTTGCCCAACTTGTTGTTGTTCGCCGTCGCGGCCGCCGTGGTCGCCTGGGGGGTGGCGCGCACCCTGCGGCCGCTGATCGACCTGCGCAGGGCCGTGGAAAACCGCTCCCCGCGCGACCTGAGCCCTCTGAGCACCACCAACATTCCTGGCGAGGTCCTGCCGCTGGTGGAGTCGCTCAACCGGCTGTTTCAGCTCGTCAATGTGCAGACCGAGGCGCAACGCCGCTTCGTGGCCGATGCCGCGCACCAGCTGCGCACACCGCTGGCCGGCCTGCAGGCACAGGTGGAGGCCTGGGCCCAGGCCACGCGAGGCATACCGGGCGATCAGAACATCGGCCTGCGTGCCGACCAAGTGCGCCGCATGCGCGAAGCCACGCGGCGCACGTCCCAATTGGCGAGCCAGTTGCTGGCGCTGTCGCGGGCCGATTCGGTCAGCGCCGACATCCAGCCGATGCAGCGGGTGGACCTGCAGGAACTGTGCGAGAACATGCTCTCGCTGTACCTCGATGCGGCGGGGCGCAAACACATCGACCTGGGCCTGGAAGTGCAGCCCGTGCAAACCTTGGGCCATGCCTGGCTGCTGCGCGAAATGCTGCTCAACCTGGTGGACAACGCGGTGAAGTACACACCCGTTGGCGGGCGCATCACCGTGCGCTGTGGCGAAGAGCCGGAGAAAAGAGGTGGCGCCCTGTGCGCATGGATCGAGGTCGAGGACGACGGTCCGGGCATTCCCGTGCACGAGCACGAGCGCGTGCTGCAACGTTTCTACCGCGTGCCGGGCACGGCGGGCGAGGGCAACGGCCTGGGGCTGGCCATCGCCAATGAGATCACGCGCGCCCACCGCATTCCGCTGCAGTTCGAGGCCGGTGCGCAAGGGCGCGGGCTGCGCGTGCGGGTGACTTTCGAGGCGGTCACTCACTGACCCCGGATCGCCCGCCCAAAGGCCGCTTCTCGCCCCACGCTGTGCGAGAATGGCCGCGGAAGAAGACCCGAGCCGGGGCTGGCGCAGGCCCCGGCCATCCCACCTCCAACCGACATGCTCGCCCATGACCTCCAACGCTCCAGACTCCCCTTCCCCGGCCGACGATGCAGCCCTTGAAGCGGCCCAGGCCATAGAAGCAGCCGCGCAAACAGAGGGCGGGACCCGCAAGCGGCCCAAACCGGGCGAACGCCGTGTGCAGATCCTGCAGGCGCTGGCCACCATGCTGGAGCAACCCGGTGCCGAGCGCATCACCACCGCCGCGCTGGCTGCGCGCCTGGAAGTGAGCGAAGCGGCGCTGTACCGCCACTTCGCGAGCAAGGCCCAGATGTTCGAAGGCCTCATCGAGTTCATCGAACAATCCGTCTTCGGCCTGATCAACCAGCTCGGCGAGCGCGAGCCCGACGCGAACCTGCGCTCGCGAAAGATCGTCACCTTGCTGTTGCAGTTCGGCGAGAAGAACCCCGGCATGACCCGCGTGATGGTGGGCGACGCGCTGGTCTTTGAAAACGAGCGCCTGCAGCAGCGCATGAACCTGTTCTTCGACAAGATCGAATCGGCGTTGCGGCAGAACCTGCGCGAAACCTCGGTCTTGACCGGCGCGGCCACGCCCACGGTGGACGCCCAGGCGGATGCGTCCGTCATCACCGCGTTTTGCGTGGGACGCCTGCAACGCTTCGCACGCAGCGGCTTCAAGCGCTCACCCGGCGAAAGCCTGGACCACAGCCTGGCGCTTTTGCTGCCCGTCACACGGCCCTGAACCGTTGCATTGGGCGTGGCAATTAGGGCACTGGCCCTAACAAAGGTGGCACAAACGGTCCGGTGGTTTGCCTGGGCCGCCGGTTTTGCGGTAAAAATAGCACGACCGTTCGATTCTTCGGGCGGTTTGTTTTTTGGCCCATCCCTCGAACCGGATTCCTTTCGCATGAGTGCAGCATCCCACCGCGACAAGCCCGCCACCACCGCCGTGCGGCGCTCGGCCGCGTCCGGGCCGCTGCAGAAGGGTCAGCAGACCAAGGCCGCCATCGTCGACGCGGCACTCGGCCTGGCCACCCAGATCGGCCTCGAAGGCCTTTCCATCGGTGCGCTTGCCGAAGTCATGCAGATGAGCAAGTCCGGTGTGTTCGCGCATTTTGGTTCGCGCGAAGAGCTGCAGATATCCGTGGTGCGCGAGTACCACACGCGTTTCGAAGGCGAGGTGTTCTATCCGGCGATGGAGGCGCCGCGCGGGCTGCCCCGGTTGCGCGCGCTGTTCGACAACTGGATGAAGCGCACCACGGTCGAGATCGACTCGGGTTGCCTCTACATCAGTGGCGCGGTCGAATTCGACGACCGGCCCGGCCCGGTGCGCGACGCGCTGGCCAGCTCGGTCGGCACCTGGCTCGCCGCTTTGCGCCGTGCGGTGGAGATCGCCATTGAAGAAGGCCATCTGGCACCCGGCACCGACGCACCGCAAATGGCGTTCGAAATCCACGCCCAGATTCTTGCGTTGCACTACGAAGCGCGATTCCTGCGCAGCCCCGGCTCGGTGCAGCGCGCCTTGCGCGCCTTCGATGGCATCGTCGATCGCCACAGCCGTTCGCCTGCCGAAAAAGCGCTCTCCAAATCCCCCGTGGCCGCGCGCAAAACGCGCGGCTGATTTTTTCCTTTCCCCGCAAACCCAGTTCAGGAGGTTCCGATGCCCGTTTACAACCCGCCTTTGCGAGATATGCAGTTCGTGATGCACGAGGTGCTCAAGGTCACCGACGACTTCAAGGCCATGCCGCAACATGCCGAGGTGGACGCCGACACCATCAACGCGGTGCTCGAAGAGGCGGGGAAGTTCGCGACCGAGGTGCTGTTCCCGCTCAACATCGGCGGCGACACCGAAGGCTGCACACTCGACAAGACCACGCACGAGGTCAAGACGCCCACCGGCTTCAAGGAAGCCTACAAGACCTACGTGGAAGGCGGTTGGGCGGCCTTGTCGTGCGACCCGGCATTCGGTGGCCAGGGCCTGCCGCTGGTGGTGAACCAGTGCCTGTACGAAATGATGAACTCGGCCAACCAGGCCTGGACCATGTACCCCGGCCTCACGCACGGCGCCTACGCCGCGCTGAGCACCTACGGCACGGACGAACAGAAGCAAACCTACCTGCCCAAGATGACCAGCGGCGAATGGACCGGCACCATGTGCCTGACCGAGCCGCACTGCGGCACCGACCTGGGCCTCATGCGCACCAAGGCCGAACCGCAGGCCGATGGCACCTACAAGATCACCGGCAACAAGATCTTCATCAGCGCCGGTGAGCACGACATGGCCGAGAACATCATCCACCTGGTGTTGGCCCGCCTGCCCGACGCGCCCCCCGGCACCAAAGGCATCAGCCTGTTCGCCGTGCCCAAGCACAACGTCAAGGCCGATGGCACGTTGGGCACGCGCAACGGCATCATCTGCGGCGGCCTGGAGCACAAGATGGGCATCCATGGCAACGCCACCGCGCAGATCGTGATCGACGGCGCCACCGGCACGCTCGTGGGCCAGCCGAACAAGGGCATGCAAGCCATGTTCGTGATGATGAATGCCGCGCGCCTGGGCGTGGGCAACCAGTCGCTGGGTCTCACCGAAGTGGCTTACCAGAATGCCCTGGCCTATGCGAAGGACCGCGTGCAAGGCCGTTCGCTCAGCGGCACCAAGGCCAAGGACAAGCCGGCCGACCCGATCATCGTGCACCCCGACGTGCGCAAGATGCTGCTCACCGCCAAGGCCTACGCCGAAGGCGGCCGCGCCCTGGCCATGTTCTGCTCGGTGCTGCTCGAGAAGGTGCACCACCACCCGGACGAGAAAGTGCGCAAGGACAGCGACGACATGCTGTCGCTGCTCACGCCCATCACCAAGGCCTTCCTGACCGACAACGGCTACAACGCCACCACGCAATGCCAGCAGGTGTTCGGTGGCCATGGCTACATCAAGGAATGGGGCATGGAGCAATACGTGCGCGATGCCCGCATCAACATGATCTACGAAGGCACCAACACCATCCAGAGCCTGGACCTGCTGGGCCGCAAGGTGCTGGGCAACAACGGTGCCACGCTCAAGAAGTTTGGCAAGCTCGTGGGCGCGCTGGTGCAGGAAGAGGGCGTGAACGAGAAGATGGCCGAGTTCATCAACCCACTGGCGGTGCTGGGCGAGCAGATCACCAAGTTCACCACCGAGATCGGCTTCAAGGGCCTGCAGAACCCCGATGAAGTGGGCGCTGCCGCGGTGGACTATTTGCGCGTGGCGGGGCACCTGGTGTTCGGCTACTTCTGGGCCCGCATGGCGCAGGTGGCGCTGCGCGAAATTGCCGCCGGCAACACCGATCCGTTCTACGTCGCCAAGCTGCAGACCGCGCGCTTCTATTTCGCCAAGCTGTTCCCAGAAACAGCGACGCTGATGCGCACCGCGCGCGCAGGATCGAAGTCCCTCATGGACACCGACGCGGCACTCGCGTAAACACAGGCTTTCCTTCAACACCAGGAGACTTCGATGATCAAGACAACGCTTGCAGCTTCGCTTCTGATTTTTGCCGGTCATGCGCTTGCACAGATGTCACCCGTCGGTCTGTGGAAGACCATTGACGACGACACGAAGAAGGAAAAGTCGCTGGTGCGCATCACCGAGAGCAACGGTGTCTACAGCGGCAAGATCGAGAAATTCCTCGATCCCGCCACCAAGCCCGACATGGTCTGCGAGAAGTGCACCGACGAGCGCAAGGACAAGCCTGTGCTGGGCATGACCATCCTGCGCAACCTCAAACAGAGCGCGGACGACAAGGGCGTGTACGACGGCGGCGACATCGTCGATCCGAACAACGGCAAGGTCTACCGCACGCGCCTAAAGCCGGTGGAAGACGGCAAGAAGCTTGAGATGCGGGGCTACATCGGCCCGTTCTACCGCACCCAGGTCTGGATTCGCGTCGAGTGAAGACCGCGCGCCTGTTCTCTTTCATGGAAACCCAATGAACCGATTTCAAGTGAAGAAAGTCGCCGTGCTCGGCGCGGGCGTGATGGGCGCGCAGATCGCCGCGCACCTGGTGAACGTCAAAGTCCCCGTCGTCTTGTTCGACCTCCCCGCGAAGGAAGGTCCGAAAAACGGCATCGTCACGCGCGCGGTGGACGGGTTGAAAAAGCTCAAACCCTCACCGCTGGGCGTGGCACGCGACGCCGATCTGATCGGCCAGGCCAACTACGAAGAGCACATGGAGCAGTTGCGCGACTGCGACCTCATCATCGAGGCCATCGCCGAGCGCATGGACTGGAAGCTCGACCTCTATACGAAGATCGCGCCCTTTGTCGCCGAGCACGCCATCGTCGCGTCCAACACCTCGGGCCTGTCGATCACGAAGCTGAGCGAAGCACTGCCCGAAGCGATCCAGCCGCGCTTCTGCGGCATCCACTTCTTCAACCCGCCGCGCTACATGACGCTGGTGGAGCTGATCGCCACGCCGACAACCGAACCGCAGATCCTCAACGACCTGGAGACCTTCGTCACCAGCGGCCTGGGCAAGGGCGTGGTGCGGGCCAAGGACACGCCCAACTTCGTCGCCAACCGCATCGGCATCGCCGGCATGCTGGCGACGATGAAAGAGGTGGAGAACTTCGGCCTGACCTTTGATGTGGTCGACGACCTCACCGGCAAGCGCCTGGGGCGCGCCAGCAGCGGCACCTTCCGCACCGCCGACGTGGTGGGCCTGGACACCATGGCCCATGTGGTCAAGACGCTGCAGGACAACCTGAACCAGGACACAGACCCCTTCTACGGCAGCTTCGGCACGCCGCCGGTGCTGGCCAAGCTGCTCGAGCTGAAGAACCTCGGCCAGAAGAGCGGCGCGGGCTTCTATAAGAAGGTGGGACGCGACATCCTGCGCTTCGATCTGGCCAGCGAAGACTATGTGCCCAGCGGCGAGAAGGCCGACGAGGTGTACGGCCGCATGCTCAAGCGCCCGGCCGCCGAGCGCCTGAAGCTGCTGCGCCACAGCGAAGGTCCGCAAGGCCAGTTCCTCTGGGCCATTCTGCGCAACAGCTTCCACTACGCCGCCGTGCACCTGGCCTCCATCGCAGAGACCGCGCGCGACGTGGACCAGGCCATGCGCTGGGGCTTCGGCATGAAGCAGGGCCCGTTCGAGCTCTGGCAGGAAGCGGGCTGGCTGGAGGTGGCGAAGATGGTGCAGGAAGACATCGATGCAGGCAAAGCCTTGTCCAAAGCGCCGCTGCCCGATTGGGTGTTCAAAGGCCCGGTGGCCGAAGCCGGTGGCGTGCACACCGCGCAGGGTTCGTGGAACCCGGGCAAGGGGGTGTTCGAAGGGCGCTTGCAGTTGCCGGTGGTCCAACGGCAGCACTTCCCGGAACTGTTGCTGGGCGAAGCCGGCCCGAAGTTCGAGACCGCGGGCACGACGATCGAAGAGAACGACTCGATCCGCGTGTGGACGCTGGACGAGCAGGTGCTCATCGCCAGCATCAAGACCAAGATGCATGCCATCAGCCCCGAGGTGTGCGAAGGCCTGATGGCCGCGGTGGATTTGGCCGAGAAGGAATACCAGGGCCTGGTGATCTGGTCGGGCGACGAACCCTTCAGCGCCGGCGCCGACCTGCAAGCCATGTTGCCGGCCTTCATGGCCGTGGGCGTGAGCGCGATCGAAGACGCCGAAGGCTTCATGCAACAGACCATGCTGCGCCTGCGCTATGCAAATGTGCCGGTGGTGTCGGCCATTCGCGGCCTGGCGCTGGGCGGGGGTTGCGAGTTGGCGGTGTACAGCGCACGCCGCGTGGTGCACATGGAGAGCTACATCGGCCTGGTGGAAGTCGGCGTGGGTCTGGTGCCCGGGGCCGGCGGTTTGACCTACATCGCGCGCCGCGCAGCGGAGAACGCCGAAACCTCGACCGGCAAGGACTTGCTGCCGTTCCTGACCGAGGGATTCACGGCCGCCGCCATGGCCAAGGTGGGCACGAGTGCGATCGAGTCGCGGCAACTGGGTTATGTGCTGCACTCGGACGTGATCGTGCCGCACAAGGACGAGTTGCTGTTCGTCGCGATCAACGAGGCCAAGGGTTTGTTCAACGGCGGCTACCGCGCGCCGCACAAGCGCCTGTTCCCCGTGGCAGGGCGCGACGGCAAGGCGACCATCCTGGGCAGCTTGGTGAACATGCGCGACGGCGGCTTCATCAGCCAGCACGACTTCCATATCGCGTCCTTGATCGCGGATGTGGTGACGGGGGGCGATGTGGAGCCGGGGACGCTGGTGAGCGAGGACTATCTGATGACCTTGGAGCGCCGGGCGTTCTGTTCGCTGATCGTGCATCCGAAGACGCAGGAGCGGATTCTGGGGATGTTGAACACGGGCAAGCCGGTACGGAATTGAGCGTATGAAAGGTGCGAACGTGGTCCGCGTTGCAGACACTCTCCCGCAAGCGGGAGAAGAGGGAGAGCAGCTCCTGGAGGCCGACGTGACTTACCCCCTCTCCCGCCTGCGGGAGAGGGTTGGGGTGAGGGCGCAGGCCAAAGAAAAAGCGCGGGAACTGCGAACCAGCACCACTGAAGCCGAAGCCCTGCTGTGGCAACACATACGGGGCCGACGATTCCAGGGCTTCAAATTTCGCCGGCAAAGACCATTGAGCCCCTACATCCTTGACTTCGTCTGCCTCGAAGCGGGTTTGGTCATTGAGATCGATGGCGGACAACACAGCGATCAACTGGACTACGACCAGAGACGAAGCGCACTGATCACAAGCCGTGGACTGACCGTCATCCGGTTCTGGAACCACGAAGTCATGAACGAAACCACTGCCGTACTGGAGAAGAGTTGGCAAACGTTGCAGACCCTCACCCCAACCCTCTCCCGCAAGCGGGAGAGGGAGTGAACACCAAAATCCGAAGGAGCATCCCATGACCAAGCAAATCCAGGACGCCTACATCGTCGCCGCCACCCGCACGCCCATCGGCCGTTCGCACAAGGGCTCCTTCAAGCACCTGCGCCCGGACGACATGCTGGCCCTCGCCCTGCGCTCCGCGCTTGCACAAGCCCCGGGCCTGGACCCCAAGGCCATCGAAGACGTGATCTGCGGCTGCGCCATCCCCGAGGCCCAGCAAGGCCTGAACGTGGCGCGCATCGGCGCCATCCTCGCCGGCCTGCCCAACAGCGTGGGCGGCATCACCGTCAACCGCTTCTGCGCCTCCGGCCTCTCGGCCATTCAGATGGCGGCCGACCGCATCCGAGTGGGCGAGGCGGACGTGATGATCGCCGCCGGCACCGAGAGCATGAGCATGGTGCCGATGATGGGCAATACGCCCAGCCTCTCGCCCACCATCTTCCAGAACACCGACGACGTGGAAAGTTATGGCATTGCCTACGGCATGGGCCTGACCGCCGAGAAGGTCGCGCAGAAATGGAAGGTGTCGCGCGAGGCGCAGGATGCGTTCGCACTGCAGTCGCACCAGCGTGCCGTGCTGGCCATGCAGAACGGCGAGTTCAACGACGAGATCACGCCGGTGGAAGTGACCGAGCGCCGTGTGGACCTGGAAAGCGCGGAAGTGACCACCACCATGCGCACCGTGAAGCTGGACGAAGGCGCCCGGCCCGAGACCTCGCTCGAAGGCCTGGCCAAGTTGCGCACGGTGTTCGCCGCGCGCGGCTCGGTCACGGCGGGCAACAGCTCGCAGACCAGCGACGGCGCGGGTGCGCTCATCCTCGCCAGCGAATCCGCGGTGAAACGCTTCGGCCTCACGCCCTTGGCGCGTTTCGTCAGCTACGCCTCGCGGGGCGTGCCGCCGCACCTCATGGGCATCGGCCCGATCGAAGCGATTCCCGCCGCGCTGAAATACGCCGGCCTTACGCAAGACCAGATCGACTGGATCGAGCTCAACGAAGCCTTCGCCGCGCAGTCGCTGGCGGTCATCAACACCCTGGGCCTGGACCCGAGCAAGGTGAATCCCATGGGCGGCGCGATCGCGCTGGGCCACCCGCTGGGCGCCACCGGCGCGATCCGAGCCGCGACCGTGGTGCACGCGCTCAAGCGCCACAACAAGCAGTACGGCATGGTCACCATGTGCGTGGGCATGGGACAGGGCGCGGCCGGGATCTTCGAACGGGTATGACCCACGCGCCAGGCTGGGCCGTGCGGACATCGCCTCAGAGCGAGGTCTTCTCCAGCCGGGCTTGCAGCATCTCCACGATGGAGGGGCTCTGGGCCAGGTCCAGGGGCGTGCGGTGTTGGTAGTCTCGCAGGCGGGTATCGGCCAGGCCCGCCAGCAAGATCTGGACGTTCTGCACACGGCCTTCCTGGCACGCCACGTGCAGCGCGGTTCTTTGGCGGTTGTTGGCCTGGTCGACCTTCGCATCCCGGAGCAGCAACAGCGTCACCAGGCCGGGTTCGCTGCCCGCAGCCGCAAAGATCAAGGCCGTATCGCCCACCTCGTTGCGGGCATTCACGTCGGCGCCGGCTTGCAGCAACCATTCAACCCCTTCCAAGTAGCCGATCTCGGCGGCGATGTGCAAGGGCGTCTGGCCACGCCCGTCCGCCTGGTTGAGGTCGTCACCGCGTTGCAGCAACGTGCGCGCGGCCTCAAGGTCGGCTGTGCGCATGGCCGCGTGCAACGAGGCATGCCCCGTGCTGTGTGCAGCGGTCGTGGTGGTGATCGCGCCCCCGGTGACGGTGGTGGTCACGGTGTGCGTGGTCATGTGGCTGGTGGTGGCGCTCTGGGGCTGAAGCGCGCGTTGCACCGCGCCGATGGCGTCTCTCAGCTGCGCCGCCTCCGCCGCGCTCAACGCGTCCTGGTCGACCGATTCCAGCAGGGCCACTGCACGTTGGGGGTATCGCTCGGCCAACGACAACGCGTACGGGCCGAAGTCGTGGAACTCGAAGGCGGTGTGGATGACCCAGGTGCTGGCCATGTCGAGGGCGAGCTGCGTGTGCGGGTCCAGTACATGGGGCTGGGCCGCGATCAGCAGGCCCAGCGCCTGGTCGGGACAGTGCCTCGCCAGGGCCCACGCCAGCTCTGCGAATCCCGGGGGCAGCTGGATGTGGCTGCCGCGCGAACGCACCTGCATTTCCTTGTCTCTGCCCGGTTCCATCGCGAAGGGTCCGTTCGGCGTCGAGAACGCTTGCGCCAAAGTTTTTCCATGTTGCTGGATCAAGGCTGTTGCCTTGCCCGTAGTGGGGTCGATACCCCAGGCCCGTAGCAAGTCAGTGGCCCAGGCGAGGGCGTCCGCCGCGTTGTTCGAGGGACGCGCCGTGGGTGCGGTGGGTATGCGCATGAAAGTCTCCCTGATGATGGACGGTGTGGGGAACAGATGGAGCGGCCGGGTTCACTGGAACAACGCCGTCAACGCCGGATTGCCCTTGTTCAGCACCAACTGCAACAGGGTGGTGCCGTCCGAAAAGGTGAGGTCTCGCGCCGCGCCGGCCTGCAGCAGCACCCTGGCGATCGCGATCTGTTCATGGTGAACTGCGAAGGCCAGAGCCGACATGGTTTTGGCGTTCTGGGGGTTGGGGTTTGCCCCGAGTCGCAGCAACAGATTGCATGTGTCCAGGTGGCCCCGTTCGATGGCATAGTGGATCGGGACATAGGCGCGCGCATCGGGTTGATCGATATTGGCGCCGTGCTGACACAGCAAGCGGACGACTTCCTTGTGTCCAGAATCGGCGGCGAGATGCAGCGGCATCGCGCCGGTGGCCAGGGAAATGTTGGCGCTGACGTGGTGGACCTCCAGGAGCTGCCGGACGGCCTCCAGGTTGCCATCAAAGCAGTGCATGAACATGAGCTCTTCCTTGGCCCGTTGCGCTGCCGTGCCTTTCATCGCGGAGAGTTCTTGCAGGGTCAGAGCGGGTTGCGATGTCTGTTGCCATGCCTTGCCACGGGCGGGCCAGCTGAACGTGACCATCGGCTGCACCGAGCGCGCCGGGGCGGGCGGGGGCGGCGAGGCGACCAGCGACCGGGTGGGCTTGGGGTCCAGGATGCGATCGCCGACCCATTCATTCGCGATCGCCGCGTTCAATTCGATCAGGGTGGTGCCCTCCCGGCCGATGATCGTGAACGAGAAACTGGGAAAACCTTGCAGCGTCGGGCGTCCGGGCTTTGGCACGGTGGGATCGCGCTGCAGGCGTCGGAAGAAGGCCTCGGCCGCGTTGCGCGCATTGCAAGCCGTCACCACCAGCTTCGTTGCCCCCTTTTTGTACATCAAGAGCATCAAATCCACCAGGGGCACCAGGCTACCGTCGCTCAAGCGCACCGTCACGGTTTGCAGTTCGCCATCCAAGGTTCCGTGGAACGTGCAGACGACAAAGTCGCCGTACTGGATATCCATGGCCTCCAGGTCACGCCATGCCAGACCTTGGGTGCCGTCCCCCACCGCGTGCATGGGGATGCCGCCGTTCTGGCCTTTCTGCAGCAAGGACGTGGAAATTTTTCCCGGGAAGCCGGGGCCGGTGACCACCCAGCCGCGCGGTGCCGTGACGGGTCTTGCCATGATGGGTTGTGCGGTGTCGGTCGGACGCAGGGCCGCGATGAGGTCGTCGCCCAGACCCCGTTCGATAGCGATCGACTGCGCTGTTCGGCCCAATTCGTCGACGCGGTCCACAAGTGCCTGGAATGCCGCCTTGCTCATCGTCGCACGGATGGCCTGGACCACCGCAAGCGCGTTGTCGCCGCAGCATGCGCTGTGCAAGAAGGTCATGCGATGGGGGCCATCGTCGCCAGCGTGCACCCCCGGCCGTTGCAGCAGCAAGGCCACGGCACCGTCGCTGCCGGCGCGGGCGGCCAGGTGCAGCGGGGTCCAGCCCTCGTGGTTGGGTGTGTGCGCCGCCAGGCCTGGCTGGTTCAGCAGGCACTGCACGACCGTCGGCTTGCCATTGCGCGCTGCCAGGGCCAGTGGCGTGGCCCCGTGCTGATGAACCGCGTTGAGCACGGCAGGCGGGACCGTCTTGCCGGGCGTGCTATGCCGCTGCAGCAACCATTCCACCCCCTCAAGATGGCCCTCGTTGCTGGCCAGGTGCAAGTCGGTGCAGCCATCTTTTCGGGTTTTCTGGATATCCGCGCCGAGGTCGATCAGCCGTTGGGCCACGTCGAGATGGCCATACACGATCGCCAGGTGGTACGGCGTGGATCCGTCCACCGCCTGTGCGTCGACTGCGGTGCCTGCGAGCAGATCCAGCATGGTCAAGCGGCCAGATCCCGCCGCCTGGTGCAGGGGCGTCCAGCCCAGCCAATCGGTGTGCTGCGGGTCGACGAGCGGCTGTTCCAGCAGCTTCTTCGCGATCTCCGCGTGGCCCACTTCGATGGCAACGTGCAAGGCGCTCGCGCCGTAGGTCGACGCGGCGTTGAGCACGGCTTTCTGGTCCGCTGTGCTGGGCAGGCGCGCCACCTCGGCCAACATCCATTGCACGGCGGCCAGATGGCCATTCTGGCAGGCGACGAACAGTGGACTCGCGGTGTGGCTGGACACCCGAATGTCCACGCCCCTCGCGCGCAGTGCCCGGGCGATGTCCACGTTGCCCACGGACATCGCGAAGTACAGCGGCGTGTCCTCGGATGGTGAGGCGCTCAGGCGCAGGGCGCTGGACTTCAACAGTTGCCGGACGACATCGGCATGCCCTCGGGTGATGGCCTCCTGCAAAGGCTTTGTGCCTTCGTGGTCGGGTTCGTTGATCTGCGCGGTGGAATGCCGCAGCAGGTCGCGCACCAGATCCGCATGGCCCGAACGGCAGGCCAGCAGCAGCGGGCTCTGGCCCAGCGCGTTGGCTTGTCCCAATGCGCTGGGCAGGGGCTCGCCCGTTTGTTTGGCCAGGGCAGGCAGCAGCCATTGCACCGTGGTGCGATCGCCCAACTCGCAAGCCGCATGCAGTGGCGTTACGCCCGCGCGATTGGCTTTGCCGAGGTCGGCCCGCGTGTTCTCGGCCAGCCACCGGGCCATGGCGGGCTGCTTCGCCTGGATGGCGAGCAACAACGGGGTGCTTCCCGAGACGTCGGTGGCATTGATGTCGACATCGGTCCGGACCAGCAGCAATGCGGCGACTGCGGGGCTTGCGCGCCGGGCGGCGTCGTGCAAGGCCGTGCGGCCTTGGGCATCCACCGGCGTGAGGTCCACCTCGCTGCGGTGCAGCAGCAGATCGACCACGGCTGGGCTGGGCGCGAACGCCGCGAGCTGCAGCGGTGACTGGCCGCTGCGGTTCCTGGCGTTGAGCACGTCGTGCAGGTCGATGGCCTGGAACTGTGGCGTGTCCAGAAGCCAGGTCACCGCCGCCAGGTTGCCCTTGAGGCACAGCCTGGCCAGTGCCGTGTTGCCTTGTTGGTCCGCATGCAGGACGTCCGCGCCTTTGTCGAGGAGGCTCTGGGCCGCGTTCCATTGGCCCGCCAACAGTGCGTAGACCAAGGGTGGCGTGCCTTGGGCATCTTCTGCGTCGATCTGGATGTCGCCGTGGCCCAGCAAGCATTCGATCATGCGCGGTTCGCCTGCCCGCGCCGCGATGTGCAGCGGCGAGCAGTGGTCGTTGTCCGCCAGGTTGGGGTCGAGGTGCTCGGCCTCGAGCAAGCGCTCTACCACGCCGTGCCGGCCTTCCTGGACGGCGTGCCGCAACGGCGTCATCCCATGTTGGTCCAGCGCGTTCAGAGCGGCGCCTTTGTCCGGGCCGTCCGGCCGAAAACTATCCTGTGCCATTAACCAGGTCACCACCGATTCGTGGCCCGCGCGGCAGGCCTCGTGCAAGGGTGTTCGGCCTTCGGGGCCGGGCTGTTGATCGTCCGCGCCATGGTCCAGAAGCAGGTTGCACGCCAGCATCTGGTTCATTCGGGCCGCCAGGTGCAGGGGGGCTGCGCCCTCCTGGTCGGTGGCGTTGAGGTCGATGCCGGGTTGCTGCAGCAGCAGTTTCAGGACGTCGTCCTGGCGGGCTTCGACGGCCAGGTGCAACGCAGTCTTGCCATCGACCAGCACCGCATTCAGGATGACGGTGCTGCCCAGCAGGGCTCGCACCTCCTCGACCTGGCCGGCCCGGACCGCCCCGGCCAGCCGCTGCAGACCTTGCTCGTACACGTCCTGCGCGTCCTGCGCCTGGGCGGTGAGCGTCGTGTTCAAGGTTGAATGGGCGTCGCTATCCTCCGAGTCCGAGTCCGCGTCTGTGTCTGAGAAGGATGAGAAGGACGAGAAGCTGTCGTCGCCGGACGGGTCGACATGCGGCGGCCGGTGGATCTGCTCAAAGGTATCCGAGGCCTCTGGGTCCGCGTCGCTCACGGAAGCCTCGGAGTCGCTTACCAAGGACTCGCTTTCCTCGGAATCGCTGTCTGTGGAGATCGGAGAGGAGACCTGCGACGTGCGCGCAGGAACAAGAGGCGTTGGGGTGGAGGTCAGGCGCGTCACGGTTTCTCCGGGGCAAATGCCAGTCAAGGAGCTCCCTGTTGTGCAGCTTGAGTAACAAACCCCCCGGGGGGATTCCGGCACGTCCCTGGCCGTGCGCACGGCGATCAGGATGTGCGCTCGGTACCCGGTTCCAATAGATGGGCGATGGCGTGGTGCCCATGGGCCTTCGCCAGGTCGATCGCGCTCAAGGCCTTTTTGCAGCGGTGTTGTCGATCCGCCCCCGCGTCGATCAAGACTTTCACGATGGCCAGGTGGCCGTTTCGACTGGCGAGATGGAGCGCGGTTTCGCCCGTGGACGGGTCTTCTGCATCGACCTTCGCGCGGTGCTCGAGCAGGAGGGCGGCGATGTCGGTTTTGCCGCACAGGCACGCGAGGTGCAGCGCGCTGCGGCCCAGCTCGTCAGGCGCATTGGGATTCACGCCGTGTTCGGTCAGCAGTTCGTGCACCGGCTCCGTTGCTCCATGAGCGGTATGGAGGAAAAGCAGAGCGATCCGGCCCGTCCTTTGGTAGTCCAGCGGGCCCGAGAACTCTTCCAGGTCGGGTATCTTGCGCGTGTGGATCACGACCTCCTGCCGACCCGCGTCCCACGCCAGCGTGTCCACCCGCATCTGTGTGCCCATGAGCAACGCATTGCGCTTCCCGAAACCTGTCTTTTCGGCCACACCGTCTTTAAGCCACTGCTGTGCCGCCACCTGGTTCTTCCCCATCAGGTACGCAGAGCCGGTCATGAGGGTGTAGTCCAGTCCCGTGTACCCGCCGTTGGCCGCCGTCGGACGGGGAATGGCCGGGTCGTTCTGCAAGCGAGAACGCCACACCGTGGCCACGTCGATCGTGTTGCCGAGGTCGTCCTGGGCATCCAGAAACAGCAGCTTCATCACGCCCCTCTCGAAGAACAGGCGCAGCACCTCGGCCTTGGGCACTTTCTCGCCCCGGCCCAGGTCCACCATCTCCTCCATCAAGACGCTGTCCCAGTGGACGCGGAACTGGCACAACACCAGATCCCCGGCCTGGATGGCTAGCGCTTGCAGGCCCTTCCACGTGAGG
Organism: Hydrogenophaga sp. BPS33; assembly: GCF_009859475.1. Classification (NCBI taxonomy): domain Bacteria; kingdom Pseudomonadati; phylum Pseudomonadota; class Betaproteobacteria; order Burkholderiales; family Comamonadaceae; genus Hydrogenophaga; species Hydrogenophaga sp. BPS33. Next base: position 1,148,984 of record NZ_CP044549.1, read on the forward strand.
TCGAGCTTGCCGTCGCCATAAGTCTGCAATGGGATCTCGCCTTTTTTCCCGATCGCGACGAGTTCCTGGTTGTTCCATTGCGGCTGTGCACCGCCCACGACGACCCAGCCTCTCTTGTAAGACGTCTGCGGTAGCGCCGAGGGCATGGTCACCGGTGCCATGGGCAGCGCCTGAATGACGTCGTCGCCCGCATGGAACTGGGCGGCCCGGGAGCCCGCCTTGGTGTCCCACGCGTTGCGCTCGTCGGCCCATGCCAGGAAGTCGTTGCGCGGCATCCCCGCTTGCAAGGCATGGATGGACGGCAGCGCTTTCTTGCCTTGGGTGGCCACGAGATGCAAGGCGGTGTTGCCGTACGGTCCTGGCTGCAACCGGTCGGTCTTCGGATGGGTCAGCAGCACGGCGATGGTTTCGTGCCTGGCCCTGAGGCACGCGGCGTGCAGCGGCGCAATGCTCTGGACGTCTGCCTTGTTGGGATCGATGCCCTCTTGCGCCAGAAGAAAGCGCACGGTCTGCACATGCCCTTCCTGCGCCGCCAGTTGCAGCGGCGTCTTCCCCGAATCTGTGGTTTGGTTCAGCACGGCGGCACGGTCGCGCGGTTGGCCTTTGAGCAAGAGGATCTCAGGCCGCTTGAGCAGCGCACGGATGATGCCGGTGGCACCGCGTTCGCCTGCGATGTGCAGCGCCGTGAAGCCGGCCTCGAAGGTCTGGTGGATGTCGGCGCCGTGGTTCAGCAACGCGTCGACCATTTCTTCGGTGTCGGGAGCGATCGCCCAATACAGCGCCGTGTGGCCCGAGGCGTCCGGTTGATCCACGCCGACACCCGGGTGCTCCAGCAACGCGTCGATGGCTTCCTCGTGGCGGTGGATGACGGCTTCGTGCAGCGGGGTATGGCCTGCCTGGTTCACCGGGTTGGGCTCGATGTGCGTCTGCTTCAGCAGCACGCGCACCACTTTCGCGTGGCCCTTGGCTGCGGCAGCATGCAGCGGGGTGTTCCCATCTGTCATGCGTGCGTTCAGTACGCGGCGCGGGTCGAGCCTCTTGCCGTCGGTTTGAGGGCGCAACAGCTTGCGCAGCAGCCATTTCACGGTGACCAGTTTGCCGACATCGCTGGCCAGGTGCAGGGGGGTTGCGCCGTCCATTCGGATGGCTTGAGGGTACGCCCCCTTGTTCAGCAGTTGTTGGGCGACGCCCAATTGCCCGTGCCAGATGGCGCTGTGAAACGCCGTGCCATTGTCGAAAGGCATGGCGTCTACCTGGATACCCTTGTGCGCCAGGAGCATGCCGACGATCTCGGTCAAGCCCATTCTGGCCGCCGCGTGCAGCGGTGTTCCTTCGGCATTCGCGGTGTTCACGTCAATGTCGGTCTGCTCCAGCAGAAACTTCACCAATGCTTGAGCCTGCGGACCATGGCCGATGGCGTAGTGCAAGGGCCGCGAGGAATCGTCCGAGGGCTGGTTCAACACCTGTTTGCGTGCGAGGGTCTTCCCACCGTGTCGCCACAGGTCGGGCTGCTCCAGCAGCCACTGGACGATCTCGAGATGGTGGTTGCGGCATGCCTGGTGCAGCGGTGCAAACTCGCCCGGGGTGGGGCGGTTGATGTTGGCCTTGCTCTGGTGCAGCCGTTTCGCCATCTCCAAGTGATTGTTCTTGATCGCCAGAGAGAACGCGGTGTCGCCGCTGTCGGACGCGCTGTTCACGTCGATGTCCGGATGCACCAACAGCAGCTCGATCAGGTCGATGCGCTGGTGTTTCGCGGCTTCGATCAGGGGTGTGCAGCCCTCGTCGTCGGCCTCGTTTGGACGAATGTCTTGCTGCTTCAGCAGGAACGCCACCAGCCGCGCATTGCCCGAGCGGGTGGCCAGCGTCAGCGGTGTATCGCCCTTGCGGGTGCGCTGATTCAGCACGGCAGCCCTGCTGCCCGGTTGGCCCTTCAGCTTCCAGATGCCGGGCTGTTGCAACAACCACCGCACCAACTCGAGATCGCCGTTCTGGCACGCGAGGTGCAATGCGGCAAAGCCGTCGTTCGTGCACAGGCCGATGTGTGCCCCCTTGTCCAACAGCGACACCGCCGCGCTCGTCTGTTGGTATTGGATGGCGAGCAGAAAAGGCGTGGCGCCGGCTGCGTTGGCGCGCTGAATGTCCACGCCCTTGTGCTGAAGCAGCGCCAGGACGGTGAGGGCATGTTTTCCCTTGAGGGCCGCATGGAGCGGCATGTCGCCTGCGTGGTTGGCCGGGTTGGGGTGGACGCCGGGTTGCTTGAGAAGCTCGTCCACCACCTCCGTCTTGCCGGAGGCGGCGGCCTGCAGAAGCGGTGTGACACCGGTCGTGGTGACCAGATTCAACACGGCGACGATGTGGCGTGGCCCCGCGATGCCCTGCCGGATCTCGGCCTGTGCCAGCAACCACTGGACCACTTCCACGTTGCCGTAGTGACAGGCGGCATGTAGCGGCGCCACGCCGTTGTGCATGGCCCTGTTGACGCAGCTTCTGTGTTGCGGTTGCCGGACTTCTCTTTCCTTTTCCAGCAGAAGTTGGGCCACATTCCAATGTCCGTATTCGAGCGCCAGCAAAAAGGGTGTGGCGCCCGATGCCAGCGGCGCGTTCAGCGGGATGCCGCGCACCTTCAGCAAGCGCGCCATGGCCCCCGCTCTACCGAACCTGGCCGCTTCGTGCAAGGCTGTCCAGCCCTTGTCGCGTGCTCGGGCCGGATCGATGTCCGGGTGCTCCAAAAGGCAGTCCAGCACCTTGAGCTTCTCCTGGCGCGCGGCCAACTGCAGGGGCGTTGCGCCGTCCTTGATGGTCTCGTTGAGCAGGGGCGACAGCATCAGCAGAGCCAGCACTTTCTCCGGGTCGTCGGCGTGGATGGCTTCCACCCACTTTTCCGGCCCTTTTTTGTTGGCCTGTTGTACTTTCTGGGCCTGAACCGAGAGCGTGGTGCCGGGCTGCGGGGCGGGCAGCGGTGGCGGGATGGCCGTGGTCGTGGCCGTCAGGGTCGTTGTGGTCGAGCCCGGTGTGGTCCTGGTGGTGGGTGCGTGGGTCGCGGTCTGCGTTGTGGTCGTTGTGGTGGTGGTCGTGAATGTCGTCGCGGTGGTGGCCGTGGGTGGGTGCTGGCTCGCGTCTTGTGCCTTGGTGAAGGCCAGCTCCACCGCCGTCCAGGTCACCGGTGGTGCCGGACAGTCCAGGGCGAGGCTCAGCAGGGGCAACGCCTGAACCGGTGCCGCATCGGCCAAGGCGAGCGCCAACTCGCCGAAGCCGTTCGGCAAAGCATGGCCCACCGCCCGATCGCGCGCTTTCGGGGCTTTGGCGACGTTCGTGACGCCGTTGCCGTCGTCCCGGACCGTCAGTGGGGCCTGGCTGCCCTGCAGTGCCAGGTACAAGGTGTGGCCATGCTTCGCGATCAAGGTCTGCGCCTTCGCCCCGGCAGGGTCGATACCCAGCTTTCTCAGCAAGTCCTGCTGCTGTTGGACGGTGGAGAACTCGGTGTCGCTGTTGGATCGAGAGCGGGAGGTCGGTGCGACTTTCATGTCGTTTCTCTGAAGAGGCGGAATGGGGGATGAAGCCTTCGGGTCGGTCCCACACGGCGTCGTTGTGGCAGCCTCAGACTTCTTCTTCGTCGGCCGGCAGGCGCTGAGCCATCGGTTTGACGGGCGGGTCGAGCAGTTCGATGACCTCTGAATCGCCGCGGTGCACCGCCAGGTGCAGCGGCATTCTTCCGGTGTTGTCGATCGGCTTCAGATGGATGCCGTTTTGCGACAACAGAAGCGCCACGACTTCTGCGGGGCCCAGCCTGGCGGCCACATGCAGAGGCGTGGCCCCGGTCTTGTCGGGATGGTTCAGGAGGGCGGGCAGTTGGCTGGGCTGTCCATGGGGTTTCGGGTGCGCGAGTTGCTCCAGCAGCCACCGGAGGATGTCGACCGATCCGCTCTTGCAGGCCAGGTGCAAGGACGTCTCGCCGGCCTTGTTGGTGCAACGGATATCTGCCCCCTTGTTCATCAGCAAGCGAGCGACCGCCAGGTGCCCATGCGCGATCGCGGCATGAAACGCGGTGCTGCCAGACGCGTTGATGGCATCCACCCGGATCTTCGACTGGGCGAGCAACTGCTGGGTGATGACGAGCAAGCCCCGTTGGGCGGCCATTTGCAGCGGTGTCTTGCCTTCTCCGTTTCCCTGGTTGACGTCGATACCGGTTTGCGCGAGCAAGTACATGACGAGCAGTTCCGCTTCTGCGCCATGGCCGATGGCGCACATCAGGAGGGAGTCGTTGCCGCCCGGCGTCTGGTTCAGCAGCGTGGGCCTGTCGAGCGTGCGACCGTTCTGTTGAAGAACTTCCCGCTGCTGCAACAGCCACTTGACGATCTCCACGAGGTGGTTCATGCATGCGTGGCGCAACGGTGTGTCCCCGCTCCGGGTCGGTTGGTGGATGGATGCCCCGTTTTTCAGCAGCAGCTTGGCCATCTCCAGATCGTTGTTCTTGATCGCCTGGAAGAACGGCGAGATGCCGTCGAGGGACTCCAGGTTCACCTTGGTTTTCGTGTGCGTCAGCAACAACCGGACGATGCCGACGTCTCGGGTGTTCACGCCTTCGTGCAGGGGGGTATTCCCCTTTTTGTTGGCCTTGTTGGGATCGATGGAACCCTGGTCCAGCAAGAACTTCACCAGCTGGGCATTGCACGACCGCGTCGCCAGCGCCAGGGGCGTGCTGCCATCCCGGGTGGGCTCGTTCAGTACGGTGGCGACGGTGCGATTCGGGTGCTTGTGCTGCCAGGCCACCGGCTGTTCCAGCAACCACTTTACGGCTTTGAGCTTGCCGTTCAGGCAGGCGAATTGCAAAGGCGTGAGATCTTTCTTCGAGACCGGGTGCAGGTTCGCGCCCTTGTTCTGCAGCAGCTCCACCATGTCCAGGCGGTCGTGGCGGATGGCGAGCAGAACCGCCGCGGCGCCGTTTTCCGGCTCCGGCTTGACGCCCGGTTGCTTCAGCAGGTATTTCACAAGCGCCGCCTGGCCCGAACCGATCGCCAACAGCAAGGGTGTTTTGCCGTCATGCGCGGGCAGGTTCAGCAGCGTCTCCATGTCGAGCACCTCACCGTCGTGCTGCAAGATCTCGGGCTGCGCCAGCAGCCATTGGACCGTTTCCAATGCGCCGTTTCGGCACGCCATGTGCAGCGGTGTGACGCCCTCGGCGTTCGGCCTGCCGACCCAGCTGCCAGCGCTCAACGGCTGGTTCGACAGCTGCTTCGCCACTTTTCTCTCTTTGTTCAGCAGCACGTTGGCCACTTTCAAATGGCCGTGCTCGATCGCCGTCAAAAAGGGTGTGGCACCGGTCGACAGCGAGGTGGCGCTGCCAGCGTGCGAGTCCTTCAGCAGCCGTTTCACGACGTGGATGTGGCCGCCCCGGGCCGCTTCTTGCAAAGCCGTCCAGCCACCTTTGCCCGCGGTTCTTTGGATGTCGGGGTGCTTGAGCAAGTAGTCCACGACCTTGAGCTTGCCCAGGCGCGCGGCCAACCGCAGAGGCGTTGCGCCACCCTTTATCGCGCCGTTCAGCAGAGGCGACAGCATGAGCACGGCCAGCACCCTCTTCGGGTCGTCGGCCATGATGGCGTCGACCATCTTCTCGGGGCCTTCGTCATTGGCCTGTTGCACGGCATTTGCCTGGGGTGAGAGCGTGGTCTCGGCATGCAAGGGCGCACGGCCAATGGGACCGGGATCTGCGGTGGTGGTCGCGGCCATGGCCGTGGTCGTGGTGGTTGCCCCGGGCATGGTCTTCGTGGTCCTCGTGGTTTGGGTGTGGTGGGCTGTCTGGGTGGTGGTGGTTGTCGCTGTAGCTGTCGTGATCGGGGTCGCGGTGGCCGGTGAGCGGTGTCGGCCCAGCTCGGTGGCGATTTCGATGGCCGTTTCAACCGCCTTCCAGGTCGCGGGGCGGGCCTGGCAATTCAAGGCGGCGGTCAGCAGGGGAAGCGAATGGACCGGTGCTGCAGTGGCCAGTGCCAGTGCCAGCCCACCGAACAGAGGGGGCAACGGATGGTCCACCGCCTGACCGCGCCGCCTTGGGGCTGTGTCGATGGCGACCAAGCCGTTGTCCTTGCTCCCGATCACCAGCGGGGCGTTGGCGCCATGGAACGCCAGGTACAGCGTGTGGCCATGCACTTCGATCAACGCCTGCGCCTTCGATGTGGTCGGGTCGATACCCAACTGCTGCAGCAAGTCCTGCTGCTGTTGAACCGTGGAAAACGAGGTATCGCTGGTTGTTTTCGGGTGGAACTTCGCGCCGAAGACTTTCATGATGTGCTCCCTGCATGTGATGCAGCTTCGGAACCAGGGGCATCGTGCAGTTCCTCGCCGATCGCGCGCTGCGGCGCGATGACGGACGGCTGAGTGCTCTTGCGTTCAGGGGGATGGTGCTTGCCGCCGGGACAGAAGATTCAAGATGGCGGTGCGCCCATGGTGCCGCGCCAGATTCCATGCGTCGTGGCCCTGAGGGCCCCTGGTCCTGGGGTCGGCCCCGGCATCCAGCAACAGCTGGACGATCGCGGCGTGTCCTTTTTCGACGGCAATGAGCAGTGGCGTGGAGGCGTCGTCTTTGGCCGTCATCGCCTGTGCCGGGTTGGCGCCGTGCTCCAGCAGAAGATGGCACACCTCCGCATGGCCGCCCTCGCTCGCAAAGTACAGCGCGGACCGCCCCGCCAGATCGGTCAGATGCACATCGGCGTTGTGCTGGAGCAAGGCCTTTGCGACGTGCAGCCGGCCGCCATGGCACGCCAGTGCCAGCGCCGTATACCCTCCGACCGAAGCGTTCGGATCGGCCTTGAGCGTCTCCAGAAGAATCTGTATCAGATCGGCTCTCCCGTCGAACGCATGCAGAACCAGCAACTGGCTCTTGAGGTCCTCGACCTCCTCGGCGGGCCGATGGCCCAGCCATCGAGCGTCCAGCGGCCCACGGCCGGTGACCTTGAGCGTCGCGCTCTCGGCATCCCAAGCCAGCGATTGCTGCGCTTGTACCGACCGCATCGGCAGCGCGTCGCCTGCCGCCAGGGGATTCCTGAGCTTGGTGGCACAGTCTTCGAGACCCAAAGCGACCGCGATGGTGTTCAGGGCACCGACCGTCTTTCCGTTGCCCACGATGGTGTATTCCAGGCCCAGGTAACCCTCGACACCGTTTCTGGGTCGCCGCAGGGTCGGGTCTTTCGTCAGGCAGTGGTACAGGGGGGTCATGCCCATGTGGGCTTCGCAACCGAGAAACACCACCTTTCGGGCGCCTTTTTCATGCAGCATGCGCGCCACGTCCACCAGTGGCACGAACACGCCCTTGCCCATTTCCATCATGACCCTCTGCAGGGAGGTGTCCCATTGCGTGTGGGCATAGATGAAGACGAAATCGCCGGACCGGATGGGCAGCCCGATCAATGCCTGCCAAGACAGCTGGGTCTTGCCGTCGCCCAAGGTTTCGATCTGCAGGCCGGCCTTTCTTGCGACGTCCACCTGTGCGTCCAGTGGCTCCAGCCGGGGACCCGTCACCACCCAGCCCCGGCCTTGCGCCGTGGGCACCCGCGCCATGGGCAGAATCCTCGTGGGCGGCGTCAGCAAGTCGATCACCTCCTGGGGTGCGCCCCGTTCCGCGGCCAATGACGCGGGCCAGGCACCCCATTCGTCGCGCGATTTCAGGAGTGCCTCGAACACCTCGGGCGACACCCTGGCGCGGATCGCGATCAGGAGCGGCAGCGGGTCTGGACTGATGGCCACGAAGTGCATGAGCGTGAGCCCATGCGGCCCTTCCTGTAGTACACGGATGCCGGGGTGCTCCAACAACCGCACCAGGACGTCCAGGTTGCCATTGCGGGCGGCGTGGTGAAGAGGTGCCCAACCTTGTTTGTTCGGCCGATTGGGATCGATGCTCTTTTGCTTCAGCAGCAGGCTCGCCGCGTGTGTGGCGTTTGCGCTGGTGGCCTGCAGCAGCGGTGTGGTGCCGGATTGGTCGGCGTGGTTGAGCACCAGGGCCGCACGCGCGCCAGCTTGCCGCAGCGTTTTGTTCAGCAGCCAGCGCAGCGTGAGGAGACTGGCGGCGCAGGCCGCATGCAACGGCGTGGAGCCGCCTTGGATCGGCTGCTGAATGTCCGCTCCCCGGGCCAGCAACCACTGAGCGACCTGCAACCTGTCGTTCGCGATCGCGAGGTAGAACAACGTGAGACCGCTGGGAAGCGGCTTGTGGATGTCGGTGTCGCGTTGCAGCAGCAACTTGGCGATGTCGCGGTGGCCCGCGTGCACAGCGTAATGCAAGGGCGTCCATTCTTCAGCGCCGATCTGGTCGGGATCGGCGCCATGGTCCAGCAGAAGCCGCACCAGTTTCGCATCGCCTTGTCCGATCGCCCCCAGCAGGGGTGTCACGCCATTGGGAGCCGCCTGGTTCACCACGGTGCGCAAAGCGATCGGTCGGCCATTTTTTTCCAGGAGCGCCGGCTGCTTCAGCAACCATCGCACGTTGCCGGCGCTGGTGTGCGAGCACGCTCCGATCAAGGGCGTGAAGCCAAAGGTCCGATGGTGAATATCGGCGCCCTTGTCCAGCAGCAGTTCGGCGGCCTTGCGTTTCGAATGCCGGATGGCGTAGAAGAGCGCCGAGAGGCCCTTGGGGCCCGGCGCATCGATCTGGATATCGGGACGGTTCAGGAGCCAGGTGATCACGCCCGTGAAACCCTTTGCGGCGGCCCGATGCAAAGCGGTCCATTGCTCGTGGTCTGCCAGGTTCGGGTCCATGCTCTTCTGTCGCAACAGCAGTTTCACCACCTTCTGCCGACCCGTTTCGGCGGCCATCTGCAGGGGCGTGATGCCCCGGTTGGTGCGTTGGTTCAATACGGCGGACCTGTCACGCTTGCTGTCGCCGAGCGCCCGAAGTTCCGGTCGCTTCAGCAACCAACGCACGGCCTCCACATGCCCAGCCGTGCAGGCGGCATGCAGGGGCGCATGACCGCCTCGCCGGGTTCGGTGGATGTTGGCCCCGGCACGCACCAGCAAGTCGGCCATGTCCAGATGGTTGTGGGCGATGGCGAGATAGAACGGTGTCGTTCCATCGTCGCAGGCCACATGCACGTCCGTCTCCGGATGCCCGAGCAGTGCGGTGGCCATCCCGATGCCGCCGTTTTGGGCTGCCCAGTGCAAGGGCGTCCAGCCATCGCTACTGGCCAGGTTCGGGTCGATACTGCCTTGCTTCAGCAGGAACGCGGCGGCGTTTTCTTTCCCCCGAAACACCGCCCATGCCAGAGGCGGCATGCCATTGGCCAGCAACGTGTTCAGCAAGAACGGCGCGCGGCGCAAGACGTCCTGTATGCGTGCCGGATCGTCCTCGTCGATCGCCTGGGCAAGCGGGCCCGTGCCGCCCTGGGTGGCTTGCAGCACCGCCTGCGCTTGCGCCGAGAGCGTCAGCTCGGGCGTGGTATCCAGGGCATCGAGGTCGGGCTCTTCTGTCTCGCACTCGACGTCGCCGGTGATGTTCAGGTATTCGCTCGACGCCTCGCTGTCGCTGGTCGGGGCCGTCGGCGGCTTGTCGTGGGGGTTCGAGCCGGCCTGGGTCCATGAGGCCAGCGCTGCACCGATCGCTTTCATGCTGTGGCTCCAGGAGAAAAAAGTTCTTCCTGTACGAAACGGGCGACCCGATCGGGTTCTGCTGCGGGCCGGCCTGGGTCGGCTTCAGTACCGCCTTTGCCGGGGCGGCGTCATCAGCTTGACCACCTCATCGCGGCCATGTGCTTTGGCCACATCCAGCGGGGTCCTTCCCCGCCTGTCCTTGATCTGGTGGTTGGTGTTTCTTTGGAGCAGCAGCTGGACAACGTCGGCGTGGCCCTGCTGGCAGGCCATGTGCAGGGCGGTTTCTTTTTTCTGGTTCCTGTGGTTGGTGTCGATCCGCGCGCCCTGGGCCAGAAGCAACTGCACCGTGGCGATATCGCCATTCGCGCAGGCGATCATCAGCAAGGTGCTGCCGCCGGAGTAGACGTCGTTGGGGGAGGCGCCATGCCATAGCAGCAGTTCGACGATGCGTGCGTGTTTCCCTACGACGGCCATCTGCACCAGCGTGCTGTCTGCGAACCGTTGCGTGGCATCCGCCCCGTGCTTCAGCAGCAATTCGACGATATCAAGCTGGTGGTACTCGACCGCGATGGACAGTGGCGTCTGGCCGCGCCTGCTGGCGGGGTCGACCGCGGCGCCTTTCTTCAGCAGCAGCGCCACCACATCGGGCTGACCTGCGGCAGCCAGGTGCAACGCGGTGCGCCACGTTTGGTTGGAGGTGTGCTGGATGTCGGCACCGCGCGCCAGCAGCAGATCGACGACCGCCACGTGGCCTTCCTTGCTGGCGAACATCAGCGGTGTGTGCCCTTCGATGTCTTGCGTATCGACGCCCGCGCCGTTGTCCAGCAGCACCTTGACCACGTCGACATGCCCGCTCTGGCAGGCTTGCCAGAGGGCCGATGGGGAAGTCGCTCCACGCTCCAGCAGCAACTGCACCACGTGGGCATGGCCGTTGCTGCAGGCCAGGTTGAGCGCGAGCTGGTGGGTCTTCGACACTTTCTGAGGGTTGGCGCCATGCTCCAGAAGGACATTGGCGACCTCCACGTTGCCCGCCTCGCAGGCCACGTGCAGCGCGGTCTTTCCGAGCTGCAGTTCGTCCACGTTCAGGTTGAAGTTGCCGAGCAGTTCCCGCGCCTTGTCCGGGATGTTTTCATGGGCATAGCGGAACAGCAGCGCGAGCTTGGCAGGGTCGACGTAGGCTTTCTGCATGGCGTAGAGCGCTGGCAGCGGCAGGGGTTCGCTGCGCTGCAACACCAGCTCGCGGTTGTCGCCGTCCCAGACCAGGGTGGTCACAGGCAACACCGAGCGCGTGTGCAGCGCGTTGCCCGCCACGCCGCGTGTTTTTCCCTGCGCGCAGTCGTGCATGAAGAGATGTGCCACGCCGGCGTTCAGGCTGGGCAGGCCTGGGCCTTCTCCGCCGATGAAGCTGTAGTGCAGATCCAGGAAGCCTCCCTCGCGATCGGCGGGAAGATGGAAGCTGGTTTCGTACTGCAAGAGCCGCCGCAGCGGTTGCGCCGCGCGGGCCACGTCGTCGCCCATGAACAGCGCCCTCAGCACCCCCTTGTTGAACAGGACGCGCATCAGATTCGCCAGGGGCACAGCTTCGGGTTTGCCGCGCGGATCGGACGCCGGAAACACCACCATGACGCGTTGCAGCGTTTCGTCCCAGTACGACCGGAAATGGCAGACGGCGAAATCACCGTGCTGGATGCCCATCTGTTGGACATCCGGCCACGTGGCGTTGTTGTGGACGTCGCCATGCGCGTCCATGGCGATCCCGCAATTTTCGGCGATGCTGACGAGCTCCATGCTTTGCATGTATTCCGGGAACGGGCCAAAGACCAACCGCCCTCGGTTGTAGGTGGTGGCCACCAGCGGCTGAACCTGCACGGCTCTGGGCGGTTGCAGCGACGCGATGACCTCTTCGGTTTGGCCGCATTCGATGGCGCCGAACACAGGCAGGTTGCCCCATTCGTCCGGGGTCGTGAGCAGCAGTGTGAAGTCGCGCGGCATGTGCTGGCGCAACAATTCGATGTTTTGCGGATGGGCCGTGTTCATCGCCACGGCATGTGCGGGGTTCAGCTTGTGCGGCCATTCCAGCGACGTGAGAGGTTTCTGCGCCAGCAGCCAGGACAACAGCTCGTGCGAACCCTTCTGACATGCGGCGAACAGCGGTCGCCAGCCGTCGGTTCCCTCCAGGTTGATGTTGGCGCCCCGCGCCCGCAGCAGTTGGGCCATGTCCAGCTGCCCCGACTCAATGGCCAGATAGAACGCCGTGGCGCCGGACCGGGTCCGCGCGTCCAGGTGGGCCACGCCTTGCTGCAGCAGCAAGCGCGCCACGTTGATGTGCCGGCCGGCGACGGCCAGGTGCAGCGGCGCGGCACGCCGCTCTCGATCAAGAGCGTCGGGGTTGGCGTTCTTGTTGAGCAACGCGGCGACGATGCCGTCGTGGCCCGCCCCCGCCGCTTCGTGCAAGGGTGTCGTGCCGTGGATGTCGGCCAGATTCGGTTCGATGCCCGGGTGCGCCAACAGGGCGTCCACGATGGCTGCTTTGCCTTCGCGCGCGGCCATCTGCAAAGGCGTGCCGGTGTCGTCGAGCGGCTGGTTCAGCAGAAAGGGCGCGCGGTCCAACAGTTGCTGGACCTGCTTCAGGTCGTTGTCCGCGATCGCCTGGGCCAGTTGCTGCGCACCTTCCTGGCTGGCCTGCAGCACCGCCTGTGCCTGGGGCGAGAGTTGTGCCGTAGGTCCTTGCGGGGTGTACTTGTCGTCCAGCGTGGTTTGCGGTTTGTGATGGGGCGCTGAGGTCGTGGCGGTTTGCGAGATCCCGACCGTGTCCGTGCTGGTGGAGGTCGTGGTCGCCGTGGTGGTCGTGGTCGTTTGCGAATGCCGATCGGGCGCGAAATTCAGGGATGATCCGGGGTGTCCAGTCGTCGGTCGCATACGGTTTCTCCAGAAACCGGTTTGCGGAACGCGCCGGGTGCTTCGGTTCCGGCGCGGTGGCTCAAGCCGACGTCAAGGCCGGCCCAGGAACAGGTACAGCCCTGTATAGCCGCGCGGCGCGCTCACGATGCTCAGGTACAGCGGGCCGATGCCGGTGTCCGCGCCCACGAACAGGCTGGAGCCAGTGCGCATGTCCTTGAACGAGATGTCGCGCCGCGCGGTCCAGGCGTTGCCGGCTTCGATCGAGCCACCGACGAACAAGGCGCGTGCCACGCCCACGCTGTACGGCAGGCGCTGGTAGTAGGTGAGGCGGCCGAACACCAGGTAATTGCCCGCGAGCTGGCCCACGCGGTAGCCCGACATCTGCTGGAAGCCGCCCAGGGCGTATTCGTCGAGCGCGCCGATGGGGATCTGGCTGGCGTAGGCGATGCGCGCGCCCAGGTTGAAGGTGTGCGGGCCCCAGCTCTTCACGGCGGTGGCCGTGCCTTCCAGTCGCGTGAAGCTGCCGCTGTTTTCCTCGTCGCGGAAGGAACGGCGGCCCATCACGATCTCGCCCTTGGCCCGGTAGCCGCGCGAAGGGAAATTGGCGTAGTCGAGCTGGTCGGCCAGCACGGCGGCCCGCACGCCCAGCTCGCTCCACACCAGGGAGCCGTGCGCGTCCTGTGGCAACACGCCCGCGATCAACTCGGGCTTGACCTTGCGGCGCGCGGCCACCAGGCCCACGCGCATGTCGCCCACATTGCCCAGCAGGCCCATGGGCCAGCCCAGGTCCACGCCCACCTGCACGCCTTGGCGCTGCAGCAGGGCCAACATGTCGCCACCGGGGGTGAAGTACTCCACGCGGCGCAGGCTCGCGTCTACATAACCGGAGACAAATCGGTCGCTGCGCAGGCTCAGTGGCTGGTAGAGCTCGGAATACAGGCCCAGCGTCTCGCCCAGTTGCACGCGGTTGCGCCACTCCGCGCCGCTGTCGTTGAGCCAGTGCCGGTTGTGGCTGATGCGCAGGTTGAAGGCGCCCTGGCCTTCGAAGTCGGTGCGCAAGTCCAGCCCCACACGCAGGTAGTTCGGTCCCCAGGTGTTCTCGCGCAGGTGCACGGTGAGGTCTTCGGCCCCATCGCCACGCCGCGCCAGGCTGTAGTCCACGCGCTCGTAGTCGCCGGTGGCCGCGAGTGTCTGCAGGTCGCGCTCGAGCGTGGGCACGTCCAGCGACTGGCCAGGCGCCGATTCCAGGGCTGTGGCCAGGCGCGCCGCGTGCGCCTCGTTGACGCCTTCGAACTTCACCGAGGCCACCCTGCCGATGCGCGCGGCGTTGGCCTGCGCCTGCGCCGCGCGCGTGGCAACCCATTGCTGGTAGCGCGGCGCATCGGCCGAAAAGCGCTTGAGCGCCTCGCTCACGGTTTGCGCGTAGTCGTTGCCGATCTTCACCAGTTCGGCGGCCTTGCCGAAGTCGGCCGAAGAAATCGTGCCCAGCGGTGGGGTGAGCAACAAGTCGTCGGGGGTCAGGGTGGCGATGCTGGCCTGCACGTTCTGCTCGGTCAGGATGTTCACCATCTGCGTGGTGATGCCCACCACGCTGCCCAGTGTTTCGCGCCCGGCCAGCGGGGTGCCGATGTTGATGGCGATGACCACGTCCGCCCCCATGCGGCGCGCCACGCCCACCGGCAGGTTGTCCACCAGGCCGCCATCGCCCAGGATGCGCCCGTCCACCTCCAGCGGGGAAAACACGCCCGGCACCGACATGCTTGCGCGCAGTGCGGCGGCCATGTCGCCATGGTCCATCACCACGGCCTGGCCGGTCTCCATGTCGGTGGTGACGGCGCGAAACGGTGTGGGCAGGCCGTCGAACGTGGCCAGATGCCGGGTGGACAAGGTGTAGCGGCGCAACAGCATTTCCAGCGAACGCGTGGACACCGCGCCGGTGGGCAGCACGAACTGCCCGTCGCGAAAGCCGAGCATGAGCACGGGCGAGAGTTCGAAGTCTTCTTCCTTGCGGCGCTGCGAGAGTCGTTGCCGGGGCTCGCGGCGGTCGAACAAATCGCCCCAATGCACCGACAGGATCTCGCGTTCGAGCTCGTCCACGGTCATGCCGCTGGCGTACAGCCCGCCGATGATGGCGCCCATGGAGGTGCCGACGATCAGATCGACCGGCACCTTGGCCGCTTCCAGGGCCTTGAGCACGCCCACGTGCGCGAAGCCGCGCGCGCCGCCACCCGAGAGCACCAGGCCCACGCGGGGGCGGGGCACGGGAGCGGGCTCTTCGGCTGCTGCGGCTGCCGGGGCTGGCGCGGCTTGCGCGTGCGCGGGATGGCCACCGAGCAGGACGAGGAAGAGCAGGGCGGTGATCAGGCCACGGTGGGCGAAAGGGAGCAAGAGGGAGGGCATCGACGTCACCAGGTGCTGCAGGGGCCGCGCTGGATCGCGGCGAGGCCGCCAGTGTAGAGGGGTGCCCAAGCGCGGCGCTGCAGGGACATGTGTCACCGAGTGGTCATGTGCCCGGTAGCGGGCTCCAGAAAAGCGCAGCGCTTCGTGGTAATTTGCAGCCTCCTTTTTTGCACCACACGGGACACCCCATGAGCGACATCCTCGTCCACACCGAAGCCGGCGTCTGCACCCTCACCTTCAACCGGCCCGACAAGAAGAACTCCATCACCGCCGACATGTACGGCGCCCTGGCCGACGCGCTGCAGGCCGCGCAAGACGACGCTGGCGTGCGCTGCGTGGTGTTCCAGGGCAACGAGACCACTTTCAGCGCCGGCAACGACATCGCCGACTTCCTGAACAACCCGCCCGCGACCGTCGACTCGCCGGTGTTCCGCTTCCTGCGCGCCATCGCGCAGTTTCCCAAGCCGATGGTCGCCGCCGTGTGCGGCCCGGCGGTGGGAGTGGGCACGACGATGCTGTTCCACTGCGACCTGGTCTACGCGGGCGACAACGCTGCCTTCTCCATGCCGTTCGTGAACCTGGGCCTGTGCCCGGAAGCCGCGTCCAGCCTGCTGGTGCCGCAGATGCTGGGCTACCACCGCGCGGCCGAGGCGCTGCTGCTGGGCGAGCCGTTCATGGCCGAGGCCGCGTTGGAAGTGGGCCTGGTCAACCGCGTGCTGCCGCCCACGGAGGCTGCCGGTTATGCCCAGGCGGTGGCGCGCAAGCTCGCCGCCAAGCCCTTGAGCGCCCTGGTGGAGACCAAGCGCCTCATGAAAAAAGGCCAGGCCCGGCAGGTGATGGAGGTCATGGCCGAGGAGGGAGCGAGCTTTGGCCGCATGCTGCGCGAGCCGGCGGCCAAGGAGGCGTTCGGGGCGTTCATGGAACGCAGGAAGCCGGATTTTTCGAAGGTTTGAACAAAGCCCGGCATCGATGGCAATTTGTCTGAATATATAGACAAATTTTGCATAAATGTCCATAATGTTGGACAAATGACCAACTCGGAGCACATGGTGGTATTGGAGCGCCAGTTGCTTTTGCAGCTAGGCGACAGACTCAAACGCCTTCGCAAGGCCCAAGGCATCAGCACGGTGGACATGGCTGAGCGCGCGGGCATCTCGCGCACCACCCTGGGTGCCGTCGAAGCAGGCGATCCTGGACCTTCGATCGGCACTTATCTGCGCGTCATGTCGATCCTGGGCATTGGGGGCGAGCTCGCATTGTTGGCGGGAGATACGTTGCAGCCCGGACCTGCTGGCAGTGCCGCCGCGCGGTCGCGTCGCGCGCGACCGGTGGTGCAAGTGCGGGTGTCGACCGATACATCTCAACATCAGCTGCAGGACCTGCAAAGCCTGGTGCTTCATGAGGAAGCGGTGCGCATGGTACGTGCCGATCCATCGCTGTTGCACCAAGTCCAGAAAACGCTGGAACGCTGGCTGCGCGCGGGGCCTTCGCGCTCCAGCGGTTTGTGGAAGGAATGGCAGGACATTCTGGCCCACGGTCGATGGCGAAAGGCATTGGGGCGCACGCGGAGGGCGCAGGAACTGCGTCAGGCGTCTCCCTTGACGACGGTGCTCCCCGACACGATGCGCAAGCGCATCCTGGCGCAGGTCGGGGATCTCAAGAGAGGTGTCACGTTGGGTGATGTGGACAGCGGAGAAGTCCCATGACCCGCGAAGAACTCGAGCACATCCGA
The DNA here is from genome assembly GCF_009859475.1 of Hydrogenophaga sp. BPS33. Classification (NCBI taxonomy): domain Bacteria; kingdom Pseudomonadati; phylum Pseudomonadota; class Betaproteobacteria; order Burkholderiales; family Comamonadaceae; genus Hydrogenophaga; species Hydrogenophaga sp. BPS33. Next base: position 1,165,590 of record NZ_CP044549.1, read on the forward strand.
CGGTGGTGGAACGCCATTGCCGGTGGTGATTCCGGCGGACCCATTTGATGGACGCGCGATCACCACCTGTCGACATCGCCCATCAGTTGGCGAGCACCCGTGCCGTACTCGACCGCCACCTGCACGGCGCGATGCAGTCTCTGCATCTCTTCGGCTCTGCGGTGTCGGGCGGTCTGAAGCCGCACAGCGACATCGACCTGCTGGTGACCGTGGACGCGCCGCTGCCCGAACCTCAGCGGCGCGATTTGATGACCGCTCTGCTGCGCGTGTCTGCCTGGCCGGGCACCGATCCCGACCTGCGCGCGCTGGAGGTGACCGTGCTGGTGCTCGGCGATGTGCTGCCGTGGCGCTACCCGCCCCGGCGCGAACTGCAGTTCGGCGAGTGGTTGCGCGAGGACTTGTTGCGCGGGGTCTTCGAACCGCCCATGCCGGACCACGATCTCGCGATTCTTCTGACCGAGGTGCGGGGGCACAGCCTGTGTCTGATGGGACCGGTGGCCGAGCAGCAGTTCGAGCCCGTGCCGCGTGCGGACATCCAGCGGGCGCTGCTCGACTCGGTTGCGCAGTGGAACCAGGAAGCCGATTGGCAAGGCGATGAGCGCAACGTGGTGCTGGCCTTGGCGCGCATCTGGTTCAGTGTGGTGACGGGCGGCTTTGCGCCGAAGGACGTGGCGGCGGATTGGGCGTTGCCGCGTTTGCCGATGGGATTGCAGCCCGTGTTGAGGCGTGCTCGGGATGCCTACCGGGGGGACTCGGTGGATGAGCTCGCCGATCATGGGGCGGAGTTGGCCGCCTGGGTGGCGCATGTCAAGGCGGGCATTTATCGCGAGGCCGACGGGATGTCGCGGAGCGACGCAGGCCTCACGCCGCCGAGATCGAGTCCGTGTAGATGAAGCTGCTGCACGCCGCCACGAAAGCCCGGGGCGTCTGCCGGTCCCCGACGCCATAGACGCGCACACCTTCGCAGCGCATCTTGAACACCAGCGGCGCGAAATCGCTGTCGGAGGACACGATGCACACCGCGTCGACCAGGCCCGCGTTCACCAGGTCCATCGCGTGCAGGCACAGCGTGATGTCGGCCGCGTTCTTGCCCCGCGCGAAGGAAATGAGGTGCACGGCCTCGATCGCGTTCGGGTTCAGCAAGCTCTTGAAACGCTTCATCTCGGAGCGCGACCAGTCGGCAAACGCGCGCTTGACGATGAGCGTGCCGTAGCAGGCGGCGCGCAGCAGGATGGCGCGGATGAGCGTGTGTGAGACGTTTTCCGCGTCGATCAACACGGCGAGTCTTTGTTGCTTGTGTCCCAGCTTGGGCATGCGGCTTTCCCCCTGTTCGGTTCGGTGGACAGCCGCCGCCACGTGACAGGGTGGCGGCGGCCCGAACGGGCTGAGAACCGGCGCTTCCTCGCGAAAACCGGCAGGCCTTGCGACCTCCCGTCCGAGCCGCCAAAAGCTTGCACGAACAACGAAGGCCGCTGCTACCAGCGGTTTGCAGCGACCTTCAGGTCGCGGGGAAACGGCGGGTTCTCAGGCCCGGCTCACCTTTTTCGTGAGCGGGGGCGACTTTAACCCATGCCGATCCGGGCACCAATGGAAGAAACCCGCTCAAGGCGTTGGCAGTCCGCTGCCTGATTTCGTTCAAGCGGTGCAGATTTCCTCGGCGCCCAGCGCCACGGCCCACGATGCCACCAAGGCGTCCACTTCTCCTGCGCCGGCCACCCCAAACACATAGTTGTCCGGCCGCACGATGGCCGCCACGCACTGGTGGCGTTGAAACCAGGCCTCGGCCACACCATCGGTCTCCAGCGCGTCCTGCGTGCCGAGCGCCACCACGCGCAATCCCGACGTGGGCAGCACCGCCTGGCCCGCCGCCAGCACCAGCCGCCAACCGTGACCCGCGACGGTGTCCATGCGCTGGCGGCCGTTGGCCGTGAGCAACCAGGGCTGCGGGAACAGGCTGCCGCGCGCGGCATGGTCTTGCTGCGCCAGCAAGCCGGTGCTCAGCGGCGGCAGGATGTCCTGGCGCGGCGTGTCTTTCACCACGCCGTGGCATTGCGCGAGCATCGCGGCGTCGCGCTCGCGCGCCTGCACGACGTCGCGCACACAGATCACCTCGCCCACGTGTTTGATGCGGCTGGTGAGCTCGCGCACGTGCGCCTTGCGCTCGGTGCCGTAGCTGTCGAGCAGGCGTTCAGCGTTCGCGCCCTTCACCTCGCCACGCAGCACGGCGGCCAGTTTCCACGACAGGTTGGCCGCGTCGCGGATGCCCTGGCACATGCCCTGGCCCAGGAACGGCGGCTGCATGTGCGCCGCGTCGCCGGCCAGGAACACGCGGGCCTGGCGCCAATCCTGCGCCACCAGGGCGTGGAAACGGTAGCTGGCCTGGCGCCACAGCTGGCCGTCTTCGGGCGTGAGCCAGCGCGAGAGCAGGCGCCAGGTGGCCGCGTCGCTGGCCATCTCGCGCGGGTCTTCGCCGGTTTTCAGCGAGATCTCCCAGCGGCGGTGGTTCTTCGGGCCGATCACCAGCGTGCACGGGCGCTCGGGCTCGCAATACTGCACGCTCACCCGGGGCAGCTTGGCCAGGCCGCGTTCGTTCACCAGCACGTCCACCACCAGCCAGGGCTCGTCGAAGTCCAGGTCTTCGAGCGGCATGTTCAGCTGCGTGCGCACCGCACTGGAGCCGCCGTCGCAGGCGATAGCGTAGCGCGCGCCCACGGTCTTCGTCCGATCACCATCGCGGATGGACAGCGCCACGCGCGCGCTGTCCTGCGACACCGCCGTCATCTCCACGCCGAGGTCCATCACCACGTTCGGCAGTTGCGCCACGCGTTCGCGCAGCACGCGCTCCACCTCGGGCTGGGTGAACACCATCGAGGGCGTGTAGCCCTGCGGATAGGGCGGCGCGACCATGGTCATGCGGCGGATCAGTTGGCCGTCCACACCGAAGTACTCGGAGGGCGTGAACGGCTCGCAGAAAGGCGCCACGGCATCGGCCACGCCCAGCTGCTGGAACACGCGCATGATCTCGTGGTCCAGCGCGATCGCGCGCGGAATCTGGTAGACATCCTTGAGCCGGTCGCACACGTACACGCTCAGGCCGGCCTGGCCCAGCAGACCTGCGGCCACCACGCCCGAAGGCCCGCAGCCGACGATGGCGACATCGAACACCTTCTGCTCCATGATGATCAGGCCTGTTCGTTCACGATCGGGTTGACCAGGGTGCCGATGCGCTCGATCTCGACCTCGTAGCTGTCGCCGGCCTTCATCCACACCGGCGGCGTGCGCGCCTGGCCGACGCCGGCCGGCGTGCCCATCACGACCACGTCGCCCGGCTCCAGCGTGAGCACCTCGGCCAGCAGCGCGATGGTCTCGGCCACGTTGAAGATCATGTCGCTGGTGTTGGCGTCCTGCATCACCTGGCCGTTGAGCCGACCCTGGATCTTCAGGCCCACGGCGCCCGGCGGCAGTTCGTCGGCGCTCACCAGCACCGGGCCGAAACCGCCGGTGGCGTCGAAGTTCTTGCCGATGGTCCATTGCGGCGTGCGCTTCTGGTAGTCGCGCACGCTCATGTCGTTGAAGGGCGCGTAGCCGAACACGTATTGCAGCGCGTCGGCTTCCTGGGTGTGGCGCGGCACGCGCTGGCCGATCACCACCGCCATCTCGGCCTCGTAGTCGAACTTCGACGACACCTTGGGCACCACGCCGGCCGCGCCGTGCGCGATCAACGAGGAGGCGCCGCGCAAGAAGAACCAGGGGTAGTCGGGCTTGTCGCGGCCGCCTTCCTTGGCGTGGTCGAAGTAGTTCAGGCCCAGGCAGACGATCTTGCCCGGCTCGGGCACCAGTGGCGCCAGCTGCGCGCTCGCCAGCGGCAGGCGTGCGGTGCCGCTGGCAACGGCGGCGCGCGCGGCGGCCAGGAGGTCGACGCCGGCTTTCAGCGCGTCCCGCAGGTCGGCGGGCACGTGCGCTTGCGCCTCGTTCAGGTCGATCAGGTCTTGGCCATCGACGACGGCCAGGCGGGTGGCGCCGTCGCGCAGGTAGGTGGTGAATCGCATGTGCTGGAGGCTTTCAAAAAATCAGGAAGGAACGAAGAGGACGCGGCGTTGCGCTTCCTTCAGGGTGGTGGAGGGTGGGGCGGAGATGCCCCATTGATCGACGCGCCCGGGTGGCCATTTCCAGTCGGCCGGTCCCCGGGGTTGGTAGGTCTCGTCCACCTGTTCCACCTCGGCGGTGTATTCGATGACGATGCCGAACGGGTCGATGAAGTAGTTGAAGAGGTTGTCGCCCGGGCCGTGGCGGCCTGGGCCCCACTGGATCGGGTGGCCCGCGTCCTTCATGCGGCCGCCGCCGCGCATCACCGCATCGCCATCGGGCATGAGGAAGGCGATGTGGTTGAGCGCGTCGTTGTCGGCCACGCCCACGGCCAGCGTGTGGTGGTCGCGGTTGCAGTTCATGAAGGCGATGGCCACGGTGCGGTCGGCCAGCGTGAAGCCGAGGGCCTCGGTGAGGAAACGCTGCGTGTCGTCCACCGCGTGGCTGTTGAGCACCACGTGCGTGAGGCGCACCGGCGTGTCGCGTTGCGGGCCACGGTCTTCCAGGCGCGTATCGCCGTGCACCACCTGGAACACGCGGCCATGCGGGTCGCGCAGCGTGAGGCCGGTGCCGCCCGCCGGGTTCTTCGTCAGCGGACCGATGGGCGAGGCGATGGCACCACCCGCGCGCGGCACGGCTTCGGCCACGGCCTGCAAGGCTTCGGCGCTGCGCGCGCGCAGCGTCACCTGGCGGATCTTGGGCGTGTCGCCACCGTTTGCATACAGCGCGAGCAGGTGGTGGTCGGCGCCGCTGCCGCGCAGGTAGACGGCGTGTTCGCTGCGGTGCGATACCTGCAGGTGCCACACCTCGGTGTAGAAGGTTTCGGCGCGCGCGAGGTCGGGCACGTTGAGCGCCACGCTGCGCACGCCTTCGATCCAGGGAGAACTCATGGGGTGGTCACTTTCATGGGCCGGGCCAGGAAGCGCTCGGCGTTGTGTTGCAGCAGTTGCGCGGTGACCGCGCCGTCGAAGCCGGCGGCTTCGATGCGTTGCACCGGCGTGCGGTCATGGAAGTTGAACGGGTAGTCCGTGCCCACCATCAGCTGCGTGGCGCCGAAGCTCGCCACCAGGTGGCGCAGGGTCGGCGTGTCGAACACCAGGGTGTCGTAGAACAGCCGGCGCGCCTGTTCGGCCGGGGACTCGACCACCGCTTCCTTCAAGGCAGGAAACACGCCCCAGCCCTGTTGCAGCCGGGGCAGCAACGAGGCCAGCGTGCCCCCGCCGTGGCTGAACGCGATGCGCAGGCCGGGCCGGCGCACCAGCAGGTTGCTGGTGATCACCGACGCGGCGGCCAGGCCCACGTCGCTCGGGTAGCCCAGCACCTGCTGCAGCGGCGCGGGTCCCACCAGGCGCTCCATGCCAGCCGGGCGGATGGCGTGCACGAACACCGCCGCGCCCAGCGCCTCGCAGGCTTCGAAGAAAGGATCCAGCGCGGGAGCACCCACGGGCACGCCGTTGATGTTGCTGCCGATCTCCACGCCCGCGAACCCCAGCGTCTGCACCACGTACTCGAGCTCGCGGATGGCGAGATCCACGTCCTGCAGCGGCACCGCACCCAGGCCCGCGAGGCGGCCACCGCTCTCGGCCACCATGGCAGCGATCTGGTCGTTCAGGTAACGCAGCAATTGCTGCGCGTCTACGGCGTCCATCCAATAAGACAGCAGCTCGGGCATGGGCGAGACCACCTGCAGGTCCAGGCCCATCGCGGGCAGGTCCTGCAGGCGCTTGGCCACGTCCCAGCACTTGTCCGACACGGTGCGGTAGTTCTTGCCCGCGATCATCACGCTGCGGTGGCAGGGCTGCGCCGGCGCCATCGAAGGCCAGTCCGCCGGCGCACGGCGGCCGATGTAGGCCGGGAAGTTCTCGGGCACGACGTGCGCGTGCACGTCGACACCGCCACAGGCACAGCGCATCGCGGAAGGCACAGTCCTCACTCCGCCGTGATGCCCAGGGCCTTGACGATGTCGCGCCAGCGCGCGTGCTCGCCGCGCATGAAGGCGTCGAACTCGGCCACCGACATCTTCTGCTCCGCGAGCGACCCCAACTGCTGCAGGCGGGCCGCCACCTCGGGCTGGCGCAACACGGTTTCGATGTCGCGGTTCACGCGCGCCACCACGTCGGACGGCGTGCCGGCGGGCGCGAACACGCCGTTCCAGCCGGTGTACTCGAAGCCGGGGAAGGTCTCGCTGAGCGCAGGCACGTGGGGCATGGAAGCCTGGCGCTGCGCCGTGCTGATGGCCAGTGGCTTGATCTGGCCGCTCTTGATGAAGGCGGTGAGCGCGGCGTCGGGCAGGCAGACCAGTTGCACGCGCCCGCCGATCACGTCCTGGATCGCCTCGGGTGCCTTGGTGTAGGGCACGTGGTTGAGCTTGACGCCGGCCTTGGCGGCCACGCTGTCGGCCAGCATGCCGGAGAAGGTCTTGGGCCCTTCGGTGGCGATCGAAACCGTGCCCGGCTGCGCCTTGGCCATGGCGATGGCCTCGGCCAGGTCCTTGGCCGGGAAGTTCGCGGCGGCGGCGATCACGAAGGGGCTGCGGCCCACCAGGCGCACCGGCACGAAGTCCTTCACCGGGTCGTAGGGCAGGGCCTTGAAGGTGAAGGCGTTGGTCACCATGGCGGCGGTGGTCGCGTAGTAGAAGGTGTAGCCATCGGCCGGCGAGCGTGCCGCGGCCTGGGCGCCGATCACGTTCTGCCCACCCGGCTTGTTGTCCACCACGATCGACTGGTTCCACAGCCGGCCCAATTGGTCGGCCAGGTAGCGCGCCAGGATGTCGGGACCCGCGCCCGCCGGTTGCGAGAGGATGAACTTGATCGGGCGCTGGGGCCAGGCGGGGGTCTGGGCTTGCAGGGCGCTGGCGAAGGGCAGCAGCACGGCGGCGCGGGCGAAATCTCGGCGTTGCATGGGCTTGTCTCCTGGAAGTGGTGCGGCACCGTCGGGCGGCCCGTCATGGGGTGAAAACAGCCCGCATGCTAGGGATCCCTGCTTTATCTGACCAGACGATGACGTGGATTCATAGAATCCATGCCATGGATATTCGACATGTCGACCTGAACCTGCTCGTGGTGTTCGACGCCATGACCCGCCACCGCAGCGTGGGGCGGGCGGGCGAGGCCCTGGGTTTGAGCCAGCCGGCCACCAGCGCGGCGCTCGCGCGTTTGCGCGCGGTCTTCGACGACGCGCTGTTCGTGCGCGCCGGCACCCAGATGAAACCGACACCGCGCGCGCTCGAACTCGGGCCGGTGGTGCACCGCGTGGTGGAGACCATCAACCACGAGATCCTGCAGCAGGCCAGCTTCGAACCCTTGAAGGCCGAGCGCAGTTTCACCCTGCTCACGCCCGACATCGGCGAGGTGGCGTTTCTGCCAGGGGTGCTGCGGCGCTTGCGGCACGAGGCGCCTTCGGTGCGCTTGCAGGCGATTGCCAAGCCCCGCGAGGCGGCGGCCGAGGCGCTCACCTCGGGCGATGCCGATCTGGCCGTGGGATTTTTTCCCGACCTGAAAAAGGCCGGCTTCTTTCAGCAAGGCCTGTTCAAGACCTCATACGCCTGCATCGCCTGCGCGCGCGTGGGGCCAGGCATGGCGCGCATGACGCAGAAGCAATACCTGGCCGCACGCCACGTGGTGGTGCTGCCCGATGGCCGCGAACACCTGCTCGACCGGTTCCTCGACACCAAGGGCTGGCGCCGCCACGTGACGCTGGAGTTGTCGCACTTCATGAGCCTGCTGGCGCTGCTGCCCGGCACCGACCTGATCGCGACCGTGCCCGAGGACATTGCCACCGTGATGGAGCGGCACATCCCGATCCGGCGCATCGGATTGCCGTTCAAACCGCCGGTGATCGAGGTGCAGCAGTTCTGGCACCGGCGCATGCAGAACGACCCCGGGCACCGCTGGCTGCGGGGCCTGTTTCACGAGGTCAACCGGCGCGAGGCGAATGCGCGGATGCCTTAGCTCTTCGACGTACTGGTGGTCCCGGTCGTGGTGGTCGTGGTCGTGGTCGTGCTGGTGGTCGTCGTGATCGTGGTGGCGGTCGTGCTGGCCTGCGTTGTGCTCGGCGCCGAGCCTTGCACTTCCGGTGGGATATTGCCAGTGATGTGCCGGGCAGGCGATGCCGTCGCCATGGCCATTTCGCGTTGCCCGCGCAGGTTGTGCGCCCGCAGCCGGGCAAACAACTGGTTGGCCTCACCTTCCAGTTCGCCGAACTCCTTGAGCGCCAAGGCCCGTTGCGCATCGGTGAGTTCTTCTGCAAATGAAAGCGTGAAGTCCTGGGGTTGGTCGTCGTCCGAATCCGACTCCATGGTCCGGAAGCCATGGATGTTTCCATCGCTCGTTTCGAAGTAATAGTCGTCGTGCTCCTGGGACAGGACGACGTGTTTCAGCGTCGTGTGGGTTTGGAGCATGTTCACCAGCGCGAGGGCGGAGCGCAGGGAGGTGTGGCAGCGGTCGAGGTTGAGGTACCACAGCGTCTTGTTGTGCTGCAGCGAGCTGACGAGAGTGCCCAGAATGCTGGTCAACACAACGCCACCATTGAAGGTTATCGATTGCAGCCCGAACGTTGGCGCTGCCATGGCGTGGGCCAGGGCCGCGCAAGGACCTGCCATCGCCAGGTCGCCCCCCGCGCGTTGGAATTCGCGCAGGTTGTCGCCCGCTTCCTGGGGAAGTTCGCCTTCTGACCACTCGAACTGGGTCAGGCACGGGCAAGAGGCGCTCAGCGATGCCACCAGGGGCAGTACGCTCAGGGTCGTCGGGTCTGTCGGCAGCACGCTCTCGCCCACGATGGTGAGCTGGGCCAATGCGGCATGGCCTGTCAACGGCTTGATGAAGACTTCGTTCAGACTCTCGCCGTTGGCCACACTGGCTTCTACCGAGACCGTTTTCAATGTGGCGAACTCGCGCACGGTCCACATGAATTCCTGGTATTGCGGCTGCAGGTGCGGTTGACCGTAGTCGATCGAGACCGGGTACTGCGGATCGAGATCCCAACCCACGGAGGAGAGCTGGGGGCCGGTGGACGGAAACTCGTCGATCTGGGTGTGCAAGGCGAAGAAGGACGGGTGGCTCACGTGGATATGCGTGAGCGTGCTGCAGTCCGCCAGGCCCCTTGCCAGGGTCCTGTAGTGCTCCATCTCTTCCTCATCGGGCGCTTGCTGCTCCATCCATCCGAACTCGATCGCTTGCAGCCGACTCTGGGCGAAGGCCCGCGCCACCTTGTCGGGCGCTTCCAGCACACCGTTGAAGACGATTTCGGTGAGCGAGCTGCGTTCGGATGTCAGCAGCGCGGAGAGGAAGTTGTTCACCGCTTTGGGCAGCCAGTAGTACGAGTTGGCATCGGCACGTTCGGGGAACAGCACGAGTCGGCGGACGGGCAAATCCTCAAGGGCCTCGATCATCAGGTTTGGCAGGATGGGATCCCAGTCGTGGGCCTGCTGGAGGACGAGCTTGAAGGGATCGGGTCTGTCTCCTTCCGGGGTATCCGGCCAGGTGATCTGGTTGAAGGCGGCGAAGACCTCCAGGAATATGTTGTGCGCCTCGGACCGAATCAGGTCGTCGTACACCTGCTGTTCGTCGTTCTTCTGGTACGGGTATTCGGTGCCGATGGCGATGAAGCGTAGAAGCGCCTCTACCCGGGGTAAGGCCGAAGAGGGCAAGGGCAGCAGCGCGGACAGCCACTCGTCCAACAGATCCTGGGAGACCTTGTCGTACGTTCGCTGGCGTTTGGCTTCGTTGTTCGTGTTCTCGTATGGATTGGGGCGCTTGCCAGCCGCAGAAGAATTGCCGGAGGGGGTGTCGCTGAGTCTGCTCATGGGGGAAGTTCGCCTGCATCGGATTTGGGATGCGGGTGCGTAACGGCGCCCATTCGCTGGTTCCGGTCCCACGAGCGTGGCGCATACCCCTTGCCCCATCGTTTCGCAGGGGGCGGGCGAAAGAAAGGATCAGCCGCTGACGAGACACCCTTTCTCAGTCCAGGCTCAGGTTCAGTTGTTTCACCACCGGCTCCCAGCGGGCGGTATCGGCCTGCATCTGGGCCTCGGCGACCCGGCGTGTGCTGCCCACGCCCCGCAGGTCCAGCGCTTGCAACCGGGCTCGCACGTCCGGCTCCGCCATGATGGCGCTCGCGTGCCGTTCCAGCTCGGTCGCGATCGGCTCCGGCAGTTTTCCGGGCGCCTGCAGCACCAGCTTGAAGCCGATGTCCAGCCTGGGGTCGTTGAGCGCCTGGGCCAGCGTCGGCACGTTCGGTGCGAGCGCGGAGGGTTCGGCGGACGACACGGCCAGGGCGACGAGCTTGCCGGCCGCCACGTGCGGCAGCACCGTTGGCGTGGCCAGGAAACCGCAATCCACCTCGCCAGCGAGCACGGCGGTGGTGGCCGGCGCGGGCCCACGGTAGGCGACGTGTTCCATCCGGGCGCCGGTGTGGCGCAGAAACATCTCCGCGGCCAGGTGGCCAGGCACGCCGGCACCGCCCGAGGCATAGGTCATGCGGGTCGACTTCGCGCGGGCCACCAGTTCGGACGCGGTTTTGACCTTCGTGCCTGGATGGCAGACCAGCATCTGGGTGAAGTTCGCCAGCACCGAGAGGTTCATCAGGTCCTTGTGCGCGTCGAACCTGAGCCGGGGATAGACCAGCGGATTCACCGTGACGACCGTGTCGGGGCTGACCCCGAGTGTGTAGCCGTCCGCGTCGGCCGCGGCGACCACGCCAGCGGCCAGGCTGGTGCCGGCGCCCGGGCGGTTCTCCACGATGACGCTTTGCCCCACGCGCTGCGACAGCCGGTCGGCAAAAAGCCGCGCAGTGATGTCGGAGGGCGCACCGGGCGGTGAGCCGACCAGCACGCGGATGGGTTTGGTGGGGTAGGCGCTGCTTTGCGCCTGCACGGCGGTGGTGGCCCACACGACAAGCGCGAAGGCGGTCAGGATGGGACGAAGGGTCCGCTGGTTCATGGGGTCTCCTGGTGGTGGGTGGGTTGGAGTGCTGCCGGTGTTCAATTCCCGGTGAACATGGGCGGGCGCTTCTCCAGTCGGGCGCGCATGCCTTCGTGTTTGTCCTGGGTCGAGAACAGGGTCTGGAAGGAGCGCCGCTCGAACCGTAACCCACTCTCCAGTCCGCTGTTCATGCCTTCCAGCACCGCTTCCTTGATGAGCCGCAGTGCCAGCACGGGCCGTGCCGCCAGCTCGCTGGCCACCTGCAATGCGCGGGCTTCTACCTCGTCGTCGCTCACCACCTCGCTGGCCAGGCCCAGGGCCAGGGCCGCGTCCGCGCTGAAGGGTTCTCCCCGCAGCAGGATGTGGAGCGCGGCGAACTTGCCCACCGCTTGCGTGAGACGCTGCGTGGCCCCGCCTCCGGGCATGATGCCCAGTGTCACTTCGGGCTGCCCGAAGCGAGCGCCCTGCCCGGCGATGAGAATGTCGGCGTGCATCGCCAGCTCGCAGCCGCCACCGAGCGCGTGGCCCTTGACGGCGGCGATCACCGGCTTGCGGCAACCGGCGATGGCGCCCCACAGCCGGTCCATCTGGCGCTCCATGATGTCCGCCGGTGTGGCGTCCACGTACTCGTTCAAGTCTGCCCCGGCACAGAACGCGCGGTCGCCGCCCGCCAGCACGATGACGCGGATCCTGGCATCGAGGTCGAGCCGGCCGAAGGCCCGCGCGAGCGCCTGGCGCAACTCGAGATTGAGTGCGTTGAGCACGGCCGGGCGGTTCAGGCGCAGCAGCGCCACGCCTTGTGCAGGCTGCTCTTCGAGCAGGACCTCGCTCATGGTGCCGTGCCCGTGAACCGGGGTGCGCGCTTCTCGAAGAACGCGGCAACCGCCTCGGCATGGTCGGTGGTGTGGTGGGCCAGACCCTGCAGCCGGCCGGCGGCGTGCAGCGCCTCGTCCAGCGTGCCGGTGCGGGCCTGTTGCAGCAGCTGGCGCGTCCAGCGCAGCGCCTGCGGCGGGTTGGCCGCGATGCGGGCGGCCAGGCGAAAAGCCTCGTCGAGCAGCGCCTCGGGCTCGACCACGCGCGAGACCAGGCCGATGCGCAGCGCTTCCTCGGCGTCGAGGGTGTCGCCGGTGAAGGCCATCTCGGCCGCGCGCGCGTGGCCAACCACGCGCGGCAGCAGCCAGCAGCCACCATCGCCGGGGACGATGCCGACCTTCACGAAGCTCTCGGCGAAGCGCGCGGTGGTGGACGCGATGCGCAGGTCGCACATGCAGGCGAGGTCGTTGCCGGCACCGATGGCAGGGCCGTTGACCGCTGCGATGATGGGCACCTGCAACGCCTCGAAGGCGCGTGGAATCCGTTGGATGCCTTCGCGGTAGCCCTGGGCGATCTGCTCGGGCGGGCCGGCGAACATGCCGGTGTGGTCGCGCATCTCGGCCAGGTTGCCGCCCGAGCAGAAGGCCGTGCCCGTGCCCGTAAGAATGGCCACGCGGATGTCCAGGTCGGCGTTGAGCGCGGCGAAGGTCTGCTCGAACGCCGCGAACATGGCCTCGCCGCTCAGGGCGTTGCGGGTCCGCGGCCGGTTGAGGGTGAGCAGCGCGACGTGACCGCGCCGTTCGACGCGGATGGCATCGTTCATACGCGGTCTCCCACGCGTTCGATGGCCATGGCCACGCCCTGGCCCACCCCCACGCACATGGTCACCAGGCCGTAGCGCCCGCCGATGCGCTGCAATTGCCGCGCCGCGGTAAGCACCAGGCGCGCGCCGCTCATGCCCAGCGGATGGCCAAAGGCGATGGCGCCGCCGTGGGGATTCACGTGCGCGGCGTCGTCGGTCAATCCGAGTGCGCGCGTCACTGCCAATCCCTGGGCCGCGAAGGCTTCGTTGAGTTCGATGACCTCGAAGTCGCCGATGTGCAAGTCGATCTGCTCCAGCAGCTTGTGTACCGCTGGCACAGGACCGAACCCCATCACGCGCGGCGCGATACCGGCACTGGCGAAACCCACGATGCGCGCGATGGGCCGCAGGCCGTGGCGCTGCGTGGCCGCTTCGCTGGCCAGCAGCAAGGCGGCGGCGCCATCGTTCACGCCCGACGCGTTGCCGGCGGTGACCGTGCCGCCTGCGCGGAACGCGGGCTTGAGCGCGGCCAGGCTGTCAGCGGTGGTGTCGGCGCGCGGGTGCTCGTCTTGCGTCACCACCGTGATGGCACCCTTGCGGCCGGGCACGTCGACCGGCACGATTTCCTGCGCCAGCGCACCCGCTCGCATCGCCGCCACTGCGCGCTGCTGGCTGCGCAGCGCGAACGCGTCCTGGTCGGCGCGCGAGATGCCGTGTTCCTGCGCCACGTTCTCGGCGGTCTCGCCCATCGCATCTACGCCGTACAGCGCTTCCATGCGCGGGTTGACGAAGCGCCAGCCGATCGTGGAGTCGTGCACTTCGGCATGGCGCGAGAACGCCGCCGTGGGCTTGGGCATCACCAGCGGCGCGCGGCTCATGCTCTCCACGCCACCGGCGATGGCGATCTGCGCCTGACCCGCGTGCAGCGCACGCGCGGCCTGCGCCACGGCTTCTAGGCCCGAGCCGCACAGGCGGTTGACCGTGACCGCCGGTACCTCGGCCGGCAAGCCCGCCAGCAAGGCGCTCATGCGGGCCACGTTGCGGTTGTCCTCGCCGGCCTGGTTGACGCAGCCGTAGACCAGCTCATCGATCCAGGCCGGATCGAGCGAAGGGTGCCGCGCCATCAGCGCGCGGATGGGGATGGCGCCCAGATCGTCGGTGCGAACGTCCGAGAGCGCGCCACCGTAGCGTCCGATCGGTGTGCGTACGCCGTCGCACAGGAATGCATCCATGTTCACAATCCCAGCACCCGTTCGGCGTTGCCGTGCAGGATCTTTTCCATGACCTCGGGCTTGTACCCGAGCTCGTCCCACTCGCGCAGGATGCGCTCGTAGGGCAGGCTGGGGTAGTCGCTGCCGAACATGATCTTGTCCTGCAGGCGGCCGCGGATGTCCACCTTGAGGTTGCCCGGGAAGTGCTTGGGCGCCCAGCCCGACATCTCCCAGTACACGTTGCCCTTGTGCAGCGCCACGGCGGTGGTCTCGTCCACCCAGGGCCAGCCGGGGTGGGCCATGACAATCCTCAGGTTCGGGAAGTCGGCCGCGAGCTGGTCGATGTGCTTGGGATGGGCGTGGCGCACCACGGCGCCGTGGCCGCCGGGCATGCCCGCGCCCATGCCGGTGGTGCCGACGTCGATCATCACCGCCGCGCCCATGGTGTTGATCTCCTCGAACAGCGGGTAGTAGCGGCGATCGCTCACGGCGAAGTGCTGCATGATGGGGTGGAAGTGAAAGCCGATGAAGCCCAGTTCCTTGACCGCCTTGCGGGCCTGGATCATCGCGATTTCGCCCTTGGCCGGCTCCACCGCGCCCCAGCACTGAATGACGCGCTGCGGATTCCGTTTCCACATGTCGTGCACGTATTCGTTGGTGCAGGGTGGTGCGGCGACGGTGGTCTCCAGGTCGAGCGCCACCAGGCAGGCCTCGACACCGGCGCCAGCGAACTCGGCGATCACGTCGTCTTCGCTCTTGCCCACCCAGTCCCGCTTCCAGTAGCGGGCGAGCTCGGCGGGGTAGGGTCCCTGGGACTCGACCCAGGTCGGCGTGCCCGGGTAGCAGTGCAGGTCGATGATGCGCATGGGGTTTCTCTCCTTCTCTCTGTCGTGTTCAGTGGGGAATGCGGCGGGCGGCTTCTTCTTCCGCGAGCTTGTGGGCGATGAGTTCACCGAGGGCCTTCTTGGATACCTTGCCGAAGGTGGAGACCGGAAAGTCCGGCAGCGCCTCCAGCCGCTCGGGCAGCTTGAATTTGGCGATTTCCTTGGTGAGCAGGAAGCCGACGAGCTCCTTCAAATGCAATGCATGGCCGGGCCTGAGGATCACGAAGGCGCACATCCGTTCGCCCAGGGCCTCATCGGGCATGGGCACGCAGGCCACGTTCTGCACCGCGGGGTGCATGAGGATCAGGTTCTCCACCTCTTCGGCGCTGATCTTTTCGCCACCGCGGTTGATCAGGTCCTTCTTGCGGCCTTCGACGATGTAGTTGCCGCTGGGGTGCTTGCGCATCAGGTCGCCGGAGCGGTAGAAGCCGTCGGGCGTGAACTGGCGCGCGTTGTACTCGGGAACGCCGAAGTAGCCGCGCAGCGTGTAGGGGCCGCGCACGGTGAACTCGCCGACCTCGCCATCGGGCACCTCGCGGCCCTCGTCGTCCAGCAGCAGCACCTCGTCGTCCTCGCACACCGGGCGGCCGCAGGTTTCGAGCTTGACCTCTTCCGGGTCGCTCGCACGCACGAACATCAGCGTGCCTTCGGACATGCCGAAGTTCTCCTGCACGAACACACCGGGGATCAGCGCGCGCGTCTTGGCGCGCACTTCGGGCTGCATGCGCTGACCACCGCTCTGAATGAGTTTCAGGCTGGAGAGGTTGAAGTGCTCGGCCGCGCCGTCGTTGATCAGCCGGATCAGCAGCGCGGGCACCACCTTCAGGTGGGTGACCTTGTGCTTCTCGATCAGCGTGAACATGTCCACTGGCCGGGTGTTGGCGTGCAGCACCACCTTGGCACCCTGGAACATGAAACCCTGGATACCCGGGCAGGCCAAGGGGAGGTTGTGCGCGATGGGCAGCACCAGCAACAGCACCGACTCAGCGTCGATCTCGCAAACCTCGGCCGCCACCTTGGAGTTGTAGGCGTAGTCGTTGTTGGTGCGCGGGATCAACTTCGGGATGCCGGTGGTGCCGCCCGAGAGCTGGAAGATGCAAGGGTCGGTCGGGTCGATGTGGATCTCGGCCAGGCGCGAGGCCGGCAGCGTGGCAGGCTTTCGGATCAGCTCGCGAAGCGAGACTTCGCCCGCGCCGGCCTCGCCGAGCACGAGGCGGAACTTCAGCGACGGGTTCTCGGCCTGCACGCGGGCGATCACCGGCGCGAAGGCGAAGTCGCCCGCGGCATCGGGATACACGCAGGTGGTCGCGCCCGAGAGCTGCACGAACTGGCTGATCTCGGCGTAGCGGTGCGTGACCAGCGCGGCGATCGGGATGCAGCCGATCTTCTGCAGCGCGAAGTACAGCACCACGAACTCGTGCACGTTGGGCAGCGTGGGCACCACGCGATCCAGCGGCTTCAGGCCCAGCTCAAGCAGGTTTAGCGCCAGGTTGGTGGTGGCGCGGTCCAACTCGGCGTAGGTGAAGCTCACATCGCCATCGATCAGAGCCACGCGGTTCGCGTGGCGCTTGAACACCGCGTCGAACTCCTGCGCCAGCGAGCGGTCCTGCCAATAGCCCTTGGCGCGGTAGCGCGCGGCGTACTCGGGGGGGAAGGGAACGAAGCCATCAAGCATGGTTGTCTCCTCGGGTGTTACGTCGAACTTGTGAAGCCGCCGTCGATGACGACGACCTCTCCGGTCACGAAGCGCATGCCGGTGATGAGGTTCAGCATCACCTCGGCCACGTCGTCGGCGGTGACGCAGCGTTTGAGCGGGGTGGCCTTGGCGCGCGCGCCCATGAGCGTGTCGTACTTATCCCCCAGCATGCGTTCCATCCAGTCGCCCTCCATCCAGCCCGGCGCCACCGCGTTCACGCGGATGTCCGGCCCCAGGTTCCAGGCCATCATCTTGGTCAGGCTCACCACCGCGGCCTTGCTGGCGGCGTAGGGCAGGGGCTGCGGGCCGGGGCGCAGGCCGACAATGCTCGCGGTGTTCACGATGCAGGGCTCGCCACCGGCGGCCTTGCACTGCTTCAGCAGCGGCACGGCCGCGCGGCTCACCTGGAAGTTGCCGCGCACGTTGACCGCGAAAGTGCGGTCCCATTCGTCGAGCTTGAGGCTCTCCAGATCCTTCACCTTCCAGGTTGCGGTGGTGCCCGCGTTGTTGACCAGGGCGTCGAGGTGGCCGAAGGCATCGCCGATCTTCGACAGCATCTGGCGCACGGCGGCATCGTCGCTCACGTCGCATTGCAGCAGCAGGGTCTTGGCGCCCAGGGCCTGGGCTTCTTCGGCCACCGCCTGCGCGGCCTTGGCGCTGGAGGCGTAGTTGATGGCCACGTCGAAGCCGGCCCTGGCCAGTGCCAGCACGGCGCTGCGGCCGATGCCGGTGCCGCCACCGGTCACGAGGGCTTTCTTGCGTTGGGTCATGGTGAGGTTCTCCTGTTGTATGGGTGAGTTCGTCCCGGGCGCCGGCTCGACCGACGCCTTCGGACGTTGGGGGAAAGCGGCTTACTGCGGCTGCACGCCGAGTTCGTTCACCAGGTGCTTCATCGCGCCCTGTTGCTGCACAAAGAAGGCGCGGGCCGCGGCCACGCTGTCCTGGCGCGGGTAGATGCCAAGCTCACTCAGGCGTGCGATGACCTCGGGCGAGGCGGTGATGCGGTTCACGTCGGCGTTGATGCGCTCGACGATGGCCGACGGCGTGCCCGCGGGCACGATGATCTGGAACCAGCCGATGGCTTCGTAGCCGGGGTAGGTTTCCGCCACGGTGGGCACGTCGATGCCGGGCAAACGCTGCGCCGAGGTCACGCCGATGGCGCGCAGGCGGCCCGATTTCATGTGCGGCAGCAGGCTGGGCACGCCGTCCACCGTGAGCGCGGCGTCGCCCGCGAGCACGGCGGCCACGGCCTCGGGCGGGGTGCGGTAGGGCACGGTGAACATGCCCATGCCGCCTGCCTTGCTCACCATCTCGCCGGCCAGGTGCGGCAGCGAGTTGAGCTGCGGCGCGGCGAAGTTCACCTTGCCGGGATGGGCCTTGGCGTGTTTCGCCAGATCCGCCATCGACTGGATGCCGCTGGTGGCGGGCACCACCAGCATCAGCGGGCTGATGCCCACCGTCACGGCCGGTGCCAGGTCGTGGTCGGGGTTGAACTGCGGGTTCTTGAACACCAGCGGCGTGATGGTGCCCATGGCCGCCGGCACGAAACCGATGGTGTAGCCATCGGGCGCGGAGCGCGCCAGTCCCGACATGCCGGGAATGCCGCCCGCGCCGGGCCGGTTGTCCACCACCACGCCCTGGCCCCAGGTGGTGGCGAGCTTTTCGCCGACGATGCGCGCGATCACGTCGGGCGCGGAGCCGGCGCCCACGGGCACGATCATGCGCACGGGTTTGGTCGGCCAGGCCTGGGCGATGGCGGGTGTGCCGACCGCCGCCAACAGGAACCAGGCTGCGTGCAGGAGATGGCGCTTGGAAATCGGTCTCATGTCATGTCTCCGGAGTCGTTGGTCTGTGATCCCCCGCCGATGGGGTGAAGCGGACTCTAGGGAAATGACAGGATTCCAATAAGATGGCGTGATTCGAAAAGTGATTCGAAAACGGTATCCCCCTCTGACGGAAAGAAGCGAGAAGCCACTGCATGAAGCTCGAACAGTTGCAACACCTGATGGCCATCGTGGAACACGGCAGCCTGCGCTCGGCCGCGCGGCGGTTGGACATGCCCCAGCCCGCGCTGACCCGCAGCGTGCGGGCGCTGGAGAGGGAGTTGGGCGTGAGCTTGTTTGCGCGGCAGACCACCGGCATGGTGCTGACCGCGGAAGGCGTGCGCTTTCACCGTCGGGCGTGCGTGATCTCCAGCGAGGCGCGGCGTGCGCGCGAAGAGGTGCAGCATCCCGGCCCCGGCTACGAAGGCACGGTGTCGATGGCGTTGTCCATCATGCCGCACCTGGGCATGCTGCCCGATGCCTTGCCGGTCTTTCGAAGCGCGTACCCCAAGGTCAGGCTCAACATCACGGAGAGTTTGATGCCATCGGTGGAAGGTGCGCTGCGCGACGGCAGTCTGGACTTCTACCTCGGCGCGGCGCCCTCACAGAAAACCGCGCCGGGCCTGGCCATGCAGCACCTGTGCGACAACACGCGCGTGGTGGTCTGCCGCAAGGGGCATCCGTTGGCGCGCGTGCGCAGCCTGAAGGCCTTGGCCGGCGCGGAGTGGGCCAGCACCACCATCGACCACAACGCCGAGCAAGACCTGGCGCAGCTGTTCAAAGCCCACGGCCAAGCCGCGCCGCGCGTGATGCTGAGCGCGCATTCGGCCTTGTCGGTGCAGGTGGCGCTGGTGCGGACCGATCTGCTGGCCATGCTGCCCCGGCAATGGCTGGACTTCGCGATGACGCGCGATCTGTTGGACGTGATCCCGGTGCGCGAGCGCTTGCCGGCGCCCGCCATCGTGCTGGTGCGCCGGCCCGACTTGCCGTTGTCGCCGCCGTCGGAGTTCTTCTGCGACGTGTTGCTGCGCGGCTTGCCCAGGGCATGAGACTCCCCGTAGCCGTCCCCCGATGCCTCTGGGGTGCGCAGGCTTGGGTGTGCGGGCCTTGTGTCCGCTTCAGCCGTGCGCGAGGCCGGCCGCTTGCACGCCGGCCATGCAGATCAGTTCGTCCTCATCGCCCGTGCCACCGCTGGCGCCCACGGCGCCCAGCAGTCGGCCTTGTGCGTCCTTGATCACCACCGCACCGGTCTGCGGCAGGAACTTGCCGTCCGACGTGGCCGCGAGCGAGACGAAGAAGTTGGGGTTGCCCTTGGCGCGTTCGCCCAATGTGCGGCTGGACACGCCCATGCCGACGGCACCCCAGGCTTTGGCGCGCGCGATGTCGAAGCGGAACATGCTCGCGCCGTCTTCGCTGGCGAAGGCCTTGAGGTTGCCCGCGGCGTCGAGCACCGCGATGCCCATGGGCTGGTAACCCATCTCCTTGGATTTTGCGAGTGCGGCGGTGATGATGGTTTGTGCGTGGTCGAGAGAGAGGGTCATGGTGAGATGCGATGGATGAGCCGGGTGGATGGTGTGTCTTGCTCTTTCGAGAGGGGCCGGTTTGCAGGGTCGAGGTGTTGGAGCGCAGAGGGAGTTCATCCAGAGGCATCGAGGGTCCGGCTCCGCCGGCCCAAGATGCCGTCCCCCCTCCAAGCGCCGCAGGCGCGCTAGAGAGGGGGGAAGCCGCGTCAGCGGCGCAGGGGGGTGTTCTTAATCCTCAGGTTTGAAGCCGGTGACCTTCACCACGTTACCCCAGAAAGCGTGATTCTCGCGGATGGCCTTGGTCAGGCCGTCGGGTGTCACCCGCATGACCTCCAGGCCATTCTTGTCGATCACCTCTTTCATCGCGGCCGAGGCGAGTGCATCGTTCACCGCGGTGTTGAGCGCGGCGACCTTGGCGCGGTCCATGCCTGCCGGGCCGTACCACGCGAGCCAGTCGACGAAGGCCACGTCTTTGTAGCCGAGCTCGGTCAGCGTGGGCGTGTCGGGCAGGGCCTTCCAACGCGTCGGGGCGGAGACCGCGAGCGCACGCAGGTTGCCCGATCGGATGTGCGGCAGCACCTCGCTCACCACGTTGAAGCTCACCGGAATCTGCCCGCCGCGCAGGTCGGTGAGCAGCGGCGCGCCGCCCTTGTACGGCACCGCCTGCATCTCCACGCCCGACTGCTTGCCCAGCATCGCGCCGGCCAGGTGCAAAGAGGAGCCGGTGGCCGGCACGCCATAGTTGGCCTGGCTCGGGTTGGCCTTGGCCCACTTCAGGTAGTCGGCCACGGTGCGGATCTCGGCCGGCAGGCCCGGGCCGGCCGTGAACACCGCCGTGTAGGTGACCAGGCCGGCGATGGCGGTGAAGTCGTTGAGCGTGTCGTAGGGCAGCTTCTTGAACACGTGCGGGTGCAAGGTCATCACCGTGCTGGGGCAGCCGAACAAGGTGTTGCCATCGGGCGCGGAGCGCTTGACGAATTCGGCCGCGATGCGCCCGCCCGCGCCGGGCTTGCTGTCGTAGATGATGGGCTGCGGGTACTTGCCGCGCAGGTTGTCGATCAGCGGCCGGGCGACCTGGTCGCCCAGGCCGCCGCCCACGGGGAAGCCCGACCACAGCGTGGCATTGGCCGGGGCCTGCGCCCATGCGGGCAGGCCGGTGGAAGCCAGGCCGCCGAGGGCCGCGCCCGCGCGAAGAAGGGTTCTGCGTTGCATCATGTTTTGTCTCCTGGCGTGTAGTGGAATGGAAGTGGATCAGAAGGGGTAGTGGCGCGGCGTGGTCTGCAAAGTGATCCAGCGCAGCTCGGTGAAGGCCTCGATGCCGGCCTTGCCGCCGAAGCGTCCGTAGCCAGAGGCTTTGACGCCGCCGAATGGCATCTGTGCTTCGTCGTGCACCGTCGGGCCGTTCACGTGGCAGATGCCCGACTCGATGCGCTGCGCCACTTGCAGCGCGCGCGCCGCGTCGCGGCCGAACACCGCGGCGGACAGGCCATAGGGGTTGTCGTTGGCGCAGGCCACGGCCGCGTCCACGCCGCTCACGCGCACCACCGGTTTGACCGGGCCGAAGCTTTCTTCGTGGTAGATCTGCATCTCGCGCGTCACGTGGTCCAGCACGGTCGCGGGCATCAAGGTGTTCTCGGCCTTGCCGCCGCAGACCAGCGTGGCGCCCTTGGCCAGTGCGTCGTCGATCAGCGCGTTGCAGCGTTCGACCGTGCGCATGTCGACCACCGAGCCGAGTACGGTCGGCCCCTTGCGCGGGTCGCCCAGCGGCAGGCCCACGGCGCGCGCCGCGAGCTTGGCGACGAAGGCGTCGGCCACGCTGGCGTCGACCACGAGGCGTTCGGTGGACATGCAGATCTGGCCCGAGTTGGCGAAGCTGCCGAAGATCGCGCCGTCCACCGCGGCGTCGAGGTCGGCGTCGTCCAGCACCACGAAGGGCGCCTTGCCGCCGAGTTCGAGCACCACCGGTTTGAGGTACTTGGCACAGGTTTGCGCGATGAGCTTGCCCACGCCGGTGGAGCCGGTGAAGTTCACGCGGCGCACGGCCGGGTGCGCCACCATCGCTTCCACCACGGCGGCTGCGTCGGCTGGTGCGTTGGTGACGAAGTTCACCACGCCGGGCGGAAAGCCCGCATCGTGCAGCGCGTCGATGATCAGGCCGTGCGTGGCCGGGCACAGCTCGGAACCTTTGAGCACCACCGTGTTGCCGCACGCCAGCGGCGTGGCGATGGCACGCACCGCCAGGATGACCGGCGCGTTCCACGGTGCGATGCCCAGCACCACGCCGGCGGGCACGCGCAGGCCCATGGCAAGGCTGCCCGGCACGTCCGACGGAATCACCTCGCCGCTGATCTGCGTGGTGATGGCGGCCGCTTCCTGCAGCATGCCGGCGGCCAGGTGCACGTTGAAGCCGGCCCAGGGCGCGGCCGCGCCGGTCTCGCCGGCCATGGCGGCGGTGAACTGCGCGGCGCGCGCTTCGAGCGCGGTGGCGGCCTTGAGCAGCAGCGCGCGCCGCGCGCCCGGGCCGGTGGCCGACCAGGCGGGGAAGGCCGCGGCGGCGGCTTCCACCGCGCGCACGGCGTCCTGTTCGGTCGCGGCTGGCGCACGCGTGGCCACCTGGCCGTCGAGCGGGTTGCGCCGCTCGAAGGTCTTGCCCGATTCGGCGACGGCTTTTTCACCACCGATCAGCATGCGGATGTCGTTCAACAGTTTCTCCTTGGGGGTTTCGACACGGGTCAACGACTGAAAGCCGTATTTGTTCATGCTCACGAACTGTCCCACCGCGGGGTGGGGCAGGAACTTGGTGCGGCAATCGAGCACGGCGGGCAAGCCGGAGTCGATCGCGCGCTGCAGCGCGGCGGCGATGTCGCCGGCGCGCGTGACCACCTCGCCATGGCAGCCGAAGCCGCGTGCGATCGCGGCGTAGTCGGTGTCTTCCAGCGCGGTGGCCATCTCGAAATCCAGGCCGGCTTTCTGGCCCATGCGGATCACGCCCCAGGCCGCGTTGTTGTGGATCACGTTGATCACCGGCAGGCGGTAGCGCCGGGCCGTGTCCAGCTCGTTGAGCGTGAAGCCGAATGCGCCGTCGCCTGTGATGTTGAGCACGGTCTGGTGCGGGAACTGCGACTTCAGCGCGATCGCCGCCGGCAAGCCGTAGCCCAGGTGCGCCATGCCCGGTTCGTGGAAGCGCGTGCGCACGCCGTGCACGGGCGTGAGGTCGTTGCTCCAGAACGTGGTGTGGCCGCCGTCGAAAACCGCGAGTGCGTCGGCGGGCATGGCGTCGCCGATGGCCTTGGCCAGCGCCGCCGGGTGCATGGTCTCTTCGGTGTCGGCGGCCATCAGCGCCAGCTTGCGTTCGTAGCGGGCGCGCACCGCGCGCGCTTCGGCCAGCCAGGTGTTGTCGGGCGGTGGCTCGTCACCGAGCGCGGCGAGCAGGTCGCGCAGGGCTTCGCCCGCGTCGGCCTGCATGGCCACCTCGTGGACCGCCGCGCTACCCAGCGCGGTCGGGTCGATGTTGATGTTGATGAGCCGGTGGTGCCGCCGGGCCAACGCGCCGCGCTCGTCCCACATCCACGAAGACCAGCGGCAGCCGATGCTCACGATCACGTCGGCGCGCTCGAACGCCACCTTTACCGCTTCGCCCGCGATGATGCCGCCGTGGCCAATGAAGTGCGGGCTGTCCGAAGGCACCACGCCCAGCGCCATCTGGGTCGGCACCACGGGTGCGTTCAAACGTTGCGCCAGCGCGCGCAGTGCGTGGGTTGCACCGGCCGCGACCACGCCGCCACCGCCGACGATGAGCGGGCGTTTGGCGCCCCGCAACAAGGTAACGGCTGCGTCTACCAGGGAAGACGCCGGGCGCGGGCCCACCGTGGCTCTGTAGCGCTGCGGCGCGAGTTCGAACTCGTCGGCGGCAAAGGCGTGCACCTCGCCCAGCACATCTTGTGGAATGTCCAGATGCACCGGGCCGGGCCGTCCGCCCAGGGCTTCGCGGAACGCGCGCCGCGCCAGCTCGGGTATGCGCCGTGCGTCGTTGACCACGGCGTTCCATTTGGTCAATGGCCTGGTCACCGCCACCGTGTCCATGTCCATGAAAAAGCCGACGTGCGGATACGAACTGGCGCGGTGCTGGTTGGTCGTGATGGCCAGCAACGGCAGGTTGTTGTTGAACGCTGAGCCCAGGCCCGACGCCATGTTGAGACCCCCCGGCCCCAGTTCACCCACCGCGACGGCCATCTTGCCAGTGCCGGCGTGCAAGGCGGCGGCCATCATCGGCCCCGCAGCTTCGTGGCGCACGCCGATGAAGCGGATGCGCGGCTCGCGGCTGAGCGCGTGGAACAGCGGCGAGAGCTTGCCGCCCACGATGCCGAACACCGTGTCCACGCCCTCGGCCAGCAGCACCTGCACGAGCGCTTGTGCGCCGGTGAGGCGCAACGGCGGGCGCTGCGTGGCGGGCGCCTGCACGGGCGGGGCTTCGGGGGGCGGGTTGCGGGTCATGAAGAGCTCGGGTCGTTCGTTCGAGGTGCGGATGATGCGTGTCCATGGCGCACAAAGCGATGGACGATTCGGCCCGAACCTTGTAGTTTTCCGGCATCCGGTGACAATCGCTCGCCATGAGCGCCTCTCCCTTGTTGCTGGTCCCCTTCCGCGAAGTCCGGCACGATCAGCCGGACGATTGCCTGCACTACGAATCCGTCGCCGTGCGCGGCGCGGAGATGGACTGGACGATTCCGGCGCACCGGCACGAGGGTTTGCACCAGTTCCAATTCCTTGAGAAAGGGCACGTGCGCGGCACCATCGATGGCAGCGACTTCGACGCGGAGGCGCCCGTGCTGCTCATGCTCGCGCCCGGCTCGGTGCACGGCTTCACCTACACGCCCGATACCGTGGGCCACCAGGTGACGGTGCCCACCTCGACCCTGCGGCAACTGCTGGGTGGCTCGAACCTGGCCGACACCGAACTGGCCACCTCCTGCGTATTGCCCGGACTCGAAGGCGATGGCATGGCCGACAGCCAGAGCCTGTTCACGCAAGTGGCGCAGGAGTTCCGCGCCCAGAGCCCGGGCCGCGTGCACGCTTTGCTTGCTTGCGCCACGCTGCTGGCGGTGCAGTTTCTTCGGCGCCGGGGCGAGCAGTTTCGGCGCGAGCGCGGGCAAGGTGCGCGCGACGCGCTGCTGCAGCGCTACCGCGGCCTGGTCGAGCAGCACTACCGAGAACACCGGCCGCTGTCGTTCTATGCCGAGGCGCTCGGGGTCACGCCCGATCACCTCAGCCGCACCTGCCGCAGCGCGACGAAACAATCGGCGCTGCACATTCTGCACGAGCGGCTGATGCTGGAGGCGCGCCGCCTGCTGGCCTATTCCTCGATGCCGGTCACCGAGGTGGCGTTGCAACTCGGCTACGACGACGCGGCCTACTTCAGCAAGTTCTTCAACCGCAGCGTGGGCCACACGCCGTCGGAATACCGGGCCTTGGTGGCCAGCGGTGTGCGTGGCGGGATGGCGCCGTGAGCACGAACCGCACCCGGTCGCGAACACCGTCGCCGCGCACGGTGGTGGTCGATCCCGAGCGCCGGCGCCTGTCGTGGGCGCTGTTGGGGTCGGCGGTTTTCCATGCGTTGCTGATGAGCCTGGTGTTGAGCGGGCAGGGCAACGGCCCGCCTGGGTTTTCCTTTCTCTGGCAGGAGCGGCGTGGCGAGTTGCCCGCGCTGCGGGTCGTGTTGCAGCCCGCGCCCTCGGCGCCAGCGGCGGCAGCGGCCGCGGGCGCGGCACCGTCCGCACCGGTTACGGCGGCTCGCGAAACCCCGGTGAATCCTGCGCCGTCCCGGGCCGCACGGACACCCATGCCAACACCATTGGCATCGGCGCAACGGCCCTCCTCCGCGCCTCCCGCGCCTCCTGTGCGATCGGTGGTGAAGAAGCCCGTGGTGCCCCAGGCCGTACCGATCCCGACACCGGCGCCGACACCGACACCGACACCGGCACCGGCACCGGCACCGGCTCCCGCGCCGCTGCCCGTTCCCGAGACCACGGTCGCCGCTGCACCGACCGTGGCGCCGTCCGATGCGGCCATGGAGCAGGCGCGGCAGGCGCAACAAGCGCTGGCCGCGCAACGGCTATTGCGAGAAGCCCAGGCGTTGCAGGCCGCCGAGCAGCGCCTGCAGGAGGCGCAACGGCAGGAGGCCCTGCGTGCGGAGGCGGCCCGTGTCGAGGCCGCGCGGGCAGAGGCTGCGCGAGAGGCATCCGCTCGCCTGGAGGCCTTGCGCGCCGAGGCCGCACGCGAGGCGGCGGCCCAGGCGCTCGCGATCCAGCAAGAGGCGGTGCGCCAGGAAGCGGCGCGGGCCGACATCGCGCGCCTGGAAGTCGAGCGCCGGGAGGCGGCTCAGCGCCTGGCCGCGCAGCAGGCGGCCGAAGCGCAGGAGGCCGAACGCCGCGAGGCGGCGCGCGTCGAAGCGCAGCGTCAGGCCCAAGCGCAGCAGGCGCAAGCACGACAGGCGTTGGAAGCGGAGCGCGAAGCCGCCGCGCGCGCCGAAGAGCTTCGCCGGCAAGAAGCGGCGCGCCAGGCGGCCGCGCAGGAGGAAGCCGCGCGCCAAGCGGCGCAAAGACAGGAAGCTGCACGGCAGGAAGCCGCACGCGCCGAGGCCGCACGGTTGGAAGCCGAACAGCGATGGGCCGCGGCCCAGCATGAGGCAGCGCGGCAGGCCGCCGCACAAGCTGCCGCCGCGCATGCCGAGGCCGTGCAGTTGGAAGTCGAACGCATGGCGGCGGCCCAGCAGGAAGCCGCCCGAATGGCGGAAACAGGACGCCTGGAGGCCGAGCGGCAGGCCGCCGCACGGCTAGAAGCCGCCGAGCGAGCCGAAGCCGAACGGCAGGCACGCGAACGGCAAATCGCGGCGCAGCAGGAAGCCGATCGCCAAGCTGCCGAGCAACAAGCGGCTCAGCAAGCAGCGGCCCAGCAAGCAGCGGCCCAGCAAGCCGCCGCGCTGCAGGCCGCCGAAGCCGCTGGCCGTGCCGAAACCGGGCCTCAGGCTGCCCCGCAGGGCGCTGGTGCACCGGCGCCTGGATCGCCGCAAGCCGGCGCGGCGCAGGCCAGTGCTGCGTCACCGTCCACGCGTTCGGACGCGGCGGGCTCCGAAGCGGCCCGACGCGAAGCCGAGCGGCTGGCCCACGAAGCCCTGCGCGAAGAACGCCTGCGCGCGATTGGCCGGCAACTGAACGAAGAGGCCGATCGGCGCCGCGAGGCCGAGGCGGCGGCCGCGCGCGAGACGCCGCCGCAGTACTGGCAGACCCTGCGCCGGGGCCGCATCTTCGGCTACACCGACGCGAGCGAAGAGCTCGTGCGCTACGCGCAGGCCTTTGCCTACAAGGTCCAGCAGAACATGACCTTCGAACTGGTGCGCGAGGCCGCGAAGCAGCGGCACCAGAGCCCGGTGGTGACGGTGTCCATCCGCGCCGATGGCACGGTGGAGTCGGTGCGCTTCGTGGTGCCCAGCGGCGTGGCCGAGATCGACGAGGCCATTCGCGAGATCGTACGCAGCCAGGCCAACTACCCGGCGTTCTCGCCCGCGCTGGCACGCGAGTTCGACGTGGTCGAAATCCGCCGCACCTGGAGTTTTGATACTTCCATCCGCCTGCACTGAGCTTGGCGGAACCCCGCCGTTCGGCCGGTTACGCAGTGAGCGTTGCAGCATGCCGTGCTGCCTGTGCAAGGTGCCTGCCCTCATAAGGAGTCGATACATGATCGATGCCAATCGCCCAGCAACACCCAACGCTGGACCGGCATACGCCAGTACAGCATCGAATGACGATGGCAACGTGCAAGCGCTCAATCAAAAAATTTCGCTGGTCTTTCTTGCGAAAGACATTGAAACCTCGTTGAAGCATTTGTCCCATCGCGCCGCCTACATCGCCGATTTTCAGCAGCGCATTGCCGACGCTCAGCGCACCCTGGAGGCGGGAACCCCCAGCGCACAAACGCTCGCGCGAATCGACGGCTTGGTCATAGAAGTCCGAAAACTCCTGGAATCGGAGCGCACGCAGGGACCTGATCTGGTCGACAGAGCCAACAACCTTCGGGCAACGCTCACGGAACTGTCTCAATGGAAGCACCAGCTTCCCATCTGGGGGAACAACGTTGGTGAATGCCTGAAGATGCTGGATATTCCTCCGCTGACTGCGGGGACGCTGCTCATGCTTGAAGAGTGCGTTGAGTCCGCCAAGGACGAACTGCGCAGGGTGCGTGCGCGGTGAGAAATCTGCAATGCAATACACAGGAGTTTTATCATGACGAACACCGTATCTTCAACGACGCCAGCGGCTGCAACAGCCACCTCCACGGTCACCCGCAGCAGTGGAAAAAAGCCCACCGCAGAAGAGGTCCGTCTGGTGTTGGATGCCCAGTCCGTCAAAGACGCGATCGCGGATATTTCCAAACTCCAAGGGGAACTTGCCACGGAGGGAAAACGCTTGAACCAGCTCCTGGGAGACTTTCAGAAAGATCCCGAAAACAAAACGCTGCAGAAGGACATTCGGGAGTGCTTCATGAAAGTCGCGATGCTGCTCTTCTCAGATGCGAGCGTTGTCACCTCGAACCCTTCAACGGACATTGGGCAGCTTCGCACCAATGTGACGGACATTTTGAACACCTTGCAGGCGTGGTACGCCAGCAAGACGTAACGCCTCATCCTTTTTGGGCCAAGCTTGTCAAGCGCTCGCCCTGGATGGCCAGATCCTCGCTCTATGTGGACATGGTCAGGATCACATAGTTGATGAGCTTGGACGGCTGCAACAGCTCGATCTGTTCGACCTTGAGTTTCTTGTAGGGCGCCGTGGCCGAGGCCTGCGGCGTTGCAGCGGTCGTCCAATGCCTTCTGCGTTTTCCGTTCACCGGCAAGGGTGTTGGTGTAAGGTGCCGCCCCATGACCGACACCGATCCCCTCGAATGGGCCAAGGCCTTGTTCTTCGAAGGCAACGCCTTTTTCGAAGCCGACCAACTGAACGACGCCCGCCAATGCTTCGAGGCCGCGCTGGCGTTCGTCCCCGGGCGGCCTTCCATCCTCGCCAACCTCGGCGTGACGCTGTGCCGGTTGGGGCAGTGGTCCGATGCCGTGACCGCACTGCAGCAAGCCACGGCGGCCGACCCCGGGAACCGCGATGCCTGGGTGGCGCTTGGGCTCTCATACGAAGCCCTATCGCAGTGGGCCGATGCGGTGCGGTGTTTGCGGCAGGGCATTCGCCTGGGGGCGTCCACGCCCCCGCTGTGGCTGTCGCTCGCCATGTGCTTGTCGCACTTGGAGCAGCCCGCGGCGGCGCTGGACGCGCTCGACCGGGCGCTCGCGCTCGACCCGTCCCTGGCCGACGCCTGGAGCCACCGCGGCAGCCTGTTGCGCGAGCTCGGTCGCCACGCCGACGCTGCGCACTGCTTCGAAAAAGCCCTGGCCCACGGCGCTGACGAGGCGCTGCACCGCTTCTATCTGGCCTCGGTGCAGGGCGGCCAAGCCGCGCCGCCGCAGCCGCCCCACGCCTATGTGGAAGCCTTGTTCGACGACTACGCGGAAGGTTTCCAGACCCATCTGCTCGAGCAGCTGAAGTACCAGGCCCACAGCAGCTTGCTCGCGCCGCTGACGGGCCCAGGCCAGCGCTACGGGCTGGTGCTCGACCTGGGGTGCGGCACCGGCCTGTGCGGCCAGCTCGTCCGTGCGCACGCGGACGCGGTGGACGGCGTGGACCTTGCGCAGGCCATGGTGGAACAGGCGCGCGCCTCTGGGGTGTACCGCGAGGTGGTGCACGGCGAGCTGCTTGGCTTCTTGCAGACGCGAAGCGACCAGGCCGATCTCATCCTGGCGGCCGACGTGTTCATCTATGTGGGCGCGCTCGACGCGGTGTTCGCCGCCGTGCGCGAACGCCTCCAGCCGGGCGGCTGTTTTGCGTTTTCCGTCGAACTTGCCAGCGGGGAGCCGGGCCTGCAGCTGCGCCCCAGCCTGCGCTATGCCCACACCCCGGGCTACGTGGAGCAGGTCGCGCAGTCCCAAGGTTTTCGCGTGCGCCAGACCTGGCAGGCGCCCCTGCGCGAAGACCAGCAAAAGCCGGTGATGGGTTTGTATGTGCTGCTGGAGCCGGCGGACTGATTCCGTCTCAGCCGTGCCGCCGTGCCACCCAGCAGACCGCCCCTTCTGCGCCATACCGCTCGGCATACGGCACGTCGCGTTCGATTTCGAACGAGTCGCCCGCGCGCAATTGGCGGGTGAGGTCGCCCACGGTCAACCACATCTCGCCGCTGGCGACCACGGCCTTGGCCGCGAAGGGCTGGGCGTGCATGTCCCGGAAGGTGCGCGGTTCCCAGCGGTGCTCGAGCACTTCGTCGTAACCTTCCATCAAGGATTGGAGCCGAAAGGCTGAGAAGCTGGGCATGTTCATGGTGTGGCCATTGTGGTGCTTTGCGGCGACCGGTCAAGCGTTAGCATGCGGCCTTCTGTCGTCCTACAAAAGGCTCCTCTTCATGTCCCACGTGCTCTTGATCGTCGAACCCATCGGACAACGCGCCGCCCGCACCGCCGCCGAAGGGCGCGAGGTCTATGCGCGCATGACACGGTTCGGTGAGTCGCTGCAGGCGCGCGGCAAGCTGCTGGC
The DNA here is from genome assembly GCF_009859475.1 of Hydrogenophaga sp. BPS33. Lineage (NCBI taxonomy): Bacteria > Pseudomonadati > Pseudomonadota > Betaproteobacteria > Burkholderiales > Comamonadaceae > Hydrogenophaga > Hydrogenophaga sp. BPS33. The sequence goes on from NZ_CP044549.1 coordinate 1,195,973, forward strand.
CGCGCAGTCCCTGGCCTCCCAGGCCAACGCTGCCCGGGTGCAGACACGCGGCGGCCAGACCCAGGTGGTCGATGGGCCGTTCGCCGAAGCCAAGGAAATGATCGGTGGTTTTTTCCTGCTCAACTGCGCCAACCGGGCGGAGGCCCTGGAGATCGCCCGCGAATGCCCGGCGGCCGAGTGGGCCACGGTGGAGGTGCGCTCGCTCGGCCCCTGTTACGACTAGGGCCTGTTCACACTATTTTTCCAAGTGCGAAGGGGTTGAAAACAGCGCCAATCGAGGCGCGCGACGACGGCCAGACTGGGCGTCTGGCCTAGGAGTGCAACGAAGAGTGGCGCTGTTTTCAACCCCTTCCCTTCGGGTTGCGGCCCAAAAGGCCATGCGCCGCGTTGCGAAGCCTCGCCGGGCCACCGGCCCGTCTGCGTTTCGCGCCTTGCGCATGGCCTTTTGGATCCGCAACGCATCTTGGAAAAATAGTGTGAACATGCCCTAAAAAAGAGCGGCCGTTGTCGAAAGCCGCCCAGCTGAACCGTCGTGGGGGTGGCGACAACCGCTTTTTTCAGGAGACCCCCATGCGATTCATGATCATCGTCAAATCCTGCGACGAATTCGAAGCCGAGACCACACCCGCCCCCGACCCGCAGGTGATGGCCGAGATGGTGCGCTACCACGAGGAACTGGCCCAGGCCGGCGTGTTGCTCGATGGCAGCGGACTGCAGCCCAGCCGCAAGGGCTGGCGCGTGCACCATGGCGCCGATGGCGGCAAGCGCATCCTCGACGGGCCGTTCGCCGAGGCCAAGGAACTCATCGCCGGCTACACCCTGATCCAGGTGCGTTCGCGCGAAGAGGCGCTGGAATGGAGCCGGCGCTTTCCCAACCCGGCCGGCAAGGGCAAGGAAGCGGTCGTCGAGTTGCGCCAGCTCTACGAAATGGACGATTTCCCGCCCAGCCAGCCGCTCGAAGACTTCAAGAAGATCGACACCCTGATGGCCAAGAGCTGAGCTGCCGATCACCCCCAATCCCTTCCATTCACCCGCACACCAGGAACCACCATGAGCTTCAAACAGATCTTCGTCAACCTGCCGATCCAGGACATGGCCCGCTCGCAGGCCTTCTTCAAGTCCCTCGGCCTGAGCTTCAACCCGCAGTTCACCAACGAGCAAGGCGCCTGCCTCGAACTGGGCGAAAACTTCTTCGCGATGTTGCTGGTCGAGCCCTTCTTCCAGGGCTTCACCAAGCTGCCCATCTCGGACGCGAAGAAAGCCACCGAGGTGCTGATCGCGCTCTCGGTCGACAGCCGGGACGAGGTCGATCAAGTGGTGGCCAAGGCGGTCGCGGCGGGTGGCACCACCCCCAACGCGCCGCAGGACCACGGCTTCATGTACCAGCATGGCTTCGCCGACCTCGACGGCCACCAGTGGGAGGTGTGCTGGATGGACATGAGCGCAGCGCCCGCGCAGATGTAAATTCCCACCCATGCATTCCGGTGTCCACCAAGCCATCGCCACGGTCTGGCGTATCGAGTCCGCGCGCATCACGGCCAGTGTGGCGCGCGTGGTGCGCGACGTGGGCGTGGCCGAGGAACTCGCGCAGGACGCGCTGGTGGCCGCGCTGGAACATTGGCCCCAGGACGGTGTGCCCGACAACCCCGCGGCCTGGCTCATGATCACCGCCAAGCGCCGCGCGCTCGACCACCTGCGCCACCGGCAGATGGCCGACGACAAGCACGGCGGCATTGCCGCCGACATGGAAGCCCTGGGCACCACCCACGTGCCCGATTTCGTCGACGCGCTCGACGAAGCCCGCCAGGACGACATTGGCGACGACCTGCTGCGCCTGGTTTTCACCGCCTGCCACCCCGTGCTGTCGACCGACGCGCGCGTGGCGCTCACGCTCAAGCTGCTCGGCGGTCTCACCACACACGAGATCGCGCGCGCTTTTCTGGTGCCCGAAGCCACCATTGCGCAGCGCATCGTGCGGGCCAAGCGCACGCTCAGCGATGCCGGTGTGCCGTACGAGGTGCCGCGCGGCGATGCGCTGGGCGAGCGCCTGGCCTCGGTGCTGGAAGTGGTGTACCTGGTGTTCAACGAGGGCTACACCGCGACCAGCGGGGGCGACTGGATGCGCCCGGACCTGTGCAACGAAGCCCTGCGCCTGGGCCGCATGCTGGCCGGCATCGCGCCACAGCAGCCGGAGGTGCACGGCCTGCTGGCCTTGATGGAAATCCAGGCCTCGCGCACCGCGGCGCGCACCGATGCCGAGGGAACGCCGGTCTTGCTGGCCGAGCAGGACCGCAGCCGCTGGGACCACTTGCTGATCCGCCGAGGCCTGGCCGCGCTGGACCATGCGGACCTGCTCACCACCGAGCCCGGCGCCTACCACCTGCAAGCGGCCATCGCCGCGTGCCATGCGCGCGCGGGACGCGCCGACGCCACCGACTGGGCGCGCATCGCCGCTTTGTATGGTGAGTTGTTGAAGGTCTCGCCGTCACCCGTGGTGGAACTCAACCGCGCGGTGGCGGTGTCGATGAACGCCGGGCCGGCTGCGGGGTTGGTGCTGGTGGACGCGCTCATGAAGAACAAGGCGCTGCGCCAGTACCACTGGTTGCCCAGTGTGCGTGGCGATCTGCTGGCCAGGCTGGACCGCCGCGAGGAAGCCCGCGCCGAGTTCGAGCGCGCGGCCGAGCTGGCGAACAACGAGCGCGAGAAGACGTTTCTGATGGAGCGTGCTGCGGCGTTGCGCGGTTGACGTTCCCGTTTGGCCAACGATAGCCATGGCGCAGTTGATTGACGCTCTGCGGCGCTCGTGACGCGTTCTTTTTCGGATTAACCGAGCATCGCCGTAAGCCTCGATTCGATGTCGACCAGCGCCTCGAACCCATACTGTGTAGGGCGCCTCTCGTTGGGAGGGAGCTTGATGATGTTGCGGACCCTCGTTTGAAAGTCGCTGATCTGGTCTTTCGTTGCGCCGTCGGCCTGGATCCGCCTCTGAGCGCGGAGCTCGACCTGTTTGACGTACGCCTTCAGTTCGCCGTACCGGGGCGATCCACTTCAGCATCGGCTTGCATTCAGGATCGTCCAGGTGGCGGCTGAGCGAGGAAGCCGTTCCACGAGGCTCATCCGCGAGCTTCGCGGCGCTCTCGTGGGCTTCGCCGCCTTTGCAGTCGCCCAAACCCATATCGAGGTGCAGTTTTTGCGGCGTTTTCTCTCCGCAGATGGACGGGACCAATGGCGGGGCGCGGCTTCTGGTCGATGCCTTCAGGACCGATGTTCGCCGTCGTATTGGGTGATCAGCGGAACGGCGAATTCGATGGCTTCATCGAACTTCGGTACCGGGGTGAATTGCGCTGGATCGCCGACGCGCAGTGCTTCGGCGAACTCCAGTGCCTCTTCGTCCATCGTCAACCTCTGCGCGTCGGGAGCCCTGTTCACACCGTCACACAGCCGTTTCAGCACCTTGCCGTAGAAACCTCCATCTTCCGGCTCGCTCAGTTGCGCAAGCTCGTGCAGCTTTTGCAGCCGCCAGAGCATCTTTTCCCTCTGGGTGGGTGTGCTGTCGGTACTCAGACCTTCGGCGAGCAGCGAGGTGGCTTCGCGGGCGAAGGCCATCAGCACGAGTCGCTTCAACTGGCTTTCGTCGATGGCATCGCTCAGCAGCGCCTCGCGCAGTGCTCCGGTGGCACCGTTCTGGAGGTCTTGCGCCTTCGTCAGGGCGTTGCGAAAGTCTTGCAGCGTGACGCTGGAGACGAGCGTGCCGAGCAAGGCGCATTTGCCGGCCATCGTGCGCAGGCTGGTGAAGGGTTGCTGTGCCAACACCTGCGCGAGATGCGGGTCGGTCAGCGCGGCTTGCAGCTTCTGTTCGATTTGCTGTGCGTTCCCGCCGACCTGGGTTTCGTGCGTGGTCCTCAAGATGTCGCAGGCCTCGCGCAGCGGCAGTGTGAACAGCGCCTGCGCGTCGACCTGCTGCTGGACGTTGTGGGCCACCCAGCGGTGCCAGGCGGCAAGCCGATGGCAATGCGTGGCGTACGTCTGCACCGACGGGCTGCGGTCCAGCGTGTAGGCCTGTGCATGGGCCCAGGTGCTCTCTTGAAAACCGTCCGGTGTGGGGTCGAGCAGATACGCGATCGGTTCGGCCTTGGAGGGCAGACGGGTCGCGGCGTCTTGAATGGCTTGGGGCGAACCCCCCAGGAGCGCCTGCAAGAGGTTGTCGCGCAAGGTGGCCCGCTTCACGATGTCGGAAGGACCCTTGAAATGCGGTGGGCTGGCGTTGGAGATGCTGGAGGTGTTGGACGTGTTGTGCCGGCTGCGCGGGGTGCCCTGCGTGCCCGAGCTGAGCGGATTCAGGGCGGTGGTGTTGAGTGCCGGGACCGGCTGAGTGGTGCGAGGGGTGCGAGGGGAGAGCGGTATTGCCGTTGGCTTTGACATGAATGGAACTCCGCGGGAGTGGAAACGCAAGGGTGGCGCCCGGTTGCGGCGGCCGCGTTTTGAGAAACGAAGGCCCCCACGCAGTTCCTCGCGCGATGGGCGTTTCCCTGGAGCTCCCTTGTCGCTGGTGCTGCCCGGTGCTGCTCAGGACACGTCGTCGTCGGACCCGTCTTGCGTTGGCTGCGTTGCGATAGGCCGCCCGCTTTTCTGTTTGACGGACCTCTCTGCCTGGAGGCACAGCCGGTTCAGAATGAGGAAGTCCCAGCCATCGTCCGGCGTGGACGCCTGGTTCTTGCGCTGCACCATGAGTTGCGCGAGCAGGGTCTTTCTTTGGGGTTCGGAGAGCGGGTCGCCGAGGCGCTCGTCCGGCGCCGAGGTGACCTGATGGGCGAACGCCTTCCTCCACAAGCGTTTCAGGGCGTCGGTGGCGGGAGGGCTGTCGCTGAGAAGGGCTGCGCGCAGCTGGCGGGTCGCCTGGAGCTGCTCCGAAAGGGCGATCTCCACGGCGCTGCGAAACGCTTTCAAGCTGGCGGTGTCCTTGAGGTGCGTCTCCAGGATCGTGCACTTGTCCAGCATGGTCTGGATGTTGGTGAAGGGCTGCTCGGCCAGCGCCTGTGCCAGTTGGGGGTCTGCCAGCGCCGTTGCGATCCGGTGCGCGATGGTGTTGGCGTTTTCCTTCAATTGCACTTCGTGGGTGGTGCGCAGTGCATCGCAGATGGCCCACAGGCCAGGCGAAAAAACAGCGTGCATCATTTCTGTGCGCTGCCGAAGCACGTCGCGCACCCAGTGGTGCCAGACGGCGATCTGGCGGCAATGCACGACATAGGTCTGAATGGGGATGCGGAATGTCGAGAGATGGCCTTGTGCGGGCTTCCAGATGTGCTCCATAAACCGGTCGGGTATGGGGGCGGGAAATTGCCGCTCCAGGTGGTCGGTGGAAGAAAGCTCTTCCAGCAGAGACGACGCTTGCTCGCTATTGCCATGCTTGATGGCGTGGAGCAACAGGTCGCGCTGGCGGGCCGGGGCGAGCGCCGTTTCGTCCGAACTCTCTGGCGGGGGCGGCATCTGGAGTGCTTCGCGAAAGCTCATCGGCTCGTCGCGGGGTGAGTTGGGCGGGGCCACAAGCTCTGCGGACAGGCCCGCGAGCGCTGCGAGGAGGTCCACCTGTTCTTCGTCGGAGGACGTCGTCGACTCGCTGCCCACATGCGGCGGCGGTGCTTCGGGCTGAATGGGCGCGTGCGGACGCCGCAGGGTATCGCCCCGTGCGGAGCCGATCCCAGGGGGTGTCTGCGCGCTGCGGGCCCGCACGGGAATCGGGGTGGGGTCCGATGCCTGGGCTGGGGGTAGGGCACGCACGCCCGTGAATCCCATGTGCTCCGTGTGCGCGCGCGGGCGAATCCATTGGCTTCGCGCCGGGCCGTTGGAACCCGTGGCGATCGACTTGAGCGGCACGCGAATGGCAATGGAGACGAACGACGAGGTGCTCTTGACGGGCGCCGGATCGGACAGGGGAGTCGCTTGGGTTTTGCTCATGGAAGCGTTCCTGGGTCGGTGAAGGGAAGAGTGGGTAACGCGTTGGGCCTGCGTGTGCGGCGGTTTGTGTGTCAGGAGATCCCGCGACACGCATGGCGCTGCACGCCTGAGGGAGGCGAGTGAAATCCCTCATGGCGGGGTGCGCGGGTCAACGCCACACTGAGCCGCAATCACCGCTGCAACCTATGGACCACCAGGACGCTTTCGTACCCTTCCGGGGCTCCAGCCACGCTCCGCTGGATCCCGAGACCGAGGCCGACATCGTCGTCATCGGCGCAGGCCCTGCCGGTCTGGCCACGGCGGCCTGCCTGGTGCAGCGCGGCCACAGCCCCTGGGTGATCGAGCGGGCGCAGAACGTGGGCTCGTCCTGGCGCCACCACTACGAGCGCCTGCACCTGCACACCGTCAAGACGCATTCCGCTCTGCCGGGCATGCCGTTTCGGGACGAGGCGCCGCGCTACGTGTCGCGCCAGGGCGTGGTGGACTACCTGAGCGCTTACGCCCAGCGCTTTGGCATTGCGCCGACCCTGGGTGCCGAGGTGGGGGCGGTCGAGCCGCGGACGGGGCGCCCGGGCGCGCCGTGGCAGGTGGTGCTCGCGGGTGGGCGAGCCATCTCGGCCAACCACGTGGTGGTGGCCACGGGGGCGAACCGGTTGCCGGTCATGCCCGCGCTGCCAGGGCAGGACCGGTTCCAAGGCCGCGTGCTGCACAGCCGCAGCTACCGCAATGCCGCGCCCTTTGCCGGCCAGCGGGTGCTGGTGGTGGGCATGGGCAACACCGGCGCGGAGATCGCCCTGGACCTGACCGAGCAGGGCATGCGCACGGCGCTGTCGGTGCGCTCGCCGGTCAACATCGTGCGCCGCGACGTGCTGGGCCGGCCCACCCAGCTCTCCAGCCTTCTGCTCGCCCGGTTGCCACCGGCCTTGGGCGACGCACTGGCCACCTTGCTGCGCGACATCACCGTGGGCGACCTCGGCCGCTACGGCTTGCGCACCGCCTCCATATCGCCCTTGCGCCAGCTGCGCAAAGAAGGCAAGACGCCGATGATCGACATCGGCACGGTGGCGCGCATCCAGAGCGGTGAGATCGCGGTCTACCCCGGCGTGCAGGCGCTGACGCGCGATGGGGTTCGCTTCAGCGACGGTCGCGAGCATCCGTTCGATGCGGTGCTGCTGGCCACCGGGTACGAAGCCGCATTGCCCGCGTTGTTCCCCTACACCGCGCTGCCGCTCGACGAACGCGGCATGCCGCCGCAAGCCATCGGTGAAGGTGCGCTCGACGGTCTGTACTTCGTGGGTTTCGACGTGCGCCAGCCAGGCGGGCTGCTGCGCTCCATCGCACAGCAGGCCGAACGCGTGGCCGAGCGGATTTCCCTGCGCCAGGCGCAAGCCCCCAGAACCCGCGATGGCGTTGCACGCTGAATGGAAAGGCTGGAACCATGTTGACCTTGTTGCTGCTCGTGACCTGTATCGGTTTGGCTCTGATGGGCGGCGTGTTCTTCGCGTTTTCCAGTTTCGTGATGAAGGCGCTGGGCCAGTTGCCCACGGCCAGTGCGGTGGCGGCCATGCAACGCATCAACGTGGTGGTGCTCAACCCGTTGTTCCTTTGCGCGTTCATGGGCACCGCGCTGCTGGCGGGGGCCTGCGTGGTGGTGGCGGTGATGATTCGCGCCGAGCCGCGCGCGCCATGGGTGCTGGCCGCAGGGCTCTTCTACCTGGTGGGCACCTTTGGCGTCACCATGGTCTTCAACGTGCCGCGCAACAACCGCCTGGCTTCGCTCGCGCCCGAGTCGGCGCAGGCCGAGGCGGTCTGGCACGAATACCTGCGCGACTGGACGCGCTGGAACCATGTGCGCACGGTGGCCGCGTTGGCCGGAGCCGTCTGTGCGCTGATGGGGCAGATGCCCTGAAGTGTTTCCGCTGGGTTCGGCAGCGCGCCGATGTCAATGGGGCAGGCTGTTGGCGTAGCGGATTTGCGTTCTGACCCAATCGAGCGCCGCCAACTCCAGAGGAAACGCATCGGCACGTTCTGGCGCCGCATGGTATGCGTGCACGGTCTCGATGGCATTCAGCATGCTCGGGAGTTCCTCCCAGAAAGTGCCCGCACTGACGTAGTCAACGGCGATGGACGTGGTCTGCTTGGCGTACTCCACCCGTGCGAGCGCGGCGATCTCCTGGGGGGCCAGCGTGTCTTCCAGCAATTCCTTTCGAAGCAACGCGGACGCGTTCTTCTGCATCTCCCGCGCCGACTCGGCCAATTTCCGGAATGCGATCACGATGCCTGCGTGGTCGTCGTTGATGGCCGCCAGGACCGTGCATTTGACCATCAGCATTCTCAGGCCGATGCTCGGTTGCGTGGCAAGCTACCGCACCGGGTCCGGGCCCTCTTCCAGCTGCAAGAGCAAGGAGGTCAGCAAGGACGCGCGCTTCAGAATCTCGTCCGCGTCGTCCAGAACACAATTCACTGACCACTCCGAGACGCTGCGGATGTCGGGACCCCGAGAAGCCGGGGGTCTGGCGGCGCTCGATGCCGGGCCACGCGCCGTCGCGCTGGGAAAGCGCATGTGCCGTGCTGGTGTGGGTGGCACGGTCTGGCTTCGTGTGAACCGGCTTCGTGGCTGGGCCGCCAAGCCGCTTTGCGATGCGCCCAGGCCGGGCCCCGGAACCTCCGAGCGGGGCGACGAAGCCGATGTCAAGGGTTTGCGTGTGACGCCGTCGTTTTGCATGTTTGTGTCCTGGGTCAGGTTTCCGTGGGCTGGGTGTGTGTCTTGCGCATCCAGTTCAAGATGCTGTCGAGCGCGGCCTGTTCAACGCGGTACTGCCCTGAGGGGTCTTCGGCATAGTGGGCGAGCACCTCTCGCAAGGCCTGCAGCGTCGAAGCAAATGGCGCTTCGTTGGCGCTGGGACCATTGGTGGCTGCGGACGTCATCTGCCCCGCGTAGACCAGCAAGGCGAGCGAGGCGACCTTTTCCTTGTCGAAGGGGGATTGGAGAAGCGCGCTTCGCAGCAATGCGGGTGCCTCCCTTTGCCGCTTCTGCGCCTCTTCGATCTTGCGCTGAAGGTCGATCACCAGGTGTCCGTGAGCGTGGCTCAGGCTCAGGAATTGCACGCAGGTCCGGCGCATCTCCGCCAGGCTGGCATAGGGCTGTATGGCGAGGTCGGTCACAAAGTCCCGGCCCACCAAGGTCATGGCGCTGGTGATCCACTGCGCCAGATCATCGGCCTGGAATGTCAGTTGCGGCACATCTGCGCCGCTGAGGGACTGGCAGAGGTGTCGCACTTCGGGTGCGTACCACCGCTCGATCTGCTCGTTGGGAATGGTCGAGAGATCGGCCGTCAGCTGGGCTTGATCCCCCGACGCCAGGGGCTTCCTTTTGGGGAGGGTTTGCAATGTGGGACCTGCCGTGACCAGGTCTTTCGCCGAACGGAGCTGCCTTGGGCTCTTCTTCGGCAGCGACAGGTTGTGCGGAAGGCGGGTGTCGCGTATTTGCCGCGCCACCCATTGCAGCGCCACTTGTTGGGCACCGAAGTCAGGTCCCTTCTGCTGGTATTCCCCGGCCACCGCCTGGATGCGCGCGTCCATGGCGCGGACCTGGCTCCAGAGGGCGCCCTCGCTGACGAAGTCGACGGGCGCGGACGTCATCTGCTTGGCGTATTCGACCAGGGCGAGCTCGGCCACCTTCTCGGGCTGGAAGGTCTCGCGGCAAAGCTCGTCCTGCATGCGCTGGGACACGGTCCGCTGTTGCTCGAACGCCTGGCGCAGCTGCGATAGAAGGATGTGGACCATGTCCCTGTGCATGGTGTGCGTGGCGAGGAGCAAGCACTTCAGCACCAGCATTCCCACATGGGCAAAAGGCTGCCGGGCGAACTCGGCGACCAGCCGGTCGGGATCGTGCGGGCCATTGGCAGCCTGGATGAGCAGCACCAGCTCGCTCGCACGGTGTTTCAGAGCCAGTTCATGGGTGTCTCTGAGCGCCAGGCACAGCGCCCGGACCTGCGGCGCGTAGGTTTTCTCGCGTTGCGCCTGGGGCAAGGCGTGGTACGCACTGTCCACGCTCTGTGCATGCATTGCGCGTGTGCGGGCGTCATCGACAAAGCGCAACAGCAGTCGGCTTTGGACAGTCTGGTGGTGGTCGTCGTATTGCTGGGCCTTGATCCGGAGAGCCGCAGGGTGGGTATTGTGGGGTTGGGGTAGAAGGTAGAGGCTCAGGTCCGGGCAATCGGTTGGGATCGTGTTCAGCAGGTCATGGGTCCAGGAAGCGTCATCGCGCTCCAATGCGCTGAAGAGGTCTACGCACAACACACCGCGTTGCCGGATCACGGTGGGGGATTCGAGCTGCGTCCTGAACCGATCGACCGTGGCGTCGCCTGTCACCCACTCGGGAATCTTCCGTGTTCGGGGCCCTGGGGTCGATGCAGGAGCAGCTTGGGCGCTCGATACCTCTTCGACCGTGTCCACCAAGGTGCGCGTATCCATGGGGTTCGGCGCACGTGGCGCCGAAAAGGCTGTCTCGCCCTTGTGGGGCGTCGGGCTGAACTGGCCGCGATGTCTGCCCCCTGCGCCGCTCGCGGTGGTGGGTAAAGTCGATGTCGGCGTTTCGACGGCCCCCGGGGTGGATGCGCTTCGGAGGTGCTTGCGTTTGGAGAACGTCAGGGGTCTGGGGGACGTTTTGGGTTGCATGCTGGGATCGGACACGGGCTACTTCCTTTTTTCGAACAGGGGTGTGTCTGCGCGGCTCGGCCCTATGGGCCTGGACGCAGGCGAATACGAGGAGGGGAGCGGGCGCCGGCCTCAGTGCGGCAGGCGGGCGGTTTGGACGATCTGCTGAAACACCGCGTAGAGCGCGTGCTTCTCGACGGTGGTGTCTTCCGATTCAAGGAGGGATTCGTACACCGTTTGCATGCGATCCCGCATGCGCTCAACCTGTCCCCAGGTGGCGCCGGCGCTGACGAAGTCGACCGGCAAGGACGTCATCCGCTTCGCGTATTCCATCATTGCGAGCACTTCGACGTCTTGGATGTTGCTGTGCTTCTTCAGCAGTTCTTGCTGGAGGCGCCGGGAGACACGGCTCTGGACCGTGATGGCCGTCGACAGGCTTGCGCGGAACGCGGCCAGGACCTTTTTGTCGACGACCTTCTCAAGCACATTGCACTGGATCTGCACCGTCTTCAGGTTGGCGAAGGGCTGTGCGGCGAGTTCGTCGTCGAGGTCTTCGGCGTTCAGGGCTTCCTGCATCAGCGCCTGAAAGCGTGGCCCTTGGGAGCGCAGATCCTCCGTGGCAGTGTCCCGCAGCGCGAGGCACAGTTCCCGGACCTGCGGCGCGTAGACCTGGTCGAGTTCCGCGTCGTTGAACGCGCTCAGATCGGTTTGCACACGGTCGGCCGCCTTCGCGCGATCGAGGGCGTCCAGGGTGTAGCGCACCAGGCGTGCGTTGCCGGGATGCTCGCGGTTGTACTGGTGCGCCGCCTTGTGGAGCATTTCGCAGACTCGCACTTCGATGGCCTGGCCTGCGGGCGGAAAGTAGCGGTTCAGGTGCGTGATGTCGGACGGTATGTCTTGCAGAAGCTGGCTGATCGTGCTGGCGTCGCGCGCGATCAGCGCGAAGACCAATTCGTTGCGCTGTGCTTCCCGCCTCAGCACGGTGGTGGGGTTGCTCCAGAGGTCATCCGCTTCGCTGGCATGGGCCGACCACTCCAGGATTTCGCGGGTTCGCGGTCCCTCGGTGGCCTGGCGGGACTTGGCCAAGCGCAACCCCACCGGGACATCCGACCATTCATAAGCTTTCCACTCCTGGGTGATCCAGTCCAGCATCTGTTTGCATTCGCGGTCCAGTTGTCCCCAAATCTCGCCAGCGGCCGCGCGCAGTTGCTTGGCCAGTGCCGAGGTTTTCTGAAGATCGGCGGAGTCGACCTCGCCGAATCCCAGGTAGAGATGCAATTTCGCGGGTCCGATGGTGTCGTGGTCCTGGTTCTCGGCGACCAGTGCCCTCAGGCTTGTCTCGGCCTGCGCGGCATGTGGGCCGATGGGCCTTGTCAGCGCCGCGAGCAGGTCGATACGGTGCGCTTCGATGCGGTCACTCGTGAATTGCGCCTCCCCCTCCTCTTCTTCGTCTTGCGTGGCGGTCACAGCCTCGGTCATCTGGCTCATGGGTCTTATCGACTCGAAGCGGGCTCTGGCCAGGCCATCCAAGGGGCGCGGCGCCGCCTGGCTGCGCTCTGCGGCCCCGGTTCCAGAAGCCTGTGGCTTCAGCGACGAATCGCCCTGGGTCGGCTGGGCCAGCGGCTTGGGTGGAGAGGTGGCGGGACCGAGTGGCGAAGACGACATGGGGCACTTTCTGTTTGAAGGGTGGGGAGTGTTTGATTGCAGGCGCGGTTGCCCTCGGAGCGTGCGCGTGCGCTGGCACGGCGAGCCCCTCTGTAACGGGGGCTGATTTCTTGGTTCCTACCCCTTGGCGGACCCGGTTTTGGGGGCCTTGGCGCCATTCAAGTCGAGGTGTGGAGCACCGATGTCAATGGCAGGCTCTGTTTCCAACGCTCCACGAGGTACCGACCATGTTTCAACTTTCTCAACGACCCATTCGCACCCAGTTGACCGCGTTGTTGGCAGTGGCTGTGATGTTCCTGGTGTCTGTCGCGGGCGTGGGGGCGTGGGCCCTGATGCGCAGTGCGTCGATCGCCAGCACCAGCAACGACGTGCACGTGCCGCGCCAGCGCGCCAGCAACGAGCTTCTGCAGGCGGTGAGCGCGCGCGCCATTGCCGCTCGCAACCTGGTTCTCGCTGTCGATCCGGCGGTGCGCGATGTCGAACTGGCCAAGATCAAGCAGGCGCACGAGGCCACGCAGGCTGCGGTGAAGCAACTCCAGGCGCTGACCGCCGACGCGGGCGCCGAGGACCGGCAACTGGTGGGCGCCGTGGTCGCCGCCGAAGCCGAGTACGGTCCGGTGGCGCTGAAGATCACCGGCGTGGCCGCCGGTGGTGCATCGCAGCAAGCGGCGACCATGATCATCGAAGAGTGCCGACCCTTGCTGGAAAAGCTGGAAAAGGCGGTGGCCGCTCTCCTGACCCACGAGGCGGCACAAACACAAGCGGACCACGACGGCTTGATGGCCGACACCAGCGCGGCCATCTCCTGGGTGGCCGCCCTGGGTGTTGGTGCGCTGGTGTTGCTGGTGTGGTTGGGCTTTGTCATCACGCGCGGCCTGGTGGGCAGCAGCCGGGCGGCGCTGCAGGCGGTGGAGAAGATGGCGGCGGGTGACATGTCCCTGCGGCTGCAGGCGACAGGCGAAAGTGAGCCTCAGCGCGTGTTGCGCTCGCTCGACGGCATGGCCACGCGGCTGCGCGAAGTGCTGGGCACGGTGCGCAGCGCCTCCGACCAGATCGCCACCGCGAGCGAAGAGGTGGCCAAGGGATCGCTGGACCTGTCCTCGCGCACCGAGCAGGCTGCGAGCAACCTGGAGGAAACCGCAGCCAGCATGGAGCAGATGACGGCCACCGTGCAGCAATCGAGCAACTCGGCACGCCAGGCCAACCAATTGGCCGGCGAGTCGGCCGATGTGGCGCGGCGCGGTGGCGATGTGGTGAACCAGGTGGTGCAGACCATGGGTGACATCAGCAAGTCGTCCGGGCGCATCGGCGAGATCATCGGTGTGATCGATGGCATCGCGTTCCAGACCAACATCCTCGCCCTCAACGCGGCCGTGGAGGCTGCGCGCGCGGGCGAGCAGGGCCGCGGCTTCGCGGTGGTGGCGGGCGAGGTGCGCAACCTCGCGCAGCGCAGCGCGCAGGCGGCCAAGGAGATCAAGCAACTGATCGAGGACTCGAACCAGCAGGTCAGCGGCGGCACGCGCCTGGTGCAGGAAGCGGGCGGCACCATTGCCGAGGTGGTGGACAACGCGCGGCGCGTGAGCAGCATCGTGAGCGAGATCATGGCTTCGAGCACCGAGCAGGCCGATGGCGTGACGCAGATCAACGTCGCCGTGACCCAGCTCGACCACATGACGCAACAGAATGCGGCACTGGTGGAGCAGACCTCGGCCGCTGCCGAGAGCCTGAAGGAGCAAGCGCGCCAGCTGTCGTCGGCGGTGTCCGTGTTCCGTCTGACGGCCTGACCTATGCCTTCTTCCTCGTGCGCTTGTGCTGCGTCGGCCAGGCCTGCATGCGGAAGGCCTCGACCAGGAAGTCGATCAGCAGGCGCACCTTGGCGGGCATGAATTTGCGCGACGGATAGACCACGGATACCACGAGTTCGATCGAGCGGTATTCGGGCATCAGCTCCACCAGCGCGCCGGCCTGCAGATCGGGCCCCACCAGGAACGAGGGTTGCAGCACGATGGCTTGGTGGCGCAGTGCGGCGAGGCGGCAAGTGTCGCCGTTGTTGCTGCGCAGGCGGGGCGCGATCTTCACCGTCACCGGCCCTTGCGGTCCGGTGAACACCCAGTTCTCGCCCATGGAGAACAGGCTGTAGCTCACCACCGCGTGTTGCGCCAGTCCCGAGGGATGTCGGGGCGTGCCGTGCCGGCGCAGATAGGTGGGTGAGGCGCACAACACCATGCGCGTGCGGGCCAGCGGACGGCTCACTAGGCTGGAGTCGGGCAGGGTGGCGATGCGCACCGCCAGATCGAAACCTTCTTCCACCAGGTCGACCACGCGGTCCGACAAGCTCACGTCCAGGGTGAGCCGGGGGTGTTGGGACATGAAGGCCATCCACAGCGGCGCGAGGTGCAAGATGCCGAAGGTGACCGGCGCATTCACACGCAGCACGCCGACCGCCTCGCCGCTGCGCGAGGTGATCTCCGCTTCGGCTTCTTCGACCGTGGCCAGCACCTCTTTGCAACGCGCATGAAAGACCTCGCCTTCGGGCGTCAGGGAGAGCCGCCGCGTGGTGCGGTTGAGCAGCCTCACACCCAGGTGCGCTTCCAGGTCGGCCACGTGCCGCGACACCGCGGCCTTCGACATGGGCAAGGCATCGGCGGCGGCGACGAAGCTGCCCACGTCAACCACGGTGGCAAACACGCGCATGGCTTCCAGTCGGTCCATTTGTCTCTCTAGGTGGAACAGTTTGTCTCATTGAAACATCTTTATTCCGGAATCTGGAACTTTTAAAGTTTCAGCCATCGACAGGAGAGCCTCATGACCACGACGACGACCACCACCACCACCACCCGCATGCCCACGCTGTTCGTGTCGCACGGCGCACCCACTTTCGCGCTCGACCCCGGCCTGGCCGGGCCGAAGTTGCAGGCGCTCGGCCGCGCCTTGCCCAAGCCGGCCGCCGTGCTGATCGTCTCGCCCCACTGGATGACGCGCGGTGCGCGCGTGGGCCTGTCTGCCCAACCCGAGACCATCCACGACTTCGGCGGTTTTCCCCAGCCGCTGTACGAGATCGCCTATCCCGCGCCCGGCCATGCCGCGCTGGCGCAGCGTGCGTTGGACGTGTTGCAACAGGCCGGCTGGAGCGCGCAAGGCGAGGCCCAACGCGGCCTGGACCACGGCGCCTGGGTGCCGCTGCTGTACCTGTTTCCGAACGCGGACGTGCCGGTGTTCCAGGTGTCGCTGCCCATGGGCCTGGACGCGCAGGGTGCCTGGAACTTCGGGCAGGCGCTCGCGCCGCTGCGCGACGAAGGTGTGCTGGTGATCGGCTCGGGCAGTCTCACGCACAACCTGTACGAGTTCCGCAGCGGCCATGGCAACGACGCGGCCTACGCCACCGCGTTCACCGCCTGGGTGCGCGAAGCCGTGCAACAGGGCGACAGCGCGCGCTTGCGCCGCACGCTGGACGACGCGCCGCATGCGCAGCGCGCCCACCCGACCACCGAGCACTTCCTGCCTCTGCTGGTGGCGGCTGGTGCGGCGGGCGAGGGGGCTACCGCCGAGGTGATCGACGGTGGCATTGCGCACGGCGTGCTGTCGATGGACAGCTTCGTGTTGGGCGCACCGAGCGCGGTCTGAGGCGGCTTTGCGGCGCGCCGCGCGTTGGGTACATGGGGTGGCTGGTGGCGGTCCCTGCGCCGCGCAAGCCCGCCGGGCATGCTGCCACGGGCCTGTCACACGACGGCCCTCCAATCGGGTGCATGACCACCGTCGACCTGATCTATTTCAATGCGGGCGGCGGCCACCGCGCATCGGCACTGGCGCTGCAGGCCGTGTTGCGCGAGCGGCAGCCCGACTGGCAAGTGCGTCTGGTCAACCTGTTCGAGGTGCTCGACCCGCAAGGCAAGTTCCAGAAGATGACGGGCAGCGCGCCCGAGGATTGGTACAACAAGCGCCTGGCGCGTGGCTGGACCATCGGCATGGCGCAGGAGCTCAAGCTGCTGCAAGGCATGATCCGCATGGCGCACCCCATGTTGCTGCGGCGGCTGCAGCGGCATTGGCTGCGCACCGAGCCCGATCTGGTGGTGTCGCTGGTGCCCAACTTCAACCGCTCGATGTGCCAGAGCCTGGCCTCGGCCTTGCCCGGCGTGCCTTACACCACCGTGCTCACCGATCTGGCCGACGTGCCGCCGCACTTCTGGATCGAACGCGGTCAGCGCCAGCACGTCGTCTGCGGCACGCCGCGCGCGGTGGAACAGGCGCTGGCACTGGGCCACCCACCCGAACGCGTGCACGCCACCTCGGGCATGATCATCCGGCCCGAGTTCTACGAGCCCCAGGCGCTGGACCGCGCGCGGGAACTGCGTCGCCGGGGCTTCGACCCGTCCCGGCCCATCGGCATCGTGATGTTCGGTGGCCACGGCTCCAAGGCCATGCTGGGCATTGCCGAGCGCCTGGGTGCGACCACGCAGCTGATCCTGGTCTGCGGCCACAACAAGGCCCTGGCCGCGCGGCTGCAGGCGCTGCCGCGCGGCGCGCCTCGGCTGGTGCTCGGTTTCAGCACGGAGGTGTCGCGCACCATGCGGCTGGCCGACTTCTTCATCGGAAAACCGGGCCCCGGCAGCCTGAGCGAGGCGGTGCAACAAGGCCTGCCGGTGA
Organism: Hydrogenophaga sp. BPS33; assembly: GCF_009859475.1. NCBI lineage: Bacteria > Pseudomonadati > Pseudomonadota > Betaproteobacteria > Burkholderiales > Comamonadaceae > Hydrogenophaga > Hydrogenophaga sp. BPS33. Next base: position 1,212,896 of record NZ_CP044549.1, read on the forward strand.
TCGTGGTCGACAACGCCTGGACCATGCCGCAGGAGCGCTACAACGCGCACTGGGTGCGCGACAACGGCCTGGGCATCGTGGCGCGCAGCTACCGCCGCATTCCCGAAGCGGTGGCGTGCTTGTTGGGTGAGCTGGAGCGCTACCGCGAACGGGTGCGCCGGGTGGAGAACCGGGCGCTGTTCGAAATCCCCGTGCTGCTCGAACGCATCCTGGACGAGGCCCAGGCTGTGGCGCCGATGCTCTGAACGGTCGAGCAGCGCCGTGGGCAGGGCGCAGGTCCGCGAAAGTGCCTCAGCGGTTGTCGGTATGCCTGTCAAGTGTGCCGGCACGGGCGATGCCGGTGGTGGTCGTGGTCAAGGTCGTGGCGGTCGTGGTCGTGGTCGTGGTCGTGGTCGTGGTCGTCGTGGGCACGGTCGCCGTCGTAGGGTCTGTCGCGAAGGCTTCGGGAAACCTGAAGGCTGCGGCCAGGGGTGACGGGGGCACGGGCGGGATGGCGTTTTCAACCGCGCCGTGGCTCAAGAGAAGTTCCACGGTATCGTGTCGTTCGCCTGCCCTTGCTGCGCTCATGAGGATGTTGTTGCCCGCTTCGTCCACCACGTTCACGGGCGCACCCAACTCGAGCGCTCGCAGCAGCAGCTCATGGCTTTCAGATTGGATCGCCTTGAGGGCCACGCGATGCAGATCGCTCTGCTGTTCGTTCAAGCGCACACTCGGCAGACACCCATTCGCCAGGAATTCGGCGTGCCTTTGATAGTCGCGCGCGCCATTGCGCTGCAGAAGATGGACGAGGGCGGGGTCTTGCACCGTTACCAGCAATTCGTTGCTGCCCCACTGGTCTACCACGTTCACAGGAGCGCCGGCTTCGATCATCTGTTGGAACGTGTGGCCATCGCCCATCGCGGCGGCCATGACCGCGGTCTTGAAAAGATCCGCGTCCCGGGGGTTCAATTGCACGGCCATCTGAAGAGCGAGCTTTGCGGGCACCGAGGGCCTGCGTGGCACGTGGGGCAAGCTGTAGAGGGGAGGCTCCGCCTTTTGGTCGGCGCTTCGCTCATGCGCTCGATCCCACTCTTCTTCAACGTCTGACCTCATTTGCCCCGAGGTCAGGCTTTTCAAGGCTTCGCCCGGCGTGAACCGTGCTTCCTTGTGCAGCCCGTCCCCGTCCGAGCGCCGGCTGACCTCAGCCAGGCGCACCGCTGTCACCAGCGGCGCTTCCGCCCAGAGATGTTGGAGAACGTGCGCGGCAGGAACGCCGAAAAGGCCGGGAGCGACATCGCGCCCTCCGGCAACGCTTCTCAGCGCTTCCGACAGAAAGCCCTCAACGCGCGGGATGAGCTGACTGTGGGCGTCAGTGACGATCTTGGCTTGTTGGTTTCTCAGCGGCTGGTTGTCCATGACTTCAATGAGCCGCTGGTTCAGTGCTATCAATTCCGGTTGCTGGGCGTTGGCGCGCGCGACCTGCTCCGGCGATGCGCCAGCCGGCATGATGAGCGAGCGGGACTCGCGGTCGGAGTACGAGTGGTCGAATGTGTCGGGAAATCCCACTGCTCGTGGGGGATCGTCGTCGAGGAGAAAAAAATAGTGATAGAGACTGTTGGGTAGCAGGAACCATTGCAGCGTCCGGTTGAGTTCGAGCGCTTCCCGCGCGCGCTCTCTCGAACGGAATGCGAGAAAGCAGTTCCGCAGATCGAAGCCTTTCAGAGAGGTGTCGTGCTGGAGGTCCAGAAAAAGCGTGTCGCTGAAATCCGGGGAAATGGGCAGTCCATGCAAGGCCAGGAACACAAGCTTGGACGGCTCCGACGCCATGGGCTCGTCCACCACCGCCGAAGCGAGCGCTGCGGTGAGGCTCCCGCCTTGTTGCAAGTGCCGGTCGAAATACCGTCCGGCTCTGCCTTGGTAGGGGAAATCGACGCCGAGGTAACCGGCGTCCATGCGCAGATGGGTGAGGGATGGACATGTTCTCGTGTATGCCCTCATCCGGGGCGCCACCGGCAGTCTGGATTCGACGGTATCCGTGCGGATGTGGACCTGGAGATCCAGATGGGTCAGCGACTTGTTCCGGGCCAGAGGCACCAGTACCTTGCGGTTCAGGGTCTCGCCGTTCTCCGTGCTCGCCTTCTGCGTGGCGAAGGCGGTCAGTGTGGGTATTTGGACTGCCATCTCCACGAAAGCAGGAAACGACGGCCCGTTGTCGATGTCCAGTGTATCGGCGCCCTAGTGGTATCCCAAGGTGATGGCCTTCAATTGGGGGCCGCCTTGTGTCGCGTAGTTGCCGACGATGGCATGCATGTCCAGAAGTTCGGAATACCCCAAGTGGAGGTGTTCCAGTGTGGGACAGTGCGCCAGGGCTTTGAGGATGCGCCGATGACCCGTGATCTCGGCCTCGGTGGGGGGACCTATCAGTGGCGCCTGGCTGAGCGCGATGGTGCGCAATGCGCTGACCGGGATCGCACTCACGATCGGTTGGATGGCCGACAGATGGCCCTGCAGATGGAGTTCCGACGCACCGCTGTTCAACAAGGTCGCCACGCAAAGGCAGGTGGCCAGGCCCACCGGGTCCTGAGGATATCGAGGCCGGACGCGAACGCAGTCGACGTTCATCTGGTTCAAAGCCTGGGTCAGCTCCGGGAGGTCCGGTTTCCAATCCGTGGGAAGGCACAGCTCCAATGAGCGCCGATGGGGCGGTGCATCCAGATTTCCGAGGGAGGCCGCTTCCAGCAGGTGGTGGTAGCGATTGAAGGTAGCCACCAACAGCGGGTACTCGTGGGCACCCAGCAGATCGTTGAACACGTCTTTGGCGTCGTCGGGCTCCAACGCGGTCACCGATCCCTCGGCCATGGACGTCCACAGGTTCATCAGATCCTCGTACTCCGGGGCGTTGAGAGCCAGGTCCTTGCGCCGCAGGAAGGGGGTGAGTTCTTGCCGAATCGCCTTTTGCATGGGTGTCTCGCCGCTCTCGGACACGTCCTCCGACTCGCTATCGTCGTTGCGGGCGATTTTGGAATCCGGTTGGGCTTCGAGGGCATAGGGGTTGGGGCGCTTGGGGCCTGAGCCACTGACAGCCATGGGGGGTCTCCTGATGGGCGTGAAGCCCCTGAGTGACCTGGCAGGGAAACCCGTTCCGGTATCGCTTATTTTTACGAAGCACGTGCTTGCTGAAAATAACACCGGCTGCTATCGTGCGCTGCATGAGCTTGGCCAAAACCCCACCTTCTGCGCCAGCGCCGCGCCGCCCGCGGGGGCGTCCGCGCAAGACGGCCGACGAACGCGACGACGGCAACCGCCGCCAGGCGCTGATCGCGGGCGCCGCGCGCCTGTTTCGCCAACAGGGCTTTGCCGCCACCACCACGCGCGACATCGCCGCCGCCGTGGGCATGCGCTCGGGCTCGCCGTTCTACCACTTCGACAGCAAGGAGGCGCTGCTGGGCGCCGTGATGCGTGAAGGCATGCGGGGCGCGCTGCAGCGGCAACAGGCCGCGCTGGGCCTGTTGGCCGAGACGGCTTCGGCGCAGGCGCGTTTGCGTGTCCTGGTGCGCAGCCACTTCGACGTGCTGCTCGGGCCCGACAGCGACTTCATTCCGGTGATGCTGTACGAATGGCGCTCGGTCAGCCCGGCCCAGCGCGGTGAAATCACGCGATTGAAAGACCGCTACGAGGCCGATTGGATGCCCACGCTGCAGGCCCTGTACGCGCAGGGCGTGCTGGGTTGCGATCCGGCGCTGGCGCGGCTGATGGTCTTTGGCGCGCTCAACTGGTCGGCGCAGTGGTACGTACCGCCTTCCGGGCGCAGCGCCAAGGCGCGCGCGCGCGCCTCGCTCGACGAACTCACCACCGCCGCGCTCGGCCTGTTCTTGAAAGAGGATGTGCGATGACGTTTGCCCATGGCCGCCCTGCGGTACCGAAGGTGTTCCGGGATGTTTGAATCCACCTTCCGTCCTCAGAGTCCGCAGGCGCAGGCGCGACGCGGCGCCATGCTCGCGCGCTTGGAACAGTTGCGTGCGCTGGAAGACCGCGCGGCCATGGCATCGGCGAAGTCAAAACCCCAGTTCGACAAGCGCGGCCAACTGCTGCCCCGCGAGCGGGTGGCCTTGTTGCTGGACCCGGGCGCGCGCTTCGTGCCGCTGTGCAGCCTGGCGGGCTATCTGCAGGACACGCCGGACCCCGGGACATCGGTGCCCGGCGGTGGCGTGGTCGCCGGCATGGGCTTCGTGAGCGGCGTGCGCTGCATGGTGGTGGCCAGCGATTCGGGCATCGAAGCCGGCGCGATCCAGGCGCGCGGTCTGGAGAAGATCCTGCGGGTGCAGGAGATCGCCTTGCAGAACCGCTTGCCCTTCGTGCACCTGGTGGAGAGCGCGGGTGCGAACCTCACGAAGTACCAGGTCGAGGGTTTTGTGCAGGGCGGCGCGCTGTTTCGCAACCTGGCGCGCCTGTCGGCGGCGGGCATTCCCGTGGTCACGGTGCAGCACGGCTCGGGCACGGCGGGTGGGGCCTACATGCCGGGCTTGAGCGACATCGTGATCATGGTGCGGGGGCGCTCGCGCGCGTTCCTGGCGGGGCCGCCCTTGTTGTTGGCGGCCACAGGGGAGGTGGCGACGGAAGAGGAATTGGGTGGCGCGGAGATGCACACCTCGGTGTCCGGCCTGGGCGAGTACCTGGCGCAGGACGACCGGGAGGCGCTGGGCTTGGCTCGGCGCTTGTTGGGGACCCTCACCCCAGCCCTCTCCCGCCAGCGGGAGAGGGGGCAAAAGACCTCGCTCGCCGGGGAGCGTGCCTTGCTCCCTCTCCCGCTGGCGGGAGAGGATTGGGGTGAGGGCGTCGCCGCATTCAACCCCCAAGACCTTCTCGCCCTCATGCCGCTGCACCACCGCGAACCGGTGGACATGCGCGAGGTCATCGCCCGCCTCGTCGATGGCTCCGATATGCTCGAGTTCAAGGCGCTCTACGGCGCCGCCACGGTGTGCGTGCAGGCGCGCATCGAAGGCCATGCCGTCGGTATCCTCAGCAACAACGGCCCGATCGACGTGGCCGGCGCGAACAAGGCCACGCACTTCATCCAGTGGATGTGCCAGCTCGGCCACCCCGTCGTCTACCTGCAGAACACCACCGGCTACATGGTCGGCAAGGACAGCGAGCAGGGCGGCATGATCAAGCACGGCAGCAAGATGATCCAGGCCGTCACCAACGCCACGGTGCCGCAGATCACCATCCAGTGCGGGGCTTCCTTTGGGGCCGGCAACTACGGCATGTGCGGACGCGGTTTCGCGCCGCGTTTTCTTTTCAGCTGGCCGCAGGCCACCACGGCGGTCATGGGTGGCGAGCAGGCGGCGCGCACCATGCAGATCGTGGCCGAGGCCGGCATGGCGCGCAAAGGCATCACGCCCGATCCGGCGCAGATGCAGACGCAGTTCGACGAGATCGTCCATAGGTTCGAACGCCAGGCCGATGCGTTTTACACCAGCGGCCTGGTGCTCGACGACGGCGTCATCGACCCGCGCGACACGCGCGCCGTGCTCGCCTTCTGCCTGGACACCTGCGCCGAAGCCAGCGCGCGCGAACCGCGCCCCATGCAGTTTGGCGTGGCGCGCATGTAGCACCCCCACCGTTGCCCAGCGCACCCATCGGAGACCCGGCATGCAACTCACGCACGAACACCGCGAAGTGCAGAAAACGCTCAAGCGCTACATCGACGAGCACATCAACCCGCGGGTGGATGCTTGGGAAGCGGCCGAGATAATGCCCGCACACGAGCTCTTCAAAGGCCTGGGCAAGCTGGGCCTGCTGGGCTTGACCAAACCCGAGGCCCACGGCGGCGCGGGGCTGGACTATTCCTACAGCATGGCCATGGCCGAGACGCTGGGCCACATCCACTGCGGTGGCGTACCCATGGCGATCGGCGTGCAGACCGACATGGCCACGCCCGCGCTCGCGCGCTTCGGCAGCGAAGAACTTCAGCGCGAATTCCTGGCGCCGGCCATCGCGGGCGATGAAGTGGCCTGCATCGGCGTGAGCGAACCCGGCGCGGGCAGCGACGTCTCGGCCATCCAGAGCGTGGCGCGCAAGGATGGCGACGACTACCTCATCTCGGGCCAGAAGATGTGGATCACCAACAGCCTGCAGGCCGACTGGATGTGCATGCTCGTCAACACCAGCGACGGCCCCGCGCACAAGAACAAGAGCCTGGTGGTGGTGCGCATGCGCGACGAGAAGGGTCGGCTCGCCAAGGGCATCGAGGTGGCGCAGAAGATCCGCAAGATCGGCATGCACAGCAGCGACACCGGCCTGATCTACTTCGACGGGGTGCGCGTGCCGCAGCGCAATCGCATCGGCCAGGAGGGCGCGGGATTTCTCTACCAGATGCAGCAGTTCCAGGAAGAGCGCCTGTGGTGCGCGGCGAGCACCTTGGTCGCGCTGAACAATTGCATCGCCTGGACGGTGGAGTGGGCGCAGGAGCGCAAGCTCTTCGGCGCGTCGCTGGCCGACCAGCAATGGGTGCAGTTCAAGCTGGCCGAGCTCAAGACCGAGGTGGAGAGTTTGCGCGCATTGACCTACCAGGCGGTGGAGCACTATGTGGCGGGCGAGGACGTGACCGAGTGGGCGACCATGGCCAAGCTCAAGGCCGGTCGTCTGAACCGCGTGGTGCCCGACACCTGCTTGCAGTTCTGGGGTGGCATGGGATTCACCTGGGAGAACAAGGTCTCGCGCATGTTCCGCGATGGGCGCCTGGCCTCGATCGGGGGCGGGGCGGACGAGGTGATGCTGGGCATCCTGAGCAAGACCATGGGCATTGCGAAGCGGGGCGTGAAGTGAGGGCCGCATGAAAAAACTCCTCATCGCCAACCGAGGCGAGATCGCGCGCCGCATCATCCGCACCGCGCACGCCATGGGCATCGAAACCGTGGCGGTCTATTCGGAGCCCGATGCGCAGGCCCTGCACGTGCGCGAGGCCACCACTGCCTACGCGCTGGGCGGCGCGGCGTCGGCCGATTCCTATCTGCGCATCGACCGTCTGCTCGACGCGGCCGCCGCCACCAACGCCGACGCCGTGCACCCCGGCTACGGTTTCCTGAGCGAGAACGCGGACTTCGCGCAAGCCGTGATCGACGCGGGATTCGCCTGGGTCGGCCCGCCGCCGGCCGCCATCCGCGCGTTGGGCCGCAAGTCGGCCGCCAAGGCGCTGGCGCTCGCGCACGGCGTGCCCTGCCTGCCCGGCTACTTCGGAGACGACCAGCGAGAGGAAACCTTCCTGGCCGAAGCGCAGCGCATCGGCTTTCCTCTGATGGTGAAGGCCGTGGCCGGCGGCGGGGGGCGCGGCATGCGGCTGGTGCACGAGATCGCCGAACTGCCGGCGGCCTTGAGCAGCGCGCGCTCCGAGGCGCTGGCGGGTTTCGGCGATGGCGATCTGCTGATCGAACGCGCGCTGCCGCGGCCCCGCCATGTGGAGGTGCAGGTGTTCGCCGATGCGCACGGCCACTGTGTGCACCTGGGCGAGCGCGACTGCTCGGTACAACGCCGCCACCAGAAGATCGTGGAAGAGTCGCCCAGCCCTGCGGTGTCGCCGGCGCTGCGCGAAGCGCTGGGGCGTTGTGCGGTGCGCCTGGCCCAGGCGGCGGGCTACGTGGGGGCTGGCACGGTGGAGTTTCTGCTGGAGGCACACCCTCTTTCTCACGCTCTTTCGCACGCAGGGGAGGCGGGCGCGGGATCTTTCTTCCTGATGGAGATGAACACCCGCCTGCAGGTCGAACACCCCGTCACCGAAGCGCTCACCGGCCTCGATCTCGTGGAGTGGCAGTTGCGCATCGCGCGCGGCGAAACGCTGCCGCTGCAGCAGGACCAGATCTGCTTCAGCGGCCACGCCCTGGAGGTGCGCCTGTGCGCCGAAGACGCGCATTTCACACCTCACACCGGACGTGTGCGGCACTTCGCCGCACCCGCACCGCAGCCGGGTCTGCGCTTCGACCATGCGCTGGAGACCGGGTGCGCCATCACCCCGCACTACGACGCCCTGCTCGGCAAGCTCATCGCCCACGCGCCCACCCGCGCCGAGGCCATCGAACGGCTCGCGCATGCGCTCGACCAGACGGTGTTGCTCGGTCTGCCGAGCAACCGCGCCTTCCTGGCCGCCTGCCTGCGCAACCCGGTGTTTCACGAAGGCGGCGCGCTCATTGCCTTCCTGGCCGAAGAAGGCGAGGCGATCCGCGCCACGCTGCAGCCGCCGCCGGACGCGGTGTTGGCGGGCGTGCTGGCCGCCGTGTTCCATGCACAGGGTCCCGCCGTGGCGCTGCCATGCCCGTTTGCCCGCCCGCTGCGCTGGCAGCATGGCGAGCAGGTGATGGACATCGCGGTGCTCGAACAAGGGCAGGGCCTGTTGCGTGTCGTGCAGGGCGAGCGCCAGCTGCAAGCCCTCGTGGCACCGGGATGCGTGACGATCGATGGCGTCACCTGGCCCGTGAGGGCGGCGAGTCTGGGCGCGGACCTGTGGCAGGTGCAAGCGGGAGCGCACACGGTCGAACTGCGCGACCTGGCCCATGCGCCGCCCGCGGGCGCTGGTGGCGACGGCGGCGCGCTCGAGTTGCGTGCCCCCTTCAATGGCAAGCTCATGGCAGTCCATGCCCAACCGGGGCAGGCCATCGCGCGCGGCGCGCCGTTGCTGGTCATCGAATCCATGAAGCTCGAACACACGTTGAGCGCGCCGCGCGCCGCGGTGGTGGCGAACGTTCTTGTGATGGCAGGCCAGCAAGTCGCGCCTGGGCAATTGCTGGTCACCTATGTGTCTTGAGACGAAACACCCCCTGCGCGCCATTGGCGCTCTCCCTTGCAATGAAAACCATGAGCAAACACGCTGAACCTCAGACCCCGATCGAATTCGAACCCGCGTTCGTGGCCGCCGTGCAGGACTTGTTCGACGAGAAGATCGTCTTCAACAAACTGATGGGCGTGCGGCTCACCGAGGTCAGGGCCGACGGCGTTCGTGCGCACCTGGCCATGAAGCCCGAACTGGTGGGGAACTACCTGCACCACCGCTTGCACGGCGGCGTGGTGAGTGCCTGCCTCGACGCTTTGGCTGGCATGGCCTGCATGGCGGCGAGTGCGGCCCGCCACATGGACGAGCCGCCCCTGCAGCGGCTGCACCGCTTCAGCAAGCTCGGCACCATCGACCTGCGCATCGACTACTTGCGGCCTTGCGTGGGCGAGCATTTCGACCTGCGTGCCGAGGTGCTGCGCCTGGGCTCGCGCGTGGCGACCACGCGCATGGAGTTTCTGGGGGCGGATGGGAAGCTGCTGTGCGTGGGCGCGGGGGCTTATATCGTGTCGTAGCGCCGGGCTGGCTCAGGTGAGAGCGGATCAAGGCTTGAGCGTGTCCAAGTACGCGGCAATGTCGATCATGTCGCTTTGCTGCAGGTTGGCCAACGGTGCTTTCATCAGGGCTGCGCTGGGCCCTGCTCGCACACCCGTTTGCAGCTCATACAACTGTCGAAAAATGTAGGTCGACCAGCGCTTGCCCCCTTCGGATGCTGCCCGGCGGCACATAGGCCGTGAACGTGACCCGGGGGTCGCGGTTCTCGAAGCGCTCGAGATCGTTGTTCAGCTCGATGATCCGTTGACCGATGGGTTCGCGAGCCGGCGGTTTTACCGGTGCAAGAAACCAGTTGTAGACATATGTCTTGGGCACGGTCTTGCTCTCGACCACCTGGATGTTCTGCCTGGGTTTCAACGCCGAAAAATAGGCTGCAACGGCTTTTGCTTCTTCTTCGGAAAGGGCCTTGGCCGTTGCGATCATCAGGGTCTGTGGCTTTCGGTAGGGCACGGCGGTGGACCGCGCGCCGCTTTTGTAGTCGGCCAGCTGCTGAAGAATGTACGGCGCCGACAAACCCGCCAGGCTCGAGTTTTCGGGCCCGCCGGTGCCCTCTGCACGGTGGCAGTAGCCACAGGCGCTCACGTTTTGCGGGCGGCCTCTGGCGACCACGGCGGGCATGGGCGGATGGGCATCGGGATGCCAATCGGGGGCGAGAAAACGATCCCTCACCTCTGACAAGGTGTGTCTCACGCGGCTATCGGGGACGTGGCGCACGGCGCCGTCGTCTGGCGTCAGTTTGAACCCGGGTGGATTCATGGGGTAGGCCCACGAAGGGGGACCTTCACGGGCCATTGCGCTGGGCAAGCCGGTCCAGCAGGCCAACGTGGACATCAGGACCAGAATGGCTCGTTTGCCCATGCCGTGCGCTCCTCAGCTCTTTCGGTGGGTTGAATCTTTGGGCTATGGAACCGTTGCGCGCACCCGTTCGCCCGGCTGTGCTGCACGCAGCCACTGGGTGGTTGAAAGGGGTGTCTGGTTCAATGAGCCGCATGCCGAATGCTGCTCCACAGATCGGCTCGGTCTACCTCAGACGCGGGGACTTCCGCAGCCCCGGCCTGACCCACCGCCACGCCAGCCCCACCAGCGCAGCGAACACGGTGTAGGCGGCCAGAAATACCCACCAGGGCGCGTCCCAGTACAGCAGCTGAGAGAGCCAGTGTTCGACAAAGCTCTCGCCGTAGCTGGCCTGGCCGGCGATGCGGCGAAGCTTTTGTTCCCACACCGTGAGCGGGCACAGCTGCCCCAGCCAGGCCTGGGCCGCGATGAACACCATCAGGCCCAGATGGGCCAGCCGCAGACCGAAGTGGCGCACCCAGCGCCAACCCAGCGCACCACCCACGAGCACCAGCGGCAGCAGGCCGACCACGAAGACGACGATGGCCAGGTGCAGCGTGAGCAGTGCGTCGGCGAAAAGGCCCGCGAGGCCGGCGCTCAACGGACGGCCCGCCGCGTGGCCCGCTTCAGCGCATGTACTCCGAAATCACCTTCCACCGGCCATCTGTGATCTGGGACAGCCGCGAGGCGTTGCTGCCCAGGCGCTTGGTGGGGCTGAAGGTCATTTCGGCGGAGCCGAAGATGTCGGGCGGAATCTTCATCGTGTCCATGGCCTTGATGAAGCTCTCGGTGGTGAGGTTGTTGCCCGCGGCGCTGGCCGCGCGTGCGAAGGCATCGATGGAGCCGTAGCCATACACCGAGAACACGGTGGGGTCTTCGTTGAACTTGGTCTTGTACTTGTTGGCCCAGAAGCGCAGCGGCTGAGAGGCTTCGTCCAGGTAGGGGTGCTGCACCGTCATGGCGGCATAGAAGCCGTTCATGGCGGGGCCGCCCAGCTTGTGGATGAGGTCGGTGTAGGCGCCGGCCGATCCGATGAACACCGGGTTGAAGTTCAAACGCTTGGCGGTCGCGATGCCGCCGATGGTCTCCCGGATCAAGGTGCCCATCACCACCATGTCGCATTGCTCCGACGCAAGCTTCTGCATCTGCGACGCGAAGTCGGTGGCGCCGCGCTTGTAGGTGGTCTCCACCGCCAGGGGCATTCCGATTGCCTTGAGCCCGTCTTCCGCGCCCCGCTTGACTTCGAGGCCGAACTCGTCGTCCTGGTACAGGGTGCAGACCTTCTTGGATCCCTTTTCCTTGACCAGGCGCGGCACCATGATTTTCATCATGTCGTAGTAGGGTGCGGCAAACGAGTACTTGAGCTTGTGGAAGGGCTCGTACATCTCGCGCGCGGCTGTGATGGGATAGAAGTTGAGCACGTTCTTGCTGAACTGCACCGGCATGGCGGCCATGTTCTGCGCCGTGCCGATATGGCCGACCATGGCGAAGATCTTGTCCTGGTTCACCAGCTTCTGTGCGGCCAGCACGGCATTGCGCGGGTCGTACTTGGCGTCTTCCACCAGCAGCTTGATCTTGCGGCCGTTGATGCCACCTTGTTCGTTGATCTCGTCCACGCGCAGCTGCATGCCCATGCGCACCTGCTTGCCAAACGCCGCGATGGGTCCCGACAGATCCTGGATCGAGCCGACCACGATCTCGTTCTTGCTCACGCCTTGGGTTTGCGCCAGCACCGAGGCGGCACCCAGGGCGAACGCGGCGGCTGCGGTGAGTTTCAATCCGGGTTTCATGGTGTCTCCTGGTGGGTGGATCGGTGTTGAAAACAGAACCTGTTCAGTGGCGGTACATGGCCTCGATCTGGGGGGCGTACTTGGTCTGCACCAGCTTGCGCTTGAGCTTCATGGTGGGGGTGAGTTCTTCGTCTTCGGCGCTCAGCTGGGTGTCGAGCAGGAAGAACCGCTTGATCTGCTCGACGCGGGCGAACTTCTTGTTCACGCGGTCGACCTCGGCCTGGATGAGGGCCTGCACCTCGGGCGCGCGGGTGAGGCTGGCGTAGTTGGAAAACGGCACGTCGTGGTCCTGCGCATGTTTTTCCACATTCTCCTGGTCGATCATGATGATGACGGTGAGATAGGGGCGCTGGTCACCGATCACCACCGCGTCGGTCACATAGGGCGAGAACTTCAGTTCGTTCTCCAACTCGCTGGGCGTGATGTTCTTGCCCCCCGCAGTGATGATGATGTCTTTCATGCGGTCGGTGATGCGGAAAAACCCTTCCTCGTCCACCGTGCCCACGTCGCCGGTGTGCAGCCAGCCCTGCGCGTCCAGGGTCTCGGCGGTTTTCTCGGGCAGGTTGAGGTACCCCATGAACACGTTCGGACCGCGCACCAGGATCTCGCCGGTCTGCGGGTCGATCCGCACCTCGTTGTAGTTCGCGGCCGGCCCGATGCTGCCGGGCTTGATGCGTTCGGGCGGAACGCCGGTGGCCGCGCCGCAGGTTTCGGTCATGCCCCAGACCTCGAGCATGGGCACACCCAGCGCGAGGTACCAGCGCACCAGGTCGGGCGAGATGGGCGCGGCGCCGGTGACGAGGTAGCGCGCGCGGTGGATGCCGATGAGTTTGCGCACGTTGTCCAGGGCCAGCAAGCGCGCCACGGTGAAGCGTATGCGCAGAAAGGCGGGAACGGGCTGGCCCGCCAGCACCCGATCGGCCACCTGCCGTCCCACGCCGATGGCCCAGGCATAGGCCGCCTGCTGGGCGGCACCGGCCTCCTTGAGGGCGATCATCACGCCGGAATAGAACTTCTCCCACACGCGTGGCACGGCGGTGAACACCGTGGGCGCGATCTCGCGCACGTTCTCCGGCACGGTCTCGGGGTTCTCCACGAAATTCAGGCGTGCGCCGGTGTAGAGCGAGAAGTACTCGCCGCCCAGGCGTTCGGCGATGTGGCACAGCGGCAGGAAGCACATGCACTCGTCGTTCTGGTCGCGCGAGATCAGCGTGTTGTAGCCGCGCACGGTATGGACCAGGCCCCGGTGGCTGTGCATGGCGCCCTTGGGACGGCCGGTGGTGCCCGAGGTGTAGACCAGGATCGCCAGCGCCTGCGGGTCCACCGCCGCCACGCGCTGTGCCAGCAGGTCCGGGTGCTGCCGCAGATGCTCGCGGCCCACTTCGCGCAACGCGCTCAGGCCGATCACCTGTGCATCGTCCAGATCGCGCAGGCCGTCCATGTCGAAGACCACGATCTTCTTGAGCAAGGGCAGTTGCGCGCGCACGTCCAGCGCCTTGTCGAGCTGCTCATCGTCCTCGACGAACAGCACCGAGGTGCCCGAGTCGGCGCACAGGTACTGCACCTGTTCGGCCGCATCGGTCGGGTAGATACCGTTGGACACCCCGCCCGCGCTGAGGACCGCGAGATCGCAGAGCACCCATTCAATGGTCGTGTTGGAGAGGATGGATGCCGTGTCGCCTGGCGCGAAGCCCAGGGCCATCAAGCCGTGGGCGATTTCGCGCACCGCTTCGCCGGTCTGGCCCCAGGTCCAGGCGCGCCAGAGACCGAGCTCCTTCTGGCGCATCCACACCTGTGCTTCGCGCTCCCGCACCCCGTTCCAGAACAGCGCGGGAATGGTCTCGCCGGGCAGAACCACATCGGTGCGTGGCTGGATGCGGGAGAGATCCCAGAGGTTGCTCATGCCTTATCTCCAGTTCTTCTTTTTCTTCCAGCGCCGCTCACCGCGCGCGCCGGTTTCCTTCATGCCGAGGTAGAACTCCTTGATGTCGTCTTTCTCGCGCAGATGGGCGCAGGTGTCTTCCATGACGATGCGGCCGTTCTCCAGCACGTAGCCGTAGTCGGAGGCATTGAGCGCCATGTTGGCGTTCTGCTCCACCAGCAGGATGGTGGTGCCGCGCTCGCGGTTGATGCGCACCACGATCTCGAAGATCTCCTTGGTGAGCTTCGGTGAAAGGCCCAGGCTGGGTTCGTCGAGCAGGACCAGATCGGGGCTGGCCATGAGCGCGCGGCTGATGGCCAGCATCTGCTGCTGTCCGCCGGAGAGCAGGCCCGCATCCTGATCGGCGCGCTCGCGCAGGATGGGAAAGTAGCCATACACGGCTTCCATGTCGCGCGCCACACCGTCGCGGTCCTTGCGTGTGTAGGCGCCCATCTGCAGGTTGTCGCGCACCGAGAGCAGCGGAAAGACTTCGCGGCCCTCGGGCACATGGCTCAGGCCCTGCTGCACGATCAGCGCGGGGTCCTGCGCGGTGATGTTCTCGCCCTTGAACTCGATCGAGCCCTTGCGCGGATCGATGATGCCGCTGATGGTCTTGAGGATGGTCGTCTTGCCCGCACCGTTGGAGCCGAGCACGGTGGCGATTTCGCCGCGGCGCACCTGCAGGCTCACGCCGCGGATGGCCTTGATCGGGCCGTAGGCGCTCTCGACATTGAGCAGCTTGAGCACCGGTTCGTCGGTGGTCGCCACGCTCATGTCAGCACCTTCGCGCTGGGACTTTCGCGGCGCAGGTTCGACGCATCGTCCATCGATCCCAGGTAGGCCTCGATCACGCCCGGGTCGCGCTGCACCTCGGCCGGCGTGCCCGAAGCCAGCTCGGCCCCCATGCTCATGGCCAGCACGCGGTCGGACACCTTGGAGACCAGGCTCATGTCGTGCTCCACCATCAACACCGTGATGCCCAGTTCCTCCTTGATGTCGGTGATCCAGAAGGCCATGTCCTCCGTCTCCTCCACGTTCAGGCCCGACGAGGGCTCGTCGAGCAGCAGCAGGCGCGGTTCGGTGCAGAGGGCGCGGGCGAGTTCCACCACTTTGCGAACGCCGTAGGGCAGGCCGGCCACCATCGACTCGCGGTGGTGTTGCAGATCCAGCAGGTCGATCACCTGTTCGACCTTTTCGCGCGCTTCGATCTCGGCGGCGCGCGTCTTGCCGGTGAAGAAGATCTCGCCCCAAAGCCCGGTGCGCCGGTGCGTGTGGCGCCCGATGAGCAGGTTCTGCAGCACCGTGGCGTGTTCGAACAGCTCGATGTTCTGGAAGGTGCGGGCGATGCCGAGGCGGGCGATCTGGTGCGGTGCCTGCTGGGTCAGGCGCAGCATGCCGTCGGGCCCCAGGTAGTCGATGTTGCCGCTGGTGGGGGTGTAGATGCGGCTGATCAGGTTGAACACCGTGGTCTTGCCCGCGCCGTTGGGCCCGATGAGCGTGAACACCTCGCCGCGCTTCACATCGAAGCTCACGTTGTTGACAGCGACCACGCCGCCAAAGCGCACGCTGAGGTTGCGGGCCGAGAGCAAGATGTCCTGGTTCATCTCAGTCTTTCGGATCTTTGAAATGACTTCTGCCGCTTGAACGTGCCCTTGCGGTAGAACGGGAACAGCTGGAACCAGGTGCGCACCTTCAGCCAGCGTCCGTACAAGCCCATGGGCTCGAACAGCACGAAGGCGATCAGCACGATGCCGTAGACCGTGCCCTGCAGGCCGGTGGCCTGTCCGATCGCATCGGGCAGATAGTCCTTGCCCAGCGCGATGAGCTGGGGCATGACGATGAGGAAGATCGCGCCGAGGAAAGCACCGTGGATCGAGCCCAGCCCACCGATGACGACCATGAGCAGCAGGTCGATCGACTGGAGGATGCCGAACTGCTCGGGCGAGAGGAATTGGATCTTGTGCGCGTAGAGCGCGCCGCCGATGCCGGCGAGCGCGGCCGAGAGCGCGAAGCTCAATGTCTTGTAGCGCGCGAGGTGGATGCCCATGCTCTGGGCGGAAATCTCCGAATCGCGGATGGCGACGAAGGCGCGGCCGGTGAACGAGCGCATGAGGTTGACCACGCCGAGCGTGGCCAGCACGGTGATGACCAGGCACAGCAGGTAAAAGTGTTCGGTGGAAATCAGCTCCCAGCCGAGGAGCTTGGGCGCATTGACCATCAGACCCTTGTTGCCGCCGGTCATGGATTCCCAGCGGGCGATCACCTCTTCCACGATGAAACCGAAGGCCAGCGTGGCCATGCCGAGGTAGATGCCTTTGACCCGCAATGCCGGCAGGCCCACGACCATGCCCACGGCGGCCGAGAGCAGGCCGGCGCACAGCAGGGCGAGCGGAAACGGCACGCCGGCGTTCACCATGATGGCTTGCGTGTACGCGCCCACGCCCAGAAAGGCTGCGTGGCCGAGCGAGAACAGGCCGGTGAAGCCCGCCAGCAGCATCAGGCCCAGGCCGACCACGGCGTAGATCAGCACGAAGGTGAGTTGTGCGAGCCAGTACTCTGGAAGGGTCCAGGGCGCGAGCAGGAGAAACAGCACCAGCAAGCTGTACCAGAGCACATGTCCGCCGTGTTTGGCGAGGCGGATGTCCTGGTCGTAGTTGGTCTTGAAAAGGAATCGCATTTTGTTTGTTCAGTCGGGGTCAGAGCACATCACTTCGCGAGTGGTCTGACCCCCAGTCATCTGACCCCCAGTCATCACACTTTCTTTCGCAACTTCTCGCCGAACAGACCGTTGGGTTTGAGCACCAGCATGACCAGCACCACCACATACGGCGCGATGTCCTTGAAGCCTTCGGCCATGTAGAACCCGGCCAGCTGTTCGACGATGCCGATGATCAGACCGCCCACGATGGCGCCGGGCAGGCTGCTGAAGCCGCCTACCACCGCCGCCGGGAACGCCTTGAGGCCGATGAAACCCATGTTGGCGTGTACGAAAGTGAAGGGCGCGAGCAGCAGCCCGGCAATGGCGGCCACGCCCGCGGCCAGGCCCCACACCAGGCCGTTGAGCCGCTTGACCGGAATGCCCATGTAGTAGGCCGCGAGCTGGTTTTGCGACGCGGCTTGCATGGCGATGCCGAGCTTGCTGAAGCGGAACATCGCGAAGAGAGCGCCGCACAGGATGGCGGTGGAGCCGATCACCACGATCTGCTCGGCCGAGACCACCAGCGTGCCCATGCGCAGCAACTGATTGGCATAGGGCACGGGCAGGGTGTGCGTGTCGGTGCCGATGTTGGGCAGCATGGTGATGAGGCCGCGCAGCGTGTAGCCCACGCCGATGGTGAGCATCACGATGGAGAAGGCCGGTTGCCCGAGGATGGGGCGGATCACCACGCGTTCCAGCGCAACGCCGAACAGGCCCATGCCCAGAATGGCCGCCGGCACCGACAGCCAGAAAGGAAAACCCAGCATGGTCATGGTGGCCAGGCCGAAGAAGGCCCCCACCATCATCAAGTCGCCCTGAGCGAAGCTCACGGTTTCCGTGGCCTTGTAGATCAGCACGAAACCCAGCGCGATCAGCCCATAGATGCAGCCTTGGGCCACGCCGCTGATCAACAGCTGCAGCAGTTGCACGCAGGTCTCCTAGAGTTCTTGTGCTTCGTGCGGCCGGGGTGCGCTGCGCTGCGTCGGCGTTGTGCAGGCGTTCCAGACGGTGTTCGCAAGTTATAGCCGTCTCGGGTGCTCTCGCTGCTAGGGGTTGTCCCGATCTCCGGCGGTTCCGGTGCAGAACCTGCGGAGGATGGGTGTGTCGCGCGGGTTCGCCGCCACGCTGCCTTGCGTCAGTTCAGGGTGATGTTCAGCGCGTACACCGCACCCGCTCGGCTGCGGCCGTTGTCGCTCTGGTCGCCGTTGACGCCCGTGGCGGCGCTTTCTTCGTGAGGCGCCCCCACGGCAAGCGTGAGGCCATCGCTGGGCAAGGCCACGCTGAAGCCAAACGAATCGCCAACGTCGGGGTTGCTGGCTTTCAGATAGGCCCGTTGCGCCCAGTGGTCGCCACTGCTTCGCGAAAAGAGATACACCGCGCCAGATTCGCCGAACGCGTTGTCGTTCTGGTCCCCGTTGACACCCCGTGCGCTGCTGGCTTCCCAGCGTGCCCCTACCGCCAACAGATCACCGTGGAGGGAGAGCGCCATGCTGTAGCCGAATTGATCGCCGTCACCGGCATTGCTGGCTTTCAGATAGGCCGCCTGTGTCCAGTGATCGGCCGCATCGCGCGTGAAGACATAGGCGGCGCCCGCATCCAGGAGCGAATCGTCTGCCGGGTTCGTGCCATTGCCCTGTTCTCGATGCGCGCCCACAGCCAGGGTCTTGCCATCGCCGGACAGGGCCAGGCTGTGGCCGAACTGGTCGTCCCGTCCGGCATTGCTGGCCTTCAAGTAGGCGATCTCGGTCCAACGGTCCAATGCGTCTCGGGAAAACACATACGCAGCGCCAGCGCCGGTGAGCGAATCGTCGTCAGGGCCTGCAATGCCATCGCTCGCCTCGTTGATCGCGCCCACGGCCAGGGTGTCGCCGTCGTTCGACAGCGCCAGGCTGATCCCGAAAAAGTCGCCCAAGCCCACGTTGCTGGCCTTGATGAACGCCGACTGTGTCCAGCTGTGCGCCACGTTGTTGCGTGAAAAAACATAGACCGCGCCGGCCTCATCCACATCGCCGTTTGCGGGATCCAAGCCATTGCTGTCTTCGTTCTGAGAACCCACAGCCAGCCTGTCGCCATTGCCTGAGAGGGCCACGCTGATGCCGAACGCGTCGGCCACATTGGCGTTCTCGGCTTTGAGGTAGGCCTGTTGCGTCCAACTGCCCGCACTGCGCTGGAAAACGTAAGCAGCCCCGGCCGCGCCGGCCGAGTTGTCGCTTTCGCCACCCCCGAGAGACAGGGCCATGCTGTCTTCGCCGATGGCGCCCACGGCCAAGGTGTCACCGGTGGCCGAGAGCGCCACGCTGGAGCCGAATTCGTCACCGTCATCGCGATTGCTGGCCTTCAAATAGTCCTGCAGCTTCCAGGTGTTGCCGTCTCGAATGAACACATAGACCGCACCTGAGTTGGGAAGGGATTCGTTGGCGGGATCGCTGCCGTCGCTGGAATCCGTGCGCGCGCCAATCGCCAAGGTCTCGCCATTTGCCGACAGCGCCACGCTGTGGCCGAGCATGACCGGGTTGGGGCTCGACGATTTGATGTAGTTCAGTGCAACGGTGATGTCGGGCGAATCCGGCATCGAGCCGATGGTGGGCAAGCCGTCGGTGTTGACCGACAGGTCAGAGCCTCCACAGCCAGGGAGTGCCACGGCGGTGAGCAGCACGGCGGCCATCACCAGACAGAACTTTTGAAGGGATGACGGCATGGTGCAGGTGGGGTTGAATAGGATGGCGGGCATGGGGTTTCGCTGCAGTGGAGTGAGAGGGGGGAGGAAAAAGTCGTGAGCAGGCATCGGCGGGTGGCGTGCTTCTTCACCATCCAGCGGGTGGTCTGCAGGACGGGAACGTTTGAGGTGTGCAAGACCCGTCGGACCCGGGTGGATTGAGGTCCACGAGGTACACCGCGCCGGCCTCAGGGGCTGAGGTGTCGGCCTGGTTGCCGTTGATGCCTTTGGCGTTGCTGCTTTCGCTGGGGGCGCCGAACGCCCATGTAAGGCCATTTCCCGAGAGGGTGACGGCACCCAGTTCGGCGCGTTCCCGGCTGTTGCTGGCCTTCACATAGGCTTGCTGACGCCAGGTGCTGCCCTCGCGGGTCAAGACATGGACGGCGCCCGATTCGACGACCGTGTTGCTGGTGGGGGTGGCATTGAAGCCGATGGCATTGCTGTTGTCATGGACCGCTCCCACAGCCAAGGTGTT
This sequence comes from Hydrogenophaga sp. BPS33, assembly GCF_009859475.1. Classification (NCBI taxonomy): domain Bacteria; kingdom Pseudomonadati; phylum Pseudomonadota; class Betaproteobacteria; order Burkholderiales; family Comamonadaceae; genus Hydrogenophaga; species Hydrogenophaga sp. BPS33. The sequence goes on from NZ_CP044549.1 coordinate 1,232,685, forward strand.
GCCATCGCTGGTCAGGGCCAGCCGGATGCCGAAGTGGTTCAGCGTATGGGGGTAACTGCCTCTGAAAAGGGCTTGTTGATGCCAGTCGCCGGCGCTGAACGCGAAGACATAGGCGGCGCCGGCTTCGGGCATCGAGTCGCCCGGGCCGTTTTCCCTGTATGCGCCGACCGCCAGCGTGTGACCATCGGCCGACAGCGCCAAGCTCCATCCGAACTCTTCGTATGCCCCGATGTTGCTGGCCTTCAAGTAGCGCTGCTGGGTCCAGGTGCCCAAGTGGTCGCGGGTGAAGGTGTAGGCCGCGCCAGCACCTGGCTCGGACGTGTCGGCTTCGTTCCCGCCAAAGCCACTGGCTTCCCAGGATGCCCCCACCGCCAGCGTGTGGCCATCGCCGGAGAGGGCGACGCTGATGCCGAAGCCATGGTCGGGCTTGGTGTTGCTGGCTTTCACATAGGCCTGCTGGGTCCAGACGTCGGCCGGGTCGCGGGTGAAGACGTAGGCGGCGCCCGAGTAGTCCGCCAATTCATTGGGAACGCTGGTGGTGCCCGTGGTGTTGCTGCTTTCCCAGGGAGCGCCCACCGCCAATGTCCGACCGTCGGCCGACAACGCGACGCTCCATCCGAACCCATCCGACGCCCCGATGTTGCTGGCCTTCAGATACGTTTGCTGTGTCCACGTCGTGCCGTTTCGGGTGAAAACGTACGCGGCGCCAGCTTGAGCAAGGGAGTCGTCCCCGGGGTTGAAGATGCTGCTACTGGCTTCCCCATACGCCCCGACCGCCATTGTGTGACCGTCGGCCGAAAGCGCCAGGCTCGCGCCAAAATTGTCGAAGATGTCCGGGTCGCTGGCTTTCAAATGTGCCTGCTGAACCCAGGTGTTGCCGCTGCGCACGAAGATGTGCACCTCGCCCTCGCCGCTGATGGGTTGTGGCGATCCAACCGCCAGCGTGTTTCCGTCGGCCGACAGCACGGTGCTGGTGCCGAACTTGTCATCGGCTTTTGTGTTCGAGGATTTGATGTACTGAATCGCCATCTCCATCTCTGCCTGCGGCACCGGCGACCCTCCGCAACTCGCTAGCAACAACAGCAGAATGCCGGCAAGGTGGCGGGTTCGGCGCTTGAAGAGGCTGAGGTTCATGATGGGCAGGGGCTTTGGTCGAGATGCACACACCTTGTAGGGGCCGTTGGCCAAGGGGGTATGCCCAGAGGCGCCACACTGAGGAACACCCGCCCCTTCATGGGTTCCTTGAGCGCCCCGACTTTTCTATGATGGGCTATGGCTTCGACCTCCTCCGCCCTCAACGCTGCCGACGTGCTCGTGCTGCAACACCTCTTCGAAGATGGCCCGGGTTTCCTGGGCCAATGGCTGGATGCGCAAGGGATTGCCTGGCAGGTGCGCTGTGCCGAGGCGGGCGATCGGTATCCCGCCTCGGTGCGCGGCTACCGTGGCCTGGCGGTGCTCGGCGGGGCGTGGAGCGCGAACGACGAGCGCCCCACGCTGCGCCAGGCCGAGGGTCTCATCCGCGAGGCCGATGCGCTGGGCATTCCCGTGATCGGCCACTGCCTGGGTGGCCAGTTGATGGCCAAGGCGCTCGGCGGCCGGGTGGAGCGCCTGCAGCAGCCCGAGGTGGGCTGGTGGCCGATCGCGCACAACGGCAGCGCCATGGCGCGCGCTTGGTTCGGAGACGACACAATGCCCACCGTGTACCAGTGGCACCAGGACGGCTTTACCCAGTTGCCGCCGGGCGCAGAGCTGCTGGCTTCGTCAGCCGCCTGCGCGCACCAGGCCTTCGCGCTCGGGCCGCATCTGGCGATGCAGTTCCACATCGAGATCACGCCGCAGAAGATCGCTACGTGGTTGAAGGAACCGGGCGATGCCTACGCGGCGAAGGTGCTGCGGCACCGCGACAGCGTGCAAGACCCGGCGTCTATGACTGCGGCTACCCAGCGCTATCTCGCCGGCAGCGAGGCTTTGGCCGATCGCATCTACCGCCGTTGGCGCTCGGGCTGGCCCGATTAGGACGTGGCCGAGGCGTCTGCCGGCGGCTGGATCGACCGGGGCCGGCCTTCCATGTCGATCGCCACGTAGGTCAGCGTGGCTTCGGTGACCTTCACGTACTGGCCCTGCGACGAGAAACGCTCGGCATACACCTCGACCTCCACCGTGACCGAGGTGCGGCCCACGCGCGTGACGCGGCCGAAGAAGCTCAGGATGTCGCCCACGCGCACCGGCTGCTTGAAGATGAACTGGTTCACCGCCACCGTGGCCTGGCGCCCGCGCGTGATGCGGGCCGGCAGCACCGCACCCGCCAGGTCCATCTGGGCCATGACCCAGCCGCCGAAGATGTCGCCGTTGGCGTTGCAGTCGCCAGGCAGGGGGATGACCTTGAGGACCAGCTCGCGGTCGGTCGGCAGGGAGGTCGGGGCGGGGACGCTTGAATCTGGGGACATGGGCACAATCTCTGGATAACAAGCCCCATTCTCCCGCATGCGCCGCGACATTTCCTCTTCATCTCCTGTTTCCGCCTTGCCTGCCAGTGCCGGCTTGGCCGGTGCACCTCCCGCACCCCGCTCCGACTGGGCCACGCTCCAGCGCCTGTTGCCTTACCTGTGGCAATACAAGGGCCGGGTGGTGCTCGCGCTGGCCTTCATGGTGGCGGCCAAGATGGCCAACGTGGGCGTGCCGCTGCTGCTCAAGGAACTGGTCGACGCCATGACCATCCAGCCCGGCAGCGTGGCCTCGATGCTGGTGGTGCCCTTGGGGTTGCTGCTGGCGTACGGTTTGCTGCGCCTGTCCACCAGCGTGTTCACCGAACTGCGCGAACTGGTGTTCGCCAAGGCCACCGAGGGCGCCACGCGCAGCATTTCGCTGCAGGTGTTCGGGCATCTGCATGCGCTGAGCCTGCGATTTCACCTGGAGCGCCAGACCGGCGGCATGACGCGCGACATCGAGCGCGGCACGCGCGGCGTGCAGTCGCTCATCTCGTATTCGCTCTACAGCATCTTTCCCACGCTGATCGAGGTGGCCATGGTGCTCACCTTGCTGGGCACGAAGTTCGACATGGGCTACGTGTGGATTACCCTGGCAGCGCTGGTGCTGTACGTGACCTTCACCGTGACCGTGACCGAGTGGCGCACGAAATTCCGCCGGCAGATGAACGAGCTGGAGTCCACCAGCCAGAGCCGCGCCATCGACTCGCTGCTGAACTACGAAACCGTCAAGTATTTCAACAACGAGCAGTTCGAGGCGCACCGGTACGACGCGGCGCTGGAGAAGCTGCGCCGCGCGCGCATCAAGAGCCAGACCACCTTGTCCATGCTCAACGCCGGGCAGCAGGTGGTGATCGCCGTGGCGCTGGTGCTCATGCTCTGGCGCGCCACGCAGGGCGTGGTGAGTGGCGAGCTCACACTGGGCGACCTGGTCATGGTCAACGCCTTCATGATCCAGCTCTACATTCCGCTGGGATTCCTCGGCGTGCTGTACCGCGAGATCAAGCAGAGCCTGACCGATCTGGAAAAGATGTTCGCGCTGCTGGAGAAGGAACGCGAGATCGCCGATGTGCCCGGTGCGCAGCCGCTGGTGCTCGCTGGCGCGCCGGCGGTGAAGTTCGAGAACGTGCGCTTTTCGTATGAGCCTGCGCGCGAGATCCTGCACGGCATCAGCTTCGAGATTCCACCGGGCAAGACGGTGGCGGTGGTGGGGCCCTCGGGCTCGGGCAAGAGCACGCTGGCACGCCTGCTGTACCGGTTCTACGATGTAAGCAACGCGGACGAGGGCGGCCGGATCACCCTGGACGGGCAGGACGTCAAGAGCGTGACCCAGGCCAGCGTGCGCCAGGCGATCGGCATCGTGCCGCAGGACACGGTGCTGTTCAACGACACCATCGAATACAACATCCTCTACGGCCGCCCCGACGCGGGCCACGAGGCTGCGGTGCAGGCCGCGAAGGCCGCGCACATCCACGCCTTCATCGAGCGCCTGCCGCTGGGTTACCAGACCATGGTGGGTGAGCGCGGCCTCAAACTCTCGGGCGGTGAGAAGCAGCGCGTGGCCATTGCGCGCACGCTGCTGAAAAACCCGCCGATCGTGATCTTCGACGAGGCCACGTCGGCGCTGGACTCGGCCAACGAGCGGGCGATCCAGGCCGAGCTCAAGAGCGCGGCGCGCAACAAGACCACGCTGGTGATCGCGCACCGCCTGTCCACGGTGGTGGACGCGCACGAGATCCTGGTGCTGGTCAACGGCGAGATCGTGGAGCGCGGCACGCACGCCGACCTGGTGGGGCGTGGTGGCGTGTATGCCGGCATGTGGGCGCTGCAGCAGAGCGGCGCCGATTGATACGCACTACTTGATCGTGAGATCGCTCTTCTTGATGAAGTCGGCGATCTGCTGGGCCTCGTCGCGGTAGCTCTTGCCGAATTGCGCTGCCGTCTGGCGTTTGATGACCAGGCCCTCGCCCGCCAGCTTCTGAGCGATGGACGGGTCTTGCAAGGCTTTCCCGATGGCCGCGTTCAATTGGTCCACGATGGCGGTGGGCGTGCCAGGCGGTGCGAACACACCCAGCGCGCCACTGGCGTTCAGGCCAGGCGCGCCGTGGGCTGCCATCAGTGGCAAGTCCGGGAACAACGGGGAGGGGTCGGGCGATCCAATCGCCAGGGCGCGCACGTTGCCGGCTTGCAGCTGCCCCGCGGCCAGGGACGAAGAACTGAAAATGGCCTGAACCTGGCCGCCGAGCATGTCCTGCATCATCTGCGCCGCGCCCTTGTAGGGCACGGGCGTCATCTTCAGGCCGTAGGCGGCGTTCATGTGTTCCAGTGCGAAGTGGTTGGGCGAGCCGGTGCCACTGGTGCCGAAGTTGATCTTGCCCGGACGGCTTTTCACGTAGGCGACAAACTCGTCCAGGTTCTTGGCGGGGAAATCGGCGTTCACCAGCAGCAAGGTGGTGGGGCGGCCGACAGAGGCCACCGGCAGCAGGTCGCGGACCGGATCGAAGTTCAAGCTGCGGTCGGTGGCGGCAGCGATCTGAAGCGAGGTGTACGCCGTGAACAGAATGGTGTAGCCATCCGGCTTGGCGCGCGCGATGGTGCCACCCCCCACGGCACCGGCCGCACCGCCCTTGTTTTCGGGCACGACCTGTTGGCCGAGGATCCCGGTGAGCGTGGTGCCCAGCTGCCGTGCCACGGTATCGACAATGGCCCCGGGCGGGTAGCCGATGACCATGGTGATGGGGCGCGAAGGGTAGGCGGTCTGCGCGTTCGCGGTGATCGCCGTGAAAGCCAGCAGGCCTGCGAATGCCGCAAAGCCTCGGCGCCGCCACGGGGTGTGGGTGTCTTGCATCGTGTTGTCTCCTGGAAGTCGCCCGCCGCTTGCGGGTGCCGGCGATGATCCTAGGAGGAATGCAAGGCTTGCGCGGGTTTTGTTGGCTGCGTTTCGTTCAGCGAAACCGACCGGCTCAAGCCGCGCCGCTCTCGCGCTCGCGCAACCGGAAGCGCTGGATCTTCCCCGTCGCCGTCTTCGGCAATTCGGGGAGGAACTCGATGAAGCGCGGGTATTTGTAGGGCGCGAGTTTTTCTTTCACGAAGGCCTGCAGTTCGGCTTCGGTGGCCTTCGCTTCGGGCTTGAGCACCACGAAGGCCTTGGTCTTGGTCAGGCCGTCGGCATCGGTCTTGCCAATCACGGCGGCTTCCAGCACCGCCGGGTGCTGCACCAGCGTGGCCTCGACCTCGAACGGGCTCACGTAGATGCCGCTGACCTTGAGCATGTCGTCGTTGCGGCCGGCGTAGGTGCAGTAGCCGTCGGCGTCGCGCGTGTACTTGTCGCCGGCCTTGGTCCAGCCGCCCTGGAAGGTGTCGCGGCTCTTGCCGCGGTTGTTCCAGTACATCAGGGCGGCGCTGGGGCCGCGGATGTAGAGGTCGCCGATCTCGCCATCGGCCACCGGCCGGCCGTCTTCGCCGCGCAGTTCGATGTCGTAGCCTGGCACCGGCTTGCCGGTGGTGCCATAGCGCACGTCGCCAGGGCGGTTGGAGAGAAACACGTGCAGCATTTCGGTGGAGCCGATGCCGTCGATGATTTCCACGCCGAAGTGGTTCGTCCAGCGTTGGCCGATGTCTTGTGGGAGCGCTTCGCCGGCTGATGAACACAGGCGCAGGGCGACCTCGTTCCTCTTGGGCAGATCGGCCGCCGCGAGCATGCCGCCGTAACCCGTGGGCGCACCGTAGAACACGGTGGGTTTCTGGTCCACGAAGCGCTTGAAGCAGGCTTGCGGCGTGGGGCGCTCGGCCATCAGCACCACGCTGGCACCGACGCTGAGGGGGAAGGTGAGGGCATTGCCCAGGCCGTAGGCGAAGAACAGTTTGGCGGCGGAAAACACCACGTCGCTCTCGCGCAGACCGAGCACGGCCTTGCCGTAGAGCTCGGCCGTCCAGTACAGATTGGCCTGCGTGTGCACGGCTCCCTTGGGCGCGCCGGTGGAGCCGGAGGAAAACAGCCAGAACGCCGGTTCGTCGCCGTGGGTGTTGGCGGCGGCCTGCGCCGGGTCGTGGCGCGCGACGAGCTGGGCGAAGTCGTGCACGCCGTTGGGCAGCGCACCAGTGGCGCGCGAGGCGACGATGTGCCGCACCTCATGGCCACCTTCCTGCGCATCCAGCTTGTCCAGCGCGGTCTGCAGCGTAGGCAGCAAGGCGGCGGACACGAGGGCGGCCTGGGCGCGGCTGTTGGCCATCATGTACGCGTAGTCCTGTGCGGTGAGCAGCGTGTTCACCGCCACCGGCACCACGCCCGCGTGCAGCGCGCCCAGGAAGGCCACCACCCAATCGCTGCTGTCGTGCATGAGCAGCAGCACGCGTTCTTCGCGCCGCAGGCCGAGAGCGGTGAGCGCCGAGGAGAAGCGCAGTACCTGGTCCGCGAGCTGGCCGTAGGTGAGCGTGCCTTGGTCGTCGATCAGGGCGTTCTTCTCCGCGCGCCCGGCGTTGGTTTCGAGCAAATGGCGCGCGAAGTTGAAGCGCTCAGGGGGGGCGGCGACGTGGGGGGTGTTCATGGGCTTGTCTCCTCGTCGGATTTTTAGGGTCAGACGCTGAACGGTACGGCAGATGTGGCCAACACGTCCAGCGCGGCACTGCTGGCCTGCACCGCGCTGCGGCGGTGGTAGAAGCCGAGCGCGCGCAAGCCGCCCAGTTCTTCGCCGCCGCCGGCACGCCCCGGGCCTCCGTGCAAGGACATGGGCATCACATTGCCATGGCCGGTCTGGCTGGCCGCGACGTCGGGCGAGATAGCGTGCACGCGGCCATGGGCCGAGCCGAGTTCGAGCGCGGCGCTGGCGGTGAAGGTCGGGTCGGCGCTGAAGACCGAGCACACCAGCGAACCTTCGCCGCGGCGGATGAGTCCGTAGGCCTGTTCGATGCTGTCGTAGGCCATGAGCGTGGCCACTGGGCCGAACACTTCAACCTCGTGCAGCACCTTCGCCTTCGTGGGTTCGCGCGAACCCAGCAACACAGGCGCCACGCAGGCAGCCACCTTCGCGTCGGCATCCACCAGCGCGGCACTGCCGCCGTCGAACAGCAGCTCGGCCTCGGCGCGCAACTTGGCGATGCCTTCGATCACGCTGGCTTTCTGCTCCTGGCTCACCAGAGATCCCATGCGCACGGTCTCCGTGCGCGGGTTGCCCACGCTGGTTTTGGCCAGCTTGGCACCGATGGCCTGCGCGGCGGCATCAAAGAGCGCGCGCGGCACGAACACGCGCCGGATCGCGGTGCACTTCTGGCCGGACTTCACCGTCATCTCGCGCGCCACTTCGCTCACGAGCAAGGTGAAGGCTTCGCTGTCGGCGGTGGCCGCCGGGTCGAGCAGGGCACTGTTGAGGCTGTCGGCCTCGATGTTGCAGCGCACCGAACGTTCGGCCACGGCGGGGTGGCTGCGGATGATGCGCGCGGTCTCGGCCGAGCCGGTGAACGAGACCACGTCGAACGGTTGCAGCTGGTCCATCAGCCCGGCGGAGGAGCCGCAGACCACCGAGAGCGCGCCCGGCGGCAGGATGTTGGCGTCGATCACGTCCTTCACCATGCGTTGCGTGAGCCAGGCGGTGGCGGTGGCCGGCTTGACGATCACCGGCACGCCCGAGAGCAGCGCCGGCGCGGCCTTCTCCCACAGTCCCCAGCTCGGGAAATTGAAGGCGTTGATGAACAGCGCCACGCCGTGGGTGGGCTGCAGGATGTGCTGGGTCTGGAACACCGGGTCCTTGCCCATGCGGAGGCGTTCGCCATCGAGCAGGGCCCGGGCGCTGCCCAGGGCTTCGCCCTGCTTGGCGTAGTAACCCAGGGTGAAGATGCCGCCGTCGATGTCGACCGCCGAGTCCTTGGTGGTGGTGCCCGAGTTGGCGGTGGCGATCTCGTAATAGGCGTCACGGTGGGCCTGCAGCACCTTGACGATGGCGGCGAGCATGCCGGCGCGTTCGCCGTAGCTCAGTGCGCGCAAGGCCTTGCCGCCTTTTTCGCGCGCGAAGGCGAACCCGGCGGCCAGATCGAGCCCGGCGCTGCTCACGCGGGCGATCTCGGTGCCGAGCACCGGGTCGAACAGCGGCGTGCCGGCGCCAGTGCCGCTTTGCCATTGGCCGCCGAGGAAGTTGGGAAGCAGGGTGCTGGTGGTCATGCGTGTCTCGCTGGTGTGTCGTGGAAGCCGCCCGCCGGCGCTGGCCGCAGGCACTGAATGGCGCTATAAATGCACTATCTTGCGCTTTTGGGATTGTGCATTAAAGTGCATGTCTTGACGCTTGGCAAGCCCGTCCAGCGTTTTCCTGCACTGCTCCTTGAAAGGCTAGCTCTTCATGAACGTCGAAGACAACGGCGTGATGGTGTCCTCCGAAGTGAAGGCGCCCATGGCCGATGAAGAACCGCCGCGGCATCCTTTTCTGGTCGCGCTGGGCGAACGGGTGCGCACCCTGCGTTCGCGCCGGGGCATGACGCGCAAGGCGGTGGCGGTGGCGGCCGACGTGTCCGAGCGGCATCTGGCCAATCTGGAGTACGGCACGGGCAACGCCTCCATCCTGGTGCTGCTGCAGGTGGCGCAGGCGCTGCACTGCTCGCTCGCGGAACTCATTGGAGATGTGAGTACAAGCTCACCGGAGTGGCTCCTGATCCGGGAACTGCTGGAAAAGCGCAACGAAACGGACTTGCGGCGCGCGCGCATCGCCATCGGCGGTTTGCTGGGTGGCAGCGCGGCCGCTGGCGAGGATCCCCGGCGCAAGGCGCGCATCGCCCTGATCGGCCTGCGCGGCGCGGGCAAATCCACGCTGGGGCAGCGCCTGGCCGACGACCTGGGGTTTGCCTTCATCGAGCTCAGCCGTGAGATCGAGAAATTCGCCGGCTGCAGCATCAACGAGATCCATTCGCTGTATGGCACGCCGGCCTACCGCCGTTACGAGCGGCGCGCGCTGGAAGAGGCGATCCAGATCTATCCCGAGGTGGTCATCGCCACGCCCGGCGGACTGGTCTCCGATGCGACCAATTTCAACCTGCTGCTCTCCCACTGCACCACGGTGTGGCTGCAGGCCGATCCGGCCGACCACATGGGCCGCGTGGCCGCGCAGGGCGACATGCGACCGATGGCCGCCAGCCGCGAGGCGATGGAGGACTTGAAGCGCATCCTGGCCGGACGCTCGGCCTTCTATTCCAAGGCCGACATGGCGTTCGACACCAGCGCCTACAACCTCGAAGACGCCTTCCAGGCGCTGCGGATCCAAGTGCGCGAGGCGATCGGCCTGGACATGTAACATGCATAAAAGTGCATTGACGGTCTTGAGTTTGTGAAATATTATTCACGTCACCAGGTTCAAGCCGGCATTTGAGTGCAGCTGGTTGGGCCTGATTCCACCGTGGGTCAGAGGCCCGCGGATGCCCCAGATCCCCAGACACAGCCGGAGACTTCCCATGAGCGCCACCGCAACGCCCCCCGCCGTCGACTACCGCACCCAGCCCGACCAGTACCGCCACGTGAAGCTGGCCTTCGATGGCGCGATCGCCACCCTGTCGATCGACATCGACGAAGACGCCGGCATCCGCCCCGGCTACAAGCTCAAGCTCAACAGCTACGACCTCGGTGTGGACATCGAGCTGCACGACGCGCTCAACCGCGTGCGCTTCGAGCACCCCGAGGTGCGCACCGTGGTCGTCACCAGCGCCAAGGACCGCGTGTTCTGCTCCGGCGCCAACATCTTCATGCTCGGCCTCTCCAGCCATGCCTGGAAAGTGAACTTCTGCAAGTTCACGAACGAAACCCGCAACGGCATCGAGGACTCCTCCAAGTACAGTGGCCTGAGGTTCGTCGCCGCGCTCAACGGCGCGTGCGCTGGCGGTGGCTACGAGCTGGCCCTGGCCTGCGACGAGATCGTGCTGGTGGACGACCGCTCCTCCGCCGTGTCGCTGCCCGAAGTGCCGCTGCTCGGCGTGCTGCCGGGCACCGGCGGCCTCACCCGCGTGACCGACAAGCGCCACGTGCGCCACGACCTGGCCGACATCTTCTGCACCACCAGCGAAGGTGTGCGTGGCCAGAAGGCGGTGGACTGGCGCCTGGTCGATTCCATCGTCAAACCGCAGAAGTTTGCCGAGCATGTGAAAGAACGCGCCACCGCGCTGGCCGCGCAGAGCGACCGGCCCGCCAATGGCAAGGGCGTGGCCTTGCCGCGCGTGGAGCGCAAGGACAGCGCCGACGGCATTCACTACGCCTATGTGAACGTGGCGATCGACCGCGCCAAGCGCAACGTGACCATCACCGTGAAAGCGCCCACCGGTGCGCAACCGAAGGACATCGCCGGCATCGAGGCCGCGGGTACCGCGTGGTGGCCGCTGCAGATGGCGCGCGAACTCGACGACGCCATCCTGTGCTTGCGCACCAACGAGCTGGACATGGGCACGTGGCTGCTCAAGACCGAAGGCGATGCGGCCGCCGTGCTCGCCAGCGACGCGCTGATGCTCGCGAACAAGGACCACTGGTTCGTGCGCGAAACCCTGGGCCTGATGCGCCGCACGTTTGCGCGTCTGGACGTGTCTTCGCGCAGCCTGTTTGCGCTGATCGAATCCGGTTCGTGCTTCGCCGGCTCGCTGGCCGAGCTGGCCTTCTGTGCCGACCGCGCCTACATGCTGGCCCTGCCCGACGACGCGGACGCCGCGCCCAAGATGCAGCTGGGCGAGTTCAACTTCGGCTACCTGCCCATGGTCAACGAGCAGTCGCGCCTGCAGCGCCGCTTCTATGAAGAGACCGGGCCGATGGAAGCCGCACGCGGCGCGATCGGCAAGGCGCTGGACGCGGACGCCGCGCTGGCCCTCGGCCTGGTGACCGCCGCGCCGGACGACATCGACTGGGCCGACGAGGTGCGCATGGCGATGGAAGAGCGCGCGGCCATGTCGCCCGATGCGCTCACTGGCCTGGAAGCCAACCTGCGTTTCGCGCAGAAGGAAAACATGGCCACCCGCATCTTCGGCCGCCTCACCGCCTGGCAAAACTGGATCTTCATCCGCCCGAACGCCGTGGGCGAAAAAGGCGCGTTGAAGGTCTACGGCAAAGGCGACAAAGCGGCTTTCGATTTCAACCGCGTCTGATCCCATCCCAGCCACCGAACACGAGGAACCAGGACATGTCCACGATCAATTACAGCGAAAAGATCCCCAACAACGTCAACCTCTCCGAAGACCGCACGCTGCAGCGCGCGCTCGAAGGCTGGCAGCCCAACTTCATCAACTGGTGGGACGACGTGGGCCCCGAGGGTTCGACCAACCACGAGGTCTACCTGCGCACCGCGGTCAGTGTGGACCCGCAAGGCTGGGCGCAGTTCGGCCACGTGAAGATGCGCGACTACCGCTGGGGCATCTTCCTGAACCCGGGCGATGCCGAGCGCAAGATCCATTTCGGTGACAACCTGGGCGAGAAGGCCTGGCAGGACGTGCCCGGCGAACACCGCGCCAACCTGCGCCGCATCATCGTCACGCAGGGCGACACCGAACCCGCGTCGGTCGAACAGCAGCGCCACCTGGGCCTGACCGCGCCCAGCATGTACGACCTGCGCAACCTGTTCCAGATCAACGTGGAAGAAGGCCGCCACCTGTGGGCCATGGTCTACCTGCTGCACAAGCACTTCGGCCGCGATGGCCGCGAAGAAGCCGAGGCGCTGCTGCAGCGCACCTCGGGCGACCAGGACAACCCGCGCATCCTGGGCGCGTTCAATGAGAAGACGCCCGACTGGCTGGCCTTCTTCATGTTCACCTACTTCACCGACCGCGACGGCAAGTTCCAGCTCTCCGCGCTGGCCGAGTCCGCGTTCGACCCGCTGGCCCGCACGACCAAGTTCATGCTGACCGAGGAAGCGCACCACATGTTCGTGGGCGAGAGCGGCGTCTCGCGCGTGCTCACCCGCACCGCGCAGGTGATGAACGAACTCAAGACCGATGACCCTGCCAAGGTGCGCGCGGCTGGCGCCATCGACCTCGGCACCATCCAGCGTTACCTGAACTTCCACTACTCGGTGACCATCGACCTCTTCGGCGCCGACCAGTCGAGCAACGCCGCCATCTTCTACAGCTCGGGCCTCAAGGGCCGGTACGAAGAAGGCAAGCGCAGCGACGACCACGTGCTCAAGGGCCAGACCTACAAGGTGCTCGAAGTGAAGGACGGCAAGCTCGTCGAGAAGGACGTGCCCATGCTCAACGCGCTCAACGAAGTGCTGCGCGACGACTTCATCGCCGACTCCGTGGCCGGTGTGAACCGCTGGAACAAGGTGCTGGAGAAGGCCGGCATTCCGACGCGCCTGACCGTGCCGCACAAGGCGTTCAACCGCCAGATCGGTGCGCTGGCCGGCATCAAGATGTCGCCCGATGGCCGCGTGGTGAGCGAGGCCGAGTGGGAAGCCAAGAAGAGCGAATGGCTGCCGACGCCGGAAGACTTCGCCTTCGTCGCCTCGCTCATGGGCCGCGTGGTCGACCCAGGCAAGTTCGCCGGCTGGATCGCGCCGCCGGTGATGGGCATCAACCGGCAGCCGGTCGATTTTGAATATGTGCGCTTCGGCTAAGTGCATCACTCCCTCTCCCGCTTGCGGGAGAGGGTTGGGGTGAGGCAAATCGAATGCATCTGCGCAGCGACCATCTACTCCCTCTCCCGCTTGCGGGAGAGGGTTGGGGTGAGGGTCTCCGCACGCTGATACCCTCACCCTGCCCTCTCCCGCACGCGGGAGAGGGTTCCCCATGCAGGAGAGACCCATGAACGCCATTGCCGAAACCGCTGTCATCAAGCAGCACCTGATCGATCCCGAGATCTGCATCCGCTGCAACACCTGCGAAGCAATCTGCCCGGTGCAGGCGATCACGCACGACAACCTCAACTACGTGGTCGATGCCTCCAAGTGCAACCTGTGCATGGACTGCATCTCGCCGTGCCCCACCGGCTCGATCGACAACTGGCGCAGCATGCCGCGCATTCGCGCCTACTCGATCGAGGAGCAGCTGAAGTGGGAAGAACTGCCCGCCGAATTGCCGCCGGAAGAACTTGAAGGGCTGGTCGATGCCGACCCCGAAGCCGCCGTGGCACCCACGCCGGCCGCGCCGCCGGCGGTGGTGAAGGACCCGAGCGGCCAGGAGACCTTCAACTCCTCGGCCTTCGGCGCCACGCTGCCACCCTGGTCGGCCGCGCATGCCTACAGCAACATCTACGGCCCCAAGGCCACGCAGAAAACCGTGACGGCCACGGTGGTGGGCAACGTGCGCGTGACCGAAGTCGGCAAGACCGCCGGCAGCGACTACGACACGCACCACATCGTGCTGGACTTCGGCGCCATGCCGTTTCCGGTGCTGGAGGGGCAGAGCATCGGCGTGGTGCCGCCGGGCGTCGACGACATCGGCCGCAAGCACCACCCGCGCCAGTACTCCATCGCCAGCCCGCGCAACGGCGAGCGCCCGGGCTACAACAACCTCTCGCTCACCATCAAGCGCGTGCTGCAAGACCACGACGGCGACCCTGTGCGCGGCGTGGCGAGCAACTACATGTGCGACCTCCAGGTGGGCGACAAGGTGGAGGTGATCGGCCCGTTCGGCACCAGCTTCCTGATGCCGAACCACCCGCGTTCGAACATCGTGATGATCTGCACCGGCACCGGCAGCGCACCCATGCGCGCCATGACGGAATGGCGCCGCCGCCTGCGCGCCTCGGGCAAGTTCGAAGGCGGCAAGCTCATGCTGTTCTTCGGCGCGCGCACGCAGGAAGAGCTGCCGTACTTTGGCCCGCTGCAAAGCCTGCCCAAGGACTTCATCGACATCAACTTCGCCTTCAGCCGCACGCCCGGCCAGCCCAAGCGCTACGTGCAGGACGCGATGCGCGAGCGCGCGGCCGATCTTGCGCAGTTGGTGCAGGACCCGAACACTTTCTTCTATGTCTGCGGTCTGAAGAGCATGGAAGAGGGCGTGGTACTCGCGCTGCGCGACGTGGTGCAAGGTGCGGGCCTGAACTGGGACACGGTGGGCGGTGCGCTCAAGCGCGAAGGCCGGTTGCACCTGGAGACGTACTGATCTCTTGCGTCCGTCCGGTTTCGCGCAGACGGGGTGGGTGATCCAGCGCTTTCTCACAGGATGGTGGTGGTGCCCGCGGGCGCAGGCCCATTTCGCGGTTGCCACAGAGTGGGCGCGCCCACCCGGTGTTGACGGCATGGTGCATGCGCGCACGGGAAACCGCCCGCGACGGGGGCCGGAGAACGCGGGTGCCGCCGCCGTCCTGGCGCGAGGTAGCCGCCTGAAACGCAACGAGGACCCAAGAGGCAATGGGACGAGAGCGCGGCCAGAACGCTGTGGGGAATAAACTCGGTTCCCTCCCCGCACACCCCCAATAACGCCATGAGCCGAGACGTTCACATCATTGACCACCCCCTGGTCCAGCACAAGCTCACGCTGATGCGCCGCAAAGACACCAGCACCAAGAGCTTCCGCGAGCTGGTGCACGAGCTGAGCGCGTTGCTCGCCTACGAGATCACGCGCGACATGCCCATGCAGGAGATCGAGATCGAAACGCCGCTGGAGAAGATGACTTCGCGCGTGATCGACGGTAAGAAGGTGGTGCTGGCCTCCATCCTGCGCGCCGGCAACGGTTTCCTGGACGGCATGCTGCAGGTCATTCCTGGCGCGCGCGTCGGGCACATCGGCCTGTACCGCGACCCCGCCACGCTCAAGGCGGTGGAGTACTACTTCAAGATGCCGCAGGGCATGGAAGAGCGCGACGTGATCGTGCTCGACCCGATGCTGGCCACCGGCAACTCGGCGGTGATGGCGGTGGACCGGTTGAAGAAAACCCAGCCGCGCTCGATCCGCTTCGTCTGCCTGGTGACCTGCCCCGAGGGCCTGAAAACCTTTCACGACGCGCACCCCGACGTGCCGGTCTACACGCCGGCGGTGGACCGTGGACTCAACGAGCACGGCTACATCGTGCCGGGGCTGGGCGACGCGGGCGATCGGATTTTCGGCACGAAGTAGGCTCCCCCCGCGCCGCGCCTGCGGCGCGTCACCCCTCAGGGGCAATGCCTGTGGCCTGGCAAAGCCAGTTCCACGGCATTTCTGGATGGGCATTGAACCGGGTTCGCATCGTTCTGGGGAACCAATGGGTGTGAGCCTTGCCCCAATGGGGCGATCTTTCTTGCGGTAACGTCCACCTCCATGAACACCTCGCCCCGTCCATTGCCCATCCGCTTCTGGAACCTGGGTTGGTCTTCCCTGGTCCGTGATTGGCGTGCGGGCGAGCTGCGCCTGCTCATGCTCGCCGTCACGCTGGCCGTGGCCGCGCTCACCGCGGTGGGCTTCTTTGCCGATCGGCTGCAGGGCGGTTTGCAGCGCGATGCGCGGGCGCTGATCGGCGGCGATGCGGTGGTGCGCAGCGACAACGCGCCGCCCGACACGTTCGGGGCCAAGGCGCGCGAACTGGGCCTGTCGGTGGTGCAGACCCTTACCTTCCCCACCATGGGCCGCGCGCGCGACGAAGACGGCGGCTCGGCGCGCCTGGTGGCGCTCAAGTCGGTGGGCGAGGGCTATCCCCTGCGCGGCGCGCTGCGCGTGGCCGACGCGCTGGACGCGCCCGATGCCGTCACGCGCGAGATTCCTGCGCCCGGCACCGCCTGGGTCGATGGCGCCCTGCTCGCCGCGCTCGACCTGAAAGTGGGCCAGGCCCTGCTGCTGGGCGACAGCAGCTTCACCATCACCAAGCTGATCGCCGCCGAACCCGACCGCGGCGGTGGCTTCATGAGCTTCGCGCCACGCGTCATGCTCAACAACGCCGATTTGCCCGCCACCGGCCTGGTGCAGCCGGCCAGCCGCCTGAACTACCGCCTTGCGGTGGCAGGCGACGATGGGCGGGTGGGCCAGTTCACCCGCTGGGCGAAACAAGCCATTGAGCAGCGCGAGGTGCGCGGCCTGCGGCTGGAGGCCCTGGAAAGCGGCCAACCCGAAATGCAGCGCACGCTGGGGCGCGCCGAACAGTTCCTCAACCTGGTGGCCCTGCTGGCCGCGCTGCTGTGCGCCGTGGCCGTGGCGATCGCCGCGCGCGGCTTCGCCCAGCGCCACCTGGACGACTGCGCCATGCTGCGCGTGCTCGGGCTCTCGCAAGGCACCATGGCGCGCGCCTACACCTTCGAATTCGCGCTCACCGGTCTGATCGCCAGTGCGCTGGGCGTGGTGATCGGCTACGCGGTGCACCACGTGTTTGTGGTGCTGCTCGCCGGCCTGGTTGACGCGAGCCTGCCCGCGCCCGGCGTCACGCCCGTGCTGCTCGGCCTGGGCATGGGCTTGACGCTGATGATGGCCTTCGGCCTGCCGCCAGTGCTGCAACTGGCGCAGGTGCCGCCGCTGCGCGTGATCCGCCGCGACGTCGGCCAGCTCAAGCCGGCCACGCTGGTGGTGCTCGGCGTGGGCCTGCTGGGTTTTGCGGTGCTGCTCATGGCGGCCAGCCGCGACCTGCTGCTCGGCGGCATCGCGGTGGGCGGCTTTGCGGGTGCGGTGCTGCTCTTCGCGCTGGCCAGCCTGGGCGCGGTGCGCCTGCTGCGTGCCAGCGTGAACGAAAATACTGCGCCGCGCGCCCTCGTCATGGCCACGCGCCAGTTCACCGCGCGCCCGGCCTATGCGGTGGTGCAGATCAGCGCGCTGGCCGTGGGCCTGCTGGCGCTGGTGCTGCTGGTGCTGCTGCGCACCGACCTCATCTCCAGCTGGCGCAACGCCACGCCGCCCGACGTGCCCAACCGCTTCGTCATCAACGTGCAGCCCGAACAAAGCGAAGCCTTCCAGCAGGCGCTGCGCAAGGCCGGCGTGGAGCGCTACGACTGGCACACCATGATCCGGGGGCGCCTGGTCAGCATCAATGGCAAGACCGTGAACCCCGACGACTTCGAAGGCGAACGCGCACAGCGCCTGGTGGACCGCGAGTTCAACCTCTCCAACATGGCGCAGGTGCCCGAGCACAACCCCATCGTCGCGGGCAAGTGGACCGAGAACGAGGCCGATGCGCTCAGCGTGGAAGAGGGTCTGGCCGAAGAACTCGGCCTGAAGCTCGGTGACCGCATGGCATTCGACATCGCGGGCCAGGTGAGCGAAGGGCGCATCACCAGCCTGCGCAAGGTCGACTGGGGCTCCATGCGCGTGAACTTCGTTGTGGTGTTTCCGGTGGCCGACGTGCCCAATGTGCCAGTGAGCTACATCAGCGCCTTCCGCGCCCCCGAGGCCGCCAACGGCCAGACGGGCAGCAACGGATTCGACAACGCGCTGGTGCGCGAATTCCCCAACATCACCAACGTCGACATGACGCAGACCATCGCCCAGGTGCAGCGCGTGCTCGGGCAGGTGATCGGCGCGGTGGAGTTTCTGTTCGCCTTCACGCTGGCCGCCGGCCTGGTGGTGCTGCTCACGGCCATCACCGCCACGCGGGGGGAGCGCGAGCGCGAGTTCGCGATCCTGCGCGCGGTGGGTGCCGGCTCGGGTCTGCTGCAGCAGGTGCAGCGCATCGAACTGCTGGGCGTCGGTTTGCTCGCCGGCTTCCTGGCCTCGGTGGTGGCCGTGATCGTGGGTTGGGCATTGGCGCGCTATGTGTTCCAGTTCGCCTGGACCGCATCGCCCTGGGTGCCGCTGGCCGGCGCCATCGCGGGCGCAGTGCTCGCGCTGATGGCCGGTTGGTGGGGGCTGCGCAGTGTGCTGCGCACGCCCGTGGTGGAAACCTTGCGCAAAGCTGCTGTGTGAGCGTCTGAGATGAATATTCCTTTGTACAAACCCCAAGAACCCACGCGCCACGCCACGCCCTTCGAGTGGATCGGCAGCGAAGAAAAAGTGCGCGAACTGGTCGAGCGTTTCTACGACCTGATGGACATCGAGCCGGGCTACGCCGCCTTGCGCGCCACGCACGGCAGTACCTTGGAGAACGCGCGGCAGCGCCTCTTCTGGTTCCTGTGCGGCTGGCTGGGCGGCCCACAGCACTACACCGAAAAGTTCGGCCACCCGATGCTGCGCGCGCGCCACATGCCCTTTGCCATTGGCATCCAGGAGCGCGACCAGTGGCTGGCGTGCATGGACCAGGCGATGGGCGAGACCGGGGTGGACGAGGCCTTGCGCGAGCGGCTCAGGACCAGTTTTTTCCAGACGGCGGATTGGATGCGGAACACGCCGCGGTAGTTGCTCTTCATCGTGCGACTGAGTCGGGCCACCCGCCACGGGTGGTGTGGATTCCGCGTGGCGGCGTAGCATATCCAGCATCCCTTGGGGGCGGCCACTGGCGGCGGTTCCCGTATTTCTGCTGCCATGCCCCACACCGACTCCGGCTCCAAAGTCCGCTTCTGCAGCGTCCCCGATCTGATTCGCGACATGGCGCTAAAACGGCCCCACGCCATCGCTCTGATCTGTGGCGGCCAGCGAATCACCTACTGCGAACTCGATGCGCTCGCCGCACGCGTTGCAGCGTCGTTGCAGCGCGATGGCCTGCGCCGGGGCGACACTGTGGCGGTCTGCGCAGCGCCTTCCATTGCCTACGTGGCCGTGTTCCTTGGCGCCGTGCGGGTGGGCGTGGTGGTGGCGCCGTTGGCGGCCACGGCCACACCGGAATCCTTGGCGGCCATGGTGCACAACGCCCGGGCCAGCCTGCTATTCGCCGATTCGAGTACAACTGCATGGGTGCGCAACGCAGGCCTGGGTGACATCTGCCTGGTGCTGGAGCCGGGCAGCGCCAGCCTGGGCACCTGGCTGGTGCACGAAGGCAAGCTGCCAGCGCCGGTGGAGATCGCGCCGGACTGGGCTTTCAACATCATCTACTCGTCCGGCACCACGGGCTCTCCCAAAGGCATCGTGCAGACGCACGAACGGCGAGTCGCCCAGGTTTCGCGCCGCGACTTGCTCGGCTACGGAACGGATTCGGTGACGCTATTGGCCACACCGCTGTATTCCAACACCACGCTGGTGGCGCTCTTCCCAACCCTGGTCGCCGGTGGCACCGCCGTGTTGATGCCCAAGTTCGACGCGCGGGGTTTTCTGGTGCTTGCCGAACAGGAGCGCGCTACCCATACCATGCTGGTGCCGGTGCAATACCAGCGCATCCTGGCCGAGCCTGGGTTCGACAGCTTTGACCTGACCCGCTTCCGCATGAAGCTCTGCGCCGGTGCTCCCTTCTCGGCGGCACACAAGCGCGAAGTGCTGCGGCGCTGGCCGGGAGGCCTGATCGAGATGTACGGCACCACTGAAGGCGGCGGGAGTTGCATGCTGGATGCGCAGCGCTACCCGGACAAGCTTCACACCGTGGGCAAGCCTTCCGCGGGAAGCGAGTTTCAGGTGATTGACGAGCAAGGCCATGTCTTGCCGCAGGGAGAGACGGGCGAGATCGTCGGCAGGGCTACCACCATGATGGAGCGCTACCACGGCCAGGCGGCCAGCGAGGCAATCGAATGGTTCGACGCGCAGGGCCGTCGCTTTCTGCGCAGCGGCGATGTGGGCTACTTCGACGCCGACGGGTTCCTGGTGCTCGTGGATCGCCGCAAGGACATGATCATCAGCGGCGGTTTCAACATCTACCCAAGTGACCTGGAGCAGCAGCTGCGTCGGCACCCGCAGGTGCAGGACGCAGCGGTCATCGGCGTGCCTTCAGAACGCTGGGGCGAGACGCCGGTGGCGTTTGTGATTCCTCGGCGCGGCAGCCATCTGGACACGCAGGAAGCGCTGGCCTGGTGCAACGCGAAGCTGGGCAAGACCCAGCGCCTGGCGGACCTGTACCTGGTGGCGGACTTCCCGAGAAACCCGCTCGGCAAAGTGCTCAAGCGCGAGCTGCGCGAGGTCTACAACGCCTCCACGTCAGCCCCCCCGCCGGGGGGGGCGACATAGTAGCCATGCGGATGCAGACTTCGGCCACACCTCCACTCTATAAAGCCGAAGTCCTATGAGTCAGAAAACCTTTATTGCCGGAGTCGGCATGGTCCCCTTTACCAAACCCGGCGCGAGTCCGACCTATGTCGAAATGGGCGCCGATGCCGTGCGTCGCGCGCTGGCCGATGCGGGCATTTCGTACGACAAGATCCAATCTGCATATGCGGGCTATGTGTACGGTGACTCCACCTGTGGCCAGACCGTTCTCTACGAAGTCGGCCGCACGGGTATTCCCATTTTCAACGTCAACAACAATTGCTCCACCGGCTCGAGTGCACTCCTGCTGGCGCGCACCGCCGTCGAGTTGGGACAAGTAGATTGCGCACTGGCCGTTGGATTCGAGCAGATGCAGTCGGGCGCGCTGCGTTCGCATTGGGACGATCGGCCGCAGACGCGCACGCGCTTTCATCCGATCTGGCAAGGCCTTACGCCCGATGCCGAGGGTGTGCCCCGCGCGGTGCGGTGCTTCGCCGGCGCCGGGCGCGAGCACATGCAGAAATACGGCACGAAGCTGGAGACGTTTGCGGCCATCCGCGCCAAGGCCAGCCGCCACGCCGTGAACAACCCGCTGGCCATTTTCCGCCAGGAGCTGACGGTGGAGGACGTGATGAACGACAAGGCCATCTGGCCCGGTGTGGCGACGCGCCTCATGGCATGCCCGCCCACGTGCGGCGCGGCGGCAGCCATTGTGGTGTCGGAAAAATTTGCCCGCCGCCATGGCCTTCGCACCGACGTACAGATCCTCGCGCAGTCGATGGTGACGGACCTGGTCGAGTCCTTCGACCCGCCCTCGATGATCAGCTACGTGGGTTTTCACATGTCGCGCGCGACAGCGCAAAGCGTGTATGAAAAAAGCGGCGTGGACCCAAAGGATGTGCGCGTGTGCGAGCTGCACGATTGTTTTGCCCACAACGAACTGCTCACCTACGAGGCCATTGGTCTCTGCCCGGAAGGGGAAGCCGAGCGGTTTGTGCTGGACGGCGACAACACCTACGGCGGCCAATGCGTGACCAATCCTTCGGGTGGCCTGCTTTCCAAGGGTCACCCTCTGGGTGCCACCGGATTGGCGCAGTGCTACGAGCTCACGCATCAGCTGCGCGGCACGGCCGACGCCCGCCAGGTGGACAACCTGGACATTGCCCTGCAACACAACCTGGGGCTGGGCGGGGCCTGCGTGGTGACGCTGTACGGCCGCGCCGACGCGCACTAGGAAGCAGGCGGAAATCCCCAGAAAGGAGAAAGACAAAGCATGCACAGAACTCTGGAATCCAAAGTCGCCATCGTCACCGGTGCTGGCCGCGGCATCGGCCGCGCCGTGGCGCTCAAGCTGGCGAGCGCCGGTGCAGCCGTCGTCGTCAACGACCTGGACGAGTCACCCGCGCTCGACGTCGTCGCTGAAATCGAGCAGGCCGGCGGCCGGGCGCTGGCGCTTGCTGGAAGCGTGACCGCACCGGACTTCGGCACGCGCACCGTGGCCGCCACGCTCGATGCCTTTGGCGCTATCGACATCATCATCAACAACGCCGGCTACACCTGGGACAACGTGATCCAGAAGATGACCGACGAACAGTTCGAGGCCATCCTCACCTGTCATCTCACGGCGCCCTTCCGGCTGCTGCGCGCTGCGCAACCCTACCTGCGCAGTGTGAGCGCCGCCGAAGAAGCGCAGGGCCGGGAGGTGTTCCGCAAGGTGGTCAATGTCTCGTCGGTGTCGGGCACCGGAGGCAATGCCGGCCAGGCCAATTATTCGGCGGCCAAGGCCGGCATCATCGGGCTGACCAAGTCGCTTGCCAAGGAGTGGGGACGCATGAAGGTCAACGTCAACTGCGTCGCATTCGGCGCGATCGAGACACGGCTCACCCAACGCGTGCCGCAAGGCGGGGAAGCCTTCGTGTCCATCGAAGGACGCGAGATCCGAGTGGGCATACCGGCCGACCGCGCCACCGCGCCGGGACGCGAGATTCCGCTGGGACGGCTGGGCACACCCGAAGAAGCAGCCGGTTCGATCTACCTGTTCTGCCTGCCCGAGTCCGACTACATCAGCGGCCAGACCATCATCTGCGGCGGCGGCCGTGGTGGCTTCTGAGCCGCCTCCTTCAATCAGCGGCGGAGACACATCAACGTGACTGCACAAGCATACATCGCGGGCGTCGGCATGACGCCATTCAAGAAGCCTGGCGACAACGAACCGTACCCACAAATGGCCCAGGCCGCCGTGCGCGCGGCGCTCGCCGACGCCGGCCTGGACTATTCGAAGATCCAGCAGGCCTATGTGGGCTACGTCTATGCCGACTCGACCGCCGGGCAGCGCGCGCTGTACGAGGTCGGTATGAGCGGCGTGCCCATCGTCAACGTCAACAACAACTGCTCCACTGGTTCGACTGCGCTGTTCCTGGCGCGGCAAGCCGTGCAGAGCGGGGCGGCCGAGTGCGTGCTGGCGCTGGGGTTCGAACAGATGAAGCCCGGGCCTCTCGGTTCGGCCTGGCCCGATCGGCCCAGCCCCTTTGACCGTTTCAACCAGACCACCGACGAACTCATGGGCGCCAAGGACTTGCCCCGCGTGCTACGCTACTTTGCGGGTGCGGGGCGCGACCACATGGCGCAGTACGGCACCAAGCTATCGACCTTTGCCAAGATCCGCGCCAAGGCCAGTCGGCATGCGGCAAACAACCCGCTCGCCTTGTTCCGCACTCCGCTGAGCGAAGACGACGTACTCGCATCCCCCTCGCTGCTGGAAGGGCTCATGACGCGGCTCATGGCCTGCCCGCCCACCTGCGGCGCCGCAGCGGCCATCGTATGTTCTGAGGCGTTTGCCGAGCGCCACGGCCTCAGGCGAGACGTGCGCGTTGTGGCACAAAGCATGACCACCGACAGGCCCGAGGTTTTCGAATCGGGCGATATGCGCGAACTGGTGGGTTTTGGCATGGCGAAGGAAGCGGCGCGGCAGGTCTACGAGCAGGCTGGCATCGGGCCGCAGGATGTGGATGTGGTCGAGCTGCACGACTGCTTTGCGCAGAACGAGTTGCTCACCTACGAATCGCTGGGCTTGTGCCAGGAAGGCGAGGCCGAAGCCTTCGTGTGCGATGGCGACAACACCTACGGCGGGCGCGTGGTCACCAACCCGTCCGGTGGCCTGCTGTCCAAGGGCCATCCGCTAGGTGCCACTGGCTTGGCCCAATGTTTTGAGTTGACGCATCAGTTGCGCGGCACGGCCGAGGCGCGGCAGGTCGAGGGAGCTCGGCTGGCCCTGCAGCACAACCTGGGCATGGGGGGCGCTTGCGTCGTCACGCTCTACGAACGCGTCTGAGGAAGCAAAAGAATGAACATCACATCGACATCCGCTGTGGTCACCGGCGGTGCTTCCGGCCTGGGTGCTGCGACCGCGCGCCTGCTCGCGGCGCGTGGTGCACGCGTGGCCATCTTTGACCAGGACGTGGCAGGCGGTGAGAAGCTTGCCGCCGACATTGGCGGCATTTTTTGCGCCGTGGACATCACATCGCAAGCCCAGGTGGAAGCTGCTTTCGACAAGTCGCGCGCTGCCCACGGGCAGGAACGCATCCTGGTGAACTGTGCCGGCATCGGCGGCCCCAACAAGACCGTCAGCCGCGACAAGGACACGGGCGAGATCCGTCCACTCGCGGTGGAGCGCTTCGAGCGCGTGATACAGGTCAACCTGATCGGTACGTTTCGCGCTGTGTCGCTGTCGGCCGCCGGCATGTTCGCCGCGCCGGTCACGGATGCCGATGCCGATGGCGAACGCGGTGTGATCATCAACACCGCCTCCATTGCGGCGCAGGATGGTCAGATGGGCCAAGTGCCCTACAGCGCGTCGAAGGCCGGCGTGGCCGGCATGACCCTCCCCCTGGCGCGCGACTTCATGGCCGAAGGCATCCGCGTCAACACTATTCTTCCAGGCATCTTCGACACGCCCATGCTGGCGCGCGCCGCGCCCCACGTTCGCGCGGCGCTCGCGGCCTCGGTGCCGTTCCCGCGGCGGTTGGGCGATGCAGACGAGTACGCCGCCGTGGTAGCCATGCTGGTGACGACGCGCTACATGAATGGCGAGTGCATCCGCCTGGACGGCGGTCTGCGCATGGCGCCGCGCTGAGTCGCGGTGGAGCGCCTACAACTGCAGGTCGCGCGCCCGCGCCACGGCGGCGTCGCGCGCGGTCACGCCGAGCTTGGTGTAGATGTTCTTCAAGTGCCACTTCACGGTTTCAGGCGAGAGGCCAAGGATGCGTGCGATCTTCTTGTTGGGCAGTGCCTGACCCAGCAGGCCGAGGATTTCAAGCTCGCGCTCTTTCAGCGGCTCCAGCGGCTGCTCACGCGTTGCCGTGTCCTCTGCCAGTGCGCGCAGTGTGCGCTTGCGCGCGGCAACCTCCAGCAGACGCTGCGCATAGAAGCACAGCACCGGGTCGAGCGTGCCCGATTCCACCAGGCCGTGCAGCGCGGCAGGCATGCGACGCGAGGCGTCCAGAAGCGTGTGCACCAGGCCCAGGCGGTGTCCCAGGCGCAACGCCTCGATCAACGTGTCCACGGCCACGGTTTCGTGGCCGAGCGCGCGCTCCACGAGCGCCAGCTGCACCAGCAGGGACGCCACCGGCCGTAGCCGACCCGCCTGCTGCAGGCGCTGCAACACCTGGCGGATGCCTTCGGCCGCGGGCGCAAGCTCGCCCCTTTGCAGATGCACGGCAATCTGCGCGCGTTCGGCCAGTCGCTTGATCTCCTGCGACACGGAATCTTCCATGCCGCGCCGCTGCGCCGCCACTTCGTCCAGCTTGCACAAGGCATCAGACACTGCAAGCATCTCGCCGCGCTGCTGCTGCATGCGCAGTCGCAGACAGAGGGCGTGGGTCTGCAGACGCGCCAGGCCGTGTCTGCTCGCATAGTCCTCCAGTCTGTCCAACTGCGCCAGCGCTTCCAGGCGACGTCCGCACAGCCAGTGCGCGCTGGCCAGCACAATGGCCGCACGCAAGATGGCCTCCGGAATGCCGGCGTGCTCGATCAGATCCATGCGCGGGTCCAGCAGCTCGCACGCGGCTTCGAGTTCGTCCAGTTCGTATAGCACGTCGCCCAGCAGCGCTGCGGCCAGGTTGCGGACCTGTACACCTGCCGGGCCATCGCCGCCAGCATCGAGCACGCGCCGGTACAGGTGCTCAGCCTCGTTCATGCGGCCTTCTAGCGTGTGCGAAAGGCCTTCCAGGCACAGGCCGGTCAGACGCGCCACCGGGCTGTCGTGTCCAGTCTCGTGCTGGCTGAGTACCTCGCGCGCCAGCGCGTACTCGCCGCACGCCAGGTGCAGCCAGGCCATGAGGTTGGCGCGGGTGGAGACCAGCAAGTCGTCCGCACCTTCGGGCAAGCTTTGCAGTGCCGGCAACAGGCGCACCGCTGCGTCGGCATCGTCCCTGTGCAGCAGTGCGGCACAGCGCAGCAAATCGAATTCGGCGCGTTCGAGTGCGTTCAGCGGTGCGTCGCCAAGAGCGCGCATGCTGGCGTCAAGCGCATCGAGTTCGCGCGAGTTCAGGTGCACCTGGGCCTGTGCCAGGCACAAGCCCGTGTGCTGTGCCACGACTTCCAACGGCAGGCGGCGCAGCAGCGCCTTGACCAGCGCGAACTCGCCCTGGTTGAGCAGCCCGCGCACGCTCTCGCGCACCATCCTGGCAGCCGCTTCGCTCTCGCCAGCGAGCACGGCGTGCTGCACCGCCTCGGACACACTGCCGTGTGCCGAAAACCAAAGCCAGGCGCGCCGGTGCAGCTGTTGCACATGGCCTTTGGGCTGGTGCTCCTGCCGGGCTTGCAGCACCTCGCGCAGCAAGGGGTGCAGCCGCCACCAGACCCGCTTGTCGCGGTCCTGCACCTGGACGATGAAGAGGTTGTCCCGGTCCAGCCGAGAGAGCCGATGCTCGATGCGCGACGCCGTCTGCGCGCCGCCCATGAGGGCGTTGCACAGGTCTGCGCAAAAACGCCGGCAGATGGCCGTGAGCCCGAGCAGATCGACATCGGAAGCCGACAAGTGCGCCAGCACATGCTGTTCGAAGTAGGCGGCAAAGGCACCAGCGTCTTTCAGCGGCATCTCGCGTGCCGCAGTGCCTTGCTCCTTATAGTGCAGGCTGAGCAATTGCAGCCCCGCGATCCAGCCGCCCGTGCGCTCGTGCAACTGCATCGCCTCTTCCTGCGAGAGACCCAGCCGTTGCTGGAGGAACTGTTCCGATTCTGTCGGTGTGAACTGCAGATCGGGCCACGCGAAATCGACCGCCGATTGGAGCTGGCGCAGCCGCGCAATGGCGGTGCCCAGCGGGTGCGGTGGCGTGTCGCGTGAGGCCAGCATCAGGTGAAGACCGGGCGGCGAATAGTCCAGCAGCCAGTTGAGCGCCTGCAGCACCGGCTGGCTGGTGATCTGGTGCAGGTCGTCGAGCATCAGCACCAGCTCGCCGCCACGATCGGCCACGTCGTGCGCCAGCGCGATGATGCAGTGCTCCACCGCCTCCGGGTCGCGCGGCCCGCCGCTGGCGAGCAACGACGCGGTGCGCACCGAAGCAGGGTCGACATTGCTGAGGCTGGCAAGCAGGTCGTGCAGGAATGTGTCCAGTTCGTTGTCTTCGGGCACCAGCGAGAGCCAGGCGACATCAAATCCGTGCGTCATGAGCGGCCCGCGCATGGTCAGCAGCAAGCTCGTTTTGCCGCACCCAGGTGGCCCTTGCAAAGAGATGCAGCGTTTGCGGCGCGCGTCCATCAACCGGTCGACCAGGGCCGCGCGGGGCAGCATGCCTCTGGCCATTCGAGGCGCAACGAAGCGGGTGGTGGCGGGCGTGCCTGCAGGGGAGGGAGGCCGCAGCGCAGCACCTGGGTTGGTGTGCCGAAATGTCATGGTTTCATGATATCGCCGGGCATTGCCGCGCTGTGCCCTTGCGCGGCAGCACTACCCGCTGCGGGGGGTGCCTGCGCGGGTCCTCGCCAACACAATGCACTCAACCCTTCAAAGGGTGCCCGTTCGGCGCAGCGCGCATGGAATAAACACACACAACGGAGACTTCGAACATGGACCACTTGCTCAACCGACGCGAGCTCAACCGCCTCCTCACCGCTTCCGCACTGGCCGCCGCCTTGCCCGCCCGGGCCAACGATTACCCCTCGCGCGGCATCCGCATGGTGCTGCCGGTGGGCACGGGTGGTGGGGGCGACACATTGGGCCGCGTGATTGCCGAACAGCTGGCGCAGCACATCAAACAGCCGGTGGTGGTGGACAACAAACCAGGCGCCGACGGCTTGATTGCGATGCAGTCGTTCCTGAGCGCTCCCGCCGATGGCTACACCATGCTGCTGATCGGTCCGCAGCCGATGGTGTTCAATCCCCTGTTGCGCAGCAACCTGCCGTACAAACCGTCTGATCTGGTTCCGATGATTGGCGTGTCGCGCTCCTGGACCGTCCTGATCACCAGTCCCAACTCGAATTTAAAGAACCTTGAAGAGCTGGCGACCGCGATGCGCAAGGAGCGTGACGCCGTGTCTCTGGGCACGTCGGGACTGTCGTACCAGGTCGGTGCCACGCTGCTTGGTAGCAAGCTCGGGGGGCGCTTCCGCCACATCAGCTACAAGAGCTTTCCGCAGATCCTCACCGACCTGCTCAGCGGTGTGCTCGACGTGGCGCTGGTGGATACCACGCCTGTGGTGCCCCTGGTGGCCGGGGGCAAGCTGCGTGTGCTGGCCTCGGCATCGCCAGAGCGCAACGCCAACCTGCCAAGCGTGCCCACCGTGCGTGAATCCGGCGTGGATTTCGACTTTGCGCTGTGGACGGCACTGGCCGTGCGGGCGGGCACGCCACCCGACGTGGCGCGCAAGCTGGAGGCCGACCTGCGCACGACGCTGACCGGACCCGGCGTGCGCGGCTTCGTGGAGAAAATGGGCACGACGCAACTCTCGCCGGTGACGGGCAACGAGATTGCCTCCGAAATCGCGGCCGGTCTCGCGCGCTTCAAAGATCCTGTGGCCGAGATCGCTGCCGAAATGGCGCTCGACAAGCGGTAGTTCGGGTCGTTCATACGGCGGTCATTGGTGAGTGCCGATGCTTCAATGCAAGGAATGCCATGAAGACAATGGAAGGTACCCTGTTCTGGGACGACCTGGAACCCGGCATGCGCTACCGCTCGCGCGGACGCACCATCACGGAGACGGACCTCGTCAACTTTGTCAACGCGAGCTGGTTGACCGAGGGCTTGTTCACGAGCGTGGACCCGGCCGAGCGTGAGCACAGCGCCATCTCGGGCCGGGTGGTGCCGGGCGCTCTGGTCTATTCGTATGCCGAAGGAATGAGCAAGTACACGATGCAAGGCATCGGTCTGGCATTCCTCGAAGCCACGATGGTGGTCAAGGGCCCGACACGGGTAGGGGACACGATCCACGTGGAATGCGAAGTCACTGAAAAAAAGATGACTTCCAAACCCGGCCGTGCCGTCATGCGCTCGCTGGTCGATGTGGTCAACCAGCACGGGCAGACCGTGCTGACCTACACAGCAGTTCGTCTTGTTCGCGCGCCGGGCTGCATCTCGCCATCGACCGACTAATGGGCAGCTACGGCCCGCTAGAACCCGTCCATCCTCGCGCTCAACCCAGCAGTGGTCAAGAGCCGTTACCCCGACCGCAACAACACCACCACCGCCCCCGCCCCACCCTCGGCCGGGCGCGCCTGCACAAACGCCATCACTTCCTTCTTCTGCACCAGCCAGCGCAGTACGCGCTGCTTGAGCACGGGCATGCGGCCTGGTGAACCCAAGCCTTTGCCATGCACCACGCGCACACAGCGCAGGCCGGCGTGGTGGGCGTCGTGGATGAATCGGCTCAGGGCCTCGCGCGCTTCGTCGGTGCGAAGGCCATGCAGGTCGATGTGGCGCTGGATGCTCCACTGGCCCTCGCGCAACTTGCGCACCACCTCGGGCCCGAGGGTAGGGATGCGAAAACTCATCTGGTCGTCGGTATGCAGCAGCGTTTCGATGTCGAATTCATCGGACAAGGCTTCGCGCATCACCGCGGCCTCGTCGCGCTGGCGTTGCACCGGCACGGGCGCGACCGGCGTTCGGTGGGGTTCGATGCGGCCCATTGCGCGCACCAGCGGCTTTACGGGTCCCACCGCCAGCTCGAACAGCTTGTGCTCGCGCTCCCGGCGCAGGGCCGCCAGGCGCTCGGCTTCGCGTTGGGCGGCCTCGCGCGCGGCCCGTTCGGCAATGGCGCGCTGGATCACCTTCAGCTCGGCCAGCGTGTTCACTTTCATGGTGTCGCATTGTGGCCCAGGGCCCGTGACCGTGTGGCATCGGCGGCTTACACCAGCCCTTGCTCGGCCATGGACATCGTGCCGTAGCGCGTGACGACGAAATGGTCGAGCACCCGCACATCCACCAGCGTGAGCGCGGCCTTGAGCGTGCGGGTGAGCACCACGTCCGCGTTCGAGGCCTCCGCCACACCGCTGGGATGGTTGTGCGCGAGCACCACCGAAGCCGCATGGTGGTGCAAGGCGCGCAGCACGACCTCGCGTGGGTAGACGCTGGTCTGGGTCAAGGTGCCGCGAAACATTTCTTCGAGCTCGATCAGGCGGTGCTGGCTGTCGAGGAACAGCACGGCGAACACCTCGTGCGGCTTGTTGCCCAGCTGCAGTTGCAGGTAGTCGCGCACGGCCTGCGCGTTGTCGAGCAGGGCTTTTTGCTCCAGTTGCTGTGTCAGCGCGCGGCGCGCGAGCTCCAGCACCGCTACGACTTCGGCGCGTTTGGCCGGCCCCAGCCCCTTGATCTGCCGCAAGGCGTCTGCGCCCGTGTGCAGCAGGCCACTGAGGCCACCAAACCGATCGAGCAGTTCCTGCGCCAGTTGCAGCACGTGTTTGCCGGCAATTCCAGTGCGCAGCAGCAGCGCGAGCAATTCGCCGTCGCTCAGGGCGCTGGGCCCCCGTGAGAGCAGTTTCTCTCGCGGGCGCGAGTCCGCTGGCAAGCCCTTGAGGCTGGACGTGGCAAGGCCATACATGTGTGTTTCCCCCTGGTTGAAGCCACCTTTTTACAATACGGGCTGTTGCGGTCGTCCCGGCCGTTTGCGCGCCTGTCGGGCGCTGCCCTTTCTCTCAAGCTTTCCCCACCATGCCCCAAGTCCAAGAAGGCTCATTTCTGACGCTGCACTACCGCATGACCGGCCCACAGGGCCAGGTCATCATCGACACCTTCGATGGCAAACCCGCCACGCTCAGCCTGGGCATGGGCGAACTCTCCCCGGCGATCGAGCAGCACCTGATCGGCCTGGAAGAGGGCACGCACACGGTGATCGAACTGGCCGAAGGCGAGGCCTTCGGCGAGCGCCAGCCCGACATGGTGCAGTGGGTGGCGCGCAAGCTGCTCAACGAACTGGGCGACCCGCACGAGCAATACGCCGAAGGCGATGTGGTGCAGTTCCCCACGCCCGACGGCCAGGGCAGCTACGCCGGCGCGGCGGTGGAGGTGCGCGAAGACGGCGCCGTGCTGTTCGACTTCAACCACCCGCTGGCCGGGCGCGCGGTGCGCTTCGAAGTCCAGCTCATCGGGGTGCTCTGATGGACGCATCCGCTGAAATCGTTCTCGCGGAGCCGCGCGGTTTCTGCGCCGGGGTGGACCGCGCGATCGAGATCGTCGAGCGCGCCCTGGTCAAGTTCGGCCGGCCGATCTACGTGCGCCACGAAATCGTGCACAACACCTACGTGGTCAACGACCTCAAGGCCAAGGGCGCGATCTTCATCGAAGAGCTTTCCGACGTGCCGCCGGGCGCCACGCTGGTGTTTTCCGCCCACGGCGTGAGCAAGGCGATCCAGGAAGAAGCCAAGCAGCGCGGCTTCCAGATCTTCGACGCGACCTGTCCGCTGGTGACCAAGGTGCACGTGGAGGTGGCCAAGCTGCACCGCGAAGGCTACGAGTTCATCATGATCGGGCACAAGGGCCACCCCGAGGTGGAAGGCACCATGGGCCAGCTGGAGAGCGGCATCCACCTGGTGGAAGACGTGGCCGACGTGGGCCGCGTGCAGCCCGCGCAGACCGAAAAGCTCGCGGTGGTCACGCAGACGACGCTGTCGGTGGACGACGCGGCCGAGATTCTCAACGCCGTGAAAGCGCGCTTTCCCAGCGTGCGCGAGCCCAAGCAGCAGGACATCTGCTACGCCACACAGAATCGGCAGGACGCGGTCAAGCTGCTCAGCCCCCAGGTGGACATCGTGATCGTGGTGGGCAGCCCCACCAGCTCCAACAGCAACCGCTTGCGCGAACTCGCGGTGAAACTGGACACCGAGAGCTACATGGTGGACAGCGCCGACGAGTTGAAAGCCGAGTGGTTCGAAGGCAAGGGCCGCGTCGGCCTGACCGCCGGCGCCTCGGCGCCCGAGATCCTGGTGCGCCAGGTGATTGACCGCATCAAGGAACTGGGCGCGATTTCGGTGCGCACGCTGGACGGGCTGATCGAAACCACCAAGTTCCCCTTGCCCAAAGGCTTGAAGATCGAGGGCGAGGACGCCAACCAACTGCAACACCTGCGCTGAACCTCGCGGCGGCGGGCGGCGACCGGGTGTTCCGGCGCAAAACTACAATCGCCGGATGCTAGACATCGTTCAACTGAGAAAAGACCTGGATGGCGTCGTCGCGCGCCTGCAGACCCGCAAGCAGCCCCAGCCCTACCTGGATGTGCCGGCCTACCAGGCGCTGGAGTCCGAGCGCAAGGCCTTGCAGACCCGCACCGAGGAACTGCAGAGCCAGCGCAACACGCTGTCCAAGCAGATCGGCGCGCTCAAGGGCAAGGGCCAGCACGCCGAGGCCGATGCGGCCATGGCCCAGGTGGCGGCGTTCAAGGCCGAACTGGAGACCTCCGCGGCCCGGCTGGACGTGATCCAGTCCGAACTGCAAACCTTGCTGCTCGCCGTGCCCAACCTGCCGCACGAGAGCGTGCCGGTGGGCGCGGACGAAAACGCCAACGTCGAGCTGCGCCGCTGGGGCACTCCTCGCAGCTTCGATTTCCCCGTGCGCGACCACGTCGACATTGGCGAGAAACTGGGGCTCGATTTCGAAACCGGCACCAAACTGGCCGGCTCGCGCTTCACGTTCATGAAAGGCCCGATCGCGCGCCTGCACCGCGCGCTCGCCCAGTTCATGCTCGACGTGCAGACGCAGGAACACGGCTACACCGAGTGCTACACGCCCTACATCGTGAACGCCGAGACCTTGCTGGGCACCGGCCAGTTGCCCAAGTTCGAAGGCGACATGTTCGCGGTGAAGAAGGGCGGCCAGGAGGGCGAGGAAGTGCCTGACACTCAGGCGCTCTACCTCATCTCCACCAGCGAAATCACCCTGACCAACACCGTGCGCAACACCGTGGTGGCCGAGGCCGAGCTGCCGATCAAGCTCACCGCGCACACGCCGTGTTTCCGCTCCGAGGCCGGCAGCGCCGGGCGCGACACGCGCGGCATGATCCGCCAGCACCAGTTCGACAAGGTCGAGATGGTGCAGATCACGCACCCCGAAAAGAGCTACGAGGCGATGGAGGAGATGACGCGCCACGCCGAGGCCGTGCTGCAGAAACTCGGCCTGCCCTACCGCGTGATCGTGCTGTGCACCGGCGACATGGGCGCTGGTTCGAGCAAGACGCACGATCTGGAAGTGTGGGTGCCCGCGCAGGGCACCTACCGCGAGATCAGCTCGGTCTCCAACTGCGAGGCCTACCAGGCGCGCCGCCTGCAGGCCCGCTTCAAGAACGCGCAAGGCAAGAACGAGCTGGTGCACACGCTCAATGGTTCGGGCCTGGCCGTGGGCCGTGCGCTGGTGGCGGTGCTGGAGAACTACCAGAACGCCGATGGCAGCGTGACCGTGCCCGAGGTGTTGCGGCCTTACCTGGGCGGGCTGGAGACGCTCTCGGCTTGAAGGCATGCGCCCCAAAAAACCGGCCTCGGCCGGTTTTTTTGTGCCCGCTTGTCGAGAATGGCGGTGCCCACCCGTCGTGGAAGTAGGCGCTCGACAGAGCAACTCAACCCAACAAGGAGCCCACCATGCGATTCATGATTCTGGTCAAAGCCACGAAAGACAGCGAAGCGGGCGTGATGCCCACCGAAGCCGAGTTCACGGCGATGGGCCGCTTCAACGAAGAACTGGTGAAAGCCGGTGTGATGGAGGCGGGTGAAGGTCTTCATCCCACCTCGAAAGGCGCGCGTGTGCGCTTCTCGGGGAGCGGGCGCACCGTCATCGACGGCCCGTTCTCCGAGACCAAGGAGCTGGTGGCCGGCTTCTGGATCTGGAATTGCGCATCGCTGCAGGAAGCGATCGATTGGGTCAAACGCTGCCCCAACCCGATGCGCACCGATTCCGAAATCGAAGTCCGCCAGATCTTCGGTGCCGAAGACTTCGGCGATGCGCTCACGCCCGAACTGCGCGAGCAGGAAGAGCGTTTGCGCGCGCAGGTCGCCGATCAGGGCAAGCCTGCGCGCTGACGCACATCAGAAGCTGTGCCGGATGCCGAACGACACGGCCTTCGGATCCGCGCCCAGGCCGGCGGCTGCGACCGCGGCCGTGCTGCCCACCAGGGCGATGTTGCTGGTGTCGTTGTTCTTCACGATGCCACCCGACACGTACACCACCGTGCGTTTGGAGAGGAAGTGCTCGTAGGTCGCGCCCAGAATGGTCGCGGTGCCGTCGGCCACGCCGGCCGTGCGGTGGCTCTTGGCGCGGATCACCTGCAGCAGGATCTGGCCGTTGTTCACGGGAATCGTGCCGCCCACCCACACCGACTCGGACTTGAGCAGCGTCGTGGCCGTGATCACCTTGTTTTGCTCCGACGGGTCGAAGCGGTAATAACCGCTGGCCAGGCGCACCGGGCCGAAGTTGTACGAGGCCGCGAAGGTCAGCTCGTTTTGCCAGTCGGCGTTCGCGGTGACGGGGATGTCCTTGGCGTACTGGCGGAAGCGTGAATAGCCCAACGTGGCCACCCATTGGCTGTCCTGGTAGGTCAGGCTGCCGCCGTGGTAGTTGCCGGCGCCCTTGGGGCTCGCCGACTCACCGGGCGCGAGCATCAGGCGCGCGGTGAGTGCGCCGGTGGTCCAGCGGCCCAGCAAAGAGTTGTTGATGCGCGCCGTGGCCTGGTGGCCCGCGTCGCCCGCCACCGAATTCGGGCTGTTGCTGCCGATGCCGGTGGATTGCAGGTTGCCCCAGTAGTTGCCCACGCCGGGGTCCACCGCGAGCAGCGACAGCGCCATGGGCGAGAGCTGGCGGCCAACGCGCGCTTCCCAGTCGGCACCGCTCAGGCCCAGCCAGGCTGCGCGGCCAAACGTGGCGCCACCTTGCTGCAGGGTGCCGGTGCTCACGTCGAAGCCTTGTTCCAGCACGAAGTTGGCCTTGAGGCCACCGCCCAGGTCTTCGGTGCCGCGAAAGCCCAGGCGCGAGCCCCAGCCTGCGCCGGAATCGAGACGCCAGAGACCGTTGTTGCCGTTGTCGGCGCGGGTGAGCGAGGTGTCGACCACGCCGTACAGCGTGACCGAGGACTGTGCATGGGCCTGGGTGAGAGGGGCGGCGGCCAGGAGGGCTAGCGCGCCGGACGAAAGCAGCTTGTTCAAGTTTGTCTCCAATGGAAATGTGCAGAAGCAGCGCAACGGCCGGGCTGGTCCGTGCGCTGCGCCCGCAATGTAACGCATAACTTACCGGTCGGCAGGTAATTTACAAATGCGTGCGCGTCGGCAGATGTCGTGCCGATGCCGCGTCCACCTCAGGGCTGCGTCAAAACGCCTTCAATGCGGTAGGTGCGCGCCGCCGTGCCGGCGAACAAGGCGTCGCGATCCGCCGTGCTGTAGCCCTGGGCTATCCTCTGAAAAGCGTTCCACAGAACGCCATAGCTGCAGCCCACCTTGTCGACCGGGAAGTTGCTCTCGAACAGGCAACGATCCACACCGAAGGCGTCGATGCACGCATCGATCCACGGTTTCCAGGCTTGTGCCATGCGCTCGGAACTGACCGGCCGTTCGGCAAGTTCAAAGCCGAACCCCATGCGCGGCATGGCCAGGCCACCGAGCTTCAGGCGCACATTCGGGAAAGCTGCCACGCGCTGCAGGCGCGCACGCCATTCGCCGAAAACGTCCGCCTGCTGGCCCGCGAACAAGGGCCCGCCGCAGTGGTTGAGCACCAGCACCGTGTCGGGGCAGGCGGCGGCCAGGTGTTCCACGTCGTCGAGCTGGGTCTGGTAGACCCAGATGTCGAGCGACAGGCCCATGCGGCCCAGCGCGCGCACAGCGGTGTGCGCGGCCGGTTCGCGCAGCAGCCCCGCGCGGCCATCGCGCGAGGGGTGTACCGCCGGGTCGTCGTGCCAGGTGGGGCGGCTGCGCACACCCCGAAAACGGCTCTGGCCGGCCTCGACGTGGGCTTCCAGCACCGGGCGCACTGCGTCGCCCAACAGCAGATCGGCCCAGCCCACGATGGCGGCGCACAGGCGCGCGCTGCCGTCTTTTTGCACCGGGGTCTGCCCGACCACGAAGCCGGTCTCGCCGACCGGGCGCAGCGCCTCTGGGCCTTCGCGGAAATAGTGCGAGAGGCATTCCATGAACACGGTGGTGCGCATGTTGTGGCCACTGCGCAGGTCATCCTGCAGCTCTTCGCGCAGGTAGTTGTTGCCGGGCACTTCCCACAGGTGGTGGTGCGCGTCGACGATGGCTTGCGCGGGGTCGAACGCATCTTCCCTGTATTGAGAGAGCCAATCGAGGCGCGGCGCGTGCATGGCTTTGTGCGCCGCCGTGTAGGCGACGGTGCGGGAGCTTGCATCAGAGGACATGGCCAGACTTCTCAGAGCAGCGCGTGCGTCACACCACCGTCGACCAGCAGCGATTCGCCGGTCATGAAGCTGCTCTCGTTCGTGGCGAGAAACGCGGCGGCCGCGGCGATGTCGTCCACGTGGCCCAATCGGCCCAGAGGTGCGCGGGCGATGCGCTTGGCGGCCAGGGCCGGATCCACGTTGACGCGCACGCCTTCGGTGGGCACGGAGCCCGGTGCGATGGCGTTCACGCGGATCTTGCGTGGGCCGAGGTCCACGGCCGCCGAGCGCGTGAGGCCCAGCGCACCGGCCTTCACGCCGCAGTACACCATCGCGCCCGGAACGCCGAGAAAGCTGGCCGCCGACGCGATGTTGATGATGGAGCCACCGCCCGAGCGCTCCATGGCCGGTGCCGCCGCCTGGATGCCCCAGACGATGGAGTGGAAGCCGGTGGCGGTCATGCGTTCCAGCATCTCGGGCGTGATCGCGTCGATCGGGCTGTAGCGCACCCAGATGGCGTTGTTGACCAGCACGTCCAGCCGGCCGTGTTGCTGTTCCAGCGCGGACACGGCCTCGGTGAAAGTTTCGCGCAGGGCCACGTTGCCGCCAAATGCCTGGGCTTGGCCGCCGCCGGCGCGGATGTCTTCAGCGGCCTGTTCGGCGCGGTCGAGCTTGATGTCGAGCACGCCGACCACCGCGCCCATGTCGGCAAAACGCTGCGCGATGGCGCGACCAATGCCTTGCGCGCCGCCGGTGACGAGGGCGACCTTGTTCTTCAAACGCTGTTCCATGTTTGTCTCCAGAAGGGTGGTTGAAAAGATATGAAATCTACCGGCTGACCGGTAAGTTGCGTGCGCCAAAAAAACGGCCTGTGCGGGCCGTTTTGGGCTCAGGCCACGGTCGCTTTCTTGCGCGTGGTCTGGGTGGTGGAGGGCTTGTCTGGGCGGGCCGCAGCGCGGTGGACGGCGGCCGTGGTGGCGGGCTTTGTGGCCACCTTCGCAAGGGCCTTGATGGCCGTCTTGGGCGCGGCTTTTGTTGCCGGTGTTGAAACCGCTTTCGTGCCTGGCTTCGCGGCCGCTTTCAGCGCGGTTTTGGGCGTGGCCTTGGCGATCGGTTTGGCACCCACCATCGCCATCGGCAAGGCCGTCAGCAACGGCATGTCCGCGTCCGATCGCGTCGTCATGCCGAGCAGGGCCATGTCCACAAACTGGTCCATCACCTCCGACACGCTGAGCTTGCCTTCGGGCGAATGCCAGCGCGTCACGTAGTTCAGGGCCGACAACAAAAAGCGCGCGATCATGGCCGCGTCCATCTTGCGGAATTCGCCCGTCTCGATGCCCTCGGCAATGCAGCGGCGCAGCAGTTTTTCATAGCTGTCGCGCAGGTGCAGGGCTACGCCACGGCGCTCGGTCTGGCCGGCTTCGCGAAACGCATTCGCACCGGCCAGCCAGTGTTCGCGGTGGTGGTCGAGAAAGTGCGCGGACGACTGGATGAAGGCCCGCACGCGTTCGGTCGGTGTGTGGGCGCGCGCCACGTCACCGCTGACCATTTGCACCAGCGCGTCGAGCGACTGGATCACCACGCGCTCGTAGAGCTCGTCCTTGTTGGGGAAGTGGTAGTACAGCGCGGCCTTGGAGATGTCGGCTTCCTCGGCGATGTCGCGCAGCGAGGTGGCGTGGAAACCGCGGTTGGCGAACAGCCGGCGCGCGATGTCGAGCAGTTGGTCTTCGCGTGTGCTGGCAGACAGCGAAGCGTCGGGGGTTTTGGCGCGAGGAGCCATGCGAAAAGCCTTGTCGTGAGGAGAGGAGAGCGGAAATCGAGACACCCCCGAGATTACCCGCATCAGCCCCAGGCCAGTGCGGGTCACCCAAAGGTGAGAAGCGGTGCGCCTTGTGCTCACGGATTTGCCGGAGTATCATTTACCGGTCGGCAAGTAAAAGCCGATTCGACATGGGCCAAACGCCAGAGCACAAGCTTCTTAAACGAGACAATTTTACCTGCCACACGGCAAGTAATGCCATCTACATGACGCCAGACCAGAACGAGGAATACCGGGCCTTCCGGCAGGAAGTGCGCCGCTTCTGCGAACAGAACGTGTCCGATGCGCTGCGCCAGCGCGTGCGCTCCGGCCTTCGCGCCACGCCCGAAGGCTTTCGCCAGTGGCAAGGCATCCTGTTCCACCAGGGCTGGGGCGCGCCCACCTGGCCGAAAGAGCATGGCGGCACGGGCTGGTCGCCGGTGCAGATCCACATCTTCGAGCAGGAAACCGCTGCGGCCGATGCGCCGCCCCAGTTCCACCAGGGCCTGGAGCTGATCGGGCCGATCCTCTTCACGTACGGCACCGAAGAGCAGAAGGCGCGCTACCTGCCCGGCATCCTCTCGGGCCAGGACTGGTGGTGCCAGGGCTATTCGGAGCCGCAGGCCGGGTCCGACCTGGCCGGCCTGCGCACCCGCGCCGTGCGCGATGGCGACCATTACGTGGTCACCGGCCAGAAGCTGTGGACCAGCTACGCGCACGAAGCCAACCGCATGTTCTGCCTGGTGCGCACCAGCGACGAGTCGCGCAAGCAGGACGGCATCTCGCTGCTGCTGATCGACATGGACACGCCCGGCATCACCGTGCGCCCCTTCCAGACGTTGGACGAGCAGGCCCACGTGACCGAGGTCTTTCTCGACGCGGTGCGCGTGCCGGTGTCGCAGCTGGTGGGTGAAGAAGGGCGTGGCTGGAGCTACGGCAAGGTGCTGCTGGACCGCGAACGCGCGCTCACTGCCACGCTGGGTGCGCGCCTCTCGCGCCTGCTGGAGCAGGTACGCGAAGCGGCGCGCAAGGCCAGCGACGGCAGCCGCAACCTCTACCAGAACCCGGTGTTCCGCGCCAAGCTGGCGCAGCTGGAGATCGAGGTGCTGGCCATCGAACAAATGGGCCTGCGCATGCTGGCCGACAACGTGGCCGGCGTGGACACCGGGCCGCGTGGCTCCATGCTCAAGCTGCGCTGGTCCGAGCTGCTGCAGCAGACCACGCAGCTGTGGGTGGAGACGCTGGGCTACGACGCCTCGCGTTTCGCGCCCGCCGGCAGTGCACCCGGCAGCGTGCCGCTGGACCAGTCGGGCCCCATGTCGGCCTACCTGCACAGCCGCGTCACCAGCATCTACGGTGGCTCCAACGAAATCCAGCGAAACATCATCGCGCGCCGCGCGCTCGGTCTGTAAGTCCACCCCGCCATGCACAACCACTACACCTCCGAACAACAGATGCTGGCCGATGGCGTGGCGCGCTTCGTGCGCGAACACGGCCGCTTTGAAGACTGGCGCAAACTCACCGCCGCCGGTGCGCCCTTCGACGAAGCCAACTGGAAGCGCATGGCCGAAATGGGCTGGCTGGCGCTGGCTATTCCGGAAGAGCACGGTGGCTACGGTGCTTCCATCGCAGAGACCATGATCGTGGCCGAAGGCCTGGGCCGTGGCCTGCTGCGCGAACCTTTCGTGAGCACCTGCGTGATGGCCGTGCGCCTGCTCGCCCGCGCGGGCAACAGCACCCAACACGGCCTTTTCGAAGGCATCGCCGATGGCAGCGGGCGCATCGCCACCGCGTTGGCCGAGAGCGCGGGCCGGTTCCACCTCAACCGCGTGCACACGCGGGCCGTGCCGGTGAACGGGGGCTACCGCCTCAACGGTGCCAAGGCCTGGGTGCCCGATGCGAGCAGTGCCCAGTGGTTCGTCGTGCCGGCGCGCACGCAGGGAACGGGAGAGGCGCGCGACGGCATCTCGCTGTTTCTGGTGCCGGCCGACGCACCGGGCCTGCAGCGCAGCGACTTCCGCAGCCCCGACCACCAGCACATCGGCCAACTGCAGCTCGACGGTGTGGAGGTGCCCGCCTCGGCCTTGATCGGTCCGCTGCACGCAGGCCTTGCCTTGCTGGAAGACGCCGTGGACCACGCCATTGCCGCGCGCCTGGCCGAAGCCTGCGGCGCGATGGACGCGGTGAGCGAAATGACGCTGGAGTACCTCAAGGTGCGCAAACAGTTCGGCACCACCATCGGCAGCTTCCAGGCCTTGCAACACCGCATGGTGGACATGACGATTGCCTGCGAAGAAGCGCGCTCCATGCTGCTGCTCGCCCAGGGCAGTCTGGACGCAGAACCCGCGCAGCGCCAGCGCGCCATCGCCGCGGCCAAGGCGCGTGTAGGCCAGTGTGGCTTGTACGTGGGCCACCAGGCGGTGCAGTTGCACGGCGGCGTGGGCACCAGCGACGAGCTGGCGGTGAGCCATTACCTCAAGCGCCTGTCGATGATCGATCTCGCGTTCGGCAACGCCGACCACCAGCGCGATCGCTTCATTGCGCTGTCGGACGAGATGGCACCGGCGCAGGCCTCATCCACAAGCACCGCA
Source organism: Hydrogenophaga sp. BPS33 (assembly GCF_009859475.1). NCBI lineage: Bacteria > Pseudomonadati > Pseudomonadota > Betaproteobacteria > Burkholderiales > Comamonadaceae > Hydrogenophaga > Hydrogenophaga sp. BPS33. The sequence goes on from NZ_CP044549.1 coordinate 1,273,241, forward strand.
CGCGTGGAGCAGGTGGCATGACGGCCCAGGTTGCCACCGGCTGGAACCTCGCCAACATCTTCGACGGTGTCGCCGCGCGCGTGCCGAAAGACCGGCCCGCCATCGTGCACGGCGACACGGTGGTGCGCTGGGGCGAGCTCGACGCGCGCAGCAACCGCGCAGCGCGCGCCTTGCTCGCGACAGGGCACACGGCCGGTGAGCGCGTGGGCTTTCTCTCGCGCAACCACCCGGGCTACATCGAAGGCTTCGTGGCCTGCCTCAAGTCGCGCCTGATCCACGTCAACCTGAACTACCGCTACACGGTGGACGAACTGGCCGGCGTGCTGGAAGACGCGGGCGCCACCGCGCTGCTGTACCAGCAGGAATTCGCGCCGCTGGTGCCGGCCTTGCTCGAACGCCTGCCCGCGCTGCGCTCGCGCATTTGCCTCGACGGCGATGGCCTGGGTCAAGCCACCGCGCAGTTCCAGACCATGGCCGCGCAGGGCGATGCCAGCCCGCTCGATGCGTCCACGCGCGAAGAGCGCGACCCGCTGCTGCTCTACACCGGCGGCACCACCGGCCGCCCCAAGGGCGTGGTCTGGCCCGGTCACCACTACCGCGCCTGCCAGCTCGAATCGCCGCTGGTGCAGCGCCGCCCGGCCAACCTGGGCGAGCACCTCGACCTGGTGGCCGCCAACGCCAACCCCGGTCGCGTGCTGCCGGCCTGCCCCTTGATGCACGGTGCGGGCATCAGCAGCACGCTGGCCGAGTTGCTCAACGGCGGTACTGCCTTGTTGCTGGCCGGCGCGCGCTTCGATGCGCACGAACTCTGGCAACTGGCCGAGCGCGAACGAGCCTCGCGTGTGCTGATCGTGGGCGACGTGTTCGCGCGCCCCATGCTGGCCGCACTCGACGAACAGCCGGGCCGCTACGATCTGTCGTCGCTCAAGGTGATCAGCTCGGCCGGCCTGATGTGGAGCGAAGAGGTCAAGGCGGGCCTGCTGCGCCACATGCCCTGGCTGGTGCTGGCCGACATTTACGGCGCTTCTGAAGCCGCCGGCCTGGGCTACGCCATCACCACCCAAGACCGCGCCACGCCCACCGGCCGCTTCGAACCCGGCCCGCGCACCGTGATGGTGGGGGACGACGGCCACATCGTGCCCGCAGGGCAGGAGGGCGAGGGCTGGCTGGCGCGCGGCGAGCCCTTGCCCGAGGGCTACTTCGGCGATCCGAAGAAAACCGCCGAGGTCTTCCGCACCATCGATGGCCAACGCTATGCCGTACCCGGTGACCGCGTGCGCCGCCATGCCGACGGTTCCATGCAGTTGCTCGGCCGGGGCAGCCTGGTCATCAACTCGGGCGGCGAAAAGATCTACGTCGAAGAGGTGGAAGAGGCCTTGAAGCGCCTGCCCGGGGTGGACGACGTGCTGGTCGTCGGCGTGCCCGACGTGCGCTGGGGCAGTGCCATCGTGGCCCTGCTGCGCACCGATACGCCACCCGATGTGCAGGCCCTGCGCGCGGGCCTGGCGCCGCATCTCGCGGGCTACAAGATGCCCAAGCACTTCCTCGCCGTGGACCAACTGCCCCGCGCCGACAGCGGCAAGGGTGACTACAAGGCCGCGCGCGCGCTGGCCGAACAACTTCTGGAGACCACATGAACCACAACACCGCAAGACGCACCCTTCTCAAAACCATTCCCGCCGCCGTCTGGGGCAGTGTGGGTGGCACGGCCTTGTTGGGCAGCTCGCTCGCCCACGCCGACGACACCTGGCCCAACAAGCCGATCCGCCTCATCGTGCCCGCCGCGCCCGGTGGCGGCTCCGACACCGTGGGCCGCATCGTCGCGCAAGCGCTGACCGAAAAACTCGGCCAGCCGGTGCTGGTGGACAACAAGGCCGGCGCGGCCGGCACGCTGGGCGTGGCGGTGGGTGTGCAGGCACCGGCCGATGGCTACACCTTCATCTGGTGCACGCCGTCGGCGCAGATCATGGCGCCGCCCAGCGTGCGCTACGACGCCTTGAAAGATCTGGTGCCGGTGAGCCTGCTGGTCTCCGCTTCTTACCTGTTGGTGGTCGGCAACCAGCAGCCCTGGACCAAGGTGTCCGACCTGGTGGCGGCCGCGCGCGCCAAGCCCGGCAGCCTCAACTACGGCACGGCTGGCACCGGGTCGTTCGGCCACTACATGGCGGCGTCCTTCGGGCTGGCCACGGGCAGCGACGTGGTGCAGATCCCCTACGCCGGTGAAGGCCCGGCCATGGTGGCGCTCATGCGCGGCGACGTGCAGTTCGCCTTCATCAGTGGCGCGGGTGCGTTGCCTCACGTCAGCTCGGGCCGCGTGCGCGCGCTCGGCGTGTCGTCGGCCAGCGCCATGGAGGGCGTGCCCACCGACATTCCGTTCGTGGCGGGCACCGTGCCCGGCTTCGACCTCGTCGCCATCAACTACATGTCCGCACGCACCGGCACGCCGCAGCCCATCGTCGACAAGATGAGTCAGGCCGTGCAGGCCGTGCTGGCCCAGCCGGCCGTGCGCGAACGCATCGTCGGCCTGGGCGTATCGCCCGTTTCCAGCACGCCCGATGCGTTGGGCCGCCGCGTGCTGGCCGAGCGCAAGAAGGTGCACGACACCCTGAAGCGCGCCAACATCGTGCTCGAGTAGCCACCGGCTTTCACACCACCGGACCCGGCAGAACACCAAGAACCAGAGAGACAAGATGACCCTTCCCCCGACACCACCCCAAGGCCTGCGTCGCCGCGATGCGCTGCTCGCCACGCTGGCCGGTGTGGCCGGCATCGCCGCACCCACCGCCGCGTTCGCCTCCGACGCCCACTGGCCCAACCGTCCGCTGCGCCTGGTCGTGCCGTTCCCACCCGGGGGTGGTTCCGACGCGGTGGCGCGCATCCTCTCCAACGAGCTGGCCGAGCGCCTGGGCCAACCGGTGGTCATCGACAACAAGCCCGGTGGTGCCGGCACGGTGGGCGTGAGCTACGCGCTCAACCAGCCGGCCGATGGCTACACGCTGATCTGGTGCACGCCGGCCGCGCAGTACCTCGCGCCGCGCTCGGTGCGCTACGACCCGATGGCCGACTTTGCGCCGGTGAGCCAGACCGTGGCCGCCACCTACATTCTGTTGGTCGACCCCAAGCTCAACGTGCGCTCGGTGGCCGACCTGGTGGCGCTGGCCAAGGCCAAGCCCGGCACCATCAACTACGCCACAGCCGGCATCGGTGGCCAGGGCCACCTCATGGGGGCCTACTTCAACCAGCTGGCCGGCACCGACATGACCATGGTGCCCTTCACCGGTGAAGGCCCCGCGCTGGTGGGCGTGATCGGTAGCCAGGTGCACGCCACCTTCGTCAGCAGCGCGGCGGCACTGCCGCAGGTGCAGTCGGGCAAGCTGCGGGCGATCGGCATGTCGTCGGCCAAACGCCTGCCCGGCATCCCGGAAGACATTGCGCCCATCGCCGCCACGCTCGCGGGTTACGACGTCACGGCCATCAACTACGTCGCCATGCGCGCCGGCACGCCCAAGGCGATCGTGGACCGCATGAGCAAGCTCGTGAACGAGGCGCTGGAAGTGCCCGCCGTGCGCGAGCGCATTGCGGCGGTTGGCGTGGTGCCCGTGGGCAGCACACCCGATGCCCTGGGCCGCATGGTGGCAGCCGAGCGCAGCAAGTGGGCCGAGATCATGCGCAAGGCCAACATCGTTCTCGAATGATGAGTAGCACAACAGAAAGCGCCACGCGCCACGCCATCGTCACCGGTGCCGCGCGCGGCATCGGCCTGGCCATCGCCGAACAACTCGCGCGCGACGGCCTGCAGGTGCTCGCCACCGACCGCGATGCCGACGTCGTGCAGGCCGAAGCCGAGCGCTTGCGCGGCCTCGGCCTGAACGTGCAGGCCGCCGCGCTCGACGTGCAAAACCGCGCGCAGGTAAAGGCGCTCTTCGCCACGCTACCCACCATCGACGTGGTGGTGAACAACGCCGGCATCGCGTCCACCATGTTGCCGTTTCGCGAGCTCGACGCCGAGCGCCTGCGCAGCATGCTGGGCGTGAACCTGCTGGGCAGCTTCATCGTGGCGCAAGAGGCGGTGCGCCGCATGCCCGAGGGCGGGCGCGTGGTGCAGATTGCATCGCGCGGTTACCTCGGCGGCGCGGGCGCCGCGCACTACGTGGCCAGCAAGGCCGCCGTGGTGGGCATGGTGCGCGCCATGTCGATCGAGCTGCGCTGGCGTGGCATCACCGTCAACGCGGTGGCACCGGGCATGGTGGACACGCGCATGCTGGCGGGCTACACGCCCGAGATGCGGCGAGCCCTGGAGCAACGCGAACCGGCGGGCGCAGCGGCCAGCCCGCAGACCATTGCCGATGCCGTGTCCTTCTTCGCGTCAACGCGTGCGGCGCAGTGCAACGGCCAGGTGCTGTTTGTCGATGGCGGCAAGAGCGTGGGCATGCCACCGCTGTGAGCTTGTCCGCTTTTCATACCGAGTCATGATGACCATGCCCACATCCCCCATTCACCACCCGCAAGGCACCGTGTTGCTCGTGGGTGCGCAAGAGCCTCTGGCCGACGCCGTGTTGCAGCGCCTGCAGCACGACGGCCACGACGTGATGGCCATTCCCGGCGGCGACGAGACCGCCTTGCAAGCCGCGCTCAAGGACTTGACCTTCGACGCGCTGGTCACGGTCACGCCGACCGCGCGCGCCAACGTGGCGTTCGACGACATCGACGATGCCGCCTTCGAAGCCGCGGTCGACGTGCAGTTGCTCGGCGTGGTGCGCACCGCCCAGGCCGCGCTGCCGCGCCTGCGCGAAGGCGCGCGCATCGTGCACGTGGGCTCGCGCGGCCACCAGGGTGCCTGGGGCGGCGTGCACCAGATGGCGGCGAGTGCGGGCCTGGTGGCCATGACGCGCTCCATGGCCCTGGAGCTGCAGCCCGAAGGCTTCTTCGTGAACCTGGTCGCCAGCGAGTTCGAACACGAGCGTCAGGACACCCCCCACAACCGCGAGGCCGTGGCGCATGCCGTGGGCATGCTGGCCTCGCCGCACAACCGCATCACCGGCCAATGCCTGGTGATCGACGGCCTGGCCTCGCTGCGCATGAGCGAAGCGCGCCGGCCCCCAGTCACTGCAACGAACTGAAATCCCCCATCCATCCAACGAGGAGCACACACCCATGCAATACCTGAAACTCACCGTCGAGAACTTTGTCGCCACCGTCACCATGGACGCGCCGCCGGTGAACGCCGTGTCGGCCGAGCTCATGGAAGAGATGATCGCCACCTTCGACCAGATGAGCGACCGCGACGATGTGCGCGTGGTGGTGCTCACCGGTTCCGGCAAGATCTTCTGCGCCGGTGCCGACATCAAGAGCCGCGCGGGCAAGGTGTTCGAGCCGGGCGAGCGCTGGGCCCATTCGCGCCGCGCGCGCGAGCTAAGCTACTCCATCATCGAATGCAAGAAGCCGGTGATCGCCGCCATCAACGGGCCGGCGCTCGGCGCGGGCCTGGGCATCGCCGTGTCGTGCGACATCCTGATGTGTTCCGAGAACGCGTCACTGGGCTTGCCCGAAGTCGATGTGGGTCTGATGGGCGGCGGGCGCCACGCCATGCGCGTGTGCGGCCATTCGCTCACGCGCCGCATGATGCTCACCGGTGACCGCATCAGCGGCCCCGAGCTGTACCGCCGCGGCATCGTCGAAGAATGCGTGCCGCTGGACCAGCTCATGACCACCGCCATGGCGATGGCCACGCGCATCGCCTCCAAGAGCCCGGTGGCCAGCCGCACGGCGAAGAATTCGGCCGCGACGATCGAGAACATGACCCTGCGCGACGGCTACCGTTTCGAGCAGAACATGACGGCCGAGCTGGGCCAGACCGAGGATTCGCGCGAGGCGATGCGGGCATTCGCGGAGAAGCGCCCGCCGGTGTTCCAGGGGCGTTGAGGTGGGCACCTTCCCCGGCTGGGGGAAGGTGGGATTGAGCGCACGCGCGCCGACGCTACTCTTTGGACGCCGGTTTCACCAACTGCGGAAACTTCACGCCCAGTTGCTCCAGGTAGGTGTCGAACTTTGACGCGTCGTAGTAATGCTTGCGCATCTCCGGACGGAACCGCTCCATGGTCTGCTGGTTCATGCGCACCTGGGGCTTGTCGTCCTTGCCGATCAGGGGCACGTATTGCTGCGCCTTGAGCTGCACCCCCTTGAAGTACTGGTCGGCTTGCTGCACCAGCCCGGGGTTGGTCAACAAGTCCACCGCGGTCATGGCCGTCACCTTCGCGCCGGCCACCACGCCCTTGTGCGCAATCGGCGTGGCCATGGCGATCGCGCTGGCCCAGTGGTGGCTGGGAACGTTCGGAATGTTGGACGGGTAGTACAAGGTGACGGTGGGCACGACCCAGGACACGTCGCCAATGTCGTCCGAGCCGCCGCTGCGTGCCGGCGATGATGGTGCCGACAGCGCCGCGTGTTTCAGGTTCAAACCGTCGGGCTTGCTGCTGACCAGGGTCTGCACGGCCTTGGCGAACGTCTGCTCGTCCGCCGTCCACGCGGGCAAACCCACCTGCTCGATGTTGCGCTGCATCGCCTCGGCCACGGGCTTGTTGAAATGGCGTGGCGCTGCCGCCCCCACGATGGTGCGGCTCACGGTGGTGTCCGTCATGGCCGCCGCCGCCTCGGCGATCCGGTGGTTGATGGCGGCGTTTTCCGTGATGTTCTCGAAATCCATCTCGCGCAGGAAGTACCACACGGACGCCGTGTCCGGCACCACGTTGGGCTGGTCACCGCCGTTGGAGATCACGTAGTGCGACCGTTGCTCCGGGCGCAGGTGTTCGCGCCGGTAGTTCCAGCCCGCGTTCATCAGCTCCACCGCGTCCAGCGCGCTGCGACCCCGCCACGGCAACAGCGCAGAGTGCGCCGAGCGGCCCTTGAAGGTGTATTCCACCGACACCATGCCCGTGCCATCGGCCTGGCCCCAGATGGTGCGCAGGTTGTTGCTGACGTGGTTGTACAGAACCACATCCACGCCGTTGAACACGCCGTCGCGCACCATGAAGGGCTTGCCCGCCAGCAGCTCTTCGGCCACGCCGGGCCACAGCACCAGCGTGCCTGGCAGCTTTTCCCGTTCCATCAGGTCTTTCAGGGCCAGGGCCGCCACGATGTTGACGGCCTGCCCGGAGTTGTGCCCCTCGCCATGCCCGGGGGCGTCGGCCACGAGCGGTTCGCGGTAGGCCACACCGGGCTTCTGCGAGGCGCGGGGCAGGGCATCGATGTCGCTGCCCAGGGCGATCACCGGTTTGCCCTGGCCCCAGCGCGCCACCCAGGCCGTGGGCATGCCCGCGACGCCCCGCTGCACGGTGAAGCCGTGTTCTTCCAGCAAGGCGGTGAGGTAGCGCGAGCTCTCCACCTCCTGGAAGGCGAGTTCGCCGTAGCTGAACAAGGTGTCGTTGATGACCTGCGCGAGCTTCTGTCGCTGTTGCACACCCTGCACCACGCGGGCCTTGAGCGGCGCGTTGTCCACAGCGGCTGCCGCAGCGGTGGCGTTGGTGGCGGGGCCGGCGGGTTGAGCGCTGGCGTTGAATGCCATGAGCGTGCTGCCCATGGCCAGCAGGCCCGCGACGCCGGCCCGGCGCGCGCGCTCAGAACGCATGCGAGATCCCGACGCCGACGAACGAGGGGTCGGCGTTCGGCCCTGTGAGGGCCGCACCGTTCAGCGTGATCACCGACCCGCCCTTGTTGTCCACGCGGCCGTAGCGCGCGTAGAGCTTGGTGCGTTTGGAGAAGTCCATGTCGTAGCCCACTTGCCAGCCCGTGGCGGCCACGGGCGAGTCCGACACCTTGCGGCGGGCGACTTGCGCCAGCACGGTGTGCGGTCCCTGGACTTTCCAGGCCACCGAGGCCTGCAGGTTGGTGCTGCGCAGATAGCCCACGGCGTTCGAGCGGTTGCTGTTGACCGTGCCGTACAGCGTGACGCTCGACCACTTGTAGCTCGCGCCGAGCATGTGCGTTTTCTCGGTCGTGGGGTTTGCCACGGGAGCGGCGGCACTGCCGCTCTTGAGGGCCTGGTAGCCATAGCCCAGGTACAGCGGTCCCGAGCTGTACTGCAGGTTGAAGCCGGCGCCGTCGCCCGAGCTGGAGTTGTTGGCGGCTTCGCCCAGGGACAGCATGGCCTCGCCCGAAAAGCCGTTGAAGTTCGGTGTGGTGTAGCGCAAAGAGTTGCTCATGAACCCGGGAACCGAGCCCGAGGTGCCGGTGCGCGTCGACGCGCCTCGGAACATGTTGGTGATCAGCGAGGTGCGGTTGCGCGCCAGCACGTCCGAACGCAAGCCCACCACGAAGGTCGGCGACCACATGCGCCCCGCATCGACCGCGCCCCACGGACCGGACAGGCCCACGTGCACCCAGCGGCTGAAGGCCAGGCTGTTCTGCAGGGTGCCGTCGTCGAGGTTGAAGCCCGACTCCAGCCGGAAGTTCGCCTTCAACCCACCGCCCAGATCTTCGCTGCCCCGCATGCCCCAGCGCGACACCGATGCACCGCCCGAGCTGACCCGGGTCAGATGCTGCCCGTTGCCGGTGTTGGCCTGCTCCAGGAACGCATCCACCTGCCCATAGAGCGTGACCTGCGCCACCGCGTGCCCGGACACCGCGCACGCCAGCGCGCCCACCACTGCTATGCCTAACTTGCTGCCCATTTGAAGTACCCCACGTAAATTTGGTCGACCGTCCCTGATGGCTTTCGGCACTCGGGTGGGCAACGCCACGGCACCTGCCGAAAGTGTTGGGCATTGTGGGATTCAAGGCGATTCAGGAATAATATTATTTGGACATAAAGCTATTACATAAACGGTTCACCGGAAGGACACCATGGCCACCTTGCCGACGCCCAGCGCTTCCACCTTGCCCTTTCGCCTGAAGTTCCGGCAGCTCGTTTTGCTCGACGCCCTCGGGGATTCCCTGTCCTTGCGCAAGGCCGCTGCGCTGGCCAACCTCACGCAGCCGGCGGCCACCCGTGCCATGGCCGAACTGGAGTCGGCCTTCGGCGTGCAGTTGTTCGAACGCTCCCACCGCGGCATGGCGCCCACGGTCTATGGCGAGGCGCTGGTGCGGCATGCCCGCCAAGTGCTGTTCGACGTGCAGCGCGCGCACGACGAGATCCAGGCGCTGCGATCCGGCTCGCACGGTTTTGTCCGCGTGGGCGCGTTGTTGTCCTCGGCCGTTCGGGTGCTGCCGATGGCCATTGGCGAGGTCAAGCGGCAGTTCCCCCGCATGCGCATCTCGGTCGAGCAGCACCCGCAGCTTCCGCTGATCAGCAAGCTGCGCGAGGGCAGCCTGGACATGGTGCTCTGCCGCCTGGTGACGAACAGCGTGGACGCCGAACACCTCGAACAGGTGGTGCTGTTCGACGACGATTTCGTGCTGGTCGCGGGCCGCAACCACCGGCTGGCGCGCACCCGATCGCTCACGCTGGCCGACCTGGTTGACGAGCCCTGGGTGCTGCCACACACCAGCGGTCCGCTGTACGACCATGTGCGCGCCCTGTTCCTCACGCAGGTCGGGCGCCTGCCCACCAACGTGGTGGAGTCCACCACCTCCCTGGTCACCAACCTGATGCTGATCGAGCACTACGGCTTTCTCAACTTCATGCAGCGCTCCGTGGCCCAGACCTACACCAAGCGCGGCGTGCTGCGCGCCATGCCGATTTCCCTGGGCAGCCCGATCGGGCCCCACGTGGTGGCCGTGCGGCGCGACACCACGCACCCACCGGCGGTCGACGCGCTGTTGCAGGCGCTGAAACAGGTGATGGCCGAGCCGGAGCCGGTCTGACATCGGCGGGTTTCTACTGAACCAAAAAATGCATAGGGTAGGAGAAAAATAAGATTACCTTGAATCACCAGCTTCGTTTTATTCTGCGGGCATGCCCTGGTTTCGGGGCAGCTTTTCACAGATTTCAACGACGCCATGCCAGTGATTTCAGTCAGTGCTTTTCAATTGCGGGACATGCTGCTGGACGGCGGCGAGATCGCGGTTCTCGACATCCGTGACGAGGGCTTGCACACCGAAGGACATCTGTTGCTGGCCGCATCGCTGCCCCTGTCGCGGCTGGCGCTGGACGGCGGTTGGCGGGTGCCACGGCGCGGCACCCGCGTCGTGCTGGTGGACGACGCAGCGGCGCGCATCGCGCAGGCGGCCGATCTGCTGGCAAAGGCGGGCTATACCCAAGTGTTCGCGCTGGACAACTTCCACACCGATGGCGAGGCCGCTGGCCTGGGCATCTTCAGCGGCAAGTACGTGCCCAGCAAGGCCTTCGGCGAGGTGGTAGAGACCCGCAAGCACACGCCGCAGCTGGACACGGCCGCACTGCAGGCGCTGTGGGCGCAGACGCCCGATCTGCTGGTGGTGGACAGCCGCACGCCACAGGAATTCCAGCAGTTCTCCCTGCCGGGCGCGCACAGCTGCCCTGGCGCCGAGCTGCTGCTGCGGGTGCCAGAGGCCCTGGGCAGCAACGGTGTGGTGCTGGTCAACTGCGCGGGCCGCACGCGCAGCATCATCGGTGCGCAGTCGCTGATCAACGCTGGCATTGCGGCACGGGTGTATGCGGTGGAGAACGGCACCATGGGCTGGCACCTGCAGGGCCTCGCGCTGGACCATGGAAAGACCCGCATGCTGGCGCCCGCACGCAAGCCCGAGCAGATCGCCTGGGGCCGCCAGCGTGCCCTGGCCCTGCTGGAGCGAACGGGTGGCCGCGTGATCGACTGGGCGCAGCTGCAGGCGCTCAAGAGCGACCCGAACGCCACCACCTATTTCTACGACGTGCGCCTGAACGCGGACTACCAGCGCGGTGCGTTGCCCGGGGCCCGCAACGCGCCTGGCGGCGAGCTGGTGCAAAGCACGGACCACTTTGCCCCGGTGCGCCATGCGCGCATCGTGCTCACCGACACCGACCTGGTCCAGGCGCCCATGACCGCCCACTGGCTGCGGCAGATGGGTTGGCAAGCCGATGTGCTGGACCCGTCCACCGCGCCCGCGTTGCTGCCCGCACAGCCCGACCATGCCGCGTGGCTCCAGATGCCGGCACCGGTGCAGAGCGTGACGGTGCCCTGGCTGGAGGCCGCGCTGCGCGATGGCTCGCCGGTGGCCGTGATCGACTGCGGCAGCAGCATCGAATACCGACACGGCCACATCCCGGGTGCTTGGTACTCCATGCGTTCCGCTCTTCCCGCCAGCCTGAACGCGTTGCCGATGCCGGGCACCACGCTGGTGTTCACCGCACACGACGAGGCCCTGGCCCACTTCGCGGCGGCCGATGCCCAGGCGGCCGGGCACGACGTTCGCGTGCTCACCGGCGGCACCGGCGCGTGGCGCGCGCAAGGCCTGGCGCTGGAGACCGGCGCGCCCCGCCTGCTCAGCCCGACCACCGACGTCTGGTACTCGCCCTATGAGGTGGAGCCCGAGCAACAGGAAGCTGCCATGCGCGCATACATCAGTTGGGAAACCGGGTTGACGCAACGCATTGCCGGCGAACCCGGCGTCCATTTCAACGTGCTCTAAACCTTGTCATGACCTACCCCTTCGACTGCTTCAATCCCACCGAGCTGGGCGCACCCCTCGGGCCCTATTCGCAGGCGCTCGCCGTTCCGTTGCACAGCCAGTTGCTGCTGCTCTCAGGCCAGACGCCCTTGCGCCAGGACGGCAGCATTCCAGAGTCGTTCGACGAACAGGCCGAGCTGGTGTGGCACCGCATCGGCCTGGCCCTGGCCGAAGCCGGCCTGGGCTACCAGCACATCTGCCGCGTGGTGACCTACCTGGTGGACCCGGCCGATGCGCCCGCGCATGCCCGCGTGCGCGCACGCCACCTGGGCACGGCCCGTCCCGCGTCCACCGGCATCGTGGTGCCGCGCCTGTTCAATGCCGCCTACAAGCTGGAGGTGGAGGTCACCGCAGCCTGGCTGCCCACCGCATCCACGGCTGTACCCGTGGCCCGCTGATTTCTTCGGCCGATCTTTTCCTTCCTTGAAAGCGAGTCCTGAACATGAAACGTGAAGTTGCATCTCCGCTCACACGCCGCGCGCTGTGCACCCGCCTCGCGGCCTGGAGCGCGCTGGCGGCCATGCCACCCGCACTGCGCGCGCAGCCCGCCTATGCCTCGCGGGTGGTCAAGCTGGTCATTCCCACGGCACCGGGCGGGTCCGTCGACTCCATCGGTCGCTTTCTCGCGGACTCGCTGACGCGGCCCCTGGCCACCACCGTCATCGTGGAAAACCGCGCCGGTGCCGGCGGCACGATCGGCATCCAGTCGGTCGTGAAAAGCCCTGCGGACGGTCTCACGCTGGTGGTGGGCATCGCCGCCACCATGTCGGTGCAACCCGCCGTGAACAACCTGCCCTACAACGCGGTGAAAGACCTGGCGCCCGTGGCCGTGTTCGCGCAGGGCGGGTTGGTGATCGCGGTGCCCGCGGCCAGCCCGGCGCAGAACGTCAAAGACCTGCGCACCCTGGCCAGCAAAAAAGGCGAGCTCGCCTTTGGCTCCGGCGGCCAGGCCACCTTTGGCCACCTCACGGGCGAGTTGCTCAAGGCCGAGCTGGGCATTCCCATGCGGCACATTCCCTACCGGGGTGCGGCGCCAGCGGTCACGGACGCCATGGCGGGCCTGCTCGACTTCGCGGTGGTGGACGCATTCTCTGCCGCGCCGCACGTGCAGTCCGGCAAGCTGCGCATCCTCGCCATCGCCGGGCCCAACCGCCACAACAGCTTTCCACAGATCCCCACCTTGTCCGAGGCAGGCGTGCCGTTCACCAGAGGCACCTGGATCGGCCTGTTCGCCCCGGCCGGTGTGCCGCAAGACATGCTGGACCGCCTCACCAGCGAGATCAAAAACCTCTCGACGCAAGCAGAGTTCCGCGCGCAGGTGCAAACCCTGGGCTTCACACCGCTCTTCATGCCGCCCGCCGACGTCAGCCGCATGCTGGCGCAGGAGATCGAAGAGTGGAAGCGCATCGCCAAAACGGCCAACCTGAAAGTGGAGTGAGCGTGACTCCGGTGGCTCAACAACGCGAAGCGGCGGTGCAGGCGACCGTGGCCAACGTGCGCGCCCTTATTGGCACGGACGCGGCGCCCGGCATCGCCCAGGCGCAGTGCGCGGCGGCCTGCCTGCAGGCGCTGGCCGGGCAGGCCACGCTGTGGGACAGCCGCGACTTTCCCATCCCCGAGGGCAAACGCTGGCAAGCCTACACCCTGCACGAAGACGCCGATGGCGGCTACGCGATGTATGCCGTGGCCATGCACCCCGGCCACGCGCAGCCGCCGCACGACCACACCACCTGGGCGCTGATCGCCGGGGTGCGCGGCGCCGAGCGCAACAGCCTCTACCGCCGCCCGCACGCCACGGGCCCGGCGCCGCTGGGGCACCTCGGGGACATCACCGTCGCGGCCCATGGGGCGCTCGCGCTCGGCCCCTCGGACATCCATGCCATCGAGGTGCTGGGCCCGGGCGATGCACTGCACCTGCACCTGTACGGCAAGGGCTTCGCCCACTTGCAGGAGCGCCGGATCTTCGACCCGTTCACCAGCGAAAGCCGCGCATTCCCCGCAATCCAGAACGTCGCCTGACAACGGCTTCTGAAAACCGCTTTCTCCTTCTTCTCTCAACCCTTTCTTATCCAACGGTTTCCCGATGAACGCATCCCTTCTTGACCACCACGGCGACGGCTTCGTACACGCCAACGGCTTGCGCCTGCACTACGAACAATGGGGCGACGGCGGCCACCCGGTGGTGGCATTGCACGGCACCTCGCTCCACGGCAAGGTCTGGTACTGGCTGGCCAAGGCCTTGCCTGCCCACTACCGCCTGATCGGCCTGGACCAGCGCTCGCATGGCGACTCCGACCGCGTGGGCCCTGGCCAGTACGGCGTGGAACACTACTGCGCCGACCTTGAGGCCTTCGCCGACCGCATGGGCCTCAAGCGCTTCTCCATCGTGGGTTCGTCGCTCGGCTCCCGCGTGGCGCTGCTCTATGCCGCGCGCCATCCGGAGCGCGTCAGCGCACTGGCCTTGCTCGACCTCAGTTTCGAAATGCCCACCGAGGCGTCCGAACACATGGTGCACGCCCACGTGACCCGGCCGCGCACCTTCCCCGACTTCGAGGCCGCCGTCGCGTTCTCCAAGACCTTGCCGCAGCGCCTGCGCTTTGCCGACCAGGTGCACCGCGACACCCTGGAGGGCGACCTGCGCCAGCTCGACGACGGCACCTGGGAATGGCGCTACGAGAAAGACGCGGCCATTGAAACCCTGCGCTGTGCCGCGCGCGACATGTGGGACTCGGTGCGTGCCGTGCGCGCGCCCACGCTCATCCTGCGCGGTGCCGACAGCGACGTGCTGGTTGCCTCCACGGTCGAGCGCCTGAAGCGCGAACTCCAGGGCGTGCAGATCACCGACGTGCCCAACGCTGGCCACTCGATCTGGGGCGACAACCCCGAGTTCACCGCCAACGCCATCGTGCAGGCGCTGGACGCCGCCGTGCCCGCGCCCACTGGCCACGCTGAGGCGGACACGACGCCGGGTCGCGCACTCCAGATCCAGACGCCCGGCTTGAAATTCCAGGCCCGCGAATGGGGCCCGGCCGACGCACCGGTGCTGCTGTGCCTGCACGGCACCTCCATGCAATCCAGCGCATGGACCGCGCTGGGCAGTGCCTTGCAAGACCAGTGGCGCGTCATCGCGCTGGACATGCGCGGCCACGGCGGATCGGACAAGCCGGCCACGGGCTATTCGCTGGCCCAGTACGCGGCCGATGTCGAGGCGGTGCTGGATGCGTTGGGCGTGGCGCGTGCCAGCCTGATCGGCAGTTCGCTCGGCACCCAGGTGGCGATCGAGTTCGCCGCGCGTTATCCGCAGCGCGTCGACAAGCTCGCGCTGTCCGATCCCAGCTGCCTGATCCAGCAAGCGTCGATCGACCAGTACGTGTCCCTGCACCGCTCACGTCCGCGCCGCTTCCGCGATGCGGACGAGGCCCTGGCGTTCTCGCGCAGCATGCCGCAGCGCAAGCGCTTCTCCGACGCCGTGCACCGCTTTACCCTCGAAGGTGACCTGCAAGCCCAAGCCGATGGCCAGCTGGAATGGAAATACGCGCTGGAGCCGATCCTGCAGACCTTCGTGGCGCTGACCGAAAACCAGGAGGCCGCCATCAAGGCCACGCAGGCGCCCGTGCTCATCTTGCGCGGAGAAGAATCGCACGTGCTGTCGCGCCCCGACGCGCTCAAGCTGCTGGGCTGGTTCCCGCGCGCCGAGCTGGTGGAGTTCGGCGACTGCGGCCACACCATCTGGGGCGACCAGCCTGCCGCACTGGCCCGCGAAGTGCGCGCCTTCCTCGCGCCCGTCGCGCAGGAAGCGGTTGCGGCATGAGCGCAGCGCCGGGCCGCCCCAAGCAAGCTCGCACCGCAGTGCGCCGCACGGAGGCGCTGCCATGAGCCGGCCGCAACCCGCCACCCTCGTCACCCATGGCGGTCGCCCGCAGGGCGCGCGGGTCACGGTGAACCCGCCGGTGGCGCGCACCAGCACTGTCGTTTTCGACTCGATGGCCACGTTGCAGAAGGCCCTGGCCGAACGCACGCGCCACGAGCGCGGCCTGCTCTACGGCCGCAAGGGAAGCTCCACCGGGGATGCGCTGGAAGACGTGCTGACCGCGCTGGAAGGCGGTCACCGCACGCGCCTCTTTGGCTCGGGCCTGGCGGCCATCTCGTGCACCCTGCTGGCGTGCGTGCGCCCCGGCGACCATGTGCTCGTGATCGACTCTTGCTACGACCCCGTGCGCCGCCTGTGCGCCCAGTACCTAGAACCCATGGGCGTCGCGGTGGACTTCTTCCGCCCGGATCTCAGCGACTTCGCGGCCCAGATACGGCCCGAGACGCGGTTGGTCTGGGCGGAGTGCCCCGGCACGCTGCTGTACGAGATGTGCGATCTGCCGGCCCTGGTCGCGCTGACGCGCCAACACGGCCACATCACCGTGGCGGTCGACAACACCTGGGGCTCGGGCTTGCTCTACCACCCGCTGGCGCTGGGGGCCGACATCTCCGTGGTGGCGGGCACCAAGTACCTCGTGGGCCATTCCGACGTGATGCTCGGCGCGGTGACCACGCGCGAGCCAGGTGCCTTTCACCGGGTGGCCGACATGGCCGATCTGCTGGGCCATTCGGTCAGCCCGGACGACGCCTACCTGGCCTTGCGCGGCGTGCGCACGCTCACCGTGCGGCTGCGGCAGCACCAGGCCAATGCCCTGACCGTGGCGCAGTGGCTGCAGCAGCAAGCCGCGGTGCGCACCGTGTTCTATCCGGCCTTGCCGGAAGACCCTGGCCATGCGCTGTGGCAGCGCGACTGCAACGGTGCCAACGGGCTGGTCAGCATCGAGTTCCAGCCGACCGTGAGCGAGGCGCAAACCCATGCCTTCGTGAACGCGCTGCAGTGGTTCGGCATCGGGCACTCGTGGGGCGGTTACGAGAGCCTGGCGCTGCCCATGCGACCGGCCCGTGCGCTCGAAGGCAGCGATTGGCCAGGCCGGGGGCAACTCGTGCGCCTGCACATCGGGCTGGAAGACAGCGGCGATCTGATCGCCGATCTGGCGCAGGCGTTGGTGCTGGTGTCTGCCTGATCCGTGGGGTGTGTTCGCTCCTTCCCCCGCTGGGGGCAAGCGCGCCAAAGGTATCACCTCGCATGTGCCTTGGCGGGCGCGCCGAGGGCTTGAGGCCCTGCGCTGAGGGCGCCGATGCGCAGCCCCTTCGGGGTTCGCTGCGGTGCTCGCGCGCGCAGGCAAGTTCGCAAACTCGCTTCGCTCAAACACGCGAACTTGACCGCGCTGTGCGCGGCAACCTGTGCGCGCTGCGCTCCTCGCCTGCGCATAGGCGCCCTCAGCGCAGGGCCCCAAGCCCTCGGCGAGTGGTTGGTGTGCATGCGCCCAAAAGCCGTTGCGATCGGCCTGTCAACTGTGTCGCGCACAGGCGCTAACGATGCCCCCTCCGGGTCTACAGAGATGGCTGGGACGGGGCAAGTGCGCCGATTTCTTGTTTCTTGAGTCGGCGCTCGCACCGAGGGCTGGAAGATACCGGGTTGCGCTTTTTGGAAATGCGCGTGTTCTTGGCGAACAAAGGCCCCCGTTGAGCCCATGTTTCTTCAGTAAGGCGAATCCTTAATCTTGAGATGACGCGCCTTGTCGGCTGAGAACCAACTGAGCTGGTTCTGGGTCTGTCGTCCCAAACCAGCGTTCACCATGTCCGCTTTCTGCCGCTGACGTTTTAATGCCCAGAGATCAGTCTCCTCACGATCGTTTTCGGTTGAGGCATGTTTGGGAATTGAGGTCGCTTCGTCGGCATTCAGCGCGTGATCTTGTCTGTTGGAAGGACCATTTTCAGGAAGTGTGGTCATGGCTATTTGCATATCGGAATCACGTTCTTTTCAAAGTCTATTCATCTGCTCGACGTTAGCCTCGAAAATCTCGGTGTCTAGCCGCTTGATTTCTTCGATCAGTTGCAGAGAGTAAGTCGAGCAAGCGGCTTTGAGCTTGCCAAGGCGTACTCGATTGACGAGATAGAAATTGCTTCCGGCCTTGGGGGCCGGGTTGTACAGCATGGCGAGCTCTGCGGCAATACGACGTAGGTGAAGCACAACCGACATCTTTCCCAGTAGAGAAAGGCGCTCGGTCGGCAGGTCTTCCAGAAGGCGCGACATTGCTGAGAACTCCGCGGCAATATTTGGATAGATAAGCTCATTGCCCGGGGCATCGATTTGAAACCCTGCCAACACGTTCATGCGTCCAAGTTCGCTGGCTAGATTTTGCAAACTTAGAAGGAGAGAGGCATCTGCGCGTTTAGCTGCCCTTTTTTCTCGGCATCGTTGAACAAAGACACTTCCCAGGGACACGACCACCGCGAGAAAGCTGCCGGCTGCACCGACCACTTGAGCCCAATCGACAACGTTCATTTGAATCCTCGGATTTGTGTTGGCATCTGCAGAGCCGTCAATCACGGATGTCAGGAACTAGCCGGCGGCAAACATCGTAGTCGATGGGATGTGTCGAGCTTTGGCACGTTCTCAGCTCATTCGGATGGCGTCTCCAGTCGCAGCAGCCGATATCGCAACGAGAACCAAACAGCCAGCGCGTTTACCCCCTCTACCACCTACCCATGTTCACCCGGTTGCGCAGGCCGTCAAAGTAGTCTGCGTCGGCAGGTGCCATTGGCTTCGATGCAGATCCAGCCAGCAGCAAGCTGCGCAGTTGCAGACGGTCCAGGTCTTTGCGCATCAGCTCGCGCACATCCTCACTGCTGGTGCCGAAACCGCGCTCGACGACCTGCTCGTCTACAAAGGACTTCAAGGTATCGGGTAGAGAGATGTTCATCGTGCTCGTGGCGCTAGCTTGGGGGTGTTGGCGAATTTTTTGCAAGATTGAATGCCCTCGGCCAGTTGCTTGCTGGCGAGGAGCACCCAAGCGATCCCCGCGTTTCTTCAGTTGGGTGAGTCCTGGATCTTGAGATGACGCGCCTTGCCGCCTGAGAACCAATTGAATTGGTTTCGGAACGCTTCACCAGCAGCTGCCTTCTTGAGGTCAGACCGTTGACGCTCGGACCCGACTCGATTCATAGATTCGCTCTCGGCCAGCTGCATCAGCAGCGCCGTTGTGGTGTCGGCGATCGCGTCGATGCGCCGTTGCATCTCGGTGTTGATCACATGCAGCAACGCACCCAAGCCGGCGCGCGAGAGTGGAATGCTGGCTTGGGTTGTGTCCAGATCGTCGGTGGAAATCAAACGCTCCAGCGCGAGTTGTGCCTGCAGAACGATCGACACTTCGGCCATCTGATCGCTGGCCCTTCCCTTTGAATAGACGCTTGCGTTGGAGGCGTTGACGTGGTTGACCTGTGTGCCGCTGCGGCGCAGTTTCTTTGCCATGTTGTGTGGCTCCCTGTTCGATGTCGTTGAGACAACCACCGCCCCTCGACGTGAAGGGCGGCGGCCCGAACGGGTTGGACTACCGGCATACCCCCTAAGAGACCCGGCGAGCCCGAGGGCTCCCCGCCCGAGCCGCCAAAACGGGGCACGAGCTAAGAAGCCGCAGACTCTGCGGTGAAGGAGACCCTACGGCTTTCGCTGTAGGGGGTATGAGCGGGAGTCCAATCCCGATCAAGCTATTTCTGCTTGACCGGCGCAGTATAGCCAGCGCCTTCTGAGGGTTTACCGCCCCTGCCACCCACCCATGTTCAAACTGCCCATCAAGCCAGTCGACAAACCGCCATCGACCAACAACTCGGTGCCGTTCACATAACCCGCATCCGGCCCGACCAGAAACGACAAGGCATTCGCCATGTCCTCGGCCTGCGCGATGCGCCGCAGCGGCACACGCGCTTCGCGCTGTGCGCGCGATTGCGGGTCCGCGTACACCGGCGCAGTCCCAGGCGTTTCGGTGATGCCGGGCGAGAGGGCATTCGCGCGGATGCCGTCCGGCCCCCATTCCAGTGCCATCTGCTTCACCAGCATCAGCGCCGCGGCCTTGCTCGGACTGTAGGCGGCCAGGGGCGCTGTGGGATGCGTGCCCGAGATGGAGGTGGTGAGCACGATGCAACCGCGCGCCGCCTTGAGCAGCGGGTGCGCAGCCTGGCCCAGCAACCACGCGGCGCGCACGTGCACGGCGAACACCTTGTCCCAGTCGTCTACGCGCGCACTCAGCAGCGGGCTCGGAATCGCGAAGCCGGCGTTGCTCACCACGGCATCGAGGCCACCGAACGCGTTGGCGGCCTGCACGAGACGCGCGGGCGCTTGAGCGTCGGCCAGATCGGCCGTGAGGGCGATCACCTCGGCGCCCTCGCTGCGCAGCTGCACGGCGAGTTGTTCGAGTTCGTCGCCGTGCACGTCAGCCAGCACCATGCGCGCTGGCGCGCCGTGGCGTTGAATCGAATCGCGCGCCAGGCGCTCGGCCATGGCGCGGCCAATGCCGCGCGCGGCACCCGTCAACAAAAAACGCATGCCGGCCTGTGCCATCGGGTGCGGCTCAGTTCGCGAGAATGCCGCCGTCCACCGGCAGCGTCACGCCGTTGATGTAACTCGCCATCGCCGATGCCAGGAACACCGCAGGTGCTGCGATCTCGTCGGGCTGGCCCACGCGGCCGGTTGGGGTGCGCTTGAGGAAACCTTCGAGCCGGCGCGTGTCGGCCAGCGTCGCGTCCGTCATGGGCGTTTCGATCACGCCGGGCGCAATCGCGTTCACGCGGATGCCGTCCGCCGCCAGATCGACCGCCATGCTTTGCGTGAGCATCTTCACCGCGCCCTTGGAGCTGGAATAACCAATGCAACCCGGCTGCGCGATGAAGGCCGCGCCCGAAGCAATGTTGATCACCGTGCCGCGCGTCTTGCGCAAGGCCGGCAGGAAGGCGTGCAACACGTTGAAGCCACCCATCACGTTCACATCAAACACCTTGCGGATCTTGGAGTGCACGTCGGGCGTGTCGATGCCCTCGCGGATCAGGATGCCGGCGTTGTTGACCAGCGTGTCCAGTGTGCCGATGTCGCGGCCCACCTGCTCGGCCAGCGCAGCGCAGGCCGGCACGTCGGTGATGTCGAGCGCAAAGGCCCAGGCCTCGCCGCCCGCATCGCGGATGCCTTGCACCGTGGCCGCGCAGTCTTCGGCGCGCAGGTCCACCAGCACCACGCGGGCACCGGCCTTGGCGTACTGCTGGGCGATGGCACGGCCGATGCCGGCGGCCGCGCCGGTCACCAGGGCCAGGCGGCCTTCGAGAAGTCGTTCATTGCTCATGTGCAGGTTTCCTGAATTCAAGGGTTGCTGTGGCGGGCGGCGCGGCGCGCGAAGAAGGCGTTGATCTCGCCGACGATGCCCTTGCGGAACACCATCACCACGATCACAAACACCAGGCCCTGCACGATCAGCACGGCCTCGGCAATGGCCGACAGCGAGTTCGCCATGGTCACCACCACGATCGCGCCGACCACCGGGCCGAGCAGGGTTTGCAGGCCGCCGACGATGCCCATCAACAAGGCTTCGCCCGAGGTGACCCAGCTCACGTCGGTGAGCGTGGCGATCTGGAACACGATGGTCTTCATGCCACCGGCCAGGCCCGCGAGCGCGGCCGACAGCGTGAACGCCAGCAGCTTGTAGCGGTTGACCCGGTAACCGAGCGAGATCGCGCGCGGCTCGTTGTCGCGAATGGCGGTGAGCACCTGGCCAAACGGCGAGTACACGATGCGCCAGATGAGCCAGAACGCAGCGGCCACCACGGCCGCAACCACGTAGTACAGCGTGAGGTTGTTCGACAGGTCGATGAAGCCCAGCAGATGACCACGCGGCACGCTTTGAATGCCGTCTTCACCACCGGTGAAGGGCGAGCGCAGGGCAATGAAGTAAACCAGTTGCGCGCTGGCCAGCGTGATCATGGAAAACGCAATGCCCGCGCGGCGGATCGCCAGCAGGCCTGTGACCACACCGAGGCCCGCGGCCACCAGCACGCCGAACAACACGCCCAGCGCCGGGTCGAAGCCCCACACCTTCACCGCGTGCGCCGCGCCGTAGGCGGCCGAGCCGAAGAACATGGCATGGCCGAACGAGAGCAGGCCCACGTAGCCCACCAGCAGGTTCAGCGACGCCGCCAGCAGCGCGAAGCACAGCAGCTTCATCAGGAAGATCGGGTACGCCAGGAACGGCGCGACCAGCAGCACGAGCGCGCCGACGATCAGCAACGGGCGCTGGTAACGCGCGAGCAGGGAAGGGGTTTCGGTCATCGTTGTCTTCCTGGTTCTATTTGTGGCTGCCAAAGAGGCCGTTGGGTCTGATGGCAAGGGTCAGCAGCATGATCACGAACACCACCATGCCCGCGCCGTCGGGGTACACCACCTTGGTGATGCCTTCGACCACACCGAGGGTGAAGCCCGCGACGATCGCGCCCACGATGGAGCCCATGCCACCGATCACCACCACCGCGAACACCACGATGATGAGTTGCGAGCCCATGAGCGGGTTCACCTGGTAGATCGGGGCGGCCATCACGCCGCTGAAACCGGCCAGTGCCACGCCCAGGCCGTAGGTGAGCATGAGCATGCGCGGCACGCGCACGCCGAAGGTGCGCACCAGGTTCGGGTTTTCCGTGGCCGCGCGCAGGTATGAGCCGAGCTTGGTGCGCTCGACCACGTACCAGGTGCCCAGGCACATGGCGATGGAGGCGCCGATGACCCACAGCCGGTACCAGGGGAAGAAGGCCATGTCGGTGTCCAGGCCGCCCGGGATCGGGTTGGGATAGGGCTGGCCCGTGGCACCGAACTTGTAGCGGAACACGCCTTCCAGAATCAGCGCGAAGCCAAAGGTGAGCAGCAGCGCGTAGACATGGTCGAGGTGGTAGAGCTTGCGCAGCAGAAAGCGCTCGAGTGCAATGCCCGAGAGCCCCACCAGCAGCGGCGCGATCACCAGCGCCCACCAGTAGTTCAGGCCCAGGTATTCGAGCAGGCCCCAGGCCACGAACGCGCCCAGCATGTACTGCGCGCCGTGCGCGAAGTTCACCACGCGCAGCAGGCCGAAGATGATGGCCAGGCCCAGGCTCATCAAAGCGTAGAGCGAGCCGTTGATCATGCCCACCAGCAACTGCCCTGCAATGGCGGCCAGGGGATATCCGAACAAGGTGTCGGGCATGTTGTGTGTCTCCGTTGTATTGGTCTCAGACGCCCAAGAGCGATTCGATGCGGGCGCGGTCGTCGGCGATGGCCTGGCGGTCGAAGTGTTCGATCACACGGCCTTCCTCGACCACGTAGAAGCGGTCGCCCACGCCCGAGGCGAAGCGGAAGTTCTGCTCCACCATCAGGATGGTGAAGCCGCGCTGGCGCAGCACGCCAATGGCCTCGCCGATCTTGTCGATGATCACGGGCGCGAGGCCTTCGGTGCATTCGTCGAGCAGCAGCAGCTTGGCGCCGGTGCGCAAGATACGGCCAATCGCCAGCATCTGCTGTTCACCGCCCGAGAGGCGCGTGCCCGGGCTCTTGCGGCGCAGCTTGAGGTTGGGGAACAGTGTGTAGATCTCGTCCACCGACATGCCGCCGGGCATGAGCACCGGAGGCAACATCAGGTTCTCTTCCACGTCCAGGCTGGCGAAGATGCCGCGCTCTTCCGGGCAGTAGGCCACCCCCAGGTGCGCAATGTCTTCGGGCGCCATGCCCGTGGTGGGTTTGCCATTGATGGCGATGTGGCCCTGGCGCTTGGTCAGCAGGCCGACGACGGCGCGCAACGTGGTGGTCTTGCCCGCGCCGTTGCGGCCCAGCAGGCAGACCACTTCGCCGGGGTTGACCACGAAATCGATGCCATGCAGCGCCTGCGTTTCGCCGTAGTGGCCGGTGAGGCCCCGCACCTCCACGCACGGGGTCGTGGTGATGTTCTTCTGGTTCTCAGGCATGTGCGCCCCCTCCGACATAGGCTTCCCGCACGCGCGGGTCGTTCGACACTTCTGCGTAGGTGCCTTCGGCCAGCACCTCGCCGGACTGCAGCACGGTGATGCGGTCGCACAGCTCCGCCACCACCTTCATGTTGTGTTCGACCATGAGCACCGTGCGTTGCTTGGCCACTTCGGCAATGAGCCGCGTGACCGGGCCGATGTCTTCGTGGCCCAGGCCCGCCATGGGCTCGTCGAGCAGGATCAATTCGGGGTCCAGCGCCAGCGTGGTCGCCAGCTCCAGCGCGCGCTTGCGGCCGTAGGGCAGGTCGGCGGCGGTGTGCTTCTCGTAGCCGCTCAGGTTCACCGAGGCCAGCAGTTCGCGCGCACGGGGCGTGAAACGGTCCAGCGTCTTGTCGCTGCGCCAGAAGGCGAAGGTGCCGCCGCCCTTGCGTTGCAAGGCCACGCGCACGTTGTCAAGAACGCTCATCTGGCCGAACACGGCCGAGATCTGGAACGAGCGCACCATGCCGCTGGCGGCCACGCTGGCCGGGTCCTTGCGGGTGATGTCGCGGCCGTTGTAGTGGATGCGGCCGGCGGTCGCCGGGATCGACGTGGTCAGCAGGTTGAAGCAGGTGGTCTTGCCCGCACCGTTGGGGCCGATCAGTGCGTGGATGGTGTTGCGCCGTACGGAGAGCGACACGTCGCGCACGGCGTAGAAGCCCATGAACTGTTTGCTCAGGCCTTCGGTGCGCAGGATCACGTCCTCGCCCGGGGCGTTCTGGTGGGAGGTGATGGATGGGGTCATGCAATGGCCTCGTCGTCGAACAGCACCTCGGGAAGACCGCGCACGCCCAGACCGTGGATCGCGAAGACCGCGCCGGCATCGGGGTGGTCGGTTTTCAGGAGGTTGCCGCTGTTGCTGATGCTGGTGACGTAGAGCACGTCCAGCTCGGGCCCGCCGAAGCAGGGGCAGGTGGGGAAAGGCGTGGGCACGTCGACCAGGCGCAGCAGCTGGCCTTGCGGCGTGTAGCAACCGAGTTTGCCGGCTTGCACCAGGGCGACCCAGAGGTTGCCGTCGGCGTCGACCGTGGTGCCATCGGGCGCGGAGCCTTGCGCGCGGGTGTTGAACAGCGAGCGACGTGGACCGACGGCACCTGTGACGGTGTCGTAGTCGACCACGCTCACCTCGTCGCTGAAGCTGTCGGCGTGGTAGAGCGAGCGGCCGTCGGGGCTGAAACAGGTGGCGTTGGCCAGGGCGATGCCGTCGAAGAGTTTCGTGGCCGTGCCATCGCGCTCCAGGCGGTAGTAGCCGCCGTCGGGGTCGTGCCGGCCCACCACCAACGAGCCCGCGACGAAGCGGCCCTGGCGGTCGGTGCGGCCATCGTTCAGGCGCATCGACGGGCCGGCGTGCTGCACTTCGGCGAGGCGGCGGGTCGCGCCGGTTTGCAGATCGAGGATGTGGAAGCCGTCTTCGAGCGACAGCACCAGGCGGCCGCTCTTCGTGAGTGCGATCGAGCCCACGTCGCTGGGGGTTGCCCACTCGTCGTACTCGTGCAGGGCCTCGCCGCGCAGGCGGCGCACCAGCCTGGCTTTGGAGTCGATCCAGTACAGCGCCTGTTCGCGGTGGTCCCACAGCGGGCATTCGCCCAGGCGGTCGCGCCGGGTGCCGAGAATGTCGATGTGCAAGCTCATGCGGTGCTCCGTGCCATGTCGGCTTTGCGCAGCGCATCGGCAGCAGCGGCGCGGCGAATGAGGTACATGCGGTAGGCCTGCGGCCACGTGGCGTAGTCCTGGTTCACGCCCAGGGCGACTTCGGCATGCACCGGCCAGTTGGGGTTGTAGAGGGCTTCGCGGCCCACGCCGATCAGGTCGGCCTGGCCCGCCTGCAAATAGGCTTCTGCCGTTTGCGGTTCGATCACCAGGCCCACGCCCATCACCTGCAGGCCGGTGGCTTCGCGCAGTTGTTTGCCCAGTTCGGCGCGGAACAGCAAGCCGTTGGAGACCGATTTGCCTTGCGTCGGGTAGCTGGAAATGCCACCGCCGGAAGAACAGTCGACCACGTCCACGCCGCGCTCTTTCAGCGCGCTCAGCAGGCCGACCAGTTCGTCGAATTCCATGCCGCCGTCGACCACGTCGGCCAGCGACACGCGCCAGAACAGCGGCTTGTCGTCCGGCCATTCGCGGCGCACGGCTTCGGCCACGTCGAGCGCGAAGCGCCAGCGCTGCTGGCCAAAACGGTCGCTGCGCTGGTTGGCCACGGGCGAGAGGAACTGGTGGATCAGGTAGCCGTGTGCACCGTGCACTTCCAGCACCTCGTAGCCGGCCTCGCGCGCACGCCGTGTCACCACACCGTAGTGGCGCACCAGGCTTTCCACTTCTTCGGTGCTCAATTCGTGCGGCGTGGGCCAGCCCGGTCCCACCGGCAGGGCGCTGGGGCCCACCGAGGTCCAGGGTGGCTCACCGCGCGCGGCATCGGTTTCATTCAAGGGGCCATGGCCGTGCCACCACTTCTGCATGCCGGCCTTGCGCCCGGTGTGGCCGAGCTGGATGGCGGGCACCGCGCCATCGCGGCGCAGGGCGTCGGCAATGCGCGCCAGCGGCGCAATGTGCTCATCGCTCCACAGGCCGATGTCGCCGTGGGTGTTGCGCCCACGCGCTTCCACCGCCGTGGATTCGACGAACACGATGCCGGCACCGCCCATGGCAAAACGCGCCAGGTGGGCCAGGTGCCAGTCGGTCGCCATGCCTTCGACGCCAGCGGACTGCTGCATCGGCGAGATGACCACGCGGTTGCGCGCCTGCATGCCGCGCAGTGTGTAAGGCGTGAAGAGTTGTGCCATGGCGAATGCCCCGCGTTGTTGGCTTACTTTTTGGTCACGAAGTCGCAGCCGCCTTCGGCCAGCGGACGGAAGATCTGCTCAGCCGGAATCGGCGCGCCGACCTTGTAGTAGTCGTACTTGTATTTCGACTCGGCGGGCGACTTGATTTCGATCGGGTACACCGCGCGCATCACCTGGCCGTCTTCGCGGATCGGTGCGTTGGCGGTCATCATGTCGTTGACGCGCGTGGCCTTCATCTTGGCAATCACCTTCGGGCCGTCGTCGGTGTTGATCTCTTTCACCGCCTTGAGGTAGTGCGTCACCGCGCTGTACACGCCGGAGTTGGTGAAGGTGGGGGGAACGCCGCCGCTGCTGCGCGACATGAAGCGCTTGCTCCAGGCACGTGTGGCTTCGTTCTGGTCCCAGTAGAAGGGGTCGGTGATGTTCAGGCCCTGGGCCACGTCCAGGCCCATGGCGGTCACGCTGTTGATGGTCATGCCGAACACGCTGAGCGTCTGGCCGCCACGTGTGACGCGGAACTCTGCGGCCTGCTTGAGCGAGTTGGAGACGTCCGCGCCGGCGTTCAGGATCACGATGCCCTTGGCACCGCTGGACTGCGCCTGCAACAAGTACGACGAGAAGTCGGTCGCACCCAGCGGGTGTTTCACCGAGCCCACCACGCGCCCGCCAGCGGCCTGGATGAACGTCGTGGCCTCGGCCTGCATCGCCGCGCCGAACGCGTAGTCCACCGTGATGAAGAAGAAGTCCTTGATGCCCTTGTTGATCATCAGCTGCACGCCCGCCTTGGGTAGCGAGTAGGTGTCGACCAGGAACTGGATGCTCATGGGCGAGCAGGCCTTGCCGGTGAAGTCCGAGGAGATCGTGCCGGCGATCAGGTAGGGCTTTTGCTTCTCCTTCATGAAGCTCTGCACGCCGAGTGCGATCGACGAGGCCGAGCCGCCGACGATCACGTCGACCTTGTCGGTGTCGATCCACTTGCGCGCGGCGGCCAGGCCCACATCGGGCTTGTTCTGGTCGTCCACCGAGACCAGCTCGATGGACTTGCCGTTGACCTTGCCGCCGAAGTCCTCGATGGCCATGCGCGCACCCAGCACGGAGCCCGAGCCACCCGCACCGGAATACGGTCCGCTGGCGTCGTTCATCACGCCGATGCGGATCACGTCGTCCGAGATCTGGGCCTGTGCCGCACCGCCCATGAGGGCGATGGTGGCGGCCACGGCTTGGGCGCTGCGTTGGAATGTCTTGCTGAGGGTCATGGAGGTCTCCGGGTTCAGGGTGGGTTTATTTCTTGACGAAGTCGCAGCCGCCTTCGGTCAGCGGACGGAAGATCTGGTCGGCTGGAATGGCCGCGCCGACCTTGTAGTAGTCGTATTTGCTCTTGGACTCGGACGGCTTCTTCACTTCGATCGGGTAGACCGCGCGCATCACCTGGCCGTCTTCACGGATGGATGCGTTCTTGGTCATGAAGTCGTTGACCGGTGTGGCCTTCATCTTGGCCATCACCTTCGGGCCGTCATCCGTGCCGCCGTCCTTCACGGCCTTCAGGTAGTGCATGGCGGCGCTGTACACACCGGCCTGGATGTAGGTAGGCACCACGCCGTTGTTGCGTTCCATGAAGCGCTTGCTCCAGGCGCGGGTGGCGTCGTCCTGGTCCCAGTAGAAGGGCACGGTGATGTTCAGGCCTTGCGCCACATCCAGGCCCATGGCGGTCACGCTGTTGATGGTCATGCCGAACACGCTGAGCGTCTGGCCACCGCGCGTGAGGCGGAATTCGGCCGCCTGCTTGAGCGAGTTGGACAGGTCTTGCCCGGCGTTCAGGATCACGATGCCCTTGGCACCGCTGGACTGCGCTTGCAGAAGGTACGAAGAGAAGTCGGTCGCGCCCAGCGGGTGCTTCACCGAGCCCACCACACGGCCACCGGCGGCCTGCACGAACTTCGTCGCCTCGGCTTGCAGCGCGGCACCGAAGGCGTAGTCCACGGTGATGAAGTAGAAGTCCTTGATGCCCTTGTTGATCATCAACTGCACGCCCGCCTTGGGCAGCGAGTAGGTGTCCACCAGGAACTGGATGCCCATGGGCGAGCAGGCCTTGCCGGTGAGGTCGGCCGAGACGGTGCCGGCGATCAGGTAGGGCTTTTGCTTTTCGCGCATGAGCGTTTGCACGCCGAAGGCGATGGACGAGGCCGAGCCGCCGATGATGGTGTCGATCTTGTCGGTGTCGAGCCATTTGCGTGCGGCGTTCAGGCCCACGTCGGGTTTGTTCTGGTCGTCGACTTGCAAGATCTCGATGTTCTTGCCGTTGACCTTGCCGCCGAAATCTTCCACCGCCATGCGCGCGGCGAGCACGGAGCCGGGGCCGCCGTTGCCCGAGTAAGGGCCGCTGATGTCGGCCATGACGCCGATGCGCACCGCGTCGTCAGAGATCTGGGCCTGGGCCGCGCCACCCGCGAGAGCGAGGGCGGTGGCCGCAAGAGCGGCGCGCAGGGTTGGGTTGAGGATCGCTGTGTTCTTCGTCTTCATCTTTGTCTCCAGAGGTGTCGGTGTTGAGGGAAGGGAACAGGGAACGGGAACGGGAACGGGAACGGGAACGGAAAAAGGAACGGTCAGGTTCTTGGGTTTCCTGACGGCAAGGCGAGGATCTGCTTGGCCAGAATGTTTCGCTGGATTTCGTTGGAGCCACCAAAGATCGCCGGCATGCGCGAGTCGAGGTACTGCCCCATCACGTCGGTGGCGATGCCGTCGATCACCACGTCGTCCATCTGGCCGCCTTGATCGCCCGCGAGCTGCACCAGCTCGTCGGCGATGCGCTGGTAGGTCTCGGTGCCCCAGACCTTGAGGTAGGACACGTCGGGACCGAGTTCTTCACCGCCACGCAGCAGGCCCATGAAGAGCTCGAACGCGGCCTTGAGGTCGCGCACGTCGAGCACCAGTTGGGCGTAGCGGTCGCGGAAGTCGGCGCGCTCCAGCGCGTTGGTGGCGTCGGCCAGGCGGTCCAGCTGGGCCAGCGCGCCTTCGCACTGGCGCGGCGTGCCAAAGAAGATGCGCTCTTCGCGCAGGAAGGAGTTGGCCACGTTCCAGCCGTCGTCGATGCGGCCCACCACGTTGCTCACCGGCACGCGCACGTTGTCGAAGAAGACTTCGCTGAACTCGCTCTCGCCCTTGAGGTTGACGATGGGGCGCACCTTCACGCCCGGGGTCTTGAGGTTGATCAGCAGGAAGGTGATGCCGCGCTGTTTCGCGCCGTCGACCTTGCTGGTGCGCACCAGGGCAAACATCCAGTCGGCGCCCGGGCCGAGCGTGGTCCAGATCTTCTGGCCATTGACCACCAGCTCGTCGCCCTCGCGGTCGGCGCGGGTGCGCAGGTTGGCGAGATCCGAACCGGCATTCGGTTCCGAATAGCCTTGGCACCACATGATCTCGCCGCTGAGCACGCGCGGCAGGTGGTAGCCGATCTGCTCGGGCGTGCCGTGCATGAGCAGCAGCTTGCCGATGGCCAGGCCGTGGTCGGGGATGCGTGCGCAACCGTAGCGCGCCATTTCTTCGGCGTAGATCACCTGCTTGGTGGGCGAGAGGCCCATGCCGCCGTGTTCCTTGGGCCACGACGGTGCGAGCCAGCCCTGCTTCGACAGGGACTGGTACCAGTCGGAAATGTCGGCGTAGTAGGCGCGCTTCTTCATGAAGCGTTTTTCGGGCGGGTAGTTGGCGGCGATCCAGTCGGCCAGCACGTGGCGGAATTCGTCGTCGGGCAGCTCTGCGACGTCCGTGCCGTCGGCTACCTGAACCGCTGCGCCGCCGTTGAGCGCGCGCGTGCGGCCGTTCTTCTGCAGTTCGTCGAGGAACTGGCCGCGTTGCCACAGCGGGTTGCCCAGCCAGGCCGAAAGCGTGAGGCCGCGCTTCAGGCACAGGCCAATGTCGGTCTCGTCGGCAATGCCCATGCCGCCGTGCAAATGGATCGCGGCTTTGCCCACCAGCAAGGCGGTGCTGGCGGCGCGGGCGCGCGCGGCGCGCAGGGAGAGCGTGCGTTGCGCAGCGTCGCCTGTGCCGTTCCAGTCGAGCAGCGCGTTCTCGGCCGAGGCGCGCGCGAGTTTGCTGTGCATCCACATGTCGACCATGCGGTGCTGCAGCGCCTGGAAAGACGCGATCGGTTTGCCGAACTGCACTCGTTGCGAGGTGTAGGCCACCGTGTCGGCGAGCGCGCGCTCGGCCACGCCCACGAGTTCGAAGGCCGAGGCCAGGCGCGCGAGTTCGATCGCGTTCGCGACAGCTTCACGCACGGCCGGGCCGCTGGCGAGCAGCGCGTCGGCGGGCAAGGTGATGCCGCTGAAATTCACCGCGCCGAAGTCGGTGCCGTCCACGGTTCGGCTGTTCTGCACGATTGGACCCTGGGCACCGGCAGGCACCCAGAACAGCGCGGTCTCGCCGCCGTTCAGCGCCACCACCAGAAAGCCTTCGGCCGCGCTTGCCAGCGGCACGAAGCGTTTTTGCGCGCCGCTCAGTTGCCAGCCCTCGCCCTGGCGTTGGGCTTGCAGTTGCAGGGCGTCCAGATCCAGCGCGCCAGCGGCTTCCTGCCACGCGAGCGCGGCCAGGGTCTTGCCGGTGACCACGTCTTCGAGCAACTGGCGCACGGCCGCAGAGCCTTCGGCCAGGGGCACCAGCGCCTGCACCACCATCAGGCCGCTGGCCACATAGGGCTCGGGCGCGAGGCCACGGCCGAGTTCGCTGGCGATCAGCGTGGCTTCGGCCAGGCCCAGACCATGGCCGCCGAGCGCTTCGGGCACCAGCACGCCGAGCAGCCCGGCGTCGGCCATGTCGCTCCAGACCGCGCGGTCCAGTGGCACGGCCTGGTCGCGCAGGCGGCGCACGCGCGCCGGTGCGGGCTGGCGTTGGTGGAAGTCCTGCACGCTGTCGCGCAGCATGCTTTGGGTTTCGTCGAGAGTGGTCATGGGGTCGGCAATACGAACGCTCAAGCGTTGTCGGTGGGAAGGGTGTGGCCGCGGAATTGCTCGCGCAGCTTGAGTTTTTGCAGCTTGCCGGTGGCGGTGTGGGGCAGGGCGTCGACGAACACCACGTCGTCGGGCATCCACCACTTGGCGACCTTGCCGTCCATGAAGCCCAGCACCTCTTCGCGCGTGGTCTGCTGGCCGGCCTTGGGCACGATCACCAGCAGCGGGCGTTCCTGCCAGCGCGAGTGCGCCACGCCGATCACGGCGGCTTCCTGCACGGCGGGGTGGCCCATGGCGGCGTTTTCCAGGTCGATGGACGAGATCCATTCGCCGCCGGACTTGATCACGTCCTTGCTGCGGTCGGTGATCTGCACGAAGCCATCGGCGTCCAGCGTGGCCACGTCGCCGGTGGCGAACCAGCCGTCGGCATCGAGCACGCTGCCACCTTCGGCGCGGTAGTAGCCGCTGGCCACCCAGGGGCCGCGCGCCTTCAGGTCGCCAAAGGCCTTGCCGTCGTGCGGCAAGGGCTTGCCGTCTTCACCGAAGATTTCCAGGTCCACGCCGTAGATGGCGCGGCCTTGTTTGGCCTGCAGGTCGTAGCGTTGTTGAATGGGAATGCCCTGGTGCTTGTCGAGCAGGGTGCCGATGCTGGCCAGCGGGCTGGTTTCCGACATGCCCCAGGCGTGGATCACGAAGGCGCCGAGCAGGCTGTCGAACTTTTCGATCATGGCGCGGGGGCAGGCCGAGCCACCGACCACCACGCGTTGCAGCTGAATGTCTTTCAGGTTCAGCGAAGCGCGGTGGCGCTCGATGTGGTCGAACAGGCCGAGCCACACGGTGGGCACGCCGAGCGAGAAGTTGCAGCGCTCTTCCTTCAGCAGGCGGTACATGTTCTCGCCCGAGAGGTTGGGGCCGGGCAGCACCAGCTTGGCGCCGCACATGGCACCGGCGTACGGGATGCCCCAGGCGTTGACGTGGAACAGCGGCACCACCAGCAAGACGCTGTCGCGCGCCGAGAGGCCCAGGCCATCGGTGGTGCAGGCGGTGAACGAGTGCAGCACGGTAGAGCGGTGGCTGTAGAGCACGCCCTTGGGGTTGCCGGTGGTGCCGCTCGTGTAGCAGAGAGAAGACGCCGTGTTCTCGTCGAATTTGGGCCAGTTGTAGTCGGGCGAAGCCGCGTCGAGCAAATCTTCATAGCACAGCAGGTTGGGCAGATCCACCTGCGGCATCTGGTCGCGCCGGCACATGGCCACGAAACCCTTGGCGTGCGTGAGCTGCGGTGCCAGGCCGGCGAGCAGGTCGGCGAACGAGGTGTCGAAGAACACATAGCCGTCTTCGGCGTGGTTCAGGATGTAGGTGATCTGCTCCGGGAACAGGCGCGGGTTCACCGTGTGCAGCACGGCCTGCATGCCCGAGACGCCGAAGTACAGCTCGACATGGCGGTGCGTGTTCCAGGCCAGCGTGGCCACGCGGTCACCGGGCTGCACGCCCAGCGTGGTGAGTGCGTTGGCCAGGCGCTTGGCGCGTTGCTGCACCTCGCGCCAGTTGCTGCGGTGGGTGCTACCGTCCACCATGTGCGACACGATCTCCCGCTCGCCGTGGAAGGCGGCGGCGTGGTCGAGCACGCCGGAGAGCAGCAGCTGGTGTTGTTGCATCAGGGCTTGCATGGGGGCCTCTTTCTCTCTTAGTGGTAGCTGCGGCCGCCATCGACCGCGAGCGTGATGCCGGTGACGAAAGACGATTCGTCGCTGCTGAGGTAGAGCGCGGCCAGCGCGATTTCTTGCGGCTCGCCGATGCGTTCGAGCGCGTAGCGCGGGCCCACCTGGCTGTGCAGCTGTTCGGCGGTGTAACCACCGCGCACCATGGGCGTGTCGACCGCGCCGGGGCAGATGGTGTTCACCCGCACCTGCGGTGCCCACTCCATGGCGATGCTTTTGGAAAACGCGATCACGCCCGCCTTGGACGCGGCGTAGGCGCTGCGCTGCTTGAAGGGTTGCAGGCCCTGACCGGACGAGAGGTTCACGATGGTGCCGGCACCG
Organism: Hydrogenophaga sp. BPS33; assembly: GCF_009859475.1. Lineage (NCBI taxonomy): Bacteria > Pseudomonadati > Pseudomonadota > Betaproteobacteria > Burkholderiales > Comamonadaceae > Hydrogenophaga > Hydrogenophaga sp. BPS33. Next base: position 1,306,442 of record NZ_CP044549.1, read on the forward strand.
GCCGCACGCATTTCCGGCAGCGCGGCGCGGCAGACGTTGAAGGTGCCGGTGAGGTTCACGTCGATCACGCGCTTCCAGTCGTCGAGCGAGACCTCGTCGGCCCAGTCGGTGTTGGCGATGCCGGCCGCGTTCACCACGCCGTCGAGCCCGCCGAAGGTGCCCACGGCGCTCTGCACCGCGCGCTCCACGGCTTGCGGGTCGGTGATGTCGGCCTCGCAAGCCAGCCACAGCTCGGCGTCACCTGCAAAGTCGGCCGGGCGGTGGCGGTCCAGCGCCAGCACCCGTGCGCCGGCGCGCAGGAAGAGTTCGGCAATGGCGCGCCCGATGCCCGAGGCCGCGCCCGTCACCAGGATGCGCCGGCCCGCGAGCCGGCCGGCGATGCGCGTGTCATCGGGTTGAAAGGGGGGGTGCGGGTGGCTGTGGCTCATATTCAAAAGTTCGGTGGATTTACCAGCCGGCAGGTAAATGACGGTTGCCAAAAAAAGCCATGAGGTTCCTGGTGCATGGCGGGTGGGTAAAGGGGCCGTCAGGCGGCGGCCTTGCGGCGGCGTGCGGGCGGTGGTGCGGGTTCTTCGAGCACCAGGCCATACAGCAGCATGTCCAGGAACTGCTGCATCACCTGGGCGGCGCTGAGTTTGCCGCCGGGCTTGTGCCAACGGGGCATGTGGTTGAGTGCAGAGAGCAGCAGGCGACCGGCCATGGCAGGGTCCACCGCGCGCATTTCGCCAGCGGCAATGCCGTCGACGATGCACTGGCGCAGCAGGCCTTCGTAGCTGTCGCGCAGCTTGAGCGCGGCCATGCGCTGGCCATCCACAGCGGTTTGCCAGAAGGCGTTGGAGCCGGCGATCCAGCGGTCGCGCCCGCTGTCCTGGATGCGGGCCGAGGCTTCCATGAAGGCGCGCACGCGCGCGGTCGGGCCCGTGGCTTTGGCCACTTCGGCCGCCACCTGGTCGTACAGCAGCTGGATGGACTCGAGCACGATGCGGTCGTAGAGCGCGTCCTTGTTCGGGAAGTAGTAGTACAGCGCGGCCTTGGTGATCTTGGCGGCCTCGGCAATGTCGCGCAAAGACGTGCGGTCGTAGCCGTGCTGCGCGAACAGGTGGCGCGCGATCGCGAGCAACTGGTTCTCGCGCGAGTCGAGCGGATCGGGTGACTCCATCGGGGCGGCAGGCTTCTTGGTGGACATGCAGACTTTCTCTCTGGTGTGGGTTCAGTGGACCATCATAGAAAGATCGCGGACGGGAGGGAAATTTCAGCGGCCCTGGTAGACCGGCTTGCGCTTTTCCAGGAAGGCTTTTTGCGCTTCGCGCGCGTCTTCGGTCTTGGACAGCGCGACCGTGTTGCCTTGCTCGTAGCGGTAGGCCTCGCGGGTGGGCATGTGCAGCGTCATGCGCGAAGCTTCCTTGGCCAGGCGCATGGCAATCGGGCTCTTGGACGCGATCTCGCGCGCGATTTCCATGGCGTAGGGCATGAGCTCGTCGGGCGGCAGGCAGGCTTCCACCAGGCCCAGGCGGTAGAGCTCTTGCGCCGAGACCTGCATGCCGGTGTAGAACATGCGGCGCGCACGCGACTGGCTGAAGTGCTTCTGCAAGAAGGTGGCACCGCCGGCCAGGCCGACGTTGATCTCGGGCATGGACACGTAGGCGTTTTCCGAGGCGACCCAGATGTCCGAACCCAGCACCAGGCCGAAGCCCGCGCCCAGCGCCGGGCCGTTGATGGCCGCGATGATGGGCTTGGAGCACTCGACCATCGCGTTGTGGCATTCGCGGGTGAGGCGGTTGTGGCGGCCGTAGGCACCGGGGGTGGCGCTCAGGTCTTTGCGCTCGCGGATGTCGGCGCCGGCGGAGAAGGTCTTGCCCGCGCCGGTGATGACGATGCAGGCCACTTCGGGCATGTCGCTGAGGGCATCGAAGCAATCGATGATCTCGGCGCGCAGCTCGGCGTTCTGGGCGTTGACGGGTGCGCGGTTGAGCGTGACCACGGCCACGCCTTCGTCGATCTGGAGCTGGATGTGCTGGAGGTTCATGGCTTTGTTCCTGTGAAGGTCAGTGCGTGGAGATCAGTGCATCCAGGCACACACCGCCTTGGGTTTGCACCACGAAGGGGTTGATGTCGATGCCGGCCAATTGGTCCGCATGGCGAACCGCGAATTCAGAGAGTTTGCTCAGCGCATCGCACAGCGCGGGCACGTCGTACTGCGGGCCACCGCGCCAGCCCTTGAGCAGGGCCGAAGCGCGCACCGAATCCACCAGCGCCAAACTCTGCGCAGGCGACAAAGGTGCAGACGCAAACGCCACGTCCTTGTACAGCTCCACCGCCGTGCCACCCAACCCAAACATCACCATGGGGCCGAACACCTCGTCCATGTGGATGCCGATGATGGTCTCCACACCGCCGCGCACCATGGGCGCGATCAGCACGCCGTCGATGCGCGCTCCCGGCGCGCGCTCGGCCGCGCGCGACATGATGGTGTCGAAGCCAGCCGCCACCGCAGCGGCATCGGCCAGACCCACCAGCACACCACCCACTTCGGTCTTGTGCGCAATGTCGGCCGAGACGATCTTGGCCACCACCGGGTAGCCCATGGCGTTCGCTGCCGCCACGGCATCGGCCGCGCTGGTGCAGGTTTTTTCGGGCAGCACCGGAATGCCGGCCGCGCCGAGCAAAGCCTTGGCCTGCGTTTCGGTGGCGGCTTCGGGCAGCTTCTGCGTGGCGCGTTCCACGGCCACATCGGCCGTGCGCATCTCACGGCGCAGGCGGGCCATGCGCGCCGCGCCAGCAATCGCGCGCACCGCACGCGTCGGGTCCGCGAACACCGCCACACCGCCGGCTTCCAGGCGCTGCGTCACGCCCTCGTCGGACAGCATCACCACCACCAGCGCGCGCTCGGGGTGCTCGCGGTGGATGGCGATCAAACGGTCTTCGGTGGACTGGAAACGCGCGGGCGACAAGCCCACGTGCGCGAGATACGCGAACAGGCTGCCGTAAGCGGCGTCTTTGCCCAGCATGGCTTCGATGGTGCGCGCCACGCCATCGGGCACGGCCGTGACTTGTGCCGTGGTGTCGAACGGATTCGCCGGCACCGCGTAGGGCAGCAGTTCTTTCAGCGCCGCGTTGGCGCTCTCGGTGAGCGCGGGCAGCTTCATGCCGAGTTCGGTGGCGTTGTCGGCCATGAGAATGCCGATGCCGCCCGAGCCCGTCATGATGCCGATGTTCTCATCGCTCGGCAGCGTGCCGATCACCGCGCACAGGTGCGCCAAGTCCAGCATTTCTTCCACCGACTGCGCGCGGTGCGCACCGCACTCGGCGAACACCGCGTCATACACCGCGTCATTCCCCGCCAGCGAACCGGTGTGGGTGGCGGCAGCTGCTGCGCCCACGTCGGTGCTGCCGATCTTCATGATGATCAAGGGCTTGCCGGCAGCGGCTGCCTTGCGCAACGCGGCGCGCAAACGGTCACCGTCTTTGCAGGCCTCGAGCGCGGCGCAGATCACGCGCGTGTCGGGGTCTTCGGCCAGGTAGTCAATGCACTCGGCCACGTCCACATCGGCCTCATTCCCGGTGGCGATCACGCGCGACAAACCAATGCCGCGCAGCGTGGCCATGCCATAGGTGGCCGAGCCAAACGCGCCGCTCTGCGTGGCCAGGCCGATCACGCCGTGCTTGGGGCGCAGGCCGTTCAGCGCGGTGGAGAAGGTGGCATAAAAATTCTGCGAAGGGTTCAGCAGGCCCAGTGCGTTCGGGCCCACCATGCGCATGCCGGCTTCGCGGCAAATGGCCACCAGACGCGCCTGCAACTCGGCACCGGCCGCGTCCACCTCGGCAAAGCCGGCGGTGAACACCTGCACCGCCTTCACACCCTTGGCCGCGCATTCCTTCAGCGCCGCTTCCACGCCGGGCACCGGCACGGCGATGATGGCGTGGTCCACCGGGCCAGGCACATCGGTGAGGCTGGCGTACGCGGGCAGGCCTTGAATCTCGGCGGCGCCGCTGCGGTTCACCGGGTACAGCTGGCCCTTGAAGCCGGCTTCCAGCAGAAAGCGCAGAGGGCGGCCACCGATGCGCTCGGGGTCGGACGAAGCGCCGATCAGCGCCACGGAACTGGGGAAGAAAAGCGGGTGCAGGGGGTGCATGGGTTCGGCGCGCATGGTGGCAGTGGTCGTCAATGCATTACAGAAGAGCGTGGGTCGTGCCGCCGTCGACCAGCAGCGATTCGCCGGTGACGAAACTGCTTTCGTCGCTGGCGAGGAAGAGAGACGCGTTGGCAATATCTTCCACCTCGCCCAGGCGGCCCAGCGGTGCGCGCGCAATGCGCTTGGCCACCATCTCGGGGTTGACGTTGATGGCCACACCTTCGGTTTTCACCGAGCCCGGGCACACCGCGTTCACGCGGATTTTCTGCGGGCCCAGATCCACCGAGGCCGAGCGCGTGAGGCCGAGCACCGCCGCCTTCACGCCGCAGTACACCATGCCCGAAGGAATGCCCAGGAAGCTCGCGGCCGACGCAATGTTCACGATGGCCCCGCCACCCGAACGCGCCATGGCGGCTGCACCCACCTGAATGCCCCAGACCACCGAGTGAAAACCCGTGCCCGTCATGCGCGCCAGCATCTCGGGGGTGATGGCGTCGATGGGGCCGTAGCGCACCCAGATCGCGTTGTTGACGAGAACGTCGAACCGGCCGTAACGCTGTTCCAAGTCGCCCACCGCCGCTTCGAAGGTGGCGCGTTGTGCCACGTCGCCTGCGTAGGCGTGGGCTTGTGCGCCCTGGTCGCGCAGCGCCTGGGCTGCGCGCTCGGCGTTGTCGCCTTTGATGTCGAGAACGCCGATGGCCGCGCCCTCGGCGGCGAAGCGTTCACAGATAGCGCGGCCGATGCCTTGAGCGCCGCCGGTGACCAAAGCCACCTTGCCTTTGAGCCTGTTTCCCATGTGTTGCTGTCTCCGTGTTTGTAGATTATTCTACCGGCCGGTTAGTAAAACACGATAGCGCTCAAAACCTAGGAGATACCCTTATGTCGACACCGGATTTGAAACAGCAAGTCACCGAACTGATGGACCGCGAAGCGATCCGCGAATGCATGGCGCGCTACTGCCGCGGCATCGATCGGCAAGACGAAGAAGCGCTGCGCAGCGCCTACTGGCCCGACGCCACCGACCGCCACGGCCCCTACCAGGGCAGCGCCACCGGCTTCATCGACTGGGCGCTGAAGAAGCTCGCCAAGGACAGCGAGCGCTCCATCCACAACATTGCCAACATGTCGATCACATTGGCGGGCACGCAGGCGGCGGTGGAGACGTACTTTTTGGCACTGCAGCGCGACCGCGATGCCGAAGGCGTGGCGCAAGAAGTGTTCATTGCCGGGCGCTATGCGGACCGCTTTGAGAAGCGCGGTGAAGAGTGGCGCATTGCGGCGCGCACGGTGGTGTACGACTGGCTGCGCCCCATGGGTGCGGTGCACAAAACCGAGGCCGAACATTTCGGCACGGTGCGCGCGCCGCTGGGTTCGCTGCGCGACAGCGATCCGATTTATGCGCTGCTTGATGCGGTGCAAAACCAGAAGGGCTGAGCTTCAGCTGACCTTCTAAGCAAGGCTGGTTGTTTGACATGGCATTGCCGCAAGCCACCGTCAAGTCGGCCGCGCGCGTGCTGGAGCTGCTGGAGCACTTCCGCACCGTGCGCGCGCCGCGCTCGCTCAAAGACCTTGTGGACGCGCTCGGCTACCCGCAATCGAGCACCACGGCGCTGCTCAAGAGCCTGACCGCCCAGGGCTACCTGAACTACGACCGCGTACAGCGCGTGTACTTCCCCACGCTGCGCGTGGCTGCACTCGGCGAATGGATCGAACCCGCGCTGCTCGGCGACAACGCGCGCTTGCTCGACGCCATGCGCGACGTGCACAACGCGACCGGCGAAACCGTGTCACTCGGTTTGCTGAACGACGTGTACCTGCAGCACGTGCGCATCATCCAGTCCACCCACGCCATGCGCTTCTACACGGAAGAGGGCAGCATGCGGCCAGTGGTCACGTCATCGCTGGGCTGGTTGTTGCTGTCCACGCGCACACCCGAGCAGATCGAGCGCCTGGTGCGCCGCGCCAACATTGCGATTGCCGACCCCGCGCAACGGGTGGACGTGGCAGCGATGGTCAAACGCATCCTGTCGCTCAAAGGCCAGACCCAGATCCACATAGAAGGCATGCCGTTCGCAGACGGCGCGACGATGTGCGCGCTGCTGCCGGTGACGATCCATGGGCAGCCGGTGGTGCTGGGCTTGGGCGGGAGTCTGGAGAGGGTGCGGGAGAACAGGGTGCGGTATGCGGAGGTTTTGAAGGGGGCTGTGGGCGCGGTATAAGGAAGGGGCGGGTTCCATCAAGTTGGGGGGAACTCCGCCGCCCATACCGATGCAACCAAGATTATTTGCGACACATGATCATGGCGGGTTCACGGTTTCCGATCAACGTGATTTCGGGCGCAAATGAGGATGGATCTGCATCCGGCCGATCTCGTCGCTCAACATCTGAGTTGCCTCGATCAGCTGCTCCGGATTCAACTGGTCAGTTGGCGCAGAAATGCTAACGGCCGACTGCCCGTTGGAGGACGGCACCACCATGCCAACGCCCCTCACGCCTGGAAGAGCCCAATCCGGCGTGATGGCGAACCCGCACCGACGGGTTTCTTCGATGGCCGATCGCAACAGACTGCTGTCGGCAGCCAGCAGAGAGCGCGTGGCGCCTTTCGTCCGAAGTCCTTCTTCGATAGCTGCATCGTCCATGGCTGCCAGCAGGGCGAGTCCCGCCGGGCCCGCGCCCAGAGGACGACGCCCGCCGATGCGCAGCAATACCTTGCGGATCGGATAGTCACCATCCACTCGGTCGAGGCAGATGGCATCGAATCCACTCCGACTCATCAAATACACGGTGCCTTTGGTCATTGCGGCCAACCGCAACATGTGCGGCCGACAGCTTGCGACGAGTCCGCCTTTATCACCCGCTGCCAGGCCCAGCTCGAAACTGAGCGGGCCTAGACGGTAGCGGTTGGTGGTGACACTCTGCACCACCATGCGTTCCTTGATGAGGATCAACAGGATGCGCCGAACGGTGGGATGTGGCAGCCCGGTGCTGGCTGCCAGATCCACCAGCCGCGCGCCGCCCGCTCCGTCTTTGGCAATGGCGCGCAGGACATCGATGGCGCGGGAGATTGCGTGCTTTCCAGACTGCTTGTCTTCTTGATCGCCCATTCTTGTCTCCTTGCCAACCGACATCGCGAGCAACTTGCAGCACAGCGTACTCCAATATCGCTGGCGCTCTCACCCCGAGGCGCGCGGGCTACTCGGGAACATAGCCAGCTCGGCGTGCCGCCTCGGTCCAGAACGAAACCTCGGCACGAACCATCGCGGGCAACTCTTCTGGTGTGCCGGCCACGGGGGCCGCGCCCGCCAATCGCACACGGTCCACAAACGCGGGCGACTTTGCCACCGCCAGCAACTCGTGGTTCAGTCGCTGCACGACTGCCGCAGGCGTCTTTGCCGGTGCCCATAGCCCGCCACTGAAAACCGTCAGAAAGCCAGGATATCCGGACTCCGCGATCGTGGGTACATCGGGAATCTCTTCCAGGCGGCGGTTCGCGCCGACGGCCAGGATCTTCATGGCGCCCGAGGCAGCATGGGCGCGAAAAGACGTGATGCCTTCGAATGCCGCCTGGACTTCGTTCGACAGAAGAGCCGTCGTCACGTTGGCTCCGCCTTTGTAGGGGATGTGCTTGACATCAATGCCCGCCGCAGCTTTGAGAGCCTCCATCGACATCATTGCGTTGGGAGCTGCCGATCCATAGTTCAGCACGCCGGGATTCGCTTTGGCATAGGAGATGAATTCAGCCAGCGTGCGGGCAGGGACTTTGGCCCCCACCGCCAGCACGAATGGACCCTGATACAGCGGCGCGATAGGAACGAAGTCGGTCGCCATGTTGATAGGCGGATCCTTCTGAAACACCTTGGAAAGAACAGATCCGCCGACAAACAGCAGTGTGTATCCGTTGGGCTCAGCGTTGGCCACAAAGCGTGCGGCCACGATGGCATTGCCACCTGGCCGGTTCTCCACCACAACGCCCTGGCCCAGGCGCGCAGCCAGCCCTTCGGCGGCTGCCCGGGCAAGCGTGTCAACCGTTCCGCCAGCAGAGTAGGGCACCACAAGCGTGATGGGGCGGGAAGGGTAGGTTTGCGCAGAAGCGGACAGCACGCCTAACGCGCAGGCGAACACAAGGCCCGCGCGCACCAACTGCTTTTTGAGGTTCGTGATCATGTTTTGTCTCCTTTATGGACAGGACGTACAAGGGCTCTGAATTCAGGCGAGCCAGCTGGGCTTGCGCTTTTCCGCCCACGCCAAAGCGGCTTCTCTCGATTCGGGGAGACCGGCGGCAAGGCCCGTGAACAGTTGTTCAAGCCGATAGCCTTCGTAGACCGGCATTTCAAAGGCCAGCGTGATCGACTCGCGCGCCAGACGCATCACGGTAGGTGCTTTGGACGCCATGCGACGGGCCATTGCCAATGCTTGCGGCATCAACTCATCGTGGGGCAAGACCATATGGACGCTTCCGATGCGATGCAGATCTTCGGCCATCATGTGTTCGCCCGTGAGAACCATGAAGCGAACCATTTTCTCCGGCAACAACGTGGCCGCATGGCGAGCGCCTCCCATTGTGCCGACGGTCACCTCGGGCAGGGCGAACTTGGTTCCTTGCGCCGCCATCACGACATCGCAGCACGCAGCCAGAACCAGTCCCGCGCCGATGGCAGAGCCATTGACAGCCGCGATGACGGGCACCGGTGACTTCCGGATTGCCTCAAAGGTGGCGCGGGTGACCGCCGAACGCTGCATGGAAATTTCGAGCGTCTTCTCACCGAGTTCCTTCACGTCGGCACCCGCGCAGAACACGCGGATACCGGCACCGGTGAGCACGACAGCACGAACGTCTGGAAGCTTGTGCAGACCAGCAAAAAGCTCCGTCATGCGTTCGAACATGGCGAGTGTCAAAGGATTCACGGGCGGCCTGTCGATGGTGACAACCATGACGTGTGGATCGACGGTGTCGCGCGTGACGACGAGTTGGCTGGTGGCATCGTTTTTCAATGGGAGGACTCCTGGTTGGTTGAGGGATACAGATCGATCAGCGCGTCCAGCGCAAGCACGCCTTGCCCTTGCGGCAGGACGAGAACAGGATTGAGTTCCAGCGAGCGCAGTCGACCGGTGTTCGTCAGTGCGAGGTCTGAAATAGCCAGCAGCAGGTCGACAAGCGCTTCGATGTCTGCTGGCGATCGGCCGCGAACGCCAGTCAGCAAAGCCGCACCTCGGATGGAAAGCACGAGTGCGCGTGCGTCGTCGCGCCCAAATCCAGCGCGCAACCAGACAACGTCCCCTAAAACTTCGACGAGCACACCGCCCAGGCCGAACATGACCATGGGGCCAAAAACCGGGTCCTGGTGCAGGCCGACGACGCATTCGACGCCGGTGGGTGCCATCGGCGACACAAGGAAGCCGTCGATGCGCGCAGTGGGCACTTTGACGGACAGATCGCGTTGCATCCGCTCAAACGCCTCTTTTAGTGCGGATGGCGTACGCAGATGCAGGGCGACACCGCCGACGTCGCTTTTGTGAGCCAAGTCATGTGACACGACTTTCAGGGCAACGGGAAATCCCTGTCGCAGCGCGGCCGCATCGGCTTCGGCCGCGTTCTTCACCAACTCGGCCGGAATGAAAGAAACGCCTGCACGCTGCAGCACTGCGCGCGCGTCCGCTTCGTTGTAGCGCTCTGCATCCATCTTCGGCATGCCACGGCGAACGGCCACTGGCTGGGCAGGACGATCAAACCCTTCGCGCATCGAGGCCAGGGCGTTCAGGACCCCCATGGCGCGAAGTGGATCCTCATATTGCAGATACCCGGCGGCTTCGTAGGCTGTTGCAAGCTCGGGTTCTCCCGTGACACTGACCATGTGCAGCATGTCGGGGGCACTGGCTGCGGCTTCCTTCATTTGCCGCAGCAGCGGCGTCCGCATCACGGGGTTCGCGGCGATCTGACCTAGAAAAGTAAACATCGTGTCGGCGGGTCGGGCCGCAATCAGTTCACCCATTACCATGCCCACCAGTCCCGGATCGGACAAAAACTGGCCCGTGACATCGACCGGGTTGCGGGTGGATGCGGCAGGGATATGTCCACGAATGACCTCTTGCGCAGAGGCCGGCATCTCCGGCAAAGTGAAACCTCCTCCGACGGCGGCATCGACGGCCAGCGCCGCGAAGCCCCCCGAGGTAGACACCACACAGAGGCGTCGTCCCGCCGGGTAGCGGCGGCGAGCTGCGGCGCGTGCGACGTCAAACATCTCCTCGATGCTTGCCGCGCGGTGCACGGCGTGTCCACGCAAAACGGCGTCGTACATCGCATCGTCACCGGCAAGCGATGCTGTGTGGGAAGCCGCCGCCTCTGCGCCGGCTGTCGTCGTGCCGACTTTCACCAGGATGACCGGTTTGCGCCGCAAGCGCGCCGTTTCCAAGCCCCGCAAGAAGGATTCACTGCGTCGCAGCCCTTCCACGTAAAGAAGAATGCCGTCGACGGTGTCATCTTCGGCGAAGGTCTCCAGAACCTCGCCAATTTCTACATCGACTTCATTGCCGGTGGTCACGAACTGGTTGATGGACAAACCACGCAGGTGGGCCATGGCCAGAAGATTGGAGCCGACGCCGCCGCTTTGGCTGACCAGCGCGAACTGAAACGAACCTTCAATCCGTGTGGGAACTGCGGCGGTGAAACTGAGCCAGGCTCCAACCTCAAGGTTGAATGCGCCCAGGCAATTTGGGCCCAGCACTCGCATGCCGGTTCGTCGGGTCAACTGGGCCAGCAGCCGCTCGTCTTCGCGTCCGGCGCCTCCCGACTCGGCGAAGCCCGCGGAGAACACTACCGCGCCCCGCACACCACTGTCGGCGCACTCTTCGAGCACCCCCATGACGCGTTCTCTCGGAATCGCAAGAATCGCGCAGTCCACAGGCTCGGGCACGCTGCGGATCGAGCGATAGGCCTGCAACCCCTGTATGTTCTCGTGCGTGGGATGAACGGGATACAAACCACCGCGGAACTTCAGGCCTCGCAACTGAGAGAGTGGCCGTCCTCCGATTCGGGATGGGTTGTCGGATGCGCCGATGACGGCGACAGATTTCGGTGAGAGGAGAGGTGAGAGAACACGGCGCATACGCTTGAACAAAAGAGCTGAAGAGACGGCCGCAGTCTAGGACGTGACATGGTTCGGCAGACCGCCTCCCCAGTGCTTCTGTCCGCCTGGTGGACATTGCAGGTTGTGCGTTTTGGAATGTCCAACCTATGGACATTCGCCCGGCAGTTTGGTTGTCACGAGAGCAGTGCCTCGATAGCCTTGCCTCGTGAACAGCACAAACGCATCCGGGTTCGCCATTCGTCCCACTGGCAGCCAGGCCACATCGAAATCTGACCAAGTAAAACCATGTTGACAGGCTTCACCACACCGCTCTCCCCATTGGGCAAGACCAACCTCGCTCCCATGCCACCCTGGCATTTCGTCGGCGACTTCATGGCCATCGAATACTGGGCAGACCCTTCAGCGGTCGCTGCCGTGTTGCCACCTGGGCTAGCACCGGGCACAGACCCTGGCAAATGCGCCATCTTTTTCTCTGACAACCAATATGTCAGTGCCTCGGGCATCGAACGGATCGACCCTTCGGTCAATCAGTACATGGAGTGCTTCATAGCGGTAAGTGCAACGTGGGAGGGCAAGGATGCCGCTGCCTGTCCTTACATATTTGTCGACAACGACAACTCCATGGTTCGCGGCTTGATCCAGGGGATGCCCAAGCAGATCGGAACTGTGCGTATGAGCCGCAGTTTCTCTCTTGAAAGCAAGGCCGCGCCGCACGAGGGCTCTGGGGGACTTTTCGCTGCCACGCTTGCTCACCGAGACCGCCGATTGGTGGAGGCCACGGTGACGCTGGAGAACCAGGTTGACGATGCGCCAAACAGAATGTTGGCCCGCATGATCAATATGCGGTACTTTCCCAACCTTGCCGCCGGTCTGCACCAGCAGCCCGCCGTACATGAGCTGGTGCGACAAAAGGCGCGCGATGTCGCGCGTTCGCCGGTGTGGCGTGGCCAGGCAACGCTCACCATCAACGACTCGCCCTGGCATGAAATGGGCGCATTGAAGCCTGTCAAGGTCGGCCATGGCTTTCGCTACACCTTTGCGATGACGGTGGATGACCTGACGACTGTGCGCGATCTTCGGACGGCAATGCAGAAATGAAGACCGCCGCAACGCTCTCGTCTCAATGCCGGTCACAGGCCCTGCAGGCGCTGCGTGGAATCGTGGGCGAAGCCAACGTATTCGCCTCGTCGGCCGACATGGCGGGCTACCTGACCAGCGCGCGCCGGATCGCGGGGCACGCACTTGCCGTGGTACGTCCAGCCAATGTGTCGGAGGTGTCGCGTGTGGTCAAGCTCGCTGCCGAGCTCTCGCTCACTGTGGTTCCGCAAGGGGGGAACACGGGGTTGAGCGACGGAGCTACACCCGGCGATGAGCGCTCGATCGTCGTGTCGCTCTCGCGAATGAACCGCATCCTCTCCATTGACCCCGTCGGCTACACCATGGCCTTGGAGGCAGGGGTGGTGCTGGCCAACGCACAAGCTGGCGCGCGTGAACAGGGTTTGATGCTGCCGGTCAGCATGGGCTCGGAAGGGTCTTGTCAGATCGGTGGAAACCTGGCCACCAATGCCGGGGGGCGCTCCGTGCTCCGGTTTGGCATGGCAAGACAGTCCGTGCTCGGCCTTCAGGTCGTATTGCCCGACGGCATGGTCTGGGACGGATTGAAAGCGCTGAGAAAAGACAACTCGGGCTACGACTTGAAGCAGTTGTTTATCGGATCCGAGGGAACGCTGGGCATCATCACGGCGGCTGTGCTGCAATTGGTCCCATCACCGCGCGCCACGGCGACGGCCTTCGTCGCTGTCCCTGGACCTCGTGAAGCGCTTCAATTGCTGGCCGGCTTGCGCGCAGCTAGCGGAGATTGCGTCACTTCGTTCGAAGTCATGAACCGGTTTTCGCTGGAGGTTCCGCTTCGACACATGCCTGGCGCTGCAAGCCCTTTCGAACAACTGCCATCATGGGCGGTGCTCGTTCAACTCGAGTCGAGCCGGCCAGGCGATTTGTTGGACGAGTTGCTGGAGCGTGCGTTGGCACAGGCGATGGAGGACGGACTGGCCACGGACGCCGTGCTCGCACAGAACCTTGCCCAAGCCAATGCGTTCTGGCGTCTGCGAGACGAGGGAACCGCGTGGTACTGGAAAGAAGGTGGCTTTCTTCTGCACGACCCTTCGGTGCCCGTGTCGCGCATTCCAGAGTTCGTTCATTTGGTAGAGACCGACGTCTGTCGCCTTGTGCCGGGTTCCCGAGTGAGCGCTTTCGGACACGCCGGTGACGGCAACATTCACGTGATTGTGAGTCAGCCATTGGGGGCTGACCGCAAGGCGTTCATTGCACGACGCGACGACATCCATCACCTGGTGTACTCGGCGGCTGTCGCACTCGGTGGAAGTTCCAGTGCCGAACACGGCATTGGTCGCCTGAAGGTGAAGCAATCGACGTCGCACGCTTCGGAGGAGAAGCGTTGCTTGCTGCGCGCGGTGAAGAACGCCTTTGATCCCACCGGTTTGATGAATCCAGGCGCCATGCATGGCGCCTGCGGTTGAACCTTCAATTCGAAGAATCGGCTACTGGCAGGCGATCTCTTCCCCACGAGGCAGCCACATGGATGTCGATCTTGCAACGCGACCGGCGAAACCGTGTCGCTCGGTTTGCTGAACGACGTGTACCTGCAGCACGTGCGCATCATCCAGTCCACCCACGCCATGCGCTTCTATACGGAAGAGGGCAGCATGCGGCCGGTGGTCACGTCATCGCTGGGCTGGTTGCTGCTGTCCACGCGCACACCGGAGCAGATCGAGCGCCTGGTGCGCCGCGCCAACATTGCCATTGCCGACCCCTCGCAACGGGTGGACGTGGCGGCGATGGTCAAACGCATTCTGTCGCTCAAAGGCCAGACCCAGATCCACATAGAAGGCATGCCGTTCGCAGACGGCGCAACGATGTGCGCGCTGCTGCCGGTGACGATTCATGGGCAGCCGGTGGTGCTGGGGTTGGGCGGGAGTTTGGAGAGGGTGCGGGAGAACAGGGTGCGGTATGCGGAGGTTTTGAGGGGGGCTGTGGGGGCGGTTTAGGCGGGTGAGTACGAAGGACGGGAAGGCATTTGCTATGAAGAGCAATGTTGAACGCTGATCTCTTTGGCTTGGGAGCATTCGATGTGGGTGCAGCGTAAAAGATCTGACTTAAGAAGGGTCAATCGTCGATACAGTCCAGTACATCGAGTGTCACAGCAGATCCTTAGGAGGAGCGAACAGATGCGAGTTTCTGATGCACAAGGTCCTGGAGTCGATGCATGGTTGCTGCATCGGCTTCAGCGTTGGGGGATCGAATCGCTGACCGACATCCAGCAACGTGCGATCGCTGCTGGGGCGGCATCCGGTGAAAGCCTCGTTGTTAGTGCTCCAACTTCATCAGGCAAGACGCTTGTCGGCGAGATCGCCGTGCTCACAGCCCTTCGTGCTGGGGTTCGCGCAATTTACCTCGTTTCACATAAGGCGCTAGCCGATCAGAAGTACCTCGATTTCGTGGCTCGCTTCGGTGAGAATGCCGTCGAGCCGCTGGGCTCGGTTGGTCTGAACACAGGGGACCGAACCGAAGGCGATATCGACGCTCAATTAACCGTTGCGACCTACGAGAAGGCGCTAGGCCTTTTTTTGAGCGGTCAGCTCAGACCGAATAGTGCGCTTGTTGTCGCCGACGAGTTGCAGATTCTTGGTGAGCCCGGCCGCGGACCAGACATTGAAGCGCTTTGCGGGGCCCTACGGCAACGCGGAATCCGACAGTTTTTAGCATTGACCGCGACTGTAGATAACCCGGAAGACATAGCGGGATGGATGGCGTGCAAACTTGTACGCAGCGCGCATCGAGATGTGCCACTGCATCAAGAGGTTTGGTACGGGGGACGCGTTCATCGCACGAAGTTTGGAGATAGCACCGGACAGGAAATTCGTGGCGGAGCAACTGCAACGAACGACATTTTTGCAGTGGTGGACCACTTGCTACGACTTGACCGCGGGCCCGTACTTGTTTTCACGGAGAGTCGTCGCGAGGCGGTCAATCTTGCAAACACATTCGGACAGAGAAGGCCCCGAGTCGGCATTGGTATCGAGCTGGCGCAGCAGCTTGATTTGTTTTCGGAGCCAACAGAGTCGTCCGATCAACTCAGGGAGAGTGCCGAGCGTCGTGTCGCATTTCACACTGCTGACCTGTCACCACAAGAACGCCAGGTTGTCGAGGGTGGCTTCACTGAGGGAAAGTTCGAGGTGTGTTTTTCCACTTCGACTCTTGCAGCAGGAGTGAACTTCCCGTTTCGCACAATTGTCTTTTCAAAGCTGACGTATCGCTTCGGTGACCGGGCAGGGAATCACATCGTGCAGTCCGACTACCGCAACATGTCCGGGCGTGCAGGCAGGCTTGGGATGCATCCCGACGGGTTCTCCGTTCTGTTGCCGCAAAACAATGTCGAACTAGCGCACGCCAACTTGCTCGTGCTTCCCGAAAACGACCGACTTGGCTCGCAGTTGGTGCACCTGAGTATCCGGAAAACGATCCTGACGCTGATCGCGTCTGGGCTGGCCAGCAGTTTTGCCGAGGTCATGACGTTCTTTGAGAACACCCTTTACTGGTATCAAACTCTCAACCGAAATCCTACGAAGCTTGCACTTTTGACGACCGAAAGTCGCGCTGCGGCAGACTGGTTAGCCGCTAATGGGTTGATCCGCGACGAGGCTGATGCATTACTCGTTACACCACTGGGCAACGCAACGGCGGTGTCAGGGCTGCTTCCGGCTACGGCCGTGCAGCTCGCAGCAATGCTACGTACCTTCGGGCCTCGGCTTTCGGCGAGCTTCGATGAGTGGATTCCCGGATTGATCTACGCGGCCTGTGCCAGTGAGGAATTCAGGGCCGAACGGCCGTCGAGATTCTTTCCCTATCCGTCGCAGACTAGCTACGAGTCTATAACGTTCTGGGGCACGAAGTTGCTACCCGTGGCGATCGACCGAAACGACATGAAGTTGGCGCAGTGTGCTCACGCGATCGTTCTCTATTCTGAAGGTCTGGCGGATCGCAAGATCGCGCACGTCGCACGAGTGCCAGGAGGCACTATTCATCGACTTGCACTGGACGTCGCTTGGGTGCTAGATGGTCTACATAAACTTTCAACGGTCCCCGATCTAGGCTGCCCCCAAACGTTGAGCAACCAAATCGCCATGTTGGCTCGTCGGGTCCGATGGGGTGCACCACCAGAGGTGCTGGATGTGTTGCGGGTCGCCGAACGGCATAGCGTACCCGGCTTCGGCAGGCAGCGTGCAATGGGCCTGGTTGCACAGGGTATTGAAACGCTGCACGATGTGCTGTCAACCGCGAAGGAAAAGCTTGTTCAGCTGCTACGAAGCGAGCCGCGTGCTCAAGCGTTGATCGATGCGGTGTCCAGCACAGTAGGACTGGGGCAGAGCAGGCTGTCTTCAGCCCACCGGAAGTCCGGACATGAATTAGGCATTGAGCATCTGGTCAAGGCTTGCAACGATGCCTTAGGCACGGAGTATGAGGAGGCTGTAGCGACCCTTCTAATGGTCGAAGCTGCTTGGGTAGTGACAGTGCTGGACGATGGTAGGCACCCCAACGTGCCAGATCTCCTAGTCACTCTTGGTGCACAGCAGGTTCTGCTGGAATGCAAAACCTGTACTAAGTCGCCCCCACTTATAAAAAAGGAGGAAGCATGGGCCGTCATGCAGAAGGCGGCGGACTTCGATCCCATCATGAGGCGAGTGACCCTCGGCAAGCCAGCGTTCGACGAGACGTCAAAGAAGAAGGCGGCGGCATCAAAGGACATCACGCTGATCGAACACAGCCTATTTATGGAAGGGCTGTTGCGTGTGCATGGCGGCTCGTTGTCTGCAGCCGACTTTATGGCTTGGCTAGGCAGCCCCGGCGTCGCCGAGCTTGAACGGCTCGCCGGTACTCCGACCTATGCCAACAAGTTGTAGCGATCTCACGGGCAACAGGGCACCTATGCCGCCATCGCCTCAGGTAAACCAGTCGACAGTCGATCGCTAAAGAACATAACCTCCGCCCCTGTGTAGCGGCGTTGTGCGGTGTAATTGAGTCCGTATGTGACCGACCTCGCAAATGAATACATCGTCCTGATGGCTTCTGCGTTGTCGTAAGAGACCACCCAAGGCCTGCGAAAACGGGCGCTGGCGAGTAGCTTTGCTATCTGCGCATGGTCATCGTGCCTGTAGAAGTTCCGATACAGGCCAGCACCTTTAACGTAGTAGGGCGGATCTAGGTAGACCAGCGCCTTGGAAGGGAGGAACTGATGGCATCGCAGCAAAAGTTGGCGTGCGTCTTCTTCGTAGACGAAGATTGAGTGGGCGTGTCGGCCGATACGTTCAAGGCGCTTGCACAGCTCGTCGCGCATGAACCGGGCATCGAGACGATAGGCTCCAGCTTGTCCCTTTCCTCCTATAACTCCGCCTTTCAAGATTCCTGACCGATTCGTGCGGTTCATAAACAGAGTGGCAAAGCCGCGATGCAGCTCTGAGGCATTTACATTCTCCAGCATGACCTCGCGCCAGTGATACCAAGCGTCCATGGTCACAGGTTCGTTCGCAACCATGGCAACGAGCTCTCTGGACTGGCGAGTGGCCGCTCTCCAAAACACCGCAACTGCTGGATCCGCATCGTTGATGTGCGTGCGTGTGACCGCCCCCTCTATCAGCAACTCAAGTGCAACGCCTGCCCCTCCTGCGAAGGGTTCTAGATAATCCCCGCCCTCTAGACCATTCGCCTTGATGAGACTAGAGATAAGAGGCGCGAAGCGAGCTTTCCCTCCCGGATAGCGTAGGGGTGTGTAGAGCTTTTTTGAGTACATGGTGCTGAGGTACTTTAGCGATAGAAAGCCTGCTTGGCCAGCCTCACGCAGTCAGTCGCTTTACTGCGGCTTGGATGGTCTGATCGAGCGCACTGTTGAATGCGTCAATTTCGTCCGTGTGGCAGGCTGCCCACTCGCGTACGACGTTCCAACTCTTTAGGGCTGTCCAGTGAGTTTCCCACCAACTTTTGCTACTTACTCGACCGTTACTGCTGCCAGAGTCCTCTGGAAAAAACTTGGCTTGTATACGGTCACCACTGGCATTGGCCGGACCTATGTTTCGCATGGCCTCGTACAGCTGCCCATCGGTTGCACGCGCTACAGCACGCAAAAATCCTTTGATGGTGTTTTCAGGTGACCGATTCGTGCCGCTGGCACCGTGAACGCATGGGAGCTTCAAAATATTGCCGTAGGCCATCATCTTTGCTGGCACTGGAGTATCGCCATCGACTGCAAGCACCCGAGTCCTAAACATCGGATCTACGCTCGGGAACTTGATCATATTGGTGCCGCCGGCGAACAATGGCACGCACTTGATCGTCACACCGTGCCGGCGCCCCAATCTATTTCTGGCTGCTGTCGGCACCAGTTCCGAAAAGAACTGGGCACCTTCCCTGTCTTCGAAGTAGATGAACAGCGTGGGCTTGCGACGTTTGGAAGTCGGAGTGATGTCGGCGCTCAACTCCATATCACTTCGGATAGCGGCTAGCCTTTGATCCTCTGCCAGTCGCGGCTTTCTTGTGTCCACCAGGTAGACAACCGTGTCTGGAGCATTGACATTGCCACCACCGTCAGGATGTATCGCCTCGATCAACCTAGGCGAATGCGTCGTCGCGATGATCTGAAGTTGCAATCGGCCGGCATAGCGCTTCAGAGCGGTGGCTAATGCCGCAATGGCATGAGGATGAAATCCAGCATCTAGTTCGTCAATGATCAGTAGGCCGCCGGCATACGCTGTTCCAGCTTCTCTCTTCAATCTGTTAAATGAGGCCAAAGCGGTAGCAATGCTGCCGAGGCTGTCTTGTCCCACTGAGATTGCCTGCGCGTCATGGTCTTCGTAGCCAGGCTGTGCACTCCTCTTTTTGGAGCCCTTAATGCTTTGCCGGGTAATGTTTGCATTCGGCGTACTGCTCAATATCACGGAGCGGACAAAGTCGACCATCAAAGTGCTGTCGTCTTCGTGCATCTGTAAAGCGGTGCTTTCAACCTCCTTCTCGTCGGCTTCTCCTATCGAAGTCAGTCGTTTGATGCCCAGGTAGATCGCTGGCAGTGGAATCTTTGCGTCGGGTCCTACGGGATCGTCTTCGCTCCGATTTACAGTCCGCGGCACAACTCGTGCCCGTCTGTGCGCACTTCGACGCGTCATGGCACATCGTTTGACAACCTCCACCCCATGCACCGACGCGGTGATCGTCGGACTGCTAGCAGAGTCGGCTTGATTTCTATCAACCTCCTCAAGTCCCAAATAGACAATCCGCTCGATATTTGCGTAGTACGGCTCGCCGAAGTAGCTCCTTGGTCCGCTGTCGGACGTATCACCGAACGTGTTGGCCACGAGGCCGAGAATGGTGGACTTGCCAATGCCGTTGTGTCCAGCAATGAGCGTGAGGCGAGGCGCGAAGGTTATCTCAAGCGCCTGCAGCTTGCGAAACGGCGTCGCACCAAAGCTGATTGATTTCACTTGGATACCAGTTGTGAGCTGCTTCATCAGTCCCTTTCGGCGCGCGGAGGCTCGCTCGGAAGTCGAATGTAACAAATCGGAAACGTGGCAGAGGAAACCCAACTCTGCTGCGATTCGGCTGCAGCTCCGTCGCTATACTGCGCCCGTCAAGTCGAAAAAACTTGATCGGGATTGGTCTCCCTGAATCGCCCCGGGATTCGCGGAGGCTGTTTGGTTTAAGTCAGGCCACCACCTCGGTGTTCTGACTGGCGAGTTGCCGGTAGTAGTTTGCCTCAGCCTCTGCTGGCGGTATGTACCCGATGGGTTCGAGCAGGCGATGGTGGTTGAACCAGGACACCCATTCAAGGGTCGCCAGCTCCACCGCCTCCTTGGTCTTCCATGGCGCTCGACGGTGAATCAACTCGGCCTTGTAGAGCCCGTTGATGGTCTCTGCCAAGGCGTTGTCGTAGCTGTCGCCCTTGCTGCCCACAGACGGCTCGATGCCGGCCTCAGCCAGCCGTTCGGAGTATCGGATGCTGACGTATTGAGAGCCCCTGTCGCTGTGGCATATCAGGCTTCCATCGCGCTCTGGCTGCCGGGCGTACAGGGCCTGCTCCAGCGCATCGAGCACGAAGTCCGTACGCATTGAACTGCTCACCCGCCAACCCACGATGCGTCGGGCAAACACGTCGATGACAAAGGCCACATAGAGCCAGCCCTGCCAGGTCGAGACATAGGTGAAGTCGCTGACCCAAAGCTGGTTGGGCCGCTCGGCCCGGAACTGCCGGTTCACGCGGTCCAGCGGGCAAGGTGCCTTGGCATCACTGATGGTGGTGCGCACGACCTTGCCACGCATCACACCGCGCAGCCCGAGCTTGCGCATCAAGCGCTCGACCGTGCAGCGAGCCACAGACACGCCTTCGCGGGCCAGTTGCCGCCACACCTTGTCGGCACCATAGACCTGCATGTTGGCCTGCCAGACACGTTCAATCTGTGGCATTAGCATCTCGTCGCGCTGCGCCCGGGCGCAGCGCTTGTGGGGCTCTCGCTGTTGCGCAGCGTGCCTTCGATATGCCGATGGGGCGACCTGCAAGACCTTGCAGAGCGGCTCGACCCCGAAGGCATCGCGATGCTTGTCGATGAAGTCCTTCAGGACTTGAGCCGGCGGTCGAGCTCCGCTTGGGCGAAAAACGCGCTGGCCAGCTTCAATATCTCATTGGCCCGGCGCAGCTCCTTGACCTCGCGCTCCAGCTCCTTCATCCGCTGAGCCTCGCTGGTCGTGACGCCCTCACGCACACCGGCATCGACCTCGGCGCGCTTGACCCATTCGTTCAAGGTCTGCGGCACGCAGCCAATCTTGGGCGCAATGGACTCAATGGCCGCCCACAGCGACGGGTACTCTCTACGGTGCTCTTGCACCATCCTCACTGCCCGCTCACGCACCTCGGGCGAAAACTTGTTCGACTTGCTCATGGCTCAATCCTCTCAGAGTGTTGAGCCTCCTCAAAACCCGGGGCGATTCACCCGGTGAAACCGTTGCGGCGAAAGCCGCAGCATCTTTTTTTAACCTTCAGGGTCTGCGGCTTTTCGCTCGTCCGTCAGTTTTGGCGGCTCGGGTGAGGAGCCTTACGGCTCGCCGGTTTTGGCAACGATTTCCCGGTAGACGAACTTGTCCGGGCCGCCGCCCTTCACATCAGAAGGGCGGCGGCATCCCCAACGAGTCGTCTAGGGAGCCACACAGCATGGCAAGCAAGAAACCGGTCCGTTCCACCGCGCAGCAGCAAAAGCAACTGCAACAACACCTGCAGCCCACAAGAGCCCGCAGCCCGCGCACAGCCTCCGCGCAATCCAGCAGCCCTCCACCCAACGCCGCCACCCCACCACCCACGATGGCCCAATGCATCGCCTGGTCGGGCAATGTCCGCGATCACGTGGCCGATCTGTCGGAGGCGTTCATGCCGTATCTCGTGCTGGAGCGTTTCGTGTCGCCTGAGTACGCGGACGAGGTGCATGCCGACGTGCCCGCTTCGCGCGGTGAGCTGGGGGCGATGCTACGCAACTTCAACGCCGCGATCCAGCAGCAGCTGGACATGCTCGCCAATGCCGCCACGGTGTTCGCCGCGCAGATGGCGGGCCAGGGTCAACCAGGCAGTGACAGTCGCAGCGGTTGAGGGGTAGGCCGTCCAACGCGTGCCGACCGCGCCAGCCTCAGGCGTCGGCCGGCACGTAGGTCAGGCGGAGCACGCCTTCGCCCATCGGGTCGTGCGCCACCAGGCGCAGCGGCGGCCGGGGCCCCGCGAAGTACGGCTTGCCCCGCCCCAGCACCACCGGGTGCAGGTAGATGCGGTACTCGTCGATCAGGCCCAGCTGGGTGAGGCTGTGGGCCAGCGTCGGGCCCGCCACTTCGATCTCGCCCTCGTGCTCCCCCTTCAGCACGCGCATCGCGCGCTCAAGACCGTCGTCGCCGCCCACCAGCGTCGCATTCGGCCCCACCGATGCCAGCGTGCGCGACACCACCCACTTCGGCTGCCGGCGCCACACCACCGCAAAGGCCTGCTCGTCGGCACTCCACTCCGGGTGCTCATCGTCCCAGTAGCGCATGACCTCGTACATTTCGCGGCCGTAGATGCTGCCCGCCTGGCCCTCGGCTTCCTGGATGAAGTGGCGGAACAGCGTGGGACCGGGCGCGAAGCCCATGTGGTCCACGTAACCGTCGAGCGACACATTCATTCCGCACACGAACCGGGCCATGCCATTTCCTTTCTTTGCGCGGCGCCACAGCGCGCCGGGTGTTCATTGTCAACGCAGGCCCGCGCAGCAGAAGTGCCCCGCTTTTTTTCGTAGGCAACAGCCTACGCCGTCTTGGGCAGTCGGCCGGCAGCCGAGGGTGATCCGCATGCCTACATTCGGTTGAACAGAATCAACAACTCCTGGACGAAAGGATGCCCCATGTCATTTGCGATCTACATGATTGGATTAGTGTTGGCGCTCGGAGGCGTTGTATGGGGCCTCGTGGTTGCCGGGGTGCCCCATGTTTATATCGGCATCACATGCCTCATCATCTTGGGCGTCGGGGTCATGCTGGCCGTTTCACGCACTCGCCAAAAGGACTAGCCCCTTACAGACTCGGCGCATGCTCCGTCGAAGCCCTGGAACGTTGCGCTACGCAGCGGCCACCAGTTGCATCACCAGTGGGTGGTGTTGACCACGACGCGATCGAATGGCGTGAATCTCCTCCTTGACGGCGTCGCTTGTGCCGAGCAGGCGCAATCCACGCATCAAACCCACATCGTCCGCTCCGAGGCGGCTGACCGGAAACACACCCAGACCACGGGCCGCAAACACCGCCATCAGTGCGCTGTCTTCAAACTCGCCGACGATGCGTGGCCGCACACCGTGGGTTTCGAACCAATGGTCCAGTATCGGGCGCAGTGCCGAGTGGCCCGTGGGCAGCAGAACGGGCAGGTCTGCGAGGTTGTTGGGGAACCGGTGGCGCTCGGCCTTGCCGACCAACCTGGCAGGGCCGTACCAGTCGATGGGTGAATCGACGAGCCGCACGCTGGTGAGGCGCAGGTTGGGGTTGCGTGGCGCGGCCTGACCCGCGAGAACCAGATCCAGGTGGTGCAGAGCCAGCTCGCCAAGGAGCTGCTCAAACTCGCCCTCATGGCAGAGGAGCCGCAGGTTGGGGGTGTTGAGAATGGGCTCCAGCAGCGCATGGGCAGCGAGCTTGGAAATCCCATCGGACAGGCCAACCGCCAGGCGAGCAACCTTGCCGTTGGCCGCTTCTCGCACCTCGTCGGGAATGCCCTGGCCCAGCTGGAAAATCTCCTCAGCACGTGCAAAGGCGGCTTGCCCCGCCTCGGTGAGGGCCACGCCGCGACCCGATGGCTTGAGCAGTTGGTGGCCCAACGCCTTCTCCAGCTCGCGTACCTGCGCACTGATGGTCTGCACCGCCATGTCCAGCCGCTCGGCTGCACGGGCGAAGCCCCCTTCCTTGGTCACGACCCAGAAGTAGTGGAGATGGCGGTAGTTCAGCATAAGGGATCCGCTTCGGAAAAACCGAAGTCTAAATGCGGTTTGCCATGGTTTGTGCGAACTGCATGTTCTTTCAAACTCCCGCTCATTCGCGCACGCGCTGGGCAATGAAATGCCAATGAAAAGCGCGATGCCGTGTTGCTCGGCGTGTTCATGGGCCTCTTGGCCGCGGGCACGGCCGTATCGGCCATTCTCTGAACTTGAAAGCAAGACATGGATCTCCTGCTCCCCTTCCTTGCAGCCGACTTCATGGGCAAGCCCACCTGGGTCTGGCTCGCTTTTGTCGGCATCGTTGTTGCCTTGTTGGCTTTCGATCTGGGTGTCCTTCACAAGGACGACAGGGAGATCGGCGTTCGCGAGAGCCTCTTGCTGTCGGCCGGCTACATCAGCGTTGCGCTCATCTTTGGCGCCTGGGTGTGGTGGTTTCTGGGCGCGCAGAGCGGCATGGATTACTACACCGGCTTCATGATCGAAAAGTCGTTGTCGATGGACAACGTGTTTGTGATCGCGCTGATCTTCAGCTTCTTTGCCATCCCACGGCAGTACCAACACCGTGTGCTGTTCTGGGGCATCCTGGGCGTGATCGTGCTGCGCGCGATCATGATCGCAGTCGGAGCGACCCTGGTCAGCCAATTCAGCTGGGTGTTGTACCTCTTCGGCGGCTTCCTGATCTTCACGGGCATCAAGATGTGGATCATTGCCGACCACATGCCGGACATCGCCAACAACCCGCTGCTGAAATTCCTCAAGCGGCACATACGCGTGACCGACGGTTTGCGCGGCAATGCCTTCTGGGTCCGGGAAACAGACCCCAAGACGGGCAAACTGGCGCGCTTCGCGACGCCTCTGTTTCTGGCCCTGGTGTTGGTGGAGTTTGTCGATTTGATTTTTGCGGTTGACTCGGTGCCGGCGATCTTCGCCATCACCACCGATCCCTTCATCGTCTACACCAGCAACATCTTTGCCATTCTGGGTCTGCGGGCACTCTACTTTGCGCTTGCGGCCATGATCCACCGCTTCAAATATCTGAAGTACGCCCTGGCTCTGGTGCTGGTGTTCATCGGCAGCAAGATCTTCCTGGTCGGCATCATCGGCAAGATCCCGCCTGTGATCTCGCTGAGTGTGACCTTGGGTTTGATCGCCGGTGGCGTGTTCGTATCCTTGTGGAAGACCCGCGGGCAAACCAGGGCAATCTCCGAGGCCACATGACGCCCCCCATCTGCGTGGCTCAGGCGGGCAGCGTGCGGATCCAGTCGATCACGGCTTGCGCAACAGCGCGCGGTTGCTCGCACGGCAACGCATGGCTGGCGCCCTCGATCAGTTGCACCGTCACCTTGTCGTTGCCCAGCACATCGCGCAGTTCGTTGCGCGTCTGGGGTGGCCGCCACGGGTCGTCTGCCGCTTGCAGATCCAGGATGGGCGCGTGTGCCACGGGCCACCACGCGGCCTTCTCTGGCAAGGCGCCTGCCGCGGAAGAGCGGTACGGCGTTTGCGCATGCGGGTACCAGCCAAGCAGCCATGGCCGAGGGTCGTTGCCCGGCGCAAAGAAGCCTTCGCGCAATGCCGCCAGGCGCTCCGCTTCGGGCCGCCGCGGATCGGAGGCGATGGCGAGCGTCTTCGTGGCGTTGCCGGGAAAGGTGTGCGCCGCCGCTGCGGCCACCACCACGCCGCGCACCCACTGCGCCTGAGTCAGGTCGGCCACCCGCGCCACATAGTGGCCAAACGCGTGCCCCAGCCAGATCGCGGGCCGCGCGCCGCCCAGTTGCTGCAAGGCGAACACGGCATCGTCGACGAATGTGGTCAGCGTCACGCCTTCAATGGGGCCGTTGCTCGCCCCCATGCCCCGTGGCCAGGGGCGCAGCACGCGGTGGCCGGCGGCGGCCAGGAAGGCTGCGCATTCGTCGTAGTCGCTGGCATCGCGCTGGGACGACGGCATCAGGATGATCGGCAACGCACCCTCGGGGCCCTCCACGGTCACCTGCAGGGTGTGGTCGCCGTGCGGCAGCAGCACGTTGACAGGGGCGGCGGTGGAATCGGTCGGGTCTGCCATCGGCTTGCTCACTCAATCACTCAATCAATCACTTGCTCATTCATTCGATGCGGATGCCCGACTTGCGGATCACGTCGCCCCAGGTTGCGATCTCGGCCTGGGCGTAGGCCGCGAATTCTGCGGGCGTGCTGCCAATGGCCTCGATGCCTTCGGTCTCCAGGGTTTGTCGAAGCGCAGGTGCATCCAGCGCGCCATTGATGGCCTGGTTGAGCTTGGCCACGACGGCTGCGGGTGTGCCTGCTGGCGCAGCATAGCCCCACCACGCCACGCTCTCGTATTGGGGCAGGCCACTTTCCGCGACGGTGGGCACGTTCGGCAGGCCCGGCCAGCGGGTCTTGCTGGTGACGGCGAGCACCCGCACACGGCCGGCTTTGATGGCCGCCTTGGCAACGGTCTGGGTGGCAAACGTCATGTCGATCTGACCGCCCATCAAATCCGCCATCGCTGGTGCAGCGCCTTTGTAGGGCACGTGCAGCAGTTCGACACTGGCCTGCTGTTTGAGCATTTCCCCCGCGAGATGGGCGGCGCCGCCATTGCCTGAAGACCCATACGAATAGTGGTTCGGACGCTTGCGCGCCAGGTCCAGGAGTTCTTGCAGATTGCGCGCTGGCATGCGCTCTCCCGTCACCACCAACAGGGGCGCGCGGGCGGCGAGGGTGATGAACTGGAAGCTGCGCAACGAGTCGTACGGCAGCTTCGCGACCAGCGTGGCATTGTTGGCATGCGCCGCCGGCACCTGCAGCAAGGTGTAGCCGTCCGCCGGGGCAGATGCCACGGCCTGCGTGCCGATCACGGCCCCACCGCCGGCCCGGTTTTCCACCACAACGGGTTGGCCGAGAAGGGTCTGCAAGCGTTCCGACATGGCCCGGGCCAGAACGTCGTTGATGGCGCCCGGCGCATAGGGCACGACGATGCGGATGGGACGCTGGGGGAAGTTTGTTGCTGCGTCTGCAGACTGGGCCCAACTGCGCGAGCTGGTGATGCCCGCCGAGGCTGCGGCGGCCATCCAGGCTATGGCATTGCGCCGCGTGGTCGTCTGAGCGGTGGGGGTCTGGGGATGGGGTGGGAACATGTCATTTCCTCGGGTTTTTTGGGGCTGCACAGAGGGGGCGGCGCTGCCCCAGCTTGCCGAGGTGATCAACCGCCGCGTCTCAGCGCACTGTAGGCAGCCTGGCGGGCTGGGAACACGCAGTGGCGCGCAATGCTGTATTGCATTTCGGGGTGTTGGCTGCGCAGAAGGCATTGGGGCCGCAAGGCGGTAGCCAATTTGGGCCTGCCTATGATGTGGCCTTCACCACAAGCGAGGGCGGCACGATGGCACACAACCAGACCAGCGCAGAGAACGAGTCGCGCGTCGCCGTTCTGGTGGACTGCGACAACACCACGCCCGAGATCCTGGAATTCGCGCTGCGCGTCGTCGCCCAGTTCGGCCGCGTGGTGCTGCGGCGCGGCTACGGCAACCACTCGACCTTGGCCAACAAATGGCAGGAAGCGCTGGTCCGCCTGGCCTTCACGCCCTGCCTGCAATACCAGTACGCGGCGGGCAAGAACACGTCCGACATCGCGCTTGCGCTGGACGCGATGGAAGCGCTGTTCGACCAGCGCGCCGACACCTTCTGCGTCGTCACCAGCGATTCCGACTTTGCCTACCTCTGCCGCAAGCTGCGCGAACGCGGCGCCACGGTGCACATCGTCGGCGAGGCCAAGAGCCCCGATGCTTTGCGCAACGCGAGCGACCAGTTCTTTGAGTGGGTGAAGCCCGAGCCTGTTGTTGAGCAACCCAAGGCAGCGGCTGCGGCCAAGGCGGACTCCGCAAAGCCCGAACCCGCAAAGCCAACGCCCAAGTTGCGCCCGAGGTTTGTCGTGGAGGCGGTGACGCTGCTGGCGGCCGATTCACCCGAGGGCAAGGTCAGCATCGGCGGCCTGGGCTCGTACCTCAAACGCGCAGACCCATCTTTCTCACCGAAGAAGTACGGCCACTCTGGACTGCTCGACATGCTCAAGACCTACGACTTGCTCAAGGCGCAACAGGAGCCTGGCGGGCATTGGACGGTTCAGCTGGTGGCTGTTGTGAGTTGATGGAGTCGTTTCGCGCTCCGAAAACCAGCACCGCCGAATCGTGCGGCTCCCAACCAAAATACAAGCTTTTCGGTCTGCACACTTCTTCCGGTGTCCAGGTTCCAGTCCTCTAGCGCATCCAATGCGTTGGAGCGCCCTTGCACCAGCGCATCGTCAAGGCCCTTCCAGACCGCCAGCACATTGCGCCGCGCTCTTTCGTAGATGACCGCGTAGTCCATTGGGCTTTCAGGTGAGTTGAGCTGCGTGGTATACGTTGGGTCAATATCCTTCATCCTCGGGCACGCCAAGTTCAGCGCTGTGCTCTCGATCACGGGGTGAATAGTCATGTCCGTCGCCATGTGGGCGGCGAATCCAAGCAGCCACGCCGTTGCCTTGGGCTGTTGGGAGCCCGAGACTTTCAAGCGTTTCGTCACGCAGTCCTGCCGACTCTGCCAATTTTTGGGCGTCGTTGACAACGCAAATGTGGGCATAGGCACCAGGCATCGATCACTCCGGAGATAGGGGGTTGGAAGATTGGCGTTGTTATGTCGGTGACCAGCGTTGCAGTCGAGCCTTTACCTCAGCGTGGGGCAAACGACAACGCGGATGGCTTGAGATACGTGTCATTCCTTCGAGCAGCAGCGAGATGCCCACGGTCCCGCTGGTTTCCATCTGGTCAAGAATCCACAGCAGCCCATAGACCGTGCATTGCTGCGTGGTCGCCTCTTTGCGCAGCAATTGGTCGCCGCTGACGAGCGCATGGTTGGGCCGCCTGGCGCAGCTCAGGGCAAAGCAGTCCGGCAGTGAAAGCCCGGGGCGCGAGGTGCGCAGTTGTTGTGCAAAACCGACCTCGTCGGGTGCCAGCTCCACAACGCCCAAACCGAGTTGTTTGAGCAGGGGGCCGTTCTCGGAGGCGAGCTCTCGGTCGTACAGGAGGTCTGGCACCACCATGGTCAAACCACAAGAAAAGGCAGGCTCCAAGAGTCCGCCGCGTTCCAGGTCGATCAAAACGGAGGTGTCCGAGACCAGAATGATCATGGTTCACCTGGCCGATTGACCCAGCAGCCGCCGGTCCAGCTCACGCACGCTGATGCACAGCAACTCGGCGGCTCGGGCTTCGGAGATGGCGCCCTCCGCCACCGCACGCATGCACAGGCGCTCCATGCGCTGTGGCACTTCGGGGGGCAGCAAATTCGGTTCGGCCGATGCTGGGCCGTTCCAGCCCAGGGCTTTGACTTGAGCCCAGAGTTTCCCGTAGGCTTGCCTGGGCAGAATGCCGAGCTGCGAGCAGCGCACCACCAGAGACGCGATGCTGATCTTGAAGATCTTCTTGAGTTCGGCCAGCTCGCCGATGGAGATGGACGTTCGGTGCTCGCCGAGCAGGCGCAGAACCATGTCTTTTGCCATCAGGAATGCACCTGCAAAGCGGTCTGCCGCCTTCTCTTGCTCGGCGTCGCTCAAACCGCTGAAGCGCAGCACCAGATGCGCCAGCTCGTGCGCCAGCGTGAACCGTTGACGCTCGCCGTTGTGACCCTGGTTCACCACGATGACGGGCACGTCCCCCCGTTGGGGGCTCTGCACAAAGGCCTTGGAGCCCGAGATGTTCTCGGGCAAGTCCAGCGCGATGACTTTCACGCCTTTGTCTTCGAGCAGTTCGGCCATGAAGGGAATCGGATCAATACCCAATTGCCACAGGTTGCGCAGCGCGTCGGCCGCTTGCTCGGCATCCTCGACCCGGCTGATGGCGAACGCCTTGCTGGAAGGCGCGTCCCAGGCTTGGTCCACGCCTGGCAGGAGTTCTTCCAGTTCCAGGTAGCGCTCGACCTGGTCAAGAACGGACGCCTCGACCGCTCGCTCTTCCTTCACCCCGGCGTGGGGTGCCTTTCGAAAGTCCACGCCCGTGAGTTCGATTTGGCGCTGGCTCAGCAGGTATTCCGGAGAGACTTGTAGTGCCTTGGCCAGTGCGAGGAGGACCGTGGAGCTCGGCATCATCTCGTCTCGCTCGTATTTGCCAATCGCCTGTGCAGAGACATGCCCGTTGATGGCTGCCTCCAGGTCGCGCAGAGACAGCCCCAGGGCATCTCGCGCTCTCTTGAGTCGGTTTCCGATCATGGTTTTCTCCGCAGGAATTGGTTTACAGAATAAGTATATATATTATTGTTTGTAAACTTGCGATTGGCAACCGGGATTGCGACGCCCGTGCGGTGCTGGTGTACGTCATGTCTTCACGCACAGAACCCACAAGCCAAAAAAAAAGGAGCGGCACAGCCGCTCCTTGTCATCCCGTTCCGTTCGACCTTGTGATCAGGCCTCCACCGCCTGCCGCGCAGGTTCCTTCACGTGCCCGGCATACCCGTTCGCCGCCGCTGCCGCACAAGCCTCGCGGTACTTGGCGAAACCGCCAATGAACTGGGTCAGCCCCTGCGGCTTGCCTTCCACGTTCGCGCCCACCCACCAGGTCTTGGCCTTGTTGATGAGCGAATGCTTGGCCAGCGAGTGCACCAGGTCCATCCAGTCGTCTTCGGTCTTCTTCGTCGGCTCGATGCTGCCCAGGCCGTTCTTGCGCAGGTGCAGGATGGCGTCGGCGATCCAGTCCACATCGTTCTCGCTCATGCGGATGATGTTGGCCAGCGCCGCCGGGCCGTTGGGGCCGGTGGTCATGAAGAGGTTGGGGAAGCCTTCGAGCATGATGCCCAGGTGCGAGCGTGGGCCGTTCTTCCACTTGTCCTGCACCGTGCGGCCATCGCGTCCCACCACGTCGAAGGCCATGAGTGCGCCGGTCAGGCCGTCGTAACCGGTGGCGAGAATCAGCACGTCGAGTTCGGTCTCGCCCTTCGCGGTGCGAATGCCCTTCTCGGTGATTTCCAGGATCGGGTCCGCGATGCAGTCCATGAGGTGCACGTTGGGCCGGTTGTAGGTTTCGTAGTAGCCGGTGTCCAGGCAGGGGCGGCGCGCAAAAATCGGGTAGCCCTTGGGCTTGAGCGCTTCGGCGGTGGCTGGGTCGGTCACCACTTCGGCGATCTTCCCGCGCACGAATTCGGCCACGTGTTCGTTGGCTTCTTCGTTGAGCATCAAGTCGCCAAAGGTGCCGAGCATGGCCAGGCCGCCTTGTTGCCACGAGTCTTCCAGCAGCGCCATGCGCTGGGCCGGCGTGACGGTGAAGAAACCGCGCGTGGACTGCGGACGGATTCCGCCGATGGGGCTGTTGCGCGCAACCTCGCGAATGGCCGGGTAGTGGCGCTTGACCTCGGCCATGTACTCGGGCTCCATCGGCACGTTGCGCATCGGCATGGTGAAGCTGGGGGTGCGCTGGAACACGAACAGCTCGCAGTTCTGGCGGCCGACTTCCTGCACGATCTGAATGCCGGTGGAGCCGGTGCCGATCACGCCCACGCGTTGACCACTGAAGTCCACCGGCGTGTGGGGCCAGCGGGCGGCGTACATCGTCTTGCCCTTGAAGCGCTCCAGGCCGTCGATCTCGGGCTTCTTCGGCACCGACAGCGGGCCGGTGGCCATGATGCAGTAGGGCGCTTCGAAGGTCTCGCCCTTGTTGGTCTTCACGGTCCAGAGCTGGCGCTCTTCGTCCCACACGGCGCTTTCCACGCGGGTGCTGAACTGGAAGTGGCGGCGCAGGTCGAGGCGGGTGGCGACGAAGTCGATGTAGCGCAGCAGCTCGGGCTGGGCCGCGAACTGTTCGGACCAGGACCATTCCTGCTCGATCTCGGGCGAGAAGGAATAGCTGTAGTCGATGCTGGGCAGGTCCACGCGCGCGCCGGGGTAGCGGTTCCAGTACCAGACGCCGCCCACATCGGTGCCGGCTTCGAAGGCCTGCAGCTTCAGGCCGAGCTTGTTGAACTTGTAGACGGCGTACATGCCGCCGAAGCCGCCGCCGACGATGATGACGTCCAGCTGTGTGACGCCGCCGTTGGCGTTGGTCGAAGAAGGGGTGAGGGTGGCTGATGCCGCCATGCTGCTTGTCTCCTGGAAATGGGCCCCGGCGCTGCCCTCGGTGGGCGTCGGCCACGGGCGGGGGTTGTTCTCTTGCAGAGATCATGGCTCCGATTTTGCCGGCCGGCAAGTTAAATTTATCGACAGCCCTGAATATCACATGCATGGATTTCGGGTGGGCGCTGGCGCGCCCGCCGCCGCCCGGCTGGGGATTTGGCGGTGGTTTCCCCTGTTGTTCGGGGCCTTGGGGCGCAGCGTGTCATGGGAGATTCACGGTATCTACATCGCCCAAAGAAAGAAGCTCCAGCGTGTCGTCCCCGTCCCTGTCCCCACAACCGAATTCGTCTCTGAACCCGCCCACCCCGGGCTCCCGATCCCCAGCCCGCGCCGCGTCAGCGGTCGCCACCCTCTCCCGCCTGAGCCTGCGCACCCAGTTGCTGCTGCTGGTGGTGGGCGTGGTGTTGCTGGGCTTTGCGGTTACCGTGGTGTCGCTCACACGCCAGGCGGGGAACCTGCAGGAAAACACGGCGCTGCTGTATGCCGAGGAGCTGGCGGCGCGCAACGGCGCGCAGGTGGGGGCCGAACTCAACGCCACCATGACCGCCGCCCGCACGCTCGCGCAGGCGCTGGGTGGTTTGAAATCCACGGGGCAGGCCGATCGCATCGAAGCCGATGCGTTGATCCGCAACGTGCTGGAAGGCTCGCCGCAGTTTCTCGGCGTATGGGTGGCGTGGGAGCCCAACGCGTTCGATGGGCGCGACGCCGAGTACGTCGGCATGCCGGGCCATGACGCCACCGGCCGCTACATTCCCTACTGGAACCGGGGTACGGGCACGGCCCAGCTGGAGCCGCTGGTGGACTACGAGAAGGCCGGCGCGGGCGACTATTACCAGTTGCCCAAACGCACGGGCAAGGAAACGCTGATCGAGCCCTACAAGTACACGGTGGCGGGCAAGGAAGTGCTGATCACCACCACCTCGGTGCCGATCGTGGTCAACGGCCAGTTCGTGGGCGTGGCAGGCATCGATCTGCCGCTCTCCAGCCTGCAGGAAAAGGTGCAGGCCATTCGCCTCTACGACACCGGCTACGCCAGCCTGTTCTCCCATGGCGCGGTGTACGTGGGCGACCGCGACGCCGCCCATGTGGGCCAGGCGCTGAGTGCGCCGACCGAACTCGCCGCCCTGCGCACCGCCTTGAGCGAGCACCGCCCCGAGCGCGTGCGTTTCCTGCACGAAGGTTTGGGCACAGAGGTGACCAGCGTCTACGTGCCGATTCGCGTCGGCAACGGCGACTCCTCGTGGGCCTTCGCGGCCACCGTGCCACAAGACCGCATCCTTGCCGAGGTGCGCGCGCTCAACCTCACCGCCGCCGTTCTCGGCCTGGCGTCGATCGTGGCGGTTTCGTTCGGCCTGCTCTGGGCCTTGCAGCGCCTGGTGCTGCGGCCCTTGGGCGGCGAGCCTGCCGAAGCCGTGGCCGTGAGCGCCCGTGTGGCGCGCGGCGACCTCGGCCAACCGGTGCCCGTGAAGGCTGGGGACACCCACAGCCTCATGGCGCAACTGGCGGTGATGCAGAAAGACCTGGCCGGCGTGGTGGGCCGTGTGCGCCGTGGCGCAGAAGCGGTGGCCTCGGCCAGCGCGGAGATCTCGCAGGGCAACCAGGACCTGTCCAGCCGCACCGAAAACCAGGCCAGCGCGCTGGAAGAAACGGCAGCCTCGATGGAGCAGTTGGGCACGGCGGTGGGCCAGAACGCGGGGCACGCGCGCGAGGCCGATCAGCTGGCGCGATCGGCCACGGCGTTGGCCGAGCAAGGCGGCGCGGCGGTGCAGCGCGTGGTCGACACCATGCAGAACATCGACGCAGGCTCGCGCAAGATCGCCGACATCATCGGCGTGATCGACGGCATCGCGTTCCAGACCAACATCCTCGCGCTCAACGCGGCCGTGGAAGCGGCGCGCGCGGGCGAGCAGGGCCGGGGTTTTGCCGTGGTGGCTGGTGAAGTGCGCAGCCTGGCCACGCGTTCGGCACAAGCGGCGCGTGAGATCAAGGACCTGATCGGCAGCAGCGTGCAGAGCGTGGGCAACGGCACGGTCACGGTGAACGAAGCCGGCCAGACCATGCGCGAGTTGATCACCGCCATTCAGCAGGTCTCACGCCTCATGTCCGACATCAGCACCGCCAGCGGCGAACAAAGCGCCGGCGTGGGCCAGGTGGGCGAAGCGGTGGTGCAACTGGACCAGACGACGCAGCAGAACGCCGCGCTGGTGGAAGAAATGTCGGCCGCCGCCCACAGCCTGCGGCAGCAGGCGGATGAGCTGGTGAAGACGGTGTCGGTGTTCCGCCTGGGGGCATAGCCACCCGCTTCTATCGAACCACCGATTCGTCGTAGATCCGGCCCAGCGGAACCGCGTCGCTCTGGACGATGCCTTGCTCGATGTAGTGGCGGCGCATCTTCTCGATGGTGGACACCCGGATGTCGCGGCCCAGAAAGCGGGACAGCTTCACCACGCTGGAGAGCCGGCTCTCCTTGTCGATCAGGGCCGCTGCAGGCCGATGCGATCGATGATGGGCCGTTCCGACTGCGTGATGTCGTGCGCGAACGCGGTGAACTGCTGGCTGCTCATGTACTGGGGATCGATGTCGAACCTGCGCAGCGCGTCGCGGAAGCTCTCCTGGTCCATGGCTTGTTTGAAGGCGTTGTGCAGGCGCTCGACCACCGCCGGGTCGGTGTTGCCCGGCGCGACCAAGCCGAACGGCGCGTTCTGCACGATGGGGTAGCCCAGCTCCTTCAAGGTGGGGACGTTGGGGAAGCGCGGGCTGCGCGTCTCGCCCGCCATCGCGAGCAGGCGCAAAGCCCCCGATTCGACGAGGCTGGCCCAGCTGGGCCCGTCGGCGAGCGACTTCACATGCCCGCCCCGCACGGCCGTCATGGCCTGTGCGCCGCCAGGGAAGGGAACGTGGGTGAGTTTGACGCCCGCGCGCTGCGCCAGGTCTTCCATCGTGAGGTGCGGTGACGACAGGGTGCCGGGCGTGCCATAGGTCATCTCGCCGGGATGCGCCTTGGCGTAGGCGATGTAGTCCGCCAGCGTCTTGATGTCGGACGTGGCCGGCACCGCCAGGCCGAAGGGGTAGGAAGCCAGGCCGATGATGTACTTCAGGTCCTTGACCGGGTCGTAGCTGGTCTTCGTCAGGTAGTGCTGGCGAAAGACCGAGACGGCCACCTGCGCGATGGTGTAGCCGTCGGCCGGCACGGTCTGCATGAGTTGGGCGGGCATCACCATGCCCGCGCCCGGCTTGTTTTCCACCACGACAGCTTGTCCCAGGATGGCGCTGGCGTTGCTGGCCAGCACGCGAAAGGCCGCGTCGGTGGCACCACCCGGCGCGAAGCCCACGAGCAGCCGGATCGGCCGGGACGGGAAATTGTTTTGCGCGCGCGCGGCCGGCGCGATGGCCAGTGCGGCTGCGGCCACGGAACCGCTCAGGAGTTGACGTCGTTGCATGTGAACCTCTCTCTGTCAGGATGTGCGCGCTTCAGACCGCACAGGGTTGATCGGCGGGGTTGAGCGTTGTGCCCCAGGCGTCGTAGCCGTACACGCTGTCGGCGTTGTTGTCGTTGCGCAGCCAGTCGTTCTTGCCCGAGGCCACCTGGATCTGGCTGGCGCGGGGCTTGCGCAGCGCTTCGTACGTTTGCAGTGCGGACGCGCAATCCGGTCCGTCGGCCAGGCAGCGGGCCAGCACCACGGCGTCCTCGATGCCCATGGCCGCACCCTGCGCCATGAACGGCAGCATGGGGTGGCAGGCATCGCCCAGCAGCGTGACGCGACCCCGCGTCCATTGCGCCATGGGCTCGCGCACGTAGAGCGCGGTCTTGAGCACCACTTCGCAGCCGCGCAGGATGTCCTGCACCTCCGGGTGGAACGGCGCGTAGGCCGCGAGCAGTTCTTCCTGCGTGCCCTTGACCGACCACGACTCGTGCCGCCAGCTGTCTTCGCGCGCGGTGGCGAACACGAACAGCTCGCGCCCACCGTGGATCAGGAAGGTGAAGATCTGGCTCGCGGTGTTCGGCCCCCACCACTTGGTGGTCGGCGTCAGGTCCAGGTGGCCGAGCCTTTGCGTGTCGACGATGGAACGGAACGCCACCTGCCCGGTGAAGATGGGTTGGTCGGCGCCGAACAGGTTTTCGCGCACCGCGGAATGGATGCCGTCGGCGCCCACGATGGCGTCGAAGCGGTGGGTCTGTCCGTTGTCGAGCACCAGCTCGGCGTGCTCGTCGGTCTGCGCCATGCGCTGGACCCGGCTGCCGAGGCGGATCTCGACGTCCGAGGCCGCCGTCTCCAGCGCCGACAGCAAGTCCGCGCGGTGCACCGTGAGCTGCGGTGCGCCGTACCGGCGCTCGCCGGCATCGCCCATTTCGAGGTTGGAGGTCACCTCCCCGCTGTCCCAGGTTCGGCTGATGCGCCGGGTCGGGCGAAACGCCGTGGCGCGCAAGGCCTGGCCGACGCCCAGGCCGTCGAGCGCGCGCACGGCGTTGGGGGTGAGGTTGATGCCGGCGCCCACGCGCCCGAACCGGGCCGCCTGCTCGAACACCACGGGCGTGATGTGCAGGCGTTTCAGGGCCAGAGCGGCCGACAGGCCGCCGATGCCGGCGCCCACGATGGCAATGCGAGGAGAGGTCATGTGGTCAAAAGAATGTTTTGAATACGAAATCTTGTTTTGAATGCTAAATTTCTTTCGCGGTGATCGAGATCGGTAAAAACCCTGATCTGGCGTGCATGAGGGCCGCTTTGGCCGGCTTCAGCGTCGATTTCATAGAATCGCTGCGCAACCGAGGCACCCCGCCTTTTCTGGCGTTGCGCCACCGCCCATGAACCCCACGCCCGAGACCCCTTTGCCCCCGACGCCGCCCGCGAGCGATGAGCCGGACAGTGCCGAGGCCGACAAAAGCCCTTATTGGGTGGAGGCGCTGGCCCAGGGACTGGCGGTGTTGCGGGTGTTCGAGTCCGAGCACGGCAGCCTGACCTTGACCGACATCGCCCAGCGCCTCGGCTGGAACCGCGCCAAACCGTTCCGGTATGTGCAGACGCTCGAGCGCCTGGGTTACCTGAGCCGTGAAGAGCCGGGGCGGCGCTACCGGCCGACGTCGTTGACCATGTCGCTCGGGTACGCCTACCTGAGCCGGTTGTCGATGATCGAACTCGCGCAACCCGTGTTGAACCAGTTGAGGACCACGGTCAACGCGTCGGTGCACATGGGGCTGCTGGACGGCAAGGAGCTGGTCTACGTGGCCAATGCCCGCATTCCTTTGCCGACAGCGATCAACATCCATGTGGGTTCGCGCACGCCGGCCTACGCCACCTCTATCGGGCGCATCCTGCTGGCCTATCTCGCACCCGAGGCGGTGGATGCCATCCTGGGCACCGGGCCCATTCCCGCGATGACCCCCAACTCGACCAGCGACCCGGTGGCCTTTCGGCAGATGCTGGCGCGCGCGCGGGTCGATGGCGTCGTGTTCAACGACCAGGAATTCCACCTGGGCGTGCGCTCCATCGCCGCGCCCGTGTTCGACGCGACGGGCCACGTGGTCGCCGGCATCAACGCCACGGCCATGACGCACGCGTTCACCGACGAGGTGGTGCGCGACGCGGTGCTGCCCGCGGTGTGCGCGGCGGCCAGCGAGATCTCCCGGGGGCTGGGGTACGTGAAGGCTTAGCGCGAGCTGCTTGTGTAGATGCGGTTGCGCCCTTCCACGCAGTACGTCTGCGCGTGGAACACCGGCAGGTCTTGCGCGTAGTGCACGCGGTCGAGCAGCACGTAGAGCTGCGGCGCGCGGTTGCTGCGGCCCCAGCCGATGGTGCTGGAGAGCACCGCGTGGTACTCCACCTCGGTGCGGTCGGTGCGCACGCCCAGGCGTTCGAAGATGTCCACGAAGGACATGGAGAACATCGTTTCGTCCACCACCTCGGGGAACAGGCTGTCCAAGTAGCGGTCGTAACCGTAGCTCAGCAACTCGTCGTCGCTGTAGATCGCGCGCTCGGTGTAGAGCAGGCGCGCGCCATCGGGCAATCCGAGCTTCTGCGCTTCCCCGGCCGTGGCCTCGCGGCGCTCCAGTTTGTGCAGCTCGATGCGCGGCGTGCGGCCTTGTTCCCGGATCGATTCGGTGAGCGATTCGAAGTGGCCCATGCCCATCGGCGCCTGCGGTACCGCTGGCGGGCGCACGATGGTGCCGATGCCGCGCTGGATGCGCAACTGGCCTTCGGTCACCAGGCGGCTGATGGCTTCGCGGACGGTGTTGCGCGACACCGCATAGGCGCTGGCCAGCGCGGTCTCGGCGGGTATGGCCTGGCCTGTGGCCCATTCGCCTTCGGAGAGACGCCGCCGCAGGTCATGCGCGAGGCGGTCGGGCAGGGTCAGGACGTCAGTTCGACCCACGACTTGCGCTCCCCGGAAAAGTTCTTGTAGACCTGCTCGCCGGCCACGATGGGCTCGTAGCGTGGTGGCTCGTCCGTCGGCGCGAAGTCGCGCGGGTCGATCACTTGGTGGTAGTTCGGGTGGATGAACAGCGGAATCGAATAACGCTCGCGGCCCGAGCGGTTGATCACGCGGTGCATGGCGGACTTCAGCCGGCCGTTGCTCCAGCGCGTGAGCAGCTTGGCGACGTTGAGCACGATGGCGTTTTCGTCGGGCACCACGGGCAGCCAGTCCTGATCGGGTCCGAGCACTTCGAGGCCACCGTTCATGTCCTGGATCAGCAGCGTGATCAGGCCCTGGTCTTCGTGTGCGCGCACGCCCACGTCGGCGATGTGCTGCACCACTTCCTGGGGCGGGTAGTGCACCACACGCATGTTGGAGTAGGTGTTGCGCGAGACGTTGGCGAAGAAGTCGGCCGGCGCACCGAGATGCAGCGCGAGCGCCCGCAGCACCGATTCGCCGACCTGGAACATGGCGTGGTAACAGGTCTCCAGCCGCTCGCGGAACTGCGGCACATCGGGCCACGGTGTCGCGGCATAGAACGGCAGCGTGAGCAGCGCCGGGTCCACCGGCGGAATCGGGTGGCCCATGCTGAAGGCCTCTTGCCCGCTGGGCTTCTGGCCTGGCTTGGCGTTGTCGAACATCGGCTGGAAGCCGCGGTTGGTCTTGCGTTCCTGGTACGGCGCCTTGGCTTCTTCGCGCTGGCCGAAAAAAGCTTCGGCGGCGGCGAACGTGTCGG
Source organism: Hydrogenophaga sp. BPS33 (assembly GCF_009859475.1). Classification (NCBI taxonomy): domain Bacteria; kingdom Pseudomonadati; phylum Pseudomonadota; class Betaproteobacteria; order Burkholderiales; family Comamonadaceae; genus Hydrogenophaga; species Hydrogenophaga sp. BPS33. The sequence goes on from NZ_CP044549.1 coordinate 1,345,483, forward strand.
CGATGACCGCGCGCGGCACGCCGTGGCCCACCAGCTTCATGAAGCCGTAGTTCTCGGCGGCGCGGCCCATCTCGTGGGCGATGGCCTGGCGCGCGGCGTCGTCATGGCCGAAGAGCGGCGCGATGTCGATGGTCGGGATCGCGTGCGCGGCGGTGGGTGTGTTGCTCATGCGGGGCGTCTCGCTCGCTCAGTTGGCCTTGATGCCGGGGTTGAAGGCGTTGGTCATCATCTCGGCGGCGGGCGCCACCGACTTGATCTGGTCGTACTCCTTGTAGAAGGCCATGGTCTCGTCCCACACCTTGGGGTCCATCCACAACAGGCCGCGCGCCTTGGTGTCGGCGCTCTGGTTCAGCGGGTTCTGCACCTTCATGCGCCACGCGAGTTTGTCGGCGCGCTCGATCTGCTGCGGGTACGCATCGACCAGCTTCACGGCTTCGGCCGGGTTGTCGATGGTGAACTTCAAACCTTTGGCCACGGCGCGCACCACCTTGCGCACCGTCTCGGGTCTTTCTTTGATCATCTTGCCGCTCGTGAAGAGCGTGTCGCCGTACGAGGCCACGCCGTATTTCGAGAAGCGCACCACCTTCCAGGTCTTGCCCTTGAGGTGGGCGGGGGCGTCGGCCTTGGCCGCTTCCAGTTCGACCTGGTAGGTTTGGTTGTGCAGGTGGCCGGTGAAGTAGTCGACCTTGCCGACCAGCAGCGGCTCGGCATTGGCCAGCACGGTCTCGACCTTGATCTTCGACAGGTCGAGGTGGTTGCGCTTGGCCAGGGCCTTGATGAACATCTCGCCGTCGGCCTGGATGCCCACGCGCTTGCCTTCGAGGTCCTTGGGCGTGGGCTCAGGGTCGCCGGGATGGCCCAAGCCGATGTAGACGTAGGGCACTTCCTGGATCAGCGCGCCAATTGCCACCACGTCCACTGGCGACGGTGCCAGCCGCGCCGACATGATGAACGACTGCGCCATCACGCCGAACTGCGCCTGGCCCACGCCGACCGTGGGAATCGGGTTCTTGCCCGGGCCACCGTCGATGAAGCTCACCTTGAGGCCTTCTTCCGCGAAGTAGCCCTTGGCGTCGGCCACCATGAGCGCGGCGTACTGGCCATTGCGCAACCACGAGAGCGCGATGCGGATGTCTTCCGTCGCGGTCTGCGCGGTGGTATTGCTCCAGGCGGTGACGCCGATGGCGAGGGTGAGAACGAGTCGGATGAAAGGCGCACGCATGGTGTGGTTCCTTGAAGATGAGAAAAGGGAAATGGCGTTCGATGACATGCCTCACGGACCGCCGTTGCGCGCGCGCTCGCTCCAGTTGATGCGCGCGCCGATCACCTGCACCAGCATGTAGATCGCGTACGACAACACGGCGGCCAGCAGCGCCACCGCGTACACCTGATCGCCGCGGTACTGGGCCATGGCGCGGTTGATCACGTAGCCCAGGCCTTCGGAAGAAATCATCCATTCCGCCGCCACCGCCACGATGATGCTGGCGCTGCCGGTGATTTCCTGCGCGGCCAGGATGTAGGGCACCGAGTACGGCAGGCGCACCTGGAGGAAGATCTTCCACGGACTCACGTCGAGGATGCGCATGCGGTCCAGCACCACGGTGTCGACCGCCCTGAGGCCGCGCAGGGTGTTGACCAGCACGGGAAAGAAGCCGGCGATGGTGACGATGGTCACCTTGGTCCACAGGCCATCGCCCACCGCCAGCACCAGCACCGAGGCCAAGGCCACGTAAGGCACGTTGCGGATGGTGATGGCCGCGGGCATCAGCAGACGGTTGAAGATCGGCAGCGAGGTGAACAACACCGCCAGGCCAATGCCAACGACGTTGGCGCACACGAAGCCGATGGCCGCCGCGCGCAGCGTGACCACGAGATGTTGTGTGACGAAGTCGGTCTCGTCGGTCAGCACCGCGAGCACCTGTGTGGGGCGCGGGATCACGAATTCGGGCAGGCCCGAGAAGGCGATGGCGAGGTACCACAGACCGAGGATGGAGACAACGGGAAAGGCGATGCGCGAAGAGATCTTCAAGGCCCGCAGCAACAGGGCGCGCGCCGCGTGGGGCGCGGCAACGGCGGGTGGGGTCACGGTGGTGGTGTTCATGCAGCAGCTCTCCAGGGTCCAAACAGCAGGCCGCGGATGCGGTCGGTGATCTCGATGAACTGCGGATCGGTGCGAAACGCCGCCGTGCGCGGGCGCGGCGAAGGCACGGCAATGTCGGCCAGGATGCGGCCCGGCGCGGGCGAGAACACGATCACGCGATCGGCCAGCAGCACGGCTTCGTCGACGTGGTGCGTCACGAACAGCACGGTCTTGGGGCGTGTGGCCAGTTCGCTGCCCAGCCACAGGCCGAGCTCTTCGCGCTTCATCTCGTCGAGTGCGGAGAAGGGCTCGTCCATCAGCAGCACTTCGGGGTCGTGCGCGATGGCCGAGGCGAAGTTCACGCGCTGCAGCATGCCGCCCGAGAGATGGTGCGGCAGCTTCTCTTCGTGGCCCGCGAGCCCGAAGTCGCGCAGCAGCCCGCGCGCGGGCAGGCCGGCGCGGCCCGTCACCTGCTGCGTGAATTCAACGTCGTCCACCGCGCGCTTCCAGGGCAGCACCGCGGGGCGTTGCGACACCAGGCCGAGCTGGCGTGCGCGGCGCACGGTGGCCGGTGGCTGGCCGCCGATGCGCACGGTGCCGCCCGTGGGCTGCTCCAGGTCGGCGACCATGCGCAACAGCGTGGTCTTGCCGCAGCCCGAAGGCCCGACCAGGGCGATGAACTGCCCGGCGGCGATGTCAAGGTCCACCGCCTCGAGCGCGACGGTGGCGCCGAAGCGGCGCGACAGGTTTCTGAGTTGGATGTCGATGGACATGATGTCTGGACGTCCCCAAGAATGGGCGGGTTGTTGGACGTCCAATGTCCATAGCGAGATCCGTGCCACCGAGCCGAGGTGGCACCGCCTTGCCCGTGTTCGCGCGGCGCAGGTGCCGCGCGCCTGCTACAGCACGGAGTGCTGCGTGCCCATCGCGCCACGGGCTGTGCGCTTGCGCGCAGGCGCCGTCTCCTGGGGGGCCAGCACATTCCACAGCAGATACACCAGGACCACGCCCACCACGGAGAAGACCATGGGCGGCAGGTAGATGCCGCCGATGGCCCACAGGGGTTCGGAGGTGCTGGCCACGCAGATGAACTCCGCGGCTTGCATGCCGGTGTAGTGCATGGCGCAGACGGCCAGGCCCATGACCAGCGACGCCACCACCCGATGCCAGAACCGGCGTACGTGAAACGCCAGCCACAGCGCCGCGGCCGAGGCGGTGACCGCGATCGCAAAGGAGAGCAGCACGACCCCGGTGTCGAGCGACATGTCGGCGCGCAGGTTCATGGCGTACATCCCCATGTAGTGCATCACGCACACCCCCACGCCGGCCAGGATGCTGGCGGCAAGCCATCCCGGTTTGTTGAACTGGCCACCCCGGCCGGCCAGGAGCAGGGCAATGCCCGCAATGACCATCGCGGCCAGCAGCGAGAGCAGGGTCAGGAGCCCGTCGTATTGCACCGGCAGGGGAAGCCGGTAGCCCATCATGCCGATGAAGTGCATGGACCAGACGCCCACGCCGCCCAGCGCCACAGCCGCGCCGATCGCCATCGACGTGTTGATCGAACCGTCGCGGCGGTACAGATGCTGGGTGTGGGCCAGGGCCGCGAACGAGCCGAGTACGGAGATCACATACGACATCGCCACCAGCACCATGTCGTAACGCGGCGAAAGAACATCGCCCACCTGGAAGTTCATGACGGTTTCCTCTTGCCTCCTTGTTGGAATGCGCCTGCGCGGATAGGAGACGTTGTACCGACGAAGACGGCCCACGCGGGCCGACGCTGTCGGGCGCCTGCGCGCATGGGCGGATCGATGGTGGTGGGCGAGGTGCCAGCGGTCAATGGCCTAAAGTCGCAATCGGGCGTGACCGAAGGACGGGGAGCCGATGGCCGTGGCGATCGGGACGATCAAAGGCGGCGGCTGTCTCAGCTTGGCGACACCGCGCCCCGCACGGGGTTGCCGAGCACGCCGATGCCGGCGATCTCGACCTCGATGTGGTCGCCGGGCTTCATCCACACCGGTGGCGTGCGCGCCGCGCCCACGCCTTCGGGCGTGCCGGTGGAGATCACGTCTCCCGGCAGCAGCCGCGCGAAACGCGACACGTAGCTCACGAGTTGGGCGATGGGGTAAATCAGCTGCGAGGTGTTCGCGCGTTGCATCTCCTGGCCGTTGAGCCGCGTGACCAGGGTGAGGTTGTTCGGGTCGGGGACCTCATCGGTGCTCACCAGCCAGGGGCCGCACGCGCCGCTGCCTTCGAAGTTCTTGCCCGCGGTCACCGAGTGCTTCTGGAAGTCCCGCACGCTGCCGTCGTTCAGGCAGGTGTAGGCGGCGATGTGGCGCCACGCCTCGTCGGGCGCGATATGGCGCCCCGTGCGGCCGATGACCAGCGCCAACTCGCCTTCGAAATCGAACTGCGTGGAGCCCTGCGGATACTCCAGCGCCTGATGGGCGCCCACCAGGCTGGCCTGGCGGCGGATGAAGAGCGACGGATGGGGTGGCAGCTCGCGGCCGGCCTCGTTCGCGTGGGCGCGGTAGTTGATGCCCACGCAATAGACCATGGCGGTGGCCGTGAGCGGTGGCAGGAGTTCGACCGAGGACAGCAGGGGCAGTCCGCGGGGGCGCTGGTCCAGGGCATCGCCGGCGGCCTGGCCCGCGGCCAGCAACACTTCGGCGAAGTTCGCGGTGTCGGGCAAGCCCTGCAGCGGCACGATGCGTTCGTCCTGCACGACGCCCCAGGCGGCTCGGTTGGAGTGGTTGTAGCGAACAATTTTCATGGGCGCCCTGTGCATGCAAATGTTGGTTGAATATAGGCTAATTGGCTGGAATTTTCTCTAGATCCCACCTACATTGCATGCACCGCTCGCCGCGCTTCGCGGGGGATCTTGAGGAGCCAGCATGACCTACCGTGTTGCCGATGCCTTGACCGATACCCTGCTGCACCACGGAGTGGACCGCGTCTTCAGCGTGCCCGGTGAGAGTTTTCTGCCGGTGTTGGATGCCCTGCTCGACCGCCCGCAGATCGACCTGGTGACTTGCCGGCACGAGGGGTCGGCGGCCTTGGCCGCAGTGGCCGACGCGCGGCTCACCGGGCGCCCTGGCGTGCTGTTCGTGAGCCGGGGTCCGGGCATGTCCAACGCCAGCATCGGTGTCCATGTGGCGCAGCAAGACGCCTTGCCCCTGGTGGTTTTCGTGGGCCAGGTCGATCGCCCGAACCTGGGGAGGGGCGCGTTCCAGGAAGTGGACTACGCGCGCATGTTCGGCGGGGTGGCCAAGTGGGTGGGCTCGCTGGCGCATGCCGACCACGCGGGAGAGGTGGTGGCCCGCGCACTGGCGCTCGCCCAGGCGGGCACGCCCGGGCCGGTGCTGGTCGTGCTGCCCGAGGACGTGCTGGCCGAGCCTTGCGCCACACCCGCGCGCAAATTGGGGGCGCCGGCGCACGCGGCGCCCGTGGCCAAGGAACTGAGCGAGGTCGCGGCCTTCATCGCGGCCTCCCAACGCCCGGTGACGGTGGTGGGTGGCGAGTGCCGCAACACCGGATTTCGAGATGCCTTGCTCACTTTCAGCGAGGCCTGGCAGATGCCGGTGGCCGTGACCAACAAGAACCAGGACCTGTTTGCCAACGACCATCCGCACTGGCTGGGGCACCTGGGCTTCTTCGTCAGTCCGTCGGTGGCGGCGCTGTTGCAGCACGCGGATCTCGTGCTGGCCGTGGGCACGCGCCTGGGCGACGTGACTTCGCAGGGCTACACCTTTCCTGCGCAGCAGCCCACGCCGCAGGCACTGATCCATGTGTATCCGGACGCGAATGCCATCGGCCGGCACTTCTTGACCTTGCAGGCCGTGGTGTCCACCGGCCACGCGTTCCTGCGTGCCATGAACGCCTTGCCCCGTCCGCCCCTGCCCGCCAGATCGGACTGGTTGGCCGAGGTGGCACAGGCACGCGAGGGCGCGCACGGCTGGGACGCGGCGCGAACGCCCGAGGCCGATGTGTTCGGCCACGTGGTGCAAGCGCTGTCGCAGCACCTGGCCCACGACGCCATCGTCGCCCTCGATGCGGGCAACTTCTCTACCTGGGTGCACCGGGTGCTGCGTTTTCGCCGAACACAGCGCCTGCTGTCCGCGGCGTGTGGCGCCATGGGAATGGGCGTGCCGGCGGCGCTGGCGGCGTCCTTGCGTTACCCGCACCGGCAGGTGCTGGCGTTCTGTGGCGACGGTGGTTTTCTGATGACGGGCAACGAGCTGGCCACTGCGGTCGGGCGCCAATTGCCGTTGAAGATCGTCGTGGCCAACAACGGCGCCTACGGCACCATCCGCAGCTACCAGGAACGGCAGTTTCCCCACCGCGTGAGTGGCACGGCGCTGCACAACCCCGACTTCGCCGTGCTCGCGCGGGCCTACGGTGCGGGCGGCTTTCGCATCGGCTCGTCGAGCGAAGCCTGCGAGGAGGTCGCGCGCTTCCTGGCCCATCCCGGGCCGGCCGTGCTCGACGTGGCTTGCGACATCGAGCAGATCATGGCGGCCACCACGTTGTCGGCCTTGCGGCCCAGGACAGCCGCGGTCCATGTGGAGATGGAGCCGGCATCGGCCTGATGGTGGTCTTGCCGAGTGTGTCGGCAACGCCTCTCAAGTCAACGGGCTTTGAACGGCTATTGGGCGTACGTGTGGGATGACGTGACGTTCTGACGAGGAGGCGGCGCGGGGGGCGACCTGGGAAATGCCCCCTCGATCAACGCAAGGTCCACCCGCTTGATCAAGTGTTGATAGTCCCCCACGCGATGCCCTGCCTTCATGAGCGTTTCGGCACTTTCAAAATCGAGCGGGGAAACTTGGAGAAAGGCCTCGGCACGTTGCACAAGATCGGGCACGATGGGTTTGAGCAATATGCAGAGCAGCCTGAAGCACTCCAGCGAGGCCGAGCAAATGGCGTGCAGGGCCTCATGCTCGTCAGGCTTCTTCGCAAGCTCCCAGGGCTTTCTGCTGTCAAAGAAGGCGTTCGTGGCGTCGGCCATCAACATCGTTTCTCGAATGCACTTGCCAAACTCGCGGGCTTCGTACAGCGCTGCCGCTTGCGCCACGAAATCCTGCAACGACCTGACGAGCCGGGCACCGTCTTCATCCATGGACCCAAGGACGCCTTCGAATTTTTTGGCCAGGAAGCCCGAGGAGCGGCTGGCGATATTCACAAACTTCCCGACCAGGTCGGCATTGACGCGCGCCACGAAATCGCTGGCGTTGAAGTCCGCGTCTTCGACGCCGCTGTTGAGTTTGGTGGCTATGTAGTAGCGCATCCACTCCACATCCAGTCCAAGATCGAGATACCGTGTGAGGTCCAACCCATTTCCCCGGCTCTTGCTCATCTTCTCCTTGTTCACCGTCAAGTGGCCGTGCACGAATATCTTGGAAGGAGCCTTCATGCCACTGAAGTGGAGCAAGGCGGGCCAGAACAGGGCGTGGAAGTAGACGATGTCTTTGCCGATGAAGTGAACCTGCTCCATGGCAGGATCGGCAAGAAACTCTTCGTAGGTTTGAGAGGTTCGGGACGGCACATGCCAGTGGTTCAGCGCCTGCCCCTTGTCGAAGTGATTTTTCAAGCTTGCCAGGTAGCCAATGGGCGCATCGAGCCAGACATAGAAGAACTTTCCCGCCTCGCCCGGAATGGGGATGCCGAAGTAGGGTGCATCGCGCGAGATGTCCCAATCGAGAAGCCCTGCGCCAAACCATTCGGACACCTTCTTCAGCATCTCGGGCTGAAGGCTTCCATGCGCTGTCCATTCTTGAAGAAACGGCAGCACCGAGTCTTCCGAGAGCCTGAAGAACAGGTGGTTTGAGCTTCTGAGCTCGGGTCGTGCGCCGCTCAGGACGGAACAGGGGTTGCCCAATTCGGTGGGCGCATAAATGGCACCACAGGCATCGCACGAGTCGCCGTACTGATCGCTAGCCCGACACTTGGGGCAGACGCCTTTGATATACCGATCCGGCAGAAACATCTGTTTGACGGGGTCGTAGAACTGTTCGACCTGCTTGCTGGCGATAAACCCCTTCGCCTTGAGCTTCAAGTAGATGTCTTGAGCCAACTGCTGGTTCTCGGGGCTGTGCGTCGAATGCCAGTTGTCAAAACGAACGTGGAAGCTGGAGAGAAGGGGTAATCCCCCCGAATTCCACGGCTCCGAGAAGTAGAGCTATGCGGCCATGGCCAGCCGCTGTTTCGGGGTGATGCCGCCCAAGGCCATGTTTGGGCGCTCATGGTTGTAGCGCCACATCCACTGCGTGGCGTACTCGCGAACCTCGTCGAGGTCGCTCCAATGGTACTGGGACAGCCACTCGTAGCGCACCGTTCTGTTGAAGCGCTCGACGTAGGCATTCTGTTGGGGCTTGCCCGGCTGGATGTGCTCGATATGAATGCCTCTGGCACTGGCCCAGTTCAGCAACGTGGCACTGATGTACTCCGGCCCGTTGTCACAGCGAATCACGTTGGGCCTGCCGCGCCAAGCCATGATCTGCGCCAGGGTGCGGATCACACGCTGCGAGGGCAGCGAGAAGTCCACCTCCATGCCCAGGGCCTCGCGATTGAAGTCGTCGATCACGTTGAGCAGCCGGATGCTGCGACCGTCCTCCAGTTGGTCGTGCATGAAGTCCATCGACCAGACCTCGTTGCTGTGCTTGGGCACCGTCAGAGGCTCGGGCTTCTCGCGCACCAGGCGCTTGCGCGGCTTGATGCGAAGGTTGAGCTCCAGCTCCCGGTAAACCCGATACACGCGCTTGTGGTTCCAGGGCAAGCCGCGCACGTTGCGCAGGTGCAGGAAGCACAGGCCAAAGCCCCAGTTGCGGTTGTTGTCGGTCAAGCGCAGCAGCCATTGGGCGATCTCGTCGTCCTCAAGGCCGCGACGGGCCTCGTAGCGGTAGCAGGCCTGGCTGATCTGGAATGCCTGACAAGCAGCCCTGATCGACAGCCCGCGCTGGCGCACAGCTTGTTGTGCCATCTCGCGTCGGCGAGATGGCTTCACCACTTTTTTGCGAGTGCCTCCGCCACGACCTCGGCTTTGAGCTTCTCCTCGACATACATCTTGCGCAGCCGCGCGTTCTCCGCCTCCAGCTCCTTCATGCGCGCCATCAGTGAGGCATCCATGCCGCCGAACTTGGCCCGCCACTTGTAGAACGTCGCCGAGCTGATCCCCAGCTCTCGGCAAAGCTCAGGCACCGTTAGCCCCGCCTCCGCCCGCTTGAGTGCGTCGATGATCTGGCTGTCGGTAAATCGCGATTTCTTCATGGTAGAGATTCTCCTGTCAGAGTCTCTACTTCTCAGCTCAATGGTTTTGCGGGGGGATTACCAAGGGGCGCCCGCGTACTCGCAATTTGCGCTACATACTGCTCGGGTGTCAGGCCGGCACGCTCGGCGGCGATCATGATGGGTGCGCCATGCGCATCGTCAGCACAGACGAACTGAACGGAGTGGCCCGCCATTCGTTGCGCGCGAACCCACACATCGGCCTGGATGTATTCCAGCAGATGGCCCAGGTGCAGCTCCCCATTCGCGTAGGGCAAGGCCGTGGTCACAAACAGCTTTCGGGTGGGTGCGTTGGACGGCATGTGATTTCTTCGATGGGGTCGGACGTTAGGGGAGGCTCGTTTTCGGTCGCGCGTTTGTACTACGCTTTCAGCGAAAAAAATCGACCCGTGTACCACCCACCGTATAGAAAAGATCGAGGGTGACCCCCAGTTCGGCGGACATCAATGGATGCCACGAATCTCGCCCCATGAACCCTGCACGACCCACCATCGAAGACCTCTGGAAACGCTTCGTCCTCTTCGCGATCCCGCTGGTGCTCGGCAATGTGCTTCAAGCCATGTCGGGCACTTTGAACACGATTTATGCGGGTCGACTTTTGGGGGTGACGTCCTACGCGGGCATCGCAGTCATCACACCTGTCCTGGTATTTCTCAGCGCCTTCGTCTTGGGTTTTGGCAGCGGTGTGTCGATCCTCGCGGGTCAGGCATGGGGTGCGAAGAATTTGAGTCGGCTTCGGGAGATCGCGGGCTCAGCCCTGTTCGCAGGCATCGCGTTGGGTGTGGCCTTGGCGTTGGTGGGTGTGTGCACCGGTGACCGTGTTCTTGATTGGATGGGCACCTCTAGCGAGGTGTTGCAACATGCCATCCGATACGGACAGGTGATGGTGGGCTCGTTGCCACTCGTGTTCACCACGATCGTCGCGGCCGCATTGCTGCGCGCAACCGGCGACAGCAAGACCCCCTTGGTGGTCCTGGCGATCAGCTCCGCGGTGGTGTTGGTACTGACCCCCGCCTTGATGTTGGGTCAGATCGGGTTGCCTGCCATGGGCGTTTCAAGCGCCGCCTGGGCAACCACGACTGGCACCTGTATAGCGCTGGCATGGTTGGCCTGGCGCCTGAGAAGGCGCAACCATCCACTGGCTCCCAACCTTGCATTGCTGCGCGCCATGTGGCCCAACCCTTCACTGCTTTGGACGATCACGAAGCTGGGCATTCCCACGGGCCTTTTTTTCGTGGTCGGGTCGATGGCCGACGTGGCGTTGATGAGATTCGTCAATGGCTTTGGCACGCATGCGACGGCTTCCTGGGGTGTGGTGAATCAGATCCTGAGCTATGTTCAGTTTCCTGGGCTGTCCATTGCCATCGCAGCTTCTGTATTCACTTCGCAGGCCATTGGGCGAGGCTCGCCGGAGCAGGTGCGGGCGGTGACCCACACCGCTTTGTGGACGAGCCTCGTGCTCTCCAGCATGGGCGCGCTGCTTGCGGTCGCGTTGGGTGGTCAGGTACTTGTTTTCTTCACATCGGACGAGCGCGTCGTCTCGATGGCAAAAGATCTCATCTGGATCGCGGTTCCGGGCAGCGTGATTCTGGGCATCTCAAGCGTTCTCACCGCGGTCATGCGCGCTTCTGGCACGGTGCTCTGGCCAACGCTGATATCCCTCAGCGTTCTTGCGTTTTTCCTGGTGCCGGCCGGGTGGGCCTTGAGCCAGTTTTTCGACGTTGATGGACTGCGCATGGCGTATCCGCTCACCTATCTTCTGGGCTTGGCGCTGCACGCGGGTTTCTTCCACTTTGTCTGGAAGCAAAGGCCACTGAAGAAGCTGATCTAGAACGGGTGAATCTGACCGCATTGCCGCGCACCCGAACACTGGCGCCGTCAGCGCGCAAACACCGGCACGGCCTTGCGGCTGGCGATGCGCCAGCCTGCCGGTGTGCGCACGAAGACGTCTTCGAAATCCCCCACGGCTTCCAGGCAGGCGGTGGGGCTGGTGTCGGCGGCCGTCGCTGCGCCGTCGCGGCGCAAGAGCAAGAAGGCCGTCGTGCCCACGATGCGATCGGGCGACTCGGCGCGCAGCACGATGTTGGAACACACATGGCGCGTCACCATGCCCGGCGGTCGCTTGGCCATGGCTTCGGCCAGCGCGGCATGGCCGCGCAGCACCGCGCCCTTGCGGTCGAACACACCGTCGTCGGTGAACAGGCCGACCACCTTCGGCGCTTCGCCGTGGTCGATGAAATGACAGAACGCGTGGATCAGCGCCTGGCAATCGCCGCGGTCGGCCTCGGGAATGCGCGGCAGGTTCAAGGCGTCGTGACTCATGGATAGTCCCCATTGTTTGCATGCACGTAAGGCGGTAAAACCCGGAAAACCGGCGTCAACCGACCCGATATTAAGCCTGGTGCATGCAATGAGTGGAAAAAGTGGGGTGGACCGCTTGCTCGTCGGAGGCCTGTTGCTCGGGCTCTGGTGGTGGGCGGCGGCCGTCGTCGGGAGCTACTGGATCAGCTCTCCGCTGGAGACTGTGCAACGCCTGTGGGCCCTGGTGGCCACGGGAGGCTTGTTGCGGCACACCGGCTACACGCTGGCGGCGGCGGCGCTGGGCTTCACGCTCGGTGGCGTGCCCGGCGTGTGGTTGCCCATGGCGCTGCGCAAGTGGCCTTTTCTGCAAGAGGTGCTGGACCCTTTCCTCACCGCCGGCTACGGCCTGCCCAAACTTGCGCTGGCACCCCTGTTCATTCTGTGGTTCGGCATCGGCATGGCGTCCAAGGTGGTGCTGGCGGCCTCGGTGGTGTTTTTCATCGTGTTCTTCAGCACCCAGGCGGGCGTGCGCCAGGCCGACCAGCGGCTGGTGCGCATGGCGCGCGTGCTGGGCGCGCGCGAATCGCAGGTGGCGCGCAAGGTGGTCTGGCCAGCGGTGGTGCCCTATGTGTTCGCGGGCTTTCGCATCGCCACGCCGTACGCCATCGGTGGCGTGATCATCTCGGAGCTGGTGTCGTCCAACCGGGGCCTGGGCTATCTGGTGCAGTACGGTGCGATGAGCTACAGCACGCCCGACATCTTCGCCACGGTGGCGGCGATCACGGTGCTCATCGGCGTGGCCACCTGGCTGGTGGGGCGGCTGGAACAGCGCCTGCTGCGCTGGCGGCCTGAAACCACGGGTCTGCGCTCGGGCGGGGTGGCGCCATGACGCTGCTCGAAGTGCAGGCGCTGGGCAAGCGCTTCCCGGCCCACGGCGAGCAGGACGGTCCGTGGGTGGTGCGCGAGCTGTCCTTCGCTTTGCGCGAGGGGGAATTCGTCACCATGCTCGGGCCTTCCGGGGCGGGCAAGTCCACCATTCTCAACATGATCGCGCAGGTGGATGCGCCCAGCGAAGGCCGCATCCGGCTCGCTGGCGAGACCGTGTTCGACGCGGCGGCCCCCACCGCGCTGCGCCCGGGTCTGGGCCGCAGAATCGGCTACGTGACGCAGGACGACAACCTGCTGCCCTGGCGTACGCTGGAGGAGAACGTGCTGTTCGGCCTGGAGATCGAAGGACGCATCGACGAGGCCGGGCGCGCCCGGGCGCGCGAGATGATGCAGGCCGTGGGCCTCACGCACTACGCGGGCCACTACCCGCACCAGCTCTCGGGCGGCATGCGCAAGCGCGCGGCCCTCATTCGCACGCTGGTGTACGACCCGCCCATCATCCTGATGGACGAACCCTTTGGCGCACTCGATGCGCACACGCGCCAGCAGTTGCAGTCGGACCTGCAGGCGCTGTGGGCGCTCAAGCGCAAGACCATCGTGTTCGTCACGCACGACATCGCGGAAGCGGTCGCGCTGGGCGAGCGGGTGCTCATTCTCGAGCGCGCGCCGGCGCGGCTGGTGGCCGAACACGCGGTGGAACTGCCGCGCCCGCGCGTGGTGGATGCGCTGCTGGTCCAGCCCGACTTCGTGCGCCTCTACGACGCGATCCGCGCGCAGGTGAGGTGATGCGGTGAAGGACGCGCTCGTGTCTGGCACCACCGCCGTCGCGCCGCGCGGGTGGTCGCGGCGCCAGGCGGTTCATGCCGCGCGGCTGCTGTTGTGCCTGCTGTTGCTGGGCGCCTGGCAAGCGGGGCACCGCGCGCTGGGCACGACCTACATCGCCGCGCCGCTGGACGTGGCCGAGCGCCTGGTGCAGATGGTGTCCAGCGGCGCGATCTGGCCCCACCTGGGTGCCACGCTGCTGGCGTCGGCGCTCGGTTTCGCGATCGGCTGGGCCTCGGGCTTTGCAATGGCCACGCTGCTCAGCCTCTCGCCGCGCGCGAGTGCCGCTGTGGAGCCCTACGTGCTGTTCGCCATGGGCATTCCACTGTTCGCGCTGATCCCGCTGCTCATCCTGTGGTTCGGCATCGGCATCACGCCCAAGGTGGTGATCGTTGTCTTCATGGTTTTCTTCATCGTCTTCATCACCACCTTCACCGGCCTGCGCGACGTCGACCGGCGCTGGCTCGACATGGGGCGCGTGATGGGCGCCACGCGCGGCCAGTTGATGGCCAAGGTGTCGTTCCACGCGATGGTGCCGCACCTCTTCGCCGGCCTGAAAATAGCAGTGCCGCGTGCGATCTCGGCGGCCATCGTGGGCGAATTCCTGGTGGCCGACAAGGGCCTGGGCTTCACCATCGAACAAGCACGCCAGACCGCCGACCCCGTGGGCGTGTTCACCGGTATCGTGCTCGTGATGGCGCTGGTGATGGCCGCCGACGCGCTCGTGAGCGCGCTGCAGCGCCGTGCCTTGCGCTGGCAACAGAGCATCTCCCTTCTATGAATCCAAGTTCCATGAGCCTTCCCCGATCCACCGCGCCGACCCAACTGGAGAACGTGCTGGCGCAATTGCGCGAGTCCGTCATGCGGGGGCGTTTCGCTCCCGGCGCCCGGCTGGAAGAAAAACACCTGGCCGAACAACTGGGCGTCTCGCGCACGCCCGTGCGCCTGGCCCTGCAATCGCTGGCGCAGGAAGGCCTGCTGGTCTACAACCCGCACCGCGGCTTCCAGGTGCGTGCCTTCACCCGCCAGGAAGTGATCGACGCGATCGACGTGCGCGGTCGGCTCGAAGCTTTCGCGTGCGAATTGCTCGCCACCCGCGGCGTGAGCGACACGCAGGAAGCCACGCTGGAGCAGAACCTGGCCGACACGCGCGACCTGGTGGCCCAGCGCCACCACACGCCCGCCGACGTGGACCGTTGGGCGCAGCTCAACGAGAGCTTCCACCACGAGCTGCTCGAAGGCTCGGGCAATGGCCTGGTGCTGTCCCTGATCGCGCAGATGCGCACCATTCCCATGGCCTCGGCGGGGATCATTCCGACCACCACGAGCAACGTGGACGACATCATGGCTTATGTGCGCGATGCCCTGGGCATGCACACCCTGGTGTTCGACGCGGTGCGCAAACGCCAGCCTGCGCGCGCGCACAACCTGATGCAGGAACACGTGTACCAGGGGCGCGAGCGCATCCTCATGCAGTTGGAGACGCGTGCCCAACAGACCGACGATGCCAGCCCCTGGCACCGCATCAGCGACGCGGTGCCAAAAGATTCGCCACCACGCGAGCGCCGCTTGCGCGCCGTGCCGGGCAAGCCGACCACTTGAGTTCCGCCCTTCATCCCTCAGGAGACTCCATGCCCATGCAACGCCGATCCGCCCTGTTCACCCTGAGCTCGCTGGCACTGGCCGCGGGCGTGTTGCCGGCGCGCGCGCTCGCGCAGGCCGCGTATCCCACGCGTGCGGTCACGGTGGTGGTGCCGTTCCCACCCGGTGGCCCTACCGACGTGGCCGCGCGCCTGGCCGCGCAGCGGCTGGGCGAGCGCCTGGGGCAACCCATCGTCGTGGAGAACAGGCCCGGTGCCCTGGCCATGCTCGGCACCGACCGCGTGGCCAAATCCGCACCCGATGGCCACACGCTCCTGCTGACGCCGCAGAGCCCCATCACCATCGCCGAGCATTTCGAACCCCGCCCGCCGTACAACGCCGCGCGCGATCTGGTGCCGGTGGCGGCCGTGGTCACCTCGCCGGTGCTCGTGCTCGGCGCGGCGGACGGTCCGCCCGACATGCGTGGCTTGGTGGAGAAAGCGCGCGCGAACCCCGGCAAACTGCTCTATGGCGCGCCCGGCCTGGGCAATGAAATGCACCTGACCTGGGAGCTGATCCGCAGCGCGCTGAACATCGATGTCATGGCCGTGCCCTACCAGGGCACGAACCCGGCGGTGCTCGATCTGATGGCCGGGCGCGTGCAGGTGGTGCTGACCTCGCCCTCGTCGGTGAAAGGCCACATCGCCGAACGCAAGCTGCGCGCGCTGGCCACGCTCACGCCGCAGCGGCTGCCCGAGTTTCCGGACATTCCCACCATGGCCGAAGCGGGGCTGCGCGATCTCAATATGCCGGTTGCCTGGCTGGGCCTGCTCGCGCCGTCGGCAACGCCACCTGCGGTGGTCGCGCGGCTGCGCCAGGAGATCGCGCAGATTTCGGCCGAGCCCGCGTACCGCCAGCGCATGACCGAACTGGGCTTCGAGCTGCCCGCGTTCACGCCCGACGCTTTTCCCGCATTGGTGGCGGGCCAGCGCACCCAGTGGGGCGCGTTGATCCGCGCGCAGAACATCCAGATCGGCAAGTAGGGCAGGGCTCAGGCCACGGCCGCCTGCACCGCCGCTCCGCGCACACGCGCGATCAACGCGCCGGGGTCCGCCGGCATCGCATCGCCGCGCCAGGCCACGTGGCCATCGGGCCGCACCAGCACGTGCCGGTGCTGGTAGAGCCGGCGTGCCTCGGGGTGGTCGATGTGCATCTCCCGCATCGGCATGCCCTGCGCGTGCGCGGCCTGCAGCAATGCCGCGCCATGGTGCGACGTGTCGAAAGTGAGCAGCACGAAACCGTCGCCGAACAGATCCAGGATCGAGCGACCTGGTTGCAGCCACACATGCGGCGCGCGCGATCCCGGTGCGGAAGAGGGTTCGTAGTCCGTGGTGCTGGCCGGTCCGCTCGAAGCACCCTCGGCCGCGATCAGGGGCGATGCGTCGTACACGTAGCCCAGCTGGATGCCCATGGAATTCCATTCCTTGGCGCGCCGCTCGCGGATGATCGCGCCCAGCCGCAGGCGGGCCGCTTCGCCCTCGGGCGTGTCGGCTTCCAGGTGCGCTGGCACCGGCAGGCCCGCGTCTTCGGCGTAGTTGCTCGCGGCTTCGTTGACGTTGCGCGTGGCCACGGGGCGGCGCTCGGTGGCGTAGCTGTCCAGCAGCGCATCGCCGGCCCAGCCTTCGAGCGCGGCCTGCAGCTTCCAGCCCAGGTCAACCGCGTCGCCGATGCCGGTGTTCATGCCGAAGCCGCCGCGCGGCCAGAGCAGGTGCGCGGCATCGCCCGCGAGGAACACGCGGCCGTCGCGGAAACGCTCGGCGACCACGCGGTGCCCGGCCCAGGGCTTGGCGCCGATCAGCTCGTAGGCCACCGAACGCCCCAGCGCCGCGCGGATGCGGCGATCCGGATCGAGCGGCTCATCGGGTTGCGCGTAGTTCATCAGGCGCCAATGGTCGTTGCCATCCACCCAGGACAGGTTGGCGCGGCCTTCGGGGTTGACGATGTCCATCATCACGCCCGGGCGCGAGGCCAGCAGATCGCGCAACTCGGCCGAGCGGAAATAGACCGTGATGTTGTGCCCCTCGGCGAACGCGCCTTCCATGGGGATGTCCAGCGCCTTGCGCGTCGTGCTGGCGGCGCCATCGCAGGCCACCAGGTAGTCGGCGCGCACGCGCGCTTTCACGCCGCTGTCGACCTGCTCGGCGTCCACCGTCACGCCCTGCGCGTCCTGCGTGAAACCGGTGACCTGCCAGCCCGCGCAAAGGCCGACCTGCGGGAAGTTTTCCAGGTGCCGCTGCATCACCGGCTCGAACATCATGCGTGGGCACCAGATGCCGCTCTCGGGCGTGATGGCCGCGAGCTCGGCGCGAAAGCCTTCGTTGGTCGGGCGCTCGAAGCACAGCAGTTCGTGGCCGAGCGCGCGCGTCATGAAGCGCACCGTGCGCGGGATGCCGCGCGGAAAACCGGCGCCGCGGATGTCCTCGGCCATGCCCCAGCGGCGCATGTGCTCCATGGTGCGGGCGTTGATGGCTTCGCAGGTCGGGAAGTCGGGCACGCGGGTGCTGCGTTCGATCAGCAGGCAGGCCACGCCGCGTGAGCCCAGTTCGTTGCCCAGGGCCAGCCCGACCGGGCCCGCGCCCACGACGACGACCGGCACGCGCGTCTCCTGGCCTGCGGTCAACGCGGGCCTCGTTGGGCTGTTCATGTCAGGGTTCCTTCTGTGCGATGTCCCAGGCCGATTCGCCAGCGCGCCAGCGCTGCAGCAGTTCAGCCGGCTTCACCGCGTAGCCCACCGGGTTGGCGGCGAAGGCGGGCGACTTCAGGAACGCCACGAAACCCGCTTCGTCGGGGAAGTTCGCCGCAGACAGCTCGACCATGTTCTCGTCGAGGTCCTGGTAGTAGAACGAGGTCGACGGTCCGTGGTTGAAGCTGCGGTAGGGCTCGATGCCGATCGAGGCCAGGCGCTCGTAGCGCGTGAACAGCGACTCGATGTGGTCGTGGCGCAATTGCATGTGGTGCATGCCGCTGGCGCTGTCCGTGGGCGCGAGCCGGGGGTAGTCGAACAGCGCGATAACCTGGCTGTACGGGTACTCGTGGGACACGCGCATGAAGCACAGGCGCAGGTCGGTGGGCAGCTTCTCGTTCAGTTGCTCGCGGCGCTGTTCCCAATCGGTCGGCGTGTGCTCGAAGTACGGCTTCACGCCCAGGACGTGCTGGTACCAGGCCTTCATCTCGTCGTAGCGCGAGGTGCGCAGCACCACCTCGCTCAGGCGCGGCGGTGCCAGGTCGGCGGTGACCGGCGTGTCCTGGGCGGACAGGGAAAGTGCGCTCACGTTGGTCCTCCGAGCGCTTCAGCGCGCGTACTGATTGGTGAACAGGCCGCTGAGGTTGTCGCGCCCTTCCTCGGGCTTGAGCACCCCGGAGACCAGCGCGAACTTCTGGGTGTTCACCAAGGCCGCTTCGCGCGTGAGCGTGTTGGCCGGCGAGCTGGCGCGGATCAGGTCGAACGACTTGTTCAGCGCCTCGGGCGAGAGCTGCGGGAAGCGGCCCTTGATGATGTCCTTGGCCCGTTGCGGCTCGTCCTTCATCATCTTCAAGGCCTCGTTCAGGCCGCTCACCAGCTTGGCGCAGACCTCGCCGGACTTGGCGCAGAAGTCCGCGCGCGTGGCGATGATGTTGGACGCGTAGGGGTTGAGTTCGGGCTGGTCGTCGCGCGGGTTGCGGATGACCACGCGCGCGCCGTCCTGCACCGCCATGGAAATGAACGGCTCACCGAAGATGAAGCCATCGATTGCGCCCGACTTGAGCGAGGACACCATGTTGGGCGGCTGCATCGGGGTGAGGGTGAAGTCGCGGTCGGCGTCCATGCCCACCTTCTTCGCGATCGATTTGATGAACGCGTGCGGCATGCCCAGCGGCGTGTCGATGGCCAGCGTCAGCCCCTTGAGCGCGGCCGTGCGCGAAGCCAGGTTGCCGGTGAGGTTGATCTTGCGCTCGGCCACAGCCTTGGGGCTGAGCACGACTTCCATGAGGAATTCTTCGTGCGTGGTGGCGATGACCTGCAAGGCCTGGCCCCGCGCCGAGGCGCGCAGCACCGAGGTGACGGCAGTGCTGGCGAAGTCGGCGCTGCCCGCCACCATGGCGTTGGTCGCGCCCGGGCCGGCGATCAGGGGCAGCTTCACATCCAGACCGCGCTTCTTCCAGAGATCGGCATCGGCGGCGATGTAGATCGGCGCAAAGATGATGGCGGTGGCCGGCAGGGCCAGCGTGGTGGTGATGGTCTGCGCGGCGACGCCCCACGAAGCCGTCGCGGCCGCGAACACGGCCAACACCCGGGCCCAGCCGGGAATGCATTTCAGATGCGTCATGCCAAAGCTCCTTTTGAACGGAAGTGCGGTTTGAATTGCATGCATAAAATCCAGTATTCGGCATAAAAACCGAATTTGCATTGGTATTTTCGCCTAGATTGCATGCATGTTGGGGCACTCACGAAGGAAACTCGAAGCGCGGCAACCGCCCATGGACCATGAACACGATGAATCGGGGCGATGCTGCACGTGCCCTACCGCGGTGCGGCCCCCGCGATGAACGGCCTGCTCGGTGGACAGGTGCAGGTGATGTTCGATTCGCCCGGCAGCGTGGCGCCGAACCACGACTCCGGCAAGGTGCGCGCCTTGGCGGCCATGGGCAACAAGCGTTGACCCACGCTGCGCATGTGGACTGCGGCCTATCCCCTGATCAAGACCGCCCACGGCGGGCTGGCCTTTGTGATGGCCCTGGCGTGCTTCGCGATGATGGTCTGTATCGCCCGCGCGCACGACCCACTGGGTTTTCTGCGCTTCGCCTGACGCGCGCAGGCGCCCGCGGCGTCAGCGCCAGCCCAGCTCGCCTTGCAGAAACTTCGCGGCTTGCGGGGGCAGGTCGTCACCACCGAAGAAGGCTTCCGTCGGCCGCTCCACGACCAGGTGGCCCGATTGCAGGTAGGCCACGCGCGTGGCCAGCCGCTTGGCCTGGCCGAGGTTGTGGGTGCTCATCACGATCGTGACCCCGCTGGCAGCGACTTCCTCGATCAGCTGTTCGATCTCGCTCTTGGCATTCGGGTCCAGGTTGGCGGTGGGCTCGTCGAGCAGCAGGATGTCGGGATGCTGCGCCCAGGCGCGAGCCAGGCCGAGCCGTTGCTGTTCACCACCCGAAAGCATGCGCGCAGGCCGGTGCAGGTGGCCGAGCAGGCCCACACGCGCCAACGCCTGGCGCACACGCCCTTCGCGTTCCCGCGCGGGCACGCCGGCCAGCCACAGGCCGATCCACAGGTTGTGCCGCACGGAGAGGTGCAGCAGAAAGGTGCGCTGAAACACCATGGCCACGCGCGGCAGGCGCGCTTCAGGTTGCAGCGGCAGGCGCTCGCACCGTCCGGTGTTGGCCACCAGGCCGTGCAGCAAACGCAGCAAGGTGGTCTTGCCCGAACCGTTGGCACCGACGATGACGAGACGGTCTGCGCGCCGCAGCGTCAACGAGACGTCCTGCAAGGCCGTGACCGAGCCCAGCCGCACGGACGCCCGATGAAGCACCACCAGGGGTGTGGGCACGGCGGGCGATGGCGCTCGGGGAATGGGTTCGGGGGGCGCGGCGGGGTTCGTCGCGGCAGGCCCGGCGCGGCGCGCGAAACCGCTCAACAGGTGTACCAGGCCGGTGGCGCCGTTGATGGCACCCACCACCGCCAGCAGCACGAAGCCCAGCGCCAGCGCCAACGCGAGATCGCCCTTGCTGGTTTCCAGCGCGATGGTGGTGGTCATCACGCGCGTGACGCCAGCGATGTTGCCGCCCACGATCATCACCGCACCCACCTCGGCGATCGCGCGCGCAAAAGCGGTGAGCAGGACGGTGGCCACGCCCATGCGATCGTGCACCAGCATGAGCAAGGCCACCGCCAAGGGCCGAGCGCCGAGCGAGCGCAGCTGGTCGCCGCCATCGGCCAGTGCCGCGAGCACCAGCCGCCGGGACAAGGCGGCGATCAGGGGCGTGACCAGCACGCTCTGTGCCACCACCATCGCCGTTGGCGTGAACAGGATGCCCAGTTCGCCCAGCGGACCGGCGCGCGAGAGCAGGAGGTACACGAACAGGCCCACCACCACGGCTGGCAGCGCGAGCAGGGTATTGACCAGCCACACCAGCAGCGCATGGCCGGGGAAGCGCGCGACGGCCAGCCAGGCCCCGAGCAACAGGCCGACCCCTGCGCCGATGGCGCAGGCGGTGGCACTCACTTGCAAGGACAGCAAGGTGATGCGCACGAGGTCTGGGTCCGCGTCGAGAATGAGGCGCCAGGCCAGGCCCCAGCTGTCGGTCATGGTGTTCATGCTTGGACTGCTTTGTACCGCAGTCCGCGAACTTGCCCGATACGCTCAGTTCTCCGCCGTGACAACGGCGTCGGTTTTTTTCGGTGTGGGTTCGGCGTCGAAGCGCTCGAAACCGGTGTAGCAAAGGAAGCTGCGGTGCGCCGCGCGGCCAAAGAGGGTCATGCCCAGGCGCGAGGCCAGGTCGTGGCCCATGGCGGTCACGCCATTGCGCGAGACCACGATGGGAATGCCCATCTGCGCGGCCTTGATCACCATCTCGCTGGTGAGCCGGCCCGTGGTGAAGAAGACCTTGTCGGCGCCGCGCACGCCATGCAGCAGCATCCAGCCGGCGATGGTGTCGATGGCGTTGTGACGGCCCACGTCTTCGACGAAGACCAGCATGCGCGTGCCCTGGAACAGCGCGCAGCCGTGGACCGAGCCGGCGCGCCGGTGCACCGAATCGCGTTGGCGCAAACTGTCCAGAACCCCGTGGAGCTGCGTCTGCGTGATGCGCGCGGCGCGCGCATCGGGCAAACGGATGTCGCCCAGGGCGTCCATCGCATGGCCGAACACCGTGCCCTGGCCGCACCCGGTGGTGACGACGCGGTGCGTGGTGCGCTCCTCCAGGTCGGCCATCCCCGCGCGCGTCGTAACCGCAGCGGCCTCCACCTCCCAGTCCACGCCAATGGCGGTGACGTCCTCCAGCCGCTCGATCAGCCGCTGGTTGAGCAGGTAACCCAGCACCAGCAACTCGGGGCGCGCGCCCAGGGTCATCAAGGTCACCAGTTCGCGCTTGTCGACGAACACGGTCAGGGGCCGCTCGGCGGGAATCTGGATGGCGCGGCGCTCACCGTCGGAGCCGAGGATCTCGATGTTGCGCAGCAAGGGCACGCGGGCGCGCGTCATGCGCGGCGCGCTGGGCAAGGGTGGCGGACCGTCTGCGCCGGCTTCGAAACCGAGGTCTTCCAGGGGGTCGTGCACGGGCGTGGCGCTCAGGGCTTGGCCCCCTCGGCCGCTGGCTTCGTGGTGCTGGGCGGCGTCGTCGCGGTCTGGGGTGGCGAATGCGCGCCGGCCGCTTCGATCGGCTTGGGCGTGTAGCTGAACGCGCCCGGGTCGGTGCACGCTGGCGTGGCCACTGGTGCCTGCACTGTTTTGCCGGCGGCGCGGCTGCGCTCGAAGTAGGTCGCGGCCACACGGTCCATCGACTGGCACAGCTTGTAGGCCGCGACCTTGTCGCTCCAGGCGGTGCGCGCCGCGGTCTCGGCGGCCTTGGCTTTGGCTTCTTCGGACACGGGAGGCAACTTGGCCATCGCGCTACCGGTCGCGAGGGCCAGGGACAGCAAGGTGATCTGGTGTTTCATCGGGTTCTCCGTGTGCTGCCGGCGCGACGGCTCAGGCCTCGCGCGGCCGGGGTGCCGGTTCCTTCGGTGCCGCCGTGCCCGAGCGTTGTGCCGGAATCTTGCCGGCCTGGATGTCCGCGTACCACAGAGCGTGGTGTTCGCGGGCCCAGCCTTCGTCGACATAACCCGTGCGCATGGCCTTGTAGGCGCCGCGCATGCCGATGGTGCCGAGGTAGATGTGGCCGAAGAAGGCGCACATCATCAGGACAGCGCCGATGGCATGGAACAGGTGGGCCACCTGCATGGTGCCGCGCGTGTAGTCCAGGTTCGGCAGCAGTTGGTCGAGCACGACGCCCGAGGCGACCACGGTCAGCCCCAGCACGAAGACGCCGCCCCAGAAAATCGCCTTCTCGCCCGCGTTGAAACGGTGCGAAGGCACTTCCTGGCCCGAGAGCATGCCGCCACCCTTCTTGATCCACGCCCAGTCGCCCTTGCGCGGCAGGTTGTCCTTGATGAAGGTGACGATGATGACCACCAGAGACACCGCGAACAGCGGGCCGACGAAGTTGTGCAGCGTCTTCAGGCCATAGGTGAGCATGCCGAACAGCGTGCTGCCCAGCACCGGCAGCAGGAAGAACTTGCCGAATGCCATGACGATCCCGGAGATCGCCAGCAGCACGAAGGCGATGGCGTTGAGCCAGTGCGCGGCGCGCTCGAATGGCGTGAAGCGTTCGATGCGCCGCCCGCCCTGCGCATGGTCGTGGCCGATCGCACCCTTGGTGAAATAGAAGATTGCGATGGCGACCAGCACGATCAGCATCAACGAGCCGCCGTAGGGGATGATCACGCGGTTGCGCACCTGGCGCCAGGCTTCGCCGGCCGTGGTGAACTCGGAGCCCGGGTAGCGGACGAAGCGCTGGATCAGCACGCCTTTTTCGACGCCGGGCAGGTTCGTCACGCCCGCCGCTTCGCCCGACTCGCGCACGCCGCGCCAGAACGGCGCGTTGTTGCCGGGCTGCGAGCGCGCGCGCGCCGCATTGTTTTCATCGGGCTGGGGTTCGGGCGGCGCGACAAAGCCCGCGGGTGGACCTTTGGCCGCATCCGCGGCCGCAGGCGCGGGTGTCTGCACCTGCGCGCTCGCGATGCCCACCCATGCGGCCAGCAACCAGAGAAACAAGCACCTTTTCATCATGGATGCCTCCACCGGACGTCACGGCGCGATGCGCGTGTATTCGTTCTGCTGACGGTTGCGTTGCCGGATCTGCTCTTCCCAGCTGGCCTTGTCACCGGGCTTCCACCCGGGGGCGTCGAAAGCGGGTTGAGCACCGTTCCATGCCTGAGATTCGCCGGCATTCCTGCTGGCGGTCTGCGCCTTCTCGCCACAGGCGCCGAGCAGTGCCACCAGCAGCACCAGCGCCGTCGCGCAGAACAGCGTTTGCAGCGTGTTGCGTGGATGGGCCATCACTTGCTCGGCTTTCCGTAGGCCGTGCCCCAGCCCCACACTTCGCTGCCCTTGCCCCGTTGCAGCACGCGGGTGCGGAAGATGTCGGCGACGACGTCCCCATCGCCCCCGAGCAAGGCCTTGGTGGAACACATCTCGGCGCAAGCGGGCAGCTTGCCTTCGGCCAGGCGGTTGCGTCCGTACTTCTCGTTCTCGGCGGCACTGCCATTCTCTTCGGGGCCGCCCGCGCAGAAGGTGCATTTGTCCATCTTGCCGCGCAGCCCGAACGTGCCGTTGCTCGGGAACTGCGGCGCGCCGAAGGGGCAGGCATAGCTGCAGTAGCCGCAGCCTATGCAGGTGTCCTTGTTGTGCAGCACCACGCCTTCGTCGGTGCGGTAGAAGCAGTCGACCGGGCACACCGCCATGCAGGGCGCATCGCTGCAATGCATGCAGGCCACCGAGATGCTCTTTTCCCCAGGCTGGCCGTCGCCCAGCGTGACCACGCGGCGGCGGTTCACGCCCCACGGAACATCGTTCTCGGCCTTGCAGGCAGTGACACAGCCGTTGCACTCGATGCAGCGCTCAGCGTCGCAGATGAACTTCATTCGTGCCATGGGTCGGTCTCCTTCAGGTCGCTTTTTCGATCTGGCACACGGTGGTCTTGGTTTCCTGCATCATCGTGACGCTGTCGTAGCCATAGGTCGTCGCGGTGTTCACGGCCTCGCCGCGCACCACCGGCATCGCGCCTTCGGGGTAGTACTTCGCCAGGTCCATGCCACCCCAGCGCCCGGAGAAGTGGAAGGGCAGGAACACGGTGCTGGCGTCCACCCGCTCGGTGACCAGAGCGCACACCCGCAGCCCCTTGAAGTCGGGCAGTGCCGCCATGGGGGGCGTCTTGACCCACACCGCATCGCCGTCGCGGATGCCGCGGTCGTTGGCGGCGCGCGGGTTGATCTCCACGAACATCTCCTGCTGCAGCTCGGCCAGCCAGGGGTTGGACCGGGTTTCCTCGCCGCCGCCTTCGTACTCGACCAGCCGGCCCGAGGTCATGATCAGCGGGAAGGTCTTGCCGATGTCGCGGTTCTTGTCCTGCACCGATTTGTAGAGCGTGGGCAGGCGCCAGAAGGCCTTCTTGTCTTCGTGCGTGGGGTACTTGTCGATCAGGTCGGCGCGTGTGCTGTAGAGCGGTTCGCGGTGTTGCGGGATCGGATCCGGGAAGTTCCAGACCAGTGCGCGCGCCTTGGCGTTGCCAAAAGGGTGGCAGCCGTGGTTCTTCATGGTCACGCGGATGATTGCCCCCGTCGGGTCGGTCTTCCAGTTCTTGCCCTCGGCCGCTTTCTGCTCGGCTTCGCTGAGCTCGCTCCACCAGCCCAGCTTCTTGAGCAGCACGTGGTCGAACTCGGGGTAGCCGGTGGTCAGGTCCGCGCCCTTGCTGTGTGAGCCATCGGCGGCCAGCAGCGAAACCCCTTCGCGCTCCACGCCGAAGTTGGCGCGGAAGTTGCCGCCGCCGTCCATCACGTGCTGGCTGTTGTCGTACAGGTTGGCCGTGCCGGGGTGCTTCATCTCCGGCGTGCCCCAGCAGGGCCATGGCAAGCCGAAATAATCGCCGTCGAGCGAGTAGCCGCTTTCCTTGTCGATGCCACCCTTGGCGCGCAGCGTCTTCACGTCGAAGACGTTCATGTTGCGCATGTGCGCCTTCAGCCGCTCCGGGCTCTGCCCGGTGTAGCCGATGGTCCAGACACATTTGTTGATCTCGCGCAGGATGTCTTCGGGTACCGGTTCGTCCAGGCCCTTGACCTTCTGCATCTTGTAGTTCTTCACCAGCTCCTGGCCAAAGCCCAGCTTCTCGGCCAGCTGGTACATGATCATGTGGTCGCTGCGGCTCTCCCACAGCGGATCGATCACCTTCTCGCGCCATTGCAGCGAGCGGTTGGACGCGGTGCACGACCCGCTGGTTTCGAACTGCGTGCAGGCGGGCAGCAGGTACACCGCGCGGTTCGGGTTCAAATCCTCGGCCTTGCCCGGCATGGCGGCCATGGCCGCCGTGGCACTCGGGAAGGGATCGACCACCACCAGCAGGTCCAGCTTGTCCAGCGCGGTCTTCATCTCCAGCCCGCGCGACTGCGAGTTGGGCGCGTGGCCCCAGAAGAACAGGCCGCGCAGGTTGCTGTCCTGGTCGATCAGCTCGTTCTTCTCCAGCACGCCATCGATCCAGCGCGAGACGGTCATGCCGGGCTTGGTCATCATGCCCGGCGCGTACTGCTGCTTGATCCACTCGAAGTCCACGCCCCAGGTGGCCGCGAAGTGTTTGAACGAGCCCTCGGCCAGGCCATAGTAGCCCGGCAGCGAGTCCGGGTTCGGGCCCACGTCGGTGGCGCCCTGCACGTTGTCGTGACCCCGGAAGATGTTCGCGCCACCGCCGGACACGCCGATGTTGCCCAGTGCCAGCTGCAGGATGCACGAGGCGCGCACCATCGCATTGCCGATGCTGTGCTGCGTCTGTCCCATGCACCACACCAGCGTGCTCGGGCGGTTCTCGGCCATCATGCGGGCCACCTTCAAGGTGGTGGCCTCGTCGACACCGCACACGTCCTGCACCTTGTCCGGCGTCCACTTGGCCAGCACGTCCTCGCGCACCTTGTCCATGCCGTAGACGCGGTTCTCGATGTACTGCTTGTCTTCCCAGCCGTTCTTGAACACCTGGTAGAGCACGCCGAACAGAAAGGCGATGTCGGTGCCCGAGCGGATGCGCACGTACTCGTCGGCCTTGGCCGCCGTGCGCGTGAAGCGCGGGTCGACCACGATCATCTTGCAGCCGGTTTCCTTGGCATGCAGCATGTGCAGCATCGACACCGGGTGGGCCTCCGCGGCGTTGGAGCCGATGTACAACGCGCACTTGCTGTTCTGCATGTCGTTGTACGAATTGGTCATCGCCCCGTAGCCCCAGGTGTTGGCCACACCCGCCACCGTGGTGCTGTGGCAGATGCGGGCCTGGTGGTCGGTGTTGTTGCTGCCCCAGAGCGAGAGCCACTTGCGCAGCAGGTAGGACTGCTCGTTGTTGTGCTTGGACGAACCGATGACGAAGACCGAGTCGGGTCCGCTGGCCTTCTTCAGTTCGAGCATCTTGGCGGTGATCTCCTGCAGCGCCTGGTCCCAGCCCATGCGCTCGTACTTGCCGTTGACCAGCTTCATCGGGTACTTCAGGCGGAACTCGCCGTGGCCGTGCTCGCGCAGCGCCGCGCCCTTGGCGCAATGCGCGCCCAGGTTGATCGGCGAGTCGAACACCGGCTCCTGGCGTACCCACACGCCGTTCTCCACCACCGCATCGACCGCGCAGCCCACCGAACAGTGGCCGCACACGGTGCGCTTGACCTCGACCTTGCCCGTGCCATTGCCGGCCTGGGCCGGGTCGGCGGCCTCGGCCTTCTTCACCAGGGACAACTGCGAAGCGGCCAGCCCCACGCCAACGCCCAGGCCCGAGCGGCGCAGGAAGGCGCGGCGGTCGATGGTGGGCACGGCATGTGCGAGGCCGCGCGCGAGATGGGACACCAGGCCCGAGGAGGTGGACTCGCCGGAGCGGGCGTGTGATTTGCGGGTCAGCAGCATGGTGGTTCGCCTCCTGCTCAGACCTTGGTGGTCTCGTAATAACGCCGGATGTGCGCGGTCAGGCGATACCCATCGGCCGCTGGCGCGTCGGTGGCAGCGGGTGATTCAGGCGACTGAATCACACCCGGCAGAACAGCGACAGCCGCTGCCGCCGCGCCTGCAGCGCCGGCGCCCGCGAAGACGGTGCGGCGTGAGAGCGTGGGCTGGCGCGTGTCGCGCGAGGGGGTTGGCTTTTGCATGTGGCTCACCTCGTTCCGGCCAGTGCCGGTGCTGCGCGGAAATATGTCCGTGCCAGCATAAGCCGTATCGCCCGATGCGTCCACTCAGGGATTGCACCCATGCGCCCAGGCGTGCAAGCGAGGTCTATACTGGGCCGAACAGCTTCATCGACACGCGCCGTCGAGCGCGCACGGGCCCCACGGTGTTCTCCAGCGATTCCCCTCCCGCGTTGCGCGTTGCGGTGCGCATGGACCGACTGCGGCAACCGACCCGTTGGGAGGACTGGCGCTTCACCGTTGCCGAAGTGGTCTTGGACGACGGTCTCTTCGGCGATGCGCAGCGTGTGTTGCGCGACGATGGCCATTGCACCCAGTGGCTGTTCCCGGATCTGCCGGTGACGCTGCACCGCGACGAAGCCGAAGGCTACTACCTCAATCTCTCCTCCGGCTCGCCGGTCTGGTTCGTGATGTGGCGCGCCGACCATGCGGACGCGTCCAGGGCCTGGCCCGAGATCGTCACGCTGTCGTACAACGAAGCCGGGCGCTGGCTCGACGCGCAGGAGCGCGTGGACAACGTCCCGCTCGATGCGCGGGTGCGCGAGGCGCTGCAGCAGTACGTCGATGTCCACTACCGGCCCGAGCCGAAGAAGCGCAAGCGGCCAGCCTCTTTCGTGGCGCCTGAGGACAGGCGTTGACGGCGGTGAACGAGGACAAAGGTTTTCTCTCGCGCTGGTCCCAGCGCAAGGCGCAGGCGCGCCAGGGCGGGGCGCAGACCGATGTGCAGATCGATGCGCAGACCGAAGCGATGTTGCCCGAGACCCCACGCGCGGCACCGGGCCCGTTGGCGCGCGATGAAGACACCCCCGCGCGGGTGCCTGGCGAAGAGCAGCCACCGCCGCCGACGCTGGACGACGTGGCCTTGCTCACGCGCGAATCCGACTATGCGCGTTTCGTGGCGCGCGACGTGAGCGGCGATGTGCGCAACGCCGCGCTGAAGAAGCTGTTCACCGATCCGCACTTCAACGTGATGGACGGCCTGGACACCTACATCGACGACTACAACACGCCCGACCCGCTGCCCGCCTCGATGCTGCGCCAGATGGCCCAGGCGGTCGCCCTGGGGCTGGCGGATCCCGAACCCACGCCGAACCCGGCGTCCACGGCCGGCAACGCACCGGCCGAACCCCAGGCCGCGGACCTCCACGCGGCCGAGACGAAGACCCACGATGAAAACCCTGCTCTGCGATTGCAACCGCTCGATGCCCCTGGACCGCCAGGCCTTGCATCAGGCGCTGGCGAAGACACCGGGCGCCAGCGCTGAAGGCGTTGGCCAGGCACATTCGCTGCTGTGCCGGCGCGAGGCGCCCGCGTTCCAGCGCGCCGCGAAGACGGGCGAAGAACTGCTGGTGGCCTGCACGCAGGAAAGCCGCCTGTTCCTGGCGCTGGCCGAACAGACCGAGGGCGCGCCCACACTGGCCGAGCGGCCCATCCGTTTCGTCAACCTGCGCGAGACCGGTGGCTGGTCGCGCGAGAACGCGGCGGCCACGCCGAAGCTGGCCGCACTCATCGCCGTGGCCCAGTTGCCACCGCCAGAGCCGGTGGCCACGGTGGGCTACCGCTCGGACGGCCGCTGCCTGATCGTGGGTCCTGCCGCGCGCGCCGAGGCCGCGGCAGCGCTGCTCGCCGACCAGCTGGAGCTCACCTTGCTCGTCGACGCGGGCGAGTTGCCGCAGGCGCACGAACGCGTGGTGCAGCGTGGCCGGCTCGCGCAGCTCAAGGGCTGGCTCGGCGCATTCGAAGCCCAGTGGGAGAGCGACAACCCGATCGACCTGGACCTGTGCACCCGTTGCAATGCTTGCGTCGAGGCCTGCCCCGAAGGCGCGATCGACTTCGGCTACCAGATCGACCTGGCGCGCTGCAAGGCGCACCGCGATTGTGTGGCCGCCTGCGACGCGGCCGGCGCCATCGACTTCAACCGCGGTCCCCGAACCGGGCAAGAGCGCTTCGACCTCGTGCTGGACCTGCGCGCAACGCCCGCCTTCATCCAGCACCAGCCGCCGCAGGGGTACTTCCACGTGCCCACCGAAGCGCAGCTCGCGCCCGCCGTGTTCGCCTTGCGCGAGATGGTGGGCGAGTTCGAGAAGCCCAGGTTCTTCCGCTACGAGCAGCGGCTGTGCGCGCACAGCCGCAACGAGCAGATCGGCTGCACCGCCTGCATCGATGTCTGCTCGGCCGAAGCCATCCGCTCCGATGCATCGCTCAAGGGCAAGACCGCTGGCCGTGCGCGCGGCGCCCACGCGCCGCTCACGGCCGGCATCGTGGTCGAGCCGCACCTGTGCGTGGGCTGCGGTGCGTGCGGCACCGTGTGCCCCACGGGTGCGTTGAGCTACGGCTACCCGGGGCCGGTCGACCTGGGCCAGCGCGTGCGCACCCTGCTCAACACCTACCGGGTCGCCGGCGGCCGAGATCCCGTGCTGCTGTTGCACAGCCAGCAGGAAGGCGCATCGCGCATCGAAGCGCTGGGGCGCGCTGCCAGCACGCGCCGCGCGCAGGGTGTGCCTGCGCGCGTGCTGCCGCTGGCGCTGTGGCACAGCGCCAGCGTCGGGCTGGACGTGTGGCTCGGTGCCATCGCCCACGGCGCGAACCAGGTCTGGGTGCTGGTGGGCGAGACGGAAGCGCCGCAGTACCGCCAGGCACTGGCCGATCAGATGGCCCAGGCGCAAGCCATCTTGCGCGGCCTGGGCTATGCGGGCGAACATTTCCGGCTCATGGATGCCCGTGGCGACGTGGCGGCTCTGGACGCCGCCCTGCGTGCCGCACCCGCACAGAGCGTGGCTCGGCCGGCCACCTTCGCGCTGCAAGCCGAGAAGCGCGGCACGCTCGAACTGGCGCTGGCCCATCTGATCGAACAGATGCCCGAGGCCGCCGCGCTGCCCGACGCCATCGCGCTGCCGGCATCGGGCGCGCCTTACGGCAGTGTGTCGGTCGACAGCGCCAAGTGCACGCTGTGCCTGGCCTGCGTGGGGGCCTGCCCCTCGCGCGCACTGGCCGACAACCCCGACCAGCCGCAACTCAAGTTCATCGAGAAGAACTGCGTGCAATGCGGGCTGTGCGAGGTCACCTGCCCGGAGGACGCGATCGAGCTCGTGCCACGGCTGCTGCTGGCCGAGGAAGGCCGCGCGCGCACGCGCTCGCGCGTGCTGCACGAAGCCCAACCCTTCCACTGCGTGCGCTGTGCCAAGCCCTTCGGTACGCTGCGCGCGATCGAGGCCATGATGGCCAAGCTCGGCGGCCACGCCGCCTTCCAGGGGGCCGCGGCCGAGCGCCTGAAGATGTGCAGCGACTGCCGCGTCATCGACCTGTATTCCAATCCCGACGAACAACGCATCACCGACCTGTGAAGAACGATCCTTTCAGCGAAGAAATCGCCCGCGCCGAACTCTATGGCCTGCTCGCGCGCCTGTGGCTCGCGCCGCCCGACGAGGCGCTGCTGCAGCAGTTCCGCGTGGCGGTGACCGTGGCGCCCGAGCAGGGCGGCTTTCTCGAAGCGCCGTGGCAGGCGCTGGTGGAGCAGATGCGCACGGCCACGGTGGCCTCGGCCCAGGCGGAATTCGTTGCGCTGTTCCAGGGCGTGGGCAAGCCCGAGGTGTTTCCCTATGCCTCCTTCTTCCTGGCCGGCTTCGTCAACGAAAAGCCGTTGGCCCAGCTGCGCACCGATCTGGCCGCGCTCGGCCTCACGCGCGATGCGGCGCAACTCGAAACCGAGGACCACGTGGCCTATCTGTTCGAAGTGATGCGCTACCTGATTGCGGGCGACGACGCGGGCGTGAGCAACCTCGAACAACAGCGGCGCTTCTTCCGCAACCACCTGCAGCCCTGGGTGGATGCGCTCTGCCAGGCCGTGCAGGCCCAGCCGGCCGCCAAGCTGTGGAGCGCCATCGCGGCCATGACCCTGGCCTTCGTGCAAGTCGAAACGCAGGCCTTCGACCTGCTCGAAGCATGAACCCCATTTCTCGCGACCAGATCACCGGCCTTGTCCTGGCCGGTGGCCGCGGCAGCCGCATGGGCGGCGTCGACAAGGGCCTGCAGAACCACCAGGGCATGCCGCTGACGCTGCACGCGCTGCTGCGCCTGCAGCCGCAGGTGGGCGCGGCCATGATCAGCGCCAACCGCAACCTCTCGGCCTACGAGGCCATGGGCGTGCCGGTGTGGCCCGATTCCATCGATGGCTACGCCGGCCCGCTCGCGGGCCTGCTGACCGGGCTGGAGCATGTGCAGACTGACTGGCTGGTGACCGTGCCTTGCGACACGCCCAACTTCCCGACCGATGTGGTCGAACGCCTGGCCACCGCCGCCGCCGCGCAGGACGCCGAGATCGCCATGGCCGCCGCGCCCGAGGAAGGCCGGTTGCGCGCGCAGCCGGTGTTCTGCCTGCTGCGCACCGATCTCATGGAAAGCCTCGTGTCCTACCTGAACGCGGGCGAGCGCAAGTTCGACCGCTGGACCGCGAAGCACCGCACGGTGGAAGTGCCGTTCGACGATGCCCAGGCCTTCTTCAATGCCAACACGCTGGCCGAGTTGAGCCAGCTGCAGCGCTGAAGCCAACGCCGATCAGCGCTTGGGCTTCTGGAAACGCCACCAGGGCAGGGCCTGCGTGAGCGACAGCACCTCGCCCGGCCGGTTCGCGCCATAGCCCGGCAGCCGGCCCAGAGCCTGGGCCCAGGCGGGGGAGGCCAGGCGTGCGCGCAACTGGCGTAGCGCCGGGGTTTCCAGGTCGTCTTTCAGGCACAGCAGGTAGTAGTTCTCGTCCACCAAGGCAGAGAAGGCCAGGCCCGCCTCGGCGGCCGCAGCCTCGATGCCGATGCCCACGTCCGCCGCGCCCGATGCGATGGCCGCGGCCACGGCCACGTGGGTGTCTTCGGTGCAACTGGTGTAGCCCGGCACCTGCTCGGGGCGCAGGCCCGCTTGCGCCAGCAGGTGGTCGGTGAGCAGCCGCGTGCCCGACGCCGGCTGGCGCGAGACGAACCGCCAGTGGCCTTTGCGCAGCGCCTGGATGTCCTCGGGCCGCGTGTCGCCGGGCCGCCAGATCCAGCCCTGGCGCCGCCAGTGGCTGCCGATGAGCTTGTGCCGGCCCGGCTGCAACAGCGGGCGCAGAACCGTGGCCATCACACTGTCTGTTGCGGCGGCGCGCGCCACGTGAAAGCCCGCCACGCGGCAGCGCCCATCGTTGAGGGCGCGCAAGGCCTCCTGGCTGCCCGCGAAGCGCAGGCCGATGTGCAGGCCGTCGCGTTCCTCGGCCAGCGTCTGCAGTTGCGGCAGCGCCAGGTCGTGGCTGGCGAAGATCTCCAGCACCTGCAAGGTGGCGTCGTCGGCCAGCGCGAACACGCGCGCCAGCTCGGCGCGCAGCGCCTCCACATGCGGCGTCATGCGCACGCGCGCCTGGCGCTCGGCCCACATGAGGCGCTGGGCAAACGGGGTCAGCCGCGCATGGCGGCCCTGGCCCCAATGCACCAGCGGCTCGCCCAGCACCTCTTCCCAATGCTTGAGCGAACCCCAGGCGTGGCGGTAAGAGCTGTTCTGCGCCCGCGCGGCCGCGCTGATCGAGCCGTGGGCCTGCAAGGCGAAGAGCAGGTCGAAGAGCGGGTTCTCGATCTGCGCGCCCTGCTGTTGGGTAGCGTCGGTGGTTTCGAAGGTGTAGCGCAGATGGATGCCGCGCGAGGCACTGGGCATAGGTCGGAGCAGAGAGCGAGGCGCCAGGCCCCGGGGTGGGTCGTGCGGATCATATCGACCCGCTCCAGCCCGGCGCGCGGCGCGGTGCGTCCCGCAAAGGCCCGGCCGCTCACGCTCACTGTGTCGCGTTCGGGAAGAACAGCTGCTCGCCGCCGATCTTGTAGGCCGCGATGGCCGACTGCCCGGTGGGCGATACCACCCAGTCGGCGAAGGTCTGGGCCAGCGCCTTCTTCACGTGCGGGTGCTTGACCGGGTTCACCACGATCACGCCGTACTGGTTGAACAGCTTCTTGTCACCCTCCACGACGATGGCCAGATCGCCACGGTTCTTGAAGTTGAGCCAGGTGCCCCGGTCGGACAGCACATAGGCGTTGGTGGACGAGGCGATGTTGAGCGCCGGTCCCATGCCGCAGCCACACTCCTTGTAGCCCGCGGGCTTGGCCGTGGCCAGGTCGATCCCCGCGTCCTTCCACTGGCGCAGCTCGGCCGAGTGCGTGCCGCTCTTGTCGCCGCGCGAGACGAAGGGCGAGCCCTTCTCGCCCAGTCGCTTGAGGGCATTGGCCATGTTGTTGCCGCGCGCGCCGGCCGGGTCGGCCTTGGGTCCAATGAGCACGAAGTCGTTGTACATCACCGCGCGGCGTTCGAGGCCAAAGCCTTCGGCGACGAACTTCTCTTCGGCGGGCTGGTCGTGCACGAAGAGCGCATCGGCATCGCCACGGCGTGCCATGTCCAGCGCCTGGCCTGTGCCCACGGCCACCACGCGCACCTCGATGCCCGAGGCCTTGGTGAACTCGGGCAGCAGGTGCTTGAACAGGCCGGACTGTTCGGTGGAGGTGGTCGAGGCCAGCACGATGAACTTGTCTTGTGCCTGGGCCAGCGGCGCGAGCAGCAGCGCTGCAACGAAGGCCAGGAGGGTGGAGCGTGTGCGCAGGTTCATGGTGGTGTGGAGATGGGAGGATCGGAGGGGCAGGGCGAAACCATTCTGGCAGTCCCCTCCCGCTCAAGCTATATGAACGCTTGAGCATAGGTTGCGGTGGCGCGTGGCGCGCGTGCCGCCTCTCCCCTTCAAACGGGGCCGGTGTCGTGGGCTTCGGTGTCGACGCGAAAGCCGAGCTCGCGCAAGGCCTTGCGCGCGGCCTCGGATTGCAGCAAGGCGATGAACGCCTGCACCGGCGCGCGTTCGAGACGCGCCTTGGGCACCACGAAGTCGTAGCGCTCTTCCTGGATCGGCGTGAAGCCCAGGCCGTACGGGTGCGCCACCGTGTCGATCGCCACCCCCCAGTCCGCACGGCCTTGCGCAATGGCCACCGCCACGGCGTTGTGCGACTTGGTCTGCACGCCATGGCCCGGTGGCCGTGCGTCCCCGAGCAGGCGGTCGATCAGAATGCGTGTGCCGCTGCCAGCGTTGCGGTTGACCATGGTGCAGGTGGGGTCCGCGAGGGCTGCGGCCATCGCGGATGCCACGTCGCGCCCTTCGAAGCGCGCATCGCCTTGGCGGTACACCAGGCCCTGCATGCGGCCATAGCCGGGAATGAGCTCGAGTGCGGGTGTGAGCAGCGGCCGGTTGTAGACCCCCGTGGCCGGGTCCATCAAATGGATGCCCGCCACGTCGCACTCGCCGCGCTTGGCGGCCATCAAACCGCCGGTGCTGCCCACGCTCATGGACTTGATGCGCACGCCCTGACGCATCAACGCGCCGGCCAGCCAGTCCAGCCCCACGCAGTGGCTGCCGATCAGAATGAGGTCTGCCGCGTCCAGGCCCTTGCCGAGCAATTGCACCTCGACCGGTGCGCCCGCTTCGAGCATCTCGGTGTGTTGTCCGATGGTGATGAACCCATCGGCCATGCTGAAGGTGGTCACCGAACCCGAGCCCTTGCCCATGGGGTACGCGGTGAGGCCTTCGGGGCCGGGGACCAGGCCCACCAGCAGGTACTCGGTGCGGCCGCGTTCGGAGTTGATGCGCATCGGCAGCGTGGCGGCCTGGTGTTCGCGCGGCGGCTGCAGGGGACGGCCGGCGAACGCGCGGATCACCGGCGCGAGGAACTCGTGAAACGTGAACACCGCCGACGTGGGGAAACCGGGCAGGATCACCACCGGCTTGCCCTGCGTCACGGCCAGGCACACCGGCTTGCCCGGCTTGAGTGCCACGCCGTGCGCGACCACGCCAGGGTCGGTGAGCGCGCCCACGACACGGTAGGACAGATCGCCTTCGCCCTTGGACGTGCCACCCGAGAACACCACCGCGTCGTGCGCCAGGCCGCGCTGCAACGCCGACCTCAGCGCGGCCTCGTCGTCCGGTACCACGCCCAGGTGCACCGGCGTGCCACCGAGCTCCTCGATGGCGGCGCCGATGATGGCGGCGTTGGAGTCGTACACCGCGCCGGTGGGCAAGGGCTGGCCCGGTGCGACGATTTCATTGCCGGTGGAGAACACGGCCACGCGCGGCTTGCGGTAGACGCTCACCTCGGCCAGGCCCAGGGCCGCCAGCACGCCGATCTCGCGCGAGCTCAGCGGCTGGCCGGCGCGCAACACCGTTTCGCCACGCGCGATGTCGCTGCCCGCGTAGCTGACGTTCTCGCCCGCCGTGGCGGCGCGCCGGATCTGCACGCGGCCATCGCCCGCGAGGTCGGTGTGTTCCACCATCACCACCGCGTCCGCGCCGCGCGGCAGCATGCCGCCGGTGGCGATGGTGCTGGCCACGCCGCTGAACACGGGCGCGCGCGGCACCACACCGGGCGCCAGCACATCGTCGGTGAGCGAGAGCTCGCGCTCCTGCTCTTCCATCGCGCCCCAGGTGTCGGCGGCCTGCACCGCGAAGCCGTCGACGTTGGAGCGGTCGAAGCCGGGCACGTCGATGGGTGCGGTCACGTCCACGGCCAGCACCCGGCCCAGGGCCTGCACCAACGCAAGGTTTTCCTTGCCCAGCGGGGTCAGGCTCAAGTGTTCGCGGAAACGCTGCTCGGCCTCGTCCCGCGTGACGACGTGGAGGAATTGCGATTGGGCTTTCACGGGTTCTCGTAGAGATGGACGGTGACGTCGGAGCCGGGGCCATGGCCTTCGCTTTCGGCGGGCACGACCACGAAACCATCGGCACGGGTGGTGCTGCTCAGCATCGACGCGCCCGAGAGCGCAAGCGGCTCCAGGCCTTCGTCGCCCAGCTTCACGCGCACATAGTCGACGCGCCCGACCTGCGAGACGATCTTGCGTGCGACCGTGGCTTGCGTGCGCCGATAGGGCCAGTCGGCGGGCCGGCCACCGAGCAGGCGGATGGCGCGGCCGGCAAAAAAATCGTAGGCACACAGACACGACACCGGGTTGCCCGGCAACAGGAACACCAGCGTGTCGCCCACGCGCCCCATGCCCGCCGGGCTCGAAGGCCGCATGGCAATGCCATGGATCGCAAGTTCACCGGCCTCGGCCAGCAAGCGCGGCGCATGGTCTTCCGCGCCCACGCTGGAGCCGCCCGAAATCAGCACCACGTCGGCCCCCACCGACGAGAGCGCGGCGGCGATGGCTTGCGGCTCGTCGCCCAGGCGCAGGTGCGATTCGATCGTGCCGCCATCGCGCTCGACCAGCCCGCGCAGCATCATCGAGTTCGCGTCGTAGATTTCGTGCGGGCGTTTGGGCTCGCCAGCGGCGCGCACTTCGTTGCCCGTGACCAGGAGGCGCACGCGCGGCCGGCGCACGACCTGCAGATGCGTGAGGCCGAGCGAGGCGGCCAGGCCCGCGTCCTGCGGGCGCAGCCGCCGCCCGGTGCGCAAGGCCGTGGCGCCCAGGGCGATGTCTTCGCCCACGTGGCCCACGTGCTGTCCCGGCGCCACCGCCCGGGTGATGGTGAGCACACCGTCCACCTCGCTCGCGTATTCGGCCGGCACCACGGCGTCCACGCCCTGTGGCACCGGAGCGCCGGTCATGATGCGGACCGCCGAATGCGGTGCGACCGCGCCCTCGAAAGGCCGGCCGGGAAACGCGGCACCCACCACGGGAAATTCGATCGGGTTGTACTCGCCCGCGCCGGTGGTTTCGTGCGCGCGCAGTCCGTAGCCGTCCATGGCCGAGCGGTCGAACTCCGGCACGGCCATGGTCGCGGTGACATCGGCGGCGAGCACGCGTGCGGTCACGCGCTCCATGGGCACGGACTCCGCAGGCAGCGTGCGCGCGCTGTGGTCGATCCAGGCCAGTGCCGTGGCCACTTCCACGCGTTGCGCGAAGCCGCGCATGCGCACATCGGACGGGGCAGGGGAGGAGGGCATCGGGCCAGTATAGGGGCCATGCCGAACCCGCACCTCAGGGTTTGATGGCCACCTTCAGCACCCCATCGCGCTGGTGGGCGAAGAGGTCGTAGGCGGTCACGATGTCTTCCAGCCTGTGGTGGTGCGTGACCATCAGG
This sequence comes from Hydrogenophaga sp. BPS33, assembly GCF_009859475.1. Classification (NCBI taxonomy): domain Bacteria; kingdom Pseudomonadati; phylum Pseudomonadota; class Betaproteobacteria; order Burkholderiales; family Comamonadaceae; genus Hydrogenophaga; species Hydrogenophaga sp. BPS33. Next base: position 1,383,496 of record NZ_CP044549.1, read on the forward strand.
CCCAGGTCCACCCGGCCCGAGGCCAGCACATTCATCAGTCGGCGCATGCGCTCCTTGCCGCCGGGGCAGAGCGCCGTGGCGATGCGGTGGTCGCCCAGGCCGGCCGCGAAGGCCGACAGCGGGATCGTCAGGTCGCCCGAGTAGACGCCCAGGCTGGACAGCGTGCCGCCCGGTTTGAGAACGCGCAGAGCGGACTCGAACGTGGCCTGCGTGCCCAGCGCCTCGATCGATGCATCCGCGCCGCGTCCGTTGGTGATCTTCATGACCTCGTCCACGACATCGCAGCGCTGGAAGTTGAGCACGACATCGGCGCCCAGCTGCCGGGCGATCGCCAGTCGGTGGTCGTTCCCGTCCACCCCGATGATGGTGGACGCGCCGAGCAGCCGCGCGCCGGCGGTGGCGCACAGACCGATCGGCCCCTGCGCAAACACCACGACGGTATCGCCGATGCGGATGTTGGCGTTTTCCGCGCCCTTGAAGCCGGTGGACATGATGTCGGGGCACATCAGCACCTGCTCGTCGCTCAGGCCATCGGGAATGGGGGCGAGGTTGGCTTGCGCATCGGGCACCAGCACGTATTCGGCTTGCGTGCCGTCGATCAGGTTGCCGAACCGCCAGCCCGCCGTGGCCTTGAAGCCATGGCAGCCGCACAGCCCCTGGGGCACCAGGTAGCTGCCGTCCTGCGACGGTGCGCCATCCTGCGCCGCATAGGAATTGAAGTTGGGGCAGATGGCGCCGGCGATCACGCGCTGGCCTTCGGCGTAACCTTGAACCGCGCTGCCCAGTTTCTCGATCACGCCCACCGGCTCGTGTCCGACAGTGAGCCCCTTGGCCACCGGGTACTCGCCCCGCAGGATATGCACATCGGTGCCGCAGATCGTGGTGGTGGTGATGCGGACCAGCGCATCGTTCGGCCCCACATCGGGGATGGGTTTGTCGACGACTTCGATGCGGTTCTTGTCGACGAATACCGCGGCTTTCATCAAGGAGACCATGCGAGCTCCTGCAAGGTGGGCGTGGGGTTCAGTATCCCGGCCGTACAGCGGAGGTCCCTTGACGCAGATCAAGACGGGCGCGAGGGCGTGGGCCCATCATGAAACCCTGCCCGCGCTGGAAGACGCGGACCGACCACGCATCCTCCTCACCAGAACCGCATGCCAACGTTGATCTCTCTGGGCGGGGCCGGCACCGTCACCGGCTCCAAGCACCTGCTCACCCATGGCGACACACAGCTGCTCGTCGACTGCGGTCTCTTCCAAGGTTTGAAGAACCTGCGCGAGCTCAACTGGGAGCCCTTGCCGGTGGACCCGCGGTCCATCGATGCGGTGGTGCTCACGCACGCGCACCTGGACCATTCGGGCCATCTGCCCAAACTCGTGCGGGACGGGTTCACCGGCCCTATCTTCTCGACGCCTGCGACCGCCGCCGTGGCCGAGCTGATCCTGGAAGACAGCGCCCATCTGCAGGAGAAAGATGCCGAGTTCGCCAACCGCAAAGGTTTCTCCCGGCACCATCCTGCCTTGCCCTTGTATGGCGTGCGAGAGGCGCGACGCGCCCTGCGGGCGTTCGAGCCGGTGCCGCTGCACACGCCAGTGGCATTGCTAGGTGGGGCGACACTGGTGCTGCGCGGAGCCGGCCACATCCTGGGCGCGTCGACTGCGCAGATCGACATCGGCGGGCGGCGCATTGTCTTCTCGGGCGACCTTGGCCGCTATGGCGATGCCGTGATGAAAGACCCCGAGCCCGTGCCCGAGGCGGACTACGTGGTGATCGAATCCACCTACGGCAACCGGCGGCATGAGGACGTGGACCCGGTGGAGGCACTGGGCGCCGTGGTCGAGCGCACGGTCCGAAGGGGCGGCACGGTGGTGATTCCGGCGTTCGCGGTGGGCCGCGCGCAGTCGTTGATCTACCACCTTTGGCAGCTCCGGCAGGCCGGGCGTTTGCCCCACACAGCGGTTTACCTCGACAGCCCCATGGCGGGCAGCGCCAGCCAACTGCTGCACGACCACCCGCGCGACCACAAACTCAAGACCCGGGACTACGAAGCCGCATGCGGCGCAGTGACCTACGTGCGCGATGCGGATGCATCCCATGCCCTGTCGTCCAACCGCTATCCCAAGGTGATCGTCTCCGCCAGCGGCATGGCCACGGGCGGGCGCGTGCTGCACCACATGGTCGCCTTCGGAACGGACCACCGCAACACCATCCTGTTCTCCGGCTACCAGGCGGCGGGCACGCGCGGGCGCGCCCTTCTGGAGGGCGCGCGCGAGGTGAAGATCCACGGCCAATGGATCCCGATCCGTGCGGAGGTGGCCGAGCTGCCGATGCTGTCTGCCCACGCCGACAGCCACGAACTGCTGCGTTGGCTGGGCGGTTTTCGCCGGGAACCGCAGAAGGTCTTCATCGTGCATGGAGAGCCCGATGCGTCGGAAGCGCTGCGCGTGCGCATCGAACGCGAATTGGGATGGGCGGCGGTGGTGCCGCGGCAGGAGCAGGTGTTTCGTCTGTAGACGGAGGCGGCACGGCCGAGCTGCAACCCTGAGTAGAAGCTCCACAAACGTTCTTCAAACCACGGGCCGTTCGCGCCGCCTAAAGTTCTTTCACAGCGCGCGAAGAGGTGCCATGCCGGCACCGCGCACGCCGGAGAACGAGACCGATGGCAAGCTGGCGCGTGGTCGTCACCCAACGCAATTTCGATGCGCAGACGCGCGAGCACCTCGCCGCCCACGGCTGCAACGTGGTCGAAGCCGAACTGCCCGCTGGCCAGGCCGATGCGGATCTGGACGAAGACACCCTGGCGCACCTGCTGCAAGGCGCGGCGGGCTGGATCGTCGGCCATGCGCACGTCACCGACCGCCTGCTGGCCCGCTTGCCGGCGCTGCAGGTGATTGCGCGGCGCGGCGTGGGCTACGAACGGGTCGACACCCAGGCCGTCGCACGCCATGGCAAAGTGGCCACCATCGCCATCGGCGGCAACGACGCCTGCGTGTCCGACCACGCGCTGGGCTTGATGCTGGCCGTGGCGCACCGCCTGCGCGAAGGCCAGCAGCGGTTGGAAACCGGCTCCTGGGCGATCCCGCTGGGCAGCGACCTCTACCGCAAGACGGTGGGCGTGGTGGGCCTGGGGCGCATCGGGCGCGGCGTGGTGCAGCGCCTGCGCGGTTTCGAATGCCGCGTCCAGGTCTGCAGCCCGCGCGTGGATGCGGCCTGGGCGAAGAGCCAAGGCGTTGACGTGGTCGCGCTGACGCAACTGCTGGAAACCTCGGACATCGTCACGCTGCACGCGCCCCTCACGCCCGACACCCGCTTTCTCATCGACGCCGCCGCGCTGGCGCGCATGAAGCCCAACGGCATCCTCGTCAACACCGCGCGCGGTGGCCTGGTGGAAGACCGGCACCTGCTCGCGGCGCTGGAAGCCGGCCGCTTGCAAGGCGCGGGGCTCGACGTGTTCGTGAGCGAGTCCGACCCGGCCTATGCCGAGGTGACGCGCGCCCTGGTCGCGCGGCCCGATGTGGTGGCCACACCCCACGCCGGCGCGTCCACGCGCGAGGCGCTGGACCGCACCAACCGCATCGCGGCCGAGTCGGTGCTTGCGGTGCTCGAAGGCCGCGCGCCGCGGCCGGAATGCGTCGTGGCCGATGGCCGAAACACACATGAAAAAAACCAAGGCCGACTGGCGGCCTGACACCCGAAGGAAGACAAGCAGATGACCGAGCAAGTGAAGATCCTGGTGCCCTCGGGCGCCCTGGGCGCGGGCAACAACCGCGCGCCCGAGCCGTTCGACCGCGGCGTGCGGGAAAAGCCCGACGTGATCGCGGTCGACGCCGGCTCGACAGATTCCGGCCCGCACTACCTGGGCTCGGCCAACCCAAAACCCTCGCGCGCTGTGCTGCGCTCGGAGCTGCGCCAGCTCATGGTCGCGCGTGCCGAACTCGGCGTGCCCCTGATCGTGGGCAGCTGCGGCACCTCGGGCGCCGACAACGGCGTGAACATCATGCGCGACATCTGCGCCGACATCGCCCGCGAACTCGGGCAGACGGTGCGCGTGGCCTGCCTCTACAGCGAGCAATCGGCCGACACGGTGAAGCAGGCGCTGCGCGAAGGCCGCATCCGCGCGCTCCAGCCCGAGCGCCCGATCGACGAAGCGCTGATCGACCGCTGCAGCCACATCGTCGGCCTCATGGGCGTGGAGCCCATCATCCACGCGCTGGAGCAGGGCGCAGACATCGTGCTGGCCGGACGCACCACCGACACCGCGCTGATGGCAGCGGTGCCCGTCATGCGCGGCCTGCCCGCAGGTGCGGCCTGGCATGCCGCCAAAACGCTGGAGTGCGGTGCGCTGTGCACCACGGCGCCCACGGTGGGCGCGGTGTTGGCCACGGTCGATGGCACGGGCTTCACCATCGAAGCGCTGTCCGAAGGCGGGCGCGCCACGCCGCGCACGGTGCACGCCCACATGCTCTACGAGAACGCCGACCCCTTCGTGCTCACCGAGCCCGGTGGCGTGCTCGACGTGACCGATGCCACCTACACTGCGCTGGACGAACGGCGCTGCCGCGTGGAAGGTTCGCACTGGCTGCCGAGCCAGGCCTACACCATGAAACTCGAAGGCGCGGCGCCGGCCGGTTACCAGGGCGTGATCCTCAACACCATCCGCTCGCCGCGCTACATCCAGCGCTTCGAGGAATGGATCAGCACGCTGGAGGCGCGGGTGCGCAAGACCATCGAGGCCCGCCTGGGCCTGAGCAGTGCCGACTACCACCTGCAGTTTCGCGCCATCGGCCGCGACGGCACCCTGGGCGCACTCGAAACCCAAACCGATACGCAGCCCTTGGAAATCGGCGTGATGGGCATCGTCACCACACCCGACGCGGCACGAACGAAGGAAGTGCTGTCCATGCTCAATTCGCCCATGCTGCACTTCGCGCTTCCCGACGACGAGGAGATGCCCACGCACGCCTTCCCGTTCTCGCCCGCGTCGATGGACCGTGGCGTCGTCTACGAGTTCGTGCTGCACCACGTCATGACCGTGAGCGACCCGATCGCGGCCGTGCGCTTCAACCTTGAAACCCTGGGAGTCCCCGCATGAACGGCAGCACCACCGGTTACCACATCCGCTCCAAGAACGCTGGCCCCTTCTGGCTCACGGTCGACATCTTCTGCGACGATGCGGCCACCTACCAGCGCCTGTGCCGCGACGCGCGCCTGGCGCACGCCACCATCGGCACGCTGCTGCGCACCGACACCCCGAGCATCAAGACCTTCCACATCGACGCGCTCAACGTCATCAAGATCAGCCTGCCGCGCCCCGTGGTGCAAGGCGCGCTGGACGACCGCGACATGCACGGCGCCGCCTGGGCCAACCTGGTGCGCGAATCGCTGGCCGCGTAGTGCGTACCAAGACCCTTCAAAGAAACCCGGAGACAAGCCCATGACTTCCCCTCTCGCATCCCCGCAACGCCGCCGCTTGATGCTCGCCGGCACCGCCGCGCTGCTGGCCGCGCCTTCGCTGCGCGCGCAAGGCAGCTACCCGAACAAGCCGGTGCGCGTGATCGTGCCGAGCTCGCCCGGCTCCTCGCAAGACCTGGTGGCGCGCCGCATCGCCATACCGCTGGCGCAGAGCCTGGGCCAGCCCGTGGTTGTGGAGAACGTGGCCGGCTCCGGCGGCATGATCGGCACCGCGCAGATCGTGCGCGCGCCCAAGGACGGCTACACCATCGGCGTGATCTCCAGCAACTTCAGCATCAGCCCCTACCTGTACCGCCAGCCCTTCGACCCGATCAAGGACGTGACCCCGGTGGCCATCCTCACCTCGGGCGCCAACGTGCTCATGGCCAGCCCCAAGCTGGAAGCGAAGAACCCGGCCGAACTGTTCGCGCTCGCCAAGACCCGCACCGGCGACAAGACCCTGACCTACGCCAGCGCGGGCGTCGGCTCCACCCCGCACCTGGCCGCGGCGATGATGGAAATGATGGCCGGCATCGACCTGCTGCACGTGCCCTACAAAGGCCTGGCCTACCAGCCCGACCTGATCGCCAACCAGATCGACATGGGCTTCATGCCGCTGCCCGTGGCCGTGCCCCTGGTGCGCGCCGGTACGCTGCGCGCGCTGGCCGTGACCACCTCGCAACGCGTGCCCACCTTGCCCGACGTGCCGAGCTTTGCCGAGTCCGGCCTGCCGGGCTACGAGTTCGCGGGTTGGAACGCCGTCATCGTTGGCGCGGGCACGCCACCCGCGATCGTGCAGCGCCTCAACAAGGAAGTGCTGGCCGCGCTGCGCACGCCCGACGTGATCAAGTACGCCGAGAACCTGGGCTCGCGCCTGGTGGGCGGCACGCCCGAGGAAGCCGCGCGCTGGGTGGCGCGGGATCTCGATGTGCTGGGCAAGCTCGCGCACCGCATCGGGCTCAAGCCCGAGAACTGAAGCCTCGACACAAGGACGCCATCCAATGACCGACCGCCGTGCCATGCTCGGCGCACTCGTGGGGGCCGCCGGTGCGTCCCTCGCGGGCTGCGCCAGCCCGTCGCCTGCCGCGCCAGCCGCTGCCGCCACGAAGACCGCGCTGTACCGCAACGTGGGCGATGTGCTCGAACATTTTGAAGTCGATGCCGACGCCGCCACGCTCACCCGCCGGGGCGTGGTGCGCCTGCCGGCCGGCCTGCAGTACGCCTGGCCCCACCCTTCGCGCCAGGTGCTCTACGCCACCTCCAGCAACCGCGGTTCCGACCTGCCCGGCGAAGTGCACCACCTGAGCGCCTTGCGCATCGACCCCGTCACCGGCGCGCTGCAAGCCCTGGGCGCACCCGTGCCCTTGAAGGCGCGCTCGATCCACATGAGCGTGGACCGCGAAGGCCACTTCGTGCTGGTCGCCTACAGCGAGCCGGCCGGCGTGTCGGTGCACTGCATCGAGGCCGATGGCCGCATCGGCGATGAAGTGGCGCAGCCCGCCGCGCTCCAACTGGGCATCTACCCGCACCAGATCCTGGCCGCCCCCGGAAACCGCAAGGTGCTGCTGGTTTCGCGCGGGCACAACGCCCACGGCGGCAAACCCGAAGACCCGGGCGTGCTGCACCTGCTGCGCTTCGAGAACGGCGTGCTCACGCCCCTGCAGTCCGTGGCGCCCAACGGCGGCTACGGCTTCGGTCCGCGCCATCTCGACTTTCATCCCACGCAGCCCTGGGTGTTCGTGTCGCTGGAGCGGCAGAACCGGCTCGACGTGTTCCAGCTCGACGGCGAACGCCTTTCCAGCGCGCCGCTGTTCAGCCGCAGCACCCTGGGCCAACCCGACCAAGTGCGCCCGCGCCAGTTGCCCAGCGCGATCCACGTTCACCCCAACGGCTCGGTGGTCTACGTGGCCAACCGGGGGCTGGCGACCGAGCCCTTCAACGGGCGCAACGTGTTCCAGGGCGGCGAGAACACCATCTCCGTTTTTGCGATCCACCCGCGCACCGGTGAGCCCACGCTCATCCAGTCCATCGACACACGGGCCTACCACGTGCGCACCTTTGCGCTGGACGCCAGCTCGCGCCTGCTGGTGGCCGCGTCGATCGCACCCATGAACGTGCGCGAAGGCGACCGCGTCACGGCGGTGCCCGCGAGGCTCTCAGTGTTCCGTGTGCTCGCCGATGGCCGTCTGGAATTCGTGCGCACCTATGGCGTGGCCACCGAGAAGAACTTCCAGTGGTGGATGGGCATGGTGGGCTTGCCGGCCGTTACGTGAGAGGTGCGATTCGGCAAAGACGTGCACGCGCTATGCTCAAACGTCCCAGCAAGGCGCGCCCGCCGGCATGAAGCAACTTGAATTCACCACCCTGAAACTGTTCGCGGCCGTGGCTGAGAGCGGCAGCGTGTCGGCCGCTGCCGAGAAGAGCCACCTCACCATTGCGGCGGTGAGCAAGCGCATCCGAGACTTGGAGCAATCGGTGGGCAGCCAGCTCTTCCTGCGCCACGCGCGCGGCATGACGCTCACCCTGGCCGGCCAGGCCTTGCTGAAATACGCGCGCGAAATCGTCTTCACTGTCGACCGCATGGAAGGCGAGCTGCGCCAGATTGCCAAGGGCCTGGTGGGCACGGTGCGCGTGGCGGCGGCCGGATCGGCCATTGCGCATTTCCTGCCCGAAGACCTCAAGCAGTTCGCCGACCGGCACCCCAACGTGGCGATCGACCTGTCGGAAGAGTCCACCAGCGACGAGGTGCTGGCCGCGCTGGTGGAAGGCCGGGTCGACATCGGCATTCTGTTCGGCCCGTTGGACAACCCCGCGCTCACGGCCTACGAATACCACCGCGACAGCCTGTGCCTGGTGGTGCCGCGCGGCCACGCCTTGGCGCGTTTTCCCAAAGTGCGCTTTGCCGATGCGCTGGTTTACGACTTTATCGCGCCCGCGCGCCGCAGCTCCGTCATGCAGATGCTGCTGGCCCACAGCGGTGGCGCGCTCAAGACGCGCATCCACGTGCGCAGCAACGACGCCATCTGCCGCATGGTCGGCGCGGGCATGGGCGTGGGCATCTGCCCCACCGAATCCGCGCGCGGCTACCGCCGCCCGCACGAGATTCGCTTTCTCGAACTCGACGAACCCTGGGCCCAGCGCCAACTGGTGATCGCCGTGCGCGCGCCCGAACAAGGCCTGTCGGGCGCGGCCCAGCTCTTCCTGGCGCACTGCCGCGACATGGCGCAGCAAGATCGCGAAGCCTCCGCCCCCGTGGCGCCTGCACCATCTTCTTCTTCCGCCAAACCTGTTCGCTGACATCACCGCACCATGACCCGTTCGCCCGACACGACCGCCCCGCGACCCGAAGGCGATTTCGGCCTCATCACCGACCTCGTGCGCGCCCACGCGGCGCAACGCCCGCAAGCCCTGGCCCTGCGCGACGACCGGCGCACCATGACCTACGCCGAGCTCGACATGCTGATGGACCAGGTGGCCGGCAGCCTGCAACGCAGCGGCGCGGCACCGGGTGACGCCATCGCCATCTGCGCTACCAGCTCGGTGCGCTACGCCGCCGTGTTCCTGGGCGCCTTGCGCGCGGGCCTGGCCGTCGCACCCCTGGCGCCCAACACCACCCCGGCCAGCCTGGCCCGCATGCTGCAGGACAGCGCCGCGCGCGTGCTCTTCGTGGACGCGTCCACCGCCGCACAGACCGCAGCAGGGCAGGGCCTGCCCGATGGCTTTGAGCGCATCGCACTCGACCCCGTGGAAGGGGCCGGCGATGGTCCGCGCGTTTTCGAAGACTGGCTGCAAGCCGATGCGCTCCCTGCGCCCGTCGAACTGCGGCCCGACAGCCCTTTCAACATCCTCTATTCCTCGGGCACCACGGGCGAGCCCAAAGGCATCGTGCAGCCGCACGGCATGCGCTGGGCGCACGTGCGGCGCGTGGCGCGCTTCGAGTACGGCCCGGACACGGTGTCGCTGCTGTCCACCCCGTTGTATTCGAACACCACCCTGGTCACCTTCTTCCCCACGCTGGCCTACGGCGGTTGCGCGGTGCTCATGGCCAAATCCGACGCCACGCGCTTCCTGCAACTGTCGCAAGACCTGCGCGCCACCCACGCCATGCTGGTGCCCACGCAATACCAGCGCCTGATGGCGCACCCCGAGTTCGACAGCTACGACCTGTGCAGCTACCGTTACAAGTTCAGCACCAGCGCGCCGTTCTCGGCGGCGTTGAAAGCGGACGTACTGCGGCGCTGGCCCGGCGGCCTGGTCGAGCAATACGGCATGACCGAGGGCGGTGTGTCCTGCATGCTCGAAGCGCACCTGCACCCCGACAAGCTGCACACCGTGGGCCGCCCCATTGCCGGTTGCGACGTGCGCCTGATCGACGAAGACGGTCGCGAGGTAGCGGCAGGCATGGCCGGCGAAATCGTGGGCCGCTCCGCCGGCATGATGAGCGGCTACCTGAACCTGCCCGAGAAGACGCGCGAAGCCGAGTGGTTTTCTTCGGCGGGGGAGCGCTTCATCCGCACCGGCGACATCGGCCGTTTCGATGCCGACGGTTTTCTTTCGCTCATCGACCGCCGCAAGGACATGATCATCAGCGGTGGCTACAACATCTACCCGAGCGACCTCGAAGCCGTGCTCGCGCAGCACCCGGCCGTGGCCGAGGCAGCGGTGGTGGGCGTGGCGAGCGAGGCGTGGGGCGAAACGCCGGTGGCCTTTGTGGTGCTGCGCGAGGGAGGCTCACACCCCGATGAGGCGGAGCTGCTGGCCTGGGCCAATGCGCGGCTGGGGAAGACGCAGCGCATTGCGGCGTTGCGGTGCGTGGAGCGATTGCCGCGCAGTGAGATTGGGAAGGTGCTCAAGCGGGAGTTGCGGGCGGGGTTTGTTGCGCGGGATTCTGCAATCAGCCCCTTGCGCGAGGCTTCAGGCGAAAGCTGATGCCAAGCCGGTTGATCGCGTTCATGGCTGCGATGGTCAGGGTGAGGTCCACTAGGTCTTTCTCGCCGAACACAGCGAGCGCGGCGGCGTAGGCTTCGTCGGATGCGTGGGTTTCGCTCACGCGTGTGACCTCCTCTGACCACGCGAGCGCGGCGCGTTCTTGCTCGGTAAAAAGATACTGGGCTTCGTGCCAGACAGGGATCAGCACCGTCTTGTCGACCGACACACCCTCCTTGAGCAGGTCGCGGGTGTGAATGTCGATGCAGTGGGCACACCCGTTGATCTGCGATACGCGCAGGAAGACGAGATGAATGAGGGTGCTGGGCAGGTTCGTCTCGTTGAGGACATAGTGATGCAGACCGCCAACGGCCTTTGCACCTTCCGGGGAGACGGCGAACCAATTCGCGCGATTCATGACGCTTCATCCTTTCTAGATGGGGTTTTCGACGGCCGGGGATTTGGCCTGTCCCATTCAAGACGGATGACGCCCGCGTGTTGTGACAGATCGGGAGAGGTCTGCTCGCAATAGCAACCGCTATCGCGAGCAATTTCAGAACGTCTTGTTCACCATCACCGCCAAGCTGTCGGCCCGCGTCTTGCTGGTGCCGGTGTAGCTGTACTGGTAGTACAGGTCGATCACCACGGCGTTGCGGAACTGGTAGCTGCTGCCCAGCGCCAAGCGTGCGGTGTTGCTGTTGTTGCGCGTGCCGTCGATCTGGTAGACCACGCCGGGGAGCCGGTTGACAAAGCTCATCTGCGCCACGCCCGTCTTGGCGAAGTCGTGCAGGTATTCGACGCGGACGTAGGGCCGCGCCACGGTGCCGCCTTGCAGGAATACCGTGGTTTCACCGCGCACGCCCAGGGCCAGGCTGGTGGTGGGAATGTCTTGTGCCGAATAGTGCAGGTCGAACGGGCCGCCGCCGTTTTCGGTGGTGGCTTTCAATCGGGTCCGCACGAGATCCAGGCGGGCGTATGGCGCAATCAGCATCTGGCGGCCGCCCATTTCGAACTCGTGGTCGTAGCCGCCGGTGAGCGAAGAGAACCATTGCGAGCCCGAGCGCTTGGAGTAAGCCATCAAGCCGTTGCCGGTGACGAAGCGCCGCGCATCAAAGCTCAGGCTGCCGTAGCCGAGCAGGCCGTCGATGAAGAAGCCGTCGGCCGGCTGGTAGCTGCCGTAGACGCTCAGCGAGTAGCTGTCGCCCTTGCTGCGTGTGCCGTTGCTGCCGATCTTCTGGCGTTCGTACGCAATGCCGCTGCCCACGCCCAGCACCAGCTTGTCGCTGAAGCGCCGGTCGGCGCCCACGGTGATGCCGGCGGTGCTGAAGCGCGAATCGATGTTGCCCTGCTTGCCCAGGTTGACGAGGCCCGCGCTCCACACGTCGACCCCCGTCCCCATCACGTTCTGCTGCGTGCTGTTCAACGGTATGCCGGAGAGCAGCTGCGAGCCGGACGTCTGCGCCACACGCGGATCGGTGGTGCCCTGCATGGCCAGGGGAGAGAGGCGCGGGTGGGTCCCCACCGTGCCGCCCATGCCCATGCCGGTGCCACCGTCGCTCCCGAGGCCCAGCGTGTTGCGCGGTTGGCCGCGCCCTTGCGGTTCACCCGGAGCGAAGGCGCCGGTGTTGGTCGACACCGGCTTGCGCCGATGCAGGCTCTCCAGGCGGTTCTGGACATTGGCCGTCTGCGCGGCCGCAAACCGTCGCGCGGTATCGGCTTGTGCGGTGAGCAGGCCGATCACTTCCGCGTCCTTGTCCGGATCCGGGCTGCAGGTGTTGGTGCCGATGGCGATGCAGCCGGGGCCGTTCATCGTCAATGTGAAAGGCTGTGAGCCCACGTTGGGGATGTTGAAAGCGATCAGCACGCTGTATTGCACGCCGGGCTGCAGGGTCAGGCCGATGCCGCTGAAGGTGGAGGTGAAAGGTGCTGCGCCTGTGGAAAGTGACGAAACCAGGAAGCGCGAATAGACGGACGGCCCGCACGGCGTGGTGGAAGGGGTGAACGTTCCCTGCAGGAAATAGGTGGTGTTCGCCGTCGTCGGCGTGACGACGCTCGCCGTGTAGGTGCCTGCGGTGTCCACCGTGAAGGTGTACAGCTTGTAATTCCATGTGCCGGAGTTGCACATGTTGAAGTTCGTGTTGTCCGTCCCGGCGATATTGGGCGTTTGGGTGATCGCCGCTGCTGCTTCCGCATTGCCGGTAATGGTCACCTTGGCGGCCATTGCCGGCGCGCTGACGGCCAGCCATCCTGCCCCGGCGAGCAGCAGCCCGCTCAATAGACGCGCCAGGCGCCCTCCACGCTGGTCATTCCTCATCATCTGGATCTCATGGTTGTTGGTACTGGGGCAGGCGCACGGGTGTGGGCCGCGTCGGCGAGTCTAGCGACCGATGCGGTGCATGTTCGCGGCGAAATGCACCCGGAAATGGGGGCATTTCTGAGACGCCTGCCGGCGGGATCACTCAAAGTGATCGCGACGACCAAAAATGGGTAGTTGGACGGGGCGCAGGGCCAGTTCGATAGTCCATGTGCAGGAAAGCCGTGCAGGCGGCCCAAGCCTCTGCGCGCCTCCCATAAATCACATATCTGCGGAGTTGCCGCGACACGTGCGTTTGTCTGGTGATCGCGCATGGCCTTGCCCTACGATCGTCCGTTGATGAGCCTTCTTGGGAATTTGGAGCTGCGATGGAACGCATCGGACATGTGGGTCAGAAGACGAGAACGCGCCGTTTCGACGAAGGAAACTTTCGCGGCTACACGGACTATCTGATCGAGAGCGAGCCTGGCGCGCGCCCGGCGCCGCAGGCCTTCCTGGTGCACCAGGCACCCGAGTGGGTGTTGCCGCCGCATTTCCACCTGGAAGAGCAGTTCCAGGTGGTCACGGGCGGGTCGGGCACGCTGGGCAAGCACGCTGTCGCGCCCATCACGGTGCACTACACCTCGCGCGAGACCGGCTACGGGCCTCTCGTCGCGGGGGGCGAGGGCCTGGACTACCTGTCGCTGCGCGCGGTCACCGACCCGGGCGCCTGGTACATGCCCGAATCGCGGGGAAAGATGCGTCCCGGTTTGCGCAAGTGGCAGACCACCATCGGGCCGATCGCGGTCGGGAGTCTCGATGTGTCGCGCGCCGTGTCCCCGGGCGATGTCGAAGTCCTCAGCGCACCCGATGAACATGGCCTGGCCATCTGGTTGCTCCGGCTGCCGCCCGACGGCGCGACGACGGCGCCACCGCAAGCCCTGGGCGGTGGCCGTTTCCATGTGGTCGTGGGCGGATCGCTGAACGCCGCGCACGAAAGCCTGGGCTACGGCGCGGTCGTGTGGCGCGACGCCGCCGACGCGCCCTTGCACCTGCGCGCCGGCGCACAAGGCCTTGCCTTGCTGGTCCTGCAGTTTCCCGCGCAGGCGCTGGAGCCCGAGCCGCGCCGCATGGACGACGCCTGATTCCTCGACGCTTCTCATCCACATCACCGGTGCCCTGGAGGCACCTTCTCTTCACCTCAAGGAAACCCATGGATTACGCCCAATACCAATACCTCAAGATCGATGTCGACGCGGATGGCATCTGCACCGTCACCATGAACCGGCCGGAAGCGATGAATGCCGCGGGCGGCCCCATGCACCCGGAGCTCGAGCGGATCTGGCTGGACATCAACGAAGACCCGCGCGTGAAGGCCGTGATCCTGACCGGCGCCGGCCGGGCGTTTTCCGCTGGCGGCGATTTGAAAGGCATGGCGCAACGCCTGGGCACGCCCGAGAACCTCAAGCACGGCATGGAGGCACCGGCGCGCACGCGCCGCCTGTGGCAGAACATGCTGGAACTGCAACCCCCGCTGATCGCCGCGATCAATGGCGACGCCATGGGCCTGGGCTGCACGCTCGCGCTGTTCTGCGACATCACCGTGATCTCGCAAGAGGCCCGCATCGGAGACACCCACGTCAAGGTCGGCCTGGTGGCGGGTGACGGTGGCGCGGTGATCGTGCCGCTGCTGGTCGGTGCGGCCAAGGCCCGCGACCTTCTGATGCGCGGGCGCGTTCTCACCGGGCAGGAAGCCTGCGACATCGGCCTGGTGTGCCACGCGCGGCCGAAAGACCAGGTGCTGGAGGAAGCGCGCGCGATCGCGCTCGAACTCGCGGCATTGCCCAAGTACGCGGTGGCGTGGACCAAGCTGTCGGTCAACAAGGCGGTGAAAGAGCGCCTGAACATGGTGATCGACGCGTCGATGGCGCTCGAGATGCTGACCATGAACAGCGGCGACCACGCCGAGGCGGTGCGGGCTTTCGTCGACAAGCGCAAGCCGGTTTTCAAGGGCGACTGAGCCGCGTCTCTCTGGAGCAACCACGGCATGGACCCGAACCCGTACAGCCTTGAGCGCCTCCAGGATCGGGCCATGATCCAGGATGTGATCTACCAACTGTGTCGCGCCGTGGACCGGTGCGACACGCAGGCCATCCGCGCGGCCTATCACCCGGACGCCACCGACAGCCACGGTGCGTACGTGGGCGGCGTGGAAGGCTATGTGCGCTTTTCAGAGGAACGGAACAAGACGATTCCATACTCCATGCACCACGTCAGCAACCTGCTGATCGAATTCGCCGGCGACGACCTGGCGCTGGTGGAATCGTATTTGTGGAGCGTGCAACGCTATTCGCCGGAGAGCGCGGCGAGTTTCGCGCAGTTCGCGGGGCCCGAGGCGGCGCGCGAGGTGGCGAGCAAAGGCATCGACTCCTTCGGCTGCCACCGCTACGTGGACCGGTTCGAGCGCCGCGACGGGCGCTGGCGCATTGCCTACCGCACCGTGGTGTTCGACTGGCGCACCTTGCTGCCCCTGCCCGAGCAGGTCCCGGCGTTTCAATCCGACTGGACCGTGGGGCAACGCACCCCACAAGACTGGCTGCTGCGCCAGCGCGAGGCCATGGGGCTGCCGCCGTACCGCGGCTGAAGAACCGTCAGCGGGGCACCTGGATGCTGTGGCGCAAGGGCGCGTAGCGCGCCTCGATGCCGTGCATGCCGGTTGGTGGCAGTGCGTTGGCGAACTGGCGGTCCAGCGCCTCGGCGATGCGCGCCGCGTCCCACGCGGGGTGCTCCATCACCGGCAGCGTGACGGCCGGATGGCTCATCAGCTGGAGCTGTTGGCCATGCACGCGGAACACCTGGCCGTTGACGTGGCGAGAAAGCGGCGAGAGCAGGAACGCGACCACCGGCGCGTTGCACATCGGATCCACGTGGGGCCGACGGTCGATCAACTGGCCCTGTTGGCGCAGGTAGTCGTCGGTGGTGTGCGACATGGCCGTGGTCGCCACCGGCGAGAGCGCGTTGACGCGAATGCCGTGCGCGGCGCCGTCCATGGCCCAGGCATAGGTGAGCGAAGCCACGCCGCCCTTAGAGGCCGCGTAGGCACCGCCCGCCGCCATGCCGGCCTGCGTGCCCGAGGACACGTTGACGATGGCACCATGCCCCTGGCGCTGCATGTGCGTCAGTGCGTGAACGCCGCTGTAGTAGGTGCCCAGCAGGTTGACTTCGAGCAGGCGGCGCGCGCGTTCGCCATCGGTTTCTTCCCACGGGCGCGCGAGGTACATGACGCCGGCGAGGTTGACCAATCCGTCGATCTGCCCATGTTCGGCCACACAGCGTTCGATGGGTTCGCGGGCGGACGCCCATGAGCCCACGTCGCTCGCGCTGGCCGTGACCCTGTGGCCCTCGGCGCGCAGCGACGCGGCGAGTGGCTCCACGGCCTGCGCGTCCCGATCGGCGACCACCAGCGTCGCGCCCACGCCCGCCAGGTACCGGGCCACTGCCGTGCCGATGCCGCCGGCCGCGCCGGTGATGACGATGGACTGGTTCTTCAGGAGATCGCGGTTCATGGGGGCAAGCGTAGGGCGCGCAGCGCGAGGTGCGCAAGGCGGCGGCTCAATTCATCACGGACGTGTTGATGCCTGGACCTGCGAGGCCCCTGCCATCGGGGTATGAACTCCAACCTTCAGGTCGCGCGATGATCGGTGCAACGCCTGCGTCGACGTCGAGGCCCTGGACGGCCTGGTGCGGTATTCAGCGCGCTCAGGTGCCCTGTCACAGCGGGGGCTGTAGACCGCGGTCAGACAACGAAGAGCCCCCGAGTGGCAGAGGCCACCTGGGCGCTGTCTTGCCGAATGCAGGTCAACCCCAGTTTGGGCGCGTGGCCGGTAAACGGCAGCACGGCAATGCCCAGGTCGCCCATCGACCATTGAACCTCGCGCAAGGCGCCGTCGTCCAACCGGATCACACCTTTGAGGCGCAGCAAGGAGCCGCCCTGCAATGCATCAACTTGCGTGTGCAGTGCCGCGAGTGTCAGGGGTGCGTCCAGCGGCACGAAGTGGGCCGAGGTGCCATGGTCCGGTGGCATATGGGCGAGCCAGCGGGGCGTCGGCGTGTGGGGCTGGGCCGTGACCATGGCCAGGGCGCTGCGCCAGTCCAGCGAGGCGTTCCTGGACAAAGCGATGGCTGCGCGCGGATTGAGTGAATGTAGCGCGCGCTCCACGGCGGCGCCGTCGGCCCGATCGCATTTGGTGACGATCAGTGCGTCCGCAGCACCGACCTGCGCCACCGCTTCCGGGTGCGCTTCGATCAGGTCCAAACCGGCCACCGCGCTGACCGCGGTGAAAACACCCGCCAGTTGGTAGCGTTCGCGCAGCAGGGGGACCGTGTCGAAGGCAGCGACCACGGGGCGAGGATCGGCCAGGCCGGTGGATTCGATCACGACCGAGCTGTAGGTGGGGCGGCGCCGGTGCAGACGGTCCCACCAGAGATCGGAAAGAGCCTCTTGCAGCCCGGGCAAGCCGGTGCAACAGATGCACGCGCTCGAGATCAGCGACGCGCTGTCGACCGCCTGGCCCAGCAAGCTGTCGTCCAGGCCCACCTCGCCGATCTCGTTGACGATCAGCGCAGCGTCTTGCAGCGCCGCGTCGCGCAACCACGAGCGCAGCAGGGTCGTCTTGCCGCTGCCCAGGTAACCCGTCATCAACCAGACCGGGATGCGTGTGGCCTTCATGGCGTTTTCAATCCGCGTCGTAACCCAGGCGCGACGAAATCAATTGCGCCGTTTGGGTCACCATGGGAATGATGCCGCGCAGCTTCTGTTTGGTCAGGCGCTGTGTGGGGGCCACGAGGCCCACCGCGGCCAGCACGTTGCCGTTGGCATCGAAGATGGGTGCGGCCACGCCGCGCATGCCGTCTTCGCTTTCCTCGTCGTCGATGGCATGGCCACTCTCGCGCACCTCGCTCAGCAGCCGTTGCAGCTCGGCCTTGCCAACCACGGTGTGCGCGGTACGCGGTTGCAGGTCGGCGCGCAAGGCGTTGGCGATCAGCATGGGCGGGCTGAAGGCCAGCAGCGCGCGGCCTTCGCTGGTGCAGAAGGCCGGCTTGCGCACGCCCAGGTACGAGCGGGGGCGGATGGCGTGCCGGCTCTCGATGTTGCGCAGGTACAGGATCTCGCTGCCGTGCAGCACCGCCAGGTGCACGGTCTCGCCGCTCTGCTCGCACAAGGTGTGCAACAGGGGCGCCGCTTCTTCGGCCACGTCCATGCGTCGGCGCACGAGCGTGCCCATGGAGAAGAGCAGCAGACCCAGGCGGTAGCGCCCGTCGGCTGGGTTCTGTTCGAGAAATCCCTCGGAGACCAGGGTCACCACCAGCCGGTGGATGGTGCTCTTGGCTAGGCCGAGGCGCTTGCTCAGCGCGGTGATGCCCAGTTCGGGCTCTTCGGCCGTGAAGGTTTTCAGCAGCCTCAAGGCCGCTGCCACGGATGAAAGATTGCGGCTCTCGCCGGATTTCTCGGTATTGCTCACTGATGCGGGTTGATGGTCATGTGGATGGCTCCCTCGACGCCGTCACCGACCAACGATCTCAAGGCCAGGTCCGTCTCGTCGAGAGAGAAGGTGTGCGTGCTCATCGCCGTCACATTATGGCGATTGCCCGCGATCAGCTGCAGCGCGAGCTCGACCGAGGCGTAGGAGTGTCCCCGCATGCCTTTGACCGTCAGGAAGTTGGCGATGATCCGGTCGCTGTCGAACTCGGGAATGGGACGCCGTTTCTGGCCACCCAGGATCACAGTGCCCTTCTTGCGCGCCAGTTGCATCGCGCTTGTGACCGAGCCCGGTCCACCCGAGGCGCAATCGATCACGAGGTCGGCCATGCGCCCACCGGTGATGTCGGCCACGGTCTCCAGCAGGTCGTCCTGCTCGATGTCGATGGTGTGGTGCGCGCCCAGTTCGCGCGCCAGCGCGAGGCGGCGGCGATCGGTTTCGTTCGAGAGCCCCGTGAGGATCACGCACTCCGCACCGGCCTCGCGCGCCGCGACCACGCACGCCAGTCCTTGCTGCCCGGGCCCTTGAACGACCACCGTCTGCCCCGGCCCGGCACCACCTTGCAGGTAGGCCCATTCGATGCCGTTGGAGATGGGCAGCGCCAGGGCCGCGTGTTGCGGCGACACGCCCGACGGCACGCGGTGAAACACGGTGTTGGCGTGCAGGTGCTGCACTTGCGCGTAGCCACCCCACAGGCCGGGCGCCACGTTGAGCGCGGTGGCGCCGTAGCGCATGCCGCCCAGGCGCCAGTCGGTCGCGTTGCACAGGCGAAAGTCGCCCGAGCGGCAGTACTCGCAGTGGCCGCAGGGCAGGTACTCTTCGAGCGCCACGAGGTCGCCTTCCTTCACGCCCCAGCGCTGCGCGGCCAGCGCGCCCAGCGTCTCGACATGGCCCACCGTTTCGTGGCCCAGGATCAAGGGGCCGCGCGAGCGCGGCAGGTTCTGGTAGTAGCCCCAGTCGCTGCCGCACACGCCGGTGATGGCCACGCGCAGCGTGCCCGAACTGGCATCGGTCGGCGGCACCTCGATGTGCTGGATCTCGGTGCGACCCACGGCCACGGCCACGGCGGCTCTCACGGAACGTGTTTCGCTCATACCGTGGCGTGTGGTTTGCCGGGCTCCGCGCGCAAGGCCTCGCGCGCGGCTTCCTGGAAGGCCTGGCCTTCGGGCAGCACGACGGCCGCCGAACGCACCTTCTGCATGTGCGGCTCGTTGCCGGGCGGCGCGGTGCCCGACTCGGCCAGCGCGGTGGCCGCCGCGATCAGGCGACGGCGCGCCTGCACGATGCCGCGGTCGGTACCGGTGAGGTGCTCGCGGGTGCGGTCCTGGACCGGGCCCATGCTTTCCTGCAGCGACGAGTCCTGGATGGCAATGCTTTCGACACCGCTGTAGAGCTCACCGGTGCGCTGCTTCGCGCGGTCCATCAGGTAGTCGTTGGACTTGTTGGCCAGGGGAATGTAGGTGCCGGGCACGTACTTGCAATGAATGCCGGCGCCGTTCTTCATGGCCTGCACCTCGCTGTCCTTCAGGGCGCGCGTGGGGTGGTAGTCGAAGCTCCAGGCCCAGCAGTTTTCGTCATCGATGGGCACCCAGAAATGCCCGTGCACCGGATGGTCGCCGCGCGGCGGCACCATGGTGAAGCACGGCATGATCCACGGCGTAATGCGCCAGTAGAGCGAGCCGGGCTCGGCCTTGCGGCGCACGCCGATGAAGAGTCCGCCTTCGGTATCGGTGACCTCGAACTGCGGGCGCAGGTCGTTCATGTTGTATTCGTTGCCCTTGGCGCCTTTGAACAGAGGGTCGGTGTTGAGGCCGCCGCTGTGCAGGAACGAGACGTGGCTCGAATCGATGCCGCCTTCGAGCGCCTGCAGCCAGTTGCATTCCTGAACGCGCTTGGATGTGAAGCTCTGTGCGGCCGGGACGGTCGCGAATTCCCACTCGGGTGGTGGTGGCTGCAGCTCGGGTGGCCCCATGTAGATCCAGATGACGCCGCCGCGCTCGATCAGCGGGTAGGACTTGAGCGCAATGCGCTCGCACAGGCGGCTGCCTTCGGGCTCGGACGGCACGTCCACGCAGCGGCCCGACACGTCGTACTTCCATCCGTGGTATGGGCAGCGCAGGCCGTTCTCTTCGTTGCGGCCAAACCAGAGCGAAACGCCGCGGTGGGCGCAGAACTCGTCCATCACACCCAGGCGACCCTGCGTGTCGCGGATGGCAATCAGACGCTCGCCGAGCAGCTGCACGCGCACCGGTGGGCCGTCGGGTTCGGCCAGCTCTTCCGATAGCAAGGCCGGTAGCCAGTAGCGGCGAAACATCTCGCCCATGGGGGTGCCCGCGCTGGTGCGCGTGACCAATTCGTTCTGCTCTTTCTTCAACATCGGTTTATCTCCTGTTCCATATAAAAGAACGATTTGCCTGTATGTGGAACAATGATAAAGTCATTCGAAGGTCGAAGCAAGCCCCACAATTTTTTGGAGACAAGGATGATTTGCAAACTCTCTTCTTCGCTTTTGTTCTGTGCCGTTGCCATGGGCGCCGGTGCTGTTGGCGCGCAATCCAACGACGTGGCCAACTGGCCCAACAAGCCGGTGCGCATCGTCGTGCCGTATGCGGCGGGCGGCTCGTCCGACACGCTGGGCCGGGCCATTGGCCTGCACCTGCAGACGGCCTTCAAGCAGCCGTTCGTGATCGACAACCGGCCGGGCGGTGGGGGCACGATCGGATCAAGCCAGGTGGCCAAGACGCCACCCGATGGCTACACGCTGGTGGTCTCGGGCATCGGTTCGCACGTCATCGCACCGGTAGAGGTCAAGACCCTCCAGCCGATGACGGACTTCACGCACGTCGCCATGCTGGGCGGCCCCGCCACCGTGCTGGTGGTGCACCCTTCGATGCAGGTCAACACCCTCAAGGAGTTCGTGGCACTGGTGCAGCAGCAACCCGATGGGCTCACCTGGGGATCGCCAGGGCAGGGCACGCACGGCGAACTCATTGGCCAGCTTTTTGCGCAGAGAGCGAAGTACAAGCAGACGCACATCGGCTACAAGGGCGCGGCACCGGCCGTGGCCGATCTGGCGGGCGGCCAGATTCCCGCGGCATTCATCACCTACACCTCGGCCAGCTCCTTCATCCGCTCGGGCAAGATCAAGGCACTGGCCATCACCTCGCCCAAGCGCTCGGACGATATTCCCCAGGTGCCCACGTTTGCCGAACTGGGCTACCCCGAACTGACCGCGACGACCTGGTTCTCGCTGTCCGGCCCGCCCAGCATGCCGCCCGCCCTGGTGGAGAAGATCAACGCGGAAGTTCGCCGTGGCATGAAAAGCGAGCCGGTGCGCAAGCTGATGGCCCAGGAAGGCATCGAGTCGCAGGACTGGGATGCGCCCACGTTCACGCGTTATGTGCAAAGCGAAATAGACCGCTGGACGCCGCTCGTGAAGTCGCTCGGTTCGACCCGCAAGCCCTGATCGCGCACACAAACCCCCACCGATTACGCATGAACAAGCTTCGACTTTCCGTCGCCATGGGCGACTACGACCGCACACGCCCGCTCTTTGATGGGCGCGTCCAGATCGATGGGGTGGACCCCGTCTACATGCTGCTCAACCCGGAAGAGATGTTCTTCCGGGCCATGCGCAGCCAGGACTTCGACATCACGGAGCTCTCGTTTTCGAGTTACCTCGTGAAGCACTCGCGCGGTGAGTGCCCCTATATCGCGGTGCCGGTGTTCGTGTCGCGAGCCTTTCGCCACACGTCGATCTATGTGCGCAAGGACCGCATCCAGCGGCCCGAGGATCTGAAGGGCAAGCGCATCGGACTGCCCGAGTACCAGTTGACGGCCAACGTGTGGGCGCGCGCGATTCTGGAGGACGACCATGGCGTGCATCCATGCGACGTGACCTGGGTGCGCGGCGGCATCGACACGCCCTCGCGGCCCGAGAAAATTGCCTTGCAGCTGCCGCCCGACATCCGGGTGGAAAGCGCACCCGAAGGCCAGACCATCTCGGCCTTGCTCGACCGTGGCGAAATCGATGGCTTCATCGGGCCGCGTCCGCCCAACGCCGTTGCCTTGCGCAACCCGAACATCGGCTGGTTGTTCGATGATCCCACCGCCACCGCCAAGGCTTATTACCAGCGCACGGGGGTGTTTCCGATCATGCACGTGGTGGGCATTCGAAAGACACTGGCCGAGCAGCACCCCTGGTTGCCCATGGCCGTCTTCAAGGCCTTCTCGCAAGCCAAGAGCGCCGCGCTGGAGCTGCTGGGCGACACCTCCGCTACCAAGGTCACGCTGCCTTTCGTCGAAGAACAGCTCAAGGCCGCCAAGTCGGTGATGGGCGAAGACTACTGGCCTTACGGCGTGGCCGCGTCGCGCAGGACGCTGGAGACCTTCGTGCGCCACCACCATTCGCAAGGCCTGTCGGCGCGGCAGATGGAAGTGGCCGACCTGTTCCATCCATCGACCTACGAAACCTACAGCATCTGAGGAGCGGCCACCGCATGACGAATGCCAGCCTGAGCGTGCGGGTCGCCCGCAAGTCCATCGAAGCCCTGGAC
Source organism: Hydrogenophaga sp. BPS33 (assembly GCF_009859475.1). Taxonomy (NCBI): domain Bacteria; kingdom Pseudomonadati; phylum Pseudomonadota; class Betaproteobacteria; order Burkholderiales; family Comamonadaceae; genus Hydrogenophaga; species Hydrogenophaga sp. BPS33. The sequence goes on from NZ_CP044549.1 coordinate 1,406,262, forward strand.
ATCTGCGCCCTTGAACTGGTGGATGCACAAGGCGACGCGCTGCCTGCATTCTCGGCCGGCAGCCATGTCGACGTCCATCTGCCCAACGGGCTCGTGCGGCAGTACTCGCTGTGCAACGACCCGACCGAAAGCCACCGCTACCTCATTGCGGTGCTCAAGGACCCGGGCTCTCGCGGAGGCTCGCGCGCGGTGCACGAGCAGATCCGCGTGGGGGAGACGTTGTCGATCAGCCGGCCGCGCAACCACTTCGAGTTGCAGCCGAACGCCAAGAAGTCGCTGTTGCTGGCCGGCGGCATTGGCATCACGCCCTTGCTCTGCATGGCCGAACGCCTGGCGACGATGCAGGCCGACTTCGAACTGCACTACTGCACCCGTTCGCGCGAGCGCACCGCTTTTCGCGAACGCATTCTTCAGGCGGGCTTCGCATCGCAGGTGCAGTTTCACCACGACGACGAACAGGGTGCAAACCTGGAAGCGCTGCTGGCGCAACCGACGCCCGGTGTGCATCTCTACGTCTGCGGCCCCAAAGGCTTCATGGACGCGGTGATCGGCACCGCGAAGCGCCTGGGCTGGGCCGATGACCAGGTGCACCACGAGTACTTTGCGTCCACGGTGGTGGCGTCCGAGGGCGATGGCGCGTTCGAGATCCAGTTGGCGAGTTCGGGCCGTGTCATCTCCGTTGCGCCGTCCCGTACGGCGGCGCAGGCACTGGCGGATGCCGGGGTGGTAGTGGCCACCTCCTGCGAGCAAGGCGTGTGCGGTACCTGCCTCACGCGCGTGCTCGACGGCCAACCCGAGCACCGGGACATGTACCTCTCGCCTGGCGAGCAGGCGCAGAACAACTGTTTTCTGCCTTGTTGCTCGCGCTCGCTGTCGCCCAGGCTGGTACTGGATCTGTAGTACCTGCTCGCGCACCTCGGTTGAGGCTCAGCGTAGGGCGCGCAGCGCGAGGTGCGCAAGGCGGCGGCTCAATTCATCACGGACGTGTTGATGCCTGGACCTGCGAGACGCCTACCATCGGCACATGAACGCCAACCTTCAGGTGCGCATTCGCCACCTTCCGCGCGACACGGTCGAAGCCGGGCACTTCGAATTGCACGAAGCGCTAGTGCCCCTGCCCGCGGCCGGCCAGGTCCTGGTGCAGCAGCACTTTCTCTCGCTCGATCCTTACATGCGAAAACGCCTGGCGGACGCCTGCGCGGGCCGTGATCCACTGGCGCCAGGCGACGTCATGATGGGGCGCACGGTGGGCCGCGTGGTCGAGTCGCGGGACCCTGCATTTCGTGCGGGCGACACCGTGTTGGGGTGGGGCGGTTGGCAGCGCTACGCTGCCGAGCCCGCACAGAGCTTGCAGAAGGTCGAGCCCGTAGAAGGCGGTTCGCTCTCGGTGCACCTGGGCGCGCTCGGGCGGCCCGGCATCACGGCGTGGCTGGGCGTGGTCTCGGTGGCGCAGTTGCGCGCGGGCGAATGCCTGGTGGTCTCGTCGGCGGCCGGCGCGGTGGGCAGCCTGGCCGTGCAGATGGCGCGCCACATCGGCGCGCGCGTCGTGGGCATCGCGGGCGGGCGCGCGAAGTGCGACGCGGTGGTCGGGCAACTCGGTGCGCAGGCGTGTGTGGATTACAAGGCGCCCGATTTCGCGCAACAGCTGGCGCACGCCACGCCCGATGGCGTGGACGTGGTGTTCGAGAACGTCGGTGCCGGTGTTCTCGATGCCACCTTGAACCGCATGAACGAAAACGGCCGCGTTGCCGTGTGCGGGCTGATGGGGCATTACCACTCCGGCGACCCCTACGGATTCCAGAATTTCGCGCGCGTCCTGGACCGGGCGCTGAAGGTGACCGGCTTTCGCATCGACGCCAACGCGCCCTTGCACGCCCAGGCCCTGGGCGATCTGCGCGCCTGGTTCGGCGCGGGCGTGCTGCGGTCGTGGGAGACGGTTGCGCAAGGGTTGGAGCAGGCGCCCGATGCCTTCGTTTCCATGCTGCAAGGCCGGGGTCAGGGCAAGACCCTGGTGCAAATCATCTGACCCACCATGCCCCTGAGTCCACCCCAAACCCGCTCCCCGATCACTGCGCGCCACATCGTGTGCGAGGGTTTCCGCCGCGACGATGGCCTGTGGGAGGTGGAGGCGCGTCTGGCCGACACCCGCAGCTACGAGGCACCCACGCTGTGGCGGCCGAACCTGCCGGCCGGCGAACCCTTCCACGAGATGGCGTTGCGCCTCGCGTTCGACGACCTGCGCGAGATCCACGAAATCGAAGTGGCCATCGACAGCCATCCCTTTCCCGAGTGCCCGTCGGCCATACCCAACTTCCAGCGCCTCATCGGCCTGCGCATGGGGGCTGGATTCAACAAGGCCGTGCAGGCGCGGGTGGGTGGTGAGGAGGGCTGCACCCATGTGCTGACCCTGATCACCAACATGGCCACCGTGGCGGTGCAGACGCTGGGCAGCCAGATCCGTTGGAACGACCGGGCCAGCGCCGAGCGCGTGTATGGGCTGGACGCGGACGGCAAGCCTCCAGTGGTCGGGGCTTGCAGAGGTTATGGCCGCAGCGGCGAGATGGTGCGCCGCATCTACCCCGACTTCTACATACCTAAGTGAAGAACACCCCCCTGCGCCGCTGACGCGGCTTCCCCCCTCTCTGGCGCGCCTTCGGCGCTTGGAGGGGGGGCGGCATCTCGGGCCGGCGGAGCCGGACCCTTGATGCCTCTGGTCTGAGGCACGCTCGCCGGAGAGAGGGCTGCTGCTGTTTCCCCTTCAGTCCTCCAGTTTGATGTTGGCGGTCTTGATGATGCCCTGCCATTGGCGGATGTAACGGCGCACGATGCCGTCGAGCTCGGCCTGCGTGCTGGGCGCGGCTTCCATGCCAGAGCCTCGCAGCTTGGCGATCACATCGGGTTGCTTCAGCGCGCGGTTGATGTGTTCGTTGAGCTTGGCCGCGATGGGCTGGGGAACGCCCGCCGGCGCGAAGAACGAGAACCAGGTGGTCACGTCGAAGTCCTTCATGCCGAGCTCGATCATGGTCGGCACGTCCGGCAGCGCCGCGGCGCGTTTGGCGCTCGTCACCGCCAGGGCGCGCAGCTTGCCGGCTTTCACGTGGGGCAGCGGGCCGGCAATGCCACTCATCGAGAGCTGGATCGTGTTGCCGAGCAGGTCGTTGGTCAGTTGCGCGGTGCCACGGTAGGGAATGTGGACGATGTGCAGGCCTTGCTCGTGCTTGAACATTTCCATCGTCAGGTGCGTCAGCGAAGCCTGGCCATCCGATCCGTAGCTCAGGCGCGCCGGATGCGTCTTCACGTATTGCAGGAAGCCCTTCATGTCGTTCCCGGGCACCGACGGGTGGGCCACGAGCAGCAGCGGAATGTCGACCGCCTTGGACAAGGGGATGAGGTCCTTCAGGGGATCGAAGGGCACGTCCTTGCGCACGAACGGCGTCAGCGTGACCAGTCCGTTGCCGATCAGGCCGATGGTGTAGCCGTCGCCGCGCGATTGCGCCAGCGCGGTCGTGCCGAGCATGCCGGCCGCGCCGCCGCGGTTGTCCACCACCACGGGTTGCCCCAGGCTCTTCGTCATTTCTTCCGCGATCAGACGTGCCGCAAAGTCGGTGGGACCGCCGGCGGGAAACGGGATGATCATCTTGATCGGTTGTGTGGGAAAGCTGGCGGCCGATTGCGCCTGCGCCCAGGGTGTCAGTGCCAGGCCCATCGCGGCAAACGCGATCCGGCCGAAGGTGCGGCGAAGCATGCGGGAAGATTTCATGGTGTGTCTCCTGGAAGTCGGAATGCGCCGCCATGCTATGTCCGTATCGCCTGTGAGATGCGCGTGCGATCCAAAGCATCACACATGTGCGATTGCGCGCCGCGGCGCATGCGCAGGCGGGATTGGCCGTACGCTTTCGGCCCATGAAACCCATGGACGTCTCCGACGCCGAGTGGCAGGCCCGGCTCGATCTGGCGGCCTGTTACCGGCTCATCGCGCACTACCGGATGACCGATCTCATCTACACCCACGTGTCCGCGCGGATACCGGGCGAAGGCGACGCGATCCTCATCAACCCTTATGGCCTGATGTTCCACGAGATCCGCGCGAGCGATCTCGTGCGCGTGGACCTGCACGGCGAGCCGGTGCGCCAAACGCATGCTCCGATCAACCGCGCCGGCTTCTTCATCCACAGCGCCGTGCACGAAGCCCGGCCCGACATCGCCTGCGTGATCCACACGCACACCACGGCGGGCATGTCCGTGGCGGCGCAAGAGCCTGGCCTCTTGATGCTGAGCCAGCATGCCGCTCGCTTCCATGGCCGGCTGTCGTACCACGACTACCTGGGGGTGGCCGACGACGACGCAGAACGCCGCCGCCTTGCGCACGATCTGGGCGGCAACCTGGTGATGCTGCTGCGCAACCACGGCATCCTGGCCTGCGGGCGCAGCACGCCCGAGGCCTTCATCGAAATGAACTACCTGGAGCGGGCCTGCCAGGCGCAGGTGGCGGCGCAGGCCGGTGGTGTTCCGTTGCGGGTTCTGCCCGACGCGGTGGCGGCCCAGACGGCCGCTCAGTTCGCGCTGGCCCGCGACCGGCGCAAGACCGCCGACGGCAAGACCTTCACGCTCGAATGGGCGGCGCTGACCCGGATGCTCGATCTCACCGACCGCTCCTGGCGCGAATGAATTTTTCCAACATGTCTTCCCCTACTTCACTTCATCTGGAATTGCCCGCGCTGCCGGGCGAACTGCAAGGCCTGCGGCAGGAAGTGCGGCGCTTCGTCGCGGCCGAACGCGCCAGCGGCCTGCTGCCGTACCCCGACAAGATCGGCCTGGGCTTTGCGCCCGACGTCAGCCGGCGCATCGCCGCACAAGGCTGGATCGGCATGACGTGGCCGAAGCGGTACGGTGGCCACGAACGCAGCGCGCTCGAGCGCTACGTGGTCACGGAAGAACTTCTGGCCGCCGGTGTGCCTGTGGGCGCGCACTGGATCTCCGACCGCCAGAGCGGACCGGTGCTGTTGAAGTTCGGCACCGAGGCGCAGAAGCAGGAATGGTTGCCGAAGATCGTGCGGGCGGAGGTGGCGTTCTGCATCGGCATGAGCGAACCCGATTCGGGCTCCGACCTGGCGTCCCTGCGCACCAGCGGCACGCGCGAAGAGGGCGGCTGGCGCGTCAACGGCACCAAGCTGTGGACCACCAACGCCCACCGCGTGCATTGCATGATCGCGCTCATCCGCACCGCGAAGGCCGATGAGAAGAACCGCCAGGCCGGTCTTACGCAGGTGCTCATTCCGCTGGACAGTCCGGGCGTGACCGTGCGCCCGATCAAGAGCATGGTCGGCGTGGAGGACTTCAACGAAGTCAACTTCGACCACGTGTTCGTGCCCGACAGCCATGTGGTGGGCGAACCCGGCAACGGCTGGAACCAGGTCAGCGCCGAACTGGCCTACGAGCGCAGCGGTCCCGAGCGCTGGCTCAGCACCTTCCGCCTGTTGGCCGAGCTGGTGCAGGCCCTGGGCCCGAAGCCGTCCGACGCCGCGCGGGTCGAGGTCGGCCGCCTGTTGGGGCAGCTGATGGCCGTGCGCCAGATTTCGCTGTCGATCGCCAGCATGCTGGAACGTGGCAAGACGCCGACGCTGGAGGCGTCGATCGCCAAGGACCTGGGCACACGGCTCGAACAGGAGATGGTGCGCGCGGTGCGCAACCTGGTGCAGCAGGAGGACCTGTGGTTGCGTGGTGAGCATGCCCACTTGCGCTCGCTGCTGGCCAGCGCGCAGCGCTATGCCCCCGCGTTCACCATCCGGGGAGGCACCGGGGAAATTCTGCGCGGCGTGATCGCGCGTGGCTTGGGTCTGAGGTAACGCCATGGAGATGAGCAAGGAGATTCACGAGACCGCCAGCCGCCTGTTTGGCGACGTCGTCACACCCCACACACAGGAACGCTCGGAAGCGGGTGTGCTCGATGCGGCCACCTGGGAGGGCATGAACGGCATGGGCTTGGGCCTGGTCATGGTCCCGGAGGCGCATGGCGGCATCGGCGGTGGCTTGCCAGAAGCCGCCGCCATTCTGCGCGCGGCCGGCGAGCACGCCGTGCCGGGCCCGGTGCTCGAATGGGTGCTGGGCAATGCGCTGCTGTCGCAAGTGGGCGAAGCGCCGAGCGAAGCACCTTTGGCATTGGCCTTCACCGCACCGGCGCAGGCCATGCTGCGCGACGTGCCCTGGCTGCGCCAGACGCCACGCTGCGTGGTGGTGGGGGACGCGGGGCTGGCCTGGTGCGATGTGCGCGGACTGGTGATCGAAGACGAAGGCCCGGACGCGTCCGGTGAGCCGCTGGCCCGTGCGACTTTGCCCGCCGACCTCGAATGGCATGCGCCGGGCGGCTGGAGCCGCGACGCCTGCCTGCGCCGCGCGGCCTTGCTGCGCGGTGCGCAGATGCTGGGCGCGATGCAATGGTGCCTGGCGCGCACTGTGGCCTACACGCAGGAGCGCAAGCAGTTCGGCCGGGAGATCGGCAAGTTCCAGGTGGTGCAGCAGACCATGGCCGAGATGGCCTCTGCGGTGGTCGCCGCCCAGATCATGCTCGATGCGGCCATCGCCGATCCGGACAACGTGGCCATGGTGGCCGCCGCGCGCTCGCGCCTGGGCGATGCGGCCGACACCGTGTTCGCGCATGCGCACCAGGTGCATGGCGCCATCGGTTTCAGTTACGAGTACGTGCTGCATTTCCGCACGCGCCGCCTGATGGCCTGGCGCGACCAGTTCGGCACGGTGGCGCAGTGGCGTCGGCACCTGTCGGGCTGCTTCGAAGGCGTTGCCGCCGATGGCGTGTGGCCGGTGATCGCCGGGGTTTGAGGTCCCCGTTCTCAACCGCCCACCGCTCGGGCGTACGGCTTGGGCCAGGGCGCAGGCGCGCCCAGCGCCTGGGCCGCGTGCAAGGGCCAGTTCGGATTTCTGAGCATGGCGCGGGCCAGGAACACCAGGTCGGCACCGGCGCTCGCGATGAGTGCTTCGGCCTGTGACGGCTCGGTGATCGCGCCGACCGCGCCGCTGCGCACGTTCGCCTCGGCACGCATGCGTGCCGCGTAAGGGGGTTGGGCACCCGGGCCTCCCGGCGGCGCCGATCCCGGCGCGATGGCGCCGCTGGAGCACACGACGAGGTCGACGCCGTCTTCCTTCAACAGGCGGCCCAGGCGCAAGGCCTGCGTGGGCTCCCAGCCGCCCTCCAGCCAATCGCTCACCGACAGGCGCGCCGCGAGCGCCAGGGTGTCGGGCAGAACCGCGCGCACCGCGCGCGCCACTTCGCGTGCAAACCGCACGCGGTGTTCGAAGCAGCCGCCCCAGGCGTCGTCGCGCTGGTTGGTCAACGGTGACAGGAACTGGTGGGCCAGGTAACCATGCCCCAGGTGCAGCTCGACGTAGCGAAAGCCGGCGGCCACCGCGTGCCGCGCCGCGTGCGCGAATTGCGCGATCGCGCGGGCGATGTCGGCCTCCTGCATCTGCCGGGGCGGTGCGCTGTGCGGCCCGAAGGCCAGCGGCGAAGGCGCTTGCACTGTCCAACCGCCCTCGCCGGGCGGCACCCAGCGCCGGCCCACCCACGGCACCTGGGTGCTGCCCTTGCGCCCCGCGTGTGCCAGTTGCACACCCGCGACCGCACCCTGGGCTTCGATGAAGGCAGCCACCGGCTCCAGCGCGCGTGCGTGGGCGTGCGACCACAGGCCCAGATCGGCCGCTGAAATGCGGGCCTCGGGCGCGACCGCGGTGGCCTCGGCGACCACCAGCGCGGCGCCGCCGGCCGCGCGCGCGCCCAGGTGCACGAGATGCCAGGGGGTCGCCAGCCCGTCGGGTTCGCAGGCGTACATGCACATCGGCGAGACGCCAATGCGGTTGCGCAGCCGCACGCTGCGCAGTTCCAACGGTGAGAAAAGGGCTGGGTTTTCAGGCATGGCCACACCCTATCGCCGCCCCTGGAGCGCCACAAGCGCCACGCGAAATCAACACATGCTTGCGATTGCGTTTCCGGGTGCCCTCAAACGCGGGGTGCGCGCCTACACTGCGCCGAAATCGCACCATGGGCCCGCATGCCAGCCCATGCCCTCTTGACGACAGAACGACCGGAGACCTCATGCAAGCATCGACCCCCTGGCGCATCCGCCACCTTGGCCTGGCACTCGCGTTGGCGCTCTCGCTGGCGCCCGCCCTGGCGCAGCAGACCAGCAGCCCGTTCAACGCGCCGGTGCGCTTCATCGTGCCGTATCCGCCGGGCGGCCCCACCGATCTCACCGCGAGAACCTTCGCGGACAAGATCGCCCGCACCATCGGCCAGCCGGTGGTGATCGAGAACAAGCCCGGCGCGCAAGGTGTCCCGGCCGTGCGGCAGCTGCTGCAGATGCCGGCCGATTGCCACGCGATGTACTTCGGCACCCTGTCGACGCAGGTGGTGTCCCACGTGATCAATGAATTCCGCAAACAGCCCGCACCGTACGACGCGCGCAAGGACCTGGTGCCCGTGAGCGTGCTGGGCGGCTCGCCCTTGGCGATCGTGGCCAGCAAGAAGTCGGGCATCACCACGTACAAGCAACTGGTCGATGCGCTCAAGGCACAGCCCGGCAAGCTGAACTACGGCTCCGACGGCGTCGCCAGCCTGACCCACCTCGGCGGTGAAATGCTCAACCAGGCCGCGGGCACGCAGAGCCTGCACATTCCGTACAAGGGAACGGCCGAGTTCAGCCAGGCCCTGCTCGCGGGCGACATCCAGTTCGCGGTCAGCGGCATCGTGGCCGCGGTCAACCTGTCCAAGCAGGACCGCATCAACGTGCTGGCCATTGCCGGACCCAAGCGCAGCGACCAGCTGCCCAACGTGCCGACCACCGCCGAGCTGGGCGTGCCCGGGGTCGACCTCACCTCCTGGTTCGCGGTGTTCATGCGCGAGGGCACGCCCAAGGCCTGCGTGGACGCGATGTCGCAAGCCATCGTCAAGGCCTCGCAAGATCCCGACGTGGTGCAGCGCATGACCGCCGTGGGCATCGAGCTCGGCATGTCCAACACGCCCGAGCAGTTCGCCCGGCAGATGGAGGGCGATTTCCGCAAGTGGCACAAGGTGGTGGAGCAGGCCGGCATCCAATTTGAAAAGTGAAACCATGACCACGACCACCATGTCCCCTGCGGACAGCGACGACGCCATCTACTACGTACCCGACGGCGCGTTCGACCGCGGCTTGGCCGATGTGCCGCCCCATCTCTTCGTCGAGGAGCAGCGCCGCGCCGTCGACCCGGCGTGCCCGAGCGGCCTGATCGACCTGGACCTCAGCGCCCCACTGGGCCTGGACTTCCCCGCCACCACACCCGCCATGCTCGCGCGTTATGTGGTGGTGCGCGCGGGCGAAAGCGTGAGCCATGTCTTCCAGGCCACGGGTGAAGTGTTCTACGTGGCGCGCGGTCGCGGCGTCACGAGCGCGGGCGACACGCGCTTTGCCTGGCAGGCCGGTGACATGTTCGTGCTGCCCGGCGCGAGCCAGACGCGGCACGAGGCCGCGGAACACGCGCTGCTGGTGTGCTTCACCAACGAACCCGAGCTGTCCTATGCGGGCGCGCGCGCGCCCGAGCCGCAGCACAACCGTGTGGTCGCGCCGGCCTTCTTCAGCGGCGCCATCGTCGACGAGAAGCTGGGGCTGGTGCACCAGCGCACGGGACCTCAGGCGACGGCGGGCAAGTCGGTGATCTTCTCCACCACGCCGTTGGCGCGCATGCGCACCATCCTGCCGTCGCTCACGGCGGCCGTGAACACGCTGGAGATCGGTGGAGACCAACGGCCGCACCGCCACAACGCGGCCGCGTTGACCCTGGCCATCGAGAGCGAAGGCATCCATTCGCTGATCGATGGGCAGCGGCTCGACTGGATTCCGTTCGGGCTCATGGTCACGCCGCCCCAGGCGGTCCATTCGCACCACAACCGAGGGCCCCGGATGATGAAGTCCTTCGTGGTGCAGGACGGCGCGCTCTACTACCAATTGCGAAACCCCGGGTTCAGCTGGACGGCCTGACGCTGCGACCTTTCCATTCAGAACACCAGGAGACATCCCCATGCCGTTCCAACTCAAGCAGTTGCACAAGACATTCTTTGGCGAAATCACCGGGCTCGACCTGGGCCAGCCGCTGGACGAGGCCACCGTGGCCGCCGTCACCGCGGCGATCGACCGGCATGGTGTGCTGGTGTTTCGCGACCAGAACATCGGCGACGGCGACCAGCTGCGCTTCTCCAACTACTTCGGACAGACGCAACGCTCCATCACCGTGCACCGCGAAGAGCAGGCGCGCCGACTCGGACAGGAAGAGCTGAGCGACATCTCCAACCTGGACGAGCACGGCTTTCGCATGGACCGCACCAACCCGCGCCGGCTCTATCAGCTGACCACCATGCTGTGGCACACCGACAGCTCGTTCCGCAACCCGGTGGGCAAGTACACCTTCCTGTGCGCCAAGCGCTTGCCAGCCGAAGGCGGCAACACCGAGTTCGCCGACATGTGCGCCGCGTGGGACGCGCTGCCCGCGGAGCGCCAACGCACCTTGCGGGACTTGCAGGTCCGCCATTCCCTGGCGTATTCGCGCGGCCTGGTCGAGGGTTCGCCACCGCTGGACGAAACCGAGCGGCGCAACCTGCCGCCCAGCGTGCATCCCCTGGTGCGGGTGCATCCAGGATCGAAGCGGCCTGCCCTGTACCTCGCCTCGCACGCCGAGTCGGTGGAAGGTTTGTCCTACGAAGAAGGCCGCAAACTGATCGACGAGTTGATGGCGCACGCGACACGCCCCGAGTTCGTGCACGCACATGTCTGGCGTGCGGGCGATCTGGTGATGTGGGACAACCGCAGCACCATGCACCGCGCCATGCCGTTCGATGAAGACCGCTACGTGCGCGAACTGCGCCGCACCACCGTGGCCGAATCGGCCGATGTCTTGCAAGCCGCTTAAGGAGACACCATGCAAAGACGCATCGCACATTTCCTGGCCGCGCTGGCGCTGCTGGCCCTGCCGCTGTGGGCCGGCGCCCAGGCGACGCCCGCGGCCTGGCCCAGCAAGCCGATCCACCTGCTCGTGCCCTTCCCCCCGGGCGGGCCGACCGACATCACCGCGCGCCTGTACGCCGAAAAGCTCACCGAGCGCCTGGGACAACCGGTGATCGTGGAGAACAAACCCGGACCGAATGGCATCGTGGTCTACAACGCCATGCAGGGCGCGCAAGCCGACGGCCACACCCTGGCCTTCGTGACCATCGGCGGCCAGGTGCTGCAACCGGCGATCCAGCGCTACATGAAAAAGCCGGTCGAGCCCGACGTCAATCGGCTGCTGAAACCCGTGGGCCTGTTGGCCGAGACACCGCTGGTGCTGGTGGTCAATCCCAAGGTGCCGGTGGACAACGTGAAGGACCTGTTGGCCTGGCTGCGTGCCAACAGCGCAACGCTCAACTACGCCTCCGACGGTGTGGGTTCCACCACCCACCTGGCGATGGAGATGTTCAACGACGCGCTGGGCATCAAGGCGGTGCACGTGCCGTTCAAGGGCACCGTGGCGTCCATGAACGCGGTCATGCGCGGCGACGCCCAATACGCCTTCGCCGGCATCCTCACGCCGCTGCAGTTGCACAAGGCCGGCCGGCTCAAGATATTGGCCGTGAGCGGCGGCCAGCCCGTGGCCTCGGTGCCGGAGGCGCCGGTGCTCGCCAGCGCGGCGGGCATTGCGGGCTTCGACGTGTCCTCGTGGTTCGCCATGTTCGCGCCGGCCGACGTGCCCGCCGACCGCGTGGCGAAGTTGAACGCCGAACTGCAAGCCATCGCCCGGCAGCCCGACGTGGCGGCCCGCTTCGAAAGCCTGGGCCTGCAGACCAACCCCATGACGGCCTCGGCGCTGGCCGAGCGTGTGAAGAAGGAGCAGCGCACGTGGGAAGCCGTCATGGAACGCGCTCGGCCCGCGGTGGAGTAAAGGAAGAGCACAGAGCACGTGCGCCGGTCTCACTCCAAACCCTCGGCCAGTGGCGAGTGGGCGTGCCCGCAGAGGGACTCTGCGAATTTGCCCCTTCCCCCGCTGGAGAACTGGGATGGGGGCACGCGCGCCGACAGCACCACTTCAAAACGTGTCCCACCCTACCCTCCTAGAGGGAAGGTGCTCAGAGCGCCGGAAAGTGCGCCGACAGCACGTCCCTCATCGTGGCGATGAGCTCCGTGCGCCGCGCTTTCTGCACTTCGCTGATACCGGCCAGGCCCACCACGAGGGCTTGCCCACCATCGGTCACCGGCAGCGGCATCGCCAGCACCGCGCCACCCGGCGTGACCAGGTCGGTGGTGAAGGCATAGCCCGAACGCCGCACATCTTCCAGGGTCGGCAGCAAGGTGTCGGTGGCGACCGGCGCGCCGCGCCCTGCGGCACGCGCCTCCGCGTTGATGCGGTGGCAGATCTTGCGCACCTCGGCATCGGGCAAGGTGCTCAGCAGGGCGTAGCCGGTGCCGGAGGCTGCCAAGGGCCGCAGCGCGCCGCGCGTGACCTGCAGGCGCGCCATGCTGGTGGCCTGCAGCACGTGGATGTACTGCGCCCACACGCCGTTGCGGATCGCGAGCACCACGGCGTCGCCCGTTCTTTGCTGCAGCTCGTCCATGCATTGCAGCGCAACGCCGCCCATGAACAGTGGATGGTTGACCCAGTTGCCCAGCAGCGCGACACGGCAGCTCGGCATGTAGGTGCGCGCCAGCCGATCGAAGTACAGGTAGCCCATGGCCACCAGGCTGCGCAGCAGCGCCGAGGTGCTGGACTGCGGCAGCTTGAGGATCTCGGAGATCTCGACCACGTTTGCGGGGCGCTGGATCTCGTCGAAGTATTCGAGGATCTGCAGCACCCGGCCGGCGGACTTCACGACACCGTCGGGAAGGTCGGGACGCGAGCCCACGATGTGCTTGTTTTCAGGGGCCCATTTTTTTCGCATGGGCCATGTTACTGCCGAACAAAGTGCATGGATGTGATGTTTAAGCAGCGCCTCTTGCCGCCGCTGCAGGCGGTTCCTACCATCGCCGCATGCCCTTGAATGTCTCTGCCATCCACGCCCATCCCTTCGCCGATGTCGAGCAGTCCCTGTCAGACCGGGATTGCATGCTGTTCGCCTTGTCCGTTGGATTGGGACGCGATCCGATGGACGAGAGCGAACTGCCCTACGTGTTCGAAGACGGCTTGAAGTGCTTTCCCACATTGCCCATCGTCATGGGCCATCCGGGTCCGTGGATGGCCCAGCCGGCACTGGGCATCAACCGCCAGATGCTGGTGCACGGCACGCAGCGCCTGGAGTTGCAGGGCACCTTGTCGCCGGGCCGCTCCTACATCGCTTCGAACCGCGTGCTCGAACTGGTGGACAAGGGTGAGGAGAGTGGCGCGATCATCGTGCTGGAGCGCACGCTGAAGGACGCGCAGACCGGGCAAGCGGTGGCGCGCATCGAGTCGGGCACCTTCTGCCGGGCCGACGGTGGTTTCGGTGGCCAGCGCCAGCTCTCGCGCGACTTTCGCGCGGTGCCCGAGCGCGCGCCCGACGCGTTGCAGGACATGCCGACGGAGCACAACCAGGCCTTGTGGTACCGGCTCAACGGGGACCGCAACCCTTTGCACGCCAGCCCTGCTTTCGCGGCCCGGGCCGGCTTTGAACGGCCCATCCTGCACGGCCTGTGCACCTACTCGGTGGCGGCGCATGGCCTGATGAAACTCCATCCGGGGCGGGCGCTGCGCATGCTCGAAACGCGCTTCTCCAAACCCGTCTATCCCGGCGAGACCGTGCGCGTCGAAGCGTGGCACGAGAACGGGGGCACGGCCTTTCGCGCGCGCGTGGTGGAACGCGGCGCGACCGTGCTGGACCGAGGGTTCGCGGAATTCGCTTGAGGTTTCGTTCAGCGCTCAGCGCTTGGGACGCAGCGCGTCCCATTGCGCGGGTGTCCACTGGAACAGGTCGTCCACGCCGTTCGTGCGCAGGCCCTTGCCGCCGTCGAGGGTGATGATCTCGCCGGTCATGAAGGCCGCCATGTCGGACATCAGGTAGGCATAGAGGTTGGCGAGCTCGATGTGTTTGCCAACCCTGCCCAGCGGGATGTCGTCTGCAGGGTTTGTGGCGCGGCCGGTCTGCAGCTTCGCATCGGCACCGGGCGTGGGGAAGTTGCCCGGGGCGATACCCACCGTGCGGATGCCATGGCGGCCCCATTCCACCGCCAGGCTCTTCAGCAACGTAGCCAGGGCGCCTTTGGCCACCGTCAGCGGCACCATGAAGGGCCGACCGTCTTCGAAACCCGATGCCAATGTGTACAGCAACGTGCCCGGTTTGTCGGCCGCGATCCAGCGCCGGCCGGCTTCCAGCGTCACATAGATCGCGCCGTGCAAAGAGGTCTGCAGCACGGCATCCACCGCGCGAGACGACAAGGCTTCGGTGGGTGACAGCAGGGTGCCGGCGGCGTTGTTGACGACCACGTCGGGCACGCCCCCGGCCCACACCGCCTCCACCATGGCGGCGACGGCGGCCGCGTCGCGGATGTCGCAGGGCGCGGTGCGCACGGGTTGGCGTTGCAGCGCGTTCAGTTCATCGGCCGTGCTCCGAAGCACCTCGGCGCGCCGGCCGCACAAGATCACCTCGGCGCCCAGTTCCACCGCTCGGTGTGCAATGGACTTGCCCAGGCCGGTGCCGCCACCGGTGATCAGCACGCGTTTTCCGGCCAGCAGATCGGGTTGGAACATGCAGGTCTCCTAGTGGCCCCGGTAGCTCGGCTTGCGGCGTTCGGCAAAGGCCGCCCGGGCTTCGCCGTAGTCGTGGCTCAGTGCCAGCAAGGGCTGCAGGCGTTGCTCGGCCGCGAAAGCCTCTTCCAGTGTGTTGCAGCCACCGGTGCCGAGCGACTTGATGGCCGAGAAAGCGAGTGGGGCGATGTGGGCCAATCTCCGTGCTTCCGTGGTCGCGGTGGCGAGCAGCGCGGCGCGCGGCGCGACCACATCGACCAACCCCATGGAAAGCGCTTCGGGCGTGTCGACCGCTCGCGCGCTCAGCATCAGGTGCTGCGCGCGCGCGCCACCGATGCGGCGCGGCAAGGTGTAGAGCAGGCCGGCGTCGGGAATGAACCCGACCTTGCCGAAGGCGGCGCAGAACTGCGCGCCTTCGGCGGCCACCACGGCGTCGCAGGCCAGCACCAGCGACAGGCCCGCGCCATAGGCTTTGCCGTCGACGGCCGCCACCACCGGTTTCGGTGAATGGCAGACCAGCCGCACCAGTTCCTGCAAGCGGCCTATCTTCAGGCGGACCGTGCGGGCAACGGCCTGCGCCTCGGGGCGCGGCGCACGGATGTCGCCCCCGCTGCTGAACACGCCGCCGGCGCCGGTGATCACCACGGCTTCGCAGGCGTCGTCCATGAAGCTGGTCTGCAGCGCTTCGATCAACGCATCGCGCATCTCCAGCGACAGCGCGTTGAGTTTCTCGGGTGCGTTCAGCGCCAGCGTGGTGATGTGTTCGTCGGTCGACTTGGTGATCTGAGGTGCGGTCATGTTAGGTGGAGCTCCTGCTCGCTCAAAACCCGGTTCAATGGGTGATTCATTGTGGCAGTGACCATGGCGCGAACCCCAGGCGCGGCACCAATCAGCACATATGTATTGAATAGCCGATGGCCGCGCGCGGAGCGCCTTGGGCCGCTTTCCCGGTGCTGTAATCGCCCCCGTGCCCACACAGTCCGGGCCACGAGGTCTTCGCATGAATTTGAATTTCAGTCCTGAGCACCAGGCCTTTCGCGCCGAGGTGCGGGACTTCCTGAACACACAGCTTCCGCTGGACATCCGCGAGCGCACCTTGCGCGGGGAGAAGCTGTCCAAGGACGATCACATCCGCTGGCAACGTGTGCTGGCCGCCCGAGGCTGGCTGGCGCATGGCTGGAGCAAGGCGTATGGCGGTACCGGCTGGGGGCCGATCGAACGCTTCATCTGGGATGAAGAGGTGCATCTGGCCGGCGCGCCCCGGCGCAACATACCCGCCATCGACCTGCTGGGCCCGCTGATCATCGAATACGGAACGGAAGAACAGAAGCAACGTTTCCTGCCACCCATCCTCGCGAGTGAGCACTGGTGGTGCCAGGGCTTCTCGGAGCCGCAAGCCGGCAGCGACCTGGCGGCGTTGAAGATGCGCGCGGTGCGCGAGGGCGATCACTACTGGGTCAACGGCACCAAGCTGTGGACCAGCTACGCGCAGGAGTCGAACTGGATCTTCTGCTTGGTGCGCACCTCGCAGGAAGAGAAGAAGCAGGCCGGCATTTCGTACCTGCTCATACCGATGGACCAGCCCGGTGTGACGGTGTCGCCCATCATCACGGTGGGCGGCGTGCACGCGGTCAACCAGGTGACGATCGAGAACGTGCGCGTGCCGCTGGAGAACCGCCTCGGTCCGGAGGGCGCGGCCTGGTCGATGACGCAGTTCCTGCTGTCGCACGAGCGCATCGTCGGCGCCGGCATCGGCGCCTCCACCCGCTATATCGAAGAGGCGCGTGCCTTCGGCCGGCGTACCCGCAGAAACGGTGTTCTCTTGAGCGAACAGCCGCGCTTTCGCGAACGCCTGGCTTCCCTGGAAGCGGAGTTGATGGCACTCAAGTACACCGCCTACCGCGTGCTCGCCGACGAGGTGGCCGGCAAGGCGGAGGCCGCCGTGGTGTCGGTGGTCAAGCTGCGCGGCGGCCAACTGCAGCAGGCCATCACCGAGCTGATGATGGAAGAGGGCGGCCAGCTCTCGTGGCCCGACGTGCTCACGCTGCCCGAAGGCGATCCGGTGGTGCCGCCCGAGGACGCGTACCACGCGCAGCAGGCGTTCGACCGCCGCAAGCTCACCATCTACGGCGGCAGCGCCGAGATCCAGAGAAACATCATCGCCAAGCGCATCCTGCGCGTCTGAGGTTCGACACCGTGGATTTCTCCTATTCCTCCGATCAACAGATGCTGCGCGATTCCGCGCACCGCTATCTGCTGGAACAGTACAGCTACATCCAGCGCGAGAAGATCTTGCGCGCCGGTGGCTACAGCCCCGAGGTGTGGCAGGCCTTCGCCCATTTCGGCTGGCTCGGCGCGGCCTTGCCCGAAGAAGCGGGCGGCTATGGTGGCGGCCCTGAAGAGGCCGCGATCCTGGCCGAGGCGGTGGGGCGGCATCTGGTGCTGGAGCCGTATATCTGGACCGTGGTGGTGGGCGGCGCGCTGCTGCTGGGCAGCGCCAGCGCCGCGCACCGCGACGCCTTGTTGCCCGCCATGGTCGAAGGGCGCCTGCACCTGGCACTGGCCGCGCTGGAGGACGACGTGGGGCAAGGCTTCGCATACGTCGACACCGAGGCCCGGCGCGTGGAGGGCGGCTGGACGCTGCACGGCCGAAAGCCGGTGGTGCCCAATGGCGGCATCGCCGACCTGTTCTTCGTCAGCGCGCGCACTCCCGACGGTGTCGAGCTGTTCCTGGTGCCGCGCACTGCGCCTGGCCTGCGGGTACGCACCTACCGCAGCAACGACGGGCAGACCGCGGCCGAGCTGGTGCTGGAGGGCGTGCGACTGTCCGACGGCGACCGCGTGCAGGACGCCAGCGGCGCGCTGGCCTTGCTGGCGCTCGCGGCCGACCACGGCGCGGCCGCGGTGTGTGCGGAAGTGGTCGGCTCCTGCGCGTGGCTGGTGGAGACCACCTGCGAATACCTCAAGACGCGCGAACAGTATGGCGCGCCGCTGGCCAAGTTCCAGGTGCTGCAGCACAAGCTGGCCGACATGGTCGTGGCGGTCGAGCTGGCCCGTTCCATGGCGCATGTGGCCGCTGCCGCCCTGGGCAAGCCGGCGAACGAGCGCATGCGCGAGGTGTCCGCCGCGCGCCTGCAGGCCATCCGCTGCGCGCGCCTGGTGGGCCGCGATGCCGTGCAGATGCATGGCGGCATGGGCATGAGCCAGGAGCTGGACGTGAGTGCGCATTTCCTGCGCCTCACCATGTCCACGCTGCAGTTCGGCGATGAGGCCTTTCATCTGGAGCGCATGGCGCGCCTGTCTGCTTGATCACTCCCATGGATATGAGAACCCCTGAACCCTCCACGCGCCTGGATGCGCTGTTCGCGCCGCGCTCGATCGCCGTTGTCGGCGCCTCCAACGACTGGCGCCGTTTCGGCGGCCGGGTGCTGCACTACCTGCGGCGCGCCGAATTCTCCGGCGAGATCTATCCCATCAACCCGGGGCGCGACGAAGTGCAGGGCTTGAAGGCCTATGCCGACGTGAAGGCCGTGGGCCGCCCGTTCGATTGCGCGGTGCTGGCCGTCACGGCCGAGGACACGGTGCAGACCATCCGCGACTGTGCCGAGGCCGGGGTGCGGTCGGCCATCGTCTACGGCGCCGGCTTTGCCGAGGTGGGTGCCGAAGGGTTGCGGCGCCAGGAAGAGGTGGTGTCGATCGCGCGCGCGCACGGCATGCGGATTCTCGGACCCAACTGCATGGGGCTGGTGAACGCGCGCGCGGGCGTGTACGCCACCTTTGCCTCGGCGTTCGAAGAGCGCTTTCCCGCGCCGGGGCGCATCGGCATTGCGACGCAGAGCGGGGGTTATGGCGGTTACCTGCTGCAGCACACCGCCATGCGCCAACTGGGGCTGTCCCACTTCGTGGCGACCGGCAACGAAGCCGACGTGGACGTGGGCGAGGCCATGGCCTGGATGGTGCAGCAGGACGAGGTCGAAATCGTCCTGGCCTATCTGGAAGGCGTTCGCCACGCGGACAACCTGCTGCACGCGCTCGACCTCGCGCGCCAGGCGAAGAAGCCGGTGGTGATGATGAAGGTGGGTCGCACACCCGAAGGCCGCGTGGCCGCCGCCTCGCACACCGCCTCGCTCACGGGTGAAGACGCGGTCTACGACGCGATCTTCCGCGAATACGGCGTGCACCGCGCGCGCACCACCGAGGAACTGCTGGACGTGGCCTACGCCTTGAACGCGGGAAAGCGCCCGCTGGGGCCACGCACCGCGGTCATCAGCATCTCGGGTGGCGTGGGCGTGCAGATGGCCGACTTCCTGTCGGACGCCCAGTTGGAACTGGGCCAGGTGCCCGAAGCCACGCAACAGCAACTGCGCGAGATCGTGCCGTACTGCTCGCCCACCAACCCGATCGACATGACGGGCCTGGTGACCGCCAACCACGGCATGCTGGGCCGCAGCCTCGAGCGCGTGCTGGAGAGCGATGCGTTCGACGCCATCATCCTGTTCCTGGGCATCGTGGGCATGGCGCCGAGCATGGCGGGCCCGATCTGCCAGGCCTTGAGCGAGGTGTCGGCCAAGCACCCGGAGCGCCTGCTGATGGTCTCGGTCACCACGCCGCCCGAGCTGCACGAGGTCTATGCGCAGGCGGGCTTCCTGGTGTACGAGGACCCGTCGCGTGCGGTGAACGCGCTGGCCGCGCTGCACCGCTTCGAACAGTTCTTCCGCCAGCCCGCCGCTCGCGCCGAGGCCGCACCGGACTTCGCGCGCGACCTCGTGCCCAGGGACGCCACGTCCTTCAACGAGGTGCAATCGAAACGCATCCTGGCCGCCTGCGGCATCCGCTCGCCCCGCGAGTCCCTGGTGCGCACACCCGAAGAAGCGGCAGAGGCGGCGCAAGGCATCGGCTTTCCGGTGGCGGTCAAGGTGGTCTCGGCCGACATTCCCCACAAGACGGAAGTCGGTGGCGTGGCGCTCGGGCTGGGCGACGCGGCGGCCGTGCAGGCCGCCGTGGCGCGCATGGCCCGCGATATTCCCAAAGCCTTGCCCGAGGCGCACATCGAGGGCTTCCTCGTGTCCGAGATGGTGGTCGGTGGCACCGAGTGCATCCTCGGTGTGCGCAACGACCCGGCCTTCGGCCCCATGGTGACGTTTGGCCTGGGCGGCGTGCTGGTCGAGCTGCTGCGCGACGTGGTCACGCGGCCCGCGCCGGTGAGCCCCGCGCAGGCGCTGGCGATGATGCGCGAGCTGCGCACCTGGCCGGTGCTGGCGGGCTGGCGCGGCGCAGTGCCCGGCGATACCGAGGCCATGGCCCAGGCCATTGCATCGCTGTCGCAACTGGCGATGGCGCAGCGCGATCGCATCGCGGAGATCGAAGTCAATCCCGTGGTGGTGTGCGCCCAGGGCAAGGGCGTGGTCGCACTCGACGCGGTCATCCAGCCGATGCGAAAGGAGGCGCAGCGATGAACGCGCACACCGAGGAAGACCCCGTGTTGCTGTGGGAGCGCGAGGGACCGATCGTGGTGCTCACGCTCAACCGCCCCAAGACCCGCAACATGATCAGCGGCGAGTTGACGGATGCGCTGGTGCAGGCCTGCGGCCGCATCGCGGCGGACGTCTCCATCAAGTGCGCGATTCTCACAGCGGCCGGGCACGTATTCTGCGCGGGCGGCAACCTCAAGGCCATGCACGCCCGCGAACACCACTTTGCCGGCAGCCCGGCGGAGAACCGCGTGTATTACGACAGTGGCGTGCAGCGGCTGGCGCGTGCCTTCAGTGCACTGGACGTACCGGTGGTGGCGGCTGTCAATGGCGCGGCGGTGGGCGCGGGCCTGGACCTGGTGCTGCTGTGCGATGTGCGCATTGCCGTGGACACCACCGTGTTTGCCGAGAGCTTCATCCGCCTGGGCCTGGTGTCCGCCGCCGGTGGCAGCTGGCTGCTGCAACGCCACGTGGGGCCGGCCGCAGCGGCCGAGCTCACGCTCACGGGCGACGATTTCGATGCCCGGCGCGCGCTGCAACTGGGCGTGGTGTCGCAGGTGGTGTCCGTCGAGCAGCTGCTGCCACGCGCCCGCGAGATCGCGCAGCGCATCGCACGCCACCCGGCGCACGCCATCCGCCTGAACAAGCGCTTGCTGCGCGAGTCCCAGACGCAGTCGCTCGAAGGCACGCTGACCCTGGCCGCGAGCATGCAAGGCCTGGCGCAGCACACCGCCGACCACCGCGAGGCCGTGGCCGCCGCGCTGGAGCAGCGCGCACCGAACTACGTCGACAAGTAAGAAGGAAACACCATGATCAATCTGATGGACATGACCGGCCGCAACGTGATGGTCACGGGCGCGGCCCAGGGCATCGGCCTGGAGGCCGCGCGCCTGCTGCACCAGCTGGGCGCGCGCCTCACGCTGGTCGACGCCAACGAAGGCAAGCTGCGCGAAGCGGTGGACGGGCTGGAAAAGGACCGCGTGCTCGCCCTGGGCGGCAGCGTGACGGACCGCGACTTCCTGGGCCGCGTGGTCGACCAGGCGGCGCAGCGCTTTGGTGGCATCCACGGCTTGGTTAACAACGCCGGCATCACGCGCACCGCCATGATCGACAACATGACGGTCGAGCAGTGGCAGCAGGTGATCGACGTCAACCTGACCGGCGTCTTCAATTGCCTGCAGATCGCGGGCACGGAGATGAAGAAGCGCGCCGAGGCCGGCGAGCGCGATCCGGGCGTGATCGTCAACGTCTCGTCCGACGCAGGCCGCAAAGGCACCATCGGGCAGATCAACTACGGCGCGGCCAAGTCGGGCGTGCTGGGTCTGACCATGAGCGCGGCGCGCGAATGGGGTCGCTGGGGCATTCGCGTGAACAGCGTGGCCTACGGCGTGGTGGCCACGGAGATGACCGAGGTGGTGCGCAGCGACAAGTTCAAGGACCGCTACCTGGCGAACATTCCGCTCGCCCGCTTCCTCGACCCCGACGAGGCCGTGAAATCCATCGCCTTCCTGGTCTCCTCGGCCAGCAGCTTCATCACGGGGCAGCACCTGTCGGTCAACGGCGGCTCCCACATCACCGCCTGATCGCCATGCCATTGAATCCCAAGCTGCTCGCACCGGGCAGCATCGCCGTCGTCGGCGCATCCGAAGCCCTGGGCAAGACGGGCGGCAAGATTCTTCATTGCGCGAAGTCGGCCGGTTTCGCGGGGCCGATCTACCCCGTGAACCCCGGTGGTCACGCATCCCTGCAAGGGCTCAAGGCCTATGCCACGCTGGACGATCTGCCCGAGGTGCCCGATCTCTTGCTGATCAGCATTCCCGGTGCAGGCGTGCCGGCGTTGATCGAAGATGCCGCCCGCCGTGGGTGCGCGGGCGCGGTGGTGTTTTCGTCGGACGTGGTGCCCGCCGACATGGCGCGCGCGGTGGACGTGGCGCGCCGCGCGGGCATGAGCGTGCTCGGACCCAACACCGAAGGCCTCTACGTGCCGCAGGCCGGCCTGGCCGCGACCTTTGCCCACGTGGTGGAGGAATGCATTGCCCACCCACCTCCGGCGTTTCCTTCGCGCCGCCGGGTGGCGGTGGTGTCGCAAAGCGGGGGCATCGGCTTTGCGTTGTTTGGCCGTGCCCTGGCCGCGCACCTGGATCTGCGCAGCGTGGTCACCACCGGCAACGAGGCCGATCTGGAGGTGCTGGACTTCGTCGAGCGCCTGGTCGAGCAGGGCGACGCGGGCGTGATCCTGCTGTTCATCGAAGGCCTGAAGGACGCGCGGCGGTTTGCCACAGTGGCCCAGCGCGCGGCCGAGCGGCAGGTGCCCATCGTGGTGATGAAGGTGGGACGCTCCGAAGCCGGCCAGCGCGCGGCGATCTCGCACACCGCGCACCTCGCGGGGGCGGACACGGCTTACGACGCGGCCTTCGAGCGGCACGGCGTGCTCCGCGTCTTCGACGTGGAAGAAATGCTGGCGGCCGCTGCGGCCCTGTCGCTCATGCCCTTCATGACCGGCCACCGCGTGGCGGTGGTGACCACCTCGGGCGGCGCGGGCGGATGGGCGGCCGACCTGTTGTCCGCACAGGGCCTGGAAATTCCGGCCCTGTCGGCTGGGTTGCAGCAGGCCCTGATGGTCCACTTGCCCGCGTATGCGTCGGCGGGCAACCCGGTGGACACCACCGTGGCCGCCACCGAACAGAAAGGCCGCGCGATGTTGGCCGTGATCGAGGCGCTCGCCACCTCGGGCGAGGTCGACGCCGTGCTGCTCAACATGGGCCTGTCGGCCCAGGGCCGCATCGACGGCATGGCGCCCGCCATGCAGCCCTTGCTGGCGCGCTGTGGCGTGCCGGTGCTGTTCCACTCGCACATCACGCCGTCGGCCCAGAACCTGCAGGCGCTGGCGGCCATTGGCGCGCATGGCTTTCCGTCGTTCCGTGCCTGCGCCAGTGGCCTGGATGCCCTGCGCCGCTATGGCCGGTTCCAGCAGCAGCGGGCCACGGCGCAGCCCGGCACCCTGTGCCCCCCACCAGGGCGCTCGCCTTTGCTGGAGCCCGGCGCCTTGGCCGACGGCGTGCTGGGTGAAGCGCAGACCCGCGAACTGGTGTCGCACTACCGCATCCCCATGCCGCCGAGCGCGCTGGTGCAGGACGCGAAAGCCGCGATGGCCGCGGCGCAAGGTATGGGGTTTCCAGTGGTGCTCAAGATCCAGTCGCCCGACATCGCCCACAAGACCGAGGCCGGTGGCGTCGAACTGCACGTGGGCGAAGACACGCTGCACGCGGCCTATGAGCGCCTCATGCGCAACGTGCGCCAGCACGCGCCGCACGCGCGGCTGGAGGGCGTGCAAGTGCAGAAGATGATGCCGCCCGGCCACGAGATGGTGGTGGGCGTGGTGAACGACGCCGACTTCGGCCCGCTGGTCATGCTGGGCTTTGGCGGCATCTACGTCGAGGTGTTGAAGGACGTGGTGTTCGCGCCGCCGCCCATTGCCCATGCCGGTGCGCTGCGCATGGTGGACCGGCTCAAGGCCTCGGCCATTCTGAAAGGCGCGCGCGGCCGCCCGCCGGCCGATCTGGACGCGCTGGCCGGGTTCATCGTCGCCGTCTCGCAACTCGCGGCCGATGCCGACGGCGTGATCGACCAGATCGACTTCAACCCGGTACTCGTGTACCCGAAAGGCCAGGGCGTGGTGGCGGTGGACGCGCTCGTCGCCACCCGACCGAATGCTCTGCAGGAGACGCATTGACATGACACAGAACAACCCAGGCATCGGCATCGACGCCGAGTTCCAGCGGCATCTCGACGAGGGCAGCTTCAAGATCCAGCGCGCGCGGCAGAGCGGGCGCGCCTTCTACTACCCGCGCGTGGCCGAGCCCGGCACCGGCGCCACGGACCTGGAATGGTTCGAACCCAGCGGCCGTGGCGTGGTGTACGCGACCACGGTGGTGCGCGTGAAGCCGCCCGGCGAACCCTACAACGTGGCCCTGGTCGACCTGGAGGAAGGCCCGCGGGTGACGAGCAAGGTGGTGGGCATCGCGCCCGATGCGGTGCGCATCGGCATGCGTGTGCAAGCCCGCATCGATGCGGTGGAGGGGAAGGCCTTGTTGGTGTTCGTGCCGGAGGACGCAGCGACATGAGTGACATGAAATTTCCCCGAGGCAAAACCGCCGTGGTCGGCGCCGCCACCTTCGGCATGGGGGCCGCGCCCGGCTACGAGGCGATCGACCTGGCCGTGCACGCCAGCCTGAAGGCACTGGCCCAGGCGGGCCTGCAGCCTTCCGACGTCGACGGCCTGTTCACCACCTTGCCGCAGGACCCGTTCTCCTCGCTCACCATCGCGGAGTACCTCGGCATCCACCCCAGCGTCACCGACAACAGCCGCACCGGCGGCTCCTCGTTCCAGATCCAGGCCATGTGGGCCGCGTTGGCGCTCGATGCCGGCCTGTGCAACGTGGCCCTGATCACCTACGGCAGCAACCAGCGCTCGGCCGCGGGCGGGCTGGTGGCCAGCGGTGGCACGCCCATCGTCTACGAACACCGCTACAAACCCATGAACCCGCCGTCGTCCTATGCGATGGCGGCTGCGCGCCACATGCACGAATACGGCACCACCCGTGAGCAACTCGCGCACGTGGCCGTGGCCGCGCGCCAGTGGGCCCAACGCAACCCGGACGCGTTCATGCGCGATCCGCTGAGCATCGACGACGTGTTGAACGCGCGCATGGTGTCCGACCCCTTGACCGTGCGCGACTGCTGCCTCGTCACCGACGGCGCTGCCGCGGTGGTGATGGTGCGCGCCGACCGCGCCCGGGACTTGGCCGGCAAGCCCGCGTACCTGCTCGGCTCCGCCTCGGCCACTTCGCACCGCTCCATCGGCAACATGGGCGACCTCACCGTGACCGCCGCGCTCGAGAGCGGCGCGCGCGCCTACGCGCAAGCCGGCGTGAAGGCCAGCGACATCGACGTGGCCTTGCTCTACGACGCCTTCACCATCAACACCATCCTGTTCCTGGAAGACCTGGGTTTCTGTGCCAAGGGCGAGGGCGGAGCCTTCGTGGACAAGGGCGGTATCGCGCCCGGTGGGCGGCTCGCGGTCAACACCAATGGCGGCGGCCTCTCGTGCGTGCACCCCGGCATGTACGGCCTGTTCACCATGGTCGAGGCCGTGGAGCAGGTGCGTGGCACGGCGGGCGAGCGTCAGGTGCCGGGCGCGAAGCTCGCCATAGCGCATGGCAACGGCGGTGTGTTGTCCAGCCAGGCCACGGCAATCTTCGGATCGGAGGAGACGTTGTGAATGCGCTGAAGAACCCGCATGCGTGTGACGCCTGAGCTTCGCGATCACGAAGGCAAGGTCTGGCGCGGCGATGGAAGGCGATAAGAAAACGGGATGCCGCTTCGCTCAATCGGTATTGGACGCACCCGCAGCGCGTCGATACGCTGATGCTCTTTTTTGGAGGGGCAGATGAAAGTGTTGGTGGCCGTGAAGCGCGTGGTGGACTACAACGTCAAGGTGCGCGTGAAGAGCGACGGCAGCGGTGTGGACATCGCCAACGTCAAGATGAGCATGAACCCGTTCGACGAGATCGCGGTCGAAGAGGCCGTGCGCTTGAAGGAGAAGGGCGTGGTGACCGAGGTGATCGCGGTCTCCTGCGGCGTGGCGCAATGCCAGGAAACGCTGCGCACGGCCATGGCGATTGGCGCGGACCGCGCGATCCTGGTGGAGACCACCGAAGAACTGCAACCGCTGGCCGTGGCCAAGCTCCTGAAGGCCTTGGTCGACAAGGAACAACCGCAACTCATCATCCTGGGCAAGCAAGCCATTGATGACGACTGCAACCAGACGGGCCAGATGCTGGCCGCGCTGGCCGGTCTGCCGCAAGCCACGTTTGCGTCCAAGGTCGAAGTGGCCGACGGCAAGGCCAACGTGACGCGCGAAGTCGACGGCGGGCTGGAGACGCTGGCGATCACGCTGCCGGCGGTCATCACCACCGACCTGCGCCTGAACGAGCCACGTTACGTGACGCTGCCCAACATCATGAAGGCGAAGAAGAAGCAGCTGGACATTGTGAAACCCGAAGACCTGGGCGTGGACGTGAAGCCGCGCATCAAGACCTTGAAGGTGAGCGAGCCGCCCAAGCGCGGCGCGGGCATCAAGGTGGCCGATGTGGCCACCCTGGTCGAGAAACTCAAAAACGAAGCGAAGGTGATCTGATCATGACGGTCCTTGTCATTGCCGAACACGACAACGCGTCCCTCAAGGGAGCGACCCTCAACACGGTAAAGGCCGCCGCCGAGATCAGCATGTTCCTGGATGGTCAGGTGCATGTGCTGGTCGCGGGTCACCAGGCCAAGGCGGCGGCCGATGCGGCGGCGCAGATCGCTGGCGTTGCGAAGGTGATCCATGCCGACACACCGGGTCTTGAACACGGCCTGGCCGAGAACGTGGCTGCGCAGGTACTGGCCCTGGCTGGCAACTACAGCCATATCCTCTTCCCCGCCACCGCCGGTGGCAAGAACGTAGCCCCGCGCGTGGCCGCTGCGCTGGACGTGGGGCAGGTCAGTGACATCACCAAGGTGATCAGCACCGACACCTTCGAGCGCCCGATCTACGCGGGCAACGCCATCGCCACTGTGCAGGCCACCGACGCCAAGCACGTGATCACCGTGCGCACGACCGGCTTCGACCCGGCCGCAGCCAGCGGTGGCAGCGCCGCGGTGGAAACCGCCACGGCCGCACTGGCGGATGGAAAAAGCGAATTCAAGGGCAGCGAGATCGCGAAGAACGACCGCCCGGAACTGACCGCCGCGAAGATCATCGTCTCCGGTGGCCGTGCGCTGGGCAGCAGCGAGAAGTTCAACGAGGTGATGACGCCGCTGGCCGACAAGCTCGGTGCGGCCATCGGTGCCAGCCGCGCGGCGGTGGACGCGGGCTATGCGCCCAACGACTTGCAAGTGGGCCAGACCGGCAAGATCGTGGCACCCCAGCTCTACATCGCCGCCGGCATCTCCGGTGCCATCCAGCATCTGGCGGGCATGAAGGACAGTAAGGTGATCGTGGCGATCAACAAGGACCCGGAAGCACCGATCTTCTCGGTGGCCGACTACGGCCTCGAAGCCGATCTGTTCGGAGCCGTGCCCGAGCTCGTGGGCACGTTGTAACGGGAGAGGGCGCATGGCACTGCTTCGCCAATGTCTGCTGGAACTGCGCGCCAAGCGCGCCGACGACCGGCGCGTGGTCATGCCGCTCGATGAGCCGCGCGCCGCACCGGCGAATCAACCCCGGTGGGACCTCGCAACGCCCCCTCCGCTGCCGAGAGCGAAGGCCGGCCGGATGCCATGGCCAGTTCTGTCCGGTTGACCCGACCGCTGGGCACGCGCCGCTTGATGGCGCGCGAGCAGCTCATGGAGCGGCTCATGGCGGCTCGGCACCAGCGCTGCGTGGTCGTGTTGGGGCAGGCCGGTTGCGGCAAGACGAGCACCCTGCTGGCCTGGCGCCAGGCGTTGCTGAGAGCCGATGTCGACGTGGCCTGGTTGTCGCTCGCGCCCGAACACGATCCCTTGCCCGGTTTCCTGCGCGATCTGCTGGCCAGCTTGGCCCAGGTCGATCCGGCGATGGTGCGCGAGGCCACCTTGTTGACCGAAGGCGCACAAGCCGATGCGGAGATTGAGAACGGCATCATTGCGCTGGTCCGGGGCATCGCAGCGCGCCCACGCGAACTGGTGCTAATGCTCGACGACCTGCAACACCTGCGCGATCCCCGCATCTTCCGCGTTGTTCAATGGTTGCTGGACGACGCGCCCCCGCATTTCCACCTGGCCCTGAGCTCGCGCAGCGCCCTGCCGCTGTCGTTCGAGCGCATGCGTTCGCGCCAACGGGTGACCGAACTGGACATGCGCGACCTGCGTTTCAGCGCGCAGGAAACGGAGCGCTACCTTCGCCAGCAGCTCGGCAACATCGATGCGGACGATGCGCGGGCCTTGCACGAACTCACCGACGGATGGGTCGCGGGCCTGCAACTCTTCGCGCTCGACCTGCGGGCCCAGGCCCCCGGTGGGGCGGGCCGCTATGCGCCGGTGCGCGTGCGCGACGCGCAGGCATTCGCCAGCTACTTCGAGCGCGAGGTGCTCGTGCGCCTGGCACCCGCGGAGCTGGAGATGCTGACCCGGGCCTCGATCTGCGCCCGGTTCAGCGTGTCCCTGTGCGCCGCGCTGTTGGACGATGCGCCGTCGCTGCCGCGCGTGCGCGCCAGTCTGGAGCGGCTAGAGGCCGAGAACTTCTTCATCGGCCAGATCGGCAGCGGCGAGCGCGAACCCTGGTACCGGCTGCACCCCTTGCTGCGCGAAGCCTTGCTGGCGCGCGTGCAGGCCTGGCCCATCGAGGAGCAACGCGCGCTGCACGCCGCTGCCTGCCGCTGGTTCGGCGCGCGTGGCGATGTGGAGGGCTCGGTGCTCCACGCCGTGCGCGCGGGCGACATGGCGCAGGCGATTGCGCTGGTGGCGGCCAGCGCCCACGACCTCCTGTCCAGTGGCGAGCTGCTGCAGCTGGCGCAACTCCTGCGCCACGTGCCGGCCGAAGCGATCGTTCAACATTTCGACCTGCACCTGGCCCAGGCCTATCTGGGCATGTATGCCCGCGACTTCGAGGCCTGCGAGGCCAGCCTGCGGCAGATGGAGGCGCGTATCGACTGCCTCGACGCGCGACAGCGCTACGACCTGCTGCTGTTGCGCTGCGCGCTGGCGGTGCAGCAGGATCGGATCGACACCGTGCTGCGGCACCGCGAGGCCCTGCGAGGCATTCCGCCGGACGCGACGGACCTGGCCTGGACCAGCCGTGCCAATCTGCTGGCCCGTACCTACGTCCACGAAGGCGCGCATGAGGCAGCGCGGGAGGTGCTTGCCGGCGCGCAGCACCGCAGCGGCGCCCAGCTCAGTGGCCTGGTGGGGCGTTGCATGCTCGCGGTGAGCCTGGGGCGCCAGGGCCGGTTCAGCGAAGCCGAGCAACTTGCGCGCGAGGTGCTGCGCAGCGCCGAGCAACGAGGGGCTGCCTTCGGCGGCGTGGCCTGCATGGCCACCGCCGTGTTGGCCGATGTGCTCTACGAGATCGGGGAGGTGGAAGCGGCGCAGGCGATGCTGGAGCCGCGCATGGCCGCCATCGAGCGGCTCGCGTTGCCCGGTTTCGTTCTGCACGCGCTGTCCACGCTGTCGCACTGCCACAGGCTGGCCGGCCGCGAGGACGACGCGTTGGCGGCGATCGAGCGGCTCGAAGCCTACGCGCAGCGTTTCGGCTTCGACCGCGTGCTTGCGCAGGCGCTGGGCCTGCGGTTGCGCCACCTGCTGTTGCGCAGCCAGATGGACGAAGCGCTCACCATTCTGCGGCGCTTGGAAGGACTGGCAAAGTCCCACAGCGGCGACCGATCGGCCGCGCGGCAGATCAAGGACGGACTCCAGCGGGCATGCACGGAGATGGCGCTGGATGGTCGCGACCACGCGGCGGCGGTTCTGCTGCTGGAAGCACGCGCCGCGTCGGGCCGTGAACCTGCGGGGCGGGCGTTCGCCGCCTTGCAGTGCCAATGGGCCTTGGCCTGCTTCGAAATGGGCAAGCTGGAGGCCGCGCGCGCGCACCTGCTCGAAGGTGTGCGCATCGGTCATGCCTTTGGCCTGGTGCGCACGGTGCTGGACGTATCACCCGCGATGGCGCAGCTGTTGCGCCGCCTGCTGCCGCGCGAGGATCTGGAGCCGTTGTTGGCTTTTCATGTCGACCGCCTGCTCGCGACGGCCGATCGCAGCTCCGCACGCCCAGGTGCGGGGGCCGCTGCGGTGGCTGTTCCACGTGCGCCGCTGGCGTCGTTGGCGTCGCTCAGCGAGCGGGAATACGAGGTGCTGTCGCTGCTGGCGCAGGCTATGCCCAACAAGAAGATCGCGCGCGTGCTCGACGTATCGCTCGACACGGTCAAGTTCCACCTGAAGAACATCTACACCAAGCTCGGCGTAAGCGCGCGCGACGAGGCCGTGGCGCGCCTGCGCGAGGCCGAAACCCGGGCGCCTACTCCACAAGGGTAGTGCCACCGTGCAGGCCTCTGGCGATCATGCGTGCGTCTCGGGTCGGCAAGCTTGCCCGCCCGCAGGCGAGGCACACCACACAGACACGGAGACACAGATGAATCGCATTGCAAAAGTGGGTATCGCGCTGCTGCTGGGCGCAGCAGCAGGTTGGGCGTCGGCATTTCCCGACAAACCGGTGCGCATCGTGCTGCCCTACCCGGCGGGCGGGCCCACCGACGCGGTCGCGCGCAGCGTGGCCGAGAAGCTCAGCGCCACGTGGGGGCAGCCGGTCATTGTCGAGAACCGCCCGGGCGCCAGTGGTGCGATCGGTACCGAGATGGTGGTCAAGACCCCGGCGGACGGCTACACCTTGCTGCTGCATTCGCCCATCATGCTGTCCACCGAGATGACGCGCCCGACAGTGCGCTACCGCACGCTGAAAGACTTCAAGCCGGTCTCGCTCCTTTTCTCGACGGCGGTGTTCCTCATGGCCAGCAACCAGAACACGCAGGGTGACCTGAAGCCGGTGTTGGCTTCTTCGGCCGCGCGCGCGGGCGAACTGAACTACGGCACACACGGCCTGGGCACGACTGGCCACTACATGGGCCGTCGCCTGGAACGCACGGCAGGCGTCGAGATGACGCACGTGCCCTTCACCGGCGACGCGACCATCCTGACCGCGCTGCTTGGGGGCCACATCAAGCTCGGTATTTTGAGCGGCACCGGCGCACGCAAGGCGTTGGAGTCCGGCAAGGTACGCGGCCTGGCCGTGGCCAGTCCGGAGCGCTCGCCGCTGATGCCCGAGATCCCGACGTTCAAGGAGCAAGGCTTCGCCGGCTTCGACCGCGAAAGCTGGGGCATGCTGCTGGCGCCGGCGGGCACGCCCGATGCCATCGTCAACCAGATTGCCCGCGAGGTCGACCGCATCGTCAAGCAGCCCGAGGTGGTGCAGCAGTTCCTCGGCTTCGGCTTGAGCGCCAAAGGTGGCACGGCAGCGGACGCGTTGAATGTCGTGCAGGGCGACTACGCCTACTGGAGCCGCCTCATCGAGGAGTTCGGGGTTCTCGGGCAATGACGCTCGCCCGGCACCACAAGCATTGGCCACCCGGCGTGCCCCACTCGCTGGCGGCGCCGAACGGCACACTCTTCGACCGCCTGGAGGCGGCCGCTCGGCGGACGCCGGAGAAGACGGCGATCGATTACTACGGTGGTGCCACCAGCTTTCGCGAGTTCCACCGCGCGGTGCTCAACCTCGCGGGCTACCTGCAGCAACACCTGGGCGTGGCGCGCGGCGATCGGGTGATGCTGCTGATGCAGAACTGCCCGCAGTTCGTCATCGGTTTCCACGCCATCCAGCGCTGCGATGCGGTGGTGGTGTCGCTCAGCCCGATGAGCACGTCCGACGAGGTCTGGCATTTTGCCGAAGACGCCGGTGCGCGCGTGATCATCACCACGCAGGAACTGCAGCCGCGCGCCGAGGCGGCGATGGCGCAGGGCCTCATCACCGGCTGCATCGTCGGGGCCTGTGCCGACATGGCGGGCAGCGCCGACGCGCCCGACTTCGTGCGCGAACCGCGCCGGCCCCATGACCGCGCCTTGCGCCCCGAGGTGCACGATTTCGCCGGTGCGCTGGCCGCGGGCATCGAGCCGCGCCCCATGGAGAACCAGGGCGGCGACCTGGCCGTGATCGCCTACACCTCGGGCACCACCGGCCAGCCCAAGGGCGCCATGCTGCTGCACCGCGCCTTCTGTCTCATGGTGGCGCAGCGCTCCCTGTGGTTTGCCGGCTCGGCGGACTGCAGCGACCTGATCGTGCTGCCCATGAACCACGTGGCCGGCATGTGCGCGATGAACCAGGCGGTCTGCGAAGGCCGCACCACCGTGCTGCTGGCGCGCTGGGACGCGGCGGCCATTCCCGCGCTGATCGAGAAACACCGCATCGACCGCTGGGCGGCGGTGACGCCGATGCTGGTGGAGCTGATGGGCCGGCCCGAGTTCGAGCGGCACGACATCTCGTCGCTCAAGCGCCTGTACGGTGGCGCGATCGCGATGCCGGCGGCCGTGGCGCGTGAGGTGGAGCGGCGTTTTGGCGTGCCCTTCATCGAGTGCTACGGCATGACCGAGACCTGCGGCAGCTCGCACATGAATCCGCCGCAGGCGCCGCGCCTGCAGTGTGGCGGCATACCGCAGATCAACGTCGACGCGCGGATCATCGACCCCTCCACGGGCGCCGAGCTCGGGCCCGACGAGCCGGGCGAGATCGTCATGCACTGCGCAGCGCAGTTCGAGGGCTACTGGAACAAGCCGGAGGCCACGCGCGAGGCCTTCATCGAGATCGAGGGCAAGCGTTTCGTGCGCAGCGGCGACATCGGCCATGTCGACGAAGACGGCTACTTCTACATCACCGACCGCTTGAAGCGAATGATCAACGCTTCGGGCTTCAAGGTCTGGCCGGCCGAGGTGGAGCTGTGCCTGGCGGGCCACCCTGCGGTGCAGGAGTCCTGCGTTTTCGGCGTGCCGGACGCGCAGCGCGGCGAGACGGTCAAGGCCCTGGTGGTGCTCAAACCGGCGGTGTCGGACAGCACGGCGCCGCAGGCCCTGATCGAATTCCTGCGCGGCCACCTCGCGGCCTACAAAGTGCCGCGCAGCGTGGATTTCGTGGACGGCTTGCCCAAGACCGCGGCCGGCAAGGTGCGCTGGCGCGAGCTGCAGGAGCAGCACGCCCGTGCCGCCGACTTTTCGACAACCCTTTTGAAAACCCCATGACCTACGGAATCACCGGCTATGGCGCTTACGTGCCACGCCTTCGGATGCAGCGCGCCGCGATTGCCGCGGCCCACCGCTGGATGTCGCCCGGCCTGGCCGCCGGCGCGAAGGGCCAGCGCGCCTTTTGCAGCTGGGACGAAGACAGCATCACCATGGCGGTGGAGGCGGCCCGCCCGGTGCTGAACGCACCGGCGCGCGCCGCATTCCAGTCGCTGACGGTCGCGACCACGCGACCCGCTTTTGCGGACTTGCAGGGCGCGAGCATCGTGGCCGGCGCGCTTGCGATGCCGGCGGCGGTGCGCACGGCCGACCTGGGCCAGTCGCCCCGCGCGGGCGTGAGCGCTCTGCTGGCGCAATGGCGCCTGGCGGATGGGCCGGCGCTCGTCATTGCCAGCGACCATCCCAGCGCCAAACCCGCGAGTGCGCAGGAACTGGGCTACGGCGCAGGTGCCGCCGTGTTCGCGCTCGGCAGCGAAGGCGTGATCGCCGAGCTGATTGGCGCGCACAGCAGCTGGAACCTGTTCGTCGACCACTTCCGCTCGAACGGTTCAAAGCACGACTACCACTGGGAAGAGCGCTGGGTGCGCGACGAGGGCTACGCCAAGATCGTGCCCGAAGCAGTGGCCGCCGCACTGGCTTCGGCCGGTGTCGACGCGGCACAGGTGAAGCATTTCATCTTCGCGTCACCACTCAAGGGCAGCGGCGCCATGGTCACCAAACGCTGCGGCATCGCGGCCGAGGCGTTCGACACGACGCTGGACGAACAATGCGGCTATGCCGGCGCGGCGCACGCCTGCCTCATGCTGGCCGACGCGCTCGAACGTGGCCAGCCCGGCGAAGTGATCGTGCTGGTGGGCTTCGGCCAGGGTTGCGACGTGCTGGTGCTGCGCGCCACCGAGGCCATTGCCGCCTACCGGCCGCGCGGCGGCGTGCGCGCGGCCTTGGCCGACGCGCAGGTACACGGCGACTACCTGCGCATGCTGTCCTACGACAAGGGCATCGAACTGGAATGGGGCATGCGCTCGGAGAAGCCGGTGAAGACCGCGCTCAGCGAGCAGTACCGCTCCTCGGACCAGCTCGGCGCGATGGTGGGCTGCCGGTGCAAGCGCTGCGGCACGGTGCAGTTTCCGCGCCTGGCCTATTGCGTGGGCGAGGGCTGCGGCGCGCCGTCCACGAACAGCGAGCCCGTGCCCTTGAGCGATGTGCCGGCCCAGTTGCTGACCTGCACCGCCGACTGGTTGTCCTACCACCCCGCACCGCCCCTGCACGTGGGTTTCGTGCAGTTCGAGAACGGCGCGCGGGTGCTGATGGAGATCGTTGACGTGGGCGCGACCGCGCTCGACGTGGGCACGCCGCTGCGCATGACCTACCGCGTCAAGGACGTGGACACCGCGCGCGGCTTCGCGCGCTATTTCTGGAAAGCCACGCCCCTGGCGGCGTGAGGAGCACAACACACATGGCAACAGGTATCAAAGACAAGGTCGCCATCATTGGCATGGGCTGCTCGCGCTTCGGCGAACGTTTCGACGCGGGCACGCACGACCTGATGGCAGAGGCCTTCAACGAAGCGCTGCAGGACGCCGGCATCGAGCGCAAGCAGATCGACGCCGCGTGGTTCGGCTCCTGCCTCGACCAGATCAACATCGGCAACTCCGCCATTCCGGCTTCGCTGGCGCTGCGGCTGGACGGCATCCCGGTGAGCCGCGTGGAAAACATGTGCGCCACCGGCACCGAGGCGCTGCGCGGCGCAGCCTACGCCGTGGCCTCCGGCGCGGCCGACATCGCCCTGGCGATCGGCGCCGAGAAACTCAAAGACACCGGCTACGGCGGCCTGCCGCCGACCTACAAGGGCACCTTCAACGACCTGTGGATGCCGCTGGGTTCGGCCCCGGCGGGCTTCGCGCAGCTGGCCGATGGCTACCGCACGCGCTACGGCATTTCCCGCGAAGAACTCAAGCGCGCCATCGCGCGGGTGTCGTGGAAGAGCCACCAGAACGGCGTGCTCAGTCCCAAGGCGCATTTGCGCAAGTCGGTCACCATGGAGCAGATCCTGGGCGCGCCGATGATCGCGGACCCGCTGGGCCTGTTCGACTGCTGCGGCGTGAGCGATGGCGCCGCCTGCGCCATCGTGACCACGCCCGAGATCGCGCGCGCGCTCGGCCGCAAGGACATGGTGACCATCAAGGCGATACAGCTGAGCGTGAGCTCGGGCATCGAGTCGACCACGAACACCTGGGACGGTAGCCACGTGCGCAACACCCGCAACGCCGCCAGCCGCGCCTATGCCGAGGCCGGTGTGACCAAGCCGCGCGAGCAGATCTCGCTGATGGAGGTGCACGACTGCTTCTCCATCACCGAGCTGGTCACGATGGAAGACCTGTTCATCTCCGAACCGGGCCGCGCCGTGCACGACGTGCTCGATGGCTTCTACGACCGCGACGGTGGTGGTGTGCCCTGCCAGGTGGACGGTGGCCTCAAGTGCTTCGGTCACCCCATCGGCGCCTCGGGCCTGCGCATGGCCTACGAGGTCTACAACCAGCTGCAGGGGCGCGCTGGCGAACGCCAGTTGAAGAGCCCCAGCCTGGGCTTGACCCACAACCTGGGCGGTGTGCCGTACCAGGGCGTGGCCGCCGTGAGTGTGTTGGGTCTGCATTGAGCAGCCGCCCTGTGATTTGAACCGTTGAATGGAAAACCGACATGAAACTGCTTGAAGGAAAAGTCATCATCGTGACCGGCGCGGGCGCCGGTGTGGGGCGCGGCATTGCGCGCGAAGCGGCACGCCAGGGGGCCAAGGTGGTGGTGAACGACCTGGGGGTGAAGGTCGACGGCTCCGAGGCCAGTGCCGGCCCGGCGCAGGAGACGGTCGAGTTGATCCAGGCCGAAGGTGGCGTGGCGAGTGCCAGCACCGAGAGCGTGGCCGATTGGACTGGTGCCAACCGCATCGTGCAGCAGGCCATGGACCTGTACGGCCGCGTGGACGGCGTGGTGAACAACGCGGGCAATCTGCGCGACGCGCTGTTCCACAAGATGACCGAAGACGAGTTCGATGCCGTGATCCGCGTGCACCTCAAGGGGAGCTGGAACGTGGCACGCGCGGCCGCGCCGCACTTCAAGGAGCAGCAAAGTGGCGCCTTCGTGCACATGACCTCGACCTCGGGCCTGGTCGGCAACCTGGGCCAGGCCAACTACGCGGCGGCCAAGATGGGCATCGTCGGACTGTCCAAGTCGATCGCGGTGGACATGCAGAAGTTCGGCGTGCGCTCCAACTGCATCGCACCCTTCGCCTTCACCCGCATGGTCGGCAGCATTCCCACCGACACGCCCGAGAAGGCTGCGCGAATGAAGTCGCTGATGACCATGGAGGCCGACAAGATCGCGCCTTTCACGCTGGCGCTGCTGAGCGACCAGGCCAAGGACGTGACGGGCCAGATCTTCGGTGTGCGTAACAACGAGGTGTTCCTGTTCTCGCAGCCACGCCCGATCCGCACCATCCACGATGCCGCCGGCTGGACGGTGCAGGGTTGCATCGAGCGCGCCATCCCGGCGTTCAAGCCGTCGATGGCGCCGCTGGACCTGTCGCGCGATGTGTTCGCCTGGGACCCGATGTAAGGAGGGCGCCGCGTGATCGACCTTCAGCAGTTGCTCGGCCATCCCATACCGCAGGGGAGGCAGAAGCTCTCGCGCAAAGATGCCGCGCTGTATGCGCTGTCGGTGGGCTTCGGGCAGGACCCGTTGGACACCCGGCAGCTGGCCTTCGTGGACCCGGTCAAGCCCGGCATGCCGATCCTGCCGTTCATGGCGGTCGTGCTCGCCCCGAACGGACCCTGGATCGCGGACCCGGCGCTGGGCATCGACTACGGTCGGGTGGTGCACGGCGAGCAGTCGATGCAATTCGAAGCTCCGTTGCCCGCCGACGCGGAGGTCGTTGCGAACCTTCGCGTGGTCCATGTGGTGGACAAGGGCGAGGGCAAGGGTGCGCTGATGGTCACCGAGAAGGAACTGCTCGACGCGGTGTCCGGCCAGCGCTATGCGGTGCTGCACAGCACGTTGTTCTTGCGCGGCAATGGCGGCTTTGGTGGGCCCAGTGGACCTGTGCCCGCCGTGCACGCGCTGCCCGAGCGCGCCCCCGACCACACTGTGGACCTGCCGACACGCTCCGAGCAGGCGCTGGTTTACCGCCTCAACGGCGACTTCAACCCGCTGCACGCCGACCCGGCCGTGGCCGCGAAGGCCGGTTTTTCACAACCCATTCTTCACGGCCTGTGCACGCTCGGCCTGTGCGGCCATGCATTGCTGCGCACGCTGTGCGGCTACGACCCTGCGCGCCTGTCGTCGCTGAGCCTGCGCTTCAGCGCTCCGGTGCTGCCCGGCGACACGGTGCGCGTGGAGCTGTGGAACGACGGCTCCTTCCGAGCCCGCGCGCTGGAGCGCGACACCCTCGTCATCAACAACGGCAAAGCCGGGATGCGGCAACCATGAACCTCGAACTCGACCCGACCCAGGCGGCCTTTCGCGAAGAGGTGCGCGCCTTCATCCGCGACAACCTGCCCGACGACATCCGCCAGCGCCTGCGCCGCGGCCACGCGCCGCGCCAGCAGGATTCGGTGGCCTGGCAGCGCCTGCTCAACACCCGAGGCTGGGCCGCGCCGCACTGGCCCAAGGAATACGGCGGGGCCGGCCTGGACGTGGCGCGCCGTCTGATCCTCATCGACGAGCTCTACCGCGCGCCCGCGCCGCAGCCGATCGGCTTCAACATCAACATGCTGGGCACGGTGCTGCTGCGCTATGGCACCGAAGACCAGAAGCGCTTCTTCCTGCCCAAGCTGGCGAACCTGGACCTGTGGTTCTGCCAGGGTTTTTCGGAGCCGGGCTCGGGCTCCGATCTGGCCTCGCTGCGCACCCGGGCCGAGCGCGAGGGCGATCTCTACCGCGTCAACGGTCAGAAGATCTGGACCACGGGCGCACACCTGGCCGACTGGATGTTCGCCCTGGTGCGCACCGAGCAGGCCGCGCGCAAGCAGGACGGCATCTCCTTCCTGCTGATCGACATGAAGACCCCCGGCATCACGGTGCGCCCGATCGTGTCCATCGATGGCCAGCACCACCTCAACGAAGTCTTCTTCGACGATGTGCGGGTGCCGGTGGGCAACCTGGTGGGCGAAGAAGGCCGGGGCTGGGACTGCGCCAAGTACCTGCTGGTCAGCGAACGCATCTCGGTGGCCAGCATGGGCCAGTGCTGGGAGCGGTTGGACTACGCGCGCGAGCTGGCGAGCCGGCAGATGTGCAATGGAAAGCGCCTGCTCGACGACCCCAAGTTCGGCGGCGAGCTGGCGGTGCTGGGGGCTGAGGTGCGCGCGCTGGAACTCACGGCCTGGCGCTTCCTGCTCGACCCGGACATCGACCGCACGCTGCCCGGCTTCGCGTCGGTCCTCAAGCTCAAGGGCTCGGAGCTGATCCAGGAGATCACCACCTTGCTGGCCCGCGTGTCCGGCCTGAGTGGTCTGGAGCGGCGCAGCGGCGACGGTGAGGCCGCGCTGCACGGCGACGCGGCCACCGTCTCGCGCTACTTCTTCCACCGCGCCACCTCGATCTATGGTGGATCGAGCGAAGTCCAGAAGGACATCCTGGCCAAAACCATTCTGGGTTGACCCACATGAACTTTCAGATCAGCGAAGAACAGCGGCTTTTGTCGGAGAGCCTGTCGCGCCTGCTCGGCGACCGGTATGGCTTCGAGCAGCGCCGCGCCATCGCCGCGTCAGTTGAAGGATGGAGCCCCGAGGTGTGGCGCCAACTGGCCGAACTCGGCGTGCTCGCGCTCGGCATTCCCGAAGCGTACGGCGGGCTCAGCGATGCGGCGGCCGATCGTCTGCCCGTGTTGCAGGCACTGGGCCGTGTGCTCGCGCTGGAGCCCTACCTGTCGTCTGCCGTGCTGGGCGCGACCGCCGTGCTCCAAGCGGGCAGCGATGCGCAGAAGGACGCGCTGCTGCCCACGTTGGCCAGCGGCGATGTGCGCCTGGCCTGGGCGCACGACGAAAGCGGCGAGCGGCACAACCCGACGTGGGTGGAGACACGCGCCACGCGCGAAGGCACGGGTTGGCGGCTCGATGGCCACAAGGCGCTGGTGCTGCACGCGAACGCCGCCAACCACCTGGTGGTGAGCTCCCGCGTGGCCGGGCAGGGCGACGAAGCGCAAGGCCTCGCGCTCTTCCTGGTCGACCCGAAGGCGGCGGGTGTCGCGCTGCGCCATTTCCGCCTGGTCGACGACACGCCTGCGGCCGAGCTGACGTTGCAAGGCGCGGCGGCGCAAGCGATGGGCGACCCGCTGGACGAAGCGTTCCAGCGCGCGGCCATGGGTGCGGTGCGCGATGCCGGCACGGCGGCCGCGTGCGCCGACATGGTCGGGGCGATGGAGACGGCCTTCGAACTCACCACCGGCTACGTGACCACGCGCAAGCAGTTCGGCCGCGCCATTGGCGAGTACCAGGCGATGCGCCACCGCGTCGCGGAGATGAAGGTGGCGCTGGAAATCGCGCGCACCATGGCCATGGCGGCGGCGCTGGCAGTGGACCGAAGCGGTTCGCCCGAGGCCACGACCGAATTGTTGCGCGCCAAGCTGGTGATCGGCCGGCAGGCGCGCCAGCTGTGCCAAGCCGCCATCCAGTCGCACGGCGGCATAGGCATGACCGAGGAGTACGCCGTGGGCCACTGCCTGCGCCGCATCCACGTGCTGGACCAGCTGTTTGGCGACGTCGATGCGCAGGCCGCGCGGCTGGCCCGCATGGGCGCTTGACCGCCGTACTGGAGACACACCCGACCATGTCCCTCACCCTCAGCCTTCAGCGCTCCCTGCAGCAGACGCCGGCCAGAACCGCGACCATTTTCGGCACGCGCCGCCGCAGTTTCCGGGAGCACGGCGACCGCGTGGCCCGGCTCGCTGCGGCGCTGCGTTCGCAGGGCTTGCAAGCGAACGACCGCGTCGGCATCCTCGCGCACAACTCGGACCGTTTTCTCGAATGCATCATGGGCGTGTGGTGGGCCGGTGGCGTGCTCAACCCGGTGAACATCCGCTGGAGCGTGCCCGAGATCGTGTATTCGCTCGACGACTGCGACACGCGCATCCTGATCGTCGACAAGGCGTTTGCAGCGCTGGCGCCCAGGATCGGCGCCACGGCCCGGCACGCGCCGCTGTTCGTCTATGCCGACGACGGCGCAGCGCCACCAGGCATGCTGTCCTTTGAGGACCTGATGGAGCAGCACGAACCTGTGGAAGACGCAGGCCGAAGCGGCAACGACCTGGCCTGCATCATGTACACCGGCGGCACCACCGGGCACCCCAAGGGCGTGATGCAGTCGCACATGAACCTGTGGTCCGCGGCCACCATGCGCCTGTCGGAAACGCCCATCTTGCGCGGCAGCACGTCTCTGCACGTCGTGCCGCTGTTCCACATTGCCGGCCTGGGCCGTGTGGTCATGCAGTCGATCGCGGGCGAATGCCAGGCGGTGCTGCCGGGTTTTGACGCGGGGGCGGTGCTGGAGATCATCGAACGCGAAAGGATCACCGACACCGTGATGGTGCCGACAATGATCCAGGCCGTGCTGAACCACCCGGACTTTGATCAGCGCGACCTCAGCAGCTGGCGGCGCCTGGGTTATGGCGCCTCGCCGAGCGCGAGCGTGATGGTCGAGCAGGCGGTGCAGAAGCTGCCGAACGTCGAGCTGTCGCACGCCTATGGCTTGACGGAGGCCTGTCCGGTGATCTCTTCGAGCGGCCCGGCGCACCACAGCGAAGACGCGCGCAAGAGCGGCCTGTCGCGCTCGGCCGGGCATCCGGCCTTCGGCGTGCTGGTGCGCATCGTTGACGCTGGGGGTCGCGAGGTGCCGCGCGGCGTGGTGGGCGAGATCACCGCACGCGGCCCGAACATCATGTTGGGCTACTGGAACAAGCCCGAGGAAACCGCGAAGGCGTTGCGCGACGGCTGGCTGTTCACGGGCGACGGTGGCTATCTGGATGCCGATGGCAACCTGTTCATCGTGGACCGCATCAAGGACATGATCGTCAGCGGCGGCGAGAACATCTACTCGGCCGAGGTGGAGAACGCCATTGCGCAGCACCCGGCCGTGGCCATGTGCGCCGTGATCGGCATTCCGCACGAGAAGTGGGGCGAAGCGGTGCACGCGGTGGTGGTGTGCAAGCCCGGCGCGGAACTGGACGAGGAAGCCGTGCGCACCCATTGCCGCGAACGCATCGCCGGCTACAAGTGCCCCAAGACGGTGGCGTTCCGCGACGCGTTGCCGCTGTCGAGCGCAGGCAAGATCCTCAAGCGGGACTTGCGCGAACCCTTCTGGGCCCATAGGGGATCGGCATGAGCGCGGCCAGCGAGCGGGAGCGCGCTGCCTTGCGCGCTTCGGCGCTGCGTTTCCCCTGCGGCGAGGCGCCTCCTGTGGGTGGTGCGCTGGAGGTGGCGAGCGGCATTCTGTGGCTGCGCCTGCCCTTGCTCAGCGGGCAGTGCGTCAACGTCTGGGCGTTGCGCGATGGCGATGGGTGGGCGGTCGTGGACACCGGCATGTTCATCGAGCGCGCGGTCGAAGTGTGGCGCCAGTTGCTCGCGCCCGACGGACCGTTGGGCGGCGATCCGGTCACGCGCGTGATCGGCACCCACCTGCACGCGGACCACGTGGGCATGGCGGGCTGGCTGTGCGAGGCATTCGACTGCGAACTGTGGATGACGCGCGGCGAATACCTGCAGGCGCGTCTCCTGCAGAGCCACTGCGAAGCGCCGATGCCCGCGGCAGACCTGGCTTTCTACCGGCGTGCCGGCTGGGACGCCGTGTCGCTCGACGCAGTGCGCCCGATGGGGCGCAACATGTCGCCGCTGCCGGTGCGCTACCGGCGCATCCAGGACGGCGAGTGCCTGCGCATCGGCGATGACGATTGGCAAGTGCTCGTCGGCAGCGGGCATTCGGGGGAGCACGCCTGTCTCTACTGCGTGAAGCGCGGGCTGTTCATCTCGGGCGACCAGGTGCTGCCGCTCATTTCTTCCAACGTGGCGGTGTGGCCAGGCGAGCCCCACGCCAACCCGATGCGCGACTGGCTGG
The DNA here is from genome assembly GCF_009859475.1 of Hydrogenophaga sp. BPS33. Classification (NCBI taxonomy): domain Bacteria; kingdom Pseudomonadati; phylum Pseudomonadota; class Betaproteobacteria; order Burkholderiales; family Comamonadaceae; genus Hydrogenophaga; species Hydrogenophaga sp. BPS33. Next base: position 1,448,354 of record NZ_CP044549.1, read on the forward strand.
CGTCCCTCGCCAGGATTGCACGCGAAGTTCCGGACGACGTGCTGGTGCTGCCCGCGCACGACGATCCTTTTCATGGGCTGCATGCGCGGCTGGAGCAACTGGCCCGCAAACGCCACCGGGCGCTGGACCAGTTGCGCGATACGCTGTCGCGGGCGGACGTGCGCGTGGTGGACACGTTTGAAACCCTGTTCGGGCGCAAGACCTTCGCCAGTGTCTTCGTGCAGCAGCTCGCCACAGGCGAGGCGGTGGCGTATCTGCGGCTCCTGATCGAGCGGGGAGAGGTGGTGGTGCGGGACGGTGCCGATGGCATTGCGTGGTATCGGTTGGGCGGACAGGGCGTTTGACGGGGAGCACGGCGGATGGACACAGAGAATGGTTTGATGAACCTGCGCGAGGCCACGTTTCACGTTTGCCCCAACGGCGTGGCCGAGTTCACGCACCAGCGGCCCGAAGCACGCAACGCGCTGAGCATGGCGATGCGCCAGGACTACCGCGACATGCTGGAGCGCGTCGAGAACGACCGCGCCATCCGCGCCCTGATCCTCTCAGGCGCGGGCGGCAGTTTCTGCGCGGGTGGCGATGTGAAAGGCATGGCCAACTTGCACGCAGCGGGCGCGCCCGGTGGCGCGTGCCGCAGTCGCATCAGCGCCGACCACCACCGGTGGCTGGACCGCCTGCGCTCGCTGGACGTGCCGGTGATCGCCGCGGTGGACGGTCCGGCCTTCGGTGCCGGTGCGTCGCTCGCGCTCATGGCCGACTTTGTGCTGGCGTCGACGCGTGCCAGCTTCTGCATGGTGTTCGCAAAGATGGGCATGGTGCCGGACTTCGGCGCGTTCCACACCTTGCCGCGTCTGGTGGGGTTGGCCAAAGCCAAGGAACTCATGCTGACAGCGCGGCGTTTTGGGGCACAGGAGGCGCAGGCGTTGGGCATCGTCTACGCGATCCACGAGCCGGCGCAACTGCTCGACGAAGCCCGCCGGCTCGCGGCGCGGCTGGCAAGCGGCCCGCGCGATGCGATGGGCATGATCAAGAATTCGCTCAACCGCAGTTTCGACACCGACTACCGCACCCTGGCGGAGATCGAGGCGCACCAGCAGGCCGTGGCCATGTCATTGCCGTTCCACGCGGACGCGGTGCAGCGCTTCGTGCGCAAAGAGCCGCTGGCCTACGACTGGGACCGCCCGTAGGTGGCGAGATGGCCAGCAGCGCCATGTGTGATCGATGCATGAAGCATCCACGCCGACACTCACCCGAGCACACCCTCTGCCCTCAGGGCGGCCTTGCTGCCAGCGGCGATGGCGCCGTCGATGAAGCCGCGCCATCCTTCGCCGTGGTCACCCTGGCCGAACAGAATGCGACCGCGGTCCTGTTGGAAGTGCGCGTGGTACTTTTCCAGCCAGCCCGCCTTGTAATTGGTCCAGGTGCCCAGACTGTACGGGTCGTTCACCCAATCGTGGCCCATGCATTCCTCGACCTCCATATCGGGGAAAAACGCGCGCGCTGCTTCTTGTACCTGCTCCCTGTCGTTCAAGTCCAGCTTCGTGGCATCGGAGCCGAAGCCGACGTGCAGGCAATGGTCGTCGGCCTTGGCGTAGGTGAAGACAATGTTCAGTGGGAGCTCCGGCCCACCGAGCCCAAGCCGTTTGCTCACGCCACCCAGGTTGCCACGCGTCTTCATCACCACTTTCAACCCCCGACCTGCGTGCCGTTCACCCGCTGCCTGCACCAGCATGGGGTCGAGCGCTGGAGAAAATTCCACGGAAGGCAGCACGTTCATTGGCAACGTCACGATGACGCTGCCGGCGCGAATCTGCTCGCCAGCGTGCGTCGTGACCACGACGTGGTCGCCCTCGTCCGAGATGCCTTGCACGGGCGTGGACAGTCGAACTTCGGGGCGGCCGTCTTTCACCATGGCTTCCAGGAGTGCCGCTGTACCGTCCTTCAACGCGTAGCGGCCGCAGGCGTCGTCCAGTGCGGGAAGGCTGTGTCCCGAAAGAGCCCACCAGCGCGCCACTTCGTTGTAAGAAACCTCGCGGCTGGTGCCGTTGGCCAGCGCGTCCAGGTAGCAGCCGACTGCACTGCGTTGCGGCTCCGCGAGGTCCATCTGGACCAGGCGGTCCCATGCACTCATACCGTCTCGCGCAAACAGGCGCGGCCATGTGTGGTGCGCATCGAAAGGACGCTCCCAAAGCGCCTGGGCATCGGCGAAGTACCGGTTCAATGCCTCGACCACCGGCTGCATCTGCTGGCCACGCAACAGCACACGCTCCCCGCGCACCAGCAGCGCCACCTCTTCGGTGGCGGGATCGACATTGCCCGGCGTCTCTCTGACTTCGAGCCCATAGCGCTCCTTCTCCGCCCAGACAAAGGGCTGGCGCCAGTGGATCCAGGTGCCGCCCAGTTCCACTTTGTGGCCAGCAAGCTGGGTGGTGTACGTGCGTCCGCCGAGGCGGTCTCGCGCCTCCAGCAGCAGGGTGCGCCAGCCGTTCTTTCGGCAATCCCGGGCAGCTGTCACGCCAGCAAATCCACCCCCCACCACGATGATGTCGTGGTCCACATCCGTCTTCGGCTTCATCCATCTTCCTTTCAGCATTTAGTGGCATCGAATCTAGGGGGAAGGCCGAGGCTGCGTTAGCCAGATTCGGCACGGACTGCGCACCGTGATCCTCACACGCCGCCCGCAGTCGGTGCCGATAACGGATAACCGCCTGGCCTTGCTCCGCCCTACATTGGCGATGCACACAAAACAAGGACACAAGCATGAGAGACAAGACGACGGCGCGGCCTCCCAACATCCTGTTCATCCTGGCCGTGCCACTCTTTCAACCAATCCCCAAGTTCCTGGGGGACAGCGACGCGCATCGTCAAGGGATCGGGTTTTCAGGCGCAGTGAATTTTCAGGAGTTCTTGTATGACTGATCGTCGAAGCATGTTGAAGCACACGGTCCATGTGGCTCTCGCCACCCTCGGATTGCCGATGACGGTGCGTGCGGCAGTGGGGGCCACGAAAGTGCTTGTAGGCTTTCCGGCGGGCGGTGGACCGGACGCGGTGGCACGCATCCTGGCCGAGGCGATGAAGTCAAGTTTGACTGGCAACGTGTTGGTCGAGAACCGGGTGGGCGCCGGAGGCCGTCTGGCCATCGATGCGATGAAGATGGTTGCGGCAGGTGGCCGGACCTTGCTCTTGGCACAATCCGGCGCGTTCACGCTCTACCCGCACTTGTATGGCGACAGCCTGAGGTACAAGTTCAGCGACTTTGCGCCAATCGCTCCGCTCGCGACGGCGGACTTCGCCATCATGGTCGGCGTGAATCATCCGGCCAGGACGGTGCGCCAGTTGTTGGATTGGTGCCGCAAGAACCCCAATGAGGCCACCATCGGCGCACCGGCGTTGGGTACCCATATGCACTTCGTTCTCTTGGAGTTGTCCAAGATGACCAGTACCCCGTTTGTCGTCGCCGCCTACAAAGGGGGTGGGCAGCAGCAAATTCAAGACATCGCCGCGGGTGTGCTCCCCGCCGCTATCGCGGTGGCTGGCTCGATTGCATCGTCTCACGCATCTGGGCTGATCCGCGTCCTGGCCACGACCGGTACGACCCGCTCGCCGAACCTGAAGGATGTCCCCACCCTGCGGGAGGAAGGCATCGACATTGTCGCGACGGATGGGGTTGGCCTGTTTGCGCCTTCGAAAACGCCACGCGCGTTGATCGAAAAACTGCACGACACCGTCGTGACGGCCCTAGCCCAAAGTGACGTCCGATCGCGACTGGAGCGGATCGGTTTCATGCCGGCCGAGACAGTGTCGACCACCGAGTTCGCCTCCTTCATCAAGGCGGAGAGCGACCGGTGGGGTGAGACGATTCGTCGATCGGGTTTCAAGCTGGAGAAATGACATGGCAGAGCACGAATTCAATGTATGGGCGTTTGGCGATGCTCACGTAGGTACAGACCTGCGCAAGACTGGCCGCAGGAGTCTTGCCGAAGCGCTGGCGCAGTCTGAGGTCGGGGGGGCGGATGGCGGTCCGAGCTTCGATTGGGACATCGCGCTCAACGTCGGGGATATGTCGGGTGCGCACGGATCGCCGGAAGATGATGAAGGTCAGGAAGTGGTCGACCAATACGGTGCACTGCAAAAGCATGCCCGTGAGGCCGTCTATGACATTTGCGGCAACCACGACCGCAATGCGGTAGGTGAACCGAATGCGCTATGGTTCCGCCGATGGCTGGATCCGATGGGCGAGAACACCGAGACATCGCGAGTCAACGCGCAGCGGCGGCCTTTTGCAGCAGAAGGCACTTGGGAGCGCTACTCGTTTCGAGTCGGCAATCTGCTTTTCCTCATGATGAGTGACGTGAACGAACCCACCCGGAAGATCGGCCGAGGGCTGCTCGGTGGCAATCCGGGCGGCGTGGTCACGGGGGAGACCTTTGCATGGTGGAAGCGGATGGTGGAGTCCAACCCGGATTCAATCATCGTTTCGGCGCATCACTACGTGCTGAAAAACACGACAATGGCTTCGGGTGAGTACGAGGGCTACACGAAGGATGAGAAGGGTTGCTGGCGTATGAAGTACCACGGGTACTACGAAGAAGGCACGCCCAAAGGCGCCTCGTACTTGTATTGGGTGGACAGCAAGCCTGATGCGCAAGCCTTCGAGTCCTACCTCGATTCCCGTCCCGAGGCGGTCGCGATGTGGCTTGGTGGTCACACGCACAGCAATCCGGATGACCGCACCGGCGGGAAATCACACATCGAAACAAAGTGGGGCGTACACTTTCTCAACGTGGCGTCGCTCACGCGCAGCCATGTGTCTCAAAGCCGTCCGCTGAGCCGGTTGATGACCTTCACGGAGGGCAGCGACCTTGTCCGTGTGCGGTGCTATATGCACACGAGCGAGTACGCGCCACAAGGCTGGTACGCGCCGGCAGAGCGCGTTCTGAAGCTGCCGCGTCCGTTTCGCAAGCAGGCAGCAGGTTGAAAATTGCGCCGCCGCTATCGCGCATCCTTGAGGGCAACTTTGAGGGCAGGGGCTTGGACTGATTGACGGAGGAAAGAAAATCATGATCCTCACCCATGTCTCGTCCAGCTTCGAAGACGTGAGCCAGCAGAGCGTGGCCGTCGAGGGTTGGCCGCTCCAGTACGTGCAGATGAGTTCCGGACGCTTCTCCGGCAGTTCGAAGGAAGTGCGTTTCGGCGGGCTCCAGCTGTTTCGCGAGACCAGCAACGCCACGGTGAACCAGTTCGGCGCGTCCCGTGGCAACTGCGTCGTGTTTGGCTATGCCTTGCGTGTGGCGGGGCCTATCGTGGTGAACGGCACTGCCATTTTGCCATCGCACATTGGTGTCCTGCGAGGCGACCGGGAACTCGACGCGATGCAGCCCCCGATGGATCTGATGGTGCTCGCCGTCGACAGCGCGCTGCTCGAAGACCACTTCTTTGCAACCGCGTGCATCGATCTGGACAAATGGGCACGTCATGGGGTTTTGTCGGTGGAAGCGCGCGGTCGGGCTGCGCACTTTGGTGCCGAGTTGCTGGAGGTGCTGGAAGTGCTTTCCGGCGAGCGCGATGGTTGGGATGCCGCCGCCCTGGAGGGGGCGCGCGAGGACCTGCTGGCACTGCTCGTGCCCATTGTCCTGGCCCAACAGAACGAGACGCGGCCCACGCTGTCGGTGTTCGGCCGCGCTCAGATCGTCAGGCGGGCGCGCGAGTTCGTCCTTGACCGGATCAGCGAGCCCTTGCGCGTGAGCGATATCTGCCGGCACTTGCGGGTGTCGCCACGGGCTTTGCAATACAGCTTTCAGGACACGCTCGGCACGAACCCAGTCTCCTACCTCAAGCTGCTTCGGCTCAATGGCGCGCGGCGCGACCTGATCGCCGCCGGCAACAGCGCGTTGCAGGTCAAGGACGTGGTCGCACGATGGGGTGTCTGGCACCTCAGCCGTTTCAGCGCCGAGTACCGCCACCTGTTCGGCGAACTTCCTTCGGCGACCTTGCAAGCGGCCCGCAGCCGGTGCTGATAACGGATATCTGCCCGGCCCGCCCCGCGCTACATTCGCCGGGTGCACACAACAAGGACTCGGCATGAGCGACCAGACGACGCAAAGGCATCCCAACATCCTGTTCATCCTGGCCGACAACCTGGGCTATGGCGAGCTCGGCGTCTACGGTGGCGGTCCGCTGCGGGGCGCGCCCACGCCCCACATCGACGGTCTGGCCGCGGAGGGCCTGCGCTTGACCAACATGAACATGGAGCCGCAGTGCACGCCCAGCCGATCCAGCATGCTCACGGGCCGCCACGCGATCCGCTCGGGCACTTATGCCGTACCGCTGGGAGGCGTGCCGGAGGGCCTGACGCAATGGGAAATCACCTTGCCGAAGCTGCTGTCCGACGCCGGCTATGCCACGGCGCTCTACGGCAAGTGGCATCTGGGGCGCGATGACGGCCGCTTGCCCAACGACCAGGGCTTCGACGAGTGGTACGGCATCCCGAGGACCACCCACGAGACGACCTGGTTGACCTCACCGGGGTACGCACCCGAACTCGTCCGGCCGCAGCACATCATGGAAGGCCGCAAAGGGGAGCCCAGCCGTGAGCTGCAGGTGTACGACATGCAGGAACGGCGCGTGATCGACGCGGAGATCACCCGGCGCACCGTTGCATTCATGGAAGAACGGGCACGCGGGCACCAGCCGTTCTACCTCTTCACAAGCCTGACCCAGCCACACTTTCCCACGCTGCCGCACCCGCGCTTCGCCGGCAGTACAGGCAAGGGCGACTGGGCCGACATGCTGGCGGAGATGGACCACAACGTCGGCGAGATGCTGGCCGCGATCGATCGCCTGGGCTTGCGAGAAAACACCATCGTCATCTTCACAAGCGACAACGGCGCCGAGTTCATCAAACCCTGGGAAGGGTGGGCCGGTCCATGGCGGGGTGCCTACTTCACCGCGCTCGAAGGCGGGTTGCGCGTGCCCTTCATCCTGCGGTGGCCTGGCCAGGTGCCGCCCGGTTTGACCAGTGACGAGTTGGTGCACGGTGTCGATCTGTTCACCACGCTCGCAACGATCGCCGGCGTTGCCATCCCGCAGGACCGACCCATCGACGGCGTGAACCAGTGCGACCTGTTTCAGGGCACCAGCGCCAAGTCAGGCCGTGACGGCTTGCTCGTGTGGGTTGACAACCGGCTCCAGGCGGTGAAATGGCGCAACTTCAAGGCCCACTTCTACCAGCAGGACACGATGATGTCGCCGCCCGAGAAGCTGCCGGTGCCCTTCATCATCGATCTCTACACCAACCCGCGTGAAGAGGAAGGAAAACGTGCCTCTGGCTGGGTGCTGGAACCCATGCTGAAGATGGTTCAGGCTTTTGAGGCGAGCCTGGTGGAACACCCCGCAATCCCCATGGGAACGCCCGACCCCTACGAGCCCCCGCGGCGGTGTCCGTGAGACACGGCGTGCCGCCCTCGTCGGGCATGGTCTGGGTGCCTGGCGGCTTTTGTTCCATGGGCTCCGACGTCCACTATCCCGACGAGGCGCCGGCCCATCGCGTGAGGGTGTCTGGCTTCTGGATGGAGTCCACCGCCGTCACCAACAGCGCTTTCGCGCGCTTCGTCGCTGCCACCGGCTATCGCACGCTGGCCGAGCGCCCCATCGATCCCGCCTTGTTTCCGGGCGCGCCGCCCGAACTGCTCGCGCCCGGTGCGCTCGTGTTCACGCAGCCCACCGGCCCGGTCGCCTGGAAGATGGGCAACTGGTGGTCCTACGTGCCCGGTGCGAGCTGGGCGCATCCGCTGGGGCCCAGCAGCACGATCGCCGGGCTGGAGGAGCACCCGGTCGTGCAGATCGCCTTCGAGGATGCCGAGGCGTATGCGCGGTGGGCCGGGCTTGCGCTGCCCACCGAGGCGCAATGGGAGTTTGCCGCGCGAGGCGGCCTTGTGGGAGCGGAATTCGCCTGGGGCGACGAACTCATGCCGGGCGGCCAGGCCATGGCGAACTTCTGGCAGGGCGAGTTTCCGCACGAAAACCTGTGTCTCGACGGTCATGCCGGGACTGCGCCTGTGCGCGCGTTTCCACCCAACGGCTTCGGCCTCTTCGAGATGACGGGGAACGTGTGGGAATGGACGACGGACTGGTACAGCACGAAGCGTGCGATATCTGCGAGCCGCAAGCCGTGTTGCATACCCACCGATCCACGCGGCGCCATCGCCGAACAGAGCCATGATCCGCACGAACCGGGGATCGGGCGCAAGGTGATCAAAGGCGGCTCCTTCCTGTGCGCTCCCAACTACTGCCGGCGTTACCGGCCGGCGGCGCGACAGCCGCAGGCGGTCGATAGCGCCACATGTCACATTGGTTTCCGCTGCGTGGCGCCTGGGGCGACTTGATATAAGCCCAGGCAGCGCTTCAGCCCATGATGGCTTTGTACTCCAGGAATTCCGCGATGCCGTAGCGGCCGAACTCCCGGCCATTGCCTGATTTGCCGAAACCGCCGAAGGGTGCTTGCCAGTCGAAGGGTGCGCCGTTGATGCGCACGGAACCGGTTCTCAGTTGCCGAGCGATCCGCAACGCGGCGTCTGGGTCGGCAGACCACACATAACCCGCCAGCCCATAGTCCGAATCGTTGGCGATCTGCACAGCGTCTTGTTCGTCCTTGTAAGGAATCATGACCAGAACCGGGCCGAAGACCTCTTCGCGCGCGATCGCCATGCCGTTGTGCACGTCGGCGAAAAGCGTGGGGCGCACATAGAAACCCCGGGTCAACCCCTCCGGACGCCCCAGTCCGCCGACCACCGCGCGTGCGCCTTCGTTCAGGCCCAGTTCAATCATGCTTTGCACCCGCTCAAACTGAGCGGCGCAAGAGACCGGGCCGAGCTGTGTTCCCTCTGCCCGCGGATCACCAACTCGCAGCGAACCCAAGAAGGCTTGCGCGATGCCGACCGCGTCCGCATAGCGCGATTGCGGCACCAGCAGGCGTGTTGGTGCGGTACACGTCTGGCCTGAGTTGAGCATGCAAGCCATGATGCTTTTTGGAATCGCGGCGTTCAAGTCCGCGTCCGCCAGCAGAATGTTCGCGGACTTTCCACCGAGTTCCTGTGTGACGCGCTTCACGCTGTTTGCGGCTGCCATTGCTACCTGGATGCCTGCTCGCGTGGAACCTGTAATCGAGATCAGATCCACGTCGGCGTGCGTGGACAGCGCATGACCCACGCCAGGGCCGTCGCCGTACACCATGTTGAACACACCCGAAGGTAGTTCTGCGGCGTCGCAGATTTCGGCGAAAACACGCGCATTGAATGGCGCCAGTTCAGAGGGCTTCAACACGATCGTGCATCCAGCCGCCAACGCGGGCGCGACTTTGGCTGCCACCTGATTCATCGGCCAGTTCCAGGGTGTGATGAGCGCGCACACGCCGATCCCTTCGCGCACGACAAGGGTGCTGCCGCGCCTATCTTCGAACGCAAATTCGCGCAGCGCTTCGAGCGTGCCGGCCAACTGGGCGAGGCCGGTGGCCGCCTGCACGTCCCGGCACAGCCACAGGGGCGCGCCGATCTCGTCACAGATCGTTTGTGCGATGTCTTCGGCTCGGTCCTTGTATGCCACGACCAGCCGCTCAAGCGCGGCAATCCGCTCTGCAACAGGAGTCGCCGACCAAGCCGGGAAAGCGCGCCGCGCGGCAGCCACCGCGTGATCGACATCGGCCAAGGTGCCGAGTGCGACGCTCCCCAGGTTCTCTTCGGTCACCGGGTTCACCACCGCAATGGCTTGCGAGCCTGGCGAGGCCTCTACCCAGGCGCCGTCCATGTAGAAGTGCTTCAGGTCCTTCATGATCAGTCCGCCTTGGCGCCGGACAGCTTCACAAGCCGCTCGACGACGACCGACTGCGCTTCGAAATCGCGCCGGAACTCCGCAGAAGAGCGGTCCAGGGGATACATGCCGAAAATCTGGAATCGGGCCTTCATGGTGGCGGTCTGAACCGCGGCACGCGCTTCTTTTTCAAGCCGCTGTAGGATCGCGGGCGGCGTCGCTGCGGGGCCGATGAGCCCAGCCCAACCGATCGGTTGGAACTCCGTGTCCGGGAAGCCCGCCTCGGTCATCGTGGGAACATCGGGCATGTCACTCAATCTCTTGTCGCCCAGTATGGCGAGGGCGCGCAAGCGGCCGCTCTGGATGTGCGGTGCGATGGTGCCGGAGGGTGCAACACCCCATGCCACCTGTCCGCCTGCCAGGTCCTGCACCAAAGGCGCATCGCCCTTGTACGCGATGTGCGTCATGTCGAGCTTGCGAGACTGGTCCAGGTAGGCCGACATGAGATGGCCCGCGCTGCCCATGCCATAGGAGCCGTAGTTCACCTTGCCGCGGTTGCCTTCGGCCCAGGCGATGAACTCCTTCATGTTTCGGGCTGAAACGACCTTCGGGTTCACCGCCAGGACCAGCGAGCCCGTGCACAGCGGTGTGATGAAGGCGAAGTCGCGTCGCGCGTCGTACTTTACGTTGGAGTACAGGTACGGGCTGCTGAGCAGCGGAGCGCTCGGCGTGACCAGCAACGTGTAGCCGTCGGCCGGCGCTTGCGCGACGGCCAGCGCGCCCATCATGCCGCCTGCGCCTGGGCGGTTCTCGACAATGATCTGCTGACCCATCTGCTGGCCCATCTGTTGGGCGAGGGCGCGAGCGAGAACATCGGTCGCGCCGCCCGCCGTCCCTGGCACGATGAAGGTGATCGTCTTCGACGGGTAATTCTGTGCCGAGGCCAGCCCGGCGAGGGCGGCGAACGCCACGAAGATCAGGTGTTTGAATTTCATGGGTGACTTCCTTTGAAAACAGGTCGCTCAACGCGGGTCTTGTCAACGTCACGATGGCGTCGCTGCCCCGCCGGGATTTTTCCGGTTCGTCCGTCTTCCGCTTGGCGGTTGACGGCTTCAAATCTAGAGGGAAGACCCAGGCGGCGTTAGCCAGAATCGGCACGGGCTGCTGAACCGCAGCGCGACACGGGTCAAGCCCGTCATACCGCCACAGGGCCCTGCGCCGCGCGCGCCTTCTCCAGCAGGAACTCGATGCAGATGCGCACCGCGCGCGTCTGGTGCCGGTTGGGCAGGTACAGCAGGTAGAGGTGGTTGCCGAAGATGCTCAGGCGGTAGTCGTCCAGGGCGGTCAACACCTCGCCGGATTCGATGGCGTCCTGCACCACGTAGTCGGGCACCAGGCCCACGCCCAGGCCCGCGAGCACGCCCTGGCGCAGAAACGGAAAGTGCTCCGAGAGCATCGTCGGCTCCAGCACCATCTCCTGGCGTTCGTCGCCCTGGTAGGCGCTCAGGCGCAATTGGCGGCCTGTCACGCCAGACGTGATCAGGGGCGCGTTGCGCAGTTCGAGCAGCGTGCGCGGCAGGCCGTGCTGCTGCGCGAAACCGCGCGAGGCGCAGGCCAGGAAGCGCACCGTGCCCATGCTGCGAGCCACCAGCGAGAGCGGCGGCTCCTGCATCACGCGGATGGCGATGTCCACCTCGTCGCGCAGGTTGTCCACGCGGTTCTCGAACAACACGTCCAGCACGATGCCGGGGTACAGGCGCTTGAACTCGATCAGCCAGTCGCTCATGACGATCTGCCCGTAGCCGCTGGGCACGCTGATGCCCACGCGCCCCTGCAAACCCTGGCCCAGGGTGGCGATGGTTTCGCGCGCCGCCAGGATTTCGTTCTGAATGCTGCGCCCATGCTCGTACAGGCGCATGCCCACCTCGGTCGGCTCGACGCGGCGGGTGGTGCGCCGCACCAGTTGCACCCCGACGGCTTTCTCCAGCTGTGTGAGGTGGTAGCTCACGTTGGCGCGCGACATGCGCAGCTTGCGCGCCGCCTGGCTCAGGTTGCCGCTGTCGATGATTTCGACCAACAAGGTCAATGCGTGGGAATCCATGGCGCAATTGTTCTAATTTATTGGACAGTCTGTCAATGATTCATGGGATTGTTAGAAATCGGTGACGTTGTAAGAATGCGGGCTCCCGATTTTTACCCTTGGAGCGTCTCTCCGCATGTCGACCACCGAAACTTCCTCCGCCCCTGTCCATGTCAGCCTGCACGAGGGCGTGCAAGTGGTCCGCATCGACAACCCGCCGGTCAATGCCATCGGCAGCGCGGTGCGCCAGGGCTTGCTGGCCGCAATGGCGCAGGCCGATGCCGACGCGAACGTGAAGGCGGTGCTGATCGTGGGTGCGGGGCGGGCATTCATCGCCGGTGCCGACATCCGCGAATTCGGCCAGGCCCCCGTGCCGCCTTCCTTGCCCGAGGTGTGCCAACGCATCGAAGCCTGCGGCAAGCCGGTGGTGGCCGCCATCCATGGCGCGGCTTTGGGCGGCGGCCTGGAGATCGCCCTGTCCGCCCACTACCGCCTGGCCCTGCCGGGTGCCCAGCTGGGCTTGCCCGAGGTGCTGCTCGGACTGCTGCCGGGCTCCGGTGGCACGCAACGCACGCCGCGTCTCATGGGCGTGAAAGCCGCCACGGGTCTCATGCTCAGCGGCAAGCCGCTGGGCGCGCAGGCGGCCCTGGCCGCAGGCCTGGTGGATCAGCTGTCGCAGGGCAGCGACCCTGAAACCGAGGGCCTGGCCTATGTGCAGGACTTGCTCGCGCGCCAGATGCCAGTGCGCCCCACCAGCGCCACGCTGGGCCGCCTGGCCGACAAGGCCACCGCGCAAGCCGAACTCGACGCTCTCAAGGCCGAGACCGCCAAGACCTCGCGCGGTCTGTTCTCGCCCATGAAGATCATCGAATGCGTGCAGGCCGCGCTGGACATGCCGTTTGCGCAGGGCATTCAGTTCGAGCGCGCGCAGTTCCTGGCGTGCATCGACAGCCCGCAGCGCGCAGGGCTGATCCATGCCTTCTTCGCCGAGCGCGAGGTGGTGAAGGTGCCCGAAGCGCGCGCCGCCGCGCCGCGCCCACTCTCGGCGCTGGCCGTGGTCGGCGGCGGCACGATGGGCGCGGGCATCACCGTGGCCGCGCTCAACGCCGGTTTCCCCGTGACCATGATCGAACGCGATGCCGAGTCGCTGGCGCGGGGCCGTTCCCACGTCGAGAAGGTCTACGACGGGCTGATCGCCAAAGGCCGCATGACGCCCGAGGCCAAGGCCGCCACCATGGCCCGCTACACCGGCAGCACGCGCTATGACGATGTCGCCCCTGCCGACCTGGTGATCGAGGCCGTGTTCGAAAACCTCGAGGTCAAGCAGGCCGTGTTCCGCGAGCTGGACCGCGTGTGCAAGCCCGGCGCGGTGCTGGCCACCAACACCTCGTACCTCGACATCGATGCCATTGCCGCCGTCACGCAGCGCCCGCAGGACGTGATCGGCCTGCACTTCTTCAGCCCGGCCAACATCATGAAACTGCTGGAGATCGTGGTGCCGTCGAAGGTGAGCGCCGACGCCGTGGCCACCGCCTTCGAACTCGCCAAGCGCCTGGGCAAGATGCCGGTGCGCGCGGGCGTGTGCGACGGCTTCATCGGCAACCGCATCCTCGCGGTCTACAAGGAAGTGGCCGAGCACATGGTGGAAGACGGCGCCAGCCCCTACGAGATCGACGAAGCGGTGCGCGGCTTTGGTTACCCGATGGGACCGTTCCAGGTGACCGACCTGGCCGGCGGCGACATCGGCTGGGCCACGCGAAAGCGCCGCGCGGCCACGCGCGATCCGCAGGCGCGCTACGTCGAAGTGGCCGACCGCATCTGCGAACGCGGCTGGTTCGGCCAGAAGACCGGGCGCGGCTTCTACCTGTACCCGCAAGGTGCCCGCACCGGCCAACCCGACCCCGAGGTGCTCGCCATCGTAGACGCCGAGCGCGCGCGCAAAGGCATCGCACCGCGCCGCTTCACGGCCGAGGACATCATGCGCCGCTACATGGCCGCCATGGTCAACGAAGCGGCCAAGGTGGTGGAGGAGGGCATTGCCCTGCGGCCGCTCGATGTCGACGTGACCTTCCTCTGCGGCTACGGCTTCCCACGCCACCGTGGCGGCCCCATGAAGTGGGCCGACATGCAAGGCCTGGACAAGGTGCTGGCCGACATCCGGGCCTTCGCCCAGGAAGACCCGCGCTTCTGGAAACCCGCGCCGCTGCTGGAAAGACTGGTGGCCCAGGGCCAGGACTTCGACAGCCTGAACAAGGCCGCGCCCGCTGGCCGCTGAGCCTCCCTCCTCTTCAAAGCGCCCCATCCCATGGACCTTCAATTCACGCCCGACGAGCAGGCCTTCCGCGAGGAAGTGCAAGCCTTTCTGAAAGACCATTTGCCCGCGCCGCTGGCGCACAAGGTCAAGGCCGGCCAGCGCCTGGGCAAGGCAGACCAGGAGCAGTGGCACGCCATCCTCAACGCCCGGGGCTGGCTGGCCAACCACTGGCCCGAGGCCCACGGCGGTCCCGGCTGGAGCGCGGTGCAGAAGTTCATCTTCGACAACGAGTGCGCCATCGCGGGTGCGCCGCGCATCCTGCCGTTCGGGCTCAACATGCTCGGCCCGGTGCTGATCAAGTACGGCAACGAGGCACAGAAGCAATACTGGTTGCCGCGCATCCTCAACGGCGCGGACTGGTGGTGCCAGGGCTATTCCGAACCCGGCTCGGGCTCGGACCTGGCCTCGGTCAAGACCAGCGCGGTGCGCGGGCACGACGAGCGCGGCGCGCACTACATCGTCAATGGCCAGAAAACCTGGACCACGCAAGGGCAGCACGCCAACATGATCTTCTGCCTGGTGCGCACCGACAAGGAAGCGCGCCCGCAGGCCGGCATCAGCTTCCTGCTGGTGGACATGACCACGCCTGGCGTCGAGGTGCGGCCCATCCGCACGCTCGATGGCGACCGCGAAGTCAACGAGGTGTTCTTCACCGACGTGCGTGTCCCCGCGGAGAACCTCGTGGGCGAGGAGAACAAGGGCTGGACCTACGCCAAGTACCTGCTGACCTACGAGCGCACCGGCATCGCGGGTGTCGGCTTCTCGGTGGCCGCGCTGGAAAAGCTCAAGGCCCTGGCCAGCCGCGCGCGCCGCAACGGCCGCCCGCTCGACCAGGACCCGCAGTTCGCCGCGCGCATGGCACGCGTCGAAATCGACCTGGAGAACATGAAGACCACCAACCTGCGCGTGATCGCGGCCGTGGCCGGCGGTGGCGTGCCGGGCGCGGAGAGCTCCATGCTCAAGATCCGCGGTACCGAAATCCGGCAGGAAATCCTCTCGCTGATCCGCCGTGCCATGGGTCCGTCGGCGCTGCCCTATTCGGAGGCGGCGCAGATCGAAGACGCTTCGGATGCGACCGAAGACGCCGCCGTCACGGCGACCGCCGCGGCCAACTACTTCAACTACCGCAAGCTGTCGATCTTCGGCGGCTCCAACGAAATCCAGAAAAACATCATCGCCAAGATGATCCTGGGCCTGTGAGGCTGTCGCGATGAACTTTGAACACACCGAAGACCGCCGCATGCTGGCGGACACCCTGGACCGCTTCGTGGCCGACCGTTGCGGCTTCGACCAGCGCAACGCCATCGCCTACGGTGAGGTGGGCATGTCGCCCGAACTGTGGGGCCAGCTCGCCGAACTCGGCGCCATCGCGGCGCTGTTTCCCGAGGCCGACGGCGGCCTGGGTGGCGCGGGATTCGACATTGCCGTGGTGTTCGAGTCCCTGGGGCGTGGCCTGGTGGTCGAACCGTTCCTGGGCGCACTCATGGTCGGGCGCGCGCTGAGCGCGGCAGGCACCGAGGCGCAGAAGGCGCTCATCGCCCAACTGATCGAGGGCAGCGCCACCGCCGCGTTGGCGCACGACGAACCCGGCGCGCACCACGAGCTCTCGCGCGTGAACACCCGCGCCAAGCGCCATGCGCAGGGGTGGACCCTCACCGGCGCCAAAGCCGTGGTGTTGCAAGGCATGCAGGCCCAGTGGCTGCTGGTGTCCGCGCGCACGAGCTGCGAAGCCGACAGCGCGCAGGGCATCTCGATGTTCCTCGTGCCCGCCGACGCCGCCGGTGTGGTGCGCCAGGGCAGTGGCCGCATCGACGGCGGTGGCGTGGCCGACATCGCGCTGAACCAGGTGCAAGTGGGTGCGCAGGCCTTGCTGGGCGCCGAAGGCCACGGCTTGCCGGTGCTCGAAGGCGCCGTGGGGTGGGGCGTGCTGGCGCTGTGCGCCGAAGCGCTGGGTGCGATGGATGTGGCCAAACGCGACACGCTGGAATACCTGCGCACGCGCAAGCAGTTCGGCGTGCCCATCGGCAGCTTCCAGGCACTGCAGCACCGCATGGCCGACGTGCTGCTCGAAGTGGAACAGTCGCGATCGGCGGTCATCAATGCCGCCGCCGCCATGGACGCCGAGCGCGTGGTGCGCGAGCGCGCCTTGTCGGCGGCCAAGTTCACCATCGGGCGCATCGGCGCGCGGGTGGCCGAAGAGAGCCTGCAATTGCACGGCGGCATCGGCATGACCTGGGAGCTGCCCTTGTCGCACTATGCCAAGCGCCTGGTGATGATCGACCACCAACTCGGTGACGAAGACCACCACCTGGCGCGCTACATGGCGCTGGGCCACGGGGCATTGGCATGACCCTCACCGATACGCACCACGACGGCATCGACTTCCCGCTCGACGGCGTGCGCGTGCTCGACCTCTCGCGCGTGTTCGCCGGGCCGATGTGCGGCCAGGTGCTGGCCGATTTCGGCGCGGAGGTCATCAAGGTGGAGCACCCGGCTCGGGGCGACGATACGCGCGACTGGGGCATGCGCATCGGCCAGACCGAGACCACCTACTTCAACGGCATGAACCGCAACAAGCGCTCGGTCACGCTGGACCTGCAGACGCCCGAAGGTCTGCAGATCGTGCACGACCTGTTGCCGCAGTGCGATGTGGTGCTGCACAACTTCAAGACCGGCGGCGCCGAGAAGCTGGGTGTGGGCTACGAACAGCTCAGGGCCTTGCGCCCCGACCTGGTCTATTGCGCCGTGGCCGGTTACGACACCAGCGGTCCCGAGGCCAGCCGGCCGGGTTACGACCTGGTGATCCAGGGCGAGGCCGGCCTCATGGCGCTCAACGGCGAGGCCGATCGGCCGCCGCTGAAATTCGGCGTGGCCGTGGTGGACCTCATCACCGGCATGTACGCGGCGCAGGCCGTGCTGGCCGCGCTGTTCCGCCGCGAACGCACAGGCAAGGGCCGGCTGATCGAAATGGCCTTGTACGACTGCGGCCTGTCGGTCACGGGTTACTACGGGCTGGACGCATTGCAGTTGGGCCACGATCCGGCGCGCTTTGGAAACGCCCATCCCTCGATCGTGCCGTATGGCATGTTCGAAGCGGCGGACGGCCCCTTGATCATCGCGGTGGGCAACAACGCGCAGTTCGACAAGTTCTGCCGCCAGGTAATCGGGCGCGCGGACATTGCCGACGATCCGCGCTTTTCCACCAACGTGGCGCGCTCCCGCCACCGGCACGAACTGCTGCCTTTGCTGACCGCGCTGCTGCGCACGTTCGAGCGCGATGTGTTGCTGCAGCGCATGACGGCCACGGGCATTCCCTGCGGCAAGGTGGCCGGCCTGCACGAGGCCCTGACCAGCGAGCGCACGCGCCGTGGCGGCCTGGTGCGGGACATGCCGCACCCCGTGGCGGGCAGCACCCCGGTGTTTGCGCCGCCGTACCGCCTGGATGGCCAGCGCCTGCCCATCCGCAGCGCACCCCCCACGCTGGGCGAAGGCACCCGCGAGGTGTTGCAGCAACTGCTTTCGATGAGCGACGCGCAGTTGCAGCAATTGCAGCAGCGCGGTGTGCTCACACTCCCTTCCACTTCTCAACCAGGAAAGATCCTTTCATGAAAGTTCTCGTCCCCGTCAAACGCGTGGTGGACTACAACGTCAAGGTGCGCGTGAAGAGCGACGGCAGCGGTGTGGACATCGCCAACGTCAAGATGAGCATGAACCCGTTCGACGAGATTGCGGTCGAAGAGGCGGTGCGTCTGAAGGAGAAGGGCGTGGTGACCGAGGTGATCGCCGTTTCCTGCGGCGTGGCGCAATGCCAGGAAACGCTGCGCACGGCGATGGCCATTGGCGCGGACCGCGCGATCCTGGTGGAGACCACCGAAGAACTGCAACCGCTGGCCGTGGCCAAGCTCTTGAAGGCCTTGGTGGACAAGGAACAACCGCAACTCATCATCCTGGGCAAGCAAGCCATTGATGACGATTGCAACCAGACGGGCCAGATGCTGGCCGCGCTGGCCGGTCTGCCGCAAGCCACCTTCGCCAGCAAGGTCGAAGTGGCCGACGGCAAGGCCAACGTGACGCGCGAAGTCGACGGCGGGCTGGAGATGCTGGCGATCACGCTGCCGGCTGTTGTCACCACCGACCTGCGTTTGAACGAGCCACGTTACGTGACGCTGCCCAACATCATGAAGGCGAAGAAGAAGCAGTTGGACGTTGTGAAACCCGAAGACCTGGGCGTGGATGTGAAGCCGCGCATCAAGACGCTCAAGGTGAGCGAGCCGCCCAAGCGCGGTGCGGGCATCAAGGTGCCCGATGTGGCCACCCTGGTCGACAAACTCAAGAACGAAGCGAAGGTGATCTGAATGTCTGTACTCGTCATAGCCGAACACGACAACGCCAACATCAAACCGGCGACCCTCAACACCGTGACCGCTGCAGCCCAATGCGGTGGCGACGTGCACGTGCTCGTGGCCGGGCACCACGCGGCCGAAGCGGCCAAAGCGGCTGCCGCCATTGCCGGCGTGGCCAAGGTGATCCATGCCGACGCTCCGGGCTTCGAACACGGCCTGGCCGAGAACGTGGCCGCGCAGGTACTGGCCCTCGCGGGCAACTACAGCCACATCCTGTTCCCCGCCACCGCCGGTGGCAAGAACGTGGCCCCGCGCGTGGCCGCTGCGCTGGACGTGGGGCAGGTCAGCGACATCACCAAGGTCATCAGCGCTGACACCTTCGAGCGCCCGATCTACGCGGGCAACGCCATCGCCACGGTGCAGGCCACCGACGAGAAGAAGGTGATCACGGTGCGGACGACCGGCTTCGACCCGGCCGCGGCCAGCGGTGGCAGCGCGGCGGTGGAAACCGCCACGGCCGCACTGGGCGAAGGCAAGAGCTCCTTCTTGGGCAGCGAGATCGCCAAGAACGACCGCCCCGAACTCACCGCCGCGAAGATCATCGTCTCCGGTGGCCGTGCGCTGGGCAGCAGCGAGAAGTTCAACGAAGTGATGACGCCCTTGGCCGACAAGCTCGGTGCGGCCATCGGTGCCAGCCGCGCTGCGGTGGACGCGGGCTATGCGCCCAACGACTTGCAAGTGGGCCAGACCGGCAAGATCGTGGCGCCGCAGCTCTACATCGCCGCCGGCATCTCCGGTGCCATCCAGCATCTGGCGGGCATGAAGGACAGCAAGGTGATCGTGGCGATCAACAAGGACCCGGAAGCACCGATCTTCTCGGTGGCCGACTACGGCCTGGAGGCCGACCTGTTCACCGCTGTGCCCGAGTTGGCCAACACCCTCTCTTGAAGTCTTGAGGATCAGGAACGCATCAGGATGATGGCGAGGACGAATCCCGCCATCCACAGGGTTTCGACCACCAGCAAGGCCATGGGCTTCCAGCCGGTGGTGGCGAGTTGTTCGAACGAGGTTTTCATCCCGAGCGCCGCGATGGCGATGATGAGGCAGGCACGGGAAACGTCGTTGAGGCCGCTGGCCACGGACGCGGGCACGGCGCCCACGGAATTGAGGATGACCAGCGCCACGAACACCCACAGGAACCAGGGCACCAGCGGCGGGCCGCTCTTCGACGGCTCGCTGGCGCTGGCCTCGCGCTCGCGCTTGAACAGCACGGACACGATGACCACCACGATGGCCAGCATCGATACCCGGAACAGTTTGACGATGGTGGCGTGGTCGCCCGCGACCGGTCCCAGCGTGTAGCCCGCGCCCACCACCTGCGCCACGTCGTGGATCGAGCCGCCCAGGAACAGGCCGGCCATCTCGGGCGGCAGGCCGAGCAGTTTGGCGATCAGCGGGTAGAGCACCATCGCCACGGTCGACAGGACGGTCACGGTCACGACGACCATGAGGGTGAAGCGTTCGCTGTCCTTGTCGCGCGGCAGGACGGCCGAGATGGCCAGCGCGGCGGAGGCCCCGCAGATGGCCACCGCACCGCCGGAGAGCACCGACTGCGCGCGGCCCAGGCCCAGCGCGCGGCCCAGCAGCACGCCGCACAGCAGCGTGGTCACGACCGCGCCGATGACAATGGCGGCGGTGCTCCAGCCCAGGCTGGCGATCTGGTCGGCCGTGATGCGCGCGCCCAGCAGCCCGACGCCCAGGCGCAGCACGGCTCGCGAACAGAACTCCACGCCGGGGCGCGTCTTGGCATCGTGGCTGAGGTAGTGAAAGGCAATGCCCACGAAGAGCGCGTACAGAAACGGGGGGCCGCCGTACAGGGTGGTGACCAGTGTGGCCGCCATGGCCATCACGCAGGACAGGGCCGTCCCCGGGATCAGCCGCTGCGCCTGCTGACGCCAAGCGATCCATCGGCTCGGGTCTGCGGTGGGGGCGGGTGAGGACGGGGTTTGCACGAAGCTCTCTTTTCTTGTGGATTGCGCCGTGGGGCATGGCGTGTCGATGACCAGATCGTAGGACGATGTCGTAAAAGAAAAAAGCGACTAATATCGGTCGAAATGATCGATAAAACCAATCATTCAATGGGCCAGACCAACGCCAGACTGCGCCTGACGCTGCGCCAGCTGGAGGTCTTTCTGGCCATGGCGCACGCGGGCAGCACCCGCGCCGCGGCCCACCGCATTGCACGCTCGCAGTCCGCGGCCAGTACCGCGTTGGCCGAGCTGGAGGGCGCGCTCGGTGTCGAGTTGTTCGACCGCATCGGCCGTCGCCTGCAGCTCAATGAAAACGGGCGGGCGCTGTTGCCCAGGGCGCAGGCCCTGATCGAACAGGCGACCGAAGTGCAGACCCTGTATTCCGACGAACACGCCGCTCCCATGCGCGTGGCCGCGAGCTTCACCATCGGCGAATACCTGCTGCCCGACCTGGTGTCGCAGTGGACGCAACTCCACCCGCGCAGCCAGATCCAGCTGCGCATCTGCAACACCAGCGAAGTGGTGGAGGCGGTGGCCGCGCTGGAGGTCGATGTCGGTTTCGTGGAAGGGTCTCAGACGCACGCCGACCTGGTGGTGCGGCCCTGGCTGGCCGACGAGATGGTGGTGGTCGCCGCGCCAGGCCATCCCTTGGCGCGGCAGCGCGCGACGCTGCGCCAGCTGGCCGAGGCCACCTGGGTGATGCGCGAACCCGGTTCGGGCACGCGCCAGGTGGCGGACAAATGGCTGCTGAGCCACCTGGGGCAGGTGCACGTGGGCTTCGAGTTGGGCAGCACCGAGGCCATCAAGCGCGTGGTGGCCACCAGCGACGCGCTGGGCTGCCTGTCGCGGCAGGCGGTCGAGCAGAGCGTGGCGGATGGCCGCCTGGTGGTGTTGCGCACCCGCCTGCCCAAGGCGAGCCGCCAGTTGGCCGTCGTGTTGCACCGGGGCAAGCGGCTGGCGCGCGCGACAACCGACTTTCTGGCGCACTGCGGCGCCGCCGAACTGGCACAGTAGACCCCATGAGCAAGGCATTCACACGAGAGAGCGACACCGATGACGACGAGGGTGAGGGCGCGCCCGCCGCAGCGCCAGTACCCGGAGGCAAGAACTACATCACCCGTGCGGGCTACCAGCGCCTGCGCAGCGAGCTGCTGGGGCTGATCGACGACGAACGTCCCAAGATCGTCGAGATCGTGCACTGGGCTGCCAGCAATGGCGACCGTTCCGAGAACGGTGACTACCTGTACGGCAAGAAGCGCCTGCGCGAGATCGATCGCCGCATCCGCTTTCTCACCCGGCGCATGGAGATCGCCGAAGTCGTGGACACGTCGCTGCATTTCGGTGGCGACCAGGTCTTCTTCGGTGCCACCGTGACCTATGCCGACCACGAGGGTGAGGAAACCACCGTCACCATTCTGGGTGTGGACGAAGCCGATAGCGCCCAGGGCCAGATCAGCTGGGTGTCGCCGGTGGCGCGCGCCCTGCTCAAGGCCCGTGTGGGAGACGTGGTGCGCCTCATGGTCCCCGGCGGGGCTCAGGACCTCGAGGTGTTGTCGGTGGACTATCCGGACCCTGCTGAGTCTCAGGGTTTGTAGCGCTGCGCCTTGATCACCGAGGTGGTGCGCTTGAGGTTGCGCAACACATCGGCCAGGTGCTGGCGGTCGCGCACCGCCACCAGGAAGCGGATGTCGGTCGCGGTCTGCGCGGGTTCATCGCCCATGTCCACGTGGGTGATGTCGGCCTCGGCCGCCGCGATGCTGGCGGCCACCCGCGCAAGCACGCCCTTGCCGTTGGTGACCGTGACCACGACGGTGGTGTCGAACTGGCGCACCGGCTCGTCGGCCCATTCGACTTCCAGGAAACGCTCGCCGTCGCGCAAGCGCAGGCGCTTGCCGGTCGGGCAATCGTCCGCGTGCACCACCAGGCCTTCGCCCCGGCCCAGGTAACCCACGATGCGATCGCCTGGAATCGGCTTGCAGCACGGCGCGTACTGCACCGAGGAGCCTTCGCTGCCGTCCAGGGTGACCACGCCTTGCGACACCGATTCGTTGTGCCCACTGCCATAGCGCTCGGTGCTGATGAGCACGGCATCGGGCTTGAGACCCGTCTCGGCCAGCAGCACGGCCAGCTTCTTGCCCACCATGTTGGCGATGCGCTTGCCCATGCCGATGTCGGCGAGCAGTTCGTCGCGCGTCTTGTTGCCGGTGAAACGCAGCAGTTTTTCCCAGGACGCCTGGTACGGGCCGTCTTCCGCC
Organism: Hydrogenophaga sp. BPS33; assembly: GCF_009859475.1. NCBI lineage: Bacteria > Pseudomonadati > Pseudomonadota > Betaproteobacteria > Burkholderiales > Comamonadaceae > Hydrogenophaga > Hydrogenophaga sp. BPS33. The sequence continues at coordinate 1,471,181 of NZ_CP044549.1, forward strand.
GGCAGCGTGGCAATGCCCTCGGAGCGCAAGGCCTGGCTGAGCATGCGCTCGCCCAGGTCGTGCGACTTCTCCTGCGCGGCGGTTTTCAGGTGGTGCCGGATCTTGGAGCGCGCGCGCCCGGTCTTGACGAAGGACAGCCAGGTCGGGTTCGGCTCGGCCTTCTCGGCGGTGACGATCTCCACCACGTCGCCATTGGCCAGTTCGGTGCGCAGCGGGCGCTGTTCGCCGTTGATGCGGGCCGAGACCGTGTGGTTGCCCACGTCACTGTGGATGGCGTAGGCGAAGTCCATCACCGTGGCGCCGCGCGGCAGCGCCATGATCTTGCTCTTGGGCGTGAACACGTAGACCGCATCGGGAAAGAGGTCGATCTTGATGTGGTCCCAGAATTCGGCGGCGTCGTGCGTCTCCTGCTGAATGTCCAGAAGGGACTGCAGCCACTGCGTGCCCAGGCGTTGCGACGTGTCGCTGTCGGGATCGCTGGCCTTGTACAGCCAGTGCGCCGCGACGCCCGATTCGGCCACCACGTCCATCGAATGGGTGCGCAACTGGAATTCGATGTTGGTGCCGAAAGGCCCGATCAGCGTCGTGTGCAGCGATTGATAGCCGTTGACCTTCGGAATCGCCACGTAGTCGCGAAACTTGCCGGGCAAGGGCTTGTAGAGTTGGTGCAGCACGCCCAGGCCGGTGTAGCAGTCGCTCAACTCGGGAACGATGATGCGAAAGCCGTAGATGTCGGTGACCTGCGAGAACGAGAGGTGCTTGCTGTCCATCTTGCGGTAGATGGAGTACAGCGTCTTCTCCCGTCCCATGATGCGCACGCTCATGCCGTGGCGCACGAAATCGGCCTCCACCTCGCGCTGCACGCGCGCAATGAGGTCGCGCCGGCGGCTGCGCGATTTGTTCGAGGCCTTGGACAGCACCTCGTAGCGCCAGGGATGCAGGAAGCGGAACGCCAGGTCCTGCAGTTCGCGGTAGGTGAAGTTCAGGCCCAGGCGGTGCGCGATGGGCGCATAGATTTCCAGCGTTTCGCTGCTGATGCGCTTCCACTTCGAGCGGGGCATGTCGCCCATGGTGCGCATGTTATGCGTGCGGTCGGCCAGTTTGATCAGGATGACGCGCACGTCCTTGGCCATGGCCAGCAGCATCTTGCGGAACGACTCGGCCTGGTTCTGTTCGCGGGTGTCGAACTCGAGCTTTTCCAGCTTGGTCAGCCCATCGACCAGATCGGCGACCGGCGATCCGAACCGCTGGACCAGGTCTTCCTTGGTGACGCCGCAATCTTCGATGGCGTCGTGCATCAAGGCCGCCATCAGGGCCTGGGCGTCGAGCTTCCATTCGGCGCACTGGGCAGCGACCGCGATCGGGTGGGTGATGTAGGGGTCACCGTTCTTGCGCAACTGGCCCAGGTGCGCCTCGTCGGCAAAGCGGTAGGCCTGGCGGATGCTTTCGATGTCGGCCGGGCTCAGGTAGTCGAGCTTGCCCAGGAGCGCGGCAAAACTGGCCGCAGCGGCGCTCGCGGCCGGGTGTGCCTGCTGCGTGGAAGGCTGAAGGGTGCCGTTGTCAACCTCGGTGCTCATCCTGCTACTTTAGCGCGTGAGCGCATCCCCTCGTTGCAGGCGCGTATAAGCCTGCGCGGCGCACCGATCGCCATGGGCAAAAAAAAACACCGCGATGCGGTGTTCTTTTGTGCCCGAGGGCTCTGCCCAAGTTCAGAGGGGGACCTTCTTGAGCATTTCCAGGCCGACTTTGCCCTCCGCGATTTCACGCAGGGCGGTCACGCCGGGCTTGTTCTTGCTTTCGATCTTGGGCGCGTGTCCCTGGCTGAGCATGCGCGCGCGGTAGGTCGCGGCCAGCACCAGCTGAAAGCGGTTGGGAATCTGTTCCAGACAATCTTCGACGGTGATGCGGGCCATGGGCGTGCCTTTGGAAATATGCGGTGGATCAAAGAATGTTGAGCGCCTTGAAGGTATCGCCGCGGGCGATACGCTGGGCGGCAAACTTGAGCCGCTGGGCGTGGACGATGGCCTTGAGATCAAACAGGGCCCGCTCGAACAACTCGTTGATTATAACGAAGTCGAATTCCCGGGCAGACGACATCTCGGCCGCCGCATTCTTCAGGCGCAGCTCGATGATCTCGGGGGCGTCTTCGGCGCGGCGCTCCAGGCGCGAGCGCAACTCCTCCCAGCTGGGCGGAAGAATGAAGATCAGCACCGCGTTGGGAAAGATGCGCTTGACCTGGATGGCGCCCTGGTAGTCGATCTCCAGCACCACATCCGCCCCTTGGGCCATGCGCTGCTCGATGGCGGTTTTGGAGGTGCCGTAGCGGTTGCCGTGCACCTTGGCCCACTCCAGGAACGCGCTTTGAACGACCATCTGGTCGAAGGTCTCGTTGCTGACAAAGTAGTACTCGCGTCCGTGCAACTCCTGGCCGCGAGGGGCTCGCGTGGTGTGCGAGACCGACGGCACCACGCGCGAGTCGAGCTCCATGAGCGCCTTGACGAGACTGGACTTGCCCGCCCCACTGGGGGCGGCGACGACAAACAGATTTCCGGGATATTCCATGCTTACTCGATGTTCTGGACCTGCTCGCGCATCTGCTCGATGAGCACCTTCATGTCCACCGAGATCCGCGTGAGCTCCAGGTTGGACGATTTGGAGCCCAGGGTGTTGGCTTCGCGGTGCAACTCCTGGATCAGGAAGTCCAGCCGCTTGCCGACTTCGGCGCCTTTTTTCAGCAGCCGCTCGATCTCGGTCAGGTGCGAGTCCAGGCGCGTAAGTTCTTCGGCCACATCGATGCGGATGGCAAACGCGGTCGCTTCCGTGAGGGCCCGGTCCTGAGCGGATTCGGCCGACACGGTGGTTCCCGTGGTCGCTCCGGGTGTGCCCGCGCTCAAGGCTTCGTTCCAACGGTCCAGGAAGCGCTGGCGTTGCTGCGCGACCAACTGCGGGATCAAGGGCTGCGCGGTCTTCGCCAGTTCGCGCAGCTGGCCCAGCCGGTCCAGCAGCATGGCCGCCAGCCGTTTGCCTTCGCGCTCGCGGGCCGTGCTCAGGCCTTCCAGCGCGGTTTGCGCGGTGCTCAGCAAGGTGTCGTTGAACTCGCCCGCCACGCCTTGCTGGCGCGAGGTGAGCTGCAGGATATCGGCCACCGAGAGTGGCGCGGCCGTGGGCAGCCAGGCCCGTACGTTGTCTTGCAGGCCGACGAGCTTCTGCAGGTCCAGGGCGCTGGGCGGGCGGGGCAGGGCGTCGTTGCGGCCCTCGACCCAGGCACGCACCTCCACCTTGCCGCGTTTCAGGCGCGCGCCCAGCATGTCGCGCAGCGCCGGTTCGGCGGCCCGAAGGTCGTCGGGAAGCTTGAAAACGAGGTCAAGGAATCGGCTGTTGACCGAGCGGATTTCAATGCCGACGCCACCGCGCTGTTCGCGGCTGGACTCGGTGCCGGCCGGTGCCGAAGACCCGCTGGAGTGGGCCGTCGCGTAACCGGTCATGCTGTAAACTGCCATGGACTTTGCCCCAATCTGGGTGAGTGAGTGGTCCAAAACAAGGCGTTCCGGAATCCAGCCGAATTATGTCAAAGGTCAAACCCGCCCCGCTGCCCCCGGACACCGTGATCGGTGGTTACCGCATTGTTCGCAAGCTGGCTGCCGGCGGTTTTGGCGTGGTGTACCTGGCGGTGGATACCGAAGGCCAGCAAGTGGCGGTCAAGGAATACCTGCCTTCGTCGCTCGCCTCGCGAGGCCCCGGTGAATTGCTGCCCCAGGTGCAACCGGAAAAGCTTTCGCTGTACCGCCTGGGTCTCAAAAGCTTCTTCGAAGAAGGGCGCGCGCTGGCGCAGATTTCCCACCAGTCGGTGGTGAGCGTGCTCAACTTCTTCCGCGAGAACGAAACCGTCTACATGGTGATGAACTTCCTGGAGGGCGCCTCCCTGCAGGAGTTCATCATCACCGCGCGCGAGCTCAAGAAACAGAAGGTGTTCCGCGAGTCCACCATCCGCTCTCTGTACGACGAAGTGCTGCGCGGCCTGCGCATCGTGCACCAGCACAAGATGCTGCACCTGGACATCAAGCCGGCCAACATCTTCGTGACGGACGACAACCGCTCGGTGCTGATCGACTTCGGCGCCGCGCGCGAAGTGCTGAGCAAGGAAGGCAACTTCATCCGCCCGATGTACACACCCGGCTTTGCCGCACCCGAGATGTACCGGCGCGACTCGTCCATGGGGCCGTGGACCGACATCTACGCCATCGGCGCCTGCATCTACGCCAGCATGCAGGGCTACCCGCCCAACGACGCGCCGCAGCGCCTGGAGAAAGACCGGCTCTCGCTGGCGCTTTCGCGCTTGCGCGGCGTCTACTCCGACAACCTCATCGAGGTGGTCGAGTGGTGCATGTCACTGGACCCGTTGTCGCGTCCGCAATCGGTGTTCGCGCTGCAGAAAGAGCTGAGCCGCGAAACCGAGCGCAGCTACACCAAGCTCACCGTGGCCGAAAAAATGCGGCTGCAGTTCGACAACATCGTCTCGGACAACAAGAAGTCCTTGCGCAAGTCCACCAACGCCGCGACCAAATTTCGATGAAGTTTTCGGTCTACCAGATCAGCCGCCAGGGAGGCCGCGAGCGCAACGAAGACCGTATGGGCTATGTCTATACGCGTGAGTCGGGCCTCTTCGTGCTCGCCGACGGCATGGGCGGACACCCCGAAGGCGCAATGGCCGCGCAATTGGCGCTGCAGACCTTCTCGGCCTACTTCCAGAAGGCCGCGAACCCCACGGTGCGCGAGGTGCCCGAGTTTCTTTCCAGCGCGCTGATGGCGGCGCACCACCAGATCATTCGCTACGCCGCCGAAAAGGGCATGCTCGATACGCCGCGCACCACGCTGGTGGCTGCGGTGATGGAACGTGGCCACGTGCATTGGGTGCACTGCGGTGATTCGCGACTGTATGTCGTGCGCCAAGGCGAAATGCTCACGCGCACGCGCGACCATTCCTACATGGAGCAGCAACAGCACCTGGGGCGCTCCACCGATCACATCAACCGCAATATTCTGTTCACCTGCCTGGGCTCACCCGCCAAGCCGGTGTTCGATCTGTCCGGCCCGGTGCACCTGATGCAGGGCGACCGCGTGCTGCTGTGCTCGGACGGCCTGTGGGGCACGGTGAGCGATGAGGAAATCACGTCCGAGCTGTCCAAGCGGCCGCTCGAACAGGCGGTGCCCGAGTTGGTGGAAATGGCCCTCAAGCGGGGCGGGCCGCGTTGCGACAACGTGACCGTGCTCGCGATGGAGTGGGAGACGGCCGACGAATTCCAGTCCACGCGCGTGACGACGGACGACATCGAGGACGGCGTGTTCCAATCCACCATCCAGTCGGGCGTGCCCGATCCGACCATGGAAGACATGGACGACGCGGCCATCGAGCGATCGATCGCCGAGATCAATGCCGCGATCCGCCGCACGGCCGAACGCAACTCCTGAATTTCTTCTGAGGTTTCCCATGAGCGATACGAACCGACCCGGCCAACGGGCCGCCGATGCTTTGCGCGCCGTGCGCATCACCCGCGACTACACCATCCACGCCGAAGGCTCGGTGTTGATCGAATTCGGCCGCACCTTGGTGCTGTGCACCGCATCGGTGGAAGAAAAAGTGCCACCGCACAAGCGCGGCAGCGGCGAAGGCTGGGTGACGGCCGAATACGGCATGTTGCCGCGCGCCACCCACACGCGCAGCGACCGCGAGGCCGCCAAAGGCAAACAGAGTGGGCGCACGCAGGAAATCCAGCGCCTGATCGGCCGCTCGCTGCGTGCCGTGTTCGACCTGAAGGCGCTGGGCGAGCGCACGATCGCGCTCGATTGCGACGTGCTGCAGGCCGATGGCGGCACGCGTACCGCGAGCATCACCGGGGCCTTCGTGGCGGCGCACGACGCGGTGTCCAAGCTCTTGGCCGCCGGCAAGCTCACCGCCTCGCCGATCAAGGACCACGTGGCCGCGATCTCGGTCGGCATTCTGAATGGGCAGGCCTTGCTCGACCTGGAGTACGTGGAAGACGCCGCCTGCGACACCGACATGAACGTGGTCATGACCGGCGCCGGACACTTCGTGGAAGTGCAGGGCACGGCCGAAGGCGCGGCCTTCACGCGCAGCGAAATGAACACGCTGCTGGGCCTGGCCGAAAAAGGCATTGGCGAACTCGTGGCATTGCAGCGCCAGGCGCTGGGGTTGACATAAATGAAGCTGGTGCTGGCCTCCAACAACCCGGGCAAGCTCGCCGAGCTGCAGGCGCTGTTCGCGCCGCTGGGCGTGGAGCTGGTGCGGCAGTCCGACCTGAACATTCCAGAAGCGCCTGAGCCGCACCGCACCTTCATCGAGAACGCGCTGGCCAAGGCGCGCCACGCGGCGCGCGAAAGCGGCCTGCCGGCGCTGGCCGACGATGCCGGCCTGTGCGTGGAGGCCTTCGGCGGCCTGCCGGGCGTGGACACCGCCTACTACGCCACGCAGTTCGGCTACCCCAAGGGCGACGGCAACAATGTGCGCGCCTTGCTGGAGCAGATGGCCCACGTGAGCGACCGCCGCGCCGCGCTCGTCAGCACCCTGGTGGCCCTGCGCAGCGCGGACGACCCCGAACCCCTCGTGGCCAGCGGCCGCGCACCCGGTCTCATCACGCAGCAGCCCATCGGTGACAACGGCTTCGGCTTCGACCCGGTGATGTACCTGCCAGCCTTCGGCAAGACCTTCGCGCAACTGCCCACCGAGGTGAAGAACGCGAACAGCCACCGTGGTCGCGCGGCGCAGGCCATGCTCGAACTGATGCGCGAACGCTGGTTCGCGCCCGCGCCCACCGACGCGCCATGAGCGAATCCACCGGCGTGCCGATGTCCTGGCCCGGCGGCCCATCGGCGTCGACCAGCCCGAGCGCGGTGGACGCGACGTGGAACGACGTGCGCCACTGGATGCGCCCGGGCACCTTGCAACTGCAAAGCCTGCCGCCGCTCTCGCTCTACATCCACCTGCCCTGGTGCCTCAAGAAGTGTCCCTATTGCGATTTCAATTCGCACGAGTGGGCGGCCACCGCCGCACCCGGAGAGGTCTTGCCCGAAGCCGCATACCTGGAGGCCTTGCGCGCCGATCTCGCGGCTTCGCTGCCGCTGATCTGGGGCCGCACGGTGCACAGCGTGTTCATCGGTGGTGGTACGCCCAGCCTGTTTTCCCCTGAGGCGATCGATCGGTTGATCGGCGATGTGCGCGCCCTGCTGCGGCTGGAGGCCGACGCCGAGATCACGCTCGAAGCCAATCCGGGCACGTTCGAGAAAGACCGTTTCCGCGCCTTTCGCGCGGCCGGCGTGACGCGCCTGTCGATCGGCGTGCAGAGTTTCAACGACGCGCACTTGAAGGCGCTGGGCCGGGTGCATGACCGCGAGCAGGCCATGGCCGCGGTGGCGGAAGCCGCGCAGGCCTTCGACACCTTCAACCTCGACATCATGTACGCGCTGCCCGGGCAGACGCTGGCCGATTGCGAGGCCGACATCCGCACGGCGCTGTCGTTCGAGCCGCCGCACATTTCCATCTACCACCTCACGCTCGAACCCAACACCTACTTCGCCAAGTACCCGCCCGCCCTGCCGCCGGAAGACGAGGCTTGGGACATGCTGGACCGCATCACCGAGCTCACGCGCGAGGCGGGCTTGCAGCGCTACGAAGTCTCGGCCTACGCGCGGGAAGGGCACGCCTGCTGGCACAACACCAACTACTGGCAGTTCGGTGACTACTTGGGCATCGGGGCCGGAGCCCACAGCAAGCTCAGCTTCGCGCACCGCGTGGCGCGGCAGGTGCGCGCGCGCGAACCGCGCCTGTACATGGAGCGTGCCTTGGCCGGCAACGCCGTGGTGAGCGCCGAAGAGGTGCCGCGCAAGGCACTGCCGTTCGAGTTCATGCTCAACGCCTTGCGGCTCAAGGACGGCTTCACCTTGCTCCAATTCATGGAACGCACAGGCCTGCCGCTCTCCAGCATTGCGCCCGCATTGGCCCAGGCAGAACAGAAAGGTTTGATCGCGCGCGACGCCATGCGCGTGTGGCCGACCGAGCGCGGCTTCGACTTCCTCAGCGACCTGCAGGAGCTGTTTCTGGCCGACTGAGCGGCGCGCCCGCGTGCAGTGTGAATCCGACGCGTGTGATGCCGCCGCCGGACTCTGCCATCGGCGTGCCGTCGTGCATGCGCGCGATCGCCGCGACGATCGACAGGCCCAGGCCGTGGTGGGGCTTCGCCAGCTCGCAGCGCGAGGCATCCGCACGGAAGAAGCGGTCGAACATGCGCGGCAGATGCGACGGGTCGATCTCGGGCCCGGCATTCTCCACCCACAGCTGCAAGCCCTGCCGGTCACCGGACGCTTTGGCGATGCGCACGCACAGCTGTGAGTTCGGATGGGCGTATCGGATGGCATTGCCCAGCAGGTTCGACATGGCGCGCTTGACCAGCGGCTCGTCCATGGGCAATCGGGCATCGCCGTCGATGGACACGCTCAGGCCGTGCTCTTCCATGGGGGCTTCGTGGAATTCCACCACCTGCCGCACCACCTCGGCCATGCTGACGGCGGCACCACGCCGGGCCTTGACGCCGCGGTCGGCCTGCGCCAGGAACAGCATGTCGTTGACGATGGCCGCCATGCGTTGCAGCTCCTCCAGGTTGGAGACCAGCGTTTCTTCCAGTTCGGCCACGCTGCGCTCGCGGCTGAGCGCGACCTCGGTCTGGCCGATCAGGTTGGCCAGGGGCGTGCGCAGCTCATGGGCGACATCGGCATTGAAACCTTCAAGCTGGACATAGGTGCGCTCGACCCGTTGCATCAGGCCGTTGAACTGGTCGACCACGGGTTGCAGCTCGACGGCCGGCTCGGCCAATGCAATGCGCTGGCCCATGCGCCGCGCATCGATGGCCTTGGTTTGCGCGGCCAGATCCAGCAGCGGGCGCAAGCTGCAGCGCACACGCCAGAACGTGCCCCAGCCCACGAGCGCCCCGCCGGCCAGCACGGTGCCGATGAGCATCAAGGCCATGCGGCGTGCCGTCTTGGCGTCCTGCGAACAATCGAGCAGCAATTGGCCTTTCAGCGTGCCGCTGGATTGCGTTGGCACCGAAAATTCCATGCCGCGAGCGGTTGACTGTGTGACATCGAAATGGGGCGATGCGTCGCGGTAGAACGCGCTGCCGTCGGCACGCTGGATCTGCACGAAGGTCGAGGGGTTGCGCTCGGCCAGCCAGGCCAGCTTGGTTTTCATTTCGGCCTCGCCGCCTTGTTCGTCGGCGTTGCGCAGCACCTCGACCAGCACGTTGCTGTACTTGCGCAGCTCTTCGTCGTGCTTGGCAATGAAGAGCATCGAGGTTGCGCCATAGATGAACGCCAGCAGCACCCCCAGCCCGATCACGGTTTGCACCGCCAGCAACAGCGACAGACGCCGGCCGATGGAGTAGGTGCATGGTGTCTCCACCGGTTTGTCGACCAGCACCGGCGCGCTGGTGTCCAGTGTGGTGGTGTTCATGCGCGCTCCTCCAGCACGTATCCCATGCCGCGCACGTTGTGCAGCAGCTTGGGCTTGAAGGGATCGTCCATCTTCGAGCGCAGGCGCCGCACGGCGACTTCGACGACGTTGGTGTCCGAGTCGAAATTCATGTCCCAGACCTGCTCGGCAATGGTGGTGCGCGAGAGGATCTGCCCCTTGCGGCGCGCCAGCAGCGCGAGCAGGGCGAATTCCTTGGCGGTGAGGTCCAGGCGCTGGCCGGCGCGCCAGGCTTTGCGGCTGATCAGGTCCATCTCCAGGTCGCTCACGGCCATGCGGGAGGTGGTGGCTTCGGCCACCACGGCGGGGCCCCTGCGCAGCAGCGCAGCGACGCGGGCCAGCAGCTCGGAAAAGGCAAAGGGCTTGACGAGGTAATCGTCCGCGCCCGCTTGCAATCCCTGAACCCTGTCCTCGACCCGGTCGCGCGCGGTGAGCATCAGCACCGGTGTGTTGCGCTTCTCGCGCAGCGCCGCGAGCACACCGAAGCCGTCGATGCCGGGCAACATGATGTCGAGCACCAGCAACTGGTAATCGCCTTCGAGCGCGAGGTAGCGGCCTTCGATGCCGTCGCGCGCCACGTCCACGGTGTAGCCGGCCTCAGAGAGACCGCGCTTGACGTAGTCCGCCAGCTTGGATTCGTCTTCAATGACCAGCACGCGCATCGGGATGACTCGGTGATCGGGTGGAGGAACAAGGCGGCAAAGGCCTTGCGGGAACATGAATTGTCGCGGAATCGCCTTTTTTGCTGGATTACGAATCCGTAATTCTGGCGTTCTGAAAATGACAGACCCGGTTTCTACAGTCTCTCCTGTGCCACACACGACGTGGTGCACAGGTCCTCTCAACAACCCGCTCAAGGAACCATCATGATCCGCTCGACCCGCATCCTCCTGCCCCTCGTTTTGACCGCTGTTGCTGGTGCCGCCATGGCCCAGAGCGCGCCCCTGACCCGTGCCGACGTGCAAGCGCAAGCCATTGCCGCCCGCGATGCCGGTCACTTCGAAAACATGGACACGCCACGACTGGTCGTGCCCACCGGCTTCGCCAAGACCCGTGCGCAAGTGATGGCCGAGACCGCCGCAGCCCAACGCCTGGGCCTGGTGAACAACAGCGAATTCCCCAAGACCGCGACGCCCGAGCAGTCTGAGCAAATCCGTCTGGCAGGCCTGCGCGCCATTGGCCAGACGACCGACCTCGCCCAGAACCCGGCTCAGAACGTCGTGCAGTGATGCGCAAGTATTGTGGCCATCCGGTGGGGTGGCTTGGATGCCCCTGACTGACCTTCCAAGCCATTGCGCCGGATGAGCTGCATCCACTACCTCGTGAGGCGCGGCCTTCAACGGTCTCGCAGTTCGGAAAAGTCGCTTAGCGAAGCCTTGAACGAATCGATCCAGTCCCGCCGCGTGGTGGGTTCGTCGCGCGAGGCCAGCACCAGCAGGGCGTTGACCAGCGTGAACATGACCAGCCAGACGGTCAATGCCACCAGCAGCACGAATTCGAGCGCCACCGTGCCGTTCCAGACCCGGGCGATGCCCAGGAACGCGCAGTAGAACCAAAGGCCGTTGGACAACGACACGCTGGCCGCTACGAGCATCCAGTCACGGCGTTTCCAGCGCGACACCGGCTTGGCCCGGCTGAGCACGGGAAACACCCCCCAGTGCAGTACCAGCGCGTTGAGCGTGAGCACCACCACCAGCGCAATCTTGGCCTGCAGCTTGGGGTTGTTGCTCAAGTAGTCTGGCACTTCCAGCTGATGCAGGGCGATCAAGGCCGCGCCTGTCAGGTACAGCACGACCATGGCCACCGAGACGATGCGGGTTTCCAGGCGCTCGGGCGGTGGAATGACCACACGGTAGCCCACGGCACGCGCGACCAGCCGCAGGTCGGTCAGAACGATGGTGCCGATCGCCGCGCAAGTGGCCAGCAGATGCAGGAAGACCAGCAGGGTGAGAAGCATGGTGTGGCGACCGTTATATACCCGTGGCAGTAGGGCTGGCGCACTGTAGCAAGCACAGTGCCAATATGCAACGCGTGGCGCGGCAAATCCTGCGCAGGGTCAATGCGTGTGGCGCCACTGCGCCACCAAGGGCTGCAAGCCCGACAAATGCCGCACGGCACTGACACCGGTCAGCGCCGAGGGGTATAGCGCGGGGCACGCGCCACCCACCCACAGCGCGGTGGATGCCGGCAGTCGTGCGCGCAGCTCGCGCAGGCTGGTCCGCACGATGGCGGCTTTGTGCAGACTGCTGAAACTCAGCGCCACCACATCGGCCTGATGCGCCCGCGCCGCCTCGGCGATATCGGTCAGCGGCGTCTGCGTGCCCAGCGACACGCAAGTGCAACTCTCCAATGCCAATAGCGCCTCAACCATCAGCAGCCCCAGACTGTGCTGCTCTTGCGGCACGGTGGTGAGCAGCACCTTCGGACCTTGTGGTACAGCCAGAGAGGGGAGCGAGGCAATCGCATGGCGCAGCACACCCGTGATGACTTCGGTGTACAGATGTTCTTCAAAGACTTCAAAGCGCCCCTGTGCCCAGGCTTCGCCTACTGCGGTGGTCAACGGCGCCACCAGATCGATCACGAAAGGCGCAAGCCCCATGCGCAACTGGGCATGGCTGAGGCCCTGCCGAAGGGCGCGTGGGTCGTGCGAGCCAATGGTGTGGAGGAGCTCCTCGACGATTGGATTGTCGGTTGTGTCGGATTTATTTGTCTTGGACAAAAAGCTACGCGGCGTGGGAGTTTGCCGCGCCAACAGCGTCTGTAGTGCAGCGTGATCCAGGCCAACCACCTTACCGGGACGCAGGCCTGTATCCAGCAGCCGAACAATCATTCTCAGCAATTGCACGTGTTCTGCGCTATAGAGCCGGTCGCCCGAGGAATTGCGGGATGGCATGGGAAATCCGTAGCGTCGCTCCCATGCGCGCAGCGTGTCTTTGCCCAGGCCGGTCTCACGCTCAACGGTCGCAATCGGCAAGCCGGTGTCACCGGATACGGATGTAGTGGGGGCTGTCAGCGGGGGTGGGGAGTTCATGCTTGGAGTGATGCAGTTACATAATTGTCTAGGACAAAACGAGTTTTGTCTAGTACATTACGCCACACGGGCCGAGCCACTGTGCGCCAAGGTCCAGCACCACAATCGGAAAAGGCCATGAACGTTGCAGTCATCGGATCGGGGATTTCGGGCTTGGCGGCCGCACACCGTCTGCGTGGGGACGTGCGGGTAACGCTGTTCGAGGCAGGACGCTATTTCGGTGGGCACACCCACACCGTGGATGTGTCCTTGCCGGACGTCCATGGCCAAGCCGTGACGCATGGGGTGGACACCGGCTTCCTGGTGTTCAACGAGCGCACCTATCCCGGCCTGATCGCCTTGCTGAGCGAGCTGCAGGTGCCTACCGCTGCGTCGGACATGTCGTTTTCTGTCCGGGTGCCCGGTGCGGGGGCGCTGGGCGCGGGGGCGCTCGAGTGGAGCGGCTCTACGCTTGCGACGGTGTTTGCCCAGCGGCGCAATCTGCTGCGCCCGCGCTTTTTGGGCATGCTCTCTGAGTTGCTGCGCTTCAACCGACTGTGCACCGCGCTGGCCGATAGAGGCCTGGAGCAGGAATTGGCGCAGCCGCTGGGCGACTTCCTGGACCAGCACGGCTTTGGCATGGCGTTTCGCCACTGGTATTTCCTGCCTATGCTGGGTTGTATCTGGAGCTGCCCGACCGACCAGATGCTGCGCTTTCCCGTGGCCACCATGGTGCGCTTTTGCCACAACCACGGTCTGATTCAGGTGCAAAACCGGCCACAGTGGCACACCGTGGCGGGTGGCGCGCGCCAGTATGTCCAGGCCATCGTGCAAGGGCTGGACGCGCGCCTGGCAACCCCGGTCAGGGCCATCGAACGCAACGCCGCCGGCGTGCTCATCCACACCGGCAACGGTGTGGAGCGCTTTGATGCTGTAGTGCTCGCCGTGCACAGCGACCAGGCCCTGCGCCTGCTGGCACAGCCCAGTGCCGCCGAGCAGCGGGTGCTCGGCGCCATCCGTTACCAGCCCAACCGCGCCGTGCTGCACACCGACACCCGGGTGATGCCCAGGCGCCGCGCTGCATGGGCGGCGTGGAACTATGAGCGCGCGGCAGATGCTGCGCAGGAGTCGGCCCGTGTCTGTTTGCACTACTGGCTCAACCGCCTGCAGCCCTTGCCGTTTGCCCAGCCGGTGCTGGTATCGCTCAACCCGGTGAATCCCATCGACCCCGCGCAAGTGCTGGGTGAATTCGAATACGACCACCCAGTGTTCGACCTGGCGGCCCTGAGTGCGCAAAAACAAGTGCCCCAACTGCAGGGCGCGCAGCGCACCTGGTTTGCCGGCGCCTGGACAGGTTACGGATTTCATGAGGACGGTCTGCAGTCGGGCTACCGTGCGGCAGATGCGCTGCTGGAGCAGATGCGTCATCGGGAGGCCGCATGACCTTTGCCGTCTCCTGCACGGGTGCGCAGATTCATGTACCGCACATTGGCTTCGGCCATGTCTGGCATACCCGGCTGCGCCCGCGCAGGCACCGCTTCATCGTGCCCACGTTTTTCCTGCTATTGCCCATGCGCACGCTGCGCGAGAGGCCCGAGGCCGCAGGGGTGCTCGCGCTCAACCGCGCAGGCGCGTTGTCGTTTCGCGACGCCGACCATGGCGGCGGCATGGGTCCGCAGCACGGTGGCGCACTGGCCTGGCTGGACGGGCTGCTGCAGGCCGAAGGCATCACCGATGCGCAAGGCGAAATCTGGCTGCAGTGCTATCCGCGTGTGCTGGGCTACAGCTTCAAACCGGTGAGTTTCTGGTATTGCCACCGCGCGGACGGCAGCCTGAGTGCCATCGTGGCCGAGGTGAACAACACTTTTGGTGAGCGCCACGCCTACCTGCTCGACCACCCCAGCTATGGCCAGGAGCTGCAGGCGCGCAAGGCATTTCATGTCTCACCTTTCTGCGCCGTCGACGGTGGCTACCGCTTTGAGTTTCGCCGAGGCGGGGCGGATGGCTTGCAATCGGCACAGGTGCGCATCGACTACCACGATGCACAGGGGCCGGTACTGCTCACCGGCATGGCCGGGCGGCTGGAGCCGCTGACCGCCGCCAGCCGCCGTCGCGCCCTGTGGCGCTATCCGCTGCTCACGGTGGGCGTCATGGCCCGCATTCTCTGGAATGCGCTGTTGTTGTGGCTCAAGCAAGTGCCCTTGCACAGCAAACCGCGGGCGCCGGCCTCGCCTGTTTCCAGTTCATCTGCATTCAACGACCGACCATGAACACGAGCACCACAACCTTGCCGCTTCATTTGCCTGCGGGCCTGCCCGCCAGTGCGCGGCACACCCTGCGCCTGCTGCAACGCCTGCAGCACGGCACCTTGCACCTGGAGCTGCCCGACGGCAACACCCTGCAATTGGGCCGGGGCGGCTATCCCCACGCCAGCATGCGCTTGCACGACTGGCGGGTGTTTGCAGCGGTTCTGCGCTCGGGCGACATCGGTCTGGCCGAGGGCTATATCGATCGCCACTGGAGCACACCGCACCTGGCCGACCTGCTGCGCCTGCTGATGGCCAATCGCGACGCGCTGGAGTCGCTCGTCTACGGCGCTTGGTGGGGACGGCTGGCCTACCGCCTGCGCCACTTGCTCAACCGCAACACGCGCTCCGGCAGCCGGCGCAACATCCACGCCCATTACGACCTGGGCAATGCGTTCTACACGCTATGGCTGGACCCGAGCATGAATTACTCGTCCGCCTGGTTCCAGGGAAATCTGGACGGCGACCTGACCCAGGCGCAGCATGCCAAGGTGCGCCGCGCCCTGCAAAGCGCCGGCGTACGGCCGGGCAGCCGCGTGCTGGAGATTGGTTGCGGCTGGGGCGCGTTGGCCGAGATGGCCGCGGGCGAGTTTCAGGCCCATGTGACCGGCGTGACGCTGTCCACCGAGCAACTGTCGTTTGGTCAGCAGCGCCTGCACCAGGCAGGGCTGGCCGAGCGGGCCGAGCTGCGCTTGCAGGACTACCGCGACATCCCGGACGCGCCGTTCGATGCCATTTGCTCCATCGAAATGGTCGAGGCCGTGGGCCAGGCTTATTGGCCCAGCTACTTTGGCACGGTGGCGCGGTTGCTCAAGGCGGGCGGGCGCGCTTGCGTGCAAAGCATCGTCATCGACGACGCGCTGTTCGACCGCTATGTGCAGGGCACGGACTTCATTCAGCAATACGTGTTTCCCGGCGGCTGCCTGCCCAGCCCGGCGCGCTTTCGCGAGGCCGCGCAACAAGCCGGGTTGCGCGTGGTGGAGGAGTTGGCCTTCGGCGCCGACTACGCCGAAACCCTGCGCCGCTGGCATCGCCAGTTCACGCAACAGCACGCCCAGGTGTCGGCGCAGGGCTTTGATGCGAAGTTCTCGCGCACCTGGGAGTTCTACCTCGCGTACTGCGAAGCCGCGTTCGACAGCCGCAATATCGACGTGGTGCAGTTCACGCTGGTGAAAGATTGAAAAAGGGAAACCGCGTGCCATCGATGCACATGCCTTTGCACCACTGCTCACTGCTGAATCGCCTGGCACGCGCCCGTGTGCTGGCCATAGCGGTGGCCCTTGCCTGCGCTGCCGCAGCACCCGATGCGGTTGCGCAAGACCCCGTGGCGCCACCCGCCTTCGTACGCCAGGCGCTGCCCGAGGTCACGCTGTGGGGCCAGGGGCAGTTGCGCTTTCTCGGGCTGAGGATTTACGACGCCCGCCTGTGGGCACGCCATGGGTTCGAGGCCGCCGACTTTGGCGCCCACGCACTGGCGTTGGAGTTGACCTACCACCGCAGCTTTACAGGTGCCTCCATCGCCCAGCGCTCCATCGAGGAGATTGAGCGCCAAGGTGAGCTGGCGCCCGCTCAGGCTCAGCTCTGGCTGAAGGCGCTGGCGGCCCTGCTGCCGGACGTTCAGCCGGGCGACCGCCTCACCGGCCTTTACCAACCCGGCCAGGGCATGCGCCTGTGGCGTGGCCAGCAGGCGCTGGGTGCGATCGACGAAGCCGAGCTGGCGCGCCGCTTCGTGGGCATCTGGCTGTCGCCGCGCACCTCCGAACCCGGCCTGCGCAGCGCCTTGCTGGCGCGCAAGCCAGGAGCCGGGCCATGATCCGCGCCCTGCCGGCGGAGGCCTCGCAAACGCTGTCTTGGCGCGCCGGCCTGGCCTATGGATTGCTGGGACTGCCATTGGCCTTCGCCGCACTGCCACTGTATGTGGTGCTGCCGCATTACTACGCCAGCCAACTCGGCCTGCCGCTGGCCACCGTGGGGGCGTTGCTGATGCTGGTGCGGCTGATGGATGCGGGGGCCGACCCGCTGCTGGGACGCTTGAGTGACGCGATGTATCGCCGCACCATGTCTGTGGTGTTGTGGGTGGCTGGCGCCTCGGCAGTGCTCTTGGGCGGCGGCATGGCGGCGCTGTTCTTTCCGTGGGTGAAGGGGCCGACGGCACTGGCAACGTGGATGGTTGCGGGGCTGTTGTTCACCTGCCTGGCGCACAGTCTGCTGGTCATTGCCCACCAGGCCTGGGGTGTGCGCCTGGGGGGCGACGGCGTGCAGCGCAGCCGGATCGTGTCTTGGCGTGAGGGGCTGGGGCTGGTGGGCGTGGTCACCGCCAGCGCGCTTTCGGTGGCCTGGGGTGCGGGCCCCATGCTGGGGGTGTTCGCGCTGGCACTGCTGGCCGGTTGGCTGGCGCTCTGGCGGGCACCGCGTCCACCATCTGCGACCAAGTCGCATGAAGGGCACGGGCCGCGCCATCTCCAACTCTGGCAACCGCTGACCCAAAAGCCCTTTCGCCGATTGCTGACCGTGTTCTTGTGCAATGGCATCGCCAGCGCCATACCAGCCGCGCTGATGCTGTTTTTCGCCCAGGACCGGTTGCTGGCTTCGCCCCCGCAGATCGCGCTGTTTCTGGTGCTGTATTTCGTCAGCGGTGCGCTGTCCATGCCCGCCTGGCTGCACGTGGTGCGCCGCTTCGGGTTGGAGCGGGCGTGGTTGGCCGGCATGCTGCTGGCCGTGGCCTGCTTCGGATGGGCCGCCGCTCTGCAAGGTGGGCAGGTGGTGATCTTTGCCGTGATCTGCGTGCTGTCCGGCGCTGCGCTGGGAGCCGATCTGGCGGTTCCGGGTGCGCTGCTGGCCTTGCTGGTCGAGCGCCAAGGTTCTCAGGGCGCGCACGAGGGCACCTACCTGGGCTGGTGGAACCTGGCCATCAAACTCAACCTGGCGCTGGCAGCCGGGGCAACGCTGCCGCTGTTGCAATGGCTGGGCTATGTGCCCGGCAGCCAAGACGCACAGGCCTTGCAACGCCTGGCATGGATTTATGCGCTACTGCCCTGTGCGCTCAAACTGATGGCCGCCTGCTTGCTGCATCGGCTGTTGATCGCTTCCAGAAACCCGACCCAAGGAGCTACCCCGTGAACACGCGCCGCCATGTCCTTTTTGCCCTGCTCGCGGGATCGGCCGTGCTCGCGGGGTGTTCCAGCCCTCGGGTCAGCGACTACGCCCAGCAGCAACCCAAGCTGGAGCTCGACCGCTATTTCAATGGCCGCGTTCATGCCCATGGCATTTTTCAAAAGCGCGGCGGTGAGGTAGTACGCCGTTTCACCGTGGTGATGGACTGCCGCTGGAATGGCAACCAGGGCGTGCTGGACGAGGCCTTTGCCTATTCAGACGGCACGACCGAACGCCGTGTCTGGCGTTTGACCAAACACGCAGACGGGCGCTACACGGGGCGCGCCGACGACGTGGTGGGCGAGGCCCAAGGGCAGACATCGGGCAACGCCTTTCGCTGGAACTACACGCTGCGACTGCCCGTGGACGGCAAGACGTACGACGTGCAGTTCGACGACTGGATGTACCTGATCGACGAGCGCGTGATGCTCAACCGCGCCACCATGAGCAAGTTTGGCGTCACCCTGGGCGAAGTGCTGTTGTCGTTCAACAAGGAATAACCAAGGAATGGCGCCATGCCTCTGAACCTTCCCATTACCGACTGGCGCGGCCGACGCGTGTGGCTGATCGGTGCGTCCAGTGGCATCGGGCGTGCCTTGGCAGCCTTGCTGCACGAACGTGGCGCGCAGGTCTGCGTGTCGGCGCGCCAGCAAGAGTTGCTCGACGACTTCGTGCGCGAGCATCCTGGCAGCCAGGCGTTGGCGCTCGATGTGACGGACACGCAGGCAGTCGCCGGCGCGGCGCAACAACTGTTGGCGGCAGCGCCCCTGGACCTGGTGTGTTATTGCGCCGGCCACTACCGCCCCATGTCGGCCCATGCGCTGGATTTGGATGAGTTGTTGCAGCACCAGCGCGTGAATGTCACGGGCGCGCTGCAGGTGCTGGCCGTGGTGGTGCCCGCGCTGCTGCAGGCGGCCGCTGCCGGGCGCACGCCGCACCTGAGCTTGGTCGCCAGTGTGGCCGGATGGCGCGGCCTGCCGCAAAGCCTGGCATATGGCCCCACCAAGGCAGCGTTGATCAATCTGGCAGAAAACCTGTTTCTGGATTTGCGCCCGCAGGGTGTGGGCGTCAGTCTGGTCAACCCCGGTTTCGTCGATACCCCGCTGACGGCGCAAAACCAGTTCTCCATGCCGGCGCTCCTCACGCCGGAGCAGGCCGCCTTGGCCATCGTGCGCGGCTGGCAGCGCGGGCAGTTCGAGCTGCATTTTCCAAAGCGCTTCACAAGTGTGCTCAAGCTGATGCGCTGCTTGCCGTACCGCTGGTATTTCCCCTTGGTACACCGTTTCACGGGGCGCTGAACATGCCGACCTCTCCTGCGCAAACCGACCGGGACCCGCGTGCCACCACCGCCACGCAGCGGCTCATTGCGCTGTACGAGCAGCTCTCGCCCGCGCACCTGGCCACACTGGATGCCTACTATGCGCCTGACGCGCATTTCAAAGACCCCTTCAACGACGTGCGCGGTGTGCCCGCCATCGCGCAGATTTTTGCCCACATGTTCGCGACGCTGGATCAACCGCGCTTCACGGTCACTCAACACATCGTGCAAGGCGACCAGGCCTTTCTGGGCTGGGAGTTCCGCTTTCGCATGCGCCGCTGGCGGCCGCAGGTGGAGCAATGCATCCACGGTGCGACCTTGGTGCGCTTCGACGCCGAGGGCCGCGTGGCACTGCACCGCGACTACTGGGATGCGGCCGAGGAGTTGTACGAAAAGCTGCCGGTGCTGGGCGGTCTGATGCGCTGGCTGCGCCGATCTGCCTCGGCGACGGCCTCCACACAGGATTCCCATCCTCACCGTCCATCATCCTGAGACATCGCGTCGACTCCCGCGAGCTCAGGCCGCCTTTTTTGAGGAGGAGACCGAGCCGCGCCGGCCCCAAACTGCAACCGCAAGAGACACGACGATGAGTGCGGTGGCGATGGCGAAGGTCGTGCGCATGCCGAAGTCAATCGCAGCCGGTGCGACGCGTCCGCCATTCGAGGAACCAGCGGTTGCGGCGAACACCGCCCCCATGGCTGACGCACCGGTGATAAGCCCCAGGTTGCGCGACAAGGTCAACAGTCCCGAGATGACGCCGCGGCGGTCTTGAGGAACATCGGCCATGACGCCCGTGTTGTTCGCTGCCTGGAAGACCGCGTAGCTGCCGGTGATGATGACGATGGGAACGAGGTAGCCTGCGACACCGAAGGACGCGGGAATCGCGACCAGCGATCCGCAGCCGAGTGCCATTCCGATCAAGCCACCCATGCTTGTGACTTGCGACCTGAACCGATCCACCAGCCGGCCGGCCGGTGCACCGGTGAACGCCGCCACAGCGGGGCCCACCGACATCACCAGCCCGACGGCGCCCGTGCTCAAGAGCAAGCCTTGCGAGAGGTAGAAGGGGCCGACAACCAATGTCGCCATCAGCACGGTGGACACCAGGGCGCTCATGATGAGGCTGGCGGTGAGTCTGCGGTCACGGAACATGGCCAGGTGAACCAGGGGGGAATCGGTGCGAGACTCAACAGCCATGAAGGCTCCAACGCCTGCCACAGCGGCAACCAGAAGTGCAATGTTCAGTGGGCCGAAGTTGCCCTTGCCCAGCGTCATCGACAGCGCATAGGCGGCGAGCGTCGCCGCCAGCGTGATGGTGCCGAGGTTGTCGAACCGAGCGGACTTCACCTGTGCGGCGTCAGGGGGCAGAAAGCGCCTTGCCATTGCAATGGCGACGAAGCCCAGGGGAATGTTGATGAGGAAGATGGCTTGCCAACCGAAGCTTGCAATGAGAACACCACCTAGCGACGGGCCAAGGGCGGTGCCCACAGCCGACATCGTGCCCAGCATGCCCATGGCGCTGCCGGTGCGCTCCTTCGGCACAGCCTGCCCTACAAACGCGACCGTGAGGGCGAGCATGGCGGCCGCGCCGATGCCCTGAACGGCGCGCGCTGCGATGAGAACCCAAAGACTCGGCGCTGCGGCGCAAACGGCAGATGCTGCAGTGAACAGCGCCGCGCCGGCCATCAGAAGACGCCGACGACCGACAACATCGCCCAGACGCCCAGCGCTGACAACCAACGTCGTCGTGGCCAGCAAGAAGGAAATGACCACCCATTGGACCTGTTGGACAGGGGCCCCGAACGCATGGGTCAGGGTGGGCAGCGAGATGTTTGCGATGCTGGTGCCGAGGGATGGCAGCAGCATGAAGAGCGAGAGACAGGTGAGCGTCCATGGAGTGGACGACTTTGTGGGGGATGCCTGTTTGGTCTGCAGGGTTTCGGTGGTCATTCAAGGGCCTATGGGTCGTGTTTGGAGAGATGCCGTCAGGTTAGTGATGTGCGTGGTATGGCGGAAGGCGCGTCATTTGCAGTGAGTGGATGCGCTTGACGCCATATCACCGCCCGTGGGATCGTTTGGCATGGCCCATCCAGACCTGAATCTGCTGCTGACCTTGGACGTTTTGCTCACCGAGGGGAACGTCGCCCGCGCTGCGAAGCGGCTTAACTTGAGCGCCTCGGCCATGAGCCGCGCTCTTGCGCGGCTGAGAGAAACGACCGGGGACCCACTCTTGGTGAGGGCCGGGCGTGGCCTGGTGCCCACCCCCCGGGCGCTCGAACTGCGGGAATCGGTCGGCGCGCTGGTTCAGCAGGCTGAAGCGGCGCTTTCACCGGTGAAGGCGCTGGACCTGAAGAAGTTGGCTCGAACGTTCACGGTGCGAACCAATGAAGGCTTCGTCGAGAACTTCGGACCTGCGCTCTTGGCAAGGGTGGACGCGGTTGCGCCTGGCGTTCGGCTGCGATTCGTGCCGAAACCCGACAAGGACACGGGCCCGCTGCGGGATGGCCTTGTTGACCTGGAGACGGCAGTCGTTGGGGCCACCTATGGACCAGAGGTGCGCGTACGGGCTTTGTTCCGTGATCGCTTTGTGGGCGTCGTACGCCTTGGGCATCTCTTGGCAGAGGGGGCGCCGACGGTTCAGGATTACGCCGATAGCAAGCACGTGCATTCTGCGAGGCAACTTGATGAGAAGGGGCCGGTGGATGGTGCTTTGGCTGAGCTGGGGCTGGCGAGAATGATCCGGCTGACGGTGGGAGGCTTCTCAGCAGCTCTGGCGCTCGCACGAGCCACTGACATGGTCGCCACGGTTCCGGAGCGACACACTGGGAACCTGCGCGACGGAATGCATTCGTTCGCCCTACCGTTCGAGGTGCCTCCATTCACAGTCTCGTTGTTGTGGCATCCCCGGATGGAGGCTGACCTCGCGCACCGGTGGCTGCGGGAATGCTTCGTGAAGGCTTGCGGGCGGGACTTGACGTGACCCGTTGAGTCAACTGCGTGGGCTCGTCGCCCCGCCAAACACATCTCGGAGGCTCACTTCGGGGCCTCACCGACGCAGCGAAAGAGTCAAGTCAGTTCTCGCAAAACGCCGTCCGGCATCTACTAAGCCGGGTGCGTGCAAAACATCTAAACCGTCCTCTTCGAAGGCTCAGGCTAAAGGTGCTTCACGTCCGGCGCAGAAGCGTGTCGTAGCGACCGCGGAACTCACAGCGCCTGGTCCGGCCCAACGCAAGCAATCCCAGCTAATTTTCCTCCCGGGAAGAGAGTCCGGTGCGTCGATGGCCCAATTGGAATGCCAGACGATGTTGTAGTCGGTTGGGGCAGGTCGTGCGAACACGCGCGCCCAGCAGCGCACACCGCGTCGCCGGACAACACGTTCGTGTGTGCGAGCGACCGTGGACCATGACAACGATCGGCTTCGTTGTGGGGGACGCGGGCTCGACCAGGTCGCAAAAGAGAGGCCCGGCATCCAGCTGAGCGCAAGATAGTCGCTTTGGCATTTTCCTTGTTTCGTGGCGGGCGACCACAGGCGGCGGAGCCGAGGAACTGCTCGCTTTCAGCTGATGGGCTCGTCAATCACCGGATTCGACAGCTCGCCGATGCCGCTGACTTCGATGGACAAGGTGTCGCCAGCCTTCAGGTAGACCGGCGGCACGCGCTTGTTGCCCACGCCTGCAGGGGTTCCCGTTGAGATGCAATCGCCAGGCTCCAGTCGGCAAATCGTTGAAGCGTAGGCGACCAGATCCTCAAGGCGCCAGGCCATTTCACTGAAGAAGGTGCGCTGCATTTCCTGGCCGTTGACGCGCGTCACGAGTTCCATGCGACCAGGTTCGGCGATGTCGTCGCGCGTCACGATCCAGGGGCCATAAGCGCTAGAGGCGTCGAAGTTCTTGCCCGCGGTGACGCTGTGTGCCTGCCAGTCGCGCACCGAGCCGTCCATGACGATGGTGTAGCCGGCGACGTGCTCCAGCGCTCGGTTGGCCGGTATGTGCCGTCCGGCTTTGCCGATGACGATGGCGATCTCGCCCTCGAAGTCGAAGCGCTCGGACACGCGTGGGCGCTGCAGCGCAACACCGTGTCCCACCATGGCCTGCGGATGTTTGCTAAAGAAGAAAGGATGCTCGGGCGCCGCCTTGCCGGTCTCGGTCTGGTGGTCCTTGTAGGCCCATCCCACCGCGAGCATGCGGGCGTCCAAGTTGGGAATGGGGCGTTCGAAGACAAGTGTGTTCAACGCGGTGGCGGGCTCGGTGTCGGCAGCGCGGCGCGCTGCGTCCAGCGAGGGTGCCGCGAGCAACGCGCGCAGGTCGGCGAACTGGTGACCCAGCGAAGGGGCCAAGTCGACAAAGCCCAGTTCCGTGACGGCGCCGAAAGTGGATACGCCGTTGAGGCGAGCGGTGGCCAGTTTCATGGCGAAATTTCCTGTTGTTTGAAATCGATCTGAACTTCCCGCTGGACGAGTTGCCATCCGTTGTCACCGAGCGCGAGTTGATCGCGGTAGCGACCCATCACATTCGGTCCCGGCAGAGGCGCCGGGCGCTGGGGCGCGCCCTTGAAGTCGTGGCGGTAGACGGTGACGTATGAGTCCACCACCGCGTGGCCGTTGGGCAGAAGGCCCGTGCGCAGATTGCTCAGCACGTGGCGCACGAAGGTGCCGGGGTCGCGCACCTTCATGAAGTCGCGCAGTTGTTCCATGCCGACGAGGTCGCCGTCGTGCCGCTTCCACACGCCATCGGGTGCGAAATGGCGCGACATGGTGTCGATGTCGTTCATGTCGAAACCGTGCGTAAAAGCGAGCACCGTACGTTCGCAGGCGGCGGCCACGCTCGCGTCGGCCGGGTGTGTGGTTGTCATGTCGTTCATTCCGCCTTGATGTTGAGAGACTTGATGAGCGGGCCGTAGCGCGAGAGATCGGACACGATCAAACCGTCGACCACATCGGGCGGCGAACTCATCACGGTGAAGCCAAACTCGCCCAGCCGTTGTCGCGCCTCCGGCGATTGCGCGGCGCGCGTGACAGCCGCATTCAGCGTTGCGATCGTGGATGCGGGTGTCTGCGCCGGGGCAAGCAAGGCGAACCAGAAGGCCATGTCCAGCGCTGGATTGATTTCCTTGAGTTCGGGCAAATCCGGGAAGATCGTTTTGCCCAGCGGCCCACTGCTGGCCAATGCGACAACCTTGCCCGCCTTGATGTGTGGGAGCGCTTCAGCGAGACCGGTGATCACCACACCGATCTCTCCGCCCAGGAGCGCCTGCATGGCGGGCGTGGTCCCCTTGTAGGCCACGTGTGTCATGCGGGTATCCGTGTGCTTGAGGAACAGCTCCATCGCCAGGTGGGTGGTGTGTCCTTGACCGCCGCTGCCGTAGTTCAACCCACCCGGCTTGGTTTTGGCCAGGCGGATCAGATCTGCCGGGGTCTTCACGCCCAAGGAAGGATGGGCGACGAGCACCACGCTGGCTTTTCCCAACAGCGAGATGGGCTTGAAGTCCTTGCGCGGGTCGTAGCTTAAATGGGGATAGATGAACGGGTTGATGGTCAGCAGACTGTCGGTGGCCAACAGCAAGGTGTGGCCATCGGCCGGTGCCTTGGCGACCAGGTCTGCGGCGATGACGCCCCCCGCACCGGGCTTGTTGTCAGGCACCACGGGCTGCTGCAGTGCTTCGCCCATGCCGGTGGCGAAAAGCCGCGCCATCACATCGACCAGCGAGCCCGGTGGGCTCGGCAAAACAAGGCGCACAGGGCGGTTGGGGAAGGCGCTGGCGCCTTGGCCCCAAGCGGTTTGAGTGGCCAGTGCGGCCGCGCCGATCAGCAGGGTTCGGCGCCCGGTGGACCAGGCTGGCAGGGACTTTTTCAGTGGTGTCATCAGTGTCTCCTTTAGGGGTGAAACGAGCGAATTTCAGACCGGCAGCTTCAGCAAGGCTTCATGCGCCTCACCGCTTTGGTAGCGCGCAAGGTAGGTCTGAAAATCCATGTCGATGCCGGACGGATTGCGCTTGAATGCGGCCGAGTCGAAGTAGGCCTGCCATTCGTCAAATGTCGCGAAGTTGTTGCAACAGAGCTCGACGACGTTGCTGTCCGGATCGCGGTAGTAAAAGCTCGTGATCGGGCCGTGGTTGGCGCTGCGGTGTGGCAGCAAGCCGGCGTCGCGCAGAATCACCACGCGTTCCATCAAGTCGTCGAGACCGCCGTGTTTGAACTGCATGTGGTTCAGGCCCGGATCCTTGCCGGGCACCGAGCCAATGCCGGGGATTTCGAACACGGCAAACAGCTGTCCGTAGGGTGTGGCAGCAGCCTCCTTATCCAGAATCATGAAAGACGACCGCACCCGGCTTGCATGCACTTGCTTGCCGCCGTCGCCATGTTGTCCATCGATGGAAACGTCGGGCTTGGGCTCGTTCTCGATCGACCATGGGCGGCCGAGGACGGCGCGGTACCAGTCCTTGATCGCTTGGTAGCGACCCGTTTGCAGCACGATTTCTGCAATGCGCAGCGAGGGCAGATGGGCGGTTGCTTTGGCGAGTTCAGAAAAATTGGAAGGGGGTGAATTTGACATACGTTGGGCTCCTGGTTCTTGCGCGTACTGTGACGTCTATATTTACATATGTCAACATTGTTGTATGTAAGTGTTGACATATAAATGTCGCAGGCCTAGGATGACCACACAAGAGCCACGCAAGGAACAACATGAAGATGAAGGAAATACAGACCCAGGTGCTGATCATTGGCGCGGGCCCCGTGGGACTGGCGCTCGCCAACGAACTGGGCTACCAGGGCATACGCTGTGTGGTGGTCGAGCAAAGCAACGGTGAAGTGCTGTTTCCGGCGGGCGAAGGCATCTTCTCCCGGACGATGGAACACCTGCGGCGCTGGGGTTTTTCGGAGCGCGCCCGCCGCCATTCGGGCTTGCCAGAGCGCTACGCCCTCAATGTCGGGTTCGCAACGTCGGTCACCGGCAAGCTGCTGGCCTTGTTCGAAGCACCTTCCAACGAAGACATGCCGAACATTCAGAACGATTCACCCGAAGGCATATTGATCAGCCCGAAGATGGTGTTTGACCCTTTGCTGCGCCAGGGTGCGGAAGCACGAGAAGGCGTGGACCTGCGCTACCGCACCGAATGCACCGGCTTTGCGCAGACGCAGGAGGGTGTCACCGCGCAAATGAAGGACCTTGCAAGCGGCGAGAAATACGAGGTGCACGCGTCATACATCGCGGCCTGCGACGGCGCGCGCAGCATGGTGCGCAAGCAGCTCGACATTCGGTACCAGGGCTCCTTTGGCGAGGGGCACAACTTCGCCGTGTGGTTCCGCGCGCCGCAACTTCGCGCCCTGCTGGAGCGGCAGTTCGGTTGTTCCTTGTTCCAGTTGCACACGGTCAACACGCCGCGCCGCCCGTACTTCACCGCTGTCGACGGAAGGGACCAATGGCGAATGTCGATGTATATCGAGAAGGGCGACGATCCAGATGCAGTGGCGGCCATCGAAGCGGCCATCGGTGTGCCGATGCCGATCGAGGTCGTGCGCGCGCAGCCCTGGGCTGGTCACCGCGTGGTGGCGGCGCGGTACCGGGAAGGTCGGGCATTTCTGTTGGGCGACGCAGCACACCTGCGCTGGCCCAAGGGCGGCTTCGGCGCGAACACAGGCATCGGCGACGCCGTGGACCTGGGCTGGAAGCTGGCCGCTACCCTCCAGGGCTGGGGAGGTCCGTCGCTGCTGGACAGCTACGAATTTGAACGCAGGCCTATCGCGATCCGCAACGTGAACGAAGCGTCGAACAACCGCACGCTGGATGGCGCCATCGCGCCTGATCCAGCCTTCGACGGCGAGGGCGCCGAGGCGGTGACGCTGCGCCGACATACCGAGAGCCGCATTCACGCCTTGCGTCTGCGCGAATTCCGTACCCAGGGCGTTCAGCTCGGCTACCGATACCGCCAGTCGCCGTTGTGCGCGGTCGATGAAGCCCTCGAACCGCCGGACGATCACATGCTGTACCAGCCGTCGACTTGGCCGGGGGGACGGGCGCCGCATGCCTGGCTGGAGGATGGTCGCTCCACATTGGACCTCTTCGGTCGCGGGTTCGTCCTGCTGTGTCTTGCCGGCAAAGACGAAAATGGGTTGTTCAGGGACGCCGCTGCTGAGCGCGGCGTGCCATTGCGCGTGGAGACTTTTGCCATGGCTTCGCTGCACGCCTTGTACGAAAAATGCTATGTGCTCGTGCGTCCCGATGGGCATGTTGCCTGGCGCGGCGACGGATTGCCAGACGACCCTGGACACGTTCTTGACCTCGCGCGCGGTGCTGCGACTGTGCGGGCAAGGCAGCTAGCGGTTGCCGCCTGAAACGCAGGAGGCGTCTCGCTATTTGCGGGCGCGTTTGCGGATGGCAGCTGCGGCGCGAAAGTCTTTCTGAATCGACTGGTACCACTCGATCATGTAGCGCCGGCTGTCCAGCGCATACCGAATGTTGGCGTAGATGCCCGAGTACTTGCTGGCGGGCGGCGGGGGAAACGCCTGCCCCGATCGTTGTTCGGCGTCGTTCATGTGGCCGTTGATCATTTCGATCTCGGCCTCGGTCATAGCAATCTGTTCATCGAGCACTGTTAGCGCTTCCGATGGTGGCAGCAACCACAAGGAATTGACCTTGGCGTTGAACTCGAGGCGGCGGGTCATGGGGGTGGGTGCGTTGCGCACCCAGTCTTGCAACGCCGTCATGCCGGTGGCCGTGATGCTGTAGATCTTCTTGTTTGGTTTGCCTACTTGAGGCACGTCGCGAAATTGAACCAGGCCCTGGTCGGTGAGCGTTGCCAGCAGTGGATAAATCTGGCTGTGGCTCGCTTCCCAGATGTAGTTGCGCGGCGGACCCATGAACAGCGAAAGGTCATAGCCCGTCTCTTCTGCCTGCGCAAGGCGGCCCAGAATGACATACCCGATGGTGGGGATGCGAGAAGGTTCCTCTGACAGGTTCTTCGCTTGTCCCCTTATCGTCTTGGTGCGAACGGTGCCAGACGTTGCAGGCGCGGTGGTGGTCTTTCGAGCGGGGCGAGGGGACACAGGCATGGACAAATTGGATCACAGATTGCGTTGCCAGGCGCCGGGCTTGTGGTACCGGGCAGCACTGGTCTCGGCCATATCGCGGGCGATCCGCTTCCCATGCCCACCCCAACTGTGCCGAGCGAGCCATGAGGAGACCGATTTCCTAAGTTTTTCTGGCGGGGAAAGAGTGAACGTTTTTGATGAGACGCAAGCGTCAATTGCGAATCATGACTAAAAGCAAAGGCCGCACGGCATCCTCGACAACGCGGTGATTGAAAGCTTCTTCGGCACCCTGAAAGCCGAGTACGTCCATCTCGACAGGCCCGACAGCATTGATGCACTCGAAGCAGGCGTGCATGATTACGTCCACTATTACAACCACGAGCGCATCAAGCTCGGGCTACAGGGGCTCAGTCCGGTGGAGTACCGAT
This sequence comes from Hydrogenophaga sp. BPS33, assembly GCF_009859475.1. Lineage (NCBI taxonomy): Bacteria > Pseudomonadati > Pseudomonadota > Betaproteobacteria > Burkholderiales > Comamonadaceae > Hydrogenophaga > Hydrogenophaga sp. BPS33. The sequence goes on from NZ_CP044549.1 coordinate 1,499,962, forward strand.
TGAGAAGCACCGCCTTGACGGCGGTATCGTGACCGTCCAACTTCTGGGGGCAGTTCAATTCCGGGGCGGTTCAGACGGGCATGAATCGCGGCACAGCAGATATCCAAGGCGGAAGCTGGAGTGCCGGAAGCGGGTCGATGGCGGCTGTGAAGGCGATCGCCCGCAGGCTTGGCGTATCGCCGGAGCAGGGTCGGAAAGAGAGAACGTAGAGAGAACACGGCCAGAGCCGAGAGAAAGCCGTCTGAGAATCTCAACAGAGAGAAAGCGACTATCACGGAACCCGCATGAAACGGGGGTTCGCGCCAAAAAAAAGCCTCAGTGAAACTGAGGCTCCAGACATGCTGGCGGTGGAGGAAGGCGTGAGCGCACTCGTCTCACCGACTTTTGAAGATGTCGATCCTCCAAGAATTGTGAAAAACGAAAGAATGAGCGTGAACTTGCGCTTTGCGGACAGCTTTCAAAAAGGCGCGCGCGCACGCGAATACCACTTGCGTGGAAATGCAGCATTTCTGCGGTATGAAATACTCCCTGCGGTGAGACTGGATACTCGTAGAGGTTCATGGCTCTCCACCGAGAGATTAAATCCGTCACTGCATCGGGTCGCTGCGTGTGTGCGCGGGAGAACGACGTGTGGGAAGGGTAATCCCCCCGAATTCCACGGCTCCGAGAAGTAGAGCTATGCGGCCATGGCCAGCCGCTGTTTCGGGGTGATGCCGCCCAAGGCCATGTTTGGGCGCTCATGGTTGTAGCGCCACATCCACTGCGTGGCGTACTCGCGAACCTCGTCGAGGTCGCTCCAATGGTACTGGGACAGCCACTCGTAGCGCACCGTTCTGTTGAAGCGCTCGACGTAGGCATTCTGTTGGGGCTTGCCCGGCTGGATGTGCTCGATATGAATGCCTCTGGCACTGGCCCAGTTCAGCAACGTGGCACTGATGTACTCCGGCCCGTTGTCACAGCGAATCACGTTGGGCCTGCCGCGCCAAGCCATGATCTGCGCCAGGGTGCGGATCACACGCTGCGAGGGCAGCGAGAAGTCCACCTCCATGCCCAGGGCCTCGCGATTGAAGTCGTCGATCACGTTGAGCAGCCGGATGCTGCGACCGTCCTCCAGTTGGTCGTGCATGAAGTCCATCGACCAGACCTCGTTGCTGTGCTTGGGCACCGTCAGAGGCTCGGGCTTCTCGCGCACCAGGCGCTTGCGCGGCTTGATGCGAAGGTTGAGCTCCAGCTCCCGGTAAACCCGATACACGCGCTTGTGGTTCCAGGGCAAGCCGCGCACGTTGCGCAGGTGCAGGAAGCACAGGCCAAAGCCCCAGTTGCGGTTGTTGTCGGTCAAGCGCAGCAGCCATTGGGCGATCTCGTCGTCCTCAAGGCCGCGACGGGCCTCGTAGCGGTAGCAGGCCTGGCTGATCTGGAATGCCTGACAAGCAGCCCTGATCGACAGCCCGCGCTGGCGCACAGCTTGTTGTGCCATCTCGCGTCGGCGAGATGGCTTCACCACTTTTTTGCGAGTGCCTCCGCCACGACCTCGGCTTTGAGCTTCTCCTCGACATACATCTTGCGCAGCCGCGCGTTCTCCGCCTCCAGCTCCTTCATGCGCGCCATCAGTGAGGCATCCATGCCGCCGAACTTGGCCCGCCACTTGTAGAACGTCGCCGAGCTGATCCCCAGCTCTCGGCAAAGCTCAGGCACCGTTAGCCCCGCCTCCGCCCGCTTGAGTGCGTCGATGATCTGGCTGTCGGTAAATCGCGATTTCTTCATGGTAGAGATTCTCCTGTCAGAGTCTCTACTTCTCAGCTCAATGGTTTTGCGGGGGGATTACCTTCGAGCCTACGATCCTCACGAACGTGCCGCCTGAGGCCATCGTGGCGAGAGAGGAAACCTTCGGCCCGCTCGCCCCTCTGTTCCGGTTCAGCGACGAGGCCGAAGTAGTGGAGCGCGCCAACGACACCGAATACGGCCTCGCCGCGTACTTCTACTCCCGTGACCTCGCTCGTGTCTTTCGGGTGGCAGAAGCCCTGGAGTATGGGATGGTGGGCATCAACTCCGGCGCGATCTCCACCGAAATGGCACCATTCGGTGGCATGAAAGCCTCGGGTCTCGGTCGCGAAGGTTCTAAGTACGGCATCGAGGAGTACCTCGAGATTAAGTACCTGAATCTCGGCCTTTGAGTTCCGTTATTTTTCCATGTCAAGCAGCAGCATTGACCTGCCCCCCCACCAGCCGTACCAGGCTGAAGTTAGTGAAGTCCGTCAACCACCAGGAGAATGACGGATATGAAGAAGAGCAGATTCACCGAGGAACAAATCATCGGCTTCCTCAAGCAGGCCGAGGCCGGCATGCCGATCAAGGAGCTGTGCCGCAACGGCGGATTCAGCGATGCCACTTTCTACAAGTGGTGCGCCAAGTTCGGCGGCATGCAGGTCTCGGAGGCACAGCGACTGCGTGAGCTCGAATCCGAGAACGCCAAGCTCAAGCGGCTGCTGGCTGAGGCGCACCTGGACATGCATGCGCTCAAGAGCGTTCTGGGGGTAAAGCGCTAGCCCCACAGGCCAGACGCGAGGCGGCTGGGCGCATGGTGAGTGAGCACCATTTGTCCGAACGCCACGCGTGCCGTCTTGTGGGGCTATCCCGCGACAGCTACCGCCATCCACCCATGGCGGACCAGGCCACGCTGGATCTGCACGAGAAGATCGTGGAGATCGCGCACGTGCGTCGCCGCTTTGGCACCGGCGCATCCACGACCTGTTGCGCCCGCAGTTTCCCGGCATCAATCACAAGCGTGTGTACCGCCTTTACCGGCAAGCCAACCTGGCCGTGCGCCGGCGCAAGAAGAGCAAACGCCCCATCAACGAGCGCGTGCCGCTGCAGCTGGCACGCACGGTCAACGAGGTGTGGAGCATGGATTTTGTGAGCGACAGCCTCTCGGGTGGACGGCGCTTGAAGTACCTCACGGTGGCCGATGACTTCAGCCACGAGAGCGTGGACATCGTGGTGGACTTCGGTATCTCGGGCCAATACGTCACACGCGTCCTGGACCGCGCTGCGCTGTTTCGCGGGTATCCGAAGGCTGTGCGAACGGACAACGGACCGGAGTTCACCAGCCGGGCATTCATGGCCTGGGCGCAAGCGCATGGCATTCGCCACATCCTGATCCAGCCGGGGCGCCCGATGCAGAACGGCTACATCGAGAGCTTCAACGGCAAGTTCCGTGACGAGCACCTCAACGAGTGCTGGTTCCAGACCCTGCATCAGGCCAGGATGGCCGTGGCGCTCTGGCGAACGGACTACAACGAGGTCAGGCCGCACAGCAGCTTGGGACGCATGCCACCGGCTCGCTTCGCCGAGCTACATCGCCAGCGCGCTGACGATGCAGCTCGATCCCCATCAACTCACCACCCCATCGATTAACCTTCAACCCCGGACTTCCACTTTTGATTGGTACGTCTACAGGGGGCAGGTCAGACGCAGGTGATTTCTGGTTGTTGGCCTACAGCTGCCCTGCGGAGGATTGACCGAGCAGTTTGACGGCACGGCAGTGCACGCAGTTGATCCGGCGTTCTTGCATCCGCATGCATCGCTGATGACGGCCTCTTAAACACGTGTTGCGTCCAGCTCCCTAGATTGCGAAGGTTCTTGAGCGCAGCCACAGGCGCTTTACATCGGCTCGGAAGCGGCCTTGGCCTTTCTGTACGCCGTGGATACGCTGAACGCGCCTTCTAGTGGGTTTGGGCGAGCGCGGTGGTCTGCGTGTGAACCTGTTCTGCCGAAGGAGCAGTTGTCACGTTACCCCTCCTTTTCTTTCCTCTCCCACTCTTCAACACCAAGCTGCTTCATTTTGAAGCGCTCGCGCGTGTGCGTATACCAGCCAGGACTCTCCATGCGGCCCAACAAGTCGAGCTTGCTGGGATCCAAATAGCATTTTTCTGCATTCACTACGGCTTCGTCTTTGATGTGGACCGCAACGACATGCGCCACAAGTATGACGCCCGTGGTATCTACGGGAATCACTTGGTTGAGTCGGCACTCAAGAGCGACTGGACTGCGTTCAATGCGTGGAGGTCGAACCTTTGTAGACGACGTAGTTGCCAATCCTGCCACTTCGAGCTCGTTTACGGTTCGAGGAAACGGGACTGCCGTAGTGTTCATCTCCTCTGCCAGGTCGGAGGGTACCAAGTTGACTACAAACTCGCGACTCGCTTTTATGTTCGCGTAGCTATCTTTCGGTTCGCCACGCTGAAGCCCCATGCCTATACAAATTACAGGGGGAAATCCAGAGAAGAAGTTGAAGAACGAGTAGGGCGCAGCGTTCGGTCGGCCACTGTCATCGCAAGTGACGACCCACGCGATAGGGCGAGGAACGATGCTCGATGCAAGCAGTTTGTAGCTAAGTTTCTGGTCCAACTTATCGATGTCGAAGTACATACGAAATCCGGTGACTTGTGGAAGTAAAAAGTGCCGACAGCTACTTTGCGCAGCGTGCTGACCAAGACATTCGACTGGTTCTAGCGCCATCCTTATCGTGCCTTGAACGTGTACTGGAGAGGTTTCCTTGCCGTTTGAGCGCGGATTGGATGGGATTTCTCACCCTGTTGAGGCGTGTCGACGCGCACTGATCATGACGCCGCTTTACCCGGCCAACCATCTCGCTTGAGTGCCAAGACTATACTACGACGGGTTGTAGACAACAACGAAGTGTCGTACATTATCATCACGTGATTGGTCGCATTGGCAATGCTTGACGGCATTGCAGGCCCTGATCGATACAACCAAAGCGAGGACAAGCATGGATCTAGGACTGGTGGGTAAAGTGGCATTTGTCACTGGTGCGGGCAGAGGAATTGGGGTGGTGACTGCTCAGTACTTGGCGACAGAGGGGGTTGCAGTCGTGACCGTGGACCAAGATGCGGATGCGGCGGAAGCAACTGCTGCAGCAATCAACGCTAGTGGCGGTCGTGCCGTAGGGTTAGGTTGTGACGTAACTCGTGCCGACGAAGTCGTGAGGGCGGTGAACGCTGCCACAGGAGCGTTTGGTCGCCTCGACATCCTGGTGAACAACGCGGGCGTGGTGAAGGACCGCAGTCTCCTGAAGATGGAGGAGGCTGACTGGGACATCGTGGTGGACGTCACATTGAAAGGATCGTTCAACTGCTGCAAGGCCGCCATCCCTGAGATGCACAAGAATGGCTGGGGTCGCATCATCAACATCTCGTCCCGATCAATCTTTGGCAACCCGGGGCAGACCAACTACTCTGCAGCCAAAGCTGGCGTGATCGGCTTCACTCGAGCGCTGTCTCTTGAACAGGCGAAACGTGGAATCACGGTAAACGCAATAGCCCCAGGATTTATCGAGACCGAAGGCATGAAAAGCATTCCCAACTACGACAAGCTGCGCGAGGCGGCTATCCAGAAGACGCCCGTAGGATTCCTTGGAGAACCCCGGGACGTCGCTTCAACCGTTGCCTTCATGGCGTCGGAGCAAGCAAGGTACATATCCGGCACAACTGTGTTCGTGACCGGAGGGAGGTTCTCTTCGTGAGTATCGATGCTAGCGAGCAGGCTGAGCTGAGAACAAGCGTTCGAAGATTCTTGACTCAGAACGTAGTGCCACATATCGAAGTCAGCGAGAGAGATGGGACTTTTCCGTTCGAGCTACTTGCTTCACTCCGCGACTTCGGTTTGGTAGGAGGTCTGCTCTCTGAGTCGGACGGTGGAATGGGCATCGATACCCAGACGTGGGCGATGTTGATGGAGGAGGCTGGCTACTGCTGGCTTTCCATGCGCGTTCTTCTCAGCGGCATACATATCGTCGGCACGATACTGAGTGACCATGGATCTCCGCACCAGAGAGAGCAATTTCTGCGTCCTTTGTTGGAAAACGCGAGAAGGGTCTTCGTCGCAATTTCAGAGCCTGACGTGGGATCCAACGTTTCTGACATCAAGACCAAGGCAGTACTCAACGGTGACCACTACCAGCTATCTGGAACCAAGCTATGGATCACCAATGGCATGAATGCCGACTTTGGCATTGTTGTCGCGCGGACGTACAGCGAGAAGAGCAAGGGAGAGCTCTCACTGTTCCTGGTTGACGCCAACGAAACCGAATTCAGCCGGCGAGGGGTCGAAACGATGGTCCTGAAGTCGACTGGCACGGCCGAATTGAGCTTCGACAACGCGATCGTTCCTGCGGAGAACCTTTTGGGGGGAGAGGGTGAAGGGCTGCGCTTGATCTTGGCAGGGCTCAACATTGGAAGGCTGAATGTAGCGATGGGTGCCGTTGGCGCTGCTCAGCATGCCTTAGATCTGTCGATCGACTACGCAAAGTCCCGTAGACAGTTTGGGCGACAGATCGCGTCCTTTCAGTTGGTACAGAAAAACATCGTCGACATGACGATGAAGGTACAGGCAGCGCGAGCGCTCGGTCAGCTTGCTGCAGCTGCGCTTTCCTCCGGCGCACCATCTCGGTTGGAGTGCTCCATCGCAAAGCTGTATGCCACAGAGGCTGCGCACGAGGTGGCCAACTTGGCTCTTCAAGTTCATGGAGGGATGGGCTACGCCAGCGGTTATCCCATCGAAAGAATCTTCCGAGACACGCGAGGAGGAATGATTCCAGAAGGGACCACCGAGATACAAACGTTGATCATCGGCAGAGAACTGTTGGGCATTTCGGCCTTGACATAAACCATGAAAACCACACTTGAACAACTTCAGAACGCCGTGCTGTACTGGGACGATCTCCCGGTCGGCACGCGCTACACCACCTCGTCACGAACCGTCACAGAAACGGACATCGTCGCGTTCGCGGGCCTCACGGCCGACTACAACCGGGCGCACGTCGACGATGAGTTCGCCAAGACCAGCCACTTCGGCAAGCGCATCGCGCACGGCATGCTGGTCGCGTCCATTAGCGTGGGGCTGAACACCCGGACCATCCAGAACCAGCTGATGGAGAACGCCTTGATCGCCTTGCTGGAGAACAAACTCGCCTTCCCTAAGCCGACGTTCTGTGGCGACACGATCGAGGTCGAGGTGGAAGTGGCCGAGCAGCACACCACGAGCAAGCCCGACAAGGGTGTCATCGTCTTCAAGCGTCGCACTTTCAACCAGCGCCGCGAGATCGTGGTGGACTCCACGGTGACGCTGCTGATGAAACGCCGCCCCCTCGATACCTAAGCAACCATGTCACATTCCTTTTCTGATTTGTCCCGACTCGTTCTCCCCCGGTCCGTCGCGCTTGTGGGCGCGTCCGACCGGCCCGATAGCATCGGTGGGCGCGCGCTGGATAACCTTACGACGCACTCGAAATTCACGGGCCAGCTCCACCTGGTCAACCCCACGAAAACGAGTATCGCGGGCCGCCCGTGTGTGCCATCGGTACTGGACATTGCCGACGCGCCTGATCTGGCTGTGGTGGCGGTGAAAGCCGATGCAGTCCTCCAGGTGCTGGAAGACTGCGGAAGACGCGGCGTCAAGTTCGCCATCGTCTTTACCTCGGGGTTCGGCGAAACCGGTGAAGAGGGCCGGCAGGTGGAGCAGCAGATGCGCGACATCGTGGCTCGCACCGGCATGCGCATCTACGGCCCCAACTGTCCAGGCCTGAACAACATTAACGCTTCGCTAGGCTTCACGTTCTCGCCCGCCTTCCGGTTTGATCGCAAGGCCGGTCCCATCGGTCTGGCGACACAGGGCGGTGGCCTGGGACGCACCTTCGTCCAGGCGATGGAGCGCGGCGTGGGCACGGGTCTGTGGTGCTCAGCCGGGAACGAAGCCGACCTGGAGGTTTCCGACTTCATCCACTACATGGCGGGCGCGGAAGACATCCGAGTCATCGCCACTTGCCTGGAGGGCATCCGGAACGGCCCTCGCTTCATGGAGGCCTGCCTGCACGCGGCCCGCCAGGGGAAGCCCGTCATAGCGATGAAGATTGGCAAGTCCGACTACGGGCGAAAGGCGGCGCAATCGCACACGGCGGCGATCACCGGTTCTGCCGAGGTCAACAGCGCCGTGTTCAGGGAACTCGGGGTGATCGAAGTAGAGGATATCGACGAGCTCGTGAACACCGCATCGGTCATGGCGCGGGGACAGCCGACGGGGCACGAGAAGATCGCGGTGTACTGCTTCTCCGGCGGCACGGCGGCACTGGCCGCGGACAAAGTGGGCTCTGCAGGTCTCACCCTGTCGGCCTTCTCGGACGAGACAACGCGCAGGCTGCGCGCCCAGTTGCCGTCTTACGCGGCGATGGACAATCCTGTGGACACCACGGCCGACGTGCTCAGCAAGCCGGAGATCGGGTACGAGGCGCTCAAGGCAGTGTGCGAGGACCCCGACGTGGGCTTGGTGCTCTACCCTTTCCCCATCGAGTATGGGGCGGTGACCACCAGCGCCGCTGCCAGCGCCGTGCGCGTCCAAGGCGAGGTCGCCACCCCGATCGTGCCGGTCTGGATGAGCGACAAGCTGGGAGGTGGCTGGAACGAGCTGGTCAACGGTGGCCTGATGCCGATGCACTCGGTCAGTGCCGCGGTCCAGTCGATCGCGCGGTACGTGGACCATGGCCGCTGGAAGCAGACCACCTCGCCCGACTGGCGCCCGCTGGCACTGGCCGACCCTGCCTCGCCAGCGCTCCAGACGGAGTTGCCCGCCACCTCGCTGAGCGAGGTGGCGGCGAAAGACATCCTGCGCGCGGCCGGCATCGACGTGCCGCGGTCGCTCACCGTGGACAACGCAGATGGCGCCAGGCAGGCGTTCCAGTCGCTCGGCGCGGGAGCGGTAGCCATGAAGATTGTCAGCACCGAGATCCTGCACAAGACAGACGTAGGCGGTGTCCGCCTGGGCATCTCGTCTGAAGACGCGGCGGCTTCTGCTTACGAAGGCATCGTGGACAGCGTCAAGCGGCTGGCTGGCGGACAGGCCTTCGAAGGCGTGATGCTCGAACAGATGCTCGAAGGTCCCTTTGTCGAAGTCGTGGTGGGCATTCGCCGCGACGAAAGCTTCGGACACCTGTGCACGTTCGGCCTGGGTGGGGTCAGCGTCGAACTGTTCAAGGACGTCAGCCGCCGGCTGCTGCCCATCTCGTTGCCGCGTGCCCACGCCATGATCGCCGAGACCCAATGCGCCCGCCTGCTCGAAGGGCACCGTGGCAAGCCACCGATGGATGTGGAGGCGCTGGCCAGCGCACTGGTGCAGCTCAGCGAGCTGGTGGCCCGGCATCCGGACACCATCGAAGAAATCGAAATCAACCCACTGGCCGTCAGGCCCAGAGAACAAGGCGTCGTTGCCCTCGACGCCGTCATCAGCATCCGTGGAAAGGAACCTTCAGCATGGTAAAGACAGAAATCGGCTACACGACCGTGGACGCCATCACCGTTCGTGGCTTGAACCTGGCCAACGACATCCTGGGCAAGTTCGACTTCGTGGACATGGTGGTGCTCACCACCATGGGGCGCAAGCCTTCCGCCCAGGAGAAGGTGATGCTCAACCTCCTGTTGGTCACGGCGGCGGACCATGGCCTCACCCCCAGCGCGTTGAGCGCGAGGCTGACCTACTTGGGTGCCCCCGAAGCCCTGCAGGGAGCGGTGGCGTCTGGGTTGCTGGGCGCAGGCAGCGTATTCCTCGGCACGACGCAGAATGCGGCCCAGATGCTAATTGATGGGGCACAAGGCCTGTCCGACGCATCGGATGAACAGGCTGTTGCAAAGGCGGCGGCAGACCTCGTGGCCAGCATGAAGGCCGCCCGCAGGCCTGTGTTCGGCGTCGGCCACCCCATTCACGTCAACGGCGACCCGCGCGTGCCCGTGATGCGCGAGATATCGCAAGCGGAAGGCTTCTACGGCATTCACTGGCGCCTGATGGACGCGATCGCCGCCCACCTCCAGTCGCTCGGCAAGCGTCTGCCCATGAACGCGGTCGGCGCGTGCGCCGCCATCATCGCGGACATGAAGCTCGACCCCCTGCTCGGTCGGGGCCTGATGCTGACAGGCCGTTGTGCGGGCCTCGTGGGCCACATACTGGAAGAACGGGCCACCCCGATCGGCCAGGAGCTCTGGGACCTCGTGTTGTCACAAGACCCTCGCAACGAAGTTCCGTGAGGGTTACGTTGGATGGTGTCGCCTCTCACCACGGATCGAGGTAGAGGTGGCCTGTCTCCATTGCCTGGGGCACCCAGCACTACATTATCTTCATCGCACGGAGGTCGTCCTCTTCATAGGCGCGACTTCGCTTGCGGACGTGTGAGGTGGACCTAGGAGGGTCTGAACAAGTATTCGCTGACCTCGGCTAGAGCGGCTAAATACTCCTTTTTGTTCAGTCGGATTCGGCCCACAGGACCCACCACCGAGATAGCCAACTGCTCTGCCCCGATGTTGCCAGCCATCGCAAAGGCAGCGAGGTCTTCCGCGCCCTCGTTTTCGACCAGTGACCACCCGTTCTGCTTGAATTGCGCAATCTGCTTGGAGAGTGCCGGGAGCTCAGTCATCGTGCCGGACGCTAGTTTTCGCATGGGCTTTAGTTTCAACTGCTGCACAGCTTCTGCCGGCGTGCCGAGTGCCAGTATTGCCTTGCCGAGTGCAGAAACATGCAGACTAATCTTCTCCCCCTGCGCCGAGGTGTAGCGGAGGGGATAGCGTCCCTCACAGAATGCCAGTACGTGGACCACCCCATCGACGATCTTTCCGCACAACGTACTCTCACCCGTCTTGTCTCTGAGCATCTCGCAGGCTTCCTCTAGCCAAGCCGTCGTGGTGTCGTTCTTATTGACTTCGGCGGCGACAGAGTAGAGACGACTGGTGGGATAGAGCCGACGGGAGCGCGCGGACTTGGCCAGATAACCAATATCGAGCAAGGTACCCACCAAGTCTGAGCAGCTGCTTTCAGGAAGATTTAGGTGCTTTGCTAACTCGGTATTGGAGAGCTCGCGCTTTTCTCGAGCAAAGACCTCAAACAATGCTAGTGCGCGTGCAGCAGCAGGGACAAATGCAGGCATTCCAGTTCCGAAGTTTCGTAGAAAGTCACATAATAGTCGTTCCACCGAGTTCGCGGTGACCGTCAAAACGTTCCAGGCGGTCTAAGTCCTAGAACAGCGGCGGGATGCGCTGACAACGCATCCGCACTTGCGCAAGGGCACTGTTGACGATTGCGGCATCCTCCTCAGCACGGGCTCAACCGCCGAGATTCAACGAGACGGCAAGCGATATGCAGAGATGCCGACGATTGACTACAGCACGAGTTCAATGAGGTGAGGACCCTTGTGGTCGATGCCAAGCGCAAGCTCCCGATTGAACTCGTCAAGATTGCAAGCACGGCTGGATGTCATGCCAAAGCCTCTCGCAAGCGCTTGCCAGTCAAGTGCTGGATCATCAATGGTCATCATGCGCATTGCGTTGCCGCCTGGTTTTCCTCCCCCAACATTAGCCAGCTCCCCCAGTAGGATCTTGTAACCGCGATTCGAGAACACAACGATGACGATGTTTAGCTGCTCACGAGCCATGGTCCACATGGCGGAAAGGGTGTACATCGCACTACCGTCTGCCTGCAGGAGAATCACTTTGCGATCTGGCACTGCCACCGCCGCGCCCACAGCCTGTGGTAGGCCGAAACCAATCGATCCGCCCATCGGAGATAGCCAGTCGTGCGGAGCTGCGTTCTGGGTAATTGGGGCAAAACCGCGACCCGACGAGACGGACTCATCGACTACAACGGCGTCGTCTGGTATGAAAGCAGCAAGCGATTGAGCTATACCCTCAAGTGTGAACGGGCCCTTCGCAGGAAGCGGGCGAGGTCCTGTAGCCACTTGCAGGGGTGGTGTGTCCAGCGCACCTAGTTCTTCAGCAAGTGCATACAGAGCCTGCTCAATGTCTTCGTCCGCGTTCGCCAGAGTGGTGAGTTGACAATCTGGCTGTGTCAGCACACTTGGCTTCTCCGGGTAAGCGAAGAAGGCGACAGGTGGTTTGGCGCCAATCAAAATTAGATGACGCGTCTCACGGAGCATGGCTACCGCTGAGTCGACGGAGTACGGAATGCGTGCGATGGCCACTCGGCCCACCCCACGCTCCTCCCTGGCACTCTGATATTCAGAAAGTAAGCTGCACCCTGTCTTGGCCGCGATTCGCCCGGCCAGCTCCTTGGCGCGCGCGTAGAGCCCAGCGTCGCCTAGCAACAGAGTGACACCCTCGTTCGCTTGCAAGATTGATGCGACGTTCCGGACAAGTTCTCTGGAGACGGTTGATCGGGGTTGAACGCTTCGTGGAGCTGCCGGGCCATCAGCAGCCTCCCACGCGGTGTTGGCGGGAAGGATCAAGCTTGCGATTCGACCAGGCGGCTGGCAGGCTACTGCGATGGCGTCAGCAGCATCTGCAGCGACAGTGCGCGAACTGGTTGCGCTGCGAACCCAATCCGACATCGGCCGGGCTACTGCTTCCACGTCGGCGGACAACGGTGTGTCGTGTTGCTGGTGATACACCGCATGATTCCCGACGATGTTGACTATGCCCGAGCGCGCCTTGCGAGCGTTGTGAAGATTGGCCAACCCGTTGCCCAAGCCGGAGCCAACATGTAGCAGGGACGCAGCAGGCTTTCTTGCCATGCGGTAGTACCCGTCAGCTGCGCCCGTCGCCACTCCTTCGAACAAGCAGAGTACACAACGCATACCTGACACGCTGTCGAGCGCCGCGACAAAGTGCATCTCCGAGGTTCCTGGATTGGCGAAACATAGTTCCACGCCCCCGTCGACCAGCGTGCGGACAAGACTCTCTGCGCCGTTCATGGTCGTCCCCATCCGTTATGAAAGTGCTCCCTCGCTAGAGCCCGAGTGTTTTGCAACGTCATATCTGCTGTCCTTTCCGATTTGAGACTGGTTTCGATGTCCATTGCATTCTACGATATATCGTTTTATAATTCAACCGTTCGTAGACAACAACGGAGACTTTCTATGCTCAGAAACACTTCAACAATGGGTCGTCTGGCGGCTGCACTTGTCACCGCCGTCTTGTTTACCGCATCTGCTAGTGCTCAAACGCAGGGGCCGTCGCACTCCTACCCTACGCGGGTGATCAAACTTGTCGTTCCCTTCCCTCCGGGCGGTGTCGTCGACACCGGAGCTCGACTGATTGGCCGCAAGCTCTCGGAGCAGTTGGCACAACCTGTGGTGATTGAGAACAAACCAGGCGCCGGAGGGAACATCGGATCAGCCTACGTGGCCAAGTCTGAAGCCGACGGTTACACGATGCTGCTGGGCACGCAGGGTACACAAGTCGCCAACCAGTTTTTATACAAAGCGCCAGGCTTTGACGCAGAGCGCGACCTCGTTTCAGTGCATGACGTATTTGCGGTGCCGAATGTGATCGTCACATCGGACATGTCGATCCGAAGTCTTGAGGAGTTGATCACGAGGGCTAAGGCGCAACCTGGAAAGCTCGCTTACGCCTCACCTGGCAACGGCACCGGCTCGCATCTCACCGCCGAACTGTTTAGTCAGATCACTGGCATCCAGTTGCACCACATCCCTTACCGAGGTAGCGCTGCCGCTATCACCGATGTGTTGGGAGGAAACGTTCCTGTGGCATTCGACTTCGCTGTCACCACAATGCCCCACGTTCAGACGGGCAAGCTTCGAGCGCTGGCTGTCACGAGCGCAGTGAGAATTCCTGCGTTGCCAGACGTCCCCTCAGTGCGTGAGCTAGGCATCTCTGAGGCTGAGTCCACGTCGTGGACGGGTCTCTTCGTCCCGCGAAACACGCCTGTGGCAGTGGTTAAACGACTTGAGACGGCCATGGGGCAAGTTATGCGCGATCCGGAGGTCGTAGGCAGCGTCGTGAAATTTGGTGCTGTGGTCACGAACATGGGCAACCCGCGATTCGTGGACTTTGTTCGATCGGAACGCGTGAAGTGGCAAGCGATCGTGAAACGATCCGGTGCCACGCTCGACTGAGGGTACACACATGAAGATTCGAGAGATTCGCGCCAGGCACCTTCAGATTCCACTGGAAGTGGATGTATTGGGGCCGGCCCACGAAGTCCGCCGATCAGTTTGCTATGTCGAGGTCAAGACGGACTGCGGCATAGTTGGGCATGGCGTAACAGCAATCACTCATGCCGGCGTAGTTGCGACTGCAATCAACGAAGTGGTCGCACCAGCAATCCTGAATCTGGATCCGATGAACCACGAGGCGCTGTGGCAAAAAATGTACTGGTTGTTGTCGCCGCGAGGCCAGACTGGCATCTCGGGACATGCGATTGCAGCCTTAGACACGGCTTTTTGGGACATTAAGGGTAAGTCGCTGCAGCAGCCCATTTGGAAGCTACTCGGAGGAGCGCGTGACAAGGTGCAGCTCTACACCACTTTTGGATTTCATGAGCTCGATTGCGAGAAGTTGGTGGATGCAGCGCAGCGCTGGAAGGCCAAAGGGCACACGCGTCTAAAAATGGAAGTCTCCTACCAGGCCATCCAGCGGCGTGACAGCGGCGCACCCGTGATGGCAACCATTCGTGAGGATGCGCGGCGCATCCGTGCTGTGCGCGAAGCAATTGGTGCTGATGCGGAGCTCTCGATTGACGCGAATTGCAGCTTAGACCTTCTACATGCACTTCAGCTCGCCAACTGGGTTGACGATTGCGATCTTGCATACTTTGAGGAGCCGATCACGCAGAATGACATCCGGCAGATGCTAGAGCTTAAACGTCGCACCGGCATGCTCATAGCTGCCGGGCAAAACGAGGCTTTGCTTTTCCGCTATAGAGACATGATTGATGCGGGTGCAGTTGATCTTGTACAACCGAACTGCGTTCTGGGTGGGGGATTCACGCAATGCGTCAAAGTTGCCGCATATGCAGAAGCTCACAATCTGCCCATTCTCAATGGTGGCGGGTGGCCTTTCCACAACATGCATTTGCACGCAGGGCTCGCCAATGGCTCACTGGTTGAGTATCACCACCTATTTGTGCTGGCGTCCGAGCAGATCTTTCAGGGTCTTCCCGAGCCTGTAGCTGGCTACATCCAACTGCCGGTCGCTCCTGGTCTTGGGTTCGAGCCTCGTCTTGATGCGATTGAAGAGTTCACTGTGTGACACTGCTCACTGAATCTAGAGGCAGGTGACCCGGCGATCCCGCCCCAGCAAACAGTTGAATTGATGGGCGCTACGAACCGCACACTGCCCATGACGCTGACCGTCCGCGGTTAGCATCATGGTGCTGTTGCATTGCGTGCAACGAGTTCTGCTACGCGACAGCGGGTCGCTGCCGCGCGCAGACAAGCTGAGCTGTACGAGGTTGAGAAGCTTCATCTGCCTGAAGCACCCAATTTCACGGCGATGCGGTGGCCGCGTTCAGCTCGCTAGCTAGCGCGCAAGGTCTCCTTCACTGTGTCGGGCCAGTGGGCACACTTAGAATGTGCCCCGATAGCTTCCTCCATCAATAAGGATGTTTTGCCCTGTGATGTATCCGGTGTAAGCACTGCATAGGAATGCGCAACAGTGGCCAAACTCCAACGGCTCTCCGAATCGCCTTGCAGGGATAATGCTCACCCGGCGATCCATGTGTTCGGCTGTAGTGCCGCCTAGACGAGCGACAGCTGCAGAGAACATTTCTGCCATGCGGTCGGTTCGGAATGCCCCTGGAAGCAAATTGTTCACCGTGACGTTTCGGGACGCAAGCTGTGGCGAGCGTGCCAAGCCCGCCACAAAGCCAGTTAGTCCGGAACGCGCCCCGTTGGACAAGCCTAGCTCCTCGATCGGCGCCTTTACTGCACTCGATGTTATGTTAACGATGCGCCCAAATCCTGCCTCGGCCATGTCGTCCACATAGTGTTGAATCAGCTGTATGGGCATCAGCATGTTCAGGCGCAGTGCTGCCAACCATTCGGCTTCTGACCAGTTTCTGAAGTCTCCAGGCGCAGGTCCACCCGCGTTGGTTACCAGTATTTCGGTTGTTGGATGTTGCAGGAAGAGAGTCTCCTGACCTTCAGCGGTACTCAAGTCCGCAACCAGCACTCGTATTGCACTCTCTGGATGCGCTTGTTGGATCTGTGTAGCCGTTCGCTCTAGTTCATCCGCATGTCGAGCTACAAGAGTCACGTTTACGCCTTCTGCAGCGAGAGCGGTAGCGCATGCGGCGCCCAGACCCTTGCTACCACCGCACACGATCGCGTTTTTTCCTGCAATTCCCAGATTCATGCTATTTATCCACGTTCTGATTAAGACTCTTCACCGTCGCCTTGGTGCTTCCAGAAGGCATGCTCTCGGACTTGCTCAATGTTCCGCGTGCCACATAACCGTAAGTCACGAACAATCTCATCCGCCAATATCTCAATCGCTCGTCTGGCACCAGATTCACCCGCCGCTACGGTTCCATACAGGACAGCCCTACCAACAAGAACTGCCTGAGCGCCAAGGGCCACAGCCTGCAATGCGTGTCGACCTCGTCTGATGCCTCCGTCAAGCAAGACCTCTGATCGTCCGCTCACTGCTTTCACTATGTAGGGCAACATGGCAAGTGAGCTTGGACAACCGTCGTATTGCCTTCCCCCATGGTTGGAGACCACCATAGCGTCGCACCCAATGTCGGCTAGATAGGTTGCATCGTCGGGATGCATGACGCCCTTGACGATCAATTTGCGAGGCCAACGATCTCGCACGCGGCGAAGTTGATCCGCGTCCATCGCCGCGTCCGCACTTCGACCAAGCGTAGCCATAGTCCTAGTCGCACTTGCGGCGCTATCCTCATACCCCACCATGTTGCCCATTCGTGGTACTCCCCTCCGCAGCATGTCGAGACTCCACATCGGACGGGATGCGAAGTCTAGGAATCCGCTTGGCGTGAGACGAAACGGTAGACCAAACTGATTGCGTAGGTCGCGTTCGCGCTTTCCTCCTGTGGGCATGTCTAGGGTCACCACAAGCGCTTCATAGTCAGCAGCGTAAGCGCGATCTATGAGCTGATATACAAACTCTCGTTGCTTTAGCATGTAAGGCTGGAACCACAGGCGCCCCCTCGCCGAACGCGCCACCTCCTCAAGCGAGTTGTTTGATGCACTCGACAACGTGTACGGAATGCCTGCCTCACTGGCTGCGCGTGCCAACGCTATGTCTCCATCTGGCCAACCAATGCCCATACCGCCCATGGGAGCCACCACGATCGGATACGCACTCCTGTGCCCCAGAATAGTGGTCGTAGGATCTACCTCGTCAACGGGACGCAAGATGCGGGGCAGCAACGAGGACTTCTTAAACGCTTGATGGTTCGCACCCAGAGTGAGTTCATCCTGGGATCCTCCATCGTAGAAGTCGAAAACAGCGCGGGGCAATCTCTTCTTCGCCGCATTTCTCAGATCCTCGATTGAGTACATGCGTTCAAGCCGAGCGCCCATGGTCATCGCTCCTGAAGATTGAGCTCCTTCACCAACGCAAGCCATCGCTGGTTGTCAAGCTGAAGGTCTGCCTGGAGGTCTGCAGAGGACGAGTACTTCGGCTGAGCCCCTTGTCTCGCCATGTGGTCCGCGATTTCAGGCATCCCGAGAATTGTCTTGAGCGCATTGTTTAGGCGTTGAACCACTTCGTTTGGCATGCCCGCCGGGCCAAGCAATTGAAGTGTCGAAGATACGCCAAACCCAGGTGCTACTTCTGCCATCGGCCGCCATGAACTCTCATTGCTCCACTTGGTCGGATTCATCAGACCTAACACCTTGAGCCTTCCGGCCTTCTCCTGCTCCTCCGCGCCTCCCGCGCTCATTACGGCTAGTGGAACTTGACCAGAGACCAAGTCCGGCAACATGGCCGTGGCCCCTCTGTACGGTACGTGCTCGATGTCCAGTTTGAGTTGCTTCTTGAGAATCTCCATCGACAGATGATGAATTGAGCCTACGCCAGCTGTGGAGTAGAAGTACTTCCCAGGGTTTGCTCTTATCTCGCGAACGAATGCTTGAGGATCAGACGCGGGAAACTTAGGGGACGCAACCAAGATGAGTGCAGCGTTGGAGAGTGGGCTGATTGCACTGAAACGTGAGATGTCCGCAGTGGACCGGTTTAGTTGATGTCGTGCAATGAGCATGGAGCTGCTGCCGAGCAAGAGAGTGTGCCCATCGCGAGCGCTGTCCGCGACGTGTTCAGCAGCCAGAAGTGAGGCCACCCCGGGCTTGTTCTCCACCACCATCGTAATCTTCATGTGCGCGGCCAAGTGGGTTGCGATTAGTCGCGCAGTCTCATCCACGATGCCACCGGGAGTGAAGCCCACGATAAGGCGAACGGGCCGTGTCGGCCAGGCCTCAGCGGCACTAGCGTGAGGCCCAAAGAGTGCTGTTGAACCCATTGCTGCGAGTAGAAGGCGACGCTTCATATGTTTGTCTCCATGTAGTTGGCTGCGAATTGACTGCTTTGCTACGACCACATCACGATGCCGAGCAACACCAGAACGTACGGTGTATCGTATTCAATCACGATATACCGTACAATGCAAGTAGCCTTTTTATCGACGCAGGACACCTCCATGACTTACCCCAACACCCAACTCTTCATCCAGGGCCAATGGCGCAACGCCGCCGCCGGCGAGACGCTGGCGGTCTTCAACCCGGCCACCGGCAAGGAGATCGGGCGCGTAGCGCACGCGCGCAAGGCCGACCTCGACCTGGCGCTGGACGCGGCACAGAAAGGCTTCGAAGTCTGGCGCGACAAGGCACCGATCGAGCGCGCCAGGATCATGCGCGCCGCCGCCGCGCTGATGCGCGAGCGCGCCAGTGCCATTGCCGCGCTGCTGACGCAGGAACAGGGCAAGCCGCTGGCCGAGGCCAAGGGCGAGGCGATGGCGGCGGCCGACATCCTGGAATGGTTCGCCGACGAAGGCCTGCGGGTGTATGGGCGCATCGTGCCCTCGCGCGGCAACCTGGCCATGCGCCAGATGGTGCTGAAAGACCCGGTCGGCCCGGTGGCCGCCTTCACGCCGTGGAATTTCCCGATCAACCAGGTGGTGCGCAAGCTGGCCGCTGCACTGGCCACGGGCTGCTCCATGATCGTCAAGGCACCCGAAGAAACCCCCGCCGCGCCCGCCGAACTGGTGCGGGCCTTCGCCGACGCAGGTCTGCCGCCCGGGGTGCTGGGCCTGGTCTACGGCACGCCGGCCGAGATCTCCAGCTACCTGATCGCGCATCCCGTCATCCGCAAGATCACCTTCACCGGCTCGACGCCAGTCGGCAAGCAGCTGGCCGCGATGGCGGGCCAGCACATGAAGCGCGTTACCATGGAGCTGGGCGGCCACGCGCCGGTGATCGTGGCGGAAGACGCCGACGTGGCGCTGGCGGTGAAGACCGCCGGTGGTGCCAAGTTCCGCAACGCGGGCCAGGTCTGCATTTCGCCCACGCGCTTCCTGGTGCACGAGAGCATCGCGAAGGAGTTCTCAGCCGCGCTGGTGAAGCATGCCGCCGGCCTCGCTGTGGGCAACGGCACGACCGAGGGCACGCAGATGGGGCCGCTGGCCAACCCGCGCCGCGTCACGGCCATGGCCGAGTTCACGAAGGACGCGGTGGATCGCGGCGCGACGCTGGCCACCGGTGGCGAACGCATCGGCGACGAAGGCAACTTCTGGCGCCCCACGATCCTCACCGACGTGCCGCTCGAGGCCCGCGTGTTCAACGACGAGCCCTTCGGCCCGATGGCTGCGGTGCGCAGCTTCAACACACTGGACGAGGCGATCGCCGAAGCCAACCGCCTGCCCTACGGTCTGGCCGCCTACGCCTTCACGCGCTCGCTGAAGAACGCGGACCTGCTGGCGCGCCGCGTGGACGTGGGCATGCTGTGGGTGAACATGCCCGCCATGCCGACCGCCGAAATGCCCTTCGGCGGCCTCAAGGATTCGGGGTACGGCTCCGAAGGCGGGCCGGAAGCCATGGAGGCCTACCTGAACTCGCGCGCCGTGTCGATCATGAACGTTTAAAGCCGACCCACGTAAGATCTCTATCCTGCTGCTTCTTGCAGCAGTGAACCGCCCCGGGTTTCGTGGAGGCCGGTTGGTTTAAGTCAGGCAGCGGTCGCGGCCTGATTGGCGAGATGCCGGTAATAGTTTGCCTCAGCTTCGGCTGGAGGTATGTAGCCGATGGGCTCCAGCAGCCTGTGGTGGTTGAACCAGGACACCCATTCCAGGGTGGCCAGCTCCACCGATTCCTTGGTCTTCCACGGTGCTCGACGGTGGATCAATTCGGCCTTGTACAAGCCGTTGATGGTCTCGGCCAGCGCGTTGTCGTAGCTGTCGCCCTTGCTGCCCACTGAAGGTTCAATGCCCGCCTCGGCGAGGCGCTCGCTGTAGCGGATGCTGACGTATTGCGACCCCCTGTCGGAGTGACAAACCAGGCTGCCATCGCGCTCGGGTTGCCGCGCTTACAACGCCTGCTCCAGCGCATCGAGCACGAAGTCCGTTCGCATCGAACTGCTCACGCGCCAACCCACGATGCGCCGCGCGTACACGTCGATCACGAAGGCCACGTACAGCCAGCCCTGCCAAGTGGAGACGTAGGTGAAGTCCGATACCCAGAGCTGGTTGGGTCGATCGGCTTTGAAGACCCGGTTGACCCGGTCCAGCGGGCATGGTGCCTTGCCATCGCTGATGGTGGTGCGTACCACCTTGCCACGGCGCACACCCTGCAAGCCCAGGCGCTTCATCAAGCGTTCGACCGTGCAGCAGGCAATGGAGATGCCCTCTCGGTTGAGCTGCTTCCAGACCTTGTCGGCGCCGTAGACCTGCATGTTGGCTCGCCACACGCGTTCGATGTGAGGAGCCAATGCACCGTCACGCTGAGCGCGCTGACATCGCAAGGCCGGGTTGCGTTGCTGGGCGGCGTGGCGCCAGTAGCCAGACGGGGCGATCTGCAGCACCTTGCAGATCGACTCGACCCCGTAGGCCTGTCGATGCTGATCGATGAAGCCCTTCAGGACTTCAGACGGCGGTCGAGCTCCGCCTGGGCGAAAAACGCGCTGGCCAGCTTCAGGATCTCATTGGCCTTGCGCAGCTCCTTGTTCTCTCGTTCGAGTTCCTTCAGACGCTGAAGGTCTGTCGTCGTGACACCGGCCCTGGCAGCGGTGTCGATCTCATCGCGCTTGACCCATTCGTTGAGCGTCTGCGGCACGCAGCCGATCTTGGGGGCGATGGATTCGATGGCGGCCCACAGCGAGGGGTACTCGCCTCGGTGCTCCTGCACCATGCGAACAGCGCGTTCGCGGACCTCGGGTGAGAACTTGTTTGACTTCTTGCTCATGGCTCAATCCTCTCAGAGAGTTGAGCCTCCTCAAAACCCGGGGCGATTCAGAACGCAGAGATCCGGCCAGCCTTACCGGAGACCTAAGCGAGACAGCACTTCTTGTACTTCAGGCCACTACCGCACGGACATGGGTCGTTGCGCCCAATCTTCTTGCGAACTGCTTTGCCGCCAAGCAGCGAATCCAATATTGGTTGAGCCGACTGCGGTGCTTGCATGTCCTTTGTCGCCCCGTCCATATCGTCACTTTTGACCCACGGATACGAAAGGGACACACCAAAGCGAACCTTGGTCGACTTCGGATCCATGCATAGCCCGAACCATTTTTCAGACGCCTCCTTGTACTTCCGGCGCTCACAATAGCGTCGCAAGCGGCAGATGGCGACGGAGGCTGGGTCCTCATTGCAGTGGATAGTCAGGCCGGCCTCCGCCGAGTCAAACGCGAGTGTCAAATCGTGGTGGCGATGATCGGTTCTCGCCAATGCACAGATACGGTCGATCGCCCGGCTGGTGTTCTTGACGGTGTCTTCGCTCAGGCTGAGCAGGAGAAATCCTAGATCGATAGTGGCCGCCTCGGGCCGAGCCTCTATGTCCTTGATGATGCGCCCGAGTGTCGTCGCATTGAAGCGGGTGAGAATCCCTGCAGGCGTCGCCGCACCTTCCAACCCGGCGCGTCGGACACCCATGGCGACATCGAGCCCTGCGGTGAAGTCGTCGTTCAGATGCATCATCCCCACGTCGGGGTTCAGCCACAGGTTGTATTTCAGGTGGTACGCAAGTATCGTGAGTTCATGCGACGCGAGCAGCTTTTCGCCGTAGTTGACGCGCCGGTTGAGGTAGGAGAGGTAGTGCAGTGGCGATCGGAGCATCTCCGACATCACGTCGATGGTGAAGACGTCGCAAACAAGTGGCGGCTGAACGCGGTGGAGTGCAACTGTCTTGAGGAACTGACGGGTCTGAAAACTCAAAGCAGGATAGTGGTCGCTGACCACGCAGACGACGTAGATCTCCTCGAGCGTGCGCGGAAGGGTCACCTCTCTCCCGTCGAAAACCTTTAGGCGACGCTTACCGCCGTCGAGGTGCTGGGCGCAAAGGACGGCCTGGTCATATGCATCCTGGACACTCTTCTGGAAATCTGCCCGGATGACCTGATCGTTGCCCTTGCGGGCTTCGAGGGTGAGCCGCTTGGACTTGGACTGAACGACCACAGCGCGATTGCCCCAAATGACAAGCACGTCAATCTCGCCGATCCTGTCCTTTCCATGATAGACGTCGACGTTTGGATAGACGCTGTCTGCTCCGAACACAAGGCGAAGCCGTTCGGCGACGAAGTTTTCAGTGAAGTTCCCGCGATTCCTTGCGAGCGTCGGCAGGTAGGCCTTGTCCTGCGCCATCCAGTAAAACGGCGCGTCGTACAGAGCCTCAGCCAGCGAATAGACCTGCAGTGAGATGAACTCGCCAGTTGGCGTGCGCAGCAACGGCGTAGCTGCCAAGACGTTGAAGTCGTTAAGCGCGTTGAAGCCGGTATTGCGCTCGCCGGGCGGCAGGGCGAGCGAACCCAGAATCCGTTCGACTGTCTCGGGCTGCATCTCGGCTTCGGCGCTGACCTCGGCCACTGACACCGCGAAGAACGGCAACATCGTCCATTGATCCGGGTGCAGTTTCCGCATTTCCTCTCGAAGAGTGCTGAACTTGGCGGCGTGCACGCGCGCGACCGATCTCGTCACGATGGCGGCTTCCGCGATCGAATAGCCGAGGTGCTCTTGCAGCCATGCCGCGTCTGCGGCGTATCGCTTGGCGGCGAGTTCTACGTATTGGAAGTTGTAGGCTGACTCTCCTCCATAGAAGATCGGCTCCCGCAGCGCCTCGGCGCGCTCGAAAGGATTGAACGAGCCGCTCGCGACGGCTTCTGCGGTGAGACCTTGCAGCCAGACGTCGGACAAGGCGTGATGCAACTCTTCGAGCAGCGACTCGCTCGCGTTCAGGTACTCCTGCTGGACGAGAGGTGACGGTAGCGACCAGTCGATTTCCGCCTTTACCATGAGGCCGAGCAGCGTGTTGATCTCTGTCCGAATTAGGCGGGACAGTTCGAACATGCGGTGCATGTCCGCTTCCTTCATCTCTCCAGCGTGCGGGATGATGTTGTCTCGGAAGCAAAGAAACGCTAGGGTGTGGATGTATCCCGGCTTGACGCAGAGCAACCGTAGATCCGCAAAGATCTCAGCCTCCGGGCGCGATTGTTTTGCTTTCATCTATCACTACTGTCCGGTTAAAAGTCGAACAAATTCAATTGGTTAACGGCGTCGGGCATATCGGTCTGGGACGCGTCGGCCTGCAAGGCGCATGAAATCTCGGTTTTCTCGAAGACCGACACCGACAAGATCTGTAGACATGTGTAAAGCGAGACATCGAGTTGAAGCTCCTTCTTGACGATGGCAATGAGCACGTAGGTGGCCACGGCACACCACACCTGCGTCTTCACGGCGTTCTCGCTGTTGCCGAGAAACTTCTTGATGCGCAGATGCTGCTTGATCCATTTGAAGAACAGCTCGACTCGCCAGCGGCTCTTGTACAGCGCGGCGATCGTCAGCGCCGGCAGCGCCGTGTTGTTGGTCAGGAAGATCAGTGTTTTGCCGGACTCGGGATCCTTGAATCGCACACGCCGCAAATGCTCGGGATACTTCTTGGCCGAGTAGTGACCGTTGAGCATGACCTGCTGGTCGCTGATGACGCCAGTGCTGCGGTCGGTGGGTGCCGAGTAGACACGTCTGGCATCCATCGGCGACTTCGCGCGCGTAACGAAGAAGGCGCCAGCCTGGTGCAGCGCATACAGCCGTGCGAAGTCCACATAGCCGCGATCCATCACGTAGAACGCACCGGCCTCGAAACTCAGCATGTCCAGCACGTTCACGTCGTGCAGCTTGCCATCGCTGATGTGGATGAAGGCCGGGATAGCGCCGCGCAGATCCAGCAGCGTGTGCAGCTTGATGGCCGCCTTGGTCGATCGAAACGGTGCCCAGTCGAACAGGCTCAAGCACAGATCGATGGTGCTGGAGTCCAGCGCATAGACCGTGTTGTCCAAGTCGACGCCGAGCGCATCGTTCGCGTACAGCTTGCGTGCGCGCCGGATCAGCAAGGCAGCCAGGTCCGACCAGATGCGCCAGTCGCGCGATTCGTTGGCGTCGGCCAGCGTGGAGCGCTTGACCGCCGAGCGAAACCCCATCGCATACAGCTTGCCGGCATTGGCCGACAAGCTGGCCTCGATGTCGCGCAGACTCTCTCGCCAAGTCAGCTGCGCGAAGGCCATCGCCCGGAACTGCTCGGCGCACGACAGCGCTCGCACACCCGAGTTGCCTCCATGGCGCTGCACGATGCGCGCGAAGCTGGTCCATGGGACGAACTCCATGATCTGAGAAAACAAGGTCTTGCCGATGTGCACGCGCTTCCCCAGAGACAGTCAAGCCCGGGAAAGTACGCGGTTTTGGAAGAGCGAAGTTCAAATCGGCACCAAACGAAATCGGTCTGCAACCCGCGCCAATGCTTGATCTCAGGCTCGGCGCGGACCATTTAACCGGACAGTAGTGTTCATCTATCAAGAATAACGCGCTAGTCGTCCACTGCACAGTCAACTGGAGGCGAGCGCGGCGCGACTAGGGGCGCGTTCAACTTCGGATGGCTATTGAAGGACCGACCAGTTCCGGCTACATCACAGTCCTACGCCGACCTTGAGAGATACAAAGCCTTGAAGCGGGCTGGCCCGAGATATAGCTGGTCAATTCGTATGCAGAATGCTGACATGAACGACCAACAGGAAATCCTTCGAGAGTTGCGCGCCGTCATCGCTGATCAGCAGGAGCTGTTGCGGCTGTGTCTGTATGTCATGACCCAAGGACCTGTTCAGTACAAGTGGCAAACACTCGACAATCGACTTGATGCCGACAAAGTCCGTGCGGCGGCCGGCGTCGCCATGGGTGCGGGACAGTCGATGAACACCCTGGTTATGCTCTCTGAAGACAAGGTGTTGATGGTCCGTGATATGTACGGCATTGCTCGTACGGTGGTCGAGGGATTCATCAACGCCGCCTTCTTCGTAACGCAACCAGTCGATGTTGCTCAGCGCGCACTTCGCCATGTGGAGTACGCCTCTTGGAGGCACCACAACCGCATCATAGGATCAGGCGAGATGATGTTTGCGGTGAACAGCGATGAAGACCCGAAGAAGACGCTTCAGGAAAGGTTCCCTGAGTTTGCGGGTAAGGGCCAAGGTTCTTGGACCACGCTAGATGCACCGAACCGAATTGATCGAATCGGCAAGGAGGTAAGGGCCGCGGGGGGAGCATTCCTTGGCGCATACGGGATGGTCTATGCCGTGTCGTCGGAGATCATTCATGGGTCGGTGTACGGAATGAGCTACTTCTTCACTTCTCACACCAACGACCGTCCCTCGCCTGAATCCTTCCGTCATGGTGTCCAAGAGCAACTGATCAATATCCTGTCGGCGGCATCACACGCGGCTTCAGGGTTCCTTGCAGCGTATGCCAACACCGAGAAGTTTGGCCCCATCGTCCTTGATGAGCATGAGCTGTTCAAGCGCATGTACAAGACGGCGACTGGCGACGAATGGGTTGGAGGTGATGAACCCAAGTAGGCCAAACGCCAAGAGCCCTGCTGTTTGTGTGATTTGGCCCTATCTGAACGCATTCCGAATCGAGCACGCACAGTTCAGATCCATGTTGCACCTGAAGGCTTGCAGCGAATAGCCAACCTATGCCATTGCTCACCTCGGGCTGCTAGCGCGAATGGCCGGACCGAGCCTGCACCAGTCACACGAACCGAAAACCCAACAGACTGCAATCGCTGCACAACCGTCATTTGCGCGTGAGCGGCACCTTCAGTTAAGGGTTGTAGGACGCCCTCCCGCGCAGGCGCGCCGACGACACACGCTGACCACGAAGGGTGGGCGTCCTACAAGCCTCTAGGGAGGAAACCGCGGGGAGCACCCATCTGGGCGTACCCGTTGGCAGCTATGGGGATTTGACAGTGCGCAGTGTTGTTGGCGGTGAAAGCAACTCCACCTGATCAATGCTCGAAGGCGCCACCACAGCGTGCTGTGCGGTTTCGGATGAACAGCTGCAGCAGATCTCGCCGGGGCAGCACTGCAAATTTCTGAGTCGGGCGCAGCTGTCTGCGGCGAGCCGTGGTGAGCCCGCTCCCGACACACTCAAAGTTGCGCATGCCGAAGTGGTCACGGTGGTCCTCGTTGGTGAGGTATGCGAACGGGCTGCCCACGTGCGAACGTCTCGACGATGAGCATCATCGCGCCGCAGTGAACGCACACGAAGGTCGGGCGGATCTGCTCGGCCAAACCGGACCCGGCCTTCTCGGCCCTGGCGCTCGGCGCCTCAGGCATGAGCAGCTGGCGCGCCTGCTCGATGCACTCCCGTCGATGGGTGTTGGCCAGCAGCCCGTAGTGCCGGATGCGGTGGAGTCCGCTGGGCAGGACGTGCAGCAGGAAGCGGCGCATGAACTCCTCGGGCGAGAGCGTCATGGTCTTGTGGCGCGTATGGCCCTTGTCGCGATAGTCCTTCCAGCGGAACGTTACCCCGCGCTCGTCATGCGCCAGCAGGCGCGAGTTGGAGATCGCCACCCGGTGCGTGTAGCGCGAGAGGTAAGCCAACACGGCCTGTGGCCCCGCAAACGGCTCCTTGGCGTAGACCACCCATTCACACTGGCGCAGCGGCGCGAGCCACCGCGCGAAGGCCTTCGGCTCTGCCAGCGCGGTGTGTTGCGAGAAGAACTGCAACTTGCCCGCGCGGTGCTCCTGTTCCAGTGCTTCGAGGAAGCGTCGCCGGAACAGGCGCGAGAGCACGCGCACCGGCAGGAAGAAGCCAGGTCGGCAAGCCACCCAACGTTCGCCGTCGAGCGAGAGCCCGCCACCGGGCACGATGCCGTGGACGTGCGGGTGGTGCGTGAGCGCCGAACCCCAGGTGTGCAACACCAGGGTGGCGCCGATCTGCGCGCCCAGGTGCTTGGGATCGGCGGCGATGGTGGTCAGGGTCTGGGCTGCCACCTCGAACAGCAGGCCGTAGATGACGGCCTTGTTGGTGTACGCGATCTCGCTGATGGGTGCGGGCAGCGTGAAGACCACGTGGAAGTAGTCCACGGGCAACAGATCGGCCTGGCGCGCCTCCAGCCACCGCTGCGCAGCACTGGCCTGGCACTTGGGGCAATGCCGGTTGCGGCACGAGTTGTAGGCGACCTGCAGGCGCTGGCAGTCTTCACAGCGCAGCACATGTCCTCCCAGTGCCGCGCTGCGGCACTGCTCGATGGCTGTCATGACCTTGAGCTGACCCAGGCTCAGGTGGGAGCGCTGGGCTTGCCGCCAGGCCGGCCCGTGGGTGCGGAAGATGTCCGCCACCTCCAGGGTAGCGGTGCCCATGGCGGGCCTACGCGGTGCTCAGTTGCTCCAGCGGGCTGACCACTTCGCGCAGGACGTCGGTGGCGACCTGCACGTAGGTGGCTGTCGTCTCCAGTTTCTTGTGCCCGAGCAGGACCTGGATCACCCGGATATCCACCTTCTGCTCCAGCAGATGAGTGGCAAAGCTGTGGCGCAGGGTGTGCATGGACACGCGCTTGTCGATGTGCGCGGCATCGGCCGCCATATGCACAGCGCGGTTGAGTTGACGGGTTGAGAGGGGT
Source organism: Hydrogenophaga sp. BPS33 (assembly GCF_009859475.1). Lineage (NCBI taxonomy): Bacteria > Pseudomonadati > Pseudomonadota > Betaproteobacteria > Burkholderiales > Comamonadaceae > Hydrogenophaga > Hydrogenophaga sp. BPS33. The sequence goes on from NZ_CP044549.1 coordinate 1,527,887, forward strand.
TCGACCGGACTCATGCCCGGGAACAACCAGCCGCCTTCGAGCATCTTGCCTTGCGCGTGGGCCACGCGCCACCAGACCCGCAAGCGCTCCAGCAGCACGGGCGAGAGCATGGCGTAGCGGTCCTTGCTGCCCTTGCCTTGCTCCACGCGCAGCGTCATGCGCTTGCTGTCGATGTCGCCGACCTTGAGCGCCACGACTTCGCTGGCACGCAGGCCCGTGCCGTAGGCCAACGACAGGGCGGTCTGGTGCTTGAGGTTGGCTGCTGCGGCAATCAGGCGCGCCACTTCCTCGCGGCTGAGCACCACCGGCAAGGTGTGTGGCAGGTGTACTGCCTGCATCCTGGCCATGAGTTCGGGATGGTCCAGGGTGATCTCGCAGAAGAACTTCAGCCCGGTGATGGTGGCGTTGAGGGTCGTGGGTGAGGTGCCATGGTCCACCAGGTGCAGCTGGAAGTTGCGCAGATCCTCGACGGTGGCGGTGTCCGGTGGCCGGTGGAGGAAGGCGTGAGCGCACTCGTCTCACCGACTTTTGAAGATGTCGATCCTCCAAGAATTGTGAAAAACGAAAGAATGAGCGTGAACTTGCGCTTTGCGGACAGCTTTCAAAAAGGCGCGCGCGCACGCGAATACCACTTGCGTGGAAATGCAGCATTTCTGCGGTATGAAATACTCCCTGCGGTGAGACTGGATACTCGTAGAGGTTCATGGCTCTCCACCGAGAGATTAAATCCGTCACTGCATCGGGTCGCTGCGTGTGTGCGCGGGAGAACGACGTGTGGGAAGCTCTCTTGATAGGGCTTGGCGTGACGCGTGTACCCGCTCAGATCTGACGCTTACTGGCGAAGCGCAGCCTGTATTGGCTGAAAAGGCGAGTACGACATGGGAAAACGCGAGGACAGGCAAGTGTTCAGATTCGAACGCTGGTCAGCTAAACGCCCCGATCTGAACGCTCAGCCCGACTATGAGACAGTATTCGGCAGGCGCCGCAGACTGCCCTGCGGTGGGCGTCGCAAGAGGCCGCGACGTCTTTCCACAATTCCGGACAGGAGCGAACCGCTAAGGCAGTTCGCGACCCAGGTGGCGCCGCCCTTGTGAATCGACCTCCCAATGCTGCGAAACGTGGCGACTCGGGCGCATCCCCTACCGGACCGTGCTGCGATAAATCATGCCTTTATGGCAATACATGGATAAGAATAAATCATTTCCAAGAATGGTTTTGTCTGAATACAGTGCTTCTCAACCTAAACATGGAGCACCGCAAACAATGGACACTCAGGAGTCTCGATTTAAATTGAGCTGCGATATTGGAGGAACCTTTACGGACTTTTTCCTTGTGGATCAGCGTACCGGTGAAGTGGATTCCGAAAAATGCCTCACCACTCCCTCGGACCCCGCACAAGGCGTGCTCAACGGCATCGACCTGCTTGCAAAACGCCATCCGAACCTGCTGGCAAAAACGGACAGCGTTTTGCACGCAACAACGCTTGTCATCAATGCGTTGATCGAGCGAAAGGGGGCTCGTACTGCGCTGATCACCACCGAGGGTTTCAAAGACGTCCTCGAGATCGGCCGTGAGATGCGGTATGACCTCTACGATATATTTATTACTTACCCGAAACCGCTGGTCCCGCGGCAAATGCGGCTCGAACTGCGCGAGCGGATGAACGCGCACGGAGACATCATTTGCAAGCTGGACGTGGGGCAGGCAGAAGGCCTTGTGACGGCACTCGAACGCGAAGGCGTGGAATCCTTGGCCGTGTGCTTGCTCCATTCTTACGTCAATCCGGCGCACGAGCAGCAGTTGCGCAGCTTCATTGAGGCGCGATTGCCCCGCCTACCGGTATCGCTGTCGAGCGAAGTCCTCCCGGAGATCAAGGAGTACGAGAGGACGTCGACCACGGTGGCCAATGCGTACGTGAAGCCCTTGGTGGAACGCTATATCGACCGACTGGTGAGCCGGCTGCGCGATCAGGGCTTCTCGAAGAAATTGCTGATTATGCTTTCCAGCGGCGGCATGGCGTCTACCGAGACAGTCTCATCCTACCCGGTTCGCATCGTCGAGTCGGGCCCCGCTGCCGGAGCGCTTGCCGCATCGCACGTGGCGGCCGTTGCCGGTTTTTCCGAGAATGTTCTTGCCTTCGACATGGGAGGCACCACGGCCAAAGGCTGTGTGATCCGTAATGGTCAAATCGACATGGCGATGTCGTTCGAAGCGGCCCGAGTTCATCGCTTCAAGAAGGGGAGTGGTATTCCGCTGCGTCTCCCAGTCATCGACATTATGGAGATCGGCGCCGGTGGCGGGAGCATCGCAGCTATCAACGAATTGGGACTGCTCCAGGTCGGCCCGGAGAGCGCGGCTGCTGATCCAGGACCCGCTTGCTACGGTCTCGGCGGCGTCAAGCCGACTGTGACCGACGCCAATGTGGTGCTGGGCTACCTCAATCCGGCGTTCTTCCTGGGCGGAGCCATGAAGCTGGACGCCGATGCCGCGCGAAAGGCGCTTGCGATCGAAGTAGCCGATCCACTCGGCGTGAGCATCGATCAGGCTGCGTGGCGCGTACACGATCTGGTGACCGAGAACATGGCATCGGCGATTCGCGTGCACATGACGGAAAAGGGTGTCGACCCGGAGCGCTTCACGTTGGTGGCCTTCGGTGGCGGTGGTCCAGTCCATGGCTACACACTCGCGCGCCGCCTAGGGGTCCGGCGCTTGCTCGTTCCGCCATCGGCCGGGATTGCCTCTGCGCTGGGCCTGCTTGTCTCGCCGGTTTCGTTCGATGTCGTCCGGACGGTGCGCATTCCCTTGTCCGATCAGGACCTCGAGGCGCGGCTGCTGGCGAGTCTTGGAGAGATGCAGGACGATGGCAAGCGCTCCGTCAAATCTGTGGAGCCAGCGGCGGACGTGCTGTACAAGCGTTTCGCAGAGGTCTCCTACATCGGCCAAGGGTTCTCGGTGAGCGTCGAATTGCCCAATGAGCCCGAGATTACGGGTGCCGACATCAGGGTACGCTTCGAAAGCTCGTATGCGAACTTGTATGGGCAAACCTACGACGAGATGCCAGCGCAGATCGTCAGCCTGCGGACAGTCGCTTTCTGCCCGGCAGCGGACTTTAGGATGGCAGGGCCTCCGAAAAAGCTGAGGCCCGATCTGGCCGTGAAGAGCAAGCGTTCGGTGTTCTCCGCAGAGAAGCGGAGGTTTTGCGAATTCCCCGTCTATGACCGCTACGCCCTCGCTCCTGGAATATCGGTTACCGGACCTGCGCTGATCGAGGAAAAAGAGTCGACGGTCGTCATCGACTTCGGGGGTAGGGGAACCGTCGACCAGCACGGCATTGTCGCCATCACGATCGAGTCGGAAACAATCGCATGACCACAACTACCGTAAATCTCAAGCTCGAAGTCATTTGGGCTCGGCTCGCATCCATTGTCGATGAGGCCGCCACCGCTCTGGTTCGGACCTGCTTCTCCACCGTCATCCGTGATTCGAATGACTATGGCTGCCAGTTGTTCGACGAGAACTACAACCTGATAGCTCAATCGACACTGGGAACGCCTGGTTTCCTTGGCGCTCTACCCCACGCGATGAAACAGATCGGGGCATTGTTCCCTCCAGAAACTTTGTCGCCAGGAGACATCCTCGCAACGAACGATCCTTGGATGTGCACCGGCCACCTCAACGACATCACGGTGGTCACGCCGATTTTTAACGGCTCCAAGATTATTGCCTACGCCATTTGCACGGCGCACGAAGCTGACATCGGAGGCCGAATCGCCGTCTCCGAGACGAAGGAGGTCTTCGAAGAAGGTTTGTTCATCCCTCCGATGAAGCTGGTTGCGGCTGGTGTCGAAGACGCCACCGCTTTCCGCTTTATTCGAGCCAACGTTCGGCAACCGGCCTACGTTGTTGGCGACGTGCGTGCGCAGATTTCGTCCAATGAGGTAATGGCGCGCCGCACACTCGATTTGTTATCCGAATACGGGCTTGCGGATCTGACCGAGGTCAGCGCCCAGATCCTGCAACGAACCAGTTCGGCTGTCGCAGCGAAAATCGCGAACTGCAAAGAGGGCACCTACGTCAGCGAAGCGACGATTGATGCTTACGACGGAAAGCCTGTTCACATCAAAGTGGCCGTTACCGTCCGCGACGGTCGCGTGCTCGTCGACTATGCCGGCACCACGAGCCAGATTGAGCGAGGTGTTAACGTTTGCTACCCCTACACGCTTTCGTACACGGTGTTCGCGCTCAAGTGCGCCCTCAGCCCGCTACTGCCCAACAACGAGGGGGTGTTGCGTCTGATCGACGTGCGCGCGCCCGAAGGGTCGATTCTTAACGCGAAATACCCCGCCCCGGTCAACTCCCGCGCGAGTATCGCCCAGTTCCTGCCGGAGATCATCCTGGGCGCACTCGCACAGGCGATCCCGAGTTGCGCGATGGCAGCCAGCGGCGGTGCACCGATCTGGGTGCAGCGATTCTCCGGCGTTGCAGCTGACGGAAAGAAATTTCTTTTGTTCTGTGCCGCACGCGGTGGTTTGGGCGGCAGATCGACTGCCGACGGTGTCTCCGCTCTGGCCTTTCCTAGCAATACGGTGCCGACGCCCGTCGAGGTTCAGGAAGCCGACGGTCCTGTCATTTTCGAATGCAAGGAACTCACACCGAACTCTGCTGGCGCTGGCGAATTCCGCGGAGGCTTTGGGCAGCACATCGCAATGAAGATTGCCGAAGGAGCCCGATCACCGCAAGGTTCCGTCATTGTCAGCGCAAAGGGAGGCCGCCTGCACTACGCGGTCCCGGGAGTGCGCGGAGGATTGGACGCGCCGCTAGGACGCGTTGCGGTGAACGGCGAGCCCTTCACCGTGTCCGGTCGACAGGTGGTTCTCGGCCCGGGCGATCGCCTCGAACTGCATTTGCCTGGTGGCGGCGGCTTTGGCAATCCCTTGCGACGGGATCCCGAAAGCGTTGCCAGCGACGTCTCCAGCGGCCTTGTCTCCATCGAGCAGGCACGGAACGTGTATGGCGTCGTTTTCTCCCGGCTCGGGCTCGACCGGGCGGAGACCGAGAAGCTGCGTGCTGATCGGATGGCTGCAACTCAATAGGAGAAATCGAATGATCAGATTGCTTTTTGTGCTCTTAGTCGCTTGCCTTCCACCGGCTGTTGCCACTGCGGCCGATCGACTGTTCGTGCGGCCTCTCAAATGGGTTATTCCGTTTCCGGCGGGCGGCGCTGGCGACATGATGGCACGCACACTGGCACCGGATCTTTCTGCCGCCATCGACGTGCCGGTGCTTATTGAGAACCAGGGCGGTGCACAGGGAGCAATCGCATCTGCGACGGTGGCTCGGGCCAAGCCCGACGGGCACACGATATTGCTCGGCTTTCTCGGATCCATGGCGCAAAATCCCTGGGCTTACAACAACATCGGCTATGACCCGCTGACTGACCTCGAACACGTGACGCTTCTCAGCGCGCAGCCACTGCTGATCGCCTCCGGGCCCAAGCTTGGCGTCACGACCCTCCAGGAGATGGTGGCGCTAGCGAGGTCGCGTAGTAAGGCTGCCCCGATCTCCTACGCGTCGACCTCGCTCAATTCAAGATTGACCGGAGTATTGGTGAGCCAGGCCATCGGTGCGACCATGATGGATGTGGCATACAAGGGCGGTGGTCCAGCTCTCAATGACGTACTGGGCGGACATGTAGAGATGATGTATGTTGCCCCTGCAACGGTGCTCGGGCCAGTACGAGACGGCAAGCTCCGCGGTCTCGCCGTGACCGGGCCGACCCGGCTCCCGGCACTGCCGGATGTGCCCACCGTTGCAGAGGCCGGCTTTCCTGCGCTCGAATCCGTGAGCTGGTATTCCATCGCCGCGCCCAAAGGAACGCCCGCAAAATTTCAAGAGCGACTAGCTGCTGAGTTCGCGAAGATCCTGACGAGACCCGAGATCAAGGAAAAACTGCGCGCCGCTGGTTTCGAAGCCCTGACGAGTTCTCCGACAGAAACCGTTCGGTACGTGCGCGCCGAACACGCGCGCTGGGGGAAGATCGTTCAGTCCTCCGGCATCAGCAAAGAGTAAAGGCCTACTAATGAAATCCGAAAATCAAAAACATCCCCAGTTTGCCGAAGTCTTGGCCAACTATGCCGCCGGCCTTCGCTACGAAGACATCCCAGAGCAAGTGAGAGAAAGGGCCAAGGAGGTTTTTCTTGACACCATCGGCGTGGCACTCAATGGTGCGTCCTCCGAGTGGGCCGGTATTGCCCGCTCGGCACGCACCGTGCGTGCCGGCTCCGGCGAATCGTCGGTGATCGGGACTCGCCTGAAAGTGTCGCCGACAAATGCTGCGCTGCTGAACGGTGTCGCTGCGCACGCGTTCGACTTCGACGATGTCCACAACGAGTCCATCACGCATCCTGCGGGTGTTCTTGTTCCCGCCATCCTCGCGGCGGCGGAGGACTCTGGCGCCAGCGGAAAGTCGGCGATCGTAGCGCTCACGGCAGGCTTCGATGTCCTGACACGTGTGGGGATGGCACTAGAGCCGCTGAATCACCGCAAGCGCGGCTTCCACCCCACAGGGACCTGTGGCCCGTTTGGCGCGGCGATCGCGTCTGGGCTGGTGCTGGGGTTGAGCGAAAAGCAACTGGTATGGTCTCTCGGCGTGGCGGGGAGCTGTGCCTCGGGCCTCATGGAGTACTGGCAAGACGGCGCCATGACCAAGCGCCTGCAGGCCGGCCTGGGCGCCTGTCATGGGGTCCTCGCAGCCTCTTTGTCCGAAGCCGGCTTCACCGGACCCGCCAGCGTTTTCGAAGGCCAGAGCGGCGTCTTGGGTGCTTATACCGATGGCGCCAAGCCAGAGCGACTGACGGCCAATCTTGGAACCATTTTTGAGATCGAGAACACGCAGATCAAACTGTTTGCATGTCGCAGTGGGCTGCATACCGCGCTGGCGATCATTCTGCAAATGATCCGCGAACATGGCTTCGGACCGCAGGAGATCGAGGAAATCACGGTAGGTCACATGCGTCAGGAGCGCATGTCTGAAAAAGCCTTCCGGCCGAATACGACGCTCGACGGGCAATTGAGCCTGCCGTATTCGATCGCCGTTGCCTGCTTCGACAAGGCAGCGGGGCCCAGCCAGTACACACCGGAGAAACTGCACAATCCGGAGATCCTCGACCTCGTACAACGCGTCAAGCCCGTGTTCAAGCAAGAGTTCTTCGACTTCTACAAGCGCGACGAAAAGGCTCTCCCCTCCAGTGTAGAGGTAGTCCTGAAGGACGGGCGCCGTTTCTATGAGCGGCAGGACTTCCCTCCGGACGGCCCGAACAATCGTCGCACCCGCCAGGAAATCGTGGACAAGTTTCGCGGACTCGCGGATCCCGTCATCTCGCCGCAACGGGCGGCTGAGCTAGCGACTGCGGTTCTGTCTCTGGAAAACGTTGCCGACCTCAGGGAACTTTCGGCGTACTTGCAAGCCTGACACGGCGGCCCCTGGTCAGTTTCAATTGCGTCTCATCGCCTCCTGAATGTCTGCGCGTGACAGACTGGGGGCGATCAGGCTGATGAGATCGTAGGTATATCCTCTCAGGAAGCTCCCTCTCCTTAGTGTGAGATAGGCGGAAGTGGCAGGAAACAAACCCCGTGCGGGCAAGATTGCAATGTTGCTGTCCTGATCGGGGTCGAGGGCTGTCGACTGGATGATCGAGACGCCTAGACCTGCGGCAACGGCGCCCTTCAGGAAGTCGGCATCCGGGGCACGGATGATGGTGCGGGGGCGGAGACCGGCTTGGCGAAACGAGTCCATCACGGCACGTCCCGCCGCAGCGACCTGCTCATAGCCGACCAGCGGATACCTCGCCACATCCTCGAGTTTGAGCTTCTTGCACTTCGTCAACGGGTGCCCGAGCGGGGTGATGATGCAACGCTCAATGGGATAAGCGGGCAGTGCCACGATGTCATCGGACATGCGCGTCGGAAGCGTGCCCAGCCCGAACTGGCACTCCCCGGACAACACCATGGCCACGATGCCCGACGGCGTCTGCTGCTTAAGCACGAGGTCCACCTCCTCGTAAGTTTTCCGGAATACCTTGATCGCAGGAAGCAGCACATACCGTGCATGTGCATGGGAGGTAGCGATGTGAAGCACGCCCTTAGTCTGTTGAAACCGCTCTGCGGCAATGTCGCCGAGCGCCGTCGAGTCATTCAGCATCCGTCGGGCCAGCACGATCACCTCCTCACCCAATTCGGTGAGCTCGATGATCCGGCTTCTCGAGCGGACGAATATCTCTCCTCCCAGTTCACCCTCGATCAGCGCCACCAATTTGCTAACTGCAGGTTGCGTCGTGCACATCACATCGGCCGCCCGAGTCACGCTGAAGCCGTTTGCGACGATCTCGCAAATGGCCCGAAGTTGTTGCAAAGTCACGGTCCTTACCTCTCTAAAACCATATCCAAATGGCAATGCATGAATGAGAATATACCATCACCTAGACATCCACTCGCGGTAACCTTTCATTGCTCGGAGTCGAGTTTTTGCAGTCGGTTACACGCCGATTTTTGGTCTTTTATCGAAGGAGCCACGCTATGTCGGATACGTCACGTCAGCAAGCTACAAAAGGAAAAGTAGCCTTTCGAAGGTCGTTGTGGTTACGGGTGATGACACTCTTACTGGCAACGCCGTTGCTCGGCGCGCATGCATTTGCTCAATATCCGGATCGCACCATTCGCCTGGTTCATGCGTGGGCCGCCGGATCTGCAACTGACGGCGCTGCGCGCGCGTTCGCCAAAGAACTCGGTGACCGGCTCGGGCAAAGCGTCGTCGTGGATAACAAGCCCGGAGCCGAGGGAATCATCGGCACCGCCTATGTCGCTAAGGCGCAACCCGATGGCTACAACCTGATCGTGACCTCGATGGGAACCATGGTCCTGAATGATCTGCTGCATGCGAAGCTTCAATACAACCCGAGAGAGGACCTTGAGCCACTCGGCTTGTTTGCGAAGTCGTCCTTCATCCTCGTGGCCAGCAATAAGTTTGCTGCAACCAATCTTGACGAGGTCCTGAAGCGCGTGAAGCAGCAACCGGGAGAAGTGTCGATAGGATTGTTCGGTGGCATCACCGACCTCATCGCTTCGGCGCTTTCCGCCGAGACTGGCAGCAAGCTTCTCCACGTCCGGTATCAGGGCGGCGCACCGACTCTGAACGCAGTGCTGTCCGGGGAAGTCAACCTTGGCGTGTTGCCTGCCGCCTACGCAGTACTGCACGGCACCAAATTCCGCGTTATCGGCGTGACCAGTCCAACCCGGCTCAGCTACCTCCCCGACGCACCCACTTTCGCCGAACAGGGAGTTCAGCGGATGGAATTTGCGAACTGGTACGGCGTGCATGGACCACGGGGACTGCCGGAAACGGTTCGATCCGTCTTGCATTCCGCGGTCAAGGAGACTGCCGAGTCGGCCCAGTTCATCGAGCAACTCAAGAGGATGGGCATCGAGCCCGAGTTTCTCAACGCCGAGCAGTTCGCTAAGTTCCTGGCAGCGGAGCGCGTCAAGTACACACGACTCCTCGAAAACTCCGAGCTGCGCCGCCGCTAATAGGGACCTTTGCCGCCTGCACGGCACATTACTGAGAAAGCAAGATTGATGAAATCGGAAGTATTGTTTGAAGCGAACGCCGAAGCGGACATTGTCGTGATCGGCTTCGGCGGCGCCGGCGCCGCGACGGCCATTGCGGCTCACGACATGGGCGCCAAGGTGATTATTCTGGAGAAGGCGCCGAAGGGCCTCGAAGGCGGCAATACGCGCGTTTCAGGTCAGGGCTATCTGAACGTTGATGGAGTCGAAGACGCCGTTGACTATCTGAACGCTCTAGCCGGCAGCGAAGAGTTGCCCCAGAACCATGTTCGGGCATGGGTAATGGAATGCAGTCAGAACAATGACTGGATGCGAAGCATAGGGGCGACGCCCGAGGAGCACCATCACCAACCGGTCGGCATTGAGTTTCCTGAGCTGAAGGGCTCGCAATGCGTCCGAAAGTTCCACCACGGCCCTCGGACAGGCTACTCTCATACATGGGATTTTCTGGCAGGCGCTGTCGCGGAGCGATCCATCGAGGTGCTCTACGACGCGCGCGCGAGCAAGCTCATTCAAGAGGGTATGTCCCGGGAAATTCTTGGCGTTCAGGCAAGCTGCGCCGGCCAGCCCATCACGGTTCGCGCCAGGAAGGCGGTTGTTCTGGCTTGCGGGGGCTTTGAGAACAATCAGTCGATGATTCGCGACTATCTGCCCGGCGTGTCTGCCTGCTATCCCTCAGGAACGCCGTATAACGAAGGTGACGGTGTTCACATGGCGCTGGCAGTCGGTGCCGATCTCTGGCATATGAAAAACTTCGCGGGTCCTTCGATGGCGCTCAAGGTCAACGAATACCAAAGCACCTTTTCGATGACAGCGCTGCATTTCAGCCATGAGCAGCGCGGGGGAATGATTGTGGTCGGTCCCGACGGCCGCCGCTTTACCGACGAAAAGTACAAGACTTTGCACGGTAAGGTCCGCCGAAGTGGGGAGTGGCACACGCTCGCGCTGCCCACAGCCATGTATATGGTGTTTGACCATGCCCTGTTCTCGGATGGACCGATCTACGACAAGGAGCCGCGAATGAACTGGAGTCGTGTGGTCGATCGGTATCAGTGGAGCGACGACAACGTCGCCGAGCTCGACAAGGGGTGGATCAAGAAGGGTGATTCCATCGAGAACCTCGCAGAAGTTCTCGGCCTGGATCCTCAGGCGCTGAAGCGGACATGTGATGAATGGAATGTCATATGCGCCAATGGCCGGGACGACCATTTCGGCCGCACGCGCATGCTGAACCCGATCGAGCGCGGGCCCTTCTATGCAGTTCCGCTCGTGGCCTCGCTGCTCAACACACAAGGAGGGCCGCGGCGAAACGCTCGCGCCCAGGTGGTTGCGCCCGATGGCGAACCGATTCCGCGGCTCTACAGCGCTGGCGAACTGGGATCGATTTTCGGCTATCTATACCAGGGAGCAGGCAACATCGGCGAGTGCCTGGCCACGGGGCGCATTGCTGCTCGCAACGCCGTCAGCGAACCCGTCATCGACTGAGGCCATCAATGGAAGAAACACGAAAGCTGGCGCGGTTCGCCTCTGAACTTGCGTTCGATTCCATCCCAAAGGAAGTAGTAAGCAAGGCGAAGCTGTTGATCCTCGACCAAATCGGCGCCATGCTTGGAGCGGCCACACTGCCTTGGAGCCGCTCGGTGCTGGACTATGTTCTGGACTGGGGTGGCGTCGAGGGAAATTCGACCGTTGCGTACTTCGGCACGAAAACCCGCCTCGAGCTCGCAGCATTCGCAAATGCCTGCTTCGGTCATGGATTCGAGATCGACGACCTTTACGTCCGGGGGCAGTCGCATCCCGGGTGTGTCGTCATTCCGACTGCTATCGCGGCTTGCGAATCCCAGGCTGGTTCAGGGCGCGATCTGCTGACCGCGGTGGTCGCCGGCTACGAGGTCATGGGGCGCATCAATCACGCCATCATGCCTTCCTGTGCCGAAAAGGGCTTCCATGCGGCGACGTCGGTCACCGGTCCATTCGGAGCGGCGATTGCCGCCGGAAAACTACACCGGCTCGACGCCGGCCTCATGGTCCATGCGATGTCGATCGCCGGCAGCCATGCTTCTGGGACCATCGAATACGACCAGGGCGGAGGCAGCGTGAAGCGGGTACATGCGGGGATTGCTGCTGCGGCGGGAGTTCGATCGGTGCTGCTCGCGAAACACGGGATCACGGGGCCTGCGACGATCCTGGAAGGCAAGCACGGAATATGTCACGTGTTTGCGGACAGTTGCGACCTTGGTCGGCTGACTCGCGGCTTGGGCACCGACTTTCCTGTGGTGACGGGCACTGGGTTCAAGGCCTACTGTTGCTGCGCAGGCATGCACTCCGGCATCGAGGCGCTGCAGAACCTGATGTGGAAGCACAGTATGGACGCGGCTGCGGTGAAGTCGATCACCATGGGAACGCACTCGCGCGCGCTGTCCCATATCTCTGCTGAAGCGACGGACATCACGAGTGCTCAGTTCAGCGCCCGCTTTGGCCTTGCAGTTCGCATGCTGCGCGGTGCAAACGGCTTCTCGGAATACACACCAGAAACCCTTAGGGACCCGGCCATTCGGGCGCTGATGGAGCGTATCGCTTTGGAGCGGGATGAGGTCTGCGATAGCGAGTGGCCGAAGACACGAGGCGCGCGCGTGCGGATTGTAATGAGCGACGGCCGCCAGCTCGAGGAAAAGGTGGATTACTACACCGGCATGGAAGAAAACCCGATGAGCGATGACGCCGTGCGTACAAAGTTTATGACGCTGCTGGGCCCGCTGGTTCCCGAGCGCCAGTTGACGGAAATTTTGTCTCTGGTGACGCAGCTCGAGGATGCTCCGGACCTTCTGCCGCTGGCGCGCCTTCTTTGCGTGCCCGACGGCCCACGCGATCAGACGCCGTCGCGACCTTCCCATTGAGTAGTGGAAATGAATCAATCTGAACAGTTCTCCCCCACCGAAGCGCTCGCCACGTTCGGTGCGAATCTCCGCTTCGAAGATCTCCCCACGGGAGTGGTCTCCCGAATGAAAATGAGCCTTCTCGACAGCCTAGGGTGCTGCATTCACGGCGCGACGTTGCCGTGGAGCAGGATTGTGGCGGACATGTGCCTGCGCGAGGATAGCAAACCGGTCGCGACGATCCTGGGACAGGCAAGGCGGTCATCGGCGGCGCTGGCAGCGCTGGCGAATGCCACGGCTGGGCATGCGTTCGAGCTCGACGACATCCACAAGGAATCGGTCGTGCACGCCGGTTCCATCGCGCTTCCCGTAACACTCGCAATGGCCGAAGAGCAACAGGCGATGAGCGGCGCGGATTTCCTGACGGCTATGGTGGCCGGCTATGAGGTGGGGCATCGGGTCGGAAGCGCGGCCACGACAAGTCTCTTTTTCAGAGGATTTCACCCCCAGGGCACTTCGGGCGTCTTCGTCGCGGCCGCATCGGCGGCTCGCGCACTCGGTCTGCCAGCCCACCAGTTTCAGCATGCATTGGGTATCGTCGGCTCTCAGGCCGGTGGGCTGATGGCGGCGCAGGAAGGTGCAATGGTGAAGCGCTTTCACAGTGGGCGCGCCGCGCAAAGCGGGGTATATGCGGCATTCCTGGCGAAGGAATCCTTCACTGGCGTGCTGGACGTGCTGGAGGCGTCCTACGGGGGCTATCTAACCTCATACTCCGACGAGCCGAACGTCGCGCGGCTGCTGTCGGGCCTGGGTGAAACCTGGGAGACGTTGAGCGTCGGATATAAACCCCACGCAAGCGTCACGAGCATCCACACCGCCCTGGATTGCCTCGACGAGCTGATGAAGGAGCATGCCTTCGATGCGGACGCCATAGACCAGATGCAAGTGGGGCTCAGCCGGATGACACACGTCCATTGCGCCTGGCCGTACAAGGCCCAGGGGGTCACGGCGGCTCAGATGAATCTCTTCTATGGCCTGGCCGTCATTGCCATCGACCGCGAGGCATTCACCGAGCAGTATGCGCAGGAACGTCTCGCGGACGAAAGAATCCTGAGCTTCATCGAGAAGATCACCGCCACGATCGATCCGGAGATCGATGCCGAGGGCGCAGCTGCTCGACACGCTTGCAGGCTTCATGTGCAACTCAACGATGGCCGGGCCTTCGAACGATTCAAGGCCGACAGGCATGGGAGCCCGACCAATCCCCTGACCGAGGCAGAAATCGTCAGGAAGTTCGAGCGTGTCGTGGCCAAGTGTGTTCCTGAGGCCGGTTCGCGCCGTATCGTCGATGTGGTGTCCGATATCGAGCGGCTCCCGACGATCGTGCCCCTGATAGACGCACTCAGATTCTGTTGATTCGGTCGCAGAACAGCGCTCCGCGTAGGTGCGGGCAAGATGTGAGTGGCGGCTGCCCCTTGTATCGGCAAGCTCCTGCGTCCATGAAACTGGGGAGTCCGTACGGACTCTCAAACCGCTGTCGCGCTCCCCGGAGCAGTTGCCCGGAGGGTGTGCGACAACACGAAACTAAGCGAGTAAATGTCTACCCGTAAGCAACTCAAGGCTCTGGCCGAGGCCCGGCGCGGTGTGATCGTGCCGGGTGCGTTCAATGCGCTCTCCGCCAAGGTGATCGAAGACCTGGGCTATGAAGCCGTGTACGTCACCGGGGCAGGCGTCACCAACATGTGGTTCGGCATGCCCGATCAAGGCTTCATGGGACTTTCCGAAATCGCTGAGCACACGGCGCGCATCCGCGATGCGGTGTGCGTACCGCTCATCGTCGATGCTGATACCGGCTTCGGCAACGCTCTCAACGTGCGGCACACCGTGCGCACGCTAGAGCGCGCGGGCGCCGACTGCATCCAGTTTGAAGACCAGGTCGCGCCAAAGCGCTGTGGCCACTTCTCGGGCAAACAAGTCACCAGCACTGAGGAGGCGGTAAGCAAGATCCGTGCGGCCGTGGACGCGCGCCATGATCCGGACCTGCTGATCATGGCCCGTACGGACGCCGCCGCCACACAAGGCTTTGATGCCGCTGTCGAGCGTGCGCAGAAGTTCGTCGAGGCCGGTGCTGACATCCTGTTCGTGGAAGCGGTGACGACGGAAGAGCAGATCCGCGCGCTGCCCCAGCGCCTGGGCCCGCCGCAGTTGATGAACATGGTGATCGGCGGTAAGACGCCGATCTTCAATGCTGACGAGCTGAGCCGGTTAGGCTACGGCATCGTGCTCTATGCCAACGCAGCCCTGCAGGCGGCCGTGGCCGGTATGCAGAAGACCCTTACCATGCTGCGCGACGAGAAGGAAGTGCAGGAGTCCAGTGGGCTGGTGGCCTCGTTCGCCGAGCGCCAGCGCCTTGTGGGCAAGCCCGAATGGGACACGCTCGAAAAGCGCTACACCTGATCGCCGTGGGCGGAGCTGACGAGGACATGTACGAGCGCTCAGGGGCATAGTTTGCGGCCTTGTCCTGCATCGCTAGAGAGCTTCGAACCGCGCTCGGTCCAGGCCCGCGTATCTGACGGTTCAGTTGTAGCGACCAACATGGGCGTCCTGCTCCGGCTTTCCCGGCTTCGAGCAAACGTATATCGGAATCCCCGAGTTGGCCTAAACGGGAGGCGGAGGCGTTGTTTACTTTCATAAATTTGCAAGCAGGCCGTCTTATTTGCCCTTTTTCACGAGCTGAGTCATAGGAAGAATCGCCAGACCCTCGCCCATCCTGGAGCACCCATGAGCAACCTTAAGATCCCGCAAAACGCTTCTCAACCCATTCGCATGGACGCCCAGTGGCTGGACGCCCACTGGATGCCGTTCACCGGAAACAGGCAATTCAAGCAGGCCCCTCGTTTGGTCGTGCAAGCCAAAGGCGCCTATTTCACCGACGCCGACGGCCGCAAGATCTTCGACGGGCTTTCGGGCCTGTGGTGCACGGGTCTCGGGCATTGCCGGCAAGAGGTCACCGACGCAGTGAGCCGCCAGGTCGCAACGCTTGACTACTCACCGGCCTTCCAGTTCGGCCATCCGCTGTCCTTCGAGCTGGCCAACCGTCTGCGCGAGCTCACCCCCGACGGGCTGGACTACGTTTTCTTTACCGGCTCAGGTTCGGAGTCGGCTGACACTTCCCTCAAGATGGCTCGTGCCTACTGGCGCGCGAAGGGCCAAGCATCAAAAACCCGCCTGATCGGGCGCGAGAAGGGCTATCACGGCGTGAACTTCGGGGGCATCTCGGTCGGCGGCATTGGAGGAAACCGCAAGTTCTTCGGGCATGCTGTCGATGCCGACCACCTGCCACACACTCTGCTCGCATCCAATGCGTTTTCACGCGGCGAGGCAGAGCTCGGCGGTGAAGCACTCGCCGACCGCCTGCTCGACCTCATTGCACTACACGATGCGAGCAATATTGCGGCGGTCATTATCGAGCCGTTCTCTGGTTCGGCAGGTGTTGTCATTCCTCCGAAAGGCTACCTCAATCGCGTGCGCGAGATTTGCACGGCCAATGACATCCTGTTGATCTTCGACGAGGTGATAACCGGTTTTGGCCGCGCAGGCGCAATGACAGGGGCAGAGGCTTTCGGCGTCACACCCGACATAATGAACGTCGCCAAGCAAATTACCAACGGCGCCCAGCCCTTGGGTGCCGTCATCACCAGCCGTGACATCTACGACACCTTCATGGCTACGGGCGGTCCGGAGTACCTTGTCGAATTCCCGCATGGCTACACCTACTCCGCCCATCCGGTCGCGTGTGCGGCAGGGTTAGCAGCACTGGACATCCTTGTGAAGGAAGATCTCGTGGGGCGCGTGCGCCAAATGGCACCTCATTTCGAGCAGGCCGTGCACGGCCTAAAGGGACAGCCCCACGTCGCCGACATCCGCAACTATGGGCTGGCTGCGGGCATCACGATCACTTCAGCGCCCGGCGAGCCCGCGCGCAGGCCATATGAAATCGCCATGGCATGCTGGAGGAAGGGCTTCTACGTGAGGTACGGGGGCGACACGATCCAGCTTGCACCGCCGTTCATCTCTGAACGTTTCGAAATCGACCGCCTTGTCAGCGCTCTTGGAGACGCACTCAACGAGGTTTGCTAAATTCGTTGTTATATTGCACGGACGGCAATCAACACTATAGCGATCCGGCTCGGCCACTATGCAGTCTCGCGACTGGTGTCTGTTGGGGGCGCGTTGAAGCTTTTGGACTGCCCCCGGTCTAGTAGACAAACCGTCGCCTCAAGCCGAAGCGCGTTCAAACGCTTCGGGACTGACGCCGCCCAGGTGGCTGTGGCGGCGGGTTCGGTTGTAGAACGCTTCGATGTAGTCGAAGACATCGGAGCGTGCCAGGTCCCTGGTCTTGTAAATGCGCTTCTGGATGCGCTCTTTCTTCAGGCTGCTGAAGAAGGACTCGGCAACGGCATTGTCCCAGCAGTTCCCCCGTCTGCTCATGCTCGGCTCGAGGTCGTGGGCTGAACAAAACCGCTTGAAGTCGTCACTTCCGTACTGGCTGCCCTGGTCGCTGTGCACAATGACCCGCTGTTGGGGCTTTCGACGCCACACGGCCATCAGCACAGCGTCCAACGCGAGCTCTCTGCTCAACGAGGGCTTCATGGACCAGCCCACTACCTTGCGGGCGTAGAGGTCCAAGACCACCGCCAGATACAGCCAGCCTTGCCAGGTCCGGATGTAGGTGATGTCGGTGACCCAGACCTTGTTGGGCGCGTCCACCGTGAATTCGCGTTGCAGGTGGTTTGGCGCAATGAGGGAGGGTCTTCCTGCAATCGATCGAGGCTTCTTGTAGCCACGCACAGCCTTGATCTTGTGGCGCTGCATGAGGCGCTCCACACGATGCAGGCCGCAGGTTTCACCCGCCTCGCGAAGATCTGCAAACACCCGCCGAGCACCATAGACGCCGTGACTTGCTGCGTATGAATTTCGAATCATTTCAAGCAGCCGAGCGTCGTCTTTGGCCCGCTCGGACTGCGGGCATTGCAGCCATGCATAGAAGCCTGCGCGCGCCACCTGCAGCACCCTGCACATCAGGCTCAGGGCAAATTCATGACGATGTTCGATCATGAAGCGGTACTTCACTCGGGCTCCCTGGCAAAGTACTGCGCGGCTTTTTTTAGTAGGTCGCGCTCCTCTTCAATGCGGCGCATCTGGGCACGCAGCCGAAGAATTTCGCTCTTGGCCTCCAGCAACTCCTTGGATTGCTGCTCGGACTTGTCTGGCGCAACGGCCTTGACCCACTTGTACAGACTGTGTGCTGACACGCCTAAACGGGCGGCCACATCGGGCACGGTGTAACCGCGTTCGACGACCTGTTTGACTGCCTCTTCCTTGAATTCTGGTGAAAACCTCTGGGTGCTCATCGCACTTCCTCCTATGCTCAAAGGATAGGCGGGGTTTGTCTACCGGACCAGGGGCAGTCCAAGGATAGGCGGGGTTTGTCTACCGGACCAGGGGCAGTCCAGGCGTCAATGCATCGGGTCGATGAGGTGTATGCGTAGGCTGACCGCTTGGTCTTCGACGTGACCTTGAGGTGTGCCAGTCGGTCCTCCGGTTCCGTGAGGAACCGGAGGGGTCACCTTGCTCAATTGGGAGTACGCAGCCGGGTACATACACAGCGTCGTTATCTCGACTTGTTCGAGTGCTCTTCCTTAAACCGCATAACGAGGGCGATAGCCTCGCCCATGATGCCTCGCCGGAAGACCAGAACGCAGATCACAAAAATCAAACCAGTGACGATGGTGACGGACTGGCCCAATGTATTGAACCACTCGACCCGTGTGAAGTTTGCCAGCAGGTGGCCCAAATCGCCAATCTTATTCTCCATCGCCACCACAACCGCTGCGCCGACAAACGGACCCGATAGCGTACCCAGACCACCCAGCAGCGTCATCAGGATCACCGAGCCGGATGAAGACCAGTGCACGTCGGTCAGTGTGGAGAAGCCGAGCACTAGCGTCTTGAGCGAGCCCGCCAAGCCAGACATCGCTGCCGAGATGACGAAGGCCAGCAGCTTGAAGCGATCCACGTCATAGCCCAATGAGATCGCGCGCGGCTCGTTCTCTTTAATGCCTTTCAGGACCTGCCCGAAGGGCGAGTGGACGGTGCGAAAGATAAGCACAAAAGCCGCAACGACGACCAAGAGCACCACGTAGTACATGGTCAGATCGTTCGTCAGGTCCAGCACGCCGAACAACTCGCCCCGCGGCACGGCCTGCAGTCCGTCCTCACCACCAGTGAAAGGCACTTGCAGTGCTATGAAGTACACCATTTGCGCCAACGCAAGAGTGATCATGGAAAAGTAGATGCCCTGGCGCCGGATGGCCAGCACGCCGAACACCGCACCCAACAACGCGCCGGTGGTCGTGCCCAGAACCAGGGCCAGTTCGGGCGCTAGGCCCCACATCTTCATCGAGTACCCTGCAACGTAGGCTGAACCACCGAAGAAGGCCGCGTGGCCGAATGAAAGCAGTCCTGTGTAGCCAAGAAGCAAGTTAAACGCACAGGCGAACAGAGCAAAGCACATCAGCTTCATCATGAACACCGGATAGACGCCAGCGAAGGGTGCGGCCATCAGCGCGAGAAGCAGCAGGCCGTAGCCAAACAAGAACTTATTCATGTCTCTTTTCCGAACAAACCGGCAGGACGGATCAGCAACACAATCACCATAATCACGAAAACCACGGTGGAGGACGCCTCGGGGTGGAACACCTTCGCCAATCCTTCGAGAACGCCCAGGCCCAGACCGGTAAGGATGGAGCCCATGATGGAGCCCATACCGCCGATGACCACTACTGCGAAGACGACAATGATGAGGTTTTGCCCCATCAGAGGCGAGACTTGGAGCACCGGCGTCGCCAGCACACCGGCGAAAGCTGCGAGCGCCACACCGAAGCCGTAAGTTAGTGTGATCAACAACGGCACGTTGACGCCGAACGCCTCCATCAGCCGGGGGTTCTCAGTTCCAGCGCGGAGGTATGCGCCAACTCGCGTCTTCTCAATCAGTAACCAGGTGGCGACGCAAACCGCCAGAGAGACCACGACCACCCAGGCGCGGTATTTTGGCAAAGTCATCAAGCCAAGGTTCAAAGCGCCCGAGAGCTCGTCTGGGGCATCGTAGGCTAGGCCTGCAACGCCATAGACCGAGCGGAAAAGGCCTTCAATCAGAAGAGTCAATCCCAGTGTGAGAAGAAGGCCGTATAGATGGTCGAACTTGTAGATCCGCCGCAGCAGTGTGCGTTCGATCAACATACCAAAGAGGCCAACGGCTACAGGAGCAACCACGAGCATCTTCCAGTAGCCTATTTCGAAGTAGTTCATCGCTATCCATGTGAACACTGCTCCCATCATGAACAGGGCCCCGTGCGCGAAGTTGACTACATTGAGTAGGCCGAAAATGACTGCTAGACCGAGGCTCAATATCGCGTAGAACGAGCCATTCACCAGTCCCAGAATGAGTTGGCCAAGCAGTGACGAAAGAGGGGTTCCGAAGATTTGCACAATGATTTCCCTTAGACGCCCAGCAGTTCATTGAGTACTGGCATCTTGACTTCGAGGTCGGCGGCGCCGAATCGCTCGACGATACGGCCGTGCTCCATGACGTAGAAGCGGTCGGCCAGCGGAGCGGCGAATCGGAAATTCTGTTCCACCATCACAATGGTGTAGCCCTTGCTGCGCAGGCTGCCAATCGCGCGTGCCAGCGCCTTCACGATCACCGGCGCCAAGCCCTCCGAGATTTCATCCAGCAGCAACAGCCGTGCCCCGGTGCGCAGAATGCGCGCCACCGCCAGCATCTGCTGCTCGCCGCCTGACAGACGCGTGCCGGGACTGTTCCGCCTCTCGGCCAGGTTGGGGAACATGGCGTAGATCTCGGACACCGACATCCCCTGTGGGGCGCTCTTCAACAGTGGCGGCAGGAGCAGGTTTTCTTCCGCAGAAAGACTGGCGAAGATGCCACGCTCTTCTGGACAGTATCCGATGCCATGGTGCGCTATGCGGTGTGTGGGCAGGTGAAGGGTTTCATGGCCGTTGACTTTGATACTGCCTTTGCGCGCACCCGTGAGACCCATGATTGCGCGCAGTGTGGAAGTGCGCCCGGCGCCGTTGCGACCAAGCAATGTGACCACCTCGCCGGGCTGCACCACCATGTCTACGCCGTGTAGCACGTGCGATTCCCCGTACCAAGCTTGCAGGCCGTTGATTTCGAGAGCAGGAGCCGTCATGTCGATGCCCCTTGCAACGGCCCGTCCGTCGTGCCCATGTAGGCTTCCATGACCTGTGGATTCTTCGAGACGATGCTGTAGGGCCCCTCTGCCAAAACGGCGCCGCGCTGCAGCACTGTGATCACGTCGGCAATGGTGGAAACGACGCTCATGTTGTGCTCCACCATCAAAATCGTGCGGCCGACCGACACGCGCTTGATCAGTTGCGCCACTCGGTGCACGTCTTCGTGGCCCATCCCCTGTGTGGGCTCGTCCAGCAACATTAGTTCGGGCTTCATCGCCAAGGTAGTGGCTATCTCTAACGCACGCTTTCGGCCGTAAGGCAAGTTCACCGTCAGCTCGTCGGCAACTTCCTCCATGCCGACTTCATTTAGCAGCTCAAGGGCCCTTTTGTTCAACGAAATAAGAGACTTCTCGCTCTTCCAGAAATGGAAGCTGGTGCCGAGCTCACGCTGCAGACCCAGGCGCACGTTCTCCAGCACCGTCAGGTGCGGAAACACCGCTGAAATCTGAAACGAGCGGATGATGCCGCGCCGCGCGATCTGCGCCGGTTGTTCGCCGGTGATGTCATTGCCGTTGAACAAGATGGTGCCTGAGGTTGGCTCCAGGAATTTCGTCAGCAGATTAAAGCAAGTTGTTTTGCCGGCACCATTTGGGCCGATCAGCGCGTGGATGGTGCCTCGTTCAACGCTTAGATCAACTGAGTCGACAGCCCTGAAGCCTCCGAAGGATTTCACGAGGCCGCGGGTTTCAAGTATTGACTTGTTGAAGGCCCTGATCGAGCGGGTCGCTGGCATTGCTGAACTCCCACTCATCACCTTGCCGTTTTCACAATAGGACATTCACTCTCGGAAAGAGGTTTGGCAGTTTCTTGCGGCGGAATCTTTGCAACAACCTTGTACAGATCCCATGGGCCAGTTGACTCTGCGGGCGACTTTGCTTGCACCAGATAAAAATCATTGAGCAATCGACCATCGTCACGCAGCACACCGTTCTTGGCAAAGAAGTCATTCACGGGCATAGATCGCATCCTCGCGGCCACTGTCATGGTCTTGTCGGTGGCCGTATCCCTCACGGCTTTCAAGTAGTGCGATACACCTGAATAGACTGCAGCCTGGGGTTCTGTTGGCATCGCCTTATGGCGTGCGAAGAAGCGTTGACTGAACGCTCGCGTCTGGTCATCCAAATCCCAATAAAACGGAATGGCCACGTTCAGCCCCTGTGCCGCCTTCAATCCCATGCCTCGGACGTCGGTCAGGAAGGTAACGGGTGCCACTACCTTCTGGCCTCCTTTGGTGAGTCCAAACTCTCCCGCTTGCTTGAAAGCCGAAACCAGAAGTTGGCCTGCATCGATCACAGCGACGACTTTGGCGCGCGATGCTTGGGCCTGCAGCACATAGGACGCGAAGTCGATTTCGTTCGTGGGGTGCTTGACAGAACCCACCACCCTTCCACCATTTGCCTCAATGATGCGCGAGGCCTCCGAAACTACGTTTTGACCAAAGGCGGAGTCGGCATAGATGAAGTACCAGGTATCCATGTCTTGCTTGAGCAGCGAGCGCACGGGCCCTGACACCATCGCATATGAATCGTGTAGCCACGAAAATCCCGTGGGTGAACATTGTTTTCCCGTGATTTCGGTTGTTGCCACCGCTGTGTAAATGACGATCTTGGATTTTTCACGTGCGATCTGCTGCACGGCAAGTGCTACCGCTGAATTGCCTACCTCGACCATGAGGTCTACACCATCCACGTCGAACCATTTGCGCGCGATGGTTGCCCCAACGTCAGGTTTATTTTGGTGATCCGCGTAGACAACATCAATGCGCTTGCCAAGGACCGTGCCGCCAAAGTCCTCCACTGCCATGCGCGCCGCTACGACCGACCCTTGACCTTGAAGAGCAGAGTAGGGACCAGACTGGTCATTCAGTATTCCAATCCGCACACTGTCTTGACTAATTTGAGCGATAGCGGACAGCTGGACGCAGCATGCTAGATACGCGACTAAAAGTGCTTTATACCGGCGAGCAAACGCAACAATTGCCAATGAATTTTCAAACATATAACAAACTCCTCAAAAATTGATGAACAGTGCGGACTTGCGGTTTTGCACTAACTTTTGGACACGGGCATGGCACGACGTCGCTCGAGTTCAGCCAAGAACTCCGCTGTATGAGCACCTAGTCGAGGTGGGGGAAGCCCGTCCCCCCCCACACGAACGCCGTCAAAAACGATGGGGTTGGCCGCCACCCGAAGAGTGCCGGTGCGTGGGTGCGGCAAAGACTGGATACCGCCGCTGGCTATGACGTGAGGATCGTTAAACACTTCGGCGACAGTAAGAATGGGGCCTGCGGGAATCCCCGCTGGCAATAGCCGCGCTAACCAATACTCGCGGGACCTGCGGCCCAAGAGTTGGTTGAGGACTTCCCGCAATGGCTCCCGCGCACTCACCCGAGATGCGTTGTCGATAAAGCGTGGGTCCTGGGCCAAGTCGGGTTCATTCAACTCTTTGCATAGGTGACTCCACATCACCTGCGTGGCGCACGCTATGCTGAGAGGACCATCAGCCGCCTGGAATACGCCGTAAGGAGCGATGACAGGATGATCATTTCCCGTACGGCTCGGGGCCTCACCGGAGGACAGATACCGCTGCCCATTGACACCAAGCATCGATACCAAGCTGCTCAGGAGTGCGGTTGATACGTGAGCACCTGATCCGGTATGCGGCCGTGCTGCGAGCGCGGCCAGAATGCCAATGCACAACCAAAGCCCGGCGGTCATGTCAGCGATAGATACGCCAACACGGGTTGGGGCACCACCAGGATCTCCGGTAAGTGACATGAGGCCAGACATGCCTTGCGCGACTTGATCCAGACCCGGCCAATCTTGGTATGGCCCGCCGCGGCCAAACCCCGAAATATCGGCGCATATCAATCGAGGATGGCGTTTGCGCAAGACATCGGGACCGAATCCGATCTCTTCAGCAACGCCAGGCTTGAAGTTCTGAACAAATACATCTGCATGCGAGAGCATGTCCATGACTGCACTTCGCCCACGTTCGCTACGGAGATCGATGGCAACACTGCGTTTATTTCTATTGCAGCTCAAGTAGTAGATGCTTTCTGAGTCGTGAAACGGTCCCCAGGTGCGGGTCATGTCACCGTGTGGTTCGCTCTCTACTTTGTAGACCGTGGCCCCTAGATCACCGAGCACCATAGTGCAGAAGGGCCCTGATAGTGCCCGTGTCAAGTCGACCACGACAACGCCTTCGAGCGGCAGGCGGCCAGAGTCTGGAGAATCAGCGTTCAAGGGATGCCTCGCCTTTTTTCAATTGCCAATCGCGCAGGCTGTGTGCGAGTTCCTCGGTTCCCGCCGATGCATGCACGCGCATTTCTTGCAGTTTGATGACGTTCGCTGCAAGCGCAGCGGGCGCGAGATCGACCAAACGCGACTCGGCAACGGAGGCCGTCAGGTCGCGCACCAGATGCGGCTCAATCCGGGCAGTTCTTGCCGCAAGGTCGCTTACTGCTCGCCCCAGTGACTCTGGTCCATCAAGAACCTGCTGAAAGAAAGGGGAGCTGTGCAATCGCTCCCCCCGCAGCGGCAATCCAGAAAAAAGGAGCCATTGCGCCAGATCACCGCCTAGGCATTTGGCCAAACGCCTTACGCCTCCAGGGTGGTAATGCAGGCCCATACGCGCCGCTGGAATGCTGAGTTCCGCAGTGCGCGTACCCAGCCGAAACCGGCAACTGAGGGCCAGGTCAACGCCACCTCCCCACGCAGAGCCAGCCATCTCTGCGATCGTCGGCAAAGGAAATTTTGCCAAGCGTTCGCATAGGGAGCCGAACGCAAGCACGCGTTCAGCAATCCGGGACGGCTCGCGTGCCAGCTCCCCAAGGTCAAATCCCGCCGAAAACACTTGCGGTAGCCCGGAAACAACCAGGACGCGCGCCGAGGGCGTTGCCTCCACCACGTCAAGAGCTGCATGAAAGTCAATCAGACGAGCGCTGCACACCCGGTTTCGACCAGCGAGGTCGTTCATCTGCAGGCGGAAGACCTCGCCTTTTTGTAAGCTTATAAAATTGCTCATATAAATTTATATAGATTCGATGTGAGTGTATCATGGCGGTTTAAAAATGCGTTATGGAACAATCGCTTGAACGTCAGTACTTACCCCTACATGACATCCCAGCCATGCCAGTCTTCAAGACGCCAACATTCAGCTCGTCCCTCACGAACAGTGCACGTGCAGCTTTGCCTCGGGCAATGTGGTCCTTGGTAGCCAGTTGTGTGGGGAGCGATTGATGGAGCGCTTGAAGGTGTCTCGCGCGCAGACGAGCATGGCTGCGGCTAGTCAATATGGGTTTGGCAGACCTAAGGTCGCGGCAATCACAGCAAAGCCGTGTCTTCTTGTGGCGCTATCCCTCAGCCGTCATTACGACGCCGATCCGAACCGCCGTTCCTCGCTCCATGATTTTTCTTCCAATGAAGGCCTGCAATGAAACAAGGGAATGAACTCGCGATAGCCGTTCAAGTTCGCCAAATGCAGACGCGCAAGCGCACTCCTCGCGAAGTGGTTGACGAGGCGCTCTCCCGCATCAAAGATCGGGAGTCTGAAATCGGGGCTTTTGCGCATTTGGATGCGGAGGCGGTACGCCGGAGGGCCGACGAATGCCCAATTGACCGGTCACTTCCTCTTGCAGGGATTCCAGTCGGTGTGAAGGACAATATCGATGGTGTCGACGGCCCCACAACCTGCGGCTCTTCAATCTATCGGGCCCGAATGGCTCCAATAGACGCTCCCATCGTTTCTGCCCTCCAAAGGCTTGGCGCTATCCCTTTTGGCAAGACGGTATGCACCGAATTTGCAACCTTCACCGCGGGAAAAACCCGCAATCCACACCAACTTGAACATACACCTGGTGGATCATCGAGCGGTTCGGCCGCAGCAGTGGCGGCTGGCTTCCTGCCACTTGCACTTGGCACGCAAACGGCTGGCTCCATCGTTCGTCCTGCTAGCTACTGCGGGGTCGTCGGATTCAAACCAAGTCGTGGGCGCTACTCACCGGGAGGGGTAAAGCTGCTCGCGCACAGCTTTGACACCGTCGGTTGGTTTACCCGTACCGTTTCTGACGCGCGCTACGTGCAATCGGCCCTTCGCGGGGAGTTGGAGGATGGTCGGCTCGCAAGTCGTCTTCCGGTCATCGGCTTGTGCAGGACACCATGGTGGTCGCAAGGCGACATGGCGCTCATGGATCAGGCATTCAAATTTCTCACCCGTGGCCTGAAGGCGTTCGGTATTGGTCATCGCTGGCTCGACGCCCCCCCGGAGCATGCGGCGCTGGTCGAGCATCACGGGACGGTCATGCGGTATGAAGTTGCGCAGTCACTCGGTGCTGAATATGGGCAATTCCGAGAGGAATTGTCCCCGTCTCTACGTGCCCTCATTGAAGAAGGGCAAGCCGTGCGGGCCAGCGCCTATATGCAAGCCTGCGAAGCGATTGACCGCGAATCGGCCATGCTGAGTTCCTGGATGCATGGGCTCGATGCCGTCGTCGTGCCTGCCGTTCCGAGCCCTGCCCCCAGACTCGAACTCGGGACAGGGGATCCCGTCTTTTGCAGGCCCTGGTCTGCGCTGGGTGGGCCAGCGGTCGCGTTTCCCGTCCTCACCATGCCGAGCGGACTCCCGTTCGGACTGCAGGCAGTTGCACCGCGTTATGACGATGAACGCTTGCTCTGGGCCGCTCAATGGCTCGAACGCGCCGTCTCCAATAGCGCATCTCAACCCACCACGCCAATTCACCCGTGACGTTCATAGAGGAGAAACGCATGAATCAAACGCACAGCGGAAAAGCCACTGCATCTTTGAAGGACCGAGCACGCGCTGTGGAAGCAGCGATGGTCGACAAAGGCCTACTTCCGCAAGACTACATCGACGCATTCATCCACAGGTCGGAGAATGATTGGCATCCTAGAAACGGTGCCCAAGTAGTTGCGAAAGCCTGGTCTGAACCAAGCTTCAGGGAGTGGCTGCTGGCCGACGGCAAGGCAGCTTGCGCATCGTTGGGCTACGTCGGACCGGCACATCAAAAGCGTGTAGTGGCACTCGAGAACACTGTGTCCGAGCATCACGCCGTCGTTTGCACGCTCTGCTCCTGCACCGCGTGGCCCGTGCTTGGCTTGGCACCCGATTGGTACAAGGATTTTGAATACCGAGCGCGAGTCGTCCGAGACGCTCGGAAGGTCTTTCGGGAAATGGGGCTCTTGCTCGAATCGCAAATAGCGATTCGCATCTGGGACACCACCGCCGACTCCCGCTACTTTGTGATCCCGCGACGGCCTGATTTCTCTCAGGGCTGGGATGAAGCAGCGTTGGCCGCGATTGTGACCAAGGAATCGATGATCGGTGTCTCGAGCCTATTGCCCGAACAACAAGTTATGCCGGAGGTACGCTGACATGGACGGAATACACGACATGGGCGGGCGCCAGGGCTTCGGGGTTGTTCGATTTCGCCCTGGGAATCCTAGATTTGAGGAACGCTGGCAGGCTTTGAGCTACGGCTTGATGTTGTTTGGTGCGACCCGGCCGGGGGGCTATTCAATGGATCAGCTACGCCACGCAATAGAACGCATGGAACCCCGCCACTACATGGGGGCCACCTACTCCGAGCGGATTCTCACAGGCACGGCCACGCTATTGGTGGAGGCAGGTGTCGTCTCTCACGAGGAACTTGAGGAGCGTGCGGGCGGAGCCTTTCCGCTTGCGGGGGAAACCGCAGCAGGGCGGCTCGCACGGGACAAACAGTGGACGCCACTTGAGCATGGGCAGCAAGTGCGCGTGAAAAACCTGTTCGTCGACGGCCACATCAGGTTGCCTGGTTACGTGCGCGGTCGAACCGGAATTGTTGTAGGCGAGGACGCCCCCTATCCATTTCCAGATGCCGCAGGCCACGGATTGCCGGCCCGCGAAGAACCCACCTACTTCGTTCAATTTGATGCGCGCGAACTATGGGCGGATAGCGACCCGAATGCCAGTGTAACGTTGTCACTGTGGCGCAGCTATTTCGAACCAATCAACCCATAAGTGCTACGGCACGTCTCTTCGGAAAGATGACCTCATGGAAACTCAGGAACCTGGCCAGTGGATACTTTCAACTCATTCGCATCTAGACAAGCTATATGGCTCAACCGTCACCGGTGCACGTGAAAAGGAAGTGGGACACATCCATCCGGTCTATCGTCCATTCATCGAGCACTCCAGCTTTGTGATTATCGGTACTGCTGGGAGAGATAGCACCGATGTTTCACCGCGTGGCGACCCCAAAGGCAAGACCGCATGGATTATGACTCCGAATCGCTTGCTTATTCCGGATCGAAAGGGAAACAATCGCATTGATACGCTGCGTAATTTGGTCGACAACCCGAGAATTGGGCTGCTCTTCATGATATCCGGCGTGAACGAATCACTGCGTGTGAACGGGACTGCCAGCCTATCGGTTGAGCCCGCGCTACTGGAGCTCACCTCCCTGGAAGGAAAGGCTCCACGTTGCGTAATTGATGTGAATATCAATTCGGTGTTTTTCCAATGCCCAAGGGCAGCCATGCGTGGTGGACTTTGGAACCAAGCGGAGTTTGTCCCCCGCAGCAAGTTGCCCTCCGTGGGGCAAATCCTCCACGCACTGGCGGAAGGCTTGGTAAACACAGAAGAGTTTGATCGCACACGCGAGCAAATACTAAAAGAAACTCTTTATTGATCGATGCAAACCGTGCCGAAAGCGTGCCCCGCCGAGAAAACACGGCTAAGCCAGGGTACGCACCTCGACGGCACGGTTACGGCCTTCAAGCAACGGTTGTACGACGCCTGTCACGTCGACCGCTCTCGGCAGCAGTCTTAAGGCACCCCTCTCCTGCCGTACAACCGCGTCGAATCGCTGCCATTCGAATTGCTCACGCCTCGAAATAGTTGCCTGGATCCAAGACTCACCGGCGTCCGGTGAAACGTCGACCCGAGCGATCTCATGCGCGCCCCATGCCCACCCCCAAACAGCGATATCCCCCGAAACAAGCACACTCTGCTCAGCGGGAGAGACGATGATCGCTTCCGGGGCGAGGTCCCAGACGGGTTTAAGTGCATTAGAGCCAGGAATTCGATCGTTGTAGTAGGTGGTGGTGAACAGGCTTTGGCTGCGTCGCTCGGCGACCTCGATTCCGCGCAGCCACTTGACCGAGTTGGTTCCGTAGTGCCCTGGAACCACCAAACGAACAGGTCCTCCGCGAGCGGCCGTCAGCAATTCGCCGTTCATATGCGTTGCCAGCATCACCTCCCCAGCCAGAGCCTTTTCCATCGGCACATCTTTCTCATACGCGGGAACCGATATCCCGTCAAAGACGCCGCCATCGGCCCCACAAGCGATCACGAACTTGGCGCAGCTATCGTGGCCTACCTCCTCAAGAATCTCGCGCAGACTTACCCCGGTCCACTCAACATTTCCGCTTCGATCGGGTGAGGGTTCAAGCGGAAACTTCAGCGGGTTGCCTGCGCATTTGTGGACCGAAACCACAGTTTGTTGGGAAAATCGAAGCAGGTCCGCGTATGCGAGATGCAGTGGCCTTTCCACCAATCCACCGAGGCGCAGAGACCACTCGTTTTGTGCAATATCGGGCAATCCCAGATGTTCAAGCAAAAATAAATCTTCTTCCTTTGTGAGGAAAGAATCCATTTGGCTAACCCGAAGTGGAATATGCCTGAAAGCTCCTATTCGAAGATAATTCATCTGAGCTCGCAATTTTCGTCAAATGGTCATCAAACCGATGTGCAAGCGAAAAAAATGATGCCCCAGGGGATAAATCCTGCAATTTCGGGCAATATGCGGAGCTGATCATGCAATTCAAGTGCTCCCCGACGTGAAAATAAGTTCGGTGTACGCCTTGCCTCCACGACTAATGTGGTGCTGCATGATTTCATCTGCCTGATCGGCGCAACCGGTCATCACAGCGCCAACTATTTTTTCGTGCTCAATCAAAGATTGGTGCAATTGCGATTGAAGTTGAAAGGGGAATGGCCGGTACACGCGCAGGCGATCTCTAATATTTCGAATGTGTTCGGCCAGAAACTCGTTGCGCGACCCAGCGTAAATTATCTCGTGCAGCTCGCGGTTGAGTTCATAGTATTTCGGGTAATCACCAGATTGCGCATGCGCTCGACTGCGCTCCAGTACTGAAGTGAGCGCATCGCGCTCTTCCGGCGTCATTCTCGTGCTGGCCAGACGGGCAGCGAGACCCTCCAATTCCGTCAACACCTCCCACATTGCCACAAGACGTGCGACTGGAATCGCCGCAACAAAGGCACCCAGACGTGGACGCATCTCCAGCAACCCCGCGGTACCGAGTTGAAGCAATGCTTGCCTCACCGGTGTACGAGAGCTTCCGAAGCGTTCCATCAATTCGGCCTCACCAACGCGGTCACCCGGTTTGAGGCGCCCTTCCGAAATTTCTTTTTCGATGTGCTGTCGGACGACGTTCTGGAGATTGTTTTCGTTGTATGCAGGCACTTGAGACATCTCCATTAATGCATGCACAATTGAAGTTTTTAAATGTACAGGCAGCGACTATTGTACATCAGTAAATACCCTATGAATTTAGTAAAAGCCGATCTGTGCTCGAGAGGAATGGCCATGAAGCGCCAACCTGGCCAGCGCGTCACCGAGCTGCCACACGAGAAGATTCTCTGCCCGTGCTGGGTGCATTTGCATTGCCCGACTACACGCGCATCGCCAATTTCTCTTGCGCCCACTTATGCGCCGCAGCCTGAGGCGATATCCCTTGCGCAGCACTTCGGTCCAGTAGCTCAACCACGCGCGACCCAATGAGATCGACCTCGCCCAAGACCGCCTCATGCGTTCCGGTGCCCAGATACTCGCGGGCGACACTGATGATGCCGCCAGCGTTCACCAGAAAATCTGGCAAGTAGAGAATGCCGCGAGCATGCAGCAGTTCGCCATCCTCCGCGATAGCCAGTTGGTTGTTCGCGGCCCCAGCAACCAACGGTGCGCGCAATCGTGCGATGGCGTGCGCATCCATCACGCCGCCCAGAGCACAAGGAGCGAACACGTCGACATCTGAAGCGACGATGTCCTGGGGGTCTACGATCACCGCATCGAACGCATCGCGCGCGGCTTTGGTGCGGCAGGGATCCGTATCCGCGACCCAGAGGCGGGCACCTGCCTCGTGCAACATTCGACTCAGGCTGCCGCCAACGGCCCCCAGCCCTTGCACAGCGATGCGGACGCCTTGCAAGTTGTCGCGCCCGAAGCGCACACGCATCGCCTCGCGAATGCTGACGAACACGCCACGGGCCGTCATGGGCGACGGGTCGCCGCCAAACCCGTCCTCTCGCGGGATTCCGCTGACGTACCGAGTAACCTCCTGCACCGCATGCATGTCATCGGTCGTCGTGCCAACGTCCTCGGCAGTGATGTACTGTCCTTCCAGTGATTTCACGCAGGCCCCGAATGCCCTCAATAGGGCGGCGCGATCCACCTCGGCTGCCGACTTCAGGATGACGGCTTTACCGCCACCGAAAGGCAAGTCAGCCAAGGCGTTCTTCAGGCTCATGCCATGCGAAAGCCGCAGCGAGTCCACTAGCGCGTCCTGAGACCGCACATATGGCCACATGCGACACCCTCCGAAGGCAGGTCCACGCGCCGTGCTATGGATCGCGACGATCGCTTGCATGCCACTAACGGCATCGTGGAACCAATGCACGCGCTCATGCGGCGCTTCGCCGGGGACGGCGAAAACATCATCAGCAGGGTTCGGAGATTTAAACGTATCGATTTTCATCATGCAAATGTTTGCCAAGAGGTTGAAAAGAAAAAGGCTTTCTGAGAAGGCCCTGTTCTATGAGCGGCCATACTTCATCTGCCACACGAGTTGGCATGGGTGTGAGGCGACGAAAAAAATGGCCAGCACTGTCCACGGCGCACCAGAGCGTCGCGCCGCGTTCAGAACTTCTGGGATTGCATGAACCTGTCAAACGTCCCCTCCGTGAAGCGGTACCACATATTCTGTTCGGCACGAAACTTGGCGAAATCTGCGTAAATCTTCTTCCAGGTTGGATTGCTGGCCGACAGCTCGCTATACAGCGCCATGGCTTCCTGGAAGGCGGTCGACATCAAATCCCGGGGGAAAGGGCGCAGCTTTACGCCAGCACCCACCAATTGCCTTAGTGCCCCGGGGTTGCGCGCGTCATACTGCGCCTGCATGGTGAGGTGCGCCTGGGCAGATGCAGCCTCCAGAATCGCTTTGTGCTCTGCAGACAGGGCTTCGTAGGCCTTGGCGTTGATAAAGAAATCGACCTGCGCACTCCCTTCCTGCCAGCCCGGGTAGTAGTAGTAAGGCGCCACCTTGGCGAAGCCCAGCTTCAGATCGTCGTATGGCCCCAGCCACTCCGCAGCGTCTATGGTGCCTTTTTCAAGGGCGGTGTAGATTTCCCCAGCGGGGATGTTTTGCGGCACCGCTCCAAGGCGCGCCAGGATCTTCCCGCCGAAACCGCCAATGCGTATCTTCACGCCCTTGAGGGCCTTTGCACTGCCGAGCTCCTTGCGAAACCAGCCGCCCATCTGACCGCAGGTATTGCCCGCGGCCAGGTTGACTATGTTGTAGCCTGCGTAGAAATCTCGCATCAGCCTACCGCCGTTGCCCTCCATCATCCAGGCCGTCATCTGGCGCGTGTTCAGGCCGAAAGGAATGGCGCAGCCGAGTGCGAAGCATTCGTCCTTGCCAAAGAAATAGTAGGGTGCGGTGTGCGCCGCCTCCACAGATCCTTCCTGCACGGCATCAGCGACGCTCAGCGCGGGCGTCAGTTCTCCAGCCGCATGTACCGAAATTTCGAATTTCCCACCCGACATGGCACGTACCGCCTTGGAGAACACCTCTGCGTTGCCGTACATGACGTCCAATGACTTGGGAAAGCTGGAGGCCATTCGCCAGCGCAAAGCGGGCTGCGCCTGAACAGCGGGAGCAGTCCCCGCGGCTAGCACTCCGACCAGTCCAGCGTGGCGAAAAATAGAACGGCGTTGCATGGGGTGTCTCCTTAGTTGTTGTCGAAAATAGTTGCCGATGAACTCTCGCGGATCAATTGCGCGAGCACAGAAATCCCGGTGTCCATCTGCTCGCGCGTGGCGGTGGCGAACGACAGGCGAACGCATCGCGGATCGGGCGTGTCGACGAAAAAGGCCTCGCCGGGAACGAAGGCCACGCCTAGCTCCACTGCGCGAGGCAGAAGCGCGGCGGCATTAAATCCCGCGGGCAAGCGCAGCCACACGAACATCCCACCATCGGGGCGGTTGAATGCAACATCCAGACCTCGCATCTCGCGATCGAGGGCAGCGAGCATCGCGTCACGCTGGCCGCG
This sequence comes from Hydrogenophaga sp. BPS33, assembly GCF_009859475.1. Lineage (NCBI taxonomy): Bacteria > Pseudomonadati > Pseudomonadota > Betaproteobacteria > Burkholderiales > Comamonadaceae > Hydrogenophaga > Hydrogenophaga sp. BPS33. The sequence continues at coordinate 1,561,072 of NZ_CP044549.1, forward strand.
GTACAGCGCGCGGATGGCGGACCCATGGTGTTGCAGGAAGCCGCCTTGCAGGATGTCGGCGGCCAGTCGCTGGTTGAAACTGGGCGTGTGGAGGTCTGCTGCTTGCTTGGCCTGCAGCAACTTGGCACGTAGCGCGCGGGGGGCGACTACGAAGCCCAATCGCAATCCAGGCGCGAGTATCTTTGAGAGCGACCCCAGGTAGATGCAGCCCTCGGGATTCAGCGCCGTCAAGGGGAGCGGTGGCGGTTCGCCAAACCACAGCTCACCATATGGATTGTCTTCCAGCAGCGGTAGGCCCATTTCAGACGCCCGCTCCACCAACGCATGGCGTGCGGAGGCGGGCATCGTTCGGCCGGTGGGGTTCTGATAGTTGGGGAGCAGATACAGGAAACGCGCATCCCGAGCTTGGCTAGAAAAAGCATCCAGGTCCAAACCATCGTCGCCACAAGGTAACCCGATAAATTTGGGTTCGCACACGGCAAACGCCTGGAGCGCGCCCAGATAGGTGGGCGTTTCCACGGCGACAGGGGCACCGGGGTCGATCAGCACCTTGGCCAGAAGGTCCAGCCCCTGTTGCGAGCCTGTGGTGATGAGCACTTCGTCAGGCTTGACAGGCCAGGGGAGCGTTGCAGCGATGATCTCGCGCAGTGGTCCATAGCCCTCGCTGGACGCGTACTGCAAGGCGGCGGCACCGTCCTGGCGCAAGACCTTTTCGCAGGCAGCCGCGAATGCCTGGACAGGAAAACTGCTGGGCGAAGGCACACCACCGGCAAAGCTGATGATGTCACGCTGCTCGGTGAGCGATAGCAGTTCGCGGAGCACGGAAGGGTTCATGCGCGCTGTGCGCCGCGCCAGATTCCAGATCATGCAGACTCCTGCTGTTGCTGCTGGGAGGCAATCGCTGTGTATGGCGAGCGAACGTATACGCGTGGCACTCCTTTGCCGACCGTGCAATACACGTCCAGCAAGGGCTGACCCCAATGATGCGCAAACGTTTCCAAGTCGATCTGCGCCGCACCGTCTGCGCCCATCAGCGTCACTACGTCTCCGATGCAAGCGCCAACGATGCCGGTCAAGTCCACGCGAAGCAACTCAGAATGAACGGGTGCAAGCAGGGGCGCTCGCTGACCACGCACCAAGGCATATGCGTCCGGCGACAGCTCGCGTGGGCAGCCATCACTCCAGCCGTAAGGGATGAGGCCAATGGTCATGCCCTCATGCACTGGGAAGAACGGCGTAACCGGCACATTCCCATGAGAGTCAATGCGTTTGACCATGACCAAGCGGCTCTTCAACGACCGCAATCCGGGCCGCCAGGTTCGGCGCCGCGAAGGTATCGCATCGAAAGGAAGGCCACTGATCAGGCGCCCAGGATCCACAGCATTCAAATCCGCCCGAGGATGCGTCAGGAGGATTTCTGAACTCGAGCACATCCGCAGGGGCACGTCGATACCAGCCGCCTCGATGGCGTCCACGGCTTCTACAAAGCAGCTCACCTGCTGTGATGAGCCGTCGAACCGCGGCGCTACGCCATTGAGGTAGGTTGCCAGCGAGTGCCCGTACACACCGGCCAGATGGAGTGTGGGTCGCGCTGCTATGGCGGACGCCACTTCGACGGCATCGTTAGGGAACGCACCGGCACGAAAGCCCCCAGTGTCGATTTTCAGGAACACGTCAAGCCGACCTTCGGCATATTGCGCCCACTGCTCAACTTCCTCGCGAGTGGAGACTGTGATGCTCATGCCATGTCGACTCAGCAATGGTGCGGCCGCCGGTAAACACGTTGGGTACAGCAGCATAGGCAGCGTCACGCCGGCTTCTCGGCAGACGATTGCTGAGTCGATGTTGCCGAAAGTCAAACCATAGGCGCCCATGCGCTCGCATGCTCGCGCCACCTCAACTGCGCCGCAACCAAAGGCGTCACCCTTCAGGCACACAAGCAGTCGCACCTGCGGACCTAGTAGCTCCACGACTTGGCGGATGTTGTGCTCGATGGCCTCGATATCAATCTCGCACCAGGTCGGCCTGCTGTGGCTTCCCCTCGCTTGGTTTTCTAGCATGTTCATATTGGCGCGGACTATAGCCAGCGGAAAACGGAAAGTTAAGCGCTTAGAATCTTTCGGGAGAGGTAAATATTTCTTACTTCAAAATCGGATGCTCGACGTAAACAGGCTTTTTCTGCTGCATCAGTTGTCCTTGCTGGGCACCATATCGCGCGTGGCAAAGTCGCAAGGGCTGACACGACCCGCTGTGTCGCAACAATTGCTCAAGCTCGAGCAAGAAGTAGGCTTGGTGCTGTTTGAGCGATCGGGGCGTGGAGTGCAACTCACCCCCGCTGGCAAGCAGTTGGTGGAACGCAGCCACGAGCTGTTCACGCTCCTGGAGAGCATGGAAGCCGAGGTAGAGGCGAGTAGTCGTCGCGTGTCCGGTCAGGTGCGTATCGGCGCCTTCGGCTCGGCAGTGTTCGGGTTGTTGCCCCTAACGTTGCAGCGCTTGCACCAAGAGCATCCCGGCATCGACATTGACGTGCATGAGATGGAGTCGCCCGATGGCTTGCGGGCCGCAGCTGCAAAGCAGGTTGATCTTGCGCTGGTTGATGATCTGATGGACAGAGCCGCCTTGATTGGTTCGCTGCAAATGCTGCCCTTGTGCGTGGATGAATTCTTGGCAGTGCTGCCCGCCCAGCATCCGCTCGCACACAATGCGCAGCTGAAATTGGCGGATCTTGCGCAAGAACGCTGGGACCTGAACCACGCGTCGCTGGGCTACAACCTATTGCTGCTGAACCAATGCCGCGCTCAGGGCTTCGAACCAAAGGTGCGAAGCAACTGCCGCAACCTGGGCGCGACGCTGGAATTGATCAAGGCGGGCCGGCTGGTCTCGGTACTTCCGGCGATGAACCTTCGCGCTGCTTGCGTCGATGTGCATCTGAAGGTGGTGCGGCTCGTACCACCCATCACACGGCAGATTTTCATCGCAACGGTTCGAGAGAGCTCGCGACGGCCAGTCATTGCTGCGGTGATCGCAGCGCTGCGAGAAACTGCGGGTCATCACTCGTAGTGCCGTCACGCGTTATCTAACATGGCGCGAGCGCTTGTGTGGATCCATTCCCAGCAGGACGCGCGTCGCGCGGGTGTCAACTCATCTTTCGGATCGTTGCGTGGCTTCACGAACGGCTTCGCTGACGATAGCGGCCAACTGCGCTGCAGGTGGTGCCAGCGCACCTGAGTGGCGCAGCATCACCACCGGAATGCTGGGTAGCGGTGGAAGTTTCGCTTGCACCGGATTGAGTACGCGCACGCGCGGGGGCAACTCAATACCGGTGCGCACAGTAACCCCAAGCCCCGCTGCCGTCGCCGCCCATAGGCCACCGAGGTTCGGGCTGGTGAAAGCGCTGCGCCAAGCGATCCCCGCGCGGTCGAGCGCCACGGTTGCGGCTTGGCGGAACAGGCAGGGCGGATCGAAAGCCACGATTGGAAGAGGGCGTTCACATTCCACCCTTAAACCCTCACGCACTCCACCAACCCAACGCATTGGGACGTCTGCAAGGCGTTGCGCAAGCGGCGAGGCTTCCGCGTCTCCCCAAATGACGGCCAAGTCGAGCTTGCCGGATTGCACAGCGTCCGTGAGTTCCCGGTTGCGTGCCACGCGCGCTTCCATCTTTACCTTTGGGTAAGCTCGCGCAAAGCGCGTGAGCACATCGGCCAGCAACATCTCCCCAAAGTCCTCCTGGAGGCCGAGCCGCACCCCTCCTTCCAGCCCCGCCTCTCGCAACGCCATAGCAGCCTCGTCGTTGAGGTCTAGCATCCGGCGCGCATAGCCGAACATCGTTTCACCTGCCTCAGTCAGTACCAGCTGGCGGCCGACTTTTCGCACGAGGGACGTGCCGGCTTGTTCCTCGAGTCTTTTTAGCTGCGCACTGATGGCCGACGTGGACCGCCCAAGTCTGTCGGCCGCCTGCGCAAAACTGCCTAGCTCAATGCCCAGCACAAAGCTGCGCATGGCATCTGTGTCGAAAGTGACTCGTCGTATTGCTGGCATCTTGCAATTATTCACCAACGTCGGCAACGCTTCAGCGCGTGAAGCGTCAACGACTATTTCTTGGCGAGTCGATTCTGAAGATGGGCGCGAAGCCGCCGATGCTACTGTGAAGGCGATGTCGGTTTGCGAGGGGCGCCCTCTTTTCATCTGGACGTATGGCCGTGAACGCCAGTCTCACGTGGCCATCGACGGCTACGAACAGCGTTTTCCAGCCCCTACCGTCGACCGAATCTCGATCAAATCGAGCACATGGCCAAGCTTGAACTCACTATCCCGGTGATGAGAGTGTTCGGCTCACCAGGCGGCGTGAAAACAGCGTCTGAAATCGTCCCAAAAAAGCGGATCCTGTATCCCGAATTATTCGATTTTCAAAGATGCAGACAGCACGAATACTCCGGGGCAACCAAAAGGAGCGTTTTTATGCCGTTCGCACGAATCTCGTTGCTCAGGGGAAAAAGCCCCGAGTATGTCCGCATGCTTGCCGATCGAGTGCATCAAGCCTTGGTGGAAGCCTTTGAGGTACCCCTCGATGATCGTTTCCAGGCGATTCATCAGCACGAGCGCGATGAGCTCGTGTTTGATCAACATTATTTGGGGGGGCCACGTTCAGACAACTACGTGCTGGTCTGCATCACAGCGGGGCGCATGCGCAGCACCAAAGTCAAACAGAGCTTTTATCGCCACTTGACCAATCTGTTGTCGGAGTCACCGGGAGTGCCGCCCGAGGATGTCATGGTGGTGATCAACACAACACAGGCCGACGAGTGGTCGTTCGGGTCTGGCAAGTCGATCGTCGCGGAGGAATGAAATGAAGTCAATTCCATCCGAGCCCGAAGTTCGCGACTGGACAATGCTGGTCGACGGTGAGTGGACGACCAGCGCCGACGGCGAAACCATCCCGATCGAGAATCCTGCCACCCGCAGCGTGTTCGCGCGGGTACCGCGGGGACGCGATGCAGACGTGGATCGCGCAGTAGCCGCGGCCCAGGTGGCGTTTGCTCAATGGAAGCGCGTACCCACCCGCGAGCGCGGTCGCGCACTGCTTCGAATAGCCGACGCTCTAGAAGCACGTAGCGAGGAGATTGCCCGTTTGCTCGCAACCGAAACCGGTAACGCTCTGCGCACGCAGGCGCGCCCCGAAGTGCGCGGAAGCATCGAAATGATCCGATACTTTGGAGGTCTTTGCGGCGAAGCAAAAGGAGAATCCAACGTACCCGTTGAGGGAACAATCAACTACACCGTGCGCGAGCCGCTAGGCGTTGTAGGCGCAATAATTCCGTGGAATTCACCACTGATAGTCGCAGCCAACAAGATTGCACCCGCTATATGCATGGGCAATACCGTGGTGCTGAAGACTGCTGAAGATGCACCTTTGGCCATGCTGGAGATGGCCCGTACCTTCCAAGAATTCCTGCCTAAGGGCGTGCTTAACGTTTTGACTGGCTTTGGCGCCGAGTGCGGCGTCGCGCTTGTGCAGCATCCGGGCGTGGGGAAGCTTACATTCACCGGCTCCACAAATGTGGGTAAGAGCGTGATGCACGCTGCCGCCGAGCGCGTTCTGCCAGTCTCGCTCGAACTGGGTGGCAAGAGCCCCAACATCATCTTTCCGGATGCGGACGAAGACTGGGTGGCCGACGCGACCATCGCGGCTGCACGCGTGACGCGCCAGTCGCAATCCTGCACCGCGGGCACCCGAGTGTTTGTCCACGACTCCATCTTCGATTCTTTCGTATCGCGCATGGCGGAAAAGCTGTCCGCTATGAAGGTGGGAGATCCACTGGACGAGCAAAGTGACATCGGCTCCTTGATCAACAAAAAGCAATTCGATCGTGTTTGCGCATACATCAGCGATGGCCTAGCCGACCCTGCGGCTCATCTGGTCACTGGTGGATTGCCACCGACACAAGGCCCGCTGACCAAGGGTTACTACACCTTGCCCACCATATTCGCCAGCGATTCCAATGATTGGCGCTTAGCTCGCGAGGAGATCTTTGGACCCGTACTTTGCGCCATCCGCTGGCGGGACGAGTCTGAGGTGATCCGAATGGCCAACGATACTCACTATGGCTTGGCCGGATTTGTCTTCAGCCGCGACGTCAACAAGGCACTGCGCACTGCACATTCAATCCAAGCAGGGCTCATCCAAGTGAATCACGGCGGAGCTCCCTACCCGGGCCAATCCTTTGGCGGCTACAAGCAAAGCGGATTAGGTCGCGAGTTCTCCCTGGAAGGGATGCTAGAAAGCTTCACGGTACGCAAGAACATCTGTGTGGTCTTACGTGATTGACCTCAGAGGCGATACATCCGCAACCTTCGCTACGTGTGACCAAAAATAGATGGAGACAGTTATGTTCGGTTCTTTCATACATGGTGCTCAGACTCTTCTTCTCGGAGCGGTTCTGGTCGGCGGCAACGACGCGCAGGCACAGCAATTTCCGGCGAAGCCCGTTCGAGCGGTACTACCGTATTCGGCAGGAAGTGGTCCGGACACTGTGATGCGGCAAATTTCAGAGAACATCGCGCATTCTTGGCGGCAGCCGCTGCTCATCGGAAACAAACCCGGCGCCAACAGTTGGATCGCTTTGCAGGAAGTCAAGCGGGCCGCCGCTGATGGCTACACGGTTTTGGCGGTGGACTCCACGCCCATGACTTTGCAGCCGCACCTGTACAAGCAACTTCCGTTCGATCCTTTGAAAGACTTTGAGCCGATCGCGTCTCTCTATTCGACAGGGTTCTTCGTTGTCGTTCGGGCCGAATCTCCCTGGAAGAACGTATCTGACTTACTGACGGCCACAAAGAAGAAGCATGTGACGTTTGGCAGCTGGGGAATAGGGAGCGTGGCCCACCTTGGACTCGCACAGCTTGAAGCCGCTACAGGCGTAGAGATGACGCACGTGCCGTTCAAGGAGCTCCCCATGCTCTACGCTGCGGTGGCAACCGGGCAGGTTGACTGGACCTTCGGCACCCCAGCAAGTGCGGGTCCGCTCTATCGAGGAGGCAAGGTAAAACTACTTGCGTATGCAGGACCCAAACGCCTGCTTGGTTTTGAAGAAGTGCCAACGATGGAAGAGGCAGGTGGACCTCGGAACTTTGAACTACGCACTTGGCTGGCGTTGTACACGCCAAAGGGAGTTCCGAGTGCCGTTTCAGAGCACATCAGGGCTGATGTAGAGAAGGCATTGGGCAGCCCGGAAGTATTGAAAAGCTTCGCCCTTAACGGCTTTGAATCCTGGACTGAGAGTCCCGAAAGAATCACTGAATTGATCCGGACCGACAGCCGAAAGTACGGCGAAATAGCGAGAAGGGTGAACATCTCGCTGGATTGACGCTTGTCGCACGCGCCGACACCACTCGCGCTGCAGATCGGCTGCAAAGCTGGGTGGGCGATCTGCGAGCCTGTGCGTTCGCCAGCGCCACGCTGATCAACAACGTCCGTGTGATCCCGCACATCGGCCCGCACGACGAATGCCTGCCCGACGACCTCGCCAAAGCACTGCACGTGAGCCTGAAAGCGCGGATACAACTCAGCACAGCCTTCCTGCGCTCCACCTGCATCTGGGTGAAAGCGGGCTGGCGTGGACCGCGCAAGGTGCTCAACATTTCATCCACCTGGGCCGTAGCGCGATGGCCTCGCAAGCACCCTACTGCACCACCAAAGCCGCCAGGACCGCTTTGCACGCTGCGCCACGCTCGACGGGGGCAAGCGAACACGGCGCGGGTCGTCCGCGCCGTGCGTGATCGCCACCGACATGCAGCAACAGCTGCGCAACCCCCTACGAGGAGACATCTGCATGAAAAGCCTGCTGGCATTCGCCCGGCTGATCGACGCGCTCACCGACCGTTTTGCGGTCGTGGCGCGCTGGGCCATCCTGATCGCCTGCGCGATCAGCGCCACGAACGCGGTGGTGCGTTATTCGCTGGACTACAGCTCCAACGCTTTCCTGGAAATCCAGTGGTACCTGTTCGCGGTCTGCGTCATGTTCGGCGCTTCGCAGGTGCTGCGCGTCAACGAGCACGTGCGCGTGGACATCTTCTACGCCATGTACCCCACGCGCACCAAGGTGTTGATCGACCTGGCGGGCCTGTGCCTGTTCCTGTTGCCCCTGACGCTGTTCGTCGCCTACCTGTCGTTTCCGATCTTCGTCAAGATGGTCGTGAGCGGGGAAATGTCGAGCAACTCCGGCGGCCTCATCCGCTGGCCCGCGATGCTCACCATTCCTCTGGGCATGTCCCTGGTCGCGTTGCAAGGGGTCTCCGAAGTCATCAAGCGCGTGGGTTGGCTCATGCACGTGCATGAAATGGACACCCACTACGAAAGGCCTCTGCAATGATCACCATGGAGCAATTCGCCCCCATGATGTTCGGGGGGCTGATCCTCGTCATGCTGATCGGCTTTCCCGTCGCCTTCTCGCTGGGCGCCCTGGGCCTGGCTTGCGGCTTCTTCGCCATCGAGATGGGCTGGTTCCCGGCCTCGTTCATGGGCAACCTGCCGCTGAACCTGTTCGGCATTCTCTCGAACGAGCTGCTGCTGGCCATTCCCTTCTTCACCTTGATGGGCGCCATCCTCGAGAAGTGCGGCCTGGCCGAGGACTTGCTGGAATCGATGAGCCAGTTGTTCGGCCCCAAGCGCGGCGGCCTGGGTTATTCGGTCATCGTGGTGGGCTTCATCCTGGGCGCCATCACCGGCACCGTGGCGGGCCAGGTGATTGCCATGGCGATGATCGCGCTGCCGATCATGATGCGGCACAACTACGACATGCGCTACGCCACCGGTGTGCTGGCGGCGTCCGGCACGATCACGCAGCTCGTGCCACCGTCTCTCGTGCTGGTGGTCATGGCCGACCAGCTGGGCCGCTCGGTAGGCGACATGTACAAGGGTGCGTGGGGTCCGTCGATCCTGCAGGTGCTGATCTTCCTGGCCTATACCTTCATCCTCACCCGTCTGCGGCCCAATGCCTTGCCCGGCATTCCGCTGGAAGCGCGCACCGCCAGCGGCTGGGCGTTGTGGAAGCAGTGCCTGCGCGGCATCATTCCCTCGGCCATCCTGATCTTCGCGGTGCTCGGCAGCATGGGCGGGTTGCCCGGCATCACCCACGCCATCTGCACGCCCACCGAAGCCGGCGCCATGGGCGCGGCGGGTGCCTTCATCCTGGCCGCTCTCCACCGCCGCCTGACCTGGCCGCTGGTGCGCGAAGCCATCACCGGCACCATGCGCATCACCGCCATGGTGGTGTTCATCCTGATCGGCGCGCGCGTGTTCTCGCTCGTGTTCCAGGGGGTGGATGGCGGTATCTGGATCGAGCACATGCTCAGCAGCCTGCCGGGGGGGCAGACCGGCTTCCTGCTGGTGGTCAACGCCTTCATCTTCTTCCTGGCGTTCTTCCTCGACTTCTTCGAGATCGCCTTCATCATCCTGCCGCTACTGGGCCCGGTGGCCGACAAGATGGGCATCGACCTGATCTGGTTCGGCGTGCTGCTGTGCGTGAACATGCAGACCAGCTTCATGCACCCGCCCTTCGGCTTCGCGCTGTTCTACCTGCGCGGCATCTCCGACTCGCTGTTCAAGAACGGCGCCTTGCCCGCCAAGGTGCAGTCGCGCGACATCTACCTGGGTGCGGTCCCGTTCGTGCTGCTGCAGATCCTGTTGGTGCTGATCGTGATCTTCGCGCCGCAGACGGTGACCGTGTTCCTCGACGAGAAGGTGGTCTACGACCTGGACAAGGTCGAGATGCCCGCGGTGGAGGAGGCCGGTGAGGCCGAAGACACCGACATGGAACACATGATGCAAGGCATGGAGGAGAAAACCGAGCCTGCCGCACCCGAAACTCCCCAGGCGCCCGAGAAGAAATGATCTCCCCGGCGTTGAACTCGGTGGAAGGGCGGTCGTTCCCGCGTTCCACCCAGGTGCTGGCCACGGTCGCCGTCGTGGCCTTGCTGGCCAGTGCCTGGAAGGCGCGCAGCGCACTGGCGGCCATGACACTGCCGTCCGAAGTCCTGCTGCTCGCGGGCCTGGCGGCGGTGGTGGTGGTGTGGGGCTACCTCAACATTCTGTTCAGCACCACACGCATCTCCAACGACGCCATTTCGCAGGGCTGGTTGTGGCGCACCAGTGTGCAGTTGCGCGACATTGCACAGGTGAAATTGTTGCGTTTCAAGCCGCTTGACTTCCTGGTGGCACCACGCCTTGTGGTGCGTGCCGGTGCATTGGGCAACACCACCTTCCACATGGCCGACCCGGCCGTGCTGGCGATGGTCGATCTGCTGGTGCACGGGCAGGCCGAACTTGTCGACGCCTGAGAGTGGGAGTCCTCGGGCGCGACCGCGACAGGTCCCGTGTCGGCGATGTTCAGAGCCTGGACTCGCCGCAGCAGGAAGTGGGCGACGAGATGTTAAGCGCTTTCTGTCTTTTATCGTCGATCGTTAACGATCAGGCCCAAGGGCGCCTGCGCGTCCTTGAGCATGCGCAACACGAAGCTGGACTTGCTGTGGCGGATACCTGGAATCTTGTAGAGCTTCTCGCGCAACAGCCGTTCGTAGTCGCGCGTGTCTTTCACAGCGATGCGGATGAAGTAGTCGTAATCGCCCGAGACCAGGTAGGCCTCCATCACCTCGGGTATCGCGGCCAGCACGCGACCAAACTCGAACAGCGTCTCGTCGGTGTGGCTTTCCAGCGTGAGCTGCACGATCACCGTGTCGCGGTAACCCAGGCGCGTGCGGTCCAGTTCGATGCGGTACTGTTTGATCACGCCCTCGGCCTCCAGCCGCTTGATGCGCGTCCAACACGTGGTGGGCGAGAGCTTCACCGCCGCGCCGATCTCTTGCAGCGTGCGGCGCGAGTCTTCCAGCAGCTCGCGCAAGATGGCCAGGTCGTGCTTGTCGAACTGAACCGGTGGTTTTTCTCCGTTTTGGTCGATTTTTCGAATGGTTTTCGCTGTTGTCATGGCATGTGCCACGAATATCGAAGCACATTTTCCTTCCATTCCGAAAAATATGCGCATGAACACCGCCGTCCTTGAAAATCCATCGCCCACCGGCCCCACGGTGACCGCGCGCAACGGCGCCGAGACCTTGCTGGACACCCTCGTCGCCTGCGGCATCGACACCTTCTTCGGCTACCCCGGCGGCGCCGCACTGCCCCTGTACGACGCGTTGCACGGCCAGCCCGCGATCCGCCACGTGCTGGTGCGCCACGAACAGGCGGCGGTGCACGCGGCCGAAGGCTATGCGCGCACCATCGGCCGCCTGGGTGTGGTGCTGGTGACCTCGGGGCCAGGCGTGGGCAACACCATCTCCGGTCTGCTCGATGCCATCAGCGATTCGGTGCCGGTGCTGTGCATCAGCGGCCAGGTGGCCAGCAACGTGATCGGCACGCAGGCGTTTCAGGAGTGCGATGCGCTCGGCATCTCGCGCCCGGTGACCAAGTGGAACCACCAGCCGCGCGATGCGAACGAGGTTGCCGAAGCGGTGCGCATTGCCCTCAGCGGACGGCCCGGTCCGCTGCTGCTGGACATGCCGAAGGACGTGCAACTGCAAAACGTGGACGCCGCTGCCACGCCATCGCCTGCGCCCGAAGTGGTGAGCGCGCCCGCGCTGCCGCCGCCAGAAGCCTTGCAAGCCGCCGCCACGCTCATCGCCCAGGCGCAACGCCCCGTGCTCTACGGCGGTGGTGGCCTGATCAACGCGGGTGAGGCCGCGTGCGAGCGCTTCACCGAACTGGCGCGCGCGTGGCACCTGCCGACCACGCTCACGCTGATGGGCCTGGGCGCCATGCCCGCGTCCGACCCGTTGTTTCTCGGCATGCTGGACATGCACGGCACGGTGGAGGCCAACCTCGCCATGCACCACGCGGACCTCATCGTCTGCGTGGGCGCGCGCTTTGACGACCGCATCACCGGCCGCCTGAGCGACTTCGCACCCGGCGCGCGCAAGATCCACATCGACTCCACGCCGGCAACATCGGCCGCGTGATCCCGGTGGACGTGCCCCTGGTGGGCGACTGCGGTGCGGTGCTCGAAGCGCTCAGCGCCTTGCTGCCGGCCGAACGTCTGGACCCGTGGTGGGTACGCGTCCAACACTGGCGCTCGTCCGACTGCCTGACATGGCCTCCGAGATGGAGTGGGAAATCATGGATAAGTGAAGCGAAGAAAAGTGGTGCAGGGATGATGGTCTGCTGTGCGCTTCAATATCTCGTTTTTTCTTGTCATCCCCCGATATGGCTGCACGAACGCCAAGCAGTCTGACTTGCCGGCGGGCGTTGAGATCAGCGATCTTGGGAAAGCAGCTTTGCCTATGCGGAGGGGTAGCTTTCTCCGAATAGGCGACTGGTGGCTGTAAATCCACGACTCTGTTCGAGACATGCAGACGGAAGTACGGCAGCCCGTGTAGTACGTCTCGTGCAGCCAGCGGCTGTACTCGACCTCTACCTCACTGTTTCATGAGCACTGTCGAGAACGGATTTTCAGTGGCGGCTGGCGCCAAAGCCGTGGTGACCAAGGCCAAACTGCTTGGTGTTCGCCTTGCAAAGGTAACTGGCTCTTTGGAAGAAGTCGGCAGCTTCCGGCGGTGAGTCTGGGTCAAAACGGTATATCCAACAACATCGTGGGCCAGCGCCTTGTCGCTCAGGTCCGTAAAGATCTGGCGCTGAAGATTCTTGCGGCGCCCATCGACGCGCTTGAGCGCTATCGCATGCACAGGCTGATGCCAGTTCTGACGCAGGACGTGGACATGATCAGTGACGTGGCCTTCATGCTGGCCGCGACCATGATCTCTCTGTCAGTGACGCTTGGCTGCTTGGCCTATCTCGCTTGGCTGTCGCTGCCCATGTTCGCGTTGCTGGTGGTGGCGATGCTGCTCGGCGTGGTTGTTCAAGCCAGGGCCCACAGCATCGGCATCTCGGGCTTCTTCAAGTCGCGCGAGGAGGAAGAGTTGCTGCACAAAGCCTATCGCGGCATCAGCGAAGGCGCCAAGGAACTGCGCATGCACCGCGATCGCCGCGCCAGCGTGTACGAAGGGCAGATCGAACGCACTGTCGACGCCATCCGCGACATCAATCGGCGGGCCATCAACATTTTTGTGCTCGCGTCATCTTTCGGCTCGGCGCTGTTCTTCATGCTGATCGCGCTGATTCTGAGTTGGGCTGCGTGGCAACCGACTGACCCGGTGGTGCTCAGTGGTTTTGTTTTGATCCTGCTGTTCATCAAGGGCCCCATGGACCAGATCATCGGCGCCATGCCACGTCTGGGCCGCGCCCGGGTGGCCTTCGGGCGCATCGCCGGCCTGTCTGCCCGCTTTGCCACGCCGGAACCGCACCTGCGCCTGGATTCCGCCGTCACTTCACAGCCGCTGTGCGAACCCATTGAGCTGCGCGGCGTGCGCTATGCATTTGAGGCACCCGAAGGCGGTGAATCCTTCGTTCTAGGACCTGTGGACCTGAAGATCAGCCGTGGAGAGATTGCCTTCATCGTCGGCGACAACGGCTCCGGCAAGACCACCCTTATCAAGCTGCTGCTTGGCCTCTACGCACCGCAGCAGGGCGAACTGATGCTCGACGGCAAGCTCGTGAAGCCAGAGACGCGCGACGACTATCGGCAATTGTTCACCACCGTGTTTCCGACTTCTATCTCTTCGAAGATCTCGTGGTCGGAGAGGAGGGCCGGCAACAGGCGCTGCCCGAGGCCGCCTTGCCCTACTTGCAGCGGCTCGAAATTGCTCACAAGGTGTCGGTGAAGGACGGCGCTTTCAGCACCACGGATCTGTCGACCGGCCAACGCAAGCGCCTGGCGTTGGTGCATGCTTACCTTGAAGGTCGCCCGGTGCTGGTGTTCGACGAGTGGGCGGCTGATCAGGATCCGAGCTTCCGCCATCTCTTCTACACCGAGCTGTTGCCCGAGCTGCGTGCAAAGGGTCACTCGCTTGTGGTCATCTCTCACGATGACCGCTACTTTCACGTGGCCGACCGTGTGATCGTAATGACGGCCGGGCGCATCGCAGAAGACCGTGTTCGCATTCCGTCGGGCGTCGCCGCCTCCGCACCGTTGCCCCTAAGCTGACAAGGAGGGTAGTTCACATCCTTGGTGAAAGGCGCATAGATACAAGGACCTCTCGATTTGGTTTTCTCGAATGACCTTGCCCCCGGAAAACGTATCCCTTGCTGAGTGTTTCAATGCAAGCAAGGAGATCGGAAATGAGCAAGACAGTGCGGGCGCGCTACACGCTGGAGTTCAAGCAGGAAGCCGTGCGCCTGGTGACAGGTGGACGGAGCATCGCAGCGGCTGCGCGCACGCTGGGCGTGGTGGAGCAGACATTGTTCAACTGGGTCAAGGCTGAACGCCAGGGCAAGCTCACAGGGGCCGACAGCAAGGTCGTGAGTGCCGAGCAGATGGAGATCAGCCGTCTGCGGGCGGAACTGGCGCGCGTGAAGATGGAGCGCGACATCCTGGGAAAAGCGACGGCGTACTTCGCAAAGGCGCAGAGCTGAAGTACGCCTTCATCCACCGTCACCGCCAGGTGTGGCCGATCTCGGTGCAATGCCGGGTTCTGCAGGCCGGCATCGCCGGGTACCACGAACACTTCGTTCGCCGTGCCAGCGATGCCCAGCGGCGTCACCTCAGCGACGACGCCCTGCTGGTGCACATCAAGGCGATCCACGCCGAAACGCGCGGCGGCTACGGCTGGCCACGCACGTGGAAAGAACTGCTGGCCAGAGGTATCCGCGTGGGCAAGGAGCGGGTGCGCAAGCTCATGCAACTGCACGGCATCCGGGCCAAAGGCAAGCGCCGCTTCAAGGTCACCACGGACAGCAACCACAGCCTGCCGGTGGCGACCAATCTGCTGGATCGGCAGTTCGACGTGGCCGAGCCCGATAAGGTCTGGGTGGGCGACATCACCTACATCTCGACCGACGAAGGCTGGCTGTTCCTGGCCGTGGTGATCGACCTGTTCAGCCGCCAGGTGGTGGGCTGGTCGCTGCGCGAGGACATGACGCGGGACATCGTCATCGATGCACTGCGCATGGCCTGGTTCAAGCGCCATCCGGGCAAGCACGCCGGGTTGATCTTCCACAGCGACAGGGGCAGCCAGTACGCCAGCGAGGACTTCCGCGACGTCCTGACCGAGTACGGCATCACAGCCTCGATGAGCCGGCGCGGCAACTGCTGGGACAACGCCTGCAGCGAGCCGCTGTTCGGGTCGCTGAAGGTAGAACGGCTGCATGGCCAACGCTTCGTGACACGCCGCCAGGCAAAGGACGAGGTGATTGACTGGGTGCTCTGGTACAACCGGAGCCGGCTGCACTCGACGCTGGCGTACGTCAGCCCGATGCGGTTCGAGAAAGACTGGCATGCGGCTCGGGCCAGGCAAGCCAATTCGTAGTTCGGCTATGGGATACGGATTTCGGGGGCAAGGTCACTTCGCTCTCAAGCGTCACCTGCTGCGCCCATCGCTTTACCGCAAACAGCTCGCTGCGCGCTTTGAGGCATGGCGCCTTTTCACCGGTAGCACCCAAGATCCGTCCGCCGCCTTCTGAGCCTTTGATCCCCTGCAAGCCTTGCGACCTGGCATCGCCAACGTGACAATGCCCTGTTTGGTTGTTGAAATCCACCGCATGTACCTGGCCCCTCCGTGCCGGCAGCTCAACGCTACTTTTCAAAGGGCGCGAGCGGCCTTGTCGGCAAGTTGCCATCAACCCGCTGCGTGAGGTCAATCGTGTGGCCCATCGTCTGGCTACCGGTCCTGTAGAAGTTCAGCGGCTCGGCGGTCTTCGTTTTCTTGCCGGTGAATCCGAAGAGCTTTTCCGGCCCGTGCCAACTTCGACCACTGGCAAAAACGAACTCATAGGTTCCCAGCGGCACGCTAACGCTCACGGTCTCACCCACGCGCAGCGGCACAAGCCCAACGAGCCGCCCGGTCCCGGCCTCGTTGATGCGCACCGCGTGGAGTTGATCGCCTCGCGCTGGTGCTTTGATCGTGAGAGGCGCGCCAGTGGCATCGGGCGCACTGACGTACCACATCACCTGGCCGTGAGGCGGGAAGGGTAGGCCCCCGGCGGGCACCACGAGATATTTGACTGCGAGATAGAGCGCAGCGCAGATGCCGATGGTCCACCACACGATGCGCGACTTTGACCAGCCATTGACGGACGCGGCGCTTCGGTGTCGCTCGTGCATGTAGTCGCGGTCAGTCAGTCCCATACTTTTCTCTGTCAATGCAATAGACGAGCGTAGCAACTTCTGCCACGCGAGGTCGATCCATCATCGGTGCCAGAGCGTCATGACGCGCAATCAATCTGTCGTGTTGTGACCTATTCCGCATGATCGCGCGTCGGTGGCGAACATCGGGGACTATTGGCAGGTCGATGTTCCTAGGCGCCTTACTCGCATAGCGCTAGCATGTTGAGCATGGACCCGGACCAGATCGATATTGCCGAACTTCGCATGTGCATGCGATTGGGACTCGACTTCATCACCTAGCCCAGATCACAGCCGCACGCGATTCGCTGGAGCGTCGGGTACTTCTGGCGCTGTCGGAGACAGACTTATCAGAGATGCCCGAGGGGTGGTCATGGAAACATGCGGCGCATGAAATCGCCGTCCGGGTCTCACTGGCGATCGTTGAGGAAGACGGCAAGTCAGGCTTGCCGTAGCGCTTTATTGGCGACGTGTCTCATCAAGTGAGCGCGCACGCTTTCAAGCAACGCTTCGGGGGTAAGAAGGGGCTCCAATTTGCGCGGAGTGTCTACGCCGAGCTGTGTACCGATGGACAGATCTTGTTGATCTGTCGACATACGAACGTAGGCGGCGGCGATCACTTGCATAAGCACCATCCTTTTTTCAGCGACGCAGGGCAATTTTGCGCTCAAAGTTGTCTGAGCGCGGCCTCGGTAGAGACCTGTTGGCCTGATGCCGGTAGTCTTCGAACATGGCCATCTGGTGGGCCATTGCACTCCGGTCAGAACCTATGCTGAGACACTATGGGTGCAGAAACTGCTCAGGAATGAGCCAGTAAGCCCAGTCCTGCAGCATCTTGCGTCGCTCGGGCAGGAACTCAGCTCGGTTGTATGCCGCGTGAACCTTGTCGTCGGGTGAATGCGCAAGCATGCGCTCGATTGCGTCGGCGCTGTATCCGCCCTCATTGGCCCAGGTGCTGCCCACGGTGCGCAAGCCATGGCCGGTCATCATTCCTTTGTAGCCAACCTGTCGATCAGATAGAGGACCGCGTTCTCGGACATGGGGCGATCAGGCCGCAGATCATTGGGGAACACGTAGTCACTGCCTCGGCTGCACGCCTTGAGATTTTTAAGGATTGTGAGTGCCTGCTTGGGCAGTGGCACGAGATGGTCCTTGCGGCGCTTCATCTTGCCTTCAGGTATGCGCATGCTGGAAGGAGAAGAAGCTCGACGACTCGGTCCGCTCCCCTTGTGGCTTCCGTGTCCATGCGTTGATGAGCACGCCT
The DNA here is from genome assembly GCF_009859475.1 of Hydrogenophaga sp. BPS33. NCBI lineage: Bacteria > Pseudomonadati > Pseudomonadota > Betaproteobacteria > Burkholderiales > Comamonadaceae > Hydrogenophaga > Hydrogenophaga sp. BPS33. The sequence goes on from NZ_CP044549.1 coordinate 1,578,562, forward strand.
CTTGAATTTAGACGCGCACTTGCGGTGCTCTGTGCTTCACCAGAACTTCCACGATGGACGTAGCGCTTCTTCCTGCCGTTGCTCCAGTGGGCGCAAATCCAAAGCGTCATAAACGGTGTCGTTCGACGGTGTCGAAAAGCGGCGCCGGACTTCTCGCTCCAGCGCATGCGCGATGCCTCGCGCATGCTTTTCCCCTCGCAGCGCACGCGTTCTCCATTCGTGCGCCTGGGCCTTCAATTCATGGTCTTGCAAGTCTTGTGGTTCCATCGTCGGATGATTGTGCCGTGCATTTTTGGATCTGTTTTGCCCCTCGGTGAAAACCCACCCCTCGCATCCGGCCACCCACACAACTTCACGGCAGAGTGGTTTACATCCGCGAATTCCGACATGAATGCAAGTCAATCCGCGCAATGACGACTGTTCACTACAACTACTCGCGAACGGACTTGAGCCGTTGCGAAGGTAGAGCGTTACTACCCCGGTGCCGCGTTGGCACCGGAGCCTCAAATGAAACGTTCGTCATCAAACCCAGTCAAGTCCAAATTAGTTCTCGCTACACGCCGCCCGACTTCTTCCAAGCCGGTCGCACGCAAAACGTCGCAACGCTCCTCTTCGAAGGTGCCCGTTAAAACGGCTTCGCCGTCACTGCGCAAGCGCGCCGCAGCTCCAGTCAAACCGACCGCGCCTGATCCGTCCCGGAGCAAGCAATCCCAACTGATCTCCCTGTTGGGCGCTGCCTCGGGCGCGTCCATGGCCCAGCTGACATCGCTCACCGGATGGCAACCCCACACGGTGCGCGGCACCATCAGCGGATCTCTGCGCAAGCGCCTGGGACTGAACGTGCAATGCCTCGTGGAAGAGGGTGTGCGCGTCTATCGCATCATGGAGGCCTCGGCTCCATGAGTGCGTTGGATTCGTTGCAGTCGGCTGATCGCGAGTTTCTCGCCTCGCGCTGGCAAGGTTTGTTCAAGTGCGATCCACCGGCGCGCGTGCACATCGGGTTGATGCGCGGCATTTTGGCCTGGCATGCCCAGTGCGAAGCCAGCGGCGTTAAACCGCCTCCATCGCAATCCGTCCCAGTCTTACCCGACCCGGCTGCATCGGGCCGTCCCGCCCCTGGTCTGCGCCAAGGCACCCGTCTGATTCGCGAATGGCGAGGTGCCACCCACGAGGTTCTGGTGATCTCCCAAGGTTTCGAATATGCGGGCGAAACCTACAAGAGTCTGAGCGCCATTGCCCGTGCCATCACCGGCACCCCGTGGTCGGGCCCGGCCTTCTTCGGAGTCAAGCGCTGATGGCGAGCAAGGCATCTTCTGGTACGTCCATTGCATCGGGCTCCCTCGCCATTCCATCTCTGGCCTGTGCGATCTACACCCGAAAATCTTCCGAGGAGGGCCTGGAGCAGGACTTCAATTCGCTGCATGCGCAGCGCGAGGCCTGCGAAGCCTATGTCCTGAGCCAGAAGAGCCTGGGATGGACTCCCATCCCCACCGCCTACGACGATGGCGGCTTCTCCGGCGGCAACGTCGCGCGGCCGGCTCTGAAGCGCCTGATCGCCGATATCGAGGCCGGCCTGGTCAAGGTGATCGTGGTCTACAAGGTGGACCGCCTGACCCGGTCCCTTGCCGACTTCGCCAAGCTGGTGGAGCTTTTCGACGCCATGGGTGTGTCCTTCGTCTCGGTCACGCAGCAGTTCAACACCACCACCTCCATGGGTCGGCTGACTTTGAACGTCCTGCTGTCCTTCGCCCAGTTCGAACGTGAAGTCACCGGTGAGCGCATCCGCGACAAGATCGCTGCGTCCAAGCGCAAGGGCATGTGGATGGGCGGTGTTCCCCCGGTGGGGTACCGGGCCAATGGCCGCACCCTGGAATTGGACGAACCCCACGCCTCCCGCGTCCAGGAGATCTATGTGCTGTACCTGAAGCTCAAGTGCATTCGGCGCTTGAGCGAGGAAGTCCAGGCCAAAGGTTGGTTGACACCGGAACGCGAGAACAAGCGCATCGGCTTTGGCGGTAACAAGGCTTTCAGCCGTGGCCACCTGCACCGCATTCTCAGCAACCCGATCTATGCGGGCATGGTTCACCACAAGGGGGAAAACCACCCGGGGCAGCACACCGCCATCATTGCGACGGAACTCTGGACCGCCGTACAGAAGCGCCTGGAGTCCAACCGGCAAGGACAGAAAACCCAATCCCACGCCCAGAACCCCAGCCCGCTCAGCGGCAAGGTGTTCGATGAAACCGGCCGCAGGTTGATCCCTTCTCACACCACCAAGGGCAAGAAGCGCTACCGCTACTACGTGACCCCGGCCGATGACCCGGGTGAGCCGATCCGTCTTCCTGCGACAGAGATTGAACAGTTGGTCTCCACCGCCATCGTGAACTGGGCGTCCAATCAAAAGCTGGTGCTCGACGCGGTGGGCTGGGGCGATGCCCAGCAGGCGGCTTACGTATTGAAAGAAGCGAAACGGCTCACTTTATCCTTGCAGAAGGGCGTGAACGCGACCCAGACGGTGGCAGCCGGAACGTCTGAGCTGAGGTCGTGCGTGAGCCGGGTTGAGGTGGCGCCGACATGCGTTCGCATCACGCTGGACCTGATCGGCTGTGGACTCCAAAAGGCCGGAGAAGGGCAGGGGGAGGCCATCGTCGACGTCCAGATCGAGCGCAAGCGCAGCGGCATGGCCGTGCGCCTGGTCATTGGTAATGGAGGGCCCGGCAACCAGCAGCAGCGAGATCCCGATCCCGGCCTTGTGGCGTTGATGGGCAAGGCCAAGACGCTGCTCAAGATGCTTACCTTCGGAGGTCAGACGATTGAAACCATCGCCGAGCGGGAAGAGCTCAGCGCGAGGTACGTCAGCCGGGTGATCAACGTGGGCTTGTTGGCGCCGGACATCGTGCAGGCGATCGAACGAGGGGATCACCCCAGCGAACTCAACGCCACGCGGCTGATCACGGCCGTGCCATTTCCGATGGACTGGGCACAGCAGCGAAAGATGCTGGGTATGGAAGCGACGAGCAGCTTCCACGCAGGCATCTAGCCGTTGTCGCTTTGCGCTCGCAGAGCGTCCAGCATCTTGCGGCGGGCTTCCGCTGGCAGGCGGTGATACAGGCGCAGTAACTCCGCCTCATCCTCACGCGCCGCATAGAAGTAGGCGGCGGGGAGTTTCAGAACCTTCGCCAGGGCCACCACCAGGTCGTAGTTCGGTGAGCGCGCGCCGACTTCGTAGCGGTTCATGCGGGCGCTGGCCGACATGGGATCGAGACCGGCCTCGATGCCCAGCCCCTCTTGTGAAAGTCCCACTTCCGTGCGCGCCGCTTTCAGGCGCTTCCCAAACACTGACATTCAAGCCCCAAGAAACACAAAGGGCGAATGGTCTGGTCTAGCGTGAAAACATTTACTACCAAGTTGGTAGCTACAGAGTTAAGCTCGCGACTCCCAAAAACCACTCAAAAGTTTTTCATGTTGAATTTGCCTTTTTTCCTCCGCCCGGGCCGTCGCGCTTTCTTGCTGCTCGCGGCACTTTCGCTCCTTGGCGGCGCTGTCCACGCCCAGACGACTCTCCGTCCCCAGAAGACCGAGCACTACCGGCCATTCGCGATCACGTCTTCCAAGCTCAAGACCGAAATACCGGACACCTTCATTTTTGACAAGCTGATGTGCCGCTCCACCCTCGACAACTTGGCCGAGTTCATGGATATCTTGAAGAACTACGACCTTCTGCGGAGCAATGCGATGGATGGGACCATGTCCATGACGACGTTTCGTGGGCGCCAGGGCGGCAGGCCGGTGGAAGTCTTGCTGGCCGTACAGACCTCGGATCGCAACCTGATGCATGTGCTGGTGGATGGGCAGTTCGCCTTGACCTGCCGTTGAATCCGGAGCGTTCCATGAAAATCAAAAAGAAAATCCTTGGCGCCCTGGTGTTCCTTGCCAGCACCGTGCTCGTGGCGCCTGGCCATGCATGGGCACAAGCATCCGCCCAAACCCAACAGGATCGGTGGAGGATCATGCCAACCGCCACCTTGGGAAGTGACGGCGAGATCTGCATCGGCGCCGCCTGCAAAAAGAAGCAAGAAGACTATGCCGAACAGTTGCTCAAGATTTGCATGTACCGAGACGCAAGCACAGCGGGTTTCTTCACAAGCGGTGAGTGGCGCTCGCACGTGGGCGCGAATTCGCCGCAGCCCTGTCAGGAGGTCTTGTATGCGGATGCGACGCGCAAAGTCATGTACGTCGTGGCGCCGTTCCAGAGCGCAGGGAGCGTGTACTTGGCGGGTCAACCGTATATCTACTGCATCAGCGGCTCACCGTCGCGACCAGGCCTTGCAGCATGCGATTCGGCGTTTTTCACGTGGCGCGACGCGCACTCCACCGGATACAAGGTGGTCAACGTACCGGGCATGCAGAAGGTGGTGCAAGAAGCGAAGGTGTTCGATGCCATTGACCGGCATCTGCAGACGGTGGGCGAACAACAGAAGGCGCAGCAGCGGGCCGAGTACCTGGCCGCGTTTGGGGGCGCTAAGGGTTCGCTGCAGGCGATGAAGCAGTTCGAAGACAAGTACGGGTCAAACGACCCGGACGGACTGATCCTGCAACTCGCTGGCGTCAAGCAAGAACTGCGACTGGAGGAATATCGGACGCGCTTCGCCAGCATGAAGACGATCCCGGAGATCGAGCGGTTCATCGCGGACTACGAGCAAGACGATGTCGGCAAAAAGGTACCAGAGGCTCGTCTGTGGCTGGCGCACGAACGGCAGCTTGAGGCCGATGCGGCCAAGGCGCAGGCTCGGCAGAAGGCCGAAAAAGATGGGACGGCGCGTTTGAGCGAGCTGGAGCGCATGGTGATCTGGTGCAAGCGCGAGAGTGCGGCCGCGCGACGCTCGATTGAGCAGGAGAATCAGATCGGCCGGGTGTCAGGCTTCGTCAACAAGGAGAGATTGCACGCCGCTGGGAAAACCATTGTGTACTGCGAACGAAGTGCACCGAATGACTTCGATGAATACAAGCGGCTTGGGGGGAAGAGGTCGTATGGGGAGTTGCGATGAGACCGAGCAAACCGAGTGATACAGGAGCCGAGTCCCCGAAAGGGCCCCTCAGCGCCCCACATGTCCCGGAACCGAGCGGCCACCCCACGGCCATGACACGACCCAAGCGATCGTTGAGTGACAAGGACCAAGGCTCGGCCATTTCCGAGGAACTGGGCCTTGAGACGACACGGCTGCTGAAGTATTTCAGGGCCTTGTCCCCGAAGAACCAGAATCTTGCCGTCAAACTGCTCAGGGCCCTGTTGAAGACACAGGGACCGACCACTCCATCCTGACCCTATAGGAACAGTCGTGGGCGATGCGATGGGCCACGATGAAGTCGAGACCAAGGCGCATGCTCGTGCGCAGTTCGCTGATGTCGATCTCTTCAAGATGCATGTAGGTGATGATAGCTACTTGGGGAGTTCTCGGGCCTCTCGGTACCTTACTGACGGTCAGCACGGTTCTCGCAGAAGTCGTGGCTATCGCATTGGTGCGCCCCGAGCAGCCTAGTCAAGCGACTTGCCGAGAGTCCGAGACATTCGAGCGCCGCTCTGTGTCAGCCGTCACGAAAAACGGTAAACCTGCAGCGCACCTCATTCCATTTCTAGTAGGGTCCGGAGGCTCTTGTTCACCCGTCTGCCATGGAACCCAGGAATGCTTCAGATCGTAGTCTTCGTTTCATCACTGCTCCTCGCGTCCGTGGCCCACACTGCCGAGCTCTTCTTTTGTCGCGCATACAGCGGTGGGACTTTCTGGGCCAACTCCCATTGCAACAATCATCAGGGCTTGGTCGAACGCATCTTGACGGTGCCCAACGGTATGCGGTTCGATCAGCAGGTGGAACTGGGGCGGCAGAGACTCAATCAGCAACCTCGGACGGTCGAATCCACTACAACCATCATTCAGAATGGGCCGCAGCCTACGCGACGACAGCTGTGTGAGGGATTCAAGGCCCGTGTAGCCCACCTCGATGCACTCGCCAGGCAGCCTCAGAGTGCACAAATGCAAGACTGGATTCGTGCAGAGCGCAAGAAGGTTCGCGACGAGCAGTTCCGCGCTCAGTGCTGAGGGTTTGACAACGTCGTCAATGCTTGTACCACCGATGTGTCCGGAGTCAGCAGGCGAAGCGTCCCCAGCAATGAGCGCGGCGTAAGCAAGACGCACTGACTTTCCCAACCCATGGCGGCGGGCGTGCCCCCAACTCGTTCAGCCAAGTAGTAGCGCGTGTAGGTCGTCGAGCGTTTGACATCGACCAAGTGCCGCAGGAGCCGAACCCGAAGACCACATTCCTCAAAGGCCTCGGTCACCGCAGTGGCCTGCAGGCTCTTGCCGTCGGTACGTCCCTTTGGAAACGTGATCTCATATCCTCCGAACTGATTCGTCGGGCATACCAACCAGATGCGCCCATCGGGCTCTTGGATCACCACGCCCGCTGCCGAAGCCAGGCCCTCGGGTGGATCGAAGGCTGGCTCGTCCACGGTGGACGCTTGAGCCAGCACCTCCCAATCCTGAGCACGTGACGGAGGATCTTTCCAAGTTTGAAACGGCACACCGTTCAACACGAACGGCATGTCACCGTCCGGGATGACCGCTGCGCTGCAATCAGGATCGCTCCAGGTCGAAAGCGAGCTGGGCGTGCTCGACCGAAGAATCGTGACTTGCTTGCCGTCATCGTCCAACTGCGGATGAACGCACGCAACGCCTTTTGAAAAGCCGTACTTACTGATTCCGGAAGAGAACTTGCTGGTCATCGTTGCTGCAGCCGGTACAGCACTGACCAGACATCGTGGTACAGCGCGGAGCGTGGTTGGCCTTGCTGTTTGGCCACCTCATCTTTGAAGTTCGAGTAGTCCATGTTTTCAACGAGGCGAGCCATGGCTTGTGCGACAGCGGCCTGGGGCGCCACGCCTCGGAACTTGTAGTCGTTCACAGCGCTTTCCTGGATCGCGCCCAGCTCTGGCAGAAACTGCGCCTTGAGTGCTTCCAGGTCAGTGCGCACTCGTGCACGCACGGTGAGCGTCTTGTTCTTGATGTCGGTGGGCTTGCGCACCACACTGAAAAATCCCACCGGCGTGATCAGCCACATCGCTTTTTTCCTTCTTTTAGTCAGACAACCATGTCACATCTGCGCGGCAACAGCTAGTGGGATGTCCCACTCTTTGGGACTGGTAGCCTTGGTGTCGTAGAAATGGGCAGTGAGCTGAATGAACCGCAGGAAATCCTTGTTCTCGGTTGCGATCCGGTTGCAGGTTCCCCAGTCCACTTCCAGACGCTCACGGGCCGGAATCTCGATGGCGCTGTCGTCCGCCGGGTTATCAGGGTTGAGGCGGATCACACCGATGCCGTGCAGCTCGTTGAGCAAGCGCAGCTCCGTCATCGCATCGTCCTTGATGTTGACCGCCACCAGGTAACCGTAGTTGGCCCAGCTGGAATTCGAGACGGCCTGGAAGTAATACTCCCGAACCTTGCCGCGTGGCACGTCGACCTTGACCTCGAAGGACCAGAGCTTGGCCTGTTGCGCTCCCGATTTGGCGCTCAGGCTCTTCATCTCATAGCTCCACCCGGCGGCCAACTCTTCTAGTCCCACCATGTCAGGATGCAGCCACCTGTTGCCTTCCTTGCCTTGGGTGTTTGACGACTTCTTCTCGTCGATGCGCTTGGGGAAGATCTTGCGATGGCGAGAGATCAGGAACGTGGCCAGCAACGGGTAGAGCGCGTGTTCACTTTGAATCGAGGGTTCCGCCAATGAAATTGGTTCTGGCTCAAAGACAGACGCCTCCGGCGCCCACCAATAACGGCGGGGCGATTCTTCGGAACGGTGCAGCGTAGGGCATTTCGCCAGCCATTGAGGACCACCGGAGCCAATCTCACCTGCGAGCTGACCGGGCTCCTTACCCGCGAAGCGAGCGGGAAAAGCCAGCTTCAATCCGTCGGCAATCTCGCGGGACTTGAACTCCTGGCCAGGGTGGGATTGCAGGAACTTGATAACGGCATCTCGGAGAGAGAGGACTTTGAGGTTGAGCACGCGCGGAATAGGGTGACGATGTAGATCACCTTATTCTACGAATATCGTAGAGATATAAAAAAGGCATTCTACGAATATCGATGAATGCCTCGATTGTCCGATCCCTCTTCGCTCTTCGGGCGGCGCTTGCGCGCTGCCCGCGGCCGGGCGGGAATTCCCCAAGACAGACTGGGGGTGGCCATCGGGTTGGACGAGAGCTCAAGCAGCGCCCGAATGAGTCGCTACGAGACCGGGGTGCATGAGCCGCCATTCGCCACGGCGCAGAACTTGGCCAAAGTGCTCAAGATTCCGGTGGCGTACTTCTATTGCGACGACGAGCGGCTGGCCGAGTTTTTGATCCAGTACGGAGGTCTCGACGCGGGCCGCAGAAGGAAGGTGCTGTCGGTGGCTGCGGAGCTTAGCGCCGAGATGGAGTGAGCGACTCGGGCCAAGTATCTCCCTTGCACCCTAGGCCGCTTCACAATGCGAGTCCTTGGTCGTAGAAAGCGCTCGATGGCAAGGGACCACCGATTGGGAGGAGGAACAATGGGAGAGAAATCGACGTGCGCCGGACAGCTACGCCAGAGTTCCCAAGCATTTCTTCAATGGGCTTCAACGACACTTTGAAAACGAGACTACGTCCCCACGTCTCTCAGCAGCCCAGATGCCGGCTGGGAGCTGATTGGTTCGTTGAAATCCATTTACATCGGGGTAGGAAGGAACCGGGACCGCGATCGGTTTCGACTGCAGAAGCGATCGCCGATTTCGGCCCTGACGCCCGATCCTGAATGCTATTCAGGTTTGATCCCCGCCTCTGCCGCGGCCTGTTTCCATTTGGAAGCTTCGTACTCGGTAAAGCGCGAGAACTGGGCAGCATCGCGCGCATTGACTGCCATCGACAGCGCCGCAATGCGGGTGCCGACCTCAGGACTCTGCATGGCCTTCTGAACTTCATCGGAGAGGCGCCTGACAACCGCATCTGGTGTTTTGGCGGGTGCCAAAACACCGCACCAGCTTGACATGTCCTTGATGGGAATGCCCAGCTCGGCAATAGTCGGGACGCCAGGCAAGGCACTCAGACGCTGGCCGCCCGTGATCGCCAGGAGCCGGACTTTGCCGGCGTTGTGCAGTTGCTGCGCAGCGCCGGCTGCGGTGATGATGATGGGGACAATGCCGCCAACGACCGCATTGAGCGATGGGGCCGCACCGGGATAGGGAATGGTCTGGAACTTCAGGTTGGCGGTTTTCCTGAGCTCGGCCAAGATGATCTCCTCGATCGTGCCCGAGGTGCTGATTGAGTACTTGTCTGGCGCAGCGTGAATTGCAGCGACCAGTTCCTGAAAGGTTTTGGCCGGAAAGGCCGGGTTCACTCCGATGGCCAGCGGCATATCTACCAGGCCCCCGACTGCCGTGAATTCATCAAGGCGGTAGGAGACCGTCTTGAATGAAGCGAAGTTCAATACCAGCGACGTTCCCGTCACCACCAGCGTGTAGCCATCTGGCGTGCTCTTCGCCACGCTGGAGAGCGCAATCATCCCGTTCGCGCCGGGCTTGTTCTCGACGATGACCGGTTGGCCGAGACCCACTGACAACTTGTCCGCGAGCAGGCGTGAGATAGCGTCGAACGTGCCGCCTGGCGGATACGGCACCACCAGCTTGATCGGCCGTGCGGGGAATTGCTGCGCGCCAGCGTGGAGGGCGAGCGTATAGAGCGGCGTGAGAGAGGCTGCGCGCAAAACGGCGCGTCGGGAAAACGACATGATGTCTCCTTGGTTTGCTATCGTGGTTGCCGGCCAAACGCGGGAGCGAGGCCCTCGCGGGCCCAGGACTGCATGAGCAGCCGGCCGGTGCGGGATTGGGTGACGTAGGCACTTCGCATGTCTGCGCCGCCAAAACAGAGATTTGTTGTTGCGCGGTCGGGGTAGGCAACAAACTCGACGCGCTGCCCCGACGGCGACACAACGGTGATGCCGCCGATGCCAAGAGTGGCCACACAGATGTTGCCGTTCGCCTCCACGGCTATGGAGTCGAAGTTGCAATACTCCGGTGCCACGTAGAGAAGATCGCCCGGTGAGATCGCGGGCCAGGAGCGCAGGGCCAGCTCGCCGGGTGCGACAACCTCGAACCGCCAGAGTCTCGCCGTGAGCGTTTCTGCGACATACAGGCTTTTCCCGTCCGGGGATAAGGCGATGCCGTTGGGCGTGAGCATGGGAAACACCACTTGCCGGATGCACGTTCCGTCGCAGCGCGCGTAGCACACGCCACCGCGCGCGATATGGGTTCCGGAGATCTCGCCGAGGTCGGTGAACCAGAATCCGCCGCTTTCGTCGAAGACGATGTCGTTCGGTGCCGAGAGCGCTGTCCCGCCCACGTCGCGGTAGAGCGTCTCCACCGTGCCGTTCTCTATGGAAACGCGCTGGATCGAGCCGCCGGTATAGTTTTCAGCTCGGCCGTGGGGATAGAGTCCGCCATCCGGGTCCCGGTGCCAGGCCATGCCGCCGTTGTTGCACACATAGAGCTTCCCATCGGGCCCCAGCGCTGCGCCATTTGGTCCACCGCCGACCACAGCTATTGTGGTCACGCGGCCATCCGGCCAGCAGCGGATCACGCAGCCCGCGGCAATCTCAACCACGATGACCGACCCGTCCTGCATCACCACCGGCCCCTCCGGAAACCGCAGCTCGACAGCGAATTCCACGGCTTCGTTGATCATTGGCACGCCTTCCTATCGGCATTCAGGCGCAGGCCTGGCCGCGGCCAAGTAACCCTGACCAACTGCCCCGTGGACGAAAGTGTCACAAAGGCTTCGCGCAGCTCCGCCCCGCCAAAGCAGATATTCGTTGTAAAGGGGTCAGGCAGTGGAACGTGTTCGATGGATTGACCATCGGGTGACACGACTGTGATGCCTCCGTTGAAAAGGGTCGCGACGCAGATGTGTCCACTGTCTTGCACGGCAAGGGAATCAAATAGCTGGAAACCGGGCAGGCCAGCAAGCAATTCCCCTCCATGGGGTCGGTCGGTGACGGCCTGGTGCACGCTTCCCGGACCCGCTATGTCAAATGCCCAGAGGCGTCCGGGAGAAGTTTCCGCCACATAGAGGCGATCACCCCCAGGGGACAGCCCGATGCCATTCGGCGTGTTCATTGGGTAGATCACTTCCACGATCTTCGATCCATCCGGCCATGCGTAGTACACGCCACCGTGGTCCATTGAACGGTCGCGGCGTTTGCCCAGATCGGTAAACCAGAACGCGCCGTGAGCGTCAAAAACGATGTCGTTTGGGCCGCGAAGCGCATGAGGCCCGCACTTGTCGTACAGGACCCGGACCTCACCCGTTTGCGGGTCAACCCGCTGGATGGACCCGCTGATGTAGCCCTGCGCTTGCAGGCCGGGGGTCTGGCGCCCATCGGGGTGGTCGTGCCATTCAAACCCGCCGTTGTTGCAGATGTAATACGCGCCGTCGGGGCCAATCGCCAAACCGTTGGGACCGCCTCCGACGTACGCAACCGTCGACTTCTCGCCAGCTTTGCTGATACGTGTCAGGTTTCCCGAACGAATCTCGACCACCAGGACGGAACCGTCCGGAAGCCAAACCGGCCCCTCCGGGAATGAGAGGCCCTCGCAGATCACCTCCACCCTGAGGGGCGCATGTTGTAGTGCACTACTTGTCATCGCGCGCGAAGTGCTCGTTCATGGCAGGCACGTTCGCCGTGAGGTGCGCGAGCAGCGTCCTCAGCTGCGCCTTGCGTTCTTCGGACAGGCCGCGAAGCAGCAGCTTCTCACGCGCCAGTGCGACCTTGGCGATCTTCTCGTAGAGGCGCTTCCCCTGCGGCGTGAGGAAAACAAGCTTCTCCTTGCCCTGTGGTTCAAGGCGCACGTAACCATGGTCAACCAGCACTTGCATCGCTCGGCTGACGATGGCTTTATGCACTTCCATTTTCTCGGCTGCGAATGTCGCGATGCAGCCGGGGTAGCGGGCGACGATGCTCAGGACGCGCCAGTCGTTGATCCCGACGCCAAAGCGCTTGATGTAGAGATCCGACGCACCAGAGGAAATTCGATTATTCAGAATGTTAAGGAGGTGTGGGACATATTGCGACCGGTCGATGAAGACACTGACCTGCTGGGTCTCTTCTTCGACGTTGGAGGTCTTCTTTTTGCTTGTGCTCATGGGTCTTCCTTCAGAGATCGAGGACCAGCTCGTCGGTGAGCGATCCAGAGCAGCAGATCATCATCGATGAGTTGGCCGCGTGCTCTGCCCGTGAGAGAACGTGATCACGGTGGTCCGGGATGCCGTCCACAACCCGCGTCTCGCACACGCCGCAGACGCCTTCCCTGCAACTGCTTGGAACTTCAACGCCCTGACTTGTCAGGGTCTCCAGGATCGTCTGCCCGGCGCGCACCTCGAAAGATTTCCCGGACCTTGCGAGCGTCACCATGAAGCCACCGTCGGTTGCGGAACGCTCAGCGGCGCTGAAGTATTCGGTGTGTACAGAGGTCGGTGGCGCGTCCTGCGTCGCAGCTTCGAAGTCCGCCAGCATGGCGTGGGGGCCGCAGCAATAGAAATGGCTGCCGGGCCGCCCCGCGCGAACCAGTGCCTCCATGGACATCCGGGTATCGTCCCGCTCGCTTAGCGACAGGTTGATCAAGCCTTTAGATTGCGCCGCCAGCTGTTCTAGGGTTCCCAGAAACGGCGCTGTCGAACGCCCTTTGCACCGGAAGTGCAGTTCCCAGGATCTGCCGGCTGCGGCGAGCTTGCGGATCATGGAGAGGATTGGCGTAATGCCGATGCCACCGGCGATAAAGACCGAATGCGCTGCCGATCCATCTAGATTGAAGTTGTTCCGAGGTGCGCTGATGTCGATCCGGGCGCCGACACGCAACTGCTCATGAATGAATCGCGAGCCGCCCCTGCTCGTCGAACTGGTAGCCACCGCCACGACATACCGTTTGCCGTCGGATTCATTGCACAGCGAATACGACCGTGTGGCAGTGGGCAGCACCAGGTCTATGTGGGCGCCAGGCGCGAACGGCGGTAGTGGCCCTGCATCGCTGCGTTCCAACTCGAACGAGAGTACCCCCTCGGCCTCTTGACGGATCGCCACAACCCGCGCTTCGATCAGCGGCAGCTCAGCACGCATTTTGAAGCGCCGCTGGCTTTCGGATTGCCACGGGCGCCCCGCCGTACCGCCTTCTAACGATCCATTGCGACAGCGCCGAATCGAGGTAAATCGTGTGCGCCTCGAGCCACTCCGCCAATGCAATTCCGAGCCGATGGACGGTAGCGACGTCCTGGACATCCATTGCACATACCTCCCTCACGGATTGGAGTACCGCAGCATGTTCGACGGCATGGCAATCGGCCCCCGAGTGGCCGTGACGCCGCATCGGTTCTTCCTCCTCCGCGAAATGGTCCTCGCAATGCGCGCGGGCTGCCGCAATCGACGCCGCCGCACTGGCGGGGTTCGCTTGCTGTAGTTCATGGATGACCAGCGCAAACGCGCGATGCGTGGCATCGATCGCGGCATGCCCCGTCAGCAACAGCTCTGACCAGACGGTTTCCGACAGAAGACTAGTTTCCATGTCGCTTACCCCAGCTCGCTCTGAGCAACTTTCGCCGCGCTGACGCGGATGGCTTCCTTCAGTTTCTGTTGGTACGTATCGGTCCAGTGCTTGTAGTCCGGCACCACCATTTCGCCGCTTCTGGCGTCGCTGTAGACGAATGGATCCTGAACGCCCGGCGGCTTGGTGCCAGTCGCTGCGAGATCCCGCGCAGCGCGCAGCAGCCGACGCCGGGTCCGCACGATCATCAGGTCGCTGTGCACCAGGTGCTCTCGCGTACGGTCGGCAATGTCACCCATCGATTCGGTCACGGCCACATCCTGTGTAACGATGTCCTTCATACCGCACCAAATCTCATTCGTTCGCTGCGCCTCGCGATCGATCATGTAGTCGTTCTCCTTGTTCTGAACCGCTCGGAAGCGTCCCAGCCAGTCGCTCGTGTTGGGCAGCAGTTCGTGTGGCGCAACGCCTGGAAGCGGCGAGCCGTTCTTCATCGGGATCAGGCCGACGCGCTTCTTCCACGCCACGGTGATGAGCATCATGTGCGTGTCGTCCATGGGGACCCAAGCACGCAGGAAGATGTTGGACTCGAACGGCCCTTGGGGCGCCTGCGTCCAGCACGGGAACAGGAAGTTTGCATACCGCAGATGGGTTTTCCCGTCGTCCGCTGTACGCACGGAGCAGTACGTTGTCCCCCATGGCGCGTCGTCGACCTCCAGGTGAACTGTGCGGTCTCGCACCACATGGCGCATCGGATCGTTTTCGTGAAGGTCTTCCTCATTGACGTTGCCCACGTGAAGAAAGGCCAGATGCGATGTGTCGATATCGCCTTCCAGGGCCTGCAGCCAGTTGCAGTCGCGCTGGGCAAATTCGATGCTGAGCTCGCCCTCATCAATGTTCATGATCTCGAATTTCGGCGTCGGCGGCGCGACCTCCGCGCTCCCCATGTACACCCAGACCAAGCCATTGGCTTCGTGGACCTGGTAGGCCACGGTGTGAACCTTCTCCTTGACATGCTCCTGTTCGGGAATGTTTGGTGCGTCGATGCACGCACCTTCGACGTTGAACTTCCACCCGTGATAGATGCAGCGAAGGCCGCCCTCTTCATTGCGCGCGAAGAACAGCGACGCGGTCCGATGAGGGCAACGGTGGTCCATGACACCGACTTCGCCCGACGGGCTTCGGAAAGCCACAAGCTTTTCACCCAGCAAAAGGAGTCGGACGGGGGAGCCGCCACTTTCCAGCTCTGAACTCTTCATCGCCGGAATCCAGTAGCTGCGCATGAGATCGCCCATCACCGTACCGGGGCCGGTGTGGGTGAGGTCGTGGTTGTCGTTCCGTAGGCGCTCAAGGGCGGGAGAGGTCGTCATGGGTGTACTTCAGTGGTTTGATGAGGTGATTGAGTTGACTCCGGGTCAGTCGATCTGGATACCGGTCTGCGACTTGATGTTCATCCACTCGTCGCTCGACTTTCGCACGACGGCGGCGAACTGTTCGGGTGTGAGTGGCGGTGCGATCTCAAGCGCGTTCGCGAACATCTGTTTCTGGAAATCCGCAGATGCGCTGACGGCATTCACCGCAGCGTTCAGCCGGTTGACGATGGCTTTTGGTGTCTGGGCCGGAGCAAACAGTCCGACGTAGCTCTCGGCCGTGAGGCCCGGCACGCCAAGCTCGCCGAACGTAGGCAAGTTGGGCATGGACTTGGGTCGGCGAGTGCCCGACGCGGCGAGCGCACGGACGCGTCCATCTTTGCTAAGTTCCTGGGCAAGACCCACTGTGACCATGGCTGCGTCAAGGCGGGCTTCCAGCAGGTCCGCAACGATGGGTGCCTCGCCTTTGTAGGGAACGTGAGTGATCTTGATGCCAGCCGCCTTGGCGAACATCTCCGCATAGAAGTGGGAGGCCGAGCCATGCCCGGGTGAGCCAAAGGTGAGCGGCTTTGACGATGCCCTCGCCTGTGCAATGAATAGCTCCAGGCTCTGTGCCGATTTCGGCGGTACCACCCATGCAACCGACCAATCGTACTTGCGGGCCACCGGGATGAAATCGGTGAACGCGTTGTATTTCGCGGTGCTCATCACGACTGGGTTGCTGACCAGCACGGAAGAATTTATGAGGAACGTGTAGCCGTCCGCCGGTGACCGTGCCACGTAGTTCGTGGCGATGAGCGTGTTCGCGCCTGCCCTGTTGTCAACGAGGACAGGCTGCTTGATGATCTGCTCGACATTGCGCGCGAGGAGCCGGGCCACAACGTCCATCTGCCCCCCTGCAGGGTAGGGCACTACGAAGGTGACCGGCCGCGCCGGCCACGATAGTGCCTGCGCTAAACTGGGTTGACTCACCGCTGCTGCCGCAGCCGCAATCATGGCTTTGCGCCGGTTGATTTTCATCATGATCTGGCTTTCTTTCATCGTGACGGTTGATGGTCCTTTTCGGTTGCTATAGCAACCATTGGACGCTTTTTCGTTCATCAGTAGGGCATTGTCTTGTCCATCGGTTGCTATAGCAACTATTCGGATTGTATTTGACTTGCATCGAGCGGGCACTCTAGGGATTACCCTAGATAAGGTCGCGACTCACTCAGGCCACGGCGCTGATTGAGGCCTACGATGTTCGCCTCGTTCGCCGCTTGGTGGATGTCCCGCGTACGCAGACCTACACGCGCTACTACCTGGCCGAGCGCGTGGGCGGCACGCCCAGCGCCATGGGCTGGGAGAGCCAGTGCGTGATGCTGGTGCCTCAGGACAAACTGGCATCCCTGAACCTCAGAGAGCCGGACCGCGTGGTGGTCTCGGCGCTGTGAGGGTCGGGGTAGGAGAAACGAATTCCGGCAGTCTCAAGCGGGTGGCACGGTGCCCTGTGTCTTCAGCAGGGCTTGGAGCAGCTTGACGCCAAGGCTCTGGTTCTTCGGGGACAGGGCCCAGAAGTACTTCAGCAGCAGCGTCGCCTCGCGACCCAGGCCTTCGGGGATGGCAGGGTGCGGCTTTTTGCCTTCCGGTGGAGGTTTGCGCTCGGTCATGGCCGCTGCTCCAGGCGTTGAGTGGGCAGGGCGTGAAGCGCCTTGAATTCGCTGGCACGTATTGCCGATCAGTGTTGTAGCGGCCGAGCACGTACAGGGACACCTTGCCGTTGCGTCCGGGTGGGATGGTGCCCTCGCGAACCCCATCGGCGAGGTTCATCACGAACCTGTCGATCGCATCGGCCAGTTGGTCCTTGCTGTCCACCTGGAACGCCTGGAGCACAGGGCCTTGGGCCGGGGTGACCGAATGCACGCGCTTGACTATTTGAGCGGGGTTTTTCGACACAAATGCACTGGACACGTCGCACAACGCCTGCGGGCAGCGGAAGGTTTGTTCCAGCTTGAGCACCTGGCCGTGGCCAAACCATTCCCGGAAGCCCGTCATCACCGCCACGTCCGCGCCAGCGAACCGGTTGATCGATTGCCAGTCGTCGCCCACAGCGAAGAAGAACCGGCCAGGAGGCTGAACCAAAGCGCGGCACAAGCGAGCCCTGGCGCGAGAGGCGTCCTGGAACTCATCGGCCATCACCAGATCGTATGGCGACTCCACCCGGCCGCTCTCCAGGTGTCCGGCGGCCAGGTTGAGCATGTCCTCAAAGTCGATCCCACCCTCGGCAGCCAGTGCTTGGTCCCAGGCGGCCAAGATTGGGGCGGTGATGTCCAGGAACATCTGGTGGCGGTGCTTGAAGGTGTCCTGGGGCATCGCGTCCAACCGCTGCTGCAGGGCGGGAACGCTCAAGCCGTTGCTCTTGCTGTGGCTCATGAAGGTGCGGATCAACCCTATCAACTCGATTGCTTCCATGGGTTTTTGCACACCTTCGGGAATCTCACGGTCTGGGTTGGGATCGAGCACAACACCGTGAGCGGTTAACTCGCGCTCCAGTCGCTCGAAGCCGTCGCCTTGGCGCAGGCCAGGGGAGGTGGTTTCGAACATTCGCGGCTACGAACGCCCACCAACCAGCAGGGCATGAGTTTGGTATCTGGGTCAATGGCGGTGAACGTGTAGCAATCGCCGAAGCCTTCCGGGTGTTCGTCCTTCACGTTCTTTTCCTTCGCACCGACGAAGGACCAGATTTCATCGCACTCCACGCGCTTGCAAGACAGATTGACCATCACGCGGTCTTGGTAGGCCGCACAGGCTTGGCCAACATCCGCCAGTAGCTTCAGCACCGTGTTCTTGCTCTTGCCCGTGACTCGCGCCGCAGCATTGATGCCCATGCCTTCGGAGAGGATGTTCAGGATGGCTACGCGGTCTTGGGTGGAGAGCTTGTTCATGGGCTGCTTTCTTATAGTTCAGTTTGAATTGAACTTTGTAACATAACAAATGCAAGCATTTTTAGAAAAAATTTATCTTGCATTTTGACCTGATGCTGGGTCAAAATGCAAGTTCATAAACTACCTGATAAACCAAAGGTGCTTGCATGACTAACGAATCCGAAGAACCAACTGGCAAGGCTAAAGGTGGTCACGCCAGAGCGGCAAAGCTCACCAAAGAGCAGCGAAGTGAGATTGCCCGCAAAGGGGCCATGGCGCGCAAAGCAAAGGTCCTTGATGCCGATGGACCCGGGCAAGACAACATCGCTCACGAAGGCACGCTGAAGCTGGGCGATTTCACCGTTCCCTGTTTCGTCACGGGGAGTGGCGAAAGACTTATCGCCAGCAGGAAGATGCAGGAGATTTTGAAAGTCGTGGAGGATGATCCCGACGATCAGCCTGGGGTGCAAAGGCCAGGGAC
Organism: Hydrogenophaga sp. BPS33; assembly: GCF_009859475.1. NCBI lineage: Bacteria > Pseudomonadati > Pseudomonadota > Betaproteobacteria > Burkholderiales > Comamonadaceae > Hydrogenophaga > Hydrogenophaga sp. BPS33. The sequence continues at coordinate 1,596,912 of NZ_CP044549.1, forward strand.
CCGATTCCGCCGTTTTTTGACGAGAAAGTTCTTTAACTCGTTGATTTCACAGGAGGAATTGCAGGACCTCTTTACGCCAGTGCGCCGTCTTTACAAGGGCCGCGTGATCGTCGGATTCAAAGCGGATTCACTCACCAAGTTCTGCAAACTGATGATGCAGGCGAAGGACAAGGATCTGCTGACTACCGAGCGCCAGTCAATCGTCGCCATGCAAGCGAGGGTCCTGTACGACTCCTTTGCAAAGATCGGCCTTGTCGCGCTCATTGACGAGGCCACTGGCTACCAGCAAATCCGGGACCCGAGCGCACTGCGAATGCTCGTCCAGCAGTACATCGCGGCAGAAAAGCGCGAATGGGACAAGCAGTTCCCAGACTCGTTCTATGACGGGCTGAATCGCATCTACAACAGCAAGAAGATGACGACGACGGCAAAGGGCGCGGTGATTCAGAACAGGCCGCAGCACTTCGCAAATTTCACCAGAACCTACGTGTATGAGCCGCTTGAGAACGGTGCGGTACTGGAAGAACTGGATCGCATCAATCCGAAAATGAACGCGAAAGGCACGCGCCGCGACCGGTTTCACCAGCACTTGTCTCAGGGCTATGGCATCGAGAAGCTAAAGCGGCAGGTCCTTGCTGTTGAAACCATCATCGACGTTTCCGATAACGTCGGCCAGTTCAAACGCCTTTACAGCAAGAAATTCGGCACCCCGAAGGGCGGGCAGTTGGATCTGCTTGAAGATTAAGCCGCCTTCTTAGCTTTCTTGGCCGCGCCCTTGTTCACCTTGGGCGCGGTTTCTTTTTGGGGCTTCGGCTGCTGCTTCGGCACTTCGCCCGTCGCCTTGCGCACCACGTCAAACGCGATCTGTGAAAAGTCTTTCTTGGGTATATGGGAAGGCTAGCACGCGGTGCAGTTCGGGGCTAGAGCTTGGTTACTTCTGTGCATTTAAAGTGAACCACTACCCGATATCGCGCCTGCCGAGTTCTTCGTGCACCGCCATACTTTTTTCTTGAGGTCGAAAAGCTGCGCGTACCGGCGAAGTCTGAGCCTATTAGAGACACTGAGAGAGGAAACCGCCAAAAGCCAGAGAAAATTCGCCTGAGAATCTCAGCAGAGAGATCGCGACCGGCCGGGAGCCCGCATGGAACGGGGCTTTGCGGACGAAAAAAAGCCTCAGTGAAACTGAGGCTCCAGACTTGCTGGCGGTGGAGGCAGGCTTGAGCGAACCTGTCTCACCGGGTTCTGGAGATATCGGAACTCCAAAAATTGCGAAAAACGAAAAAATGAGCGTGAACTCGCGCTTTTCGGGCTACCTCTCAAAAGGGCGCGCGCGCACACGAATACCAGTTGCGTGGAGATGCAACATTTCTGCGGTATGAAAGTGTCCCTGCTGTGAGACTGGATACTCGTAGTGGTTAATGCTCCTTCGCCGAAGAGGTTGACGCGTCGCCACGCCGGGCCACTGCGGTTTGTGGGCGGGCTCTCAAGTTGGCTTTCTGCAAGGGCTAGATGTGTGCCAATCAGCCCTGCGGTTCCGCGAGGAACCGCAGGGGGAACCGCAGGGGGAACCGCAGGGGGAACCGCAGGGGGAACCGCAGGGGGAACCGCAGGGGGAACCGCAGGGGGAACCGCAGGGGGAACCGCAGGGGGAACCGCAGGGGGAACCGCAGGGGGAACCGCAGGGGGAACCGCAGGGGGAACCGCAGGGGGAACCGCAGGGGGAACCGCAGGGGGAACCGCAGGGGGAACCGCAGGGGGAACCGCAGGGGGAACCGCAGGGGGAACCGCAGGGGGAACCGCAGGGGGAACCGCAGGGGGAACCGCAGGGGGAACCGCAGGGGGAATCGCAGGGGGAACCGCAGGGGGAACCGCAGGGGGAACCGCAGGGGGAACCGCAGGGGGAACCGCAGGGGGAACCGCAGGGGGAACCGCCTTTTTCCGGATCTCGGGCATTCAGTCGAGCCTGTGAGGAGGTGTCAGCGGCACTCGAAGACTCGTGAAAGTGTCGTCAGCGTCTTCGCAATCGAAGTTTGGTCAGCCCGGCCCGGCAAGCCGGCGTTGATTCATCTGCCGAGCAAATTCTGCGCGGCACTGGAAGGAGGGCAGTAGACGTCCGAACTACTCTGGCTTCAGATCGGTCAACGCCTTGCCGCTCCCATCCATCGCCATCGGAACGGAGTTGTGGATGTGGGTGATTCGCCAACCCGTGTTTTTGCGCGCCATGACGACCGTGGCCCGATACCACATGTCGACGTCACCATCGGTGTTGCTGCCGTGCAGCCGTTGAAGTCCATGCAGAACAGCCAAATCTCCAGACACGGTCACCGTGGTATCGCCCACATCGGTTTGGATGGGCCCTGTCCACGTCTTGAACCATTCCTCCAGGCCCTTGGGGTCCTTCAAAGCATCGAAGCGGTTCTCGAGCGGCGGTGCGAAATCGAACGTGACCGCCTCACCGTCAAAGCAGTGGATGGCCGCCGTAGCATCCTTGCTTCTAATCGCGTTGACATACGCGGCAAAGCTTGCAAGCACCGCATCGCGGTCGTTGGATTGATCGGACTTCGGCATGGAGGGCACCTTCCTGAAAATTGATGTTTCGATGCTCGCACCAAGCCGCAGCAGAGTCCCCTCAGAATCTGCAAGACGCGTAAGGGGGTGTGCACTTTGCGGCAGACGCATGTGGCCGAGAATGTGCTGATCCAAGCTCACCGTCCGGGTGTCGGCTCATTGTTCACTACCGTGGCGAATCTCAGGATGAGGTCGTCAACCTGTGCCGGGTTGGTACCCCGCACGTACGAAGCGCCGCATAGTGTTCGGATCTGGGGGCTATTGGCGAGAGCGTCCACTGTGGCCCGCAGGCACGCTCGCCTTTCAGCACCACTGTGACTTGCATGAGCGCAGGCACGGCAGGCAGGTGTTCGAATCAGAGTGCTTATTCGTTAAGCACTCTGATCCGAACTCTTGTGCGGCGGTAAGCGCAACATTGAGAAAGCACGTGCAACTTTGGGCTGGCTACCGCAAGATTTTTGGGCATCTGTTTTCCTCGCTGCAGTCATCCGCTCTGCGGCACAGAGGGCACGTCAACAACGACCTGAAGACTCGTGAATTCTTGATTGAGATTTCGAAGATGGTTCGGCTCTGAACACTTGTGCGACATAACGGTTCGGATCTGGCCGCTCACGCATGTTGGCAGCGTTCGCGGGGCCTCAAGTAGGGATTCAGCTCGGACTTGCATGGCTGCTTAACGGGGAGGGCGCTGGCTCCGCCGGCGACCTCCAGTGCTTCAAGTCGCGCTCAGCAAAGTCACGACACGGCTCAAGTGATCAAATCTGATCAGAAAAAGCTTGACGTCGAGTACCGCTTTGATTGGTCGTGAGGGTGGAATAGGAAGGGTCTTCCAACAACAGGCCCGCCGCTATGACCCCTTCTGCAATCCATTCCATCCAGCGCGATGTGCAACGCCTGGGCATCAAGCTCTCGGAAGCGCGACGACGCCGTCGCATGTCTCAACGTGCCATGGCCGACCAGACCGGTATGTCCCTTAGCACCGTGCGGCGCCTGGAGCGCGGCGAACCCGGAGTTGCCATCCACGCGCTGTTGAGCGGGTTCAAGGTATTGGAGATCCTGGATGCCTGCATCGGGCTTTTGAGCCTGGGCGAGGACGACGTTGATCAGGGTCGGGCGGCCGAGCTGCTGCCAAAGCGCGTGCGCCAGCCCAAGGCCGGTCGCGACATCTCAGCGCCGATGCGCCGCGGGTCATTTGATGTGGGTTCTCCGGCGCCTGCGGCCGAATTCGGCGCTGGCGTCGCCCAGCCGACTGAAGCCATTTCGCTTCAGCCACAGTTGCCTGTTGACGAGCCGAAGAAACAGGGCAGGGTGGCTGTTGTTAAACCGCGGCAAAGCCACTCTCAAGGGCAGATCGATCTTTTCTCGCTTTGAAGAGTTCGGGTTGAAGGATCGCTTGTCATGGACTCAGTCCTTGCCGCTTTTTGATCGTCACTCCCGGATCCGCCAAGAACCGAGGGAGGAACCAAAAAAAAAAGAAATGAGCTTCGTTGGCGCGTACTGAGGTGCAGGTTGAACGAGGACTGGGATGGACCAATGTCTTCCAATTTCGCGCCTTCTCACTTGTTCGGTGTTGACGAGCCAACAGCACGCGTACTCGAAAGCGCGACACATCCTCCGAGCGTCACAAGCGCGCCCGTCACCAGCACCGCACCACCGATGGTCACGAATCCCACGACAGCACCGTACACAACTGGTACGGCCACTGCCGAGGCGTTGACCATCAGCAACCTCATGCCCATCGCATCCGTCTGCCTGTGTATGGGCGTGACCTCATGCAGCAAGATCATCACAGACGGCTGGACGCCTCCCAGGAGCAGGCCGATGCCGAAGGAACACAGCCCCATTCCAAAGACGCCAGAGGTCAGCGGGTAAATGGCGAGCAGTGCGCCCGCAGTCATCAGCGCGCCGGAAATAAATACCCATTCCTGCACGTACCTCGAGATGTACGGCACCAACAGGCGGCTAACCAAGGCTGCGCAGGAAAAAAGCCCCAGCACCATCGCAGTGGAAGAGGCGCTCAGACCTCTCTCATAACCCATTACGGGAACCATAAAGATACAGAGATCCCAAGAGGCGGTCATCAGCCAGTTCAGCAGCAGGACACGCCGAAATCCGGAGATGCGCCACAACGACCACGTAGACCTTCGAGCCTCCTGGTCTGGCCGACGCGGCGACAGGTCCGTACGGACCGCCAGCGCACACAGGCCCATGCCAATCGGAGCAATCGCCAGAACCAGCAAGGCGACCCGGAAACCGTGTCCATCAATAATTACTCCAGTGATCATCGGACCGAGGAACTGAGAAATCGCGGGCGCAATGGCGAGCCACGCAATGGAATGCTTGCGCTCCATGACATCGCTTGCAACCCTGAGCACATGTCCCTGGATCGCCATGAGCGAGACGCCGACAGCGCCGCCGCTCACGAACGCACTCACGCACAGCGCGGAAAACGAGGGCCGTGCCGCAGAAAGGCCGATGCTCGCGCAAGCGCCGACCGCGCAACACAAAAGCGTCAACCGCAGTCCGCGACGGTCGATGAAACGCGCCGCCGGCAACGCCATGAAGATCTGGGCCAACGCGAACAACGCCAACATTCCGCCGATCTCCGCAGTGCCGTATCCCATGCGCAACGCCAGCAGCGGCGCGGCCATGCGCAGCGCCGACATGGCTGCGTGCAGGCACATGAAGCCTGCAAGGAGGCGGACAAGCTCAGGGGTCCACTTCATCGTCAGGTACTGGCATCCAAGCGCAGTGGCGAAAAGTTCATGACGACCACATGCGGTTGCACGACACGATGCGTTTTACGACCGTGATGTTCTGGTGTCGGAGCGCGATACGTCGCGGTGCGGCAACGCCAAGCGGTGGCGAATGCCTGTCAGCCGTGCTGTGTGGAGGAGGCATGTGGAGGCTTTCAATTGCAGTTCCGAACGCGCAAAACAAATTGTCTTTATAAAAGTTTATTGCTCTTGTACAAAAAAATTATACAGACCGGCCGAGGACATCAACGAGATTTTCTGGCTTGCGCAGTAGAAACCGACCGACAAAGCGTGGGGCGGTGGCCTAGACGAACGCCAGACCCGAAAGAAGATATTATTGCGTATAGACAACAATATTTGGTCTTGACAAAAAACGGACCGCTGGACTACGATTGATCCCACGAGAAAAGCGCATCGCATTCCTTCAAGAAATCAGTCACTTATGAAGCTCTCTTTCGAACCTCTTTTCCCTCTCTTTGGTGTGCGCGTGTCTGGTTTCGACCCGACGGTTCCCATGGACGCAGACACATCAGAAAAACTCCGCAACGCGTTGCGCGACCACCGGCTCCTTCTGATCCGCGGCTACGAACTGAGTGAGGACGATCAGGTTCGTCTGTCAACAGTTGCCGGCAGTCTCACGTACCGAAACTCGGGCAACTACACTGATCCGGACAAGCGCTCCTCGCTCGTCTCAAACGCTCATGACGACGGTATGTTCGGATCGGGGGAGCTGTCCTTCCATTCCGACCTGAGCTTCACAGAGCACATCCTCAAAGCCCGGTCGCTGAACGCGTTGCTGCTACCGCCTCCAACCGAGCTCGGCGGGGAAACGCTGTATGCAGATGTTGAGACCGCGTATGACGATCTTGATGAGGGCATCAAACGGCGCGTGGAGGGCTTGCGGGCTCGATTTGCAGCGACCTACGAGCGCGCTGACGGGACTGAGGTGGTCGAATTTGTACGGCCACTTATCGGCACACACCCAGAGACGGGCCGGCGCTTCATCGCGGCAAGTCGCGCCGTGACGAAAGAAGTCGAAGGAATGGAAAGAAGCGAGTTCCGACCACTTCTCAAACAGCTTTGGGAACACATGGAGCAGCCCAAGTACATCTATCGCCATCGATGGGAGCTCAACGATTGCCTGTTCTGGGACAACATTGGGTTGCAGCATGCGCGAACTCCCTTTGATCCGAATCTGAAGAGAGCGCTGCGGGCCGTCTCCATTGATGAATCATCGGTTGCTGCAAGCTACGCAGCGGCAGTCAACAAAGTTTCCGCTCAGGCTGGTGCCTGACGACGGATCAGGTCGCTGTGGTGCACAACGGCTCGTCCGCTAGATCTTCCGATAGCAGTGCTCGATAAGCCAGCCCAAAGAGGAGACATCCCATGGCAACCCTATCTACTATCGCAAAGCTCTTACTTGCAGCTTTGATGGCACCGTGGATCGCTGCTGGCTCTCTGCACGCGCAGGAGAACTATCCAACAAAGCACATTCAGTTCATCTCCCCGATGACGGCGGGCGGCCCTGGGGATGCACTCTCGCGAGCTGTGGCGACGAGCTTGTCAGCGCGGCTGCATGTGCCCGTGATTGTTCAGAATGTGCCCGGCGCGGGGTCGGCGATCGGTACCGGCACGCTCGCACGATCCGCACCCGACGGCTACACATTGGGGTTGAGCACGGCTGGCACCTTCTCCATCAATCCTTTCCTGTATTCAAAGCTTCCTTACAATGAGGAGAAAGACTTCGCGCCCATATCGCCACTGGTGTCGTAGGCGAACGTGTTGGTGTGTCATCCAAGCGTGCAAGCCGACAACTTGGCTCAACTCCTGGCCTTTGCCAAGGCGAATCCCAACAAGGTGACGCTCGGCTCTGGGGGCGTTGGGACGACAGCGCACCTGGCCATGGAGGCGATCAAACATCTTTCAAATGCGCCCATCCTCCATGTGCCCTACAAGAGCGGTGCTCCGGCGATGACAGATCTTTTGGGCGGCAATGTCTCTTGCATGATCGACGCGCTGGGAACTTCTTTGCCGCGCGTACAAAACGGTAGTCTGAAATCGCTTGCGGTCACAGGCGCGAAGCGGGGCCCGCTACTGCCGAAGGTGCCGACCGTGGCGGAGTCTGGTCTTCCTGGATTTGAAGAGTTTTCAGGGAAGTACTGGATGGGCATCATGGCGCCGGCTGGTACGCCTCAACCCATTTTGGACAAGCTGAATGCGGTGGTGCAAGAGATATTGCGTGACGACGCGGCGCTGCGTCAGAGATTGGACGCACTCGGCTTAGATCCGCTGCCTATGTCGGCTTCGCAGTTTTCCGGATTTCTGAAGGTGGACCGCGATAGCTGGGGTCGTATTGTGAAAATGACCGGAGCGAAGGCCGACTAAAGGACCGGGCGCTCTGCGCTTGCGGACAGCGTGCGGTGGAGTTGCATTTGTGCCCTGCGATTTAGCGGGCTCGCGATTGGAAAGCCTGGTGTTGTGACCAGGTCAGTCGATTCCAGGTTTACAAACTACAAGGAGCGCAGGAGATGAACGCAACTGATAAACGTGCAATGGTTCGAAACACATTGCGAACGCTCGCCAACGCTGTCGCGGTGACCGCAGCACTGGTGACGGGAGCGGCTGCCCAGTCTTACCCATCTAAGCGCTTGACGATCATCGTTCCCTACGCGCCTGGAGGCCAGTTCGACTTCGTCGGGCGCAAACTTGCCCAACTGTTGAGTTCCACTGATCTCTGACCCGAGATTTCCATCGAATGCTGACCCACCCGCTTGTGTGAGCAAAGCAGCTCACGTTGTGGATAAGTGCTTCGTTTTCTCCTTTTCGGACTTGGGTGTGTGGAGCTGCAGCAAAGTGCGCCGCTGTTTGCGCGACTTTGTTGCCTCGATCGATAGCCAGGTTGAAAGTTTGTCGGCGTATGGATCGAGCTTGCTGGAGCTCGCACGCCTGGCGTAGCGGGGCTCTTCATCGCCCGCCCGCAGGTACTTCTTAACGGTGTTGCGAGCCAGGCCTGTACGCCTGGAGATCTCGCGAATGGACATCTGCTCGCGCAGTGCCCAGCGTCTTATGACACTCAGTGTCGCCACGTCTATCACTCCTGAAATCTCCTGCTGCTAAAAGCAGCAGGATAGGGTTCTTACGTGGGTCAGCTTTCAATGGAAATTGATGCTCTAACTGGGTCAGTTTTCAGTGGAAGACAACACCCAACCCCTCAGCGAAAGGATTGGACACCCCGTGGTGGTCGAAAACCGCGCAAGTGTGACCGGGAACGTCGGGGTGGGCGCAGGAGTTCGGGCACCAGCAGATGGCTATACCGTCACGATGATCTCCAATCAGAACATCGTTGCCAATCTTGCTGAGGCGCAGCCCACATTCAGCATTGCCAAAGATCTAGAGCCCGTCACGCTTCTTGCGGAGTACTACACGGCATTGCTTGTCAAGTCTTCGCTCCCTGTCACAAACATGGCAGAGCTCATCGCGCTCATCAAGTCGCAGCCAGGGAAGATCACCCTGGGTAGTGGTGGCATCGGGTCTTCGGGCCACGTCGCAATGGGCTTGCTCACACAAAAGACCGGTGCGGAAGTGCTTCACGTGCCCTATAAAGGTGAGGGGCCCTTGATCGCAGCTTTGTTGGGTGGTGAAGTGGATATGGCTTTCATCACGCTATCAGGTGCCGTGGCGCAGCTGAAAACGGGCAGGGTTAAGGGCCTTGGTATCACATCTGCCAAACGCGTGGCGGCGCTTCCCGATATGCCGACCATCGCCGAGACCGTCCCCGGGTTTTTCCATGCCGCGTGGTTAGGAATGTCGGTTCCGATTGGCACACCACGGGATCACATTGCGTTCCTGTCCAAGGAGCTGACGGCAATCCTTCAAACGGCGGATGTGCATCAGACATTGACGAGCCGCAGCTACGAGATCATCGGCAGCACGCCCGAGCAGTTCCGTCAGAAGATTCAGTCTGAGACTGAAGTTCTGGGCAAACTGGCGAAACAACTCAACCTCAAGAACGAGTAAGGCTGGCGGGTTGCAAAGGAGCCTTGAGCGGAAGTACAAGCTGAACCGCCCCGGGGAGGTTCACATGTTTGTTTCAAGTTGGAGATGTGTGGGTCAGCGAGTGAGCAGTCATCAAGGAAGGTTGAAGTTTCTTGACGAACTGTGAACGGGATCATCATAATGAGCAAACTGGAGATTGTCAATAACACAAAACATTGTGCATAGACAAAAAGTAAATCGACGCTGTAGCGACTTCGACAAGGAGTTTCCCGCTCGCTATTGAAAGAGCTGCGCGTGCGCGTGGTATCTCCGCTCGCGTCTCAAAGATCCAGAACCAGCAGAGGCGTCAAGGAGCGAGAGCAGCAGGGCGTGAACTGGTCGTTTGCGGCTTGCTCTTCGGGACTGAAGTACATGTCTCGATGATCGGGTGTGCCTTCGAGAACCCGCGTGATACAGGTCCCGCAGATTCCTTGCATGCAGGAAGTACCCACATCGACGCCAGCCTCTGCCAAGGCTTCCGTGACGGTCTGTTCGGCTCGAACCGGGATGACCCGCCCAGAGCTAGCCAGTTTGACCTGGAAGCTCCCATCGTCTTCGCGAGGGGCGGCCGCATCCGAAGCGAAGAATTCGTAGTGCAACTGGTCCTCTGGCCAGCCGTTCTCTCGCGCAGTGTCGAGGACTGCATTCATGAAACCTTTGGGACCGCACACGTAGACGTGCGTGCCGGCCTTGGGCGTCTTCAGCAGTGCCGGGATGTCCAACTTGTCTTCCTCAGGGCCGTTGTCGAAATGGAACCGCACTTTGTCGGCGAACCCCGATTGTTGAACGCGCGGCACAAAAGCAGCGCGCTCGGGCGAGCGAGCGCAGTAGTGCATCTCAAATTCACTGTCGATGCTGGCCAGCCGCTCTGCCATGCAAAGAATGGGGGTCACTCCAATGCCACCCGCGAGGAGGAGATGTTGCTGAGCGCCGCTGGCCAGGTGGAAGTGATTCCGTGGCGCACTGATGCGTATCGTGTCACCCGCCTTCACGCGTTCGTGCATCTTGACCGATCCTCCGCGACCTGCAGAGTCCTTTAGAACGGCAATCTGATAGCGGTGGTTTTCGGAAGGGTCGTTGCAGAGCGAGTACTGCCGCGTGGTGCCGTCGACCGTGACGTCGACGTGCGATCCTGCCGAGAATGGCGGCAGCGAGGCCCCGTCTTCCGCCACCAGTTCAAACATGCATATGTCGACTGCCACGAGCGCTATCGAGGCAACTCGCACGTTGATTTCGTTTTGAAACGTATTCATGGGATCCCTGGAATCAAAAAGAAGGGGTGTCGCTGACGCGCGTCTCCAACCTCGCGACCACCCGCCTCTTCAAAGTGATTTTGGTGAAAGGGCGCAATGTCATTGCCGCGGGGTTTGCTTTCAACCCACCATTGTTATTCAGACAGTTGTGGATCGGTGGCGGAGAACCGCTGCAAGTGCCAGGCTGAATCTCCCAACAGCAGGTCGATGCAGAGAAGTCGCTTGAAGTAGTGCCCAACCAGCAGTTCATCGGTGACGCCGATGCCACCATGCAGCTGCACGGCGTTTTCCCCGACGAAGCGACCTGCCTGGCCCGCCTGGATCTTGGCCGCCTCGGCCAGCCTTGAGGCGTGGGGCGATCCGGCGTCGAGCGTATTTGCTGCCATCAACACCAACGACCGCGTCTGTTCGGTGGCCATCAGCATGTCCGCCACACGGTGGCGCAGCGCCTGAAACTCGGAGAGAGGCTTGCCGAACTGCTTGCGCGTCTTGAGATATTCCACCGTGCTACGCAGCACGGCGGACATCGCTCCAACTGACTCGGCTGCAAGTGCGACCATCGCATGATCCATCGCCTGCTGAATGGCGGGAAAGACCAAAACGTCTGCATTGAGCCGCTCTCCGTCCGCTGCACGGACGTTGGAGAAAACATAGTCGCTACAGTGACGCTCATCGAGGGAGATGGCGTCGTGGCGCTCGACACCCTCAGCATGGGCGTTTATGCAAAAAATAGCGTGGTCGGCGTCTTCGGTGCGAGCCAGCACCAGAAGTCGCTGCGCGACTGCCCCATCCAGCACGGCAATTTTTTTCCCGCTGATTCGCCAGCCTTCGCCGTCCTGGCGAGCTTCGCAGCCTGGATGTGTCCAGTCATGGCCCGCCCCTGGCTCCGTAAGAGCGACGGCGAGGCGCAAGCTACCGTCAGCTATGTCGGGCAGCCATTGTTGCTGCTGCTGGAGCGTCGCCGCCGCCATCAGGATCCGCGCACCGAATACCGCGGTACTCCAATAGGGTTCCAGGAGCAGTGCGCTACCGACCCCTTCCATGATGATGGCCGTTTCGCGCGCACCGAGTTCCATCCCACCGAACTGTTCTGGAAGCGCCGCCCCCAACCAGCCCATTTCCGCCATCCGGGCCCATGTTTCTTCCCGGAATGCGCCCTGCTCGCGCGCCGCGCTACGCCAACTCTCGATGCCTTGATGGTCCTGCGCGAAGCGCTGGACGCTGTTTTCCAGTTGTTGCTGGAGTTCGTTTAGTCTGAACTGCATGGTCCCTTATTCCCCGAACGCCAGCTTGGCGATGATGTTGCGCTGGATCTCGCTGGTGCCGCCCGCTACCGTGAGGGCGCGCCAACGCAGATACTCGACCGAGCGACCTGTGGCGTAGGACGGCAGCGGATCATCTTCTCGAGGGGCGCGCTCGGCCTGATCGAGGTCCAGTCGAAGCGCGTGGGGACCCAATGCTTCGAAGTTCAAGCGAGAAAGCCGTTGAGTGAGCTCGGAGCCTCGCAGCTTGAGCACCGAAGACAGCGCTGGTTCGGCGGACCCTTCCAGCAGACGCAAGGTGGTGGCCTCAGCGGCCAGAATGTCGACTTCAAGCTGTGCCACCTGGGTGCGGAAGGCGCCGTCGCGAAGCAGCCGGCCTCCGTGCAACGTGTGGTCTCGGGTAAGACGCTTCAGCCGATCCAGCCTCTCGCGGGCGCGCCCCAGTTCGGCAATGCCGGTTCGTTCGTGCGCGAGCAACGCTTTCGCATACGTCCAGCCGCGTCCCTCCTCCCCAATGCGGTTCTCCACCGGCACAAGCACATCGTCGAAGAACACTTCGTTCGTATGGTGCGCCAGGTCCAGGGTCCTGATCGGCTGAATTCGGATGCCTGGCGTCTTCATGTCGATCAGCAGGAAGGTGATGCCTTCTTGCCGGCGGCCGCTGCTGTCCGTGCGCACCAGACAAAACATCCAGTCCGCCCAATGGGCCAGCGTGGTCCAGATTTTCTGGCCGTTGACCCGGTACTGATCACCTTCGCGGACCGCGCTTGTCGACAGGGCTGCGAGGTCAGACCCCGCTCCTGGCTCGGAGTAGCCTTGGCACCACCATTCGTCCGCGCGAAGGATGGGCCCAAGAAACCGTTCTTTCTGCGCTTCTGTTCCATAGGTATAAATGATCGGACCGACCATCTTGATGCCTTGTGGTTGGGTACGGGGACACGAGGCGCGTGCACATTCATCGTCGAAGATCTGCCGTTGCATGGCGCTCCAGCCCGCACCTCCGTGCTCGACCGGCCAACCAGGAGCGGCCCAGCCGCGCGCGTGTAATTGCTTCTGCCAGAAGCTGTGATCCTCACGAGAGAGGAGGTCGTAACCGCGTTCAACGCGAATGCGCAGCTCGTCCGGTAGTGCCGCCGCGATGAAGGATCGAACCTCCTCGCGGAAGTGCTGCAGTGCGACAGCGCTCTCGGTGCCTGAATCAATCGTCATATATGTTGCCTATACACAAAAGAGTTGTGCTGGACAAAAAAGTATAGAGCATTTGTCGCCCGGCGTCACCCGTTCAATAATTGTCTATACGCAATAAACTTTGCTATTGACAAGAGTGGCATGTCGCATTTACCCTTCACCTCCTTGACGCATCAACGGGATCGTCAACTCCTGCGGACCAGGTCCGCGCATCAAAGAGAAGGTAGACAAGCCATGGGCCTCACGCGAGAAATTTCTGAATTCGTCGTACGAAAATCTGACCTGGATTTCTCCAGCAGAGAGATAGATGCAACGAAGACACTCATCCTGGACGTTATTGGGGCTTGCGTGAGTGCGGCAAAAGAGCCCGTGACGCAGTTCACCACGGACTACGTCAAGGAGAGTGGCGGTGCTGAGGAGTGCAGCGTGTTTGGGCAGGGATTCAAGACCTCGCTTGGCCATGCCGCTTTGCTGAACGGCCTGACGGCGCATGCGCGCGAACTAGAGTCAATCGGTCAATACACCGGTAGCAATCCGTTCACCGTCATCCCGGTTGCACTCGCTGTGGCCGAAAAGTTTGGCCGTTCGGGCAAAGAGGTGATCGAGGCTGTCATTCTCGCCCTTGAAGTTCAAGTGAGACTGGGGATGGCCGGCCCTGGCCTGTTTGATCGTGGCCTGGGGAGCATCGGCAACTACGGCGCCTTTGGGTCCACCGCAGCAGCGGGCCGATTGATGGGTCTCAACGCGGATCAGATGCAGAATGCCTTCGGTATCGCCATCAGCCAGGCGTCTGGTCAGCAGCAGCACACCGGTTACATGACGCACCTTCTTGAGAGTGCGTTCGGCTGCCGAAACGGCGTGACCTCGGCCAGTCTGGCCAAGCGTGGCGTCACAGCCAACCCGAACATGATCGAAGGCAAGCAAGGCTTCTTCGAGGTCTACAGTTCATTCGGGCGAGGCTTCGATTTGAATGGGGTGGCCGAGAAGCTGGGCAAGCCCTACTGCGTCACCGACATTTTCATCAAGAAGTACGGCGCTTGTTTCATGAACCACCGCTCAATGGATGCATTGATGCAGCTCATGCGGCAACATGACATTCACTTCGACGATGTGGAACGCGTGCGGGCCGAAATACCGCCCTTCATTGCAGACCTGCTTCGTTTTGAAGATCCGAAAGACGGTTCAGAAGCCAAGTTCAGCTTGCACCAAGCGCTGGGTTCGATGTTGGTCGACCGTGATCTCCCGCTTCCCTACCTCTATCCGTTCAGCGACAAGGGTGCAGTCGATCCCAAGTACCAGAAGGCGCGTCAGAAGATCGAGGTGATCGAGAACAAGGCAATGACCGGCGGGCGTTCGATGCCCTATACGCAGCCTGTCACGGTGGTGATGAAGTCAGGTCAGGAATACACCGCAGCTGTGGATGCCAAGCAGCTGAAGGGCAGTGGTCATAACCCCCTTAGCCGCGAGGAGTTGTCGCAGCGCCACAAGACGATGACAGAGGAAATTTTGTCCCCGAGCCAGATTCAGCGGACGATCGATCTGGTGGATCGGCTGGACCAACTCGAGTCCATTTCAGAACTGATGCAGGTCGCTACTTTCGGCGAAACGGCGTAAGGCCTGTTCAAAAAGGAGACAAGCAGATGAATAGCAAAAAAAGGCCAGATTTTGGCATCAGCGGGTTGAAGTTCGGTCAATTTGTGACCGCAGTTTCGCTGGCTGCATCATGTGTGGTTAGCGCTCAAGAGGCCTATCCCACGCAATTGATCCGATTTGTTGTGCCTTACACCGCCGGCGGCCCAGCGGATGCCCTCGCGAGAGCGATTGCCCAGCCTCTGGCGAAGGCGCTGAACACGACCTTGGTCGTGGACAACCGCGGCGGCGCAGGGGGAACGCTCGGAACAGGCTTGCTGGCCAAGGCGCCGCCAGACGGCTATACCATCGGACTGGTGACCGCAGGGTCGATGTCCATCAACCCCTTTCTGTACGGGAAGTTACCCTACGACCCTCGCAAGGACTTCGAATTCATTTCGCCCGTGGCTTCGTATGTGAATGCAGTGGTGTGCCATCCCAAGGTACCCGCCAACAACATGGCCGAGTTGATCCGCTATGCAAAGGCGAATCCGGGGGAAATCCGCTTCGGTTCAGGCGGCGTTGGCACCACGGCTCACCTGGCCATGGAGACGGTCAAGCACGTATCTGGAGCGCCTATCCAGCACATTGCGTATCGAGGTGCGGCACAAGCAGTCACAGACCTCATCGGTGGAACGATCTCCTGCATGATCGACGTGCTGGCCACCACTTTGCCCTACGTCCATAGCGGCAAGATCAAGGCCCTCGCGGTCTCTGGCGCCAAAAGGAGTCCACACGCACCCGAAATTCCCACCATGGCGGAATCTGGCCTTCCTGGCTTCGAAGAAGCGTCGGGGCAGTTGTGGATGGGGTTGGCGGCGCCCGCAGGCACACCCAAACCCATCATCGACAAGTTGAACGCGACGGTTCAACAGATCCTTCGGGAGGATCCAACCGTGCGAAAAGCGCTCGAAGTCCAGGGGTTTGATCCCTTCCCTCTGTCGCCTGTTCAATTCTCACAGCACTTGCAGAAGGACTATGAGAGCTGGGGACGCATCGTCAAGGCGACTGGAGCGAAGGCGGAATGACATGGTAGACACCGAAGATCTCCGCGTCAAAAAAGCGGCACGGCCCGTCGGCTTTATCGGTTTGGGCGCGATGGGAAAACCCATGGCACTGTGCCTTCTGAAGGCGGACATTCCCGTCATCGTCTACGACCGGGACGCCGCTCGAGTCGATCAGCTTTGCACTGCCGGAGCAGAAGCGGCCACCAGTTCAATGGAGCTTGCCAAAAGATGCGACCGCATGGTTTGCATCGTCGAGACCGCGGCGCAAGTCCGGGAAGTGATGTTTGGGGAGAGGGGCATCAAAGCCGGGGCGTCGGAAGGCCACCAGGTGCTTGTCATGAGCACCATCGATCCCGATGCGCTTCGCAAGATGGCCGAGGAGAGCGCAGCCTCCGGCATCACCCTCAGGGACGCGCCTGTCAGCGGCAGCACCGAAGGGGCTATCAACGGGACGTTGACGTTTTTCGTCGGCGGTAGCGAGCAAGATGGCCAAGCGTTCGCCGACTGTTTTGCGGCCATGGGCACGCATGTGTTCTACATGGGTGCTCTGACCAAAGGCATCGAGATCAAGCTGTTGAACAACATGCTTGCGCAAGTGAACACGGTGGCGGTGGCCGAAGCACTGGCCATGGCAAGCAAGGCGGGAATGGACCTGAAAACCGTGATTGAAGCCGTGAAGGTCAGCACGGGAAACAGCGCCATTTTCGAGTTGCGCGCGCCGCGGATTCTTGCGCGCAACTTCGCACCGGGTGGCTCCAATGACATTTCATACAAGGACCAGGAGCTGCAAACGGCCTTTGCCAAACGCCTGGGCGTGCCGGTTTTCTTGCCGAGCATCACCCAGCAGGTTTACCAGATCGCCCGAAGTATGAACCTCGGGAAGGAAGACGGTTCGTCCATCATCAAAGTGTACGAAGCGCTCAGCGGAATGGACCGTCAGGCTTAAGGCGTGACATCGATGTCTACAGGAGAAAACATGATTAGCAGTGAGCAAAACGTGTGGCCGGCGGGTGACGTTACCCGTGTCCCTTTTTGGATCTATACCGACGATGAGATCTACCGAAAAGAGCAGGAGTCCATCTATCTTGGCCCCGTCTGGAACTACCTTTGCCTTGAAGCGGAGATCCCCAAAAGCGGGGACTATTGCACCGCCTTCGTTGGCGACATGCCGGTGGTCGTGACGCGTGGGCCGGACGGGGGTGTCAATGCGTTCGAGAACCGCTGCTCGCACCGCGGTTCGTTGTTGGCGCTCAAACAGCGCGGAAATGCAAAGGACTTTGTCTGCGTGTACCACGCGTGGAGACACGACATCAAGGGCAATCTTCTGAGCGTGGCGTTCAGCCGGGGCGTGAACGGCGAGGGCGGCATGCCGCCCGACTTCAATGTGTGCAACCACGGTCCGCGCAAACTGCGGGTGACCACGCTGGGCGGACTGGTGTTCGGAACGCTGTCGGACGAAACACCACCGATCGAGGAATACCTGGGCGAACCCATTTTGGCGAGGTTGAATCGCGTTCTTCGCAACAAGCCCCTTCGCATATATGGCGGTTACACGCAGGTGTTGAAGCACAACTGGAAGCTGTACTTCGAGAACATCAAGGACAGTTACCACTCCAGCATCCTTCACACCTTTTTTGCTACCTTCAAAGTGTCGCGCCTGTCGCAGGGCGGGGGGCTGATCGTGTCCGATTCAGGTGCCCACCACTGCAGCTACTCGCTGGTGCACCAGGGAGGCGCGGACAAAGAATTCGACCAGGAGAAGCTCCGCAGCAACATGGAGCAGGAGTTCAAGTTGCAGGACAAGAGCCTGCTCGAAGTCGAGGACGAGTTCAATGACGACACGCGCGCGCAGGCCGTCACCATCTTTCCTGGCTTCGTGCTTCAGACCGTGCACAACACCATCGCGGTTCGGCACATCCAGCCCAAGGGGCCGAATGAGACACACCTCAAGTGGACCATGATTGGTTTTGAAGACGATAGCGAACGCCTCCAGGACATGCGGATGAAGCAGGCCAACCTGGCTGGACCGGCAGGATTTGTGTCCATGGAAGATGGCGCCATCGGGGGATTCGTTCGACGGGGAAGTGCAGCTGCAGACAAGGAGTCGACCGTCGTCTTGATGGGTGGAATGAGCACCAGCAGCTCGAATTCGCGCGCCACGGAAGGAGCCATCCGCGGGTTCTGGAAAGCTTACCGTTCCTATCTGGGAATCTGATGATGAACGACACCACTACCGACCGAACTTCCCTCAGCGCAGCTCTGGCTGAATTAATGGAGGACTACGCCCGCGCGATTGACCGTGATGAGCTTGAGCGTTGGCCAGACTTCTTCGAAACCAAGTGCATCTACAAGGTGACCAACCGCGAAAACGTGGCGGCTGGTTACCCGATTGGCGTGATCTATGCGAATTCGCGCGCGATGCTGCAAGACCGCGTCATGTCCCTGCGCGACGCGAACATCTACGAGGACCAGTGCTACAGGCACTTGCTTGGGCGCCCGTTCATCACGCACACGGACGGCGACACCGTTCACGCAGAGACGAGCTTCCTTGTCATGCGGACCATGCAGGATGGCGTCACCTCCGTGTTTGCCACGGGGAGCTATCACGACGTGCTGAGCGTCACAACGGAGCGCATCCGTTTCGTCGAGCGTATTGTGGTGTGCGACAGCGCGCGCATCGACACGCTGATGGCGTTGCCACTTTGATCTCTGACGCTGTGAACGAACAAGCAAACCAAGCCAGCGCGCTACAGCAGCGATGGAGTGCCCCTCCACGCTTTAAGGACAAGATCATCATCATCACGGCGGCTGCCGCAGGCATTGGTGCTGCCACGGCACGCCGTATGGCCAGCGAAGGGGGTCGGATCATCGGTGTGGACACGGATGCGACCTCTCTTGCCGCATTGATCGCTGAGTTGCCTGGCAAAGCCGGTCGGCATGCGCCCATGGTGGTGAACTGCCTTGACGAAGCTGCCGTCATGCAATGCGTGCGCCAGACTGTGGAGTTTTCTGGCGGACGCATTGATGTTCTTGTGAACGGCGTTGGCGGATCGACCCTCAAGGCTTTGCCAGCAGGGGGAACCGACCGGATGGCGCTGGAAGACTGGAACGCTTTGTTGAATTTCAACCTCACGCCAACCTTCCTTTTCTGCAAGCACGTGATGCCCGTCATGATGGCGCAACGCGCGGGGAAGATCGTGAATCTTTCCTCGATCGCCGGTCGTGGTGAGGACGCGAGCGTCGGCAATGCGGCCTACAGCACGGCCAAGGCTGGCGTCAGCGTCTTCACCAAGCGCCTGTCCCGCGAGATGGCGGCGTATGGCGTAAATTGCAATGCCGTTGCGCCGGGCGCCACGCAGACGCCGCGCATCTTGCGGTACTACGATTCGCAAACGCCAGAGGTTCGCGCGCAGGCCATGGAGAAGACGCCGCTGGGTCGTATGGCAACGGCCGAAGATCAGGCCAATGCCATTGCTTTTCTTGCTTCGAACGACGCCGACTTCATTACTGGCGTGGTCCTTGATGTGACGGGTGGACATTGAGGGGCGCATTGTTGGCAATTTCTGAGGTGCTGACACGGCGGTCTAAAAGATCAAACGAATGAATCATTTATCTCCCCCCACACAAGCTTCTCTGGAGAGCACATGGATCTTGGCCTGACAGGAAAGACCGTGGTGATCACGGGCGGCAGCGCTGGTGTTGGCCTTGCGTGCGCCGAATTGATGGCGTCCGAAGGATGCCACGTCGCCATCGTGGCGCGGGATGGCACACGTCTCCGGGAAGCGGCAACGTTGCTCACCGCCCGCACGGGCCATGAGGTGCAGGCCATCGAAGCAGATCTCTCTTCTTTGGCTGGTGTGGAACAGATGATGGCGAGTGCCGAGCGATTGCTTGGTCGCATCGACGTCCTCGTGAACAACGCAGGCGCGATCAGAGGCGGGGACTTCCTGAGCACACCCGACGCCCAGTGGACGGAGGACTGGAATCTGAAGTTGTTTGGGTATGTGCGAACGGCGAGGGCCGTTCTTCCGTTGATGAAGCGGCAAGGTGGCGGCTGCATCATCAATGTGATTGGCGCGGCGGCGCGCCAGGTCAGCCCGACCTATCTTGCGGGCGGCGCTGCGAATGCCGCGTTGGTCAACTTCACCAAGGGATTGTCCGATGTAGGTGCACCGGATCAGGTCCGGGTTAAGGCCGTCTCGCCGGGGGCGGTGCGCACCGAGCGCTGGGACCGCATCACTGCGGCGGACGCGAAGGCAGAGGGCCGATCGGTTGAGGAAGTGCGTGCGGAGCGGCTTGCCACATACCCGCTTGGGCGCATCGTCACACCGGAGGACGTAGCCAATGTGGTCTGCTTTCTGGCTTCCCCTCGTGCAGACATGCTGAACGGCTTGACCGTCACCGTCGATGGTGGCTGGAGTCGAGGCGTCTATCCTTGAAGATGCCAAAGGCACTTGTCAAAGCGGATTCGAACGCGACCACTGTCGCCGCAAGTCGCGTGCACCCGTCTGGACACCGCGAGGTCCCTGCCGTGCGCCGTGCTTGCGCCGTCATGTGGTTGCTGGCGCGCCATCCGGACGGTATTACCTTGTCGAGCGTCGCCCGAGAACTGGACATTCTTCCGAGCACCTGCCTGCATATTTTGCGCGAACTTGGGGTCGGCCGACTGGTCGCCTACGATGCGATCGCCAAGGTGTACCGACTGGGGAGCGGCGTGCTTTCATTGAGCAGCAGGTTGACGCAGCAGAACCCGTTCGTCCAGGTGGCGCAGCCGCATCTCAACCGGTTGTCGCGCGAATTCGAAGTGGCCGCGTCGGCGCAGGAACTCGATGGTGACAGCGACATGTTGGTGGTCGCAGCCGCTGCGGTGCAGAGCGGGAGGCCTTCGCCTGGCGGAAGGACGCCGCTCCTCATAGGTGCCTCCGGCCGCGTGATGGCTGCTTACGGGGCCTTGGGCGAAACGGAACTTCGCCGCCGCTTCGCCCGACTCGGTTGGCAGGATCCGCCGGAACTCGAACAATGGCTGAGAGACGTCCGCGACGTTCCGGTCGCCGGTCATGCTGTCGATGATGGCAACTTTCGCAAAGGCATCACGGCCATTGCTGCGCCTGTGTTTCACGCCGACGGCAGCGTCACTCGCACGATCAGTGTCACCGCCGTGAGCGCCCAGCTCGCATCGCGTCAACGCAAACAACTCGCCGAAGCGGCCAAAGTCGCGGCTGCGCAAATCACGAACGCGCTCCGTTGAACCGGGTACAAAAAATATGCAACACCAGAATCTTCTGATTGACGATGCCGATGGCGTGAGGACGTTGACCATTCACCGTCCAGAGCGACGCAATGCCATGGATTCCACGCTGGCCGCGGCCTTGCTCAATGCGCTGCGGGAAGCTGACATGGCGCCAATCGTGGGCGCGGTACTGCTGACCGCCACCGGTTCGGTGTTCTGTGCCGGGGCAGACCTTGGCGAGTTCAAGGGAGAGAGGGCCGACCCCGATGCGGAATCACGCCGCAGCGACCTGTTTCTCGAACTGCAGCTTGCCTTTGAGCAGATCCGAGTGCCGGTGGTCTGTGCGCTGACGGGTGCTGCAATTGGAGCGGGTGCGTCGATCGCCATAGCCGCTGACCTGACGGTAATGGGCGAGGGCGCGCGGCTGGCTTACCCAGAGATCGTTCACGGCATGGTGCCCAGCTTGGTGATAGGCCATTTGCAAAAGCGCATAGGGCGCAAGCAGGCGTTCGACCTGTTGGCGACAGGCGATCCGGTGTACGCGCCACAAGCGTTGGCACTGGGTCTGGCCAGCCGAGTGCTGCCGGATGCCGATGTTCTGGAGGGCGCCAGGACACTGGCGCGCAGCCTCGCCAGTCGGGATCGGCGCACCATGCGGGAGACCAAGGAGCTCTTTGTCACCACCCTCCCGCTGTCGCTGCCGGATGCGCTGCGCGCAGGACGCGAGGCGGGGCGCATGCGCCAGGCGAGAGCCGCACAAGCGGCGCTGCAAGCACAAACCTGATGCGTCGCAAGACCGTCGATTTCTACCAACAGGAGACTGAACAATGAAACCTCTCGCCGGTGTGCGGGTTATTGAAGTGGGCGCCGTGGTGCTCGCACCATACGCAGCAAGCCTGCTCGCCGACATGGGCGCGACCGTTGTCAAGATCGAGCCGTTGGAAGGCGATAGCACGCGCAGTCTGGGACATGCCGAGCATCCTGGCATGGCCTCTCTGTTTCTGAACTGCAACCGTGGCAAGCAAAGTGTTGCCATGGACCTTCGACAGCCTGAGGCGCTGGCTGCACTTCGCAAGCTGGTGGCGCAGAGCGATGTGTTCCTGCACAACATGCGCGCTGATTCCGCCGAACGACTGGGCATCGGCTACGAGGCGCTGCGAGAGCTCAATCCGAAGATGGTTTACTGCGCCTCATATGGTTACGGCGCCGCGGGCCGTGGCGCGAGACGGCCTGCTTACGACGACATCATCCAGGCTGGGTGCGGCATCGCGTCGATCAAGGGCCGAGTCGACGGCCAACCTGCCTACGCGCCCACCATCATTGCCGACAAGACCACCGCGTTGTTCGTGGTCATTGGCATCATGGGTGCCTTGATGGAGCGAGTGCGTACCGGCGAAGGGCGGCAGCTTGAAGTGCCCATGCTGGAGACGATGACCCACTTCATGAGTGTCGAGCATCTCAACGGGCTGACTTGGGAGGAGCCGCGCGCTCCATCCGGTTACCTGCGCCTGCTCAATGCCTTCCGCCGTCCTCACCGGACGCTCGATGGCTACCTGGCGGTGATGCCGCACAGCGAGAGTCAATGGAAGAAATTCTTCACGGCCGTCGGCCGGGCCGACGTGCTCAGCGACCCGCGCTTTGCAACCGCCAGCGACCGGTCACAAAACATCGAGGCGATGTACATCATCGTCAGTGAAGTGCTGCCAACCCGTACTTCCGCGGAATGGGTTGAGCTTTTTACAGAGCACGATGTGCCGTACGGACCTGTGAATTCGCTGGAAGATCTGACGAAGGATCCGCACTTGGCCGACGTCGGCTTCTGGCACCAGGTGGAGCATCCGACCGAGGGAACGCTGCGTGTCCCCTCGTTCCCCGTGCGCGACGGTGGACCGCGTGGTGACGCAACCCCATCGGCTATCGCGCCCGGGCTCGGTCAGCACACCAGAGAGGTGCTGCGCTCGGTTGGCTACAGCGAAAGCGAGATTGACACGCTCATCACCAGCAAGGCGGTCAGAGCGGCGACGGCTTGATGCTGTCGGCGCTCAAACTACCAAGGACCATCAGCATGTCGGACCAATTCGAAACAATCACCTACACCGTTGAACGTGGGCGCGCCCGCATTGCGCTGAACCGGCCCGAGAAGCGCAACGCCATCAGCGTCCAGATGCAGCAAGAGCTGGAGTCGGCACTGTGGTTCGCGGACGACGACACACGTGTGCATTGCGTCGTACTCAGCGGCAACGGCCCGGAATTTTGCTCCGGCTACGACTTGGGGCAATACGAGGGGCCAGCCGCATCGGGTACGCAGAACCGTCGAGGGCGAAAATCCATCGATGACGACGCATGGCGGCTCGAAGCGGCCCAGCGTTGCAGGATGGCCCTTTTTGACATGCACAAGCCGGTGATTGCGCAGGTGCATGGCCGCTGCCTCGCGGGTGGCACCGACCTTGCCCTTTTATGCGATCTGGTGATCTGCAGCGACGAGTCGCGCTTTGGGTTTCCGCCTGCACGTGCACAAGGGTCGCTCCCGAGCCACATGTGGCTCTACCATTTGGGTCCGCAGTGGGCCAAGCGCCTTCTGCTGACTGGCGACTCTCTGGGTGGCAAAGACGCCGCAGCGCTTGGACTGGCACTGAAGTCGGTACCGCAAGAACGGCTTTCCGAGGAAGTCGATGCCCTGGCAGACCGTCTGGAGCTGGTGGACGTCGACCTGCTGTCGTGCAACAAGCGCATTGTCAACATGGGCCTGGAGTTGATGGGCGCACGAACTCTGCAGCGCATGGCTGCCGAGATGGACGCGCGTGGCCACTTGGCGAAGAGCCGCGAGGAGTTCAGAAGCAATGTTCAGCAATATGGGTTGAAGGAAGCGCTTCGATTGCGTGACGGCCCGTTCGGCGACGATTTGATTCAGCGATAAACGTGGGGTATGAAAGCCAGGGTCGCTCAACTACCGTTTCGTACTTTTGTCTACACGCAACCATTTTGCTAATGTAGGTAAACTCGCAAGAATGCCACGTTCAAATCCAGAGAGCATCGGAGCCAAAACGACACCCGCAGGGCGACATAGGGAAGTTCCCGCCGTGCGCCGTGCCTGTGAAACGCTCTGGCTGTTGGCGCGACACCCCGAGGGCCTGCCTCTGTCTCGCGTTGCCCGTGAGCTGGACATTATTCCCAGTACCAGCTTGCACATCCTGCGCGAGCTCGGCGTCGGGCGTCTGGTCACACACGATGCAAACACCAAGTTGTACCGCCTCGGGAGCGGCGTCCTTTCCCTCGGACGCGAACTAACCCAACAGAATCCGTTTGTTCAACTGGCTCAGCCTCATCTGAGTCGACTATCGCGCGACTTTGAAGTCGGTGCTTCCGGCCAGGAAAGAGATGGCGAAGACGAGATGGTCGTCGTGGTGGCTGCGTCGGTGACGCCGGGCGATATGGTGTCGCCCGGTGGACGTACCCCATTGCTGATCGGGGCAACAGGTCGCCTCATGGCAGCGCTCGGCGACTTCGACGAGGCCGAACTGCGGCGCCGGTTCTCAAAGCTGCGGTGGCAAGACGCCCCTACTGTGAAGGTCTGGCTGGAAGAGGTGCGTGGCGCAAGAAGCACTGGGTATGCCGTTGACGAGGGCCACTTTCGAAAGGGGATTACCGCTATTGCAGCCCCTGTTCTCAATGCGGACGGGAGCGCGGCAAGAACCATCAGCGTTACCGGCATTAGCGCCCAGCTGGACGACGCCAAGCGAAAGAAGCTGGCGCTAGCCGTTAAGAACGCCGCAGCGGAGATTACCCGCCTGCTGCGATGAGCTTCGCGGGCCGGCGCTTACGACCTACCGTTTGATGGTGCGAAGCTTTTGATGAAGGGCGCGCTCACGCTGGTTGGCTTCTGAACCCAGAACTGATACATACCGATAAAGGTTGAGCGGTTTTCAGATTCGTACTGATGCCAACGATCCAGGTCGAGAACGGCTTCCTGCTCTGGAAAGCGTGCGCGCAATTCGCGCACAATGGAAGGCTCCACTGTTGAATTTCGCCGATCTGTGACCCTAGATTTCCATCGAATACTGACCCACCCGCTTTGTGAGCAAAGCAGCTCACGGTGTGGATAAGTGCTTCGTTTTCTCCTTTTCAGACTTGGGGCTTGCAGAGCTGTTTTTGAACCGATAGCTATCGTTTCCTGTCTCCAGAATATGGCACCGGTGAGTCAGCCGATCCAAGAGCGCAGTCGTCATCTTCGCATCCCCGAAGACGCTGGACCATTCCCCGAAGCTCAGGTTAGTGGTGATCACGACACTGGTTCTCTCATAGAGCTTGGACAGCAGGTGGAACAGCAGGGCACCTCCCGACTCGCTGAAGGGCAGGTAGCCCAGTTTGTATGGAGCTGCAGCAAAGTGCGCCGCTGTTTGCGCGACTTTGTGGCCTCGATCGATAGCCAGGTTGAAAGTTTGTCCGCGTAGGGATCGAGCTTGCTGGAGCTCGCACGCTTGGCGTAGCGGGGCTCTTCATCGCCCGCCCGCAGGTACTTCTTAACGGTGTTGCGAGCCAGGCCTGTACGCCTGGAGATCTCGCGGATGGACATCTGCTCGCGCAGTGCCCAGCGTCTTATGACACTCAAAGTCGCCACGTCTATCACTCCTGAAATCTCCTGCTGCTAAAAGCAGCAGGATAGGGTTCTTACGTGGGTCAGCTTTAAATGGAAATCGCTGCTCTAACTGGGTCAGTTTTCAGTGGAAGACAACACGCGCAGATCGGCTCGATCTGCAGTTGCAACAGCGCACGCTCGAACTGCGTGGGCTTGGTGTCCTCGGGGTCGGACTTCGTAAAGATGCCGTGGCGGTCGCTGTACAGGGCCAGCGGCACGCCATGGCGCTGCACCAGGGCGTGCAGCACTTGCAGGTAGCCCTGGGTGGTCTCCTGCGCGAAGAACTGCGCGCCCAGCACCCGGCCACTGGCGTTGTCGATGAAGGCGATCAGGCAGCACTTGCTCGAGCGCCCCTCGAACCAGTCGTGGTGGCTGCCGTCGATCTGCACCAACTCACCCACGCACGGGCGTCTGGCACGCGGGCTGTGCACGCGCTGCGCGCGCCGCCGCTGGGCTTGCCACAGCCCGGCCTGGATCATCCAGCCGCGCAGCGTCTCCACGCTGAAGCCAAAGCCGTGCTCACGCTGCAGGTACTCGTGGGCCAGTTGAGGTCCGAAGTCGGCGTAGTGCTAGCGCACCAGATCAACGCAGTGCGCTTGCTGCGCTTCATCGATGCGCCGGTTGCTGCGCTGGCCTTGTCTGCGCGAGACCAGCCCTTGCGGACCCGCTTCGCGCACCCGGCGAACAGTCGCTTGATCTGGCGTACGGACACCCCCAGTTGCTGCGCCGCCTGCGACTGCGACAGTCCGCCTGACTGCAGACGCCTGAGCACCTCCAGACGCTGCACTTCCTTCTGACTCATCAGCTTGCCCTTTGCCTCCACCTGTGTCCTCCACATCCATCGAAGGGGACACTTCTACTTGGTGCAAAGGGGACATTACTGTCTTGGGGCCACAAGCCCATCGTGCCAACGGCGCAGCGTCTAGACTCTCCGCCATGGATGATCGACTTCGCCTGTCCGAATTCAAATTGCTCTTCGCGCTCGACGCGCTGATGAAAGAGCGCAATGTTACGCGCGCAGCGCGTAGCCTCGGTATCAGCCAGCCTACCCTTTCGGAGGAGCTGGCGCAGTTAAGAAAGTTGTTTGGCGATCAGCTGCTGGTGCCCACGACGCGGGGCCTTGCGCCTACGCCTCGCGCCCTGGAGATTGAGGCATCGTTGAGAAGGACGATGCAAGAACTGGAATCTATCGTTCGCCAGCAGTCCAGCTTTGATCCGGCCATCTCGGAGCGCACCTTCGTAGTCGCCATGACGGACTATGGACATCATGCGATCGTGGCGCCCTTGATGCGAGTGGTACGTCAGCAGGCGCCTCACGTAAAAGTCGTGTTCATCCCTTTTGTCGCAGGGATCAAGCTTGCCGAGCTCGAGTCCGGCAACATCGATCTGGTCGTCGCGATGCGCCAGTTCCTTCCCGAAGCACTTAAATCCTCGGTGATCCTGGCGGATCGCCACGTCGTTATTCAGCGGCGAGACTCTTCGCGCAGACCCGAGCCACCCTCGCTAGAAGCGTATTGCGCAATGGATCATGTGATCGTGACGCTTGAGGAACCATATCTGAGGACGGCCATCGACCAGCAGCTCGACCGCATGGCCATGCGCCGCAATGTCGTTTCATCGGTGCCGGCCTACAGTGCCATCGGCGCGCTGGTGGGCAACACCGACATGGTGGCGACGATCCTTCAACGCGTCGCGCAATCGCTGGGGACGAGCTTTCTGGTACACCCACTGCCCTTTCCCACGCCCGAATTTCTGTATGCCGCAGGTTGGCATCCGCGCCATCACGACGATCCGGGCCATAGCTGGCTGCGCAAGACCCTGGCGCACGTGATGGCGCAGCCGCCGGAGCCACCGGGCGCTGGCGACGACTGATCAGCGCGCGCTCCAGACAGGCGCGCGCTTTTCCAGGAACGCTTTGGATGCTTCCTTGGAATCCGCCATCGACGAGGCCAGGGTCGTGAAAAGTTGCTCGACGCGATAGCCCTCTGTCAGGGGCATGTCCTCCGTGAGGTTGATCGCCTCCTTCATCAGGGCGACCGCAGTCGGACTGTTCTTCGCGATGTCTTCGGCCAGCGCCAGCACCTCCGGCATGAGCCGATCGGGGGCAGTGATCTCGTGGATGCCGCCAAAGCGCCACAGCGTGCGTGCATCCACGCGGCGACCCGTGAGCGCCAGGTAGCGAACCATTTTGTCCGGCACGAGCCGCGCCATGTGGCGCGCACCGCCCATGACGCCGACCAGCACCTCCGGCAACGCGAAGGTCGCAGCCTCCGAGGCCACGACAATGTCGCAGCAGGAGGCAACCACAACACCCGCACCGATCGCGGGGCCGTTGACGGCGGCAATCACTGGAATCGGGCAACGCCGCACCGCATCGAACAAACCGCGGGACACGACGGAGCGCGCCATCTGGATTTCGGTGGTTCGTTCCGCAAGCTCCTTCACGTCGGCGCCAGCGCTGAAGTTCTTGCCGACGCCCGTCAACACGACGCACCGGGCGTTTGGATAGTTGTCCACCAGAGTTGCGAACAGATCGCGCAGGCTGCGCATCAATTCCAGGCTTAGCGCGTTGACGGGTGGGCGATCTATGTGGACGACGAGTACATGGCCCGCCGTGTCGTGAGCTTGAACGCGCGGTCCGGTGACGGGAGTTGAAGAGTGCATGTTGGTGTCCTTCGTTGTTCTGTAAACCGCGCATGCTAGATGCCATTGAGCGTGGCGAGCACACCTTCGCTGCCTATACCGGGTATAGGCGCCACAAGCTTGGCTTCGCCAACATCGCTCGATATAAACAGGGCACGAAGCAAGGGATGGCCGAACTTGCTCAATAAAACATGGAGACAACAATGCGCACAAAGCTTTTTCGGCTGTTGCCGATGCTCGCCCTGAGCCTGTTGACGATTGACGTTGCCACGGCACAGGAATACCCGACGAAGCCGATCACTATCGTTGTTCCGTTCGGCGCAGGTGGGACCACCGACATCGCGGCGCGCCTTATCGCCTCGCACCTGACGGATGCGCTAGGCACGCGCGTCCTGGTCGACAACAGGCCCGGTGCCTCCACGATGGTGGGTGCAGAGCACGTCGCGAAAGCGCCGGCTGACGGGTACACGCTGCTGATGGCGGCTGCATCGACCTTCTCGACGAACCCTCATCTGTATCGAAAAATCAAGTACCGGCTGGAGGACTTCGATCCGGTGAGCCTGGTCTCCAAGGTGCCGTTCGTTCTCAACGTGTCGTCGCAGATTCCAGCGCGGACGATCGATGAATTCGTGGCTTGGGCCAAGATGCAGCCGCAAGGCGTCACCTACGCGACCACCGGGGTTGGCACGAGCAACCACATTACCGGCATCCTGGTGGCCAATGCGCTGGGCATTCGCATGGTCGACGTGCCGTACAAAACGAACGCAGCGGCCAATGTGGATCTCATCGGCGGACGGGTGCATGCGCAGCTCGACGCGCTCGCCAGTGCCCAGCCACTGCATGTCGAAGGCAAGACGCGCATCCTGGGTGTGCTCGACAGCCAACGCTGGCAGGGAATGCCCGACATCCCCACTTTCGTCGAAAAGGGCTACAAGGCCGAAGGCGCTTCATGGTTTGCACTCATGGCGCCGGCCGGGACGCCGGCCCTCGTGATGCGCAAGCTGTCAGGGGCGCTGTCCAAGGTCATGGCCATGGAGGATGTGAAGGCCAAGCTGCTGGCTGGTGGACAGCTGCCCGTGTCGATGTCTGCCGACGCCACGCTGCAGTTCATCAAGGCGGATCACGAGCGCTGGGGCGCGGTCATCAACGGCGCGGGCATCCAGCTCGACTGATCAAGACATGCGAGACATCACAGTAAATCATGACGCTGCAGCGCAGGCCGCAAGCACGGAAGTTCATACCAGCAAGCGTTCGGGGCCGCTCACCGGCATGGTGATCGTCGAAGTTGGTGGCGGGTACGCGAGCGCCTATTGCGCCAAGCTGCTGTCTGACTTCGGCGCTGCGGTCTACAAGCTCGAACCGATTGGCGGGGCGCCCGAGCGCCTGCGAGAACCGCTGCTGGACACAGGCCAGGGCGTCGGTGCGAATCCGTTCCAGGCGTGGCTGGACGCGGGAAAGCACAGTCTGTGCATCGACCCGGCGAACGAAGCAGACGTAAGGCAATGGGAGGCCCTGGCAACAAGGGCTGATGCTGTGGTCGACAGCCGTGCGATTGAATCGCACGGATTGCATGCACTGCAACTGCCTGCCCATGCTGCGCCTGTTCATCTGCGCTTCACCTGGTTCGGTGCCGACGGACCGAGAGCGGACCACCCGGGGGCGGATTTCGTGAGCCGCGCTGTGGCAGGCCACGTCAAGATGACCGGCGCCGCCGAAGGACCTCCGGTGGTGGTGGACGCGCCACATGGCCAGCTCATTGCCGGCACGACCGCGTTCTCTGGACTGCTCGCCGCACTCTGGGCGGCCACCCCCCCGCGCACGATCGATCTGTCGGTTGCTGAGTCCACCGTGGTGCTGGCCGAATATCTGGTCGCGCAATGCGTGGGCGAAGGTATGCCGGAGCGGCGATACGGCATCAACCGGTTCGCGCCCAATTTTCCGTTGGGGATCTACGCGTGCAAGGAAGGCCATGTGGGTGTCTCCGTGGTCACGCCCGCGCAGTGGCAGAGCCTGTGCGGCCTCCTTGGCCGTCCGGACCTCGGCATCGACCAGGGCCTGCGGCTGAACATGGACCGCATGTGGCAGGCCGATCGCCTTGACGACATCTTTCGCCCTCTGTTTCTGAATCACACCGCACAAGAGTGGTTCGCGCAAGCGCGGGCCTGTCGTCTGCCAATCGCTATCGTGCCGGACATGGAAACGCTGCTGGAGCAAGACGTTCACCGCGAACGCGGCTCGTTCGGCCTTGTCCATGCGGGCCAGAAATCCTTCGTCGCACCTGTGGCACCACTCACGCTGACGGAAACGCCTGCGAACTCTGAGGGCCGTACACCCGAGGCAGGTTCATGCAAATCCGTCCCGCAGGGGCCCGCGAAGAAGGCGCCAGTGCAGACATTGATGCCGGGTGACGCGCTGCCGCTTTCCGGGTTGCGCATCCTGGACCTCACCATGGGCTGGGCCGGCCCACTGGCGACGCGCCAGCTCGCCGATCTGGGTGCAGACGTTGTCAAGATCGAGTCGTGCCGGTATCCGGACTGGTGGCGTGGCGTTGACTTTACCGACGCGTCCATCGAGGCGCTCGCGCACGAGAAGACGGTTCGCTACAACATGCAAAACCGCAACAAGCGGGTCATCAATCTGGATCTCACGGATGCACGCGGCATCGACATTTTCAAGCGCTTGCTGCGCGATGCGGACGCGGTCGTCGACAACTATTCCAGCGGCGTCATGCGCAAGATGGGGCTGGACTACGACAGTCTGAAGGCCGTCAATCCGGGCGTTATCGCGATGTCGATGCCTGCGTTTGGGTCCCACTCGATGTGGAGCGATCTGCGGGCCTACGGCTCCACGTTCGAGCATGCATCCGGCATGCCGACCATCGTCGCTGCTCCAGGCGAAATTCCCACGATGAGCCATCAGGCCGTTGGCGATCCGATCGGCGGTCTGAATGCGGCGGCTGCGCTTTTGACCGCGCTGCATGCGCGCCGGCGTAGCGGACGAGGACAGTTCATCGATCTCGCGCAAGTGCAGTGTCTGCTCCCGTTGCTGGCTCCCTGGATCGTTCACCAGTCGGCCTTCGGCCATTGGTCGCCTGGCGAGCGCGTGTCGGCGCAGTCCGCTTACTTTTCCCAGTGCGTGCGGTGTGCGGGCGACGAACAGTGGCTAGCGGTCTCCGTCGAGACCGAGGCACAGTGGCAGGCCTTGTGCCAATGGCTCGCGCCGGACGACCGAGTCGATGTCACCGCGACTGCCCAGGCGCAGGGCGCGCTCGCTGGCAGGTTGGCGGCTATGGCGTTGGACGATGCTGCGAAAGCGCTGCAGACCCTAGGCGTGCCTGCAGAGCCGGCCTGGTTTCCATCCGAATTGGTCAACGACGCGCACCTGCGTGCGCGCGGGTTTTGGCAGGTGTGCGAACGTGCTCACATCGGACCTCACGTCCAGGCATCGCTTCCGCTCAGGCTGGATGGCCACTACCCGCCAGTTCGCCGGCCGGCGCCACTTTTCGGTCAGCACAACGAGGAAATTCTCTTGGGTGAGCTGGGTGCAACGCGCGACGAACTGTGCGCATGGCTGGACGCCGGCGTTGTCGGCGACCAGCCGCTGCCTAGTCGAGCGGTTGTGGCCGCCACGGCGACGCGCGAGCGAACGACGACTTCCACAAATTGAAAGGGGCTGCGATGGGTTCAAATGAGCTTGAAGGCCAAACGGCCATCATTCTGGGTGGCGCCAACGGCGTGGGCATGGCGTGCGCCGAACTGTTTGCGCGGGCCGACGCACGCGTCCTGGTCGCTGACATCGACGCTGAGTCAGGCCGCAGACTCGCCGATCGCCTGGATGCATCGGGGCAGCGTGTGCGCTTCGCCACCTGCGACGTCCGTGATCTGGACGCTGTCCAGGCGCTGGTCGACCGCTGCGAAGTTGAATTGGGCGTGCCCGATGTCGGCCTCTATGCCACGGGCATCATCAAACCGGCACCTTTCCTGGACCTCACCGTCACGGACTTCGACCTGGTCATGGACGTCAACCTCCGGGGTGCGGTGTTCTTCTTCCAGGCGCTCGCCCGGCGCCTGGTGAAAGCAGGGCGTGGAGGCAGCCTGGTGAGCATCAGCTCTGTCGGGGGCCAGGTGGCTGGCGACAGCACGCACGCGTACGGCACGAGCAAGGCCGGGTTGATTCATTTGGCCAAATCAATGGCGGTTTCGCTCGCACCCTATGGCATCCGCGCAAACAGCGTGGGCCCGGGTGGGGTCGCCACCGCGATGCAGGCCCATCTGAGTCCGGAGGAGCGACATGCATCGCTGTCGCGCACGCCAATGCTTCGGCTGGCGCGACCCGAGGAGATCGCACAGGTTGCGCTGTTCCTCGCCAGCGAAGCGTCGAGCTACGTCACGGGGCAGACGATCTTTGCCGACGGCGGGCGGCTGGCGCTGCACCGCACGGTGAAGGTGCCGCAATGAGCGAGGGCCGGATCGCTGCTGAGATGTTGGCCGATCATCCTGGCATTCTCATGGTACGCGTCGAGAATCCGCCATTGAACGTCATGAGCCTTGATCAGTACAGGCTGCTAGCAGAGACCTTCGACGGCCTGGAGGATCGCAAGGACGTTCGGTGCGTGGTGCTCACTGCCGCCGGCGAGAGGGCTTTCATCGGTGGCGCGGATCTTCGCCAATTGGTGGACCGCACGCCTAAACTGATGCTAGAGCGGGGCAAGTGGGCGCGCCGCGCCTTCCATTCTGTGCGCGATTGCGGTGTTCCCGTCGTATGCGCGGTCAATGGGTCGGCGGTCGGTGCGGGGCTGGTCATCGCCTCTGTGTGCGACGTCATCGTCGCCAGCGACAAGGCGAAATTCGCTTTGCCCGAAATCACCGTGGGCCTGCTCGGTGGTGCCAAGCACCTGTCGCGCATCCTGCCTGAGAAGCTGGTGCGGTGGATGGCGTTGACCGGCACGGCGGTCGATGGCGAATTCATGCGCCAGCACGGGGCGGTGCATTCGGTCGTCCCGGTGACCGAGGTGTTGCCCTGTGCATTGGCGATTGCCGCCCGAATTGCGCAGCACAGCGGGGCTATCTCGCGGCTACTCAAGGATTGCCTGGATGTGAGCGACGAGCTGCCCTTGCGCGAGGGCTTCCGCCTCGAGCAGTTGTTCACTGCCCTGGTCAGCGGAATGCCAGATTCGGCTGAGGCCGCCAACGCCTGGCTCGAAAAGCGCGCGCCGCGATTCGAGTAGCGCGCGTCCGTATTTCCCAAATTAACCAGGAGACCACCATGAAGATGAGAGCTCGATGGGCCGCAGCCCTGCTGATGGCAACGATGGCGTGCGGCAGCTTCGCACAAGGCTACCCTAACAGGCCGGTGAGGATTGTTGTGCCGTTCGCCCCAGGCGGCGGGACCGACCTCATCGCGCGCGACTTGGCCGAAGGCTTGCGCGAGCGGCTCGGACAGGCCGTCATAGTGGAGAACAAGCCGGGCGCCGGCACGATGCTTGCCACCCAGTACGTCGCTCGCGCACCTGCTGATGGCTACACGATACTGCTGACTTCAGCGTCGTTCCTGATCTCGCCTCACGTCTACGCCAAGCCGTTATACGACCCGATCAAGGACTTCGAGCCGATCACACAGATCAGCACTGACTTCCATATCTTCGCTGTGAACCCCCGCCTGGTGCCTGCGCGCACCATGCGCGACTTCATCGCCTTTGCCAAGGCCAACCCCAAGAAGATCAGCTTCGCAACCGCCGGTACGGCGTCGTCGCCGCATATCGAGGGCGAATGGCTCAAGACCGTCACAGGCATCGACATGACGCACATTCCGTACCGGGGAAGCTCGCCGGCCGCCGCGGCGCTGCTCGCTGGAGACGTCCAGGTGCTGGTAGATGCGCTGGCCACGACGCTGCCACACATCAAGACAGGCTCGATGGTGGCGCTCGCCGTGCCTCATGCACGCCGCTCCCCCTTGTTGCCTGACGTACCCACGGTGGCCGAGTCGCTAAACCTGCCGGACTTCCAAGTCGACATCATGAATGGATTGCTCGCACCAGTGGGTACGCCACGCGAAGCGATTGACCGCATCCAGCAGGAGGTGGCCCGTGTGATCGCACAGCCCGACATTGCCGCGCGCTTCAAAGCGCGCGGCCTGAGCGCCGTCGGATCGACGCCAAGCGAATTTGGCGGCTTCCTGCGCTCGGAAAACGCCAAGTGGCAGAAGCTGGCCAAGGACTTATCGATCCAGGTGGAGTAGCCCATGGCCAACGGAAGGCTGGAAGGCAAGATCGCGTTCATCACCGGGTCGGCCGCAGGCATCGGCAAGGCGGCAGCACGGCTCTTCGCGCAGGAGGGCGCGAGCGTCGTTGTAGCGGACGTCAACGCCGATGCGGCGCAAGCCGTCGCGGCGCTGATCCATGAAGCCGGTGGGCAGGCCCTGCATGTGCATTTGGACGTTACCAGCGAGGACAGTGTCATTGCTGCGGTCGAGGCTGCCATGCAGAAGTATGGTCGGATCGATATCCTCTACAACAACGCGGGCGCGTCCTTCGTGGGCGATTCGCGCGTCACGCGGACTTCGCTCGAAGAATTCCGTCGCACGATCGACCTCAATCTGACGGGCACATGGTTGTGTTGCAAGCATGTCATTGCACGGATGGAAGCCACCGGCGGCGCAGTGGTCAATACCTCATCGGCTGCAGGACTCATCGGCGTGCCGGAGCTGGACTCCTACACCAGCTCCAAAGGCGCGATCTTGGCCTTGACGCGGTCCATGGCGGTCGAATACGCGCCCGCGCGCATCCGCGTCAATGCGGTTGCACCCACCTCGGTGACCACCGAACGCGTGCTGGAGCTGTACAAGCATCGGCCGCCCACCGGCCTTCGGGCCAAGAACCTGCTGGGACCGGCAACTCCTGAAGATGTTGCGCATGCCGCGCTCTTTCTGGCAAGCGATGATGCACGGGTAATCACCGGTGTCGTCTTGCCGGTGGATAGCGGTGTGACGATGTGCTAGACAGCATGGTTGCACATAGACGACCCGCATCAGCGAGATAGCAGGCCGCGCAGAAGCCGCGCGGTCTGCTGCGGGTCTTGCAGCAGGAAGTGGTGGTGGCCTCCTGGAAATTCGTGCAGCCGCGCGTCGGTCTTGTGCGCCATCTCCGCCACGATCCAGCGAGCACACTGCTCGGAGACCAGGCTGCTGCTGCCGCCTCGCACGTAGTCCACCCGGCGTGCATGCGTGCCGCGGAGCATTTCGACGCCCAAGATCTCCTCGCTGACGCGCAAGCCGGATGTGAACTTCCAGCGCCACCCATCGGCGTGACGCCGAAGGCCAGTTTCCACCACGTGGCGTTTGACGAAGACGGGAATCTCGACGTCGCTTGGCCGGAACCGATACCTTGCCAACGCTTCCTGCGGATTGGCGTAGAGCTTTGATTCGCCCAACGGTGGGCCTTGCCGGGGCATCTCGCCCGGTGCGTTGACGTACGAGTCGAGCATCACGAGGTGGTGGATCGCCCCACGTCGAAGGCCGCTGGCGCGCAATGCCCGTGAGCCGCCAT
Organism: Hydrogenophaga sp. BPS33; assembly: GCF_009859475.1. Taxonomy (NCBI): domain Bacteria; kingdom Pseudomonadati; phylum Pseudomonadota; class Betaproteobacteria; order Burkholderiales; family Comamonadaceae; genus Hydrogenophaga; species Hydrogenophaga sp. BPS33. The sequence continues at coordinate 1,632,662 of NZ_CP044549.1, forward strand.
AGCTGTGCCCGACGACCGTGGCGGACGGCAACTTCAGAAAGTCGAGGGCATCGAGAACGTCCAGCGCCAGACTTAGCGGCGACACATCCGGCCCGGCTTCGCTGTCGCCCATGCCGGAAAGATCCATGGCGGCCACACGCCATCGATCGGTGAGCTGCGGTGCGATGGGCGCCCACCAATTCGCGTGCGCCAGGTAGCCGTGCACCAGCAAGACGGCAGGCTTTTCCACGTCTTGCCAATTCCAGGTCAGCAGGTGTCGGCGTTGACCACGCGTGCGGTAGAAGACGCTTTGTCCCGGCTGCTGCACCGCAGCTGAGAACCACGCGGGCACTGCCGGTCGGTCGATGTCATTGGATTCGTGCATGTTGCGATTGCGCGGCGAAAGCCGCGCTGGAAAGGGATGGTCTCTACTGGTTGCGCCACTGCGCCGGCCGTTTCTCGATGAATGCACGAGCACCTTCGTGCGCATCATCCGAGCGGAGGATGGCATCGAGCGCGGGGCGCTGGCGGGCGAACATTTCGTCTTCCGGCCAAGTGTGCGAATCGACGATGACTTGTTTGGTGGAGGAGATGGCGAGCGGTCCGTTGGAACCGATCTCGCAGGCCAGCTTCCTGGCCGCATCCAGCGCACGGCCAGGAGGAACGAGTCGATTGATGAGCCCATATTGCCTTGCTGCCGGCGCTTCAAGGAAGCCTCCCGTCAGACACAACTCCATGGCAATGTTGAACGGAATGCGGCGTGCCAGACGGAGGACGCCCCCGCCGCCAGCCATGAGTCCTCGCTTGACCTCTGGCAGTCCGAACCGCGCGGTCTCTGACGCCACCACGAGATCTGCAGCCAGCACGATTTCGAAGCCTCCCGCCAGCGCGTGGCCCTCGACGGCCGCGATCAGGGGCTTGCGGATACGCCGTTCGGTGATCCCGGCAAAACCGCCGCCGGGAACCCGTGGCAGCGCGCCCTCGGTGAACGCCTTGAGATCCATGCCTGCGCAAAAGTCGCCACCGTCTCCAGTAATGACGCATGCAGAGAGTTCAGGCCGAGCTTCAAGCTCGTCGATGGCGGAGGAGATTGCGCATGCCATCTCGAAGTTGACGGCATTTCGCTTGTCCGCGCGTTGGAGTCGGATGATTTGCAGGGCGCCTTCTTGCGCCACGTTGACCCAGGGTTTCATGCGCCAAATCTAGGGGAATACGCATCCAGGTGTCAATGAGTGGCCATCGTCGCCATCCGCGAAATGCAAGCCGGATCGGTCAAATCGTCGCTTTCGAAAAGAAAAACTTTGCACTTGCTAGAACGACGTAGCACCCGACTGCGTGCAGGCGTGTCTACCATCGCGGTCGACCTGAATGAGCGCTGTGATGCCAACGAAAACAGAGACAAGCGAATTGATATTTATCAACTGCCTTCAAATCCGGATCGCGCCATGGAACTGATTGAAAACGCGCACGAGCGGGCGTTCCGTTCAAGCGTTCGGGAATTTGTGGCGAACAAGTTGCCTCAGGATCTTCGCGACAAAGTGCAGTCGTTCAAAAGGCTGGAGCGCGCCGACTATGTGCGCTGGCACAGCATCATCGCGGAACAGGGATGGAGCGGGCCGAACTGGCCGCGCGAGTATGGCGGCCCGGGATGGAATGCGATCGAGCGAAAAATATTCGATGAAGAATGCTTTGTCGCTGGTGCGCCTCGCCTGATTCCCCACGTCAACATGATCTGCCCCGTGCTGCACCGCTACGGCAGCCCAGCGCAGAAGGAACGGTTCATCGATCGCATTTACAGGCTGCAAGACTGGTGGTGCCAGGGCTATTCCGAGCCCGGGGCGGGGTCCGACCTGGCGTCCCTCAAAACGCGGGCGGTCCGGGAGGGCGATCACTACATCGTCAACGGACAAAAGACCTGGACGACGTGGGCGCATTGGGCCGACTGGATGTTCTGCTTGGTCAGAACGTCCCCTACAGGCAAGCCACAGGCTTCGATCTCCTTTTTGCTGATCGACATGAAGACGCCGGGTCTCACAGTGCGGCCGGTGATCTCGGCCGATGGAGCGCACGATCTCAACGAGGTGTTTTTCGACGACGTCAAGGTGCCTGTGGAGAACCTGGTAGGCGAGGAAAACCAGGGATGGACGATTGCCAAGTTCTTGTTGGCGCATGAGCGAACCGATCTTGCCGGGGTTGGGCTGTGCAAACGGTTTCTCCAGTTCATCCGTCGCGCGATAGTGCCGCTCTTGCAGGAGCAGCCTCGGCCGGCGGCAACGACCCGTCTGATCGAGCGCTACCACCAGCTCGAAATGGAAGCGGTAGCCCATGAGTGGACGGTGCTGCGCGTGCTCAGCGGCGACGACCGCGGCGAGACCGCTTCAGCAGCCGCGTCGATCCTGAAGATACGCAGCACCGAGCTCCAGCAGGCTATGACAGCGCTGATGGTGGACTGCGCCGGACCGGGTGGCATGCGCTATCTGAGCGCCGCGCGCGAAGAGGCTTGGCATGGCGAGATTCCTGGGGGCGATCTGCACAACGCGCTGGTCGCGCATTACCTCGACTGGCGCAAAGTCACGGTCTTTGGCGGGACCACGGAAGTGCAAAAGAACATCGTCGCAAAAACACTTCTTGGACTTTGAACGATGAATTTTTCTTACGACGAAGAAGAGACCTTGCTGGCCGACACAGTGACGCGCTGGGCCGACAAGGAATACGCGGCACAAGCCAATGGAGACGCGAAGGCCATTGCACTCAGGCGCTGGGCAACGCTGTCGGAGCTCGGCCTGGCAGGACTGCATGTTCCGGCCGAACTCGGCGGCCTGGCCCGTCCCGCAACTGATGCATTCATCGTGATGCAGGCCATCGGCCGGCGCTGTCTGGACCAGCCCTTCATCAGCAACAGCCTGGTCAGCGCGACACTCCTGGCCAGGACGGCGGGCGAACCGGTTCGTGATCGTTACCTGGGTGAGCTGATCGGGGGCAGTCGCACCTTCGCGCTCGCCATGGTTGAAGACGAGCCCTCGTTCCGCTTCGATCAACCGCGAACGCGTTGCGTCGACGGTCGGCTGTATGGCGGCAAGTCTGCGGTGATCGACGCGGACCTTGCAAAGACATTGATCGTGACCGTGGCGGGCGAACGGCCTGGACAGATCAGGCTGGCTCTCGTCGATACCGACGCACCGGGCGTGCGCCTGTCGATGCTGCCGACCATCGATGGTCGGCGTGCGGCAGAAGTCACATTCGACGGCACCGAGGTGCGCGTGGACCATTGGCTCGAAAGCCGCGGCCCTGATGCACCCGCGGAACTGTTGGACGAAGCGCTGGACCGTGGCCGCGCCGCGCATTGCGCGGAGGCCAGCGGGCTGATGAACCGATTGTTCGATCTCACGGTAGAGCACCTCAAGTCGCGCACGCAGTTCGGCCAGCCGCTCGGCAAGTTTCAGGCGCTGCAGCACCGCGCGGTCGAGATGCTGGTGCTGGCCGAGCAGGTGCATTCGATGGCCTTGCGCGCGGCGGCTGGCATCGACGGCGATTCGCCCATTGAGCGCAGAAGCGCGGTCTCGGCTGCCAAGGCGCTGATCGGCCAGCACGGCCGCCAGATGGGCGAATGGGCCGTTCAGCTGTTCGGCGGTATGGGCGTGACGGAAGAACTGGAAGCCTCGCGCTGCTTCAAGCGCCTGTTGGCGATCGATCTCACTTGGGGCAACGCGGGCTATCACGCGGACCGCTATGCGGCATCGTCCGCGCACGTCGGAACTTTCTCTCTTGAGGCCATTGCATGAACCCGATTTCCTCAGAACGGGCGGTGTACCGGCGCAGCGATCTCGTCCGGCTGCTGGAGCCGAAAAGCATCTGCATTGTGGGTGCCTCGTCCCGTGAAGGCGCCTTCGGCGCGCTCACCCAGGCGAACCTTGCCGGCTATGACGGCGAGATCTTGTTGGTCAACAGCCGGTACGAATCGATCGGTGATCAACGGTGCTACCCATCCATCCGCGCGTTGCCGCGCGTGCCCGACTGCGTGATCCTGGCCGTCGGCCGGGATGCCGTCGAGGGCTATGTGCTGGAATGCGAGGAGCTCGGTGTGGGCGGTGTGATCGTGTATGCCTCTGGCTATGCCGAGACCTCGCTGCCCGGGCGGGCCGAACTGCAGCAGCGTTTGTCGGCGATTGCGGCGCGAAGTGGCGTGCGCATCCTCGGGCCCAACTGCATGGGGCTTGCGAACTATGCGGCCGAGACGATTCTGTCGTTCGTGGCGTACACCCCGGGGGGCGTGCCTCGGCCGGTCTCAATCGGCGTGGCCAGCCAGTCGGGCGCGCTGTCGAACTCGCTGGGCCAAGCGGCCGAGCAGGGCGTGTCGTTCAGCCATGTGCTCAGCACCGGCAACGCGTGCGACGTGGACGTGGCCGACCTCGTGGCCTACCTTGCCGAAGCACCGCACTGCCGCGTGATCGCCTGCGTCTTCGAGGGACTTGCGCAACCGCGTCGGTTGCTGGAGGCCGCCCAAATCGCGTGGGAGGCGGGACGCCCGCTTGTGGTCTGCAAGATCGCGACGGGCCAAAGTGGCGCCGAAGCCGCGGCTTCGCATACCGGCGCCATGGCCGGCTCCAACGAGGCCTACCGCGCGGCTTTCGAGAGTGTCGGCGCCATCATCGTCGACCGCTACGAAGACATTCTGGAAGTCGCTGGCTTCTTCGCCAAGGCGCCGGCTCCTTTGGCGCAGGGCGTGGCGGTCATCAGCACGTCGGGCGGCGCGGCCATCATGTCGGCGGACGCGGCTGAGGCCCGCGGGGTTGCCATGCCGCAGCCGCGGGCGGAGGCAACGCGCGTGCTGGAAAGCCGTATTCCGGATTTTGGTTCCGCACGCAATCCCTGTGATGTCACGGCGCAAGTCATGGCCGATCCTGAGTCGCTGGAGGCTTGCGCCCACGCGCTGCTGGCGGACCCCGCGTTCGGCGTGCTGGTGATGGCGCAGCCACAGGCCTACGAGTTCGCTGTGCCACGCATTGCCTCTGTGGGTCGGCTGGCGCGGGCCGAAGGAAAAATGGCCTGCAATGTGCTCGTGTCACAGTGGCTTTCCGGCCCGGGCGCACGCGAGACGGACATGAACGACAGCGTGGCGCTGTTCCGCTCAATAGACCGCTGCTTTGCCACCATCAAAATGTGGCAATCGCACCATGCCATGCGGGTGAGCGGGCTCGCTCCATCCTCCTCGCGCGATGAATCGCTGCAGGCGTCCAAGGACCACGCTTGCGCTCTGCGCCTGCTTGAAAACTCGGCCGAGAACGTCTTGACGGAACGCACCGCCAAGGCCTTGCTCGCGACCTACGGAATTCCGGTCGTGCAGGAGCACCTGGTGCAAGACGCCGCGCAGGCAGCACGCGTAGCGGCATCCATGGGTTGGCCCGTGGTGCTCAAGGCCGAGTCACCCGATCTTCCTCACAAGACAGAGGCTGGCGTGGTGCAGTTGAATCTGCGCGACGAAGCCCAGGTGCGCGAGGCACACGCGCTGATCGAGAAGCGTGCCCGTGCCGTCGGGCCGCACGTGCGCCTGCAGGGCATCCTGGTGCAGCAGATGGTGGAGCAGGGGCTTGAGATCATGGTGGGCGCCCGGCGCGATCCGCTGTTTGGTCCGCTGATCGTGGTCGGGCTCGGCGGCGTGATGGTCGAGCTGTTGAGCGACACCGTGGTCGCGCTCGCCCCGGTCACGCACAGCAACGCGCTCGCGATGTTGCAGCGCCTCAAGGGCGCGGCCTTGCTGCGCGGATTCAGGGGCAGCGAGCCGGTCGACGTCGATGCCCTGGCCGATGCGATCGTTCGGGTGTCGTTGCTTGCCGCTGACTTTCCCAACGACATCGTCGAGATCGATGTCAACCCGCTGATCTGCACGGGCGGCCGGATCGTCGCCGTCGACGCGCTGGTGATTCGAGAGGCGTTCGATCGCCGCACCGCCGTGCCACCGCAATCTGTGCTCGTGCTTTCCGCCTGAACTTCATCCCATCAGTCCAACAAGGAGACAACCATGACCCACTCGCCTTCCAGACGCAACGTGATTGCAGCGCTTGGAGCCGCCGCTGCAGCTTCGTATGTCCCCGCCGCCTTTGCGCAGAAATATCCGGACAGGAAACCCATACGCCTGATCGTTCCTTACGCGGCTGGCGGATCGCTGGACGCCATGGCGCGCGAGCTCGGCACGCGGCTGGCAACGGTGCTCGGGCAGACCGTTCTGATCGAAAACAAGCCGGGTGCCAGCACGATGATTGGCTCACAGCAGGTGGCGCGTTCGGAGCCGGACGGCTACACCCTGCTCGTTGCCTCGTCTTCTTTCGTCACCGCGCCGATGGTGTACCGCAAGCCACTGCACAAGATCGAGGAGTTTGCCCCGATCACCCAGTTCGGCTTTGACAACCACCTGATCGTGGTCAACCCGTCGGTGCTGCCCGTGAACAACCTGGCCGAACTGATCGCGCGTGCCAAGGCCAATCCCGGCAAGATCACCTGCGGCACAGCGGGCACCGGCACATCGCCGCACCTGGAGGCCGAAGAGTTTCAGCAGATGGCGGGCATCAAGCTGCTGCACGTTCCGTTCAACGGGAGCGCTCCAGGGTTGACCAATCTGGTGGGAGGGCAGATCGACATGATGTTCGACGCGTTCACCTCGGCGGGGCCGCACATCCGCGCCGGCAAGGTGCGCGCACTGGCGGTGACGGGCGCCAACCGGCTAGCCGAACTCCCAGATGTGCCCACCGTGTCGGAGTCGGGCATGCCGCAATATGTGCGCGGAGCCTGGGATGGCCTGTTCGCCCCGGCCGGAACGCCCCCTGACGTGATCGCACGCCTTCACAGCGCGGTGACCGAGATCATCAAGGACCCGCAGCTCAAGCAGACCTGGGCGCGCCGCGGCCTCGAGACGGTGCAGAGCACGCCGCAGGAATTTCAGCGCTTTCTTCAGCAGCAGGTTTCCATCACGGGCAAGCTAGTGAAGGATTTGTCGCTCCAACTCGAATGACGCGGGAAAGCACTGAGCCATGAAAATTGACGGAAAAATTGCAGTGGTCACCGGCGCCGCTCACGGGATCGGAAACGCCATCGCGGTGAATCTTGCAGAGGGCGGGGCGGTTCTGGCGCTCATGGACCGCGACGCGTCGGCCTTGGCCGACCTGGCATCGCAACTGCGGGGCAGTGGCGCCCGCGTAGAGACCTACGTAGTCGACTTCACGCGGCGCAATGAGATCGACCAGGTCTTCAGCGCCATCCACCGCGATCTCGGTCAGGTTGACATCCTGGTCAACAACGTGGGCCACAGCCTGCGCGAGGCGATGGCGCCGTTTGAAACGGTGAGCTCCGAAGCATGCGATCTGATGCTGGACGTGTGCCTGAAGCCCGCGATGGCTTGTTGCCAGCACGTGATTCCGGGGATGAAGGCCCGCAAAGGCGGAAAGATCATCAACATCTCGTCGGATTCGGCTTTCGTCGGGCCGTTGCAGAACGCGCCGTATGCGGCGGCCAAAGCCGGCATCATCGGATTCACACGCGCTATCGCCCGCGAGCTGGCCCCGTTCCACATCAACGTGAACACGGTCGCGCCGGGCTACATCCGTACCCGGGCCATGGACGCGCATCCGCAGGCGGCCATCGACCGGATCGTTGAGCAAACCCCTCTTGGCATGCTCGGCGACCCCGAAGACATCGCCCACGCCGTGCGCTTCTTCGCCAGCGCGGCAAGCCGGTTTGTCACAGGCCAGACCTTGATCGTCAATGGCGGCCGCTGGTTCAACTGACCTCGGAGAAGCATGATGGAAAACAACATGGGACTGCGCGGCAAGGTCGCGCTGGTCACGGGAGCTGCTCGTGGCATCGGAGAGGCCGTTGCGCGCCAGATGGCGCAGGCGGGCGCCTCGGTCGTGGTGGCCGATGTGCGCGAAGCGCTGGGTCTGTCCCTTGCGGCGGAACTGGAGAACGCGCTGTTCGTGCACCTGGACGTCGGCGACGAGGTGGAATGGGGACGCGCTGTCAACCAGTGCCAATCGCGGTATGGCCGCATCGATGTGCTTGTCAACAGCGCAGGCATCTTCCATACCGCGCCGATCGCCGATACCTCGTTGGCGCTTTTTGAACGCATCGTCCGCGTCAACCAGACCGGCACATTCCTGGGCATGCGCGCGGTGCTGCCCGCGATGAAAGAGCGCGGCGGTTCGATCGTCAATATTTCTTCAACCTCTGGGCTGCGCGGCAACCAGAACTCCGTGGCCTACGGCGCAAGCAAGTGGGCGGTGCGCGGGATGAGCAAGGTGGCAGCCGTAGAGTTCGGACAGTACGGCATTCGTGTCAACTCGGTGCATCCGGGTTTGATCGATACACCCATGAACCACGAAGAGATGGGCCATGACCGGATTCGGGAGGTCGGTGCGTCCGTGCCGCTGGCCCGCGCGGGCCGTGCGGAAGAGGTGGCGTCTGTGGTTGCATTTCTCGCGTCCGACGCCGCAGCCTACGTCTCTGGCGGTGAGTACACCGTCGATGGCGCGATGTCGGCCGGTGTCTTGAGGAGCCGGTTCTCGGCTAAATCGACGCAGTAGCGCGCAGGCGATCTCATATGAAATCGCGATAGGGTTCGCGCCAAACGATATTGGACGCAGACGGGTCGCCGACATAGGCTGCCCTGCGTGCCAGGAACGGCCCGTCTGTACTGATGCAGATTCGCTACTGAGAACACCATAGGATCCTCAATGTCTGTGCTTGAACTGACCCGTCATTCGGCGACCGCCGTCCTGACCCTGAACCGCCCGGCGCAGCGCAACGCGCTGGATCTCGAACTGCGCGCCGCGCTCGATGTCGCCATTTCCCAAGTCCGCGACGACCCGGAGATCAAGGCGATCGTGCTCACAGGGGCGGGTGGCCACTTCTGCGCAGGCGGCGATGTTCGCGCCATCACGGAAGGCGCGCAAGGCGCGCGCGACATCTACGAGGGGCGCGAGCGCTTGCGCAAGATGCATCGTTGGTTCGACGAATTCGTGAACCTGGAGAAACCTGTCATTGCGGCTGTGGACGGTGTGTGCTTCGGCGCTGGCCTTTCGCTGGCGCTGGCCGCCGATTTTGTGTTGGCCACGCCACGAGCTTCGTTCTGTGCCGTCTTCGCCCGGCTGGGCTACGTGCCGGATCTGGGCGCGATGTACCTGCTACCGCGCGCCGTCGGTCTCTCCCATGCAAAGGAACTGGTGTTCAGCGCGCGTGTCGTGCAGGCTGCCGAGGCCCAGCGCCTGGGCCTGGTGCATCGACTGAGCGATACCGACGTGCTGCAAGACGCGCTCGAACTCGCATCGCGATTCGAGCATGCACCGTCGGGTGCGCTGGGTCTGGCCAAGGCGGTCATGAACCGAGCCTTCGAGTCGGACCTGCCCAGCGTGCTGGCTCAAGAAGCCATGGCACAGGCGATGGCGCGGGAGAGTGGTTTCCACCAAGAGGCTGCCCGGCGCTTCCTGGCCAAGGAGCCTGCGCTCTATACCTGGCCGCAAGACAAGCGATGAAGGAAGGCACCCTTGACGGGGTGCCGGCAATATTCAGCGACCCGTGAAAACGGGACTGCGCTTTTCTGCGCGGGCAGTGACCGCCTCGCGATGGTCCGCTGTCGAGGCCGTGACGGCCAAGTGGGACGACACCATGTCCAGGTGTGTCTTGAAGTCTGTTGCAGCACTCGAGACGGCGAGTCGCTTCATCATCCGGGTCGCGACCGTAGGTCCGGAGGCCATGCGCAGTGCCACCTCCATGACTTGAGGCATCAGTTGGTCGGCGGGGTATACCTTGTTGACGAGTCCAATCCTCTCGGCTTCTCCTGACTCGATCCACTCGCCCAACCAGAGGATTTCGAGCGCCTTCGACAGCCCGACGATGCGAGGAAGCAACCACGCGCCGCCAGAGCCTGGCACGAGCCCCATCTTCACGTAGGTTTCAGCAAAGCGCGCACCTTCTGCACAGAATCGGAGGTCGCCGAGCAAGGCCAGATCAAGCCCAGCGCCTACCGCCAAACCATTGATGGCGGACAAGAGGGGCTTGTCCAAAGCCGCGGCTGCAAGTGGCACCTGCTGCACATGTTCCCAAAGCCAGGCCTTCTGGTCGGACGCTTGCTCTTGGGCGCCTTTGCCCATGGCCTTCGTATCTCCGCCGGAACAAAAGGCTCTGCCGGTGCCCGTCACGATCACTGCTTTGCAGCGCTCGTCGCGCGCGCACTCGCGCAAAGCCTCGGCCCAGGCGTCAATCATCGAAGGCGTGAAGGCGTTGAGAAGTTCCGGACGGTTCAGGGTGATCGTTGCGACCCCATCTTGTTGATCGAAGAGCAGTTCTTGGGACATGCTGATATGAAGAAATTCGGCGGGTCTTGGCAAAGGCCCGTCGGAGTAGATGAAAATAGGGTGACCGAGGGAGGCGAAACAGAGGAGAAACGTTATTGCTTCTCGACGCCAGCGCGCTCGATCACGACCTTCCAACGGGCGGTTTCGCTTCGCAGGAATGCTCTGTATTCTTCGGCGCTTCCCCCGTAAGGTTCAGAACCACTGGCCCGCAGCTTGTCCAGGAACGCCTTGTCTTTCAAGGCGTGGTTGGCCGCTTGGTTGAGCTTTTCGACGATCTCTGGCGGCGTGTTCAGCGGCGCCATGATGCCCGTCCAGGCCGTCAGCGCCACATCTTTCAACCCTGTTGCCTCACTGACGGTCGGCACGTTCGGCATCAAGGGCGACCGGTTCGCCGAGGCGATGGCCAAGGCATTCATCTTCTTGTCCACGGCGAAAGGTTGCACGGTATTGATGGTCCTCATCAACACCTGAATGTTCCCGCTCATCAAATCTGTATACGCCGGCATTTGTCCTTTGTAGGGCACATGCTCGAATTTCATGGCGAGCAAATTGGCAAGCAATGCAAAAGCCAAGTGGTCAATGGTCCCTGCGCCGGACGATCCGAAGTTCATCTTGCTCGGGCCCTTCGCGGCAAGAGCCATAAGCTCAGGAAGCGTCTTGGCCGGTACTGACGGCGAGCTTGTCAAGACCAGGGGCACGCCGGAGGTCCGAACGACAGCGGTCAAGTCTTTGAGCGGGTCGTATTTGGCGTTGTTGGAAAGCAGGTGCTGCAGGACCAGTGAGGACGTGTTGAAGAGGATCGTGTAGCCGTCGGGCGGCGCAGCGATCACCGTCGTGGTGGCCAGCATTCCGCCGGCGCCCGCCTTGTTGTCCACCACAACAGCTTGACCCAACACATCGCCCATGTGCGCAGCGAACTGCCTCGCCGCAACGTCGGTAGGGCCGCCTGGCGCAAAGCCGATCACCATCCGTATCGGGCGCGAAGGGTAGGGATCGGCCGCGGTGGCGGAAAGCGACGCAAGCAGGAGCGCGAGCACCACGGAAAGTCGTTTCATTGTGATCATCTCGGGCAAGTCATTTTTGGAGAAGCGGTGGTTGAACCGGCCATCTTCAAATCGAAGAAAGGCCGGGACCGGTACGCAACAATTGCGGTCCGACCACGGTCAGATGCGTTCGATGACGGTGGCAGTCGCCTGGCCGTGACCAATGCACATCACCTGCATGCCGAACTGGGCACCTGTTGCTTCCATGCCGTGAAGCATCTTGGCCATCAAGCCCGCACCGCTTGCACCCAGTGGATGTCCATGCGCGATCGCGCCGCCCCATGGGTTGACCTTTTCCATGTCGGGTTTGTACTCGATTGCCCAAGCAAGGACTACGCTGGCGAAAGCCTCATTGATTTCGAACCAGTCGATGTCCGCGATGGACAAGCCTGCCATCCGCAACGCCTTCTCGGTCGCCGGAATGACGCCCGTGAGCTGCATCACCGGATCGGAGCCCACCACTACGCGTGCGCGGAATCTGGCACGCGGGGTGAAGCCGTCGGCCAGCGCGGTCGCGCGGTCGGCGACCAGCACGGCGGATGCGCCGTCTGAAATCTGGCTGGCGTTCGCGGCCGTGACGACGCCGGTACCGGGCGCGCGGAACACCGGATTCATGGTCGACATCCGGGCCGTATCGATGTTGGCCCGGATACCCTCGTCCTTGACCAGATCGATGGGATTGCCTTCAGGATCGACACCTCCCACTTCGATGAGTTCCTTGTGGTGACCCTCGACGGCGGCAAGTTGTGCTCTTCGATGGCTCTCGATCGAAAATTCGTCCACCTGCGATCTGGAAATCTTCCAGTGGTCTGCGATGCGTTCCGCGCTTTCCACCTGGTGAACGAGGGCGTGGTGCAGAAAGAGGTCGGGGTTGAGGTCTTCGAACCCGGTGAAGTCCTTCTTGCCCAAAGTCAGGTCAAGGAACATCGGCACGCGGGTCATGCTCTCGACGCCACAGCCAATCGCGTACTTCATGTCCTCCGCGCTCACCGCCTGGGCGGCGAAATGAACGGCTTGCTGACTGGAGCCGCACATGCGGTTGAGCGACACGCCTGCGATAGACGTCGGAAAGCCCGCCAGCATCACGGCGAGGCGCGCGACGTTGGCAGACTGTTCGCCCGCCTGGCTGACGGAACCGGCAATGACATCCTCGATCTTGCCGGCCGGTAGTCCCGCCCGTTGAACCAGGGCCTGGAGCGTTCCCGCCAGCAGGCTGTCCGGCCTGTGGTCGCGCAACACACCTTTTCGCTTGCCGAACGGCGTGCGCACCGCCTCGATGATCACCGCTTCAGACATATCAAATTCCTTCCAAAGATTCCAACAACGGGCATGCGCCGTATCGGCAACGCGCGCCCTCAGCTGGTGCGCTCGATCTGTGGCGTGTTGCTCGCCGCGAAGCGGCACGCGTCACACCTCATTTTTCAAAGACTCGACGCGCGTCCGCGTTGCGAGCAAATTCCACGATCGACGTGCCTGCGTCGATCACAGCCTTGCCCACGACCTTGTGCCAATAAGACTCCGAACCGTGGGCGATGCGCCATTCGTGCAGGCGCCGCGTGTGGAGCTGGAGGTTGAACTCCTGCGTCACCCCGATGGCGCCGTGCACCGCATGGGCAATGGCGGCCACCTTGGTCACGGTTTCGCTGGCAACGGCCTTGGCAATGGCGGCAGGCAGCAGGCCAGGAGCATTTCCACTTCCCTGAAATGCCGCCTCTGCCGCCACCCTTGCGGCGACGACGTGTTCGGCCATCACGGCCAAGTTGTGCTGAATCGCCTGGAATTTTCCAATGGGCCTGCCGAACTGCGCGCGATCGTTTCCGTATTGCAAGGTCATTTCGAACGCAACGCTCATCGCGCCGACCATGAGGCAGGCATGCAGGGCTGCGCCGTACGCTGCATGTGCGTCATCGCAACGCGCCACACGAACCGGTACGGCGTCTTTGCCAAAGATCAGCGTGGCCACCTGGCTGCGATGAACGCCTGAAGCCCGGCGTTCGGCGTGGCGGCAATCGAACAGCAGCAAGTCCTTCCCATCATCGGCCAACACATGGTCTGCCAAGACGCCGAACGGAACCTGTGGGCATTGCCAGCCGGTCGAATCCTTGAGGACGGCCGGTGCCATGGTCAACAGCCCGGGCGGTGCATCGTCAATCAGCGCGCGGGCCACGAGACTCTGCGCGATGGGGAGCGGCACAGCGTACCGACCCAGCAACACCAGGATGCGGAACTGGTCCTGCAGCGACAAACCCGCTCCGCCTGCGGCTTCCGGTGCGAACAGCTCCAGGAATCCGGCGTCGGCAATCGCTGTCCAGATGGGCAAAGGGCTTGTCCCCGCTTCGACCCGACGCACAGCGTCGGGCGAACAGTGGTCACGAAGGATGTTTTCAAGTGCGTCTGTGAACATGGTTTTCTTTCAACGCAGACCCAGACCGCGCGCAATCATGCCGCGCAGGATTTCGCGTGTGCCCCCGCGCAACGAGAAGGTGGGAGAAAACTGACTGAGGTAGGCGCAGGCGCGCACGAGTTCGTCGTCGAGCCGATCCGCAGGGTCAGAACCCAACAGGCCCTCGATGATGGCCGGTGCCATCTGCTCGAACTCGGTGCCTGCGTCTTTGACCACCGCGGCCTCCACCAGCGGAGTCTCTCCAGCCGCAAGCCGCGCGGTCACGGAAAGCGACATCTCCCGCAGGGCGGTCAGCTGCGTGGCGAAGCGCCCGATCGTCTCCACATGCGCATCGAGAGTGCCGCGCGTGCGCAGTTTTTCGATCCAGCAATCGATCAGCACCACACTCGAGTACAGCCGCTCGGGCCCACTGCGTTCGAACGCAAGCTCGGCGTTGACTTGAGACCAGCCAGCGCCCTCGGCACCTACGAGCGCGTCGTCGCTCAACAAGACATCATCGAAGAGCACTTCGCAGAAGTGAGCGTCTCCGGTCATATCTTCGATCGTGCGGACCACCACACCGGGCAGCTGCAGATCGACAATGAACTGGGACAAACCTTTCTGGCGGTCTTCAACCGTTCCCGAGGATCTCACCAAGGCGATCATGTAGCGGCAATGGTGTGCGTTGGTCGTCCAGATCTTGCTTCCGTTGAGCTTCCATCCACCGTCGACCTTGGTGGCCCGCGTGCGCACACTCGCCAGATCGGAGCCCGAGTTCGGCTCGCTCATTCCGATACAGAAGAACGCTTCACCGGCGGTGATTTTGGGCAGGTAAAAGTCCTTTTGAAACGGACTGCCGAAGCGCAGGATCAGCGGCCCACTTTGCCGGTCCGCCACCCAGTGGGCCGCCACCGGCGCGCCCGAGGCCAACAGTTCCTCCACCAGCACGAATCGGTGGAACGCGTCCAGCTCAGCGCCGCCGTATGCCTTGGGCAGCGTCACACCCACCCAGCCTCGCTGCGCGAGTTTGCGGCTGAAGGCCGGGTCGGCAGCGACCCACGAACGCGCTCTTGCGTCTGCGGGTGCGGACGGCGCCTCTGCAGCGAGGAAGTCGCGCACTTCGACGCGGAACGCTTCAGCCGCTGCGGGCATGCGCGCGATGTTGAAATGGTCAATGAAGCTGTTCATGGCTGTGCCCGTTCAGAAGGGGATTCGGGTGGAGCGAAATCACGGAACGACGCCCGTCCACGGTCCAGCACGACCAGCTTGCGAGCGTCGACATGTGCACGGAAAGCGTATTGGCCCTGGCCTTCTTTCCAGATGTCGAAGCGCAGCGTTTCTCCGGGAAACACAGGCTTGGAGAACCGCACTTCCAGCATACGCAGAGGCGCGCTCTGAACGCCTGCGCGCAACAGAGCGTGCCCTGCGATCCCGAACGAACAGAGTCCGTGAAGAATCGGGCGTGGGAACCCTGCTTTTGCAGCGAAGGCGGGGCTCGCATGCAGCGGGTTACGGTCGCCGTTGAGCCGGTAATACAGCGCCTGGTTCAAGGCCGTTGGCATCTCGACGGATACGTCGGGCGGGCCCTCGGGAAGCGGGGCGAACTCGCGCATCGACTGTGGGTTTCCGCCGAATCCGCCATCGGCTCGGCAGAACGTGGCGTTTTCCAGCCGCGCGAACACCCGACCCGTCGATTCGTCCGTGAGCGTGCGCTCGGTGACAAAAATCGCACCCTTGTCGGCGCCCTTGTCTGTGACTTCGATGTTGCGGTGGTGGACCAGCAAAGAAGCGTCGGGTGGCATCAGACTGTGAATCTCGATGCGCTGCGTCCCGTGCACGATCATGCTCGCGGTGATGCCAAGACCCGGATGCTTGTACCAGGTCCCGGGGTGGCCCAGCACCACAGGCATGGTTGGAAATGTGCGGAGGTCTTCCTCGAACACATACCCGAGCTCGTCCTCTCGCATGGGGTCGCTGCCCAACCCGATGGAAAGGGCGTAGAGCATGCAGTCGGTATCGGTAAGGGTTTGCCTCACTGGGGGGAAATGAAAGCCTAGAACGGCCTCTGAATTCATGGGCACAGCCGAACCTCCGCAAAAAATCGTGTCACGCTCATGGGGCTTAGGTGGATTTCAGCGCGATGAGTGCATCAACGCCCACAATGCGGTCGCCGCTGCAAATCAGCGGGTTCACGTCCAGCTCGGCAATCAGCTCGCGGTGGTCGTGCGCGAAATCTCCCACGCGGCAAATGATCTTCGCCAATGCGTTCACGTCCACCGGCGCACTGCCACGGAATCCCTCAAGCAGTGCGAATCCCTTCAGTCGACGAAGCATGCCGAGTGCCTCGATTTCGCTCACCGGCGCCAGTGCCACGGCACTGTCCCGCAACAGCTCGACCATGATCCCGCCAAGCCCCACGATGACCAGCGGGCCAAACATGGGGTCGATGCGCGCGCCGACAATGACCTCCACACCTTGCGGGACCATTTCCTGTATCAGAACGCCGTTGATGTCCTCGGGGCGTGCGACCTTCAACGCATTGGCCATCACTTCGTCATACGCGATGCGCAGGGCAGCCTCGTCGCCGATGGACAGCCTGACGACGCCAGCCTCTGTCTTGTGCGGAATGCGGGCGGACTCGGCCTTGAGAACGACCGGGTAGTGTCCCTTGGCGGCAGCAATGGCGGCCTCGACAGATGCCGTCAACACGTCGGCAATCATCGGAATGCCATACGCTGCGAGCAGCGCCTTCGCCGGTCGCTCGCTCAGCACAGACCCTTTGGTGGACGTCAGCGCACCTGCGGTCTTGGCGTGCAAGTCGCGCGGCGTCGCGGACGCTGCGGGTACCTGGAGAAGGGTTTGCGCGTCGCTCCACCGCCGCCAGCGTGCCAGCGTGGCGAAGCAGTTGCCCATCGAACGAAACATGGCCACCTTGTCGCCAGCATCGGCCGTGCGAGACCCCGGGCCCTCGTGCCACATGGGCAGCCAGACGATGCACACCGGCTTGCCCATGTCGCGAGCCAGATCGTTCAACAGCTCGACGCGCGATACCACCGGTTCATAGGCATAGGGAATCGGAACGACGAGAGCACCATAGGCTTCATCCCCCACCAGGGCGCCTGCGGCCTTTCTGAAAGGGACTGGATCGCTGACGACCTGCGCGGTCACGTCACACGGATTGCGCGCCGACCCGAACTCGGGAATCAGACCCAGCAACACCTCGGTCGTTTCGGGCGCTGGCTGGGGCAGCGGAACGCCGTGGATCTCGGCCTTGTCCGCAGCCATGATGGCCGCTCCGCCCGATGTCGACAGCACGGCGACACCCGGGCTTGTGCAGCGCCCGGCCTTGGCGAAGAACGCGGCTGTCTCCAGCAGATCCTCGTAGTCGTCCACCACGACCGCTCCCGACTTCTCGAAGGCCGCGGTGTAGGCGTCGTTGGCGCCGGCCAGTGAGCCGGTGTGCGACAGCGCGGCAGCAGCACCCTGTTCGCCGGTGGCGATCTTGAACATGATGACCGCCTTGCCCGCGCTGCGGGCAAGGGTGCACGCCTCGATCATCCGCATCGGCTCGGGCATGCCTTCGAAGAGGCAGGCGATCGCCTTGCAACTGGGCTCTTCGGCCAGATAGGCGACGTAGTCCGCCACATCCACGTCCGCAGAATTGCCGCACGTCAGGACATGGCTGAGGGCCACGCCGTGCTCAACCGCTTGGGCCAGCGCGAAGCCGAGCGCGCCGGATTGGCTGACGAGGCCAACCGGCGGAGCGCCGGATTCGCCTACGCGCATCGGCGTGAGAAAGGTGCAAAGAGCGCCCAGGCTCGAATTCACGATGCCGATGTTGTTCGGCCCGACAAGGCGAACGCCACCGCTGCGGGCCTTCTCGACAATGCGGGCCTGCAACTCCACGAACGGCGGACGGCCCATCTCCGCGAAGCCAGACGCATAGACGATGGCACCGCCAGCACCTACGCGGCAGCACTCATCGACGATGGCTTCGACTTCGTCTCTCGGCGCGGCGATGATGACCAGATCGGGGCTATCCGGCAGTTCGGACAAGGAGGCAAAACATGTGTGTCCTGCGACTTCGCTGTAACGGCTGTTGACGGGGTAGAGCTTGCCTTGGTATGCGGCGAGGTTCTCGAACACGCGCTGGCCGAAAGCGCCGGGGCGGTTGGAGGCGCCCACAATGGCGATGCTGGCGGGATGTACAAGCCGATGCAGATCGGCGTGGCGGTAGAGAGGGCGCGGCATAGACAAGCCTCGATCAGAAGCCGATGTGGTAACCACCGTTGATCGACAGATGCTGGCCTGTGATGTACGACGCTGCAGGGGAGAGCAAGAAACACACAGCCGGCGCCACCTCTTCCGGTGTTGACCAGCGGCCCATCGGAATCTGGGCGAGATAGGTGTCTTTGAATTTCTCGCTACGCGCCATTTCCGTCATGGGCGTCTCGATCACGCCAAAACAAACACTGTTGACGCGAACGCCGAAGCGGGCCCACTCGCGAGCGGCGCTCATCGTGAGACCAAGCACGCCCGATTTGGCGGCTCCATAGTTGATCTGGCCAACGGTGCCCCGCCGTCCTGCGTCCGACGACACATTGACGATTGCACCAGGCGCCGTGTCGCCGGCCTTTGCTTTGGCGACCAGCTTGCGCCCCACCGCTTGCAGGAACAGGAACGACCCCGACAGGTTCACGTCGATCACGGACTGCCATGCCTCATAGGACATCTTGTCGATCATGGCGGTGCGGGTGATGCCGGCGTTGTTGACCAGACAGTCGACAGTGCCGAACTCGGCAACCGTTCTTTCGACGGCGTCTGTGGCGAACTCGGGCTTGGACACATCGCCCGCGATGGCAATGGCGCGACCGGCGTGCCCGCTGGCTAATTCGGTCAGCGCCGCCTCGTTCCTGTCCACCATCGCCACATTGCCGCCGAGCATGAGAACCTGCTCCGCGATGCCGCGACCGATGCCTTGGGCCGCCCCGGTAACGATGACCGTGCGGCCTTCAAGGTTCAACGGATTCTTGTTCATGAATATCTCCTTTTTTGTGAGTCGCCGATGCTATATGCGACCGCATTTGCCTGTCAATGTTTTACTGAACGATCGTTCTGTAATTTAACGATCGTTCAGTGATAACCCTTATACTAAAAGAGCCGTGCGGTGCAACAATCAGCGCATCGCGACCGCTGTCGCGTCACGTTCCCGCGCCGCGTTCATACGACGCGGCGCACGGCCCCACACACCACCACCGCTTGACCCCATGGATGCATCCGTGCCTTTATCCGAATCGTCGATTCCACGCCCTGAAAAGGAATATCTGGCGTTTCTCGCTCAGGGGCGCTTCATGATTCAGCGCAGCCGCAGCAGCGGCCGCTGTGTTTTTTATCCCCGCATCGCCGAGCCGGGCACGGGTGCCACAGACCTGGAGTGGATTGCTGCGAGTGGCAATGCCACGGTGTATGCCGCCACGGTGAACCATCCGAAACCGCCTACGCCGGACTACAGCGTGGTGCTCGTGGACCTTGAGGAAGGCCCACGCATGATGTCGCGCGTTGAAGGGCTTGCGCCCTCCGAGGTCAAGATCGGACTGAAGGTCAAAGCCCGCATCGTCAAGGAAGGTGAAGGCCACATCGTGGTTTTTCACCCCGCCTGATTCAACGCAATCCCACTAGCGAAAGAACGACGTGAAAGACGCATTCCCCCGCGGACAAACCGCCATCGTTGGCGCCGCCACCTTCGGCATCGGCGAAGCCCATGGGCTTGATTCGATCGACCTCGCCGTCGGCGCGGGCCTCAAGGCCCTGCAGATGGCGAACCTGCAACCCAAGGACGTGGACGGCGTTTTCGTCTGCCTGCCTTCCGACTTCCTGTCGGGACTGTCGGTGTCCGAGTATCTCGGCATCCAGCCCCGCTTCACGGACAACAACCGCACCGGTGGTTCCGCCTTCCTGACCCATATTCAGACGGCGGCGCTGGCCCTCGCCGCGGGGCAATGCGACGTGGCGCTGATCTGCTACGGGAGCAACCAGCGCACTGGTGCCGGCAAATTGGTGAGCGCGCAGAAGCCACCCTACTTCGAAGCGATGTACAAGCCGAACATGCCCGTGTCGGCGTATGCATTGGCGGCGTCTCGTCACATGCACGAATTTGGCACCACGAGCGAACAGCTCGCCGAGGTTGCCGTGGCGGCGCGTCGGTGGGCTCAGAAGAATCCGGAAGCGTTCACGCGTGATGCACTGTCCATCGAAGACGTTTTGAAAGCGCGAAGGGTTGCGGATCCGTTGGGGGTGCGTGACTGTTGCCTGGTCACGGACGGTGCCGCTGCGATCGTGATGACACGGGCCGACCGAGCGGCTGACCTCGTCAAGAAGCCGGCATACGTTCTGGGTACCGCCGCCGCCACCACGCACCTGAATATTTCCGCCATGCCGGACCTCACGGTCACTGCCGCAAAGCAATCGGGCGCCCGCGCATTCGCGCAGGCCGGCGTCGCTCCGAAAGACATCGACGTGGTGGAGCTGTACGACGCCTTCACGATCAACACGATCCTGTTTCTGGAAGACCTGGGCTTTTGCAAAAAAGGCGAGGGCGGCGCCTTCGTCAGCGGGGGCCGGATCGCACCAGGCGGCGAACTGCCGGTCAACACCAATGGTGGCGGCCTGTCGTGTGTGCACCCGGGCATGTATGGTTTGTTCACGGTGGTCGAGGCCACGCAGCAATTGATGGGGCTTGCCGGTGAACGGCAAGTGCACGGTGCCACGTTGGGCTTGGCGCACGGCAACGGGGGCACGCTCTCCAGCCAGGCGACCACCATTCTCGGTACGCGCGAAACCCTATGAACACGGAAGACGGTATCGAATCCATGCTGCTCGATGGAGCAGATGGATTTCTGAGTACGGCGCATTCGCCGTCGCGCGCCCGCCGCGTTCGCCGAGGCGAGCCTTCCGACAGCGCGGACGTGTGGCGTGGAATGGCCGAATGCGGCTGGCTCGCCATGACACTGCCCGAGTCGATGGGCGGCTCGGATCTGGACGTCGGCAGTGCCGCAGCTTTGGCGATGCGGCTGGGCGGCGCGCTGCTGCCCGAGCCTTTCGCCGAATGTGCGATCGCGCCCGCTACCCTGGCGCGGCTCGCCCAGGGCGCTGCTCCAGCCCAGGCACTTGCAGACGGACTTGTGAGCGGCTCGGTGCGCCCTGCGTTGGCTTGGCAATCGGCGGCGGGTGAGATCGAAGCGCCGTGGCATGCGACCTTGAGCGCGGATGGGCGTGGGTGGCGCTTGAACGGGGGGTTTGAAGGTGTGGATGCCGATGCCACGCACTGGATCGTGACCGGGATTGCCGACGGCGAACCCCTGATCGCCGTCGTGCCGGCGCAAGCAGACGTGCAGCGGCGCTTGCAGCGCTGCGCCGATGGCACCTCAAGCGCCAGCATCCAGTTCGCCAATACCGCCATTGGGGAGACTGCGGTGCTGATGCGCGGCGACGCGGCGCGCGACGCCATCACCGCGGCCCTTGGGGATGCACGTCTGGTGCTGTCGGCGCAGCTTGCCGGTATCGCAGAGGGTGCACTTGCCATGACCGTCAGCTATCTGCAGCAACGCGTGCAATTCGGTCAGCCCATATCGTCGTTTCAGGCCATCCGCCATCGTGTGGTGGATCTGAACATGCAGAAGCGCCTTGCATGTGCATCGTGGGGTCACGCGCGAAAAGTGCGAATGGTGGAAGGCGCCCTGACGACAGCGAGTATCAGCGCCGTCTCTGCGGCCAAGGCCCGATGCGCCGAAGCAGCGCTTCTGATAACCCGGGCCGCCATCCAGCTGCACGGCGCGATCGGCTACACCGAAGAGGCCGATATCGGCCTGTTCCTGGACGCCGCGCTGAAGCAGGCGTCGCGCCTGGGCAACGCACCCGCCCACCGGCGGCGTTTCGCGGCACTCACGCTGAGCGATGCTTTGGCACCGGGAGCAACCGCATGAGCAAACACACCGTCATTTCAGGTGCAGACCTCGATGCGATGAATGAGCAGCAGTTCGCTGCGCATCTGCGCGCCTTTCTCGAAAAGGCCTACCCCGGTGAGTGGCGTCGGCCGGTGGTGCTCCGCGTGCGTGGAACGGACGAGCGGCGCTGGTTGAAACAGCTGAATTCCCATGGCCTTCGCGCACCGGGTTTGCCACGCGAACACGGAGGCATGGGCTTGTCCCTGGACAAGCAGCTCGTCTACAAAGCCGTATTTGACGCCTACGGCGCAGCGCGCGTGCTGGACGTGGGTGGCACGCTGCTAGCGCCAGTGCTGATCCGTTACGGAACGCCGGCGCAGAAAGGTCACTACCTGCCGCGTATTCTTTCCTGCGAAGACATGTGGTGCCAAGGCTACTCCGAGCCGGGCGCGGGTTCCGATCTCGCCAGTTTGCGCACCTCCGCTGAGCGGCGGGGCGATGTGTTCGTGATCAACGGACAGAAGATCTGGACCAGTCACGCGACGACCGCCAGCCATATCTTTGTCTTGGCGCGCACAGGCAAGTTCGAGAAGAAACAGCAAGGCATTAGCTTCATCCTTTGCGACATGCAGACGCCTGGCATCACGGTGCGTCCCATCGTCAACATGGCGGGCGATGACGAGTTTTGCGAAGTGTTTTTCGACAACGTGGAGGTGCCAGTTGAAAACCTCGTGGGCGAGCTGGATCAGGGCTGGACGGTGGCGAAGAGTCTCCTGGGCACCGAACGCCTCATCAACGGAAGCCCGGTGCTTGCGCAGCAGACCTTCGACTATCTTCTGCGCATGCTGAAGTCTTCGCCAGACATGCGCCTTGCAGCAGTGGCGGACCAACGCCTTGCCCAGATCGCTTGCGACCTGCACGACGCGGGTGCGCTGTACAAGGAAATTTGCGCCTCGGCGCTCGCCAACACCGCCGAAGATGCCGACTATTCGGTTCTAAAGGTGTTGTCGACTGAACTCTTCCAGCGCACGGCCGACCTTGTCACCGACCTGGCCAATGAGCGCGGCGGCAGCGCCGGCGAGTGCGACTTCGGCGACTGGCAGTTGGACCTGCATCGGCTGTCCATGATCGCCCGCCCCGGCACCATCTATGGCGGCACCAACGAAATCCAGCGCGACATCCTATCCCGCGCCATGTTCTCCGCGGGTCGCTAACGGCCTGCCTTTCACCGACAGCACCTTAACCGTAAAACATAGGAGACATCTTCATGAATCGATTTCTAAAGAGCGCGCTTTTGCGCACGGGTACCGCGGTGGCCTGTACCTTGATCGGCTTCGGCGCGCAGGCGCAGGGGTTTCCCAACAAGCCGATCACGATCGTCGTTCCGTATGCCGCAGGGGGGCCAACCGACATCACGGCGCGGCGGCTCGCAGAGGGAATGGGCAAGACGCTTTCGACAACGGTGCTGGTCGAAAACCGTCCGGGCGCTGCAACCACACTCGGCGCCGCCTATGTGGCCCGTGCACCGAAGGACGGCTATACCTTGCTGATGGCGCCCGGTTCTACCACGTCGATCAACCCATACATCTATAGCAAACTGACGTACAAGTTCGAAGACTTCGCACCGGTGTCGCAGGTCTCGCGGCAAGGGTTTGCACTCACCGCAGCGCCCAACGTGCCTGTGAAGAATATGAAGGAGTTCGTTGCCTGGGCCAAGAGCAAAGACTCACCCGTCACCTACGCCACGACCGGAACGGGGAGCCTCACCAACATCCTGGGCGAATGGGTCGGGCGCACCCTGGGCGTCAAGATGACCGAGGTGCCTTACAAGGGTACCGCCGCAGCGTATGCCGACCTGCTCGGTGGGCGTGTCGACATCAACGTCGAAGGCCTCTCCAGCGCCATCACGCTTCACAACGCGGGCAAGATGAAAGTGATCGGCGTGATGACCGAGGAGCGCTCGCCACAGATGCCGGAGGTCGGGACGATGGGGGAAGCGGGCTATCCCAAACTCATCGCTTACACGAACTTCGGCTTGTTGGCGCCTGCCGACACACCCACAGACGTCATCAAGAAGCTGCACGCTGGCGTGGTTGCTGCTGTCGCGGACGCCGAGTTCACGGCGAAGCTAGCCGCCGGTGGCGAACAGGCCGTTTCGTCGAAGAGTCCCAAACAGTTCGGCGATTTTCTCAAGTCCGAGTACGTGCAATGGGGTGAGATCGTCAAGCCCCTGAACCTGAAACTCGACTGAAACACCCCAAGGAACTCACAGTGCCCGGACCTCTCATTGGACTCAAGATCCTCGACCTGACCACCGTCTTGATGGGTCCCTTTGCCACGCAGATCCTGGGAGATCTTGGCGCTGATGTGGTGAAGATCGAACCGCCGGAGGGAGACCCCGTGCGGCACCTCGGTCCCATGCTGAACCCCGGCATGAGCGCCTGCTTTCTGCACGTCAATCGCAACAAGCGAAGTGTCGTTCTCGACCTGAAGACGGTCGAAGGGCGAGAAGCGGCGCTTGATTTGGCGAAGGACGTGGACGTCTTCATCACCAATGTGCGACCCGCGGCCATGGCGCGCTTGAAGCTTGAGTACGAAGCGGTTTCATCCGTCAACCCCGGCATTATCTACATCGCGCTCGTGGGCTATGGGCAGGACGGCCCCTACGCGGACCGCGCCGCCTATGACGACATGATCCAGGCCGTGTGTGCCATCCCTTCTTTGATTGCGCAGGTCGGCGACGGCGTGCCACGGTACGTCCCTCTCGCCATCGTCGACCGCGTGGTGGGGCAGGCCGCTGCCACTGCCATACTTGCAGCGGTCGTGCACAAGATGAAGACGGGGCGCGGCCAATACGTTGAAGTCCCGATGTTCGAGACGATGGTCCCCTACGTGATGGCCGAGCACTTGTCGGGGCACACTTTCAGGCCTCCGGTCGGCGAGCCGGGGTACAGCCGGCTGTTGGCCACGTCGCGCCAGGCTTATGCGACTCTGGACGGGCATGTTTGCACGATTGTGTACACCGACAAACAGTGGCGCTCTTTTTTTGCGCTGATCGGACAGCCGGACCGCTTCGCCACCGATCCGAGACTCGCCAACCTCAGTGCGCGCACGAGCCACATTTCGGATCTGTATGCCGATGTGGCGGCAGCGCTCAAAACAAAGACGACGGCCTACTGGATTGATGCGCTAACAGAGAACGACATTCCGGTTATGCCCTTGCACAACCTACTGTCGATTCAATCCGATCCTCACCTGCAAGCGGTCGACTTCTTCCGCACGGTGGAGCATCCGACGGAAGGGCTAATGATCGAGATGGCGCCGATGGGCAAATGGTCCGACTCAGCGCCGGATGCACCCTTGCCAGCACCGACGTTGGGTCAGCACACGGCAGAAATATTGCAGCGCAAGGCCCATAAACATGAAAACTGATCCATCGGACAGCCAGTCCATCGCCATCACGCGGCCCCGAGACGGCATCGTGTTGCTCAAACTCAACCGCGCCCCGCGCATGAATGCGTTCACGGTTGGGATGATGCAAGAGATGCACAACGCGATTGACACCATTGCTGTCGATCGTTCTCTGCGGGCGCTCGTCATTGCGGGAGAGGGCCCAGCGTTCTGCTCCGGCCTGGACTTGAAGGCCCTGCCACCTGCACTGCTGGGCACCTCTGCCTCGGTGGTCGCATGGACCGAAATTCAGCAGCTTTTCTCGGGCATGTCACGCAAGCTGCGAGCGCTCGACCAGGTGGTGATCGCCGCTGTGCAGGGTGCGGCGGTTGGCGCCGGATTCGCGATGGCGCTGGCCGCCGATATCCGCGTGGCGGCGCGTTCTGCGGCGTTCCACATTGGCGCAGTCAAGATCGGGCTGTCGGCGGGTGAATGCGGCATCAGCTACCACCTGCCAAAGATAGTGGGGAGTGCGCGGGCCTTCGAACTGATGCTCACTGGCCGGCCGCTGCTGGCAGACGAGGCCGAGCGCATCGGCCTGGTGGCTTCGGTAGTGGAAGAAGCCGCTCTGGTCGAGTCTGCGCTGGAGCTGGCGACCCAGGTGCTGCGGAACAGTCCCTATTCCACCCGCCACACCAAACAACTGATGTGGGCCAACCTGGAAGCCCCCAGCCTGGAGGCCGCGCTCCAGCTGGAGGACCGCACCCAGGTGATGGCCTTGCAGACCGCCGACTTCCGCGAGGCCGTTGCGGCGTTCACGGAAAAAAGACCGCCCCATTTCAACGGAACATGATATGCAGACCTCTCCAGATTCAATGGTTCTCTTGAATCGCCAGGACGGTGTCGCGACACTGAGCCTGAACCGGCCGGCTGCCTTGAATGCGCTGAACGTGCCGCTGGCAGAAGCGTTGCTTGCCGCGTGTCGCGAGATTGCCGAGGATGGCACGACGCGTGCGGTGATCTTGCGCGGGGAAGGCCGTAGTTTTGGCGTCGGTGGTGATCTCGCCGCATTGCGCGATGGTGGGCCCGACACGCCGATCGAGCTGATCGGTGCGATGCACGAGTCGATCAAGATTTTGTCTGGCCTCGATGCACCGGTCATCGCGTCTCTGCACGGCGCCGTGGCGGGAGGCAGCTTGAGCCTGTCGCTTGCCTGCGATCTCGCCATCGCCGCAGAAGGCACCAAGTTCAACCTGGCCTACGCGAATGTCGCGGCGAGCTGCGACGTGTCGGGCTCCTGGAATCTGCCGCGCGTGGTGGGTCTGCGCAGAGCGCTCGAAATCGCTCTTTTGTGCGAGACCTTCGATGCGGCAGAAGCCTTGCGCCTGGGCATTGTCAACCGGGTGGTGCCTGCAGATCGTCTTGGCAAGGAAACGCTGGACTTGGCCCGACGCCTGGCTGCCGGCCCGACACGGGCCTACGGGCGAATCAAAAAACTGATGCGCCAATCCTCGGAGACGGCATTTCCGAACCAACTCGATGCTGAACGCGACGCCTTCGACGCATCTGCACGCACCGATGACTTCAAGGAGGCCTTGGCAGCGTTCTTCAACAAACGCGCGCCGACCTTCCAAGGCCGCTGAGCGCCACGGCCTCAGCGATCTTGATTTGCTTTCCGGCGAAACGCCAGAACCATGTAAGGACAACAATGAAAACCCGCATCACTGAAATGCTTGGCATCCGCTACCCGATTATTCAGGGGGGCATGATGTGGGTAGGGCGAGCTGAACTCGCCTCTGCCGTCTCCAATGCCGGGGGTTTGGGCGTCATCACCGGACTGACACAACCCACGCCGGAAGCGCTTGCCGCAGAGATCGAACGCTGCCGCTCGATGACGGACAAACCGTTTGGCGTCAACCTCACTATTCTTCCCTCGGCCAATCCTCCGCCTTACGAAGCCTATCTCGACGTGATCATTGCCAGCGGCGTCAAGATCCTGGAGACCGCCGGCAACAATCCCAAGGAATTCATCAAGAAGGCGAAAGCTGCCGGAATGAAGATTGTTCACAAATGCACAGCCGTGCGCCACGCGCTTTCTGCAGAGCGCAACGGGGTCGATGCCGTTTCAATTGATGGCTTCGAATGCGCCGGCCATCCCGGTGAAGACGACATCGGCGGTTTGGTGCTCTTTGCTGCGGCCGCTGATGCGCTGAAGATTCCCGTCATCGCATCGGGTGGCATCGCTGACGGGCGTGGCATGGCTGCGGCGCTTGCGTTGGGCTGCGAAGGGGTCAATATGGGAACCCGGTTCTGTGTGACCGAAGAAGCGCCTATCCACCAAAACATCAAGGAAGCCTTGGTAGCCGCGGGCGAACGCGACACGAACATCATTTTCCGCACGCTGCACAACTCCGGCCGCGTTCTTAAAAATGCCATATCCGACGAGGTCATTGCGATCGAGCGCCGCCCGGGCGGATGCGAGTTCAAGGACATTCACCATCTGGTCACGGGCGCCCGAGGTCGTGCCGCACTCGAAAGCGGCGACGTGAATGCCGGCTTGATATGGGCGAGTCAGACCATCGGCCTTGTCCGCGACATTCCCTCTTGTGGCGAGCTAATCGAGCGCATGGTCGGCGAGTGCCGGACAGCTATGCAACGACAACATGCCGCGCTCGTAGAATGAGGCCGATAGACCGAGGAACCATGCTCCTGCCGGGCCCACATCGAACCATTTGTCCAGGACATGAGTTTGCAAACCGCAGCACCCAACATCAAGCTAAGGACCGCACGGTCCCGTCCCAAAAACTCGAAGGAAATCTTGCTGGGCATCGCCGCCAAGCTTTTCCGGGAGAAGGGATACAAGGGAACGTCCATTCGGGACATCGCCAGTCGGGCCAAAATTGAACCGAGCGCTATCTACTATCACTACGCGTCTAAGGAAGCGTTGCTCGACGCGGTGCTGGAGCACTCGATCCAGGGGTTGTTAAACGAGGTTCAGGGTGCGCTCGATCAGCTGCCTGCAGAGGCTACTTCTCGTGACCGGATCCAGGTTGCCATGGCAGCCCATCTGAGATCCAACATCGCACACGGTGACTATGCGCTGGCGAGTCGCCGACTGATGGGAGAAGTGCCTCCTGCCATGCGGCGCAAGCACGCCGCAACGAGGGCGGAGTACGGTGCCTATTGGGAATCTCTCTTTCAGGAAGCGGGTCGAGAAAACGGCATCCGGGAAGATATGCAACTTGGGCTCGCTCGGATGTTTCTAATGGGTGCATTGAACTGGGCCAGCGAATGGTTCGACCCCAAGAAGAAGTCACCCGAAGACCTCGCTGACATTTTCTGCGGCATCCTCTTTGATGGGATGGGGCCCAAAGCGCCGGTTTCGGCTGCTGGACGAAAGCGTATGTCTGGCCTTTGAGCGTGTAGCAAGGCAAGGAAAATCACACTTCCATGATGGTTTGCTTTGGCGGTGTGCCAACTGTCGGAGCCGATCGTACGATCGCAGCCGTTGCAAACAACCTGCTCTGGTGGAACCTGCGCTGCGTGCCGTCGCAATGCCATGAACCACACCTCTTCCACCAAGCCCATGCGCCGCACGGCCCTGCGGTGTGCCAGTATCATGCCGGCGTTGGCTCTGCTTCATCCCGTGTGCAGGGCGGGGCCCTCGGCCGCCACGCGGTCAGCGCCGGAGCATGCACTATGCGTTTCCGGAAGCCGGCTGTGGTCCTATCGTTGCGGGACCCGGAGGTCTCTGGTACCTCACGCTGCGAACCGTCCACGACATCGGTTCCTGGCATTTGCCGAAGTGGTGCGAAAAGCTGCGCATGGGCCTGCGGAAGCAGCATGGGGGGCCAAGCGGAAGTGGCCGGCACGCCCCAAGAACTTGCGAAGCAGGAGGTCATCCCCTGACGACACGGGACTTGCCGCGTGGATGTGGCGAGTTCCTCCAGGAACCCGAGCGCAACCGCAGGCGGACGAGGGCGGTGTCGACTGCTTCTACGTGGTTGGCGCTGGGACGTCCACACTGAATGCGAATGGAAAACCGTTGCAGATGCATTTACTGGTCTTCGTGACGGCCAACGAAGCACCTCCTATCATCGAGGCTGGCCCTGACGGGGTACAGGTGCTCATGTTGCCGTTCCCCGCGCCACCCTTGCCCTTTCCTGGGGTTAAGCGCTGGTGTCAGAGAGGGGCGATCGGGTACTGCGATGAGCGCGCTTGCAGTCTGTAGCATTCACTTCTCCACGAACTGTTCTCCGACAAACGGGTGAGGTTAGTTCTCGAGCATTATTGCTGCTCTTCGTCGCTTCCGTCAGCGGAAACTGCCAGCATTGACGTGTCGTGCTGCTTGTTGTCTTCCACTGAACATTCACCCTAGTTCAGAGTCGGCGGAATTCAACAATTTTTGTTTCTGCTTCTTTGACATCGCCTGAGTGACGTAGTGGGCATGGCGGTGCAGCAGCGTGGCCAGGTGCCTGGCAGCCGGCAGCAGGGGCGAGTCAGCGAGCCGAAACAGGCTAATGGTGTAGTGCGGAAGGATCTCGACGACGGGGATGGCGCAGAGAGCCCGGCACAGTGGCTCGCCCTGGATCGTGGCGCGAGGCAATGCGCAGATCAGGTCGGTGCGCATCAGCAACGTGTAAATGGCCGCCATGGACTCCGACCGAACCATCATTCGGGGCACCGGCAGGCCGTGCTCGCGGAACGCGTCCGCGATCGCGGCACCAGGGCCTTGTTCGAACGGGCCGGTGCCTATCCATTCCGCCTCCTGCAGATCTGCGAGCGAGGTGGCGACCCGCAGCGGGTTCTGCAACCCGCACGCAATTATCAGATCGTTTTCGAACAGCGGCTCAACCAGCACATCCGAGTCGAGACCCACGGCGGGCACCGGCCCAACGGCGATGTCCATCTTGCCTTCGCGCAGTCTCGACAGGTGCGCGTGAAACAGCCCCTCGGAGAGTTGCACTTGTACGCCGGGTCGGTCGCGGCGGAACTGCGCCAGCACGTCTGGCAACAGCATCGTGGCGGGCGTCGCAGAAGTGCCGATGGACACGCTACCGCCCTGACTGCTCAGCATCTGGCCGATTTCCTCGCTGGCTCGGCGCACCTCTGAAGTAATGAGTTGGGCCCGGCGAAGAAAGGCGATGCCGTACTCGGTGAGTACGGCGCCACGCGTCGTGCGTACCACGAGGGCCACATGCAGCTCGTTCTCCAACCGGGCCACGCATTGCGTCAAAGCGGGCGATGTCAGGCCGCGCAGCTTCGCCGCAGCGCGAATGCTCCCGGTCTGCGCGATGGCTTCAAAGTTTTCAATGTCGGACAGCTTCAAGATGTGCGGGTATCTAATTGTTTTTCGGATTGTGACAGGATGCCAACGTTCACCAGAGATTTGTTCCGAGGGAAGAGAAAACGTCCGTTTGTTTGAACGAAAATCGCTGAACAATCAGTAGAGCGGTCCGCGCAAGCTGTTGGCATCTCCCCCATATCCGGTCGCTTCTAAACTGGAGTTGGGCGGCTTTCCAGCTGTTGATCTGACCTCTTTTTGACGAACTCACTCGGGGTCAGGTGGCCGAGTGAGCCATGCGGACGGTGATGGTTGTAGTCGTGCTGCCAAGCCTTCAATTTCTCACGCGCATCCTGCATCGTAATGAACTCGTTGACGTTCAGAAACTCATCACGCAAACGACCGTTGAATGCCTCGATGAGCCCGTTGTCCGTGGGCTTGCCAGGACGTGTGTAGTCGAGCTTCACGCCTCGGCGCCAGGCCCATTCATCGAGTGCCTTGGATGTGAATTCCGTGCCGTTGTCTACGGTGATCGCCTTGGGTCATCCACGCTGCAGTGCAGCCTCGTCCAGGTCCTTGCCGACGCACCGGCCGGTGAGCCGGAAGTTGGCCTCTAGAGTCACACTCTCGCGACTCCACTGATCGGTCACCGTGAGCACCCGGAATGCCCGTCCGTCTGACCCTGTACCCGGACTTCCACTTCTGATTGGTACGTCTACAGCGGGCAGGTCAGTAGAGCGCTACTTTTCGATTCACATCGAACCGTCAACTTCGGTTGCGCTGCAAGTCAATTCTTGCAATCACGACGATTTACCACGGTTACTCCAGACATGACTTGAGCGGTTTTTAACGTAGAGCGTTACTACCCCGGTGCTGTGTTGGCACTGGAGTCTCAAATGAAACGCTCTCCTTCGAGTTCAGCCAAAATCAAATCAGTTCTCGTTAAACGCCGCCCGGCTCCTGCCAAGCCGGTCGCACGTAAAACGTCTAAACCTTCGGCGTCGGTGGCACCGGCCAAAACTGCTTCGGCTCCGGCACGGAAGCGAGCCGCCGCGGCAGTCAAATCTTCCGCGCCGGCCCCGGCCCAAAGCAAGCAATCCCAGCTGATATCCCTACTGAGCGCCGCGTCTGGAGCGTCGATGGCCCAACTTACCGCGCTCACCGGTTGGAAACCCCACACGGTACGCGGCGCCATCAGCGGATCTCTGCGCAAACGCCTGGGACTGGACGTGCGATGCCTCGTGGAAGAGGGTGTGCGCATCTATCGCATCATGGGGACGTCGGCCCCATGAACGCGCTGGAATCATTGGAGTCTGCCGATCGCGAGTTTCTCGTCGCGCTCTGGCAAGGCTTGTTCAAGTGCGAGCCGCCAGCGCGCGTGAGCATCGGGTTGATGCGCGGCGTGTTGGCCTGGCATGCGCAGTGTGAGGCCAACGGAATCAAACCGTCGCCCTCGAATCCCGAACCTGTTGCTACTGTTCACACCGCTCCTCCACTCCTTCCGGGCACCCGCCTGCTGCGCGAATGGCGAGGCGCGACGCATGAAGTTCGGGTCATACCCGAAGGGTTTGAATACGCTGGAGAAACCTATAAAAGCCTGAGCCGTATTGCCCGCACCATCACCGGTACCCCCTGGTCCGGCCCTGCGTTCTTCGGAGTCAAACGCTGATGGCGACTAAGGCATCCTCAGCGTCATCCGCGTCTTCTGTTTCCCACGCCGCGCCCTCCGTGGCCTGTGCGATCTACACCCGCAAGTCCTCCGAGGAAGGCCTGGAGCAGGACTTCAATTCGCTGCACGCGCAGCGCGAGGCTTGCGAAGCTTTTGTCTTGAGCCAGAAGAGCCTGGGATGGACCCCTATCCCCACCGCCTACGACGATGGCGGCTTCTCCGGCGGCAACGTCGCGCGTCCCGCCCTCAAGCGCCTGATTGCCGACATCGAGGCCGGCCTGGTCAAGGTGATCGTGGTGTACAAGGTGGACCGCCTGACCCGGTCTCTGGCCGACTTCGCCAAGCTGGTGGAGCTTTTCGACGCCATGGGAGTGTCCTTCGTCTCGGTCACCCAGCAGTTCAACACCACCACATCCATGGGGCGGTTGACCTTGAACGTCCTGCTGTCCTTTGCGCAGTTCGAGCGCGAAGTCACAGGTGAGCGGATCCGCGACAAGATCGCGGCATCGAAACGCAAGGGCATGTGGATGGGCGGGGTTCCCTCGGTGGGCTACTGCGCCAACGGCCGCACCTTGGAGCCGGAAGAGCCCTATGCCACCCGCGTCCGGGAGATCTATGCGATGTACCTCAAACTCAACTGCATTCGTCGGTTGAGCGAGGCCGTTCACGCCAAAGGCTGGCTCACCCCAGAGCGGGAGAACAAGCGCATCGGCTTTGGCGGCAACAAGGCGTTTAGCCGCGGCCACCTGCACCGCATCCTCAGCAACCCGATCTATGCAGGCATGGTCCACCACAAGGGCGAGAACCACCCTGGGCAACATACCGCCATTATCAATCTCGAACTCTGGACCGCGGTGCAAAAGCGCCTGGAATCGAACCGGCAGGGACACAAGACCCAGTCTCACGCCCAGAACCCGAGCCCGCTCAGCGGCAAGGTGTTCGATGAAACAGGACGTCGGCTGATCCCATCTCACACCACCAAGGGCAAGAAGCGCTACCGCTACTACGTCACTCCAGCCGATGACCCGGGAGACCCGATCCGTCTGCCAGCGGAGGAGATCGAACAGGTGATCACCAAAGCCATTCTGAACTGGGCGGGCAACGACAAGCAGGTGCTGGATACGGTGGGGTGGGGCGATGCCCAGCATGCGGCCCATCTGCTGAAACGGGCCAGGCGGCTCTGTCTCGCGTTGCAGAAGGGCGCCAACGTGGCAGAGGCAGTATCGAAAAAGTCAGAACGCACGTTTGCGCTGAGGTCCTGCGTCAATCGAATCGAGGTGGCGCCGAAATGCGTTCGCATCACGCTAGACCTGATTGGCTGTGGATTGCAAGAGGCTGGGGCAGGGCAGGGCGAGGCCACCATCGAAGTCCAGACCGAGCGCAAACGCTGCGGCATGGCCGTGCGGTTGGTCATCAGCGATGGCAGTCCCGCCCAGCTTCAACAACGCGAGCCCGATCCAGGGCTGGTGGCCTTGATGGCCAAGGGGCGGACCTTGCTGAAGAAACTGACCTTTGGCGGTCAGTCGATCGAGGCCCTCGCCGAGCAGGAGAAGCTCAGCGCGCGTTATGTCAGCCGGGTGATCAACGTGGCCTTGCTGGCGCCGGACATCGTGCAGGCGATTGAGCGGGGCGATCACCCCATTGAGCTCAACGCCACGCAACTGATCACGTCAGTGCCGTTCCCGATGGACTGGGCGGAGCAACGCAACATGCTGGGTATGGGGGCCAGCGTGGTCGCCGGCTCCGCGGCCGGCGCAGTTCAGTGAAGGCGCGAATGCAATGACTACAACTCGGAGAGCAACGCCAGAGCTACGGCGCGTTGCGGTGCCGTCAACCGGTGGAACTTCAACAAGAGCGTTGCCTCGTCGTCTGCTGCGGCATAGAAATAGGCCTCAGGGACGTCGAGCACCGTCGAAAGGCGGTGGACCATCGTGTAGTCGGGCGCATGTTTCCCGCGCTCGTACTGGT
This sequence comes from Hydrogenophaga sp. BPS33, assembly GCF_009859475.1. Lineage (NCBI taxonomy): Bacteria > Pseudomonadati > Pseudomonadota > Betaproteobacteria > Burkholderiales > Comamonadaceae > Hydrogenophaga > Hydrogenophaga sp. BPS33. The sequence continues at coordinate 1,666,664 of NZ_CP044549.1, forward strand.
TCATCCTGGCGCTCGCAGACATCTCATCTATTCCAGCCAAGACGCCGAGGCGCTCTTGAGAAATCTTGGCTGCTAACCGGGCAGCTTTAAGCCTCTTCGCAAAAACCGACAACACGTACCCCAAACAGAACTAGCCGGGGATCGTCTTGTTATCTCGTACGCTTTACACTAAGGATTACTTAGTATTTGGCGTTTTACTCATCGCAACGGAGCAACCCATGACATACCGACTTGCAGCATGTACACGCGGCCTTGATGGCCACACCGCAACCCATCGGCCCGTGAGGGCCAACGTTCCGAACGCTCGGGGGATCTTGTTTTCCAAGTATTTGACCCCCGCAATCAGGTGGGGGTTGGCCCATGGGCTGGTCAAACGTGCCCTCTGGGCCGTGTGGTGCGGCTTCGCTCTAGCGGTACTCGCAGGGTGCGAAGGCGAGAGCCGGTCAACAACGCCGGCTGCGGAGGGCACACAGCCCGTAGCTCAGGCGTCGGCGCCTGCCCAGCCGCCGCCAGAACCAGCAAAGGTGTCTCCAGAGGCCAAGGAGCGCGCCGAAGCGTTGGAGTGCATGAAGACTTGCCACGGGCGTCTCACAGAGGAAGGGAATGCGACGCCACTTCCGCTTGGAAACTCGTTTGCCGAGGCGCTGAGTTCAGACAGCAATCTGCTACAGCGTTTCCTTCAGGTTGCTAAAACGCTGCCGTTCGATCTACAGCCTTTGGACGGAGTCGATCTTTTGAACAACCCGAAGATGCCGCTGCAAAGTGCTGATCCGATGACCATTGAAAGTGGCGGCGCCTTGTACCAGGTTTGGGGAACCGTGAACTATCAAGCCAATGGCGTTAAGTACAAGCCGGTCGGATACGTGGCCAGGGCAAATTACCTCTACGGCGCGTTGTCCGTGATGGTTGATGTCAAGACTGGATCCATGGTCGTCACCTATCGCGACAGCTCCCACTTCTTTGTGCGTGGCGAGGAAAACTCTGGTGTTGCCATCGCCCACCACATAGCCCGTGAGATCTACGAAGAGCGCAAGAACAACGACCACTGGCGTCTTACGTCGGACAACGAACTCGCATTTCCATTGAACGACGAACACCTCACCCTCGCCACGAATCGGATGTACCAGATCGCCGCGGTCTACAAAAATGGGAATGCGCTCGAACTTGCGCGCTTGTCGCTCAAGTCAGTCCTTCCGACACCAGATCCGTCCACCGTGTGGTTCTCTGCAAACCGCTCGCACAGCGAGTGCTTCGAAACCCGGGGGCCGGCGCACAAGCTCAGCGAACTCAACGGCTTTCAGGGCTTGCGCACGAGCGAGTTCAAAGACGCTGCGGGAAGGCTGGAAAAAGTTGAAGTGATCAAGGAAGACGGTCGAGGATCCGAAACGGTCTGGACGTACTACAAGAATCAATCGCTCTGCGTTGAGCAACAGGTGAACGTGGGCAACAGACTCGCAGACAAATACCGATAGCTCAAGCCCGAACTTGGTCATCGCCTCCGACGAGGATCAGATTGTTGCTTGAGCTTTGGCTATGGCCGCGCGCTTGCCCAGCTTCATAGCCGACTGAATTCTCAGAAGGGCACCAGCCCTCGGCTGAGCCTTGCCTGTCTCCCATTTCCAAACCGACAAGGTCGAAGCTTCAACGAGACGGCCCATTTCGCTTTGCGTGATGCCAAGACCCTTGCGAAACTCTGCGAAAGCTTCGTGATTGAACGAACCGAGCGAACCTACGGGCGAGCGTGCAGCAGGCGCCGTCGGGGCGGGCGCCGGTGGCATCACGACGGCAGCGGTCTTGTGGGTCACGCGCTCGGCACGGAACAAGCGCCCTTGTAGCGCGCGAAGCTCGCGCTTGAGGCTGGCGATGTCGCTGCGCTGAGCCGTGCACGTCTTGCGCAACGCGTCGAGTTCACCTTTTAGCTCTTTGCGAGCGACGCGGGCAATCTCTTTTTTAAGGGAGTCGGCAAAGGTTTTCATGGCCCACATACTACGGCCAGACGATATCGAACGAAAAGCCGACGTTTCAATTTGCCGCTGAAAGCGCAGTCTCCAATACCAACTTGTCCGCGGCCGCCAGGCGCAGCGATGCCATTTGAGAAACGGGAACGAGCAGCACGCACTGACTCTCCCAACCCATGGCTGCAGGCGTACCGCCCAGCCGCTCTGCCAAGTAGTAGCGGGTGTAGGTCTGGCTGCGTTGAATATCCAGAAGATGTTTGAGCAGCCGCACGCGAAGGCCGGATTCTTCATATGCTTCTACGAGCGCTGCGGCCTGCAGACTTTTCCCATCGGGGCGGCCTTTGGGAAACGTCACTTCGTATCCGCCGAATTGGTTCGTCGGGCCTACCAACCAGAAGCGGCCATCGGGCTCCCGGATGACCACCCCAGCAGCGGGCGCGAAGCCCTTGGGAGGATTGAAGGGTGGGTCTTCGGCGAGCGACGTTTGAGCCATTTCCTCCCAGCCTTCAGCGCTTGTTGGCGCATCTACCCAAGGCGCAAACACAACGCCCTTTAGCGCCGAAGGCATCTGTCCGCCGGGCAAGATGGCACCTGTGGCCGTGGCATCGCTCCAAGCCTCAAGTGGTGTTGCCTTGCTGGGCCGCCGGATGATGACCGCCTCGCCGGCATCACCCGGTTGAGGATGGATGCTCGCGCCTGGTGGAAGGTGCCCAGTCTTAAGCGCGCTGGTCATTGCTGTGGCCGCTGCAGCTTGTACAGCACCGACCAGACGTCGTGGTACAGATCTGCCCGCGCTCGACCCTGGCGCTCGGCCACTTCGTTTTTGAAATTGTCGTAGTCCAGATCTTCGACAAGGCGCGACATGGCCTCGGCTACCGCGACTTGCGGAGCCACAGCTCGAAACCGGTAGTCGTTCGTCGTGCTCTCTTGAATCGCACTCAGCTCAGGCAGGAACTGGACTTTCAGAGCTTCCAAGTCCGCGCGCACCCGTGCTCGCACAGTCAACGTCTTCTTTTTGATATCGGTGGGCTTGCGCACCACGCTGAAAAATCCTACAGGGGTCACCAACCACATTGCTCATTTCCCCATCTCTGTTTGTCCAACCATGTCATACCTGTGCGGCAATATCTAGTGGGATGTCCCACTCTTTGGGGCTGGTCGCTTTGGTGTCGTAGAAATGCGCCGTGAGCTGGATGAACCGCAGAAAATCCTTGTTCTCGGTGGCGATTCGATTGCAGGTTCCCCAGTCCACCTCCAGGCGCTCACGGGCCGGAATCTCGATCGCGCTGTCATCGGCCGGGTTGTCGGGATTGAGACGGATGACGCCGATGCCGTGCAGCTCGTTGAGCAAGCGAAGCTCGGTCATCGCATCGTCCTTGATGTTGACCGCCACCAGGTAGCCGTAGTTGGCCCAGCTGGAGTTCGAGACCGCCTGGAAATAGTACTCACGGACCTTGCCGCGCGGCACGTCGACCTTCACCTCAAAGGACCACAGCTTGGCTTGCGGAGCGCCGGACTTGGCGCTCAGGGTCTTCATCTCGTAGCTCCATCCCGAGGCCAGTTCTTCCAAGCCCACCATGTCAGGGTGCAGCCACTTGTTGCCTTCCTTGCCTTGGGTGTTCGACGACTTCTTCTCGTCGATGCGCTTGGGGAAAATCTTGCGGTGCCGGGAAATGAGGAAAGTGGCAAGCAGTGGGTAGAGCGCGTGCTCACTTTGAGCCGGGGCTTCCACAACTGGAGGCACGGGGATGGGATCGGCCAACTCGATGGAAGAAGCTTCCGACGACCACCAATAGCGCCGCGGCGCTTCCTCTGAGCGATGCAATGAAGGGTATTTCACCAGCCACTGAGGTCCGCCCGCACCGATCTCGGCGGCGATCTGCGCTGGGTCCTTTTCCGCGAAGCGAACGGGAAAGGCCAGCTTCAACCCGTCGGCCAGCTCGCGGGACTTGAACTCCTGGCCAGGGTGGGATTGCAGGAACTGGAGGACGGCATCTCGGAGAGAGAGGACTTTGAGGTTGAGCACGCGTGAAAAGGCGATCGATGTAGATCACCTTATTCTACGAATATCGTAGAGCAATAAAAAAGGCATTCTACGAATATCGATGAATGCCTCGGTTGTCGGATCCTTCCTCGCTCTTCGGGCGGCGCTTGCGCGCTGCGCGCAGACGAGCGGGAATCCCTCAGGACCAGCTTGGGGTGAGCATCGGGTTGGACGAAGGTTCAAGCAGCGCGCGCATGAGCAGGTACGAGACCGGTGTGCATGAGCCGCCATTTGCGACCGCGCTGAACTTGGCCAAAGTGCTCGAGGTGCCGGTGGCGTACTTCTATTGCGACGACGACCGGCTGGCGGACTTCTTGATTCAGTACGGAAGTCTGGACGCGCGTCGCAAGAACAAGGTGCTGGCGCTGGCTGCGGAGTTCAGCTCCGAGATGGGATGAGAGGAATCTATCAAGTGCCTTTCCTTTCACAGGTGCCCGCTTCGTACTGATCGCCGAAGCTGCAGTGCTCCGCAGGTGAGCGCAACGTTAGGCCCACTCCACCTCCACATGCTCGGGCTCTTCGTATGAACTTCGACCTCGCCGCCGTTCTGCCACTCCTCACGCCGAAGGCGATAGCTTGGGCAGAGGAGCGGGAATCCGAGATACTTCTCTCTGGCAAGGCCCTTCCGGAGGAGGACTTGGCGCTCGCTATGCAAGTCGGCGTTGCCAATCCAGAAAAGATTCGCCTGGTATTCGTTACGCATCTTCCGCTGCCGGCCGATCCAATGCTTCGCCAAGCCGCATTGGCAACTGGCCTACTTGGTCCAAACATGATCGGTCTAACTCTCGGCTACGGCATCTACATATGCAATGGTCACAACTCTGCGCGCCTACTCTCGCACGAGTGCCGTCACGTTCACCAATACGAACGGGCGGGGTCCATCGCTACCTACTTGCCCAAGTACCTTCAGCAAATTGTGGAGTTCGGCTACACCGATGCGCCGTACGAGGTCGACGCCCGTGCACATGAAGCAGTCACCTAACGTCTTCTGGCGAAGCCCATGTCGAATATTGGGTGACTGTTTCGCAGATGTACGACGCTGCTGCTTACCGAGAGCAGGCGAAGGAGCCACATAGGTATGGGACAGCGCGCCCCTGCAGAGTGGATTTCGAATCCCAAGACCACTTCAGACTGCAAGGGGCGTGCATTCGCAGCTGTTGAGCGGCAACTGTGACCCGCAAAGCGATCACACGAGTATCGACAAGGTTGATGTCAGCTGCACAGCTTTGACCAATGACATGTTGCAGGGGCCGTCGCGTCCAAGTCGGGCCATTCGGCCTATGGTCCCGCTGGTGCAGCGCTAAGGGCCGGGCCGCTGCGCAATTGATCGAGTACTGCCTGAAGCCGAGCCAGTAGGTCGTCGTAGGTGATGATGTCAACGATCCCTTTGGAATCGCGGCGCAGCACTTCGAACTCGCGTCTCTGCGCCTCTGACAGCGTGTTACTGCGCCCCATGATCACAATGCCTGAGGGATTGATGATCCTGATCTTGAAACCCGCTGGCAGGTCGGAATTTAGTAGCTCGGTCAAGTAGTCCTCACCTTTCCCTCCCCACCGGCTTAGATGCCTCAGGTAATGCGTGACCTGACCCATCGCGCCGACCAAGTCTCGCATTGGCAGGTGGTGGTCGCGGTAGCGCGCCGGCAGCATGATGGGCTTGCCCATCGGCTTCTTGATCTCGATGACGTCGACGTTGCCGGACGCATCGACCAAGAGGATGTCGATGCGCCGCCAGGTGGAGGCGTCGGCGTCGAAAAGCCTGACCTCTGTGAAGGCCTTGATGTACCTAGGATTCAGCAGCAGGATGATCTCCACAATCTCCAATTGCCACTGCGCCTCCGACGTCCCGGCCTCATTGGTCAGCATGGCCTGCAGCCGGTCCAGAGCAAAGGCGTATTTGGCGACGTCGAACTTGCGAAAGGATTCCTCCAAATTCGGAGCGGTCGCGGCAGTGCGTTTGTCGACATAGGCATTTAGCAGCGCTTCCGCGTCGACTGCTGGCTCGGTGTATTGGCGAACCACGGTGTCGACGCGTGCCTGGACATAGCGGCGTAATTCGTATGGCGTCGGGAACTGGTTCAGCAGTCGTTCATATTCAGCGATCGGGATGGCATCTGGGTCTGGCCCGCCGATGACGATGCGCTCAAGGCCGAGGCCCTGGACAACGCCGAGGATGGACACCTTGCGCTCTGCGCTGAACCATTTCCAGTCAGGTTGCGCATCCCGATGAAGCAGGACAGGTGTCTCAAAACCTAGAACCTCCGGCTTGAACCGGAAGTACTCGCCTTCTGCCGTCGCGATGGCAAACACCAATCGATCGTCTTCTGCCCACAAGATGTCATCGTCATCGCTGGCCGCATCTTCTGCAGAGTTCTCGACGAGATCCTGCGACGTGAGGTGGAACGTGCCCTTCACCAGCAGCTCTTCGCCGCGCTGGAACCTTTCGCGAACCCAACTGGTGTCATCGCGTGGCCGGTAGACAAGGCGGAACTCGTCATCGAATATTTCAAATTCGACAGCAGGCTTGGTCATAGGCAATCCTAGAAAAAGGGGTTTCTCCGCATCTAGCAGCCCATGGGAAGCAATCGCGCTTGGAGTTTTGACCTGTCGGAGTTTTCCGGGGGAAGGTCAGCTGGGTTGCAGACAGTCTTGCTACGGGATGAACGGCTGCAGATGTCGATACCAAATATTGAGTGTCCAAATCGCATCCGGTAGCAGTGCTTAGGGATTGACTCTGTGCGACAGCGAGTCTCCTTGCGGTATGTGCCTCGCGCCGCTAGGCTGCCTTTTTTTGCATGTCGGCGATTAGCTCCAGCCGCGGCGAGCCAGCGAGCGAGTCGCGCTTCAATTTAAGTGCGTCGATCATGGTTTGGTTGGTCAGCAGGAAATTGTCAAGCAACGTATACCAGTTGAGCACGAAGCGCTTCATGCGTGCGTCGTCGCTGACCAAGCCAGGAAATCCCTTGGCGACTTGGCCCTGCATGCGGCTGCGAATCTCTGTATCCGTCTCGGATATCTTGCGCCCGATCAGAATGAGCTCGAAGTGCATCGCATCGCTGCTGCCAAACTCCGGGTGCTTTTTGATGAGCTGCGCGTAGCCATCGAGCTGCTGAAGGTGTTTGTAATTGAGCGCGATGCTTGGCCGCTTGATCTCCACCACGATACATCGATAAATCTTGCGGCCCATCGAGTCGTGGTGTGAAACTTTGCGGGCGAGGAACAAATCCGGCTGCTTTCTAGCGCCGTCGATGGTTGTGGATTCATCCGTGCCCAAGTCGTCCAAGGTGATGTCGTCGATCCCCTTGACCGCGTCGCGAAGCGACTTGGCGATCTTGGTGAACGTATCCTCCTCGGCTCCAAGCGTCTCGTAAGAGCTACCGAAAAGCCAAGTGTTGGCCTCGATGATGCCCTGCAAGTCCGGCGTTTCAAGCGTCTCCAAATAGTGGTCGTTCATCAGCGTCCGCAGCTTGTCGGCTACCTCGTGCCTTCGGCGGAGAACTTCGATCGCCGACACTATGCTTTGCAGCGACACACTCTGGAGCTGCTTTGCGAATAACTTAGTCGAGACGTCGTCGAGCTCCAACACGCTGTTGAGCACCTCGAAGATCGCGTCGTTCTCGTTGGAGACCGCCAGTTTGTCGAGGAGTCGTACAAAAATCTTTTTCTGGCTTTTTTTGAGCGACTTCAATGTCGTCGGATCGGCCGTGTAGATTGCGCGCAGGATGCTCTTGGTGTTTTCAAACCGCCACTTCTTGTAGTCTTCCGGTAGGCCGGCGTACGTCGGAAAGACGCCGTCGGCGACGTAACCTTCAATCTCTCGATCGAACTGCTTGCGCAGGAAGTCCTCATACACGGACTTGGTGATCTTGTTGAGTTCGCGCGCCACCTTTCGCCATGTCTCTGACTCGAAGCCTGTCGCGTCCGGGCTAGCTAAGTCACCTCCGCTCGGCATGAAGTCGTCTACCCACTTTGAGCCGACGTAGATGCTGGTGTGGAAGTTTCCCTTGTGGTTGAACGTGCTCAGCTTCTTATCAACCGTCTTGCCCGACGAGTTCAAGAGGTAGACGTAAGACTTCTCAGAGCCTGGTTTTAGATCCCAGCGAAGGACCGACACCTCGAAGTCATGGCCATCGATGGAGAGCTTGCGCGACGTGAGGTCGTGCGACGGTACCGCCACCTCAGCTCCATTGAGGCGGAGCCTCTTCGCGGGGTTGAGCGCAAGGAACCAACCGAACTCGATGGACAGCAGCTTGCGAAGTTCCGCGGTCGTAGGCAGCGGGGCATGTAGGTTGGGCAGCTCCACGGTCGTGCCGGTCTTGCCCAAATCCAACCCTTTCGGCAATGCCGACGGCTCCACTGAACGGCCCTCATAGTTTGTGAGCGTCGCGCCGTTCACTTCGATTCGAGCGGGCCCCGACCCGGCGGCATTCGTCCACCAGATGGCCCGCTCGGCGAGTCTATGGAAAGACAGTCGGCCACGACCATGCGAGCCATGCGTAGTTGCGTCCTCCTTCTTACTGGAGTCGTTGAACCGGCCAAACGTTTCGGCGTGCGTTTCGAGCTCGATACCTTCCCCATCATCGGAGACATCCAATCGGGTCGCGCCGCCCATCGGGCCCTCGTCAACAATCACTTCGACGTTGGGCGCCTTAGCATCGAAGCCATTCCAAGCCAGCTCAGAGATCGCGCGCCACGGATCGGTGGTTCGAAAATGCTTCTTGATCCCCTCCCCATTGATCTCTGTCTTTCCTGAGATTTGTCGAGTCGCCATGCTAAGTCTCTTGTTTGTTCGTCTTGCCCGCGCAAGGTGCGGGCGAGTTCAGCATGCAGTTTAGTAGCCTCGAGTGTTGCGACGACGAAAGCCGACTCTTGATCCTCCGGGTAAGAATGCCTGGCGACGGGAGACTGCATCGAACGCATGGCGCGGCATCTCTATGGCGGTAGTGGCGTGGGCATCACTTCTTTCCCGGCGATCCGGTTGGCGACTGGACGACGGCATAGACTGCCTGCGGCCGCTCAGCTTTTCGACTGAACGACTGATCCCGTCAAGAGCTGCCCGTCACTAGCTGCTGATGACGATCGAAAACGACGAGGAGCAGGGCTGTCTTCGCACAGCAATTCGCTAACTTGCGACCGCCTTCTGAAGAGTGCAGGCACGAACGAATTCGCGGCCGAAAGGAGTTTGGTCCACTACGGAAAGCGCTCCTACGCCGCCCCAGGCTGACGCAGATCCAATGAGCCCCAAGCGAGCCAGGTTTCCCAAGGCCACCATCACCTCATCTGAGGGCTCCGGGTGTGAAGTGGGGTGCTTGGTGCCGTCCGGGATAGGCTCGAACGTTACTGCCATGGGCAGTTTCGCGGTTCGGATCGCCTTGCCACCTTCGCGCGCTTGATCTACGGAGTAGATGACCTGCAAGGCATGGGCGTCCAATGGTTCGAGCTCTGCTAGTACAGACACGAACGGTCGCTGAACTTTTACGCCACTCGCGGCGTTGCTGAAGTTTAGGAGCAGGTTCACCCAACGCTCTTGAAGTCCTTCGTCTTCTGCTAGCGAAGCAGCTTCCAGCAGAGGCACCAAGACAGACATTGGCGGGTCGCTCAGCGGAACGTCGTATCCCAGTTCCGCCAGCTTCGCCTCTGCCTTCCTCTTGAGGGCCATCTGGTTGGACCAACGACGATAGCGCAGGTTGTCCGTCCAGATGCCCGCCTGCTCGGTGAGCGGCTGCCGAATGAACTCGCCGATGAAGCTGCCGAGTCCTCGCCCGGCATCGACAGCTTTTCCGGAAGCTTTCGCAACCTCCTGGGTCGCTTTCGCCCATTCGTCAGTCATGAACCCTCACCGCTATTCAAGGAACTCTTTCCACAAAACCCACCAGCATTGGCCGTAACGGTCAACACAGGCGCCCTAGGAAGCAGCCGGCAGGTCGATACCCTGCACCTTTGATACCGCCACCGAGAGCTTGTATTCGAAGAGCTCGACATCCTTGATGGAGGCACAGGCCAGTCGGATGTCTTCTGACATCGTGCGACAGACGATGATGCCGCGCACCCGTTGCCCCTGTTCTGCGAGCTCTAGGCGAACCCAGTTCATGTAGCGCAGAAGCTGCCCGACAACCCGATCGTAGCCGCGGGAGACTTTGAGCTCGATCACCACGATGGCGCCTTTAGCGTCCTGGGCAAGGATGTCGATTCGTCGACCATTTCCGGCGTCGGCCTCAATCACCTTGAGATCCTCGTTCTCGTAGAGTTTCAACCCTGCTTCGATCACCTCCAGGTTCTTCGCGAGGTAGTTCTGCAGGTCCTTCTCAAGCAGAAACTGGGTTGCGCCAGAGGATAGTTCAGAAGCCTCCTCGTCACCGTCCGCCAGATCGGCGGCGGTGCTAGCCGCCTCCTGAAGCGCGACATCACCCTCTACCATCTCGTGAATGGGAGCCGGGTCCTTGCCAGACTCATACAGACGGAACTGGCCTGGTCCAACCTTGAAGAGCAGGTCATCCTCCTCGCTCATAGAGGGGTGATGCAATCGGTTCTTGTCGTTTGTGGAGCACAGGATCAGGTTAGCGAAGATTCCTCTTGGCTTAAGCAGCGGGTAATTTTGTGCGAACCACTCCAGCGCCCTCGACGTCGTGAAAACCTGTCCTGGCTTCAGCTCCCAGGCCTCGACCATGTCTTTGATGAGTGCCTTTGCAGACTTCTCGTAGATCCTGCTTCCCATGTAGGAGTCACCTTAGATAGATTGGCAGTTCAGAAATTCGATCGATGACGCCTAAGGCTATCCGAAAAACCCTGCAGATAATGTCTGCGTCAATGTCGCGAGCCTTGCCGGGAACGGCGTCTTGAAAGTACTCCAACCAAATGACATCGGACCACTACGGCCGCAATGGACTCCAGCTTATCGCGCGAAGTGGCAAGCGCGCACGGGTGTCGAAAGTGCTGGCCTCAGGTCTCGAGAAGTTCGTCCGGATTGCCGCCCAAGTTCGCGATGAGGCGGTGTCGCGCATCGGTGGCGGCGGCAGAGACGACGGGAATGTCCGGGCGCTCGGCCCCTTTCCAGTCAATGTGCTGGCTCAACTCCAGGCGCCCGTCGACGGCGTTCTGGTTGGCGATGGCAGCGCGTTGCAACAGCTCGGCCAGATGGACTTTGCCTTCGGCTACGGCGCACATGATCCGTTCGTAGTCGGTGATGTCCACCACGAAGATCTGGTTGAGCGGCATGCGCTCGGCGCCGGGCGTGTCGCTGGAGAAAAGGGGGATGTCCGGCATGAGCTTCTGCGTGCCCTCTCCGCTGACCAGCAACAGGTCCCGGCTGGTGATCACCATGAGGAAATCTTTCTCTGCCCCCGCGAAGCCCGGGTGAAGCGTGCTATCCGGCTGGCGCACGCTGTGCGCCACCTGCAGGCCCTGCTGGATGGCTTTGCGCACGCGCTTGATCTTGTCGCGCAACAGATTGGGGTCGTCTTCAAGAATGACGTCGTCGTGGAAATGACTCAGCTTCGCTTCGATGAAGACGTTGCAGCTACCGAAGGGAATGGCCACCTCGACCGCATTCCCCAGCTGGCCGCACTGCGCGCGGTAGGCCGCTTCGGTAATGCCCTGCGGACAGGCGTTCATGGCCAACTCGGTGACGTAGCTCTCGAACACCTTGCTGTACGTGTCCGGGTAGTCCTGTCCCAATGCGTTCAGGCGAAGATGCACCGCGTTTTCGAGCCCGCGCGTGAACACCACCGGGTGCCACAGCTGAAAGCGCCCGTCCTGCAAGCGCAGAAGAGGGAAACGCTGCAGGTAGGGGAACTCGTTGAGTTCGGCCATGCCGCGTGTGCGCTTTGCCGCTTCGGCCTGCAGCTCATCGCGCAACTCGCCCATGTTGCGGGCGAACAGCCGGAGAAACGTGTCTAGGTCTGCGCCGTAGTGAGGCGAGAGTGGCGCGAGCACGTTCGTCTCCAGAAAGCGCTCCTGGTCCTGCAGGAACGAGAAAACGGCCATCGCTAGGTCCGCATACCGCTCTGGCTGCATCCCCATCGCTTGCACAAACAGGTCGCGCGCGCGGTGATTTTTCGGCAGTCGAGCGATCAGTGCCGGCCAGCGCAGGAAGCTCCAGCTGGGACGCCGCTGAAAGTCGAACTGCACGTACATGATGCGCCGCATCAGTCGCCATAGGCCGCCCGCGGCCGCGTATGTCTCTCTGTCTTGCTGGCTGGTGTCCCACAGCTTCTGCATTAGGGCGAGGTGCTGCCGGATAGTGTAGGACTGGTCCTGAGGCGCGAATGCCAAAGGCACGCGCTTGTCCTGGAGCGCCCACTTGACCACAAGCAAGTGCAGCCACGGCATGCTCTTGACCATCTCTAGGTGGTTGCCGTGTTCCTTCCACAGCTCGGCAAGCGCCACCTTCACCACGGCATGCGCACCGTGCCGGCGAACCACATTGATGACCTCGCCGTAGACCTTCTCGATGCCGGGGCGGCGCACCGGTGCCGCGGACTGCACCATGCGCGCATACAGAGGGGCGGCGAAGACGGGGAGGGTGGATTTGGAGGGAGGGGTGACCACAGGCAGGTTTCGCGAGATGGCGCCGCGAGCGGCCTAGGCTAAGGCGCGGAAAACAAGATCGATGCGATTGTGGCCGCTCGGCGCTGGCTGTCGAGTCGCACAAAGCCCCGAAAGTCTGATTCAACCAAATCAAAGTCTAGCAAGCGGCTGACCAACGGGTTAAGCAAATGAGCGACCGCTCTGCAACCAATAGCGACAGTTCGCCCGCGATGAGCGAAGGACGGCATTCGCTGCCAAGCCGACTTCTAGGGCAAATTCTGAGGCACCAACAGCGGCTGCGAAGCCGCGCGACCAAAGGGTTCGGCGTCTCGCCGAAGTGCGGTCGGAAAGAGAAACAGTGAGAGAACTTGGCCTGAATCCGAGAGAAAGTCGCCTGAGAATCTCCATAGAGAGAAACGGATGGCTCCGGAGCCCGCATGAAACGGGGCATTGCGCACGAAAAAAAGCCCCTGCAAAGCAGAGGCTCCAGACTTGCTGGCGGTGGACCTAGGTTTTGGCTAACCCCTCTCAGATGTGAAAAACCAATGTTAGTGAGCGTAAACATGAGGTTTTTTGCCGGTACATATAAAAAAGGGTGCGCGTGCGCGTGGGCGCGCGCAAAAACGAAATTGGGGCAACGAGTGTGCAGGTGACTCCGGGCCAGGTTGACGCCTGGTGGGCATGCGGCCCGGGAGTCCGACGAATCGCCGTACCCCTTGACGGCGCGTGGCATGCATCAAAACTTTTTTGTTGCGGCAACTTGAGAATGAGGTGCACAAGGAAGGGATGCAGGCGTGGAACCCAGGCCTGTTCAGGGCGTGCACAGCGGCCTTCAGGCACGTTAGATCGGCTCGCCTGTGGGGCGGCCTCCATCCCTCCGACAAATGCCGCCTGGGCGCCTCGTTGCGCCTTCCTGCCTGGGCCTGTCGTTGCCATGGGCGTCCGCCCAGTTCACGCCGTATGGGCTGTTGGTGTGGTGGGCGCGTCGTGGACGTGAGTCTGCCGAATCCCCAAGGCCACGCTCGTATTCCCGCAATCGTTCAGATCTGAAAGCCGGCGATGGCGATCTCCTCGGGCAGATGCGGGACCGATGTCAGATCTGACATCACCGGGTGTCAAGGTTCAGATCTGACATGAACTTGCTGCGAGAGCCCGCACCTGGATCGAATCTGCGCCAGGACAGCGGCCGCGTGGCATGTCAGATCTGAACGGGGGATGGCAGCGCCGGCTTTCAGATCTGAACGACTTGCGGATCGGCCAAGCAGCGCATGCCTCAAAAATGAGGCAGCCCCTTCGGCATGCGGCTTCGCGGTTCTCCCGTGGTCACTCCTGCGGGACCGCATCGATGTTTAGCAGCCTTGGAAGGTGATGTGTTGCGTTGAGGCTACGCGCCAAAAATCGCCTGCTCTAATTGCTCTAATACGTCGATGTCGCTGCGTGTTCGTGGAACGGCTGCGGCGTGTGCGGTTCAAGAAAGGGAAGGGTCTGTGTCTGACTTGCTGTGCGAAGAGGGCTGATTTTTCATCTGAAATTGGGATGGTGAGGAAGGGGTTGAGGAGTCGTGATAGTTCAATTGAGGGACTCAAACAACGGAGCATCCTCATGCACCCTCTCAAAGATTTCATCGCTCCTCGCGCACTCAAGCAGATCGGCGCCCGCATCGCGAAGGCCAGGCGGCTGCGCGGCTGGAGCTGTGGCGAGTTTTCCGGCCAGGTGGGCGTTTCCGTCAGCACGGTCCATCGCATCGAGCAAGGCGACCCAGGCGTTGCCACGCGCTCCCTTGTGAATTGCCTGGTGGTCTTGGGAGTCTTCGAAGATCTCGACAGCAGTTTTCAAGAAGACCATGCCGCTCTTGAGCAGGCCAGGTGGGACGGTCCAACAGCAAAGGCGAGGTCGACCCCGGCCGCGAGCATGGAAGCGTGCAGCCCTGACGCCACCGATTTGCGTCCTTTGCCCCCGGAGGCTCAACTGCTGTTTCCCGCGGTGTGGCCGCGGGACTGTCCCGAAGAGCCTCTGGCGGTAACGCTTGGCAAGCAGGGATTGCCGGTGGGCGAACTGCGCATCCACAATTCCGGCAAGGCGATGGTTTCTTCTTTTCGGCACGTGCGGAGCTGGTTGGCACATGAGAACTTTTTCTCTGTCTCTCCGGAACTGAGCAGCACGCTCGCACCTCACTGGCGCAAGTCTGCGCGCCCGGGAGGCTGCCATGTCTTCGGTGCCTTGGCCGACACGTTGCCGCGCGGCTTTGGCCTGCGCGTAATCGAGAAAGCCCATGCGCGGGGCCTGCTCGAGCGTCGGTCGTCGGACGCGTTCAGCCCTTTGGAAGAACTCGTCATTCACCTGGACGCCTGCCGAAAAGGTGCCTTGCGCGTTCGGTCGGCCTCCTGGTCCTCCCTTGCTTTGCTCGCCAAGAAGATTCAGTTGCCGGGCCTCTCACAGCTTGGCGTGGTGAGCGCGGCGATCAAAGCCTTCGAGGAGGGGTGCGAGGATGAAGAGCAGCTGCTGATGCTTTTGAGGTGTGCCACCTCCTTGGGCGGTTCACAACCCCACTGCTCGTGGACACAAGAAGATGGGCGGCTCGCCATTGCCAAGTTTCCCAGCATCCATGACCGCTATTCCCTCGCCAAGGTCGAGATGCTCGGGATGCAACTGGCCAAGGCCGCCGGCATCGACGTGGTGGACGCGAGGTTGGAAGACGTCCAGGGCGCACCCGTTCTGGTGTCACCGCGCTTTGATCGAGTCGAGGATGGCGGGCGCAAGCACTGCGTGGGAGCCCGAGGTTTCTTGCTCGCGGAAGAAAACGACGAAGTGACCTATCTCGACCTGCTCGAGGCCATGCGGCACCACTGCAAGGATTTTGAGGCAGATGCGCTCAAGCTCTGGCGCCGCTTGATGTTCTGCCTGCTGATCAACGTGCCGTGCAGCCACTTGGAGAAGATTGACTTTCTGTTCGTGGAGAAGAAGCACTGGCGTCTGGCCCCGGCCTATGGCATTCGGCCGCGCGTGGGTGCTGAGGTGGTGTCCCGTGACGGTGAGGTCCAAGCGCTTTTGGAGGCCTCTGCGGCCTTTGGCATTCATCGCGCGGATGCGCTGACCTACTTGCGCGATCAGCTGAAGGTGCTCAAGGGCTGGAAGGCGATCGCGGAGGATTCCCGTATCGGAATGAGTGTCGAGGAGGTTGAGTTTTTTTCGACAGACATTTCTCGGATTGAGAGTTTTTCAGCGTAGGGGGACGAGCTTGTGGGAAGTGGCGCGCTCGGCGTGCCGGGGTTCTTCGTCACCCCGCTCCCAGATACTTCTTCACCGTGTTGCGAGCCATGCCTGCATGCGCAAAGGTTTCGCGGATGAACATTTGCTCGCGCAGTGTGCTGCGGCACTCCGTCCATCCTGTTGCGCCGAACGACACGCGTGACGGCAGGTTGGGAAGGGTTTATACCTACATACCTTTCGGTATTGGAAAAATACCATAAAGGAAGTTCATCCTACTTATTGGTATCATTCGAGGGTGCTAGAGCTTCGTCACTCTCGCCCATTTCTCTGGAGCGTCACTATGCCTTCGATCATTGTCCCTGTCCCCGTCGCGCTGCCATCCAAAGGGAGCCGTTTGCCCGCATCGAAGGAACGCGCATGAGCCAGGAAGCATGGCACCGTTGGGGCCCCGATGACGAGCGCGGGGCAGTCAACCACATCGGTCCGGAGCAAGTCCGGCATGCCACCACGCTGGTACGGACCGGTGAGGTGCTGCGTCTGGCTCAACTTCTCTCACCTAAAACGCCGGTTCCGTCGCACCGCTGCGGAATGCAGCACTTTATGGGCCGCGATGGTGGCGACTACGCGGTTGCCAGTAGTCGCCGCCCGGGCGGCTTTCAATTCGCGGAAGACACGGTGGTGATGCCGCTGCACATAGGTACCCATGTCGATGCGCTGTGCCACGCCTGGTATGACGACACGCTCTACAACGGCTATCTCGGCGACTCCATCCGAAGCACCACGCGCGCGCAGCGCCTGGGCGTCGAGAAGATGCCGCCCATCGTGACACGGGGTCTGATGCTCGATCTCGTGCGTCTCAAAGGCCGTGTTCTGGACCCGGGCGAGTCCATCGGCGTGGCCGACCTGCAGGCGGCGGCTCAACAGGCCGGCGTGGACCCTGGCAAGGGGGACGCCGTGCTGTTGCGCACGGGGTGGCTGGAGTCTCAGCAGGGCGTTGAAAGGGTGTCATTCGATACCGAACCCGGCATCGACGAGGAAGCCGGCCTGTGGCTGGCGCGCCGCGATGTGGCCATCGTGGGCGCCGACAATTTCGCCGTCGAGGTGCTGCCCTTCCCGAGTGGCAAGGTCTTTCCGGTGCACCAGCGGCTGATCCGTGACTACGGAATTCCATTGCTCGAAGGTCTGATGCTCGACCCACTGGTGGCCGCTGGCCGTTCCGAGTTCCTGTTCGTGGCCAGCGCGCTGCCCATTGTGGGCGCGACGGGCAGTCCTTTGTCTCCAGTGGCGGTGCTCTGAATGTCCCAGGCCAAAAAACGTCCTCTTGAAGGCATCCGCGTTCTGGAGATCGCCTCCATGATCTTCGGTCCGCTTGCCGGGCAGTACCTGGGTGACATGGGTGCCGAGGTGATCAAGCTGGAGCCCCCGGAGGGCGACCTCACACGCCACATCGGCCCGCGCCGCTCCGCGCGAATGGGTTCGTTCTTCCTCACCAGCAACCGCAACAAGCGCAGCATCGTGGTCGACCTCAAGCGTGCGGAGGGCATGGAGATCCTCCAACGCCTGCTGGCGCAAACCGACGTGCTGATCCACTCAATGCGCAGCCCCGCCGCGACGCGACTGGGACTGGACTACGCCGCTTTGGCCGACAAATTTCCGTCCCTGGTCTATTGCCACGTCACGGGTTACGGCAACGATGGCCTATATGCTGGAAGGCCGGCTTATGACGACATTATCCAGGCCGCCTCCGGGCTGGCCATGTTGCAGACCGTGGTCAGTGGCCAGCCGCGTTTCATTCCCACCATCGTGGCCGACAAGATCAGCGGATTGCACGCGGCGTACGCCATCATGGCCGCGCTGATGCATCGCGCAGGCACCGGTGAGGGACAGCAGGTTGACGTGCCGATGTTCGAGACCATGGCCGCATTCAACATGATGGAGCACCAATGGGGTCACACCTTCGAGCCGCCACTCGGTCCGATGGGGTATGAGCCGGTGAGTTCTGCCGCGCGCCGACCCTACAAAACGCAGGACGGCTATTTGGCCCTGCTGCCTTACTCCGACTCGCACTGGCGACGATTTTTCGAGTTGGCAGGTGCGGCACAGGTCATGGAGGACCCACGCTTTGCCACTTTCGCCGAGCGGCAGAAAAACGTGCAGCTGGTGTGGGCCGAAATTGAGCGCCAGGTCGGCACCAAGACCAATGCCGAATGGTTGCAGCTGTTGTCGGCCGAAGACATTCCGTTCTCGGTGGTGAACCGCCTCGAAGACCTGCCCAACGACCCGCACCTCGACAGCGTGGACTTCTGGCAGATTCGCGAACACCCGACCGAGGGCGCGATGCGCATGCCCCGCAGCCCGATGCAGCTGAGCGCCTCGCCCGCCGACATCACGCGGTTGCCGCCCAACCTGGGTGAGCACGGCGCAGACATTCTGCGCGGCTGTGGCTATAGCGATGCCGAGATCGAACGTTGGACCCTGCCCGGTGGCGTCTGCGCCGCCGCTAAATGATTGCCCGAGACCATGATTCCACGCACTTTGTTTTCACCGGAGCACGAAGCCTTTCGCGACACCGTTCGCCGCTTCATTGCGGAGCACGTCACGCCTTTTCACGCCGAGTGGGAAAAGGCGGGTCAGGTGCCACGCTCCTTGTGGCTCAAGGCCGGTGAACTCGGCCTTTTGTGCTGCAACGTACCGGAGGAGTACGGTGGCATGGGCGGTGATTTTCTGCACAGCGCGATCCTGATTGAAGAGATGGCCCGCGTGGGCGCCACCGGCCCGACCTTCTACCTGCATTCGGACATCGTCGCTCCCTACATCCTGGACTTCGGCACCGAAGAACAGAAGCGCCATTGGCTGCCGCGCATGGCCACGGGCGAAGTCGTGGTGGCGCTGGGCATGAGCGAGCCGTCCGGTGGGAGTGATGTGCAGAACATCCGCACGCAGGCCATTGCCGATGGCGACGAATACGTCATCAACGGCCAGAAGGTGTTCATCACCAATGGCCACAGTGCCGACCTGTTGGTGCTGGCCTGCAAGACCGATCCCAAGCAGCGCGCCAAGGGCGTGAGCCTGATCCTGGTGGAGACCGACCGCGCTGGCTTCACTCGCGGGCGCAAGCTGGAGAAGATGGGCTGCAAGGCACAGGACACGTCCGAGCTGTTTTTTGCCGACCTGCGCGTGCCGAAAAGCAGCTTGTTGGGCACCGAGGGCGGTGGCTTCGGCATCCTGATGACGCAGCTCGCGCAAGAGCGCCTGGTGCAGGCTATTCGAGGCGTCTCCAGCGCCGAGGCCGCACTTGAATGGACACGCGAGTACACCGCCGAGCGCAAGATGTTTGGCCAGACCCTGGCCGACTTCCAGAACACGCGCTTCACGCTCGCCGAATTGCACGCACAGGTGTTGAGCCAACGAGTGTTCGTGGACCGCTGCATCGAACTGCACCTGCGCGGCGAGCTCGACTCGGTCGACGCGGCGGCCTGCAAGCTCGTCACGACCGACTTGCAGTTCAAGGTCATGGACCAGTGCCTGCAATTCTTCGGCGGCTGGGGCTACATGTGGGAATACCCGATCGCCCGTGCTTTCGCCGATGCGCGCATGTGCCGCATTGGCGGCGGCACCGCCGAGGTGATGAAACAGATCATTGCTAACACTCTGCTCCCCAAGCGTCGACGCGATGCCTGAAGAGCCTTTCGATTTCACCGTTTTACACAGTAGGAGACACACCATGTACAAGATCCGCCGCACCTTCATCCAGGCCACCGTGCTGGCTCTCGCCCCCATCGCCCTGAGCGGCCATGCGCAGGAGGTGAACTACCCTACCTCGACGGTAAAAATCATCGTGCCCTTCTCCGCGGGTGGCGCGGCCGATGTGCTGACGCGGCAGTTGGCCGAGAACCTGCGCGCCAAGCTCGGCCAGAGCTGGGTTGTGGAGAACCGCACGGGAGCCGGCGGCAACATCGGCATGGAGGCCGTGAAGACTGCCGCACCCGATGGTCACACAGTGTCTTCGGCCACCATCGGCACCTTGTCGATCAACCAGTTCCTGTTCTCCAACCTGTCTTACAACCCCGCGGCCGATTTCGTCTACGTCTCCAAAATCTGGGAGAACTGCAACGCCTTCGTCGTGGCGACATCGCACCCCGCCAACACCGTCAAGGAGTTCCTGGACTGGGCCAAGGCCAAGCCCAACGGTGTGACGTTCGGCTCGGCGGGCGTGGGCACCACACCGCACCTGGCCGGCGAGCTGTTCCGCGTGCGCACCGGCATTCAGGCGACGCACATTCCCTACCGCGGCGCGGCGCAGTCCATGCCGGCCCTCATGTCCGGCGAGACCGACTTCGCGATCGACAACATCGCCAGCTACACGCCGCTCATTCAGGCCGGCCGCGTCAAGGCACTTGCCGTCACCTGTCCTCAACGCTGGCCCACCATGCCCAACGTGCCGCTTATGGCCGAGGCCGGCGTGCGCGACTTTGTGGTCACCTCCTGGGGCGCTTTCGTGTTGCCTAAGGGCACTCCCATGGCGATTGCGAACAAGTTGTCCAACGCCATCAAGGACATCGCCAGCGACCCTGCTGTGAAGGAAAAATTCCTGGCCACCGGTGCACTCGCCGTCTCCAGCACGCCCGCCGAGACGGCTGCCTTTGCCGAAAGCGAACGCACGAAGTGGCGAGAGGTGGTGCGCATCTCAGGTGCGAAGCTGGATTGAACCAATGACGACTCTGGACCAGCACTCGCCGCAGGCCAGGCTTGGGGCCGAACGATCGCCACTCGCCATCGGCAAAGCACCCCGGGGTGAGCGTCAGCGCGTGGCCGTCATCGGCGCCGGCGCTGCCGGGTTGTGCGCCGCCCGGCACTTGCTGGCGCGCGGCATCGAGGCGGTCGTCTTTGAACACGGCAGTTGCATCGGCGGCCTCTGGGCTTACGACAACGACAACGGCTCTTCTCCGGCGTATCGCTCTCTTCACCTGAACTCCGAAGCCCGGGTCACGGCCTACCGCGACTTCCCGTTCCCCGAAGGTGGTCCGCTCTACCCGGATCACCGGCAGGTGCGGCGCTACCTCGAGTCGTACGCCAACACCTTCCACGTCACGCCCCACATCCGCTTCAACGCCCGCGTGGACGCGATCACGCCGGAGGGCGACAACTGGAGCGTTCGGCTGCACAACGGCAGCACCGACAGCTTCAATGCCGTGGTGATCGCCAGTGGTCACCAGAACGTGCCCTCTCACCCGGTCTGGCGTGAGCAGTACACCGGGGAATACCTGCACTCGCACAGCTACCGAGTGCCCGAGCCCTTCCGCGATAAACATGTGTTGGTGGTTGGCATGGGCAACAGTGCCGTCGACGTTGCCGCCGACATCTGCGTCGTCACCGCGTCCACCACCATCTCCGCACGCTCGCCCGTGTTGATGATGCCTCGCATGCTGTTTGGCGTTCCGACCTCGCGCGTGCTGGGCAAGCTGGAAAAAAAATGGATGCCGTGGCCGGTGCGGCGCACCATCCGCGAGCTGCTCACCTGGACTGTGCACGGGCGCATGGAGCAATGGGGTTTCACCACGCCCAAGACGCGCACGCATCCGACAAGCCATCCCAGCCTGATGTCACATTTCGTGTGGGATCGCATCAAGGCCAAGCCCGGCATCGAATCCGTCCAGGGGCAGGAGTTCCGCTTCACCGATGGCAGCACGCAGCGTTTTGACGCCGTCATCGCCGGCACGGGCTACCACGTGGAGCTGCCCTTCCTGGCGCCCGAACTGCGCCCGCTCGAAGGCCACCGGCTCAAGCTCTTCCTGCGTGTGGTGCACCCTGAGCAACGCGGCCTGTACTTCATGGGCCTCTTCAACGTGGCCGGCGGTGGCAACATCCGCATGATGGACGACCAGGCCGAGTGGATCACCGAACTCGTCAGCGGCACCGAGGCCCGACCCGATGCCGCCGACATGCAACGCGTGATGGCCGAGGAACAGGCGTTCCTGCGCAAGCATTACCCGAGCAGCCCGCGTTACGCACTGGAACTGGACCCGGTGTTCTACCGGCGCCAGGTCGAGCGCGAACGCCAGCGCGCCCGCGCAGCGGCCGGCCGCCGCCCGGTCGGCACACCTTCAACCCAGCAACCCGAGTGAGAACGCCTTGACCCTGCGCGACAAAGCCTGTGTAACGGGCATTGGAGAAACCGCCTACTTGCGCGGCTCGACGAAAACGGCCGTCGAACTGCAGTTCGAATCGTCGCTCAAGGCCATCGCCGATGCGGGCCTGCGGCCACCGGACATTGATGGCGTCATTCCCGTGGGCATCGTCAGCGCCACTGCCGAAGACTTCATTGACAACTTCGGCATTCCCGACCTGCGGTTCTCCGCCGTGGTCCCGCACGGCGGCGCCAGCCCGGTGATGGCATTGCAATGCGCTGCCGCTGCGGTGGCTGCCGGCGTGTGCAACCACGTGCTGATCACCTTCGGGCGCAATGTCACGGCGGCGGCCAACAACAACAAAGCCGGCGCGCGCATTCACACGATGCCGCAGTTCCACTACGTGACCGAGTTCGAGTACCCCATGGGCGCCATCTCGCCAGCGCAGTTGTACGCGCCCATGGCGCGGCGCCACATGGAGCTTTACGGCACCACCATCGAACATTTCGGTGAAGTCGCCGTGGCCTGCCGCGAGCACGCCCTGCTCAACGACAACGCCGTGATGAAGAAGCCCATCACGCTGGAAGACCACCGCCACTCGCGCCTGATCGCCGATCCGTTTCGCTTGCTCGATTGCAGCCTGGAGAGCGATGGCGGGGCGGCCGTTGTCGTCAGCTCTGCCGAGCGCGCGGTGGATTTGCGCCACCGTCGGGTCTTCATCTCCGGTGTCGCCGCCGGGCACCCCGATTCGCCGGCCTCGATTTCGCAACGCCCCGACATGACCAGCCTGGGTATTGGCAAGGCCGCACCACGCGCTTTCCAGATGGCCGGCGTGACCCACGCCGATATCGACGTGGCAGAGATCTATGACTGCTTCACCTATGCCGTGATCCGCCAGTTGGAGGACATGGGGTTCTGCGCCAAAGGCGAAGGAGGGCCCTTCGTTGCAGGTGGGCGCCTGCGCCTGGGCGGTGAGCTCCCCACCAACACCCACGGTGGC
Organism: Hydrogenophaga sp. BPS33; assembly: GCF_009859475.1. NCBI lineage: Bacteria > Pseudomonadati > Pseudomonadota > Betaproteobacteria > Burkholderiales > Comamonadaceae > Hydrogenophaga > Hydrogenophaga sp. BPS33. Next base: position 1,689,530 of record NZ_CP044549.1, read on the forward strand.
TTGCTGTCGCAGGCGCACGTCTGGGGCCTCAACCATGTGGTCGAACTGGTGCGGCAGCTGCGCGGCGACGCTGGGCGTGCCCAGGTCCAGGGCGCGGAATGCGGGTTGGTCACGGGCTACGGTGACATGGGCGATGGCGCACTTGCCATCATGAGAAGGGAATGAACATGACAACGGACTCCAGCGCCCCGCGCAAGCCTCCCCAACAGGGCACAACCCTGTCCGCCCCATTCTGGGAAGCCGCCCGCGAGGGTCGGCTGGTGATTCAGCGTTGCTCCGATTGCGGCCAGCTCCGCCACTATCCCCGCCTGTTGTGTAGCCGCTGTTTTTCGGACCGCTGCGACTGGGTGGAGGCATCGGGCGAAGGCACCGTGCACAGCTGGACCGTGGCGCACCATGCCTTCCATCCAGCCTTTGCCGACGAGCTACCCTACACCTTGGTCACCGTGGATCTCAAGGAAGGTGTGCGCGCTTTGGGACGCTGGCGAGAAGGGAGCACACCGCGCCTGGGTTTGGCGGTGCGAGGCGGGTTCGAGCCGCGCGAAGACGGCGTGGATCTGGTCTTCCAGGCCGTTGCCGGGTAAGGGCACAAATGCGGAGGCTATACTGAAATGATGAAGACTCCAGCCGCTGCGCCACCTCGAAAAAGAGCTTCCTCAACCAGCCGCACCGCCTCCCCAGGCAAGGCCCGCGCCGCGGCCCCGGTCGCCAAACGCTCGTTGACACCCGAACCTGAAACCATTCGCGATGCGGTCTCGCGGCTCAAGCGCGAACGTATCATCTCGGCCGCCACGCAGATGTTCTATTCCAATGGCCTGGGTAACACCACGCTGGAGGCGGTCGGTGAACAGCTCAACGTCACCAAGCCTTTCATCTATTCCCATTTCAAGTCGAAGAACGACTTGCTGGCCGAAATCTGCTCCCGTGGCATCCGCGCCTGGCTGGACGTTCTGGACCGCGTGGTGTCCTCGCAAGGCGGGCCGACCCACAAGCTGCGGACACTGGCGCACGAGCTGATGCTTGCCGTGATCGAAAACCAGGCCCACATCGCCATCTACACGCGGGAGGAAAAACACCTCTCTGAAGACAGCCGGGAAGGCATCAACGCGATGCGTCGCGATTTCGATCGCAAGTTCTGCGCGCTGCTGGATGAAGGCGTGGCTGCTGGCGAGTTCAGCGTGAGCGATGTGCAGATCACGTCGCTGGCCATTGGCGGCATCCTGAGCTGGTCGTACGTGTGGTACCGCCCGGAGGGCCGGTTGAGCCCCGAGCAAACCGCCAACACGGTGGCCGATCTGGTGCTGGCCCTGGTGCAAGCCAAAGCCGCGTAACGCTGCACGCTCAGCCCAACACAGCGCGTAGACGGCCGCGCCACAGCTGGCATTCACAGGCTCAGCGCAACAGGCGGATGCCGGCGCGCTCCCGGTCCCAGACAGCGCCGAGATCCGCTTGCATCTGCGCCTGTAGTTTGTACTTTTCGACCTTCTGGTTCATGGTCGTGGGCAGCGCAGCCACGAAGCGCACATAACGCGGCACCATGAAATAAGCCATGTGCGATGCGCAGTGCGCGATGAGCGCTGCTTCGTCAAAGGACGCACCCTTGCACAACACCACCGCGACGCCGACTTCCTCGTCGCCGTCCACGGTTGTGATCGGAAATGCCGCCGCCATGTCCACAGCGGGGTGCGTTTGCAGGATGTGCTCGACTTCATAGGCCGAGATGTTCTCGCCACGGCGGCGGATGCAATCCTTTTTGCGATCGACGAACCACAGATAGCCATCCGCGTCGCGTCGGCCCCGATCACCGGTGTGGAACCACTGGTTGCGGTGGGCCGCCGCGGTGGCTTCCGGCATTCGAAAGTACCCGGTGGCCGCGCGCCAGGGTTCGCGCGCACGCACCACGATTTCACCGGTGACACCGGCTGCGCACTCGTGGTCATCGTCGTCAAAAATCTTCACCTCGAACGCACTGCGAGGAAGGCCGATGGAGCCCAGCTTGCTGCGTGGCGCGTCCATGGTGAGCGAGGTCACCGTGCCGAAGTCGGATAGGCCGTAGTTGGTCACCGCGCGCAGGCCAAAACGGGCTTCGAATGCGGGCGTGTTCATCGGGAGCGGCGACATGCTGACCAAGCGCAGCGCATGGTCGGCATCGCCCGGCCGAGCGGGCTGCGACCACAGAAAGGCGGTCATGGCACCCAGCAGATTGGTGGTCGTCGCCCCGCACGCGCGCACCTCGTCAAAGAACCCCGAGGCTGAGAAACGATGGGCCAGTGCCACCGAAGCACCCGCCACCAACGCGGTAAGCGTGGACGTGAGGAGGGCGTTCACATGGAACAAGGGCAGACACACGTAGAACACATCGTCGTTGCGATAGCCATGCGCTTCGATGCCGCCCGTCCCATACGTCAACGCACTGCCGTGGGACACCATGCTGGCTTTGGACGGGCCGGTGGTGCCGGAGGTGTACGCCAGCAGCAGCAGATCGTGCATGGCCGCGGTGTCGAGCACCATCGACCCATCGGAACGCGCGTCAGACAACGGTGCGTCAGGCACCGCCTGCGCAACCAACCCCGCTGCGGCGCTCCGGTTGACCAGGGTCGTCCGAACGGAGGGCAATTCCGGCAGCACCTCGTGCAAGCGCTCCACCAGGTGCTGGTCCACCACGACCACTTCGGCGCTCGCGTGTCCCAGGTAGTGGCGCAACAGCGCACCGCGTGCTGCGGTGTTGACCGGCACGTGCACGGCACACAGGCGCGCCAACGCAAAGAAAACGCCAAGATGCTCGGCGCTGTTGTCCATCAGAACGCCGACAGGTGTGCCACGGCGCACACCTTGGGCATGCAGGGTCGCCGCGATCTCGGCGGTCCATTGCCAGAAGCTGGCGTAGGTCCAGCGCCGACCGCTCGAGACCTCAGTAAGAAAAAGTTTGTCCGGCGCGCTGGCCGCTTGCCTGGCCAGCACGCGCGGAATGCTGAAGTCGCGTGGCGTTGCGCACGCCAGCTCACTGGCCACGCGAGAAGATGCGTGCGTCATTCCATCTTGATTCCACGTTCCTTGATGAGCTTGCTCCAGCGGGGCTTGTCGTCACGGATTTTTTCTCCCAGCACCTGGGCTGAGCCGCCGTTGATGGTGCCACCCATGCCCACGATCTGGTCGCGCACCTCGGGTGCGTTCAAAGCCTTGTTGGCTTCTTCGTTCAAGCGCCGGATGATGGCGGGCGGGGTGGCAGGCGGGGCAATGATGGCGAACCAACTGGATGCCTGGACACCCGGGAAACCCGCCTCGGCGATCGTGGGCACATCGGGAAGGGATGGCAGGCGCTGCGGCGCGACCAAGGCCAGTGCGCGCAGGCGGCGCTCCTGGATCATTTTGGTGCTGGTGGTCACGGTGTCGAAGTACACCGGGATGTGTCCGGCAATGACATCGGTCAATGCGGGTCCGCCGCCTTTGTAGGGTACGTGCACGAGCTGTATGCCCGCTTCCTGCTGAAACTGCTCGTGCACCAGGTGGGTCACGGTCGCGTTCCCACCCGAAGCGATGGACACCTGCTTGGGACGTGCCTTGGCGTCAGCCACCAGGTCGGCCACGGTCTTGTAGGGCGAGTTGACGTTGGTGACGAGCACCATCGGCGTGGTCACCAGCAACGCCACGGGCGCCACGTCTCGGGCGGCGTCAAAGTGTGAGTTGGGGATGAGCAAAGGCGCCGTGGCAAATGCGCTGGCTACAACGCCGATGGTGTACCCATCGGGCTCCGCTTTGGACACCGCCTCGGCCCCGATCAACCCACCGCCGCCGGGCCTATTTTCCACCACCAACGGCTGGCCCAGCGCGACGGCCATCTTGTTGCCAATGAGCCGCGCCAACACATCCGTGAGACCCCCAGGCGCCGAGTTGACGAGCACGCGAACCGGCTTGTCGGGATAGCTCTGCGCGTGCACCAACGGTGCAGCAAACGCGAGGGCGACAGCACCCGCAACACAGAGCGCAACACGGCGCGCCGTCGGGGCCCGCTCACAAACAAGATGGTTGAACATTTGAAATGTCTCCTTGGTTGAAAGCCCGTCACCGCTGGCTTTGATCGGCTCTATTTACTTGGTAGTATCTTATAAGTACTTAAAAGTAGGAATACCAATCGATCGGTAAAAACCCGGTGTTCCGACGGGCGTCAGAAGCACCTGCGAAACGACCCGCTCAACCGATCGCACCCGCTTGACGCGCTGCTGCCACCGCCTCGGGTGTCATCCAGTCCTGCAGGATGTCGGCGGCAGTCTCGGCGCGCCATGGCACGAAGGGCGTGGGCATGGCGCTCGGCGTGCGCGAAAAGCGGGGTGCGGGTGCCGGCTGTGTCACGCCCTCCACCTCCACATAGGTGCCGCGCTCGCGCAGGTGCGGGTGCAGCGGGGCCTCATCGATCGAGAGCACCGGCGCGAAGCACGATTCGGTGCCCGCGAAGACGGCGCACCATGCGTCACGCGTGCGGGTTGCAAAGCGCGCCGCAATGCGTTGTTTGGCATCGGGCCATTGTGAGCGGTCCCATTGCGAGGCGAGCAGATCGGGGAGGTCGAGCACGCGCAGGGCCTCGTTGTAGAACTTGGTCTCGACCGCGGCCAGCGTGACGTAGCGCCCATCGCTGCAGGCATACACGTCGTAAAACGGCGCGCCCGAGTCGGTGATGTTGGTGCCGCGCTGGTTGCTCATCATGCCGGCCGCGAAGGTGCCATGCGGCTGCGTCATCAGGTTGGCCACGCCGTCCACCATGGCTGCATCGACCACCTGGCCGCGGCCGCTGCGCTGTGCCTCGAACAGCGCCGCCAGCACCCCCATGACGAGGTACATCGTGCCGCCGCCAAAATCGCCCACCAGGTTGATCGGGATGGCCGGCGGTTGGCCGGCTCGGCCAATGGCATGCAGCGCGCCGGTGAGCGCGATGTAGTTGAGGTCGTGGCCCACGTCCTGTGCCATCGGGCCCTCCTGTCCCCAACCCGTGATCCGGCCGTAGACCAGGCGTGGATTGCGGGCGAGGCAGGTATCGGGCCCGAGGCCCAGGCGCTCCGTGACACCGGGGCGAAAGCCTTCGATGAGCACGTCGGCCTGGCCGACCAGATCCAGCACGAAATCGACGCCCGCGGGTGACTTGAGGTCCACCGCGACCGCGCGGCGGCTGCGCAGCAACAGGTCGAACTTCGCCGGGCGCGGCACGCCCAGGCCGCTGGGGTGTTGACGGTCGACGCGCAACACGGTGGCACCCATGTCTGCGAGCAACATGGCCGCCATGGGCCCGGGGCCGATGCCCGCGAGCTCGACCACCTTCACACCGTGCAGGGGGCCCATGGGCTCAGAACGGCGCGTGGTCACGGCCGAGGATGTCGCGCGCGATGATGCCCAGGTGCACTTCGCGTGGGCCGTCGGCCGACTCCATGCCCAGGCAGTCGCGCAGGCGCTGCTCGTGCGGCAGATCCTTGGCCCAGCCGTAGTGTCCGTTGAGCCGCATGCAGGTGTAGAGCACCTCGTTGGCCACCTTCACGCCCCACCATTTGGCCATGGACGATTCGGCGTCGTGGCGCTGGCCCTTGTCCTTGAGCGACAGCGCCTTGTAGCAAAGCATGCGGGCGGCTTCGAGTTGCGTGGCACAGATGGCGAGCTCCTGCGCGACGCCCTGCCACTGCGAGGCCGACTTGCCCATGATCTGCCGCTGCTTGAGGTAGTCCATCGTTTCCTCGAGCGACTTCTGCGCCGCGCCGATGCATGCCAGCGGCACGAAGTTGCGGTTGTAGCCAATGATGGTCATGGCCCAGATGAAGCCTTCGTTCTCCTTGCCGACCATGTTGATGTCGGGGATGCGCACGTTGTCGAAGAACATGCTGCCCCCTCGGTCCAGCTTCTGCCCCATGCGTTCGAAGTTGCTGGTGGAGAGGCCGGGGGTGTCGGTGGGCACGCAGAAGAACGACAGGCCGCGCGGACCCTTGCCGCCTGTGCGGGCCGACACGAACACCACCTTGGACACGCCGGTGAACGTGATCGACGTCTTCTCGCCGTTGAGCACCCAGTGGTCGCCGTCGCGCACCGCGCGCGTCACGATGTTGCCGGCGTCGGCGCCGCCGCGCGGCTCGGTAAAAGCCAGCGACATCATCTCGCCGTTGGCGATGCGCGGGATCCATTCCTTTTGCAGCGATGGATGCAGCGACGACGCCATCTCGCCCAGGTGGATGGCGTTGGAGATGATGTAACGGATCTGGTGATCCGCCCGACCGATTTCTTCGCAGATGATGCCGCAGTCGACAAACGAGTAGCCCTGGCCGCCGTACTCTTCGGGCAGGCGCAGCCGCAACAGGCCCACGTCGACAATCTTCTTCATGTACTCGGGTGTGAGCCATTCACCGGTGCGGTCCCAATGCTGGTATTTGGGTGCGAGCTCTCGCTCGGAAAATTCGCGCACCGAGTCGCGGATCATGATCTGTTCGTCGCTGAAGCCGAAGTCCATGTGATGGTTCCTGGGGTTTAAAAGTCAAGTAAAGAAGAGTCGGCGCGCACGCTACGCCTTCGCGTGATCGGGACCCGTGAACCACGGGCCCATGATGGGGTGCTTCCAAGGCGAATAGCCTTCTTCCTGGTAGGCCTGCGGGCCCAGGCGGAAATGGCGCGCGGCCTGCAGGCTTTCGATGGCCGGCAGGTTGGGGTCGTAGAACGCGTCGGGGCGTTGCGGTCGCGGCCCGGCTTTGGACACGTGGCCGAAGGTCGCATGGCCCAACATGCGCTCGAGCATCCAGACGCAGTCGATCAAGCGGCCCATGTCGACACCGGTGGGAATGCCCATGCCTTCGAGCATGTGCAACAGGTCTTCGGTGGGCGCCATGCCCGACGCCATGCCGTTGCCGCAGTACTGCCCGCCACCCACGCCGCCCAGCGTCCCCTCGATCAACACCGTGTCGCTTGCGTCCATGTGGCGCAGCGCTGCGTAGATGCTGGGCATCGCCATGCCGCGCGCGTCGTGCATGTGCAAATGGAAATGCCGAACCGATGGCCAGCGGCGGCGGATCTCCGCCATGTCCTGCTCCATCTCGTGGGGCAGGCAGAAACTCTGCGAGTCGTGCAGGCCGATTTCGAACACCTCCATGCCGGCCGCCTGCAGCGCATCGATCTGCTGCTGCAACGACCACATGCGGTACTCGCGCGAAAACGGACCCAGAAAGTTCGAGCCCCACGCCGACGCAATGGCGGCCCGGGCGCGGCGGACACCGCGGGCCTGGGCATCGGCAATGGCCTCGCCCCAGCCTTGCATGCCTTGTTCTATCGAGCGGTTCATGTTGCGCCGCTGATGAACATCGCAAATGTCCTGGAACAAGGTGCACACGTCTTCCTCGACCGTGAGCGGCGGCGAGAACTCAAGCGCCTTGACTTGCGCGCGCCGGTTGTGCGTGAAGGTGAGGTACTCCACGCCGGGACGCGGCCGAAAGCTTCGCAGCAGTTGCTCGAACGCTTCCATCTGCGGCACGTAGCGGGGGCTGACGAAGGCGCCCACCGTGATGCGCCGCAGGCCGGTATCGGACAGTGCCTCCAGAAGTTCGACGCGGTCGGACAGCGGGATGCGGCGGTCGGCAATGCCGAAACCTTCGCGCAGGATTTCTTCGCTGTAGACGACGTGTGGGCGGTTCATCGAGTGGGGAAATTTTTAAATGTCTACCTATTATGCGATTGCCGATAAAATAGTCAACCAATTTGAAAATCAGCGTTGCACCGTACGGTGGTTGGCGACGGAGAATCAACCAACGGATTGAACGCGCGTCTGCCTGTCGGGCGCGATGATGGAGACCACATGAAGCCACTCACCGGCACCCGGGTGCTCGACTTTTCCACCATCTTTGCGGGTCCCCATTGCGGGCAGCTGCTGGCCGACTACGGGGCCGATGTGGTCAAGGTGGAGCCGCTCACCGGGGACGATTCGCGCCACTGGCGCCCCTTCCACACCGGCCAGTCGGGTTCGGGGACGCTGTTCCTGGTGGTGAACCGGGGCAAGCGCAGCATCGCCATCGATCTCAAGCATCCCGAGGGCCGTGCATGGGCCCAGCGCCTCGCGCTCGGCGCGGACGTGCTCATCCAGAACTTCAGTGCCGGTGCCATGGAGCGACTGGGCCTGGGCCACGCCGAACTGCGCGCGGCCAACCCGCGACTGGTCTACTGCACCATCTCCGCCTTCGGTGAGCAAGGGCCTTTGGCCCGCACGCGTGGCTACGATCCGATGATGCAAGCCTTCAGCGGCATGATGAAAATTCCGGGCGAAGGCGAACCGCCACCGGCCCGCATCAACATTCCCCTGATCGACTTCACCACCGGACAAAACGCGTTCTCCGGCATCCTCGCGGCGCTGCTGCAGCGCGAGCGCACGGGCGATGGCGCGCATATCGAGGCCTGCCTATCGGACTCCGCGGTGTCACTGCAGGCTTGGGGATTGCAGCGAGCCTGGGCCGCCGAAAACACAAACGCACCCGCCGCCTCGGCGCGCGCGATGTCCGACAACGTGCCCTACGAATCCCTGGAGGCTGCGGATGGTTGGGTGTTCGTCGCCTGTGGCAACAACCGGCTCTGGCACAACTTCTGTCAGGCGATCGAACGTGCCGATCTGGCGAGCGACCCTCGCTTCGTCGAAAACGCCGACCGGCGCGCCCACTACGACGACCTGATGGTGATCCTGCGCCCTCTTATCGCCGCGCAGACCCGTGGCCATTGGGAAGCCGCTTTCGCACGCGCGGGCGTGCCGTTCGCACCGGTTCATACCTTGGCCGAACTGGCCGTGCACCCGCAGGTGCGGGCCAGCGGCATCGTTCAGGAATACGACAGCGCCGAGTTCGGCCGGGTGCGCACCGTGGCCCGTGCTGTGCGCTTTGACGGGCAAGTGGCCACGGTCGGCCAGCCGCCCCCGGGGCTGGGCGCGCACACGCGCGAGCTGCTGGAAGAACTGGGTTGCAGCCCGACCGAGGTGGATCGGCTGCTCGCTCAGGGCGTCGTTGCCGCACCCGCGCGTTGATTGGTTGGCGGCATTGGCTCAGCGAGCCGGCGCGGTTTCTTCCAGGAAGCCTGCGGTGACCGCCCCATTGATCTTGCAGTCAATGAAGATGGGGCCGTCGGGCGCCGCCAAAAGAGGTGCCAGCGCCAGGATCTCGCCGACCGTGCGCACCGTCGCGGTCTGGAACCCGAAGCCCGCTGCGATGGGTGCGTAGTCCACCTGCGGGAACTGCGCCACCGACACCGCCATGTTGCGTTGGCGCAAGTAATGCAGCTCGGCGCCATAGGCCCCATCGTTCATCACCACGATCACCATCGGAATGCCCTCGCGTGCCACGGTCTCGAGTTCGCCCAGCGTCATGAGGAAGGCACCGTCGCCGATAAAGAGGACGGTCACGCGTTCGGGTGCGCCGTGCGCGAAGCCCATGGCGGTGCCGAAGCCCATGCCGATGGAGGAGAAGTCGCTCGCCTGCTTGATCTGGCCCGGACCGGGCACGTGTACGTAGGGCGCCATCGAGAGAAAGTTGCCCGCGTCGTACACCACGTTGCGCTCGCGCGGCAGCGCGCGGTCGAATGCAATGCCCGCGCTGCGCGGGTCCACCGTGCTCGCTGTATGGCTGGCTTCGAAGTCGGCCTCGGGCCGGTAGCGGGCCAGGGCATCGCGCACCGACGGTGCGTGCATCGGCCGATCGGCTTCGCCCCGCGCGGGCAAGAGCGCGAGCAAGCGATCGGCCACCTCGCGCGCATCGCCCACAACGCCCACGTCGCAATGCAGCCACCGGCCGACGGCCTCCCGCGAGACGTCGACCTGCACCAGCGTCGCTGTCTCGGGCAACGATGTTCCCTGGCTGCTGGTGCGCTGGTTGAGTCCGGCGCCGAATGCGATCACGCAATCGGTCTGGTCGATCAGCCGCCGGCCCGCGCCGTGCGAAAAGGAGCCGAGCACACCGCAGTCGAAGGGATGGCCACGGAACATGTCCTTGGCCTTCATCGTGGTCGCCAGAACAGCGCCCAGATGTTCGGCCAGCTGCACGAGGGTATCGCGCGCGCCGGCGCGGTGCGCGCCCGCGCCAGCGAGGATGAGCGGGCGGCGCGCACGTGCGATTTGCGTGGCCGCGGCTTCGAGCGCGGCGGCGCGTGGAGCCGGTGGACGTGCGGCGGTGCCCGTCGATGGCGCATCGACCAGCGCGGTGGCGGGCGTGCTGCCGTTGAGGACGTTCATGGGCAGCAACAAGGCCATGGCGCCCTGGTGCGCAGACGCATAGGCATGCGCCAACAACTGCGGTGCCACGTCGGCATCGTCGAGGCTGACATGCCGCACGCCGGCGGCACGCAGAACGGCCACGCTGTCGAGCGCCTTCGTGTCGGGCCCCAGAGCATTGGGATTGAGCGGCGCGCCGCTCGGCGCGCCCATCATCAACAGCACAGGCGAGCCGGTCTTGCGTGCATAGACGATGCCGTGCAGGGCGTTCGCCGTGGCAGGCCCGCGACCCACCAGCGCGATGCCCAGCCTGCCACTGGCGGCTGCGTAGCCCTCGGCCATGGCCACGGCACAGTTCTCGTGGCGAGCGCCGATGAAGCGCACCCCCGCGCCGTCCAGGCTGGCGATCAGCATGGCCGTCTCGTCGCTCATGAGGCCGAAGACGCATTCCGCACCCAGGCGTTGGAGTTGCAGGGCCAGGGCCTCGTAGGTGGGGATGCGGTCGCGTGTGGTCATGGGGGGCTGCGCCGGTCTGCGGCGGAAGGGTGGTGGATCTATTAATATATAACCAATTAAAAAGCGCTTCAATCGGGACTTCTCCATGCACGCCAAAACCTCTGCCGCTTTGCGTCCCGCTGCTTCGTTGGTGGTGGTGCGCCCCGCCGCCGCGGGCTCGGGACTGGAGCTGCTGTTGCTGCAGCGCGCTGAGCGCGGCGACCAGAACAGCGGCGCCTGGGTCTTTCCCGGCGGTCTGGTCGAGCGCGATGAGGCGAGGGCAGGCGCCTGCTGCGATGGTTTGGACGACATGGCTGCCAGTGCTCGGCTGGGTGTGCCGGCCGGTGGTCTCGATTTCTTCCTGGCCGCCGTGCGCGAGTGCTTCGAGGAAGCGGGTCTTCTGTTTGCCCGCGACGCGAACGGTGCGTCGGTCGCCATCGGCAAAGAACTCGAGACCGCGCGCGGCCCGCTGCGCGAACGCACGCTGGATTTCGCCACGTTTTGCGAGCGGGCGGGCCTGTCTCTCTCGATGGATGGTCTCTCCTACATGGCGCACTGGGTCACGCCCGTCGGCATGCCCAAGCGCTTTGACACACGCTTCTTTCTGGCCGTCCAGCCGCCGGGGCAGATCGTCTCGCACGATGGTGTTGAAGTGGTGGACCATGTGTGGCTGTCACCGGCGAGCATCCTCGCCGCTGGCAACGCGATGCGCTTGCTGCGTGTGACGCGGGCCATCATCGAATTTCTCTGCGGGTTCGAGGGTGTGGGCCCGCTGATGCGATGGGCGCAGTCGGAGCGCGTGGTGCCGAGCGTGCACCCACGCCGATGCCGGGATGCCGATGGCCCGAGCACCGTGCTGCCGGGCCACCCTGCCTACGACGAGCTGGGCCTGCTGGACCCGTTGGGCCTGGGCACAGCCGGGTGCACGCTGCGCCCGGGAGAGGCCGTGGACCTGTTGCCGGGCCTGCAGCGCCTGGCAGGCGAGGGCGAAGCGCCCCACCGGTACCGCATCGGGGTTGCCGATCCGGAGGGCGTCGACATCGAAGTGCATTTTGACGAACACGGTGAACCCTGCGCCACTTCCACGACCGGGCTTGAGCCCGTGCCGCTCGGCGATGGCAGACGCGCCTGGTTGCTGCGCGGCGTGGGCATTCTTTTTGCCGGCCCGTCGTTGCCACCCGGGGCACCGCTGCCGGAGGCCTTGCGCGGTGTGGTGCGGGCGGTTGCGCGCGGCCACGGCTTCCTGGCGTCCGTTGAATCGTTGCAATAATGGCTCTCATGCCCAACTTGCCCCGCCGCGCCAACAGCACGCCCGACAAACAACTCAAAGCCGCAGAACGCGTGGCCGCCGAGATCCGGCACCAGATCGTCGCCGGGCGGCTCAAGCCCGGGGACAAGCTGCACCCGGAGAACGTGCTGCAAGTCGAGTTCGAGATTTCTCGCCCGACCATGCGCGAGGCGCTGAGGCTGCTCGAGTCCGAATCGCTGATCAAGATCAGCCGCGGCAAGCACGGCGGCGCACGGGTCAGTGAGGTGGATGTGAGCGCCGTATCGCGCCAGGTCGGGGTGATGCTCCAGATTGCAGGCACCACCTTGCAAGACGTCTGGCTGGCGCGCACCATCATCGAGCCACCCGCGGCGGGGCTGCTCGCCCTGCGCTGCGAGGAGCACGTGTTGCACGAACTGGAAGCGAACATCGCGCAGGCCAAGGAGGCCGCCCGCACCGACCTGATCCGCTACGCCGACCTCAGCGCGGAGTTCTCGCTGCTGATCACGCGCCATTGCGGCAACAACACGCTGCACCTGCTGGCCTCCTTGATCTACGACATCATCCGCCGCCAGCACGAGCACGTGACCGAACGCACCATCACGCGCACCAGCGTCGACGCACTGCGCCAGGAAAGCATCAAGAGCCGGGAGACCGCGGTCGCGATGATGCGCAAAGGAAATTCTGCTGGCGTGCAGAAATTCTGGCTGCGGCACCTCGAACACATGCGCGACCTGGTGCTGGCCGCCTACGACGGCCCTGCCACCATTGATGTGCTCGCCACCGGCCGGCGGCCTCGGCCGGTGGGCAGCATGCGTAGGCCTACTTGAAGGTCCCAAGCCTTTTCGCCAGCGCGCCGGCCTTTTCGTATTCGGACTTGAGGTCGGCCGCGAACTGAACGTTGCTGACGGCCAAGGGCTGTGCTCCCTGAGCCGCGAGCTTGGTCTGCACCTCCGGCACACCCATCGCTTGGTGGATCATGTCGGCCAGCACCGCAATCACCGGCTCGGGCGTTTTGGCCGGTGCGACGAAACCGTACCAGACCGGCGTGGGCGAATAGCCCCGCACCGAAGGTTCTTCGGTGATCGCCGGCACGTCGGGCAAGAGCGGCGAGCGCCGCTGGTCCAGCACGGCGACCGCGGTCGCGCGACCCGACTGGATGTGCTGCGACACCAACGGCACAACGACGGGGAAAACCGTGAGCGTGCCACCAATCAGGTCCGTCATCGCCTGCGAAGTGCTCTTGTAGGGGATTTCAGGAATATCCAGTTTCGCCGCCTGTTTGAAGAGCTCCATCTCCTGCTGGCTGATGGTGCCAGGGCCTGACGAACCGTAGTTGAGCTTGCCCGGGTTGGCGTGCGTATACGCCACGAACTCCTTCACGGTCTTGATCTTCAGGCTGGGCGACACCGCCAGCACCAGCGGAATCACGGCCACCTTGGCCACCGGGACAAAGTCGTTGACCGGGTGGTAGGGCGGATTCGAACTTTGACTGGGAACGATCACCATCGGATTGGCCGCGATCAAGATCGTGTAGCCATCCGGCGCGGCCTTGGCCACTGCCTGGGTACCGATGAGGCTGCCGCCGCCTTCCCGGTTTTCCACGATCACGCTCTTGCCCGTTTTGTCGGTGATGCTCTGCGCAATCACGCGGGCGATCACATCGCTTCCAGTGCCGGCCGAGTACGGAACCACGATGCGAATGGGTCTGTTGGGGAAGTCGTTCTGCGCCAGTACGGTGTGTGGCCAAACCGCCAGTGCGGTGGCTGCCGCAGTGGCCGCCAGCACCCTGCGGCGCATGGATGAAAGCCCGTTTTCATCCATGCGGAATTTCGACTCGCGGTCTTGGCTCATCCTTGTCTCCTTGTGCGGTCCGCGGCGCGGACCATGTTTAAATATCTACCCATTATTCATGGACAGTTTAAATAGTCAACCATTAAGAGTGCCGTGGCCCGCAGCCGATCGACGCCAGGCACCCGTGTTGGCGCGCCGCGCGCAATAGCATTGATCTTTTGCCCCTTTGAAAGACGCATCCACATGAAAAACACCCTCTCTTTGGCCGAGCAACTGACAGGATTTGTGGGCCGCCAAGGTGCGGCCATGGTGTCGCCGGACCCGGTCAACCCGGCCATGATTCGCCATTGGTGTGCCGCGTTGGGCGATGAGAATCCGACCTATGCCGAGACCGGCACCGCGCCTGCGGCGATGCTGCAAGTCTGGACGATGCCGGGCTGGAAGCCCGTCTCGCCGGGCCCGGACGCGGTGGCCGACCTGTATGCCTGTCTGGATGCACGAGGTTACACATCGATCGTGGCGACCGACAGTGAGCAAGACTACTTGCGCCCACTGCGACACGGCGAGACTGTCACCGCCACCAAGACGATCGTTTCGATCTCCGACGAGAAAACCACCGGATTGGGGCGGGGCTTTTTCATCACCTCGCACATCGACGTCGTCGACGCGCGGGGCGATCTGGTGGGTCGACAGCTGCATCGGGTTTTGAAGTTCAAACCCCCGCAGACGCCCATTGTCGCGCCGACGACGGCACCGGCAGCCGCACCCGTCGCTGCGCCGCCCGCGCAGCGGCAGCAGCTTCCTCGCTGGTCCATCGCGCTGGACCGCAGCACCATCGTGGCCACCGCCATTGCCACGCGCGACTACCAACCTGTTCATCACGACCCGGACCATGCCCGTCGCAGCGGCTCTCAGGACATCTTCATGAACATCTTGACCACGCAGGGCCTCGTGGCACGGTTTGTCCTGGATTGGGCCGGGGCGGGCGCAGTGCTCAGGCGCACCGCCATCCGGCTCGGCGCCAGCAACTATCCCGGAGACACCATGGAGATGAGCGGCGAGGTGTTGTCGCGCCACCCTGCGGCGGGCGGCGGGGAAGACGTCGAAGTGGGAGTGCGCGGACGCAATCGGTTGGGCGACCACGTCAAGGGGGCCGCCGTGGTGACGATCCCACCGGCGAAGGCGGCACCGTGAAGCCCAAGCGACCGCAGCACCAACGCCGCGTCACAAACACGCCAAGACTTTCTCGACCACGCTGCGCACCCACGCGCAGCGCCATCGACGCTCACTGAGCAGGCGAGCCCCGTACGCCGCGCGCTGCGGTGCCGAGTTCGTCCAGGATCTCGCGCGTGTGCTCGCCCAGCGCTGGCACTCCGCGCGACAGGCCGCTGCCCTGTCCATCAAACAGAACTGGCTGGCGGATATGGCGCTGACCTTCGTGCTCCACGACCAGACCGCGCGCCTGCACCTGCGGGTGGTTGAGCACACCGTCTCCTCGTTGCACCGGCGCGAACGCAATGCCCGCAGTGGTCAATTGCTCGCACAAGGCGTCCAGGGTTCGGGTTCGAATGGCGTCTCGCAAACGGGGCACGATCTCTGCCCGTCGTTCGCTGCGCACGGCATCGCCCAATACGGCCAGTTCATTCAGTTCAAGAATGCCGCAGAGCGCCGCCCACATATGGTCTTCGCCGGCGATGCTCAGCGTGAGTTGTCCGCCGTTTGCCGTGGCGAACACGCCGTAGCCCGGGTCTTCCGGCGGCAGCGGGCGCACCGGCAGCTGGTTCATGCCCGGCACCAGGAAGGGCGTCATCCAGCTGACCATGGCATCGAGCATGGACACGTCCACGCTGCATCCGTCGCCGTTCTTGTTCCGTCCGACCAGCGCAGTGGCCACGCTCAATGCGGCAAACATGCCCGACGCGATGTCCGCCAGCGGCAAGACGGGCAGCGTGGCTGTTTCCTCGCGGCCCGAAGGCACGCTCACCATGCCCGCCACCGCCTGGATGCTCAGATCGTGGCCGGCCACTGCGGCCATTGGCCCGGTCTGGCCGAACGATGAGATCGAGACATAGATCAGCGAGGGCTTGCGTGCGCGCAAGGCCTTCGAGTCCAGGCCGAGGCGCCCCATGACGCCGGGACGAAAGCCCTCCATCACCACGTCCGCCGTGTCGACGAGTTCCAGAAATCGGGCGCGTTCGCTGGGCGACTTAAGGTCCAGCGCGATCGAGCGCTTGTTGCGGCCGAGCGAGGCGAACAGCCCGGGATGCCGACGCGTGGGGTCACCGCTTTCCGGGCGTTCCACGAGGATGACATCGGCGCCCAGATCAGCGAGCAGCAAGGTGGCGTAAGGGCCCGGGTACTGTTCTGCCAAGCTGAGGACACGCACGCCAGCGAGAGGAGGCGACGCCATGGATGAGCTCCTTGCTTTCTTGTTGGGATGTAATGGTACTTGTGAGTATACTATTTATACCGATAGGAGGTAATAAGTGCAGGAGTCGACCTTTTCAGCATGCCAGTCGCGAGTCGCCCGTCCTGTCCGCCTTCGGCATAGCTAAACGGAGACATCCTCTATGACACAAGAAGTTCTGGTCGAGCATGACGGCGGCATGGTCGTTGTCACCATCAACCGTCCGGGTCAAAAAAATGCCGTGAACCGAGCGGTGTCCTACGGCGTGTGCGCGGCTTTCGACGCGATGGACGAACGCGACGATCTGCACATTGGCATTCTCACCGGCGCCGGTGGCAATTTCTGCGCCGGCATGGACCTCAAGGCCTTCTTGGCTGGGGAGTCGCCGCGAGTGGAAGGGCGCGGTTTCCTGGGCATTGCGTTCATTCCGCCACGCAAGCCACTGATCGCCGCCGTCGAAGGCTACGCGCTGGCGGGTGGATTTGAATCGGTCCTGGCCTGCGATCTCGTCGTGGCGGCTCGCGATGCAAAGTTTGGCTTGCCCGAGGTCAAACGCGGCCTGGCCGCCGCTTCTGGTGGGCTGCTGCGCTTGCCACGCCTGATTCCGCAGCGCATCGCGATGGAGATCGCGCTGACCGGCGACCACATTTCCGCCGAACGCCTTTTCCAGTACGGCCTGATCAATGCCCTGGTGGAGCCGGGCCAGGCACTGGAGCAGGCCAAGCAACTGGCCCGTCGCATCCTCGTGAATGCGCCGCTGTCGGTAGCCGCGAGCAAACGCGTCATCGTCGAACAGCGCGACTGGCCGATTGCCACGATGTTTGATTCCCAGGACGCCATCACTACCGCTGTGCTGGCCTCTGAGGATGCGCGTGAGGGCGCGCGTGCTTTTGCCGAGCGGCGCACACCGCGCTGGCAAAGCCGGTGATCTTGGTAGGCTGATACAGCCCACTGGTGGGCCGTATCAGCCTACTGGGGCGCGCCACTCTGCAGCAGAAGGCCCCGTGTCTGCGGATGCGCGACGTTCGCGATCAATGCACGTCGCTCCTGGAGCGTGGTGGCGCGTATGTCCGCCGCACCGTGTTCGGTGACGATCACGTCGACATCGCTTTGCGCCGAGGTGACGTAGGTGCAACGCGGCACGATGCGGCTCTTCGCACCGCGCCCCGTGGTGGCCGGCATCGCGAGAATCGCGAGCCCACTTTCCGAGCGGCGCGCGGCCCGGAAGTAGTCGGTCTGGCCACCGACCGCGCCCACATAACGTTCGCCCAGGAACTCCGCGTTCACCTGGCCGCACAGGTCGACCTCGATCGCCGAATTGATCGCCATCAACGGCGACCCGGGAATGGGCAGGACGAGCTGCGTTGCCGGGGCGAAGCCGAGGCCGCCCTCGCGCGACAAAGAGGCGTAGAGCGATGAACTGCCGACCACCAGGGCCGTGAGGCACGCATCCGGGGTGGTGTCGAGGGCGCCGCTGTCCAGCAGATCCAGATACCAATCGCCCACCAGACCCGACCGAATCTTGAGGTCCCGGCGCTGCTTCAGCGCACCGGCCACCGCGCCCGCAAGGCCACCGATGCCGAGTTGCAGCGTCGCGCCATCGGGCACCAGGCTTGCAACGTGGCGCGCGACCTGCCGTTGCACCTCGGTAGGCTCCTCGGCGGGCGATTCGAGCAAGGCGTCGTCGCTCTCGCGGGCCACCACCACGCGGCTGCTGTGCAAGCGGCCAACGCCGCGCGTCATCGGCATGTTGGCATTCACCTCCACCACCACGACACGCGCTACCTGCACGGCGTCCCACACGTAGTCCAGCGTACAGCCCAGGCTGTGGTAGCCGCCGGCATCGGCAGGAGACACCTGCAGCAGCACCACATCCACCGGCAGTTTTCGTGAGGCGATGAAGGACGACAACTGCGGCAGCGAGGCCGGCATCACCCGTGCGCGTTGGCGAGCCACCAGCTTGCCCACGGTGCCCAGGCCGCAATAGGTGCTCACGCGCACGGCGTCGGGCACGTCGCCTCCCCAGGCCGGGTTGAGCGAGAGGCCGCAGAACACGTTCACTGAACCCAGACGTGGCGCCAGTTGGAAGAGCTCTGCGATCAGGCCGACCGGTTCGCCAGCGGCCTGGCCCACGGCGATGTGGTCGTCCGGGCGGATCAACTCGGCCAAACGTGAGGACGTCATGCGGTACCTGTCCGGCAAAGAGCCAACGCCTTCATGATGGCGATTTGAGCTGCAGATGTTCCGGCAGCTTGCCCGCGATGGTGAGGGTCATGCTGCCCATGCCTTCGCTGACTTCGCCGTCGAAGTCGGCCACCAGGCCCACGGGCTGGATGCGGTGCCAGTGGTCCTTCTGCGTGCCATCGGGATAGCCGATCTTCGAGGCGTGCGAGACGTCCCACACATCCGACTCCAGGTGGCTTTCAGCGCGGTACGCACCCAGACCCTTGCCGTCGTTGTAGCCACCGCTATAGCCCAGGCCCTGCATGGCAATGGAGGAGCCGCGCGCATCGGCGCTTACGCGCAGCAGCCGACCATCGTCGAAGGTCACTTTGAGGCCGGCGCGGCGAAACCGCCGCGTGCCTTCGTGCAAGTCCACCTCGAGTTCGATCTTCGTCGCGTGGTGCATCGCTTGCGTGCGTCGGTCGGTGACCACGCCGGTGGTGTAAGGCACATCATCGCCCCGGCCCGAGAACAGCAGCGAGCCGCTCATGGTGTCGGTGGAGAAGAAGAGGAAGGACATCACGTGGCCCTTTTCGGCAAGAGCCACCTTGGGCCCCGTGACAGGTTCGGGCACGCCCATGCCGCGCCGCACACCCCAGGAGTGGTCGCGACACGCCCACCACCGATCGATCTCGATGCGTTTGCCCTCGACCTCCAGCCAGCCACTGGCCACGCCGATCTGGTCGAAGCGCCGGTAGTCCTCCACGGTTCTGCTTTGCAGCCGGGTGTAGTGCGGATGCTCTTCGTGCGCGGGTTCGACGCATTCCCAACGGATGTCGCCATGCAGTGCGTGCTCGCCCGGTGCGATGCTGATGTCGAACGACTTCAGCGCTTCCACCAGCCGGATGCGCAGAGGTCCACACACGGTTTCGATGTCGCCTTTGAGCGCGCGCGACACCCGCAGGTTGTATTGCCGTCCGTCGACGACCATCACCGCGCCGCCGTCCATCACGCCCATGTTGCGGTAGGCACCCATCGTGATCTGGATCGCCACGCGGCCGTCCGAAGAATAGATGGCGAACCAGTAGCGGTCGAACCAGCGCGGATCGCTGGTCCAGACGTGATCGAAGGTGGTGGGCAACTGGTGCCAGAGCGTGTCGTCGAGCGAGGTCAGCATGGGTCTAGGACTTCTTTGCAATAGGAGCGGGGGTGGGGGCGGTTGCCACATAGCGCATCGGCACGCGGGAAGCGCGCTCGGTCATGTGGCGCACGATGGTGCTGTGTTGTTCGGGCTTCAGGTCTTCACTGCACACCGCCTGGGCCAGGAGCGCGCGCAACTGGTGGTTTCGCAGATCCAGGGCCCTGGGGTCGACGGCGTCGGGTTCGGGTTCGCTCAGGGCGCGCTCCACCTGCACCGCCAGATCACCCGGCACCGAGCCACGCAGTGTTGCCAGTAGCTGAGCGGTGGCCTGGTTGTCATCACGCAGGAAGCCGGGCACGGCCGGCAGCGCCCCAGTGAGCATGCGAAGGTTGGCGACGAGACCATCCAGAATGGTTCGAGCCAAAGGATCGACCACGCACGGCGCCACCACGGTCTCAAGAATGCGGCAGGTGCCTTGCAGCTGGTCTTCAGCGGTTGGTTTCATCGGCCCGCCTTTCTTGCGGTATAGCGGGTTGTGGGTGGTGCGGTTCGCTGTGCTCGGTCCGCTTGACGTGTGCTCACGGTGCCGCCTCCATCATCTGGAGCATGGGTCGGAACAACCAGGAGGGCGTCTGGAACACCCGGTTGTAGCGCCCTGCCACGAACTCCGCCACGGCCGTCAACTGGATCACGGACAGCTTCCAGCAAGAAAATACGTTCCACCAGAGCAGATCGGCTTCAAGCACCTGGCGGCCTGTGAGTTCGCGGTAGGCATCGACGATCTGTTGACGTTCCCAATGACCAGGGATCTGGTGCTCGCGCTTGCGGACCGGGTTTGTGACCCAGCCCAAATCTTCCAGCGGGTCGCCCAGGTGCGCGGTTTCCCAATCGAGCTTGGCGGAAATGCTTCCCTCATGGATCAGTGCATTGCCCGGCTTGAAATCGCCATGCACCAGCACGATCGCCTCGGCCTGCGGCGCGCGGCGCTTGAGCCAGGCCAGCACGTAGTCCAGCTCGGGTTGTGGTTCGAGTTGTGACTTGCGGTACTCGGCCTCCCAATGCGAGAGTTCGCACAGCGAAGGCGCAACGTCGGGCAGGCCAAGGCTGTCGGCCAAACCCAGCGCTTGCCAGTCGACCGCTTGAATGTCCGTCATCAACCGGATGAAATCCTGCGCGAGCGACAGCCGCGCTTCGAGGGGTTGCGCGCCGTTGAGGACCATGTAGTCGCACGCCCCAGGCATGCGTTCCATCACCACCGAGGGCGTGCCCAGCCAGCACCCTTGCTCGTCCATCCAGTGCACCTTTGGAGCCGGCACGTTCGTCTGTGCCAGCGCCTGCAAGACGGCGAACTCGCGCGATCTTTCGGTGTTGAGAAGCGTCCCCGCGGCATCCCGCATGAGCATCAAAGGATGGGTGTGCGACCCCGCCGCGTCGTGCCACTTCGCATCGAAAGACCAGTTCTCGCGCGAGAGGCCACCCGCGCTGCGGACCAGGCCTTGCAGATCGATGTCGCGCGCCGATGGTATGGCGTTGAGGATCAAGCCTTTCAATCCCCGGACGACTTGCGCCACGCGGTCGGGTTGCTCGGTGTCCATGGGAGACAAGTCGTGTGTGCGTTGTGTGGCCGTCATGAGAGGAGGGTGTGCAGGTTCATCTTCTGCACTTTGCCGGTGGTGGTCAGCGGCAACTGCGACTCGGTGGTGAGGTGGAAACGATGCGGCACTTTGTAAGCCGCCATTTCGCGAGAGCAAAACGCCTTCAGTGCTTCGTCGCTCGGCGCTTCACCGGCCTGGGGAACGATGATGGCGACCAGGGCCTCGTCCAGCGTGGGATGAGGCACGCCGATCACATACGCCACGCGCACGGCGGGGTGGCGCATGAGCACCTCTTCCACTTCGGCGGGCGCGATGTTGATGCCGCCGCTCTTCACCATTTCCTTCAACCGGCCCTTGTAGGACAGGCGCCCGCTGGCATCGAGCAGGCCCATGTCTCCGGTCCGGTAAAAGCCGTTTTCGTCGAACGACTCGGCCGTTTTCAGTGGGTCCTTGAAGTATTCCTTCACCAGCGGCCCTTGGACACGGATTTCGCCCACTTCACCTTCGGGCAACGGCTCACCGGATTCCATGTGGCAGATGCGCAGCGTCACGCCCGGTAGCGGCTTGCCCACCGTGTTCAGCCTTACCTCGAGTGGGTCGTGCGCGTCGGTGACGGTGCAATTGCCGTAGGTTTCGCTCAAGCCGTACACGTTGCAGATGTCGCGTGCGCCGAGCTCAACCGCCCGCATCACCTGCGCAGGCGTGCCGATCATGGCACCGCTGCGCAGGCTGGACAGGTCGTGCCGATCGCGCGTGGGATGCTCCCACAGGGCTTGCACGATGTTGGGCGTTCCATAGAGGATGGAACACCGTTCGCGCTCGATCAAAGCCATCGCCTCGCCCGCGTCAAAGCTTTCCTGCAGTACCACGCAGCCGCCGTGTGTCAACAAGTTGGGCACGGCATTCACGATGCCGAAGCTCCAGAACAAGGAGACGGCCAGCCACAGCCGGTCTTCGTGGGTGACGTGTTGGCGTTCGCCAATGTGAAAGGCGTTGCGGATCCATTTCTCGTGTTGCAGCAGGATGCCCTTGGGCGCTGCTGTGGAGCCCGAGGTGTAGAGCAGCATGGCGACATCGTCGGGCGCTGTGGCTTGAGCGGCCGCATCCACCTGCGCTTGTGCAACGCCATCGCCGCGCCGCAACATCTCGTCCCATTCACACTCTCCGGCCGCGGCATCGATAGGGAGGGGCGCCGCCGGATCTGTGCCCAGCCACACGGTGAATTGCAGCTTCGGAAGCTGCTCGCGTGGCAGTTCATTCAGCATCGCGCGAAAGTCCTGGCGCCGCAGGCGGTCCGTGGCAATGAGGCAGCGCACTTCGGCATGCGACAGGGTGTATTCCATCTCGCGCGCAGACGACCAGGTGTTCAGGCCGACCGACACCGCACCGATCTGCTGCACGGCCAGGAAGGACAGCATCCACTCGGCGCGGTTGCCCATCAGGATGGCGACGTGATCGCCACGGCGGATGCCGAGCGCCAACAGACCGCGCGCGACGCGGTGCACCTCCGTTTGCAGCTGCGCATAGGTGTACCGCCGCCTGCCGTCTACCAGCGCCTCGCGCGAGGCATGGCGCGTGGCTTGTTCCTGCAACAGTTGCGGGATCGTCTTGCTTTCAGGAATTTTCATGTCACCACGGCGAGAAAGTTTAAACGTGCAATTTTCGAAAACTCGAAATACAATCCATAATCTCGAAAATTTTAACCAAGCCGTGCGTTATCGGCAAGCGGTTTTTCCCCGTCCTTGAAGAGGAACCATGAGCCCGGATCGATACCTCAGAACGTTTGACATCCTCAAGCTCCTGGCCGAGCGGGGCACGCCATTGCGATTGACCGAAATCAAGCAAGCGTTGGATCTGCCGGTCAGCAGCTTGCACAACATGCTCCAGACCATGGTGACCGCCGAAGTGGTGATCCTCGATGACGACCTGCGCTACGCGGTCGGGCCACGCGCCGTGTCGCTGGCCCTGCGCACTGTCCAGTCGTTGGACGTGCGCACGCTCGCACGCCGTCCTTTGCAGGAGCTTGCCCGGGAGATCGGTGACGACGTCTACCTTGGTGTGCGTATTGGCCAACGCGTGCTCTATGCAGACCGTGTGCTGGGCACGCAACGCGTCTCGCTGGACATCCGGCTCGGCCAACCGTTGATGCTGCACGCCACTGCGACGGGGAAGCTGCTCGCTGCTCACGATCCGCAATTGAGCGCCAAAGCGCTGGCAGGCAAGTTGCCCAAGAGCACGCCTCACACCATCACCAACCCGCAGCAGCTGCAAAAGGAATATGACCACATCCTGGCACAGGGTTTCGCGAAGAGCGATCAGGAGTCTTACGAAGGCGTGGTGGGGTACGCCGTGCCGATACGCGGCGGCACCCAAAAGGTTGAAGCGGCGGTGCACGTGTCCGTGTTGGCCGGCCGCGCGACAAAGGCGCACGAACGTGCGTTGCTGGCAGCGGCGCGCACGTGCGCCGCACAGATAGAAAAGTTGCTGGGTAACGAGGTGTCAGTCGCCGCGTTCGAACGATGAGCACTGTTGTGCCATGTCGACGATGTTTCGCAGCACCGTCGGCGACATGTCGCTGCGCCATGCGATGACGAATTGAATCTTCGACGTCGTCTCGTGCGGAAACAGCGGGACCAGTTCGGCGCGCGCGATGTGGTCGCGCACCAGGATCTCGGGCAACAGCGCGGTACCGGCGCCCGTGGCGATCATGGCGATCAACGACATGATGTGGTTGCAGGTGTTGATGCGCGCCGATTCAATGCCCCATTCCTCCAGCATCGACATCGTCATGTTGTGGCTGGCGGAGGGATACGAAAGCGACCAGATGGGCTGGCGTGACACGATCTCTTGCGGTGTCGCTGCATCCTGGAGCGCCTGACGCATCAAGGGCGAGGTCATCCACATCATGCGCACCGAGCCGAGCGGCATGGAATGCACGTCCTTGGCCACCACAGGCCCGGCCAGCAGCGCCACATCCGTTTTGCCGTTCGACAGCTTGGCGTTCATGGAGGTGGTGAGATCGACGTCGATCTCGTACGACACACGCGGCATGAGCTGGCGCAACCGCGCCATGAAGACCGGAAACCAGGACAGGGCCGCGATTTCGCCAGCTGCCATGCGCACCGTTCCCGTCATCGACGCCGGGTTGTCGATCTGGCCGACCGCACCGTCCAGGCGGCGCAGCAGGGGCTCCACGAGCTGTACCAGGTCCCTGCCTTGCCAGGTGAGCTCCATGCGCCGTCCCTGGCGCTGGAACAGCTTGACGCCCATCACCGATTCAATGTCTCGGATGCGCGCTGAAATGGCGGGCTGCGAGGCATGCATCTTCCGCGCTGCCGCGGCAAAGGTGCCCAACTGAGCGATGCAGCAGAGCGTTTCGAGGTTGAGCAGAGTGACTCTTGACATGGCGTGCGGACGATTCTATCGACCGTCGGCACCGCCTTCCGAATGCAGCGATGGCGCGGATGCCGCGGTGCTATGGCCTCGCGCCGGGCGCACTGTCCGCGTGGCCAATGGCGCCGTGGGATTGCAGTTCGACAATGTCGGAACGGCCGAACCCCAACGATTCCAGGATTTCGGCAGTGTGTTCACCCAGGCGGGGCGGCAGGCGGTGCACTCCCGTCGGCGAGGCGGGCATGTCGATCGGGTTGCGTGGCACTCGTAGCCGCCCTTCGCTGGGATGCTCGCGCTCCTCCCAAAAGCCGGTCGCCTGGAGGTGCGGATCGGCGAGCAAATCCTCCAGCGAATTCACGCGCCCGAAAGGAACGTCGGCTGCTGTCAGCAAGGCGATCCACTCGTCGGTGGTCTTCTTCGCGACTTGCCGGCCCACCTCGTTCCAGAACCCGGTCTGATCGGACTGGCGCGCAGCGTGGTTGCTGTAGCGTGGGTCCGCGGTCAAGGCCGGGTCGCCAATCGCAGCGCAAAAGCGGATCCACTGGGCATCGTTGTAGGGCAGAACGCAAAGGTAGCCGTCCGCTGTTTTGAACGGGCGCCGGGCCGCCGTGCTGACCGGCGGGTAACCCATGCCCGCCAGCGGCGGCACGAAGCTCTCGCCCCATTGGTGCTCGATCATGTTGAAGGCCACCATGGTCTCGAACATCGGCACGTTGACTTCCTGCCCTTCCCCGGTTCGCTCGCGGTGCACGAGTGCGGTGGCGACCGCGAACGCGGCGTGCAACCCGGTGATCTTGTCGGCGAGGATGGACGGTACGTAACGCGGCTCCCCCGACACCACCGACTGCAGGGCCGCCAGGCCCGACGTGGCTTGCGCGACGTCGTCATACGCCGGCTTGCCCGCGTAAGGGCCTTCGTCAGAGAAGCCCTTCACGTGACAGAGGATGATCGACGGTTGCAGCGCGCGCAGCCGCTCGTAGTCGAGGCCGAGTCGCCGCGCCGCATCGGTGCGGATGGAATGGAGAACGACGTCGGATTCGCGCACGAGCCGCTCGAGCACGGCTTGCGCAGCGGGCTGCTTCAAGTCAAGGCAAATGCTGCGCTTGTTTCGGTTGCTACCCAGAAAGAAGGCCCCCATATCGGCCGATTGGCGCGGGCCGATGCGGCGGGTGAGGTCCCCCTCAAGGGGTTCGATCTTGATAATGTCGGCCCCCATGTCGCCTAGCGCCTGGGTGGCCATGGGCCCCACGATCATGGTCGCGAGATCGAGTACGCGGATGCCATCAAGGGCGCCCGTTTTCTTTTCAGAGGTATTCATCGGTAGAAAAAGTGGAAGGGTTCAGCCCAGACCGGCCCAGATGCCGTCAAGATCAGAAGCCGCGGTACCCGTGCGCAACGTGAGCGCCGTGCAATAGCGTCCGGCGTTGAAGATCAGTGGTTCGCCGTCCCCATAGGCGAGGCGGTGCACCCGGCCGACGAACAGCAGATGATCGCCGCCGTCGACCGTGCTGTCGATGCTGCATTCGAAGCGCGCGATCACGCCTTCCAGCAAGGGCGAAGCGCCCACACCCACGCCGACTTTCAGCCCCGCGAACTTGTCTTCGCTGGGCGTGGCGAAGCGGTGGGACATCTCGGCCTGGCCCGCGGACAGCACGTTGATCGCAAAGTGCCCCGATGCCAGGAACCCGGCCAGAGAAGGCGAGCGTCGGCTGATGCTCCACAAGATGAGCGGTGGGTCCAGTGACAGCGCAGAGAACGAGTTGGCGGTAAGCCCTTCGCGCTTGCCGTCGGGCGCCTGCGTGGTAATGACCGTCACCCCGGTTGGAAAGCGACCGAGTGCGTTGCGGATCTGCCGCGTATCGTGCGCCTCGTCCAGCGATATCTCTTGCAGCTCCATTGCGCTCAGGTAGCCAATTCGGTCGGTTGGGTGACCGCTGGCATGACCTTCTCTGCCATCAGACGCATGGAGTTGCGGGCCAGCTCGCCGTCCTTCCAGTCAACGCCGGCGTACAGCAACGTGCCGAAGTCACCGACCTCATCGCGAAAGGCGTGCAACTGGTCAGCAACACTGGCAGGCGAGCCATGGATCATGAGTTTGCCCATCACCTGCTCAAGCGTCACGCTGTCGTCGCTCTGTTTCGGATCGGCCTTGAAAACACCGAGTGCACCGCGTCGCTTGAGTTTTCCGAACAGCGAACGGTAGTAGTAGTAGTAAGGACCGTCGGTGCCCATGGCGTAGCGCGCGGCCGTTGCGTCGTCCTTTGCCACGAACACGGTCTTCGCGATGCGCCAGTTCGCTGGATCGGGCGCGCGAGCGGCGCGTTCGCATCCTTCGACATACTTCGTCCAGTGGCTCTTGACCCATTGGGGCATCAGGAAGTTGGCCGAGATCGGATCCCAGCCGCGCGCAGCGGCTTCCGTGATGCCTTGTGAAAAGGGTGCCACGGCGGTGACCACGATGGGTGGATGGGGTCGCTGAAGCGGCTGTGGGATGGTGCCCATGCCGGTCTCCGCTATGTACGTGCGCTCTGTCGAAATGTTCCAGTACGTGCCTTTGATGTTGTACGGCGGCGAAGAGCTCCAGATCTTGAGCAAGGTGTTAATGGCTTCGAGAAACATTGCCGGACGCGGAAGATCGTGGTTCTCGAACACTTCCGCATCGGAGGGGAGCGCACCGGGGCTGATGCCCAGGATGAAACGACCGCCCAGCAGATGGTCGAGCATCGCGATGTGGGCAGCGATGGCGGCCGGGTGGTAGTTGGGCATGTTGATGGTGCCAGTGCCCAGCTTGATCTTTTGGGTCGCATCGACCAGCGTGGCCAGGAACATGGCCGAGGAGGTGATGTTCTCTTCGGGGTCGGTGGCGTGCTCTCCGACATAGCCTTCGGTAAAGCCCAGTTGGTCGGCGAGCACAAAGGCCTCGCGGTCCTCGCGCAGGGATTGCTGCCAGTCTTTGCCGATGGGGTGCATGGGCATGGTGAAGAAGCCGAGCTTCATGTTGTCTCCTTGTGCGACAGGTTGAAACGCATCGAAGCGTGGTGCCGAAAAAGGCGCCAGTCTAGGCCGTCTCATGTCGACAGAATAGACACTTATTTGGATCACGAAGCTTCAGAATTTGCGATGGTTTCAGGCTTGACCTGACGCGTGCTCGACGCTTATGGTTGTGCCCGTTTCGCCGCTGATGACACCTGCGACGATTGCCGGCAAAGGCCGCGCGAACCCGCTTCGACATATCGAAAAGAGAGAGAGACAAGTTGATCCAATCACAAACCCTCGAGAGGGCACGCCCCGGCACGCGACCTCTGGAAAAACCCACCTTTGTGGGCCATGTCACCGACTTCATCACGTCGGGTGGCGAGCATGGGTTGCCGCGCCCGCAGTCCTTCCTGGTGGAGCAAAGCGCCCATTGGACTTTGCCCATTCACTTTCACACGCAGGACCAGTTTCAGCTGTTCGTCGGCGGACGCGGCCACATCGGCCGCCACGCGATTGGACCCGGGTGCGTGCACTACGCCTCGGCGCACGCCGGGTATGGGCCGCTGGTGTCTGAAGCCGAAGGGGTGGCCTATCTCACGTTGCGGCTGGTGTCTGACACCGGCGCCTGGTACCTGCCGGAACAGCGAGAGCATCTCAAGAGGGGCGTGAAGAAGCGGCAGCAGCATGCCGAGCCGGCTTCGCCCATCGATGCGAATGCGCTGCGCACACTCATCGAACCCACGGCCGAGGCCGTCATCCCCTGTGACGCGTCGGGCCTGGCGGTCTGGCTGCTGCGCCTTCCTCCCGGACGCAGCGCACCAACCCCTGTAGCAAGCGCGCCAGGGGCAGGGCGCTTTTACGTGCTGATGCAAGGCGAGCTCCGACTGCAAGGCGACACCCTGCGCGGATTGGCAACGGTGTTCGTTCCAAAAGAAGAAACCTTCGATCTCGAGGCCGGCAGCGAGGGCGCCGAGATCATGGTGTTGCAGTTCCCGGCCGAGGCGCTCATCCGCACGTCCAACGCGAACACCTAAGGCATTTCGATTGACTTCCACCATCCAGAAGGAGACAACATGACACAGCAGACCTCTCACGACACCGACGCTCACGTTTCTCGCCGCACCCTGTTAGGGAGCGCAGCAGCGACCGCGATCACGCTCACATTCGGCGGCCATGCGCTTGCGCAAGGCCACGATGCGCCACTCAAGATCGCTGTCGGCTTTCCCCCTGGCGGCTCCGGCGATCTTTTTGCCCGCATCCTCGCGGACGCGTTGCGCGAGGAAATCTCGCGCCCGATCGTGGTGGAGAACAAGCCCGGCGGCGGTGGCATGACCGTTGCGGTCGGCTTCCTGCGCGCGCCCAAAGACGGCACGCAATTGATGCTGGCCACCGGTTCCACGGCGATCGCGGCGCCTGTGTCGCGGGCCAAGCCGCCCTACAACCCGGTCGAGGATTTTCAATGGATCGCGCTGTTGTCCAACGCGCCCTTCGTCATCGCCGTGAATGCCGCCTTGCCCGTGAACACGCTTCCAGAACTGGTGGCTTACTGCAAGGCACGGCCCGGTGCGCTGTCCTATGGCCACGCGGGGCTTGGCACCACCGTGCACTTGGCGGCTGAACTTTTCAAGGACCGCGCCGGCATCGCCGTGCAAGACATCGCCTACCCTGGGAGTGCGCCCGCCATCACCGACACCATTGCCGGCAACGTGCAGTTCATCGTTGAGACCACTGGCACATTGGGCCCCCACCAGAAATCCGGGCGCTTGCGCATCATTTCCTGCATGGCCGAACAGCGCGAGGCGATTGCCCCGCAAGTCCCCACGTCGCGCGAAGCGGGCTACGATCTGATCGCCGGGACCTGCAATCTTCTGGCCGCGCCACAAGGAACGCCGCCGCAAGTCATCGAGCCTATTGCACAGGCCGTGGTCCGCATCATGACCAAGCCCGCGATTCAGGAAAAACTGATGCAGCTGGGCATCACCCCCATCACGCGATCGGGGCCACAAGAGGCGCGGGCATTCGTCACCAGTGAAGTGGCCCGCTGGAGTGCCGTGACCAAGAAACTGGGCATTGCCCTTTGAACCCTATCTATGCGTACACCTATCTGTGAAAAGCTCGGATGCGAGCTGCCTATCTTTGCGTTCTCCCATTGCCGCGACGTGGTTGTCGAGGTCACCAAGGCGGGTGGCTTCGGTGTGCTGGGCGCGTCCACGTTCTCGCCCGAGCAGCTCGAAGCGGAACTGCGCTGGATCGACCAGCACACGGACGGCAAGCCGTACGGGATCGATGTGATCATTCCGACCGCCTATGACAAGCAAGCCGAGACGTCCACCGAGGATCTGGCGCGGCTCATCCCACAGGAGCAGCGCGACTTCATGAACCGGCTGCTCGCCGACGCGCAGGTGCCCGAGTTGCCTGCGGAGGAACGCGAGCGCGTCCACCAGGAGATCGTGACCGGCCGCGGGGCCATGACGCCCGACGGCGCAAGGCGCTTGTTGCAGGTCGCGCTGGCGCATCCCCAGGTCCGTTTGGTCGTCAGCGCGTTGGGATCGCCGCCGCCCGATGTGATGGCCGAGCTGCGCTCGCGCCACATCATTGTGGGCGCGATGTGCGGCAAGGCGCAACACGCGGCGAAACACAAGGCGGCCGGCGTCGACCTCATCGTCGCGCAGGGCACGGAAGCCGGTGGCCACACCGGCGAGATCGCCACGATGGTGCTGGTGCCGCAGGTGGTGCAGGCGTGCGGCGACGAGGTCGCCGTGCTGGCCGCAGGCGGGATCGCCACCGGCGCGCAGATCGCGGCCTCGCTCGCGCTGGGAGCGCAAGGCGTGTGGTGTGGCACCGTCTGGCTGGGCACGCGCGAGAGCGAACTGGACCCCTTCGAGAAGGAGGTGCTCTTCGCGGCGGGTGCGGACGACACTGCGCGCCGCAAGGCACGCACCGGGAAGACGGTGCGCATGCTCAAGAGCCAGTTGTCGGAAGCCTGGGAGAGGGACGACGCTCCCGACTATCTGCCGACACCGTTGCAAGGCATTCTTTACAACGAGGCGCACGCGCGTGTCGTGCGCGCGCAGCGCAAGGAGCTCTATTCGTTTCCTGCGGGCCAGGTCGTTGGCATGGTCAACGAGGAGAGTTCGGTGCGCGACGTGATGTACCGGATGCAACTGGAGTATGTGGAAGCCATTGAGCGCCTTGTTCGGCTGCAGGGGGAGGCGTGATGTTCTTCCAGCCCCAATCCGCCGAAGCGAAGGAAGCCTACGACAGCGGGCAGGTCCAGGTCGAGTTCGGCAATGGCCTTGTCATCATCACCATCAACCGACCAGAAGTCCGCAACAGCGTCAACCGTGCGGTCTCGTATGGCGTGTGCGAGGCCATCGACGAACTCGACAGGAACCCCGAGTTGCGCGTGGGTATCTTGACGGGGGCGGGTGGCAACTTTTGCGCGGGCATGGATCTCAAGGCTTTCCTGCGCGGGGAGCAGACCCGGGTGGATGGCCGAGGCATCCTGGGAATCGCACTCACGCCGCCGCGCAAGCCGGTGATCTGCGCGGTGGAAGGCTATGCGCTCGCGGGCGGTTTCGAATCCGTGCTGGCATGCGACCTTGTGGTTGCTGCAAAGGATGCCCAGTTCGGCTTGCCAGAGGTCAAGCGCGGGCTGGCTGCTGCGGCCGGCGGGCTTCTCCGGTTGCCGCGCGTGCTGCCGAAGAACGTCGCCATGGAAGTCGTGCTGACGGGCAACACGATTGGCGCGCAAAGACTCCACCACTTCGGGGTGGTGAATGTTCTGAGCGAACCGGGTGAGGCGCTGGCCGACGCGCGGGCCCTCGCTTTGCAGATCGTGGCGAATGCACCGATGAGTCTTGCCGCGAGCAAGCGCGTGATGGTGGAGCAACAAGATTGGCCGCTCGACGACATGTTTACGCGGCAGAAAGCGATCACCGATCCGGTTCTTTCCTCCGAGGACGCACAAGAGGGCGCGCGTGCGTTTGCGCAGAAGCGGCCCGCGAGGTGGATGAACCGTTGACCACGGCGTGGCACGTTCTCGAAAACGGCATGCATGCACGGCCAGCGACGCGCCCGGCCGCGATGCCCCTAGGCCTTGCGTCGCGGCGCGGCTTTCACCGATTTTTTCACCACCACGGCGTCTTCGCGGGGTGCATCCACCGGCTTGCGCCAGATGCCGGAGAAGGTCGTGATGGTGGTGCGCAGCAGCGATTGCAACGAACCCTCATCGGCATCGAACCAACCCACCGTGCGGTTCAATGTGCCAAGGATGAGTGGGCGCAACATGCGCGGTTCGATGCCGGGTTCGAGGCAGTCCCCTTCGACGGCTTCCTGGATCAAGCTCCGCCAGAAATCGCTGTAGCGCTCGCGCATGGGCTGAATGACGGCGTAAACCTCGGCCGGCAGTTTGATACGAGACTGCGCGTTCGTCGACGTGAAGGGCTTGTTCGAGTGCAATGCGGTGAGGTGTCCTTCAATGGCGGCCTCGATGCGCATGCGAGGTGACGCATTCTCGGGCAGGTTGCTCAGCTGGGCATTCACCGAATCGAAAATGACATCGACCGCCATCCGGATGATTTCTTCATAGAGCCGGTCCTTGGACGCGAAGTAGTAGTAAACCGTCGACGACCTGATGCCCGCCATCGTCGCGATTTCACGGAGGCCGGACTCGGCGAAGCCCTTCGTCGAGAACAGAATGGCGGCCTCGCGGAGAATGATTTCACGGGCGTTGGCCGGCCTGTCGGGATCCGCAGGTTCCAACGTCGTGGCGTGTGCTGCCGTTGCCCGCTTGGGCTTGGTCACTGTGTTTTCCATCGCACCATTGTCATGGAAGTCGACTCAGGCCACGACGCCCCGTTCGTGCCATTGCTGGATTTGTGCTGGATCGAAACCCTGCTCCTGCAAGATCTCGTGCGTGTGCTGTCCGGGTGTGGGCGGTGGACGCTTGATCGATGGCGTGCTCCGGCTGAAACGCGGGGCGGGCGCGGGCTGCAGCACGCCGTGCGCTTCGACAAGCACTCCCCGCGCCTGGATGTGAGCGTGTGATGAAGCCTCGTGCGCAGCCAGCACCGGCGCAACGCAGGCATCGCTGTGTCCCAACGCCTGCATCCATTGGTCCCGCGTCCGCTGGCGAAACGCGGCTGCGAGCCGGGCGCGCAAAATCGGCCAGACGGCAGGGTCGTCCCGGTCGCGAAGTGCGGTGTCGTTGCCAAGCCCGGTCTGCTCCAGCAGCTCCTGGTAGAAGCGGTTCTCGATCGCGCCGACCGAAACGAAGAGACCGTCGCTCGTTTCATAGACCCCATACCAGGGCCGACTGCCGTCGAGAAGGTTGCCCCCACGGTGTGGTGCCCAGTCGCCCGTGGCCAACCGCCCGAACACACTGGTCAACAAGTGCACGGTTCCGTCGACGATGGCTCCGTCGACCACCTGGCCCTGGCCGCTGGTGCGCGCCTCGAGCAGGGCGCAGAGGATGCCGAACGCAAGGTACAGCGCACCGCCCCCGAAATCCCCGACAAGGTTCAGTGGCGGAACGGGGGGGCCGTTGGCGTTGCCGATGGCGTCGAGCGCACCGGTCAGCGCGATGTAGTTGATGTCATGTCCCGCCGTCTGCGCGAGCGGGCCGTCCTGGCCCCAACCCGTCATGCGCCCATACACCAGCAGCGGATTCACGGCGTGGCACTCCGCTGGGCCCAGGCCGAGGCGTTCCGTCACGCCCGGTCGAAAACCTTCGACCAGGACGTCGGATTGCGCCACCAGCTTTTTCACCAACGCCACGCCTTCGGATGTCTTCAGGTCGATGGCAATCGAGCGGCGGCCCCGGTTGAGCAACTGCGACGCGGGATCCGAAGCGACGCCGATGTCGGCGGGTCCGGTTCGATCCACCCGCAGCACCTCTGCCCCCATGTCCGCCAACAGCATGCAGCAGAACGGGGAGGGACCAATCCCCGCCAACTCGATCACCTTGACGCCGGCCAGTGGGCCGCTCGATTTCTCATGCATATCTGCCTTTCTCGCTTGCGTTGCAAAAATCCGTGAGGTACATTATGCCTATCGAACGATCGTTAGATAGATTTGATGTCCACCAACCACACACCTACCCCGTCTTTAACCGCCGAACTTCAGGCTTATGTCGGACGGCGAGGCGCCCCCGTTTATGCGTGGGACCGCGTGAACGAAGCGATGGTCCGCCAATGGTGCGAGGTGTTTGATGTCGACTTCCCGCCGTTCCTGGACAGGCAGGCTGGCGCGCGAAGCGGCCACGGTGGGTTGATCGCGCCCGCCACCATGCTGCCGGTGTGGCTCATGCCAGGGCTGCGCAACCGACGTCCGGAAGGCTCCGATACCGCAGACCCCCGAGACATCATGAAAGTCCTCGAGCGGGAAGGCTTTGTCGGCATTCTGGGCACCAATACCGAACAGGAATACGAGCGCCCCTTGCGACCGGGCGAGCTCATTTCCTGTGTGCACTCCGTCGAAGCGGTCAGCGATGAGAAGCAGACGCGCATGGGCTCCGGGCGGTTTGTCACATTCCTTCAGGAGTTCTTCGACGAGGACAACAAGCCCGTGGGCGTGATGCGCCTGCGCATACTTCGGTTCAGGCCGCTCGTGGTGCCACCTGCTCGCCCGTCGCCTCCGCAACCCGCGATCAATCAGGACACCGCTTTCTTTTGGCAAGGCCTGAAATCCGGGCAGTTGCTGATCCAGCGGTGCACGTCTTGCGGCGTGTTGCGACACCCGCCCGGTCCGGCCTGTACCGAATGCCATGGCCTTGACTGGGACACGGTCACGTCGAGCGGCCGGGGCAAACTGTTCTCGTTCGTGGTGATTCACCAGCCCAAGCACCCCGCTTTTGACTACCCATTGCCCGTTGGCCTGATCGAGCTGGAAGAGGGCACGCGCCTTGTCGCGCCCATCCAATGCACCGACGCTTCGTCGCTGCGAACCGGGATGCCCATGGCAGTCTTCATCGAATCGGTGGATGGCGAAGACCGGTTGCCCTGGTTCCGACCCGTGAGCGAGGTCTGAACATGAACTTTGAACTCACTGGCGATCAGACCGCCGTTGTCGACCTGGCGACCTCGCTGTTTCGCGAGCATGGCTCCGATGACCACATACGCGCGCTCCACGAGAAGGACGCGTCCATCGACCGCCCGTTGTGGCGCAAGCTGTCGGAGACCGGGCTGCTGTCGATTGCTTTGCCGGAGGCGGCTGGTGGGGCGGGCATGGGCATGCTCGAACTGGGTTTGGTGCTCCAGCAGCAGGGGCGCTTTCTCGCGGCAGTGCCCTTGTGGACGCATGCGCTGGCAACACTGGCAGTCGGGACGCATGGTGTGCCCGCTCTGCGCGAAAGTGTTCTGGCCACGTTGCTGTCAGGCGAGCGACCTGCCGCCATCGCGACGGAGCTGGATGCACGCGCGGGCCTGACCGCCACCCCGTCGCAGCAGGGTTGGCTGCTGGACGGCGAACTGCCCAGCACGCTGCTGGAGCCATGGCATGGGTTCCTGCTGGCGCTCGCAACGACCCCACAGGGAAGACGGCTTTTTCTGCTGGACCTGCAACACGTCGCGCCCGAGCGCACGAGCGGTCGCCTCACCGATCTGCAGACGGTGTGCACGCTGAATTTTTCTCGGGTCTTCGTTGCACAGGACTGCGTGCTGGACGCGCCGGCGTTGGACTGGCTGTGGCCGCGAATGGCGTGCTGTGTTTCGGCGCTGCAACTGGGCGTTCTGGAGGAGGCCTTGAGCCGCGCCGCTGCCTACGTCAGCGAGCGGCATCAGTTCGGACGCCCATTGGGTAGCTTCCAGGCTCTGGCGGTCCGCGCGGCCGATGCGTACATCCAGGTCGAACTTCTGCGTTCGGCGCAACTGCAGCTGGCATGGCGGATCGATCAAGGTTTGCCGTGCGAAGCCGCTGCCCGGGTCGCGAAGCACCAAGCCAGTCAAGCGGGCCACATCGTCGGACATACCGCCCAGCACTTCCACGGCGGGGTCGGGGCCGACCTGCAGTACCCGATTCATCGCTTTTATCTCAAGAGCCAGGCGCAGTCGCTGATTGCTGGTGGCGCCGAGGCCCAGCTGGCGCACATCGGGCGTGCCCTGGCCGACACCGACATTGCGGAGTACATCCATGAGTAAGCGATCCATGCGCGTCGCCGACGCGCGTGTGGGCCAACAGCTGCCTCCACTGAACATTCCGGTGACCGTCACATCGGTCGCGGCCGCGGCCATCGCCACCCGTGATTACCAACCCGTACATCACGACATCGAGCGCGCCCGCGCGCTGGGCAGTGAGACGGTCTTCACCAGCACGCATACCGCCACCGGCTATCTGGAGTGGCTGGTGTTGGCATGGGCAGGGCCGGGGGCGTTTTTGCGCAGTCTGAAACTGCGGCTGGGCGTTCCCAACTACGCAGGCGACACGCTGCACCTGCAGGGGCAGGTGACCGCGGTGGACATCGCTCTTGGTCGGGTGCATGTCGAGGCCATCGGGTCCAATTCGCGTGGCCAGCACGTGACGGCTGAACTGGTCGTCCAACTGAAGGGAGATGGCGGTGAATGACGTCTTTGGCGGCAAGGTCGCGCTGGCCGGAATCGGTGCAACGGAGTTCTCGAAAAACTCGGGCCGCACCGAAATGCGGCTCGCTGTTGAAGCGTGTCTCGCCGCATTGGAAGACGCGGGGATCGAACCCGCAGAAGTGGACGGCATGTGCACGTTCACCATGGATCACAACCCCGAGATGGATGTGCACCGCCTCATTGGCGGAAAGGAGATGACCTTCTTCTCGCGCATCGACTACGGCGGTGGAGGCGCTTGTGCCCCCGTCATGCAAGCCGCCATGGCGATTGCCAGTGGCGCCGCCCATGTGGTGGTGTGCTACCGCGCCATGAACGAGCGCTCGTGGTACCGGTTTGGCGCTGGAACGCCGTTGGCCAATGCGCCATCCACGCCCACCTTCATCGCGGCGAACCACTACGCCTGGTACTTGCCCGCCGCGTTGAGCACACCGGCCTCCTTCGTCGGCATGGCCGCGCGCGTGTACATGGAGAAGTACGGTGTGACGAGCGAAGACTTTGGCAGGGTTTCGGTTGCAGCCAGGGCGTTTGCAGCCACCAACCCGAATGCGTTTTTCCACGGACAGCCGATCACCTTGGCCGATCACCAGGCGTCGCGCTTCGTGGCCGAGCCCCTTCATCTGCTGGACTGCTGCCAGGAAAGCGACGGCGCGGTCGCGATCGTCATCACCTCGCTGGAGCGCGCGCGCAAGCTGCGCCACAAGCCGGCGGTTGTGCGGGCCGCTGCGCAGGCCAGCGCGCAAGGCCAGCATCGGCTCACCAGCTTCTACCGCGAAGATATCGCCCACCTTCCCGAAATGGGCATGATCGCAAGGCAACTCTATGCCCAGAGCGGTTTGGGGCCACGCGACTTCCAGACGGCCATCCTGTATGACCATTTCACCCCCTATGTGCTGGAGCAATTGGAAGAGTTTGGCTTTTGCGCACGCGGCGAAGCCAAGGATTTTGTGCGATCGAACGAACACGCCCGTGGTGGCACGCTGCCCATCAACCCCAATGGCGGACAACTCGGTGAGGCGTACATCCATGGCATGAACGGCATTGCCGAGGCCGTGCGCCAGATCCGCGGCACCGCCGTCAACCAGCTTGCCGGTGTCGAGCACATCCTGGTGACGGCGGGCTCGGGCGTGCCCACCAGCGGCATCATCCTCGGGCAGGATTGAGGACCCCTATGCGATTTCAATTCACCGAAGACCAAAGGGCCTTGCGCGAGGACATCAGGGCGTACTTCGGCGCCCTCATCACGCCGGCGCTCAAGGAGGATCTGCGTGTTCATGCGGCCACACCGGTCTACAAGGAAGTCATCCGCCAGGTGGGGCGCGACGGGTATCTGGCCGTGGGATGGCCCGAGGAATACGGGGGGCGAGGGTATGGCCCCATCGAGCAACTGATCTTCGTGCAGGAAGCGTTGCGGGCCGGTGCGCCCATTCCCTTCGTGACCCTGAGCACCCTGGGCCCTACCTTGATGGTCCACGGGTCGGCCGCGCAGAAGGCGCGGCTGCTGCCCGGCATTGCGTCGGGGGAGCTGCATTTCGCCATCGGATACACCGAGCCGGGTTCGGGAACGGATCTGGCAAGTCTCAAAACGCGTGCGGTGGTGTCTGACGACGGCTTTCGCGTGAGCGGCAGCAAGATCTACACGAGCCATGCCGAGGGTGCCGATCTGATATGGCTGGCAGCGCGTACCGACCCCGAGTCGAAAGCGCACAAAGGGATTTCCATTCTGCTCGTCGACACCAAGTCCAAGGGGTTTTCAATGACCCCGATGGAGACCGTGGCAGACATGCATACCAACGTCACTTACTACGACGACGTGTTCGTTCCAAACGACATGCTGGTGGGCGAACTGCACGGCGGCTGGAAACTCATCACCTCGCAACTGAACTACGAGCGCATCGGCATTGCGGCGCGTGGCATCCATGGCGAACAGCTTTTCCGCCGCACGCTGGAATGGGCGCGCACGGGCCACACCGGTCAGCGTGCGATCGATGACCCCTGCGTGCAGCGTCTTCTCGCCAGCGTGTATGCGCGGCTGGAAACCCTTCGCATCATGAATTTGCGCCTGGCCTGGAGCCTGCAAGGCGCACAACCGGATCCGGCCTATGCCTGTGCCGCGAAGGTGCATGGTGTCGAGAGCCTGGTCGAGACTTGCCGCGACTTGCTGCAAGTTCTCGGACTCGGCGGACTCGTGCGCCACGGGAGTGAGGCGGCGTTGATTGCCGGCGATGTCGAGGCGCAATACCGGCGATGCCAGATCAACACCTACGGTGGTGGGAGTGGCGAGGTCATGCGCGAAATGGTCGCCACCCGGGGGCTGCACATGCCCCGAACCTCGCGATAAGGGCAGGTGCGCCGATGAACGCTCAAGATGCCTTGTTCTCGCAGCTTCGCGTGGTGGAAGTCGGGAGCTTTGTCGCGGGGCCTGCCGCGGCCACGATTCTGGGTGATCTGGGCGCCGAGGTCCTGAAGATTGAGCAGCCCGGGCAGGGGGATCTGTGGCGCCATCAGTACCGTCGACCGGAGCTTCCGCAGGCATCCACCAACTACCTCTGGCTGTTGACAGGGCGTGGCAAGCAAAGCGTTGCCATCGATCTGAAGACGGCAGAGGGGCGCCAACTGCTTCACCGCATTTGCACGCAAGCCGACGTCTTCATCACGAACCTGCCTGTTCCTGCGCGCACGGGGCTGGGTGTGGACTATCAAACGCTTGCAGCGCTGAACGCCCGGTTGGTCTATGCCTCTTTCACAGGGTACGGTGAACAAGGAGACGAGAAGGACGAAGCCGGTTTCGACACGACCGGATGGTGGGCCCGATCGGGGCTGATGGACCAGTCGCGTTCGGACCCCGAAGCGCCACCTGCCAAGGCCCCGGCCGCTTCTGGGGACCATCTCTCTGCGTTGTCGATTTTCGGTGCGATTGTCAGCGCGCTGTATCGGCGCGAACGGACGGGCCTGGGCGGGTACGTCGGATCCTCGTTGTTGGCCAACGGCGCCTGGCAGAACGCTGTGTACATCCAGGCGGCGCTGGCCGGCGCGGAGTTCCGCCCTATCCGCAAACGATCGGAAAACTGGAACCCGCTGAACATTCACTACCTCTGCAGTGACGACCGCTGGTTCATGATCACCATCAATCCCGCGCACCAGGCCCTGCATTGGAGCGCGTTCGCCGCGGTCGTGGAGTGTCCGGACTTGCTGACCGATTCGCGCTTCAACACGTACGACGCAAGGCTCAAGCACAGTGTCGAACTTATTCGACGGTTGGACGATGCGTTTGTGCGGCGCACCGCCGACGACTGGAAGCAGCGGTTCAAGGGCACCGGCATCGTGACCAGTGTCGTGGCACGTGCACAAGATGCACCGAACGATGAGCAGATGAAAGCGAACGGAATCCTCGTCGACCTTGAGGGCGTGCCAGGCGTGCCAACGACGGTCGCCAGCCCCTTCTTCATCCATGGCGAAAACAAACGCGTGGCGACCCGGGCACCCGACGTGGGCGAACACACCACCGCCGTGCTCAAGCAGCTTGGCCTCAGCGCAGAAGACATCACCCGTCTGCAAGACGCTGGCATCGTGCAATCGCGAGACAGATGAAGCTTTTTTTGCAGCCCCAAGACCAGGAGACACCCATGACAAAAAATGCCTTTCGCCGCCGGGCGATTGCGAGCCTGTTGCTCGCGACCCTATTGACCCAGACGCCAACATGGGCGGAGGAATTCCCGTCACGCCCGTTGCGGATTGTGGTGGGCTTCGCGCCCGGCGTCGGTATGGAAGTCAGCACCCGGCTGCTTGCCGAGCAGATGGGCAAGGAGCTTGGTCAGCCCGTAATCGTGGAGAACAAGCCGGGTGCTGCCACGATGATCGCGGCAGCGCAGGTTGCTGCCGCCGCGAAGGACGGCTACACACTGTTGATGCTGAACAACCAGACCGCGAACAACGTCCTGCTCTACAAAAAAGTGCCTTACAAGAACAGCGACTTCACGCCAGTGGCCGGTGGCGGCGTCGTGTCGATGGTCATGGCCGTGTCGAAGACGGTGCCCGTGACGACGGGCCGAGAGTTTCTCAAGTACGCAAAAGACAACGACGGAAAACTGTTCTATGGCTACTGGGGTGCCGGCGGGAGCCCGCACTTGCTGGCCGCACGGCTGGCCTCGTCCACCGGGCTCACGCTTCAGGGCGTGGGCTACAAGGATGCAGGCCCTGCGACGGCAGATCTGGCATCCGGACGGATTCAACTCTTCTTTACCTCGGTGACCCACGGCCTGTCCATGCTGAAAGCAGGTACCGCGAACATCGTGGCGGTCGGCACGCCCGAGCGTTTGCCCAGCATGCCCAACGTCCCCACTTTCTCCGAGTCCGGTATCGACGGAATGCCCAACCCATGGTGGGGCTATGGCGTGCCGGTTGGCACGCCCCCCGCCGTCATTCAGAAGCTTGAGCAGGCCATAAAGGCGGCGGTAGAGTCGCCCCGCTATCAGGCGATGTTGGCGAGCACTGGGTCGATCCCAATGCCCGTGAGCAGCCCGGCCAAGTTCCAGGAGTTCATCGAAAAGGACCAGGAAAAATGGGCCGCCGCGATTCGCCCGCTCAAACTGGAACTCGACTGATACGACCGGCATGCAGCACAACATAAGGAGACCACATATGAAACGCAGATCCTTGCTGGAGTTCCATCTTGCCCTGCTGGCCGCAGGCATCACACCGGTCGTCTCGGGGGCGCAGACCTGGCCCACTCAGCCCATACGTCTGGTGTCCCCTTCGCCTCCTGGCGGCGCGGCCGATGTCGCGACGCGATTGATCGCCAAGCACCTGGCGGAGCTCCTGGGACAGGCGGTGTTGGTCGACAACCGACCCGGTGGCAATGGCGTGGTAGCGGGGCTTGAGGCGCTGCGCGGGGGCAAGGACGGGTATTCGATCTTCATGGGCAGCACGACAACCTTGGTGGCCAATCCCTACCTGATGAAGCAAGTGCCCTTCGAGCCGGCGACCGACCTCGATCCCATCGCATTGGTCGCTTCTTTGCCCTTTGTTCTGGTGGTCAGTCCGTCGTTGCCCATTGCATCGGTGAAAGAACTGATTGCGTATGCAAAGGAACGACCGGGGAAGGTGACATTCGCCAGCGCTAACGCGACGAGTTTTGTGGCCGCGTCGACCTTCAATCAAAGGGCCGGGATCGAGATGCTCAACGTTCCCTACAAGGGCGCTCCCGCATCGCTGACCGATATGGTCGGCGGACGGGTCGACATCTCCTTTGTCGATTTTTCGTCGGCGCGCACATTCATCGAGTCCAAACGGCTGCGTTTGTTGGCGGTGACATCGGCGAAGCGGTCTCCTCTGATGCCGCAAACGCCCACCATCGCAGAGTCGGGGCTTGCCGGTTACGACGTCGTGGGTTGGACGGCGATGTGCGCCCCTGCCGGTGTAGATCCCGCCATCGTCCAGCGGCTGAACCGGGAGATGCAGAAAATTCTGTCTCGCAAGGACGTTCAGGAGCAACTTGCTGCGCTCGGGCAAGACGTTATCTTGGGCACGCCCGACGAATTTGCGTCGTTC
Organism: Hydrogenophaga sp. BPS33; assembly: GCF_009859475.1. Lineage (NCBI taxonomy): Bacteria > Pseudomonadati > Pseudomonadota > Betaproteobacteria > Burkholderiales > Comamonadaceae > Hydrogenophaga > Hydrogenophaga sp. BPS33. Next base: position 1,731,088 of record NZ_CP044549.1, read on the forward strand.
ATGCGCACCGAGCGTCCCCGGTGGGGCCGGATGATTCGAAATGCCGGCATTTCAGCCGAATGAAAAAGGGCTTGAGCGAATGACAGGCTCCGCAATATCTGAACTTCTCTGCGCGCGCCACAGTTGCCGCGCTTTCTTGCCGGAGCCCGTTCCACGCCCGCTCGTCGACCGCATCTTTTCGACGGCGCAGCGCACAGCATCGTGGTGCAACGCGCAGCCTTGGCATGCCACGGTGGCCTCCGGAGAGGCCCTTGAGCGGCTCCGGACCTTGCTTCTTCGTCGATTCGATGAACAACACCCGGCAACGCCGGACCTCGCGTTTCCATCGGCATATGTTGGGCGCTATCTGGACCGCAGAAGGCAATGCGGTTTGCAGCTTTACGAGTCTGTGGGAGTCGGGCGACACGACACGCAAGCCGCGATGCGCCAGTCGCGGGAGAACTTTCGATTCTTCGGCGCTCCGCACGTGGCTGTCATGACGACCCACGCCCAACTCGGTGTTTATGGTGCCGTGGACGTTGGCGGTTTTGTGCAAGTTCTGATGCTTGTCATGCAGGCCCACGGCGTAGCTTCCATCTGCCAGGCGGCGCCAGCGGCCTATGGCAACGAGGTGAAGGGGCTGCTCGGGATTGATCTGAGCCGCCAAATGGTTTGCGCCGTCTCCTTTGGCTACGAAGCGGCAGCCCATCCGGCCAATTCATTTCGCACGCAAAGAGCCTGCACCGATGAGGCCGTTACCTGGATCAACGACTAGCGGGGTCGTCCCGTGACAGACCTTTTCGGGTCTTCATGACGCGGTGCTGGCCAACCGCTTGCGTTCCTGGTCGAACGCTTCGAGCACAAACGGGGCGGGGATCGCGCCGTTGATCTTGCAGTCGATGAAGATGGGGCCCTGCGGTGCGCTCAGCAAAGGAGCCAGCGCGCGAAGTTCCTCCAACGTGCGCACTGTTGCGGTCTGAAATCCGAAAGTAGCCGCCACAGGGGCGAAATCGATATCAAAGAACTGGGACTTCGCCACGGGCATGTTGCGCTCTTTGAGGTAGTGCAATTCGGCGCCATACGCGCAATCGTTCATGAGCACGATGACCAGTGGGATGTCTTCGCGCGCCACGGTTTCCAGCTCGCCCAAGGTCATGAGCAAGCCACCATCACCTATGAAAAGCACGGTTGTTTCGTCTGGCCGCGCTTTCGCGAAGCCCAGCGCGGTGCCAAAACCCATGCCGATCGATGAGAAATCGGTCGTTGCCTTGAAGTGCGCCGGACCTGGAACACCAAAGTAGGGAACGACCTGGAAGAAGTTGCCGGCGTCATACACCGCGTTGCGCACCTGTGGAAGCAGGACATCCAGCTCCAGCGCCAGGGTGCGCGGGTCGATCGTCCGTGGCGTGCTGACCGACGTGAACTCGCTGGCCAGATCGAACGACTGCAACGAATGGCGCAGCGCGTCCGAATGCAGCGGCTTCTCCTCGGCCGAGCGTTCGGGCAGCAGTGCCAGCAATTGCTCAGCCGCATCGCGCGCATCGCCGACCACGGAAACATCGGCTGCCCACCAGCGACCAATGTGGCTGCGGTCACGGTCCACCTGAATCAACGGCACGCCGGCAGGGATGGCATCGCCGAAGCTCGTGGTGCGCTGATTCAGGCTGGCGCCGAATACCAGTACGCAGTCGGCCTGATCGAAGGCGCGCCGACCCGCACTGTGCGAAAACGAGCCGATCAGCCCAGCGTTGAAGGGATGGTCGCGAAACATGTCCTTGGCTTTCAGCGTGGAGGCCAGGACGGCGCCGATCCGATCGGCCAAACGCATCACAGCGTCTCGCGCGCCGGACTCATGAGCGCCCAGGCCGCAGATGATGAGCGGCTTGCGACTTGCTGCCAGCAGCGATGCGGCGGCGGCGAGGGATGGTCTAGCTGCTGGAGAGGCAGCGGGCGGAGCGGGCGCAACTGGAGCTTGCTCCGCTTCATCGATATCGATGTGCATCTGCTGCACGTTCGTTGGCAGGAGCAGCACCGCCGCGCCATCCTGAGCGGCGCTCAGCGCCTTCGCCAGCGTTGCTCGCGCGCTGGCAGGTTCGTTCGCTGTGAACACGCGAAAGCCGGCTGTTTGCAGCACCGCTTGCGAATCGAAGCCTTTGGAGTCCGGGCCGAGCGCGTTGGGTTTGGTGGAGCCCGTGGGCGTACTGCCCATGATGATCAGAACGCGCGCCCCGCTGCGTTGAGCGAACATCGCACCGTTCAGGGCATTGGCGGTTGCCGGACCGCGCCCGACGATGGCGATGCCGACTCGACCGGTCGCGCTGGCATAGCCCTCTGCCATGGCAACGGCATTGTTTTCATGGCGCGCGCCGTGAAAGGGTATGCCCAAAGAGTCAATGGAAGACACGAGCAGCGCAGTGTCGTCGCTCATCAGTCCAAAGACGGCTTGGGCTCCTGCGGTTCGGATGTCGAGGGCGAGAATTTCGTAAACGGGACGGCGGTGTTTCATCTTCTGTCTTGCCAAAAATAAATGCGAGGCCTCTTGGCCTCGCACGGAAGTGCCACGGTGGCGCTGGCTCACTTGACGTCAGCTGCGTCCATCACGATGTTCGAATCGACCCATGCGCCGTTCTTGATCTCCATTTGAAGGACTGACGTCAATCCCAGATGGCGATCGGGACTGAACGTGACGGGCGGGAAAATGCCTCCGTCATGGTTGCGGAACTTGTAGAGCGCGTTGTAGAAGCTGTCGTGCGTCAGCGGACCCTGCACTTGTGACACGGCCTGCAGAAACAGCTTGGTCTGGCCATAGCTGAACAATGAGACAAAGTCTGGCTGTGCGCCCGGGACATACTTTTCCAAGGCGGCGCGGTACTCCTTGATGGCAGGGGAGTCGCCAAACGGCGAGCGTGTCCAGGAGATCGCCTTCACGCCGTTGACAGCCGGACCGCCTCGCTCGATGGTCTTCTGGGTGACGATGGGCGCCCATGCGTAGACGGGCAGCTTCACACCTTGATTGGCCAGTTCGCGCGCCAACGCGGCAAATTCGGCCTCGGTCTGCATCGCAATGATGGCGTCTGGCTTCTTTTGCATGATCTGCAGTGCGATCGGCGTGTAATCCTGCGTGGGCAGTTTGACGCCCAGCATTTCGATGCTTGCGCCGGCGGACGCGTTCTTGAAAGCAGGTTCTGCGGCCGCGGCGGCCTTTGCAAAGGTGGCTCCTTCAATATGCACCACGATGACCTTCTTGCGACCCTCTTTCGCGGCCCACTGTCCCAAGACTTTCGCCATGTCTTCGTACAGCACCTGCATCCCGAAGAGGCCTTTGCGCGGTGGTGAAAACCATTCTGTCAGACCGCCATAAGGGCCGAAGATGGGTGTTTTCTGCTGTTCCAGCAGATACGGAAGCGTGGCGGCGACTTGCGCGTTGCCATTCGAATTGATGAGCGCAAAGATTTTGTCGGACGACACCATCTTGCGTGTGACCGCAATCGCCTGGGGCGTGGAAAACGCGTTGTCCTCGGCCACGAGTTTGATCTGCCTTCCGTTGACGCCGCCTTTTGCGTTGACCATTTTGACGTAAGCGTCGGCACCGTCACGAAGCGGAACACCATAGATGGCCAGTGGTCCCGTGGTCGAATTCATTTGCCCGATGGTGAGCGATTGCGCCGTGACGCCGGGCGTTTCCTGAGCCTGAACAAGATGGGCGAAAGAAAGCAAGCTCGCTGCGGCGCTGAGCAGAACGGGTCTGAAGATGGTTTTCATGGTCTCTGGGTCTCTGGTGGGGGTTTTCAGGCCGTCGGATTCCGCGCCGCGGCGGCGACTTCGGGATGGAATGTGTCACCGTCCCAACCGGGCGGTGGGTCACACGGAACTGTGCCGATGGCTGCCGGCACCGACACCTCAATGATTTCGAAGAAGTCGGATGTATGAATCTCGTTGTGGCGAAAGCCGGGTGGGATGAAAAGCGAGCCGCCTTCCTCGATCTTCTGGGTGGTGCCGTCTTCAAACTGCAGCTCGATCCACCCTTGCAACACATAGACCAACTGCTGCTCGCACTCGTGGTAGTGCCAGCCCGTGGGCTTGGACATGCCTTGGGTCGCGAATTGCACATCGGCGCGCATGCTGCCGTTGCTCGCGGCAGTCACACCCAGATCGCGGTATTTGAAGAATTTGCGGCGGCCCTCTTTGAAGGGCGCCGATTCTTTGCTGGCCACCACGAATTTCATGTCGGACAGCCTCCGCGGCCTGGACACCGAGTCTGACTGCTGCTCCGAAGATGGACCTTGAACGGGGGTATGGATCATTGTCAAAATCTCCTTTCAACCTTGCTGACGCGTTGTAGTGGGGGTGCCCATCAATCGATGGCGGTGCCGACGTATCCCGAACGCAGCGCCTCAGCGACTGCGGCGCCATCTGCTGGACCGGCGTACGAGATCTTTCCTCTCTCCAGCACGTGAATGGACTGGGCAAAACGAATGGCGTGGGTGGCCTGCTGCTCTATGACCATGACTGTCACGCCCTGCTGGTTCAGTGCCGTCAGGACCTCATAGACCTTCTCGATGAGAATCGGTGCGAGTCCCATCGATGGCTCGTCGATCAACAGCATTTGAGGATCGGCCATCAAGGCACGGGCGAGTGCGAGCATCTGCCGCTCGCCACCGCTCAGCATGCCTGCCTGACGCGTGCGCATGCCGTCGCGCAATCGCGTGGGCAAAATCTCGACCACTTCATCGAGGCGCGCCTTGATGCGAGAGCGGCCAAAACCCGCACCATAGCCACCGAGGACCAGGTTTTCTTCGATCGTCAGCTGACCAAAGAGGCGACGGCCTTCAGGCACCAAACAGATGCCTGAGCGAACCAGACTTCGCCCCCGTGCCGATGCTTTCGTGGACGTAACACCCTCGTAGAGCAGGCTGCCCGATGTCGGCCAAAGCACGCCGCTGAGAATTTGCGCCAAGGTTGACTTGCCCGCTCCGTTGGGACCCAACAACGCACAGAACGAACCCTTTTCGATCGTCAATGACACACCGTCCACGGCCAAGACGCCGCTGTAGCGGTGCACGATGTGGCGAGCGTCGATCATCATGGGCCGCGCATTCCCCGTTGTTTCCCTGGTTGGCAATGGCAATGGCAATGGCAATGGCAATGGCACGGCGTCAGGCACTCTGCACCTCATAAGTCGTTGATTCGACAGCTGCTGTCACCAGTGGGGCGGATCCAAAATACGCGCGCTGCACCTCCGGATGGCTTTGGATCTCGCGCGGGCTGCCTGTGGCGATGACTTGACCGAAATCCAGTACCACCACATGGTCCGAAATGCTCAGAACTTCTTGCACCGCGTGATCGATGATCAGGATGGATACACCCGCGGATTTCATGCCGCGCAAGATGGCTCGAAGCTCGCGTGTCTCGTCTCCATCCAGACCAGAGAACGGTTCATCCAACGCCACGACCGATGGCCCCATCGCAAGAATGCGACCGATGTCGGCCACTTTCTGAATACCGAAGGGCAGTGCCTCCGGAAACTGTTCCGCCACGTCGAGAAGCCCCAGTTCTCCAAGAATGCGCTCGGTCAAAACAGAGGCTTCCACCGGCGACACATCGGTGCTTGACGCGCGCTTTCTCATGGTCGCGGCGAGCAGGACCATTTCACGTATGGTCAGTTCGCCAAACAGCTCGGCATGTTGAAACGTGCGTCCGAATCCCAGTTGCAAACGCCGGTGCGCGGGATGTGCGGTGAGCTCCTCGGTGCCCAGCTTCATGGCTCGGCAGCTGCTCGGCAACACGTACCCGCTCAATGCGTTCAAGAGCGTTGTCTTGCCTGCGCCATTGGGTCCGATGAGTCCAACCGCAGAGCCAGGTTCAACGCGAAGCGACACGTCCTGCAGCGCCTTGAGACCGCCGAATTCCACACAGAGTCCGTCAATGGCGAGTGCGCTGGACGATCTGGGCATCAGTTCAGCGGCCAGTGCTGCGATGCGCCGCGATGTGGCTTCGTCCACATGGCGTGCGTGATCTGCACCGTTTGAACTGCCGCCCTGCGCCTGGGGGGACTTCGACTTTCCCGTGAGCAGTTGCAACAAGCTGGGCACAATGCCACGCGGCAGAAAGAGCAACACGATGATCATGCCCAGTCCCAGTGCAAAGGCGGATGCATCTCGCAGACCGCGGGCGAACTCGGGAACGAAGACCACGAAGCCTGCCCCGACGACCGCTCCGAGGAAACTTGAGATCCCGCCAATGACGGTGGCCGCGATCAGCATCACGCCATGGTCGAGGTTGTAGGTCTCAGGCTCAAGGTACCCAATGGTGACGGCACCCGCCACGCCAGCAATCGCCGCAATGGCCGCACTGAAAGAAAAGGCCAGAGCGTTCTCTCGAGCCGGCACCAGACCCAGCGATGTGGAGGCCATGCGATGGCTCTTGACGGCCCGCCAACGGCGGCCAATGGCGCCCTTGATGACCACGTCAGAAGCGATGAATACGATGACCGCCAGCGCGAGCGTCAACCAAAGGGCATCCGAACTCCCGATCGAACGACCTAGGAGCCAGGAGTGCATGGGACCCATGGGCATACCTTGGTCGCCCCCTGTGAATGCCATGAGACGCCCCACCACCTCCAACCCCGTGAGTGCGACGGCCATCGTCAACAGGCCGAAATAGAGAATCGAAAACCGTCCCGCGCTCAGTCCAAGCAAATAGCCCACGGCGGCGGCGAGAACGGCGACCACTGGCACGATGACTTCCACCGGCACGTTCATCGCCGCGAGGTTGGCGCAGAAGTAGGCGCCAAGCGCGATGAAGGCGGTGTGCCCCAAGGACCATATGCCCGCCGTGCCCGCCAGGATCGAAATGGCGAGCACCGCGATGGCATTGAAACCCACGGTGGCCACCAGAATGCGTCCGTAGTCCGTGAGGCCCGTCGCCATGAGCGCGACAAGTCCTGCCGCACCCACGATCAGAAGCCGCCTACCCGTCGGGCCGTTCGCGGCATGTCGCAATGATGGTGTTCTCACTACACGCGCTCCTTCTTCAACGCCCCAAGAACGCCCGCTGGACGCAAGAACAGGATGACCACGATCACACCGAAAACGATGGTGTCCCGGAAGTTTGCAGACACGTATCGTCCGGCAATGTTGTCGAGCATCCCGATCACGAAACCCCCGACCACCGCACCGGGCATGCTTGTAAGACCGCCGAGAAAAACGCCTGCAAACCCGCGAAACAAAGGATGGTGCGCCAGCGTCGGGCTCAACGCAGACTCGGCTGCGATGAAGAAAATTGCCAGGCACGCGAGAGAGCAACCCAGGAACCAGGCGAGCAGCGCCAGTCTTCCTGCATCCAGGCCGATCATTCGAGCCGCAAACGGATCCTCTGCGCCCGCACGCATGGCCGCGCCCAGCGCCGTGCGCGCGAAGAACCAGCCAACGACCCCCATAGCGGCCAGCGCAAGACCCGCAGCGACCAGCTTGTTCCAGCTGATGGCGACCCCCGCCAACACAAGCGAGCCTTCGATCAATGTCGGGAAACTAATCGCCTGGTGCCCCCAGATGGCGCCCACCAGCGCTCGAATGACCAACCCCAGACCGATGGTGACCACCAATGCAATGAACACGATGTTCTTTCGGTGCCCCAGCGGTTGAATGAGGAGCTTTTGTGTTGCCATGCCGACCACCCCGGCCGTGAGCATGGCCATCACCAATGCAATCGTCATCGGTGCGCCTGCACCAATGGCGACTGCTGCGAGATAGACCGAAAGCGTGCCGGTGTCGCCGATGGCGAAATGCACCGTGTCGGTGGACCGGAAAATGATCACGATGCCCAATGCCAGCAAGGCATAGGCGGCGCCGCTGGCCAGACCCGAGATCAAGATGGGAACGATATCCAACATCGATCGCCTTCAAAGAGCCGAAGCGCGCGCCAGGAGTTCTGTGTCGTCCTCAATGCCAAGATGAGCGACAGCATTGTTCTCTTTGGCACGTCGGTAGTAGTCCTCGGGGCCAATGCGCACTTCTTTGCCTTGGGCATCGAATCCCACCACGTGACCATGAATCACTGCGACGCCAACGAAGCCGTCTGGCGATGTGGGCTCATGCACAGTGCCTGGTGGCTCATAGAGGTAGCCACCGGCATAAATCATGTCGGCCGTACCGCTCTCGGCATCCTCGTAACCGAACGAGCCCGACATCAAGTACAGCTCCACAGGTTTCAGATGCTGGTGAATGGCGAGCTTGGTTCCCTTTTCTACTTTCACGAGAAGGGTGCAGCGTTCTCCTGCGAAGTCCAACAGCTTGTAATCCACGCCATTCAAGAAAAATGATGTCCAGGGGATGGTGTTCGTGTCGGTGAATCGGTTTCCCTTTTCCTTCTTCGCCTTGAGCGATCCAGATTTCGCGTCACTGATCATGTTCATATCCTGTTCCTTTTGTTCCGTAGAGAGGCCGAAAACAAGGTCCGTCGTCCGCTGCAAAAAGAGCATTTGCTGACCCGGATATACCGTATAGTACCGTTGCTATACCGGTGGGTAATAGGGGTTTGTACCACCGCTGCCCGACATCTGTTTTCTTCTGGGCGCGCCGATGTACGGCGTGGATAGTTGAATGCAATCACACGATCTGAGACGCCATGCACATGCGTAAAGCCCTTGTCCATCACGATCAAAAAGGAGGGGTGCTGCTTGATGAGCAAGTGGCCATCGTCACGGGTGGCGCCTCTGGCATCGGAAAGGCCATCGCCGCACTGCTCTGTGCAGATGGCGCGAGCGTGCATGTGATCGACCGCGACGAGGACGCACTCGGTGCCGCCGTACGCGATCTGAAGAGGCTCGGTGGAAGCTGTACGGCACATGGCTTCGATCTGCGCAACCATTCGCAGATTGCGGATCTCATCACCCGGATCCACGCTCAGTCCGGCCGCGTGAATATCCTCGTCAACTCCGCCGCTGTGATCGATTCCGGCCGGACGCTTCTTGACATTGACGTGGAAAGTTGGGATCTGGTCCACGACGTCAATCTGAAAGCACCGCTTCTGCTAATGCAAGCGGCCGCCAAACGCATGGTGGCCGGGGGACAGGGCGGTCGCATCGTCAACGTGACGTCGAGTTCCGCGTTCCGTGCGGTCATGGCCTATCCTGGCTACGCGAGTTCGAAAGCCGCGTTGACACAACTCACAAGAACAGCGGCGAGCGAGCTGGGTCCCTACAACATCAACGTGAACTGCGTGGCACCAGGAATCACCGTGACACCGCTCCTCGATGGAATCAATGGACTCGAGGGTGCGCAGCGGCTGTCAGAAAGTGGTCCGCTTGCCAATTTGCTGCAACGTCCGTCCATGCCGGACGATGTTGCCGAGGTTGTCCGGTTTTTGTGTTTGCCCGGTAGCCGGCAAATTACGGGGCAGACGATTCACACAAGCGCTGGTGCTGTGGTCTGAGGTCTCCGGCGTCGCCGGTACTCACCCGGCTGAATGCCATTCCATCGCTTGAAGGCTCGGTGGAAGGCGCTGGCATCGTTGAATCCCAGAGACGCACCGATGTCGTCCACATTCACGTTGCTGTTGCAAAGCTGGTCGATGGCCAGATCATTGCGCAATTGATCCTTGATGGACCTGTAGCTGCATTTCTCGCTGTCCAGGCGTCGACGCAACGTGGTCGCTGAAATCCCGAACTCCCTCGCAAGGCTGTCGAAGACGGGCCACGTGTCGGGGCCCTCGGCACCCGAGCGCAGACGCTTCCTCACCCGAGCACCCCAGCTTTCTTCATTGCGGTATTTGAGGAATACGGACTGAGGCGCAGTGCGAAGAAATGTTTGCAAGCTTGCAGGCGTTTGCGCAACTGGGGACTCCAGGTCTGCAACGTGAAATCGCATGCACGTCTGCGTGGCATCAAAACGCACGTCGCTGCAGTACATGAGACGGTACTCCTGCGCGTGATCAGGCCTTCTGAACGCAAAATCCAGGCGCACGATTTCGACGCGGCGACCGACAAGCCAACACATCAGCCCGTGAATCAGAACGAGCATTGTTTCGTCGGCAAAGCGACGGTCTGCCTCGTCTGCGATGCCATTGGAGAGCCACACAGTGGCTTCGCCTTTCTCAAGCCGGAGTTGCCCTTTCATCTCGTCCAGGAAGAGAGAGAGGCCACGCAGAATCCGCCTCAGTGCTCGATCGAGATTGGGGCAGGCGAGCGCAGCTTGGGACAGCAAGGCAAAACTGCCCACTTTCATGCGGCGGCAGTCCAGACCAAAGAATTCATCATCGAGTGCTTGAGCGACCGCCAGCCAAAGCACAGAAAAACTGTTGGCGGGAACGCGGGCATTGCGTGCGCTCAGCAACCCCTCTGAAATGCCCGCCGTGCCCAGAACACGCGATCGGTCGTCCGCATTGAGGTGGCGGATGGCCGCGTTCACAAAATGGATGGAAATGGTGTGTTTTTCGATGGTGTCCATCTTGCAATTCGAATCTTCCGGGTCGTGAAATTATGCGGGGAACATGGCAAAAACCGCCACGCCCGTGAATGGGATTCACATGGCTCCGGGGCTTCAGGCGACATACAGTCAAGCAGGAGATTTCAGTTCATGAGCAACCTGTCCGCCGAATACCAGGCCCTGGCCAACTACCGCCCCACGCACAAGGTGCGTTTCGTCACCGCCGCCAGCCTCTTTGACGGGCACGACGCGGCCATCAACATCATGCGGCGCATCCTGCAGGGCATGGGCGCCGAAGTGATCCACCTCGGCCACAACCGTTCGGTCGACGAGGTCGTCACCGCCGCGTTGCAGGAAGATGCACAAGGCATCGCCATCAGCTCGTACCAGGGTGGGCACGTCGAGTACTTCAAGTACATGGTGGATCTGCTCAAGAGCCGCGGCGGCGAACACATCCAGGTGTTCGGCGGTGGCGGCGGTGTGATCGTGCCGTCTGAGATCCGCGAGCTGCAAGACTATGGCGTGGCGCGCATCTACAGCCCGGAAGACGGTCAACGCATGGGCCTGGCCGGCATGATCGGCGAGATGGTGATGCGCTGCGACCGCGACCTCAGCCCTTATGCGCCCAAGGCATTGGCGGCAATCGTTGGCCAAGGCGAAATGAACTGGCGCGCGCTCGCCCAGCTCATCACGGTGCTGGAAAACGGCAGCGCCGACCAAGCGATCGTGAAGGCCTTGCGCGAACAGGCCCAGACGAAGAAGGTACCCGTGCTCGGCATCACCGGCACGGGCGGCGCAGGCAAGTCCTCGCTCACCGACGAACTCATCCGCCGCCTGCGCCTGGACCAGGACGACCGCCTGCGTGTGGCGGTGATCTCCATCGACCCCTCGCGCCGCAAGAGCGGTGGCGCCCTGCTCGGCGACCGCATCCGCATGAACGCGATCAACCCTTGGCGAGAGGGCCAACGCGTCTACATGCGCAGCCTGGCCACGCGCGACTTCGGCAGCGAGATCAGCGCGGCGCTGCCCGACGTGATCGCCGCTTGCAAATGCGCCGGCTTCGACCTCATCGTGGTCGAAACCTCGGGTATCGGCCAGGGCGATGCGGCGATCGTGCCGCACGTCGACGTGCCCATGTACGTGATGACGCCCGAATTCGGCGCGGCCAGCCAATTGGAGAAGATCGACATGCTCGACTTCGCGGCCTTCGTCGCCATCAACAAGTTCGACCGCAAGGGCGCGCTCGATGCCTTGCGCGACGTGTCCAAGCAGGTGCAGCGCAACCAGGAAGCCTGGAGCACGCCGCCGGACCAGATGCCGGTGTTCGGCACCATGGCCGCGCGCTTCAACGACGACGGTGTGACCGCGCTGTACCAGGCGCTCAAGACCAGGCTGGGCGAGCTCGGCCTGCCGCTGCAAGAGGGCCGCCTGCCCACCGTGGGCGTGCGCCACAGCACCAACCAGACGCCCATCGTGCCGCCGGCGCGCACGCGTTACCTGGCCGACATCAGCGACACGGTGCGCGGCTACAAGAAGAAGGCCATCGAACAATCGCGGCTGGCGCGCACGCTGCAGCAGCTCAGCGCCACGGCGCAGATGCTGCGCGCGGACAAGCCCGACCGCGCGCGTGCCGCCGAGGCCGTGGACGATCTCGTGCAGGCCCGTTCGCTGGAGCAAGACCCGTCGGCCCGCAAGCTGCTCGGGCAATGGCCCGACATGCAGAAGGCCTACGCGGGCGACGAGTACGTGGTGAAGATCCGCGACAAGGAAATCCGCACCGCACTCACCACCCAAAGCCTTTCGGGCACGGTCATCCGCAAGGTCGCGCTGCCGAAGTACGAAGACCACGGCGAAATCTTGAAGTGGCTCATGCTCGACAACGTGCCCGGCAGCTTCCCCTACACCGCCGGCACCTTTGCATTCAAGCGCGAGGGCGAAGATCCCACGCGCATGTTCGCGGGTGAAGGCGATGCCTTCCGCACCAACCGCCGCTTCAAGCTGCTCTCCGAAGGCATGGCGGCCAAGCGCCTGTCCACCGCGTTCGACTCGGTCACGCTCTACGGCAACGACCCCGACCCGCGCCCGGACATCTACGGCAAGGTCGGCAACTCGGGCGTCTCCATTGCCACACTGGACGACATGAAGGTGCTGTACGGTGGCTTCGACCTGTGCCACCCCGCCACCTCGGTCTCCATGACCATCAACGGCCCGGCGCCGAGCATTCTCGCGATGTTCATGAACACCGCGATCGACCAGAACCTGGAGAAATTCAAAGCCGAGAACGGCCGCGAGCCCACCGACACCGAAGCCGCCAAGATCCGCGAGTGGGTGCTGGCCAATGTGCGCGGCACGGTCCAGGCCGACATCCTGAAGGAAGACCAGGGCCAGAACACCTGCATCTTCTCCACCGAGTTTTCGTTGAAGGTGATGGGTGACATCGCCGAGTACTTCGTGCACCACGACGTGCGCAACTTCTACTCGGTCTCCATCTCCGGGTACCACATCGCCGAAGCCGGCGCCAACCCGATCAGCCAGCTCGCCTTCACGCTCTCCAACGGCTTCACCTTCGTGGAGGCGTACCTGGCGCGCGGCATGCACATCGACGATTTCGCGCCCAACCTGAGCTTCTTCTTCAGCAACGGCATGGACCCGGAGTACACGGTGCTCGGCCGCGTGGCGCGGCGCATCTGGTCGGTGGCCATGCGCGATCGCTACGGCGCGAACGAGCGCAGCCAGAAGCTGAAGTACCACGTGCAGACCAGCGGCCGCTCATTGCACGCGCAGGAAATCCAGTTCAACGACATCCGCACCACGCTGCAGGCGCTGATCGCGATCTACGACAACTGCAACAGCCTGCACACCAACGCCTTCGACGAGGCCATCACCACGCCGACCGAAGACAGCGTGCGCCGTGCCATGGCGATCCAGCTCATCATCAACCGCGAATGGGGACTGGCCAAGAACGAGAACCCGAACCAGGGCGCGTTCATCATCGACGAGCTCACCGAGCTGGTCGAAGAAGCCGTGCTGCAGGAGTTCGAAAAGATCGCCGAACGCGGTGGCGTGCTGGGCGCGATGGAAACCGGCTACCAGCGCGGCAAGATCCAGGACGAGTCCATGCACTACGAGATGCTCAAGCACACGGGCGAATACCCGATCGTGGGCGTGAACACATTCCGCAACCCGCACGGCGATGCGATCCCCGAAACGCTGGAACTCGCGCGCTCGACCGATGACGAGAAGCAGAACCAGCTGCAGCGGCTGGCCGACTTCCACGCACGCCATGCGACCGAATCACCAGTCATGCTGCAGCGACTGCGCCAGGCGGTGATCGAGAACGGCAACGTGTTCGAGGTGCTGATGGACGCGGTGCGTGTGTGCTCGCTCGGTCAGATCACCAGCGCCTTGTTTGAGGTGGGCGGGCAGTACCGGCGCAACATGTGAAAACGCTGCGGCTCGCAGGTCGATGAAGCGACTCTCGCGCAGCCGCCGCTTTCGCCAGCCAGGAGCATCTGTCGGCATGCTCTTGAGTCAAATCCCAGAAACTCTCCCTCATCCCTTATGACAAGTACGAACACCCGCGATATTTTTGTCGTCGCAGCCGCACGAACGGCCATTGGCACATTCGGAGGTTCACTCAAGGAGGTTCCTCTTTCGACGCTCGCCACGGTGGCGGTCCGTGCGGCGCTGCGACGCAGCGGTGCCGAGCCGGCGGCGGTGGGCCATGTCGTCATGGGCAACGTGATTCCGACCGAACCTCGTGACGCATACCTGGCGCGCGTTGCCGGGATGGATGCAGGCGTTCCGCAGGAGACACCCGCATTTAACGTCAATCGCCTGTGCGGCTCCGGCTTGCAAGCGATCATCTCGGCGGCGCAGGTGATTCGCCTTGGCGAAGCCGAGGTTGCCATTGGCGGTGGCGCAGAGTCGATGAGCCGCGGGCCCTACATTCTGAACTCGGCCAGATGGGGCGCCCGGATGGGCGATGTGCAGACGACCGATTACATGTTGGGCATACTGCACGATCCTTTTCACCGAATCCACATGGGCATCACGGCCGAAAACGTCGCCCGGCGAGAAGGCATCACCCGCGACATGCAAGATGCGCTGGCTGTGGAAAGTCAGAAGCGCGCAGAGCATGCCATCAAGGTGGGTCGCTTCGAAGAGCAAATCGAACCGGTGGAGATCGAGAGTCGCAAAGGTATGGTGGTGTTCGACACGGACGAACATGTACGCGCCGGCGCCACGCTGGAGCAATTGGCCGGCATGAAGCCTGTCTTCGAGAAGCAAGGCACCGTCACCGCAGGCAATTCTTCCGGCCTCAACGATGGCGCAGCGGCCGTTGTGCTGGCCAGCGACGCCGCGCTGAAGGGCGGACAGCTCAAGCCGATGGCGCGTTTGGTGAGTTACGCTCACGCCGGCGTCGACCCCCAATTGATGGGGCTTGGTCCCGTACCCGCGAGCCAACTGGCGCTGCGGCGCGCAGGACTCAAAGTCGCTGACATGGATGTGATCGAATCCAACGAAGCCTTTGCCGCCCAGGCCTGCGCGGTGTCGCGTCTCTTGGACTTGGATCCGGCCAAAGTAAACCCGAACGGATCGGGCATTTCACTCGGGCACCCCGTAGGCGCCACGGGTGCGATCATCGTCACCAAGGCGATCCATGAGTTGCAGCGCGTGGGCGGTCGCTATGCGCTCGTCACCATGTGCATCGGGGGTGGTCAAGGGATTGCCGCTATTTTTGAACGAACATAAAGCACCTTATCCAGAGACACACGAAACAATGGCTTCCCCTCCACCGACTTCTTCCCTCGTCCTCGGCCGCGAAGGCGCGGTTGCCACCATCACATTCAACCGACCTCGATCGCTGAATGCCGTCGACGTGCCGATGGCGCAGGGCTTCTTGGCTGCGGCCCAAGAGATTGCCGCCGACAGAAGCGTGCGCGCGGTGCTGATGCGAGGTGCGGGCAAGGGCTTCATGGCCGGTGGCGATCTCGAGTTGCTGCGGGCCGACCCCAAGGGTGGCGCGGCAGCCCTCATTGGCCCATTGCACGCAGCGTTGAAAGTGCTCGCGGCCAACGATGCGCCAGTGGTCGCGCAAGTGCATGGTGTCGCGGCAGGGGCGGGGTTGAGCCTGATGCTGCAGGCCGACTTCGTGCTGGCGGCCGAGGGCACCCGCTTCAACCTGGCGTACGTGAATATTGGCACCAGCTGCGATGTCGGCGCGTCCTGGTCGTTGCCACGCCATGTGGGCTTGCGGCGCGCCCTGGAGATTGCGTTGCTGGGCGACACGGTGGATGCGGTGGCTGCCGAGCAGATGGGTCTGATCAACCGGGTGCTGCCTGTGGACGCGTTGCCGGGCGAAGCGATGGCGCTGGCGCAACGGCTTGCTGCTGGTCCTACCGTCGCGTTGAGCCAATTGCGCCGCCTCTTACGCAACAGTCTGGATCGCGACCTCGAAACGCAATTGGACCTGGAAGAGAAGGGATTCCAGGTATGCGCGGCGAGCTCAGATTTCTGCGCCGGTGTTGATGCATTTTTTGCTGGCGTGAGGCCGGTGTTCAGCGGCACCTGAAATTTTTCAGTTCTCCTTTGTCTTGATGTTTTTTGCTTGGTCATCTCCTGTTCCAGTCATTTTGTGTTTTTAGGTAAAGCAATCATGACCATTCACCACGGGTACTCCAGATAGAACTTGAGCCGCCGGGCAGGTAGAGCGTTACTACCCCGGTGCCGCGTTGGCACCGGAGTCCAGAATGAAACGCTCTTCCTCAAGCACAGCCAAATCCAAGTCAGTTCCCGCAAAGCGCCGCGCGCCGTCCAAGCCCAAGACTGCGAGCAGGCCGACCAAGGCCTTTGCTGCCAAGTTCTCTGCCAAGCCCCTGGTCAAGGCCGCTGCTAAGACTGCGCGCGCCTCGCAGAAGTCGGCTCCCGCAGCTGATCCTTCTGCCGTCCTCGATCCCTCGAAGTCGAAGCAATCCCAGCTGATCGCCCTGCTTGGCGCGGCATCGGGTGCTTCCATGGTCCAGATGACGTCGCTCACCGGGTGGTTGCCCCACACAGTGCGCGGCACCATCAGCGCGGCCTTGCGCAAGCGCCTGGGACTCAACGTCCAGTGTCAGATGGAGGAGGGCGTGCGCATCTACCGCATCGCTGGAGCAGTGACCCTATGAGCGAATCCATGAACGATGTGACGTCGCTTCAGTCCGCCGACCGCGACAGCCTGGTCGAGCAGTGGAAACGCGCCTTCAAGTGCGAACCCCCTGCGCGATCGAACACGGGGTTGCTGCGCCGCGTGCTCGCCTGGCACGCCCAGTGCGAGGCCAACGGCCTGAAGCCCCTGGCATCCATTTCCTCAGTCCAAGGTTCTGCCGCGTCCGCTTCTTCCATCGCTCCCGCGTCCTCCACCGTCCCCATCTCAGCTCCCACTCCCACTCCTACCCTCAGCCCCGGCACACGCCTGCTGCGCGAGTGGCGAGGCAACACCCACGAAGTGCGCGTGGTGGCCCACGGCTTCGAATACGCCGGCCAGTCCTACAAGAGCCTGAGCCGCATCGCCCGCACCATCACCGGCACCCCCTGGTCCGGCCCCGCCTTCTTTGGACTCAAGAACTGATGGCGACCAAGGCTTCCCTGTCCAACCCCGTCCTTCCTCCCACCCTGGCCTGCGCGATCTACACCCGCAAGTCCTCCGAAGAAGGCCTGGAGCAGGATTTCAACTCCCTGCACGCCCAGCGCGAGGCCTGCGAAGCGTTCGTGCTGAGCCAGAAGAGCCTGGGCTGGTCCCTCATCCCCACCGCCTACGACGACGGGGGCTTCTCCGGCGGCAACGTGGAGCGCCCCAGCCTCAAACGCCTGATCGAGGACATCGAGGCCGGCAAGATCAAGGTGATCGTGGTCTACAAGGTCGACCGCCTGACCCGCTCCCTGGCCGACTTCGCCAAGCTGGTCGATCTCTTCGATGCCAAGGGCGTGTCCTTCGTCTCGGTCACCCAGCAGTTCAACACCACCACCTCCATGGGGCGGCTGACCTTGAACGTGCTGCTCTCCTTCGCCCAGTTCGAGCGGGAGGTGACCGCAGAGCGCATCCGCGACAAGATCGCCGCCTCCAAGCGCAAGGGCATGTGGATGGGGGGCGTGGCACCTGTGGGCTACCGGGCCAAGAACCGCACCCTGGAGTTCGAGGAACCGCACGCCAGCCGGATCCGGGAGCTCTATGCCCTGTACCTGAAGATCAACTGCCTCACCCGCTTGACGGAAGCGGTAGAAGCCAAGGGCTGGCTCACCCCGCAGCGCGAGAACAAGCGCCTGGGCTACGGTGGCAACAAGAAGTTCAGCCGTGGGCACCTGCACCACATCCTGCGCAACCCGATCTACGCGGGTTTGGTGCACCACCAGGGAGAACACCACCCCGGCAAGCACCCGGCGCTCATCGAGATGGCGCTCTGGACCAAGGTGCAGGAGCGCCTGAAGGCCAACCGGCAGGGGGTCAAGGGAGCGAGTCCAGCCCAAGGCAAAGCGCTGAACCCGAGCCTGCTCAACGGCAAGGTGTTCGATGAAACCGGGCGAAGGCTGGCTCCGAACCACGCGATCAAGAACAAGAAGCGGTACCGGTACTACTCGACGCCGGCGGATTCGGTGGGGGCGCCAGTGCGCCTGCCGGCGGTGGAGGTCGAGCAGTTCGTGATCCGGGCGATCGTGGACTGGGCGTCCAGTGATATCCGGGTGCTGGATGCGGTGGGGTGGGGCAGTGCCCAGGAGGCGGCACGGGTGCTGGAGGAGGCCCAGAAGCTCAGCCGCGTATTGCAGGAGATCGACCAAGGACTCGCTTCAAATCCTCCCAAGCCAGGTCCGAACTATGGAGCGTTGCAAGAATGCGTGAGCCGGGTGGAAATCGCCCCGGCCTGTGTGCGGATCACGCTGGATCTAGAAGGTTGTGGCTTGCGGCAGGCAGATGAACACGGGAAGGCCGAAGCGAAGAGTAGGGCGGCACCCGTCATCGAAGTCCCAGCCGTGCGCAAGCGCTACGGTATGGCGGTGCGTCTGGTCATTGGAGAGAACGGACCGATGCTGCGCAAGCGAAAACCCAACCGCAGCCTGGTCTCGCTGATGGAGCGAGGCAAGAGCTGGCTGCAAAGGTTCACCCTGGACGGCAAGTCGATCGAAGACATCGCCGAGCAGGAGAAGCTCAGTCCGAGGTATGTGAGCCGGGTCCTCAACGTCGCGTTGCTGGCGCCGGACATCGTGCAGGCCTTGCAGCAAGGGGAGCACCCACTGGAGATCACGGCCACACGCTTGATCACGTCAGTGCCTTTCCCCGCGGACTGGAGTGAGCAGCGTCAGATGCTTGGGATGACCACCATCACCGACAAGCCAGTATCAGAAAGCCACTCTATACCTTGGGCTTCATGAACTTCTTGTAGTTGCGCAGGGGTCTAGTCGTTATTGCCCTGCGCTCGCAATCCGTCTAACACCTTGCGGCGGGCTTCGGACGGTAGCCGGTGGTACAGGCGCAGCAATTCGGCCTCATCGTCTTTCGCGGCGTAGAAATAGGCTGCCGGTAGCTTCAGCACCTTGCCCAGGGCGACCATCAGATCGTAGTTCGGAGCGCGCGCACCAACCTCGTACCGGTTCATGCGGGCACTCGCAGACATCGGATCCAGGCCGGCCTCAATGCCCAGCGCCTCTTGCGAGAGTCCCGCCTCTGCACGCGCCGCCTTCAAGCGCTTTCCCAAAACCGACATTCAAGCCCCAAGCAACACAAAGGGCAAATCGTCTGGGTTAGCGTGAAAACATTTACTACCGTATTGGTAGTCATCGAGTTAAGCTCGCGACTCTTTCAACCAAACAAGAACGCTTCCACCATGAATTTGCTTTTGCTTAGCCGGACTCATCGAACTATTTCCTCGCTCTGCGCATCGCCTTCCGCCTCATTCCAGGCTGCACTTTTGACCCTGGTGGTCCTGAGCGGACCAGTTCTCGCCCAAGAGCGCGCGCGGCAATGGTTCTCGCCGAACAGGAGCTTTAGCGAGTGCTTCTCCTCGCGTTCGCCTGCGGAGCGGATCCGGATGATTCAGGACGAGGGCAGACATGCGCGCGTCAAAGAGCTGCCAAACGGATCTGTCGAAGTGGCGGTGAGGAGCTCGGCCTCGACCGAGGAAGTCTGGACCTACTACCCCGATGAGCGAACGTGCGTGGCGCAGCTGCCGCGCTCGCAAGCGGTCCCTTCGCGCTACGAATGACGCTTCATCTCAAACGAGCGTGGTTGGAGGGAGCGGCGCTGAAGGCGTTTCCTGGCTGCGCGTTCGTCTTGATGCCTGTTGTCTGCGCCGATTTCCATGCATGCAGGCAAGTAGGTCTGTATTGAATTCTCTTTTGTGGTGGTGATGAAAATGAAAAAACTGGTCGTCGTGATGGTGGCGCTGCTGCTGCTGGCTGCATGCAGCGGTGAAGGTGTGGGTTTGAGCTGGGGCTTCGGCGCAGGCGCTTCTGAGTCGATTGAACGTGATGCCAAGGTGGTGGACGCCGCCGAGTACTTCAAAAACCTGCCTCAGTACGAGGGGCAGACGGTGTACCTCTATCTTCGTAAAGTGATGGGATCTCAGGTTGAAGAGTCGGTGAGGAGCATGGATCACCGCGACACGAGCGAATATGGCTTTCTCAAGCCCAGCAAGAAGATCTTGGCGAGCTGGCTGAGTGCGGGGTTCGAAGATGAAGCCAGCTACACCGTGACGTTCAGGGTGACAGCGAGAGATGATTCCGCGGGGAAGAAGCTCTTCTACGCGATCGAGTTTGATCGATTCATCGTCAACTCTGAGGACGGCTGCATGTTCCTGGATGACGAGACCGCAGCGCCCCTGGAGCTGAAGAACGGTCTTCCCTCGGGACGGGCCAAGCGGCCGTTTGCGGCAATTGTTCCGAACTTCGAAGCGGTGAGCCTCTACCCGGAGAAGTACGTGGGCAAGCGGATGTTCTCGTCGATCAGGGTGTTCAAGAAGGACTTCAGGACCTTCAACGACAAGTACTGGATCGTGAAGGAAGGCGACCTCAAGGTGCTTCTTCCCAAAGCCGTCATCGAGCGAAAGATGCCCGTGATCAACGACTTCTTCACCTCGCAGTTTGTCGGCAAGCTCGAATCTTCCAGCGATGGCTTCACGCTCACCATCGAAGATCTTTGGGTTCGATGGTGAGCGTGAAGTCATCGAAGACTTTTGGATTCGATGAGGTCTTCATCGCAAAGAGCTCAGAGCCCCTTGTCGCGCACCCGTTTGCAGATTCATTGAGAAGCATGAAAGTCCTGACCTTCTCCACCCTGTTCCCCAACACCGAGAGACCCCACCATGGCATTTTCACGGAGACGGCTCTCAAGCAGATCAACCAGACAGGCCATGTGGAGTCCGTCGTTGTGGCCCCAGTGCCGTGGTTTCTGTTCAAAAACGCCAGGTTTGGAAAGTACGCCGCCTTTGCTCGTATCCCAAAGGAGGAAGTGCGCATTGGAACGCGGGTCCTGCACCCCCGGTACCTTCTGCCACCCAAGGTCGGCATGCACATGGCGCCTTTCTCTATCGCTGCGAGCTGCCTCAGAACTCTGGAGGACTTGATCGATGGTGGTTTTGACTTCGATGTCATCGATGCGCACTACTTCTATCCCGACGGTGTTGCGGCGGCGCTCCTAGGCAAGTACTTTAAGAAACCCGTTGTCATCAGTGCGCTGGGCACGGACATCAACCTCATTCCTCAGTTCCCACTGGCTCGCAAGATGATCCTTTGGGCCGCTGAGAACGCGTTTTCCCTGGTCTCCGTGTGCGAGGCACTGAAAACCGAGATGGTGAAGATTGGGGTGGCCGAGCCCAAGATCCAGGCGCTGCGCAATGGTGTCGACCTGGCGCTGTTTCGTCCGGTGGATCGGCAAGCGACTCGCCAGCGGTTGGGTATCGCTGGGTTCACCGCCATCTCGGTGGGTCACCTGGATCCACGCAAGGGCCACGACCACATCATCTCTGCACTGCCCCACGTTCCCGACGTGAACCTGCTCATTGTCGGCAATGGCCCGGATGAGAAGAAGCTCAAAGCGCTGGCGGTAGTCGAGGGCGTGAATGATCGTGTGCGGTTCCTGGGTGCGTTGCCGCAGGAGAGGCTTCGGGAGTACTACGGCGCCTGTGATGCGCTGGTCCTGGCATCGAGCCGTGAGGGGTGGGCAAATGTCTTGCTCGAATCGATGGCCTGCGGCACGCCGGTGGTGGCCAGCAACGTCTGGGGCACCCCGGAGGTCGTGCGCGATAAGGCTTGCGGCGTCCTCATGCCCAGTTTGTCGCCGCTTGGCGTGGTGCGGGGGATTGAGGCCTTGAGGAGGAATTACCCGGACCGCGGAGCAACGCGCGCCTATGCGCAAGGGTTCAGCTGGGGAGAGACCGCGCAACGCAAGGTCGAATTGTTCAGGAAAGCCGTTCAGGTCGATGGGCGCCCTGCCCAGAGTTAGATCAGAAAAAAATTGTTCTTTCTTTTGAGGAGACCCCATGTTTTCAGCAGCGAGAGTCGCGGAAGTGCGTCTGCAGTTCGAGACCCAAGGATTTGTTCATTTGAAGTCGGTCATTCCCCCTGACATGCTCAATCGCGCCAAAACCGCCTTTGATGTGGCGAGCGATAGACACTTTGAGGAATGGCGTCGTGGGGCGCAGGCGGGAACCGACGAGTCGCGGTTCTTTGATATCCCCGACATCCTGGATCAGGACGATGTGTTCATTGACCTGGTTGATCTGCCCACCACCTTCCCGCTGCTGGCGCACCTGGTCGGAGACGATATCCAGCTGAACCACACCAGTGCAAGGCTGTTCTACCCTGGCCCCACGTTCACCAGCCCGTTTCACTCCGATCTGGACAACGTGCTGGGCTTCAGCCATGCGCACACGCTCAACTTCCTGGTGAAGGTGCACTACTTCGTGGAGGATTTGAGTGCAGAGCGAGGGTGCCTGGCGTTCATACCGGGGAGCCATCGGTATCCAGGCAACTATCCAAAGCCCAAGCACCTGGATGAGACCTCACCTGCGGTGGTCAAGATCGTGCCGCGCGCGGGGGATGCGGTGATCTTCAACACGCACGTCATGCACATGGCGCTGGACAACAAGAGCGAGACGGTCAGGAAATCCATCATCTACGCGTACTCGCACTACTGGATGAAGCACTACAGCAGTGCCGTTCCCAGCAATCTGGAGCGGTTCTCCAACAACAAGCAGCGCAAGCAGCTCTTCGGGGTGGACGAGCCGGGTGTGCCGCATTTCGATCGCAGGCTGGGTTTGAACAAGGAGAGGCCGACGTTCAGCACGCTTCTTTCTGCGAGCAAGCGCTTGATCAAGAGAGCATTGCCCAAGCGGTCGCATGTGCCTCAGTAGCCTCGGCCCCCAGTGGATAGAGTGAGGCGACTGGGATCTCGGTCCAATTACCCAGTCGATGCGGCCTGGGCTATGGCCGCGCGGTTGCCCAGCTTCATGGCCGATTGGGTACGGAGCAGGGCGCTCGCACGCGGTTGAGGGAATGCTCGTCGCTCCACCTTGCGAGCCCGTGTTCGACGAAAGGATGATTGTCTTCATGGTTCGAACGGGGGGCCGCCCGAGCAGACACGAGGTCGAGCTACCCGAGCGCCACTACGAGCTCCTGCAAGGCCATTGGTGGCGCGCCGTAGCTCACAAGCCGAACGTCTAGGTCGAAGTTCGCCACCTTCTTTACCGCGCGCTGGATGGCCGAGTGGATCCAGCGCTCGTCGTTGCCGAAAGCACCACCACCCAGGAGCGTGAGCAGCACGATGTTCGACGCGCCGCGCCGGGCGTTGAGTACCGCCTGCAGCATCGTCGCCTCGTAGGCAGCGTCGAGCACCAACTTCGCGAAGGCCTGCCAGTGTTGTCGTGGCACCGAGCCGTAGGCCACGGGGAGCGCAGAGCAGAACGCCTGGCTTACAAGCGGGCCAGGCGTGGTCGCGACGTCGGTCACTTCGACGTCGAGATGTACGCCGATCCGCAGCTTGCCGGCGAGAGCGTCGGTCTGGTTGGCATGAGCGTCACGCAGGTGGCCGGCGATCAAGTCGAGGCCAGTTCGGGTGCACAGCGCGTAGCCGTTGCGCCAGGTCCAGAGGTCGCCGATTGGCCGGACCAGCCTCGCGCTCAGCTCGGCGCCGAGATCAGCGAGTCCGTCGATCTGGCGTTCGGCTGTCTGGCCGATCTGGTCTCCAACGGGAGCGAAATAGTTGCGAAAGATCGTCGCAGCGCCCGCTGCGATCGCACATGCTGGGCCTTGTGTGCGGTCGTGCTCGTACCGGGTCACGCCATCTTCCGGCGTCACGCTGGGTCCGACCATCTCTAGGGTGTTGAATTGGCTGGCGACCTGAAAAAGTGCTCCCGCGTAGTCCGGCCCCCTGTGCAATTGACGCACGTCGGCCTTGATGAGGCTAGCGCGCACCTTGCCCATGGCGCCTGAGCCAGCGGCAACCTGCTCGCGCAAGCCGGCCAGCGAAACCATCTCAAAGGTGCCGATGCCGAAGGTACGACCGTTACTCTTGGAGCGAAGGGTACTGCCGTCAAGCTCCAGCAGATTGCGGGTTTCGTGATAGTTGCTTTCCTCAAAGCCGGTAAGGCGCTCGAACCAGTTCATTCTGCTTCAGTGGCGAATCCGTTGACGGGAGCAGTGTGCCCGGACGTTGTGCTGAAGTCGACAGCTTTTCAAAGCCCACGCTCGCGAGGGGCCGGTCCGACTCGCGATTCGTTCAGGCCGCAGCTCTTGCTTTGGCAATCGCGGCGCGCTTGCCCAGCTTCATGGCGGTCTGAATCCGAAGAAGGGCGCCTGCACGGGGTTGCGCTTTGCCTGTCTCCCATTTCCAGACGGAAAGCGTCGAGGCCTCGACCAGACGGCCCATTTCGTCTTGAGTGATGCCAAGTCCCTTTCGGAAGTTGGCGAAGGCCTCGTGATTGAAAGCACCGAGTGAGCCGACGGGCGAGCGCGTGGCTGGTGCCGTGGGTGGCGGGGCAGGGGGAAGCACGACGGCTGCGGTCTTGTGGGTCACTCGCTCTGCGCGGAATAGGCGACCCTGTAAGGACTTCACTTCTCGCTTGAGGCTAGCAATGTCCGAGCGCTGAGTCGTGCTGGTCTTGCGCAACGCGTCGAGTTCGCCCTTGAGCTCTTTTCGAGCGATGCGGGCGATTTCTCTTTTAAGGGATTCTGCAAATGAGGTCATGACGCCATCCTACGGTCTAACTATGTCGACGGCAAACGGTGTGTTTTTTTGAACCACGTCAGCAGCTTCTGCTCTCGGATCAACTTCTCTGGGATCCAGCTCGCGACAAAAGCTCTTGCGCCCTTACGCTCCTCTGACACATGATCATTGCCAGCTGTCAGAACCTACTGCCAATTTGCTGCCCGAAGGATGGTGCCTATGCTGGTCAATGCTGCCGCGTACGTTCGCATGTCCACCGACCAACAGGATCTGTCCATCGGGACCCAGCTTGATGCAATAGAAGCCTACGCGAGCGCGAATGCGCTCGAAGTGATGAGGCTTTACAAGGACGAGGGACGCAGCGGCCTCGCAATCTCCAAGCGCGAAGGCATGAAGCAGTTGCTTCGCGACGTGATGGACGAGCCGCGGCCATTCGATGTGATCTTGGTGTATGACGTCAGTCGGTGGGGCCGCTTTCAAGACGTGGACGCAGGGGCGTACTACGAATACACCTGCAAGCTGCACGGTGCCAAGGTTGTTTATGTCCAAGAGCGATTCGGTGCGGACGACGATCCGATGACGGCGCTCATGAAAGCCATGCAGAGGACGATGGCGGCGAAGTATTCCCGCGATCTTGGCGTGAAAACAAGAGCGGGTCAGGACCGTGCCGTCAAGCTCGGCTTCCAGATGGGAGGCCTGCCGTGTATCGGTTTGAGTCGCGTCGCAATCGATCGCGATGGAAACCGGAGGTCACTCGCACGCGGCCAGCACAAAGCCATGCAGAGTGAACATATTGCCTGGGTGCCAGGGCCTCAACACGAGGTCGACTTGGTCAATCGCATCTTTCGCTTGTACGCCGACACAAACACGACGATCGTTGGCCTGGCTCGCCAACTGCGCGCTGATGGGGTCACAACGGCGATCGGACGAGCGTTTACCCCTTCCACCGTGGATCGACTGCTGCGAACGGAAGCGTTCGCGGGAAATTTTGTGTGGGGGAAAGATCGATTCTTCAAGGAGGCCAAAAACAAAAAGGCACCCCCGTCCCGGGCCACGGGCGTCATCGAGCCCATTGTTTCCGCTGAGCTTTGGGAGCGGGTGCAGAAGAAGCTCTGGGAGCGCAGAAAGATCACGTGGGAAAAGGAGGGGTTGTTGCAGCAGCTGCGAGAGATGCTCGCTGACAACCCAGGGCTCTGCCCCATGGATCTGGAGGCAATGGGGTATCCAAGAGCCGCATTGGCAAAAGCTTTTGGCTCGGTAGCACGAGCGTTTGCGCTCGCCGGGCGCGACCGGGCGCTGGTTCTGGCGCAGCATCATGAGAGACGTAGGGACGCGATGAGGGTTGGCAAGCGCATGACCTGGGATATCTGCTCGCTGCTCGAGAGCCACGGTATTGGCTGCAAGATCTATCCGAAGAGCCGACTCTTGCTGTTGAGTGCCGGCCCGACGATCCGGTTGCAGCTGATGTGGCCGCGTATCAACCGGGGGGCGCTGCGGTGGAAGGTGCACAAAGCACGCGTACCCTTGTCTGACTGGGTGCTCTTGGCGCAAATGGATGAGACGGAATGCGCAATCCGATTCGTGCTGCTCAGCGCTGTCGAATACAGAAACACGAACGCCTGGCTCGCGGCAGAAGCTCCCCGCAATCTCAATTGCATCACTACAAACGAAGGATTGCTACAGGAGACGCAGAGGAGGCTGTCAATTCACTAGAAAGTCTTTGCCACCTTGACCTTACCTCACCCTCGAACTGAAGTCTGCTTGCTTGCGGGAGCGATCGAAAAGATCATCAAGATGACTGTGGCCTGCTTTTCTCGTTCTCGACCATGGCCAAGGCAACTCGAATCGCAATCTCGTGAGCTGCCTGCTTCCACGACCAATTCGCTGGCATGGCGGAAAAGTCCGTTTCGGTCAGTGCGAGCAGCACCCTTTGCTCCAGCGTGTCACGATTGGTGGTGATCTTGCCGACGTCGTACGTGCCATCGTGGGCTATGCGGTGAGCGGTGATGAAGTCGAGAGCGAGCCGCAGGCAAACGCGCAGCTCTGATGTGTCGATTTCATCTTGGTGCATGTCGGACATGCTACGCTGGAAATATCTCAAGCGCGCAATGGCGCCCAGCGCCGTTCAGATTGCCTTTGCCTGCGCCTTGGCCGAGGTCTTGACCAGCTCCAAAGCCAAGCGCTGGTACTCTGGCGTGAGCATCCTGAAGTGCTTGCGCATCTGCGTGGCCTCGCGTCCCATATCGGGTTCGAGCGCTTGCGTGCCGCAATATGGCCGCGACAACGCGGAGGCGATCGCCGTGACGGGCAAGGCAGGGGATGGCGGGGATCCCGGCTGCGATCCGGGAGTTCCGCGGTGCTATGACCAGGAGTTTCAGCACAGGGTGTTCTTCACCACATCGACTTTCACAGTCATGTCCGCAAGCGCCAAGCCCAAGATGCGCCCATGTATACGTCCGCTGCTCATGGCACCCCTGCCCGGCTTGGTCACAGCTTGGGCGTGGCTCCCTGCCCCTGCCGCTTGCGAGCAGCATCAGCCTCGAGCTGCTTGACCCACTGCATGGACTGGCGGTTCTTCGCGACCATGCCACCTTGGTCGACGAGCCAAACGTAGAACTCGGGAATTGGGAACGTCGGGTTGTTCTCCGGGCCGCCCCATACATAGCGCAGCACAACCCCACAGCGCGCCACATCGACAGAGGCCCCCATCGTTTTGCGGAGGTTTGGATGCTGAGCGCGACCCAGGCCTTCCAGTACCTCCACGGCTCTCGGGGGCAACAGGGTATCAGGACTGCTATCCACAACAACGCGTGCATTGGTGCTGACTGCGCACTCGGGCTTGCCTTGTTCACTCCACTGCATGACGTTGCTGCCTGTATTCGCCAGATAGTGACTTTGACCAGGCCCGTACTTGGAGGTGAGTGCCGCCGAAAACTGTTCGCGCGTGGGCGGCGTCTTGTTGCCCGTCGAGTAGCGATGGATGGCATAGGAGCGCGGCTCCGCTGGCGGTGCCGCAAACCAGACGCGGAACTTGGAATCCCCCGCGCGGTACTCCACCTCGTCGAGAAACGCGGGCGTTTGAAACCCATTGACGCCATCGGAGTACGGAAAGTGCGCCATGCGCCTGCTCACCTGCTTGGCGCCCGCATCGAACGCCTTGATGGCGGATGTCACTTCAGCTTCGGTCATGCCGAGCTTGACGCCCACAATGTCCAACTTGTTGGCTGAAATCGTCTGCGCACTTGCGGTAGCGACGCTTCCCATCAGTGCGGCAAAGACCAATACTCCGAATGCTTTCATGGTTTCTCCTTTCCAGTGAACTTGACTTGGCCCGGCCATGCGTGAGCATACAGGGCCGGCAAAATGGCTATTGCCGGTCAGCGGCATCTGGCTTGCGCGCGGGCGCGGCATAGCGACGAAGTCGGGCGTGGGCGGGGCACCGCCGCCTGTCTTACAACTTTGGCCCGTCACCCTTGGAAAGGCGAGCTTTGACGGCGTCCTGCCTCTGCTGTTCCACCCAATCCTTCGCTTTTTGCTGAGTTGCCGCCCAGGCGCCGTAGTCGGTGATACGCACAACTAGTTGTCGAACTGGCTCTCCGACCAGATTGGCAGCGAGGGCCACCCCGCATTGCGAGAAATCAGCAGGAACCCTCCCTTTGGCCTGCTCTTTTCTCAAGTAGTCTGTAATATCACCTTGACCGTCGCCGATAACCGTTGCTTTGGGGTTTGAGCGCCAGCACATGGGTTTGCCTGATTCTCCCCAAGTCATATTGAGATCAGCGTAGTTCTTCCCGGTCACCGTGGGCGCGCCGTACTTTTGTGTCAATTGCGAACTCAGCTGAGCCTGGGTTGGCGGCGCTTTCAAGGTCACGTTCCGGTAAACGCTCACCACCCGCGAAGCACTCGGCAGGGGAGAGAAATACAGCCTGAACTCCTCTCGGCCCTGCGCGTCGTCGTAGATCACCCAAACCTCGTGCAGAAATGACTCCGTATTGATTTGTTGCACGCCGTCTCTGAAGTTGTAGTTCATGCTGCGTTTTTGAACTCGCATGCCCGGCCGGTGCGCGGTGAGGGCCGACATCGCCTCAGCTTCTGTCATGCCGGGGCGCACGCCAACAACATCGAACGCAGATTGGGCAGTAGCTGGAAGAATACTGGCGCCAGCCGCAGCGACGGCTGTCAAACACAAGGTGCGCCAGCTGCCAATGCGTTGAGCGCACGTGCGAATGGCATTTTTCATGTGATAGCTCCTATTCGGACAAGCTGATGATGGGCTGTGGCGGATCGTCCGCCTACCGTCGACCCCTCACCGCGAACACCAGAGCCGCCGCTGCCAGCGGCATGAGTCCTTTGGGCACCAACGCCCCGCTCATGATCCAGAGCCACGGAGACAGCCACCACGCGGCCAGCGCTGCGAAGGCGGCAAAGAGCAGGCTGCGCCAGCCGCTCGCAGAGCCAAGGCCCCTGATGCAGCTCACGGCAAGACCGCCGCTGCCGATGAGTAGAACGAAGCCACTGACGAAGGCAACCAGCAACCCTGTTATCGCCGCCCCTTCGCGGAAATTGTCCGCGAGGTACGTGCCCACGACAAACAGTGCGATACCGACCAAGATGATGATGGCGGAAATACGCACGCCAAAGTCGATGCTGCCGCCGCCCGCCGACGTGCTTGGCGACTGCGCGTCGATATGAGATTGCGCTGCAGATTCCGCCGCGTTCGTCGGCGGCCCCTGCATCCACGATGAACTTCCGGCCGTCATGCGTCGGTTGAAGTCGTCCAGATCGCTCATCGTTTGTTATCTTCCTCCGTACGGCACAGACGGAAGCGGCCAGTCTGGGCGACGCTGGCGAGCGGGCCGTCGAGTGCGACCGGGCGCTCCTTGCCTGGGTTCTCCCGCTCGGCAGTCAACGCGCCGCGCTTTTCGTCCGCGTTGAACGTCAGGATGACAGGCGTGTTGTCGTCGCCCCACCGGTTCTTGCCGCCATGCTTGACCAACGCCCAAATCTGGATGCCGCTGTAGCGTGCACCACCTACGAAGGTGTAGCTGACCATGATCGGCAACGGGCCGCGCTTGCCCGCCGCCGTGTCAAGATGAACTCCGACCTTGTTCACGATGATGCGCGGCTGCTTCGCGCAGTCGCCACCTGGGGCATAGTTGCCGTATACGTCAGGCGGCAGTTCCAAGTCGGCCGCCAGCGCGACCGAGGAAACCACCCATCCGAATATCGCGGCTGCGAGTTGCATAAGCCTGATAGGAGTATCGTGGCCTGAATGAGTGATTCTCATCTTCGCATCTTCAAAATAGAAGTCCTTGGTAATTACGCTATCACCTTACGAATCGCAAATCGTCTCCCAAATAGGATAGAAATCGGTCATGGAGTCCTTGCCTGCCCAAGAAGCAGCTGACCTGCCGACGCTCATCGCGCATCTCTACGACGCGGCGATGGACGCAGCCTTGTGGCCCGGCACCGCATCGCGGATCGCGCAAACGCTGAACTCGACCAGCACCGTGGTCAAGCTGCACGGGGACAGCGGCCAGGTGAGCCTGCTGGAGTGCACCAGCAATCTGCTGGTGTCCACGCGCGATCAGGCTTGGGCCGACGAATGGCACCGCCGTGACCTATGGGTGGAGCGGTCGCTGGCCTATGGCATGTCCCGCATCATTACGGACGAGGACCTGGTGAAACCTGAGGAACAAACGCACAGCGGCTTCTATCAGGAGTGGCTTCCGCATCTGGGCATCCACCACATGATCGGTGCTGTATTCCCCACCACGCGAGACGCGGTCGGTGTGCTGGGCATCCACCGCCCGCGTGACGCCGGGGCCTACACCGACCAGGAGCGCCGTCAGGCCGCGCTGATATTTCCACACCTGCAGCGCGCGCTGCGACTTGGGCAACGCTTTGCAGGACTCTCATGCCAGCACGAGTTGACCCTGCAGGCGCTCGACCGGTTCGATACCGGCGCTCTGATCGTGGATGGTGTTTGTCGCATTCTCCATGCGAGTGCCATGGCAGAGACCATGATGCGTGATTGTCCGGAACTGGCCGTGATTCGTGGGCGCTTGTCACTTCGACGTCCCATGTTGCACGACAAGCTGTTGACTCTGGTGCATGCCGCACTGGAGACGGCGCATGGCAGGACTGGCAAGCCCGGCTCGGCCCTCCTGATTCCTCGACATCAACGGATGCCGTTGACGCTAGAGGTGGCGCCACTGCGACCAACCATTGACGCCTTCGGTGAGGCGCGTCCTTCCGTACTGGTCTTCATCCGCGATCCAGAAGCTCCACTTGCGGTGGTGCGGCTACGGGAGCTGTTTGGGTTCACGCGCACGGAAGCAGCCGTCGCTGCCGCCCTGGGACGGGGGCGGTCGCTGGAAGACATCGGGACGGACATGGGCATCGGCCTGGGGACAGTGCGTACACACCTCAAGCGCATCCTGGCTAAGACCGGAACGCACCGGCAAGCGCAAGTAGTGGCTCTGCTAGCACGAAGCATTGGTACTTCGACTGCCCTCTGAACACCGACCGTGGCGGCAAGAAGCTCGCCAACGTTGATAGACAGCTTCACCTGGAAGCTGGTGGTCGAGATGCAGCTGAAATCGCTGGCTAGCCCCAAACGCTACAAGGCCTATGAAGGCGCTGCTTCCGAGACGGCCCCGGACCGCTTGGAGTTGCAATTTTGAGCTCGAGTGAGCGTACCACCAAGATATCCGGCCTCGCGAGATGCAACGCTGCAATTTCCGAGTGAGGCGCGAGCATCACGCACTGACTCTCCCAACCCATGGCTGATGGCGTTCCGCCAACACGCTCGGCCAAGTAGTAGCGCGTGTAGGTCTGGGTGCGTTTGACATCGATCAGATGCCGCAGCAACCGGACCCGACGTCCGGATTCTTCAATAGCTTCGGTCAGCGCCGCGGCTTGCAAGCTTTTTCCGTCGGTACGGCCTTTGGGAAACGTTACCGCATAGCCTGCGAACTGATTGGTCGGACATACCATCCAGATCCGGCCATCGCTCTCCTGGATCACGACCCCGGCCGCAGCCGTCAGTCCCTTGGGAGCGGCAAAGGCCGGCTCGGCCACGAGGGATCTTTGGGCCAATGCTTCCCAACCGTTCGCATCGGTCGGTGGATCCGACCAGGCCTGAAACGCGATGCCGTTCAATGCGGGAGGCATGCTGCCTCCAGGAACCACTGCAGCGATGCAACTCAGGTCCATCCAGGCAGAAAGCGCAGAGGGCGTGCTCGGCCGACGGATGTTGACGGGTTTGCCGTGCTCATCGGGCTGAGGATGCGTCTGGAGGTGCGGCGCTTGGCCGACCAGCTCGGCATGGCCTGGGATTGACGATGCGCGCGTCATGGCTGCTTCTTCTGGAGTCGGCACAGCACAGACCAGACGTCGTGGTACAGGTCCGAGCGAGACCGCCCCTGGCGCCTGGCCACCTCATCCTTGAAATTCGAATAGTCCAAGTCCTGTACCAGGCGAGCCACGGCCTGCGCCACCGCAGCCTGGGGCGCCACCGCCCTAAACCGGTAGTCGTTCGCGGTGCTCTCCTGAATCTCTCCCAGCTCGGGAAGGTACTGGGTCTTGAGCGCGTCCAGATCCGAGCGCACCCGCGCGCGTACGGTTAGCGTCTGGTTCTTGGTGTCGGTGGGCTTGCGCACCACGCTGAAAAATCCCACGGGCGTGATCAACCACATTGCTTCTTCTTCCTTCTGTCTCGCTTGTCCTCGTCTTCCCCTCTTGCCGCTTCTTCTTCAGCTCTTCCTCCCTGGGGAGACCACGATGTCACAGATCCGCGACCACGTGTTGAGGGATATCCCACTCCTTGAGGCTCGTGCTCTTGGTGTCGTAGAAATGGGCGGTGAGCTGGATGAACTTCAGGAAATCTTTGTTCTCGGTCGCAATCCGGTTGCAGGTGCCCCAATCCACCTCCAGCCGCTCCCGAGCCGGGATCTCGATGGCGCTGTCGTCCGCCGGGTTGTCCGGATCGAGCCGGATCACCCCAATACCGTGCAGCTCATTGAGCAGCCGCAGCTCGGTCATCGCGTCGTCCTTGATGTTCACCGCGACCAGGTATCCGTAGTTCGCCCAGCTGGAGTTGGAGACAGCCTGGAAGTAGTACTCCCGGACCTTGCCGCGGGGAACGTCCACCTTGACCTCAAAAGACCACAGCTTGGCCTGGCGAGCCCCGGACTTGGCACTGAGGCTTTTCATCTCGTAGCTCCAGCCAGCGGCCAGCTCCTCCAGGCCGACCATGTCCGGGTGCAGCCACCGGTTGCCTTCCTTGCCCTGGGTGTTGGACGATTTCTTCTCGTCGATGCGCTTGGGAAAGATCTTGCGGTGCCGGGAGATCAGGAAGGTCGCCAGAAGGGGGTAGAGCGCGTGTTCGCTCTGAACCGAGGGCTCAACAGGCGATAGCACAGCACCGGACTCCTGCAGCGGGGCCTCAGGTGCCCACCAATACCGCCGAGGTGCTTCCTCGGATCGGTGCAGGGAAGGGCACTTCAGCAGCCATTGAGGGCCACCGGCACCGATCTCGGCAGCCAGCTGGGCGGGCTCCTTGCCAGCGAAGCGATCGGGGAAGGCGAGCTTCAGCCCATCGGCCAGCTCGCGAGACTTGAACTCCTGGCCTGGGTGGGACTGAAGAAACTGCAGGGCAGCGTCTCGAAGGGATAGGGGCTTGAGGGTGATCACGCGCGGAAGGAGTAAAAGCGGAAGGAGGCTAAGGTGATGGAAGCGATGTAGATCACCTTATTCTACGAATATCGTAGAGAAAGAAATCAGGCGTTCTACGAATATCGATGGATGCCTCGGTTGTCCGATCCTTCCACGCTCTTTGGGCGGCGCTTGCGAGAAGCGCGCAGCCGGGCGGGGATCCCTCAGGACAAGCTGGGCGTGGCGATCGGTTTGGATGAGAGTTCGAGCAGCGCCCGGATGAGCCGGTACGAGACTGGGGTGCATGAGCCGCCGTTTGCGACGGCGCAAGCCTTGGCCAAGGTGCTCAAGGTGCCTGTGGCGTATTTCTATTGTGATGAAGATCGGCTGGCTGAATTCTTGATCCAGTACGGCGGATTCGACGTGCGTGGGCGAAGGAAGGTGTTGGCCTTCGCTGCCGAGCTGAGCGCAGGCACTGCATAAGCTTAAGGATCGCAGTCGAACAGAATCGCCCCGAGGACTCGAAAGGCAGCTGACTGGGTGCAGTCGGTAAATGTCTCTCTTTCGTGTGACTGCTGGTGCCAGAAGCAGACTTGGACGGCCGTCAGTACAAGACTAATTTGGCACAGCCGCAATCGGAACGAAGGGCCGGGCAACGTCTTCCGCAGAGAGGTCGTCGCGCTCAAGGGGACTACGTCGCCGCGATCTTCAAGACGGGGTACGCACGAGGCGCGCCGCCACCAGCATAAGGAGAGAACAAGACGCGATCACCGACAACAAGCTTAGGAGGAGTGCCGAAGACGCTGTCCATGTGAAAGAAGACGCGGCCAATATCCGACGTGATGAAGCCGTATGACTGGTAGTCAACGCGGGCAACCACCCCCTCAACACGGGGAGCGACGGTATAGCAAAGAGCACCGCAGCGGGCGACTAGATCGTCTGCGCTGGGGCGAGCCTTCGGATCCTTCTGCATACAGGCGTAGGTCATGTCTAGTAGCTCGGCTGCCAGCGGCGAGAACTGCGGGTTGCGCAGCACGAACGCAGGAGCGACGGGCCTCTCTGCCGCCATGATCTTCTGCACAGCGCGGAGACCGGCTCCGAAAGGTTGCTGTCCGGTGAGGAGGTGGAAGATCATCGCACCGAGTGACCAAATGTCCGCCGCCTGCGTAACCTGCTTAGGCGTGTCGATCGCCTCGGGGGCCATGTAGGGCAGCGCGCCGACGGCGGTCTGCGAGGTGGTCAAAGTCTGCTCACCACCTTCGGCGGCTTCGGCGAGCTCCTCCTCCGCCATCTTCGCGATGCCGAAGTCCGTGATCTTCAACTCAGATAGCGAATAGCCGCCGACCACCATCAGGTTGGTAGGCTTCAAGTCCCTGTGGATCACGCCGGCGTGGTGGGCCGCCGCGAGCCCTTTAGCCATGTGATGGGATACCTTGGCCACGAGGTAAGGATCGAGGAACATAGTCTTGCGCAGCAGCGCCTTGCTCAGATCCTGACCGACGATTAATTCCTCGATCAGATAGCGGTTGTCGCTTTCCTTGATGTAGTCGAGGGTCTTCGCCACATTTGGGTGGTTCACCTTTGCTGCGACGATGGCGCTGCGGCGGAACCGCTTGGTTGCCGACTTATTCTTCGGAGTCTTCAACGCAACGAAGCGGTCGGCGAGCCGGTCTTTAGCTGCGTACACGAACTGCATGCCGCCTTCGTCAATGTAACGTTCGATTTCGTAGCGGCCGCCGACGACGTCGCCGGCCTTAAGAGGCCCGCTCACAAAACGATCTCCGGGTGCGAAATGTCGAAGGTGATGAATCGCCGCTCGTTGGCGCGTCGTTGCGCGGCTCCCAGGGCGACAACGCACGCACCGGGCAAGACGGATCCCGCAGCGACGGTCTGATTGTTGATGGCTACTTCGCCGCTGGCACTGTCGACCAGGAATGTCAGTCCGTCATAGCGAATCGACAGTGCGCCGATAGCGCCGAAGGCTAGATTCACGGATCTGTTGGCGGCGCTCAGCACGGAGGCACGTGATTGGTAGACGACCAGCGCCCGGTGCTTGGAGTTGACCCGGTTCGGTGGACGGTTTCCAGTTTGATTCTCAAACCGTCTGGGATGCTTTGTCTGCATGTTGTTGGTCATGCTCGCGGGCATTGAATCGGGACTGCTGGCTCCTTTCAAAGTTCAGGGGTGAGAGGTAGCCTAGGCCGCTGTGGCGGCGCCTGGGGTTGTACCAACCTTCAATCCAGGTGAAGACAGCCATGCGGGCCTGGGCCTTGGACTCGAAGCTGTGGCGCTCGATGAGTTCGACCTCAAGGCTGGCGAAGAAGCTCTCGGCCATCGCGTTGTCGTAGGCATCGCCCACCGTTCCCATGGAGGGGCGAACGCCCATCTGCCTGCATCGCTCGCCGAAGGCCAGGCTGGTGTACTGGCTGCCCTGGTCGCTGTGGTGGATGACGTCTTGCGGCTTGCGCTGGGTCAACGCCATGTTGAGTGCCGAGAGCACCAGGTCGGCCGTCATGCGCTCGCCCATGGACCAACCCACCACACGACGACTCCACACATCGATGACCACCGCCAGGTACAGGAACCCTGTCCAGGTGGGCACGTAGGTCATGTCGGCCACCCAGAGCTGATTGGGGCCGCTGGCCCTGAACTGACGCTTGACCAGGTCGTTGGCTGGCGAGTTGCGTTTGTCACGGCGCGTGGTCACCGTGAAGCCACGGCGGCGGCTGATGCCCCGGATGTGGGCCAAACGCATGAGACGCGCCACGCGCTGGCGGCTGATGCACACACCTTGCTCGATGAGCTCGGCCCTCACGCGCGGCATACCGTAGGACTCGTAGGAGTCCTTGTGAATCTGGCGTATCCGTTCGGTCATCACCGCGTTGGTGATGCTGCGCTGGGAGGGCGCGCGCTCCCGCCAGGCATAGAAGCCGCTGGCGGACACACCCAGGACGCGGCACATGGTGCGCACAGGGAAGTCGGCCTGGTTCGCCATCACGAGTCCGAAGACTTCGTTGAAGTCGCATCGCTGCGACCGGCAAACCAGGCCGTAGCCTTTGCCAGGATGTCGCGCTCCTGCTGAACCTGACGCAGTTGACGACGCAGCCGTACCAACTCCTCGCGCTCGGCGCTGGTCAAGCCCTCCTT
This sequence comes from Hydrogenophaga sp. BPS33, assembly GCF_009859475.1. NCBI lineage: Bacteria > Pseudomonadati > Pseudomonadota > Betaproteobacteria > Burkholderiales > Comamonadaceae > Hydrogenophaga > Hydrogenophaga sp. BPS33. The sequence goes on from NZ_CP044549.1 coordinate 1,767,493, forward strand.
GCCGGGCAACGGCTTGCCGCTGTCAATGGCGGCTTGGCCGACCCAGTTGGTGATGGACTGCGCGGTGACATTGAACTCGCGCGAGAGCTCCGTTGGTGAGCGACCCGCTCGAACGAGCTCGACCATTTGCTGACGGAACTCCGCCGGGTACGGCGGTCTGACTTTGGACATTTGCGACTCCTTGAACACAAAGAATGATGTGTCCACGGACTCGGGTCAACTCCACATTGACGCCCTCCAGAGCCACTCCCGAGGCTCGCACATGTGTTGCGCCTCGCCCACCATTGCTTCGAGAAAGGTGCCGAGGGTCAAGGAAGCGCATTCCGCCCCGTTCTTCATGCCGCCTATGCCGTCTGCAAGCGCGGCGACGACAAAGATGCTGCCGGCACCATCACAGCCGCGCACGATTGCCACCCGATCCTGATTCTCATCGCGCACCACGCCGACGTCGCTCGCCACAGCAGCCTTGAGCGGCGCCACGCGGCGCACGCCGCTCGGGGCGGTGCGTCGCATGAACCAAGCGGCGAGCCGCGCGTCCGTCGATGGCGAGCCGTATGTCATCAAGGCAAAGGGTTCTCAATTGAGCGCATGTCGCAATGGTAGCGTCTTGCCGAGGACAACGCGGTCGTTGCAGCCGCGATCCCTTCCAAGGCGGGCTGATGATCGGCTCGAGGGTCAGTATCTCAAAGACAAGGAGTGCCGTAGTCCCTGTGATCGAGTCGTGGCCGGGCCTGCGAGTTGGTCTTGTGCGTCCGAGCGTCTGCAGCCACGCGGGGAAGTTCGTCAGCCTACACGCGTGCGAAGCGGTCCGACTGGTGCGTGTGTACTGAAAGATGGTGAGCCGTTTAGCTGCCTTGTCGGAGGCGTCGCCCATATTCGACCCTTCCTCAACTTCTGGCGTGCAGTCGTGTCGCCAGCTCGCCGCTGGACTCCGACTGACCAGTCGGACTCAATGGCCGAAACTCGCTTCTGCCCACACAAGCTTGTAAATTCCAGTCGGCCTGCGCCGAAGAATGACTTCAATGAGGCCGACATCGTGAGCTCACCAATTGGCACCGAGCTACCGCTCCCGCTGCTTCTCGGCCCTTCGAAAGAGCCTGAGCCGAGTTAGACGCTAGAAGCTTCAGCCGCCCCGTTTGGATTGATGAATTTCTCACGCAACTTCGGGCCCAGTTGGCTCCCAACGCCTGTTCTGCAACGACCCGACCGTAGGCTGATGTTATCTTTGGTTACAAACTTGGCCCGCGCTGGTCGCCGAGTGACGGAATACACAGTAACCCCCGGGGGACGAACGCCTTGCCAACTGATTCGCCGCGACTGCGCTCTGAACTTCGCGACTGTCTTCCGAGCCTCGTTATAGATCGCCCTCTGGCCCCGTCGGGGCAACGCGTGGTGTACCTGGCGCGGTTTGACGATTCCCTGATTCCTGGCGACGTGGAGAAGCCTACTGGCGACGATCCAGACGAAAAGCCTTTCCTCTATGGCTGGGAGGGCTGGGGCAATGTCGTGGTCAAGGTCGTGTCCGGTGCTGACCCCGACACCATCGCTCGGCTGCAAGCCGAGGTAGACATCCTTGCTGCTGTGCGTCCAGCCAACTTCCCAAGGCTGCTTTACGCAAACCTGTTCATTGACAACCCAGTTACCGATGAGCGGCTCGCTGAGCGGCTCTATGTGACTGTGGAGGAGTTCATTGACGGCCCTCCTTTAGCCGACATCTGCGACCAATACCTAGGCCAGGAGAAATACATCGCAAAACTGGGACTGGGAATTGCCAACGCGTTGATGCCATTGTGGGTGCATGCCCAGCGCTATGTTCACCGCGACATTAAACCGGCCAATGTGCTCATCCGCAGCACCGGTGAGGTGGTTGTTATCGACCTTGGGATTGTGCGAGAGACCGGCGCGGCCGGGCTAACACAGACCGGCTACATCGCCCCGCACACCCCTGGCTACGCCGCACCGGAGCAGCTTGGCACGGATAAGGCGTTGATCTGCTTCAAGGCTGACTTCTTCGCCATTGGCGTTGTGATGTATCAGCTGATGTCGGGCATTCGGCCCTTCCATGCGGACCCCGACATGGACGTGTTCGATGTGCACTTGGCTACTCACAAACACCATCCACAATCGTTGGCGCATGCGTCATCGGCTTCGCAGGCGTTCTCTGATTTTGTGGAGAAATCGATGCAGAAGGAACAGTTCAAGCGTCAACGCACGCCCGACATCTTCGTAGCGGAATTGCAGGCTTTGTGCGAAGAAGCGAACGACAAAAATTAGTAGGAGGACGACCATGCCATTAGGACTTCATCATCAAGTTGGACACAACGCCGTCTGGAACATGGAGTCATTTCAGCGGGAGCACTGCGGGGACGGGCTCATTCTTAGTCCGTTGCATCAGGCGCTGCCGACCGTCAAGAACATGGACTTGGCAACTCGAGCCGCTTCACTTTTTGACCCGCAGTTCTACCTGCCCACTTCTAGGAAGCGCAAGCTCCTCTCGTACCCCTTCTTTCCCGAGCAAGTAGAAGGAGGCTTCCAGACGGGGACATTTCCTGTGCATGCCCCGGAGGTCGCGCGCTCTTGCGTCGATTTCCAAATCGAACAAGGCTTCAGGAAAGTCGTGGTTCCAACCCGTTTCTTGAATGAGATGTACCCTGAATACTTCGAGATGCAGGGCGAGTTTTCAGTGAATGCGTTTATCGAAGCTGCAGGGAGCCGGCCGCTCTGCTTGTCGCTCGCCGTCAAGGCATCCATGATGACTACCGCCAGTTGGCGCAGAATGCTCCTTGACTGGATTACTTCGTTTCACCAAGTGGATGAGCTGTACCTCATGTATGAGCACGTTCGTGACACGAAGCAGATTCAAGATTCCGAATTTCTCCGAGAGGCTTTGCGGTTTTTTCGCGAGGTCATGGCTACCGGCTTAAAGCTGACCATCGGCTACACCAACACAGAAGGGTTGCTGTTTTCGACGATTGGAGATCCCAACATCACTATGGGAACTTTCGAGAACACTCGCATTTTCTCAGTGGACAAGTTCGTCGAGTCCGACAGTGAGCGTCGCGGTCCCAGGGCCCGCATCTACCTCGCAGGCTTGATGAACTGGGTTCAGTTTGAAGATGCGAAGCGGATTCGTGATCTCGCACCGGAAGTGTGGAGGCAGGTGTATTTCCCGACGGATTGGGCAGAACAAGCACTTGCTCAACCTATTGACCCCACGTTCAATCAGCCGGCGCTCTACAAGCATTACTTCTTGAACATGCAGGAGCATGTCAACGAGTTGCGCAGCATGACACCTAGTGAGCGACGCCACCTGCTGCAGGAACGTGTGGCTGGTGCGTTGCGAATGTATCGGGCGCTGGAGCCCCGAGTTCAGCTAGAGCGGCATGGCCAGGCTGGTCACTTGGCCGCTTGGCAGCAGGCGTTACAGACTTTCTGAGAGTGGGCGCCTAGCAACGGCCCGTGCAGCAAGCACCGCCTGGGCTTGCCAACGCTTCGTCGTGCTCATGGGACCGACTGAAGCCGCAGGTAGGTGAATGAAAAGCCCGAGATTTCGGTCCATCGATGCAAGCCCAACTCCGGCAGCCTGGAATCGTTCGGACTGTGCGAGAGCTGGACGGACGCACGCGTGGTCAAGGACAACCCAAGACTCGTCGGCGAATTGCAGGTTCCTGTACGCCTGCACCAGGACACGCCGCCACTCGCTGAGTTTGGCTTCGACGGCAATGACCTTCTCGAAGGGAAGTGTGGAGATGGCCGTCAAAGAAATAGCTTTGCGGGTGCCGAGTGCTAGCCCGGCGGCGGCAAGTTGCGCGAGCACTCGCTGGGCTCCGAGTTCGGATGTTCCGAGGGAATTTGCCAAGCTTGCTCGGGAAGTGACTGTAGCTGCAACGTCGTGGCTCAGTAGAGCAGCCAGGCGGGGCGTGATGCTCGCCAGTGCCCGGAGCGCTTTGGTGCTGCGCGGTGCTCTCTTTGCAAGGACCAGGTCGGCAATGCCGACGCCGGCGTCCACTTCCAGTTCGGTCCGGTATTCCCGCCTGCGCGCCCGCTTGGTGCAAGCTGCAATGGCCTCAACCAGTTGTAATTCGGATTCGAAACCAACGCTCTTCAAGATGCCAGTTCTTTCTGCTTCTAGCGAATGGCGGCGAGGCATAGCGTATCGCCGTGGCTCGGTCTTAAAGAGAAAATAGAGAGAAATGGCGGCCTGTAGCCGAGAGAAAGCCGCCAGAGACTCTCCACAGAGAGAAGCCGATCGCCCCGGAGCCCGCATGAAACGGGGCTTTGCGCCAGAAAAAAAGCCTCAGTGAGACTGAGGCTCCAGACATGCTGGCGGAGAGGGTGGGATTCGAACCCACGGTACGTTGAAAACGTACACGGGATTTCGAGTCCCGCGCATTCGACCACTCTGCCACCTCTCCGTGTTCGAAGCCTGCGATTCTAGCAGGAGGCGGGTGGCGCTTTGCTGCCCGTGCATCCAAGTCGGTGAGTGAGACAATGCGTCACCGCTTGTTACCGGCCTTCTCATGCTCGTCGACACCCAGCCTGCTACCTATCAGCATGTGCCCGCTTCGCCCGAAGTGCGAGGCCAATGGATCAGCTCGCAACTTATCGGTGTCTTGATGGACAACATGGGGCCGTCGTTGCTGGCGGGAGCGATTTCACTGCCCGTGTTGGTCTATCTCATGGCGGGGCAGGCGAATACGATCGCATTGACTGTCTGGGCGGTTTTGACGCTCTCCACATTGGTGCTGCGCTATCGGTTGATCGGCATCTACCGACTGCGGCACGACAGCCTGGAAGGCCCTCAGCGCTTGAACTTCATTCAGCGCTACAAGTGGTCCTGGACCATCATGGCGCTGCTTTGGGGTGCGCCGGTGTTCCTGACGTATCAGACGACTTCTCAGGTCACGCAGTTCATCTGCGGGGTCGTGGTATTGGGCCACGGGTTGTTGGCACTGACGACGCTCAGCGCATACCTCCCCGTCTTTCGCCGGTACACCAATGCCTTGGTCCTTGCCATGCTGGCCGGCCTGGTCTGGGGAACGGCGCGCTCTTTGACTGAAAAACCCGATGCCTTGCAAAGTGGCGCCATGCTGCTGGTGCTCCTGCTGGTGTTCTGGGGGTTGCTCATTTTTGCCGGAAAACGTCTGCACGAGGTGTATCGCGCAAGCTTCGAACTGCAGTTTTCCAACCAGGAGCTGATCGACTCATTGACCTTGCAAACCCGCGCGTCCTTGCGCGCCGTCGCGACCAAGAACCGCTTTCTGGCGTCGGCCGCCCACGATTTGCGCCAGCCCGTGCATGCGCTGAGTTTGTACGCGGATTGGTTGGCAACCGAGCCGGAAATGGCGCGCGACATTTCTCCTCGCATCCTGCAGTCCACCCGCGCGATCAACGAGCTGTTCGACTCGCTCTTCGATTTGACGCGCATCGATGCGGGCAATTACAAGGTCCGGTTGCAGCACGTCGATGTGCGCAGGCTGCTGGACGATCTGTCGCTCCAGTTCGAACCGGTGGCCGTGGGCAAATCGCTGCGCCTGCGAACCCACACCCGTCCGACCTTGATCTGGTCCGATCCTGTTGTGCTGCGCCGCATTCTGGGCAATCTGATTTCGAACGCGTTGCGCCATACACACCAGGGCGGTGTCCTGGTGGGGCTCAGGCACCGCGACGACGTGTTGATGTTCGAGGTGTGGGACACCGGCGTTGGCATCGCCCGCGAACACCAGCAGGCCATCTTTCAGGAGTTCTTTCGCGTGTCACAGCACCAGGGCACGGAGGACAGCCTGGGCTTGGGTCTGACCATCGTGTCCAAGCTCACTTCGCTGATGGGATACCAACTGTCCTTGAACTCGGTGGCCCAGCAGGGCAGCGTATTCCGCGTGTTGATGCCCGCGTTCACGCAACGCGAGCCAGCGCCGGAAATTCAACGCGGTGTTGAAGACAACTCGGTTTTTTGAGCGAGAGGTGTGACGCAAAGGCGCGTGGCGCGCCCTGGTTCTTCGCTCAGAGGTCCAGCAGGCCCGCCGTGCGCGCGAGGTGGCTCGCTTGCGAGCGGCTCTTCACATTGAGGCGGCGGAACAGGCGCCAAAGGTGCACCTTGACGGTGTGCTCGCTGATTTGCAATTGCTCGGCAATATCGCGGTTGCTCAAGCCACGGTCCAGCATCACCAGCAACTGTTTTTGGCGCTTGGAGAGCTTTTCGGGGATGGTGGGCGCGTTTTCGTCTTCGGGTTCTTCTGCCAGAAATTCGCGCAAGACTTTGGCGATCTGGGCCGCGCCGGCCGATTTCTCGACATAGGCGTCGGCACCGGCTTCGCGCGCCAAGTCTTCGTAATCGGAAGCGGGCGAGGCGGAGAGCACGATCAACGAGGTGTCGGGCAGCATCTGCCGCACTTCGCGCACACCCGAAACACCATTGGTGTCGGGCAACTTCAGGTCCAGGCAGACCAATTCGGGGTCACCGTGCTCGGTGATCGCTTTGCTCACTGCCGCCAGACGTTCGAGTTCAACCACTTGGGTGGAGGCGCGCAGGCGCCGAAGCAGCATCACGACTGCTTCGCGCATCAGCGGGTGATCGTCGATTACAAAAATGCTCATGTCTGGCGTGCTATTTATTAAGGGTTTCAATGCGACAGCATATCGAGATTGTTCGTCTTTGGCGATAGCCGATCGAACCGGAATGCAATCGTTCTTTTTACTTTTTAATCCAAATGCCCGGGAGTGTTCATACGGATGGTTTTAGGTCGGGCGCCCAAGGAGGTCAAAGGGTATTTGGCTCGTGGGCTATGGATAGGCTTCATTGTGTATCAAAGGGCGCATGGACGTAAATTTCGAGTTCGATCCGGCTTCAGATCTCGTTTTGGCGGAAATACAGAAGCGCCTCCTCCAGGCTATTCGCGTCGGCTGGGGCGGTTGGTTGTACTTTCAGCGTGGCCAGCGCGGCAAGGCCTTCCCGTTGCAAGCGCGCGATGGCTTGCGCGGCGTCCTTGCCCGAAGGGAAGCCGGCGCTTTGCAGCAGGAGTTGGCCTGCAGCGTCGATCAGCTTGAAATAGAACTGCCCGTCTTTTTCACGGTATTGTTTGAAAACAGGTGCGGCCACCTTGCTCACCTTGCCCGGCGTTGAGGCCGTGGTGCGGTCCAGGCGGCGCAGTCCCACGGCTTCGCGCAGCCGTGCGGTGAAAGGCGTGGCGATGGCACGGGCCTTGTCGGCGCCCGCTTTGAGGATGTGCTCGATTTGGGCGGGGTCCTGCATCAGCCGGTCATAGACCTCGCGCAAGGGCGCGATCTCCTGGTCCACGCGTTCGAACAGCATCTGTTTGGCGTCGCCCCAGGCGATGCCCTCGGCATAGGCTTGGGCCAGCGCGGCGGTTTCGTCGAAGGTGGCGAAGGCCTGGTAGAGCTGGAACAGGGCCGAACCTTCGGTGTCCTTGGGCTCGCCGGGTGCGCGCGAGTCGGTCAGGATGCCCATGATGAGCTTGCGCAACTGCTCACGCGGCACGAACAGGGGAATGGTGTTGTCGTAGCTCTTGCTCATCTTGCGGCCGTCCAGACCGGGCAAGGTCGCCACGTGCTCTTCGATGGCGGCTTCGGGCAGCGTGAAATGCTCGCCGTACAGGTGGTTGAAGCTGGAGGCGATGTCGCGCGCCATTTCGATGTGCTGGATCTGGTCGCGACCCACGGGCACTTTGTGCGCGTTGAACATCAGGATGTCGGCCGCCATCAGCACTGGGTACATGAAGAGGCCCGCGGTCACGCCGGCGTCGGGGTCAACGCCTGCGGCGTTGTTCTTGTCGACCGAGGCCTTGTAGGCGTGCGCGCGGTTGAGCACGCCTTTGCCGGTGACGCAGGTGAGCAACCAGGTGAGCTCGGGAATTTCGGGGATGTCGGACTGGCGGTAGAAGGTCACGCGCGCCGGGTCGAGCCCGCAGGCGAGCCAGGTGGCGGCGATCTCCAGGGTGGAGCGCTGCACGCGCGCCGGATCGCCGCTGGTCTTGATGAGAGCGTGGTAGTCGGCCAGGAAGTAGAAGCTCTGCACTTCGGCCAGCCGGCTGGCGCGCACGGTCGGGCGGATGGCGCCGACGTAGTTGCCCAGATGGGGGGTGCCGGAGGTGGTGATGCCCGTGAGGACGCGTTGGGTTTTCATGGGTCAGTCAGAACAGCAGCATGCGAAGAGGGGAGAGCAGCAGCTCGATGGCATTGCCGGAGAGCATCATGAGCGGGCGCAGCCAGAGTGTGCCGACCACGCCGGTGATGACCAGGGCCATGACGATGAAAAAGCCCCAGGGTTCCACGCGAGAGACCAGCTCGGCCTGTTTCCAGGGCAGCAGGCCAACCAGAATGCGGCCACCGTCCAGCGGGGGCAGAGGGAACAGGTTGAAGGCGAACATGACGAGGTTGACCAGCATGCCGGCGCGGCACATGCGCAGGAAGAACTCTTCTTCCACGCCGAGCGCCACCAGCACGTACAGCAACACGGTCCAGGCGATGGCCTGCAGGAAGTTGGAACCCGGGCCGGCCAATGCGACCCAGACCATGTCGCGCTTGGGGTTGCGCAGGCGCCCGAAGTTCACCGGGACGGGTTTGGCGTAGCCGAACAGGAAGGCGCCCGACGTGGCGAAGTAGAGCAGCAGCGGCATCGCGATCGTGCCCAGGGGGTCGATGTGCTTGAGCGGGTTGAGCGTGATGCGCCCCAGCATCTCGGCGGTGTTGTCGCCAAACCGCTTCGCGGCATAGCCGTGCGCCGCCTCGTGCAGCGTGATGGCGAACAGCACCGGAATGGCGTAGATGGCGACGGTTTGAACGATGAGGGCGAAATCCATGTCGGGCGAACGCAGAGGCAAACCGCTATTGTCCCAGACTGGGTCGGGCGCGCAGCCAGGGCTCAGAGGCCCAGGCGTGCAAGGTCGCCGCGCCCGGCGCGCAGCACCTCTGGTTCCCCACCGGTCCCCATGGGGGTAAGGTCGATCACGGTGGTGGGTTCCAGCGCGCAGGCGCCGGCACCGATGACGCCGGCCAGTTCGTGCTCCAGGCGCTCGCGGATGTCGTGCGCGTCGTTCAGTGGATCGGTTTCACCCGGCAGGATCAGCGTGGTGGCCAGCAGCGGCGCGTTGTGGACCTCCAGCAGCGCTTGCAGCGTCTTGTGCTCGGGCACACGCAGGCCGATGGTTTTGCGCGAGGGGTGGCTCAAGCGGCGCGGCACTTCCTTGCTGGCTTCGAGGATGAAGGCGTACGGGCCTGGCGTGGCGAGCTTGAGCAGGCGGTACTGCCGGTTGTCCACCTTGGCGTAGCTGGCGAGTTCGCTCAGGTCGCGGCACAGCAGGGACAGGTGTTGCTTGTCGTCGAGCTGGCGGATGCGGCGCAGTTGGTCGGCAGCGGCCTTGTCGTCGAGATGGCAGACCAGGGCGTAGCTGGAGTCGGTGGGCACGGCCAACACGCCGCCGCGCTCCAGCAACTGCACGGCTTGCTTGAGCAGGCGGGGCTGCGGGTTCTCGGGGTGAACGTCAAAGAACTGGGACATCGTGCGATTGTGATCGTCTCAACACACCTTCTCAGGCCTCGGGCTGTTCCACCGGCAGGCGTTGGTCGCGCGCGGTGATCCAACTGGCGCTGGCACCGCACAACACGATCAGCGCGATGCCGAGCAGTTCGAGCTGCCCGGGCACATGGCCAAACACCAGCCAGCCGCAGAACATGGCGAATCCGATCTGGCCATAGAGATAGGGGGTCAGGGTGGACGCTGGCGTACGCGCGAACGCCAGGATCAGCAGGAAGTGACCTACCGTGCCCATGCACCCGACCAGGCACAGCAGCGCGAAGGTGGTGGCGTCGGGACTGGACTGCCACACCAGCGGCAGCACCAGGCTGGCCGCCAGCGCGCCCACCCAGCCGGTGTAGAAGTGCATGGTCATCGGGTCTTCGGTGCGGGCCATCTTGCTGGTGAGAATCTGAAACCAGGCGTAGGTGAACACCATCACCAGCGGCAGCAGGCTGGCCCAGCCGATCAGGTCGCCACCCGGGCGCACGACCATCAAGGCGCCCGTGAACCCCCCGGCCACCAGCACCCAGCGCAGCGCCGTCACGCGCTCGCGCAGGAAAAGGGCGGCCAGCAAGGTAACGACCAAGGGCGTGATCATCACGATGGCGGTGAATTCGCCCACCGGCATGTACTGCAGCGCCACGAACGACAGCGCGCTGACCGTCAGCAACAGCAGGCCGCGCAACAGCTGGAAGCGGGGGTGCGCCGTGCGCACCAGGCTGCGCCCGCGCAAGGGCAGCATGATGGCGGTGACCACCACGGCGTGGAAGGCGTAGCGGAACCACACGGCCAACAGCACCGGCACGAACGCGCCGACGTATTTCACCGTGGTGTCGAGCACTGCAAAGCAGGCGGTGGCGACCACCAGGAAGCCAATGCCCAGCGCGGCTTGCGCGGGCTTGTAGTGTGCCGGGCCGGCCATCACTGCAGGATGCGCGAGCGCAACAGGTCCCACACGGGTGTGACGGTGCCGGGCAGATCGGGCAACTGGCCCAGATCGGTGTGGCTTTCTTCGGGGCTGTGGAAGTCGCTGCCGCGCGAGGCCACGAGGTCGAATTCCTTGCAATAGCCCGCGTACTTGACGTAGTCGGCCTGACCATGGGCCCCGGTCATCACTTCCACGCCCTGGCCGCCGTGGGCCTTGAACTCGGTGAACAGCGCAAACTCTTCATTGGGTGTGAGCTTGTAGCGGCCGGGGTGGGCGACCACCGCCACGCCGCCGGATTGCGTGATCCAGCTCACCGCATGGCCCAGCGTGGCCCAGCGGTGTGGCACGAAGCCGGGCTTGCCTTCGGTGATGTACTTGCGAAACACCTCGCTGATTTCCTTGCACACACCGATCTCGACCAAGTAGCGCGCGAAGTGCGAGCGCGAGATGAGTTCGGGGTTGCCCACGTACTTCAGCGCGCCTTCGTACACGCCCGGGATGCCCACGCGCGCCAGGTCGTCGCTCATTTCGCGGGCGCGTTGTTCGCGGCCGTTGCGCGTGTTGTGCAGGCCGCTCAACAGCGCCGGGTTTTTGTGGTCCATGCCCAGGCCGACGATGTGCACCGTGATGCCGGCAAAGGTGACGGAGATTTCGGTACCGGTGAGGTAGGGCAGCTCGAGCGCGCGCGCGGCGGCGATCGCCCGGTCCTGGCCACCGAGTTCGTCGTGATCGGTGAGGGCCCAGAGTTCGACGCCGTTGGCCTTGGCGCGTTGGGCAAGCACCTCGGGCGTGAGCGTGCCGTCCGAGATGACGGAATGGCAGTGCAGGTCGGCGTTGGTCAGGCTGTTCACCGGTGCATTTTAGGATCTACCGGATTGCCGTGCTTGCGCGAGGTCCATGCCCCACAGGGCCGGCGCGGGGGTTACCCCGTATTTCTCAGACCAGCGGCGATGCCGTTGATGGAGATGTGGATGCCTCGGCGCACGCGTTCGTCGCGGTCGGCCTTGTTCTCGCCCGCCCGGTAGCGACGGACCAGCTCGACTTGCAGATGATGCAAGGGGTCGATATACGGGAAGCGGTGGCGCATGGAGCGCTGCAGCGCGGCGTTGTTTACCAGCCGCTGTTTTTCGCCGGTGATGAGCGCAAGCGCTGCGGCCGTGCGCTGCCATTCGGCCTCAATGGCCTTGAACACCTGGCCGCGCAAGCGCTTGTCGGGCACCAGCTCGGCATAACGCGAGGCCAGTGCCAGATCGCTCTTGGCCAGCACCATGTCCATGTTGGACAGCAGGGTGCTGAAGAACGGCCACTGCTTGACCATCTTCTGCAGGAGGGCCTTTTGCGCAGCAACACCCTTGGGACCGTCGCGGTGCAGGAAGGTGTGGACCGCCGAGCCAAAGCCGTACCAACCCGGCAGCGTGAGCCGGCACTGGCCCCAGCTGAAGCCCCAGGGAATGGCACGCAGGTCTTCGATTTTTTGCGAAGCTTTGCGCGAGGCCGGGCGCGAGCCGATGTTGAGTTCGGCGATTTCGCGGATGGGCGTGGCGGCGAAGAAGTACTCGGTGAAGCGGGGGGTGTCGTAGACCAGCGCGCGGTAGGCCGCCATGCTCTCGCGTGAGAGCTCGTCCGCCGCCGCGAGGAAGCTCTTCGGCGCGTTGCGCGTGGGTTGCAGCAGCGTGGCCTCGAGCGTGGCGGCGACCAGGGTTTCCAGGTTGCGCCGACCGATCTCGGGGTTGGCGTACTTCGAGCCGATCACCTCGCCCTGTTCGGTCAGGCGGATCTGGCCACGCACGGTGCCCGGGGGTTGCGCCAGGATGGCCTGGTAGCTCGGACCGCCGCCGCGGCCCACCGTGCCGCCGCGGCCGTGGAACATGCGCATCTGGATCGGGCTTTCCATGCCCTGGTTCAGGCTGTCGAACAGCTCCACCAGGGCGGTCTCCGCGCGGTACAGCTCCCAGTTGCTGGTGAAGATGCCGCCGTCCTTGTTGCTGTCGGAGTAGCCGAGCATGATGTCCTGCTCGCAGTAGCCGTCGGCCGCGCCCCGCTGCACCATGGCCCGCAGGCCGGGCAGGGCGTAGTAGTCGCGCATGATGGGCGCGGCATTGCGCAGGTCTTCGATGGTCTCGAACAGCGGCACCACGATCAGGTCGCACACCGCGCCATCGTCCAGTGTGCCGTGCACCAGGCCGGCTTCCTTTTGCAGCAGCAGCACTTCGAGCAGGTCGCTTACCGTTTCGGTGTGGCTGATGATGGCGTGGCGGATGGCCTGGGCGCCAAAGCGTTGGCGCCCCAGGCGAGCGGTCTCGAAGATGGCCAGCTCGCCCTGCGTGTGAGGGGAGTAGGCGACGCCGGGTACGCGCAGGGGCCGCGCGTCGTTCAACTGCCGCAGCAGCACGGCCTGCTTGCCGGCCTCGTCGAGTTGGCTGTACCGCGGCTCGATGCGTGCCTCGGCCAGCAGCTCGGCCACCACCTCTTCGTGCTTGTCCGAGCTTTGCCGCAGATCGACCGTGGCCAGGTGAAAGCCGAACACCTGAACCGCGCGCATCAGCGGCAGCAGGCGCGCGCGCGCCAGGGCTTCGCCATGGTGGGCCTTGAGGGAGGACTCGATGGTGCGCAAGTCGTTGAGCAATTCGCTGGCGCTGAGGTAGGGGTCTTGCGGTGCCACAGCGTGGCGCGCCGCTTCGCCGCCGGTGAGGTGTTTGAGCGTGGCCGCGAGGCGGGCGTACATGCCGGTGAGGGCGCGGCGGTAGGGCTCGTCCTGCCGGTGCGCGTTGGTGTCGGGCGAACGTTCGGCCAGGGCCTGCATCTCGGGGCTGACGCTGTTGAGCATGGCCGAGACCGACAACTCCGCGCCCAGGTGGTGCAATTGCGTGAGGTGGTGGCGCAGCACCATCTCGGCCTGGCTGTGCAGCGCGAGTTCGAGGGTCTGCGCCGTCACGTTGGGGTTGCCGTCGCGGTCACCGCCGATCCATTGGCCCATGCGCAGGAAGGGCGCGATCGCCGCGCCGTCGCCGCTGTGGCCCAGTCCATCCTCGAGTTCGCGGTAGAGGCGCGGAATCTGCGTGAGGAAGGTCGCTTCGTAGTAGCTCAGCGCGTTCTCGATTTCATCGGCCACGGTGAGTTTGGTAAAGCGCAGCAGGCGCGTCTGCCAGAGCTGCGTGACGCGGGCGCGGATCTGGGCCTCGATGTCGGCGCGCTCGCGCGGCAGGCGTTGTGGATCGTCGCGTTCTCCCAGCAGGCGCGCGATCGCGCGCTCGGCATCCAGAATGCTTTTGCGCTGCACTTCGGTGGGGTGCGCGGTGAGCACCGGCGAGATGTGGCTGCGCGCCAGCGTGCGCACCACCTCGGCGGGCGCCACACCGGCCTCGCGCAGGTGCTGCAGCGTGCGCGCCAGGCTACCGTCCTGCAGGTTGCCCGCGCGCTCGTGCACGGCGCGGCGGCGGATGTGGTGGCGGTCTTCGGCCAGATTGGCCAGGTGGCTGAAATAGGTGAAGGCGCGGATCACGCTCACCGCCTGGTCGCCGCTCAGGCCCTTGAGCAGCTTCTTCAAGGCCTTGTCGGCGGACTCGTCGGCATGGCGGCGAAAGGCCACCGAGAGCCGGCGGATCTGTTCGATCAATTCAAACGCGGCCTGGCCCTCTTGCTCACGGATCACGTCGCCCAGAATGCGGCCGAGCAGCCGGATGTCGTCGATGAGGGGCTGGTCTTTGTCGGCCCGCTCGGCGGGTCGGGTTTTGCTCGAAGTGGTGGCGGAGCGGGCGGACGTTCGCGGCATGTGGGATGTGGTGTGAAGAGGGAGTTCGGGGCGCGGGCAAACGGGCCATGCTAGCATCCCGATCCCCTCTCCAGTTACCAGCCGGGTACCAAAAAAAGCGTGTGCTTTCAGGCTTGGCGGACCGCTCCTCACCCCGATCTCGAATGTCCCCTTCTCCCCTCGCCCTGAACATCACCATCGCCACGCGCGAGAGCCGCTTGGCGCTGTGGCAGGCCAACCATGTCAAGGCCTTGCTCGAAGGCCGGGGGCACCGTGTCACGCTGCTGGGCATGACGACGCTGGGCGATCAGATCCTGGACCGCAGTCTCTCCAAGGTGGGTGGCAAGGGGCTGTTCGTCAAAGAGTTGGAACTGGCGCTGGAAGACGGTCGCGCCGACATCGCCGTGCATTCGCTCAAGGACGTGCCGATGGACCTGCCTGCGGGCTTTGCCCTGGCGTGCGTGATGGAGCGCGAAGACCCGCGCGATGCCTGGGTGTCGCCGCACTGCACCGGTCTGGCCGACCTGCCGCCCAACGCCGTCGTGGGCACCTCCAGCCTGCGCCGCCAGGTGCTGCTGCGCGCCGCCCTGCAAGCATTGCACCGCGACGACGTGCGCATCGAACCCTTGCGCGGCAACCTCGACACCCGATTGCGCAAGCTCGACGAAGGCCAGTACCACGCCATCGTGCTGGCCGCCGCGGGCCTCAAGCGCCTGGGCCTGGAGCCGCGCATCCGCCACATCTTCGAAGCGGCGGAATCGCTGCCGGCCGCGGGGCAGGGCGCGTTGGGCATCGAGGTCCGTGCCGACCGCACCGATCTGCTGGAGGCCCTCGCGCCACTGGCGCACCAGCCCACCTGGCTGCGCGTGGCGGCCGAGCGCACGGTGTCGCGCGCCATGGGGGGCAGTTGCTCGATGCCCTTGGCCGCGTTCGCCGATTGGACGCCGGATGGCGACCTCACGCTCGACACCGCCTGGGGCGACACGGATGGGGTGCACGCCCTGGTGCGTGCCAACGGCCGGGCCGCGGTTCGCACATTGGCCGAGGCCGAAGCCCTCGGCCAGCGCGTGAGCGCAGCGCTGCGCGCCGCAGGTGCGGTGCCGCATGCACCACTGGCGGAGGGCTGAGCTGGTGGGGCTTGGCACGCTACAGGCCAGCATGACCCCTCTGACGCAACTCGTGGTCACGCGGCCCGAACCCGAGGCGCAGGCGTGGGTACAGGCCTTGCGCGCCGAGGGATGGCCGGCCTGTGCGCGACCTCTCATCGAGATCGCCGCGCCGCAGTCGGCCGAGGACCTGGCCACGCTGCAGCACTGGCGCCGCCATTGGATGCAAGCCGACGCCATGCTGTTCGTCAGCTCGGCGGCAGTACAGCACTTCTTCGCGCATGGCGTGGCACCCGCATTGGCCTCCACCCGCACACGGTTCTGGGCGCCTGGTCCTGGCACGGCGCGTCGCCTGGCGCAGGCCCTGGCGCTGTTGGACATGCCCGAGAGCCGGATCGACGCGCCCGCCGCCCATGCGGCGCAATACGATTCCGAACACCTGTGGCCCCTGGTGTCGTCCCAGGTGGTGCCGGGCAGCCTGGTGCTGATCGTGCGCGGCACGTCTTCGCACGGCGCACCACCCGACGCCATCACCCATGACCCTGCCCCGGTGGCGGGTCGCGGCCGCCAGTGGCTCATCGAACAATGCGTCGCTGCGGGCGCGACCGTGAGAGGCTGCGTGGCCTATGCACGCGGCGCTCCGCCGTTCTCGGCCGAGGACCAAGCCTGGATACAGGCTGCCACGGGCGAAGGCCATGTGTGGTTGTTCAGCAGTTCGGAAGCCCTGCACGCCTTGGAGGCGCTGCGTCCACCCCTGGAATGGTCGAAGGCGGGTGCGCTCGCCACGCATCCCCGCATCGCCGCTGCGGCACAGCGGGTGGGGTTTGGCCGCGTGGTGCAAACCCGTCCCACCGTGGCCGACGTGGTGCGCGCTCTAGAATCGGGTTGGACCCGACCATGAGCACCGACACCTCCGATCTCACTCCCCCTGCCGTGCCGGCAGCAGCGCCCGCCACACCGCCCGCGCCGCCCGTGCGCCGTGCGGGCATGGGCTTTACCTGGTTGGCGCTGCTCATCGCGGCGATCGCGCTGCTGATCACCGGCCTGCTGTGGCAGCGGCTCAGCTTCACACAGCAGGAGTTGGCGCGCCGCAGCCAGGACACCATGGCACAGACGGTGGAAGCGCGCACGCTGGCGGCGCAGGCCGAAGCCCTCACGCAGGAGTTGCAGGCGCGCCTCGCGGTGGCCGAGCTGCGCCTGTCCGAAGTCAGCCTGCAGCGCAGCCAGCTCGAAGAGCTCATGCTCTCGCTCTCGCGGTCGCGCGACGACAACCTGGTGCAGGACCTGGAATCCGCCTTGCGGCTGGCGCAGCAGCAGGCGCAGCTTACCGGCAGCGCGCAGCCGCTGGTGTCTGCCTTGCAGGCGGCCGACCGGCGCATCGCGCGCGCCGCGCAGCCGCGCCTGAACCCGGTCCAGCGGGCCATCGGGCGCGACATCCAACGCATCCAGGGCCTGGCGTTGACCGACATTCCCGCGCTGGTGCTGCAACTCGATGAATTGGCCCGCCAGGTCGACGATTGGCCCTTGCTCAACCAGGTGGGTCAGCCGGTGCCTGCAGCCTCCGCCAAGGCAGCGGCGGCCAAGGCACGCAAGGGTGTCGTGGCCGCGAAACCTGTGCCCGAAGCGGATTCCGTCGAACCGGCGTCCGAAGGCCCAACGCCCATGGGCGGTTGGGACCAGAGTTGGAACAACGTGGCGAACTGGTGGTCGTCGGCGTGGGAGCGCATCTGGAGCGACCTCACGCGCAGTGGCCGCGAACTGGTGCGCGTGAGCCGCATCGACCGGCCCGAAGCGATCCTGATCGCGCCCGATCAGGCCCTGTTCATGCGCGAGAACCTCAAACTCAAACTGCTCAACGCGCGCCTGGGCCTGCTGGCGCGCCACATGCAGGCCAGCCAGGCCGATCTGCTGGCCGTGGAGACCGCCCTGGCCCGCTACTTCGACACCGGCGCACCGCGGGTCACGGCCGCCCAGGCCGCGGTGGCGCGCCTGCGCAAAGACCTTGTCGACAGCGATCTGCCCAGGCCGGAGGAGACCCTCACGGCACTGGCCGCAGCCGCTGGAGGGCGCTGATGTCCGCCCGATTTGGTGGCGCCATGCGCAGCGTGTTCTGGTTGCTCGCGTTGGCCGCGCTGGCCGTGGCGCTGGCCTTGCTAGTGGGGCACAACGAGTCCACGCTCACTTTGTTCTGGCCACCTTACCGGTTCGACGTTTCCTTCAATTTCGTGGTCTTCTGCCTGATCGTGGGCTTCGTGGTCCTGCACGCCGCGTTGCGCGCGCTGTCGCTCCTGCGCGACCTGCCCGCGCAAGCCCAGCGCTGGCGCAACCTGCAGATCGAACGCTCGGTGGTGGCCATGGTCATGGACGCGTTGTCGCTCCAATTGGCGGGCCGCTTCGTGCGCGCGCAGGCGTCGGCCCAGCAGGCCCTGGACCAGCTCAAGAGCGTGCCCTCGGGCCAATGGCCACGGCGCGACCAGCTCCAGCTGCTGGCCCATCTGCTGCTCGCCGAAAGCGCCCAGTCTCTGCAGAACCGCGAGCGGCGCGACGAGAACCTGCAGGCCGCCTTGAATCCCAGGCTCTCGAAATACGCTCCAGAAGCCCATGAAGGCGCTTTGCTGCGCGCGGTGCGCTGGTCGGTGGAAGACCGGGACGCGGACGCCGCGCGCGCGCGCCTGGCCGATTTGCCGCAGGGCGCGAGCCGGCGCATCCAGGCGCTGCGCTTGAAGTTGCGCATTGCCCGGATGGGGGGCGCCACGACCGAGGCCTTGGAAACCGCGCGTCTGTTGGCCAAGCACCGGGCCTTTTCGCCCGAAGCCTCGCGCAGCATCGTGCGCGGCCTCGCGCTCGATGCCTTGCGCGAAGCGCACGACCTGGCGCAGTTGGTGGGGGTCTGGAACGGCCTGGACGAGGCCGAACGCGCCATGCCCGATCTGTCGCTGGCCGCCGCACGCCGAGCCAACCAGTTGGCCGTGAACGAGTCCGAGCACGCACAAGCACACGCGCATGTGCGAGCCTGGCTGGAACCCCTGTGGGACGGGCTCACCCAGCTGGAGCCGGCGCAGCAGCGTTGGTTGGTGCTGGCGGCGGAGCCGGGTCTGGTCGAGATCGATGCCGCGGGACTCGCACGCCTGGAGCATCTGCAGCGCCAGGCACCGCAGAACGGATTTCTGCAATACCTCACCGGACAGGCCTGCATGCAGCGCCAGCTGTGGGGCAAGGCCTCGCAGATGTTGACCATGGCCAGCCACAGCCTGTCCGATCCCGCGCTGTTGCGCCGCACCTGGCGCGGGCTGGCGCTGCTGGCCGAGGAGCGCGAAGACCCGGCAGCGGCGCAGGCGGCCTGGAAGCGCGCCGCGCTGCTGGACTGAACGCGTTAGCGCAATAGCGCGAACGCACCTCATCGCGGCATCGCATTGCATTGCCGAAAAAAAACCGGTCGGGCTCTCAGGCCCGGCCGGTTTTTTTGAGGGTTGCCGATCGGCGCCGCTGGCGGCGCAACGATCACCGGCCCAGCGGACCGGTGCAGGTGTGCATCAGGCGTTCTCGAACGGCAGCTTGATGTCGCGCAGATCCTTGCGCGTTTCCACCAGCACCAGCGGACCTTCGTCCAGCATCACCGCCGGCTTGGGTTCGCGCGGCACATGGATCGGCTTGGGTTCGGCGGCGATGGCGGCTTGCGCCTGGGCCACCTTCTCGGCATTGGAGTTCACCCACTCGAGACCGCTGGACTGGGCGATCTGGTTCATCTCCTCGATCGACAAGGCATACGCTGGCACTTTGGGCAGGCCACGAACGGGGACTGGGGCCGCGACCGGTGCCGCGACCGGTGCCGCCACTGGGGCCGGCGCGCGCGGCGCGGTCGGTGCGGGTGCGGGTGCGGGAGCCGGGGTTGGCTCGGCCATTGCTGCTGGCGCTGCGGGCTCGCTGGCTACGCTGGCCGGTGCTTCGTTCACCAGGGGTGACGTGGGCACGCTGAAGTAGCTGCGCACAGGGGCCTCGTAGGCGGTCGTGTCGGCAGCGGGCTCGACCACTGCTGCGGCGGGCGCATCGGCCTGCGGCGCGCCAGCGCTTTCTTCGCTCTCGGCCACATCTTCGCGTGGGCCGCGCTCGCGGCGGTCGCGGCCATAGCGATCGCGGCTGCGGCGCTCGCGGTTGCCGCGCGGTGCGCCGTTTTCCGTGGCCTCACCCTCGCGCGGTGCATCGGTGGCGACACCGGCGTTGCCGTCGTTGTCGTTGTCCTGCGCTGCGGCTGGTACAGCGGCGACTTCGCCTTCTTCCGGGCGGCGGCGGTTCTCGCCCCGCTCGCCACGGGGGCGGCGTTCGCGCTCACGGCGCGGCTGGCCTTCCGCGGCCTCGGGCGCGTGCTCGCCCTGAGCCGTTGCGGCCAAGGGCAGGGCGTTGGCGACGTTGTCCGTGGCGGCGGCTTCGCGGCGGCCGCCGTCGCGGCGGTTGTCGTTGCGCTGGCGGCCTTCACCGCGTGGCTCGTTGCGGTTCTCGCTTCGCTCGCCGCGCTCACCGCGTGCTTCGCTGCGGTTGTCACCACGGCCTTCACCGCCCCGGCGGCCTTCACCGCGTTGTTCGTTGCGGCCTTCCACCCGGCCACCGTCGGCGCGGGCCTCGCCACCACGGCCACCGTTGCGGCCGGCGCCTTCACGGCCTTCTCGCGAACCACGGCCGTCGCGGTCACGGCTACCGCGGTTGCGGCTGCCTTCGCGTCGGCCACCTTCGGTGCGTTCCTCGCGCGCAGGCTTGCTCGGTGCGGGTGCTTCTGTCGCGGCGGACTTGACCGGCGCGGGTTCCGCACTGAACAGGCTCTTGAGCCAGCCGAAGAAGCCTTTCTCGGCAGGGGCTGGCGCGGGGGCCACGGGCGCGCGCTGGGCCGCCGGCACGGCTGCGGGTGCGGCCGCAGGCGTTTCCGGTCGCGGCGCGGCCACGGGTGCGGGGCCATCGGGCAGCACGCCCTTGATCACGGGTTCCTGCTTGTTGGTGCGCTCCTGGCTGCGGCGCGTGAAGCTGGCCACATCCTCTTCCTCCTCGGCCAGCTTGTAGCTGGCTTCGAGGTTGTCCAGGCGCGGGTCGTCGTGCTTCAGCCGCTCCAGCTTGTAGTTGGGTGTATCGAGCGACTTGTTGGGCACCAGCATCACATTGACGCGCTGCTTGAGTTCGATCTTGGTGATCTCGGTGCGCTTCTCATTGAGCAGGAAACTGGCCACTTCGACCGGCACCTGCACCAGAACGGCGGCCGTGCTGTCCTTGAGCGACTCTTCCTGGATCACGCGCAGGATCTGCAGCGCCGAGCTTTCGGTGTCGCGGATGTGGCCCGAGCCACCGCAACGCGGGCAAGGAATGGAGGCGCCTTCGTTGAGCGCGGGCTTGAGCCGCTGGCGGCTCATTTCGAGCAGGCCGAACTTGCTGATGGAGCCGAACTGCACACGCGCGCGGTCCTGGCGCAGCGCGTCGCGCAGGCGGTTTTCGACCTCGCGGCGGTTCTTCGACTCTTCCATGTCGATGAAGTCGATCACCACCAGGCCGCCCAGGTCGCGCAGGCGCGCCTGGCGTGCCACTTCGTCGGCAGCTTCGAGGTTGGTGCGGGTCGCGGTTTCCTCGATGTCACCGCCCTTGATGGCGCGCGCCGAGTTCACGTCCACCGCCACCAGCGCTTCGGTCTGGTCGATCACGATGGCGCCGCCGCTGGGCAACTGCACGATGCGGCTGTAGGCGGTCTCGATCTGGTGCTCGATCTGGAAGCGCGAGAACAGCGGCGCGTCGTCGCGGTAGCGCTTCACGCGGTGCCCGTGCTCGGGCATCACGTGGCTCATGAACTGGTGCGCCTGTTCGAAGATGTCGTCGGTGTCGATCAGGATCTCGCCGATGTCGCTGTTGAAATAGTCGCGGATCGCGCGGATGACCAGGCTCGATTCCTGGTAGATCAGGTACGCGCCCTTGCCGCCCTTGGCCGCGCCGTCGATGGCGTTCCACAGCTTGAGCAGGTAGTTCAGGTCCCACTGCAGCTCGGGCGCATCGCGGCCGATGCCGGCGGTGCGGGCGATGATGCTCATGCCATTGGGGTACTCCAGCTGGTCTAGCGCCTGCTTGAGTTCCTGGCGGTCTTCGCCTTCGATACGCCGGCTCACGCCGCCGCCGCGCGGGTTGTTGGGCATCAGCACCACGTAGCGGCCGGCCAGGCTCACGAAGGTGGTGAGGGCCGCACCCTTGTTGCCGCGTTCTTCCTTTTCAACCTGGACCAGCAGTTCCTGGCCTTCCTTGATCACGTCGTTGATGCGCGCCTGGTTCACCGGCACGCCCGCGGCGAAATACTGGCGCGAGATTTCCTTGAAAGGCAGGAAGCCGTGGCGGTCTTCGCCGTAGTCGACGAAGCAAGCCTCCAGGGACGGTTCGACGCGGGTGACGACCGCCTTGTAGATATTGCCTTTGCGCTGTTCGCGCCCTTCGATTTCGATTTCGTAGTCGAGCAGCTTTTGCCCATCGACGATGGCCAGGCGGCGCTCTTCGGCCTGCGTGGCATTGATCAGCATGCGTTTCATGATGCATTTCCTTCGTTCAAACACAAGGGCGTCCGGGCCAAAGGCACAGACGCCGACCTGCCGTGAACCAGCGGAAAGCGCGAACGAGGGGAGGAATTGCCGGAGAGCCGATGACCCGCGGTGCGGGAAAAGCGTTCAACACAGAAGCGGGCACCGAAGTGCCGCGTCGAACCGCCAAGTCAGGGCGTAGGCGCGTGGAGTTGGGTGATCAGGATGGGCCAGACGGCTGTCGTCGACATGGATCTGGGGTGTCTCACTCTGGTGTCACTTTGTCCTCGTCCAGCCGGTCTGGTGGGCTAGACGATTGGGGTATTCCGTATTCGGGTTCGCGGGCTTTTAGCGGATTCGCCTGCAGTGTCAACCGGTCTGTCGCCATGCCCGAATTCAAAATGGAAACCTTCGGGACGTCGGCGCCGGACCCAGGACCTGCGGGTTGGCAACCTACCCGCTGTGGACGCCTTGCCGTGCAAGCTGCGGTCCCTGCCTTGGGTGACTGCCTTAAACTCAAGGCAAATCAATCACTTACGGCACACCACGGGTGTGGCGCATTATAGTCAGCTCCCCGCCACCCGTGGCGGTGCCATTCGCAGCCATGTCCAGCCATCCGAATTCTGGGGAAGTCCGACACATCACGGTTGACGAAGAGTCGGCGGGTCAACGGTTGGACAACTTCCTCATCCGCACCCTCAAGGGAGTGCCCAAATCGCACATCTACCGCATCATTCGATCGGGTGAAGTGCGTCGCAACAAGGGGCGGGTTGGAGCAGATGACCGCGTGGCCATGGGCGACCTGTTGCGCATTCCCCCCATTCGACTGTCCGAACGGATTGAAGAAAAAGCGGCCCAGCCGGCACCGGCGCGTGAATTTCCGGTTGTTTTCGAGGACGACGCCTTTCTGGCGATCGATAAACCCGCCGGCGTGGCCGTCCATGGCGGCAGCGGCGTGAGTTTTGGTGTGATTGAGCAAATGCGACAAGCCCGTCCGCAAGCCAAACTCCTCGAATTGGTGCACCGTCTCGATCGTGAAACCAGCGGCCTGTTGCTGATTGCCAAAAAGAAGAGTGCGCTAAAGGCTTTGCAGGATCAATTCCGGGAGCGCGAAACCGGGAAAACCTATCTCGCGTTGGTCAAAGGCGTGTGGCCTGCGCGCTTGAAAGTGTTGGACCAGCCGCTGCACAAATACCTATTGCCCGATGGCGAGCGGCGGGTGAAGGTGACCCATGCCGACGATCCGGATGGCATGCGTTCGATCACGCTGGTCAAGGTCGCACGGCATCTGCCGGCCACGCACGGGCTGCAATCGAGCGCTCCCGACGGTTTCAGCCTGCTGGAGGTGACGATCAAGACGGGCCGTACGCACCAGATTCGTGTGCATCTGGCCAGTGCCGGGCATCCGATCGCTGGAGACGATAAATATGGGGATTTTGAACTCAATCGCCAATTGGGCAGGGCCGGGTTGAGGCGCATGTTTCTGCATGCCTGGCGCCTGAGATTGACACATCCTGTCACCAAAATGCCACTCGAATTTCAAGCCGAATTGCCAGCGGAGCTTCTGCGGTGGACAACGCTTGAATAGAATGCACGCCTGGGTCCTATTTCCGATGGACCTGTAGGATCCCATACTTAAAAGGACATTTTGATGGCAAGTTATTCCGAGCTGATGGAACAGGCCCAGAAGCTGATGGCGCAGGCCGAGCAGGCGCGCAAAGACGAACTCTCCGCCGTGATTGCCGACATCAAAGCCAAGATGAAGCAATTCGGCATTACTGCCGCCGATCTCGGCAGCAGCACGGGTGGCAAGAAGGTCGGCAAATCGAAATCCAATGCCGCCGCCAAGTACCGCGGCCCCAATGGCGAACTCTGGGCCGGTGGCCCTGGCCGCAAACCCGAATGGGTGCGCTCCGTGCTGGCCTCGGGCAAGAGTCTGGACGACTACCTGATCTGAGCTTCACCACGCGTTGCGCACAAAGCCCGCCGATCGGCGGGCTTTGTTTTTGTTAGGCTCTCACGATGTTTCGCATTCTTCTTGTCTGCATGGGCAATATCTGCCGCTCGCCCATGGCCTGTGCTGTCGTGCAGGAGCACATCGCGCGCCGCCAATGGGCCCACGGGATCGAGGTGGATTCGGCCGGGACGTATGCCGGCCACAAGGGCGAGAAGGCCGATCGCCGTGCCGTGGCGCTGGCCTTGCAGCGCGGATATCCGCACATCGAGCGCCTGCGTGCGCGGCGTGTGCAGGACCAGGACTTCGAGCGCTTCGACCTCGTCCTGGCCATGGACCGCGATAACTTGGCGCAACTTCAGCGCCAATGTCCTCCCGAGCAGCAATACAAACTGCACCTGTTCTTGGGCTATGCCGGCCTGGGAGACGACGCCGAGGTGCCCGATCCGTACTACGGCAATGCCCAGGGCTTCGAGGTGGTGCTGCGCCTGTGCGAGCAAGGCAGCGAAGGCGTGCTGGACCGGGTGGTCGCCACGATAGCTTGAGCGCTCAGACCCGGTGGTAGTCGCGGTACCAGCGCACGAAGCGCTCGATGCCGTCCTTCAGCGGGGTCGAGGGCGCGAAGCCGACCCATTGGTGCAAGGCGTCGGTGCTGGCATAGGTGGCGGGCACGTCACCGTCCTGCATGGGCAGGAATTCCTTGACCGCTTCCTGGCCCAGCGCGTTTTCGATGCAGCCGATGAAGTCCATCAGAGGCACCGGATCGTTGTTGCCGATGTTGAAGATGCGGTAGGGCGCTCCACCGGGCACTTCGGGTGTGGCGGGTTTGTCGAGCACGCGCAGCACGCCTTCGACGATGTCGTCGATGTAGGTGAAGTCGCGCTTCATCTTGCCGTGGTTGAACACCTGGATCGGCCGGCCTTCGAGCACGGCTTTGGTGAAGCTGAAGTAGGCCATGTCGGGCCTGCCCCAGGGACCGTACACCGTGAAGAAGCGCAGGCCGGTGGTGGGCAGGTTGTAGAGGTGGCTGTAGGTGTGGGCCATCAGCTCGTTGGCCTTCTTGGTGGCGGCATACAGGCTCACCGGATGGTCCACCGCATCGGTCTCCTCGAACGGCATCTTGGTGTTGCCGCCGTACACGCTGGAGCTGGAGGCGTAGACCAGGTGCCGGGGCTTGTGTGCGCGGCAACCTTCGAGGATGTGGCCGAAGCCCGCGAGGTTGCTGTCGATGTAGGCCATGGGGTTGGTGATCGAGTAGCGCACACCGGCCTGTGCCGCCAGGTGCACGACCGCGTCGAAGCGGTGGCGCGCGAAGAGCTTTGCCATGGCCTCGCGGTCTGCCACGTCGACCTGCTCAAACGCAAAACCGGGCTGGCTCTGCAGGGGTTTCAGCCGGGCCTGCTTGAGCGCAACGTCGTAGTAGCCGTTGAGGTTGTCGATGCCAAGCACCGTGTCGCCGCGTGCGAGCAGGCGCTGGGCGGTGTGTGCGCCGATGAAGCCGGCCGCGCCGGTGAGGAGGATGTGCATGGCCGCTATGTTAGCGGTCTGATTGAGAGACCCAGGTGTGCCTGAGAAGTCGCCGCAGCGCGTGGTACACGCTCCAGGGCACGCGAGGATCCGGCTTTGCCGGTCCCAGCGTGCGCCCCCTTGAGGGGGACGCGCGAAGCGCGGCGGGGGTGGGTCTCAATCCGTCCAGATGATTTTTCTGCCGGATGCTTCCCAGCTCTCGTAGTGCCTCGCGTACAGGTCTTCGATGCGGTTGCGCTTGACCTTGAAGGTGGGTGTGATGATGTCGTTGTCCACCGTCCAGGCGCTGGTGACGATCACGATGCTCTGCAGTTGTTCGTGCGGGTCGAGCGTGGCGTTGATGGACTTGAGGTGCACGGCCAGCGATGCTTCGAGTTCGCCGCGCGCGCTGGAACCGCTGGAGACGCGCGCCACCGCATCGGCGTTGAGCATGACGATGCCCAGGGGCTGGCCAAGGTTGGCGCCGGTCACCACGCAGGCCTCGACCGCCTCGTGCATCACGAGCTTGTCTTCGATCGGGGCGGGTGAGACGTACTTGCCCTTGCCGGTCTTGAAGAGGTCTTTCACGCGGCCGGTGATGCGCAGCAGGCCGTCCTTGTCGATCGTGCCCTTGTCGCCCGTTTTGAGCCAACCATCTTCGGTGAAGGCTTCGCGGCTTTTCTCCGGCTCCTTGTAGTAACCGAGCATCAGCGCGTGGCTGCGCATCTGCACTTCGCCGGTTTCGGGATCCAGGCGTTGCTGCACGCCGGCGTACACCGGTCCGACGGTGCCTTGCTGGTTCTTGCCGGGCTCGGTGATGTGCGAGAGCGCGAGGTTCTCGGTCATGCCGTAGCCTTCGTTGATGTGCAGCCCGAGCTTGCTGTACCACTCGAGCAGCGCCAGCGGCATGGGCGCGGCGCCGCCGGCGGCGAATTGGCACTGGTCCAGGCCGAGCGCTTTCTTCACCTTCCTGCGCACGATGCCGCCCAGGATGGGGATGCCCAACAAGCGGTTCAGCTTGGCCGGTGGCATCTTGTGGTGGATGCCCTGCTGGAACTTGACCCACAGGCGCGGCACGGAGAAGAAGATGGTGGGGCGAGCACGCTGCAGGTCGGCGGTGAAGGTGTCGAGCGAATCGGCGAAGTACACGTGCATGCCGGTGCGCAGCCAGCCATGCTCGACCAGCATGCGCTCGACCACGTGGGCCAGTGGCAGGTAGGACAGCATGCGGTCGTCGCTCGACATGGGGATGCGCTTGAGGCCCGAGTCCAGCGCCCAGGCGAAGTTGGCAAAGCTGTGCATCACGCCCTTGGGCATGCCGGTGGTGCCCGAGGTGTAGATGAGGGTGGCGAGCTCGTCGCCCGCGCGCAACGGTTCGCCTTGCAGGGGTTCGTGTCGGCTGCAAAGGGTGTCCCACTCTTCGTAGGCGTGCAGCGCGTCCAGCGGCGAGAGCGCGTAGCTGATGCAGGGCAGGCCGACGGGCACGCCGGGCTTCATGCCTTCCCAGCCGTCGAGCTTGCCGATGAAGCAGGCCTTGGCTTCGCTGTGGGTGAGGATCTGCCGCACGGTCTCGGCTGCCAGCGTGGGGTACAGCGGTACGGAGACGTGGCCTGCCATCCAGATTGCCAGGTCGCTCATCATCCACCACGCGCAGTTCTTCGAGAGGATCGCCACCTTGGAGCCAGGCTCCCAACCCTTTGCCTGCAGGTACGTCGCCATGCGCCGCACCTGATCGCCGATCTGGCCCCAGGTGTAGTCCTTCACCGCTCCCGCGCCCATGGGCTGGGTGAGGGCGACGCGGTTGGGCGCGGTCTTCTCCCAGTGGTACAGGCGTTGCAAGGCCAGCAGTTCGGGTGCGACTTGGGTCATGGGCGGTGTCTCCGTGTGGTGCGTCTACGAAGCGCGAATCTACCAAGCCACGTGGGCCCAGGTTAGAGGGTTTCACCTGTTCGGCGCCTGCGGCCCGTCATGCACCGAAGGTCACGGTCAGTGAAGGCAGGGGCGAGGAGAAGCGCGCGGACCAGCGCTCGCCGGGCGACACGGCCCAGGCATCGGTCCAGGTGCCGGTGGTGACCACATCGTCTTCGTGCAGTTCGGGTGCGCCCGGGCAGGCGCGCAGGGTCTGGACGAAGTGGCGCAGGGCGCGCAGCGGGCTGTCGAGCACGTTGCGGCCCTGGCCCTGTTCCACGTCCTGGCCGTGTTTGCAGAGCGTCACGCGCGCATCGGCCAGCAGTGCGTCCAGCGCTGCGCCATCGCGCGCGAGATCGCGCACGGGCACGCGCCGTCCTACCAGCAGGCGGGCGTGCAACGAGCCGTCGGCCACGGTGTCGGGCGGCAGGAACTTCCAGTCGGGCAGGTGCGACTGCACGATCTCGAACCCGGGCGCGATCCATTCAATGGCCTGGAACAGTTCTTCCAGAGTGGGATCGGGCGCCGGCGTGGCCCGCATGCCGAAGACCACCTCGGGCTCCAGCCGTGGTTGGCAGGTGCGCGCCAGCGAGAGCGTGCCCTCGTCGCCCTCGCACCGCGTGAGCGTGGTGTCCCACACACTGCCCCAGATCGGCGCGAACACGCTGTAGCGCGGCCAGATCGTGCGGTTGGTAAAGCCGACCTTGAAGCCGCGTGGTTGCTCACCTCGGGCGATGCGCAGTTGGCGCACGGCCAGGGCTTGCGCGTAGGCGGCGTCCATGTCGAAGCCGGCCTGGGCGCTGAGGGGCGCTGGCCAAAGCTGGCCGCCATCGGTGTGTTCGAGCAGTTGCAGCGGGGTCATGCGCGAGATCATAGTGAAGGCGGTCGGGCACGCGCTATGCTGCCCGTCCATGAACCAACCCTTTCTTGAAGTCCAGGAACTCATCAGCGATGGCAACGCCGCCGCCACGCCCGTCGCCTCCATCATCGTGCTGCATGGCCTCGGTGCCGATGGGAGCGACTTCGTGCCGATCGCGCACGAGCTCGACCTGAGCGCCATCGGTCCGGTGCGCTTCGTGTTCCCGAGCGCACCGGTGCGCCCGGTCACGCTCAACAACGGCTACCCCATGCGCGCCTGGTACGACATCCACCCGCCCAGCACCAACCCCGCCGTGCCCAGGCGGGAAGACGCGGCCGGCCTGCGCGCCTCGCAAGACCTGGTGCAGGGCCTGATCGACCGCGAGATCACCCGTGGCGTGCCGGCGCACCGCATGGTGCTCATGGGCTTTTCGCAGGGCTGCGCCATGACGCTCATGACCGGCCTGCGCGCGCCGCAGCGCCTGGCCGGGCTGGTGGGCCTGTCGGGCTACCTGCCGATGGCCGAGACCACCGCGGCCGAGCGCGGCGAGGCCAACCGCGCCACCCCCATTTTCCTGGCGCATGGCGAACACGATCCCATGGTCACCATCGACCGCGCCACCGCTTCGCGGGATGCCCTTCTGACCATGGGCTATTCCGTGGAATGGCACGCGTACCCGATGGAGCACTCCGTGTGCGGCGAAGAGGTGGACGACCTCAATGCCTGGCTGCTGAGGGTGCTGGGCGCTCGCCCGGCCTGAGGCCGGCGCGACCGTGCGGCTGCGGCGGTCCGCTTGCCGCTCGGCACTCGGCACTCGGAAATGGCCGCCAAACGAAGGGACTTGCCGGGTATCAGTTTCGGGTATTGGCGGATGCGAACATCTGATTTGACGGTGCTGCGAGCGCGTCGATAAGCTGTCGGAACGGTTGGCGATGGCATTGCCGACCGATTCCAGATACACGTCAGCAAGAGGCCGTCCATGCATTTCAGATTCGTCCGTCAACTGGTCCTCGCGGCCATCGGTGCCTTCCAGTTTTCCGCCGCGGTGCACGCCGCCGAATTCCCCGAAAGAGCGATCACCATCATCGTGCCGTATGCCAACGGTGGCCAGGGCGACATCATCGCGCGCGCCATCGCCGACAACCTCCCGGCGCGCATCGGGCAACCGGTGATCGTGGTGAACCGGCCTGGTGCCAACGGTGTGATCGGCACCACGGCGGTTGCACAGGCCAGGCCCGATGGGTACACCCTCGGTGTGGTCGTGGCGTCGCACGCGGTGTCGCCTGCCTTCAACGCCCATCTGCCCTTTGATTCGGTCCAGGATTTCGCACCGATCACGACCGCCGCCCTGACGGAGATGGTCGTGGTGGGCGCGCCGACCATGGCGCCCGAGAACCTGAAGGAGTTCATTGCCCTGGCGAAAAGCAAACCCGGCGAGCTGGTCTACAAGTCGGCCGGCCCGGGCAGCAATTCGCATCTGTTCAGCGAGTGGCTGCAGGATGCAGCCGGCATCCGGCTGATCCACGCGCCCTACAAGGGCAGCGGCGACTCTTCACGCGATCTGGTGGCAGGGGTGATCCACATGGGCTTTGACACCCTGCCGGGCGTCAAGGGCTACATCGCCAACAAGCAGATGAAGCTCCTGGCGGTCGGCGGACCCAAGCGGTCCACCACCTTCCCCAACGTGCCCACCGTGGCCGAGTACGCCGCAATCCCCGACTTCCAGGCGAATACCTGGAGCATGGTGCTGGCACCCAAGGGCACGCCGAGCGATGTGGTGAACGAGCTCAACCGTGAAATCATCGCCGTCTTCCAGATCCCCGCGGTGCGCCAGAGGCTGGAGAACACCGGCGCACAGATCGTTGGCAACACGCCCGCGCAGGCTCGGGATATGCTGGCCCAGCAAGTGAAGTTCTACGGCGAGCTGGTGAAGCGCCTGGACCTCAAGGTCACCAACTGAACGCCTCCTGCGGCCGTTCCGAACTCGGCATGATCAAAACGACGCGCCCGCTCAATGCCAAGCAACTCGAGGCATTCCGTGCCGTCATGCTCACCGGGAGCATGACGGGCGCGGGGCGGTTCCTGTCGGTGTCGCAGCCGGCGATCACGCGGCTGATCCGTGACCTCGAGGAGGATCTGAAGCTCCAGCTCTTCAACCGCGATACGGGGCACATCGCGCCGACGCAGGAAGCGCGCGCACTGTACATGGAAGTCGAGCGCCACTACGCCGGTACCGAGCGGATCCGCGAGGCGGCGTTTGCGATCCGCGAGTTCAAGAGCGCCCGGCTGAAGATCGCGGCCAACCTATCGCTTACGCTGGCGTGTTTGCCCAAGGCCATCGAGCGGTTCGAGAAGCGTTTCCCCACCTCGATGCTGAGCGTGCAAAGCGGCGTTTCCGCGGAAATCATCGACCTGGTGTCCAGCGGCAGCGTGGACATCGGTTTCGCGGCCATCCACCCGGGCCGCCGCGATGTCGGCTCGGCGCCGCTGGCTGCGTCGCAATGGCTGTGCATGCTGCCCAAGGGCCATCCGCTGGAAGCACGCACCGAGATCACACCCGCAGATCTCGATGGTGTGGACTTCATCGCGGTGGGGCCCAGCTCCATGTCCCGCTACGAGCTGACGGGCCTGAAGAGCTCGCCCAACATTTCTCCACGCATCCGCCTGGAGACGCGCTACTCGGTGTCGGCAGCCACCTTCGTCCGGCAAGGGCTTGGGGTGGCGATGGTGGACCCGTTGGCGGCGTCGATGAGCGTGGGCGATGGTGTCTCGCTCAGGCGCTTTGCTCCCACGGTGCCTTACGTGCTGTCGGTGGTGTATCCCGCACTGGCCAAGCCCAACAAGTTGCTGGATGAACTCATCAACGCGGTGCGCACCGTGTACGAGGAAACCATCCAGTCGCTTCCCATTTGAACCAAGAAAGTTTTGAAATTGAGCTATTTGGATCTGCTGGCAGACCTCCAGGCCGAGACTGCTGGAATCGCCCGTCAAGAGCCCGAGGGCTATCGAAAACTCCGAACCGGGACGCTGGAGAATCGGCCGGGGAGTGAAGGCGCCTACTTTGGCGCGCTGGATATCGCGCACGGCATGCTCCGTGACTTCGCGATGTACACCGTCTACCCGACATTGGCCTTGCACCGCGAGCAGCACGACGTCGGGGTGTCGCGCGCTGTGGTGCGTCAGATGTTTCCCACGGTCCTGAACTACCTGGGCTACAGCGGGTTTCCCGAGATGAAACGCCTGGGCCACCAGTTGCTCGAGGTGTCCGGCCATTGCGACTGGGCGCAGTTCGAGCAATTGCTCGTGGCATTCCTGCGCTACGTCAACACCCTCTACGCCTGGTGCTACCACTGGTTTCCGTGGAATCTGGGCGATGCGATGCGCTACCCAGACGGCGACGCACACAAGGCACCACTGGCCGGCGGCGACATCGTCGACACCCTGGTTCCCACCGATACGCTGATCCGTCTGCGCTGGGCGCCCTTGGGCATCGAGGTGCGCGCATTCCTGTGTGTCGATCGCAACCCCGAGCTCTGCCAGGAGCTGCTGGATGCTCTGCCTTTCACCTGTCTTCAGTCGCACCCCATGGTGTCGGGGGAATCCATCTTCGCCTGGACGCCGTTGACGAGCACGGCGCCCACGCCTTTCAAGGAAGAAATCCGCACGGCCCCGATCGGCCGACTGCGGTTCAGCCAGCGCACCGGCCAGAAACTGACCCTTCAGTACGGCGTGACGAGCGAGGACATCCTGTCCCCGGTGCTGGGTTCGGTGCTGCCAGAAGATCGGCATCTGCTGCGCGCCGTGGGGACCGCGGTCTGGGCGTCGACTTACGAAAGCAAGGTCGAAATCTGGCTGACGGTGGAGCGTTGTCCGGCGTGAACGCCGGCTGAATGGCCGGTTCTCCGTGGCGCGGGTATGGGCATACTGACCTGCCCGCAGGGCTATGGCGCCGCGCGTGGCGCAGCACTGCGGGCGCCCAGGTCCGACAACCCACTGGAGAACCCCCGATGTTCCAGCTTCCGCCCTCTCCCCGCGCGATCGCCGCCGCCCTCGCGGCACTGTTGCTGTGTGCCGCCACGCTGGCGCACGCCGACGACCGACCGCGCGAAGCCGTCGCACTCGGCCGCTATCTGGTGCAGACCGCCGGCTGCAACGACTGCCACTCGCCGGGCTACACACAGAACGCGGGCAAGACGCCGGAGAACACCTGGCTCACCGGCGACAGCCTGGGCTGGCAGGGGCCCTGGGGCACCACTTACGCCAGCAACCTGCGCCTGGTCTTCGCCGGCTTGACCGAGAAACAATGGCTGGCGCACGCGCGCAAGATGGAGTCGCGCCCGCCGATGCCGTGGTTCAGCCTGCGCGCCATGACCGATGGCGATCTGAAGGCGATCTACCGCTACATCAAGGCCGCGGGCCCGGCGGGTCAACCCGCACCGGCCTACGTGCCGCCCGGCCAGGCCGTGAGCGGGCCGGTCGTGCGCATGCCTTAACGGGCGGTGGAGCGGGACTGCGGCCGCACTGCGCGCGCCATCGCCAGGGCCTCACGGCCATACAGAATCAGGGCCAGCGCGAGCAGGATCAGCGGCATGGCCACGAACACCCAGCCGGTGAGTGTCTCGCCGCCCAGCCACACGCCCACGCACAGCGCCACCAGGGGGTTCACGAACGAGTAGCTGCCCGCCAGTGCGGCCGAGGTGTTCTTGAGCAGCCAGAGGTAGGTGTTGAGCGTGACCATGGTGCCCAGCACCACCAAGTAGAGCCAGGCCAGCCACGAGGCGGTGGTCACCGCATGCCAGTCCACCGTGCGCGCGCTCGGCTCCCAGCCCCAGGCCACCACCAGTCCCAGAAGGCCACCCAACAGCCACTGCGCGCCCGAGGCCATGGCCGGCGGCGGCAGGGCCAGGCGGCGCGAGGCGTACGAGCCCAGGCTCCAGGCCAGGGGCGCGCCGAAGGCGCACAGCGTGCCCAGCAGCGTGGTGGAGAAATCGCCCTCCAGTGCCAGCACCAGCGCACCGGCAGCGCCCAGCACCAGGCCGATCCAGCTCGTTGCCGGCACGCGTTCGCCGCCCCAGCGCGTCCAGAGCGCGAGCCACATCGGCATGGTGGTCACCACCGTGGCCATGAGCCCGGAGCCGATGCCCGCCTTCTGCGCCAGCACCACCAGCACCATAGCGCCGAAGGCCATGAGCCCGCCGATGAGCGCACTGGCGCGCCACTGCGCGGCGCTCGGCCAGGCCTGTCCTTGCCAGCGCGCGATGCCTAGCATGAGCCCGCCCGCAAACGCGAAACGCGCGCCGTTCATGAGCACTGGCGGCAACGATTGCATGGCCACGTCGAGCGCGAAGTACGTCGTACCCCACACCAGGTACACGATCAGCAACGCACCGGCCAAGCGCAGACGGTGGCGGTCGACCGGCTTCGGGTTGAAAATGGACGGCATAGAACGGCCTTGTATGGAAAATTTCCAGAACTGAGCGCTGAATCAAGATTTTTATCAAAATTGGGGCCCTATGCAAGCAAATATTCAGTTGGATGAGGTGGACGCCGGAATTCTTACGGCCCTCAGCGCAGACAGCCGCCGTTCGTATGCCGATGTCGCCGCCGAGGTGGGGCTTTCCACGGCGGCCGTGCACGAACGCGTGAAGAAGATGGTCGAGCGTGGCGTGATCGAGCGTTTCTCCTTGCGCGTGGAGCCCGACCGCGTGGGCCTGCGCTTCACCGCCTTCGTGGCGATCCGCAACGACGGCGGCGCGCATTGCCGCGACGTCGCGCCGCGCCTGCGCGAACTGCCCGAAATGTTGGAGTTGCACAGCGTGGCCGGCGAATACGACTTTCTGGCCAAGGTGCGCACCACCCATGCGCGCGCGCTGGAAGAGGTTCTTTACAAGATCAAGGCCATTCCCGGCGTGGCGCGCACCACGAGCACGGTGGTGCTGAACACAGAGTTCGAGGACAGGCCCTTGCAACTCCCCAAGGACTGAGCGGGTTTCCACCGCTTCGCAGGACCCAAGCGCCATCGTTTTCCGGCCGCGCTTCCGTTTCCCTGATGAGATATCCCCCGGTGGCCGAGGGGAAAAGGGAAATGCTCGCCATTTTTCCCTTGTCTGGATAAGATTTGTTCTGTATTCATAAACGTGTTTCGAATACGGAACAATTTGGGACCTTGGGTCCTTAGCGGATGTTGGAAAAGGAAGTCGCCATGACCAAGCTCTTTTCGTTGTGCAGACCCCATGTGGGTGTCCGATGGTGCGGGCGCATGCTCGCCGTGCTGGGGATTGTTTTCGGTCTCCAGCCGGTTCTGGCCCAGCCCTCGACCGACTTGTGCAGCAAGGTCGACCTCCAAAAAACGCCGGTGCAACCGGTGACCATCCGCTACGGTCTCACAGGCGGCGGTGAAGAGCCCTTGGCGCTCTTGTGGGCCGACAAGGAGAAGTACCCGCACCAGGGGAAGTTCTATGTGCTCGACCACAAGCTGTTCGCACCCAACGACCGCATGACTGCAGTGCAAGCGGGGCAGCTCGACGCCGGATCGATCAGCCTGACAGCGCTGATCACCGCAGTGCGGGTGGGCATCGACGTGCGCGCGGTGGCCCCAGTGGTCGAAACGAACGCCACCGACAACCAGGGCGCCTTCGTGGTGCTCAAAGACAGCGGGTTGACCGACATCAAGCAGCTCAAAGGCAAGCGCATCGGCTTCTACGGCCCGAACACGGTCAGCGAGTACTGGATCAAGAGCGCGCTGCGGCGCGCCGGTTTGAAACCCAACGATGTGTCCTATGTGTCGATGCCTCCGCCCGCTCAGGAGCAGGCGCTGCGCAACAAGCAGATCGATGTGGCCTGGCTGGCGCGCCAGTTTCTGGCCAAGGCCGGTGCCACGGGCGGGGTAGATGTGCTCATGCGTCCTATGCAGGCCACGGCCCAGGCGCATCCCAGCACGTTGGCGTTCTTCACGCAGAAGTTCGTCAAGGAGCAGCCGCAGGCCTATTGCGCCTGGCGCGCTGACTATCAACGGGCGCTGGCGAACTGGGCGAAGGAGCGCGAGGCCTCCTATCCCAAGCTGATCGCTGCGGGCTATCTCACGCCGGCCGCCGCGAACGCAGGGGCCGACGGAGGGCGTGCCGAGGGCGGAAAGATCGCTCTCAAGGACATCGACGACACCATGGAGGACATGGTGGAGGCCGACTTCCTGCCGCGCGGGCGCAATCCCAAGGCGGTCGACATGGTCCTGAGCGGATACGCGCTGGTCCGCTGAGCCGCTGCCGTCCACCGATTCCGCAACTCCCACCCGCAGAGCACCTCCGGATGATCCACATCGAGTCCGTCACGAAGAAGTTCAAGCGCGGCGACCACGTCGTGCACGCCCTGGGTCCCGTGGACCTCCAGATCGAAAAAGGCGAGTTCATTACCATCCTCGGCCCCAGCGGCTGTGGCAAGACCACGCTGCTGCACATGTTGGGGGGCTTCGAGTCCGCTTCATCCGGTCGCGTTCTGCTCGACGGTCAGCCCATCGGCAAGCCCAGCCGCAAGCTGGGTATGGTTTTCCAGGAGGCCACCCTGTTTCCCTGGAAGACAGTGCTGCAGAACATCGCCTGGCCGATCGAGCAGAGGGGCGTCTCGCGAGCCCAGGCGCTGGACAGGGCTACGGCCTATCTCGACAAGGTCGGCCTGCACAAGTTCGGCAAGGCCTATCCCAATGAACTCTCCGGCGGTATGCGCCAGCGCGCTGCGCTGGCCCGCACCTTGGCCATGGAGCCGGAAGTGCTGTTGATGGACGAGCCGTTCGGCGCGCTGGATGCGCAGACGCGCGAGGAAATGCAGGAAGAACTCACCCGCATGTGGCAGACCTCGGGATTGACGGTGGTATTCATCACGCACGACATCACCGAATCCATCTTCCTGGGCGACCGTGTGGTCGTGCTCGGTGGCAAGCCGGGCCAGGTGATGGAGGTCTGCCGCATCGATCTGCCTCGCCCGAGATCGGCTGCGACCAAGTCCGACCCGCGCGTGCTGGAGTACCGGACCCATCTGTGGGAACTCGTGCGTCGTGGCGCCATGGCCTGAGCGGAGGACGCATGAAACCTTCCATGCAAAAGCCGGTCAACGACCTGCTCCACGTGACCTTGGGATTCCAGTTGGTGGTGCTGCTCGTCTGGGAAGCCGGTGCCCGCAGCGGGCGTTATCCGGACTACCTCGTGGGTCCGCTGGAGATCGTGGTCGAGGCTGGGCGCTACCTCGCCAACGGCGAGGTGTTCGCGCATATGGGACACAGCCTGTTCCGCGTCTATGTGGGCTTTCTTGTGGGCTCTGGCCTGGGCGTGGTGCTGGGGCTGCTGTCGGGCGTGTTGCGGCCGGTGCGCGACCTGCTCGATACGCTGCAGGCTTTCGTGCACGCGGTTCCCAAGATCTCGCTGTTTCCCGCGGTTGCGGTCTGGCTCGGATTTTCGGATGCCTCGCGCATCCTGATCATCGCCCTGAGCTGCTTTTTCCCCGCCTACCTCAATGCCATGAGCGGCGCGCTGGGCATCAATCCCAAGTACCTCTGGCTCAGCCGCAACAACGAGATGGGGCGCGTGCGCACCTTCTTCGAAGTGATCTTGCCGGCAAGCCTGCCCAGGACGCTGGTGGGCCTGCGCATCAGCCTGATGGTGGCCTTCATTCTGATGGTCGCCACCGAGGTGGTGGGCCACTCCGATGGTCTGGGCTCATTGGTGATGCTCGCTTACCAGAACGGGGCGTATCCGCAGATGTACGCCTACATCCTGTTCATCGCGATCGCGGGCTACCTTTCCAATCTGTTGCTGCAGCGCTTGGCGCTGTGGCTGTGCAAAGGGCAGGCGGCGGAAATGGGAGGCAGGGCATGAGCTGGGACCGTTCGTACCTGACCCGGCTTGTCGGTGTGCTGCTGTTCCTCGCCGCATGGCAGGGTGCGGCGACGCTGGGCAACACCCGCATGCTGCCCGGCGTCTCGGACGTGGCGCGCCAGTTGGTCGACATCGTCGCCACGGGCGAGTTGATGGAGCACGCGCTGTCCACCCTCTCCAAGGGCTTCGCCGGCCTGGCACTTGCCATGCTCGGGGGGGCTGCCGTGGGCATCCTCTGTGCGCGCAACCGCTACGCCGACGCGGCCCTGCATCCGCTCATCTCGGTGCTGTATCCGGTACCCAAGCTGGCGCTGTATCCGGTGGTGGTGCTGATCTTCGGCTTCGGCGGTGCGTCCAAGATCGTGCAGGTCGGCCTGGAATGCTTCTTCCCGATCTTCGTGCAGATGTACGCAGGTGCCCGTGCCGTGCCGCGCAATCTCCTGTGGCTGGCCGAAAACAACGAGGTGCGGCCCTTGCGCCTGGTGTACGAGGTGTTGTGGCCTTCGTTGCTGCCCTATCTGCTGACCGGCCTGCGGG
This sequence comes from Hydrogenophaga sp. BPS33, assembly GCF_009859475.1. Taxonomy (NCBI): domain Bacteria; kingdom Pseudomonadati; phylum Pseudomonadota; class Betaproteobacteria; order Burkholderiales; family Comamonadaceae; genus Hydrogenophaga; species Hydrogenophaga sp. BPS33. The sequence continues at coordinate 1,804,974 of NZ_CP044549.1, forward strand.
TGGCCACGCCCATCATGCTGATCGTCATGTGCGTGACCGAGTTCATTGGCGAGTCCAAGGGGCTGGGCTATCTCGTTTCACGCTACGCCTCCTATTTCGATACCGCATCTGCCTTCGCGGTGATCGTGGTCCTGGGGCTGTTCGGCCTGCTTGCCGATCGGCTCATCGTCTTCCTGCGTGCCCGGCTCGTGTTCTGGGAACGTGGGGTGAGCCTGTAACGGCAATTTTCTTGTCTGGAGCATCTATGAAAACGGAAACACACGATGTGGTCATCGTGGGGGCGGGCCTGGCGGGCCTGTCTACCGCGGTTTTTCTCGCGCTCAATGGCGTGCGCGCGGTCGTCATCGAACGCAACGCCTCCACTTCCACCCTGCCCAAGGCGCGTGGCCAGAACCCGGTGAGCATGGAGATGCTGCGCGTTGCCGGCATCACGGAGGCGATACGGGCCGCCCGACCGCCCGGCAAGCCGGGCATCACCTCCGTGGTGTCCGAAAGCCTCACCGGCAAGGTGATCTACGACCACATCGCCCACCGCCCCGACTTCTCGAAGTTCTCGCCCGAGATCCCAGGCATGGCAAGCCAGGCGCGCGCCGAAGAGGCCCTGCTGCAACGCGCCCGGGCGCTCGGCGTCGAAGTCCGTTTCCAGTGGGCCTGCGACCGCATCCAGGAGCGCGAGGATGACGTCGGGCTCGATCTGCGCGACCTGCGCTCGGGCGAGTCTTCCTCGGCCTCGGCGAAGTATCTGGTCGCCTGCGATGGCATCCGCGGTGCGATCGCCGAGCAGGTCGGCATAGGGCATCACGGTGTGGGACATCTCAAGGCGGTCACCGCGGTGCGCTTCAACGCCGATCTCTCGCGCTGGGCCGGCGGCAATTCGATGACGATTCACTACGTGAAGAATCCAGCGCTGCCGGACGGATCGGGCATTCTCGTGAGCACCGACTATGCGAACCAGTGGGTCGGCAATTTTTCCGCAGACCCGGACCGCACGGCGCAGGAAACACGGCGGCTGATCCAGATTCTGCTGGGGGTTGACGACATTGCATTCGAGGTCACCGGCGAGACCACCTACAACTATTCGCACCGCATTGCCGATCGGCTCAGCACTCGCCGGGTCTACCTGGCAGGGGATGCCGCGCACGTCATGCCACCCACGGGGGGGCAGGGCGGCAACACAGCCATGCAGGATGGCTTCTACCTCGGCTGGAAGCTGGCCTATGTGTTGCGGGGGATCGCGGGACCGGAGTTGCTCGCGTCGTACGACACCGAGCGCCGACCCTACGCCGAGATCGTGTGCACCTGGCAGGCGGCCAACCTCGCCGAGCGGCGGGACATGAAGAACCTGGGTACCTTGTTGGGCGAGCCGATCGACCACGCGAAGATGATGTTCGGCTACCTGTGTGCAGACGGGGCATTCGTCAAGTTGCCGAACCAGACTGCGCCGTCGATCACCGATCCTTTCGAAGACCCTGCGGATCCCACGGGGTTTCCGGGGGCCCGTGTGCCCTACGCCGTGCTGTCCGCAGGATCGGCCTCCATCAACACGCGCCACCAGCTGACGCCTCAGTTTCAGCTGTACACGGCGGACAGCGCCATGGCCCAAGCAGCGCAGACCGTGGCCGATCGCAAGGCGATCCCGCAGCGGGTCACCGTGGTCGATTCGGTGGCGCCGATCCGCCTCGCACCGGATGAGGCCATGCTCGTGCGGCCCGATGGCGTGGTGGCCTGGCGCGGTCGCTCGGCAGACGCATTGGCCCTGGCTTACGACCAGGTGCTCGCGCGGGAGTGAGCGTGGATGCCTGCCTCGTGACCGGCGCCACCGGCGGCATTGGCCGCGGCGTGGCTCTGCGCCTGGCGGGGCAGGTGCCTCGGCTGCGCCTGTTGGTGCGCGGTTCGTCGTCGAGTCCGCCGGTGGACGCAGAAGTCGTTCAGGGGGATTTCGACGACCTGCCAAGCATGGCACGGGCCTTTGCGGGCATGCGGACCGTCTTCCTCTACACGCCCGTTCGCCCCGACGCTCGGCTGCTGCAGACAGCGGCCGAGCAGGGTGTGCGCCACGTGGTGCTGCTGTCGTCTGCATCGGTGGCCAAGGTGGCGCCCGGTGAGCGCAACCCGGTGGCAGAACGACACCGCGCCATGGAGCGGTACGTACGGGATGCCGGTCTTGGCAGTACTTGTTTGCGACCCGACACACTCGCGTCCAACTGCCTGTCCTGGGCCGAGGAGATCCGCACGCACCGGCGCGTCTCGGTGCCTTACCCATCGTCGTTGCGCAATCCAATCCACGAAGACGATGTGGCGCTGATCGCTGCTCTGGCGATGCTCGATGGGGATAGCTTGCGCAGCCGTTCGCTCTTGCTCACCGGACCGGCGCCACTGTCCATCCGCGATCAGGTTGCCGCGATCGGACGGGCTAGCGGGCAGGCTATCGAGTGCCGCGAGATCGCCGCGCAGGACGCGATCGACCGCATGGCCCAGGGGCCGGGTGCGCTTGCTCTCGATGTCGCCCGCCGCCTGGTGGCCTACATGGAGAAAACCACGCGCGAGGTACCCGCTGTCGCGAGCGACTTCTTCGAGGCGGCCGGACAGGCCCCCAAGGCGTTCTCCGAATGGGCGGCCGAGCATGCCGAGGCGTTCCGGCCCCCGAAGGTCCCTACACTTGCAGTTGGACCGGCACCGGCTCCTGGCACCTTCCATAGCGAGATATGACACAAGAATCCACCGGCACCCCCAGCACCACCGAGCCCGCCGACAAGAGTTCCGCCTGGGTCGAGGCGCTTTTCCAGGGTATGGCGGTTTTGCGGGTGTTCGAAGGGGAGACCAACGGACTCACTCTGACCGAGATCGCGCAGAAGCTGGGCTGGAGCCGCACGAAGCCTTACCGTTATGTCTACACGCTCGAGCAGATGGGCTATCTGACCCGGCAGGAGGGCACGAAGCGCTACCGGCCCACGTCGCTGACCATGACCCTCGGCTATTCGTATCTGAGCGGGCTCTCACTGCTGGAACTGGCGCAACCGGTCCTCGATCGTTTGAAGAACGCGCTCGGCGCCTCCGTGCACATGGGCATTCTTGAACAGGGCGAGGTGGTGTACATCGCCAGTGCGCGGGTTTCCGTCGTTCCCGCGGTCAACATCCATGTGGGTTCGCGCGTGCCGCCCTACGTCACCTCTCTGGGACGCGCACTGCTGTCGGAAATGGACGACGAACAGGTTGATGCGCTGATCGGCAAGCTGTCGTTGCCCGCCAGCACACCGCGCAGCATCACCGAGCCGGCGGCGTTCCGGCAGATGCTCAAGAAATCCCGGGAACAGGGCTACGTGTTCACCGACGAGGAATTCCACCCTGGCGTGCGTTCGATCGCCGCACCGGTGCACGATCGCCGGGGCGACGTTGTCGCGGCGATCAACGCTACCTCCATCGTCCAGAAGTTTTCCGACGACTACCTGAACGAACAGGTTATTCCCCTGGTCGTGGCCGCGGCCAAGGAAATTTCCATGAGTATGGGCCATATGCCGCAGAGGGAAGCCTGAACAAGCGCCCGTTGGCCCCGAAGGCTGCCCGCACCGAAGGCCGGGTGCCACGAACTCGCGCGAGCGAACCCACTCAGCGCGGCGTGCTGGCGAGCTGCACGGCCAGGCGGTTGTGCCGCTCCACCAGGGGGCCGAGGTCCACGGTGGCCAGCTGCCCGTCGCGCACAACGACCTGGCCGTTGACCACGGTGTAGGCGGCCTGCGGGCTGGCGCACAGCAGGAGGCTGCCCACCGGGTCGTGCACCGCGCCGCCGGCAAAGCCCAGCGTGCGCAGATCGAACAGCGCGAAGTCGGCGCACATGCCCACCGCAAGATGGCCGATGTCCGTGCGGCCCAGCACCTCGGCGCCGCCGCGCGTGGCCATGTGCAGCGCGTCGCGCGCGGTCATCTCGGCCGGGCCCAGGTCGCAGCCGAAGAAGGTCTTGCCGCCGCGTTGCTCGGGCGGCTGCAGGGCGCGGCCGACGCGCGCCAGCAGCAGCGCCTGGCGCGCTTCGTTGACCATGTGGGCGCCGTCGTTGCTCGCGCTGCCGTCGACCCCGAGGCCGACCGGCACGCCCGCGTCGAGCAGGCGGCGCACCGGCGCGATGCCCGAGGCCAGGCGCATGTTGCTGCACGGGCAATGCGCCACACCGGTGCGGCTCGCAGCGAACAGCGAGATGCCTTCGTCGTCCAGCTTCACGCAGTGCGCGTGCCACACATCGTCGCCGAGCCAGCCCAGGTCCTGCGCGTATTGCGCGGGTGTCTTGTTGAGCTTCTCTCGGCTGTAGGCGATGTCGTGGTCGTTCTCGGCCAAGTGGGTGTGCAGGCGCACGCCCTGGCCCTTGAAGGAGCGCGCCAGGGCCGCGCTTTCCCGCATGAGCGCGGGGCTCACCGAAAACGGCGAGCAGGGCGCCAGCGCGATCTGCAGCATGGCGCCGTGCCGCGCGTCGTGCCAGGTTTCGATGAGCCGCTGGCTGTCCTGGAGGATCGCGTCCTCGCGCTCCACCAGTGCATCGGGTGGCAGGCCACCAGCGCTCGCACCCACGCTCATGCTGCCACGCGTGGCCACGAAGCGCATGCCGATCTGCTGCGAGGCCTCGATGCTGTCTTCCAGCCGCACGCCGTTGGGGTAGAGGTAGAGGTGGTCGCTGGTGGTGGTGCAGCCGCTGAGCAGCAGCTCGGCCATGGCCACTTGCGTGGACACGCGCACCATCTCGGGTGTGAGGCCGGCCCAGATCGGGTACAAGCCCCGCAGCCACGAAAACAGCTCGGCGTTCTGCACGCTCGGCAGCGCGCGCGTGAGCGACTGATACATATGGTGGTGCGTGTTCACCAGCCCCGGCGTGACGAGGTGGCCACTGGCCTCGATCACCTCGCTGGCCTCGTCGTGCAGCGCCGGCGGCAACTCGGCGGCGGGACCGATCCACTCGATCACGTTGCCGCGCACGAACAGGCTGGCATCGGCCAGCTCGGTGCCGCTGGCCAGATCGGCGTCGTTGAAGGTGGCGATGCAACTGGCGTTCTGGACGAGAAGGGTGCGGGTCATGTCGTGTCCTTCAGCCAGTAGCCTGGCTTCGCATAGATTTTTTTGAGATGCTCAATAAAAAACCGCACCTTGGCCGGCAGGTGCCGCTGCTGTGGGTACACGGCCAGGATGTCGTAGGCGGGCAGGGCGAAGTCGTCGAGCACGGTCACGAGTTCGCCACGCTGCAACTGCGCCTGGATCTCCCAGGTGGAGCGCCAGCCCAGGCCCAGGCCTTCGCTGGCCCAGCGCTGCAGCAGCTCGCCGTCGTTGCAGTCGAGGTTGCCTTCCACGCGCACCGTCACGGTCTTGCCGTCCTGCAGGAAGTACCAGCCGCGCTGCTGCCCGCCCTGCAGGTTGAAGGCCAGGCAGTTGTGGTGCTTCAGATCGTCCAGCGTTTTCGGCTTGCCGTGTTTGCGGAAGTAGGCTGGCGTGCCGCAGACCACGCGCTGGTTGGTGGCCAGCTTGATGGCGACGAAGTTCGGGTCGATCGCGCCGCCGATGCGCAAGCCCATGTCGTAGCCCTCGCGCACGATGTCGACGACGCGGTCGGTCAGGTTGAAGGAAATCTTCACCTCCGGGTTGGCCTTGAGGAAGCCGCTCGCATGCGGCGCCACGTGCAGGCGGCCGAACGCCGCGGGCGCCGACACCACCAGGTGGCCGCTGGCGCGGTGCTTCTGCGACGACACCGTCGCCTCGGCCTGCGACCACTGCGCCAGCAGCACGCGGCATTCGTCGAGGAACCCCGTGCCCTGCTCGGTCAGCGCGAGCCGCCGCGTGGAGCGGTGGATCAGTTGCGTGCCCAGGCGGCGTTCCAGCGCGTCGATGCGCCGGCCCATCATCACCGGCGTGATGCCCGCGTGCAGCGCGGCCGCCGCCAGGCTGCCGTGCTCCATGACCATCACGAAGGCCTCGATTTCCTTGAAGCGGTCCATGGGCGCATGTTAACCCTGCCACGTGCGCGACTCCATACCCAGAGTATCGAATCAACGTACCGATATGGGCATTCTCAAGAGTATGGGTTCTCCCTAGCATGGGTGCCAGTCCATCAACCCTGGTAAGGAATCGCATCATGGCCCGTATGACCGCGGCGCAAGCCGCCATCTGTGTGCTCGAGAAGGAAGGCATTTCGCAGGCATTCGGCGTGCCCGGTGCCGCCATCAACCCGTTCTACGCGGCCATGCGCCAACGCGGCAGCATCGCCCACATCCTGGCGCGGCACGTCGAAGCCGCCTCCCACATGGCCGAGGGCTACACCCGCGCGCGCGCCGGCAACATCGGCCTGTGCATCGGCACCAGCGGCCCGGCGGGCACCGACATGATCACCGGCCTGTATTCCGCGCAGGCTGACAGCATCCCCATCCTCTGCGTCACTGGCCAGGCGCCGCGCGCGCGGCTCTACAAGGAAGACTTCCAGGCGGTAGACATCGAGAGCATCGCCAAGCCGGTCACCAAGTGGGCGGTGACGGTGCGCGAACCCGCGCTGGTGCCACGCGTGTTCCAGCAGGCCTTCCACCTCATGCGCTCAGGCCGCCCCGGGCCGGTGCTGATCGACCTGCCGTTCGACGTGCAGATGGCCGAGATCGAGTTCGACCCCGACACCTACGAACCGCTGCCGGTCTACAAGCCCGCCGCGAGCCGCAAGCAGATCGAGAAGGCGCTGGACATGCTCGCCGCGTCCACCAAGCCACTGATCGTGGCCGGTGGCGGCATCCTCAACGCCGACGCGGCCGACCTGCTCGTCGAGTTCGCCGAGCTCACCGGCGTGCCGGTGATTCCCACGCTCATGGGCTGGGGCACGATTCCGGACGACCATCCGCTCATGGCCGGCATGGTGGGTCTGCAGACCAGCCACCGCTACGGCAACGCCACGATGCTCGCGAGCGACTTCGTGCTCGGCATCGGCAACCGCTGGGCCAACCGCCACACCGGCTCGGTCGAAACCTATACAAAGGGCCGCAAGTTCGTGCACGTGGACATCGAGCCGACGCAGATCGGACGCGTGTTCGAACCGGACTTCGGCATCGTCTCCGACGCCCGGGCCGCGCTCGAACTTTTTGTGCAGGTGGCGCGCGAACGCAAGGCCGCAGGCCACTGGCCGAGCTACGCGAACTGGGCCGGCCGCTGCGCCGAGCGCAAGCGCTCGATGTTGCGCCAGACGCACTTCGCGCAGATCCCGATGAAGCCGCACCGCGTGTACGAAGAGATGAACCAGGTGTTCGGCCGCGACACGGTGTACGTGAGCACCATCGGCCTGTCGCAGATCGCAGGCGCCCAGTTCCTGCACGTCTACGGTCCGCGCCAGTGGATCAACTGCGGCCAGGCCGGCCCGCTGGGCTGGACGCTGCCCGCCGCGCTCGGCGTGGTCGCGGCCGACGCGACCCGGCCGGTGGTCGCGCTCTCGGGCGACTACGACTTCCAGTTCCTGATCGAAGAGCTCGCGGTCGGCGCGCAGTTCCGCCTGCCGTATGTGCACGTGCTGGTGAACAACGCCTACCTCGGCCTGATCCGCCAGAGCCAGCGCGGTTTCGACATGGATTACTGTGTGCAGCTCGCGTTCGAGAACCAGAACATGGACGAGGGCGAGGACGGCTTGCGCGGCTACGGCGTGGACCACGTCGCCGTGGTCGAAGGCCTGGGCTGCAAAGCGTTGCGCGTGACCGACCCCGAGAAGTTGCAGGACGCGTTGCGGCAAGCGCAGCAACTCGCTGCCTTGCACCGCGTGCCGGTGGTGGTGGAATGCATACTGGAACGCGTGACCAACATCGCCATGGGGACCGAGATCGACAAGGTCAACGAGTTCGAAGCCATCGACTGCCGTGCGCCACAAGGCCTCGAAACCGTCGGCCTCCTGGACTGACCGCCAAGCACAAGACAAGGACACGACACCATGCTGCAATTCGCCGCCAACCTCTCCATGCTCTGGAACGAGCTGCCCTTCCTCGACCGTTTTGCCGCCGCCGAGCGCGCGGGCTTCCGGGCCGTGGAGTTTCTGTTTCCCTACGACTTCACGGTCGACGAGATCGCACAGCGCCTGCAGCAGCACCAGTTGCAGCTCGTGCTGCACAACCTGCCCGCGGGCGACTGGGCCGGCGGTGAACGCGGCTTCGCCTCGCTGCCCGGGCGCGAGGACGAATTCCGCGCCGGTGTCGCGCTGGCCTTGCAATACGGCAGCGCCCTGGGCACGCCGAATCTGCACTGCATGGCGGGCATTCCGCCCCAGGGCGTGAGCGTTGCCCAGGCACACGCCACGCTGGTGAGCAACCTGCGCTACGCGGCGGCAGAGGCGAAACGCCACGGCATCCGCTTGCTGCTCGAACCCATCAACGCGTTCGACATGCCGGGCTTTTTCGTGAACCGCCCGCGCCAGGCGATCGCGATCCTGGACGAGGTGGGTTCGGACAATCTCTACCTGCAGTACGACATCTACCACGCGCAGCGCACGGAGGGCGAGCTGGCCAACACCATCCAGGACCTGCTGCCGCGCATTGCGCACATGCAACTGGCCGACACGCCCGGCCGCCACGAACCGGGCACCGGTGAAATCCACTACCGCTACCTGTTCGACCACATCGACGCGCTGGGCTACAGCGGCCACATCGGTTGCGAATACAAGCCGCGCGATCCGAGCCCGGGTGGCACGGACCGAGGCCTGGCCTGGTTGGCCGCGCACGGACAGAGCCTGGAGCTGCAAGGAGAGCCGGCATGACGAACAAGGACGGACTCAAGGTCGGCTTCATCGGCCTGGGCATCATGGGCGCGCCCATGGCGCTGAACCTGCTGAAGGCCGGCCACGCGCTGTTCGTGGCCAGCCGGGGCAAGGTGCCCGAGGTGTTCGCGCAAGAGGGTGCGACCATCTGCACCAACGCCACCGAGGTGGCCCGGCGCGCCGACATCGTCGTGATCATGGTGCCCGACACGCCGCACGTCGACGATGTGCTGTTCGGGGAGAACGGTGTGGCCAAGGGCCTCGCACCGGGCAAGCTGGTGATCGACATGAGCTCGATCAGCCCGATGGCCACCAAGTCCTTCGCCCAGAAGATCCACGCGCTCGGCTGCGACTACCTGGACGCGCCGGTGAGCGGCGGTGAGGTGGGCGCGAAGGCCGCGAGCCTGACCATCATGGTGGGGGGGCCGCAGGCGGCGTTCGACCGCGCCCAGCCTTTGTTCACCGCGATGGGCAAGAACATCACGCTCGTGGGTGGCCACGGCGACGGACAGACCACCAAGGTGGCGAACCAGATCATCGTCGCGCTCAACATCGAGGCGGTGGCCGAGGCGCTGCTGTTTGCGAGCAAGGCGGGGGCGGACCCGGCGAAGGTGCGGGAAGCGCTCATGGGCGGCTTTGCGGCCAGCCGCATTCTGGAGGTGCACGGGGAGCGGATGGTCCGGCGCGCCTTTGCGCCTGGGTTTCGCATCGAGTTGCACCAGAAGGATTTGAATTTGGCTTTGCAGGGGGCTCGGGACTTGGGCGTCGCTTTGCCGCACACGGCGAGTGCGGCGCAGTTGATGCAGAGCTGCGCGGCGCAGGGGATGGCGGGGTTGGATCATTCGGCTTTGTGTCGGGCGCTGGAGTTGATGGCGGGGCATGTGATCGCGGCCGATTCGGTGGCCTGAGGTGTCTTCGCTCTCTTTCTTCTCGGACGCGGTCTTTTCTCTTTCGTGGCGAGCCGGGTCTCGGCCCGGCGGCCGACTCACTTTCTTTGGTCGCCAAAGAAAGTAAGCAAAGAAAGGCGAGCCGAAGACCGGGCCCCTTCGGGGTTCCTTGCGCTGCTCGGTGTGCGGGGAGAAGTTCGCAAACTCGCTTCGCTCAAACACGCGAACTTCTTTTTCCCCGCACCCCTGCGCTGCTCAGCCCGGCCTGACGGCGGAAGGCGGGAGCGGGGTCACCCTCACCCCCGCCCTCTCCCGCACAGCGGGAGAGGGAGCTAACTTCCCCTCCGGCGCGCGTGTCTTGCTCCCTCTCCCGCTGTGCGGGAGAGGGCCGGGGTGAGGGCTCCCACCGCACTAAACTCCACCCCCATGCCGAAAAACACCACCACCCCCAGCCTCAGCGACCCCCGCGCTCTGCTGCGCCACCTGTACGACGTGGCGGTGCAGCGCGCGCTGCCCCTGCACAACACGGCCGCCAGCCTGCCGCCGCCGCCCAAGGGCCGCACGCTGGTGCTGGGCGCGGGCAAGGCCGGTGGCGCGATGGCGCAGGCGGTCGAGGCGCTCTGGCCGGCCGATGCGCCGCTCTCGGGGCTGGTGGTCACGCGCTACCACCACACGCCGCCACGCCCAGCCGGCCTGGCGCAACGCATCGAGGTGGTCGAGGCCTCGCATCCGGTGCCCGACGCGGCCGGCCTGGCCGCCGCGCAACGCATCCTCGCGCTCACCCAGGGCCTGACGGCCGACGATCTGGTGCTCTGCCTCATCTCAGGCGGTGGCTCGGCCTTGCTCACGCTGCCCTGCGAAGGCCTCACGCTCGAAGACAAACAACGCATCAACCGCCAGTTGCTGGAGAGCGGCGCGCACATCGGTGAAATGAACACCGTGCGCAAGCACCTCTCGGCCATCAAGGGTGGGCGCCTGGCCGCAGCCTGCGCGCCCGCGCGCGTGGTCACGCTGACCATCAGCGACGTGCCCGGCGACGACGTGAGCGTGATCGCCAGCGGCCCCACCGTGGCCGACGCGTCCACCTGCGCCGAGGCGCTGGACATCCTGCGCCGCTACGGCATCGACGTGCCACCCGCCGTGCGCGCGCAACTGGAGAGCGGCGCGCTCGAAACCCCCAAGGCCGACGACCCGCGCCTGCAGGGGCATGCGGTGGAGCTCATGGCCACGCCCCAGCAAAGCCTGGAGGCCGCGGCCGACGCCGCGCGCGCCCTGGGCCTGCACGTGGTGGTGCTGAGCGACGAGATCGAAGGCGAGTCGCGCGAGGTCGGCAAGGTGCACGGTGCGCTGGCGCGCTCCACCGCGCTGGGCCGCAGCAGCTTTCCCAGACCCTGCGTCATCTTGAGCGGTGGCGAGACCACGGTCACCGTGCGCCCGCGCGCCGAAGGCCAGGCCAAGGGCCGGGGCGGGCGGGCCGGCGAGTTCTGCCTGGGCCTGGCGCAAGCCCTGGGCGGGCAGGCCGGGGTGTGGGCGCTGGCGGCCGATACCGACGGCATCGACGGCGTAGAGGACAATGCGGGGGCGTTGGTGACGCCCGACACCCTGGCCCGGGCCGGGGCGAAAGGCCTCAAAATCACCGACCACCTGGCCCGCAACGACGCCTACGGTTTCTTCGAACCCCTGGGCGACCTGGTGTTCACCGGGCCCACGCACACCAACGTGAACGACTTCCGGGCCGTGCTGGTGGTGTGACCGCGTTCCGCGCGGCGGCTTTTTGGCCTCCTGCGGAACCTCTTTCAATTTGTTTCTCTTTGTCGAGCCCTAGGGCGTCGGGGAAAGTTCCTTGCGCAGCCATTTCAACCGTTCCGCCCTGGTGCGCCAGCTCACCGGCTGGTTGCCCGCGCCCGAGGAGGCGTCGCGCCAGGACCTGGCCGAACGCCTGGGCGACTGGTTGAACGTGGCCGATGCCATCACCCTGGCCTCGGCCCAGCAGAACCTGCCCAAGCTCGCCACCGCCAGCCGCTTGGAGCGGCCGAAGCCGCCGGGCGATCCCAAGGCCGACCTGGAGCGCGCGCGCGCCACGCTCGCCAAGGCCATCGCCACACCGCCCCAACCGCCCACCGACGCCAGCGACACCGAGTTCGCGCTGCACCACCAGCGCTATCTCGACCACCAGCGCCGCATGGAGATGTCGATCGATGCCCTGCGCGACCACGTGCGCCAGGTGCTGGCGGCGCGCTCGCCCAAGCTGGCGCAGCTCGCCGCCATGGACGCCATGCTCGACCAGATGCTGGGCGGGCGCGAACAGCGCCTGCTGCATGGCGTGCCGGCCATCGTCAAGCTGCGCTTTGCCCAATTGCGCCAGTCGCACCCCGACACTTGGCCCGCGCTGTTCGAACACGACCTGCAGCGCACGCTGCTGGCCGAGCTCGACCTGCGCCTGCAGCCGGTGATGGGCATGGTCGACGCCTTCGGCCAGGAAGAGGCTGGCGCCACCGTTTTGAATTCCATTCCATGAGCCGCAACGCCCAACACCGCATCTTTCTGACCGCCGCCTTCGTCCTCGGCCTGCTGGCCATTCTCTGGGTGGGCTGGGGCTTCGTGGGCACCAGTGCCCTGGCCTTGCTCATGACGGCGTTCATCGCCATCGTGTACCTGGTGGGTGCACACGAGATCCGGCGCTACCGGCAGGCCACCGCCGCGCTCGCGCAGGCCTTGACCCAGGTACCCCAGCCCTTGCAGCGTCTGGACGACTGGCTGGTGCAGGTGCCCGCCGCGATGCAGAACGCGGTGCGCCAGCGCATCGAAGGCGAGCGCGGCGCGCTGCCCGGTCTGGCGCTCACGCCTTACCTGATCGGCCTGCTGGTCATGCTCGGCATGCTCGGCACCTTCCTGGGCATGGTCGTCACCTTCAAGGGCGTGTTGTTCACGCTCGAAGGTTCGGCCGACCTGGAGGCCATCCGCGCCGCGCTGGCCTCGCCCATCAAAGGCCTGGGGCTGGCTTTCGGCACCTCCGTGGTGGGGGTGGCCACCTCGGCGATGCTGGGGCTGATGTCGGCCATTGCCCGGCGCGAACGCGCGCACGCCGTGCGCGAACTCGACGCGCGCATCGCCACGGCGTTGCGGCCCTTCTCGCTGGTGCACCAGCGCCAGGAAACCTTCAGCGCCCTGCAGCAGCAGGCCAGCGCCTTGCCGGCGGTGGCCACGCAGTTGCAAGCGCTCATGGAGCAGATCGACCGGCGCAACCAGCAACTGGACGAACAACTGCTCAGCCGCCAGACACAGTTCCACCGCGAAGCGAGCGAGGCGTACACGCAACTGGCGAGTTCGGTGGAGCGCACGCTCAAGGACAGCCTGAGCGCCAGCGCACGCGAAGCGGGCGCCACGCTGCAGCCCGTGATGGAAAACGCGATGAACGCCATTGCACGGGAGTCCACCCGCCTGCACGAGCGCGTGAGCGAAGCCGTGCAAGCCCAGATGGGCGCGCTCAACGAGCGCTTCGCCGCCACCGCCAGCACCGTGGCCGACGGTTGGGCCACGGCGCTGCAGCAGCACGCACAGACCGGCGAGCAACAGGCGCAAGGCCTGGAGCGCGCGCTCAACAGCTTCACCACCCGCTTCGAAGAACGTTGTGCCGCGCTCATCGATGGCGTGCAGGCATCGGTGACCCGCACGCAGGCCGAACAGGTGGGCCTGGACCAGCAGCGTGTGGCCGCCTGGACGCAGGCCCTGCAGGACAACGCGCGCCAGGGCGAGCAACAGGTGCAAGGCCTGGACCGCGCGCTCAACGCGTTCACGAGTGCCTTCGAAGAACGTTGCGCCGCGCTCATCACCGGCGTGCAAGAGAGCGTAAGCCGCACGCACGCCGAACAGTCCGGCATGGAGCAGCAGAAGCACCTGGCCTGGACCGAGGCCTTGCAAACCACGGCCAGCGCGCTGCAAGCCGAGTGGCGGCAGGCCGGCGCGCAGATGCTGGCGCAACAACAGTCGGCCGCGCAAGCCCTGGAGCAGACCGCCCGCCAATGGCGCGACGAACTCGCCACCTTGCGCAGCGAAGAGGCCGCGCGCGGCCAGGCGGCGGTGCAGCGCCTGGGCGAGCTGCAGTCCTCGCTCAACGAGCAGGTGAGCACGCACCTCGTGACCCTGGGCACCGCGCTCGAAGCGCCCATCACCCGCCTGCTCGATAGCGCGGCCGATGCGCCCAAGGCCGCGGCCGAGGTCATCGCGCAACTGCGCCAGGACATGAGCCAGCTCACCGAGCGCGACAACCTCGCACTGCAGGAGCGCACCAGCCTTATGCAGAACATCGATGCGCTGGTGCAGGGCGTGCAGCAGGCCGCGGCCGAGCAGCGCGCGGCGGTCGAGTCGCTCGTGAGTTCCGCTGGCTCGGTGCTGGAGCAGGTGGGCCGGCAGTTCGCCGAATCCGTGGGCACGCAGGCCGTGCGCGCCGAGGAGGTGGCCACGCAGGTGCAAGGCAGCACCATCGAACTGGCCGCGCTCGGTGAAGCGTTTGGCCACGCCGTGGAACTGTTCTGCAGCACCAACGAGAAACTCATTGAAAGCCTGCAGCGCGTGGAAGGAACGGTGTCGCAGTCGGTCGCGCGAAGCGACGAGCAGCTGAACTACTACGTGGCGCAGGCGCGCGAGGTGATCGACCTGAGCATCACCTCGCAGCAAGGCATTCTGGAAGACATGCACCGGCTGCACCGCCAGGCCACCGCAAAGGCCGAAGGCGAAGTAGGGGCCACGCCGTGATGGTCGATCTCGACGAGCGCGTGCTGGAGGACGACGACGGCATCGAGCGCTCCGCGCCGGTGTGGGCCGTGTTCGGCGACCTCATGGCCGGCCTGGTGGGGGCGTTCGTGCTCATCCTCGTGAGCGTGCTCGCGGTGCAGATGGATCTGGTCACCAGCCTGCAGACCGAGGTGAAGAAGCGCGAGCAGGAGGAGCAGCGGCGCATGGCGCTGGAGAAAGCCCTGGCCGTGCCCTTGCAGAACGGCCGCGTGACGCTGGACAACGGCCGCATCGGCATCAGCGGCAACGTGCTGTTCGCGCTCAACTCCGACGAGCTGCGGCCTGAGGGCCTGCAGGTGCTCAAGAGCCTGGTGCCGCCGCTGCAGGTCTACCTGAAGGAGCGCGACGAGATGCTCATGGTCAGCGGTTTCACCGACGACCGCCCGGTGCAGGCCACCAACCTGCGCTTCACCGACAACCTCGAACTCTCGGCCCAGCGCGCGCTCACCGTCACGCGCGCCTTGATCCAGGCCGGCATGCCGCCGCAGCGTGTGTTCAGCGCGGCCTTCGGCGCGGAGCAACCTGTGGCCGCCAATACCGACGAGAAGGGCCGGGCCTTGAACCGCCGCGTGGAAATCGCGCCGGTGCCCAAGTCCACCAATGGCAGCACCAATGGCAGCACCCAGGGCCCTGCCAAGGGCGGTGCCGGTGGCTGACACCGACGCCGTGCGCGCGCGCTACCGCGAAGCGCTGGCGCGCCGCCTGCAGGCCGCGCCGCCGGCGGTGCAGCGTTGGCTGCACGAGAAGCTGCGAACACGCGGTGAAGGTGAGGGCGAGGCCGAACTGGCATGGGCAAGGGAAACGCCCCCGCCGGCCACACCGACCACAGCGCCGCGGCGCAAGGCGGCCAGCGTGCCACGCAAAAACGCCTCGCCCCTGGCGCTGCTGAGCCAGCAGGACGACGAGGGCACGGTGCGCTCCGAGTTGCGCAGCGCGCAGGCGTTTCGCGAGACCTGGTCGCGCATCTGCGCCGAAAACGACGTGAACCAGGCCGCGCAGCGCGCGCCGGAAAACGCGGGGCCACTCAATTCGCACATGCTGGTGCTGCGCACCCTAAGCCTGATGCGCGAGCTCTCGCCCGACTACCTGCGCCGCTTCATGGCGCACACCGACACGCTGCTATGGCTGGACCAGGCCAGCACACGGCTCAAGGCACCGGCGCCGGTAGGCAAGGCCAAGCCGGCGAGGTCAAAACGCTGAACGGCCGGATGAGATCAGCCCTCGCTTTTCAGCTTGCAGGCCAGCGCAAACGACCGGTGGTGTAGATCCTGCACAAGCTGCTGCACGTAGCCGCAGTCGAAGGCGGCAGCGGGCGCCGTCGCTTGCACACCCACGTAGATCTCGTAGTTCGGATCGCGCAGGGCCTTGAGCTTGTCCAGAGGAATCGCGATGCCGGAGAAGCGCACCGGACCTGGTTCCGGGACGCTGCGCTTTTGGGGCGCCGTCAGCGCGGTCATGCCCGGGCCGTATTCGTCGGCGAACTCGGCCACCAGCACGATGGGCTCGTTCGTCCTCTTCCACGCCTCGGTTGCCTGGGCGGTGAGTTCCAGCACCACGGTGAAGTCGGGGTTCTCGACGAAACGGGGCGACACCGGGTCTGGCTGCGCAGGTATCCCAGGCTTTGCGGGCGCAGGCGCTGTTGCTGCGCCATCGCCGCGTTCGCCACAGCCCGCCAGGACCAGCAGCGCGAGCAGCGCCACGCAGCGCTTCAGGTGGGCAGGTGTCGTCATTGCGGTTGCTCCGTGTCGGTGGTGCTGCGCTGGAGGCGCTCAGCGCATGCGGACCTTGGACGAAGGGACAGAAAATGCCCAGCGAAAAGCGGCAAGCGTCTGTTGACCGGTCACTGGTCGGCCTTTCCCCTGGGCGCCAAGCCGGTTGTGTGGCGGATCACCTGGGGCGGTTCCGCCCCGTTTCCAGAGGGGCACGCACCCCCTTTCATCGCCGCATGGCGCGCCGGGGCGAAGTCAGCCCAGGTCGTCCAGGCCCGGGTTGAACACCACTTCCCACAGGTGCCCATCCGGGTCCTGGAAGTAGCCGGCGTAGCCGCCGTAGAAGGTGTCCTGCGCGGGTTTCACGGTGCGTGCGCCCGCAGCGGCGGCCTGTTGCATCACGGCGTCCACGGCCTCGCGCGAGTCCACGTTGTGGCCGAGCGAAAGCTCCAGCGCGCTCGACGCTTGCGGTGTGGCCGAGAGCAGCGGCAGACCGGTGTCGGCCGCCAGGCTGCGGCGTGGCCACAGCGCGAGCTTCAACCCGTTGTGAAGCTGGAAGAAGGCCACCGCGCCGTTCTCGAATTCCGTGCCGATGATGCCTGGGGTACTCAGCCCCAGGCCGTCGCGGTAAAAGGCGACGGCGCGTTCCAGGTCGTCTACGCCGAGGGTGATGACGGTGATGTGTGCTTGCATCGCGTGGTCTCCTTGGTTGCAGCGTGTGAGACAACACCAGCCAGAGGCGCGATGGGTCTGGCTCCGTCAACTCGAACCTCCACTCCCTCTTCGGCGCGCGTGTCTTAGACCAGAGGCAACGAGGGACGGCTGCGCCGGCCCGAGATGCCGTCCCCCCTCGAAGCGCCGAAGGCGCGCCACAGAGGGGGGAAGCCGCGCAGCGGCGCAGGGGGGAGTTCCAATCTACCTTCGGATCTTGTAGCCGGTCTTGAACACCCAGGCGATGAAGCCCAGGCACAGCGCCATGAAGAGCACGGTCATGCCGGTGCTGGCCACGATGTTGACGTCGGACTCGCCGTAGAACGCCCATCGCAAGCCGCTGATGAGGTAGACCACCGGGTTGAACAGCGAAACCGCCTGCCACACCGGTGGCAGCATGTTGATGGAGTAGAACGCGCCGCCCAGGAAGGTGAGCGGCGTGACCACCAGCAGCGGAATCACCTGCAGCTTCTGGAAATTGTCGGCCCACAGGCCGATGATGAAACCGAACAGGCTGAACGTGATGGCCGTGAGCAGCAGGAAGCCGACCATCCAGACCGGGTGTTCGATGTGGTAGGGCACGAACACACGCGCCGTCAGCAGGATGAGCAGCCCCAGCATGACCGACTTGGTGGCCGCCGCGCCCACGTAGCCGCACAGCACCTCCACCCAAGACACCGGCGCGGACAGCAGTTCGTAGATGGTGCCCGACCACTTGGGCATGTAGATGCCGAACGAGGCGTTGGAAATGCTCTCGCTCAGCAGCGAGAGCATGACCAGGCCGGGGATGATGAAGGCGCCGTAGGTGATGCCGTCGATGTCGCCCATGCGCGAGCCGATGGCGGTGCCGAAGACGATGAAGTAGAGCGAGGTGGTGAGCACCGGCGCGACGATGCTCTGCGTGATGGTGCGGAAGGTGCGCGCCATCTCGAAGCGGTAGATGGCCTTGATGCCGTGGAAGTTCAGGTTCATGCAGGCACCCCCGTGCGGCTGTCTTGGGGTTTGCGGACCAGGCTGACGAAGATGTCTTCCAGCGAGCTCTCGCTGGACTGCAGGTCCTTGAAGTCGATACCCTGCGCGTTGAGCGTGCGCAGCAGCTCGGCGATGCCCGTGTCGTCCTGCTGGGTGTCGAAGGTATAGGTGAGCGTGTGGCCGTCATTGGCGAGGGCCAGCGGCCAGCGCGCGAGCGCTTCGGGCAGTTGCGACATGGCGTGCTGCAAGGTGAGGGTGAGCTGCTTCTTGCCCAGTTTGCGCATGAGCACGTGCTTGTCTTCCACCACGATGAGTTCGCCGTTGTTGATCACGCCGATGCGATCGGCCATGTCTTCGGCCTCTTCGATGTAGTGGGTGGTGAGGATGATGGTGGTGCCACGGTCGCGCAGTTCGCGCACCATGCGCCACATGTCGTGCCGCAATTCCACGTCCACGCCCGCGCTGGGCTCGTCGAGAAAGAGGATCTTGGGTTCGTGCGACAGCGCCTTGGCGATCAGCACGCGGCGCTTCATGCCGCCCGAGAGCGTGAGGATCTTGTTGTCCTTCTTGTCCCACAGCGACAGGTCGCGCAGGATCTTCTCGATGTAGGCCGGGTCGGGCGCCTTGCCGAATAGGCCACGGCTGAAACTCACCGTGGCCCACACCGATTCGAAGGCGTCGGTGTGCAGCTCCTGCGGCACCAGGCCTATGGCCTCACGCGCGCGCCGGTAGTCGCGCACGGTATCAAAGCCGTCCGCGAGCACCACGCCTTCGCTCGCATTGGCGATGCCGCAGACGATGCTGATGAGCGTGGTCTTGCCCGCGCCGTTGGGGCCGAGCAAGGCGAAGATCTCGCCGCGCCGAATGTCGAGGTTGACGTTTTTCAACGCCTGGAAACCACCGGCGTAGGTCTTGCTCACGCCGCGCACGGACACGATGGGGTCGGCAGTGTTCACCGCCTGGGAAGAAAGGGTCATGGAGCCTCCTGAAGCGCTGCACTCTAGCACTGTTTTTGTGTACAGTGACCCTTCCATGCCGAACGTCCACATTCCCATTCAGGCCATCAAGGGCCGGGGCATCAGCCACCAACAGCCGCACCGCTTTCTACGGGACGAGCGCGCGGCGTTCGACGATGGCTGGGGTGCGCTGGACGCCGCGGCGCAGTCGCGCGACGAAGCCGCGCCGCCGGCCACCGAGGTGAGCTGGGAGGACTGCAAGAGCGCGATCACGAAAAACGATTCGCCCGACGTGGGCTTTGCGCTGGGCCTCAACCCCTACCGGGGCTGCGAACACGGCTGCGTGTATTGCTATGCGCGGCCCACGCACAGCTACCTCAATCTCTCGCCGGGGCTGGATTTCGAGACGAAGCTCATCGCCAAGCGCAACCTCGCGGCGGTGCTGCGGCGCGAGCTGGCCAGCCCGCGCCACGTGCCCGGCCTGCTGGCGATCGGCACCGTGACCGACGCCTACCAGCCGATCGAACGCGAACTCAAGCTCACCCGCGAGGCGCTGCAGGTGCTGGCGCAGGCGCAACACCCGCTGGCCATCGTCACCAAGGGCAGCGGCGTGGAGCGCGACGTCGACATCCTCGCGCCCATGGCCGCGCAGGGCTTGGCGGCGGTCTACGTCACCATCACCACGCTCGACCCCAAGCTCGCGCGCATTCTGGAGCCGCGTGCCGCCGCGCCGCACCGGCGTCTGCGCATTCTGCGCACGCTGAGCGAGGCGGGCATCCCGGTGGGCGTGAGCGTGGCGCCGCAGATTCCGTTCATCACCGAAGACATGGAGCAGGTGCTCGAAGCCGCGTGGGACGCGGGCGCGCGCCGTGCCTTCTACACCGTGCTGCGCCTGCCGTGGGAGTTGAGCCCCATGTTCCGTCAGTGGCTCGATCAGCACTACCCCGAGCGCGCGATGCGTGTGATGGCGCGCGTACAGGAGATGCGCGGCGGCAAGGACTACGACGCCGACTTCGCGCAGCGCATGCGCGGCAGCGGCATCTGGGCCGAGCTGATCCGCCAGCGTTTTGACAAGACTTGCACGCGCCTGGGTTTCAACCAGGAGCGCACGCCCTTGAAGACCGAGCTGTTCCGGCCGCAGGCCTTGCGCGCGCAGCAGGAATTGTTTTGACTCAGTCCGGGATCAGTTCGGGAGCGGCGGCCAGGTACTCGGTGGCGCGGCGCTTGGCGCGGATGTCGTCGTAGACGCGCTGGGCCTGGGCCGGCGTCATGTTCAGCGCGAATGCCAGCTCTTCGGCCGAGCGCTCGTGCTCCAGCGCCCACAACGCGAGGTCCATCTGCGCATAGGGCAGCGCGAAGTAGAACTCGTCCTGGCCTTGCGGCAGGGTGTAGGTGTCGGTGGTGGGCACGGCGCTGCAGATAGCCTCGGGCAGTTGAAGGTGGCGCGCCATGGCGTAGACCTGCGTCTTGTAGAGGTGCGCGATGGGTTTTAGGTCGGCCGAACCGTCGCCGTTCTTCACGAAGAAACCCTGGTCGTACTCAAGCCGGTTGGGCGTGCCGACCACCGCGTAATTGAGCCGGTCCGCGTGGTAGTAGTCCATGGTCTTGCGCACGCGCTGCTTGAAGTTCGTGGCGGCCACGATCTGCAGGTATTCGCGCAACGGCAGGCGCACGCTCTGCTGTTCGCCATCCGGTGACTGCACCACCAGCTTGAAGAAGTTGATGCCGCCCTCGACGCCACCGGCGATCACGATCTTGTTCTTCCAGCCGTCGCCGTAGGCGGGCACCACGCGGCGAATGGCCTCGTCGCGCTGTTGGTAGCAGCCCAGGGCTTCGAGCGCGGGCGCGATGTCGTGCACCTGGAACTCGATGCCCAGGTGCTCGGCGAGCTGACGGCCGCGCTCGGTGCTGAAGCCGCTGGAGTCGCGCTCGGGCAGCAGCAGGCCAAAAACCTTCTTCGCGCCCAGCGCACGCACCGAGAGGGCCGCGCACACCGAGCTGTCGATGCCGCCGCTGATCGCCACCACCAGGCCGCGCCGGCGCAGCTTCTGGGTGAGTACCTGCGGAATCCATTGCGCGATGCGCTGCACTTCGGCTTCGCAGTCGAGCGCGAGCGATTCGGGCCCCAGCGGCACCGCGCCCATCACAAGGCCCCTTGCTTGCGCTGCACAAAGGCCTCGATGGCGTTGAGAGAGTCGAGGTTCTCGGGGACCATTTCGTCGTCGCCGATCTTCATGCCATAGGCTTCTTCCAAATGCGCCACCAGTTCCAGGAATCCAGTGGAATCCAGCACCTGGTGCTCAAGGAACGAGTCGTCGTCGCTGGGCGGCACGGCGCCTGCGCCCAGCAGAAAGTTGTCTTCGATGTAGCGCCGTACGTCGGCCTTGATGCTGCTCATGGGAATGTGTCGGAGTGGTGGGTTGAAGGAAAGTCAGGTCAGATCGCGGCGCCGCAGCTTGCCCGATTCGGTCTGCGGCAGTGCGTCGACGAAGACCACGGTCTTGGGTGCCATCCAGCTTTCCAGCCGGGCCAGGCAATGGCGGATGACGTCGCGCTCGGTGAGTGTGGCGCCCTCGCGCGCGCGCACAAAGGCTTTCACGGCCAGCCCGAGGCGTTCGTCGGGCATGTGGGTCACGGCGGCCTCGCGCACGGCGGGCAGTTCGCAGATGGCGTTCTCCACTTCGAGCGGGTAGACCTTTTCGCCTCGCGACTTGAACATGTCGTCGGTGCGGCCCACGCAGTAGAGCCAGCCTTCGGCGTCGCTGCGGAAGAGGTCGCCGGTGCGCAGGGTGTGTTCGCCAGCTCCCGGGCCGGGCGTGATGCGGGTGGAGAGGCCGGCCGGAGCGTTCCAGTAGCCCGGGCTTACGTGCGCGCCGCACAGCACCAGTTCGCCGGTGCTGCCCGCAGGCAGGCGCTGGCCCTGCTCGTCTTCCAGCCAGTGCTGCTGGTGCGCCAGGCCTCGCCCGACGCTCTCGGGCCGTGTGTCGACTTCCTCGTGCGGCAGGTAGCTCGCGCGCATGCATTCGGTGAGGCCGTACATAAGCAGCAGGCGCGCCTGCGGCAGGCGCTGGCGCAGCAGCGCCGTGTGCGCGGCGGGCAGACCGGCCGCGGCGTTGGTGATGAGGCGCAGCGCGCTCAGGTCATGCGCGGCCATGTCCAGCGCCAGCAGGCTGGCCCAGAGCGTGGGCACGCCCGGAAACACGGTGACGCGCCGCGCCGCCAGGTTCTGCAGCAGCCGCACGGGGAAGGCCGCCGAGTTGTCCAGCACCAGCGTGGCACCGATGCCCAGCCCCATGACCACGTGGGACAGGCCATAGCTGAAGGCGGGCGGCAGCGCCAGGCCGATCACGTCCTCGGGCTGCAGATGCAGGTAGGCCTGCACGGCGCGCCAGGCCGCCACCATGTTGCCGTGGGTGAGCATCACCCCCTTGGGCAGCCCGGTGGTGCCCGAGGTGTAGAGCAAGGTGGCCAGGTCACCTGGGCTGCCCGGACCGGTGCCGAAGCGGGCCGTGGCGCTGGGGGTGGGCCAGCCAGGGGTGCCGATGTCGCCCTGCACCCAGACCCGGGGGGCGTTCTGCAGACCGGTCAGCGCGGCTTTCCAGGCGGTGGCCAGCGAGACCTGGGTGAGCAGGGCCCGCGCGCCGGTGTCCCCCAGCACGTGAGCGAGCTTGGCGGCCTTGGTCTGCGCGCCCAGCGGCACCACCACCGCCCCCAGGCGCCACACCGCGTGCAGACTGGCGACGTAATCCACCCCGCTGTCGAGCAGCAGCACCACGCGGTCACCGCGCCCGATGCCGGCGGCGTGCAGCGCGTTGGCGATGCCATTCGCGCGTTCGCCGAGTTCGCGGTAGCTGCACGAGCGCTCGCCCACGACGACGGCGTTCCTCTCGGGCACGTCGAGGCAGCGCGCGTCGAACGCGCTGTGCACGAAGGGTCCGGGCAGGAAGGCCAGGCTCACGCGTTCTCCAGCACGGGGGTGGCAGGCTTGACGAATTGCGCGTGCAGCAGCATGGTGGAAAGCACGCCCACGAAGGCCATGTTGTCGGCAAATCCGGTGGCGCGGCCGGTGGCGCACTTGGCACTGAGCCGCGCCACGGCGGGCGCATCGAACAGGCCGGCGTCGCGCACGCGGGTGTCGCTGAGCAGTTCGGCCACCCAGGGCAGCGGCTGGCCGTTGTGGAAGAAGCTGGCGCTGTCGGGCGAGCGGTAGGGCTGCTTGGTGCGGCGGCCGATCTGCGGCGGCAGCTCGTGCGCGAAGGCCTTGCGCAGCAGCAGCTTTTCGCTGAGACCGCGCATTTTCAGGCGCGGGGGCAGGCGGGCGGCGAACGCGATCACGCGGGGGTCGAGGAAGGGGTAGCGCCCCTCGATGGAGGCGGCCATGGCCATGCGGTCGCCTTGCGCGGCCAGCAGGTAGCCGCTCATGAGCGTGTGCGCTTCGACGTACTGGTCGCGCGCCATCGGCAGCCATTGGTCGAAGCGCTCGGGCAACTGCGCGCGCAGTTGCCCTGCCGGGTCGTGCCGCGCGAGCGCCTGCTGGCGCTCGGGGGTGAAGAAGGCCCAGGCGCGCCGCGTGCTGGACAGCCGGGTCTGGTGCGCGAAGACCGCGTCGTGGCCCGGCACGCGGCTGTCGGTGAAGAAGCGTTGCGACAGCGCGTTGGCGCCACCGGGCGATCGCGCCAGCCAGGGGTAGAGCCGCTCGACGATGCGGGCGCGCCTGGGCGAGTCGGGGCGCTGCGCGACGAAGCGGCGGATCTTCGCTTCCTTGAACAGGTCGTAGCCGCCGAAGACTTCGTCGGCCCCTTCGCCGGTGAGCACCACCTTGTAGCCGGCGGCGCGCACGCTGTCGGCCAGGCGCAGCATGGGCGTGGGGGCGGTGCGCACCAGCGGCGTTTCGGCGTGCCATACGGTGCGAGCGAACGCGGTGGCGATGTCGTGGCGGCTGCAGCCGATGGAGGAGTGCTGCGTATCCAGATGCCGCACCATGCGCTGCTGGTGTTCGCTTTCGTCGAATTCCGGGTCGTCGAAGGTGAGCGAGAAGCTGCGCAGCGGCGCGTCGGTGTGGCGGCGGATGATGGTGGTGAGGATGGACGAGTCCAGGCCACCGCTGAGGTAGGCGCCCACTGGTACGTCGGCCCGCAGCTGCAGGCGGACCGCGTCCACCAACAGGGCGTGCAATTCATCGGCCAGGGCGTCTTCGTCCACCGGCGTGAAGGGGTCGGTGAGCGGGAAATCCCAGTCCCACCAGCGCGTGAGGGTCTGGCCCCGGGCATCGATGGCGAAGCAGTGGCCGGGCGGCAGGCAGTGGATGCCTTCGAACGCGGTGTGCGGCGCCAGCGGTGCCCACCAGCCGAAGGTGGCGGCCAGTCCCGCGCTGTCCAGCGCCCGGGGCACCTCGGGCAGCGCGAACAGGGCCTTGGCTTCGGAGGCGAATGCCAGGCGCTGGCCCACACGGGTCCAGAACAGCGGTCGTATGCCCACGCCGTCGCGTGCCAGCAGCAGGCGCTGTCGCCGCGCGTCCCACAGGCCGAGGGCGAACTGGCCGTTGAGGCGCGAGAGGAAGGCATCGCCCCAGGCCTGGTAGGCCTGCAGCAGCACCTCGGTGTCGGAATCGGTGGCGAAGCGGTGGCCGCACTGGCGCAGTTCGGTGCGCAGTTCGATGTAGTTGAAGATCTCGCCGTTGAAGACCAGTTGCACCTGGCCATCGGCGCTGCCCATGGGTTGCGCGCCGCCTTCGGGGTCGATGATGGCCAGGCGCGCGTGGGCCAGGCCGATGGGGCCTTGGATCCAGGTGCCGCGGCCGTCCGGGCCTCGGTGGCTGAGCGTGCCGATCATGGCGTCGAGCTCGGCCCGTTCGGGGACGCGCCTGGGGTCGAAGACGCCTGCGATGCCGCACATCGTCAGCCCCTCCTCATGGCGCGCTGTGTGTCACAGCGCATCGCCATCGTCGCTCGCGTCGGTGAGGCTCCAGCGGGCCTGGGCCAGAAGCCGGGCCAGTGCCGGGTCGCGCGACTGCACGCCGCACAGGCGGCCTTCGTCGCCGTGCGAGGCCAGGAATCCCGCTTGCGCGGCCACGCGCTGCGCGGCGTGGTCCTGCAGGGTCACGCGCACGCAACTGCAGCGTTGAGCGGCGGCTTCGCGCACGGCTTCGTGCAGCAGGGCGTGCAAGGTGGCATCGCTGTCGTGATGCCAGTCGACCACGTGCAGTTCCGGTCGCCCGCGGTCGTCGGCGCCGATCGACCAGGCGATGAGGCCCACCACCGCGCCCTCGCGCCGCGCCAGGCGCAGCGAGAGGCCGCGGCGCGGGTTGCCCATCAGCCGTTGCTGCAGGTAGGCGCTGTCGCGCCGCAGGCGAACGCAGTCTGCGTCCTGGCCGCTGGGCACTGGCATGGCCGGGTCCAGCCGTGTGGCGCTCTCCACCGTGATACCGCGGGGACGGTGGCGACGCAGTGCGAGCCGCCGAAGCGCGAGTCCACCATTGGCCATCCGCATCACCAGCGGCAGGCCGGCCGCAGCGGGCCAGCGGCGACGCACGAAGGGCGCGAGGTCCAGCGGGTGCGTGAAGGTCAGGCGCGGGGGCAGCGGCTCGAACATGCGGCGCACGATGCCCGCGGAGTTGTGGTTGGCGCCCACCGCCAGCGTGAAGTCGTGGCGAGCGAGCATGGCCTGGTTGAGCCAGATGCCCAGGCCGGACTCCTGCGCTTCGGGACGGATCAGCAGGTCCATGACCTGCGCGCCCGACCAGGATTGGGCACCGAGCTCGGCGCGCAGTGCTTCCACGCCGATGATCGCCATGATCTGGCCCTGTGCCCGCAGGTACCACAGATCACCGAAGCCACCGCTGTCGCGCCCGAGCCGGTAGCGCCAGCGCAGGTAGGCGTGGTCGTCCCAGGCGCCGCGCAGATGTTCCTGCCGCAGCGCGACGATGTCGGGCAGATCGGCCAGCTGTGCGGGCTTCAGGGCGGCGGGCAGGGCTGCGGCCTCCCATCCGAGGCTGCGCGCCACCAGCCGCCCGAGTTTTTCGTGCTCGGGCAGGCGGGCCACGGGCGCGACGGAGCGCCGCACATCAACTGCTTTCAAACAGCACCCCATGCACCCGCAGGAAGGCCAGCACGTCGCCGATGCGGGTCATCTCGCGCGACACCTCGGCGGTCAGTTCCAGGCCGAAGCGCTCGTCGAGCTCGGCCATCAGCATGAGCGCTCCCATGGAGTCCCAGTCGTCGATGGCGTCGCGCTCCAGGTCCGCGTGCAGAGCGTCCACCGGCATGTTGAAGCACTCGGCCAGCATGCCCAAGGCGTCGCTCTCGGAGATCGGGGTCTGTGTTTTTTCACTCATCGGTTGCCTCTCATTGCAAGGCCAGGCCTTCGCCGTCGTCGTGCATCAGCACGGTGTGGCCGTCCACCTGGATCAAGGCCGAGGCCCAGGACAGACCCACGCCGTAACCCAGCAACATCCAGTGCTGGCGCTGACCGGTGGCCGGCGGGCTCAGGCGACGCGTCATGGCCACCGCCACCGAAGGGCCACCGCAATTGCCGCTGTCTTCGATCGACAAGGGCACGCGGTCCTCAGGCAGACCGCTCTTTTTCATGAGGTGCTTCATGATGAAGCGGTTCGATTGGTGGAACACGAACGCATCTACGTCGGCCACGGTCTTGCCCGCGAACGCCAAGGTCTCGGCAATCAGCGGGGGCACGCGCTTGATGGTGAAGTTGAAGATCGCCGCGCCGTCCATTTCGAGAAATCGGTGGCGCGGGTTGGCGGGCTCGCGGTCGCGGAAGCCGCCGCCGCGCAGGATCAGGCCCTCGGCACCGCTGCCATCGGTGTGCAGCACGAATTGCCCACCGGCGCCCGGACTGTCGTCGAGCTCCAGCGCTGTGGCAGAGCCCGCGTCGCTGAACAGCAGCACGGTGGCCTGGTCCTCGGGGCTCACGAAGCGGCTGGGCGTCTCGCCGTGCAGCATCAGCACGCGCTGGTGCCCGCCGCCGCGCAGCATGGTGGCCGCGATGTACAGGCCGTAGGGATAACCGGAGCAGCCCAGGCCGACGTCGAAGGCGGCGCAAGTGTCCGGCAGGCCCAGCCGCTGTTGCAGCAGACAGGCTGTGGAGGGCAGGAAGTGGTCTGGCGTTTGGGTGACGAAGATGAGCGCGCTCACGGTTTCGGGAGCCCAGCCCAGCCGCTCCATCAGGCGCGAGGCGGCGCGATGGCACAGGTCGGCCGAGGTGACCGACGGCGCAACGACGCGGCGCTCACGCACCCCCGCCATGGCCACCACCTTGCGCACATCCTCCGGTGGGAAGCCGAGAGTGGGGTCCAGGTTGTCGACGACCGCGGGAGGAAGACAGGTGCTGATCCCCGAAATACGGAATCCGCCGATGTTGGACTGGCTCACCCCAGGGTTCCTCCGCTCATTCTTGGGTTGGAAAGCCCGGCGGCGTCCCGCGCGCCGCGCGGGTTGCCGAGCGTCCAGCAGTATACGAGGCAGGTCTAAAGACTGGGGTATGCAGGCCGGAAGACGGGTGATATGTCACGAAATGCGCTGCAATGCGTCCTCGCGCCAGAACTGGAGCGCCGCGTAGTAGCCCTCCCACACGCAGCCGTTGCAGCCGCGTTCGCAGCAGGTGGTGGGTTCGGGCGGTGGCGCACGCAGCGCGGTGTCGAGATCGATCCCTTGTTGCCGCGCCCGGCTTCGCAGGTGGAACACCAGCGCTTGCGCGGTGGGCAGGTCCACCAGAGGAACGCTCAGAGGATCGTGCTGCACAAAGCGCGGCTGCTCGCGCCCTTCGAAAACCGCCACCTCGGCGAACATCGCCGCCGGCCGCACCCACAGCGCCCAGCCCCCGTACAGCGCGCGGTACAGCGTCATGCCCTGCAGGTCTTCGCTGTGGCGCACCGTGTCGAGCACCTCGTACCAGCGGCCCTTGTAGTGGCGGTACAGGCCGGGTGGGGTGGGATGCAATGGGGGCAGGTCGTCGGGCTCGGGCATGGCGGCGAGTGTAGACGTCAGGCCTTGATAGCAATGACGGGCTTGGGCACATAGAAGGCACCGCCCGCGGCCTTGAACGCGGCCGATTTCTCCGCCATGCCGCGCTCGGCGTACTCGCGCACATCCTGCGTGATCTTCATCGAGCAGAACTTCGGCCCGCACATGCTGCAGAAGTGCGCTTCCTTGCTGCTGTCCTTGGGCAAGGTCTCGTCATGGAAGTCGCGCGCGGTCTCCGGGTCCAGGCCGAGGTTGAACTGGTCGTGCCAGCGAAACTCGAAGCGCGCCTGGCTCATGGCGTCGTCGCGCGCGCGGGCGCCGGGGTGGCCCTTGGCGATGTCGGCGGCATGGGCGGCGATCTTGTAGGCGATCAGGCCTTGCTTCACGTCGTCGCGGTCGGGCAGGCCCAGGTGTTCCTTGGGCGTGACATAACAAAGCATGGCCGTGCCCATCCAGCCGATCATGGCCGCGCCAATGGCGGAGGCGATGTGGTCGTAGCCCGGCGCGATGTCGATGGTGAGCGGGCCCAGGGTGTAGAACGGCGCTTCGTGGCAGTGCTTCAGCTGCTCGTCCATGTTGGCCTGGATCAGGTGCATCGGCACGTGGCCCGGGCCTTCGATCATGGTCTGCACGTCGTGCTGCCACGCGGTCTGCGTGAGTTCGCCCAGGGTCTTGAGTTCGGCGAACTGGGCCTCGTCGTTCGCGTCGGACGCGCTGCCCGGACGCAAGCCGTCGCCGAGCGAGAAGCTCACGTCGTACGCCTTCATGATCTCGCAGATCTCCTCGAAGTGCGTGTACAGGAAGCTCTCCTGGTGGTGCGCGATGCACCACTTGGCCATGATGGAGCCGCCGCGCGATACGATGCCCGTGCGCCGGTTCGCCGTGAGGTGAATGAACGGCAGGCGCACGCCGGCGTGGATGGTGAAGTAGTCCACCCCTTGCTCGGCCTGTTCGATCAGCGTGTCCCGGTAGACCGACCAGCTGAGGTCTTCGGCCACACCGCCCACTTTCTCCAGTGCCTGGTAGATCGGTACCGTGCCGATGGGCACGGGCGAATTGCGCACGATCCAGTCGCGCGTGGTGTGGATGTTGCGGCCGGTGGAGAGGTCCATCACGTTGTCCGCGCCCCAGCGGATCGCCCATACCAGCTTGTCCACCTCTTCCTCGATGCTGGAGGTGACGGCCGAGTTGCCGATGTTGGCGTTGACCTTGACGAGGAAATTGCGCCCGATCGCCATCGGCTCCACCTCGGGGTGGTTGATGTTGGCCGGGATGATGGCGCGGCCGCGCGCCACTTCGTCGCGCACGAATTCGGGCGTGATCAACGCCGGGATGCGCGCGCCCATGGGGTTGCCGCGCAGGCGCTGTTCGCGGCCTGCGTCGGCCAGGTACTGGGCCATCCACTCGCGTTGGCCGTTCTCGCGCACCGCCACGTATTCCATCTCGGGTGTGACGATGCCGCGGCGCGCGTAGTGCATCTGCGTCACGTTCATGCCGCTGCGCGCGCGCTGCGGCGTGCGCTGCAGGCCGGCGGCCTGCGTGCGCAGGGCCTCGATGCGTTCGATGGTGGTGTTGTTCTGCTGCGCTTCGTTCTTGATGCCGTCGTCCAGCGCCTGGCGCGCGCGGCCTTCGTAGGTCTCGGTGTCGCCACGCGCGGCTATCCATGCGCCGCGCACGTCGGGCAGGCCACGTGTCACGTCGATGGGGGCCGATGGGTCCGAGTAGGGGCCCGAGGTGTCGTAGACCACGACGCGTTCGCCGTTGGTGAGCGCGATCTCGCGCATGGGCACGCTCACGCCAGGCTGTTGGCCGGGCACGTGGATCTTGCGGGAAGCGGGGAAAGGTTCGCGGCTGAGGGCGAACGGGATTTTTTCGGGGGCATTCATGGGGCAGGTCTCCGGTGGCGGTGGATGAACATCGGTCAAACAACGCTCCGGAGGACCGCCCCCAGGGTGGCAGGTGCGGGCGCGTGGCCCTCCCCCGTTGGATGGGAGGTTGGGCCAGGCCCGCATGCCGCTGCGGGGACATGCGCTCTTCTTTCGCCGGTACTAACCGGATCAAGTTCACGGGTTCGGCTTTCAAGCCGTCTCAGCGCCAGACCCTTGCAGGCCCGTGCACCCCGGAGCAGGGCGCAGTGTACTTCGGCCTCGCCCTGTTGCATCTGAAAGCTGGTCGCGTTTCGGGTACTCGATGCGTTGCGCTTCACGCCACTACCTCGCGAGGCGCGGACACCCGCGGAGCCGGGCACCCCGGTCGCCGCCGACCGATGCAGCCGGAGAAAGAACTCAGACGGCCACAGTACGGTGCAACACCGGCGTCTCCGGCACCGGATACCCCGCCGCGCCAAAGGTGCTCACCACCGCCTTGTGCGTGTCGAAGTAGACCTGCCAGTAGTGGTCGGTGTGCGTGTAGGGCCGCACGCACAGCAAGGGCCCTTCGGGTGTGAACTGGAGAATCTCCACATCGGGCGGGGGCGATGTGACCACGTTGGGAATGGCCGCCACCGCCGTGCGCAGGCGTGCCATCGCGTCGTTCACGTCCACGCCGTTGGCCACCTTGGCCACGCAGTCGACGCGGCGGTACGGCTCCTGGCTGAAGTTCTGGATGTTGTCGGCGAACACCTTGTTGTTGCCCACGATCGTCGTCACGTTGTCGGGTGTGAGGATGGTGGTGGCGAACAGGCCGAGCTCCTTCACCGTGCCCGTGGTGCCGCCGGCGCAGATGAAGTCGCCCACCTTGTAGGGCCGCAACACCTGCAGGAAGATGCCCGCCGCGAAATTGGCGAGCATGCCGCTCCAGGCCACGCCGATCGCCAGGCCCGCGCCGGCCAGCAAGGCCGCGAACGAGGTGGTGCGCACGCCGAAGATGTCCAGGATCGCGAGGATCAGGACGATGGTCAGCAGCACCGAGAGGATGGACTTGAGGTACTGGATCAGCGTCTGGTCGAGCTTGCGGCCCTTTTCCATGGCCTTGCCGATCAGCCCGACGGCGATGCCGATCAGCCAGCGTCCGACGACCCACGCCGCAATGGCGCCGAGCAGCTTGAGGCCGAAGTCGGCCCCCTGGGTGACAAGAAAACCCCAGATGACTTCCGTGTTCATAATGAGCCCTCCAAAAGACAACCACCAAACGATGCAGCGCTTGTTTCACCGATCCGGGATGGCAGATTCCTTCTTCTTCGTGGTCCCGCTCCCGACGGCCGACGCATTGTGCTCTCGGAGCGCCATTTTTGCAGCCATGGTGGTCGCATGAAGATGGGGGCCAACGCCGCCGCCCGGCAACGCCGCACGGTGCAGACCCTGCCCGAGGTCACCATCTCCGAAGACAGCGAAGTCCGCTTCCTGCATCTGGGCACCGAATGGATCCAGGGCTCCATGCTGCTGGACCAGCCGTTCGAGATCGAGCTCGACTACGTGCGCCGCATGATGGCCTGGTTGCTGTTCGTCGAGCCCGATTCGGTGCCCAAGCGCCGCGCGCTGCAGCTCGGCCTGGGCTCGGCCGCGCTCACCAAGTTCTGCTTCAAGAAGCTGCGCATGGACACGACCGCGATCGAGATCAATCCGCAGGTGCTGGCCGTGTGCCGCCAATGGTTCAAGCTGCCGGCCGATGGACCGCGCCTGCGCGTGCTCCTGGCCGACGCAGGTGAGGAGATCCGCCGCGCGCCCCACATCGGCGCCTACGACGCGCTGCAGGTCGACCTGTACGACCACGAGGCCGCCGCGCCCGTGCTCGACAGCCCCGACTTCTACGCCGATTGTCGCCACGCGCTCACCGACGATGGGTGCATGACGGTCAACCTCTTTGGCCGGGACGCGAGCTACGAACGCTCGTTGCAGAGCATCTGCGCCGCGTTCGGCGCGGATGCGGTGTGGGCCTTCAAGCCGACGCGCGAAGGCAACACCATCGTGCTGGCCCAGCGCACGGCCGAGCGGCCCACGCGCATGGCGCTGCTGGCCCGCGCCGAAGCGGTGAACGCGCGCTGGGGCCTGCCCGCCGAGAAATGGCTGCGCCTGTTCAAACCCGTATCCTGAGGGCCGCATGACGACCTTGCCCAAGCCATCGGCGCAGAAGAACTTCGACGGTCCGCTCGACTGGCGCACCCTGGTGGGCTGGCTGCGCGAGGACGGCGTGATCGGCCCCGAAGAGGCCGAGCGCACGATCGCGCGTTGCGCGTCCGCGCACAGTTCGCAGCACCCGCTGCAGCGCCTGGCGGTGGTGGGCATGGCGCGCGCGTCCGACCGGCATGTGCTCGACGTGGAGGCCCTGGCGCAATGGCTCGCGCAACGCAGTGGCCTGGCCTACATGCGCATCGACCCGCTCAAGGTCGACGTGGGCAAAGTGGCCGACGTGATGAGCGCGGCCTATGCCGAGCGGCACAAGGTGCTGCCGGTGATGGTGAGCCCGACCGAGGTGGTGGTGGCCACGGCCGAGCCCTTCATCCGCGACTGGGTGCCCGAGGTGGAGCGCCAGACCAAGCGCGCGGTGCGCCTCGTGCTGGCCAGCCCGCAGTCGATCAAGAGCTTCACCGGTGAATTCTTCGCGCTGGCCAAGTCGGTGCGCGCGGCGAGCAAGAGCGGCGGGCAGGGCGGCTTCGGCAGCTTCGAGCAACTGGTCGAACTGGGCAAAGCCAACAAGCAACTCGACGCCAACGACCAGGGCGTGGTGCAGGTGGTGGACTGGCTTTGGCAATACGCCTTCGACCAGCGCGCAAGCGACATCCACCTGGAGCCCCGGCGCGAGCAGGGCGTGATCCGCTTTCGCATCGACGGCGTGCTGCACCCGGTGTACCAGATGCCGATGGGTGTGATGAACGCGATGACCGCGCGCATCAAGCTCCTGGGGCGCATGGACGTGGTGGAGCGCCGCCGCCCGCAGGATGGCCGCATCAAGACGCTGCGCCCCGGCGTGGGCGGCGCCCGAGGCGACGAAGTGGAAATGCGCCTGTCCACGCTGCCCACCGCATTCGGCGAAAAGCTGGTCATGCGCATCTTCGACCCCGAGTCGACCGTGAAAGACCTGAGCGCGCTGGGCTTCAACACGCACGACGCGCAACGCTGGGAAAGCCTCACCAAACACCCGCATGGCATCGTCCTCGTGACCGGCCCGACCGGCTCGGGCAAGACCACCACGCTGTACGCCACGCTCAAGCGCTTGGCGACCGAAGAGGTCAATGTGAGCACGGTGGAAGACCCGATCGAAATGATCGAACCGGCCTTCAACCAGACGCAGGTGCAGCCGCATCTGGACCTGGACTTCGCGCAGGGCCTGCGCTCGCTGATGCGGCAGGATCCGGACATCATCATGGTCGGCGAGGTGCGCGATCTGGCGACGGCGGAAATGGCCGTGCAGGCCGCGCTCACCGGCCACCTGGTGTTCACCACGCTGCACACCAACGACGCGCCCTCGGCCATCATGCGCTTGATGGAATTGGGCATACCGCCTTACCTCATCAACGCCACCGTGCTGGGCGTGCTCGCGCAGCGGCTGGTGCGCACGCTGTGCCCGGCCTGCCGCAAGCCGCAGGACCCGGACGAGACGGCCGCCTCGCGCGCGGCCTTGGCCGAGCTGGTCAAACCCTGGCAGGTCAGCGGCGGCTACCGGCCCTACCAGCCGGTGGGTTGCGTGGACTGCCGCATGACCGGGTTTCGGGGCCGCATGGGCCTGTACGAGTTGCTGGTGGTCACCGAAGCCTTCAAGGACAAGGTCAGCCGCGAGCCGCGCCTGGATGCCTTGCGCCTGCAGGCCGTGCAGGACGGCATGCGCCCGCTGCGCCTGGGCGGTGCGGCGCGCGTGGCGGAAGGCCTGACCACCATGGACGAAGTGCTGGCCTGCACGCCGCCCGTGCAGTAGTTCCATGATCAAGAATCTGCAGGATTTTCTGGCGGGCCTGTTGTTCGTGGCCTTGGGCCTGGGCTTCGGCTGGGCCGCTTCGCGCCACGAACTGGGCGCCTCGGCCGACATGGGGCCCGGCTATGTGCCGCTGCTGCTTGGCCTGCTGCTTTGCGTGCTGGGCCTACTCGTGCTGTTCAAGGCCTTGACCTTCGAGGCCCTGGGCAGTGGCCGTGTGCGGCACTGGGGCGTGGGCCCTTTGCTGCGCGTGCTGGGCGGCCTGCTGTGGCTGGCCTTGTGCAGCGGGCCGGCGCAATGGCCCTGGGTCGGGTCCTGGTTCGCGGGCTGGCCCACGCTGGGCGTGGCGCTCGGCGTGAGCGGCCTGGTGTTCGTGGTGGTGTCCGGCGCGCCCGGCGGTTCGAGCGGGCGCGTGTGGTGGTGGGCGTTCGGATTGGCGGCGCTGGTGTGTGCCGTGTGGGTCGGCCCGCTGGCGCTGGACGTGCCGCTGTGGCCCCGGCGCGCGGGCCTGTGAGCGCGGGCCGATGAGCGCTGCACGGCCGTTCCGAAGGCGCTCAGCCCCGCAGTGCGCAGCGCGGAGGGTAGCCGAATGAGCGCTGACTTTTCCTGGTGGAGCTCGCTGGCGCAAGGCCTGGCCGCCGTGTGGGGTTGGCAGGCGCTGGGCCTGACCTTGTTGGGCGTGGTCGTGGGCAGCGTGTTCGGCGTGTTGCCCGGGTTGGGGCCGGTGTGCGCCATTGCCTTGCTGCTGCCCGCCACGCTGGGGTTGCCGGCGCTGCCCGCGATGCTGGTGCTCGCCGGTGTGTACTACGGCGCGCAATACGGCGGCTCCTTGCCGGCCATCGTGCTCGACCGCCCGGGGGAGGCCTCGTCGGTCATGACCGGCCGCGACGGCCATGCGCTGGCGCTGCAGGGGCGCGCGGGCGTGGCCTTGTCGGTGGCCACCGGCAGTTCGTTCCTCGCGGGTTGCGTGGCGGTCGCGGCGGTGGTGGTGCTCGCGCCCTGGGTCGTGTCCCTGGGGCTGCGCTTCGGGGCCGCCGAGCGCTTCATGTTGCTCGCGGTGGGACTGGTGGGGGCGACGGTGCTGGCCTCGGGCTCGTTCATCAAGGCCCTGGCCATGACGGTGCTGGGCTTGCTGCTGGGCCTCATGGGCTGGGACACGCACACGGGCACCGTGCGCTTCGTGCCCGGGGCGCTGGAGCCCTGGCTGGGGCGGCAGGACGGCTTGGCCGAAGGCGTGGGCTTCATCGCCCTGGCCCTGGGTTTCTTCGTCGTGGCGCCCGTGGCCGCCGAGTTGGCCGGCCTGTCCGCCCTGGCACCCTCGGCATCCTCGGCACCTGCCGCGCCCCCTTCGCCGAGCGCGGCCGTGACCGATTGGGACGCGCGGCCGACACGCGAAGAGATCCGGCACACCATGCCCTCCTTGCTGCGCGGCACGGGCCTGGGGGCGGTGCTCGGCCTGGTGCCGGGTGGCGGCGCGCTGCTCGCCTCGCTGGCGGCCTACCGGGTGGAAGCGGTGGTGTCGCGCGACCACCTGCCGCCGCTGGGCCAGGGCAACCTGCGCGGGGTGGCCGCGCCCGAAGCGGCCAACAACGCCGGTGCCCAGACCGCCTACCTGCCCATGCTGGCCCTGGGCTTGCCACCCAACACCGTGATGGCCTTGCTGCTGGGCGCGCTCGGCTTGCACGCGATCGAACCCGGACCGTCGGTGATGGCCACGCAGCCGGTCCTGTTCTGGGGGCTGCTCGTGTCCATGTGGGTGGGCAACCTGCTGTTGCTGCTGTTGAATCTGCCGCTGGCCCGCTGGTGGAAGCCCGGCCTGCTGCGCGTGTTGCAGGTGCCGCGCCGCGCCTTGCTGGTGGCGCTGCTGGTGGCCGCAGGCCTGGGAGCGCTCGCGCTTGGGTCCCATGGCTGGGGGGTCTGGCTGGTCATGGGCCTGGGGTTGCTGGGTTTCGTGCTCCAGCGGCTGGGCGGCGAGGGGGTGGCGCTGCTGCTGGGCTACGTGCTGGCGCCGGCGCTGGAAGAGCAACTGCGCCGCGCCCTGCAACTGTCGCGTGGCGACTGGTTCGTGTTCATCGAACGGCCGGTCTCGGCGCTGTTGCTGATGGCCGCCATCGGCTTGCTGCTGGTCGTGGTGCTGCAGCCGAGGCGGCACGAACCGCGCTGAGCGGACCGGCATGGCGCGGGCGGCGCGCCGCTCCTCGCCCATGGATGCACCAAAAGCGGGTGGCCTCTGTACCAAAAACAGTACGGCGCACGGGATTGGACGTCCCGTTCCCTCAATCTCGCGGGTGGACGTGGGTTTAAACAGGCCTGGATGTTGCTTTGGATGAAGAGATGGACCGGAATCGGTTTTTGAAATTGATTTGTTTCAAAATTGGTTTTGGGGCCATAATTTGTCTGGTTGGCATTCGACCAGCCTTCACCAACCCACTGGGGATACGCACCATGTCGCTCGGAAAACTCACACTCCCGCTTTCTCGGCTCCGCCGAACCACGCTGATGGCGCCGTTGTGCGGCCTGCTGCTCGGCGCTGCCTTTCAGGCCCAGGCCGCCACGACCGACAGCTACCCCGAGCGCCCGGTCACGATCGTTGTCTCCTTCTCGCCAGGCGGCGGGGTCGATGGCGTGGCGCGCATCCTGGGCACGGCGCTGGCGAAGTCCTTCAAGCACGGCGTGGTGATCGAGAACAAGCCCGGTGGTGGTGGCGTGATCGGCGCGCAGGCCGTGGTGCGCGCGCCCGCGGATGGCCACACCTTTCTGTTGGCCGATCCCGCCTTCGCCGTCACGCCAAGCCTGATGGCCAAAGCGCCGTACGACATCGACAAGGACTTCAAGGCCGTCTCCACCATCACCACATCGCCGCTGGTGCTCAGCGTGCCCGTGGCCTCGCCTTTCAAGACGGTGGTGGAGCTGCAGGAGGCCGGGCGCAAGGGCGGCAAGGACTACACCTACTCGTCGGCCGGCATCGGCACCTCGCCGCACATGTCGGGCGAGCTGTTCCGCCTGCGCGGCAAGGGCAACTTCGTGCACGTGCCCTACCGGGGCAGCGGCCCGGCCATGGCCGACCTCGTGGCGGGCAACATCGACTTCTCCTTCTCGACCATGGCGGCGTCCCTGCCTTTCATCCGCGATGGCCGCCTGCGCGCCCTGGCCACGACCGGCTCCGAGCCCGTGGCCGAGCTGAAGGACGCGGTGCCCCTGGCCGCGTCCCTGCCGGGCTTCGACGTGCGTTTCTGGACCACGCTGATGGCGCGCTCCTCGACGCCGCCGGAACTGGTGAAGAAGGTGAACGATGCGGTGCGCGTGGCGCTCGAATCGGACGAGGTGCGCCGCGCCCTGCGCAACATCGGCGAGACCGCGACCTACATGTCTCCCGAGAAAAGCGGGGACTTCGTGCTCGGCGAATACAAGCGCTGGGGCGAGGTGGTGAAGGACGCCAAGATCTCGTTGAACTGATCGCCGTGGTGGCACACCCGGCCCGCTTGGCCGGATGTTCTCTCCAGCCGGTACAGGGCGAGCGCCTCTGCGTGGCGATCGCCCTGTCTTTATGGGGTGGCCGACGGATCGGCCATGATGCCCGCGGGCAACTGGGCGCAGTGCGTATAGATGTCCCCCGGTCGCGCGAACCAGACCTGGTCGCGCAGCGGGTGGTTGACGATGTGCTGCAGCGCGCGGCGCAACGCGCGCAAGCGGTAGGGTTGCCCGACGATCATGCCGTGCAGGGCCAGGCTGAACACCAGCGGCTGTTTCTCGCTTTGCTGCAGCATCTCTTCGAACTGGTCGATGATGGCCTGGCTGAAATCGTCCGGGCTCTGCTGGCGCACGAGCATCTGGGGCGAGTCGTTCAGTTCGAACGGGTAGGGCACCGACATGATGCGTCCGCCCCGCGTCTTCATCCACAGCGGCTGGTCGTCGGCGGGCCAGTCCATCACGAACTTGAAGCCGGCTTCGTCCAGCAGGTCGAGCGTGGTCTTGTTGACCGACATCCAGGGCGGCATCCAGCCCATGGGCGCGCGGCCCCAATGCTTCACGATCTCGTCGCGCACTTCCGCGATGAAGCGCGCTTCGTCGGCTTCCCACATCCCGCTGTGCCGTTCGGCATTGGTGCGTCCATGGGCGATCACCTCGTCGCCACGCAGGCGGATCCGCTCCAGAATCTGGGGCGCGTATTCGAACAGGGTGGTGTTGATGAGGTGCGCGGCGGGCAGGCCGAGCTCGTCGAACAGGTCGAAAAGGCGCCACACGCCGACGCGGTTGCCGTAGTCGGACCACGCGAACGCACGCTGGTCGGGCGAGGGCAGCGGCACCGACAGCGAGTGCGACAGCCCGGCACCAAAGGCAAAGTGCTCGATGTTCAGCCCCATAAAAAAGGCCAGGCGCTTGCCGCCTGGCCAGGTGTAGGTGGGTCGCTCCGTGATGGGGCTGTAGGCGTAGCGGCCGTGATGGGGAAGCAACATGGACATTTTCCTGAAAACGCGAGATTGCCCATGAATTGTACCAAAATTGGATATAATTCCAATATTGATGGTTTGAACGCCTTCCGGAGAGTTTGATGAAGCCCAGCAAATTCACGTACTACGAGCCGACCTCCGTCGAGCAGGCGTTGGTGATGTTGGCCGACGTGATGGACCAGGACGGGCGCGTCATTGCCGGCGGGCAGACGCTGGTGCCCGCCATGGCCTTGCGGTTCGCCCAGCCCGCCTACCTCATCGACATCAATGGCATCGAACCCTTGAAGTCCCTGGCGCTGAAAGACGGCGCCCTGGAGATCGGCGCCTGTGTGCGCCACGCGGCGTTCCATGCACCGGTGTGCGAAGGCGTGCTGGGCGCGCTGTTGAGCGAGGTGGTACGCCACATCGCGCACCTGCCGATCCGCAACCGGGGCACGTTCTGCGGCAGCCTGGCGAATGCCGACCCCGCCTCCGAGTGGTGTCTGGTGGCCACCACCTTGAACGCCCGCCTGCAGGCCCGCAGCGTCAACGCGGCACGCGAGATCGAGGCCGCGCATTTCTTTCTGGGTTACATGACCACCGCGCTGGCGGCCGACGAACTGCTGGTGTCGGCCCGGCTGCCGCTGCTGCCCGCCACGACGCGTTTCGGCTTCGAGGAAGTCAGCCGCCGCGCCGGCGACTTTGCGCAGGCCGTGGCGCTGGCGGTGGTCGAGCGTGATGGCGAGGCCTGGCGCCACGTGCGCCTGGGTGTGGGCGCGGTGGAAAGCACGCCGCGCCGCATCGCCGCCGCCGAGGCCTTGCTGGAGGGGCGTGTGCCCACCCCGGATCTGCTGGAAGAAGCGGCGCGCGCAGCGGCGGCCGACGTCGCGCCGCTGGACACCACCGAAGAAGGCATGCGCTACCGCCGTCACGTCACGCAGACGGTGGTGCGCCGAGCGCTGCTCAAGGCCCTCGCGCAACCCGAACTTTCCCCATCGACTGGACGAGCATGAACAGGATCGAGATCACCTTGCGGGTGAACGACGAGGCTTTCGACATGAGTGTGGAGCCGCGCCGCAACCTGGCCGACGCGTTGCGCGAGGAGTGTGGCCTGACGGGCACGCACGTGGGCTGCGAGCACGGTGTGTGCGGCGCGTGCACGGTGCTGGTCGACGGCGAACCGGTGCGCTCGTGCCTCATGTTCGCGGTGCAGGCCCAGAACAAGCGCATCGAGACGGTGGAAGGCCTGGCCTGCGGTGAGCGGCTGCATCCGCTGCAACAGGCCTTCGTCGACCAGCATGCGCTGCAATGCGGTTTTTGCACGCCGGGTTTTCTGATGCTGGCCAAGGGCGTGCTGGAGCGCAACCCGCAGGCCAGCGACAGCGAGATCGTCGACGCCATTTCGTCGAACCTGTGCCGTTGCACGGGGTACCAGAACATCATCGCGGCCGTGAAGCAGGTGCGCGACAGCATGAGCGGAGCGCAGTGCTCATGAACGCGACGCCCTCGCTTTTCGAAGACCCGGTGGTCGACGCCGTGAGCGCGCCAGCCGATGCCGATGCGGTCATCGGCAAGTCCGTGACCCGCCTCGAAGATCGCGTGCTGGTGCGCGGCGAAGGCCTGTTCGCGGCCGACGTGAACTTTCCGCGCCAACTGCACATGCGGGTGGTGCGCTCCCAGGTGCCGCACGGGCTGCTGCTCGGTGTGGACATGGAGGCTGCGCGGCAGCTGCCGGGTGTGGTGGCGGTGTGGTCGGGCGCGGACGTGGCCGAGATTCCCCCCATTCCGTTTCGCGCCACCAAGGTGCAGGGCCTGGAGCCCTATTGCCAGCCCATCCTGGCGCAGGGCTATGTGCGCTACGTGGGTGAACCCGTGGCTGTCGTGTTCGCGCACGATGCCTATGTGGCCGAAGACGCGGCGGCGCTGGTGCAGCCCGACATCGAGGTGTTGCCGCCCTTGATGGACGCGCGCGAGCCTACGCGCGAATTCGCGCCGGGCCTGAGCACCGAGCCCACGGTGATCCGCAAGGGCTACGGCGATGTGGACGCGGCGTTCGCGACCGCCTGGGCCACCGTGGAGCTGGATCTGGCCGTGGGCCGCCACAGCGGCGTGCCGCTGGAGTGCCGTGGCGCGGTGGCGCGCTACGACGCGTCGCGCGGCGTGCTGGAGATGCACGGCGCGGCCAAGAAGTCGCACTGGAACCGCGACGAGATGGCCAAGATGCTCGGCCTGCCGCCTTCGACCATGCACCTGTACGAAGGGCACGTGGGCGGTGGGTTCGGGGTGCGTGGCGAGCTGTACCCGGAAGACGTGCTGGTGTGCCTGGCGGCGATGCGCTTGCGCCGACCCATCAAGTGGGTGGAGGACCGCCGCGAGAACCTGCTGGCGACCAACCACTCGCGCGAGCAATACCACCGCATCGCGGCCGCCATCGACGCCGACGGCCGCATCCTCGGCATCCGCAACCGTTTCTTCCACAGCCAGGGTGCCTATGTGCGCACGCACGGCCCGCGCGTGGCCGACATGTCGGCCGGGCTGCTGCTGGGGCCGTACCGCGTGCCGGCCTATGACGTGGCCGCGCATTACCGCCTGACCAACAAGACGCCTGCGGCGACCTACCGCGCACCGGGGCGCTACGAAACCACCTTCGTGCGCGAGCGCCTGATGGACGCCATCGCCGTGCGCGCCGGGATCGATCCGCAGGAGGCGCGCCGCCGCAACCTGATCGACAAAAGCGAGATGCCCTACACGCGTCCGCTGGATGCGCTGGGCGTGGACGTGGTGCTGGACTCGGGCGACTACGCCGGCCTGCTCGACAAGACGCTGGCGCGCGCCGACTGGCCCCGCCTGCGCCAGGACATCGCGCGCCGGCGCGAGCAGGGCGAGCGCGTGGGGCTGGGCCTGGCCATGTTCGTGGAAAAGTCCGGCCTGGGGCCCTCGGACACGGTGCGCCTGACGGTGGACCGCAGCGGCGCACTCGAACTGGTCACCGGCGCCGGTTCGGTCGGCCAGGGCATGGAGACCGCGCTGGCCCAGATCTGCGCGCACGAGCTCGGCGTGGACTACCAGAGCGTGCGCGTGATCCGCGGGCGCACCGATCAGATCGAGTTCGGCAATGGCGCGCACGCGTCGCGCGTCACGGTCATGTCCGGCTCGGCCACGCAGATCGCGGCGCGCAAGGTGCGCGACAAGGCGCTCGATGTCGCCTCGAAGATGCTCGGGGTGGCGGCCGAAGCGCTGCACATCCGCGGTGGCGTGGTGCGGCCCAGGGGCGACGCGGTCGCGCCCGGTGTGAGCCTGGCGCAGGTGGCGAGCTACCTGCACCCGAGCCAGAAAACCAGCGACGGCTACGCGCCGGGCCTGTCGGCCGAGGGCTGGTTCTACAGCGAGCACATGAACTA
Organism: Hydrogenophaga sp. BPS33; assembly: GCF_009859475.1. NCBI lineage: Bacteria > Pseudomonadati > Pseudomonadota > Betaproteobacteria > Burkholderiales > Comamonadaceae > Hydrogenophaga > Hydrogenophaga sp. BPS33. The sequence continues at coordinate 1,846,402 of NZ_CP044549.1, forward strand.
CCCCTATGGCATCCACATCGCGCAGGTGCGGCTGGACGAAGGCACGGGCATCGTGCACGTCGAGAAGTACTGGGTGTCTTACGACGTGGGCCGCGCGGTCAACCCCAAGATGATCGAGGGCCAGATCGTGGGGGGCCTGGCACAGGGCCTGGGTGGCGCGCTATTCGAGCAGTTCACCTACGACGCGTCGGGGCAGCCGCTGTCCACCACGTTCGCCGACTACCTCATGATCACCGCGCACGAAATGCCGCCGGTGGACGTGCTCATCACCGAGGACGCGCCGAGTCCGCTCAACCCCCTGGGCCTCAAGGGCGCGGGCGAAGGCGGCACCAACGCGGCGGGCGCGGCCATTGCCGCCGCCGTCGACGACGCACTGGGCCGGCCCGGTGCGATCGACCGCCTGCCCGTGCTCCCCGAAGACGTCATTCGCCACCTCGCGGCGCCGCGCGCCTGAGCCGATCCAAGGAACCCGATGCAATTCACGAACAGTTTTGAGGTCTCGCTGCCGCCCGGTGAGGCCTGGCCTTTGTTGATGGACATTCCCGTCATCCTGCCCTGCATGCCGGGCGCGGAGCTGGTGGAGCAGATCGATGCGCGCACCTTCAAGGGCAAGGTGTCGGTGCGCCTGGGGCCGGTGGGCCTGGTGTTCCTGTGCGACGCGCGCTTCACCGAGATCGACGACGAGAAGCACCGGGCCCAGGTGGAAGCGGACGGCGCCGATGCCAAGGGCCGTGGCACCGCCAAGGCCTCGATCGCCTTCCAATGCCAGCCCTCGGCCGTGGGCTCGAAGATCCTGATCACCACCGACCTGGCGCTGTCCGGCGCGGTCGCGCAGTACGGCCGGGGCGTGGGCCTGATCCAGAACGTGGCGAACCAGATCATCCAGCAGTTCTCGCGCAACCTGGAAACGCGCATTGGCCAGATCAAGGCCCATGCGCTCGCGGGTGGCCAAGATGCCGCTGTGCCAGAGGCGCCCCGTGCATCGCATGGCGGGCCGGCACCGTTGGCAGCCGGTGCGCGCAACATCCCAGGCGATCCCTACACCGATGGCTATAGACAAGGTTTCGGCGCAGGCTATGCGGCCGGCCACGCCGCCGGCATGGCGACCGCCGTGGCCCTGCAGCGCGCGGGCCAGCCCGTGGTGCTGCCAGGCGAACTGCCGCCGCTGCCGCCGAGCCAGCCCATCGGCGGCATCTCCCTCATCTTTTCCTCGCTGTGGGCCACCGTGCGCGGCTGGTTCGGCGGACGCACCCGCTGACGCGGCACATCTCCCAGGAGCATCCCTTGACCATCAAGAAGAACACGTCGCTGACCCTGCTGTCGGTGGAGGACATCGAGCGCTACACCGCCGCGGGCCACTGGCGCGACGAGACCATTTACGCCAGCCTGCGGGTGCATGCGCTGGCGCGGCCGGACAGCCCCGCGATCCGCGACGGCGCCACGCGCATGACGTACGGGCAACTGCTGGTGTGCGCCGATGCGCTGGCCGCGCGCCTGCACGCCGCGGGCGTGCAGGCCGGGCAACGGGTGGGCCTGTGGACCTCCAGCCGCGTGGAGACGGCGATCGTGTGGCTGGCCTGCTCCCGCAATGGCTACACCTGCTGCCCTTCGCTGCACCGCGACCACACCGTGGGGGACGTGGCGAGCCTGATGCAGCGCGTGCGTGCCGCCGCCTTCGTCGGGCAGCGCGGCTGGGGCGCCGACGCGGCGCGCCACAACATCTTCGAACGCCTGAGCGGGCTGGACACCTTGCGCCTGACGATCGAGCTGGGCAGCGAGACGCCCGAGGCCGATCTGCTCGCGCCCTTGCAAGGCGGCGCGGCGGCTGCGCACGACAGCGCCGAGACGCTCAGCACCGATCCCAACCGCGTGGTCTACCTGGCGTTCACCTCCGGCACCACCGGCGAGCCCAAGGGTGTGATGCACAGCGACAACACGCTGTTGTCCAACGCACGTGCCATCGCCCACGACTGGAACTTCGGTCCCGGGTCCGTGCTGTACACCATGAGTCCGCTCAGCCACAACCTCGGCCTGGGCGCGATGATCAGCGCCTTCGCCACCGGCGCCGAAATCGTGGTGCACGATGCGCCGCGTGGCACCAGCCTGGTCGACCGCCTGGTGGACACCAACGCCACCTTCCTCTTCGGCGTGCCCACGCACGCGATCGACGTGCTGAGCGAGCTGCGCACGCGTGGCCTGAAGAAGCTGGGCCGGCTGCAGGGCTTTCGCATCTCGGGCGCGTCGGCACCGCAGGAGGTGGTGGCGGGCCTGATCGAACACGGCGTGATGCCGCAAAGCGGCTACGGCATGACCGAAGCCTGCTCGCACCACTACACGCTCAAGACCGATCCGCCCGAGAAGATCATCCAGACCTCCGGGCGCAGCTGCCCGGGCTACGAGGTGCGCATCTGGTCAACCGAAGACCCGGACGTGGAATTGCCCGCGGGCCAGATCGGCCAGATCGGCGGGCGCGGCGCCAGCCTCATGCTGGGCTATTTCGACAACCAGAAGGCCACCGAGGAGTCGTTCAACGCACACGGCTGGTTCATGACCGGCGACCTGGGCAAGCTCACCGAAGACGGCTACCTGGTGATCACCGGCCGCAAGAAAGACCTGATCATCCGTGGCGGGCACAACATCTACCCCGCCCACATCGAGAACCTGGCCATGCAGCACGCCGCCGTGGCGCGCGCGGCGGTGCTGCCGGTGCCCGACGCGCGGCTGGGCGAGAAGGTGTGCCTGGCCGTGATGTACCGGCCCGGTCAGTCGGCCAGCGCCGATGCCTTGCTGGCCCACCTGGACGGCTCGGGCCTCTCGCGCTACGACATGCCGGAGTACTTCGTCGCGCTCGACGACATTCCGCTGACCGCCAGCGGCAAGATCTTCAAGCGCGCTCTGGTGGACGACATGCAGGCCGGGCGCCTGGACCTGGTGCCGGTGCAGTTCAAGCCAACGGCGGCTGCGGTGGCCACGTGATCGACGCCAGCGAAGCCCTGGCGCGCCTGCGCCACGAATTGAGCCACCCGCCCTTCCATGCGGTGCTGCGGCCCGAGCCGGTGTCGGTAGACCCGGCCAGCGGCACGGTGGTCATCCGCCTGCCGTACCAGCCCGTCTTCGGGCGCGCAGCGGGCAGCCCCGAAGTGCACGGCGGCGTGGTGGCCGCGCTGATCGACCTGGCGGGGCATGCTGCGGTGTCGGTGCAGATCGGACGCATGGCACCCACCATCGACCTGCGCATCGACTACCTGCGCCCCGCGCCCGCGCAGGACCTGTTCGCCACCGCGCGCGTGGTCAAGCTCGGGCGCGCCGTCTCGCGCGTGGACATCGACGTGCACGACGCGGCGGGCAAGGTCGCGGCCATGGGCCGTGGCTCGTTCAGCAGTCTTTCAACCAACGCAGAGGAGCCGTGATGAAAGCCGTGTGGATCCGGGAGTTCGGTCCCGTCGAATCGTTGCAGATCGAAGAGGTGGCCGATCCGGTGCCGGGCCCGGGCGAGGTGCTGATCGACGTGCAGGCCACCGCCGCCAACTTCGTCGATCTGCTGGTGGTCACCGGCAAGTACCAGTTCCTGCCGCCCCGCCCGTTTGCGCCGGGCAAGCTGCCTGCGGGCATCGTGCTTGGGGTGGGCGAGGGCGTGGCCAACGTGAAGCCGGGCGACCGGGTGTTGACCCTGGCCGAGCAAGGCGGCTATGCGCAGAAAGCGCTGGCCCAGGCGTCGGCGTGTTTCCCCATTCCCGACAGCCTGTCGTTCGTGGACGCGGCCAGTATGGCGCTGGCCTACGACACCGCCTGGTTCGCGCTGTGCGACCGCGGCCGCGCCAAGGCGGGCGACACGGTGCTGGTGTTGGGCGCGACCGGGGCCGTGGGGCTGGCGGCGGTGCAATTGGCGAAGGCTTACGGCCTCAAGGTGATCGCCGGGGTGTCCAGCGCGGCCAAGGCCGATCTGGTGACGAGCGCCGGCGCGCACGCCTGGATCGATCTGTCCCGGGGTGATCCGCGCGAGAGCATTCGCGAACAGGTCTACGCCTTGACCGACGGCCAGGGTGCGGACATCGTGCTCGATCCGCTGGGGGGCGACTTCTTCGATGGCGCGGTGCGCGCGGTGGCCTGGTGCGGCCGCCTGGTGGTGATCGGCTTTGCGGCCGGGCGCATTCCCACGCTGAAGATGAACTACGTGCTGCTCAAGAACATCGAGGTCAGCGGTGTGCAGGTGAGCGACTACCGCAAGCGCACGCCCGACAAGATGGCGCACTGCATGGCCGAGATCTTCCGCCTGTACGGCGAGGGACAGCTCAAGCCTTCGCCCACGCAGACCTATGCGCTGGAGTCGGTCGTGGAAGCACTGGGCGCACTGCAGAATCGGCAGGCCACCGCACGCCTGGTGCTGCTGCCCAATGGCGAGCCGCAAGGCCGTTGAAACCATGACCGACACCGAACACAAGAGCCGCCAGGAGCTCGTCACCGCCAACCACATCCTGGCGCGCGAAGGTGTGATGGATGCCTTCGGCCACGTCAGCGTGCGCCACCCGGCGCGCGCGGGGCACTTCCTGCTGTCGCGCTCCAGGGCGCCCGAGCTGGTGCAGCCCGACGACATCCTCGAATACGACGCCGAGGCGAACGCGCTGGACGGTGCGGGCCAGGCGCAATACATCGAGCGCTTCATCCACAGCGAGATCTACCGCGTGCGCCCGGACGTGGTGGCGATCTGCCACCACCACAGCCCCTCCGTCATGCCTTTCAGCGTGGCCGGTGTGGCGCTGGTGCCGGTGTACCAGCACGGCGCGATGATCGGCCGCCACGTGCCGCTGTGGGACAGCCGCGAGGCCTTCGGCGACACCAACATGCTGGTGACCAATGGCGCGCAGGGCGCCTCGCTGGCCACGGCCCTGGGCGCGCACTGGATGGCGCTGATGCGCCACCACGGTGCGACGGTGGTGGGCACCAGCCTGCGCGAACTGGTGTTCCGTTCGGTGGTGGCCTGCAAGAACGCCGACTACCAGTACCGCGCGATGGCACTCGGGCCGGTGGCTGGCCTGACCGAGGGTGAGATCGAGCTGGCGGCGAAGGTGCCGGCGGCGGCGATCGACAGGGCTTGGGATCTTTGGGCGAGGGCTTGATTCAGGCGGCGAACACGCGGGCCATCACCTGGACTTCGACGCGGGAGAGGTCGAGCTGGGTGGCCCGCTCTCGCCAGGTCGAGACCACGGTCGTGATCTGCTCCACGATGGCTTGGGCCGCGTCGGCGGAAAGGCGGTAGTACGGTGCCGTGGCCAGCAAGGTGGGCATGTGCGGCGCGGCGGACCTGCCGTCCCACGTCAGGGCGTGCTCGCTCTTGGCGGGATTGGGGTTGATATCGAAGGCGGGGGCGAGCCGCCAGCCGGAAGGCGTGAGTAGAAAGCCGTGGTTGCGCAGGTGGTCGTCGCGGTTGCCGACCAGCAGGTTGAAGACGGCGCGGCGGAACAGCTGCTCGAGATCCTCGGTGAGGCCCGACCCGCCCAGGTTCTCGATGGCTTCGACGATGTCCAGGTAACTGCCGCCGGTCTGGCCGTCGTGGCGCTCCAGCAAGGTCATGGCCGACGCCACCATGCGCCGTCCTTGTCCGCCGCCCGGCGCCACGGCCAGCCGGTCGAAGCGGCTTACGCGGTAGGTGTGGTAACGGTCGCTCAGGCGCTCGCGGTCGGCCGGGGGCATGTTGATGCCGGCATCAATGGCCAACAAGTAGGTGAGGTACTCCCAACTGCCCCAGTCGTAGGTGTCGTAGTGGCCCGGAAACTTGGCCAGCCACAGCGTGCCATCCGGCATGGTGAAGGATGCCTTGGGGCGCGCACCCCCCAACGATGTGCCAGATGCGATGAGCATGGCCAACCATTGCTCGTACTCGGGCATGGCCTCGGGGCGCGGCCCATCCAGTTGTCTGGCCACTTCCGCCATCGCGCGCAGATCGGTGGCGGGTGGGGCGGGCAGGTGGCTGTTGTCGAGGAACGGCGCGCCAGGGCCGCGCCGAAATCGCAGGGCCCCGGCCCGGGTGAGGTCGTGCACGCCGAGCAGGTAGAACAGCTCGTTCATCCGGGCCATGGGCCGTTTTTCCTGGAGGGCGGCGTTTGCCTCGCGGCGTTCCATCAACACCCTACCCCAACGGTCCGGCGCGCAATCGGAAAAGATGCCGAAGCCCCTGCCGTCTGGCGAATGCTGTTCGCCAGCGACCAGCGCCAGCCGCGGGTCTATCGACGTAGCGCCGGGCCTGTCCAGCCAGGCCTGTGTGTAGGCGAACGAAGGTGCCAGATCGAGGCGCTCGGCCGCGGGGTAAAGCTTGCCGATGTGGGCCGCCGCGCCGAGCTCGGGCGCGTCCAGGTGGACCTCCAGCAGAGGGCGGCTTGTGCGGGCGTTTTTCGTGGCCATGGGATTTTTCGCCGGTCAGGGACCCGTGGCACGTCCGCGTGAGCGCAGGGCTTTGGCGTCCATCAGCTTCTGGCCCAGGGTATCGTCGGCCGCGACACCGTCGATGTCCCGCTCCAGCCCGAGAACCCGCAGCGCCTTCAGGTACGTGCCCAGCGACACGGCCGGGTCGCCCGACTCCAGCCGGGTCAGGGTGTTGCGGGAGATGCCGACGCGCTCGGCAAACAGCGTCGCGGGCAAGTCACGCCGACAGCGGGCCAGCTCGATGCGCTGGCCGAGGCCATGGGCGATCTTCGTCAGCGAAAGCGAAAGAGGGTGCTGGGTGCGTGCCATTGCATGCTCCATATTTGAAACAAAAAGTGAATATTTTGTTCATTATATGGAGCATCTTGTGAGTGATCGAAAAAATATCGGTTCATATCTTGATCAAAATTTCCGCATTTTGCGCAAGATATAGATCGTCCTATCCCAAGCCTTGGCCCGCCGCCTGCAAAGCCGCCCTCACACGACCCGGCGTGAACGGCACTTGCCGCAGCCGCGCGCCGGTGGCGTCGAAGATCGCGTTGGCGATCGCTGCGGCGCTGGGGATGGACCCGGACTCGCCCGCGCCCAGGGGCGGCTGGTCCTGTGCCGGCATCACGAACACGTCGATGTCCGGCACGTCGCCAAAACGCAGGATGGGATAGGCGCCCCATTCCTGCGACACCACGCCCGTCGCATCGAAGTTCACCTGCTCCATGAGCGCGCGGCTGACGGACTGCACCACGTTGCCATGGATCTGGTGGCGCACGCCGGCTGGGTTGATGACCATGCCGCAGTCGTAGCCCACCCAGACCTTGGTCACGCGCACCTGGCCGGTCTCCAGGTCCACGGCCACGTCGCACACCCAGGCACAGTAGGCCGAACCGACGCCGGGAAAGCTGCCGTGCACGTACTGGTGTTGCGCAAAGCCGCGCCCCAGGCGGACGTGCGGATGCGCCGGGTCGGCACGGCCTCGGGGCGCGGCGCCTGCCAGCCAGCCGGCACGCGTGGCCACTGCTTCGCTCAGCGCGCGAGCGCGCGGGTCTTCCATGAAGCGCAGGCGAAACGCCAAGGGGTCTTCGCCGTGGCGGTGCGCCAGCTCGTCGATGAAGGACTCGTGCGCGAACACGTTGGGCAGGGCCGAGACGCCGCGCATCCAGGCAGCGCGCACGATGGGTGCCATGTCCTGCACGGCAATGCGCACCGCCTGGCAACGGTACTGCGGCACGGCGGTGCGGTCGCCCTTGTGTTCGACGATGGGGTCGGGCGGGACCACGCCGGTCTGCATCAGAGCGAGCACCGGCGCGTTGTTCGAGGGGTAGCGGTTGGTGAAGGCGTAGGCCAGCGCGTCGTGGCCCACGACGGCCCCGCGCACGTCCATCACCTGCGTGGTGCCTTTGGGCTCCCACGCGTGCTCTTCTTCGCGCATCAACTGCAGGCGCACCGGTGCGCCAACTTCGCGCGAGAGCAAAGCGGCTTCGGCCGCGGCATCGTCGGCGCAGTTGCGGCCATAGCAGCCCGAGGCTTCCATGCGCACGATGCGCACCGCCGCGTCGTCCAGCCCGAGCAGGGCCATGATGTCGGCGTGCAGGAAGTGCGGGTTCTGCGTGCCGCTCCACACCGTGACCGCGCCGTCACGGTAGTCGGCGACCGCGCACGACGGGCCGATGGAGGCGTGCATCTGGTAGGGCCAGACGTAGGTGGCCTGGTGGGCGTGTGGTGTGCCGTCCAGCAGCGCTTCGGCCGAACCTTGTTCGCGCAGCACGCGCTCCACCGACGGGTTGGCCCGCACCGCGGCCTGCGGTTCGTTCAGATCGGGCAACGGGGGTGGCGTGCGCCACGCCACCTTGAGCTGGCGCGCCGCCCGGATCGCGTGTTCCTCGCGGTGCGCCACCACGCCCACGAAGTCGCCCGCGACCACCACCTTCACCAGGCCCGGGATGTGGCCGACGGAGGGCAGGTCCACATCGATCAGCGATCGGCCGATCATCCCGCCCACGTCGCGTCCCCGGTAGGGCGGACGCACCATGCGGGCGTGCAGCATGCCGGGCAGGCGCAGGTCGTGCACATAGACCGGGCCCGCGCCGGTCACCTTGGCAGGAATGTCCAGGCGCGCCACGCTGCGGCCGACGATGCGGTGTTCCGTGGCGGGTTTGAGGGCCGTTGCCGGGTCGATGTCGACGTCGAAGTCCAGGCCTTGCGCGAGTTCGCCATACCCGGCGCGCTGGCCTTGCGGGCCGCAGACCATGCCGTGCTCGACTGTGAGCACTGCGGCTGCGCAGTGCCATTGTTCGGCCGCGCGCCGCAGCAGCATCTGGCGCACTTGCGCGGCGGCGCGGCGCATCGGCACGGCCGCGCTCTGGATCGACGCGCTCGCGGTGGTCGGGCCCTGGTCGGGCGTGCGGTCGGTGTCGCCCATGAGCATGCACACGCGCGAAAGCGGCACGTCCAACTCCTCGGCCACGATCTGCGCGAATGCGGTGCGCACGCCCGTGCCCAGGTCCACGTGGCCATTGATGGCTTGCACCGTGCCGTCGGGCGCAATCTGGATGTAGGTGCCGACCTTGCCCTTGCCCACGCGGCTGACCGCATGGCGCGGCGGCGGTTCGCCCTGCGCGTTCAGGCGCTCGCGCGAGACCGGCCCGGCGTTGGCGGAGACGGCGGCGTTCATCGCGCCGCTCCCTGGGCGGACACGGGCGGGCTGGCGCGCAGGCGGGCCACCGTGTTCTCGAGGCCGGTCCAGGCCGGCTGCTGCGGCGCGTGCTCGGCGCGCAGGTAACGCGCCAGGTCGGCGACCTGCTGGTCGTTGAGGCTGTTGGCGAATCCGGGCATGTAGCCCAGGTTTTCATTCGCGGGTTCGTCGATGCCATGCAGGATGACCTGGACCAGGTTGTCCGCGCGCGCGGCCAGCACCACGTTGTTGTTCACCGCCAGGTCGGGCCGCACGCCGAAGAGCGGCATGCCCCGGCCAGGGTCGTGGCAGGCGGCGCAGGCGCCTTCGAAGATGCGTTGGCCCGGCATGGCCAGCAGCTCGGCGCGGTTCGGTGTGGGCGCGGGTGCCTGGGTGGCGGCGGGCGCGGGGGCGGCCTGTCCCGGCAGCTCGGTGAGGTAGGTGGCCATGGCCAGGATGTCGCGGTCGGGCAGGGCGGCAAGCCCTTCAATCACCGGTGCCATGGGGCCGGCGGCCACGCCATGCTGCTCGCTGTGGCCGGTGCGCAGGTAGGCCTGGAGCTCGTCGCGCGTCCAGGGTTTGGCACTGCGGAACAGGTTGTTCAGCGCCGGTGCATCCCAGCCCTTGACTTCGCTGCCGCTCAGGAATGCGAGCGGGCCGCTCTTCTCGGCCCCGAGCGCGTTGCGGGGTGTGTGGCAGGCGCTGCAGTGGCCGACACCGTTGACCAGGTAAGCCCCGCGGTTCCACAGCACCGATTGCGAAGGGTTGGGCGCGAAGGGCGTGGCGTCGTGAAAGAGCAGGTTCCAGCCCGCCATCAACGGCCGCACGCCGTAGGGGAACGGCAGCTCGGTGGGCGGCGGCGCGTGCGCCACCGGGGTCTGCGCCATCAGGTAGGCGTAGAGCGACTGCATGTCGTTGTCGTCGATCTTGGCGAAGGCGGTGTATGGAAACGCGGGGTACAGGTGGCGGCCATCGCGGCCGATGCCGTGGCGCATCGCGCGTTCGAACGCGGCGTACGACCACTGGCCGATGCCGTGCTTGGGGTCGGGCGTGAGGTTGGTGGAGTAGACCGTGCCGAACGGCGTTTCCATGGCCAGGCCGCCGGCGTTCGGCGTGCCGCCGGGTGCGGTGTGGCACACCACGCAATCGCCGGCCGAGGCGATCAGGCGGCCACGTTCGATGGCCGTCTCCGAATACAGGCTGCGGTCGGGCACCACCGGCGCGATGGCCGCGCGCCAGGGCATGGCGGTGGCGACCACGCCTGCCACGGTGGTCGCCAGGGCAGCGGCCCAGGCACCTGCACGGCGCCAGGGTGACTGGGCGGATGCGCTGGGCGGCGGTGGCGCGCCCGTGGTCGCCAGTTCGGGCGCACCCTGCGCATCGGCCTGCGCGCGCTGCAGCGCATGGCCATCGAACGGGGGCTCGCGCAGCCGGATGCCGGTGGCGTCGTGGATGGCGTTGGCGAGGGCGGCGGCCATAGGCAGCATGAGCGCCCGGCTCTGCGAGAGGTCGGTCAGCGCCTGGCTCTGCGCGCCGGGCACGATGTCCACCACCTGCACGGCGGGCGTGTTCAAGGTGGAGCCCGCCTGCCAGTCGCCGTGGTGCTGCGGGCCGCTGAGCAGTTGCTGCGTGGCCGACGCAATGCGGGCCTGCAGATCCTCGTCGTGTGTGGGCACCACGTGCATGCCTTCGACGTGGTGCCCCACCGTGAGGCCGGCGAGTTCGATGCGCCCGGCCTGGGCGTCGACCTTCACGTCCACGACCCAGGCCGACCACGCCTGCACCGGCCGCTCGGCGTCGGTGTCCACCGTGTGGGCCAGGGCGAAGCCGCGTCCGACGCCGGCCGCGCGCTGCGCATCGCCTCCAGGCTCGCCGAACCAGCCGGCACGTTGCGCCACGGCTTGCACCAGCGCACGGCCGCTGCCGTCTTGCAGGTGGTGCAGCCGCCATTCGATGGGATCGCGGCCGGCGGCTCGGGCCTCTTCGTCGGCAAACGATTCGAGCGCGAAGGTGGCGACGATGTCGGCGTCGCGCGGCAAGACGGTGGTGACGGGTGTCAGGCTGCGCAGGGCGGGTTGCTGCTCGATGTCCAGCGCGTAGGGCATGGCCACCTGGTGCGTCAGCGCCACGGGCGTGGTGGCCACCGTGCCTGCAGTGCCCATCGCCATGGCCGACCAGCCGGGGCGCGCCGCGAGTGGCCAGGTCGGCGTCATGCGCCAGCGCGCCTCGCCGCTGCGGTGCAGCTGTACCGCCAGCGTGGGCACCCCGGATGCGGGCGTGCTGGTCACGCGCACCGGCTGCCCGATGGCGCGGGCGATCATGGCGGCATCGAGCGCCGCGTCGTGGCCTTCCGCGGTGTGCACGGCATGGGGCGGCGTGGTGATGCGGACTTGGGCGGGCGCGATGTCGAACCACCGCGCCAGCTCGGCGCGCAGGCGGTGCGGGTTCACCGCTTCGGCCTCGATGTCCAGCTCGCCGGCACCGCTCCAGACCGCCACGGCCTGCGTGCCGGCCGCCACCATCGCCGTGGTGGGCCAGGCGTACTGCCGTGTGCCATCGCGGGTGCCGGGATGGGCGGTGGCGCTGGCGGGAAGCGCGACCTCGGCCGGGGCTTGCCAGGGAATGGTGAGCCGCGCCGCCGCCGCATGGGCCAGTTCGGCCGAGGGCGCGGCCACCGCCACGAAGCCGCCCTGGTGCACCACGCGCACGGGGCCCAGCGGCGCGAGGGCGCTGCGGTCGATGGCGGCCGGGGCAGCGCCGCTGTAGCGCGTGCCGTCCCAGCGCGCGTCGGCCGGGCGCAGGACCAGGCCGGTCCAGATCTCATCGGCGTTCAAGGGCCGCAAGGGATGCTCTCTCACGCCACCACCTCGCCCCGCGCGCGCTGTGCCGCCAGGGCCACGGCTTGCACGATCTCGACATGCGTGCCGCAGCGGCACAGGTGGTGGCGCAGCGCATCCACGATGTCCTGGTGGCTGAGATGCGGCGTGCGCGCGATCAGGGCGTGCGCCGCCATCACCATGCCGTTGATACAGTAGCCGCACTGGGCCGCCTGGGCGTCGATGAAGGCCTGTTGCACCAGGCCTGGTGCCTGCGGTGTGCCCAGGCCTTCCAGCGTCGTGACCTCGCGGCCCTGCGCGGCCTTGGCGGGAACCACGCAGGAGCGCGTCGGGCGGCCGTTCAGCAGCACCGTGCAACTGCCGCATTCACCCAGCCCGCAACCGTACTTGGGGCCGTTGAGCGCCAGGTCGTTGCGCAACACATAGAGCAGGGGGGTCTCGGGCTCGGCGTCCACCCGGTGGGTGCTGCCGTTGACACGGATTTCTAGGGACATGGCGGCGGCTTCTGGCGTGGGGTGTCTTGGTATGTCGTGGGGAACAGCGTAGGGGTGTGCCAAAAATGGGTCAAACGATATATTCTGCGGTTCAGCACAATTTTTTTCATCTGAAGATGCACATCGCCCAGTTGCCTCTCACCGCCTTGCGGGCCTTCGAAGTGGCTGCGCGCCACCTCAGCTTCAAGGCGGCCGCAGCGGAACTTCACGTCACGCCCACGGCGGTCAGCCACCAGATCCAGCAGCTGGAAAGCCTGCTCGGTGTGGCGCTCTTCGAGCGCGTGCACCGCGGCTTGGTGCTCACGGCTGCGGCCAGGGGCTGCCTGCAGCCCTTGCGCAGCGGCTTCGATGGCCTGTCGCAGGCGATGGAGGCGCTGGCCGCGTTCAAGGACGTGGGGGTGCTCTCCGTGAGCGCGCCGCCCTCGTTCACCATGCGCCTGCTGATGCCCGTGACGCACCGCTTCCTCGCGCTGCACCCCACGGTCGATCTCAACGTCACCACCCGCATGCGCGACCCCGATCCCGCCTCCGGCGCCGGGCAGGACGAGGCGGCGACGCTGCGCGCGTGGATGGAGGCGTCCGACGTGGTGATCGTCTACGGTGCCCGGCCCGCCATCGAGGCCGAGGTGCGCGAGCTCCTGCCCTTGTCGGTCACCCTGCTGTGCAGCCCGTCGTTCCTGCAGGGGCGCGGCGCGCTGCGCCAGCCCGCCGACGTGTTGCGCCATCCGTGGTTGCACGACGACCGCGGCCTCAAGTACGGCGGCCAATCGTTCTGGGACCTGTGGCTGCAAGCCGCTGGCGTGGCGGCGCCATCGCCGGGGCCGGGTCAGCGCTTCACCCACGCCGCCCTGGCGATCGAGGCGGCCGTGCGGGGCGAAGGCCTGCTGGTGACCACGCCCGCGCTATGCCGTGCCGAGCTGGCGCAAGGCACGCTGGTGGCGCCGTTCGCGCTGTCCCTGGCCCTCGGCAAGTCCTACTACCTGCTCTCCAGGCGCACCGGTTTGCCCCGGGTGAAGGCGTTTGCGGATTGGGTGGAGCAGACCGTGCGCATGGGCTAGGCACCATGAGTTCGCGTATTTTTTTCATCTCAGGCATATCGAATCCCCGTGGGCATCCGTTTGTTTTGATAATTGTTCCAAAAATGGAATAGACTTTGCCGGGCACCGCTGGGGTGTGGAACGGCCGGGCGCTGGCCCGGGCAGCAAGGAGCCGCATGCGAGGGCCTGGAATGGAGTGGACGTCGACCGTGGACACGCTGGCCGCGCAGGCCGCAGCCTCGCCCTGGGGCGCGGTGCGAGAGGCGCTGGCGCGCATCGGCGAGCAGGAGGCTGGCGTGCGGGCATGGACCCACGTGGCCCCGCTGAATGCCATGCGCGAGGCGGGCGAGACGCCCAGCCAAGGGTTGCTGCAAGGGGTGCCCTTCGGCGTGAAGGACGTCATCGACGTGGCCGACATGCCCACCGGCTGCGGCTCGGCCGCGGCATCGCAGGCGCCGTGCACCTTCGATGCCAGCTGCGTGAGCCTGCTGCGCCGCGCCGGCGCGGTGCCCGTGGGCAAGACGGTGACGGCCGAGTACGCGTTCCGCGCCCCTGGGCCGACGCAGAATCCGCGCGCGCCGGGCCACACGCCCGGCGGCTCGTCCAGCGGCTCGGCCGCTGCGGTGGCCGCGGGCATGGTGCCGTTCGCGCTCGGCACCCAGACGGGCGGCTCCATCATCCGCCCGGCCGCCTACTGTGGCGTGGTGGGCTTCAAGCCCTCGTTCGGCGGGGTGTTCCGCGACGGTCTCACGCTGACCTGCGAATCCCTGGACGTCATCGGCTGGCATGCGCGCTCGGTCGCGGATGCGCAAACGGTGGCGCGGGTGTTGCTGCCCTTCGCCCCGACGGCCGCGGCGTTGCCCGAGCTGCCGCGGCGCGTGGCCGTGGTTTCGTCGAGCCCTGAGCAGGCACTCGATGGCGATGGCGCGAAAGCCTTGCAGGACGCGCGGCACATCTTCGAGTCGCATGGCGTGGCGTGCGTGGACGTGCCGTTCGAGGCGGCGGCTGCGATCGCGCAGGCGCACAACACGGTCATGCAATTCGAGTTCGCGCGCAGTCTGGAGCCGGTGGCACGGCGGCGCGGCGACCGCCTGAGCGCGGCCTTGCTGGAGACGGTGCGCCAAGGCTTCGAAATCCCGTTCGAGACCTACCTTCAAGCCCGGCACCAGCAGGCGCAATGGCGCGCGCAGTGGTCCGACCTGTTCGGCGAGGCCGACCTCATCCTCACGCCCAGCGCCTCGGGCGCGGCGCCGCGAGGCATGGCGAGCACGGGTGCTTCCGCGTTCAACCGCATCTGGTCGCTGCTGGGCTGGCCCTGCCTGCACCTGCCCACGGGCCATACGGCGGCAGGGCTTCCGATCGGCGTGCAACTGGTGGGCCGGTTCGAGGCCGACCACGATCTGCTGCGCTGGGGCCGGTCGCTGCATGTGAGGCTGCTGGAGGCGCGTTGAACTGCACCAACGAAGAGGGCAGGCTTCGCGTTCGGACATGCCTGCGCAGACACGAGGGCATGGTGGCCCCCGCATAATCGACCGGATGCCTGCCGCGACGTCCTCTCCCCATCATCCCCATCTCACCGCCGGCCTGCTGCTGGCCAGCATCGGCGCCATCGGCTTCAGTGGCAAGGCCATCATCGTCAAGCTGGCGTATCCGTACGGCGTCGACGCGGTCACGCTGCTCATGTACCGCATGCTGTTCGCGCTGCCCTTGTTCCTGGCCCTGAGCTGGTGGGCGAGCCACCGGGCCGGGCGCGAGAAGGCGGTGCCCTTGACGCGGCGCGACTGGCTGGGCGTGATCGGCCTGGGCTTCATCGGCTACTACTTCTCCAGCTTCCTCGACTTCTGGGGCCTGCAGTACATCAGCGCCAGCCTGGAGCGGCTGATCCTGTACCTCAACCCGACCCTGGTGCTGGTGCTGGGCTGGGTGCTGTACCGCCGAGCCGTCACGCCCCTGCAGGCCTTGGCCATGGTGGTGAGTTACGCGGGCGTGTTGCTGGTGTTCGGCCACGAGCTCGGCGCGCAAGGGCCGAACGCGGTGCTGGGTGCCCTGCTGGTGTTCGGCAGTGCGGCCACTTATGCCATCTACCTGGTGTACAGCGGCGAACTGGTCAAGCGCCTGGGTTCTGCCCGTCTGGTGGGGCTGGCTTCCACGGTCGCTTGCGTGTTGTGCATTCTGCAGTTCCTGTTGCTGCGCCCGCTGAGTGCGGCCCTGGTAGCGCCCGAGGTGGTCTGGCTCTCGGTGCTCAATGCCACGCTGTGTACCGTCGCGCCGGTGTTGATGGTGATGATGGCGGTCGAGCGCATCGGCGCGGGCCTGGCGGCACAAACGGGCATGATCGGCCCGATGTCGACCATCGTCATGGGCGTGCTGATCCTGGACGAGGCGTTCAACGCCTGGATCGTCGCCGGCACCGTGCTGGTGTTGGGCGGCGTGTTCCTCGTGACGCGTTTCGGCGCGCCACCCCGAAAGTAAGCACTGCAATCACTGGACTAGGAGAATCACATGGATCTGGGCCTTCAAGGCAAATGGGCGCTGGTGTGCGGCGCGAGCAAGGGATTGGGGCTGGGCTGCGCGCAGGCGCTGGCGGCCGAAGGCGTCAACGTGGTGATGGTGGCGCGCGGCGCCGCCGATCTGCAGGCGGCGGTGGACGCCCTGCGCCAGGCCGCCCCGCGGTCAAGCGTACTGGGCGTTGCCGCCGACATCACCACCGCCGAGGGCCGCGCTGCGGCGCTGTCGGTGCAGGGCGGGCCGGGCGTGGCGTTCGACATCGTCGTCACCAACGCGGGTGGCCCGCCACCCGGTGACTTCCGCGATTGGGAACGCGAGGCCTGGATCAAGGCCTTGGATGCGAACATGCTCACGCCGATCGAACTCATCAAGGCCACGGTGGACGGCATGGCGCAGCGCGGCTTTGGCCGCATCGTCAACATCACCTCGGGCGCGGTGAAGGCGCCGATCGACATCCTCGGGCTGTCCAATGGCGCGCGCAGCGGCCTCACGGGGTTTGTCGCCGGTGTCGCGCGCAGCGCCGTGACCGGCCAGGGCGTGACCATCAACAACCTGTTGCCGGGCGCGTTCGACACCGACCGCCTGCGCGTCACCATGGCAGGCGCGTCGGCCAAGACCGGCAAGTCCGTCGACGAACTGGCCGATGCGCGACGCAAGACGATTCCCGCCAAGCGCTTCGGCACCGCGCAGGAATTTGGCGCCATCTGCGCCTTCCTCTGCAGCGTGCAGGCGGGCTACATCACCGGCCAGAACGTGCTGGCCGATGGCGGGGCCTATCCAGGCACGTTCTAGACACACCCCCCTGCGCCGCTGCGCGGCTTCCCCCCTCCGTGGCGCGCCTTCGGCGCTTCGAGGGGGGACGGCATCTCGGGCCGGCGTAGCCGTCCCTCGATGCCTCTGGGTTCAGGCACGCTCGCCGGAAAGAGCGCGGGCTGCTTTCAATCGAGCGTGAAGCCGATCTTCAGGCTCACCTGCCAGTGGGCCACCTTGCCATCGACCACGTGGCCACGCGTCTCGGTGACGCTGAACCACTGGATGTTGCGCACCGTCTCGTGCGCTTTGGCGATGGCGGTCTGTACCGCGTCCTCGATGCCGATGGGCGACGAGCCCGTGAGTTCCAAGGTCTTGTAGACGTGGCTGGACATGGCAATCTCCTGGTGGTGGCCGGCCAGGCCGGCGGAGTCCCCATCGTAGGCCACATGCTCCATGGGTGCGCATCGAGGTTGAAAACGGTGCAAATCCGCACCGAAGAAAAGCATTTCTCGCACCGCTTTTGTGCTGTTTTCTCCTTGCAAAAACGGCGCTGCGCATGGGGCTCAACTTGCGGGGGAGGGCGTCGATAGTGGGGCTTCAACCACCTCCACACCACGGCCTTTTCCTCATCATGTTCGCCTTCGTCCGCCACCTGCGCCTTGCGCACAAACTCGCCTTGCTCGGTGCCATTGCCGCACTGCTGGTACTCGTCCCGCTCACGGCCTATGTGCGCGATGCCGTTTCAGCCCTGAGCACCATCGATCTTGAACGCCGGGGCCTGGCACCGTCGCGCTCGCTGTTGGAAGTGGTGCGGCTGGCGCAGATCCACCGGGGCATGAGCGCCACCGTGTTCGGCGGCAAGGCCGATGCGGAACCCCAGCGCCAGGCGCGCGCTGATGAGGTTCAGAAGGCGGTGCAAGCCTTCCAGACCCTGTTGGCCAACGACGCCATGGACGCGCGCATTCAGCGCGACTGGCGCGCGGTTGCCGCGCAATGGCAATCGCTTGCGCAAGCTGTGGCTTCGCGCAGCATCACCGGGCCCGAGAGCTTTGCGCGCCATACGGCATTGATCGCCAGTCTGATGGAACTCACCGATCGTGTGTCCGACCACCATGGGCTCACAGCCGATCCCTACAAGTCCACCTACTTCCTGATCATCGGCAACCTGCAGCAGATGCCACGTCTGACCGAGATGCTCGGGCAAGCCCGCGCCCTGGGCTCCGCGATGCTGGTGCGCCAGAGTGCCACGGCCGAAGAGCGTGCCCACATCGCCAGTCTGGTGGAGCGTGCGCGCGTCGGCGTTCGCGAGTTGGACATCAACCTGGAGAAGGCCTTTGAGGAAGACGCCTCGCTTCAGGTGCTCCTGGGCGACGCACATGCACAGGCGCGCAGCGGTTTCGAGAGTGCGCTCCAGTTGGCGCGCGCGCAGATCGTGCAGGCGGAGGTCCTCCAGTTCGCGTCGGCCGACTACTTCAAGGCCACCACCGCGGCCATCGACGGCATGTATGGCCTGAGCGATCGTGGGGCGCAGGTGCTGGATGACAAGATCGGCGCGCGCTACACCGCGCAACGCAACGAACTGATCGGCGTGCTGGGTGCGATTGCCGCCTTGCTCCTGGCCGCAGCGGTGTTTGCAGCCGTGATCGGCCGCTCCATCACCCGCCCGGCCGAGATGGCGCGCACCGTGGCCGCCCGCGTGGCCGCCGGCGACCTCAGCCAGGACGTGCCCACCGGGGGCCACGATGAAATGGGCCAGTTGCTCAGCGCCATGGCGACCATGCAAACCGAATTGACGCGCGTGGTCGGCAGTGTGCGGGGCAATGCCGAAGGCGTGGCCACGGCCAGTGCACAAATCGCGCAGGGCAACCACGACCTGTCCGCGCGCACCGAACAACAGGCCGCCGCCCTGGAACAGACCGCGGCCTCCATGGAAGAACTCAGCTCCACCGTGAAGCTCAACGCGGACAACGCGAAGCAGGCCAATCAACTGGCGATCAACGCGTCGAGCGTGGCGCAGCAGGGCGGTGAGGTGGTGACGCAAGTGGTGGCCATGATGCGGGGCATCAACGACAGTTCGCGCCAGATCGCCGACATCGTGGGTGTGATCGATGGCATCGCTTTCCAGACCAACATCCTCGCACTCAACGCGGCCGTGGAGGCCGCGCGCGCCGGTGAACAGGGCCGTGGATTTGCGGTGGTGGCCGCCGAAGTGCGCAACCTCGCGCAGCGCAGCGCGGCTGCCGCCAAGGAGATCAAGGACCTGATCGACGTGAGTGTCGACCGCGTGGACCGCGGCACGGCCCTGGTGGACCAGGCGGGCAGCACCATGAACGAGGTGGTGGGCTCGATCCGGCGTGTCACCGACATCGTGGGCGAGATCAGCGCGGCCAGCAGCGAACAGAGCGACGGCGTGTCGCAGGTGGGCGAAGCCGTGACGCAGATGGACCAGGCCACGCAACAGAACGCGGCGCTGGTGGAAGAAAGCGCCGCGGCGGCGCAAAGCCTGAAAACGCAGGCCGACCAGCTGGTGCACGCGGTCGCCGCGTTCCGCTTGCGCTGAGCACCGCTCAGCGCCGTGGCGAAGAAGAAATGAGGATGCCGCACACGATCAGCACGAAGCTCACCGCGTGGAACAGGTGCGGGGGTTCGTTGAGCAGCGTGGCCGACATCAGCGCGGCGAACAAGGGTGTGAGGTTGTTGAACAGGGCGGCGATGGTGGGCCCCGCGCGCCCGATCGCCGCGCCCCAGCAGCGGTAGGCGAGCAAGGACGGCCCGAGCGCCACGTAGAGCAGCCCGGCCGCCAAGGGCCAACCCCACCGAATGTGCGACGCACCGTCGGCCAAAGGCGGCAGCAGCATCCATTCGCCGGCCGCGTACAGGCCCGACCAGCCCACGCCCATGACCACCTGGGCCAACAGAAAGGCGGACCAGTCGCTCTGGATGTGGGTCGGTTCAGGGCGTGCGAGTTGCCAGCTGTAGAAAGACCACAGCATCGAGGCCAGCAGCATCAAGCCATCACCCAACGCGAACCGCACCGCCAGAAGGTTTTCCACCCGCCCATGCGACAACACCACCGCCACGCCCGCGAGCGACAAAGCCGCGCCCAATGCGGCACGGCGTGAAATGGCCACGCCGTAGAAGATCCTCCCGATCATCAGCACCCACACCGGGCCGCTGGAGGCCACCAGCGTGACGTTCATGGGCGACGAGGTCTTCAGGGCCAGGTACTGGAGCGCGTTGTACGTGCCCACGCCCAGCAGGCCCAGCAGCGCGAAGCGGCGCCAATGCGGCCACATGCCGTGGGGGCCGGGGCGCAGCACCCAGCCCGCCATGGGCAACAACAGCAGGAAGGCCAAGGCCCAGCGCACGAAGTTCAGCGTGACCGGGGGGATCACCCCTTGCATCATGCGCCCCACCACCGCATTGCCCGCCCACAGCAACGGCGGGATGATGAGCAGTGCGAGCGTGGCGGGGGACAGGCGTGCGTGGTCGGTCGATGGCATGCGCGCACTGTACCGGCGAGCGCGTGTCCTGTCTGCGAACGGGGGTGCGGCTGCGGGTGGACGGCCGCGTTCGCGTTTCATGGCAGCATTGCCGACTTCCACAACCTGCGGAGTGTCCCGATGAGCGAACAAACCAGCCGTGCCGTGCGCATCCATGCCCCTGGCGGTCCCGAACAACTCGTGGTCGATACGGTGAGCGTTGGCGAGCCCGGACCGGGGCAGGTGCGTATCCACCACCGCGCGATCGGGTTGAACTTCATCGACGTCTACCAGCGCACCGGCCTGTACCCCTTCCCCATGCCCCTGTCGCTCGGCATGGAGGGCGCTGGCGTGGTCGAAGCCGTGGGCGAAGGCGTGACCCACCTCAAGGCCGGTGACCGCGCGGCCTACGCGGCCAACCCGCCGGGTGCCTATTGCGACGTGCGCGTGATGCCGGCCATGAACGTGTGCCGTTTGCCTGACCTGATCGACTTCGAGACCGGCGCGGCCATGATGCTCAAGGGCCTGACGGCGCAGTACCTGCTCAAGCGCTGCAAACCCGTGGAGGGCATGGATGCGGGCGACTTCGTGCTGTTCCATGCCGCCGCCGGTGGCGTGGGCTTGATCGCCTGCCAGTGGGCCAAGGCACTCGGCCTGCAACTGATCGCCACCGCCGGTTCCGATGAAAAGTGCGCGATGGCGCTGGAACACGGCGCGAGCCACGCCATCAACTACCGCACCGAGGACTTCGCCGCGCGCGTCAAGGACATCACCAACGGCCAAGGCGTCAAGGTGGTCTACGACTCCGTGGGCAAGGACACGTTCGACAAATCGCTCGAGTGCCTGCGGCCTTTTGGTCTCATGATCAGCTTCGGCAACGCCTCCGGCCCGGTGGCGCCGTTCGCGCCGGCCGTGCTGGCCAAGAACTCGCTGTACGTGACGCGCCAGACCCTGTTCACCCACATCACCAGCCGCGAACGCACCCAGGCCATGGCCGACGACCTGTTCGCGGTGGTCGAAGGCGGCAAAGTGAAGATCCGCATCGACCAGCGCTTTGCGCTGACGGACGTGCAGGCCGCGCACCAGAGCCTGGAGGCGCGTGCGACCACGGGTTGCACCGTGTTGCTGCCCTGAGATACCGCCCCCTCTCCGGCGAGCGTGCCTGAATCCAGAGGCATCGAGGGACGGCTACGCCGGCCCAAGATGCCGTCCCCCCTCCAAGCGCCGAAGGCGCGCCAGAGAGGGGGGAAGCCGCGTCAGCAGCGCAGGGGGGTGTTTTCCATTCACGCCGGCTGCGCGACCCTCGGTGCCACCCGTGCCAGGGCTTGCTCCAGATGCCGCAGGGTGGCGGGCACGTCGTGCCACTTGTCCAGGCCGAAGAGGCCGATGCGGAAGGTCTTGAAGTCCGCGCCTTCGTCGCACTGCAGCGGCACACCGGCAGCCGTCTGCAGGCCTTGGGCCAGAAATTTCTTGCTCGACTGGATGTCCGGGTCGGTCGTGTGGCTCACCACCACGCCCGGAGCCTGGAAACCCGGCGCGGCCACGCTCGGGAAGCCATGGCGCTCCAGCAGCGCACGCACCTGCGCGCCGAGCTCCACCTGCTCCTGGCGCACGCGCTCGAAGCCGTAGGCCTCGGTTTCCTTCATGGTGTCGCGCAGCCGCGTGAGCGCGTCGGTCGGCAGGGTGGTGTGGTAGGCATGGCCGCCGCCTTCATAGGTTTCCATGATCTGCAGCCACTTCTTGAGGTCCATCGCAAAGGTGGTGCTCTGTGTGGCGTCGATGGCCTTGCGCGCGCGCTCGCTGAGCATGACCATGGCGCAACACGGCGAGCTGCTCCAGCCTTTTTGCGGTGCCGAGATCAGGATGTCCACGCCCGTGGCGTTCATGTCGACCCACATCGCACCGGAAGCGATGCAGTCGAGCACGAACAGGCCGCCCACCGCGTGCACCGCGTCCGCCACGGCCTTGAGGTAGCCGTCGGGCAGGATCATGCCGGCGGCGGTTTCCACGTGCGGTGCGAACACCAGCGCGGGCTTCTCGCGCGCGATGGTGGCCACGACCTCCTCGATCGGCGCGGGCGCCCAGGCGGCCTGCGCGCCGCTGCCGGTGGGGCGGGCCTTCATCACGGTGTGGCTGGCGGGAATGCTGCCCATCTCGAAGATCTGCGTCCAGCGGTAGCTGAACCAGCCATTGCGGATCACCAGCACGTGCTGGCCGTGGGCGAACTGGCGCGCCACCGACTCCATGCCGAAAGTGCCGCTGCCGGGCACCAGCACCGCCGAATGCGCGCCATACACGCGTTTGAGCATGGCCGAGATGTCGGTCATCACACCCTGGAAGCGTTTGGACATGTGGTTGAGCGCGCGGTCGGTGTAGACCACCGAGAACTCGAGCAGGCCGTCGGGGTCGATCTGGGGCAGCAATCCGGGCATGTGTGTCTCCTGTAGCTTGGAAGCAAAACAGCGGGCCAGCGTAGCACAGCACGCCACGCGAAGCGTCGTACCAAGGGGAAAGTCCGCTCATCGATCGAGGGGGAGTTCGTCCAGGGGCACCGAGGGACGGCCGCCGGCCCGAGGCACCAGCTCTCTCCGGCGCGCGTGACTCCATCCAGAGGCATCGAGGGACGGCTGCGCCGGCCCAAGATGCCGTCCCCCCTCGAAGCGCCGAAGGCGCGCAACGGAGGGGGGAAGCCGCGTCAGCGGCGCAGGGGGGGGGTCACTTCAACCCCTCGCGCAGGCGGCTGGGCGCGAGCACGCCAGCGCTGTCGAGGATGGGGTATGCGATCGAGCAGATGTGCGAGTTGATGCGCTTGAGATCGCTGATCAGGTCCAGGTGCAGCGCGCTGGTGTCCATGCTCTGTTGCGTCATGACCGAGAGCCGGTCCAGGTGGGTGGCGGCGTATTCGCGCTCCATGTCGCGAAAGCGCACTTTCTCTTCCAGCAGTTTCTGCGCGTCGCGCACGTTGCCACTGAGAAACACGCTCATGCCCAGGCGCAGGTTGTCGATCAGGTGCGTGTGCAGTTCGGTGATCTCGGCCATGCCCGCCTCGGAGAAGTTGCGGCCCTTGCGGATCTTCTTGTCCTCGATGTCGAGCAGCACGCGCTCGACGGTGTCGCCGATCTGCTCCATGTTGATGGTGAAGCTGATGATGTCGGTCCAGCGCCGGCCTTCTTCTTCACTGAGTTGCTGGCGCGAGATCTTGGTGAGGTAGTACTTGATCGACGAATAGAGGTCGTCGACCGTGTCGTCCAGTTTGCGCAGGTCCTGCGAGAGCTTGGCGTCGTTGTTGCGGATCACGGTGAGCACGCCACGCAGCATGGTTTCCACGATGTCGGCCTGGTGCATGGCCTCGCGCGCCGCGCAGGAGATGGCCAGCGACGGTGTGGCCAGCGCGGACGGGTCGAGGTGGTTGGGCCGCTCCAGCGCGCTCTTGTCCTTGCTCTTCTTCAGCGGCAGCAGGCGGTTCACCATGCGGGCGATGGGTGTGGTGAGGCCGATGAAGAGAAGGCCCACCATCAGGTTGAAACTCAGGTGGAACAGCACGGTGAGTGTGGCCGGATCCTGCACCAGGGGCTCCATGAAGCGCGTCCACAGGGGGATGAGGCCAATCGCAATGGTCACGCCCAGCAGCTTGAAGAGCAGGTTGCCCAAGGGGACCTGGCGGGTGCTGTTGCCGGCCTTGGCGGTGGTGATGACGGCCAGCAGGCCGCTGCCCAGGTTGGCGCCGAGCACGATGCCCAGCGCCACGTCCAGCCCCACCACCTGCACTGCCAGGGAGGAGGCCAGCAACACCACCGCCAGACTCGAATAGGCCGCCACCGCGAGGACGGCGCCCAGCAGGATTTCGAGCATGCGGTCGCTGGTGAGCGACTCCAGCATGAGCTGCACCGCCGGGTTCTGCGTGAGCACCCCGGTGGCGCTGCCGATGAGGCGCAGGGCCAGCAGCAAGAGACCCAGGCCGATCAGCACGCGCCCGAAGTCGCCCACCTGTGTGCCTTGGCGTGAAATGAACAGCGTGACGCCCAGGAAGATGAACAGTGGCGAGAGCCACGACAGATCGAACGAAAACACCACCGCCATGAGCGCGGTGCCCACGTCCGCGCCCAGCATCACCGCCAGGGCGGCGGGCAAGGCAATGAGGCCTCGGCCCACGAAGGACGCGGTGATGAGGGCGGTGGCGGTGCTCGATTGCACCAGGGCCGTGACACCCAGGCCCGAGAGCGCGGCGGTGATGCGGTTGCCCATGCTGGCGGCCAGGAACTGCCGCAGGTTGCTGCCGAAGACGCGCAGCACGCCGGCCCGCACGAGGTGTGTGCCCCACACCAGCAGGGCGATGGCCGCGAGAAGGTCCAACAGATGTTTCATGAACCTCAAAACTATACGCCGCAGGGGGTGCCCCTGCAGGAGGTGCGAGACTCGCGGGCCCGCGCGGGCGTTTAGCTGGGGCGGCGGCTGCGGCGCACGCGCAGTATCTCGTCCAGGATCAGCGCCACGGCACCCACCGAGATCGCGATGTCGGCAAGATTGAACGAGGGGAAATGGCCGCCGGGAAAGAGGCCGGCCAGGAATGGCCAGTGGAAGTCGAGGTAGTCGACTACGTAGCTGTGCCACAGGCGGTCGATCACGTTGCCCAGCGCACCGCCCAGGATGCAAGCCAGCGCGAACGCGAACAGCTTCTGGCCCGGGTGCGAACGCAGCATCCAGACAATGAAGACGGATGCGCCCACGCCCACGGCGGTGAAGAACCAGCGCTGCCAGCCGCTCGCGCCCGCGAGGAACGAGAACGCCGCGCCGCTGTTGTGCACGCGCACGATGTTGAAGAAGCTGGTGACGAAGGTGCTGTCGCCCAACTGGTACACCGCTACGATCCATTGCTTGATGACCTGATCGGCCACCAGGATGGCGGCCGCCAGGCCCAGCCAGGGCCAGATGTGGCTGTTGCGTTGGGCTTGCATCAGGCCACCGTGCGCGGTTCACCCGCGCCGAACAGGTTGCTGGTGCAGCGCCCGCACAGCGTGGGGTGCGCGGCGTCGCTGCCCACGTCGTTGCGGTAGTGCCAGCAGCGCTCGCATTTGACGGCGGTCGATGGCACGACCTGCACCGCGAGCGCATCGCCCTGCAGCAGCTCCACGGCGGAGACGATCAGGGCGAACTTGAGGTCCTGGCCCAACGAGGCCAGCAGCGCGTGGTCGTCGGCCGGGGCGGTGAGGCGCACGTTGGCTTGCAGCGATGAACCCACCTGACCCGCCGCGCGCACGGTCTCGATCTCCTTGTTCACCAGGTTGCGCACTTCACAGATGCGCGTCCACTTCGCCAGCAGCCCTTCGTTGGCTTGAGGCAGGTCGGCGTAGGTCTCGAAGAAGATCGAGCCCTGGCTCTTCGCGCCGGCCAGCACCGGCCACGCTTCCTCGGCGGTGAAGCTCATGAAAGGCGCCATCCAGCGCAGCATGGCGTGCGTGATCTCGTGCAGCGCGGTCTGTGCGCTGCGCCGCGCGAGGCTCTTGGGCGCGGTGGTGTAGAGGCGGTCCTTGAGCACGTCGAGGTAGAACGCGCCCAGGTCTTCCGAGCAGTACACCTGCAGCTTGGCCACCACCGGGTGGAATTCGTAGACGTCGAAGTGCGCCAGGATCTCGGCCTGGAACTGCGCCGCGCGCGCCAGCGCGTAGCGGTCGATCTCCAGCATCTGGTCGTGCGGCACCGCGTCGACCGCGGGGTCGAAGTCGCTCACGTTGGCCAGCAGGAAGCGCAGCGTGTTGCGGATGCGGCGGTAGGCGTCGACCACACGCGCGAGGATCTTGTCGTCGCCGGCGATGTCGCCCGAGTAGTCGCTCGCGGCCACCCACAGGCGGATGATCTCGGCGCCCAGCTTCTTCGTGACGTCCTGCGGGTCGATGCCATTGCCCAGCGACTTGCTCATCTTGCGGCCCTGGCTGTCCACGGTGAAACCGTGGGTGAGCAGGCCGCGGTAGGGCGCGCGGTCGTACAGCGCGCAGCCCAGCAGCAGGGACGAGTGGAACCAGCCGCGGTGCTGGTCATGGCCTTCGAGGTACAGGTCGGCCTCCGGCCCTTCCTGGTGGAAGTCGCCGTTGACATAGGCCTTGGCGTGGCTGCCGCGCAGCACGTGCTGGAAGGTCGAGCCCGAATCGAACCACACCTCCAGGATGTCCTGGCTCTTGGTGTACTTCGGCGCGTCCTCGGCGCCCAGGATCTCTTCGGCCGTCACGCGGCTCCAGGCCTCGATGCCGCCCTTCTCGACGATGTCGGCCGCCTGGTCGAGGATCTCCATGGTGCGCGGGTGCAGCTCGCCCGAGTCCTTGTGCAGGAAGAACGGGATCGGCACGCCCCAGCTGCGCTGGCGCGAGATGCACCAGTCGGGCCGGTTGGCGATCATGTCGTGCAGGCGCGCCTTGCCGTTTTCCGGGAAGAAATGGGTGTGTTCGATCGCCGCCAGTGCGGTCTCGCGAAGGGTGCGTGGCGCCTTGTCCTTGGTGAACACGCCTTCGCCCTCGTCCATGCGGATGAACCATTGCGCAGCGGCGCGGTAGATCACCGGCGTCTTGTGGCGCCAGCAGTGCGGGTAGCTGTGGGTGATGGGCTGCGTGGCCATCAGGCGGCCGGCGTTCTTCAGCGCCTCCAGGATGGCGGGCACGGCCTTCCAGATGTGCTGCCCGCCGAACAGCGGGAAGTCGGGCGCATAGGCGCCGTTGCCCTGCACGGGGTTGAGGATGTCGTCGTACTTCAGGCCATGCGACACGCAGGAATTGAAGTCGTCCAGGCCGTAGGCCGGCGCCGAGTGCACGAGGCCGGTGCCGTCGCTGTCGCTCACGTAGTCGGCCAGGTACAGCGGGGAGAGGCGGCGGTAGCCGGCGTCGACGTCGTACAGGGGATGGCGGAAGACCTGGTCGCGCAGGGCTTCGCCCTTGGCGGTGGCGATCACGCTGCCTTCGAGCTGGTAGCGCTCCAGGCATTTTTCGACCAGCGACTCGGCCAGCAGCAGCACGCCGCGCGGCGTGTCGACCAGCGCGTAGTTCAGCTCGGGGTGGGCGTTGAGCGCCTGGTTGGCGGGGATGGTCCAGGCGGTGGTGGTCCAGATGACGGCAAAGGCGCTCTTGCCCGCGGGCAGGGCGCTCAGGCCGAAGGCCTTGGCCAGCGCCGCGCCATTGTGGGTTTCGAAGGCCACGTCCAGCGTGTCGCTCTTCTTGTCGGCGTATTCGATCTCGAACTCGGCCAGCGAGGAGCCGCAGTCGAAGCACCAGTACACCGGCTTCAGGCCGCGGTAGACGAAGCCGCGTTCGATCACGCGCTTGAACGCGCGCAGCTCGCCGGCTTCGTTGGCGAAGTCCATGGTGCGGTAGGGCCGCTCCCAGTCGCCCAGGATGCCCAGGCGCTTGAAGTCTTCGCGCTGCTGGTCGATCTGCTCGGTGGCATAGGCGCGGCTCTTGGCCTGCATGTCGTCGCGGCTGAGGTTGCGGCCGTGCTTCTTCTCGATTGCGTTCTCGATCGGCAGGCCGTGGCAGTCCCAGCCGGGGATGTACTGCGCGTCGAAGCCGGCCAGCTGGCGGCTCTTGACGATCATGTCCTTGAGCACCTTGTTGACGGCGTGGCCCATGTGGATCTGGCCGTTGGCGTAGGGCGGGCCGTCGTGCAGCACGAACAGTGGCGCGCCAGCGCGGGCGCCACGCAGGCGCTTGTAGAGACCGTCCTGGTTCCAGGCCTTGGCCCAGCCCGGCTCGCGCTTGGGCAGGTCGCCGCGCATGGGGAAGGGCGTGTCGGGCAGGTTCAGGGTGCTGCGGTAGTCGGTGGGGGCGTCGGACATGACAGGGAAATTTCCGTGGTGGCTTCGGCAAGCTCAGCCCGAACGGGGCGGTATTGAGCTCGAATGGGGGTGTATTCCGATCGTCCTGAGCTTGTCGAAGGGCCTGAGCCTGTCGAAGGGCGGCGACCGGGCAGACGGGATCGTCTAAATTCGATCGCGCGTGGTCTGCCGGTGGGTTTGGGTGTGCAGCGAGGCGAAGAACGTGCGTGCGTCGTCGCAGTCTCTCGCGATGCCCTGGGTCAGGGCATTGAGGCTGTCGTATTTCAGCTCGTCGTGCAGTTTGTGCAGCAGTTCCACGCGCACGATTTTACCGTAGGCCTCTCCCTCGGGCAGGCGTGCGGCCATCTCTGCCGGCCATTCGAGGCAATGGGTTTCCAGCAGCACGCGCCCGCCGTTGACGTCATCCGGGTCCAGCGACGGGCGCACGCCGAGGTTGGCCACACCCGGCAAAGGCGGCGAATCGGGGTGGGGGCCCAGGCCGTGCACGTGCACCGCAAAGATGCCGCTGGCCGCCGGTTTCCAGTGCGAGAAGCGCAGGTTGAGCGTGCGAAAGCCGTCCCCCTTGCCCGGGCTGCTCTCGGCCAGTTGCCGGCCCAGCTTGCGGCCATGCACCACGTGGCCGCTGACGCTGTAGGGCCGGCCCAGCAGGGCCGCCACGTCCTCCATGCGGCCCGCGCCCAGGGCTTCACGCACCGCGGAACTGGAAACGCGCAGGCCGTGCACCTCGTAGCTCTGCATGCGGGCCACATCGAAGCCCAGTCGGTTGCCCGCGGCGTCGAGCATGGCGTAGTCGCCCGCACGCTTGGCGCCGAAGCGGAAATCGTCGCCCACCAGCACATACCGTGCGCCGAAGGCGCGCACCAGCGTGTCTTCGATGAACGCCTCGGGTGCCTGGTTGGCCAGCCGGGCGTTGAAAGGCAGCACCACGCACTCGTCGACGCCGCAGCGCTCCAGCTCCTGCAGTTTGTCGCGCAGCGTGGCAATGCGCGCGGGTGCCAGCTCGGGCTTGTGGTGCAGGGCCGCGAAATAGTCGCGCGGATGCGGTTCGAAGGTCATCACGCAGCTGGGCACGCCGCGGTGCTGGGCTTCGTTGTTGAGCAAGGCCAGCATGGCCTGGTGCCCGCGGTGCACGCCGTCGAAGTTGCCGATGGTCAGGGCGCAGCCCGGGGATTCGGGGGAACAAGGGCGCGAACCGCGAAAGATTTTCATGCGGAAAAGGGTGGTCTGGAGCAGCGGTGGAGGGCGTTTGGGGCGCGGATGCTGTGGCTTCCAGGTCCACCGTCACCGCCGCGTTATCAAAGCGCGCTATATTGGCACTCGATGATATGCGCCCGCCGGACCTGCCGGTGGCCGCAGGACGGCGTGGCGAGCGCCGTCCCTCCCCGGTGACATGTTCGTTGGAAGGAGCCCGTCTTGAAGGTCTTGAAACTCTCCGCGCAGGGGTTGCCACAGTCGTGGATCAGCCTGGAGGAAGCCGTGTTGCACTATGCGGCGGATGAAGTGCGCTGGGAGATGGGGGCCGAGATCGCGGTGTTCCACGGCGGGCACAACGCGGTCACGGGCCGCCAGTCCATCATCACCGTCAATTCGATCATCGGCACCCAGGGCGTGCCGCGCATCAACCCCTTCGACCTGCGTCCCACGCTGACCAACAGCAAGCTGTTTGCGCGCGACCGCAATGTGTGCGCGTATTGCGGCGAGAACTGCCAGGAGGAGGCCTGCACGCGTGAGCACATCGTGCCGCTGGGGCAGAACGGGCGTGACACCTGGATGAACGTGGTGACGGCCTGCAAGTCGTGCAACCACCGCAAGGGCAACCGCACGCCCGAGCAGGCGCACATGGGCTTGTTGTATGCGCCCTATGTGCCCAGCCTGTGGGAAGACTTCATTCTGCGCAACCGGCGCATCCTGGCGGACCAGATGGAGTTCCTGATGGCGCACCTGCCCAAGAGTTCGCGCCTGCACGCATAGTACGGTTTCGCCTTCAAACGTATAACGGCGTTGGGTCGCCTTGCCGTGCTACAGCACTGTCTGCGGCAACCCGCCTTGTTCTACGCTTGAATGCAAAACCGTATGGGTGAGCATCAGCTCGTGGTGTCGAGCTGATCTTCGGCCGCCAGCCGTATCGGCCCCTGTCGCTCGGGGTGGCGCCCTTGCCGCCCGGCGTAGAAGGCGCGCACCACATCCATGTCGGCGCGCACATCGCCCGTGGGCATCCACACCGGCCCGATGGCTGCGGTTCTGGTGGTGAAGTCGACGTAACCCATGGCCACCGGCACGCCCGCGGCCAGCGAGACCCGGTAGAAGCCGCTCTTCCAGTGGCGCGCATAGCCCCGCGTGCCCTCCGCGGGCATCACCAGCACCAGGCGTTCGTGCCGGGCAAATGCGTGGCTTAGTTGAGCCACCATGTTCGCGGGCGCGCGCCGGTCGACCGCAATGCCGCGCAACGCCCGCGCCAGCGCGCCGAAAGGCCAACTGAACAAGGTGTGCTTGCCCACCCAGTGCGGCCAGATGCCCAGCGCCATGCCTGCGGCCATCATCACCACGAAATCCCAGTTGCTGGTGTGGGGGGCGGCCAGAAGAACGTACTTGGGCACCGTGGGCACCGTCGGGTCCACGTGCCAACCGGCCAGGCGAAGGCCCGTGCGGCCGATCCAGGCGACGACGCCGCGCGTCAACCGCCGTCCTCGGTGGCGCTGCCCGTCGGTGCGACGCCGATTTCCAGCATTTCGATCACCTGGGTGAACGAGAACGGGTAAGTGGCTTGCCGCGTGCCCCAGCGCGCGAGCGCCTGCGCTGCGCGCACCGGCACACCGGGCATGGCGAGGAAGTTGGCGGCCCAGCCCTCTTCGATGCCGAAGCGGTAGGCGTCTTCGGCATTCTCGAACGTGATGTGCTGGCGCATGGTGTCGCGCCGCAGTACCACCAGGCCGGCGACACGGATCTCCGCTTCGAGCGAGGCGTAGCTTTTGGGCACGTGGGACTGCGCGATCCCGCGTTCGCAGAGCCGGCCCATGGCGCGTTTGAGCGGGTTGCGCGACGTCAGGAAAAAGCGGTCGAGCCCCTCGAAGAACGGACCGCCGCCTTCCTCGGTGGTGGTCACGAGCGAGAGCACGCCGCCCGGCGCCAACAAGTCACGGGCTTGCGCCAGCAGGGTGTGGCGGTCCACATACGCCAGGATGAAATGCGCGAGCACCGCGTCGAACGCTGCCGCTGGCAGCACCTCGCGCGCGCGTTGTGCGGGGGCGTGCACGGCCTTCAGCGGTATCCGTGCCTGGGCCAGCCGCAGCATCGCGGCCGAGACGTCCAGGCCGGTCATCTCCAGGGGCAGGCCCAAGGCCGCCAGCTGGGCCAGCATGGCCCCATCGCCCACGCCCAGATCGGCCACGGCCAGCGGGCCCGGGCGTGGGCGCAAACGTTCGGCCAGATGCTGCGCGACCTCGCGGTTCTTGTCCGCAATGATCCCGCTGCCCGAGTTGTAGCCGGCCGCGACGGCGTCGTGCACACGCCGGTTCATCGCAGCCCTTTCTCAAGGCGCGAACGCGGTGGTCTGGATAGGGGTAAGGGGTATGGGCTTGCAGGTACCATGGCGGGCGCTTGATGGTGTCCGATTGTGACTTCACCGACTTGGGATGCGATGAGCCCTCCAGAAAACGCCTCGACCGACCCCGAGGCCTGGCGCCAGAACCTGTTTCTGGCGCACGTGCCCCGCGAGTTTGTCGACCATCTGCAGGCGGTCGTGGAGCGGCGCGCGTACGCGCCGGGGGAGGCCATCGTGAACGAGGGCGACAAGGCCGATCGCGTGTTCCTGCTCACCGCCGGACGGGTCGGCATCTACAAGGGCACGGACGGCGCGCGGCTGGGCAGTGTGGAGGCCGGCGCGTCGTTTGGCGAGATGGGGGTCTTGTCCGGCGCGCCGCGCTCGGCCACGGTCACCGCGGAGACGGACGTGGTGACCTGGTCGATCGCGCAGCAAGGCTTGCAGGTGTTTCGAGAGCGCACGGGCGTGGACCTCTTTGCCTTGTCGATGCGTGCCCATGCCGACGCGTTGGGGGAGCGGCTCACCCGTGTGAGCGATGTGGCGGCGCAATGGCAGCGCGACCGCATGGAACAGTACCGCATCCGGGTGTCTTTCGGCACCTTGTTCACCCATGTGATCCTGATGGTGTTCGTCTACACCTCGGCACTCGGGGTGTTGCGCGGGTTCTCGAGTTCCGCCAGTTCGAGCACGCTCACGAGCGCAGCCTTGTTGGTGCTGATGGCCGTGGGCTCTGCATGGATCATGAAGGCCAGCGGCTTCGCGCCCCAGACCTTCGGCTTCACCTTGGCGCGCTGGCGTTGGGTGCTGTTGGAGAGCCTCGGGTGGAGCGCGGTGTTCTGCGCCGTGCTCACGCTGGGCAAATGGGCGTTGTTGCAATGGAGCCCGGCCCACGCCGGCATGCCGATGTTCGAGCCATGGGTGTCGCCCGCGGGCGCCATGGCGACCCTGCTCGCCTACGGCCTGTATGTGCTGCTCTCGCCGGTGCAGGAGTTCGTGGCCCGCGGGCTGATGCAGGGGTCGCTCGCTCGCATGCTCACCGGCCGCTGGGTGCCTCTGCAGGCGGTGGTGGTGTCCAACGCCGTTTTCTCGATCAGCCACCAGCACCTAGGCCTGGGCTATGCGCTGGCGGTGTTCGTCCCCGGTCTGTTCTGGGGCTGGCTCTACCACCGCCACGGCTCACTGCTGGGCGTGTCCGTGTCGCACGTGATCATCGGCCTGTGGGGCACAGGTGTGCTCGATCTGGCCCGCCTGGTCGGCTGAGCCATCCGCCGGCATCACGCGAACACGCCTGCCGTGTCCTGCATGCGGGCCGAGACTTCACCCAGGTGGTGCAGGGTGTCGCCGAAGGTTATTTCCAGTTGCGTGAGCTTCTTGAAGCAGTGGCTCACGATGTACTCGTCGGTCACGCCAATGCCGCCGTGCAACTGCACCGCCTGCTGCCCGACGAAGCGCATGGAGGTGCCCAACTGCAGCTTGGCGCGCGCCATCGCCGCGCGGCGTTCGGTGGCCGGCGCGTTCAGCTTGAGGCTGGCGTAGTAGCTCATCGACCGCGCCAGCTCCAGTTGCATCTTCATGTCGGCCACGCGGTGGCGCAGCGCCTGGAAGGTCGCGATGGCCACGCCGAACTGCTTGCGCGTGTTCATGTACTCGACCGTGATCGCCAAGGTCTTGTCCATCACGCCGACGGCCTCGGCGCAGACGGCGGCAATGCCGATGTCCACGCCGTGTTCCAGGGCGCTCAGCCCGTCCTGGGTGATCAACAGCGCAGGCGCGTTGCGCAGCGTCAGGTCACCCGCGCGCGAGCCGTCCTGCATGGCATAGCCGCGCGTGCTTACGCCCGATGCCGTGCGTTCGACGAGGAACAAGGCCAACTGGCCATTGATGACGGCAGGCACGATGAAGGCATCGGCCTGGTCGGCAGCGGGTACGAGGTTCTTGGCGCCGGAGAGTGTCCAGCCCGCACCGGCTTGCGTGGCGGTGGTGGCGCACACGTCCAACTGGTAGCGGGCCTTGCGTTCCTGGTGCGCGAGCACCACCAGCGCCTCGCCCGAAGCCATGCGCGGCAGCCAGGCGGCCTTGAGCTCGGCGGGGGCGTAGCCGCCCAGCACACCGGTGGTGACGAGGGTCTGGGCGAGGGGCTCCAACACCATGCCGCAGCCCAGCTCTTCCATCACGACCATGCCCTCGATGGGGCCCATGCCCAGGCCGCCGTCGTCCTCGCCGACGTACAGGCCGCTCAGCCCAAGTTCGGCCAGCTCACCGTAGGCAGAGCGGTCGAAGCCACCGGCGGACACGATGGCGTTGCGGCGCTCGAAGGTATAGGCCTTGTCGACCCATTTGCGCACCGCATCGCGCAGTTGTTGTTGGTCGTCGCTGAAATCAAAGTCCATGAATGTCTCCTCAGCCCAGCACCGTCTGCGCGACGATGTTGCGTTGCACTTCGTTGCTGCCACCGTAGATGGTGGTCTTGCGCATGTTGAAGTAGGTGGATGCCAGCGGTGCGTTGGCCACAGTGCCGCCGGGGAAGTCGCCCTGCCAGCCGGCCTCCATCGCCTCGGAGATGAAGGGCAGGCTGTACGGGCCCGCCGCCAGCATCATGAGTTCGGCATAGCGTTGCTGGATCTCGCTGCCCTTGATCTTGAGCAGGCCGGCAATGTCGAGCGAGTTCTTGCCCGACTTCTCGGCCGAGAGCACGCGCAGCACCAGCATTTCCAGCGCCACCACGTCCACCTCGAGCAAGGCGATCTGGTCGCGAAAGCGCAGGTCGTCCCACACGCCCTCGGCCTTGGCGATGCGCTTCAGGCGCTCCAGTTCGCGCTTGGCGCGGTTCACGTCGGCGATGTTGGTGCGTTCGTGGCTGAGCAGGTGCTTGGCATACGTCCAGCCCTTGTTCTCTTCGCCGATCAGGTTCTCGACCGGCACCTCGACGTTGTCGAACCAGACTTCGTTGACCTCGCTCTCGCCATCCAGCAGCTTGATCGGCCGCACCGTGACGCCGGGCGATTTCATGTCGATCAGCAGAAAGGAGATACCGGTCTGCGGTTTGCCTTCGTTGCTGGTGCGCACGAGACAGAAGATCCACTCGCCGTATTGGCCCAGGGTGGTCCAGGTTTTCTGCCCATTGACGATGTACTTGTCCCCCTGGCGCTCGGCGCGCGTCTTGACGGAGGCCAGGTCCGAGCCCGAGCCGGGTTCGCTGTAGCCCTGGCTCCACCAGACTTCGCCGCTGGCGATGCCGGGCAGGAACCGCTGCTGCTGCTCCGGGTTGCCGAAGGCCATGATCACGGGCGCCACCATCACCGGGCCGAAAGGCACCACGCGCGGCGCGCCGGCCAGGGCACATTCTTCTTCGAACAGGTGCTTCTGCACCGCAGTCCACCCCGGGCCACCGAATTCCTTGGGCCAGCCCCAGCCGAGCCAGCCCTTCTTGCCCAGGATTTTTGCCCAGCGCTGCATGTCGTCGCGCGTCAGGCGCAGCGCGTTGTGCACCTTGTGGGCGATCTCGGCGGGCAGGTTGGCCCTGACCCAGGCGCGAATCTCCTCGCGAAACGCCTGTTCTTCAGGCGTGAATGCCAAATCCATGGAAGGTCTCCTGGTGGCCGCCACAGCTGCGTGTGCCGGCAATGTGAACAACGCAATGCCGGCCAGTTTCGCACGACCGTTCGTTTTACGGCTGTCCGGGCTGTGACAAACCCAGCTGCTCGTGCAGATTCTCGATCTGCTCCTGCAACGTGGACACGGTGTTTTCCAGGGCGGCGATGCGGCGCGTGAGGGCGATCAGTTCGTCCTCGGTGGCGGCGCTGCTGGTGGCATTCGTGGCGCTGGCCAGGTCGCTGGTATCGACCGGACCGCACAGCAGATGGGCCCAGCGTTGTTCGCGCGCACCGGGTGCGCGTGGCAGCTTCACGACCAACGGGCCGCCCTTGTCGACACTGCGTTCCTGCAGCTCTTCCAGAAAGCCGTCGACCGAGGCGATGTCGAGAAATTTGTGCCAGCGCTCGGTGTTCAGGCGCAATTCACCGGCGGTTTGCGGGCCCCGCAGCATCAGCATGCCCAGCAGTGCCGCGGCCTGGTCGGGCACGCCGACCGCGCGCACGAAGTTGTGTTCGTAGCGTGTGACGCGGCTGCCGCTGCCTTCGAGCACCATGTGCAGGCTGCGCAACTCGTCCAGCGCCTCCAGCACGGCCGCATCGGGCAGGTTCATCACCGGGTCGCGGGTGGACTTCTGGTTGCAGCCCGTCACCAGCGCGTTGAGCGTGAGCGGGTAACTGTCGGGCACGGTGCGCGCCTTCTCCATCAGCGTGCCGAGCACGCGCGCCTCGGTGGGCGAGAGCGGGCGTTGTTGAAAGTCGTGGCCGCGCGGGCGGCCGGTTTGCAGGTCTGAGGTCATTACACTTCCCGGCCATGTCTGGCGTGAATAAAAACATCGTGATTCTGATCTCTGGCAGCGGCTCCAACATGGCCGCCATCGTGGAGACCTCGCGAAAGCAACGCTGGCAAGACCGCTACGGCGCACGCGTGGCGGCGGTGATCAGCAACAAGGCTGCGGCGAAGGGTTTGGTCTGGGCGCAGGACCAAGGCATCGAGACCTCCGCGCTCGACCACACCGCCTACGACAGCCGAGAGGCCTTCGACGCCGCGCTGATGGCGCGGATCGACCGTTACAACCCGGCACTGGTGGTGTTGGCTGGCTTCATGCGCATCCTTACCCCGGGCTTTGTGCAGCACTACGAAGGCCGGCTGGTCAACATCCATCCCAGTCTGCTGCCGGCGTTTGCGGGGTTGAAGACGCACCAGCGCGCGATCGAGATGGGCTGCCGCTTTGCGGGCGCCACGGTGCACCGCGTGACCAGCGAGCTGGACCATGGCGAGATTCTCGACCAGGCGGTGGTACCGGTGCTGTCCGGCGATACACCGGAGATCTTGGCGGCGCGGGTGCTTGCACAGGAGCACCTCATCTACCCACGCGCCATCGAGCGGCTGTTGTCGGTGTGACGTGCCGTTCTCCCTTTCCTGCGGGAGAAGGGCTCGCGCTCACATCCCTTTGGCGAACACCAATCCCGCGTGCTCGCGCATCGCGTGGAACTTGATCTTCGGCCAGTTCGCTTCCACCGCGCGCAACGTCGCCGCATGGTCCACCAGCAAGGTGGGGGCGTCCACGGCATCCAGCGCCACGCGGTGGCTGTTGGCGTCGATGAAGCGCTTGAGTTCGACATCGCCACCATCTTCGGGCGCGCACGTCACCCAGCGCGCCACCTGGTAAGGGCTGTTCATGATGCGCGCCTTCACACCGTACTCGTGCTCCAGCCGGTGTGCCACCACTTCGAACTGCAACTGACCCACCGCGCCGAGCAGCAGCACCGAGCCCGCCACCGGACGGAACACCTGGATCGCGCCTTCCTCCCCCAACTGCGTCAGACCCGCGCGCAATTGTTTGCTGCGCAGCGGGTCGGCCACTTCCACGCTGCGGATGATTTCCGGTGCGAAGAACGGCAGGCCGGTGAACTGCAGGTTTTCGCCTTCGGTGAGCGTGTCGCCCAGCTGCAGCACGCCGTGGTTGGGAATGCCGATGATGTCGCCCGCAAAGGCCTCATCGAGCAGTTCGCGGCGTTGTGAGAGAAAACTCACCACGGTGTTGGGCCGCAGGTCCTTGCCCGATCGCACCACCTTGAGTTTCATGCCGCGCACGAAGTGCCCGCTGGCCAGGCGCACGAAGGCGATGCGGTCGCGGTGCGCCGGGTCCATATTGGCCTGGATCTTGAACACCACGCCGCTGAACTTCGGCTCTTCGGGTTTGACGGTGCGTTGCATCGCGGGCCGTTCGCCCGGCGGCGGCGCCAGGTCCACCAGCGCATCGAGCACCTCGCGCACACCAAAGTTGTTCACCGCCGAGCCGAACAGCATGGGCGTCTGCTTGCCTTCGAGGAACTGCGCTTCGTCGAAGGCGGGTGAGGCGCCCGCCACGAGCTCCAGTTCATCGCGTGCCTGTTCGAACTCTGCGCCGAAGCGGTTGACGCTCTCGGCGTTGTCCAGTCCGGCGAGCACCTCTTCCTCGCCACCGCGGCGGTCCTCACCCGCGGCGAACACGCGCATCTGGTCGGTGCGGCGGTCGAACACACCGCGAAAGGTTTTGCCCATGCCCACCGGCCAGGTAAAGGGCACCACGGTCATGCCGAGTTCGCGTTCGATCTCGTCCATCAGGTCGAGTGGGGCCTGCACCTCCCGGTCCATCTTGTTCACAAAGGTCAGGATGGGCGTGTTGCGCGCGCGACAGACCTGAAGCAGGCGCCGGGTCTGAGGTTCCACGCCATTGCCGGCGTCGATCACCATCAGCGCGGCGTCCACGGCGGTGAGCACGCGGTAGGTATCTTCGGAGAAGTCCTGGTGACCCGGGGTGTCCAGCAAGTTGATCACGCAGTCGCGGTACTCCATCTGCATGACCGACGATGCGACCGAGATGCCGCGCTGCTTTTCGATTTCCATCCAGTCGCTGGTGGCGTGGCGCGCGGCCTTGCGCGCCTTCACGCTGCCCGCGATGTTGATCGCGCCGGAGAACAGCAGCAGCTTTTCGGTGAGGGTGGTTTTGCCCGCGTCGGGGTGGGAGATGATGGCAAAGGTGCGGCGGCGGCGCACCTGTTGGGAAAGATCGGACATAGCCCACGATTATCGTGTCCCGGGCCTGCCCCCCGGACGACAATACGCGCCATGCACCCCAAAGCCCTTCTGGACGAAAGCGCCAGCCTCATCGAACAAGTCTTCAAGTTTGAACACCCGGCCGATGCCGTGGTCGCGCGCCACTTCCGCGAAAACCGCTCGCTCGGGCCCCGCGAGCGAGCAACCCTGTCCGACACGGTCTACGCCATTCTGCGCGAGCGCCTGAAACTGGAATGGCTGGCCCGTTCGGGCAGTGGTTCCAAATGGCGCCGGCTGGCGATCCTGGCTTTTCCGGGCGATCGCGACTTCATCAAGAGCGCGTTGACCGAACCTGAAAAAACCTGGCTCGACCACTGCGATGCGGTGACGGACAAGGACTTGATGGCGCAACACCGCCACAACCTGCCCGACTGGCTCGCCACGGCCCTGCGTGAGCAGGTGGGCGAGGAGTTCGACGCCTTGGTCGCGAGCCTGAGCCAGCCCGCGCCACTGGACCTGCGGGTGAACGTGCTCAAAGGCAAGCGCGAGGCCGTGTTGAGTGCTTTGCAAAAAGCCGGGCTGGCGGGGGCCGCCACACCCTATTCGCCGCTGGGCATCCGTTTGCAAGGTAAGCCCTCGCTTACTAAAGTGCCGGCATTTGTGCAGGGCGAGGTGGAAGTGCAGGACGAAGGGTCGCAGCTGCTGGCCCTGCTGCTGGACGCCAAACGCGGCGAAATGGTGGTCGATTTCTGTGCCGGTGCGGGTGGCAAGACGCTGGCCATCGGCGCGGCCATGCGCAACAGTGGCCGGCTCTATGCCTTTGACACTTCGGGTCATCGGCTCGACGCGCTGAAACCGCGGCTGGCACGCAGTGGCCTGTCCAATGTGCATCCGGTGGCCATCGCCCACGAGCGCGACGACCGCATCAAGCGCCTGGCGGGCAAGATCGATCGCGTGTTGGTCGATGCCCCTTGCTCCGGTCTGGGGACCTTGAGGCGGAGTCCGGATCTGAAGTGGCGCCAGACGCCCCAGACGGTGGCGGCGCAGGCCGACTTGCAGCAATCCATTCTGAACAGCGCCGCCCGATTGCTGAAACCCGGCGGCCGTCTGGTGTACGCCACCTGCAGCCTCCTGAAGGACGAGAACGAAAGGGTGGCGCAGGCGTTTGGCGCGTCACATGCCGATTTCGAACCCCTCGCGGCCTTGTCCCTGTTGGAAGGCCTGCACGTGTCTGCGGCGGCCAGTCTGTGTTCGGTTGATGCAGGTCAATACCTGCGTTTGTGGCCTCATCGGCACGCAACAGATGGCTTTTTTGCTGCCGTTTGGCGGAAAAAGCCTTGAAATGAGGGCAAGTCACCCGATTTGAACGCCTAAGTGTGTGCTTGCGGGTCCGATCGGGTTTGTGATTTGGACCCCTCGCCTTAAAATCTCGGCTTCGCTGCCGGCCCACACCGCCCAGGGTACGGCGCTGCTTCACATCCCGATGACCCAGGGCGGTCTTTTAGGAACTGCATGTTTTCTTCCGATTCCGGTGTTTGGTCCCAGCTGTGGGATGGCCTGATCCAGTTTCTGGCGCAAGGCCTGACCGGTGCTGCCTGGTGGCAGGTCCTGCTGGTGGCCGTGGTGCTCACGCACATCACGATCGCCAGCGTCACCATCTATCTGCACCGCCATTCCGCACACCGCTCTCTGGACCTGCATCCCATTGCGTCGCATTTCTTCCGCTTCTGGCTGTGGATGACGACCGGCATGGTCACCAAGGAGTGGACGGCCATCCACCGCAAGCACCACGCCAAGTGCGAGCACGAAGGCGACCCGCACAGCCCGCACATCTTCGGTATCAAGAAGGTGTTCTATGAAGGTGCCGAGCTCTACCGCGCCGAGGCGAAAAACGCCGAAACCATGGAGCGGTATGGCCACAACACGCCCAACGACTGGATGGAGAAGCACGTTTACACCGGCCGCTCGCGTCTGGGCGTCAGCCTCATGCTCATTCTGAACATCGCCCTGTTCGGCGTGCTGGGCCTGACGGTCTGGGCGATCCAGATGATCTGGATTCCGCTCACGGCCGCCGGCATCATCAATGGCATCGGCCACTGGTGGGGTTACCGCAACTTCGAGGCCGCGGACGGCAGCACCAACGTGTCCCCTTGGGGCATCATCATCGGTGGCGAAGAACTGCACAACAACCACCACACCTATCCGACGTCGGCCAAGCTGTCGGTCAAGCCTTATGAGTTCGATATTGGCTGGATGTACATCTCCATCCTGCAGTCGGTCGGCCTGGCATCCGTGAAGAAGGTGCCGCCCAAGATGGCCTATGGCGCCGTGCGCCCGGTTGCCGACGAAAAGACGCTCGAGGCGATCATCGCCAACCGCTACGAGGTGATGGCCGGCTACGCCCGCGAAATGCGCGCGGCCTGCAAGCACGAACTCGAGGCCTTGAAGCAACGCCGTGGCGATGCCACGGTGCTGCAAGCCGCCCGCCGCTGGCTGCACCGCGACGACGAGAAGGTGCCTGCCAACGTCAAACCGCAGCTGGCCCAGGTGCGCGCCGAGCACCCGGTGCTCGACAAGATGGTGACCATGCGCGAGGAACTGCGCGCCTTGTGGTCCAGCACCAACTCTACCCGTGAGCAACTGGCCGCTGACCTGCAGGCCTGGTGCCGCCGCGCCGAAGAAAGTGGCATTGCCGCGCTGCGCGATTTCTCGATCCGTCTGCGTTCCGCCCACGCCTGATCGAAGAAGCCGGTTTCCGGGCGCTGCTCGCGGCGTCCGGGCAACAAAAAACCCGCTGTTTTCACAGCGGGTTTTTTGTTGGGGAATCGGCTCGATTACTTGAGCTTGATTTCCTTGTAGTCCACGTGCTTGCGAGCCTTCGGATCAAATTTCTTGATCAGCATCTTCTCGGGCGTGGTCTTCTTGTTCTTGGTGGTGGTGTAGAAGTGGCCGGTTCCAGCGGTGGATTCCAGCTTGATCTTCTCGCGTGCGCCTTTGGTTGCCATGTTCGGTTCTCCTTAAGCTTGACCGCGTGCGCGCAGGTCGGCGAGCACGGCATCAATGCCGTTTTTGTCGATCAGGCGCAGAGCAGCGCCAGAGACGCGCAGACGCACCCAGCGGTTTTCGCTCTCGACCCAGAAACGGCGGTATTGCAGGTTCGGCAGGAACCGGCGCTTGGTTTTGTTGTTGGCGTGGGAAACATTGTTCCCGACCATGGGCTTCTTGCCCGTGACGTCGCAGACGCGTGCCATGAGGACACTCCGATCATTTCAAACAGCTGAGGACCGAGAACGGAGGCATCTCCGAGCGGCCCATCAACCTCACCTCGCCAGGAAAGGGTGGCGGTAACCCATGAATCTGCTGCGCGCCCGGGAAGCCGGTAGATGTCAGCAAAGCCCGCAATTATAGCCAAAGGGCTGCAGGCCTGCCAAATCGGGGTGTCAGGCGGCGTTTTGCTCCAGGAAGCGCTGCGCATCCAAGGCGGCCATGCAACCCGTGCCCGCGCTGGTGATGGCCTGACGGTACACGTGGTCTTGAACGTCACCGGCGGCAAAAACACCGGCTACGCTGGTCATGGTGGCCATGCCTTGCAGGCCGGAGCGCGTGGTGATGTAGCCATCCTTCATGTCGAGCTGGTCCTTGAAGATGTCGGTGTTCGGCTGGTGGCCGATGGCGATGAAACAGCCCTTGACGTTCAGATCCTCGGTGGCGCCGGTCTTCATGTTTTTCAGGCGCACGCCAGTCACACCGGTCTGGTCGCCCAACACCTCTTCCAACGTGCTGTGCAGCTTGAGCTCGATCTTGCCGCTCGCGACCTTTTCCATCAGCTTGTCGATCAGGATGGCTTCGGCCTTGAAGGTGTCGCGGCGGTGCACCAGTGTGACTTTGCTGGCGATGTTGGACAGGTACAGCGCTTCTTCCACCGCTGTGTTGCCGCCGCCCACCACGCTGACTTCCTGGCCTCGGTAGAAGAACCCGTCGCAAGTGGCGCAGCCCGACACGCCCTTGCCCATGAAGAGTTCTTCGGACGGCAGGCCCAGGTACTTGGCCGAGGCGCCTGTGGCGATGATGAGCGCATCGCAGCTGTATTCGCCGCTGTCGCCTTTGAGCACGAAGGGGCGCTTGCTGAAGTCCACGGCGTTGATGTGATCGAAGATGATCTCGGTGTTGAAGCGCTCGGCATGGGCCAGAAAACGCTGCATCAGGTCGGGTCCCTGCACGCCTTCGGCATCGGCTGGCCAGTTGTCCACATCGGTCGTGGTCATGAGTTGGCCGCCCTGAGCGATGCCCGTGATCAGCACCGGGTTGAGGTTGGCGCGTGCCGCGTAGACGGCGGCCGTATAGCCAGCGGGGCCTGAGCCCAGGATGAGTACTTTCGCGTGTTTCATGTTGAGCGCCCCATCGGGTTCGGGGCCAAGTGGTTTAGAGTCGGTGGTTATTTGGGGGCGCAACGTGGCGAATCCAGTGCCGTGTTGGGGCCCCGATGTATGCGAATCATTGTATGAAAGAGCGCTGTAAGCGCCGTCCCAACCAAGGAATACACGCATGTCTCTCCTGTCCAATCTTGACCTGATCCGCCGGGTTCCGTTGTTTTCCACGTTGACCCAGGCCCAGGCCGAAGCGGTGGCGGATTCCGTGGTGAAGAGGCGTTTCAAGCGGGGGGAGTGCATCGTGGAGCAAGGCAAGAAGTCCAATTGCCTGGCCATCGTGCTGACCGGTCGGGCCCGTGTGATGACCACGGACACCCGCGGGCGCGAGGTGATCCTTGCGACCATGAATCCGGGGGACTATGTGGGCGAGATGAGCTTGATCGACAACCAGCCGCATTCGGCCACCGTGCGCGCCGAGGTGCAGACCGATGTGCTCATCCTGGGCCGCACCGAGTTCGCGCGTTGCCTGCCGGAGAACACGTCCATGGCCTATGCGGTGATGCGCGGTCTGGTGCAGCGCTTGCGCCACGCCGACCGCAAGATCGAGTCGCTGGCGCTGATGGATGTTTATGGCCGTGTCGCGCGTGCGCT
The DNA here is from genome assembly GCF_009859475.1 of Hydrogenophaga sp. BPS33. Lineage (NCBI taxonomy): Bacteria > Pseudomonadati > Pseudomonadota > Betaproteobacteria > Burkholderiales > Comamonadaceae > Hydrogenophaga > Hydrogenophaga sp. BPS33. Next base: position 1,889,612 of record NZ_CP044549.1, read on the forward strand.
GTTGGAATTCGCGCAACCCGACAAGGACGGTGTGTTGGCCATCAAGGAACGGGTGTCGCGCCAGGACGTGGCGAAGATGATCGGCGCATCGCGTGAAATGGTCAGCCGGGTGATGAAGGATCTGGAAGATCGCGGCTTCATCGAGGTGACGGAGGATGGGCGCACCCTGATCAAGGATCGCCTCAACTCGCTGGGTTGAGCGCGCGGCCGGGGCGCTCTGGCCTGTCTCGGCTGCTGGGATTCATGGGGTAAGCTTGCCGCTGGAATTCAGCGAGGCCTATGACTTACTCACTCAACACCCTCAACGCCGATCGCGACAACGCGGCTCCGGCGGGTGTCTCCCGGTTTGCACAGGAAATCGGTTTGCTGCTCGGCGCCGCGGCATTGGCCTTTTGGCTGCTCGCGCTGCTGAGCCATTCGTTGGCAGATCCCGCCTGGAGCACAACCGGCACTTCGAGCGAGGTCGGCAACTGGGGCGGCCGTCTGGGCGCGATGCTCGCCGACTGGAGCTACTACCTGCTGGGCTTTTCGGTCTGGTGGCTGTTTCTGGCCGGTGTGAGAGCGTGGTTGACCACGCTCGCGCGCTGGATCCGTGGTGCGCAAGCACCCGATGCCAATGCCACAAAGGACGATCCACTCTGGCATCGACGTCCTTGGGCGCGTCGCACGCTGTTCGTGCTGGCATTGGTCGCTCTGGTCGGCGCGAGCTCGGTGCTGGAATGGAGCCGCCTCTATCGCCTCGAAGCGTCCTTGCCCGATCATGCGGGCGGTGTGCTCGGCCATGCCCTCGGACCTGTGGCGATGCGCTGGTTGGGGTTCACCGGTTCCGCGCTCACCATGCTGGCGCTTCTGCTGGTGAGCCTGCCCAGGGTCTTCAACTTCTCCTGGGGGCACTGGGCGGAGGAGGTCGGGCACACGCTCGACGGGTGGTTTGAAGCGCGGCGAGAAAAGCGAGAGGCGGTGGAAGACCAGCGCATTGGCGAAAAGGCTGCGCGCGAGCGCGAAGAGGTTGTCAAGGTCGAGCGTGTGGAGATCGAGGAGCACCATCCCATCCCCGTGGTGATCGAGCCCACCTTGGTGGAAGTGCCCAAAAGCGAGCGCGTGGCCAAGGAGCGCCAGAAACCCTTGTTCACCGAGTTGCCCGACAGCAAGCTGCCGCAGGTGGATCTGCTGGACAGCGCGCCGGCGCATCAGGCCGGGGTCGACAGCCAGACGCTGGAGATGACCAGCCGCCTGATCGAAAAGAAGCTCAAGGACTTCGGCGTGGAGGTACGGGTGGTCGCGGCCGCGCCAGGGCCTGTGATCACGCGCTACGAAATCGAGCCGGCCACGGGCGTGAAGGGCTCGCAGATCGTCAATCTCGGCCGCGATCTGGCGCGCTCGCTGTCCCTGATATCGATTCGTGTGATCGAGACCATCCCGGGCAAGAACCTGATGGCGCTGGAGTTGCCCAACGCCAAGCGCCAGACCATCAAGCTCAGCGAAATCCTGGGTTCACAGGTGTACAACGATGCGAAGTCGATGTTGACCATGGGTCTGGGCAAGGACATCGGTGGTCAACCCGTCGTGGCCGACCTCGCCAAGATGCCGCATTGCCTGGTGGCAGGTACCACCGGCTCGGGCAAGTCGGTCGGTATCAACGCGATGATCCTGTCGCTGTTGTACAAGGCCGATGCACGCGACGTGCGCCTGTTGTTGATCGACCCGAAGATGCTGGAGATGAGCGTCTACGAAGGCATTCCGCATCTGCTTGCGCCGGTGGTCACCGACATGAAGCACGCGGCCAATGGCCTGAACTGGTGTGTGGCCGAGATGGAGAAGCGCTACAAGCTCATGAGCAAGATGGGTGTGCGCAACCTCGCGGGCTTCAACACCAAGATCGATGAGGCCACCGCGCGCGGCGAGATCATCGGCAATCCCTTCAGCCTGACGCCCGAACAGCCCGAGCCACTGGAACGTCTGCCCTACATCGTGGTCGTGATCGACGAGCTGGCCGATCTGATGATGGTGGTGGGCAAGAAAATCGAAGAGCTCATCGCCCGCCTGGCGCAGAAGGCGCGCGCGGCCGGCATCCATTTGATCCTTGCCACGCAGCGTCCGAGCGTGGACGTGATCACCGGCCTGATCAAGGCCAACATCCCCACGCGCCTGTCGTTCCAGGTCAGCAGCAAGATCGACAGCCGCACCATCCTGGACCAGATGGGCGCAGAAAGCCTGCTGGGCATGGGTGACATGCTCTACATGCCGTCGGGCACCGGTTTCCCGATCCGTGTGCACGGTGCCTTCGTGAGCGACGACGAGGTGCATCGCGTGGTGGCGTACTTGAAAGAGCAGGGCGGTGAACCCAACTACATCGACGGCGTGCTCGAAGCCAACCTGGGCGATGGCGAAGGCGGCGAACTGTTCGGCGAAGGTGGCGGAGAGGGCAACGGCGAGAAAGATGCCTTGTACGACCAGGCCGTCGAGATCGTGATCAAGGACCGCAAGGCCAGCATTTCCTACGTGCAGCGCAAGTTGAAAATTGGCTACAACCGCGCGGCACGGCTGCTGGAGGACATGGAAAACGCAGGGCTTGTCAGTGCGCTGACGTCCAGTGGCCAACGCGACATCCTGGTACCTTCGCGCAACGAATGAACGAAGCCGGCTTGCAACCAAGTCGGCGCAACCGGGTCGGACCTTCATGATCAAGCAACTCCTCACTTGTGCTTTTGCGTTGTCGGCCTTCGCCGCTCAGGCCGATGGCCTGCAGGACCTTGAGAAATTCCTGCGCGAGGTCGATAGCGGCAAGACACGGTTCACCCAGGTGGTGACGTCGCCCAAACGTGCCAGCGAGAGTGTGGCGCGCACCAAGACGTCCAGTGGCACATTCGAGTTCCTGCGGCCCAACCGTTTCCGCTTCGTGTACGCCAAGCCGTTCGAGCAGACCATCGTGGCCGATGGCCAGACCTTGTGGCTGCACGATGTGGATCTGAACCAGGTGACCTCGCGCTCACAGAAGGACGCGCTGGGTAGCACGCCAGCGGCATTGATCGCCGCGGGTGCCGATCTCAAGGGTTTGTCTGGTGCGTTCGACCTCAAGTCCGCGCCTGCCAAGGACGGCATGGGATGGGTCGAGGCCCGCCCCAAGGACCGCGACGGCCAGTTGCAAATGGTGCGCGTGGGCTTTCGGCAAGGACAACTCGCGGTGCTCGATATCGAAGACAGTCTGGGGCAGCGCTCGGTGCTCACATTCAACGATTGGCAGACCGCGGCGGCGTTGAAGGCTTCAGACTTCAAGTTCCAGCCACCGGCCGGAGCGGCGATCATCCGGCCCTGAGCAAGCCCGTGACCGATCTCTTCGCCCAGGAGCCTTCCGCGCCGCTTGCCGAAGTCCTTCGTCCCAAGGTGCTGGACGAAGTGGTGGGCCAGTCGCATTTGCTGGGAGAGGGCAAGCCACTGCGGCTGGCATTCCAGTCCGGCAAAGCGCATTCCATGATCTTCTGGGGGCCGCCCGGTGTGGGCAAGACGACCCTCGCGCGGCTCACGGCGCACGCCTTCGGCAGCGAGTTCATCGCGCTCTCGGCCGTGCTCTCAGGCGTCAAGGACATCCGCGCGGCGATGGAGCAGGCCCAGCAATACCTGTCGCAGGGCAAGCACACCATTCTCTTCGTGGACGAGATCCACCGCTTCAACAAGTCGCAGCAGGACGCGCTGTTGCCGCATGTGGAGTCGGGGCTGTTCACATTCATCGGCGCGACCACCGAGAACCCTTCGTTTGAAGTGAACTCGGCCTTGTTGTCGCGTGCCCAGGTCTACGTGCTGAAGTCGCTGACGGACGACGAGATGCGGCAGCTGTTCCGGCGCGCGCAGGCCTCGGCGATCGGGCATCTGCGCTTCGACGAGAAGGCCATCGACACCTTGATCGGCTACGCCGATGGCGATGCGCGGCGCTTCCTCAACCTGCTCGAGCAGTGCAACACCGCCGCCGGTGCCGCAGGTGTTGAGGAGATCGACGCCGAGTTCATCACCAACGCCTTGAGCCTGAACACGCGCCGGTTCGACAAGGGTGGTGACAACTTCTACGACCAGATCTCGGCCTTGCACAAATCGGTGCGAGGCTCCAATCCCGATGGCGCGCTGTACTGGCTGTGCCGCATGCTCGACGGCGGTGCCGATCCGCGCTACCTGTCGCGGCGCATCGTGCGCATGGCGTGGGAAGACATCGGCCTGGCCGATCCACGTGCGATGCAAGTCGCCAACGACGCGGCATTGACGTACGAGCGGCTGGGCAGCCCGGAGGGTGAGCTGGCCTTGGGGCAGGCGGTCATCTACCTGGCCATCGCACCCAAGAGCAACGCGGGCTACAACGCCTACAACCAGGCACGCGCGTTCGTGAAGCAGGACAAGAGCCGCGAGGTGCCGGTGCACTTGCGCAATGCGCCCACGAAGTTGATGAAGGAACTGGGCTACGGACACGAATACCGCTATGCCCACGACGAGCCGCACGCCTATGCGGCTGGCGAGACCTACCTGCCCGAGGGCATTCCCGATCCCGGCTGGTACCAGCCGGTTCCTCGGGGCCTGGAAGTCAAGATCCAGGAAAAACTGAAGTTTCTGCGTGGCCTGGACGAGGCCGCGGGGCGCGAGAAGTAAGCCGCTCGCAAGGCTTTGCCGCTAGGCTGCGCGAAGCGCAACCCGCAAGAATCAAAAGAACTCATGAGGCGCCCATTGCACTAATGTGTTTTGAGGAGTTACACCTAAAACCGGGGTAAACCCGCGCCTGCTAAGGGCTTACACGCATTCTTCTAGAAAAGGCGCTCATTAAAATCCGTCCACCCAACCCGCAGCGGTCCTGATCCCAGGTCATGTCTGGCGGGTTTTTTGCTAGGTTGCGACGGGAGGTGCCACGAGTGCTTCCTGCGCTGAAAACAACACGGAGAATTGCATGGACGTTTTGCTACAGCAGATCATCAACGGTCTGGTGCTGGGCAGCATGTACGCGTTGGTGGCCCTGGGCTACACCATGGTGTACGGCATCATCGGGCTGATCAACTTTGCCCACGGCGACGTGCTCATGGTCGGGGCCCTTACCAGTTGGACTGTCATTGGCTGGATGATGGAGGCGTCTACCGGTTTGCCCACTTGGCTGGTGCTGTTCCTGGCCACCCTCATCGCCATGGTCATCTGCGCAGTGCTGAACTTCTCGATCGAGAAACTGGCCTACCGGCCCCTGCGCAATTCGAACCGGCTGGCGCCCCTCATCACCGCCATCGGTATGTCTCTGCTGCTGCAGACCTTCGCCATGATCATCTGGGCGCCCAATCCCAAGTCGTATCCGTCCATGCTCTCGCGCGAGCCGATCGAGTTTGGCGGCGCGGTCATCTCGGTCACGCAGGTCGTGATCCTGGCGACCACGGTCGTCACGCTGGCCTTTCTGATGTGGCTGGTCAACCGCACCAATCTGGGTCGTGCCATGCGGGCCACCGCGGAGAACCCGCGCGTTGCCGCGTTGATGGGCATCAAGCCCGATGTGGTCATCTCGGCCACCTTCATCATCGGCGCCATGCTCGCGGCGATTGCCGGCGTGATGTGGGCCTCCAACTACGGCACCGTGCAACACGCCATGGGTTTCATGCCGGGCCTCAAGGCCTTCGTGGCTGCCGTCATGGGCGGCATCGGCAACCTCGCCGGTGCGGTGGTCGGTGGCATTGCCCTGGGCCTGATCGAATCCCTGGGGGCCGGGTATCTCGGCAAGCTCACCGGTGGCGTGCTGGGCAGCCAGTACACCGACATCTTCGCTTTCATCGTGCTGGCCATCGTGCTCACGCTGCGCCCCTCGGGCCTGCTGGGTGAACGTGTGGCGGACCGCGCCTGACCACCCGGGAGAACCACATGATGAATACCAAAATGGGCAAGCTGATCGTCTGGGTTGTCGGATTGATCCTTCTACTGGCGCTGCCGATCGTGCTGCAGGCCACGGGCAGCAACTCCTGGGTGCGCATCGTCGACATCGCGCTCATGTACGTGCTGCTGGCGCTGGGACTGAACATCGTGGTCGGCTATGCGGGCCTGCTGGACCTGGGCTACATCGCGTTCTTCGCCGTTGGCGCGTACGTCTTCGCGCTGCTGGGATCGCCCCACCTGGCCGATACCTTCCCGGCCATCAAGGCCATGTTCCCCAACGGCCTGCACTACAACATCTGGCTGGTGATGATCCTTGCGGCGGCGGTGGCTGGCGTGGTGGGCATGATCCTGGGGGCGCCCACGCTCAAGCTGCGCGGCGACTACCTGGCCATCATCACGCTGGGCTTTGGCGAGATCGTGCGCATATTCCTGCTCAACCTGGACCGCCCGGTGAACATCACCAACGGTCCCAAGGGCATCAGCCAGATCGATACCATTTCCGTCTTCGGGCTCGACCTGGGCAAGCGCCTGACGATTGGCGACTACACCTTCCAACCCGTCACGCTGTACTACTACCTGTTCCTGTTCTTCGTGATGCTGGCCATCCTCATCTCGTACCGCCTGCAGGACTCGCGCATCGGCCGCGCCTGGATGGCGATCCGCGAAGACGAGATCGCGGCCAAGGCCATGGGCCTGAATACGCGCAATCTCAAGCTGCTGGCTTTTGGCATGGGGGCTTCGTTTGGTGGCGTGTCGGGCGTTCTTTTTGCCTCGTTCCAGCGTTTCGTGTCGCCCGAGTCCTTCTCCTTGATGGAGTCGGTGATGGTCGTGGCCATGGTGGTGCTGGGTGGTATCGGGCACATCCCGGGCGTGGTGCTGGGTGCCTTGCTGCTGGCGGGCCTGCCCGAGTTGTTGCGCCACGTGGCGCACCCGCTCACGGAGTTGACCGGCGGCCGGCTGGCTCCCGAAATCCTGCGCCAGTTGCTGATCGCGTTGGCCATGGTGGTGATCATGTTGCTTCGACCGCAAGGCTTGTGGCCCACGCCCGAGCACGGCAAATCCTTGTCCAAGTAAGCGGAGCATTCACATGAGCGACACCGTTCTCAAAGTGGGGAATGTCTCCAAGCGTTTCGGTGGCCTGCAGGCCCTGAGCGATGTGGGCATCGAAATCCAGCGTGGCCAGGTCTACGGCTTGATCGGCCCCAACGGCGCTGGCAAGACGACCTTCTTCAACGTGCTCACGGGCCTGTACACGCCCGACAGCGGCTCTTTCGAACTCGCGGGCAAGCCTTACGCGCCCACGGCGGTGCACAAGGTGGCCAAGGCGGGCATCGCGCGCACCTTTCAGAACATCCGCCTGTTCGCGGAGATGACCGCGTTGGAGAACGTCATGGTCGGGCGGCATGTGCGCACGCATTCCGGTCTGGTCGGCGCCGTCTTCCGCACGCCCGGCTTCAAACGCGAAGAGGCCGCCATCCGGGCGCGGGCGCGCGAGTTGCTGGCCTATGTGGGCATCGAGAAGTTTGCCGACTACAAGTCGCGCACGCTGAGCTACGGCGACCAGCGCCGGCTGGAGATCGCCCGCGCGCTGGCCACCGATCCGCAACTGATCGCGCTCGACGAGCCCGCCGCGGGCATGAACGCGACCGAAAAGGTGCAGCTGCGCGAGTTGATCGACCGCATTCGCAAGGACGATCGCACGATCCTGCTGATCGAGCACGACGTGAAACTGGTGATGGGCCTGTGCGACCGCGTGACGGTGCTGGACTACGGCAAGCAGCTCGCCTCGGGCACGCCGGCCGAGGTGCAGAAGAATCCCAAGGTGATCGAGGCCTACCTCGGCACGGGCGGCCATTGAGATGAACACCCCCCTGCGCCGCTGCGCGGCTTCCCCCCTCTGTGGCGCGCCTTCAGCGCTTCGAGGGGGGACGGCAGCTTGGGCCGGCGGAGCCGTCCCTCGATGCCTCTGGGCTCAGGCATGCTCGCCGGACGCCGAAATGAACAAGGAAATGACATGGCGAACACACTCCTAAAAGTCAGCGGCCTGAAGGTCGCGTACGGCGGTATCAAGGCCGTCAAGGGCATCGATCTCGAAGTGCGCGAAGGTGAGCTCATTTCGCTGATCGGCTCCAACGGCGCTGGCAAGACCACCACCATGAAGGCCATCACTGGTTCGCTGGGTTACGAGGCCGGCGAGATCGAATACCTGGGCCAGAGCATCAAGGGCAAGGGCGCCTGGGATCTGGTCAAGCAAGGCCTGGCCATGGTGCCGGAAGGCCGTGGCGTGTTCACCCGCATGACCATCACCGAAAACCTGCAGATGGGCGCGTACATCCGCAAGGACAAGGCTGGCATTGCGCAGGACATCGAGCGCATGTTCGGCATCTTCCCGCGCCTGCGCGAACGCAAGGACCAGTTGGCCGGCACCATGAGCGGTGGCGAACAGCAGATGCTGGCGATGGCGCGCGCGCTCATGAGCCAGCCCAAGGTGCTGCTGCTGGACGAGCCGTCGATGGGCTTGTCGCCGATCATGGTCGACAAGATCTTCGAAGTCGTGCGCGATGTGGCCCAGCAGGGCGTGACCATTCTGCTGGTGGAGCAAAACGCACGCCGTGCGCTGCAGATCGCCGACCGCGGCTACGTGATGGACTCGGGCGAAATCATCATGACGGGACAGGGCCGCGACATGCTCGACGACCCCAAGGTACGGGCTGCCTACCTCGGTGAATGAAGGCGGGCGCCTTCGAAAACTACAATCATGGGTTGCGCACTTCGGTGCCCAACCCATTTTTCATTCATGAACCAAGCCCAAACCCCTGAGGCCATCGCGCCTGCACACGACGAAAACCAGCTCATCGCCGAACGCCGCGAGAAGCTCAAAGCCTTGCGCGAGGCACAGAAACAGGGGCATGGCGTGGCGTTCCCCAACGACTTCAAACCGGCGGACAAGGCCGCCGCGTTGCTGGGCATGCATGGCGATGCCACGGCCGAGACCCTGGCCGCGCAGCCGGTGCAGGCCAGCGTGGCCGGCCGCATGATGCTCAAGCGCGTGATGGGCAAGGCCAGCTTCGCGACCTTGCAAGATGCCACTGGTCGCATCCAGGTGTATGTCAGCCGCGATGCGGTGGGCGACACGGTGTACGCGGCGTTCAAACACTGGGACCTGGGCGACATCCTGGGGGTGGAGGGCACGCTCATGCGCACGCGCACGGGTGAGCTCACCATCCAGGTCTCCCATATCCGCCTGCTGACCAAGAACCTGCGGCCCTTGCCCGACAAGTTCCACGGCATCGCCGACCAGGAGATCAAGTACCGCCAGCGCTACGTCGATCTCATGATGGACGAGACCACGCGGCAGCGCTTCGCCACGCGCAGCAAGTCCTTATCCGCCATTCGCGAGTTCATGGTGGGGCACGGCTTCCTGGAAGTGGAAACGCCCATGTTGCACCCCATCCCCGGGGGCGCCAACGCCAAGCCGTTCAAGACCCACCACAACGCGCTCGACCAGGAGATGTTCCTGCGCATTGCGCCCGAGCTGTACCTCAAGCGCCTGTTGGTGGGCGGTTTCGAGCGCGTGTTCGAAATCAACCGGAACTTCCGCAACGAAGGCATCAGCGTCCGCCACAACCCCGAGTTCACCATGATGGAGTTCTACGCGGCGTACTGGAACTACCAGGACCTGATGGACTTCAACGAGCAACTCATCCGCCACGTGGTGCGCGAGGTGTGTGGCGATGGGCCGCTGACCTACCAGGGCAAGGCGGTGGATGTGATGTCGCCATTCGAGCGCTTGACGATCCGCGACGCCATCGTGAAATACACCGACGCTGGTGCCCAGGTGGACGACATGGCTTGGTTGCTCGGGCAATTGAAGAAGCTGGGCCTGTCCGAAGAGAAGCACCAGCTCTCCAGCCGCAGCCTGCCCAGTCTGCAGGTGCTGTTCTTCGAGGAGAAGGTCGAGGACAAGCTCTGGAACCCGACCTTCATCATGGACCACCCGACCGAGATCTCGCCACTGGCCCGTGCCAACGACGCGAACCCCGAGGTGACCGAGCGCTTCGAGCTTTACATCACGGGCCGTGAGTTCGGCAACGCGTTCTCGGAGTTGAACGACGCGGAAGACCAGGCCGCACGCTTCCAGGCACAGGCCTCTGCCAAGGACGGCGGTGACGAAGAGGCCATGTACTACGACGCGGACTACATTCGCGCGCTGGAGTACGGCATGCCGCCGGCCGGCGGCTGCGGCATTGGCATCGACCGCCTGATGATGCTGCTGACCGACAGCCCCAGCATCCGCGATGTGATTCTCTTTCCAGCGCTGCGCCGCGAAGTCTGAGCCCTGCTCAGAAATTCATCTTCACGATCGCTTTGCGCGGGACCTTGCGCAGGGCATCAAGGGCTTGGCGCATCCAGTCCAGGTGCGCCTGGGCGTCCTGCTGCATGTCCTGCGTGCTGTCGGGCAACAGGGCCACGACGATCTTGAACTTCAGCGTGGCGCCCACCGGCAATTGCAACGAGGGCCGCAGACCGCTGGCCACGATGCTGGTGGCGACGGACAGGGCCTGGGCATCGCGCACCGGTCCTTCCATCAGCAGCGCCAGGGTGCTGTCATCAACGCGGCTGGCAGTGTCCACGTCGCGCGCTACCGTGCGCAGCAAGGAGCCGGTGATCACCAGCGCCCGGTCCGCTTCTTCGCGGCCGTGGTGTTCCGCGAACCAGTCGTGGTTGTCCAGACTGATCAGCAGCAGCGCGGCGTGTTGCTGGTAGCGCTGAGCGCGTACCAGACTCTCGTGCAGGCGCAGCATGAAGTTGTGGCGGTTGGTCAGACCGGTGAGCGGCTCGGTCATGGCCAGGGCGCGGGCGCGGGCTTGGGCTTCGTGTTGCAGGGACGAACGTTGCAGCAGGCCATAGATCAGCAACGGGGCTTCGATCGCGGCCGCGATGACCATGCTGTACTGCGATAGAAAGCCGGAGGAGATCAGGCCGAAGTTGCGCATGACCGGCAGCGCGCCGGCGAGCAGCATGGGCAGCATGCCCAGCGCGATCCAGCGCACCCAGCGGTCGCCGGTGCGCCAGGCGGTCCAGAGCATGGCGTAGACCAGCACCATGGTCAGTGTCGACACCGCCGTCACGGCTTTCAGGCTCGCCGTCGTGGGCGATACCACGTCCCACAAGATCAGTGCCGTCAGCAGCGCCGGTGTGCCCAGGGCGGCCCGGTCGAGCCAGCGGCCGATGCGTCGGGGTTGCACCACGTGGCGCACGAACAGCAGGCCGCAGACGGCGGTCATGGGCATGAGAATGAACTCGGCCAGTCCGTTCCAGCGCGCCGAGCCTGGCCAGAGAAATTGGCCGGCGACACCCAGCGAAGCCGCAAGGGCCAGACCCAGGACGGTGGTGTAGACAGCGTAGGCCGCGAAACTGGTGTCGCGGAACACGAGCGCATTGGCCACCGCCGTGGCCGTGAGCAGCAAAGCCATGCCGAAATAGGCGCCGAGCAGAAACTGTTGATGGATGCGCAACTCGCGCAACGTGCTGTGCTTGTGGACCTGCAACGTGCCCGAAAAGGGCACGCGGGCGTGCTCGATCTGCACCCAATAGGTCACCGCGGCATCGGTGCGAGGATCGAGCGAGAACACCGGGTAGCGATCGGGAAACGCCCAATCCCGCACGGCGATGCGGTCGCCCGCGTGCTGCGCTTTCCAGCGGCCGTCGGCCAATCGGTGGTAAACGCTGATGCGGTCGGTGCCGGAGCGTGCCAACTCCAGCTCCCAAAGGGCGTGGTCGTCGCGCACCTGGACGTCGAAGCGCACCCAGAGGGCGGCGCCGTCGGACAGGGTCAATCGGTGGTCGGCGTCGCGCAGGGCAAAGGGCAGGTCTTGCTGTTGCGCTTCCACCTCCTGCACGGTGCGCTGGCCCGTCGGGTCAACCCAGTAGACGCTGCGCTGGGCCAGCGGCACGCTGTTCTGGGTGTCATCGAGCACCACGGTCGGCACGCCGGCGGCCATGGCGTGAGCGATGGGGAGCAGGGAGAGAAAAAACAGGGCGACCCAGACGGCCAGGCCGCGGGCACGACGGGTTCCGGGCATCGCGCCCTTCCACGAAAAATCGGACATGCTCCGATTGTGTCGTCTGTTACACAAGCTTTCCCCGCCAGGCTTGGCAAGGCGCGCAAAAAAGCCCCGGGGTCGGACAACCGCCGGGGCTTTCGTGACACCAGGGGAGGGGGTCAGGCGTAAGCCGCCAATGCCTTTCGCATCTTTTTCATGGCCGCCACCTCGATCTGGCGCACGCGCTCGGCGCTCACGCCGTACTCGGCCGCCAGTTCGTGCAGCGTCATGCCGCCCGAACCATCGTCATTCACCTTGAGCCAGCGCTCGCTCACGATGCGGCGCGAGCGCTCGTCGAGCTCGCTCATGGCCCGGGCCACGCCTTCCGTGGCCAGGCGGTCGCGCTGGGCCGATTCCAGCAAGGCCGTGGGTTCGTGGTTGGCGTCGGCCAGATAGGCGATCGGGCCGAAGCGGTCTTCGCCATCGTCGCTGGGGCTGGGGTCGAGCACCACGTCGCCGCCCGACAGGCGCGTTTCCATTTCGCGCACTTCCTCCGGCTTCACGCTCAGTTCGCGTGCCATCACACCCACTTCGGTGTCGGACAGCACGTCACGGTGGGTGTCGCCATCGGCCGCGTCGGCACGGAAGCTTTGTTTGCGCGAACGCAGGTTGAAGAACAGCTTGCGTTGCGCCTTGGTGGTGGCCACCTTGACCATGCGCCAATTCTTCAGGATGTATTCGTGGATCTCGGCCTTGATCCAGTGCATGGCGTAGCTCACCAGGCGCACGCCCTGATCGGGGTCGAAGCGCTTGACGGCCTTCATCAGGCCGACGTTGCCTTCCTGGATCAGGTCGCCGTGGGGCAGGCCGTAGCCCAGGTACTGGCGAGCGATCGACACCACCAGACGCAGGTGGGACATCACCAACTGGCCTGCGGCGTCCAGATCGTTGTCGTCGCGCAGGCGCCGTGCGGCTTGCTGCTCCTGCTCCAGGGTCAGCAGGGGCAAGCGGTTGACGGCGGAAATATAGGCGTCGAGGTTGCCCAGGGGGGGCACGAGCGCCCAGGGGTTCGCCACGGCGAGCGAGCCTTGGGTGGCGGTGGCAACAGGGGCGAGTGTTTGAGACATGTAGGAACCCTCCTCAGGTGTTCTGCCAAGAATATTAGCACTCTCTATGAGCGAGTGCTAAGGCGAGAGTTCCTTGCCACGGCGGCGGTGCGGCTTTTGATGGCACCCATTTTTGGACTCTTAAGTTGTCAAACGCCGTTCATTCTTGAACTTTTGCTCATTCATTTCTGAACTAGGCGTGCTTTGATTTCTGCTGGGCTTGAAGTTTCAGCTGATCAACATCGCCGTAACCTGTTGATATATTTCAATTGTTTTAGGATTCTTTGATTTTTAGCCTACTCCGTCTTGGCAAAGTTCAAGCAGATGAGGCCTTTGAAGCGCTCCTCGGCGTAAGTCGGTCACGGCGGAACTGACAGGTATGGAGTGATGAAGCCGAGCGAGGGGCTAGTTTGCATACCCACATCCGTATGGATCTCAACATGGACCTTCCTCCAGGGCATCCCACACTGTTGCGACACCCAGTCACGGAAGGACTTCCCTCCCCGTGGGAATGGTGCTCGGCTTGACTGCGATCGCGTATGCGGTAGATGGGCAAACGCTCAACTAACCAAGCTTTGAATCCTGGAACGGGCGGCAGCCGGAGCCATCGTCTGCTAGACTGAAAACGATCCAAAACGACTTTGAAGCTTCTTCTGGAGCACCAATGCCATGAACTCCGAACCGTGGGTCACCGCGATAGATGTTGCCCGGCATCTTGGCGTGGTGAAGGACACCGTTTACCGCTGGCGGGAACGCAAGGGCCTCCCTGCACACAAGATAGGTCGGTTGTGGAAATTCCAGCTCTCCGAGGTGAATGAATGGGTTCGCGGGGGCGGCGCGGCGGAAGATCAAGACCGCGAACACGAAGATGCCACTTGATATGGACAAACGCCAGCTCAGCGAGCGCGATATCTGCACAAAATTCGTTACCCCTGCGCTTGAGCAGGCGGGATGGGATATCTCCTCCCAGGTGCGTGAAGAGTTTCCGCTCACCAAGGGCCGCATCATCGTCCGTGGCAAGTTGCACACTCGCGCCCAAAACAAGCGTGCTGACTATGTGTTGTTTCATAGGCCCAACATGCCCATCGCGGTCATCGAGGCGAAAGACAACAAACACTCGCTGGGCGACGGCATGCAACAGGGCTTGGGCTACGCCGAAATGTTGCAGGTGCCCTTTGTGTTCAGCAGTAACGGCGACGGGTTCCTGTTCCACAACAAGATTGCCAAGGACGGCGTCATCGAACGGGAGCTGGCACTTCATGAACTGCCCAGTCCTGAGACGTTGTGGCATTGGTGGTCGGAGCACTTGGGCCTGAACACAGCACAGAGCGAACTAGTCTCACAGGACTACTACAGCGACGGCAGTAACAAAACCCCACGCTATTACCAGCTTCTGGCGATCAACAAGAGCGTTGAAGCTATCGCGCGTGGACAGAACCGTCTATTGCTGGTGATGGCCACCGGCACGGGCAAAACCTACACAGCCTTTCAGATCATCTGGCGTCTTTGGAAATCCAAAGCCAAGAAGCGGATTTTGTTTTTAGCCGACCGCAATATCTTGGTCGACCAGACCATGACCAACGACTTCAAGCCCTTCGGCTCGGCGATGACCAAGATCCAGAAGAGGCAGGCCAACAAGTCATATGAGATCTATCTGTCTCTGTATCAGGCAGTCACCGGCACGGAAGAAGAACGCAACATCTACAAACAGTTCAGCCGCGATTTCTTCGACCTGATCGTCATCGACGAATGCCATCGCGGCAGTGCGGCTGCAGACTCAGCCTGGCGCGAGATTCTTGAATACTTCTCGTCGGCCACCCAAATCGGCCTGACGGCCACACCCAAGGAAACCAAAGAAATCTCCAACATCGATTACTTCGGCGAACCGATTTACACCTATACCCTCCGACAGGGCATCGACGATGGCTTTCTTGCCCCCTACAAGGTGGTCCGCATTGACCTTGATAAAGACCTGACCGGCTGGCGTCCCGACAAAGGCATGCTCGACAAGCGTGGCAACGAAATTGAGGATCGCATATACAACCAGCGCGACTTTGACAAAAACCTTGTTCTGGAAAAGCGCACTGAGCTGGTGGCAAAGAAAATCAGCGACTTTTTAAAGCAGACTAATCGTTTCGACAAAACCATTGTGTTCTGCGACAACATCGATCACGCCGAGCGCATGCGTCAGGCATTGGTAAACGAAAACGCCGATTTGGCTGCACTGAACAGTAAATACGTGATGCGCATCACGGGCGATAACGAAGAAGGCAAAGCCGAACTCGATAACTTCATCTTCCCCGAATCTAAATACCCGGTCATCGCCACAACATCTAAATTGATGACCACGGGTGTGGATGCCCAGACCTGCAAAATCATCGTGCTGGATCAACGCATCCAGTCCATGACCGAGTTCAAGCAGATCATAGGCCGCGGAACGCGCATCAACGAAGACTACGACAAGTACTTCTTCACCATCATCGACTTCAAGAAGGCAACTGAACTGTTCGCCGACCCTGATTTTGATGGTGATCCGGTGCAAATATACGAACCGGCACCCGGTGAATCCCCGGTGCCACCCGACGAAATGACTGGCACTCCGGGCGACGAGGGCTTCACCTATCCACCTGCTGATGAATCGCCGTGGACAGGCGTTGCCGAGCCACACCCGGGTGAAGAAGGTAGTGGAGTTCGTCGGTATGTCGTCGCCAATGTTGAAGTCAAAGTGGCTGCCGAACGCGTGCAGTATTTCGACGCCAGCGGAAAATTGATTACCGAATCACTCAAGGACTACACCCGCAAGGCGCTGGCCAAGGAATTCAGCTCACTTGATGATTTTTTACGGCGCTGGAACAGTGCCGACAAGAAGCAGGCCGTTATCGACGAATTGGCCAATGAAGGGGTTTTCTTTGCCGCGCTGGCCGAAGAAATTGGTCGCCAGTCCGGCAAGGAGTTTGACCCCTTCGATCTGGTCTGCCACATCGCCTGGGATCAACCACCGCTTACCCGCAGAGAGCGCGCCGAGCAGGTCAAAAAGCGCGATTATTTCAATTGCTATGGCGAACAAGCGCAGCGTGTGCTGCAAGCCTTGCTGGACAAATACGCCGACGAAGGCGTCGGGCCTATCGAGGAGACACAAATCCTCACCATCGCCCCGTTCACCAGTTTCGGCACACCCATGGAAATCATCCGCGCCTTTGGCGGACTGGATCAATACCAACACGCCCTGCATGAACTCGAACAAGCGCTCTACAGCCCATCGCAGCAGCGCGCATAACAAGCACCTTTTGGAATCCATCCCATGGCTATCGGCACACTGATCAAAACCATTCAAGACATCATGCGCAAGGATGTCGGCGTTGATGGCGACGCCCAGCGCATCAGCCAGATCGTCTGGCTGCTTTTTCTGAAAATCTTTGACGACAAAGAACAGGAATGGCAACTCACCATTCCTGGCTACAAGTCGCCACTGCAAAGCCGTTTCCGCTGGAGCAACTGGGCAAAGGATGCAGAAGGTATCACTGGCGAAGAACTGATCGACTTTGTCAACAACGAACTCTTCCCCTCACTCAAGAAACTGGCCACCGTTG
Source organism: Hydrogenophaga sp. BPS33 (assembly GCF_009859475.1). NCBI lineage: Bacteria > Pseudomonadati > Pseudomonadota > Betaproteobacteria > Burkholderiales > Comamonadaceae > Hydrogenophaga > Hydrogenophaga sp. BPS33. The sequence goes on from NZ_CP044549.1 coordinate 1,906,238, forward strand.
CTGGTGTGGCGCCGAACGGCAGAGTGGTTGGCTCGGTGTTTGAGGATGCCTACAACTACATGAAGTCTGGAACCTTGCTGCGGCAAGTGATCAACACCATCGAGGTGGACGTTGATTTCAACTCCTCGTCAGACCGCCACCTGTTCAACGATATCTACGAAAAAATCCTGGCCGACTTGCAGTCAGCAGGTAACGCCGGTGAGTACTACACACCGCGCGCAGTCACTCAGTTCATGGTCGATATTCTCAACCCCCAACTGGGCGAAAGCGTCCTCGACCCGGCTTGCGGCACCGGCGGTTTTTTGACCTGCACCATCGAACACCTCAAGAATCAGGTCAAAACAGCAGTGGACCGCAACACCCTGCAAGAGAGCATCCACGGCGTCGAGAAAAAGCCGCTGCCGCACATGCTGGCCATGACCAACCTGATGCTGCATGGCATCGATGTGCCCAGCAACATCCGGCACGACAACACCCTGAGCCGCCCGCTCAAGGACTACGGCCCGAAAGACCGCGTCGACATCATCCTCACCAACCCGCCGTTCGGCGGCATGGAAGAAGACGGTATCGAGAACAACTTCCCGCGCAAGTACCAGACCCGCGAAACCGCCGACCTGTTCATGGCGCTGATCATGCATCTTCTTAAGCACGACACCGGTCGCGCCGCCGTCGTGCTGCCCGATGGTTTCCTGTTTGGCGAGGGCGCCAAAACCACGCTGAAACGCGAGTTGCTGGAAGAATTCAACCTGCACACCATCGTTCGCCTGCCCAAGGGCGTATTCGCCCCGTACACCAGCATCGCGACCAACGTGTTGTTTTTCGAGAAAGGCGAACCGACGAAAGATGTCTGGTTCTTTGAGCATCCTTATCCGGATGGCTACAAAAGCTATTCCCGCACTAAACCACTGGACATCAAAGAATTCGATCTGGAAAAGGGCTGGTGGGGTGGCTCAACGCGCAAGGGTCGTAAGACGACAGAAAACGCCTGGAAGGTTTCTGCAGCCGATATCGCAGCACGCAACTACAACCTGGATTGCAAGAATCCCCACGCCGTGGAGGTGAATCACCGCGATCCAGCCGAGTTGATGGCGGAATACCAGGAAATCACTAGTCAGCTGGCCGAGGCACAAAACGCGCTGAAGGCAGAGCTAATGCTCGCCCTCGGAGGGCGGTGATGGAATTGCTGGAGCAACACTTCGACACAGCGTTTTCTGCACCAGAAGGCATTCAAAAGCTGCGAGAACTTATCCTGACACTAGCGATGCAGGGCAAGCTGGTGCCGCAAAACCCAAACGACTTGCCAGCTAGCGAACTGCTTAAAGAGATAGATGCCGAGAAAAAGCGACTGGTGAAGGCCGGTAAGATCAAAACGCCCAAGCATCTGCCCGAAAGTATTTTCGGTGAAGTGCCGTACGTTTTGCCACAGGGCTGGCAGTGGGTTCGTCTCGGCAGTATTGGCAACATCTTCAATGGCAACAGCATCAACGCCTCAGAAAAGGAATCGAAGTACGCCGGTGCTGAAGGTCTACCCTATATCGCGACCAAAGATGTCGGCTACGGTTTTGATCCGTTGGACTACGAAAATGGAATCTGCATTCCTCTCAATGAGGCGAAATTCAGAGTCGCGCACCAAGGTGCAGTTCTGATCTGTGCTGAAGGTGGCAGTGCCGGGAAAAAATGTGGCCTGACTGACCGCGACATCTGTTTCGGCAACAAACTATTTGCGAATGAACTGTATGGTCACATTCCATCCCGGTTCATTCTCTACACTTATCTGTCGCCCGTCTTTCGGGCATCGTTTGCAGCGGCAATGACGGGGATTATTGGCGGTGTCTCCATTGCGAAATTTGTCGAGATACTTCTACCGCTCCCGCCGCTTGAGGAGCAACACCGCATCGTCGCGAGAATTGATCAACTGATGGCGTGTTGCGATGCGCTGGAAAAACTGCGCGCCGATCAGAAAGCAAAGCGCCTGGCTGTCCACGCTGCTGCACTCTCTCAACTACTTGATACCACCGGTGGCGGTAGCGCCAACGATGCTTGGGCCTTCATCACCCAATACTTCGGTGATCTTTACGCAGTCAAAGAAAATATCGCTGAACTGCGCAAGGCAATTCTTCAACTCGCCGTCATGGGCAAACTCGTCCCGCAATACTCAAACGACGCGCCCGCTAGTGAATTGCTCAAAGAAATCGAAACTGAGAAAAAGCGGCTTGTGAAAGAAGGCAAGATAAAAATACTTAAGCCGCTTCCAGAGATCAAACCTGAAGAAATTCCCTATGCGTTGCCACTGGGTTGGGCGTGGGCACGTCTTCAAGATGTGTTGGATGTTAGAGATGGCACGCATGACTCCCCAAGGGATGCGATTGGCCCGAACACCTACCCGCTTATTACAAGTAAAAACTTTGTGAACGGTGGAGTCGACTTTGCTAATGCACGACAAATCTCTGCTGAAGATCATTTTGAGATAATCAAACGTTCGCGAGTTGAGCGACTCGATATCCTTTTCTCCATGATTGGTGGAAATATTGGCAACCAAATCATTGTCGAAGAAGATCGTGAGTTCAGTATAAAAAATGTCGCTCTATTTAAGTATTACAACAAGTCGTTTACTCAGCCCTATTTCATCAAAAGATTCATGGAGCATCTAGCTATCGATTTGCAGCAAAAAGCTGCGGGGGGCGCGCAGCCATTTGTTTCACTGGGATTTCTTCGAAACCTTGTTATTGGTCTTCCACCGCAACTCGAACAACAACGCATCACAAGCAAAATAGACCAGCTTATGGGGTTGTGTGACACGCTAGAGCAGCGGATTGCTGCAGCCACTTGTAAGAAAACCGAATTGCTGAATGCCGTAATGGCGGAAGTGTGAGCGAGCTGCCATGCGCTTGAAATCGGTCTTCATCAGACAATACAAAAACCTCAAAGATTTCTCCATGAGTTTTGACGGGACGAGTTTCATCGATGTGTTTGTCGGCAAGAATGGCAGCGGAAAATCGAATTTATTTGAAGCGTTAATAGAGATATTTCGACACCTTTATGAGTTCGATAACAAGAGTGAAATCGACTTCGATTTCACGGTCAAATATGAAATCGATGGCACGGAAAATGAAATCGTATGGAGGACTGGTAAGCTCAGTGTCAATGGCAATGAGCGCAAGAACATTGGAGATACTCCTCTGCCCGACAATGTGCTGATCTACTACTCCGGCCATAACGATACAGTGTCCGGCTTGATACAACGATACGAGGCGGATTTCCGCAAACGCATCAAAGGTGCCAATCCTGACGAGAGCCGGCGCTTTATTGGCATCGGGCCGGAATATAAGCAATTGTTGCTGGCAGTCTTGCTGTTACAACCTGCCGAGAACACGGCTCGGCAGTTCATTTGCCAGAAGCTGGGTATAAAAAGTGTCGATTCAGACATGCGGTTGACACTTCAGCGCCCTGCGTTCGCTGCTGGTGCGCTGAAGGCGCTGAATATGGACGGCATCGAGAACTTCGATCCGCGTACCCATTATTGGGGTGCCGATGGCATCACTCGTGAATTTTTAAACAGACTCGTCACCTGCGTCAAGGGTGAGTTCAATCATGGTAATGTCTATAACTCTGCCGATGACCATTACCGGATTCTGATCAATATCGAACTATTTCATCGTGAGTTTGCCGCTGAGTCTGTCTCGGATATATTCCGCCAGTTCGACAATTTGAAAACACTTGGGATGCTTGAGGGACTTGTTGTTCCTCTCGCCTTGACCAGTGGTCTTGATGCCAGCATCTCCCATTTTAGCGATGGTCAGTTTCAGTCGGTTTACATCTATTCCATCGTCGAACTGTTCAAAGACCGAAATTGTCTCATCCTGCTTGATGAACCGGATGCATTTCTCCACCCGGAATGGCAGTTTGATTTTCTTCGGCAAGTGTTCGAGATAACCGATGCGGCAGCCAAGACTTGCCATGTATTGATGAGCAGCCACAGTGCATCCACAATTACCTGCGCCAACGATAGCGTTATCAACTTGTTCGAGTTCGACGGCGAAAAGGTGGCACTGACCAAGGTAAACAAGTCCGACATCATCAAATCGTTATCTGCAGGATTGATTACTTTTTCTGAGAGTGAAGCGCGGCTGAACATTCAGCACGTATTGAAAAACACTAGTGGGCCTGTACTCTTCACAGAGGGCATCACGGATGAAATGATCCTTGAAACTGCTTGGCAGAAGCTGTATCCAGCGGTGAAGCGGCCCTTTGAGATACAAAACGCATTTAGCTGCGGCTTTCAGCGTAATCTTGTTAAAGATAACGCGCTGTATCAGAACCATCCGGACAGGACGTTTTTTGCGCTTTTTGATTTTGATGAGGCCTACAATGACTGGAACCAACTGGGTCAGGATGTGCAAACTGATCCAACCTTGTGCCTGACCAAGAAGCGTAATGGGTGCGAAAGTTACGCTCTTTTGCTACCCGTTCCGACCGCTGGCCAGATTCGTGGACAGGTGATCAACCCACGTACTGGTGGTAATTTCGGAAACAAATCGCTGCTAACCATAGAACTTCTGTTTCACGGCGTGCCTGGTCTTGACGCATTTTTCACTATCGATACCGAGAGGACGGACGGATTCATCAAATTCATCAGTGATGGGCAAAAGACGACTTTCGCCCAGGATGTCGTACCAGGGCTTGATGCTGCGCATTTTTCAGTGTTTCGTCATCTTTTTAATTTCATCAAATCCAAGTGTGCTGGAGGTGCCCCTGCATGAGCACCAAACTTCCCATCAACCTCACCGACCTGCTGCGCCAGCGCACGATTGAGGATGAGCGCATCGAGTACAAGGCGTCTGATCATCCGCGCCTTGTGCGCCAATGACTTCGAAAACTTCGGCGGTTGTGATGTGGTGATCTGTTTAGTTGGATGAGAGTCTGCGCTGCCAAGCAATGGCTAAGAGCGACGGTGACTGGTTCCCAGTGGGCAGTTTGAGCTTCTAAAAGTCGGTAATCGCTGCATATCAGCACTTGGTGCGGGCTACAAACGTCCCGGTTCGGATCGGCATCGATCTTCGTTGGTGGATCGCACCTCCCCCTTGGCGTGCCACCGGCACATCTTCAAGCCGCGTCGCGTATTCGGCGTGCGGCTCTCCTGCTTCATGCCCCACACCGCTGGGGAACGACCTTTCCAGCAGATGCGGCGTGTACCGTCCCCTAGCCGTAAGCCCGGTGATCGCATCCATGGGTTGCATGAGCTGTGAGCGATCCCGCAACGAGCGTGGTGGTCCTGACCAGGAGAGAAAAAGCCCACCGAAGTGGGCTGTGAGAATGCTCGTATGGATGCTTTCGGATTTGAATGTGCGAAACAATCAGTCTCCTCAGTCTTCATCACTCGCCTTGAGTCCCTGGATCACAAGGGCGACGACGACAAGCAAAGTTGACAGCGTGAGCAGTACGGCCGCAGCAAGGATGCTTATGCCAAAAACGAACGATCCAATGATCGAAATGGCCGCCATTCCGACGGCTAGCTTGTTGCATACGCGTGCGAGACCGCCTCGCTGGCTTTTGTTGAATTGCATTTGATGCCTTCCTTTCGGTGATGCTGGAACGGGATGTCCCAAACTGAGAGGGAGATGTCCGCAAAGAAAAAAGTCCGGGCCTGGCGCTGCTGCAAAAACCTGTGGAGCCCATCCAAGGCAGTTGCAGGGGGCCGAGATTCGGCAGGCGCTGCTTATAAATCCAATCGATTCTTCCTCCTGGCCGGTGTACACGCATCGCTGCCGCTTTGCTGTGGAGATGGGCACTAGCTGTTACACGAGACCTTTTCCCCGCAAGGCCAAGTCGGCAGGGTCAATGTTCGCCAACGGCTTCATCTCCTTGAGTTGCTTCTGTGTGTTCGCCTCTAGACGCCTGACGTTCGGTAGCTCGCCGCCGGATCCGCTGCAAAAGACGGCCTCTCAAAATTGCGACAGTCAACCAGTTCTCCTGATTGGGCAGGAGTAGCTGTTGATCAAGGCGACACAGCGTGCTCAGTGGCAGTTTCTTCTCTGCTGTATCCCTGAAAAGATATCCCTCTAAGAGCGCCCGCAGCACTGCAAGGCCATTGGCCATCAAGGTCCTCTCCATGACGCTGATGAGAGAAAACGCCTCCCCTGTGCTGAGCGTACTGCCCTTGCAGAGGTCCTCGCCGCACGACATGCAGTGCTTCAGATACGCAATCCCCTTGCCGCCCGGTCCAGCCTGAAGCTGATTGGCGGGCATGGTCACCGTTGAGTTGCAGACATGGCATCGATCCTCAAGCATGCAGTGGTGCACCTTGCAGTAGCGAAACCCTGTGAAGCGCCAATGAACAGGAAAGTGAGGTTCACGTTGGTCTTGAAGACAGTGCGGGCAGAACCGATACCTTGGTCTTGCCCCTTTGGTGGAGGACAGCAAAAATCTCTTTGTTCGTACGCTGCGAAAGAAGAGGCCCGTAGCACTTCTCAAAATTGCCCGCCTTCAGACTGCAACAGAATTCAAGAATCGCTGGCGAGAATCCCGCAAAGTTCAAAAATGAACGAGCGCCGCCTACAATGTTGACAGAGCTGCGGTTCGCTAAGTCATTGATTTAACACCGGGGAGGATTCAAGAATTAGCGCCTTTCGACATAAGTCTCGCCTAATGTTCTGATATGGATTCAAAGAGAGTTCTTTGTGCCTATAGGGCCAGGGCGGCTTCGGGTGGGCCGATGTCCATCCGTCATGAAGGGCGAGGCGCTGAAGATGCACCGACAATCGGTCCATGACCATCGCCATGAATGCAGAAGAAGTGCTCGCCCCGCCCGTGGACGCCGCCACCGTGATGGTGCTGCGCGACAGCCCCTCGGGCCTGGAGGTGTTGCTGGTGCGCCGGCACGGCGATTCGGGCGTGCTGGGCGGCGCTCACGTCTTTCCGGGCGGCAAGCTGGACGCCGATGACCTGCTGCAGGATCCGTCAATGCTGGAGCGGTCCGCGCAGGCGTGCCAGACGGCACTGGGTGAAGACGGTCTGGCGGCGTCCGCGGCGCTGGGCCTGCACGTGGCGGCCTTGCGGGAAACCTTCGAAGAGTGCGGGTTGTTGCTCGGCGTGCCGCCGGGCGCCGCGCAGGCACAGGCACAGGCGGTGCGCGAGCGGACCGCTGCGGGCGAGCCGTTTGGCACCGCGTTGCAGGCGCTGGGCCTGCCCGTGGACACGACCTGTGTGCGGCCCTGGTCGCGCTGGATCACGCCGCGCAAGCCGGCCATGATGAACAAGCGTTTTGACACCCGCTTCTTCGTGACCGCCGCACCAGGGGGCCAGGTCGTCGAGCACTGCGAGCGCGAGGCCACCGAAGCCGTCTGGGACTCGCCACGCCATTGGCTGGAGCGCTATTGGGCGCGAGAGGTGGAAATGGCACCGCCGCAGATCATGAGCCTGTGCCATCTGGCGGGCATGCGCGATGTGGCCGAGGTGCTGAACACGGCGCGCGGCGAAAGACCGCCCCTGATCCAGCCGGAATCGTTCGTGCAGGATGGGGAACGCGTGTTGTGCTATCCCGGTGACCCGGCGCATTCGGTGACCCAGCGGGCCTGGCCGGGCCCCACGCGCGTGTTCATGCGCAACCACCGCTTCGAGCCGGATGGCGGGCTGGCGGCCTTCCTGGGCATGTGAATGGCCCGCAGGACGGGTACTGCACAGGAACTCGTTTTTGCGTGGCATGTCCAACGTGCCCATGCGCTCATTGCCCAAGGAGGCCCCACCATGCGTTTGTTCATAGGGCTTGTGATTGCCGTGTCGGGTCTGACCGCTTGCACCGGCTATGCGCCAGCGGCCAGCCCCACCGGAATGACCGCCGATCAGGTCATTGCGCAGATGGGGGCGCCCGAGACGCGCCGCTCGGTGGAGGGCGGGAGCCGGCTGGAATATCCGCGTGGCCCGTTCGGACTGCACACCTGGTTCGTCTATCTCGATGCGTCGGGACGGGTTGTGCGCACCGAGCAGGCGCTCACCGAGCGCAACTTTCTCAACATCAACCCGGGCATGGGCCAGGACGAGGTGCGCTATGTGCTGGGCCGGCCGGGCGAGGTCTATACCTTGGGCCGTTCGCGTGGGGTGGTGTGGAGCTACCGCTACGAAAACCCGTTCTGCCGCTGGTACCAGGTGGAGATCGGGCAAGACCAGAAGGTGCGTTCGGCGGGCTACGGTGAACCACCGGAATGCAGGCGTCGGGATCGGGTTCCGTTTCCCTGAGACAGCACCGTTCAGCGCACCCCGAAGCGGTAGACCGTGGTAGCCCGGTAGGGCATGCCGGGCCGCACGGTGTTCTGCGGCAGCGCCGGGCAATTCGGCGCATTGGGGAAATGCTGGGGTTCCAGGCACACGGCCGAGCGTGGTCGGTGCTGCACCCCCCATTTGCCCAGATCGGGTTGGGGTGCGACACCCAGTTGGCCGGCGGTGTACACCTGCAGCAGTGGCTCGGTGGTCCACACGTCCAGCGTGCGGCCGCTGGCCTCGCTGTGCAGCTGGGCGCAGCGGCGCAATTCGCTGACAGGGTTGGGCGCCAGCACGTAGCTCAGGTCGATGTCGGGCAGGTCGCCCAGGCGCGAGGCGCTGCGCAGATCCTGGGCATGGCCTTCCAGGGGCACGCGCTGGCCGGTGGCGATGCCGTCAATGCCGGTGGCGAGCACGGTGTCCGACGGCACCTGGAGCGTGTGGCCATCGATGCGCTGGCCCTGGTCCACGCCGTCGAGGTTGAAGTAGATGTGGCTGGTGAAGCTCGCGGGCCCGGGTTTGTCGAGCGCGGTTGCGGTGTGTTCGAGCACGAGCGCGTTGTCGTCGTCCAGGCGGTAAGTCAGTTGCAGGTCCAACGTGCCCGGAAACCGGTCTTCGGCGGTGTGAAAGCGGTGGTGCAAGCGCAGGGTTCGCGCGTCGACCTGCGTGGTGTCGAACACGCGGTGGCGCGAGCCGCGCGGGCCGCCGTGGATGCAGTGGGGTCCCGCATTGGGCGTGAGCAGGTGTTCACGCCCGTCGAGTGTGAAGCGCGCGCCGCCCATGCGCCCGGCGTACCGGCCCACGAACGCGCCCATGGAGGGAGACCCGGTGATCACGTCGGCCAGCCGGTCGTAGCCCAGCACCACATCGGCCAACGCACCGTGGCGGTCCGGCACGGCGATCTGCAGGATCTTCGCACCCAGGTTGGTGACGGCCACCACCATACCCTGGGCATTGCGCAGGAAGAACAGGGCGGTGGCGCGCCCGTCCACGTCGCCGACGAAGCGGGCGGGATCGAGCAGGCGTGGCGAGGAGGAGGTGGTGGTCATAGCCCTATTGTGGGCCGGTGGGCACCCCTCAGAAGCTCGGCTGGTGGCCGGTGAACCCGGGGTCGTACTTGCGCATCTGGGCCAAGTCGTCGCGGTGGCGAATGCCGCAGTGCAGGTAGTTGTGGTGCAGGCGGGCCGGAGACCCATGGTCCATCGTGACACCCAGCCCGGGTGCCGTGGGCACCTTCAGGGCGCCGGTTTGCCCGCCCGCGATCACTTCGTCGTCCTGCTACGGGTAGTGCGTGTCGCAGGCGTATGCGAGGTGGGTCATGGCGATCAGGCTGATCCCCAGGTGCGAGTTGGAATGCATCGACAGTCCCAGATCGAAGGTCTCGCACAGCGTGAACAGGCGCTGGGTGGCGCGCAGGCCGCCCCAGTAGTGGTGGTCGGACAGCACGATCTTCACTGGGCAACCCATCTCTGCGTTGCGGCGGAATTCGTCTAAGTCGGTGACCACCATGTTGGTGGCCAGCGGCACGTCGCAGGCTTGGGTGACGGCCGCCATGCCTTCGAGGCCCGGGGCCGGGTCTTCGCAGTACTCCAGCACGCCGCGCAGCCGGTCGACGATGGCCCGGCTGGTGGCCACGGTCCAGTTGCCGTTGGGTTCGATGCGCAGGGGCGCGCCCGGGAAGGCCCCGGCCAAGGCGAGGATGCCGTCGGCTTCCTGATCGGGTGGCGGCGTGCCGGCCTTGAGCGCTTCGCCCCAGGGATCGGGCGGGTAGGGACGTTCGACGTGTGCGGCGTACTTGAAAAACAGGTAGGCGCTGAACGGCACCGCGGGGCGGGCCGCCCGGCCGCCGATTCGGCGGCGGTGAACACGCCAGAGAGAATGCCCACCAGGATGATGACGACGATCAACAGGCCAGGCAGTGCGCCCAGCCAGGCCGAGAGCACCTCACCCCAGCCCGGAAACTTGCCGCGCGTGGTGTAGCCGCGCTTGACCGCCACGTAATACGCCGCGGCCAGGTTGCACCGCGTGAGCAGCAGCGCGGGCACGATGGCGGCCAGGATCAGATTGAGCACGCTGACCGAGGCGATGCCGGTGGTGGCCAGCGTGACGAAGATGAGGTTGTGCGAGGTCGGCATGAGCACGCCGACCAGCGCGGCATGGGTGGTGACGTTGACTGCGTAGTCGGCGTCGTACCCCTCCTTTTCATCAGGGGGATCATCACCGAGCCTATGGCCGAGACGTCGGCCAGCGCCGAGCCGGCCACGCCGCCGAACAGCGTGCAACCGACCACGTTGCTCATGCCCAGGCCGCCGCGCACATGGCCCACCAGGCTGTTGGCGAAGCGCACGATGCGGTCGGCGATGCCGCCATAGAGCATGAGTTCGCCCGCGAACAGGAACAACCGGGTCGGCATGGTCACGGTGTTCAACTTTCTCATTCCGGTGTTTGGCGCGCTGCTCTCGGCCTGGTTCCTGGGCGAGCAGGTGCTAGCCTGGCGCAACCTGCTGGCACTGCTGCTGGTGTGCGGCGGCATCTGGCTCGTGACCTCCGACCGGACCCCCGCGCCGAGCGCGGCCACACCCGCGGGTTGACCTGTGCGCCACCGGCGCTACAGTGGCCTCCTGCGGTGACGGGCGTGCCGATGCCGTGTAAACACGAGAGCTTGTCATGGCATGGTTGATCGTCGGTCTGCTGCTTTTCCTGGGTGTGCACTCGGTGTCCATCGTCTCGCCGCAAGGGCGCAGCGCGTTGGCGCGGCGCATGGGCGAGGGCGGCTTCAAAGGGGTCTACACGCTGATCTCGTTCGCCGGCCTGGCCCTCATCGTCTGGGGTTACGGTCTGGCGCGACACGCGCCGGTGTTGCTCTACACGCCACCGCCGGCCCTGCGGCATCTGGCCTTGCTGCTCATGCTTCCCGTGTTCGTGCTGCTGATCGCGGCGTACCTGCCCGGACGCATCCAGCGCGCGGCCAGACACCCCATGCTGTTGGCGGTGAAATGCTGGGCCCTGGCGCATCTGCTTGCCAATGGCACGGCGGCCGACGTGCTGCTCTTCGGTGGTTTTCTGCTCTGGGCCGTGGCCGACCGCATTTCCATGAAACGGCGCGCGGCCGCGGGCTTGCTGCGCACGCCACCCGCGCTGCCAGGCGGTGGCGCGAACGATGCGATCGCGCTCCTCGGTGGGCTCGTGGTGTACGGGGTGTTCGTGCTGTGGGCACATGCGTGGTTGTTCGGGGTGAATCCGATGGCGTGACGGCCGGGGAACCTTCGTTGTGTGCGCACTCCAACAGACGGCTGTCCGGCCTTTCGCCATCCTCCTTCACTTCTCTATGAAATCCATCTCTTGCCTGGCGTTCGCCGCTGTTTCGCTGCTCGCTGCCACCGCGTGCGCGCAACCGTCTTCCGTCACCACGGAAGTGGTCGCAGGCGGTCTACAGAACCCTTGGGGCCTGGCCTTCATCGGGGAAGGCCGCATGGTCGTGACCGAGCGCGCGGGACGCATGCGCGTGGTGGGGGCCGACGGTCGCCTGGGTGAGCCACTCAAGAACGTCCCCAACGTGGACGCCGTAGGGCAGGGCGGTTTGCTCGACCTCGTGGCCGACCGCGACTTCGCGCGCAACCGCACGCTGCACTTCTGTTTCAGCGAGCCCGGCCTGGGCGGCAATTCCACAGCACTGGCGTCTGCCCAGCTGTCCGCCGACAGCCGCTCGCTCGAAGGCGTCCGGGTGATCTTCAGCCAGAAGCCCAAGGTGGCCAGCCGCCTGCACTTTGGCTGCCGCATCGCGCAAGCCAGCGACGGCAGCCTGTTCCTCACCCTGGGCGACCGCTTCCAGCGCATGGCCGATGCACAGACCCTGGACACGCACCATGGCAAGGTCGTGCGCGTGCGGCCCGACGGCAGCGCGCATCCCGACAACCCGTTCGTGGGCCGCAGCGGCGCCCTGCCCGAAATCTGGAGCCTGGGCCACCGCAATATGCAGAGCGCCACCATCGGCCCCGATGGTCGGCTCTGGACCGTCGAGCACGGGCCGCAGGGCGGCGACGAACTCAATGTCGCCCAGGCCGGCAAGAACTACGGCTGGCCCAGCATCACCTATGGCGAAAACTACGGCGGCGGCAAGATCGGCGAAGGCCTTACCCGCAAGGAAGGGCTCGAACAACCGCTGAAGTATTGGGTGCCTTCCATTGCGCCTTCGGGCATGGCTTTCGTGACCAGCGAACGCTATGGCAAGGACATGAAGGGCAACCTGCTCATCGGCTCGCTCAAGTTCCAATATGTGGCGCGCCTCGTGATGAACGGGGACAAAGTCGTGCGCGAAGAGAAACTGCTGCCCGACCTGAGGCAACGTGTGCGCGACGTGCGCGAAGGCCCCGACGGCTTCATCTACCTGCTCACCGACGACCGCGACGGCCAGCTGCTGCGGCTCAAGCCCCGAGGCTGACGATATGAACTCCACACCCCACCCGGTCCCAGCGCCTTTGGCGCGATCGCAGAACGACCGGGCGGGGCTGGCCCGCCATTTCAAGGCGGTGCGCGAACGCAGCCGCGCGCTGGCCGCGCCGCTCTCGCCCGAAGACTGCCAGGCGCAATCGATGCCCGACGCCAGCCCGGTGAAGTGGCACTTGGCGCACGTCACCTGGTTCTTCGAGACCTTCGTGCTCGAACGCTTCGAACCCGGCTTCGAGCCGTTCGAGCCCGCGTTTCGCGTGCTGTTCAACAGCTACTACAACGGTGTGGGCGAACAGTTCTCGCGGCCGCAGCGTGGACTGATCACGCGCCCCACTCTGGCCGAGGTGTGGCAATGGCGCGAGCAGGTGGACGAGCGCATCGCCCGGCTGATCGAGCTCACCGACTGTGCCGAAGCCCTGCGCCTGATCGAGCTGGGCCTGCACCACGAGCAGCAGCACCAGGAACTGCTGCTCACCGACGTGAAACATCTGCTCTCGGTCAACCCGTTGCGACCGGCGTACCAGCGGCACTGGCCCTTGGTCTCGGTGGCCAGCGTTGCGCCGCGCTGGATCGAGCAAGCGCATGGGCTGGTCGAGATCGGCCACCCCGATGGCGCGGGCTTTGCCTTCGACAACGAATCGCCCAGGCACCGCGAATGGCTGGAGCCGTATGCCTTGATGAACCGCCTGGTGACGCACGGCGAATGGTGGGACTTCGTGCAGGACGGTGGCTATGCCGAACCGCGCTGGTGGCTCGCGGCGGGGTGGGACTGGGTGCGTGCGCAGGGCGTGCGTGCGCCGCTTTACTGGACCTTGCCGCACGCGCCCAATGCCTTGCCCAGCGTGTTCACGCTGCACGGCGAAGCGCCGCTGGACCCGCACACGCCGGTTACGCACATCAGCCATTTCGAGGCCGACGCGTTTGCCCGCTGGGCCGGCGCCACGCATACCGAATGGCGCGGCGCGCGCCTGCCCAGCGAAGCGGAATGGGAAAACGCCGCCGCCCTGCTGCCGGTGCGGGGCAATCTGCAGGAAGGCGACACCTTCCATCCGCTGCCCGCGCGCAGCGACACCCGCGGCTTGCTGCAGATGTACGGCGACGTGTGGGAATGGACCTGCAGCAGCTACAGCGCCTACCCGGGCTTTCAGCCTGCGCAAGGTGCGGTGGGTGAGTACAACGGCAAGTTCATGGTCAACCAGACCGTGCTGCGCGGCGGCTCCTGCGCCACACCGGCGTCGCACCTGCGCGCCAGCTACCGCAATTTTTTCCCCACCGACGCGCGCTGGCAGTTCAGCGGCCTGCGTCTCGCGAAATAAGAACAAGCGTTCCTCATCCATCGAAATAGCTGTCACACCCACAGGAGAGTTTCATGCGCGCTACCGATCTGGCCCCCCGCTTCGTGCAATTGCACCAACCCAGTCCCGGTCTCTCGCACCCAGCGTTGATCGAGGGCCTGATGCAGACGCCCGCGCATGTATCGCCCAAGTACTTCTATGACGCGCTCGGCTCGCGCCTGTTCGACGCCATCACCGAGCTGCCCGAGTACTACCCCACGCGCACCGAGGCGGCGGTGTTCGCGCAGCACGGCACCGAAATGGCGCGCCACGTGCCGAGCGACGCGGTGTTGATCGACCTGGGCGCGGGCAGCTGCGCCAAGGCTGCGCGCCTGTTTCCGGTGTTGCAGCCTTGCGCCTACGTGCCGGTGGACATCTCGGTGGACTACCTGCGCGACACGTTGGCGGCTCTGCAGCAGCGCCAACCCGAGTTGCCCATGCTCGGGCTGGGCATGGACTTCTCCAGCCGTTTCGACCTCGGCCCGCTGGCATGCGACTGGTTGGCCGATCGTGGTTTCGCGCAGCAGGCGCGGGTGGTGTTCTACCCCGGCTCGAGCATCGGCAACTTCCTGCCGCATGAAGCGCTGGCCCTGCTGTGCCAGGTGCACGCGGTGTGCCAGGCCGGTGGTGCTGGCGGCGGCCTGTTGATAGGCGTGGACCGCATCAAGCCGCGCGCGGCGCTCGAATCGGCGTACGACGATGCGCTGGGCGTGACCGCCGCGTTCAACCGCAACCTGCTGCGCCATGTGAACCACCTCATCGGCGCCAACTTCATGCCAGCGGCCTGGCAGCACGCCGCGTTCTTCAATGAAGACGAGTCGCGCATCGAAATGCACCTGCAGGCCATCGGCGCGCAGACCGTGCGCTGGTGCGGAGGCGAGCGCAGGTTCGACGACGGCGAGCGTGTGCACACCGAGAACTCGTACAAGTGGGCGCCCGAGGCTTTCGCTGCTTTGCTGCGCGAAGCGGGCTTTGGCGACGTGCTGCACTGGAGCGATCCCAAGGGCTGGTTCAGCGTCTTCTGGGCGTCGGCATAGCCGCTGGCTGCGCGCACTGCGCGCACAATGGCGGGTCCGAACGACCTGCCCGATCCATGCCTCCAGAACCCACCACCTCCCGTGCGGAACCCCGTCTCACCAGCCTCTCGCACGGCGGCGGCTGTGGCTGCAAGATCGCGCCCGGCGTGCTCAGCGAAATCCTGCGCGGTACCAGCGCCTTGCCCATCCCACCCGAGTTGCTCGTGGGCATCGAGACCGCCGACGACGCGGCCGTGTACCGCCTCAACGACGAGCAGGCGCTGATCGCGACCACCGATTTCTTCATGCCCATCGTCGACGACCCGTTCGACTTCGGCCGCATCGCCGCCACCAACGCCATCAGCGATGTCTACGCCATGGGCGGCACACCCATCATGGCGCTGGCCCTGGTGGGCATGCCCATCCAGGTGTTGTCCACCGAGACCATCGGCCAGATCCTTGCGGGCGGCCAGAGCGTGTGCCGGGAGGCTGGCATCCCGGTCGCGGGCGGCCACACCATCGACTCGGTCGAACCCATCTACGGTCTGGTGGCGCTCGGTCTGGTGCACCCGCAGCGCGTCAAGCGCAATGCAGATGCGCAGATCGGTGACCGCCTGGTGTTGGGCAAACCGCTGGGGGTGGGTGTGCTGTCCGCCGCGCTGAAGAAGGACGCGCTGCCGCCCGAAGGCTACGCGCGGATGATCGCGACCACCACACAACTCAATACACCCGGGCCGGCGCTGGCCGCGCTCGATGGCGTGCATGCGCTGACCGACGTCACCGGCTTTGGACTGGCCGGACACGCCCTGGAGATGGCGCGGGGCTCCAACACCACGGTGTGCCTGGACATGGCGCGGGTGCCCTGGATCGAAGGCGTGCGCGACCTGGCTGCGCGTGGCCTGGTCACCGGTGCTTCGGGCCGGAACTGGGCGGCCTATGGCCATGAAGTGCGGCTCGGTGCGAACACGCACGCGGTGGAACAGGCCCTGCTCAGCGATCCCCAGACCAGTGGCGGCCTGCTCGTGGCCTGCGCGCCCCATGCGGTGGATGCCGTGCTCGCGGTGTTCCGGGAGCAGGGATTTGCTGCCGCGGCCGACGTGGGTGAAATCGTGGCGGCGCGCGCCGATGGTGTGCGCCTGGACGTGAACTGAAGGAGTGCATGGCATGCGCCGCCAACACATCAGCTCGGGCTCGCCTTTCGAGGCGCAGATCGGTTATTCGCGCGCCGTGGTCGCGGGCGACTGGATCTTCGTCTCGGGCACCACCGGCTTTGACTACGCCACCATGGCCATTTCCGACGACGTGGTGGAGCAGGCCGAGCAATGCTTCCAGAACATCGCGGCGGCGTTGCGCGAAGCCGGTGCGAGCCTGGATGATGTGGTGCGCGTGAACTACGTGTTGCCCGACGCGTCGCTGTTCGAAGCCTGCTGGCCGGTGCTGCGCAGGCACCTGGGGAGGGCACGTCCCGCGGCCATGATGGTCTCGGCCGGTTTGCTCGATCCGCGCATGAAGATCGAAGTGGAAGTGACGGCGCTCAAGCCCGGTTGAGTGCCGTGTGGATCATTCCACGCGCACCGATGCGCTGGCCGGTGCGGTCTTCTGCTTGCTCGGGTCCGTGTTGTCGAGCAACTCCAGTTTCAGGCTGTATGAGCCTGCCGGCGGTGCGAGCCAGACCTCGGTCTGGCCATTGACAAAGTCCATCACGGCCGGCGCGCCACTGCCCGGTGTCACCGTGAGACGGAAATGGCCACTGTCGGCCAGGCGCTGTGCGCGCTGCGCCACGTTGAACCCCGAGGCATGGAATTGCACATGCAATGGTGCCGGCGACTTGACCACGGTCTGCGGCAACTGCAGGCTGATGCCGGGGACCACCAACGTCTTGGGATCGGTGTCGTTCTTCTTCGTCACCGTGATGGTGGCGGGCTTGCTGTAGACGAAATGCGGCAGGTGGTTCTGATCGGCCAGCAGCATGCGCAGGGTGTACGTGCCCGGTGCGAGCGTGAGCACCGTCTCCATCTGGCCTTTGCCGAAGTGGATGTACTGGTCGTTGAAGGGCAGCGCCTCCTTGAAGTTCAGCGGCAGATCGCGGTTGACCAGCAGGTGGTGGTGGCCGCTGCGTTCGCTGCCCTTGTTGGCGATCGGCGCCAGACCCCAGCCGCCGGAGAGACCGAACTTGAGCAGGTAGGGCGTCTCGATGCGGTCGCCATCCTTGAGGTTGGTGAAGTAGGCCTCGGCCGCCACGCGGGGTGGTGGCGCTTGCCAGGGGTGCAGTTTCGAGGACGTGCTGCTCTGGGCGAGGCCGAAAGTCGATACCGTGGCGAGCAGCAGAAAGGCGATGGATTTGAGCGTGTGCATGGAGCGGGTGGACCGTGAAAGAGGAACGGATGTCGAGCCCTTCCCTTAGGCGCGTTCATCCATGTGCCGAACCAGAACGCCGCTCCAAGACTCGTCCATAAGTCTATCGGACTAGTGTTGCAGGTCATTTGGCCTGCTTTAGCCGATCTCGGCCGATCTGTGATTTGCTTTTGTTTTTGCGATTTTTGGAATGTCCAGAAAACACTGCTATAATTCGAGGCTTCGCGGCTGTAGCTCAGCTGGATAGAGTACTTGGCTACGAACCAAGGGGTCGTGGGTTCGATTCCTGCCAGCCGCACCAGAACATGCGTTCTAGAACAACGGGTTAGCTCCAAAAGAGCTAGCCCGTTTTTCTTTGTCCGCTCGGCTGCGCGACTTCTTGCGCGACTTTTTCTTTTCCTTCCTCGAACGCACCGCCTTGCGCCTTCCTTCGCAAGGCCATCCGCCGAATTGGGCGGAGGCCTCGGGCGAAGGCACCGCGCACAGCTGGACCGTGGCGCACCACGCCTTCCATCCCGCCTTTGCCGGCGAACTCCCCTACACCTTGGTCACCGTGGATCTCAAGGAAGGTGTGCGCGCGCTGGGGCGCTGGCGAGAAGGGTGCACACCGAGCGTGGGCATGGCGGTACGAGGCGGTTTCGAACCGCGCGAAGATGGCGTGGATCTGGTCTTCCAGGCCGTTGCCGGATAAACCGGGCGCTCAGCGCGCCGTCACGAAGCTCACATAGCGCGGCACCATGAAGTAAGCCATGTGCGCTGCGCAGTGCGCGATGAGCGCCGCTTAATGCCGCCGCCATGTCGACGGCGGAGTGCGTTTGCAAGATGTGCTCGACTTCATAGGCCGAGATGTTCGCTCAGCGCATCGCGCCCCGTCGTGGCTGGTATCGCGAGAATCGCGAGGCCGCCTTCGGAACGGCGCGCGGCCCGGAAGTAGTCGGTCTGCGCCCCGACCGCGCCGACATAACGCCCGCCCAGAAGTTCCGCGCTCACCTGGCCGCACAGGGCGACCTCGATCGCAGAGTTGATGGCCATCAAAGGCGACCCGGGAATGGGCTCGACGAGCCGGTTTGCCGGCGCGAAGCCGAGAACGCTATCGTGCGACAAAGCGGCGTAGAGCGATGAACAGCCGACCACGAGTGCGGTGAGGCACGCATCCGGGGTGGCGGTGTCGAGGGCGCCGCTGTCCAGCAAGTCCAGGTACCCGTCGCCCACCAGGCCCGAGCGGATCTTCAGGCCCCGGTGTTGTTTCAGCGCGCCCGCCACCGCCCCCGCTAGAGATCAGTTTGATGCAAGCGGTGTGCGAGGTCGTATGCCTGCAGCTTGCAGTCCGACACGACGCCACTCCATCCGTTCAGGATTTCAGCGCACTGTTGTAGGACTGGTGTCAATGAGTGACGCGAAATGCCCTCGATCAGAACCACCGCATCGAAATCGGTGGCACCTGCTCGCATGGACAGCGCGCCGTCGTTCATGGGCCGCCGCTCCACGTTTCCTTTGATGCCGGCGTGCGCAGCGATTACACCAGGCTGGCGCGTTGCATCCTCCACCAGATCCCGGACGCGCAGTCGGAACTGATCCAGCGGCAATGGCGGGTGTGCCTCAACTGCCTCCGTCGCTAGACGCATGCGCAACGTGCCCATCGCTCCGCCAGTGCCCCGTCCGCGCGTAATGGCAAGGTGACAGGGCGCTCGTGTGAACTGCAGGAATCCGGGATGCACGCGTTGCGTCCACGGTGATCGCGCGTTCGCGGTCATGAAGTACCCCTCCGAGGCGAACACTTCAAAGGAACTGGCTTCGTACAGTGTGAAGCAGCGCTGATCGTGGGCCTCGGCGTTCCAATAACGGCTGCCGGTCACGATGCCTGGGGTGAGCACCCGCTCGGGCAGGTGCTCTTCGGTGTGCCAGTGATGGAACTCCTCCTCTAGCGCCGGTTCGATGTCGTGCCAGATGGCCAGAAAAGCGGTGCCTCGCAATGCCATGCGCCACTCACTCCGGTTTGATGCCGCGGGCATCGATCACTCGGGCCCAGCGGACACCTTCTTCGCGCAGCAGCTGCGCGAACCGCTCGGGCGTGCCGCCCAAGGGATCCACACCCATTTCGCGGAAACGCTGAACAACCGCAGGCTCGCGCAACGCCTGGGTGATGGCCGCATTGGCGGTGGCAACGATAGCGGAGGGTGTGTCGCCAGGCATCACCAGGCCGTTCCAGTTGGCACAGGTCCACTGCCGCTGACCTTGCTCCCCCACCGTGGCCACATCGGGCAATAGACGGGCGCGCTGGGCGCTGCTCACGGCAATGGCGCGGACCCGGCCACCCTGGACCAGGCCCACCACGTTGGGCAGCGCCCCCCAGGTCATGTCCACCTCGCCGGACGCCACCGCCAGCGCGGCAGGGCCACCGCCCTTATAGGGGATGTTGGCCATCTCGACGCCTGCGTCGCCCTTCATCTGCTCGGTCAAGAGATGCTGGATCGAACCCCGGTTTGGAATCGCGATGTTGATTTGGCCAGGCGCCTTGCGGGCTGCAGTGATGACTTCTTCGAGGGTCTTCCAGGGTGCACTCGTCCGTACGATGAGAACGAAGGGCGTTTCGTAGGTCAGGCTGACCGGCTTGAGGTCTTTGTTCGGATCGAAGGGCAGTTGCGGAAAGAGCCGTTTGCCGATGACCACCGGACCCGAGGAGGCTACACCGAGCGTGTAGCCATCGCCGGGGGCCTTGGCCACCGCGTTCATGCCGATGATCCCGTCCGCACCCGTGCGGTTCTCCACGATGACGGGCTGTTGCCACATCTTCTCCAACCGTTCGCCAATGATGCGCGGTACCAGGTCACCCGCACCACCAGCGGGAAAGGGCACGATCACGCGCAGGGTGCGGTTGGGCCAAGCGTTGGCGATGGCGGCGCCCCATGGCGCGGATGCGGCGGCGCAGGCGAGCGCCGTGAGCATGCTTCTTCGTTTCATTGTGATGTCTCCGGTTGTGACTGTGGAAGTGGGCGCTCAGGCCGTCTCCAGCGCGGCGTCTGCGGCGCAGGCCGAAAGGTAGGCACGGCCTGCGCGCAGGGTGGCAAAGGCGTCGCCGACGCCCTTGTATTCGATGACCACCCAACCGTCGAAGCCAGCTTCACGCACCTGGCGCAGCGCCAGGCTGTAGTCCACGTCGCCGTCGGACAGGGGGCGTTCGACGAAGGCTGATCGCTGCAGCTCTGGAAAATGCACTCGCTGCAGGTTGTTCACGTGCCAGAGGTTCATGCGCGGGGCCAATGTGCTGAGCGCTTCGCGCCACGTTTCCGGTGGCGTGTCGTAGGCACGGTATCCGTTGCACAGATCGGGGTTGGCGCCCACGTTGGGTGCGCCGGTCGCGTTCAGCAGGCGCAGCAGGCTGGCACTGGTGTCGGCCAGGCTACGGTCGTGCAGTTCGATTGAAAGAGAAAGCCCGCAATCGGCGGCACGTTGGGCAAGGGTGCGCAGGCGTTCGGCCGTCTGATCGAAATCCGCATCGGTGGCGCCCCGGCTGCCGCCCGGCGAATGCGTGGCCCCCATCACCGGCGTCACACCTGGCGTTCTCGGAATGCTCAGTGCGAGGTTGACGATACCGGCACCCAGGCGCTCTGCCACGGCGAACGCGGCCTCGACGGCGCGTGCGTTTCGCTCCGCGAGCTCCGGGTGGCACAGCGTTTTGCCCATGCAGCTGACGGTGGGGATGCGCAGGCCCAGGGACTCGGCGGCGCAGCGTACGGTATGGGCGTTCTCCACCGTGAAATCATCGAACGGCCAACTGTCGGAGACGTCAACGCCATCGAAGCCGGCATCGCGGATGCGCCGGAGGTCGCGCTCCAACTCGATGGAGCTGGGCATGCTGCGCTGCCAATGGTGGCGCAGCGCATGAAGATGGAAGGCGAATTGCATGCGGCGATTCTTCGATGGAGGAATGTTTTCGTCAAACTTATAATTTTCAAGACAATATGAATTCTGTTTATTGATCATGGACATACGCGATCTGCGTTACTTTCAGTTGGTGGCCCGGTCGGGCCACATCGGCAAGGCGGCACAAGGTGCGCACCGCTCGCAACCGGCGATCAGCAAATCCATTCAGCGGATCGAGCACGAACTAGGGGTGACGCTGTTCGACCGTTCGCGCCGCAAGTTGGAGCTGACCACAGTGGGCCGTTTGCTGCAGGACCGCTGTGAGACCTTGCTGCGCGACATGGACGAGTTGCAACGCGAAGTGCGCGCGGCTGCGCTGGGCGAGGTAGGACACGTGCGCGTGGGCGTCTCGGGCATGGCGGCCGACATCCTGCTGTCGCAGCTCACGTCCTCTCTGCTGGCGCAGCACCCCGGGATCACGCTGGAGGTGGAGGTGGGGATGAATGACAGCCTGGCGCAAGCACTGTCGGCGCACGCGCTCGACATCGTGGTCGCCCCGGCTACGCACGCGATTGCCGGCTTGGATTTCGAGGCTGTGCTCCCTGACCAAGTCGTGGTGGTGGCCGACAAGGCCCATCCCCTGGTCGGCAAACGCACCCTCAAGCTGCCGCAGTTGCGGCCTTACAAATGGGTGCTGCCATCTCGCTCAAGCGAGTCCCGCCGGTGGCTGGAAACGCGCTTTGCGGAGCAACGCGAGCCCAAGCCTGTGGCACAGATCCAGTCCAATTCGATCTCGCTTACGCCGCGCATGATCTCCGGCACGCATCTGCTGACTCATGTGTCGCGACGCAATCTGGCCATGGAACCCCTGGCCTCGATCGTGCGGGAGATCGATGTACCGGCGCTGACGATGCCGCGCGACTTCGGGATCCTGGTGCGAGAAGGCGCTAGTCTCTCACCCGCCGCCGAAGCGGTGCGATCGCAGGTGCGAGCCGCCTGCGCGCAGACACTGGGCGCGAAGCCCGTGGCAGGACCCGTACCGACGCCGGTCCGGCGACGGCGCTCATCGTAGCGACGCGAGTAGGTCCTTCACGGCAACAGTCTCGCCAGCGCGCAAAATCTGAGTCGCGCAAGCAGATCTGCGCAATCATGACCATTCCCCACGGGTACTCCAGATAGAGCTTGAGCAGCCGGGCAGGTAGAGCGTTACTACCCCGGTGCCGCATTGGCCGTGACCCCGCGAAGACCAAGCAATCCCAGCTGATCGCGCTGCTGGGTGCGGCATCGGGTGCTTCCATGTCCCAGATGACGTCGCTCACAGGATGGTTACCGCACACGGTGCGCGGCACCATCAGCGCCGCCTTGCGCAAGCGCCTGGGACTCAACGTCCCGTGCCAGTTCCACGGAATCGAGCCCGCTTGCCTGGGGTGCCGCAATATCGGCTGCTTGGCTTGGCTTGGCTTGCGGTTGTGGCGGTGTTTCTCGCCCATTGGTGCATCGTGACCAAGGAAGCCCAGGTACTGCACAACGAGCCGAAAAATATTCATCGGCCCGAACTCACCCTCTCCGAGGATGCTGCGCTCACGTTCGAGATTGAAAATCTGCAGCTTCGAGTTGAGGCGACCAAAAAGAGAAACGCCAATGTCGCCCTCTGGTTGGATCGCTGCAGGTGCGGGGTAATCGCTACCCCCGTTTGGTTTGCGGCAGCGGCCTCCGTGGCCTGTCAATAGGCTGCGGTTGCCTGTAGTCTTTTCGCTCAGGATCTGGCTGAGGGAGGGGGTTTGTCGCAGTAGTCCAGCACACAATGGACTCATTGATGGACAGAACGAAAAATCGGCCTGCAAGTCGCATAAACACTGGGGGTCCTGGCGGAGACTGTGAGATTCGAACTCACGGACCCTTGCGGGTCGGCAGTTTTCAAGACTGCTGGTTTAAACCGCTCACCCAAGTCTCCGGAAGCGATCACAGGGCGCGATTTTAGCCTGCGTGCGGATTCGCCCGGGCGCGGCCCGTACGGTTCTTGGATCGGCGGGTGTCAGGCCACGAACCGGTAGCCCACCCCCGTTTCGGTCACAAGGTGGCGTGGCATCGACGGCTGGGCCTCGATTTTCTTGCGCAGGTTGGCCATGTGCACGCGCACATAGTGCGAATCCTCCAGGTGCCCGGGGCCCCAGACGGCCTTGAGCAATTGCGCGTGGGTCACCACGCGGTCGGGCTGCGAGGCCAGGTGCGTCAGCAACCGGTATTCGATCGGCGTGAGGTGCAGCGCCTCGCCCGCGCGCTCGACCACGCGGCGCACCAGATCGATGCGGATGTCGCCGAAGCTGATCTGCGGCGCGCCGCCGGGCGTTTGCTGCTGGTGGCGGCGCAACTGGGCGCGCACGCGCGCGTTCAGCTCGCCCGCGCCAAAGGGCTTGACGAGGTAGTCGTCCGCGCCGGCGTCGAGCGCGGCAATCTTGCTGGCCTCGCCGCTGCGCGCCGACAACACGATCACGGGGATGGCAGACCACTGGCGCAGTTCGCGGATCAGGTCCACGCCATCGCCATCGGGCAGGCCGAGGTCGAGCACGACCAGATCGGGCCGGCGCGTGCCCGCCTCGATCAAACCGCGCTGGTAGCTGCCGGACTCGTGCACGCTGTGCCCCTCGGCCTCCAGCGCCAGGCGCACGAAGCGGCGGATGTGGTCGTCGTCTTCAACGAGCAAGATCTGGCTGCCAGGGCTTTGCATCACGGGGACGTTTCCTCGGTGTGTGCGCCCAGGTCGGACGGGGGCGCGCCGCGGGGCAGGGTGATCACGATGCGCGCACCTTGCACCGCGCCGTCGACCACGCGGTTGTGGCCCTCGATGGTGCCACCATGGGCTTCGACGATCGCGCGGCAGATGGCCAGGCCCAGGCCCACGCCGGGCGTGGCGCTCTCGCGCTGGCCGCGCTCGAACTTCTCGAACACGCGCGCTTCGTGGCCTTTGGGCAGCCCAGGTCCCTGGTCATCCACCCGGAGGTCCACCGCGTCGCTGAGCGCGCGCGCCGAGAGTTGGATGGAGCTGCCCGGTGGCGTGTACTTGGCCGCGTTCTCCAGCAGGTTCACGAGCACGCGTTCGATCAGCACCGCGTCCAGGTGCAGCAAGGGTAGCCCGTCGGGCAGGTCGACACGGATGTCGCGGCCTGCCAAGGCAGCGCCACAGGCCGCGATCGCACTGCCCACCACTTCCTCCAGCGGCAGCCACGCGCGGTTGAGTTGCACCGCACCCGCCTGCAGGCGGGCCATGTCGAGCAGGTTGTTCACCTGCGCGTTCATGCGCTGGGCCGATTGCCGCACCGCGTTCACCACGTCGCGCTGTGCGTTGCTGAGCGCCGGTGGCGTGAGTTCCAGCGCATCGGCCAGGCCGACCAGCGAGGCCAGCGGCGTGCGCAGGTCGTGCGAGATGGCCGAGAGCAGCGAGTTGCGCAAGCGCTCGGACTCGATCTGCACCGTGCTGTGTTGCGCCACCTCGATGTAGTGGATGCGTTCGAGCGAAATGGCCAGCAACGAGGCGCAGGTCTGCAGCAGGCGGCGCTGCTCGATGCTCCAGGGCCGTTCGCCCGGCGGTTCGACCACCAGCACGCCGCGCACGCGCATGGGGGCGTTCAGGGGCAAGACGAGGCAGGCGCTGGCGGGCAAGGTGTGCGTGCCGCGCCCCGCCTCTTCGCCGCGTTCGAACGCCCATTGCGCCACCGCGGTGTCGACGGGAGCGGTGCCGCCGCCGATGGTGATCAACTGGTCGTGCTCGTCGGCCACCAGCAGCGTGGAGCGCGCGCGGAACTCGCCCACGAGAAAGCGCGACCCGATCTCGGCCACCTGCGTGGCCAGCAGCGCGGCGGAGAGGTCGCGCGACATGTCGTACAGGCTGCGCACGCGGTGTTCGCGTTGCGTGGCCGCCGCCGCCTGCTGCTGGAGGACCGCGGTGAGCTGGCCCACCACCAGCGCCACCACCAGCATGACGCCGAAGGTGACGAGGTACTCCACGTCGCTCACCGCGAAATTGTGGAACGGGGGCACGAACAGAAAGTCGAACAGCGCCACGCCGAGGAACGCCGCAAGCACGGCCGGGCCCCGGCCCAGCACCAGCGCGATGCCGACCACCGCGAGCAGGAACAGCATGACGATGTTGCTGCGCTCCAGCACATCGCGCAGCGGCGTCACCAGCAAAGCGGTGAGCAGGCAGGCGGCAGCGGCCCACGCGTAGCCGCGCCAACGCCCCTCCTGGGGTTTGGCGTGCTGGGTTGCGCGCGGCGGCGCCGAGGCGGGCACGGCCACCTGCACCAGGTCCAGGTCGTCGGCGTGTTGGGCCACGCGGTCGGCCACGGCGTGTTGCCAAGGCCATCGGCGCGCGTGGCGCCGGCCCAGTACCAGCCGGACCAGGTTGTGTTCGCGCGCGTAGCGCACCAGCGCGGCAGCGGGGTCGGTGGACGTGAGCGTGGCAGTGGTTGCGCCCAGGGATTCGGCCAGGCGCAGCGCGCGTTGCGTGGTCTCGTCCACCGGATGTCCCGGCGTTTCCACATGCGCGGCGTGCCAGGGCACGTCGAGCTGCACGGCCATGCGCGCGGCGCTGCGCACCACCTTCTCGGCATGCGCGCCCGGCCCGATGCCGGCCAGCAGCGACCCGCGGGTGGGCCACACCGGTTGCGCTGCCACGCCACGCCGGTAGGCGCGCATCTGGTCGTCCACGCGGTCGGCGGTGCGGCGCAGCGCCAGCTCGCGCAGCGCGAGCAGGTTGCCCTTGCGGAAGAAGTTGGCCGCGGCACGCTCGGCACGTTGGTCGTCGCCGTGCGGCAGGTATACCTTGCCGGCTTTCAGGCGTTCCAGCAGTTCGTCGGGCGGCAGGTCCACCACCACCACTTCGTCTGCGCCGTCGAAGAAGCGGTCGGGCACGGTCTCCCAGACGCGGATGCCGGTGATGCCGCTCACGATGTCGTTCAGGCTCTCCAGGTGCTGCACGTTCATGGTCGTCCACACGTCGATGCCGGCGGCCAGCAGTTCCTCGGCGTCCTGCCATCGCTTGGGGTGGCGCGCGCCGGCCAGGTTGCTGTGGGCCAGTTCGTCGAGCAGCACCAGGGCTTGGCCGGGGTGCTGTTCACCGAAGTCCAGGGCGGCGTCGAGGTCGAGCTCCGACAACGTGCGGCCGCGGTAGGGCACGGCAAGCAGGGGCAGGCGGACCAGCCCGCGCGCGAGGGCCTCGGTGTCGGGCCGGCCGTGGGTTTCCACCACGCCCACGGCCACCGGCGTGCCCTGGGCCATCGCGGCGTGCGCGGCCGCGAGCATGGCGTAGGTCTTGCCGACACCGGCCGATGCGCCGAAGAAGATCTTCAGATTGCCGCGGCGCTCGCGTGTCTCGGCCTGTTGCACCTGGGCCAGCAGGGCGTCGGGGTCGGGGCGGGTGGGGGCGGGCATTCAGGGGGCGTCGCGTCGATGGGGTGCATTGTCACGCTTGTCGCTCATGGCCGCTGCGCATCGAGCGCGAGGTTCAGCGCCAGCACGTTCACGCGCGGCTCGCCGAGAAAGCCGAACGCCACGCCTTCGGTGTGCGCGTCCACCAGAGCCGCTACCGCCTCGGGGGCGAGCCCGCGTGCCCGAGCCACGCGCGCCACCTGGTAGCGCGCGGCGGCCACGCTGATGTGGGGATCCAGGCCGCTGGCGGAGGCGGTCACCAGATCCACCGGCACCGGCGTTTCGTTGCCCGGGTCGGCCGCGCGCAGGGCGTCGATGCGCGCCTTCACCGCCTCGGCCAGTGCCGGGGCACTGGGGCCGAGGTTGGAGCCGGAAGAGGCGGCGGCGTTGTAGGGCTCGGGTGCGGTGGCCGAAGGGCGACCCCAGAAATGACCCGGTTGCGTGAACGCCTGGCCGATCAGCGTGGAGCCCATGGTCTGGCCGTCGCGCTGGATCAGGCTACCCTGTGCCTGGCGCGGCAAGACCGTTTGCGCCACGCCGGTGACGACGAGGGGATACAGCAGACCGGTGACGATGGAGAGGATGGCGAACAGCGCGAGGGCAGGGCGCAGCACGGGTTGGGAAGAGCTTGGGGTGTTCATTTGAAGGTCCTTGGAGGTTCAGGCGAAGCCCATGGCCGAGAGCAGCAGGTCGATGGCCTTGATGCCGATGAAAGGCACGGCGATACCGCCCAGGCCGTAGATGGCGAGGTTGCGGCGTAGCAGCGCGGCGGCGCCCACCGCGCGGTAGCGCACGCCCTTGAGGGCCAGCGGGATCAGGAAGACGATGACCAGCGCGTTGAAGATCACGGCGGACAGGATGGCCGAGTTGGGGCTGGCCAGTTGCATCACATTGAGCGCGCCGAGCTGCGGGTAGGTGCTCACGAAGGCGGCCGGCACGATGGCGAAGTACTTCGCGATGTCGTTGGCGATGCTGAAGGTGGTGAGCGAGCCGCGCGTCATCAGCATCTGCTTGCCAGTCTCCACGATCTCGATCAGCTTGGTCGGGTTGCTGTCCAGGTCGACCATGTTGCCGGCCTCCTTGGCCGCTTGCGTGCCGGTGTTCATGGCCACGGCCACGTCGGCCTGCGCAAGGGCAGGGGCGTCGTTGGTGCCGTCGCCCGTCATCGCCACCAGCTGGCCGCGCGATTGGTGTTGGCGGATCAGCTGCAGCTTGGCCTCGGGCGTGGCTTCGGCCAGGAAGTCGTCCACACCGGCCTCGGCCGCGATGGCGGCAGCGGTGAGGCGGTTGTCGCCCGTCACCATCACGGTCTGGATGCCCATGCGGCGCAACTCGGCAAAGCGTTCCTTGATGCCGCCCTTGACCACGTCCTTGAGTTCGACCACGCCGAGCACACGGGCGCTGTCGCACACCACCAGCGGCGTGCTGCCTCGGCGCGACACCTCGTCCACCGACGCCTGCACGGCGGACGGCAGCTTGCCGCCCAGCGCTTCCACATGCCGACGGATCGCGTCGGCCGCGCCCTTGCGCAGCGTGCGCCCCTTGCCGTCGGCGGCTTGCAGGTCCACGCCGCTCATGCGCGTTTGCGCGGTGAAGTGCACGAAGCTGGCGCCCAGCGCTGCCACGTCGCGCTCGCGCAACTGGAACTTCTGCTTGGCCAGCACCACGATGCTGCGGCCCTCGGGGGTTTCGTCGGCCAACGAGGCGAGTTGCGCGGCATCGGCCAGGTCGGCTTCTTTCACGCCCGGCGCGCTCAGGAAGGCGCTGGCCTGGCGGTTGCCCAGGGTGATGGTGCCGGTCTTGTCGAGCAGCAGCACGTCCACGTCGCCCGCCGCTTCCACGGCGCGCCCGGAGGTGGCGATCACGTTGGCCTGCATCAGGCGGCCCATGCCCGCCACACCAATGGCGCTCAACAAGCCGGCGATGGTGGTCGGGATCAGGCACACCAGCAGGGCCACCAGCACCACCAGGCTCACCGGCTGGCCGGCGCCGTTGGCCTGCACGCTGAAGAGCGAGAACGGCAGCAGCGTGGCGACCACACCGACGAAGACGATGGTCAGCGCCACGAGCAAGATGGTGAGCGCGATCTCGTTCGGCGTCTTCTGCCGGCGTGCGTTTTCCACCATGGCGATCATGCGGTCGACAAAGGTCTCGCCGGGGTTCACCGTGACACGCACCACGACCCAGTCGGATAGCACGCGGGTGCCGCCGGTGACGGCAGAGAAGTCGCCGCCGGATTCGCGGATCACCGGGGCCGATTCGCCGGTGATGGCGCTCTCGTCCACCGAGGCCACGCCGTCGATCACTTCGCCGTCGGCCGGCACCGTGTCTCCGGCCTCGGCCAGCACCACGTCGCCTTTGCGCAGGTTGTCCGCTTCGAGCGGCAACCACGTCAAGGCGGTGCGTGGCGTGTTCCTGTCGTAGGGCAAACGGCCGTCCAGCTTCTTGGCCCAGGTCTGGCGCTTGAGGCCGCGCAGCGAGGCCGCCTGCGCCTTGCTGCGGCCCTCGGCGAGCGCTTCGGCAAAGTTGGCGAACAGCACGGTGAACCAGAGCCACAGCGTCACGGCGGTGTTGAAGGCACTGGGTTGCTGCCAGGCCAAACCCGTGGTGAAGAGGCTGCCGAGGTAGACGACGAACATCACCGGGTTGCGCCACTGTTGGCGCGGGTCGAGCTTGCGCAGGGTGTCGAGCAGGGCGGGGCGCACCAGCGCCGGGTCGAACAGGGTTGGGGTTGTGCGGGTCATGGTGTTTCTTTCAGCGCGTCCACAGCGTCAGGTGTTCGGCCACCGGGCCCAGCGCCAGTGCGGGCACGTAGTTCAACAGCCCCACCAGCAGCACGGTACCGATCAGCAGCGCGACAAACAGCGGGCCGTGGGTGGGCAGGGTGCCGTCGGTGGCGGCGGCACGTTGCTTGGCCGCGAGCGAACCGGCCATGGCCAGCACTGGCACGATCACGCCGAAGCGGCCGAACAGCATCGCCAGGCCGAGCAGCACGTTGTAGAACGGTGTGTTGGCCGACAGGCCTGCAAAGGCGCTGCCGTTGTTGTTGGCGGCCGAGGTGAGGGCGTACAGCACCTCGGCGAAGCCGTGCGCTCCAGGGTCTTGAATGCCGGCGCGGCCCGCGTCGGTCATGACCGCGATGGCCGTGCCCGCCAGCACCAGCAAGGGCGTGACGAGGATGGCGATGGCCACCATCTTCATCTCGTGTGCCTCGATCTTCTTGCCCAGGTAGGCCGGTGTGCGGCCGATCATCAGGCCCGCCACGAACACTGCCATGATGGCGAACACCAGCATGCCGTAGAGGCCCGCGCCCACGCCACCGAACACCACCTCGCCGAGCTGCATCTGCACCAACGGCACCATGCCGCCCAGGGGCGTGAAGCTGTCGTGCATGGCGTTCACCGCACCACAGCTCGCGGCCGTGGTGACCACGGCGAACAGGCTGGACGCGTGGATGCCGAAGCGCACCTCCTTGCCTTCCATGTTGCCGCCGGATTGAAGCGCGCTCGCGGTCTGGTCGGCGCCCAGCGCGGCGAGCACCGGGTTGCCCTGTTGTTCGAACGCGGTGGCCGCGACCACGAAGGCGACGAACAGGACCGTCATGGCGGCCAACACGGCCAGGCCTTGGCGGCGGTCGCCCACCATGCGGCCGAACACGAAGCACAGCGTGGCCGGGATCAGGAAGATCGCGATCATCTGCACGAAGTTGGCCAGCGCCGTGGGGTTCTCGAACGGGTGCGCCGAGTTTGCGTTGAAGAAGCCTCCGCCATTGGTGCCCAGCATCTTGATGGCCAATTGCGAGGCCACTGGGCCCATGGCCAGGGTTTGCGTGCCGCCCTCCAGCGTGGATGCTTGCACGTAGGCCGAGAGGTTCTGGATCACGCCCTGGCCGACAAAAAACACCGCGAACCCCAGCGCGAGTGGCAGCAGTACCCACAGCGTGGCGCGCGTCAGATCGACCCATACGTTGCCGATGCTTTGCGCCGAGTGGCGCGAGAAGCCGCGCACCAGTGCGACCACCACTGCGATGCCGGTGGCGGCCGAGAGAAAGTTCTGCACCGTCAGGCCCAGCATCTGCACCAGGTAGCCCATGGTGGATTCACCGCCATAGCCCTGCCAGTTGGTGTTGGTCATGAAACTGATGGCGGTGTTGAAGGCCGAGTCCGGCGTGACCGCGCCAAAGCCCTGCGGGTTCAGCGGCAGCACGTACTGCAGGCGCTGCAGCGCGTACACCGCGAGCAGGCCCAGGCCGTTGAAGATCAGCAGACCCAGCGTGTAGCGCAGCCAGCCCGATTCCTGTTCGGGCCGTACGCCCGCGATGCGCCAGAGGGGTCGCTCCAGGCGTTGGCCGAACGCGAAGCGGCCCGCCATCACCGCGTCGATTGCGCGCGCCAGTGGCCAGGCCAGCGCGAACAACACGCCCAGAAAGACCGCCAGCTGCAGCCAGGCAGCGCCGCTCATGGCCGCACCCCCTCAGCGGGTTGCAGGCGTTGGCACAGGCAGGCCAGGCCCCAGACGAGCAGGCCGCACGCAGCGGCCAGGCCCAGGTAGAGGAAGTCCATTCGGTTCTCCGTTCATGAGGATGAACCGATGCTAGGAATGCCCGCATCAAGACCAGCACAAGACTTCGGGCCGCGGTCTCAAGAAAGTATCAAGACGCTGCGGCACCGAGCAGGCACGAGCGCTTGCGAGAGAGGCAGGACGTTCAGGTCGCAGCGGCAGCGCTCAACAAACCCTTGCGCTCGATGAAGCGCACCACCTCGTCCACCCCCGCCAGCGTTTTCAGGTTGGTCATCACCCAGGGCCGGCGCTCGGTGTCGGGCCGCATGCGCGCGGTGTCGACCTTCATCACCTCCAGGTCCGCGCCCACGTGCGGTGCCAGGTCGGTCTTGTTGATGACGAAGAGGTCGCTCTTGGTGATGCCCGGGCCGCCCTTGCGCGGGATCTTCTCGCCGGCGGCGACGTCGATCACGTAGACCGTGAGGTCCGAGAGTTCGGGACTGAAGGTGGCGGCCAGGTTGTCGCCGCCGCTCTCGATGAACACCACGTCGGCATTCGGAAACTGCTCGAGCATGCGGTCGATGGCTTCAAGGTTGATCGAGGCGTCTTCGCGGATCGCGGTGTGCGGGCAGCCACCGGTCTCTACACCCATGATGCGTTCGGCGGGCAATGCGCCGCTCACGGTGAGCAGGCGCTGGTCTTCCTTGGTGTAGATGTCGTTGGTGATGGCCACCAGGTCGTACTGCGCGCGCATGGCTTTGCAGAGCATTTCGAGCAAGGTGGTCTTGCCCGAGCCGACGGGGCCGCCGATGCCCACGCGCAGGGGCGGCAGGGTTTTGGTGCGGCGGGGGATGTGGTGAAGAGGCGAGGTCATGAGCGGAAGAGCCGTGAGTACTGGGTTTCGTGGCGGGCAGACAAGATGGCGAGCAACGGCGTGAAAGCCTGTCGGGACGCGTCGTCCAGTGACAGGGCGTGGTCCACCGCCTCGGGAATCTGTTGGGCCAGGCGCGCCAGCATGCGCTGCCCGGCGCTCTGCCCCAGCGGCACCGACTTGATGGCGGCCTGCACCATGTTCTCGGCCCAGCCGAAGGCATAGCCCAGCAGGCTGTCGCGCACGCTGCCATCGGTGCAGGCGGCCGCGCAGGCGCAGGCCACGGGGTAGGTCGGTGGGTCCAGGCGCGCGGCCTGCAACTGCTCGAACACGCCCGCGCCCAGCTCGCCGAGCTGGCGCGCCCATTCGAGCAGGGAGCGGCCCATCTGTTCGGTCTGCAGGCGCAGTTCGGCGGTTTCGCGGGTGTGCAGTACCCAGGCATTCAGTGCGGCAATGCGCGTCATGTCGTGCGCGCGCCATGCGGGAATGGCCTGCGCCGCCACCGCGAGGTCGGCGCGCGACAGGCCCAGGTGCATCTGGTCGATGAGCCAGGTGGTGGCGCTGGATTCGTCGTGCACGAGGCCTGCGTCCACCGCGGCCTCCAGGCCTTCGGAGTACGAGAAGCCGCCCACCGGCAGCGCGGGCGAGGCCAGCCAGAGAATCTTCAGCAGACTCGCGTCCGAGCGCTGCGCCGCAAGCTCAGCCGTGGTCATGTCCGTGGTGGTGAGGGCCGTGTCCGTGTCCACCGTAGGCACCCCCTTCCGGTTCGAACGGCTCGCGCACCTCGTCCACCGTGAGGTGCATGGCGCGCAACATGTCGGCCAGCACGTGGTCCGGTTCGATCTTGAGGTGGTCGGGCCGGAGTTCGATCGGCACGTGCCGGTTGCCCAGGTGGTAGGCCGCGCGCATGAGGTCGAAGGCCTGGTCCTGTACGGGGTGGTCGGGGCAGGCGGTGATGCGCATCACCGCTTGCGGCGCGGCCACCACGCGCAGCAGCGAACCATCCTGCGTGAGCAGCACGTCGCCGCCGCGCACGACGGTGCCGCGCGGCAGGAACACGCCGACGTGGCGCTCGTCGGAGGCCACGGCGTCGAAGCGGCTTTTCTGGCGCAGGTCCCAGTCCAGCACGAGCTGCGCGGCGCGCTGCACCAGCGGCACGGCCAGGCCCTGCCCTTGGGGAATCAGTTTGGAGACTTGCAGCATGGGGATGGGCTCAGAACAGGAAGTAGCGCTGTGCCATCGGCAGCTGGCTCGCGGGTTCGCAGGTGAGCAGCACGCCGTCGGCGCGCACCGCGTAGGTCTGCGCGTCGATCTCCATGCGCGGCAGCAGGCTGTTGTGCACCATGTGCGCCTTGGTGACGCCACGGCAGCCTTGCACGGCCGAGAGCGTCTTGCGCAAGCCATAGCGCTCGCCCACGCCCGCGCTCAGCGCCGCCTGCGACACGAAGGTGAGCGAGCTCTGCGCGGTGGCGCCACCGAAGCTGCCGAACATGGGCCGGTAGTGCACCGGTTGCGGTGTAGGAATGGATGCGTTCGGGTCGCCCATGGCGGCCAGCGCGATGCTGCCGCCCTTGAGCACGGTGGTGGGCTTGACGCCGAAGAAGGCGGGCTTCCACACCACCAGGTCGGCCCACTTGCCGACTTCGATGGAGCCGACGATGTGCGCGATGCCGTGTGCGATGGCGGGGTTGACTGTGTACTTGGCGATGTAGCGCTTGACGCGGAAGTTGTCGTGGCGCGTGTTGTCTTCGGGCAGGGTGCCGCGTTGCGCCTTCATCTTGTCCGCCGTCTGCCACGTGCGGATGATGACTTCGCCCACGCGGCCCATGGCCTGGCTGTCGCTGCTCATCATGCTGATGGCGCCCATGTCGTGCAGGATGTCTTCGGCCGCAATCGTCTCGCGGCGGATGCGGCTCTCGGCGAAGGCCAGGTCTTCGGCGATGCCCGCGTCCAGGTGGTGGCACACCATGAGCATGTCCACATGCTCGTCGAGCGTGTTCACCGTGTAGGGCATGGTGGGGTTGGTGGAGGAGGGCAGGAAGTTGGCTTCGCCCACCACACGCAGGATGTCGGGCGCATGGCCACCGCCCGCGCCTTCGGTGTGGAAGGCGCAGAGCGTGCGGCCTTTGGTGGCGGCGATGGTGTCTTCCACGAAGCCCGATTCGTTGAGCGTGTCGCTGTGAATCGCGACCTGCACGTCGGCCTCTTCGGCCACGCTCAGACAGTTGTCGATCGCCGAAGGCGTCGTGCCCCAGTCTTCGTGCAGCTTCAAGCCGATCACACCGGCGTGGATCTGTTCGTGCACAGCTGCGGGCAGGCTGGCGTTGCCTTTGCCCAGGAAACCGAGGTTCATCGGCAGGCCGTCGGCCGCCTGCAGCATGCGCTCGATGTGCCAGGGGCCGGGCGTGCAGGTGGTGGCGAAGGTGCCGGTGGCCGGGCCGGTGCCGCCACCGAGCATGGTGGTGATGCCCGAGGTGAGCGCTTCGTCCACCTGTTGCGGGCAGATGAAATGGATGTGGCTGTCGATGCCACCGGCCGTGACGATGTGGCCCTCGCAACTGATCACTTCGGTGCCCGGGCCGATGACGATGTCCACGCCGGGCTGCGTGTCGGGGTTGCCGGCCTTGCCGATGGCGACGATGCGCCCGCCCTTCAAACCGATGTCGGCCTTGACGATGCCCCAGTGGTCGACGATCACCGCGTTGGTCATGACGGTGTCGACGGTGCCTTCGGCGCGCGTGCGCTGCGACTGCGCCATGCCATCGCGAATGGTCTTGCCGCCGCCGAACTTCACTTCCTCTCCATAGCCACCGGCGGCGAGGGTGAAGTCTTTTTCGATCTCGATGAACAGGCCGGTGTCGGCCAGGCGCAGGCGGTCGCCCACGGTCGGGCCGAACATGCCGGCGTAGGCGCTGCGGGAGATGGTGGCCATGTCAGAGCTTTCCTTGAACGAGGCCGCGAAAGCCGTGGACGATGCGAGCACCCGCGAAGTCCACCAGCTCGACCGTGCGTTGCTGGCCCGGCTCGAAGCGCACGGCGGTGCCGCTGGCGATGTTCAGGCGCATGCCCCGCGCGGCGGCACGGTCGAAGTCCAGCGCGCCATTGGTTTCAGCGAAGTGGTAGTGCGAGCCCACTTGAATGGGGCGCTCGGCGCCGTTCTTCACCACCAGGGTGAGCGTGCGCCGGCCGGGGTTGAGCGGGTGTTCTCCCGCGTCGGTGAGGAGTTCGCCGGGGATCATGTGTTCAGCCCGCGATGAGCGACAACACCATGTTCACGCCGAAGAGCGCGACCACAGCACCGACAGCCCGTGGCAGCCACACGCTCTGGCGTTTCAACGCGAGACCCAGGCCGACGCCGCACACGTGCAGCAGTGCGGTGCCGACCAACATGCCGATCAGCGCGCCGGTGCCGTTGAGTTCCTGGCCGTGGGCCGCGCCATGGAACAGCGCGAAGGCGCCGACCAGTACCGCACCGGCGGCCGCAGGCAGTTGAATGCGAGCCGCCAGCAAGAGCCCCACCACCAGCATCGAGGCCGCGATCATCGGCTCGATCGCCGGAAATGCGATACCTGTCTGTGCCAGCAGCGCACCGGCCAGCAGCGTGCCGGCGAAGGCCAGTGGCGCGGCCCAGATGCGTGTGGTCGTCATCGCGCTCCACACGCCCACGGCCAGCATGGCGGCCAGGTGGTCCAGCCCGGTGATGGGGTGCAGGAAGCCGGTGAGGAAACCGCCGTGGTCATGGGCGTCGCCCACGTGCGCGAAGGCGGAAATCGACACGGCAGCGAGGGCCAGCGGGAGCAGGTGTTTGAGCTTCATGGTGCTTCAGAAAATGGGTTGGTGC
Organism: Hydrogenophaga sp. BPS33; assembly: GCF_009859475.1. Classification (NCBI taxonomy): domain Bacteria; kingdom Pseudomonadati; phylum Pseudomonadota; class Betaproteobacteria; order Burkholderiales; family Comamonadaceae; genus Hydrogenophaga; species Hydrogenophaga sp. BPS33. Next base: position 1,942,148 of record NZ_CP044549.1, read on the forward strand.
ACGGTGACGAGCTTCGTGCCGTCGGGGAAGGTGGCTTCGACCTGGATGTCCGGGATCATCTCGGCGATGCCTTCCATCACGTCGTCGCGCGCCAATACGCTGCGGCCCTCGCTCATGAGCTGGGCCACGGTCTTGCCGTCGCGCGCGCCCTCCATCACGGCCGCGCTGATCAGGGCCACGGCTTCCGGGTAGTTGAGCTTGAGGCCGCGCGCCTTGCGCCGCTCGGCCAGCAGGGCGGCGGTGAAGATCAGCAGCTTGTCTTTCTCTCGCGGTGTGAGTTCCATGGTGGTGCACGTCAGCAAGACCCGTGCCCCACCTGCGCGGGCCGGGCGCGCATGGCATGAAAGCTGCACCTGCGTCGGGGTGAACGCCCCTTTGCCCGACCCGTTACCGGCGCCCGCCGAAGCCCCGCAGCGCATCATCAAGGTGCGCCGCGACTACAACAGCTGGGTTGGCAGCGAGACCATGGAGGACTACGCGCTGCGCTACACGCCGCAGCGCTTTCGCAAGTGGAGCGAATGGCGCGTTGCCAACACGGCCTTCGGGGCGGCCTCCTTCCTCATTCTCGAAGCCGTGGGCGCCACGCTGCTGGTGCAATACGGCTTCGTCAACGCCGCGCTGGCCATTCTGTGCACCGGCCTCATCATCTTTCTCGCGGGTCTGCCCATCAGCGTCTATGCCGCGCGCCATGGTGTGGACATGGACCTGCTCACGCGCGGCGCGGGCTTCGGCTACATCGGCTCCACCATCACTTCGCTGATCTACGCCTCGTTCACCTTCATCTTCTTCGCGCTGGAGGCGGCGGTCATGGCCTACGCGCTGGAGCTCGCGCTGGACATCCCGCCGGCCTGGGGCTACCTCATCTGCGCGGTGGTCGTCATCCCGCTGGTGACGCACGGCGTGTCGGTGATCAGCCGCTTCCAGGTCTGGACCCAACCCCTGTGGATCGTGATGATGGTGGTGCCTTTCGGTGCGGTGGCCTGGATGGCGCCCGAGACGTTCACCAATGTGGTGCGATATGGGGGCGAATCGGGTGCGGGGGCGGTGTTCGACTGGCACTTGTTTGGTGCGGCTCTCACGGTGGGCATTGCGCTCATCACACAGATGGGCGAGCAGGCCGACTACCTGCGCTTCATGCCGGCGAAAGAGCCGGGCAAGGCCTGGCGCTGGTGGGCGGGCGTGCTCGCGGGCGGGCCGGGCTGGGTGGTGCTGGGCGTGGTGAAGATGCTCGGTGGCGCCTTGCTGGCCTACCTCGCCATCAGCCACATGGTGTCGACCGAGCGTGCTGTGGATCCGAACCAGATGTACCTGGCGGCCTACGAATTCGTGTTCCCGGACTACGGTTGGGCGGTGGCGGCCACGGCCCTGTTCGTGGTGGTCTCTCAGCTCAAGATCAATGTGACCAACGCGTACGCCGGCTCGCTGGCCTGGAGCAATTTCTTCTCGCGCATCACGCACAGCCACCCGGGCCGCGTGGTGTGGGTGGTGTTCAACACCTTCATCGCCTTCATGCTGATGGAGATGAACGTGTTCCAGGCGTTGGGCGAGGTGCTGGGGCTGTACTCCAACATCGCCATTGCCTGGATCATGGCCGTGGTGGCAGACCTCGTGATCAACAAGCCGCTGGGCTGGTCGCCCAAGGGCATCGAGTTCAAGCGGGCGTATCTGTACGACATCAACCCGGTGGGCGTGGGGGCGATGGGCCTGGCGTCGGCGCTGTCCATCGTGGCGCACATGGGCTTTCTGGGCACTGGCGCGCAGGCGTTCTCGGCGGTGATCGCGATGGTGACGGCGTTGGTGGCGGCGCCTGCGATCGCCTGGATCACGAAGGGGCGCTATTACATCGCCAGGACGGGTGGCGTGGGTACAGAAACACCGCGGAGCTGGCTTCGCCAGGCCGCTGGTGTTGCCCCCCTTCAGGGGGGTGACGCCGCAGGCGGCGCGGGGGGTGTTCACACTTGTGTCATCTGTGAGCGGGCCTATGAAGCGCCCGACATGGCGCATTGCCCCGCCTACCAGGGTCACATCTGCTCCTTGTGCTGCACGCTGGACGCGCGCTGCGGCGACTTGTGCAAACCGCACGCGCGCCTCTCCGAACAGTGGATGGCCACCTTGCGCCGCGTGATGCCGCGCCGCATGTGGCCCTACCTGGCAGCGGGCCTGGCGCACTACCTCTTGCTCATGATGATCGTGGCCCCAGTGCTGGCGGCGGTGCTCGGCCTGCTCTACCGGCAGGAGGTGGAGGGCTTGCAGGAAGGCCTGGGTGTGGCGGCCAACACCTCGCTGCTCGACGCGGCACTGCGTTCAGGCTTCGTGCGTGTGTATGCCGTGCTATTGTTGATTGCCGCCACCGTGGCCTGGTGGCTGGTGCTGGCGCACAAGAGCCGCGAGGTGGCGCAGGAAGAGTCGAACCGGCAGACGCGCCTGCTGATGCAGGAAATCGCCTCGCACCAGCGCACCGACGAAGCCCTGCAGCAAGCGCGCCGCGCAGCCGAACAGGCCAACCAGGCCAAGACGCGCTACATCTCCACCATCAGCCACGAACTGCGCACGCCGCTCAACAGCATCCTCGGCTATGCCCAGCTGTTGCAGGAAGACACGGGCGTGGCGCCGCACCGCGCGCAGGCGGTGCGGGTGATCAACCGAGGTGGTGAGCACCTGCTGTCGCTGATCGAAGGCACGCTGGACATCGCGCGCATCGAGTCGGGCAAGCTCGCGCTGGACGTGCGCCCCATGGCCTTTGCCGATGCGATGCGGGAGATGGCCGGCATGTTCGAACTGCAGGCCGCAGCCAAGGGGCTGCGCTTCGTCTTCGACACCGGCAGCCCGCTGCCCGACACCGTGCGCGCCGATGAGAAGCGGCTGCGCCAGATCCTCATCAACCTGCTGGGCAACGCGGTGAAGTTCACCCACTGCGGCGAGGTGCGCCTGCGCGTGGCGCACGCGCGCGAGATGGCGCAGTTCGAGGTGCACGACACCGGCCCCGGCATGGGGCCCCAGGAGCTGGAGCGCGTGTTCGAGCCGTTCGCGCGCGGGCAGGGCGAGGCCAGCGCCACCGCGCCCTCCACGGGCACCGGCCTGGGCCTGACCATCGCCAAGATGCTCACCGACCTCATGGGCGGCGAGATGACGGTGCGCAGCACGCCGGGCCAGGGCTGCGTGTTCACCGTGCGCCTGTTCCTGCCCGAGCTGCGCGGCACGGTGCTGCCCCGGCCCGCCTCGTTGCCGCTGCACGCCGGCTACGACGGCGCGCGCCGGCGGGTACTGGTGGTCGACAACGAAGAGGCCGACCGCGAGTTGCTTGCGCGCTGGCTCACGCCGCTGGGTTTCGACGTGCTGCTGGCCAACAGCGGGCTGGAGGCGCTGGCCCTGCTGGAAGCCTTGCAGCCGGGCGACGCCCGTGCACCGCACGCCATCTTCATGGACCTGGCCATGCCCGGCATCGATGGCTGGGAGACCCTGCGCCGCCTGCGCGCCCAGGGGTGGGCGTCGGTGCCTCTGGCCATCGTCTCGGCCAACGCCTTCGACAAGGGCCTGGACAACGATCTGGGTCACCAGCCGCAGGACTTCTTCGTCAAGCCGGTGCGGCGCGACGACCTGCTCGGCTGGCTGGGCCAGCGCCTGCAGCTGTCCTGGATCGCGCAGGAGCCGCCGCAGCGGACCCACCCTCCCGCCCTGGCTGAACAGGCCGCCAGTGCGCGCCACGACGACATCGAACCGCTGCTGGAATTGGTGCGCCTGGGCTATTACAAGGGCATCGTCCAGTGGCTCGACGACTGGGTGCAGCACCGCCCCGAGCAGGCCGCCTTTGCGCAGCGCCTGCGCGACCTTGCGCGCGAATTCCGCTTTGACGCCATCGAACAGCAACTGCTGCAGACCCGCCATGCCGCATCCCCTTGACACACCGCCGCCCAAAGCCCCTGCCGTGGCGCTGCCCGGCGCCTTGCCCTTGTCGGATGCCCTGGTGGTGCTCATCGTCGACGACGTGCCCGACAACGTCGCGCCGCTGCACGACGCGCTGGACGAAGCCGGCTACACCGTGCTGGTCGCGCTCGATGGGGAGAGCGCCGTGCGCCGCGCCACCCAGGCCGTGCCCGACGTGGTGCTGCTTGACGCGGTCATGCCCGGCATCGATGGCTTCGAGGTCGCGCGCCGCCTGAAGGCCCAGCCCGCCACCGCGCACATTCCCATTCTTTTCATGACCGGCTTGACCGACACCGAACACCTGGTGGCCGCGCTCGATGCCGGCGGCGCGGACTACGTGACCAAGCCGATCAAGCCGCGCGAAGTCATGGCCCGCATGGGCGTGCACCTGCGCACCGCACGGCATGTGCGCCAGGGCGCGGTGGAGCGCAGCCAGGCGCGCAACGCGCTCGACGCGTTCGGCTACGCCACCATCACCGTGCGCGAGCGCGACGGCCGCCTGATGTGGCAGACCCCGCTGGCGCGCGACCTGCTGCGCCACCACTGCGGCACCGAAGCGCCCACGACGCCTGCGGCCGTGCTGCAGTGGCTGCGCCGCCACCTGGGCGAGGCGCGCGAGCAACGTGAGCCCCCGCGCCTCACGCTGGAGACCGGCGCGCGCCGCCTCACCTTCCGTCTGCACCAATGCGTGGGCGACGAACCCAACGGCGAAGGCGGCGACTGGCTCATCGTGATGCAGGAGACCTCGGACGCCGACGTGCTCGCCAGCCTGGCCGCTGCGTTCGGCCTGACCGCGCGCGAAGCCGAGGTGCTGTACTGGGTGGTCAAGGGCAAGATCAACCGCGACATCGGCGACATCCTCGGCTCCAGCCCGGCGACGGTGAAGAAGCACCTGGAACGCATCCACGCCAAGCTCGGGGTGGAGACGCGCACCGCGGCGGCCGCGATGGCGCTGGCGCGGGTGCCGCAGTTGGGGCCGCAACACGGGGGCTCCTGAGCGCGTTGGCGCGGGACGAGGCAAAAATCGCACGGTTGAAATGGACCGCTCCAGACGTGCTACGAGGACGAGCAAGAGGAAGTGCTGCCGACGCGGGAACCGGATCGGCTCATCCGTTTCCCTCCATGAACTTGTTTCATGCGTGGGAGTGCCATGACCCGTGTCCACACCTCCGTTGTCCCGTTAAGTGCCTTCCCGCATTCGCCGGGCCGACCCACGGAGACGCCTGAAAGCGCCCAGCACGAGCAGGCCCCGAGCGCAGATGCCCATGCAGGCACCGACTCTGCCGGGCAGGCCACCCACACGGCGGCGGCCGCCGCCACCTCCCCCATCAACCCCCCCACGCTGCCTGTCGCGCTCACGCTGTCGCCCCAGGCGCAAGACGTTTTGCAAACCAGCATCGACAGCGCGCAGCGTTTGGAGACAGAGAAATGGACACCGCTGCACGCGGCCGCCAAGGTGGGCGACATCGAGCACATCGCGCAGTTGCTGGACGCCGCGGAGATCCCCATCGACGGCCCACTCGCGACCGGCGCCACGCCCTTGCACATTGCGATCGAATACAACCAGCTGGAGGCGGCGAAGCGGCTGGTCGCCGCTGGCGCGGACGTTCGCAGGCCGCGCAAGGACGGCGCCACCCCTTTGCACCTGGCTTGCCACCACGGTCGGGGCGACATCGTCCGATGGCTGCAACCGCTGCTGCGCCTGGACGTGCCGCCTTACCACGCGGGGGCGGCGTTGAACGCGCGCACCCGCTCGGGCCTCACCCCATTGAGCTTGGCGGCAGGGGCCGGCCACGGTGACGTGGTGCAATTCCTGCTCGGGCGCGAGGGCATCGACCCCACCCTCACCGATGCCGACGGCGGCACGGCTCTGCACGCGGCAGCGCGCACGCCCAACACCCACGTCGCGGCCTTGTTGCTGCGCACGATCGCCGTGGACGCGCCCGACGCCATGGGCGCCACACCGTTCATGGCCGCGATCCAGCAAGGGCAGTGCGCGGTGGCCGAACTGCTGCGACACCTTGGTGCCGACCTGCACGGGGCGATGCAGGACGGCACCCGGCCTTTGCACCATGCCTGCCGGAACCCGGACACGCGGGTCCTGGAGTGGCTGCTGGCGCAACCAGGCCTGGACCCCAACCTGACCGACTTCGAAGGGTATGCGCCACTGCACGAGGCCATCCTCGAGGGCCGAGACGGTGTGGTCGCTGCCCTGCTGGCACATGCCGACATCGACATCGAGAGCGCCCTTGCGTCGGGCGCCACGCCCTTTCTGCTGGCCCTGGAGCACCAGCAGATGGGCATCGCCAACCAGTTGTGGGTGGCCGGGGCGTGCCCGACCCAGCCGACGAAAGACGGCGTGACCCCGCTGCACCAGGCCTGCACCCACCCGACGGCACAGATGGCGCGGGCGTTGCTGGAGCACCCCGAGATATTGGAGGTTCATGGCCAGGCCTGCGACATGCCCACGGTGCTGAACCAGACCACGAAGAAGGGCGAGACCTTGTTGCACTGGGCCGCGCGCGCGGGCAACGCCGAGCTCGTGGCGCTGTTGTTGGGTCAACCCGGCATCCACCCCAACGGGGCCGACGAAAGAGGTTGGACGCCGCTGCACGTCGCCGCGCGGGCAGGACGCGACGACATCGTGGGCCTGTTGCTGGGGCATGCCGATACCGATGTCTTCGCGAAAGGGGCGCTGGGTTTCACGGTTCTGCACTGTGCGGCGATCGGCCCCGACACGCTGCAGGTCGCGCAGGCTGTGCGGCGGGCCTTGCCCCCTGGCGACTATGCCGCGTTGTGCGCCACCGGCGACGCCTGCGGCACTTGGCCTGCCACGCTGGCGGCCCAGCGCGGCGAGCCGGTCGACGTGATCCAGGCGCTGCGTGCACCCGCGCCGCCCACCCTCTGGACGCCCCACCACACGTCCTACAACCGAGGATGGCTCATCACCGGTTGCGACCTACCGAGCTTGAACGCAAGGCAACTGGTCGATGACGCGAAGCAGGCGGGCATCGACCTGTACACCTACGGCGATGGCAGGATCGAGCTGTCGTGGAAAGAACTGCACCAGCAGCCCATCCAGGATGGCGACTTCGTCATTTGGTATGGCCACAGCTTCTGGGACAACGAACTCCAGCAGGTGATGGTGCAACTCGGTCGGAACGAGCGCGTGCCGCTGGTGGCGGTAGCGCGCTACTTCCTCGAGAAAGGCGTCTCGAAGGTGTGGATGTTCGGCTGTGAAGCTGCCGACGCGGTCACGCCGATGAGGAACTGCTTCCAGAACGGCCCTTACATGCCCGAGCCGCTCGATCCGGCGGCGGGCTATGCGGGGGTGGTCATCACCGTCGTCTCGTCACACCGCGAAACCTTGGTATCGCTGAACAACCACGGCATCCGGTTGGTGTTGCAGGACTGCGCGGCCGAGCGCGTGCAAGCGGGTTCGGGGAATCGCTTGCAGACACGCTCGGTTCTGCCGGCATCCTCCTTGCAGTGGGATGCAAGACAAACCCGCTGGTCGACCACCAAGAACCCGGCGCTGACGGTACACACCATGAAAGACTTTTCGCCGGCGGAGGCAGAAGAAGCCAAGGTCCAACTGATGCTTTTCTACGCGATGGAGGACCAGGTGGAAGAGGTCGAAGCGCTGGTGACACGGCACGGCGTCGATCCGAATGCGGCCGATGAGAGCGGATGGACCGCGCTGAACCTGGCGTGTCATTACGGTCACCACGGGTTGGCCGAGCGGTTGATCCAGGTCGGTGGCCATCTGAACCAGGCCGACCGTGCTGGCAACCTTCCCATGGCGTTGGCCTGCCGCGAGGGGCACCTGGCCTTGGTCGAGCTGCTGCTCAAGCACGGCGCTGCGGTGGACCAGGCAACCCCCAAGCGTCCGCACACGCCACTCATGGTGGCCAGCGAGCGCGGTCATGTGAAGCTCGTGAAATACCTGATGGAGCACGGGGCCGATCGCCATCGGATGGTGCTGACAAAGACCGCCCTGGACTTCGCAAGGGCCGCGGGACATGAAGACGTGGTCCGGCTGCTGAGAGGTTCGAGCCTGCCAGGAACCTGAGACTGGAAGGGATTACCGAATCTCTCGAAATTGATCATCTGCTGAAGACACGAACGGCCGATTCCTGCCCCTGCCACTGACGTACGCCACCCGGCGTACATACGCCGTCCAGGCGCTTCCCTAGCATCCAGTTGTCCGCTGTGCCACGCCCGAAGAGGGCAGCCGGCGGCGCCACACAAACCCCTTCACGGGGCCCCTGGAACACTGGAGAGAAGCGCCATGTCGACGAAACCCCACACCGCCCGCCGGATCACCCTCAAGACCCTTTCCGCCGCCGCGATGGTCGCCACCCTCGGCGGCCTCTCGGCCCTGCCGGCCCATGCACAGTCGACCATCAAGGTCGGCGTGCTGCACAGCCTCTCGGGCACCATGGCCATTTCCGAAACCGTGCTCAAGGACACGGTGCTCATGGCCATCGACGAGATCAACGCCAAGGGCGGCGTGCTGGGCAAGAAGCTGGAGCCGGTGGTGGTCGACCCCGCGTCCAACTGGCCGCTCTTTGCCGAGAAGACCAAACAACTGCTGACCCAGGACAAGGTCGCCGTGATCTTCGGCTGCTGGACGTCGGTGTCGCGCAAGTCGGTGCTGCCGGTGGTGGAAGAGGCCAACGGCCTGCTGTTCTACCCGGTGCAATACGAAGGCGAAGAACTGAGCAAGAACGTGTTCTACACCGGTGCCGCGCCCAACCAGCAGGCCATTCCCGCCGTGGAATACCTCATGAGCAAGGACGGCGGCTCGGCCAAGCGCTGGGTGCTGCTGGGCACCGACTACGTGTACCCGCGCACCACCAACAAGATCCTTCGCGCCTTCCTCAAGAGCAAGGGCGTGGCGGACGCCGACATCATGGAGGAGTACACGCCTTTCGGCCACTCCGACTACCAGACCATCATCGCCAACATCAAGAAGTTCTCCTCGGCCGGCAAGAAGACGGCCGTGGTCTCCACCATCAACGGCGACTCCAACGTGCCGTTCTACAAGGAACTGGGCAACGCCGGTCTCTCGGCCAAGGACGTGCCGGTGGTGGCCTTCTCGGTCGGTGAAGAAGAGCTGCGTGGCGTGGACACCAAACCGCTCGTGGGCCACCTCGCGGCCTGGAACTACTTCATGAGCATCAAGAGCCCGGCCAACACCGAGTTCACCAAGAAGTGGGCCGCTTACGCCAAGGCCAAGAACATCCCGGGCCACAAGGACAAGCCGTTGACCAACGACCCGATGGAAGCCACCTACATCGGCATCAACATGTGGGCACAGGCCGTGGCCAAGGCCAAGTCCACCGACACCGACAAGGTCATCGCCGCCATGGCCGGCCAGACCTTCAAGGCACCGGGTGGCTTCACCAGCACCATGGACAAGGAAAACCACCACCTGCACAAGCCGGTGTTCATCGGTGAAGTGAAGGCCGACGGCCAGTTCAACGTGGTATGGAAGACGCCGGGTCCGGTGGTGGCCGATCCTTGGAGCGACTACATCGCAGAGAACAAGGGCAAGAAGAATACGCCTGCGGCGAAATAACTCCCCCCTGCGCCGCTGACGCGGCTTCCCCCCTCTGTTGCGCGCCTTCGGCGCTTCGAGGGGGGACGGCATCTGGGGCCGGCGGAGCCGTCCCTCGATGCCCCTGGATTGGGTGCGCTTCTCTCCGGAGACCGTGCCTTCGCTCCCTCGCCCCTCTGGGGAGAGGGCTGGGGTGAGGGGCACGCGTTAGGTGGTCTCACTTCAAGCGCCGCACCATCTTGTTGGTCGTTAGGAAATCTCATGAAGACTCATTGGCTCCGACTGTTGGGGCTGGGGTTCGCGCTGTGGTTGTCGCTCGGTGCCGCCCACGCACTCACCGCTGCCGATGCGCTCGCATTGGTCGACGGCGACACCGATGCGCGCATCGACATGCTCAACCGCCTCGCCGCCGAACCCGATGACAAGGCGGCCGCGCTCATCAAGGCCATGTCTGACGAGGCCGTGCGCCTGCAAGGCGAGCGCGTGCTGATCGTCGAGGGCGATGGCGCCCTTGATGCCGTGACCGGCGAGAAGCTCGCCACGCTGCCCGAAGACGCCGGCGACATCATGGTCAACAACCGCCTGCGCGGCGCCATGGAAAACGCGCTGGCCGGCATGGAATTGCTCGGCGCGCCGCCCGAACGCCAGCGCGAAGCGGCGCGCACGCTGCAACGCACCGCCTTCGAAGAACCCGACACCAGCCAGCTCGCGCTGATCGACAAGGCGCTCGCCGGCGAGCTCGATGCGCGCGCGCGGCAGAGCCTGGAACTGGCCCGCGCGGCCGTGCTGCTGGCCAGCGAGGACGCGGCACAGCGCCTGGCCGCGGCCGAGAAACTGGGCGAGGCCAAGGACCCCGTCGTGCGCCCGCTGCTCACGGCACAGATGGACAAGGAAGGAGACGACAAGGTCAAGACCGCCCTCAAGGCATCGCTCTCGGATCTGGACACGCGCCTGGCCATCGGCAGCGCGCTGGGCCAGGCCTTCACCGGCATCAGCCTGGGCAGCATCCTGCTGCTGGCCGCGCTGGGCCTGGCGATCACGTACGGCCTCATGGGTGTGATCAACATGGCGCACGGCGAGCTGATCATGATCGGCGCGTACGCCACCTGGCTGGTGCAGAGCTTCTTTCGCCAGGCGCTGCCCGAAGTTTTCGACTGGTACCTGCTCGTGGCCATGCCGGTGGCATTTCTCGCTTCGGGCCTGGTGGGCGCGGCCATGGAGCGCACGGTCATCCGCCATCTCTATGGCCGCCCGCTCGAAACCCTGCTGGCCACCTGGGGCATCAGCCTGGTGTTGATGCAGGCGGTGCGCAGCCTCTTCGGCGCGCAGAACGTGGGCGTGGAAAACCCGTCGTGGATGAGCGGCGGCATCACCTTGATGGGCAACCTCAACCTGCCCTGGAACCGCATCATCATCATCGGCTTCGCACTCGCGGTGCTGGTGGGCGTGACGCTCATGATCGGCAAGACGCGCCTGGGTCTTTTCGTGCGTGGCGTGACGCAGAACCGGCCCATCGCCTCCTGCATGGGCGTGAACACCGCGCGCATCGACACCTATGCCTTCGCGCTGGGCTCGGGCATCGCCGGCCTGGCGGGCTGCGCGCTGAGCCAGATCGGCAATGTCGGCCCCGACCTCGGGCAGAACTACATCGTCGATTCGTTCATGGTGGTGGTGCTCGGCGGCGTGGGCCAGATCGCCGGCACGGTCTATGCGGCGCTGGGGCTGGGCATGTTGAACAAGTTCATCGAGGGCTGGGCGGGTGCCGTGCTGGCGAAGATTGCCGTCCTCGTTTTCATCATCGTGTTCATTCAGAAAAGACCTCAAGGCATTTTTGCCATGAAGGGACGTGAAGCGTGAGTGCCAAACCCACCACCGTTCGCCCTGAGCCTGTCGAAGGGCTCACCAACAACACCGGGGCGGGGGCTTCGACAGGCTCAGCCCGAACGGGTGGGGTGCTTGCTCTGCCTTCGCACGGCCCGCTGCTCACCCGCGCCGGCTGGAGCGCCTTCGTCGTCGCGCTGCTGGTGGTGTGCGCCGTCGCGCCGCTGCTCAACCTGTTCGTGCCGCCCGACAGCGCGTTCCATTTGAGCGACTACATGGTCGGCCTGCTCGGCAAGATCATGTGCTACGCCATCTGTGCATTGGCCATGGACCTGATCTGGGGTTACACCGGCATCCTGAGCCTGGGCCACGGCCTGTTCTTCGCGCTCGGGGGGTACGTGATGGGCATGTACCTCATGCGCCAGATCGGCACCGATGGCAACTACAAGAGCGAGCTGCCCGACTTCATGGTGTTCCTCGACTGGAAGGAACTGCCCTGGCACTGGGCGCTGTCCGACAGCTTCATCGCCACGCTGCTGCTCATCGTGCTGGTGCCGGGGTTGGTCGCCTTCGTGTTCGGCTACTTCGCGTTCCGCTCGCGCATCAAGGGCGTGTACTTCTCCATCATCACGCAAGCGCTCACCTTCGCGGCGCTGCTGCTGTTCTTCCGCAACGAAACCGGCTTCGGCGGCAACAACGGCTTTACCGACTTCAAGCGCATCCTCGATCTCCCGATCGCCACGCAGGGCATGCGCATGACGCTGTTCGTGCTCACCGGTTTCACGCTGCTGGGCTTCTACCTGTTCGCGCGCTGGCTGGTGAAGAGCAAGTTCGGCCGCGTGCTGCAGGCGGTGCGCGATGCCGAAAGCCGTGTGATGTTCTGCGGTTACAACCCGCTTCCCTACAAGCTCACCATCTGGACCCTCTCGGCGGTGATGTGTGGCGTGGCCGGCGCGTTGTACGTGCCGCAAGTGGGCATCATCAACCCGGGCGAGATGAGCACGGCCAACAGCATCGAGATCGCCATCTGGGCGGCGGTGGGTGGACGCGCCACGCTCATCGGACCGATCGTGGGGGCCTTCATCGTCAACGGTGCGAAGAGCTGGCTCACCGTGACCTTTCCCGAATACTGGCTGTACGTGCTGGGGGCTTTGTTCATCGTCGTCACGCTCTACATGCCGCAGGGTGTGGTGGGACTGGTGAAGAAGCTGCTGCACCCCGCGAAGAAAGGGAGCGAGGCATGACGCCCGACCTGATGGATGAAGGCGCACAGCGCATCGCGCGCGGCGCCGAACGCGTGGCCAGTGGCGCCACCGAGTCCGGTGGCCGCGTGGCCGGTTTCTCGCGGCCGGTGACGCCGGGCGAAGTGGACACCACGCACGGCCGCATCCTGTACCTGGAAGACGTGCACGTGAGCTTCGACGGCTTCAAGGCCATCAATGGCCTGAGCCTGGACATCGCGCCCGGCGAGCTGCGCTGCATCATCGGCCCCAACGGCGCGGGCAAGACCACGATGATGGACATCATCACCGGCAAGACCCGGCCCGACGCCGGGCAGGTGTTCTTCGGCAGCACCATCGACCTGCTGCGTTACCGCGAGGCGGAGATCGCGGCCATGGGCATCGGGCGCAAGTTCCAGAAGCCCACGGTGTTCGAACACCTGAGCGTGTTCGAGAACCTGGAGCTGGCGCTCGCCACCGACAAGCGCGTGCGCCGCTCCATGGTGTTTGCGCTCACCGGGGAAGACAAGGACCGCCTTGCCGAGGTGCTGCAGACCATCCACCTCGCGGACAGCGCGGCGCGCCGGGCCGGTGACCTGAGCCACGGGCAGAAGCAGTGGCTGGAGATCGGCATGCTGCTGATGCAGGACCCCAAGCTGCTCTTGCTCGACGAGCCGGTGGCGGGCATGACGGACGACGAAACGGAACGCACTGCGCAATTGTTTTTGTCGCTCAAAGGCAAACACTCCCTGTTGGTGGTGGAGCACGACATGGGCTTCATCCGCACGATTTCGGAGAAGGTCACGGTGCTGTGCGATGGGTCTGTTTTGGCCGAGGGGACGTTGGACCAGGTGCAGGCGGATGAGCGGGTGATCGAGGTGTATCTTGGTCGCTGAGTTTTCTTTGTCGTGTTGTTGTTTCTTTCGTGGCGAGCCGGGTCTCGGCCCGGCGGCCGACTCACTTTCTTTTGCTTCGCCAAAAGAAAGTAAGCAAAGAAAAGGCGAGCCGAAGACCGGGGCCCTGCGGGCTTCCTTGCGCTGCTCGGTGTGCGGGGAGAAGTTCGCAAACTCGCTTCGCTCAAACACGCGAACTTCTTTTTCCCCGCACCCCTGCGCTGCTCAGCCCGGCCCCACGGCAGAAGACGGGATCGGGCTTCCCCTCTTGCCGGCGCGCGTGTCCCTTACCCAAGCTCTCTCCATCAAAGGAAGGAGAAAGGCACAGTCGTTGGCGCGAGGGGGCGTCCGATCCCGTATCCGTTTTGTGCCGTGGGGCCGGGCTGAGCAGCGCAGGGGTCCGGGGATCAGAAGTTCGCCGCGTTTGAGCTCGCGCAGCGGGCGAGTTTGGCGAACTTCCCCCGGGCACCGAGCAGCGCAAGGAAGCCCGCAGGGCCCCGGTCTTCGGCTCGCCTTTCTTTTGGGTACTTTTCTTTGGCGAAGCAAAGAAAAGTGCCTCGGCCGCCGGGCCGAGACCCGGCTAGCCACGAAAGAAAAAAAAGTTTGAGGAAGAAAACCATGAGCCTGCTCGAAGTCAAGAACGTCAACCAGTACTACGGCGGCAGCCACATCCTGCGCAACGTCAACCTGCAAGCCGAACTCGGCAAGGTGACCGTGGTGCTGGGAAGAAACGGCGTGGGCAAGACCACGTTGCTCAAGTCCCTCATGGGCCTGGTCCCCATCAAGAGCGGCAGCATCGAACTCGAAGGCAAGCCGATCCACAAGGCCACACCTTACGAGCGCGCAAGAATGGGCATTGGCTTCGTGCCTCAGGGAAGAGAAATCTTCGCCCGCCTCACCGTGCAGGAAAACCTGCAGATGGGCCTGGCGACGAAGAAGGGCGGCACGGCCGTGCCCGAGGAGCTGTATGAACTCTTCCCCGTGCTCAAGCAGATGCTCAACCGCCGCGGCGGCGATCTCTCGGGCGGGCAGCAGCAACAGCTCGCCATCGCCCGCGCACTCGCCGCCGGCCCCAAGCTGCTCATCCTCGACGAACCCACCGAGGGCATCCAGCCGAACATCATCAAGGACATCGGAAGGGTTATCCGCATGCTCGCCGACAGGGGTACGATGGCCATCGTGCTGGTGGAGCAGTACTACGATTTCGCCGAAGCGCTGGCCGACCACTATGTGGTCATGGAACGCGGTGAGGTGATCGCCCACGGCCCCGGCAGCGAGATGCAGGTCAACGGCGTGCGCCAGCTCGTCTCGATCTGAGCCACAGACCGGCTTGACGGAAAAAATTGCCGAAAATGCGGTCCATCACGGCCCGTGCCCGTGGTCTCCCGTGGGCAACAGCGGGAATGCGCCTTGCCCTCAAAGCGAATCCACTTCAAGGAGGTTCGCCATGCCACACACCCAGCCAGCACCCGACGACGCGCTTGCTGAGCATCCGCTGGAGTATTCCGATCCCGAGTTGCGTGTCTACACCGACGAGGAAGCCGAAGATATCTTCGACTCCGTTGTCCACTACATGCCACTCATGCTGCCGCTGATGGGCGCGTTGCAGATCTTCATGCTCGCGCTGATCGCGGTGTGGATGGCCTGACGCCCGCAGAACGGAAGGAAGCCTCGGTCCTGCTCAGTCGGCGGTGATCTTGCGGTCGCGGATGATCGCGCCAAAGCGCTGCGAATCGTCCATGCCGCGCTTGCCGAACTCGGCGGGCGAGAGCGGGAGTGCCTCACCCCCCAGCGCGGTGATGCGCTCCTTCACGCTCGCGGTCGCGAGGATCTTGTTGATCTCGGTGTTGAGCCGCGCGATCACCGCGGGTGGCGTGGCGGCGGGCGCGTAGAAGCCGAACACGGAGTCGGCATCGAAGCCCTTCAAGCCCGCTTCGTCCAACGTCGGCACGTCGGGGAACAGCGGCGAGCGCTTGAGGCTGCCGACCGCCAGCAGCTTGGTGCGCCCGGCCTTGGCGTGCGCCAGGCCGATGCCGGGGTCGAAGTAGTAGTCGATCTGGCCGCCCATGAGGTCGGCCAGCGCAGGCGCTGCGCCACGGTAGGGCACGTGCACGGTGAACATGCCGGTCTGCGCCTTGAGCATTTCACCGGCCAGGTGCGGCGAGCTGCCGCTGCCGGCCGAGCCGTAGGTGAGTTTGCCAGGGTGGGCCTTGGCGTAGGCCACCAGTTCCTGCACGTTTTTCGCCTCCAGCGTGGGCCGCGCCATGAGGTACACCAGCACACGCGCGGCCGAGGCCACGGGCGTGAGGTCTTTCACCGGGTCGAAGCTCATGCGCGAGAGGTGCGGGTTCACCGAGACCATGCCACCCGAACTCAGCAGCAGCGTGTAGCCATCGGCCGGCGACTTGGCCACCGCGTCGCCCGCGATGTTGCCGTTGGCACCGGCGCGGTTTTCCACCACCACGGGTTGGCCCAGCGCGGTGGCCAGCGGTGTGGAGACCAGGCGCGCGATCTGGTCGGCCGCGCCACCGGGCGGGAAGCCGACGACGACCTTGAGCGGCTTGTCCGGGTAGGTCTGGGCCAGCGCGGCGCCGGTGCCACCCAGCGCGAGCAGGGCGGCCACGGCGGCGGTGCGCCAGCGGCGCGGTGCGGTGTGGGTGGTCATGGTGTGGTGCATACGGGTCTCCTTTGTTGTGCGTGAACGAAACAGGTCGGGCGTTGGGTGTCAGGATGGCGTGGCCGCCTTGGCCTTGAGCCGGGGGTTGTGCTGCCAGCGGATCGGCTGCGCTTTCACCGGCCGCGCGGGCGCGCCGTGTTGCTGCAAGGTCTGGTCGAGCGCCTTGCCGGCTTCGTCGCTCAGCGCGTTCTTGCGAGCGGCCGCCACGGCTGCGCAACGCTGTGTTGCGCTGCCGGGGTCGGCTAGAGCAGGCAAGGCGAGGTGGTCGATGATGTGCAGCAGGTTGTCCTTGCCACGCTCATTGGTCGTCCCATAGCCCTTGATGAGTCGGCCGCACAGCGCCACCTCATGGCCCAGCGGCCCATGCGCTTCGCTCAGGCGCACCACGGCGTCGACCCAGCGGTCGATCAGCGCCTGCTCGGTGTGAAAGCGGCTGCCCATCGGCCGCAGTCGCTTGCAGGCGGCCAGCGTGCGCAGCGCCAGCATGCCCAGCACCGAGTGCGTGCCGATCTTCAGCGGCAACGCCCACGGGGCCTGGCCTTGCGCCACGCGCCGACGATCCCAGGCCAGCACGCGCTGTGCGAGCGACTCGGGCAGCATGGCGGCGAACTCGGGCGCGCCGGGCTTGAAGTGGTCGAACACGCGCAGCAGGTCATCGCCCCCGGCCTTCACCTCATCGCGCACGCGCGCCTGGCGGCTGGCGCGGCTCTTGAGGTCGGCCACCAGCACGATGTCGTCGAACGCCATCCACAGCGCGACCCAGCGCGCCATCTCGCGCGTGGTGCGGTAGCCGTGCAGGTGCTGCGGATCGCCGGCCTGCTCGGCCGCCAGCACACGGCGCAGCCGCTGCACATAGCGCTCGCCGTAGGCCGCGTTCTGGTAGTCGCGGACACGCGCATGGCCCAACGCCATGAGGTCGTGCACCTCCAGGGGAAACTCGCGCCGCAGCGCTTCGGGCAGCACGGCTTGCTGCGCCGGGGCTTCGCTCTCGTGCGCCAGCACCTGGTCGATGTAGGCGGACTGCGTGCGCTGAGCATTCACCGCGTCGAACGCCAGCGCGAAACCGCGCAGGCTCGCCTTGGCGCTGCCGCCGCTCTCGCCGATCACCGTTTCGTACTCACGCCGGCAGAACGGCAGCAGGCCGCTGCCCGCGATCGCGCCCAGCATCACCGCGCTCACCACCGTGCCCGCCTGTTGCGTGAGCGCGGCCATGTCGAGCACATGGCGCGAGCGGCTGTGCGTGTTCACGAGTTGGAGCAATTCGGCGTTGTCGCGCCGGCCATCGCCCATCACCATCTTCTCGCCAGTGGTCAGCGACCGTGCGGACGAGGTGATCACCAGCGTGTGGTCGTTCGACGCCAGGCCATTGGTGATCTGCCGCCCGGTCTCCAGCAGCTCGGACGACACCAGCGCATCCAGCCGGCCCGGCAACGGGTTCAGGCCGAACACCGGCCGGCGCCCGCCCAGGTCGGACAGGGGCACAGGAAACACTTCGAGGTAGTAGGTGGTGGCGCCGGTGCGCTGGGCCACGCCAGGAATGGACGTGGCTTGCGCCGCGTAGCCGGCGTGGCGTGCGGTTTCCACCAGCCAGTCGGTGAGGATGCCGCCGCCTTCGCCGCCCAGGGCGCAGAGCAGCAGGGAAATGGGTTGGGTGGTGACTTGCATCATGGCTCGCTTCAGGCCGGTTGCAGCAGGCGCACGAAGCTCGAGCGCAGCGCATGGATCAGGCGCTCGTGCCAGCGCGGGTTCTGCACCACCTCGGCGCGGTAGAACGAAGGGCACAGCGTGGCCGCGTGCGCATTCGCGCCGCACAGGCCGCAGCCCACGCAGCCGTCGATGACGGTGGCCACCGGGTCGACCTTGAGCGGGTCCGGGTTGTCCTTGAGCGTGAGCGTGGGGCAGCCCGAGAGGCGGATGCAGGCGTGGTCGCCGTTGCACACGTCTTCGTCCACGCCGTACTTCACGCGCACCACGCGCTCGCCTTGCTTGAGCAGGCTGGCGATCCAGGGCTTGATGCGGCGCTGGCGTTCCAGCTGGCACTCGCCCTCGGCCACGATCACCTTCAGGCCCTGGAACTCGGTGGTGAAGGCTTCGGTGAGCGTGGCGCGCACGGTGTCGACTTCGTAGGTGTGCACGGTGCGCAGCCATTGCACGCCCAAGCCCTTGAGCGTGGTCTCGATGGTCTGGTTGGTGTGCGCCAGGCTCTGCGCCTTGTTCGAGGCCGCGTCTTTCGCCTCGTCGCCGGGGGTGGAGATGATGTCTTGTGTGCCGGTGGCCGAGGTGTAGCCGTTCTTGAAGATCAGCAGCACCGCGTCGTCGCCGTTGAACAGCGCGCTCTGCACACCGGTGAGCAGGCCGTTGTGCCAGAAGCCACCATCGCCCATCACCGAGAGCACGCGCCGCTTCATCACCGGCGACACGCCCGCGCGGCTGGCCAGGCTCATGCCGTAACCCAGGATGGAGTGGCCGAACGAGAACGGCTCGAAGGTGGCCAGCGCGTGGCAGCCGATGTCGCCGGCGATGTGCACCGGCCCCACGTCCTGCTGCGCGAGCTTGAGCGCGGAGAACACCGGGCGCTCCGGGCAGCCCACACACATGCCTGGCGGGCGCGCGGGCAGCGGTGCCTGCAGGTGCTGCGCCGCCTCGGTGCGGCGGGTCTGGTTGCGCTGCAGCCAGGCGCGCGCGGTGTCGGCCACGGCCTTTGTGTCGGCGTCCTGCAGGTAGCGCTCGATGAACTTCGCCAGGCCATTGGCCATGACCTCGGCGGTGTACTCACCGGCGTTGGGCAGCATGTCCTTGCCGTGCAGCGGGGTCTGGATGTCGGCGCGGCGCAGCAGGGTCGCGAGTTCCTGTTCGATGTACTCGGGCTGGCCTTCTTCCAGCAGCAGCACGCCGCGCTTGCCCACGCAGAAGTCGGTGAGCTGTTGCGGCACCAGCGGGCTGGTGACGTTGAGCACCAGCAGGGGAATGGCGGTCTGGCCGAAGGCATCGGCCAGGCCGAACTGCTGCAGCGCGCGGATCAGCGTGTTGTACAGGCCACCCTGCACGATCAGGCCGAGGTCGGCGTGCTTTCCGTCGAAATGTTCGTTCAGCCCGTTCTCCACGATGTAGCGCCGCGCGGCGGGAATGCGCTCGTCGCTCTTGAGTTTTTCATGGCGGAAGGTCACGGGCGGGTGCGCCAGGCGGTTGTAGTCGAAGCTGGCGGGCTCCTCGATCAGGTTGTGGCGCGAGAGCGCCGGCTTCACGTTGTCCTTCGCCGTGAAACTGCCGCGCACGTGGCAGGCGCGGATGCGCAGCTCCATCAGCGCCGGCATGTTCGACGCCTCCGAGAGGCGGAAGCCTTGCTCCACCAGGTGCACCATGCGCTCCAGATCGGGCCGGGGGTCCAGCAGCACCATGCTCGACTTCAGCGCGTACGCGTGCGTGCGCTCCTGGATCACGCTCGCGCCTTCGCCGTAGTCTTCGCCCACCACCACCAGCACGCCGCCGGTCACGCCGGGCGAGGAGAGGTTGGACAAGGCATCGGCCGCCACGTTGGTGCCCACGATGGACTTCCAGGTGACCGCGCCGCGCAGCGGGTAGTGGATGGACGCGCCCAGCATGGCCGCGGCCGAAGCCTCGTTGGAACAGGCTTCCACGTGCACGCCGAGTTCGTCCATGTACGGCTTGGCCTGCACCATCACGTCCAGCAGGTGCGAGACCGGCGCGCCCTGGTAGCCGCCCACGTAGGACACGCCCGATTGCAGCAAGGCCTTGGTGATGGCGAGGATGCCCTCGCCGTGAAACGTCTGCCCGTCGCCGAGCCGCAAAGATTCGATCTCCTTGCCGAATGAAACTTCCAAGGCCTGTCTCCTGCGCGCCGGGTTCGTGGGGGATGGTGGCGGCTGTCGGGAGTATGGGCACTTCGGGCCCGTCCATCAATAAAATAAGATCACTAAGCGATATTAGATTCATGCATATCAAAGACATCGATCTGAACCTGCTGCGCCTCTTCAACGCGGTGTACACGGCTGGCAGCGTGAGCCGCGCGGCCGAGCAACTGGGCCTGACCCAGCCCGCCGTGAGCCACGGGCTCACGCGCCTGCGCCTGCTCATCAAAGACCCGCTTTTCGTGCGCTCGCCCGGCGGTGTGAAGCCCAGCCCCAAGGCCGTGGCGCTGGCCGACGCGGTGCAGCACGCGCTGGACACGATCTCGCAGGCGCTCAACGAATCGCGCGGCTTCGAGCCCGGCAGTTCGCGCCGGCTGTTCCGGTTGCACATGAGCGACATCGGCGAAGGCCGCTTCCTGCCCGAGCTCATGGCCCACCTGCACAAGCTCGCGCCCGGCGTGCGCGTGGCCAGCCGCCCGGTGGCGCACAAGGCCCTGGCCGACGCGCTGGACAGCGGCGTGATCGACTTCGCCTTCGGCTTTCTTCCTCAAGTGAAAGACACGCAGCGCGCCGAACTGCTGAGCGACCGCTACGTGGTGCTGATGCGCGCCGGCCATCCCATGCACGAAAGCCTGCGGCGCCTGCGCGGTGTGGCACTGCTGCGCGCCCTGCACCAGCTCGATTTCGTGGCCGTGCGCAGCCACGCCGACACCTTGCGCATCCTTGCGCAAAGCGGCCTGCAAGACCGCCTGCGCCTGACCACCGAGCACTTCATGGTGCTGCCCTCCATCGTCAGCGCGACCGACTTGTGCGTGGTGATGCCCGGCAACATCGCGCGCGGCTTCGTCGTGGACGGCGGCTGCGTGACCGTGCAGCCGCCGTTCGCCGACCGCGACTTCACCGTGTCCCTGCACTGGAGCCATCGCTTCGAGAGCGACCCGGACAACCGGTGGTTTCGCGAACAGGTGCTGCACCTGTTCCGCGAATGACTCATGCAGCGGCGAGCAGGCCTTCCGTCTTGGCCGGCTTGTACCCGCCCGAGAGCGAGACCCCACCCGGCGGCGTTTGCGCGCCGCTGGTGTGTTCGCCCAGGCGCGTCGCCGCCATGGTGGTGTGGTACAGATCGCGCAGAGCCTCCACGCGTTGATTCAACTCAGGGAAGCTGCTCATACGTTCGCTGTAGCGCTGCAACACCTGGCGCGCCGATTCGATCAGCTTCGCATTGCGCGTCTGCTCGCCCGAGGCCAGCAGCTGCTCCACCGTGGTTTGCGGGTCGCCCTTGAGGCTGTGCGTCATGGCCTCTTGCGTGAGGTGCAGCACCTGGTTGTGCCCCGCACGGATGCGCTCGGCGTGACTGTTGCCGGCCGCGCAGGCCAGCAACTCCGTCATGGCGCGGCTGGTGCAAAAACGCAGCGCCATCGTGTCGATCGCGCCGTTGGCATCCGGCAGCGGCGCGGAGCGCGCGGCCAGCCGGCCCATGAGCGCGAGCAGGTTGCAAGCCGACTCCACGTCGAAATCGGGTGTGAGCACGTTGTCGGCCAGGCGGCGCGCTTCATCGAGCGCGCGCGTGGTGTTCTGCTGCTGCAGCGCGAGCAGGCTCTCGGCCATGGCGAGCAGGCGGTGCGGCCGGGCCGGGTTGTGGCTGCGGTCGCGCAGGCGCGTGAGCTGGTCCACCGTGCGTGCCAGGCCGCGCGAATCGTTGTTGTCCAGCCGCGCGAACGCCAGCAGCACCAGCGCCTGCGCGTCGTACATCTTGGAATCGAGCCCCAGGCGCGTGGCGCGGTCCAGCAACTCCACGCCCTCGCCGCGTTCGCCCGTGTAGTAGGCCAGCATGCCGTGCTTGAGCAGGCGGCTGATGGAAGAGGGCGTGAGCCGCGTGGCCATGGCGTAGGTGTTGAGCGCGTTGTCGAAATTGCCCAGCTCGAACTGCGCGCGCCCCATCACGTCGTACGCGTCGGCATAGGCGTCGTCGTCTCGGATCAGGCTCTCCAGCGTGGTCACGGCCTTGTTGGGATGGCCGCCTTCGAGCTGCGCACGCGCCACGCCCAGGCGCGCCCAGGGCAGGGTCTTGGCGTTGATGACGGCTTCGTACAAGGTCTGCGCCTCGGCATGCCGCTCGCTGCGCAGCAGCAGTTCCGCGCCAATGCGCGCGGCGTACAGCCAATACTGTTTGCGCGACTCGAAACGCGCCTGGCACAGCGCCGCGGCGTGCTCGAACTCCTGCGAGTCGATGGCGGCGAAGATGTCTTGCAGCGCGTGCTTGCGTGCCCGGGCCTGCAAGATGCGCTCGGCCAGGCGCGCGCCGGTGTGGGGTTTGAGCAGGTAGGCGTCCAGCGCCGACTCCGCCGCTTCCGCCACCTTGGCGTAGGTGGCCTCGGCCGTGATCATCACGAACACCGTGTGAAAAGGCAGCAACTGGTTGCGGCGCAGGTCGTCGAGCAAGTCCTGGCCGGAGCCGGACTCGCGCTCGAAGTGCTGCTCGCAGATGACCACGTCGAAACTGCCCATCTCCAGCTTCAAGCGCGCTTCGGACAGGCGCGCGCATTGCACGACCGTGCCCACGCCGAGTTCGCGCAGTTGAGAGACGAGGATGGAGCGGGACTGGAGATTGCCTTCGATCACGAGCGCGTGCGCGTCGTGCAGGGGATGGGGCGCAAGAGGCATGGGAGCAGACGGGGCGGAGCGGAAACGTGGGCGCAGCTAGGGCAATGTCTGGATTGTGCGCAAGAGCAGATGGTGTGATGCGTGGATAAGCAGGGGATTCCGGGATCATTTTCATCCCTCGGCCTGGGTCCATGACGCCGCTTTATGGTTGCATAAAAAATGATCCTTTGCGCCTCGAAAGGTGCGCCCGTACATTGCGCCACGGGTCTGGAAACACCGGACCATCACAGAGACAAACAGGCACAACAACATGCGCAAGCGGCTCAAAGACAGGCTGGACCGGCAACGCCCCGCACTGGGCACGAACGTCTTCTCCAGCGACCCCGCCGTGGTGGAGATACTCGCCCTGTCGGGCTGGGACTTCGCCAAGGTGGACATGGAACACACCACCCTGTCGAT
Organism: Hydrogenophaga sp. BPS33; assembly: GCF_009859475.1. NCBI lineage: Bacteria > Pseudomonadati > Pseudomonadota > Betaproteobacteria > Burkholderiales > Comamonadaceae > Hydrogenophaga > Hydrogenophaga sp. BPS33. Next base: position 1,965,178 of record NZ_CP044549.1, read on the forward strand.
AGGCGATGTCGTGAACCACGTTCGCGCGGGCCACGCGATGGGGATTCCCGTGGTGGCGCGCGTGCCATGGAATGACAGGTCAGCGATTTCCCGCCTCATGGACGCAGGTGTTGCGGGTATTCAGCTTCCCCATTTCGCGGAGGATGCCGACGCGAGCATTGAAGCGGCCCTGACGCTGCGCTACCCGCCAGCAGGCGTGCGTCCGACCTGCACCGGAACCCGTGCGGCGCATTACGGAAGGGCAGACTTTGCCGCCTACGCGAACACCGCGGACCGGGACGCTCTGTGCATCGCTCTTGTCGAAGACGTGGAATCGCTGGCCCATCTGGAAGATGCCCTCGACAAGGGCCGGGTGGATGCCGTTCAGGCCGGCCCCGCAGATCTGGCGACTTCCCTGGGCCGACCGGGCGATCTCCAGCACCCGGAAGTGCTCGCCGCGGTCGAGTCGATCATGGCGATCGGGCGCAGGAAGGGCATCGCGACGGGCGTGTATGTGAAGGGCAGTACCGACCTCGCGCGCTGGAGGCGCTTCGAGCCCGAGTTCGTCATTTGCTCGATCGACTATCGGGTTCTGGGCAACGCGTACTCGGCGCTGGCCGCCGAGCTGTTGGATGGCGCCGTTCAAGACGCGCATGGAGAGGCACGATGAAAACCCACCACATTGCGACGACAGACAGTGGCGAGGTTTACGAGTTGGAGACTGTGACGGACCGGCTGGACTTTCCAGAGGGGCCCGTTGCCTGGCGGGATGGTTCCGTCGTGGTTGTGGAGATTGCCGGTCGCAGGCTCACGGAAGTCAGCCCGACAGGTCAGTGCACCACGATCGCCACCTTCACCGGGTCGCCGAACGGCGCTGCGCTGGGCCCCGACGGGGCCATGTACATCTGCAACAACGGGGGATCGCGCTTCCACCGTGAGCCCGGTTCGGTGCGCTCCATGGGCATGTCGGACGACTATTCCGGCGGGCGTATCGAGCGGGTCGACATGGTGACGGGCCAGGTCACCACGCTCTACGACCGCTGCGGGGAACATGCCCTGACCGGCCCGAACGACCTCGTGTTCGACCGGCACGGGGGCTTTTACTTCTCGGACCTGGGCAAGATCGGTCGCCGCACCCGCGGAAGAGGCGGGGTCTACTACGCCAGGGCGGACGGAAGCAGCATCACCGAACTCGTTTTCGGGATGACAAGCCCCAACGGCATGGGCCTGTCCCCGGATGAGAGAACGCTGTACGTCGCAGACACGGAAGGTGGGCGCCTGTGGGCCTGGGACATCGAGAGCCCGGGGCGGCTGATGCAATTGCCCCATCCTTCGCCCAATGGTGGGCGGCTCGTCTACGGAGCGGGCGGATACCAGCGGTTCGACTCGCTGGCACTCGAAGCGAACGGCAAGGTCTGCGTGGCCACTGTGGGCCAGGGATGCGTCACGGTGATCGACCCCCGGGATGGCTTTTCCCAGACCGTCGGCATGCCGGATCGGCACACGACGAATATCTGCTTCGGCGGTCCGGATCTGCAAGATGCCTTCATCACGCAGTCATCGACCGGAATGTTGTTGCGCACGCGCTGGCCGCGGGCGGGTCTGCGGCTGAACTACGCGGTCTAGCACGCCTGCGTTTCCTGTCCGGCGTGGCGAACAGACGCCCCGCTGGGTTCTTTTCCTCGGCCACGTGCTTGTGGCATTGCGAGAATCCATGACCGATCCCATCACCATCATCACCGGGGGCGCATCGGGCGTAGGCCAGGCGACGGCTGTGGCGCTGGCCGGGCGTGGCCATACCGTTGTTGTCGCCGACTTTGACGGCGCGGGGGCGCAAGCGACGGCATCCATGATCCGCAGCCGGGGTGGCAAGGCCACGCATTGCCAGCTCGATGTCTGCAACCCGGACGAGGCCAGCGATCTGGTCGCACGCACAGTACGTGACTTCGGTGCGCTGGACTATGCGGTCAACAGCGCAGGCGTGGAAGGTCCGCGAATGCCGTTGATCGACTGCGATGCCGACGCATGGGCCCGCACCGTCGCGGTGAACCTGACGGGCGTATTCCACTGCATGAAGTACCAGATCGCGGCCATGCTGGATGCGGGCGCGGGCGCGGGCTCGATCGTCAACATTGGTTCAACGTCATCGATGAAGGGCGTTGCGAAGGCGTCTGCGTACGCTGCCACCAAACATGCGCTGGTCGGATTGACCAAGTCCGCGGCTCTGGAAGTCGCGAACCGCAACGTGCGCGTGAATCTCGTTTGCCCCGGCTCCTTTCTCACGCCGATGAGCATGCGCCTGGGTGGGGAGCGTGCCGAGGAGACCATCGCGCAACGCACGCCCATGCACAGGGTCGGGTCCATGGACGAGATCATCAGTCCCATCCTGTGGCTGTGCTCGCCGGATTCGTCCTTCTGTACGGGCAGCGTTGTGACCGTCGACGGCGGCAGGTTGGCGGGGGAGATGCTGAAGATGTAGCAACGCGTTCCCCCGGCTTAAGTTTACGGGCCTCATCTCTCGCGCGGCATCGCAATGGACCTTCCTGCGCCGATCCGCGGTTCCTTCCACTTTCACCCCTACAGACACATGACAACCACACACGCAGAGACACCTATACGTGACACCTCGCGGGACGCGCATCTGGCAGCGACCTACGCCGAGAGGGGCTGGATTCAATTGCCGAACCTGGTCGGTGCGGGCGAGCTCGCGACCATCAGGGCGTTGATCGAGGAGGCGGACCGTGGCGGCCGCTTCTCGGTCCCCAAGACCGGCGTTCAAGCCGATCAAGCCTTGCCGGAGTACCACAAGACCATGCGCGTGCTGCGCCGCCTGTGGACGGACTATCCGGAAGTCGAAGCCCTGTGCCGGCGGATCGGTCGGCTGGTCGGTGATGTCACTGGCTGGTCCAGTACGCGGCTCTGGAGCGACAGGGTGTTCATCAAGCCCGGGAAGAAGGTGGGTAGTCGACCGACCATCTGGCACCAGGATCTCCCCAAGATCCCGATCGACAGGCGGGGCTTCACGACGGTGTGGATCACCCTGAGCGACCTCCCCGCGACCAAGGGGGCCATGACTTTCCTGAACGGCTCGCATCACCTCGGCCCTCTGGGCGCCACCGCACAGCTTGGGGGGGAATCGGACCTGTCGGAGCTGTTGCGGGAACAGGACTGGAACCTGGTTTCGGGTTGCACCACGGCCGCACCGCTGGTCGCCGGGGATGCCACGATGCATGCGGGGCTGACGCTGCACCGCGCGCAGGCGAACGTGGAGGAGGAAGACCGTGTTGTGCTGGCCATTTCGTACGTGGACGGGAATGCGCTGTACACGGGCGGTGCCAATCCCGTCACCGACAACCTGGGCATGGCGCCCTACAAGCGGATGGAGCACGCCACGATGCCCATCGTCGCCTAGGCACGAGCGACCGCCAACGCGCCGTTCACACCACACCGCCTTTCGAGAACCGAACCGCCGTAGCCATGCAGACCCCATGAAAGCAGTGCAACTGAATTCCTTCGAGCGCCGTCCCGGCTGGATCGCTGTGGTCGACATTCCCGATCCCGTCGTGATCGGCCCGGGCGAGGTGGAGGTGGCGATCCTTGCGAGTCCCATCAACCCCTCCGACGTCCTGCGGCTGTCCGGTGGTTACTTTCACCCCATGGCGCTGCCCTTCCAGCCGGGCGCCGAAGGCGTCGGCCGCGTCGTCCGCGTCGGGTTGCAGGTTGCCGGTCTGGCGGCGGGCGACCTTGTGATCATGCTCACCGCCGGCAACTGGGTGCAGCGCAGGGTGCTACCTGCTGCAGCCGTGCACAAGGTTCCCGCGGCTGCGGACCTCACCCAGCTCGCGATGCTTTTGGTCAACCCGGGGACGGCCTGGATGATGCTTCACCATGTCCGGGCCCTCACGCCGGGCGACTGGATCATTCAGAACGCCGCGAATTCCGCCGTCGGCAGACTGGTCATACGGTTCGCGAGGGAACTTGGCTGCAAGACGATCAACGTCGTGCGGGCAAAGGCGGCAGCCGACGCTGTCGAGAGGGCAGGTGGCGACCTCGTCTTGGTGGATGGCCCGGACCTGCTGCGGCGCATGGAGGAGGTCGTTGGCCGATCGAAGGTCCGGCTCGGCCTCGATGCGATTGCCGGGGCCGCCACAGGCCGTATCGCCGCATGCCTGGGTGTGGGTGCGCATCTGGTCACCTACGGCATGCTCAGCGGGGAAGACTGCCAGATACCCGTTGGCGTGCTGATCGGCAGCGAACTGACTTGTGTCGGGCTCAGGCTCCGCGGGGAGGTGATGCGCTCCATCGACATGTCAAAAACCTACGACGCGCTGGCTCAGCGGCTGCTTGCCGGCGAGCGCTTCAACGACGTGGGTGGTACCTGTGCCCTTGAGGACATCGACGATGTCCTCGCCCAGCTGCCGGCGGCGCTGGGTGGAAAGATCCTGCTGCTGCCCAACGGACCCCTGCCGGCGTGCACTCCCGTCACGCCGGCATCTTGATGGATCGAACTTCCATTTTTCATAAAGGAGACAAACGATGACATTCGATCGACGCACCCTGCTGTCCCAGGGCATGGTGGTTCTCTGCGGACACCTTGCACCTGGCCTGGCACGCGCCCAGAGTTTTCCCACCAGGCCCCTGCGCCTCGTGTTTCCCGCAGCGGCGGGGACGGCAGGCGACATCGCAACGCGCGCCATCGGCGAGAAACTCGCAGAACGGCTGGGCCAGCCGGTGGTGGTCGAGAACAAGCCCGGGGGCAACGGCATCATCGGGCTGCAGAGTGCCCTGCAGTCGCCGGCCGATGGCCACACCATGTTCGTGGGGTACAGCGGTGTGGCGGTGGTCAATCGCTACATTTACCGCAACCTGTCGTACGACATGGAACGGGACTTCATGCCGGTCAGCCTGGCGGTCACGGTGCCGCTGGCGCTCGCGGTCAATGCCGACCTGAACATCGGCACGCTCGAGGAACTGGTCGCACGTGCGAAGGCCGAACCCGGAAAGATGACCTATGGATCGGTCTATTCATACTCCACGACACACCTGGCGATGGTGTCCTTCGAGCAGGCTGCGGGTATCAACGTCCGGCAGATTCCCTTCAGCCTGGCCGGCAACATGACGTCCGAACTGCTGGCAGGCCGGCTGGACATGGCTTTCGATACCCTGCCGACGCTGCGTGCGCACCTGAGCAAGGGCCGGTACCGCCTGGTCGGCGTGACCAGCAAGGAACGCTCGGCCCTGCTGCCGGACGTGCCTTCCATTGCCGAGTCGGGGTATCCCGGCTACCAGGCCATCATCTTCTATGGATTCTTCGTGAAGGCGGGCACGCCGCCGGCCGTCGTGCAGACGCTGGCCACAAATATTGCGGAGATCCTGAAGGACCCAGGCATCCGCCAGAGACTTGTCGCTCTCGGCATTCGTCCCGAGGGTTCTACGCCCTCAGGGTTCTCGGATTTCCTGCGGGCAGAGCACGCGTTCTGGAATCCCGTGATCACCAAGGCAAACTTCCCGCCGCAATAGCGCGAACGCCCGGCGGCGGAGGAAGACCTGAAGGAGAAGCGCATGTCGGTGGCATCCACGCTCGCGGAGTTCGTGCACCAGTCGCGCTGGGAGCAGCTTCCTGTGCCCGTGCAGCATGAAGCTTCGCGGGTGCTCATCAATTGGATCGGATGCTGCTACGGAGGAGCACGGCACGCGGCCGTGACCACCGCACTGCCCATGCTGGCAGGACTGGCCGAGAGAGGATCCTGCACGGTATTGGGCCACCCCGTGCGACTGGGCCCGCTCGACGCTGCGCTGGCCTTCGACGACACGCATCTGCCGTCGATCACGCACCCTTCCGCGCCCACGGTGGCGGCCATGCTGGCCTATGCGCAGACGCGCGTCCGCCATGGGCATCGGCGCCTGCCATGCGGGGGGCTTTCGCGCCAGCTATGCATCGATGTGCAGCGCATTCATTCCCGTCAATGCGGCCAAGGGCGGCATCTTCTCGGCGATGCTGGCCTCACAGGGCTTCATCTGCAGTGACGCCTGGGTCGAAGCGAAGAATGGTTTCCTGGATGTGCTCGGCACCGCTTCGCAGTGGGCTGCGGCCTATCTCTCGTGTCCGCCCGTTCCTCGGTTCACCGGGAAACCCGTTGTCTGACGAACAACTCGTGGCGAAGTACCTGGCGCAGACCATTCCTGCCGTGGGTGTGGAACGCGCCCGCCGCATCCTGGAGCGTTGCTGGCGTCTTGCGGACGTCGGTGACGTGGGCGAGGCACTGCACATGCTGTGATGGGACCGCCTTCTGCCTAATCCAGTACCGCGGGTGCCACCAGTTCGACGAACCTTCTGGCATGCGGGCTGAGCAGTACGTCCTTTCGCAGGCCCAAGTACATTTCGACGGGCGGAAACAGGTGGCTGACGTCGATCGCGGCCAGGCCTTCGTCGGCGTCTTCGCTGAAGGCAGGCCGTACCACGATGGCAATACCCAGCCCGCACTTCACGTACGTCTTCATGATGTCGGTGTCCTGCGTCGTCAGCGCAATGCGTGGCTTGAGCATCTGCGCGTCGAAGGTGTTCATGATCTGGTCATGCGCGAAGAAGTGCTTGTCGTAGGTGATCAGAGGCAGAGCGGCAATGTCCGAGATCGATACCGGCGTCTTCTGAAGGATCGGGTGGTCCACCGGGGCCACCAAAACCCGATCCAACGTGCCGAACTTGCGTAGCTCTACGTCCGCAGAAATATCCGCCAGGGGGACCGAGAGGGAGATGTCGGCCTCTCCGCTGGCTATCCATTCCGAGATCTGCGACTGGTTGCCTTGGTGCAACTGCAGTTCGACCAGAGGAAACTCGGCGATGAAGCGCTCGATGACGCTTGGCAAAAGGTAGCGCGCGTGCGTTTGGGATGTCGCGATGCAGAGGCGCCCGCATTCTCCGGACACATAGCGTGCTGCCACCGTGTGCAGATCGCTCACACGTGCCAGCAACTGCTCGATCAGGGGCACCAGCGCCTGCCCTGCGGGGGACAACGCGACAAAGCGGTTCTTGTTGCGCACGAAGATTTCCACACCCAGCGCCTTTTCCACATCGGCGACGTGGCGGCTGAGGCCGGGCTGGGTGGCGAACAGCGTGGCAGCGGCCTTGGTTACGGAAAAATTCGAGGCGACGATCGCGGCAACCGATCGCAACTCCACCAGCTTCAATGTCATTCACCGGCCTCTGAGGGTGAGGGAGTCGTGGGGACGCAGGACCTTAGCATCAAACGCTTGACGAGGCAATGAAGGTCGCCCCAGGTAACCTGTCCCCTTCAGCAGTACTTCAGCCCCGCACTGCCGCTCATCTTCAACTGCTCGACACTGCACCCACGCGTGCCGTGCGACGAGTTCCACGACGCGTTGGCCACCGGGTCGGGGTTGGTGCCGGCGCGGTCGTGGTGGCCCACCATGGCCGAGCCGCCCTCGCTACGGGTCCAGTTGCCGCAGGTGGTGTCTTTGCCGGGCTCGGGCACGGCCAGGGTGCCGTTGGGGCGCGAGCCGGTGAGGATGTCGTGCCGGTTGACCGCATCGCCGAAGCCGGTGACGACCTCACCCTTCTCGGTCAGCGAGGTGCTCTTGCCCAGCTCAGCGACAAGCCAAGACATCACCCGTGTCGTGGTCGTCTCCATGACCCTGAATTCACCCAGGCTCGCGCAACTGCCTACAATCCCGGCTTCCCCTGAAAGAACCGTCATGGCCGAAGCCATGAAAGGCTTTCATCCTTGCAACCAATCGTGGTGAAGATGAACCCGCCTTTCATTTCTCTCTGCCCGGAGATCACACGGGCCAACGCATTGACGCTGATGGACTGGCTGGAAGACGAGAGCGTCACCCGCCACCTGAGCGATTCGCGCAACGTCTCCCGCTTCATCGAGCAAGTCATCGGCCGTGTCCAGCTGCCGATCCTGACCCATCTGTTCAACCAGGGCGGCAGGTTCTTCATGGCCTGCGACCGCCACGATGTTCCCGTGGGTTTCGTGCGCCTGGTCAAGGCGGGGCGCGACTGCGAAATGGTGCTCGTCATCGGCAAGCGCGACAACTGGGGCCGCAAGCTCGGCACCACCGCGATCCGCGAAGCCATGAAGCTCGCTTTCTTCGACGTGCGGGCCGACAAGCTCATTGCCAAGATCCACGCGGAGAACGGGCGCTCGTTGAAGGCCTTCCAGAACTGCGGCTTCCAGCTGGAAAGCCAGACGCCTTCCCTGCAGTCGTTCGCCATGACGTCGGAGCGCTACCTGCGCCTCTTGCGCGAAACCCCTTCGGATTCCCGCGCCGAGATCACCATTACCGAATTCGACAAGGCCCGGCTGCGGGACCTGGTCGAGATCGAGCACCCGTCGGCGATTTTTGAACTGGAGCACGAGATGGAGCGCGCCACCGTCGTCGAACCGCAGCAAGTGGCGCGAGACGTCGTCACGATGAACTCCCGGGCCGTGCTGCAGCTGGACGACGAAGAAAGGGAGGTGGCCCTGGTCTATCCCCAAGACGCGGACGGCAGCGAAGACAAGCTCTCGGTGTTCTCCGACGTCGGCACCGCCATCCTGGGCTTCAAGGAAGGCGACGCCTTTCACTGGCGCATGTCGCAGCGCACGTGCCGCGTGCGCATCCGCAAAGTGCTGTACCAGCCGGAAGCGGCGGGGGATTTCCACCTGTAGCGTCGACACCTCACTGAGGCTGCAAACCCGCCGCCTTCACCAGCTTGGCGTGCATCAGACTCTCTTCCGCGATCGTCTTGGCGAACTGCTCGGGCGTGGTGGCAGCCACGTCCATGCCGGCATCGCGCAACTGGTTGCGCACCTCCTCACTGGCCAGGATGGCGTGGATCTGGCGGTTCAGCTGCTCGACGATGGGGCGCGGTGTGCGTGCCGGCGCCAGGATGCCGATCCAGGTCTGGAATTCGACGTTGGGAATACCGGCTTCGCGCATGGTGGGCACATCGGGAATCAAGGGCGATCGCTGCTCGGACATGATGCCCAGCGCCACCAGCTTGCCGGCTTTCACATGCGGCAATGCCTCGGGCAGCGGCGCAAACAAAACGTCCACACTGCCGCCGAGCAAGTCGTTGATCGCCAGCGCGCCACCCTTGTAAGGCACGTGCGTCATGCGCACCTTGGCGCCCATCTCGAACAGCAACGCCGCCAGGTGCTGGGGGCTGCCATCGCCCGATGAGGCGTAGTTGACGGAAGTGGGCTTCTCCTTCGACGCAGCCACCACCGCACCCGCCGTGGCGAACTTGTTGCGGTCCCGCACCACCAGCACGATGGACTGGTTGGCCAACTTGGTGATCGGTGCGAAGTCGGTCTGCGCGTCGTAGGGCATCTCTTTGAAGATGTGCTGGTTGGTGGTGAGGAACGACGCGGACGTCGTCAACAGCGTGTAGCCGTCCGCCGGCGCCTTGGCCACCACGGGCAGTCCAATGCGACCCGAGGCGCCGCCCCGGTTGTCCACCACGAAGGGCTGCCCGGTCACCGCCGCCAGCTTCTGGCCCACCAGGCGCGTGATCATGTCCACACCGCCACCAGCGGGCAGCGGCACCAGCACCTTCACAGCTTTGTCGGGGTAGGTGCCTTGCGCCATCACGGGCGCAGCGGCGGTGCTCAGCAGGCCTATGGCACAGGCCAGCAGGGAAAGACGGCGAAGGTGGTTCATGGGGCAGCTCCAGTTCAGGTGTGGTGAGGTCAGGTCAAGGCGGTCGGGGTAGCAGAAACTATGCGGGCCTCCAGACGAAGCCGTGTGATGGCCGCGATCTCGTCGAGCGCCGCGGCCAGCTCGGTCGTGCGGTCGTGCTGCAGGCGCTGTTCGAAAGCACGCAGCGCCGACTCGCGCGTGTGGCGCCGGATGCAAAGAATGAAAGGAAAACCAAAGCGCGTGCGGTAAGCCTGGTTCAGCGCGTCCCAGCGCTCGGCTTCGGCATCCGACAGACTGGCCAGTGACAGCGTGCCTTGCTCAGCCACCGAGTCTGCCGTCATGCTGCCGCGCCGGGCATCGGCCCCGGCCAGCTCCGGGTGACCGGCGTAGAAAGCCACACGGGCCGGCTCGTCCAGCGCCGCCACCACGTCCACCATCGCCTGGTGCAGCGCGGCGACGCTGGCAAATGGCCGCTGATCCACGACGCGCGCAGCGACCCAAGGTGCGTGTTCCCAGATGTCGGCCATGGCGGCGGCAAAGGCCTGCGCCGAGCAAGTGTTCAATTCGTCGAGTGTTTGTGGTGGCTGGGTCATGGAAGGCATCGTAGGCAGCTGCTGCGTTGCCGTCCATTTCAGAATTGGCTTGGTTGCGTTCGCAAAATCAGTATGATTTGTCGGCCCTTACTGCCGGCCCCCAACGCTCGTTCCATGCCTCATTCCCTCGTTCCCGCCAGTCTGCGTTACGCCGATCAGGTCGTGCGTTCGGGCTCGATCCAGAAGGCCGCGCGGGAACTGCACGTGGCAGCATCGGCCATCAACCGGCAGATCCTTCAGCTCGAAGACGAACTGGGTACGCCGCTGTTTGAACGCCTGCCGCGCGGCATGCGGCTCACGCCCTCGGGCGAAGCGGTCATCGCCATGGTGCGGCGCTGGCGCCAGGACGAACGCCAGCTCGCGGCCGAGGTGCGGCGCCTGCAGGGTGTGCACCAGGGCGTGGTGGCACTCGCCGCCATGGACAGCATGTCCACCGGCGTGCTCCCGCGCCTGGTCGACGACCTCAGCCGCTCGCACCCCTTGATCAGCCTGTCCGTCGAACTGGCCACGCCCGATGACGCGGAGGTCTCGCTCATGGGCGGCAAAGCCGATCTGGCCGCCATCTTCAACCTGGCGCCACGCCGCGAGCTGCTGGTGCTGTGGAAGGAGGTTCTGCCGCTGGGTTGCGTGGTCGCACCCGGGCATGCGCTGGCGGCGCGTGGCAGCGTGAGCCTTCAGCAAGCCACGGCCTACCCCGTGGCACTGCAAAGCCGCGCGATCACCATACGGCGGCACCTGGAGGCGCAGTACAACTGGCTGTTCAAGGAGCCGCGCCGCTTCGTGGAAAGCAATTCGCTGCAGCTGGTGAAGCAACTGGCCATGGGCGGGCAGCACGTGATGTTCACGTCCGAACTCGACGCCGCCGCCGAGCTGGCCGACGGCCGCCTGGTGTTCCTGCCCATACGCGACCGCGGCGCCGAGCCGCAGGCCATCAGCGTGGCCGTGGACGCGGCCCATCCACCGGGCCCGATCGTGAAGCTGGTCGCCGAACGCCTGGTCGCCGTGTTGCAAGAGAGCCTGGAGGCAGCGCGCGCCGCCCGGCGCTGAGCGGCCTGTCTTCCCGGGCCCCGTGGGCCAGCTTTCCGGCCCACGAAACATCCCAAATTTTCCCTGGCCGTCGCGGCCCGACGACGCCAACATCGTCTCTTTCTCCCAGCAGCGAAGAGACATACTTTGGAATCCCAGCGCTATGCCTGCGTCGATGGTGAACAGCTCGACACGGAGACCGCCTACCGCCTGATCGTCGGCTGCGTCGCACCGCGGCCCATTGCCTGGATCACCTCGGTCGACGACGCCGGCCGTGTCAACGCCGCGCCGTTCAGCTCCTACAACTACGTGGCCACCAGCCCGCCCATGGTCGCCATCAACATCGCGCGCCGCGCGGTGGGTGGGGCCACCAAAGACACGGCGCGCAACATCGAGCGCAGCCGATCGTTCGTGGTCAACGTGGCCACCGAAGCCCACATGGAGCTCATGCACCGCTGCGGCCAGGAATACCCGCCCGATGTGAGCGAGGCCGAAGCTTTGGGCCTGCCGCTGCTGCCCAGCCGCCACGTGGCCGCGCCGCGCATCGCGCTCTCCCCGGTGCAGATGGAATGCCGGCTCGACCAGATCGTCAAGCTCGGGCGCGGCGTGAACACGCTCTACATCGGCGAGGTCGTCGCTTTCCACTTGCGCGACGATGTATTCGACGGTCACCGCGTCGACAGCGTGCGCATGCGCCCCATCGCCCGCCTCGGCGGCCCGTTCTACGCCGCGCTCGGCGACATCTTCGAGCGTCCCATGCTGCAAAAGCCACCTGGCGGTGAAGGCTGGAGTGGCTGAGCGTCGGCCCTGCGCGAGCACCCACGTCGCTGGGCCACTGGATCCCCCAAGTTGACCAAGGAGACCTTCGTTATGGCATTCCCATCCCCGAACCCGTTCCCATCTCTTCACCGCCGCGCGTGCGTTGTCGGCGCGGCAGCGCTGGCCCTCTCGGCCGCCGTGCCGCTCGCGCAGGCGCAGCAGCGCGGCTACCCCAGCCACATCATCACGCTGGTGCACCCCTATGCGGCAGGCGGCAGCGCCGATGCCTTGGCGCGCGGTCTGGCTCAGCAGCTGGAGCAACGCCTGAAAATCTCGGTGATCGTCGAAGCCAAGGCCGGCGGTGCGGCCACCATCGGCACGGGCTTCGTCGCCCGTGCCAAACCCGATGGCTACACACTGGCCCTCAGCACCTCGGCCGGCCACGTGGTGACACCGTTGATGCAGAAGATCCCTTATGACGGGGTGGAAGACTTCGCCTTCATCGCGGTCGTGGCCAACCAGCCCAACGTGCTCGTGGTCAACCCGTCGCTGGGCATCGACAACGTGCAGACCCTGATTGCCCAGGCGAAGAAAGACCCGAGCAAGTTCAACTTTGCCTCGGCGGGCGCGGGCGGTGCCACCCACCTTGGGGCCGAAGCCGTGTGGCAGCGCGCGGGGCTCAAGATGACGCACGTGCCCTATGCCGGCGCCGCGCCCGCCCTGAAAGACCTGGTGGGTGGGCAGGTGCAGGTCGCCATGCTCAACGTGTCAGCCACCTTGCCGCTCATCGAGGCCGGGCGCATCAAGGCGCTGGCCTATGGCGCCGCGCAACGATCGCCACTGTTGCCCAACGTGCCCACGCTGGCCGAGGTGGGCTTTGCGGGCGCCGAGGTGTCCACCTGGTACACGCTGGCCGCGCCCAAAGGCACACCACCCGAGGTCATTGAAACGCTGCGCCGCGCCGTGGCCGAAGCCAACGCCGACCCCGCCTACCAGAAGCTGCTGGCCGGGCAGGGCGCAGAGCGCATGGAACTCTCGCCGGCGGAGACCACGGCTTTCGTGCGGCGCGACAAGGAGAACATGTCCAAGCTGCTGGAAACGTTGAACCTGCTCAGCCGTTGATGCACGGCCGGGGTTGCGTGGCTACCGCGCCTGCATCGCGTTGCAAGCCGCGTTCATTTGCGCTTGCGCGTGCAACACCACCATGGCATCGGCCGCCGCATCCACGCGCCGGCGCAAGTCGGCGTTGAGCGAGTACAGCAGCTCGCCCAACTGATCGCGCGAAGCGGACAAGCTGGCGTGTTCCTCGTCCGCGTACTCGGGCGACACCAGCCGCTCCAGCGCGGTGAACGCCTTGCACAGCCGCGAGAGTTCGGTGACGCGATCGCTGGCCATGCCGGCCAGCCAGATGACTTGCGCATCCGCTGGCGTGGTGGTGGGCCGTGGTTGGCTGGGTACCGGTGAGGGTGGGGCTGTGCGTGTGGATCTTGTTGTGTGCCGCACTGGATTGCTCCGCGCAGCGCGCGGGCTGCCTGAGGTGACGGGCTCGTGATTGCTTGCCATGCTTGTGGCTCCCTGAAGTCATTGCCGTTAGGACAACCGCCGCCCCTCACTTGATGAAGGGCGGCGGCCCGAACGGGTTGGACTACCGGGAACCTGCTGCCAGAACCGGCGAGCCGTTAGGCTCCCCGCCCGAGCCGCCAAAACGGAGACACGAGCGAAGAAGCCGCAGACCCTGCGGAGAAGAAGTGCTGCGGCTTTCGCTACAGCGGGTTCGGCGGGAGTCCAATCCCGATCAAGCAGATCTTTGCTTGACGGGCGGAGTATAGCCAGAGGATGAATAGACAGCCCTTCAAGATGGCTCACCCGGTGCTGTTAGCCTTCCATGGTCGGCAGAGCCTCTGCCCATGCCAACCCCGGCGATCGTGCCCAACTCGAAAGTGAATTCAATATGACAAGCCCACTGTATAGCGCCTCCGTTCCCGTCCTGAAGCAGATGCTGCGCGCCCTGTCCGACGTGCTCAAGAAGGCTGAAGAACACGCGACACAAAAGAACATCGATCCCAACGCGCTACTCCAGGCGCGGTTGTTCCCCGACATGTTTCCGCTGCTGCGTCAGGTTCAGATCGCTGCAGATTTCTCCAAGGGCATTGCGTCGCGCCTGGCGGGTGCCGAGGTGCCGTCCTGGCCCGACACGGAGGTCAACTTCGCAGACCTGCAAACCTTGATTGCCAAGGCCTTGGCCCATATGGACGCCCTCAAGGCCGAGCAGTTTGATGCCAGTGAGAGCCGCGAGATCGTGCTGCGCCCCGGCACACCCAAGGAAAAGAAGCTGACCGCGAGCACCTATCTTCTGAACTATGGCCTGCCGCAGTTTTTCTTCCACGTGACCACCGCGTATGCGATCTTGCGCCACAACGGTGTTGAGATCGGCAAGCGCGACTACATGGGTTCCTACTAAAGCCGTTCGCTCAAGCGCAGTCGCTCGGGCGGCTGCCGCGTGACAGCAATTCGAGTCTCCATCGCGGGAAGTTTCAGCCTACTGTGATGGATGGCGGTGCGGTTCGCAGCCAGGATAACAATGGACTCCAGCGGCAGCCATCCCAGTTGCGCGCCAGGCTCAAACTTGACCGCGTTGCTGGAAACGTTGACCTGCTCAGCCGTCAATGGCGCTGGGCGATGTGGCTATCGCGCCAGCGTCGCGTTGCACGCGGCGTTCATTTGCGCTTGCGCGTGCAACACCACCATGGCATCGGCCGCCGCATCCACGCGCCGGCGCAAGTCGGCGTTGAGCGAGGACAGCAGCTCGCCCAACTGATCGCGCGAAGCGGACAAGCTGGCGTGTTCCTCGTCCGCGTACTCGGGCGACACCAGCCGCTCCAGCGCGGTGAAGGCCTTGCACAGCCGCGAGAGCTCGGCGACGCGATCGCTGGCCATGCCGGCCAACCAGATGACTTGCGCATCCGCTTGCGTGGTGATGGGCCTTGGTTGGCAGGGTACCGGTGAGGGTGGCGATATGCGTGCGCGCCTCATTGGATTGCTCCGCGTAGCGCGGGGCTGCATGAGGTGACGGTTTTGTAGTTGCGTGCCATGCTTGTGGCTCCCTGAAGTCATTGCCGTTTAGGACAACCGCCGCCCCTTTTTTGATGAGGGGCGGCGGCCCGAACAGGTTGGTCTTACCGGGCAGATATCACAAGAACCGGCGAGCCCGAAGGCTCCCCACCCGGGCCGCCAAAAAGGGGCACGAGCGAAGAAGCCGCAGACTCTGCGGGGCATGTCTGCGGCTTTCGCGTGATATCTGCCTACGGGAGACCAATCCCGATCAAGCTGTGTGCTTGACGGGCGGAGTATAGCTAGCGTTGCGATCTGAGGATGGAGAACTGTGGATAGTCTGGAATGCCACCGGACGCGCGAAGTTATCTAGTGCTTGGGCGGGTAGCACGCACCAGTGTGACCGTGTCGATGTCCTCGCATTCAACAAGCGCGCGTCAAGGTGCTGCTTTCTGCGAAGATGCATAGTCGAGCTTTCCCGCGAGATAGGAAACTAAGCTTAGAATGTTTAGGCAATCTAATTCAGATATAAGCTCGGGAATTACCGAATTAATTGGTGCATGATTCACCGGGTTTCGAAAGCCCTGCATTAATCCTCGCGTTAGATGCGCTTGGCCATGCTGCATATTACGAAAAGACTCTGTGGTCAAGTCATTGATAGGTACAACTGGGGGTTGCGTTATCTGGTTGTTTTGCTTGTCGTACTGGTGCCCGAAGAGAGTTGCCAGATCCGTTCCGTCCAGATCCTTTTTTGACAACTGACGCAATTTCTCGGCATACAGTTTTGCCCCTTGGTCAGCAGCGTGCCCATATTGAGCATTTTTATAGTACTGTTCAACTCCTGCCTTAATGGTATCGTGAAGGTGACGCCAATGGAGCAATGGATACTCAGGAACAATCCGGTAGAGCGCCTGAAGAACCGGAGCAAACGTCTCCGACACTTCTTCGCTATCTCCCATCTTTTTTACGATGGTTTCAACAGATTCGCGGATGTCGCCCGGGAGGGTGGTAAACCAATCGGTGGTGTTTATTCCTGTGACTTTTTCGACATCTTTCTCCTTGCTCGTGGTGCGCTGCCTGCGCCAATCATGACCAACAGCGGTCATTATCTTGGAAAGGTAATTCCTCAATAGAGACATCTCCGGATGATCCCAGTTTAGAGATTGTCGATTTGTGGAAATTACATCTTCGTCTAGTAAGTCTATGAAATCGGCTTCTATCCAACCTGTTAAATATTGATAGAAGTGACTAGACGTACTTTCCGAAAAATATTCTGGCGCATTCACCAGCTTGCCTCTAGAAAACAAGGACACGCCTCGCATGCCTGAGCTGGGCGGGATTGGTGTTTTTGCGGTAATGAGAGATAGTTTGAGTCTTCCGTGGTATGGATCATCGGGTTTTATTAGATCAGTTTCGGACCAGTGAAACTGCTGCTCGATGTTCTTGTACCTGCGTTCATTCGTAACCTCTGCGGTTTTACCTGTTGAATCCTTCAAAGAAATCTTGAAAGTGTTGTCAACAGAGAAGATTTTCGACAGACTATCGGCTATTGCCTCTAGGTCAAAGCCAGTACGTCGCTTCAACTCTGATAATTGAATTATCGTCCCATTTGATCTTGTAGTTTTTTGGTCTGTTATTTCAATCTTTGGGTTGTAGGTTTCATCGGAGGCAAGAAGGTCATGCCAATCGAGTTTGAAACGATTCTGCAATCCATTGTGCACGGTGTCTACAGTGATTTCCTTGGCGAGACCGAAAAGAGCTAGCTTTCCCAATCCCTTTTTACCGGTTGGCAATCGCTGGTAGTTCTTAGAAGGAGTGTCGCCGTCGAGATGTCGCCGGTTTCTCCCAATTACCAAAAACTTTTTTTGAATATCCTCGAGTGACATTCCCAGTCCGTCATCGTAGACAGTGATTGCTTTCGGAGTGCCATTTTGCTCAAAGAATTCGAGGGAAACGACGCTTGCATCTGCGTCGTATGAGTTAGAAATAAGTTCGGCAAGAGCAGGAGGTAGCGTTGAATACATCCTCACGCCTAGGTGCTCAATTGTCTTTGGGTCAAACTTAAGTTCCAGCGTCATTCGAAATTTCCTTGAGATGTTGCAGGTACTCTTGGGCGTGTCGTCTAATAAATTCTGGAGGCAGTGCGTTACCGATCATAAGAGCGACATGATCTTTGCCCTTATTAAGGAGGAATTGATAGGTCGAAGGAAATGACTGTAAGAGGGCGGCTTCACGCAGAGTAATCGCTCGATCCTCCACCGGATGGATAAATCTACCTTTTGACGGGTTGTGGCATCCTCCAGTCATCGTTGGGGCGACGTCATCCCAACGCATTCTTCCATAGACATCGCGATAGCTACCTTCTTGACGCTTATGACATTCGAGCCAATAACGCCTGGGGATTTCGTGCCTCGAACCACCGTCTTTAGGTACTAGAGAGATAATTTCCTGGACCTTCTTGCTGCGGCTTTCACCGAGATCATGGAGAAGATCGCCACTTTCTCCTGCAGGCAAAAGGTGTGCGATTGCCGCACGAACTGTGACCTTATCTTGCACTTTTTTAGGGCTCGGGATCGAGCCGTAACGAGATGCTTTAATGAGAAGTCTTTTGCGTCTCTGCGGCACTCCATAATCAGCAGCATCCTTTATCTGAATAAACTCATCGTCAATGATGTACCCAAGTGCATCTAACTCTTTTTTGAGCTTTTCAATTCGCCAGTCGCGGGCTAACGCCGGGACATTCTCCAGCATTATGGTCTTCGGTAGTGCTAACGCGACTACCCTGAGAAATTCGAATATTAGATTGTTCCGATCATCATCTTTTACCGCCGCTCTATTCCTTGTTCCCTGGGTTGAAAACCCTTGGCAAGGAGGGCACCCGGCAAGTAAGTCAAGATCGCCAGGCTTTAATTTGTGCTTCCTCAGAAGATTTTCTACTGAAATATCGCGGATGTCCTGCTCGTAGACGATGGACTTTGGATGGTTTACTCTGTACGTCTCGGCTGCAGTAGGATTGATTTCGATGCCGGCGATAACCTTAAAGCCTGCATTAGATAGGCCTAACGAAAGACCTCCTGCTCCGCAAAATAGATCAATAGCTTTAAATACTCGCTGACGCATGTTCGACCTGAGTTCCAAGAATTTATATCGGCACTGCCGTGAGTCTGAATGTTAGCGTTGCTACCGAGGAAAACATCGGCACTCCGAGAAAATTTCATATTGCCGTCTTATTCAGTGGGCTCCGCAAGATTCGTCTCGTTTGGGCTTGAGCATGCGCAAAATTTTGCAGCGTAAGCCACCCACTACACCCTCCAAATCCGAGGCGCCTCACTCCCCAACCCCCAAGCCTCAGCCCGCAACACCGCCCACACCCGCTGAAACAAGCCCATCAAAGGCTCTACCAGCGGCGCCACCCCACGCACCACCAGCATCTGCGCATTCGGGCAAGTCGCACCGGCCTGCAGGTCATCGTCGCCACACCCATCCACCACCACCCGCACAGCGTCCAGCAACGCCTCACGCCGCTCCCGCGTGACTGCTGTGCCACAAGCGAACCACAGCGTGCCCAACGCCCGCTGTCCGTTCAACCCCAAGGGCGATGACAACAGCCGCGTGTCCGCCGCGTCGATGCGCGAGCGCTCCAGCCACAGGCCCGGCACTTCCAGGTGTTGCAGAAACGAGCCGCGATCAAACGGCTGGCCCGCCGTGGGCAGGCCGAGCGCGCACACGTCCCATCCGATCATTTCCGCGCCTTCGCCGAGCGTGGCTTTCAACACGTTGTGCGCTTCACAGCCCGGGTAGGCAATGGATTCCAGCGGCAGCCATTCCAGCCGCGCGCGGGGCTCCAGCGTGAGAGCCACCTGTTGGGTCGCGGTGGCGCCCTCGGTGCGGTAGAAGCGCGTGGCACCGGGGGTGGATACGAGGCCGTGCGCGCCAGCGTCGGCCCGCACCGTGATGTCCAGCGTGTCACCACCCACCAGCCCGCCGGGCGGGTGCACGATCACGTTGTGGCAGATGCCGCTGCCTTCGGGGTACAGGCTCTTCAGGATGCGCAACGGCCCGGTGTGCGTGTGCCTAAGCACGGTGCGTTGGGCGTTGTCGCGTTGGTAGTGCAGATCGAGTTGGGCGTGCCAGGGCATGCGGCGAGTGTACGGGTCGGGTGTGCGTCCAATGGCCGTGAGGTGCCCATCAAGAGCCTATCCAGAGCCCATCAAGGCTGCCAGAAACCCAGATGCGGTTCGCTCGCTTCGTCCACCAGGACCGGGCCGATGCACTCGATAGGGTGGGGCGAGGCGGCGAACACGTCGCGGCACGAGAGTTCGGCGTCGCGCTGTTCGGCGCGCTCGCCCCGGAAAACACGCAGGCGCACCGCGTCGATGCCGAACACCACGCGCCCGATGTTGCTCCAGAAGATCGCGCCCGCGCACATCACGCAGGGCTCGGCGGACGAATACAGCGTGGCGCGCGACAAAGTCTCGCGGTCCACCGCGGGGCTCACCTGGCGCACGGCGTTGGTCTCGGCGTGGCCGGTGCAGTCGCCGGTTTCGCTGGTGTTGCACCACGCTTCGGCGAGCACGCGGTCGTCGTCGCCGACGACCACCGCGCCAAAGGGGCGGTTGCCCCTCTCGCGCGCCACGCGCGACCAGCCGATGGCCTGGCGCAGGTAGGCGCCGTCGCGTTCGCTCAGCGCGTTCATGCCGCTTTCACCGCGCGCTCGCCAGCGGCGGGCAGCATGGCGCGGTTGAACACGCCTTCCACACCGGGACGGGCCTTGAGGCCGAACACGTCCACCACTTCGTCCACCTGCTGTTCCAGCGTGCGCTTGAACACATCGCCCAGGCCGTGGCTTTGCGTGTCGGCAGCGGCGATGTAGCGCTGCGTGATGCGCCAGCGCTCCAGCTCCACGGCTTCGTTGAGGATGGGCTCGCGCAGCTTGGCCGCCGCAATGGCGGCAACCGGGTCGCGCATGCTTTCCTGGATGGCGCGGTTGGTGGCGCGCAGGAAGCCGGCCACGGCGGCAGGGTTCTGCGTGATCATCTGGTTGCTCGCGAGGATGGCGTTGCCGTACAGGTTCACGCCAGCGCTGGTGTATTCGAGGATGGCGAGTTCGTCGAGCTTCATGCGTGCGAACAAAGACACGGCCGAATCGTGGAAGTAGGTGGCGCCGTCCACGTCGCCGCGCACGACGACGTTGTCGCGCGAGGCGAAGTCGGTGGTGGACCACTGGAAGAAGTTGTCCTTCACGCGCAGCTTGCGCGCCACCAGAGGCCACGCGCGGCGGGTGGACTCGACGGCGGCGGCGGCGATCTTCTTGCCTTCGAGGCTGCGGAAGTCGCTGGTGATGCCACGGTCCTTGCGGCCGATGATCGCAAAGGGTGCGCGGTTGTAGTACTGGTACACGGCCTGCACCACAGGGGTGCCCGCTTGCTGGGCCTGGAACTCGATGAGGGAGCTGATGTCGCCCAGGCCCATCTGGTACACACCGCTGGCAATGCGCGTGATGGACGCGACCGAACCGGAGCCCACGTCGATGCTCACGTCCAGGCCTTCGTCCTTGTAGTAGCCCTTGCTCTGTGCGAGGAAGAAAGGCGCGGTCTGTCCGGTGATGCGGAAGTCGAGCGTGAACTTGATTGGGGTAGGCTTGCCCGCGCCTTGCGCCCAGAGGGCGGGTGCGGCGAGTGCCGACACAGCGGCAGCGGAAGAGGCGAAGAAGTGACGGCGTTGCATGTCGAAGCTCCAATGAAAAGATCTTGCGTGAACCCGCTGCGACGCATGGCCGCAGGGGACTGGCAAGAGCAATTTCCGGGCGGGTGCATGAACGGGCACGCGCTGAACGCTTCTACTCTGCAAGGCGCCGGTATGCACGAGCCGTGCCAATACGCAGGCTTCAAAACGGTGCGACGCAAAACCCGCGCGACGTGGTCTGCGTTTTGCTAGCATGCGCACCCAGAGTAGAAGCGTTCAGCGCCGCGCCACGCGGGGCAGGAAATTGCTCTTGAGATTCCTCAGGCCATTTCTTTCAGGAGCGCTTTGTCATGCTGGTCACCCAACAACCCGTCTTCCGCCGTTACTGGCACGCTGTCATGCCGTTGGCAGCGCTGGCCGACGGGCCCAAGCCATTTACCCTGCTCGGTGAAAACATCGTGCTCTTTCTGGACGAGCACGGCGCGCCGGCCGCTTTGAAGGACCGCTGCTGCCACCGCACCGCGAAGTTGAGCAAGGGTTGGTGCAAGAGCGGCGGCATCCAGTGCGGTTACCACGGCTGGGTCTACAACCGCCAGGGCCGCGTGATCGAGATTCCGCAGTACCCGAAGGAACGCGAGATCCCCAAGGACTACGGCACGGTGGCGTACCACTGCGTGGCGCGTTACGGCTATGCATGGGTGGCGCTGGAAGACCCGGTGGCCGAGGTGCCGGATATGCCCGAGTTCGAGGCCGAGGGCTGGCGCACGATTTTTCAGTTCTACGAGACGTGGCACACGAGCCCGGTACGCGCGCTGGAAAACTCGTTCGACAACTCGCATTTCAGCTTCGTGCACCGCGCCACCTTCGGGGTGGCCGCATCCCCAGCGCCGAGCAAGTACGAGCTGGTGGAAAACGACGCGGGTTTCTATGCCGAGACGGTGATCGATGCGGTGAACCCGGAGCGCTTCCAGCGCATCAGCGGCGTGAAAGACCCGATCACGCAGCGGCACATGCGCAACGCGTATTACCAGCCGTTCTCGCGGCGCCTGGACATCGAGTACCCCAGCGGCATCCGCCACGTGATCATCAACGCGTTCACGCCGATCGACGACGGCCGCATGCAGTTGTGCCAATGGCTGTTCCGCAACGACACCGAGGCCGATTGCCCGGCGCAGATGCTGATCGACTTCGACGACGAGATCACGCGCGAGGACAAGGACATTCTCGAATCGACCGACCCGGACGCGGTGGTGGACTTGCGGCGGCGCGGCGTGGAGTACTCGATGGACTCCGACCGGCCGGGGATCCTGATTCGTCGCCGCTTGATGGCCATGCTGAGCGCGGCGGGGGAGGCCGAGGCGCACCGCTGAGGCGCACCGGGGCGCCGGGCACCGCCGTCAGCGCGCCGCCCAGAAGCCCTGGTGCGGCGCGAGCATCTCGGCTTCGAGTTCGGGCACGGGGCCAATCACCTCGATCTGTTTCTGCCCGCGCGCCAGCACCTCGCGGCACGGCAACGACAAGGTGGGGTTCTCTTCGTGGTCGCCGGTGAGCGCGAGCAAGGCCTCTTCGCTCGCGCCGTACACCACGCGCCCGATGTTGGCCCAGTACAGCGTGCCGGTGCACATGGCACACGGCTCGAAGGTGGTCACGAGCGTGCAGCGCGCCAGGTATTCGCCGGGGTAGTTGTCGGCCGCCGTGCGCGCCAGCGTGGACTCGGCGTGGTTCACGGTGTTGATGTTGCCTTGCTCGGCCAGCACGGTTTCGCCATCGGGCGCGACGAGCAACGCGCCGAACGGGTGGCGGCCCATGCCGGCGGCGTGGCGCGCCACGTCGTTGGCGCGGCGCAGGTGGCGTTGCACTTGTTCGGGGGTCAAGCGCCTTGTGTTCCGCGGTGGGCCCAGCCGGTGGTGTGCTTCTCGACGTAGCTGAACAGCTCGTACATGAGCATGGCCATCACGCCGACCACGAGCAGGCCGCTGAAGGCCAGGCCCATCTGCATGGACGAGCCGGCCGAGATCAGCAGGTAGCCAATGCCTTCGTTGGCCGCCGTCATTTCCGACACCGTGGTGCCCACGAAGGCCAGCGTGATCGCGACTTTGAGCGAGCCGAAGAAGTAGGGCATGGAGCGCGGCAGGCCGACCTTCATCAACACGTCCCAGCGCTTGGCACCGAGCACGCGCAACACGTCTTCCAGCTCGGGCTCCAGCGTGGCCAGGCCGGTGGCGATGTTCACCATGATGGGGAAGAACGAGATGAGGAAGGCCGTGAGGATGGCCGGACCCGCGCCGATGCCGAACCACACCACGAGGATGGGCACGAAGGCCGCCTTGGGCAAGGCGTTGAACGCGGTCATGAGCGGGTACACGGCGGCGTAGGCCAGGCGCGAACTGCCAATGAGAAAGCCCAGCAGCACCCCGACCACGATGGCGATGCCGAAGCCGGCCATGGTGACCCAGTAGGTGCGCCACGCGTGGCCCAGGATGGTGGTCTTGTGTTCGACGGTCTGTTCCCAGATGCGCGAGGGGCTGGGGAAGATGAACTCCGACACGCCGAAACCGCGCGTGATCAATTCCCAGATCAGGACGATGGCCACCAGCAGGATGAAGGGGGACCAGCGTTCGAGTTGTTTTTGTCGTTGCGACATGTGGGTGCTCCCGCTTCCTTATGGGTTGATCACGGTGCCGGCCTTGCGCATCGCGCCGATGTGGCCGCGCAGCTCGTGCACGATGTCCGAGAACTCTTTGGTGTAGGTCACCTCCAGATCGCGCGTGCGCGGAATCGGGATCTCGCGTTGCACCACGAAGCGGCCCGGGCTCTTGCTCATGCAATACACCGTGTCGGCGAGAAACACGGATTCGCGCAGGTCGTGTGTGACCAGGATGACGTTGAAGCGTTGCGCTTCCCACAGGTCGCGCAGCGTGCACCAGAGTTCTTCGCGCGTGAACGCGTCGAGCGCGCCGAAGGGCTCGTCGAGCAGCAGCATCTTGGGTTCGTGGATCAGCGCGCGGCAGATGCTGGCGCGCTGCTGCATGCCGCCCGAGAGTTCCCACGGAAACTTGCTTCCCATGCCGCCCAGGCCCACGCTTTCCAGCAGCTTGAGCGCGCGTTCTTCGTATTCCTTGCGTCGGTCTTTGAACTGGCTGCGGTAGGGCTCCACGATTTCCAGCGGCAGCAGCACGTTGTCCAAGGTGGTGCGCCAGGGCAGCAGCGAGGGCGCCTGGAACGCCATGCCGGAGATCTTCAGCGGGCCGGTCACCGGCTGGCTGTCGATGCGGATGCGGCCGGTGCTGGGCATCTTCAGGCCGGTGGCCAGTTTCATGAAGGTGGACTTGCCACAACCCGAGGGGCCGACGATGGCGATGAATTCGCCGCGCTTGACCTTGAGGTTGATGTCTTCGACCGCGAAGATGTTCTGGCGGTGCAGCTCTTCGTTGTAGGCCAGCCAGACCTGGTCGAAGTCGACGAAGAGCTGTTCGCTGGGGGCTTCTTGCATGGGATCCGTCTTCCTGAAAAAAAGGCCAGCCGCCGGTGGGACGCTGGCCTTGTGGCGGGAGCGCCGAGGGGCTTTACTTCTTCACGGGCGGCAGCACGTTCAGGTCGGCGTCGGAGGGCATCATGGAGCCGTTCCAGATGTCGGCCACGGACACGCGGGTCTTGGTGCCGTAGGCGTCGGACACTTGCGAGGCCATGAGCGAGAGGCGCGCCGGGTCGACCTTGCCGAAGCCTTCCTTGCGCGCGTCGGGGCTGGCCACCACGGAGTCGATCGCCAGGGCCAGGCGGCGGGTTTCCAGTGGCACGTTGATGATGCCGTCGCGCTCTTTCACGGTGCCGATGGTGGCAGCGGGGTTGGCCATCACTTCCTTGGCGCCCTTGGCGAAGGCGGTCAGGAAGGCTTTGACGGCGGCCGGGTTTTCCTTGATGAGCTTGGGCGAAGCAATGATGGCGTTGCCATACAGCTTCACGCCGTAGTCCGCAAAGGGCAGGATGACCACGTCGGCCGTTTTCACGCCGCGCGCTTCCAGGTTGAGCAGCGAGGTGAAGGAGAAGCCGGTGATGGCGTCGATGTCACCGCGCACCAGCATGGTTTCGCGCAGCGGTGGGTCCATGGAGGTCCAGGCCACGTTGCCGATGTTGTTGGCCTTCTGGAACACCGGGAAGCCCTTGCGGCCGGCGTCGAACACGGGCGCGCCCATTTTCTTGCCGGTCAGGTCGCCGGGCTTGGTGATGCCACTCTTCTTGAGCGCGAGCACGGCGGCGGGCGTGTTGTTGTAGCCCATCATCACGGCCACGGGCTTGTTGGGCGCATCGGGGTTGTTGGCGTGGAATTCCATCAGCGCGGCCACGTCGGCAAAGCCCATGTCGTACACGCCCGAGGCCACGCGGGTGACCGTGCCGCCCGAGCCGTTGCCGGCATCGATGGTCACGTCCAGGCCGGCGGCCTTGTAGTAGCCCTTGGCGGCGGATTGCAGGAACAGCGCGGCAGGACCTTCGAAACGCCAGTCGAGTTGGAACTTGATGGGCGTCTGTGCCTGTGCGGTGCTGCCGAAGGCGGCGGCGGCGACCAGGGCGGCGGCGGTCTTGATGAGATGGCGCTTGTTCATGGGTTCTCCTGTGGTGAAGGGGTGGCGGGCGTTCGTTCGCGAAACCCGGGCGTGTGTGGCTGTCAGCAATAACGGTGCCAGCGCGGCCCACACGCCAAAAAAGGCGCCAAGGCGCCTTTTGAGCACAGAATTTGTATACACGTTCTGGTGTTGCCGGGTTTGCACGCCGTCGAGCGTAACCCCGAAAGGGTGCGCCCCATATCGGGGCTTGCACCATGTTGGGGGGCTTAAGACCCTCTCAGGCTTCGGCGTGTTTGGCGGCTTCGATGGAGGCCCGCGCGTCGCCCCGGCTGCCGTTGAAATACAGGTTGAGCGCGACGGCGCTGAGGGAGGCCAGCAGGATGCCGGACTCGATGAGCGGGTGGATGGCGTGCGGCATCCACTGTTTGAAGTTGGGCGCGACCAGGGGAATCATGCCGAAGCCGATGGAGACGGCGACGATGAAGAGGTTGTTGCGGTTGCCCTTGTAGTCCACGCCGGCCAGGATGCGGATGCCGGTGGCCGCGACCATGCCGAACATCACCAGGCCCGCGCCGCCGAGCACGAAGGTGGGCAGCGATTCAACCAGCGCGGCCATCTTGGGCAGCAGGCCGAGCACGATGAGGATGAGGCCGCCGGCCACGCAGACATAGCGGCTCTTCACGCCGGTCACGCCGACCAGCCCCACGTTCTGCGAGAAGCTGGTGTAGGGGAAGGTGTTGAAGATGCCTCCGATGAGCGTGCCCAGGCCGTCGGTGCGCAGGCCGGCGGTGAGGGCTTTCTGGTCGATCTTGCGCTCGGTCATGTCGCCCAGCGCGAGGAACATGCCGGTGGACTCGATCATGACCACGATCATCACCAGGCTCATGGTGAGGATGAGGATGGGGTCGAAGATGGGGGTGGCGATTTCGAAGGGCAGCACGAGGTCGAACCAGTGGGCTTTGCCGACCTTGTCGAAGTTCATGAGGCCGGTGGCGGTGGCGATGACGGCGCCGACGACGATGCCCAGCAGCACCGAGATGTTGGCGATGAAGCCCTTGGCGTATTTGGCGATGAGCAGAATGGCCGCGAGCACGATGGCGGCGATGGCGATGTGCGCGCCCTGGGCGTAGGCAGGGTTGGGCACGCTGCCGACGATGTTCATGCCGGCGGGCATGGGCGGCACGGCGCCGGTGGTGGCGGCCTGTTTGGCGGCGTCGAGCCATTGCAGGTGTTCGGGGCTGGGGATGCTGGGCGCGGTGGGGCCGAAGGGATTGCCGAAGATCCAGTTGATGCCGATGCGCATGAGGCTGATGCCGATGACCGCGATGATGGTGCCGGTGACCACGGGCGGGAAGAAGCGCAGCATGCGGCTGACGACGGGCGCGATGAGGATGGAGACCACGCCCGCGCCGATGATGGAGCCGAAGATGAGCCCGGCCCCTTGCACGCCGGGGTTGCTGTTGGCCATGGCGACCATGGGCGCGACGGAGGCGAAGGTCACGCCCATCATCACCGGCAGTTTGATGCCGAACCATTGGGTGGCGCCGAGCGCCTGGATGAGGGTGACGAGGCCGCAGCAGAACAGGTCGGCCGAGATCAGCATGGCCACTTGCTCGGGGCTGAGCTTGAGTGCGCGGCCGACGATGAGGGGCACGGCGACCGCGCCGGCGTACATCACCAACACATGTTGCAGGCCCAGCGCGGTGAGTTTGCCGGCGGGCAGGACTTCATCGCACGGATGGGTGGTGGAAGTGGCCATGGGTGTCCTTCGTTGATCGGTTTAATGCATGCACAAACTGTATACAAATTATGTTTACGATCGTATGGGGAGGGGCTAGGGGAAACCCGGTCTACTGACCAGCGGTCTTTGTTTCTTCGGCTTGTCGTTTCCTCGGGGTCCGGCCATCGGCGACCACGGGGCGCGGCTCCGCGGGTGTCCCCCGCCCGGGGCTTCGCCCCGTGCTCCTCCTTTACCCCACTGCGCCGCACCCCATGGCCGCCGATGACCTCGTTGGCACTCGATGCATTGAGACTGAGATCGTGGTGTGCTTGTGCTTTCGCTGCGCGTGAGCGATGGGCGTTCTGCGCAGCGGGGTAAAGACACCGTTGTGCCTGTCAAGTGTTTGCATCGCAGAAACGAGTGGCATCGAAAGGTGTTCTGGATTTGAGCACGCCATAAACGATGGCCAACAGCTTGTGCATACATGCCACGACGATCACTTTGCCCGGTTTGTTCTGAGCCTTCAAACGTTGCCAGAACGCGGCCACAGCCGGGTTGTGCCGGCCCGCGACCATGGCCGGGAAGTACAGCGCATGCTTGAGCTGACGGTGGCCCTGCGCGTGCGTGCCGCCCCGCTTGTTCAGCGATGTGCCGGACTGACGGATCGCGGGCGACAGACTCGCGTAGGCAATCAACGCCTTGACGCTCTTGAACCGTTCGGGTCGGCCAATGTAGGCCAGCAACTGAGGGATGGTCCGATCGCCCAGTCCGGGGATGCTGTGCAACAGCTGGGCACGTCCTCGCAGATGCGGATCGTCGTCAATGGTTTGACGGATTTGCGCCTTGACCTGGGCGATCGTCTTGTCCAGGGTCGCCAGCATCTCGTGCAGCGAGGCTTGCACAACGCCATGGGCCACCTCCAGGCGGTTGGCCTCGCTCTGGCGCATTTCCTGCAGGGCATCCAGTCTGGCGACCAAGGCCTGCAGCGCACGCACACCAGGCGCTGGCGCCTCCCACAGCTCGGGCGAGGCCATGCGGCAGAACCGCGCCAGGCTCTTCGAATCCCCCTGGTCGGTCTTGTTGCGCGTGCCCTCGAGTTCGATGAACCGCTTGACCCTCAAGGGGTTGACCACCGAGACCCGCACACCCAGGTCGTGCAGGTGCAGTGCCAGCGGTTCGTGGTACGAGCCTGTGGCTTCCATGCAAACATGCAGCGCAGCGAGCTCCTGGCCTTGCGGCAGGTGGGTCTGCAGCCATTGATGCAAGGCTGCGAAGCCCATGCCTGAATTGGCAAACACCTTGCAGCGGTACTTGCCTTCGTCGTTGAGCAAGGCCACATCGAGCTTGGCCTTGCTGACATCCACGCCCAGCGATGAAGTCATGCCGTTCTCCTGTCAACAACAGCGCCATATCCGACTTGCGCATCCTGATATGCGAGGTCGCCGCTGGCCACAGACCGGCGGCGCCCCAAGACACCGTTCGAGCTACAGCGTCGAATCCGAGAGCGTGCCCCACTCTTTACCGCGGGAGGCAATTCCAAAGGAGGAGATCGGGGTCACACTACGGGCTCTCTTCGGCGCGAGGAGAGCAGTTTGAACAATATCAGGAGGAGCCGCCCTCCCGGCGGCGGGGGACACCCGCGGAGCAGAGCGCCCATCGATCGCGCGCCCGCGAGGTGCAGGCATGTGGTGCAGGCAAGCAGTGAAGCCCAAAGAAAAGAGACGCCGCAGCGTCTCTTTCACGAGCAAGAGAAAAAACGTCAGGCCTTTGAGCCCACCGTGCTCGCCGCCGCCAGCGCCGTCATGTTGAGCACACGGCGCACCGTGGCCGCCGGCGTGAGGATGTGCACTTGTGCCGCCGCGCCCATGAGGATCGGGCCCACCGTGACTCCGCCGCTGGTGGTGGTCTTCATCACGTTGTAGAGGATGTTGGCCGCGTCCAGGTTGGGGCAGATCAACAGGTTGGCCGAGCCGGAAAGGGTGCTTTCGGCCAGGTAGGCCGCACGGATCTCGGGCTGCAGCGCGGCGTCGCCGTGCAACTCCCCGTCGCACTCGATCTCGGGGTGCGCGGCCACGAAGATGTCGCGCGCATCCGCCATCTTGCGCGCCGAGGCGCGCTTGCTCGAACCGTAGCTCGAGTGCGAAAGGAAGGCTACCTTGGGCGGCAGGCCGAAGCGCTGCACTTCCTGCGCGGCCATCCAGGCGATCTCGGCCAGCTGCTCGGCGCTTGGCGTTTCGTTCACGTAGGTGTCGGCGATGAACACCGGGCCCCGGTTGGTCATGAGCGCGTTGACCGAGGCGTACAGGTTCGCACCCTGGCGGCGGCCAAGCACGTTGTCGATGCGCTCCAGGTGCGTCATGTAGCCGCCGACCAGCCCGCAGATCAGCGCATCCGCGTCGCCCAGCGACAGCATGAGCGAACCGATGATGGTGTTGGAGCGGCGCACGGCCGCCTTGGACACCTCGGGCGTCGCGCCATGGCGGCCCATGATCTGGTGGTACTGCTCCCAATACTGGCGAAAGCGCGGATCGTCCTCGGGGTTGACGTTCTGCACGTCCACGCCGAGCTTCATGCGCAGGCCGGCCTTGGCAATGCGCGCTTCGATCACGGCCGGGCGGCCGATCAGGATGGGCGTGGCGAGCTGGTCGTCGATCGCCAACTGCGCGGCGCGCAGCGCGCGCTCGTCTTCACCGTCGGAGTAGGCCACGCGTGCCTTCTTGGGCAGGGCCTTGGCGGCGTTGAAGATCGGCTGCATCAGGATGCCGGTCTGGTACACGAAGCGGCCCAGCTGCTGGCGGTACGCGTCCATGTCGGTGATGGGGCGCGTGGCCACGCCGGAGTCGGCCGCGGCCTGCGCCACGGCCGGCGCAATGCGCAGGATGAGGCGCGAATCGAAGGGCTTGGGGATCAGGTAGTCGGGGCCGAAGCTCAGGTCTTGGCCGGCATACGCGCTGGCCACTTCCTCGCTGGTCTCGCTCTTCACCAGATCGGCGATCTGGCGCACGCAGGCCAGCTTCATTTCTTCGGTGATGCGCGTGGCGCCGCAGTCCAGCGCGCCGCGGAAGATGTACGGGAAGCACAGGACGTTGTTGACCTGGTTCGGGTAGTCGCTGCGGCCGGTGGCGATGATCACGTCGGGCCGCACGGCCTTGGCCAGCTCGGGGCGGATCTCCGGTTCGGGGTTGGCCAGCGCCAGCACGATGGGTTTGGGGCCCATGGTCTTCATCATCTCGGCGGTGAGCACGCCCGGTGCCGAGCAGCCCAGGAACACGTCCGCGCCGTTGACCGCGTCGGCCAGCGTGCGCTTGTCGGTCTTCTGCGCGTAGCGCGCCTTGGACTCGTCGTAGCCACCCGCGCGGCCTTCGTACACCACGCCCTTGGAGTCGCAGACGTAGATGTTGTCGCGCGAGACACCCAGGCCGACCATCACGTCCAGGCAGGCGATGGCGGCAGCACCCGCACCGCTCACGGCCAGCTTGACCTGGCCGATGTCCTTGCCCACCAGCTCCAGGCCGTTGAGCAGGGCGGCGGCCGAGATGATGGCGGTGCCGTGCTGGTCGTCGTGGAACACCGGAATGCCCATGCGCTCGCGCAGCTTCTTTTCGATGTAGAAGCACTCGGGCGCCTTGATGTCTTCGAGGTTGATGCCGCCCAGCGTGGGCTCCAGCGCGGCGATGATCTCGACCAGTTTGTCCGGGTCTTTCTCGTCGAGCTCGATGTCGAACACGTCGATGCCGGCGAATTTCTTGAACAGGCAGCCCTTGCCTTCCATCACCGGCTTGGCGGCCAGCGGGCCGATGTCGCCCAGGCCGAGCACGGCGGTGCCGTTGGTGACCACGCCGACCAGGTTGCCGCGCGAGGTGTATTCGGCGGCCATGGACGGGTCGGCCTCGATGGCCAGGCACGGGTAGGCCACACCGGGCGAGTAGGCCAGCGACAGGTCGCGCTGGTTGGACAGGGGTTTGGTGGCGTTGACCGAAATCTTGCCGCGCGAGGGCGTGCGGTGGTATTCGAACGCGGCGTCGCGCAGGGCTTCTTCAGCGGGGGTCATGCGTTGTCTCCATAGAGCGTGTATGCGGCGCCATTGTGTCACGCGCGCAAAAGCGAAACGCCGCGCGGGGCGCGGCGTTTCACGGGTGAATTCAGGGCGCTTGCAGCAGGTCGAGCAGGGTGCGCGCAATCACCTTGGTGGCGCGCCTGAGGTCGTCGAGCTGCAGGTGCTCGTCGGCGCGCTTGGCGTTGGACTCGCGCACCGTGCGCGGACCGGCACCATAGATCACGCCGGGAATGCCCCGCTCCACGTACAGGCGCACGTCGGTGTAAAGCGGCGTGCCAACGGCGGGAATGGCTTGGCCGAACACAGCCTGGCCGTGTTGCTGGATGGCCTTGACCAGCGGCTGGTTGCCCGGCAGGGGTTTCATGGCGCGCGCGAGCAGGATGCGGCGCACGTCGACCTTCAAGGCCTTGCCACCGCGCGGTGGGTTGAAGCTGGCCGCGGCCTGTTCGATGGTCTTGCGCAGCGCGGCCTCCACCTCGGCCGGGTCTTCCTCGGGGATCATGCGGCGGTCGACCTTGAGCACGACCTTGCCCGGGATCACGTTGGTGTTGGTGCCGCCGCTGATCTGGCCGACGTTGAGGTAGGGGTGGGTGATGCCCTCGACCTTCGAGGTCACCTGCAGGTAGTCGGCGTTGAGCTGGTAGAGCGCGTTGAGGATGTGGGTGGCGCCCTGCAGCGCGTCGGTGCCGCTGTCGGGAATGGCAGCGTGCGCCATGTCGCCGTGCACCGTCACTTCGAGCTGCAGGCAGCCGTTGTGCGCCACCACCACCTGGTAGCTGAAGCCGGCGGCGATCATCAGGTCGGGCTTTGTGAGGCCTTGTCTGAACAGCCAATCGGGTCCGACCTCACCACCGTATTCCTCGTCGTAGGTCACGTGCAGTTCCACGCCGCCAGCGAGCTTGGCGTTCAGGGATTCGAGCGCGCGGATGGCGAAGGTGAAGCTGGCGATGTCGCTCTTGCTCACGGCGGTGGCGCGGCCGTAGATCTTGCCGTCGGCGATCTCGCCGCCGTAGGGGTCGTGCGTCCAGCCTTCGCCGGGCGGCACCACGTCGCCATGCGCGTTGAGGGCGATGGTCTTGCCCGCGCCGCCGTAGGGCCGGCGCACGATCAGGTTGGTGATGGTCTGAAGGCCAGCCGCCTGCACTTCATCGGCGGGCACGGCGTGTTTCTCCGCGTTCAGGCCCATGGCCGCGAGCAGCTCGGCGGTGCGCTCGGCGTGCGGCGCGTTGTTGCCGGGCGGCGTGTCGGTGGGCACGCGCACGAGTTCCTGCAGGAACTTCACTTCTTCGTCGAAGTGGGCGTCGATCCAGGCGTCGAGTTGGGTGTGGAGGGTCATGGGCTTCTTCTTCAGGGTTCTTGGGCGAGTTGGTCGAGCAGGTGCGAGAAGGCGTTGACGCAGAGTTCCATGTCGTCGCTGGTGGTGGACTCCAGCGGGTTGTGGCTGATGCCGCCGTTGAGGCCGCGCACGAACAGCATGGCCTGGGGCATGACCTCGTGCAGCTTCATCGCGTCGTGGCCGGCGCCGCTGGGCATGCGGTGCAGGGGCACGCCCAAGGCATTCACCGCGCGTTCCCAGCGCGCTTGCCATTCGGGTGCGCTGGGAGCGGCGGCGGCGCGCATGGTCTCTTCGATCTTCAGGTCGATGCCGCGCTGCTCGGCGATGGCGCGCAGGCGCGCGAGGATGTCCCGCTCCAGCGCGTCGCGCTGCGCATCGCTGGGCGCGCGCAGGTCGAGCGAGAACAGGCAGCGGCCGGGCACCACGTTGATCGAACCGCCGGGCACCTGCAGCATGCCGATGGTGGCCACCGAATCGCCGTCGGCTGCGGCGCGCTGTTCGGCATAGAGCGCGAGCTCGGCCACGGCGCAGGCGGCGTCGCGCCGCCGGTCCATGGGGGTGGTGCCGGCGTGGCTGGCCATGCCGATGGCTTCGCACAGGTAGCGCACGCTGGCGTTGATGGAGGTGACCACGCCCAGGGGCAAGTCCATTTCGTTGAGCACCGGGCCCTGTTCGATGTGGACCTCGACGAAGCCGAGGTACTTCGACGGATCGCGTTGCAGTGTGGCGATGGCTTCCATCGTCGCGGGCAGGCCGGCGTGCTGCATGGCCTGGCGCATGGAGATGCCGTCTGCGTCCTGCTGGTCGAGCCAGGACGGGTTGAAGTGGCCGGTGAGCGCGCCCGAGCCGAGAAAGGTGGCCTTGTAGCGCTGGCCTTCTTCTTCGGCGAAGCCCACCACCTCGAAGTCGAACGGCAGGCGCCGGCCGGCCGCGTGCAGGCGTTGCACGCAGGCCATGGGCGCGAAGATGCCCAGGCGACCGTCGTATTTGCCACCGTTGCGCACGGTGTCGTAGTGGCTACCCGTGAGCAGTGTCTTGACGCCCTCTCCCGCTTGCCGGAGAGGGTTGGGGTGAGGGTGCGCGAGGTAGCGGCCAACCACATTCCCTACCGCATCCACCCCCACCTCATCAAACCCACATGCCCGCATCCGCGCCACCAGGTCCGCCGCGCAAGCGCGGTGCGCATCCGTCAGGTACGTGACCGTGAGCTGGCCTTGTTCGGCGAACCCGGGGTCGCTGTGGCGCGCGAGGTCCTCGTGCCAGTCCCACACCGCGTTCCCCGTGGCCGGCTCGAAGCCGAACTTGTCGTTGAGCCGGATCTCGGCAATGCGGTGGATGTTGCGCAGGCACTCGGCGCGTTCGAAGTCCACCGGATTGCCCAGGCGGCGTTCGAACGTGGCAATGATCTCGCGCTTGGCCAGGCCCAGGCCGCGTGGGCCGCGCACGGCGAGGATGAACGGGAAGCCGAACTTGGCGTTGTACTGCGCGTTGAGCTGCTGGATGTGCGCGAACTCCTGCGGCGTGCAGTTCGTGAGACCGGCCTTGGTCTGCTCGTTGGTGGACTCGGCGGTGAGCGACTGGGCGACCATCGCCTTGCCCGCGAGTTCGGGGTGGGCGCGGATCAGGGCCAGCTGCGGCTCCACGCCCGCATCGGCCAACACCTTCACCATGGCGTGCTTGAGCGCGGCCAGCGAGGCGAAAGGGCGTTGCGCGAGTGCCTGCTCGGCGATCCAGGGCGAGTGCTCGTAGAGGCCGTCGAGCATCTGCGTGGCCTCGGGCAGCGGGGCATGGTTGAGTTGGTCCAGGGTGATCGGCATGGCGTGGGCCTCAGGCGGTGACAGGGTGCGTGTTCTTCCAGTGGCGCGCGATGTCGATGCGCCGCGCCACCCACACGTGTTCGTGCTGCTGGATGTGGTCCAGAAAGCGCTGCAGCGCGGTGATGCGCCCCGGGCGGCCGAGCAGGCGGCAGTGCATGCCGATGTTCATCATCTTGGGCCGGTCCAGGCCGTTCGGGTCGCCTTCGGCGTAGAGCGCGTCGAACGTGTCCTTCATGTACTGGAAGAACGGGTCGGCGTGGGAGTAGCCCTGGGGCAGGGCGAAGCGCATGTCGTTGCAGTCCAGCGTGTAGGGCACGATGAGCTGGTGCGCGTCGCTGCCATCGGTCTTGCGCACTTTCATCCAGAACGGCAGGTCGTCGCCGTAGTAGTCGCTGTCGTATTCGAAGCCGCCGAAGTCCGCCACGAGGCGACGCGTGTTCGGGCTGTCGCGCCCGGTGTACCAGCCCAGCGGGCGGCTGCCGGTGAGTTGCTCGATGAGTTGCATGGCCTGCGCCATGTGCGCGCGCTCGGTGGCCTCGTCCACGTTCTGGTAGTGGATCCATTTGAGGCCGTGGCAGGCGATGTCGTATCCGAGTTCCTGGAACGCGGCGGTCACGTCCGGGCTGCGTTGCAGCGCGGTGGCCACGCCAAACACCGTGAGCGGCAGGCCACGCTTTTCGAACTCGCGCAGGATGCGCCACACGCCGGCGCGCGAGCCGTATTCGTAGATGCCTTCCATGCTGATGTGGCGCGCCGGGTAGGCCGCCGGGTTGAACATTTCCGAGAGGAACTGTTCGGACGCATCGTCGCCATGCAGCACGCTGTTCTCGCCCCCTTCCTCGTAGTTCAGGACGAACTGCACGGCGATGCGCGCGCCGTTGGGCCAGCGGGCGTGGGGAACGTCGCGGCCGTAGCCGGCCAGGTCGCGTGGATACGCGAGCGTGGAGTCGTAGGTCATGACAAGGCTTGGGAAATGTCGTTGACGGGCAGCTTGCGGTCGAAAGTCAGGTTCTGTTCGACGTTGAGCAGGTGTTCGTCCATCAGGCGCACGGCCAGCTCTTCGTCGCGTGCGGCCAGCGCCTTGACGATCTCCGCGTGCTCTTCGCTGGAGTGTTCGGCGGCCTGGTTGCTCTGGTACATGAGCGTGATCAGCGCGCAGCGCGAGATGAGGTCGCGCAGCAGTTCGGCCAGCACCTGGTTGCCCATGAGCTCGGCCATGCGCACGTGGAAGTCGCCCAGCAGCTCGATGCGGCCGGGCACGTCCTGGTTGTTGACGGCCTGCTTTTCCTGCGCCACGTGCTCACGCAGCGCCTTGATCTTGGCGTTGGTCACGCTGCGCACGAAGGCGCGCGTCATCTCCACTTCCAGCATGCGGCGCACCGCGAAGACCTGCTGGGCTTCCTGCACCGAGGGCGTGGCCACGAAGGCCCCGCGCGCCGGCTCCAGGCGGATCAGGCGGTTTTGCGACAGCTGGAACAAGGCCTGGCGCACCAGGGTGCGCGACACACCGAAGTGGTCGGCCAGCTTTTGCTCGGCCAGCTTGGTGCCCGGGTGCAGGCGGTGCTCCACGATGGCGCGCGTGAGCGACTCGACGATGTGCAAGGTGCTGGAGGTTTCCATGCGCCGCATCATATCCAGAAAAAGCAAAAAGTGTATACACTTTCGGTCGACCATCCATCACGCAAAGGAACCGACCATGGGTTTGAGCACACACGTTCTGGACACGATGCACGGCTGCCCGGCCGCTGGCATGGCGGTGGAGTTGCATACCACCAAAGGCGATCAGGCCACGCTGGTCAAGCGCTTCATCTTGAATGCCGACGGGCGCAACCCCGACGGGCCGCTGTACGACAACGCCAGCCTGAAGGTGGGCACCTACCGGCTGGTGTTCGACGTGAAGGGCTATTTCGCGGCCCGGGGCGTGGCCTTGCCCGAGCCCAATTTCCTCAACCGCGTGTCGCTCGATTTCGGTGTGGCGCACGTCGACCAGCACTATCACGTGCCGCTGCTGGTGAGCCCGTGGAGCTACTCGACGTACCGGGGGAGTTGAGAGCGGTTGCTTGCGCGGCTCAGTTGCTGCGTTGGCCTTCGGTCAGCGTGTCGAGCTGGAACTTGCCGCTCCGGTCCCACAGCCAGACGTCGGTGTAGACCACACCGCCCATGCGCATCGGCGCGGGAAAGGGCGAGGCGGCACGCAGCGTGCGCTCGATCTCCCGGACCACGTCGGGCGCGTGGCTGGGCGCGCGCATCCAGCTGACGTTGCGCACATTGCCACGCGCATCCACGTGCACCTGCACCACGCCCACCGCATGCATCAACGGAGGCAGCTTGCCCTTGTAGATGCGATCGCCGTTCTGGGCGTAGATGTGGCGCGCCCCATCCTTGCGGTAGTCGAGCGGCGACATGGCATGCGAGATGTGTGCCGGCGGTGGCAACTGCGCAGCGGGAGGGGGCGGCGGTGCCGGCACGGGCGCCGGTGGCGGCGCGGGAGGCGGCGGTGGGGGCGGGGGCGAGGCACAGGACGCCAGCAGGGCGGCGGTGCAAACCCCCAGCCAGCCCCAGACAGCGCGCAACGGGCGGACGGGGGAGGGCGTGGCGGGGCTCACGCGGGTGGATTCTCGGGGCGGGACGGGCATCTCGGTGCGGTGGTTAGGGGGCGGGCCATACGCCGTGGCGCATGGAGTCTATCGGCACTTGTGTCAAAGCCTGCGTACAGTAACGGCGGATACTCCAATGCCTATATGCCGATTACGTCTTCATACATCTTCTTTGACGTCGACGCCACAGATGCTTTCAGACCTTGATACCTTGCTGTTGCATCTGGCGACGGGCCATGCCGTGCTGGTGACAGTCGGCACCACGAAGGGTTCGGTGCCGCGCGAGTCGGGGGCCTGGATGGCCGTGCTGGCCGGGCCTGGCGAGCGCGTGATCGGCACCATTGGCGGCGGCCACCTGGAATGGGACGCGATGCGCCAGGCGCGGGAAGCCTTGGCAGACGCGCCGGCCATGGCGCGGCCTGCCTGGGAGCAGTCGGTGGTGCTCGGCCCCAGCCTGGGGCAGTGTTGCGGCGGCGCGCTCGTGCTGTGTTTCGAGCGGGTCGATGCCTCTCACATTCCCGCGCTGCGCGCGCGCCTGAGCGCCGGCCATGCACCGCTGGCCTTGTTTGGCGGCGGGCACGTGGGGCGCGCGATCGTGCAGGCGCTCTCACCGCTGCCTTTCGAGGTCGCCTGGATCGACAGCCGCGACGAGGTGTTTCCG
This sequence comes from Hydrogenophaga sp. BPS33, assembly GCF_009859475.1. NCBI lineage: Bacteria > Pseudomonadati > Pseudomonadota > Betaproteobacteria > Burkholderiales > Comamonadaceae > Hydrogenophaga > Hydrogenophaga sp. BPS33. The sequence goes on from NZ_CP044549.1 coordinate 2,002,669, forward strand.
CCGGACCTGCCCGCCCATGTGCGTGCCGAGCATTCCGACCCGGTGCAGTCGGCGGTGCGCGATCTGGTGGCGGGCTCCAGCGTGTTGATCATGAGCTTCTCGCATGCCGAAGACCTCGACATCGTCGCCGCCTGCCTGCAGCGCCTGCGCGAGCGCGCGGACCTTCGCTTCATCGGCCTCATCGGCAGCGCCACCAAATGGGCCACGTTTCGCAGCCGCTTGCGCCACCGGGGCTTTGGCGACGCGGAGCTCGCGCGCATCACCTGCCCGATTGGTCTGCCTGGCATCCGGGGCAAGGAGCCGGCGGTGATCGCCGCCTCGGTCGTGGCGCAGTTGTTGCTAGAACAAGCCTCGGGGGAAACCCCAGCTTTGACGGCTTGAATGTTTTCAAAAACTGTATACACTTTGTGCGATCGGTCGCAGCGGAGCAGGTGTCCCCACAACACCCAATCGCGGCCCTCAGACGACTCAGAGCGCCCGCGGTGGTGAGTCGCAAGTGTTGACCTTGCATTGAGGTGCTCATGGAAACGTATCTGCTCGACTGGGCCAATCTGCTGCTGCGCTGGCTGCACGTCATCGTCGCGATCGCCTGGATTGGCTCCTCGTTCTACTTCGTCTTTCTCGACAGCAGCCTCACACCGCCCGAGGACGAGCAGCTCAAGAAGGACGGGGTGAGCGGTGAACTGTGGGCCGTGCACGGCGGCGGTTTCTACCACCCGGTGAAGTTCGCGGTGTCGCCGCCGAAGCTGCCCGACCACCTGCATTGGTTCTACTGGGAGAGCTACTCCACCTGGCTCTCGGGGTTCGCGTTGTTCCTCGTGTCCTATCTGTGGAGCCCAAGTGTCTATCTGATCGATCCCAAAGTGATGGACTGGAGTCCGGCCGCGGCCATATCGGCGGCGCTGGGCTTCCTGGTGGTGTTCTGGCTGCTGTACGACGTGATCTGCCGCACCCTGGGGCAGAAGGACAACGGCGACGCCAAGGTCGGCGCGCTGGTGCTGGTGCTGGTGTGCGTGGCGGCCTGGCTGGCCACGCAGTTGTTCGCCGGCCGCGCGGCCTTCCTGCTGATGGGCGCGATGATCGCGACGGCCATGAGTGCCAACGTGTTCTTCTGGATCATTCCGGGCCAGCGCACCGTGGTGGCCGATCTCAAGGCCGGGCGCCCGGTCGACCCGATCCACGGCAAGCGCGGCAAGCAGCGCAGCGTGCACAACACTTACTTCACGCTGCCGGTGTTGTTCGCGATGCTGAGCAACCACTACAGCTTCACCTACGCGCACGAGTACAACTGGCTGATCCTGATCGGCATGATGTTCGCGGGCGCGGCGATTCGCCAGTTCTTCGTCATGCGCCACGGCTACAAGCTGGGCCGCAACAAGCACCCCTGGCCTTATGCCGCGGCGGGCGTGGTGGTGCTGATCGCGTTGATCGTCTGGCTCAAGCCCGCGCCGGTGCAGGCGGTGGCCGTGCCGCAGACGGTGAGCTACGCGCAACTCAAGCCGGTGATCGAACAGCGTTGCGTCATGTGCCATGGCGAGGCGCTGCAGTCCAAGAACGTGCGGCTGGACACGCCCGACGCGCTCAAGCTGCACGCGCAGGCGGTGTACCAGCAGGCGGTGGTGGCCCGCACGATGCCCATGAACAACGCAACGGGCGTGACCGAGGAAGAGCGGGCCCTGATCGGCCAGTGGTTCAAGACCGGTGCAAAAGTCGATTGATGGCGCGCTTCGGTGGGGTATGTGATCTGCGGTAACCTCGGGGCCGATTTCACATTCGACTCCCTCCCCCGAAAGTTCACATGGATTTTGAAACCTTGAGCGAACACCGCTGCTTCGGCGGTGTGCAAGGCTTCTACCGGCATGCGTCGACCGAGATCGGTTTGCCGATGAAGTTCGGCGTGTTCGTTCCCCCCCAAGCTGCACAGGGCCCGGTGCCGGTGCTGTTCTATCTGGCGGGTCTCACCTGCACCGAGGAGACCTTTGCCATCAAGGCCGGTGCGCAGCGCGTGGCGGCCGAGTTGGGTTTGATGCTGGTGTCGCCAGACACCAGCCCGCGCGAGACTGGCATCGAAGGCGCGGGCGCGGCCTGGGACTTCGGCCACGGCGCGGGCTTCTATCTTGATGCGACGCAAGCGCCCTGGTCCTCTCACTTCCGCATGGAGAGCTGGATCACCAGGGAGCTGCGCTCGCTGGTGCTCTCTCAGTTCCCCGCACTCGCCGATCGTGTGGGCCTCTTCGGCCACTCCATGGGCGGCCATGGCGCACTCACACTGGCGCTGCGCCATCCGGGCCTGTACCAGAGCGTCTCGGCGTTCGCCCCCATCGCCGCGCCGATGCAGTGTCCGTGGGGCGAGAAGGCGTTCACGGGATACCTGGGGTCGGACCGCGCGCGCTGGGCCGCCCACGATGCCACCGAGCTCGTGAAGTCGGGCCGCAAGGCGGCCCCCTTGCTGATCGACCAGGGCCTGGCCGACAACTTCCTGCCCACGCAGTTGCACCCGCACCTGTTCGAGGCGGCCTGTGCCCAATCGGGTCAGGCGCTGACCTTGCGCCGGCACGAAGGCTACGACCATGGCTACTACTTCATCGCCAGCTTCGTCGAAGACCACTTGCGCCACCACGCGAAAACCCTTCTGGCCTGACCCATGCGCCCGCGCCGATTCGATCTCATCGCCTTCGACTGGGACGGCACCCTGTTCGATTCCACCGCCCTGATCGCCCGCTGCATCCAGGCGGCCGTGATCGATGTGGGTGGCACACCGCCCTCCCGCGAAGCCGCCAGCTACGTGATCGGCATGGGCCTGATGCAGGCGCTGGAACATGCCGCGCCCGATGTGCCACGCGAGAAATACCCGTTGCTGGGCCAGCGCTACCGCCACCACTACATGGCGGCGCAGAACGACCTGAGCCTGTTCGAGGGCGTGCTGCCCATGCTGGGCGAACTGAAGCAGCGCCACCATTGGCTGACCGTGGCCACCGGCAAAAGCCGCCGGGGGCTGGACGAGGTGCTGGACACGGTGGAGCTCAAGGGCATGTTCGACGGCTCGCGCACCGCCGACGAAACCGCCGGCAAGCCCAGTCCTCTCATGTTGCACGAGCTGATGCGCGAGTTCGGCGTGGAGCCGTCACGCATCCTGATGATCGGCGACACCACGCACGATCTGCAGATGGCCCTCAATGCCGGCTGCGCGAGCGTGGGTGTGAGTTACGGCGCACACGAACCGGCCACGTTCGACGCGCTCAGGCCCTTGCGCGTGGTGCATTCGGTGCGCGAGCTGCACGACTGGCTGAATCTGAACGCTTGAGGATGCCATGACCCTCCCACCCGACGATCCAGTCTATGCGCTGTGCAACAGCCACGATCTGGTCGACGGGGGAAGGGCGGTGTCGTTCGACGTGGTGTATGCAGGCCAGACCTGCCGCGCCTTTGCCATTCGCTACCAGGGGCAGCCACACGCCTACCTGAACCGGTGCGCGCACGTGGCCATGGAAATGGACTGGCGGCCCGACCAGTTCTTCGACGACACCGGCCGCTGGCTGCTGTGCGCCACGCACGGCGCGGCCTACGAGCCCGATACGGGCGCCTGCCGTGCCGGTCCGTGCCGAGGGGGGCTGGTGAAAATTGAGTTGGTGGAGCACGGCGGGGTAGTCCACTGGCGGTCACAATACCACCTCAAACCCCTTGAATTCTGAGAACGTCCCGACCATGAACGACGACCCCTTGGGCCAGCTCGGTTCCAACGCCACCGACCGAAACTGGGAGCGCGCCACCCTGGAAAAACTGGTCTTTGCGACCATCCGGGAGCAGCAGGCCACACGCCGCTGGAAGATCTTCAACCGGCTGTTCTGGCTGGCGGTCATCGGTGCCATTGCCTGGCTGGTCTACGCCAGCAACAACACGACGGCCGTGAGCACGCCGCACACCGCGGTGGTGGACGTGAAGGGCGAAATCGCCAGCGGCGCCGAGGCCAGTGCCGAGAACGTGGTGGCCTCGCTGCGCACTGCCTTTGAGGACACCGGCGCACAGGCCGTGGTGTTGCTGATCAACTCGCCCGGCGGCAGCCCGGTGCAGGCCGGCATCATCAACGACGAGATCACCCGCCTGAAGGGCTTGCACGATAAAAAGGTGTACGCCGTGGTCGAGGAAACCTGCGCATCAGCGGCCTACTACATCGCTGCCGCGGCCGACGACATTTATGTGGACAAGGCCAGCCTGGTCGGCAGCATCGGTGTGCTCATGGACGGCTTCGGCTTCACCGGCCTCATGGACAAGCTCGGCATCGAGCGCCGCCTCATGACGGCCGGTGAGAACAAGGGCATGCTCGATCCCTTCAGCCCGCTCGACGACAACCAGCGCGCTTACATGCAGCAAATGCTCGGCGAGATCCATGCCCAGTTCATCGACGTGGTGAAGCGGGGCCGCGGAGGGCGCCTGAAAGAAAACGGCGAAACCTTCAGCGGCCTGGTGTGGAACGGCCAGCAGGCGGTGACGCTGGGCCTGGCCGATGGCCTGGGCAACCTCGACTACGTGGCCCGCGAGATCGTCAAGGCAGAAGAAATCGTGGACTACACGCAGCGCGAGAACGTGGGCCTGCGCCTGGCCAAGCGTTTTGGTGCCAGCGTGGGTGAAGGCGTGTTCCACGCCGCGCGCGCGGCCGGCATCAGCCTGAAGTAACCCCGCCGGGCAGGATTCAGCTTCTGTAGCCTTTCGGGTTGCCGCTCTGCCAGCGCCAGGCGTCGGCGCACATCTCTTGCAGCGTGCGTTGCGCTTCCCAGCCGAGCAGGCGCCTGGCAAGCGTCGGGTCGGCCCAGCACTGCGCCACGTCACCCGCGCGGCGCGGCGCAAGCTGGTACGGCACGGGCCGGCCGCTGGCCTGCTCAAAGGCCCGCACCACCTCCAGCACGCTGTGTCCGCGTCCGGTGCCCAGGTTCACCGTGAAGCTCTCGCCACGCCCCAGCAAGGCCTTCAGCGCGGCCACATGGCCGGCCGCGAGATCTTGCACGTGGATGTAGTCGCGCACCCCGGTGCCGTCGGGCGTGGGGTAGTCGCTGCCGAACACGTTGAGGTGTTCGCGCTGGCCCACGGCCACCTGCGCCACGTAGGGCATGAGGTTGTTCGGAATGCCGGCGGGATCCTCGCCGATCAGGCCGCTCGGATGCGCGCCCACCGGATTGAAGTAGCGCAGCGTTGCGATGCGCCATGCCGGCCGGGCCCTCAGCAACGCACTGAGCATGTCTTCGATGACCAGCTTGCTGTGCCCATACGGATTGGTGTGGCTGCGCGGGAAGTCTTCGGTGATCGGTACCGTGGCCGGGTCGCCATACACCGTGGCACTGCTGGAAAACACCAGCGTGGGCGCGATGCCCGGGTCTTCGGCGTGCAGCGTTTCCATGGCGCGCAGCAGGCTGACGGCGCCGCCAATGTTGTTGTGGAAGTACTTCAGCGGATCGGCCACGCTTTCGCCCACCGCCTTGTCACCCGCGAAATGCACCACGCCAAGCGGGCGGTGGCGGCGCAGCACGTCTTCCAGCCAGGGCAGGTCGAGCACGTCGCCGCGCTCCAGCGCAAGCGGGCGGCCGGTGATCTGCGCCAGCCGCTCCAGCACCACCGGGTGGCTGTTGGCGAAGTTGTCCAGCAGCACCGGCTCGAAGCCGGCTTCGATGAGAGCGATAGCGGTGTGGCTGCCGATGTAGCCGGCACCGCCGGTGAGCAGAACTTTCATGGAGGGTTGCTCACTTTTTGCTGCCGGTGTCGGATTGCCGGCCGTACACGTCCTCCAGCCGCACGATATCGTCTTCGCCGAGGTAGCTGCCCGACTGCACTTCGATCATCTCCAGCGTCATCTTGCCGGGGTTGTGCAGCCGGTGCGTTTCACCGATCGGGATGTACGTGGACTGGTTTTCGGACAGCAGGTACACCTCTTGCCCGCGCGTGATCTCGGCCGTGCCCTTGACGATGATCCAGTGCTCGGCACGGTGGTGGTGCTTCTGCAGGCTGAGCGAGGCACCCGGCTTGACACCGATGCGCTTGACCTGGAAGCGCTCGCCCATGTCGACGCTGTCGTACCAGCCCCAGGGCCGTGCCACGCGGCGGTGCATGGCGGCCTGCGGAATCTTGCGCTGCGAGAGGTGCGCCACCACGTCCTTCACCTGCTCGGCGTGGTCGCGTTGCGCGACCAGCAAGGCGTCGGGCGTGTCGATGATCAGCAGGTCTTGCGTGCCCAGCGCCACCACGGTGCGGCTGGGCGCGTGGATGAAGGTGTTGCGCGCGTTCAGGGCGTGGCCCTGGCCGGTGATGCGGTTGCCCGTTTCGTCGCAGGGGCTGAGGTCGGCCACCGCGTTCCAACTGCCCACGTCGCTCCATTGGCCCTGGAACGGCACCACGGCGACCTGGTCGTGCGGCTCCATCACCGCGTAGTCGATGCTCTGCGAGCGGCAGGCGAGGAATGGCTCGGCCGCCGGGCGCACGAAATGGATCTGCCCGACCGTGTCCTGCTTCGGTGTGGCCATGGCCTTTTCGCAGGACTGCAGGATGTCGGGCGCATGCGTCTTCAATGCGGCGAGCAAGGTGCTGGCGCGGGTGAGGAAGATGCCTGCATTCCACAGCACATGTCCCTGCAGCAGCAGTGCCTGCGCCGCTTCGGGCGCTGGCTTCTCGATGAAACGGGCCACCTTGCGGCTGCCGTCGCCGCGGTCATCGCCTTGCTGAATGTAGCCATAGGCACTGCTGGGAAAGCTGGGCATCACGCCGAAGGTGACGATTGCACCGCCCTCGGCCGCGGGCACGCCCTGCCGCACGGTGGCCGCGAAGGCGGCGGCATCGGGAATGTGGTGGTCCGAGGGGCAAAACAACAGCAGGGGGTCTGCCTTGCCTGCAGCGCTGGCCAGCAGCGCGGCCAAAGCCATGGCCGCTGCGGTGTTGCGCGCCGCGGGTTCGAGCAGCACCTGGCCCGGGACCTGTTCCGCTTCGATCGCGTCGGCGACCAGAAAACGATGGTCTTCGGCGGCCACGCAGATGACGGTGTTGTCGCACCAGGCCAGGCGGTCCAGTGTGAGTTGCAGCAGGCTCTTGTCGCCCACGAGCGGCACGAACTGCTTCGGAAAACTTTGGCGGCTCAGTGGCCACAAACGTGTGCCGGAGCCGCCGCAGAGAATGACGGGGGTGATGCTCATGCGAGGGGTGCAGATGGGTTGGAGACCATGTCACACATGGTTGCGGGAAGAGCGAGCCAGTGTAGCGTTTGCGGGAAAGTGATCGTTATTATGGGTAGCTGTTTCACCTTTGACGTTTCGGCGTTCCCGCTCATATATGAAGACCATTCGCAAAGCCGTGTTCCCCGTGGGAGGTCTCGGCACCCGCTTTCTGCCGGCCACCAAGGCCATTCCCAAGGAGATGCTGCCGGTGGTGGACAAGCCGCTGATGCAATATGCCGTAGAGGAAGCTTACGCAGCCGGCATTCGCGAGATGATTTTTGTGACCGGTCGTCACAAGCGAGCCATTGAAGACCACTTCGACACGGCTTACGAACTGGAGATGGAGTTGGAGGCCGCGGGCAAGAGCGCTTTGCTGGAACTCGTGCACTCGATCAAACCCGACGACATGGACTGCTTCTACGTGCGCCAGCCGCGTGCGCTGGGCCTGGGGCATGCCGTGTTGTGCGCCGAGCGCCTGGTGGGCGATCAGCCCTTTGCGGTCTTGCTGGCGGACGACTTGATGATGGGCAAGGACCAGGCCCAGGGTGGCCCGACCGTGTTGCAGCAGATGGTGCAGGCCTACGAGTCCAGCCCGGGCACGGTGCTCGCCGTGCAGGACGTGCCGCGCGCCGAAACCCGGCGCTATGGCGTGGTGGACGTGCATGGCGCCTCGCAGGCGCTGGCCGAGGTGTTCGCGATGGTGGAGAAGCCCGCGCCCGAGGTGGCACCGTCGACCTTGGCCGTGGCCGGGCGCTACGTGCTCACCCCGGCGGTGTTCGATAGCATCCGCCAACAGCCCCGCGGTGCGGGTGGCGAGATCCAGCTCACCGACGGCATCGCCGCCCTGATCGGCAAGGAAAAGGTGCAGGCGTTCCGCTATGAGGGCAAGCGCTACGACTGCGGCAGCAAGGAAGGTTTCCTGGAGGCCACGATCGATCTGGCACTGGCCAACGCCGAGTTGAGCGGCTCGGTGCGCGCCCACCTCCAGCGGCTGAAGCTTTCCTGAGCGCTTCTCAGCGTCCGAGCAGGAACACGCTCGGCGCGTCCAGGGGCAGGCTGCTCTGCAGGCGCTGGTCGCGCTTCCACTCGCTGATCAACCCGCTGCGGCATGCCTGCTGCGGCAGGCTGAGCGCGCTGCACACCGCCAGGCGCGTGTGCGGGTGCAGCGTTTGCAGCGCCGCCTGGAGCAGTGCGGCATTGCGGTAGGGCGTTTCGATGAACATCTGCGTCTGCCCGGATTTCAGGGCCAGTGCTTCCAGCTCGCGCAGGCGCTTGGCCCGCTCGTTGGCTTCTTGCGGGACGTAGCCGACAAACGCGAAGTTCTGCCCGTTTAGCCCGCTGGCGGCCAAAGCCAGCATGAGCGAAATCGGCCCGGTGAGTGGCACCACCCTAAGACCCATGGCATGCGCTGCGCGCACGATCGAACTGCCCGGGTCGGCGATGGCGGGCATGCCGGCTTCGCTGACCAGGCCCACGTCGTGCCCCTGCAGGGTCGGCGCGAGAAGCGCGCGGGCTTGGGTGTCGTTGTCGGCCTGAGGGGCGTGGTCGCCCTTCTTGTGTGCCGCGCGTGGCAACTCGACGATCTGTTGTGCCTGCAGAGGCGCGGCCAGACCCGCAGCCGCCTCAACCCGCTTGAGAAAAGCACGCGTGCTCTTGGCGTTTTCGGTGATCCAGTGCGTGAGGCGGCTGGCCGTGGAGAGGGTCTCGGCGGGCAGCCATTCGCTGGGCGGCGCGGGGGCGTCCTGCGCCATGCCGAAATCGAGTGGCGTCGGCACGAGGTACAGAGCGCCCCGTTTTTCGGTGTGGCCGTTCACAGGATCTGTACTCCGGCCGCACGGATCAGGCGGCAGGTGCGGATCAGCGGCAGGCCGACCAGCGCGGTGGGATCGTCGTTGTCGATGCGCTCCAGCAAGGCGATGCCCAGGCCTTCGCTCTTGGCGCTGCCCGCGCAGTCGTAGGGCTGCTCCTTTCGCAGGTAGGTCTCGATCTCGTCGTCGCTCAGGTCGCGGAATACCACCCGCACGGCCGCGATGCAGTGCTGCTCGAACTGGCTGGCCTGGCACACCACGGCCAGCGCGGTCTGGAACACCACCGTCTGGCCCCGCATGCGACGCAGTTGGGCAACGGCGCGGTCGTGCGTGCCAGGCTTGCCCAGGGGTTCGCCGTGCAAGTCGGCTACTTGGTCGCTGCCGATCACCACCGCCTGCGGGTGGCGCCGCGCGACGTCGCGCGCTTTCTCGATCGCCAGCCGCAGCGCCAGGGCCGCTGGGGCCTCGCCAGGATGGGGTGTTTCGTCGACCTGGGGCGCGACGGCTTCGAAGGGCAGCCCCAGGCGGGACAGCAACTCGTGGCGGTAGCGCGAAGTCGAGCCGAGAATCAGGGCGCGCGAGGACGGCGGCGAAAACGTGTCAGGGGCTGGTGTCATCCCGGTATTTTCGGGGCAATCTTTTACACTGCCCGGATGAAAACGAACCCCAAGGCAGCCTGGAACCCGGATCGGCTGGATGTGCGCGCCTTCGCGCAGGCGGGAGCCCAACTGGAGGCCGAGGAAGCGCTGGCCGCGTTCAAGCGCTTGCACGCCGAGACCGCGCTGGACGACGGCGCCTCGGGCAACGTGCAATGGCGGGCGCAAGGAGAAATGCGCCCGGGGGCCACGGAGGGTGCCCTGGCGGTGTGGCTTCACCTTGAAGCACAGACCCGGGTGCCACTGACCTGCCAGCGGTGCCTGGGGGTTGTCGAAACCCCGTTGACCGTCGACCGCTGGTTTCGCTTCGTCGCCGACGAGGCCGCGGCCGAGGCCGAGGACGACGACTGCGAAGAAGATCTGCTGGCGCTGGAGCCCCGGCCCAATCTGCGCGATGTGCTGGAAGACGAGCTGTTGATGGAGCTTCCGCTGGTTCCCATGCACGAGGTGTGTCCCGTGTCGGTGCGCATGCAGGCGGCCGACCCGCAGGTGGACACGGGCGACGGCGATGCACCCAAAAACCCATTTGCGGCCCTCGCCCAGCTCAAAAAGTCGAATTGAACGATACCGGGCGGATCGGGCTATAATGCTTGGCTTTGCGCCAGTGCCCATTTGCATCTTCTAGATGCGCTCCGGTCAGGCGCACGAACCGGTTGAGCGGGGTGATCAGATCTCCGTTTTTGCCATTCCGTTTGACCCTTACCGAATTCAGGAGCCCAGCATGGCTGTTCAGCAAAACAAAAAGTCCCCTTCCAAGCGTGGCATGCACCGTTCGCACAATGCGCTGAACGTGCCCGGCATCGCCGTGGAGCCCACCACCGGCGAAACCCACCTGCGCCACCACATCAGCCCCAATGGTTTCTACCGTGGCCGCCAGGTGTTGAAGAACAAGTCCGAAGCATAATGCCGGGGCGCCAGGGACCTCGCCGCGGTGTCGCGAACGGGAGTCCGGTTGGCCAGTGAGGACCAGGCCCGCATGCCGCATGCGGGCTTTTTTATTCTTGGGGTGCGCTAGTGGACCGTAACTAGGCGCCCAATCCGGGGTGTTGTCATGATCACCATCGCTGTGGATTGCATGGGAGGCGATGTCGGACCGGCGGTGACCGTGCCCGCGTGTGCCGCCTTCCTGTCCAGTCATCCTCAGGCCCGTTTGTTGCTGGTGGGCCGGCCTGAGGTATTGGGTGCTTGGCCCAATGTGCTCAATCACGCGCGCTGTAGCGTGGTGCCGGCGACCGAGGTTGTCACCATGGAGGATCCGGTGGAGGTTGCGTTGAGGCGCAAGAAGGACTCCTCCATGCGGGTCGCCATCCATCAGGTCAAGGACGGCGCCGCGCAAGCTGCGGTCTCAGCAGGCAACACGGGGGCGCTGATGGCGATCGCGCGCTATGTGCTCAAGACCCTGGATGGTATTGATCGCCCAGCCATTGCCACCCAGATGCCCAATGCAAAAGGGGGTGCGACCACGGTGCTCGATCTGGGAGCCAACGTGGATTGCTCCGCCGAGCACCTGCTGCAATTTGCGGTCATGGGTTCTGCCCTGGTGGTGGCCGCCTCGGGGCAAAAGAATCCCAGTGTCGGCTTGCTCAATGTGGGCGAGGAGGTCATCAAGGGCAGTGAGGTTATAAAAAAAGCTGGCATCTTGCTGCGAAATGCTTCCAACTCCGGTCATTTGAACTTTTTTGGCAACATTGAAGGTGACGACATCTTCAAGGGCACGGCGGATATTGCGGTGTGCGATGGTTTTGTGGGAAACGTTGCCCTGAAGGCCAGCGAAGGGCTCGCTTCCATGATTGGCGGCTTCCTCCGTGAAGAATTCTCCAAAAATATCTTCCGGAAAATAGGGGCCATTTGCGCTTATCCGGTCTTAACAGCTTTTAAAAAACGCGTAGATCACCGTCGCTACAACGGCGCGGCTTTGTTGGGCTTGCGGGGGCTCGTGTTCAAGAGCCATGGTTCGGCCGATGCCTTTGCATTCGAGCACGCCCTGGCCCGCGCTTATGATGCGGCCCACAACCAATTGCTGGACAACGTGCGAGAGCGGGTTGCCCAAGCCCAGCTTCTGATCGCACCGGACTCGCTGCCGAGCGAGTTGAAAAGCGCTTCAACCCACTGAATTTCCCGATTGCCTTCATGACACGCTACGCCCGCATCACCGGCACCGGCAGTTGCCTGCCGCCCCAGCGTTTGACCAATGCCGACATGGTGGCCTTGCTGGCGCCCCGAGGCGTGGAGACCAGCGACGAATGGATCGTCGAGCGCACGGGGATTCGAGCGCGCCATTTCGTGGCCGACGGTGTGTACGCGAGCGACTTGGCCGTGGAGGCCTGCCGCAAGGCGATGGAGGCCGCGGGTGTCGCGGCTGGCGAGATCGATCTGATCATCGTTGCGACGTCGACGCCCGACATGGTGTTTCCGTCCACGGCGGCCATCCTGCAGCACAAGCTGGGCGTCGCGGGTTGCCCGGTGTTTGACGTGCAGGCGGTCTGCAGCGGCTTCATCTATGCGCTGACCGTGGCCGATTCGCTCATCCATTCCGGAACCGCGAGCAAGGCTCTGGTGGTCGGCGCCGAGATCTTCAGTCGCCTGCTCGATTTCAACGACCGCACGACCTGCGTGCTGTTTGGCGACGGGGCGGGGGCGGTTGTGCTGGAGGCATCCGATACGCCTGGGATCCTGGCCACCGACATCCATGCCGACGGCAAGCACACGGGCATCCTGTGCGTCCCCGGCCATGTATCGGGCGGTCAGATTCTGGGCGATCCGTTGCTCAAGATGGATGGGCAAGCGGTCTTCAAGCTCGCCGTGGGCGTGCTCGAAGAGACGGCGCGCACCGTGCTGGCCAAGGCCGGCAAGACCACCGAAGACATCAATTGGCTGATCCCGCATCAAGCCAATATCCGCATCATGCTGAGCACCGCGCGCAAGCTCAAGCTTGCGCAGGACAAGGTGGTGGTGACGGTCGACCAGCACGGCAACACCTCGGCCGCCTCGATCCCGCTCGCGCTCGATCAAGCGGTGCGCGATGGCAAGGTCCAGCGCGGTGACACGCTGATGCTTGAAGGCGTGGGCGGTGGTTTCACCTGGGGTTCGGTGCTGCTGGATTTCTGATCCCGCGGGCGTTGCTCCTCTCTTCCCCAAAAAGACATATGAAAAATTTTGCTTTCGTGTTCCCTGGTCAGGGCTCCCAGTCCGTGGGCATGCTCGACGCATGGGCCGATCACCCTGCCGTGGTGGAGACATTGAAGGAATCGTCGGACGCCATGGGCGAAGACATCGGCATGTTGATCCGGGAAGGCCCCGCCGACGTGCTGGCCATGACCATCAATACCCAGCCGGTGATGCTGGTGGCTGGCATCGCTGCGTGGCGTGTGTGGCGCGCAGAGGGAGGCGCGTTGCCGGCTGCGGTTGCAGGGCATTCCTTGGGCGAGTATTCCGCGCTGGTGGCAGCGGGTGTGCTCAGCTTGGCGCAGGCCGTGCCATTGGTGCGTTTTCGTGCGCAAGCCATGCAGGATGCTGTACCTGCGGGTACCGGCGCCATGGCGGCCGTGCTCGGTCTCGGCGCCGACGCGGTGGCGGCAGGATGTCGCGAGGCCCAGGCCACGTTCGCACGCGACAGTGCCGAGGTGGTGGAGGCGGTCAACTTCAACGACCCTGTGCAGACGGTGATCGCTGGCAGCAAGGCGGCTGTTGACAAGGCTTGCGAAATGCTGAGGGCCATGGGTGCGAAGCGGACTTTGCCACTGCCGGTGTCTGCGCCATTCCATTCGAGTCTGATGAAGCCTGCCGCGGAGAAGCTCAAGGAGAGGCTCGCGGTCACTACTTTCCTGGCGCCGCAGATACCGATGATCAACAACATCGATGTCCTGGTCGAGTCCGATCCGGACCGCATCCGTGATGCCTTGTACCGGCAAGCTTTCGGGCCCGTGCGATGGGTGGAGTGTGTCCGCGCGATCAAGGCCCGCGGCATCGATACGGTGGTGGAATGTGGTCCTCGCAAGGCGTTGACCGCCATGGTCAAGCGCGTGGACCCTTCGCTCACGGGGGCGGCGTTGTTCGATCCCGCAACGCTGGCAGAGGTTCAGGCCCTGCTGGCCTGACGCTTGGAGAACCCATCATGTCGGAAATCAAATTTGCAGGCCAAGTGGCCTTGGTCTCGGGCGCGTCGCGCGGCATTGGCGCGGCGATCGCTGCCGAATTGGCGGCTCGTGGCCTGATCGTGATCGGTACGGCGACCACCGACGACGGCGCCGCCAAGATCGGTGCCGCCTTGGCCGCTGTGCCGGGTGCGTCGAGTGGGTGCCGCGGTGCCAAGCTGGATGTCAACGACGCGGCTGCGGCAGAGGCCTTGATCGACGAGATCGTCAAGACCCATGGCGGGCTGCAGGTTTTGGTGAACAACGCAGGCATCACGCGCGACATGCTGGCCATGCGCCTGAAGGATGCCGATTGGGATGCGGTGCTGGATACCAATCTCAAGGCCGTGTTTCGCATGAGCCGTGCCGCCATCCGTCCCATGATGAAGCAGCGCTATGGCCGCATCATCAGCATCACCAGTGTGGTCGGTGCGTCGGGCAATGCTGGGCAGGCCAACTATGCGGCGGCCAAGGCCGGCGTGGCCGGCATGACGCGCGCATTGGCGCGCGAGCTCGGCAGCCGCAGCATCACGGTGAACTGCGTGGCACCCGGTTTCATCGAAACCGACATGACGGCCGCGCTGCCTGAAGAGCAGCAGAAGGCCTTGCTGGGGCAGATCCCGTTGGGCCATCTGGGCAAGCCCGCGGACATCGCGCATGCCGTGGCCTATCTGGCGAGCCCGCAGGCCGCGTATGTGACGGGGCAGGAGCTGCACGTCAATGGCGGCATGTTCATGTCCTGAACCTGCGGGCATCTTGCATTTTTGAGCCGCGTCAGCCGCCCGGCGGGCCGTGTGGGGGACGTTCCCCCTGGCACGGCTAAAATGGCGGACTGTATTTCAACAACCCTCAGAGGGACCTATGAGCGATATCGAAGCACGTGTGAAGAAAATCATTGCCGAACAACTCGGTGTGGAAGAGGGGCAGGTCACGAACGAAAAGGCCTTTGTGGCCGACTTGGGCGCCGATTCCCTGGACACGGTTGAGCTGGTGATGGCTCTCGAAGACGAGTTCGGTATCGAGATCCCCGACGAAGAAGCCGAGAAGATCACCACGGTTCAAAAAGCCATCGACTACGCGATGGCCAACCAGAAGGCCTGAAGCACCGATGAGCCGTCGCCGTGTCGTCGTGACCGGCCTGGGTTGCATCAGCCCCGTGGGCAACACGGTGGCAGACTCCTGGGCCAACCTCCTGGCCGGACAGTCCGGCATTGACTTCATCACGAGGTTCGACGCATCGAACTTCGCCTGCAAGTTCGCAGGACAGGTCAAGGGGTTCAATCTGGATGAGTACATCACCGCCAAGGAAGCGCGGACGATGGATACCTTCATCCACTATGGAGTGGCTGCGGCCATGCAGGCGGTGGCGGACTCGGGCCTCCCCGTTGGCGAGCAGTTGGACGACGAGCAGGCAACCCGCATCGGTTGCGTGATCGGCTCGGGCATTGGCGGTTTGCCGCTGATCGAAGAGACGCACACCGAACTGACCAACCGAGGACCACGGCGCATCACGCCGTTCTTCGTGCCGGCCTCCATCATCAACATGATCTCGGGCCATGTGTCGATGAAGTTCGGCTTCAAAGGCCCAAACATTGCCATTGTCACCGCTTGCACCACGGGGCTCCACTGCATCGGGGAAGCGGGTCGCATGATCGAGTACGGTGATGCCGACGTGATGATCGCAGGTGGTTCCGAGGCCACTGTGTCGCCCTTGGGCATTGGCGGCTTTGCCGCCATGCGTGCCCTGTCGACCCGCAACGATGATCCGAAGACCGCTTCGCGTCCCTGGGACAAGGACCGGGACGGTTTTGTCTTGGGCGAAGGTGCTGGCGTCATGGTGCTGGAAGAGTATGAGCACGCCAAGGCACGCGGTGCGAAGATCTATGCCGAGTTGGGCGGCTTTGGCATGAGTGCCGATGCCGGCCACATGACGGCACCCAACATGGACGGCCCTCGCCGGGCCATGTTGAGCGCGATGCGCAATGCCGGCATCAATGCCGATCAGGTGGACTATCTGAATGCGCACGGCACCTCCACGCCGCTGGGTGATATCAACGAAACGAACGCCATCAAGGCTGCGTTGGGGGACCACGCGAAGAAGCTGGTGGTCAGTTCAACGAAGTCGATGACGGGCCATTTGCTGGGTGGCGCGGGTGGCATCGAGTCGGTGTTCACCGTGCTGTCGATCCATCACCAGAAGGTGCCGCCGACCATCAATATCTTCAACCAGGACCCGGAGTGCGATCTGGACTATTGCGCGAACACCGCGCGGGATGTGAAGATCGACGTGGCCGTGAAGAACAATTTCGGTTTCGGCGGGACCAATGGGACGTTGGTGTTCCGGCGCGTCTGAACGCATTGTCGATCTGATCCATTTTTCCGTCCGCATGGTCAGCGCCCCATCGGTGACATATCCGGTGGGGCGCTGCCGCTTCTATGCGGGTCTGCTGGTGGCGCTGGGCTTGTTGGGGGCGTTGGTCCTGGGGCGGTGGTTCCTCGGTGTCGGGTCGCACCGTGGCTGGCAGGGCGGACTGGGTGCCGCGGCCGGTCTGTTGTGGTGGGCCTTTGCCGCATGGGGCTGGTGGCACTCGCCTGTGGGCGCTTTGCGCTGGGATGTGGCAGCTCCATCGCAAGAACTCTCCAGGTCGGGGGCGTGGGTGTGGCGTGGCTCGGCTGCTGCTGACAGCGTCCCCTTGCCGCGGGTGGTGGTGTCGCTGGACATGCAAAACCGCATCCTTCTCTGTCTGCACAGTGCCGGCACTTTCACGCGCTGGGTCTGGGTAGAGCGCAGACGCGACCCCGCACGCTGGCCAGACCTGCGCCGTGCCTTGGTGGCACATACCTGATGGCCACAAACCACTGGGTTATATTTCCGCGCGCATGACACCCGAAGACCACACCGCTCCCCAACCGCCTGATAGCGATGTCATGCTGGTGCAGCGCACGCTCGCGGGAGAGCAGCGGGCGTTCGAGATGTTGGTGGTGAAGTACCAGCGCCGCGTGGAGCGCCTCATCGGGCGCATGGTGCGCGACTCGGATCTGGTGCAGGACATCGCACAGGAAACCTTTATACGGGCCTACCGCGCGCTGGCGCAGTTCCGAGGAGACGCCCAGTTCTATACCTGGCTGTACCGCATCGCGGTCAACACGGCCAAGAAGCAACTGCTGGAGCTCAAGCGCGATCCGCTGGTGTACCAGTCGCAAATGAAATCCGGGGACGACGATGAAACTTCCGCCCCGGAACGCGAACTAAATTCGGGAGCGGCCGATGCCGAGACGCCCGAAGCGGTGCTGGCCAGCAAGGAAATTGCCCAGGCCGTCAATGCGGCCATGGATGCGCTGCCCGAAGAGTTGCGCATGGCGATCACCCTGCGAGAGATCGAGGGCTTGAGTTACGAAGAAATTGCTACCGCACTGGAGTGTCCCATCGGAACCGTGCGCTCCCGGATATTTCGAGCACGCGAGGCCATTTCGGGGCGGATCAAACCCATGCTGGAGCGCCAGACTGGGAAACGCTGGTAGGAGAGGCAGAGTGCGCCCGACAGGGTCGCGACTGGCCCCGTAAATTTGGGATGTTCAGGAAGTCATCATGAATGCCGTAAAAGTCAGTTTGAATCCTCCGTTTCAGGAAGACGCTGGCCATCGTTCGCCAGAGCAGATGTTGTCCGCCCTGGTGGATGGTGAGGTCGACGACGACCAGCTCGCCGCGTTGTTTGCGCCGGACCAGGGCGCTGAAGATGTGCTCGAGAAATGGCACACCTACCAGCTGATTGGACATGTGCTGCGCGGCGACACCGCTGCTTCGGAGATGACGTGCAGGCCGGGCGATTTTCTCGCCGGTGTGCGCGGGCGCCTCCAAACCGAAACGATGCCTGTCGTGCCATCCCAGCCACCAAGCGTGGCCGCGCGTGCGCCCGCGGCGAACGATGCGGTGTTTCGGTGGCAGCTTGTCGCGGGCATGGCTTCGTTGGCGGCGGTGATGGCGGTCAGCTGGTCTGTCCTGAGCAGTGCACCTGGTGGACCCGGTGCGGTCGATCCCCAACTGGCCGTGGCGCCAGCCTCTGCCACTGTGGTCGCGACGCCACCATCGCCGGCCGTGCAACCCTCGACCACCGTCGTCGTGAACACGGGGCAAGGTCCGTTGATCCGAGATGCCCGCCTTGAGGAACTCCTGGCCGAACACCGCCAGAATGGCGGCATGTCTGCGCTTCAGATGCCCACAGGGTTCATCCGAAGCGCGACTTACGATGCCGCAGGACGCTGAGAATCCATGACGTCTATCTTGTCTCTGCCCGTGGCCAATCGCGAGGTTCGTTCGGCATGGCACTTCCTGCCATTCTCGAAACGGCCCCGTGTCCGGCGTTGGAGTTTGGTGGTACTGGTCGCGTTGGCCTCGGGATTCGTCTTGCCGGTACACGGGCAGCAGAGCGCTCCCGCGGCAACCGATGGCACGCGCAGCGTGAGCGAGTGGCTCACGCGCTTGCACGAGGCATCGCAACGTCGCGCCTACATCGGCACCTTGGTGGTGTCCGCAGGGTCGGCCATGTCCGCTTCAAAAATCTGGCATGTGTGCGACGGCTCGCAGCAGATGGAACGCGTGGACACGCTCACGGGGGCGCCCCGAACCACCATTCGCCGCAACAAGGAAGTCATCACCTTTGTGCCCGAATCGAAAACCGCATTTGTCGAGAAGCGGGAATCGTTGGGCATGTTCCCGGAGTTTCTCGGCAGGCCCGGGAATCAGATCGAGCAGTTCTACAGCGTGCGCGAGATCGGGGCGCAGCGCGTCGCAGGCCATTTGGCCGACATGGTGGAACTCCTGCCACGCGATGACTTGCGCTTTGGCTACCGCATCTGGTCGGAGCAACAAACCGGTCTCGTGGTGAAGCTGCAGACCTTGGGGGGACAGGGCGCTGTTCTGGAGCAGGTGGCGTTTTCCGAGCTGCAAATGGATGCGCCCGTCAGCATGGACAAGCTCAAACGGCTCATGAAGGAAACCCGCGGCTACGAGGTGCACAAGCCCGTGCTGAAAAAGACGACGGCCGAGGCAGAAGGGTGGCGCTTGAGCGAGTCCGTTCCAGGTTTCACGCCCATGAGTTGCCACACGCGCGAGGTGCCCGGGTCCACGGCGAAGGGGCCTGGCATGGCCCCCATGCAGTGGGTGTTTTCCGATGGGCTGGCCTCTGTCTCTCTGTTTGTGGAGCCGTTCGACCCGCAGCGCCACCTCGCGGAGTCATCGGCAATCGTCGGTGCCACGCATTCGGTCAACCGGCGTGTGGGAGACCATTGGCTCACGGTGTTGGGCGAGGTGCCTCCCGCGACCCTGCGCCGCTTTGCCCTGTCGCTGGAGCGCACGCGCCCTTGAGGCCCGCGTCTGCGAAACGCTGGCTTTCCTGCATCTGTTTTGGTGTCAAAGGATCTACATGACGCACATCCGTTCTGTTCGGCCTTCGTTGATGGCTTTGCTGATGGCTGCCGGTAGCGGCTTGGTGTTGCAGGCGCCTGCCGCTGCGCAAGTCGTGCCAACCGTTCCGCCTGCCGCCAGTGTGCGCGGCTTGCCGGACTTCACCGATCTGGTGGACATGGTGGGTCCATCGGTGGTCAACATCCGCACACTGGAGCGCGCCAGCCGCGACGGCTCGGCCGGCTCGAGTCCTGACGAGCAGATGCTGGAGTTCTTCAAACGCTTCGGCATTCCTGTCCCTCCGGGAATGACGCCGCGCGGCCCGCGGCAGGAACGCGCGCCTTCCGAAGAGGCGCAGCCGCGGGGTGTGGGATCGGGCTTCATCCTGAGTGCAGACGGCCTCATCATGACCAACGCACACGTGGTGGAGGGTGCGGACGAGCTGATCGTGACCTTGCCGGACAAGCGCGAATTCAAAGCCAGGGTGGTGGGCGCCGACAAGCGCACCGACGTGGCCGTGGTCAAGATCGAGGCGACCGGATTGGCCGCCGTGAAAATCGGCGACATCGGTCGCTTGCGCGTCGGCGAGTGGGTGATGGCGATCGGTTCGCCCTTCGGCCTGGAGAACTCGGTCACCGCCGGCATCGTGAGTGCCAAGCAGCGCGACACAGGCGATTTCCTGCCCTTCATCCAGACCGACGTGGCCATCAACCCTGGCAACTCGGGCGGGCCGCTGATCAACATGCGCGGTGAGGTGGTGGGCATCAACAGCCAGATCTATTCGCGCTCGGGCGGCTTCCAGGGTATTTCCTTCGCGATCCCGATCGACGAAGCCGTGCGTGTGTCGGATCAGCTCCGATCGACGGGCCGCGTGACGCGCGGACGCATTGGCGTGCAGATCGATCAAGTCAGCAAGGACGTGGCCGAATCGATCGGCTTGGGCCAGGCCAAGGGAGCGCTGGTGCGCGGGGTGGAGCCCAATTCGCCTGCCGCCAAGGCCGGCGTGGAGCCCGGGGACATCATCCTGAAGTTCGATGGCAAGGAGATCGAGAAGTCGATCGATCTGCCGCGCTTGGTGAGCAACACAAAGCCCGGCAACAAAAGCAGCATGACGGTATTTCGCCGCGGCAGCCAGCGCGAATTGGCGATCACGGTGGCCGAACTCGAGCCCGAGCGTTCAACCGCTCGCGCCACGACGCCCGAACCCCCCAAGGCGCAGTCGAGCAACTTGCTGCAATCGTTGGGTTTGAGCCTCGCCGAACTGACCGCAGCAGAGAAGAAGGAACTCAATCTCAAGGGGGGTGTGCGTGTGGCGTCGGCCGAGGGGCCCGCCGCACGCGCGGGCCTGCGCGAAGGTGACGTGATCGTTGCCATCGCCAATGCCGAGACGGCGAGCATCAAGGATGTCGAGGCTGCACTGGGCAAGCTCGACAAGTCGCGTCCTGTCAACGTGCTGTTCCGCCGTGGCGAGTGGGCGCAGTACGCCGTGATCCGTGCACCACGTTGAGCCCCCGTTTCGGGTCAATAACCCCCGGTTCCGATTGGGATTGGGGGTTTTTTCTGGGTGGTGGTCTATTCGCCACACTGGGTTTTCCTGAGCGATGGCCGTTGCGCCGGAATTTTTTGTTAGTGAATGCTTACAATCGCGGCGAGTCTCATGACCGAATTCGCTAAAATGCTGCCCATTCTGATCGGATTCCCATGTCGACGGGCTTCTTCAATCCACGATGTGGGAGTGGTGGAAGAAGCCCCCAGGTCATCCACAGTCGCCTCGCAGGTTGTTTGAAAATGCTGTGGATGATCTGTGTATAACTTGGTTGTTGCTGCGCTGCAACGAGGCAAAAGCGGTGGTTCTGTGGTTTGCATTCTGGGCTTTTTGCCTACAATGAAACCCCAACTATCGCAGTTGCCATTGATTGTTGGTTATGGGCGCGTCAGCAGCTGACGCGCCCTTTTTTATGGCCGCCCGTTCCCTGAGAATGTGCGGTTTTTCCTGTGTCCGAGCCGCCCTTTTTGATGAACCACATCCGCAATTTTTCGATCATCGCGCACATCGACCATGGCAAGTCCACACTTGCCGATCGCATCATTTCTCGGTGCGGTGGATTGAGCGACCGCGAGATGAGCGAACAGGTGCTCGACTCGATGGACATCGAGAAAGAGCGCGGCATCACCATCAAGGCGCAGACTGCGGCGCTGAAGTACAAGGCGCGCGATGGCAAGGTCTACAACCTCAATCTGATCGACACGCCCGGGCACGTGGACTTCTCGTACGAGGTATCGCGCTCGCTGTCGGCATGTGAGGGTGCGTTGCTGGTGGTGGACGCGAGCCAGGGGGTGGAAGCGCAGACGGTGGCCAACTGCTACACCGCACTCGACCTGGGGGTGGAAGTCGTGCCGGTGCTCAACAAGATGGATCTGCCCAACGCCGATCCGGACAACGCCAAGAGCGAGATCGAGGACGTGATCGGCATCGATGCCACCGACGCCATTCCGTGTTCCGCCAAGACCGGCATGGGTGTGGAAGACATACTGGAAGCGGTGGTCGCGCGCATCCCATCGCCCAAGGGAAATCCCGATGCGCCCCTGCGCGCCATGATCGTGGACAGTTGGTACGACGCCTATGTGGGCGTTGTGATGCTGGTGCGTGTGGTCGATGGTCGTCTGCTCAAAGGCGAGCGCTTCAAGATGATGGCGACCAACACGGTCTACAACGCCGACAACCTTGGCGTGTTCACGCCGGCCAACGAGGCCCGGGAGTCCTTGGAGGCGGGAGAGGTGGGCTACATCATCGCGGGCATCAAGGAGTTGCAGGCGGCCAAGGTGGGTGACACCATCACATTGGAAAAGAAACTGCCCAACAACGCCGGCCCTGCTGCCGAAGCGTTGCCAGGCTTCAAGGAAGTGCAGCCCCAGGTGTTCGCTGGCCTCTACCCCACCGAGGCCAATCAGTACGACGCGCTGCGCGATGCGCTGGAAAAACTCAAGCTCAACGATGCTTCGCTGCACTACGAGCCCGAGGTGTCCCAAGCCTTGGGCTTCGGCTTCCGATGCGGCTTCCTGGGCCTGTTGCACATGGAGATCGTGCAGGAGCGCCTGGAGCGCGAGTTCGATCAGGATCTGATCACCACCGCGCCGAGCGTGGTCTACCAGGTGGTCAAGCCCGATGGCGAGACCATCATGGTCGAGAACCCGTCCAAGATGCCCGAGCAGGGACGCATTGAAGAGATTCGCGAACCCATCGTCACGGTGCATCTATACATGCCGCAGGAGTATGTGGGGGCGGTGATGACGCTGGCGAACCAGAAGCGCGGCGTGCAGCTCAACATGGCGTACCACGGCAAGCAGGTCATGTTGACTTACGACATGCCGCTGGGCGAGATCGTGCTCGACTTCTTCGACAAACTGAAGTCGGTCAGCCGGGGCTATGCGTCCATGGACTACGAGTTCAAGGAGTACCGCGCCTCCGACGTGGTGAAAGTCGACATCCTGCTCAACGGCGAGAAGGTCGATGCGTTGTCCATCATCGTGCACCGCACGCAAGCGCAGTACCGGGGCCGCGCCGTGGCGGCCAAGATGCGTGAGATCATCAGCCGCCAGATGTTCGACGTGGCGATCCAGGCCGCCATTGGCGGCAATGTGATTGCTCGCGAAACGATCAAGGCGCTGCGCAAGAACGTGCTGGCAAAATGCTACGGCGGTGACATCACCCGCAAACGCAAACTCCTCGAAAAACAGAAAGCAGGCAAGAAGCGCATGAAACAGATCGGCTCGGTCGAAGTGCCCCAAGAGGCGTTCCTCGCGATTTTGCAGGTGCAAGACTGATGCAGGCGGTCATGGGAACGATCACGGCCGTGATCCTGGCGGCGCTCGCCGCCTACGCCGGCGCCTGGTACACCGGACTGCTCGAAGGCAATTTCGCCGTGCTCCTGATGCTGGCGACCCTCGTGACCGGCGTTTATTGGGTGGCCGACAAGCTGGTGTTTCTGCCCAGGCGCCGGCGCGCAGCGAAGCGCGTGGTCGACGAGCACAACACGCGCAAGGACGCTTTGCTCAAACAGGGTTTCACCAACATCGAAGGCGATGTGGATGCGACCCGCCAGAAATTGCTGGCGCAACCCTGGTGGCTGGATTGGACGGCGGGCTTGTTTCCGGTGATCCTGGCGGTGTTCGTGCTGCGTTCGTTCCTCTACGAACCGTTCAAGATTCCATCCGGCTCCATGATTCCCACCTTGCGTGTGGGTGACCTGATCCTGGTGAACAAGTTTCACTATGGCGTGCGTCTGCCGGTGTTCAACACCAAGCTGTTCGACAACCACACCCCTCAGCGTGGCGACGTGATGGTGTTCCGTTACCCACCCCAGCCGAGCCTGGATTACATCAAGCGCGTGGTTGGTGTGCCCGGTGACGAGGTGGCCTATCTGAACAAGCAGCTCACGGTCAACGGCCAGTTGGTGCCGCGGGAAAAACAGCCCGATTTCTTTGACAACGACAGCATGCGTTACGCGCGCCAGTTCCGCGAGACGATGGGTGGGCGCAGCTACAACACGCTCAATGACGACGACCGCGCTTCCTTCATTCAGCGCAGCACCGACTTCCCGTTCCTGGATCAATGCCGCTATTCCGTCGAAGGCGTGACCTGCAAGGTACCCGCGGGCCACTATTTCATGATGGGTGACAATCGCGACAATTCCCTCGATTCACGCTATTGGGGCTTTGTCCCCGAAGCCAACATCGTGGGCAAGGCGTTCTTTGTCTGGATGAATTTCGGCGACCTGGGCCGAATCGGATCGTTCGAGTAACCGTGTAGCCTCTGGAGCGAAGACCATGAATCTGAAGCGGCAGCAAAAAGGAATGACGTTCGTCGGCCTGCTTATCGTCGGTGTCGTCATCGTCTATTCGGGTGTGGTGCTGGCGCAGGTCGCGCCCACCTACATCGAATACATGGCCGTGCAGAAGGCGGTACAAAAGGCGGCGGCGGGCACCACCGTGGCCGATGTGCGCAACCTCTTCGACAAGGCCGCTCAGATCGACGACATCCGCTCCATCGCGGGCAAGGACCTGACCGTGGGCAAGGCGGGGGACCGCGTGGTGGTGTCGTTTGCCTACACGCGCGAAATCCACCTGGCCGGTCCCGCGCACCTGGTGATGAAATACGAAGGCCAGTCGAAATGAAATACGAGACGGACCGGCCGCGTCCTGGCAGGCGCTGCTTCCTTTGAGTCCCGAGCTTCAGGCGCTGCAGAAGCGCCTCCAACATGTTTTTGCCAATCCCCGGTTGCTCGAACGTGCCCTGACGCACCGCAGCTTCTCGGCCGACCACAACGAGCGGCTGGAGTTTCTGGGCGACTCTGTGCTCAGCTTGGCGGTGTCCGGCCTGTTGTTCGAAAAACTGAGCCAGTTGCCCGAGGGCGATTTGTCTCGGGTGCGAGCGAATCTCGTCAAGCAAGACACCTTGTTCCAGATCGCTTCCGGTTTGGGGCTTTCGACGGGACTGCGCCTGGGCGATGGGGAAAAGCGTTCCGGCGGACACAAGCGGCCCTCCATCCTGGCCGACGCACTGGAGGCGCTGATCGGGGCGGTGTACCTCGACGCCGGATTTGAAATCGCAGCAGCCTTGGTGCACCGGCTATACAGCAACATCGAACTCAATGCGCAGATGAGCGCCATGGGCAAGGATGCCAAGACCGAATTGCAGGAGTGGTTGCAGGCGCGCAAAATGAAGTTGCCGGTCTACCGCGTGGTGGCCACGCTCGGCGAGGCGCACAAGCAGACGTTTGACGTCGAGTGCACCGTCACCGAGACCGGGCACAGCGAACGCGGCATCGGTGCGTCGCGTCGGGCTGGTGAGCAGGCTGCCGCTGCCGCCATGTTTCAACACCTCATCGCGGCGCTGCCGCCGTCCAAGGGGGCTTCCAGCGTGTTCCCAGGCTCTTCTTCCACGACCCCAACGCCCGGCCAGCCACGGCGCTGAATGTATGTCTTCCTCCCCTGCTTCCCCGCCTGCCAATCCCGACCTGGACGCCATGCTGGCGCAGGCCCTGGGCAAGGACGCCGCCGGTCCTGCTGCCACGGCCGAGGGTGTTCCTGAAGAGGCGCCCGTCGATCCCGCGCAGCAGCGCTGCGGTTACGTGGCCATCGTCGGCAAGCCCAACGTGGGCAAGTCCACCTTGCTCAACGCACTCGTGGGTCAGAAGGTCAGCATCACCTCGCGCAAGGCCCAGACCACGCGCCACCGCATCACGGGCATCCGCACCTTGGGCTCCACGCAGTTCGTGTTCGTCGACACGCCAGGCTTTCAGACCCGCCACGGTAACGCGCTCAACCGCGCGCTGAACAAGACCGTGCTGGGGGCGGTGAACGACGTCGATTTGATTCTTTTTGTCGTCGAAGCCGGCCACTTCA
Organism: Hydrogenophaga sp. BPS33; assembly: GCF_009859475.1. Lineage (NCBI taxonomy): Bacteria > Pseudomonadati > Pseudomonadota > Betaproteobacteria > Burkholderiales > Comamonadaceae > Hydrogenophaga > Hydrogenophaga sp. BPS33. The sequence continues at coordinate 2,028,268 of NZ_CP044549.1, forward strand.
ACCTGGCCGATGCCAAGGCGCTGTCCATGTTGCCGGCCAACGTGCCCGCCATGCTGGTGGCCAACAAGTTCGATCTGGTGCACCGGCGCGGCGACCTTGCGCCGTGGTTGCGGTCGATGCAGGAGCGCCACCCGTTTGCCGAGTTCGTGCCCATGTCGGCCAAGGCCTCGAAGGACATCGAACGGCTGTTCGGCATCTGCGAGAAGTACCTGCCGCAGCAACCCTGGATGCACGATCCGGACGATCTGACCGACCGCAGCGAGCGCTTCATGGCCGCCGAAATGGTGCGCGAAAAGCTGTTTCGCCTGACCGGCGACGAACTGCCCTACACCTCGACCGTGATCATCGACAAGTTCGAGGAAGAGGGCTCGCTCAAACGCATCGCCGCCACCATCGTGGTGGAACGCGAAGGCCACAAGGGCATGGTGATTGGCGAGAAGGGCGAGAAGCTCAAACGCATTGGCACCGAGGCCCGGCAAGAGCTGGAGAAACTCTGGGATTGCAAGGTGTTCCTGGAGCTCTGGGTGAAGGTGCGCTCAGGCTGGGCCGATGACGATGCGCGCGTGCGCTCGTTCGGCTACGAGTAAGCCGCAATGCTTCGACGCGCCCGCCGCCGGACGCCATGGCCCTGAAGCGATATTCCGAAGAACCGGCATTCGTCCTGCACCGCTACGACTGGAGCGAGACCAGCCTCGTGCTGGAGGTCTTCACCCGCCACCACGGCCGTATTGCCCTGGTGGCCAAGGGCGTGAAGCGCCCCACCTCGCAGTTTCGCCCGGTGTTGCTGCCCTTGCAGCCGCTGCAGCTGTCTTGGTCGGGCGATGCGGAGGTGCGCACGCTCAAGGCCGCGCACTGGCTCGGTGGGCACGTCATGCCCACCGGCGAGGCGCTGATTTCGGGCAGCTACCTCAACGAACTGCTCATGCGCTTGCTCGCGCGGGACGATCCGCACGAGCGGCTGTTCGACCACTTCGCCACGGCGGTGCAGCTGCTGGCGGAAAAAAGCGATGCGCAGGAACTGGTGTTGCGCGCTTTCGAGCTGCTCCTGCTGCGCGATATCGGCGTGTTGCCCGACCTTGCGCACGAGGGCAATACGCTGGCCGAGCTCGACCCCGAGCAGCGCTACCTGCTCGGACACGAAAGCGGGCTGAGCCTGGCGCAAGCGGGTGAGCGCCAGGCGCTCACCGGTGAACAATGGATGGATCTGCAGTCGGCCATGGACCAGCCAGCGCCTTTCGTTCCGACGCTGCGGGCCTGCGCCGCATGTTTGCAAGCCCTGCGGCTGCCGCTGCGCAACCTGCTGCACTACCATTGCGGCGTGCGCGTGTTCAAGACACGCCAGCTGATGTTGGACGTGCAAGCCATGACCCGGCATCGCCCAACCGCTGGCCCCGACGTGGACACTGTTTCCGAATCCCCACCGACACCCCTCGCACCATGACCGTGGTTTCCAGCCCTCCGCAGCCTTCGGCCACCGCGCTGTCGGTCAATCTCAACAAAGTCGCCCTGGTGCGCAACACCCGCCACTTGGGCATTCCGTCGGTCACGCGCGCGGCCACCCTGTGCCTGCAGGCCGGCGCGCAGGGCATCACGGTGCATCCCAGGCCGGACGAGCGCCACATCCGTGCGCACGACGTGCACGATCTGGCCGAGTTGCTCAAGGCTTGGCCAGACCGCGAGTTCAATATCGAAGGCAATCCGTTTCACAACCTGATGGGTTTCGTGCGCGACGTGCGACCGCAGCAGGTCACCTTCGTGCCCGACAGCGAGGGGCAATTCACCAGCGATCACGGCTGGAGCTTCCCGGCCGATGTCGAACGCCTGCGCCCCTTGATTGCGGAGGCCCAGGCGCTGGGCGCCCGCGTGAGCCTGTTCATGGACGCCGAGCCCGGCCAGATGGCGGCCGCCAGGGCGGTGGGGGCCGATCGCGTCGAACTCTACACCGAGCCTTATGCCGCCGCCTGGCATTCACCGCAGCGCGATGCCCAGCTCGAACGTTTTCGATCTGCCGCGCAGGCCGCGCTCGACGCGGGCCTGGGGGTCAATGCCGGGCACGACCTGAACCGCGAGAACCTCAGCGCCTTCGTGCGCGCGGTGCCCGGACTGCGCGAGGTGTCGATCGGACATGCCTTGATCTCGGATGCGCTGGAACTGGGTTACGCCCAGACCATCGCCGCCTACAACCGCTGCATCCGCGACGCGAGATGATCGTCGGCATCGGTACCGATATTTGCGACATCCGGCGCATCGAGGCCGTGTTGCAGCGCCAGGGCGAGCGCTTCGTGCGCAAGGTGCTGAGCGATGCGGAGTTCACCGTCTGGCAAAAGCGCAGCGCGCGCTGGCCGCAGCGGGGCGTGCGTTACCTGGCCACGCGTTTTTCGGCCAAGGAAGCGTTCTCGAAGGCCGTGGGCATGGGCATGCGCATGCCGATGACGTGGCGCAGCTGTGAAATCAACAACCTGCCCAGTGGGCAGCCGGTGATCGTGTTGCACGGCGATCTCAAAACCTGGTTCGAGGCGCAGGGCTTGCGCGCCCACGTGACCGTGACCGACGAAACCGACTACGCCGCGAGCTTCGTGGTGGTGGAACGCGACTGACCCTTTTTTTCCTATTCCATGCACGCACACGCTCCTCTCATCATCGACGTGGCGGGCTACAGCCTGACCACCGCCGACCGCCAACGCCTGGCCCACCCCTTGGTGGGCGGGGTCATCCTGTTTGGCCGCAACTGGCAGAGCCGAGAACAGCTCACGGCGCTGTGCCGCCAGATCAAGGCCGTGCGGCACGACCTGCTCATCGCGGTCGATCATGAAGGTGGGCGCGTTCAACGTTTTCGCACCGATGGCTTCACCCACCTGCCACCCATGGCCAGCCTGGGAGCGTTGTGGATGCGCGCCGCGAAAGCGGGCGATGTCGAAGGGGCCGCTGCGCTGGAAGCAAGCAATGCCGCCGTGGCCACGGGCTATGTGCTGGGTGCCGAGCTGCGGGCCTGTGGTGTGGACCTGAGCTTTACGCCAGTGCTCGACCTGGACTACGGCGAGAGCTCGGTGATCGGTGACCGTTCCTTTGCGCGGGATCCTCGCGTCGTCACCCTGCTGGCCCAAAGCCTCATGCATGGCCTGCTGCAAAGCGGCATGGGCAACTGCGGCAAACACTTTCCTGGCCACGGCTTCGTGAAGGCCGACTCGCACCTTGCGATGCCGGTGGACCGCCGCAGCCTCAAGGCCATCCTCGCCGAGGACGCGGCGCCATACGGCTGGTTGTCGGCGAGCCTGCAGGCGGTGATGCCGGCGCACGTGATCTATGCCAAGGTGGATCCGCGGCCGGCGGGCTTTTCATCTCGCTGGCTGCAGGACATCCTGCGCGCCCGCCTGGGCTTCACCGGCGCGATCTTCAGCGACGACCTGAGCATGGCCGCCGCGCGCCAGATCGGCGGGCGCGAGGTGAGTTTCCCCGAAGCCGCGCTGGCCGCGCTCGCGGCGGGCGGCGATCTGGTGTTGCTGTGCAACCAGTCGGTGGTGGAGGGCGGAGCGCCGATCGACGAGGCTATCGATGCCTTGTCGCAGGCCGCGCTCACGGGCGCCTGGCAACCGAATGCGGCGAGCGAAGAGCGGCGCCTGGCGCTGCTGCCGCGCCTGGCGTCGCCCGATTGGGATGCGCTGATGGTCAGCGAGCGCTACATGCAGGCGCTGTCGCTGTTGCCGGGATGACGGCGGCGTGGGTCGCCTGACGGGCGACCTGCGGGGCTTCAGGGGCCGCCGTCCAGGCCGAGCTTGTCCAGCAGGTCCGACACCAGCTCCAGGCGGACCAGCGGATTGTCCAGCGTCATCAGGCGCTGTTTGAGTTCCACCGGCGCGGGCAGCAATTCAGCCCAGCGGTTGGCGATCCAGCCGCAGTCATCCCACTGGTAGGGTGGCTGAATGGGAATTTGCCCCAGCGCGTCCGGGTTGCGTTCGTGCAGGCTTTGCAGCACGCGCTGCAAGGCGCTGCGGGTGTTGGCGAGGTGATCGGGCACGGGCACCACCGACTCGGCCTCGTCCAGTTGCACGTCGGCCATCCAGAGCCCGTGCGGCAGCTGGCGGCGCTGCGACAGGTGGAAACGCTGCAGACCCCGGCAGCGGATCATCATCAGTCCGGGCTGTGGGCGATCAAGATGCTCGATCTGCGCCAGGGTGCCGACCGGGTGGAAAACCTCTTTGGCAAACGCATCACCCGTCGCTGGGGCGTTGGGGTCGATCTTGCGCACCTCGCTGCCTTCACTCAGGCAGACAACCCCGAAGGGCGCGCCGGTCTTGTGGCAGCGGCCAATCATGTCGAGATAGCGCACCTCGAAGATGCGCAGCGGCAGCCAGCCTCCCGGAAAAAGCACGGTCTGCAACGGAAACAAGGGGAGTTGCGACAGTGTCAGGGCCTGCGGGGGCCGCGCGGAGTTCAATCGTTGACCACCGCGTCGGCGCTTTGGCGTTGCAACATCGCCAGGCTGCTGGCGATGGTGGCGCGCAGTTCGCGCCGGTCGCAAATGAAGTCCACCGCACCCTTGGTCTGCAGGAACTCGGCGCGCTGAAAGCCTTCGGGCAGCTTCACGCGCACGGTATTTTCGATCACGCGCGGGCCGGCAAAACCGATCAGGGCCTTGGGCTCTGCGATGACGATGTCGCCCAGGAAGGCAAAGCCCGCGCTCACACCGCCCATGGTGGGGTCGGTCAGCACGCTGATGTAGGGCAGGCCCTTCTTGGCCAGGCGCGTCAGGGAGGCGTTGGTTTTGGCCATCTGCATGAGCGAGAGCAGACCTTCCTGCATGCGCGCGCCACCCGTGGCGGTGAAGCACAAGAAAGGCACTTTCTGCGCGATCGCTTCTTCCACACCGCGCACAAAACGTTCGCCGACCACCGAGCCCATCGAGCCGCCCATGAAGTCGAATTCGAAACACGCCACCACCAGGCTGATGCCGTGCACCGCGCCACCCATGACCACCAGCGCGTCGGTCTCTCCGGTGGTCTCCAGCGCGTCTTTCAGGCGTTCGGGGTACTTGCGGCTGTCCTTGAACTTGAGCGCGTCGACCGGCAGCACTTCCTGTGCGATCTCGTAGCGGCCTTCGGCGTCCAGAAAAGCATTGAGGCGGGCACGCGCACCGATGCGGTGGTGGTGGCTGCAATGGGGGCAGACGTTCTGGTTCTTCTCCAGATCGTTCTTGTACAGCACGGCTTCGCAGCTCGGGCACTTGATCCACAGACCTTCGGGCACGCTGCGGCGCTCGGTGGGGTTGGTGGGGGTGATCTTGGGGGGCAGCAGTTTTTCGAGCCAGGACATGGTGTTTCTCCGTGCGGCGGCGCCGGCGGGCGCCAGCGGGAATTATGCGTCGAGCGCTTTCCGGATGGTGCGAAGGAACTGGATGGCGACCGCCACCACTTTTTCGTGCGGTTCGTTCTCCAGCAACTGGATGATCTTGCTGCCGATCACCACCGCGTCGGCGGTCTGGCCGATGGCGCGCGCGGTGTCGGCATCGCGAATGCCAAAGCCCACACCCACCGGAATGCTCACGTGCGCACGGATGCGCGGCAGCATGGCCTCGACCTGGTCGACATTGAGCGTGCCAGCCCCTGTCACGCCCTTGAGCGACACGTAGTACACGTAGCCACTGGCCACGCGTGCTACCTGTGCCATGCGCTCGTCGGTCGACGTGGGCGCCAGCAGGAAGATCAGGTCCATGCCATGCGCGCGCAGTGCGGCGGCAAAGTCTTCGCACTCCTCGGGTGGGTAGTCCACGACCAGCACGCCATCGACGCCTGCTTCACTGGCATCGCGCACGAAGGCGCCCGCACCGTGTTTCTGGTCGTAGCGCTCGACCGGGTTGGCATACCCCATGAGCACCACCGGCGTGGTGGTGTTGCGTTCGCGAAAGCTGCGCACCATGGCCAGCACCTGCGTCATGCCAATGCCCAGTGCCAGCGCGCGATCACCCGCTTTCTGGATCACCGGGCCATCGGCCGACGGGTCGGAGAAGGGCACGCCCAACTCGATGACGTCCGCACCCGCTTCTGCCATGCCGTGCATCAGATCGGGGGTGATGTCGGCGAACGGAAAGCCGGCGGTCACGTACGGAATCAAGGCCTTGCGGTTCTGGGCTTTGAGTTGAGTGAAAGTGTTTTCGATGCGGCTCATTTCCCGGAGCCTCCTTTGACGGTGTGTCCACGCATGGAAGGACGGTCGTAGAAGTCCACGCCCGAGAGATCGGCCACGGTGCCGATGTCCTTGTCGCCACGGCCCGAAAGGTTGACCAGGATGGACTGGTCGGGCCGCATGGTTTTGGCGAGCTTGAGGGCATGGGCCATGGCATGGCTCGATTCCAGCGCGGGGATGATGCCCTCGGTGCGGCAGAGATGGTGGAAGGCCTCCAGGGCTTCGGCATCGGTGATGCCGACGTACTCGGCACGGCCGATGTCCTTGAGGAACGCGTGCTCCGGGCCCACGCCGGGGTAGTCCAGGCCGGCGCTGATGCTGTGCGTTTCGGTGACTTGGCCGTTGTCGTCCTGCAGCACATAGGTGCGGTTGCCGTGCAGCACGCCGGGGCTGCCCATTTGCAGCGAAGCCGAGTGCTTGCCGCTGCCCATGCCTTCCCCGGCCGCCTCCACGCCAATCAGGCGCGTTTTCTCGTGTCCGATATACGGGTAGAAGATACCCATGGCGTTGCTGCCACCGCCCACACAGGCGATCACGGCATCGGGCTGCTCGCCGGCACATCCTGCGGCTTTGAGCATCTCAGGCATCTGCACGAGGCATTCGTTGCCGATCACGCTCTGGAAATCGCGCACCATCATGGGATAGGGGTGCGGCCCGGCCACGGTGCCGATGATGTAGAAGGTGTTGTCCACGTTGGCGACCCAATCGCGCATGGCTTCGTTGAGTGCGTCCTTCAGCGTCTTGCTGCCGCTCTCCACGGGCACCACGGTGGCACCGAGCAACTTCATGCGGTACACGTTGGGGCTCTGGCGCTTCACGTCCTCGCTGCCCATGTAGACCACGCACTCCAGGCCATAGCGCGCGCAGATCGTGGCGGTGGCCACGCCGTGCTGGCCCGCGCCTGTCTCGGCAATGATGCGCGGTTTGCCCATGCGGCGCGCCAGCATGGCCTGGCCGATGGTGTTGTTCACCTTGTGCGCGCCGGTGTGGTTGAGGTCCTCGCGCTTCAGGAAGATCTGGGCGCCGCCGATCTCGCGGCTTGTGCGCGCCGCATGGTAGACCGGGCTGGGGCGGCCCACATAGTGCACGAGTTCGCTCTTGAACTCGGCAAGGAACTCGGGGTCGTGCTGGTACTTCGCGTAGGCGGCGCGCAGTTCGTTGATGGCGTGCGTGAGCGTCTCGCTCACGAAGCTGCCACCGTAGATGCCGAAGTGGCCTCGAGCGTCGGGTTGTTGGTAGGTCTGCATGGGGTTGGGTCTCTGATCGGCCGCCATCCTGACCCCATGGAGATGGGAGTCAGGCAGGGCGGGGGGGCTGCGCATCGGCCGCCCGCACGGCGGCCACGAAAGCGAGCATCTTGTCGGGGTCCTTGATGCCTTTGGCGGCTTCGACCCCGGAGCTCACGTCAACGGCCCAAGGCCGTACGCGCGAGATGCCATCGGTCACGTTTGCAGGCGTGAGTCCACCAGACAAAACGAGGCGAGAGCTGGCGTTTAGAAGCGGATGTGACCAAGGGAATGCTGTCCAGTCAAAGGATTGACCACCGCCGCCATAGCCCTCGACGTGGGCGTCGAGCAGGATGGCCTGAGCGGCCGCGTGATCCGACGCGTATTTTAGAAGATCGAAGCGGGCTCCGTCCGGGCCCGTGGGAATACGCGCGGCGCGCAGGAACGGGCGTCCTGCGGCCTGGCAGTCGCTGGGCGTCTCGTCGCCATGGAATTGCAGCAGCGCCTGTGGGACGGCTTCAATGCCGCGCTGGATCTGTTCGGTGCTGGCGTTGACAAACAGCAGGACCGGGGTGACGAAGGGCGGCAGGCGGCGGGCCAGCACACCCGCGCGTTCGGCGGTGACATGGCGAGGGCTTTTTTCGTACAGTACGAAGCCGATGGCATCGGCGCCGGCTCTTGCGGCCGCGTCGACATCGGCCTCGCGGGTGAGGCCGCAGATCTTGATGCGGGTGCGGTGCAGGGTCATGGAAGCCAGTCGAAAGCGGGCGTGCGTTGCGGCAGTCCCAGTGCGGCATCGTAGACCGGCCCGAGAAAGTACAGGCCGTCAGGGGAAAACGTGGGAGCGGCGGCGTCGCGGTTGCGCGCTTGCAGCACCTCGGTCATCCAGGAGGCAGGGCGGTTGCCGCTGCCGATGGCGATCAGGCAGCCCATGATGTTGCGGATCATGTGGTGCAGAAACGCGCTGGCTTCGAACTCGAAGCGCCAGTAGTGCCCCCGGCGTGCAATGTCCAGCCGCAGGAGATGCTTGATGGGCGAATGTGCCTGGCATTGCGCGGCGCGAAACGAGGTGAAATCGTGCTCGCCGACCAAGGCCTGGGCGGCTTCTACCATGGGTTCGAGGCTGAGGGGGCGAAACACCCAGCCCACCTGACCGGCGTCGACACTGGGGCGCACGGGCGATTCCAGCAGGATGTAGGCGTACCGCCGCGAACGGGCGCTGGCCCGCGCATGAAAGCTGGCCGCGGCGGTGCGTGCCCACTGCACCGCGATGGTGTCGGGCAAGAAGCTGTTGGTGCCGCGCACCCAGGCGTTTTCGGCCCGCTCCACCGGGGTGTCGAAGTGCACCACCTGCATCAGGCCGTGTACGCCTGCATCGGTGCGTCCCGCGCAAAGCGTCTTGACGGTGTCCTGGGCGCTGAACCGGGCGAGCGCGGATTCGAGGTGGTCCTGTACCGTGCGCCCGCTGGGCTGGCTCTGCCAGCCGTCATAGGCACGGCCGTTGTAGCTCACACCGAGTGCGATGCGCAGGCTTGCAGGATCGGATGCCGGGGACGAGAGAGGCAAAGGCGGAACCGGCGCGGCGCGAGCGATCAGGCCAGGTCGGCCAGGAAGGTGCCAGCCTTGGTCTTGAGCGAGCCCGAGGCTTCGGCCAATACTTCTTCGGCCAGCGAACGTGCGCCCTCGAAGTCGCCGATCGCACGGAACTCTTCGGCCAGCGACAACTTGGTCTCCAGCGGGTTTTCCTCGGTCAGGTTTCCGGCGAAGGTTGCCTCTTCGGGGGCCGGTTGCGGGCTCAGGTCGAGGTTGATGCCGTTGAGATCGAACGACAGCATCTCCGGGGTCTCGACGGGCGGTGTCTGGAACGGCGCTTCGGCCTTTTCGGACGTTGCGGTCGTTTCCAGATCCAGCATCGGATCCTCGTCAAACGTCGGAATCGACAGTGCGTCGGCAATGGGCTCGGCACTGATGGGGTCCGCCGTCGACAGCGGTGCTGGTCCGGATGGGAAGTCGAGGTCGAAGTCCATGGACATCGAAGAAGGCGGGCCCTCATGGGCGACTTCCACCGGTGCTGCCATATCGCCGCCGATGTCCAGATCGGTGGCGTGTGCGGGCGCTGCAGCGGGTTGCGCAGGCTCATCGAGCGAGAAATCGAGGTCCAGATCCAGCGCGTCCGCGTCGGACGGCGCACGCACCTTGGCGGACTCGCTCAAACTGCTCGCGACGAAGGGCATGGTGTGCATCACGCCGGCGGCATCGACGGGTGCGGCCACTTTGACGGCCGGAGCACCGCCAGGCTTGTACAGCGGATTGGACGGATCGAGTTCCCTACCGAGCTCGCAGGCGTGTTCCCATTCCGCCCCTTGGCCTTGCGTGAGTCCATAGGCCTCGGTGGCCACGACCTCGAATGCCCGCGCATCCCGGCGCTTGGCGTAGATCTCCAGAAGCTTGTTGTGGATGGCCACGCGCGTGGGGGTGCTGCGCATGGCTTCCTTGAGGATTTCCTCTGCCTGCAAGTCCCGTCCGTAGGCGAGGTAGACGTCCGCTTCTGCCACCGGGTCCACATCACCCGCTGCATCCAGCTGGCTGGGGGAATAGACCATGGACGAGCCCGAGGCGGTCGACTCCGCCGTGTCGATGCGCTGGCCACCGCTGGATCCAAAGAACGAGTCGGGTTGCAGGCGGCTTTCGAGGAACGAGCTGTCCACGTTGGCGTTGTGCCTGCGCTGGCGCACCCGATAGATGCCCAAGCCGGCCAGCAGGGCCAGCAGGCCTCCTACCAGTGGCAGGGCCAGGGGGTTGTCGCGCAACTGATCGAAGAAAGAAGGCTCGTCGGGCAAAGGCGTGGGCACAGGCAGCGGCGCTTTCACCGGTGCGGGTGTCGTCGACGGTTCGGCGGGCGTTGCCTGCGGCGCGGGTGGCGCTGCGGGCGCTTCCGCCGCCGCGGCTGGAGCAGGCGTGGGCTCCGTGGCGGCAGGTGCCGTGGGCACGGTCACGGCAGGTGCGGGCGTTGCAGGTGCGGGCGTTGCGGGTGCGGCCGGAGCCGCTGCCGTCGGCGCTGAAGGCGGTGTTGCCCCCGAGGGAGCACCTGCACCCAACTTAGACAGCTCCTCGATGTTGCGCGAGAGCTCGGCCACGCGGGAAGACGTTTCCTTGGCCTGACGCTCCGTGGCGATCTTGTCTTCGCTGGCGGTCTGGCCGGGGGCCGTCGGTTTGGCCAAGGTCAGCTTGTCGGTCGCGGGTGCGGCGGGTTTGGCTTCTTTCACCTCCGTCTGCACTTGCCCAGCGGCTTGGCGGTCGGCGGCCGACACGCCGGCATCTGGCGCATTGCCGGCAAGGCGTCGACGGAACTCGTTGAAGTCGCGGCTTTGAGCGACGATGGTCTGGCGCGCCTCGGAGGCAGAGACGGCGCTGGCTTCGGCGGCGCTCGGGAGGTTCATGACCACCCCGGACTTCATGCGGTTGACGTTGCCTCCGATGAAGGCGTTGGGATTCTGCTGCAGCATCGCCACGAGCATCTGGTCCAGCGACACGGTGGCCGGTTTGTGGGCTGCTGCGATGGCGCCTGCGGTATCGCCCGATCGAACGCGCACTTGTCCGCCCTCTTGGCCACTCGGGTTGGGACTGGCGGGCGCGGGGGCTGGCGCTTGAGCCACGGGGGCAGGCGCAGGTACAGGTACGGGGGCTGGCCTGGGTGCCTGTGCCTGCGGTGGCGCGGTGTTGCGTGGGGCCGTTGGGCGTGCAGCGGGTGGCGTGGCTGGAGGCGTTGCGGCTGCGAGTCCAGGTGCCACGGGCGTTGGTGCCGGGCGGGTTTCCGCGCGCTGGGGCGGTGGATCGAACAGAAGGGTGTAGTCGCGGACGATGCGACCGGTAGACCAGTTGGCTTCGACGACCAGATCCACAAAGGGCTCGGTGATCGGCCGAGAGCCCGTCAAGCGCAGATAGGCTCGGCCGTCCGCGCGGCGTTGCAGGGTGATCTGCAGTGAAGCGATGGCCGCATTGACTTCGGCACCGGCCGCACGGAAGGTGTCGCCCGACGCCAGTCCTACGCGAAGACTGGCGGCTTCGGCGGCGTTGATGTCTGGAACATCAATCTCTGCGCGAAGCGGCTCGCCCAACGACGACTGCACGACCACGCGTCCCAGTGCCAGCGCCTGCGCATCGGGATGTTGTGCGAGGCCTGCGCAAAGCAACGCCGCGGCAGCGACCGCATGCAACCTCAAGAACCCGTTGCCTCCAGCACTTTGTTGCACTTTTTGGGGGGGTTGAGATGGGTTGTTGCGGGAGTTGGATGGCACTTTGACCTCGACATAGAAAACCGAGAATTGACCATAACATCAACGCATTACAGTGACAAGCTGAGATTCCGCTTGAGTTTCGCGGCCGACCTTTTGTCGACCGCGTGCTCTGCTTTTGCGTTGCAGAGGCGCAACGCGAGTTCAACAGCTTGTACCTCTGTCTCTATCGCCCGCGGTTCAAGCTTCGAGCAGGATACGAAGCATGCGGCGCAGCGGTTCGGCCGCGCCCCAAAGCAATTGGTCGCCAATGGTGAACGCGCCAAGATACTCCGGACCCATGGCCAGTTTGCGAAGACGTCCCACCGGGATGGTCATCGTGCCTGTGACGGACACGGGGGTCAGATCTTGCACGGTCGCTTCGCGCGTGTTCGGCACCACTTTGACCCAGGCGTTGTCGGCTGCGATCATGGCTTCGATGTCGGCCAGCGGCACGTCCTTCTTGAGCTTGAAGGTCAGGGCCTGGCTGTGGCAGCGCATGGCGCCCACACGGACGCAGAAACCATCGACCGGGATGGCCGGGGCGGTGAAGCCCTCGCCCATGCCGAGGATCTTGTTGGTTTCGGCCATGCCTTTCCATTCTTCCTTGGACATGCCGTTGCCCAGGTCCTTGTCGATCCAGGGGATCAGCGAGCCACCCAGCGGGACGCCGAAGTTGGCTGTCTCGGTACTGCTCAACGAGCGCTGCTTGGCGATGACCTTGCGGTCGATTTCCAGGATGGCGCTCTTGGGGTCATCCAGCAGGCTCTTCACCTCGGCATTGAGGGTGCCGTACTGGGTCAGCAGTTCGCGCATGTGTTGCGCGCCGCCGCCGGAAGCAGCCTGGTAGGTCTGCGTGCTCATCCATTCCACGAGACCCGCCTTGTACAGCGCGCCCACACCCATGAGCATGCAGCTCACGGTGCAATTGCCGCCGATCCAGTCCTTGCCACCGTGGCCGAGGGCATTCTGGATGACGGGGAGATTGACCGGGTCGAGAACGATGACCGCGTTCTTGTCCATGCGCAGCGTGGAGGCCGCATCGATCCAGTGGCCGTTCCAGCCCGCAGCGCGCAGCTTGGGGTAGACCTCGCTGGTGTAGTCACCGCCCTGGGCGGTGATGACAATGTCGCAGCGCTTGAGGGCTGCGATGTCGTGCGCGTCTTGCAGCTGGGTTTCGTTTTTCGCCATGGCAGGGGCTTTGCCGCCTGCGTTGGAGGTGGAGAAAAACAGCGGTTCGATCAAGTCAAAGTCGCTCTCCGCGACCATGCGGTCCATTAGCACGGAACCGACCATGCCGCGCCAGCCTACGAGTCCTACAAGTTTCATGTCAACGCCCTTTGGTAAAAAAACCGTTTTGCCCCGGCTCGTCGTGCCGGGTAGGGGCGTGACGAACCGGAGCTGGATCAGCCCTTAATGGTTTTGGTGATGGCGGCCACGACGGCGTCACCCATGCCACGGGTGCTGACCTTGGTCGTGCCTTCCGACCAGATATCGGTCGTGCGCAGACCAGACGCGAGCACATCGCTGACCGCACGTTCAATGCGGTCGGCGGCTTCGGTCTGGTTGAATGTGAATCTGAGCATCATGGCAGCGGACAGTATTGTAGCCAGAGGATTGGCCAGATTCTTGCCGGCGATGTCCGGCGCGCTGCCGTGGCTGGGCTCGTACAGGCCCTGGTTCTTCGTGTTCAGCGATGCCGAAGGCAGCATGCCGATGGAGCCGGTGAGCATGGAGGCTTCGTCGGACAGGATGTCGCCGAACATGTTGCCCGTGACCACCACGTCGAATTTCTTGGGCGCGCGCACCAGCTGCATGGCGGCGTTGTCGACGTACATGTGCTCGAGTTCCACATCGGGGTACTCGGCGTGCACTTCGGTCACCACGTCCTTCCAGAACTGGAAGGTTTCCAGGACGTTGGCCTTGTCGACGCTGGTCACCTTCTTGTTGCGCTTGCGCGCGGCCTGGAAGGCCACGTGCGCGATGCGCTCGATTTCGGGTTTGCTGTAGCGCATGGTGTCGAAGGCCTCTTGCGCGCCAGGGAAGTGGCCATCGGTGGCGGTGCGCCTGCCTCGGGGCTGGCCGAAGTAGATGTCGCCGGTCAGCTCGCGGATGATGAGGATGTCCAGGCCCGAGATGATTTCCGGCTTGAGGCTGGAAGCGCCGACCAGTTCGGGGTAGCAGATGGCCGGGCGGAAATTGGCGAACAGGCCCATGTGTTTGCGCAGACCGAGGATAGCCTGCTCGGGGCGCAGAGGGCGGTCCAGCTTGTCGTATTTCCAGTCGCCGACGGCACCGAAGAGCACCGCATCGGCATCCATCGCCAGCTTCAGGGTGGATTCGGGCAGTGGGTGGCCATGGGCTTCATAGGCTGCACCTCCCACGAGGGCCGATTCCATTTCGAGTGGCAACTCCAGGGCCTGAAGAACCCGGACGGCCTCGGCCACGATTTCGGTGCCGATGCCGTCACCTGGAAGAACTGCGATTTTCATGTGATGTGAAATTGAAGCCCGGCGCGCGGCCGGGTTAGAGCTCAAAAAAGAAGGAAACGATCCAGCCGGCGCGCGTGCCCCCATCCAGAGACATCAAGGGACGGCTACGCCGGCATTTCACGTCATGACATCGTGTGGGCCAACCAGGGCTTGGTCGCCAGGCGTTCGGCTTCGAAGGCCGCAATCTTGTCCTTGTAGCGCAGGGTGAGGCCGATGTCGTCCAGCCCGTTGAGCAGACAGTACTTGCGGAAGGCCTGCACGTCGAACGGCAGCTCTTCGCCTTGCGGTTTCACGATCACCTGGCGTTCCAGATCGATGGTGAGTTCGTAGCCGGGGAAGGCCGCGACTTCGTCGAACAACTGTGCCACCTGGGCCTCTGGCAACTGGATCGGCAGCAGACCGTTCTTGAAGCAGTTGTTGAAGAAGATGTCGGCGTAGCTGGGGGCGATGATGGCGCGAAAGCCATATTGGTCGATGGCCCAGGGCGCATGCTCGCGGCTGGAGCCGCAACCGAAGTTTTTGCGTGCCAGCAGCACCGAGGCACCTGCGTAGCGCGGCTGGTTGAGCACGAAGTCGGGGTTGGGTTTGCGGCTGGCGGGGTCCTGGCCGGGTTCGCCCTTGTCGAGGTAACGCCATTCGTCGAACAGGTTTTGCCCGAACCCGGTCTTGCGGATCGACTTCAGGAACTGTTTGGGAATGATGGCGTCGGTGTCGACGTTCTCGCGGTCCATCGGGGCCACGAGGCCCTTGTGAAGGGTGAATTTCTGCATGCTGTGGTGGTTCCGTTACTTGGCGATGTCCTGGACCTTCTCGCCGGCTTTTTCAATGCCCTTGCCGGCGGCCTGTCCGGCTTCCTTGGCATCCTGTTTGACGCCCGACCACGTGTTGCACGCCGCCAGCGTCAGCGAGAGGGCGAATGCGATAGCGATGGTTGCAATGCTTTTCATAAGAGCCTCCGGAGGGTGGTTGCGGGTGGTGACAGGGAGTCAGGCGATGGTGCGCACGTCGATGAAGTGACCGTGCACCGCAGCGGCGGCGGCCATGGCGGGCGACACGAGATGGGTGCGGCCACCAGCGCCTTGACGGCCTTCGAAGTTGCGGTTGCTGGTCGACGCGCAGCGCTCGCCTGGTTCCAGGCGGTCGGCGTTCATCGCCAGGCACATCGAGCAACCGGGCTCGCGCCATTCAAAGCCGGCGGCCTTGAAGATCTTGTCCAGGCCTTCGCGTTCGGCTTGCGCCTTCACGAGACCGGAGCCCGGAACGACCAAGGCCTGTTTGACGTTCTTGGCCACTTTCTGGCCCAGCTTCTTGACCACCGCAGCCGCCTCGCGCATGTCTTCGATGCGGCTGTTGGTGCAGGATCCGATGAAGACCTTGTCGACAAAGATGTCGTTGAGCGGCTTGCCGGGGGGCAGATCCATGTAGGTCAGGGCTCGTTCGATGGCACCGCGCTTGCTGGCGTCTTTCTCACGGTCGGGGTCGGGCACCTTGGCGTCGATACCCAGGACCATTTCGGGCGAGGTGCCCCAGGTGACTTGCGGCACGATCCGTGACGCGTCGAGTTCGACGACGGTATCGAACTTCGCATCGGCATCGGAATGCAATGTCTTCCAGTAGGAGACGGCCTGGTCCCACTCCACGCCGGTGGGCGAGAGCGGACGGCCCTTGACGTAGTCGATGGTCTTGTCGTCCACCGCCACGAGGCCCGCGCGCGCGCCGGCTTCGATCGCCATGTTGCAGACCGTCATGCGGCCTTCCATGCTCAATGCGCGAATCGCGTCGCCACCGAACTCGATGGTGTAGCCCGTGCCGCCAGCGGTGCCGATCTTGCCGATGATGGCGAGCACGATGTCTTTGGCGGTGCAGCCTTTGGCGAGCTGGCCGTTCACGCGCACCAGCATGTTCTTCGCCTTCTTGGCGAGCAAGGTCTGCGTGGCCAGCACGTGCTCGACTTCGCTCGTGCCAATGCCGTGCGCGAGCGCGCCGAAGGCACCATGGGTGGAGGTGTGGCTGTCGCCGCAGACCACCGTCATGCCAGGCAGCGTGGCGCCGTTTTCGGGGCCGATCACGTGCACGATGCCTTGACGTTGCGACATGAACGGGAAGAAGGCGGCTGAACCGAATTCGGCGATGTTGCTGTCCAGCGTGGTGATCTGTTCCTTGCTGATCGGGTCGGTAATGCCGTCGTAGCCGAGCTCCCAGCCGGTGGTGGGCGTGTTGTGGTCGGCGGTGGCGACCACCGAGCTCACGCGCCAGACCTTGCGGCCCGCCTTGCGCAGGCCCTCATAGGCTTGCGGGCTGGTCACTTCGTGCACGAGGTGGCGGTCGATGTACAGCACGGAGGTGCCATCTTCTTCGGTGTGGACGACGTGTTCGTCCCAGATCTTGTCGTAGAGCGTGCGTGGCATGGTGGGGCTCGTGGGTTGAAAAAAGATTCTATGCGTCCTGTTGGACTTCGTCGGCTTGCAGGTGTTCCACCAGCAGGCGTGCGGTGGCAGGCAGGCTGGAGAAATCCCGGGCCACCAGCACCAGCTGGCGCTGGGCCCATGGATCGGTCAGGGGCAGGGCGCGCAAGGCCTCGCCCGGCTGCAGCAATTCGAAGGCGCGTTCGGGCATGACGCCCACGCCCAGGCCATTGGCGATCATGCGGCACATCGCATCCAGGCCCGTGACGCGGATGCGCACGCGCACAGTGGTCCCCGATCGGGCGGCTGCCTGGTGCGTGGCCAGGTAGATGGAGCTGTTGGCGTGCAAGCCCACGTGATCGAACGGCAACGACGCGGCGAAGGCGACCGAGGTTTGCGAGGCCAGCGCATGCGCGCTCGGGACGACCAGTACAAGGCGGTCGCGTCGGTAAGGCAAGGTCTGCAGGCTGCCCATGCCCACGGCGACGTTGCACAGGCCCAGGTCGGCAGCGCCTTCCTGCACGGCGCGCATGACTTCCGAGCTCAGGTGCTCTTCCAGGTCGATCTTGATCTGCGGATGCGACTGCGCGAAGGCGCCCAGGTCCTCAGGCAGGAATTGCACGATGGCCGAGATGCTGGCGTGCACGCGCACGTGGCCTCGCACGCCATCGGCGTATTCGGCCAATTCGGTCTGCATCTGCTCCAGTCCGAACAGCACGGCGCGCGCGTGGTGCAGCAAGCCCTCGCCTGCAGGCGTCAGGCGCACACCGCGGGCATGGCGCTGTAACAGCGTTGTACCCAGCGCGGCCTCGAGGTCGGACAGGCGTTTGCTGATGGCCGATGCGGCGATGAATTCGCGCTCGGCCGCCCGGCCGATGCTCCCCAGCTCGCACACCGCCACATAGAGCTGGAGCGAGGTGAGGTCGATCTGGCGGGCGAAGTTGCGTTCCGAGAGCATGGGTTTGGACTTCTCAATAGGAGAAGTCGAATGGCGATTTTCCCCTATGAGTCAGATCTTTGTCATCTCTGAATGAGATGGCTTCCCTGCCCGAATGCGCAAGCTCGGGCGCAAAAAAAGCCCGCACGGCGGCGGGCTTGTCGTGGAGGGCCTTCCATGCGGAAGGCCGGGCCTTGCGGGCTTACTTGATGTCGCGGCGCACCGGACCGGTGAACAGCTGGCGCGGGCGGCCGATCTTGTACTCGGGGTCGCCGATCATTTCGTTCAACTGGGCAATCCAGCCGACGGTGCGGGCCAGGGCGAAGATGCCGGTGAACAGGTTGACCGGGATGCCGATGGCGCGCTGCACGATGCCGGAGTAGAAGTCCACGTTCGGGTAGAGCTTGCGCGAGACGAAGTACTCGTCTTCCAGGGCGATCTTCTCCAGCTCCTTGGCGAGCTTGAACAGAGGATCGTTTTCCAGGCCGAGTTCGGCCAGCACCTCGTTGCAGGTCTCCTGCATGAGCTTGGCGCGCGGGTCGTAGTTCTTGTACACGCGGTGGCCAAAACCCATGAGCTTGACGCCGGAGTTCTTGTCCTTGACCTTCTCCATGAACTCGCCGACCTTGGACACACCGCCCTGGCGCTGGATGTCTTCCAGCATGTTCAGGCAGGCTTCGTTGGCGCCACCGTGGGCGGGGCCCCAGAGACAGGCCACGCCGGCCGCGATGGCTGCGAACGGGTTGGTGCCCGACGAGGCGCACAGGCGCACCGTGGAGGTGGAGGCGTTCTGCTCGTGGTCGGCGTGCAGGATGAAGATGCGGTCCAGCGCGCGTTCCAGCACCGGGTTGACCACGTACTCTTCGCAGGGCGTGCCGAACATCATGCGCAGGAAATTGCCCGCGTACGACAGGTTGTTCTGCGGGTACATGTAGGGCTGGCCCATCTTGTACTTGTACGACATGGCCACCAGCGTGGGCAGCTTGGCGATCAGGCGGATGGCCGCGATCTCGCGATGCTCCGGGTTGTTGATGTCGGTGCTGTCGTGGTAGAAGGCCGACATGCCCCCGACCAGGCCGGTCAGGATCGCCATCGGGTGGGCATCGCGGCGGAAACCACGCAGGAAGAACTGCATCTGCTCGTGAACCATGGTGTGGTTCGTCACGAGCTTGTGGAAGTCCGTGCGCTGCTTGTCGTCCGGCAGTTCACCATTGAGCAGCAGGTAGCAGGTGTCGAGGAAGTCGACCTTGGTGGCCAGTTGCTCGATCGGATAGCCGCGGTACAGCAGTTCGCCCTTGTCGCCGTCGATGTAGGTGATGGCCGACTGGCAAGCCGCCGTGGACAGAAAACCCGGGTCGTAGGTGAACATTCCCGACTGCGCGTAGAGCTTGCGGATGTCGATCACGTCCGGGCCAATGCTGCCGGCGTAGACCGGCATGTCCACGCTCGGGCTGCCGTTGGAAAAGGACAGGGTGGCTTTGTTGTCGACGAGTTTCATGCGGTTTCCTTTTGCGGCTGACGATTGGTAAGCGGGGTTGCGCGTAGCAGACCCAGAAGGTGCGTGACGTCGTCACGCGCCAGGTCGCCCTCGGGCTCCTTGCGGGCCAACAGCAGATCGAGCAGATCGTTGTCGGACAAATCCATCAAGGCACCCAGTGCCTCGGCCTGACGAACCGTCAAGCCAGAAGCATGCCTGGCGAAAAAACGCTCGATGAACAGGTCGTTCTCAAGCAATCCTCGGCGGCACCTCCACCGCAGCTTGCTCAGGGCTCGCTCGTCCAGCAGGGGATCGGTGGTGGTGGTGACGTCCATGGGATGGGTTGGCGGGCTCGGGTCAGACCGAGCGCATCACCATCATTTCCTTGATCTTGCCGATCGCCTTCGTGGGGTTCAGGCCCTTGGGGCACACGTCCACGCAGTTCATGATGGTGTGGCAGCGGAACAGGCGGTACGGATCTTCCAGATTGTCCAGGCGCTCGCTGGTGGCTTCGTCGCGGCTGTCGGCGATGAAGCGGTAGGCCTGCAGCAGGCCCGCGGGGCCGACGAACTTGTCGGGGTTCCACCAGAAGCTCGGGCAGCTCGTGGAGCAGCTGGCGCACAGGATGCACTCGTACAGGCCGTTGAGCTCTTCGCGCTCTTCCGGGCTCTGCAGGCGCTCTTTCTGGGGCGCCACGGTTTCGTTGATGAGGTAGGGCTTGATGCTGTTGTACTGCTTGAAGAACAGCGTCATGTCGACGATCAGATCGCGCACCACCGGCAGGCCGGGCAGCGGCTTCAACACGATGTCGCCCTTGAGCGTGTTCATGTTGGTCAGGCAGGCCAGGCCATTCTTGCCATTGATGTTCATGGCGTCCGAACCGCAGACGCCTTCGCGGCAGGAGCGGCGGAAGGAAATGGAGGGGTCCACCGCCTTGAGCTTCATCAGGGCGTCGAGCAGCATGCGCTCATGGCCGTCGAGTTCGACCTGAATGGTCTGCATATACGGCTTGGCGTCCTTTTCGGGGTCGTAGCGGTAGATCTTGAAAGTGCGAAGTGCCATGGTGTTTTCCTGCGATCTCGTGGGAATCTTGTTCAGAAGCGCTGTGGCGCTGGGTGGCCCAGGCCACGGGCGCCACCCGTGGGGGCGCTCAGGCGCTGTGAGGTTAGAACGTTCTGACTTTCGGGGGCACCGACTCCACGGTCAGCGGCTTGAGGTTGACGGGCTTGTAGGTCAGACTGTTGTCGGCGCTGTGCCAAAGCGTGTGCTTCATCCACTCGGCGTCGTTGCGGCCCAGCGGGAACTGGGCGTCGTCGGCGGGGCGCTCGTAGTCGTTCACGGTGTGGGCACCACGGCATTCACGGCGGGCGGCGGCCGAGGTCATGGTGGCCTGGGCGCATTCCATCAGGTTGTCCACTTCCAGCGCTTCGATGCGCGCGGTGTTGAACACCTTGGACTTGTCCTTGAGGGCGATGTTGCCCACACGCGAGCGCAAGGCGTTGATCTTGACCACGCCTTCTTCCATGCTGGCTTGCGTGCGGAACACGCCCGCGTGCTGCTGCATGATGTTGCGCATGTCGTTGGCGACGTCCTGTGCATACTCGCCGCTGGTGGAGTTGTCCAGGCGGGTCAGGCGGGCGAGCGTCTTGTCGGCGGCATCGGCCGGCATGGGCTTGTGGGCCTTGAGCTTGTCGTTGTACTGCACGATGTGGTCGCCGGCGGCCTTGCCGAACACCAGCAAGTCCAGCAGCGAGTTGGTGCCCAGGCGGTTGGCGCCGTGCACGCTCACGCAGGAGCATTCGCCCACCGCATACAGGCCGTTGACCACCTTCTGGTTGCCCTGCCCATCGGGGCTGACGACCTGGCCATGGATGTTGGTCGGGATGCCGCCCATCTGGTAGTGGATGGTCGGCACCACCGGGATCGGTTCCTTGGTGATGTCGACGTTGGCGAAGTTGTGCCCGATCTCGTACACCGAGGGCAGGCGCTTCATGATGTCGGCGACGCCCAGGTGGGTCATGTCGAGGTGGATGTAGTCCTTGTTCGGACCGCAACCACGGCCTTCCTTGATTTCCTGGTCCATGCAGCGCGAGACGAAGTCGCGCGGCGCCAGATCCTTCAGCGTGGGCGCATAGCGCTCCATGAAACGCTCGCCATTGCTGTTGCGCAGGATCGCGCCTTCGCCACGGCAACCTTCGGTCAGCAGCACGCCGGCACCGGCCACGCCGGTGGGGTGGAACTGCCAGAACTCCATGTCCTGCAGCGGAATGCCGGCGCGCGCCGCCATACCCAGGCCGTCACCGGTGTTGATGAAGGCGTTGGTGGAGGCCGCGAAGATGCGGCCGGCGCCACCGGTGGCCAGCAGCGTGGTCTTGGCCTCCAAGATATAGGTTTCGCCGGTTTCCATTTCCAGCGCGGTCACGCCGACCACGTCGCCAGCGGCGTCGCGGATCAGGTCCAGCGCCATCCATTCGACGAAGAAGGTGGTGCGGGCCTGCACGTTCTGCTGGTACAGCGTGTGCAGCATGGCGTGGCCGGTGCGGTCGGCCGCGGCGCAGGCGCGTTGCACGGCCTTCTCGCCATAGTTCGCGGTGTGGCCGCCGAAGGGGCGTTGATAGATGGTGCCGTCGGGGTTGCGGTCGAACGGCATGCCGAAGTGTTCGAGCTCGTACACGACCTTCGGTGCTTCGCGGCACATGAACTCGATGGCGTCCTGGTCGCCCAGCCAGTCGGAGCCCTTGATGGTGTCGTAGAAGTGGTAGTGCCAGTTGTCTTCGTTCATGTTGCCGAGCGAGGCGCCGATGCCGCCTTGCGCGGCCACCGTGTGCGAACGGGTCGGGAACACCTTGGATAGCACGGCCACTTTCAGGCCGGCGCGCGCGAGTTGCAGCGAAGCGCGCATGCCGGAGCCCCCGGCGCCGACGATGACCACGTCAAACTGACGCTTGGGAAGGGATGCAGATGCGGACATGGCTTCAGAGCCTCCAGAGAACTTGAACAGCCCAGCCCAGGCAGGACAGGAGCCAGACGATGGTGAAGACGTGCAGCACGAGGCGGATGCCGGCCGGTTTGACGTAGTCCATCCAGATGTCGCGCATGCCGATCCACACGTGGTAGGCCAGGGCGAGGAAGACGGCGAAGGTCAGGGCCTTCATCCATTGGGCAGCGAAGATGCCTGCCCAGCTTTCGTAGCCGATGGGGCCGCTGGTGAAGAGCACCTTGAGCAGCACGACCAGGGTGAAGAGGGCCATGAGGGCCGCGGTGACGCGCTGGGCGAGCCAGTCGCGCAGGCCATAGTGGGCGCCGGTGACGACGCGCTTGGAACCGTAGTTGACAGACATGTTGTGTGTTTTCCTGATCAGTTGGGGTCAGAGCTGAAGATCTGACCCGCAATCAATAGAGACCAAACAGCTTCGCGCCCAGCACCAGCGTGAAGCCGATGCTCAGCACCAGCGTGACGATGGCCGAGGACTTGCCGAATTCCTTGCTCACGGCGTGGCAGGCATCCATGTACAGGTGGCGTACGCCGGCGATGAGGTGGTGCAGGTAGGCCCAGATGATGGCCAGCACCACGAGCTTGAACAGCCAGCCTGGCACGAACCCGATGCCGACGGCGAAGGCCGCGCTGAAACGTTCGAAAGAGATTTCGGATGACACCGAGGTGTCGAACAGCCAGACGATCAGGGGCAACAGGATGAACATCAGGCCGCCGCTGGCGCGGTGCAGGATCGACACCCAGCCCGCCGGTGGCAGGCGGTAGGTGGTGAGATCCTTGAAGGCGTTGATGTTGCGGAACTCGGGCCGCTTCTTGGTCAACTCGGTCATGGGTGGGGCTTTCTTCCGGGGGAGGAGGGGAGGTTTTGGCTTGGTAACTCGTTGGTAACTTTTGCCAAGGCGCGTCAAATTCTATTGCAACGCACCATGTCGCACTCCGGCACTCGGATGCTTTGGGCAAAAACGGGCGCAACTGCCAGGGGTATCAGCTCAATTCGTTGCGGTAGTGGTGGTCGTCGGTGCGGTACAGGCCTCGCCGCAACTCCATCGGTTCGTCGTTGTAGGTAAAGGCCAGACGCTCCACGCTGAGCAGCGGGTAGCCAGGCGCCACGCCGAGCAGGGTGGCCGCATCGGCATCGGCGCTCACGGCCTTGATTTTTTCCTGCGCCCGCACCATGCGCACACCGAACTGCGTTTCGAACAGCGCGTACATCGGGCCTTGGTCGTCCGACAGGGTTTCCAGCGTCAAGCCTTTGAAAGGGCCGCCGGGCAGCCAGAGTTCTTCGACGATGGCGGGCTTGCCGCCAAAGGCCAGCACGCGTTTGACCTGCAGGACGGCGTCGCCGGTGCGCAGCGCCAGCTGGCGCGCGATTTCGGCCGGTGCCCGCAAGCGGCGGCATTCGATGATGTGGCGTTCGGAGGGGCCTTGTTCCTCCAGCGTGCCCACGTCGGGCAGCACGTGCAGGAAGCGGTATTGGGTGTGGACCTCGGCGTGGGTGGCCACGAAGGTGCCCTTGCCCTGGCGGCGCACCAACAGGTTGTCGGTTGCCAGGGCATCGATGGCCTTGCGCACGGTGCCCTGGCTCACGCGGAAACGCGCGGCCAGGTCGAACTCGCTCGGAATCATGTCGCCCGGCTTCCATTCGCCCGCCTGCAGGCTGCGCAGGATCAAGGTCTTGATCTGCTGGTACAGCGGGCTGAAGGCCGGAGCGGTGTTCTCGGGCGAGCCCGTGACACCGGTGTCTGCCGACGTCGCATCGGAGGGGTTCTGGGGTGGAGTGGGCATGCTTTTTACAGCGAAGTTGGGACGCCGCTACGGGGTCGAATCATATCTTATATAAGACATAAGACAAATTGACGCCTCAGGGTTTGCGAGGGTACACTCGCGGACTGATCCGGTCGCCGTTTTTCGGGCGGCCTGATTCCTTTCTCTCCCATGGCTTGAGGGTGTTTCCCTCGTCATTTCTCTCTTTTCCCAACGTCCTTTTCCGGAGTTTTCACCATGAACAAGAAGCCCGTTCGCGTCGCCGTCACCGGCGCCGCTGGCCAGATCGGTTACGCCCTCCTGTTTCGCATTGCCTCTGGCGAAATGCTCGGCAAGGACCAGCCGGTGATCCTGCAGCTGTTGGAGATCCCGGACGAGAAGGCCCAGAAGGCGCTCAAGGGCGTGATGATGGAACTGGACGACTGCGCCTTCCCGCTGCTGGTGGGCATGGAAGCCCACAGCGACCCGATGACCGCGTTCAAGGACACCGATTACGCCCTGCTGGTGGGTTCGCGTCCACGCGGCCCCGGCATGGAGCGCGCCGAGCTGCTGGCGGTCAACGGCGCCATCTTCACGGCCCAGGGCAAGGCGCTGAACGCCGTGGCCAGCCGCAACGTCAAGGTGCTGGTGGTCGGCAACCCCGCCAACACCAACGCCTACATCGCCATGAAGAGCGCGCCCGACCTGCCGCGCAAGAACTTCACCGCCATGCTGCGCCTGGACCACAACCGCGCCGCCAGCCAGATCGCCGCCAAGACCGGCAAGGCCGTGGCCGACATCGAGAAACTCACCGTCTGGGGCAACCACTCGCCCACGATGTACGCCGACTACCGCTTCGCCACCATCAACGGCGAGAGCGTCGCCAAGATGATCAACGACCAGGAATGGAACGCCAACACCTTCCTGCCCACCGTGGGCAAGCGTGGCGCGGCCATCATCGAAGCGCGTGGCCTGTCGTCGGCAGCATCGGCTGCCAACGCCGCCATCGACCACATGCGCGACTGGGCCCTGGGCACCAACGGCAAGTGGGTCACCATGGGCATCCCCTCGGACGGCCAGTACGGCATTCCGAAGGACGTGATGTTCGGCTTCCCGGTCACCTGTGAAAACGGCGAATACAAGCTGGTCGAAGGCCTGGAGATCGACGCCTTCTCGCAAGAGCGCATCAACACGACCCTGGCTGAGCTGCAAGGCGAGCAGGACGGCGTGAAACACCTGCTGTGAGCACCCATCCGCGCTCCATCCTTCTCGGCGCCCAGGCCGGCGCGTTCGCGCTGCCGGTCTGCGACCACTACAGCGGGGTGGAAGCGCGCATGCGCAAGAGCCTGGCGTTGCAGGCGGAGATGGCCGCCGAATTCGGCACCTGCGTGTTCGACGTGACGCTGGATTGCGAAGACGGCGCGCCCGTGGGCGGTGAGGCCGAGCACGCTGCGCTGGTGACGGAACTGGCGCTGGCCGCAGCGCCCGAGGCGCGCGTGGCGGTTCGTGTGCACGCGGTGGACCATGAAGCGTTCGAGTCGGACGTGGCTTTCATCGCCGCCCGCGCGGGCCATCGGCTGGCCCACATCATGGTGCCCAAGGTCGAATCGGTGGCCGACGTGCAGCGCGCCGCCGCCGCGCTCGACGCCGCTGGTGCCCCGGGCCTGCCGCTGCATGTGCTGGTCGAGTCGCCCGCCGCGGTGCACCGCGCCTTCGACATCGCCGCCCATCCGCGCGTGCAGAGCATCAGCTTCGGCCTGATGGATTTCGTGTCCGCGCACGGCGGCGCGATTCCTTCGGCCGGCATGAGCGTGCAAGGGCAGTTTTCACACCCGCTGGTGCTGCGCGCCAAGCTCGACATCGCCTCGGCCTGCCATGCGCACGGCAAGGTGCCTTCGCATTGCGTGGTCACCGAGTTCAAGGACATGGATGCCCTTCGCGTCGCCGCACAACAGGCCGCGCACCAACTCGGCTACACCCGCATGTGGAGCATCCACCCCGACCAGATCCGCACCGTCGTGGCCGCGTTCGCGCCCTTGGCGTCCGAGGTCGACACGGCCGCCGGCCTGATCGAGAGCGCGATGGCCGCCGACTGGGCGCCCGTGCAGTTCGAAGGCCGCCTGCACGACCGGGCGAGCTACCGCTATTTCTGGCAGGTGCTGGAGCGCGCGCACCAGACCGGCCTGCCACTGCCCGAAGCGGTGCGTCCGCTCTTCACCGAGCCGGCGGGGCAGCGGCATTGAGTTTGCTTGGCCACTATCCATTTGTTTTTTGATTCCCACGCATTTCCTTCCGGAGAACAACATGTCCAACACCTTTCTTGCCGACTACCGCGCCCATGCCGCCGAACGCGCTGCGCTTGGCATTCCGCCGCTGCCGCTGGAGGCCCAACAGGTCGCCGACCTGATCGAGCTGATCAAAGCACCACCGGCCGGTGAAGACGCGTTCCTGTTGGACCTGCTCACGCACCGCGTGCCACCCGGTGTGGACGACGCCGCCAAGGTCAAGGCCAGCTTCCTGGCCGCTGTGGCACACGGCGATGTGAGCGTGGGTCTGATCTCCAAGGTCAAGGCCACCGAACTGCTCGGCACCATGGTGGGCGGGTACAACGTGCACCCGCTGATCGAGTTGCTGGACGACGAAGAGACGGCCAGCACCGCTGCCGAAGGTCTCAAGAAGACGCTGCTGATGTTCGACTTCTTCAACGATGTGGCCGACAAGGCCAAGGCGGGCAATGCCAAGGCGCGCGAGGTCATGCAGAGCTGGGCCGATGCCGAGTGGTTCACCAGCCGTCCCGAAGTGGAGAAGAAGATCACTGTGACCGTGTTCAAGGTGCCGGGTGAAACCAACACCGACGACCTTTCGCCCGCGCCCGACGCCTGGAGCCGCCCGGACATTCCGCTGCACTACCTGGCCATGCTGAAGAACACGCGCGAAGGCGCGGCGTTCAAGCCCGAGGAAGACGGCAAGCGTGGCCCGATGCAGTTCATCGACGACCTCAAGAAGAAGGGCCACCTCGTGGCCTATGTGGGCGATGTGGTCGGCACCGGTTCTTCGCGCAAGTCCGCCACCAACTCTGTGATCTGGGCCACGGGCCAGGACATCCCCTTTGTGCCGAACAAGCGTTTCGGCGGCGTCACGCTCGGCGGCAAGATCGCCCCCATCTTCTTCAACACGCAGGAAGACTCGGGCGCTCTGCCGATCGAAGTCGACGTCAGCAAGCTCGAGATGGGTGACGTGATCGACATCCTTCCCTACGAAGGCAAGATCACCAAGGGTGGCGCCACCGTGGTGGAGTTCCAGTTGCGCAGCGACGTGCTGTTCGACGAAGTGCGCGCCGGCGGCCGCATCAACCTGATCATCGGACGCTCGCTCACGGCCAAGGCGCGCGAGTTCCTGGGCCTGGCGGCCAGCACCGCTTTCCGCCTGCCGCAAGCACCTACTGAGACCAAGGCCGGCTTCACGCTGGCGCAAAAAATGGTGGGCCGCGCGGTCGGCCTGCCCGAAGGTTTTGGCGTGCGCCCGGGTACGTACTGCGAGCCCAAGATGACCACCGTCGGTTCGCAGGACACGACCGGCCCTATGACGCGCGATGAACTGAAAGACCTGGCCTGCCTGGGCTTCAGCGCCGACATGGTGATGCAGTCGTTCTGCCACACCGCGGCCTACCCGAAGCCGGTGGACGTGAAGACCCACCGCGAACTGCCCGCCTTCATCAGCAACCGTGGTGGTGTGGCCCTGCGCCCGGGCGACGGTGTGATCCACAGCTGGCTCAACCGCCTGCTGCTGCCCGACACCGTGGGCACCGGCGGTGACTCGCACACCCGCTTCCCGATCGGCATCTCGTTCCCCGCGGGCTCCGGCCTGGTGGCTTTCGGCGCCGCTACCGGCGTGATGCCGCTGGACATGCCCGAATCGGTGCTGGTGCGCTTCAAGGGTCAGATGCAGCCTGGCGTGACCCTGCGCGACCTGGTGCACGCGATTCCGCTGTACGCCATCAAGGCCGGTCTGCTCACGGTCGCCAAGGCCGGCAAGATCAACGTGTTCTCGGGCCGCGTGCTAGAAATCGAAGGCTTGCCCGACCTGAAGGTGGAACAGGCGTTCGAGCTGAGCGATGCGTCTGCCGAGCGCTCGGCCGCGGGCTGCACCATCAAACTCAACCCCGAGCCGATCAAGGAATATCTCACCAGCAACGTCGTGCTGATGAAGAACATGATCGCCAATGGTTACGAGGACAAGCGCAGCCTGGAGCGCCGCATCCAGAAGGTCGAAGCCTGGCTGGCCGCGCCCACGTTGCTCGAAGCCGACGCCAACGCCGAGTACGCCGCCGTGATCGAGATCGATCTGGCCGACATCAAGGAGCCCATCCTGTGCTGCCCGAACGACCCGGACGATGCCAAGACCCTGTCCGACGTGGCCGGCACCAAGATCGATGAAGCCTTCATCGGTTCGTGCATGACCAACATCGGCCACTTCCGCGCCGCCGCCAAGCTGCTGGGCGGCCAACGCGACATCCCGGTCAAGCTGTGGGTCGCGCCGCCGACCAAGATGGACGAGAGCGAGCTGATCAAGGAAGGCCACTACTCGGCGTTCGGCACCGCGGGTGCCCGCACCGAAATGCCCGGCTGCTCGCTGTGCATGGGCAACCAGGCACAGGTGCGCGAAGGCGCGACGGTGGTCTCCACCTCCACCCGCAACTTCCCGAACCGCCTGGGCAAGAACACCAACGTGTACCTGGCCTCGGCCGAGCTGGCGGCCATCGCCTCCAAGCTCGGCCACATCCCCACCGTGGCCGAGTACCACGAGGCGATGGGCGTGGTGAACAAGGATGGCGCGGCGATCTACAAGTACATGAACTTCGACCAGATCGAGGAGTACGCGGAAACGGCAAAGGGCGTGACGGCCTGAGTGATTCCCCCCGCGCCGCCTTCGGCGTCACCCCCCAGGGGGCGGCGCTGGAGGGCCGGCGAAGCCGGACCCTCGGCGCCCTGGAATGAAAAGCCGCTGCTGTTTGCAGCGGCTTTTTCGCTTCTGCCTCTCGTTGCGCTGGGGTTCGATTCAGGCCGCGAGCGTGCGCAGCAGTTCGGCGCTGGCTTCGTCCGCCGGAAAGAACGTCTCCAACGCCAGTTCCTGCAGCGTGATGTCCACCGGTGAGCCGAACACGGTGGTGGTGCTGATGAGGCGCAGCACGCCCTGCGGTGTGCGGAATTCGAACGGCATGAGCACGCCGTGGTGCTCGCCCGGCAGCGCTCCCGCATCAGCGCCGAACGATTCCGGGTATGCCTTGAGCTCGGCCAGCAGAGCCGCCAGCGTCTCGTCCCCCGTGGCGTGGATCTGCTGGCGCAGGCGTTCGAAGAGGTGTTCGCGCCACTGCCGCAGGTTGGCGATGCGCGGCGCCAGGCCCTGGGGGTGCAGGCTCAGGCGCAACACGTTCACCGGGCCTTGCAGCAGCTCGGGCGCCGCACCGGCCAGCAGCATCGGCACCATGCGGTTGTGCATCACGAGGTTCCAGTGCCGGTCCATGGCCAGCGCGGGCCAGGGTTCGTGGCAATCCAGGATGCGCTTGACCGCGGCGCGTGCCGACGCCATGTCGGGCGCTTCCAGCGGGCGCTCGCGGTACATGGGCGCATAGCCCGCGGCCTCCAGCAGCGCGTTGCGCTCGCGCAGCGGCACTTCGAGCCGGTCGACCAGGCGCAAGACCATGTCGCGGCTGGGGCTGGCGCGGCCGGTCTCCACGTAGCTCAGGTGGCGGGTGGACACGTCGGCCACGTGCGCGAGGTCAAGCTGGCTCAAGCGGCGGCGTTGGCGCCAGTGGCGCAGGCGCTCGCCAAAAGGCGAGGGGGTGGCGGCGGCGTGCAGGGCGTTCATGGGCGGCATCGTAGGGCACGGGCGGTGGCGCGGCCATGACCTGCCACGTCATGGACGCCACGCACCGTCGACGGGACCATCTGCACCGGATCCCTCGATCCCGACTCTTTCCACCTCGTCATCCTGGAGTGCCTCATGTCCCTCATCCAGTCCCTCACGTCTCCCCTCGGCCTGCGTCGTGTGCTCTGGGCCGATGCCCTGTCGGGTTCCGGCACCGCCGGGCTGCACCTGGCGCTGGCCGGTTCGCTGTCCCCCTGGCTGGGCCTGCCCACGGGTTTGCTGAGCGCCTCGGGCATCGTGTTGCTGCTCTATGTGGCGTTGGCCGGCGCCCTGGCCTTGCAACCAACGCCGCCGCGCGCATGGCTGACCACCCTCATCGTCGGCAACTTCGCCTGGGTGGCCGCGTGCCTGGTGCTGCTGTTCGGCGGTGTGGTCTCGCCCACGCCTCTGGGTCAAGCCTATCTGGTGGTGCAGGCGGTGGCCGTCTTCGTGCTGGCCGAGCTGCAATGGACGGCGCTGCGCCGCACAAGGCTGGCCACGGCCTGATCGGGTGTGCGTTAGCGAACAGATGCGCGCACGTCGAACGCCTACGCTGGGGGCGTGCCAGGCATGGACGGTCCGGTCCATCTCTGGCCAAGCGGTCCATCCAAAAACGAAGGAGAACCCCCATGACCCTCGGAACCATTCTTCTCATCATCCTGGTGCTGATACTGCTGGGCGTCTTCCCCGCATGGCCACACAGCCGGGGCTGGGGCTACGGGCCCAGTGGTTTGCTGGGCGTTGTGCTGGTGATCGTGATCGTGCTGTTGATCACCGGGAGGATTTGAGTCTCCCGTTCCGCGCGGAAGGTTCTTTTCAAGTCTGTCAGCAAGGAATGGCGCGCTCCTGACAGAATGGGCCGGTGTTCTACCGAACCCGTCAGGAGCCCCACATGTCCAACACAAACCATTTCTCCCATCCGTTCGCGTCCACCGTCAAGACCTTCAAGACGGCTTCTGGCAAAAGCGGCCGGTTCTATTCGCTGCCGGCGCTGGCCAAGCAGTTCCCTTCGGTCAAACGGTTGCCGGTGTCGCTGCGCATCGTGCTGGAGAGCGTGCTGCGCCATTGCGATGGCGAACGCGTCACGCCCGAGCACGTGGCCCAGCTCGCGCAGTGGCAGCCCAACACCGCGCGCACCGATGAAATCCCGTTCACCGTGGCGCGCGTGGTGCTGCAGGACTTCACCGGTGTGCCGCTGCTGGCCGACCTGGCCGCCATGCGCAGCACGGCCCAGCGCCTGGGTCAGGACCCGAAGAAGATCGAACCCCTGGTGCCAGTGGACCTGGTGGTCGACCACTCGGTCATGGTGGACTATTACGGCACCAAGCAGGCGCTGGACCTGAACATGAAGCTGGAGTTCCAGCGCAACAACGAGCGCTACCAGTTCATGAAGTGGGGCATGCAGGCGTTCGACACGTTTGGCGTGGTGCCTCCGGGCTTTGGCATCGTGCACCAGGTGAACCTGGAATACCTGGCGCGCGGCGTGCACCTGAAGGGCGGGCTCTACTACCCCGACACGCTGGTGGGCACCGACAGCCACACCACCATGATCAACGGCATCGGCGTGGTGGCCTGGGGCGTGGGCGGCATCGAGGCCGAGGCCGCCATGCTGGGCCAGCCGGTCTACTTCCTCACGCCCGACGTGGTGGGCTTCGAGCTCACCGGCCGCCTGCGCGAGGGCGTGACCGCCACCGACCTGGTGCTCACCGTCACCGAAATCCTGCGCCAGCAGAAAGTGGTGGGCAAGTTCGTCGAGTTCTTCGGCGAAGGCACGGCCTCGCTGTCCTTGCCCGACCGCGCCACCATCGGCAACATGGCGCCCGAATACGGCGCCACCATGGGCTTCTTCCCGGTGGACGAGAAGACGCTCGACTACTTCCGTGGCACCGGTCGCAGCAAGGCCGAGATCGAAGCCTTCGAGGCCTACTTCCGCGCCCAGGAACTGTTCGGCGTGCCGCGCAGCGGGGACATCGACTACTCCCAGGTCGTGAAGCTGGACCTGGGCCTGGTCACGCCGAGCCTGGCCGGCCCCAAGCGCCCGCAGGACCGCATCGAACTGGGCCAGGTCGCCCGGCAGTTTGCCGAGCTGTACAGCAAGCCGAACGACCAGAACGGCTTCAACCGGCCCGCCGAGCTGCTGCACACGCGCTTTCACGCGGTGGACAATCAGATCGCACCGGTGCCGGTGCCGGCGGCCAAGCCCACGCCCGAAGGCGCTCCGCGCTTCGAGGCCGAGATGGTGGCCAACCGGCCGGTGCGCGCCCTGGCGCCGGCCAAGGAATTGCAACGCACCGACCTCACCGTGGGCAATGGCGACGTGCTGATCGCCGCCATCACCAGCTGCACCAACACCAGCAACCCCGGCGTGCTGCTGGCCGCGGGCCTGCTGGCGAAGAAGGCGGTGGAAGCGGGCCTGAAGGTCAAGCCGCACATCAAGACCTCGCTCGCCCCCGGCTCGCGCATCGTCACCGAGTACCTCACGCAGACCGGCCTGCTGCCCTACCTGGAGAAGCTCGGCTTCGCGCTCGCCGGCTACGGCTGCACCACCTGCATCGGCAACGCCGGCGACCTCACGCCCGAACTCAACGCCGTCATCACCCAGAACGACCTGATCTGCGCCGCCGTGCTCTCGGGCAACCGCAACTTCGAGGCGCGCATCCACCCCAACCTCAAGGCCAACTTCCTCGCCAGCCCGCCGCTGGTGGTGGCCTATGCCATCGCGGGCAACGTCATGAAAGACCTCATGACCGAGCCGCTGGGCAAGGGCAAGGGCGGCAAGCCGGTGTACCTGGGCGACGTCTGGCCCACCAGCGACGAGATCTACAAGCTCATGAAGTTCGCCATGAACGGCAAGGCTTACCGCGAGAACTACGAACGCGTGTCCACCGACCCGGGCAAGCTGTGGGAGCACATCAAGGGCGTCTCGGGCACCACCTACAACTGGCCCAAGAGCACCTACATCGCCGAGCCGCCGTTCTTCGACACCTTCAAGCTCGCGCAAACCACCGCCACCGAACCACCGGCCGTGCACGGCGCGCGCATCATGGCGCTGTTTGGCGACTCCATCACCACCGACCACATCTCCCCAGCCGGTAACATCGCCGAAAAATCGCCCGCCGGCCAGTGGCTGCTCGACCACGGCGTGCTCAAGGCCGATTTCAACAGCTATGGCGCGCGCCGCGGCAACCACGACGTGATGATGCGCGGCACCTTCGCCAACGTGCGCATCAAGAACCTCATGCTCGCACCGCTGCCCGGGGGCTCTCGCGAGGAGGGCGGCTGGACCATCTACCAGCTCGAAGGCGTGGGGCAGGGCCAGAAGATGAGCATCTTCGACGCCGCCATGCGCTACCAGGCCGCCGGCGTGTCCACCGTGGTGTTCGCGGGCGAGGAATACGGCACCGGCTCCAGCCGCGACTGGGCCGCCAAGGGCACGCAGCTGCTGGGCATCAAGGCCGTGGTGGCGCGCAGCTTCGAGCGCATCCACCGCTCCAACCTGGTGGGCATGGGGGTGCTGCCGCTGCAGTTCAAGAACGGCGATTCCTGGGAATCGCTGGGAGTGGTGGGCGACGAAACCGTGGACGTCATCCCCCACCCGGATTTGCTGCCGCAGAGCGAGGCCCGGCTGGTCATCACCAGCCCCAACGGCAAGCGCCGCGAGGTGGCCGTCATTCTGCGCATCGACACGCCGGTGGAAGTGAACTACTACCGCGACGGCGGAATCCTCCCCTACGTCCTCCGGCAATTGTTGAGCGCTTGAGCCGGATACCGCAACGCGGCATGATGTGTTTCATCCGCCACCAGGAGTCGCCATGCGAAAGCCTGCCTTGTACAGCCCGACCACCCGCGCCGTGGTCCGCAAGGCGGTTGCGCCGGCCGTCGAGGACGCACCCGCTGCGGTGGTGAAGCCGCCCGCGCGCTGGCGCACCGCCTTGGGGCGCATGGCCGGCAGCCCACGCACGGTGTGGTCGGCCCTGGTGTTGCTGACGGCCCTGCTCGTGGCCAGCGTCTGGCACGGCCAGAGCCAGCTGCCCAAGGCGCTCACGCAGAAGGACATCGACGCCGCCGTGCTGCGCACCCTGACCACCCAGAACCTGCCCTCGCAAGCCGCGCGTGCGGCCGAGAAGATCCGCCCCGCAGTGGTGCGCGTCGTGTCCTCCGTCAAGGACAAGAAGGGGGTGGAACAGGAATTGGGCGAGGGCACGGGCGTGGTCATCGTCGACAAGGGCGTGATCCTGACCAACCTGCACGTGGTGCAGGGTGCGCAGAGCATCAAGGTGGTGTTTGCCGACGGCACCGAGTCGGTGGCCAGCGTCACCGGCGTGCAGGCGCACAACGACCTGGCCGTGCTGCAGGCCCACACCATTCCCGACGACCTCATCGCCGCCACCATGCGCTCCACCGGCGACCTCGTGCCCGGCGACGGCGTGGTGGCGGTCGGCTTTCCCTTCGGCATCGGCCCGTCCACCTCCTCGGGCGTCATCTCCGGCTTCAACCGCGCCTTCAAGTCGCCCGAGGGCGAGCAGGAAATCGGCAACCTGATCCAGTTCGATGCGGCCGCCAACCCCGGCAACTCCGGGGGACCGCTGGTCACCATGGACGGCGAGGTGGTCGGCATCGTCACCGGCATCCTCAACCCGACCAGCCACCGCACCTTCGTGGGCATCGGATTTGCCGTCCCGATCGAAAGCGCGGCCAGCGCCGCAGGACTTCCCCCGTTCTGAACACCCCTCTTTCTTCACAGGAGCGCTCCATGGACCAAAGCAACGCCCCCGACACCGCCCAGCTCATGGAGCAGATCCTGTACGAGGTCAAGCGCGTGGTGGTCGGGCAGGACCGGTTCCTCGAACGCGTCATGGTCGCGATGCTGGCCCAGGGCCACCTGCTGGTCGAGGGCGTGCCCGGCCTGGCCAAGACGCTGACCGTGAAGACGCTGGCCAGCGTGGTGCAGGGCCAGTTCAAGCGCATCCAGTTCACGCCCGACCTCGTGCCCGCCGACCTCGTGGGCACGCGCATCTACAACCAGAAAACCGGCGACTTCAGCACCTCGCTCGGCCCCGTGTTCGCCAACCTGCTGCTGGCCGACGAAATCAACCGCGCGCCCGCCAAGGTGCAGAGCGCGCTGCTGGAGGTGATGCAGGAGCGCCAGGTCACGATCGCCGGTGACACGCACAAGGTGCCCAACCCGTTCCTGGTGATGGCCACACAGAACCCGATCGAGACCGAAGGCACCTACCCGTTGCCCGAAGCACAGGTCGACCGCTTCATGATGAAGGTGATGGTCGACTACCCCAGCGACGAAGAGGAATACGTGATCGTCGAGCGCGTCACCGGCCCGTCGGTGAACGTCAACGCCGTCGCCACCACCGACCAGCTCGCCGCCTTGCAGGCGCAATGCCGCCAGGTGTACGTGGACCCCTCGCTGGTGCAGTACGCGGTCAAGCTCGTGTCGGCCACGCGCAACCCGGAGAAGCACGGCATCAAGGACATGGCGCACCTCATCACCTTCGGCGCCAGCCCGCGCGCCACCATCGGGCTGGTGGAAGGCGCGCGCGCCCTGGCGATGCTGCGCGGGCGCAACTACGCGCTGCCCGAAGACATGATCGACCTCGTGCCCGACGTGCTGCGCCACCGCGTGGTGCTCTCCTACGAAGGCCTCTCCGAAGGCTTGAGCAGCGACGCGCTGATCGGCCGCATCATGAAACACATTCCAGCGCCGGCCCGGCCGCTGGAGCACGAGAAGAAAGTGGCGTGAACATGTTCGCGCGGCTCTTCGGCAAGGAAGGCGAGGTCCAGGCCAGCGGGGCGGCCGCGGCCACGCCGGTCGCGCGCCGCGCCGAAGCCCTGCTGCGCCGGCTGGAGTGGACCGTGCTGCGCCGGCTCGACGGCCTGCTGCAAGGCGACTACCGCACCCTCATGCGCGGCTCGGGCCTGGACCTGGCCGACCTGCGCGAATACCAGCACCACGACGACGTGCGCCACATCGACTGGAACGTCACCGCGCGCCTTCAGGTGCCCCACGTGCGCGTGTTCACCGAAGACCGCGAGATGGCCGCGTGGTTCCTGCTCGACCTCAGCCCCTCGGTCGACTTCGGCTCGGGCGAGCAGCGCAAGAGCCAGGTGCTGCTGGACTTCACCGCGGTGCTCGCGCGCCTGATCGGGCGCCGCGGCAACCGGGTGGGTGCGGTGCTCTACGGCTCGCGCGGCGAGCCGGTGGTCGACGCCGTGCTGCCCGCGCGCGGTGGCCGCACGCAGGTGCTGCGCATCATGCAGATGGTGTTGCAGCCGCCGAAGAAGACCGACGCCGAGCGCAAGAACGGCGTGACCCAGCTCGCCGACCTGCTGCGTGCCGCGCTGCACACCGTGCGCCAGCGCGGCACGCTGTTCGTGGTGTCCGACTTCATCAGCGAGCCCGGCTGGGAAAAGCCCCTGGGCGAACTCGCGCGGCGGCACGACGTGGTGGCCGTGCGCCTGCTCGACCCGCTGGAACTGGACCTGCCCGACCTGGGCCTCATCCCGATCCGCGATGCCGAAACCGGCGAACAGTTGCTGGTGGACACGCACGACGCCGGCTTTCGCCAGCGCTTCGCGCGCATTGCCGCGCAACGCGAAGCGCAACTGCGCGAGAGCCTGGGCCGTGCCGGCGTGGACACGTTGGAGCTGGCTACCGACGACGACCTCGCCGAGGCCGTGATGCGTTTCATCGAACTGCGCAAAGGGCGCCAACGCCACGCGCGCAACGGCCCGTCTGTGCCGCACATGCCCACCCAATTGCCCACGCGCGATCGCCACAGCCTTGCGCGTCCACGTGAACGTGAAGGAGCACGATCATGATGAACTGGTTGAACCACCTGCCCGTGAGTTTCCTGTGGCCGCAATTGCTGTGGCTGCTGCTGGCCTTGCCATTGCTCGTGCTGCTCTACGTGTGGCTGATGCGCCGGCGCAAGCAGACCGCGCTGCGCTACGCGAGCCTGTCGATCGTGCGCGAAGCCATGGGCAAAGGCCCGGGCTGGCGCCGCCACGTGCCGCCCGTGCTGCTGCTCATGGCCATTGCCATCATGTTGCTGGCCTCGGCACGGCCCATGGCCAGCATCGTGCTGCCGTCGAACCAGCAGACCATCATCCTGGCCATGGACGTCTCGGGCAGCATGCGCGCCGAAGACGTGCAACCCAACCGCCTCGTGGCCTCGCAGAACGCCGCCAAGGCCTTCCTGGCCGAACTGCCCCGGCATGTGAAGGTCGGCATCGTCGCCTTCGCCGGTTCGGCGCAGGTGGTGCAGCCCATCACGCTCAGCCGCGAAGACTTGGTGGCTGCGATCGACAAGTTCCAGCTGCAGCGCGCCACTGCCATCGGCAGCGCCATCGTGGTCTCGCTCTCCGAGCTGTTCCCCGAGCAGCGCATCAACCTCGGCGACATGACCTACAGCCGCAACACCGACCCCTTTGCGCCCAAGGGCCGCGCGCTCGACCAGCCCAAGCCCGACGACAAACCCTTCACCCCCGTGGCACCGGGCTCGTACACCTCGGCCGCCATCATCCTGCTCACCGACGGCCAGCGCACCACCGGCGTGGACACCGCCGAAGCCGCCAAGATGGCGGCCGATCGCGGTGTGCGCGTCTATACCGTGGGCGTGGGCACGGTCGACGGTGAAATCATCGGCTTCGAGGGCTGGTCCATGCGCGTGCGGCTGGACGAACAAAGCCTCAAGGACGTGGCCCGCACGACGCAGGCCGAGTACTACTACGCTGGCACGGCGGAGAACCTGAAGAAGGTCTACGAAACCCTGAGCTCGCGCCTCACGGTGGAGAAGAAGGAAACCGAGATCTCTGGCCTGCTTGCGCTCGCGGCCTCGTTGCTCGCGCTGCTGTCGGCGGGCCTGTCGGTGCTGTGGTTCAACCGGATTCTTTGAGGCGCGCGCGCTGCTTGCAAAGCGTGAGGGTTGGGGTCCCCTGAGGGCTGCGGAACCCTTGCAACCCTCGGGGCACTCAGGGCCGATGGCAGATGCCATCCCGCCATGGAGCCCCCAGCATGAGCCGCACCACCCTTCCTCATCCGTCCGGCGCATTTCCCGTACCTCCGAATCTCCCTCCGCAAGTCACCGGGCTGCCAATGCATCTGAGCGGCGTGGGTCCTGTGTTGCCCGGTGTGGCGACGCAGCTGCCACGCCATGTGCAGCAGCATCAGGGCGAGGTTCAAGCCCAGATGCCGCCCCCGCTGCAATTCGCGCCCCCATCTCCCTGGTCATCTCCGTCGACCCCGCTGCCCTACACGCTGCTGTTCCAGATACCTGCCTACGTGGGCGCACCGTCGACGCCGATATCGCAAGCCGCGCAAGAATGGGTGGATGGGCTGCTCGAACCGGAACCCAGCGCCACGCTGGTGCAGGTGGTGCATCCCGTGGTGCCCCATTACCCGGTGCCGGTGCCGGTGCCGGTGCCGGTGCTGGTGACGCCACCCATGCAGTGGACTTCAGCCGCCTTGCTGTCGACGACGCCTTTGTGCACCCCTGCAGCGACTACCTTGGCGCAGTCGCATCGGGCGACTCAGCTGCAGGCTCAGCAGCTCCCGATGCCGATGGGGCGACCTGGGTCGGTCGTGCGGGGGACTCTCACATCCGCCGATTTGCTGGGCTTGAGCGCACCGACCTCTTCGACCAGCGCTGCCCCTTTAGGTCCACCTGCCTACAGCCTCGAGGCGTTGGCCAACGCCACTCCCGCCGGTGCTGTGCTCATGGTCGGTAAGGAGTTTGCTCGGCTGCTGGGCGAGGACCAACTGGAAGCTGCGGGGCAGATGTTCGAGCCCTTGGCAAAAAAAATTGATGCCTGGTTGCGCACAGACCCGAGCAAGGAAAGGACGAGGGGGGTGGATCTGAGCAACAAGATGCATCCGTTCCGCGCCCCGATAACTGCTCACCTCAGAGGGGGGTGTCACTTTCGTTCCAGCCTCGCATGGTCTTCCCCTTGGTGCCTAGAGCTGCGTTTCTTGGTGAATAGAGAACGGCTTGACTGGCATAAGGGGATCCTCGACAACTGGGCGCCGGACTTTCGCGTTTCTGAGAGGCGCCGAGATGCGTTGAAATCCCTGATCGCGCAGCTCAGTTGGACCGCTCAACCTTTGGTCAATGCATGGGCTCGCTTCCGAAATGATGTGGGGCTCATGGTCGCGACCTTGAAGAAGGCGCTCGACATCTTGGTAGATGCGTATGCTGCGCTGAAATCTAGCGCAGAACAGCAGGCCTTCCTCGACGATATTCTGGCGGCCATTGCGCGGGCCTATTGTTCGTTGCAACTGGCCGATGGCCTGCTCGCCCTTCAAGGGATGCCTCAATGGTTGGCTGCCCCTCTTCGACAGAAGGCGCAGGAACTCATCGACGATCCCGGTCCCCGGCTGTTCCCCTTCGACAAGTCGAGGCCAGCTGCACCGTCACAGCTTCTGCCGGCGTACACGTCAGCCGAGCTGGTGGTCCAGCCCCCCTCTGACCCATCCGTCGTCAACTCCATGGCCTTGGTCGACACCACACCGTTGTCGGTCCTGGCAATGTCCACTTCCACCCCTTTCGGTTTGCTGGACTTGACCTCGCGAATGGATCTTGCCACTGGGGGCATGGGCGCACCGACCTTGTCTATCAGCGTCCCTCCATTGAGCCCACCCGCCTACAGCCTTTTGGCGTTGGCCAACGCCACCCCCACCGATGCCGTGCTCATGGTCGGGGGGGAGTTCGCTCGGCTGCTGGGCGAGAACCAACTGGAAGCTGCGGGGCAGGTGCTTGAGCCTCTTGTGAAAAAAATCGACGTCTGGCTGCTCGCAGACCTGGGCGAGGAAAAGGAGAGGGGGTTGGATCTGTGCAACAGGATGGACCATTTCCTTTCCCCTATACCTGCTCACCTCAGAGGGGCAAGTGACTTTTACTCGCGTCTGACGCCGTCCTCATCTTGGCGCCTAGCGTTGCGTTTTTTGGAGAAATTGGAACGGCTAGTCTGGCATAAGGGGGTCGTTGACCACTGGGCGCCGGGCTTGCGCAATGCTGTGATGCGCCGAGACGCGTTGAAATCCCTGATCGCGCAGCTTAGTTGGATCGCTCAACCTTCGCCCAAGACGCGGCCTCGTCAAGCAAAAAAGGAACTCGACCTGATGGATGTGACCGTGAAGAAAGCGCTCGACATCTGCGTGAATGCGTACGCTGCGCTGAGATCCCTTGCGGAGCAGCGGGCGTTCCGAGACGATATTCTGGCCGCTATTGCCCCGGCCTATTGTTCGTTGCGACTGGCCGACAGCCTGCTCGCCCTTGAAGTGCTGCCTCTCTGGTTGGATGCCCCGCTTCGAAAGAAGGCGCAGGAGGTCGTGGACGATCCCCGTCCCAGGCTGTTCCCCTTCGACCAACGCAGGCAAACTGCAGCATCGCATGCCCTGTCGGCGTACACGCCCGCCGCGCTGCTGGGTCTGCCAGCCAGTGAGGATGTCGTTTCTTCAGGTAGCTTGCACGCGCAGACCCTGCCCCTCGGGGGTGCCCCCTCCGTCCAATCCGTCGCCGAAACTGACTTGGAGCCCGACTCCGACTCCATGGCCATGACCACAGCTGTGTCGGTCACGGCAAGTTCCAGCTACATCTCTGCCTTGTTCACACGAAGCAATGTGGTAACTGGAAGCATGGGCGCACCGGCCTCGTCCACCAGCGCCACTCCTTTGGTTCTCTCCGAACAGCGCGAAATTTCCTCCGTGCCGAGCACAGCCCAGAAGCGGCAGCGCGAAACGGAAGTCGCGGCGCCCCAGGCCAAACAAGCCAGAGACGGCGAAATTCGAAACCCTTCCAGCACCGTGTTCATGCCGCCCTCCAAGCCACAGGCCACGCCGAGAAACCATCTGTCCCAGACGCAGGGGAATATGTCCTGCGCGCCCGCTCGAGACGGTTCTCTGCGGGCTCCCAACCAGGCCCCCACTTTCTTCGAAGCGCTGGGGGCCTTGCAAGCCGATAGCCGTCGCCTGAACAACAGCATCGTGAAACAACTGGCCCGCCAGGCCATGGTGGAGGCCGACTTGAGCACACGCGCGGGGCTGCGGATGTATCTCGGGCAGATGGCATCGCTGGCCCAACTGCCCAAGACACGCCAATTCGCGCACACGCCCTCTGAGCGGTTGGCCGGGGTGTTCGTCAATCTGACGGGCATGGCCGAACAGTGCGCAAGAGGTGCGTCGCAGGAATGGCGCAGCGAAAGCGAGTTCTGGAGCGACGTCGCGAATGAAATGGGTTCGCCCCAGAGGGCGGTGCTGCGGCGGGCCATGGTGGCGTTGGCGCAAACCGAGCTGAGGGGGCATCCGGATGCGGCTGCCCTCATTGAGCGGTTCAATTCGGCTCGCGTTGGCGTTGGAGCGGGAGGCGGTGCCCGGGCATCCCTGTCCGCGCGCAACGACACGAATGACGCGAACGCATGGTTGGATTCCGTTCTGACGGAGCCACCCGAGACGCCACAGGCGTTGGAGCAACGGGCGCAGAACGACAGGTATGCACAGTCCCGCGGTTCCATGCTGGGACTGCCACCCACGCCTGGCACGTCGGCGCCCCAGAAACCCGTGCCGGAAAGCCCCAGCGCCTGGTTGAACGGGTTCCTGGACGATTGACAGGCAAGGGTGCAGGGAACCTGCGCTGGGTGCGCGTCACGCATCCTGTCCTGGGCGTTGCTGCCCACACGCTTCCACAACCCAGCGCGGCTCAACCGCAAGGATGAACACCATGAGCATGACATCCCATCTCCTCGACCAGTTGTTGCCCCGCGCGGGTGGGTGGGTGCCAGACGAGCGTGGCACCTTTGTGCTGAGCGTGCTGCCCGATGTGGTGGTCAATATCGTCGAAGACCCCTCCGCCATGCAGATCCATTTCTTGAGCGCGGTGGGCGAAGCGGGCAGCCACAGCGTGACTGTCGACGGTGGCACAGAAGAGCCGCAGCCGGTGCGGGGCCGCAAGCGTGTGTTGGTGGCCGAAGAGACGGGCTTGGTGACGGCGCTTCGCACGGTGGACGCGGTCGGGTTGGACGAGGCCGCATTCACCGCGGAATTGGGCGCGCACGTGACGTTCGCACGCCAGTTGGCAGTTGCGCTGTCTGAGGCCAACCCACCTTCCGACGATGGAGTGCTCGAACCCTCGGGCGTTGTTTCCACCTGGTTCGAGTGCGTCGCCAACACTGCAGCGGGTTGACCTCACTGTGTGCGTTTTCCGCGCGAGGTGTCTGGAGTGCGTCCTGGAAACCGCGGCTTGAACTCAACCCATTTCCCCAAGAGCGGCGGGCCACCACAGCGGATGCCGAACCCTGCGCAAACAGCGCCAGACACGGGGTGGCCGACGCCGCTGGCCAACGTCGGCCATGTACGGCCTGACGTCGCAGACCAACTGCCGCCTTGGGTGCAATACCGCCAGGCCGCATTTCGAACACAGACGCCCTTCCAGGTGGTTTTGAGCGTTCCGATCGTGAGTTCGAGCCCGACGACGACCACGACCGCACAGAAGCGGACGCGCGAGCCAGAAGGTGCTGAAGAAAATGTCAAACGCTACAAGGCGGGTGAAGTCCAAGTGCCGCAGGGACTGCCGTCCCGAACAGACACGACGCCCAGCGGTTTCGGCGCTCAGATCTTGCCTTCCGTTGGGCAAGTCGCCTTTGTCACGGATATGTTGGAGGAAGCCCAACGCGCCGCCGTATTCATTGCCCTGACCAACACCACGCCGACCGAGGCGGTGTCGAGCGCTGGCAAAGCATTGGAAAAGTTGTTTTCCGCAAACCAACTGGAGGCTGCTGGAACGGTGCTCAAGGCCCTGGGCTTCAAGTTGCGCGTGCTGGAAATGGACACTGGCCATGGCTCCCAAAAAAAACGATCCGCCGTGATGCGGGCCATGTGGGATTTTGGCGCTCCTATCAGCTCCAGCATGATGGGCGCATGTCACGCATACCGCTCGAAAGACTCGTTCGTTACGCCGTGGTACGCCAGTTTGCGATTCCAGATCGGGCGGACTGGCCTGAGTTATGAGGGCATCGTCACCCACTACGCTTCGAGTGTGGTCATTCCAGAGCAACGCATGGGTGCACTCTGCGCCACGGTGGGGCACCTCAGCTGGATTGCTCCACCTT
The DNA here is from genome assembly GCF_009859475.1 of Hydrogenophaga sp. BPS33. Taxonomy (NCBI): domain Bacteria; kingdom Pseudomonadati; phylum Pseudomonadota; class Betaproteobacteria; order Burkholderiales; family Comamonadaceae; genus Hydrogenophaga; species Hydrogenophaga sp. BPS33. Next base: position 2,071,020 of record NZ_CP044549.1, read on the forward strand.
GGAACGGGAGCGGAGTCGAAGCACAAAGGAGCCATGAGGCAATGCGCAGGGCGTTGGTCAAGTTGTTCGACATCTGGGAAAAGGTGTACGACAGTTCGGACAAGCACGTGTTCCTGCAGCAGATCCTTTCTGCGATCGTGCCAGCGTACTGTTCTCCGCGAATGGCCGATGCCCTCGGCGATTTCGAGGGCGTTCCTGCCTGGTTAAAGCTACCGTTGCGCGCAAGGGCGCAGGCAGTCCTCGACGACAAGGGACCCAGATTGTTCGAAATGGGGTGGCTCGACAAACGTGTACGACACGTCGTGGAGCAGACGCCGATCCAGGCGCCCGAGATTTCGGGCGCGCCGCTCCCCAACTTCGTTGCGCCGATGTCCGCCGGGCATCCGATCTTGTCGCCGGCAAGTCTCCCGCCGACTTTGGGATCCGTCGCACCACATCACCTGCCTCCGCACTTGCCCCATCAACAGCCGTCGTTCCAGCGCACGTTGCCGGGCTGGCCAAGCGATTCCGGGCAGCTCAACAACACGGCTGTGAGAAGCGCGGCAACCCAAGCCATGGCGGCGTGCGACACGGGCACAGCCGCAGGCTTGAGAGACTTTATGAGTCGCATGGCATGGCTGGTCGGGTTGCCGAGCACGCGTGATCTCACGTTGGAACCTTCGCAGCGCGTGGAAGGCTTGTTCATCAAACTGCAGGAAACCGCCATCGTGTGTGCAAGCGGCGCTTCTCATGAATGGGGTAGCGAGCAAGCGTTCTGGAACACTGTCATCGACGAACTCCGCTCACCCGCGATGGATGCGCTGGGCCAAGTCATGGCGCAGCGGGCGGGGGAAGAGTTGGACGGCAGGCGTCTGAGCACGGGTGCCACCATCGCGATGTTCCATCAGCTTCTCGTGGCACCGTCATCCGGGTCAAGGGACCCCGACGATTGGGTGGAATCGGTTTGGGGTGAGTTTGGCTCCAATCCTTATCAAGGGGAGGATCTGGAACCGCTGGCCAGTTCGCAGTGGCTGCACGATGACATGTTCGCGAGCGGTAGCGGTTTGTCAGAGCCAGCACCGAACAACGCGACGGTGCAGCGCCTCGAGTTTCAGATCCCCGCGCGCGGCACCGCACAAGTTCAGCAGAGCGCGGCATTGCCCCAAACGCCTGACTGGGGTGCGCTGTGGTTGCCACAGACACCTGTTCAGAGCGCGACACCGCAGGCATTGCAAGGGGAAGAGCCTGACGCATGGTGAGCGCGTTTTCGAAGTAGCAACCCGGGCGGAACCCGGCACAATCGCGCTCCATGAACCACAAAGTGATCGTTGCGGGCGGGGGCATTGGCGGGTTGGCTTGTGCGTTGGCGTTGGCGCGCGCGGGCGTGCGCGCCGTGGTGCTGGAACAAGCCGATGAATTCAACGAGGTGGGCGCGGGCCTGCAGCTCGGCCCCAACGCCGTGCGCGTGCTGGCCGAATGGGGGCTGATGGACGCGCTGCATGCCTGCGCGGCGTACCCCGAGGCCTTGCGCGTGCGCGACGCCCACAGCGCGAAGTCGCTCGGCCACCTGCGCCTGGGCGCGATGTGCCTGGCGCGCCACCAGCAACACTACGCCACGCTGCACCGCGCCGACCTGCACAGCCTGCTCCTGAGCGCCGTGCGGCGGCGGCCGGAACTGGTGCAGGTGCGCATGGGCGCGCCGCTCGCGTCCTGCGAGGCCCATGCGTCGGGCGTGCGGGTCACGCTGGCGAGTGGCGAAGCCGTCGCCGGTGACGCCCTGATGGGCTGCGATGGTTTGTGGAGCCGCGTGCGCGCGCACATGCTGGGCGCGCAGCCCGCGCCAGCCGCCACCGGGCACTTGGCGTACCGCGGCATGTTGCGCACGGACCAACTGCCCGGGCCGCTGCGCGGCAACCACGTGACGGCCTGGCTGGGGCCACGGCTGCACGTGGTGCACTACCCGGTGAAACAGGGCGATTGGATCAATGTGGTGGCGGTGGTCGAAGGCAGCCTCAGGGCGAGCGACACCGATGCCACGACCTGGACGCACGAAGCCCGCGCGGCCGATCTGCGGCAAGCCATGGGCCCGGCGTGCGACGACCTCCTGACGCTGCTGGAGACCGTGCCCGACTGGACCTTGTGGCCCTTGCACGACCGCGCGCCGATGCAAAGCGCCAGCGAACAGGCCCAGGGCCGCGTGGCTTTGCTGGGCGATGCGGCCCATCCGATGCGGCCGTATCTCGCGCAGGGAGCGGCCATGGCGATCGAAGACGCGTGGACGATCGGGCGCTTGCTGGCGGATGGGCATGCGAAGGCCGGCGAACGCGGCGTGGATTGGTCCACGCTGTTCGCGCATTACGCGGCAACCCGTTGGCAACGCAACGCGCGCGTGCAACGGATCTCGCGGCGCAACGGCACCGTCTTTCACGCCCAGGGTGCGCTGCGCTGGGCACGCGATCGGGCCATGGAATTGCTCGGCGAACGTTTGCTGGACAATACCTGGCTCTACGACGGGCCACCCGAGCCCGAAGCCGCTCCTTGAGCGGCGCCTGTTTTTTCCCCAGAACCGAGGCAGACAACACCATGACCGCACCCAACTCCCCCGTTCTCTCGACCCGCCGCCACGCCCTGGCCACGGCAGCCGCCCTCGTGGCCGCCACCGCGCTGCCCGGCGTCGCGCTGGCCCAGGCTGGCGCGGCCGCCTGGCCCAACCGGCCCATCAAGATGGTGGTGGGATTCCCCGGTGGCTCTTCGCCCGACCTCACCGCGCGCCTGTTGGCCGAACCGCTGTCGCAGGCGCTGGGCCAGCCGGTGATCGTCGAGAACCGCCCCGGCGCGGGCGGCAACATCGCCGCTGCGCTGGTGGCGCGTGCCGACGACGACCACACCATCGGCTTGATGATCAACGGCAACATGACCATCGCCAAGATCCTCAACCCCGCCACGACCTACGACCCCATCAAGGACCTGACGCCGGTCTCGCTCATCGCCGTGGCGCCGCTGGTGCTGGCCGTGCCTGCCACGGTGGGCGAGAGCGGTGCCGCCTACATCGCGGCTGCGCGCGCCGCGGGTGACAAATGGAACTACGGCACCCCCGGTGTGGGTACCGTGGCCCACCTCGGCATGGAACTGCTCAAGTCGCGCGCAGGCATTGCACCAGTGCACGTGCCGTACCCAGGCAACCCGCAAGTGATCGCCGCGATGATGGGCGGGCAGGTGCAAATGTCGCTGCTGCCGCCGGGCCTGGTGATGCCGCAGGTGCGTGCCAACAAGCTCAAGGCCATTGGCGTCACGTCCGCCGGCCGCAGCAGCCTGGTGCCCGACGTGCCCAGCCTCACCGAGGCCGGCGTGCGCGACTTCCAGCTGGAAATCTGGAACGCCGTGGCCGCGCCCAACAGCCTGCCCAAGGTCCATGTGAACCGTCTGGCCACGCTGCTCACCGAGATCGTGCGGCGCGAAGACATCCGGCAGAAACTGTTTGGCCAGGGCTGGCAAGTCACCGGCACCGGCCCCGAAGGCCTGGCGCGCCGCATCAAGAGCGACACGGCCGCCATGTCCGAAGTCATCAAGCGCAACAACATCCAGCCGGGCTGACCCGGCCCGGCCGGCGCGCCGCGTCAATACGGCCCGACGGCGATCACCGGGGGCTGCAGGCTGCCTCTGTGAGGGTCTTGCAGCGGCGTGTGCGAGAAAGCGCCGGAATCGGGAGACGGACAGAACGCCTGCATGGCGCGCACCATGCGCTCGACCTCCATCTGCATCTCCGTCTGGGGGCCAGAGGAGGCGGCGGACACCAGCGGCGCGGCCTGGAGCTGTTGGGCGGCTTCGCGCTCGCGTTGCGCCCTCATGCGTTGCGCCTGGACCGAACTCATGCCTACTGTTTCCGCGATCTCGTGCCACAGCGCCGACCCTGGCCTGAAGGGCTCCGTGATGGGGTATCCGGCCATGGCCTTTTCCAGGGCGGTGGCTGTGGCCGGCAGTGGCTCGGTCAGTGGCAATGCCGCGGCCCGGGCCTCTGGCACGCTGGCGGCTGCTGTCATGCGGGCGACAGGGGCTGGCGGCGCTGGTGCCGCGCTCACCTGCAGCGTCACGTACTGCCCCACCGCATAGCCAAAGGCATCCGCACCCCACAGCACGAATTGCAGGGAGCCTACGTCGGCCGCTGCGGGCGTCGCGCTCAGTGTGCGGGTGGTCGCGTCGAACTTTAACCAGGCCGGCACGGCGCTGCCGTTGGGCATCTTCACGGCGTAATTGACCATGTCCCAAGGGTTGGGGTCCACCACCGTGTTGACGGGTACCGTGTAGCTGAAGCTACGGTCCGCCGTCGCTTTCAGGAGCGGTATGCCGATCTTGACGTCGGGGCGCTGGTTGGTCTCGATGCGGTTCACCCGGCTCTCGATCGTCGCCAGATCCCAGGCCGCGCCCGAGGCGAATTCGATGCGGTCGAGCTTGCGGTCCATCGGCTGTCCGCCGGATGAAACCGATCCGTCCTGAAAGTGGTTCTTGATCCACACCGTGCCCGGCTCGCCGCGCACGACCACCTGCAGGTGCTTGTCAACCCGGGCCAGTGCCACATCGGTTTCCAGGATGCCCTTGTCCAGGCGAAGTGTGTCCACCGAAGTGGTCACGTCCTGGACGTCCAGCCAATCGGCGCCATCGCCTCGCGCGTAGAGGAAGACGTCATCGCCTTCGCCGCCGGTGAGCGTGTCGTTGCCCCAGCTGCCCACCAGCAGGTCGTTGCCAGCGCCGCCGTTGAGGTTGTCGTTGCCACCCAGGCCGTACAGGTCCGAGTGCCGGCTGTCCCCGGCGTGGGTGTCGTCGCCTTCGGTGCCGTACCAGGACCGCTCGCGCACCGGCAGGGGCGTGCCATCGCCCAGCAGGAGCGAGGGCGTGGATAGACCGTCGGCGAATCGAATACGCAAGGTGTCCGCGCTGTGGGTGGTGGTGATGTGCCAGGTGTTGATGCCCTTGCCGGTGTCCCCCTCGTGTGTCCAGCTGATCTGGACCTGCGCGGCGTCCGTCACATCGGCCAGCCGAATGGTGCCGCTCACGGTGTCGATCACGTCGTTGCCATGGCCCTGGTGGTAGACGTACGTGTCTCCACGGTCCAGGACGATCCGGTCGTTGCCGGTGCCCGAGGTGATGAGGTCCGATCCCCTCGTGCCCAGAACCACGTCGTCGCCCTGGGTGTCGGGCGTGATGTGCTCAGGTGCAATCAGCGTGTGGAGCTGAACTTGCGTGCCGTCGGCGAAGCGCACGCGGGCGGTGGACAGCGCACCCTTTTGCTGGAGGGACACTGCGTCGATCAAGGTGATGCGATCACCTTGGTCGCCATAGTGCAGCACGAGGTTGTACGTGCTGTCGGGCGAGTCGGTCGCGCGCGTCCATTGCGCCCACACGCTTTCGGGCGCCACGCCGTCGGCGAATGCAAACACGGTGCGGTCCAGCGAATCGGCCTGGGATGGGGAAGACCAGGTGTCCTGGCCGTCGCCCAGGGCCAGGCGGATGGTGGTGTCGGGCGTGCCTTCGTGCGTGTTCGCGTGTTGCACCAGATGGTCGTTGCCACGACCGCCTTCCAGGGTGTCGCCCTGCGCACCGTACAGCGTGTCGTGACCGTCACCGCCCTGGAGCCAGTACGCGTCCTCGTCGAACCACGGGCCGCCCGCTTGTTGGAACGGCATGGGGTCTGCCAGCCGCCAGCGGCGGCTGTCCAGCGTGTCGTGACCGCCCTGGCCGTCGAGCACGCGGTGGCTGCCGTCGGCAGACCGCACCGAGAAATCGTTCTGGCGCGCCCAGAATGGGTACTGGCGCAGCACATCGCCGCCATCGAAGCGCAGGCTTGCACCCTCCAGTACATCGAGTACCTTGTCCGAGAACACCCACTGGTAGGCCCCGCTTGCGGGCATGACCACCGTGCTGCCGTCCTTGACGGATTCGATGCGGATCATCTCCTGGGATAGGGTGCCGATGAAGCGCGCGAACACCACGTCCGTGCTGGCCAGTGCGCCGGAGAAGTCCAGCGTGGTAGTGCCTTGGCCCGGGTCCAGCACATCGTGCCCCCAGCCATGGGCGAAGCGGTAGGTGGCCGTGCCGATGAGCTCGTCGTTGCCCGCGCGGCCTTCGAACACGTTCTCCGTGCTGCGCGCGCGGAACACGTCGTCCCCGGCCCCGCCGTGCAACGTCATGGCGAACTCGGGGCCGTAGATCTCATCGTTCTGTTCGCTGTTGCCCTGCGCCTGCAACAGGTCCAGCAAGCTGCGCTCTTGTCCATCGTCGAACGCGAACAGCGTGTTGGCCCAACGCCCGCGCGAGCCCGGCCAGTCCCGGAACTCGATCTGATCGACCTGGTCGCCGTACGTCACAAAGGCCGAGCGGTTGTTCGCGTCGCCAAACGTGTCGCCAAACGTCAGGCCCAGCGCGCCGTGGGAGGACACCCCTTGCAGCCGGATGCGCACCACGGCGCTGTCTTCCAGTTCCGCGTCGCGCCAGCCGGCGGTCACAACGTCTTTGCCATCGCCCAGCGAAAACACCAGTTCGTCCCGGGCGCCGGCGAGCTCGAACCAGTCCGAGCCCCGGCCACCTTCCAGCGTGTTCATGCCGGCTCCACCGGTGAGGTCGTCGTCGCCATCGCCGCCAGCGATCGTGTCGTCGTCGGCATATCCTTGCAGCCAGTCATGGTCTGGCGTGCCTTGCAGCAGCTGGGCCTTGACCTGCGCCAGGCTCCAGGCCGTGCCGTCGTCGAAGCGGATGGCGTCGAGCGCGTAGGGGTGCGCCAGGGCGCTATCCTGCTCAAAAAAGCGCTTCACGGTGACCGTGTCGGCGCCGCCGTCGAGCCGGACCCACAGCTCATCGCCACGGCGGTAGAGCTTCACGTCGCTGGGCGCGATGCCGGGCTTGAACTGCAGCACGTCCTGCTTGCCCTCGGCGGTGTCGACATGCCCCCAGTCGTCGGCCGCGTTGTCGATCGTGTCCTGCCCGTCGCCGCGCCCGAACAGGTAGGTCTGGCTGCCCTGGCCGCCTCGCAGGAAGTCGTTGCCCTTGCCACCATCGAGGCTGTCCGCCATCCCGGGATGTGCCGACTCGGGGATCTGCCCCGCATACAGCCGGTCGTCACCTTCGCCACCCAGGAGCACGTCCAGGTCACCGCCGTACAGCACGTCGTTGCCCGCGCCGCCGTCGAGCCGGTTGTGGCCGAGGCCGCCGTACAGGGTGTCGTTGCCCGCGCCGCCGCAGAGCTGGTCGTCTCCCTCGTTGCCCTCGATCTTGTCGTCCCCGCCCAGGCCATCGATCACATCGGGCGTCTCGTAGCCATAGATCCCGTCGTCGCCCTCGCTGCCCTGCAGCAGCATGTGCTGGATGTGTGCCGGGTCCCAGCCCGTGCCGTCGCTGAAGCGGATGGCATCGAGCGCGTAGCCTTGTCGCGAAGTGGGGCCTTGGTGGAGGTAGTCCTGCACCGTGACCTGGTCCGTGCTGTTGTGCAGGCGCAGGACCAGGTCGTCCCCCCTCCTGCTGACCGCGACATCGCTCGGCGCGATGCCGTCCTTGAAGCGCAGGACATCCTGTTCTTGGAGGGCTGCGGGGTCCTTCCAGTTTCCGATCGTGTCCTGTCCGTCGCCGCGGCCGAACCAATAGGTCTGGCTGCCGTAGTCGCCCCACAGGTCGTCGTTGCCCGCACCGCCATCGAGCACGTCCGATGCGCCCGCATGCGCCTTCAAGGGATGGGTGCCGGCATACAGGCTGTCGTCGCCATCCCCGCCCCGAAGCACGTCGCTGCCGCTGCCGCCGCGCAAGACGTCACGGCCTGCGCCGCCGTCGAGCCAGTCGTCGCCGTCGCCGCCCGAAAAACGGTTGTTGTTGGCGAGGCCCAGATAGATGCCGGCGTCCGCGCCACCCTCTGCTTCCCCTGTCGTGATCACGCCGAGTTGCCTCAGGTGCGCATGGAGCGGGGAGTCGACGGGCCAGGCGCCGGACCAACTGCTCAACATCTCGATGGCATTGAAGTCCACGGCGCGCAGGGTGTCGCCGGCAAAGCGCATCAGCTCCACAAGGTCTTCCACACCGGACCCAGGCGATGCGGCGTAGTGCTGCTGCAGCAACTGCGCCATGGCGCTGGTGTCGAAGGACACGCCGCTGTCGTCGATGCGCAGTTCGACGGCCTCCAGATACGGCTTCAATCGTGTCTGCGCGACCAGGGCCGAGTACACGCTGTCCTTGAGCGCGGCGTAGGCCTCCTGCAGCAGCGCGGTCTGTGCGGCGGGTGGGGCGATGGTGTATTGGGTTTCGCCGTTGGCGGTCTTCGCAGACTGTCCTGCGGGCATGGCCTGGCCCTGCGCGCCGAAGAAGCGGCTGCCGTTGAAGGCTTCGAGCACGGCCACGATCCTGCGGTACTCGGCCTTGCTCATGCCTGCTGGCGGGGTCAGGGTGACGCTGCCGCCCAGGTAGTCCTCCAGCTCGCGCCAGTAGCTGGAGGTCTGAGCCCATTCGGTGATCAGGCCACCGAGCGCGGCGAGCTGGGCGTCTCGCGTGGGGGCTGCGGCATAGGCGGCGAGTGCCGCTTCGAGTTCATCGGCCGCTGCGCCGCTCTGGCTCATGGCCGCGCGCAGGTTGCGCACCATGCCCGAGCCGTTCATCTGCGGCAATGCCATAGCGGCTTCGGTGAGCGTGACGGGTTGGCCGGTGTCGTCGACTTGCTCGGTTGGGATATGGGAGAAGAAGGGGTTGGCGTCCAGGTCGATCGCACCGACGGTGCGGCTGGTGCCGGCTTGCGTGTAGGTGGTGCTGAGGGCAACGCGGTTGTTGTTGAGCGTCTGCCCGGCTTGCGGACCTGTGGTGCTGCCGTTTACGCCGATTCCGGTGATGTTCAACGCGTCGAGCCAATGGAGTTCGTTGCTCTGGCTGAAGCCGTCCTGGTTGAGGTCGCGCCAGACTTGCAATTGGCTCCACGCGGCATCGGCGCTGGTGATCTGGCCGTCGGCGTTGGTGTCCAGGTCGGCGAGCGCGTCAAAGCCGTTGCGGGCGCGTTGACCGTCGCGCTTGAGGGTGCTGTCGCCAAAGAGTTCGTGACCGGAATCGATGAGGCCGTTGCCGTTGAGATCGCGCACGAGAAAACCGTCGTCTGCGGCCGCCCAGCCGGTGCCCGTCTTGATGCCGTCGGCGTCGTGGTCGAACAGGAGGTTGCTGCTGGCGGCAGTGAGTTCGAGGCCATCGCCGTCGAGGTCCAGGACCAAGGGGTCTCGGGGGAGGGTGAAGTTGCGGGCGGAGTTGAAAAATGAGTTCGAAACAGCGTCTATACCTGGGGGTTTCGGCAGATCGATTCTGTATTCGGGAGGAAGCATCTCGCGCATTTCCTCCATTCTTTTGTCCCATTGTTCGGCAAGGTCCCGCTGCAATTCTGGAGGAACGGGAGTGCCGTCTGAAATTTTCCTCCATTGGCCGGATTGATCTTTCAGATCCCGAAATGCCGTCCGATCTTCGTTTAGAACAATTTGTGGAACTAGATCACTTCCTTCGCCAACGCTGGAGGTGTGCGTCATAAGTATCGCAAGATTTATTTTGGTTGGAATCAAAAATGGTAGATCACCAAATTTCGCTATTGTGTTGGCAATTACTCGTATGGAAGTCCAGAATATGCGATTGCTCATTTATATACATCCCGAATAAAAAGAATGATCAAACACAAGAAAATACCGATAACCAATGCTTTTGCAAAAAAATCTTCGAATTCGGTAATTGAAATTTTCCGAAATTTAGGAAAAAGAAAATATAAAATGACGTACAAAAAGGCTATGCTAATAGTTATCGCGGCGTAGTGTTTGGGTTCCATGGTGTATTGCAACCTCCGGTTCTTTGAAATGACGTCGGCATCAGTATCAGAAGAGTTAAAGCGCCTCCATTGGCCTTGACAATACAAGTTTGATCCCATATTCATGCCTCCTTTATAAGAGAACGCATTAAAGGCAACTCCAGTTCGAATTTTCTTTCGGCGTCTCACACATACATCCTCCGTATTGCAATATAACCAGCAAACACAATGAAGAACAAAGTGTATAAAGTCAGGGTATTGGCGGGGACTCTAAATTTCGTTGGTGCAAGTACAAGAATTAGAGCAATCGCAACAAAAGTTACCAGCAATACCGGCTCATAAAATAGAACCACCGTAGGTTTTTCAAACGACACTACCCACTCCCTTCAAAATAACGACTCGAGAACCCGCCGCACCTGCAGCCGATAAAAAATGCAGCAAACACAATCATCTCGACGAGGCCGGTAGGCCGGCTTTTCTTCATGGCGCGGTGAAGGCCTGGCAGCCATGAAAACCATCAAGGACAACCGCCACAATAACCGCGAAGCGCATCGCTCGATACTTCCAAGGAGTATAAAAATCTACTAAATTTTGATGGAAATCCGGCTTTTTGTGGGTTTAGTACAACAAAAGCATCCGACATTCAGGTGCAGACCGTATCTGTCCGAGTTTTCTCTGCGTTTCGAACGCGTGAACGTGAAGCGCTTCAAAGCCGACGGTGTGGCCTTCAAATATCAGCCGATGTGCCGGGCCGTCCGAGATTGGCCAGGGCATCGAAACCTTGGGCGGCGCGCAGGCCGTTGCGCTTGAAAGTGTTTTCGCCTAAGAGTTCGCCCCCGGAGTCGATGAGGCTATTTGCCGTCGAGATCGCGAACCAGGAAGCCATTGTTGGTGCCCGCCCGGCCGGTGCCGGTTTTGATGCCGTCGGCGCCGTGGTCGAAGGGGAGCGCATGTCTCCAATTCAAAGGCACACCGGTCGCTGAACTTTGAAAATTGTCCAGAGCCCAAAGCAGAAATTCTCTTGTCAGCTTATTCATAAATTCTCCTGATTCCAATATAAATTACAAGCAAGACAAAAAACAATACATAAATACTAAATGGGTGCAGCTCTACAGCTAGTTTCCTTTGAATCAATATGAGTGTTACAGTACCAAACAAAAAGATTGCCGGAAAAATTGGATCGTGAAAAAGGATAAAAGTGGGTTTGTCAAACGACATCGAGTATTGATCTCCTGCTTGTCATGTGTGGTGTTGGTTTTTTGTGTGAAAAATACGGGGAGATTGAAAATGTGTACCCTCTCTTAAGAGCACACTCTTGATCATTTGGATACATCCCAGATAAATAGTATGACTAGGCACGAAAGAATGATGACTCCTAGCATTTTGGTGATTAATTTTTCAAATTCTACGATTGAGATTTTTCGAAATTTAGGAATTAAAAGATAGAGGATGACGTATGTAAATACTGTTCCAAGCGATATTGCAATGTGGCAATTTGGCTCCATCGGAGGTTATGGCTTTCGGGTTTCTAAATAAGAAGATGACGAAGCCGAGTACAACGGTTCCCCCATGCCCAATCTGGTTAGGCGGCATCCGCGCAACCGTTAGAAGCCACAAAAATCCCTTGCCAATGAAGAAAAAGCACGCATCGACAAGGGATAGCAGCAAGGTGTCCCTATTGATCTCGTCGTGTCATGGTTTTGAACCACCCATCTTGCTCAATTTTTCATCCAGAAACTCAATCTCCGCGCTGTGCTTCAAGAAATTCAGTGGCACTCCACCCGGCAATGCCGTAATGGCCTCTTTCAAATCCGATAGCAACTCCTCGGTCAAAGGCGCATGGCCCAACGTGAACAAACCTTTCACCAGAAATTTGAACCAGCAAGAGCGGCTGAGGGAATCGATGCGCGACGACGTGGAGCACATGTCGAAGAAACACCACGTGCCTTTCCAATGGAAGGCATAGCCGGAGAAACCGGTCGTCTGCCGGCCCCAGATTTCAATCAGAAAGGCATGGCGACCGTGGTCGATGGTCCAGTCCTCGATATCGGGCAAACCCCCGATGGGCGGAAGATGGTGCGCGGTGCGCAGACTCTCGAGGTCGTACCTCTTCAGTTTTTCGCCCGTGATGTATTCGTTGGCGACTGACATGCCATTGCTCCCTGAACATGCGTGAATGAACCAGCTGGCGCCACCGTCTGCGCGGTTTTTTGATGCCACGCGTTTCTAGTACAAAGGTTCCGCATCTGTCGATAGGCCATGTGAACTTTTTGGGGTTCGATGCTTCTGCGCGACAGGCTGTGTCCAGGTGTAAGTCGGAGCAAAAGAACGTATCTCTTCGGGCGCTCTGCCGATGGGCACAGGTATAAACCGCCACATAAATCACACAACAGTTGTCCAAAAGAGACGGCACTTGTGGTGAAAAAGGCTTCAAGCTGCATAGGCGACAACTTTCTGGGAGGAAAGCATGTACAGCACACGGGGCGTTCTGCCCAACCTTCGCAATGGCCAGTGAGGTAACCCCATGGCCAACGTCTTTGCGATCCATTCCGTCTGCGGTTCGATCGCGACGTTTCTCCAAAACACGTACCCCGTCACCCACCACGGCATGCCCATGCCGTCGTGCACGTTCGAGGTGCTGTCGTCCAACCAGTTGGCGGGCACGCTGGACGACACGAACCGCGTCAGCCTGTTTCTTTACCGCGCCACGGTCAACGAACACAGCCGCCAGCAGCGGCCCGCACGCGCGCCGAACGCACGGCCTGCGCCGCTGAGCCTGGACTTGCACCTGCTGGTATCGGCCTGGAGCAGCAGCGCCCTCGACGAGCAGGTGATGCTGGCCTGGACCATGCGCCAGCTGCACCTGTACCCCCTGCTGGACGCGTCCTCGCTCACCCCCGAGCCCGGCTGGGACGCGGACGAGGTGATCCAGATCGTGCCCTCCGAGCTCTCCACCGAGGACGTCATGCGCATCTGGGATGCGCTCGAACCGTCGTACCGCATCTCGGCCTCGTACATCGCGCGCACGGTGCGGCTCGACCCAGACGACTTGCCCGAAGACCGCCCGGTGGTGGCCACGCGCTTCGCGTTCAGAAGTCCGGAGGCGCTCTCATGAGCTTCGTGTTCGAACACTCGCGCGAGCTGGAGCGCGTCGAACGGCGCGTGCTCGGTGCCATGTGCTGCATCGACGCCACCACCGGCGCGCCGCTGGGCGAGCCGCTTCGCATCGGCGCCCCGGCGGGCGCCCGCGTCCAGCGCAACCGCAGTGGCCTGTTCGTGGTGCACGAATGGGCGCCGTTGGTGTCGCACACGTCGGCCTTCCAGAGGGCACCCGGCGCACCGGCGCTGGGCAGCGCGCCGCTCACGCTCACGGTGTCGGATCCCTCGGGCCAGTACCTCTCGCGCCTGGTGCGGCTCGATCTGCCGCGCGACGCGGCTTCGGCCAACGGGGAGGTGCCGGAATCGCTGTTCCGTCCGGTGATGGTGCCGATGTACCCGAGCGCCGCCAGCCGGCTCGGCCCCAACTGGGCGGCCCTGCGGCTGGACGTGCGCGACGCGGTCGGCGGCGATGCCCTGGGCGGTGCGCTGGTGCGCGTGCTCAGCGGTTCTCAGGTGCTGGCGCGCGGCCTGTCCGACTGGCGCGGCGAAGCGCTGGTGCCGGTGGCCGGCATTCCGGTCACGACCTGGTCGGCCGAGCCGGGCGACGTGATCGTGAGCGAGATCGAGGTCACGGTGGAGGCGATGGCCGACCCCGCGAGCATGGCGCGCACGTCCCAGGCCGATGTGGCCGGCGGTCGCGCACCTCTTCTGTTGCCGCTGGTGGATCCGGCGGCCATCGAAACAGCGCGTGCGGGCCTGCCCCAGGCCAGCACGGTTGTCAGCCTGGCGGCCGGTCGACCGCTGCACGTGTCCCTCGAAATCCCCTTGCCCTGAGGAGCCCGAAGGTGAAAGGGCGGTCGCGATCGATGTTCTCTTCAACCGTTGTTCACAAGGAGATGCACCATGCCTGAATACCTCGCGCCAGGCGTCTACGTCGAGGAAACGAGTTTCCGCGCCAAGTCCATTGAAGGCGTGGGCACCAGCACCACGGCGTTCGTGGGGCCGACGCGCAAAGGCCCGTACCGCGTGGACGACGAAACCCCCGAGTCGCCCGAACTGCTCACCAGCTATGGCGATTTCGAGCGCATCTACGGCGGGTTTGCCGACCTGGCGCTGGGCACGGGCGTGCCGACCACGAACTACCTGGCCCATGCGGTGCGCGCGTTTTTCAACGAAGGCGGTTCGCGCCTGTACGTCTCGCGCGTGGTGGGGGCCGACGCGGCGCCCGCCACGGCGCAGGTGCTCGCGGGCACCGACGAAGGCGTGGGCTTCGTGGCGCGCTTTCCCGGCCTGGCGGGCAACGGCCAGGTGGTCCTGCGCGAGGTTACGGCGCCCGCCTCGGAGGCCACGCTGAACAACGCCCCGCAGGGCAGCATGGTGCGCGCCACCATTTCCGGCAACCCGGCGCTGGTGGTGCGCGTGGGCGACACCTGGCGGCCCGCGGCCAACCTGGGCGGCACGGCGGTCACGCAGGCCGATGTGCTCGCGGGCACGCCTCAGATCGTCACCGTGTCGGCACTGGCCGTGGACGGCGATGGCAACAGCGTGAGCCACGAAGACATGGGGTTGGCGCCTTCGCATCCGCGCGGCATCGGGCACGTGATGGCGCCACGGCCTTCGCGCCGCAGCGACCACCTGCAGAACCTGTTCGCGCTCAATATCGGTGCGGGCGTGTCGCCGTCGGAGTTGCACGCAGGTCTCTTTGCCAGTGTCACCACCAACGCAGCCGGCCAGCTCGAACGGGTGTGGGCACTCACCGGTGGTCTCGACGGTGGGCAACCCACGCCCACCGACTACGCGCTCGCGTTGTCCGAAATCGCGTCCATCGAAGACGTGTCCATCGTCGCCGCGCCGGGCAGCTCGGCCTATGGCGCGGGCGACGGCAACGAGGACAACCCGCAGGCCATCGCCAGCGCGCTGATTGCGCACGCCGAAGGCCGGCGCGCCTACCGCATCGCGGTGCTCGACACGCCGCCCGAATTGCTGCCGACCACGGCGCGCACCTACCGCGGCCTGTTCGATTCGAAGTACGCTGCCATGTACTTCCCGTGGGTGGTGGTATCCAACCCGCTGGCGCGACCCGGGCGCGAAGACATTCCGAAGGAAATCGCGTTGCCGCCATCGGGTTTCGTGAGCGGCATCTATGCGCGCAACGACGTGCAGCGCGGCGTGCACAAGGCGCCGGCCAACGAGGTGGTGCGCGGCGCGCTGCGCTTCGAGATCGACGTGAACTTCGCGCAGCAGGAACTGCTGAACCCGGCCGGCGTGAACTGCCTGCGCTTCTTCAGCGGGCGCGGCAACCGCGTGTGGGGCGCGCGCCTGACGTCGAGCGACCCCGAGTGGAAGTACGTGAGCGACCGGCGCTACTTCAACTACCTGGAAGCGTCGATCGACCGCAGCACGCAATGGGCGGTGTTCGAACCCAATGGCGAACGCCTGTGGGCCAACATCCGCCAGACCATCGCCGACTACCTCTACAACGAGTGGCGCAGCGGCGCGCTGCTCGGCAGTTCGCCCGAAGAAGCCTTCTTCGTGCGTTGCGACCGCAGCACCATGACGCAGAACGACCTGGACAACGGGCGCCTGATCTGCCTGGTGGGCGTGGCCATCATCAAGCCGGCCGAGTTCGTGATCTTCCGCATTGGCCAGAAGACGGCCGATGCCCGCGAGTGAGCACCTCAATTTCTCCAGGAGCTGAACCACCATGGCCAACCGCACCACGCCCTACGGCGCCTTCAACTACCTCGTGAACTTCGATGGCGGCGAAGTCTTCGGCGGCTTCTCCGATGTCAGTGGCATCGGCACCGAAGTCACGATCGCCGAGTACCGCAACGGCAACGAGAAAGAGAACCACGTGCGCAAACTCGCCGGCATCCACAAGGTGTCCGACGTGACCTTGAAGCGCGGCATTCTCAACTCGAAGTCCTTGTTCGACTGGATCCAGCAGACCCGCACGCAAGGCCCGGCCGCGCAGCGCAACGTCACCATCACCTTGCTCGACGAAGCGCACGCGCCGGTGCAAACCTGGGTGCTGCGCGGCGTGGTCCCGATGAAATACACCGGGCCGACGCTGGCCGGCAAGGGCGGGGGCGACGTGGCGATGGAGGAAATCGCCTTGTCCGCAGAAGCCATGGAAATCAACGCCTGACCCGACCCGGCGGCGCGCCATGGCCCTGATTTTCGAGACCGCAACGCCAGGGTTGCGCACGGCTCCCGAGCGCGCCGACGTGGCCTGCTTCGTCGGCTTCATCGCGCGCCGGCGCGAGCAGCCGCTGCCCGATGCGGTGCGCCAGCAACTGCGCGAGGCGGGCTGGGTCGACGGGCCTTGGCGCCAGGGCACCGATGCGCTCGAAGCCCTGGAGAACGTGCCGGTGGTGATCGACAGCTGGGCCTTGTTCGACCGCCTCTATGCCTGGGACCAGCGCCCGGTGGGCCGCGCGCCCGATCCGGTGAGCGGCAAGCCGATGCACTGCGCCACCTACCTGGGCGCGGCCGTGCGCAGCTTCTTCGCGCGCGGCGGCCGGCGCGCGGTGGTGGTGCGCGTGGGCGACCCGTGGGCGTTTCTGGAATCCGCCTCCGCACGCGCGGCCAAGCGCCGCGCGCGCCTGGGCCGCCTGCTGCCCGGTTTCGACCACGGCGCGGGCGTGGCGCGCGTGTTCGATCCGTTGGACCCGAGCACCTGGCAGGGCATCGAACACCTGGCGGGCCTGGACGAGGCGAGCCTGTTGTGCATGCCCGATCTGCCCGACGCCTGCTCCACCGAGCCGCGCCTGCCGCCCGTGGGCGTGGCGCTGGCGCCGCCGCCCGAGGGTTTTGTGGAATGCAGCGAAGAAGAATCTCCCTTGCCGGTCGACACCGGCTTGCGCGCACTGCTCGCCCCGCGACTCGACAGCCAGGGTTATGGACCCTGGCGGGTCGCGGTGGCGGCAGTGCGCGGCTTTCTCGCGCGGCACCAGCGCGAAGTACTTTTCATCGGCGCCTTGCCGCTGCCGCGCGAAGACGCCCGCCGCCCCTTGAGCGATGGCGGCGTGCACGCGCACAGCGACATGCTCGCGTTCCTGCGCCGCAGCGGGGTCTTCGAAGCCGACGGCCAACACGGGGCGAGTGAACTCTCCGTGGCCAGCGCCTTCGTGCAACTCGGCTACCCCTGGTTGAACACCACGCAGGCGCGCGACCTGCCCGAGAACCTGGAGCCACCCGATGGCGTGCTCGCCGGCCTGCTCGCGGGCAGTGCACTGGCGCGCGGCACGCACGCCAGCGCGGCGGGCGATATTTCCGTGCCGCGTCTGCGCGACGTGCAGAGCGCCGAACCGGTGCCGGGTTGGGGTGCGGGTCCGTCGTCGCCGGCCGCGCGGCTGGCCGAGCGCGTGTGCCTGTTCGCGCCGCAAGCCGGCGGCTGGGCGCTGCAGTCCGACGTGACCACCAGCGCCGACGAAGCCTGGCGCAGTGGCGGGGTGAGCCGGCTCATGGCCACGCTGTTGCGCGCCGCGCGCCTGCGCGGCCAAGGGGTGTTGTTCGACGGCAATGGCCCGGCCACCTGGAGCCGTCTGCAGCGCAGCTTCGAAGACCTGCTCAAGGGTTTCTGGCGCGCGGGCGCGCTCTCGGGTGCGACGCCGCAGGAAGCCTTCAGCGTGCGCTGCGACCGCAGCACGATGACGCAGAACGACATCGACAACGGCCGCCTCGTCACCGAGATCACGGTGTGGCCCGCGCACAGCATCGAGCGCATCACGGTGGTGCTCGCGCTGGCCTCGGCCGGTGTGGGCCGGTCCGACGCGAGGGAGGTGGCCTGATGCCGTTCGACGCGCAGTTCTCCGCCGGCGCATCCGCCAACGCCTCGCTGGGGACTGGCGTGGGCGTGGGTGCCTCGGCCAGCGCGAGTGCCTCCTTGGGCCTGGGCGCA
Source organism: Hydrogenophaga sp. BPS33 (assembly GCF_009859475.1). Taxonomy (NCBI): domain Bacteria; kingdom Pseudomonadati; phylum Pseudomonadota; class Betaproteobacteria; order Burkholderiales; family Comamonadaceae; genus Hydrogenophaga; species Hydrogenophaga sp. BPS33. The sequence continues at coordinate 2,088,803 of NZ_CP044549.1, forward strand.
CGCGGCAGCCACACCACGGGTGGGCAGGCGCAGGGCCGCGACGTGGCGGAAAACCTGTTGCCACCGCTCATTCCGTTCCGCTTCCACGTGCGATTTCGCCAGGCGAGCGACGGTGCGCAGCAAGGCAACGAGGTCGACATCTGCAGCGGTGCGTTTGCCGAGTGCACTGGCCTGGAAGCCACCATGGAGCCCAAGCAGATCCGCGCCGGCGGCATGAACTATGGATCGGCGCAGCGCGTGGGGCCGGTGAGCTTCGCCACCGTGATCCTCAAGCGCGGCATGACCAGCACGCGCCACCTCTGGAAGTGGTTCCAGATGGTGTCGGCCGACGGCGCGTACGCCACGCGCATGAACGTGGAGATCGACGTGCAGAACGCGGCCGGCGAGACTGTGCTCACCTGGGCCTTGTCGCAATGCCTGCCGGTGAAGTTCAAGGCCGCCGACCTCAACGCCAAAGGCACCGAGGTGGCGGTGGAAGAACTGCAGTTGGTGCACGAAGGCCTGTCCCTCATCGCGCCCGGGAGTTGACGCATGCCCGAGTCCACCACCGCCATCGCCGAATTCAAGACGCTGCCGCCCGCGCCGGCGCTCACCGTCAAGGCGCACTTCAACCCGGCGTCCCTGCAGTACACCGTGTCGAACACGCTGGGGCCGGCCGCGCAGGGCGCGGGCAGCCGGCAATACGTGAGCGCCACCACCGCCAAGCTGGTGATGGACCTGGTGTTCGACACCACGGCGAAGAACCCGGGCGGCGAAGTGCAGGGCGGCGAAGACGTGCGCACCTACACCGACAAGATGGCGCAGTTGCTCAAGCCCTTTGGCGGTGACGACAGCAAGACGCCGCCGCGCGTGGAGTTCGGCTGGGGCGCGTACAAGTTCGTCGGCACGGTCGAGCAATACAAGGAAACGCTGGACCTGTTCTCGGCCGACGGCGTGCCGCTGCGCGCAAGCGTGAACCTCACGCTCTCCAGCGATGCGCCCAACTTCGAGAGCGAGAAGAACGGCCCGGCTTCGGTCGATTCGAACGAGGGATTTGCGCCGGTGGAAGTGCCCGGTGGCGCGGGGCCTTCGGGCGTGGCCAACGCGGCGGGCAACCCGCGCGCGGCGCGCGGCGTGGCAACCGCCAACGCGTCGGCCAGCCTGCGTTTTGGCGGCAGCGCGTCGCTGCTGGTGGAGGCCAAGGCATCGCTGGGTGCGCCCGCGGCATTTGCGTCGGGCTCGGCGTCCCTGGGCGCGGGGGCGGGCATGGGCGTCGGGGCCAGTGCGGGCTTTGGTGTGGGCGCCAGTGTCGGTGCGGGGGCCGGGATCACGGCCACCGCTGGCGCGGCCTTCGCCGGCTTGCGCAGCGGCGCCACCGCCACCGCCGGGGCCAGCGCGGGCCTGTCCAACCCGCAAGCCCTGTTGCCCGCGGCGTCCGCGCATGTTGGCGTGGCGGGCTTCGCGCCCGGCGGCATGGCACGCGGTGGTGGTGGCGGCAGCCTTGGCACCGACGTGGGGGCCGCCGCCGATCTGCAAGCCCGCATCGCATTCGACTGACCGCATTTTTCACAGGGAGCCCAGCACATGCCCATCACCTTCGAAGAAGTCACCGCCGAAGTGCCCGCCGAGCGGCCCGCGCCACCCGAGGCTTCGGAAACACGCCCGCCCACCGAGGCGGGCAGCGCCGTCGCCACCGAGCAGATGCTGCGCGCGCTGGTGCTGCACGCCGAACGCGAATGGCGCACCCGCGCCGATTGAACCGGAACCCCACATGAGCGAAACCGCGCTCAGCCGCAACCCGCTCTACAGCGCACGTCCCACGCTGCGCATCGCCGGCGAGGCGGACTTGCGCCTGTCCAACCTGCTGATCGGCATGCGCATGGAAGAGGGCGAGGGCGGCATGAGCCGGCTCGAATTGCGGCTGTCCAACCTGGTGGCCACCACGGGGGGCGGCACCGAAGCCGCGTTCGGCGCGGCCTCCGATCTCAAGCTCGGCGCGGCGATCGAGGTGTACGCGGGCGACGTGCAGGCGCCGGTGGAGATCTTTCGCGGCAAGGTGAGCGCCATCGAACACGTCGCCACCCTGGGCGGCGCGCCCGAATTCGTCGCGCTGGCCGAAGACGCCTTGCAAGCCGGGCGGCTGGCGCGGCGCAGCCAGATCTACACCGACATGTCGCCAGCCGACGTGGTGCGGCAGGTCGCGGGCGCGCTCAACCTGCGGCCCACCATCACCGGGCTTACCAGCCCCACCGACACCTGGGCCCAGGTCAACGAAAGCGACCTGGCGTTTCTGCGCCGCCTGCTCGCGCGCTTCGACGCCGATCTGCAGATCGTGGGTGAAGACCTGCAGGTCTCGCCGCGCGGCGACGTGGCGCGCGGCGAGGTCGAACTCGCGCTGTTCGGCCAGCTCATGAGCGCGCGCGCCATCGCCGATCTCTCGCAGCAGGCGACGGCGACCAGCGCGAGTGGCTGGAACCCGGTGGATGGCAGCGCGGTGCAGCACGAGGCCACGCAGATCACCCACAGCGGCCCGGGCAGCGGGCGCAGCGGCGTGTCGTGGCTCGACGAAGCCTTTGGCGCGCGCCGCGAACACGTGGGCCACCTCGCGGTGAGCAGCCAGGCCGAAGCCGAGGCCGTCGCCCAGGCCGCGTTCGACCAGCGCGCGCGCGCCTTCGTGCGCCTGCAAGGCATGAGCGTGGGCAACCCGGCGATCCGGGTCGGTACCACCGTGGCCGTGAGCGGCCTCTCGCCGCAGTTCGACAACCGCTACTACGTGAGCGCGGCCACGCACCTGTACGACCAGACCATGGGCTACCGCACCGAGTTCATCGGCGAGTGCGCGTTTCTGGGAGAAGGTGCATGAAGCCGGGTGATCTGTTCGAACGCCCCATGGGCTGGATGCAGGCCGCCGCCATCGCGCAGGTGGTCTCGCTCGACGACCCCGAGCAGCGCAACCGCGTGCAGGTGCGCCTGCTCGCGCACGACGGCGTTGCCGGCCAGGACGCGCCGATGTGGGCGCGCGTGGTCGCGCCCTTCGCCGGCAACGACCGCGGCATGTTCTTTCTGCCCGACGTGGACGACGAGGTGCTCGTGGTCTTCATGAACGGCGATGCGCGCCACCCGCTCATCCTCGGGGGCCTGTGGAACGGCAGCTCGCCATCGCCCGCCGATCTGGCCAACGGCGAACACCGCACCAAGCGCATCAAGTCGAAGAACGGCGTGGCCATCACCATCCTCGACCAGGACGGCCAGGAAACCCTCACGCTGGAAACGCCGGGCGGCCAGACCGTGACGCTGCAGGACGGCCCGGCCACCATCACCGTGGAAGACGCCAATGGCAACAGCGTCACGCTGGACAGCGCCGGCATCGCGGTGCAGGCGGCGGCCAAGGTCAAGGTCACGGCGGCGCAGGTGGAGGTGAGCGCGGGCATGGTGAAGGTGGACGCCGCCATGTCCAACTTCTCGGGCATCGTGAAGTGCGACGTGCTGCAGACCAACTCGGTGATCTCCACCAGCTACACCCCGGGCGCGGGCAACATCTGGTAGCACGGCATGGCCCCGCGTTTCATCACCCAACCGCCGCACGAAGTCGCCCTGGGCGCGCCGCGTGGCATCGCCTCCAGCGCGGCACCCTTGGTCCTGCAGCGCTCGGACGACAACTTCGTCGAAGCCGTGCTCGACGAGTTCACCACCGAAGCCGGCCGAGGCAAGCTGCGCGCCTCGCGCGCCGCCGCGCGCGACACGCGACAAGTGCTCAAGCTGTTCCAACCCATTCAACGCCAGCACCACTTGGCGGTGTTCGAGGCCTGGTGCGACGTGCCGGGCACGCCGCGCATCGACCCGGCGCGCGTCGAATCCGCCGGCCTCGTCGTGCGCCGCGTGCGGCGCGCGGGCACGGCCGTGCTGGAAGGCTGGATGCAATCGCGCGGCCAGTTGCGGGGCTGGTTGCCGGTGGACCGCATCGGCGGCCCCGCGCGCGACCCGGCCGGCCCGCTGCGCCTGCGCCATGGCCGCACCGGTGTGGACGATATCGACCGCGAGCTGGTCCGCATCGATCTGCAACAGCCCGATGCCCTGCTCAACGAACACGTGGTGCCGATGTTCGCCGCGCCGCCCGAGGTTTGCCGCGCGGCCGGCAAAACCGTGTACTACGGCATCGTGCCCACGGTGAGCAGCGAACTCGCGGAAACCGCCGCCGCGTTCGACGAAACCGGCAGCTTCGGCCCCGAGAGCGCTGACTTCCGCAGCCATCTGGTGCAGGCGCTGCGCGGCGAGCAGATGGACTTTCCGCTCGACGGTGAAACGCTGGATGCCGACTGGGCCGAGGCCGCCGAGATCGCCACCACCGACAAACCGGCCGGCGTCTCCAGCGCCCATTGGGACCAGCTCAAACCCGGTGGCAGCGCGCGCACCAGCCTGCAGCGCGTGCTGCGCTTGCTGCGCCAGCTCGATGGCGAGTTCAACGCCTTCAACGGCACCACCGCGCATGCGCTCGCGCTGCGCCAGCAACTCGCGGCGATCCGCCTGCCGCTCAAGTTGCGCGAGCACGAAACCGTGGCGCGCACCACCGATGCCGAGACCTTTCTGCGCCAGGCCACGCGCGTGCTGGTCGAACGCGATGCCAGCGCCCCTCGCCCAGAGATGCCCACCCACTGGCCCGCGCTGCCCAGCCACCAGGCGCAGGCGCTGCGCCTGGCGCTCTCGCGCTCGGTGGCCGAGCGTTTTGCGCAACTCAACCCCGCGCCCGGCCGCTACGACGACCCGGCTGCGCAATACGTGGTGCGCGCCTTCGTGCGCTTGAAGCCCGAGTGCGGTTGCCCGGCGCGCATCGTCTGGAGCGCGAGCACCGAGCCCTTCGTGATCGCGCCGTGGTACGAAGGCTCGGGCGCGCCGCCGGTGCGCATCAGCCTGCCCGACGTGAGCGACCGCAACCTGTTGCGCTCGCTCAAGCCCAACGTCTCCTTCGCCGTGCCCGCCGCCTTGCAGAACCTGCTCAGCGGCAACCCCAAAGATTTGCTGGAGGGCAAGAAGCCGCCCGATGCCGGCATCACCATCGGCTGGATCTGCAGCTTCAGCATTCCCATCATCACCATCTGCGCCTTCATCATGCTGAGCATCATCCTCGGCCTGCTCGACCTGATCTTTCGCTGGATGGCGTTCATCAAGATCTGCATTCCCTTTCCCAAGAAAGGCGACTCATGAACCGCAGCGCCGCACCCATCGGCTTTCCCTGCCTCGGTGTGCCCGACGAGCACGGCCAGCTCGGTTGGCCCACGCTGGAAGCCAGCGTGCGCGAAGGCATCCGCATCGTGCTCAGCACGCGCCCGGGCGAGCAGCTCATGCGCGCCGACTTCGGGGGTGGGCTCGACCGCCTGCTGCACGAGCCCAACACCGTCGCCACGCGCCGGCGCATCCGCGACCTGGTGCAGGAATCGCTGCAGCGCTGGGAGCGCCGCATCCTGCTCGACGCGGTCGAGGTCTGGGAGGTGCCCGAGGCCCCCAGCCACCTGCGGGTGGAAATTTTGTACCGGCTGGCGCGCACCGGCGCGCCGGGCCGCATGAACGTCAATGTGCAACTGGAGGCTTAGATGCCCATTGTTCCACCCAGCCTCGACGACCGACGCTTCGACGATCTCGTCGAAGACCTGATCGCGCGCATCCCGGCCCACACCCCTGAGTGGACCAACCCGCGCCTGGGCGATCCCGGCCGCACGCTGATCGAACTCTTCGCGTGGCTGGGCGACGCGCTGCTCTACCGCGCCAACCTCATTCCCGAGCGCCAGCGCCTGGTGTTCCTCAAGCTGCTGGGCCAGCGCCTGCGCGCCGCGCAACCGGCGCGCGGCATCGTCGGCCTGTCGTACGCGCAGCCCACCGAGCTGCGCGCCTGCACGTTGCAGCCCGGCGCGCGCATCAAGGCCGCGGTGCCCTTCGAAACCCTCAACGAAACCACAGTGCTGCCGGTCACCGGCGAGGCCTACATCAAGCGCCGCCTGAACGACACCGAAGCCGCGCGCATGGCCGACGTCATCAGCGGCCTCTCGCGCGTGCACCGCATCAGCGGCGCGGTACAAGGCTACGAAACCCTGCCGGTCTTCGCCGAAGGGCGCGCCGAGCCGCAAGGCTTTGACGTGTTCGCGCGCTCCACCGACCGCGCGCTGTGGATCGCCTTGCTCGCGCCGCCCGCGCCCAGCGCCGCCGAACAGCCCACCGTCAACGAAGCGGCGCTGGCCGCGCTCGGCGGCGGCGACACCGGCGCGCCGTCGCTGTTGTCGCTGGGCATCGTGCCCGCGCTGCAGATGCCCACGCTGTTCGAGGAAGTGGGCCGCGCGGCCGAGGTGCCGGTGTTGTGGGAAATGGTGGTCCGCGGGCGCGGTGCGCAAGCGGTGGACTACCTCACGCTCGATCCGCTGCCCGGTAGCGACAGCTCGCAGGGCTTCACGCGCGCGGGCACGCTGCGCCTGCCGCTGCCCGACGAGTCGCTGATCTGGGCGCCGTCCAACCAGGTCGGCGTGAACCCGCTGGCCGGGGTGGGCGACGCCCCGCCCCGCCTGGACGACGCCGAGCGCGCCGCGCGGCTCGTGGGCTGGTTGCGCCTGCGCCCGCGCCCGGGCCAGAACGTGGAGCGCCTGCCGCTGGCGTGGCTCGGCATCAATGCGGTCGAGGTCGACCAGCGCGTGACCCTGAAAGGCCAGGTGATCGGCACCAGCAACGGCGCGGCCGATCAAGCCTTTGCACTGCCCGCCACCTCGGTCGATCCGCACGCGCTGGTGATCGAGGTGGAAGAGGCCGGTGGCCGTGGCTACCAGGCGTGGCACCGGGTCGACGACCTCGCCGCCATCAGCGCCGACGCGCGCGTGGCCCGCGAGGCCGGCGCGTTCGAGCTCGACGCCGAAGCCGGCAGCCTGCGCTTTGGCGATGGTGTGCGCGGCCGCGTGCCCGATCGCCTCATGCGCGTGCGCCTGGCGCAAGGCCGCTTCGGCGGGGGCCGCGCCGGCAACCTGCCCGCCGGCAGCCTGAGCGAGATCAGCGCCACCCTCATCGACGGCCAGCGCGCGCCCGCGCTGCAGGTGAACCAGCCCCTGCCCATGGACGGTGGTGAAGACGCCGAGACCCTGCCGCAGGCAGAGCGCCGCATCCCCGCGACCTTGCGCCACCAGCAGCGCGCGGTGACGGCCGAGGACTACCGCAGCCTCGCCTTGGAAACACCGGCGGTGGACGTCGGCCGCGTCGAAGTGCTGCCGCGCTTCAAGCCGCGCGACCGGCGCTTCGACATCCCGGGCGTGGTCAGCGTGCTCGCGCTGCCCGCTGCGCCACTGGCGCCCGCACCCAACCCGCGGCCCGACCGCCCCTTCATCGAACGCGTGCACGCGCACCTGGCGGCGCGCGTGCCCCTGGCCACCGAGCTGTATGTGATCGGTTGCGAATACGTGCCGCTGGGCCTGTCGGTGGCGCTGCGTGTGCGCGAAGGTTTTGCGCGCGACAAGCTGCTCTTCGAGGTGCGCGAATCGCTGCGCCGGCTGTTGTGGCCACTCGCGCCCGGCGGGCTCGATGGTGAGGGTTGGGCGCTGGGCCGTTCGGTGCGCGAGCGCGAGCTGGAAGTGGAGGTCTCGCGCGTGGCCGGCGTGGCCGAGGTCACCGGCCTGAACCTCTTCGCACGACAAGGCACGGGTGCCCAGGCCGACTGGGCCCTGCTGCCGCGCAACCAGGCCGGCGCGCAGCAGACGCTGAACCTGCAAGCCTGGCAACTGCCCGAGCTGCTGTCCATCGTGGTGGTGGAGGGCATTGAGGCGCCGACGAACCTGCGCGCCTTGCCCAATCCGTTTGCGAGCGCCAACGCCGTCGCGGTCCCCGTGGTACCGGAGTTGTGCTGATGGACGCCAACGGATCCCTTTTCTGGTCGCTGCAGGCCCCCGCACATTGGCCCACGCTGGTCGACGCGGGCACGCACCTGCGCTGGCATGCGGGTTGCAGCGCGTTGCGCCTGGCCTCCGAGCGCGAACTCGAAGCGCCGGCCGACCTGGTGGCGAACGAAGCGGCCGCGCGCGCCGCGCTCGAGGTGGTGCCGCGCGCGCTCGATACCCACGGCACCGTCGCCACCTGGCACGCGCCGAGCAACGCGGTCGTGGTGCGCAGCCATTTGCCCGAAGCTGCCATCGCACTGCCGCTGCCCGAAGCGCCGAGCGACCTGTGCGTCGGCACCGACGGTGTGCTGTACGTCGCGCTGCCCGGCCGTGTGCGGATGCACGACCTGCGCCAGCGCTGGGCCGATGCCGAGGTGCGCGAACCTGGCTTTGAACCCTGGCGCCTGGCCGTGCACCCGGACGGTGGCGTGTGGGTGCTTGAACGCGCGAGCGGGCGCCTCGCGCGCCTGAGCGGCCTGCCGCTGCCCGCCACCACGCCCCAGGCCGACGACTATGCCCCCGGTGTGTTCCGCCCCGATCCCGAGAACTGCCGCGCGCCCGCGTTGCAGACCGTCTCGCCCGGCTGGACCGGTGCGGCCCTGCCCCTGGCCCTGGCCAGCCACGCGCAAGGCGGCTTGCTGCTCCTGGGCTGGAACGCCAACGGCCAGACCTGGGTGCGGCGCTGGCACGAGGCCACGCGCAGCGCCGGCCCCATGCGCCCCTTGCGCGGCGCGCTGCACGCCTATGCCATCACCTGGCTCGATGGCGAGCGCTTCGCCGTGCGCCTGCCCGCGCGCGTGGACGCACCCGCCTTCGCCTGGGATGGCGGTGGTGGCGGCGGCGGCGACATCACCGCGTTGGGCGAGGTGTTCCCGCTCGCCGCCGACCAGCGCGAGGCCGCGTTCGTGCACCGTGCCGAGGGCGCCGCGCATTACCCGGTGCGGGGCGACGCTGCCGAGCCCTTGCACGCCCTGGCCCTGACGAACCTCGCGCGCACCGGCGGTGCCGCCAACTACCGCATCGAAGGCGACCAGCTGCAGGCCCAGCTCATCGACAGCGGCACGCCCGCCACCGTGTGGCACCGCGTGTTCCTGGAGGCGCACATTCCGCCGGCCTGCGGTGTGCTGGTGTGGCTCGCGGCCACCAACGACCCCGAGCCGCCGGCCTCCGACCGGCTCGACGCCTGGCACCCGCACGCCTTCGGGCGCGACGTGCGCTCGCTCAGCCGCGATGCGCGTGCGCCGCACGTGCCGCAGGCGAACTGGGAACACGCGCGCTCCGAACTGCCCGCGCACCCGGGGCTGGCCGCGTGGACGCCCGAGCCCGGCCTGCGCGGGCTCTTCGGCGTGCTGGTGCAGAACGCGCGCAGCCGCGTGCGCCAGGTCACCGGGCGCTATCTCTGGGTGCGCGTGGACCTGCACGGCGATGGCCGCGCGAGCCCCGAGGTGGTGGCGCTGCGCGCCTGGGGCAACCGCTTCAACTACGCCGAGCAATACCTGCCGCGTATCTACCGCGAAACGCTGTTCGGCGACGAAGCGCAGGTGCCGGGCGAGCGCGTGGACAGCATCGACGAAGGCTATGCCGGCGGGCTCGACCTCGGCGGCCTGGCAGAGCCGGACCTGGTCGAACGCCTGGCCATCGGCGGCCTGGCGGTGGGCGAGGGCGCGCGCGTGGACGTGGAGCGCGCCGGTCGCAGCTGGTTGCTGCGCGATGGCACGAGCGCGCGCAGCTGGCGCCTGGTGCTCAAGGGCCACGCCATTCACGTGTACCGCCCGCAGGCCACACCGGCCGATTTCCTCGCGCGCACGCTGGCCAACTTCGAAGGCGTGCTCACACCGCTCGAAGACCGCGTGGCCAGCGCCCACCTGCTCACCGACCCGGCCAGCGCACCCGCCGAGCACCTCGACTGGCTCGCCGCCTGGGTCGGGCTCGCGTTCGATCCGGCGCTGCCCGAAGCGCGCCGCCGCGCCTGGTTGCAGAGCGCGCCCGAGCTCGCGAAATGGCACGGCACGCGCCGGGGCCTGGCGCTCGCGCTCGACGTGGCCACGGGCGGCGCGGTGAGCGGCGGCGAGGTCGTGGTGCTCGAAGACTTCCGCCTGCGCCGCTTGCTCGCCACCCTGCTCGGCGTGGACCTGTCCGACGAGGAAGACCCGCTGTTGCCCGGCCTGCAGGTCAGCGGCAACTCGGTGGTGGGCGACACCCTGGTGCTGGGCGACCAGGAGCGCAGCGAACTCATGGCCTTGTACCGCGAGGAGGCCACGAGCGCTGCGCAGGACCGCGGCATCGCCCAGTTCTACGGCCGCCTCGCGCACCGAGCCACGGTGCTGGTGCACCGCGAAGTCGACGCGGTGGACCTGGGGCTCATCCGCCGCATCGTCGCGCTCGAATCGCCCGCGCACGTGGACGTGCGCGTGGTCACCGCGAGCTGGCCTTTCATGGTCGGCGTCGCCAGCCTGGTGGGTGTGGACAGTTACCTCGCGCGCGCCGTGCCGCCGCAAGCCGCGCGCGTGCAGCGCTCGGTGCTCGGCCTGGGCGACTTCGTGCTCGGCCCCACCACGCTGGACCCGCGCCTGCGCGGCGAAGCCGCTGCGCCGGTGGTGGTGTCCGACGACCCGATCCCGCCGCCGCAGGCCCAGCCGCGCGCGCGCACCAGCCCCCGCCAGCCCAGCAGCAAGCGCCCGCGCCGGCGCAAGGAGGAGTGATTCCCATGAGCACCGCCACCCAGTCCACCACCGCCGACCCGCTCGTCCAGCAGCCCCTGGCCGAGCGCCCGGTGTACGCCACCGGCATGCTGCTGGACGCGCAGGATTTCCTGGACGAACAGACCTACCACCGCGGCCGCCTGGCGCGCGCGCTGGCTTTCGTGGCCGGTGGTGGCACGCTCGCGGGCTTGCGCGTGGGGCACGTGCCCGCCGTCGATGCGGAGGATGCCGACGACGACAACCCCGCGCGGCCCGAAGAAGTGCGCGTCGAAGCCGGCCTGGCGGTGGACCGCCTGGGCCGTCTCATCGAACTGCCGCGCGCGGCCTGCCTGCGCGTGACGCGCTGGTTCGATGCCGAGCGCGCGCGCAACGGCGGCGACGGCCTGGTACAGGCGGCCTACACCACGCCCGAGCGCTTCCTGTCGGCGCGCGCCATCGCCGAAGCCGCCATGCCCGCTGCCGTGCCGGTGCCCGCGCGCGCCGTGGTGGCCGACGTGTTCCTGCGCTTTGTGGCCTGTCCCCGAGGCCTCACACCGGCCTTCGCCGCCGGGCCGTTCGATGCGCTCAACGCGGTGAGCGTCTCGCGCCTGCGCGATGCCTACGAACTGCAGCTCGTGGCACGCCCAGGGCTCGACGACGACTTCAACGGACTGCCCGCGCCGGCGGGTGCCACCGCGCTGCCCGGCGAAACCGAAGCCGAGGGCGAGGCGCGCGAAGCCGCCATGGGCAATCCCGCCGCCGACCTCGACGAACGCCGCGCTGCCTTGCAAGACGCCGTGCTGCACGGCTACACCCGGCGCGAAGACGGCTCGCTCACCCCGGGCCCCGAGCACCCCAACAGCATGGACGCGAGCGCGGTGTTCGTCGCGCGCGTGCTGATCCCGGTGGACGCGGGCGACGCCACCGTGCGCAGCGGCAGCGCCGTGCTGGTCGACAACTTCGGCCGGCGCTTCCTGCCCGGCGCGGGTGTGCTGGCGCGCTGGGTCGGCATTTGACGCCTGAAATTGGAATCTGACCCCCATTTGAAACACGGAGCCTCACCATGAACCTGACCCAAGGCACGGCGCGCCAACCTATTCAGCAAGACCAGGTGGCGCGGTTGCGCGCCAGTGGCGTGCTGATCGAAGACAGCCGGCGTGAGCGGCCGTTCTATTTCGATGGCCGCTTTCTCGCCGCGCGCGATCTCATCCGCGACCAGCAGTACTTCCTCACGCGCGAAGCCGACCTGGGCCAGGCCTCGGGCAGCGGCGTGGCCACGGGGCTGTTCGTGAACGAAGGCGGCGCACCGCAAACGTTGCGCGTGCAGGCGGGCCACGGTGTCACGCCCTCGGGCGAACTGGTGCTGTTGCCCCGCGCGATCGACGTGCAACTGGCCAACATCCCGGTGGCCGAACAGCTCTCGGCCAAGTTCGGCTTGTCGCGCCTGCCGGTGCCGCCGCTGCGCAGCCGCACCGGGCTCTTCGTGCTGGCCCTGCGGCCGGTGGAGTTCACCGCCAACCCGATTGGCGCGTACCCCACCTCCATCACCGGCCAGCGCACGGTGGAAGACGGCGACGTGATCGAGGCCACCGCCGTGGTGCTCGTGCCCTGGCAGGACGACGGCGCGGCCGACGCGCTCGACGCGCGCCGGGGCCGCGCGGCGCGCGCCATCTTCACGCAGGACACGGCGGCCGGCGTGTCGGCCAATGTGCTGCCCCTGGCCATGATCGCGCTGCAGAACAACACCGTGGTGTGGATCGACGAGGCCATGGCGCGGCGCGAACTCGGCGCCGACAGGGGCGATCTGCCGGGCCTGGGTTTCGCGCCGCGCGGCCTGCGCCTGGCGCACCTGATGCAGCACCAGGCGCACCTGGCCGACGTGGTCTCGCGCAGCGGAGGGCGGGGCTTTCCGGCGAGCACGCATTTCCCGGCCCTGCCACCAGCCGGGCCGCTGCCACCCGGTGTGATCCACGCGCAGGACTTCACGCAGAACTACTTCCCCGCCGAGGTCGATGTCGACTTCAGCATCATCCCGGAAGACGAGTTGCCCGCGCTGATCGAAGAGGCGCTGGCGCTGCAGCCGATCGACCTCACCGCCTCGGCCGAGGCGCTCGATTCCACCGCCGTGATGGTGCTCGCGCCGGTGCCGCGCCACGAATGGCGCGCGGTGGTCGCGCGCCTGAGCCTGGGCACGGCCACGCTGGCCACGCGTCTGGTCAAGCCGGCGGCGCCCAACCTCATTGCGCAGCGCCGCCCGTTCGAGGTGCTGCAGAAGCTGCGCCTGCCGCGCGTGACCGACGTGGCGCCCGTGGTCAGCGGTGCCGAGGCCGAGTGGCAGCGCCTGGCGCGGCTGGGCACGTTGTGGTTCGTGCGCCGCCGCCATCTCGCCTACCGCGACGACCTCGTGGGCAGCTACCGCGAAATCAGCGGCAGCGACGAACGCGAACTCGAAGTGAGCCTGAACAAGCGCATCACCGAACTCGGCCTCACCGAACGGCTGGACTTCGTGGTGCAACGCGCCACACCGGCGGCGGCCAGCGTGGTCATCGGCCTGCTGGCGGGCAAGCGCCTGCAGGAATCGCCCGTGCTCACCGCCGCCGCGCTCGGCATGCTCACCGATGCGATCACCACCGCCGAAACGCAGGGCGGCAAACCCGTGCTCGACAAGACCCAGGCCCTGGGCGTGTCCGCCGTGCTGAGCGCGCCGGAGAAGAACGACGCGCTGCTCATGCTGCTCAAGCGCGAGGCCGAAGGCCCGATCCCGTCCGACGAACTGCTGCGCATCGCCAGCAACACCGAGTGGAACGAAGAGCCGGTGGACGATGGTCTTTTGGAGAAGCGTTTGTTCCGGCGTCTGGAAGGCCTGGGCCTGTCCGAGGAATGGGCCACCGTCTACAAGAATGCCGAGCCCAAGGTCACGCAGGCCGTGATCCGTTTCCTGTCGGACGCGAGCTTCGAAAAATCGCCCCTCCTCACTGCCGCTGCGCTGGGCCTGTTGGCCGAGCCGGTGGTGCAAGGCGGGTTTCTGAAAGACACGTCCATCATCAAGAGCGTGCAGACCGATCTCGCCAACCCGGGCGGCATCGAGGGTCTGGCGGATTGGATCAAGCTGGAGACGCGCCGCCCCTTGCCCGCCGACGAGTTGCGCAAGGTCGTTGCGACCACGGCCGAGTGGCGGCCCAAACGTGTGCTCTTCCCCACGCGCTCGGTCGCCGCCAAGGCCGCGGCCAAGGTGCCTGCGAAGAAGGCGGTGGCCAAGACCGCCGCGAAGAAGGCGCCCGCCAAGACCGCGAGCAAGCCCGCCGCCAAGGCGAGCCAGGCGACCAAGGCAGCCAAAGCAGCCAAGACGGGCCGTCGCAGGGCCTGACGCCCGGGCCATCCGCCGAGTTCATTCATCGCTTCCCAGGGAGAACACCCGTGAGCATCGAACGGATCGACCATCCTTTGCAAGGCGAGCGCGTGTTGGCGCTCGCGCCCGAAGACGCCTCGCAGGCCGCCACCGACTGGCTGCGCCGGCCCAACCTGTTCCCCGGCCGCGCGCTCACCGCCCCCACACTGCAAGGCCGCCAGCGCTGGCAGGCCGGGCGCATTGCGCAGCGCGGCCAGGCGCTCACCGCCGGGGTGGTGCGCGGTCTCGAAGTATTTGCCGTGCGCGAGGTAGCCGAGCAACCGGGCAACCTCGGTGAAGCCCGCCTGCTGATCGAGCCCGGCCAGGGCCTGGCGCTCAGCGGGGAAGACGTGATGCTCGCGCGCCGCGCCGAGTGCCGCCTGCTCGACCTGCCGGTGGTCGCGCCGCCAGCGTGGCTGGTGCCGCAGGAAGGCGAGGAGGGCGAGCAGGCCACCGACCTGGGCATCGTGCACCCGCGCGCCGTGCCCGAGCAGCTCACGCTGGCCGACCTGCGCGAGAGCGCGGGCGAGCGCCTGCCGCGCGTGGGCGTGCTGGTGCTGCAGCCGATCACCGTGGCGCGTTCCGAAGCCAACCCGAACGACCCCTGCGACCGTTGCCCTTGTGGCGAAGGCGAGGGTGGCGAAGCCAGTGTCGACAGCTTCGAAGACTGGCGCACGGCCGACGGCGCGCGTCTGCTCTGGTACCCCTGGCCGGTGGAGTGGCGCGCCTTGCCCGCCACCAGCTTGCGCCTGCGCAACGCGCTGGCCCACGTGGTGTTCGACGCCGAGGCCGCGCTGCCCCACGGCCAGGCCCTGCCGTGGGAGGACTGGGGCGTGCCGATCGCCCTCGTGGGGCTGGACGCCGACTTCCTCCCGCGCTGGGTCGACCGCGCCTCGGTCGTGCGCCAGGGTGGCCGCGCGCGCGAAGAACGTCTGCAACTGCTGCCCGGCGGTGGTGTGGGCCTCGCCGCCAACAGCCGCCTGCCCGCGCTGTGGCAGGCGCGCATCGAGCAGTTCGCGCAACAGATCGCCGACATGGGCGAGCCTTTGCCCGCACCCGAGGTGCTGGCCGATCCCTTTCTGCGCCTGCCGCCCTGCGGCCTCATGCCCACCAGCGCGCTCGACCTCTCCAAGGTGCTCGACCAGCCCACGCTCAGCAGCCCGTTCTTTCCGCCCGGCTTCGAACTCGACGCCGTGCCCGTGCCCATGGAACAGCTCGACCTCGCCATGCGCGAAGCCGCGCCGCTGGCCGCGTTCGACATGTCCGCGCCCGAGCGCCTGCGCCTGTTGGTGCCGGTCACGCAGTCCTCGTGGGAGCCGCGCCTCTTGCAGCGCGAAAACGTGGCCGCCGAATTCCAGCAGACGGTGGACGCCTTCGTGCTGCGCCGCGCGCGCGAACTCGGGGGCCGCCAGGGCCTGCGGCGCGAACAGGCGCTGTTGCACCGGGCGCTCACCGGGCGCGTGCTGGCCGTGCCCGATCCGGCCGACGACCCGCTCGCCCTCGAACCCGAGAGCCTCGTGCCCTGGGGACCACCGCCCGTGGGCGGTGGCCATGTGAGCGCCTTGCGCGCGGGTGCGCACCGCCATTTCTTCGACGGCGCCACACAAACCTTCACGCCCAGTGCGAGCGAGTTGCTCATCGCATGGGTCTGTCTCGATGCCGACCACCCGCCGCGTTGCTTGATGCTCGAATGGCGCGACGCCGCAGGCTGGGAACACCGCGCCTACTGGGGCGACGACCTGCTGCCCGCCGGGCGCCCCAACACCGGCGCACACCCGTTCAAGGTAGCGGCGCACTACCACGTGGGCCCGCTGCCCGAGGCCGGCCGCTGGCAGCGCCTGGAGCTGGCCGCCAGCCTGGTCGGTCTGGCGGGCCGCGCACTCAACGGCATAGCCTTCAACCTGTTCGACGGCCGCGCGGCCTTCGGTGTGTGCGGGGCGCGCAGCGGCGCGGTGGAACGCGCCTGGTTCGGCCACGCCTTGCCGGGCGGCGCGCGCACCGATGGCGACGAACCGTGGGAACTGCTCAGCCACAACGACCTGTGGGCACCATTCGAGCTCAACGACGGCATCGTGCCCACCGTCACCACCAGCGTGCCAGCGGGTGGCGGCCACGTGGAGCCGGCCACGGCCGGCGTGCACCAGCACTACCTGGAGGGCGCGAGCGCCACGCTGGGCGCCATCACCGCGAGCGACAACCTCTTCGTGTGGGTGTACCTCGACGCGAACGACCCGCCGCGCGAACTCATGATCCAGTGGAAGCTGGGCGCCGATTGGAACGCACAGGGCCGGCGCGCCTATTGGGGCGAGAACCTGATCGGCTGGGGGGTGGACGGCACCCCCTCGCGCCTGCGCCAGGGCGGCCTGCCCGCGCTGGGCCGCTGGCAGCGGCTGGAAGTGCCCGCCAGCGCCATCAACGCCGTGGGCCAGACCGTCAACGGCATCGCCTTCTCCCTGTTCGACGGCTGCGCCGCCTTCGGCGCCTGCGGCAAGATCCCGCAGCCCGTGCCGGGCCAGGTGGGCGAGCGCGCGGAAACCGTGTGGTTCGCCGGTGCGCCACCGGCCGGCGCGGTGCAGGCCCCGCCGTTCCAGTGGATCGGCGCGCTCGACATGATCGAGCCCACGCCCGCAGCGCGCGTGGGCCAGTCCAGCGCCGTGGCCAGCCTGTTCGACGATCCGGCGCTCGCGCCGCTGTCCGAACGCGAGCGCGCGCAATTGCCGCTGCGCGGCCTCGAAGGCTTCATGGCCTACCTGCGCGCGCGCGCCGACCGCGCCGACGACATCACCGACTTCGGCTTCACCCACATGCAGGTGGACATGCACCGCGTGCGCCAGATGATGATGAGCACGGCCGACGCGAGCCGCCTGGCGATCTCGCCGGCGCTGGCCGCCATTGCCAAGTCCGACAGCGCGATCACCGTGCAGGCGCAGATCAAGGAGTACATCGGCTCCGTGAAAGCGGTGCGCGCGCTGGCCGCCCCCGCACCGCCACCCCCCGCGCCCGCACCCGCGCCGCGTGCGCTGGCGATGAACTTCGGCACCGTGGCCATGGTGAGCAACCTGCAGCAGGTCCAGAAGACCAGCCAGATGGTGCTGCTGCAACCGCCGCGCGCGCCCATCAACATCGTCTACGCCAACCCGGTGGTGGGCCTGGCCGAGGTGCGCACCGCGGCCATCGCCGACCGGCTCAAGCAGCCACCCTCGACCGAGGCGCGCGACTACGCCTTGTCCAACCGGCATCGCACGGTCATGTCGCTGCTCGAACTGCTGCAGGCCTTCACCGACGAAGACAACGGCGAAGCGCCTGCGATGCTGAAGAACTTCCCCATCAGCGGTTTGAAGGGCGATCCCTTCGTGCCCGGCGCCACCGATCTCGTGCGCCCGCTGGACTGGTTCCTGGGCAACGGCGAGCGCCAGGCCATGCTGCTCAAGCCGCCGCCCACGGCCGACGCGGACGAAGCCGT
Source organism: Hydrogenophaga sp. BPS33 (assembly GCF_009859475.1). Lineage (NCBI taxonomy): Bacteria > Pseudomonadati > Pseudomonadota > Betaproteobacteria > Burkholderiales > Comamonadaceae > Hydrogenophaga > Hydrogenophaga sp. BPS33. The sequence continues at coordinate 2,106,215 of NZ_CP044549.1, forward strand.
GCTGTTCACGCAGACCGTGGCGCTGTCGGACAACACCATCGCCATCCTGCGCCAGCTCGAAGGCCGACTCACGCTCTACCGCACCGCGCTCACGCGCTGTGAGCAGGCGCTGGATCTGATGCAGGGCCAATTGCAGGTCACGGCGCAGCGCCTGCGCGCGGCCGACGAGCGCCTGGCCGAAGCCCGGCACGACGTGGGCGTGGCGCGCGCCTTGCTCGACGAGGAGACCGCGCGCGTGCTGGCCGTCAACCAGCGCCGCGCGCGCGTGCTGGTCGAAGAGGTGCAATACCTGGCCTTCGTGCGCCCGCGCGAAACCGCCAACGGCACGGGCGCGCCGCAGCGCGTGCTCGACCCCGGCCTGATGGAAGCGCCGGTGCCCGCGTGCCTGCGCGAGCACAACGACGTGCCCGACGAGCTCGACGAAATGCTCAAGGTGCTGCGCGAAGCGCCCGCGTCCACCTTCGTCGGCGCGCCGGCCATCCTGCAGAAGATCGACCGGCCCGAACTGCTGTTGCGCACGCTCAAGAGCGCGCAACTGCGCAGCACCGTGATCACCCAGCGCGCGCTGCCGGTGGCCAGCGCGGGCACCGGCAAACTCGGCGTTCACATTGGGCAAATGCTGGTGCGCCAGACACAGGCCGTGAGCGTGCGTGCCGAAGCGGTGCAGCGCATCGACCTGCAGCGCCTGTCCAGCGCCACCTGGCAGGGCGTGCAGCGCGAGACGCAGGAGGTGATCTCGCTGGGCGACATCATCGATGGCGACCACGGCAAGGGCGAGGTCGCGCGCCGCGCGAGCGAACTGTTCGAGCGCATCGCGGGCGTGTGCGCCTGCCTGCACGCCGAGTTCTCCGGCGTGCTGCCCTCGATCCGGCTCGACTGGGCCGAAGAGCTGTCGCAGTTCGACGACGCGCCCAACCTGCGCAACCTCGGCACCTTGCCGCGCTGGAGCGAGATCGGCTACGTGGACCGCAAGCAGATGCAGGCCTACACCGACTTCCTGTTCGCGCAGGTGCCGGCCGACAACAGCAACGCGGTCGCGCTCATCAATGACGTCGTGCGCATGGCCCTGTTGCTGGCCAGCCATGCGCCTGTGGGCCGCATCGTCGCCGGCCGCCTGCCGCGCCCGGTGACGGCCGTGCGCGTGGGCAGCCGCATTCCGCTCACCGCGCTGGACAACAGCCGCCTGCGCGTGGGCATGCAGGCCATGATCTACAAGGCCGACAAGCTCATGGCGCGCGCCACGGTGGAAGACGTGGGGCAGGGCGAAGTCTCGGCCCGCCTGGTGCACACCAGCAGCGTGCAGATCGACCTGGACACCGACGTGCGCGTGCACTTCGACCAGGCCCAGGTGCTCAGTGCCTCGCCGCTGCGCGGGCTGAAGTTGTTTAAATGATCGCTGCCCGGCCGCTCCGAAAGCGCTCGGCCCCGCAGCGCATCGCGCGAAGGGAATTCGAATGACCATCACCGACCGCACCGTGCACCACCTGCGCCTGCGCGCACCGAACGCGCACGCCGCGCGCCAGGCCGTGCACCGCCTGGAAGACGCGCTGCGCTGCGCCAGCCTGCCCGATGCGAGGGAACGTCTGCTGCTGGTGCGCCATTTGCAGCTCGGGCCCTTGCCTGCGGGACTGTCGCCGCAAAGCCTGAGCCTGTTGATCGAACAGCGCGTGGCTGCCGTGGGCGCCGAGTGGGTGCATGGCGACGACGAGCGCGCCGCGCGCAGCAACACGGTGTTCTTCGACAGCCGGCTGCAGGCCGCGCAGCGCGCGCTGCTGCGGCGCGCGCAAGGCCTGTCGTTGAACGCCTGGCACTGGCCGCTGGCCTTGCCCGGCGTGGCACCCGATGCCGCGCCGGCCGCGTGGATTCAGCAAACCATGGGCATGCTGGCCGCTGAGCCGGCCGCTCCCTTGCTGTTGCGCGAGTGGGTCGCCGACGCCACCCGCCAAGGTGCCGCGCCCTGGCTGCTGCGCCACATGGACCGTGCCAGCGCGCAGCAATTGCTGGTGTGGGTGGAAGCCCCGCGCACCGCACCGATGCCCATGGCACGCGGCGCGCAGCCCCTGGTGCCGCACGCGCCGCACGTGCTGCGCGATCCTCTGGGGCAGGTGCATGCCGTGCCGCGCGCCGCGCCACCCGCTATCGACTGGTTGCCCGCCGTGTTGCGCAGCGCCCGTTGGAGCGTTGCCGCGCCTGCCGACCGGCCCCGGCCCGCACCGGTGGCTGCCCCCCCGGCACGCGAGGCGGGCGGTGCTGTGCCGCGTGCGCGGACCCGCCCGGGCGAGGTGCCACCGTGGTTGCCCGGCGAGGTGGTGCTGCCCTTGCGCGCCGCGCCGCGCGAAGGCACTTCGCCGGTGGACGGCGCCACCACGCCCACTACCGCGCCCGTGCGCGCCCGGCCCAGCGTGCCGGACACGTCGCACGCGGCATGGGACGAAGGCGCGGTGACCCGCGCAGGGGGGCTGCTGTTCCTGTTGCCCGTGCTGGAGCGGCTGGGCTTTGCCCCCTGGCAGAAGGCGCAACCCGAACGGCCCATGGGCGCGGCCATCCTCGGCGAGGCCTTGCGGCGCTTGCGCGCGCCCCAGGCAGATCCGGCCTGGGCCTTGGTGGCCAGCCTGCCGCACGCGCCGGGCCGCAGCGTTGCCGAATGGGCACTGCTGCCCGAACGCTGCCTGGCGTATGTCGGCGCTGCCCACGCGTTCGCGGGCGAACACATGGTTCAACACATGGCCGCGCACTGGCTGCTCGCGGCGCGGCGTTACCTGCACCGTGAGTGCCGCATCGGCCTGGCGCATCTGTGCCTGCGGCCCGCCCGCCTGCGCTGGAGCGCCACCCATCTCGACGTGTGCTTCGCCCTCGGCGACGCCGACGCGGGCGTGCGCCGCTGGGGCCTGGACATCGACCCCGGCTGGCTGCCCTGGCTGGAACGCGTGGTCGCTTTCGAATACCGCCAGGGCCTGCCCCGTGCCACAGGAGAAGGCCGTTGAACGCCGCCGTCCCGCCGCTGCTCTCGCCGCCCCTGTCCACAGGCCTGTTCGGCTGGCTCGCGCCCGACGCGCTGGCGTCCGACGCGCCCGCCGAAGCGCAGTGGCTGGCCGCCCAGGCCCACGAGCGGCCGCTGGCCTGCACCGAACTGACCGACACCCTGGCCTTGTGGCACCGCGCCCCACCGGCGCAGGACCAGCCGCTGCACCAGCTGTGCCAGGCCCTGGCACTGAACGACAGCGAATGCATGGCACTGGCCTTGTGCCTGGCGGCCGACGCCGACGTGGTCGCCAGCCGCGCGCTGGCCTGGCTGCAGGCGCCACTGCGCGACGCCTTTCCCACGCCGGGCCTGATCGCCTGCCTCGACGCCCTGCGCGGCCTGTCGGCAGCGCTTTCCCTGAGCGCCTTGCTCGACGGCCCCGCCCTGGCCTGTGGGCTGTTGCAGTGGGAAGGCGGCACCCGCGCCTTGCCCGATGCGCGCTTGCGCCTGCCCACGCCGCTGGTGCTCGCGCTCACCGGCGGCCAGGGCCGCTTTCCCGGTGTGCAGTTGGACGCCGGGGATGGCGCGCCCCTCGCCCCCTCGGTGCTCGCGCAGGCAGCGCACCAGGCGCAGCAGCTGGCCCCGGGCGAGGCCCTGGTGGTGCGCTGCGGCCACCCGCGCGAGGCACGCGCCGCGTGCGCGGCGATTGCGCGCGCGCGCGGCTTGCGCGCCGCGTTCATCGACGGCGAAGCGCCGCCCGGTCTGCTGCCGTGGCTGTTGTTGCAACGCGCGCTACCGGTGTGGGTGGCGGAACTCTCGCCCGGCGAACGGCGGCGCGTGCCCGTGTTGCACGGCGCGCAGGTGTCGCAGCAGTTGCCGCAGCTCGTGGCCAGCGGGCCGGAAGGCAGCTGGACCTGGGACGGGCAGACCGTGCCGGTGTGGACCGTGCCCGTGCCGCCGGCCGACGAACGCGCGGCCCTGTGGCGCGATGCCGGTCTGTCGCCCGAGGCCGCTGGCCGCCTGGCGCGGCACCACCGCCACGCCAGCGCGCGCATCGCCGAACTCGCGCACGCGGCGCACCACCTGTGCCGGGGCGAGCCCACCGAGCAAGTCGGTGCGCCCCATGTGGCCCGCGCGGCGCGCTCGGCCGGGCAGGATGCGTTGGGCTCGCTGGCGCGCCTGATGCCCGACGATGTGCCCGACAACGCCCTGGTCTTGCCGCCGGCCTTGCGCCACGATCTCGGCGCGCTGGTCGAACGCTGCCGCCACCGCGACGGCCTGGTCGACGGCCTCGGCCCGGCGGCGCGCGCGCGTTACCAGCCGGGCGTGCGCGCCTTGCTGGTGGGCGCATCGGGCACCGGCAAGACCCTGGCCTGCGGCTGGCTCGCCACGCAACTGGGCCTGCCGCTGTACCGGGTGGACATCGCCAGCGTGAGCAGCAAATACATCGGCGAGACCGAGAAGAACCTGGGCGAGTTGTTCGCGCGCGCCGAGCACGCCGAAGTCGTGCTGCTGTTCGACGAGGCCGACGCGCTGTTCGCGCGGCGCACCGACGTGAAGGACGCCAACGACCGCTTCGCCAACCAGCAGACCAACTACCTGCTGCAACGCATCGAAGCCTTCGAAGGCGTGGCGCTGCTCACCAGCAACAGCCGCGCGCGTTTCGACAGCGCCTTCACGCGCCGCCTCGACGCGATCATCGACTTCCCGTTGCCCGGTCCCGACGAACGCCGCGCGCTCTGGACCGCCCACCTGGGCGATGCGCACGCACTGAGCGCGGCCGAGCTCAACCGCCTGGCCGTGGGCTGCGAGTTCGCGGGCGGCCATGTGCGCAACGTGGTGCTGGCCGCGCGCGCCTTGTCCACCGCCGCACCGATCGCCTGGGCGTCGCTCGAACCCGCGCTCGACGCCGAGTACCGCAAGCTCGGCAAGCGCCTGCCTGCCGCGCTGCTCGGCCAGCGCTGAGCAATGGGCCGAGCCGCCGCCGCCACGCTGACCACCGGGGTGGAGCGGCCCCGTGGCGCCCGCCCCGCGCGGCGCAGTGGCCGTATGGACCCGCTCGCGGGTGGCGTGCTCGACGCGACGCTGGACGAACGCCTCGACGAGGCCGAGGCCCGCCGGGACGAACGGCTGGACCTGCGGCGTGAGGCCGCGCCTGAACGCGGCGCGCACGACGGCCTGCCGCGCTACCTGGGTGCCAGCGTGCCCGCTCGCGTGGCGGGCGCATCGGCCACGCCGGCCTTGCCCGAGGTGGCCGCGCCCACCGCCGACGCCGTGCCCCACGAGCCCGAGGCGCTGGAGATGCGGGAAGACGGCGCGGAGCATGCGGAAGTGGCGGATGGTGGTGAGGGAGAAGGCGAGGGCGAAGGCGAAGGTGGTGGGATGGCCGTTGGCCGAGGCGATGCCCGCGCCGCGCCCCGGGCGCTGGCCGCGGGTGTGGAGGGCGAAGTGCTCGAAGCCGTGCCGCAGGCGTTGCAGGCCGTGGTCGAAGAACCGCTGCTGGCGCCGCCGCTCGTGCGCGAACCGCTGGGTTCCCCCTGGGCCGTCGAGGCGCCCGAGCTGTCCGCCTTGCGGCCACCGGCACCACAAGAACAAGCCGAAGACCCGGCGCAGGACAAGTCAAAGGACAAGGCACAAGGCACACCCCAGGACGATCCGGCCCAGCGCGTGATGGACGCGCGCGAACGCCGCGAGCGCGACGAACAGGCCACCAGCGCCGCGCAGCAGGCCTGGCACGCGCTCTCGCGCGAGGTGCAGGGCGAGCAGGACGGTTTCGTGCGCCACGCCGATGGCTTGTCTCAGACCCTGGCGCAGCAATGGGAGAGCGACTCGGCCGGCATCCTGCAGGCGCATACGCAGGACCGCGACGCGATCGACCAGGCCAGCACCCTGGCTGTGGCCACGCTGGAGGCCAACGGTGCGACGGCGGTGCACGCATTCGACCAGGCCTCGCGCCGCACGCGCGCCGCCATCCGCGCGGCAGGGCGCAGCGCCTATGGGCTCATCAACGCCGGCAGCGCCAACTCGGCCTCGCAGATCGTCTCGGTCGTCTCCAGCCTGGTGGCTGGCCACGTGCAGGCGTTCAACGACACCATCCACGACGCGCAGGCCGAACTCGACACGGCGATGACCGGCCTCAACGAATGGCGCGACCAGCGGGCCACGCACCATTCGACCGAAACCGGACCCTTCCTGGAGCGGGCCAAGAACGAGAAGCGCCAGTTGCGCATTCCGCGCTGGGTCGAGCCCGCAGCGCGCCAATTGCAGCAGCGCTTCGACGACAAGAAGCAGGCCTGGGAGCAGTCGCGCGACAACACCTCGTGCAGCCTGACCTGCAGCTACACCGGCGCGCTCGAAGCCGAGAACACGCGCATGGCGGCGCAAAGCCGCTGCCAGGTGGGCAAGGCCCTGGCCAGCGCGCTCGACACCTTGCAGGAACAGACCCGGGCCGGGCGCAAAGCGCTGCGCGAGATCACGCGCCAGCAGGTGCTGCAGGTGCAGCACCAGGCAGAGGCCACGCGCAGCCGCCTGCACAGCCAGGCGCGTGGCGCCCTGGCCATGCAACACCGCGAGACCCAGGGCGCGGCCAGCGGCGTGGCGGCGGCGGCCCGCTCGGCCTTGCCCACCTACGCGCGCCAGGCCATGGGCTTTGGCCAGTCGCTGCGCGACAGCGCGCAACGCGGCGAGCCCACGCTGCGGCGCACCGCCGAGCGCGGCGCCACACCCTTGCGCGAAACGGCGTTGCGCCACAGCAGCCAGCTGCAGGAACGCCTGCAGGCCAACCAGCAACGCCACGGTGAGAGCAGCACCGGCTTGCGCACCGAGCGCGAGGCGCTGCGCCAGGACACGCTGTCCCAATGGCAGGGCTTTCTGGACCAACAGCAGGTCGCCGCGAGCGAACAGCTCGCGCAGGGCGCGGCCAGCTTCACCGACGCCTTCGCGCAGCTCGCCGGCACCGTGCGCTCGGCCGCCACCGAATGGGCGCAACCGCTGCCGGTGCGCATGGCGCAGTTCATCGCCGGCAAGCGCGGCGAAGCCGCGACCGCGTTGGACCAGTTGCGCACCGGTGCCGAAGCCCCCACGCCCACCGGCACCGCGCCGCCCCCCGCGCCTGCGGGCGATTGCCCGCAAGCCGAGGCCGAGGCTGGCGCGCCGGCCGCCGACTGCGGCGGCTGCGCGACCACGGGTGGTGGTGGCGGCGGGGGAGCGGCCACCGGCACGGGTGCCACGGCCGAGTCCGCCGGCGGCCTGGACCAGCAGCGCGACGACGAGATCGCGCACTACCAGAGCCACCTGCCGGGCAATGATTTCTTCAGCGAGCAGCTCACGCAAGCCGGCGTGGACGTGGAGCAGGCGCTCGAAGGCCGGGCCAACCGCGTGGTGGGCGGCTTCAGCGGGGCCTTCATGGGCAGCGTGGACGAAACCGCCGTGGTCGCCGCGCTGCGCGGCATGACGCGCAACCAGGGCCGCGCGCTCGACATGACGGTTTACCCCGGCCGTCACAACGGCCGCTGGCTCGACGACGACCTGCGCGAGCAGCTCGATGCCGACAGCGACGACTACCGCGCCGCCAGCGCCTACCTCAACGGCGACAACGCGGCCGGCGCGGCGATCGAGCTGGCCGATTCCACTGGCATCTTCAACGACGACGAGGCGCGCATCGAAGCCGTGATGCGTGCGCTCTCGCCCGAGGAGCTCAGCGCGCTCGGCCGCGACCACGCCGGCACCCTGGGCGACGTGCGCGACGCGCTGGACAGCACCGACCTGCGCGTGTTCGACGCCCTGGCCGCCGGTGACCACGCGCTGGCCGACGCCGAGCGCCTGCGCACCGCGGTCACCGAAGCGCGGCGCGACGGCGACGCGGACGCCACGCACCGCGCCATCGAGCAATACACCGGCGCACCGGCGCCGGGCGACTGGCGCGCCGAACAGGAGATGAGCGCCGACGACCGCCGCACCGCCACGGTTGACGCGCTCGGCGGCCTGCTCGAAGCCGAGGACGTGGCGCGCGGCGTCACGTCCGATGCCGAGATCAGCCGCACCGACCGCGCGGTGGCCTTCGTCACGCGCGACGTCGAGGTCTACGTGGGCGGCGGGCCGGACGGCGGTGGGCAGACCGTCACCCTGAGCATCACCGGTGCCAACCGCGACCTGGCCGAAGCCTTGCTGCGCCATGCCGAGGACAGCGTGGAAGTGCGTGCCGCGCGGCTGGGCGTGGAGATCCAGCGCCGGGGCGATCCGCCCGATGCCGTCAACATCGACCGCGCCACGTTCGACCCGCGCTTCGTCGGCGACCTGGCCAACGCCACCCCCGAGCAGCGCGCGGCCCACCGCACCGCCGCGGCCGAGCGCGCGCGCGTGCTCATGCTGGCCGCCGAGCGTTATGCCGAAGGCGAAGCCACGCCCGAAGACCACGTGCCCGCCAGCGACGCCGCCAACCCCGACGCCGCGCTGGAAGAAGACCGCGTGGTGCGCGCGCGGGAGCGCCTGATCGGCTCGCTCGAAGCGCGCTTCGGCGCCAACACCACCGGCGCCGATCTCGCCGCCGGCCTGCTCACCGACACGCGCCCCACGCCCGAGACCGCCGCGCTCGCCATGGAGCACGCCATGGAAGGCGCGGGCACCAACGAAGCGCTGATGTTCCGCTTCACCGAGCGCATGGACCGCGACGAAATCGCCGCCATGCGCGACGCGTACCGGGCCAACACCGGCCGCTCGCTCGACGCCGACATGGGCGTCTATGGCGACGGCGAGTTCTTCTCCGAACTCTCGGGCGACGACCGCCTGCGCATGGAACGCGCGCTGCTCGGCCAGCCGCGCAACGACCGCGAGCGCCTCGAAGTGGCGGCCTTCGCGCTCGAACAGCAGCGGCGCGAAGCGAGCGACTTCGGCGCGTGGCTGGCCGATGGCACGCTGGCCGATGAAGCCATGAGCGCCACCGAGAACGAGTTGCAACTGCTCGCGGGCGGTCCGTTCACCGTGGGTGCGCGCGGTGAGATCGAAGACGAGCTCGGCAACTTCGACGGGGAGGGCCGCTACACCGGCCCCGACGTCGAACATTTCCGCGCCACCGCCGGCGTGGCGGTGGACATTGCGCAGACCTACGCTTCGCGCATCGACGCCTTTGCCGACATTGCCACCACCGGCATCGCCATCCTGGGGGCGATCGCGGCGGCGGCCATCAGCGTGGTCACCATGGGCGCTGCCGCGCCGCTGATTGCGGCGGCCATCGTCACCGGGCTGGCGTCCATGTCGGCCAGCTACGCCATCAAGGGCGGGCGCTATGGCTGGGAGCAGGCGGCGGTGGATTTGGGCATGACGGCGGTACAGGCCATCACCGCCGGTGTGGGCGCGCAGCTGGGTGCCGCCGCGCAAGTGGCGAGCAAGGGCGCAGCTGCTGCGGGTGCCGCCAGCCGCACCATCACCAGCCTGGCGCGCATGTTCACCGGCAATCCGGTGGTCGACCAGATCATCGTCGGCATGGTTTCGGGCTCCATCAGCGGCCTGGGCACCGCCGCGCTGGACGAACGCACCTGGGAACACGGCGGGGACGACGCGGTCGGCTGGCTGTTCGCGGGCCTGGCGCGCGGCGCGTTGGTGGGCGGCGCGACGGCGGCGGCCACCCAATCCATCGAAGCGCTCGCGCGCAACGGCGCATCCATCGCGCGCCAGGCCGAAGCCATTGCCGAACGCGGCGGCCTGCTGAACCGCGCGGCCGGCGGGGCCCTGGGCATGGTCGGCCGCACCGCCGACAGCGCCAACCGCGCGCTCAACGTGGCCACCGGTGGCGGCGCCATGGGCAGCCTGGGCGCGATGGGGCGGCGCGGCCTCACGCGCGGTCTGGTGCAGGCCGCAGGCGGCGTGGCCGGGCGCGGCACCGAGCTCGCGTTCGACAGCGCTACCGGCCGCTTCAAGGGCGACATGGGCGACGCCTTGTTGCAGATGGGGCAGGCCGGTCTGCAAAGCTTTGCACAGGGCATCGGCGAAGGCGGCGCGGAAGCATTTGGCCAGAGCGTGCACAACGGCCGCCTGCTCGCCGCGGCCGAGCGCATCAACGAGGCGCGCCGCGAGATGGGCATGGCGGACCCGATTCCCGGCGACGCGCTCACACCCGGTTCGCCCTTGCGCGACGCGGCCGAAGACCTGCTGTTCATGCAGATGCACGGCCGCTTCGGAAGCGACGGCCTGGGCCGCGCGCTCAGCCTGGAGCACATCGCGCAGCACGGCGGCATGGCCGCCACCGTGGTCACGCGCTTCCCCGATGCCATCGTCGAAGACGGCATGCGCGCGGCCTTGCTGCGCCACGTGGACCCGGCGCTGCACGGCGACTTCGCCGACGTGCCCATCCGCGTGCTGCCCGAAGCCGAGTTCCGCGCCGCCACGCGCAGCGCGTTGGGCGATGCGGTCACGCTGATCGAGAACGGCCAGCCGGTGGTGCTGGTGCGCGAAGGCACGAGCGTGGCGCGCCTGTCCGACGAAGGCCCGCACCTGGTGCAGTCGCGCGACGCCGCCACGCGCGAACGCGTGGCAAGGCTGGACGAAGCCACGCTCGCGCGCTGGGACGAACTCGATCTGGACACGCAGATCGATCTCTACCGCGACAAGGTGGATTTGGAAATCGACGCGCACGAGCGCATCCGCGATTCGCTGGTGCGCGAGATGGCCGACGCCGTGCGGCGCGGCGATGCCGAGCGCGTGGCCCGCCTGGCCGAGGAGATGGCGTTCAACGACGGCACGCTGGGCAACCTGCGCCAACGCGCCGACGACGTGCAAGGCCTGGGCGCAGGGCGGCGCGAGGCCCTGCGCAGCGGCCGCGAAGCCCGGCCCGACTACCTGGACCAGCCCGCGCGCCTGTTCAGCAAGCGCCGCCGCGCGGCCGATGCCAACGAGGTGCGCGAGGACACCGTGGCCGAGATCGAGCGCCAGCTGCCGCCGCGCACCGAGGCCGAGGTCGGCAGCGACGACGCCCCATACACCTTGCCCGACAGCCCGCCCGAGCCCGAAGCCGGCACGCGGCGCGTCTTCGACCGCACCGACGAAGAAGCCAACGCCGGCATGCAGCGCATGCAGCGCGGCAACGACTTCAACAACGAACGCGAGCACGCCTACCCGCACAGCGAAGTGCGCCTGGAACGCCCGCCCGGCTGGAGCGGCCACCCGCGCGCCGACGCCATCGTGGTGGGCCGCGAGATCGTCGAACGCAAATTCAGCCAGCTCTCGGAATTGAGCGCGGACGCAGCCATCGACTACATCAACCAGCTGGTCGAGATCTACCACCCCGGCGCGCGCATTGCGAACGTCGACAGCACCGCCGCCGTGCGCGCCGAAGACAGCGCCAGCGGCGGCACGGGGACCCTGCGCGGCCAGATGGTGCTGGAAGTGCCCGAGCAACACGCGCCCGTGCCGCGCCGCGTGCTCGAACACGCCGAACGCGTGGGCGTGTTCATCCGCGACCCGGAAGGGCGCGTGTACAGCACCACCCATCCCGATGGCGATGACGGCGTGTTGCGCGCGTCCTCGCGCGACCCCGACGCCCACGCCGCCGAGATGCAGGCCGAGCTGATGCGCCACGTGCCACCCGCGCAGCGCGGCGACTTTGCGGACGTGCCCATCGTGGTTATGCGCGACGCGGAGTTCCGCCGCTTCACCGACAGCGAGCGCGGCGAGGTGGTGCTGATCCACCGCGACGGCCAACCCGTGGTGGTGGTGCGCGAAGGGGTGCCCATCAGCCGCCTGTCCGACGAAGGCCCGCACCTGCTGCAACTGCGCGACCCCGCCACCGCCGCGCGCGCCGCCCGGCTCGACGAAGCCACGCTCTCGCGCTGGCACGAACTGGACCTGGACACGCAGATCGAGCTGTTCCGCACCAAAGTCGAACTGGAGATCGACGCGCACGAGCGCATCGACGCTTCGCTGCGCGCGCGCACGCCGCCCGATGCCGCCGAACTCGCGCGCAACGCGCAGACCCTGCACAACCTGCGCCAGTTGCAGGACCAGGTGACAGGTCTTGGTCCGGCCCAGCGCGATGCGATCCGTGCCGACGGCCGCCTGCGCCCGCCGTACCTCGACCAACCCGCGCGGCTGTTCTCCAAGTCCGCCGCACGCCCCGTGCGCACCGTGTTCGAGCCCTTCGTGGGGCCGGGCTTGAAGAGCCCGGCCGAACTCGCCGAGCGCTACCCCGGCGCCGAAGTGATCGCGGGCGAGGCCAGCCACCGGCCCGATGCCGCCGCCGTCAGCGAATTCGAGGCCCAGGGCGGGCGCTTCGTGCCCGACCGTTTTGGCGAATCCCTGCCGGACAACTCGGTGGACCGCTTGCACGTTCGCTTTCCGTTGCCGCACGAAAAGGCGCTGGAGATGCGCATCAACACCGAAGGGCGGCCGTTCGCGGACGTGATGGCCGAGATCCGGCAGCGCCAGGCCGACATCGAAAGCGTGACCAACCTTGCGCCGCACGCGCTGCGTGTCTTGCGCGAAGGCGGTGAGATCGAGGTCGTGTTCGACGAAAACTCCATCCACGCCGAACTGGCCGCCGCGCAACAGCTCACCTGGACCGACGAACGCGGCCTGCGTTGGCGGCTGGAACCCACGGGCCCGGCTGGCGAGGTGGTGCGCGCCGACAGCGCGCCGCATTCCGGTTTCGGCGTGCCCGTGCGCGACATGGCCAACGCCATGACCTTGCGCAAGGTGCGCGTGCCGCTCACGCCCGAGGAACAGGCGCGCATGGCCGAGACCCGCGCGCAGCGCAAGCGCGACGAACGCGCCGCGCGCGACGCCGCCTACCACGCGCGCGAAACCCGCCGCGCCGAAGAAGAGCGCGTGGCCACGCAGCGCGCCCAGGCGTTGCGCGAGCGCGAAGCCACCATCGACCAGGAAACCGCCCGCCGCCTGAGCGACCTGCGCGAGGGCAGCACCACGGTCGACGAAGACCTGCGCCAGCGCCTGCTGCCCGTGGCGGCATCGACCCGTCTGGGCGTCGACCAACTGATCGAAGTCATCCAGCGCATCGATGCCACCCTGGGCATCAGCGGGCGGCGCATCGACGCGCAGGAAATCATCGACAGCCTGCGCAACCGCGTGCGCGAAGGACGGGCGCCGCGTTATGGCGAACTCGATGGCCTGGTAGACGAGCTGGCCGTGTCGCTCAACGCGCAGGCCATCGCGCACATGCGCGAGCACCTGCGCGCCCAGCGGCCCGATGCGGTGCTCGCGGTCGAACGCGGTGGCGCGCTGCTGGCCGACGTGCTCGCGCGCGACGCGCCCGACTTTCCGGAGACCGTCACCGTGGCCAAGGCCGGCCCGCCCGGACGCGAGCGGCGCACGCCGCTGCTGGAAGCCGAGATCCGCCGGCGCATCGAGCAGCAGGGCCAGTCGCACTTCGCCATCGTCGACTTCTACATGGGCGGCGTGTTCGCGGGCGAACTGCGCGCCATGGTCGCGGCGATTGCGCGCGACCACCCGCAGGTGGTCGTGGAAGTGGTGTGGATGCGCGAGACCCACGGCTTCGAGCGCATCGTGTTGCGGCCCACGGTGCAGGAGCTGCAAGAGGGCGTCATGCTCACCGGCCGCCTGGTCTGGCGCAACGGCCGCCTGGTGATCGAAGACCCGTCGCCCATGGTCACGCTGCCGCCCCTGCAGGGCACCGACCCGGCGCTGCCGCAACTGCGCGCCACCGACGTGCCGGTGGACATCGTGCTCGGCGACGACATGCCCGGCGTGCTCGACCGCGCCTCCACCGCACCCATCCGCGTGTTCGACCGCGAAGGCCGGGTGGTGCGCGTGATCCCCGTGGGCACACCCGACCCCGTGACCGGCGAACCCCTGCGCTTCACCCGTGACATCATGGTGCGCCTCATGCAGGGACACTTCCAGGGACACGACCAAGGACACGAACCATGACCCCTTCCGCCGAACCGGTGCGCGTGCTGCCCCCGGCGCACGGCTTCGACGCCTTGTGCGACACCTTGACCCGCGCCGGTTGGCGCCTGGTGTCGCAAAGCAGCGCCCCCATCCTGCCCGGCGAGCCCGAGCAGGCCAGCTTCGAGCGCCAGGGCCGCGCGCTGTTCTACACCTTCAACCCGGTGTGCCGGCTGCGCCTGCTCGACACCGCGCGCGCCGGCGCCTGGGACGCCGACGCTACGCCCCGTGTGGACCTTGCCACCGTGGGCCGATGGCTGGCCGATGCCGACGAACGCACGGCCTTGCGAGGCATCCTCGCCGCCCAGGCCTTGCACGCCGTGGCCCTGGCGCCGCAGGTCCAGGCGCTGCAATCGCACCCGCGCGCGGCCCTGGCCCAGGCCGCGCAGCGCGCGCTGGTGGTTCTGCGCGGTGGCCACGAGCCCGATCCGCGTGAAACCGCCCTGGCCGCGGCCGACGTGCTGCGCCGCCAGCTGGAACCGCTGCTGCTGTCGCTCGCGCACGACGGTACCGGTGCCATCGCCGCGTCGCTGCAACCGCGCGAGGGCGACTTCGCGCTGGCCTTCAAGCCCGAATGGGTGGACGCCGCGCGCGAGGCCTACGCCGCCGCATGGCCACAGCCCGCGCGCGCGCAGCGCGCCAGCTCGCGGGCGCAGGTGCGCGTGCACGTCGCGCCGGCCGGCATGCTCGCGCACGCCAATGAGCTTTCGCGCCATTTCCCCTCGGGCTACCGCGGCATCTGCGCCGCACTGCAGGCGCAGCGTGTCTGGGCCGCGTGGAAGACCGTCGAGCCCGGCGCGGACGCGGGCATGGCCTACGACGGCATGGTCTGGCTCGACGACCACTGGGCCTGGTTTCCCAAGCCGTACCGGGTGCTCGGTGCGCTGATGAAGACCAGGAGCGTCTGAAGGGCTGCGATCGGACCCCGGTGCGCGTCGGTGCGAGAATGTCCCGCTCAACCGCACAGCCCATGTCATCCAAGAAAATCACCAGCGTCCAGCTGGCGCTCACCGCCGATCTGCAGCAATGGCGCGATTTCCTGGCCATCGCCGAATGCGGCAGCCTCACGCGCGCCGCGCTCTTCCTCGACGTCAACCAGTCGCTCCTGAGCCGCCACCTGAACGCCCTGGAACGCGCCTGCGGCGCGCGCCTGTTCAACCGCACCGGCCGCGGCGTCGAGCCCTCCGACATGGGCCAGCGCCTGTTGCCGCACGTGCGCGCCCTGCTGGCCAGTGCCGAACAGCTGGAACAGGAAATCAGTGGCGAGTCGCCCGTGCCCACCGGGCGTGTGGTGCTCGGCTCCCTGCCTTCGATCACCAACTCGTTCGCTGGCCGGCTCTACAAGCAGATCCGTTCGCGCTACCCCGGCATCCACCTCAAGATCCTCGAAGGCTCCAGCGGCCAGGTGGAGGAGTGGCTGGCCGATGGCCGCGTGGACGTCGCCATCCTCTACCGCTACGGCCGTTCGCTGGCCGAGCACGAGCAGGCCCTGTGCACCGTGCAGAGCTACCTCGTGGGCCGCCGGGGTGACCGCTTCACCAAGGACCCCGAGATATCCTTCACCTCGCTCGATGGCTTGCCCTTCATCCTGCCCAGTGCGCCCAATGGCCTGCGCACCGCGCTCGATGCCTTGGCACGCCAGCACCGCATCACGCTCGAACCGGTGATCGAGGCCGACTCCCTGCCGCTCATGCGTTCGGTGGTGGCCGAAGAGGGCCTGTACACCGTGCTGCCGCTGCACGCCGTGTGGAGCGAGGTGCAAGAGGGCAAGCTGCAGGCCTCGCGCATCGTCTCGCCGGGCTTGCAGCGCATTGTCTCGATGTCGCTGGCGCGCACCAAAGGACCGTCCAAAGCCATTTCGGCCGTCACGGCGCTGATTGAACAGGCCGTGGCCGATGAAGCCCAGCGAGGCCTTTGGCAGGTCGGCGGACCGGACTGAGAAAACACGACCAAATGCAAAGCTGCCATGCCGCTGGCGTGGTGGCCCTGGGTGGGGTGGGGCCGTAAGCTTGGGGGCAGCTTCCCTGCCCGAACACGAGACAAACCCCATGCCCCGACTTTCCTTTCCGACCCCCGACACCATGTCGCCCGAACAACTGGCCGTTCACAACAAGGTGGTGTCTGGCCCACGCGGCGAAATCAAGGGCCCTTTGCGCGCTGCCCTGCACAACGCCGAGCTGGCCGACCGCTGGCAGGCCCTGGGCGCGCTGCTGCGCTACCAGACCACGCTCACGCCGCGCCAGTCCGAACTTGCCATCCTGATCACCGGCCGGCACTGCCGCTCGCCCTTCGAGTGGTTCGCGCATGTGCCGGAGGCCGAGAAGGCCGGCCTGCCCACACCGGTGATCGAAGCCCTGCTGGCGCAGCGCCGCCCCGAAGGGCTGGACGTCACCGAAGCCGCCATCTACCAATTCGCGCTCGAACTCAACCAGACCCATTCGGTGAGCAACGCCACGCACGCGGCGGCGGTGGCCGCGCTGGGCGAACGCGGCGCCGTCGAGCTCACCGCGCTGGTGGGCTACTACACCCTGGTCGCCATGACGCTCAACGCGCACGAAATCCCGCTGCCCCCCGGCGTCGAGCCCGCCTTCCCGCGTCCGCAGGACGAGCCGGCGTGAGCGCCGCCATTCTCACCAGCGACATGGCGTATTGGGACTGCCACGCCCACCTCTTCGGCCCCTACGCCCACTACCCGCTCGCCGCAGAGCGCACCTACACCCCTGCGGAGGCACTGGAACAGCAGTACGCCGATCTGCTGGAGCGCCTGGGGCTCGCGCACGGTGTGCTGGTGCATCCCAGCGCGTACGGCGTGGATTACCGGCTGGTGCTGGCCGCCTTGTCGGCGCGCCCGCAGTGGCGCGGCGTGCTGGTGGCGCAGACCCACACGCCGCTGAACCTCAAGGCCTTGCGTGCACAGGGTGTGCGTGCGCTGCGCTACAGCCACCGCGGTGGTGCCGCGGCCAACTTCGCCGGCAGTGCGTCGCTGGACGATCTCATCGCCATGGCGCCCGCCCTGGCCGACGCCGGCCTGCACGCCGAACTCTGGACCGACCGGCAGGTGCTGCCCGCCATCGCCGACACGCTGCGCGGCTTGCCGGTACCGGTGGTGCTCGACCATATGGCGGGCTTCGACGTCCATGCCAGCACCGAGGAGCCGGGCTTCGTCGGGTTGGAACGCTTGCTCGGCGAAGGGCATGTGTGGGTCAAGCTGTGCGCCTACCGCAACCTGCTCGCGCTGCCACCACCGCAGTGGCCCGAGACGGGCCAGCCGTTCCACCGGGCCTTGCTCCGCGCCAACCCCGAGCAGCTCGTGTGGGGCAGCGACTGGCCGCACCTCAACGTCAAGCCCGCGCCCGACGCGGCCGACCTGCTGGCCTTGTTCAAGGGCTGGGCGGGAGAGAAGGCGGTGGTGGACAAGATCCTCGGCGAGAACCCGGCGAAGCTGTACGGCTGAAAGGACACCGCGGGAACGCAATCCGCATGCGAGCCACTTACGGCATACCTGCCAGAAGAAGGATCGCCAGTGCGCAACGTTCTCAACACCCTGTTCCATCGCCAGGCGCGCACGGCGGTATTCGTCCATCTGGATCGGCATACCGGGCAGCCTGAAGCCACTTCGCCCCGAGCAGCGCTCAGACGCATCGGACGCACGGTGGTGCAACAGATCAGGTCGCGCATCGCCCAGATAGTGACGGCGGGTGGCAGCCGCACCCACAAGTCGGAGCGGGCGGTGCAGCGGCAGGAAAAGGCTGTCTGGCATGCGGTCGATCAGCACCTGGACGCGATCCTCCAGGACGTTCGGTCGAAGCGCCCAGCAACGGCGCAAAGAGCGTGCGAGGAGGTTATCCGTGCGTTGCACACCATTCCTTCGAAGACGTCGGTACAACCCGATCCACTCGCCCTGCGGTGCGGTGAATGCCTGCTCCAAAAATTGCGAGATGCCACGCACGCCGAGCTTGTCGCCATGCGCGACGTGCTGGCCGAGCATGTCAAGGGCGATTCGCATCCCGTCATGAAGCTGCTCAAGCTGGCGGTGTCGTCCGAGTTGCTGCGCCACAAGCTGGCGTCGTTGAACTTGGCAGAGGAGGGGCCGTGGGCGCTTCCTCCCATGGACATCGACCTCATGAGCCACCAGCAGCGTCTCGATGTCAAGGCGCTGCGAGATCTCGCCTCTGCGCTCATCTTGAGGGCACCCAACCTCGACAACCGCTTCGAGCAAACCGCGCTCCCGGGAATCGGCTACACGCAGGCCGCGCTGAAAGACGTAGCGGCATTCGGTGAAAAAGCCGTCGCGAAAAGCATGTGACAGAGCGCCTGCATCGCGTTCTGCGGAACCCGATGTTCGAACGTGCCACTGATGCCTTACATGGGCGTCCGGCACGTCTGTCACCAAGGGGGTGACCACGCAGCCGCCCTTCAACAGCGCGTCGCCGCGAAAGGATCATTTCCTATGCCTATCACCAACGAACCCGTGCCGTCCCTTGTTAGCAAGTTTTTCAAAACCGATAAGAAGAGCAAGGCGACAGGGAAGAACGAGAAGACGGGCGTGTCGAATTCCTCCAAGCCGAATCCTCCTCGGACGGAAAAGGAGAAGAAAGAAAAGCCAACGCAGAAGTTGGAGACGCACAGGATCAAAGTGAGTGAGCCCGGCAAACAGAAGCGGGCCGAAGCGCTGGCCGATGCGCAACTCCGGGAAGTTCTACGGGCACTGCTTCAAGGCAAACCCGGTGACGCGCGGTCGACCATGGAAGGCATATCGAAGTCTCTGCAAAAGACCGCGAAAAATTCGCCCGACCCCGATGCGGTTGTCCGCGACTTCTGCCGCAAATCCTTGACGCCCGACCTCGCCGTTCTGCCGAATGACGCGATCACGGACATGGCACACCACGCGGCCAAGCTCTTGGCAAAAAACCCGAACGATCCGGTGTTCGCCCAGGTGAATTTCTCGATCAAGTCGGAGCTGCTCGCGCGTGCGGTGCGCGCTCTGGTCGGGCAGGGCATCGACCCTGCACGCGGCGACACGGATGGCTTGAGCAGCTTGCATGAGACCCAACTCCAGACCTTGCGGGATATGGCCCGCGAAGTCGCTGGAATGGCAAAAGGCGTGGCGTCCTGGAGAGACGAGCTGGCGGCCAAGCAGCTCCCATGGGACGGTCTGCAGCACCTGCGCAAGTGGGCGGACCAGGCCTGCACGAACCTCCAGGCGCAAAGGCAGAAGGCGCTGGTCCTTGTGGCGACGGGCACCTTGACGACCATCTCCAATCTATCCCCCGCGGCGTTGACGCAGTGGGTGCATGCGATCGACGTTCTGGCCTGCTCCAACCCTCATAACCCCGGCGATCGCGCAGAAAAATACCTTCTATCGAACGGCTTCAAGGTCTTGAAACAGGAAATTGCCGACGCGGAACAGGCCATCGTCGACGGGTTGAATCTCGGTGATCTGAAGACGTTCGATGCCGAAGCTCTGCCTGACCAACGCCTGGCCGATTTGCACGGTGCCATGGCCAGATTGGCGCATGTGCCCAGGTCGATCCAGCAAGCGTGCAACGAAACCCATATCGCCATGGCTCGCAGAAGCTTGCAGCGCCTCGACGTCAAGACATCGAGTGTGGCGGATGTGGAGGCTCTGATCGCTTTCGTGGTCGCCTTGCTCCCGGGCGCGAAGTCGCAAAAGGACATTTCCGACCTGAAGACGATCAGCCACGGCCTGATGAAGCTGGCGGTCGCAAAGTCCGCATTGGCAATCGATGCCTATGCCGCGGCCGAAGCCGAGGTGGGCAAGTCGGCAGCCAGCGTGGCCATGGCAGTCAACCGAGCGGCTGCGGCCGATACCGCAGTAGGTGATACCAAACGGAAGACGAAAGCGCGAACCAAGGCCGACGACGATACCGCAGAAGCGGCGAGCGCCCTGCAAGCCGCCAAGGCGGAAGCGCAACGCGTCGCCAAACGGGAGTCTGCCGCCAAGCAGGCGGCGGCCCATGCCAAGAAGGTGGCCACGCAAGCCGTACAGGTGGCGGACCGTGTGACCGCGGCATGGGCCAAAGCCCATCCCCAAGTCCAGACCACGCAAACCCTCTGAACAAAAACACCGTGCCAAAGGAATCACCATGAGCAGCGTGCGCGACGTCCAAACCCGGTTGTCCAAGCCTTCCCAGCCGGTGGGCGATGACCACGACAACAAGCGTGAGTCTTCACGAAAAACCGAAAAACATCCCAGCGGCCAGGGCGATGTGGTGAAGCGGCTTGTGGCGCGTGCTGTCCAGATGGCGAAGTCTGAGCCCACTCGCAACAAGAAGACCGGGCTCGACAAAGACCGTGAAGCACACCAGAAAACCAATGGGCATCTGGAAGAGGCCATCAAGGCAATGCCCAAAAGCCCCAAAGACGTCTATCGGGAAATGCGTGAGATTGCGACGACGCTGAAAGCGGTCGCAAAAAGGCATCCGAGCAAAACAAACAATGCCGAAGCGCAGTTGTTGAAGGCGTTCAAGGACGTCCATCTGGCAGAAGCCCTGCCGAAATTGGGTAAGGCCGAGCTCACGGCCTTGAAGCAAGGGTTGAGCGATCTGACGGCTCCCGGGTCTAAGGTAGTGGACCTTTTGCTCAGCGAGTTCGCGACATCGGTGGATGCCGCCCTCTCGGCTCTTGAGACGGCGACGTTGGCGAACCCGAGCACGGTCGTCGCGAAGGCGCCTCAAAAGGCCGAGGCGCCTGAGGTCCCGGCAACCCAGCTGCTCTTGGACGTACGGGATCAAGACGATCGATCCAAGGCCATGCAGCCGAGTACGGCGAAGGGCATCGCAGATGTACCAATGGCCGATGTGGAGAAGCAGCCGAATGTGATGAACAAGAGCCTTCTGGCGGCGCGGAAAGTCCCTCAAAAATTGCTTCGAGTGCCCCAACCGCCTCAGGTCAAGCAGGCCAGTACGCTCCCCGAATCGCTGGAAAAAGTGGGGCAACAAGGGGCCAAAGGGGCGAGCACGGGGCGTGGCATCGGAGATATTTCTCAGGCCGATGTGGTGAAACAACCACCGAAGCAGATGCGACCGCAGCCAGTTCCTCAGAGCACCCGAAGGTTGGCGCAGGTTGGCGATACGCGGGCGTCCACGTTGAAAGCCTTGATGCAAACGGAGCGCGCCAGTGTTTCATCGCTGGACCTCAAGGATCCCAAGGCGTCGGACGACGGTGTGATCTGAACCGCATCGAAAGGAACCGTCGTGAATCCCCTGAACCGCCTGCGCGAGCGCTACGCCAAAAAGAACGCCGGGTCGAACGCATCCACGCCCAAACCCGCCTCCCAACGCGTTCGAGGCAAGGACCCCAAGAGCCATATGGGTGAGTTTCTGAGGACGCGCCTCATCGAAGTGACCACGTCCAAGAGCGCTCGCGTCGCCAAGGAGAATGCCGCAGCGTTCTCGGTCATGGAGGAAGAGCTGGACAGCGCCCTGCAGCACATATCTCAGGGGAAACAGTGGGATGGCATTAGCGCACTTTCGACGACCCTTGCCGCCCTGATGCCTGTTGTGAGGGAGTCTCTCGGTGGCAAAGGCGTGGGACGGCCTCTCAAACAAGAACAGCTAGCGCTGAAACTGTGCGCTGCACATCTTCGCGCTGCAATACCCAATCTCCCCCAAGCCACACTCTTGGGTCTGGATCAACATCTCGGCACGATGGGGGCGCGGTCTGGCCTGGTGGGCCATGTGATTGGCCTGATCAAGGTCTCGGTGAAGGCCGAGTTATTGCATCGCGCAACGCACGAGCAACCGCAACCAGCATTGCAAGCCAAGCCCGAAAATGGCGCTGCACCGCGACCGCAACTCGGGCCTCTGGAATTGAAGGGGCTGAAAGCAACGCCGCGCCAGTGGGATCGGTTGTCTGAAGCAGAACTCGACAAGATTCAAGCGCTTTCATCCGAGCTGATGGCTCTGGCCAAGGCCCTTGGCACCCCGCAGGTCAATGGCCTCTTTTCGGGAACTCCGTTCACGCAAAGTGACGTCACGGACATTGCTTCGCGCGCGCTGGCCGCAAAGCTTGTACTGGCCAAGGCTTTGATTGAAAAGACCACGCCGGCCAAGATCGCCGTGATGTCCCCGACCGAGCTAGCGCAGTCGGACAAAGCCATCCAACTGCTAGAGGCGCGAAGGACAACGGCATCGAACCTGGGCGTGGTCAAGCCTTTGGTTGAGCTTCGGATCGTGTTTCAAGCCTCGCTGCAAGCGGCGATGGCCGAAACCGACCCCAACAAGAAGCTCGGACAACTTCTTGTGTGCGCGGAGCAGGCAGCCCTTGCCCAGCATCAGTTTCCCCAGATGCCTCTGAACCACGGCGTTCTGAACCGTGGCATCGACTCCTTTTGTAAAGGTGAGTTGGTCAACGCAAAATTGGCCACGTTGGTGGACGCCGAAGGAACGCTGGCACTTCTGGCCCTTTCGTATCCGTCCGATCCCAACGTCCTTCAGTTGACGATCTCGGTCAAGGCGGAGCTTGTTGTCCGATCCATCAGGACGATGAGCAACAAGCAGTTGAAGCTCGAGCACCTCACCGAAGGCAACGTGCTCGACCTGAAGAAGTCGACCCTGAGCCAACTCCACAAGCGCGCGAAACAATTGCTGGATGCCCTGAAGGCGGATCCGCGCGCAAGGGCGATGCTGGCATTGACCGTGTTTACCTTGGACGAGCTCGATTTCGTTCGCCAGCATGCCGCCAACGCCATCAAGCTCCACGACAAGGCCCGGCGGGATGCAGCCGAAGAACCGGCCGATCTCGACGAAGTCGCGGACCTCAGGAAGCGGCTAGGCAGCTTCAGGGGCATCCAGTCAGAAGCCGAGGCCGCGCCGGATCACATTGGCATGCAGGTCGCGCAGGACGAAAAATCGTTCATCGACATTGAGAAAAGCGCTTTGGAAGCGCAGGCGTTTTTCGCAAAACTCAAGCCGATCCGTATCGCGGAAGCGGGTGTTGACCTGGTGAGAGAGCTGCTCGTTGAAATGGAGCTCGCGCTGACGGTCGCGGCGACGCCCGAAGCTCTCGGCGTATTGGTGAAGTCGAGTGAAAGCTTGAGGACAGTGCTTGTCGAGCACGAAGCGGCGGGTTTGTCCACCTTGGCAGTGGCCCAAGAGAACGTGGCCGGCCTGCGAGAAACCGTTGCCGCTGGCGAAAGGGTCGTCGCGGATCGGAAAGCGGTTGCCGATGACGCGGGCCTGGTCGTTGCCAAAGACGCTTTGGCCCTGGCCGAAGAGGACTTGGCAGAGGCAGAAGAGGACTTGACCGAGATCCAACAGGCCATGGCCCAAGCCGAAGCCGTGTTCAAACGAGTTTCCGATGCGCAGCTGTTGGCCTCCACCAGCGCCCGAAACGCCCGCGATGCCGGCAAGAGGCCAGGAAGCGAAACAACGGAAACGCCGGGCCCAAAACCCTTTTAAAAGGAACACACGTGAACTTCCTGACCCGTCTGCATTCGCACTTCGCCAAACCGCACGCCGAGCCGGGTGCCCCTAAAACGGCTACCAAGGGCGCTCGTCACAAGGGCTCGAATGCCGCTGACGTGAAACCCTTGCAGAAGCACACCATCGCAACCGCCTCGGCCGACGGCGCTCGCGTCGTGCAAAAGAACGCCCCTCCATTCGAGGAAATGCAACGGGCGTTGGATTGCGCCTTGCTTCACCTGTCGCAGGGGGAGCAGGAAGATGGCAAGCGCGAGCTGCAGGCCGCTGTCGTCGCCCTGACGCCTGTGACGGAACGCGTTAGTAGGCAAGCACACCTGGCGCAAAAGCTCCTCGGTGCCCATCTGCGAGAAGCGCTTCCCAAACTGCCCGAGGCAAAGCTCCTTGGATTGGAGAAAAATCTTCGCGAATCCGAACTCCCTATAGGCGACCTGCAATCGGTGATCCAGTTTGCCGTGAAAGCAGAGCGCTTGCGACTGGCACTGGCCGTGCCCGTGAAGCCACGGCCCGACGAGCTGGAGAAACAAGGTATGGCGCCTGTTCCGAGCGACTGGAGCTTGTTGTCCCAAGAGAAGCTCGTGGAAGTTGAAAAACTGGCCGTGGAACTCCGGGAGGCGGCGCGCCGCCATCCTTGGTCATTGGGCGAACTCTCCGGCACGCAGTTCACCCAGCGGGAACTCCAGGACTTGGCAACGCGGGCCCGGCATGCGGTGTTCGACAGCGACGTCGCGGCGGTGTCGAAGGAGGCCGACCCCAACAAGAAACTGGCGGTGCTGCTCAAGACGGTCCGGCTTTTTGCCGAAGCCGACATCGCGCTTCTGGACGCTCGCAAGATGGACCAGTGCATTGTCGAGATGTGTACAAAGGATCTGAGCAAGACCAAGATGTCCGCGCTGCAGGAAGCCGAAAAATTCCTGACCCAATGCATGTCGTCGTCGACGGAACCCAAATTCCTTCTGCTGCTCTTGGCGGTCAAGGCGCAGCTTCTGCACCGCAACATCGCTGCGATGAAGGAAAAGAGGGGCGTGGCTCTGGAAGGGATCACTGAGGCGGGTGTGCTCAAACTCAAGAGATCGACCTTGCCCAAGCTCCAGAAGCGCGCCGCCGAACTCGTTGGCTTCGCCCAGGGGAATCGGTCTCTGAAGGCCTGGCTCAGCAACATGGGGTACAAGCTGACAGACCTCGAAAAGATCGAGCGCCTGGCGTCTGCGGCGACCAAGGTCCGTGTGAAAGCCTCGCGCGACGCGGTGGAGCAGGAGGGCCAGGGGAAGTCCGTCAAAGGGCCTGCGGATGACGAAGTGAACATGGACGAGCTGCTGGACATTCAGGCACGGATTTCCGATATGCCTCAGTTGCCCTCTGTTCCCGGCGATATGCAAACGGTATTTGAGACACTGCAGAACGAAGTGGCGAACCGCAGCTCCGTCGGTGGTGGTGGCGAACCTACCGGCGAGCGGCTCGCGTTGCAGGATGTCGAAGATCTCTTGTCCCAGTCGCAGCGTTCGAGGGTCGCGCAGGCGCAGGCGCAGGCCATGCTGCAAGACGCCTCTCCAGAGCAGATGGCCGATGCCGACCTGGATGCGTTGGAAGATGCCGTGATCTTGCTGGGTCTCAGTGACGTGCCTGCCCCGAACCTGGGCGTGGCCGGTCGTTTGGTCAAGGCCCGGATCGAACTGAGGGATGCGCTTGAGGCCGCAAAGGCCGAGACCGACAACAACAAGAAGCTTGAGCAACTGCTCATGGTATTGGAGGCGGCAAGGGTGGTCGTCGATGTTGCGGGCAAGGAGTCGCGGGAAGTTGAAGAACTGCGGCATGCCATCGACGAATTTTCTGCTGCCGGTTTGCACACGGCGGAAGCGACAGTGCTCGTGGCTGCCGAGAAGAGGCTGACCCTCATGGCGTCTGCCTATCCGAACGTTCTCTCCATAGGTTTCTTGACCGTGGCTGTGAAGACGCAACTGATCGGCCGAGCCGTCCGCAGCATGCCCAGGCGGTATGGCGTGCAACTGCATGAGATCACGAAGGACAACGTGCCCACTCTGCAGAAATCCATGCTGGTCCAACTCAAGAGGCGTACGGTGGAGCTCATGCAGGTGATCGAAATTTATGGGAGTCCGACGGATCAGGCAATTCAGGGTGTCATCGCAACGCTGCAGACCATCAAGAAGCAGGCCGAGGATGCCATCAAGCTGTTTCAAGAGGCGTCGGCCGAAGTGGCCGAAGTGGCTGTTCCCCGACAAGCGATCGATGACACCGGAGAACTGGCGGGGCTCTTCGGGCAAGAGCCTGTTTTCTACGACCAGCTCCTCCGCAACTTGGACAAGTTCAACCCAAAGTCATCCTGAGCGCGCCGGCGGCAGCGACATGCGTACCACCTGCGTAGCGCTGTCGCCGAGTCTCCTTTGCTAGCGCTTGTGTGTTGTCTCGAAAGGATCCACTATGAAATACGACACCGTCCGCTCCAAACAAAGTGTGCAAGATGCCCCCTCTTCGGCCGACAAGAAAGAAAAAACGGCGCAACCGCGTGCCGGTGCGGTGAGCACCACAGGCAAGGTGACGCGGTTCTTGAAACTGCGTGCCATCGAATTGACGATGTCCAAGGAGGCGCGGGCGAACCAGAAGCTCGACGTGCAGTCGCTCAAGCTGGTCAAGAAAGAGTTGGAAGACGCCATGCGTTCGATGGTCGATCCGGACGCCTCAGAGGGCGCTGGGGTCGCCGCACTTCGGACCGCTTGCGCGTCGCTGAAATATGTCGTGACACGGCATCCCGAGGTCACACAGGACGCTGTGAACGAAGAAGAGTCCAAGGCGCGATTGACCCAGCGGCTGTGCGGCGCGCTTCTGCGCGAGGTGATGCCGACCTTGACCCCCGACGAACGTCTTGCCCTCCGCGATCTTTCCTCGACTGAGGTTGACGAAAATGAAATGAACGAAGTGATTGATGAAATCCGGTTCTCCGCCAAGGGTGAGTTGCTGCGCCGTGCGACGCAGGTGGCACCGGGAACGTCGATGGCGCGGGACAAGGATGGCCATGGATTGGACTGGAGCACGTCGTCCGCAGAGCAATGCGATCAGATTCACGCACTTGCGAGCGACCTGATCCAGTCGGCCAAAGCCTTTCCCAGAACGAAAGGCGTCATCGCAGGAACGCAGTTCACGCTGCGAGATTTGGAGGAGATCAGATCCCGCTCCTTGAAACTGGTCGTCCGTGCGGCCTGGTCGACAGTGGACAAAACAAGCGCAAGCCAGATCGCCGCCATGTCCAAGCCCGAGCTGAAGAAGCTGGAAAAAGCGGCTCGAACAATGGTTGAGAACACCAACGCAGGGGAGATCGCGAAGATGTCCAAGACCGAGCTGGTCACGCTGGGAAAGGCGGTGCAATTTCTTGATGCACGCCGCGCCAGTGCCTTCAATCTGGATGCGATCAAACCAGTGGTCGAGGTTCGAATCCGATTGGAGGATTCCATCTCAGCGGCAAAGAACGAGACCGACGTCAACAAGAAGTTGGATCATTTGCTCCATTGCGCGGATCTGGCGGCATACGCCAAGGCGCAATTCGGGGAAGGGACACTGGATCTGTCTGAAGTCATCCACAGTGTGTCGGCGTTTTTTCACCAACGGCTGCGCGACGTCAAGCTGTCTGCTCTGACGGATGCCAAGAGCTCGATGGACTCTCTTCTAGAGGAGAACTACCCGGACGACCTCTGGATTCGTCAACTGAGTGCAGTGATTCAAGAGGAGCGTTCGAACCGTCTCCAAACGCTTGGGACGCAGGCAAGCGCCGCCATCCAGGCGTTTCAGAGACCGCCGGCCAACGCCTTCAAACAGACGAAAAACGAGGTGGTCAAGAGTCTCATCGACGAAGTTGACTCATCGAGCTCCACGGACAGCTGAAGAAATACCCCACCTCGAGAGGAATATTCATGAAAGCAGCAATCAAGCAAAAGTTTCTAAACCTTCTCCCAACGCGAAAAGGGCACGGGTCGGCGGATGCCGCGCCCAAAAAACCCCCGCGGGTCCGTCGCGGCAAGTCCAATAGCAGTGAGGTACGAGACCTTGGCAGTTGGGATGTGGCCCGGACTAAGCCCGAGACCAGTCGTGCTGATCGACAAAACGCTGATATGAATGAGGCGGCGCGCGCGAAGACAGCGAGGCAACTTGGCGACGCGCTATATGCCTTGAAAAACAGAATGATCGCAGAGGCCTATTTGGACATGGCGCTGATCAATGAGACATTGACCGAGGTCGTGCAAAGGACCTCCGATTTAACGGGCAAGAGTTGCTCGGAGGAGGCCGTACGCAACAATGTGCAACTGCTGTTCCAAAAAGGGCACTTGCAAGAGCACTTGCGCAAAGAACTCAAATCCCTCGAGCCCGAGGTGTTTGATACCGTGCGAAAAACAATCGAGGAACTCGCCGAGGGAAGGGACGACGATGCGCATCGCTTGATGGTGCTACTCAAGGGCGAAGTGGATCGGGAGTCTCTTATTCGTGCGAAGGTGCATGCGATTGAATGCGTGGAAAAATGTGAAGCATCGAATTCGAAGCTGTCGCCACCCGAGAGGGTGTATGTCCTGGGGCAGGTGAAATTTTTGTTGGCGAACCCGTCAAAGAACGGAAAAGGACGAGGGCCAACGCCGGAACAGCTGGTGGAGCTGCAGAAAAAACTTCAACAAGCGGAACGCAAAGATGAGAAGACTTCGATCGAGTCCGCGTCCGCGTCCGCGTCGGCGTCGAAGTCGAACCGAGAGAGCGCCGATCTGACCCGCCCGAGCGCCTCATCGCGAAGCGAAAATCAGTCGGAAGAAGAGGGGGCGATGTCCGAGTCGGAGGAGTCGGAGGAGCAGACGAAGAAGGAGACGGCGAACGAGATGCGTCGCAAGCAGGCCGAGCTTTCCAAGCACGTGACCTCCACGATAGTCGGTACAACGCGGGAAGAGGACGACGTTGGGACCGAATCCGGTTCCGAAGACTCCGGCACTCTCCCGCCACCGGCCGATTCGACCAGGCCAGCGGACCGCTCGGCCAAGTCGAATCGGTTGACCGCCATGCTGTATCCGGCTGGGAATAAGCAGATAACTGGGAGTGGGGTCGTCGGCGGCGTCGCAAGCCCTGCAATCGCGCGTCGCGATGTTTACTATCGGGAGCTTCAAACGTTGACGGGCGAGCTGATGGCGATGGCAAAAAGCGATTGGGGAGGCGCACAACCTGCGGCCGACGCCGTGATCCCGGGTACGACGTTCACGTGGAAGCAGCTTGCCGACACAAATGCCAGAGCCTCGGAGATCCTTGCACCACTCAGCAAGGCTGAGCAGGATGCCATTGCGATTGTGCGGAATGAGCGTCCCGCTGTGCGGCTGATGAAGCCGGTCGATCTGACGGCCTTGAAAAACGCGGTCGATTTTCTCAAGGCCAATCACAAGGCCAGCTATCCCGACTTGGCTTTCTTGAACCTCTTGAGCAAGCAGATCGCAAAAGCCAAACGGTGAACCGCCCCGGTTGTAGCCATGGTGAAAAGCCCCGATCGGCCGGACTGCATCCAACCGATCGGGGCTGTGCCCGGAGCGATTTTTTAAGAGCCGTGGCGCGTTTTAGGCCTTGCCCTTGAGGGTGTCCTTGGCGCGCTCGTGCACCGCCTTGGCATCGGCCTTGCACACCTTCTGCGCATCACCGGCCTGGTCTTCGCACTTCTCCTTGGCGAGGTCGTACGCGGTGTCCGCCTTCACTTCCTCGACCTTGCGCTCGTTGCCCGGCGTGGCCTTGTATTTGGCTTCGAGCTGGGCCTTTTCCACCTTTTCCGTGCCCTTGGCGTCGACCTCGCACACGTCCTTCGCGTTGTCCTTCATCGCGTCGCACGCCTTCTTGGCGTTCTTGTACTTCAACTCAATGCGGTCCTTGGCCGCGTCGTATTCGGCCTTGTTCATGGTGGCGGTCTGGGCCGCCGCGAATGCCGATGCGGCACACAGGGCAACGGCCGTCAGGGTGTGAAGGGTCTTGGTCATGCTGGCCTCCTTGGAGCTGTTTGAAGAGCCTTCATCTTGGCCCTGCAGCCCCACGGCTTCAGTAGGACTCGCCCGTCGCGGCTTGTAGGAATCGTCTCGCACTGGGCGATTCGGTGGAGGCGCGCTGGCCTTTCGGATTTGTCAAAGCTCTGTTAATTCGCTTGCGCAGGGGCGGACGCCTTCCTATCTTCGCAAGGCTAGGGCCTGTTCACACTATTTTTCCAAGTGCGAAGGGGTTGAAAACAGCGCCAATCGAGGCGCAGGACGACGGCCAGACTGGGCGTCTGGCCTAGGAGTGCAACGAAGAGTGGCGCTGTTTTCAACCCCTTCCCTTCGGGTTGCGGCCAAAAAGGCCATGCGCCGCGTTGCGAAGCCTCGCCGGGCCACCGGCCCGTCTGCGTTTCGCGCCTTGCGCATGGCCTTTTTGATCCGCAACGCATCTTGGAAAAATAGTGTGAACAGGCCCTAGTGGATGGTGCGCTTCTGCGCGCGCCCAGCCCACTCTATTCCTTTGACATTCCCTGGCGCACGCCAACGTGCGAACCGCATGAACTACAGCAATTCTCAAAAATGGACCGCCGAATTCCTTGGCACGTTCTGGCTCACCTTTGGGGGCTGCGGCAGCGCGGTGCTGGCCGCTGCTTTCCCCGAACTGGGCATCGGATTCACCGGTGTCGCGCTCGCTTTCGGCTTGACCGTTCTGACCGGCGCCTACGCCTTGGGCCCCATCTCGGGCGGCCATTTCAACCCGGCGGTGTCCTTGGGCCTGGCCCTGGGGGGCCGCTTTCGGGCGGCCGAACTGCCGGGCTATGTGATCGCCCAGGTGCTGGGCGCGGTGTCAGCGGCCGGCTCGCTGTACCTCATTGCCACGGGCAAGCCCGGTGTGGACTTGGGCGGCTTTGCAACCAATGGCTACGGTGCGCATTCGCCCGGCGGCTACGGCCTGGCCGCCGCGCTGTGCATCGAGGTGGTGCTGACCGCGGTGTTCCTGATCGTCATCCTCGGCGCCACCGCGAAACGCGCGGCCGCCGGCTTCGCGGGCATGGCCATTGGCCTGTGCCTCACGCTGATCCACCTCATTTCCATTCCGGTGACGAACACCTCGGTGAACCCGGCGCGCAGCACCGGCCCCGCGCTGTTCGGCCCCGCCATCGCGCTGGACCAACTCTGGCTGTTCTGGCTGGCACCGCTGGCCGGCGCGGCGATCGGCGCGCTGGTCTGGCGTGTGCTGCTGGCCGGCCACGACGAACCCTGAAACCCCGGGGACGCGAGTCCGTGGCGGGATCGCCCAAGAGGGGGAGGAGGGCTCAAGAGTTTTAATGGCCGGACGATAAGCAGAGGTTCCGCCTTTGCTCGCTCGATGCTTGTGCAGGCCCTCTCCCGATTCCCGACTGCCTGCCATGCCCGCGTTCCTGCCGTTCAGCTACGACCTCCGGGTCGTTCTCGCCTCGTTCCTCATCGCTCTGCTCGCCTCCTACGTCACGCTGGATCTCGCCCGCCGTGTGGGCGCGTCGCGGCGGCGTGTCGGGCTGGCCTGGTGGGTGGCCGGCTCGATGGTCATGGGCACCGGTATCTGGTCCATGCACTTCCTGGGCATGCAGGCGTTCGAACTGCCGATGGCCATTGGATTCACGGGCGGGCTCACGCTGGTGTCATGGTTGGCCGCGGTGGCGGCATCGGGCGTGGCGCTGGCACTGGCCAGCCGCGAGACCTTCGGCCGCCTGCACATTGCCATGGGCGCGCTGGCCATGGGGGCGGGCATCAGTGGCATGCACTACACCGGCATGGCGGCCATGGACATGGCCCCGGGCATCGTCTGGGACTATCCCGTCGTCGCGTTGTCGGTGCTGATCGCGGTTCTCGCGTCCGCCGCAGCCTTGCTCATCTTCCAGTTGCTGCGCCGCGTCAAGCCCGGCCACCGCCGCCGGTACCAGATGGCTGCCTCGGTCGTCATGGCCACCGCCATCTGTGGCATGCACTACACCGGCATGGCCGCGGCCAACTTTCCCCTCGGCACCATCTGCCGCAGCGCAGGGGAGCTGGGTGGCACCGGCCTCACGGCAATGGTGCTGATGGCCGCCGGCATGCTGCTGGTGAGCACCTTGTTCACTTCCATTCTGGATGCGCGTCTGCAAAGCACCGCGCACCGCCTCACCGAATCCTTGAAGGAAAGCAATGCGCGCCTGCAGGCCGCCAACGAAGCGTTGCAGTTGCGCGCGTTTGCCGACGCGCTGACCGGCCTGCCCAACCGCCTGCTGTTCGAAGACCGCCTCAACCAAGCCCTGATGCGACTGGACCGCACGAACCACGCGCGTGCGCAGGACCGCTTGGCCGTGCTGTTCGTGGACCTGGACGGCTTCAAGCCCATCAACGATTCCTTTGGACACGCGGCTGGCGACGTGATCCTGCGGGGCGCGGCCGAGCGTCTGCTGGAGGTGGCGCGCATGTCCGACACCGTGGCCCGTGTGGGTGGGGACGAGTTCCTGATCCTGCTGGAAGAAGTGAGCGATGTCGTCTCCTGCGTCACCGTGGCCAACCGGGTGTTGGCCGCGCTCTCGCGGCCGTTCGAGGTGTCGGGCAAGCAGGTGCAGATCTCCGGCTCCATCGGCATCGTGGTGCACCCCGACCATGGCGAGCGCCACAAGCTCGTGGCCCATGCCGACGTTGCCATGTATGCGGCCAAGCGCGCCGGCGGGGGCTGCTATGCGCTGTTCGAGCCGCACATGGGTTCGGACGCGTCCAGCCAGCTGGAACTGCTGAACGACTTGCGGCACGCGATCGACCACGGCGACCTGGCGCTGCACTACCAACCCAAGATCGATGGTTTGCGCGATCGCATCAGCGGCGTGGAAGCCCTCCTGAGATGGAACCACCCCAAGCATGGGGCGGTCAGCCCGGTGACTTTCATCGCGCTGGCCGAACGCTTCGGCCTGATCGGGCGCCTGGGCAACTGGGTCATCAACGAGGCCTGCCGACAGGTGGCCGAATGGTCGCGCAGTGGCCTGCGCATGCGCGTGGCGATCAACCTGTCGGCGCACCAGTTGCGCGAGAACGGTCTGACCGAGCGCATTCAGGCTGCGCTGCAGCGCCACAGGCTCGATGCCTCGCAGTTGCTGTGCGAGATCACCGAGTCGGTGGCCATGGAAGACATCAAAGCCACGCAGCGCACGTTCGACGGTCTGGCGCGCATCGGCGTGTTCCTGTCCATCGACGACTTCGGAACGGGTTACTCCAGCCTGAACTACCTGCGGCAGCTCCCCGCACAGCAGCTCAAGATCGACCGCAGCTTCGTGAAGGACCTGGAAACGAGCCAGGACGCGCGCGCCGTGGTGGGGGCAGTGGTGAGCCTGGCGCATGCGCTCGGTTTGCGCGTGGTGGCCGAGGGTGTGGAAACCGCCGGCCAGCGCGACATCCTGCTGGGCATGCGTTGCGACGAACTGCAGGGCTATTTCTATGCCCGGCCGATGCACGCGAGCGCGCTGCTGGAATGGGCCAACGGCGTCAAGCCGGCGGATGGCGCGGAGTTCGCGCCATCGATCTTCGAGCCGTCCTTCAATCAGGCATAAACCAGCTGGCGCTGGGTCAGAGACCCGGGTCGATGTACGGCTTGGTGCCGTAGTAGTCGTGGATGCCCTTTTCCCAGGTGGTGTCGGCCATGTCGGGCCAGTTGTCCTTGTCGAAGCCGGGCGCATCCTTCAGGCGGTCCTTGCTCGCATCGAGCACGAAGCGCTTGTTGACCGTGTCCAGCTTCAGTGCCGCCCAGGGCACGGCGAACAGCTTTTCGCCCATGCCGAGGAAGCCGCCGAAGGACAGCACGGCGTAGGCAACGCGACCCGAGCGCATGTCGAGCATGATTTCCTTGATGTCGCCCAGGTTCTCGTCCTGGGTGTTGGCCACATCGTTGCCCACCAAGGTGTTCGCGCCCATCAAATGCGGGCCGGGGCCTTGGTGGACTTTGCCCTCCAGCACTTTGCCGCGCACATAGATGCCCAGGGTGTCTCGCTCTTCGTAGTTCATGTGAATACTCCCTTGAGGAATGGAGTTGAAGGGAATGCAGGTGCCAGCTGCAGCCAGCGCGTGGCCGGTTCGGGACCTCGCGTGCCTGCAGTCTGAGGGGCGGATGCGCCACGGTCTGTTCGGCAGCACACGTGGCATACGAGGGTGGGCTGCTGCCTCGGCTACGATGCCGGCTCCCCTCTCCAGGCCTCGCCTTCCCCTCTCCATGTCCCAACCCTCCACCTCCACGCGCTCCACGCGCCGCCAGATCATCACCGTGCTGCTGCTGTTGGCCGCGGTCGCCGGCGGCATCGTCCGCTGGTGGGCGCCAGACCCTTCGCTGGCGCGCACGCTGGGCACCTTGATGATGGTGCTGTGGTTGCCGATCATCGGCAACATCATCGGTTGGTTGATGCGGCGCGCGCAAACGCCCAAGCATTTGCCACAGGGCTTTGCGTCGGGCGCCCCGTTCGAGCCGCACGCGCTTATCGAGCTCACGCTGCTGGAGGCCGACACGCCCTCGCTCAGCCGGCCGATCCGTGTGGGCTTTTTCGATGCGGCCCTGGTGGTGGATTCCGAAGGTTTCAGCGCGCGTCTGGCCGTGCCGTCCGACAGGGAGCCGGTGCCCGAGGTGCCTTGCGAGCTGGAAGTGCAGTTCCTGCGGCCCGAACTGGCGCGCAGGCGGCTCACGCCGGGCACGGGGTTCGTCCTGCTTGCGGGCCGCACCGCGTTGGGCAAGGGCGTTGTGGTGTCGGTGGTGGACTGAGTGGTTTAGGTCATGGCGCCCAGCAGCCAGCTGCGGAATGCCTGCACCCCAACGCGGTCGGCCGAAGTGGGCGTGGTCGCCAAGTGGTAGCTGGGGCCCCAGGGTACGCATAACCCGAATGGCGCGACCAGCTGTCCAGAGTCGATCTTGGATTTGGCCAATTCAACCGTGGTGGCCACAATGCCGCGGCTCGCCGCCGCGGCGTCGAGCGCAAAGGTGAAATGGCTCACGCGTTGCCCGGCCGATGTGTCCACGCCGGACACGCCGGCGGTGCGCAGCCACATGTCCCAGAATGCTTCACCTTCGTAAATCGATCCGCGTTCGTCGTGCAGCAGCGGCGCACCGCGCAGGCTGGTGGGGTCGCCTGCGCGCAGATGGCGCTGCAGAAAGTCCGGGCTGCACAAAGGTGTGATCGACAGGGGCAGCACCCGGTCCACGTTCATGCCCGGGTAGTCGCCCAGACCAAGGCAGATCACCACGTCGCACTCTTCGGCCCAGCCCATCACGCTCAGGATTTCGCCTCGATGGGTCCAGCCCATGCCGGCGGGTTGACCGATGCGGGTCGTCACACGCACGTCCACATTCGGATGGTCTTCGATGAATTCATGCAGGCGGGGCATCAGGCACTGATACGCAAATGCCGGAGTGGTGATGATGGCCAGCGACTCCGACTGGTGGCTGCCGCGGACCTCGTTCACGGCGCGCTGCATGCCCTCGAACCCCTCGCTGAGTTTTCGGGCCAACAGGGCGCCGGGCGGCGTCAGCGTGACCTTCTTGTGCCCACGCAAAAACAGCTGCACGCCCAGGGTGCTTTCCAACTGTATGACCTGGTGGCTGATGGCGGCAGGCGTGACGTGCAGTTCCTCCCCGGCACGCTTCAAGCTGAGGTGGCGCGCGGCGGCTTCGAAGGCGCGCAAGGCCGTGAGCGGTGGCAGCGCTGGTTTCATGGCGAAAGTGTAGTGCCAGGCCCCGCAGTGGCATGCCTTCCCGCCGAAGGGCAAATCTCAGGCAAATTTAATTCAACCGAGGGCCCAACATTGATCGTGTGACAAGCCTTTCGGGCATCACTAACCTTCGTGCCTGTCCCTGTCGATGACCATTCCGAAAGCGCCCCATGCCCGAGTTTTTGAATCCTCCCGCCCTTGGCCCCAGCTTTTCGCCTTACTCGCACATCGCGCGCACCGGTCGCGGTGAACTGCTCTTCATCGCCGGCCAGGTGGCCACCGACGACCAGGGTGAATGCGTGGGCGCGGACGACTTTGACGCGCAGTGCCACCAGGTATTCGCCAACATCCACACCGCATTGCAGGCAGCGGGCGCGCACTGGCGCCATGTGGCGCAGTTCACCAGCTATCTGGTGGACCGTGAAGACATCGCACGCTTCCACGCCTGGCGTGTGCGCGAGTTTCCGCGCCTGTTCCCGGACGGCGCGTACCCCACGAACACCTTGTTGATCATCGGCGGGTTGGTGCGGCCGCAGTTCCGTCTGGAAGTGCAAGCCAATGCGGTGATTTGAAGGCCCGGACCATGGACCACCGCTTCGAGTTCCAGGGTATTGCCGTGCACGCCGCAGCGCTGGGCCCCGAGCGCGGAACGCCACTGCTGCTGTTGCACGGCTCTGGTGCCGGAGCTTCCAGCATCGGCAACTGGCGCAAGGTGCTGGAGCCCTTGGCGGAGGCGGGCTTTCGGGTGCACGCCATGGATCTGGTGGGCTTCGGCCGCTCTGGACGAAAGCCCACACCGCCCTTTTTTGACTACGACCTCTGGCTCGCTCAGTGCGGCGCGATGCTGGAGCGCATCCCTGGCGAACGTGTGGGTGTGATCGGCCACTCTCTGTCAGGCTCGCTGGCGCTGCGCCTGGCGGCGCAGCAGCCGCGCGTGGACCGCGTGATGACCACGGCTACGATGGGCGCGGCGTTCACCGCCAACGCCTGCACCCTGGCCACCTGGACATGCCCGACGGATCGCGATCAGCTCATGGCCGTGGCACGCCGGCTGATCCACGACGAACGACTGATCGACAGCGCTTACCTCGACAACCGCGCGCAGGTGCTGTTCAACGACGGCTACGCGGACTATTACGCCGCCATGTTCTCGGGCGACCGGCAGCGCTTCATCGATCGCACGGTGTTGTCGCCGGCGGAGTTGGCCGCCATCACCGGCAAAGTCCTGATGCTGCACGGCAAGAACGACAGAGGCTATCCGGCGGAGGCGCTCACGCTTGCGCTGGCCCGGGGCATTGCGCAGGCGGACGCCGTGTTGCTGGCGAACTGCTCGCACTCCGTGGCATTCGAGCAGCCGCAGAAATTCGTCTGGCACGCCACACGGTTCTTTGATCGGGAGACTTCGCATGCCTGAAAACACCGTGCCGCGAGGCTATCGCCTGCAAGGTAGGGTTCTGGACGGCACCGTGTCAGCCGCACGGGAGCGCGCCACCGTGGTCACCGAGGGCGACACCATCGCCTGGGTTGGTGACACGTTCGCACTACCGGCCGAATTCCAGTCGCATGCGTACACGCTGGTCGATCTGCCGGGCCGCACGATCATGCCGGGTCTGGTGGATGGGCACACGCACATCTCGTTCGGCGAAGCGCGCTCCGAAGAGGAACTGGCGCTGTACACGCCCGTCGAGTTTCGTGCGCTCAAGGCGGTGTGGAACGCGAAGAAGGTGCTGCAGGCCGGCGTGACCAGCGCTTTCGACGCCGCCACCACCTATAACGTGGCACAGAGCGTGCGCGACGCAATCGACAGCGGCATGTTCGAAGGACCCCGTTTTGCGGTCTCGGGCCGCCAACTGACTTCACACCAGGGCTTGGAAGACTCGTTTCCGAGCGAGATGCAGTTTCCCCCTGGCCAAGCGGGTGTGCTGGTGAAGAGCCGGGACGAGATCGTCGAGCAGATCCGCTTGCAGGTGAAGGACGGCGTGGACGCGATCAAGGTGTCGGGTTCCAACGATTCGCTGGTGTCGTCCGATGCCATCGATGGTTCGGCTTTCACATTCGATGAGTACCGGCTTATCGCCGACGAGTCGCACCGCCTGGGGCGCCTGTGCACCGTGCACGCCCGCACCCGGGACGCGGTGCGCGATGCCGCCAAGGCCGGTTTCGACGTGATCTTCCATGCGTCTTTCATCGACGACGAAGGTATTGCCTGGTGTCTGCGCAACGGTTGCGTGATCGTGCCCACACTGCCGCTGCTGGTGAACGTGATAGAGGCCACCGGCGGACCAGGCGCCACGCCGATGAACGCCGTCTTTCAGACCGAGGTGGATGCCGCGATGCGCAACCTGCCGCGCGCCTACCGCGCAGGGGTTCCGTTGGTGCAGGGTTCGGAGTCCGGCTGGTCGCCCATTCCCTACGGCCATTGGCACGCGCGGGAAATGGAGATCTTCGTGCGCCACTTCGGCCTGTCGCCGCTGGAAGCGATCCACGCCGGCACGCTGGGCGCCGCGCGCCTGTTCAAGCGCTTTGGCGATCGCATCGGCAAGGTGGAGGCGGGGCGCTTTGCCGACTTGCTGGTGGTCAACGGTGCCCCCGATCGCGATGTGACGCTGCTGCAGAAGCCGCAACACTTCGACTTCATCTTCAAAGGCGGTCGACCAGTGGACCGCACGCCGCCGGCACCGCGCCGCCAGATGGGTTTCGAGCGGCACAAGATGTTTCTCAACGGCGTGTACCGCTACGACGCGGACCGCGGCGTGGGCCAACTCGTGCGTTGAGAACCCCTTCTTTTTCACAATCAGGAGATTCACTTCCATGAGCAAATATTCGAGTGCCGAACTGGCACAGATGGTGCAAGAGGACCGCGTGCACCGCGCTTACTACACCGACCCCGATGTGTTCGAGGCCGAGATGACGAAGGTGTTCGGCAAGGTGTGGGTGTACGTGGGCCACGATAGCCTCGTGCCCCGCAAAGGTGACTACTACAGCACCACGCTGGCCGGCCAGCCCGTGGTGCTGACGCGGGGTGAGGAGGGCGCGCTGCACGTGATCCACAACCGCTGCGGCCACCGCGGTGCCAAGGTGGTCAACCAGGAACGCGGCAACGCCCGGATCCTTACCTGCATGTACCACGGCTGGGGGTTTCGAGTGAACGGTGAACTGGCGGGCGTGCCAATGCGCGCCGAGTTTCCGCAGGAGGCGTTGCAAGGGCCGCAAGCAGGCATGGTGCCCGTGCCGCGCGTGGACACCTACCGCGGTTTTGTGTTTGCTTCGCTAGATCCCGACGTAATGCCATTGATGGACTTTCTGGGCAGCGCGAAGGAAGGCATCGACGAGCTGGTAGACCGCTCTCCCATGGGAGCCATCGAGTTCTCCGCCGGTTGCCACCGTTACCGTTTTCGCGGCAACTGGAAGCTGCAGATGGACAACATGGCCGACACCTACCACCCGGCCGCCTGCCACATTTCCACGGTGGGTCCGGATGGCAGGCAGTTTCAGAGGCGCGCCGGCAAGGAAGGCGGCTCGGCCATGTTCTTCACGTCCAACGGCGAATCGGTGGTGTCGCAACTCGGGGTTCGAGGTTTTGCGCAAGGCCACAGTTCGGAACAGTCACTTTTCGACAAGGTGCAGTCGGGCGGTGTGTTCGACGAGTACCGCACCCTGCTGGTGCAAGCCCATGGCGAAGAGCGGACCACAGAGATTTTGAAGAACGTGCGGCACAGCCTCACGCTGTTTCCCACGCTAGACATCCTCATTGCGCAGACCTCGGTGCGCGTGGTCAAGCCGATCTCGGTGGATCTGACGGAAGTGGAGGTGTGGCCCGTGCGCCTGGCGGGCGCGCCCGCTGCCATCTCCGACGACCTGGTGCGCTACGTGAACATCACGCACTCCGCGTCGTCGTTCATCCAATCCGACGATCTGGAGGCCTTCGAACGCTGCCAGGAGGGCATGCGCTCGCAGGGGACCGACTGGATTCTCGTGGCGCGTGGTCTCGGCACGGACGTGCAGGAAGCCGACGGCGTGCTGTTTGGCCCGCGCTCGAGCGAGGTGGGGCAGCGCGCCAAACACTACGCATGGCGAGCCTTGATGGCGGCCTGATCCACCCACCCGATACGAAGAGGAACATTCCCATGAACGCAGCCACCATCGCCAAGCTGGCACCGACCGATGTGCCGGTTTCGCAATTGCGCGATTTCATTGAACACGAGGCGGTTCTGCTCGACGAACGCCGCTGGGAAGAGTGGTACCAGCTGTTCGCCGACGATGGCGCCTATTGGGCACCGGCGCGACACGGCCAGGAACATTGGCTCACCCATGTGTCGCTCTTCTATGACGACAAGCACACGCTGAAGACGCGCGTCACGCGTCTGCAGCATCCTCAGCTGCATTGCCAGGAGCCCATTTCGCATTGCGTGCGCGTCTTGTCGTCGACACGTCTGGAGGCGGTGGAGCAAGACGAACATCTTGTGAGTTCGCGCTTCGTGATGCTGGAGGACCGTGTGGGTGCGCCGCAGCGGGTATTTGGCGGGCGTGTTCTTCACCGCCTGCGGCACGAGGGGCAGGGCCGTTTGAGCATCGTGCAAAAGCGCGTGGAGCTCACCAACTGCGACCAGACCTTTCCCATGCTCACGCAGCCTTTCTGAACGGCGGCGCTGCCTGGTGGTTTTCCCCATCTGTTGAAGTTTCATGGAGCAAACGATGAATATCCAAACCCTTTGTGTGCGGCTTTTCGCGACCCTTGTGCTGCTGACCGGCAGCACTTTCGTGCAGGCGCAGCCCTATCCGTCCAAGCCCGTGCGCATGGTGGTGCCGTACGCGCCCGGTGGTGCTCCGGACGTGCTGGCCCGCGCGCTCGGCATCGGCCTGGCCGAATCCTTCGGCCAGCAGTTCGTGGTGGAGAACAAACCCGGCGCAGGGGGTATCGGCGCCGCCGAGCTCGTGGCGCGCGCCCCGGGTGATGGGCACCTGCTGTTCTTCTCCGACATTCAGCAGTTGGCGATCAATCCCTATCTGTTCAAGAAGTTGCCCTACGACGCTGGTCGCGACTTCGTGCCGATCAGTCTGGCAGCGACGATTCCGCTCTACATCGCCGCGCAGTCGTCGCTGAACATTCACAACCTGGCCGATCTGGTGGCGTATGCGAAGGCGAATCCGGGCAAACTGAACTACGGGTCGTCGGGCATCGGCAGCATCCACCACATCGCCATGGAAGCCTTGCTGGCCTCGCTGAAGATCCAGGCCACGCACGTGCCGTACCGGGGCGCAGGGCAATCGGTGCCGGCATTCATGGGCGGTGAGACCGCGCTCGTGATCGCCGCGTACCCACAGCTCAGCGGGCATGTGGACACGGGCAAGGCGCGGTTCGTCGCGGTGACCACAGCCAAGCGCGCCGCGCAGGCGCCGAACGTGCCTGCCGTGGCCGAAACGGTGCCGGGCTACGACTTCAGCTCCGAGATGGGAATCGTCGCGCCGGCGGGAACGCCGGCCGTGGTGGTGGACCGGCTGGCCGCCGCCATTGGCAAGGCTTTGAAAGATCCCGCCACGGTGCAGCGCCTCAACGGCATGGGAGCGGCGGTGGTCGCAAGTTCACCCGCAGGCTACCGCGAGAACATCCAGTCCAACTTGATCAAGTTCAAAAGCGCAATCGAACTCACCGGCTTGAAGCCCGAATAGACACACCATGAAGTTGCTACGACACGGCCCGCCGGGCCAGGAGAAAGCCGGGGCGCTGGACGCCCAAGGGCGCACGCGCGACCTTTCGCTGCTGGTGCCCGACCTGACGCCCGAGTGGCTCTCGCCAGAGAAGCTGCAGGCACTCACCGCCATCGACCTTGCTCGCATGCCGCTGGTGCCCATCGGCACGCGCCTCGGCGTTCCGGTCGCCGGCACGCGGCAGTTCATTGCCATCGGACTGAACTACCGCAAGCATGCCGAGGAGGCAAACCTGCCGATCCCGGCGGAACCCATCGTGTTCAACAAATCGGTGCACTGCCTGGCCGGACCCGATGACGACGTGACCTTGCCGCCCGGTGCTTTGGCGTGCGACTGGGAAGTGGAGCTCGGCTTCGTGATCGGCACAGCGGCGCGCCGGGTGAGCGAGCAGGATGCGCTGTCGCATGTGGCGGGCTATTGCCTGGCGAACGACCTGTCGGAGCGAGACTGGCAGATGAACCGCGGTGGCCAGTGGGTCAAGGGCAAGAGTTTCGACGGCTTCGGGCCGGTCGGCCCCTGGCTCGTCACCGCGGACGAAGTTCGAGACCCGCAGAACATTCCCCTCGAGCTAACGGTCAACGGCGTGGTGCGCCAGCAGAGTTCGACGCAGGACATGATCTTTTCCGTGGCTCACATCGTGGCGCACCTCAGCCAGTTCATGACGTTGATGCCGGGCGACATCGTGGTCACCGGCACGCCGCAGGGCGTGGGCATGGGCGTGAAGCCCAAGCCTGTCTATCTGGCCAGCGGCGATGTCATCGAATTGCGGGCGGGCGTGCTGGGCCAGCAGCGTCAACGCGTGCTTTGAACGTTCAACCACAAGGAGACACACCATGAAATCGATTGTCGCAAGCCTGTTCGTGTTGCTGTCCTTGGCGGCCGGCCCCGCGCTCGCGCAGGCCGACACCTACCCGTCCCGGACCGTGAAGATCGTTGTGCCGTTCACGCCCGGCGGAAGTCCCGACGCCGTGGCCCGAGCCGTATCCCCCGGGCTCGGTCAGGCGTGGAAACAGCCGGTGGTGGTGGAGAACAAGGCCGGTGCGGGCGGCAACATCGGCGGCGAGACCGTGGCCCGGGCGCCCAGCGATGGTTACACCCTGCTGCTCTCGGGCAGCGGGCTGGCCTGCATCAACCCCAAGCTCTATACCAAGACTTCTTTCGACCTTGTCAACGACCTGAAGTTGGTCACTCCGTTGGGCTTCGTGCCCATCGTATTGGTGGTGCACCCGGCGATTCCAGCGAGAACGCTGTCGGAACTGGTGGCGCACGCACGCTCGCTCCCGGGGGGGTTGACCTACGGCTCTGGCGGCGTGGGCACGCCGCAGCATCTCTCGGGCGAAATGTTCACCCTCTACACGGGTCTGAAGATGACGCACGTGCCCTACAAGGGCAATGGTCCTGCGTTGGCCGATCTGATGGCCGGTCAGACCGACATCATGTTCAGCCCGATCAACTCGGTCGCGCCCCTTATCAAGGCGGGCAAGGTGCGGGCGATCGCCGCCGCAGGTTCGCAACGCATGCCCGCCATGCCCGACTTGCCGACCATCGCAGAGGCCGGCGTGGCCGGTTACGACAGTTCACTCTGGTTGGCGATGGCAGTGCCATCCGCCACGCCCAAGGACGTGGTCGACAAGCTGGACCGTGATGTGCGCAGCGTGCTCGGACGTGGGGACGTCAAGGCGAGTCTGGCGCAGCAAGGCATCGAACAACTGGCGGGCTCGCCGGTCGATTTTCAGGACATGGTGCGCAAGGACTGCGCGCGGTGGGCCAAGGTGATCGCCGACGCCAGGATCAGCGCGGATTGACAAGGCAGCACATGAACGCACCTGAACACAAGACTCTCCATGGCGCGGCGCAGCAGGCGCGCATCGATGTTCCCATACCCTCGCAAGGGGACGAACGCCTCTGGGGCAGCGATGTGATGGCGGCTGCCGTGCGCAACACCGGCATCGAGTATGTAGCGCTCAATCCCGGCGCCAGTTTTCGCGGTCTGCACGATAGCCTCGTCAACCACAACGGAAACCGCGATCCGCAGATGCTGCTCTGCCTGCACGAGGGCACAGCGGTGTCGATCGCGCATGGCTATGCCAAGGTGGCGAATCGCCCCATGGGGGTGGTCCTGCACAGCAACGTCGGGCTGATGCAGGGCACGATGGGCATTTTCAATGCGTGGTGCGACCGGGTACCGATGCTGGTCATGGGCGCCACCGGTCCCATCGATGCCGACAAGCGCCGACCCTGGATCGACTGGATCCACACCACGACGGACCAGGGCGCGCTGGTGCGCCAATACACCAAATGGGACGACCAGCCGGCCTCGGTGCCGGCGGCGGTGGAGGCGCTTTCCCGCGCCCGCCAAATCACGGACACCGCGCCGAAAGGCCCGGTCTACGTCAGCCTGGACGCCGGGCTTCAGGAGGCGCGCGTGGCGCAGATGCCGGCCATGCCCGAGTTGCAGCGGTACATGCCTTCCGCCCCACCGGCGCCGAACGCCGAGGCCCTGTCGCGCGCGGTTGCCCTGTTGTCGAGCGCACGCAAGATCGTGATGCTCGTGGGCCGTGTGTCTCGCGACACGGCGGATTGGGCGCGGCGTGTCGATCTCGCGCACGCACTGGATGCCCGGGTGGTGACGGACTTCAAACTCGGCGCAGGCTTTCCGACCGACCATCCACGGCACGTGGCGCCACCGGCGGCTTTTTCCCCCTCGGCGGTGTCGGCCGCGCTGTGCGATGCCGAGGTCATCCTCAGTCTGGACTGGCTCGACCTGGCGGGCACGTTCAAACAAGCCTTCGGCGGCCATGCGCCGCGCGCGCGCGTGATCCATGCGTCGCTGGACCAGCAACTGCATGGCGGCTGGAACATGGAGTACTTCGGCCTGGCGCCGGTAGACGTGCACATGGCGTGCGACGCCGACACCCTTGTTGCGGCATTGGCATCGGCGCTCGGCGCCCGTCAGGCACCGCCCTGCGAGCCGGCTGGCTTGCCTGAATTGGCGACCGATCAGGTCAGCATCAGGGCCATCGCTGGCGCATTGAACGAGCACACGCAAGGCCAGGACATCTGCGTGGTCCGCCTGCCCCTGGGATGGAACGGCAGCTACCGCCATTTCAAACACCCGCTGGACTACCTCGGTGGCGACGGCGGTGCGGGCATCGGCTCCGGCCCGGGCATGTGCGTGGGCGCCGCGCTGGCGTTGCGCGGGAGTGGCCGTTTGCCGATCGGCATCGTGGGCGACGGCGACTTCATGATGGGCGTGACC
This sequence comes from Hydrogenophaga sp. BPS33, assembly GCF_009859475.1. NCBI lineage: Bacteria > Pseudomonadati > Pseudomonadota > Betaproteobacteria > Burkholderiales > Comamonadaceae > Hydrogenophaga > Hydrogenophaga sp. BPS33. Next base: position 2,150,210 of record NZ_CP044549.1, read on the forward strand.
GCGGTGTGGACCGCGTGCCACTACCGCATTCCGGTGCTATTGATCGTCTCGAACAACCGCTCGTTCTTCAACGACGAAATGCACCAGGAGCGCGTGGCCCGCGAGCGCGGCCGGCCGGTGGAGAACCGCTGGATCGGACAGGCCATTTCGCAACCGGACATCGACATCGCGGCCATCGCACGCGCACAAGGCGCACATGCCTTGGGCCCGATCATCGATGTGCGGGATCTGAACCAGGCGATGGCCGAAGGGTTGGCGGTGGTGCGTGCCGGCCAGGTCTGCGTGATCGACGTTCGCGTGTTGCCGGGTTATGACACCAACTTGAGCGGTGAGGTGACGCGCTCGGCGTCCGCGCCCGCCGAAGCTGCCTGATAGGAAGAAAGCGTTCATGACCAAAAATCCCATGGCTTTGCCGCCGCTGCTGCAGAAAGCGCTGCCCCGTCACCGCGATCTTTTCTACGGTGGCCGCTGGCATGCCCCGGCGGGCGGCTACCGGCCCACGGTCAATCCGGCCAACCAGAGGGTGTTGGCGCAAGTGGCGCATGCGAACGCCTCCGATGTGCATGACGCGGTGTCCGCCGCGCAGCAAGGCTTTGAGCTTTGGCGCCGCGTGCCTCCCAGTGAGCGGGGCACGATGCTGCGTGAAATCGCGCGCCGCTTGCGTGAACATGCCGACGAGCTGGCGCTGATCGACGCCGCCAACTGTGGCAACCCTGTGCGGGAAATGGGGCGTGACGCGATTGCCGCTGCCGCGCAGATCGACTACTACGCCGGCCTGGTGCACGAGCTCAAAGGCGAGACCATGCCGATGGCCGACGGCGGCCTGAACTACTCGGTGCGCGAACCGCTGGGCGTGGTGGCGCGGATCGTGGCGTACAACCATCCTCTGATGTTCATCGCGGGCAAGATCGGACCGGTGCTGGCGGCGGGCAACAGCGTGGTGATGAAGGCGCCTGAACAGGCGCCGCTCTCTGCCCTGCGCTTTGCCGAGATCGTCGAGGGCGTGCTGCCCCCGGGTGTTCTCAACATCGTGACGGGTGGGCGCGAGTGCGGTGAAGCCCTGGTCCAACACCCGATGATCCGCAAGGTGGCGCTGATCGGTGCGACCGCCACGGGCGCGGCGGTGCTGCGCGCCGCTGCCGACAAGATCATGCCCGTGGCGCTGGAGCTGGGCGGCAAGAACCCGTTGGTGGTCTGCGAGAGCGCCGACGTGGAGAAGGCCGCACTGGGGGCGATCCAGGGGATGAACTTCATCTGGGCCGGCCAGTCCTGCGGGTCCACCTCGCGCTGCTTCGTGCATGCCACGCTCTACGATCGGGTGGTCGAACGCATCGTCGCGCTGCTGCCCGAACTGCACCAATGCGGAGACCCGCTGGATCCCGCGACCACCATGGGCTGCCTGATTTCGCAAGCGCAGTTCACGAAGACGCAGCAATACATCGAACTCGCACGGGCAGAAGGAGCGCGTCTGGTGGCCGGTGGAAAGCGGCCGGACGATCCCGCCTTGTCAGATGGATGGTTTGTGCAAGCCACGGTGTTCGCGGATGTGCTGCCGCAGATGCGCATCTTTCGCGAAGAGGTGTTCGGCCCTGTTCTTTCGGTGATCCCATGGACGGACGAGGACCAGCTCGTTGCCGACGTCAACAGCGTCGATTACGGCCTGACCGCCTCCATCTACACGCAGGAACTCGCGCAAGCACACCGCCTGGCAGCCCGCGTGGAAGCGGGCTACGTCTGGATCAACACGATCAGCTCGCACTACATTGGCGCGAGCTTCGGTGGATACAAGAAGTCCGGCATGGGCCGGGAGGAAGGGCTGGAGGAACTGCTGGCGTACACGCAGCTGAAAAACGTGCACGTGGTGTTGTGACATGCGGGGTGGCGTTGGTTGTCGACAGGGCGAATGCCGTTTGCGTTGCCTTTGACGCCGTAGCGGTCAACGCATGGAGCGTGCAACAGCGGCTGCCTCAGCGGACAATGCCCCGATGACCTACCTCTACCTCGCGATCGCGATCGCCGCAGAAATCACGGCGACCACGTTTCTCAAACTGTCCGACTCATTCTCGAAACCATGGCCCACGACCGCGACGGTCGTCGGGTATGCCGTCTCGTTCTACTTCCTGTCGCTGACGCTGCGCGTGCTGCCCACGGGGATCGCCTATGCGATCTGGTCGGGCGTGGGTGTGATCGTGATTTCACTCATCGGATGGCTCTACATGGGGCAGGCCTTGAACGCTCCCACGGTGATCGGCCTGGCGCTGATCGTGGTGGGGGTCGTGGTGGTGAACCTGTACTCACCTGCAGCGCATTGATTACCCGTCCACCGGCTCCGTTGCCTTCATCGAAGTCCGTTGCGCCATGGTCTCGAACCACACCGCCAACCGAGGCGCGCGTCCGCGCCAGCAGTGGCTGGCAAACCGGTAATCGATATAGCCCAGCGCACACACCAGCGTGAGATGCCCGATGGTGAAGGGCGCTTGCGCGAGCGCGTCGACCTCCGATTCCAGCAGCGCCAGGGCAGCGTTGATCTTGAGCTCGAACGCGGCGATCAGATTCACCAGCGGCACCTCGCGTTCGCGCTCGTTGCGCCAGAGAATGAGCGCGTCCAGCATGCCGTCACCCAACGCGTGCCAGCGCAGCGCCTGCCAGCGCGCCGGGCCTTCGCTGGGGAACAGCGGCCCGTGGGCACGGGCGTTCAGGTATTCGCAGATCACCACCGAATCCCACAGCGTGCTGCCGTCGTCCAGCACCAGCGCGGGGATCTTGGAGAGCGGGTTCACGGCCATGAGGGCCGGGTTGGGCTTGAGCATGGCGGCAACGGAACGCACGAGCGCAAGTTGATCGACCACGCCGAGTTCGTGCGCCGCGATCATCACCTTGCGCACATAGGGCGACTTGGGGGACCAGTGGAGTTGCATCAATCGCTTCCTTCTTCTGTCGTTCGTCAAACCACGCCCGCCGCGCGCAGCGCGGCGATGCCTTGTGCGTCGTAGCCGAGTTCGCCCAACACCGCATCGGTGTGCTGGCCCAGGGTCGGGGGCGCGGGCATGTCGACCAGCGGCGTTTGCTCGAACCGCATGGGCGTGGACACCTGCGGCACCATCACGCCGCTGGGGTGTGGCACGTGCTTGAGCATGCCACGGGCTTTGACCTGCGGTTCCTCGAACACCTCGGGCACGGTGTTGATGGCGCCACAGGGCACACCGACCTGGTCCAGTGCGGCGATGAGTTCGGCGCGGGTGCGCTTGGCAAATTCCGCGCGCAACCGCGCGGAGAGCTCGGCGATGTGGCGCACGCGCTCGGCGTTGGCCGCGTAGCGCGGGTCTTCGGCCCATTCGGGGTGGCCGAGCACCTGGCATAGCTTGGCGAACTGCCCGTCGTTGCCGACGACGAGGATCACGTCGCCGTCGCTGCAGCCGTACACGTCCTGCGGCTGGATGTTGGGGTGCGCGTTGCCGTTGCGTTGTGGTGCCTTGCCCGACACGAGAAAGTTCATGGCCTGGTTGGCCAGCGTGGCCACCTGCACATCGAGCATGGCGATGTCGATGTTGTCGCCCACGCCGGTCTCGTTGCGCCGCGCCAAGGCCGCGAGCACGGAGACGGCGGTGTACATGCCGGTCATCAGATCAACGATGGGCACGCCCACTTTCTGCGGGCCGCCCCCGGGCTGGCCGTCGCGTTCGCCGGTCACGCTCATGAGGCCGCCCATGGCCTGGATGAGGAAGTCGTACGCGGGCTGGTCGCGGCGCGGGCCGGTCTGGCCAAAGCCGGTGACGGAGCAGTAGATCAGGCGCGGGTTGATCTTGCGCAGGCTGGCGGCGTCCAGGCCGTAGCGCTCCAGCGTGCCGGCCTTGTAGTTCTCCAGCACGATGTCGGCCTTCAGCGCGAGTTCGCGCACGATCTTCTGGCCCTCGGGCGTGTCCAGCCGCAGGGTGATGGAGCGCTTGCCCCGGTTCACCGCGAGGTAGTAGCCCGCTTCTTTCGTGTCGTTTCCGTCGGCGTCTTTCAGGAAGGGTGGGCCCCAGGAACGGGTGTCGTCGCCCGCGCCGGGGCGCTCGACCTTGGTGACCTCGGCGCCCAGGTCGGCCAGGATCTGCCCGGCCCAGGGGGCGGCCAGGATGCGGCTGAGGTCCAGGACCTTCACGTGGGACAAAGGTCCACGGGATGTTTGCATAGAAGTGGCTCTGAAGAATGGAGACTTCAATGTACGCAAGCCGTCTGTGTGGCGCTACGCGTTGCCGAGCAACGCTGCCATGCCGCTGCGCGCATGACGCACGGTGCTTGGCGGGGCAGGGCGGAAAACCAGGGTTAACCCTGTTCCTTCGGCACGCACTTGCATACCAGCCTTGCCGCGGCCGGCCGGGTCCGGGGTGAGGCCACTGCATAGACTCGCGGCATGTCCAAGATTGCCTCTGCCACGCTCCACCCCTGCACGCAGGCCTTGGGCGACCCCCAATGGAAGTTCGCCCGCGCGCAGGTGCCGCAACTCGAAGGCTGGGTGCTGCGCCTGACCGACGACGACGGCCACCAGGGCCTGGGCTATTGCCACGCCATTCCGGCGATTTCCACGCACGGCGCGGGTGCGCAGGCCGGGCTGGAGTTTCTGGCGCCGCGCCTGGTGGGGCGCGCTGTCGACGATCTGGCGGGCACGCTGGAGGAGATCGACGCCACGCTGGCGTACCAGCCCACGGTGAAGGCCGCCATCGACATGGCGCTGCACGACCTGCTGGCGCGCCGCCTGGGCGTGCCGGTGCACGTGCTGCTGGGCGGCAAGCTGCGCGACACGGTGGCGCTCTCGCGCATCCTGCCGATCAAGTCGCCCGAGGACATGGCCGCCAAGGCCGGGCAGCTGGCGGCCGAAGGTTATGGCCAGCTCAAGCTCAAGCTCTCCGGCGACACCGCGCTGGACGTGCAGCGTGTGGCGGCGGTGCGCAAGGCGGTGGGCGATGCCGTGGTGCTCACGCTGGACCCGAACCAGTCGTACAACGCCAAGCAGATGATCGCCGCGTTCTCGAAGATGGAGCGCTACGACATCGCGCTCATTGAACAACCGGTGCCGGCCGCGGACGTGGCGGGCCTGGCGCTGATCACGCGCACGCTGCCGGTGGCCATTGAAGCGGACGAGAGCGCGCAGACCGTGCGCGACGTGTTCCGCCTGGTGTCCGAGCGCATGGTGGACGTGATCAACCTCAAGATCACCAACCTGGGCGGCATGCGCCGCTTTCTGCAAGCGGTGAAGATTTGCGAAGCCGGCCAGGTGTGTGTGCGCATGGGTGCAGCTTTCGGCCCGGCGTTGATGCAGGCCATGAGCTTGCAGGCCGCCTGCGTGGTGACGCGCCTGCCGTATGCCTGCGAACTGGCCGAACACCAGCATCTGCACGACGACCCCTTCACCGCGCTGCCCGTGGTCCAAGGCACGCTGACCCTGCCCGGTGGCCCGGGCTGCGGCGTGACCTGGCGCGGGCCGCCCGCGTGAAGCGGTGCTTTCCAGAAGTTCCTGTCCACATCCCGGAGACATCACCATGAAATCGACCTCCTTCAACCGCCGCGGCGCACTGACCCGCACCGCCCAACTCCTGGCCGTGGCCGCATTCGGTCTGCCCATACTCAGCGCGCACGCCGCCTACCCGGACAAGCCGATCCGCCTGATCGTGCCGTTCCCGGCCGGCGGCGCGGGCGACACCATGGCGCGCACGCTGGGCGAGCGCCTGACCACCGAGGTGGGCCAGCAAATCATCATCGACAACCGGGGCGGCGCGGGCGGCGCCACCGCGGCCGAAGCGGCGGTGCGCTCCGCGCCCGACGGCTACACGCTGTTCTTCGGCACCATGGGCACCAACGCCATCAACGTCGCGCTGTACCCCAAACTGCGCTACGACCCGATCAAGGATTTCGCGCCCGTGGCGCTCACGCACATCAACCCGCGCGTGCTGGTGGTGGGGCCTTCGGTGAAGGCGAAAAATGTGGCGGAGTTGATTGCGCTGGCCAAGAGCAAACCGGATGGGCTGACCTATGGCTCGGCCGGCAGTGGCAGTTCAGGGCACCTCTCGGGCGCGCTGTTCGAATCCATCGCGGGGGTGAAGATGCTGCACGTGCCGTACAAGGGCAGCGCGCCGCTGATGGCCGACGTGCTCGCGGGCCGTGTGGACCTGACCTTCGACTCCTACACCGTGTACCAGGAGCACATCAAGACCGGAAAGGTCACGGCGCTGGCGGTGACCTCGCGCACCCGCATGGGCGTGGCGCCCGACCTGCCCACCCTGGAGCAGGCGGGTCTGAAGGAATACGACGTGTCCAACTGGTTGGGCGTGTTCGCGCCCGCCGGCACGCCAGCGGACATCGTGAAGTCGCTCAACACCGCCATCGGCCGTGCGATGGCCACGCCCGAACTCAAGAAGCAACTGGTGTCGCTGGGCATCGAGCCGGCGTTCAGCACGCCCGAGGCCCTGGGCACGCTGGTGAAGAACGACATTCCGAAGTGGGCCGAGATCGTCAAGCGTTCGGGTGCCACGGTGGATTGATGACGGCCACGCCGGCCGCGTTGCGGCCGGCGCAGGGGGTGTGTTTCTGTTTATCGGCCGGTGAAGACCGGTGCGCGCTTCTCGGCGAAGGCGCGCTGCGCTTCCTTGGCGTCGTCGGTCTTGCCGATCTGCGCCGTCATGTCCTGCTCGTAGCGGTAGCCGTCGCGCAGCGACATGTCTTCGATCACGTTGAGCGTGTGCTTGCCCATGCGGGTGGACACGGGGCTCTTGGACGCGATGGTCTGCGCGATCTCCATCGCCTTGGGTAGCAGATCTTCGGGCGTGGTGCACACTTCTGCGATGCCCAGGCGGTAGAGTTCTTCGCCGCCCACGCGCATGCCGGTGAGCGCCATGCGGCGCAGGCGCGAATGGCTGAACAGGCGCATGGCGTGGCGGCATCCACCGAGCAGGCCCACATCCACCTCGGGCAGGCCCAGCGAGGCCTTGTCCGAGACCACGATGATGTCGCTCGAGGCCACCATGGCCAGCCCCGAGCCGAGCGCGGCACCTTGCACGGCCACCACCACCGGCTTCGCGCACTCGCGAATGGCATGGAAGCATTCGCGTGTGCGGCGCGAGTGGGCCGAGAAATCACCCGCCACCTTGATGTTCTCCGCGCGGCCCTTCAGGTCGGCACCGGCGCAGAACACCTTGCCCGCGCTGGTGAGCAGCACGGCGCGCACCTCGTCCATTTCGGAAATGCGGTCGAGCGCGAGCGTGAGTTCGTCGTTGAGCGTGCGGGTGAGCGCGTTCACCGGCGGGGCGTTCATGGTGAGCGTGGCCACGTGGCCATCGAGTTGGTAAGTCAGCTGGGTCAGGTCGTTCATGGTGTTTTCAGTGGAGCAAGTCTTCGGATCGAACCATTGTGCCGATCCGATCGTCGGCACGTTGCACCGCAATGCGCATAGCTGCCTTGTCTGGCGCGGACTCGGGACAAGCCGGTGGGGTGCGGTGTCCGAGCGCGGTTTTCATGGGCGTGACGATGTTCGGGCCTGCCTTTTCGCACCCGTACCTCACGCGCAGTCCAAGGCACTAGAAGGCCGCCCTGTCGCAACTTGCATAGCAGGTTTGCGTCCCATTCCGTTCCTTGTCCGCAACCTGAGCGGGATAGTGCGACGCGCTGACAAACAGCAAACGTGTGCTTTCCGGCCGCGCAAGCGGTCATGTGTTCGTTCCTACAACATTGGAGACATGCCATGAAACGAAGCAAGTTGACCTGGAGTGCCTTGGCGGTGCTCGCCATCTCGGGGTGTGGTGGCGGTGGTTCGGGCGATCCCGTGGTCTCGCAACCCACCGAGCCTATTCAGCTGGCGCCGCTGGCGCCCAACTGCGAAGCCATTGGAGACCTCGTCTTTGACAAGACGGTGTTCTCCAGCGCCTCGCGCATCGCCGATGGTGCGGTGAGTTCGGGCGGTGTGCCCATGCCGGAACATTGCCTGATCGTGGGCGAAATCAATCCCCGCATCGGGGTGAACGACGTGGCCTACGGCATCAAGTTCCAACTGCGTTTGCCGCTGAACTGGAACGGGCGTTTCCAGTTCCAGGGTGGTGGTGGCGTGGATGGCTCGGTGCCCAACGCCTATGGCACCCTGCGCAGCAGCGTGATGCCCGCGTTGGCGCAAGGCTCGGCCGTGATCAGTTCGGATATGGGGCATGTCGGAGCCGGTCGCGACGCTTCCTTCGGCCTCGACCCGCAGGCGCGCATCGACTGGGGCTACAACGCCGTCGACAAGGCCACGCAACTGGGCAAGGCCATCGTGGACCGGTTCTACGGCAATCCCGCGAAGTACACCTACTACGTGGGTTGCTCGGGTGGCGGTCGGCAGGCCATGATCGCTTCGCAGCGTCTGCCCCATCTCTTCGATGGCGTGGTGGCGGGCGCGCCGATCCTGGAGCAACACGCGGCGCAGATCGGCTCGATGTGGGGCATCCAGGCCTTCGCCGCGATCGCGCCGCTGGCCGCCGACAACAAGCCCATCCTCAGCCAGGCGTTCTCCACCGCCGACCAGGCCCTCATCGCCGATGGCCTGCTGGGCGCGTGCGACGGGTTGGACGGCGCGGTCGATGGTTTGATCGAGAACTACCAGGCCTGCCGTTTCAATCCCGCTGTGCTGCAGTGCGCGGGTGCGAAGGACGCCACCTGCCTGAGCGCGGATCAGGTGAACGCCTTGACCAAGACCATGGCCGGGCCCCGGAACAGCGCGGGCGAGCAGCTCTACCCCGGCATTCCCTGGGAAACCAGCATCCGGGGCACCACGTGGCGCGGCAACTGGCTGGGCACCTCGGCCACCAGCACGCCCAATGCGGCGCGATCCACCAACCAGTCGATCAAGTACGTGTTCATGACGCCGCCGCAGCCCGACTTCGATTACTTCCAGTTCAACTTCGACACGGACGTGGCGTTGTTGACGGAATCGGCAGCGATCACCGCGTCCACCAGCACCGACTACACGGTCTTCAAGAAGAAAGGTGGCAAGGCCATCATCTTCACGGGCAATGGAGACTCGCTGGTCAATCCTGCCGGGGTGAACCGCTGGTACCGCAATCTCGTGGACGACAACGGCGGCCTGAAGGCAACGAAGGAATTCGCGGTGTTCTACAACGTGCCAGGCATGGAGCATTGCTCGGGTGGCTCCGCGCTCGACGTGTTCGACCCTGTGACGCCGCTCTACGACTGGGTGGAGAAGGGCGTGAAGCCGCCACCCATGATGGCCACCGGCAGCAGCTTCCCGGGCCGTACACGCGAGATTTGCGCCTATCCCTTGATCGCGCGCTACAAGGGATTCGGCGACGTGAACGATCCGACCAGCTTCCGTTGCGAGGAAGGGTGGCCTTGAAGGCCGAAGGACGAGGTGGCTGCTGAGACGGCGGGGAGGGCATCGCCGAGTGGGATGGTGATGCCTGTCCAAAAAACTACGGGCGAACGGCGGATGCCGTTCGCCCGCAGGGGAGGGGGATTGCTGGGTCAGGTTGGGGGCAGATTCGCCAACTTTTCATTCGCCAACGCAGAGAGCTCTCGCAGCACGCTGGCGTCGACGCTCCCCTGTCGCTTCAATGCGCGGAACACCTCTGACAGCGCCAGAAGATCCTCGGGGTCCTGCGTCTCACGGATGACCACGGTGATGGCCATCAGCAGCGACTGCAGTTCCGGGACGTGCCGTTTGTCGACACCGAGTTGCCGCGCCAACTTGACTTGAACCCTTGCCTCGGCAAGGCTCCACGTCACGCTTGTGGGAGGCTTGCGGATCTTGGCCACGTCTTGCATTTCTCGCGGTGCTTCCGTCGCGTCTTTCTGCTTGTTCGCAGCGGTTCTGGGCAGCTTGCGGGGCGTTCCCTTGGGTCCATCGCCGGTGGTGGCTACCCGTTCCGGCACTTTGTTCTTGTTTTTGTCGGCTCTGGTCTGCGTTGCGACGCCCTTGGGTTTTCGCTTTTTCGGCGCAAGCCCAGTGGCAGCAGTCGACGTCGCCTGGAAACAGCTGCTCAGAAGATCCAGGAAAGGGGAAGAAGTCCCCTCTTTTTGCAGCTGATCTTGGAGGGTTCCTACAAGGTTCTGAAGGCGCTGCAACGGACCCAAAGCCTGCGGTCCATTCAAGATATGGCGGGTCAGTGTGCTGCTGATCCATTGGGTGAACTCGTTGCGGCTCAGGTGTTCATTCAATTGTTCGAACAGTGCCGAAGCCTCAGCCCACTTGTTCGCCGCCGCGACGAGCAGACCGTGCAGTGCGTCTTCGCTTGGGTTGCCGTTAAGCGCTGCGCTCAGTGCATGGCCAAACTCGTTTCGGACCTGGAGTTTGCGGCGAGCGATGTCGGTTTGAATCGCGTCTTCAAGGTACGCTCTGGTGGGATGCTTGTCGGGCAACTCGCGGATTTTTTCCTTGAGATCAACCAGTTTTCCGTTGGTCCATTGGCGAGCATCGAATCGGGCGACAGGCCCCTTGAGCAGGGTCTCGATGCGTTTCTCGTACCCGACCACGCGGGCATCGAGTTCCGACTTCATTCGCTTGAGCTCTTCTCCGGGCCCGACGCCGTCGATGTTGACCATGTGATCCACGGCCTTCTTCAACACCATGACCTCGTCGATCGGCCGCTCGCTGATCGGCCGTTTGCTTTCGGTTGCGGCGAGCGCCTCGACCGTTGACTTGGCCTCGTCCCGCAACTGACGGGCAGCGACTAAAGCGGCCAAGGCGGTTTGCAGTTCGGTTCGCGTGAACAAGGTCCCGGGGATCTCGGGCTCGTCGCCTTTGTAGGACTTGGCTGCAGGGGCGTTCTGCAAGAGTTCCTTCGCCATCGCCTGCAGTTCGTCGAGCGCGCGCCCGGCTAATACAGTGAATGGGCGCGTGTTGGCTTGCGGTGCGAGGATACCCCAGTGAAAACCCTCGAATTGGCGCCGAAGAAGTTCTGCCTTGATCGAGTAGCCCAGTTGCTTGAGGGCATCGTTCTGATGCACCAAGCTGAATTTGTTCAGGTTCTTTTCCAGCTGATGAAGCTCTTTCACTCCAAGGTGTTTCAATGCACATTTCCTATGGGCCAGGCGCTCACCGAAGAGTTCATGCCATGAACCGACTTTGTTGTGGTATTCATTCTTCATGGGCGCGAGCACGCCATGGATCTTGAACACTTCCTGCATGGCTTTCTTTTCGCCGTCCTTGCCGCCCGAAGCCACGGCATGCAGAAACTGGGCGACGTGCATGTCCACTTTTTTGATGGCGGCACGGGACACATTCTCGATGCGCTTTTTCGTCGAGGGGTTTACGACATCGATGAAACGTTGGCGGAGAGGCTTCCTGGGTTGCTCTGCGGCATCGGCGTTCGCCCGTCGCCGGTGGGCAGTGTTTTTCGCCGTGTCGGTGCCGGCCTCTTGATGGAGAGGTGTTTTGCCAGGGGCAGCGAGAGAATGGGTTGGTGAGGCGGTGGATGTGCTCATGGCTGAAGGTCCTTTTCGGCATCTGGATGGAGGCGGCGCGGTCCTTGTGCCCCGTGGGCGTGACGGCGGCTTGCCTGAGCACTCAGTCACCCGGGCTGTCATTGGGTTCCGACGGCCCCCGCACGCGGCAACCCCCTGCTGCCGCGCGGGCGCAGCCGGCGCCCGTCTGAACGGCCTTAGCGCGGGCCGCCCTGGATGCCCAGTTCCTTGCGCCAGTCGTCGTCGCGCGGCAGAGAAGGGTTGGACGGGCGTTCCTGGTAGTACGGAATCAGCGGCACATACAGGCCGTAGATGCGCCGCAGTTCGGCGATGGGTTCGTCGTGTTCGTCCACGCGCAAGTCGACCCACGCGTAGCTGCGTTCGTGGTGGACTTGCAGCGCGGTCGAGTACTGCCCCGCCACCTGACCACCCGCGTCTCGGCCCGCTTCCAGCGAAGCCAGCAGCTTGTGCGCGAGTTCGCCATCGGCGTTCTCGAACCCATCGGCCATCGCCTGCGCCACCTTGTCGTTGGACAAGCGGTTGCCGATGACCACCAGATTGCGGCGCACGACGTGGCCAGCCCACGCCTCATTGGTCGCACCGGTGTGCGCGGCCGTGCGGCCATCCTTGTCGACCACCGAAATCTGGCGCCACGGAATGTTGTCGGCACCGTCACTGTCCAGCAGTTCCTTGAGCACTTTCTCTGCCGAGTAACCCATCTCCAGCAGCTTGAGCCCGAGCGCGCCCAGGCGCGGATCGCCATTGGCCTGGACCACGAGCCCGCCGATTTTGGGACGCACGAAGGGGCACTTGGCGCCAATGGCGATGGGGCGTGTGGCGATGGCCATGCCGAACATGCCGGTGCGTTCGCAGCGAGCAAGAACTGAAAAAGTCATTGAATGGATCTCCTGTTGTGTGGTGCGGGCTTCAATTGGGTTTGACATCGGCCCGGCGAACGATGTCGGACCACTTGGTCACTTCTTCCTGCAGGTAGCGCGCGAACGCCTCGGGGCCGCTGCCGACCACTTCCAGACCCGCCGCGTCGAACTTGCCGCGCACCTCCGGTTCGGCCAGTGCCTGGGTGAACTCGCGGTGCAGTCGGTCCACGATGGGGCGCGGTGTCTGCGCCGGCGCGAACACGCCAAACCAGACTTCAGCCTGGTAGCCGGGCACGCCCGACTCGGCGATGGTGGGGGCGTCCGGCAGCGCTTTGCTGCGTTTGGCCGAGGTCACGGCAATCAGGCGCAAGGTGCCGGCCTTGACATGCGGCAGCACGTCGACCATGTTGTGAAAACCGAGGCTCACGTGGCCGGCCACGATGTCTGTGATGGCAGGGGCCGCACCCTTGTAGGGCACGTGGAGCATCTGGACCCCTGCCATTGCGTTGAACAGCTCGGCAGAGAGGTGCTGAGACGACCCGTTGCCGGCCGACGCGTAGCTGAGCTTGCCGGGTTGTGAACGGGCCAGGGTGATGAGTTCGCTCACGCTGCGCACGGGCAAAGAGGGATGCACCACCAACACGTTGGCGGATGAGCCCACCAGGGTGACCGGCGCGAAGTCCCGGATGGGGTTGTAGCTCAGCTGCGGGTAGATGCTGGGCGCCGTGGCGTGCGTGGGCGAACTGCCCATGACCAGTGTGTACCCATCGGCCGGCGCGCGTGCCACCTGGCTCACGCCCAGCGTGCCGGTGGCGCCTGGCCGGTTGTCGACCACGACGGGTTGACCGAGCGAAGTGGTCAGACGCGTGGCCAGCAGGCGGGAGAAGGTGTCGTTGCTGCCGCCGGCCGGCCAGGGGCTGACCAGCTTGATGGGAAGGGCGGGCCATGCCAGCGCCTGTGCATGCGCGATCGGCGCGATGCCACAGGCCAGCGTGGCCAGCAGCGAGAGGGTCCAGCCACGGCGGGTGGCAAAGAATGGGCGCAAGGACATTGATGAACTCCTGAAAGGACGGACGACGATCAAAGTGAAAACGGCCATCCGGGGTCCGGGTCTCCCAGCCCGCCAGAAGCCTTGGCGACAGCCGGCGCGGATCTTGCGTCGGTTGCGCGGCGGGTTGTGGAAGAAGATCCTAATGGTCTGACCATAAGTTTGCGTGTGGCAAACCTTAATGTCAAACCATTGGAAATTTCCGACTCGGCGAGTCGGTTATCTGGAATTCGCGGGCTCCTGGGCCCGCGAGCGCTCAGCCGGCTTTGCGGCGTGTGGCTGTGGCCGATGCCGGCCTGGCTGCGGGCTTGGCCGCGACGGGCTTGCGGGCCGATGCCGCCGGCGTCTTCCCGCCTGCCTTTGACACGGTGCTGGCTTTCTTCAAACGCGGGAGGACCGCCGCCGCCGCCGGCTGTTCTTCGGCTGGGGCAATGGTCGCTTGGTCGATCAGCGCCTGTCTGCGTTGTTTGGCAAGGTTCTTGTAGAGTGCCTCGGACGTGCTAAGGATCTGGGACAGTGCCAGCGTCGCGGCTTCCGAATCCCGGTTTCTCAAGGCCGCGATCAGATCGCGCCGGTAGGCGATGCCGCCCGAGACCTGGTCAGACCCGACCTCTGCCATGAGCGCCTGCCAGGCATGGGTGAGGCCGCGCACCACGATGGCCGCCACGCTGTTGGCCGAGCCGTCGGCCAGCATGTTGTGGAACTCCACGTTGATGCGGATGCGGTCTTCATAGCGGCCTTCGGCGTGAGCCACCTCGGCTTCGTCGACGTTTTGTTCCAGTGCGTCGATCTGCGCGTCGGTCAGTCGCTCGCATGCTGCTTTGACGACTGCACCCTGGATCCACCGACGCGCTTCGAACAGCTCGGCAATCGATACGCTGCCCAGCCGCAGAAGGTCCGACATGGCGCCCGAGACCACGCTGGCTTTGCCGGCGGTGATGAAGGTGCCGCCGTACTTTCCTGGACGCATCTCCAGTAGACCACCGGCCTCCAGCGAGCGAAGCGCTTCGCGCAACGCGGGTCTGCTGATGCCGAGCAGGGTACACAGTTCGCGCTCGGCGGGCAGCCTGTCGCCTGGACGCAGTGCGCCATTGAACAGCAAGTCCCTGACCTTCTCGGCCGCTTCGTCGAATGTGCGCAAACCCATGCTCCTCGCGGACGTCGGGTCCGCCAGGGTGAAGTTTAGTTTGCGCCGCTGGCATCGGGCCGCGATGTCACAAGTCCGTGCGCAAACGCCAGATCTCCGGGAACAGCACCACGTCCAGCATCTTGCGCAGGTAGCTCACACCCCCTGTGCCTCCGGTGCCGCGCTTGAAGCCGATCACGCGTTCCACCGTGGTCACATGCCGGAAACGCCAGAGGCGGAAGGCGTCTTCGAGGTCGGTGAGTTCTTCGCCCAACTGGTACAGGTCCCAATGGTCCTTGGGATGGCGGTAGACCTCCAGCCAGCCCTGCTCCACCGCGTCGCTGGCTTCGTAGGGTTGGGTCCAGTCGCGTTGCGTGTGGCTCTCGGGCACGGGCAGGCCGCGCCGCGCGAGCAGGCGCAGGGTTTCGTCGTAGAGCGATGGCGCCTCGTAGGCGGCCTGCACGATCGCCAGCAGATCGGGCCGGTGCGCATGCGGTTTGAGCATGGCCGCGTTCTTGTTGCCCATTGCGAATTCGATGCAGCGGTACTGGTGGCTCTGGAAACCGCTGGACTGCGCGAGGTAGGGGCGCAGCGCGCTGTACTCGGGCGGCGTCATGGTGGCGAGCACGTCCCAGGCATGCACCAGTTGTTCCAGGATCTTGCTGACGCGCGCCAGCATCTTGAACGCGGGCTGCAGCTCGTCGTGCGCGATGTTCGCGATGGCCGCGCGCAGTTCGTGCAGCATGAGCTTCATCCAGAGTTCGCTGGTCTGGTGTTGCACGATGAAGAGCATCTCGTCATGCGCCGGCGAGAGCGGCTTCTGCGCGTTGAGGATGGCGTCAAGCTGCAGGTAGTCGCCGTAACTCATGTCGCGGCTGAAGTCGAGTTGTGCGCCTTCTTCGCGCACGATGTCTTCGGGCTTGCCGGATTCGGTGGGGTGGTGGGGGCACATGATCAGGTCACCGCATGTTTGGTGTTGAACTCGGGGCGTTGCCATTCGCCGCTCTGCAGCACCTGGCGCAGGTGCTCCACGGCGTGCCACACGTCTTCGAAGCCGATGTAAAGCGGCGTGAAACCGAAGCGCAGGATGTCTTTGTGTCGTTGGTCATCGCCCGCGCGGAAGTCGCCGATCACGCCGCGCGCGATGAGCGCTTGCACGATCGCGTAGGCGCCTTCGTCTTTCGTGAGACAGACCTGCGAGCCGCGTTGCGCGTGGTCCAGTGGCGTGGCCAGGCCCAGGCCGTGTCCATCGCAGCGCTCGTGCACGAGTGCGATGAAGAGATCGGTCAGCGCGAGCGACTTGCGCCGCAGTGCGGCCATGCCGCCGAGTGCGTCGGCCGCGAGCACGGTGTCCACACCGCATTCGAGCGCGGCCAGGCTGATCATGGGTTGGGTGCCGCACTGGTAGCGGGTGATGCCGGCGGCAGGGCGGTAGTCGGGCGTGAACTCGAACGGCGTGGCGTGGCCCCACCAGCCGGCCAGCGGTTGCCAGAAACGGTCGGCGTGGCGCGGGTGGACCCACACAAAGGCGGGCGCTCCAGGGCCGCCGTTGAGGTACTTGTAGCCGCAGCCCACGGCGTAGTCGGCATCTGCGGCGGTGAGGTCCACGGGCACGGCGCCTGCGCTGTGCGCGAGGTCCCACAGCATGAGCGCGCCGGCCTGGTGTGCGGTGGCGGTGACGGCGGGCATGTCGTGCATGGCGCCGGTGCGGTAGTTCACGTGGGTGAGCATGAGCACGGCCACATCGGGCGTGAGCGCGGTGGCGATCTCTTCGGGTTCGACCAGCTGCAGTTCGAAGCCGCGCTCCTTGCACAAGGCTTCGGCGATGTAGAGGTCGGTCGGGAAGTTGCTGCGCTCGCTCACGATGCGCTTGCGTCCGGGCTTGTCGGCGCTGGCCAGGTGGAACGCGGCCGAGAGAACTTTGAACAGGTTGACCGAGGTGCTGTCGGTGGCCACCACGGTGCCGGGCGCGGCGCCGATCAAGCGCGCGATCTTGTCGCCGACCTTGCCGGGCATCTGGAACCAGCCGTTCGTGTTCCAGCTCTGGATGAGGTCGGCGCCCCATTCGCGCGTCACCACATCGGCCACCCGCGCGGGCGCGCTGCGCGGCATGGCGCCCAGCGAGTTGCCGTCCAGGTAGACCGTGTTGTTCGGGATGTGGAAGAGCTCGCGCAGCGCGCGCAGGGGGTCTTGGGCGTCGCGCGCGCGGCAGTCTTGAAGGGTGGTGTTCATGTCAGGGATCTCAGGACGGCGCGCACAGGGCTCGCGTCCGCGGTGGTGAGATTCAAGGGCAGGGCGATCAGTTCGTAGTCGCCTTCGGGCACGTCGTCGAGCAGCAGGTTTTCCAGCACGCGCAGGCCGCGCCGGCGGATGACCTGGTGGCTCTCTAGCGTCTTGCTCTCGGCGGGGTCGATGCTGGCGCTGTCGATGCCGATCAGCACCACACCGAGGTCGGCCAGCTGTTCGATGGTTTCGGGCGCGAAGGCGGGCAGTGCGTTGTCGAACGCGTCTTGCGGCTGGTGCGCGTACACGCGCACCAGCACGCGGGGCGGCAAGTCTTTCAACGCGTGGGCGATGTGCTCGGGCCGCACCAGCGGGCCTTTGCCGATCGCGTGGACCACGCGGCAGGGTCCGAGGAAAGCGTCGAGCGGCACCTGGCCGATCGATGCGCCGTTGGCGTCGTAGTGCAGCGGCGCATCGGCATGCGCGCCCACGTGCGGCGACAGCGTGATGGCGCTGACGTTGACCGGACAGCCCGGCCCGATGGTGGCCGACCATTGCTGCGCATACCGCGTGTCACCCGGAAAGACGGGTGCGTCCGCATGGACCGGCGGCGAGATGTCCCAGAGCTTTTTCATGGTGCCGTGAAGGTAGCACCCTGAAAAAAGCCGTGGTGTCGGTTAATCCCAACAGGTGGGGAAATTAGTGCAGCGGCAGCGCAGGCAGGCCATGGCGCTGCCGTGCGCGGAGGCAGGCGTCACTGCCTTCTTCGAACTCGCGGCAGGGCGATGGTCGCCATTCGTAGATGCCGCAGAGGGCCTTCACGCCGACCTTGCCCGAGAGCGCGGCGCAACGGGGCGGCGAGTGGTCGGTGCCGCGCATGCGCAAAAGGCTGTGATTCACCTCGGCCGACAGGCCGGCGGGCACCGTGCCGCCCAGCTCTTCCCCTTCGTGGACCGAGAAGTCGACGCGGAAGCAGGCGCAGCACGCGCCACAGGTCGTGCAGGCGCTCAATGGTGACCTTCGGCTTCGCCTGCGGTGCGAGCTTGCTTGGGGCGGCCCGGCGCGGCGCTCATGCAGCAAGCGCGGGTGCGCGGTACAGCAGCACCTTGAGCGCGCGCTCGGGTGCGACGTCGGCAAACGTGGCCGGGTTGGGCAGTCGCTCTTCGAATATCAGCTCGGGCGCGGCTTCGCGCATCTGCTCCTGAAGGAAGTCCGTGCTGAGTTCGGGCGCGTTCAGGCACAGCAGCACGCGGCCCTCAGGGCGCAGCAGGTCGGGCAGGCGGCGCATGAGGCGCAGGTAGTCTTTGGTGGCGACAAAGCTGCCCTTCTGGTAGCTCGGCGGATCGACGATCACCAGGCCGTACGGGCCGCTGCGGTTGATCTTGCCCCAGGTCTTGAAGATGTCGTGCGCCAGAAAACCCGCGCCCGACGACAGCCCGTTGAGCGCGTGGTTCTGCTGACCGATGGCCATCGCGCCGGCCGCCATGTCCACATTCACCACCTGCTTCGCACCGCCTTGCAAGGCGGTGATGGAAAAGGCACAGGTGTAGGCGAACAGGTTGAGCACCTTGTGACCGCGCGCATGCTCACGCACCCATTGGCGGCCTTCGGCCATGTCGAGGAACAGGCCGTGGTTCTGCCCGCGCAGCACGTGCACGCGGTAGCGCGCGCCGCGTTCGCTCACCACGTGCGGGTCGGGCACCGCGCCGGCCATCAGGCGCGTTTCGCTCTGGCTGTCGTGCCGGCACTGGTAGACCCAGTTCAGCGGCTCGTTCGGCGCGATCTTCGCCCAGCGTTGCGACAGCGCACGGTGCACGGCCGCGAGCATGTGATCGTCCAGCGGCTTGAAACTGGTGAGCACCCAGACCGGCGCAAAGCTGTCTAGCGAGAGGTGCTCGCAACCCGGGTACAGACCGCCGCGCCCATGAAAGACGCGGCGCGCATCGGGTGAAGGTTCGATCTGCGCGATCGCGTCGAGCAGGGCTTGCATCAGGCCAGGCGGCCGAGCAGCAGGAATTCCATCAAGGCCTTCTGCACGTGCATGCGGTTCTCGGCCTCGTCCCACACCACCGACTGCGGGCCGTCGATGACTTCGGCGCTCACCTCTTCACCGCGGTGCGCGGGCAGGCAGTGCATGAACAGCGCGTCGGCTTGCGCGGTGCGCATCATGTCTTCGTCGACGCACCAGCGCTTGAAGGCGGCGCGGCGCACTTCGTTCTCGGCCTCGTATCCCATGCTGGTCCACACGTCCGTGGTGACGAGGTGGGCGCCCGCGCAGGCATCGCGCGGATCCTTGAAGGCCTTGTAGCAGTTGGTGTTCTTGATGCCGGCCAACACCGGGTCTACTTCATAGCCGCTCGGCGTGCTCACGTGCACCGTGAAGCCGAGCAACTCGGCCGCCTGCAGCCAGGTGTTGGCCATGTTGTTGCCGTCACCGACCCAGGCCACCACCTTGCCCTGGATCGAGCCGCGGTGCTCGATGAAAGTGAAGATGTCGGCCAGGATCTGGCAGGGGTGGAATTCGTTGGTGAGGCCGTTGATGACCGGCACGCGCGAGTGCGAGGCGAAGGCTTCGATCTTGCTCTGCTCGAAGGTGCGGATCATCACCAGGTCGACCATGCGGCTGATCACGCGCGCGCTGTCTTCAATGGGCTCCGCACGGCCCAGTTGGCTGTCGCCGGTGGTCAGGTGCACCACGGAGCCACCCATCTGGTACATGCCGGCCTCGAAGCTCACGCGGGTGCGCGTGCTGGCCTTCTCGAAAATCATGGCCAGCGTGCGGTCGGGGTCGGCAAACGGCTGGTACTTTTCGACTGCCTTGAACTTGCGCTTGATGAAGGCCGCGCGCTCGAACAGGTAGGCGTAGCTGTCGGCGCTCAGGTCCTTGAACTGCAGGTAGTGCGAGATCGTCATGGCCGCCCCGTCATTCGGCCAGGAAGGCGTCGATGAGTGGCAGCAGCTTGCCCACCACTTCGTCGGCCTCGGCCGTGGTCATGATGAGCGGCGGCACCATGCGGATCACGTTGTCGGCGGTCACCGAGAGCAGCAGTCCGGCGGCACAGGCGCGTTCGGTGATCACGCCGCAGGGCTTGGCGAGTTCGATGCCGATCATCAAACCCTGGCCACGGATTTCCTTCACGCCCGCTTTGCCGGCCAGGCCCTTGGCGAGCGCGTCGTGCAGATGCGCACCGACGCGCGCGGCGTTCTCCAGCAGGCCTTCTTCTTCCATGATGCGAATGGTTTCAACCCCCGCGCGCATGGCCAGCGGGTTGCCACCGAAGGTGGTGCCGTGGTTGCCGGGCGCGAAGATGTTGGCCGCCTTGGGGCCGGCCACCACCGCGCCGATCGGCACGCCCGATCCCAGGCCCTTGGCCAGGGGCATCACGTCGGGCACGATGCCGGCCCACTGGTGGGCAAACCACTTGCCGGTGCGGCCCATGCCGCACTGCACCTCGTCGATCATCATCAGCCAGTCGTTGGCGTCGCACAGGGCGCGCACGTCTTTCAGGTATTGCGAGCGCATCGGGTTGATGCCGCCTTCGCCCTGGATGGTTTCGAAGAACACCGCGACCACGTTGGGGTTGCCTTGCGTGGCCTTCTTCAGCGCCTCGATGTCGTTGAGCGGCACGCGGATGAAGCCTTCGACCAGCGGGCCGAAGCCGGCCTGCACCTTGGGGTTGCCGGTGGCCGAGAGCGTGGCGATGGAGCGGCCGTGGAAGGCTTTCTCGTAGACCACGATCTCGGGGCGCTCGATGCCCTTGTCGTGACCGTACTTGCGCGCCAGCTTCAGCGCGGCTTCGTTGGCTTCGAGGCCACTGCTGCAGAAAAACACATTGGTCAGGCCCGAGCGTTCCACCAGCATCTGCGCCAGCACTTCCTGGTTGGGCACGTGGTAGTAGTTGCTCGAGTGGATCAGCTTGGCGATCTGGTCTTGCAGGGCCGGCACCAGTTTGGGGTGGCCGTGGCCCAGGGTGTTGACCGCGATGCCGCCCAGGGCGTCGATGTATTCCTTGCCGTCGGTGTCCCACACGCGCACGCCTCGGCCATGCGACAACGCAATCGGCAGGCGGCCGTAGGTGTTCATCACGTGGGGCGAGGCGACGGGCTTGAGGGCGGCGTTCATGCGGGGACTCCGGAAAGAAGGGGCCAAAAAAAGAAGCGGCTCAACGAAGGTTGAGCCGTTGAAGCGCGATTTTAGGCGCAGCGGATGGCATCATCGTTGCTTGTTCGGCATCGCTGAAATGCGCCTCGACGTCCGAGGTTGGTTGCGGGTTTTTACCTAGCCTTGAGTCTTATATAAGATAGAATACCTGCCGCCCATCCCAGGGGAGCGATCCTCTTTCTGGCGGTGGTTCTTTCCAGCCGAGCCCTCCATCCGAAGGCCTCCCCCGAATGGTTTCATCGACAGCCAAGCAAGTCTTCATCCAGGGCATCACGAAGGACGGCCGCACGTTCCGCCCCAGTGACTGGGCCGAACGTCTGGCCGGGGTCATGAGCTCGTTCCGTCCGGGCGGCGCCCAGCCCGGCAGCCACTTGAGCTACTCGCCCTGGTGCGTGCCCAACAACATCAATGGCATCAAGTGCGTGGTCGTGTCTGCCGAACTGCGCGAGCACGAGCCCATGGCCTGGGATTTCTGCATGAACTTCGCGCGCGACAACGGTCTTCAGGTGGCAGAGGCCTGCTTGCTCCCGGAGAAGTAGAGCACCCCCGCCGCGCTGCGCGCGACCCCCTCAAGGGGGGGGCACCCTGGGACCGGCAGAGCCGGATCCCCGGGTGCCCTGGATGGGGCAGCACGCGCCGGTTGCGTCGCTACACATGTGGGCAGCGCCAAAAACAAAAAAGCCGTCTTGCGACGGCTTGTTTGCTTTTTTTGCTGGCAGCGCACCGTTTTCAAACGGCAGGCCCTGGGGGCCTGGGCTGGTGGTCTGGCGGGGCCAGACCGGGTGGGTTTCAGGCAGCGGCGGCTGCGAGGCCCTTGACTTTGGCGGACAGGCGGCTCTTGTCGCGAGCGGCCTTGTTCTTGTGGAAGATGCCCTTGTCGGCGACGATGTCGACCACTTGTTGCATCTTGGCGAACAGCTCGGTCGCCTTGGCTTTGTCACCGGTCAGAACGGCTTTTTCAACGTTCTTGACGGCAGTGCGGTATTTGGAGCGCAGCGAGGTGTTGGCTGCATTGAGTTTGACGTCCTGGCGGGCGCGCTTGCGGCCAGACGCCAGACGGGGGTTCTTTTTCTTCGGCTTGGTTGCCATGGTGAGTTCCTTGAGTGTTTGGGGATGATGCCAGCAAAGCCCGCGATTTTAGCACGGGCTCCCGGTGCGGCAACCCGGGCCTACCCTGTCGTTACACTCCCCGCGTGACCCTCTTCAAGTCCGCTTCCCTCGTCTCCCTGCTGACCCTGGCCTCCCGCATCACCGGCCTGGTGCGCGAGCTGCTCATGGCGGCCACCTTCGGCGCCAGCGCCCTCACCGACGCCTTCAACGTCGCCTTTCGCATTCCCAACCTGTTGCGCCGCCTGTTCGCGGAGGGCGCGTTCAGCCAGGCGTTCGTGCCGGTGCTGGCGGGTGTGCGGGAAAAAGAGGGCGACGATGCCACCCGGGTGCTGGTGAACCAGATCGCCACCGTCCTGGCCTGGGCGCTCACCGCCACTTGCGTGCTGGGCGTGTTGGGCGCGCCGGTGCTGGTCTGGGCGATGGCCAGCGGGCTGGACGAACGGGGGTTCGACGCCGCCGTGTTCATGACGCGCTGGATGTTCCCCTATATCGCCTTCATGTCCTTCGTGGCCTTGTCGGCGGGCATCCTGAACACCTGGAAGCGTTTTGCCGTGCCCGCCGCCACCCCGGTGTTGCTCAACGTGGCCATGATCGCCGCCGCCGGCTGGGGGGCGCCGTGGTTCGCCTCGATGGGCATCGAGCCCATCTACGCCATGGGCGGCGGTGTGGTGCTGGGCGGCATGCTGCAACTGGGCGCGCAGCTCCCGGCGCTGCGCCGCCTGGGCCTATTGCCGCGTGTGAGCCTGCGCTGGTCGAACCTCAAAGCCGCCTGGAACCACCCCGGCACCCGGCGCGTGACCACGCTCATGCTGCCAGCGCTGCTGGGCGTGAGCGTGGCGCAGCTCTCGCTGTTGATCAACACGCAGATCGCCTCGCATCTGGCCGCCGGCAGCGTGAGCTGGCTGACCTATGCCGACCGGTTGATGGAATTCCCCACCGCCATGCTCGGCGTGGCGCTGGGGGTGGTGCTGCTGCCGCAGCTGGCGGCGGCCAAGGCGGCCGACGACACCGCGCGCTACAGCGGCCTGCTCGACTGGGGGCTGCGCCTGGTGGTGCTGCTGGCGGTGCCCTGCGCGGTGGCGCTGCTCACCTTCGCGCAGCCGCTCGTGGCCGTGCTGTACCACTATGGCGCTTTCACGACAGCCGACGTGCAGCGCACCGCGACCGCGCTCATGGGCTACGGCGCAGGCCTGATCGGCTTGATCGCCATCAAGGTGCTGGCCCCGGGGTTCTATGCCCGCCAGGACATCCGAACGCCCGTGAAGATCGCCATTGGGGTGCTGGTGCTCACGCAGGTCTGCAACTTCCTGCTCGTGCCGCGGCTCGGCCATGCCGGGCTTGCCTTGTCGATCGGCATCGGCGCGATGGTCAATGCGCTGTTCCTGCTGGTGGGCCTGGTGCGGCGCGGCGCGTATATGCCGTCGCCGGGCTGGGCGGTGTTTGGCATGCAGGTGGTGGCCGCGAGCGCCTTGCTGGCGGTGTTTCTGATGTGGGTGGCGTCGTCGGTCAACTGGCTGCAGGGCTTCGAGGGCCGGGCGCTGGCGCGTGTGGGGCTGATGGTGGTCTCGGTGTTGGGGGGGATGTTGGTGTATTTCCTCACCTTGACTCTGGCGGGCGTGAAGCTCAGGCAGCTCGTTCGAAAATGACGTAATCTGCGCGCAGCAGGACCCAATACCATGCCCTCAGCCTACGAATACCCCGCTCCCACTCCCTTGGGCTACTTTGCGGCCCTGGTGGGTGATGACGACGCGCTACCGCTGTTCGAAGCCGCCGCTTCCGTCGCGCAGGACGAATACCCCGACCTCGACGTGCAGCAGGTGCTGGGCGACGTGGACCAAATGCTGGCGCGCGTGCGCCGGCGCTGCGCCGCCGACGCCGGCCCGCTGCAACGCCTGCGCACCCTCAACCAGTTTTTCTTCCGGGACATGGGTTTTGGCGGCAACGTCAACAACTACTACGACCCCGACAACAGCTACCTCAGCCTGGTGCTGCGCACGCGCCGGGGCATCCCGATCACGCTGGCCCTGCTGTGGCTGGAGCTGGCCCAGGGCATGGGGCTGAAGGCGCGCGGCGTCAACTTTCCCGGGCATTTCATGGTCAAGGTCAACCTGCCCAACGGCCAGGTGGTGATCGACCCGTTCACCGGGCAATCGCTCAGCCGCGAAGACCTGTCCGAACGCCTGGAGCCCTACAAGCGGCGCAACGGCCTGGTGGACGATTTCGATGTGCCCGTGGGCTTGTACCTTCAGGCCGCGACGCCGCGCGACATCCTTGCGCGGCTGCTGCGCAACCTGAAGGAAATCCACCAGTCCCAGGAAGACTGGCTGCGCCTCATCGCGGTGCTCGACCGCCTGCTCATCCTGCTGCCCGACGCCTGGACCGAATACCGCGACCGGGGACTGGCCTGGGCCGAGATGGGCGATGCCCGCCAGGCGGTGAGCGATCTTGAGATCTACATCGAGCACACCGACGACGCGCTGGACCGTGCAGCCATCGTGCAGCGGCTGCAGGAACTGCGGCGCGCGCGCAACTGAAGATGAAACAACTCCTGCTGGTGGGCGCCACCGGACTCGTGGGCAGCCACGTGTTGCGAAAAGCCTTGGACGACGCCAGCGTGGCCCGCGTGGTCGCGCCGACACGCAAACCCCTGCCACCGCACCCCAAGCTGTTCAACCCCGTGACCGACTTCCACCGCTTGCCCGAAGGCGCCGAGTGGTGGGCGGTGGACGCCGTGATCTGCACGCTGGGCACAACCATCCGCGTGGCGGGCTCACAAGCCGCGTTCTACAAGGTCGACCACGACCTCCCGCTGGAAGTCGCCTACCTCGCGCGGCGCCACGGTGCGCGGGCATACGCGTTCAATTCCGCCTTGGGGGCCGACACCGGTTCGAGCGTGTTCTATTCGCGCACCAAGGGCGAGACCGAACGCGATCTGCAGGCCGTGGGCTATCCCTCGCTCACCCTGGTGCGCCCCGGGCTCATCGGTGGACCGCGGCAGGAGAGCCGGCCGATGGAGAAGCTCGCAGTGGGTGTCTCCCAATTGGTGAAGCCGTTGCTGCCCAAGCGCTACCGCGTGGTGCCGGCGGAGCGCATCGCGCACCACTTGCTGCAAGCTGCCCTGGCCGCCGCGCCGGGTGTGCACGTGTTGCCGTCGGATGCATTGATCTGACGGGCCAGGTGTAAACCGTGATCGACGTGGAACTGCCACGCCCGCGCGTGGGCACGGACGCGGCGTGCAACCAGATCAAGCAGCGGGTGTTGGCGCAGTTGAAGCGGTAAGCGTCAACTGTTCGCAAGGTGAATCGCCCCGGGGCGATTCAACCTGCCTCGCGAACTGCCGCTTCAATCGCCGCGATATCGATCTTCCTCTGTTTCATCATGGCCGCCATGGCCTTCGCGGACACTTTCTTGTCCGCACTCGTCGTCAATTCCATGAGCCGCTTCGGGAACACCTGCCAGGACACCCCGTAGCGATCTTTCAGCCAGCCGCACACACTTTCTTCGCCGCCATCGCCGGTGAGCGCCGCCCACAGCCGGTCCGTCTCGGTCTGGTCGTCCGTCGCTACCGAAATCGACACCGCCTCGGTCAAGGTGAACGTCGGCCCGGCGTCGAGGATCTGGTAAGGCACGCCGCCCAGGGTGAAGTCGATCACCGAGAAGGCGCCGTGTCCCGCGTCGCCCTGGAAGGTGGTCTCTACGCGGCTGCCGGGAATCAGAGAGCAGTAGAACGCTGCGGCCTCACGGCCCCGCCCGTCGCGGAACCACAGGCAGGTACGAATGGAATGGGTCATCTTGTTGCTCCTTGTTGGTTGAACAAAAAATGGGTTGGCTTCAGCCTCGCCACGGAGTCGGTTTGGCCGACCCTCTCTGTCACGACGATCGGCACCGGTCAGAATCGACAGGCGCCAGTGCATCGGCGTACTCCATCTCCAGAACCACCCACTCGCGGCGCGATGCGCCGTAGCGCTCCCCGATCTGGCACAGCGTGGCGTCGAGTTGCTGCAAGGGCTTCATGTGGGCTGCAAGGGGCAGTCGGGGCCGCTCAGGGCTTGGGGCCTGCGCGGCGAGCTTTATCCCGCTGCGCAGCACGACGGAGCCCGGCGACGCCGATTCGGCGTACACGCTCACCCGACCGGTGCGCGACCAGGCGTCTGCGGTCAGCGCCAGGGCGATGTCGTCCATGCCATCGCGCACATCCACGCCCCAGGGCTCGTGCGACCAGAACCGCGCGGCCTTGTTGAGCAGGTAGCTCGCACCGCGGCGCAGGGTGAGCGCAAAGGGTGCGCTGTCGTGCTCCGGGCTCCAGGATGTCGCGCCCAGCTCGGCCGCCACGGAGGCCGCCTTGTCATGCCCGCCGATGGCCTCCACCAGCGCCAAGGCCACCGGGATCGAGGCGCTGATGCCGGTGGTGGTGGCCACGCCGCGGTCGACCAGGTAGCGCTGGTGGGGCACGTGGGAAGACCCGGGGTGGCGTTCCAGCACCGTGCTGCGCTCGGACCAGT
This sequence comes from Hydrogenophaga sp. BPS33, assembly GCF_009859475.1. NCBI lineage: Bacteria > Pseudomonadati > Pseudomonadota > Betaproteobacteria > Burkholderiales > Comamonadaceae > Hydrogenophaga > Hydrogenophaga sp. BPS33. Next base: position 2,176,683 of record NZ_CP044549.1, read on the forward strand.
GGCCGGCAAAGCGGCGGCCGTCGAGCAGGCCGGCGTTGCCCACGACCAGGGTGCCGTTGCACACGCCGACGATGCGGGCGCCACGTTCGGCCTGGCGCCGCAGCCAGGCGGTGACGGTCGGGTCGGCATCGTTGCTCATGGCGGGCACGATCACGTAGTCGGCTCCCGAGGGGTGGGCACGGTCGAAACCGTCGAAGTCTTCGGCCACGTCCACCTGAAGCGCGGGGTACAGATCCACCCGTCCACGGCGCGGCGCCACTGCCTTCACGTCGGCCACGTCAGCGCGCTGCAGCACCGCGTGCGTGAGCAGAAAGTCGGTGGTTTCGGTGCCTTCGTTGAGCGCCACGATGGCGACCACGGGCCGGGCGTGGCGCGGCTTCATGGCTTGCACGAACGCCTGCGTCTGCTGTTCCCGCAGGGCCGGGTCTGCGGGTGCCGCCGGCATCCCGGTGCCCGCACCGCACCCGGCCAGCCCAAACGCTGCAATACTGGAAACGATCACCACCGACAAGAACCGCCTGAACATAGCCACTCCAGATTTCCGAACCGTGCCGTGACCTTACGAAACCCGACGCCCGCCGGCAATGACGAAAAGTCCGCGCTTCCTGCCATCGACGTGGTGCTGGTCGCTTTCGATGGTGCCGAAGCGATCGACGTCGCCGGGCCGGCCAGCGTGTTCACCAAGGCGGAGCAGCTCCGGCCCGGCACGTACCGCCTGCACACTGCGTCGCCCATGGGCGGCACGGTGTTGACGAACGCGGGGCTCAGCCTGGCCGGCTTCTGCCGCCTGGATGCGCTGCCGAGCCGGATCGACACGGTCATCGTGGCGGGGGGCGAAGAAGAGGGCGTGCGGGCCGCCATCGTCGAACACGGGGTGAGCGTCTGGTTGTCGAAAGTGGCCCCGGGCGTGCGGCGCGTGGCCAGCGTGTGCAGCGGCGCCTTTGCGCTCGCGGCGTCAGGCTTGCTTGACGGCCGCCGGGCGACCACGCACTGGCGTGCCTGCGACCAGTTGCAGGCCATGCGCCCTCGGGTGCAGGTGGAGCGCGGTCTGGTCTATGTGCGCGATGGCCCGGTGTGGACGTCGGCGGGCGTCACGACCGGCATCGAGTTGGCGCTGGCCCTGGTGGAAGACGACATCGGGCGCGACGTGGCGATGGACATCGCGCGCACGCTGGCCTTGCCGCTGCTGCGTGCCGGCGATCAGGCGCAGCTCAGCGACACCTTGCAGGCGCAGTCGGTGGCGCGGCATCGGCTGCGCGATCTGATGGCGTGGATCGGCCTCCATCCGGGGGAGTCTCTCTCGGTGGGCGCGCTGGCCGAGCGGGCGCACATGAGCGAACGGCAGTTCGCACGTGCGTTCGCGGCCGAGGCGGGCACTACGCCCGCACGCTTCGTCGAGCAGGCGCGCGTGGCCACCGCGGCGCGTCTTTTGCGGGAAACGCAGTGGACCCAGGAAAAGATCGCGAGCCACAGCGGCTTTCGCTCGCTCGATGCGTTTGCGCGCGCGTTCCGGCGTGAGCATGGCGTCACGCCGCGCATCTATCGCGAACGCGCTTGACGTGCCTCCCGGCGCGCGTTCGGTACCCTTTGGTGGCAAAATTCCGGGCTGTCTGCATCCCGCTGTGACCAGCTTCATCAGAGGACAAGCATGAGTGCCATCACACCGTGGGCTCCCCAGTTCCCCAATGACCAGAGCAGCAACTTCGACGCCGCTCTGGGCAGCGTTGGCGCTTACGGATCGAATCCCGCCGTTGCCGTAACGCCACCACCACAAGCGACGATCGATCTGGTGATTGCCATCAACACGCTGGAGGTCGGCCAGCAAGCCACGATCGAGCTCGACAAGCAGTTGGACGATCTGGCCCGCGAACTGCACACGTTGGAATCGTTGTTGATTTCACAAGGCCCCCAAATGACGGCCTCGGACTTTGACGTTGTCAAAGCCAAGTTGGCCGAAGTTGAAAGGCAAGTTGTGCAGGGCGATGCGCGGCGCGAGGCGATCTTCAGGCACATGCAGCTGAGCTTCAAAGGCATGTTCCAGATCCACAGCCTCGATCGCGTTGGGTTGTGAGATCGGCCGAACTCCCTTGCTCGCGGGTCTCGGAAGCCCGCAAGACGGCTCGCTGAGCCGCCTATCGAGAGCCGATCCTCAGGCCACGACCACGGCCGCGCCTTCTCCACGCGGCGCGATTTTCCCGATCTCGTACACCGTCTCGCCCAGCCCGCGCAGGGTGGCGGCACAGGCAGCGGCTTCTTCGGCGGCGATCACCACTACCATGCCGATGCCGTTGTTGAAGGTGCGGTTCATCTCGATGTCGTCGATGCCGGCGGTTTTCTGCAGCCAGGCGAACAGCTCGGTCTGCGGCCAGCTGCCCTTGACCAGGTGGGCGGCGGTGCCTTCGGGCAGCACGCGGGGGATGTTCTCCAGCAGGCCGCCGCCGGTGATGTGGGCCAGCGCCTTGATGCCGCCGGGCGAGGCGGCATCTGCCGAATGCGGGTGCTGGGCCAGCGCGGCCAGCACGTTTTTCACGTACAGGCGCGTGGGCTTCATGATGGCCTGGCGGAACGGCTGGCCGTCCAGCGTGGCGGGGAGCTGGTCGCCGGCGCGCTCCAGGCACTTGCGCACCAGCGAGAACCCGTTGGAATGCACGCCGTGCGAGGCCAGGCCCAGCACCACGTCGCCGGGTTTCACGTTCTGGCCCGTGAGGATCTTGGACTTTTCGACCGCGCCGACGCAAAAGCCCGCCAAGTCGTACTCGCCCGCCGGGTACATGCCCGGCATTTCAGCGGTTTCGCCGCCGATCAGCGCACAACCGCTGAGTTCGCAGCCCTGGGCAATGCCGCCCACCACGGCAGCGGCCGTGTCCACGTCGAGCTTGCCGCAGGCGAAATAGTCCAGGAAGAACAGCGGCTCGGCGCCTTGCACCAGCACGTCGTTCACGCTCATGCCCACCAGGTCGATGCCCACGGTGTCGTGCATGTTCCATTCGAAGGCCAGCTTGAGCTTGGTGCCCACGCCGTCGGTGCCCGAAACCAGAACCGGCTCCCGGTAGCGCTTGGGCACCTCGAACAGGGCGCCGAAGCCGCCGATGCCGGCCATGACACCCTCGCGCAGGGTTTTCTTGGCCAGCGGCTTGATGCGCTCGACCAGGGCGTCACCCGCGTCGATGTCAACGCCGGCGTCTTTGTACGAAAGGGGAGTGGAGGGGGTGGTCATGTGAGGGCGGCCCCGTCGCAAGGCGGGGCGGTCGATAGGCGAGATGCTGGGAGGGTGATGCTTTCGGGTACGGGGGAGGCGGCCCGATAGAATTTGGCCCAGATTTTAAGGGTTCGCCCTTGCGGACCCCGTTCACCTGCCCAGCCCTGCCCACATGCCCCAGACATTCCACCAGATCCGCCCTGCGCCACGGGCCGCGGTCACGGCATCGCGATGAGCACCGGCTCGCCTCCCATGAAACAACTGGCGCTGGACATCGGTTTCGCGCCGGTGCCCACCCTGTCCAATTTCATCGCCGCTGGCAACGAGGCGGCGATCGAGCACGTGAGCCTGTGGGCCCACAACCCGTTGCGCTCGCCCGTGCCCACCTTCATCTGGGGCGGCAGCGGCAGCGGCAAGACCCATCTGCTGCGCGCCGTGCGCGAGGCCCTGCGCGAGCACGGCGGCCGCGTGGGTTGGCTCGACGCGACCACCATGGACCCGCCGGAGTTCGACGAGCAGTGGGACATCGTGTTGCTCGACGATTGCCAGCTCTACACCGCGACCCAGCAAGCTGCGGCCTTCAACTGGTTCGTCAACGCGCAAAACCCGGCCCACGGCCCCGCCCGCTGGGTGCTGGCGGCGGCCGACTGCCCGCCGTCGGACCTGCGCCTGCGCGAGGACCTGCGCACCCGCCTGGGCTGGGGCCATGTGTTCCAGCTCCAGGCCTTGAGCGAGACCGAGCGCCGCGCCGTGCTGCGCCGCGCCGCCGACGAGCGCGGCGTGTTCCTGAGCGACGAGGTCATGGACTTCATGTTGCGCCGCTTCTCGCGCGACCTCTCCAGCCTCATGCTGCTGCTCGACCAGCTCGACGCCTACGCCCTGCGCACGCAGCGCGCCATCACCATCCCGCTGATCAAATCGATGCTGGAAAACGAATGACGGACACCGCATGAAACTGGCCCTGTTCGACCTGGACCACACCTTGATCCCGCTCGATTCCGACCACGCCTGGGGCGAATTCACCGTAAAGCTGGGCTGGCGCGACGCCCAGGTGTTCGCCCAGGCCAACGACGGTTTTTATGCCGACTACAAGGCCGGCACGCTCGACATCCACCGCTATGTGCGCTTTGCCATCGAGGCGGTGCGCGAGCACGGGGTGCTGGCGGCCAACAAGGCGCATGAACGCTTCATGGAGGAAGTCATCACGCCCGCCATCGGCGAGCCTGCCCGCGCGCTGCTGCGCCGCCACCAGAGCGCCGGGGACACGGTGGTGATCGTCACCGCCACCAACGAATTCGTCACCCGGCCCATCGCACGTGCCTTCGGTGTGGACCACCTGATCGCGATCGAGCTCGAGCGCGATGCGCGCGGCGAGCCGACCGGCGCCATCCACGGCACGCCGTCGTTCCGCGAGGGCAAGATCGCCCGTGTGGAACAATGGCTGGCTGCACGCGGGCTGGACTGGTCGCGCGTGACGCACAGCACCTTCTACAGCGACTCCATCAACGACCTGTCCCTGCTGGAACGCGTGCACGAGCCCGTGGCCACCAACCCGGATGCCCGGCTCAGCGCCATTGCCCTTGAACGGGGTTGGCGCACATTGAACCTATTCGAATGATCAAAAAATTCATCGATCGGCTGCTGGGCAAACCCAGCGCCACCTCCAGCCGCCGCGCCAACCCATTCGGCAAGCGCGAAGACGTGCCGGTGAGCGTGCACGGCATCGACCGCAGCCTGGTCGACCAGCGCGCGCTGGACGTGGTGCACACGCTCAAACAGGCCGGCTTCGAAGCCTACCTGGTGGGCGGCGCGGTGCGCGACCTGCTGCTGGGCCTGCGCCCCAAGGACTTCGACGTGGCCACCAGCGCCACGCCCGAACAGGTCAAGGGCCTGTTCCGCCGGGCTTTCATCATCGGCCGGCGCTTTCGCATCGTGCACGTGGTCTATGGCCGTGGGCGCGAGCACGAGGTGATCGAGGTCTCCACCTTCCGCGCCTACCTCGACAACGCCGCTGCCGAGCAGGTGGGGGGCAACGAGCGCACCAGCAAGGGGGCGTTGGCGAACATGACGCACGCCGTGGACGCCAGCGGGCGCGTGCTGCGCGACAACGTATGGGGTCCGATCGAACAGGACGCCGCGCGGCGCGACTTCAGCATCAACGCGATGTACTACGACCCGGAAACGCAAACCGTGGTCGACTTCCACCACGGCATCCGCGACGCCAAGAAGCGCACGCTGCGCATGATCGGCGACCCCGCCACGCGCTACCGCGAAGACCCGGTGCGCATCATCCGCGCCGTGCGCTTCGCCGCCAAGCTCAGCGGGCTGGGCTTCAGCTTCGATGCCAAGACGCTGGCGCCGTTGGCCTCTTCAAAGTCGCTGCTCAACGACGTGCCGCAAAGCCGCCTGTTCGACGAAATGCTCAAGCTGCTGCAGACCGGCCATGCGCTGGCCAGCATCGAACAGCTCAAGGCCATGGGTCTGAATACGGGCATCTACCCGCTGCTCGACGTGGTGGTGCAGCGCGCCGACGACGAGTTCGTGAAGCTCGCGCTGCAGGACACCGACCGCCGCGTGGGCGAAAGCAAGCCCGTGGCACCCAGCTTTCTGCTGGCCTGCGTGCTCTGGGCCGACGTGCGCAAGGGCTGGCAGCAGCGCCTCACGCCGCGCCCCGGCCAGCGCCCGCCCGCGCCGTTTCCCGCGCTGCAAGAAGCCGTGGACGATGCGTTCGACGCGCGCATCGGCGACGTGTCGGGCCGTGGCAAGCTGGGCTCGGACATGCGCGAGATCTGGCTGATGCAGCCGCGCTTTGACAAGCGCGTGGGTACCTCGCCCTTCAGCCTGGCTGACCAGGCGCGTTTTCGTGCCGGGTTCGATTTCCTGCGCCTGCGCGCCCAGGTGGGCGAGGTGGACGAGGAACTGGCGCACTGGTGGGAAACCTTCAGCACCGCCAGCGACGCCATGCGCGAAGACATGGTGGACGCACAGCGCCGCGAGAACCTTGCCAAGCCGGGTGCGAGCAAGGCGCGGCGCGTGAAGCGCACGGATGCGGATCACCCGGCGAGCGCCGAGGCCGCTGCCGCGAGCGCGCCGGTCGGGGAAGAGGTGGACCCGCGTTTCCGCGCGGTCGACGGGGAGGGCGGCGGCGAACCCGCTGCAGGTGAAGAGGGCTCGGACGCTCCCGCCAAGAAGCGCCGCCGTCGCCGCCGCAAGCCCAACGATGGCAGCCGCGCCGAGTCGGGTAGTGGCGAGGCGGGCGGCGAATAACCGCCAGGCACAGAGCGGCCGTGATGTCCGCACCGCGTGCCGACGTCGCCGCCTTTGTGGCGCTGGGCGCCAACCTCGGCGATGCCGCCCAGACGCTGCGCGATGCGCTCAAGGCATTGGATGCCGTGGCGGGCGTGCGCGTGGTGCGGGCCTCCAGCCTGTACTGCACCGCACCGATCGACTCCAGCGGCCCCGACTACCTCAACGCCGTCGCCGAAATCGCCACGGCGCTCACCGCGCCCGCCTTGCTCGACGCGCTGCAGGCCATTGAGCACGCGGCAGGGCGCGAGCGGCCATATCGGAACGCGCCGCGCACGCTGGATCTCGATCTGCTGTGTTATGGCGAGGCACGCATCGACTCCGCCCGTTTGACGGTGCCCCATCCGCGCATGCACCAAAGAGCCTTCGTCCTCGTGCCATTGGCGGAGATCGCTCCCTCTCGCGTGAGCGCGGACGCGCTGGCCAGCGTCGCAGACCAAGCCATCGAGAAGCTGGGCACTTTTTTGCGTTGAGCACGGCAGCGCGCTCAACGCCCCTCAGGGCGCCAGCCGTTCGCGCCGCCACGCACCATCGGCCTGCGCGGTGTAGCGCAGCCGGTCGTGCAGACGGCTCTTGCGGCCTTGCCAGAACTGCCAGTTGTCCGGCTTCAATCGATAGCCGCCCCAATGCGGCGGGCGCGGGGGCTTGAGCAGGAATTGCGCGCCGTATTTCGCGGCGTTGGCGACCAGCACCGCACGGCTCTCGATCACCTCGCTCTGCGGGCTGGCCCACGCGCCGATGCGGCTGTCCAGCGGCCGGCTCTGGAAGTAGGCGTCGCTCTCCTCGTCGCTCACCTTTTCCACCGTGCCTTCGATGCGCACCACGCGTTCGAGCTCGACCCAGTGGAACTGCAGAGCGGCGAACGGGTTGCCCGCCAGTTCGCGGCCCTTGCGGCTGCCATAGTTGGTGTACCAGACGATGCCGCGCGCGTCGTAGCCCTTGATCAGCACGATGCGCGTGCTCGGGCGCAGGTCGGAGCCCACGGTGGCCAGCGTCATGGCATTGGGCTCGGGCACCTCGCCCCGGATGGCTTCGTTGAGCCATTGGTCGAATTGCTTCAACGGGTCGGCGTGCGAGGCCGATTCGCTCAGCTCGGCTTTTTCGTAGCTCTTGCGCAGGTCAGCGATGTTCATGGGAATACGTGGGTAGGGTGGGTTCGTCGGCGAGGGTGAGCAGCTGCTGCAGCGCATGGTCGTGGATGCCGTGGTGCAACAAGCCTTCGAAGGTCTGGCGTGCGTAGTCCAGCGTGGTGCCGTAGCGGCCGCAGGAGCGCGCGAAGATCTCGCGGTAGCGCTCCTCGCTCAGCGTGCCGGTGTAGCTCGGGCTGTGGCGCGAGAGCGTAAACGCCAGCGCGCGCACCGGTCCTTGCGGCGTCTCGCAATGCACCCACTTCGGATCGTAGACCGGGTTGGGCATCTCGCGCGCCCACAGCACGGGCATGAGGGCCTCCACCTGCTCGTGCGGGACCCGTAGCGCGAGACCGGCGCAACTGCCGCCGGGCATCAGCGCAAACACCAGGCCCGGGCATTCGTAGGTGCCCCGGTTGACGCGGCTCCACATCTTCAAGCAACGGTTGTAGCCGCGCACGCGCGCCGGCCGCTGCTCCACGGCGTCGAATTCGGGTCGCCAGACCAGCGAGGCGTAGGCGAACACCCAGAGGTCGGGCCGCGGTCCTTGTGCGCGCCACTGCGCCACGGTGTCGGCCAGCATTTGCGCGCCATTGCGCAGGGCAGGGTCGTGGCGCGCTCGCACGCTCGAAGTGTCACGGTGGGCCATTTACAATCGTTGTCCAGTTCTCTTCCCATTATTCTTCACGGAGTGTTTCCCATGTCATCTCAGGACGATCAACCCGAATACCGCGTCGTGGCCCTGGTGCTGATCAGTTTGATCGTGCTGGTGGTGGGCGCCGTCCTGGGGTTCGGCATCCACAAGTCGCGCGGCGCCGCGCCCAGTGCCGCCGGCACGGCGGTCGTGGTGCCCGCTGCAACGCCTGCTGTTGCAGCGGCTGCAGCCCCGGTGGGCGATGATGCCAGCGTCGTGGTGGAAAACGGCGTGGTCAAGTTCTACTTTGCATCGGGCAAGGCCGACCTGGCTTCGGGCGCGCTGGACGCGCTGAGCGACGTGATCGCCGCCGGCAAGGCCGGCAAGAAGTTGGCCATTTCCGGCTTCCACGATGCCACCGGCAGCGCGGCCGCCAACGCCGAATTGGCCAAGCAGCGCGCCATCGCCGTGCGCGATGCGCTGGTGGGCGCGGGCGTGGCCGAAAGCGTGGTGGAGCTGAAGAAGCCCGAGCAAACGCTGGCCAGCGGCAACAACGCCGAAGCGCGCCGTGTGGAAGTGGCCATCGCGCCCTGAGCGTTTTTTGCTTCGCCCATCAAAAATGCCTGGCTTGCCAGGCATTTTTTTCGTCCGCGTTCGGCGCTGGAGGCTCAGCGCAGGCCTTGCCCAGCCTGGTGTTCCGCGCGCTGGATCAACTCAATCTTGTAGCCGTCCGGATCCGTCACGAACGCGATGACGGTCGAGCCACCCTTGACGGGGCCGGCCTCGCGCGTCACGTTGCCGCCTGCGGCCTTGATCTTCTCGCAGGCCGCATAGGCATCGGGCACGCCCAGTGCGATGTGGCCGTAAGCGGTGCCGAGCTCGTAGCTTTCGGTACCCCAGTTGTAGGTGAGTTCGATCTCGGCCTGCGCCGGGTTGCCCTCGTAGCCCACGAAGGCCAGCGAGTACTTGTACTCGGGGTTCTCGGACGTGCGCAGCAATTGCATGCCCAGCACCTGGGTGTAGAAGTCAATGGAGCGCTGAAGGTTGCCCACGCGCAGCATGGTGTGTAGAAGTCTCATGCGCACGATTGTCACCCTTGCACAAAGACCCAGCAGGCCAACTAGGGTTATCCCGCACCCTCATCAAGCGCAAGGCTGAAATGCCGTGAGCCGTGCTGCGCCGCCGCACCCGGCTCTCTACAGTTCCTTTCCAGAAAGGCGAAAGGACTGCTCCCCATGGCCCAACCCCGTTGGAACCGAATTCTCATCACAGGCGCCTGTGGCCGCCTGGGCTCGCACTTGCGCACCGGCCTGGCCGGCGCCGCGCAGGTGCTGCGCCTGACCGACATCCGCGACCCGGGGCCTGCCGCGCCGGGTGAAGAGGTGGTGGTCGCCGACCTGTCCGACCTCGACGCCGTGCACCGCCTGATGGAGGGCGTGGACCTGGTGCTGCACTTCGGCGCCGTCATGGTGCGCCAGCCCTGGGACGTGGTGCTGCCCGCGAACATCATCGGCAGCTACAACGTGTTCGAAGCCGCGCGCCGCGCCGGCGTGAAGCGCATCGTGTATGCCAGCTCCAGCCACGCCATCGGCATGTACCGCTGCGACGAGGTGCTCGACGCCGATTCGCCGCCACGGCCCGACACGCCCTACGGCCTTAGCAAGGCTTTCGGCGAAAGCCTGGCGCGCATGTACTTCGACAAGTACGGCATCGAGGCTGCGTGCCTGCGCATCGGTTCGTGCTTCGAGAAGCCGACCGACGAACGCATGCTGGCCACCTGGCTCAGCCATGCCGATCTGGTGCGCCTGTGCCGCGCCTGCATCGACGCCCCGGTGCTGGGCTACGCCATCGTCTATGGCCAGTCGGACAACCCGCGCAGCTTCTGGGACAACGGCCGCGTGCGCTTTCTGGGCTACCACCCGCAGGACAGCGCGGCCCAGTTCGTCGATTCGATCCAGGCACCCGCCAGCGACGCCGAACGCCATCCCGCCGACGCCCTTCAAGGTGGGCGTTTTGTGCTCTATCCGGAGGACGCCGCATGACGGTCTATTTGCGCAACGCCTGGTACGCCGCGTTCTGGGACGCCGACATTCCGGCCGACAAGCCTGTCGCCCGCACCATCCTCAACGAACCGCTGGTGTTCTTCCGCAAGGCCGATGGCAGCGTGGCCGCCATGACCGACCGCTGCCCGCACCGCTTCGCGATGCTGAGCATGGGCCAGGTGAAAGAGGGCGACCGCATCGCCTGCCCGTACCACGGCCTGGAGTTCGGCGCAGACGGCCGCTGCGTGCACAACCCGCACGGCAAGGGCGCTATTCCCGAGGCCGCGCGCGTGCGCGCCTACCCGGTGGTGCAGAAGCATTCGGTGCTGTGGATCTGGATGGGGGACCGCGAGCCCGATCCCGCCCGCATTCCCGACTACAGCTGCTTCGACCGTGCACAGCCAGTGCAGGTGAGCAAGCGCGACTACCTGCGCATGAACGCCAGCTGCGACCTGGTGATGAACAACCTGCTCGACACCAGCCACACCTCGTACCTGCACAACGGCATTCTGGGTGGCACCGACACGGTGGTGGCCGAGACCCGCATTGAGGAGAAGGACGGCAATGTGCTGATCGGCCGCGTATCGCAGGACTCGGCCATCCCCTCGATGTACCGCGACCTGACACCGCCCGAGGTGCAGCGCACGACCAAGTGGAACCTGATCCGCTGGAGCGTGCCGAGCGCCATCCTGATCCAGGGCGGGGTGGGCGGCCCTGGCGGTGATCCGTCGCAAGGCTGGGGCTACGACGGCGTGCACCTGCTCACGCCCGAGACCGACAAGACCATGCACTACCACTTTGCCGCCGTGCGCTGGAACCTGATCACCGACGACGTGGCCGAGAACGAGCGCATCCGCGATCACATCTCGAAGATGCGCCGCTTTGCCTTCGCGGAGCAGGACGCGCCGGTCATCGAGGCGCAGCAGCGCGCCATGGAGGCCGCAGGCCGACCGCTGCAGCCCGTGATGCTGACCGTGGACGCGGGCATGGTGCGCTGCCGCCGACTGCTCGAGCGCTTGATCCAGGAAGAACAAGCCGCCACCGATACCTTGAACACCCAAGCCCCTACCCAGACCCTCAAACCGGAGACAACCTCATGCTGAAGAAGATCGCTTTCGTGGCCGCCGCTCTCGCGGCCACCACCTCGGCCCTGGCGCAGAGCTGGCCGAGCAAGCCCGTGCGCCTGGTCGTGCCGTACGCGGCGGGCGGCCCTACCGACGTGATCGCGCGCAAGATCGGCGCGGTGATCACGGCCAAACACGGCCAGCCCGTCATCATCGACAACAAGGGCGGTGCGGGCGGCACCATCGGTGTGGACTCGGTCCTCAAGGCGCCTGCCGATGGCTATACGCTGGCCTTGGTCGCGCCCGGCCCGGTGGCGGGCATGTTCGCGATTTCCAAGGTGAACTACCAGCAGTCGCAGATCGGCTTCATCAGCCTGGTGGCGCGCAACCCCGCGGTGATCGCCGTCAACAGCAAGTCGGGCATCAAGACCCTGGGCGAGCTGGTGAAGACCGCCAAGGCCGAACCCGGCAAGCTCAATTTCAGCTCCGCCGGCCTGGGCACGACGCCGCACATCGGCTCGGAACTCTTCAAGCAGGAGGCGCAGCTGGACGTGGTGCACGTGGCCTACAAGGGCACGGCACCGGCCGTGACCGCGCTGATCTCCGGCGAGGTGCAGTTCATCTCGACCGACCTCATGGCGGTGCTGCCTTTCGCGCAGCAAGGGCAGCTCAAGATCCTGGCCATCTCCAGCACCAAGCGCGCCGCGCAGGTGCCTGACGTGCCGACCACCGGCGAACTCGGCTATCCCAACGTGGTGATGGAGACCAACTACGGCGTGCTCGGCCCCAAGGATCTGCCGGCCGGTCTGCAAAAGCGCATCCGCGACGTGTTGAGCGAAGCGGTCAACAGCGCGGAGGTGAAGGAGCTGCTGGCGCAGATGGGCGCGGTGCCGGTGATCTCGTCGTCCGAGGAATACCGCAGCCTGATGCAGTCCGAGTTCGAGACCTGGAAAAAAGTGGCGGCCAAGGGCAACATCCGCCTGGATTAGGCACACCCCCCTGCGCCGCTGACGCGGCTTCCCCCCTCCGTGGCGCGCCTTCGGCGCTTCGAGGGGGGCGGCGCCTTGGGCCGGCAGAGCCGATCCCTTGACGCCTCTGTACCGACTCCCCTTCAACCTGCTGCAGGTTTTCCCTCTCTCGCAGGCGGCACCTCGAACACCAGGCAGGTCGTGGTGGCGTGTGCGTACAGCTTGCCGTCGGCGCCGACGATGCGGCCCTCGGCCGTGGCCAACTGCCGGCCGGCGTGCACCACCGTGCCGATGGCGCGCAGCGGGCCGCTCTTGTAAGACGCGGCCCGCACGATGTTCACGCTGAGTTCGGCCGTGGTGTACGCGCGCCCCGTGGGCATGAGGGTGTGCACCGCGCAGCCCACGGCCGAGTCCAGCAGGGTGGCGTACCAGCCACCGTGCACCGACCCCAGCGGGTTGTAGTGCTTGAGCTGCGGCTGGCCCTGAAAGACCGCGCGCCCTTCGGCGATTTCCACCAGCGAGAAATCCATCGTGTCGGCGATGTGCGGGTAGGGCAGTCTCCCCTCCAGCATGGCCTGCATCTGCTGCAGGCCGGTCATGCCGGCAATGGCCGCCGGATCGGCCAGACCCGCGCCCGCGCCCTGTTTCATGCGTGCCAGAACGGCTTCGTACTGCGCGTTCCACTGCGCCTGGATCTCGTCGACGGTCATGCAAACTCCTTTTTGTTTGTAGATGCAATGATTGTAGATACAATCATCTAATGCCTGCTGACACTTCCGCGTCATCCGCCGCCCCTGTGGGGTGCACGAACTTCAAACTGCGCCAGCTCACGCGCCGGGTGACGCAGCACTACGACCAGCATCTCGCGGGCACCGGCCTGAAGATTACCCAGTACTCGCTGCTGACGCACGTGGACCGGCTCGGGCCGCTCGCGCCCGGCGAATTGGCCCGGCGCATGGACATGAGCGCCTCCACCCTCACACGCAACCTGCAACCCATGATCGCGGCCGGCTGGCTGCTGGTGGGAGAAGGCGTGGACGCGCGCAGCCGCACCGTCTCCATCACCGAAGCCGGGCTGGAGATGCGCCGCCAGGCGCAGCGCCGCTGGAAGGCCGCGCAAGTGGCGTTGAACGAGAAGCTGGGCGTGGCCACCGTGGCCGCGCTGCACGGGTTGCTGGACCAGGGTCTGGCCGCCTTTCACGAGGAGGACGCGTATGTCGAGTGAATCTTCCAGACGGGTTGCCACCGTGTGGTGGCTGGTGTTGCTGGCGGCTGCCGGTACCTATGCGCTGAGCATGGGCACGCGCCAGACCATGGGCTTCTTTCTCTCGCCGCTGAACACCGCGACCGGCCTGGGCGTGGGCAGCATCAGCCTGGCGTTTGCGTTCGGCCAGCTGTGGTGGGGCCTCACGCAACCGTTTGCCGGCGCCATCGCCGACCGCATCGGCGCGGGGCGCGTGTTGCTCGCGGGCCTGATGCTGGTGGCGCTGGGTACCTACATCACACCGCTCATGACGACGACATGGGGCCTGATCATCGCCATCGGCGTGCTGTCGGCCGGTGGCGCGGGCATGGCCGGGCCTTCGGTGCTGATGGCCGCCACCGCGCGCCTGATGCCGGCCGCGCGGCGAGGCATGGCCACGGGCGTGGTGAACGCGGGCGGTTCGTTCGGCCAGTTCGTCATGGCGCCGGTGGCGGCCGGTTTGACCTTGGGGCTGGGCTGGGTGGGCGCGATGCAGGCGCTGGGCCTGATCGTGCTGCTGGCCTTGCCGGCGGCCTGGGTGTTGCGTGGCCCAGGGCCCGCTGCCACCGCTGCCTCATCGCCTGTGGCCACCGCCTTGCCGGCCGGTGAGGCGATCCGCCAGGCTTTGGCCAACCCGAGCTACCGGCTGCTGTGCGCGGGCTTCTTCGTCTGCGGCTTCCACGTGGCCTTTCTGGCCACGCACCTGCCCGGCGTGGTCGCGGCCTGTGGGTTGCCGGCGCCGGTGGGTGCGTGGGCGCTGGGCATCATCGGCCTGTTCAACATCATCGGCAGCCTGGGCATGGGCTGGGCCGTGGGCCGCTGGCGCATGAAGTCGTTGCTCTCGCTGGTGTACGCCGCGCGGGCGCTTGCCGTTCTCGTGTTCCTGCTCTCGCCCAAGACCGAAGCGGTGCTGCTGGTGTTCGCCGCGGTGATGGGCCTGACCTTTCTCTCCACCGTGCCACCCACGGTGGGCCTGGTGGCCAAGTTCTTCGGCACCGGCAACATGGCGATGCTGTTCGGCATCGTGATGCTGGTGCACCAGATCGGCGGTTTTCTCGGTGCGTGGCTGGGCGGTCAGGTGTTCGAGGCCACGGGCAGCTACGACTGGGTGTGGTACCTCGACATCGTGCTGGCCGTGGGGGCCGCATTGATCCACCTGCCGATCCAGGAAGCGCAGGTGGTCAGGCGCTCGGCGCAGCCCGCCTGAGCGCCCACACCTTCTCAGCGGTTGGTGTCGGGCGCGGGCTCGCTGGAGCCACCGAAGAGGGGCTTCATCTGGATCTGGGGCAGCTTGCCTTCGAGCGGGTCCTTGTTCAATCCGATGGCATTGGCGCCGCGCTGCAGGCCATTGCCCCAGGCGTTGAAGAAGCGGTGCGCGTGCGTGTCGCCCGCTGGTGCGGTGGCGTCCTGCGGCGGGCTGGGCTTGTGCTGGCTCACCGGCGCAGGCGTCTTGCCGCTGGTCTTGGCGCGTTCGTTCGCGTTGGCGGTGAACGCGGCCAGGCCCATCACGGTCGCTACCACGATGACACCCATCTGCTGTTTCATGAAAGGCCTCCTTGCTTCATACAGGGCCCCTCGAGAGCGGGGCTCCAGCAACAGTCTGCCGAATAACGGTCAAAGGTCGGTAAGAAGGTGTAAGCCACACACGCCGCGCCCTTCATCAAACAGGCACGGTGTAGTTCAAGGTCATGCGCCCTCCGTCGACCGTGACGATCTCGCCGGTGACGTAGCTGGCCGCGTCGCTCGCGAGCCAGGCCACCACATCGGCGATCTCGTCCGGCTCGCCCAGGCGCTTCATGGGCGTGCGGCTGAGGATCCTGTCGCGGGCCTCCTCGCTCGTGAGTACGGCCCGTGCCGCGAGTTCGGTGGCCACCGTGCCGGGCGCCACCGCGTTCACGCGGATGCCTTTGTCGGCCAGCGCCAGGGCCATCACGCGCGTGAGCTGGTTGATGCCGCCCTTGCTCACGTTGTAGCTGGCGATGTCGGGAATGGCGAGCACGCCGTTGACCGAACTCATGTTGACGATGCTGCCGTTGCCGGCGGGGGCCATCGCGCGCGCGACGGCCTGGCCCATGAGAAAGGCGCCTTTGAGGTTGACGCGCAGCACGGCGTCGAAGTCGTCTTCGGTGATGTCGAGGAAGTCGGCGGCCTTGAAGATGCCGGCGTTGTTCACCAGCACGTCGATGCGGCCGTGCGCGCCGACGGTTCGCTCGACCACCTCGTCGACGTCGAGTTTGTCGCCGACGTCGCAGTGCACGTACGACGCGCCGATGTCGCGCGCCAGGGCACGGCCCGCGATGTCGGCCACGTCGGCAATCACGACCTTGGCGTCTTCCTGCGCGAAGCGGCGCGCGCAGGCTTCGCCGATACCTTGCGCGCCACCGGTGACGATGACGACACGGCCCTGGTGTCCGAAGTGAACGCGGGAGGGTGGGGCGGGGGTGTTCATGGGGACATCCTAACGATGGCCGTCAGCGCGGCGCAGGGTTCTCCAGCAGCGGCAGCACGTGGCCCTGGCCCGCCCGTTGCGCGATGTCGGCGGCGCGCAGGCCGTTGGCGTCGGTGCGCTGCGGGTCTGCGCCAGCGTCGAGCAGCAGGCGCACCAAGCCGGCGTCGCCACGCTGCGCGGCGAGCATGAGGGCGGTGCGGCGCTGGGCGTCGGTGGCGTTCACGTCGGCGCCTTGCGCGAGCGCGGTGCGCACTTCGGCCTGCGCGCCGCTCGCGGCGGCGGCGAGCAAGGCGGCGTTGGGGGACGCGGTGGCACGGCGGGGCGAGGACAAGGCGGCGGGTGCTTCCTCGCGCGCCAAGCCGCGTGCGCGTGGCGTGGCCGCGTCGGACCCCGACTCGGCTGGACGGGCCGCCTGTTCCTGGGGGGGCGGTGCCGGATGCGCCGGGGTCTCCATTGGCGAGGTGGGGGCCGGTGGCGGAGGGCTCGGGTCGGGTGTGGTCGAAGGTGGCGATGGCGGCAGGACGGGAGCGGCGCGGTGTTCTCGCTGGGCGTTGGCGGGCGCGGGCGCGGGCGCTTCATGCCGCCCGGCGCGCGCACTGGACTCCGGTTTCGGCGTTGGTGTGGGTGCAGGTGCAGGTGCGGGTGTGAGGACGGGTGCGGTTTCGCGCGGCACTTCCATGGGCTTGGAGCCGAGCGCGGTCTCGCGTTCCTCGACCGTGCCCCGCTCGAACTGCAAGACCACCAGCGAGGCCAGGCCGAGCACGGCAAGGCCGCCGAGCGCGCGCCAGCGCCAGGCGCGCTCGTTCGCGGCGCTCGGCCGTCCCGCGCCGGGCGAGCGCCGGGCTTGGGCGGCGGCACGCGCGTGTTCCAGGACCTGCTCGCGCAGGGCCGGGTCGGGCCGCGCCTCGTCCAGCGCATTGGCTTCTCGGTACCGCTGCAACAGGGGATCGTCGGGCTTCATGCGAAGGCCTCCAGGGTGTGGCGCAGGCGCTCGCGCGCATAGCGCAGGCGGCTCTTGGCGGTCTCGGCGCTCACGCCGGTGGTCTGCGCGATCTCGGCCAGGCTCAGGCCCGCTTCGGCCTGCAGCAGGAAGGCTTCGCGCTGCGGCAAGGGCAGGGCCGCGAGTGCATCGAGCAGCGCCTGTGCCTGTTCGCGCGATTGCAATTGCCGCACCGGGCCGAATCCGGAATCGGCGAAGAGCGTGCCGGCCAGTGCCGCGCCTTCTTCGGTATCGGCATCCAGGCTGGTGTGCGGTTTGTGCGTGCGCCAATGGTCCACCAGGCGGTGGTGGGCGAGGGTGAAGAGCCAGGTGCGAAAGCGCGCGCGGGGTTGGTAGTTCGGGGCTTGTCGCACGAGCGAAAACCACACGTCCTGCACCAGGTCGTCGGCCAGTGCGCGGTCGGGCACGCTGCGCCGCACGAAGCGCCACACCGACAGGGCATGGCGGTCGTACAGCGTTTCGAAGGCGCGCGCGTCGCCGGCGGCATAGGCCTGCATCAGCGCTGCGTCGGTCGGCATGGCCTCATCGGTCATGCCGGGGATTATGTTGGTTGCGTCTACGATGGGTCGGGCGCGTAGCCTGGCTGCCCGCCACCAGGAAACGGATTCGGCCGTGGCGGCACGGCTTGCGTCGGGATGATGCCCATGGCCACCAGGTTTTCGCGGCTGTCGTAGCGGATGCGCACGAGCTCGTCGGGCCGTTCGCTGCGCCGTTCGAACGTGGTGTGGGTGATGGGCGCGTTTTCGCGTGCGCCGTGCCCGGTGCCCAGGCGTGGCGCCGGCATGGGGGCGGCCGGCGCCATGCGGCGCGCGGCCAGCGACTGCGCACGCTCGCGCGGTGCTTCGCTGTTGCCCGCCTGCGCCTGGGCGCCTGCGTCGGCCGCGCTGGAAGGGGAGGTCGATCGGCTTTCCTCGCGCAACGAAGGCCAGGGCGCTACGGCAGGAGGTGGCGGTGGCAGGGCCTTCTCGCGGAACATCGCCACGCCGATCACGCCCACGTGCGCGGGGCGTCCGGTGCGCTCCGCGTACGACGCGCTCGATGCGGTGAAGTGAAAGGCGGCGACCTCGGCATCGCTCTTGCGCCAGCCGGTGATGGCGTGTTGCTGCCACGCCGAGAGCACGTAGCCGGTCTGTTGCCAGGCTGCGGTCTCGCCCGAGATCACGTTCACGCCGTCGACGGAAACCACGCCCAGCACGCGCCCGGCCGTGGCATTGCGCACCGACACCGCGTAGCGCGCGCCCGGGCGGCCGGCGACCCAGTATTCGCCTTGGTGACGGTAGACGCTGAGCGTCTCGCCGCTGTCGCGGTCGATCACCTGGATGTCGGCGAGGCGGCCCACGGCATGGGCGGGCAGCGCGGCCAGGGCGGCGAGCGCGGTGGCGGTGGACAGTGCGAAGCGAAAGAAGCGAACGGGTTTCATGCAGGCTCCGGAAAGTGGATGGAGCCTGTTGAAACGAATGAAGGGCCCGAGCGGGGTGAAGGCCGGGCCGGATTTTGTGTAACCGGTTGCATCAGCAGGCCTTGCAGGCTCCTAGCGCACCCTCGACACGCAGGCGCGTTTGCGCAATGAGGTACTCCAGAAACACCTCGGTTCGCCTGGGCATGAACTTGCGGCTGGGCAGCGCGGCGTACAGCGTGAGCCGGTCGGTGATCCAGTCGTTGAGCACGCGCACCAGTTCGCCGCTCTGGAGCATGGGCGCGGCCAGTTCGATGGCGGTGGCCGTGATGCCGGCGCCGTCCTGCGCGGCCTGGATCAAGGTGTCCGTGTGGTTGGCCCAGAGCACCGGTTGCACGTCGACGTCCACGAACCGCTCGCGCTCGTGCTCGTGCAGCAGCCGCCAGGACGTGCTGCGCCCGGCCAGGGGCTTGAGCCGCAGGCAGTCGTGCTGCGCCAGGTCTTGCGGGCGCGTGGGCGTGCCTTTGCGGCGCAGGTATTCGGGCGAGGCCAGCAGCACGGTGACGCTGGAGTTGACCTTGCGCGCGATCACGTTGCCATCGAAGGAGTCCTGCGCGCCTATGAGGGTGATGTCGTAGTCCTCGATCGGCGGCTCGCGGTGCGAGTCGACGTCGATGTCGAGCAGGATCTTGGGGTACTTCTGCCGGAAGCCGCTGACCAGCGGGGCGAGCACGTGCGTGGCCAGCACGGGCGGCACCAGCACGCGCAGCACACCGGCCAGTTCGGTGGTCTTGGAACTCACCAGTTCGTTGGCTTCGTCCAGTTCTTGCAAGATCACGCGCACCCGGTCGAGGTAACCCTCGCCCGCGTCGGTGAGCGAGACGCGGCGCGTGGTGCGGTGCAGCAGGCGCGTGCCCAGGTGGTCTTCCAGATCGGCCACCAGCCGCGTGACCACGGCGGGCGACATGTCCAGCGCGCGCGCTGCGGCCGCGAACCCGCCTTCGTCCATCACTTTCTGAAAAGCGCGCATCGAAGCTAAACGGTCCACGGGGGGGCTCCTATAAAGGGTTTTTACCTATGAGTTTGGGGTGATTGTTTCTTAATTGGCAATAGACTAGTCATTCTTATGGTGTTTTTCTTCTCGATCAGAAACTTTACAGTTCATCCCATCGATGCACGCAAACCCTTCCGCAGAGGCATCGAAGCCGGCCAGACCGCACAACGGACTTGACCGGCATGTTCAACCCTCCAAAAAGGAAACTGTCATGAAATCCCGTCTTTCTGTTGTTGCACTCGCCCTCTCTACTTTGGTTGCTGGCCACGCTTTGGCTGCCGACGCTTCGGTGGGCAAGACCCGCGACGAAGTGCGCGCTGAACTCGCCCAAGCCATCCGCAGCGGTGACCTGATCGCCGACGGCGCGACCGGCCAGCGCTACAACGAACTCTCGCCCGAGTTCTACGCCCCGAAGGCCGTGGCTGTGTCCAAGACCCGCGCCGAAGTGGTCGCTGAACGCGACGCCGCCATCCGCAACGGCGACCTGATCGCCGACGGTGCGACCGGCCAGCGCTACAACCAGCTGGCTCCCGCCCAGTATGCGGCTGTGCGTGCCGAAGCGCCCGTGGCCTCGCAAGCTGCCGCTCCCGTGGTGGGCAAGACCCGCGCGCAAGTGAAGGCCGAACTGGCCGAAGCCATCCGCACTGGCGACATGGTGGCCGACGGTGCCACGGGCGCCAAGTACAACGAGCTGTTTCCGCAGCAATACCCGCAATCGGTGACGGCCCAAGGCCAGGCGCGCGACGTGCGTGCCGGTGTCGTCGACTCGCGCAGCGCCAACGGCGGCTGATCGAGCACTAGGTGTGCGCGTTGAATCCAACGCGCACGCTCAGGCCTCCCGAGGGGCTGCTGGCCAAGGTCAGCAGCCCCTCGTTTCTTTGGGCGATGCGCGTGACGATGGCCAGGCCCAGGCCACTGCCGCTGGCGTCGTCGTGCGGGTTCAGGCGCACGAAGCGCTCGAGCACGCGTGGGCGGTCGGCCGGGGAGATGCCGGGGCCGTTGTCGTTGACGACCAGATCCACCCGCGCCGCGCTCGCTTCGACGCGCACATCGACCCGGCTGCCGGCAGGCGTGTGGCGCAGCGCGTTGTCCACCAGGTTGTCCAGCAGAACCCTCATGTCCAGCGGGTCGGCCCACACGGAGGCCGCGTCGCAGGTGTCCAGGCCCAGGTCGATGTCCCGCGCTTCCGCCTGTGCCGAGAATGCCGCGACGACCTCCGCCGCCAGCCGGTCCAGACGCATGGCAGCCGGCTCGTGCCGGCGCGCCTGGGCATCCAGCCGCGCCATCTGCAGCAGTTGCGCCACCAGGTGGGTGCTGCGCGCGATGCCCCGGTCGAGCTCATCGAGAGCCGCCTCGCGTTGGTCGCTGGGCGCGCGGCGCGCCAGTTGCGCTTGCAGCTTGACGGCGGCCAACGGTGTGTTGAGCTCGTGCGCCGCATCGGCCAGCATCTGGCGTTGCTGGGTCAGCAGCCCGTCCACCCGTGCGAGCAACCGGTTGAGCGAGTTCCCCAGGGGCACGAGCTCGTCGGGCATGCCTTCGATGGTGATGGGCTGAAGTTCCTTGGCGTCGCGCTGGCGGATGTCGCGGCCCAGCGCGTTCAAGGGCGCCAGCGCACGGGTGACCGCCGCATGGATCAACATGCCCAGCACCAACACAACCAGGGCGGCCAGCGCGAACAGCCACAGCGCCATCTGGGAGAAGGTGCTCGCGCGGTCCCTGGCGTTCTTGGCCACCTGCACCAGCTCTTCGTCGTCCCGAAGGGTGAACACGCGCCAGTGGTCACCCGCCCATTCGATGTCGTGGAACCCGGGTGTCTGCAAAGGCGGTCCTCCACTGTCCACCGAGGCATACAGGCGTTCGCCCGACAAGGTCCAGATCTGGCTGATGAACACGCCGAGGTCGTCGGTGGCCCACGCAGGTGGGTTCTCGCTCGGGGTGGGACGGGCTGTGGCCAGGGGCGCGGCGTGCGCGGGTGTGTCCGACGCCCAGCTGTGGGGCCGCACGCCATGGCGTACCACCGAGTGCGCGATCTGTTCCATGCCGAAGTCGCGCACGCGGTTGAAGGCAGTCCAGGCCATGTGGTACGTCAGCGCACAGACCACCGCGCAGGTGATGACCAGCGCCAGGATCTGCCACAGCAGCAGGTCGCGCCGGATGGACTTCTTCATCCGGTCGCGACCAGCTTGTAGCCCACGCCGCGCACGTTCTTGATCCAGTCGGTGCCCAGCTTGCGCCGCAGGTGGTGCACATGCACCTCGACCGCGTTGCTGGCCACTTCCGATTGCCAGCCATAGAGGCGGCTTTCCAGTTGTTCGCGGGAGAGCACGGTGCCGGGGTTCTCCATCAGGGCGAGCAAGAGGTCGTATTCGCGCGCGGCCAGCACCACGGCCTGGTTGTCGAGCAGGGCCTCGCGCCGCAGGGGACGCAGGACCAGGCGTCCGAGCTTCAACTCCGGCGCGGCGCGACCGCTTTGGCGCCGGGCCAGGGCGTGCACGCGGGCGACCAGCTCGTCGAGGTCGAAAGGCTTGGTGAGGTAGTCGTCCGCACCCAGGTTCAGGCCGGCGATGCGGTCTCCCACCGCGTCGCGCGCCGACACCACCAGCACCGCAACGGAATGTTCGTCCGCCCGAAGCCACTGCAGCAGTTGCAGGCCGTCCAGTCCGGGCAGGCCGATGTCGAGCAGCAGCACCTCGTAGGCGTGCAGGCGCAGCGCGGCCTGGGTCTGCGGGCCATCGTGCGTCCAGTCCACGGTGAAGCCCGCCAGTTGCAGGCCGCTCACCATGCTCTTGCCCAGCATGGCGTCGTCTTCGGCAAGTAGAACTTTCATGGAGGCGTAGTGTCGGCGAAAAGCGTGGCACGGCGGCGCGCGCGCTCTGGTACAAACAACGGCCCTTTCTGGAGAAGCTCTTGATACGGTTTCGCCTTCAAACGTATAACTGCGTTGGATCGCCTTGCCGTGCTACAGCACTGTCTGCGGCAACCCGCCTTGTTCTACGCTTGAATGCGAAACCGTATGAGTACCTGCACGTTTCAACAAGTGATCTTGTACACCGATGCCGATGGCCGGGCACGCTTTCGCGAAACCGCATTGGCGTTGACGCAAGGCACGCCCGCTGCGCGCCTTTCGCCCCCCTTGCCCGCGAAGGAGTGTCAGTTGCGCGAAAGCCCGGTGGGCTTTCGCAGCGAGTTCCATTGCACGGGAGAGCCGCAGTGGCTGTTCGTGCTGCAAGGTTGCATGGAGATTGGCTTGCAGGACGGCAGCTGGCGTGCCTTCGGGCCGGGCCAGCATTTCTATTCGGCCGACACCTTGCCCGAGGGCGCGACCTTCGACCCCGCCGTGCACGGCCACCGCAGCCGGCAGGTGGGCGACGAGCCGCTGGTGACGGTGTTTGTGCGCTAGGGCGTCACCGGGGGCGTCTCGGTGACGAAGCTGTCGCGCACGGTGAACCAGATCGAGGTGTGGAACATGGCCGCCAGCGCCAGGACCAGGGGATAGATCAGCAGATTGAGCAGGGCCGCGCCGCCCAGCAGCGCGGCCAGCAGGTTCAACACCAGGCCCGAGAGCATGATCACGGCCATCCAGCCCAGGCTGTAGAGCAGCATCGCGCCCTTGTTGGCCCAACAGGCCATGAAGCTGAAGAACAGGCTCTTGGCCGGCGTGACGCCGTGCCAGAAAACCAGCGCGGGTGCGTGCCAGAACGCCATGACCACGGGCACGTACAGCACCAGCGCGACCCACAGCCCCGGGTTGTTCAGCAGGTCGCGCACGCGCTCGGGCGAGACCTCGCCGCCCGGCAATTCCACAGGCGCGATGTTGGGGGCGAACAGGGCCGAGATGCCCAGGACCAGCATCAGGGCGGTGGCGTACATCGCGCCCAGGATCAGCATGGAACGCGTCTTGGGCGTGCCGCCGCGAAACGCGGTGATCAGGGTGGAGGGCATGGGAAAGCGCCCTTGTTCGGCTTCGCGGGTGGCGGCCATGAGGCCCAGCGTGGCCGCCGGCACCAGCGCCATGGCGATCAGGGTGCCGATGAAGGGCACGATGGACAGCACCGAGACCGTGGCCATGAACATGAAAAACAGGCCCGCCATGCCCAGGGGCTGGCGGAAGAAGGTGCGGGCGCCCAGCTTGACCCACTGGAAGCCGGTGCGGGCGGGGACGAGGTTGAGTTTCATGCGGGCAGGGAGGATTCCACGCGGACGGGCTGTTGCGCGTCGCCGCGCAGCAGGTTGGAGAGGGCCTGGGTGTCGCGAATCCGGGCGCGCAGCACGCGCTCGAAGTGGGCGGGATCGTGTGCCTGGAGCAGGGCGGCCTCGCGCGGCAGGTGGAGATCCCACAGGCGCGAGATCCAGAACCGCAGGGCGCCCGCGCGCAACAGGGCCGGCAGCAGGCTGCGTTCTGCCGCGCTCAAGGGGCGCACCGCCTCGTAGGCCGAGAGCAAGGCGAGCGAGCGCGGGGTGTCGAGCGAACCGTCGTGGTCTTCGTCGTGCAGCACGCACCAGTCGTTGAGGCAGACCGCGATGTCGAACAGGAAACTGTCGACGCCGGCGAAATAGAAGTCGAACAAGCCGCTGAGTTCGCCGTCCTCGAACAGGGCGTTGTCGCGGAAGAGGTCGGCGTGGATCGCGCCGCGCGGCAAGGCCTTGCAGGCCGGGCTTTGCGCGACATGGTTCTGGTAGGCCAGCTCGCTGCGCAGCAACTGGGCCTGCGCGTCGGTGAGAAAGGGCAGGATCTCCGGCACGGTCTCGTTCCACCAGGGCAGGCCGCGCAGGTTGGGCTGGCTCAGGGGGAAGTCGCGCCCGGCCAGGTGCATGCGCGCCAGCGTGCGGCCCACGGCCTCGCACTGCGGCACCCCAGGCGCCAGATCGCTTTTGCCGCGCAGCTTGGCGACCACGGCGGCGGGTTTGCCCTGTACCGTGAACAGGATCTCGCCTTGGGCGTTGGCGGCGGGCGCGGGCACGGGAATGCCGCGCTCGGCCAGGAACTTCATGAGCTGGAGATAAAACGGCAACTGCTCGAAGCTCAGGCGTTCGAACACCGTGAGCACGTGCTCCAGCGTGGCGCCGTCGCGCTCGCTGGTCACGAAATAGTTGGTGTTTTCGATGCCGCCCTGGATGCCCTTGAGTTCGGTGAGGTCGCCCAGGTTCAGGGTGTGGAGCAGGGCTGCGGCGTCGGCGAACGCGACTTCGGTGTAAACGGCCATGAAAGAAAAGAAGGAACGGGTCAGAAGTTCAGGATGCGCCAGCTGCTGCGCCCGGCGTTGCCGGTGCGCTTGTCGCTTGTGCTGCCCGTGCCGTTGTCGGGCTGGATCTGGTAGGCCGGTGCGCCGTTCTTGGGCTGCACGTCGATGCTCTGCGTCTGGCCGCCCTTGCGCACTTCATCGATGCGGGTGAGCTTGTCTTCGTGGGTGATGCGCTCGACGCGGTCGCGTGGGGAAACCGGCTCGCGCGCGGCGTTGTCCGCTGGCGCCACCTGGGCCAGGGCCGGCAGGGCGGTGCACAGGCCGAAGGCCAGCACGGCCAGGGAGGAGCGCATGGAAAGATTCATCCGGGCATTGTAGGCAAGGCCGGGCACTCCCGGTGTGGCGACAGGTGAAACGCCTGCTCCCGAGACGCGCACGGCGCCCGGCAGGCCGGGGGGCGTTCTCCGCCACAATCGCTCCATGCCAGACGCCCCCACCCCCGCCATTTCCGCCGACACCAAGACCTTGCTGCTGGTCGACGGCTCCAGTTACCTGTACCGCGCCTTCTTCGCCGGTGGCGAAGCCATGAGCACCACCTTGCCCGATGGCACGGTGCTGAAAACCGGTGCCATCCGCATCATGATCAACATGATGCAGAAGCTGCGCAAGGATGTGCGCGCCGATTACGCCGCCTGCGTGTTCGACGCCAAGGGCCCGACCTTCCGCGACGCGCTGTACCCGGAGTACAAGGCCACCCGCACCCCCATGCCCGACGACCTGCGCGCGCAGATCGCGCCGATCCACGAAGTGGTGAAGTTGCTGGGCTGGAAGGTGCTGGACGTGCCCGGCGTCGAGGCCGACGACGTGATCGGCACGCTGGCCCACGTGGCGTCGCAGCAGGGCATCGACTGCATCATCTCCAGCGGCGACAAGGACCTGAGCCAGCTCGTGAACGAGCACATCACCGTGATCGACACGATGAACGACCGCAAGCGCGACATTGCCGGTGTGACGGCCGAGTTTGGCGTGCCGCCCAGCCTGATGCTGGACTACCAGAACCTCGTGGGCGACCAGGTGGACAACGTGCCCGGCGTGCCCAAGGTGGGGCCGAAGACGGCGGTGAAGTGGCTGCTGGAATACGGTTCGCTGGCCGCGCTGGTGGAGCGCGCGCACGAGATCAAGGGGGTGGCCGGCGAGAACCTGCGCAACGCGCTGGACTGGCTGCCCAAAGGGCGCGAACTGCTCACCATCAAGACCGACTGCGATCTGACGGAGCACATCGACGGCCTGCCTTCGCTGGAATCCATCACCATCCGAGGCCAGGAGACCGAGGCGCTCAAGGCCTTCGGCGAGACCTACGGTTTCAAGGGACTGGTCAAGTCGCTGTCCCTGCACGATGTGCCGCCGGAACGGATCGCATCGGCCAAGACCGCCGAGGCTGGCATGCCCGGCTTGTTCGACGAGCCGGACCTGAGCGGCAGCGCCCAGCGCGTGAGCAACCTGCGGTACGACACCATCCTGACCTGGCCGATGTTCGACGATTGGCTGCAGCGCGTGCAGGCGGCCGAACTGGTGGCGCTGGACACCGAAACCACCTCGCTCGACGAAATGCGCGCCGAGATCGTGGGCATCAGTTTCAGCGTGAAGCCGGGCGAAGCGGCCTACATTCCGCTGCGCCACAGCGGCCCCGACGCGCCCGAGCAACTGCCGTTCGACGAGGTGCTGGCCAGGCTCAAGCCCTGGCTGGAAGACTCGGGCAAGGCCAAGCTCGGCCAGCACATCAAGTACGACCGCCATGTGTTCGCCAACCACGGCATCGAGGTGCAGGGCTACGCCCACGACACCATGCTGCAGAGCTATGTGCTCGAAGTGCACAAGCCGCACGGCCTGGCCAGCCTGGCCGAGCGCCACCTCGGGCGCCAGGGCATCAATTACGAAGACCTGTGCGGCAAGGGCGCGCACCAGATTCCGTTCGCGCAGGTGGACGTGGCCAAGGCCGCCGAGTACTCGTGCGAAGACAGTGACCAGACGCTGGACGTGCACCAGGCGCTGTGGCCCCAGTTGCAGGCCGACGACAAGCTGCGCTTCATCTACGAACTCGAGATCGCCAGCAGCGAGGCGCTCTACCGCATCGAGCGCAACGGCGTGCTGATCGACGCGCCCACGCTCAGCCGCCAGAGCAACGAGCTGGGCCAGCGCATTGTGGCCCTGGAGCAGGAAGCGTTCGAGATCGCCGGCCAGCCGTTCAACCTGGGCAGCCCCAAGCAGCTGGGCGAGATCTTTTTCGACAAGCTGGGCCTGCCGGTGATCAAGAAAACCGCGACCGGCGCGCGCAGCACCGACGAAGAGGTGCTGGAGAAACTGGCCGAGGACTACCCGCTGCCCGCCAAGATCCTGGAGCACCGCAGCCTCTCCAAGCTCAAGGGCACCTACACCGACAAACTCGCGCAGATGGCGCTGCCGCGCACCGGGCGCGTGCACACGCACTACGCGCAGGCCGTGGCGGTGACCGGGCGCCTGTCGAGCAACGACCCCAACCTGCAGAACATCCCCATTCGCACACCCGAGGGGCGCCGTGTGCGCGAGGCCTTCGTGGCACCGGTCGGCCACCTGATCGCCAGCGCCGACTACTCGCAGATCGAGCTGCGCATCATGGCCCACATCAGCGGTGACGAAGCCCTGCTGCGCGCCTTTCACGAGGGCTTGGACGTGCACCGCGCGACCGCCGCCGAGGTGTTTGGCCTGGAGACCGCGCAGGTCAGCAGCGAGCAGCGCCGTTATGCCAAGGTGATCAACTTTGGCCTGATCTACGGCATGGGCACCTTTGGGCTGGCCAAGGCGCTGGGCATCGACAACACCGCGGCCAAGAACTACATCGCGCGCTACTTCGAGCGTTTCGAAGGCGTGCGCCGCTACATGGACGAGACGCGCCAACGCGCCAAGGAGATGGGTTACGTCGAGACCGTGTTCGGGAGGCGGCTGGTGCTGCCCGACATCCAGAACGCCAAGGGTGCCAAGCTGGCCGCGCTGGAGCGGCAGGCCATCAACGCCCCGATGCAGGGCACGGCGGCCGATCTCATCAAGCTGAGCATGGTGGCGGTGCAGAAGGCTCTGGACGACCAACGCCGTGGCACGAAGATGATCATGCAGGTGCACGACGAACTGGTGTTCGAGGTGCCCGAGGGCGAGGTGGAGTGGCTGCGCACGGAAATCCCACGCCAGATGGCGGGCGTGGCCGCGCTCAAGGTGCCGCTGCTGGCCGAGGTCGGGATGGGCCCGAACTGGGACAAGGCGCACTGAGCTCCACAGCGCGTGAAGGCGCACGCCGCGCCATCTTCCCCGCGGATCAAGTCCGTCCATCGCGCCCATCCATAAGAGCAACTCCGTCGTTGTGATAGGGCAGCTTTCGCGAACCGCGAATGCTGGTCGATTCCAAAACTAAACCTCGCACGCTCTGTCCTTTCTACATTTGCATTCACCGCGTCAACGGCGTCGCACGCCAGCGCGGATAGCCCAATGCAGAGATAGGACACGACATGCCCGAAGCGCAACGAGAGATAGATCCCATCACACTTGAGATTTGGTGGAGCCGCCTGGTGGCCATTGCCGACGAAGCAGCGACCGCGCTTTTGCGGACCGCGTTTTCTACGGTGGTGCGGGAGTCCAACGACTTTGCCACTGTGCTGATGAATCGGCATGGTCAATCGATGGCGGAGTGCACCGGTGGCATTCCCGCTTTCGCCGGCATCATCCCCCGTACCACCAGGGCCTTTCTGCAGAGCTTTCCCGCCGAAACCTGGCGCGAGGGCGACTGCGTGATCACCAATGACCCTTGGCTCGCGACCGGGCATCTGCCCGACATCGCAATGGTCACGCCGATTTTCCATCGAGGCCAGTTGGTGGGTTTCGCGGGCTGCGCCGCTCACTCCCCGGATGTGGGGGGAACCCACGGCGCGGGCAACCAACAAGTGTTCGAGGAAGGCATCTGCATTCCTCCGATGCATCTCTACCGCGGGGGCCAACGCAACGAGGCGATGCTTGAGCTCTTCCTCAACAACGTGCGCCTGCCCGAGCAAGTATTGGGCGATCTGGAGGCCCAGGTCACTGCCAACGAGGTTTGTCGCAAGCGCGCAGTGGATTTTCTCTCCGACACCGGACTTTCGTCTTTCGACCTTCTCTCGAAGACGGTGCACGAACGCACCGAAGCGGCGATGCGCTCCGCTATCGCAGCGATACCGGATGGATGCTACGTGGCAGCGATTGACGCCGATGGCTTTGCTCACCATCCGACACACATTCGCTGCACGGTGACCATCGTCGGCGACTCCATGACGGTGGACTACGCCGGCAGTTCGTCGCAAGTCAATCGAGGCACCAACTGCACGATGAACTACACCCAGGCCTACTCGGTGTACCCCATCAAATGCGTGTTGGATCCGCAGACCCGCCGCAACGAAGGCTCTTACCGCGCCATCGAGGTCAAGGCGCCCGCAGGCAGCATCATGAACGCCCGCTATCCCGCTGCAGTGGGCGCGCGCCACCTCACCGGGCACTTGCTGTGCTGCGCGATCTACCAGGCTCTGGCGCAGGTGGTGCCAGAGCAGGTCATCGCAGACAGCGGCGGCACGCCCGCCATGCGGGTGCGCTTCAGCGGCAACCACATGGAACAGGCTCGCTTCTCGCAAACGCTGTTCGCCAGCGGCGGCATGGGCGCGTCGGCGCAAGCCGACGGATTGTCCACAACCGCGTTTCCGACCAACTCCGGTGCCGGCAGCATCGAGGCGCTCGAGGCGGTGACGCCGCTGCTCGTGCGCCGCAAGGAGTTTCGTGTCGATTCCGGTGGAGCCGGCTGGCATCGCGGCGGACTGGGTCAGCTGTGTGAAGTGCGCAACGTGACCGACGGTGATATCCAGGTAGCCATTTCCGCAGACCGCCAGCAGCACCCCGCGCGGGGCATCATGGGCGGAGCGCCGGGTGCACCGACCGCCGTGACACTGGGCAATGGCAAGGCGCTCGACCTCAAGTCCCGCATCGAACTTGCACCTGGCGACAGCGTCACGTTGGCTTTTGCTGGCGGAGGAGGTTATGGGGACGCCATGGACCGTCCCTTGGCCGACATTCAGCGCGATATCGAATACGGCTATGTGTCGCGCGACGTTGCTCTTGGCCAGTATCCCCAGCTGAAGGGCGCAGCGGTGGCCGCGGGAGTCGCGCAATGAAGAAGACCACACGAATCGGCGTTGACATTGGCGGCACTTTCACCGATTTTGTGCTGCACGACGAGGCCCGCAGCATCATCCAGACCGGGAAGCGACTGACCACGCCTGAAGCGCCCAGCCGTGCCATTGTGGAAGGCGTTGAACGCCTGTTGGCAGAAACAAACACGCAAGCGGGACAGATCGCCAGCATCGTGCACGGCACCACGTTGATCACCAACACCGTGCTAGAGCGAACCGGCGCGCGCGTTGGCCTGCTGGCCACTGACGGGTTCCGCGACGTTCTGGAAATGGGGCGCGAGAGTCGCTACGACACCAACGACTTGTTCCTGCAACAGGTGCCGGTGATGGTGCCACGCCCGCTGCGCCATGGAATCGGTGGGCGTATCAAGGCAGATGGGACCGAGCACGCGCCTCTTGACGAAGCCGCCGTGGTACGCGCCGTCACCCGGCTCGTTGAAACCGACCAGATCGAAGCCCTGGCCATCGCCTTCTTTCATGCCTACCGAAACCCGGCGCATGAGTTGCGTGCCCGCGAGATCGTGCACGGTCTTTACCCCCATCTGCTGGTCAGCCTATCGGCCGAAGTGGCACCGGAAATTCGCGAATACGAGCGCACGACCACGACCTGCGTCAACGCCTATGTGCAGCCCCGGGTGCACGGGTACCTGGATCGACTGAAGAACGATCTAGCCGCGCTGGGCTTCCAAGGCGACCTGTTCATCATGCTGTCGAGTGGCGGCATCACCACCATCGAGGATGCCAAGCGTTTCCCTGTGCGGCTGATCGAGTCAGGGCCCGCTGCTGGCGCGATGGCAGCCGCCTTTACCGCCCGCCAGACGGGTGAGGATCGATTGATTTCCTTCGACGTCGGCGGAACCACGGCCAAGATGTGCCTGATTGAAAAAGGCCGGCCACACATCAAGCACGATTTCGAGGCAGGGCGCCTGCAGAAATTCAAGCAGGGCTCGGGCCTTCCGCTGAAAGTCACCGTCGTCGACATGATCGAGATCGGCTCCGGAGGTGGCTCCATCGCCAGCATCGACGGCATGGGCCTCATGAAGGTGGGCCCGCGCAGCGCGAGTTCGGTACCTGGACCCGTTTGCTACAACCGCGGCGGCACCGAGCCCACCGTGACCGATGCGGATTTGTTGCTGGGTCACCTGGATCCGGCGTTTTTTCTGGGTGGTGAGATGGCGTTATCCCTGGATCGGGTGCGCAACGCGGTGGACCATCGGCTGGCCGGTCCCCTCGGGCTGGATCAGGCGACCGCAGCGCGCGGCATCCAGGAAATCGTCAACGACAGCATGGCGGCGGCGACCCGCATGCATCTGGCCGAGAAGGGAAAGGATCCACGCGATTACAGCCTCTATGCATTCGGCGGCGCGGGGCCGGTGCACGCCTACGGCTTGGCGAAGCTGCTCAAGGTAAAGCGACTGATCGTTCCCATGGGCGCGGGCGTGATGTCCGCCTTCGGCTTCCTGGTGGCGGCCCCCGTCGCGGACGAGGTGCGCGGCTACGTCACCGAGTTGCAGCATGCCGACTGGGGCCGCGTCAACGCTATGTACGCCGACATGGCGTCATCCGCCAAGGCCATCCTGCAGGGCACCGGCGGCAAGGCTGCCGACGTTGCCCTCGAATGGTCTGTAGACATGCGCTATGTGGGCCAGGGCTTTGAGGTCACCGTGGGGATCCCCCAGGGCCCGCTCGGCCCGCAACACCTGAGCGCCATACGCCAGGCCTTCAAGCAGACCTATGCGGAGCGCTTTGATCGCATCGTGGCGGACGTGGGAATCGAAGCCATCAACTGGCGGCTGACCGCCCGCCTGCCAGAGCCGAGCATCAGCCTCGCTCGCATGCCAGTCGACACGCCCGCCAAGCGTGGTGAGAGAAAGGTGTACTTCGCCGGCTTCGGTGACGTCACGGCTTCTGTCTACAACCGCTATGCGCTCAAGCCCGGTCAACGGTTGCACGGACCGGCCGTGGTCGAGGAAAGGGAGTCCAGCTGCAGTTTTGGTCCTGACTGCAGTTTCACGGTGGACGAGCACTTCAATCTTGTCGTGGACATCGACTACCCCGAGAGCGTGGGTGTCCCGTCGACGGCCTCAACGTTGGTCGCGGCATGAGCATCCATCCGCATAGGCGCAGGGTGGTGGTCACCCAGCGCTTCTTTGACCAGGCCACGTGCGATTTCTTGACGGCGCACCATTGCGAACCTGTCGTCGCTGAACCGCCGCCCGGCAAAGGCGACGGTGACCTGTCTGAGGCGGTGTTGCGAGAACTGCTGGCAGATGCCGAGGGTTGGATCGTGGGCCACGCACATGTCACGGATTCTCTGTTGCTCGCTTTGCCTCGCCTGAAGGTGGTTGCTCGGCGAGGTGTGGGCTATGAGCGCGTGGATGTGGAGGCCGTGCATCGGCGTGGCAAGGTGGCGACCATCGCGATTGGCGGCAATGATGCTTGCGTGGCCGACCATGCGCTTGCGTTGATGCTGGCCGTGTCGCACCGCCTGCGTGAAGGGCAGATCCGTCTCGACGCCGGCGACTGGTCGATACCAATGGGCACGGACTTGTATCGAAAGACCGTGGGCATTGTGGGATTGGGGCGCATAGGGCGCGGCGTGGTGCAGCGGCTGCGCGGCTTTGAGGCAGACGTTCTGGTCTGCACGCCCACACCGGACGAAGCGTATTGCCGCGCCAACGGCGTTCGCCAGGTCGACATCGACACGCTACTGCGCGAATCGGACGTCGTCAGCCTGCATGCCCCCTTGACGCCCGAGACCCGCTTCATGGTGGATGCATCAGCGATCGAGAAAATGAAGCCCTCTGCGATCGTCATCAATACCGCCCGGGGCGGGCTGGTGAACGATCGCGACTTGCTCGCTGCCCTGGAAGCCGGTCGCTTGCAGGGAGCTGGCCTGGACGTCTTCGTGAGTGAATCCGATCCTGCTTATCACGGGGTGTCCCGGGCGTTGATTGCACTGCCCCAGGTCGTTGCAACGCCGCACGCTGGCGCTTCCACCCGAGAGGGGCTGGACCGCACCAATCTCATTGCCGCCCGGTCGGTTGTCGACGTGCTGGACGGTGCGACGCCCCCTGCGGCGTGCGTGATTGCCGACGGCCGAACCGTTTCCCACTCGTCAAAAAAAGGAGAGACATGAGCCATCCTGTCAAAGTATTGGTGCCATCCGGCTCCATCGGCACCGGCGCGCGGCCGCAGCAGCCTTTCGATCTCGGTGTGAGCCTCAAGCCCGACGTGATCGCAGTGGACGGCGGCTCCACCGATTCAGGCCCCCACTACCTGGGGTCGGGCACCGCCAAATGTTCCCACGGGAGCCTGCGGGCCGAGCTCAAGCTGCTGATGGAGGCGCGCCACAACTTGGGTGTGCCGCTGATCGTGGGCAGTTGCGGGACCTGCGGTTCCGACCAAGGCGTGGACCTGATGCGCGACATCTGCCGAGGGCTTGCTGAGGAACTGGGCCACGCCGTGCGCGTGACCTGCATCTACAGCGAACAGTCGGCTGCGACGGTAAAGACAGCGCTGGCCGAGGGCCGAATCGGACATCTTGCGCCGCGGATGGAGATCGACGACAGCTTGATCGACCGCTGCTCGCACATCGTCGCTGCCATGGGAGTCGAACCGATCATCCACGCGCTGCGCGAAGGTGCGGACATCGTGCTGGCTGGGCGCGCCACCGATACCGCGCTGATGGCGGCCGTGCCCATCATGCGAGGCGCCCATGCTGGCGCCGCCTGGCACGCCGGAAAAATCCTGGAGTGTGGTGCCTTCTGCACGACCAAGCCCGCCAGTGGTGCGGTGATGGCGACGATCGACGACACCGGCTTTACCATCCACGCCCTGGCCGATGGTGCAGAGGCCACGCCGCGTACGGTGCTGGCCCACATGCTCTACGAAAACGCCAATCCCTACGAGCTTACCGAGCCCGGTGGCGCATTGAACGTCGAAGCCGCACGGTATGCCGCGCTCGACGAGCGCAACGTACGGGTCGAGGGCTCAACGTGGACGCCCAACGGTGTTTACACCGTCAAGCTTGAGGGTGCGGCGCCGGCGGGATTCCAGGGAGTGAGCCTGTGCATCATCCGATCGCCCGACTACATCGCGCGTTTCGACGAGTGGCTCACGCTGCTGGAGTTGAAGGTGCGCGGCAACATCCAGGCCCAGCTCAAGCTGGCGCCCGAAGCCTACGACTTGCAGTTCCGTGCGATCGGCCGCGATGCCGTGCTGGGCGGGTTGGAGAGCCGCAGGGGGGATCCGGTGGAGATCGGCGTCATGGCGGTGGTGACCACGCCCGAGGCGGCCCGCACCAAAGAGATCATCAAACTGCTCAGTCCGCCGATGTTGCACTTTCCGTTGCCGGACGATCCCGTCACGGCGACACACGCCTTCCCTTTGTCACCCTCCTCGATGGACCGAGGCGTCGTCTACGAGTTCGTGCTGAACCACGTGATGGTCGTGAGCGATCCGCTCGCACCGTTTCGCTTCGTCTCGTCGAATTTCGGACGCATGCAATGAGCCCCTCGAATACCACCCCGTCGCCCACCTATGCGGTGAGGACCAAGAACGCGGGCCCCTTCTGGCTCACCATCGACATTTTCTGTGACGACAAACCGACGTTTTGGCGCCTGCGCGAAGACCCTCGGCTTTGCGCACAGGCAATCGGCGACCTCCTGAGAACCGACGCCAACAGCGTGAAGATCTTCCACATCGACGCACTCGACGTCATCAAGATCAGTCTTCCCCGGCCCGTGGTGCAAGGTGCCGTCGCAGACCGCGACATGCATGGCGCGCAGTGGGCGTATTTGCTGCAGGAACAATTGGAGAAACCACAATGAAGACATATGCCATGAATCCACGTCGACGCATGTTGCTGGCCGGAGCGGCCGCAGCTCTGGCGGTTCCCGTCGTCCGAGCCCAAGCCTATCCGAGCCGCCCGATCAAGCTGATCCTTCCCAACTCGCCCGGCTCGTCGGTCGACAAGGTCTCGCGTGCTCTGGCGATACCGCTTGCGCCGATCCTGGGCCAGCCCATCGTGGTCGAAAACATGGCCGGTTCTGGCGGCGTCATCGGGCTGCAGCAAATCCTGCGCGCGCCCAGGGATGGCTACACCGTCGGCATCGTGTCCAGCAATTACACGGTGCTTCCCAGCCTGTACAACCTGTCCTTCGACGCGCGCACCGACCTCGTTCCTGTGGCCGTAACGGTCACAGGCCCCTTCGTGCTGGTGGTCAATCCCAGCGTGCCCGTGAAGAATCTGACGGAGTTCGTGGCACTGGCGAAGTCCCGTTCCGCTGACAAGAGCTTGACCTTCGGTACGCCCGGCGTGGGAAGCTCCTTTCACCTTAGTGGTGAATTGCTCCGGGTGACGGCGGACTTGCCCCTGCTGCACGTGCCCTACAGGGGCAACAACAACTTCACCACCGACCTGCTGGGCGGCCAGCTCGACTGCGGCTTCCTCACCCCCAATGTCGCATTGCCCTTTCTCAAGGCGGGCAAATTGCGAGCGCTCGCCATCACCGCCACGGTGCGCTCTGATCTGCTGCCCCAGGTGCCGACCATCGCCGAATCGGGATACCCCGGCTACAGCATGGACGGCTGGCAGGCCGCCGTGGTGGCAAACGGCACACCGGTCGAGGTGATGCAGCGCCTCAACGCCGCCATCAACACCGTGCTGAAGATGCCCGACATTGCGCGTGCGATCGCAGACGACGGCCATCGCATCATCGGGGGGACGGTCGCTCAGGCCGGCGACTGGTTCGAGAAGGACTTCGAGCGCATCGGAAAGCTGGTGAAAACCATCGGACTGAAGCCCGCGGGCTGATCCGCAGCCGCTTGGGCGATGATGCCGCCATGAAGCAATTTGAGTTTCTCACCTTGAAATTGTTCGTGGCAGTGGCCGAAACGGGCAGCGTGTCCGCCGCAGCGGAGCGAAGCAGCATCGCCGCCGCCGCGATCAGCAAGCGCATCACCGACATGGAGCATGCGGCGGGGGGACAGTTTTTCTACCGCCACGCGCGGGGCATGGCCCTCACGCCCGCCGGCCGCGAGTTGCTGCAGCACGCGCGCGAGATCATCTTCAGCGTTGACCGGATGCACAACGATCTGAGCGGCTATGCCAATGGCATCAAGGGCCACGTGCGTGTCGCGGCGACCGGGTCGGCTGTCTCTGAATTCCTGCCGCATGAACTCAAGCGCTTCGGCGAGCTGCATCCCAATATCGTCATCGACCTCACCGAATGGACCAGCCAGCGCATCGTGGACGCGGTCATGGAGGGGCGGGCGGAAATGGGCATCTTCATCGACCCGCATACCCGTCCCGACCTGGTGACCTTCCCTTACCGCGAGGACGAACTGTGCATCGTCGTTCCGACCGGTCACCCACTCGCCGGCCGGCCATCGGCGCGGTTCGCGGACATCACGGCTTTCGATTTCATTGGACTGGAGCCGCAGAGCTCGATTGGTCAGATGGTGGCGACAGAAGGGGGCGCGCAACTGAGGCTGCGCATCAACGTCCGCAGCACGGACGGCCTCTGTCGCATGGTGGCGGCTGGGCTGGGCATCGGCATCGCTCCCCGGCTGGTCGTCGAGACCCACGTGAAGTCGATGTCCATCGAAATCGTGCCGCTGGCGGAGCCATGGGCGCAGCGATCGCTGCTGATCGGCGTGCGCTCGGAAGAAGGGCTTTCAACGCCTGCGCGCATCTTTCTTCAGCACTGCCGGGCGGGCTGACGCGCACGACCCGCGCCCGGTTTTGCGCTCATCGGAACCCGCGCATGGGACGGTCCTCGAACTTTTTCGGTATGGTTCGGGTCACTCAAGCCTCATCAACCCAAACGGAGACCCCATGCTCAACGAATCGCAGACCCAAGACCTCGACGCCTTGCTGCCCGGCCAGTCCACCGAACAAGGCGCGACCCGGCGCACCGCGCTCAAGGCCGCCATCGGTGTGGGCTACGCCGCGTCCGTCCTGCCCGTGATGGCACAGACAGCGATCAAGACGCCGGCCGATGGCCTGACGGTGGGCGAGGTGACGATCGACGTCAATGGTCACACGATGCACGCCTACCGCGCCGCACCCGCAGGCAAGACGGGCCTGCCCGTGGTGCTGGTGTTGTCCGAGATCTTTGGCGTGCACGAATACATCGCCGACACGGCGCGCCGCTTCGCCAAGGCGGGATACCTGGCGATCGCCCCCGAGCTGTTCGAGCGCCAGGGCGATGCGCAGAGCTATGGCGAGATGGCCAAGCTCATGTCCGAGGTGATCTCCAAGGTGCCCGATCAACAGGTGCTGGGCGATCTGGACGCCGCGGTGAAGTGGGCGGGTGCCAATGGAGGCGACACCCGCAAGCTCGGCGTTACCGGTTTCTGCTGGGGCGGGCGCCAGGTCTGGCTGTACTCGGCGCACAACCCCGCGGTGAAGGCCGGCGTGGCCTGGTACGGCCGCCTGGTCGGCGACGCCACAGCACTGACCCCGCGCCAGCCGGTGGACGTGGCGGCCAAGCTCAACGGCCCGGTGCTCGGCCTGTATGGCGCGGCCGACACCGGCATCCCCCTTGACACGGTTGATAAGATGAAGACCGCTCTGGCCGGCGGCAATGCGGCGGCCAAGGCATCGACCTTCGTGGTGTACCCGGACGCACCGCACGCCTTCCACGCAGACTACCGGCCGAGCTTTCGCAAGGAGCCGGCCGAAGATGGCTGGAAGCGGGCGCTGGCCTGGTTCAAGCAGCACGGCGTGGCCTGATCGGGCCCGCCCCGTTCAACGAAGGCCGCCCTTGGGGCGGCCTTTTTTCGTGGTGACAAGCAAATGACTTTGTTGGCGATCCTGATCGGCACCATCGCCGCCGGCGTGGGCAGCGTCTGGCTGGCGGCCCTGCTGGGCATGGCCATGCTGGCGCGGTACACGCAGCACATGCTCAGCCTGGCGGCCGGCGCGCTCATGGCCACGGCCTTCATGCACCTGTTGCCCGAGGCGTTCGAGAGCGAGGCCGGCGCGCACGAATTGTTTGCCCTGCTCCTGGCCGGGCTGGTGTTTTTTTTCCTGCTCGACAAGGCCGAACTGTGGCACCACGGGCACGAGCACAGTGTGGAGGAAGAAGCGCTGCTCGACCACGAGCCTCAGGACCACCACGCGCACGCACACCACCACCAGGGCCATCACCACCACGGTCCCCGCTCGGGCGGCTGGACGGTGCTGGCCGGTGACAGCGTGCACGCGTTTGGCGACGGCATCCTGATCGCATCGGCCTTCATGGCCGACATGCGCCTGGGTGTGGTGGCCGCGCTGGCGGTGCTGGCCCACGAGGTGCCGCACCACATGGGCGATCTGGTGGTGCTGCGCCACACCTCTCGCAATTCGCGTGCGGCGCTGGTCAAGGTGTCGCTGGCGGGGACCGTGACCGCGCTGGGCGGCCTGCTGGGTTACTTCCTCCTCACGCAACTGCAGGACTATCTGCCGTATTTCCTGGTCGCCGCGTCGAGCAGCTTCGTCTATGTGGCATTGGCCGACCTGATCCCGCAACTGCAGAAACGCCTGAGCCTGCGGGAAACCGCCGCGCAAGTGGCGTGGCTCGCCCTGGGCATTGCGCTGGTGACCGTGGTCAGCGGCCTGGCGCATTGAAGCGCTAGGCCAACGAGAAGCAGAAGCGCGCGCCGTCGCCCAGCCGGCTTTCGGCCGAGATCTGTCCGCCGTGCCGCTCGATGATGCGCCGCACCGTGGCCAGGCCGATGCCGGTGCCCTCGAATTCGCTGGGCATGTGCAGCCGCTGGAAGGGTTTGAAGAGCTTGTCGGCATAGGCCATGTTGAAGCCCACGCCGTTGTCGCGCACATAGAACATCGCAGGCTCCGAACCCACGGCGGGCAACTGGCCCCACTCGATCACCGTCCTGTCGCGCGTGCGGCTGTACTTGAGCGCGTTGTTCAGCAGGTTCTCCAGCACGATGCGGGCCAGACGGGGGTCGCAGTCGGCCCGCAGTTCGGGTGTGATGCGAAGCTCGATCTCGCGTTCGGGTTGTTTCTGGCGCTCCGTCGCCAGGATCTCGCCGACCATGCTGCTGAGGTCCACCGGCTGGCGCTCGAGCACACCCTGGCTCACGCGCGCCAGCGCCAGCAGATCGTCGGTGAGCGAGCCCATGCGCTGCGTGGCCTGCAGCACGCGGGCCAGCAACTGCTGTTCTTCCGGGCTCAACCGGGGGCCGACCTCTTCGGCCAGCAGACGGGTGAATCCGTCGATGGCGCGCAGAGGCGACTTGAGGTCGTGCGAGACCGAATAGGCGAACGAGTCGAGCTCGGCGTTGAGCAACTGCAGATCGGCCGTGCGCTCGCGCACGCGCTGCTCCAGCGTCTCGTTGAGCCGCTGGATCTCGCGGTCGCGCCGCAGCCGCACCAGCTCGGCATTGGCACGGCTGGCGAAGATGGAGATGAGCGCCTGCGCATCCTGCCCCAGGTCCACCGGTCCGCTCCAGAGCGCGAAGATCACGCCAATGGCCGTGCCATCGGCGTCGCGCAGCGCCTTGCCCAGATAGGCCTGGCAGCCCGAATCGATCAGGCTGTGGGCCTGCGGGAACTGCTCGGCCAGGCCCGACGTGCAGATGAACATGTCCGACTGCAGCAGCGTCCTGGCGCAGGGCGTGCCCTCGATGGAGAAGGTGAAGTTGGGGCGGGACTGCTCACCCTGGCGGACCGCCAGGCTGCGCACACGCCCGTCGCTGCGGCACTCGCCCACCACCACCATGTCCGCGCCAATGGTCTCACCCAGGTGGCGCGTGAGCGCGCTGAAGAACGCCTCCCCGGTTTCGGCGGCCACGCCGCGTGCCACGTTGAGCAGCAGCGCTTCACGCCGTTTCTCTTCGTCGATGTTGACGTTGCACGACAGGATGCAGGGTTCGCCATCGATCTCGATGAGTTCGGCCCACAGGCGGGTATCCACCAGCGAGCCGTCCTTGTGGCGCATGCGCGTCTCGTAGCTGTGAATGTGGCCATCGCGCAGCAACTGCGCGACGAAGGCTTCGCGGTCCTGGGGCGAGAGCCAGGTACCGATCTCGATCGAGGTCTTGCCCTTGATTTCCTCGGGCTTGAGTCCCTGCGCCTGGTCCTCGGCCTGGTTGACTTCGATGAACGAGCCATCGGACAGGCGCGAGATGGTCATGTTCAGCGGACTGAAGTTGAAGGCCTTGGCAAAGCGCTCTTCGGAGCGGCGCAGCCGCTCCATCACTTCGTTTTGCGCGCTCACATCGGTGATGGTCGTCATCACGAGCTTGTCTTCGCGGTCGTCTCCCATCTCGCTGGAGACGAGGCCTTCGAACGTGCTGCCATCGGCGCGCAGGCCACGCGCGGGGAACTGCTCGACGCGGCGCGTCGCGAACAGGCGCGCGAGGTAGATCTCGCGCTGCTCCGCGTCGGCCCACAGAAAGTCGTCCTGGCGCCCCAGCGCCTGGGCCTTGGTGTAGCCGTAGCAGCGCTCGAACGCCGGGTTCAGGTCCAGGATGATGCCCGAGCGCGCCGACTGCGCGAGCATCGGGCTGGGGCTGGTGTGAAAGATGCGGGCAAAGCGCTCGAGGTTGCGGTCGCGCTCCTGCTCGGCCTTCTTGTGCAGCTCCAGCGCATCTTTCTGCCGCTCGAACGCCTCGCGCAGCTGGCGGCCGCTGTGGTAGACCATCACGGCCACCACGATCAGCGTGGCCGAATGCGTGATCCACACCCGCAAGCCGACCTCGAAATACGGCGTTGCGCTGAACCAGCCTTGAACCTCGGCCAGGGTGAGCAGGCCCAGCGCCCCCACGGCCGAAATCACGGTGACGATCAGCGCGGTGCGGCCGAGGAACGTGCCTGCGCCGGCCACGGCGGCCACGAACAGGAAGCCCACCGCGGTGCGCACCGAGCCGTAGGTGATCACCGACAGGATGGCCGAACCCAGCGTGCCGCACACGATCACATGCGGCACATAGTTCAAGCGGTTGCGGCGGGCAAGTGCGTAGGCCAACAGAGACACGGCCATCAGGATGCCGGCAATCCAGGCCTCGCGCTGGCCAGGGCTGGCCACCAGCAGATCGAACACGAGCACCACGAACGCGGCCGTACCGGTCAGCAAGGCCAGCAGTTCCATCACGCGTTTGCGTTGCGAGGCGATCGGCGGCGCCACGCCGACGGGGCGGGTGTTGGGAGGAGAGGACGGGAGCGCCATGGGCGTTGAATGTGTCGTCTTTTTCAGCCCTGGGCGACCGGCAGGCCCGGCGTGTTGCACCACTCGCTCCAGCTGCCGGGGTAGAGGCGGGTGCGGCCCAGGCCCGCGATTTCCATGGCCAAGAGGTTGGGCACGGCGCTCACGCCGCTGCCGCATTGGTGTACCACGCTGGCTGGGTCACGGCCCGCCAGCAGGCGTTCAAATTCGAGCCGCAGTTGCGCGGCGGGCTTGAAACGGCCGTCGGGCATCGCGTTGTCGCTGAACGGCCGGTTGAGCGCGCCGGGGATGTGGCCGGCCACCGGGTCCAGGGGCTCGGTCTCGCCGCGAAAGCGCACGGCGGCGCGCGCGTCGACCACGGTCTGCTCCGCACGGCCCAGCGCACCCGAGAGCTCCTGGGCCGACACGGTGCGGGCCAGGGGCTCCTTCAAGGCGAAGCTGGCGGGCGGGAGCGGCAGGGCCGGGCCCGACGCCACCGCGCCTCCAGCGGCCTTCCAGGCGGCCAGTCCGCCGTCGAGCACGGCCACGGCCTCGTGCCCGCACCACTTGAGCATCCACCACAGACGCCCGCTGGTGGTGATGGCCTGGCGGTCGAGCACCACGGCCTGCATGCCATTGCCCAGGCCCAGCGCACCCAGCCGCGTGGCGAAGGTCTCGCGCGAGGGCAAGGGGTGGCGGCCACCGCTGGCCCGCTGCGCTGTCGAGGACTTCTCGCTCAGGTGGTGGTCCAGGTGCACGTAGATCGACCCAGGGATGTGCTCGCCCTCGAACTGGGCCTGGCCCGCCTCGGGCTTCATCAGGTCGAAGCTGCAGTCCATCACGCACAGCGGTGCGCCGCTGGCCATGAGTTCCTGCAACTGGGGGGCGGTGATCAGCGTCGTGTACATGCGGACATTGTGAGGGAGGACCCGCTCAGTGGTCCTCCGCTGGGGCATTGGGCACGGCACGCACGCGCAGCACCGTCGACGCAATACCGCTCAGAATGATGAGCGCCATGCCCAACCAACCGATCAGGGGCAAGGCTTCGCCGAAGAACAGCAGGCCGAAGAAGGCCGCGAACACGATGCCCGAGTACTGCAGATTGGCCACCACCATCGTCGCCCCTCGGGAGTACGCCCGGGTCATGCACAGCTGCCCGAGCACGGCCAGCAGTCCGATGGGCAGCAGCCACAGGGCAGAAGGCCAGCGCCATTCACTGGTGCCGGTGAACAGCATGCCAATGGCGCCCGCCAGGGTAGCGCACAGGCTGAAATAGAACACGGTGCGCAGCTCGGGCTCGCCCGCGCGCGCAAGCCCTGCGACCTGCAGATAGGCGAGGGCGGTGAAGATGCCCGAGAGCAGGCCGGCCAATGCGCCGACGACCTGATCGGGGGCCAGGGTGG
Source organism: Hydrogenophaga sp. BPS33 (assembly GCF_009859475.1). Lineage (NCBI taxonomy): Bacteria > Pseudomonadati > Pseudomonadota > Betaproteobacteria > Burkholderiales > Comamonadaceae > Hydrogenophaga > Hydrogenophaga sp. BPS33. The sequence continues at coordinate 2,219,144 of NZ_CP044549.1, forward strand.
GGCGCAGCATCATCGCCACGCCACCGAAGCCCGCGAGCACGGACAGAAACAAAGGGGCCTGCTCCCGGATCGGTGCCTGCCGGCCTTGCAGCAGGAGCGCGCCGCCGATGAGGAAGGTGGCGATCCACACGCTGCTCATGTAGTTGAGCGTCATGGCTGTGGCCACGGGCAGCGAAACGAACGAATAGAACCAGGCCGCGAGCGCGGTCGTGCCGACCACGCCGCGCCATGCGTGCATCATGGGCACGCGGGTGCGCAGCGAGACGCCTTGGCCGCGCATCAGCACCGCCAGGGCCAGGACGCCCACGAGTCCCCGGTAGAACACCAGTTCCAGGCTCGTGAAGTGGGCCGAGCCGAACTTCACGCACACGCCCATGGCCGCGAAGAAAAACGCGGCCAGCAACATCCACAGGGCTTGCACGTTCAGCGCACCGAAGGCGCAGAGGGGCTCATCCTCCCCCTATACCACTCGTGGAAGTGCTGCATGCCATCTTCCATCGGGCTCTGGTAGGGGCCGACCTCGTTGTCGCCGCGCGCCAGCAAGGCCTTGCGGCCCGCGTCCATGCGCTCGGCGATCTCGTCGTCCTCGATGCAAGTTTCCATGTACGCGGCCCGCTGTGCCTCGACGAACTCGCGCTCGAACGCAGCGATTTCCTCGGGGTAGTAGAACTCGACCATGTTGATGGTCTTGTCCACGCTCACCGGGTGCAGGGTGGAGACCGTGAGCACGTGCGGGTACCACTCGACCATGATGTGCGGGTAGTAGGTGAGCCAGATCGCGCCGTGCTCGGGCATCTTGCCCTGGCGGTACTGCATCAGCTGCTCATGCCAGCGCTGGTACACGGGGCTGCCGGCCTTGCCCAGCAGGTTGGCCGGGCCGACCGTCTGCACCGAGTACTCGGACTTGAACTCCCAGCGCAGGTCCTCGCAGGTGACGAAGCCGCCCAGTCCCGGGTGGAAGGGCGCGACGTGGTAGTCCTCCAGGTAGACCTCGATGAAGGTCTTCCAGTTGTAGTTGCACTCGTGGATTTCCACGTGGTCCAGCACCATGCCCTCGAAGTCGAGTGCGGCGCGCGGCCCCATGTGGGCCAGGTCGGCCTGCACGTCGCGGCCGTTGTCCTCGAACAGCAGGCCGTTCCATTCGCGCAAGGCGTAGTTGTTGAGGTTGAGGCAAGGGTCCTGCTCGAAATGCGGCGCGCCCAGCAACTGCCCGGCCTTCTCGCCGTGCGCGCCGCTGTAAGTCCAGCGGTGCAAGGGGCAGACGATGTTGCCGCCGGCGCTGCCGCTGCGCGTGTCCGCGAGGTTGCCGCGGCCTGTGAGCATGACGGCCTGGCGGTGGCGGCAGACGTTGGACACCAGTTCGACACCCTTGGCGGTGCGCACGAGTGCGCGGCCGCCATTCTCATGGGGCAGCGCGTGGTAGTCGCCGACGTTGGGGACCGAGAGTTGGTGCCCCACGTACCGGGGCCCGCGCTGGAAGAGTGTTTCCTTTTCGCGCTGGAACAGCGCCTCGCTGAAGTAGCTGGAAACCGGAAGTTGGCTTGCGGCCTGCTGCAGTTGAAGACTTAAATCAGACATGCGGTCCTGACCTGAAGACTCCCCCTATGAAGGGGCAGGGTAAGCGCTGTGCTCGTCAGACGAATTCGCGCGGGGTGGGTGGGTGGTGCGTCCCTCCGGACAGAAGCTGTCCGTGGTAAAGAGTGGGGGCGAAAAAAGGAACGCGGATTGTACCCCCAGGGGGAAATGCCCTTCGCGGGCATAAAATGCCCTTTTCATGAGCCCTCCCACGGCCGCGCCAACGGCGCATGGCCTGCGCCCACTCCAGTGGTGGGCAAGGGCCTCAGCCGATCGAAAACCATGCCTACACCCACTTCTTCTCGCGCTCCCCGAGAGGCCGCCACGCCCGCCCCGGCGACCAGCTATGAGGCGGCACTGGAAGAGCTCGAACAACTTGTTGCACAACTCGATGCCGGCAAGCTGCCCCTGGACCAATTGCTCACGCGCTACCAGCGCGGCGCCGAATTGCTCACCTTCTGCCGAGCACGGCTGGACGAAGTCGAGGACCAGATCAAGGTGCTTGAAGGCAGCACCCTCAAACCGTGGGACGCCAATTGAGCGCGGTTCTTTCCTGCGACACCGACTTCGTGGCCTGGCGCCAATCGCAGCAGGAGGCGGTGGAGCGTGCGCTGGACCGCTGGGTGTGCGCCGGCGCACCCGCTGGCCTGGGCGATGCCATGCGTTACGCCGTGCTCGACGGCGGCAAACGGCTGCGTCCCCTGCTGGTGCTGGCCACCTGCGAGGCGGTGGGCGGGCAAGCCGCGGCGGCCATGCGCGCGGCGTGCGCGGTGGAGCTCATCCACGCGTATTCGCTGGTGCACGACGACATGCCCTGCATGGACAACGACGTGCTGCGCCGAGGCAAGCCCACGGTGCACGTGCAATTCGGCGAGGCGCAAGCCCTGTTGGCCGGCGATGCCTTGCAGGCGCTGGCCTTTGAACTCCTGGTGCCCGGCGACGGCAGCATGGGCGACGCCATGAGCGCTCGCCTGTGCCGCCTGCTCGCGCTGGCCGCGGGTGCCGACGGTATGGCCGGTGGCCAGGCGGTCGATCTCGCCAGCGTGGGTGTGTTTCTCGACCTGCCCTCGCTCGAAGCCATGCACCGCCGCAAGACCGGCGCTCTGCTGCAGGCCAGTGTGGCCATGGGCGCGGCCAGCGGCCAGGTGGCGTCCGATACGCAAGCCGCGCTGGCGCAGTACGGCGCCTGTGTGGGGCTGGCCTTCCAGGTGGTCGACGACATCCTGGACGTCACCGCCGATTCCGCCACCCTGGGCAAGACCGCCGGCAAGGATGCCGCCGCCGACAAGCCCACCTTCGTTTCCCTGATGGGCCTGGCCCAGGCCCAGGGCTATGCCGACCGCGTGCTGGACCAGGCCCACGATGCCCTGCGCCGCTGCGGCCTGAACGACACCCGCACCTTGCACGCCCTGGCCGATTGGGTCGGGCGGCGTGTTACCTGATGAGCCTCGCCAGGCCGCCACACCCATGACCCAAGCGACGCCTCCCATGAGTTCCCTGTTGTCGTCCATCGATACGCCGGCCGACCTGCGCCGACTCTCGCGCACACAGCTCAAGCCCCTGTCCGACGAGTTGCGCGCCTTCGTGCTCGACAGCGTGTCGCGCACCGGCGGACACCTCAGTTCCAACCTGGGCACGGTAGAGCTCACGGTCGCCTTGCACTACGTGTTCAACACGCCCGACGACCGCCTGGTCTGGGACGTGGGCCACCAGACCTATCCGCACAAGATCCTCACCGGCCGGCGCGAGCGCATGCACACGCTGCGCCAGCTGGGCGGCATCAGCGGCTTCCCGCGCCGCGACGAGAGCGAGTACGACACCTTCGGCACCGCGCATTCGTCCACCAGCATCTCGGCCGCGCTGGGCATGGCCCTGGCGTCCAAGCTCAAGGGCGAGCAGCGCAAGTCCATCGCCATCATCGGCGATGGCGCCATGACCGCCGGCATGGCATTCGAAGCACTGAACAACGCCGGTGTGGCCGATGGCCGCCTGCTGGTCGTGCTCAACGACAACGACATGTCGATCTCGCCGCCAGTGGGCGCGCTCAACCGCTACCTGGCGCAACTCATGAGCGGCCAGTTCTATGCCGCCGCCAAGCACGTGGGCAAGCAGGTGCTCAAGGGCGCGCCGCCGTTGTTCGAACTGGCCAAGCGCCTGGAGGAACATGCCAAGGGCATGGTGGTGCCGGCCACCCTGTTCGAGAAATTCGGCTTCAACTACATCGGCCCGATCGACGGCCACGATCTGGAATCGCTGATCCCCACGCTGGAGAACATCCGCCACCTGCTCGAGACCGACAGTGGTCCGCAATTCCTGCACGTGGTCACGAAGAAAGGGCAAGGCTACAAGCTCGCCGAAGCCGACCCCGTGGCCTACCACGGTCCGGGCAAGTTCGACCCTTCGGTGGGGCTGACCAAGCCCGCCACCCCACCCAAGCCCACCTTCACCCAGGTGTTCGGCAAATGGTTGTGCGACATGGCCGAGGCCGACCCGCGGCTGGTCGGCATCACGCCCGCCATGCGCGAAGGCTCGGGCATGGTCGAGTTCGAACGCCGCTTCCCCGCGCGCTACTTCGACGTGGGCATTGCCGAGCAGCATGCGGTCACCTTTGCCGCCGGCCTGGCCTGCGAAGGCCTCAAGCCCGTGGTGGCGATCTACTCCACCTTCCTGCAGCGCGCCTACGACCAGCTCATCCACGACGTGGCCTTGCAGAACCTGCCCGTGGTGTTCGCGCTCGACCGCGCCGGCCTCGTGGGCGCCGACGGCGCGACCCACGCAGGCGCCTACGACATCGCCTACCTGCGCTGCATTCCCAACATGTCCGTGGCCTGCCCGGCGGACGAAGCCGAATGCCGCCAACTGCTGAGCACCGCCTTTGCACAGAACCACCCGGTGGCGGTGCGCTATCCGCGCGGCGCTGGTGCGGGCGTGGCGCAACCGGCAGGCCTGGAAGGCCTTGCATTTGGCCGTGGCGAACTGCGCCGCCGCGGCAGCGGCGTGGCCATTCTGGCGTTCGGCACGCTGCTGCAACCCGCGCTCGCGGCGGGCGAAGCACTGGGTGCGAGCGTGGCCAACATGCGCTGGGTCAAGCCGCTGGACCTCGATCTCCTGCGCGAACTCGCCCAGACGCACGCGGCGCTGGTGACAGTCGAAGAAGGCTGTGTCCAGGGTGGCGCGGGCGCGGCCGTTCTGGAGGCGCTGCAGGCCGAAGGCCTGGTGCTGCCGGTGCTGCAGTTGGGCTTGTCCGATACCTTCATCGAGCACGGCGACCCCGCCCGTTTGCTGGCGTTGGAGGGGCTGGACGCGGCGGGCATCGAGGCCTCGGTGCGCGCCCGTTTTGGTGCGCAATTGCAAGGCGCGCCCGCCCTCAAACGCGTGGTCTGAAGCCGCGCCGCCAGCGGCGGCGGCAAAGCTTGCAGGAGGCTGAGGGCACGCGCGCGTGAGCCCTCTTTCGAGGGAAAACCCGTGAGATCCCCTGAAGGGCGATTCCTAGAATTTCGTTGGACTTTCGAGTCTGCGGCCTGTTCGCAGAGTGGGTCGGGTGTATGCCTATACCAACCACGGAGTTACAAATGGATCGTCGTTCTCTCATCCAGCACGCCGGCATCGCCGGCGTGCTTGCCGCCGGTGTGGCACCGGCTGTGCATGCCCAGGCCGCCATCCGTTGGCGACTGGCTTCGAGCTTTCCCAAGGCGCTGGACACCATCTTCGGTGCCGCTGACGTGTTCGCCAAGAAGGTCAGGGAAATGTCGGGCGGGAAGTTCTCGATCACCGTGCACGCGGGGGGCGAGATCATGCCCCCCTTCGGGGTCGTCGATGGGGTACAGGAAGGCACCGTCGAATGCGCGCACACCGCCCCCTACTACTTCTTCGGCAAGGACGATACCTTTGCATTGGACTGCGCCATTCCCTTTGGCCTCAACAGCCGCCAGATGACGGCCTGGATGTACGAAGGCAACGGTTTGAAGTTGTTCCGCGAGTTCTACGCGGGCTACAACATCGTGAACTTCCCCATGGGCAACACGGGTGCGCAAATGGGCGGCTGGTACCGCAAGGAAATCAAAACGCTCAACGACATCAAGGGCCTGAAGATGCGCATAGGTGGTTTTGCCGGCAAGGTGTTCACCCGCATGGGCGGCGTGCCGCAGAACATCCCCGGCGGCGAGATCTACCAGGCGCTGGAGAAGGGCACCATCGACGCCAGCGAATGGGTCGGCCCTTACGACGATCAGAAGCTGGGTTTCAACAAGGTGGCGCGGTACTACTACTACCCCGGCTGGTGGGAAGGAGGCCCGCAGCTCACGCTGTACGTGAACAACAAGGCCTACAACAGCCTGTCTGCCGAGCACAAGGCCATCGTGGAAGCCGCCGCGGCCTTGGCCCACACGACCATGCAGGCGAGATACGATGCCCTCAACCCGATGGCCTTGAAGCAACTGGTGGCTTCTGGCACCAAGGTACTGGCCTTCCCCAAGGCGGTGATGGACGCGGCGTTCAAGGAGTCCATGGCGGTGTACGCCGAGAACAACGCCAACAATCCCAAGTGGAAGAAGATTTACACCGACTATTCCAACTTCCGCAAAGACCAGAACCTCTGGTTCCGATTTACCGAAGCGCAGTTCGACAATTACATGCAGCGCGCCAAGCTCTGAACCTCCGACCGCTAACCGGTGGTTGCCCTGGGGGCAACCACCGCTGACCAGCCGCAGCGAGGGCGGTAGACTTGCGCCCGGCCCACAGGCGCCATCTCTAATGGGAAACCCCATGTCGTTCTTGCTCAAAATTTCACGTGTTATCGATGCGCTTGCCGAACTGATCGGCAAGTTGGCCATGTGGCTCATCCTTGCCACCACCCTTGTCAGCGCAGGCAATGCCATCGTGCGCAAGCTGTTCAGCACCAGCTCCAACAGCCTGCTGGAGATCCAGTGGTATCTGTTCGCGGCGGTGTTCATGCTAGGCGGCGGCTATGCCTTTTTGCGCAACGCCCATGTGCGCATCGACTTCATCTCCAGCCGTTTCAGTGCCCGCGGGCGCAACTGGGTGGACGTGGTCGGCATCCTGTGCTTTCTGTTCCCGCTGTGCTACATGATGGCGTCCCTGGGCTGGCCCCTGTTCGAGCGCGCCTGGGTGACGGGCGAGATGTCGTCCAACGCCGGCGGCCTCATCCGCTGGCCCGTGTACGGCCTCATTCCACTGGGCTTTGCCTTGCTGTTCCTGCAGGCCGTCTCGGAGTTGATCAAACGCTTCGCGTTCCTCACCGGACGAGGACCGGATGTGCTCAGCCTCGCCGTACCTGACGAAGTCAAGCAGCTCGCCGACGACATCCTGGCGCAGAAAGAAGCGCAACGCGCAGGAGCGTCGTCATGATCGAGCTGCTGACGCAAAACTTCGTGCCAATGATGTTCGCAGGCCTGCTGGTTTTCCTGCTGTGCGGATTTCCAGTGGCGTTTTCGCTCGCCGCCACTGGCCTGTTCTTCGGCCTGATCGGCATGGAGTTGGGCCTGTTTCCGTCCAACCTGTTCCAGGCGCTGCCGCTGCGGGTGTTTGGCATCATCCAGAACGACACGCTGCTCGCCATCCCGTTCTTCACGCTCATGGGCATCATCCTCGAGCGCAGCCGCATGGCGGAGGACCTGCTCGAAACCGTCGGCCAGGTGTTCGGCCCGATGCGCGGCGGCGTGGGCGTGGCCGTGGTGCTGGTGGGCGCTTTGCTGGCCGCTACCACCGGCGTGGTCGCGGCTTCGGTCATCTCCATGGGCCTGATCGCCATGCCCATCATGCTGCGCTATGGTTACAACCGCGCCATCGCCACCGGCACCATCACCGCCTCGGGAACCCTGGCCCAGGCGCTACCGCCCTCGCTGGTGCTGATCGTGCTCGCGGACCAGTTGGGCCGTTCTGTGGGAGACATGTACGCGGGTGCGCTCATTCCGGGCCTTGCCCTTGTGGGCTTGTATCTCCTGTTTCTCGCCGTCGTGGCGCTGGTGCGGCCCGCGTGGGTACCGGCTTTGCCGCCCGAAGCCCGCATCTATGTCGAATCCAACGGCGACAGCGGCCACGTGTCGCTGCTCGTGCTGCTGGCCGTGTGTGGGGCGACGGGTTATGCCTGGTCGCAGGTGCACCAGTCGATCTTGAACCCGCTCCTGGGGCGGGAGCTGGCGGCACCCGGCGACGAAGTCTTCATCATGTCCATGACGGTCGCCGCTGTCGTCGCGCTGGGGCTCGCCCTGCTCAACCGGCTGTTCAAGCTGGGGCTGCTGTCGCGCCTGTGCGAACGCGTGACCTTCGTGCTGATCCCGCCGCTCGTGCTGATCTTCCTTGTGCTGGGCACCATCTTCCTGGGGGTGGCCACCCCCACCGAAGGCGGTGCCATGGGCGCGCTGGGTGCGCTGATCATGGCGAGTGCACGGCGCACGCTCTCGTTCGGGCTGCTCAAGCAAGCGCTGGAGAACACCACCAAGCTGTCCATATTTGTCATGTTCATCCTGGTGGGCTCGACGGTGTTCAGCTTCACCTTCAATGCGGCCGATGGGCACATCTGGGTGGAGCATTTGTTCGACAAGCTGCCCGGCGGGCAAGTCGGTTTCCTGCTGTTCGTGAACGTGCTTGTGTTCATTCTGGGCATGTTCATCGACTTCTTCGAAATCGCCTTCATCGTCGTACCGATGCTGGCGCCAGTGGCCGAGAAGCTGGGCATCGACCTCATCTGGTTCGGCATCATCCTGGCGATGAACCTGCAGACCTCGTTCCTGACGCCGCCGTTCGGTTTTGCGTTGTTCTACCTGCGCAGTGTGGCCCCGCGAGAGGACTACAACGACGCTGTGACCGGCCGGCGCATCCGTGCCGTGACGACTGGGCAGATCTACAAGGGCTCGATCGCCTTCATCATTCTGCAGCTCATCATGGTGGCCGTCGTCGTGTTCTACCCGAACATCGTCTCGGGTAACCTCAAGGCCGCCGCCAAGGTGGACGACGCGACCGTCACCGACATGTTGCGCAACATGTCGGGTATGGAAGAGGAGGCGCAGGAGTCTCCAGAAGAAGCCGGCGGCAACACAGAGGCCGCGCAAGTGCCGATTCCCGAACCCGCGGACGAGCCTCAGAATGCCGAAGATCCTGCGAAAGCGCTGAACGACAGCCTCAGGAAATAGCACCCAAATACCCCCACAAGGAGCTGAGCGAGAGCATGCACATCGATGTCAAGGTTCTGGACCCGCGCGTGGCGGACCATTTGCCCCGTTACGCCACACCCGGCAGCGCCGGGCTCGATCTGCGTGCCTGCCTGGACGCACCCCTGACGCTGGCGCCCAATGCCTGGCAACTGGTGCCCACCGGCATGGCCATCCACCTGGCCGACCCGGGCTACGCCGCCATGATCCTGCCGCGCTCCGGCCTCGGCCACAAACACGGCATCGTGCTGGGCAACCTGGTCGGGTTGATCGACAGCGACTACCAGGGGCAGCTCATGGTGAGCGCCTGGAACCGCAGCGAGGTGCCCTTCACCATCGAGCCGCTGGAGCGCATCGCGCAGATGGTGATCGTGCCCGTGGTGCAGGCGCAGTTCAACGTGGTGAACGACTTCGCTGAGATGAGCGAACGCGGCGCAGGCGGCTACGGTTCAACCGGGGTGAAGTGAACACCCCCCTGCGCCGCTGACGCGGCTTCCCCCTCTGTAGCGCGCCTGCGGCGCTTCGAGGGGGGACGGCATCTTGGGCCGGCGTAGCCGTCCCTCGATGCCTCTGGAATGAGTCGCGTGCGCCGGAGAGAGTCCTGTGTTTTGGGTTGACGGGACCGAGCCTCTTGGCCCCTTTGCATCGTCCCTTTGAAGGGCGCGCAGCGTGGTGGGGTGCTTTCTAGTGCAAGGTCCTTGGGCCGGGCGGGTCGATGCCCGGGCCTTGCAGTTCGTCCGGACCGTCGATCTGCATGCGAAAGAAACCGGTGCCCAGCGTGCCCTTGCCCACTTCGTCCTCGCGCGCTTCGCGCACCGCGTGGACCTTCAGGCGGATGCGCAGCGCGATGCCGGCCAGCGGGTGGTTGCCGTCCATCACCACGTGGTCGGGGTAGATGTCGCTCACGAAGTAGAGTCGGTCCTGCGGGGCCGAGGGATTGCTGCCTGGGGGCAAGCCTTCGAAGCCCATGCCCGCCTCGATGTCGTCTGGAAACAGGTGGCGCGGCTCCAGGAACAGCAAGCGGTCGTCGTAGTCGCCGAACGCATCGGTCGGTTCGAGCTGCAGCTCGACCGTGTCGCCCGGCGAATGGTGCAACAGCGCCTCTTCGATCTTGGCCAGCAGATCGTTTCCACCGACCAGGAACTCCACCGGCTCGTCGAGCACATCGAGCTCTTCGCCCAAAGTGTCCTTCAGGGTCCAGGTGAGCGCCACGACACATTGTTGGTTGATTTTCATCCGACAATTGTCACATGCCCCACGCAAAGACCCCCTCCACGCCGCTGTCTTCGTTGCCCTCACCAGAGGCGCCCTTGGCCTTGTTGGGTGGTCTCAGTCCGGCACAGTTCATGCGCCGCCACTGGCAGAAAAAACCGCTGTTGATCCGTGCGGCCCTGCCGGGGTTTGCGCCCTTGCTGAGCCGCCAGCAACTGTTCGACATGGCAGGCGACGAAGCCGTGGAGTCGCGCCTGATCGTGCGCAAGCTGCAGGGCTGGACGCTCAAGCAGGGCCCGTTGGACAAGAAGCAGCTGCCGCCCCTCAAGCAGGCCGGCTGGACCCTGCTCGTGCAGGGCGTGGACCAGCACCTCGAAGCCGCGCACGCGCTGCTGCGGCAGTTTCGTTTCGTGCCCGACGCGCGCCTGGACGACCTGATGATCTCCTGGGCCAGCGATGGCGGTGGCGTGGGGCCGCATTTCGACAGCTACGACGTCTTTCTGCTGCAGGCCACGGGACGGCGGCGCTGGCGCATCGGCCGCCAGGCCGATCTGTCCTTGCAACCCGATGTGCCGTTGAAGATCCTGCGCCACTTCGAACCCGAGGAAGAATTCGTGCTCGAGCCGGGCGACATGCTCTACCTGCCCCCGAAGTGGGCGCACGATGGCGATGCGGTGGGCGGCGACTGCTCGACGTACTCGATCGGTTTTCGCGCGCCGCAGCGCGGCGGCCTGGCGGGCGAGTTGCTGCAGCGCATGGCCGACGAATTCGAAGACCCTGCGCTGTACCGCGATCCCCAGCAGCCCGCGACCACCACCCCCGCAGCGATGCCCGCAGGCCTTGAAGCTTTCGCGGCCGATGCTCTGCAACGCCTGCTGGCCGAACGAGGTTCCCTGGCCTGTGCGCTGGGCGAAGTGATGACCGAGCCCAAGCCCCGCGTGTGGTTCGACGAACCCGACGCCGACTGGAGCCCGGGTGCCTTGCAGCTGGACCGGCGCACGCGCATGATGTACGACGATCGGCATGTGTTCATCAACGGCGAGAGCTTTCGGGCGGGTGGCGCCGATGCGCGTCTCATGCGCGCGTTGGCGGATCACCGTGGCCTGGACCAGCGCCAGGTGGCGCGCGCCAGCGAGGGTGCCTTGGCCTTGCTGGAAGACTGGTTCGATGCCGGGTGGTTGCTCCGGGTGGCGGACTGATCTTCGCGCAAGACCCGTTGCCATGGGTGCGCCGTGCAGGAGGTGTGCATGACCGAAGAATCCCCCGCCACCAACGGCTTGCCCGAAGGCCGGCTTTCGGGCCGCCAGGTGTTCACCGACCTGGTGCGCCAGGCCTTCGCCACCGCGGCCCAGGAAGGATGGCCACGCATCGTGCTGTGCGATGCCGACTTCACCGACTGGCCTCTGGGTGACCGCGCGGTCGTGGAGGCGCTCAACGCCTGGTCCACGCACGGCCGTTCGCTTCAATTGCTGGCGCGCGGGTACGGCCCGCTGCGGGAGCTGCATCCCCGTTTCGTGCAATGGCGTGTGACCTGGTCGCACCTAGTCGAGGCCCAGGCGTGTGCCAGTGCATCGGCCGACGAGCTGCCCAGCGTGCTGTGGTCGCCGGTCTGGACGCTGCAGCGGCTGGACACCGCGCGCGCCACCCTGGTGGCCAGCCGCAGTGCAGAGCGGCGTGTGCTCCTGCAGGAACAGATTCAACAGTGGTGGCACAAGGGGGCGCCGGGCTTTCCAGCGTCCACGCTGGGCCTGTGAGCCGACCTCGGGCAGTCGAGGGGCATCGCCATGGTGGCCGATGGCACCGATTTGGGGAGGCGTATCATCCCGCCGACCGGAGGGATTCCATTCCGTTCATCCAAACTGTTCAACACATACCTGCCTGGAGGCGCATCTCATGAAAAAAACCATTCTGCTCACCGCTGTTCTCGCCGCTCTTGCCCTGACCGCTTGCGGCAAGAAGGAAGAAGCCCCTGTGGCCGCTCCGGCACCTGCCGCTGAACCCGCTGCTGCGCCTTCGATGGCCGGCGCTGCCGAATCCGCCAAGGAAGCCGGTGCTTCTGCTGCCGACGCCGCCAAGGAAGCCGGTGCTGCGACCGCGGATGCGGCCAAGGAAGCTGGCACGGCCACGGTCGACGCTGCGAAAGAAGCGGCCGACAAGGCCAAGGAAATGGGTGCCGCTGCGGTGGACGCTGCCAAGGAAGCGGCCGACAAGGCCAAGGAAGCCGGTGCTGCCGCTGCCGACGCTGCCAAGTCCACGGTCAACAAGTAACGCAACGCGGACGGATCGGTGGCCCTCGCGGCCGCCGCCATCACAAAAAAAAGCCACCGCAAGAAATTGCGGTGGCTTTTTGCATGGGCGGTGCACCGCCCTGGGTCGGCGTTACTTGAGGTCTTCTGCCAGCAGCTTGGCGATGCGCTGTGCGGCGGCGGAGCCATCGGGGCGTCCCTGGTTGTCGAGCACCGCGACCGTGGTCTTGTTGTCGGTGCTGGTGACCGCGACGCGGTAGCGTTCGGTGGCGGCTTCGGTCTTGGAAGCGCCGAACATGCGGGCGAAGAAGCCGGGCTGCTTGGTGTCCATCACCGGTTCGATGTAGCGCACGAAGTACAGGCCCTTGCTGCGGTCGCGGTCTTCCACGGTAAAGCCGGTTCGGTCCAGCGAGAGGCCTACACGGCGCCAGGCGCGGTCGAAGTTGTCGTCGAACTGGACCACCGGCGCGTTGTTCACCTGGGTGACGCGCGCCACCGCCTGCTGCGCCGGCGCGCTTGCGGCAATCGCCTGCGACTGGGCTTCGGTCACACCGAGTTTCACCATCAGGCGGCGCAGGAATTCGGTTTCCAGCTCCACGTCGGCCGGTCGGGGCTGCCACACGGTCTGGTCCTTGTCCTTGTTGGAGTACACCTCGACCATGCCACGGTGGCTGATGTAGATCTCGGTGCCCCCATTGGCGGTGCGCTCCAGGCGGGTGCGGAAGCGGTCGCGCTCACCGGTGGAATACAGGCTGTCGAACACCTTGCCGATGGTCGATCGGATGAAGTCTTGCGGCAGCTTGGCGCGGTTCTCGGCCCAGTCGGTCTCCATGATGCCCAGGGACTCCTGGTCGAGGTCGAGCAGGAAGCCGTTCTCTTGCCAGAAGTCGCGCAGCGGTGTCCAGAGCTTGTCGGCGGGGCGGTCGACCACCAGCCAGCGCTGGCTGCCCGCGCGCTCGATGCGCACGTCGCCAATGGTGGTGGCCGCGGTGGTCGCGGCGGTGGCCTGCGACGGCTGGCTGGTCTGGTAGCCGCTGGCCGTGACCACGCCGCCGGGCACGGTGTAGCGCGAGTCGCGGCTGAGCTGGGTCAGGTCGGGCGGCACGTCCAGCGTGCTGCCGCGCTGGGCGCTCTTGTAGTCGATCTTGTCCTCTTGCAGCATCGAGCAGCCCGCTGCGAGAACGGTCGCGGTGGCCAGCAGGCCGATTCGGGTGAAGGTCGGGATCGGGTGGCGAATGGACATGTTGGGGAGGCTCGTTGGAAACGGAGAAAAGAAGACGCGCGGTGAGACAGCGTCAGGAAAGCAGGCCGCTGGCGCGCAGCGCCGCTTCCACGGCGGGCACGAGCGAGCGCGTCATCGGCGTCATCGGCAGGCGCATGGCCTCGTTGCACAGACCCATGCGCGACATCGCCCACTTCAGCGGAATCGGGTTGGCTTCGACGAACAGGTTCTTGTGCACCGGCATCAGCTGGTACTGGATGGCCATGGCACGCTTCACGTCGCCCGCGATGGCCGCGGCGCACAGTTCGCTCATGAGGCGCGGTGCGATGTTGGCGGTGACGCTGACGTTGCCCTGGCCGCCGCACAGCATGAGCGCCACGGCGGTCGGGTCGTCGCCCGAGTAGACCGAGAAGCCCTTGGGCAGGTCGTGGATGAGCCACTGCGCGCGCTCGATGTTGCCGGTGGCTTCCTTGATGCCGACGATGCCCGGTACCTGCGCCAGGCGCAACACGGTGTCGTGCGCCATGTCGGCCACGGTGCGGCCGGGCACGTTGTACAGGACGGTGGGCAGATCGCCCACGGCTTCGGCGATGGCCTTGAAGTGCTGGTACTGGCCCTCTTGCGTGGGCTTGTTGTAGTAGGGCACGACCTGCAGCTGGCAGTCGGCGCCCACGCTCTGCGCGAAGCGCGCGAGCTCGATCGCCTCGGCCGTGGAGTTGGCGCCGCAACCGGCCATGATGGGTACGCGCCTGGCGCCGTGCGTTCGCGCCTGTTCGACCGAGACGCGAATGATCTCGCAGTGCTCTTCGACATTGACGGTGGGCGATTCGCCGGTGGTGCCGACCACGCCGATGCAGTCGGTGCCTTCGGTGATGTGCCAGTCGATCAGCTTGCGCAGCGTGGGGTAGTCCACGCTGCCGTCTTCGTGCATGGGCGTGACCAGGGCCACGATGCTGCCGGTGATGGGTGTCATAGATTGAGACTTGAATTTTGAGCGTCCACCAGTGGCCCCACGTGGGCACGGCCGGCGCGCGAACCTTGCATTCTACCCAGCGGTGTCGAGGCGAAACCGTGGGGGCGGGGCGGGCGTTCCGGGCCGTTTTCGCACCGCCGCCAGCCGCTGGACGAAGCGTTCGGGACGGTCGCAGAAGCCATCCTCGTAGGCGACCACGTGCAGACCCGTGAAGGCTTGTAAAAGTTCGCCGGGTTGCAACAGGAAGTCAGGGCGCGAGGGCTTGCCGACGGTTTCGTTGCCGCTGGCAAAGGTTTCGTACAGGAGCACGCCACCGTCGGCCAGGCTGTTGCGCAAGGTGGGCAGCAGTGGGCGCCACAGGTAGTTCGTCACCACCACCAGATCGAAGCGCTCGTCCTCGAAGGGCCAGGGCCCGTTTTCGATGTCCGCCTGCACGATGCGCGCGCCCGCCTGCGCCAGCGGCAGCGTGCTCGCGATGGCCTCGGGCGAGCGGTCGACCCCGGTGACGGGGTGGCCTTGCGCGTGCAGCCAGTACAGGTGGCGCCCCGGTCCGCAGGCCACATCGAGCACACGCCCACCGGGAGCGGCCAGGTGGTGCCAGCGCTGGATCCAGGAAGAGGGTGGGTGCAGGGGCTGTGCAGGCTGGATCGCCGTCTTCATCATCAGAAGCAGCTCCAGAGCTGGTCTGCCAGGCTCACCAGGAAATCGGGCCTGTGGTAGAGCGCGAAGGTGGCCAGCAAGGCCGCCATGACCGCGGCCCAGGCCAGCAGGTGCAGGGCGCGGCTGCGGTTCACGCGGCCGCCCCCACGCGCTGCGGCGCGCGAACGATGGGCGTCTCGCGCACCGGCAGGTTGATCAAGCCGGCGAACACACCCAGCGCGATCGACAGATACCACACGATGTCGTAGCTGCCGGTCTGGTCGTACAGCACGCCGCCCAGCCACACGCCCAGGAAGCTGCCGATCTGGTGGCTGAAGAAGATGAAGCCGCCCAGCATGGACATGTGGGCCACGCCGAAGATCTGGGCCACCACCGCGTTGGTGGGCGGCACGGTGGAGAGCCACAGCACGCCCATGACGGCGGAGAACACATACACGCTCATGGGTGTGAGCGGCACGATCAGGAACACGCTGATCGCGATGGCGCGCGCGAAGTAGATGAACGCCAGGATGTGGCGCTTGGCCAGACGCTGGCCGAGCGTGCCGGCGGCGTACGTGCCGATCACGTTGAACAGGCCGATCAGCGCCAACGCGTAGCTCGCCACCTGGGGCGACAGGCCGTTGTCCTTGAGGTAACTGGGCATGTGCACGCCGATGAACACCACCTGGAAACCACAGACGAAATAACCGGCCATGAGCAACTGGAAGCTGCGGTAGCGAAAGGCTTCGCGCAGCGCCTGCGCGATGGTCTGTTCCCGTTGCGCCGGCGCGCCCGCGGCGAAGCCCGGTTCGCGCAGGCCCATGGCCAGCGGCACGACCAGCAACACCACCAGGCCCAGCACCAGCAGCGCCTGCTGCCAGCCGATGCCGCTGATGAGCCAGCCTTCGACCGGCACCATGAGGAACTGGCCGAAGGAGCCGGCCGCCGCCGCCACGCCCATGGCCCAGGAGCGCTTCTCGGCCGGGATCTGCCGCCCGATCACGCCATAGACCACGGCATAGGTGGTGCCGGCCTGCGCCGCGCCGATCAGCACGCCGGTGGTCAGCGCGAACGTCAGAGGGGTGGTGGTCAGCGCCATGCCGGCCAGGCCCAAGCCGTAGAGCATGGCGCCGACGACCAGCACGCGGAAGGCGCCGAAGCGGTCGGCCGCCATGCCGGCGAAGATGCCGCACACGCCCCAGGAGAGGTTTTGCAGCGCCAGGGCGAAGGCGAAGTTCTCGCGCGTCCAGCCCTGGGCCTGGGTGATCGGTTGCAGCCACAGGCCAAAGCCGTGGCGGATGCCCATGGAGAGCGTGACGATCATGGCGCCGCACACCAGCACCTGCGCGGCGGACAGGCGGGGTGGCATCGGAGAGAGGGGGCTGGTCGGCATGCGGGAACTGTAGCGAAGACCGATGGGCTTTGCCTGTCGCGGGCATGCCGCGCCCGCTTGATTTTTTTTGCCACCAATGATGAAGCCCGCGCATCGCTCGCCCGTGGAGAGATGCAAGGTCTGTATTTGCATACAGTCTTCGGGACATACAATCCGCCCCCATGGCGACCCAAACACCCAACGAATACTCCGAAGGCTCGATCCGCGTCCTCAAGGGGCTGGAGCCGGTCAAGCAGCGGCCGGGCATGTACACCCGCACCGACAACCCGCTGCACATCATCCAGGAAGTGCTGGACAACGCGGCCGACGAGGCCCTGGCCGGCCACGGCAAGAAGATCAAGGTCACGCTGCACACGGACCACTCGGTGAGCGTGGAAGACGACGGGCGCGGCATCCCGTTCGGCCTGCACCCGGAAGAGAAAGCGCCCGTGGTCGAACTGGTGTTCACCCGCCTGCACGCGGGCGGCAAGTTCGACAAGGGCAAGGGTGGCGCGTACAGCTTCTCGGGCGGCCTGCACGGCGTGGGGGTGAGCGTGACCAACGCGCTGTCCACCCGCCTGGAAGTGACGAGCTTTCGCGAAGGCCAGGTGGCCAAGCTGGCGTTTGCGGCTGGCGACGTGGTCGAGCAACTGGTGGTCGTGCCCAAGGGGGCAGACGATCGCAAGCAGGGCACCACGGTGCGTGCCTGGCCCGATGCGAAGTATTTCGAGTCCGCCGCGCTGCCCATGGGCGAGCTCACCCACCTGCTGCGCAGCAAGGCGGTGCTGATGCCGGGCGTGAGTGTCACGCTGGTCAACGAAAAGACCAGGGAAACGCAGGCTTGGCTCTACAAGGGTGGCCTGCGCGATTACCTGCAGCAAACGCTCAATGGCGAACCCGTCATTCCCCTGTTCGAAGGCGAAGGCTTTGCCGACAGCGGGCACGACAGCTTTGCCGAAGGCGAGGGCGCGGCCTGGTGCGTGGCCTTCACCGAAGACGGCCAGCCGGTGCGCGAGAGCTATGTGAACCTGATTCCCACCAGCGCCGGCGGCACGCACGACAGCGGCCTGCGCGACGGCCTGTTCCAGGCGGTCAAGAGCTTTATCGAGCTGCACGCGCTGCTGCCCAAGGGCGTGAAGCTGCTGCCCGAAGACGTGTTCGCGCGCGCCAGCTATGTGCTCAGCGCCAAGGTGCTCGACCCGCAGTTCCAGGGCCAGATCAAGGAGCGCCTGAACTCGCGCGATGCCGTGCGCCTGGTCGGCAGCTTCGTGCGCCCGGCGCTCGAACTGTGGCTTCACCAGCACGTGGACTACGGCAAGAAGCTGGCCGAACTCGCCATCAAGGCCGCGCAGTCGCGGCAGAAGGCGGGGCAGAAGGTCGAGAAGCGCAAGGGCTCCGGCGTGGCCGTGCTGCCCGGCAAGCTCACCGATTGCGAGAGCCGCGACCTGGCGCACAACGAGGTGTTCCTGGTCGAAGGCGACTCGGCTGGCGGCAGCGCCAAGATGGGCCGCGACAAGGAATCGCAGGCCGTGTTGCCGCTGCGCGGCAAGGTGCTCAACACCTGGGAGGTCGAGCGCGACCGCCTGTTCGCCAACACCGAAATCCACGATATCTCGGTGGCCATCGGGGTCGACCCGCACGGCCCCAACGACTCACCCGACCTGAGCGGCCTGCGCTATGGCAAGGTCTGCATCCTCTCCGACGCCGACGTGGACGGCTCGCACATCCAGGTGCTGCTGCTCACGCTCTTCTTCCGCCATTTCCCCAAGCTCATCGAAGCCGGCCATGTGTTCGTGGCCCGCCCGCCGCTGTTCCGCGTGGACATTCCCGCGCGCGGCAAGAAGCCGGCGGCCAAACAATACGCGCTGGACGAAGGCGAACTGCATGCCATCCTGGACAAGTCCGCCAAGGACGGCGTGGCACCCGAGAAGTGCCAGATCAGCCGCTTCAAAGGGCTGGGGGAAATGAACGCCGAACAGCTGTGGGACACCACCCTCAATCCCGACACGCGCCGGCTCATGCCGGTGGTGCTCGGTGCGGTGGACTTTGCCGGCACCGAAGCGCTCATCACCAAGCTGATGGGCAAGGGCGAAGCGGCTTCGCGGCGCGAACTCATGGAGTTGCACGGCGACTCCGTCGAGGTTGACATCTGATTTTTCTGAGCATCCATGTCCGATCTGAACAACCCTGAACTGCCGCTGTCCGCGCCCGACGACGACGGCCTGAACCTGGCGAACTACGCGCAACGCGCCTACCTCGAATACGCCCTCTCGGTGGTGAAGGGCCGTGCCCTGCCCGACGTGTGCGACGGCCAGAAGCCGGTGCAGCGGCGCATTCTGTACAGCATGGACCGCATGGGTC
The DNA here is from genome assembly GCF_009859475.1 of Hydrogenophaga sp. BPS33. Classification (NCBI taxonomy): domain Bacteria; kingdom Pseudomonadati; phylum Pseudomonadota; class Betaproteobacteria; order Burkholderiales; family Comamonadaceae; genus Hydrogenophaga; species Hydrogenophaga sp. BPS33. The sequence goes on from NZ_CP044549.1 coordinate 2,237,913, forward strand.
TGGGCTTCAGTGGGCCGAACCGCAACACCGCTGCGCGCCCGGTGAAGAGCGCGCGCGTGGTCGGCGACGTGCTCGGCCGTTTCCACCCCCACGGCGACCAGGCCGCTTACGACGCGCTGGTGCGCATGGCGCAGGACTTCTCCCAGCGCTACCCGCTCATCGATGGCCAGGGCAACTTCGGCTCGCGCGACGGTGACGGCGCGGCGGCCATGCGTTACACCGAAGCGCGCCTGTCCAAGATCACCACCTTGCTGCTCGACGAGATCGACGAAGGCACGGTGGACTTCGTGCCCAACTACGACGGCTCCACGGTCGAGCCCAAGCAGTTGCCGGCGCGCCTGCCGTTCAACTTGCTCAACGGTGCTTCGGGCATTGCCGTGGGCCTGGCCACCGAAATCCCCAGCCACAACCTGCGCGAAGCGGCCGATGCCTGCGTGGCCCTGGTGAAGAACCCCAAGCTCACCGACGAAGAACTGCTCGCCATCCTGCCCGGGCCCGACTACCCCGGTGGTGGCCAGATCATCAGCCCGGCGGGCGACATCGCCGACGCCTACCGCACGGGCCGTGGTAGTCTCAAGGTGCGCGCGCGCTGGAAGATCGAAGACCTCGCGCGCGGCCAGTGGCAACTGGTGGTCAACGAGTTGCCGCCCGGCGTGAGCACGCAGCGCGTGCTCGAAGAAATCGAAGAACTCACCAACCCCAAGGTGAAGGCCGGCAAGAAGGCCCTCACGCAGGAGCAGACGCAACTCAAGGCCAGCATCCTCATGGTGCTCGACGGCGTGCGCGACGAGTCCAGCAAGGACGCGCCGGTGCGCCTGGTGTTCGAGCCCAAGAGCAGCCGCATCGAGCAGCAGGAGCTCATCACCGCGCTGCTGGCGCACACCAGCCTGGAAACCTCGGCGCCGATCAACCTCACCATGATCGGGCTCGACGGCCGGCCGACGCAGAAATCGCTGCGGCAGATGCTCGTGGAGTGGATCGAATTCCGCCAAGGCACCATCACCCGACGCTCGCAGCACCGCCTGACCAAGGTGCTCGACCGCATCCACATCCTCGAAGGCCGGCAGCTGGTGCTGCTCAACATCGACGAGGTGATTCGCATCATCCGCAACAGCGACGAGCCCAAGGCCGCGCTGATCGAACGCTTCAAGCTCAGCGACCGCCAGGCCGAAGACATTCTTGAAATTCGCTTGCGCCAGTTGGCGCGCCTGGAGGCGATCAAGATCGAGCAGGAGTTGAAGGAACTGCGCGAAGAGCAGGGCAAGCTGGAAGACATCCTGGCCAATCCAGGCAGCTTGAAGCGCCTGATGGTGAAAGAGATCGAGGCCGATGCCAAGACCTTCGCCGACGAACGCCGCACGCTGATCCAGGCCGAGAAGAAGGCCGTGGCCGAGATCAAGGTGGTGGACGAACCGGTGACGGTGGTGATTTCCAGCAAGGGTTGGGTGCGCGCGCGCACCGGCCATGGCCACGAGGCCGCCAGCTTCGCCTTCAAGGCCGGTGACGGCCTGTACGGCACCTTCGAATGCCGCACGGTAGACACGCTCATCACCTTTGGTAGCAACGGCCGCGTGTACACGGTGCCCGTGGCGAGCCTGCCCGGCGCGCGCGGAGACGGGCAGCCCATCACCACGCTGATCGAGCTGGAAAGTGGCACGCAGCCGCTGCATTACTTCGCCGGTCCGGCCAACGCTGCCGTGCTGCTCAGCAACAGCGGCGGCTATGGCTTCCTGGCCACGGTAGAGAACATGACCACGCGCCAGCGCGGCGGCAAGACCTTCCTCAACCTGGGCGAGGGCGAGTTGCCCTGCGCCCCTTCGCACGCGGCCTTCGGTTCGGGTGGCGCGCCGCTCGTGCCCGCCACGCACGTGTGCTGCGCGTCCACCGGCGGGCGCATCCTCACCTTCGAAATCGGCGAACTCAAGATGATGGAGAAGGGCGGCCGGGGCCTGATGCTGATCGACCTGGACGCCAAGGACACCTTGGCCGGCGCGGTCGCCTACACGCGCAGCGTGAAGATCGAGGGCATCGGACGCGGCGGCAAGGAGCGCGACGAAACGCTGGAGATCCGCAGCCTGAACAACGCGCGCGCCGCGCGTGGCCGCAAGGGCAAGGCGGCGGACCTGGGCTTCAAGCCCAACCGCATCACGCGGGTGGAGTAGGGAGGGTATCTCGGTCACGCCGGGCTCATTCACACCTCCCAAGCCATGGCTCGGTCTCCCACGCTGAACGAACTGCGCCGCTACGCGATCGCGCGCAGCCTGTTCAAGCCGGTCACGTTGCCGGCCGCGATCCGCCGGCTCGGCTTCGTGCAGGCCGACCCGATGCGCGCGCCGGCCCGTGCGCAAGACCTCATCCTCTTGCAGCGCGTGAACGGCTACCGGGCCGGCGACCTGGAGCGCCGCTATGAGCGCCTGGGGATCGAAGAAGACATCTTCGTCAACTACGGTTTCGTGCCGCGCGGCATGCTGGCCTCGCTGCACCCGCGCACGCCGCGCCGACCCTGGGACGCGGCCACGGAGCAGCAGGCCCGCGAGGTATTGGCCTATGTGCAGGAGCGGGGCACGGTGCACCCGCGCGAGGTCGGCGAAGCCTTTGCGCACCATGGGCGCATCCCGGGGTACTGGGGCGGCGAGCTCAACGCCAGTACCCGCCTGCTGGAACGCATGCACCAGTATGGTTGGTTGCGCGTGCGCCGCCGAGAGGCGGGCACCCGCGTGTACGAAGCCATGGCGCACGCCGAACAGGACGAGAGTCCATCGGCGCGGCGCGCGCGCGCCGAGGCCCTGGTCGACGCCATCGTGGCGCTGTACGCGCCGATCCCCGCACCCAGCCTGGGTTACCTGGTCACCTTGCTGCGCTACGGTGCGGCCCACCTGTCCGGCGAAACCCGTGCGGTCGTGAAGGGCGCTCGCGAGCGCTATGGCCATGCGGTGGTCGACGGCACCACCTGGTTCTGGCCGGCGGATGAAAACCCGGCCTCGCGCCGCCACCAGCCGGGCGAGGGCGTGCGCCTGCTCGCCCCATTCGATCCCGTGGTGTGGGACCGGCGGCGGTTCGAAATGCTGTGGGGCTGGGCGTACCGCTTCGAGGCCTATGTGCCTGCCGCCAAGCGCACCATGGGGCACTATGCCTTGCCGGTGCTGTGGGGCGAAGCGATGGTGGGCTGGGCCAACCTGCGGCTGGAGCGCGGGCAGTTGCGCCACGAACTGGGGTTCGTGGCATCGCGCCCGCGCGATGTTGGTTTTCGCCGCGCGCTGGACGAGGAGTTGGCGCGCTTTGAGATTTTCTTGTCCCGAGAGGCCGCCGCCTGAGCGCAGGTGGTCGGCGCCGGGTGCAGATGTTGTGAACGAAGTGAAGCAGGTGACGTGAAGATGGGCAGCAGCAACGAGTGGGTAGGCATGGTGATCGCGGCGGCGGTGGCCGTCCTGGCGTTTGGCATTTCGCGCTATGTGGTGCGCCGCATCACCCAGCGGCGCGCTGACAAGGCACAAGCCCAGGCGAAGTCCCTGGAAAGCCGGCAGGTGCGCCGTGCCAGGGAGCGCCAGGGGAAGTAGGCGCCGGGCGGCGCCCTCTTCACGGGGCCAACACCCTCAGGCCTTATTCGAGTTCTGCGATCAACTCGATTTCGACGCACGCGCCCATGGGCAGTTGCGCCACACCGAACGCGCTGCGTGCGTGTGCGCCAACCACCGAACCAAAGACTTCGCCGATGAGTTCGCTGCAGCCATTGGTGACCAAGTGCTGTTCGGTGTAGGTGGCGGTCGAGTTGACCAGGCTGAGCACCTTCACGATGCGTTTGACGCTGTCGAGGTCTTTTCCTGCAGCCTGGCAGGCGGCGTTCAGGGTGCCGAGCAGGTCGATGGCCACGGCACGTGCGGCGGGCTTGGCTTCGTCGGTGGTCATGGTCAGGCCGAGTTGGCCGACCCAGGGCTTGCCGTCTTTGCGCGCGATGTGCCCGCTCAGAAAGATCAGGTTGCCGGTCTGCACGAAGGGCACGTAGGCCGCCGCGGGAACGGAGACGGGGGGCAGGGCAATGCCGAGTTCGCTCAGCTTGGTATACACGCTCATGGAAGGCTCCTGAAGAATGAGCGGGTCATTCTATCGATGGGGTGCCCTCGGTCCCCCCGATCGCGTGGAACTCCTGCGGCGGCGCCACCGTCACTGCCACGGCCAGCGTGTGCCGCGCGCCGCTCTGGATCACGCCGCGCATCGGTGAGACATCGGAGAAGTCGCGGCCCGTGGCGAGGCTTACGTAGTCCTCGCCCGGGCTGCCCCAGCCGCAGCGGTTGTTGGTCGGGTCGAAGTCGAACCACGCGCCGCTGGAGCCGCCTTGGGTGGCATCGTCGGGCAATGGCACATACACCGATACCCACGCATGTGATGCGTCGGCGCCGATCAGGCGCGGCTTGCCCGGTGGTGGGCGAGTCAACAAGTAGCCGCTCACGTAGCGCGCAGGCAGGCCAAGCGAACGCAGGCAGCCCAGCATGATGTGGGCGAAGTCCTGGCACACGCCTTTGCCCTGCGCGAGCGCGTCGAGCGCGGGCGTGTTCACCTCGGTGCTGTCGCTCTCGTAGGTGAGCTCGGTGTGGATGCGCTCCATCAGCGCGCGCGCAGCTTCCAGCATGGGCCGCCCGGCTTTGAACGCGGGACGCGCGAAGGCCGCGAAGGCGTCGTCGCGTGGCACATAGGGTGAGGCGAAGAGGAACTCGCTGGCCGGATCGAACGGCGCCTGGGCGCGGTAGCGGAAATGCTCGCGCACGCGTTCCCAGGTCTGGCCGCGCCACGGCGGGCTCTCGGGCAGGGGCCTGGGAGCTTGCGTGTCGACCAGGCTGTCGGCTTCCACCGTCAGCATGTTGTGGCTGGACTGCAGCGAGAAAAAAGTGCGTTCGTTGCCGAAGACGTCGGTGGTCTCGCTGCGCGCGGCGGGTTCGGGGTCGATGCGCAGTTCGTGCGCCAACACGCGCTGCGAGGGCGTGTTCGCCGGTTGCAGGTGCACCATGTGTTGCGCCATGTCGATGTTGCCGTGGTAGCGGTAGCGGGTGCGGTGCAGGATGCGCAGGTGCATGGTCAGGCCCCGAGGCTCTGGTTGCTCTGGTCGGCGTGGCTGAAATGCAGGCGCGAGAGCTCGTCGGACACGGTTCTCGCGGCCACTTCGCAAGCGTCGAGCAGTTGGGCCAGGTCGCTCCAGCGGCGTTGTCCATCGGGGTCGCACTGCCAGTTGCTCAGGTCGGCCAGCCTCCAGGTGGAAGGGTCGGGCAGGTGGCGCACCAGCAGCGCGTCTTGTGGGGCGGCGCTTTGCGACAGCCGCTTCAGGCGCGAGCGCAGTGTGTCGACCACCCAGGTGAGCGAGCGCGGGTTGTCGCGGTCCAGCACCAGCAGTTCGATCAGGGCCACCATGTCGCGCCGCTGCTGATACTGCGCGTGGAAGGTGATGGTGCTGTCGAACAGCGCGACCACCGCTTCGAAACCCGCCGCGTCGTGCACGCAGCCGTCTTCGAGCGCCAGCGCGAGCGCGCGCGACAGGGTGGTGAGGCGCTCGATGTGGCGGCCCATGGAGAGCAGGCGCCAGCCGTCGTCGCGCACCATGCGGTCGGTCTGCGAGCCGGTGATGGCCGCGAGCTGTTCGCTGGCGTGCTGCAATGCCACGATGGCCTCGGCGGTGGCGTATTCGGCGTCGGTCGAGAGCGCCGCGCAGTCGCGCGCGAAGCGTGCCTCGGTGCGCTCGATCAAGCTCCAGTGCTCCTGCGACAGGCGCGCGCGCACCTGGGCCGCGGCCGATTTGAGCGCGCGCAGGTTAAAGCCCACGCTGAAGGATTGCGCGGCCATCGGGTCGCCCTGCGCGGGCGAAAGCGCGGCGATGAGGCTGCGGGCGAACACGCGGGCCGATTGCGTGGCGTCGGGCACGCGCGGCAGCACGAGCGAGTTCTCGCGCGCGGTGTGCGTGAGCCATTCCAGCAGTGCGCGGGACGCGGGCTCTTCGCCGCCCAGGTGGCTGAGCGCGATGTGGGCCAGGCGCACGCTGTTCTCGGCGCGTTCGGTATAGCGGCCGAGCCAGAACAGGTTCTCGGCGGCGCGGCTGGTCACGGCCCTTTTCTGCGGCGCCTGCGCCGGCGTGCCCAGTCCGGAAATCAGCAGGCTGGTGTGGTCCACCGGGTCATCGGTCATGACCCAGCAGTCGGCGCTGCTGCCACCGCGCTGCATGGCGGCGATGAGTTGCCCCCGCGGCGCCAGACGCACCAGACCACCGGGCAGCACGCGCCAGGACTGGGGCCCGTCGGCCATGGCGAACACGCGCAGCATGGCCGAACGCGGCAGCAGCCGTTCGTTGGACCAGGTGGGCGTCTGGGACAAGGGCAACCACGATTGCACGGTGTGCTCGTCGGGGTGGCGCAGCATGCGGCCAGCCCATTCGTCGAGCGCGCGCGGGCTCAGGGCCTGGCCCATGACCGCGTCCATCTCCGTGCTCGGGTAGGTGGACTTGATCACGCTTTCCTTGAGCAGCGGCAGCACCTCGCGCAGCGCCGCGTCCTCGCCGCACCACCAGGTGGCGAGGGACGGCAGGCTCAGTTCCTCGCCCAGCAAGTGGCGGCTGATGGCAGGCAGGAAGCCCAGCAGCGCGTTCGATTCCAGCGGCGCGGAGCCGGGCGCGTTGAGCAGCAGCAGGTTGCCCGCGCGCAGTGCCTGCAAGAGGCCGGGCACGCCCAGGCGCGAGTCCGAGCGCAGTTCCAGCGGGTCGAGCCATTCGTCATCGAGCCGCTTGATCAGCGCGTGCACCGGCTCCAGACCGTGCAGCGTCTTGAGGAACAGGCGTTGGTCGCGCACGGTGAGGTCGTTGCCTTCCACCAGGGTGAGGCCGAGGTAGCGCGCCAGGTAGGCGTGTTCGAAATAGGTTTCGTTGTAGGGCCCGGGCGTGAGCAGTGCGATGCGCGTGTGCTCGCCCGCGGGCGACATGCGCTTGATGCCGTCCATGAGCGCCTGGTAGCTGGCCGAGAGGCGCTGGACCCGCATGCCCGAGAAGGCCTTGGGGAACTGGCGCGAGATCGCGATGCGGTTTTCCAGCAGGTAGCCCAGGCCCGACGGTGTCTGCGTGCGCTGGCCCACCACCCACCAGCGGCCGTCGGGGCCGCGGGCGAGGTCGAAGCCCACGATGTGCAGCCAGGTGTCTCCCATGGGGCGCGTGCCCTGCATGGAGCGCAGGTAGCCCGGGTGGCCTTGCACCAGGGCGGGCGGCAGCAGCGACTGCTTGAGCAACCGGCGTTCGCCGTAGAGGTCGGCCATCACCGCATTGAGCAGGCGTGTGCGCTGTAGCACACCGCTTTCGATTTGTGCCCAGTCCTGCTGGCCGACGATCATGGGGAACAGGTCCAGGGCCCAGGGGCGTTGCAAGCCTTTGGAGGCGTCGGCATAGACGTTGTAGGTCACGCCGTTGTCGCGGATCTGGCGTTGCAGGTTCTCGGCGCGCCGGTTCAGGTCGGCGAAGCCGTCGTTGCCGATGTGTTCGAAGAAGCTGGCCCAGTGCGGTGCGAGCGCCGGGGATGCGGCTGTGCCGCCCGCGCGCAGTTCGTCGAAGTGGCCCGCGTCGGCGGGCACGGAGAGCGACAGTGCCCATTCCCCCGGGGTGCCGGGGCGCAAGGTGTCAAAAAGGGAGTCGTGGGAATCCGGCGTCACGCGTCGAAGTATGCCCGCTGGAACGGGAACGGAGCTCCCCTCTGCACCGAGTCCGTCTCACTCCTGTCCGCATCGCCTTTGCGGGTCATGTTCGCAGGTCCAGGGTGAAAGGGAATTCGCGGCTGTGGCGTGCGGGCGCGACGTCCATGCGCCCGGGCGTGTGCCCCATCTGGAAGAAGCGCGAGAGCCGGCGGCTCTCGGCCTCGTAGGCGTTGATGGGAAATGTGTCGTAGTTGCGCCCGCCCGGGTGGGCCACGTGGTATTGGCAGCCGCCCAGGGAGCGCTGGAGCCAGGTGTCGACGATGTCGAAGGTCAGCGGCGCGTGAGCGGGAATGGAGGGGTGCAGGGCCGATGGCGGGCTCCAGGCCTTGTAGCGCACGCCGGCCACGTATTCGCCCACGGTGCCGGTGCTCTGCAGCGGCAGGGCGCGGCTGTTGCAGGTGATCACATGGCGGCTGTCGTTGAAGCCGCTCACACGCACCTCCACGCGTTCCAGGGACGAGTCCACGTACCGCACGGTCCCGCCGACCATGCCTTCCTCGCCCATGACGTGCCAGGGTTCCAGCGCGTTGCGGATGGTCAGCTCGATGCCGCGCGCCGCGACCTGGCCCACCAGCGGGAAGCGGAATTCGAAGTGCGGTTCGAACCAGGCCATGTCGAAGGCGTAGCCGGCGTCGGCCATGTCGGTGAGAACGTCCTCGAAGTCCATGCGCACGAAGCTGGGCAGCAGGAAGCGGTCGTGCAGTTCGGTGCCCCAGCGTGTGAGCCTGCCGTGCCACGGCTGTTGCCAGAAGCGCGCGATCATGGCGCGCAGCAGGAGCTGCTGCGCGATGCTCATGCGCGCGTGGGGTGGCATTTCGAAAGCGCGCAGCTCCAGCAGGCCCAGACGGCCGGTGGGACCATCGGGCGAGTAGAGCTTGTCGATGCAGAACTCGCTGCGGTGGGTGTTGCCGGTGACGTCGATCAACACGTTGCGCAGCGTGCGGTCCACCATCCAGGGCGGCATGTTTTCGCCATGGGTTTCGCGGTTTTTCCGGATCTGCGCCAGTGCGATTTCCAGCTCGACCAACTGGTCGTTGCGCGCCTCGTCCACGCGCGGGGCCTGGCTGGTCGGGCCGATGAACAGGCCGCTGAACAGGTAGGACAGCGAAGGGTGGTTGTGCCAGTAGGCCAGCAGGCTACCCAGCAGCTCGGGCTTGCGCAGGAACGGCGAGTCCGCAGGCGTGGCGCCGCCGAGCACGAAGTGGTTGCCCCCGCCGGTGCCGGTGTGGCGGCCATCGGTCATGAACTTCTCTGCGCACAGCCGCGTCTGGTGCGCGGCCTCGTAGAGAAATTCGGTGTGCTCGACCAGCTCGCCCCAGTGGTGCGCGGGGTGGATGTTGACCTCGATCACGCCCGGGTCGGGCGTGACCTGCAGCATCTTCAGGCGCGGGTCGCGTGGTGGCGGGTAGCCTTCGAGCACGATGGCCATGCCCAGCTTCTCGGCGGTGGCTTCGACGGCCGAGAGCAGGTCGAGGTAGTCCTCCAGCCGTGCCATGGGCGGCATGAAGATGTAGAGGTGCTGTTTTTTCGCGCCTGCGGCGTGTTCGGCCTTGGGTCCGTTGGCGCGGCTGGGGTCTCGCGCTTCCACGCAGAGCGCCGTGCGCGTGAGCCAGGCGGCGGATTCACCGCGTTGTGGGAAGCGCTGCGCCAGCGCCTGAGCCGGCGTGGCACCTGGCCCGGGTTGACCGGAGCGCAGGCCTTCGATGGTTTCGGCGTCCGGGTCGAAGTCCATGCCTTGCATCGACACCGTGCCGCCTTCGGCGAACCCGCCGCCCACCTGGTGCGGGGCGACCTGGTGTTTCGTCGCCGCGCCGCGCGGCAAGGGGTCGCGCGCGGAGTGCGGGTCCTGCTCGATGTGGTACGGGTAGTCGCCGGCCGAAACCCAGGGCAGCGAGTCCAGCGGCAAGCGATAGCCCATGGGCGAATCGCCGGGCACGAGATACATGCGCTCGTCGCGGAAGAACCAGGGGCCGGTGGACCACACCGTGCCCGCCAGGCGCGGGTAGCCGCTCTTGCCGTTGCTGGAGAGCGCGCCGTTCTGCCCCGAGGCCTGCAGCGGCAGCACATAGCCCACCGTGGCGTCCAGCCCCTGGCCGAACACGCGGCGCAGGCGCGCGCGTTCGAGCTCGTCGTCCAGCTTGCTGTCGAACGGGTCCACGTTCACCGGCAGGCGGCGCTCGCGCCAGAGGTAGTACCAGGTGTCCTCGTAGCCCGGCGTGATGTACTGCGTGGACAGGCCGAGCTTGCGCGCCAGGGCCTGCGCGAAGCGGCGCGCGTCGTCGCTCGTGTAGTGGGCCTCGTCGCGCTCGTCTGCGAGCAGTGCGGGGTTGTGCCAGACCGTGTCGCCATCGGCGCGCCAGAACATCGAGAGCGCCCAGCGCGGCAACTGCTCGCCCGGGTACCACTTGCCCTGACCCATGTGCACGAAACCGCCCGCGCCGTACTGCTCGCGCAAGCGCCCCAGCAGCTCGGTGGCGTAGCCGCGCTTGGTGGGGCCCAGCGCATCGGTGTTCCATTCGGGCGCGTCGCGGTCGCCAGTGGCCACATAGGTCGGCTCGCCACCCATGGTCAGGCGCACGTCGTGTTGTTCCAGATCGGCGTCCACCTTCTCGCCCAGGGCCAGCACGCCGGCCCACTGCGCGTCCGTGTAGGGCGCGGTCACGCGCGGCGACTCGTACACCCGCGTGACGCCCATGTGGTGGCTGAAGCTCACCTCGCATTTGTCCATCCCGCCTTCGACCGGCGCGGCGCTGGAGGGCTGCGGCGTGCAGGCCAGCGGAATGTGGCCTTCGCCCGCGAGCAGGCCCGAGGTCGGGTCCAGCCCGATCCAGCCGGCGCCCGGCAGGAACACTTCGCACCAGGCGTGCAGATCGGTGAAGTCGCGTTCCGGACCGCTGGGGCCGTCGACCGATTTCACGTCGGGCGCGAGCTGGATCAGGTAGCCCGAGACAAAACGCGCGGCCAGCCCCATGTGGCGCAGGATCTGCACCAGCAGCCAGCCGCTGTCGCGGCAGGAGCCGCTCCTGAGCCGGAGCGTGTCTTCCGGCGTCTGCACGCCGGGCTCCATGCGGATGGTGTAGGCAATGTCGCGCTGCAGGCGCTGGTTGATGTCGACCAGGAAGTCGATGGTGCAGCGCTCCTGGCGGTCCACGCCATCCACGTAGGCCTGCAGCAGTGGCGTGAGCGGCGCGGTGGCGAGGTAGGGCGCCAGTTCCTGTTTTTGCGCGGCGGCATAGGCGAAGGGGAAGTTCTCGGCCGAGGGTTCGAGGAAGAAGTCGAACGGGTTGTGCACCGCCATCTCCACCACGAGGTCGATGGTCACCTTGAACTCGGTGGTGGGTTCGGGGAAGACCAGGCGCGCCTGGTAGTTGGCGAACGGGTCTTGCTGCCAGTTGATGAAGTGCTCCCCCGGCTCGATGCGCTGCGAGTACGACAGCACCTTGGCGCGGCTGTGCGGTGCGGGCCGCAAGCGGACCACCTGGGGACCCAGCTTGACCGGGCGGTCGTAGCGGTAGTGGGTGATGTGGCTCAGGGCAACGTGGATGGCCATGCGGAGGTCTTTCCAGAAGAGCGGTGGCAGAGAAATGCGATTCGCGGTCCGCGTCCATGCTAGCAAGACTCGCACCACGGTGGCTCTCCATTGGTTTCACCGACGGCATGCCCACTGCGGTAGGCTCCACGCATGGACCAGTTCAGTTTCGAGTTCGACGCCCCCGCCGCGCCGGCACCTTTGCCTCCTTTGCCGCCTCCGCCGCCCCCAGCCACGACCCTTGCGGCCCCATCGCCGACGCTGGAGGAGATGGCGCAACGCCTGGAGGCCGATGGGAATTTTCGCGTCCTTCGCCGCCTGGTGCCCTGCACCGACTACGGCCCTGGCGCCGCCCAGGAATCCCAACGCGTGCTGGTGCTCGACACCGAAACCACCGGCCTTTCACACCAGGCCGACAAGATCATCGAACTCGCCATGCTCCTCGTGAGTGTGGACCTCGGCACCGGCACGCCTTTTGGTCCGGTGGCGCTTTTCGAAGGCTTTGAAGACCCGGGCATGCCCATTCCCGCCATCGCGAAGGAAGTGACCGGTATCAGCGACGACATGGTCCGGGGGCATCGCCTGGACGACGCGCAGGTCCAGGCCCTGGTGGCCCAGGCCGACCTGATCGTGGCGCACAACGCGGCGTTCGACCGGCCTTTCGTGGAAGCGCGCTTCCCGTGTTTTGCCGAGAAGGCGTGGGCCTGCTCGTTCGCCGACATCGACTGGAAGGCGGCGGGCGCGGAATCGGCCAAGCTGAGCGCGCTGGCGCAGAACCACGGCTGGTTCTACGACGCACACCGCGCCCAGGTGGACTGCCATGCCTTGCTGCAGGTGCTGGCCCGCCCGTTCGGCCCCGGCCCGCTCACGGGTCTGAGCCACTTGATCGCCGCGGCCGCCCAACCCAGCTTCAAACTGCGCGCCACCGGCTCGCCCTTCGAGTCCAAGGATCTGTTGAAGAGCCGGGGCTACCGCTGGGACGGCGAAACCAAGGTCTGGTTCTGCACGCTGCCCAGCCAGGAGCGCCTGGACGCGGAGCTGGACTGGCTCAGGACGGAGGTCTATGGCGGGCGGCGCAACGCGCGGGTGGAGGTGGAGGCTCTGGACAGTCTGGCGCGGTATTCGGCGAGATCGGGTGTCGTGGCGCCGCGAGCGTTGCACGATCCGCGATGAGCCGCTGTCAAGCGGACATCACCAGGCCGACTCGAGCAGTTCCCTCACCTCCGGCTCAGACGCCAGGCGCGGGTTGAAATAGAGCCCGCGGTCGGACATGGCACCGCGAGCCAAGGCCGGCACGAGCGCCCGGTCCAGCCCCGCCTCGCCCAGGCCGCGCGGCACGCCGATCTGGCGCTGCAATGCTTGCACGGCCGCAATCGCGGCATCGGCCGCCTCCAGTGGCGTCTTTCCCGCCACCTCCACGCCCATGGCCTGCGCTGCCAGCGCCAGGGGCTCTGCCGCCACCTCGCGGTTGAAGCGCATGGCATGCGGCAGCATGACCGCGTTGGCCGTTCCGTGCGAAAGCCCGCCCAGCGAACCCAGGCCGTGGCAGATGCCGTGGTGGATGCCCACGCGCGCGTTGCTGATGACCAGTCCGCTCAGGTAGGCGCCGACCAGCGCCTGTTCTCGCGCGGCCAGGTTGGCGGGATCGGCCACGACGCGCGGCAGCGCCTGCCGCAGGTAGCGGATGCCCTGCAGCGCGAGGCCCTCCGAGATCGGATTGCGCACGCGCGAGTACATGCCTTCGATGCAATGCGCCAGGGCGTTCATGCCCGTGGTCGCGAACAGGGCGGCCGGGACGTCGACCGTGGCCAGGGCATCGAGCACGATCAGGCGCGGCACCACGCCAGGGTCCCAGAAGACCAGCTTGTGGCCGTGTTCGTCGCGCACGCCCAAGCCGGGGGTCACTTCCGCCGCCGACAGCGTGGTGGGCACCGCGATGATCGGCAGCTTGGGTGCGGCCAGCACTTTCTGCACGTAGTGGTCCGGGGGGTGGAATACGTTGGCGTGGTCCGCCAGCGTGCCGCCTTCGGCCAGCAGGATGGCGGCGCCCTTGGCGCTGTCCGACGCGCTGCCGCCGCCCACCGCGACGAAACCGTCGACGCCCAACGCGCGCGCTTTCGCGGCCATCGCCGTCACGTCGGCCACACCCGAATGCTGCGGGATGCCGGTCCACTCGTGCGCGACCGCATCGCCCAGCGCCGCCCGGACGGCCGCCATGGCCCGGCCTTGCGCCGTGCGTGTGCCGCTGACCAGCATCACGCGCCGCATGCCGAGGGTGCGTGCCTCCTCGGCCAGCGTCTCGATGGCGCCCGGTCGGCACAACAGTTTGCTGGGTGAGAAGCTGAGTTGAAAGCCGGGGGGCAACTGCATGGGAATGGTGTCTCTTGATGTGAAGGGTGGATCGGCTGGACTGGGAGGTTCAAGTGCCTGGTGCGGGCAGGCTGGTGGCGTGGTAGTGCGCCATCTGCCAGCGTCCGTCGCGCAGCACCCAGGTGCTCATCACGCGGCTGCGCGCTTCGCGGGCCTGGCCTTTGATCTCGAAGCGCGCATGGGACACGCCATCCAGCAGCGCTACATCGCCGAACAGCCGCACGCGCGTGTCCTCGCGGCGGATGCCGAGGAGGCGCGCGCGCCCCGCGCGCACGCCCTGGAGATAGGTTTTTTTGCTGTCGACGAAGGCGTTGCCGTGGACATAGACCAGTTCGTCGGCGTGCGCACGTTCCAGGGCCGCGAGGTCGGCCTCAACGAGCGCGCGCATGCGCGCGTCGTCGGCCGCCTCGATCGCGGCGCCATCCACGGCCGGCAAGGAGGAGGTGGGATGCATGAACGCCGTCTCCTTCATTCGGGTTGCACGCCCGCTTCCTTGGCGAATTTCGCCCACATCGCCATTTCTTCGCGGATGCGCGCGTGGATCTGTGCGGGGGTGTTGATGAGCACGTCGCCGCTCAGCTTCTGCAAGCGCTCGCGGAACTCCGGCTTGTTCAGCACCCGCGTCAGGGCGGACTGGAGTTTGGTGGTCACGTCGGGAGGCAGACCCGCCGGGGCCCCCATGCCCATCCAGGAGGTGAGCGCCACGCCAGGCAATTGCTCGGCGATCGTGGGCACCTGCGGCGCGCCGGGCTGCCGCTTTTCGGATGCCGCGCCGAGCACGCGCATCTTGCCGCCCGCGGCTTGCGCCATGGCAATTTCCATGGGCAGGAAGGCGGCCTGCAACTGCCCGCCGATGAGGTCGGTGATGACCTGCCCCGGCGCCTTGTAGGGAACCTCGGTCAGCTGCACCTTCGACGCCGTCTGCAGCATGTGCACCAGCACGCGCGAACTCGACGAGTAATGCGACATGGTGAGCTTGCCCGGGTTCGCCCGCGCCCAGGCCACCAGATCGTTCACCGACTGGAACGGTTGCTGTGCGGGCACCACCAGCATCCAGGGCAAGGAGGCGAACAGGCCGATGTGGGTGAAATTCTTCAACGGGTCGTAGCCCGGGTTCTTGACCAGGCTCATCACCGCCGCGTGGGTGCCGTTGGAAGTGAGGCCCAGGGTGTAGCCGTCGGGCGCGCTCTCGGCGACCGTGCGCGTGCCGACCACACCCGAGGCGCCCGGCCGGTTCTCGACATAGACGCTGCCGCCCAGTTCGGGCCCCAGCATGTCGGCCACGAGCCGCATGATGTTGTCGCCCGACCCGCCCGCGGGGTAGGGGTAGATGAAGCGGATCGGCTTGTTCGGGTAGTCCTGCGCGTGTGCGCCCGCCCATGGGAAGAGGCCGGCGAACAACAGCGCGAACAGCAGTGGGAGCAAGGAAAGTCTCTTGGTCATGTCTGTCTCCTGGTGGTGGATATCGAACGCCTGTCGAAACGGCTCGCCGTGGTGCATCAACCGGGTGCGCGCACGATCAACGCATCCACCGCTGCCATGCGCGAGCCTTCGCAGATCAGCGGGTTGATGTCGAGTTCCGCGACCAGATCGGCCTGGTCTGCCATGAATTCCGAGACGCGCACGGCCACGTCGGCCAACCGCTCGCGGTCGACCGGCGGCAGGCCCCGAAAACCCTCCAGGGCGGACTGCGCGGACAGGCGCGCCAGCAACGCGTGGGCCTGCGCTTGGGTGACCGGTGCCAGGTCGACCGCGGTGTCACGCAACACCTCGACCCACACGCCGCCCAGGCCGACGACCACGAGAGCGCCGAACTGCGCGTCGATGCGCCCGCCCATGACCAGCTCCAGGCCCCGGGCGAACATGGGCTGCACGAGCACACCGTCAACCTGTATCGGTCTGCCGGCCGGCGCATGGCGCTGGGCGTTGGCCATGACCTCGTCGAAGGCCGCGCGCACGGCGGGCGCGTCGCGCAAGTTCAGGCGCACGACCCCGGCCTCGGTCTTGTGCGGCAGATCGGCCGACTCGACCTTGAGCACCACCGGGTAGCCGAAGTCCTGCGCCGCTGCCACCGCGTCGTCGGCGGTTTGCACCAGCCGGTCGGGCACGAGCGGAATGCCGTAGTGGGCCAGCACCGCCTTGGAGCGGCGCTCGCCGAGTGCGGTGCCGGCAGGTGTTTGCAGCAACAGCGCGCGCGCCGCTTCGCGTGCGAACGCCGTACTGACGCGGGTGGCGGCCTGGTCCATCCGGGCACGCCGATCCCCGCGCCGGTGCCATGCCGCGAGGGTCGCGAAGCAGCGGTCCATCGAGCGGAACAGGGCGATGTTCGGCGTCTCTTGCGTCTCGCGCGCACCCGGTCCGTCCAGCCAGGGCGAGAGCCACACGTTGCAGGCCATCTTCTGGTGGCGGGCCGCGGCCTCGCCCAGCACGCGGCTGCGTTCGGCCACCTTGCTGGACGACCAGTTGGTGGTCATCATCACCGCGCCGAAGGTCGGGTCGGACATCAGCGCCTCGGCGCAGGCCGGGAACGCGCCCGGTTCGGTCAGCATCTGCGCCGTCATGTCGAACGGATTGCGCGCCGAGCCGTAGTCGGGAATGTGTGCAGCCACGATGGCTTGCACCGCCGGTTGCGGCTGTGGCAGGTCCACGCCGTGGACTTCGGCCTTGTCGGCCGACATCACCGTGCAGCCGCCCGAGGTGTTGAGCGCGGCGACGCCACGGGCGCGCGGTGCCACCGCCTTGAGGAAGAACTGCGCGGCCTCGACCAGCGACTCGAAATCGTTCACCGCCACCACACCGTAGCGCTCGAAGGCGGCGCGGTAGGCGGCGTTGGCACCGGCCATCGAGCCGGTGTGCGACACGGCGGCCTGCGCGCCCAGTGCGCCCGTGGCCATCTTGTAGATCACGAGCGGCTTGTCGGCGCGCCAGGCGCGTTCCATGGCGTCGATCAGGCGGCGCGCGTTGGTCATGCCCTCGAACACGCTCACGATCAAGCCGCAGTCCGGTTCGTCGGCCAGGTAGGCGATCAGGTCGGCCACGTCGACGTCGCAACAGTTGCCCGCGCTCAACACCAGGCCCACGGGCGAGCCCTGCTCGACCACCTGCGAAAGCGAGTTGGCCATGGCGCCGGACTGGCTGGCGATGCCGATCCAGCGCCCGGGCAGCGGGCGCGGTGCGGGGTACGGCGCGAACGAGACCACCGCGCGCGACACGTAGTTGACGATGCCCAGGCAGTTCGGGCCTGCGATGCGCATGCCGCTGCGTGCCGCGATCTCGCCCAGCCGCGCTTGCATCGCGATGCGCTCGGGCCGGGCGGTCTCGGCGTAGCCGGCGGCGTACACGATGCAGGCGCCCACGCCCGCCTCGGCGCATTCGAGGACCAATGCCTCGACTGCGTCGCGGCCAGCGGCGATCACCACGCAGTCGGGCACCTCGGGAAGGGCTGCGATGCTGGGGTGGCAGACCCGTGCGGTGATCTGGGTGTGGCGCGGGTTCACCAGATGGACCGCGCCGGTGAATTCGCGCAGGTGGCTCAAGGTGGTCCAGCCAAAGCTCTCCTCGCGCGAGGAGATGCCTGCGATGGCGATGCTGCGCGGTGCGATCAGGGGCCGCAGTTCGCCGTGTGCGTAAGCGGCATCGCGCGGCGGTGCGAGGGCGCCTACCCGGCTATCCATGGGCCACCTCGCGCCCTTCAGAAACGGTCGACATGCTGCACCCGGCCATCACGGACTCCTCGTCAAGGTGGGGACGATTGTGGAGAGCCGCGCGACGTGCATGACCAGATGTGCACGCACATTTCACGGATGCGAAGGCGCGCGATCCGATTGAGGGTTTTCCCGAGCGTCGATGCCACCGCTGGGCCGCCGTGGCGGCAGCCCGCTGCAACGCGCCGAACCCCCAGGAACCGAACCTTGGCGGGGGTTACTGAAATTTTGCCTCCCGGTGGGGACCACCTTCCACCTCCTCTGTCGCGGAACCCGGATCTGCATCCACCAAGGAAACCCTATGTCCAAGCCCACCACATTGAATCGCTCTGCGCCGCACAGCGCACCGCTCAAACACCAGGACATTGAGCCTCCCCAAAAGCCGTCGTTTTTCCAGCGCATTGCCGAGAAATTGCCTGCTGCGCAGAAGCGCGCACGGCAGGCGGAGGAGTCCCACCACTCGGAGGCAGAAGGCCAAGTGGACAAGCTCCTCTTGGCAGTCGAGAAAAACGATGTGGCGGCTGCTCAGTTGGCCAGTGTCCAACTGGATAGCAAGTTGGTCGCGCTCAAATATCAGGGCACCAAGCGCGATCTGTCCCCGACGCAATTGCGGAACAACTGCTTTCTCAACATGGTCGGTGCCAAGAGCCCGACCGATCTTCGCAAGCTGCTGGACAAGTTGGAGAGTTTCCAAACCGCGGACTTGAAGACCGCTGGCCTGCGGGAGTCGACCATGCACCTTGCCTTCCTGGTGAAGTCCGAAATCTTGCACCGCGAGATGGTCAAGTTCATGGAGGAAGGCGCACTTTTTTCTGGCGACGAGAGCGGATTGTCTGTGGGCCAGAAGGAAAGCTTGTCCACGTTGCGCAAGCTGGCACCTGAACTGCAGCAAGAAGCGGTCTTCTTTGCCCAGTTGGGAAAAGGTGAAGCATTGAATGCACGGTTTTCAAGAAAAGCGCTCGACAGATTTGTGGTGGAACTCAGCGGGTTGGGTGCAAAGACGGGTCGACGCTTCGAAAAAGCAACTCCAGTTGGTAAACAGGTGCAGCGAATTGACAGGAAAGCGTTCGGCGCAGCGGCGGAACACAAAGCCAAGCTGGAGCTTGAAGCCAAGAGCCGCCTGGAGCTGGGAAATCTGGTCACCGCCATACGAGGCGCAGATGAAGCAACGGCCTCCTTGGCAGGGACCCGATTGAATCTCGCGTTGGCATCGATCCACGAGAAACATTCGAGCCTGGGTCAGTCGGAGCTTCAGCTTCGCGGTAGGCTTCTGCTCGAGACGGTGACGGCCATGCAAGACAGGGATCTCGACGACCTCTTGGCCTCGATCGAAGGCATGCAGCCAGAGTTTGACTTCACGGGGCTGAAGGGTTGGCTCGAGCATCTCGCCGTTTCGGCCCGTGCAGAAATACTGCGCCGCGGATTGGACGTCCTTGCGAAGGAGGGCGTGCGGTATGGACAGCAGGACGCGCCGGACTTCCAGAAACTGGATGGCATCCAGCGGCAAGACGTGATCGCGTTGGCCAAGATCGCTGCACCGCTGAAAACACAGATGCGTCCCTATGCGGATCCGCAGACGAACGTTGTGGTTGGAGCGAATCTCGGCCTTGACGCGCTGGACAGGATCGTGGCTCAGTTGGGTGCCCACTTGGGCATGGTAAATAACATGGCCAGCAAGGAGATTGAGGATCTCGTGGTTGCGTTGAAGAACGGAGAGGAGGACGTTGCGGAACTGGCCAGCCTCATGCTGGACGGGGTAGCGGCTCCTGCTCACAACCCAGGTGTTCAAAGCACCGTGGAGCTCAGACATCCTCATCTGCTCAGTTGGGTCGCTGCTTGCGATCTGGACGATCTCCTTGAACTCGACGAGCTGCTGGATCCGAACTCGTTGAGCACCTTTTCTCCAGCACTGGCCGATGTGGCGACGCATTTGGCCGTATTGGCCAAGTCTGAAATTTTGTACCGTTGGATCGAGTTGGATGCCATTGAACTGAGTCAGTCGACTGAAATTTCCAGGTTGCCCGGCATTGCGTCGGATGTGCAAAGCATGGGAGGCCCTTATTTGACCGGCGAAGCGCTGGGCGAGGTTCAGGACATTTCTTCCGATCTCGGCGGTTACGTTGAACGTCAAAACGCTGTTGCCGACTTCATCCAGAGCTTGCAGAAGGACGACACGGTGCGTGCTCAACGCATCGGCAACGAGATCACGCAGTCGATCGGTGGCGTCGTGGCCGCGGGCAGTGGTGCATCCGATGTGCAACTCCGCGGCGCACTTCTGCTGCAAGCGGCGAGATCCATGAAAGCGGTGGATCTCTATCTTCTGGAACCCAAGCTGGCGAGCCATCTGGCGAAGTCGCCTTCTCCCTCATTGCGAGAAGTGATCGAGCATCTGTCCCTGGCGGTCCGCGCTGAAATGTTGCGCCGCGCCATGGAGGACTTCGCAAAGAGAAGGGTGTTCTTTGGAGAGCCTCTCCAGGCGAACTGGACGGGTTTGAGCAACACGGAACGGGTACAGATCGTCGCGTTGTCTCAAGCCTCACGCCGTCTGCTGCAGGACGCGGGCAACTACGTCGATCCGGGCACGGGGGAGGTGGCCGGGGCGGGCATTGCGAAGACCGAGTTGGAACACATCGCCTCATTGCTTGAGAGCCAGGCGGGGGAGCGCACGGCGAGAAGTCTGCTCACGGCTTTGACCGATGCGGATTTCCCGGCTGTCCAGAAATTCGGCAATGAGATGGATGCGTTGGTTGGCCGCAGTGGTCACAATACTTCCGCCGGTCGATCCGCCGTCCAATTGCGGGGGGAATGGTTGTCAGCGGTGACCCGTTCGCTCGATTCGACGGAGCTTGTGAGTTTGCGCGATTCGCTGGTGCCGGTTCTGGAAGCCAGCCTCGATCCGCCCTTGGCAGATCTGCTTGCGCAAGTCTATTTTGCGATGGCGTCTGAACTCCGTGTACGGGGGGTTGATGCGTTTCCTGGTTAGAGCGTGAATTTCAGGGTGGCGCAAGATTGCCCCTCGGGTCCCGCAAGACTGCGGGGCGAATCTCTCAAAGAAACCGATCCAGCAACCGCCGCGAGTGCGCATCCAGTGCACCGCGGTCGCGCACCGCAAAGCTCACGCCGTGGCTGCTCTGGATCAGCAGCGCATTGCCGTCCAGGCGGCGAATGTCGTCCTCGCTGCGCAGCACGAAGCTGGTAGACCCCCGGTCGGTGGTGACCTTCCAGGTGCTGGGCGTGGCGAAGGTGGAAGCCGAATCGATGCGCTGGATCACCGGCGTGAACTCGCGTTGAGCCAGTTCTTCTTCCAGCCATTGGCGCAGTTCGGCGGGCAGCGCCGACAGGCGCTCCACCCACACCAGTTCGTGGCCATCGCTGCCCACCAGAGACAGGCCTTCGTCGGGCGCGCCGATGGGGAAGGCGCGCACGGGCACCACGCCCACGTGCTCCACACCGGCCTCGTCGGTGAAGACCAGGCGGCCAAAAGCGTTGCGCTGCAAGCGCCAGGCGGGCGCGGCCGAGGGGGAGGGTGTGGTGGTCGTCGTGTTCATGCGTCGTCGTCCCCGTTGGTGTCGCCGTCGAGCAGCGCGGCGGCTTCCTGCTCCTTGCGTGCCTGTGCTTCGTACAGGCGCCAGTAGGCGCCGCGCAGTCCCATCAGCTCGTCGTGCGGGCCGATCTCCACCACCTGGCCACGGTCCATCACCACCAGGCGGTCGGCCTTGCGCAAGGTCGAGAGGCGGTGTGCGATGGCGATGGTGGTGCGGCCTTGCACCAGGTTGTCCAGCGCCTTCTGGATTTCCTTTTCGGTCTCGGTGTCCACCGACGAGGTGGCTTCGTCCAGGATCAGGATGCGCGGGTCGATCAGCAGTGCGCGTGCGATGCTGATGCGCTGGCGTTCGCCGCCGGAGAGGCCCTGGCCGCGTTCGCCCACCAGCGAGTCGTAACCCTGCGGCAGGCGCAGGATGAATTCGTGCGCGTGCGCCGCGCGCGCGGCGGCCACGATGTCGGCGCGCGTGGCGCCGGGTTTGCCATAGGCGATGTTCTCGGCGATGGTGCCGAAGAACAGGAAGGGCTCTTGCAGCACCAGGCCGATGTGGCGGCGGAAGTCGGCCACGGCGACGCGGCGCACGTCGGTGCCGTCGATGCGGATCGCGCCTTCGCTCACGTCGTAGAAACGGCACAGCAGGTTCACCAGCGTGCTCTTGCCCGATCCGCTGTGGCCGACCAGGCCGATCATCTCGCCGGGGCGGATGTCCAGGCTCAGGTCGCGGATCACCGTGCGGCTGCCGTAGCGAAAGCTCACGCCTTCGATTTGCAGGCCGCCTTGCACTTGCTGGAGCGCCACCGGTTGCGCCGGGTCGGGCACGTTGGAGACATGGTCGAGGATGTCGAAGATGCGCTTGGCGCCTGACGCCGCCTTCTGCGTGACGGAGACGATGCGGCTCATGGAGTCGAGCCGCCCGTAGAAGCGCCCGATGTAGGCGATGAAGGCGGTCAGCACCCCCACCGTGATGTTGTTCTGGCTTACCAGCCAGATGCCGAAGGCCCACACCACCAGCAGGCCGACCTCGGTGAGCAGGGTGACCGTGGGCGTGAACAGCGACCAGGTCTTGTTGATGCGGTCGTTGACCACCAGGTTGTGCTCGTTGGCGCCCTTGAAGCGCTTGGCCTCGCGCCCTTCCTGCGCAAAGGCCTTGACCACGCGGATGCCGGGAATGGTGTCGGCCAGCACGTTGGTGACCTCGCCCCAGACACGGTCGATTTTCTCGAAGCCGGTGCGCAGCCGGTCGCGCACGAGGTGGATCAGCCAGGCAATGAAGGGCAGGGGGACCAGCGTGGCCAGCGCCAGCCAGGGGTTGATGGAAAAAAGGATGACCGCCGTCATGGTGATCATCAGCACGTCGGTGATGAAATCGAGCGCGTGCAGCGACAGGAACACGCTGATGCGGTCGGTTTCGCTGCCGATGCGCGCGATCAGGTCGCCGGTGCGTTTGCTGCCGAAGTAGTCGAGCGAGAGTTCGAGCAGGTGGTCGAACGTGGTGGTGCGCAGGTCCGCGCTGATGCGCTCGGAGACCAGCGCGAGCAGCCAGGTGCGCGCCCAGCCCAGGCCCCAGGCCAGCAGGGCCGAGCCGAGCAGGCCGCCCAGTAGCATCAACACCAGCGTGGTGTCGATCGCCTGGCCGTTCTGGAACGGGATCAGCACCCGGTCCATCAGGGGGATGGTCAGGTAGGGCGGCACCAGCGTGGCGGCGGTGGAAGCCAGGGTGAGCAGGAAGCCGGTGAGCAGCGTCCAGCGGTAGGGGTGCGCGAAGCGCCACAGGCGCAAGAGCACCCAGGTGGAGGGCGCGGGCGCCTGGCCGTCGAGTGTGCAGGCCGGGCATTCGTCGCTCTCGGGCGGCAGGATCGCCTGGCATTGGGGGCAGACGCGCGTGCCGTCGTCGGGCGCCTGCTCGGTGTTTTGTTCGCGCTGCGCCATCACGCGCTGGAACTGCTCGACCAGGCGCGCGGCCCGGTTGTGCTGCGCCATCGTGAAACGCCAGACCGCCAGGCGCTGGTGGACGTCGCACAGCTCCAGCTGGCCCACGCCGGCGTGGTCGCTCAGGCGCAGTTCCATACCCGAGGACAGGGGCCAGACCTTGTCACCGACTGTGAGGTTTTGACGGCTTAACAACAGCGTTTCGTTACCGAACGTTAAATCGCTGTTCAAGTCCAGCGGTAACGAGGTGACAGCGCTATCATCGCCCCCCAGCTGGGTTGATGCGGGCCGCTGGGCGTCCTGTGCAGGGTCGGCTGCGGGGGCTGAGGAATCAGCTGGAAAGCGTGAAAGCATGGTGAAGATGACAACGTGGCGTCGACCGCGAAGAGCGGCATGCTCCCACAGGGGAGCTTTGCATTCTCACCGATGTCGGGTCCGCAAACGTTGATGGCATTGAAGTTCTTGTGAAGCTTGGCCGGTGCTGCACCCGGTCGCCCAACCCTGCGTCCCCTCGGAGACATGAGCCCGAAACACGACATCCGTCTGCTACGCATCAACTACCTGCGCGGCCCCAATATCTGGACCTACCGTTCCGTCCTCGAAGTCTGGCTGGATCTGGGGGATCTGGAGGATTTCCCTTCCAACAAACTGCCCGGCCTCACCGACCGGTTGATCGCCTGGCTGCCCGCCCTGGTCGAGCACCACTGCGGCGTGGGCGAGCGTGGCGGCTTCATCGAGCGCTTGCGCGAAGGCACCTGGGCCGGACACATTCTTGAGCACGTCGTCATCGAACTGCTCAACCTCGCGGGCATGCCCACCGGCTTTGGCCAGACGCGCGAGACCTCGAACCGGGGCGTCTACCGCATGGTGTTCCGCGCGCGCGACGAAGCGGTGGCGCGTGCCGCGCTCGCCGAAGCGCATGCCTTGTTGATCGCGGCCATCCGCCACGGCGATGGCGCTCCCGCGTTCGACGTGGCCGCCGCGGTGGCGCGCCTGGTCGAGCAGATCGACGACAGTTACCTCGGGCCCAGCACCGCGTCCATCGTCTCGGCCGCGACGGACCGGGGCATTCCGCACCTGCGCCTGAACGAGGGCAACCTGGTGCAGCTGGGGCATGGCCGCCGCCAACGCCGCATCTGGACGGCCGAGACCGACCGCACCAGCGCCATTGCCGGCAACATCGCGCACGACAAGGACCTGACCAAAAGCCTGTTGGCCTCCTGCGGCGTGCCGGTGCCCGAAGGCCAGGTGGTCGAGAGTCCCGAAGCGGCCTGGGAGGCCGCGCAAGAGATCGGCCTGCCGGTGGTGGTCAAGCCGTCGGATGCGAATCACGGCCGGGGCGTGAGCCTGGACCTCTCCGAGCGCGCGGACATCGAGAAAGCCTTTACCGTGGCCGATGCCGAGGGCAGCGAGGTCATCGTCGAGCGCTACATTCTGGGCGACGAGCACCGCCTGCTGGTGGTGGGCGGTCGCGTGGTGGCGGCCGCGCGCGGCGAAAGCTTGTCGGTGCTGGGCGACGGCCGCTCCACCGTCGAGCAACTGATCGACAGCCAGCTCAACAGCGACCCGCGCCGGGGCGAGGCCGAGGAATACCCGTTGGAGACCATTCACCTGGACCGCGAACCCGTGATGCGCCTGCTGCTGGAGCGCCAGGGCCTGTCGGGCGAGGCGGTGCCCGTGGCGGGCCGGCGCGTGATGGTGCAGCGCAACGGAAACGTGGCGATCGACTGCACGGACGACGTGCACCCGGAGGTGGCGCATGCCGCCACACTGGCCGCGCGCATCGTCGGCCTGGATGTGGCCGGCATCGACCTGGTGGTGCAGGACATCCGCCGCCCGCTGCAGGCGCAGGGCGGTGCCGTGGTCGAGGTGAACGCCGGCCCCGGCCTGCTCATGCACCTCAAGCCCGCCACCGGCCTGGCGCGCCCGGTGGGGCGTGCCATCGTGGACCATTTGTTCGACGACGGCGGCAACGGCCGCGTGCCCATCGTGGGTGTGGCCGGTTCCAACCATGGCAACGCCATCGCACGCCTGGTGGGCTGGCTGCTGCACTTGAGTGGCCACAAGGTCGGCCTGGCTTGCCAGGACGGCCTGTTCCTCTGCAACCGCCGGGTCGACGCGCGTCCCAGTGCGCACTGGGATGCCGGCCACCGCCTGCTGATGAACCGGGAGGTCGACGCGGTCGTGCTGGAGAACGGCGCGGCCGTCATCCTCGACGACGGCCTGGCCTACGACCGCTGCGCCGTGGGCGTGGTGACCGATCTCGACCACGTGCGGGGGCTGGAACGCCACGACGTGCACAACACCGACCAGCTCTACCGCGTGCTGCGCACCCAGGTGGATGTGGTGCTGCCCGACGGCGTGGCCGTGCTCAACGCCGACGACGCGCGCGTGGCGCAGATGGCCGACCTGTGCGATGGCGACGTGATCCTGTACGGACTGGATGCCGGGTCCCCCGCGCTGCAAGCGCACCGCGCCAGCGGGCGGCGCACCGTCTCGGTCTCGGGTGAGGCTCTCGTGCTGGCCCAGGGCGCGCACAAGGCGCACCGTGTGCGGCTGGACGCGCCGGTGGTGCAAGGCCTGGTGGCCTCGCTGGGCCTGCACACGCTGATGGCCGTGGCCGCCGCCGCGTGGGCGCTGGACGTGTCGCCGGAGCTCATGGCCGCGGGGATCGAGACCTCGGGTCTTCTCACCGCACCTGCCGTCCCGATCAAAGAGTCTGTTGCTTCCAGCACGGCGCGCTGAGCGGCCCTGCACCCGTTCCTCAACCCACTGCGACCTCCTTTATGGACGTTTCCCGCATCCGGACCTTGCGCGGCCCCAATCTCTGGAGCCGCCACACCTGCATCGAGGCCATCGTGGCCTGCGAACCGCACGAAATGGACCTGCAAGCCCTGCCCGGATTCGAGCGCCGGCTGCGGGAACTCTTTCCCTCCGTGGGGCCGCTGCAGCCCAGCAACCCGCACCAGGAGCGTCTGTCGCTGGCCCACGTGCTCGAAGACACCGTGCTCGCCCTGCAGGCCCAGGCGGGCTGCCCGGTGACCTTCAGCCGCACGGCTGCCACGCTGGACACCGGCGTGTTCCAGGTCGTGGTGGAGTACAGCGAAGAAGGGGTGGGGCGTCTGGCCTTCGACCTCGCACGCGAACTGCTCGCGGCCGTGGCAGCGAGCGAGACGACGCATTTCGACGTGGACGCCGCCATTGCCCGCCTGCGCGCGCTCGATGAAGACGTGCGCCTGGGCCCGAGCACGGGCTGCATCGTCGACGCCGCCGTGGCCCGCAACATCCCCTACCGCCGCCTCACCTCGGGCAGCCTGGTGCAGCTGGGTTGGGGCTCGCGCCAGCGGCGCATCTGGGCCGCCGAGATCGACCGCACGAGCGCGGTGTCCGAATCGATCGCCCAGGACAAGGACCTCACCAAGGCATTGCTGGCCGCAGCCGGCGTGCCGGTGCCTGAAGGCCGGCCGGTCGCCGATGCCCAGGACGCCTGGGTCGCCGCGCAGGAGATCGGCCTTCCGGTGGTCGTCAAGCCGCAGGACGGCAACCAGGGCAAGGGCGTGACCGTGAACATCGTCTCGCGCGAGCACCTGGCACAGGCGTTTCGTGCCGCCGCCGAATACGGCCAGGTGATGGTCGAGCGTTTCCTGCCGGGTTTTGATTTCCGCCTGCTGGTGGTGGGCGACAAGGTGGTGGCCGCGTCGCGCCGCGACCCACCGCACGTCATCGGCGACGGTGAGCACACGGTGCGCGAGCTGGTCGATCTGGTGAACCAGGACCCCCGGCGTGGTGACGGCCATGCCACTTCGCTCACCAAGATCCGCTTCGACGACATCGCCCTGGCGCGCCTGGAGGTTCAAGGGCTTCAACCCGGCTCCATCCCCGAGATGGGCCGCCGCGTCGTGCTGCGCAACAACGCCAATCTGAGCACCGGCGGCACCGCCACCGACGTCACCGACGACCTGCACCCCGAGGTGGCGGCACGCGCCGTGGCCGCGGCGCAAACCGTGGGCCTGGACATCTGCGGCGTGGACGTGGTCTGCGAAAGCGTGCACGAGCCGCTGGAACAGCAGAACGGCGGCGTGGTCGAAGTCAATGCCGCGCCGGGCCTGCGCATGCACCTCTCGCCGTCGTTCGGCAAGGGCCGCCCAGTGGGCGAGGCGGTCATCGCCAGCATGTTCGATGCCGGTGACGACGGGCGCATTCCTGTCGTGGCCGTCACCGGCACCAACGGCAAGACCACCACCACGCGCCTGATCTCGCACCTCATGGCCGCCAGTGGCCTGCGCGTGGGCATGACCAACACCGACGGCGTGTACGTCGACGGCCGCCAGATCGACAGCGGCGATTGCTCCGGCCCCAAGAGCGCGCGCAATGTGCTGCTGCATCCCGACGTGGACGCGGCGGTGCTGGAAACCGCGCGCGGCGGCATGCTGCGCGAAGGCCTGGGTTTCGACCAGTGCCAGGTGGCTGTGGTCACCAACGTGGGCGCGGGCGACCATCTGGGGCTGAACTACATCACCACGGTGCAAGACCTCGCCGTGCTCAAGCGCGTGATCGTCATGAACGTGGCGCCCACGGGCTACGCGGTGCTCAACGCGGCCGATCCCATCGTCGCGGCCATGGCGGCCAAGTGCCCGGGCGGCGTGGTGTTTTTCGCGCAGGACCACGACCATCCGGTGCTCGCCGCGCACCGCGTGCAGGGCAAGCGCGCCATCTGCATCGAAGGCGACCGCATTCTGGTGACCGAGGGCAGCTGGCGCGTGCAGATCCCGTTGCAGGGCGTGCCGATCACGCGCGGCGGCACCATTGGCTTCCAGAAGGACAACGTCATGGCGGCCATCGGCGCGGCCTGGTGTGCCGGCCTGGACTGGGACACCATCGTGCGCGGCCTCTCCAGCTTCTCCAACGACGCCGACAACGCGCCGGGCCGCTTCAACGTGATGGACTACCGCGGCGCCACCGTGATCGCCGACTACGGCCACAACCCCGACGCCATGCGCGCCCTGGTCGAGGCGGTGAACGCCATGCCGGCCCGGCGGCGCAGTGTGGTCATCAGCGGCGCGGGCGACCGCCGCGACGAAGACATCCGCGAGCAGACGGCGATTCTGGGCGCGGCCTTCGATGACGTGCTGCTGTTCCAGGATGCCTGCCAGCGCGGGCGCGAAGACGGCGAAGTGCTGGCACTGCTGCGCCAGGGCCTCGACGGCGCGAGCCGCACGCGCGAGGTGCAGGAGATTCGCGGCGAGTTCATCGCCATCGACACGGCGCTCGCGCGCCTGCAACCGGGCGACCTGTGCCTGATCCTGGTCGACCAGGTGGAAGAGGCGCTGGCGCACCTGGCCCTGCGCGTGCGCGAGAGCGCTGCAGCGCCGGCCGCCGCGTCAGTCGGGTAGCCGCAGCCGCAGCAGCGCGCGCACGAAGCCGTGGTCGCTCAGGCTGCGGTCGCGGCCTTCGAACAGATGGTCGTTGAACACTTCGACGCGCCGCACGTCGCCCAGCGCACGCTCGCTGGTCGCCACGAACTCTTCGCTCACGAGAATCTGGTCCAGCACCTCGGGAAAGCCTTGGTGGATGTGGGAATAGGCCACGTCGCGGCGCAGCGCGAATTCGCCCTGCACGTCCCAGGCGCTGTAGAGAGCGCTGTCGCGGGCCCCCTTGTCGTAGGCGGTCTGTGAGGTCGCCGCGATGAGCTGCGTGGTCACGCTGTAAGGGCCGTCGTTGAGATCGCCCATCAGCACCAGGGGCAGTCGCGTGCGGTGCAGCAGCTCGACCACCTTCAGGCGCAGCGCGAGCGCTTCGCTGGCGCGCATGATCAACGAGCGCAGCGAGGCCAGCGCCTGAACGGCCGGATCGCTGGTGTCTTCGATGAGCTTGCCGTCGGCGTCTTCCAGGAACTTCGGCCGCTTGCTCTTGAGATGCGCGGTGATCACGCACACCTGCTGCCCCTGCTTGAGGCGCAGCGTGGCCAACAAAGGCGGGCGTTCGAAGCGCGTGTGCAGGCCCAGGCCCGGCACCTGCACCGCGGCGGCGGACGGGAAGTCGGGGATGGACGCCATCGACTCCACCTTGAGCCGCGTGACGAATCCCACCCGCGGCGTGCCCTGCGCGCCGGCCAGGCCAGGCCCGTTCTCGGCGCCGGGCACCGCGACCGCGTGGTACTGCAGGCCGCTGCGCGCCACAGCGGTGCGCAGCGCGTCCTCATCCCACACCTCCTGCACCGCCAGCACGTCGGCATTGAGCGCCTTGAAGCGGTCGCCCAGCCAGTCCACCTTCTGGTCGTAGTCCTTGCGGGTGTAGGGCGGCTGGTTGTCGTAGAAAGAGCGCCCGGGCAGGGCGAGGTTGAGCACGTTGCAGGTGGCCACCATCAAGGTGGTCCAACGCGGCAACGCCCCGTTGCCAGGGAGGACAAGCGGGGCGTTGGAGGGGTAGGCGGGAGGCGGTGGTCCGGGTTGCATCAACACACTGTAGTGTGAAACACCACGGCGCGCCGCAAGGCGCGGCGCGGGGGTTAGCGAATTCTGCCGTAGCTGGTGCGCAGTGGGTCGGCACCACCGCCGCGTTGTCCACCACCACCGCCACCATTGCCACCTCGACCGCCGCCCTTGCCACCGCGGTTGCCGGTGCGCATCGCGTCGATGCTGGTGCGCAGCGGGTCGGGCTGGCCGCCGGCGTTGGCCGGACGCGGACGCGGCTCGCGGATGCGCAGGCTGCCCAGGTGGGCGTTGGGGCCGGGCTGGCGTTCGTTGCCGCCATCGTTGTCGTCGCGCGGGCCACGGTCCATACGAGGACCTCGGTCTTCGCGGGGCGGGCGCTGGCCCTGTTGACCGCCGTGGCGTTGTTGTCCCTGGCGCGGCTGGCCATTGCCGCCGCCACCGCCGCCATGGCCATTGCCATTGGCGCGCTGACCGCCGCCATTGCCGCGGCGGCGTCCGCCGTCTCCGCGAGGACCATCGGCTGGTGCACCGTCACCGTCACCGGCAGGGCGCTGGCGCTGACCGCCACCACCATTGCCACCACGGCCCCCCCCACCCTCACTGGCCTTCTTCTCGCGCACGCGCTGCAGCATCTCGGTGCGCGCGGCCTTGGCAGCAGCGGCCATCACTTCGCGGCTGGGCGGCTTGCCGGCGCCGCCCCAGATGGTCTGGCGGCCCATCGCGATGGGCTCGGCCCTCTCGCCGGGCTCGGGCATGAACTCCTGGAAGATCTGCACCGGAATCTGCTGCTTGGTGAAGCGTTCGATTTCCATCATGAAACCTTCTTCGTCCAGGCTCACGAGGTTGATGGCTTCACCGCTGTTGCCCGCGCGGCCGGTGCGGCCGATGCGGTGCACGTAGTCTTCGCAGACGTTGGGGATTTCGTAGTTCACGACGTGCGGCAACTCGTCGATGTCGATGCCGCGCGCGGCGATGTCGGTGGCCACCAGGGCACGGATTTCGCCGCTCTTGAAGCCGGCCAGCGCCTGGGTGCGCGCGCCCTGGCTCTTGTTGCCGTGCAGCGCCATCGCCTCGATGCCGTTCTTGGTGAGGTACTCGGCCACGTTGTTCGCGCCGAACTTGGTGCGGGTGAACACCAGCACCTGGCTCCAGTTGTGCTGGTTGATGATGTGCACCAGCAAGGCTTTCTTCTTGCCACGGCCCACTGGGTGGATCACCTGGGTGATGCGCTGCACAGTCGTGTTGCGCGGCGTCACCTGGATGTGTTGCGGGTCCTTGAGCAGGGCGCTGGCGAGGTCGCGGATCTCGTCGCTGAAGGTGGCGGAGAACAGCAGGCTTTGTTTGTTGGCCGGCACCAGGGCCAGCACCTTCTTCACGTCGTGGATGAAGCCCATGTCGAGCATGCGGTCGGCTTCGTCGAGCACCAGGATCTGCACGGCGGACAGGTCCAGGAAGCCTTGCTGCTGCAAATCGAGCAGGCGCCCGGGGGTGGCCACCAGGATGTCCACGCCGCGCTTCATGGCGTTGATCTGCGGGTTCATGCCCACGCCGCCGAACACCACGGTGGAGCTCAGCGAGAGGTGCTTGCCGTAGACGCGCACCGACTCCTCGACCTGCGCGGCGAGTTCGCGTGTGGGCGTGAGCACCAGAGCGCGGATGCCCACGCCCCCAAAGCGGCTCTTGGGCCGCTCGCCCGCGGCCAGGCGGTGCAGCATCGGCAGGGTGAAGGCGGCGGTCTTGCCGGTGCCGGTTTGCGCGCCACCGAGCAGGTCGCGGCCGGCAAGAATGGCGGGAATGGCTTCGGTTTGAATGGGCGTGGGCGTTTCGTAGCCGTGTTCGCGCACCGCTTGCACGATGGCCGGGGCCAGGTTCAGATCGTCAAATGTCATTGTGATGAGGCGCCCGTCCGGGGCGCTGGGGGCATCGGCCACGCCGGTTGCCGATGCCAGTCTGGCTGCGGCGCCCGGTTCAGTCTGGGGCTGATGGGTTCAGGAAGTCGGTGTCGGCAAGTGGCTTGCAGGCACCCCGGCGAAGTGCCGGTGCCGGGCCAACTGATGTGCCCGACCGGCGTATTGTCGCACGAGTGCCCAAAGCATCCGCCATGGCCTTTGGGCAACCTGGGGAGTGCACCCCCGGCGCTGGCCGATAATCGTCCACTTCGCGCCCGCTCGAGGCGCTGATTTCACGCAAGAGAATCGCAATGGCTCAATACGTCTTTTCCATGAACCGGGTCGGCAAGATCGTGCCGCCCAAGCGTCAGATCCTCAAGGACATTTCGCTGTCCTTCTTCCCCGGCGCCAAGATCGGCGTGCTCGGCACCAACGGCTCGGGCAAGTCCACCCTGCTCAAGATCATGGCCGGCATCGACAAGGAAATCGAAGGCGAAGCCATCCCCATGCCGGGCATCCGCATTGGCTACCTGCCGCAGGAACCCCAGCTCGACGCGGAGCAGACCGTGCGCGAGGCCGTCGAAGCCAGCATGAGCGGCGTGCGCGCCGCACAGAAGCGGCTCGAAGAGGTGTATGCGGCCTATGCCGAGGAAGACGCCGACTTCGACGCCCTGGCGGCCGAGCAGGCCCAACTCGAAGCCATCATCTCCACCGCCGGCACCGACAGCGAACACCAACTGGAAATCGCCGCCGACGCGCTGCGCCTGCCGCCCTGGGAGGCCAAGATCGGCCTGCTCTCTGGCGGCGAGAAGCGACGCGTGGCGCTGTGCTGCATGCTGCTGTCCAAGCCCGACATGCTGCTGCTCGACGAACCCACCAACCACTTGGACGCCGAATCGGTGGACTGGCTGGAGCAGTTCCTCAAGCGCTTCTCAGGGACCGTGGTGGCCATCACCCACGACCGCTACTTCCTCGACAACGCAGCCGAGTGGATTCTCGAACTCGACCGCGGCCACGGCATTCCGTACAAGGGCAACTACTCGACCTGGCTGGAGCAGAAGGAAGCCCGCCTGGAGCAGGAGCAGCGCACCGAAGACGCCCGCACCAAGGCCATGAAGAAGGAGCTGGAGTGGGTGCGCCAGAACCCCAAGGGCCGCCAGGCCAAGAGCAAGGCGCGTCTGGCACGCTTCGAGGAGTTGAGCGACGTCGACTACCAGAAACGCAACGAGACCAACGAAATCTTCATTCCCGTCGCCGAGCGGCTGGGCAACGAAGTGTTCGAGTTCAAGAACGTCAGCAAGTCCTTTGGCGACCGTCTGCTGATCGACAACCTGAGTTTCCAGATCCCCGCGGGTGCCATCGTCGGCATCATCGGCCCCAACGGCGCGGGCAAGTCCACGTTGTTCAAGCTCATCAGCGGCAAAGAGCAGCCCGACAGCGGCGAGGTCAAGATCGGCCAGACCGTGCGCATGGCCGTGGTCGACCAGAGCCGCGATGGGCTGGCCGGTGAAAAGACCGTGTGGGAAGACATCTCGGGCGGTCTGGACATGATCACCGTGGGCAAGTTCCAGATGCCCAGCCGCGCGTACTGCGGACGTTTCAACTTCTCCGGTGGCGACCAGCAAAAGCGCGTGGGCACGCTGTCCGGTGGTGAACGTGGGCGCCTGCATCTGGCCAAAACCTTGGCAG
The DNA here is from genome assembly GCF_009859475.1 of Hydrogenophaga sp. BPS33. NCBI lineage: Bacteria > Pseudomonadati > Pseudomonadota > Betaproteobacteria > Burkholderiales > Comamonadaceae > Hydrogenophaga > Hydrogenophaga sp. BPS33. The sequence continues at coordinate 2,270,714 of NZ_CP044549.1, forward strand.
AAGGCGGCAACGTGCTGCTGCTCGATGAACCGTCCAACGACCTGGACGTGGAAACCTTGCGCGCGTTGGAAGACGCGCTGCTCGAGTTTGCCGGTTGCGCGCTGGTGATCAGCCACGACCGCTGGTTCCTGGACCGCATTGCCACCCACATCCTGGCCGCCGAAGGTGACAGCCAGTGGGTGTTCTTCAACGGCAACTACCAGGAGTACGAGGCCGACAAGAAGAAGCGTCTGGGCGAAGAAGGTGCCAAACCCAAACGCTTCCGCTACAAAGCCTTGAAATAGGCCCACCCCTGCGCCCGCCCGATGCTCGGGCGGTCACCCCCTCAAGGGGGCGATGTCTTGGGCCGGCGGAGCCGGACCCTCGACATCTCTGGACCGTTCACCTCACTCCGCCGTTTCCTCATGACAGAAGACTTCGTTCTATCCGCCACGCGCCACTGGATCGAGAAAGCCGTCATCGGCCTGAACCTCTGTCCCTTTGCGCGGTCGGTGTACGTCAAGAACCAGGTGCGCATCGTGGTGAGCACGGCGCGGCACCTGGACGCGTTTCTGGACGACCTCGACCGCGAACTGGACCTGCTGCAGAACACGCCGGCCGAGCAGATCGACACCACGCTGCTGGTACACCCCACGCTGTTCCCCGATTTCGAGGTGTTCAACGACTTCCTCAATGTGGTGGACGACGTGGTGGCCGAGCACGAACTCGAAGGCGTGATCCAGGTGGCGCCCTTTCACCCCTTGTTTCAATTCGACGGCACCGAGGCCGACGACATCACCAACGCGACCAACCGCGCGCCGTTTCCCACCTTGCACCTGTTGCGCGAAGACAGCGTGGAGCGCGCGATCGCGTCCGACGCGGGCGATGCCGAAGCCATCGTGGAGCGCAATATCCAGACCTTGACCGACCTGGGCGCCGAGGGCTGGCACACCCTGATGTCAAAACCTTGAACTGGCGGTAAAACCGGGTGCCTTTTTCTGTTTCCTGGGTATAACTGCCGAGGACAATTCTTCATTCGAACCGTCTACGTGAGAAAGAACCGTCTGCATGGACGTCAACCACAACCAAGCTTTCGATGCCTGCATCCGGGACGCTCTCGTCCAGGCGCGAACGTGGATTCCCCGCTGGGTAGGCCAACTGCAGGGTGCGCTCAAGGAACGCGAGGCTGTCGCCAGCCATCTGAGCGAGCGGCAAGGCCTGTTGCAGGCCCGCACCCAGCTCGAAACGCACCGCGACCTGATCGCCACGCGCTTCCTGTCCGCCCTGGGTGACACGATCGGGAGCAGCGCTCCCGATGCCGGTGGCCATCCGCGCCGATCGGCCACCGTGAGCTTCGACGAGCTGGAGCTCATGGGCGACGACCAGGTGCAGGAAACCGTGGAACAGGCGCGGGTCCAGCAGGTCGTGAAGATGGCGGTGGACGACGAACTCGTGCGGCTGACCGCGCGCCTGAGCAGCGCCCAGGGGCTGTCCGTGATGAACCCCGATGCGAACCCGCTGCGCGTCGAAGTGTTCGTGGCCGCGCTGATGAAGTCGCTCAAGAGCGTGCATGTGGACGCCGCCGTGCGCGCGCGCTGGTTGCAGGTGGGGGCGATTCCCCTGGGCGATGCCTTGCGCGACATGTATACCCAGCTGAGCCGGCAGCTCGAGCGCGCGGGCGTGAAACCGGCGGGCTTTGGCGTGAGCCAGACGCCATCTGCCCGCCCATCTGCGGCAGCACAGAAGGACGAGTCGGTGTCGGTCCAGGAGGTGATGGACGACGACAACCTGCTCACGCTCGACCACCTGCACCAGTTGCTGGTGGGCAACCTCGATCTCAACGACAAGTCCAAGCACCCGAACGCCACTTCGGACAACGCGATGGGCCGCACCCTGGCCAGCGAAGTGGTCACGCTCATGCTCAAGCGCATCGCGGCCGACGAGCGCCTGCTGGCACCGGTGCGCCACATGCTGCTGGACATGAAGCCCGCGCTGCTGCAGCTGGCGCGCAGCGAGCCGCGCTTCTTCTCGGACAAACAGAACCCGGCGCGCCGCCTGTTGGACGCCATCACCGAGCGCAGTCTGGCCTTTACCAGCGAGCGCGATTCGGGCTTCGATGCCTTTTCCAAGCGGGTGCACGCCGTGGTGCGCGCGCTGCGCGAGCCGGGCGACGACCTGGCGGATCGCTTCCCGGCGCAACTGGATGCGCTGGAGCGGTCGCAGGCCGCCGCCGTGGCCCCGGCGCAAGTGCAGGCGCGTGGTCTGGCGGTGCAGACGCTGGTGCGGGTGGAGCAGCGCAACCTGCTGGCCGAGCGCGTGGCCACCGAAATTCGCACGCGCAACGATTTTCCCAAGACGCCCGGCGTGGTGCGGCGCTTTCTCACCGGACCCTGGTCGCAGGTGATCGCACAGGCGCGCCTGGAAGAAGCGGGCGCGGCCACACAGCCCCATGGCCGTTCGGCAGCGCAGCGTTACACCGACATGCTGCCCGACCTCATGTGGTCGAGCCAGCTGGCGCTGGCCAGCCTGAACCGCCCGCGCCTGGTCAAGATCATCCCCACGGTGCTGCGCACCTTGCGCGAGGGGTTGGACTCGATCGACTACCCACGCGAGAAGACCGAGGCGTTTTTCCAGGCGCTCATGGGCATGCACGAGGCGGCGTACAAGACCCAGCGCAACGACGCGCCTTCGGTCGACGAACAGCTCAGCGTGCCGCCCGATCTGGACGACGAACCCTGGATGCAGCGCAACGAGGCGCGCGATTCCTGCCTGATGGACGACGTGTTCAAGGACGGCCCGCCCACCACCACGCAGCCGGCCTTTCAGGAAACGCAGCGCATGCAGCGCGACTGGGCCGACGTGAAGACCGAGATCGCGGCACAGCACACCACCGACATCCCCGTGGGCACCTGGGTCGACATCCTGCAGGAAGGGCAGGCCGCGCGCTGGCAGATCACCTGGGCCAGCCCGCACGGCACACTGTTCCTGTTCACCGGCAGCGACGGCCGCTCGCTCTCCATGACCAAGCGCGGTTTCGAACGGCTGCTCGAGCAAGACCGCCTGCGCGTGGTGGCCCAGAACGGTGTGGTGGATGCGGCCCTGGACGAAGTGGCGCGCCAGGCCTGGCTGAACAGCGCCAAGGCCACCAACTTCGCCGGACTTTAAGACGCGGCGGCGGCGTCGGCGCGCACCGCGCGGCGGGGCGCCTGCAAGCGCTTCCTGACCAGGTGGATGTTGTTGCGCAGCGCATAGAGCTCGTCTGTGTACGAGAGCGGCACCACGATCTTCTCCACCTTGGACTCCATCGCATCGAGCTGCTCCAGCAGGTCCTCTGTGCTGTCGCTGCCACTCTCCGCGTGTTGTTCGATGTCGCGCAACTCGGCGTACCAGCGGAACACGCGCGAGCGGATGCGAAAGGCGTAGAGCGGCGGCACGATGCGCGAGAGCGGCAACGCCAGCACGATGATCAGGCCCATGGCCAGCCACACGCGCTCGATCATGTTGGCCAGCCAGAACGGCAGGTAGCGCTGCAGGAACGGTGGGCCGCTCTTGATGGCGCGCTGCGCCTCGGATGAAATCGGCACTTCGCTGTGTTCCAGGCTGGGGTATTCGCGCGCCTTGCTGAACCAGCTCGCTCCGCCGTGCAAGGTGGTGGAGGTCTGCGCGAAGAGTTGCAGGATGGCGGGGTGCGTGTCGCTGTGCGCGAGCAGGCTGGTGGTGGAGGCGACCAGGCGCACGTTGCGCGGCGGGATGTTGGCGGCCAGGTCCACCACGCCTTGCGGCATCACCACCGGCGTGAGGTAGCCAAAGCGCCGCGAATAGGCTTCGCTCTGTGCAAAGTCGAGCAGGCGGATGCCCGGGGTCTGCAGCAGCATCTGCACCATCAGCGACTCGGGCGCGGAGGCGAATACCACGGCGTCCAGCTCGCCGTTGAGGAAGGCCACCGTGGCCGGCGTCTGCTCCAGTTCGCTGAGCTTGAGTTCGGACGCCTGGAGGCGGTTGACGTCGAGCAGCGTGGTGAAGAGGCGCGGCACGCCGCTGCCGGGGGTGCCGACGTTGACGCGCCAACCCTTGAGCTCGGAGAGCTTGGTCACCACGGGCTTCTTGTGCAGGCGTTGCGCCGAGTCTTCGCGGTAGAACAGCCACAGCGGTTCGACGAACAGGCTGCCGAGCGAGACGATCGAATCTTCGTCGTCGTAGCCGATGTCGGCCGTGCCGCCCTGCACGAAGCCCAGGTCGGCTTCACCGTTGCGCAGCAGCTCCAGGTTGGCCGACGAGCCCTCGGATTGCTTGAGCTCGACGGTGATGCCGTAACGCGCCAGCGCTTCGGCATAGCGCTTGCCGAACTCGTCGTAAGCGCTTTGCGCCGGCCCGGTGGCCAGCACCACGCGCTTGGGCGGCGTGGGGTTGAGCCACCAATAGGTGAGGCAGAGCAGGGCGATGGTCAGAAACGCGAACGGGCCTGCGGACAGCAGCATTTCGCGCAGCGACAGCAAGGTGTATCGCAGGGTTTTGGGCATGGGCGCGACATTAGCACGGCGTGCCCGGTCTGCCTGTCTGGTGGGATGTAGCAAGGCGTTAACCGTGGGGTGTATGGGCACCGCCACCGCCCCGTGGCCGATTCGCGCTGCGTGAAGATTTCTTGCTCAATGCCTTGGATGCTTGCGATGCGTTGAGGTAAAGTCGCTCCCGCTCACGAAGGGTGAGTCGGGCCTGAGAACCCGTTGGAATTTGTCGCGGCCCGAAGGCCGCTGTTCAGCCCGCTGGTACAGCGGCCTTCTTCGTTCGTGCATGCTTTTTGGCGGCTCGGGCGGGAGGCCGCAAGGCCTGCCGGCTTTTCGCGAGAAATTCCCCGGTTCTCAGCCCGTTCGGGCCGCCGCCACTCTGTCACGTGGCGTCGGCTGTTCCATGAACAACGAACGCAATGGGAGAAGGCCGAATGGCGAAGCGTGCGAACAAGCAACAAAGACTCGCCGTGTTGATCGACGCGGAGAACGTTTCCCACACACTCATCCCTGCCATCCTGCTGCGCTGCGCCTGCTACGGCACGCTGCAGGTCAAACGCGCCTTTGCGGACTGGTCGCGGCCTGACATGCGCAACTTCCGCAATGTGCTGAACCGCAACGCGATCGAGGCGGTGCACCTCGTCTCCTACGCCCGCGGCAAGAACGCAGCCGACATCGCGCTCTGTCTGAACGCGATGGAGCTGGTGCACACCGGCCAGTTCGATGCCGTGTGCCTCGTGTCATCCGACAGCGACTTCACACCACTGGCGTTCACCTTGCGGCGCGCAGGTGTGCGGGTGTACGGGTTTGGGGGACGGCAAACGCCACGGGCTTTTGTGGCGGCTTGCAGTAACTTTATCTACACGGAGTCGGTGGGGGAGGGGGTGCCAACTTGTGCGCGTTCGGGAAGTGCGGGTGGGGCTCGAGATGCGGTGGTGATTTCATCGCCTGGGGGCTCGACGGACTGCAGTCTCAGAAGCATGGCGTGAGGTTTGGCTGGGACTTCACCGCCTCGGCAATCACGGCCTGCGGGTCTCCCCGGTGGGCCTCCATCGAGACCTGGAAGCCCACCGCCTCCAGCACGTTGCGGGCTTCCTTGATCTGCTTCGGCCCTTGAACCTGAGGCTTTCCCGCCATGAGCAGGTGGATGGGCAAACCGCTTGAGTAGCGGGCTTCCCGCAATCATCTGGATGCCCTGGCGGGTCACGCTGGAGCCATCGATGCCATGGCCCGCTCCCGCAGGCCGTTGAGGAACACCCTGCCGACTTCCCGGGCCGCGCGCGTCCTCGTCTCGTCCTCGTCGCTCAACTGCTTGAGCAGGTTCTCCTGGGCATCCAAGCCGATGGCCCCGCTGTGATCCTGCACGGCCTCCAGGCGCGGGTGCCGGTCGATGACGTGAAGCAGTTCCATCGGGGCCTGCATCCGCCGGGCCGCCCAGGTGGCGTAGTCCGCCACGCTCTAGGCGTACTTCGATTGGTCCACGCAGGCCAGTACTTTCTTGTCTTCGTTCATCTGGTGTTCTCCTTCAGTGGCCCATCAGCATGTCTTGCGCGCCATCCTTGTCGTGGATGCCGAAGCGGTCCACCATGGTTGAACTGGCCTCGTTCAAGCCGATGACTTCGACCTCCGCTCCCTCGCGGCGGAACTTGATGACCGCCTTGTCCAGGGCGCTCACGGCGGTGATGTCCCAGAAGTGGGCACGGCTCACATCGATGCGAACCTTGTCGATGACTTCCTTGTAGTCAAAGGCGTTGGAGAAACGGTCGGCGCTGGCGAAGAACACCTGCCCGATCACCTGATAGGTGCGAGTGCGCCCTTCGTCCTCGCTTTGCGATTTCACCCGCAGGACCTGCCCGACCTTGTGGGCGAAGAAGACGCCCGAGAGCAGCACCCCGGTCAGCACGCCCATGGCGAGGTCGTGGGTGGCCACGGTGACGGCCACGGTGGCAATCATCACCACGCTGGAACTTTTGGGGTGCTCGCGCAGGTTCTTGATGGAGCCCCAGTTGAAGGTGCCGATGGAGACCATGATCATCACGGCCACCAATGCGGCCATGGGAATCTTTGCTACCCAGTCCCCCAGGAACACCACCAGGATCAGCAGCACGACACCAGCAGTGAGCGTGGACAGCCGACCACGCCCCCCGGACTTGATGTTGATGATGGACTGACCGATCATGGCGCAGCCCGCCATACCGCCGATGAAGCCCGTGGCGATGTTGGCAACGCCCTGGCCCACGCACTCGCGGTTCTTGTCGCTCTTGGTGTCCGTGAGGTCGTCCACGATGGTCGCGGTCATCAGCGATTCCAGCAGGCCCACCACCATGAGGGTGAGCGAGTACGGGAAGATGATGGCCAGCGTCTCCCAGGTCAGCGGGATGTTCGGGATGAGGAACATCGGCAGGCTGTCGGGGAGGTCACCCATGTCGCCCACGGTTCGGATGTCGAGGTCCAGAGCGATGGCCACCCCGGTGAGCACGACGATGGTGACCAACGGGGATGGCACCGCCTTGGTGATGTAGGGTAGGCCGTAGATGATGCCTAGACCCGCCGCCGTCATGGCGTAGACGTGCCACGTCACGTTGGTGAGTTCCGGTAACTGGGCGAGGAAGATGAGGATGGCGAGGGCGTTCACGAAGCCCGTCACGACCGAGCGCGAAACGAACCTCATCAAGGCACCCAGGCGGACCCACCCAGCGATGACCTGGAGAATCCCTGTGAGCACCGTAGCGGCCAACAGGTATTCGAGCCCGTGCTCTTTCACCAGCGTCACCATCAGGAGGGCCATGGCACCCGTGGCTGCGGAAATCATCCCCGGTCGGCCCCCAGTGAAGGCAATGATGGTGGCGATGGAGAAGGAGGCGTAAAGGCCCACCTTGGGGTCCACCCCGGCGATGATGGAGAAGGCAATCGCCTCCGGGATGAGTGCGAGGGCGACGACCAGTCCCGCGAGGAGGTCGTTGCGCACGTTGGACAGCCAGTCCTGGCGTAGTGTTTGAAGTGACATTGGGAAATGGCCCTCGCGGTGATGCGAAGGCAGAAAGCTCTGCAAGAGGGGTGTGACCAACTGATGCTGGTCAGGCGAAGCACGTAGGGCGCGTGGCAGCCCTGGGAAACTACGGTGGAGTCACCGAGCAGAAAAAGCCCCGTGGCAGGCCCCAGCCGGGGTAGGACACCGGGTGCTTGAGGGAGGCTGCGAGGGTATGTTGCACTGCGCCATTGTACTTAACGACCTCGGCGTCACTACCGGCTGGCAGCGATGGGTGCCCAGCAAGATATCCGCATTCGCGTCGAACTGGTTGGCAACCCTTCAGATTCAGATGGCCTTCTGGTTCACGCGCATCATCAGGTCGTCGGCCGATTCCTTGCGCTCGCTGTAGCGGTCCACCAGATAGGGCGACACGTCGCGCGTGAGCCAGGTGAACTTCACCAGTTCTTCGATGACATCGACGATGCGATCGAAGTAAGGCGAGGGCTTCATGCGGTCGTTGCCATCAAACTCCTGGAACGCCTTGGCCACTGACGACTGGTTGGGGATGGTGATCATGCGCATCCAGCGGCCCAGCACGCGCATCTGGTTCACGGCATTGAACGACTGCGAGCCGCCACAGACCTGCATGACGGCCAGCGTTTTCCCCTGTGTGGGTCGCACCGCGCCCAGGGACAAAGGGATCCAGTCGATCTGGGCTTTCATGATGCCGGTCATGGCGCCGTGGCGCTCCGGCGAGCACCACACCATGCCCTCGGCCCACGCGGCCAGCTCGCGCAGTTCGACGACCTTGGGGTGGGTGTCGGGCGCGTCGTCGGGCAGGGGCAGGCCGCCGGGGTTGAACACACGCGCCTCGGCGCCCATGGCCTGCAGCAGGCGCACGCATTCCTCCACCACGAGGCGGCTGAAAGAGCGCTCGCGCAACGAACCGTAGAGCAGCAGGATCCTGGGCGCATGGCTGCTGGCCAGGTTGGTGCGCAAACGTTGTGGGTCGGGCACCCTGAAATGGGCAGCGTCGGCCTGGGGCAGGTCATGGAGCGGCTTTGACACTTTGTCCTTGTTCGTTGATCACGGGTTCGCCATCTTGCTGGCCGACAAAGTCCAGAAGTTGTTCGTCGCTCCTAGACCGTGATGGTGCTCATGGCCTCAGGCACCCAAGCCCTGGTCGGAGGGCCGCCAGGCGTTGACCAGCGCCACCAGTGACAGCATCACCGGCACCTCCACCAGCACGCCAACCACCGTGGCCAGCGCCGCGCCGCTGTTCAGCCCGAAGAGCGAAATGGCCACGGCCACCGCCAGTTCAAAGAAATTGGAGGTGCCGATCAGGCAGGCCGGGCCGGCCACGTTGTGCGGCAGCTTGAGCCACTGGGCACCCCACCAGGTGATGAAGAAGATGCCGTAGGTCTGCAGCACCAGTGGCACCGCGATGAGCAGGATGACCAGCGGCTGGCGCACGATGGTTTCGGCTTGAAAGCCGAACAGCAACACCACGGTGGCAATCAGCCCGATCACCGACCAGGGCTTGAGCGCGGCAACAAACGCGGTCACGCTTGCCGGCCCGCGCCGCATCAAGAACTGGCGCGTGAGCATGCCGGCCACCAGCGGCAGCACCACATACAACACGGTGGACAGGAGCAGCGTTTCCCAGGGCACGGTCACGTTGGTCACGCCGAGCAAAAAGGCCGCGATGGGCGCAAACGCCACCACCATGATCAGGTCGTTGATCGACACCTGAACCAGCGTGTAGTTGGCATCGCCTTTGACGAGCTGGCTCCACACAAACACCATGGCCGTGCAGGGCGCCACGCCGAGCAAGATCATGCCGGCGATGTACTCGCTGGCTGACTGCGGATCGACCCAGGGCGCAAAGATGTACTGGAAGAACAGCACGCCGAGTGCCGCCATGGTGAAAGGCTTGATGAGCCAGTTGACCACCAGCGTGAGCACCAGGCCTTGCGGCTTCTTGCCCACATCGCGTACCGCGTTCCAGTCGATCTGGATCATCATCGGGTAAATCATCACCCAAATGAACACGGCCACCACCAGGTTGACCTGCGCAACTTCCATCGCCGCCACAGCCTGAAAACCCGATGGCACGATCAGGCCCAGGCCCACGCCCGCGGCAATGCCCAGCGCCACCCAAACCGAGAGATATCGCTCAAAGAGTCCCATCAGGCTTTGACCTGACCGATGTGTGCGAGCTCTTGTTTGAGCGCGAGCTTGTTGAGTTTTTCAATCGGCAGCACGGTCAGCAAGGCGATGCGCCGGCTCAGCACCATGAAACAGTCGTTGAAGGCGCGGTGGATGACCTCGTCGCTGCCTTTGACAGCAGCGGGATCTTCGACGCCCCAGTGCGCCGACATGGGCTGCCCTGGCCAGACCGGGCACACCTCACCCGCAGCCTTGTCGCACACCGTCAGTACGAAGTCCATGTGCGGCGCATCAGCGGTAGCAAATTCACTCCAGTTCTTGCTGCGCAGATCATTTGCCTTGAAGCGGTTGCGCTCCAGCAGGTCGATGGCGTAGGGATTTACCGCACCGGCCGGGTGGCTGCCCGCGCTCCATGCGCGAAAGCGGCCTGCGCCTTGCTGGTTGAGGATGGCCTCGGCCATGATGCTGCGCGCCGAATTGCCAGTGCAGATGAACAGGACGTTGTAGGTGAGCTTGGTCATTTGGAGTCTTTCAGCAGGTGGTGCAGACGGGAACAGAGGTCGTCATTTCGCAGGGCTCGCCCTGACAGCAGTGCGCGGTGAGGAATTGCAGCAAGTCGTTCATGGCGCCGAACTCGGCGCGGTAGATCAGGTAGCGGCCATCGCGCTCCTGCGACACCAGCCCGGCGTGGCTGAGTTCCTTGAGATGGAATGACAGTGCCGTGCTGGCCACACCGAGCGATTCGCTGAGCTGACCCGGCGTGAGGCCCTGGGGCCCTTGCGCCACGAGCGCACGGAAGATGCGCAGGCGCGTCTCCTGCGCCAGGGCACCGAGGGATTTGACGGCGAGGGTTTCGTCCATGGAATGGCTTTCAGGCGGTGGTGTGTTGCAAGGTGGCTTGGGTCGGCAGTTTGAGCGTGGCCAGCCAGCACACGATCAACATGAGCGCAGAGCCCAGCAACGCATACAGCAGCCCGCCCCACTGGTAGAGCAGCCCCGAGAGCAGCGTTCCGCTGAAGCGCCCGAGCGCGTTGGCGGCGTAGTAGAAGCCCACGTCTTCGGCCGCTTTCTCCGAGCCCGCGTAAGCCAGCACCAGGTAGGAGTGCACCGATGAGTTCACCGCGAAAGCAAAGCCGAACACGCCCAGCCCGCCCACCACCACCCAAGGCAGGTGCGGCACGTTCAGCGCCACGGCAATCGCAAGTGCAATGGGCACCAGCGCCAGCAAGGCCGACCACAGCCGCGCTGCGGGCACCTCGGTGCTCAAACCGTCGGTGCTGCGTTTGACAAAGGCCGGTGCCATCGCCTGCACCGCGCCGTAGCCGATGGTCCAGGCGGCGAGAAAGGTGCCGACCATGGTGAAGGTCCAGCCCTGCGAATACAGGTACACCGGCACGCCCACCACAAACCACACGTCACGCGCACCGAACAGCACCACACGCGCCGCGGCCAACACGTTTACGCCGGTGTTCTTGGCAAAGAGTTCCCTGGCCGACTTCGACGCCTTGCTCTTGCCCATCATCTGCGGCAGCGAGGTCACCACGCCCGCCAGCACCAGCGCCAGCAGCGCCGCCATGGCCCACAGCGCCTGCTGAAAGCCCAGCGTCTGCAAGAGCAAGCCACCCAGGAAAAAGCCCACACCCTTCATGGCGTTCTTGCTGCCGGTGAACCAGGCCACCCACTTGAAGAGCTGCCCCGAGCCCTGGCTTTTCGCCTGGTCGGCCGTGACCTTGATGGCCGACTTGCTCGCGGTTTTGGTGAGGTCCTTGGCCACACCGCAGATGCCCTGCGCCAGCACTACCCAGGCCACAGACATCGCCGCGCTCCAGGCGGGATCGAGGAAAGACAACACGGTGAAGCCGGTGATCTGCGTGACCAGGCCCACGGTGAGCATGCGGGTGATGCCGTAACGCGTGGCCAGCCAGCCACCAACGAAGTTGGCCACGATGCCGGCGGCTTCGTACAGCAGGAACAGAAACGCCAACGTGAACGGCGAATAGCCCAGGCCGTAGAAGTGCAGCAGCACCAGCATGCGCAACGCGCCGTCGGTGAGCGTGAAGCCCCAGTAGGCGGTCGTGACGATGGCGTAGTTGCGCTCGGCGGTGTTCATCTTCAGATACCGACCTTGTGCATGTGACAGGCCAGATCGACCATGCGGCAGGCGTAGCCCATCTCGTTGTCGTACCAGGCGTAGACCTTGAGCAACGTGCCGTCGGTCACCATGGTGGAGGGCGCGTCCACGATGCTGGAGCGCGTGTCGCGTGCGTAGTCCACGCTGACCAGCGGGCGTGTCTCGTAGCCCAGGATGCCGGCCAGCGGACCCTGTGCCGCAGCGGCAAACAACGCATTGACTTCGTCCACCGTGGTCTCGCGCTTGAGTTCGAACACGCAGTCGGTCAGCGAGGCGTTGAGTGCCGGCACGCGCACCGCGTGGCCGTTGAGCTTGCCCTTGAGTTCGGGGTAGATCAACGCGATGGCGGTGGCGCTGCCGGTGGTCGTGGGCGCCAGGCTCATCAGTGCGCTGCGCGCGCGGCGCAGGTCTTTGTGCGGCGCGTCCACCACCAGGTTGGTGTTGGTCGGGTTGTGCAGCGTGGTGATCTGGCCGTGGCGGATGCCGATGGCCTCATGTACCACCTTCACCACTGGCGCGAGGCAGTTGGTGGTGCACGACGCGGCGGTGACGATGCGGTCACGCATTGGCTCGTACAGCGTTTCGTTCACACCCACCACGATGTTGAGCACGCCGCCGGTCTTCACCGGCGCGGCCACGATCACGCGCTTCGCTCCCCGGTCCAGGTGGCCCTGGATCGTCTCCGGCGTGAGGAATTTGCCGGTGCACTCCAGCACCAGGTCCACGCCGAGTTCGCCCCAGGGAATGTCGCCGGGTGAGGCGTGCGAAGAAAACGACAAACGCTGCTGGTCGATGCGGATGGCTTCTTCGCCCTCGGCTTCGATGTCGGCGCGCCATTTGCCCTGCACGCTGTCAAACGCCAACAGGTGGGCGGTGGCCGCAGCGCCGCCTTTCAATTCGTTGAGGTGCACCACCTGCAGCCGGTTGCCGGCGCGCGGATCGGTGCTTTCGCGTTCGGCTGCGCCGAGGGCGGCGCGCAGGGCAAGGCGACCGATGCGGCCCATGCCGTTGATGCCAACTTTCATGTCGTTCCTATCCAGCGTGATACATTGATTCAATAATCGTTGAAGTATCGCACGCGATCATGACAGCATGGTGACGGCTCAAATGCAAAGATTGGAAACCGCCGACCTATGATGGCCCCGTCGTTGGTGGCTTATGGGTGAGAAAACACAGACCTCGGTCGATCGCTGAGCAATGCTGCGGAAAACGTGGAGCGCTATCAAATGGAAATCAAAGTGTTGGGTCCAGGCTGCAGCCAGTGTGTCGCCACCATTGAGATGATTGAGCGAGTCGCCCGGGACGTGGCTGTGAAGGTGGATATCACCAAAGTGGAGGATCCTCAGGAGATTCTTCACCTGGGCGGCACGGGGACACCGGTCGTCATCGTCGCCGGGAGGATCGTCCACAACGGCGGATTGCCTTCCCATGAGGCTGTCCGCGCATGGCTTCAGTCGCCCTCCGCCGGATTTCTCGATCATCCCTCCCGACATCTCTTCTTCACCGGCAAAGGTGGGGTGGGCAAAACGTCTCTCTCGACGGCCGCCGCGCTGACCCTGGCGGATGCGGGCAAAAAAGTGTTGCTCGTCAGCACCGATGCTGCGTCGAACCTGGACGAAATGTTGGGAATCGAACTTCGCAACACCCCTGTGCCTGTGCCTGGTGCGCCTGGCTTGTCGGTGTTGAACATCGACCCTGACACCGCAGCAGAGTCGTATCGCCAGCGGGTCTTGGCACAGATGGATGCGGGCAGCACCGAAGAAGAGCGTTCTACCGTGCGAGAGCAGTTGTCTGGCGCCTGCACCACCGAGATCGCTTCCTTCGACGAGTTCTCTTCCCTGTTGTCCGAAGGTGTCGAGCACTACGACCACATCGTTTTCGACACGGCACCCACAGGTCACACGCTACGGCTGCTCAGTCTGCCCAAAGCCTGGACCGGGTTTTTGGAGGGCAACGACAGGGGCGCCTCGTGCCTGGGACCGCATTCCGGATTGAAAATGCAGGAGGTGCGGTTCAAGGCAGCACTTGATGCCTTGTGCGATCCTTCGAAGACCACGGTGATTTTGGTGACGCGACCGGACAAGGGCGCCATTGCCGAAGCCGCACGCACGTCGGCAGAGCTGCACGAGCTCGGGCTGGACAACCAGAGGCTGGCCATCAACGGCGTGTTCCACGCAAGCGAGCGGACCGATGCGGTGGCCCGCGCCATCGAAGACCTGGGCAAGCAAGCGCTGGATGGCATGCCTGAATCGCTGCGTGCGCTGCCGCAAGACCTCGTGCCCCTTCGACCCTTTGACACGGTCGGTCTGTCCGCACTGCGGGCGCTGCTCGCGCCTGGCAGCAGTCCGATCACCCCGCGCCCGATGGCCGCAGCAGAAAATACGACACATCTTCAAGGCCTGGACGCGCTGGCGGACGAGCTGGCGATGGCCGGACACGGTTTGATCATGGTGATGGGCAAGGGGGGCGTGGGCAAGACAACGGTCGCGGCTGCGTTGGCCCTGGGCTTGGTCCTGCGCGGTAAGACGGTGCACCTGAGCACCACCGATCCGGCCGCCCACCTGGCGAGCACCTTGAGCGGCGACGTGAACGGTCTCAAGGTGAGTCGGATCGACCCAAAGCTTGAAACGCAGCGCTACATCGACAAGATCATGGCGGCTCGGTCTCCCGGCCTGGATCCGGCGGAACAAGCCCTGCTGCTGGAAGACCTGCAATCGCCCTGTACCGAGGAAGTGGCAGTCTTCCACGCGTTTTCGCACATCGTCAGCGAGGGTCGAAGTGCCTTCGTCGTGCTGGACACCGCGCCCACCGGGCATTCCATGCTGTTGATGGATGCCACTGGCGCCTACCACCGACAAATGACGCGCGAATTCGAAGGGCACGGTTCGGCACGGATCGTGACGCCTTTGATGAGGTTGCAGGACGCAACGTTCACCAAGATCATCCTGGTCACCCTGCCCGAAGCGACGCCCGTGTCACAAGCAGCAGCGTTGCAGGACGATCTCCGGCGCGCGCAGATCGAACCCTATGCCTGGGTGCTCAACAAGAGCGTGTTGGCGGCAGGCACGAAGGATCCGTTGCTGACTGCCCGGTTGGCAGGAGAACGCCAACAGATGCAACGCATGCACGCTGGACTGGCCAAACGCCTGTTCGTGCTTCCGTGGCTGACGGTCCCGCCGATTGGATTCGCGGCCCTGTCCGGATTGGTCAGCAAGACATCCGCTGTTGCTCCAACCCACAGATGATTCGCGATGTGTGAGCTGCTGGCGCTGTCAAGTTCGCACCCTGCTCGGCTGACGTTTTGATGCAGCGCAAACAGGCCACGTCACAACTGGCGTAGGCTGATCTTTGCATGAACCGTCGGGCGCATGCGGTGTGCGACGAAGTCCCTCGATGCCGAATTAAAAGCCAACATGCCAGACACGGCTCCCAAACTGCAGTTTCACGTCGAGTCCCGGCGGATCGACTCGCACGGCAGTCTGTCCCACTGCAAGAGCGCCGAAATTGCGCTGGACACCGACATGGCCGGCAATCCCGAAGCGTTCAACCCAGCCGAGCTGCTGCTGGCTGCGCTGTCGGCCTGCATGATCAAGAGAGGTGATGGAAGAAGCGTGTATCGTCTGTGGCACCTGTGTCACGGGCTGCAGCCGACCCGTTTCCCGTTTCGACTTTGACTGCAAGAAGGCCGTCGTGGTGGATCCACTCAAGTGCATGGTCGGCTGAGCGTCCGCTCGAAACAAACATTCACATGAATGAAACCCACGACCACAGCCACGCACCTGCCAACTTCAACCGCGCTTTCGCGATCGGCGTCGTCCTCAACCTCGCATTCGTTGCCATCGAAGCGTTCTACGGCTGGAAGATCAACTCGCTCGCCCTGCTGGCCGACGCTGGCCACAACCTGAGCGATGTGGCCGGGCTGGTCCTGGCCTGGGGTGGTGCGCTGGCGACCAAGCTGCGCCCGAACCCCAGGCACACCTATGGCTGGCAGCGCGGAACCATCCTCGCTGCCTTTGCCAATGCATTGCTGCTGCTGGTGGCCATGGGCGCGCTGATATGGGAGGCGGTGGGTCGGCTCACGTCGCCCGACTCTTTGGCGGGCGCCGAAGGCGTGACCATCATGGTGGTGGCCGGCATCGGCATCGTGGTCAACACGGTCACGGCCTTGCTGTTCATGCGCGGCGGCAAGTCCGATCTCAACATCCGCGGAGCGTTTCTGCACATGGCGGCCGACGCGCTGGTGTCGGCTGGTGTGGTGGTGGCCGGTGCGTTGACGCTGTGGTTGGGCTGGACCTGGCTCGATCCAGTGGCCAGCCTGTTGATCGCTGTGGTGATTCTGGCTGGCACATGGAATCTGTTCCGCCAATCGCTCCACATGCTCTTTGATGGCGTACCGGACAGCATCGACTTTCAGGAGGTGCACGCTTGCTTGGCGAGTCAACCCGGCGTCAGCCAGGTGAGCGATCTCCACATCTGGGCCATGAGCACCCAGAAAATTGCACTCACGGCGCATCTGGTGATGCCGGCTGGCGCTGCAGACGACACATTCCTGAAAAATCTGACCAACTTGCTGCACGACCGGTTCGGGATTTCTCATGCCACGTTGCAGACCGGGAAAACGCCCTTGCCGAACATGTGCGGAATTACCGCACAAGTTGACTCTCCTCAACCTTCTCGTTCTGCCTGAACCACCTCAGAGCGCCATGCCCCAACCAGCGAGCGCAGCGCCTGCGACAACGTACACAGGTGAAACCCGTCCATAAACCAGAAGCCCGAACGCTGCCAAGGCAAGACCAAAGTCGGCTTTGGACTGAATCGCACTGGTCCACACGGGGTCGTAGAGCGCCGACGCCAATACGCCCACCACGGCCGCGTTGATGCCGCCCATGGCTCTCTGGACCGAGTCGCGTTGTCGAATGCTTTCCCAGAACGGCAACGCACCCACCACCAGGACAAAGGCCGGCAGGAAAATGGCCAGCAGCAAGCCCAGCCCGCCCACCCAGCCCCCCAGTGGAGCCGGCATCACAGCGCCGAGGTACGCGGCGAAGGTGAAGAGAGGCCCTGGCACGGCTTGCGCAGCCCCGTAGCCCGCGAGGAAGGCGTCGTTGCCGACCCAGCCGGGTGGAACCACGCCGGCCTGGAGCAGAGGCAAGACGACATGACCGCCGCCAAATACCAGCGCACCTGCGTTGTAGAGCACGGCAATGGCCGAAGCAGCCAGTGAGCCGGTGGCCACTGCAACAGCTGGCAACAAGAAGAGCAGCGCGACGAACAGGAAAAGCAAGAACGCACCGACCCGCTTGCTCACGCCGTAGTCGCGGTGCTGGGCAGGCGGCAAATGGCCGAGTTGCAATGCCCAGCGGCCCACGAGTCCGCCGACGACGATGGCGGCTATCTGGCCCAGCGCGGTGGGCACGGCGAGCACCAGCAAGGCCGCAACCACCGCCAGCCCCGAGCGCAGCCGATCGGGACACAAGGACTTGGCCATGCCCCAGACCGCTTGCGCCACTACCGCCACAGCAACGACCTTCAGCCCGTGCACGGCGCCCGACGCGGCCAGGCCGGCCCACTGCGTCACGCCATAGGCAAACAGAATGAGTGCGATGGCCGACGGCAAGGTGAATCCGAGCCAGGCGCCCAAGGCACCTGCCCAGCCCGCCCGGCCCATGCCCAGCGCAATGCCCACCTGGCTGCTCGCCGGACCCGGCAGGAACTGGCACAAAGCCACCAGGTCTGAGTAGCTCTTGTCGTCCAGCCATTTCTTGCGTTCGACGAATTCGGTGCGGAAGTAGCTTAGGTGAGCCACGGGTCCGCCAAAGGAGGTCAGACCGAGTTTGAGGAATGCCAGAAAGACCTCCAGGGTTGAACCTCGGTTGGCCGTTTCAGCGCGTTGGTTTGCGTCGTTTGGTGGGTGGGGCGTCATGGGTGGATTTCTCGGGAAGGGCTTCATCAACCAATTCGGCCAGTCGGATCCCATGAGAAGGTTGGGGTGGCAAAGTTGAAACCAACCATGCGAATGTACGGATTTTCATGCCGAGCAATCCCTGCTCTTCTTGCCGGTGCGCGATCTTTCTCGCATCCCGTCGTTGGCCATCCAGCGAACTGTTGATGGTTTTATCGGCTTGCGCTTGTGCTGCGAACAGCGGGCAGGCAGCAGCCGAGTCCAAGCCTTTCTCGTGCATGCAAGTCAGCAAGTCATTCTGCTGCCGTAACCGTGTTCTGGCCACGCGCCACGGCAATGAAGCCCTGTTCGCGGTACACCGTGTCGTCTTTCTCAAGCACGGCCACGGCGCGGTAGAGCGCCTCGTGGGACACAGCCAGTTCAGCGGCGAGTGACTTGAGACCCGACTCAATGTGCAAGCGGCCACCCACACCTTCGGTCTCGATCATGTGTAGCAGCCTTTCGCCCACCCCTTTGAGCGACATGCGCTCGCACTGCGCCCGCAGCCGGCGCACTTCGGCGTTGAGCATGGCGATCCAGCGCAACGCGAACGCAGAGTCGGTGGTCAGTGCGGTCTTGAGGGGTTCGATGGGCAGCGCCACTGCACGGCCCGGCGCGGTCACCACCGCGTCGCAGTGGTAACTCCCCGACTGCAGGCTGGCCTCTGCCACGAAACCCTGGCGTACCCGCTGCAGAGCCAGGGGTGCGCCTTGTTCACCTATACGCTCCAGCACGACTTCGCCCTGCACAACGAAGAACATGTATCTGGGACGCTGGCGCTGACGGAACAGCTTCTCGCCCTTGCGCAAATCGACACCACTCGCCACGGATGTGAGGCTGGGCGGAAGAAGCTTGCGCAGCGTGTCGGGGAGCGTGATCGGCTTGTTCATGTGAATGGTGGGTCGTGTGATTCAAATCATATGACGGCACGATCTTCCTGCAGACAATCGCCTTCATCAACTTGCGTTCATTCAGGAACAACGACATGCTCAAAACCGCCATCGCTTCGGCAGTGTTTTTTTCTTGCGTGGGAGGCGTTCATGCCCAGGCCATGGATCACAGCCGCATGGATCATGGTGCCCACATGGCCAACATGCCCCATGGTCAGCGACAGGCAGACGTGGCGCAGCGCGGCAAAGACGTCATGCCCTTCAGTCTCGCTGCGACCACCCACATTTTCAGCAAGACGAACCAGGGCGGCATTCAACAGGTGGTGGTCAAGGACGCCAGCGACGCCGAACAGGTGAAGCTGACACGCCTGCACCTGCGGGAGATCCGCGAACAGTTTCTGAAGGGCGACTTTTCCGGGCCGACGCGCATTCACGGCCAGTACATGCCCGGCCTGGCCGAACTGAAGGCGGCCCGCTCGGGGCAGATCACCATCACATACGCAGAGCTCAAAGAAGGGGCCGAACTTCGATACACCACGGCGAACACAGCGCTGGTGTCGGCACTGCACCGATGGTTCGATGCCCAGTTGGCCGACCACGGCACGGACTCGAGGGCTGGACATGCCGGGCATGGTGGCGTGAAAAAGCCGTGAGGGCGCTTCAGGTCCGCCGCGACCTCGATCTCGACGCCGCCGATTGCGCGATGCGATGGCTGGCCACATTGAGGCAATCCTCTCAGCCGGCATGTCGGTGGTGCTCGATTTCCCCTCGAACACGGTCACCACGCGAGCTTGGGCTCGCGGCATTTACGAGAAAGCCGGGGCAACCCATCGCTTGCATTACCTCGATGTTCCCGACCAGGTTTGCAAAGCGCGCCTGCGTGCTCGCAACCTCTCGGGAGAACATCCATTTGAGACGACGGATGCCGAGTTCGACCAAATCACCAGTCACTTCGTCGCGCCTACAGTGGAGGAGGGCTACAACATCGTCCGCTATGGCTGAACGAAGCCGGTTGATGGCTGTCGTGGCATTCGGAGGCCGACGGTGGCAGGCAGAATGCGGCCAGAAGCGGACGGTCCGTACCGAGCAGGTTGACACCGAGAGGAAGGGCGAGATGGCTGGGCCAACGATGTCGGAAGAGAAGTACCGGGCGCTGACCAAAAGGCAGCGGGTTGCCTACTGGGTAGCGCTCGCCGCCGTCGCCGCGTTCATCGCGTACATGCTCTTCGTCTACCGGCAATAAAGTTGTAGGCCCGCTATGGGCCTATCCGCGACATTCGCCAGCCGTCGGGCCTGTCTCGCGCCGCTGCTTCCGATTCACTGCGAACGCCCCAGGTCGATGCCGTTGCTGCGCCGGCAAAAGAGCCATGCAAGGCATCCACGCTACATGGATGTTTCAGAGTACGCGAGTGACACCGGGCAGTGCTCGCAGTGTCCGGGCCAAGAGGAAGGAAAGTGCTGTGCCAAACACGCTAACCAGCAGGAACTTGAGCAGCGAAGGTAGTGGCCAAGGCGCAATCAGCACGCTTAGAGCCACAACCACGGGTGCATGGATGAAGAATGCGCCATATGCCTCCTCGCCCCAACGCTTCCAGCGCTGGCTGGGGACATTGAATCTCAGACGGAACTGAACGAGCAGGACGGCCATGATGCCCCAGGCGACGAAGGGCTCCCAAAGGGCATAGAGGACTGCGGCTGCGCTCAGTCCACCATTGAAGTCGACGGCCTTCCCGTCCATTGCTCCAGACAGCACCGCCCCAAGCGGCAGAAGCGGAATCGCTACTAGCGACGCGAGACCCCAGTCCCGTGCCCGTTCCAGACTCACTCGTTCGAGCCAGCGACCGGCCGACGCGCGACAGCCCAGGAAGAACAGGAAGACATAGGAGGCAAAGTAGCCCAACTGGAGCCCCAACACGTTCTGCCCCACGGGGATCCATTGCCGAATGCCCAACGCGGCAAGGCCGACAAGCACGGCACTCAGAAGCCAGTTTGGCCCGCTTGGCATGGATGCTTGCGTGCCCGACCTAGGCCAAGCTGTCCGTGGACTAGCTCGAGACCAAAGGATCCAGGCAAGCGTGAAGAGGAGCAAGGCCCAGGCAAACCACAACGGCCCCAACACGAACGCGCCGGAACCAAGCCAGTCCCCCCAGGGGGTGAACACCGATTGGCCCTTGGGGATGCAGCCAAGCGCGACAGCCATCGGACCCAGAACGAAGCCGAACACGAGCAATGGCACGCCGAGCCTGACGCCGCGGTCCAACAAGAAGCGCCGAAGGCCCTTTCGCTGCAACGAGCCCGGTGTAAAGTACCCCGCCAGCAGGAAAAACATGCCCATGAAGAAGGACTGGTTCACTGCGCAGAACAAGGTCAGGAGCAAGCTGCCGGGTCGGCCTGCATCGGTCACTTCGCGATAGAACCACGAACCCGCGCCACCGTACGTGATGGCCGCGTGGTGGGCGATGACCAGGGCTGCTAGCACCACGCGCAATCGGTCGATGAAGCCGGTTCTGCCGCTTTGACCAGGTGTCTCGACAGTGGCCATTTAGACCGAGCCCTTCGTCTCCACGACCAATATCCGCGCAGCTCCCTGTGGATGTGCCACATGTTCGCATCCAACGCATGCGTAGAACACGTCGCCGACCCCAAGGACCACGACTTCGACTCCTTCCGTTCCCCGAACGTGCATGTCCACGTGACCATCCAGCACTGCGAACACTTCGTCGCCATCGTTCACATGCCACTTGTAGGGGGCGTCGGTCCAGTGCAGGCGAATCGTGATGCCGTTCATCTCCGCGATGTCGGTCGCTCCCCAGGCCCGCTCGGCCGTGAAGTTGCGGGCCCGCGCAACTCGGTATGTCTTGGACTTTGTTGCTTCCATCTTCAGGTCTTCCTCAGCTCACATGCCTCATCTAGGCAAGAGTCTTCATCTGTTTGGCTGATAGCATGAATGGTGTTCATATGACAGAGATCGCCTTATGGCTAGAACAGACCTCAACGCCCTCAGCGTGTTTGCTGCCCTGTTCACGGAGTTGCACGTGACAAGGGCGGCTGCCAAGTTGGGCGTAACCCAGTCCGCGGTGAGCCATGCGCTGCGCAGCCTGCGTGACCGCTTCGACGACGAGCTCTTCGAACGCACCGCCAAGGGACTCAGGCCCACCAAGCGCGCGACGCAGCTGGCTCCTCGGGTCATCGAGGCCGTGCAAGCCGCAGAGGACGTCTTTCGTCTGCGGCCGGGCGCCGTTTCCCCCGTTCCGAGAGCACTCCACGTCTCGATGTCCGACTACGGCGTCGCGGTATTCCTGCGCGGGCTCTCTCATTGGTTGTCCGCCGAGCACCAGAGCGTGAACCTGCGCGTCAGCAACCGACCGCGCGTCGAGGCATTGGCCGAGGTCGAGGAACGCAAGTTGGATGTGGCGGTGGGTGTCTTTCCCGCCTTGGACCACGGTCGGCTGCGACAGACGCTGCTGCTGCAGGATCCGTTCGTCACCGTCGCCTGGAAGGAAAACCCGCGCGTCTCCAAGGGCCTGACGCTCAGCACATACGTGGAGCTACCCCATGTGCTGGTCAGCGTAGGCGGGGACGCCAGGGGTACGGTCGACGAATGTTTGGAGCGGCGTGGGCTGCGCCGGCGCGTCGCGTTGGCCGTGCCGAGCTTCATCCTCGCTCCAGAACTGGTCATCGGCACCGACAGACTCCTGACCATCACCAGCACGGCTCTGGCGCTTCGGCCCGAACTCGCCGAGCAGCTCGCGGTGTTCAAGCCACCGGTAGACCTTCCTCTGATGGACATCGTCGCTGTGACACATGCTCGCTCCGACGCCGACACCTTGGTGCAGTGCTGCTGCCGGACGCTCGCGCTGCAGGGAAAGCAGGCGTTGGCCGAGGGCCGTTCGCTGGGACGACGACTGCGCCCGACAGGAAAGTCGCGCTGAGACCGCGCTACGCCTCGCCAGTTAGGCAGGGCGCGCACTCCAGTACGACGCGGTACCCGTCCGGATCCTCGAATGTCTTGCCGTTGGTCTCCCAGTACGGATTGATGGACGGCACCGGGACAAAGCCCATGGCCGTCATCCGGTCGACGATTTCCTGCCACTCGGCCGCCGTCGGGACGTAGAACACCAGCAGGTTTTCCTGGGTAGGCGCCCGCCCGGCTCGATGGCAGCGGTGGGTGGTGAAGGCCAGGTGATAGGGCCAGCCTCGGCGACCGAGGAACACGCCATCGAAGCCGGCATGGTCCTGGAAGCCGCCGATAACCTCGAGTCCGAGCCCGTCCCGATAAAAGCGCAAGAGCGCCTGCGGGTCGTCGGTCGGTCGGGCGATGCGAAGCTTGGGTGCAGCGTTCATGGAGTGAGAACAGCATAGCGGAGCTCCGAGTCGACATGTGTCAGACCGCGTCCCGCCAAGGGGCGAGCTGGAGGACAACCCGATAGCCGTCGGCGTCTTCGAAGGTGACCCCCATGCTGTCCCAGTACGGGTTGTAGGACGGTACAGGCTCGAATCCGGCACGGCGCATGCGCGACACAGCGGCTTCCCAGTCATCGCGCTCTGGAAGGTAGAAAACGACCAAGTTGTCCTGTGTCGGAGCGCGGCCGACTTCGTGCCCACGCTGATGAGTGAATTCGAAGTGGTAGGGCGACCCGGGCCGGCCGAGCATCACCCCGTCGAATTCGGCGTGGTCTTCAAAATGACCGAGCACCGAGAGGCCCAGGCCGTCTCGATAGAACGGAAGCAACGCGTCGATGTTGTCCGTCGGGCGCGCGACTCGAAGGGTCGGGATAGGCATGTCGTGTTCCTAAATGAGTTGAGGGCTAGCGAGCGCGAACGACCAGGAGTGCGCCGACGAAGACAAGAGCGACGCCGAGCAGCACCGTGGAGCTGGCGGTCTTGGGCGTCCCGGTGAACCAACCGAAATGGTCGATGAAGAGTGAAGCCGCGAGTTGGCCTGAGAGCACCAGCAGGAACGTCGCGGCCAGGCCCAGCTTCGGTGCGACGACGGCGTTCATGGTGACGAAGGCAGCTCCCAGGAGGCCGGCGCACCAGTACAGCGGTGGCACGGACCGCAAAGATGCCTCCCCTGGGAGGCGGGCGCCCATCAACAGCAGAGTCAAGCCCAGTCCGAAGAGGCCGACCGCGTTGTTTGCGAGAGCTGCCCAGAGCGGACCTCCAAGGGCGTTGCGAGTCTGGCCGTTCATGACCAGCTGGATGGCCACGGCGACACCGCCCAGCAGAGCAGACAAGGAGTACAGCATCAGTTGCTTCGCCAGATTTCGCCGGTTGGAGCGTTCCCGAACGAGGCGGCCTCATCGCGGAGCAGGGCGAGACCCTCTGCGGAGGGGATGCCGCGCGAGGCATTGCCGGGGACGTCATAGGAAGGGGCGCTACCTTCTGCCCGTCCGAACGCCTCGCCAGCCCTGGCGCCAAGGGGTGAGCTGTGCTCCGTGAAGTCGAGTGTTGCGGCCATCGGGCTCTCCTGTTGTTGCCACGACAGTAATATCATTCATGTCGTCAATCCAGGAGAATGAGCAAGTCTCATTGACACCTTGAATGCTCTGCACAGTCATTTCGTTCGCGCCGAAGACTGCCTAAGCTGGAGGCCACTTGAGGAGTCAGCGATGCAACTGAATATCGAAACGTCGATTGAGATTGACACGCCGGCGGTGCTTGTTTGGTCGGTCCTTCTGGATTTCGACGCCTACCCTGAATGGAACACGTTCATGTCGAACATCCAGGGATCAATCGTTCCAGGGGAACGTGTGCGGGTGTCCATCCGTCCGCCTGGCTCCGCCAGCGTTAGCTTCAAGCCCCGGGTGCTTTCGGTGACCAGCGGGCGCGAACTGCGCTGGCTGGGCCGATTCCTCGTGCCTGGGTTGTTCGATGGAGAGCACTACTTCAGGCTCGAGCCAATGGGGACCGACCGGGTCAGGTTTGTTCACGGGGAGGTCTTCTCAGGGCTCCTTGTCAGACTTGCCAAGGACTCGCTGACGACCTCAATCCGTGAGGGCTTTGACGAAATGAACCGCGCCCTGAAGAGAAGGGCTGAATCGCTGCGTGTGGCCATGTGCAGCGGCACCTCGAGAAACGTCGATGCCAAGCGTTCTACACAACGTCTGATCGCGGCTTGAGATGCCTCACCTGACACTTGAGTATTCGGGCAACCTCTCAGGGCTCGACGTGCGGCAAGCACTCGTGTCGCTCAACGCCACATTGTTGGACAGCGGCCACTTCGACGGCCCGGACATCAAGAGCCGGGCGCTCCGGCTTGAGGATTTCCTGGTCGGCGATGGCATCCAAACGGCGGCGTTCATGCATGTCACTCTTCGACTCATCTCTGGCAGGACATCGGAAACCCGCGGCTCGCTCGCATCGGCCCTATTGAATGTGCTGACTGGCGCTCTGCCGAGGATTGCCAGCCCGTCCACGCAGCTCAGCGTGGAGGTCATAGAGCTGGACTCCGTCGTTTACGCGAAGGCGATTGTCTAATGCCCGCCTGGGCAACTTTCGACCTGTGAGAGTCGACTCAAAGGCGACCTTCGACGGACCAAGAAACTGAAGAGACTTGCCGCAGATTCAAGGCGCAGGCTCCAGATTCATCACCGTATACGCACCATTGACCTTGTCCACCGTCACGCGCACCTTGTCCCCAGCCTTCACGTTGGCCAGCAGCGCCGGATCGCGCACCTGGAACACCATGGTCATGGGCGGCATGTCCAGGTTCTTGATCTCGCCGTGCTTGAGCGTGATCTTGCCGGCGGCGGTGTCCACCCTGCGTACTTCGGCGTCGGTGGGCGGCAGCGCATTCGCTGCTGCGTCGTTCGAGGTGCGCTTGAAGCCCTGAGACGCCGCAGCGCCCGCGTGGTGCTGGAACACGCGCGTGCTGCCGTCGCGCTGGACCAGGAGCACGTCGTACGCATCGCGCCGCTCGCCGTACACCGGGCCGTCCATGCCCGGGCTGCCCACCGGCATGCCGGGCACGGCAAGGCCGAGTGCCTGGGGCTTTTCTTTCAGCAAGCGGCGGATTTCGCTGGCCGCCACATGGCCTTCGATCACATAGCCGTCGACGAGCGCGGTGTGGCACGACCCGAACTTCGCCGGCATGCCCAGGCGTTGGCGCATGGCGGTGTTGCCGCTGTCGAACAGCTGCACCTGGAAACCATCGGCGCGCATCAGCGCGACCCAATCGTTGCAGCAGCCGCAGTTGGGGTCTTTCCAGACCTGTAGGGTCGGGGCCTTGGCTTGCGCCCAGGCGGCCGCGGAGAGGGGCAGGCCGATGGCGGCGCTGAGCAGATGTCTTCTTTGCATCGTGGGTTCTCCTGAATTGGTCAAGGCTTGACGCGGATGGTGCCGCGCATGCCGGCTTCGAAGTGGCCGGCGATGAGGCAGGCGAATTCGAAATCGCCCGCGCGGTTGAAGGTCCAGACGATGTCGCCGCGCTGGCCCGGTGGCACGTGCGCCATGTAGGGCTCGTCATGTTCCATGCCCGGGTGCTTCTTCATCATGTCGGCGTGCGCCTGCAGGTCCGCGCCGGTGCCGAGCACGATCTCGTGCATGACCTTGCCCTGGTTGAGGGCGCGCAGGCGCAGCGTTTCGCCCTGGCGCACGTCGAGGTGGTTGGGGCTGAGCTTCATGTCGTCGGTCATGCGGATGTCGACCGTGCGCTTGACCGCTTTCGCGTCGCCCGCGATGCCCCAGGGCTTTTGCTCTTTCACCACCGGTGCAGCGGCTTTGCCGTGCGTGTCGCCGTGCGCTTGCGCGACGGGGGCGGAAAGCGCCCAGGGCAGGGCGAGCAGGCTGAGCTGGAAGTGGCGGCGGTTGGTGGGGTTCGTGTTCATGGGATGTTCCTTCATATCGGGTCAGTGGTGGTTGTGGCCGGCACCGGTGGCCGGCTTGCGAACGGTGGCGTTGGCGGGAGCCGTGGCGGGGGCTGCTGCGGGCCGGGTTGTTTCGGGCGCGGCACCGCCGTCGACCAGCCGGGCTTGCGTGCCGGGCGGCATCGGGTAGGGGCCGGGGTCGCTGTAGTCGCCGGCCTTCTGGTCGGCGCGCACCTTGAGCGTGGTGAACATGCCGCCCATTTCGATCGGGCCGTACGGGCCGGTGCCGGTCATCATGGGGAAGGTGTTGGCGGGCAGCTCCATCTGCATCTCGCCCATGTCGGCCATGCCGCGTTCGCCCATCACCATGTAGTCGGGGCTGGCGCGTTGCAGCGGTTTCACGAGGCCGCGGTGGTCGACACCGATCATGGTGGGCACGCTGTGCCCCATCGCGCCCATGGTGTGGTGGCTTTTGTGGCAGTGCATGGCCCAGTCGCCCGGCTCGTCGGCGACGAATTCGATCTGCCGCATCTGGCCCACCGCCACGTCGGTCGTCACCTCAGGCCAGCGCGCGGCGCGCGGCACGGGGCCGCCGTCGGTGCCGGTGACCTCGAATTCGATGCCGTGGATGTGGATCGGGTGGTTGGTCATGGTGAGGTTGCCCACGCGCACCCGCACGCGTTCGCCCAGGCGCGCCACCAGGGACGTGATGCCGGGGAACACGCGGCTGTTCCAGGCCCAGATGTTCTGGTCGAGCATGGTGTTGACCTGCGGCGTCCTGCTGCCGGGCTCGACGTCGAAGGCGTTGAGCAGGAAGCAGTAGTCGCGTTGCACGTCTTCGAACAGTGGGTGTTTCTGTTTCGGGTGCGTGACCCAGAAGCCCATCATGCCCATGGCCATCTGCACCATTTCGTCGGCGTGCGGGTGGTACATGAAGGTGCCGGGCCGGCGCGCGGTGAACTCGTAGACGAAGGTCTTGCCGGCGGGAATGGCCGGCTGGTTCAGGCCGCCGACGCCGTCCATGCCGTTGGGCAGGCGCTGGCCGTGCCAGTGGACGGTTGTGTGCTCGGGCAGGCGGTTGGTCACGTAGAGGCGCACACGGTCGCCCTCGACCACTTCGATGGTGGGCCCGGGGCTCTGGCCGTTGTAGCCCCACATGTTCACCAGAAAGCCGGGCGCCATCTCGCGCACCACGGGTTCGGCCACGAGGTGGAATTCTTTCACGCCGTTGCGCATGCGCCAGGGCAGCGTCCAGCCGTTGAGCGTGACCACGGGGTGGTAGGGGCGGCCCGCGCCGGTCACGCCGGACGGCGTCCAGGGCGCGGCGGTGTCGGCGGAGGTGTGTTGTACCGCCTCGGGCAGGGCGGCGAGTGCGGCGCGGTTGACGCTGGCGGCCGCGACCGCCGTGGTGGCCGCACCGGCGAAGAAATGCCGTCGGTTGAGGTTGTGGTTGTGGTGCATGTCAGTGTCCTGCGGGCGCGGCGGTGGAGGCGGCGCCGGTGGCGGAAGAGGGGGTGGGGGCCGCGGCATCCGCGCCACCAAGCAGGGCTTGCCAGTCGGCGCGGGCGGTCCAGTAGTCGCGCCGGGCCTGCAGCGCGGTGTCGAGCGAGGCCATGCGCTCGCGTGCGCTGGCCAGAAGCTCCCAGGTGCTTTGCAGCATGCCGTTGTAGCGCAGCTGGGTCTCTTGCTCGACGGCCGCTTGCAGCTTGATCACCACGTCTTGCGCGTGCCGCGCGCTGGCGTGGCGCAATTGCAGGGTGGTCCAGGCCTCGCGCGCCATCGAACGGCGCTCGACCGCCAACTGACGCAAGCGCGTTTCGGCGTCGATGCTGCGTTCGAGCGTGCCGTCGCGCAGCAGGCTGAGGTTGTCGATGTGGGGCGGGGTGCTGGTCTGCAGCGATCGCAGCGCCGTTTCAACGGTCTCGTTCCAGGCCTGGCGGCGCGCGGGGGACACGGCCGCGAGGTCGCGTGCCGCCAGCAGGCGGGTCTGAGCCAGCGTCGGGTGGCTGCGCAGCACGGCCGCTTCGCCCATGGCCTCGCCCGGCGCGGGCTGCGGGGGCAGCTCCGGCAGTGCATTGGGCAGCCGCGCACTGAGCCGGGCCACCGCCTGGGCGTCCGCGTCGCCGAGCAGGCGGGCGAGGCGCTCCTGCGCGGCCAGGGTGTCGCCACGGGCGTTCGCACTGGCCTGCCAGGCGTTGGCCTCGATGAGTTGCTCGCGCATCTGGCGCACCTGGCTCCAGTTGCCGGCGCTCACCATGCGCCGGCCCAGCTCGCTGCCGGTGCGCGTCGCATCGAGCGCATCGTTGAGCAGACGCTCGCGCTGGCGCGTGGCGACGGCGTCGATCCAGGCACGCTGCAGGTCGCGCACGTGCGCCGCGTAACGCGCTTGCACCTGCGCGCGCGCCAGGTCGTTCATGTCGGCGTGCGTGAAGAGCTCGGGCCGGTGCCGCAGCGACTGCCGCAAGGCCTGCGCGAAGTCGAGATCTGTCGAGGCCTTTGCGGCAGGTGGCGCATCGCCCGGGGGCTGTTGCGCCTCCCAGCGCAGCAGGTCGGCGTGGCCGCGCGGAAACTCGGCCACGCGCTGGTTGGCGCGTTGCCAGACGTCGCGTGCGGCGGCCAGGTCGCTGGGCAGCGCCGGTGTGTCGGCGGTGGTGGTGGGCGGCAGCACGAGCGGCTGCGTCTGGACGGGTTGTTGGGGGTCGGCCGCGCGCAGCGCGTCGACAGGTTGGGCCGTCGCCCAGCCCAGGGCGCTCAGCGTCCACAGGCCGGCGCACGCGTGCTTGCGCGCGGACGGCGGCATTCGCCTCAAGAAGCTCATGGAAATCTCCTGAAAACACAAACCAGCGCCCGCTGCGCGCCCTTGTCGGGCGGCGGCGGACGCACCTCGGGTGTGTGTGTCAGGAAATGGGTGGCTTGGTGCCTTGTTGCGGCTCGGCGCTGGCGAAACGCTCGGCGGGGGGCGCGAGCAGACCGGGTGTGGGCATCGGGCCGGGCAGGGCACCGAGGGCAAACGGCATGGCCGGGCCGTTGCAGACCTCGCAACTCTTGTGCGTGTGCTCGCCGCCGCTGCTCTGCGTGGCGCTGTCGTGCATGCCTGTGTGCTGCGAGCCGACCATGGCCTCGTGTTGCGTGTGTTCGGCGTGTGGCGATGGTGCATCGGCGACCGCCTGCACCATGCCGTGGGTCGGAGCGGCCAGCATCGCCACCGCCATGGCATCGCCCATCCAGCTGCGGATGGGCAGCAGGGCGATCATGAGGGCGAGGATCAGGTGGCGCATGGCGGAAGGAATGATACGGGAGCGCGCTCCTGAGTTCCCGCTGGCGTGTCAGTAGATCGGCGTCATTCGGGTGCGACGCCAAAAGGCGGCACCTGCGCCGGTGCTGGCGTCACCGCCGCCTGCACGGCCGGCACGGCTACCTGGGGAGGCAGGCCCATGCCCCGGCGTTTCATCACCGTGCGCAGTTGGTCGGGGCGGTCGGTGATGAGGCCGTCCACGCCCCAATCGATCAGGCGCGCCATGTCCTGCGGGTCGTTCACGGTCCAGGGGATCACGCGCAGGCCGAGCGCGCGCGCACGCTGCAGCGTGTGCTGGTCCAGGTCGCCGAAGTGGGGCGACCAGAGTTTGCCGCCAGCGGCGAGCACCATGGCCGGCGCGTCTTCGAAGTCGGCCAGGCGCAAGCCGTGGGTCCACTCACCGCCGCGCAGCGTATTGAAGTTGCCTTGTTGGGCCGACAGGAAGGACAACGGCATGCCGGGCGCCAACCGGTGCGCGGCCTTCTGGATGCGCCAGTCGAAACTCTGCAGGCTCACGCGCGAGGCCATGCCGTAGGACTGGATGACGCCGAGCACCGCGCGCACGAACGCGTCCGGCGCGGCCGACTCGTTGGGGCGCTTGGGGTGGATCTTGAGCTCGATGTTGAAGCGCACATGGTGTGCCTGCAAGTGGCGCACGCGCTCGAACAAGGCGGCCAGGGTGGGAATGTGCTGGCCGTCGCTGGCGATCTGTTCGCTGAAGGTTCGCGCGTAGCCGCTGGCCGGGTTGATGCGCCCCACGTCCCAGGCGCCGATCTCGGCCAGCGTGAGCTGCTTGAAGGGTTTGCCCCGCGCCTGCAGCCAGCGCCCGCTGGCGTCGCGCGTGATGTCGGGGTTGGGCGCGGCGTCGTGCGAGATCACCGGCACGCCCTCGGCGCTGAGCACCACGTCCAGTTCGAGGGTGGTCACGCCGATGGCCAGGGCGCGTTCGAACCCTGCCAAGGTGTTTTCCGGTGCCAGGCCGCGCGCGCCGCGGTGGCCTTGCACGTCGAACGCGAGCGCCGCGCCCGCGCACCACAGCGAGAGGCCCAGGGCGGTGGTGCAGCTCCAGCGGATCCAGGTCAGGCGTTGCACGCCTTGCGAGGTGGGATCGGTCATGGGGCGCAGTCTGACAGTGTCGAATGTCCGGATCAAGTCAACCCTTCAAGAGGGAGGGGGTGCTTTACAAGCGCGGTCCCGCGTGCGACAAGCCAGGTGCGACAGACATCGCGTCGAACCGTATGCTGGTTCGAAAAAATCCGCATGGAGACCACCGGCAATGACCAGCACCGATGAACGCGGGCGCCTGCCCGACCCGCACGCGCACTTTCGTTTCTGGCCCGCGCAACTGCCGCACCGCATCACGCCGCCGGCCACCTCGCTGTGGCACAACCTGGCGGTGAGCGCGCTGCGCTATCCGGACAAGCCGGCGCTGGTGTTCTTCGACCGCGTGCTGCGCTACCGCGACTTGCTGGCGCAGGCCGAGCGCCTGGCGGCCCACCTGCGCGAGCACGGCGTGCAGGACGGCGACCGCGTGATCCTCTTGATGCAGAACTGCCCGCAGTGGGCGGTGGCGCATTTCGCCATCCTGCGCGCCAATGCGGTGGTGGTGCCCGTGAACCCGATGAACCGTGCGGAGGAACTCAAACATTACATCGTGGACCCCGACGCGCGCGTGGCGATCGTTGCCGCCGACCTGGCGGGTGAGCTGCTCCAGGCCAACGCCATGGTGCGCGAGGGCGATCGGCTTCGCCACCTGGTGGTCTCTCACTACGGCGACGCCATCGGACCACAAGCCGACATTCCAGCCACCTGGACCGACTGGCTCGGCGCGCGCCACGCCGTGCCCGCGCCGCCCGGTGGCACGGTGAGCGACTGGGCCGAAGCACTGGCCTGCACCGGCACCGCGCCCGCGCACAACCGAGGCCCGGACGATCTCGCGGTGCTGCCCTACACCAGCGGCACCACCGGACTGCCCAAGGGCTGCATGCACCCGCACCGCACGCTCATGCACAACGCCGTGGCCGCCGCCTTGTGGGGCCACAGCACCTGCGAGAACGTGGGGCTGCTGGTGGTGCCGATGTTCCACATCACCGGCATGGTGGCGGGCCTGCACGCGGGCGTGTACCTGGGGGCGACCCTGGTGGTCATGCCGCGCTGGGACCGTGAGCTCGCGGGCCGCCTCATTTCACGCTGGCGCGTCACGCACTGGACCAACATCCCGACCATGGTGATCGACCTGCTGGGCAGTCCGAACTTCGACCAGTTCGACCTCTCCAGCCTGGTGCACATCGGCGGTGGTGGCGCGGCCATGCCGCAGGCCGTGGCGCAGCGCCTGTTCGAGCTGTACGGCTTGCGTTACGCGGAGGGCTATGGCCTCACCGAGACCGCAGCACCCTCGCACAACAACCCGCACGACCGCCCCAAGCAGCAGTGCCTGGGCATTCCGTTCGTGGGGACCGAGGCGCGTGTGGTCGACCCGCTCTCGCTGCAGGAAATGCCACAGGGCGAGGCGGGCGAAATCATCATCCACGGGCCCGAGGTGTTCGACGGTTATTGGAAGCGCCCCGAGGCCACCGAGGCCGCCTTCCTCACCTTCGAAGGCAAGCGGTTTTTCCGTTCCGGCGATCTGGGGCGCGTGGACGAGGACGGCTACTACTTCATCACCGACCGCTTGAAACGCATGATCAATGCCAGCGGTTTCAAGGTGTGGCCGGCCGAGGTGGAGGCGCTGATGTTCAAGCACCCGGCGATCGCCGAGGCTTGCGTGATCGCCACGCAGGACGCCTACCGCGGCGAGAGCGTGAAAGCCGTGGTGGTGCTGCGCGCTTCGGCGCGCGCGGACACGCGCGAGCAGGACATCATCGACTGGTGCCGCGACACCATGGCCGCCTACAAGTGCCCGCGCGCGGTCGAGTTCGTGGACGCGCTGCCCAAGAGCGGCAGCGGCAAGGTGATGTGGCGCTTGTTGCAGGAGCAGGAGATGGCGGCATCCCGTGCCCGCAAGAGCGTTCAGCCCTGACGGGGACTTCCCCTTCGTGCCACGCGCCCTTCATGCGGTCGCCGTTGAGCGATCAGGTCCATCAGCGCCTGAGCGGCCACGGAAAGACGTTCGCCCGATCGCGTGATGATGTAGATCTCGCGCTTGAGTCCGGGCGCGCTGAGAGGGCGCGTCACGATGTTTGCGCGCTCGAAGTGGAACAGCGTGAGCGCGGGCACCACGCTAATGCCCAAATCGCATTCCACCATGCCCATCACAGTCGCCAGATGCGCGACCTCCAGGATAGTGTGCATCTGCAGAGGATGCAGGAGCGCTTCCAGGTGCTGGCGCACGCTGCTGGACCGCGACATGTGGATGAAAGGGTGGCGCACAAGGTCTTTTGGAGACACCGACTTCTGCGCGGCCAACGGGTGATGCCGGTGACACACCACATGGAAGCCGTCTGAGCACAGAAGCTGCGTGGAGAGGTCCCCTTGATGGGGTGGGCAGGATGCGAGGGCGAGATCGGCCTTTCCCCGCCGAACGGTATCGATGCATTGGTCCGACAAGGTGTCTGTCAGCGATATCTCAATGCCCGCGTACCGGTCTCGAAACTCGCGCAGGACACTGGGCAACCAGCCCGCGCACAGCGAAGGCAGTGCGGCCAGCGCGACATGGCCCTTGCGCCGCTCCACATGATCGCTCATGTTCTGCAGCACGCCGTCCATGTCTCTGAGCAAGCGCTCGGCCGATTCGGCAAACAGCAAGCCTTCTTGCGTCAACTGAACGTTGCGCGTGTCGCGGTTGAACAGTCGCGCGTTCAAGCCGGACTCCAATTGCTGGATGAGGGCGCTGAAGGCCGGCTGCGACAGATGGCATTGTTCGGACGCCTTGGTGAAGTTGCGCAACTCGCTCAACACCACGAAGGCGCGCAGATGCCGGCTGGACAGATTCATCTGATAACCAGATTTATTGATACGAACGATCGATTGT
Source organism: Hydrogenophaga sp. BPS33 (assembly GCF_009859475.1). Lineage (NCBI taxonomy): Bacteria > Pseudomonadati > Pseudomonadota > Betaproteobacteria > Burkholderiales > Comamonadaceae > Hydrogenophaga > Hydrogenophaga sp. BPS33. The sequence goes on from NZ_CP044549.1 coordinate 2,304,373, forward strand.
ACAAATTGCATTGTCGTGTCTAAAGTCTGCGGCCATGACAGGAAACATGTCTTTAAATGCGCCGCGGGATGCCGGTGTCGAGGCCAGCCACAGCATCGGACGTTTCGATTTCGAGGCCGGCGGCTTCCTCGAGCAGTTGAAGATCGGCTTTGTGACATACGGTGCGCTCAATGCCGCGCGCGACAACGCGATCGTTGTGCTGCCTGGAACCGCCAACACCCGGCACAGTGCCGACGGCTACATCGGGCCCGGCAAGGCATTCGACACCGATGCGTACTTCGTCATCGCGCTCGATGCCATCGGGGCGGGAACGTCGTCCAAGCCGTCCGACGGATTGAGAGGGCGCTTTCCTGCCTACAACATCCGCGACATGGTGCGGGCCGGGTTCGCCTTGGTGCAGCAGGTGTTTGGCATCTCGAGAGTGCGCGCCGTGGCCGGCGCATCGATGGGGGCCTTCCAGGCGTTGGAATGGTCGATCCTGTACCCTGAAGCGACAGCAGCTTCCATTCTCATGGTGCCTGCTGCGCGGGCGGGCCACGTGTTCCGCTCCACGGTGGCCACCGCCCGGCGGGTCCTGACCATGGACCCTTTGTGGAAAGATGGGCAGTACGACGTCCCGCCCGTGGAGGGCCTGCGTATGGCCGGTCGGGTGTATTACCCCTGGACGGTGACGGACGCCTGGATCGAGCAGTTATCGCCCGAGCAGCTGGAAGCCGAAACGCAGCAGACCGTTGAGCGCGCCGCCCAGTGGGATGCATGGGACTTTCTGAAGCGGTACGAGGCGTCGGCCAGCCACGACATATCACAACCGTTTGCAGGCGATTTTGCGAAGGCGCTTGATCGCGTGCAGGCGTCCACCCTGGTTCTTCCATCCGCCACGGACCGTCTACTCCCGGTGGCATCTGCGCGGCTTGTCGCGCGAGGCATCCGGCATGCGTGCTACGCCGAAATTCCCAGCACCCAAGGCCATTTGGGCTGGCGTGCTGTCCAAGGCTCTCCCGCCACCACTTTCATCAACGACCAGATCGCCCGCTTTCTGGGCACCACAGGATAACGCCATGAAACCACTGCGAATTGCTGCCATCACCCTGTCACTCACCTTTGCCACTGCATGGGGCAGCCTGGCGCATGCACAGGCGTACCCCAGCAAACCGATTCGCCTGATTGTCCCGTTTGCAGCAGGCCAGGGGGCGGACGCCGCGGCGCGAGTGGTGGCTCAGAAGTTGGCGTCTCAACTGAACCAGTCGATCGTGGTGGACAACAGGCCAGGAGCGGGCGGCAATATCGGCGCCGAAGCGGTGGCCAAGGCTGCGCCGGACGGCTACACGCTGCTCATGGGCTCCAACGGCACGCACGCGGCCAACGCCGCGCTCTACGCTTCCTTGCCTTTCAACCCGCAGACGGACTTCGTTCCGGTGTCCTACATTGGTTCGGTTGCCATGGTGTTGTTGGCAGCACCGGGCTTTCAGGCCCGCACGGCACAGGACGTGATTGCCATGGCCAAGGCCAGGCCGGACACGGTAAGTGTCGCCATTCCGAGCTCTACCGCTCGCGTGGTCCTGGAATCGCTGCAGAAGACTTCAGGCGCACGCTTCAATCCCATTGGCTACAAGGCAAGCGCCGCCGCTGTCACGGATCTGATTGGTGGGCATGTAAACCTCTCCATCGACACTGTGATTGCCGCGGCGCCGCAGGTCGCGTCGGGAAGACTGCAGGCGATTGCCGTCAGCAGCGCTGCTCGCACGTCGGCCTTGCCCAACGTGCCTACCCTTGCGGAAGGCGGCCTGGCAGGCTTCAACCTGAATGCCTGGAACGTGTGGTTCCTTCCCAAGGGAACGCCCGTGGACATCGTCAACAAGCTCAACGGCGAGCTGCGCAGCGCGCTCAACGATCCGGAGGTCCAGTCCCGCATGCGCTCGCTCGGCTATGAACCTGGCGGCGCGCAAAGTCCGGCGCAAGTGGCCGAATTCGTCGCCCGCGAGTCCGAGAAGTGGGGTGAACTGATCCGTGCCGCAGGCCTCAAGGCCGAATAAGGCAGGCGCTTGCAAGCGATTCTTCTTATGGCATGTGCGCGAGAGGATCGGCTGCTCGTGGGCTGCGCAGCGGGATTTTCGGGAGACCGTACGGATGCCGCGGGGCCGGTGGTGGATACCTTGATTGCGATGGGTGGCCCCGCCTTCCTCATATTCGAGACCCTTGCTGAGCGCACGCTGGCGCTGGCGCAACTGCGCCGGCGCGCCGACGCGAACGAGGGCTTCGAACCTTTGCTGGAGGACATGCTGCGGCCGGTGCTCGCGCGGTGCATGGACCACGGCATCCGCATCGTGAGCAACTTCGGCGCCGCGAATCCAAAGGCCGCCGCGAGGAAGATCCGCGACTTGGCGATGCAACTCGGACTGCCGGCGCCCAGGATTGCCGTGATCCATGGCGACGATCTGTCGGATGCCGAACAGCGGCCCTGGTTGCGCGAGCGCCTCGGCTCCGTGCTGGACGACATCAACGTCGTCAGTGCCAACGCCTACCAGGGGGCGCAAGCCATCGCCCAGGCACTGGATGCAGGGGCGCAGATCGTCGTTGCTGGCCGTGTGGCAGATCCGTCCCTGGTGGTGGGGCCCGCCCTGTCGCATTTTCGCTGGTCCGTTGACGACTGGGACCGCATTGCCGGTGCCACCATGGCCGGGCATTTGCTGGAGTGCGGGGCACAAGTCTGCGGCGGCTATTTCGCCGATCCCGGCTTTAAGGACGTGCCCGACCTGCACAACATCGGCTACCCCATTGCCGAAGTCTTCGAGGATGGGCGTTGCATCATCGGCAAGGCGGCCGATACGGGTGGGGCGGTGACTTTGCGTTCGATGAAGGAACAGTTGCTGTACGAAATCCACGACCCATCCGCCTACCTGACGCCAGATGTGACCGCGAGCATTTCCGAGGTGACGATGGAGGAGGTGGAGAACGGCCGTGTGCTCATGAGCGGCGTGCGCGGATGCCCTCGGCCTGACATGCTCAAAGTCAATGTCTGTTACGAGGGTGGCTGGCTGGCCGAAGGCGAGATCTCTTACGCGGGAGCGGGTGCCGAAGCGCGTGCCCGCCTGGCGGCGGATGTATTGCGCCATCGCCTGGATGGCCTGACATTGCGCTGTGATCTGATCGGCGCGCTCAGTGTTCTTGCCGACGATGGGGGGCGCATGCTGGCCAGCACGCCGGCGGGCGACGCGCGTGACGTGCGACTACGCGTGGCGGCAGCCCATGCGGACAAACAACAAGCTCTTCGTCTGGTTCGCGAAGTCACGGCGCTGTACACCTGTGGTCCTGCGGGCGGGGGCGGCGTGCGCACCAGCATCACGCCGCGGCTGGCGTTGTTGTCGGGCTTTGTGCCGAGGGGCGAACTGTCCTTCGGCTTCACGCTTCTCGGAGCCTGCGATGCGTAAGCCGCCATGCACCCAAATACCGCTTTACCATGTGGCGCACGCACGTTCAGGCGACAAGGGCAACCGCTCCAACATCAGTGTCATCGCGTTTCAACCCGGTTTGTATGCCGCATTGGTGGAGCAAGTCACGGAGGTGGCTGTCTCTCGGCATTTCCGATGGCGCCAGCCCACAGTGGTCGTGCGCTACCTCCTGCCCCATTTGCATGCGATGAATTTCGTGCTGGACGATGTGCTCGACGGTGGGGTCAACGGGTCATTGAACCTGGACAGCCACGGGAAATCGCTGGCCTTCCATATGTTGGACCTGCCCGTCGAGGTGCCCGACGATTGCCTTGGCTTGATTGCGACACGGTGAGCGCGTACTACGGTCGTACACGCTTCGCCAGGCGACACGCGGCATGATGGACATGGAACAAGCGAGCCGCGGAACGCTCGGTCGCACAATATGGGCATGTCGACCATCGCCGAAGCCATCCGCCGTCTGTGGCAGCCCCGCCGGGGTTTGTTCTGGCTCATGCTGGCACTGCAGTTGCTGTCGTCTGCCATCGTGCTCTTCATTCAGATCGCCCAGCCGCCCGATGCGCTGCGTCTCGTGCTGGGCCTGATGGCCTTGACCGACGCGCTATTGGCCTGGTGGCTGACCGTGCGCCTGTGGCGGGAGGGGGAGCCGCGTCCCCCCACCGACTCCCCCTCTATCGCGCCGCTACACTGACCGCCCATGACCAGCGAATTCCAACCTCCCTATGTGGCGTTGAACGGTGTCGACAGCGCTCTTGCCGCCCAGGGCTATGCCCTGCTGAGCGCGTCCACCGTGGCCGAGTGGTTGGCCGCGTCGCCGGCCGAGCTGGCCGAATTGCACACCGGTTGGAACCAGTTGCCCGCGGACGCCTATCTGAAAGACGGCGGGCGCTACCGCAGCCGTCGCCACAGTTGCTTCGTGGTGGATGGCCAGCGCGTGCAGCAGACGCCGCACCGCGCGCATTGGCAACCGCTCGAATACAACGCGCTGCACGGTGGCATGGAGCGCTGGTTCGAGCCCATGGAGCCAGCCACCGTGGCCTTGCCCGTGTGGGGCCGCTTGCTCACCCGCCTGGGTGAGGCCGCCAGCGCATTGCGCGGCGCGCAGCCCTGGAGCGTGGAAGCCCACGTGTTCCGCATCGACACCACCGATGGCATTGGCCGGCCCACGCCGGAGGGCGCACACCGCGACGGTGTGGACCTCGTGGCCGTGTTCATGGTGTCGCGCCACGCCATCAAGGGCGGCGAGAGCCGCGTGTTCGAGGCCAATGGTCCGAGCGGCCAGCGCTTCACCTTGCGCGAACCCTGGTCGCTGCTGCTGCTCGACGACGCGCGCGTGATCCACGAGAGCACGCCGATCCAGCCCATGGTGGCCGATGCGCTCGGTTGGCGCGACACGCTGGTGGTGACCTACCGCAAGGGCGGCTTCCAGGGCGCATAGGGAGCGTGTGCGCGGGCAACCGTGCTCTGGTGCGGGTGACGAACCGGGTCCTTCAACCTCCGGGGACGCAGCGTTGGATTGGTCAGCGGGAGCTGCATCTCAAGTTGTCCAGCGATTGGCGCTGCCGCTCTGGCGCCGCGCTCAAGGAGGTCTGGCAAAGGGTTCGGATAGAAAAGTTGATCGTGTCATCGAAGGAGCCTGACGGCGTGGTGCCGGACGATGTGTGCGACTGCATCGTGGAGATGGTTCGACACGGCTTGAAAGAGCTCCAGATCTTTGTTCCCGTCGCATCGCCCGGGAAGCGACGCGAGGACGCCCCCCGGGGGGGCGTCTTCATCCCACGTTCACACCCGCTCGAAGATCGCCGCGATCCCCTGGCCACCGCCGATGCACATGGTCACCAGCGCATAGCGGCCCTGGACGCGCTGCAGCTCGTGCAGCGCCTTCACGGTGATCAGCGCGCCGGTAGCACCGATCGGGTGGCCGAGCGAAATGCCCGAGCCGTTGGGGTTCACCTTGGCCGGGTCCAGGCCGAGGTCGCGCGTGACGGCGCAGGCTTGCGCGGCAAAGGCTTCGTTGGCCTCGATCACGTCCAGGTCCTTCACCGTCAGGCCGGCCTTCTTCAACACCGCCTGCGTGGCCGGCACGGGGCCGATGCCCATGTATTTCGGGTCCACGCCCGCATGTGCGTAGGCCACCAGCCGCGCCAGGGGCTGGGCACCCCGGGCCTTGACCGAGTCGCCGTCCATCAGCACCACCGCGGCGGCGGCGTCGTTGATGCCCGAGGCGTTGCCCGCGGTGACGGTGCCGTTTTCCTTCAGGAACACTGCCTTGAGCTTGGCGAAGTCGTCCAGGGTCGCGTTGGCGCGGAAGTGCTCGTCGGTGGCATAGGCCACGTCGCCCTTCTTGCTCTTGAGCGTGACCGGCACGATCTGGTCCTTGAAGTAACCCGCCTCGGTCGCGCGCTGCGCGCGGTTGTGGCTTTCCACCGCCAGCTTGTCCTGGTCTTCGCGGGTGATGCCCCACTTGGCGGCGATGTTTTCGGCCGTCACGCCCATGTGGATGGTGTGGAAGGGGTCGTGCAGCGCGCCGACCATCATGTCGACCATCTTGGTGTCGCCCATGCGCGCGCCCCAGCGCATGTTCAGGCTCGCGAATGGCGCGCGGCTCATGACTTCGGCGCCCGCGCCGATGGCCACGTCGGTGTCGCCCAGCAGGATGCCCTGCGCGGCCGAGACGATGGCCTGCAGGCCCGAGCCGCACAGGCGGTTCACGTTGAACGCGGGCGTGCCTTCGGCACAGCCGCCTTGGATGGCCGCGAAGCGCGAGAGGTACATGTCCTTGGGTTCGGTGTTGACGACGTGGCCGAACACGACGTGGCCCACGTCCTTGCCCTCGACCTTGGCACGGGCGAGCGACTCGCGCACGACCAGCGCGCCGAGTTCGGTGGGGGGTTGGTCTTTCAAACTGCCACCAAAGGTTCCAATGGCGGTGCGCACAGCGCTGACGACGAAAACTTCACGCTTACTCATGGGTTTCTCCGGGTGAAAAAGTTCACCCGACATCGTAGCCGCCTGCTTCGGGAGGCTCAGAACGATTGCCGGGCGAGCAGCCGCAGGGGCGGGTTGCCGCCCTGTAGGGCGGGGCGGGTCAGCAGGATCTCGCCCATGGCCGGGCGCACACCGGTGAGCGCGTGGATGTTCATGTCGTGCGTCACCAGCGCGAGGTTGCGCGGGGCCTGCGCGGTGCGAACCAGATCGAGCACGTCCTCGGTCTGCATGTCGCGCTCGTCCGGGCCGGAGAAGGCATTGAGCGCGGGCCACACCGTGTTCTGCTTGAAGGCCAGCAGGGCGGTGTCCTGGCAGCGGCACCAGGCGCTGGAGCGCACCTGGTGGATGCCGATGTGTTCGCGCAGGAACGCCGCCCCCATGCGGCGCGCCTGTTCGCGCCCGGCGGCGCTCAGGTTGCGCTGGGTGCCGCAGTCGCCCAGCGCGAAGCCGGGTGGGTCACCCGCGCCGGGCTCGGTCTGCGCGTGCCGTAACAGGAGCACGCAGCCGCCTTCGCGCAGCAGGCTCCAGAACCCTGGCGTTTGCGGCAGGGCGAGGCTGGGGAGGGGTGTGAATGCCAGTGCCGTGGCCTGTGCGAAGCGACGGCGGTTCAGCGGCGTTGGTGGCGCCATGGGCATGAATTCCACTCAATCGCGCACATCGGCCACGGGGTTCGCGCCGAAGTCGGGGCGTTCCAGGCAGGCCAGCACTTGCGCGGCGGCTTCGGTGGGCGAAGCGAGGTGGCCTTGGCGCTTGAGCTGCACGAAGCGGTCGAGGTCGGGGAAGGCATTCGCGTCGCCCGCGCGCAGTTGCTGCTGCATATCGGTGTCGATCACGCCCGGCGCGAGCGAGACCAGCCGTGCGCCGTGTTCGCGTTGGGCTTCATCCAGGGCGCAGCAGCGGGTGAAGTGGTCCATGCCCGCCTTGGCCGCGCAATAGGGTGCTTGCGCGGCCATGGCGTGGCGGCCCAGGCCCGAAGAAATGTTGAGCACCTTGCGCGGCCCGCGCCAGCCGGCGCGCACCCAGGCGCCGGTGGCGCGCAGGAAGGCGGCCGTGAGGTGCATCGGCGCTTCCAGGCCCACGCGCAAGGCGTTGCTGAGGTCCTCGGGCGGGCATTCGTCCAGCGGGCCGATGCGCGGGATCACGCCCGCGTTGTTGATGAGGGTGACGCTGGCAAAGCCGCTGGCCTGCTGCTCGCCCAGCCAGTCTTGCAGCCGTTGGGCCGCGCCGGTGGTGTCGGCCAGGTCCTGCGCCCATTGGGTGAGCGGTGCGTCGGCTTTTTGTGCGGCGTCGGCCAGTTCGGGGTTGATGTGGCGCGAGATGCAGAGCAGGTGGCGCTCGGGTTGCAGCAGTTGCAGGGCCATGGCCAGGCCCATGCCGCGCGAGGCGCCGGTGAGGACGGTGAGGTGGTGGGGTTGGGGCATGTTCAGAAAGGGCAGGGGCTGTAAAAGCGCATCTTCGCACCATGCAGCGGATGGGGCAGCTCGAGTTCGTGCGCGTGCAGCAGCAGGCGGGGCGAGAGGGCCTGCTGCTCGGGCGAAGCATAGAGTGCATCGCCCAGGATGGGGTGGCCGATGGCTTGCAGGTGCACGCGCAGCTGGTGGGTGCGCCCGGTCACGGGTTCGAGTTCGAGCCGCGTCGTGTGGCCATCGGATGGGGCGGCGAGCCGCCAGCGCGTGGTGCTGGGTTTGCCGAGTTCGGCGCTCACGATGCTGCGCGGCCGGTTGGGCCAGTCGATGGTAAGTGGCAGGTCGATGGTGTTCCAGCCGTTGTCGGGCATGGGGTTGTGCAGCCTGCCGGCCACCACGGCGGTATAGCGCTTGTGCACCTGGCGTTGCTCGAAGGCGCGGCCGAGGGCGCGTTGGGCCTGCAGGCCGCGCGCCATCACCACGAGGCCGGATGTGGCCATGTCGAGCCGGTGCACCACGAGGGCGTCGGGCCAGCGGGCCTGGGCGCGGGCGCTCAGGCAGTCCTGCTTGTCGGGGCCTCTTCCTGGGACGGCGAGCAGCCCCGCAGGCTTTTCGAGGACCAGCATCTGTTCGTCTTCGTGGATGGCGTCGAGTTCGCTCATCTTTTTTTCGCTCGCTGCATCTCGCGGGCGCGTGAGCGATGGGCGCTCTGCTCCGCGGGTGTCCCCCGCCGGCTGGTGCCGGCTCCTCCTTTACCCCGCTGCGCAGAACGCCCATCGCTCACGCGCAGAGGAAGCGGTGGCACACCCACGGACCGAGTGCCCACGAGGTCATCGGTGGCCATGGGGTGCGGCGCAGCGGGGTAAAGACACCGTTGTGCCTGTCAAGTGTTTGCATCGCAGAAACGAGTGGCATCGAAAGGTGTTCTGGATTTGAGCACGCCATAAACGATGGCCAACAGCTTGTGCATACATGCCACGACGATCACTTTGCCCGGTTTGTTCTGAGCCTTCAAACGTTGCCAGAACGCGGCCACAGCCGGGTTGTGCCGGCCCGCGACCATGGCCGGGAAGTACAGCGCATGCTTGAGCTGACGGTGGCCCTGCGCGTGCGTGCCGCCCCGCTTGTTCAGCGATGTGCCGGACTGACGGATCGCGGGCGACAGACTCGCGTAGGCAATCAACGCCTTGACGCTCTTGAACCGTTCGGGTCGGCCAATGTAGGCCAGCAACTGAGGGATGGTCCGATCGCCCAGTCCGGGGATGCTGTGCAACAGCTGGGCACGTCCTCGCAGATGCGGATCGTCGTCAATGGTTTGACGGATTTGCGCCTTGACCTGGGCGATCGTCTTGTCCAGGGTCGCCAGCATCTCGTGCAGCGAGGCTTGCACAACGCCATGGGCCACCTCCAGGCGGTTGGCCTCGCTCTGGCGCATTTCCTGCAGGGCATCCAGTCTGGCGACCAAGGCCTGCAGCGCACGCACACCAGGCGCTGGCGCCTCCCACAGCTCGGGCGAGGCCATGCGGCAGAACCGCGCCAGGCTCTTCGAATCCCCCTGGTCGGTCTTGTTGCGCGTGCCCTCGAGTTCGATGAACCGCTTGACCCTCAAGGGGTTGACCACCGAGACCCGCACACCCAGGTCGTGCAGGTGCAGTGCCAGCGGTTCGTGGTACGAGCCTGTGGCTTCCATGCAAACATGCAGCGCAGCGAGCTCCTGGCCTTGCGGCAGGTGGGTCTGCAGCCATTGATGCAAGGCTGCGAAGCCCATGCCTGAATTGGCAAACACCTTGCAGCGGTACTTGCCTTCGTCGTTGAGCAAGGCCACATCGAGCTTGGCCTTGCTGACATCCACGCCCAGCGATGAAGTCATGCCGTTCTCCTGTCAACAACAGCGCCATATCCGACTTGCGCATCCTGATATGCGAGGTCGCCGCTGGCCACAGACCGGCGGCGCCCCAAGACACCGTTCGAGCTACAGCGTCGAATCCGAGAGCGTGCCCCACTCTTTACCGCGGGAGGCAATTCCAAAGGAGGAGATCGGGGTCACACTACGGGCTCTCTTCGGCGCGAGGAGAGCAGTTTGAACAATATCAGGAGGAGCCGCCCTCCCGGCGGCGGGGGACACCCGCGGAGCCGTGCCCCGTGGTCGCCGATGGCCGGATCAACCGGAGAAAACAAAACAGACATCCCGCCATTGTCCAGGAGGCAAAGGACAATACGGCCATGCTCTTGCTCGCCCCCATGGAAGGTTTGCTCGATGCCACCCTGCGCGATGTGCTCACGCGCACCGGTGGCATTGACCGTTGCGTGAGCGAGTTCATCCGTGTGACCACCACCGTGCTGCCCGAGCGCGCGTTCTACCGCGTGGTGCCCGAACTGCGCAACGGCGGTTACACGCGCGCGGGCGTGCCGGTACGCGCGCAATTGCTGGGTTCCGATCCCACGCTGCTGGCCGAGAACGCCGAGCGCCTGGCCAGCCTGGGTCCGCATGGCATCGACCTCAACTTCGGCTGCCCCGCCAAGACCGTGAACCAGAGCCGAGGCGGTGCGGTGCTGCTCGACGAGCCCGAGCTGATCCACCGCATCGTGGCAGCGGTGCGCCGCGCCGTGCCCGCGAATGTGCCGGTGTCGGCCAAGATGCGCCTGGGGTTCAACGACGACGATCGGGCCGAAGAATGTGCCCATGCCATCGCCGAGGCCGGCGCGGACGAACTCGTGATCCACGCGCGCACCAAGGCCCATGGCTACCGGCCGCCCGCGTATTGGGAGCGGCTGGCCGAAGTGCGCGCCTCGCTGCCCGCCCACCTGCGCCTGCCGGTGATCGCCAACGGCGAAATCTGGACCGTGGCCGACGCCCGGCGCTGCCGCGAAGTGACCGGCTGCGAACACCTCATGATCGGCCGCGGCATGGTCACCAACCCGGGCCTGGCGCTGGCCATCCAAGGGCAGGGCGGCGTGCCCTGGCGGGTGCTGCCACCGCTCTTCGAGCTGTTCTGGCAACAGGTGAGCGCGCGCGTGGAACGGCGCCACCGCGCCGGGCGGCTCAAGCAATGGCTCAATTACCTGCGCAAGCACTACCCCGAGGCGCAGGCTGCGTTCGACGAACTGCGCCTGGTGCACGAACCTGCAGCCATCGAAGCCTGGCTGCGGCATGCCCAGAGCTCCCAGTTGCCTACCACAGCGGCAATCTTCCAGCCGGCTGCGGAAATAGCGCCGGCGTGTTAACTTCCGGCCCCGGACTCGAACCACCACGCCTGTATGACCTCTCTAGAACAACGGTTGGCCACCTTCCAGGGGGATCGCCTGCGCGGTATGCGCCGTGGCATTGAAAAGGAAAGCCTGCGCGCCCAGCCCGACGGTAAACTGGCCGCCACGCCGCACCCGGCAGCGCTGGGCAGCGCGCTGACCCACCCGCACATCACCACCGACTACAGCGAGTCGCAGCTCGAACTCATCACGGGCGTGCACGACAGCGTCGAAGGCTGCCTGGCCGAGCTCACCGAAGTCCACCAATACACCGTCAACAGCCTGCGCGCCAAGGGCGACGAAATGATGTGGGCGTCGAGCATGCCCTGCGGCCTGCCACCCGACGAAACCATTCCGATCGGACGCTACGGTTCTTCCAACGTCGGGCGGGCCAAGAGCGTCTACCGCATGGGCCTGGCGCACCGCTATGGCCGGCGCATGCAGACCATTTCGGGCATCCACTACAACTGGTCGCTGCCCGGCGTCGACAACGACGGCTACTTCGCGCTCATCCGCAATTTCCGCCGGCACGCCTTTCTGCTGCTCACGCTGTTTGGCGCGTCGCCCGCGCTGTGTTCCACCTTCGTCGAAGGCCGCCAGCACGAGCTGCAGAAGCTGGGCGATGGCGGCACGCTGTACATGCCGCACGGCACCTCGCTGCGCATGGGCCGCCTGGGTTACCAGAGCGAGGCCCAGGCCACGCTGGCCGTGAGCTACAACGACCTCGAAGGCTATGCGGCCTCTTTGCACGATGCGCTTACACGCCCCTGGCCCGCGTACGAGGCGGTGGGCATCCGCAACCCGGGTGGCGACTACAACCAGCTGGCCACCACGCTGCTGCAGATCGAGAACGAGTTCTACGGCACCATCCGCCCCAAACGCGTGATCAAGCCCGGGGAGCGCCCGCTGCATGCGCTGCGCGAACGCGGTGTCGAATACATCGAAGTGCGGCTCATGGATCTCAATCCCTTCGAACCGATCGGCATCGGTGCGTCCACGCTGCGTTTTCTCGACGTATTTCTGCTGCACTGCCTCTTGTCGGACAGCCCGCCGGACACGCCGGCTGAAATCCGCGAGCTCGCGCACAACCAGCACCTGACCGCCGCGCGGGGCCGCGAACCTGGCCTGAACCTCCTGCGCCGGGGTGAAAGCGTGCCGCTGGTGCAATGGGGTGCGGAATTGCTCGACCAGCTCGGCCCGATTGCCGCGATGCTGGATGCCGCGCAAGGTGGCGACGCGCACGTGCGCTCGGTGGCCCTGGCCCGAGGCCAACTCAAGGACCCCGACACCTTGCCTTCTGCGCGCGTGCTGCAGGCCATGCACAAACACCATGGCGACTCGTTCGTTGCCTTTGCGCGTGCGCAATCGCACCTGACCCACCAGCAACTGGCCGCTCTGCCCTGGTCGCACGCGCAGCAGGCGCGGTTCGAGGCCATGGCCGCCCAATCGGTGGAAGACCAACGCGCCATCGAAGCCGCCGACACCATGCCGTTCGAAATCTACCGGCAGGAATACGTCTCCCCAGCCCGGCTGGGCCGTCCCCGCACACAGACCACGCCGCTGGCAGTTTGAAGCCTTGAGCGGTGCACTAGGGTTTGCACGCAGCAGACCGCTGCTCCCACGCCCTATGCTGCGCTTTTTTGCCGGAGACCACCATGACCCGTCTGAGCGCCGCCGATTTCGACCAGGAACTGCTGATCCTGTTCGATGCCTACGTGCATGGAGATATCGATCGCCGCGCGTTTCTGGATCGGGCCAAGAAGTTCGCGGTGGGTGGCATGACCGCAGCAGGATTGCTCGCCGCGCTTACGCCGAACTTCGCGGCTGGGCAGGTGGTGCCGGCGAACGACACGCGCATCAAGACCGAGACCGTGAGCGTGCCGTCTCCCCTGGGCTACGGGACCATCAAGGCGTATGTGGCCAAGCCAGTGGCGCCCCCAGCCGGTGGGCGACTGCCTTCGGTGCTGGTCGTGCACGAAAACCGGGGGCTGAACCCGCACATCGAAGACATCGCGCGCCGCCTGGCCGTGGACGGCTACCTGGCGTTCGCTCCAGACGCGCTCACGCCGCTGGGCGGTTACCCGGGCGACGAAGACAAGGCCCGCGCGTTGTTCGCCCAGCTCGACCAGGCCAAGACCCGGCAGGACTTCCTGGCCTCGGCGGCCGCGCTCAAGGCGCGGCCCGACAGCAACGGCCGTGTGGGCGTGGTGGGCTTTTGTTATGGCGGTGGCATTGCGCACATGCTGGCCACTGAAATCCCGGATCTGGCGGCGGCCGTGCCGTACTACGGCAACCAGCCACCGGCGGAAGCGGCAGCCCGGGTCAAGGCGCCGCTGCTGATCCATTTCGCGGCGGTGGACGAGCGCATCAACGCCGCCTGGCCAACCTACGAGAGCGCTCTCAAGGCGGCCGGTGTGCGCTACACCGCGCACCAATACCCGGGCACCCAGCACGGCTTCAACAACGACACCACGCCACGTTTCGATGCGGCTGCCGCGAAGTTGTCCTGGGACCGCACGATGGCGTTCTTCAAGCAGCAGCTGATGGTGTGAGTGGGTGCCTTCGCGCACGCTCTCCGGCGAGCCTGCCTGAACCCAGAGGCATCAAGGGTCCGGCTCCGCCGGCCCGAGATGCCGTCCCCCCTCGAAGCGCCGAAGGCGCGCCACGGAGGGGGGACGCCGCGCAGCGGCGCAGGGGGTGTTTCCAGTTCAGGCCTCGCCGCCAAAGCGTTTGATGAGGTTGGCGATGTACTTCTCCACCAGCTTCTCGAACTCGGCCTCGACCACCGGCGACACCACCATCTTCATCAGCCCAGGCAGCGGTACCTCGATCTGACCCTGGATGGCCAGCGTGAGCCCGGTGGACTTCTTGTTGTCCACGATCTTCCAGTGGCCGCCCACCTGCGCATTGCCCACGCCCTTGACGGGCGTCCACTTCACCGTGCCGCGCGCCTGGTCGCTCACGTACTTGCTGGCGTACACCGTCTGGATGTTCACCTGCGCAGTGCCGACCTTCTCCATCTCCCACTGGTAGACCCCGCCACCCAGGTCGGTGAGCTTCTCTACCTTGGGAAAGTGCCTCACCGATTCGGGCACGTCGGACAACACCTCGAACACGTCGGCGGCCTTGGCCTTGACGTCGAATTCATAGCCAAGATCGATCTTGACGGTGATGCTCATGGGTGCCCCTCGTGTTGGTTTGTGCGTGCGATTGTAGAGACGGGAGAGGGGCGGTAACGTGGGAATTACACCAAGGCACAATGCTTGTTTTTCCGATCTGCGACGCGCCACTTTCCCCATGAGCATTCAATGGTTTCCCGGGCACATGCACCTCACGCGCAAGGCCATCACCGAGCGCGTGAAGGACATCGATGTCGTCATCGAAATGCTCGATGCGCGCCTGCCCGGCTCCAGCGCGAATCCGCTGCTGGCCGAGCTCACGTCGGCCAAACCCACCTTGAAGGTGCTGAACAAGCAGGACATGGCAGACCCCGAGCGCACCGCGCTCTGGCTTGCGCATTACAACGCCCAGTCCCACACGCGCGCCATCGCGCTGGACGCCAGCGTCACCGCCCCGGCGCGGGCCATCATCGCCGCGTCTCACGAACTCGCGCCCCGCCGCGGCGGCATGGTCAAGCCCATGCGTGTGCTCATCTGCGGCATTCCCAACGTCGGCAAGTCCACGCTCATCAATACCTTCATGGGCAAGCGCGCGGCCAAGACCGGGGACGAAGCGGGCATTACCCGCACCGAGCAGCGCATCGCCCTGGCGGACGACTTCTACCTGTTCGACACCCCCGGCATGCTGTGGCCGCGCATCGTCGTGCCCGAGAGCGGCTTCAACCTCGCCGCCAGTGGCGCCGTGGGCCGCAACGCTTACGACGATCAGGAAGTGGCGCTCGAGTTGCTGGCCAAGCTCAAGCTGTCCTATGCCACGCTGCTCGACGCGCGCTACAAGCTGGGCCTGTCGCCCGAGGCCATCGCCGCACTGCCCGACGAAGAGCTGCTCGAAGCGATTGCACGCAAACGCGGCGCATTGGCCGGCGGGGGCGCGGTGAACTGGCAGAAGGCTGCCGAGCTGGTGATTGCCGATTTCCGCAGCGCCATCCTGGGCCGCATCACGCTGGAAACGCCCGAACAATTCACGCAATGGCTGCGCGCCGGGCAGAAGGCAGATGCCGATCGGCAGAGCCGGAAAAAGGAACGCGGCGCAAAGCCTCGAAAGCCCGATAGGCGTTGAGCTGTCAGGCTTCGACCTTCACGCCTTTCCAGAACGCCACGCGGCCCTTGACCATCTCAGCTTCGGGCTTGGGATCGGCGTAGTACCAGGCGGCATCGGTGTTGAGCTCGCCATTGACCAGGAGCGAGTAGTAGTTCGCCTGGCCCTTCCAGGGGCAACTGGTGCGGTGGTTGCTGAAGGTGACAAAGTCGCGGTTGAGCGAGCTCTCGGGAAAGTAGTGGTTGCCTTCCACCACCACGGTGTCGTCGCTCTCGGCGATGGTCACGCCATTCCAGGTCGCCCTCATGCTGCGGCACTCACTTGTTCTTCTCTTTGCCGCGCGGCATCACAGCTGTCATGGGGGCGGTGGGGCGGTCCGAATTGACAGGTCCTTTGGGAGCGGACGTGTCCTTCTTCGGCTTCTTGCTCATTTTTTCGTTGCGTTGTTCTTTGCCCATGATGCACTCCAATGACCGCCGCGACACGCGGCTCGATGCGCGAATGGTAAGCGACAAAGCACCCGTTCCAGGGGCTTCGCAGCGCCACGGAACTTACTGCCCCATGCCCAGGAAATTCGCCAGCGCTTCCACGCTCATGGCGCCGTTTTGCGTGATCACCGCGCCGCTGCCCTGGTGCTTCGCCACGATGAAAGGCACGGAGGTCGCGCCCAGCCGTTCGAGCAGGTCGGTGTTGTGCTTGATGGTCTGCATCACCTCGGCGGGAATGTCGGCGGAGGCCGACATGCCGCCCGAACCACCGAGCAGTTGCTGCTCGTGTGCCGTCATGGTCTCGACCGGATTGGCCGCCGTCATGATGGCCGCACCCTGGGGTGCGCTCTTCGCGTTCATGATGGCCACGGGCAGCCAGACGAACTTCACCTTGCCTTGCAACGCCAGCGACGATTGCCACAGGTGGCCGCAGTGCGGGCACTGCGGATCGAACAGCACGTAGACGGTGTTGGCGCTCATCATGGCGCCAGCCACGAAGCCCTTGCCTTGCGCGGCGAGCACATCGTAGGCCTGCGCCTGCGCGATCGGGCTCTTGTCGGCGGCGGCCTGGGTGCTGCTGCCAGGCGCGCTGGCGGCTTCTTCTTTGGAGCAGGCGGCCAGTGCCAGGGACAGGGCCGCGACCAGGGGGAGGGCGATGTGTCGGATGTTCATGGGGCGGTATTTTGACGCTTTTTGCGCCGTGGTCGCGCGCGCCAAAAACAATCGCCGCGACATCGACGGGGCGATGGCGCGGCGTGGCCGGGGCCGGCGTGCGTCAGTTGTTGAAGATCAGGTTGGCAATCAGGCCGGTGGCGATGGCGACCAGCACATAGTCGCTGCCCACCTGCACCCACTGGTGTCCGCGCGGGGGCGCATAGAGGCGGTGCGCCCTGGGGTTCACGACGACGTATTGGCGGCTGCGGTACTCGCGGGGAACATAGCCACCGCGGCGGAACTCAGGACCACGTGCGTTGTAGTAATAGTGGTTGTGGCGCACCACCGGCCCGTGGCGGAAGTCGCGGCGGTCATCGCGGCGGTCGTAGCGACGATCGTCGCGCCGGTCATGGCGGTAGTCCCGACGGTCATCGCGCCGGTCGTCCACGCGCTGCATGTGGCTGGGCTCGAAGCGCGCACCTTGCGCAAAAGACAGGGTGCTCACGCCCAACGAGGCGGCGGCAAGGACATACACAACAAGGTTTCGGGTTTTCATGGAGCGTTCTCCTTGGGTTGGTGAGACTCCATCGTGCGGGGCGACTGTGAACCTGCCGTAAACGCTGCGCTCCGCCAGCGCAAAGTTGTGTACCCGCGTGTGTGGCCTGTCGTTCAGCGCTTGAGCGCGGCCTGGACGTGCAGCTTGGCCGCGATGTATTCCCCATGTGTCACGTGCAGAAGGCCCGCGACCTTGCTGATCACGTGGTGCTCGTTGGCATCGAGGTGGTGGTCTGCGAGCGCGACCTCCCACATGGCTTCGACCACGGCGATCTTCTGTGCTTGCGTGAAGCGCTCGTTCATCAGGTCGGTGAAGCGGTGGAAGTCGTAGGCGGTGCGGGAGGTCTCGTGCGCCATGTCGAGCAGGCGCTGCAACTCGTCGTCGCTCAGCGCGAACTTGCGCCGCAGCGCGGTGAGCACCGCGTCGCGCTCGCTGTCGTTCAGCGTGGGGTCGGCGCGCATCACCTCGACCAGCAGCACGGCCGTGGACAGTTGCAGCGTGTGCGCCTGCTCTGCGGCGGTCTGTGCATGGCCGGGCGCGGTCAGGCCCGCCGTGAGGGTGTCGAAGAGGTCCTTGAGATTCTTGAGCATGGCGCAGAGCGGGTTCGCGAAGACGTCGGGATGGAGCCCTTGTGCGCGCTCAAGGTTCCCGTGCCCAGACCAGCAGCAGGTTGTTGGCCGGCATGGCGTGGCGCTCGCGCAGCACGAGCCGGGCCCGCCACGCTTCCTGCTCCACCTGCGCACGGTGGCGAATGCCCCAGGCCGCGTTCTCTTGGCGCAGGCTCTCGTCGAAGGCCAGGTTGCCCGCCGACGTGGACACACCCTCTTCGAGATACGGCCCGTAGGTGACGAGCAGTCCTTCGGGCGCAAGGTGCCGCGCGGCGCCTTCCATGAGCGCCCTGCAGCAATCCCAGGGGGCGATGTGCAGCAGGTTGGCGCAGTAGATCGCGTCGAATGGCTCGGCGGGATCGAGCGGCCAGGCAGAGGCCTGTACGTCGAGCTGCAATGGCGCCAGCACGTGGGGTGCACCGGTCTCTGCCAGCCAGGCGCTGATGGCTGGCAGCGCATCGGCTCGCAAGTCCGTGGGCTGCCAGGTCCAGTGGGGCATGGCGGCGGCGAACCACGCGGCGTGCTGCCCCGTGCCCGAGGCGATTTCGAGCACGCGGCTGTGCTCGGGCAGCAGTTGGCGCAGCACGGCCAGGATCGGTTCCTTGTTGCGTTCGGCGGCCGGGCTGAGCCGCAGGAGATGGGGTTTCATGCGCGCGTGCCCGCTGTCAATCGCCCAGCGACGCCGGCGCGGTTTCGACGATGTGCTCGTCGCGGGCCGGCAGGTCGTGCATGACCGTCGCCAGGGCGCGCCGCTCGGCTTCGTGGATGGCATCCATGGGCGTGGTGTTGGACGGGTCGACCGTCACCATGCCCAGGCCCAAGCGTGGGCGAAAAGGCTTGCGTTCGCGCTGCCCGTCGAACACCACCATGGGGTGCGATACCGAGAGTGCCAATCGGGCCGCCGTGGATTTCACGGGTGGCACGCGCGCGTCCAGCGGCATCGCGACCACGAAGCAGCGCGGGTGGTACAGCCCCACCGTGCAGCGAAACCCCGCGGTGCGCCGGATGCGCGCGGCCATCGTCACGAGAATCTGATGCTCCACGCCGGGTCCGACCGTTTCGGCCAGTTCGTACAGGTTGCTGATATAGAGGCAGACCACGGAGCATTCGTGGTGCATGCGGGCGGCGCGCCAGAACGTGTGCTCCACATCGGCCAGCAGCACGGAGCCGCTGGGCAGGCCGGTGGCCGGGTCCGAGCCGTGTTCCAGCCTGGAGAGCCGTGCCAGCTCGCGCAGGTGCCGGTTGCGCAGCAGGCCGAGGACCGAGGACATGAGAAAGAACAGGATGGTGATCGCCGCGGTGAGCACTTGCGTGCCCAGGCCGAGGCCCAGCACGCTGAGCCCATGCAGGTAGTGGCTCACGGTGAGGACCGCCAGACACACGATCGCCAGCGACATCCAGCGCGCCAGTGGATCGCCCAGCCGAGCGGCGCGTACCGTGGCCCCGAGCGCCAGCAATACCGGCACCATGTTCGCTGCCATCGCCACCAGGAGCAGGGACTGGAAGTGGGCCTGATTCACCTGGCTGGCCATGGCCATCAAGCCCACTGCGACCGCCACGACCACGGCGCTGCCGAAGGCGGTGAGTCGGTGGATCTGGTTGTCTTCGCGCACGCCGCCGAGCCAGGTACCGACGAAGTACAGACCCATGGCACCCGCCAGCGGGCCCATGCCGGCTTTGAGCACCACGATCAGCCGCGCGGGCAGGTCGGGAAAGAAATACTCGGGCAGACCGGTCATCACGACGCAGGGGAAGCCGGTGATGACCACGAACAGCAGGTTGCGCACGGTGCCCAGATTTCGGCCGACGATGACGTCGGCCAACGCGAGTGCCGACAAGGTCAGCAAGCCGCCCAACATGGCAGACCAGACGGCGATTTCTGTGATGGGCATCGGCGGATTATCGTGGGCTCATGCCGTGTTGTCGGGTAGGCGTTGTCTGATCTTCCCCGAGCGGAAAATCACGGTTCACCGCGCTGTGCCCGATGTTTGCCTTGACCCGGAAAAGGAGGCGTTGCCCGAAGGTTTGCGCTGGGGGGACAGCCGGGGCATCGGCTCCAGAAACGTCGAGTGCTGGCGCAGCAGCATTTCGGCTTCCACCTTGGCGCGGTGCTTGCCCACCACATGCGTGATGAGCAGGCCAACGCCCAGAATCAGGCCCATCCAGGCCGGTGCGAGCAGTGCCTTGGCCGCGTACGCTGTGCTGTCTTCGGCGCGCATGAGCAGCGACACGATCCACAAGGCGGCCCCAGCGAGGAGCGAGCCTACGCCATTGAAGAGGAGGGGCTGACTCCGCTTCTTGCGGATCGCGCGGCGGCTGCGCGAAGACCTGGGCGTGCGCGGGGCTTTCGGTGGTGTCATATCAAAATCTCGACCGCGATCATGTGCCCCACGCCTTACCGAACGGCCCTCTGCGGCGACGAACGGAAGCATTTCCGGCTGGCCGTGAAAATGTTCGCGTGCGCGGGCCAAGGAAGTAATAAAAACCTTTCTGTGCCACGCTGTCCCCGCCGCTGAAATCGGTTTTTTTGCGTTTTCATGACATCTGTTTTTGCGTTTCCCCCGACCCCCCATGCTGCGATGGAGCATGCCGTTTCGCGTCTGCGTGCGGCGCGCCTGGCGGCGAGCGCCAAACCCTTCGTCGCGCGAGGATCGGGTGGTGGGCGCTGCGCGCGTTGCCGCGTGGTCCACAGCCACTGCGTGTGTGCCTGGACGCCGCGGGTGAGCACCCGCGCGGGGGTGTGCCTGATCATGGGCGACATCGAGGCGCTCAAACCCAGCAACACCGGTTGGCTGGTGGCCGACGTGGTACGCGATACCTGGGCCTTTGGCTGGGCCCGCACGGTGGTGGACCCGGGCCTGCTGGCCTTGTTGGCCGATCCGCAGTGGCAACCCTACGTGGTATTTCCGGGAGAGTTCGTTGCGCCCGAACGGGTGGTGACGGGCCTGTTGCCGGTGCCACCTGCGCCGCCGGGGCGCAAGCCGCTGTTCGTGTTGCTCGATGGCACCTGGACCGAGGCGCGCAAGATGTTTCGCAAGAGCCCTTACCTGAACCACCTGCCCGTGCTCAGCCTGCACCCCGAGCAGGTGGCGTCCCACTACCGCTTGCGCCGCTTCTCGCGCGAGGGTCATTTCTGCACGGCCGAGGTGGCATCGATGTGCCTGGCGCTGGCGCAGGATGTGTCAGCGGCCGACGCCCTGGTGGCGTGGCTCGACGTGTTTACCGCGCACTACCTCAGCGCCAAGCGCGGACTTCCACTGGACCGCACGAGCGAAGCTCACCAGCGCCTGCAGGCGCTGGGTGGCGACGTCGCCGTCAACCCGTGACGCGCTCCATGCGGGTCAGGGGCAAGGCTTCGTTGTCGTCCATGAGGTTGTGTGCGTTGCGGTGGACACCGCGGGGACATCAATCGAGCTTGATGCCGCGTTCGGTGATGAGCTTGGTCCACATGGTGGTCTCGCGCGCCAGATGGCTGGCAAGCGCCTCGGGGCTGGAGCCCACTGGCTCGGCGCCGATCGTGTTCAGGCGCTCGGCCACGTCGGGCTGCTTCATGGCATCGAGCAAGGCCTTGTTGATGCGGGCGATGACGGGCTTGGGCGTTCCCGCGGGGGCGAACACCGCGAACCAGGGCGACACGTCGTAGCCCGCGACGCCAGCTTCGGCCATCGTCGGCACGTTGGGCAGGGCCTTGGAGCGCTTGGCGGTGGTCACGGCCAGCGCGCGCAACTTGCCCGACTCGAGGTGAGGGCGCGCGGAGGTGATGCTGTCGAACATGTAGTTGACTTGACCGCCGAGCATGTCGCTGACGGCGGGGCCGCTGCCCTTGTATGGCACGTGCAGCATCTGCGCGCCGCTCAGCGACGTGAACATCTCGCCGGCCAGGTGGATGGAGGTGCCATTGCCAGCCGACGCATAGGAGAGCGTGCCCGGCGCCTTGCGTGCGGCGGCAACCACGTCGGCCACGGTTTTCACGTTGGGCTGCGTGTGGTTGGTCACCAGCACGTTGGGCACCACGGCCAGCAGGCTCACGGGCGCGAAGTCCTTGACCGGGTCGTAGCGCAGGTTGCCATAGAGCGGCTTGTTGGTGGCCATGCCGATCGACGTGATCATGATGGTGTAGCCGTCGGCCGGCGCCTTGGCGACGAACTCGGCCCCGATGTTGCCGCCCGCGCCGGGCTTGTTCTCGATCACGAAGGGCTGGCCCAGCGTGGCGCCGGCCTTCTCGCCCAAGGTGCGGGCGATGGCATCCATTGCGCCGCCCGGTGGGAACGGAACGATCCAGCGCACGGGCTTCGAGGGCCAGTCCGTGGCTTGTGCGTGCGCGGCGGGCGCCAGCAGGGCAAGGGGAGCGCTGCCGCAAAGAAGGGCGGCGAGCAGGTGGCGGCGGGTGTGGGAGGAAATCATGGTCATGGGGCGAAAAGAGGAGTGGATCAGGCGATGGCCGAGGGATGCTGTGCCAGCGGCGTCACGGAAATCTTCATGTACGGAAAGAGCGGCAGTTGGGACAACAGCGTGTGCAGCTCGTCGTGCGAGGCCGCGTCGAACACGCTGTAGTTCGCGTACTCGCCGACCACGCGCCAGAGGTGGCGCCAGCGGCCATCGCGTTGAAGCTCTTGCGAATAGGCTTTCTCGCGCGCCTTGATCTCTGCGGCGGTCTGCGCGGGCATGTCCAGGGGGATGTTCACATCCATGCGGACGAGGTAGAGCATGCGGCTTCCTTTCAAACGGTGAGGGTGCGTCGGCCGAGGTCGACGTGGGTGGCGTTCAGGCCCTGGCGGGCGCGGTCGAAGCGCTCCAGGCGCTCGGGGTCGATCTCGATGCCCAAGCCCGGCCCATCCGGCAGTTGCAGCTCGAAATCCACGATGGGCATGCGCTCGGTCACGATGTCGTCGACCAGCAACTGCGGGCCGAACAGTTCGCAGCCGTGGTGCTGCGTGCCCAGCGTGCTGAAGACATGGGCCGATGCGGCGCTGCCCAAGGAGGTCTCCAGCATGGTGCCGCCGTACCAGCCGATGTCGGCCGCTTCGGCGATCTCGGCGACCGCGCGCGTGCGCAGGAGCCCGCCGTGTTTGGCGACCTTGAGCGAGAACACATGGCAGGCCTGCTCGCGGGCCAGCCGCATCGCGTCCTGCGGGGTGCACACGGTTTCGTCCGCCATGATGCTGGCGCGGTCACCGAGCGCCGTGGTCAGGGTCTTGAGGGCTTCGACGTTCCACTTGGCCACCGGCTGCTCGATCAGCGTCACGCCGGCGTCGATCATGCGCGGCAGGAAGCGCCGGGCGGTGTTGCCGTCCCAGGCCTGGTTCACGTCCACGGTGAGGGTGGCGTGTCCTTCCAGGCCGCGAGCAATCTGGCTCACATGGGCCAGATCGGCCTCGGGCGCGCGCGCGCCAATCTTCATCTTGAAGATGCGGTGGCGTTTCTGCTCCAGGCGCAGATGCGCTTCTTCCAGGTCGCGCTGCACGTCGCCGCTGGCCAGCGTCCAGGCCAGCGGCAGGCTCTCGTGGCGCTTGCCGCCGAGCAGTTGCCATGCGGGTACGCCCAGGGTGCGCGCCAGTGCGTCGATCAGGGCCATTTCCACCGCGCTCTTGGCGAAGGCGTTGCCGCGGCAGCGGGTGTCCATGAGCGCCAGCGCTTGGCCCGCTCGCGTGCCGTCGGTGCCCAGCAGCGCGGGCGCCAGGTGTTCGTTGATGGCGTGGAGGATGGATTCTGGGGACTCTTCGTTCCACGAAGGGCCGCCGATGGTGGCCGCTTCGCCAAAGCCGCTGGCGCCGTTGGAGAGCCACAGCTGCACGATGACCGGGCTTTGCTGGCTGATCGCGCCGAAGGACAGCTTGTGCGGCCGGATCGTCGCGATGTCGAGAATGCGCGCCTGGATCCGTTCGATGAAATGCGTGGCGGGCATGGCGTTTGAATCGGTCGGTGGGGTGGAGATGTGGGCAGGTTAGTGTTCGCGGCGTCTTTGATCAAATGAATAATTCGAGATATAACGTTCGATATCTTCGAACGGTAGAAAGCGCCTCATGGAAATTCGGCAACTGCGCTACTTTCTCGACATTGCCCGCACGGAACACCTCACCCTGTCCGCGAGCAACCTCTTCGTCACCCAGTCCACGCTCTCGCACGGAATCCGGCAACTGGAGCAGGAGTTGGGCGTCTCCTTGTTCGATCGGGTGGGACGCGGACTGCGGCTCTCGCAGGCCGGCATGGCGTTTCGCGACCACGCGGCGCGCTCCATCAAGGAGCTCGAAGCGGGGCGCATGGCGCTCTCGGAGTTGAGTGGTTTGCAGACGGGGCGCCTGACGATCGGGGTGTTCCCGACATTTCTCAACACCTTGATGCCGGCCACGGTGGCGGCCTTCTCCGAGGCCTACCCGGGGGTGTCGGTGGAGGTGCGTGATTTGCGCGCTGGCGCGATCGAGGAACAGCTGCTCAATGGCGAGCTGGATTTCGGCATTGCCTTCCATCCGGCCGCGCACGAGGGCATTGAGGCCGAGCACCTGTTCGAGGAGCGCTTGATGCTCGTCGTCGCGCCCCGGCACCCGCTGGCGGATCGGCGCGGCATCGATTTCAAACAGCTGGCCGAACTGCCCTTGGCGCTCTTGCCACGCAACTTCGCAACGAGACGGTTGATCGACGACCACTTGCACGCGGCCGGCGTGAAGCCGCTGGTGAAAGTGGAGATCGAGTCGGTCGAAGCCTTGATCGGTGTGTGCCGGGCGAGCTCGCTGGCCAGCATCGTGCCCGAGCGCGCGGCGCTTCAGGCACCGGATCTGAAGGCCTTGGTGTTGCGCTCGCCGCAAATCGTGCGGCAGGCCGGCATTCTGTGGCGCCGGGGTTCTTCGCGCAGCGCCGCCGCGCGCGAGTTCGCGGCATTGCTGCAGCCCACCACCGCAAAGGTCAGCAGGAAGCCCAGAAAGCGGTGAGCAGGGCGGCGAACGCCTCGGGCTGTTCCACCGCACTCAGGTGGGCGGCGCTCAGATGCTGGAGCCGTGCGCCCGGAATGGACTGCGCGATGGCTTGCGACATGGCCGGTGGCGTGGCTTCGTCCAGGTCGCCCGCGATCACCAGCGTGGGGCAGGTGATGCGCGCATTGCCGGCCGCCAGATCGATGGCCGCCACCGCCTGACAGGCCGCGGCGTAGGCAGACGCATCGCTGCGCACGAGCACCTCGCGCAACTGCGCCACCAGGGCCTGCCCGCGCGCGGCGTCTTCGCGGAAGGCGGGTGTGAACCAGCGTTGCAGCGCACCTTCGGCAATGGGCGGCACGCCCTGTGCCAGCACGGTATCGACGCGGGCTTGCCACATGTCGCGAGCCGCTTGGGGGTAGTGCATGGCCGCGTTGGCGATGGCCAGGCTGCGCACGAGACCCGGGTGGCGCGCGCCCAGGGCTTGAGCGGTCATGCCGCCCATGGACAGGCCGACGAAATGCACGGGGCCTTGGCATTCGGCTTCGATCAGCCGTGCGGCGTCGTCGGCCAGATCGCCCACCGTGAACGCGCCGCCGGATGCGGGTGAGCGCCCGTGGCCGCGGTGGTCGTAGCGCAACACGGTGAAACGCTCGCGCAGGGCTGCGGCGACGCCGTCCCACATGCTCAGGTCGCAGCCGAGTGCATGGCTGAGAACGACGGTGGGGCCTTGGCCTTCCTGGATGAAATGAATGTGGGGCATGGGGAAAAATGGGAGCTGAAGTCGGGCGGTATTGTGCACATCAACGAAAAACCATGCCCTGATAGACTCCAACGCTCTTCGGGAGAGAGAGGGGCGCCACAGGATCCGAGCGCGAACGCGCGCGTCCTGCTTTGACACGAGCCTTTTTTTTTGCATGTCTTCATCCCAAGCTCCATCCCCTGTTGCCCGAACCCGTTTCAACATCCCATTTTTTGTCGCGCTGATCCTTGGCTTGTGCGCGGGCATGGCCATCGGCGCGGCCTACGCGCTGCACCGCCTGTGGGAACAGGTGCCCAAGGTCGGCCACCTGGCCCAGTACGACCCGATGCAGCCGATGCGCATCTACGCCAAGGACGGTAGCCTGCTTGCCGAGGTCGGCCAGGAGCGGCGCCAGTTTGTGCCGATCGAGCGCATTCCGTTGACGGTGCAGCACGCCTTGGTGGCGATCGAAGATGCGCGGTTCTACGAACACGGTGCCGTGGACTATGCGGGCATCGCGCGCGCGGCGCTGGGCAATCTCGTGGCGGGTGAACACGCCCAGGGAGGCAGCACCATCACCATGCAGGTGGCGCGCGTCTTCTTCCTGAGCCGCGAGAAAACGTACCAGCGCAAGATCATGGAGATTCTGCTGGCCTACAAGCTCGAATCGGTCTACAGCAAGGACAAGATTCTGGAGCTGTACATGAACCAGGTGTACCTGGGCGAACGGGCCTATGGTTTCGCGGCCGCGGCGTCGGTCTATTTCGACAAGACGCTGGACCAGCTCAGCGTGGCCGAGGCGGCCATGCTGGCCGGACTGCCGAAAGCACCTTCGGCGTACAACCCGGTGGCCAACCTCGAACGTGCCACCGTTCGGCAGCAATACATCCTCAAGCGCATGCATGAGCTGGGCTATCTGGACGAGCACGCCTATGAGCAGGCGCGCGCCACACCCTTGAAGCTGCGCCCGCGTGCCGCATCGACCGATGCGCCCGCCGCGTACGCGATCGAGCAGGTGCGCCGCATGCTGGTGGCGCAGTACGGTGACGATGCCTATTCGCTCGGACTGGATGTGCTCACCACCATCGACCTGCCGGCGCAGCATGCCGCCACCCGCGCCCTGCGCGCGGGCCTGTTGCGCGCCCAGGGCCAGCGTGGGTATGCCGGGCCGGAGGGACGCTTGCAAATGCCCGTACGTGCCGATGACCATGCCGCCATTCGCGCCGCGCTCGCGCCCTACCGCGACAGCGGCGTGCTGCGCGCGGCGCTTGTAGTGGAAGCCTCGGTCCAGCGCGGCATCACGGCCGCGCTGCGCGACGGCACGCAAGTGCGCATTGCGCCCGCGAGGCTGGACCGCAGCGCCAGCGCATGGCTCAAATCCGATGCGCCAGCACAACGGCGCATGGCGCCAGGCGCGGTGATCCGCGTGGTGGCCGAGGCCGGTGGCCATTGGAGCCTGGGGCAGCTGCCGCAAATGGAAGGTGCGCTGGTGTCCATCGATGCGGTATCGGGCGAGATACTGGCGCTGGCCGGGGGCTTCGACTTTGGCTTCAACCAGTTTGACCACGCGGTGCAAGCGGTGCGCCAGCCCGGCTCCACCTTCAAGCCCTTCGTGTTCTCCGCCGCATTGGAAAAGGGCTATTTTCCCGGCACCTTCATCGACGATTCGCAACGCCTCGTGACGCCGCCCGCGCGTGGCCGCAAGGCCTGGCAACCGCGCAACTACGGCAACCAGTACGAAGGTTTCATCACCGCCCGGCGTGGCTTGGTGCGGTCGAAGAACGTGGTGGCGGTCAACCTCATGGAAGCCGCCGGGGCAGAGCACGTGCAACAGTTCGCCGTCACGCGTTTCGGATTCGAGGCCGCGCGGAACCCGGCGGGGCTGCCGCTGGCGCTTGGCGCGGGCGCGGTCACGCCGCTGCAGCTCGCGCAGGCCTATGCCGTGTTCGCCAACGGTGGCGAACGCGTGGCGCCGCGTCTGGTGCTCAAGGTCAGCGAGCGCGATGGCGGGGTGCTCTACGAGGCGCCACCCGAAGCGACGCGCGCCCGCGTGATTTCGCAGCGCAACGCCTACGTGATGGACAGCATGCTGCGCGACGTGGTGCAACACGGCACCGCGCGGCGCGCTGCGGCGCTGGGCCGCCAGGATGTGGCGGGCAAGACCGGCACCTCCAACGACGCGCGGGATGTGTGGTTCGCTGGCTATTCGTCGGGCGTGGTGTCGGCGGTCTGGGTCGGATACGACCAGCCCCGCAGTCTGGGCCGGGCCACAGGCGGCAGCTTGGCGTTGCCGGTGTGGGTGGACTACATGAAAGTCGCCATTGCCGAGCGGCCCGAGGCTCAGCGCCCCATGCCTGCGGACCTGGCCCGTTTTGAAGGCGACTATGTCTACGCCGAGTACCTGGACGGACGTTGCGTCGAGGACCGGAACGCGTTCATCCTGAGCCCATTCGCGTGTCCTCGCGAAGGCCTCTCCGACCCTGTGCTGGCGCAGCCGCACGGTGCGGGGTAGCTGCCACGCCACTGTCATATGGGCATTTCACAATGCCCTTGCGCCCGCTGGTCCTGACGGGTGAAAAGTATCGGGGCACCAAACACGCAGAGCCGCCCAGCGCGGGCTCTGGACTTTGCGGGAATGGCTGGGCGTCAGGCCTGCCAGACGCCGAAGCCGGCCGAGCGCAAGTCGATGCCGACTTCGATCTCCTTGTCCACCGCGTCCTTGTATGTCATCGGGTTGAACGCCTCGTACAGATCCGGCAACAGGCGCAGGCCATAGCGGAAGACGTAGGCGTTGGCCTGGATGCCCGCCTTGTGCTTGTCGAAGCGCAGGTCTGGATCAAGCCCGGTCATGCCGACGTAGACGCAGGGCTTGCCTTCGATGTAGTCCGGGTTGTTCTTGCGGAACCTGGCTTCGTGCAGCACCTCCTTGGAGAGCTCGATCACGTAGATGTGGTGGTGGGCGCGGCGGCGGGGCATGGCGTTGGCGTCCGATAGGGCCGATGGGTTTTTCGGGTGATTGACTCGTGGCCAGGAACTCTTGCCGATCTCGCCTTGTCTTCTCGCGCTTGTTGCACGGATGCATTCGCCCATGTAAGCCTCAGAGCCAGACCGACCCCGGCGTCGGCCCGGTGTCGATGGTGAACTCCGGCGATCCACCCAGCAAAAACGCGCCCAGCACAAAGCTCAGCACCGCCATGAACAGGCTGGCCCAGAACGCCGTCCAGAACCCGTTGATCTTGAAGCCTTCGACCAGCTTGGCCACCAGCAACAGCATCAGCGCGTTGATGACGAGCAGAAACAGCCCGAAGGTGAGCACCGTCAAGGGCAGGGTCAGGAACACCAGCAAGGGCCGCACGACCGCGTTGGCCAGGCCGAGCAGCAGGGCCGAGATCACCAGCGAGGACGTGCTGCTGAACTGCATGCCCTTGAAGACGTGGCTCGCCACCCAGAGCGCGAACGCGGTGAGGGCCCAGTGGAGGAGGAAGGGGGTGAGGTTGGCGAGCATGCGTGGTGTCGGGCAAGGAGGTGGTGTACCGAGGCATTGTGCCTCCAGGATGCTCTGGGAGCACCTCCGTGACGCAATGCCAAGAAAACGTGCTCTAGAAAGTGGAGTGCGCGCCGAACAGACGCAAGGTGCCCCGCGGCAGGCATTTCTATGCATGATGTGGCGCAGAGGAAGACAACGCAGATCCGACCCATGGCCACCCTCATCCCCGCTCTTGGCAGTTGTGTGTCTCGCATGACCACGGGTGAGCGGCGGCTGGCGGAGCGGCTTGAACAGAAGCTCGAG
Source organism: Hydrogenophaga sp. BPS33 (assembly GCF_009859475.1). NCBI lineage: Bacteria > Pseudomonadati > Pseudomonadota > Betaproteobacteria > Burkholderiales > Comamonadaceae > Hydrogenophaga > Hydrogenophaga sp. BPS33. The sequence continues at coordinate 2,333,426 of NZ_CP044549.1, forward strand.
GACGACTACCTGCTGTGGTACGACGTGCCCATCGGGCCGAAGCACACATACCCCGATTTCGTCGTTCTGCACCCGCGACGTGGGTTGCTGATTCTGGAAACGAAGGACTGGCGCCTCGAAACCGTCCAGCGTGCCACACGCCAGGCTTGGGAGATCGTGCCCGATGGGACGTTGAAGGTGGTCATGAACCCGCTCGCGCAAGCGCGGCACTGCGCCATTCAGGTCGTCAACGCGCTGGAGCGTGATCCGCAACTCATCCAGTCCAGCGGCCCCCACCAGGGCAAACTGGCATTTCCGTGGGGCCATGGCGTGGTTTTCACGCGCATCACGCGCGCTCAGTTCGAGGCCGCAGGTCTGGCCGATGCCATCGACCCACACCTGGTGATCTGTGCCGACGAAATGGTGGAGGCCGCGGACGCCGAGGCGTTCCAGCAACGCTTGTGGAACATGTTCCCGCACGCCTTCGGCAACAAGGCGCTCAGCCTGCCGCAAATCGACCGTGCCCGCTGGATCATGTTCCCCGAAGTGCGTGTGCCGGTGCAGGGTGCCCTGTTCGCTGCCGAAGACGATGACGCGGCCGAACTGCCCAACATCATGCGCGTGATGGACCTGCAACAAGAGCAGCTTGCACGCAGCCTGGGCGAAGGACACCGCGTCATCCATGGCGTGGCCGGTTCGGGCAAGACCATGTTGCTGGGCTACCGTGCCGAGCACCTGGCCAAGGCGCAGACGGCCGACAGCAAACCCGTTCTCATCCTCTGCTACAACGAGCCCTTGGCCAAACAACTGGCACGCGTGATGGCGCTCAAAGGCATTGCCGATCGTGTGCATGCCGTGCACTTTCACAAGTGGTGCCGCGATCAGTTGGTGGCGTACGGGCAAGGCTTGCCGCCCCAGGGCTTGCCCAGAGAGGTCTTCTTTGACGACATGGTCCAGCGTGTCATCAACGGTGTGGATCGAAGTCAGATTCCTGGCGGCCAGTATTTGGCGGTGCTGATCGACGAAGGCCACGACTTTGCCCCCGAATGGTTCAAGCTGGTTGTGCAGATGGTGGACCCGAGCACCAACAGCCTGCTCGTGCTGTACGACGACGCGCAGAGCATCTACGATCGCAGGAAGAAGCGCGAAGGCGCAGGCACTTTCAGCTTCAAGAGCGTGGGCATTCAGGCCCAGGGCCGCACCACCATTCTCAAGATCAACTACCGCAACACCCGGCAGATTCTGGAGACGGCAAGTCGGGTCGCGGCCGATCTGTTGACGGCCGAAGACAAGGACGACGATGGCGTTCCCCTGCTCAAACCCATGAGTTGTGGGCGCGATGGCCAGGCGCCCCTGATCATCCGCTTGCCTTCCGTGCGCGAAGAAGCGCAGCAGGTGGTGGAGCTCATGGCCAGTGCGCACCAGGAGGGCCACGCCTGGGGCGACATGGCGATTCTGTGCCGGCACTACGGCGAGATGGACGTGTGTGCGCATGCGCTGCGGCAGCGGCGCTTGCCGCACCAGGTGCGCAAAGGTTCGAGCACGCCGTTCGACCCCTCCGCCGATTGCATCAAGGTGATGACGATGCACGCCAGCAAGGGCCTGGAGTTTCCGGTGGTTGCCCTGGTGGGCGTGGGGCACATGCCCGCGCGCGGCGAAGACGAGCGGGAGGAGGCGCGGCTGTTTTATGTGGGGGCCACGCGGGCGACGCAGCGATTGATCGTGGGGGCCGGTGGCGAGGGGCGGTTCGGGGATCGGCTGGCGGGCTGACTGCGCGCTCGTTGCCACCGAGCAAGCAATGGTTGGAGGCTTCTGCGGGGCATCTATACCTGCATTGCCTTCGCCACAGATGCCGTCGCCGTGATGAGATCGTTGACAAGACGTTCATCAATTTCCAGAAGACCTTCGTATTCCCCGAGGTTGCGCTTGTTGTGGCACATATCCAGCACACGCCACACCTGCGCACCCAGGCCCAGTGTGTGAGGCAGCACCTGAAAGACGATGTAGCGATTGCTTGCTCGGAAGCCTTTTCTTCGCAACGCAGCCAGGCACAGGGCATGCGCGGCGTTGTAAGCCAGATCGAACCGACTTTCCAGTGCGAGCGCTGCGTTGCGAGCGTCCGCAAGGCGAGCCAATCCCGTGCGAAGCAGACCGGCGATCTCATTGGCGTCTGGGGGTTCTGCTTTCAAGGCTTTCCCAGGGCCACTGAGATTCTCAAGTGCCTTTGTCATGGTCTTGTTTCTTTGCTTCGATCAGCCATATCTTGGGCTGCTCCATGACCCGTGTGACGAAGGCGTTGTCCTCTGCCACCCGCCGTTCAAATTCCTCTGGTGTGTAGATCGTGGGATTCACCGAGCGAGCGAGCGTGGACTGGGCGCCTTCCAACGTGGCGAACACATCGCCGTAGCCCAGAGACGGACTCACGATCATCAAGTCCACGTCGCTGCTCGCGGTGTCCTCCTGTCGAGCCATGGAGCCGTACACGAACGCTTGCCGAATCTGAGGGGCTATGGGCATCAGCGCGGAATGCAACACATCGGCCAAACCCATGGTCTTGAGTACCAGTCCACGTATCTCGGTGTACACGGCTGAGTCCGGGTTGGCTTGATAGTGTTTCTGGTTGCCTTGCTTGCGCGACGTGATCAGCCCGGCATCACACAGACCTGCGAGTTCGCGCTGCACGGCTCCCTTGCCAGACTGGGCCAGGTCGATCAACTCGTTGGCGTAGTAGCTGCGATCTGGCGTGCCGAAGAGGACAGCCAGTACCCGTTGCCGGACCTTGGGGAAAAGGGCGTCGGCGGTCTTTGATGAAATGGAAGTTTGTGATGTCATACCCAAATTGGGTCTGATGATACCTTTTTTGGGGGTGATAAGGATCTCAACGATCCCGGCTTGGACACGGTGCCGATAGTGAACTGGGAGTGAACCGCGAAGCAGGAGCGCGAGTCAGAGAACCAAATGCGCTTGAAATCCTAGCTCGTCGCCCAGAGCGCGCAGGCGGTGATGATTCAGCGAAGAGGGAAGGAGGTTAGGTCGGCAAGGACGCCTGTCCGGAGAGTGCATATCACGCTTCAAGTTCACTAGGTCGACGTATCGACATTCTCAGTTTGGCCTCGCCCCGACGGCGCGCCAAAACGTAGGATGTAATTTTATGACCGAGGCGGGCTTTAATGACCCCTCGCCAGGACTGTGTTCAGAATAGTATGACCAGTATTCGGGGCTGCCCGCGTCTGGTTTTATTCCAACCGCTCCAACACAATAAAGGCTGTCGAACAGGGTCAGTAAAAACTTAAAATGACTTGGTTTCCCATCGTTGATGTGAGCGCGAGCGACCATCACAACTGGATCGCTTGATCCTTCATGCCGTAATAGGACGTCGTACAGCCATTCTCGAATGCTTTCTTCGCTAAATTCACTAATTTTCTGCTGCACAGGGCGCCGAGAAAAGATCTTAATATAGTCCGCAACATAGGGATACATGCCAGACCATTCTTCTTGTAAAGAGTCAATTCTTTTTTGAGAATATGACCCCTCTGCATCATGTACGATTTGGGTGGATATTTGTCCACGATCTGATGCTCGAGCGATACATTCGTTAACGAAGATAATCGCATCTCTGGGGCGAAGGAATGTTCTTTGTATGAGGTAGTCTGAGAATGAAATATGCCCCACCCTTTTGGGGAAGAGTTCATCGAGTAGGATGGCGCGTGATGTATAGCGCTGCTTTACCAAATGTGCAACTCGCCTGTTTATTAATTCGATTAGTTGTGGTGCTCGCCAAGCAATCTTTAGATACAAAGCTTCGTATTTTTCTGATTGGAAACCTGAGTCTCGCGTTGCGGAAATTACTCGTTGAAGTAAGTCTAAGCGCAGAGAGACAACGATTTTCACATTTTGAATTTGGCGAAAAGTTTTGACGGTCTCAATGAGTGCGCGAATTAATTTGTATTTCAACGGATCCTCTACCCACTTCGTGTCAAGATCATCGATGACGACAAAATGTGCTTCTTGGTCATCTGAAAAAATCTCATCGGCGAGTAGTTTTATTACGTCAGACAAGGCTCTTATCTGGACTTGACTGACAACCCGGGATCCTCGCGATATCACTTCGAGCTTTTCTTCTGCCGTCAGCTTTTGGGATGCACCTGCTTCCAATTTGGCACCTAGTCCATTGGCTCCAAGCGATGCTCTTAAGTCATTTTCAATTTTTTCTGTAATCTCTTTAACTCTATACTCAGTTTCGTTCCAAAAATTTTCGCCCCAATCCCGCAGATACGTGATGGCTTGCTCTTTGGTTTTGTCTCGAGAAAAAATGTTGGTGAGAGAACTCAGAAAGGAGCGTTGCGAGGATTCATTGGTGATTTTGTATTTGTATTTCAAAAGTTCAACTGTCAATACGTGGCGCCATAGCAGTTGGTAGAATAAATCTAGATTCGCGCCTGCATTTTCAAAAAACCTCAATACCTCTGAATTTGAGAGGTAGCTAAGCGCCAGTTGTTCTGGTACAAGGTTTATGACATGATCCTCCCGGGACTCGAGGACCTTAATCAACGCGCTTTTGCCAGAACCAGTTCTACCAACTATTATTCTTTGTGGCGCAGAGCAGTCTGATAGCAAATCTATGTCGCCACTATCCACGAAGCATTCAAAGAGAAATTTTTCGTCAGATTCTGCAGCCGCCTCTCCTATTCGATCATTGTTTTTGAATCTGAACGACGCACCAACGTCTTTTTTTCCATTGATCTCTTCCTGAATTTTGGCAATCCTGCCTATTTGCCCCAACTATCTTTCAACCCCGTCGCCCGGTTGAACACCGGTTTGCCCACCGCGTGATCCACCCGGTCTGCCACGAAGTACCCGTGCCGCTCGAACTGGAATTTCTCGTCCGGCTTCGCGTTCGCCAATGACGGCTCCACATACGCCGTCACGACCTTCAAACTGTTCGGGTTCAGGGCTTCGATGAAGTCCTTGCCGCCCGCGTCCGGATGCGGGTCGAGGAACAGGCGGTCGTACAACCGAACTTCTGCGGGCACGCCACTGGCCACGCTCACCCAGGTGATGGCGGCCTTGGCCTTCACGCTGTCCGCGCCGGGCGTGCCGCTCTTGGTGCCCGCGATCACCTTGGCGTGCACCTCGGTCACCTGGCCGTTCGCATCCTTCGCGCCCGCGCCGGTGCACTCGATCACGTAGCCGCCTTTCAAACGCACCACGTTGCCCGGGAACAGGCGCTTGTAGCCCTTGGGCGGCACTTCTTCGAAGTCTTCGCGCTCGATCCACACCTCCTTGCCGATCTTGAAGACGCGGTCGGGCGGTGGCGTCTGGCCTTCGGCGATGGCCGAGTGGGGCAGGGCCGGCTGGGTGCAGTCTTCGGTGTAGCCATCGCTGCCGAAGACCTCGGCCCAGTTGGTCAGCACCAGCTTGACCGGGTCGAGCACGGCCATGCCACGGTGGGCCTTGTTTTCGAGGTCTTCGCGCAAGCAGCTTTCCAGCGTGCTGTAGTCGATCCAGGAGTCGCTCTTGGTCACGCCGATGCGCTCGGCAAACAGCAGGATGCTCTCGGGCGTGTAGCCGCGCCGGCGCAGGCCGACGATGGTGGGCATGCGCGGGTCGTCCCAACCGCTCACCTTGTGGTCATACACGAGTTGCGCCAATTTGCGCTTGCTGGTGATGACGTAGGTGAGGTTGAGCCGCGCGAATTCGTATTGGCGCGGTGGCGGGCTCTTCAGCAGGCCGCCTTCGCACAGGCGCGCGAGCAGCCAGTCGTAGAACGGGCGCTGGTCTTCGAATTCCAGCGTGCAGATGCTGTGGGTGATCTGCTCCAGCGCGTCTTCGATCGGGTGCGCGTAGGTGTACATCGGGTAGATGCACCACTTGTCCCCGGTGTTGTGGTGCGTGGCCCGGCGGATGCGGTAGATCGCCGGGTCGCGCAGGTTGATGTTGGGGCTGGCCATGTCGATCTTGGCGCGCAGCACCATGCTGCCGTCTTCGTGCTGGCCGTCGCGCATTTCGCGCAAACGCGCCAGGTTCTCGGCCGGCGTGCGGCTGCGAAACGGGCTGTCGACGCCGGGTTTGCCGAAATCGCCCCGGTTGGCGCGCATCTGTTCGGTGGTCTGCTCGTCGACGTAGGCATGGCCGTTTTGCACCAGGTATTCGGCCGCGCGGTACATGAAGTCGAAATAGTCGCTGGCCTGGTAGAGGTGGGTGGTGCCCTGTGCCTGCCAGTCGAAACCGAGCCACTTCACCGCGTCGATGATGCTGTTGACGTATTCGGTGTCTTCCTTTTCCGGGTTGGTGTCGTCGAAACGCAGGTGGCAGATGCCGCCGTAGTCGCGCGCCAGCCCGAAGTTCAGGCAGATGCTCTTGGCGTGGCCAACGTGCAGGTAGCCGTTGGGTTCGGGCGGAAAGCGGGTGCGGATCCTGGCCGGGTCGGGCTGGCCGGCTTCCTGGTGGGCCGCGTCGCCGGGGCTGCCGGCCCAGCGGCGGCTCTGGTAGGTGCCTTTGTCCAGGTCGTTCTCGATGATCTGGCGCAGGAAGTTGCTGACCTTGGGTTCGCCTTCGGCGGCGGATGTGTTGGCAGGGTGGGTGGAGCTCATGCCGCATTCTATTGATGTGGGCCATGGTGCTACGGCGACCCCCCGCGGGTTTTCCGCTATCGTGGCTGCTTCCGAAAAGGAAGAGGACCTCTCCCATGAACAACAACGAGAACCCGGATACCGTCCCCGCTGTCGAGCCAACACGCTGGGAAATTACCCAGGCCGAGGACGTGTTCCTGCCTTCGGTGCGGGTGCAGATCGGCTGGAGCGATGTGGAAGCGGCCGTGGCGCGCGGGGCGGTACTGCAGAGCGAGGCGCATGCGCTGTGGGCGTCGTGGGCCACCCCGGGCAGCCCGTTGCGGGTGGTGGCGAGCAGCGCCTGCGGCGTGCCCACGGCGGCTCAACTGGCGCAGGAGGATGCCGCCGTACCGCCCCTTGCGCCGCATCTCGCACCGTCCCAGCGCGCCCCACTGGACCGCGGCCCGGTCTTCAGTTTCACCAACACGCTGTATTACTTCGGTGGTCTGCTGGCCATTGGCGCGATGACGCTGTTCATGTCGCTGGGATGGGAGCTGTTCGGTGCCTGGGGCGTTTTCGCGCTGGCGCTGGGCTATTTCACCGGCGCCTTGCTCGTGGCCCGCAACCTGCTGCAGAAGGGCTTGCGAACACCCGCAGGCATTCTGGCCACGCTGGCCGTGTGCCTGGTGCCGCTAGCGGTGTGGGCGTTCCAGGTGGGCATCGGCCTGTGGCCCGATGGCGGCTCGGACAGCTACCGCGATTTCCACCACATCGTCGACTGGCGCTGGCTCATGCTGGAGTTCGCCACGCTGATCGCCGCCGTGGTGCTCCTGTACCGCTACAAGCTGCCGTTCATGGTGATGCCGGTGGCGGTGACCATCTGGTACCTCTGCATGGACGTGTCGCACATGCTGATGCAGCAGGCGGGCCTGGACTGGGAATTGGTGCGCGACATGTCGCTGGTGTTCGGGTTGGCCACCTGCGCCCTTGCCGTGTGGGTGGACTTGCGCAGCCGCACCGCCGAGAACGCCGAGGACCGGCAGGACTTCGCCTTCTGGCTGTACCTGTTCGGCGCGGTCATGTTCTGGGCCGGCTTGAGCCTGCGCGAGAGCGAGTCCGAGTGGAACAAGCTGCTGTATGCGCTGATCAACGTCTTCCTGGTGTTCCTGGGCGCGGCCATCGGCCGGCGCGTGTTCACGGTGTTGGGCGGCATCGGCGTGGCCGGCTACTTGGGGCATCTGGCCTACCGGGTGTTCGCCGACAGCCTGCTGTTCCCGTTCGCCCTCACCTTGCTCGGGCTGGCCGTGGTGGCGTTGGGCATCTGGTGGCAGCGCAACGAGGCGCGCATCCACGCACGCCTGGCAGGCTGGTTGCCCGGGGCGCTGCGCCCGCTGGCCGAGGTGGCAGGCCGGGGTTGAGCGGCCTGCTCCAGGGGCGGCATCATTCGCTCTGGAAGACCCCCAGCCGGCGTGTGTTCTTTTCCCAGTACTGCGTGTCGCGCGCGATGAAGTCCGCGAACTGCGCGGGCGTGAGTGACGCTGTGTTTTCCAGGCCCTGGTCCCGGATGCGTTGCTGCATGTCCGGTTGGGCCAGGATGTCGCGCAGCTGTGCATAGATGGCGCTGACGGTGGCCTCGCTGGTGCCACCTTGCGCCAGGATGCCGTACCACGCACCCTCGGGCAGGTGCTGCAGGCCAGCATCCGCCGAGGTGGGGATCTCCGGCGCCAGGCTGGAGGGTTTGGTGCCCGTCAGGCCGATGGCCCGCACGCGACCGGTGCGGATATGCGGCAGCGCGCTGGGCAAGGCGTCGATCATGAGGTGGAGCGTGCCGCTCATCAGGTCGACCATGGCGGGCGCGCTGCCCTTGTACGGGGCGTGGACCACGTCGCCACCGATCTCCTGTTTGAAGATTTCCATGCACAGGTTGCTGGTCGAACCGGTGCCGGGCGATCCATAGCTGAAGCGCCCGGGATGGGCCTTGATCGTGGCCGCCACTTCTTTCCAGGTCCGGCCCGCGAAGCTGGGGTGCACGACCAGGACCATGTCCGTCAACGCCATCATCGTGATGGGCTTGAAGTCGCGCGCCACGTCGTAGGCGAGCTTCTTGTAGAGGTTGGGGTTGATCACCAGCGGCGAGTTGGACGTCAGCAGCAAGGTGTGGCCATCCGGCGCGCTCTTGGCGACTTCCTGCAAGGCGATGGCGCCGTTCGCACCCGGGCGGTTCTCGACCACCACCGGTTGTCCCCATGCCTTGGCCAGTCGGTCGCTGAGGGCGCGCGCCAGCAGGTCCGAGCCCTGTCCGGCGGCGAAAGGAATGATCAGCCGCACGGGGCGAGAGGGAAATCGCGCGCTGCTGGCGGTTTGCGAAAGCGCGGCTGGTGACAGAGACCAGGCGGCGGCGGCGCCCACGGCGCCCAGAGCGAGTCTTCGTTTCATGAAAGTTGTCTCCTCAGGTGAATGGAATGTTGTTTTGTGGCTTATCATAATGTTATGACAAATGAATGTGCAAGGAGTATTTGATGGGTCTGCTGACGGGCATGCGGGTTCTTTCCATCGAGCAATATGGTGCTGGGCCGTTCGGCACGCAGTTGCTCGCGGGCATGGGGGCCGAGGTCATCAAGGTGGAGCAACCGCATGAGCAAGGCGATGTCTCGCGCCAGGTGGGGCCTTGGTTCGACAGGTCCTTGCCGGCATCGGCGCAAAGCCTGTTCTTCCAAAGCCTGAACTGCGGCAAGAAGAGCATCTCTGTGGATCTCATGCACAAGGAGGGGCGCCAATTGCTGATGGAGCTCGCGCCCTCGTGCGACGTGGTCGCCAGCAACTTGCGCGGCGACGTGCCGCAGCGCCTGGGCCTGACCTACGCGCAACTGGCGCCGGCCAACCCGCGTCTGGTATGTGCCCACCTGACCGGTTATGGCCGCGAGGGCGAGCGCGCCAACTGGCCGGGCTACGACTACCTGATGCAGGCGGAGGCCGGCTACTTCTCGCTCACGGGCGAGCCCGACTCGGCACCTTCGCGCATGGGGCTGTCCATCATCGACTACATGAGCGGCGTGATGCTCTCCCTGGCCATCACCAGTGCCCTGTTGGATGTGCAGCGCGGCGGCGTCGGGCGCGACGTCGATGTGGCGCTCTTCGACGTGGCGCTGTTCAACCTGAACTACCTGGCGAGCTGGTACCTCAACAGCGAAGCCGAGACCGGGCGCCAGCCGCGCTCGGCGCACCCATCGATGACGCCGTGCCAGCTCTATCGCACGCGCGACGGCTGGATCTACCTGATGTGCAACAAGGAGAAGTTCTGGCGCAACCTGTGCGAGTGCCTGGAGCGCCCGCAGTGGCTTGCCGATGCCCGCTTCACGGGGTTTGCCGAGCGCCTGCAGCACCGCGACGTGCTCGGGGCCATGCTGGATGGCGTGCTGGTGGAACGCGATACGGCCGAGTGGATGGCGCTGTTCGCCGGCCGCGTGCCGGCGGCGCCCATCCTTTCCGTGGCGCAGGCCCTGGACTCGCCGTTCGCGCAGGCCCGGGACGCCATCGCGACCGTGCGCACACCCGAGGGACACGCGCTGCGCATGGTGCGCTCCCCCTTGCGCGTGGGCGATCCGCAGGATGTGGCGGGTGGCGCGGCGCCCACGCTGGGGCAACACACCGATGAGATCCTTCTCGGTGCCGGCGTGGACGCGGCTCGGCTGGCCAGACTCAAGGCCCTGGGTGTGCTCTAGAGCGCGTTGCGGGCCTGCGTTGCGATGAAGCTCAGTACCGCAGGTTGAGCTGCATCACCGACGTGGTGCCGCTGACCTCGTTGCCCACCACCAGCAGCGGCTTGCCGTTGGGCGAACGCGACGCGGGAATGAACACCAGGCCTTCGGGGCCGAGGTCGCCAACGGTGGCCAGGTTCGCCGGATCGGGGTCGGCGACCCACTCATCGCGGGTGTTGAGGTAGTCCACACGGGTGGGGGCCGTGGGGTTGGTGATGTCGTACACCAGCACGCCGCCCATGCGCTCCAGGCCGATGAAGGCAAAGGTCTTGCTGCCGATCTGGCCCAGGGCAATGCCTTCGGGCTCGGGGCCCTTGGCGTCGCTGCGGCTGTCCAGGGCGTCGCCCTCGTCGTGACCGGAGTTGAAGTAGTCCGCACACGGCATGTTGCGCGCGCTGCCCAGCTTGCAGTCGGCGCTGGCGAGGAACTTCTCGATCTCGGCGCCCGAGTCCCAGACCAGGCCGCCGTTGGCGTTCCAGATGCTGAACGAGCGCGCGCCGTAGCTGTAGAGCTTCTCGTACATCAGGCGGTCGCCGTTGACGTCCTGCACGCCCGCGCTGGTGAAGCGCAATGGCGCGCCGAAGGCATCGGTCTTGTAGCCCTGGGTCCAGCTGATGTTGAGGCGGCCCAATTCGCCGTTGGCGATGCAGGTACCCGGAATGCCGCCCGCGAGGGCCCCGCAGTAGCCGAACACGGTCGGGTCGAGCAGGGCGCCGGCCAGGTTCGGAGCCCCGGCCACCGAGCGCAGTTGCGGCGGCACCGTGCCCCAGCCGCCGGCAGCGGCCAGCGCCGAGACCCGCAGTTCTTCGATGAAGCCCAGCGTGGGGTCCTGCGTACCCAGGTAGGCCGCGTTGCCTTCGCCCCAGGCGCGCGCATCGCCCTCGTTGGCGGTGACGAGGTAGGTCTGGCCGCCGGAGCTGTACGAGGCCATCGCATCGGGCAGGTACATGCCATGTACGCCGGCCCAGGTCTTGATGCGGATGGCGTTGTCGCGGTCGGACGCATCGAATTCGTTGCCAGCCACACCATGGTCCTTGTAGCCCAGCGGCAGGACGTCGGTGACCGTGGCGCTGGCGATGTCCACCTTGGCCAGGGCGTTGTTCTCCTGCAGCGTCACCCATGCGGTGGCGCCGTCGGCAGAGACCGCGATGTACTCGGGCTCCAGGTCTTTCGCCACGGTGGCGCCTGGGCCGTAGATGCGCACACCGGCGGCGCGCAGCGTGGCTTCCTGGCCGTTGAACGCGGTGAACGTGGCTTTGCGCTCCACCGGGGCCGCCGGATTGCGCACGTCGATGATGCTGATGCTGCCCTCGGGGTCGGTCTGGTAGTTGTCGCTCGGCTCGCCCTCATTGGCCACCAGCACGGTCTGGCCGTCGGGTGTGAAGGTGACCATGTCGGGCAGCGCGCCCACGGCCACGGAGCCGAGCAGGGTGAGGTCGCTCGCGCGGTAGAGCGCCATGCGGCCCGGGTCGGTCTTCACGGCCGCCTGGATCGCCACGGCCACGATGCCGTTGTGCACCGCCACGCTGTTGATCGAGGCGCCGGCCAGCACGGTGGTGGCGTCGATGGCATCGATCTTGGTCGGGTTCGCCGGGTTGCGCATGTCGAGCACGTCGACCGCGCCGAGTTGGGCGTTGACCATGAACAGGCGCTTGCTGGCCGCATCGAAGGCCGGAATCTCGGCCGCGCTGGCCTCGTACTGACCGGTGCTGTAGCTGCCGATCTTCTCGAGCGTGAGGCCTGCGGGCGTGGCCTCTGCAACGGGGCCTGGGGCGGGTGTGGCCGTGCCGCCCCCACCACCGCCGCAGGCGGCGAGCACGGCGCTCATGATGAGCGAGACGGTCAGCAAACGGGGGGACGCGATGCGAGCGGACAGGGAGCGCATGAGGGTTTCTGGTTCGGGTTGAAAACCCTGGTTGTAGAAACCTCCGGTGACGCAACGATGACGGTACCGTGACAGATCCTGCGGCGCTCCCTACTGCCCGAAGCGCGGCCCGTGCTTCAGAAAGTCTTCTTCCTCGGGCGTGCTCAGGCGATCCAGTGCCTGGTTGCGGTGGGGGAAGCGGCCAAACCGCGCCACGATGTCGTGGTGTTCCTTCGCATACTGCAGATAGCCCGCAAGGGCGTCGCGCAGTTCGGGCGCGCAAGTGTCGTGCAGGCGCTGGAAGCGCAGCACGCTTTCGGCTTGCAGGGCCATGTCTTCGGCGTGTTCCAGCGGCAGGGCCATGAACACGCAACCCACGGTGGCCAGCTCGGCATCCATGCCGCTGGCGTGGGCGTGCAGCGAGAGGCGCTGCGCACGCGCATCGCCGGCAAAGGCGCGCGCCTGGCCGCGGAACACGTTGCGGGTGAACTGGTCGAGCAGCAGGATCAGCGCCAGGCGGGTGTCGATGCGGCTTTCCCATTCGGTGAGGCCGCCGTTGACGGCCTGCTCCACCAGGGCGCCGAACCGGGTGCGGATTTTTTCGTCCAGGGCGGTGCCGCCGCCAAACCAGAGACCGTCGCGCTGATCGGAGCACCAGCCACGGGCGAGACCATCGCCGAACCAGAAGTCGAGCACGTCGTGCGGGGAGGGGGGTGTCAGGGTATTCACGGAGGTTTTCAATGTAAAGATGGGCTGCGCGTTACGGTTGGCAACGACTTTGACCATCCGTGCGGAAGAGGGTAGCGTGAAATTCCTTGTAATACAGGCACAGGGTGAGAAAGCACCCGTCCACAGGAGCCCCACATGAACACGCAGACTTTGAAAACTCCCTGGGCCCGCACCTCGGGCCTGATGCGCGGGCTTGCGCTCGTCACGCTGGTCGCGGGTGGCTGGGCGCTGTCGACCGTAGGGTCGCAAGCCCACGCGGGCGGCGGCGGTGTGCACTGGTCCATTGGCGTGAACACGCCGGGCGTGGCGGTCGGCGTGTCGAACGCTCCGCCGGTCTACTACGCGCCCCCACCGGTGTACTACGCGCCACGGCCCATCTATTACGCCCCGCGTCCGATTTACTACGGCCCGCCGCCGGTGTACTACGCACCACGCCCGCATTACCGCTCGGGTTGGGGGCCAGCTCCCCGTTGGGAGCGTGACCGCCGCGGCCACTGGCATGGTGGCCACCGCCACGATGGGCGCCGCGGCCGCGATTGAGTTTGACCACCACCGGGACAGCAGTCCCGGTTTTTTTTGTGTGGCCCTAGATGGCGCGGAAGCGCTCGGCATAGAGCCGGCTCACCGCCAGCGTTTCCTGCCGGCCTCGCAAGCGCAGGCTCAGCTTTCCGGCTTCGTTGCGGGTCACGCTGTCGATGGCGTCGGCCCGCACCACCGAACCACGGTGGATCTGCCAGAAAACGGCCGGGTCCAGCTGTGGCAGCAGGTCCTTGAGCGGGGTGCGGATCAGCACCTCGCTGTCGGCGGTGAGCACGCGCACGTATTTGTCGGCGGCCTCGAACACCAGCACGTCGTTCACCGGCACCATGCGCACGGTCTGGCCCACGCTGGCGGGGATGAACTGCAGGCGCGGCTGGGTGTTCGCACGGGCATCGCCGGCCATGAGCAGGGCGCGCAGTTGCTGCAGTGTGGCCTCGTCCGGTGACGCGGCGCCGCTGGCGGGCGGACTGCGCTGCGTCAGCACCTGTTGCAGCCGCTGCACGGTGCGCGCCAGGCGCTCGGCTTGCACCGGTTTGAGCACGTAGTCGACCGCCTGCGCTTCGAAGGCCGCGACCGCGTAGGCGTCGTAGGCGGTCACGAACACCAGTGCCGGGAACGGTTCTCCTGCGGGCCATTCGTCGGCCAGCTCGGCAGCGGCTTGCAGGCCGGTCTGGCCGGGCATGCGGATGTCTAGGAACAGCACGTCGGGTTTGAGCGCCAGGGCCTGCGAGACCGCGGACACGCCATCGCCCACCGTGGCCTTGACCTGCAGGGCCGGCCAGGCGCGCGCGAGTTCGGCTTGCAGCGCCTGCGCCAGCAGCGGTTCGTCTTCGGCGATCAGGGCGGTGGCGTGCACTTGAATACCTTCGGCAACGCCAGCGGTGCGAGCTTGCTTGGGGCGGCCCGGCGCGGCGTTCATGGCGTGCAGACTTCGTGTAGGGGCAGGGTGAGCAGGGCGCGCGTGCCCTGGCCAGGGTGCGCCTGCCAAACCAACCCGGCCTGTCCGGGATAGGCCGTGGCCAAGCGTTCGCGCACTTGCGTCAGCCCGAAGCCGGCCGGCGCGTCGGGCTCGCAGCCCACGCCCGTGTCGGCCACTTCCAGCTCCAGCGTACCGCCGTGGCGGCGCGCGCTGACGCGGACCTCGCCGCCCTGCAGGCTGGGTTCGAGCCCGTGGCGGATGCAGTTCTCGACCAGGGGTTGCAGCAGCAGCGGTGGCACGGGTTGTCGGGCGAGGGTGTCGGGCAGGTCCAGCGTGTAGCGCAGGCGCGGGCCCATGCGCACCGCCATGAGTTCGAGGTAGTCGCGCAGCCGGTCGAATTCGGCACCGAGCGTGTGCTGGCCGGCGCCCGCCTCGGCGCGGGAGGCCACGAGGGTGGCGCGCAGGAACTGGTTGAGGCGGTCGAGCATGGCGGTGGCGCGCGCGGGGTCGGTGCCGATGAGCATGCGCAGGTTGGCCAGGGTGTTGAACAGCATGTGCGGTTCGAGTTGCGATTCGAGCAGCTTCAGCCGCGCCTCGCTGGCCTGTCGCTGGGCCTCTTCCTGCGCCAGGCGCGCATTCGCGAGCAGGGCACGGCTGGTGAAGTAGTAGGCCCCGAAGCCGCCTGCCGCCAGCGACATCAGCACAAAGCCCAGGGTGGCGCGCGGCACCTTGTTTAGGCTGGCGAGCAGCTCGCGTCCCAGCAGGAGGTTGGCGAACACACTGCCCGCCGCATAGGCCAGCAGCACCGAAGACACGACCAGCGCCGCCATCTTCGGCGCACCGGGCCAGCCCCGGCTGGGGTCCAGCACCTGGCGTCCGCCATCGATGAAGGCCCAGATGAGCAAGCCGATGCACTGGGAATACACGACGTTCACCCCGAAGGCGTCACCCCTGACCGCAGTGATGACCAGGGCAATCACGGTGTTGACCACGACAACCACGAAGACGCGGTGGGCGATGGCGCGGGGCTTGAGCGGTGGCATGCGCGCAGTATCCCGCATGCCCGCCACGGCCTGGGTGTTCACTGGCCGCGTTCGCGCAGCAGTCGCTCGCGCTCCTGGCTCACCAGGCGCTGCTGCAGGCCGCCGCCGCCCAGCGCGATCCAGACCGCCAGGCCATGGATCAGCAGGCCCAGGCCCCAGCCCAGCGCGGGGTAGACGGCCCAGTGGCGGTCGCTGGAGAGCGACAGCATGGCCAACACCGCGTTGACGGCCAGGTAGACCAGGGCGTGGGCGTACCAGCCCATGCGGGCGCCCGCGCGGCGGCGGGCCAGGCGGTCGATGTCGGGGGTGCCCAGGGTGTTTGAGGTGTTCGATGTATTCGATGCGTTCATGGTGTGCTCCAGCGGTGTCGGTGGAGCGCACTGTGCCGCTGCCGCGAGCGGGGCGCGATGGCCGTGAGACGAAGCCACTGCCGCAGGCCGCGAAACGCCGCCGGACGGCGCGAAATGCGGGCGTGCCAGCACGGGATGGGTTCAGCCCGCCGGCCGCGCGCTCAAGGTGAAGCGAAACGTCGCACCCTCGCCGGGCACGGCACTGGCCTTGAGTTCACCGCCGTGCCGTTGCACGATGCGCAGCGAGGTGGCCAGCCCGATGCCGATGCCACTGAAATCGTTCGGCATGTGCAGCCGCTGGAACGGCTGGAACAGCTTGGCCGCGCGCGCCATGTCGAAACCCGCGCCGTTGTCGATCACGCTGAACCACCGCTGGCCGTCGGTCTCGCCTGCGCGCACGCGGATGAACGCGGTGGGGGTGCGGGCGGTGTACTTCCAGGCGTTGTGCAGCAGGTTCTGCATCAGCGCCTCGACCAGCGTGGGGTCGGCCATGGCCTGCAGGCCGCGTTCGATGTCCCAGCGCACATGGCGCTGGGGTTCCGCTTCGGCGAATTCGCCCAGCAGGCGTGTGGCGATGGCGCTGAGGTTGACGGGCTTGCGCTGCAGCTCACCGCGCGAGAACTGCGAGAGCGTGAGCAGCCCGTCGATCAGCTCGCCCATCTTTTTGCTCGCGGTCATGATGCGCTGCAGGTGCGACAGCTGTTCGCCCGCCAGGCCGGGCATGTCTTCCTGCAGTGCCTGCGCGAAGCCGTTGATGATGCGCAGTGGAGAACGCAGGTCGTGTGCAACCGCGTAGGAATAACTCTCGAGCTCGTCGTAGGCCGCCTTCAGCGCCTCGGTGCGCGTCTGGATGCGTTGCTCCAGCGAGGCATTGAGTTGCTGGATCTCCATTTCGCTGCGCTTGCGCTCGGTCACGTCGCGTGTCACGCCCAGCGCGCGCACCGCGCGCCCGTTCGGATCGCGTTCAAATTCAGCCCGCATGGTGAACCAACGCTCTTCGCCGCTGAACAGCAAGCGGTATTCGAGCCGGTAGTCGGCCTTGCCCTGCAAGGCCAGCGTCCACAGCCTCAAGGCGCGTTCCCTGTCGTCGGGATGCGTGAGCGCCAGCAGTTGCTCGCCGGTGAACTCGGCGGTGGGCAGGCCCAACACCTTGTGCGATCCGGCCAGGGCCGTGAACCGGGTGGCGGTGATGTCGGCTTGCCAACTGGCCAGTCCCGCGAGCTCGTGTGCCTGCCGCAGCAAATGTTCGCTGGTGCGCAGCGCCTGCTCGGTGCGCTTGGCCGCGGAGATGTCTTGCACCACGGCGATCAGGTAGTCGGGCTCTCCTGAGGGCTTGCGCACCAGCGAGATGGTGAGGTGGACCCAGACCACATGGCCTTCGCGGTGGATGTAGCGTTTCGCGAAGCTGTAGTGGCCGATCTCGCCGTTGAGCGTGCGCGCCAGTTGTTGCATGTCCAGCCCCAGGTCATCGGGGTGGGTGAAGTCGCGGAAGTGCATGTTGCGCATCTGCGCCTTGGTGTAGCCGACGATGTCGCAGTAGGTCTGGTTGACGCGGATCCAGTCGCCGCCGATGTGGCTGTGCGCCATGCCGGTGGCGCTCTGTTCAAACGTGTCTTCCAACTGCTGTTTGCTGCGCTGGAGCTGTTCGGTGGTTTCCGCCAGCTGGCGATGGCGAAGCTGCAAGAGTGCGATGGTGCCCACCACCACAATTTGGGTCAGCAGGTGCCACAGGTTGAGCCAGAAGGCTTGGAAAAGGCTGTCGAAGGGAAGACCGAAATGCGGCTTGATCAGGAAGAAGTTGATGACCGCCATGCCCAGCAGCGTGCTCAACAGACCCGCCTGGAAGCCGCCGTACAAGGTGGACAGTGCCACCGCCAGCGACAAGGTGATGAAGCGCCCCCCCGACTCCGCCGGCGCGAATGCCACGCGCATCCAGGACAGGATGGCCGTGATGGCGAACGCCACCAGCAGCCGCAGCCACAGGGGGTGTTGCTCGGGCTGCCAACGGGTCAGGCGCTGCTGCAGCCACCACAGCGGGCGGGCATTCGGCGGGGAGGATGGGAGGTCGGGCACGGCAGGCTGGGTAGAGACAGTGCTCTTTATACCGGAGCAGCCATGGCACGCGGGACCGGGTCTGCCCTAGTCCCGTGACAGCCCGCTAGGCTCCCAAGGCTTTCAGCACGGATTCGATGGCCGCCGCGGTCTCCAGGGGGCGTTCCATCGGAAAAAGATGGCTGCCTTCCACCATGGCCATGCGATCGGGGTGGCGCTGGCCGACCAGGCGGTGGGTCATGGCCATGCCGACTTGTTGCATCTCGCGCGAGCGCGTGCCACCGATGAAGCCCACGGGGCACTGCAGGGGATGGCGGCGCAACAAGCGGTCGAGGTTGTGCGGCAAGGTGTTGTAGATCGCGGTCTCGACGTCGCGCTCGAACCACAGCGTGCGCTGGGTCTTGCCGTGGGCATCGGCGAGGTCGCGCATGCCGTGCGACACATAGTCGTCCAGCACCTGCGGATCCCAGGCGGCGAAGAGTTTCTTGCTGGCGAGGTGCGCGCGGGCGGTGGCTTCGTCGGGCCAGGTGTCGCGGCGCTTGCGGCTGATCTTGCCGGGCGAGACCGAGCCGATCAGTTGCGTGCGCTTGACCAGTTCGAGCGTGCGCGCGCGCCAGCCGCCGAGCACCGGCGAGTCGATCAGCAGCACCCCTTTGACCGCATGGCCTCCCAGCGTCGGGTGCCGTGCGGCGCACATCAGGCTGAGAAAGCCGCCCAGCGAATGCCCCACCAGCCAGGCGCCTTCGCCTTGCTTCTCGATCTCGGGCGCGGCGAAATCCGCGAGCTGCTGCACCAGGTGCGGCCAGTTGCTGCTGACCGGGTAACGGGGGTCGTGGCCAAAGCGCTCCAGTGCACGCACCGCGTGGCCGCGCGCGCGCAGCGACTTGAAGAGAACGCTGTAGGTGCTGGCGGGGAAACTGTTGGCGTGGGAAAAGACGATCAGATCAACTTCTCTTTCTCGTTAGCGATCTTCCTGAGCGGTTGGTTCTGCGGGTTCTGGCTGAGCAAGGGCACATCGGTGTGGGCGCCGTCCCAGGTCGGGTCTTCGATGTCGTCGAACACCTGGCGCAGCTTCTTGCCCCAGGCGCTGTGCAGCATGCGGAAGTACGGGTTGTCGTTGTCGATGCTGACGATTTTGTCCGACTGCAGCATGTTGGCTTCGTACACCGCGAGGTCCAGCGGCAGGCCCACCGACAGGTTGGACTTGAGCGTGGAGTCCATCGACACCAGCACGCACTTGGCGGCTTCGTCCAGGGGCGTTGCCGGGGTGATCACCCGGTCGAGCACGGGTTTGCCGTACTTGGATTCACCGATCTGGAAGAAGGGGGTCTCGGCGGTGGCTTCGATGAAGTTGCCGGCCGAATACACCTGAAACAGGCGCATGCCTTCGCCGCGCACCTGGCCACCGAAGATCATGGACGCGTTGAAGTCGACGCCCGAGCGCTGCAGCGACTCGCCATCGCGCTCGTACACGTGGCGCACCGCCGAGCCCAGCACGCGCGCGGCATCGAACATGCTCTTCGCATTCCAGATGGTGATGGGCTCGCCACCGTCCGGGTCGTTGAGTTGCTCGATCTGCAGGATCTCGCGCACGGATTGAGAAATGCTCAGGTTGCCCGCCGAGAGCAGGCACATGAAGCGATCGCCCGGCTTCTCGTAGACGATCATCTTGCGGAAGGTGCTGATCTGGTCCAGGCCGGCGTTGGTGCGCGAATCCGAGAGGAAGACCATGCCGGCGTTGAGCTTGACGGCGACGCAGTAAGTCATGATGAGGTGGCCAACTTCTTGAGGGTGTAGAGCTGTTCCAGCGCTTCGCGCGGGCTCAGGGTGTCGGGGTCGATCTGCGCCATCGCCGCCTGCAGCGGGTGCGCTTCGGGCTCCAGTGTGGCCGGCGGCGGCGCGAACAGGTCCACCTGGCTGCGGCTTTCTTCGCTTTGCGCTTCCAGGGCCGCCAGCGCGTGGCGCGCGTGTTGCACCACGCCGCTGGGCACGCCGGCCAGGCGCGCCACCTGGATGCCGTAGCTGCGGCTGGCCGGGCCTTGTTCGATCTGGTGCAGGAACACGATGCCACCGCCGTTCCTGCCACCGGCTTCCACCGCGCTCACGTGCACGTTCACCGCGTGGTGGTGGCTGGCCGGGAATTCGGTGAGCTCGAAGTAGTGCGTGGCGAACAGCGTGAAGGCGCGCGATTTCTCGTGCAGGTGCGCGGCAATGCCGCCGGCCAGCGCGAGACCGTCGAAGGTGGAGGTGCCGCGGCCGATCTCGTCCATCAGCACCAGGCTCTCGGGCGTGGCGGCGTTGAGGATCTGCGCGGCCTCGGTCATCTCCACCATGAAGGTCGACTGCGCATTGGCCAGGTCGTCGGCCGCGCCGATGCGGGTGTGGATCGCGTCGATCGGGCCCAGCCGGCACGCCGTGGCCGGCACGTGGCTGCCCATGCTGGCCAGGAGCACGATCACTGCCACCTGGCGCATGTAGGTGCTCTTGCCGCCCATGTTGGGGCCGGTGATGACCTGCATGCGCTGCTTGGGGCCGAGCACCGTGTCGTTGGCGATGAAGCTGCCGCCGCTGGTTTCGTTCAGGCGCGCCTCCACCACCGGGTGGCGCCCACCGCGGATGTCGATGCAGGGCTCGGGCACGAACTGCGGCGCGCACCAGTTGAGCGTGAGCGCGCGCTCGGTGAGCGCGCACAGCGCGTCGAGCTCGGCCATGGCGCGTGCGAGTTGTGTGAGCGGTGCAATGAAGCCCTGTAGTTCATCGAGCAGGTGCTCGTACAGCCATTTCTCACGCGCCAGCGCGCGGTCCTGCGCGGAGAGTGCCTTGTCTTCGAAGGCCTTCAACTCGGGCGTGATGAAGCGCTCGGCGTTCTTCAGCGTCTGGCGGCGGCGGTAGTCGTCGGGCACCTTGGAGGCCTGGCCCTGCGTGACCTCGATGTAGAAGCCGTGCACCTTGTTGAACTGCACCCGCAGGTTGGCGATGCCGGTGCGCGCGCGCTCGCGCTGTTCCAACTCGATCAGGAAGGCATCGCTGTGGGTCTGGATGTTGCGCAGTTCGTCGAGCTCGGCATCAAAGCCATCGGCGATCACGCCGCCGTCGCGCACCAGCGCGGCCGGCTCGGGCAGCAAGGCGTCGCGCAGCAGGGCAGCACAGCCCTCGGGCGGGGTGAGGTGGGTGGCGATGCTGTCCAGCAGCAGGCCCCCTGTCTGCTGGCCCAGTTGCTGCGCGAGCTGCTGTGCGCGCTCCAGCGTCTGGCCCAGGCCCACCAGTTCGCGCGGCTTGACCTGGCGCAGCGCGGTGCGCGCGGTGATGCGCTCCACATCGCTCGAACCCTTGAGCGACTGGCGCAGCGCCTGCCACAGGCCGCCGCGCAGCGTGTCGATGGCGGCCAGGCGCGCGCGCGCCTCGCTGCGCTCGCGCTTGGGCTCGAGCAGCCAACTGCGCAGCGCGCGGCTGCCCATGCCGGTGCAGCACACGTCCAGCAGCGAGAACAGCGTGGGGCTGGTCTCGCCGCGCAGGGTCTGCGTGAGTTCGAGGTTGCGGCGCGTGTTCAGGGGCAGGTCGATGCGCTCGCCGCTGCGCGCCACCTGCAGGCGGGCCACGTGCGTGAGCGCGCGGCCCTGGGTGTGTTCGGCATAGCTCAGCAGCGCGGCGGCGGCGGCGTGGGCGTCGGGCAGGTCCTGTGCGTCCCACGCGGCCAGGCTGGCGGCCTGCAATTGCTCCAGCAATTTGCGTTGGCCCAGGGCGGCATCGAACGCCCAGGCCGGGCGCAGCACGGCGACCAGGCGGCCCCCGTTGCTGCCGCTCTGTGCCGCCAGGGCCTGCACGGATTTTTCGAAGGCGGGCGTGGTCTCGGCGCTGTAGAGCAGTTCGCCTGGCGACACGCGTGCCACCCAGTCGGCCAGTTCGTCGCTGGCGCACTGCGCGAGAAACACGATGCCCTGCGTGACCGACATCCAGGCCAGGCCGCAACCGGTGCGCGCGCCCGGGTGCACGGCCATGAGCACGGCCTCGGTCTTGTCGGAGAGCAGCTCGCTGTCGGTCAGCGTGCCGGGCGTGACCACGCGCACCACCTTGCGCTCCACCGGCCCCTTGGACGTGGCCGGGTCGCCCACCTGTTCGCAGATGGCCACCGATTCGCCCAGCTTGATCAGGCGTGCGAGGTAGGTGTCGACCGAGTGGAAGGGCACGCCGGCCATCACCACCGGCTGGCCGGCCGATTGGCCGCGCTGGGTGAGCGTGATGTCGAGCAGGCGCGCGGCCTTCTCGGCATCGGCGTAGAACAGCTCGTAGAAGTCGCCCATGCGGTAGAACAGCAGCGTGTTCGGGTGCCCGGCCTTGAGGCCGAGGTACTGCTGCATCATCGGCGTGTGCGCGGACAGGTCTGCCGGAGCGGACGGGCTGTCGGAAAAATCCTTTTTCATCAAAGACTTAGGTGGTATTGGGGGCGGCGTGCGACGCCGGTCTTCGGGTCCCCGGCGGGTGTGTGCCGCAGGCCGAAAAGGGGGATCTTAGGGGATATCAGGAGCGCGGCCGCGCCGGTGCTCATGCCCAACTTCGGCCAGAGGCCGGCCATTTCCTGGGCAGTGCGGCCCGACTCGGTCGCGCCGAACTCGGCGAGGCTGGGCGCGCACTGGCCATTTGCTCACGCTTGGTGCACATACACGTGCATGTGGCACTGCGCGATCATGGTGAAGGGGCGGGGAACACTTGCAGTGCCCAAGGTACTGACGCGGCATGAACATCCACAGAACGCCGCTGCAAACATTCCCATCACAGCAAGCGGGCGCCTCAGCCCGGGCGAGCGCGCAACCGCAGACCGGCACGACCCCGGTGGAAGGCCATGTGCCCAGGGCCCATCCGAGCCCCCATGGGGTGATCTTTGTGGACCTGACGGTCGATCCCTCTGCGCAGGAGGAACATGCGCAGATGTATCCGAGCCATACGCATCAACAGCAAGTTGCCATGCCGTTCGTTCTACAGATGCCGCGCACGGTGGCGGACGTCGATGCGGCCGTGAGATGCGCAGGCGAAGCCTTCGGGGATCTCTATGTGCGCGACGACTGGGTGGGCGCAGCAGCGGTGCTCAAGACCCTTGGAGAGACCATGGCGTTGCTCCGTCTTCCAGCAACAGAAGGCAAGGCCCTTTCGGCGCTGGAGGACGCTGCGCTCAAGCACCTGGGCCTTTTCAATCGCATCTGCATGGCATTTGCGATGGGGGCTTGCCACTACCATAACGGGGCACCGTATGACAGCCCCTGGAATGGCGGCTTGCGCTTTCAAGCAGCGGGAGATCCAGTGTCCACCCACCGGCTTGTTGAACACTATGCAGCTGATTCTCGGCTTCCGGCGTCGCGTGCCGAGGCGCTGGCGGCGGCGTTGGTGCACCTGAGTTGGCTGGCTCCGACGTGGCATCCGGATGGGGGACCTCCCAAGCAGGAAATTGACGGACAGGTGCTGAATGCCTTGTGGCATTTGTCCGACGCTTTGACCAGCGTTTACGCCACGCTCGCCCAGCACGAGAAGGCCGCTTTTCTGAATGACCTTCTCTCTGCTGTCACGCCGGCTTACTGCTCGCCCTTGTTGGCGTCCGGGATCGCCCAGCTCCCGGTCTTTGCATTGTGCGGGGGGTATCTGAAGTTGCATCTCGACGCCATTCAGGCGGGGCCGGGTGCGGCGCTTTTCCCCATGCAATCCAACAGCGCCAAGGGCCATCACCCTGCAGGGCCTCAAAGCGATCAGGGCCAGCCAGGTGGCACTGGTGAAAAGCGCAGACGTGGAAGTGACCTCGAGGAAGCGGCCGACCGCGATCGGCACCAGCAGCGGCCGCGCACCGCTTCGGCTCCAGAAACCGGGTCCTCAGCGCCTGCCATACGCACATGGGTTATTCCCGACATGGGCGCGGCTGCGCAACCGATGGGCAAGGTTCCCGATGTCCTTGCCAACAACAACAGCAACAGCAACAGCAGCAACGCCGTGTTCGCCGCGCCGTATCTGCCGCCTTACGTGGTACCGGACAGCGTCTCTCCTGACATGCCGTTGATCTTGAAGACGCCGCTCACAAAGAAGGAGGTCGGTGCGGCGGTGAAGAAAGCCAGGACGGCTTTCAGGGATCGAGGCGAAAAGGGGGACTGGGATGGCGTGAGCCAATCACTTCGGGTCCTGGGAGAGTCCATGGCGTCGATCCCGAAACCCCTGGAGCTGGTGGCACTGAACAAGCTCAAGTATCTTGACCCTTACGACCCTGCCGACTCCGCTTTTCTGATGGGGTCATGCCACTACTACGGCCCCGGTTCCTACAGCGGTTCGTGGCCTAGCGGCTTGCGCTTTCAATCCGCGAACTCAACCTGCACGATGGTCAAAGTGGTTGAGCACTATGCGCTGAGTTTCGGAAGTACCGAGTCGCGTACCCGGGCCTTCAAGGCGGTGCTCGTGCATCTGGGTTGGCTCGCGCCGAACTGGGTGAACCTGGGTGGACGGAACCCTATGGGGTTGCAAAAGCAACGTCTTGGGTTGGCTTTCCAAGCGCTCTCCACCGAGTTGATGAAAGTCCATGACAAATTTGTTTCGCCGCTGGATAAACACGATTTTCTGAAGGACCTGTTGTCTGCCGTCAGCCCGACCTACTGTTCGCCCTTGTTGGTGTCCTGGATCGCTGCTTCGCCAGCCTTTCGGGCGTGCGGCGACGGACTCGCGACGAGGCTGGCAGAGATCAAGGCGCGGAACGGGCTGGGACTTTTCCCCCTGAATCCCCGCTTGATGAAGGACGAGCGCTGGGGAAAGGGTGTGTTCGGATCTTTCGAGTGGCAAGCGGTGCCCTTTGGTGAGTCCGTCGATGCCCACAACGGCAGCAACACCAACACCAACACCAACACCGTGTTCGTGGACCCCGACCCGCCGCAGATGCATGAGCCGCAGATGCATGTGCCAGAAGCGATAGGGCGACAAGCATTGGATCGACTCACTCGAGTGCAACGCACGCGGGAGCATGAGTCGTTCCTGTCCGATGACCGTGCCCCTGCGCCTGAGCCGGCCCGGACACCGCCGCCAGGGACGGACGCGCCGATCACTGACGACCCCGAACCGCTCGCTGACTGGTTCGATGTGATCTGGGGATGACCTTGCCGTGCCGCCGTGCCGCCGTGCCGCCGTGCGCCGCAGGCGTCATGGGCGCGCTTCCAAGAGGCGTGACTCACGCTTCGAAGCGACCCGTGTCTTCCCGATCATGTTCGTAGTGGTGCGCCAGTGGAAACGGCGGCAACCAGGACTCGCGGCGCACGGTCCAGAGTTCGTACGTCGGCACGAATTGATCGGGTGCATCGAGGGCGCCGAGGTTCACTTCGACCTCGTCGCCCGAGCGGCCGAACACGGTCGAACCACAGCGCGGGCAGAAGAACCGTCCGGCGTAGTCGCGGATGTCGCCCTTGATCGTCACCGCGTCTTGGGGAAACACCGCCGAGGCATGAAAGAGCGCGCCGTGGTGCTTGCGGCAGTCGAGGCAATGGCACAGGCCGACCCGGTAGGGACGGCCCGATGCTTCAATGCGGACGCTGCCACACAGGCAGCCCCCCTGGAATCGCTCCATGCGGCATCTCCTCAAGAGAAAACGGCTTTGGATCATAGGAGTCCGTGCGCCAGTTCACAAGGTTTCCTCGGCGCGCAGCACGAGCGCCACATGCGAGCGCCACACGCGCTCGGCCGCGCGACCCACGTCCTCAGTTGCGCGTCTCCAGCGCCCGGTTCAGGTACAGCGCTGCCAGCGTGCAGCCAGCGCCCGAGAGCAGGTAGAGCCCCACGTAGGCCAGCCCGAAATGCGCCGACAGGCCCAGCGCCACGAGCGGCGCGAAGGCGGCGCCAACCAGCCAGGCAATGTCGGCCGTCAAGGCCGCGCCGGTGTAGCGGAACCGCGCCGAGAAATTCGCCGTGACGGTGCCCGAAGCCTGGCCATAGGACAGGCCCAGCAGGATGAAGCCCACGAGGATGAACACGTCCTGCCCCAGCGTGCCGCCGTTGAGCAGGGTCGGTGCAAAGCCGCTGAACACCGCGATCAGCACCGCCAGGGTGCCCAGCGTGCGGCGACGCCCGTGGCGGTCGGCGATCCAGCCCGAGGCCACGATGCCGCCCGCGCACAGGAAGCCGCCCACGATCTGGATGAGCAGGAATTCGGAAATCGTCTGCTCCGCGAACAGTTGGATCCACGACAGCGGGAACACCGTGACCAGGTGGAACAGCGCGTAGCTGGCCAGCGCCGCGAAGGCGCCGATGAACACGTTGTAGCCCTGGCTGCTCAGCAGCTCGCGGGTCGGCACGGGTTCGAGTTCCTGCTGGTCCAGCAGGCGCTCGTATTCGTGTGTGACCACCAGGCGCAGCCGCGCGAACAGGGCCACGACGTTGATGGCGAAGGCCACGAAGAACGGGTAGCGCCAGCCCCAGGAGAGAAAGTCTTCCTGCGACAGGCTGGCGTAGAGGTAGGCGAACAGCGCCGTGGCCAGCACGAAGCCCAGCGGCGCACCCAGCTGGCCCAGCATGGCGTACCAGCCGCGCCGCTGGGGCGGCGCGTTCAGCGCGAGAAGGGAGGGCAGGCCGTCCCACGAGCCGCCCAGCGCCAGGCCCTGGCCGATGCGGAAGATGGAGAGCAGCACGATCGCACCGGCGCCCAGCGTGGCGTAGCCCGGCAGGAAGGCGATGCCCGCCGTGCTGCTGCCCAGGAGGAAGAGGGCGATGGTCAGCTTGGTGGCCCGGCCCCAGCGCCGCTGCACGGCCATGGAGATCACCGTGCCGATGGGGCGCGCGACGAACGCCAGGGCGAAGATGGCGAAGGCCCAGAGCGTGCCGTCCAGCCGGGACAGGTCGGGGAAGAAGACGGCCGGGAACACCAACACCGAAGCGATGCCGTAGACGAAGAAGTCGAAGTACTCGGAGGTGCGCCCGATGACCACGCCCACGGCGATGTCGCCAGGCGCAACGTCGCTGCTGGCAGGCAGGTGGTGGTCGCCCTCGGCGCGCGGCGTGCCGTGGGGGTCGAACGAGGGGCCGGAAGGGGTGGCGTGGCGGATGCTGGACATCGGGCGGGCTCCGAGGGACATGGGCCACGAAAGGGGTGGCCGCAAAAAGGCGAAAGTCACTATAAACCCGCGTTCTGCAGAAACGCCGGTTGGGCGAGGGACCTGGGACAAAACGTCCAATCGCGCTTCGCCGACCCGAGGGCTACATTGACCAGGTCTTCCGCAACTGGGGTTTGCCCGGGTGCGGGTGTTCGACCGCACCCTCTCACTCTGCATGCGACTTACCGCCCTGTTCCGTGGATCGATTCTGCTGATGCTGGCCAGTTTCCTGGCCGGCTGCAGCAAATTGGTCGTGCTCAACCCCGCCGGCGACATCGCCGCCCAGCAAGGCCAGCTGGTGGTGATCGCCACGGTGCTGATGCTGCTGATCATCGTGCCGGTGATCTTCCTGATCTTCCTGTTCGCCTGGCGCTACCGGCAGGGCAGCCAGCGCGCCGAAACCGACTACGCGCCCGACTGGGACCACTCGACCAAGCTGGAACTCGTGATCTGGGCCGCGCCGCTGATGATCATCATCGCGCTCGGTGCGCTGACCTGGATCACCACGCACAAGCTCGACCCCTACCGTCCGCTGGACCGCATTTCGGCTGGCAAGTCCCTGCCCGCCGACGTGAAGCCGCTCGAAGTGCAGGTGGTCTCGCTGGACTGGAAGTGGCTGTTCATCCTGCCCGAGCAGGGCATTGCGACGGTGAACGAGCTGGCCGCGCCGGTGGACCGTCCGATCCGTTTCAAGCTCACGTCGAGCACCACCATGAACGCGTTCTACGTGCCCGACCTGGCCGGCATGATCTACACCATGCCCGGCATGCAGACCGAGCTGAACGCCATCATCAACAAGCCCGGCGTGTTCCAGGGTATGTCCTCGCATTACAGCGGCGCGGGCTTCTCGGGCATGACCTTCAAGTTCCACGGCATGAGCGAAGAGGGCTTCGCGCAGTGGGTGGACAAGGCCAGGGCCAGCGGCCAGACCCTCTCGCGCGAGGCCTACCTCGCACTGGCCAAGCCCAGCGAGCGCGACCCGGTGGCCCGCTTCGCCTCGGTGGACGAATCCCTGTACCGGCGCGTACTCAACCTCTGCGTGGAAGAGGGCAAGGCCTGCATGCACGAGGTGATGGCCCAGGACGCGCGGCGCAACCGCGCCCACGCCGCTGGCGTCGCCCTGGCGGCTGCTTCCGGGCAGAGCGTCTGCACCGCATCCGAATCCTTCGATCTCCTGAACAACTGATATGTCCGTGTCTGCCGAACCCTCCGCCGCGCCCCACTGGCTTCTCGGGCGCCTGAGCTGGGACTCCGTGCCCATGGCGCACGAGCCCATCCTGCTCTGGACCTTCCTCGCCGTCGTTCTCGGCGGTGTGGTCATGCTCGCGCTGATCACGCGCTACCGCCTCTGGGGCCCTCTGTGGCGCGACTGGTTCTGCAGCATCGACCACAAGAAGATCGGCATCATGTACATGGTGCTGGGCATCGTGATGCTGCTGCGCGGCTTCTCCGACGCGATCATGATGCGCCTGCAGCAGGCCATGGCCTTCGGCGACAACCTGGGCTACCTGCCGCCGCACCACTACGACCAGATCTTCACCGCCCACGGCGTGATCATGATCTTCTTCGTGGCCATGCCGCTGGTCACGGGCCTCATGAACTACCTCGTGCCGCTGCAGATCGGCGCGCGCGACGTGGCCTTTCCCTTCCTCAACAACTTCAGCTTCTGGATGACCACCGCCGGCGCCGTGCTGGTGATGGTCTCGCTGTTCCTGGGCGAGTTCTCCACCGCTGGCTGGCTGGCGCTGTCCACGCTGGGCCAGCAGAACCCCGGGGTCGGGCTGGACTACTACATCTGGGCGCTGCAGATCGCGGGGGTGGGCACGACGCTCTCGGGCATCAACCTGCTGGTGACCATCATCAAGATGCGCGCGCCGGGCATGAACCTGATGAAGATGCCGGTGTTCGTGTGGACCTCGCTGTGTACCAACGCGCTGATCGTCGCCTCGTTCCCGGTCCTCACCGCGGCGCTGGTGCTGATGTCGCTGGACCGTTACGTCGGCACCAACTTTTTCACCAACGAGCTGGGCGGCAACCCCATGCTCTACGTGAACCTGATCTGGATCTGGGGCCACCCCGAGGTCTACATCCTGATCCTGCCGGCCTTCGGCATCTTCTCGGAGATCGTGGCCACCTTCAGCGGCAAGCGGCTGTTCGGCTACACCTCGATGGTCTATGCCACGGTGTGCATCACCATCCTGTCGTACCTGGTGTGGCTGCACCACTTCTTCACCATGGGCTCGGGCGCCAGCGTCAACAGCTTCTTCGGCATCACGACCATGATCATCTCGATCCCGACCGGGGCGAAGATCTTCAACTGGCTCTTCACCATGTACCGGGGCCGCATCCGCTTCACCGTGCCCATGCTCTGGACCGTGGGCTTCATGGTCACCTTCGTGGTGGGCGGCATGACTGGCGTGCTCCTGGCCGTGCCGCCGGCCGACTTCGTGCTGCACAACTCGCTGTTCCTGGTGGCGCACTTCCACAACGTGATCATCGGCGGCGTGGTGTTCGGCCTGTTCGCCGGCATGGTCTACTGGTTCCCCAAGGCCTTCGGTTACCAGCTCGACGAATTCTGGGGCAAGCTGTCCTTCTGGTTCTGGCTGCTGGGCTACTGGTTCGCCTTCACGCCGCTCTATGTGCTGGGCCTCATGGGCGTGACGCGCCGCGTCAACCACTTCGAAGATCCCTCGCTGCAGATCTGGTTCCAGATCGCGCTGTTCGGCGCGGTGCTGGTGGCCATCGGCATCGCCTGCTTCCTCATCTGCATCGGCGTGAGCTACCTGCGGCGCGAGCAACTGCGCGACCACACGGGCGACCCCTGGAACGGCCGCACGCTGGAATGGGCGACGTCCTCGCCACCGCCGGCCTACAACTTCGCCTTCACGCCGGTGGTGCACGACATCGATGCCTGGTGGGACATGAAGCGGCACGGCTACCAGCGTCCGCTCACCGGCTTCAAGGCCATCCACATGCCGTCGAACACGGCGGCCGGCGTGGTGATCGCGCTGCTCTCGCTGGTCTGGGGCTTCGCGCTGATCTGGCACATGTGGCCACTGGCCATCGGCTCGTTCGCGGCCATCGTGCTCGCGTCCATCGTGCACACCTTCAACTACCGGCGCGATTACTACATCCCCGCGGAAGAAGTGAGCGCCACCGAAAACGTGCGCACCCAGCAGCTTGCCCCTATCTGACATGGCCCATTCCATTCCCGTGACGGGCGCTCCGCGCGCCTACCACCTCGAACACGAACCGCATCCAGAGAACGGCACCGCGCTGGGCTTCTGGATGTACCTGATGAGCGACTGCCTCATCTTCGCCGCCCTGTTCGCCACCTACGGCGTGCTGGGCCGCAGCTACGCCGGTGGCCCCGGCGGTGCCGAGCTGTTCGACTTGAAGCTGGTGGCCATCAACACCGCCTTCCTGCTGCTGTCCTCCATCACCTTCGGCTTTGCCATGTTGCAGAAGCAGCAGGGCAAGAAGGGCGGCACGCTGGCCTGGTTGGCCGTCACCGGTGTCTTCGGCCTGGCCTTCCTGGGCCTGGAGCTCTACGAGTTCCAGCATCTCATCCACCTGGGCGCCACGCCCCAGAGCAGCGCGGCCATGTCGGCCTTCTTCACGCTGGTGGGCACGCACGGTCTGCACGTCACCTTCGGCTGTATCTGGCTGGTGGTGCTGATGATCCAGATCGCCCAGCACGGCCTCACGCGCGAGAACAAGCGCCGCCTCATGTGCCTCTCGATGTTCTGGCACTTTCTGGACGTGGTCTGGATCGGTGTCTTCACCTTTGTCTATCTGATGGGAGTGCTGTGATGAGCGCACACGATGTCCACGCCGACGGGCACCACCACCACGACCATGACCATGACGAGCACGACGATGGCGCGCCGCACAGCAGCTTCTCGGGCTACATGGTCGGCTTCGTGCTCTCCATCGTGTTGACCGCGATCCCGTTCTGGCTGGTCATGGGCGACGTGATCAGCCACCGCACCACCGCGGTGCTGGTGCTCGGCGGCTTCGCGGTGCTGCAGATCCTGGTGCACATGGTGTGCTTCCTGCACATGAACGGCAAGGTCGAAGGCGGCTGGACCATGCTCTCCACCATCTTCACCGTGGTCTTCGTGGCCATCGCCATCGCCGGCACACTCTGGGTCATGTTCCACATGAACACCAACATGATGCCGTCGCACGAGATGCACAGACATCTGCCGTCATGACCCGTTCGCGGCGCGGCCTCGCGCTCATCCTGCTGGGAGCCTCGCTGCTCACCGCTGTGTTCGTGGCGCTGGGCGTGTGGCAGGTGCAGCGCATGGGCTGGAAGCACGATCTCATCGCCCGCGTCGAGGCGCGCGTGCAAGCCGCGCCCGTCGCGCCGCCGCCCATCACCGAATGGCCGCGTGTGCAGGCCGACCCCGCCGCCTTCGAGTACCGCCGCCTGCGGTTGCAGGGCGAGTTCCTGCACGCCGACGAAGCGCTGGTGCAAGCCGTCACCGAACGTGGCGCGGGCTTCTGGGTGGTGACACCGCTGCGCCAGGCCGATGGCCAGACCGTGCTGGTCAACCGTGGCTTCATCACCTCCGCCCAACGCGACCCTGCGGCCCGAGGTGCTCCCGCACCCGATGGGCAGGTCACGGTCACCGGCCTGCTGCGATTGTCCGAACCCGGCGGCGGCTTTCTGCGGAAGAACGATGCGAACGCCGACCGCTGGCATTCGCGCGACGTGGCCGCCATCGCCACCGCCCGCGGCCTGCCCATGGCCCGCGTGGCCCCGTTCTTCGTGGACGCCGAAGCCACGCCACAGGCCGCTGCCTGGCCGGTGGGCGGACTCACGGTGCTCCGGTTTTCCGACAGCCACCTGGTGTACGCGCTCACCTGGTTCGGCATGGCGCTCATGGCCGTGGTGGCCGCGGCCTACCTGTTGCGCGACGGCGTGGGACGTTCCCCGCCCCTGGCCGCAAAAACCTCGCTGGTGGCCTGAGCCTTGCGAGGCCGCCACAATCGCAGCGTGACCGCTGCCCAAGCCACCTCCGCCACCTCGCACACCGCCGTTGACCTGAACCAGGCCGCCGGCCTGAAGAACCTGCAGCAACTGATCCAGTTGCGCTGGATCGCCGTGTTCGGCCAGGTGATGACGATCGAGGTCGTGCACTATGGCTTGAACATCACCATTCCCATTCAGCACATGTTCGCCGTGCTGGCCGGTCTCGTGGTGTTCAATGTCGTGTCGCTGCTGCGCTGGCGCACCCGCGTGCGCGTCACCGATGCCGAGCTGCTGCTGGCCCTGCTGGTGGACGTGGGCGCGCTCACCGCGCAGCTCTACCTGAGCGGCGGCGCGAGCAACCCCTTCGTGTTCCTGTACCTGCTGCAGGTGATCCTGGGCGCGGTGCTGCTGCCCGCCTGGGCCACCTGGGCCATGGTGGGTGTCACCACGCTGTGCTTCGCCGGCCTGGCGGTGTTCGCCGTGCCGCTGCCCTTGTCGCCCGATCTGCACCAGGGCCTGGCCAGCCCCTACGTGCTCGGCATGCTGGTGTGTTTCGCGCTCAATGCGGCGCTGCTGGTGACCTTCATCACCCGCATCGTGGCCAACCTGCGCGAGCGCGACCTGCGACTGGCTGCCTTGCGCCAGCGCGCTGCGGAAGAAGAGCACGTGGTGCGCATGGGCCTGCTGGCCTCGGGTGCGGCGCACGAGCTGGGCACTCCGCTGTCCACGCTGGCCGTGATCCTCGGCGACTGGCAGCACCTGCCGCACTTCAGCTCCGAACCCGAACTGGCCCATGAAGTGGCCGAGATGCAGGAGCAGGTGGCGCGCTGCAAGGCCATCGTCAGCGGCATCCTGCTCTCGGCCGGCGAGGCGCGTTCCGAATCCTCGGGCGAAACCACGGTCTGCGCTTTTCTGGACGGCGCGGTCGAAGCCTGGCGGCAGCGCCGGCCCAGCGCGGGCTTCCGATACACCAACCGCTTCGGCCACGACCTGCCCATGGTGTCCGATTCGGCGCTCAAGCAGATGATCGGCAACGTGCTGGACAACGCGCTGGAAGCCTCGCCCGATGCCGTGCATTTCGAGGCCGCGCGAGAAGCCGACGCGCTGGTGCTGACCGTGAGCGACCAGGGGCCTGGTTTTGCGGCGCACCTGCTACCGCACATCGGCAAGCCCTACCAGTCCACCAAGGGCCGGCCGGGTGGCGGGCTGGGCCTGTTCCTGGTGTTCAACGTGGCGCGCACACTCGGCGGCACCGTCGCCGTGCGCAACCTCCAAGAAGGGGGCGCGGAAGTCCGCATCACGCTGCCGCTGGCCGCCATCACCCTGCCCGAGGAAGGACCGACGGATGAGCGCTGAAACCCCATCTCGCGAAGGCCGGCGGCTGCTGCTGGTCGAAGACGACGCGGCCTTCGCGCGCACCCTGGCGCGCTCCTTCGAACGCCGGGGCTATGACGTGCGCGTGGCCGCCAGCCTGGAACAACTGAGCACGCAACTGAGCAGCTTCACGCCCGACAAGGCCGTGGTCGACCTCAAGCTGCAAGGCGATGCCTCGGGCCTGGCCTGCGTGCAGGCCTTGCATGGGCACAACCCCCACATGCTCATCGTGGTGCTGACCGGTTTTGCGAGCATTGCCACGGCGGTGGAAGCCATCAAGCTCGGTGCCTGCCATTACCTGGCCAAGCCTTCGAACACCGACGACATCGAAGCCGCCTTCGGCCGCGCGCAAGGCACGACCGAGGTGGAGCTGACCAACCGCTCCAGCTCGATCAAGACGCTGGAGTGGGAGCGCATCCACGAGGTGCTGGCCGAGACCGGCTTCAACATCTCCGAGACCGCACGCCGCCTGGGCATGCACCGGCGGACCTTGGCGCGAAAGCTGGGCAAGCAGCAGGTGAAGTGACGCCCTCTTGGAGGGCGGGTGATGCGACGAGCCGAAATCGCGCAGGGTGGTCAGTGCGCTGCTCACCAGCGCACCGACGTGATGTCACCACGGACGCACAGGCAGCTTGGTCACGTTCTTGGCGATGCCGGTGTCGGGATCGAGGATGTAGTGTTGGTAAGCAGAACCATCAAGATGCAGAGTGCAGCCTGATGTCCAGGTCTGCACCATGGCGGGGGTTCTTCCATCGGGCTCGCTTTGAAAAGTGCCGTCTGCGTTCTCTACCCAGATTCGCATGAAGGGCTCGCGCGCGCCATCAAGCCCTTCGGCACGGGCTTGCCGGTGCAGTTCGTCCCACCAGCCGGGCGGATGGTTGCTGTCATTGCGCTGAACCTGCCAGAGAATTTCTCCTTGAGCGTTTCGGCGGTAGACGTTGTGATTCATTTTGTGAAGTTCCAGTTGCGGCTCGTCTCCTGTCTCGCAATACATCAGCACGAGTTGATCACCGTTAGGCATGTGAACGCGTCGCAACGGCCATCCATACATGTATTCGATGCTCATGGAAGATACCTTTCGTTGATGAACCAAGACGACGGAACTCTTCCGTCCGTCTTGATCTGAAACTGCACGCCACCCCCACCGCCGTTGTCACCCGTGTAGATTCCACGTGATGCACCAGGGGAGACACTTCCGGCAATGCTGACCTCCAATGTCACGCCCTTGGGCAGCACCACGTCGGTGATCTTGGTAGGCACTTGTGGCAATGCATATTTGCTTGCGATCTGTTCTGCCGTCAAACCTGCCACATCCTCGGCGCGCATGACCCAGGTTCCGACTTGGGAGGATAGATTGGGGAGATCGACATACACCCTCACCATTGTTGCTCCCTCCGCGGCATTGAGCGAAACGATCGACGACCCAGGCACGAAGGGCGCCTCAAAGCCATTGGTCTTCGCCAGCGCATTGGCCACATCCGCAGAGCGCATGCCTGTCACCGTGCTACCCATCGGCAAGCTCAGTGCCACCAGTTGGTTGGCCTGCTGCGTTGAGAGCTCTGCCGCCGGTGTCCAGGGCCCCGCTGCCGACATGGGACGCGTGGGGTCCGAGATGCCTCCATCCCTGTAGATGTTGTTGCGAACACGCGCCTCGGCCAGGAGCTTGGCCTGCTGGCTGCCCACAGGAGCCAGCACGCCGTCGGCAAAGCGCAGCATCTTCTGCCCGCCCTGCACAACGACCTCGGCCAGCACCTTGCCCGGCGCGGTGAGGAGCAACGCGCCTACCGCGAGATCTTCCGGCCCGGGCAATGCAAAGAGCAGCGCTTGCGAGGTGTTGTTCGCTTGTTGATCGTGGAAGTTGCCGGGTCGCGACGGTGTGCCCATGGTCGCCACATTCAGCACGAACCCCGAGTCGGGGCTGTTCGCCCATACCAACTGACCCGGCTGTCCTCGCACCACATTGCCCATGTTCGCGGCCTGCTGGCTGAGCTGTTGGCACAGCGCCGGGGTTGCACCGTTGCACGCGGTTTGAAGCTCGCGATCCCGTTGCCGAGACAGATCGGCCAGCGCATCGCGCCGTTGGCAGGCGCTGGCATCGCCCGTGGCGCAATCGGCGCTGGCGCGTGCGAATTGCTCGACCTCGGACAAGCGCAGTGGATGGGGCCGAACATGGTTGAGGTAGTTGTTCGCCGCCGCGTTCTCTCCGGCCGTGGAGGCGATCGTCACGCTCTGCGCATCGCCATCGGTGTGCATGGCGACCAGCGCACCGCCCAGGCCGGCAATGAGTTTGGCGAAGTTGGTGATGTCTCCGCTGGATCGCGTGCCATCGTCGATCCACTCCGCGGCCAGGTGCCCGAGCACGCCACCCGCTGCCCCGGCCGCGCAACCCTCCGACCCGGTCTGCACCGCACCTGCCGCGCAGCCCAGCAAGGCGTGAGCGAGCTTCTGGCCGGCGGGGTTGAGCACCACCTTGCCGTTGGCATCGCGCACCGTGAGATCGCCAGTGGTCTTGGAGTCGAACTCGGTCACGGTCGTGAGCGCGCTGCTTACCAGCCTCACCGACGCGATTTCACCAAGGACGCACAGGCAGCTTGGTCACGTTCTTGGCGATGCCGGTGTCGGGGTCGAGGATGTATTGCTGATAGGCCGAACCTCGGAGCCAAATCCTGCAGCCGGGTATCCACTTAGCTTCCAATGGAAGCGTTTCCATGGGTGTCTTGTTGTTGGTGCCGTCGGCGTACTCGATGAGGAACTCGGTGAAAGGCTCTCTCGCACCGTCAAGCCCTTCGGCACGGGCCTGGCGGTGCAGTTCGTCCCACCAGCCGGGTGGATGGTTGCTGTCTTCGCGCTGAACCTGCCAGACGATTTCTCCCCGGGTGTTAAAGCGATAGACGTTGCGGTTGATATCGTGAAGCGACAAGAAGTCTCCATCCTCATAGGCTGAAGCTAGGACGAGCAGATCGCCAACGGGTAGATGGACGCGCTTCCATATTCCTGGCCTTTTGATTGACGGATTCATTTGAGGATGTCTCTCGGGTTAGCAAACCAACTTTCAAACTCAGACGGCTGCTTTGGGATCGTTTTAATCTGAAACTGCACGCCCCCCACCACCGTTGTCCCCGGTGTGGATGCCTCGAGATGCGCCCGGGGAGACGCGATGTCACCAGGGACGCACAGGCAGCTTGGTCACGTTCTTGGCGATGCCGGTGTCGGGGTCGAGGAGGTATTTCTGGTAGGCCGAACCTCGTAGCCAGATCCTGCAGCCGGGTACCCACTTGTCTTCCAACGGCAGGGTTTCCATGGGCGTCTTGTTGTTGGAACCATCGGCATATTCGATAAGGAACTCGGTAAAAGGCTCTCGTGCACCGTCAAACCCTTCTGCGCGGGCCTGCCGGTGCAAAGACTCCCACCAGTCGGGCGGATGGTTGCCGTCATCGCGCTGAACTTGCCAGACGATTTCTCCTTGAACATCGAGGCGGTAGACGTTGTGGTTCATAGTGTGTAGCGCCAACTTTGGCTCATTCCCGGTCTTGCAGTACATGAGAACGAGTTGATCTCCATTTGGCATGTAAACGTGTCGCAACGGCCATCCATACATGTATTCGATGCTCATGGCAGATCCCTTTCGTTGATGAACCAAGAAGACGGAACTCTTCCGTCTGTCTTGATCTGAAACTGCACGCCACCCCCACCACCGTTGTCACCGGTGTAGATGCCCTTGGATGCACCAGG
Organism: Hydrogenophaga sp. BPS33; assembly: GCF_009859475.1. NCBI lineage: Bacteria > Pseudomonadati > Pseudomonadota > Betaproteobacteria > Burkholderiales > Comamonadaceae > Hydrogenophaga > Hydrogenophaga sp. BPS33. The sequence continues at coordinate 2,370,399 of NZ_CP044549.1, forward strand.
GGAGACACTTCCGGCAATGCTGACCTCCAATGTCACGCCCTTGGGCAGGACCACGTCGGTGATCTTGGTAGGTATCTGAGGCAACGCATATTTGCTCGCGATCTGTTCCGCTGTCAGGCCAGCTACATCTTCGGCACGCATTACCCAGGTTCCGCTTTGGGTCGAGTCGCCACCATATACCCGCACCATACTCGCGCCTTCCGCGGCATTGAGCGAAACGATCGACGAGCCGGGCACGAAGGGAGCCTCATAGCCATGGGTCTTCGCCAGCGCATTGGCCACATCCGCAGAGCGCATGCCTGTGACCGTGCTACCCACCGGCAAGCTCAATGCCACCAGTTGGTTGGCCTGCTGCGTTGAGAGTTCGGCCGCCGGCGCCCAGGGCCCCGCTGCCGACATGGGACGCGTGGGGTCCGAGATGCCTCCATCCCTGTAGACGTTGTTGCGAACACGCGCCTCGGCCAGGAGCTTGGCCTGCTGGCTGCCCACAGGAGCCAGCACCCCATCGGCAAAGCGCAGCATCTTCTGCCCGCCCTGCACAACGACCTCGGCCAGCACCTTGCCCGGCGCGGTGAGGAGCAACGCGCCTACCGCGAGATCTTCCGGCCCGGGCAATGCAAAGAGCAGCGCTTGCGAGGTGTTGTTCGCTTGTTGATCGTGGAAGTTGCCGGGTCGCGACGGTGTGCCCATGGTCGCCACATTCAGCACGAACCCCGAGTCGGGGCTGTTCGCCCATACCAACTGACCCGGCTGTCCTCGCACCACATTGCCCATGTTCGCGGCCTGCTGGCTGAGCTGTTGGCACAGCGCCGGGGTTGCACCGTTGCACGCGGTTTGAAGCTCGCGATCCCGTTGCCGAGACAGATCGGCCAGCGCATCGCGCCGTTGGCAGGCGCTGGCATCGCCCGTGGCGCAATCGGCGCTGGCGCGTGCGAATTGCTCGACCTCGGACAAGCGCAGTGGATGGGGCCGAACATGGTTGAGGTAGTTGTTCGCCGCCGCGTTCTCTCCGGCCGTGGAGGCGATCGTCACGCTCTGTGCATCGCCATCGGTGTGCATGGCTACCAGTGCACCGCCCAGACCCGCAATGAGTTTGGCGAAGTTGGCGATGTCCGCGTTCGATCGCGTGCCATCGTCGATCCACTCCGCGGCCAAGTGCCCGAGTACGGCCCCGGCTGCCCCTGCCGCGCAGCCTTCAGAACCAGTCTGCACCGCACCAGCCGCGCAGCCCAGCAAGGCGTGTGCGAGCTTCTGGCCGGCGGGGTTGAGCACCACGTTGCCGTTGGCATCGCGCACCGTGAGATCACCAATGGTCTTGGAGCCGAACTCGGTCACGGTCGTGAGCGCGCTGCTCACCAGCGCACCGACGATGGCGTCTTCCAGGTCCGTGCCCTGCAGCGCCGCATTGACCACGGCGCGCCCGGTCTGTTCAACGAGTTGTTTACCGAGGTAAGCGCCTGGGCCGTCGGCCAGCTTGATATCCGACAAGGGCTTGCCGTTGAAGCTGACGTATTTGCCGATGTTGTGCGCCACCCCGGCGGTGACCATGCTGGTGAGAATGGCCTTGACGCTCTCGCTGGAGCCCAGATCCTTGAGCACGGCGCCCAGGTCGCCGCCGTTGTTGATGAAGCTCACGGCCGTCGTGCTGACCAGCGCGGTGAAGCCGGCGTTGACGGCGGCACCTGCGGCGGTGAAGGTGGTGACACCGGCCGCGCTCGTGGTGGCCAATGTGGTGCCCGCCACGGTGGTGGTGGAGGCACCCGCCGCCGCCGGTGCCGTGCTGCCCACGACCCCCGATCCCATGCCGGCGGTGAAGTACGCCACGACGGCGGTCACGATGGCCGCACCCAGCCCGGTCAAGCCTTGTTGTTCGTGGTCCCACTGGCGTCTGGCCAGTTCGATGGCTTGCCAGTCCACGTCGTCTCTTTTGGCGAGTTCGCCCAGGTAGGCCAGGCCGGGCTGTTCGCTCAGCAAGCGGGCCTGCTCGCGCACAGGCGCGCCTTGGGGAACCTGCACGCCGATGCGCAGGCCCGGGTCGATGTGAACCTTGCCGTGCAGCTCGGTGGGCACCAGGGTGTCCAGTTCATGGCCGTGGCTGGCCGTGCTTTGCCAGACGCGGTCGCTCTCGCTGCGGCGTTCGCTGCTGTGCACGTCGCGCTCGACCACGGCGCCCAGCAGCAGATCGGCTTTGATGTCTCTCTGGCCGTCGGGGCCTTCGATGGGAGCTTCCGCTGGCACACCGCGCCGGAGGTAGATGTCGGGCGCTTGCAGCCGTGCGCCGAGCAGTTCGATGCGCTGGGGCGATTCGATGTGGATGGCGTTGCCAGCGTTGAGTTCGGCGACCTGGGCCTGGCTGCGCAGGGTGGTCTGATCGATCTCGGTCTTGCTCTGGTGAGCGCCTTTGTCGAGCACGCCACCCCGGCGTCGCACCTCGGTGTCGCGCTCGTGCTGGTGGGTGTCTTGCGCGGCGTCGAGGCGCACGAGATGTTCACCCCGGATGTGGATGTCTTCTTCGGCGCCGATGGTGGCGCCTCGGACCACGGTGGCGCCGCCTTCCAGCGTGACGTTGCGTCCTTGCAGGCGGCTGCGCTGCGATTCGATTTGTTGCACCTGGACGTCGGTGGTGACGGTTTTGCGGGTGAACAAGCCCTTGGTTTCGGTGCGGTGGTGTTCGTCGGCCTCCAGGGTGTTTTGGCCGGCTTCGATGAGCAGCACGCCTTCGGCCTTGGCTTGGAGGTCGCCTTGGGCCTCGATATCGACCGCCCGCGCGATCAGGTGTTGGCCGGCTTGCAAGCCCACGTCGCCACCGGCGCTGATGCGCGTGCCGGTTTCTTCGCTGCGTGTGGTGCGCTGGCGGTGCTCGGGGTTCCAGTGAAGGTCGTCGGTAGCACCGGTGCGCACGGTGTCGAGGTTCAGATCGCGCCCGGCGCTGATGAGGGTGGCACCGTTGCCATCGTTGCGGATGTCGGAAGCGGTGAGGGTCACGTCGCGCCCGGCCTGGGCGAGCAGCACGGCGGCTTCGTCGCTCACGTACAGGCGCGCTTGCCGATCGATGCCGGTGCGCTCGAAGGTGTTGTTCCCGGCCTGCGTGGTGGTCGTGCGGGTGGTGCTGGCGACGTTCAGATCGCGCCCGGCATCGAGCACGATCGCATCCTTGGCGTGGACTTCACCGCCCTGGATGTTCAGGTCACGCCCGGCACCCATTGCCACAACGTCACCGCTGATCTGGCCGCTGTGCCCGATGTCGCGCCCGGCCGTGACCTGCACCAACTGCCGACCCGCCACGGTGCCGCTGTTCAAGACATCGCCGCTCATGTGGATCTTCACCGTCTCGCCCGCGATCAGCGCACCACTGGGGCTCAGGTCACCTGCTCGGGGTGCCAGGTAAACCCGGGGCACGAGCGCCTTCTCGCGTCTGCCGTCGGGCAAGGTCACGTCCTCGGCCACCAGCCAGACGATGTCGCTGGTGAGCGCGGCCATTTGCTCCGCGCTCAATGTGATGCCCGGGCGCAGTTGGAATTCCTGCGCAAAGGTCAGCCCCGCGTTCATGAGCGCGAGGAACTGCGCTTCGTCGTCCCGGTAGTCACCCAGGAAGCGTTGACCGGTGAGTTGGCCCACTTGTTCGCGGATGAGCCTTTGTTCGTAGAAGCCATCACCGAGGCGTTTCTCCAGGCGTTTCTGAACGCTGTTGGGGTCGACCGATATGGCCTTGAGCAGGTAGTCCGAACCGAGCCATTGGCGTTGATCGGTGAACAACGGATCGGTCTCGATCAAGGTCTTGCCTTGGGGATCGGGGTTGGGCTTGAACAAGCCGCTGTGCATCACCGGCGGGATGGCCTGGCCACCCTGGCTGCGCGCCACGTTGATGGGCACGCCCCGCTCCTGCACCGCCTGGTACGGGCTGTGTTCGTAGAGCCGATCGTCGTTCTTGAACAGGCCTTCTTCGCGCCGCCAGCTGTAGACCGCCTGCCCGCTGAGCTCGGTGCGCGCCACTACCTCGCTGCCCCGGCTCTCCAAGTTGGCACCCTGCACCTTCAACGCCCCGCCAGCCATGATCTCGCTGTTGTGGTTGAGCAGCTGGCCCCGCGCGTTGATCGCCATGTCCCCACCCGAGACGATCTGCCCCGGCGCGCTGCTCACCACCTTGGGGTTGTACGCCGTGGCCGTGGCGTCGATCACCACCCAGTCTTCAAGCGTGCGCGCGGCCACGCTGGCGTTGTAGGCGCCGATCTTCTGGTCCAGCGCGTCTTGTTGTGCGCGCTTGTGCGCGTTGTACTGCGCCATCTGCTGCTGCCAGGCCGGGTCTTCGGAGCCGCCCTGGGGTGGTGGCTCGGGCGGTGGACCAAACGGTGTGACACCCAGGCGTTGCCAGATCGGGTGTTCGGGCGCGTAGGTGTCCCGAGTGGTCGGGTTGCACTCCGATCCCGGGCAGGGCTCTTCGGTGCGGCTGGCTTCGAGCTGGAAGCTGCCGCTCCAGCCCCCCAGGGGCACGGCCCACTGCGCGGCCAGTGCCGGGTACTGGGCAAAGGGGTAATCACCCGAGGGCAGCAGCACCTGCCATTCGGCCTTGTCCTCGTACCGGTCCAGCCGGTCGAAGTTCATCCCCAGTTCTTCGGCCTTGTAGTCCACCCCCTGGTGCCTCAGGCGCAGGTAGCGCTGGCCGGGCTCGGCCACGAGTTCGGTTCTGAAATGGTCGTTGGCGTTGACCAGCACGGGGGTGGTGATGGCCAGATCGCCCTGTGCTTCGATGCGCGCTGAGCGGTTCACGATGCGCTCGGTGGCGGTGAGCGCCATCTTGCCCAGGCTCAGGAGTTCGGCGCCTTCGGTGTTGTGGATCTGAGCGGCCTGGATGTTCAGGCTCTCGCGCGCGGCGATGACGCCGCCTTCCTGGTTGCGCACCTCGCTGGCGTTGCCGATCTGGACGTCCTGCCCATAGATCCGTCCCTGGTTGATGAGCTGGCCGTTGGGCAGCAGGGTGAGTTGGCCCTGGCTGGCGAGGGTGCCGCGGTGGTTCACGCCCAGGCCGTCTTCGCTGCCCACCAGGAAGATCTTGCCGGCGTACATGCCACCGATGGCGGCCGTGTCGAGCCAGAAGACGGGTTTGGGGATGCTGGGGGCTTGGGGGTCGGGGGCGATGGGGGTGGCAGTCACTTGCGGAGTGGCGGTGGCCGAGCCTTGTTCGATGCGCACCTCGGCCGCGCCGCCCACCACGCTCAGGTACTGGGCCCAGATGGCGGCGTTGACTTCGATGGCGCGCGCCAGGATGGCGGCGTGGCTGGCACCGCGCATGTCCAGCCCCAGCCCGTCGACGTTGATCTGGCCACCGCGCACGCGGAAGGACTCCAGCGAACCGCTGTTCATCACCGGGGTGCCGGTGGTGAGCGTGACGGCCGAGGCGTTGATGAAGCTGCCTCCGTTGACCTGGATGCCTGCGGGGTTGGCAACAATCACCTCAGCGCGCTGGCCAGCGACTTCGATCGGGCCTTTGAGGTACGAGGGGTTGGTGCTGTTGACTTCGTTGAGGATGACCCGCGCGGACCCAGTGGCCAGCCAGGGGTTGCCGGGGACGTGGCCGCCGAGTTGGGTGGGTGTGGCCGTGCGGCTGTTGTTGAGGATGGCGCCTTGGCCATTCACGTCGAACTGGCGGTAGGTGTTGCGCGAGACGCCGGCAGCACTCGGGGTCTGGATGTTGACCAGGGGCACACCGTTGGGGGCGCTCAGCACCGTGGGGCGCTGGCGGCCCGGGGCGTTGGGGTCGGCCACGATCTGGGCTTGGGCACAGACGATGACCAGCAGGCTGCAAAGACCCGTGGCCGTGGCAACGGCCACGCGCCGGTGGTGCTTGTTCATGGAGGACTCCCTGGAATTGGCTGTTGTGATCGGGCGAGATCACAACAAAAAATAGAATTCCAGGGAACCGGTCAAAAGCACTGAATTTGCGCTTCAGATCGCATGAAAAGGGGTTCCCTTACATGTGGTCGACAACGCGGGTTCTATGGTGCCTGCACGCATGCGGGCAGGGGCGTCACTTCATGCGGTAGTGGTACACCCCATCCGCGCCATGCTGGCGCACGGCTTCGCCCCGCGCCAGCAGGTAGTTCAGATGCGCCACGCCTTCGCCGGTGGCCATGCCGAGCAGATCCCCGTTGCTGTCGATCGCGCGCGCGAACAGCGCGCCGAACACCTCGACCGTGCGTTTGGGTGATTCGGCCAACGTGCGGCGCAGCCGCTGCAGGCCACGTTCATGGCCCTGCGCCAGCCGGTCCAGCCGCGCATGCAGGCCCCGAAATGGATCGCCGTGTGCGGGCAGCACCAGCAGCTCGTCGCTCAGCGTGGTGCGCAGGCGTTCGATGCTCTCGATCCAGTCGCCCAGCGGATCGGCCTCGGGCTCGGTGGGAAACACGCTCACGTTCGACGAGATGCGCGGCAACACCTGATCGCCCGAGATCATCACCCCCAGCGAGTCGCTCACGAAGCACGCATGTTCGGGCGAATGGCCACGCCCCACGACCACGCGCCATTCGTGCGCGCCGATGCGCAGGTCCTGGCCGTCGGTGATGCGTTGAAAGCTGTCGGGCAGCGTGTGCACGTATTTGCTGTAGCCCCCGAAGCGGCTGCGGTACACGTCCAGCGCATCTTCGCTCCAGCCCATGCGGCGGTAGAACTCGATCGCGTCATCGGGTGCCTCGCGGCCGGTATCGGCCACCAGCGTGCGGCAGGTGAGGTACTCCAGCCGTGTCATCCACAGGCGGCACTGGAATTTGCGCGTGAGCCAGCCAGCCATGCCGACGTGGTCGGGGTGCATGTGGGTACAGAACACGCGTGTGATGCGTGCGCCCTGGGGCGTTGCGGCCAAGGGGCCGGTGGGCGAGATCAGTTGCCGCCAGGCGGCCATGGCCTCGGGGGTCTTGGTGCCGGTGTCGAACACGGCCCAGCCGGTGCCGCGCTCGTCTTCATCGGCGACGGCCCAGAGGTTGATGTGGGTGAGCGCAAAAGGCAAGGGCATGCGCAGCCAGAGCACGCCGGGTGCGATTTCGCGTACCTCGCCCGGCGCAGGCGCTTCGCCGCAGGGATATTGGAGAACCAGCGGAGCGCTGGCGCTGGTGACCGGATCGTCCGGTCGGCCGTCGGGGGTGGGGGCATCGGACATGTGGATCATTATTTCACTCCCGACAGGAGGGGGCTGTCGCGCGTGGGCGAAGCCCTGCCCCCGTGGCGGGGCGGGCGCGCCGTTTGCCCCTGTGTGGGCCTGAAAAACAGAACCACCATGCACCACCCACCGCCACGCTCCACCTCATCTGCCTCCCCAGGCTCCCGCTCGACTTTCTGGCTCGGCGCGGCGCTGGGCCTGTTCGTCGGCTGGCTTTGCACGGCGCGTGCGCGTGAGCCACGGCGCCGGGACGCGCACAGGCCAAGCCCCGCGCTGGAGGCGATGCCGCCGCCGCTCCCAGATGCGGTGCTGCTGGCTTCCGTGGCGGGCGAGGAAGACCCCGGCGCCGCGGTCGACGCGCCAGCGCAGCCGCGCATGACGCGCTCCCCTTCACCGCCGGTTTGACGAACGCGTGCGCGACCCGGTACCTGTGTTCTTCGATGCCGGTATCGGCTTCTGCCCGCCCGCGCCGGGCACATAGCGCTGGCGGCGTTGTGCGTCCAGTCCCGGCGTGGCGCGCATGTCGGTGTCCACCTGTCCTTCTTCGAGATCCTGGTGCGCCTGGCGCATGGCCGGATCGCGCTGCCGGGCGGTCGCGTGGGTGGACTGATCACGCTCGTGCGGCAACTCCAGATGCTCCTCCCGTTCGTCCTGTGGAGGCGGTGCGCCTGGGCTGCGCGGTGTGCGTGAGACGGGGCGCGACGGTGTTTCACGCCGTGCCGGGGAAGAGTGGTCTGAGCGACTCATGAAGTGGTCTCCTGGTCAAGTGGGATCTCCTGGCGTGGCAACCCGTGTACCTGTTGGTGCAGGAGCGCGTCTTGCCGCAACCGTGCAAGTCACTTTTTTGAACAGCCGCCCTGTCGGCGAAGGAGTTTCCGATGATGCTTGTCCATTCACCACCTACCTCTGCCAGCACGGCTCTGTCCCAGGCTTCGTTCATGTGGAGCGCAGGCATGCGCTTGCACGTTCCGACGCCCGAGGTCCCCAGGCCCATGCCGCCGGTGCAACCGCCGCCAGCGACCCCACCGCAAACGCCCACCGAGCCACCACCCGACATCAAGGAGCCCGACGACCCCGACGAAAAGACGCCCCCTGCGGGCGATCCACCGCGCGACCCCAAGCCCATCGTTTCACGGCAACGGTCGCGCACCGGTCCTGCCCCCATTGGACATGGCAAAAGATGGCATCATGCATGCCGCCGCGCGACGCCCATGCGAGGAGAGTGAACCCTTCCACTCTCCGGTTCCATGCACCGATCCTGGTGCCCGTGCGGTGAGGAGAACGCCCGAGATGTCCCATGTCCTGATCGTGGATGACGACGTCGATTCCGCCACGATGCTCAGCGAGTTGATCGTGATGCAGGGACTGACGGCGGCATGCGCGCATTCGCTGCGAGATGCGCGCAAGCAACTCGCCTTGCAATCGCCCGACCTGGTCCTGCTCGACCTGCGCCTGCCCGATGGCAGCGGCATGGACCTGTTCGCCGATCCCGAGTTGCTGGCCAATGCCGAGGTGGTGCTCATCACCGGGCACGCGAGCCTGGAGACTTCCATCCTGGCATTGCGCCTGGGGGCGGTGGACTACCTGGTCAAGCCCATCAACATGAAGCACCTGCAGGGCGTGCTCTCGCGCGCCACCAAGCCGGCGGTGCTCAAGGCCGAGGTCGCCGATCTCACGGCCCATCTCGCCGCCACGGGCAGCTTCGGCCAGTTGTGGGGGCGCTCGCCCAACATGCAGCGCGTGTACGAACAGATCACGCGCGTGGCGGGCTCGGGTGTCACGGTGTTCATCACCGGCGAGAGCGGGACTGGCAAGGAGGTGGTCGCGCAGACCATCCACGATCTCAGCCGGCGCCGCAAGATGCCTTTTCTGGGCGTGAACTGCGGCGCCATCTCGCCCAACCTGATCGAGAGCGAGATCTTCGGCCACGAGAAAGGCAGCTTCACCGGCGCGGACCGGCAACACCAGGGCTTCTTCGAGCGGGCCGCCGGGGGCACCCTGTTCCTGGACGAAATCACCGAGATGCCGCTGGACCTGCAGGTCAAGCTCTTGCGCGTGCTGGAAACCGGGCGCTTTCTGCGCGTGGGCGCCACGCAAAGCCAGGAAACCGACGTGCGCATCATCGCGGCGACCAACCGCTCGCCGATGCGGGCCGTGGAGGAAGGCCATCTGCGCGTGGATCTGATGTACCGCCTCAACGTGTTTCCCATCGACATGCCGCCGCTGCGCGATCGGCTGTCCGACGTGCCGTTGCTGGCGGGGCACTTCCTGCGCCTCATCAGCGAGCAGGAAGGCCACGAGAAGCGGTTCCTGTCCGAGGCGGTGGACCGCTTGATGGCCTATGACTGGCCCGGCAACGTGCGCGAGTTGCGCAACGTGGTGCAGCGCGCCTACGTCATGGCGCGCGGCGACACCATCGACGCGCAGTGGCTGCCAACACGCCCGGTTGCCGCGCCCCCCGTGCCCGCCACGCCGGCGCGCGCGAGCGAACCACGCGCTGAGCGCCGCCCGGACGGCGAAGCCGATGGCGCGGTCACGCTACCGCTCGGCATCTCGCTGGCGCAGGCGGAACAGACGCTCATTCTCGCCACGCTCGACCACTACGGGCGGCAGAAAGAACGCACGGCGGCGGCTTTGGGCATCAGCCTGAAGACGCTGTACAACCGCCTCAAACAATACGCGGCCGATGGCAAAGCCCAGGACAGCGCGGACGCCGACGACATCACGAAGGGCACTTGACGGCGGTGGCCAAAAAAAGCCCGCACGCGGCGGTGCGGGCTTGGGGAAGCAGGGCCGCTGTCAATGCGAAACGGCGGCTTTGTGCTGGTCGCGCAATGCGCGGATCTGGTCGTGGTTGCGCTTCACGCCTTGGTACTGGGCTTCCACGATGCTGCGCACTTCGATGGGCAGGTCTTCCTTGAGCGCTTCGCGGTAGGACTTCAGGGCCGAGTCCTCCCCGCGCTCGGTTTCCTCGAGCATCGCCAGGTCGTTGTAGCCTGCCAACGTGCCTTTGACCGCCACCCATCCCCGGTGCATCGCGCCGCCCGCCGTGCCGCTGTCTTCGGGCTTGCCGCCGCGCTGCACCACCAGGGTCTGCAGCTCAGCGGCTGCCCTGCGGCAGTCTTGCGCACGGGCATCGAAGAGCTGCTTGATCTGTGGGTCCGTGGCGTGGTCGGCGCTGGTCGTGAAGCCGTATTCACCGTCCTTGCAGGTTTCGATGAGCGTGTTCAGCGTGTTGATCGTGTGTGAGTCTTTCATGGCGTTCCTTCCGAAGGTGTGAGATGGACGCCGGTTCGGCGGACAGAGGTCCGTCGTTTCCGACACCTAGTCGGGGCACGCGGTGTACCCGCCAGATCGCGCGTTGCCAAAGGGGGACGAGGTGCGCGCTGGCGCCGCGCTGCGGCAACTTTTGCCGCAAAGGAGCGCGCGACGCTCTTCAGGGTCCGGGTTTGGAGCCGTGGGCACCTCGGCGTGTTGGCATCCCACTTGCCACGCAAGGTCCACTGCAGACGTTTGGCGCAGTGTTTCCCCAACCAACGAGGACCCACCTATGAACCGCTCACTTCCTTTCTCTCTCAAGACAGGGTCAGTCGCCGTGATGGCTATGGCCGTGGCCTGTGCGGTCAGCGCGCAGTCGGACATGCCGCGCAACGACGCCAATACCACCACGGTGGCGCAGGCCGGCAGCGCCATGCCGGCACAGCGGCGCGCCTATGCGCCCGGCGAGGGCAACTTCTCCGTCATTCCGTACACCTCGCATGGCTACATCGGCCTGAACCTCGGCCGCTCCGACTACGACCTGGGCTGTGGCGTCGGCGGCTTCGGATGCGACAGCAAGGGCAACGCGGTGAACCTGTACACCGGGGGCATGTTCAACCGCTACTTCGGTGCCGAGTTGGGCTACCTCCACCTCGGCCGCATGGACCGTGGCGGTGGCCGGTCCGAGGCACAGGGCCTCAATCTGAGCCTGGTCGGCCGCGTGCCGCTGGGCGTGGTGCATCTGTACGGCAAGGTGGGCGGTGTGTACAGCCGCACCGAAGTCACGGCCAGCCCGCTGTCGGGCATCGCCACGGGCAAGGAAAGCGGTTGGGAGCCCTCGTTCGGCGCGGGCATTGGCTTTGACCTGAGCCCACGTTCGTCCATCGTGCTGGAATGGAACCGCTACGACATGCGCTTCGTCGGTGCGGGCAAGCGCGAGGTAGAAACCACCAGCATTGGGTACATGCACAGGTTCTGAGCCCGCGTCGCGCTCCTTCGGCTGCGGATGGGTGTCTTGGGCGCCCCCGTGGCCGGCGCGACGTTCGCAAGGAGCACACCATGAATACCCATGTGCCTTCGGGGGACCCGCCCCCGCTGCGCCTGCTGGTCGCCGACGACGACCGCGATGGCGCGGCGTTGCTCGCCATGTTCATGCGCGGGGAAGGCCATCGCGTTCATCTCGCCTACGACGGAGAGACTGCCTTGGCCATGGCCTTGTGCCTGCGCCCCGATGTGGCCATTCTGGACCTGGGCATGCCCGGCATGGACGGCCTCTCGGTCGCCCGGCAACTGCGCACCGAACTCACCGGCACCCGCATGCTGCTGTTGGCCGTGACGGGCCGAGGCGAGGTCGAGGACCAGATGCAGACGCGCGCGGCCGGCTTTGACCATCACTTTGTCAAGCCGGCGAATCCGGTGGATCTGCGGGCCTGCATCGCCGACTGGTGCCAACGCAATGGCATGATGCCCCACGTTCCATCCAAGGGGTGAATGCCATGTCGGTTTTGCAGACGGTCTGGGCCACCATTCAAGCCGAGTTCGGCGATTTCGCCGAGGTCGAGCGCATCACCCGTGCGACCTGGCGCATGGGCGAGGCCCTCTTGCTGGGGGCGGCCATCGGCTGGGACCGCGAACGGCGCGATGCCGAAGCCGGCCTGCGCACGCACATGCTGGTGGCCTTGGGCGCCGCGTTGTTCGTGCTGATTCCGATGGAGGCCGGCATGGACCCGGAGCAACTCAGCCGCGTGGTGCAGGGGCTGGTGTCGGGCATTGGTTTTCTGGGGGCGGGCGCGGTGCTCAAAGACCAGGAGGAGGGCCGCATCCATGGCCTGACCACCGCGGCCAGCATCTGGGCCACGGCCGCGATCGGCTTGGCTGCGGGCATGGGCCGCACGGGCACGGCGGTGCTGGCCACCGTGTTCATCCTGCTGGTTCTGGTGTCCCTGCGGCGCTTCGGGCGCACGCTGCGGCGTCGGCACGGGAATGAGCACCGCGATGAGGGGGGCCGCGACACCGACACGAACGCGGGTGCGCGCAGCCCTCGGGATTCAAGCGGTACAGGGCGACCCTGAGCGCCAACCCGTGGCAGTTGCCCTGCCCAGGCCTGGCACGTCACTTGCTGCTTGGCACGTCTGCGGTGTCTGTGTCATTCCCTTAAATCCTGTGCAGGAGTTGCCTCATGGTCGAAGTGCTTATTTGGTTGGCCATGGGAGGTGTCGTGGGTTGGATGACCAGCGCCATCATGCAGCCCAGTCCCCCGCGCAGCCATGGATGGAACGTGTGCCTGGGCATGGCGGGCGCTGCCCTGGGAGGATGGCTCATACCGCCCCAGCTTGGCATGGCGGCGGGCAGTTCCGATGTGCTCAACATGGGGGCCCTTCTGGTGGCTCTGGTCGGCGCGATTCTGTTGCTGGCCATCGCCCATCTGTTCCAGCGCCCGGATGACGTGGCTGGGCCTGCGTCGCGGACCGCGCCGGACGAGCACTGACAGCCGGATCGGCCCTTGCGTCGGCAAATTTTGCCGCAATAAGGTGAAGACGCAGGCCGTTGTGTGAGTTTTTGTGTCGGCCGACAGCGCTGCCCGCGTCCCGCTTCCTGCGTGCACGGGTGAATTGTTCGAATCTGTATCTACCCTGCCCATGCGGCACGGCCGTTGCATGACCTTGCGGCACAACAGCCGGATCAAGGAGGAAACCGCATGCAGATGGACGTTCGCGCCGGTCAGCGCCAAACCCAGACCCAGACCCAGACCCTGTCACCCCGTTTGCAACACGCCGTGCGCTTGTTGCAGATGTCTTCCCTGGACTTTGGCACCGTGGTGCGAGACGTCCTGGGGCGAAACCCGTTCCTGGAAACCGAAGAGGCGGACGACGAAGACGGGCGCCAAGATACCCAGGACACGGTGATCGACGATCCATTCGATGGCCCCGAGCCGCCACAGCCGCTGGCGCACGAGACCGTCGACGAGGTGCCCGGGCGCGCCAGCGAAACCGATCGCGATCTCTGGCTGGCCGACAGCTTCGCCCCGGCTCGCAGCGCGCACAACGGTGACGTCTCAGCGCTGGACTTCATGGCGGCGCACACCTCGCTGAGCATGCACCTTCATGCCCAGTTGAACACCTTGACCTTGTCGGAGCGTGACCTCGCCTTGGCTGGCGCGGTGGTGGAGTCGCTGGACGACGATGGTTACTTGCGCACCCCGCTGGACGAACTGCTGGGGGTGGTGGGCGTGCAGCCCACAGCCTCGTTGCCGGAGATGCAGATCGCATTGAAGATGGTGCAGTCGCTCGATCCGGCGGGGGTGGGCGCCCGCGATGTGGCCGAGTGTCTCGCGTTGCAATTGGCCGACATCGAATGCCCCCAGGTGCGTGCGATGGCCCGCGAGATCGTGGGCCATCATCTGGGCGAACTCGCCGCGCGCGATGTGATGGCCTTGTCCCGTGCGCTCGGTCATTCGCCTGGCGAGGTCGAGCGGGTGTGCGATCGCATCCGGCGGCTGGACCCGCGGCCTGGGTGGCGCTGGAGTCCGTCGCGCACGGGGTACATCGTGCCGGATGTGATCGTGAAGAAAGACCGGGGCAACTGGAGCGTGCTGCTCAACGCCGCGATCGTTCCCAAGGTGCGCGTCAACGAGGTGTATGCCCAGCTGTTTCAGCGCCACCGCTGCGCCAACAACGCCGACAACGCCGACATGAGCGCGCACTTGCAGGAGGCGCGCTGGACGCAGCGAAACGTGGAACAGCGCTTCTCCACCATCCTGGACGTGGCCCAGGCCATCGTGCGGCGCCAGCGCCACTTCTTCGAATACGGCGCGATGGCCATGAAACCGCTGGGCTTGCGCGAAATCGCCGACGAGGTGGGCATCCACGAATCGACCGTCTCGCGTGTGACGAACAACAAATACATGGCCACGCCCAGCGGCGTCTTCGAGCTCAAGCACTTCTTCTCGCGGGCCATGGTGAGCGCCAACGGCAAGGCCTGCTCGGGGACGGCCATTCGCGGGCTGGTGCAGGACATCATCGAGGCCGAGTCGCCCGAGCAGCCCTTGTCGGACGCCGAGATCACGCGGCAACTGGCGCGCCAGGGCCTGACGGTGGCGCGGCGCACGGTCACCAAGTACCGCCAGATGCTCAAGATCGATGCCGTGGACCGGCGGCGACGCCACGGCCCGGCGCAGACGGCTCACTGAGCGGTGAGATCACCCGGGCGGGACGCCTCGAAGTCGGTGTGCACCGCAGCGAGCACTCGCACGAGTTCTTCGGGGCTGACGGGTTTGAGAATGTGGTGGTCAAAGCCGGCCTGCCGCGCGGCTTCGCGGTCGGCGGCCTGACCCCAACCGGTGATGGCCACCAGACAGATGCCTTGCGTGGCCGGGTCGGCCCGCAACTGGCGGGCGACCTGATAGCCATCGAGCTTGGGCATGCCGATGTCCAGCAGGGCGATGTCGGGGAGGTGCTCGCGCGCATGGTGCACGGCCGCGTCGCCATCGTGTTCCACGGACACCCGGTGGCCGCTGGCGCTCAGGATGGCGGCGAAGCTCTCCGCCAGGTCGACGTTGTCGTCGGCCACCAGGATGCGCAGCGAGCGCGTGGTGGGCTGGGAGGCCGGAGCCGCGAGCGCGGTGGGAGCGGACGCGAAGCCGAAGCCGCGCGCGCGAGGCAGGCGCACCGTGAAGCACGAGCCCTGGTTCAGGCCCGCGCTCTGCATGGACAGCGTGCCCTGGTGCAACTGGATGATCTGACGCGACAAGGTCAACCCCACGCCCAGGCCGGCATTGCCGCGCTGCAGCGTCTTGTCTGCCTGCTCGAACATCTCGAAGATGCGCTCCTGCATGCCCGGCGCCACGCCGATGCCGGTGTCGGCCACCGCGATGGCGATCTCATCGGCGTCCGCTTTCAGCTGGATGTCGACACGCCCGCCTTGCGGCGTGTAGCGGCAGGCGTTGCTCAGCAGATTGGCGAACACCTGCGTCAGGCGCACGGTGTCGCCATTCACGTACAGCGGTTCAGCCGCCGGGTGCAGGCTCAGGTGCAGGCCTTGCTGTCGGGCCAGGTCCTGCGCACCCAACACGGCAGCGCTCAGCAGTTCGCCAATGTCCACCGTCTCCAGGTTGAGCGAGAGCTTGCCGGTGGCCACGCGCGAGGCATCCAGCAGATCGTTGATCAGCCGCACCATGTGCTTGAGCTGGCGCTCGAGCACGCCCAGGGCCTTGTCCCTCGCCTCGGGGCTGGCCGCTGGCATCTGCAGCAGGGCCACCGCACTCGTCATGGGCGAGAGCGGGTTGCGCAGCTCGTGGGCCAGCGTGGCCAGGAATTCGTCCTTGTGCCGGTCGGCCTGGCGCAACTCGTGTTCGACGCTTCGGCGCGTGACCATCTCGCGCTCCAGTTCGCTCGTGCGCGTCTCGCATTCGGACAGCATGCGGTTGAAGGCATCGACGAGAACGCCCACGTCCTTGTAGTGCGTGGCCGGCGCGCGAAGCGCCCAGTTGTGGCTGCCGATCACATCGCGTGCCACCTCGGTCATCCTCTCCAGCGGGGCGGTGATGCGGCGCTGCAGGTGCACGAACAGGTAGAACGCCGTGGCCAGGCTCACCGCGCTGACCGCGAGCACGATCCACGCGAAGTCCGCGACGCGGTCCCAGACCCCATGTTCCGCCTTCAGGTACAGCATGCCGAGCCGCCGTCCATCGCGCTCGATGCCTTGGGTCATCTCCAGCGTCGACCCGCTGAAGCTCGGCCCCCAGGCGCGCGCATCGGGCGCGATGCGCGCGGGCACCTGGCCGGATGGGCCGGTGAGGGAGGCCAGCAGCGCGCCATCGGCGCCATACACGGCCGCCGCCTGGATGCGGGGCTGTTGCCAAAGCGTGTCGAGATTTTCCCGCACTGCCTCGGCGTTTCCGGTCTCCATGGCGGCCGCCGTGGAGCGGGCGATCAAGTCGGCCTGGGCCCGCATGTCGGCCACGCCCGCCTCGCGGTACAGCGTGAATTCGTAGGTCAGCAGCGCGCCGGCGCTCAGCAGGACTGCCAGAAACGTGGTGAGCAGCGCCGCGAGCGTGAGCTGCTGGCGCAGCGAGGTGGGCTTCGCGGCGCGCTTGCGATGGGCTTCTACCTCCGGCATGGTGGGCATCCTCTGGCGTTCCAACAGGGCGTGCGGGCCCGCCCGCCGTCTCGGGCCCGGACAGTCCGGCACAATGTGCCTCACCCCCACACACTACCGCATGCCGCATGGTCGAAGCATCTTCAGGGTCGGAGTTCTCTCGCGAGGGCAGCTCATTGCAATGGCCGCAGGCCGCGGCAACCGGCGTGCCCTATGAGACCTTGTTCATGGCGTCGCCGCTGGCGGCGAGCCTGACCAGGCTGTGCGATGGCCGTCTGCTGGCCGTCAACGATGCGTGGCAGGTGCTCACCGGCCTGCGGCGCGAAGCCGTGCTGGGCCGCACCACCGTCGATATCGGGCATTGGCCCGATGCCGGGGCCCGTGCGCGCTACCTGAGCGAGGGGCCGCCCCCCAGTGAGTTGCAGTATCTGCGGCTGCGCGATGGCGTGGAGTACCGGGTGCGCCTGCACGCCACGGTGCTGTCCATGGCCGGTGATCCGGCGGTCCTCATCTACATGACCGATGCCACCACGGAGTTCGAGGCCGAAGCCGCTCAGGTGCGCAGCGAGCAGGCCTTGCGCGAGGCCAATCGGCGCCTGGAGCAACAGGTGGAGTTGCACGCGGCGATCGAAAAGCTGGCCCATGTCGGCCACTGGATCAACGCGCAGGAGGACGCCTATGTGGATTGGTCACCCGGGCTGCACGAGATCACCGGCGTGCCGCCGGGCGAGCGCCTGCGGCGCGCGGATGCGCTTGACCCCATCCATCCCGAGGACCTCCCGGTCTGGCGCGAGGCCCGTGCGGCGCTGGATGGCCGCGAGGTCGAGTTCCGCTGGCTGCGCCCCGATGGCCAGACACGGCGGCTGCGCACCCGCATCGGGCAGACCACGGTGGGAAACAATCGGCACACCGCCTTCGGTGTGGTGCAGGACATTACCGCCGAGCGCGAAGCCAGCGAGCGCCTGGCAGAGCAGTACAAACTGCTGCAGAACATTGCCGCGCGCGTGCCGGGCATGATGTACGAAGCACGGCTCAAGCCCGATGGCACGAGCGTGATCAGCTACGTGAACGAGGTCGCGCACACCATGCTGGAAGTGGCGCCCAAGGACCTGGAGCAGAACGCCAGCGTGCTGTTCGACCGCGTGCACCCCGACGACCGGGCCGAAGTGATCGCATCGCTGAACGCCTCGGCGCGGCAGTTGAGTGCCTGGCGCCAGACCTACCGCGTCTGCCTGCCCACGGCGGGTGTGCGCTGGCAGCAGGTGGAAGCCATGCCGCAGCGCGAGGCCGATGGATCGGTGGTCTGGCACGGCTTCTCCACCGACGTGACCGCCGGGCGCCTGGCCGCGCAGAAACTCGAGCGCCAGCACCGCATGCTGGAGGCCGTGCGGGCGGCACAGACCGACTACATCGAAGCCGACGACAAGCGCAAGGCGTTCGAAGGGCTGCTGCAAGGCTTCCTGTCGGTCACCGGCAGCGAATTCGGTTTTGTGGGCGAGGTGCTCTACGACGACAACGGAAAACCGTACCTGCGCACCAGCGCCGTCACCAACATCGCATGGGACGAGGCTTCGCGCCTCATGTACCAGAGCCAGGCCGCCTCGGGCATGGCCTTTCGCAATCTCGACACCCTGTTTGGCCATGCGATGTTGACCGGCCAACCGGTCATTACCAACGACCCCACGCGACACCCGCGCGCCGGTGGCCTGCCGAGTGGACACCCTCCCATGAACGCCTTTCTCGGCGTGCCGCTGGCCGTGGGCGAGCGGATGGTGGCGATGGTGGGCCTGGCCAACCAGCCCGGGGGCTACAGCGAAGAAGACATCGAGTTTCTGCAGCCACTGCTGGGTGCGGTGCGCCAGTTGGTCATGGCATGGCGCGGCCACCTGGAGCGCCGGCGCACGCGCGAGCAACTGCAGATCACCAGCGAACTGCTGACCGAAAAAAGTCTGGATCTGCAGGCCACGCTGGACAGCATCGACCAAGGCCTGTGCCGCGTGGACGACCAGAACCGCGTGACCGCCTACAACCGCCGCCTGCTAGAGATGCTGGATCTGCCAGAGGCTCTGCTGCAAGGACAACCCACCACCGACCAGGTGCTGCGCTTCCAGACCGAGCGTGGCGATTTCGGTCCGGGGCTGTCCTGGGTCGATCCGGTCGCGCACAGCCATGTATTGCACGGCGTGTCGCACGTGCAGTCCCCGGATAAGTACTGGCGCAAGACGCAGGATGGGCGCATTCTGGAGATGCGCACCCGTACGCTGCCCGATGGCGGCCTTGTGCGCACCTTCTCCGACGTGAGCTCCTACGTGCAGGCGCAGGATGCCTTGCGCGAAGAGCGCCAGCGCCTGGCCTGGGTGCTGGAGGCCACGCGGCCGGGCGTCTGGGAGAACAACCTGGTCGACAACGCGCTGACGGTGAACGACCGGTGGGTCGAAATGCTGGGCTACACCGCGGACGAACTCAGGCCCATGCGGGCCGAGACCTGGGAGGCACTCGTGCATCCGGACGATCTGCGCCGCGCCGACGACATTCGCGACCAGCATCTGAGTGGCGCGTTGCCTTACTACGAATGCGACATCCGCATGCGGCACAAGTCCGGGCGCTGGATCTGGGTCAACACGCGAGGCCGCGTGCACAAGCGCGACGTCGACGGGCGTGGCCTGTTCATGTCAGGCACGCACATCGATATCACCGATCGCGTGGCCGCGCAGGAGCAGGTGAGGGCGCTCAACGCGAACCTGGAGCAGCGGGTGATCGCGCGCACCGCCGAGCTGGAACGCTCGATGCGCGACATGGAGGCCATTTCCTATTCCATCGCCCACGACTTGCGCTCGCCGTTGCGTTCGGTGAACGGCTTCGCGGCCATCGTGCTGGAAGAAGAGGCCGATCGCCTGAGCCCCAACGGGCGCGACATGTTCGAGCGCATCGCGCGCTCCTCGCGCAACATGGGTCAGATGATCACCGACATGCTCGAACTGTTGCGGGTGGTGCGCGTGGACCTGGAGGCCGTGCCGGTCGACATGGTGGCGCTCGCGCATTCGGTGGCAGATGCCTTGTCCGCCCAGTCCACGCACGCGCGCATCCGCATCGACACGATGCCCTTTGCCTTGGGCGACGCGACCTTGTTGCGCCAGGTGCTGGCCAACCTGATGGACAACGCGCTCAAGTACTCCATGCACGTGGAGCAGCCCGAGCTGGAGGTGGGTTACGACGCCGAACAGCGCGTTTACTTCGTGCGCGACAACGGGATCGGCTTCGACATGGCCCACGCCGACAAATTGTTCGGCCTGTTCCAGCGCCTGCACGCCGGCAGCAGCGTGCCGGGCATGGGGGTGGGGCTGGCCATCGTGGCGCGCATCGTGGAGCGCCACGGCGGGCGGGTCTGGGCCGAATCCAAGCCGGGCGAGGGCGCTACGTTCTGGTTGCGCCTGCCACAGGCGTGATAGAGCACACCCCCCTGCGCCGCTGACGCGGCTTCCCCCCTCTGTTGCGCGCCTTAGGCGCTTCGAGGGGGGACGGCATCTTGGGCCGGCGCAGCCGTCCCTCGATGCCCCTGGATGGAGGCACGCTCGCCGGAGAGGGCGTGGTATTTCGGGCCGGCGCAGCGCCCCTCGATGCCTCTGGATAGAGGCACGCGCGCCGGGTCAGGTTGTGGCGTCGTTGCTGGGTGCCGTCGTGTCGTCGGCGACGGGGGTGTCTTGCGGTGCGTCGGCCGGGGGCGTGCCACGGGCCCGTGCCTGGCGCACGGCTGCCTTGTCGCCTGCGCTGGCGAATTTGCTGTACTTGCCCGTCAGCCCCACGAGCTGGCCGTAGATCTTCGGGTTGGCGGCCAGGCATTCCTTCTGCTCCAGGAAGTCGGACTCGCCGGTGAAGTTGCCGATCAGGCCGCCCGCTTCGGTGACCAGCAGCGCGCCGGCAGCCACGTCCCAGGGCGAGAGGCCCATTTCGAAGAAACCGTCGGTGAAACCGGCGGCCACGTACGCGAGATCCAACGCGGCCGAGCCAGGGCGGCGCACACCGGCCACGCGCGGCATCACGTCGCCCAGCATCTGCATGTAGGTCTGGAACGCGTCGCCCGGGCGGAACGGGAAGCCGGTGGAGACCAGGCAGTCGCGCAGCGTGGTGCGCTTGGCCACGCGGATGCGGCGGTCGTTCAGGTAGGCGCCGCGTCCGCGCGTGGCGCAGAAGAGGTCGTTGCGAGAAGGGTCGTAGACGACGGCCTGCTCGATCCGGTTGCCCACCATGAGCGCGATGCTCACGCAGTAGACCGGGAAGCCGTGAATGAAGTTGGTGGTGCCGTCCAGCGGGTCGATGATCCAGGTGTGGTCAGCACCCCCGTGTTTGCCCGCTTGCCGGCCCGATTCCTCGGCCCAGATGGCGTGGTCGGGATAGGCCGTGAGCAGGGTGTCGATGATCGCCGCCTCGGCGGCCTGATCGACCTCGGTCACGAAATCGTTGGTCTGCTTGACCGAGACCCGGACCGACTCCACGTCCAGCGCAGCGCGGTTGATGATGGTTCCAGCGGTACGTGCGGCCTTGATGGCCACGTTGAGCATGGGGTGGAGTGTGGACGACATGAATTGTGAACCTCGGCGCGCTCCGGGGCGGTGCGCGCGACAGTGGATGAGCAGGGGATGCGAAACCCGGCAATGCGGGCGGCGACAATAGGCGGGATTTTACCGTCCCCACTTTTCTTTCTCGCATGCGCACCCGTTTTGTCCTGATCCAGACCAGCCACGCCGGCAATGTGGGCGGCGTCGCCCGTGCCATGAAAGTCATGGGCTTCGACGATCTGGTGCTGGTGCAGCCGCGCTGGGCCAACGTGCTGCGCCGCGAGGAGACCATCCAGCGCGCCAGTGGCGCCAACGACGTGCTGGCCCGGGCGCGCATCGTCGACACGCTCGACGAGGCGCTCGACGGCATAAGCCACCTCTGCGCCACCGCCATGACCCCGCGCGACTTCGGCCCGCCCACGCGTGCGCCGCGCGAGCACTTCGCCAGCCTGTTCGGCGGCCAGGAGCCGCCACCCACGGGTGTGGCCTTTCTGTTCGGCTCCGAGCGCTTCGGCATGCGCAACGAAGACGTGTACCGCTGCCACGTCGCGCTGAGCATCCCGACCGCGCCCAGCTTCGGCTCGCTCAATCTGGCGGCGGCGGTGCAACTGATCGCCTACGACTGGCGCCAGGCCTTGGGCGGCTTCGGCGTCGCGGCCTCGGTCGCCGAGAGGCCGCAGGCCGACGCGAAGGCCTTGTCCGGCATGCTCGAACACCTTGAGCGTGCGTTGGTCGCGGTGGATTTCCTGGATCCCGACGCGCCCAAGAAGCTCATGCCACGGCTCAACCAGCTTTTCAACCGCGCCGCGCCCAGCGACGAGGAAATCCACATTCTTCGAGGTGTTGCCAAGGCGATGCTGCAAACGGCCGACAAGGCAAGACGCTAGACTGCCCGCCTATGTTCGACCGCATCCGCTCCGACATCCAGTGCATCCTGGACCGCGATCCCGCCGCGCGCAGCACCTGGGAGGTCGTCACCTGCTATCCCGGCCTGCACGCCGTGTGGCTGCACCGGCCGGCCCATTGGTGCTGGACGCATGGCTTCAAGTGGCTGGGCCGTTTCATCTCGCACGTCTCGCGCTGGTTCACCGGCATCGAGATCCACCCGGGCGCCACGCTGGGCGAACGCGTGTTCTTCGACCACGCCATGGGTGTGGTGGTGGGTGAAACCGCCGAGATCGGTGACGGCTGCACCATCTACCAGGGCGTGACGCTGGGCGGTACCTCGCTCTACAAGGGCACCAAACGCCACCCCACGCTGGGCAAGGACGTGGTCGTGAGCGCGGGCGCCAAGGTCCTGGGCGGGTTCCTGGTGGGCGATGGCGCCAAGATCGGCAGCAACGCGGTGGTGATCAAGCCGGTGCCGGCGGGCGCGACCGCGGTGGGCATACCGGCGCGCATCATTCCCAGCAAGCAGGGCGAGAGTGCCGATGTGGCCGAGCAAGGCCAGAAGTTCAACGCTTATGGAGTGACCCAGGACGACGACCCACTGTCACAGGCCATGCGCGGCCTGATCGACAACGCCGCCGGACAGGAGCACCAGATCGCCTTGCTCTGGCAGGCGATCGAGACGCTGGCCGAAACCAAGAAGCAGGGCGACTGCGTGCCAGAGGACGCGGCGCGCAAAGAGTGCTTCGAGAAAGAGAAGCTCAACCAGCTGGTGGGGAAATAGGCCCCCGCGCGCGGGCTTTCAGTGGTGGTGGCCGTGTGCGCCGTGCGCGTGGCCGTGGGCGATTTCCTCGGCCGAGGCGGCCTTTACATCGGTCACGTTCAAGGTAAAGGTGATGTCCTGACCTGCCAGCGGGTGGTTGCCATCGAGCATCACGGTGTCGCCCTTGATCTTGGTCACGGTGAAGACCTGGTGGCGGCCCTGGTCGTCGTGGCCTTCGAGCTGTCCGCCCACCTTCACGCCGGGCGGAAAGTCCTTCTTCGAGATGGTGGTCACCAGGCTCTCGTCGCGTTCGCCAAAGGCCAATGAAGGTTGCAGCTTCACCGTGGTGTTGAAGCCCTTCTCTTGCCCCTCCAGCGCCAGCTCGACGCCGGGCAGGGTATTGCCATAGCCGCCGTGCAGGTAGGCGCGCGGGGTCTTGCCATCTTCCAGCACCTTGCCTTTGGCGTCGACGGCGCGGAAGGTGAGGGTGACGATGGTGTCTTTGGTGATCTTCATGTCGGGTCGCGTGAACAGGGTTAAACAGGGCGCACGGCGGACTTGGGGCGGAAGGCCTTGCAGACCGCGTCGTGCGTTTGGAGATACGGGCCGCCGATCAGGTCGATGCAATACGGCACGGCGGCAAAGATGCCGTTGACACGCTGCGTGCCATCGGCGTTCTTGAGTCCTTCGAGCGTTTCGGCAATCGCCTTGGGTTGGCCCGGCAGGTTGATGATGAGGCTCTTGTCGCGCACCACCGCCACCTGCCGGGACAGGATGGCGGTGGGCACGAAGGCCAGGCCGATCTGGCGCATCTGCTCGCCAAAGCCCGGCATTTCCTTGTGGGCCACGGCCAGCGTGGCCTCGGGGGTCACGTCGCGCAAGGCCGGGCCGGTGCCGCCGGTGGTGAGCACCAGCGAGCAGCCGGCGTCCACCAGTTCGATCAGCGTCGCGCTGATGTGCTCGGTCTCATCGGGGATCAGGCGCGGCTCGAAGCGGATCGGGTTCTGCAATGCGCGCGTGAGCCAGTCCTGCAGAGCGGGCAGGCCCTTGTCTTCGTACACGCCACTGCTGGCGCGGTCGCTGATCGACACGATGCCGATGCGCACCGGTTCTGCGGGTTGGGTCGTGGGTTCGCTCATGGCTGCTCGTCGTCCTCGGACGCGCCGTCGCCGGCCGTGTCCGCGTCCTGATTCAGCGCGGCCTTGACGGTCTGGAAAATCTCGCGGTAGGCCTTGCCGTGGCGCACGGCCTCGCCGGGGCGTTCCTTGACGGCCTGCGCATCCTTGCGCGCCTGGCGGATCAGGGCGCGCAGGTGCTGCACGTCGCTCTGTGGGTCCATCTGCATCCAGGCGGTCAGCGCGTCGTCTTCGTTGATCAGGCGGTCGCGCCATTGCTCGGCCATGTGCAGCGAGAGCGTGTCCTTGGCCGATCCCTTGCTCTGCTCTTCCAGCGCCGCTTCCACCGCCGCGACGGTGTCTTCGTCGAGCTTGCGCATGAGCTTGCCGATGAACTGCATCTGGCGGCGGCGGCCCTCGAAATTGGTGATGCGCCTGGCATCGGCAACGGCTTCGAGCAGCTTTTCCGACAGGTCGAGCTTGTCCAGCAGGTCCGCGCGCAGCGTGAGCAGACTCTCGCCCAGCGATTGCAGCCGGTCGCTTTCCTTCTTCAGGTCGGTCTTGCTCATTTCGGCGGAGCCCTTGAGCTCGCGTTTGAGTTCCTGGTCCAGCTCGCTGCCCAGGGCGACGAACTGGCCTCGGACGAAATAGCCTTTGGTGGGTTTGCGGGACATGAAGAATATTGAATGGGCTTGCGCGCGGGAGCGCAAGCCATGAAGAGCGGCAAGTATCATAGCCGTCGACATGAAAACTCCCTCCCAAGCCCCCGTGGCAAACCCCAACGCCCCCCTCTCCGGCTTCCAATACGCGCGCAGCCAGTTCGAAGAACTGGTCGATCTGGCGCTCTCCCATGCGAAGCAGCTGGGGGCGGTGGACGCGGCCGCTGAAGTGTCCGAAGGGGCCGGCTTGAGCGTCTCGGTGCGCAAGGGCGAGCTGGAAAACGTCGAGCGCAACCGCGACAAGTCCCTGGGCGTCACCGTGTACCTGGGGCAAAAGCGCGGCAACGCCTCCACCTCCGATTTCTCCGCCGCTGCCGTGCGCCAGACGGTGCAGGCCGCATACGACATTGCCCGCTTCACGGCGCAAGACCCTGTGGCCGGTTTGCCCGATGTGGGCGACGTGGCCGATACCTATCCCGATCTTGACCTGTTCCACCCCTGGTCGATCGACTCCGAGGAAGCCGCGCGCATCGCACTGGCCTGCGAGGCCGCCGCGTTGGCGACCAGCCGCAAGATCAGCAACAGCGAAGGCGCGGGCGTGTCGGCGCAGCAATCGCATTTCTTCACCGCGCACCTGCGCGGTGGCGAGCGCGGCAAGCCGGGCATCTTCAGCGGTGGCTACGCCAGTTCGCGCCACAGCCTGTCTGTGGCGCCCATTGCCGGCAAGGGCGCGAACATGCAGCGCGACTACTGGTACAGCTCCATGCGCTCGCCGAACGAACTGGCCACGCCCGAAGCCGTGGGCCGCTACGCGGCTGAGCGCACGCTGGCGCGCCTGAATGGCCGCAAGATCGCGACCACCGAATGCCCGGTGCTGTTCGAGTCACCCCTGGCCGCGGGTCTGCTGGGCAGTTACGTGCAGGCCACGAGCGGTGGTGCGCTCTACCGCAACACCACCTTCCTGCACGACAGCCTGGGCAAGCGCGTGATGGCCAAGCACCTGGACATTTTGGAAGACCCGCACCTGCGCAATGGCAAAGGCAGTTCGCCCTTCGACGACGAAGGCGTGCGCACCGCGAAGCGCAAGGTGCTGTCGGCAGGGCGTGTGCAGGGCTACTTTCTGTCCACCTACTCCGCGCGCAAGCTCGGCATGCGCACCACGGGCAATGCGGGTGGCTCGCACAACCTCACGCTCACCAGCCGGCTCACGCAGCCGGGCGACGACCTGCGCGCCATGCTCAAGAAGCTGGGCCGTGGCCTGTTCGTCACCGAGCTCATGGGCCAGGGCGTGAACTACGTGACCGGCGACTATTCGCGCGGTGCGTCGGGCTATTGGGTCGAGAACGGCGAGATCGCCTACCCGGTGCACGAGATCACCATCGCCGGCAACCTCAAGGACATGCTGCTGGGCATCGAGGCGGTGGGGGCCGATGCCTACAACTACGGCGCGAAAACCACCGGGTCCATCCTGGTCAACCGCATGAAGGTGGCCGGCAGCTGAACCGCTGCCGGTTCGCGGGAGGATTCAGCGCTTGCGCTGGACCTCCAGATTGCGGCGCGCGTCCTCGGGGTAGGCGAAGGTGATGAGGCCTTTTTGCACCTTGCCCATCACCAGCATGTTGTCGGTGACCGCATCCTTGTCGTCCACCGTGAACGGCCGCTCATAGGTCGCCACGACACCGTAGTAGGTGCGTGGGATGTTCTCCAGGGCGGCCTTCATCGCGGGTCCGCTGAACTTGCCGTCGCGGATGCCGAACATCGCATAGATCAGCAGGTACACCGTGTCATACCCTTGCGCGGCGGCCATGGGCACAGCCATCTTCTGGTTGAACTTGCGCGTGTAGCCCGAGATGAACGCGGCACGGCGTTCGTTGCTGGGTTCGGCGATGAAGGTTTGCGCCATGAGCGCGCCCTCGGCGGCCTGCGGGGCACCCGTGAGGAAAAAGGGGAAGGACAGGGGCCACCCGCCGACCAGGGGTACGTCCCAGTTCATCGCGCGCCGGCCATTGGCGATGGTCGCGTTCTCCGGGCCCACGGTGTAGGTGAAGATCACGTTGGCACCCGCGGCCTTGGCGGCGGCCAATTCGCTCGAGAGGTCTTTCACGCCCAGCGGAAACCGCCCGACGTAGGCCGGCTTGACGCCTTTCTGGTCCAAGGCGGCCAACACGTCCTTCATGCCGGCTTCGCCGTAGCCCGTGGTATCGGCAAAGATCGCCACCCGGTTCCAGCCGCGCTTGAGGATGTCATTGACCACGAAGGGTGCCTGGATCGCATCGCGCGGTGCGTTGCGGAAGACGTAGCTTTCTGCAGCCGGGTATTGGGCGGTGACGGGGGTGCCTGCGGAACACGGCACCAGCAAGGGCGATTGCGCCTTTTGGAACACGGGGATCGACTTCAAGGCGACGCCGGTGTTGCAAAAGCCCAGCGTGGCGATCACGCCGTCCTTCATCAGGGCCTGCGATTCCTGCAGGCCGACATCGGGATTGCCTTTGTCGTCTCTCACGACCAGTTCGATGTGTCGCCCCAGGTAACCCCCCACGCGGTTGATCTCGTCGACGGCCAGGCGCATGCCATTGAGCATGGGCAGGCCGAAATCCGACGAGGGGCCGCTGAAGGGGCCGATCGCGCCCACTTTGATGGGCGGGGCGCTGGCGGTCTGGGCCTGCGCGACCATGGGCAGCACCATGGCCAGTGCCAATCCGCCAAACGTGCGGTGCACAAGGGAAGGGGAAGTTCTGATCGAGATCATGCAAAAGGCTCCTGGGGTCTGAAGATCGTCTCAGACTAGAACCTTTGCATGCACTTTTGGGTATCCGTCCAACAGCCTGGGTGTTGGGGTTGGAGCCGGGTCCAATGGCTTGGATCAGCCCGCCAGCGCAGCCTTCACCGCAGCCGAAACCTGGGCCATGTCGGCCTTGCCCGCCAGACGGGCTTTCACGGCGCCCATGACCTTGCCCATGTCGCCAGGCCCCTTGGCACCCAGTTCGGCGACGATGGCCTTGACCTCGGTGGCCACTTCCTCGGCACTGAGGCGTGCGGGCAGATAGGCCTGCAGCACGACCATTTCGGCCTTTTCCTTGTCCACCAGGTCTTGCCGATCGGCCTTGGAGAAGGCCTCGATGCTGTCCTTGCGCTGCTTGACCAGCTTGTCGACGATGGCCACGACCATGGCATCGTCCAGTTCCACGCGCTCGTCCACTTCCTTTTGCTTCATGGCGGCGGTCAGCAGGCGGATGGTGCCCAGGCGCTCGCTGTCCTTGGCGCGCATGGCGGTTTTCATGTCTTCGGTGATCTGTTCTTTCAGGCTCATGGGAGGCTCCTCGCAGTGGTGAATCGGCAATAAAAAAAGCCCGCTTGAGCGTCCTCCAGCGGGCTTGTTCGCGACCGGGCAGGCCCGGTGGCTCGTGCTCAGTACAGCTTCTTGGGCAACTGCATCGAGCGCACACGCTTGTAGTGGCGCTTGACGGCAGCGGCTTTCTTGCGCTTGCGCTCGGCGGTCGGCTTTTCGTAGAACTCGCGAGCGCGCAGGTCGGTCAGCAGGCCGAGCTTTTCAATGGTGCGCTTGAAACGGCGCAGAGCGACGTCAAAGGGTTCGTTGTCTTTTACACGGATGGTCGTCATTGGCGAAAGATATCCAGATTGCGCAGAGAGAGGACGTTCGGGAAGATCGGGCCCGCGCGACATCACTGCAAAAGTCCCGTCATTAACTAGTATTGGCCGACGGGGTTTGCCAGCAAAGCCGGGGATTATAGCTCCCCCCGCCGCGCTGCGCGCGTCCCCCTCAGGGGGCGCTCCCTGGGACCGGCGGAGCCGGATCCTCGGTAGCCCTGGATCTGCGTCGCGCGCTCCGGAGATGGGCTGGGGAGAAGCGGTGGGGCCGGAACTCTGGATGGTGTCTCGCGCTCTGGGGGCGTGCGCGGCGCTATCGGGGTTTGGGGCGTCGCAGCGACTACAGCGCGTGCGCGCAGGCATGGGCGCTGGCCCAGGCCCATTGGAAGTTGTAGCCGCCCAGCCAGCCGGTCACGTCGACCACTTCGCCGATGAAGTACAGGCCGGCCTGCTTCGATTCCAGGGTCTGGGAGGACAGGTCGCGCGTGTCCACGCCGCCCAGCGTGACCTCGGCCTTGCGGTAGCCCTCGGAGCCGGTGGGCGTGAGCTCCCAGCGTGTGAGGCGCCCGGCCAGCCGCGCCAGGGCCTTGTCCGAGGTGTCGGCCACCGGGCGCTGCCAGTCGCTGTCCTGTTGCACCCAGGCTTCGGCCAGGCGACTGGGCACGAGCGTGGCCAGTTCGTTGGCCAGCAGCTTGCGCGAACTCGCCTTGGCGCGCGCCAGGGCGGCGGGCAGGTCGGTGTCGGGGGCCAGGTTCAGGCCGATCGGCGTGCCCTCGCGCCAGTAGCTGGAGATCTGCAGCACGGCCGGGCCGGACAGGCCGCGGTGGGTGAACAGCAGGTCTTCGTGGAAAGCCATG
The DNA here is from genome assembly GCF_009859475.1 of Hydrogenophaga sp. BPS33. NCBI lineage: Bacteria > Pseudomonadati > Pseudomonadota > Betaproteobacteria > Burkholderiales > Comamonadaceae > Hydrogenophaga > Hydrogenophaga sp. BPS33. The sequence goes on from NZ_CP044549.1 coordinate 2,399,350, forward strand.
CGCCCTTTCTTTTCTCCGGTTTCGATGGACACCGGCAGCGACAGGCCGGAGAGCGAGGCGTAGGGTGCCCAGGCGCCACCGTCGAAGGTGAGCGGCACCAGGCCGGGTCGCCGCTCCACCAGCCGAAGCCCGAACTGGGTGGCGATGCGGTAGCCGAAGTCGCTTGCGCCGATCTTGGGGATGGACAGGCCGCCGGTGGCGACCACCACGGTGCGGCTTTGCACGGTGCCCTGGTCGGTGTCGAGTTCGTAGGCGCCATCGCCGTTCTGGCGCACCGCTTTCACGCCGCAGGGTTGCCGGCGTTGCACGCCGCCTGCATCGCATTCGCGCAGCAGCATCTGGATCAGGTCGTCGGCCGAGTGGTCGCAGAACAGCTGGCCCTTGTGCTTCTCATGGAATGCGATGCCGTGCCGCTGCACCAGGGCGATGAAGTCGGTGGGCGTGTAGCGCGAGAGCGCCGAGCGGCAGAAGTGCGGGTTGGCGCTCAGGAAGTGCTTGTGGGGTGCGTGCGGGTCGAGGTCGCGGTTGGTGAAATTGGCACGGCCACCGCCCGAGATGCGGATCTTCTCGGCGACCTTGTCGCTGTGGTCGAGCACCAGCACGCGCAGGCCGCGCTGACCCGCGATACCGGCGCAGAAAAGACCGGCCGCGCCGGCGCCGATGACGACGGCATCAAAGTGTTGCATGGTGTGCTGCGGTCTCAGCCTTTCCAGGTGAACGGGAACGCCTCCTGCTTCAGGAAGCCATTGGGCACGTAGTCGCCCAGCACGCCATAGCGTTCGGGCCACAGCTTGGGGCTGTTGACGGCAGTGCCGAAGAGGTGGTCCAGGAAGGCGTAGTGCGCGGCGTAGTTCTTGTCCAGCGCTTCCTGGTCCTGGCTGTGGTGCCAGTGGTGGAAATTGGGCGTGACGATGAGGTAGCGCAGCGGGCCCAGGCGCACGCTCACGTTGGCGTGGTTGAACACGGCCTGGAAGCCAACCACGATGATGTAGGCGTCGATCACTTCCTTGGAGAAGCCCAGCAGGAAGATCGGGCCGAGCACCAGCGTGCGCGTGATGACGGTTTCCAGGATGTGCTGGCGCGAGCCGGCCATCCAGTCCATGTGCTTGGTGCTGTGGTGCACGGCATGCAAACGCCACAGCAGGGGCACCTCGTGGTACGCGCGGTGGGTCCAGTATTGGGCCAGGTCGGCCACGAGAATGATCAGTGGCAGCGCGACCCAGAAGGGCAGCGTCGCGATCCAGCCGCGCACGCCGTCCACCGGCACCCAGCCAAACAAGTTGTGCACCAGCAGGTTGGTGGCCAGCAGCATGAAGCCGATCACCATGTGGTTGACGATGAAATGGTGGAAGTCGGTCTGCCACTCCGGCCGGAACACGGGCTGGTCCTTGCGCAAGGCGAACAGCTTCTCGATGAAGATGAAAATCAGCGCCGAGCCCAGCAGATCCAGGATGAACCAGTCCAGGCCGACGTAGGGGGTGTGGTCCGGGAAGTTGGGATCGACTTCGACCTGGTGCCCGCCGAGCAGGGCGCTGAGCACGACCAGTGCGAAGGCGAACGCCGAGAGCCAGCGCGCCCGGTTGAACAGCACGTTCACCAGGCTCAGACCACCGGCGATGGCCAGGGCCGCGAGCAGCAGCTGGCGCATCAGTGCCACGTCGTACTGCTTGCGCAGCTCGGGTGTGGTGAGGTACTGCGGAAAGTGGAAGGCCATCACGCCCAGGAAACACAGGATGGCCAGTGTGAGGGCGATCACGCCCGTGATCAGGCCCCCGCCGGGGCGCAGGGCGCCGTGGCTTTCGGTGAAGTGATTGAGTTTTTTGAGCATGCTTCGTCCCTCTCGTGCGCGGTGCGCGCGCGATGGGAGTGTAGCGATGTGCTCAGGCGGCGCGTGCTTGCGCTGTTGTGTGGGACACGGCAGCGGCCACACCGCTGATCACGTCGCCCACGACGATCACCGAGGGGCTGGCCAGCCCTTCGCGCGCCACCGTGGCGCCGAGTTCACCGAGCGTAGTGACGGCATGGCGTTGTTCGGGCAGGCTGGCGCGCTGCACCACGGCCACCGGCGTGGCCGCCGGCAGCCCTGTCAGCAGTTCGCGCTGGATGCGCTGCACACCGCTCACCCCCATGTAGATCACCAGCGTGAGTTTCGCGTCGCGCGCGGTGGCCGCCAGGGCTTGCCAGTCGGTGCCCTCGCAGCCGGGTTTGGCATGGCCGGTGACGAATACCACGCCGTGCGCATGTTCGCGGTGCGTGAGCGGCACGCCCAGCGAGGTGACCGCTGCCAGGCCCGAGGTGATGCCGTTGACCACCTGCACGCGGACGCCTTCGGCTTGCAAGTGCTCCACTTCTTCGCCACCCCGACCGAAGATGAAGGGGTCGCCGCCCTTGAGGCGCACCACCACTTCGCCTTCGCGCGCGGCCATCACCATGAGCTTTTCGATGAAGGCCTGCGGTGTGCTCTTGCAGCCGCCGCGCTTGCCCACGTGCACGATGCGCGCGCGGGCCGATGCGTGGGCAAGCACGTCTTCGCCGACGAGGTCGTCCACCAGCAGCACGGTGGCCGCGCCAATGGCTTTCACCGCCTTGATCGTGAGCAGATCCGGATCGCCGGGACCGGCGCCCACCAGGGTCACGGTGCCGGGCTGGAATTCAGATGGCGAGGGCGGGCGGGTTGGCGTGTTCATGGTGTTGTGCGGCTCGCAAGATGTGTTCCACCTGCAGCGCGATCGGGGTGGGGATGGGTTGCTCGCCGTCGAGCACGGCGCGGATGTAGGCCGCGGTGGCGGTGGCGTCCACGGCCGGCAAGGCGGGCAGCTTGGCCAGAGGCCCTTCCTGCTGCGCCTGCACTTCGGTGCGCGCGCCGTGGCGGAAGACTTCCATGCGCGGCGTGCGGCGCGCGTCGGCCACGGGTTCGCCTTCGGTGCCGCGCAGCAGCAAGGCGTGCGCGCCGGTGAGCGACCAGGTCGCGGCCATGGAGGTGGCGTATTCGGGGTGCGTGTAGCTGCCGACGATGAAGGCCGCGCCCGCGCACGGGTTCATGAGTTTCACCAGGCTGTGCGCCGGGTTGCGCAGGCCGACCGCGCGGCGCACGTCGAGCAGGCGTTTGAGGCCGGGGCTGAGCACCTCGGTGGGCACGAAGGCCAGTTCGCCCGCGCGCAGGCTGCTGGGGATTTCGTGCGAGATCGGTACGCCGAGTTCGGTGAACACGCTGGAGGCGAACACGCGCTTGTCCTCCGTGGCCGTGCCATGCACCAGCACCGCCGCGCCGCGCTGGGCGAGCAGCAGCGCCAGCAGCGGTGTGAGCACGGGCAGTTTGCGTGCCCCGTTGTAGCTGGGCAGCACCACGGTGGTCAGGCCGTTGTCGGGCAGTTTGCGCAGGCGCGCGTGCGCCGCGTCGAGGAAGCCGGCCATTTCTTCGGGCGTCTCGCCCTTGATGCGCATGGCCAGGCAGAAGCCGCCGACTTCCAGGTCGGTCACGGTGCCGTCGAGCACCTGGCCGAGCAGGTCGGAGGCCTGTTCGCGCGTGAGCGAACGGGCGCCGTCCTTGCCGCGGCCGATTTCCTTGATGTATTGGCTGATCCCCATGGCGCGCGATTGTCCGGGAAGTTTGATGACTTGACGTTATATGCACATGGTGTGCTCAGACCGCCTGCGGCGCGGGCGCGGTCTCGCGCACCAGCCGCTTGAGTTCGGGCACGCAGGAGCCGCAGTTCGTGCCGCACTTCAGGCCGGCCTGCAGCCTGGCCAGGCGCTGTGCGCCATCGCCGCCACAGGTTTTCAGCTCGGCGCGGATCGCGTCTTCGCCGACGTTGAAACAGGTGCACACCTGCCGTCCTTTGGCGGCGATGGCCACGGGGGCCTTGGCGCCAGGCATGAGCAGCAGGCGGCCGTAGGCCGCGGCGGGCAGTTCGTCTTGCAGCAGGGGCTTGATCCAGACCTCGGCGCGCGTGTCGCCGGCGAGCACGAAAGCCTCCAGCCGGGTGGATTCGCCCTGGCGCACCAGGCGCGCGGTGCGGCGCTGACCCAGGCGCTTGTCGGCGTAGCGCAGCGCGTCGGGGGTGGCCAGGCCCAGCAGTGCTTCGATGCGCTCGACCACATCGACCTCGGGCGCATCGTGTGCGGCGGCACGGAACAGCACGCCGTGGCGCTCGCGGCCCGGGGCTTCGGCCAGGGGCACGCCGTTGGAGAACGGCACGCAGGCCGCGAACGGAAATTGCGCCATCAGCGCGCGCAGGCCTTCCCGTGCGGCGAGGGCCTTCGTCTCGGGCAGCCAGCCCACCGCCAGCAGCGTCCAGGGCAGTTCGGCCTTGAGCACCTTCACCGCCGCGTGCTTGAGCTCGGGTTGTTTCGAGGTCGGGCAATAGGCCGAGGTGGTGAGCGCGTTCACGCCCGCCAGCGGCTCGCCGGCGCTGCTCAGGCCGCTCAGGTATTCCGCGCCCCAATGCATGGCGATGAAAGCCTGCGACAGGCCGACCTCGGCCGAGGCCTGCGCCGGCACCAGGATGGAGCCGCGTTTGCTGGTGACGTGGACCAGGTCGCCGTCTTTCAGGCCGCGGCGCTCCATGTCCTGCGGGTGCAGTTGCACCGCCGGTTCGGCGACATGGCCGAACAGGCGGCCGAGCGTGCCGGTGCGCGTCATGCCGTGCCATTGGTCGCGCAGGCGGCCGGTGGTGAGCGAGAACGGGTAGCGCGATTCGCGCGGCTCGGCCAGGGGCACGTAGGGCAGGGCGGCGAAGCGGGCCTTGCCGTCGGGCGTGGGGAAGATCCCGTCTTCGTACAGGCGCGCCTTGCCTTGCATCTCGCTGGCCTTGAGCGGCCATTGCTGCGGGCCTTGCTGTTGCAGCATGGCGTAGTCCAGGCCGGTGATGTCGAGGTCGCGTCCGCGCGTGGATTCGCGGTGTTCGTTCCAGATGGATTCGGCGTCGAGGTAGGGAAACAGCGTGGGCTGGCCAGGGCGCAGCCGCGCCTGGAGCCGCTGCGCGACATCGACCACGATGGCCCAGTCGTGCCGCGCCTGGCCGGGCGCGGGCACGGCCGGGCGCACGCGGCTGATGCGGCGCTCGCTGTTGGTGACGGTGCCGTCCTTCTCGCCCCAGGTGGTGGCGGGCAGCAGCAGATCGGCGTAGCCGCAGGTGGCGGCGCTGGCGTAGGCTTCCTGCACCACGACGAACTCGGCGCGCTGCAGCGCGCGGCGCACCGTGTTCTGGTCGGGCATGGACTGGGCCGGGTTGGTGCAGGCGATCCACAGCGCCTTGATCTCGCCATCGGCCGCGGCCTGGAACATCTCCACCGCGCTCTTGCCCGGTGTCTCGGGCACGGAAGGCACACCCCAGAGCGCGGCGACTTCGGCGCGGTGCTGCGGGTTGGCCAGGTCGCGGTGCGCACTCAGCAGGTTGGACAAACCGCCGACCTCGCGCCCGCCCATGGCGTTGGGCTGGCCGGTGAGGCTGAAGGGGCCGGCGCCGGGCTTGCCGATCTGGCCGGTGGCCAGGTGCAGGTTGATCAGCGTGGCGTTCTTCGCGGTGCCGCTGCTGCTCTGGTTCAGGCCCTGGCAGTAGAGGCTGAGGGTCGCGGGCGATTGCGCGAACCACTGTGCGGCGGTGAACAGGTCTTCTTTTTTCAAACCGCAGACCTGTGCCACGCGTTCGGGCGTGCAGTCGCGCACCAGGGCCTTGAGCGCGTCGAAGCCGGTGGTGTGCGCGGCGATGTACGCGGGGTCGACCCAGCCCTCCCACAGCATGATGTGCAGCAGGCCGTGGAACAACATCACGTCGCTGCCCGGTTGCAGCGGCAGGTAGAGGTCGGCGAAGCCTGCGGTATCGGTGCGCCTCGGGTCGGCCACGATCACCTTCATGGCCGGGTTGTTCTGCCGCGCTTCTTCGATGCGGCGGAACAGCACCGGGTGCGCGAAGGCCGCGTTGCTGCCGACGAAGAACAGGCACTGCGCGTGGTTCACGTCGTCGTAGCAGGTGGGCGGTGCGTCCGCGCCCAGCGTGAGCTTGTAGCCGGCCACCGCGCTGCTCATGCACAGGCGTGAGTTGGTGTCGATGTTGTTGGTGCCGATCAGGCCCTTGGCCAGTTTGTTGAAAACGTAGTAGTCCTCGGTGAGCAGCTGGCCGCTGATGTAGAAGCCAACCGCATCGGGGCCGTGTTCGGCGATGACGGACGCGAAGCGCTCGGTGGCGAGGTCCAGCGCGGCGTCCCAATTCATCGGCTGCGCAGGCGCGCCGCGTTGCAGGCGTTGCATGGGCTGCAGCAAGCGCGTCTGCTGGGCGAGGGCGGGCGTGGCGGTGAGGTGCAGCGTCTGGCCCTTGGTGCAGAGCTTGCCGAAGTTGGCCGGGTGTTGCGGGTCGCCGCGCACGGCGGTGATCTGGCTGCCCACGCTGTCGATCAGCACGCCGCAGCCCACGCCACAGTAGGGGCAGGTGGAGCGGGTGGTGACTTGTCTTCCTCCCTCTCCCGCTTGCGGGAGAGGGTTGGGGTGAGGGTTTTCGCCGGAGAAGAACATCACGGGGCGGCCCTCACCCTAGCCCTCTCCCGCGAGCGGGAGAGGGGACAAGGCACGGCGCGCCGGCCCGGCTACCGGGCGCGTCAGGTCGGTGGCGTGCGTGGTCAGTTCTCCCGCATCCAGGTGCACCATGCCATCCTCCACCTTCACCGCAAAGCGCGGCGTGCAGCCTTCGTCGGGCTCTTTCGCGCAGCCGCTGTCCAGGCCGATGGTCCAGTTGTGCATCGGGCATGCCACGCTGGTGCCGAAGACGATGCCCTGGCTCAGCGGGCCGCCTTTGTGCGGGCAGCGGTCGAGCAGGGCGAACACCTCGTTGTTGCCGTTGCGAAACACCGCCACGTCCAGCCCTCGTTCGCGCTGCACGCAGCGCGAGCCGAGCACGGGAATGTCGTCCACGCGGGCAATCGGGATCCAGGTCGTGCTCATTGTTGTTCCTTCGGCTTCGCCTGCGGTGCGAGCTTGCTTGGGGCGGCCCGGCGCTGCGCTCATGCCGCGCTCCCTTCCAGTGCCACGGCTTTGATCGGAATGAACTGCCGGGTGTCCACCGCCGCCTTCTGGTGTTCGAACCACGGGTCGGGCTCGCCGTCGAGCGCGAACTGCAACTGCGCCCACAGCGCCTTGCGGCCTTCGTGGTCGTCCAGGATTTTTTTCTTCACGTAGTCCAGGCCCACGCGGTTCACGTAGTGCACGGTGCGCTCCAGGTACCAGCCTTCGAGGCGGTAGAGCTGCATGAAAGCGCCGGTGTACTCCATCACTTCCTCGGCGGTCTTGAGCTTGGTGAAGAAGTGCGCCACCTCGGTCTTGATGCCGCCGTTGCCGGCAATCACCATCTCCCAGCCGCTGTCCACGCCGATGATGCCCACGTCCTTGATGCCGGCTTCCGCGCAGTTGCGCGGGCAACCGCTGACCGCGAACTTCACCTTGTGCGGCGCGTACATGCGCCACATCGCGCGCTCCAGGTCCTTGCCCATCTGCGTGCTGTCCTGCGTGCCCATGCGGCACCACTCGCTGCCCACGCAGGTCTTCACCGTGCGCAAGGCCTTGGCATAGGCGTGGCCACTGGGCATGCCGATGTCGTTCCACACCGCCTGCAGGTCTTCCTTCTTCACGCCCAGCAGGTCGATGCGCTGCCCGCCCGTCACCTTCACGGTCGGGATCTTGTACTTGTCCACCGCGTCGGCGATGCGGCGCAGCTCGTCGGCCGTGGTCTCGCCGCCCCACATGCGCGGGATCACGCTGTAGGTGCCGTCCTTCTGGATGTTGGCGTGCGCGCGCTCGTTGATGAAGCGGCTCTGCGGGTCGTCTTTCGCTTCTTTGGGCCAGGTGCTGATGAGGTAGTAGTTCACCGCCGGGCGGCAGGTGGCGCAGCCGTTGGGCGTGCGCCAGCCCAGGCCTTCGAACACCGCGCCGATGCTCAGCAGCTTGTTCTCCCGGATGGCATCGCGCACCGCCTGGTGGCCGTGGTCGGTGCAAGCGCACATGGCCTTGAGCTTCGGGGTGGCCGAATAGTCGCCGCCCGCGGTGAACATCAGGATCTGCTCGACCAGACCGGTGCACGAACCGCACGACGCGCTGGCCTTGGTGTGCTTGCGCACCTCGTCGAGCGTGAACAGACCTTTGTCCTTGATGGCCTTGCAGATGCTGCCCTTGGTGACGCCGTTGCAGCCGCACACCTCGTCGCTGTCGGCCATGGCCGCGGCCTTGCTGTGGCCTTCATGGCCCACGTCGCCGATGTTGGATTCACCGAACATCAGCTTGTCACGGATGTCGCTCAGGCTGCGACCTTCGCGCAGCAGCTTGAAGTACCAGCTGCCATCGACCGTATCGCCGTACAGGCAGGCCCCCACCAGCTTGTCGTCCTGGATCACCAGTTTCTTGTACACACCGCCCGCCGGGTCGCTCATCACGATCTCTTCGGTGTGCTCGCCGCCCATGAAGTTGCCGGCGCTGAAGAGATCGATGCCGGTGACCTTGAGCTTGGTCGAGGTGAGCGAGCCCACGTAGCGACCGATGCCGAACTCGGCCAGGTGCGTGGCCAGCACCTTGCCCTGTTCGAACAGCGGCGCCACCAGGCCGTAGGCGATGCCGCGGTGCGCCGCGCATTCGCCCACCGCATAAATGCGCGGGTCGGTCACGGTCTGCATCGTGTCGCTCACCACGATGCCCTTGTTCACGTGCAGGTGCATCGACTCGGCCAGCGCGGTGTTGGGGCGGATGCCCACGGCCATCACCACCAGGTCGGCGGGCACCTCGGTGCCGTCCTTGAAGCGGATCGCCCGGACCCGGCCTTTGGACGGGGCCCCTTCCCCATCCTCGCGCCCCGCCTCGTTGCCCACGAGCTCCTGCGTCTGCGCGCCGATCAGGAACTGCATGCCGCGTTGTTGCAGCGATTGCTGCAGCAGCTTGCCGGCCACGTCGTCGAGCTGGCGCTCCATGAGCCAGGGCGCGACGTGCACCACGCTCACCGTCATGCCGCGCTTCATCAGGCCGTTGGCCGCTTCCAGGCCGAGCAGGCCGCCACCGATGACCACCGCGTGCTTGTACTGCGTGGCCGCGTCGATCATGGCCTGCGTGTCGGCGATGTCGCGGTAGGCCAGCACGCCTTGCAGGTCCTTGCCCGGGATCGGCAGCATGAAAGGGTTGGAGCCGGTGGCCATGATGAGGCGGTCGTACGGCGCTTCGATCACGCCGCCGTTGCCGTCGCTGGCGCGCACCACGCGCTGGATGCGGTCCACCTCGGTCACGGTCTTGCCCGCGTGCAGGGTGATGCCGTTGTCTGTGTACCAAGCCCAGTCGTTGAGCACGATCTCCTCCAGCGTCTGCTCGCCCGCGAGCACCGGCGAGAGCAGGATGCGGTTGTAGTTGGGGTGGGGCTCCGCGCCGAACACCGTGATGTCGTAGAGATCGGGCGCGATCTTGAGCAGCTCTTCGAGCGTGCGCACACCGGCCATGCCGTTGCCCACCATCACCAGTCTTGACTTCTTCATCGTGGCTACTCCATCCAGTTTGTGATTCGCTTGATCTGATCGGACGCACACACCGCGCAGGGTCCCGGGGCGCACGCAGGCGCTCGTGGCGGGGCATGGAAACGGCGAGGGTGTGCAGGGGTGCCGGCCAGGGGCCGGGCAGTGGCGCGCCGCACGGCGGGCCCTTCAATCGCTGCGCACGTCGTTGTGCACAGCTCCCACGACGCTGCGGTCGGGGTCAGACGCTTCGTCACGTCTGCATGTGCCAATGCAAAACGTGTGCCATATCATCGAGACCCCCGCGAAGCTTGTGGTGTGGTGAGGCGTTCGCGTGGCACGTCCTGTGCTGCGGACAAGGCCTCGAAACGCCTCTCTTCCTCTCTCAAGTTCTTGATTCCTATGACATCCGCGCTGGTATTTCGCAGTGGCGCTGCGGCCGTGCTGCCGCTCGCGCAAGACCTCCAGGCCATCGGCATCGAGGTGCTCGCGCAGGAGGACGGCTGCAGCAAACTGGTGCAAGCGGCCGTGCGCCATGCACCAGATGTGGTGATTGGCGAGGTGTCCACGCCCGGCGATGGCTTGTTCAAGGCGACCCAGGCCCTGGCCGACACGGCGCCCTGTCCGGTGATCGTGTTCACCGCCGACATCGACGCAGGCCGCATCGAGCAAGCCGTGGGCGCAGGCATCCACGCCTACGTGGTCCAGGGCTATGGCGCGCAGCGCTTGCGCCCGCTCATCCATCTGGCGCAGGCGCGCTTTCGGCAAGAGCAGGCCCTGCAGGCGCAACTGCGCGACGTGTCCCAACGCTTCGAGGAACGCAAGTCGGTCGAGCGCGCCAAGGGCATCCTCATGCGCGCGCGGCAGCTCACCGACGACGAAGCCTTTCAGGTGTTGCGGACCGCCTCCATGCACAGCAACCAGCGGCTGGGGCAGGTGTCCGAGCACATCATCCAGTCGGCCCATTTCGCTGAAGGCGTGAACCGGGCCGGGCAGTTGCGCATGCTGTCGCAACGCGTGGTCAAGCTCTACCTGCTGCGCCTGGCCGAGGTGCAGGCCCGCACGCAGGACGCCTTGCTCGACGCTTCGATCCAGCGTGTCGACGCCAACATTGCCCAGCTCGACAAGACTTTGTCGGCCGCCACCTTTGGTGACCTGCTGGCCCAGGTGGTGGCCACCTGGCAGCGCCTCAAACCCGCGCTCAAGGGCAAGCCCGCGGCGGGGCAACTGGCCACGGTGGACGCGCTGGCCGAACGCCTGCTGCAGGAGGCCGAGCGCCTCACCTCGGGCCTGGAGAGCGCGGGTGCCGCGCCGCCGCTGAAAGTGCTCAACGTTGCTGGGCGCCAGCGCATGCTGTCGCAGCGCTTCGCCAAGGGCGCGCTGATGGCGCTGCTGGAGCCCGCCACACCCACCGGTGAAGCCGCCATGACGCTGGCGCAGCGCGAGTTCGAAGCCGGTCTGGCGCTGCTCCAGGGCCTGCCCTTGTCCACGCCTGAGATCCGCCAGACGCTCGACGCCGCGGCGCGCGAATGGGCGTTGCTGGTCGCTGGTGCCACGCACTTGCAGCGGCCCGCCGGGCGCGACCGGCTGCTGCGGCTGGAAGGCCTGGCCAGTGCCAGCGAGAACCTGCTCGAAGGGTTTGAGCAACTCTCGGCGCATTACGAGCGCAGCATGCAAATGCTGATGGGGTGATCGAGGGCCTGCACCAAGTTGGGCCCTTTTCTTGCTTGGGTTGGTGCATGGCTTTTGACATCGACATCGGCTTCGCCTGTCAGGCGGGGCGCAAGGACCACAACGAAGATTTCTGCGCGGCCATGCTGCCGCCCGGCGGGCAGGAAGACATGGGCTCGATCGTGGCCGTCGCCGATGGCGTGAGCACCGGCGGCATGGGGCGCGAGGCGGCGCAGACCACCGTCACCAGTCTGGTGCGCGACTACCACAGCACGCCCGAAACCTGGGACACCACCGTGGCGCTGGACCGCATCATTGGCGCGCAGAACGCGTGGCTGAGCGGGCTCAACCGCAGCCGCCAGCCGGCCATGGGCCTGACCACGCTCACCGCACTGGTGCTGCGCGGCCAGTCCTACACGCTGGCGCACGTGGGCGATTCGCGCTGCTACCTGCTGCGCGAAGGCCAGACGCTGCGGCTTACGCATGACCACGTGGTCCCCCACCCCGACATGCAGCACCAGCTGCTGCGCGCCGTGGGCCTGGAAGACCACCTCGTGGTCGACTACGTGCAAGGCGACTTGCAGGTGGGCGACACCTTCGTGTTGCTGACCGACGGTGTGCACGGCAAGTTGCTCGATCGCCATCTGGCGGTGTGCGCCGATTCCGCCGTGGCTGCGCAAGACGCCTGCGAGCGATTGGCCAGCGCCGCTCTGGCCGCTGGCAGCGACGACAACCTCACCGCCATGGTGGTGCGTGTGCGCGGCCTGCTGGCCCCCAATCTGGAAGACGCCAGCCGCGCGGCCGAGGTGCTGCCGATGGCGCCGCGCCTCAAGGTGGGCGAGCAGATCGACGGTTTCGTGGTGACCGCACCGGTGGCCGACAACGGCATCAACCTGCTCTACCAGGTGCGCGACCCGGCCACGCAGACGCTCTACGCGCTCAAGACGCTGCACCCCGCGCGCGCGCACGACCCGGGCGAGCGCGCCATGCTGGCGCACGAAGCCTGGTTGTCGCGGCGCATGCAGTCCTCGCGCGCGGCCGACAACCTCGTGGGCCTGCACCACAGCCTGCCCAATGGCCAGACGCGCAGCGCGTATTACCTGCTGTACGACTGGCACGGGGGCGAGACCCTGCAGCAACTGCTGGACCGCTCGCAACGCTTGGCGCCTGGCCAGGCGGTGCAGATTGCCATGCAGGCCTTGCGGGTGCTCGGCCGCATGCACCGCCAGGGCGTGATCCACCGTGACATCAAGCCCGCCAACCTGCACCAGGGCGACGATGGCGTGCTGCGCGTGCTCGACCTCGGCGTGGCCCTGAGCGGGCGCGAGCCCGAGAGCATGCGCCGCCTGCATGCCGGCACGCCGAGCTATGTGAACCCCGAGCAGTGGGGCTACAACAGCCGCGCGCCCTCGGGCAGCGCCGACGCCCACGCCCAGGCCTTGCCCGACGCCGGCAGCGACCTGTTCGCGCTGGGCGTCACGCTCTACCAGTTGCTCACCGGCCGCCTGCCGTACGGCGAGGTGCTGCCTTACCAGGTGGGGCGCTATTACCGCGACCCGACACCACCGAGCCGGCACAACCCCGAGGTGCCGATCTGGCTCGACCACGTGGTGCAGAAGGCGGTGGCGCGGGAGCGGTCGCAGCGCTTCGAAACCGCCGAGGAGTTTCTGCTGGCGCTGGAGCGCGGTGCATCGCGCCCGCTGACGGTGCCGCCGGCATCGGCGCTGTTGCAGCGCGACCCGACGATGGTGTGGAAGCTGTTGCTGGGGATCAGCGTGTTGTTCAATCTGTTGTTGATCTACTGGCTGTTGTTCCTGCCCACGTAAAGGTCACACGGCGCGTGCACGCCCCCCTTTTTAGTTACGGCACGCTGCGCTTAACTTTGCTGCGCAAAGTTAGCCTCCACTGAAAGTGAGGCACAACGCTGCGCGTTGCAACGGCTGCGCCGTTCACGCGCTGCGCGCGCGGCCTCCCTTTTCCGCCCAGGTCCGTGTCCAGCGCAACTGCATGAACCGCATCATCCCCAGCGCGCACAAAGCGAGCACTGCGAACAGCGCGAAACCCCAGAAGTAGGTGCCGGTGTATTGCCGCGACAGGCCCATCGCATTGGGCACCAGGCCACCGCCAAGGGCGCCGATCTCGCCGATCATGGAGCCCGCCACGGCCGTGGTGAGCGGCCAGCGCAAAGGCACCAGCTGGAACAGCGCGCCATTGCCCGCGCCCAGCGCGGCGAAGCACAGCATCATCAGCAAGGTGGTGACCACCAGTGAACCACCGGCCAGGCCGCAAGCCAGGAGCGTGACCGAGACGATCACGAGCACGGCCGTCAAGGTGTTGATGCCGCCCCAGTGGTCCGAAATCCAGCCACCGAAGATGCGCAGCGCCGCGCCCATGAAGGCCGCCAGCATGGTGAGCTGGCCGGCCTGCACCTTGCTCACGCCGAACTGGTCGTAGTAGTAGCTCGGCAAGAAGGTGGTGAGGCCGATGAAGCCGCCGAAGGTGATGGCGTAGATGGCGCTGAAGGCCCAGCCGTCTTTCTCGAACAGACAGGCCGCGTGCTCGCGCAAGCCAGCGTGCTTGTCCACGTCGTCGGGTTCGCGCGCGAACACGACCATGACCAGCACCGGCACCAGTAGACCGATGGCCGCCATGCCGTACACCGACTGCCAGCCATAGGCCTGCGCCAGCTGCGGTGCGAACAACGCCGACAGCGAAGTGCCGACATTGCCGGCGCCCACCAGACCCATGGCCAGCCCTTTGTAGCGCGCTGGAAAAGAACCCGAGCCGAGCGACAGCGCCACACCGAAACTCGCGCCTGCAATGCCCAGCAGCACGCCCATGGCCAGCAAGTCGTTGAACGTGTCGACGAAGAAGTAGCCGAACAGCAGCGCGATGGCGATGCCGCTCATTTCCACCAGTGTGGCGTTCTTGCGGCCAATGTATTGCGCGAGCACGCCGAGCGGAAAACGCATGAGCGCGCCAGCGAAGATCGGCACCGACAGCATGAGACCGAGCTGCGCCGGGCTCAGGCTGAGCGCGTCCTTGATGAAGGGCGCCATCGCGCCATTGGTCACCCACACGCCGCAGCAGTAGGTGAAGTAGATGAAGGACGCCAGCAGCGTGGGACTGTGACCGGCTTTCAGGAACGAACGGAATCCCGCCATGAGATGGACCTTGGAGAGTGGGGTGTGGGATGGGGCGCTCGCACGAACGCACCGATCCGGGCGGCCGGTGGGTGAGAGCGTGCACGGGCTGCCCCAGAAAAGGGCAGGTGCGCATGTGCGGCAAGGCCATCGTCAGCCTTGCCATCCCATTCGACGCAATATCCATGCCCAAACCGGATGTGCCGGCGGGCGTGTCCTTCGGGAGCCTGTGGGCAGAGAACGTGTGGCTCAGGCCTTCATCGCCACCGGTGTGTCGTGCGCCGAAGCGGGGGACGCTGCGCGGCTCGGCGCGATCAGCTCGATCTTGCGCTGCTTCTCGTAGAGGAAGGTCAGGATCTCCTGGCGGCAGTGGTTGTACGCCGGGTCTTCGGCCAAGGCGATGCGGTTGCGCGGCCGGGCCAGCGGCACGTCCAGGATCTGTCCGATCGTGGCCGCGGGCCCATTGGTCATCATCACCACGCGGTCCGACAGCAGCACCGCTTCGTCCACGTCGTGCGTGATCATCAACACCGTGTTGCCGAGTTCGCCCTGGATGCGGATCACCTCGTCCTGCAGGTGGGCGCGGGTGAGCGCGTCCAGCGCGCCAAAGGGCTCGTCCAGCAACAGCACCTTGGGCTCCATGGCCAAGGCGCGTGCGATGCCCACGCGCTGCTTCATGCCGCCGGAGATCTCCGAAGGCAGGCGGTGCAGCGCGTGCGACATGTTGACCATGTTCAGGTTGTGCAGGATCCACTCCTTGCGCTGCGCTGGCGTCTTGCTCTGGCGGAAGATCTTGTCCACCGCGAGTTCGACGTTCTGGTACACGGTGAGCCAGGGCAGCAGCGAATGGTTCTGGAACACCACCGCGCGGTCGGGTCCGGGTGCGTTGACTTCGCGCCCGTCGACGATGACGCCGCCGGTGGTGGCGCGCAGCAGGCCGGCCACGATGTTGAGCACCGTGGACTTGCCACAGCCCGAGTGACCGATGAGCGAGATGAATTCGCCGCGCCGGACCTGCAGGTCGATGTCCTTGAGCACCGGGTTGATGGCGCCGTTGTTGCCTTTGAAGGTCATGTCGACCTGGGAGATGCTGAGGTAACCGTGGGTCATGATGGGCTCCTGATGCGAAGGATGTTCAAGTGGCGGTGGTGCCTCGCGTGACCGCGCGGCCGATCCAGGCGACCACGCGGTCCAGCAGGAAGCCGATGAGGCCGACGTAGACGAGCGCCAGGATGATGTCGCTGATGCGCGAGGAGTTCCACGCGTCCCAGATGAAGAAGCCGATGCCCACGCCCCCGATCAGCATCTCTGCGGCGATGATGGCCAGCCAGGACAGCCCCACGCCGATGCGCAGGCCCGAGAAGATGAATGGCGCGGCTGCCGGCAGCATGATCTTCACGAAGTACTCGACCCCGTTGAGCTGGACCACCCGTGCAACGTTGCGGTAGTCCTCGGGTATGTTGCGGATGCCGATGGAGGTGTTGATGATGATCGGCCAGATCGAGGTGATGAAGATGACGAAGATGGCCGAGGGGTTGCCGTCCTGGAAGCCAGCCAGCGAGATCGGTAGCCAGGCCAGCGGCGGCACGGTGCGCAGCACCTGGAAGAGGGGGTCGAGGCCGCGCAACGCCCATGTGGACTGACCCACCAGCACCCCCAGGCTCACCCCCACGATCACCGCCAGCGAATAGCCGTACGCCACCCGCTGCAGACTGGCCAACAGTTGCCAGGCCACGCCAACGTCGTTGCCGCCGTTGTCGTAGAACGGATGCACGATCAATTCCCAGGTGTCCTTGACCACCTGGGTGGGCGGGGGAAGCGCGGCGCCGGGACGCGAGCCGACCAGCTCCCAGATCAGCAGCAGCACGCCGATGATCACCAGGGGCGGCAGCACATGCGAGCTGAAGACGTGAAGGGTGGACTTCAGCCACTGGGGGAACGAGGGCGGCGTCGATGCGCTCGCCTGCCGGATCGGTGTGATGGTCTCGGTGCTGCTGTTCATGCGGAACTCCGTCGGGGGGGCGTTTGGACGTGCGGACTGCGCTCAGGCGGCCTTGATGTACTTGATGGGCAGGCTGTCGAGGTACTTCTTCGGGTTGGCCGGGTCGAACACCTTGCCGTCGAAGAATTTCTCCACGCCGCGCGAGGTGGACGTGGGAATGTCCTTGGCGGCCACGCCCAGCTCCTTGGCGGCGGCGCGCCACAGGTCTTCGCGATTGACCTTGGCGATGAGGGCCTTGGTGTCCAGGGTCGTGGGCAGATAGCCCCAGCGCTGGTTCTCGGTCAGGAACCACAGGTCGTGGCTCTGGAACGGGTAGCTCGCCTGGTCCTTCCAGAAGCGCATCTGGAATTTGCTGTTGGCTTCGATGCGGCCGGTGCCGTAGTCGAAGTCGCCCTTGACGCGGTCGATCACGTCGGCCACGGGTGCGTTGATCCAGCGACGGCGCGAGCAGATCTCGGCCACCTCGGCGCGGTTGGCCGGGTCTTCGCACCACATCTGCGCTTCCATCACGGCCTTGAGCAGTGCCTTGGTGGCATTGGGGTTGGCCTGTACCCAGTCGGCGCGCATCGCGAACGCCTTCTCCGGGTGGTTCATCCACAGCTCGCTGGTGGTGATGGCCGTGTAGCCGATCTTCTGGTTGATCAGCTGGCGGTTCCAGGGCTCGCATACACAGAAGGTGTCCATGCTGCCGACCTTCATGTTGGCCACCATTTGCGCGGGAGGCACCACGATGGTGGTGATGTCCTTGTTCGGGTCGATGCCGCCAGCGGACATCCAGTAGCGGATCCACAGGTCGTGCGTGCCACCGGGGAAGGTCATGGCCGCATTCACCGGCTTGCCGGTCTTCACGCGCTTGGCGATCAGCGCCTTGCCGAACGCCTTGGTGTCGGCGCCCACCTTGAGATCGGCGTATTCCGAGCCTACGGAGATGCCCTGGCCGCCCAGGTTCAGGCGGGCCAGGATGTTCATCGGCACCGGCACGTTGTTGGCCGTTACCGCGCCGGTGGTGATGAGGTAGGGCATGGGCGTGAGGATGTGGCCGCCGTCGATGCCGCCCCTGGCCGACCCCAGCACCAGGTTGTCGCGCGTGGTACCCCAGGAGGATTGTTTGAGCACCTCGACCTCGGTCATGCCGTGCTTCTTGAAGAGCCCCTTTTCATCGGCGACGAACAGGGGTGCGGCGTCGGTCAAAGCGATGAAGCCGAGCTTGGCCGCCTTGGTTTCCAGCGCCGTCGAGGCCTGCACGCGGGTGCTCCACAGGCTGCCGGTCAGGGCGGCGGCGCCCAGCGCTGACGATTTCTGGAGCAAGGCGCGGCGGGACGTGTTGGCGTTGGCGGAAGCGTTTTTCATGGCAAGACTCCTATGGGGCGAGAAAGGACGAAACACAAAGACAGACAGAGCGCGAGTGCCGGACCCCAAAACAAAAACGGCGCCCATCGCATTCCGGGCCGAAACCAGGAGCGCAATGGACGCCGTTGTCCGTGTCTGGGGAGACGGCAGGCCCGACCGCCATTGGTCGGGCTTGCATGCCCATCCTTAAGCAGTTCGCGTGCCAGCCCGGCTCATGAAAACGCCGGCACTGGCAAGTGGTTGATTCCAAAAGAAAACACGTGCGCGGCCTGCGCGAAAGCCTGTGCTGCGGCGCGCATCCGGGAGCGGTTCAAACTGGTGCACGCGCAGGTGTCGGGCACACAATTTGTGCGGCGCAACATGGGTTGCTGGCCGGCGGGTTCATCGAGGGGGGAGAACTTCGGCCATGGAGAGCACCGCCTCGGCCACGTCGATCAGGCGCCGGTTCTGGTTCATGGCCATCTGGCGCATGGTCTTGTGCGCCGCTTCTTCGCTGAGCTGTCGGTGTGCCATCAAAAGTCCTTTGGCGCGTTCGATCACTTTGCGCTCGTTCAGGCGGGCGCGCACGGTATCGAGCTCCTCGCTCATGTTCTGCAGACGGCGTGCCTGCTCTTGCACCAACTCCAGGATCGAGCGCTCCAGTTGCAACCCGTATCCCTGGGGATTGGCGACATAGGCCGCCGGCGCGTTCGGGCCGAGTGCGGGCGCGTCCTCGAAGAAGGACATGGCGCCGGCGCCTGTGGCCGCTGGATGCAGCGACTCGTAGGACGACAGCTCATCCCGGGCCAGGGCGACCTTGTCCTCGCATGCGCGCAACAGATCCAACGCCAGGCGGTCCTCGACCGCCTTCATGCGATCGATGCGCTGGCTGCAGCAATCGAACCAGGCTTGGCTGAGCTGCGGGTCCAGCACCGCGCCGTGCGCCACGGTGCACAGCACGCGCCGCAGGCGCTCGAGCTCCGCCAGGGTGGCACTGTCCTGGCTGGCCTGCCAAAGATCGAAGTTGCGGGGCTGCGCGAATGCTCCGAACACCTCCAGGCATCGCTCCTGCGACTCGACCAGATGCAGCAGGCGATGTTGCTCGGCGTTGTCGGCCCGGCCCGAGGCAAAGAGCGCAGACCCCGCAGCGCGCTCCTGTCCCGCGAACTCCTTGCCCTGCATGAAGTTGAATCGCGCCACCAGCAGGCGCGAAATCTCGGGATCGCTTGCGCTGTCGGCGGCTTCGAAGACGACGGCGAGCAAACCCGAGATCAGGCGCACATAGGCGTCGGTTGACTGGCGTGTGGTCCATTGCAGCGACGCTACCCGTTCGCGCAAGCCGTCCAGCGCATCGAGGCCATGCAGCACATAGGCGATGCGGCTGAACAGGCGCGCGCCGTGGCCCACGCTTGCCGATGCCGTGTCGAGGTTGTCGAAACAGGCCCGCAGCTCCTTTTCCACTTCCCGGCATTCCTCGATTTGCTTCTGATGGGACGGCTGGAATTGGTGGCCATGGGAGCCGATCAGCAGGTTGGAGAGCCCGCGCTCTCGCTGCAGGCCGTGGATGAGACGACCGGTGACATTCACCAGCGCGCTGGTGAGTGCAAGCTGCTGCAACTCGTCGATTTCGCAACGCTTGGCGGCCAGGAGAAAGCTCAGTCCAGACTTCATGGTGGAGGGACAAGTGGCAAGTCCCCGTGGCGAGAGCAACAAGCATGCCGCCCGTACACTTCCCGCATGCTGATATTGGGAATCGAGTCGTCCTGCGACGAAACTGGCGTCGCCCTGGTCGACGCCAGCGGCAGCGCCACGCCGCGCCTGCTGGGGCATGCGTTGCACAGCCAGATCGAGATGCACCAGGCCTACGGCGGTGTGGTGCCCGAACTGGCCAGCCGCGACCACATTCGCCGCGTGCTGCCCTTGACCGATGCGGTGCTGGCGCAAGCCGGCCTGCCCCTCTCGGCGATCGACGCCGTGGCCTACACCCGTGGCCCGGGCCTGGCGGGGGCGCTGCTGGTCGGCTCTGGCGTGGCTTGCGCGCTGGGCTTCGCGCTCGGCAAGCCGGTGGTTGGCGTGCACCACCTCGAAGGCCATCTGCTCTCGCCCTTTCTGAGCGCCGACCCGCCCGAGTTCCCTTTCGTGGCCCTGCTGGTATCGGGCGGCCACAGCCAGCTCATGCAGGTGGACGGCGTGGGCCGCTACGAATTGCTGGGTGAGACCATCGACGACGCGGCCGGGGAAGCCTTCGACAAGTCGGCCAAGCTGCTCGGCCTGCCGTATCCCGGCGGCCCCGCGCTCTCGCGCCTGGCGCAGCAGGGTGATCCGCAGGCCTACAAGTTTCCGCGTCCGCTGCTGCACAGCGGCGATCTGGACTTTTCCTTTGCCGGCCTGAAGACCGCGGTGCTGACCCAGGTGAAGCGCCTGGCCCACGCCCAGCTCGACGGCCCGGCCACGCCACACCTGGCCGACCCGCTGAGCGCGCAGCAGAAAGCGGACGTGGCCGCCAGCGTGCAGGCCGCCATCGTCGAGTTGCTGGTGAAGAAGTCCATGGCGGCGCTGCGCCAGACCGGCCTGCGCCGGCTGGTGGTGGCCGGTGGCGTGGGCGCCAACGCCTTGCTGCGCGAGCAGCTGGGCGCTGCCTGCGCACACAAGGGCGTTCGGGTGCACTACCCGGAGCTGCATCTGTGCACCGACAACGGCGCCATGATCGCCCTGGCCGGCGGCATGCGGGTGCAAGCGGGGTTGGCCGACATCGCCTCCCCCGACGGCGAGGGCTACCGCTTTGACGTCAAGCCGCGCTGGCCATTGGCCGACCTGGGGGCATCACCCACTCCGAAATGACCCGCTGTGCGGTCGGCGGTGTTCCATAATTATGAATTAGACTGTCGCGCCGTGTCGCGGATGAGACATTGGTGGCGGGCCGCGACCCTGTGCTGGCCCGTGCTGTATCGACTCCTGGAGACCTCTTTTTTCATGAAATCCCTGTTCGATTCTCTGATGTCCCCGCGCCGCCGCCGGGTGTTGGCCGCGGCCCTGCTGGGCTCCCTGGGCGTTGCCGCCTGGGCCCAGGCGCCCACCGGCGCCCCCATCCGCATCGGCATGATCGAAGGCCTGTCCGGGCCGATCGCCAACACGGGCGACGCCGTCTTTCGCAACCTCGTCTGGGCCACCGAACGCGTGAACGCGCGCGGCGGCGTCAAGCTGCCCGGTGGCAACCGTCCGCTGGTGATCGAGCGTTTCGACAGCAAGGGCCAGAGCGACGAAGCCCTGTCGGCCCTGCGCTCGGCGATCGACAAAGGCATCACCATCGTCGCCCAGGGCAATTCGTCGGCCGCGGCCAGCGCGCTGATCGACGCCATCAACAAGCACAACGAACGCGACACCGCGCGCCAGGTGCTGTTCCTCAACTACTCGGCGGTCGATCCGGTGCTCACCAACGAGAAGTGCAGCTTCTGGCATTTCCGCTTCGACGCCCACGCCGACATGCGCATGAAGGCCCTCATGAGCGTGCTGCGCGACGACAAGGACGTGAAGAGCATCTACCTGATCGGGCAGGACTACAGCTTTGGCCAGGCCGTGCTGCGCGAGGCGCGCAACCAACTCACCACGTTGCGGCCCGATGTGAAGATCGTCGGCGACGAGCTGCACCCCATGGCCCGGGTGAAGGACTTCATGCCCTATGCCGCCAAGATCAAGGCCAGCGGCGCGCAGGCCGTGCTCACCGGCAACTGGGGCAACGACCTCACGTTGCTGGTGAAGGCCGCACGCGACAGCGGCTATGACGGCAGCTTCTATACCTTCTATGGCAATGCGCTGGGCGCGCCCGCCGCCATGGGCGATGCCGGCATCGGCAAGGTGATCGCCGTGGCCGACTGGTTCCCCAACGTGCCCACGCCCGAGTCCGAGGTCTTCTACAAATCGTTCCGCGAGCGCTTCCCTAGCCCCAGCGACGACTACGTGCACATGCGCATGCAACTGCTGATCGAAGCGCTGGCCCAGGCCATCGAGCGCGCGGGTGCGGCCGGCCCGGTCAACGCGGCGACCATCGCGGCCCAGCTGGAAAAGGCCGACGTCACCCTGGCCGGCCAACGTGCCCGCATGCGCAGTGCCGACCACCAGTTCCAGCAATCGCTGGCCGTGGCGGTGATGGACCGGCAAGGCGCATCGGGTGTGAAATTCGACGTGGAAGGCTCTGGGTATGGCTTTCGCGTGATCCGCAACCTGAACCCGCAGCAGGCCGAGTTGCCGCACAGCTGTACCATGCAGCGACCTTGAAATCGCGGGAGCGGATGGCAATGAGAACGGTGGTCGAACAACTGCAAGCCTCGCGCATCCGCGAAGTGGCCAACGAAGGCCTGGGGCGCGACGATGTGCTGAAGTTCTGGTTCGGCGAAAGCGACGAAGCCACCCCGGGCTTCATCCGCGAGGCGGCCATGGCTTCGTTGCAGGCGGGCGAAACCTTCTACGCGCACAACCTGGGCCTGCCCGCGTTGCGCGAGGCCATAGCCGCCTACACCGAAGGCCTGCACCCCGCGCATCCCGCGACCCACTGGCTGGGCCGCATCGCGGTGACCTCCGGTGGCGTCAACGGCCTCATGCTGGCCTCGCAGGCGCTGGTCGAGGCGGGCGACGACGTCGTGGTGGTCACGCCGGTCTGGCCCAACCTGGCGGCGCAGCCGGCGATTCTGGGCGCGCACGTCAGGCGCGTTGCGCTGCGCGTGCAGGCCGAAGGTCCACGCGCCGGCGCCTGGCAACTCGACATGGACGCCTTGCGCCGGGTCGTGACGCCGACCACGCGTCTGCTGATCGTCAATGCGCCCAACAACCCCACGGGCTGGACCTTGAGCGCGGCCGAACAGCGCGACATCCTCGCGCATTGCCGCCGCACCGGCACCTGGATCCTGGCCGACGAAGTCTATGAGCGCCTGTACTTTGCCGGCGACACCGCCAACGGTGCCGCGCCCAGCTTCCTGGACCTTTGTGAGCCGGACGACCGTGTCATCGTCGCCCACAGTTTTTCCAAAAGCTTCCTCATGACCGGCTGGCGCCTGGGATGGCTGGTGCTGCCGCCGGCGTTGATCGACGCCATCGCCAAGCTGATCGAATACAACACCTCGTGCGCGCCGGTGTTCGTGCAGCGCGCGGCCACCGTGGCGCTGCAGCGGGGCGATGAGGTCACGCCCGCGCTGGTGAGCCACCTGCGGCAGTGCCGCGACACGCTGGTGCCTTTGCTGCGCCAGTTGCCGGGTGTGTCCCTTGCCGAACCTCTTGGTGGCATGTACGCCTTTTTCCGCCTCCAGGGCCAAGACGACTGCCTGGCGCTGGCCAAGCGCCTGGTGCGCGAAGCCGGCCTGGGCCTGGCGCCGGGCAGCGCCTTCGGCCCCGAGGCGGCTGGCTGGCTGCGCTGGTGCTTTGCCAGCCGGGACACGGCGCGGCTGGTGCAGGGGGTGGAGCGCCTGAGCGGGTGGCTGCAGGCCCGGACGGCGGGCGGCCAAACGCGTCTATAATCGTCGGTTGCTGTCTTTTTAGACGGCAGTTCACGCCCGCTGCGGCAGGAAGCTCTTCCAATCGCTGCGACGGGACGCACGTAACGCCAGGCCACTGGCCAAGGAAAACCCATGATTGCTCAATCTGTCAAAGCCGAAGTGATTTCGGCCAACGCCCGCGCCGCCAACGACACCGGCAGCCCCGAGGTGCAAGTCGCCATCCTGACGGCTCGCATCAACGAACTCACCCCCCACTTCAAGACCCACGCCAAGGACCACCATGGCCGCCGCGGTCTGTTGCGCATGGTGAGCCGCCGCCGCAAGCTGCTCGACTACCTCAAGTCCAAGGACGCCGAGCGTTACCTCGCCCTGATCCAGAAACTGGGCCTGCGCAAGTAATTGGCACGGCTGTGACACACGAAACGCCTGAGTTGGTTCGCTGGCTCGGGCGTTTTTTGCTTTTTCGCAGCCCTATTTGATTCCGGAGCCCCGATTACAGAGCGAAGCTGTGTCATTCCAGATAGGTTGTGTGCCCACAGTCTTTCTGGAATGGCATCGTGTTCTGGGTTGAGTCTCCGGGTTTTGTGCAGCCCTGCTGCATGCTGAGCCACCCGCTTCGGGCGGGGGCGTTTAAAGGAGAAAAACCATGAGCCTGTTCAACAAAGCCACCAAGACCTTCCAATGGGGTCCTCATACCGTCACCATGGAAACGGGCGAAATCGCACGCCAGTCCAGCGGCGCCGTGTTGGTCAACATCGATGACACCGTGGTGCTGGCCACCGTGGTCGCCAAGTCCGAAGCCAAGGCGGGTCAAGACTTCTTCCCGCTGACCGTCGACTACACCGAGAAGACGTACGCTGCCGGCAAGATCCCCGGCAGTTTCTTCAAGCGCGAAGGCCGCCCGAGCGAACTCGAAACGCTGACCAGCCGCCTGATCGACCGCCCGATCCGACCCCTGTTCCCCGAAGGCTTCTTCAATGAAGTGCAGGTGATCGTGCACGTGGTGAGCCTGAACCCCGAAGTGCAGGCCGACATCGCCGCGCTGATCGCCACGTCCGCCGCGCTCGCGGTGAGCGGCATTCCCTTCAACGGCCCCATCGGCGCCGCGCGCGTGGGCTATGTCAACGGCGAGTACGTGCTCAACCCGGGCCAGACCCAGTTGAAGAACAGCCAGATGGACCTGGTCGTGGCCGGTACCGAAGCCGCTGTGCTGATGGTCGAGTCCGAAGCCGACCAACTGTCCGAAGAAGTGATGCTGGGTGCCGTGGTCTATGGCCACGACATGGGCAAGATCGCCATTGCCGCCATCAACGACCTCGTGCGCGAAGCCGGCAAGCCGGCTTGGAACTGGCAGCCGCCGGCCAAGAACGAGCCCTTGATCGCCAAGGTCGACGCACTGGCCAAGGCCAAGCTCGAAGCTGCCTACCAGATTCGCAACAAGCAGGCCCGCACCCAGGCTTGCCGCACCGCCTACGCCGATGTGATGGCCGGCCTGAAGGCCGATGGCGTGGAGTTCGACAGCGTGGCCGTCGAAGGCCTGCTGTTCGAGATCGAAGCGAAGATCGTGCGCGGTCAGATCCTGGCGGGCGAACCCCGCATCGACGGCCGCGACACGCGCACCGTGCGCGCCATCGAAATCCGCAACGGCCTGCTGCCGCGCACCCACGGCTCCGCCCTGTTCACGCGTGGCGAAACCCAGGCGCTGGTGGTGGCCACGCTCGGCACCGACCGCGACGCGCAGCGCATCGACGCGCTGGCCGGCGAGTTCGAAGACCGCTTCATGCTCCACTACAACATGCCTCCCTTCGCCACCGGTGAAGCCGGTCGCTTCGGCACGCCCAAGCGCCGCGAAATCGGCCACGGCCGCCTGGCCAAGCGCGCGCTGATCGCTGCGTTGCCGAGCAAGGAAGACTTCCCCTACACCATGCGCGTGGTGTCGGAAATCACCGAGTCCAACGGCTCCTCGTCGATGGCCTCCGTGTGCGGCGGCTGCCTGGCGCTGATGGACGCGGGCGTGCCCATGAAGGCGCACGTGGCCGGCATTGCCATGGGCCTGATCAAGGACGGCAACCGCTTCGCCGTGCTGACCGACATCCTGGGCGATGAAGATCACCTCGGCGACATGGACTTCAAGGTGGCCGGTACCGCCAACGGCATCTCCGCGCTGCAGATGGACATCAAGATCCAGGGCATCACGAAGGAAATCATGCAGGTCGCACTGGCGCAGGCCAAGGAAGCGCGCATGCACATCCTGGGCAAGATGCAGGACGCCATGGGCGAGGCCAAGACCGAAGTGTCCAACTTCGCGCCCAAGCTCTTCACCATGAAGATCAACCCCGAGAAGATCCGCGACGTGATCGGCAAGGGCGGCTCCGTCATCCGCGCGTTGACCGAAGAAACCGGCACGCAGATCAATATCGACGAAGACGGCACCATCACCATCGCGTCGACCGACTCGGCCAAGGCCGACGAAGCCAAGCGCCGCATTGAGCAGATCACCGCCGAAGTGGAAGTGGGCAAGGTCTACGAAGGCCCGGTCACCAAGATCCTGGACTTCGGCGCGCTGATCAACCTGCTCCCCGGCAAGGACGGCCTGCTGCACATCAGCCAGATCGCCCACGAGCGTGTCGAGAAAGTCACCGACTATTTGACCGAAGGCCAGGTCGTTCGCGTGAAGGTCCTCGAGACGGATGAAAAGGGTCGCGTCAAGCTGTCCATGAAGGCGCTGGCCGAACGCGCACCGGCCGAGCAGCCGCAGCAGCAACCCCAGGCCTGATGCCACCGGTGGTGCGGGTGATGCAAGCCATTGAAATCAGCGTTTTCGGTGCGCCCGAGGTCCTGCGCCTGGTCGAGCGGCCGACGCCGGTTGCCGGTGCGGGCGAGGTGCTGATCCGCGTGAGCGCATCGGGCGTGAACCGCCCCGACGTGCTGCAACGCAAAGGCCACTACCCCGTGCCGCCGGGCGCGTCCGACCTTCCCGGTCTCGAGCTGGCAGGTGTGATCGAGTCGGGCGACGCCGCGGCCATGGCCGCCGCAGGGTTGAAGGTGGGCGATCGCGTGTGCGCGCTGGTGGCGGGGGGTGGCTACGCGCAGTGGTGCGTGGCGCCTGCGGCGCAATGCCTGCCCGTGCCCGATGGGCTGGACGACATCGCAGCCGCCTCGTTGCCCGAGACCTTCTTCACCGTCTGGAGCAACGTGTTCGACCGTGGCCGTTTGCAGGCGGGTGAGACCTTGTTGGTGCAAGGCGGCACGAGCGGCATCGGCGTGACCGCGATTCAGATGGCCAAGGCCCTGGGTGCGCGCGTGATCGCCACCGCCGGCAGCGACGACAAGTGCGCCGCGTGCCTCAAGCTCGGTGCCGACCACGCCATCAATTACAAGACCCAGGACTTTGTCGCCGAAGTGGCCCGGCTCACGGACCAGAAGGGCGTCGACGTCATTCTGGATATGGTGGCCGGCTCCTACGCGGCGCGCGAGATCGAGTGCCTGGCCGAAGATGGCCGTCTGGTGATCATTGCGGTGCAAGGCGGGGTCAAGGCCGAATTCAATGCCGGCCTGGTGCTGCGGCGCCGGTTGACCATCACCGGTTCGACCTTGCGGCCGCGTCCCGTGGCGTTCAAGGGCGCGATTGCCGCGTCGCTGCGTGCCCAGGTTTGGCCGCTGCTGGCCGATGGCCGTATCAAGCCGGTGATCCACCAGGTGTTCCCGGCCGCGGAGGCCGCCGCGGCGCACACCTTGATGGAGTCCAACCAGCACATTGGCAAGCTCGTGTTGAGCTGGGCCTGATGAGCAGGCAGAAGAAAAAGCAACCATGAGAAAACTGATCGCAGGCAACTGGAAAATGAACGGCTCGCTGGTCGCCAACGAAGCCTTGGTCAAGGCCATGCTGGATGGCCTCGGTGGGCAGGCGCCCAGGGCCGATATGGCGTTGTGCGCTCCTGCGCCGTACCTCCCTCAGCTGGGTGCGCTGCTGCAAGGCAGCCCGATCACCTGGGGTGCGCAGGATGTGTCGAGCCAGGAGCACGGTGCGTACACCGGCGAGGTGTCGGCGGCCATGTTGCGCGACTTCGGTTGCCGCTATGCCATCGTCGGGCATTCCGAGCGCCGCCAGTACCACGGTGAAACCGATGCGCTGGTGGCCGAGAAGGCGAAGGCGGCATTGTCCAAGGGCATCACACCCATCGTTTGTGTGGGCGAAACATTGGCCGAACGCGAAGCCGGCCAGACGGAAGAAGTCGTCAAGCGCCAGCTGGCCGCCGTCATCCATCTCTGCGGCCACTGCATCACGGAGATCGTGGTGGCGTATGAACCCGTCTGGGCCATCGGCACCGGAAAGACCGCCACGCCCGAGCAGGCGCAGCAGGTGCATGCGGTGTTGCGCGCTCAAATCGCGGCAGCGACGCAGAACGCCGGGCGCGTTCACATCCTGTACGGTGGCAGCATGAACGCGGCCAATGCCGCGACCTTGCTGGCCCAGCCCGATATCGATGGCGGCCTGATCGGCGGTGCATCGCTCAAGGCGCCGGACTTCCTTCAGATCGTGGCTTCGGCCCCTTAAATTCCTCCTCGCATCCTGGTGATGCGAAGACCACCGATATCGATATCCCGGAGAAAAGTATGAACGTTTTGTTGACCATCCTGCAGGTCGTCCAGATCCTGACCGCGCTGGGCATGATCGGCCTGATCCTCATGCAGCACGGCAAGGGCGCCGACGCAGGCGCGGCCTTTGGTGGCGGCGCGGGTTCGGCCAGTCTGTTTGGTGCATCGGGTGGTGCGAACTTCCTGTCCCGTACCACGGCCGTGCTGGCGGCCATCTTCCTGGCCAGTACCTTGGGTCTGGCCTATTTCGGCAACTTGCGCACCGTCGCGCCCAGCGCTGGCAGCGTGCTGGAAGGTGCGGCCATGCCGGCGCAACCGGCGGGTGCTGCGCAACAGATTCCCGGTACGACGACGGTCCCTGTGCCGGCACCCGCCGCGGGCAATGCGGCACCCGCGGACTCCGGCGCTGGCCAGATACCGGCCAAGTAAAAGGCGGTTCACAAGGGCGTCGGTCAGCGAGAAATCGCGCGCCCTGCGGAGGGTTCATGCCGGGATTCATTCCGGCACATCTTCATCTGACCGATTGCTTTGGAAAAACAAAAGGGTGGCCCCGAAACCCGTTGTGTTTCAGGGTAAACTCTATGGGTTGTCAGCAAGGCTCGCACCATTCCTCGCGAGCCCATCCATGCAGACTTAGCCGACGTGGTGAAATTGGTAGACACGCTATCTTGAGGGGGTAGTGGCGAAAGCTGTGCGAGTTCGAGTCTCGCCGTCGGCACCAATCAATGGATAACACGGTTCCACGCCGTGTCAGCGGAATCTACCCACGATGAGTCTCGATCAATACCTCCCCGTCCTCTTGTTTATCTTGGTGGGTATTGCTGTAGGGATCATCCCGCAGGTTCTGGGCTACATCCTCGGCCCCAACCTGCCAGACGCCGAAAAGAATTCTCCCTACGAATGCGGATTCGAGGCATTCGAAGATGCCCGCATGAAGTTCGATGTGCGCTACTACCTGGTGGCCATTCTCTTCATCCTGTTCGACCTCGAAATCGCATTCCTCATTCCCTGGGCCGTGGCGTTCACCGACATTGGTGTCACCGGCTTCGTGGCGGGTGTGGTGTTTCTGGCCATCCTCACCGTGGGCTTTGCCTACGAGTGGAAAAAGGGCGCGCTGGACTGGGAGTGAGATCCACAAGGGCGTGCGTGCGCCGCACCGGAGTGCTACATGATTGAAGGCGTTTTCAAAGAAGGTTTCGTTACCACCAGCTACGACTCGGTGGTGAATTGGGCCAAAACCGGCTCGCTCTGGCCCATGACCTTCGGTCTGGCCTGTTGCGCGGTCGAGATGATGCACGCGGCCGCTGCGCGCTACGACATCGGCCGCTTCGGCTCCGAGGTGTTTCGTGCCAGTCCGCGCCAGTCCGATCTGATGATCGTGGCCGGCACCTTGTGCAACAAGATGGCGCCTGCCCTGCGCAAGGTGTACGACCAGATGGCCGAGCCGCGCTGGGTGCTCTCGATGGGCTCGTGCGCCAACGGCGGTGGCTACTACCACTACAGCTATTCCGTGGTGCGCGGTTGCGATCGCATCGTGCCGGTGGATGTGTACGTGCCCGGTTGCCCGCCCACGGCGGAGGCCTTGCTGTACGGAATCATTCAGCTGCAGCAGAAGATCCGCCGCACCCAGACCATCGCACGGGCCTGAGCGCAGCGCCTCATCGGCATTGCCCCCACGACATTGGCTCAGAAAGAAGAACCACGTTCATGACCGACACCGCCATGACTCCCTACGCCGTCGAGCCCGAGGCGTTGAAATCCGCGCTCGAAGCCTTGCTGGGTGACAAGGCCCAGTCGGTGCACGTGGTGCGCGAAGAGGTCACGCTGACCGTGAAGGCCGCCGACTACCTGGCCGTCATGCAAACCTTGCGCGACGCGCCGCAGACCCGTTTCGAACAACTCATCGATCTTTGCGGCATGGACTACCAGACTTATGGCGACGGTCGCTGGGAAGGCCAGCGTTTTGCTGCGGTGTCGCACCTGCTCTCGGTCACCCACAACCACCGTGTGCGCGTGCGCGTGTTCTGCGATGAAGACGACTTTCCTGTGCTGGCCTCGGTCACGTCCGTGTGGGCATCGGCCAACTGGTTCGAGCGCGAAGCGTTCGACCTCTACGGCATCGTGTTCGAAGGGCACGATGACCTGCGCCGCATCCTGACCGACTACGGCTTCATCGGCCATCCGTTCCGCAAGGACTTCCCGCTGTCCGGGCATGTCGAGATGCGTTACGACGCCGAGCGCCAGCGCGTGATCTACGAACCGGTGACCATCGAGCCGCGTGAAATCACGCCGCGCATCATCCGCGAAGACAACTACGGCGGTCTGCACTGAAATGGCTGAGATCAAGAACTACACCCTGAACTTCGGTCCGCAGCACCCGGCCGCGCACGGCGTGCTGCGCCTCGTGCTGGAGCTCGACGGCGAGGTCGTGCAACGCGCCGACCCGCACATCGGCCTGCTGCACCGCGCCACCGAAAAGCTGGCCGAGCACAAGACCTTCATCCAGTCGCTGCCCTATATGGACCGGCTGGACTATGTCTCGATGATGTGCAACGAGCACGCCTACTGCCTGGCCATCGAGAAGCTGCTGGGCATCGAGGTGCCGATCCGCGCGCAGTACATCCGCGTGATGTTCAGCGAGATCACCCGCCTGCTCAACCACCTGATGTGGCTGGGCTCGCATGGCAACGATTGCGGCAGCTCGACCATCCTGATCTATGCCTTCCGCGAGCGCGAAGACCTGTTCGACATGTACGAGGCCGTGTCGGGTGCTCGCATGCACGCCGCCTACTTCCGTCCGGGCGGCGTGTACCGCGACCTGCCCGACACCATGCCGCAATTCAAGGCCAGCAAGGTGCGCAATGCCCGCGCCATCGCCGGGCTGAACAGCAACCGCCAGGGCTCGCTGCTGGACTTCATCGACGACTTCACCAAGCGCTTTCCGACCTACCTGGCCGAATACCACACGCTGCTCACCGACAACCGCATCTGGAAACAGCGCACGGTGGGCATTGGCGTGGTCACGCCCGAGCGTGCGCTCAACTTGGGCATGACCGGCCCGATGCTGCGCGGCTCCGGCATTGCCTGGGATCTGCGCAAGAAGCA
Organism: Hydrogenophaga sp. BPS33; assembly: GCF_009859475.1. Lineage (NCBI taxonomy): Bacteria > Pseudomonadati > Pseudomonadota > Betaproteobacteria > Burkholderiales > Comamonadaceae > Hydrogenophaga > Hydrogenophaga sp. BPS33. The sequence goes on from NZ_CP044549.1 coordinate 2,430,159, forward strand.
GCCCTACGACGTGTACGGCCAGATGGATTTCGACATTCCGGTGGGCAAGACCGGTGACTGCTACGACCGCTATCTCGTCCGCATGGAAGAGATGAAGCAGTCCAACCGCATCATTGAGCAGTGCGTGAAGTGGCTGCGCGCCAATCCCGGCCCGGTCATCACCGACAACCACAAGGTGGCGCCGCCCGCCCGCGAGGCCATGAAGGCCAACATGGAAGAGCTGATCCACCATTTCAAGCTCTTCACCGAAGGTTTCCACGTGCCCGAGGGCGAAGCCTACGCGGCGGTCGAGCACCCCAAGGGCGAGTTCGGCATCTACCTCGTGAGCGACGGTGCCAACAAACCGTACCGCCTGAAGATCCGTGCGCCTGGATTTGCGCACCTCGCCACCATGGACGAGATGGCGCGCGGCCACATGCTGGCCGACGCGGTGGCCATCATCGGCACCATGGACATTGTTTTCGGAGAGATCGACCGATGAGCACCGTCACGCCCGCGTCCTTCCCGGAGGCCACGATCCGGCGCTTCGACCGCGAGGTCGCGAAGTACCCCGACGAGCAACGCATCTCGGCCGTGATGGCCTGCTTGTCCATCATCCAGCAGGAGCAGGGCTTTGTGAGCCCCGAGGCCGAGGCCGCGCTGGCCGCGTACCTGCGTGTCGAGCCGATCGCGGTGCACGAGGTCACGACCTTCTACAACATGTACAACCAGCGGCCGGTGGGCAAATTCAAGCTCAACGTCTGCACCAACCTGCCGTGCCAATTGCGCGATGGCCAGAAGGCCTTGCACCACCTCGAAGGCAAGCTGGGCATTGCCATGGGCGAGACCACTGCCGATGGCATGTTCACGCTGCAGCAGAGCGAATGCCTGGGCGCTTGCGCCGATTCGCCGGTGATGCTGGTCAACGACCGCCACATGTGCAGTTTCATGAGCAACGAGAAACTCGACCAGCTGATCGACGGCTTGCGGGCTTCGGAAGGACAGTCATGAGCAGTGCCGAACAGATCCTCAGCCAGTTTCGCGCCACCGGCGTGCAAACCTGCTTCCACGGCCGCCACATCAGCCCGCAGATCTACGCCGATCTGAACGGCAGCAACTGGTCGATCAAGGATTACGAAGCGCGCGGCGGCTACCAGGCGCTGCGCAAGATACTGGCGCAAGATGGCGGCGAAGGCCTCACGCAGGACCAGGTGATTGCCACCGTGAAGGAATCGGCGCTGCGCGGCCGTGGCGGCGCGGGCTTTCCCAGTGGTTTGAAGTGGAGCTTCATGCCGCGCCAGTTCCCTGGCCAGAAGTACCTGGTGTGCAACTCCGACGAGGGCGAGCCCGGCACCTGCAAGGACCGCGACATCCTCATGTTCAACCCGCATATCGTCATCGAAGGCATGGCGATCGCGGCGTATGCCATGGGCATCTCGGTGGGCTACAACTACATCCACGGTGAGATCTTCGAGGTGTACGAACGCTTCGAGGCCGCGCTGGAAGAGGCGCGCGCCGCCGGCTATCTGGGCGACAACATCATGGGCTCGAACTACTCGTTCCAGCTGCATGGCCACCATGGTTTCGGTGCCTACATCTGCGGCGAGGAAACCGCGCTGCTCGAATCGCTCGAAGGCAAGAAGGGCCAGCCGCGCTTCAAGCCGCCGTTCCCGGCGAGCTTCGGCCTGTACGGCAAGCCCACCACCATCAACAACACCGAGACCTTCGCGGCGGTGCCTTGGATCATCCGCAACGGTGGCCAGGCGTACCTCGAATGCGGCAAGCCCAACAACGGCGGTACCAAGATCTTCTCGATCTCGGGCGACGTGGAACTGCCCGGTAACTACGAAATTCCGCTGGGCACGCCGTTCTCCAAGCTGCTCGAACTCGCGGGTGGCGTGCGCAAAGGGCGCCAGCTCAAGGCCGTGATCCCCGGTGGATCCTCGGCGCCTGTGCTGCCCGCGCACATCATGATGGAGTGCACGATGGACTACGATTCCATCGCCAAGGCCGGCTCCATGCTGGGCTCGGGCGCCGTCATCGTGATGGACGACTCGCGCGACATGGTCGAGTCGCTCAAGCGCCTGTCGTATTTCTACATGCACGAGTCCTGTGGCCAGTGCACGCCGTGCCGCGAAGGCACGGGCTGGCTCTGGCGCATGGTCGACCGCATCGACCGCGGCCTGGGCAAGCCGTCCGACATGGCGCTGCTCGACAACGTGGCCGAAAACATCATGGGCCGCACCATCTGCGCCCTGGGCGACGCGGCGGCCATGCCGGTGCGCGCCATGATCAAACACTTCCGGCATGAGTTCGAGGCCAAGATCGCGGCCGCTCAGTCGCCAGCCAAGGCTGCTTAAGGCCCAAGAGAAGAAACTCCCATGGTTGAAATCGAACTCGACGGCAAGAAGGTGGAAGTGCCCCCAGGCAGCATGGTGATGCATGCGGCCGAGAAGGCGGGCACCTACATTCCGCACTTCTGCTATCACAAGAAACTGTCCATCGCGGCCAACTGCCGCATGTGCCTGGTCGACGTGGAGAAGGCACCCAAGCCCATGCCGGCCTGCGCCACGCCCGTCACGCAGGGCATGATCGTGCGCACCAAGAGCGACAAGGCGATCAAGGCCCAGCAGTCGGTGATGGAGTTCCTGCTCATCAACCACCCGCTGGATTGCCCGATCTGCGACCAGGGCGGCGAATGCCAGCTGCAGGATCTGGCCGTGGGTTATGGCAGCTCGGGTTCGCGCTACGAAGAAGAAAAGCGCGTGGTCTTCCACAAGGACGTGGGTCCGCTGATCTCCATGGAAGAGATGAGCCGCTGCATCCACTGCACGCGCTGCGTGCGCTTCGGCCAGGAAGTGGCCGGCGTGATGGAGCTGGGCATGTCGCACCGTGGCGAACATGCCGAGATCGAGACCTTCCTGGGCGACACGGTGGACTCCGAACTCTCGGGCAACATGATCGACATCTGCCCGGTAGGCGCGCTTACCAGCAAGCCGTTCCGCTACAGCGCCCGTACCTGGGAACTCTCGCGCCGCAAGAGCGTGAGCCCGCACGATTCCACCGGTGCCAACCTGATCGTTCAGGTGAAGAACCACAAGGTCATGCGCGTCGTCCCGCTGGAGAACGAAGCCGTCAACGAATGCTGGATCGCCGACCGCGACCGCTTCTCGTACGAAGCCGTCAACAGCGAAGACCGCCTGACCGCGCCCATGCTCAAGCAGGGCGGTGAATGGCACACGGTCGACTGGCAGACCGCGCTCGAATACGTGGCCAATGGCTTGAAGCAGGTCAAGAACGAGAACGGCGCCGGTGCCATCGGCGTGCTCGCCAGCCCGCACAGCACGCTCGAAGAGCTGGCCCTGGCGGGGGCACTGGTGCGCGGCCTGGGCAGCCAGAACATCGACGCCCGCCTGCGCCACGCCGACTTTGCCAACGCAGCGCCCGCAGGCGCCGCGCGCTGGCTGGGCCGGTCGATCGCCTCGCTCTCCACGCTGCAGCGCGTGCTGGTCATCGGCTCGAACTTGCGCAAGGACCATCCCTTGTTCGCGCAGCGCATCCGCCAGGCGCAACGCAAGGGTGCGCAAGTCAACGCGCTCCATGCCGTGGCGCAAGACTGGGCCATGCCGGTGAAAAACACTGTGCTGGCCGACAGCGCTCACTGGGTCAGTGCCCTGGCCGGCATCGCCGCCGCCATCGGCGCCGAAACCGGTGCCGCAGCCCCTGTGGACGCAGAGGCCACCGACGCGCACCGCGCAGTCGCCAAGTCTCTGCTGGGTGGGGAGCACAAGGCCATCCTGCTCGGCAACGCCGCCGCCCATCACAGCAAGGGCTCGAGCCTGCTCGAGCTGGCGAACTGGATCGCGCAACAGACCGGCGCCAGCGTCGGCTACTTGAGCGAAGCCGCCAACACCGTGGGCGCGCAACTCGTGAATGCTGTGCCAGGGCAGGGCGGTCTGAACGCCGGCCAGATGCTGGGCGGCCAACTGCGCGCGGCCATCCTGCTGAACACCGAGCCCGCGCACGACAGCGCAGCGGGTGCGCAGGGCCTGACGTCTGCCGGCATGGTGGTCACGCTCAGCCCGTTCAAGACCAACCTGGACATCAGCGACGTGCTGCTGCCGATCGCTCCCTTCACCGAAACCTCGGGCTCCTTCGTCAATGCCGAAGGCCGTCTGCAAAGCTTCCACGCCGTCGTGCGTCCGCTGGGCGATACGCGCCCGGCCTGGAAGGTACTGCGCGTGCTGGGCAACCTGTTGAGCCTGCCCGGTTTCGATGCCGATTCGTCGCAAGCCGTGCTGTCGGCCGCGCTGCCCGGCTTGACCAACGGTGACGTGGTCGACGCCGCTCGCTTGTCCAACGCCAGCTCGGCCTCGATCGACATGGCTGCGGCCGAAGTGGCGCCCTGCGTGGCTTCGATCTACCAGCTCGATGGCCTGGTGCGCCGCTCGACGGCCTTGCAACTCACCGCCGATGCGCGTGCCGCGCAGGCAGCCGTGGAAGGAGCCACCGCGTGATCGATGCGATGTACAACGGCGGCCTGGGTCTGATCGCCGCTTCCTGGTGGACCACCGGCGCGTGGCCCGTGATCTGGAACCTGATCAAGATCGTGGCCGTGCTCGCGCCGCTGATGGGCCTGGTGGCCTACCTCACGCTGTGGGAGCGCAAGCTGCTGGGCTGGATCCAGGTGCGCCATGGCCCCAACCGCGTGGGCCCCATGGGCTTGCTGCAGCCGATCGCCGACGCGCTCAAGCTGCTGACCAAGGAACTGATCCGTCCGAGCGCGGCCAGCAATGGCTTGTTCCGTCTCGGTCCGGTCATGGCCATCATGCCGGCGTTGGCTGCGTGGGTCGCGATTCCGTTCGGCCCCGAGGCGATCATCGCCAACGTGAACGCCGGGTTGCTGGTGGTGCTGGCTATCACCTCGATCGAGGTCTACGGCGTGATCATCGCGGGCTGGGCTTCCAACTCCAAGTACGCCTTCCTGGGCGCGCTGCGCGCTTCGGCACAGATGGTGAGCTACGAAATCGCCATCGGCTTCTGTTTCCTCGTGGTCGTCATGACCGCCGGCAGCCTGCACCTGGGTGAGATCGTGGCCTCGCAATCGCGCGGCATGGGCGCCAACATGGGCCTGGACTTCCTGTCCTGGAACTGGCTGCCGCTGCTGCCGATCTTCTTCGTCTACCTGATCTCCGGCGTGGCCGAGACCAACCGCCACCCGTTCGACGTGGTGGAAGGCGAAGCGGAAATCGTGGCCGGCCACATGGTCGAGTACTCTGGCATGGGCTTCGCCATCTTCTTCCTGGCGGAGTACGCCAGCATGTGGCTGGTGTCGGTGCTGGCCGTGCTGTTGTTCCTGGGTGGCTGGCTCTCGCCATTTGCCGCGCTCGAGTTCATCCCCGGCTGGATCTGGCTGGGCATCAAGACCTGTGTCGTGGTGTCCATGTTCATCTGGATCCGCGCCACCTTCCCACGCTTCCGCTACGACCAGATCATGCGTCTGGGCTGGAAGATTTTCATTCCTGTCACCTTGATCTGGCTGGTTCTGGTGGGCGCGTTCATGCAGACCCCCTGGAACATCTGGAAATAAAGCAGGCGAGAAAAACATGTCCACGACCACGGCCGTTGCGCCTTTCTCCTTCCGCGACTTCTTCAACAGTTTCCTGCTGGTGGAGCTGTTCAAGGGCATGGCCCTGACGGGCCGCTACGCGTTCAAGCGCAAGATCACGGTGCAGTTCCCCGAGGAAAAAACGCCGCTGTCGCCGCGCTTTCGCGGCCTGCACGCCCTGCGCCGTTATGAAAACGGCGAAGAGCGCTGCATCGCCTGCAAGCTGTGCGAAGCCGTATGCCCCGCTGTGGCGATCACCATCGAGTCCGATGTGCGCGACGATGGCTCGCGCCGCACCACGCGTTACGACATCGACCTGACCAAGTGCATCTTCTGCGGCTTCTGCGAAGAAAGCTGCCCGGTCGACTCCATCGTGGAGACGCACGTCTTCGAATACCACGGCGAGAAGCGCGGGGACCTGTACTTCACCAAGGAAATGCTGCTGGCCGTGGGCGACCGCTACGAGTCCGAGATCGCTGCTGCCCGGGCCGCTGACGCCCCCTACCGCTGATCCACACCGCGCCACTTCTTTCGGCCTGAGCAGAAGACACAAGAACACAGACGCCATGGACTACCAGACCGGCTTTTTCTACCTATTCGCCGCGGTGCTGCTGTTTGCCGGCTACCGCGTGATCACTGCGCGCAACCCGGTGCACGCCGTGCTGTTCCTCATGCTAGCCTTCTCGCAGGCCGCCGCCCTGTGGCTGCTGCTCAAGGCCGAGTTCCTGGGCATCACGCTGGTGCTGGTGTACCTGGGCGCGGTGATGGTGCTGTTCCTGTTTGTCGTGATGATGCTGGACATCAACCTGGACACGGTGCGCAAGGGTTTCTGGCGGCATTTCCCGCTGGCCGCCGTGCTGGGTGGCTTGGTGGCTGCCGAACTCATTGCTGTGCTCTGGGCCGGTTTCCCGTCGATCTCGGCCGCGCCGGAAGTGGCGGCTCAGGCCGCCAACTATTCCAACACCCGTGAACTCGGCGTGCTGCTGTACACCGAGTACCTCTATCCCATTCAAGTGGCTGGCGTGATCCTGCTGGTGGCGATGATCACCGCCATCGCGCTGACCCTGCGCCAGCGCAAGGACAGCAAGGCCATCAACCCCAACCTGCAGGTGCACGTGCGCGCCAAGGACCGCTTGGTGGTGCTGCCCATGAGCGCCACGCAGAAAGCCGCACCCGCCGTCGAAGCCGCCGCTGCCCCGGAGGGCCAGAAACCATGAACCTGACCCTGGGCCATTTCCTCGCCGTCGGCGCGATCCTGTTCGCGATCTCGGTCGTGGGCATCTTTCTCAACCGCAAGAACCTCATCGTGTTGCTGATGGCCATCGAGCTGATGCTGCTGGCCGTCAACATGAACTTCGTGGCGTTCTCGCACTATCTGGGCGACCTGCACGGCCAGATCTTCGTGTTTTTCATCCTGACCGTGGCCGCCGCCGAATCGGCGATCGGTCTGGCCATTCTGGTGCTGCTGTTCCGCAACAAGTCGTCGATCAGCGTCGAAGAGCTCAACACCCTCAAGGGTTGAGGCCAGGGCCACCCACACGAGAACTCAGGCAAGAACCCCATGAGCACCACCCTCTCTGCAAGCACACTGCTCGCCGTTCCGCTGGCTCCCCTGGTGGGCTCGGCGATCGCCGGCATTCTGGGCACCACCTTCGGCGGCAACCTGATCGGCCGCCGCGCCTCGCACACCTTCACCATCCTCGGTGTGTTGATCGCCTTCATCCTCTCGGCCATGACGCTCAAGAGTGTGGCCGTGGATGGCGCGCGTTTCAACGAGACCCTCTACACCTGGATGGTGGTGGGCGGCCTGAAGATGGAGATCGGCTTCCTGGTCGACGGCCTCACCGCCATGATGATGGTGGTGGTCACCTTCGTCTCGCTCATGGTGCACCTCTACACCATCGGCTACATGGAAGAAGACGCCGGCTACAACCGCTTCTTCGCCTATATCTCGCTGTTTACCTTCTCCATGCTCATGCTGGTCATGAGCAACAACCTGCTGCAGCTCTTCTTCGGCTGGGAGGCGGTGGGTCTGGTGTCGTATCTGCTGATCGGTTTCTGGTTCAACAAGCCCACGGCGATCTTCGCCAACATGAAGGCCTTCCTGGTCAACCGCGTGGGTGACTTCGGCTTCATCCTGGGCATCGGTCTGATCGTGGCCTATGCCGGGACCATGAACTACACCGAGGTGTTCGCCAAGGCGCCCGAACTCGGCAAACTCGGCTTCCCCGGCACCGACTGGCTGCTGATCACCGTGATCTGCATCTGCCTGTTCATTGGCGCCATGGGCAAGAGCGCGCAGTTCCCGCTGCACGTCTGGCTGCCCGACTCCATGGAAGGCCCCACGCCGATCTCCGCGCTGATCCACGCCGCCACCATGGTGACGGCCGGCATCTTCATGGTCGCGCGCATGTCGCCGCTGTTTGAACTTTCGGACACCGCGCTCAACTTCATCCTCATCATCGGCGCCATCACCGCGCTGTTCATGGGCTTCCTGGGCATCATCCAGAACGACATCAAGCGCGTCGTCGCGTACTCCACGCTCTCGCAGCTCGGCTACATGACGGTGGCGCTGGGCGCCTCGGCCTACTCGGTGGCGGTGTTCCACCTCATGACCCACGCCTTCTTCAAGGCCTTGCTGTTCCTCGCGGCAGGCTCGGTCATCATGGGTCTGCACCACAACCAGGACATCCGCTGGATGGGCGCTGTGCGCAAGTACATGCCCATCACCTGGATCACCTCGTTGCTGGGCACGCTGGCGCTGATCGGCACGCCGCTGTTCTCCGGCTTCTATTCCAAGGACAGCATCATCGAGGCGGTGCATTTCAGCAACCTGCCGGCCGCGGGCTTCGCGCACTTCGCGGTGTTGGCCGGCGTGTTCGTGACCTCGTTCTACTCGTTCCGCCTCTACTTCCTGGTGTTCCATGGCAAGGAGCGCTACGACCAGAACCCGGACGCGCACCACGACCATCACGATGACCATGGCCACGACGACCACGGCCATGGCGACGGCAAACCGCACGAGTCACCCTGGGTGGTGACGGTGCCGCTGCTCTTGCTGGCGGTGCCTTCGGTGGTGATCGGCTTCATGACCATCCAGCCGATGGTGTTCGGCGACTTCTTCAAGGATGCGATCACCATCGACACGGCGCTCCACCCGGCCATGGCCCGGTTTGCCGAAGAGTTTCACGGTCCGCTGGCCATGGCGTTACACGCGCTGAAGACCGCACCGCTGTACCTCGCCCTGGCCGGCGCGGTGCTCGCCTGGTACATGTACCTGATCAACCCGGCGGTGCCTGCCGCCATCGGCCGCGCGCTGCGCCCGATCGTGGTGATCCTGGAGAACAAGTACTACATGGACTGGTTCAACGAGAACGTGCTCGCTCGGGGCGCGCGCGCCCTCGGCGTGGGCCTGTGGAAGGGTGGCGACCGCGGCGTGATCGAAGGCGGTGTGGTCAACGCCAGCTGGAAGATCGTGGGCGCGGTGTCGTCGGTGGTGCGCCGGGCGCAGACCGGCTACCTGTACCACTACGCGCTCATGATGATCGTGGGCGTGCTGCTGTTCATGACGTATTTCGTCTGGCTCGCCAAATAAGAAGAGGGATAACAAGATGGGTTTGCTGAGCCTTGCAATCTGGACGCCGATCTTCTTCGGCGTCGTGCTGCTGGCCCTGGGCCGCGACGATCAGGCCCACGTGGTGCGCTGGATCGCGCTGGTCGGTGCCATCGCCGGCCTGGCCGTCACGGTGCCGCTGTACACCGGCTTCGAACTCGGCACGGCTGCGATGCAGTTCGTCGAGAAGAGCGTCTGGATCGAACGCTTCAACGTGCACTACCACCTCGGCGTGGACGGCATCTCGCTCTGGCTGGTGCTGCTGACCGCCTTCATCAACGTGGTGGTGATCATCGCCAGCTGGCAGTCGATCACCTCGCGCGTGAACCAGTACATGGCCGCGTTCCTGATCCTCTCCGGGCTCATGATCGGTGTGTTCAGCGCGCAGGACGCGATGCTGTTCTACGTGTTCTTCGAAGCCACGTTGATCCCGATGTACCTCATCATCGGTATCTGGGGTGGCCCGAACAAGATCTACGCGGCCTTCAAGTTCTTCCTGTACACGCTGCTGGGCTCGCTGCTCATGCTGGTGGCGCTGATCTACCTGTACACGCAATCCGGCGGCAGCTTCGCCCTGGCCGACTGGTACAAGTTGCCGCTGGACGGCACCGCGCAGACGCTGTTGTTCTTCGCCTTCTTCGCCGCCTTCGCGGTGAAGGTGCCGATGTGGCCGGTGCACACGTGGTTGCCCGACGTGCACGTGGAAGCGCCGACCGGTGGTTCGGCCGTACTGGCAGCCATCATGCTCAAGCTGGGGGCCTACGGCTTCCTGCGTTTCTCGCTGCCGATCCTGCCCGACGCAGCCCATGAATGGGCCTGGCTGATGATCGCGCTGTCGCTCATCGCCGTGGTCTACGTCGGCCTCGTGGCCATGGTCCAGAAGGACATGAAGAAGCTGGTGGCCTATTCGTCGGTGGCGCACATGGGCTTCGTCACGCTCGGCTTCTTCGTCTTCAGCGACCTCGGCGTGTCCGGTGGCATCGTGCAGATGATCGCGCACGGTTTCGTCTCGGCCGCCATGTTCCTGTGCATCGGCGTGTTGTACGACCGGGTGCACTCGCGCGAAATCGCCGACTACGGCGGCGTGGTCAACACCATGCCGAATTTTGCGGCCTTCGCCTTGCTGTTCACCATGGCCAACTGCGGCTTGCCCGCCACCGCCGGTTTCGTGGGCGAGTGGATGGTGATCATCGCCTCGGTCAAGGCCAACTTCTGGCTCGGCCTGCTCGCCGCCTCGGCCCTGATCTTCGGCGCCGCGTATTCGCTGTGGATGTACAAGCGGGTCTACCTGGGTCCGGTGGGCAATGACAACGTCAAGGCGCTCACCGACATCAACGCGCGCGAGTTCCTCGTGCTGGGCGTGCTGGCGCTGGCCGTGCTCATCATGGGTGTCTATCCCAAGCCCTTTACCGATGTGATGGACGCGTCCGTGGCCGAGCTGCTGCGCCACGTCGCCGTCTCCAAACTGAACTGAGCCTGCGCGCACCAACACAAGAGAACGCTCACATGATTGACAAGCTCAGCTGGGTTGCGGCCTACCCAGAAATCCTTCTGTTGACGATGGCCTGCCTGATCGCGCTGGTGGACCTCGGCGTGAAGTCGCCGCTTCGCGGTGCCACCTACGGCCTGACGCTGCTCACGCTCGCGGTCATCGCGGTGCTGCAAGGCATGGCGGCGGCGTCGGGCAGCACCGTGGTGGGCTTTGGCGGCATGATCGTCAGCGACCCCATGGGCAACTGGCTCAAGTGCTTCGCGTCGATCGCCATGATGGTCACACTGGTCTATGGCCGTGGCTACGCCGGCCAGCGCGACATGTTGCGCGGCGGCGAGCTGTTCACCCTGGGCATGTTCGCGCTGCTGGGTATGTTCGTCATGATCTCGGGCCACAACTTCCTGGTGATCTACCTCGGCCTTGAACTGCTCACGCTCTCCAGCTACGCGCTGGTGGCGCTGCGCCGCGACAACGCGCAGGCCACCGAAGCGGCCATGAAGTACTTCGTGCTGGGCGCGCTGGCCAGCGGCTTTCTGCTCTATGGCCTGTCCATGGTGTATGGCGCCACCGGTTCGCTGGACGTGACCGAGGTGCTCAAGGCCATCGCCGGTGGCGAGGCCACGCTCAAGGGTTCGCCCCAGGTGCTCACGCTCGGCCTGGTGTTCGTGGTCGCCGGCCTCGCGTTCAAGCTGGGTGTCGTGCCGTTCCACATGTGGGTGCCTGACGTGTACCACGGCGCGCCCACGGCCATCACGCTGGTCATCGGCGGCGCGCCCAAGCTGGCGGCCTTCGCCATCGTGATCCGCCTGCTGGTGGAAGGTCTGCAGCCGCTCGCCGTGGACTGGCAGCAGATGCTGGCGGTCTTGGCGGTCATGTCGCTGCTGATCGGCAACCTCGCGGCCATTGCGCAGAGCAACCTCAAGCGCATGCTCGCGTTCTCCACCATCTCGCAAATGGGCTTCCTCTTGCTGGGTCTGCTGGCCGGCGTGGTGCAAGGGGCCAACGGCATGGATGGCGGCAACATGGCCAACGCCTACGGTTCGTCCATGTTCTACGTGGTGACTTACGTGCTGACTACGCTGGGTACCTTCGGCGTGATCCTGCTGCTCTCGCGCAGCGGATTCGAGTCGGAGCACATCGACGACCTGGCTGGCCTGAACCAGCGCAGCCCGCTGTACGCCGGTGTGATGGCGGTGTGCATGTTCTCGCTGGCGGGTGTGCCGCCCCTGGTGGGCTTCTACGCCAAGCTGTCGGTGCTGCAGGCCTTGCTGGCGTCGAGCAGCGCCTTCCATGTGGGCCTGGCGGTGTTCGCCGTGGTCATGTCGCTGATCGGTGCGTTCTACTACCTGCGCGTCGTCAAGGTCATGTACTTCGACGCGCCCACGCAGACGGCCGAGATCAGCGCCGGCCTGGACGTGCGCTCGGTGCTCACGCTCAATGGCGCGCTTGTGCTGGTGCTGGGCATCGTGCCCGGCGGCCTCATGACCCTGTGCGCCCAGGCCGTGGCGCAGCTGCTGGCCTGAGAGGCGGGGCAGGGCGGGCCCAACCGGTGAACTTCGCCGGTGCCCGCCGGCTCACACACCGTTCCATGACCCATACCCTCTCTGTCTGGCTGGTGTTGATCGCCGCCTTCGTCGCGGCCAATCTGCCCTTCATCAACGAACGCTGGTTCGCCCTGGGGCCGCGCCGCATGCCCAAGAAGTCGCTTGGGGTGCGGGTGATCGAGCTGGTGGTGTGGTACTGCATCGTGGGCGCCATCGGCCTGGCGCTGGAGCAGCGCGCCGGGCAGATCGCCCCGCAAGGCTGGGAGTTCTATGCCACCACCGGCTCGCTCTTCCTGACACTGGCCTTCCCGGGCTTTGTCTACCGCTACCTCTACCGGCACCGCGGATGAGCCAGAACGACGACGCACATCTGCGAGAGCACCAGCTCTCACGCACCGAGTTGCTGCGCGGCAATTTCTTGCACGTGGTACGCGACCATGTGCGCATGCCCGACGATGGGCAGGCGACACGCGAATTCGTGCTGCACCCGGGTGCGGTCATGGTGGTGGGCCTGCTGGATGATGGGCAAGTGGTGCTGGAGCGCCAGTACCGGTACCCGATGCAGGCCGTGATGGTCGAGTTCCCTGCCGGCAAGCTGGACGCGGGCGAGGCCAGCCTGGTGTGCGCGCAGCGCGAACTGCTCGAAGAGACCGGCTACAGCGCGCGCGAGTGGGCCTTTGCCGGACGGCTTGCGCCCACCATCGCTTATTCCGACGAAGTCATCGACATCTGGTTCGCGCGTGGCCTTGCGCTGGGCGAACGCCGTCTGGACGAAGGTGAGTTTCTCGACGTCTTCAGCGCCACCCCGGCCGAATTGCACGCCTGGTGCTTCGATGGCACCGTGATCGACAGCAAGACCCTCATCGGCTCCATGTGGCTGCAGAACGTCTTGCGCGGAGAATGGTCTCTGACCTGGGCCGGTGCGCAAGGCGCGGCAGCTGCAGGAGAATCCGCTCCATGAAAGTCCTGGATCTGCAATGTGCACACCACCACGGGTTCGAAGGCTGGTTCGGCTCTGAAGAAGACTTCACGAGCCAACTGGAGCGAGGCCTCGTGACCTGTCCGCTGTGTGGCGACGCGCAGATCCACAAGAAGCTCTCCGCACCGCGACTGAACCTGCGCGTGGGCCGCCAGGAGCCCGAGGCAGCGGCAGCACCGCCGTCGGCAGACACCCGCACAGCGGTCACCATGAGCAACCACGGCGCCACGCCCGAACTCGCGGCCATGCAGGCCCGGGTGCTGAAGGCGCTGCGCGAGGTGATGGCGAACACCGAAGACGTCGGTGTGCGTTTCGCCGAAGAAGCCCGTGCCATGCACAGCGGCGAGGTGGCGCACCGCCAGATCCGTGGCCAGGCCAGCCCGCAAGAAGCGCTGGAACTGATGGAGGAAGGTATTGAGGTCATTGCCCTCCCGATGATCCCGGCGATCAAGGAAACGCTGCAGTAACGGTGCAGCGGCTACCGAGGCCGGCCGGCGTCGATCCAGCCCTGGGTTTCCTGCATGCCCAGCCGGTAGCGCGCGCAGTTGAAGGCGGCCAGCGCGTTCAGCTCCGTCACCAGAATCTGCTGCAGCTTCACCGCGTCATCCTCGGGCAGGCTCAGGCCGACAACCGCTTCCTGCGCTGACCGGCGACCGCGCACCACCAGGCCCATGGCTTCGTTCAGCGCCTCGCGGTAGCGGATGCGGAAAGGGTCGGGCGAACCCGCTGCGTCCAGCACCACCTTGTATTTCGCTTGCGAGCGCCGGTAGGTCCAGGCGAAGAGGTCCACCGCCATCGAGACGTCACCGCACTCGTAGACGCCCATCATGGCCAGCGCATAGTCTTCCCGGTCCACGTCCAGAAAAGACAGTGGCGCCTGGTTGTAGAGCATGAGCGGGATGTTGGCGGCCAGCCGGCTCACGCGCTTGTTGCCATCTTCAAAGGGTTGCAGGTAGGCCAGCTGGACCCACAGGAAGAACGCCGCCTCCACAGGGTTCTTGATGAGCCGCGCCGTCGCCAGAATGCGTTCGAACATTTCCCGCAACAGCGCAGGCACCTGGGTGGGCACGTAGGTCGAGCCACTGATGTTGACCACCTTTTCGCGGATGGTGCCCAGCGACGTCACGTCCACGAGCAGGTCTTGCATCAGCACCGCGTGCAGGTTGCACACGAGCGCGGTCGCGAGCCCCTGCAAGGGCACCGCGTCCACCAGAAACTCGATGGCCGCCTTGTGGTTGAGCAGCATGACCGCGTCGAGGTCCGTGGCCGCAGCACCGCTTTTGAACAGCGCCTCGGTATCCAGCAGCGTGTAGCGGTTGCCTTCGAGATGGGACGACGACCACGACAGGTCGATGAGCAGTTGCTCCAGCACCTTGCGGATGTAGGTGCCCGCTGGCAACTGCCCGGGGAGTCGCCCCAGTGCGGCCAGTTCTTCGGCGAGCGTTTGGGACAGCAGGAAGGTCTCGTTCGGCTTGTAGTCGTCGACGAAAGCACGGCGGTACGTGACGGGCGCGCGGGCTGCCAGAGGCAGGGTCATCTGCCGCCGGAGTTCCTGGCTGGCCACGCTCCAGAGGGGGGCCGACCTCGGAGGCTCTTTGGGCGGTTCCTGCACGAGCATGGGCCGAATCGGCACCATGCCCAACGACGCCGGGGCCGGCGTGGTCCGCAGCCGATACCGGGTGGCGCGGGCCTTGCCGATGACCTCGATGCGGCCGTCGGCCAGCAACCTTGAGAGCATGCGCTTGACGGCGGGCAGACTTGCGCCCGTGGCGGCTGCCAGCTGGGTGGAGGAGGCCCACGGTTGCTCCGTTGAAGCCCATGTGGACAGGGCCTGTCGCAAGTTGTCTGGTGTGAGGTGGTACATGTGGGCCATAAATCAGCTCGTGCGTCGAGCCGATTTTGGCGGAAGTGAGCCAATAAAACAAGTATTGGCTCTATTAATGAGCCGATACAAGTGTTTCTGCCAGCAACCAGTCCCGAAACCGCAGCACAAAAGCATCTTGCGCGAGCCGATTCGGGTACAGGAGGTAGAACGCGTCGCCCGAGTCGACCCGTTGCGCAAAGGGTTCGACCAGCCGGCCCGCCTTCAGGTCGGCCGCTACCAGCGCGCGCTGGCCCATGGCCACGCCAGCGCCGTCCAGCGCCATCTGGTAGGCCAGACTCACGCTCTCGAAGGTGATGCCGCGCTCGGGATCGATGTCGGGCGCGCCCGCCGCGTCCAGCCACAAACGCCAGTAATTCGGCCGAGCGGCCGATTGCAGCAACGTGGTGCAGGTAAGGTCGGCCGCTGCTCGCAAGGGCCCCAGCTTGGTCAGCAGCGCCGGGCTGCACACCGGCGTGAGTTCGATGGGCACCAGCCGGTGGCACACACAGCCCGGCCAGTCGCCCCGCCCGATGCGGATCGCTACGCCCGTGGCTTGCGCATCGAAGTCCACCGGTCCGAGCGATGTGGTGAACACCACGTCGCGATCGGGCTGCGCCGCGCGGAACACCGGCAGGCGCGGCACCAACCAGCGCATTCCGAAGGTCATGGGGCACCAGATGCGCAACGGGTCGCGGCCCTTGGTCGACCGGATTTCCTCGGTGGCCTGGCTCAGCTCCAGCAGCACGTCGCTCACGCGTGCGAGATAACTTTTGCCGCTCGCCGTGAGCGACAACGCCCGGTGCGAGCGGGTGAACAGCGGGGTGCCCAGGTGTTCTTCGAGCAGCGCCAGCTGCCGGCTCACGGCGCCGGGCGTGACGAACAGTTCTTCGGCGGCCTGCTTGACGCTGCCGCGCCGGCCGACGGCCTCGAACACGCGAACGGCATTGAGAGGGGGCAGGCTCATGGTTTCTCCAGGCGTCTTCGGTTCTAAAAAACTCAATCGAATCGCAGTTTAAATCGGTTGAGCAAGATGATCATGAAGCCCAGAATGCCGGTCATTCTTTCATTTTCATCAAGAGTCAAGGCCAGCATCATGAGCGCCAACCCACCCCGCCTGACCGGCAAGATTCATCCCTCGCGCATCCGCCAGTTCGCCGTGCCTCGGGCAACACCCGGCTTGCTGGAGCGCTACCGCGCGCTCGGCGATGCCAGCGGCGTGATCTCCGACGTGATGGACCGCCTGGGCATTCCCGGCGTGGTCGGCGCATCCACGCTCAAGCCCACCATCGCCGGCAAGATCATCGCCGGCACCGCGCTCACTGTGCGCAATGCCATGCAGCCCGGCGACGGCTATGCGAATGCCCGCGTGCCGACCAACAAGATGGCTGAGTTCGAAGCGCACAACCTCGCGCAACCGGGCGATGTGGTAGTGATCCAAGGCGTGGCCGGCGTGTCCAACATGGGCGGCATCTCAGCCCAGACCGCCAAGCGCCAGGGTGAGGTCGGCGCCATCATCGAAGGGGGCATTCGCGACGTGACGCATTCCCGCTCGATCGACTTTCCCATCTGGGCCTCCGAGATCACGCCGCTCACCGGCAAGTGGCGCATCGAGACCATGGAGATCAATGGCGATGTCGACATTGCCGGCATGCGCGTGTCGTGTGGCGACATCGTCTTCGCCGACGACACGGGCGTGTGCTTCGTGCCCATCGCCCGCGCCGAAGAGGTGTTGGCCTGGGCCGAAAAAATCGTGTGCGCCGAAGCCATCAAGTGCGAGGCCATCGACGCCGGTACGCACATCGCCGATTTGCCCAAAACCGAATGACCCCATCCCGGAGACAAACATGAACCCATCTTCTTCTCGGTCTTCCCGCTTCACCCGCCGCGCTGCCTGTGCTGCGGTCGCTTTGCTGGCCGCAGCGCCCATGCTCGGCTTTGCGCAGGCCGCCTACCCCTCACGCCCCATCAAACTCATCGTGCCCTTCGCTCCCGGCGGCGGTGTGGACGGCATTGCTCGGCTGCTCGGCGAGAAGCTGACCCAGCGCCTGGGCCAGCCCATCGTGGTGGAGAACAAGCCCGGTGCGGGTACCACCATCGGCAACCAGCTCGTGGCGCGCTCAGCCCCTGACGGCTACACGCTGCTGATGGCCAGTTCGTCATTCACCACCGGCCCCGGGCTGTTCCGCTCGCTGCCTTACAACACCGAGCGCGACTTCACGCCCGTCATCATGGTGGCCAATTCGCCCGCCGTCATGGTGGTCGGGGCCGCGTCGGAATCGAACACCTTGGCGCAACTCGTGAACAAGGCCAAGACCCAGCCCGGCGGATTGACCGCGGCCACCTACGGCAGTGGTTCCACGCCGCACCTCGTGTCGGAGCTGTTCCAGCAGCTGTCGGGCACGAAGTTCCTGAACGTGCCCTACAACGGTGGCAGCCCGGCGATGCTGTCGACGCTCTCGGGCGAAACCGACATGGTCTTTCCCACCGTGTTGCCGGCGCTGCCGCACGTGAAGTCGGGCAAGGTCAAGGTGCTGGCCATCGCATCGACCAAGCGCTCGGCGCTGCTGCCCGGCGTGCCCACCTTCCAGGAGCAAGGCGTAGCGCTGGAGACCGGCACGTGGTTTGGCCTGGTGGCGCCAGCCGGCACACCGGCCGCCATCGTCGAGCGCTTGAACCGCGAAGTGCTCGCCATTGCGAAAGACGATGCCAGCTTTACGAAGAAGCTGAACGACGAAGGCGCGGAGTTCACGGGGGGAACATCGGCCGAATTCGGCGCGTTCCTCAAGGTCGATCAGGAACGCTGGCGCAAGGTGATCGCGAGTTCGGGCATCAAGGCCGAGTAAGCGATTCGGCACATCCGCCCAAACATCCTTCCAAAAAAACGCCCGACGCTATTGGCATCGGGCATTTTGTTTTGCGTGGAGCCGAACCGCTCAGGGGTACAAGCCCCGCAAATCGCGCGCATGCAGGATGCGCTTGCACGCCACGATGAAGGTCGCCGTGCGCAGGCTCACCTTGTTCTCGTCGGCCACCTGCCACACGGCCGCGAACGCGTCCTTCATGATCTTCACCAGGCGTGCGTTGATCTCGTCCTCGCTCCAGAAGAAGCTCGAGAAATCCTGCACCCATTCGAAGTAGCTCACCGTCACACCGCCGGCGTTGGCGATCACGTCGGGCAGCACCAGCACGTTGCGGTCGTGCAGGATGTCGTCGGCCTGCGGTGTGGTCGGGCCGTTGGCACCTTCGATCACCATGCGCGCCTGGATGCGCCCGGCGTTGCTTTCGTTGATCTGGCCTTCCAGCGCGGCGGGAATGAGGATGTCGCACGGCACGTCCCAGAAGGCGTCATTCGCGATCACCTCAGCTCCGGCGAAGCCTGCCACCGAGCCGACCTGTTTCACGTGTGCCAGCAAGGCCGGTACATCGAACCCGGCGTCGCGGTAAATGGTGCCGCCGTGGTCTTGCACCGCCACCACGCGCGCGCCCGCCTCCGAGAACAACTTGCCCGCCACGCCACCCACGTTGCCGAAACCTTGCACCGCCACGCGCGCTGTGGCCACGTCCAGGCCAATGCGGCGCGCCGCTTCCACGCCCACGGTGAACACGCCCCGGCCCGTGGCTTCGCGCCTGCCGAGCGAGCCGCCGAGGTCCACCGGCTTGCCGGTGACCACGCCGGTGGCGGTGGCACCCTCGTTCATCGAGTAGGTGTCCATCATCCAGGCCATGATCTGCTCGTTGGTGTTCACGTCTGGCGCGGGGATGTCCTTGGTCGGGCCGATGATGATGCCAATCTCGCTGGTGTAGCGGCGCGTGATGCGCTCCAGTTCACCGCGCGTGAGTTGCCTCGGGTCCACGCGCACACCACCCTTGGCGCCGCCGTAAGGCACGTTCACCGCGGCGTTCTTGATCGACATCCAGGCCGACAGCGCCATCACTTCCGACAGCGTGACGTCCTGGTGGAAACGCACACCGCCTTTGCCTGGCCCGCGTGAGGTGTTGTGCTG
Organism: Hydrogenophaga sp. BPS33; assembly: GCF_009859475.1. NCBI lineage: Bacteria > Pseudomonadati > Pseudomonadota > Betaproteobacteria > Burkholderiales > Comamonadaceae > Hydrogenophaga > Hydrogenophaga sp. BPS33. Next base: position 2,449,242 of record NZ_CP044549.1, read on the forward strand.
CACGCGGTAGCCCTCGAAGTGGGCGATGGTGCCGTTGTCCAGGTGGATCGGCACGTCGACGATCAGTGTGCGCTTGGGTCGCTTCAAGGTGTCGACCCAACGCGCGAGCGGGCCGAGGTAAGGCGTGACGCGATCGACCTGCTGCAGGTAGATGCCCCAGGGCCCGAGGTGTTTGGGATCGAGGTAGGAAGGAAGTGCCTGCGTGAAAACGGCCGGGGCGCTGGTGGCGCTGCCGGCTGGGAGGGGCGGTGTTTGTGACATGGAAGAATCCTTGTGGTTTGCGGCCCTGGTGGGCCTGCCAACGCCACTGTACGGAAGCCGTCCTCGCTTGTCTAAGGCCACAAGGCCATTGCGTTATGCGTTTGGCGCATAGTTGTGCGCCGACCCGCTCGGGCTGGCATCAGGCAATGGCAATGCCCACGTCCATCAGCGACAAGGCCGCCTGGCTGCGTGAAATGGTGGACCCGCGCAACTGCGGGGCTTCGTCCAGCATGACGTGGCCCAGATCGGCTTCGCGAAGATCGGCGCCCGCGAGCAGCGTGTCTTCGAACGTCAAGCCTGCGCTGATCACCTCCAGGAAGCGCGCTCCCTCGAGCATGCAGGCCTTGAACAGGGTGGAGGCCAGGTTGGCGTGCCGCCATCGCGTGTCGATCAGGTCGCAGTCGTTGAACGTCGCGTCGCTGAGGTCGGCGGATTCGAGTTTTGCCCGCCGGCCACGGCATCCGATCCACTGGGTGTGTGCCATCGAGGCCGCTTGAAACGAGGCATCCATGAAGGAGCCGTGGATGAACTGGAAGGAGCGCAGCGTCAACCCGGACAGGTCGACACAGTCGAAGTCGCAGCGCTCGAACCGCTGCGGTGTTTCGGACTGCGCCAGGAACGCCATCTCGTGTCGGTTGAAGGACAGGTCTTCGTGCGTTTCCAATGCGGGCGAAGAGGTGTCCGTGTGGGGCAGGTCGGTGGGAGTCGTCATGCTCTGGCTCTCAGCGTTTTGCGATCGCCTGTTCCATGGACACCGCGACGCCCGCCAGGGCTTCGATCTGGCGGCAGATGGGCTCGTTGATCGCCCGCAGCAGGGCGCTGAGCTGGCCGCGGGAGTTGGGCACGCCGTGGCGCTGCTCGTCGGCGTAGTCCGTCATCGCGAAGCGCTCGAGCGAGCGGTAGGACTGGAAGTGGTCCGCGAGTTCGGCGATCTGGTCGCGAAACCGCGTGATGAGGGCGGTGGGGTCCTTTGTGTTGGTGTGCAGATCGTGAACCGACGGTCCGGCAGGGTTCTGCTGTGGTTGGTGTGACATCTCTTTCGCTCCCCGAAAGTTTTTGCAGATGAAAACCGCTGCCGACGCGCTGTCGGTGGCGGCGACTCGAGCAGGTTGGCGTACCGGGGAATCGTAGCGAAAACCCGTGGACCCTGAGGTCCCCCGCTCGAGCCGCCATAGGCGACACGTGAGCCATCACAGTGATCTGCGATCGCTCCGTTGTTCACTACGTTTTCGCCGGGACGCCAATTCCGTTCACACCCTTTGAGGATGCGACCGCGCGGTATAGGTGCGTCGCGCTCCTGTGGGCGATCAGATGGGCGGCGCCAGTGCCTGAACCAGCTCAACCAAGGTGGCACGGGTCACCTCGGCCGCGGGCTGAAGGGTCTCTTGCGTGCCCCACACGACGCACAAACTTCGTTGAATTGAGGGGTCGCGAATCGGGATGAACGAAAGACCGTCCACGGTGGCGGGCATCGCTCCAATGCGTGGACGGATGGTGTAGATCCCACCTTCCTTGAGCAGCAATGAAACCAGGCCAGTGCTCGTGCTGATGATGGGGCGCACTTCTTGGCCGACTCCTTGGGCGGCTGTGTCAATCAAGCGCCTGAGCCGGTTGGGGTGCAGAGACAGCGCCAGTGGATACGACAACACTTCCGACAGCGAGATCGATTCTGGCAGGCTGTCGACGTGGTCGAAGCGTCCACAAAAGCAAAACACTTGTGTGGCCAGCTCCATGGAGTGAAGGCTCGTGTCGGAGTGCCCTTCAGGGAGCAGCGCAAGGCTGGCTGTGCCCTCGCGCATCCACGTCTTGATGGCATGGCTGTCGCCTTCCAGCACTTCAAGCCTCACCAACGGGAAGCGTTCCTGCATGGTGGTGAACAGGCGCACACCCAATTGATCGATGAGCGAGGTAGGAAGCGCCACTGTCACGTCGCCAGATGGCACCGACTCCAGATGCGCAATGGCGGCTTCGGCTTCTGCAACGTTCTGAAAGATTCGTTTGGCGTGCTCGATCAGGCGGGCACCCGCTGCGGTGGGTTGAACGCCTTGTGAGGAGCGGTGCAGCAGTGCCGCACCCAGCGACTCTTCCAGGAGCCGTATCTGACGACCCACCGCCGGTTGAGCACGCAGAAGCCTTGCAGCCGCCCGATTGATGCTGCCTTCTTCTACGACGACAAGGAAGGCTCTCAGATGTTCGAGGTTTAGCGCCAATGTGCGATGTGCGAAGGGGAGGGTGTGCCGAATTTGGAGAACGGATGTGCGCCGATTTTACTTCCGGCCAACCTGCTGACGCACATAAACTGCGCCCCCATCGAGCAGGCCTCTTCGACAACTCCAGAGACAAACATGATCCAACTTCCTTCATTCTCGCGCCGTCGCGCCGTCCTCACTGTTTTGGCCAGTGGGGCTTCCAGCCTCGGCTTGTTCTCGGGCTCGGCCCGCGCACAGGCGTTTCCCAATCGACCCATCAAGCTGTTGGTGCCTGTGGCTGCAGGTGGAGGCACCGACTTGATCGCCCGTGTCGTGGCAGATGCACTTTCGCGCACGATGGGGCAGACCTGGGTCGTGGACAACCAGGCTGGCGCAGGCGGTCAGATCGCGTCGCAAGCTACCGCACGGGCGGCGGCCGACGGGTACAGCCTCATGCTGGGTTATGTGAGCACGCATGGCACCCTGCCAGCAGTGCGCAAACTCCCCTATGACACCCAGAAGGACTTCACCTATATCGGGATGATCGGGGGCGCCCCCAATGTGCTGGTGTCCAACGCGGTGCGTGGTCCGCAAACATTTCAGCAGTTTCTGCAAGACGTGCGAGCGAACCCTGGGAGGGACAGCTTCGGTTCGGCCGGTGCAGGCACCATCACGCACCTGGTCTTTGAACGATTGAAAGTCGCAACGAACACGTCCATCGTCCATGTGCCTTACAAGGGGGTCGCGCCGGTCATGACCGACCTGCTGGCCAACCAGATTCAGTACGCCATGCCAGGGCTGGCAGGCGCGCTCAACTACATCCGCAGCGGCAAGGCGACCGCGTTGGCCGTGACGGGCCCGCGCCGTCATCCCTTGTTGCCAGACGTCCCCACGCTCAAGGAGCTGGGCGTTCCCGACTTCGAGGCCGTGCAGTGGGTCGGCATCATGGGGCCTGCCGGCATCCCCGCCGATGTCGGTCAAAAGCTGACCGCATCGCTGAATGAAGTGCTCAAGCAAAAGGAGCTGGCCGAAAAGCTGACCAGCGAGGGGATCGAAGTCATGCCGATGAGCGTCGAGGCCTTCCGATCGTATGTTGCCGCCGACTCCGTGCGCTGGCGCGAAGTGGTGAAAAAGAGCGATATCAAGGAGTCTTGAAGATGAGGGCCAAGAAAAGAAGAATAGCCATTGTCGTGATGTCCGATGAGCACTCGGGCGTGGCGCTGTCATCGGCCGGGCATCCCTGGATCAAGACGCCGAACCTGGATGCGTTCGCCGCGTCTGGCTCGCGGTTCTCCTCGGCTTACACCAATTCGCCTATCTGTATTCCCGCGCGCGCTTCGTTCACCACGGGACGCTACACCCACGCTACCCGTCACTGGGACAATGCCCTGCCGTACACCGGCTCGCCCAAGGGTTGGACCCATCTGCTGCGCGATGCAGGCTACGACGTCACGTCCATCGGCAAGCTGCATTTTCGCAATGAGACCGACGACACGGGCTTCAGCCGCCAGATCGAGCCCATGCACGTGGTCAATGGTGTTGGTGACTTGCTGGGCGCTGTGCGCGATCCCTTGCCGGTCCGTCACAAGGCGAAGTCCATGTCCGAAGAAATCGGCATCGGCGAGAGCAGCTACACCCAGTACGACCGGCGCATTGCAGATGCATCGGTGGACTGGATCCGTGAGCACGCATCGCAGGACGGCTGGGTCTTGTTCTCGTCGTTTGTGGCGCCCCACTTTCCGCTGATTGCTCCGGAGGAATTCGCGTCACGCTACCGCCTGGAAGACGTGCCCTTGCCCAAGTTGCACCGCGCCGAAGACCGCAACGATCACCCTTGGGTGTCTGCACTGCGCACCTGCTTTCCCCATGACATCCATTTCAACGACGACTTGCGCCGTCGCGCACTGCTGAGCTATGCGGGCTTGTGCAGCTTCATGGACTGGAACTTCCAACGGATTTGCGATGCGATAGAGGCCGAGGGGCTCGCCGATGAAGCCTTGGTCATCTACACGAGCGATCATGGCGACAACATGGGAACACGGGCCTTGTGGGGCAAGTCGACGTTGTACGAGGAGGCCGCACGCGTGCCCATGCTGGTGCGCGCCCCGGGGCACAACCTGCGCAAGGTCGTCGCCACACAAGCGTCGCTGGTGGACGTGGCCCCGACCTTGCTGGAATGGATGGGCTTGGATGTCCCGCGCGATTGGCCGGGTCGATCGCTCGTGCAAATGGCCGAACAACCCGACGATCTGACCCGTCCCGCCTTCTCCGAATACCACGCAGCCGGCGCCAAGACGGGTGCCTACATGCTGCGGCGCGGACCGTGGAAGCTGATCCACTACGTCGACATGCAACCCCAGCTGTTCGATCTGGATGCGGATCCCGAAGAGCTCGTCGATCTGGTGCCCGGGGGGCAACACGACAGCGTCGTGCAGGAGCTGACGCTGGCCCTGCGAGCCATCGTGGATGTGGAGGCGCAGGACCGCCAGGCCAAAGCCGACCAGCATGCGCTGGTGGAGTTGCACGGTGGCCGACAAGCTGTCGTTGAGCGCGGAGGCTTTGGCGCAACGCCAGCGCCGGGGCTTAAACCGAAGTTCGCCTGAGCACCGTCTGCAGAAGGCATCGCGCCTGCCATCCGCGGCCTGAAGGCCGCTTTTGCTGCGCGTGTGCCGATCGCCATGCCCTCCAGATTCATGAAGCCCAAGACAATTGCCGTCGTTCGCCCACCGATCTCCACGGCCGAAACCTATCGACGTTTTTTGACCGCGCTCAAGGAGGCGGGCTTCTCGGGTGAAATGACGACCCTTTACGGGGATCGTCTGGTATTGGCAACGGATAACTCCGTTTACCAGCGGCTTCCTCAGGCCGTGGTCTTTCCGCGCGATACCGCCGATGTACAGCGTCTGGCGCGTCTCGTCGATTTGGACGTCTGGCGTTCGATTGTGTTGGTGCCACGCGGTGGTGGCACCGGCACCAACGGCCAATCGCTGACCGATGGCCTGGTGGTGGATCTGTCGCGGCACATGAACCGCATTCTTGAGATTGACGTGGCAGCGCGGCGCGTGCGTGTGCAAGCCGGCGTGGTGAAGGATCAACTCAATGCTGCGTTGAAGCCTCATGGGCTCTTCTTTGCGCCCGAGTTGTCCACCTCGAACCGTGCAACCATTGGTGGAATGGTGAGCACGGACGCCAGTGGGCAAGGTAGTTGCACCTATGGCAAGACGCGCGATCATGTCGTGGCGCTGGGCACGGTCCTGCTGGGCGGCGAGCTGCTGCACACGCATGCCATTGCATCGGACGAGCTGGAGAACCGTTGTGCGTTAGCGGGACGCAGCGGCCAGGTCTATCGAACGGCAGAAGCCATTCAACGGGAGCACAGCGCGCTCATCGATCAGGTGTTTCCGCCGCTCAACCGCTGCCTCACCGGGTACGACCTGGCGCACCTGCGAGAGGCGGATGGCCGCTTCAATCTCAACAGCGTGCTGTGTGGGTCGGAGGGCTCCTTGGGATTTGTGGTGGAGGCCACCTTGGGTGTTTTGCCCGTGCCCCAATTCACGGCGCTGGTCAACGTGCGATACGCGGCTTTCATGGATGCCCTGCGCGACGCTCAGGCCCTGATGGCACACCGTCCGTTGTCCATCGAGACGGTTGATTCCAAAGTGCTTTTGCTGGCCATGCGCGACATCGTCTGGAATGGTGTGGCCGACTATTTCCCGCAAGAGGACGACCGTCGGGAAACGCTGGGCATCAACCTTGTGGAGTTCAGTGGTGACGAGGAGGCCGAGTTGCGCGCACGTGTTGACGCGTTTGTCGAGCACCTGCGACGGGACCCGAGCGTGGAGCGCCTGGGGCACACCATCGCGGTCGGTCCCGAGGCTGTCGAACGGGTGTACGCAATGCGCAAGCGTGCGGTGGGCTTGTTGGGCAACGTGCAAGGCGAGGCGCGCCCCCAACCCTTCGTGGAAGACACGGCCGTGCCGCCCGAGAAGCTGGCCGACTACATCGCGGAGTTTCGGGCGCTGCTCGATGGTCATGGCCTTGCCTATGGCATGTTTGGTCATGTCGATGCAGGCGTGCTGCACGTGCGCCCGGCCCTGGACATGAAGGTGGCCGCACAGGCCGCCCTTGTTCGCCCGATTTCCGATGGCGTGGCGCGGTTGACGAAAAAGTATGGTGGCTTGCTCTGGGGCGAGCATGGGAAAGGGGTGCGCTCGGAGTATGCCCCCACGTTCTTCGGTGAACTGTATCCAGCGCTGCAGCAATTGAAGACGGCGTTCGACCCGTTCAATCAGCTCAATCCTGGCAAGGTCGCCACGCCGTTGGCGACGGCGGCTGAGTTGCTGAAGATCGACGGTGTGCCGTTGCGTGGGGAGGCCGATCGGCAAATCGACGAGCGAGTCTGGCAAAGCTATGGCTCGGCCATGCATTGCAATGGCAACGGCGCTTGCTACAACTACGATCCGGCCGATGCCATGTGTCCATCCTGGAAGGCCACGCGCGAACGTCTGCACTCACCCAAAGGCCGCGCCAGTGCCATTCGGGAGTGGCTCCGCTTGCAAGGCAAGGCCGGCATCAATGTTCTTGAGGCGCAGGCACGTGCTTCTTCGAGCGTTCATGGGTGGCTGACGCGATGGCGCAACGGGCGCGCAAAGAAGCGCGGAGAGGAAGACTTCTCGCACCAGGTCTACGATGCAATGGTCAGCTGCCTGGCCTGCAAATCCTGCGCTGGACAATGCCCCGTGAAGGTCAATGTGCCGGAGTTTCGCTCGCGGTTCCTGCAGCTGTACCACCAGCTCTACCCTCGACCTCTGAAGGACTATCTGATCGGCTCGCTTGAGTTCACCGTGCCTTGGCTGGCGCGGGTTCCAGGCTTTTACAACGCGTTGATGGCATCGGCTCCCATGCGCCATGCGCTTGAACGCTATGCAGGCATGGTGGACAGCCCTTTGCTGAGCCGCCATGACTTCAACTCGACGTTGCGGCGCCATGGGGTCGTGGCTGCCACGCCGAAACGCCTTGCGTCGCTCAGCGAAGAGGAGCAAAAACGAAGCGTCATTCTGGTTCAGGACGCGTTTACGCGGTACTTCGAAAGCCCGTTGGCTTCGGCTTTTGTCGAGTTGGCTGCGCACCTGGGACTTCGGGTCTTTCTGGCGCCTTTCCGGCCCAACGGCAAACCGTTGCAAGTCCAGGGTTTTCTCCACGCCTTCGACCGTGTCGCCACTCGAAACGCGGCGCAGCTGGGCGCGCTTGCAGCCTTCGGTGTTCCTCTGGTCGGGCTAGACCCGGCCATGACACTCGTGTACCGGCAGGAATACCGCAAGGTGGCCGGGGCAAGCGACTGCCCGGAGGTGCTGTTGCCGCAAGAGTGGTTGCTCAATGTCCTGGAGCCCGGTAACACCTCCGTTCAAGCTGCTACCACCTATCGCCTGCTGGCCCATTGCACCGAGAAGACGAACGTTCCGGCCAGCACCTCGCAATGGCAAGCCGTTTTCGCGCGTGTGGGACTGGTGCTCCAGAGTTCATCCAGCGGGTGCTGCGGAATGTCAGGCACCTATGGACATGAGACCCGCAACCGGCAGACATCCGAACGGATTTTTGACTTGTCCTGGGCCGCGTTGGTCGACCAGGGTGCAGCTGAACACGAGCCTGAGCTACTGGCGACGGGCTACTCATGCCGCAGCCAGGTCAAAAGGCTCCGGGCAAGCGAGTTGCGCCATCCCATTGCGGTGCTGCTCTCGACGCTTCGGGATTCGAAGGCAAGCACCAGTCTCTAAAGCGCTTCTCTGCGGGTCGAGCGGAAAGGTCGCTACGCGTTGAACTGCAAGGCCGCCAGCCCCGCATACACCCCACCGTGCGCCACCAGTTCCGCATGCGTGCCTTGCTCCACCAGCCGGCCGTGGTCGAGCACCACGATGCGGTCGGCCTTCTGCACGGTGGCCAGGCGGTGCGCGATCACGAGCGTTGTGCGGTCCTTCATGGCCGATTCGAGCGCGGCCTGCACCATGCGCTCGCTTTGCGCGTCCAGCGCGCTGGTGGCCTCGTCGAGCAGCAGCAGGGGCGGGTTCTTGAGCATGGCGCGCGCGATGGCGATGCGCTGGCGTTGTCCACCTGAGAGCCGCACGCCGCGTTCGCCCAGAAAGGTGTCGTAGCCCTCGGGCAGCTTGTCGATGAATTCGTCCGCGAAGGCGGCCTGGGCGGCCGCGCGTACCTCGTCATCGCTCGCCCCGGGCTTGCCGTAGCGGATGTTCTCCATCGCGCTGCTGGAGAAGATCACCGGGTCCTGCGGCACGATGCCGATGCGCTGGCGCAGCGCGTGCAGATCGAGCTGGTGGATCGGCACGCCATCGAGCCGGATGCTGCCTTGCGCCGGGTCGTAGTAGCGCAGCAGCAGGCCGAACACCGTGGTCTTGCCCGCGCCGCTGGGACCGACGAGCGCCACGGTCTGGCCTGGCTGCACGTCCAGCGTGAAGCCGCTGAGCGCGGCCTGCGCGGGGCGCGAGGGGTAGTGGAAAGTGACGCCGTCGAACGCCAGCGCGCTGCCACCTTGTGGCGTGGCGGCTTGCAGCGGTTGGGCCGGCGACTGCACGGGCGATGCGCTGGCCAGCAGCTCCATCAGCCGCTCGCTCGCGCCCGCCGCGCGCAGCAGGTCGCCATACACCTCGCCCAGCACACCCACCGCGCCGGCGAGGATGATGATGTAGACCACGGTCTGCCCCAGGTGGCCGGGCGTGATGGTGCCGGCCAACACCGCCTGCGTGCCCTGGTACAGGCCCCAGAGCAGCAGCGCGGCGGTGGAGATGATGATGAAGGCCACCATGCCGGCGCGCGCCTTGGTGCGGCGGATGGCGGTGATGAAGGCGCTCTCCGTCGAGCCGCGGAAACGCGTGGCCTCGCGCTCTTCGGCGGTGTAGCTCTGCACGATGGGAATGGCGTTGAGCACCTCGGCCGCGATGGCGCTCGAATCGGCCACGCGGTCCTGGCTGGCGCGCGAGAGCTTGCGCACGCGCCGGCCGAACCACATGCTGGGCAGCACCACCAGCAGGATGATCAGCAGCACTTGCAGCATCACGTACGGGTTGGTCCACACCAGCATGATCAGTGCGCCGATGCCCATCACCGCGTTGCGCAGGCCCATGGACAGCGAGGAGCCCACCACGGTCTGCACCAGCGTGGTGTCGGTGGTCAGGCGCGAGAGCACTTCGCCGGTCTGCGTGGTCTCGAAGAACTGCGGGCTTTGCCGCAGCACGTGGCTGTAGACCGCGCTGCGCAGATCGGCCGTGATGCGCTCGCCCAGCCAGCTCACGAGGTAGAAGCGCGCCGCGGAAAACAGCCCGAGCGCGACCGCCACGGCAAAGAGCTCGAAGAAGTGGCCGCGCAGGCCCATGGCTTGCGCGCTGCGGTCGCCGGTCACCAGGCCGCCATCGATCAGGCCGCGCAACGCCACCGGAAACAGCAGCGTGGCGACCGCCGCCAGCACCAGGAACAGCAGCGCCAGCGCGATCTGGAGGCGGTAGGGACGCATGAACGGGAAGAGGCCTCCGAGCGAGGTCGGCGTGGTGGCTTTGGGGCGTTCGGCGGCGAGGGACTGGGGCATGGTGGTTCCGATGGAGGGCCGGCAAGTGGACCTGAACGTGCGGGGTGCGCTGCTAGGATGCGTGCGAACTCAATCACATCAAGGGCAGAGGATGGCACAACAAGATGATTTCGCACCCACCGAGGTGCTGGCGGGCCAAGGCGCGTCCCGCGCCATGGAGGGGCTGGGCATCCAGTTCACCGGTTCGGGCAGCGAGTACTTTCGCATCTGGATGGTGAATCTGCTGCTCACGTTGGTCACGTTCACGCTCTATGTGCCGTTTGCGCGCGCGCGCCGCATCGCCTACTTCCAGAACAACACGCTGGTGGGTGGCGACCCGCTGGGCTTCCATGCCGACCCGTGGAAGATGTTCCGAGGCTACCTGCTGGTGCTTGCGCTCGGCGTGGGCTATTGGGCGGTGTCGAACTTCCAGCCCGGCCTGGCCTGGATTGCGCTGGTGGTGTTCGCGGCCCTGTGGCCCGCGCTGTGGCGCGCCTCGCTGCAGTTCCGCCTGCGCAACACCAGTTGGCGCGGCGTGCGTTTTTCGTTCGAAGGCGATCTCAAGTCGGCCTACATCGCCCTGCTGCCGTTCTTCCTGCCGGCCCTGGCGTTCGTGCTGTTTCTGCCACAGGTGGAAGAGGGCGAAGAGATGACGCGCGAAGCGGCGCAGACCGTGGCGACCGTCATGGGCGTGGTCACCGTGGCCTTCATGGTGCTGCTGCCCTGGCTGTTCGCGCGCATCAAGCGCTACCAGCATGGCGGCTACGCCTTCGCGCAGGAGCGCACGGCGCTGAAAGTGGGCGCGGGCAGCTTCTACGTGTTGTTCCTCAAGACCTTGGGTGTGAGCATCCTGGTGGGTCTGGTGGCCGGCGCGGTGCTGATCGCGCCGCTGTTCCTGCTGGGCGGGGCGCTTGCGCCCCTGTTGATCACGGCCGCGCTGGCCGTGGTCTACCTGCTGGTGCCGCTGCTCACCATGCCCTACGTCCATTCGCGCCTGCAGAACCTGTTGTGGGGCAACACGCGCAGCCCGAAGATCCATTTCGAGAGCCGCTTGCGCTTTCGCGAGCTGTTCCGCGTCACGCTGGTCAACTGGCTGCTGATCGTGGTCACGCTCGGCCTGTACTGGCCCTTTGCCAAGGTGCGCACCGCGCGCCTGAAGCTCGAAGCCCTGTCGCTGGAAGTGGAGGGGCCGGTGGACGAATGGGTCGCGCGTGCGAAGCGCAGCCACCAGGGCGTGCTGGGGGATGCGGCGGGAGACTTCTTCGGCATCGACATGGGCCTGTGATGCGCGAAGGCGGCGCGCTCGAATCGTTGTGGTTTGACGGCCATTCGCCCAAAGCGCGTGCGGTGACGCTGCGCATCGAGGGCGCGCAGTTGCACCTGCGCGTGCACGACGACGCCACGCAAGCCGAGCGGCACTACCCGTTGAAGCGCGTGCGCTGGCCCGAGCGCCGCACCCACGGCCAGCGCCAGGCCGAGCTGCCCGACGGCGGCCTGATCCAGCACGCCAACGCCGCCGAGTGGGACGCGTGGTGGCAGGCCAGCGGCCAGCGCGACAGCGCCGTGGTGGGCTGGATGCAGAGCTGGCGCGCCACGCTGGTGGCGCTGGGCGGCACGGTGGTGTTTCTCGCGGCGGCCTGGGTCTGGGGCGTGCCCTGGTTGAGCCAGACGATCGCGCACCAGATCCCGGATTCGCTGGACACCCACATCGGCCGCCAGAGCTTGCAGCAGCTCGACCGCCTGTTTCTCAAGCCCAGTGCCTTGCCGCAGGCGCAGCAGGACGATCTGCGCAAGCGCTTCCAGGCGGTGGTGGAGAACGCCCATCCTCAAGGCGATGCACCGCCGTGGACGCTGGCCTTCCATGCCTCTTCCGTGCTCGGCGCCAACGCCTTTGCGCTGCCGGGTGGCTTCATCGTCATCACCGACGACCTGGTGAAGCTGCTGCACGACCAGCCCGATGCGATCGTGGGCGTGCTGGCGCACGAGCTCGGCCATGTGCAGCACCGCGATGGCCTGGACATGCTGGTGCGCGCCAGCCTCATCAGCGCCATGGTGGGCGTGGTGCTGGGCGACGCCAGCGGCTTTCTGGCCACCGTGCCGGCCACACTTGCCACGCAAGCCTATTCGCGCGACGCCGAGCGCCGTGCCGACGCGCATGCGGCGCGCCTGCTGCACCGCAGTGGCGTGTCGCCGGCGGTCATGGCGGTGTTCTTCGAGCGCATGCTGGAAGAGGAGTCGAAGGAAGAAGGCGAGCGCCAACCGAAGCGTCAAGAAGCGGGCGATGGCGACAGCGAAAAGGAGCGCAGCGTGTCGCTGCCCATTGCCATCGCGAGCCCCCCGGACCACGAAGAACGCATTCGTTATTTCCGCGAGTGGCAACCCGAAGAAGCGCGTTGAAATGCCGCTCCGATCTGCCCGATTTTTGGGCATCGTGGCGCAGGCCAGGCGGGCTGCGGCTTGCTGGAGTTGTGCCAGCGGTTATCCACAAGCTTGGACACAGTTGCTGTTCGTAACCCGGGCCTGCAGGGCATCGCCGCGGGCCAGATGCATCGCCGTGGCATAACCAAACGCGATGGCCGGGCCCAGTGTGATACCGGCCCCCGGGTACATGCCCGACATGACGGAGTTCATGTCGTTGCCGCAGGCGTAGAGGCCGGGAATGGCGGACCCTGCGTGCGACAACACCCGGCCATGCAGATCCGTGTCCAGTCCATGGCAGGTGCCGATGTCGCCCGGGTGCAGGCGGATGGCGTAGAAGGGGCCTTGGGCCAAGGGCGCCAGACAAGGGTTGGGGCGGTGCTCGGGGTCTCCCAGCATGCGGTTGTAGGCGCTGTCTCCTTTGCCGAAGTCCGGGTCCGCACCGCCTTGTGCGTGCGTGTTGAATTCAAGAACGGTCTGGGCCAGTGCGTCGGCAGGCACGCCCATCTGCTGCGCGAGTTCGCCCAGGGTGTCGGCTTTGAGCAGGTAGCCCTGTCGCACCAGTGAAGCCTGCAGGCGGCGGTTGGGGTGCGACACACCGAAACAGTACTGGTCCAGGTGGGCCTGGGTAGCCACGAGGTAGGCCGCGGTCGTTCCGGTGGTGGACGCCTGCGCCAGCATGGCCTGCGCGAACCCGTGGTAGTTGAGTGCCTCGTTGACGAAGCGGACACCGTGGGCATTCACCGCGATCAGGCCCGGCTTGGAGCGGTCCATGATGAGGTGAGGGTAGTGGTAGGTCGAACCGTCGGCCCGCGTGAGATGCGACACCGGCGACCAGAAGGCCGGCGTGGCCGGCGCACGGCCCATCGCGCCGCCTGCCGACAGGGCCATGGCAATGCCATCTCCGGTGGACGACGCAGGCGTGGCGCTGTTCACCTCGGCACCCGCGCTGAAGTAGCGCTGCCGCATCTCGGCGTTGTGGGGAAAGCCACCGGTGGCCAGCACCACCGCCTTGCGCGCCCGCACGGTGCGCAGCTGGTTCTGGTGCGACACCTGCACACCGACCACGCGGCCTTCGGGACCACCGTCCTGCAGCAGCGAGCGCACCTCGGCCTCGCGCCACACGGGTACTTGCCGGTCCAGCACGCTGCGGTACAGCCGCGCGGCCAGGGCACTGCCCAGCACCAGGCGCGTTCCTCGGGGATAGCGCCGCAGACGGTCCCACAGGTACTGGGTGCTCAGCTTCACCGCGTGCGTGAATCCCTTCCACGACTGTTTCCAGGCCATCAATTGCGTGGCATCGCCACCCGTCACCATCATGCCGCCCCACACCAGAAACTCGGGTGGTGGCATGCGCAGGTGCGCCAACGCGGGCCCCAGCCGCTGGCCATCGAAGGCCAGGCTCTCCAACGGGCGGCCATGCTGGCTTCCACCGGGCAGTTCGGGGTAGTAGTCGCACATGGCGCGCAGTGCAAAACGCACCTCGGAGTGCGCCTCCAGGTATTGGAATGCTGGCGGTGCCAGCGCGAGGTAGCGCTCCACCCGCTCGCGGTCCAGGTGCTCGCCGATGCAGGCTTCCATGTAGCGGCGCACATTCTCTGGCGGGTCCTGCACACCCGCGGCCTCGGCGAGGTGGTTGCCGGGCACCCAGCAAACCCCTGCCGAATAGGTGGTGCACCCACCCACCACCGGGGACTTCTCCAGCAGCAGGACCTGCAGGCCCTCGCTGGCGGCCACCAGAGCGGCCGTCATGCCGGCCGCGCCGGCGCCCACCACGACCACGTCGGTCTCGAAGTCTTGCGAAGAGGTCATGTTCATGGGCTGCAATGGGGCAACGGGCAGGGCGCCCGGGGGTTCAATCAAGCGTGATGTTGAGGGACTTGATGACCGGGCCAAAGCTCTTGCGCTCGCCCTCGATCAACGATTTGACCTCTGCAGGGCCACCCTTCAGGGGCAGGATGGTCAGCGTGTTCAGCGAGGTCTTCACCTCATCGGACTCCATCACGACGGCCAGCTCGCGGGCGATTTTCGCCACGATGGCATCGGGGATGCCTTTGGGGCCCAGCAGCACGGCGTAGGGGTTGGGGATGTGCACGTTGGGGTAGCCGGCTTCGGCCAGGGTGGGGATGTCCGGGAACGCGGGGAGCCGTTTCTCGGCGTTCACGGCGAAGGTCCTCACCTGGCCGCTGCGCATGAAGCCGCTGGTGGAGCTGGCTTCGTTGAGCATGAAGTCCACCTGCGCGCCGATGACGGCCTGCGCCACGGCCAGGCCGCCCTGGTAGGGCACCTGGGTCAGCTTGATGTCGGTCTGGTTCATGAACAGTTCCGATGCCAGCCGACCCGGCGAGGTGGCGCCGGTGTTGCCATTGGTCAGCTTCATCGGATTCTGTTTGGCGTGCTCGATGAATTCCTTGAGCGTCTTGAACGGCGAGTTGTTCGCCACCTGGAAGGTGTAGGTGTAGATGCCGATCGGCGCGATGGGCGTGTATGCGTCCACGTCGTAGGGCAGGGACTTGAAGAAGAACTGGTTGTTGGTGAACGGTTGGCCGAGCGTGTAGTAGAGCGTGTACCCGTCTGCCGGCGAACGGGTGACCGCCACCGTGGCCGGGATCAGGTTGCCGCCCGGCCTGTTTTCCACCACCACGTTCTGCCCCAGGCGCTTGCCCAGGCCTGCGGCGATGGGGCGGGCCAGGGAGTCCAGCGCGCCGCCAGCGGGGTACGGCACGATCAGCTTGATCGGCTTGTTGGGATAAGCGTCTTGCGCGTGTGCGCAGGCCATGCCAAGGGTGGCCAGCAAGGCCGCCAGAATGCTCGCGTAAGTCTTCATGAATAGTCTCCTGTTGTGGGCGATGAAACTCGGGCTGCTTGTTGACGTGCCATGGTGATGGCGGTGTCTTCGATCATGTCTTCCTGCCCGCCGACCAGGCCGCGCCGGCCCAGCTCCACGAGCAGATCGCGCGCCGACACGCCGTACTTTTTCTCGGCGCGCTGCGCGAACAGCAAAAAGCTGGAGTAGACCCCGGCGTAACCCAGCGTCAGGGCGTTGCGGTCTATGCGGATGGGCTGGTCCATCAAGGGCACCACGATGTCCTCGGCCACGTCCTGAATGGCGAACACGTCCACGCCGGTCTCGATGCCCATGCGGGCACACACCGCGACGAACACTTCCATGGGCGTGTTGCCGGCACCCGCGCCCAGGCCGGCGGCCGCGGCGTCGATGCGGTTGGCGCCGGCCTCGATCGCGGCGATCGAGTTGGCCACGCCCATGGCCAGGTTGTGGTGGCCATGGAAGCCCAGCTCGGTCTCGGGTTTCAAGGCATCGCGCAGCGCACCCACGCGGGCCGTCACATCGTCGGGCAGCATGTAGCCCGCCGAGTCGGTGATGTAGAGGCAGTGGGCGCCATAGCTCTCCATGAGCAAGGCCTGTTTGACCAGGGCCTGCGGTGTGCTCATGTGCGCCATCATGAGAAAGCCCACGGTGTCCAGACCGAGGGCGCGGGAGCGCGCAATGTGCTGTTCGCTGACGTCGGCTTCCGTGCAATGGGTGGCCACGCGAATGGTCGCCACGCCCAGTTCGAACGCCATCTGCAGATGGTCCACCGTGCCGATGCCCGGGATGAGCAGCGCGGACACGCGGGCCTGCTGCATCAACGGGATGACGGCACCCAGGTAGGCCTCGTCGGTGTGCGCGGGAAAGCCGTAGTTCACCGAGCTGCCACCCAGGCCGTCGCCGTGGGTGACTTCGATCAGCGGCACGCCTGCGGCGTCCAGGCCGCAGGCCACCGCCTTCATCTGCTCCAGCGTCAACTGGTGGCGTTTGGGGTGCATGCCGTCACGCAAGGTCATGTCGTGAACGGTGATTTTTCTGCCTCGCAGATCCATGGTGCTTGCCTTCATGCGACCGACTCTTCCAGCACGAGCGCGCCGCTGAGGATGTCGTGGGCGAACATCTCGGCCGTGCGCGTGGCGGCGGCGGTCATGATGTCCAGGTTGCCGGCGTAGGTGGGCAGGTAGTCGCCCAGGCCCTCCACCTCCATGAACACGGAGACGCGTTGGCCGTCGAACACCGGTCCGTTGACCAGGCGGTAACCCGGCACGTATTGCTGCACCTCGCGGATCATGGCCTGCACCGAGGCCGTGATCTCTTCTTCTCTGGGCAGCTCCTCGGTCAAACAGTGGACCGTGTCGCGCATGATGAGCGGGGGCTCGGCCGGGTTGATGACGATGATGGCCTTGCCCCGGCGCGCGCCGCCGATCTGCTCGACCGCGCCGGCGGTGGTCCGGGTGAACTCGTCGATGTTGCGGCGCGTGCCCGGTCCCACGGATCTGCTGGACACCGTGGCCACGATTTCGCCGTAGTCCACGGCCTGCACCCGCGAGACCGCCGCCACCATGGGAATGGTGGCTTGCCCGCCGCAGGTCACCATGTTCACGTTCATGGCACGGCGGCCCACATGCGCGCTCAGATTGACGGGCGGCACGCAGTACGGGCCGATCGCCGCCGGGGTCAGATCGATCATCAGCACGCCCAGCGCGTTGAGCAGCCGGCTGTTCTCGGCGTGGGCGTAGGCGCTGGTCGCATCGAAGGCGATCTGCACACCGTCGGCCTTGACGTGGGGCAGCAGACCTGCCAGGCCCTCGGCGGTGGTCTTCACGCCGAGCCCGCGGGCGCGCTGCAAACCTTCCGACGCGGTATCGATGCCCACCATCCAGACCGGCTCCAGCACGCGGCTGCGTCGCAGCTTGATCAGCAGATCGGTCCCGATGTTGCCGGGGCCGATCACGGCACATCGAATTTTTTCGCTCATGGAGCCGTCCTTTTCAATCGGGGGAGAAACGTGCGCAGACCGAACCGAGCCCGGACAGGCGGGCTTCGAAGACATCGCCTGCCGCAATGGGCACCATGGGCCCCAGCGCACCGGTGAGGATCAGGTCGCCCGCGCGCAGGGGCTGTGCCAGCGCCGCCATCTTTCGGGCCAGCCACACGGCGGCGTTCAAGGGATGGCCCAGGCAATCAGCGCCGGTGCCCGTTGACACGGTTTGCGCATTGCGGGTCATTTCCATGGCGCAGCGCCCGAGGTCCAGGGCGCTGAGCGGGCGCGGCGCGCCGCCCAGCACCACGACCCCGCTGGAAGCGTTGTCGGCCACGGTGTCGAAGAAGCGGATGTCCCAGTGGGCGATGCGGCTGTCGACCACTTCAATGGCGGGCAATGCGTAGGCTGTGGCGTTGATGACATCGACCATCGTGGCGTGCGGCATGTCCAGGTCGTGGCCCAGCACCAGCGCCACTTCCGCCTCGGCCTTGGGCTGCAGCAGCCGCGACATCGGGATCGGCTCGTTGTCGCCGTACACCATGTCGTCGAGCAAGGTGCCGAAGTCGGGTTGCGTGACACCGATCTGGGCTTGGACGGCCCGGGAGGTCAGGCCGATCTTGCGTCCCACGACCCGCGCCCCCCGGGCCACCGCATGGGCCACGTTGAGCTGCTGCACGGCATAGGCCGCTTGAATCCTGGCCGCTTCGTCCAGGCTCTCGGCCTCGCTGCGCAGGGGCGCTATGGGCGTGGCCAGGGACTGGGCCTGGCGCAGGCGCTGGGCCCATGGCTCGATCGGGTGGTCGGTGTTCATGAAGGCTGGGTCTCTTCCGGGGTGGGGGTGTCCATGAACAACACGCCAAAGCCGGCGATCAGTTCGGGAATCGCCTGGTAGTGGCGCATGTGTGTGCGTGGCGAGGTGTCGCCCAGGCTGCAGCGGGCGACCAGCCAGGTCTTGGACTCGTGGGCGGATCGGCCGGCGTCGGCTTCGATGCGGTGCTCGGCCATGCCGCTGAAGTAACCCAGGTCGCCGTGCTCCAGCGCGTCCATCCAGCGCCGGTCCCAATCGGGGTTGAGCGGTTTGGTGCCGGGTGCACCCTGGGACAGCGCCAGTCCCGCTTCCATGGCCCGCTGCGTGCGCTCCTGCCGTTGTGCGGGGGTGTAGTCCACGCGGGCGATGATGCGTTCGCGAACCGCCGGGTCCGGGTGGTCCATCGTGGGGGCCGGGGGCTCGTGCGAGAGACCGCCCGAGCCAATGACCAGCGTGCGCCCGGGCAGCGTGTCGAGGAAGCGGCCCAGGGCCTGGCCCAGTTCGATGCAGCGACCCACGCGCGCAATCGTCGGGCCGGCCAGCGCGTTGAGAAAGACCGGTACCACCGGTGGCGACTGCAGGCTGCCCCACAGCAGCACCAGTGGCTGCACGAAGGCATGGTCCACCCGCATGCGCCGCGACACCGACAGATCGAACCCGGCGTCCATCAGCGAGGTGGACAAGGCCAGCGCGGTGTGCGTGTCGACCCTCAAGGGGCCGGAAGGCATCAGGTAGTCGCCCACCGACACGGCGTCGGTGCCCACGCAGAAGGTGGGCATCAACTCGTTGAAGAAGCCGTTGTAGTGGTCGGGTGCCACGAGCACCACGCGGTCCGGTGCCCAGGCAAGCACGCGCGATTTCAGGATGTCGAGCGCCGACAGGAGTTCGGCTTCCACCGTCTGTGGCACCGTGGCCAGACCGAGCAAGG
The DNA here is from genome assembly GCF_009859475.1 of Hydrogenophaga sp. BPS33. Taxonomy (NCBI): domain Bacteria; kingdom Pseudomonadati; phylum Pseudomonadota; class Betaproteobacteria; order Burkholderiales; family Comamonadaceae; genus Hydrogenophaga; species Hydrogenophaga sp. BPS33. Next base: position 2,468,233 of record NZ_CP044549.1, read on the forward strand.
GGGTGTGCGAGAGACCGAGAAAGGCTCTCGACGAATGCGCGGCGGTCATGTCAGTGCCTCCTCTTGTTGAGCGTGTGGCACCGGCGCCTGTGTGGCGTTGTCTGGGGCAAGGTCCATGGTCGCGCTCAGGGCGCGCAAGGTCTCGTCGAGCTCCCAACCGGTGCAGACCGCTGCGACGATGCGGTCCGGTCGCAGCAGGACGATCGAGCCGGGGGCCTGGTCGAACCAGCGCTTGACGGTTCCGTCGCGGTCCGCCACGGCCAATGTGCCTTCGGGCACGCCGCGCTGCAGGTCCTGGCAGGCGGGGCGGACCACCACGGGAACCGCACCGAGCCTGGCCAGCACCGCGCGGCCAGCGGGTGTGATCCACGCATCGGCGCCGACGCTCCAGGACACGATCGCAAAGCGCAGGCCGATCACATCGTCGAGGCGGCGGGCTTGTCCTGCGGCATCGGTCACCCAGGGCTGGATCAGCATCTTGCCGACCACGCCCTTGGGGTCGGGTGCGCCCCGGTGCACCACCGCGCCGGTCTGGAAAAAGGGCATGGGCTTGAACCGCATTTCGCCGATGTACCGGCGCAAGGCTTCGAAGCGGAACAGCACCGGGGCCAGCACGTCGCGCAAGGCGCGCAGCACGGTATGGGACGGCACGAAGATGCGGCCCACCAGCACCGACAGATCGATCATCGCGCTGGCATGGGCGTGGCGCTCCTGGGTGTAGGTGTCCAGCAGGCGGTCCCCCGCCGCACCCTGGACCACCAACGCGAGCTTCCACGCCAGGTTGGTGGCGTCGCGAATGCCGGTGTTGAAGCCCTGTCCCTGCCACACCGGCATGAGGTGCGCGGCGTCGCCGGCCAGGAACACCCGGCCCTTGCGGAAGTCCGGCACGATGCGCGCGTGGTGCATGTAGACCCGGTGCCGCAGCACCTTGGGTTTCACCTCGGCCGGCAGCACGCGGGCGAGCAGTTCCTGCACGCGTTCGGGCCGGGCGAAGTCGGCTTCGTCCGCACCGCGCGGCACCATGAACTCGAAGCGGCGTATGCCGTGCGGCAAGGCGATCTCCACATAGGGGAAGTCGTTGCGCAGCACCAGGTTCACGTTGGGCGTGCCGACCGGGTCGTCCGCCAGATCGATGACCAGCCAGCGTGTCGACTCGCTGATGCCTTCGAAGGGCAGTCCCATGGCGCCACGGATGGGGCTGCGACCTCCATCGCAGCCCACGAGGTAGCGCGCCGTGGTCGTCCACCGGTTGCCCGCCGCCTCGCCGTCGGCATCGACGGGCTGCACCTGCACGGTCACCGCGTCCGCCGCGTCTGTGAACCCTTCCACGCGGCATTGCGTGCGCACCTGCACCTGCGCGAAGCGGCCCAGGCCTTGCAGCAACACCCGGTCGACCAGGGGTTGGATGAAGCCGTTGCGCCGGGGCCAGCCGAAGGGTTGTCCCGGCGGCATGATGGAAATCAGGGTCTGGCGATGGCGGTTGAGGAAACCCATGATCTGGTCGGGCACGGTGTGCTGTCGCACCGTGTCCACCAGCCCGACGGCCTGAAAACTGCGCAAGGTCTCGTCGTCCATGCCGACCCCGCGCGGGTAGTCGATCAGCTGGGGCAAAGCCTCCAGCACCAGCGTGCGAATGCCCAGTGCCCCCAGGTGGTTGGCCAGCGTCAGGCCCGCCGGGCCGGCCCCGGCGATCACCACGTCCCAGTCAACGCGTTGTCGTGTCATGGCGTGTGTCATCGGGCGGCATCAGATCGGCGTGTCGGCCGCTCGGCCCAGCAGGAAGTTGATGTGCAGGCGGTCGAACGTGGCCGCGTCTTCCCATTGCGGCCAGTGTCCGCAGTCCTGCATCACCACGAACCCGGCACCGGGGATCATCTCGGATATGCGGCGCCCTTCGGTCACGTCGGCGGTCGGGTCGTGCGAGGTCCACAACACCAGGGTGGGCGCCGCGATGCGGCCATAGTCTTCGGGCTGGATGAGGTTGCGCAGGCGCACGTCCATGTCCTGCAGCACCATCGTGTTCGCCATCGCGCGGGCAAAGCCTGGCTGGGCGTAGATGGCCTGGCGGCAGGCCACCAGATCGGGCGTGGCCTTTGACGGGTCGGCCATCAGCCATTCGACACGCGCCTTGATGAAGTCCCAGCTCGGGTCTTCGGCCGCGCGCATCGACAGGCTCTTGATGCGGGCCATCACGCTGGGCTCGGCACGCGAACCGCCGGCGGTGTTGAGCACCAGGCGCTCGACACGGTCCGGGTGGTCCGCCGCGAGGCGCGCCACGACCCAGCCGCCGAGCGACTCGCCGCTCAGCCGCGCCTTGTCCCAGCCTTGTGCGTCCATGAAACGCAGGACGTGATCGACGTAGTGCGCGATCTCGTGCGGGTGGTCGGGCTTGTGCGACCAGCCGTGGCCGATCATGTCGATCGACCAGGTGTTGAAGAACCGGCCGTGGTTCTTCAGGTTGCGCAGGTAGGCCTCGGCATGCCCGCCGGAGCCGTGCAGAAAGAGCAGGGGCGGCAGGCTCTCGTCGCCCGATTGCAGGTAGCGCGTGTCCACGCCTTGGGCGTCGTACCAGCCTTGCCGGTACGAGGTGCCGAGCAGGTCTTGCCAGAAGCTGGTGGGGGTGGTGTTGCTGTTGCTGGTGCTCATGTTCAAGGGGTCTCGGGAAGGCGGTTCGCAAGAGGCAGTGCTTGGTGTGGCCGGATCTTCCCCGCACTTTCCCCGGGCGCGAATAGAGTGCACCTGGTGCACTTTGGGGTGCGTGTAAACCCCAGTCGCCAGCCGCACTGGCGGGTGCTGCGGGCGCGGATGTCTCCCTACAATCCGGCCACGATGATCACGACCGTCCACACCGGCATGGGCTTGCCCGAAGGACCGCACAAGGAGGTCAGAGGGCTCGCGCGGGGCATCCAGCTGCTGCGGGCGTTGAACCGTTCACCGGGCGGCATCGCCACGACGACCCAGCTGGCCAACGCCTGTGGCATCCACCGCACGACGGTGAAACGCCTGCTGGAGACTTTGCGGGCGGAAGGGCTCGTGCGGCATGGCGAGCGCGACGGCCAGTACTACCTGACCTTCGGCGTGCGCCGGCTCAGCGAGGGCTTCGAAGATGAGAGCTGGATACTGGAAGCGGCCACGCCGCTGATGCACGCGTCCGTGAAGGAACTGCTGTGGCCTTGCGACCTGACCACCATGGAGGCCGGGTTCATGGTGGTGCGCGAGTCCACCCACCGATGGAGCAGCCTGTCCCAACACCACGCCATGATCGGCCAGAAGATGCCGATGTTCGTGACCGCGGCCGGTCGGGCCTATCTGGCCGCGTGCCAGGACGAAGAATTCGAAGCCCTGATGGCCATCCTGCGCAAGCGAGCGGACTGGATCGGCGAGTGGGCACGCGACAAGGCGCGCATCGGCAAGATGGTGCGCGAGACCCGTCGGCGCGGCTTTGCCATCAACACCGGCGAATGGGTGACCGAGCCCCACTTCGGCGGCATCGCCGTGCCCGTCCACAGTGGCAATACCTTGCTGGGGGCGGTCAGCATCATCTTTCCGATCAATGTCGTCTCGGGCAAGGACCTGAGGGAGCGGTTTGCGCCACGCCTGGTCAAACTCGCCAGCGCCATTGGCAAACACAGCCAGCCCTGGCTGGAGAGCTAGCGCGCGTCACAGCACCAACCGCTGCGCGTACCCCGTCATCTCCAGGTAGCCGCGCCCGACCGTCTTGCCGTTGCTGTCGATCAGGTCCGACAAGCCTTCCCAGTACACCGTGCCGGTGCTGGCGCGGCTGTCGAGTTCCTGCGGATCGATGACCGCCTTCACGGTGTAGAAATCGCCCGGCGTGCGCACCACCCATTCCACCGGATAGCGGGCGCGCGTGAGCGGGCTGGTCCACCAGCGCTGGGGTTTGAAGTCGACCTCGCCGGGGGAGAACCGGTAGATGTCGGTGGGGCTCTTCGCGCTGCCCGCCGCGCGGAACGAGCCGCCCGCCCAGACTTTGCTGCCGTCCTTTCGGCGCAGCTGGAACGCCGTGAGGCTGTGGCCATCGAACAGGTTCATGCCGATCCAGTCCCAGCCCACCGCCTCGGGGTGCAGGATGGCTTCGCTCCATTCGTGGTCAAGCCAGGCGGTGCCCTTGATGGCAAAGCGCTGGCCCTGAAGGCTCAGCGTGCCCTGCACCGCGAGGTGCGGCTGGCTCACGTAGAAGCTGGCCTGCGAAGGGGTGGGGCCCTTGCGCGAGAAGCCCTTGTCGCCCTGCAGGAGCCAGGCCTGTTGGGGTGCGGCGTTCAGTTCGATGCCGAAGTCGTGGGCGTCGATGCGCGCCGTGTAGCGGCCGTCGGCATGGCGCTGCAGCGACCAGTCGCGCAGCACCACGTGCGTGTCGTGCTCGCTGGCAAAGACGCCGCGCGCGTCGGGCTGCGCGGGCGGCTCGCCATTCCAGCGCGCGATGCGCTGGTCGTGCAGCAGCCGAGCGCTTGTCACATCGGTGATCGCGGCGTGCGCGAACAGCAACTGCCTGGCGGCCAGCGTGCTGCGCAGATCCTGGGTGGCGTCGACGCGGCTGCGGAAGAAGGTGACCTGGAAGCCGAAGTCGCGCCCGGCCGCGTCCTGTGCTTGCCCGGTGAGGTACCACCACTCGGTGCGTGTCTCGTTGTGTGTGCCGTGGTCGCGTGGGAACACGAGCGGCCGTGGCCGCAACGCGTCGCCCGGGCGGTGCTGGGCCTGCACGCGCGGCAGCGCGAATGCGCCCACCGAGGCGACTAGAAGAGGGCGCCGTCCGATGTTCACCAATCCTCCTTCACCGCGCGCACCGCATCGCGGCCCGCGGCGGCCTGGCCGGCCATCCACGCGGTGAGCGTGCCCGCCACCACCACCGCCGCGCACAGCGCGAGCAGCCGCGCCCACGGCAGCACCAGGTCCATCGTCCAATGAAAGCTCTGCGGGTTCACCACGTGCACCAGCACCAGGCTCACCGCCAGGCCGAGCACAAGGCCGGCGATCGCGCCGAGCACGGTCCAGGCCAGGCCCTCCAGCGCGACCACGCCCAGGATCTGCGCGCGCGTGAGACCCAGGTGCGCCAGCAGGCCGAACTCGCGCCGCCGCGCCAGCACCTGCGCGCTGAAGCTGGCGGCCACGCCAAAGATGCCGATGCCGATGGCCACCGCCTGCAACCACACGGTGACGGCGAAGCTGCGGTCGAAGATGCGCAGCGAGTTCGCGCGGATCTGGCCGACCGAGGCGAACTCGATCTGCTCCTGCGCGCCGTGCTGCGCCGCCACTGCGCGGATGCGTTCAAGCACGGCGTTCTCGTCCGCGCCTTCGCGCAGGTGCAGCGCGAGATCGTTCACGCGCGTGTCGCCCGTGAGGCGCACGAAGTCGGCGCGGTCCATCACCACGCTGCCGTGTTGGCGCGCGTAGTCGCGCCACACCCCGGCCACGAAGAAGCGCGTGCCGCGCACCTGAGGTTCGGCGAAGGCCTGCGCCATCGCAGGCAACCACGCGCCGGGCTTCGCGCCGTAGAGGTCCACCATGGCTTCGCTCACGTAGACGGCGATCACGCGCTCACCCTCGGGCACCCCAGGCGAAGGCAGGGCATGGCCCACCAGCGGCAGACTCAGGGTTGCGCCTGGCTTCGTGTCGAGCGGGCGCACGAGCAGGGCCACCGCGGGGCGTGCCGGGTCCAGTTGCAGTGGCGTGGCGCGCAAGGTGTCCACGCGGTCCACACCGTTCACTTGCGCCACCGCCGCCACAAAGCCGGGCGGCAGGTGGTGATCGTCGCCCGCGCCGCCGGCGCTGCGCACGTAGAGTTGGGCGGGCAATACGGCGTCGAGCCACTGCGTGACCGAGTCGCGAAAGCTCGCCACCATCACCGTGAGCGCGACCGACAGCGCCAGGCTGGCCACCACCCCGCTGGTGGCCACGGCGGCGGTTTCGCGCAAGCGGCGCGCCCGCTCCACGGCGAGCACGGGCAAGGCATGCCGGGTGATGCGGGGCGCGACGCGGTCGAGCAGCCAGCCCACGCCCAGCGGCAGCGCCGCGATACCGCCCACCAGCAAGAGCCCCACCGACACATACGCCGCCAGCGGAATGCCCGCCACCGGCGGCGCCCATGCGAGCGCGCCGGCCAGCAACACCAGGCCCAGCGCCAGCGTGTGCCGGTGCGCACCGGGCGTCGGGGGCGCGCCCAGGCCCTTGAGCGCCAGCGCGGGCGCCATGCGCGCCGTGGCGCGCGCCGGCCACCAGCCGCCCACGAGCGATGCGGCCACGCCCAGCAACAGGTAGACCGCCGCGGCCCATGGCCTCCAGAGCAGCGGCGGCGTTTCGCCTTTGAAGTAACCGCCTCCCAGGTCGCCGCCCAAGAGGCGCAGCGCGAGCGCGGCCAGGCCTGTGCCCAGGGCGATGCCCAGCGCGCTGCCCAGCAAGCCGAGCAGCGCCGACTCGGCCAGCACCAGGCGCAGGCGCTCGCGGCTGGAGAGCCCCAGCACACCGAGCAGCGCGAACTGCGGCTGGCGCCGCGCCACCGAGAGCGACAACACCGAGAACACCAGGAAGGCGCCGGTGAACAGCGCGACCAGCGCGAGCACCGTGAGGTTGACGCGGTAGGCGCGCGAGAGGTTGCTCACGCGCTCGCCCGATTGTTCGGGCCGCTGCGCGATCACGTTCGCGGGCAGTTGCAGCGCGGCCAGCACATCGCTGGCGCGCGCGCCAGGCGCCAGGCGCAGGTCGATGCGGCTGAGTTCACCCTCGCGTTGCGACAGGGCCTGCGCGGCGGCCACGTCCATCACCAGCAGCGGCGCGCCGGGCGCGTTCACGCGGCCGGCCACGCGCAGGCGCGCGCCATCCCCCGTTTGCAACGCGGTCTGCCCCGCGAGAGCCTGTTGGGCCGCCGCGTTGAGAAACACCGCGTCGGGCGCGAACAGGTCGAAGCGGCGCGCGCCGCTGGGCGCCTGGGTGGTGTCGGTCACCGGCATCAGCGCGGGCGAAAGCGCGGCGACCACCAGCGCGTCCACCCCCACCAGGCTCACGCCCATGCGTTCGCCGCTGGGTGCAATCACCTGCAGTGGAAATTCGAGCACCGGGCTGGCCAGCGCCACACCGGGGTGCGCGGCCACTCGCGCGAGCAGGGCATCGTCCAGCGCGCCCTGGCGCGCGCGCAGTTCCACGTCGGGTTGGCCGTTGACCGAACTCACCGCGCTGGAGAACTCGGCCAGGGCCGAGGCGTTGATCAGGTGCACCGCGAACGCGAGCGCCACGCCCAGCAACACCGCCACCACCGCACTGGCGTTGCGCCAGGGGTGGTGGCGCAACTCTTGCCAGGAGAAGGTGCAGAGCAGGGCGCGCATACTGTCGAGCTTACAAGGGTGCTTGGTGAGGCAGCGCACCGACAGGCATTCGCCAGGCGCCTAACATGGGCCATTCCTTTCACGGTGCCACCATGGTCCACATTCACCTTGCCATCGATCTGCAGTACGAGGTGCTGCCGCCCGGCGCCGATTTCATCTTCAACGTGCAGGCCGCGCACACGCCGCAGCAGACCGTGACCTGGGAACAGCTGCAGGTCAGCCAGCCGGTGCCGCTCCTGATGCACACCGACGCCGCCACGCGCACGCGCACCTTGCGTCTGAGCGCCACGCCGGGCGCGCTGTCGGTGCGGTACCGCGCCACGCTGGGCATCGAGCACCACGTGGCCGACCCCGACCAACTGACCGAGACGCCGGTGGCCCAGCTGCCGCCCGAGGCGCTGATCTATATCTACCCCAGCCGCTATTGCCCGTCCGACTGCGTGGCGCAGAAGGCCTTCGAGTTGTTTGGCCAGTTGCCGCAGGGCTACCGCCGCGTGAAGGCCATTCGCGACTGGGTGCAGAACCATGTGACCTTCACATCCGGTTCGAGCAACTCCATGACTTCGGCGCTGGACACGCTGAACGACCGCCAAGGCGTGTGCCGCGATTTCGCGCATCTGATGATCACCATGTGCCGCGCGCTCAACATCCCCGCGCGCTTCACCACCGCGATCGACTTCGGAGCCGATCCTGCCTTGGGCCCGACCGACTTCCACGCCTATGTGGAAGCGTACGTGGGCCACCGCTGGTATCTCTTCGACCCCTCGGGCACGGCGATCCCGATGGGCTTCGTGCGCATCGGCACCGGGCGCGATGCGGCCGACGTCTCCTTTGCCACCATCTTTGGCGGCGTGACCAGCCAGGCCCCGCGCATCGACATCTCGGCCCAGACCAGCGTCGAAAACGGCTGGCAGATGCCGGTGCACCGCCCTGACGCCTTGTCCACCGACAGCGGCTGGCACGCGCCGGCCTGAACCGACGCGCCCTGCCGCCCACGCCGCTCGGCGAAAGCCGAGCAAATTACTCTGCGAGCCCCTTCCCACGCCCGTGGTTTGTCTGTAAAATTCGCTTCGTTTCAAGTAAGAAACACGGATTTACTAAAGAAACGATCGGCCACCGCCACGGCCGGGCACTTCAAGGAAGACAGATGAGCGTATTGGGCATTGATCAAATCACCTACGGCGCTGCCGATCTGCCGCGTTGCCGGCAGTTCTTCCTGGACTGGGGGCTCACGCTCGCGAGCGAAACCGCGCAGGAGCTGGTGTTCGAATCGCTCAATGGCTGCCGTGTGGTCGTGGCCCATTCCGACAAGCCCGGCTTGCCTGCCGGCGTCGAGCCCGATCCGACGCTGCGCGAAGTGGTGTGGGGCGTGGATTGCGCCGAGAGTCTGGCGCTGTACCGCGGCCGCCTGCAGGATCAACCCGGTTTCGTCGACGCCGAAGGCCGCATCGGCTGCACCGACCCCAACGGTCTGGCCGTGCGCCTGCAACTCACGCAAAAGCGCGACGTGCAGCTGGAGAGCGCGGTGGTCAACACCTGGAGCGAGCGCAAGCGCGTGAACCAGCGCAGCCCCGCCTACGACCGCGCCACGCCGGTCGAAGTGGGTCACGTGGTGTTCTTCGTGACGGACATCCAAGCCACCGGCGCGTTCTACCTCGACAAGCTCGACTTCGCCGTCTCCGACAGCTACCCCAACCGTGGCCTGTTCCTGCGCTGCTCGCTCGAAGGCGGCCACCACGACCTGTTCCTGCTGCAGCCGCCCGAGCCGCGCAAAGGCCTGAACCATGTGGCCTTCTCGGTGCGCGATCTGCACGAGGTGGTGGGCGGTGGCATGCACATGTCGCGCACCGGCTGGACCACCGAACTCGGCCCTGGCCGCCACCCGATTTCCTCGGCCATGTTCTGGTACTTCGAATGCCCGGCCGGCGCGCTGGTGGAGTACTACACCGACGAGGACGAACTCACCGCCGACTGGCAGCCGCGCGAATTCACGCCCGGCCCCACTGTCTTCGCCGAATGGGCCATCAAGGGCGGGATCGACGGCAACACCCGCCGCCAGGTCAACGCCGCTGCGCCCAGCGGCAAGTTCATGACCGACAAGGTCAAGCCGCCCACGGAATGACACAGAAGGAGACCACGAGCATGCGAACCCCGGATCTGTACAACGAAACCCACCAGACGCGCACCGCGCCGCCGACCGCGTACGAAGGCCTGCTGGGCGACTCGATCGAACGCGCCTACGCGCAGGGCATCCACGACCTCCCAGGTCTCGTGGGCTACCTCAACGACGCGGGCCCTTCGGGCCCCAACGGCCAGCGCTGGACCGAGCAAACCTTTCAACAGGAAATGGCCCGCCTGGGCGCATAAGCCACCCCCTTTGCCAGGAGACACGTCCATGGATACCTCTGTCATCAACGTCCAGCTCGACCCGGTCGATGCCGTCCTCGAAGTCGGCCTCAAGGACCTGTGGTTCCCGGTCTGCCCGTCCAGCTTCGTCAAGAACGACCCGATCTCGATCCGCCGCCTGGGCTACAAGATCGCGGTCTGGCGCGACCAGAACGGCCAGGTGCACGCGCTCGAAGACCACTGCCCGCACCGGGGCGCGCCACTCTCGCTCGGGGTGAACCTGGGGGACCGCCTGGCCTGCCCGTACCACGGCGTGGAGGTGCGCTGCGACGGCACCGTGACGCGCGTGCCCGGCAGCCCGGGCTGCAAACTGGAAGGCTCGCGCCCCGCGCGCATGTTCCATGCCGCCGAGGCGGCCGGCGCGATCTTTCTCTACAACGCCAGCAACCCCATCCTGGACGTGGCGCCGCCGCTGCAACTGCCCGAGGAACTCACCTCGCCCGAGTGGTCGCATTTCCTGTGCTACACCGAGTGGGGCGGCGACTACCGCTATGTGGTCGACAACGTGATGGACCCGATGCACGGCGTGTATCTGCACAAGCAGTCGCACACCATGAGCGAAGGCGCCAGCGAAGCCGAGTTCCAGATCCGCGACATCCCCAACGGCTTCTGCTTCGAGAAGAAGGGCCAACGCGGCGTGAACTTCGACTGGACCGAATGGATGGACCTCGGCATTCACGTGATGCGCCTGGAAATCCCATACCCCAAGACCGGTGGCCCTGGCGGCAACTTCACCATCATCGGCAGCTACACGCCCATCAGCAACCGCACCTCGGGTGTCTTCCACTGGCGCTGCCGCAAGGTCACCAGCTGGCAGCGCGACACCTGGCGCTTCCTCTACAAGAACCGTCTGGAAGAGCGCCACTGGAACGTGCTCGAGCAGGACCGCGTGGCCGTGGAAAACATGGAGCCCGACGCCAACAAGCGCGAGCACCTGTACGCGCACGACATGGGCATCGTGCGCCTGCGCCGCCACCTGAGAAACCTGGCCAAGGCCCAGCTCGACAAGCCCGTGTGAGAATCGCGGGATGAGCAACGCCAACACCTTGCAAGCCTGGGTCCACACCCTGAAGTACGAAGCCGACGACATCATCAGCGTGGACCTGCGGCCCGCGCCCGACGTGATCTTCCCGGCCTTCACCGCCGGCTCCCATATCGACTTGCACCTGCCCAACGGCATGGTGCGCAGCTACTCGATCTCCAACAACAGCCAGGAGCGCCACCGCTATGTGGTCGGCGTGCTGAAGGACCGCGCCAGCCGAGGCGGCTCGCGGTGCGTGCACGAGCAGTTGCGCGTCGGCATGCGCATCACCATCAGCGCGCCGCGCAACCACTTCGCCTTGCACGAAGACGCGAAACACTCGGTGCTGGTGGCCGGTGGCATCGGCGTGACGCCGGTGCTGTGCATGGCACGGCGCTTGAAAGACCTGGGCCACAGCTTCGAGTTCCTGTACTTTGCCCGTTCGCGCAAGAGCGCGGCCTTCGTCGCGGAGATCGAGGCGCTGGGCGTGCCCGTCACCTGGCACTTCGACGACGAGAAGGGCGGCCCGCCCGACTTGCGTGCGCTGCTGGCGCGCCGCGAGCCTGCGGCCAGCGAGCACTACTACGCCTGCGGCCCGGCCGTGATGCTCGACAACTTCGAGAAAACCTGCGCCGCGCTCGGCCACACGCAAGCCCACATCGAGCGCTTCGCCGCGGTGGAAGTGGCGGCCGCGGCCGACGCGAAGACCGCCTTCACCGTCGAGCTGCGCCGCAGTGGCCAGATGTTCGAAGTCACGCCCGACACCACCTTGCACAAGCGCCTGATCGAGATCAATGCCGACGTGCCCTTCAGTTGCGAAGAGGGCATTTGCGGTTCGTGCGAAACCAAGGTGCTCGAAGGCGTGCCGGACCACCGCGACATGGTGCTGACCGATGCCGAACGCGCCACCAACAAGGTGATGATGGTCTGCGTCTCGGGCTGCAAGAGCGAGCGGCTGGTGCTCGATATCTAAGGCCTGTCAGGCATCGATGGCGTCGTCTGAGGAGGCCGCGCCGCACTGCCGCCGCAGTTTCCCCAGCACGGTGTAGAGCGTGCTGCGCTCTTCCCGGTTGAGCGTGAGGATCATCTCGGCCTGGCTGCGCCGTGCCAGCGGCATGATCTCCTGGTAGAGCGCCTCGCCCGCCGGCGTCATGAGGCAGATCAGCCCCTTGCGGCCCTTGGGGCCCGGCGTCTGCGTTTCCACCAAACCCCGATCCCCCAGCAGGCGCAAGGCGCGGCTGACCTGCGCCTTGTCGGCGGCCGCGAGTTCCACCAATTCCGCAAAGGGCAGTGAGCCCGCGTGCGCCAGCACCGAGAGGATGCGCCACTCCGACACCGTGAGCTGGAAGCGGTCGGCGTAGGGCAGCGTGATCGCGCGCCGCAGCGCATTGCTGGTGTGGCTGAACATGGTGGTCAGGAAATCGTGCACGGCCAGACCCGCGCCGTCGGGCGAAAGATCGGCCCAGGGATTGGCGGGGGTGGCATCGGCGTCTGGCGGCAAGGTGGGCTGGACTGGGGTGGGCTTGTTTCGGGGCATGCGGGCATTCTGAGGGACGGCAGATCCGTCCATGGGCGGGACGGGTGCTTCTCGTCGTTGATGGATCAACAAAATTGCAACAAGATGTTAGAAATCGGGAAAACGTCGTTGATCAGTCAACGACGAAGGCATACGATGAGTCTGTTTCTGTTGTGAACCTGTGTCTCCAATATGAAACCGTCTTCCGGCGTCAAAACGACCGGGAGCGCCCCCACCAATGGATGAAGCGCCTTCGCAGGAGTGCACGATGAAAATGGAACGTCGACAGTGGATGGCAGTGGCAATGGCTGCCGCGGCCTTGTTTGCGGGTGGCGCGGCCGCCCAGGCCTACCCGGAAAAAACGATCAGCCTCGTCGTGGCCTATCCGCCCGGCGGCGATTCCGACGCCACGGCGCGGCTGTTCGCCGAGAAGCTTTCGCTGCGGCTCAAGCAACCGGTGATCGTGGACAACCGGCCCGGTGCCGGCGGCACGCTGGGCAACACGCTGGTGTCTCGCGCCAAGCCCGACGGCTACACCCTGCTGTTCACGCCCAATCCCTTCACCACCGCGCCCATGGTGCTCAAGTTGGCGCCTGGCTCGACCTACGACCCGCTCAAGGACTTCGAGCCGGTGATCCTCACGGCCATGCAGTCGGTGCTGTTGGTGACCCACCCCGACACCGGCATCAAGAGCGTGGCCGACCTGGTCGCGCAGGCCAAGGCCGGCAAGCCGCTGACCTACGCCAGCCCGGGCGCGGGTTCGCCCATGCACATCGCCGCCGAGTGGTTGAACCGCGCTGCCGGCATCCAGGTCCAGCACGTGCCTTTCCGAGGTGTGGGGCCGATGATTCCCGACATGCTGGCGGGCCGCGTGAGCATGGGGTATCCGACCCTGGGTGCGGTCGAGCAGTACCTCAAGTCCGGCAAGCTGGTCGCCGTGGCCTTGACCGACGGCGAACGCAGCCCCTTGGTGCCGCAGTTGCGCACGGTGGCAGAACAGGGCTACCCGGACGTGAAGCTCGGTGCGTGGAACGGCATCTTCGCGCCCAAGGGCACGCCGCCGGCCGTGGTCAAGTTGCTCAACGAGCACATGAACGAGATCCTCAAGATGCCCGACGTGATCGAGAAGATGGCGACCTTCGGCTCGCGCCCGGTGGGTGGCAAGCCCGAGGCGCTGGCCAAGATCAACGCCGATGACTACGCGCGCCTGTCCAAGCTGATCAAGGACCTGAACATCCAGGCCGACTGATCCCGCAACCGAGGCAAGGACTCCCATGAGCACATCCACCCTGGGCCGGGACACGCCACAGGTCAACGCGCGGTCCAAGGTGCTGGGCCGCGCGGTGTATGCGGGCGACATCAAGGTCGCCGGCATGCTGCACGGCAAGATCTTGCGCAGCCCTTATCCGCATGCGCGCATCGTGAGCGTGGACACCTCGGCGGCGCGGGCCTTGCCCGGCGTGAAGGCGGTGCTCACAGGCGCCGACGCCCCGCGAGCGATGTGGGGCGTGCACCAGAAAGAGCGCCGCATCCTCGCCGAAGGCGTGGTGCGTTTCGCGGGCGAAGAGGTGGCGGCCGTGGCCGCCACCACGGAAGAGATCGCGCGCGATGCGCTGGACCTGATCCACATCGAGTACGAAGAGCTGCCCGCGATCCTCACGCCCGAGGAAGCGCTGGACGAAGACGCACCGGGCGTGCACCCGGGGCGCGGCAACGTGGCGCACGAAATCCGCTTCGAACGCGGCAGCATCGAAGCGGGTTTTGCGCAGGCCGATCTGGTCCACGAAGCCACCTACACCGCGCACGCGCAGTACCCCGGTTACCTCGAACCCATGGCCAGCGTGGCGTCGCTCGACGCCGATGGCCGCCTGCAGGTCTGGACGTCGACGCAGTCGGTGTTCCTGGCACGCGCGCGCCTGGCTGCGGCGCTGGAGCTGCCGGTCTCGCGCATCCGCGTGGTGGCGACCACCGTGGGCGGGAGCTTCGGCGCCAAGATCGTGGAGGACGACAACCAGCTCGTGGCCGGCCTGCTCGCCCTCAAGACCGGGCGCGCGGTGCGCCTCGTCAACAACCGGCTGGAAGACTTCCAGGCCGCGTGTTCCAGCGTGCCCGAGCGCATCACGCTCAAGCTGGGCATGACGCGCGACGGCCTCATCGTCGCCAAGGACGTTCGCATCGTGGCCGACTGCGGCGCCTACTGCGGCCTGTCGCCCGAAGTCATGCACGTCAGCGCCATGCGCAGCGACAACATGCACCGGCTGCAAAACGTGCGCTCACACGCCACCATGGCCTACACCCACACGCCGCCGCACGGGGCGTTTCGCGGTTTCGGCGGCACGCAGATGCTGTTCGCGCTCAACAGCCACATCCACACCATGGCCGGGCAGCTCGGTCTGGACCCGGTGGAGATCCACAAGCGCAACGCCATCGGGCGCGGTGAAACCTCCATCCACGGTTGGGAAATCGGCAGCACCGGTTTGCTCGAGTGCATAGCCCAATGCACCGACGCCATCGGTTGGGCGGGCAAGCGAGCCCGGCCCGCGCAGCACGGTGCGAAGCGCCGCGGCGTGGGCATGGCCGCGGCCATGCACGTGAGCGGCAACCGCACCATCGGCAACTGGGACGGCTCCACCGTGATGATCAAGGTCAACGAGGACGGCCGCGTGGTGGTGCATTGCAGCGAAGGCGACATGGGGCAGGGTGCCATGACCATGTTGAGCCAGGTCGTGGCCCACGAACTCAACCTGCCGTTGGCGCATGTGCACGTGGTCGCGCCCGACACCGACAGCGCGCCGTTCTGCATCGGCACGCTGGCCTCGCGCGTGACCATGGCGGCGGGCAACGCCGCCATCGTGGCAGCGCGCGCCGCCAGGGACAAACTCTTTTCCATGGCCGCACAGATGCTGGACGTGGCCACCGACCGGCTTGAAATCGCCGAAGGTGCCGTGCGCGTGCAAGACAACCCGCAGCAGCGGCGCACGCTGGCCGAGGTGGTCCGCCAGCACCTCTGGCGCCACGGCGGCGAAGGTATCCAGGTCATGGGAAACTGGGACGCGAAGACCCAGATGCACGACGCCAACGTCTACGGCAACATCGCGCCCGCCTACTCATTCGCGGCGCAAGCCGTCGAAGTGGAGGTGGACACCGAGACCGGCCAGGTCAGCGTGATCGACAGCTTCGTCAGCGACGACTGCGGCAAAGCCTTGAACCCCTTGGCGATCCACGGCCAGACCAACGGCGCGACCGTGCAGGCCATGGGCTGGACGCTCTACGAACAGCTGCAGGTGGAGGGCGGCCGCATCATGAACGGCAACTTCGCCGACTACAACATGCCCACGGCCGACGCCGTGCCCATGTTGCGCGGGGGCCTGGTCGAGTCGAACGAACCCAACGGCCCGCACGGCGCCAAAGGCGCGAGCGAAACCGCCATCCTGCCGGGCGCGCCGGCGATCGCCAACGCGGTGTACGACGCCGTGGGCGTGCGCATCACCGATCTGCCCATCACGCCGCAGAAGGTGCTGGCCGCGCTGCGCGCTTTGCGAGAGAGCACCCATGCTTGATTTTGATTTCCTCGAACCCGCCAGCGTCGGCGAAGCCAGCCGCATGCTGGCCGACCTGGGCGACGAGTGCCGCGTGATCGCCGGTGGTACCGCGCTCATGCTCGGCATGCGCCAGCGCATGCTCACACCCTCGCACCTGGTGTCGCTGGGTCGGCTCGGCACATTGCGCGGCATGGCGCTGGACGAACGCGGCGGCTTGCGCATCGGCGCGCTCACGCTGCACGCCGAAGTCGCCGCTTCACCGGTGGTGCGCGAGCGCTGGCCCATGCTCGCCAGCATGGCCTCGCGCGTGGCCAATCCGCAGGTGCGCAACCAGGGCACCGTCGGCGGCAACCTCTGCTATGCGGATCCGTCCACCGACCCGCCCGGGTGCTTGATGGCGCTGAACGCACAAGTCGTGCTGGCCAGCCAGCGCGGCGAGCGGATTCTGTCCATGGCCGACTTCCTGGTGGACTACTACACCACCGCGCTCGAACCCGACGAGTTGCTCAGCGAAATCCGCGTGCCCGCGATGCCGGCCGACGCCTGCGGCCAGTACGCGCGCTTCCTGCGCACGGCGGCCGAGCACCGGCCCCTGGTCAGCGTGGCGTTCGTCGCCAGGCGCCAGGGCGCGGTGTGCACCGAGGCGCGCATCGCGGTGGGCGCCTCCACCCCGATTCCGCTGCGCCTGTCGCGCGCCGAAGCCTATCTGGCCGGCAAGACGGTCACCACCGACGTGGCGGCCGAAGCCGCCGCCATCGTGGCGTCCGATATCGAGCCCGTGTCCGACGCCCGTGGCGACGCCGACTTCCGGCGCGACATGGTGCGCGTGGTCGCGCGGCGCAACATCGCCGGCCTGTTCGGCCTGCCTCAGGCATGAGAGGAGCACTCGCCATGAGCCAACACCCGATCGAACTCACCGTCAACGGCGAGACCGTGCAAAGCACCGTGCCGGCGCGGCGCCTGCTGTCCGACTTTCTGCGCGACGACCTGCACCTCACCGGCACCAAACGCGGTTGCGAAACCGGCATCTGCGGTGCTTGCTCGGTGCTGGTCGACGGCCAGGTCGTCAAGTCCTGCCTGAGCCTGGCCGTGCAACACAACGGCCGCGCCATCACCACCGTTGAAGGCTTGTCGCAAGGTGAGCAACTGCACCCTTTGCAGGAGAGCTTCATGCAATGTGGTGGCCTGCAGTGCGGCTACTGTACGCCGGGCTTTCTCATGACCTCGTGCGCGATGCTGGCGAACAACCCCTCGCCCAGCGAAGAGGAAGTGCGCCATGGCCTCAACGGCAACCTGTGCCGCTGCACGGGCTACACCCAGATCGTCGAATCCATCCTGAGCGCTGCGGAGAAGATGCGTGGAAATTGAAAAAACCTTGTTGCTGGACGCGCCGCCTGCGCGCGTCTGGGCCTTGTTGCTCGACCCGAATGCCATGGGCGCCTGCGTGCCCGGCATGGAATCGATCGATGTGATCAGCGACGACGAGTACGTGGCCGTGATGAAGGTGAAGATCGCCTTCGTCAGCGCGCGCTTCAAGCTCAAGACGCGCATCGTCGAGCGCGACGCACCGCGCTACCTGTGCGCCGAAGGCACGGGTGAAGACGCCTCGGTGGCCAGCTCGCTCAAGCAGACCAGCGAGATGTGGTTGCAAGCGCGCGAGGGGGGCGGCACCGAGCTGCGCATGAAAGTGAAGGTGGATGTGCTGGGGCGCATGGGCACGTTCGGTCTGGGGGTGATGAAGACCAAGGCCGATCGCATGTGGGACGAATTCGGGGTCAATGCGGGGGCCCGGTTGGCGGGTGGCGGGGCTGCTGCGGCAGTGCAGACCGTGGCCGAAGTGGCGGAGGCCGCGCCTGTGCCCGTGTCGAGCGCATCCGAGGCGCCTGCATCGGCAGACGCGGTGCCGCCGATCGCCAGGCACATCGGGCCCGCTGCGCCTCCTGCCGCACCGGCGCGCGCCGTGCAGAGCCTGGGCTTCTGGGCGCGCTTGTTGAGCGGCCCGTCCGCAGCCGCGGGGCAGGACATCCGCGTCGAAGTCCGCCGAGGTGATACCACCATCACCGTGCACTGGCCGGTGCAGGCCTCGCAGGACTGCGCGGCCTGGTTGCGCACGCTGATGTAGCGCGGGGGCCGCTTGGGTTCTTGCGAAGCATGGGCATCATTCCGAATCGGCGGTCTTTGGCCCCTTTTTCATCGTCGTATCCACCCGCCATTTCAAGGCGTACAGCATGGTTGCCTCCCATGTCTGCTCTTGGTCCGCCGCCGAGGCAGAGGTCGCCTTTTTGTGCATCGCGTGGACATGCTCGCGAACCTCTTTTGCCTGATCCCATGAGACTCTGTGCAGCAGGTAGTCTCCGGGCGAGGCGGTCATCATCAACGCATAGACCATGCGAACCAATGCCGGCACCGCTGGACTGTTGCGACCCTTGTTCAGGAGTTCGAGGGCCAGCTTCTCGCCAGCGTATGCTCGCAAATTATGGGCTTGCTGGACCAGCTTGTGAAATTCGCGCACGGTCTTGCCTTTGGTGTGTTGCTCGAGCAAGGTGCACCTGAAGCCCAGCAACTTCGTTCCCGCAAAGGGTTGCTCCGCGAGCAAATCGGCGAGGCGCTTGCGATGCGGTGATTTCATGAGTTGCTTCACTACTGTCCGGTTAAAAGTCGAACAAATTCAATTGGTTAACGGCGTCGGGCATATCGGTCTGGGACGCGTCGGCCTGCAAGGCGCATGAAATCTCGGTTTTCTCGAAGACCGACACCGACAAGATCTGTAGACATGTGTAAAGCGAGACATCGAGTTGAAGCTCCTTCTTGACGATGGCAATGAGCACGTAGGTGGCCACGGCACACCACACCTGCGTCTTCACGGCGTTCTCGCTGTTGCCGAGAAACTTCTTGATGCGCAGATGCTGCTTGATCCATTTGAAGAACAGCTCGACTCGCCAGCGGCTCTTGTACAGCGCGGCGATCGTCAGCGCCGGCAGCGCCGTGTTGTTGGTCAGGAAGATCAGTGTTTTGCCGGACTCGGGATCCTTGAATCGCACACGCCGCAAATGCTCGGGATACTTCTTGGCCGAGTAGTGACCGTTGAGCATGACCTGCTGGTCGCTGATGACGCCAGTGCTGCGGTCGGTGGGTGCCGAGTAGACACGTCTGGCATCCATCGGCGACTTCGCGCGCGTAACGAAGAAGGCGCCAGCCTGGTGCAGCGCATACAGCCGTGCGAAGTCCACATAGCCGCGATCCATCACGTAGAACGCACCGGCCTCGAAACTCAGCATGTCCAGCACGTTCACGTCGTGCAGCTTGCCATCGCTGATGTGGATGAAGGCCGGGATAGCGCCGCGCAGATCCAGCAGCGTGTGCAGCTTGATGGCCGCCTTGGTCGATCGAAACGGTGCCCAGTCGAACAGGCTCAAGCACAGATCGATGGTGCTGGAGTCCAGCGCATAGACCGTGTTGTCCAAGTCGACGCCGAGCGCATCGTTCGCGTACAGCTTGCGTGCGCGCCGGATCAGCAAGGCAGCCAGGTCCGACCAGATGCGCCAGTCGCGCGATTCGTTGGCGTCGGCCAGCGTGGAGCGCTTGACCGCCGAGCGAAACCCCATCGCATACAGCTTGCCGGCATTGGCCGACAAGCTGGCCTCGATGTCGCGCAGACTCTCTCGCCAAGTCAGCTGCGCGAAGGCCATCGCCCGGAACTGCTCGGCGCACGACAGCGCTCGCACACCCGAGTTGCCTCCATGGCGCTGCACGATGCGCGCGAAGCTGGTCCATGGGACGAACTCCATGATCTGAGAAAACAAGGTCTTGCCGATGTGCACGCGCTTCCCCAGAGACAGTCAAGCCCGGGAAAGTACGCGGTTTTGGAAGAGCGAAGTTCAAATCGGCACCAAACGAAATCGGTCTGCAACCCGCGCCAATGCTTGATCTCAGGCTCGGCGCGGACCATTTAACCGGACAGTAGTGGAGTTGCTTGATGGCGATCTCCAAGGCTTTGGCTTGTGCCTTCACCTGGTTTTCCGGGCATGCCAGGAGGGCATGGCAGACGTTCTGTACCTCGATGGGGTAGAGCTTTCGCATGTCGGTATCGCGCTGGATCCGCTCCGTGATTTCCGCGTGCGTTCTGGCGGCAAGCGCCGCGCGGCTGATGTGTTGTCTCAATTCCGGGAGACCGTGCTGCTCCGCAAACGGGTAAGTCCATTTCTGTGCCTTCTCGTACGAACGCAGCACGCTGGGGGGCGGGAAATACTTCAGCATGTGCAGCGGTTGAGGCAAGGTCTTCAGGATCGTCAGGACCTTTGCGCCGTCGCCCGCGTCGATCGCGGTCATCAGGTCGTTCTGGACTTGCGCGCGGCGAAGGATCTCGTCCGCATTCTGCAATTCGACTTTCGCAGCCGCTCCCGCTGCCTTCTCAGTGGGATCCCTGAGGTCGGCAGGACTGCGGGGCTTGCGGGCGACGCCCGTGGTGGCCGTGATGGTGGTGTTTGTGGTGGTGGTTGTCGTCGTGGCCGTGGTCGCCGACATGCTGTTCATCGTGGTCGGCGCCAGCGTCGATGTATCGGACACGCTGCGCTTGTGCGATTTGCGTTGCTGCGATGTGCTGGCGGTGCTTCTTTCCATGCGCGAGTCGATGGAGGAGGCGGTGGTGCTGATATCGCTGTGGCCTGCGCCGCTGCGCGGGACGGTCTTGGGTGTCGCCTTGAGTGGGGCGACGGTGTTGGCCTCTTCGTCGTCGTTGTCTTCTTCTTCCGACCGGTAGTCCGATTCGGACAGCTGATCGGCATCGATCTCCTGCGCGATCTCGCCCACGGTTTTGGGGGCGGGTTGCTCCTTGTGGATGTCGACGTGGACGCGCCATTGATCGCAAATCCACTGCAGCATCTGCTCGCAGGCCGGGTCGCCCAACAGGCCCTGGATCGTTGCGGCCTTGCGCAGCAATATTCCCGCCACCGTGACCGCCTTGTCGCTCTTGCCCGGGTAGGCGTCAAACCCCATGTAGACGCCCAAGGCGTCTGGTGTCTCGCTTCCACAGACCCGCCGGTTCTCGACGACCAGGGCTTGCAACTGCTGCTTGACGGTCTCGACGTGGTGGGGGACTTTGAAGAGTTCCTCGACCAGCAGACTGCGCGCCTCGATGGCCTTGCGGGTGTTGTTCCAGTACAAGCCCCGTTGTTCTGCCTTGCGGTCCACGACCGCGAAGACGACCGTCGTGCTGTTGCTCGCGTTTGCGGTGGAGGTGGTGTTGGCCTGGCTTCGCGAGGTGCCGCCCCGTCCGGCTTGCTTCTGAAGCGGACCTAGGGTGATGCCCCAATCGCTGGGTGGCGTGACGGGGTTGGCCGAATGAGGGCGGGGGGTGGCGGTGCTTTGGGCCATGGATTGAACTCCAGGTGGGAATGGGTTCCGTGGGTAACCCATGCCATCCCGAGGTTCCCCCATGGGGGAAGCCGCGTCGCTTGCCCGTGGGGCGGGCGAGGCGTCTATGCCGCCGCGCCCGGATACGGGCTGTCGTCCACCGCCGACAGCATCGCCCGCGCGAGCCGCTCCATGAGTTCGCGCCGCAAGGGTAGCGAGGCCGTCTCGTCCCAGAGGTTGCGCAACTCCAGCGGGTCCGCGCCGAGGTCGTAGAGCTCGCCCCACGGCTGGCCGTCGTACACCGTCAACCGGTGTTGGTGGTCGCGCAGCGTGCGCATGCGCACACGGCGGTCCATGCCGAAGTCGCTGCGCTGGCTCTCTTCCTCGATCAGCAGTTGCGTGCGCACCTCGGTGGCGTCGCCACGGATCACGGGCAACAGCGAGGACCCTTGCATGCCATTCGCCGCTGGCAGGCCCGCGCGTTCGAGCACGGTGGCGGCGATGTCGATGGTCTGCGTCAGCGCGCTGCTGGCGGCGTTCGCTGAAGCCTGCGCGCCATCGCGCCAGATGAAGGGCACGCGCGTCAACGCGGGGTAGTGCAGCCCGCCCTTGAACATCAGGCCGCGCTCGCCCAGCAGGTCGCCGTGGTCGCTGGTGAACATCACCACGGTGTTGTCGTCCAACCCGAGCGCGCGCAATTGCGCCATGACGCGGCCGATGCTGTCGTCGATGTGCGCCAGGCTGCCGTGGTTGAGCGCCAGCGCTTCGCGCACTTCCTGCTCGGAACAGGCGAAGCTGCCGTAACCGGGGCGAAACGCCGGGTTGGCGCGGCGCTGCTCGCGCAGCCATGGCACAGGCGGCGGCGGGTTCGTGAGCTCGGCGTTGAACGAGGCGGGCAGGGACACGTCTTGCGGGCGGAACATGTCCCAGTACCGGCCCGGTGGCGTGAACGGGTGGTGCGGGTCGGGGAACGAGCACTGCACGAAGAAGGGCTGGTCTTCGCGCGCCAGCCGCGCGAGTTGTTCGCAGGTCTGGGTGGCGATGTAGGCCGTGGGGTACAGCTCTTCGGGCACGCGCGTGCGCCAGGCCTGGCGCAGTTTCGCCAGCTGCAGGCCGGGCGTGGGAATGGCGTTGTCGGGGCCGATCAGTTGGTCCGCGTCGGGCGTCTGCTCGCGCAGCCAGCGCCGCCAGTGGCCGTGTTGTTCGTCGGCGTGGCCGATGGTCAGGCGCGCTTGCTCGAAGCCGTAGTAGGGCAGGTCGAGCTCGAACGTGGGGTCGTCCTCCCAACGCTTCCACACCTCTTGCCCGTAGCGGCCGGGGAAGGGCTGCAGCGCGTCCTGTGGCCGGCGCTGGGCGGCCGAGGGCCACAGGGGCGGGATGGTCGTGATGTTCTGCAGGTGGCACTTGCCCACCAGCGCGGTCTGGTAGCCGGATGCGCGCAAAGTCTCGACAAAGGTGCGTTCGCCCAGCGAGAGTTCGCGCCCGTTCATCTGCAGGCCGTGCACGCTTGGCAAGCGCCCGGTCATGAGCGAGGCGCGGTTGGGCTGGCAGATCGGGGTGGCGACGTGGAAGTGATCGAAGCGGCAGCCCTGTGCGGCCAGCGCGTCGATGTGCGGCGTGCGCACCTCGGCGTTGCCGTAACAGCCGAGGTGGTCGGCGCGGTGCTGGTCGGTGATGAACAGCAGGAAGTTGGGGCGCTTGCGCGTCACCTCAATCTGCCTTGATATTGAGTTCCTTGGCCAGCTTGCCGTAACGCTCGTTGTCGGCCTTCATGAAATCGGCGAGCACCTGTGGCGAGCCACCCAGAATGTCCAGGCCCGCGCCGGCCAGCTTCTCGCGCACGTCGGGCAACTGCAGTGCGTCGTTGAACTCCTTGTTCAGGCGAGTGACCACGGCGGCAGGGGTGCCGGTGGGCGCGAACACGCCGTACCAGGCGTTCACTTCGACACCGGCCACGCCTTGTTCGCCGGCGGTGGGCACGTCGGGCAGCAGCGGCGAGCGCTTCTTCTCGGTCAGGGCCAGGGGCACCAGCTTGCCGCCCTTGATGTGCGGCACCGCGCCGCCCAGGCCGGTGAACAGCAGCTTGACTTCGCCGCTGAGCGCGGCGGTGATCGACGGGCCGACACCGCGGTAGGGCACGTGCATCAGGTCCACCTTCGCGGCGCTCTTGAGCATCTCGCCCGCGAAGTGCATGGGTGAGCCGTTGCCGGGGCTGCCGTAGGGCAGGCCGGGCGACTTCTTCGCGGCCTCCAGCGCGGCCTTGAGCGTGGTCACGCCGAGCTGCGGGTTGGCCACCAGCACCATGGGCGTGGTGGCGGGCGAGATCACCGGCACCAGGTCCTTGTGCACGTCCAGGCCGCCGCCCGCGCCGGCCGGCAGCACGTGGGGCGAGATCACCATGGTGTTGGGCGTGAGCAGGATGGTGTGGCCATCGGCGGCCGAGCGCGCGACCATGCCTGCGCCCAGCAGCGCGCCTGCGCCGGGGCGGTTGTCCACCACCACCGGCTGGCCGAGTTTGGGGGCGAGTTTCTCGGCCAGCACGCGCGCCGCCAGGTCGGGGCCGCCGCCGGGCGGGAAGGGCACGACGATGGTGATGGGCTTGCCAGGGAAGGTTTGCGCGAGCGCCGCGAAGGGCAGTGCCGCGGCCAGTGCCGCGCCGAGCAGGCCGAGGGTGAAGTTGCGCTTGTGGTTTGAGCTCATGTCGGTCTCCGGTTCGTGGTGGTTGTGGTTGTGGTGATCAGGCCGTGGCCAACGGTTCGTTCCAGGCGTCGTAGCCGTACACCCAGTCGGCGTTGCCCTGGCCCTTCATCCACTGGTTGCCGCGCGAACCGATCTGGATCTTGGCGGTGCGTTCCTGGCGCGTCTTCTCGTAGCGGCGCAGCGCTTGCACGGCTTGCGCGCGGTCGCTCACACCGGCCAGCGCACGGCCCAGCACCACCGCGTCTTCGATCGCCATGCCCGCGCCTTGCGCCATGAAGGGCAGCATCGGGTGGCTGGCGTCTCCCAGCAGCGTCACCGTGCCCACCGACCACTGCGGCAGCGGGTCGCGTTCGTACAGCGCGCTCTTGAGCGTGGTGTCGCAAGCGTCGAGCAGCGCGCGCGCGTCGGCGTGGAAGTCTTTGTAGAAGCCGCGCAGTTCGTCCACGTCGCCTTCGCTGGTCCACGATTCCTCGGTCCAGCTTTCCTGCCCGGTGGTGGCGAACACGAAGGTTTCCTTGCCCTGGTTGAGCGGGAAGGTGACGATCTGGCTGTGCGGGTTCGGGCCCCACCACTTGGTGAAGGCTTCGATCTCGGGCACGTGCCGCACGCGCGCGGTGGGCACGACCGAGCGGAACGACACCACGCCGGTAAAGCGCGGGCGCTCCTCGCCGAACAGCGCAGTGCGCACGCGCGAGTGGATGCCATCGGCGCCCACCACCACGTCGAAGCGGCCTTCGCTGCCGTCCTCGAACTGCACGTTCACGCCCGCGTCGTCCTGCGTGAGCGTCTTCACGCGTTTGTCGAACTGGATGTTCTCGAGCGGGAAGTTCTCCGCCAGCGCGTTGATGATGTCGGCGCGGTGGATGGTGACCTGCGGCGCGCCGTACTGCTGCTCGGCGATGTTGCCCATGCCCAGGCGCGAGGTTTCCTGGCCGGTGTCCCAGTCGCGGCTGATGCGAAAGGTCGGGCGCGCGCCGCGCTCGCGGATCGCCGGGCCCGCGCCCAGTCCGTCGATGGCGCGCACCACGTTGGGCGTGAGGTTGATGTCGGCGCCCACGCGCGAGAAGCCCTTGGCCTGCTCGAACACGGTCACGTCATGGCCTTGCTTGGCGCAAGCGATGGCGGCGGCCAGTCCGCCCACACCACCGCCGGCGATACCGATTTTCAAATTGCTCATGGGGCTGCTCCTGCCATTGCGATCCGCGCATTGTTCTGCGCATGGCGTGTGCGCTCAACCGCTCGGACGCTCGAAATGGGTACGATTCGTCCATGGATGTCCTCAGCGAAGTCCTCGCCATCTGCCGCGCCGAGCGCGCGGTGACGGCGCGGTTCCACCTCTCAGCACCCTGGGGCCTGCATTCCAACGGGGTGTCGGGCTCGGCCATGATCCGCATGGCGCGCGGCGCGCCCTGGTGGGTGGAGGCGGCGGGCGGGGGTGGGCCGGTGCGCGTGGAGCCGGGCGACCTGGTGATGATGCCGCTGGGTGCGGCGCACCGCATGGGGTCCGCGCCCGATGCGCCCACGGTACCGTTCGCGCAACTGCTCACCCAGCGCACGCCGGGCGCTCGCGACGAAGCCCCGCTGGACCTGCGCCATGGCGGCGGTGGCGAAGGCTGCGAAATGTTCAGCGCCTTGCTGTGGTTCTCGGCCTACTGCCGGCACTCGGTGCTCAGCGTCCTGCCACCGCTCATCCACGTGCGCGCGAGCGAACTGCCCACCGCGGTGATCCTCGCCGCGTCCATGGAAACCCTGGTCACCGAAACGCTGGACCAGCGCCCGGGCTGGCGCCTGTCGGCCAGCCGCATGGGCGAGCTCTTGCTCATCAACATCCTGCGGGGTCACCTGTTGCGCGAGGCCGGTGCGGCAGAGGCCAACTGGTGGCGCGGCCTGTCGGACCCCGCGATTGCCCGCAGCATCGCCGCCATGCACCGCGAGCCCGCGCGCAGCTGGACCGTGGAAGCGCTGGCACGCGAGGCGGCCATGTCGCGCTCGCGCTTCAGCGACCGGTTCAAGACTCTGGTGGGCGACACGCCGATGGGCTACCTCGGCGGGCACCGCATGGCGTTGGCCGCCGAGCAACTGGAGGCCGGCTTCCTGCCACTCGCGCAGGTGGCGCAGGACGCGGGGTATGAGTCCGACAAGGTGTTCGCGCGTGCGTTCCGGCGCTGGTCGGGCTTGTCGCCGACGGCGTATGCGAAGCGCGAAGTGGCGCGCAGGACGGCGATGAGCGATCCGCACACGGCTTCGGCACAGCACTGATCCGTTGGGGAATGCCACCTCGGAACGGTTGCGCAAGGGCCGTTACCCAGGCCGAGATTCAACGCATGTCTGCGTTGGACGCAAGCTTGAAGGAGTGATGGTGAAGCGGACCACGACAGAACCGGGATATGTGCCCCTCCCTTTATCCATGGGTACCAATCCTCCTGCGCAGAAGCCGCGTGTGGTGCAGCAGGACCCATTGCCACGTGTCACGCAACAGGCACCGTCGCAAGGCACCCAGGGCGCGCTGCCCCCGGCCTTTCAACAGCCTCCGCCTGTCCCCACGGTACGCCGGGATCAGCCGCGCTTCTTCACCTC
The DNA here is from genome assembly GCF_009859475.1 of Hydrogenophaga sp. BPS33. Lineage (NCBI taxonomy): Bacteria > Pseudomonadati > Pseudomonadota > Betaproteobacteria > Burkholderiales > Comamonadaceae > Hydrogenophaga > Hydrogenophaga sp. BPS33. The sequence goes on from NZ_CP044549.1 coordinate 2,494,684, forward strand.
GGAAAGCCTTCTCAGTGGCGCTTACACGGTCGGCCAGGGAACGCAGCAGCAGAAGCGCTTTCTGCCCATGAGTGCCTTCCATCCCACGCGAGTCCCGGTGCCCACCGTGTCGCCATCTGCCGCGGCTCCACAGGCGCTTGCGCCGTGGATCCTGGAGGAGGACGAGGTGCTCGAGGCGCATCCTCACATCCATCTTCAGGCCGGGAGTGGGTATCGATTTGAAGATGACAAGGGCCGTCGCTTCGAGTTGCGATGGAGCGAGCTTCCTGAGCTGTGGTGCGATGGCAAACGGTTCGTTGAACTGCCGGATGCCGGTGGTGCTGTCCAGATCCTGGGGGCGTTGTTTGACGCGGAGCTTCGATCGCCTGGAGAGTATGTCGAATGCCAACAACTCAATGGAAAGATCCTGAAAATCAAAGGAAAGGGACTCCTTAGCAGAACGACGGACGGGTTGAATTCCCTGGCGGCGGTCTTGGGCGCATCGGTGGTGCAGCGCTTTGGAAAAGCCGATGTCCAGGTCGTTTGCAAGTTGCAGGTTGTTCCAGCCATCACCCGGCCTGCAGGAGCCGTTGGGACATCGCAATGAAATGGACTTGCCCATATGGGTCTCCTCCTCCAAGGCAACGTTCCCGCAACCGTGCCCGTGAGAGCGTTATCCAGCGGCACGGGCGGTGCCACCCCGCCTGCCGCGACCCCAAGGAGCTCTCATGAAGCGGGTCGCCGCAGATTCAGATCTGCGGGTATTGCCGCAGACACCGACACACACACAACCGCGTCAACGTCGCCGCGAAGCGGGTGCTGAGCAAGGGAGGCGCATCGAAGTGCAGCCGGCGTTGCCGGCTGTGGTCACCGCCACGGCAACGGTCGTTCCGAAGCTTCAGACCATGACGCCGACCGTCGAAGCACCTCCGGGACCCCACAAAGGCACTCCTCTCGAGGACCACCCTGTCATCCGGCTCGAGACGGGGAAGTGGTACTGCTTCGTCAGCGGAAATCAGCTCTATGAGCTGCAATGGAGCAAGACCCCCGAACTGTGGCGGGACGGAGCACGCGCCGTCGATATCGAGAGTACGAACGGTGCCGTCCAGCTCCTGGGAGCGTTGGTCTACGGTCGAATAAAGTCGCCAAACAAGCATCAGTCACGCCGGTCATACGCACAACAGGTGCTGCAATTCAACGACCAGCCTTACAAGAACCTGGACTCGGCGTTCAGCGTGCTGCAGAGTGCTTTCGTGCGATCGGCTTTTTCCATGCGTGGGGCCATGGGCACGGCTTTCAGGCTTCAAGTGGAAGGTCCTTTGCCGCAGCGGCTCTCCCTATTGCCGGATGCTTCGAGCGAGCCGCCCTCGCTGGAGCAAGCCTCTGCGCAAGAGGCCGTCACCAGCGATCTACCGGTCCCGGCGTATGACGTCAGCAGGTACTTCGCGGCCGCAATACCGTTGACAGGCGTGCTTCAAGAACACCCCGGCGGGCCGCAGAACAATGCGCCGCGAGCCGAGCAGCCACCAGAAGCATGGGAAGCGTTTCTGAACCCGGAGCCCTGGCGCCGTGCGAGGGCCACGCCTGGCGTTACCGGCACTGGAACCGCAGATCCGCGGGACAGCGTGGGTGCTGCAGGCTTCGGACTGTGGGACGCGATCCAGCAAGAAGACGAAGCCGCCGTCCTGCGCCATCTGCTGAGGCCGGGCGCGTGCAGCGAGCAGATCCTCCAACTGGCCAGGCAGATGGCGGCCTCGGATCCTTCGGAGGCGCGTGACCGCATCGTGGCTGCCGTGGAACAGGCGGCCATGCTGAACACCCACACAGGTTGACGAGGTTCGGACTCGCCCAGCGACGCGGTGAGGCGGTGTAAGCCGGTGGGGATTCGCCCATGTCCCCAGTACGATCGCAGTTGCTGTAGTTGCGGCCGTTGGCCTGCCCGGGAACGACGATGAAACCAAGTGCTCACGCTTCGATGCCTTTGTCGGCCATGCACAAGTGCGTGCATCTGCTGAAGGCGATGACCGAACCCGGTCCTCACCACGTGTCGACGCTGGTGAAGGCCACGGGCTTGAACAAGGCCACGGTGATACGCATCCTGGACGTGCTCACCAGCGAGGGCTATACCGTGCGCGGACCTGACCGCGCGGTGCGGCTGGGTGTCGAGGCATTCGTGCTCGCCGCCTCTCTCGCCAGCACGGCCAGGCCTTTCGAGGGCGCTCGTCCGGGTCTTTTGCGTCTGGCGGCCGAGAGCGAGGACAACGCCTTGCTGTCGGTGCGTTCGGGGCCGGACATCGTCTGCATGGACCAGGTGCAGGGCACCTACCCGATGCGCGCGGGCTACCTGGCGCCGGGTCGACGTCTGCCACTGGGCGCTGGCAGCGCCGGCGTGGCATTCCTGGGGGCCATGCCCGAGCAGGAGGCCGATGCGGTGATCGACGCCAATGCCCCGCGCCTGCTGGGCATGGGACGCATGGAACTCGACGACGTGCGCCAGCAAGTGAGGCTCGCCCGTCGGCAGGGTTATGCGTTGGTCACCAATGTGGTTTTTGAGGGAACCGGCGGTATCGCCGTGCCGGTGCGGGACGCCGATGGCCGACCCGTGGCGGTGCTGTCCATCGCGGGCCTGGTGAGCCGGCTGCAGGCGCGGGAGGCCCAACTTGCGGCCATGCTGCTGCGCGAAGCTTCGGTGCTACGCGGCAGCGCCTGAACGCCGAAGACCTTCTACGGACGCTCTTCGGCGTGGGCGGTGGGCGTGCCCGTCTCGAGAATGAACAGAAACCGGTCCATGAATTCCTGGATGACTTTCACTTCGCTCTCATTCCAATGCTGGAGTTCCTTTTCGACCAGGGAACTCATGCTGCCAGGCTTGAGCAGCGTGTTCATCATCCTGTCCACGGATTTCAGGCCCAAGGCCGTGAGCTGAACCAGAAATCCGCCGGCATGCAACGGGTCGCGGTTGCGCAAGACCAGCTTGGCGGCGCATAGGCTGTCGATCTGCTTGGTCATGCCGCCCGACGAAACGAGCTGGGCCCGGAACAGATCGGTGGGCCTGAGGGCGTAGGGCCGACCGGATCGCCTTAGCGCGAGCAGGAGGCGGACCTCCGACGGCAGCAGTTTGAACTCCTGCTTGCACAGGGCCGCGAACCGTTGCTCCTGCAAGCGCGCAGCCCTCGTGAGCCACATGAGGCACTGCAATCCGTCCAGCCGCAGCGCGGGGTCCTCTCGGTGCCATTGGTCGATGCTGCCGGAAATCACATCCTTGGTCACGCTGTTCTCCAATATCTTTCCAGAAAGATGACAGTGTGCCGCAATGTGGTCGACGCACACAAGTTCTTCTGTGGAATAGGTGATTACCCGTGGCTGCAGGGGTTCGGGTTCAATGGGCAAACCAGACCTTCTCCGCTTTGAAGGAAATGCCGTTCTTTCTCTTGCCAGTCGGTTTTCCGTGTCGCAGAATTCATCTTGCTGGAAAGATGTTTTTGAAATGTGACCCACGACACAAGGAAAATCGATGACGGACAGGACCATACGGATCGGTGCTGGAGCGGCTTGGTGGGGCGACCGGGTGGAGCCGGCGGCGTTGAGCGCCGAGAAGGGCGATCTCGACTACCTGTGTTTTGAAACCATGGCCGAGGCCACGGTGTCGGCCGCCCAGGTGCGGGCCCGACGCGACCCCAGCTTTCAGGGCTACGACACCTATCTCGACGACCGCATGCGTGCGGTGCTGCCCGCTTGCATGCGGCATGGCACCAGGATCGTCAGCAACCAGGGCTGGATCAACCCGACCGGTGCGGCCCAGCGGGTGGTCGAGCTGTTGCGCGAGGCGGGGTACCACGGTGTCAAGGTCGCGGCGGTCAACGGCAGCCTCATCACCGACCGCGTGTTGTCGATCACGGATCGGATTTCTGAGAACGGGCAGAGCACCTCGACACTGGCGCCGAACCTGATTTCGGCCGAAGCCTATCTGGGTGCGGAGCCCTTGGCGCAGGCCCTGCGCGAGGGCGCCCAGATTGTGCTCAGCGGTCGCGTGGCCGATCCCTCGATCTTCCTGGCCCCCATGATGGTTGAGTTCGGCTGGGACCCGCTGGACCACGAACGGCTCGCGCGCGGCACCGGCCTGGGGCACCTGATGGAGTGCGGCGCCCAGGTCACGGGCGGCTACTTCTGCGATCCCGGTTTCAAGGAGGTTCCCGAACCCTGGAACTTCGGCTTCTCGATTGCGGAGGTGACGGCCGACGGCAACGCGGTGCTCACCAAAGTGCCGGGCACGGGTGGTGCAGTGAACCTGCGCACGGTGAAGGAGCAGATGCTCTATGAAGTGCACGACCCGGCCCACTACATCACGCCCGATGTGGTGGTGGATTTCACCACCGCCCGGCTTGAGCAGGTGGGCCCCGATCGCGTGCGTGTCAGCGGCATCTCCGGCAAGCCGCGCACGCCGACGCTGAAGGTGTCGATGGGCTGCACCGAGGGCTTCATCGGCGAGGACATGTTCTTCTATGCCGGACCGGGCGCGCTTCGCCGCGCGCAACTGGCCAAGCGGATTCTCGAAGAGCGCTTCCGGATCGTGAATCTGCAGGCCGAGGAATTCCGCATCGATTTTCTCGGCATCAACGCCATTCACGGCGATGCCACACCGGCCGACGCGCCTGAGCCTTATGAGGTGGCGGTGCGCGTGGCGGCGCGCACCGCCACGAAGAAGGAAGCTGAGAAGGTGGGACGCGAGGTGGACGGCATGGCGGTCTCCGGCATCGCGCACACCGGCAAACGCGTGCCCCACCAGGACCGCACGCGAGAGGTGATCGGTGTGTGGTCGTCCCTGGTTCCGCGCGAGCAGGTTCCAGCATCCATTCAGTATTTCGAGAGTTGAACGATGAAAGTCCTTCTGCAACATGTGGCGCACGCGCGATCGGGCGACAAGGGCAACACCTCGAATATCTCGGTGTTTGCCTACGAATCGGCGTTCTACCCCCTGCTCAAAACGCAACTGACGGCACAGCGGTTCAAGGCGTTCTATCGGGGGGCCATCCAGGGTGACGTGACCCGGTACGAAGCGGAGAACATCGATGCCCTGAACTTCGTGTGCGAAGGTGCGTTGGGCGGTGGTGTCTCGCGCAGCTTGTGTCTGGACAACTACGGCAAAGCGCTGTCGGCCGCCATCCTGGGTTTTGAAATCGAGGTCCCACAGGCGCTGGTCGGCTTGCTGCACGGCACGCACCTGCTCAGGCCCCTGGAGGGCACGCCATGAGCGCCGCCGATCCGGGGCAGGTTCCCGACTATGCAGGCATGCTTCGGCTGGATGGCCGCAACATGGTCGTGCTGGGCGCCGGGCAGGGCATCGGGCGCCAGGTCAGCCACGCGCTGGCGCAGTGTGGTGCGCGGGTGCTGTGCGTGGACCACGACCCGGCGTTGGCCGATGCCGTGGCGCTGGAATGCGGTGGCCTGGCGTGTGCCGCCGATGTCACGCAGCGCGAAGGCATGGCGCAGGTCTTTGCACACGCCGAACGCCACTGGGGCGCGGTGCACGGCATTGTCGACATCGTCGGCCGCGCACACATCGCGCCCATCGAAGCCACCTCGGACGAGGCCTATCAGGCGCAGCACGACATGGTGTTTCGCCATGCCTGGCTGGCCTTGCAACTGGGTGCGCCGGCCATCGCCGCATCGGGCGGCGGATCGATCGTGTTCATCGGATCGACCTCGGCGGTGACGACGCACGCCAACCAGTCGCTCTACGGCGCCAACAAGGCGGCACTGCACCACCTGGCACGTTGTGCGGCCGTGGAGTACGGCCCGCGCGGCGTGCGGGTGAACACCGTGGCCCCGGGGACGACCCGCACGCCCCGCGTAGAGGCGTTGATCGGCGACGGATGGGACGACGTGCACGCGGTCATCCCGCTGCGCAGGTCTGCCGAGCCGGCCGACATCGCCAGTGTCGTGCTGTTCCTGATGAGCCCGTTGGCCCGGCATGTCACGGCGCAAGCGCTGGTGGTCGACGGCGGCATCACGGCCACCACCATGCGCTCGGGGGTGCGCAAAGAACCTCAAGGAAACGTTCCATGAACCACGAAGACAACGAAGCGCTTTGCAGGGTTGGCAAGGGAACCCCGATGGGCGAATTGCTGCGCCGCTATTGGCTTCCGGCGGGCCTGTCGTCCGACCTGCCATCGCCCGACAGCGATCCGGTGCGTGTCCGTTTGCTGAACCAGGACCTGGTGGCGTTTCGGGACAGCGAAGGGAAGGTGGGCATCCTGGACGAGTTGTGCCCTCACCGGCGCGCTTCGCTGGTGCTCGGGCGGGTGGAGCAGGGCGGCATCCAATGCATCTACCACGGCTGGCGTTTTGACGTGCGTGGCCAGATTCTGGAGATGCCCAATTGCGATGACGAAGCGGTGCGCTCCCGGTACAAGGCCACGGCCTACCCCGTGCGCGAAGCGGGTGGCGTGATCTGGACCTACCTCGGTGAGCCCGAACAGTGCCCGGTGTTTCCCGAGCACCCGTGGATGGCGATACCTGAGAGCCACCGCTACAACCGCGTGATGGCGAGCCACTCCAACTTCGTGCAGGTGCTCGAAGGTTTGCTGGATTCGTCGCACCTCGGCGTCCTGCACCAGGACGCGCTGCCGAAACCCGATGGGTCCAACCAGTTCGCGCACTTCGGGAAAACCGAGAGTTTCCAAAGCATGACGACGTCGCGTGCACCGCGCATTGAAGTGGAGGAGACGGACTTCGGTATGTACTACGCGGCCTTGCGGGGCGGTGTTCACGAGGGCGAGCCGGTACTGGAGACGCGTGTGACCGCGTTCGTGGCGCCGTTCACCGTCTACGTGCCCTTCGATACCGGGAGAGTGGCGTTGATGGTGGTGCCTGTGGACGACGAGCACACCCACTTCTACAACATCCAGTGGGACGAGAGCCGTCCGCTGGGCGAAGAGCCGCACCGAAGTGCCATCGACCATGCCGGTGGGACACGGCCCGATGTCGCGCAGTGGTGGGGCTTCAGCCGGGAGGCCCATGGACGGCCGGGCACGGCCTGCCGCGAGAACAACTGGCTGCAGGACCGCGTGGCCATGCGCCAAGGCAAGTCGTTTTCGGGCTTGCCGGTGTTCTATGCCGAGGACACGGCGATGACCTCGTCCATGGGGCCCATCTCCGATCGCGACGAGATGCTGGTGCCCGCCGACGTCGCTATCGTGCGCATGCGCCGGCTGCTGCTGGCGGCGGCACGCCGTGTGCAGGCCGGCGAGCGGCCACCCGCGTATGCCGATGGGCAGGTCGCGGGCGATGTGGTCCCGATCGCGACACGCATCCGAGCCGACGGCGACTGGCGCGAGCTCGTCCGCCGCACACAAGCCGATGTGGAGGGTGCATGACGCCAAGCGCATCCCCATCGACCGTGGTTCGCGAGATGCAGCAGCGCGTACGCGCGCTGGGCCCGGTTTTCAATCCCGACGTGCTGCTCGCCACGCGTGCCATCTACCGGGAACACATCGCGACGGAGCAGGTCAGCGAACAGCTCGACGTTCCCTACGGCCCGCACGAGCGGCACCGCCTCGATGTGTACATGCCGGCCCAAAGGCCGCGCGCGGTGGTGGTCTTTGTCCATGGTGGCGGATTCATCGGTGGGGACAAGCGGGACGACGGCGTCTTCTATGCCAACGTCGGACGCTTTCTGGCCAACGCGGGTTTCGCCGCGGTGTTGATCAACTACCGCCTCGCGCCGGCGTTCGGCTGGCCGTCGGCTGCGCACGACGTGCGCGATGCGCTGGCCTGGGTGCACGCAAAGGGGCTTGGCTCCGATACCGGTTTGCCGGTGTTCGTGTGGGGCCAGTCCGCCGGCGCCAGCCATGTCGCCACCTGGATGTTCGACGACGCCACCCGGGGATGCGATCTCGGTTCCGTGGCCGGCGTGCTGCTCATGAGCGGGTACTACCACCCATCGGCACCCATGTCGCCCAACGCCCAGGCGTACTTCGGTGCCGATCCGAACTCGCACGAGCGCCGTTCTTCGGTGGTGCAGGCCAAGAAATGTGCCACGCCACTCTGGCTGAGCATGGCGGCGTTCGATCCGGGTGACATGGCCGCGCGTTCGTTCGAGCTGGCTCAGCGGATCTCTCAGCTCAACGGACGTCCCCCGTCGTTCGTGTGCTTTCAGGACCACAACCACGTGTCCACGGTGTTGAGTCTGGGATCGCCTCAGACCGATGTCGGCGATGCCGTGCTCGGTTTTATTCATTCGGTTTTGTCGGGAGATGGGTCTTGAGTACCTTTGACGTGCGGGTGCACGCCATTCGGTTGGAGGCCGGAGGCGTCTACTCCTTCGAGTTGCAATCGCTCGACCGTTCCGCGCTGCCGGCGTTCACGGCCGGTGGACACATCGACGTGTTCCTGCCAAACGGTCTCGTTCGGAGCTATTCGCTGGCGAATGCCCAGAACGAGACGCACCGCTATGTGATCGGCGTGCACAAGGACCCCGCCAGCCGGGGTGGTTCGAGTCACATGCACGAAGACATCCGGGTCGGTCAAAAACTGAGAATCGGCACGCCTCGCAACAACTTCGTGTTGAACGAACAGGCAGAGCACACCGTGCTGATCGCTGGCGGCATCGGCATTACGCCGCTGCGTTCGATGGCCGATCGGCTGTCGGCGCTGGGCAAGCCCTGGACGCTTTACTACTGCGGCCGCGAGCGCAATTCGATGGCCTATGCGCAAGAGTTCGCGAACGCGGGTAGCCACGTGCATCTCCACGTGGATGCCGAGTCCGGTGGGGCCCTTCTGGACCTTGCGAAGGTGGTGGCATCGGCGGCGCCGAATGCGCACTTCTACTGCTGTGGCCCGAAACCCATGCTGGCTGCGTACGAGGCCGCGACTGCGCATCTGCCGTCCGAGCGTGTGCACGTCGAATACTTCAGCGCCAAAGAGAGTGCCTCGGTGGAAGGCGGCTTCCGTGTGGAGCTGGCACGTTCGAAGCGCAGCGTGGTGGTCGAGCCGGGCAAGTCGATTCTGGACGCGGTACTCGATATCGGCGTGCAGGTGGAGTTTTCGTGCATGGACGGCATCTGCGGTTCATGCGAAGCACGCGTCCTGGCGGGAATTCCGGATCACCGCGACTCGGTGTTGTCCAAGAGCGAGCGCGAGGCCAATGACCGCATGCTGATCTGCTGCTCAGGGTCCAGGACGGACTGCATCACCCTGGACCTTTGACCCATGGCGACCGATCTGCATTCCTTGCCGACGCATCTGCGTCTGGGGTTGAGCTCGCTGGACGCCGAGCACGCCGATTTGCACCAGGCCATCCTGGTGTTGCGCGATGCATCGCACGACAACGTGCAACCGGCTCTGCAAGCCCTGCGTGCGCAGGCGGCGGCGCATTTCGCATCGGAAGATCAGGATTTGCGCCAGATGAAGGACGGCAACGCCTCCTGCCACATCGACGAACACGCTGCCGTGTTGAAGTCGCTGGACGAGGTCGATGAGATCCTGAGCAACGCCGAGTCGACGGACGACACGAAGAGCCGGCTGGTGCGGATGCTCGTGGACGAGCTGTTGCGCTGGTTGCCAGAACACGTGAATGAAATGGACGCGGCGGTGGCTGTGCACCGCTCCAAGCACCGTTTCGGCGGCGCTCCGGTGAAGTTGTCGCGTCCGTCTGCCGAGAGGTTGAGCGCGTGAACACATTTCTCACCAAGCCCAACCGACAGCCTCTGGCCTATCTGGCGGGATCGGCCGTGACCCGTTACGGTCGGCATGAGGGCCAATCCAGCCTGGACCTGATGTCGCAGGCAGCCGAAGCGGCCTTGGCCGATGCGGGCCTGCAGCGAGGCGATGTGGACGGCGTGCTGTGTGGCTACACGACAACCCTGCCGCACATCATGCTGGCGACGCTGTTTGCGGAGCACTTTGGCGTGCGCCCTTCATACGCGACATCGCTCCAGATGGGCGGCGCCACCGGCTTGGGGCTGCTGATGCAGGCCGCGCAGTTGGTGCGCATCGGGGCCGCCCGGCGCATCCTGGTGGTGGCCGGCGAAAACCGGGCCACCGGACAAAGCCGCGATTCGGTCGTGCAAACGCTCGCCCAGGTGGGCCACCCGGTCTTCGAAGTGCCGCTGGGCGCAAGCATTCCAGCCTACTACGGTCTGGTGGCGGCGCGCTACATGAAAGACCATGGGGTGGGCGAGCGCGACTTTGCGGCCCTGGCGGTGCTGATGCGCCAGCATGCCACCCGGCATCCCGGCGCGCAGTTTCGCACCCCCATCACGGAAGACGACGTGCTCGCGTCCAAGCCTGTGGCCTCGCCGCTGAAGCTGCTCGATTGCTGCGCCACGGCCGACGGCGGCAGTGCCTTCGTTGTGACGCACGAGCCCTGCAGCGCCCATGCGGTGCGCATCACCTGTGCGGCTCAACACCACAACGCGCAGCACGTCAGCGCCATGGAGGACATCACCGCGTTTGGCGCAGCCGGTTGTGTGGCGCGTGCCCTGGATGGGGCCGGTCGCTCGTTGGCCGACGTCGAGCACGCGGCGATCTACGACAGTTTCACCATCACGCTGGGCATGCTGCTCGAAGAAATCGGTCTCGCGCCGCGCGGACGTGCCGGGCCTTTGGCACGCGAAGGCCACTTTGGTCGCGACGGCGTGCTGCCCCTGAACCTGCACGGCGGCTTGCTCTCGTATGGGCACTGCGGCGTGGCGGGTGCGATGGCACACGTGGTGGAAGCCCACTTGCAGCTGACGGGTCGTGCGCAGGATCGGCAGACCCGCCGCGCCGGGCTGGCGCTGTTGCATGCCGACGGGGGCGTTCTGTCGTCCCACGTCAGCGTAGTTCTGGAGAGCGCATGACCGCGTCGACACCTCCGCTTGAGTTCCAGCGTTGTGGTCAATGCGACCGGCGCTGGTACTTCACCCGTGACTTCTGCCCCGGGTGCGGCAGCCACGATGTGCAACGCCAGGCTTCTCAGGGGTCGGGCGTTCTGTACACGTCCACGCTGGTTCACCGCGCCCCGGCAGAGGCATTCCGTGCCCTGGTGCCTTTTCGCCTGGCGCTGGTCGACATGGACGAAGGCTTTCGCGTGATGGGCCACACCGAGGCCGACCTCGCCATCGACGACCGCGTCGTGTGCGAGATGCGCGACATCGCCGGCCGTTTGCTTCCGTATTTTCGAAAGGATGTTCGTGTCTCTTGACCCCCGAGCTGCGCTCAGACGTGCGCTGAATCCCGCCTCGATCGCCGTGATTGGCGCGTCGGACAACCCCAACAAGATCGGTGGGCGTCCCATCGCCTACCTGTCTCGCTACGGCTACCAGGGGAAGGTGTTCCCGATCAACCCCATGCGCTCGGACGTGCAGGGCATGCGTGCGTTTCCCAGCCTGGCGTCGCTGGACACGGCGCCCGATCTGGCCATCGTGGCTGTGCCCGGTGACGCTGCGGTGGACGCGGTGCAGCAATGTGCCGACGCGGGTGTGTCGCTGTGCATCATCATGAGCTCCGGCTTTGGTGAGGTGCACGAAGCAGGCAAACGCCAGGAGGCTGCGATGCGCGCCATGGCCAAGGCCGCCGGCATGCGCCTGGTCGGCCCCAACTCGCAGGGCCTGGCGAACTTTGGCACCGGTGCGGTGGCCAGCTTTTCGACCATGTTCACCGAGGTGGCGCCTGCCGACGGCCCCATCGGCATCATCAGCCAGAGCGGCGCGATGTCGGTCGTGCCTTACGGACTCTTGCGTGCGCGCGGCCTCGGTGTGCGGCATTCGCACGCCACCGGCAACGACTGCGACGTGACCGTGTGCGAACTGGCCACCGTGGTGGCCGAAGATCCCGAACTCAAACTGCTCATGCTTTACCTCGAGCAGATTCCCGACCCGTGGCATCTCGCCGAAGCCGCGCGCGTGGCGCGCGAGCGCGATCTGCCGATCGTGGTGCTCAAGTCCGGTCGCACCCCGGCCGGCCAGGCCGCCGCCCAGTCGCACACAGGCGCCTTGGCCAGCGAAGACCGTTCTGTCGATGCCTTCTTGCAGGAGCACGGCATCTTTCGTGCACAGTCTGTGGCGGACTTGGTGGCGTCTGCGCCGCTGTACCTGCAGGGCTGGCGCCCGCGTGGCCGGCGCCTGGTGGCGATCAGCAACTCCGGCGCGGTGTGCGTGTTGACGGCCGATGCCGCAACACGAGCACACATGCCCCTGGAGCCGTTGAGTGCCCACACGCAAAAGGAACTTCGGTCGATCCTCCCGGGCTTTGCGAGTGTGGGCAACCCCGTGGACATCACCGCTGCGCTGCTCACCAACAGCCAGCTGTTTGGCGACATCCTGCCTGTGATTGCGCGCGACCCGGCGGCCGACGCGTTCCTGGTGGGGGTTCCCGTGGCCGGAACGGGCTACGACGTGGACGCGTTTGCGCGCGATTCCGCCGCGTTCGCGTCCGATACCAAAAAGCCTCTGGTGGTGGCAGCGCCTCAGGAGCTGGTGGCCGGGCCGTTCCGCCAGCAGGGCCTGGTGACGTTCACCACCGAGGGCGAGGCCATCGACGCCTTGTCGAACTACCTCTCGCACATGGAGTTGATGGCGGCGGCGCGGTCGCATGCACCGACGTTTGTGCGTCCATCCGAATCAGCCGGGCCGCTGGTGCTGCTGGACGAAGCCCAGAGCCTGCGGTCGTTGGGGGATGCCGGTGTGCCCGTGGTTGCCCACCGCTTGTGCCACAGCGAAGCTGAGGCCGCTGCCGCTTTCGCAGACCTCGGTGCCGTGCGGGTGGTCGTCAAGGGATGTACCGCCGAGGCTTCGCACAAGTCCGAGCTGGGTCTGGTCGAGTTGGGCTTGCAAAGTGCCCAGGCCGTGCGCGAGGCCTATGCCCGCATGGTGGCTGCGGCTGGCGCGGCGGGAATTGGTTTGTCCGGTGTGCTGGTCGCCGAGCAGATGAAGGGCCAGCGGGAAATGATGATCGGCGCGCGCATCGACCCCGTGTTCGGCCCGCAACTGCTGGTGGGTGACGGCGGCAAGTACGTCGAGGCCATGCCTGACATCAGTCTGTTGCCCGCCACCGCCACCCTGGCCCAGGTCGAGCGCGCCGTGCGTTCGCTGCGCATGGCCCCCCTGGTCGATGGCGTGCGCGGCGAACCGCCCATCGATCTACAGGCGTTCTGCGAGGCCGCAGTCGCCGTGGGTCGCCTGATCGCCAATCCTCACAGTGGCATTCGCCAGCTCGACATCAACCCCGTGATCGTTTGCGCCCAGGGTGCTGGCTGCGTGGCTGTCGACGCGGTGGTGTACCGCGCGGATGCTGTCCCCATCCCTACCCACGACCAAAAGGAGACGACATGCTGTCCCACGACGACAACGAATTGATGTGCCGCAGCGGCCCGGGCACGCCGATGGGCCAGGCCATGCGGCGCTTCTGGATGCCGGTGGCCACGCTGACCGATCTGCCGGAGCCTGGTGGCGATCCCCGTGCGCTCGAATTGCTGGGCGAGCAATTTGTGCTGTGGCGAGACGCGGCCGGGCGCCCGGGGCTGTTTGCCGATGGCTGCGCCCATCGCGGTGCCTCGATGCTGCTGGCGCGCGCCGAGGAAGATGGCCTGCGCTGCATTTACCACGGCTGGAAGTTTGCCGTGGACGGCTCGGTGCTGGATGTGCCCAACGTCACCGACGCGAAATTCAAGCAACGCATCAAGGGCCGCGCCTACCCCGTTCGCGAAGCCGGTGGGCTGCTGTGGGCCTATCTGGGCCCCAAGGACAAGGAGCCGCCATTTCCTGCGTGGCCTTTCATGGAGGTGTCGGAAGAGCACCGCATCACCACGACTTCGATCGTCGATTCCAACTACGTGCAGGTGATCGAGGGGTTTGTGGATTCCTCGCATCTGACGATCCTCCATTCCACCGCCCTCGCTCGCACGAACGGCGAAGACCTGGACTTCGCCAAGAAGACCAACCACATGCAGTTCGATGCGGCGCCGAAGCTGGAGGCTGATGCGACGGACTTTGGCTTTCACTACGTGGCGATGCGGCCGTCGGGCGACAAGGTCATGGCGCGCGTGGCGTCATTCGTTGCGCCGTTTTCTGTCGCAAACCCGAACGGAAACCTCTGGCTGGCGGCCGTGCCGATGAACGACGAGCGCTGCTACTTCTTCCACGTGCTGTGGGACGAGGTGCAGAAGGTGGGTCTCGAGCCGTTGCGCTCCAAACAGAAGACGTTCACGGGGCTGGACACGCCGACCCTTGAGCAGTACGGCATGACCTGGGAAACCTGCGACGGCCCGCGGACGATGAAACGCGAGAACCGCTTCCTGCAGGACCGGGAGCTGATGCGCCAGGGCCATTTCAGTGGCTTTGCCAGCTTCAACCAGGAGGACGCTGCCTGTTGCGTCTCGGCAGGCGGCATCCGGGACCGCAGCTACGAGATGTTGTGCGCGGCCGATGTCGGCATCGCCCGTCTCTACCGTGCCTTGCTCGATTGCGCGAAGGCCGCGCGCGACGGCAGGGAGATACCAGGCGCCGACCTGCAGATCGGCCATGTACGCGGAATTTCGGCGGAGATCGAGGCAGGAGCGGACTGGCGTTCGCTGGTGCCCGATCACGGCATTGTGAGTCGTTGAAGGAGTGGTTTATGTTGAGCAGAGAAGACAATGAGTTGCTGTGCCGGGTCGGTCCCGGAACGCCCATGGGCCAAGTGTTCCGGCGTTTCTGGAACCCGGTGTTGCTGGAGGAAGAGCTGCCGGGTCCTGACGGGGCACCTGTACGGCTTCGTGTGCTGGGCGAAAACCTGATCGCCTTCCGTGACACGTCAGGGCGTATCGGGTTGATCGACGAAGGCTGCCTGCACCGGCGCGTGTCGCTGGCGCTCGGGCGCGTCGAGCAGGGCGGCATCCGCTGCCTGTACCACGGTTGGAAGTTCGACGTGGATGGCAAGGTGCTGGAGACGCCCAATGCGGCCGACACGCGCATCCGCGATCGCCTGCGCACCCGCGCCTACAAGACCCGCGTGGAAGCCGGCATGGTATGGGCCTATATGGGCCCGCCGGAGAACGAACCTTCCTTCCCCAACTGGCGCTTCATGCAGTTGCCCACCGAGAACCTGAAGGTGGTGCGCCTGGACGCCGCCGCCAGCTACATGCAGGTGCTCGAAGGTGGCGCCGACAGCTCGCACGTGGGCATCCTTCACACCAACTTTGCGCGTCCGGGCTGGATGGACGGCGACTTCGAGGCCAACAGCGACGAAGACAACCCGGCCGCGCTCGCGACCAACGATCTCGCGCCCGACCTGCTGCTCGAAGACACCCAGTTCGGCTTCCACTACGCAGCCGTGCGCAAGATCATCGACGAAGGCGATCCGCGCAAGAACATCCGCATCGTGCCCATCGCCATGCCGAGCACGCGCATCATCCCGTCGCCAGCGATGCAGTTTGTCGTGTTCGAGATTCCGATCGACGACGAGAACACACGCACCTTCAGCGTCGGCTTCCGCACGGACGGCCAGCCGCTGGTCGAAGACCGCTACGACGAACTGCGCGGACGCGACAACCGCGAACTGGTCGATCCGACCACCTGGACCTACCTGGGCAACTGGGACAACGGCTTCGGCCAGAAGCGCGAGGCGATGACCCGGGACTGGTCGGGCATTCGCGGCGTGGTGATGGAAGACCTGGCCATGGCGCTGTCGCCCGGACCCATCCTCGACCGCAGCGAAGAGCACTTGGTGGCCGCCGATGCAGCCATCGTGCGGGCCCGTCGGCAGCTACTGGAATCGGCACGTGGATTGCAGGCCGGGCGCGATCCCATCGGTGTCGGGGCGGATCTATCGGGTGTCATCGCCTGCGATGACACCGTGGCCGCCGATGCCGTCTGGCAGTCGCTGGCACCGGGACACCACGCCCGTCGTCCTTCATGACCCATTTCCAACCCGCGTCCATCGTTCGGACGAACCCCGCGCGATGAGCGCGTAGCAAAGGAGACCCGATGAAGCATCGTCACGAAGATCACCCCACGTCCATCGACCGGCGCACCTTTGTGGGCGCCTCGATGGCGGCCGTTGCCGGCTTGCTGGCACCGCAGGCCATGGCCCAGCAAGCCTTTCCTTCCGGCCCCATCAAACTGATCCTGCACACGCCACCGGGTGGGGGGAACGACGCCATGGCGCGGCTGTTCTCGCTCAAGATGCAGGAGAGCTGGGGGCAGCCGGTGGTGGTGGAAAACCGCACGGGTGGCAACGGTTCCATCGCCACCCAGGCGTTGATCAAGTCGCCGGCCGATGGGCACACGATGATGGTCAACATGAGTGCGCTGCTGTCGCAACTTGTCGTGACAGAACGCCCCGGCTACAAGCTGAGCGACCTCGTGCCCGTCAGCTGGATCTGCGACATCCCGATCGCCATCGGTGTGCGCAGCGGCCTGGGCGTCGATTCGCTGAAAGACCTGATCGCCCTGGCCAAGTCCAGCCCGGGCAAGTTGTCCTATGCCACCGCCGGCCCCGCCAGCTCGCCCAACTTCGTGGGTGAACTGCTCAAGGCCGAAACGGGCACGTCGATCGTTCACATACCGTATCGGGGCGATGCGCCTGCCGTCCTCGACACCGTGGCCGGTCAGGTGGACATCGTGCTGGGTGCTTTGGGCACCATGTCCCAGTACCCCGACAAGATCAAGGTGCTGGCCACGGCCGGGTCGGGTCGCTTCCCCACGTACCCCAAGGTGCCCACGCTCACGGAACTGGGCTATCCCGCAGTCGACATGCCCGGGTGGGCGGGTCTGTTTGCCCCGGTGGGCACGCCACCCGCTGTGGTGCAGCGTTGGGCTGCCGAGATCGAGCGCCTGGTGAAGTTGCCCGACGTGTCGCGCCGCATGCTGGAGTTCGGCTTCCTGCCGGTGGGCCAAGGTCCCGAACGCTTCGCCGCGATGATGAAGGACCACCTGGCTCGTTTCGAGCGGGTGGTCGCACAAGGTCGCATCAAGGTGGGCTGAGGCGTGCAAGCACAAGCGCTGCTTTCGTTCAACCTGGGCATCGTGCCGGGCGTGACGGCGATGTTCGATGCCCCAACGCTGCCGCAGCGGCTGGACGCTGCGCGCGCCAGTGGCTTTACCGGCGTGGAAGGAGCGATACCCGCAGACCCTGTGGCGATGCGGCGTTTGCTGGACGAGCGAGGCATGCACTTTGTGTGTTTGTCGTTTGCACGCGGGCGCACGGAACAAGGCGAGCTGGGGATCGCCGCCTTGCCCGATCGAGGCGAGGCGTTCCAGGCGTCCTTGAGCGATGTGCTGGACGCTGCCGAGGTGTTGGGCTGTTCCATGGTCCACCCTGTGGCGGGGCTGGTGTCTGAGGCTGCGCGCGTCGAAGCGGCTTCGGCCTACCTCGATCGCCTGCACCTGGCCTGCGAGCAAGCGAGCCTGGCGGGTGTGAACGTGATCATCGAACCGATCTGCGCAGCGCGCCAGCCCGCGTTCTTTCTGCAAACCCAGGCGCAAGCGCTGGGCGTCTTGCAGGCGGTCAATGCCCCGAACCTTCGGATCATGGCCGACATGTTCCATGCCGGTCTATCGGGGGAATCGACCAGCAAACTCGCCCGAAAGCACCCTGGCGCCATTGGTTTGCTTCAGGTGTCGGACGTGCCACACCGCCGCCAGCCCGATCCCGCGGACCCTGAACTGCAAGCCACGCTGCAGGCGCTGGCTGCGCACGGGTGGAACGGTTGGATCTCGGGTGAGTACGTGCCGGAAGGCGATCTCCAGGCCTCGCTGGCGTGGACACGCCTGCTCCATGAGTACGGGGTTGGGCTGCGGCCGCAGGCCGCAGTCGATCCGCTTTTTTGAATCTATGTGAAGGAGTTCAGCCATGCTGTCGAAAGAAGAAAACGAAAAACTGTGCCACGTCTCACCCGGCACGCCCATGGGGGATGTGTTCCGGCGTTTCTGGAACCCGTTCCTGATGTCCTCGGAGTTGCCGCACCCCGGTTGCGATCCGGTGCGTATCACGCTGCTGGGCGAGGAACTGGTGGCGTTTCGCGATGCCTCAGGCCAGCTCGGTCTGCTGGAGGAAGGCTGCCTGCACCGCGGTGCTTCGCTGGCACTGGGCCGGTTGGAGGAGGGCGGCGTGCGCTGCATCTACCACGGCTGGAAGTTCGATTTCTCCGGCCGCTTGCTGGAGACGCCCAACCACCTCGACCCGCGCGTGCGCGACCGGTTGCGTGCCGTGGCCTACCCCGTGCGCGAAGCGGGTGGTCTGATCTGGGCCTACATGGGACCACCCGAGCACCAACCCGCGTTTCCGGATTGGCACTTCATGGACCTGCCCGTGGAGAACCTGCGCGTCACGCGCGTCGAGGCCGAGGTCAACTACATGCAACAGCTCGAAGGCGGTGCGGACACGACGCACGTCGGCATCTTGCACACCAACGATGCGCGTCCAGGCTGGATGGAAGAGAAATTCGTCGCCACTGTTGACGAGACAAACCCCGCCGCGCTGGCCTCGGACGACCTGGCACCGGCCATGGAGTTCGAAACGACCGAATTCGGCTTTCGCTACGCCTCCCTTCGCAAGCTGCGTGGGGACACGCCGCAGCGCAACGTGCGCATCGTGCCGATTGCCATGCCGTCCACGCGTGTCATTCCGTCACCGATGGTGCAGTTCGTGGTGTTCGAGGTGCCCATGACCGACACGCGCACCGCCACGATCGGCATCACCTACCGCCTCGACGGCAAGCAGGTCGATGGACACAAGCTCGACGAGATGGGGGGGAGGCACGATCCCAAACTCTTCAACCCGGCCAATAACCACTACGTCGGCACCTGGGCGAACCGTTTCGGCCAGGACCGCCAGCGCATGAAGGACGACTGGAGTGGCATTCGCGGCATCGTGGCGGAAGACCTGGCGATCGCCATGTCGCAGGGCCCGATCGTCAACCGCGCGAAGGAGCATCTGGTGGCGGCCGACATGGCGCTGGTCAAGGCGCGCAAGCAGCTGCTCGACTCGGCGGACCGGGTGCGCAACGGCGGGACCCCGATCGGCGTGAACGCCGATTTCCGGCAGGTTCTCGCGTGCGATCAGACGGTGGCGCAGGGGACCGAGTGGAAATCCCTGCTTCCTCTGACGTCGGCGGCCGTCGCGTGAGCGCGCCCTTCGACGACACGGCGGCGCCCGACTACGCAGGTCTGCTGCGCCTGGACGGGCGCGGCTTCGTCGTGCTCGGCGCAGGCCAGGGTATTGGCCGGCAGGTGGCGTTGGCGCTGGGGCAATTGGGGGGCGAGGTGCTTTGTGTGGACCGGGACATCGAGCATGCCCAGCGCGTGGCCGGGCAAGTCGGCGGCGTGGCGGTGGCGGCCGATGTGACGCAGCGAGGCGAACTCGAGCGCGTGTTCGCGCATGCCGCCGAACGGTTGTCTCGGCCCTACGGGGTGGTCGACATCGTGGGCATGGCCGCCATCCAACGCTTGCTGGACACCGGCGACGACACGTATGAGCAACAGCATGCGCTGGTCTTTCGCCACGTCTTTCTGGCCCTGCAATTGGGCGGGCGCATGCTCGCTGCCCGTGGTGAAGGTGCGATGGTCGTGGTCGGCTCGCTGTCGGGGTTGACGGCTGTGGAAGGCCAGGCCCTGTACGGCGCCTTCAAGGCCGGCGTTCACCATCTGGTGCGTGGCGCGGCCGCGGAATTCGGGGCGTCGGGGGTGCGCGTGAACACCGTCGCGCCAGGGGCGACCAAGACGCCGCGCCTGGTTGCCACGCTGGGCCCGGACTGGCGCCGTGTCAGCGATGCGCTGCCGCTGCGCCGCGTTGCCGACCCCCATGAGATTGCCTCGGTCATCGCGTTTCTCTGCAGCGACATGGCCGTTCACATGACCGGCCAGACCCTGGCGGTGGACGGCGGCGCCAGCGTGGCGTCGTCTCGTCCGCCTCTCATTCCCACGTTCACCCCTTCGAACCTCAAATGGCCATAAGGAGACCATCAATATGAAAACCCAACTTCACCGCCGCGCCTTGCTTCTCGCCGCCCCGTGCATGACCTTCGGCCTGGCGGGCGCATGGGCCCAGGCGCCCTGGCCTCAGCGACCGGTCACCATCGTGGTGCCGACGCCGGCGGGTGGCCCGGCCGACGTGGTCGCCCGCATCGTGGCGCAGAAACTTCAGGATCGGCTGGGTCAGGCGGTCCTGGTGGACAACAAACCCGGTGCGGGTGGCTTGCTGGGGGTCGAACTCGTGGCCCGCGCACGGCCCGATGGCTACACCATCGCGATGCCCAGCTCCTCCGTGATCCTGTCCACGGCCATCGATCCCAAGGCGGTGCGTTTTGACATCCGCACGGACTTCGAACTGCTCACCACCGCGGGCAAGATTCCGCTGGTCATGTCGGCCAACAACGCAATGCCGTTTTCGAACTTCCGTGAGTTTGTGTCCTACGCCAAGGCGAATCCCGGCAAGCTGTCTGTGGGCGTGACGCCCGGGCTGGCCACCACCGCGCACGTGCTGATGGAACGCATCAAGCTGGAGATGGGCATTGACATCGTTCCCGTCGCGTACAAGGGCAGCGGTCCGGCGACGATCGCCGTGAGCACCGGTGAAGTGCAGGTGATCATGGACAACATCTCGGGCTCGGGTGCGTTCATTCAGGCGGGCAAGATCAAGCCCATCGCGATCATGACGCCGCAGCGCAATCCCAACTATCCGCAGGTGTTGAGCATTGCCGAGCAAGGCCATCCGGGGCTCGCGGTGGAGACCTGGAACGGCTTTGTCGTGCCCAAGGGAGTGCCGAAGGAGGTGGTGCAGCTGCTGCAGCGCGAGCTCATGGCGGTGATGAACGATCCGGAGATGGTGGCGAAGCTGCGCTCCCTGGGGCAAGACCCGGGTGGTCAGACCCCGGAGGAGTTCGCCGCCATCATGCGCAATGGGCTCGAGATGTGGACACGCGTCATCCGGCAGGCCAACCTGAAGCTGACGCAGTGATCGGCAGGTGGGCCCGCTACGCCACGTAGGCCACGATCTCGATCTTCATGCCCGGTACCACCAGGGCCACCCCCGCGCTCGACCGGTTCGGCCAAGGCGCCCGGAAGAACTCGCGGTAGACCGCGTCGATGGCCGGCATGTCGGCCACGTCGGTCATGTAGATCAGAACCTGTGCCACGTCGTCCATCGTCCTGCCGGCACGCTCCACCGCGCGCCGCAGGTTGGCGAACGTCAGGCGCGCCTGCTCTTCGATGGTGCCGGTGGTGTCCACGCTGCCATCTTCGCGCACCGGCCCGTGCGCGGTGTAGAGCACACCGCCGGCACGGACCATCCACGAAAAAGGTTGCTGGAAGTCGGGCAGGCCGACGTCGATCACTTCTCTCATGGAGGTCCGACGATCAGTCGGCCATGATCCCGGTTTCCCGGATCACCTTGCCGTAGCGTTCGTTGTGGTACTGGTTGATCTTGGCCAGGGCCGCCGGCTCACCGCCGACGGGAATCAGCGCCATGGTCTGCATGCGCGCCTGCACGTCGGGCATCTTGAGGATGTCGTTCAGGTGGCCGTTGAGCGTGCGAACCACGTCGGCGGGCATGCCCTTGGGGCCGAAGAAGCCTTGCCAGGCACCCACTTCCGCGTCCTTCACGCCGGCCTCGGCCAGCGTGGGCACGTTGGGCGCCAGCGACGAGCGCTGCGGGTCCGCCACGGCCACGTTCACCAGCTTGCCCTGGCTGATGTATTGCGCCACCGGACCGAGCGTGGTGTACATCATGGGGATGTGGCCGGCCACGAGATCGACGATGGCCGGGCCGCTGCCACGGTAGGGCACTTGCGCCAGCTTGGTGCCGGCCGACCGGTTGACCATCTCGCCCAGGATGTGCATGGGCGAACCGCTGCCGGGGCTGGCGTAGTTGGCGACCTTGCCGCTCTTGGCGGCGGCCACCACGTCCTTCACCGTGTTCAGGCCCGAGCCTGCGTGGGTGATGAGAAAGAGCGATTGCGTGCCGGCCAGCAGGATCGGCGTGAAGTCGGTGAGCGGGTTGTAGACCGCGCCCGTGCCGGGCTTGAGCACCAGCGGTGCGGTGGCGAAGGTGTTGGGTGTGAAGAGCAGGGTATAGCCATCGGGCGCGGCCTTGGCCACGTAGGAATTGCCGATGGTGCCGCTGGCGCCGGTCTTGTTCTCCACCACCACCGGCTGGCCGACGCGGGCCTGCAGCTTCTCGGCAAAGCTGCGCGCCAGCGCGTCGGTGTCGCCACCGGGCGGGAACGACACGACCAGGGTGATGGTCTTGCTGGGGTAGGCCTGGGCCAGGGCAGCGCCGCCGGGCAGGGCGAGCGCGGCTGCGGCAGTCATGGTGGCGAGCATCAGCTTGCGTCGATCGATCATGTTTTTGTCTCCGGTGGTGGTGGTTGTGGTCTGACAGGAAAACGATCAGGAGGCACGCGGTGCTAGAACACGCCGTTGAACGAGCCGCCGTCGATGAGGATGTTCTGGCCGTTGATGTAGCCGGCGTGCACGCTGCACAGGTAGGCGCAGGTGTGGCCGAGCTCGCTCGGTTGGCCCGGGCGGTGCGCGGGGTGCTTGGCAAAGCGGGCGCTGCGCACTTCTTCGGGTGTCTTGCCTTCGCGCTGCGCCTGCGCGGCGAAGTTGCTGGCCAGTCGCGCGGTGTCGAAGGCGCCGGGCAGGAGGTTGTTGATGGTCACGCCGCGCGCCACCGTGCTGCGCGCCAGGCTGGCGACGAAGCCGGTGAGGCCGCTGCGCGCGCCGGTGGACAGGCCCAGGCCGTCCACGGGCGATTTCACCGCGCTGGAGGTGAGGTTGATGATGCGGCCGAAGCCGCGCGCCATCATGCCGTCCACCGTGGCCTTGATGAGTTCGATCGGCGCGAGCATGTTGGCGTCGATGGCCTTGTGCCAGGTCTCGCGGTCCCATTGGCGGAAGTCGCCGGGCGCGGGGCCGCCGGCGTTGGTGATGAGGATGTCGAACGCGGGGTGCGCGGCGAAGATGCGCGCGCGGCCTTCATCGGCGGTCACGTCGGCGGCGATCCAGTCGACCCGGCCCGCGCCGTGCGCGGCCAGGCGTTCGGCCGCTTCGCGCAGCGGCCCTTCGGTGCGCGCGGCGATCACCACGTGCACACCGTCTTTCACCAGCGCTTCGGCGCAGGCATAGCCCAGCCCCGAACTCGCGCCGCACACCAGTGCTTTCTTGCCAGCAATGCCCAGATCCATGGTGGTTCAGCTTTCGTTTGAGAGGGGGATGGTTTCGCGCAGATCGGTGTCCAGGCGCGCCCAGGCGTCGATCTCCACGTGCAGTTCTGGAAACACCAGAGCCTTCACGGCCACCAGCGTGGAGCAGGGCGTGTGCGCGCCGAAGAAGTCGCGCCTGGCGCGGCCCACTTCGTCCTTGTCGGCGATGTCGGTCAGGTAGACCACGGTCTTCGTGATGTTGTGCTTGTGCCCGCCGGCCGCGCTGACCAGTGCTTCGAGCTTCTTCAGCACCACCATGGCCTGGTCGTACGCGCCGAGCGCTTCACCGCGTTCGGCGGCCTGGCGCGTGGCGGGGTGGCCGGTCATGCCCGACATCACCACTTCCTGGCCGATGCGGTAGCCGTTGGTCCAACTGGCGGTGGGCAGGTCCGGCACCTGCGGGCACTGGAGTTTTTCGGCGATCGCCATCACTGGCCTCCCGCGCGCACGCGTTCGATGATGCGCTCGCGCACCGGCACGAAGTCGTAGGTGGGATAGACCTCGGTCTGGAACACGCCCCAGGCGGAGCGCTCCAGTTCGAGGTTCACGCGGCCCAGGAGGTGCGCAGGCACCTCCAGCGTGACGATCTGGCCCAGGCCCATGGCCACGGTCCACGAGACGACGCGCGTGCCTTCCACCGGGAAACGGTCCCACCACCCGCTGGCCTTGAGCTTGGCCTGCACGTCGTCCAGCGTGAGCCCCGGGTGGTGCTTGAGCACCAGGGTGAGCAAGACGTTGGGGTTATCGGTCGCGGCAGGTTGGCCCATGGCGGTATCACTCCACGGTGATGTTGCGGTCCTTGATGACCTTCGCCCAACGCGCGGTCTCGTCGCGGATGTGCTTGTCGAAGGCGGTGGTCTTGATGTCCCACGAGGTCAGGCCCTGGCCCTTGAGCTGTTCCTGCACGGCGGGCTGGGCCAGGATCTCGGCCGCATCCTTGGCCAGTTGCGCCGCCACGTCGGCCGGCGTGCCGGCAGGCGCGAGCAGGCCGTACCACGAGGGCACCACGACGCCGGGCACGCCCGATTCGGCCAGGGTCGGGATCTCGGGCGCGGTGGGCGTGCGTGCGCTGTCCGTCAGGGCCAGTGCCACGAGCTTGCCGCTGCGGATGTGCGGCAGCACGGTGGGCAGGTTGCTGAAGGTCAGCGGCACCACGCCACCGAGCACGTCGTTGATGGCGGGCGGCGTGCCCTTGTAGGCAATGTGCAGGATGTCCACGTTCGCCTGCGACTTGAAGAGCTCGCCGGCCAGGTGCAGGCCGCTGCCCACGCCGGGCGAGGCGTACGACAGGGTGTTGGGCTTGGCCTTGGCCTGCGCGATCAGATCGGCCACGGTCTTGATGCCGGTCTTGGGGCTGGTGACGATCACGTTGGGCGTCTTCGCCAGCATGGCCACGGGCACGAAGTCCTTCTGGATGTCGAAGGGGAACTTGGGCATCAGCGTGGGGTTGATGGTGAGGTTGCCGGCCGGGATCACCAGCAGCGTGTGGCCATCGGCCTTGGCGCGCTTGACGCGCTCCATGCCGATGTTGCCAGCGGCACCCGGTGCGTTGTCCACCACGGCGAGTTGGCTGTAGCGCTTGCCCAGGCCATCGGCCAGCACGCGCGCGAGCGTGTCGATGGGGCCACCTGGCGGGAAGGGGGCGATCAGCGTGAACTTGTCCGAGGCCAGCTGCTTCTCGGCGGTGGTCTGCGCGTGGGCCACAGTGGTGCCCAGCAGGGCGAACAGCGAAGTGAAGGCGATCAGGGTGCGGCGGTGGTGCGTCATGTGAAAACTCTCAAGGATTCAAAAGTGGGTGAGGATGGCCAGGGTCATTCCATCGTGATGTTGCGGGCCTTGATCACCTTGGCCCAGCGCGCGGTTTCCTCGCGGATGTAGGCGTCGAAGGCCGAGGTCTTCAGGTCCCACTCGGTCATGCCTTGCGACTTGAAGAACTCGCGGAACTGCGGCTGGGCCAGGATGGCGTCCACGTCCTTGGCCAGCTGTGCCACCACATCGCTGGGCGTGCCGGCCGGCGCCATCAGGCCGTACCACGAGGGCACCACCACGCCAGGCACACCTTGCTCGGCCATGGTGGGAATGTTCGGGGCGTGCGGCGAGCGTTTGCTGTCGGTCAGGCCCAGCGCCACCAGCCGGCCGCTTTCGATGTGCGGCAGCATGGTGGGCAGGTTGCCCACCATCAGCGGCACCGTGCCGGCCAGCAAATCGTTGATGGCCGGGGTCGATCCCTTGTAGGCCACGTGCTGGATGTCGATGCCGGCCTGGTCCTTGAACAGCTCGCCGGCGATGTGCAGGCCACTGCCCATGCCACTGGAAGCGAAGAAGAGTTCGCCCGGCTTCTGCTTGGCCGTCTTGATCACGTCGGCCACGGTCTTGAAGCCCGACTTGGGGTTGGCCATCAGCACGTTGGGCGTGGTCGCCAGCATGGTCACGGCGACGAAGTCCTTCTGCACGTCGAAGGGAAACTTGGGCATCAGCGTGGGGTTGATGGTGAGGTTGCCCGCAGGGATGACAAGCAGCGTGTGGCCATCGGCCTTGGACCGCTTGACCTTGCCCATGCCGATGGTGCCCGCGCCACCGGGCACGTTGTCGACCACGGCCACCTGGTTGTAGCGTTTGGCCAGGCCGTCGGCCAGCATGCGCGAGAGCGAGTCGAGCGCGCCGCCGGCCGGAAAGGGCGTGACCACGGTGAACCGGTCGGACGAGAGCTGCTTTTCAGCGGCGTTCTGCGCGTGAGCGGTGCCCATGAGGGCGAACATCGAGGCGAGGGCGAGGAGGGTGCGACGGCTGGTCATGGCTTGAACAAAATGAGATGAGAAAAAAAGAAAAGATGTCGCACCGAATGGAATCCGGCAGATGCCGGACCTTGTCTCCTGTTGTGTGCAGCGACGCGGATGGGTTGAGCAAGACTCAGGCCGTGGCCCAGGGCATGGGCGCTTCGTTCAGGCCCCAGTAGAAGCTCTTCTGGCTGGTGTATTCGAGGATGCCCAGGCGGCCCTTCTCCTGGCCGTAGCCGCTCATCTTCACGCCGGTGAAGGGCGTGCTGATAGAGAAGACCTTGTAGGTGTTGATCCAGACCGTGCCGGTCTGCAGCGCGCGCCCGATGCGCCAGGCGCTCTTGAAGTCGCGCGTCCAGATGCCCGAGGCCAGGCCGAACATGTTGTCGTTGCACTGCGCGATCAGGTCGGCCTCGTCCTTCCACGGCAGCAGCGCCAGCACCGGGCCGAAGATCTCTTCCTGGCACATGCGCGCGCTGTTGGGCAGGCCTTCGAAGATGGTGGGCAGGTAGTAGCTGCCGCCGTCGTAGAAGCCGCCGCTGGGACGCTCGCCACCGCAGAGCACGGTGCCGCCTTCGTCGCGGCCCAGTTGCACGTACTTCTCCACCGAGGCGCGGTGGCCCAGGTTGACCAGCGGGCCCATCTGCGTCTCTTCCTTCGACGGGTCGCCCACGCGCAGGCGTTTGACGCCTTCGAGCAGGCGCGCCTTGAACTCGTTGTAGACGCTCTCGTGCACGAAGGCGCGCGAGCCGGCGATGCAGGACTCGCCCGAGGAGCTGAAGATGCCGTAGAGCACACCGGCCACGGCGTGGTCCAGGTCCGCGTCGGGCATGACGATGGTGGGCGACTTGCCGCCGAGCTCCAGCGAGGTCGGCATGAGCTTCTCGGCCGCCAGACGCTGGATGCCCATGCCCACGGTGGTGCCACCGGTGAAGGCGATGCGCTTGATGAGGGGATGCTTGACCAGCGCATCGCCGACGATGCTGCCCTTGCCCGGCAGCACGCTGATGATGCCGTCGGGCACGCCGGCCTGCTGCGCGATTTTGGCGAGTTCAAGCGCCATGCGCGGCGTGATCTCGGCGGGCTTGAAGACCATGGCGCAGCCGGCGGCAAGCGCCGGGGCGAGCTTCTGCGCTTCGCTGGCGATGGGGCTGTTCCAGGGCGTGATGGCGCCGACCACGCCCAGCGGCTCGTTCACGCTCATGCTGAGGAAGTCGCCGCGCGAAGGGGTGATGGTGTCTTCCCAGGTTTCGGCGGCGGCGCCGAAGAACTGGAAGGTGCCGGCGGCGCTGGCGACCAGGGCGCGGCATTCCTTGATGGGCTTGCCGTTGTCCAGGCGTTGCAGCTGGGCGAGGTCTTCGCTGCGCTCGCGGATGCCGCCCGCGATGCGGTAGAGGATGGCGGCGCGTTCGTGGTGCTTGAGCTTGGCCCAGGCGGGTTGCTGGCGCGCGCGCTCGGCCGCTTGCACAGCCTCGTCCACATCGGCGGCGGTGGCCGCGTGCAGGCGGGCCACGGCGCTGCCGTCGTGCGGGTATTCGGTGGTGTATTCGGGGCCGCTGGCATCGCGCCATTGGCCGGCGATGAAGCTCTTGAGTTGGTCGGTCATATGGTCACCGAGGAAGTGCGGTTGTGCAGGAAGCGCAGTGCCGAGAGCACGGTGAGCGCTGAAGTTTTCGGGTTGTCGGCCAGCGGCTTGCCGCGCATGGTGATGTGCATCTCGCCGAAGGCGCCGCGCACGTCGATCTCGTGGACGTTCTCGGTCACGGTCGGGTCGGCGATCAGGCGCACGCGCGTCGCGTCCAGGCCCAGGCCGGCGAGCGAGACGGTGGCGGCCACGTTGGCATTCTTCGGGTACAGATGCGCGGCCTCGCGCGCCGTGGCTTCCAGGATCACGGTGGGCTCGGTGATCGCGTCCAGGTTCGTCACCTGCTCGGCCGGGCTGCCGCGCCAGCCTTGGGGCGGTTTGCGGCCGATGTAGGTCACGCTGTCCAGGCCAGCGAGGCGCGCCGAGGCGATCGCGTCGATGCCGCCAATGGCGCCGGCCAGCAGGTGCACGCGCGTGCCGCCGCGCTGCGCGGCGTCGGCCAGCTTCTCGGGCAGGCCGTCTTCGGACAGCGCACCCACCGAGAGCACCGCGCATTCGATGCCGCGTTCCAATGCCGGCAGCACGTGGCAGGCCAGCGCGCCATGGCCCGCGGCCTCCAGCAGCAGCGTGGTCTCGGGCGGCACGGCGCTGCAGACGGTCAAGCCATCGCCGACCTGTGCCTGCGTTTCGGCCACCTTGGCTTCGGACACCACCACGTGCGTGATGCGCACGCTGGGGTGCCCGGCCATGCGCGCGATCAGCGTGCGGCCGATGGCACCATGGCCGATGAGCGTGACGCGTTGGATGGCGCTCATGGACGTGGCCTGGTGGTGCGCGCTGGCCAGGGGAAGGCCGCTCATACTTCTTCTTCCTTTTCCTTCTTCTTCGGCGGGCCGGCGAACTTCACCGCGAAGGGGCCCCAGGCGTTCATGTCCACTTCCACCACCACCGGGCCGTTGGCCGGGGCCAGGGCTTTCTTCAGCGTGTCCTGGGCCGCGGCGGGGTCGGTCAGCTTGAAATGCGGCACCTGCAGGCTGGCGCAGAGCTGCGCGAAGTCGGGCGTGTGCAGTTCCACGTAGGCGTGGCGGCTGCCGTAGATGTCGTCCTGGATGTTCTTGATCACGCCGTAACGCTGGTCGTTCATGACGATGAAGACCACGTTGGCTTTTTCCTGCGCGGCGCAGGCGAGTTCGCCCACGTTGAGCATGAAGCCGCCGTCGCCGCACAGCGAGACCGTGCGCCGGCCCAGCGCGTGCTCGGTGTCGGCCACCGCCGCACCCACGCCCATGGCCAGGCCCTGGCCGATGCCGCCGCCCAGGGCGTGCACGCCGGCGCGCGGGTGGTCCAGCACCGGCGCGCGGTTGCCCCACATGCTGTTGGAGAGCGTGATGTCGCGCACCCACCAGAGGTCTTTGCCCACCACTTCGCCGAGCGCTTTCTTGAGCTTGGCGTACTGGCCCAGGGTGCCGTCCACCAAGGTGGCGGCTTCGGCGCGCGCGCGCTTCACGTCGGCAGCGAGCGCGGGGTCGATCTGCATGCGACCTTCCAGGCGGTCGGCCAACGCGTTGAGCGTGATCTCCGCATCGCCGTGCACGAACAGCTCGCTGCTGTAGCCACGGCCGTCGGTGAGCGGGTTGGCGTCGATGCGGTAGCGCGTCTCGGGCAGCCGCAGCTTGTAGTTCAGCGTTTCGTTGCTGCGCAGGCGCGTGCCCACGGCGAGCATGGCGTCCACGGTTTCGTAGAACGTTTCGGCCGGTTTCTGCAGGTTGTACGAGCCCAGCGTGGCGGGGTGGTCTTCGGGCACGATGCCACGGCCTTGCACCGAGGACACCACGGCCCAGCCCATCTTCACCAGGCGCTGCGCGGCGGCGCTGGCGCCGCGCGCGCCACCGCCCAGCCACAGCAGCGGACGCTTGGCGCTGGCCAGCCGTTCGGCCAGCGCATCGACCGCGGCCAGGTTGGGCTGCACGGCGGGCACGGCCAGCGGCGAGAGGTCGGCCGGCAGGTCCATCTTCATCTTCTGCACGTCGATCGGGATCTCGATGCTCACCGGGCCGCAGGGCGGCGTCTGCGCCAGGCGCACGGCTTCGCGCAGCGTGGCCAGTGCGGTCTCGGGGTTGCGGATGCGGAAGGCGTCCTTGCCCACGGCCTTGAGCATGGCCAGTTGCGCCGGGTGCTCGTGGATGTAGCCCAGGTCGCGGTCGAGGAAGGGCGACTCGATCTGGCCGGTGAGGTGCAGCAGCGGCGTGCCGGCGGTGATGGCTTCGACCATGGCGCCGGCCGCGTTGCCGCAGCCCGTGCCGGTGCTGGTGACACAAACGCCCAGGGTGCCGCTGACCCGCGCATATGCGTCGGCCATGTTGCAGGCGCCGGCTTCGCCTCGGGCGGAGACGAAGCGGATCTTCTGACGCGTGTGGAACGCGTCGAGGATCGGCATGTTGTGGATGGAGATCACGCCAAAGGCGGCGCGCACGCCGCACTGCTCCAGGAAGCGCGCGGCAAGTTCACCCACGGTGATGCGTTTGTGTGTCGATGTCATGCGACCTTCTTTTCGGTTGGTTTGTTTTGCCAACTACCACGTTCGGGCAGGTGGCTGATGCGGGCGGTGAGGCGGTCGGCCGCCTCGCGGACTTGGTTGATCAGGACTTCGAGTTCGCCGGGCTGCACCTGCTGCGCCGGCACGGTGATGCTCACGGCAGCGGCCACCTCGCCCCGGTCGTTGAACACGGGGGCGGCAATGGTGGAGATACCGGTTTCGAACCCGCCCTGGCTCACGCCATAGCCGCGTGCGCGGTCGGCGTCGATCAGCACCTTGAGCTGTTCGACGGTGGACGGGGTTTTGGGGGTGTAGCTCGGCAGCTCGGGCTCGGGGTAGAGCTGGCGCAGGCCGTCGAGGTCGAGGTCGCTGAGCAGCAGGCGGCCGAGCACGGTGGCATGGGCCGGCAGGCGCGCGCCGACCTGGATGGAGTGGAAGAGGGCGTTGCGTCCGGCCACCTTGGCGATGAAGACCGCGTCGCGCCCGTCGCGCACCACCACGTGGGCGGAATAGCCGCACGCGTCGCGCAGGGCCTCGATGACCGGGCGGCCGTGCTCGGTGAGCTCCATCGACGCCAGGAATTCGAAGCCCAGGCGCAGCACGGCCAGGCCGAGCTTGTAGTAGGCGCCGTCGCCCACGCGTTCGACGAAACCGCCTTGCTCCAGCGTCTGCAGCATGCGGAACACCGAAGCGCGCGGCAGTTCGAGCCGGCGCGAGATTTCCGCACCGGTGAGCTCGCGCTCGTCGCGGTTGAACAGCATCAGCAGTTGCAGGCCGCGCATGAGCGCGGGCACGGTGTAGCGGTCGTCGGTGGTTTTCTCGGTGGCCATGGTCGGTTCCTTGATCAATGCAGACCCAGCAAGGCGTTGACCGGGCCGGGCGCTTCGAGCGGGCACGCATGGCCCGCGACACCGAGATCATTCCATGCCACGCCAGCGGCCTGCGCCACGGCCTGGCAGGACAGCGGGGTGGTGATGCTGTCGGCGTTGCCGCTGGCCACCGCGATGGGCATGCGCAGCTGCGCCACGTCATCGGCCAGCGTGCCTTGGGCCAGCAGGCGCGCGGCCTGCGTATAGCCGGCGGGAATCACCTGCGACATGCTGTCGCGCACCGCTTCGACCAGATCGGGCGCTGCGCCGGGCGAGAGCATGGCCGCGCCACGGGCTTGTGCCATGCCCTGCGGGCCGAGGCGCTCCAGCGTGGCCAGGCGGTCCTTCAGTTTTTGCTCGCGCACGGCGGGCTCGGCTTTGCCGTAGCCCCCGGCAGGGGAGAGCAACACCAGGCGCTGCACGCGCGAGGGCGCCAGCAGGGCCGCGCGGCCCGCCATCAACGCGCCCAGCGAATGGCCCACCAGGGTGACGGGCGCGCGCGCTTCCAGTGCGTCCAGCCAGGCCCAGACCCGCTGCGCGTAGTCGTCGGTGCAAGGCCATTCGGCCGCCACCGGCGTGCTGCCGCTGTAGCCGGGTGCGTCCCAGGCGACGACGCGCACGGGCTTGCCTTGTGCGGCTTGTGCGGCTTCGAGCTGGCGCACCCAGCTGCCCGAGGCCGAGCCGATGCCG
The DNA here is from genome assembly GCF_009859475.1 of Hydrogenophaga sp. BPS33. NCBI lineage: Bacteria > Pseudomonadati > Pseudomonadota > Betaproteobacteria > Burkholderiales > Comamonadaceae > Hydrogenophaga > Hydrogenophaga sp. BPS33. Next base: position 2,526,281 of record NZ_CP044549.1, read on the forward strand.
TGCAGCAGCACGTGCGTCACTTCGGTGGCCGAACCCGCTTCGCGGTACGACACGCGCGCGCCGTCCGCCAGCGCGGTGGTGCGCGAGGGGAAGGTTGCGAGGGCTTGAAGAGGTGTCATGTCGATGGAGGAAACGGAGCGAGCGAAGTGCGTTCAATCCAGAAACACCGAGGAACCGGCTTTGCCGGGCCTCAGGTGTTGCCCCCTGGGGGGTGACGGCCCCAGTGGGCCGGCACGGGGGGGACCCAGTTCACCTTTTGATTTTTGCCAGCGGCGAATCCGGTGGGTAGGTCGGCGTGATCGGCTTGGGCGAGCCCAGCATCACGCACATCAGCGCGTCTTCGTCGCCCACGTTGTGCTCTTCGCGGTACACGCCGGGCGGCACCGAGATCAGGTCGCGCTCACCCACGATGGTTTCCCAGCGCTCGCCGTCTTTCTCGCAGACCACCTTCATGGCGCCGCGCATGACGAAGAAGATTTCTTCCACGTCGTAGTGGATGTGCGACGGGCCGATGTTGCCGGCCGGGATCACCATGGTGGAGAAGGTGAAGTGTGCGGCGGGCACGGTGTTGGTGTCCTTGTTCACGCCGGTGCCGCCGGTGCCCACGTAGCGCATCTGCGCGCGGCGGTACTTGGGGTCGTAGTCGGCCTGGAACTTCAGCGCGTCCCAGTCGTAGCTGCGGCTGGCCTTGCGGGCCACGCGCGATTCCATCCATTGCGCGAAGCTCTGGCCTTCGGCGCGCATCATGGTGCGTTGCGTCTCGGCTTCGGACGGGATGTTGGCGTCCATCAGGCCGCGTTCGTTGAACACGGGCGCGTTGGCTGCGGCGGTGGGTTTGTCGATGGTTGCAGTGCTCATGGGTTCTCCTTTTCAGTTCATTGCAAAACCGCCGTTGACCGGCAGCAGCTGACCAGTGATGAAGCCGCTCGCTTGCGTCAGCAAGAACAGCGCGGCGGCGTTGACGTCTTCGGGCACCTGAGGCCGCTGGATGGCGCGGCCCTTGAGGTAGTGTTCGTGCCGCTCCTGCGGCACATAGGCGGTGGCTTCCACCAGCGTGAGGCCGGGGGCGATGGCGTTGACGGTGGTGCCGTCCTCGCCCATCTCGCGCGCCAGCGACTTGGTCATGGCGATCACCGCGCCCTTGCTGGCCACGTAGGCCAACAGGTTGGGCGCGCCCCACAGCGCGGTGTCGGACGCGAGGTTGACCACGCGCCCACCGCCGCTGGCGGCCAGGTGCGCGCGCGCGGCGGCCGTCACCAGCCAGGTGCCGCGCACGTTCACGTCCATCACCAGGTCCCAGGTCTCGGGGCTGAGCTGGTTCATGTTCTTGCCGCCCGAGTTCGTGATGGCGGCGTTGTTGATCAGGCCGTCCAGCCCGCCCAGCCATTGCACGGCGGCGTCCACACCGCTGCGCACGCTGTTCGCGTCGAGCAGGTCCAGCGGCACGTAGTGGGCGTTGGGACCCAGGTCCTTCGCCAGTTGCTGGCCGGCGTCGTGCAGCACGTCGCTGATGACCACGCGCGCGCCGGCCTGTACCAGCGACTGCGCGAAGCCGGCACCCAGGCCGCGCGCCGCGCCGGTGACGAGCACGCGGCGGCCGGTGAGCAGAATTTCGTTGTGGCTCATGGCGTTCATATTCAAGCCACGCGCCGCTCGGCGCTGGGCAGGTAATGCAACACGCGCTTTTCAGCGATGACGACGGCGTAGTAGGCAAAGATGCCGATGACGGTGAGCGCGGCGATCACCACGAAGACCGCAGCGGTGTTGCCCTGTCCCTCGAAGAACGTCAGCAGATAGCCCAGGCCCATGTTGCCGCCCACGAGTTCGCCCACGACCACACCGATCACCGCCAGCGTGCTGGCAATGCGCAGGCCCGAGAACAACGGTGGCAGCGTGGTCGGGAACTCGACCATGCGGAACACCTGCCAGCGCGTGGCCGAGAACGAACGCGCGAGGTTGATCAGATCGTGGTCCATGGTGCGCATGGCCGAGAGCACGTTGATGAGCACCGGGAAGAACACGATCAGCACGGCGACCAGGATCTTGGGCGACATGGTGTAGCCCAGCCACATCACGAACAGCGGCGCGAACGCCACCTTGGGCGCGATCTGCAGCGCCAGCAGATAGGGCGAGAGCACGGCTTCGACCTTGGGTGAGAGGCCCAGCGCATAGCCGATCACGGCGCCCAGCAGCGAACCCAGGATGAAGCCGACCACGACCTCGAAGGCCGTGATGCCCGAGTGCCAGAGAAGACGCTCCGCGCCCCAGATGCGCACCGCCTCTTCCCACACGCGCGAGAACGGCGGCAGCACGAACTCGGGAACGCCGAGCAAGCCCGGGCCGAATTCCCAGGCGGCCATGAACACCACCAGCACGGCCAGGCTCCATAGCGCGGTGCTGAAGCGCTGCAGTAGGTCTTTCATGTTGCGACTTTCTCGGGCGGAATGGGATGGGTGTGGCTTACTTGCCCGTCACGAACTGGTTCGTGTACAGGTCCTTGAGCGGCGTCTCTTTGGGCACCACGCCGTTGGTGACGTAGAACTTCTGCAGTTCGCCCAGGCGCGCTTCGTCCATCAGGCCTGGCACCTTCTGCTTGGCATAGACGTACTGGTTGAACAGCTCGAAGGCCTTCAGGATGCTGGCTTCCTTGCCCTTGTGCACCGGCACGTGGGCCACGTAGGCGGTGGTCGCGGCCTTGGGGTCGGCCATGATGTCCTTCATGCCCTTGAGGGTGGCGCGCACCAGTTTCTGGATGAGCTGCGGGTTCTTGGCGATGGTGTCGTCGGACGCGAGGATGGCCTGCGCCATGCTCTTGAAGTACACGTCGGCGGGCAGGATGTCGACCTGTGCGCCCGCGTCCATGGCGCTCACCGTCCAGTCGGGAACGCCCGCCATGGCCGAGGCCTTCTTGGCCGCGAACTGCTGCCACACTCCGGCCGGTCCTGCGGCCTGAATGTTCACGTCGTTCTTGGTCAGACCGACCTTGCTGAGCATGCCGAGCAGGGCGTAGTAGGTGGTGTCGGTGTAGGCCAGCACGGTCACGGTCTTGCCCTTGAGCTCGCGCGGGCTCTCGATCTTCTCGTCCTTGTGGCTCACGAGCTGGGTGAGCGAACCGGCGCCGAGCACGGCCACGGCCTTGACCGGGATGCCCTGGGCGCGCGCGATGATGGGCGTGTCGCCGATGGCGCCGCCGATGACGGCGTTGCCCGCGCCGACCTGTTTGGCCACGTCCACGCCACCGCGCGCGGTGACGAAGGTGACCTTCAGGCCTTCCTGTTCGTAGTAGCCCTTGGCCTGCGCCAGCATCCAGGGGCCGAAGGCGGGCAGCGTGCCGGGCGCGGGCAGCAGGTAGGTGATCTCCTGCAGTTGTGCGTGGGCAGCCAGGGGCGAGACCAGCGCGGCGGCGGCGAACAGGCTCAGGCAGGCACGGCGGGTTCCGTTGAAAGCGCGGGTCATCTTCATGGCAACTCCAGTGGGCGGGTGAATGTGGAAAGGCAGGTGGGGAAGGGATCAGTGCACGTCGGTCTGCGCGTCGAGCTTGAGCAGGTCCATCAGGCGCGAGACGTAGTCGCCCACGGCGGCATGCTTGCGGCGCGCCATCGGGTTGTCGCGGTTGGGGATGTCCACCACGATTTCTTCGACGATCGTGCCGGGGCGCTCGCTCATCACCAGGATGCGGTCGGACAGCGCGACGGCTTCGGCCAGGTCGTGGGTGATGAAGAGCACCGTTTTCTTGTGCTCGGCCACGGTGCGCGCCAGGTCCTGCTGCAGGATCATCTTGGTCTGCGCGTCCAGCGCGGAGAAAGGCTCGTCCATCAGCAGCACCAGCGGATCGACCGCCAGCGTGCGCGCCATGGCCGCGCGCTGGCGCATGCCACCGGAGAGTTGGTGTGGATAGCTGTTGCCAAAACCCTTGAGGTGGCATTGCAGCAGCAGCTTCTCGGAAATCGCGGCACGGTCGGCGGCCTTCACACCGCGCAACTCCAGGCCGAATTCCACGTTCTGCGAAATCGTGCGCCAGGGCATGAGCAGGTCCTTCTGCAGCATGAAGGCCACGTGCCTGTTCGGACCCGTCACGGGTTCACCATTGACCCTGACCGTGCCGGCCGAAGGTTTGGCCAGGCCCGACCCCATGTTGAGCAGCGTGCTCTTGCCGCAGCCCGAAGGACCGATGAGCGACACCACCTCGCCGGTGCGGATCGACAGCGTCACATCGCGCGCTGCCAGCACTTCGGGGTTCTTGCCCCGGGCGGGAAAGCGCTTGTCCACGCCGATGAATTCGATCGCGGGGTGAGAGCCATGCAAGGTGTCGTTCATATGGGCCTGCAAATCGGTTTGTGCGTTTTGTATATGAAACGCTGATTCATTACGGAATCAATGCTAGGGCCGTTGAAATGCTTTGTCTGCAAATCCCAAGTAAATCCGCGGGGTATTGGGGCGGCGGTTTTTCGTTGGCGGAGTGCCTTGTCCGCCGGTGGGTTTCGTCTATGGCCTAATAGCAGCTTTTGCAATTTCTCTCAGGAACCAGCCATGGGCAACAAAATCGTCACTGAAGCCGACCGCAAAGCCACCCCCCGTCCGACGCCCGTCGCTGGCGCCAGCCTGCAGACACCTGGCCGTGGCCAGCGCGTGAGCCTGGAGCGCGGCGTGGCCACGCGCAGCAAGAAGAACCCGGGCAAGCGCTCGAAGAAGGGCGGCTGAGCCGTCTCGCTTGCCCTTGAGGCCACGCCCCCATGCAAAAGGCCCGCAATCGCGGGCCTTTTGCATGGGGCGCGATGCGCCGATGGCGGTGCATCGGCTCCTACCGCGCTGGGGTGACCTTGCGGACTTTCTGGCTCAAGGTGTCGGCGATGTAGAGCGTGCCGTCGGCAGCGATCGCCACGCCAAACGGTTGAAAAAAACGGGCTTGTGATCCCACGCCATCCGTGCTCCCTGCCACACCCGCCTGGCCGGCCAGCGTGGACACGGCGCCTTGAGGGGTAACCCTGCGCAGCAGGTTGTTGCCGATTTCAACGACATAGACGTTGCCGTCCTCGTCCACCGTCAGGCCACTCGGTGTGTTGAAGGATGCGCCGGCGCCGACCCCATCTGCGGACCCGCTCTGGCCGGAGCCTGCCAGCGTGGTGACGACCCCCTCGGGCGTGATCTTGCGGATGCGGTGGTTGCCGGAGTCTGCGACATACAGGTTGTCGGCCTTGTCGATGGCGATGCCGAAGGCGTTCTGGAACGACGCGGCGGTGCCGGTGCCGTCGGCAAATGCAGGTACGCCCGAGCCGGCCAGGGTGCTGACCTCGCCGTCGGGCATGATCTTGCGCACCACCTGGCCGTCGAGTTCGATCACATAGATCTCGCCCTGGGAGCCCATGGCCACGCCGGCTGGGTTGTTGAGCGAAGCGGCTCTGCCCTTGCCATTTTGCGATTGGGGCGTGCCGTCGCCTGCGAAGGTGGTGACGTCCGCGCCGGGTGTGATCCTGCGGATGAGATTGCCGAAGAACTCGGCGAGATAGAGATTGCCCAGGTTGTCCAACGCGATCCCCCCCAGGCTGGCGAACGAGGCTTTCAGGCCGTTGTCATCCAACGAGCCAGCGAAGCCCCCTCCCGCGAACGTGGTGACGTCGCCATGGATCGAAACCTGGCGCACAAGGCCGGCGACCGAATCCGTCACGAACAGGCCGCCATCGGGCCGAATGACGATGCCCAGGGGGTAGTTGAAAGAAGCGGTGCGGGCATCGCCGTCGTTGGACCGGGCGATCCCGGAGCCCGCCAGGGTCGAGACGCGGGCCGCAGTTGCCGAACACACCACGCTGACCTGTCTCGCGTCGATCATGGCGACGCCGTTGCCTGGGCTGACGGTGCAGGTTTGCCACAGGGGTTGTTGGCCCACTCGGACCTGGTCGGGCAATCCTGCGGTGGAGGCCTTCGAGAAGGCAAACGCGCCATCGGCCTTGAGCGTGAGTTCTTCGCCAGCGTTGTTCTGCAGCACCAACGTGCCTGAGAGCCCGGTCACTGTGCCGCCAAGGGTGTTCGTGGCGCTCGCGCCGTGGCCGCCGCAAGACGCCAGAAACGAGACTGCAAGGGCGATCGCGCCGCTGCGGAGCGCCCAACGCGCGGGGCCAACATTCATCGCGGGGGTGGGTGTTTGGTTCATATAACCCCTATGGGTATTGGTATTTAGGTATCAATCTAAATCTGATGAGAATGGAATTATGAATTCTTTAGATATAAAAATCAATCTTCAACAAAACTGTTAGACAAACTGTCGAGTTTTGTTAGAAGCCTCGACAAATATTGCCTAGGCATGTATATTCCGGCCCATGCCTCGAACTTCCAAACCCGCCCAGTTCTACGACGGGGGCCACCTGCGGCCCGAGGACAGCGTGGGTTACCTGCTCAAGCGCGTCCTGATGTCGATCGTTTACCAGGCCGACAAGCGCCTGTGCCTGCACGACCTCACGACCGCCCAGTGGGCGCCGCTCATGAAATTGCGCATGCAGGGCACGAGCACGGTGGCCGAGCTGGCGCGGTGGTCGCAGATCGACGCTGGCGCGATGACGCGGCTGCTCGATCGCCTGGAAAAAAAAGGTTTGTGCAAACGCGCGCGCTCCACGGAGGACCGCCGCGTGGTCATGGTGGAACTCACGCCCGAGGGCGAGGCCGCCATGGAACACGTGCCTGCGGTGTTCGCCGATGTGATGAACCAGCACCTGGCCGGTTTCACCAAGACCGAATGGACAGCGCTGCTCGGCTACCTGCGCCGCATGCTGGAGACTGGCGAGGCCTTGCGCGGGTCCGAGTGAGGGATGGAGTGAATGTGGTCCGGTACGGCGGACCGATGGCCTTTTTGAATCAATTAATTGCCTAAGCAAATGAAGCCCCATCAAACAACTGACGTCCGTGGCCGTTTTCAGCGACGCGGCATCGCGCTATCGATCGTGGTGGCCGCCTTGGTGGCGGGCTGCGCCAGCAGCGCCGGCATCCAGTCGCAATCGACCGCACTGGAGCCCCAGGCGGTGGGCCTGGCCCCGTCGGGCGTTGGCAGTGGTGCGGCCATGCCCGCGGCCGATTGGTGGCGCACCTGGGGCGACGAGGAACTGGGCCGCGTGATCGAACAGGCGCTGCGCGCGCAACCCTCGCTGGGCGTCGCGCAAGCGCGGCTGCGCCGCGCGCAAGCCGCCACCGCCAGCGAAGAGGCCACCAATGGCTTGCAGGTGAAGGCAAGCGCCGACGCCACGCGCCAACGCTTCAGCGCCAACAGCATCTACCCCGCGCCTCTGGGCGGCTCCATGCAGACCATGGCCAATGCGCAGATCGCCGGCTCGTGGGAGCTCGACTTCTTCGGCAAACACCGTTCGGCCATCGAAGCCGCCCTGGGCGCCGAGCGCGCCGCCGCGGCCGACGTGCAGGCCGCGCGCAACCTGTTGGCAAGCCAAGTGGCGCAGACCTACGTGCAACTGGGCCGCCTGCTGGCGCAGCGCGAAGTGGCGCAGCAAGCCCTGGCGCAGCGCGAGCAGATGCTGGGCCTGATCCGCCAGCGCGTCGATGCCGGCCTGGACACCCGCGTGGAACTCAAGCAAGGCGAGGGCGCGCTGCCCGATGCGCGCGTGCAGATTGAGCAGGTCGACGAACAGATCGCCGCCGCGCGCCACGCGCTGGCCGCGCTCGCGGCCTTGCCGCCACAGAGCTACGACCAGCTCCAGCCGAACCTGCAGGCCCTGCGCAGCCTGCCATTGCCCGCGGTGCTGCCGGCCGATCTGCTGGGACGGCGTGCCGACATCACCGCCGCGCGCTGGCGCATCGAAGCCGCCACCCAAGGCGTGAGCGTGGCCAAGGCGCAGTTCTATCCCAACGTGAGCCTCACGGCCTTCGTGGGCCTGGCCAGCATCGGCCTGGACCGGCTGGTCGATTCGGGCAGCCAGCAATACGGCATCGGTCCGGCGGTCCACCTGCCGCTCTTCGACACCGCTCGCCTGCGCGCCCAACTGCGCGTGCGCACGGCCGACCTGGACGCCGCCGTGGACAGCTACAACGGCGCGGTGCTCGAGGCCGTGCGCGACACGGCCGACCAGCTCAACGCACGCCAATCGCTGGAGCGCCAGCGCGAACAGCAGGCGCAAGCGCGCAGCGCCGCCGAAGCCGCCTACGACATTGCCACGCAGCGCTACCAGGCGGGCCTGAGCAACTACCTCACCGTGCTCACCGCCGAGGCCACGCTGTTCAACCAGCGGCGCCAGACCATCGACCTGCAGGCGCGTGCCCTGTCGACGCAAGTGGCGCTTGTGCGTGCGCTGGGCGGCGGCTTCGCACCCGATGCCGTGCACTGATCCAACTCCATCCCATCCTCCCGCTCACCGCAACCGGAGCCTTCCATGAACGCCACCACCGACAACCCGACACCCCAAGGCAATCCCGCCCGCAAGAAGGCCCTCACCGCCGTGACCGCCGCCGTGCTCGTTGCGGGCCTGGGCTATGGCGCCTACTGGGCGCTGGTGCTCAACCATTTCGAGACCACCGACAACGCCTACGTACAGGGCAACCTTGTGCAGGTCACGCCGCAGGTGGCGGGCACGGTGGTGGCCATCAATGCCAACGACAACGACCACGTGAAGGCTGGCCAGTGGCTGGTGCGCCTGGACCCGACCGACGCGAAGATCGCGCTGGAGCAGGCCGAGGCGCAACTCGCGCAGACGGTGCGCGAAGTGCGCACGCTGTATGCCAACAACCGCACCCAGAGCGCGCAGATTGCGCTGCGCGAAGCCGATCTGCAGCGCGCGCAGAGCGACCTGCAGCGCCTGCAGGACGACGTGAACCGCCGCCAGCCGCTGGTGGCCAGCGGCGCGGTCGGCCAGGAAGAGTTCAAGCACGCCACGGCACAACTGGCCGCTGCCAGGAGCAACGCCGAAGCGGCGCGCGCCGCCGTGGCCGCCGCCCGCGAGCAACTGGCATCGAACCAGTCGCTCACCGAGGGCATCTCGGTCGACCAGCACCCCAACGTGCTGCGCGCCTCTGCCCGCGTGCGCGAAGCCTTCGTGGCGCTCAAGCGCGTGGAATTGCAGGCGCCGGTCGACGGTTATGTGGCCCGGCGCAACGTGCAACTGGGCCAGCGCCTGCAGGCCGGCGCGCCACTGCTGTCGGTGATCGCGCTCGACCAGGTCTGGGTGGACGCGAACTTCAAGGAAAGCCAGTTGAAGAACCTGCGCATCGGCCAACCCGTGGAGCTGACCGCCGACGTGTACGGCTCGAAGGTGGTCTACCACGGTGCCATCGAAGGCCTGGGGGCGGGCACGGGCGCGGCCTTCTCGCTGCTGCCGGCGCAGAACGCGACCGGCAACTGGATCAAGGTGGTGCAGCGCGTGCCGGTGCGCGTGCGCCTGGAAGCCCAGGAACTGGTGGACCACCCGCTGCGCCTGGGCCTGTCGATGGAGGCGCGCGTGGACGTGAGCAAGACCGATGGCCGCATGCTGGCCGATGGCGCCACGCCGCCCGTGGCGACCGAGACCGATGTGTTCGCGCAGGACAACCGCGAGGCCGATGCGCGCGTGCAGCAACTGATCGCGCAGCACAGTGGTGGTGGTCGGGGCACCGTGGCATCGCAACCCAAGGCCTCCAACGCGCCCGCGCCCGCCGCGCTGGCACTGGCCGCCCACTGAAGGCGCGCCGCGCCCGTTCCTCATGAGCAGCCAAGCCATGCCAGCGGCTACCGGGGCCACGCCCCCGGCGCCACCACCCGCACCCGCCGCGCCCAAGGTGTTCGAACCGCTCAAAGGCGGGCAACTCGTGTTGGGCACGATCGCGCTGTCGCTGGCCACGTTCATGAACGTGCTCGACAGCTCGATCGCCAACGTCTCGATTCCCGCCATTGCCGGCGACATGGGCGTGAGCCCGGCGCAAGGCACGTGGGTCATCACCTCGTTTGCGGTGGCCAACGCCATCTCGGTGCCACTCACCGGCTGGCTCACACAGCGTTTCGGACAGGTGCGCCTGTTCATGATGAGCGTGCTGCTCTTCGTGGTGGCCTCGTGGCTGTGCGGCCTGGCGCCCAACATCGGCATGCTGATCGCATTTCGCGTGCTGCAAGGCCTGGTGGCCGGCCCGATGATCCCGCTCTCGCAGACGCTGCTGCTGGCGAGTTACCCACGCGCGCTGGCCGGTACCGCGATGGCGATGTGGGCCATGACGGTGCTCGTCGCGCCCGTGGCCGGCCCGCTGCTCGGCGGTTGGATCACCGACAACATTTCGTGGCCCTGGATCTTCTACATCAACATCCCGGTGGGCCTGGTGGCGGCCGCCATGATCTGGTCGATCTACCGCACGCGCGACCCCGGGCCGCGCCGCGTGCCGCTGGACGTGATGGGCCTGGCGCTGCTGGTGCTGTTCGTCGGCGCGATGCAGATCATGATCGACATGGGCAAGGAACTGGACTGGTTCGAATCGAACCAGATCATCCTGCTCGCGGTGGTGGCCGTGGTGGCCTTCCTGTTCTTCCTCGCCTGGGAGCTGACCGAGAAGCACCCGATCGTGGAGATCCGCCTGTTCGCGCGGCGCAACTTCGTCGTGGGCACGGTGGCGCTGTCGGTCGCCTATGGTCTGTTCTTCGGCAACGTGGTGCTGCTGCCGCTGTGGTTGCAGCAGCACATGGGCTACACCGCCACCTGGGCCGGGCTGGCCACGGCACCCGTGGGCTTGTTGGCCATCGTGCTCTCGCCCTGGGTGGGCAAGAACGTGAGCCGCATCGACCCGCGCAAGCTCGCGACCGTCGCGTTTCTCGGCTTCGGTGCGGTGTTGTGGATGCGCTCCAACTTCAACACCCAGGCCGATTTCATGACCATCCTGATACCGACCCTGCTGCAGGGCGCGGCCATGGCCTTTTTCTTCATTCCCTTGCAGGCCATCGTGTTCTCGGGCCTGCAGCCGCACCAGACGCCTTCGGCCGCGGGCCTGTCCAACTTCGTGCGCATCACGGCCGGCGCGGTGGGCACCTCGCTCTTCACCACTTTGTGGGAGAGCCGCGCAGCGCTGCACCACGCGCAGCTGGTCGAATCGATCCACACCGGCAGTGCGACGGCCATGGCCACGATCGACCAACTGATGGGCAGTGGCATGGGGCGTGAGCAGGCCCTGGCCACGATCGATCGCCTGATCAACCAGCAGGCCTTCACGTTGGCGGTGACCGATCTGTTCTACCTCTCCGCCGCGTTATTCTTCGTGTTGGTGGGCGTGATCTGGTTCTCCAAGCCGGTGCATGGGGCTGCCGTGGATGCCGGCGGGGCGCATTAGCGCAGAGACACCCCCGCCGCGCTGCGCGCGACCCCCTCAAGGGGGCGATGTCTGGGGCCGGCGGAGCCGGACCCTCGACATCTCTGGATGAGGGCCTCGCGCTCCGGAGATGCGAGTGTCTGCGCGGGTAGGCGGTCACAATGAAGTCGCACCCACCGGGCGGTGCGTTTCTGGAGTATTTCCATGGGCTGGTTCTCGAAGAACAAGGACGGTTTCTTTCTCAGCACGACCACGCTCGAAGGCGTGGGGCGTGCGCAGATCCTGGGTGTGGTGCATGGCGAGGCCATCATCGGCGCCAACATCTTTCGCGACATGTTTTCTTCGGTGCGCGACGTGGTCGGTGGGCGTGCGGGTGGCTATGAGCGGGCACTGTCCGGTGCGCGCGACGCGGCCGTCGAAGACCTGATCGAGTCGGCGCGCGAGATGGGCGCCAATGGCGTGATCGGCGTCGACTTCGACTACGAGGTGCTCGGCGAAACCAACGGAATGATGATGGTCTGCGTGAGCGGTACGGCGGTCAAGATGGCCTGAGACCGTGGGCTGGCAGGACCCTCGCCGTCTTGGCCACGAACATCAACGCATCACAGCCATCGCCGATCAGCTCAGGCGCCGTCGGCCTGCATCGCCGGGCGCGCCTGCAACGCGCCCAGCCAGGCCGCTACATGCGCGTGCTGCTGCACCGGCGCGCCGATGTATGCGCTGTAGCCGATCACCGAGCCCACCACCAGATCCACCAACGAATACGCCTCGCCCAGCATCCAGGGCTGTTGCGCCAGGCGCGCATCGAGCAAGGCGAGCAGCTGGTCCATGGCCTTGTGGCCCGCGCTGCCATGCGCATCGTCGGGCGTGCCCATGTCGCGTGCGGCCTGCAAGCGCACCAGTTGCGCACCGTAGGTGACGTACGACCACACGCACCACGACATCGCCTGCAGCCGCTCGGGCGTGCCCTCGGCGGGCCACAGACCCTTGGCCACGCCATACGTCTCGCCCAGCCACAGGTGCATCGCCAGCGCTTCGAACATGGGCGCGCCGTCGACCGTGAGCGTGGGCACCTTGCCGTTGGGGTTGAGCGCCAGAAACTCGGGGCGGCGCTGTTCGCCGGTGCGGATGTCGACTTTGACGCGCTCGTGCGCCACGCCGAGTTCGACCAGCGCGCAGGCAATCGGGGTGGCGCTGGACATGGGATGCCAGTAGAGAACGGTCTTGGACATGGAGTGCTCCTTGTGTGAGGGTGGTGTCGCCCTGGCACCGCGCCAGGAACGTGTGGCCAATGTCGCCTCTATTAAGGACATATTCAGGCCTCAATAAGAGATAAAGTGCTCCCATGCTCTCTTCCTCCTCGCGATTGCTCCGCGTGCTGTCCTTGCTGCAGACCCGCAGCCACTGGGCCGGTGCCGAACTGGCCGAGCGGCTCGAAGTCCACCCGCGCACCTTGCGCCGCGACATCGACCGCCTGCGCCAGCTCGGTTACCCCATCCATGCGAGCAGCGGCGTGGCGGGGGGCTATGCGTTTCGTGCGGGACAGGCGCTGCCGCCGTTGCTGCTCGACGATGACGAAGCGCAGGCGGTGGCCATTGCCTTGCGCATCGCCGCCGCGGGCTCGGTCAGCGGCGTGGAGGAGAGCTCGCTGCGCGCTCTGGTGAAGCTGGAGCAGGTGATGCCCACGCGCCTGCGCCGCCGCATCGACGCGCTGCGCACGGCCATCTTGCCGATGCAGCGCGTGGGGCCGACGGTGGACGCCGGCATGCTGGCCACACTGGCTGCCGCATGCCGCGACCAGTTGCAGCTGGCCTTCGCCTACCGCGACGGCAAGGGACGCGCCACCGCGCGGACGGTGGAACCCCAGGGCCTGGTGCACACCGGCCAACGCTGGTACCTGGTGGCCTGGGACCCGGCCCGCGACGACTGGCGCACGTTTCGCATTGACCGTGTGGAGGGGCGTGCCACCACAGGCGCGCATTTCGCGCCACGCCCCGCGCCCGGCGGCGGCGACCTCAGCGCCTACGTGGCGGGCACGCTGGCGGTGGTGCTGCAGGGCGAGGAGGCGCGCGTGGTGTTGCACCAGCCCCTCGACGTGATGTCGCCACGCATCCCACCGTCGGCTGCGCTCCTCGAAGCCATCGACGGCACGCGTTGCCTCATGCGCTGCGGTGCGCACCAGCTGGATTCGCTGGTTTACTGGCTGATGGCGCTGGACGTGGACTTCGAGGTGTTGGGTCCACCGGCGCTGGTGGAGCGGCTGCGTGTGGCGGGGGAGCGCGTGGTGCGGGCCGTGTCCGCGCACACGGTGTCTTAGCGCTTTCGGAACGGCCGCGCGGCGCTCATACTGTGGCCACCGGCGTGACCGGTGATCCAGCCGCTCCCGGCAGCCGCAGGGGTGGTGCCGTTAGCAGGAAGCGGTTGCGCTGGTGTTCGCGCAGCCAACGGTTCAACGGCGAGAGCAACCACTGCTCACCCAGCGGGACACCTAGCTTGAACAGGCAGTGTTCGTGGATCGTCGTGCGAGCACCCGGCGTGGGCGGCAGGATCTCGACCGCGCGGTTGTCGGAGATCAGCGCGGCCACGCCAGAGTCGGTGATCCATTGCAGCAGGCGTGTATCCGCCCCATCCAGGCCCGCGCAGCTGTTGTGCAGGCGCTGCGCATCCGGTTCGCGGTTCATCTCCAGCAGAAGCTCGTCGAAGCCCGTGCACAGGCACAACATGTCGCCGCGCTCGACGGTCACACCGTCCGCCTCGAAGATGCGCATCAGCTCGTCGTAGCCGATGCGGTGGTGGTCTCGGCCGACATGGTGGAACAGATCGACCATCACGCCGCGGCCCTGCACACCCGTGGCCGCCATCGTGTCGATACCCAGCGGGCCGGCATTCACCCCTTCATAGCGCGCCCATGGCTCGGCGCCTTCGCGGGCGGGTGGCGTCAAGATGTGTTCTCCGCCGCGCCAACCGTTGTAGTAGACGATCTCGGCCACACCATCGCCATCGGCATCGAACTTCGCACCGACATGGGCCAGGCTGTCCCACTGTGTCGAGTATTGGGTGGATAGCAGCACCGCGTCGTCGCAAACCACCGAAGACCTGCCTGCCGCGTGGCGCGTGTGGTTGTGAAAGCAGGTGTCGCCGAGCACGGCGCCGAAAAGCCGCGGTGGATGCCGCCGTGGATTCGCAACGCTGCCACCCGGATAGTCCAGCGGCAGGCTCAGGCAGAAGACCCGGCCTTCGCGCGCCTCGGCCAAGCCCTCGCGCACCTTGGCGGACGTCAGCAGGTTCAGCCGCCCGATCTGGTCCATGTCGCCGAACTCGCCCCAGTTGGAACCCTCCGGCCGGTGGATCCATCGCTTGCCCATACCGTCTCCTCTTCGTGTTACGCCTGGTCCCAGGATTCCGGAAGAAGACCTGGGAGATGGGCGTCAGCATAGAGGTGTCGATCCTTCCTAGTCAATCTCGATTTTTACAGTCGATATATGCATTCAGGCGGGAAGAACGCCTGTGTAGTGGACCCTCCAGCGCGGCAATGGCCGATCGTTCTGCTGCTCCCAGGCATGGGCAACCCAGCCCACGATGCGCGCCAGTCGCACGAGGTTGGCCTGTGCGTCGGCGCCGATGCGCTGGTTCACATAGGCTGCCAGGAACGCGAAATCGGGAGGCTGGCCGGTCAGTTCGGCGGCCAGCGTGACGGCGCGCTCGAAGCGCTCGAAGCGGCGGTCGGCCGCGAGCACGGTGCGCAGGGACGACCACAACGCTACCGCGCGCGGATCGGCGACATCGAACGGCGAGAAGCCGAAACCGGGGATCGCCTCGCTCTCGCGCGCGCGGATGCGCACGGGCTCGGTGGGGTCGTCGGCCTTGTCGATTTCGGTGATGAAGCGCGCGAAGGCGCCTGCGCGCACCGCCGGCAGCCGCTTGCCGGTGGTTGCCGCCAGTCCGGCGACGACACAGCGGTAGGGTGTGGCGCCGGTGCTGGCGGTGGCGCGCACCGCATACGTGGCGGACTGGAAGGCCTGGTCGGCCGCGAGCACGAGCACGCGTCGCACCATGTCCTCCAGTTGAGGGCCACATTGCGTCACGCCGCCAACGTACTGGTGCAGTAGACCTTGGGCGGGCTGCATCTGACGCAGCATCAAGGCGGCGAACCAGCGCAACACCTCGACGCCCGACCGCAGAAAGCCGGGTTTGGCGAGGTCGTGGGCGCGCGGGTTCGCGGCCTCGGCGGCCGGCAGGAACATCATGGCGCGGTCGAGCGCGTTGTAGCCGGCACTGGCTTCCAGCAGTGCCTGGCCGTGGAGAGGCATGGCCGGAGGCTCCGACGCGAATGGATCGGCATCGTGCGCGTCCCATAGCAGCCGGGCGACGTCCTCCAGCGTGGCATGGTCCGCCAGATCCACGGCGCTGATGCCGCGGTAGAACGAGCCGGCTTCGGTTACCAGCGTGATGGCGGACGACGCGGCCAGGCCTGGTGCCGCGTCGCGCGAGGCATCGGTTGCAACGCCCGCCTTGAGCTGCTCTACGTCGGAGCGCAGGTAGCGGCTGGCGCGGCTGCCGCGCGTCTTGTGGGCACGGATGTTCTTGCGGCTCACGTAGGTGTAGAGCGTGGGAACGCTGACGTTGAGCGCGCGCGCCGCCTCCTCGGCGGTCATGTAGATGCTGTCACTGGAACCCAGCTTGGGGGATGGGCGGTCTGCCATGTCTGACTCCTGATGTCTATATATCGATGATTATTGTCGAGATTGACTAGATTTTGACATCGGTCGATATTCCGCGGCGGACGACGTGTTCGAAACCCTTTCAGGAGATCTTGATGCAGGAATGCAGATTTGTTGCCGCAAGCGGAATGCTTGGTGTCGGCATCCATGAAGACAGCTTGAGGCAGGCGATGGCGTCGCGGCCGCATTTCGTGGCCGCGGATGCCGGCAGTACGGACGCCGGGCCGTTTGCCCTCGGCATGGGCGTTTGTGCCTTTCCGCGCGAGGCGATCCTGCGCGATGTGGCCATCTTGCTGCGCCAGACGTGTCCCGCGAAAGTCCCGTTGCTGATCGGTTCGGTGGGTACCGGCGGGGCCGACATTCACGTGGACTGGTTCATGGAGATCGTGCGCGAGGTCGCCCGCGAAGAGGGGTTGCAGCTCAAAGTCGCCGAGATCCGTGCCGAGCAGTCCAGGGATTTCCTGGTCGATCAGCTCCGGCAGGGGCGCATCCGGGCGCTCGATCCAGCGCCGCATCTGGACGAGGCCACCTTGCAGCGCAGCGTGCGCATCGTCGGCATGATGGGCATCGAACCGCTGCAGGCCGCGTTGGACGAAGGCGTGGACCTGATCGTGGCCGGGCGCTGCAGCGACCCCGCGCTCTATGCCGCCGTGCCGATTCGGATGGGCCTGCCCGCCGGATTGGCCTGGCATGTGGGCAAGGCCGTCGAATGCGGCACCTCGGTCTGCGAGAAGCCTGGGCCCGGTGTGGTCGTCGGGGCCATCCGCCCGCACGAGGCCATCATTCGGCCGCTCGGCCCAGAACTGCGCTGCACCACGCAGTCGGTGGCGGCGCACAGTCTGTACGAAAACGGCGACCCCTTCCTGTTCCCCGAGGCCTCCGGTGTGCTGGACATCCAGGAAGCGACCTACGAACAGGTGGACGAGACCAGCGTGCGCATCCGCGGCAGCCGCTTCGTGCCCGCCGCACAGCACACGGTCAAGCTCGAAGGCGCGGAACTCGTGGGTTACCAGAGCATTCTGGTCGGTGGCGTGCGCGATCCCTTCATCCTGGCGGAGTTCGACACCTGGCTCGGCAAGGTCGCCGAGCGCGTGCACGGTTCGGTCGAACGGGTGTATGGGAAGTCGCTTCAGGCACTGGGCGCGCGTATCGACTACCACGTCTACGGCCGCAATGGCGTGATGGGCGCGCTGGAGCCACGGCGCGACAGCGTGCCGCATGAGGTTGGCATCGTCGTCGAGGCCACCGCGCCCGATCAGGTCACCGCCACCGCACTGGCTCAACTCACGCGCCAGCCGTTGCTGCACCAGCCCACGAGCAAGTGGAAGGGATCGATCACCGGCTTCGCCTGCCTGCACAACCCAGCCGTCATCGAACGTGGACCCGTCTGCGCCTTCAACCTCCACCACGTGGTGCTGCCGGCAACGCCGCTGTCCATGTTTCGCACCACGATCACCACCCTCCACGGAGTTGAACATGCGACTGTCTGACTACGCCGCGATGGTCCGCAGCAAGAACGCCGGACCTTTTGTCCTGACCTTCGACATCCTGTTCTCGGACGACGCCAGCTACGAACGCGTCAAACGCTCGGGCACGCTGAATTCCGAGATGTTCGCGCGCCTCTACCAGACCGAGCCCGCGAAAGTGCGCTTCTTCGAGTGCGACCGGGCGCGCGCATTCAAGTTCAGCATCCCGCATCCAACCACCCAGGGCGCGCTCGGGTGCACCGACCTGCATGGCGGCCAGCAATTCATCCCGCTGCTGGACGTCGAGATTCCCTGACCCGTACCCGGCCCCTCCCAACACCTATTCTTAACAATCTTCCGGAGCCAATCCATGCATTGCAAACACAAGCTCGTCGCATCCCTTTGCATCGCCGGCAGCGTGCTGGCCGCCGCAGCCCCGTCCTTTGCGCAACCACGCGCCGAAGCCCCTGCTCTGTGGCCCACGCGGCCGGTGAAGCTGGTGGTGCCGACAGCGCCTGGCCAGGCGTCGGACGCACTCGCGCGTCTCTTGGCGGACAACTTCTCCAAGGCCTTCGGCAAGTCTTTCGTCGTCGACAACCGGCCCGGTGCCGGTGGCTCGATCGGACTGGGCGGTGTCGCCACAGCGGCGCCCGATGGCTACACGCTCGTGATCGCCTCTAGCGGCCCGCTGACGATGTCGCCGGCCGTCTATGCCAAGCAGTCGTTTGATCCGATCAAGGATTTCGAACCCATCGCGAACATTGCGCTGACGCCTCAGTTGATCGCGGTTTCGAGCGCAGGCCCATACAAGACCCTGGCAGACCTCACCGCTGCCGCGAAGCAGAGGTCCCTGCCGTTCGCCATTCCCTCGCTGGGTTCGACGGCCCATTTCGCCTATGCCGCGTATGCCCGCTCCGCCAAGGTGGATTTCAATCTGATCCCCTTCAGGAGCAACGTCCAGGGCGCTTCGCAGGTCATGGCGGGTGACGTGGCGGCGATGTACGACACCGTTCCCGGTGCTCTCAGCCTGATCAAGGCCGGCAAGCTGCGCGCGGTGGCGGTTGCGGCGACCCAGCGGTCTCCTTTCTTGCCGGACACGCCGACGCTGGCAGAGCAAGGGGTTGCCGGTGCGGAAGTCGTTGGCTGGATCGGCTTGGCGGCGCCAGCGGGGACGCCTGCCGTGATCCTGGACAAGCTGAATGCGCAGGTGCGGACGTTCCTCGATTCTGTGGCCACCCAGGAGTCGCTGAAAGGCATGGCCTTCGTGGCCGTCGAGGACAGCAGCCGGTCCGCATTTGCCAAGACCATTCGATCCGAACTCACGCGCTGGGCCAAGCTCGCGAAGGAGGCGAACATCCGCGCCGAGTGATCCGGCGGGGGTCGGTCTGGTGGCAGTGGTGGCGGCCTATGCCTGCAACGGCAACGCCGTCTTGTACCGCACCTGCTTGAGCGCGAAGCTCGATCGGATCTTCTCCACCTGCGCAATCGGCGAGAGCTGCTCCAGTATGAAGCGCTCCAGCGCCGGCATGTCGGGCACGGCCACGCGCAGCAGATAGTCGGCATCGCCCGTCATGAGGTAACACTCCATCACCTCGTCGCGAATGCCGATGCGCGCCTCGAACTCTTCCAGCGCCTTGCGGTTCTGCTGCTTGAGGCTGATGGAGATGAACACGTTGAGGTGCAAGCCGAGTTGCTTCGCATCGAGCAGTGCCACGTATTGGCGGATCAGGCCGCTGGCTTCCAGCGCTCGCACCCGCGCCAGGCAAGGGGAGGGCGACAGGTGCACGCGTTTGGCCAGCTCCACGTTGGAGAGGTTGGCGTCCTTCTGGAGTTCTTCCAGAATCTTCAGATCGGTGGCATCAAGGTCGTTTGTGCTGCTGGATTTCATATCAATGGCATTTTATGCTGCGAATTGGCAATTACGGGGGTGGTATTGACACCAACTGCCTGGGCTGTGCGCCTACAGTTCCCGCATCCAGGAGAACGCCATGAACGATGTTTCGAAGCAGCTGTATTTCACCGACCCCACACAGCCGGACCAGGACCCCGAGGAGACGCTCGAGTGGCGCGATGCGCTGCTCTCGCTGGCGGCGGTCCAAGGCCCGGCGCGCGCGCGGCAGATCCTGGACGAGCTCGCACGCCTGGCGCGCCAGCAGCGCATCGGCTGGCAGCCCGAGCTCAACACGCCCTATGTGAACACCATCGCGGTGGAGGACCAGCCCGCTTTCCCGGGCGACCTCGCGATCGAAGAGCGCCTGGCCTCGTTGATGCGCTGGAACGCCCTGGCCATGGTGGTGCGCGCCAACCAGGCCTATGGCGAACTGGGTGGCCACATCGCAAGCTATGCCAGCGCAGCGGACCTGTTCGAAACCGGCTTCAACCACTTCTTTCACGCACGCAGCCCGCAGCATGGCGGCGACCTGGTGTTCTTCCAGCCGCACAGCGCACCCGGCGTCTACGCACGCGCCTTTCTCGAAGGCCGCCTGAGCGAAGCCGACCTGATGCACTACCGACAGGAGATCACCGCGCCGGCCAGCGGCGCACGCGGTCTCTCCAGCTACCCGCACCCGTGGCTGATGCCCGACTTCTGGCAGTTCCCCACCGGCTCCATGGGCATCGGTCCGATCAGCTCGATCTACCACGCACGCTTCATGCGCTACCTCACGCACCGCAACCTGCAGAACTGCGCGGGCCGAAAAGTGTGGGGCGTGTTCGGTGACGGCGAGATGGACGAACCCGAGAGCATGAGTGCGCTCACGCTGGCCGCGCGCGAAAAACTCGACAACCTGGTGTGGGTGGTCAACTGCAACCTGCAGCGCCTGGACGGCCCGGTGCGCGGCAATGGCCGCATCATCGATGAGCTCGAAAAGCTGTTTGCCGGCGCGGGCTGGAACGTGATCAAACTCGTGTGGGGCAGCGACTGGGACGGCCTGTTCGCGCGCGACACCACCGGTGCTTTGGTGCGCGCTTTCGCCCACACGGTGGATGGCCAGATGCAGACCTTCGCCGCCAAGGACGGCCGCTTCAACCGCGACAACTTCTTTGGCCAGAACGAGGCACTGGCGCGCCTGGCGCAAGGCATGACGGACGAGCAGATCGACCGCTTGAAGCGCGGCGGCCACGACCTGGTGAAGATCCACGCCGCCTACGCCGCGGCCGCGGCGCACACTGGCCAGCCCACCGTGATCCTCGCGCAGACCAAGAAGGGCTACGGCATGGGCAGCGCGGGGCAGGGCAAGATGACCACGCACAGCCAGAAGAAGTTCGAGGGCGC
Organism: Hydrogenophaga sp. BPS33; assembly: GCF_009859475.1. Classification (NCBI taxonomy): domain Bacteria; kingdom Pseudomonadati; phylum Pseudomonadota; class Betaproteobacteria; order Burkholderiales; family Comamonadaceae; genus Hydrogenophaga; species Hydrogenophaga sp. BPS33. The sequence goes on from NZ_CP044549.1 coordinate 2,546,995, forward strand.
CGACCTGATCGAATTCCGCAACCGCTTCAACCTGCCGCTGAGCGACGAACAGGCGACGGGCCTCAGCTTCTTCAAACCCGCCGAAGACAGCCCGGAGATGCGCTACCTGCGCGAGCACCGCGAGCGCCTGGGTGGCGCGATGCCACGGCGTGAAACCGCGTGCGACATGGTGCCCGTGCCCGCGATCGATGCCTATGCCACCTTCGCGTTGAAGGCCGACGGCAAAGAGATGAGCACCACCATGGCCTTCGTGCGCATGCTCGGCACCTTGCTCAAGGACAAGGCACTCGGCCCCCGCATCGTGCCCATCGTGGCCGACGAGGCGCGCACCTTCGGCATGGCCAACCTGTTCAAGCAGGTCGGTATCTACAGCAGCGTGGGCCAGCGCTATGCGCCCGAGGACATCGGCTCGGTGCTGAGCTACCGCGAGGCACTGGATGGGCAGATCCTGGAAGAGGGCATCAGCGAAGCCGGCGCCATTGCGAGCTGGACCGCGGCGGCCACCAGCTACAGCGTGCACGGCCTGGCCATGCTGCCGTTCTACATCTACTACTCGATGTTCGGTTTCCAGCGCGTGGGCGATGCGATCTGGGCGGCGGCCGACCAGCGCGCGCGGGGCTTCCTGCTGGGTGCCACTTCCGGGCGCACCACGCTCGGCGGCGAAGGCCTGCAGCACCAGGACGGCAGCAGCCATCTCGTGGCCGCGACCATTCCCAACTGCAAGGCCTACGACCCGGCATTCGCGGGCGAACTCGCGGTGATCATCGACGCAGGCATGCGCGAGATGCTGGTGGAGCAACAGGACGTGTTCTATTACGTCACGCTGATGAACGAGAACTACGCCAACCCCGATCTGCCCGAAGGCGCTGCGGCAGGCGTGCTTCAGGGCGGTTACCGCTTCGGCCGCTTCGGCCCTGAAGATGCCGCGCAACGCGTGGGCCTGCTGGGTTCGGGTGCGATCTTCACCGAGGCTCTCAAGGCCGCCGAGCAACTGGCAGCAGTTGGCATCGGCGTGGACGTGTTCAGCATTACCAGCTGGAGCGAACTCGCGCGCGATGGCGTGGCGCATGGCGAGGCTTCGCACCTCACGCGTTTGCTGGCCGACAGCACGGGTCCGCTGATCGCCGCCACCGACTACGTGCGCACCGTGCCCGAGAGCGTGCGCGCCTTCGTGCCCGAAGGCCGGCGCTTCCACACGCTGGGCACCGACGGTTTTGGTCGCAGCGATACGCGCGCCGCGTTGCGCGCGTTCTTCCAGGTCGATGCCGAGCACATCGTTCGCAAAGCGTTGGCTGCGCTGGCCAAGCCGGCGCGCTGAGGCGCGCCTGTGATGCCACCGGTGGTGGCGCAGACTACAGGCCGCGCAGCGACTTCAACAACTTCTGTCCCGCACGTCCGCTGGCTTCCTGGCCGAGCCGTTCCTGTTCAGCGCGGATGGCGGCGCGGCTCTTGTCGCCGAGCATGCCGTCGACTTCGCCAATGTCGTGGCCGCGCGCGATCAGCAGGGTCTGCACCTCGCGGCGTTCGGCGCGCGAGAGGCCTGGGTCGTCGGTGGGCCATGGCGTGGCGAAGGCGCCGCCGCCGCGCAAGCGGTCCGACAGGTGCGCGATCGCCAGGCCATAACTCTCGGACGCGTTGTAGCCATAGATCGCATCGAAATTGCGCAGCACGAGGAAGGCCGGCCCTTGCGGACCCGCTGGCGTGAGCAGACCTGCGACGCCCATGCCGGAGGGCAGGGGCGAGCCATCGGTGTGGGTGACACCGCGCTCGGCCCACTCGCTCATGGGCCGTTTGGTGCGCCGGCCTTCGCCGCTGCTGTTGAAACCCCGCGGCAGCCGCACCTCGAAACCCCAGGGCTGGTTCGACTGCCAACCGGCCTTGTGCAGGAAATTCGCGGTGGAAGCGAGCGCATCGGCCGCGCTGTCCATCAGGTCGGCCTTGCCATCGCCATCGAAGTCGACCGCGAGCCTTTCGAACGTGCTGGGCATGAACTGGGTGTGGCCGAACGCGCCAGCCCACGAACCCACCAGCCGTTCCCGCGCGATATGGCCTTCTTGCAGGATGCGCAGCGCCGCGAACAGTTCGGTGCGGAAGTAACCCTGGCGGCGGCCGAAACACGAGAGCGTGCCCAGCGATTGCACCAGCGGTGATTTGCCGAAAGTCTGGCCGAAGTTGCTTTCCACCCCCCACACCGCCACCACCGTGGCCGGGTCCACGCCGTAGCGTTCCTGCACGCGCTTGAGTGTTTCGGCGTGCAGCGCCAGCATGCCCTGGCCTTCGGCGACACGCTGGTCGTCCACCAGACCGGCGAGGTAGTCCCAGACGGCGGTGCGGAATTCGGGTTGGTAGTTCAGCTTGTCGATCACGCTCATGTCGGGCTGCAGGCCTTGGGTGAAGCGCGTGAAGCTCGCGTCGTTCACGCCCACGGCGCGTGCTGGTGCGCGCAGCTTGGCCAGGCAGCTGTCGAACTCGCCGGGCGGGGGGGCTGGGGTGGGCGGTGGTGGGTTCTGTGCCCACACCGAAACGGCGAGCAGGGTAGCGAGCAGGGCGGTGAGCGGTGGCAGGGCGCGAAGTCGAGCGGTCATCATGCTTCCGATCTTAGTCACCCCGCGTGGCAGGGGGTTCGGGTTTGTGTCGCATGGCGTAACAGCATGAACATCAGGTCCTGAGGCTCAATGCTCTTCGTGTGTTGGGCGCGTTGAAAAGCTCGCCGTGTTGATCGACGCGGAGAATGTCTCTCACACGCTCATCCGCCCCGTTCTGCGGCGCGCGGGTGTGCGGGTGTATGGTTTCGGTGGGCAACAGATGCCCAGGGCCTTTGTGGCGGCGTGCAGCAGCTTCATCTACACGGAATCGATCCAGGGCAGCGCAGTGAGGTCGTTTGAGCTCTGTGCAGTGCCGCACTGAGGCACAGCTTGAACAAGAGGCACACTGGCCCTGTGATGCCGCCGGCCAATGGCCTCGCGCGCGACCGGCACGCTCGAGGTTCTGCTCAACACCGGCGCCGAACGGGGCCGCGACTGCGGCTGGCCACCCAGGTGGTGTCACGAGCCGTTCGAATCCGGGTCTTTGCGCGGCCTGGTGGTTGGGCGCACCTGGCTTGGGGTGGTCGGGGTGGTCGACACCGTCCCTGTGGTGGTGGTCGTCGTTGTGGTCGTGGTGTTGGTCGTGGTCTGCGCAGGCGTCCGGGCGGGCTTGGGGATGGTTGTCATCCGGGCAGTGCGGACAAGCTTGCTGCGCTTCGAGCTTGACTTGTCGGGAGGCAGGAACGCATCGAGAACCGGACCCCTGGGGGCAGTTCGTTGCACACGACCACCGAAGTCAATGGCGTTGTTCTCCCGCGCACTGCGAATGCCAGCGTGATCGCCATTGCGCACCAATTCCTTCAGGTGCTGGTTGGCACCGTCAGGGTCGACCCGATTGGTCTCCAGCGGCGCCTCGCTCAAGTCCAACGCCACCGCTTTCGTGTTGTTGGCTTTCACCAGGGTCTTGACATCGGGATGGCTCTTGGCGGGATCACTTCCTCGCTGTTGGCGGTGGTCCAGCGTTGTGCTCACCTCCGTCAGGCGAACCGCGCGGCGCAGTCCCCCGTTGCTCTCCACGTGCTCGGTGACGAGCCTGGCCACATCGGTGATCTGACTTGCGACAGAGCCGATCGGGTTGTCCTTTTCGACCAGGAGCGAATTCGATGTTCCGCTGCGCTTGTGAACATCGTCCTGGACGATTTGCGTTGCCATCCAGTGCGCCACGTTCGACACAACTTCCGGGTAGGCGTTTTGCCGCTGGCGATCGGCAAGCGCGTGGAGGAACGTGTCGGCTTGCGCCTTGAATTTGCTTCCAAAAAGATGCTTCATGGCCTCGAAGGTCGCTTTGTCCTTGGATGCCTCGCTCCTTTTGAGTTGAAAATCGTCGCGGTTTCCCGATGCTTGCAGACCTTGTCGGAAACCATAGAAAACACCGTCGGACCCCAGCATGTAGTACTTGCCCGCGTAAGTGGGCAGGGTGACCGAGATGTGCGGGTTGCGCTTGAGAGATTCGGCCAGGATGTCCAGCGCTTCGATGTCGATGCAACTGTGGGACAGGTCGAGTTCTTCCAAAGAGGTGTTGTCTGCGATCCCGGCGAACAAGGAGCGTTGATGGCCCGGGAGCATCGGCAGGCCTGTCGCCGAGAGCTTCTGCAGCGGGCATGACGCGGACTTGAGCGTGTCCTCGATCACCGCAGAGCGTTCTTGGAGCTTGTCCACGCCTTCGTTCTTGTAGAGCAGGTTCATGGACTCCGAAGCCAAAAGATCCGGCCGGGGCCGGTAGTGAAATTCCAGTTGCTGGGTGGGGGCGGGACGGTCCTTGAGCAACTGGAAGACCTGCGGCATGAAGTCGGCACCTTCGAGGGTGGGTTGGATTCCTGCCTCGTGCGAAGCCTTCAGCCGCGTCAGCGATGGCTGGTCTTTCAACGTGGGAAGCAGCTGTTTGAGGGCGACGTTGGCGTGGCCCGTACGTATCGTCAAAGTCACCTCGTCGAGCTGAGGAGTTTCTTTCAGAATCTTCAGGAACTCGGTGGATATGCTCGATTGAATGGTACTGATGGAGTTGAGGGTCAACGATGTCAATGACGGCATACGCTGCGGATCTTCCCTCATGCGCATGTTTATGTAGGCCAGCGACTTCATATCAGGGACGCTCAGGTTCTTGAGCTTTGTGCAGGTCGCCACGTTTGCGAAGAACTTCCCATGTTGCATGGCCTCCTCGGTCGGCCTGTGCCCATGGATGAGAGGATCGCCCAGCTCCAGTGACTCGATCGACGTGCTGTTGCTCACCGCGAGAACCACTGTTGGGGCATCTTCCATCACTCCCTGAATGGAAAGTTCGGAAACGCCTGATGGTTTCGTCAGCAGGACCTTGACCATGTTGCAGGCCGCGCTTGGTATGAGGGCATTCGGTCTCGACCCACCGTCCCCGTCGAAAAAAGTCCACGCTGAATCGTCATTCGCCGCCTGAACCTGCGGCGCGGCCGGAGGTGGCAGAACCTCCAGCCGTTGCACCGAAGTGCGCTCGAATGCCGCCTGCATCGCTTGCGGCGCGGTGGGCGCCCAGCCTTGCGGCAACTGCAGCTTGAGGCAGGCCTTGAAGGGTTTGCCTGCGTTGTCGGGAAGCGATTTGAGCGAGTTGTTGTAACTGTTGAAGGCGTCGGCGAACACCTCATAGGCTTCGTGGGCGATCAAGTCGTTGAACACGGCAGTGGCGTCGTGGTCTGGCACCTGTCCATGGGCCACGCTTTCCAGGAAGGTGTGCACCCTTGATGGGTCACTCAGTGTGACCTTCTCCAGTTTTTCCTTCCACCCGGCCACGATCTGCCTGGGCGGCACCTTTGAGGGTGCCGTGGTGGATGGAGGAGCGTTGTCCGTTGCCACCAGCGGGTTGGGCGTCTGTTGAAGGCTCGGAGAAAGGGGCTTGGACATGGACGGCTCCTGGAGGTGTGTTGAGCTTGAACGGTCTTCGTTCTGCAACACACTCTTCCAATAAGTTCCATCGCGGCGGTGCCACTGGCGCGTTCAACAAAAAAATGCGACACCGTGGCGTCGCTTTTTGTGGGAGGTGGGCAAACCCGATCAGGCAAAGAAGGACTTCGCCTTCTCGAACCAGCCCTTGTCGTTCGGGCTGTGCTTGTGGCCACCCCGTAGCGTTCCTGCACGCGTTGGAGTGTTTCGGCGTGCAGCACCGGCATGGCCTGGCCGTCGGCGGCACGCTGGTCGTCCACCCAGCCGGCGAGGTAGTCCCAGACGGCGATGCGGAACCCGGGCTGGTAGTTCAGCTTGTCGATCACGCTCATGTCGGGCTGCAGGCCTTGGGTGAAGCGCGCAAACGCAGGCGGACGAAGACTTCAGTTCAACGTCGCATCGAGTAACAGCATGAACACGAAACCGGCCAGCAGCGTGCCCGTGGCCAAGGTTTCGAAGCCATTGCGGTGGGTCTCGGGAATGATTTCGTGGCTGACCACGAACAGCATGGCGCCCGCGGCCAAGGCCAGGCCGAGCGGGTAGAAGGCCGGCACGCTGCCCAGAACGGCCAGGCCGACGATCGCGCCCAGCGGCTCGGCCAGCCCGGTGAGCGCGGCGATGCCCCAGGCTTGCGCGGCACTGCGGCCCAGCGTGCGCAAGGCCATCGCCACGATCAGGCCCTCGGGCATGTTCTGCAAGCCGATGGCCAGGGCCACCGATGCGCCCGCTGGCGCGCCTGCCGCGCTGCCAGCGCCGGCGTAGGCCGCGCCGACCGCCAGGCCTTCGGGCACGTTGTGGATCAGGATCGCCAGCACCATGAGCCGGGCACCTTGTGCCGCGTTGGTGGTGCGGGCCAGGGTGTGCCCTGGCGCGGCCGGTGGTAGCACGGCATGTTCGTGCGGCGTGACGTGGTCGATCGCCAGCATCAAGCCCATCCCCAGGGCCAGGCCCAGGCCGCTGAGCAGGGCCGCGCTGGTGCGCCCGCCGAGCAGTGCCTGCCCCGCGTCGAGCGAGGGCAACAGCAGCGCGAAGAGGGCCGCCGCGAGCATCACGCCCGCCGAGAAGGACATCAGGGCCGCCTCTTGCAGCTTGCTCACGCGCTGCACCAGCAACACCGGCAGGGCACCGACTGCGGTGGCCATGGCCGCCAGCAGCGAGGCCTGCACGCCCGCCACCATCGCACTACCTTGCTCGGCCGCGTCCCACCAGGCCCGTGTGGGCGCCCAGAAGGTGCTCAGCGACGCGATGCCGGCCATCAGCAAAGCACCCGTGCCCAGGGCGAGCAGGGCGTTGCGCAAGGCGTGGGGCGTCAGTGGCCGCTCAGGAGGGGCCCAGACGGGGCGGATGTGGCGGATGGGTTCGGCCATGCGGGCTCCAGAAGGTCGGAGCCGATAGTTTGGCAAACCCCCCGCTCAAAGGCCAATCGATGTTGGCAATGGTGTGGATAGGTTATTGGGCTTGCGCGCCAGACGCCTTGACCACGGCGCCCCAGTTCTTCGTTTCACGCGCCATGAACTCGGTGGCGTGGGCCACGGAGCCGCCCACCGGTTGCGCGCCCAGGGCCGCCAGCTTGTCTTTCACGTCCTGGCTGGCAAGGGCCTGGTTGACCTCGCGGTTCAGACGCTCGACCACTGCCTTCGGTGTCTGCGCGGGAGCGACCATGCCTACCCAGGCATAGAAGCTGAGATCGGCGAAGCCCGCCTCGGTGGCCGTGGGCACCTGCGGCAGATGGGGCAGGCGCTTCTCGGTCGTGACGAACAGCGGCTGGATCTTTCCCGATTCCAGGAACGGGGTGCTGGTGATCAGGGTATCGAAGAAGATGTCGACCTGTCCGCCGATGAGATCGGTCATGGCTTGCGAGCCCCCGCGGTAGGGCACGTGGGTCATCTGCACTTTGGCGAGTTCGGCGAACCAGTGTGCGCCCAGGTGCCCTATGGTGCCGCTGCCGCCAGAGGCGTAGTTGACCTTGCCAGGATGGGCCTTCGCATGGCTGAGCAGTTCCTGCACGGTCTTGTAGGGCGCACCGGGGCGCGCCACCATGATGAAGGGCACGCGGCCGGCGATCGCCACGGGCTGCAGGTCCGATGGCTTGTAGGGCATCGTCGCATAGAGCGCCGGGTTGACGGTGAAGCTGTTGCCGACCATGGCGATGGTGTAGCCGTCGGGCGCGGCCTTGGCCACTGCGTCCGTGCCTACGTTGCCGCCCGCGCCGGCGCGGTTGTCGACCACGATGGGTTGCCCGATGTGCTCGGACACCTTGTTGGCCACGATGCGCGCGATGCCGTCGGTGGTGCCGCCGGGGGCGAAGGGCACGACCATGCGGATCGGTTTGTTGGGGTAGTTCTGCGCGTGCGCCATGGCGCACGTGGCCAGGAGCAGGGATGTGGTGAGGAGCGAAGCCGCGAGGCGGCCGTTGGAAAGCTGGCGCATGCGTTGTCTCTTGAGTGGGGCTGAAGGGAGCCGGATTCTGGCGCCGCGTGCGGGTGAGGTCCAACGAGTATCGGCGTGGATGCACATAAGCCATGTTTATCGAAGCGGATGGAACCCTGCGGCAGAATCCCCGCATGAAAAGCGCGCCTCCACCCACGTCCGCCACCCCATCGCCCGTGCGCACGCGGGTGATCGAACACGATCTGCTGCGCGTGTTCGTGGCGGTGGTGGATTACGGTGGCTTTACCGCGGCCGCGTCGGTGCTGCACCGCACGCAGGCGGCGGTCAGTTTGCAGATCAAGCGGCTGGAAGAAACCGTACAGGTGGCCTTGTTCCAACATCCACGCCGGGCCGTACAGCTCACGCCGCGCGGCGAGCTGCTGCTCGAATACGCGCGGCGCATGATCAGTCTCAACGACGAGGCCTTGAGTGCGGTGCGCGGCGACGAGGTGACGGGCCGCATCCGCATCGGCGCGATCAACAATTACGCCAGCGGCATCCTGCCGCCGCTGCTCGCCGAGTTCTGCGGCATGTATCCCGAGGTGCAGATCGAGGTGCACACCGGTGTGGCGGCCGAGATGGAAAAGCGCCTGGGCAGCACCTACGACATGACCATCAACCTGCACCCGCCCGGCCAGGGCGAAGGGGTCTTGATCTCGACGCAGGAGCCGATCTGGATCACCTCGCTGCACAACTCGCCGCACGAGCGCGACCCCTTGCCCCTGGCCTTGTTGCCCAATGGTTCGCTGTTTCGCCGCTACGCGCTGCAGGCGCTGGCGCAGATGGGCCGCTCGTGGCACCTGGCGCAGGAGAGCACCAACATCCAGGCGGTGGAAGCCGCCACGGCCGCGGGGCTGGCGCTCACCGTGTTCCAGCGCAAGAGCGTGGACTTCAACCGCCTGCGCGAACTCACCGAGGCCGACGGATTTCCCAAGCTGCCGGGCGCGGACGTGCGCCTGGAAATCGCGGAGCGCTACCTGCCGCGCGCCGCGCTGCAGTTGCGCGAGTTCCTGCTGGAGCGGTTCGCGCAGCAGGCCAAGGCACCATAACGCGCCCTTATCCGGACGCATCGCATTCTTCGTTGGCCTGTTGGCGGTCGAGTTCCTAGACTTGATCGCATCCGCAACCGATGAAGGAATGTGTACATGCTCACCCCAGAACAGAACGACTTGCTCACCCGCGTGGGTCCCGGCACACGCATGGGCGACTACTTGCGCCGGTACTGGCACCCGATCGCCGGCGTGAGCGAGTTCGACACCGTGTCGATCAAACCGGTGCGTCTGCTGGGTGAAGACCTGGTGCTCTACAAGGATCTGAGTGGTGAGTACGGTCTCGTTGCCCGCCAGTGCGCGCACCGCCGTGCGGATCTGGCCCACGGCATCGTCGAGAAGAAAGGCATCCGCTGCAACTACCACGGCTGGACGTTCGATGCGTCGGGCCAGTGTGTGGAGCAACCCTTCGAGGACACCGCTGCGCCCGAGCGCAACGGCAAGGCGTCGATCCGGATCGATGGCTACCCGGTAGGCGTGCGCGGCGGCATGCTCTGGGCCTACATGGGGCCGTTGCCCGCGCCTTGCCTACCCGACTGGGAGGCGCTCTCGCGGCCCAACACCTTCGCGCAGATCGTGATCTCGGAGGTGCCCTGCAACTGGCTGCAATGCCAGGAGAATTCGATCGACCCGGTGCACTTCGAGTGGAACCACGAGTACTGGGACAAGCGGCTGCGCGAAGGTGACGACGCCCGGCCGGGCCCCAAACACACCAAGCTGGATTTCTCCGAATTCGAGTACGGCTTCGTCTACAAGCGGGTGCGCGAGAACAGCGACGAGAGCCACCCGTTCTGGACCATCGGCCGCGTGGCGCTGTGGCCCAACGCCTTCTTCCTGGGCGACCACTTCGAATACCGTGTGCCGATCGACGATGAGAACACCTTGAGCATCGCCTGGCGCCTGACCCATGTGCCGCGGGACCGCGAGCCCTACGTGCAGACTTCCATCCCCACCTGGCACGGCCCGATCAAGGACGAGCAGGGCGAATGGATCACCAGCCACGTGCTCAACCAGGACTTCGTCGCCTGGGTGGGCCAGGGGCGGATCATGGACCGCTCGAAGGAGCGCCTGGGCGCGAGCGACCGTGGGATCGTGATGGTGCGGCGCCGTTTCCTTGCCGATCTCGAGGAAGTGGCGCAGGGGCGAGACCCCAAGGGACTGATCCGCGATCCTGCGAAGAACGTGCGCGTGGCGTTGCCCATGGCCAACCACGACACGACCTTGCGCGGCTTCACCACCGCCGAGATCATGGCCGACCCACGCCGGCGATCGTTTCTCACGAGCTTCTACCTGCAGGCGGGACAACCCGAGTGGGTGCAGCGCGCGATGTCCGAGGCCATGGGCGTGCCGTATGGCGATTTCCGCGGCATCGCCGACATGGCGCCTGGCCAGCAGACGGCAGCCCGCCAGGCGCGCGACAGCGCGCCAGTGGCTTGACGCATGGGCGCCCACGCAGTACTGCAGGCCGTCGTCGTGGCCAAGCGAACGGAGACGCCGGACATCTGCGCCTTCGAGCTGGAAGGCGTGGGCGCAGCGGCGTTGCCCCCGTTCGCTCCGGGAGCGCATATCGATGTACACCTGCCCAACGGCCTGGTGCGACAGTATTCGTTGTGCAATGCGCCATCGCCGCGGGGCCGGTATCTGCTGGGCGTGCGCCGCGCGCCCGATTCCCGAGGCGGCTCGCGCGCCCTGCATGAAACCGTGGGAGTGGGCGACACGCTGCGCATCGGTGCGCCACGCAATCTCTTCGCGCTCCACCCGCAGGCGCGGTACAGCGTGCTGGTGGGTGCGGGCATTGGCATCACGCCCCTCCTGAGCATGGCCGAGCACTTGAGCGCGCAGGGGGCTGCCTTCGAGCTTCACTATGTGGTGCGATCCCGCGAGGCGGCCGGCTTCCTGCGGTGCATCGAATCGTCCCGCTTCGCAGATCACGTGCGCGTGCATGTGAGCGGCGGTCTGCCGGCCGCCCGGGTGAGCGCCGACAGGCTCGTGCCCCCGCCCGGGCCCGATCACCATCTCTATGTGTGCGGGCCGACCGGTTTCATGGACGCCGTGTCGGGCGCAGCTCGGCGCGCCGGCTGGGCCGCGCAGCGCTTGCACCAGGAGCATTTCGCGGCGGCCGCGACCATCCCGTCCGAGGCGGGCGGGTTCGAGGTCGTTCTCGCGCGCTCGGGCCGTTGCGTGGCGGTGCGCCCCGGGCAGGTCGTCACGCAAGCACTGGCCGCCGCCGGTGTGGCGATCCCCACTTCGTGCGAGCAAGGCGTTTGCGGCACCTGTCTCACGCGCGTGCTCGATGGTGAGCCCGATCACCGAGACCTGTACCTCTCGGCGGACGAGCAGGCGCGCAACGACCAGTTCCTCCCGTGTTGCTCGCGTTCGCGCTCGCCCCGCCTCACGCTGGACCTCTGAAAAGCAACTTTCATGACCGCATCTTCTGCAAACCCGGCGCCTCCTGCCGTGTTCACCGCCCTGGCCGACCATGCGTGTCGTCTCGGTTTTGACGATCTGCCCGAAGCCGTGGTGCGGCGCGTGGAGGCGGTCCTGATGGACCTGATCGGCTCCACCTGGGTGGTGCTGGGCGGCCCGGGATCGCGCGCGTTGTGGCGCTATGCGAGTGCGATGAACCCCACGCCGCAGGCCACGCTGTGGGGCACCTCCCGGCAGGTCGCGGTGGCCGAGGCGGCGACCGTGAACGGTGCGCTGGGCTACGAAGCCGAATTCGACGATGGCAACTCGCTGGGTGGGCACTGGGGGAGCTCCAGCATTCCCGCCATCCTCGCGCTGGCCGAGCGCGATGGCACGTGCGCGCAGGAGGTGGCGGTGGCGATCGTGGTCGCCTACGAGATCGGCAACCGGGTGAGCCGGCTGGTCTCCAAGGGCCTGCTGGAACGCGGCATCCATTTCCCAGGCACCATGGGCGCGGTGGCGGCGATCGCCGGTGCGGGGCGCCTGCTCGGGCTGGACCGCGACACACTGGCCGCGGCCCTGGGCCATGCGGCCTTGTCGCCCGTGGCTCCGTATCTGCCAGGCCACGTCGGCGCTGACACGAAGAACCTGTACTCGGGCTGGCCGAACCACTGCGGCATCCACTTCACGGCGCTCGCGCAAGCCGGTTACCTGGGCGCGGCGGACCTGCTCGAAGGCCGCGATGGCCTGGCCGCCGCGCTCGGCCGCCCAGGTGCGCCCGCAGAGCTCGCGGCCGAGGCACTCGATGGCCTGGGTACCCGCTGGGCCATCTCGCAAACCTATTTCAAGGCCTATCCCTGCTGCCGATGGCTGCAGGCACCGGTGCGCGGTGTGATCGGGTCGATGCGAGCGAACGCCATTGATGCCATGGACATTGCGAGCGTGCGTGTGCGCGGCCCCCGCTTCCTGGCGATGTACGCCCACGGCGAGCCCTGCATGCGCCCGATCCAGGGCAAGTACAGCCTCATGTACTGCGTGGGCGCGGCCGCCGCGCGCGGCGCGTTGGGGCAGGACGAGTTTTCGGCGGATGCGCTCGATGACGCACGCATTCGCGGTTTGTCGCAGTGCGTGGAGTTCTGCGTCGATCCTGTGCTGGAAGCCCAGTTTCCTGCCCGTTACGAGACAGTCGTCGAACTGCGCCTGCGAGACGGTCGCCTATTCGAGTCGCGGGACACACCGCCCTGGGGGCCTGACCAACCACCCGCGCTGGACGAACTCGCGGGCAAGTTCATGCCGATCATGCGCGCCGCCTGCGGCGACGGCACCGCACAGGCCTGGCTGGCGTGGTTTCGCGGAGGCCTCCAGGCCGACCCATCGATGCGCAATTTCTTTGACTTGTTGCGCCGCTCGGCGGTCGGCTGATGCGCCACCGTGAACACCGTCCTTCTTTTCCTCTTCATCTCCATCCAAAGGATCTGCACATGGCTTCACAACATTCGCGCGTGGCTGTCGTCACCGGAGCGCGTCGCGGCATCGGTCGCAGCATCGCGCTGGCCCTGGCCGACGCCGGCTGGGGCATCGTCGCGATCGACCTGCTCGACGACGACGAAACCCGCAAGACCCGCGAAGCGCTGGACAGCCGCCACGCCCGCCACGCGTTCCTCTCGGCCGACATTGCCGATGTGCAGCGCGCTGGGGAACTCTGCGAGCAGGCCCATGCCGCGTTCGGCCGCGTCGATGCGCTGGTGAACAACGCGGGCGTACAGGTGGCGGACCGCCAGGCGGACATCCTGCACACCAGTGTCGAGAGCTTCGACCGGCTGATGAACGTGAACCTGCGGGGTACTTTCTTTCTCACGCAGGCCTTTGCGCGCGCCATGCTGGCCCACCCCGCCAGCGATGGCGCCTACCGCTCCATCATCACCATGTCCTCGTCCAACGCCTTGCACGCCAAGACGCGCGGGGCCGAGTACGGGCTGTCCAAGACGGGCCTGTCGATGTTGAACAAGACCATGGCGCTGCAACTCGCGCCTCACGGCATCGCCTGCTTCGAAGTGCAGCCCGGCCTGGTGAAGACCGAGATGAATGCCTCGATGCACGCGGTGTACCAGCCGATCGTGGAACGCGGGCTCACGCCGATTCCCCGCTGGGCCTTTGGGGAGGACGTGGGCAAGACGGTGGTGACGCTGGCCGATGGCGGCTTGCCGTTCTGTACCGGACAGACGATCTACGTGGACGGTGGCCTGCACATCCCCAAGAGCCCATTCGAGAGTCCCTTCGTGCGCGACCACCTCGCGGTGTGAACGCCCGGGCCCGCGGCAGCGGGCCTTCTTCGAACCCGCCGCGCGGCTTCAGCGCGGCATGAGATCCAGGCGCGGGGCGGGACGCGTCGGCGCGGCCACATCCGCGTGGTGCACGCGCGATGCCATGCGGTAGCTGCCCACCGCGCGCCACACCGGCGCCACGGGCCACGCGGCGGTCTCGGTGCTGGTGGCCAAACGCGCCAATGCGTCGGATACATCGGGCTCGAAGCTGTCCACGATGCCGACATATTCCGCTCCCGTGGGTGCGCTGTCCACGTTGCGCAGCGCCTGTGGGCCCGCAGTCTCCACGGCCTGGATGCGCACCCGCGTCACGCCGAGCGCCGCGCCCGTGAACAGCAATTGGTCCGCGTACCGCTGCAAAGCCGCCGCCGAGGGTGCCGAGGTTTGCGGCCACACCCAGCGCACGATCGACACTGCGCAGCCAGCGGTGTTGCCCGCCTGCGCGCACACCGGTCCGGTCTTGCGCAGAAAGTTGGAGAAGGACGGACGCATCGACGCGCTCCAGGGCGTGGGATTGGCCACGAGGTCGTTGTAGGCTTCGCTGCGCAGGCAGTCCAGGCCGTCGAGTTCGTACAAGGTGAAATAGCGCACCTGCGCCTCGGTGGTGGCGACATACCGTGTGGCGGCGATGTAGCCCGGCACCCACACCCGCTCCGCTACGTGCTCGAGCGTGTGCCACCGGTCGTATTCGGGAATGCGCTCGCGCTCGATGTCGTTCCAGAGCGAGAGCAGTGCGAGGGGGTTTTTCAAAGGCATGCGTGGAGATCCTGGTGGGTGAACGGATGGGAGGGCGATGAGCCGCATTCTGGATGCGCGCACGCACCGACGCCAACGCGTTCTCGTTATGCCAGCATTAGCGCGATTGCAATGTGCTGTGGCCGGCCGCGGGGCGTGCCGTCGATAAGCGGGTGTTATGCACGCGTCACGCAGAACTCGTTTTGATGCGGTGGATCGGTTCCCTACCATTCGATTTCTTTTGCACCGAACATCCTCAGGAGACAGCACCCATGAACACATACACACGCCGCGGCTTGTTGGCCGCGATGGCTTCGGCCTGCCTGATCACCCTGGGCAGCGCAGCCGCGCAAGTCAGTACCAAGCCGCTGTCGATCGTGGTGGGCTTTGCCGCCGGCGGGCCCACCGACATCGTGGCGCGCGTGGTGGCCAAAGCCTTGGCCGAAGAACTGGGCAAGCCCGTGATCGTGGAGAACAAGCCCGGTGCAGGCTCGACCGTGGCAGCGGGATACGTGGCGCACGGGCCCACGGATGGGACCAGCATGTTGCTGGTGGTGCCGGGCCTCACGGGGGCCGAGACGTTGTTTCCCAACCGCAAATACGACCTGACGAAAGATTTCGCCGCCATTTCCTTGCTCGGCACCTCGCCCAACTGGCTGCTGACCCCCGTGGGCAGCGACTTCAAGACCGCACAAGAGGTGGAGAAGCGCGCCAAGGCGGCACCCGGCAAGTATTCCTACGGCCATGGGGCGACCGGTGGCATTTCGCATCTTTCTTCCGAATGGCTGAATGCGGTCAAGAAGCTGGACATTCTGTCCGTGCCCTACAAGGGCAATGGCCCCGCGCTGGTGGACCTCGTGGGCGGGCGCATCGACCTGATGTTCGACCAGCCGATCAGTTCCGAATCCTTTGTCGCCTCGGGCAAGCTGCGGCCTCTGGCCGTGACCTCGGCCAAACGCCTGGCCACCTATCCCGATGTGCCGACGATGGAAGAGGCCGGGTATCCGGGCTTCGTGGTGGAGGTCTGGTACGGATTGGTGTTTGCGGCCAAGACGCCCGAGACCACGGTGAAGACGGTCAACGAAGCCTTGGCGCGCGTGCTGGCCCGCGACGACGTGAAGAGCAGCTTGAACAATTCGGGCGTGACGCCGCAACACAGCACGCCGCAGGCGTTTCAGAGCCGCATCAATGGCGAAGTGGAGCGTTGGAAGCGCGTGATCATCGACGCGAAGATCACGACGCAATAAAAAAAAGCGACGCCGCGGCGTCGCTTTTTTTGGAGCCTGAACCTTCGATCAGGCAAAGAACGACTTCGCCTTCTCGAACCAGCCCTTGTCGTTCGGGCTGTGCTTGTGGCCGCCCTTCTTGAACGACTCGTCGAGTTCCTTGAGCAGCTTGCGCTGGTGCTCGGTGAGCTTGACCGGCGTTTCCACCGCCACGTGGCAGTACAGATCGCCGGGGTAGCTGGAGCGCACGCCCTTGACGCCCTTGCCGCGCAGGCGGAAGGTTTTGCCGCTCTGCGTGCCTTCGGGCAGGTCGATGGTGGCCTTGCCCGCGAGCGTGGGCACGTCGATCTCGCCGCCGAGCGCGGCGGTGGTCATGCTCACCGGCACCTGGCAGTGCAGGTCGTCGCCTTCGCGCTCGAAGATGTCGTGCTTGCGCAGCCGCACCTCGATGTAGAGGTCGCCCGAAGGCCCGCCGTTCTGTCCGGGCTCGCCGTTGCCGGTGCTGCGGATGCGCTGGCCGTCGTCGATGCCGGCCGGGATCTTGATCTCCAGCGTCTTCTGCTTCTTGATCTTGCCCTGGCCGTGGCACACGGTGCAGGGGTCGGGAATGATCTTGCCCTGGCCGTGGCACGTGGGGCAGGTCTGCTGCACGCTGAAGAAGCCCTGGCGCATCTGCACCTGGCCTTGCCCGTGGCAGGTGGTGCAGGTCTTGGCGCTGGTGCCGGGCTTGGCGCCCGTGCCGTTGCAGGTGTCGCAGTTGTCCCACGAAGGAATGCGGATCTGCGTTTCCTTGCCGGCTGCCGCTTCTTCCAGGGAGATCTCCATGGCGTAGGACAGGTCCGCGCCGCGGTACACCTGCCGGCCGCCGCGCTGGCCGCGCGCGCCGCCGAAGATGTCGCCAAAGATATCGCCGAAGGCGTCGCCGAAACCACCGAAGCCTTCGGCACCGCCCGCGCCACCGCGCATGTTCGGGTCCACGCCGGCGTGGCCGTACTGGTCGTACGCCGCCTTCTTCTGCGGGTCCGACAGCATTTCGTAGGCCTCCTTGGCCTCCTTGAATTTCTCTTCGGCCGTCTTGGCCGCATCACCCTGGTTGCGGTCGGGGTGGTGCTTCATCGCCAGCTTGCGGTACGCCTTCTTGATCTCGTCGTCCGAGGCGTTCTTGGGCACGCCCAGCACTTCGTAAAAATCGCGTTTAGCCATGGTCTTCTTGGGATTCGGGGAGAGCGGATGGAGTGCAAACGCCGCGTCAGGTTTCCCCAGACGCGGCGCGTGGATTCAGGAAGATCGCTCTCCCATCAGTCCTTCTTCACTTCCTTGACTTCGGCATCGACCACGTCGTCGTCGTTGGCCCGGCTGTTGCCCGGCTGCGCCGCGTCTTCGCCAGCCCCGCCCGCTGCCGCGGCCTGCTCGGCCTGCGACGCGGCGTAGACCTTCTCGCCCAGCTTCTGGCTGGCGGTCATCAGGGCTTCGGTCTTGGCGTCGATCGCGGCCTTGTCGTCACCCTTGACGGCTTCTTCCACGTCCTTCAACGCGGCTTCGATGGCTTCCTTCTCGGCGCCTTCGAGCTTGTCGCCGTGCTCGCCCAGCGACTTGCTCACGCTGTGCACCATGGCTTCGGCCTGGTTGCGCGCCTGCACGAGTTCGACCTTCTTCTTGTCGTCGGCGGCGTTGAGCTCGGCGTCCTTCACCATCTGCTGGATCTCGTCTTCCGACAGGCCCGAGTTCGCCTTGATGGTGATCTTGTTTTCCTTGCCCGTGCCCTTGTCCTTGGCGCCCACGTGCAGGATGCCGTTGGCATCGATGTCGAACGACACTTCGATTTGCGGCATGCCGCGCGGCGAAGCCGGAATGCCTTCGAGGTTGAACTCACCCAGCGCCTTGTTGCCGGCGGCGATTTCGCGTTCACCCTGGAACACCTTGATGGTCACGGCCGGCTGGTTGTCTTCGGCGGTGGAGAACACCTGCGAGAACTTGGTCGGGATCGTGGTGTTCTTCTGGATCATCTTGGTCATGACGCCACCCATGGTCTCGATACCGAGTGAGAGCGGGGTCACGTCGAGCAGCAGCACGTCCTTGCGGTCACCCGAGAGCACCTGGCCCTGGATGGCGGCACCCACGGCCACGGCTTCGTCGGGGTTCACGTCCTTGCGCGGTTCCTTGCCGAAGAATTCCTTCACCTTCTCCTGCACCTTGGGCATGCGGGTCATGCCACCGACCAGGATCACGTCGTGGATGTCGGACACGCTGATGCCGGCGTCCTTGATGGCGGTGCGGCAAGGCGCGATGGTGCGTTCGACCAGCTCTTCCACCAGGGCTTCGAGCTTGGCGCGGGTGAGCTTGATGTTCAGGTGCTTCGGACCCGACGCATCGGCGGTGATGTAAGGCAGGTTCAGGTCGGTCGCGGCCGAGCTGGAGAGCTCGATCTTGGCCTTTTCAGCGGCTTCCTTCAGGCGCTGCAGGGCCAGCACGTCCTTGCTGAGGTCGACGCCTTGTTCCTTTTTGAACTCGCCAATGATGTAGTCGATGATGCGCTGGTCGAAGTCTTCACCACCCAGGAAGGTGTCGCCGTTGGTAGAGAGCACTTCGAACTGCTTCTCGCCATCGACATCGGCGATTTCGATGATGGACACGTCAAACGTGCCGCCACCCAGGTCGTACACCGCGATCTTGCGGTCGCCCTTTTCCTGCTTGTCCAGGCCGAAGGCCAGGGCCGCAGCGGTGGGCTCGTTGATGATGCGCTTCACATCGAGGCCGGCGATGCGGCCGGCGTCCTTGGTGGCCTGGCGCTGTGCGTCGTTGAAGTACGCGGGCACGGTGATCACGGCTTCGGTGACCGGCTCGCCCAGGTAGTCCTCGGCGGTCTTCTTCATCTTGCGCAGGATGTCGGCGCTGACCTGCTGGGCCGAGATCTGCTTGCCGCGCACTTCCACCCAGGCGTCGCCGTTGTCGGCGGCCACGATGGCGTAGGGCATCAGGTTGATGTCCTTCTGCACTTCCTTCTCGGTGAACTTGCGGCCGATCAGGCGCTTGATCGCGTACAGCGTGTTCTTGGGGTTCGTCACGGCCTGGCGCTTGGCCGATGCGCCGACCAGCACTTCGCCGTCTTCCTGGTAAGCCACGATCGAGGGCGTGGTGCGCGCGCCTTCGGCGTTCTCGATCACCTTGGTGTTGTTGCCTTCCATGATGGCCACGCACGAGTTCGTGGTGCCCAGGTCAATGCCGATGATGCGTCCCATGTTGTTGCTCCGGTTCGAAAGAAGAAATGTGAAAAACGATGTGGGGAAGGTGTGGATAACCTGGGGTTATTTCAAGGCCCCAGAGGCTTATTTCGGTGCGGCGACCGTGACCAGGGCAGGGCGCAGGATGCGGTCGGCGATGAGGTAGCCTTTTTGCAGCACGGTCACCACGGTGTTGGGTTCCTGGTCGGCGGGCACCATGCTGATGGCCTGGTGCTGGTGCGGGTCGAACCGGGACGATGCGACCGGGTTGATCTCCAGCACCTTGTGGCGCTCCAGCGCGCTCTTGAGCTGCTTCAAGGTGGCTTCGGAGCCTTCGCGCAGCTGTTCGCGGGTGGCCTCCTGCACGGTGAGGCCGGCTTCCAGGCTGTCGGCCACGGCCAGCATGCTCTCGGCAAAGCTCTCCACGGCGAATTTGCGCGCCTTGCTCACCTCTTCCTCGGCGCGGCGGCGGGCGTTTTCCGCCTCGGCCTTGGCGCGCAGGAACTGGTCGGCCAGGTCGGCGTTCTGCGCCTTCAGGGTGGCGACTTCGTTGACGAGGGCGGTGGTGACGTCTGCGGCGTTGGCGGCCTGGGCCGCCTCGGCTTCTTCAGGGCTCACGGGATCCGCGTTCAATTCGGGCTGATCGGGTGGGTTGGGCGTCTGGCTCATGGGTCTTGGAAGTGCGTCAAAAAACAATGGCCAGGACGGCCACGCAAGGCAGTTGGGGTCGCCCCGAACCGATTCAAGGGGTCGAGATGAACTTTTGGTGCCGGGCCGCATCTCTTGGCGGTGGGCCGGGTCATCGATCGTCTCGATGAATGCTAATTTCTTCGGGTTGGCAGGGCCGGTTGGCGGTACTCGCCCCGCGGCGCGGGCCTTCAAGCGAGGGCAGCCTCGTCGCGGCCGATGGCGGCTGCTTGGCGATGGAGGCCTATGGAAGCTTTGGAGCGGGTGAAGGGAATCGAACCCTCGTATGAAGCTTGGGAAGCTGCCGTTCTACCATTGAACTACACCCGCGTGGGAGCGCATTCTAGCCGCTCAGATGCCCGAGGGCGCGCGTCCCAGCAGCCGGTCGGAGATGATGCGCATCTGGATCTCCGAGGTACCTTCGAAGATCTTGGTCAGGCGCGCGTCGCGCCAGTAGCGTTCCACGGCGTAATGCGTGGTATAGCCCGCGCCCCCCAGAATCTGCAAGGCTTCGCTGCACACGCGCTCCGACATCTCGGAGGCAAACAGCTTGCTCATCGCCGCTTCGGTGTCGCAGCGCTGCCCCGTGTCGATCTGGGTGCACACGTGGTAGTTGAGTTGGCGCGCGGCTTCGATCTCGGTGGCCATTCGGGCGAGCTTGAAGCGAATGGCCTGGAAGTGGGCGATCGGTTGGTCAAATTGCACGCGCTCCTGGGCGTAGCGCATGGCGTCCTCCAGCGCGCCGCGGGCCAGGCCAATGGAGCGCGCTGCGGTGTGCGCGCGGTAGCTCTCCAGGCCGCGCGAGAAGGCCGCGAAGGCTTCTCCTTCGCGGCCGATGAGCGCGCTGGCCGGCAGTGGGAAATTGTCGAACGCCAACTCCCAGGTCTTCCACCCGTAGTAGCCGATCTTGGGAATGGCCGAACCCGCCAGGCCAGGCGGGAAGCTGCCGCGCGGCTTGTCGATGAGGAAGGCGCTGATGCCCAGGTGCTTGCGTTTGGGGTCCGGTGACGGCGAGGTGCGGGCGAGCAGGAAGATGAAGTCCGCGCCGTCGGCAAAGGTGCACCAGGTTTTGTTGCCGTTGATGCGCCAGCCCTCGCCATCGCGCGTGGCCCTGCAGTTCACGTTGGCCAGGTCGGAGCCGGTGTCGGGCTCGGAGAGCGCCAACGCGCCGAGGTATTCGCCCCGGGCCACGCGCGGCATGATGGCCGCGCGTTGTGCTTCGTTGAAGAGTTGCGAACCCATGAAGCTGTTGCCGCGCGCGATGATGGAGCCCACGCTCATCCAGGCGCGGGTGAGTTCCTCCGCCACCAGGCAGTACTCGAAGCAGCCCAGCCCCATGCCCCCGTGGGACTCGGGGATGGTGATGCCGAAGTAGCCCAGTTCGCCCATCTTGTCGATGAGCGAGCGCGGCATGTCGGCGCGCTCGGGGTCCAGGCGGTTGGCCAGGGGCAGCACTTCTTCCCTGGCGAACTGGCGGGCGGCCTCCTGCAACATGCGGCGTTCGAGGGTCAGGTAGCCGGTGGTGGGGTCTTGCATGGCAATGGGTGGCTCAAAAAAGTGGGAGAAGAGGGCGGTTCTCAGGAGGTCCAATAGGGATCTCGTTCGGGTCCTGCCACCACGCCTGTATCGAACAATTTGCCGATCGCACCCGAGGCCAGTCCCAGCACGTCGGCCAGTACTTCCTCGGTGTGCTGACCCAGCCAGGGCGCGGGTGCGGTGGCCGCCCGCGGGAGGTCGGCCACCGAGACGGTGGCACCCGCGCCGCGGTGGCTCCCGACGCCGGGCGTGTCCAGGGGCTCGAACACCGGGTTCTCGAGACCTGCCCGGGGATCGTGGTCCACGAGATCCTGCACACCACGGTACAGACCCCAGCACACCTTGTGCTGCTGGAACACGGCCTCGACCTCGTGGAAATCGCGCGCGGCACACCAGGCTTCGATCCGCGTGGCAATGGGCTCGCGCGCGGCAAAACGCGCCTCCTCGTCCATCGCCAGGTGTTCGGCATCCAGGCCGCAGGCGGTACACAGCGCACGCCATTGGCCGGCGGAGATGCCCGCCACCATCACCCGCCGGCCGTCGCGGGTGCCGAAGTCGCGTCCGAAGGCGCCGTAGAGGTGGTTGCCCAGCGCTGGCCGCTCCTGCCCGAGGATCTCGGCTTCCGCCATGAACCCCAGATGGGACAAGGTGGTGAAGGCCACGTCGGACAGTGCGAGCCGCAGCTCGGCTCCCAGGCCGTTCGAGCGGCGGCGCTGCACGGCGGCCAGCACGGCGAACGCGGCCTGGTAGGCGCAGGCCAGGTCCCAGGCGGGCAGCACGCCGTTGACCGGCGCATCGACGCTGCCATGCCCCGTCATGGCGGGGAAGCCTGCCGAGGCATTGACCGTGTAGTCCACGGCGTTGTTGCCGTCGCTGGAGCCGATGATGGTGCAGGAAATGAGATCGGCGCGTTGCTGCGCGAGGGTGGCATGCGAGAGCCAGGGCACGGCGATGTTGGTGAGCAGCACGCCACCCCCCTCGCCAGGCGCCGTGGCCAAGGCCTGCACCAGCTCACGTCCTTCGGCGCTGCGGATGTCGACCGCCAGCGAGCGCTTGCCCTTGTTGAGTCCCGTCCAGTAGAGGCTGCGCCCGCCGGGCAGACGCGGGGCGCGTGCGTAGTCGATGCCGCCACCGATGTGGTCGACCCGGATCACATCGGCGCCGTATTGCGCGAGGGTGAGGCCGGCCAGCGGCGCGGCGATGAACGCGGAGCTTTCAAGAACTCTGAGGTTGCCAAGGAGTGCGTAGGTCATGCGGGGGCAGCATCCGGTCAGGGTCGGGTGGACGACGCTGCGAGCGTACGCCATGCGCGTCAACGCCCCAGCAGCTCCCTCAACACCGCTTCGGTGTGCTCCCCCAACATCGGCGGCGCACTCGGCACGCGCACCGGTGTGCCGTCCATGTGGATCGGCGACGACACCAGTGACACCGGGCCGAGCTTGGGGTGCTGCACCACGCTCACCATGCCGCGCGCCTGCGCCTCGGGGGACGCCAGTGCCGCGCCCACGCTGCGCACCTGGCCGCAAGGGATGCCGGCGGAGGAGAGGCGCTCCAGCCAGTCCGCCGCATCGCGCGTGCGCAGGGCTTCGGAGAGCAACGGTATGAGCGCGTCGCGGTGCTCGAGGCGCCCGCGGTTGGTGGTGAAGCGCGCGTCCGCCGCGATCTCCGGGCGCTGCAGCACGTTGTCGCACAGCAGCTTGAACTGGCGGTCGTTGCCCACGGCGAGCACGATCTCGCCGTCGCGCACCGGCAGAACCTGGTACGGCACCACCGACGCATGCGCATTGCCAAAGCGCTGCGGCTCCTGGCCAGTGACCAGCGTGGCGCTGGCGACGTTGGCCAGCATCGTCAGCTGGCAGTCGAACAGCGCCAGGTCGATGTTCTGGCCCTGGCCGTCGTTGCGCCGCGCGATCAAGGCCGCCAGGATGGCCTGCACCGCGTACATGCCGGTGAAGAGATCGGCCACGGCCACGCCCACCTTCATGGGCTCGCCCGCGGGCTCGCCGGTGATGGACATCAGGCCGCCTTCGGCCTGCACCACGTAGTCGTAGCCCGCGCGATCGGCCAAGGGAGACTGGCGGCCATAGCCGGAGATGGAGCACCAGATCAGATCGGGGCGGATCTTCTCCAACGACGCGCGGTCCAGCCCGAAGCGCTCCAGCGCGCCGGCCTTGAAGTTCTCCACCACCACGTCGCAGTGCGCCACCAAGGCGCGCACGGTGGCCTGTCCCTCGGGCGAGGCCAGGTCCAGCGCCACGCTGCGCTTGTTGCGGTTGGTGCAGAGGTAGTAGGCCGACTCGCCGTCCTTGTAAGGCCCCCAGCCGCGTGTGTCGTCGCCGCCTTGCGGGTTCTCGATCTTGATGACGTCCGCGCCCAGGTCGCCCAGCACCATGGTGCACCAGGGGCCGGCGAGCACGCGCGAGAGGTCGAGGATTCGGATGCCGTCCAGCGCGGGACGGCGGCGCGGTGCGGTAGAAGAAGTCATGGTGCTCAGAGCAAGGTGCGCACGAAGTCGGTGACGGTGGGGTGCTCGCTCTCGATGAGCTGACGCCCCAGCTCCCGATGCCAATAGGCTTCGGAGCCGTGTGCCATGCGCCATTCGTGCAGGCGGCGCGTGGAGAGCTGCAGGTCGTACTCCTCGGTCACGCCGATCGCACCGTGCAGCGCGTGGGCAATCGCCGCGACCTGCGCGGCGGCCTCGCTGCTGCGCGCCTTGGCCACCGCGCAGGCGGCCGGCGGCGGGGCATCGCCATCGGGGGCGGCGGCGAAGGCGGCTTCGCAGGCCATGCCGGCCGCGGCCACTTGCTCTGCCATCACCGCCAACTGGTGCTGGATGGCCTGGAACTTGCCGATCGATTTGCCGAATTGTTCGCGGTCGTTGGCGTATGCCATCGTGAGGTCGAACGCGCGCTGCAAGGCACCGGCCAGCAGCCCCGCGTGCAGCAGCGCCGCGATCGACTGGAGCCGCTCGGCGGGCAGGCGCGCCTTGAGCGCGCGCGGCACGGTGCCCGCAGGCCAGCGCAGGCTGGCGGCCTGGGAGCCGTGCACGCCCGAGGCCTGCGCCTGGTCGTCGGCCACGGGCAGCAAGACCCAGGCGCCGTCGAGCACGCCGACCACGTGGGCGGCCGCGCGCGCAGCGGGCACTTGCGCGGCCAGCAGACCGCCATCGGCCTCCCGGCGGAGCACCGATGCGAAGGTGATGGCGCCCGCAGGCAGGCACTGCGGGTCTTCGACCAGCGCGCGCAGCGCCAGGGTCTGGGCCAAGGGCAGGGGGACGGACCACACACCGGCGAGCCGCACGATGTCGTGCAGGTCGCGCCAGCTGGCGTCACCGCCGCCCTGGGCTTCGGGGGCCAGCAAGGCGAAGAAACCGGCGTCTTCCAGCGCGCTTGCCAGCGGTTGGCAGCTCGCGCCGTGTTCGATCGCGCGCACATGGGCGGGGGTGCAGTGGGTCTGCAGGAGGTCTTCGATGGCTTGGGCAAACATATATGGGTTTCCTCAACGCAGGCCCAGGCCGCGCGCGATCATGCCGCGCAGAATCTCGCGCGTGCCGCCGCGCAGGGAGAAAGTGGGCGCCATGGCCGCCACGTAGGCGGTGGTGCGCAGCAGCTCGGGGTCGGGGGGGGTCAAGGGATCGGCGCCCAGCGCGGCTTCCACCAGCGTGGGAATGGCCTGTTCGAATTCGGTGCCGATGTCTTTCACCAGGGCGGCTTCCACCACCGGGCTTTCGCCCGCGGCCAGCCGCGCGGTCACCGAGATGGAGAGTTGGCGCAGCGTGGCCAGGTGCGCCACCAGGCGGCCCAGCGTTTCCAGGGGGAGCAGGCCCGCCTTCTGCTGGCGCAGTTCGCGCAGCCAGATGTCGAGCAGCACGATGCTGGAGTAGATGCGCTCAGGGCCGCTGCGTTCGAACGCCAGTTCGGCGTTCACCTGCGCCCAGCCCTGGCCCTCTTCACCCACAAGCGCATCGGTGGGCAACTGCACGTTGTCGAAGAAGATCTCGCTGAAGTGCGCGTCGCCAGTGAGGTCCACGATGGGCCGCACGGTGACGCCGGGCAGCTTGAGGTCGACGATGAACTGGGAGAGTCCTTTGTGCCGGTCGGCTGCGCTGCCCGAGGTGCGCACCAGCGCGATCACGTAGTCGCACTGGTGTCCGTTGGTGGTCCAGATCTTGCGGCCGTTGAGCGTCCAGGTGCCGTCGCCGTTGGGGCTGGCGCGCGAACCCACGCTGGCCAGGTCGGAACCCGCATTGGGTTCGCTCATGCCGATGCCAAAGAAGATCTCACCGCGACAGATGCGCGAGAGGTAGTGGGCCTTCTGCGCCTCGGTGCCGAACTTCAGAATCAGCGGGCCGCTCTGGCGGTCGGCGATCCAGTGCGCGCCCACGGGTGCGCCGGCCGCGAGCAGTTCCTCCACGAGCACATAGCGGCTGAACGCGTCGAGCTCGGCACCGCCGTAGGCGCGCGGCAGCGTCACGCCCACCCAGCCGCGCGCAGCGAGCCGGCGGCTGAATTCGGCGTCGAAAGCCAGCCACGAGCGGGCGCGCACGTCGGCGGGTGCCGCTGGAAGATCGGTGGCGAGAAAGGCCTTGACGTCCTGGCGGAACGCCTCTGCATGGGGTGGCAGCGTGGCCTGTCGGAATTGGTCGAGCAGGGAAGACATGGCAAGGGCAGTGTGAAGGTGCGCCGCAGGGTACGGGCCGCGATGCCCATCGTCCAATACCGATTCGCCGCCGCGCCATAGCCAAACGCGATACCTTGAACGCGACACCAGCGCGCCGATAAGCAAACGCGATGGCGAACGGGCGATTCGGTATTGGACGCACACCGGGCAGGCTGGTTACCCTGTCGCTCTTTGTTTTTTGAAGAGCCGCCATGTCCGACTTCCTGATCTACGAGCAGCAAGGCCCCGTGGTCACGCTGACCATGAACCAGCCCGAGAAGCGCAACCCGCTCACGGGCAACTCCGCGGTCTCGGAGTTCCTGGTCGCGATCGACCGCATCGACGTCGACCCCGAGGTGCGCTGCGTGATCCTCACCGCCAACGGCCCTTCGTTCTCCGCCGGTGGCGACATCGTGGAGATGAAGCGCCAGGCCTCGCCCGAGGTGCAGGAGATGCGCATCCGCCAGGACTATCGGCGCGGCATCCAGAAGCTCGCGCTCAGCCTGTTCAACCTGGAGGTGCCGGTGATCGCCGCGGTCAACGGCCACGCGATCGGCGCGGGGCTGGACCTGGCCTGCATGTGCGACATCCGCATCGCCTCCACCCACGCCAAGTTCGCCGAGAGCTTCGTCAAGCTCGGCATCATCCCGGGCGATGGCGGCGCCTGGTTGTTGCCGCGCATGATCGGCCTGGCGCGGGCTTCCGAACTGGCCTTCACCGGCGACATGATCGACGCGCAACAGGCGCTCGAATGGAACCTGGTCTCGCGCGTGGTGGCGCCCGAGGAACTGCTGCCCACCGCGCGTGCACTCGCGGGCCGCATCACCGCCAACGCCGGCCACAGCCTGCGCCTGACCAAGCGGCTCATCCGCGAAGGCCTGCACACGCGGCTGGACTCGGTGCTGGAACTCTCGGCGGTGTACCAGGCGGTGTCGCACAAGACGCCCGACCACGTCGAGGCGGTCAACGCCTTCATGGAGAAGCGCGCGGCCCGCTTCGAATGAGTGCGCGGGCGCAGCGGAGGTGGGCGGGTATGCTGTGCGTCCCCTCTCTGCGTGACCGTGATCGATTCGTATGGACCTGCGCCGCCTTCGCCACTTCCATGTCCTGGCCGAAACGCTGAACTTCAGCCGCGCCGCCGAGCGCTTGCACATCGCGCAGCCGGCCTTGTCGGTGTCGATCCAGAAGCTGGAGAGCGAGTTGGGCGCGCGCCTGTTCGAGCGCATGCCCACCGGCGTGGCCTTGACGGCCAGCGGCCAGGCCGTGCTGATCGAGGCGCGCCGCATGCTCTACCACGGCGAGCAGATGCTGCGCCTGGCGCAGGACACCGCGCAAGGCACCGGCGGGCCGCTGCGCATCGGTTTCGTAGGCTCCACCATCTACAGCGTGCTGCCCGCGCTCGTGCCGGCCTTCCGTGCCGAGTACCCCGGCGTGGAGCTGGTGCTGCGCGAGTTGACCTCCTACCGCATCGTCGAGGCCCTGGCCGAAGAAGGGCTGGACGTGGGCATCGTGCGCACGCCCCTGCTGCAATCGAGCACGGCCGAGTTGCTGACCTTGCAGCGCGACCCCTTCGTGCTCGCGTTGCCGAGCGCGCACCCGCTGGCCTCGCGCGAGACCGTGGCGGTGAAGGACCTCGCGCGCGAACCCTTCGTGATGTACAACGCCGCCGAAGCCGGTGGCCTGCACGGCGCGGCCATGGCCTTGTGCCAGTGGGCCGGTTTCGTGGCCCAGGTAGCGCAGGAAGCGACGCAAGTGCCCACGGTGCTGGCCCTGGTCGAAAGTGGGCTGGGGGTGGCGCTGGTGCCCGCCGTCACGCGCGGCCAACGCGAGCCCGGCGTGGTCTACCGCGAACTGGCCGACCTGCCGCCCTCGGGCGAGACCACCCTGGCGCTGGCCTGGCAGCCGGGGCTGCAGACGCCGGCCGCGCTGCGGTTCATTGAAGTGGCGCGGCGTTATGCGGTGGGTTGAGCGCTGGCGCAAGCGCGTCTCTCAAGGCCTGCAAGCTGGCGCTGGCGACCTCTGCCACCGCCGGGCTGGTTGACAACCAGCGCAGAAACCCATGCGGCATGCCGTGCGCACGCACCAGCGTGGAACGCGGCGCACTTTGGCGCAGGCGCTGAATCAGGATTTCCGCGTCGCTGCGCAGCGGGTCGAGTTCGGCCGCGATGGCCACGACCGTCGGCAGGGAAGACAGGTCTTGGGCCAGGAGCGGGGCGGCGCGCCAGTCGCCATCGTCCAGGGGTCGGCCCACGTAGTCCGCCAGAATGCGCTGGCAGCGGGCGCGGGTGAGCAAGGGCGCTTCGGCGTTCTCGATGTACGAAGGGGTGTTGAAGTCGGCGCCAATGATCGGATAGGCCAGCCACAGCGCCCGCAGTGGCACCTGGTGCGCCAGGGCTAGCGCTGCAGCCATCGCCAGGTTGGCGCCGGAGCTGTCGCCGCCAGCGGCCACATCGGTGCGGGCCAAGCCCGCGCGTTCGGCCCACTCAGGCAGCCAGGAGAGCACGGCAACGGCATCGTCGAACGCTGCTGGAAAACGGTGCTCTGGCAAGACGCGGTAGTCGACGCTGGCCACCATGCAATGGGCTTGGCGCGCGATGGCGCAGGCAATGGCATCGTGGCTGTCCAGATCGCCGTTGGTGAACCCGCCGCCGTGAAAGTAGGCGAAAGCGGCCAGTGGCTTTCCCCTGTCGGCCGGTGGCCGGTAGGTGCGTATGGGAATGGGGCCGTGGCGGGCGTCGACCGTGCTGTCTTCGATGTGGAGGTCTTGGGCATCACGCCGCAGCGGCTGGCGCGCGGCCAGGAACGCGGCACGCACTTCGGCGGAGGTCTGCAGGTGCGCGGGTTTGCCGCCCGCGGCCTGGATGCGCATCACCGTCTCACGCAGTTCGGGGTGCAGGCGGCTTTCGTGGTCTTGTCGGACGTTCATGCGGCCAGCATACGGCACGGTGGGGCCGGGTGCGATGCCACTTGCGTGTACCGGCCATGCCGCCACGCGATGGTGTCTATCATTCGCGCATGGATATTCGCCAGCTCAAGTACTTCGTGGCCGTGGCCGAGCACGAGAACTTTTCGCGCGCGGCCACGCAGCTGTATGTGGCGCAGTCGGCGCTGAGCCGGCGCATGCAGGACCTGGAAGACGATCTGGGCGTGCGCCTGTTCGACCGCCACTTGCGCGGCGCGGCACTCACGCCGGAGGGGCGTGACCTGCTGGAGCGCGCGCGCTTTCTGCTGCGCAGTTTCGAACAGTTGCGCAGCGACCTGGGCCAGAGCCGATCCCGCCCGTTCGGCCCGGTGGGCGTGGGCATGACGCCGAACTTTGCCGCCATGGTGGGTGCGAGCTTCGCGCAGCAAGTGGTGGCGCAATACCCGGACGCGCAGTTGCGCATTGTCGAGGCCTACAGCCCGGAGTTGCGCGACATGCTGCGCGCAGGTTCCATCGACATGGCCGTGCTCAGTGGCAACGCGCCCGCACCGGTGCACAGCCTGGCCGTCGAGCCGTTGTTCGAAGACCGGCTGTGCCTCATCGGTCCCTCGTCCGCGCCCTTGATGCAGCGCGCTGAGATCGGCGTGCAGCAACTCAAGGGCTTGCCCTTGATCCTCACCGGCATGTCGAGCGCCGGTGTGCGCAACGAGCTGGAGGCGCTGGCCAGCCGCAAGCGGGTCGAACTCAGTGTGGCGCTGGAAGTAGCGTCGATCGGTCTGGCCACGCAGATGATCCGGCTGGGCATGGGCTACACCATCTACGTGGGCGCCGGCTTTGCGCACGACAGCGAACTCACGGCCGTGCCGATCACGGGGCTGTGGCTCAACCGCAGCTTGGCCTGGTCGACCGATCGGCCCATGTCGCGCCTGGGTGGCGAAGTGCTGGCGATGCTGCGCAGCCACCTGGGGAAAATCGTGCGCAGCGGCGGTTGGCGTGGCGCGCGACCGTGGCGCGGTTCGTCCGCGCGTTCGAAATCGTCGCGTTAGTGCCCGGTCCAACCCACCATGCCGCCGCGGCATGGCAAGCATCTCCAATGCGTGTTTTACGCCCCGGCCCGTCCGCCACATGATGCAGGCATTCACGAAACCGAAGGAGATCCTGCATGCCAAGCGAACTGTTGAAACAGATCGAAGCCACGCGCGTCGCGCGCTTCAAGAGCCTCAAGCCCTTCAGTCTGGCGTTTGTCGATTCCCTGCTGCCCGAAGGACGCAAGGCGAACCTGAAAGTCATCGGCCGCGGCGTGGTGGAGAACGCGGCCATGCAGCCGCCCATCAACGACGACCATGGCTTCACCGTGTCCTACATCGTGGTGCCCCCGGGCGGCGGCGCGGGCCTGCACGCCCACAAAACGCCCGAGGTGTTCATTCCCATCAATGGCCCGCTGACCGTGCTCATCGGCGATGACAAGGAAGAACTGCCCCTGGCGCCGCTGGACGTGTGTTCGGTGCCCACCGGCGTGATGCGCGGCTTTCGCAACCACAACGACTTCGAACTCACGGTGCTGGCCATGGTGGGCGGGCACACGGGCGGTGGCTCGGTCACCTGGCACCACGAAGTGCTCAGCCGTGCCGCGGCCGAATCGGGCCTGGCGGTGGATGAGGCCGGCAATCTGAAGAAGCTGCCGAATTTCAAGATGCCGGCGGATATCGAAGGTTCGGCGATCTGAACTGACGCAGTAATCAACCACGGGCAAAGCACCCGCAGATGGAGACAAGCATGATGAACAAGACCCCGCGCAGAAGCGCGATCGGACTGGTGTTGGCCATGGCGACGGCATTCGCGGCGTTCGTGCCCGCACTTGTTGGCGCACAAACCACGGACGGCGCCAGTGCCTACCCCACGCGCCCAGTGAAGATGGTGGTGCCCTTCCCGGCGGGATCCTCGCCCGACATCGTGGCGCGCTACCTCTCGCAGAAGCTGCACGAACGCACCGGCCAGCCTTTCGTGGTGGACAACCGTGCGGGCGCGGGCGGTGCAATCGGCGCCGAGGCCGTCGCGCGTTCGGCACCCGATGGCTACACCACATTCTTCATGGTGAATTCGATCGTCACCATGAACCAGTTCATCTACAAGAAACTGGGCTACGACCCCGCCAAGGACTTTGCGCCGGTGAGCCTGGTGGCGGCCGTGCCCTATGTGCTGCTGGCCCACAAGAACCTGGGCGCCAGCAATCTGCAGGAACTGATTGCCAAGGCCAAGGCCAAGCCGGGTTCGATCGACTACGCTTCGGCCGGCATCGGCGGCGCGGGCCACGTGATCATGGAGCTCATGAGTTCGGAGGCCGACATCAAACTGATGCACATCCCCTTCAAGGCCGATGGCCTGGCGGCCGTGATCGGTGGGCAGGTGCCCCTGATGTTCCAGCCGACCACCACCGCCGTGGCCCAGATCAAAAAAGGCAGCCTGATCGGGCTGGGCACCACCGGGTCCAAACGCCTGTCCGCCTTGCCCGACACGCCTGCGATCTCAGAGGTCTTGCCCAGGTTTTCCGCCGACGGCTGGCAAGGGCTGATGGTGCCGGCAGGGACACCCGCGCCGATCGTCGACCGTCTGAACAAAGAGGTCGCCGCCATCCTGGCCTTGCCGGAGACCGCCGAACGCTTCGCGGCCTTGGGCATCGAGGCGTGGCACACGTCGCCGCAGAAGATGCAGGAGACCATCACGGCCGACTCGGCCAAATGGGGCAAGGTGATCCAGGCCGCGCGCATCGAACCGAACTGAAGCGAACGAACCAGAATGAACAGCCGACTTCCCTCCGCCGCACTCGACCTGGGCGATCGCGTTCGCGAGCGCGTGAGCGCCGAAGAGTGGGCCTTGCGCGTCGACCTGGCCGCGGCCTACCGGCTGGTGGCGCACTACGCCATGGACGATCTCATCTACAACCACATCTCGGTGCGCGTACCGGGCGAAGATGAGCATTTCCTCATCAACGCCTACGGCCTGATGTACGAAGAGATGACCGCCTCCAGCTTGGTCAAGATCGACATGGCCGGCCACTTCGTGGACGAGCCGCCGCACGACTACGGCGTCAACCGCGCGGGGTTCGTGATCCACTCGGCGGTGCACCACGCCCGGCCCGACGTGGCCTGTGTCATCCACACCCACACGCCAGCGGGCATGGCCGTGTCGGCCCTGGAATGCGGCTTGCTGCCGCTGACCCAGACCGCGATGTTCTTCGAGCGGGTGCCGATCCACGAATACGAAGGCGTTGCCGTGGACCTGGACGAGCAGGCCCGCATCGTCCGGGACCTGGGCCCGCACCAGGGCATGATCCTTCGCAACCATGGGCTGCTGACGGTGGGGCCGAGCATCGCCGAGGCCTTTGCCGCCATGTATTGGCTGGAGCGGGCGTGCCAGGCGCAGCTGAAAGCCATGGCGTGCAATACGCCGTTGAAGACGCCGCCGGACAAGGTGGTGCAGCTCACCAACCACCTGTACAAACCCACGACCCGGCGGCCCTTTGGCCTGATGGAGTGGCCGGCCTTGCTGCGCATGCTGGACCGGCGCGATCCTTCGTTTCGGGATTGAGGCGCAACGGGGCGTTCGTTTGCAGCCAGCTGCCCCGTCCCGGCGCGCTGCCTCAGTACGGTCCGACGGCGATCACCGGGGGCTGCAGGCTGCCTCTCTGCGGGTCTTGCAGCGGCGTGTGCGAGAAAGCGCCGGAATCGGAAGACGGACAAAACTCCTGCATGGCGCGCACCATGCGCTCGACCGCGATCTGCATCTCCGTCTGAGGGCCAGAGGAGGCGGCGGACACCAGCGGCGCGGCCTGGAGTTGTTGGGCGGCTTCGCGCTCGCGCTGCGCCCTCATGCGTTGCGCCTGGACCGAACTCATGCCTACTGTTTCCGCGATCTCGTGCCACAGCGCCGACCCTGGCCTGAAGGGCTCCGTGATGGGGTGTCCGGCCATGGCCTTTTCCAGGGCGGTGGCATTGGCCGCCAGTGGCTCGAACTTGTTCGGCTCGGCTGGCGGGAGCGCCGCAGCCAGTGCTTCTGGCGCCATGGCCTGGGCCATCATCTGGCCGAAGGCCGTTCGGGCGGCCGGTGGCGTGGCACCCTGTTGCAGCAAGGCTTTGACCTGCCCGTAGTCCCAGCTGGTGCCGTCATCGAAGCGAATGGCGTCGAGTGTGTAGCCTTGCTGCGACCGGCCGTCCTGCAGGAAGTAGTTTTGTACCGTGACCTGATCGGTGCTGCCGTTGAGCCACACGACCAGGTTATCGCCGCTGCGGCTCACACTCACAGCCAGATGGGCCGAGGAGCCTGCGGCCGGTATCAGCGATCGCGAGATGGCTGGCCTTTCTTGGGCTCAAAGGCCTCGCGCATGGTCTCCAGCGAGGGCGCACGTTTGAGGAGCGTTTCGTAGCCCTCGTCGCGCAAGCCCGGTTTGCCGGAGCACAGGCGCATCATCGCGATGTCGTATTTCTGCGGCGCCCCGGCACGTTCAAAAGCGCGCAGCACTTCAATGGGTTTGAAGTGCTTCTGCTTGAGCAGCAGATACAGGTCGCACCAGTCGCGCGTCTTGGAGCGCTCCGCCGTGACGATGCACTTGAGCCGGAAGATCTCTGCCAGGCTGGCCACGCGTGGGCCCGGACTTTCCACCGGTTCCAATTGCCTGGCGCTTTCGGGCTCGAGGGCGACGAAGGTGAAGCTAGAGTGAGCTCAGCCCTGATGCCCGCTGAGCTGGCTGCCCGCATCCGTGCGCAGGCGCCAGCACGCCGGAATGGCCAGTGCGCCTACGAACGCCAGGATCACAAACGCGATGCTGAAATCCAGCGGCACGGCCTGGGCGCGCCCGGCAGCGCGCGTGGCGAGCGTGACCACCACCGACGAGAGCGAAATGCCGAACATGATCGCCATCTGCCACACCATGGTGTTGAGCGTGGTGGCCGCGCCGATGCGCGCGGGCGGCAGCTCGGCGTAGGCGATCGCGGTCACGGCGTTGAACTGGATGGCGCGCACGAAACCCACGCAGCACACGGTGAGCGCGATGACCCCGAGACCCCAGTACGGACGGAACAGCGCACACACCAGCAGCCCTAGCACGCACAGCGCGCCGTTGACCAGCATGACGCGCCGGAAACCCCAGCGGCGCAGGATGGTGGTGGTCTGCGTCTTGGTCAACATGGCGACCAGGCCGCTGGCCAGCAGCACCAGGCCACTTTGCACCGGTGAATAACCCAGGCCGATCTGCAGCATCAGCGGTAGCAGGAACGGCAGTGAACCAAAGCCCATGCGCAACAGCGAGCCCGACCAGAACGAGGCCGCGAAGGTGGGCACGCGCAGCAAAGAGAAATCGAGCATGGGCAGGGTGGCGCGGTGGTTGCGCCAGACGTAGGCCAGCGCCAGCAGGCCCGTGGGCAGCAGCCACACCAACTGGTCCATGTGCTGGACGCGCAGGCCTTCGAGCACCACGATGGCACTGCCCAGCGTGCCGCCCAGCAGCAGCCAGGACAGCAGGTCGAAGCGGCCGTCCGAAGGCTGGCGGATCTGCGGCAGGGAGCGTGCCGCGCCGATGAAGCACAGCAGCGCGATCGGCACGTTGATGAGGAAGATCCAGTGCCAGGACAGCCAGGTGGTGATCAGTCCACCCAGTGGCGGCCCCAGCATCGGCCCCAGCATGGCCATGGTGATCATCCAGGCCAGGGCATTCACGAGTTGCGGTTTGGGCGTGACGTGCACGATGGATGTGCGCCCCACCGGCACCATGAGCGCGGCGGATGCGCCTTGCACCGCGCGTGCGGCCACCAGCATCGACAGGTTCTGGGCCAGCGCGCACATCACCGAGCTGAGCGCGAACAGCACGATGGCCCACTGGAACACGGTGCGCGTGCCAAAGCGCGAGGCCAGCCGGTCGCCGGCCGGAATGAAGGTGATGCTGCACAGCAGGTACACCGTCATCGTGAGGTTCAGGCTCAGCGGCGCCACGCCCAGTTCGGCGGCGATGTCGGGAATGGCCGGCGCGATGATGGTCGAGTCCAGTTGCTCCATGAAGAAGGCCAGGCCCACGGTGAGGGGGAGCAGTCGGTTGCTCATGGGTGGCTCAGTACCCCACCGCCTGCCCATCCCGCCGCGAATCGCTGGCCGCCACATAGCCGTCTTCGAGATCCTCGCTCAGCCGCGCGATGAACTGGCCGCTGCCGAAGTCGAGGTACGTGTCGGCCGTGGGCTCGAAGCGGTGCCCCAGCGCTTTCAGGCCGTCGCGCAGCGCGGGTGCCATGGTGGGTTCGAAGTCCACGTCCAGGCCCTGGCCCCATTTCCAGCGCGGCGCGTCGCACGCGGCCTGCGGCTGCTGGCCGTGCACGAGCATGCGCACCAGTGTCTGCACATGGCCTTGCGGTTGCATGTTGGCACCCATCACGCCAAAGCCCATCACGGGCTGCCCGTCGCGCGTGAGGAAGCCGGGGATGATGGTGTGGAAGGGGCGCTTGCCCGGTGCGACCTGGTTCGGGTGGCCGTCTTTCAGCGTGAAGCCATGGCCCCGGTTGTGCAGACTCACGCCCCAGCCGGGCACGACCACGCCGCTGCCAAAGCCCAGGTAGTTCGACTGGATCAGGCTCACCATGCGGCCTTGTGCATCGGCCGTGGTGAGGTAGACCGTGCCGCCACTCGGTGGCTTGCCAGGCCCCGGGTCGATGGCGCGCTTGAGGTCGATAAGCTTCGCGCGCTCGCGCAGGTAGCCGGGGTCCAGCAGGTCGCTGGCGCGCACCTCGGTCATGAAGCGCTCGTCGGCCACCCAGCGGTAGGTGTCGGCAAAGGCGATCTTCATGGCCTCGATCTGCAGGTGCTGGCCTTCGATGCTGTCGGGGCCGAAGCGGCCGATGTCGAGCTGCTCCAGCATGCCCAGCGCCATGAGCGCCGCAATGCCCTGGCCGTTGGGCGGCAGTTCGTGCACGCGGTGGCCTGCGAAGGCGACGTTGATCGGTTGCACCCATTCCACGCGGTGCGCGGCCAGGTCGCTGGCGCGCAGTTGCGCGCCGTGCTCGCGCGCGTAGGCGTCGATGGCGGCGGCGATTTCACCGCGGTAGAAATCTTCGCCGCGCGTTTCTGCGATGCGGCGCAGGCCGCGCGCGGCATCCGCGAAGGTGACGCGTTCCCCGGGCATGGGCGCACGGCCGCGCGGCAGGAAGGCGGGCGCGAAACCGGGCTTGTCGTGCAGCAGCGGCATCGCCAGATCCCACTTGTGCGCGATCACCGGCGTGACCGCATAGCCGCGTTCGGCCAGCTCGATGGCGGGCTCCAGCAGGTCGGCGAAGGGCAGGGCGCCGAAGCGCTCGGACAGGGCGGCCCAGCCCGCGACGGCACCAGGCACGGTGACGGCATCAAAGCCGCGCAGCGGGATCTGGCCGTTGTGCTTCTGCTCGAAGTAGGCCTTGCTCCAGCCCGCTGGCGCCGCGCCCGAGCCGTTCATGCCGTGCAGTTGCTGGCCGTCCCAGACGATGGCGAAGTTGTCGCTGCCCAGGCCGTTGGAGCACGGCTCCACGATGGTGAGCGCGGCGGCAGCGGCAATCGCCGCGTCGATCGCGTTGCCGCCCTTGAGCAGCATGCGCAGGCCCGCCTGCGCGGCCAGGGGTTGGGTGGTGGCGACCACATTGCGCGCCATCAGCGGCGCGCGGGAGACGGGGTAGGGGTTGTGCCAGTCGAAGTTCAAAGCAAACCTGTTTTCAAAGACGAACAAACATGACCGGAGCGCGTGTCCCATTCCAGAAACGCCGCGGAACTGGCTTTGCCAGGCCGCAGGCGTTGCCCCCTGGGGGGTGACGGCCCAGGTGGGCCGGCGCGGGGGGAGTCATTTCACCCCGACGCAGAGGTATTTGATTTCTACGTAATCGTCCATGCCATGGTGCGAGCCCTCGCGCCCCAGGCCCGACTGCTTCACGCCGCCAAAGGGCACGTGCTCGCTGGCGATGATGCCCACGTTGATGCCCACCATGCCGTACTCCAGCGCTTCGCTCACGCGGGTGATGCGGCCGATGTCGCGGCTGTAGAAATAACTCGCCAGCCCGAACTCGGTGGCGTTGGCCGCGTCGATCGCATCCTGTTCGGTCTTGAAGCGGAACACGGGTGCGAAGGGGCCGAAGGTTTCTTCCTTCGCGCACAGCATGTCGCTGGTGGCCTCGGCCACCACGGTCGGCTCGAAGAACTGGCCTTCCAGTTTCTTGCCGCCGGTGAGCACCTGGCCGCCCTTGGCCACGGCGTCTTCCACATGCCGCTGCACCTTGGCCACGGCCGCGTCTTCGATCAGCGGGCCTTGCACCACGCCTTCGGTGAAACCGTTGCCCACCTTCATGGCCTTGACCTTGGCGGCGAACTTCTGCACGAAGGCGTCGTACACGCCGTCCTGCACGTAGAGGCGGTTGGCGCACACGCAGGTCTGGCCGGCGTTGCGGTACTTGCTGGCGATGGCGCCGTCCACCGCCGAATCGATGTCGGCGTCGTCGAAGACGATGAAGGGCGCGTTGCCGCCCAGCTCCAGCGAGAGCTTCTTGATCGTCGGCGCGCACTGCGCCATGAGGATGCGGCCCACTTCGGTGGAGCCGGTGAAGCTCAGGTGGCGCACCACGTCGCTCTCGCACAGCACCTTGCCCACGGCGCTGCTGTGGTCGGTGGTGATGACGTTGAAGACGCCGGCCGGTATGCCGGCGCGGATGGCGAGCTCGGCGGCGGCCAGGGCGGTCAGCGGTGTGAGCTCGGCGGGTTTGATGATCACCGGGCAGCCGGCGGCCAGCGCGGGCGCCACCTTGCGCGTGATCATCGCCAATGGGAAGTTCCACGGCGTGATGGCCGCGCACACGCCGATCGGCTGCTTGAGCACCATGAGGCGGCGGTTGTTGTCGAAGGTGGGCAGGGTCTCGCCGTTGACGCGCTTGGCTTCTTCGGCGAACCACTCCACGAAGCTCGCGCCATAGGCCACCTCGCCCTTGGCTTCGGGCAGGGGCTTGCCTTGTTCGGCGGTCATGAGGCGGCCCAGGTCGTCCTGGTTCGCCATCAGCAGGTCGTACCACTTGCGCAGGATCTGGCTGCGTTCCTTGGCGGTCTTGCCGCGCCAGGCCGGCCAGGCGGCGTTGGCCGCGGCAATGGCGGCTTGGGCGTCTTGCGGGCCGAGGTTGGCCACGTCGGCCAGCTTCTGGCCGGTGGCGGGGTCGAGCACGTCGAAGCGGCTGCTGCCGGGGAGCCACTGTCCGTTGACCAGACCGTCGGTCTTGAGCAGGGTGGGGTCCTTGAGTTGGGCCAGGGGGGAGGTCTTCATGTCCATGGGGGCTCCATCAATGTCATGCCGGAGAAAAGAGGCCGTTGCGGCCGATTTTGCCGCTCCCGGGCCGGGGGCAGCCGGCATGTTGGAAAATACCCGGTTTCGCGCGCGCGAGCGCCGCACTGCATTTCTACCGACGAACCCACAAGGCCAACATGACCCGCCCCGCTGTTTCCGTTGCCGACATCCGCAAGACCTTCCTGGATTTCTTCGCCTCCAAGGGCCACACCGTGGTGGCGTCCAGCCCGCTGGTGCCCGGCAACGACCCCACGCTGATGTTCACCAACTCCGGCATGGTGCAGTTCAAGGACGTGTTCCTGGGCGCCGACAAGCGCCCCTACGTGCGCGCCGCCTCGGTGCAGGCCTGCCTGCGTGCCGGCGGCAAGCACAACGACCTGGAGAACGTGGGCTACACCGCGCGCCACCACACCTTCTTCGAGATGCTGGGCAATTGGTCGTTTGGCGACTATTTCAAGCGCGAGTCGCTCAAGTGGGGCTGGGAGCTACTCACCGAGGTGTACAAGCTGCCCGCCGAGAAGCTGCTGGCCACGGTGTACATCGACGATGACGAGGCCTACGACATCTGGACGAAAGAGATCGGCCTGCCGCCCGAGCGCGTGATCCGCATCGGCGACAACAAGGGCGGCAAGTACAAGAGCGACAACTTCTGGATGATGGCCGACACCGGCCCCTGCGGTCCCTGCTCGGAAATCTTCTACGACCACGGCGACCACATTCCCGGCGGCCCGCCCGGCAGCCCCGAGGAAGACGGCGACCGTTTCATCGAGATCTGGAACCACGTGTTCATGCAGTTCGACATGAAGGAAGACGGCAGCGTGGTGAAGCTGCCCGCGCCCTGCGTGGACACCGGCATGGGCCTGGAGCGCCTGGCCGCCATCCTGCAGCACGTGCACAGCAACTACGAAATCGACATCTTCGATGCGCTCATCAAGGCCGCCGCGCGCGAGACGCACATCAGCGACTTGAGCAACCCCTCGCTCAAGGTGATCGCCGACCACATCCGCGCCACCGCCTTCCTGGTGAGCGACGGCGTCATCCCGAGCAACGAAGGCCGGGGTTACGTGCAGCGCCGCATCGTGCGCCGCGCCATCCGCCATGGCTACAAGCTGGGCCAGAAGACGCCGTTCTTCCACAAGCTGGTGCCCGATCTGGTGAAGATGATGGGCGCGGCGTACCCGAACCTGGCCAGCCAGGCCGAGCGCATCACCGAGGTGCTCAAGGCCGAGGAAGAGCGCTTCTACGAAACGCTGGCCAACGGCATGGAAATTCTCGACGCGGCCCTGGCTGGTGGCGCAAAGGTGCTGCCCGGCGACGTGGCCTTCAAGCTGCACGACACCTACGGCTTCCCGCTCGACCTCTCGGGCGACGTGTGCCGCGAGCGTGGCCTGTCGGTGGACGAAGCCGGCTTCCACGCCGCCATGGAAAAGCAGAAGGCGGCAGGCCGAGCGGCCGGCAAGTTCAAGATGGACCGCGCGCTGGAATACGGCGGCGCGGGCAACCTCTTCACCGGCTACGAACAACTGGCTGCGCCCGCCCGCGTGCTGGCGCTGTACCACGAAGGCGCCGCCGTGCAGCAGCTCACCGAAGGCCAGAGTGGCGTGGTGGTGCTCGACAACACGCCGTTCTATTCGGAAAGCGGTGGCCAGGTGGGAGACGCCGGCGTGCTGAGCGCCGAGGGCGTGCAGTTCGGCGTGGAAGACACGCAGAAGATCAAGGCCGACGTGTTCGGCCACCATGGGGTTCAGACCCAGGGCACGCTCAAGGTGGGCGATGCGGTGAGCGCACAGGTCGATGTGGCGCGCCGCCAGGCCACCATGCGCAACCACAGCGTGACCCACCTGATGCACAAGGCCTTGCGCGAGGTGCTGGGCGCGCACGTGCAGCAGAAGGGATCGCTGGTCGATGCCGACAAGACCCGCTTTGACTTCACGCACAACGCGCCGGTGAGCGAGGCGCAGATCGCCGAGATCGAAAAGCGCGTGAACGCCGAGATCCTGGCCAACGCCGAGACGCTGGCGCGCGTGATGGACATCGAAGCCGCGCAGGCCACCGGCGCGGTGATGCTGTTCGGCGAGAAGTACGGCGACACCGTGCGCGTGCTCGACATCGGCAGCAGCCGCGAGCTCTGCGGCGGCACGCACGTGGGCCGCACGGGCGACATCGGCCTGTTCAAGATCGTCTCCGAAAGCGGCGTGGCCGCCGGCGTGCGCCGGGTCGAGGGCATCACCGGTGCCAACGCGCTGGCCTATCTGCAGCAGGTGGAAAGTGCCCTGCACCAGGCCGCCGGCAGCCTGAAAGCCCCTGTGGCCGAACTGCAGACGCGCATTGTGCAAACCCTGGAGCAGGTGAAGGCGCTGGAGAAGGAAGTGGCCGCGCTCAAGGGCAAGCTGGCGTCGAGCCAGGGCGACGAGCTGGTGGCGCAAGCGGTGGACGTGAAAGGCCTCAAGGTGCTGGCGGCCGTGCTCAACGGTGCCGATGCCAAGACCTTGCGCGACACGCTGGACAAGCTCAAGGACAAGCTCAAGACCGCCGCCATCGTGCTCGCCACAGTCGACGGTTCCAAGGTGCAATTGGCCGCTGGCGTCACCGCCGACAGCATGGGCAAGGTCAAGGCCGGCGAGCTGGTGAACTTCGTGGCCCAGCAAGTGGGTGGCAAGGGCGGCGGCAAGCCCGACATGGCCATGGCCGGTGGCACAGATGCGAGTGGGCTGCCGGCAGCACTGAAGTCGGTGCAAGGCTGGGTCACCGAGCGGCTGTAAGCCTCGCGGCTTCGACGCTCCGGCGGGCGCTGTGCAGGTCTACAGGGGCCAGTCCAGCGCCCGTTGGCTTTCAAAGGCCCGTGCGTCACCGGTCACCGGATCGGTGAAGGCGATGGACCGCGCCAGCAGGCGCAGCGGGTTCGCAAAGTCTTCCGCTTCCTGTGGCCCGCGCAGCACCTCTGGGTAGAACTGGTCGCCCACGATCGGCAGGCCCAACGCGTTCATGTGCACGCGCAGCTGGTGGCGCTTGCCCGTCACAGGTTCGAGCCGGTAGCGCGCCCAGCCGCCTTGTGCTTCCAACAGGTCCAGGTGCGTCTCGCTGTTGGGCTCGCCCGGGGTCTCGTTCATGCGGAAGAACGCGTCGTGTGCCTCTTCGATGCGGCTGCGGCGCAGCAGGGGCCAGGTTCGGGTGGCGTCGAAGCGTGCGATGGCCTGGTACACCTTGTGCACGGCGCGGTCGCGGAACAGCGCCTGGTACGCCGCGCGCTCTTCGGGCCGCACGCTGAACACCACCAGTCCGGCCGTCTCGCGGTCGATGCGGTGGATGGGGCTGAGCGTGTCGATGCCGAGCCGGTTCTTCAAACGCACCAGCAGGCTTTGCTGCACGTAGCGGCCGGTGGGCGTGACCGGCAGGAAGTGCGGCTTGTCGGCCACAAGCAGGTGCTCGTCCCGGAACACGATGGTTTCCTCGAACGGCACTTCAGGTTCGTGTTCGAGCTCGCGGTAGTAGTAGAGGCGAATGCCTGGGGTGAAGCGCGCATCGGGCAGCAATGCCTGGCCCAGGTCGTCGAGCACCTCGCCGCGCGCCATGCGTTGTTCCCAGTGGTCGCGCGGGACGGCGGGCAGGCGCTCGGCCAGGAAGTCGATCAGCAGCGCCCAGGGCGCGGGCTTGTCGTAAGGCAGCGCGACACAACTCGCAGAGACGCCCTTGCGCGACGGGATGGCGGGGTTCTTCGGCGGGCGGGCCATGGCGGCCTACGCAAGGCGCGCGCTCAAGCGCGGCGAAACACGAGGTCCCACACGCCGTGGCCGAGCTTCAGGCCCCGGTTCTCGAACTTGGTGAGCGGGCGGTAGCCGGGCTTCTCCACGAAGCCCGTGCCACCGGGCGCTGCGGTGTTCTGCAGCAGCGGTTCGGCGCTGAGCACCTCCAGCATCTGCTGCGCGTAGGGCTCCCAGTCGGTGGCCAGGTGCAGGTAGCCGCCGGGCTTGAGGTGGCGCGCCAGGCGGTTCACGAATGGTCCCTGGATG
Source organism: Hydrogenophaga sp. BPS33 (assembly GCF_009859475.1). Lineage (NCBI taxonomy): Bacteria > Pseudomonadati > Pseudomonadota > Betaproteobacteria > Burkholderiales > Comamonadaceae > Hydrogenophaga > Hydrogenophaga sp. BPS33. The sequence continues at coordinate 2,589,024 of NZ_CP044549.1, forward strand.
AGGCGGCGCTTGTGGTGGCGGCTCTTGTGCCAGGGGTCGGGAAAGAAGATGTGCACGCCATCGAGCGAGGCCTCGCCCAGCATGTGGTCCAGCACCTCGACCGCGTCGTGGCGCACGATGCGGATGTTCTCCAGCCCCTGTTCGCCCACCAGCTTGAGCAGCGCGCCCACGCCCGGTTCGTGCACCTCGCAACACAGGAAGTTGTCCTGCGGCCGCAGGGCGGCGATGTGCGCCGTGGCGTTGCCCATGCCAAAGCCGATTTCCATGACGAGCGGGGCGTCACGGCCAAAGGCGGTCGTGGCGTCGAACGCGCCGGGCGTGTAGTTCAGCAGAAAGCGCGGGCCGTGTTGCTCCAAGGCGCGCGCCTGGCCGGGCCCCACGCGGCCGGTGCGCAGCACATAGCTCTTGATTTCGCGCAGGTGGGTGGTGTCGCTGGGCGGGGTGCGCGGCTGCGCGTGGCGGGGGTCGGTCATGAAAGAAGACGGCGGAGGCGTTCGGTCGGCGAAGGGACGGATTTTAGGCGTCCCACGCGGCTGTCCAATGCGCCAGCGCCTGCGCCACGGTGGCGCCCCGCGTGGCGGGCGGCAGCCCCAGGGCGCGCGCGGCCCGCTCCAGCGCGGCGAGTGGCTCGCCCAGGTCCAGCGCCTGCGCGCCGTTCTGCTTGCTCAGTTTCTCGCCGTTGTTCCCCAGCACGAGTGGCGTGTGCAGGTACAGCGGCGTGGGCAGGCCGAGCGCGCGCTGCAGCAGGATCTGGCGCGCGGTGTTGTCGGCCAGGTCCTCGCCGCGCACCACGTGGGTAATGCCTTGCGCCGCGTCGTCCACCACCACGGCCAACTGGTAGGCCCAGAGGCCGTCGGCGCGCTTGAGCACGAAGTCGCCGACCTCGGTGGCCACGTTCTGCTGTTGCGCGCCCAGGCGGCGGTCGAACCAGTGCAGGCGTCCCACGTGGCCGACTTCGAAGCGCCAGGCCCTGGCCGGTTTGCCTTGCAGACCGCCGTGCTCCGGGCGGCAGGTGCCGGGGTAGACCGCGCTGTGGTGGCGCTCGCGTGTGATGCCACGCGCCAGCAAGGCGGCCTCGATGTCCTTGCGCGAACAGGCGCAGGGGTAGACATCGCCATGCTCGGCCAGCGCGTCGAGCGCGGCCTGGTAGTGCGCGCCGCGCTGCGATTGGTGCAGCACGGCTTCGTCGCTTACCAGGCCGCAGGTGGCGAGTTGCTCCAGGATGAGCCGGTCCGCGCCCGGCACGCAGCGCGGTGTGTCCACGTCTTCGATGCGCACGACCCAGGTGCCGCGATGCGCGCGCGCATCGAGCCAGCTGGCGAGTGCCGCGACGAGAGAGCCCGCGTGCAGCGGGCCGGTGGGGGAGGGGGCGAAACGGCCCCTGTATGGGCCGCGTGGGTTCATCTCGCCATTGCGAGCGCCATCTCCAGGCCGGAGACGAACGCGTCTTCCACCCGATGGCCCAGGCACCAGTCGCCGCACACGCCGATGCCCAGCGCCGGGTCGTACAGGTGGCTCTGGCCCAGCGGTGTCTGCGTCTGCGCGAAGCGCCAGCGGTAGGCCACCGCGTGGGTCGGCGTGGCGCGGATGCCGGTGATCTCGGCGAAGCCCTTGAGCAGCTTGGCCTTGGCGCGTTCGCTGTCGTCTTCCAGGTGTTTGGTCGACCAGACCGGGCTGGCCTGGATGGTCCAGCGCTCGATCGGGTCGCGCCCGGGCTTGCTCGATTCGCGGGCCAGCCAGCTGATGCGGTGGTGGGTGCTGCGCGCGGCATTCCATTGCGGGCCCAGGTGCGGCAGGCCGGGCTGCATCGCCTGCGGGTAGGCCACCATCAGCGTCCAGCAGGGCGCCACGTGCACGGGGGTCAGCGCCCGGCGCAGTTCGGGGGCGAGGCCCGAGGCGAGCAGCAGGTCGTGGATCTGCGGGTGCGGCATGGCCAGCACGACGCGGTCGAAGCCGCCCAGCACCTGTTGCCCGTCCTGGGCGTCTTGCGCGCGCAGTTGCCATTGCTCGGGGTGCAGCGCATCGGGCTCGATGCGGGTCACGCGCGTGTCGAGGAGGGCGCGCGCGAGCAGGCCGCCATGCAGTTCGGGCTGTGCCAGGGGCCGAGCCCAGAGCTCGACCAGGGCGCCCATGCCGGGGGAGGCCACGAAGTGCGGCTCGGTCGGCGGCGGCGCGCTGGCCAGCACGTGGCCGAGTTCGTCGAGCACGCGCACGGTGCTGGCGCTCCAGGGGCGCACCAAGGCGGTGGCGTTGCTGCGCAGCGCGGTTTCGAAGCGTTTGTCGCGCACGGTGAAGTACTGCGCGCCGTGGTCGAAGCCGCCGAACTCGGTGCGCAGCGTGGCCATGCGTCCGCCGAATCCGTGGTTCTTCTCCAGCAGCGTGACGCGGTGGCCCGCCTGCACCAGCGTGCGCGCGGCGACCACCCCGGCCATGCCACCGCCGATCACCGCGATGTGCAAGGGAGCGGAGCCGGCCTTGGCGGCCTTTGATCGGGGGGCGGGCGCGGCTGCGGCGCGAGGCTTCTTGGTGTTGGTCATGTCTCTGGACGCGGTGGAGGTTGGGTGTGATCGACTGTAGCAGTGCTAGACCTGATGGTGGTTGTTCAGCAGCGCCTCGCGGGTTTTCGGGTTTTGCAGCCGGTCGAGCCACCAGCGCAGCGCCTGACCCGCGTCGCTGGCACGGGCGGGCTGGCGCCAGGCATAGGCCACGCGCAAGGACCGGTTGGGACGCTGCACGCTTTTCACCACCAGGCGCCCGGTGTTGATGAAAGGCTGCGCCAAGGCCAGGGGCAGGAAGCCGGCCCCCAGGCCGCGCAGTTGCGCTTCCAGCTTGTGCTGCATGGTGGGCACTGTCAGCACGTCCTGTCCGGGCAGCAGGTTGTGCGTGACGCCGCGCCCGCGCTGCGTGCTGTCGGCCACGGCCACTGCGCGGTGTTCGCGCAGTTCCTCGTCGCGCAGGGCATGCGTGGCCGCTGCCAGTGGGTGGTGCGGTGCCACGGCGTAGACGAAGCCGATCGTGCCCAGTGGGGCGGACTGGAAGTCGTGTAGCGAGAGCTCGCTCGTCACCCCCAGCGCGATGTCGGCCTGGCCACTCTGCAAGGCCTCGACGGTGCCCGACAAGGTTTCGGCGCGCAGCTTGAGGCGGGTGGGCGCGCCTTCGGCGTAGAAGGCCTCGCACAGTTCGTACAGTGTGGCGCGCGCGATGATCGCGTCGGCGGCGATCGTGAGTTGCGGCTCCCAGCCTGTGGCCACGCGCTTGACGCGCTGGGCGACGGCGTCGAGTTCGTTCAACAGGTATTGCCCCGAGCGCAGCAGCTCGGCGCCGGCGGGGGTGAGCACGGCGCGGCGCGCGCTGCGGTCGAACAGCAGCACGTCCAGCGCGTCTTCGACCTGGCGCACGCGGTAGGTCAAGGCGCTGGGCACCATGCCCAGTTCGCGCGCGGCGGCGGCCATGCTGCCCAGGCGGGCGACCGCTTCGAGCAGGCCCAGGTTTTCGGGCGAGAGGGCGGCGCGGGGTGTGGAGGTGGCCATGTCGGGCGATTTTTCATTCAAACGATTTGAATGATGCCATCAAAATCGTGCGGTCAAAACGGCGTGTTGTCCTCGCACAATCCTCCCATGCCAGCCGAGATCCCGGTCGGCCCCACGGAAGATGGAAAGGACCACACCATGCTCCAGATTCGACGCTCCGAAGCCCGCGGCCATGCCGACCACGGCTGGCTCAAAAGCCAGCACTCGTTTTCTTTTGCCGAGTATTTCGACCCCGCCTGGATGGGCTGGGGCAACCTGCGCGTGATCAACGAAGACCGCATCGCCCCGGGCACCGGCTTTGGCACGCACGGCCACCGCGACATGGAAATCATCAGCTACGTGCTGCAGGGCAACCTGGCGCACAAGGACAGCATGGGCAACGTCAAGGGCATTCCGCCGGGTGACGTGCAGCGCATGAGCGCGGGCAGCGGCGTGCGCCACAGCGAGTTCAACCGCGCGCCCAACAGCACCACGCACTTCCTGCAGATCTGGATCGAGCCCAACGTGACGGGCATCGACCCCGGCTACGAGCAGAAGAGCTTCTCCGACGCCGAAAAGCGCGGCCAGTTGCGGTTGGTGGCGTCGCCCGATGGCGCGCAAGGCTCGGTGACGATCCATGCCGATGCCTCGCTGTATGCCGGCCTGCTCGATGGCGAGCAGACCGCCGAACTCGCGCTGGACCCGTCGCGCAAAGCCTATGTGCACCTGGTGCGCGGCGAGCTGGACGTCAACGGGCAGCACTTGCGCGCCGGTGACGCCGCCGTGCTGGCCGATGAGAGCCGCATCGAGCTGGCCAAGGCCCAGGACGCCGAAGTGCTGGTGTTCGATCTCGCGCCCTGATCCTGTTTTTTCTTGTTTTCCCTTAACCTGTCGACTTTTCAACCAAGGAACTCACCACCATGAACGCTCTGCAAAATCCCCTGGCCCTGATCGGCCGCATCCTGCTGGCCATCCTGTTCATTCCCGCAGGCTTCGGCAAGATCGCCGGTTTCGCCGGTAGCGTGGGTTATGCCACCGCCATGGGGCTGCCGATGGCGCAAGTGGGCGTGGCGATTGCGCTGGTGATCGAACTGTTCGGTGGCATTGCGCTGCTGATCGGCTATCGCACCCGCATCGCCGCCATTGCTTTGGCGGTCTTCACGCTGGTGGCCAGTTTCTACTTCCATGCCTACTGGAGCCTGCCGGCCGAGCAGCAGATGATGCAGCAGCTCATGTTCTTCAAGAACCTCGCCATCACGGGTGGCCTGCTGGCTTTCGCCGCCTTCGGTGCAGGCGCCTTCAGCCTGGATGCGCGCCGCAAGGACGCCTGAGTCTTCCCGGTTTTCTCTCTTTCTTTCTTTCGCGGCGCCTGGGGCGCCGCGCTTTTTTTATTCAAGGAAGGTTCTTGCATGCCTCACATCGTTGTGGTCTATCACTCGGGTTACGGCCACACCCAGCGCATGGCGCAATCGGTGGCACAGGGCGCGGGCGCGGAACTGCTCGCGATCGATGCCGACGGCAACCTGCCCGAGGGCGGCTGGGAGACGCTGGACGCGGCCGATGCCATCGTCTTTGGCGCGCCCACCTACATGGGCAACGTGAGCTGGCAGTTCAAGAAGTTTGCCGACGCCTCGAGCAAGCCCTGGTTCGCCCAGAAGTGGAAAGACAAGATCGCCGCCGGTTTCACCAACAGCGCGGGCATGAACGGCGACAAGCTGAGCACCCTCAACACCTTGTTCACCTTGGCCATGCAGCACGGCATGATCTGGGTCAGCCAGGGCCTCATGCCCAGCAACACCAAAGGTGCACAGCGCAACGACGTGAACTACCTGGTGAGCTACAGCGGGGCGATGGCGCAGTCGCCTTCGGATGCGGGGGCTGGGGATATGTTGCCTGGGGATCTGGAGACGGCGCGGCTGTTTGGAGAGCGGGTGGCAGTGGTTGTGGATCGGTTCGTGCGTTGAGTTTTTTTCTTCTATTGAAGTGAGTTTTTTGCTTTCGTGGCGAGCCGGGTCTCGGCCCGGCGGCCGACTCACTTTTCTTTGCTTCGCCAAAGAAAAGTAAGCAAAAGAAAGGCGAGCCGAAGACCGGGCCCCTTCGGGGTTCCTTGCGCTGCTCGGTGCGCGGGGAGAAGTTCGCAAACTCGCTTCGCTCAAACACGCGAACTTCTTTTTCCCCGCACCCCTGCGCTGCTCAGCCCGGTCCAACGGCGGAATGCGGGAGCGGGATCACCCTCACCCCAGCCCTCTCCCGCTTGCGGGAGAGGGAGCAAAACCCGCTCTCCGGCGTGCGTGCCCCATCCAGAGGCATCGAGGGTCCGGCTCCGCCGGCCCGAGATGCCGTCCCCCCTCGAAGCGCCGAAGGCGCGCAACAGAGGGGGGAAGCCGCGTCAGCGGCGCAGGGGGGTGTTACCTGTACACCTTGCGCAGCAAAGTGATGAGCGTGTCCAGCTCGTCGGGCGTGAGCCGGCCCGCCACGTCGCGCTCCAACGAGGAAGCGGTGGCCTGGGCGTTGTTGTAGAGGGTTTGCCCCTCATCAGAAAGGTGAAGTCCCTGCGCACGCCGGTCGTTGGGATGCGGCTTGCGCACCACAAGTCCGCGCTTCTGCAGGCTCTTGATCATGCCGACCAGGTTGGGCGGGAGGATGTCCAGCGTGGCGCAGATTTGCCGCGAGGTCACGCCCGGGTTGTACGCGACCACCGAGAGCACCGAGAAGTCCACCGGCCGCACGCCATACGGCGCCATGCGGCGAAGGAACACCGCGATCACCGCCAGCGCGGCGCGGCGCGCGTTGTAGCCCAGCAGCGATTCCAGGAACGAGGTGTCGATACCGTGGGACTCGCTCAGACCGTCCAGAGAAGCGTCGTGCGCGTGCGAGCGGCCGCTGACGGCCTTGCGTGGAACGCCGGTGCGGCGAAGGGCATTGGCGGTGGAATGTTGTGGCATGGGGGGCGACTTTAGCCTCAACGCAAGGGGTCGGCCAGGGTGGTCTCCAGGATGCCCTGGCGCAGCTGGAACTCGGGCCAGACCCAGCGCCAGAAGGCGTTCTGCGCCTCTTGGACGTGTGGCTCGGGCCGTTTGGCTGTTGCGATTCGGTCCCAGGCCCAGGCCATGAGCAAGAGCGCCAGCGCGCGCAGGAAATCGTCCGCGAGGCGGTAGGGCAGGTCGGGTGCGTCGGCTTGCCGGGTGCGCGGCAGCAGCCCGTCGCGCACCAGGTGCTGCAGCTGCGCCAGCGCGTCGATGGCGCGCGGGTCGCGCAGGTCCTGGCCCAGGTCGGCGAGCAGGGCCTGCAGCGCCGCGCCGCCGTCGGGCAGGGTCTTGCGCACCAGCAGGTCGATGGCCTGGATTTCGTTGGTGCCCTCGTAGATCATGGCCACGCGCGCGTCGCGCACGTGCTGTTCGATACCCCATTCGCGCACGTAGCCGTGGCCGCCGAACACCTGCAGGCAGGCGCTGGCGCCGCTGAAGGCCTGCTCGGTCCAGGCCGACTTGAGCACCGGTGTGACCAGGCTGCACCAGCGTGCCGCGGCTTCGCGCCGCGCGCCATCGGGGTGGTGTTTCTGCGTGTCGAGTTCGAGCGCGGTGCGGTAGGCGATCACGCGCCCGGCATCGATCCAGGCGCGCTGGGTGTGCAGGATGCGCTGGATGGCCGGGTGCAGTCCAATAAGATCGGCCTCGCCCGATCGGCTGGCGCTGCCCGGCGCGCGCATCTGGCGGCGCTCCTGCGCGTAGGCGTGCGCCTTCTGCCAGGCCGCGTCCAGCAGGCCGATGCCTTGCAGCCCGACCAGCAGGCGCGCGGCGTTCATCATCACGAACATCGCGTTTAGGCCTTTGCCCGGTTCGCCGACGATCGATGCCTCGGCTTCGTCGAAGCGCAGCACGCAGGTGGGGCTGCCGTGCAGGCCCATCTTCTCTTCGATGCGTTCACAGAAGACCGCGCTGCGCTGCCCGTTCTCGTCGAACTTGGCCACGAGGAACAAGGACAGCCCTTTGGGCCCGGGCGGCGCATCGGGCAGGCGCGCGAGCACCAGGTGCACGATGTTGTCGCTGAGGTCGTGTTCACCGCCGGAGATGAAGATCTTGGTGCCGCTGAGCGCGTAGCGCCCGTTGGCCAGGGGCGCGGCCTTGGTGCGCACCAGGCCGAGGTCGCTGCCCGCATGGGGTTCGGTGAGGCACATGGTGGCCAGCCACTCGCCCGTTGCGAGCTTCTCCAGGTAGCGCGCCTGGAGCTCCGCGCTGCCATGGTGGCGCAGGCATTCGTAGGCACCGTGCAGCAGGCCCGGCGCCATGGTCCAGCCGTGGTTGGCGGCGTTGAGCATTTCGTGCAGCACCGCTTCCACCACCGTGGGCAGGCCCTGGCCGCCATGCTCGGTGGCGCAGGCCAGCGACGGCCAGCCGGCCTGCCAGAAGGCCTGGTACGCATCGCGAAATCCGGGTGGCATGGTGACTTGGCCGTCGTGCCACCGCGCGCCCACTTCGTCGCCTTCGCGGTTGAGCGGGGCGATCACCTCGCCCACGAACTTGCCCGCTTCTGCGATCACCTGGGTGAGCAGCCCGGTGTCGGCGTGTTCGGCCATGGCGGGCAATTTGGCCAGGCGCTCATGGGCGCGCAGCACGTCGAACAGGAGGAAGGCGTGCTCGGCGGGGTTCGGCTGGTAGGCGTTCATGGCAAGGGAAGGTCAGCGGCAGCTGAAACTGCTGGCCGATTCGATGGGGCCGCTGCCGTTGTAGGTGGCCACCGTGGGGTAGGCACACAGCGGACGTGTGCGGTTGGTGGCCCAGTCGGCGGGCAACTCGGCGTTGACGCCACCGGCGTTGCCCGCGCCGCGCGCGCTGGCGGTCACCGCTTGTGGCGCCACGCCTTGTTCGACCCACTTCACCAGCGGACCGAGCAGGTCGAACTGGTCGGCGGTGGGGCCGGCGCTGCAGTGGTTCATGCCCGGCACGGGGAAGTAGCGCGCGAAGTCGCTCGCCTTGCCGCCTTGTGCGGTGTTCAGGCGTTCGAACCACTGGCGCGTGTCTTCGGCGGAGAAGATCGCGTCGCTCACGCCGTGGTACAGCACCATCTTGGCGCCGCGCGCGCGCAGGGGCTGCAGGTTGGTGGGCTTCTCGTGGCCGGGCGGGCTCATCAGCGCGAGGCCGGACTCCTTGTACGTGTCGCTGGTGGCGGAGATGGCCGGCAGCAGCACGTCGATGCGGGCACCGGCGATGTCCGCTGCTGCGGCCGGCGGCGCGGTGAACACGGTGCCGACCGAGAGCGGGTCCAGCGCCACGCTGTTGACGAACTTCCAGGTCGCCCAGTTGTTGCCGGCGATGCCCGGGTCGTACGGGAACGCGCTGTAGATCGGTTGGCCGTTGCTGGCCTTGCCGCCCGCATGCACCTGGGCCAGCACGGTTTTCTGTGCCGGGGTGAGGCAGCTGCCATCGCGCGCGCCGCTGCAGGTGGGCACGTCGCGCGCCACGTCGAAGGCGGCCTGGCAGGCTTGCGTGGCTTGCACCAGGCCGTCTTTCAGGCCATCAAGCGCGTCGCAACGGTTGAGCACGGCGCGCGCCACGGTCTGGCGTTCGGCGGCGTTCAAGGCGCTGCCCAGGTCGGGAATGCTGGCGTTGGGGTTGAGCGGGTGGCGCACCGTGGCACCGGGCGTGGCCAGCGGGCTCCAGCGCTGTGCGCCCCAGAGTTGCGCCAGTGCGGCGTTGGGCAGTCGGTACCCGGGGGCGCCGATCAGGTAACCGTCGTACTGGTCGCCCAGGCGCGAAGCGGCGACCATGGCATGGCGCCCACCGTTGGAGCAGCCGCCGATGTAGGAGCGGTCGGGCGCTTTGCCGTAGGCGTTGGCGATCAGCGCCTTGGCCATGGGCGTGAGCTTGGCCACGGCCTGGTAGCCGTAGTCCAGGCGGGCCTGGGGCTCCAGGCCGAACACCGCCGTTTGCGGGCCGCTGTGGCCGGCGTCGGAGCTGATCACGGCGAAGCCTTGCACCAGCGCGCCGGTGACGGGGCCGCCGCCGAGCGCGCCCTGGGCCGGCTGCACGTTGCCGTCCAGGCCGCCGTTGCCCTGGTAGTAGAAGCGGCCGTTCCAGGCCTGCGGCAGGCGCATTTCGAAGCCGATGGCGTAGTCGCGCCCGTCGCTGCCCTTGCGCTTGTGCATCTGGCCTTTGACGAGGCAGTGCGCGGCCACCGGTTGCCCGCCGAGCGTGAGGCCACCGGCGGCCACGGGGGCGGCGGAGTCGATCGTGGTCTGGTCGAAGCGGAACTGGCCCGCCAGCGCCTCGCACTGGCGCAGGCCGGCGCCCACGGCGGGTGAGAGCGGCTGGGTGGGCACCGGTGGCGTGGTGCTGCAGGCCGCGATCAACAGCCCCAGCCCGAGGGGCGTCAGGGGCAGAAAGGCGGTGCGTCGCCGTGTGTTCTTCATCTGTGTCTCCTCGGGGTTGAAAAGGGGTCAGGCGTTTTGTCTTGCCGCACCGAGATAGGTGTCGATCACGCGCGGGTCACTCGCCAGTTCGCGCGCCGGCCCTTGCGCGCTGAGTTCGCCCATTTCCAGCACGTAGCCGTGGTCGGCTACCTGTAGTGCGGCGCGCGCGTTCTGCTCCACCAGCACGATGGTCACGCCGGTCTGGCGCAGCCGTTCGATGATGGCGAAGATCTCCTTCACGATCAGCGGGGCCAGGCCCAGGCTGGGCTCGTCGAGCATGAGCAGGTCGGGCGCGGACATGAGCGCGCGGCCCACCGCGAGCATCTGGCGTTCACCGCCCGAAAGCGTGCCGGCGAGTTGCACGCGGCGTTCCTGCAGGCGCGGGAAGATGCTGTAGACGTCGTCCAGGCGGCTGCGCCATTTCGCATTGCCCAGGCGCATCTGGCGAAAGCCACCCAGCAGCAGGTTGTCTTCCACCGCCATGCTGCCGAACAGCTCGCGCTTCTCGGGCACGAGCGCCATGCCGTTCATGACGCGCTCTTCGAGCGACAAGGCGCTGATGTCCTGCCCCCGGAATTCGATCACGCCCTGGCCCGGCAGGATGCCCATGAGCGTGTTGAGCAGCGTGGACTTGCCCGCGCCGTTGGGGCCGATGACGGTGATCACGCCGCCGGTGGGGGCTTCGATGTCGATACCGTGCAACACCTCGGCACGGCCGTAACCGGCGCGCAGGCCTTTGACTTGGAGGATGGGTGTGCTCATGTTCAATGCTCCGTGCCGAGGTAGGCGGCGCGAACTTTGGGATCCTGTTGAACCTGTGCCGGCGCCCCTTGCGTGAGCAAGGTGCCGAACTCCATCACCACCAGGTGGTCGCAGATCTGCATCACCAGGTCCATGTCGTGTTCCACCAGCAGGATGCTCATGCCTTCGCGCTTGAGCTGGCGCAGCACGTCGGCCAGCGCCTGCTTTTCCTTGTGGCGCAGGCCGGCGGCGGGTTCGTCGAGCAGCAGCAATGTGGGGTCGGCGCAGAGCGCGCGGGCGATTTCCATCAAGCGTTGCGGGCCCATGGCCAGGTTGCCGGCCTGCTCGTGCAGGTAGGCACCCATGCCGATGCGCTCCAGTTGGCGCTGCGCTTCGCGGAACAGTTGCCGTTCTTCCGCGCGGTTGGCGCGCGCCATGGCCGGCAGCACGCCTTTGCGCCCGCGCGTGTGCGCGCCCAGGGCCACGTTCTCCAGCACCGTCATGTCCGGGATCATCTTCACGTGCTGGAAGGTGCGCGCCATGCCCAGCTGTGCGATGTCGCGCGAGGGCAGGCCGATCATGTTGCGGCCCTGAAAACGCACTTCGCCGCGCGTGGCCGGCAGCACGCCGGTGATGAGGTTGAAGGTGGTGGACTTGCCCGCGCCGTTGGGGCCGATGAGGCCGACGATCTGGCCGGCGTGGATCTGGAAGCTGATGTCGTTCACGGCCACCAGGCCGCCGAACTGCATGCGCGCGCGGTCCACGTCGAGCACCAGGTCCCCGGTCGCAGGCTTGGCGCGCTCGGGCAGGGCGGCGGCGTTTTCCCAGTCGACCTTGCGGGGCTTGGCGGGCCGGTTGCGGCCCACGATGGACCACAGGCCATCGGGCAGGTATTTCAGCACCACCACCAGCGCGATGCCGAAGACGATCACTTCGTAGCTGCCGCTGGTGCCGATCAGCTTGGGCAGCAGCACCTGCAGCTGGTCTTCCAGCACGCGGATGAGGCCCGCGCCCACGATCGCGCCCCACACGTATCCCACGCCACCGATCACCGCCATGAACAGGTACTCGATGCCCATCTTCAAGCCGAAGGCAGAGGGGTTGACCGTGCGCTGGAAGTGCGCCAGCAGCCAGCCCGCGACGGATGCGAACAGCGCGGCCAGCACGAACATCGTGACCTTGTAGCGGAAGGTGTTGATGCCCATGGCCTCGGCCATCTGCGAGCCGTTCTTGAGCGAGCGCATGGCGCGGCCGGCACGCGAGTCCAGCAGGTGCAGCAGGGCGGCCACGAAGGCCAGCAGGAGGAACCAGGTGAGCACGAAGAAGGCGCGGCCCTGGCCGATGTCGAAATCGCCGATGGCCAGGCTCTTGATGCCGAGCAAGCCGTCGTACTTGCCCAGCGCATCGAGGTTGCCCATGAGGTAGTAGAGCGACAGGCCCCAGGCGATGGTGGCCAGCGGCAGGTAGTGGCCCGACATGCGCAAGGTGATCAACCCGACGATGAGCGCGCTTCCGGCGGTGAGCGCCATGCCGATGAAGAGCGTGAGCCACGGCGACATGCCCAGGTTGAGCGTGAGCCAGGCGGTGGTGTAGGCGCCGATGCCGACGAAGGCCGCCTGCCCGAACGAGGTGAGGCCACCCACGCCGGTGAGCAGCACCAGGCCGAGCACCGTCATGCTGTACATGCCGATGTAGTTGAGCTGGGTGATCCAGAAGTCCGGTAGGGGAAGGACCGCGATCAGCGGGATCGCGAGGGCCAGGATCAGCAGCCCGAGGTGTTGTGGTTTCGGCATGTCAGTGGTCCTCGTCGGAATGCTTGCTGCTGAGTGAACGGAGCAGCAAGACGGGGAGGATCAGGGTGAACACAATCACTTCCTTGAATGCGCTGGCCCAGAACGAGCCGAAGGCTTCGATCACGCCCACGCCGAGGGCCGCGATCAGCGCGCCCGGGTAGCTGGCCAGGCCGGCGGCCACGGCGGCCACGAAACCCTTCAGGCCGATCAGGAAGCCCGAGTCGAAGAACACGGTGGTCGTCGGGCCGATCAGCAAGCCCGAGAGCGCGCCGATGAAGGCCGCCATGGTAAGCGTGAGCTGTCCGGAAGCCTGCGACGAAATGCCCATGAGCCGCGCGCCCGTGCGGTTCACCGCGATGGCGCGCAAGGCCTTGCCGCGCAGCGAGCGTTCGAAGTACAGCCACAGCAGGACGATCAGCGCGACCGTGGCGGCGAAGGTGATGATGGCCTGGCCCGAGAGCATCACGGGACCGATGGTGAAGCGCGTGTCCCAGAACGCCGGGTTGCGGAAGCCTTCGGCACCGAAGAACAGCAGGCCCAGGCCGGTGAGCGCGAAGTGCACGCCGACCGAGACGATCAGCAGCACCAGCGGCGTGGAACTCTCCAGCGACTGGTAGGCCACGCGGTACACCAGCGGCCCATAGACCGTGACCACCGCCACGCTCAGCACCGCCTGCACCCACAAGGGCAGCAACTGCGGTGCGGCCCAGATGGCGAGAACGGACACGAGCACCGGCAGCACCACCAAACGCGCCGCGGCCTTGAACGCGGGGAGTGCCCGGCGCTGGGTGCGCCAGACCTGCACCAGCTCCATGAGCGCGGCCACGGCGGCGAGCAGCAACAGCAGCCACACCGTGCCCGGCACCTTGCCGGTCTGGAAGATGGCCAGGGTGAGCGCGCCATACGCGACGAACTCGCCCTGGGGAATGAAGATGATCCGGGTGACGGTGAACACCAGGACGATGGCCAGGCCCAGCAGCGCGTAGACGGCGCCGTTGGTGAGGCCGTCCAGCGTGAGGATGCTGGCGATGGAGAAATCCATGGGGAGCCTTAGCTAGGAAAAGATGCGCTGAAAAAGAAACTCAAACGGCGACGCAAGGAGACACCTATCAAACACAGACCACTGCACGCGTGCCCCTCACCCCAGCCCTCTCCCCAGAGGGGCGAGGGAGCAAGACACGCGCTCCGGAGCGAAGTGTCTTCATCCAGAGGCACCGAGGGACGGCTCTGCCGGCCCCAGGTGTCGTCCCCCCTCCAAGCGCCGAAGGCGCGCTAGAGAGGGGGGAAGCTGCGAAGCAGCGCAGGGGGGAGGGTCGAGTTCACTCGACCTTGAACTTCCCGTCGACGACTTTGAGCATCACGCCGGTCTCGTTCGTGTAGCCCCAGTGGTCGTCCTTGGTCCAGTTCATCACGCCGTGCGCGAAGACCGTGCGGCCCATGGTTTCAAACGCGTCGCGCAGGCCGGCGCGGAACTCCGGCGTGCCGGGCTTGCCTTTCTTCAGTGCGATCGGCACTGCCTTGTTCAGGGCGATGGCCGCGTCGTAGCTGTGGCCGGCGAACTGGTTGCGCTGGCCTTGGCCGACCAGTTTTTCATACTGGGTCACGAAGTCGATCGCCAGTTTCTTGGACGGGTGGTTGTCGGGCAGCTGCTCCGCTATCACGGCAGGGCCCGAGACCACGAAGGAGCCTTCCACGTCCTTGCCGCCGATGCGCACCAGGTCGGGCGTGGCCGCGGCGTGCGTCTGGTAGATCTTGCCCTTGTAGCCGCGTTCGACGATGGCCTTGTGCGGCATGGCGGCGCCCGAGCCCGAGGCCACGACCAGCATGGCATCGGGATTCGCGGCGGTGAGCTTGAGCGCCTGCGGCGTCACGCTGGTGTCGGTGCGGGCGAAGCGTTCTGCCGCCACCACCTTCATGCCGGCCTTCTCGGCCAGCGGCGTGATGGCCTTGAGCCACAGTTCGCCATAGGCGTCGGTGTAGCCGAGGAAACCGATGGTCTTCACGCCTTGCTTCTTCATGTGCTCGACCATGGCGTGCGCCATCACGTCGTTGCCTTGCGGCAGGCGGAACATCCATTGGTCGGCACCCGGGGGCACACCCACGGGCGAGGCGGCCAGCTGCACGGTCTTGGCTTCGGTGGCCACGGGCGTGATGGCCGCTGCCACCGGCGTCAGGCACGAGCCGATGATCAGGTCGACCTTGTCCTCGGTCACCAGGCGGCGCGCGTTGGCCGCGCCCTTGCCCGGATCGCTCGCGTCGTCCAGGATGATCAGGTTGACCTTCTCGCCCGCGATGGTCTGCGGAAACAGCTTGAACTGGTTCTGCATCGGAATGCCCAGGCCGGAGCCCGGGCCGGTGAGCGAGAGGATGACGCCGACGTTGATGTCGGCCAGCGCAGCGGTGCTGGCCAGGGCCGTGACGGCCACGGCGATGAGGGTCTTGACGGCTTTCATGCGATGTCTCCTTCTGGGGGTGGTGAAAAAACGGTGGATGAGAGGCTTCAGCTGCAGAGCGCCTTGATGTCTTCGGGCACGGGAATCGCCTTGATGCGCTCGGGCGCGTCGGGTGGGTTGATCACGAAGGCGCGCGTCTCGCTGCCTTCGCACAACACGTCCTCGCCGCGCTTGACCACATGCTTGTGGATGAACACCTTGTCGCGCCATTCGACGACGCTGGTGTGGATCTGCAGGCGCTCGCCGTACGTGGCCGGGCGCATGAACTTGGTGTGGATCTCCAGCAGCGGCGTGCCGACGATGCCGCGCGTCTTCTTCGTTTCGCGCCAGGGCGGCACACCGCACTGCTTGAAGAAGTTCAGCGAGGACGCGTCCATCCATTTGGAGAAATTCGGGAAGAACACGATGCCGGCGGGATCGCAGTCGCCGAACATCACGTCCACTTCGTAAACAACGGTCTTGGTCATCTTGGGGCCATGCGCAGGGCTCCGTCCAGGCGGATCACCTCGCCATTCAGGTGCGTGTTGGAGACGATATGCGCCGCGAGCTGGGCGAACTCTTCGGGTTTTCCCAGCCGCGGCGGAAAGGGAATGCTGGCCGCGAGCGAGGCCTGCACCGGCTCGGGCAGTTGCTTCATCAGCGGCGTGCTGAACAGGCCCGGTGCGATGGTGCAGACGCGGATGCCGTGCTGCGCGAGGTCGCGCGCCATGGGCAGTGTCATGCCCACCAGGCCGCCCTTGGACGCGCTGTAGGCTTGCTGGCCCACCTGGCCGTCGAACGCGGCCACGCTGGCGGTGAAGACCATCACACCGCGCTCGCCGTCTTCCAGCGGATCGAGCTTGGCGCAGGCCGCGGCGAACAGGCGGCTGGCGTTGTAGGTGCCGATGAGGTTGACGTTGATGACCTTGGCGAAGTCCTCCAGCGGCGCGGCGCTGCCGTCCTTGCCGACCACGCGCTTGGCCGAGCCGATGCCGGCGATGTTCATCAACACGCGTGCCGGGCCGTGCGCGGCGGCCGCCTGGTCGATCGCGGCCTGCAGGCTTTCGGTGTCGGTGATGTCGCAGCGCAGTGCCACGCCACCGATCTCGCTGGCCACGCGCCTGGCGTTGTCCAGGTTCACGTCGAGCACGGCCACTTTCGCGCCCAGGCGCGCGAGTTCGCGCGCGGTGGCTTCGCCCAGGCCCGAGCCACCGCCGGTGACGAGGGCCGCTTGTCCTTGGATGTTCATGGTCTTGTCCTTGCGTTGTTTCAGGCGTTCAGGTTTTCAATGAGCAAGGCCATGCCTTGGCCGCCGCCCACGCAGGCGCTGGAGATGCCATAACGTTGGCCGCTGCGCTGCAGTTCGCGCGCCAGCGTGAGCGTGAGGCGCACGCCCGTCGCGGCCAGCGGATGGCCGAGCGCGATGGCGCCGCCATTGACATTCAGGCGGTCGAGGTCCATGCCGAGTTCGCGCGCCACCGCCAGGGTTTGCGCGCCTTGCGCCTCGTTCACTTCGAAGCGGCCGATGTCGCCGAGCTTCATGCCTGTGCGCTCCAGCAGCAGGCGGATGGCCGGGGCCGGGCCGATGCCCATGATCTCCGGCGGCACACCGACGACCGCAGCGGCCACCACGCGCGCCATGGGCTTCTTGCCGTGGGCCTTGGCGTAGGCGCCGGAACTGACCACGCAGGCCGCCGCCGCGTCCACCAGGGCCGAGCTGTTGCCCCCGGTCTGCACACCGCCTTCGAACACCGGCTTGAGCTTGGCCAGCACCTCCACGGGAGAGAGGCGGGGGTGCGTGTCGGTGGCCACTTCCGTGGCCTTGCCTTGCAGCCGGATGCCACGCGGCTTGTAGCCTTCGAGCTCGAATTTTTCACTCACCACCGGCACGATTTCGCCCGCGAGAAAACCGCTTTCCTGCGCGGCCACGGCCTTCGCGAACGAAGCCGAGGCGAACGCGTCGACTTCTTCGCGCGTGATGCCGTATTGCTTGGCCAGGTTCTCGGCGGTCTGGATCATGTTGATGCCGGCTGCCGGGTCCTTCAGTGCTTCCCACATATAGTCCTTGAAGCCCACCGGCGCGCCGAGCTTGAACCCGGTGCGGTGGTCGAAGGCCGCGATGGGGTTGCGCGTCATGCTCTCGGTGCCCACCACCAGGGCCGCGTCGCACGCGCCGCCCTGGATGTGCTCGCCGGCCTGGCGGAACAGCTCGAAGCCGGTACCGCAGATGCGTTGCGCCATGATGGCCGGCACCTCCACCGGCACGCCGGCGTACAGGCCGATGTGGCGCGGCAGGAAGAACTGGTCGAAGTCCCCTGGCGCCATGTTGCCGGTGACCACCGAGCCGATGTGCTCGCCGGGCACACTGGCGCGTTGCAGTGCTTCGCGCGCGGCCTTGATGCCGAGGTCGGTGGGCGAGATGTGCCCGAGCGCGCCGCAGTAGTCGACCATGGGCGTGCGCACGCCGTCGAGCAGCACGACGTCGTCGAAGGCGTTGAAGAATCCGCGGGTGACCATATCGGTATCGCTCACTGAGGTTGAAGAATGGCGGACAAGGACCCGTCGTGCAGCTTCGCCACGGTGTCGGCGCGGTGCTGCAGCACCGCGCGCTGGTTGATCGAGCCCTTGTCGGTGACTTCCCCGCGGTCGATGGTGGGCGGGTCGGCCAGCAGGCACAGGCGCGCGATGCGGCTGGCGCTGCCGGTGGCGGTCTTGGCCAGTTCGTTCACCACGCGCTGGAAGTGCGCGAGCACCGGCGCGCTGTTGAGCACGTCGTGCAGCGAAGCCTCGGCGCCCAGGCCGCTGAGCGCGCGCACCGCGCCGGTGGGGAACACCATGGCGCCGACCTCGTTCATGTTCAGGCCGGTGAGCACCACGTCCTGGATGTAAGGCGCGCCGGCCGCGATGATCTTGGCGCGCATCGGACCCACGCTCACGAAGGTGCCGGTGGCGAGCTTGAAGTCTTCGGCGATGCGGCCATCGAACTTCAGGCCCTGGTGGATGTCGGTCTCGTCGATCCACTTCACCGCGTCGCCGGTCTTGAAGAAGCCTTCCTCGTCGAAGCATTCGGCGGTTTCCGCGGGCATGCGCCAGTAGCCGGGCGTGATGTTCGGCCCCTTGTAGCGCACCTCGGTCTTGCCGTCGGTGTCCACGAGTTTGAGTTCGAGCCCAGGGGTGGGCAGGCCGAGGTCGCCCGCGCGCACGTCGGGGCTGGTGACGAAGATGCCGAACGGGCTGGACTCGGTCATGCCCAGGCCCGTGCCCATCACGATGCGCTCGCCGATCTCGGCTTCCTGCACCGCGTGCAGCGCGTCCCACACCGGCTGCGCGAGCGCCGCGCCCGCATAGAAAAACATCTGCACGCGCGAGAGCAAGGTCTTGCGCAAGGCCTCGTCGGTTTTCATGGCGTTGGCGATGGCCTCGAAACCGGTCGGCACGTTGAAGTACACCGTGGGTGCGATCTCGCGCAGGTTGCGCAGCGTCTCGCCCATCAGCGCGGGCGTGGGCTTGCCGTCGTCGATGTACAGCGTGCCGCCGTGGTAGAGCACCATGCCCATGTTGTGGTTGCCGCCGAAGGTGTGGTTCCAGGGCAGCCAGTCCACCAGCACCAGCGGGCCGTCGGCCAGCACCGGCATCGACGCGGCCATCTGCTGCTGGTTGGCGCACCACATGCGCTGCGTGTTGATGACCGCCTTGGGCATCTTCGTCGAGCCCGAGGTGAAGAGGAATTTGGTGATGGTGTCTGGACCGGTGGCCGCCATCGCGGCGTCCACCGCCGGTGTTGGATCGGTGGCCAGCAGCGCGGCGAACGAGGTCGTGGCGCGGCCGGGCACGGTGCCTTCGGTGGTCACGATCTCCACGCCGTCGTCCAGCGTGGCCATGAGGGCGCGGCCGTAGCGTTGGGCGTCGGCGGCGAACACCAGGCCGGGCGTGAGCGTCTTCACCACGTGGCGCAGCTTGTCGAAGTCCTGGCTGACCAGCGAATAGGCGGGCGAGGCCGGGCAATAGGGAATGCCGACATATAGGCACGCCAGCGCGAGCAGCGCGTGCTCCAGATCGTTCTCGCTCAGGATCAGCACCGGGCGTTCGGCGGACAGGCCGCGGTCGAGCAGGCCCTGGCCGATGCGCCGTGCTGCGTCGAGGGCTTGCGCGAACGTGATGTGGCGCCAGTCGCCCGTCGAGCCATCGGCGTTCTTCATTCGGCGCGCGAACACCGTCTGCTCGGGCCGCGTGCGTGCCCAGTGCACGAGCCGGTCGGTGATCCGCGTGGCGAAGGGCGGCAGGTCCTGCTCGGCGCGCAGGTAGCATACGCCGGGCGCGCCATCGCGAAGCGATGCACGGGTCACGCCAAACTTCAAAGGCCGGTACTTCGCTGCACTCATGTTGTCTCTAGGTGTCGTTGTGGGGTGACGCCGAAGGCGGCGCGGGGGGGGGCGTCGTTCAGCCGCGCTTCACTTTTTCAGCCTTGCCTTCCAGGAAAGCACGCACCCGTTCCTTCGCATCGGGCGCGTCCTGCACGATGGCGGCCATCAGCGCTTCGGTGAAGAAGCCCTGGTCGGCCGGTTGTTCGGCGATGCGCGGCAGCGCGTGCATCAGCGCGTAGTTGGTGAGCGGCGCGTTCGTGGCGATGCGCGTGGCCAACTCCATGGCTTTTTCCAGCGCGGTGCCCTCGGGCACGAGGTACTGCGCCAAGCCGATGCGCTCGCCGTCCTCGGCCTTGTAGACCCGGCCGGTGAACATCATGTCGGCCATGCGCGCCGCGCCGATCAGTCGCGGAATGCGCACCGAGCCACCGCCGCCCACGAAGATGCCGCGCGAGCCCTCGGGCAAGGCGAAGAAGCTCGATGCGTCGGCCACGCGGATGTGGCAGGCGCTGGCCAGTTCCAGGCCGCCGCCCACCACCGCACCATGCAGCGCCGCGACCACCGGCACCGGGCCGTGTTGCACGCAATCGAGCGCCGAATGCCACATGCGCGAGTGGTGCAGGCCCTGGCCGGCATTGCGCTCCTGCAATTCGGACAGGTCCAGGCCGGCGCAGAAGTGATCGCCCGCGCCATGGATCACGGCCGCGCGCACCCCGTGGGGCATGCCCTGGAAGATGTCGCGCAGGGCCAGGACCAGGCCGTCGTTGAGCGCGTTGCGCTTGGCCGGGCGGTTGAGGGTGATGACCGCGATCTCGGACGAAGCACCCTGCAGTGTCAGGCTGATGTCGGTGGAATGAATGGGCATGTCGTCGTCGCTTTCTGCGTCCCTGTCGTCGGGTTTGTGTGCTTGAGAGTGGGGGTGATTATTGTTATAAAGAATAACCAAAACAAGCGCGTGGACCCGAATTCAATCCCCGTGTTTACCCTAGGTAGAGAGACATTCATGGACCACCAGAACCTGATCGCGATCGACATTCACACCCACGCCGAGGTGAGCTGCCGCAACCCGTTCGACAATTACGGCGAGGAGTACGACCGAGCGGCCGACAAGTACTTCGGCAGCAACCGCCGTCCCACGATTGCCGAAACGGTAGCCTACTACCGCGAACGCAAGATCGGCCTCGTGATGTTCACGGTGGACAGCGAATCTCAGTTGGGTCGGCGCCGCATTCCGAACGAAGAGATCGCGCAAGCGGCGCGCGAGAACAGCGACATGATGGTGGCTTTCGCCAGCATCGATCCGCACAAGGGCAAGATGGGCGCGCGCGAGGCCGAGCGCCTGATCGCAGAGGAGGGCGTCAAGGGCTTCAAGTTCCACCCCACGGTGCAGGGCTACCACCCCTACGACAAGATGGCCTGGCCGCTCTACGAAGTGATCAACGCGCACAAGCTGCCCACGATCTTCCACACCGGGCACAGCGGCATCGGCTCGGGCATGCGCTGCGGTGGCGGCTTGCGCCTGGAGTACAGCAACCCGATGCACCTGGACGATGTGGCGATCAGCTTTCCGGACATGCAGATCGTCATGGCACACCCCAGCTTCCCCTGGCAGGACGAGGCGCTCAGCGTGGCCATGCACAAGCCCAACGTGTGGATCGACCTCTCGGGCTGGAGCCCGAAGTACTTCCCCAAGCAGCTCGTGCAATACGCCAACACGCTGCTCAAGGACCGCGTGCTGTTCGGCAGCGACTACCCGCTGATCACGCCCGAGCGCTGGATGAAGGACTTCGAGGTGGCCGGCTTCAAGCCCGAGGTGATGCCGGGCATTCTCAAAGGCAACGCGGTGCGGCTGCTGGGCCTGGCCTGAACATGCAAGCCTTCAAGTCGTTGGGCGACATCGAGCAACTCGAGCGCACACCGCTGGCGCAAACCGCGCCGCACCGCAGTCCGTATGCGCTGATCCGCGCCGCTGCCGAGCGATTCCCCGAGCGCGAAGCCTTCACCTTTCTGCCCGATGCCGCGCTGGAGACACCACCGCAGCACACCACCTACCGCGATCTGCTGGCCAACATCCACCGCGCCGCCAACCTGTTCCGCTCGCTGGGTGTGGGGGCGGACGATGCGGTCGCGCTGCTCGTGCCCAACATCCCCGAGGCGCATGCGGTGTTGTGGGGCGCGCAGCTCGCGGGCCGCGTGTGCCCGATCAACTACCTGCTGCAACCGGAGCACATCGCGAGCTTGTTGAAAGCCTCGAAGGCCAAGCTGCTGGTGGCCCTGGGCCCCAACCGCGAACTGGCGGTGTGGCCGGTGGCCGAGCAGGTGGTGCGGCACCACGCGCTGCCGCTGCTGCAGATCCGCGTGGGCGAAGAGACCGCGCCCGATGCGCCGGTGTTGCAGGCGCTGCTCGCCGCGCAGCCCGACACGCTGGGCTTCGAGCCCGACCTCAACCCCGATCGCGTGGTCGCGCTGTTCCACACCGGCGGCACCACCGGCGCGCCCAAGCTCGCGCAGCACACGCAGGGCAACGAGGCGCACACGGCCTGGTTTGCGCACGCCTTCTATGGCGCCGACGAACACGCGGTGGAGATCAATGGGTTTCCGCTGTTCCACGTGGCCGGCGCCTTCGTGTATGGACTGGCGCTGCTGGCGGTGGGCGCTCGCCAAGTACTGCCCACGCTCACGGGCATGCGCAACGCCGGCTTCGTGCAGCACTACTGGCGCTTCTGCGAACGCGAGCGCGCGACGCACCTGGCCTGTGTGCCTACCGTGCTCGCCGCTTTGATGGGCGTGCCGGTGAACGCCGACATCACCACCGTGCGCGCCGCCTTCACCGGCGGATCGCCGCTGCCCACCGAACTCGCGCAGCGCTTCGAAGCGGCCACGGGCATCGCCGTGCGCAACATTCTGGGCATGACCGAATGCGCGGGCCTCGTGGGCATCGAACCTTTGAACGGGCCACGCACGCCGGGCTCCGCCGGCCTGCGGCTGCCCTACACCGACGTGCATGCCGTGCCCTGGCGCGGTGGTGAAGCGAAGCTGGGCGAACGCTGCGCCGTCGGCGAGACCGGCGTGCTGGTGCTGCGCGGCCCGCACGTGAGCCCGGGCTACACCGAGCGCGCGCGCAACGCCGGCCTGTTCGAGCAGGGCTGGATCGTCACGGGCGATCTCGGCCATCTCGACGCCGACGGGCGCATCCACGTCACCGGCCGCTCGAAAGACGTGATCATCCGCGGCTCGCACAACATCGACCCTGGCCTGGTGGAAGACGCGTTCCTCGCGCATCCCGCCGTGGCGCTGTGTGCCGTGGTGGCCGAACCCGATGCCTATGCGGGCGAAGTGCCGGTGGCCTTCGTCACGCTCAAGCCGGGCGCGGCCATCGGCGCCGAAGATCTGTTGGCCGCTGTCGCACCCCAGGTCTATGAGCGTCCCGCGTGCCCCAAGCGCGTCGTGGTGCTGGACGCGTTGCCGGTGACCGCGATCGGCAAGGTGTTCAAACCGGAGCTGCGCTTGCGTGCCATTGAGATCAAGCTCGGCGAATCGGCGCGCGAATGGGCACCCGGCGTGTCCGCGCAGGTCCAGGCGCTAGAGAAGAACGGCCAGCAGTGCGCGGTGATCACGGTGCAGGGCGCACCCGACGAGGCGTTGCGCGAGAAGCTGATGCAGGGCCTTGCCGCGATGGCCGTACATACCGAGCTGCGCTTCGTCTGAAGGACAGGGCGCGCGCTACCAACCGCCCTGCGCCAGCCAGCGTTCGACCTGATCGAATTTGTCCACACCCCAGAACGGTTCGCCGTCCACCACCACGGTGGGTGAACCGAACACGCCGGCTTGCAACGACGCATCGACCATCGCGCGCAGCAGCGTGGCAGCTTCATCGCTGGCGGCGGCATCGGCCACGGCATTCGCACTCAAGCCAGTGGGCAGCGAGAGCGAACGCAATGCATCCGGCGCAGACAGGTCCTGGCCTTCGCCCCAATACGCGTGGTAGATCGCGTGGGCCAGCGCGGCCGCGTGTTCGGGGTGGTGGTGTTTCGTCCAGGCGAACGCCCGCGCGCAGGGCAGGGGGTTCATCACCGGATCGTTCGGCCGCCGCGCCATCGCCAGGCCATTGCCGCGTGCGTACCGCAGCACATCGCGTTCCGAATAGGGGCCCTTGAGCGGCGTTTCCAACAGGGGCTTGAGGCCCATGACCTTCATCACCGACACGCCGAGCAACATCGCATGCCAGTCCACGGTGCGCCCGTGGCGGGCCGCCAGTGCCTCGATGCGCAGCGAGGCGAAATAGCCATAAGGCGAGATGAAGTCGAAGTAGAAATCGAGCGGCCGCGTCATGGCGGCATCGTACTCAACCAGCGCCAGGCGGAAGAGAAGTCACCCTCACCCCAACCCTCTCCCGCAAGCGGGAGAGGGAGTGAATCCCCGCGCTGCCGAGGACAGCACGTCTTGATAGGAGCACCCACAAATTTTTTGCAGGACGATGGCGGTACCCGAATGCGCAGGCCAATTCGCGGTTGCCACAGAGGGCGCGTGCCGACCCAGGTGTTGAAGGAGGGCTGCAGGCGGACCCGTGCAGACGTCCGCGACGGGCCGGAGCAGGCGGGTGCCGCCATCGGCCTGACGCGAGGTCGTCGAGCGGAATGCAACGAATGAAAGCTCAGCCCCAGACCTCCCGAGCCGTCTCCACCACCAGCGCCAGCTTGCGCCGCTGGTCTTCGACAGCAATGTTGTTGCCGTGCACGGTCGAAGAGAACCCGCATTGCGGAGACAGACACATCTGCTCCAGCGGCGCGTACTTCGAAGCCTCGTCGATGCGCCGCTTCAGGTCGTCCTTGCTCTCCAACTGGCCGAACTTGGTCGTCACCAGCCCCAGCACCACCGTTTTGCCCTTGCCCAGGTAGCGCAGCGGGCGGAAATCGCCCGAGCGGTCGTCGTCGTATTCGAGGAAGAACGCGTCCAGCTTCATCTCCGACAACAGCGCCTCGGCCACCGGTTCGTAGTTGCCCGCCGCCGCGTGCGTGCTCTTGAAATTGCCGCGGCACAGGTGCATGGCCAGCGTCATGCCCGCCGGCTTGTGCGCCACCACCTTGTTGATGAAGCCCGCATAGCGGTGCGGCAACTCGTTCGGGTCGTCCCCGCGCTGGCGCGCCGCTTCGCGCATGCGCTCATCGCACAGGTAGGCCATGTTCGTGTCGTCCATCTGCACATAGGTGCAGCCCGCGTCCGCCAGGCTTTGCAGCTCATCGCCATAGGCCTTGGCCACATCGTCGTAGAACGTCGGGTCCAGCTCCGGGTACGCCTCCTTGCTGATGCCTGCGCGCCCGCCGCGAAAGTGCAGCATCGTCGGCGAGGGAATCGTCACCTTCGGCGTCAGCGCCTTCTGGCCCAGTGCCTCCACCTCCGCCTTCAGAAACTGAAAGTCCGCCAACTGGATGTTCTTGGCGTGCCGCACCTTGTCGATCACGCGGATCACCGGCGGCGCCAACTCCTCCGTGCCGTCCGGCTTGCGGATGGTCACCGGAATGTCCGTCTTCACGCCGCCCAGCTGCTCCAGGAAATCGATGTGGAAATACGTGCGGCGGAATTCCCCGTCGGTGATCGACTGCAGGCCCACGTCGGCCTGGAACTTCACGATCTCCCGGATTGCCCGGTCCTCCACCTCGCGCAACTGCTCCGCGGTGATGGCCTTGTGGCTGAAAAACTGGTCGCGGGCCTCCAGCAAGTAGGCCGGGCGCAAGAAGCTGCCGACGTGGTCGGCGCGGAAGGGAGGCTGGGCGCGCAAGGTCATGAAAAACGTCCTGAGGTCTGGGCTGAAATAGGCTGAACGCGCACTTTGACAGCGTTTGTTGAATACAGAAACCTATGGAAAACCCGTGATCGGGTCTCTATTGATATCGCTTCTTCGATTTTTGTATACATTCCGTATCCCATGACCACACTGCCTCCCGCTGCAACGGATGCACCCCGCGCCGAGCCCGGTGCCGAAAGCGCGCAAGTGCGTGCGCTGCTGCAACTGCGCGAACTGATCCTCTCGGGCGAGCTGGCGGGGGGCTCGCGCATCGCCGAACTCAACATCGTCGAGCGCCTGGGCGTTTCCCGCACACCCATCCGCGCGGCGCTCATGCGCCTGGAGCAGGAGGGCCTGCTGGAAGCCCTGCCCAACGGGGGCTATGCGGTGAAAACCTTTTCCGAGCGGGACATCGCCGATGCGATCGAACTGCGCGGCACCCTGGAAGGCCTGCTGGCGCGCCTGGCGGCAGAGCGGGGCGCGCCGGGCGCGGTGCTGGGCGAAGCGCGGCAATGCCTCAACCGCATCGATGCCGTGCTGGCCGCGCCCGCGCTCGACGAGGTCGGCTTCTCCAGCTACGTGGCACTCAACAGCGAGTTCCATGTGTTGCTGTGGGAGATGGCGGCCAGCCCCACCATCGTCCGCCAACTGGACATGGTGCTCAGCCTGCCCTTTGCCTCCCCGTCGGGTTTCGTGGTGCTGCAGGCCCACTCGCAGCGCGCGCGCGACATGCTCGTGGTGGCGCAAGACCAGCATCGGCAGGTGCTCGATGCGATCGAACAACGCGAAGGCGCGCGCGCCGAGGCCCTCATGCGCGAGCACTCGCGACTGGCGCAGCGCAACCTGCGCGAAGTGCTGGACGGGCGCGCCACCTTGCACGCGCCCGAGTCCATCGCGGCCATCAAACTCATTCGGAGACGGTAGATGCAAGACCCCCCGCCGCCCTTCTTCATAAGGGATTGGCATAACTGAAAGTGAGATAGACGACTGGCGAAGAACCCAGTTGGCATGCACAGTGTGGGCCCCAGACGTTCAGCAAGCCCGCCAGCCCGGAGTGCGCCCACACGCTCCCGGTCTGGCCCGATGAGGAACAGGAGACAAGCATGAGATTCTTTCAACGCCGTGCCACCTTGGCCGCTCTGGGCGCGGTAGCCCTCGCCACGCTGGCTGCGCCGGCACTGGCGCAACAGACCGTGACGCTGCGCCTGCACCAGATGCTGCCGCAACAAGCCACCATTCCCGCGCGCGCCATCGTGCCCTGGGCACAAAAAGTCGAAGCCGAGTCGGGTGGCCGCATCAAGGTGCAGCTGTTCCACGCCATGTCGCTCGGCGGCTCGCCTCCGCAGCTGTTCGACCAGGCGCGCGACGGCGTGGTCGACCTCACGTGGACGGTGCTGGGCTACACCCCGGGCCGCTTCAACAAGTCCGAGGTGTTCGAGCTGCCCTTCATGAGCGGCTCGGCCGAAGAGTCCTCGCGCGCGTTCCAGGAGTACGTCGAGAAGTACGCCGCCGACGAATTCAGCAGCGTCAAACTGATCGCGGTGCACACGCACGGCCCGGGCCTGTTTCACACCAAGACGCCAGTGACCGGCCTGGAAAGCCTGCGCGGCATGAAGGTGCGCGGCGGCTCGCGCGTGATCAACAACATGCTCACCAAGCTGGGTGCGACCCCCGTGGGCATGCCGGTGCCGGCCGTGACCGATGCGCTCACCAAAGGCACGATCGAAGGCACCACCATTCCGTGGGAAGTCACCCCCTCGCTCAAGGTCACCGAACTGGTGAAGAACCACACCACCTTCGCCGGCAAGACGGGCCTGTACACGCAGACCTTCGCGTTCTCGATGAACAAGGCGTCCTACGACAAGCTGCCCCCCGACCTCAAGGCCGTGATCGACAAGAACTCGGGCATGGAGACCGCAGCCCTGTTCGGCCGCGCCATGGACGAGGGCGACAAGATCGGCCGCGACATCGCGGTCAAGGCCAAGAACAACATCGTCGCGCTCGACGCCGCCGAGACGCAGCGCTGGCGCCGCACCGCGGCCACCGTGGAGACCGACTGGATCAATGAAATGAAGGGCAAGAACATCGATGGCGCCAAGCTCGTGTCCGAAGCCCGCGCGCTGATCGCGAAGTACCAGCGATAAGATGCGGCCCCACCGCGGTCCGAAGACCGCGGTGGACCCCGCCTTCGGCTCACATGGAAGGGTGACAAGTTGAAATTGCTGTCTCTGCTGGCGCGCTTCTGCGCCATCCTGGCCGGCGTGCTGCTCACGGTGATCACCCTGATCACCTGCATCAGCCTCATCGGCCGCAACACCATCGGCGTCACGCTGGTGGGCGACTACGAACTCACGGCGGTCACGGCGGGCGCGGCCATCGCGCTGTTCATGCCCTGGTGCCAACTCAAGCGCGAGAACATCATCGTCGACTTCTTCACCTCCCGCGTGTCTTCCCGTGGCATCGAGCGCCTGGACCGTTTCGGCAGCCTGCTGCTGGCGGCCCTGATGATCGGCCTGGCCTGGCGCACCACCGTCGGCGGCATGAGCGCCCATGCCTCGCAGACCACCACCATGATGCTGGGCTTTCCCGAGTGGATCACCTATGCCTTCATGGTGCCGGCCTTCCTGTTGACCGGCGTCATCGCCCTGACCCAGGTGTTCCTGGGCCATTTCCCGGAGCAGGACGCATGAGCGCCTTGACCTTGGCGGGCTTGATCTTCGCCGTGATGCTGGTGCTCATGGCCATCCGCGTGCCGATCGCCGTCTCCATGTTTGCCGCCGGCACCTTCGGCTACATCTACCAGGTGGGCCTGCCCCCCTTTCTCAACAACCTCAACGGCGTGGCCTTCGCGCGTTTCGCGAGCTACGACCTGTCGGTGATTCCGCTGTTCATCCTGATGGGCAACTTCGCCACGCAGGGTGGCATCTCCAAGGCCTTGTTCCAGTTCGCCAGCGTGGTCACGTCGCGCTTCAAGGGCGGCCTGGCCATGGCCGCGGTGCTGGCCAGCGCGGGCTTTGGTGCCATCTGCGGCTCTTCGGTGGCCACGGCCGCCACCATCACCTCGGTGGCCTTGCCCGAGATGAAGCGCCACGGCTATTCAGGACGTCTGGCCACTGGCACGCTGGCCGCCGGTGGTACCTTGGGTATCCTCATTCCGCCCTCGGTGCCGCTGGTGATCTACGCCATCCTCACGGAGCAGAACATCGCCAAGCTGTTCGCCGCCGCCATGGTGCCCGGCATCATCGCCATGACCGGCTACATGATCGCGATCGCGGTGTACGTGCGCCTGGTGCCCGGCCACGCGCCGGAGCACGATGCCGAGCAGAGCAAGCTCACCTGGACCGCGCTCAAGGGCGTGCTGCCGATCGCCGTGGTGTTCCTGGTGGTGTTCGGCGGCATCTACGGCGGCCTGTTCACGCCCACCGAGGGCGCGGGCGTGGGCGCGGCGGCCACCTTCGTTGCGGCCACGCTCAAGCGCGAACTCACCTGGGCCAAGGTCAAGCAGTGCTTCTATTCCACTGCGGCGGCCAGCGCCATGATCTTCATGATCTTCATCGGCGCGGACCTGATGAACTCGGCATTGGCGCTCACGCAGGTGCCCGCGATGCTGGCCGATGTGATCAAGGGTTGGTCCATCTCGCCGGTGATGGTGGTTTCCGCCATCCTGCTGTTCTACGTGGTGCTCGGCGCCGTGATGGACGAGCTCTCCATGATTCTGCTGACCATTCCGATCTTCTTTCCCGTGATCATGGGGTTGGACTTCGGCATGCCGGCTGAATCGGTGGCGATCTGGTTCGGCATCATGGTGTTGATGACCGTGGGCTTTGGCTTGCTGGCGCCGCCGGTGGGCCTGAATGTTTACATCGTCAACGGCTTGGCCAAGGACGTGCCCATTGGTGAGAGCTACCGTGGTGTGCTGCCCTTCCTGGCCAGCGACGTGGTTCGCACGTTGCTTCTTCTTTTCTTTCCACCCATCTCCCTTTGGTTGGTTCAATTCGTAGGATGAATCCATGAAATCTATCGCTTCCCTTCACCGCCGCACCGTGTTGGCCGCCTCGCTGGCCGCCGCAGCCTTTGGCCTGGTGGCCCTGCCGGCGCAGGCCCAGACCTTTCCGTCCAAAGGCCTGCGCATCGTCGTGCCGTTCGGCCCGGGTGGCGTGGGCGACCTGACCGCGCGCATCGTGGCCGAGAAGCTCACCAGCCAACTCGGCCAACCGGTGGTGATCGACAACCGCCCTGGCGCGGGCGGCGTGGTGGCGGCCGAGTCGGTAGCCCGATCCGAGCCCGATGGCTACACCATGTTCCTGATGTCCAACGGCACCGCCGTGACGGCCAGCCTGTTCAACAAGCTGCCGTTCGACACGATCAAGGATTTCACGCCGGTCTCCACGCTGGGCTACTTTGACATTGCCGTGGTCGTGCCCGCGAACTCGCCGCACAAGACCTTGGCCGATCTGGTGAAGTTCGCCAAGGCCAACCCCGGCAAGATCAACATCGGCAGCATCAACATCGGCAGCACGCAGCACCTGGCGGCCGAGCTGTTCAAGAGCACGGCCGGCATCGACGCGCAGATCGTTCCCTACAACGGCTCGCCGGCGCTGATCGGCGCCATCCGCGGCCAGCAGGTCGACGTGGCGGTGGAAATCCTCGCGCCGGTGCTCACGCAGATCCAGGGTGGCGCGCTGCGCGCGCTGGCTGTGACGGGCGAGAAGCGCTCCATCGTGCTGCCCGACGTGCCCACGGCCGTGGAAGCGGGCGTGAAGGACTACATCGCCTCGTCGTGGAACGCGCTGGCGGTGCCTTCGAAGACGCCGCGCGCGGTGGTGGAACGCCTGAACAAGGAGATCGTCACGGCGGTGGCCGATCCGGGCGTGCGCGAGAAGCTGCGCAACCTCAACATCGATGCGCGTTCCAGCACGCCAGAGCAGAACGCTGCCTTGCTCGCATCGGACATCCGCCGCTGGAGCGGCGTGATCGAGCGGGCAAAAATCCAGAAGCAGTGACCACCCCCCTGCGCCGCTGACGCGGCTTCCCCCCTCTCTTGCGCGCCTTCGGCGCTTGGAGGGGGGACGGCAGCTTGGGCCGGCGGAGGTTCTATGGATAGAAGTCAAGCGCTGGGTGCATATCGCTGAGGCTCGAATGGTTTGCCAGAGCGCCAGACGGCAAAGGCGATACGCAGGAGCTTGCGAGCCAGTACAACGAGGGCTTCGGTGGTCTTCAGGCCGCGCTGGCGCAAAGCCTTGTACGTGGCTTCAAATGTCTTGGTGTGGCAGGCCGACATGGCGGCGAGGTACATCTGGCGTCGTAGAGCCGGTTGTCCGCGTTTTGAGAGCCTTCGGTGGCCTCGACTGCGGCCCGAATCACAGGCACGCGGGTCCAGCCCACTGTAGGCCACCAAGGCATCGGCGCTGGCAAAGTCCAGCTGGGCCAGCACGCTGGCCAGCAATGCACTGCTTTGCGCGCCCACGCCCACGATGCTTTGCAGTAAAGCCCGTTGCTCTGCCAAGCGGGCATCCTTTGCGAACAGTGCTGCGATGCGCGCATCCATGGCCTTGAGCAGCGTGGCGAAGGCCGCATCCAGGGCCCCTAGCTCGGCAGCGATGGCTGCATCACAGCCCTGTAGCGACTGGTGCAGCGCGGTGCGTTTGGTCACTACCGTCCAACGCTGCGCGAGCAGGGTGTTGACCTGAGCGAGCGCGGGGCAGCAAGCCTGCCAGGGGTGCAGGTGCTCATGATGTTCAAGAAGGTAACGGGCGATCACATGGGCATCGAGCCGATCGGTCTTGGCCCGAGCGCCCAGGGCGCGGGCGTAGAAGAACACATCGCGGGCGTTGAGCACGAACACCTGCAGACCCGCTGCGTGTGCCAGGGTGGCGAGCAGTTGGTGGTAGCGCCCGGTGGACTCCATGGCCACAAGGGTGTTGTCTGGTAGCTCACGCAGCCAGGCGCTGATGGCGCCGACCTCGTTGGCGATGCTGCGGCATCCTGGTTGGGAGGCCGTGGCGACGACGAGTTCGGCCTTGGCCACATCTACCCCGATGAACACATGGACTTCTTGCATGGCAACCTCCTGCGAGAAAGAATGGCAAGTGTTGGGGTGGAAATTCCCGCCAGCCGCGTTAGCTTGCTTCAAGATCGGCGCTACTGGGTGCCGCTCAGTTCCTTATCGACGCTGAAAGGCGGGGTGGGGGCAATCTCCGCCAGTCGGTCCAAGCCGATAGCCGTACTTCCAGGCCCTCCACCCCAACACCTCAACCATACAAGCCGTCCCTCGATGCCTCTGGATGAAGGCACGCGCGCCGGAGGCTGTGTCTTCGCTCCCTCTCCCGCTTGCGGGAGAGGGTCGGGGTGAGGGCGCGTGCAAGTACCTCCGTGCGCATCACCCCATCAAATGTCGAATCAGCTCCAGCGTCTTCTGCTGTGTCAGCGTAGCGGGGCGCTGCGAGCTCACTGCCAGGCACAGGCGGGTGCGCAGCGGCGGGTCGCACACCGCGCGCATGCGGTAGGCGGAGGGGCGGATCGAGCTCAGCACGGCGTTGGGCGCGAGCAGGGCGGCACCCACACCGTCGGCCACCAGATCGAGGATGGCCGAGACACCGTCGATTTCCAGCGCGATGTTGGGCCGGCAGCCGATGTTGGCCATCTCGGTCTCCACGTGCATGCGGATCGCATTGGGCCGGCTCGGGATCACCAAGGGCAGGACCGCAACCTCGCGCAGCGGCATGGGCAGCGGCGGGGGGTCTTCGGACAGGCCCGGCGGCCGTGGTTCCACCAGCACCAGTTCCTCGTCCTGCAAGGGCGAAATCTCCAGGTCGGGCGAGGGCAGCGCGTTGTAGAGCACCGCAATATCCAGCCGCCCCGTCACCAGCGCCTCGCGCATGGACATCGACAACCCCTCGCTGATCGACAGGCTGGCCTGCGGCAGTTGCTGGCGGAACGCCCGCGTGAGCGGCACCGTGATCACGCGCGCCAGGCTGGGTGGCAGGCCGATGGCCACGCGCCCGGCCAGCGCACCGCGCACCCGCCCCAGTTCCTCGCGCGCCCGCTCCACCTGGTGCAGGATGCCGCGCCCGTGCGCCAGCAACAGCGTGCCGGCTTCGGTGGGCGTGGCCCCGCGGCCGTTGCGCACCAGCAGGTTTTGCCGCAGCTCCACTTCGAGCAGCCGCACCTGGCGCGAGAGCGCGGGTTGCGCCACGTTGAGGGCGATGGCCGCGCGGGTGAAGCTGCCCAGTTCGGCCACGCGCACGAAGTATTCGAGTTGTTTCAGGTCCATAGCCGCACCATCATAGTTATGTAATTTTGTTCTAGCTGATAGGCTAGCTAGTGTCTTTTCCTCAGGGGTGGTGCGGGCCACAATGCGCAGTCTTTCACGCACAACACCATGAACACCGAGACAACCCCCACCCTGCGAGGCATTTCGTCCATGGCCACCCGGCAGGTGCTGGCCGAGCTGGCCAGCGCGTTCGAACGCCGCACGGGCTGCGCGGTGGCCATCGAGTCCGTGGGTGGTGTGGATGCCGCCCAGCGCGTGGCGGCCGGCGAAGCCTTCGACGTGGTGGTGCTGGCCTCCGACGCGATCGACCGGCTGATCGCCGCGGGCCACTTGCAGGCGGGCAGCCGGGTGGACCTGGTGCGCTCCAGCGTGGCGGTGGCCGCGCGCCAGGGTGCAGCGCAGCCCGACATCGGCACCGAAGCCGCGCTGCAGCAGGCGGTGCGTGCGGCCCGGCGCATCGGCTACTCCACCGGCCCCAGCGGCACGGCGCTGGTCGCCTTGTTCGAGCGCTGGGGCATGGGGGACGCGGTGCGCGAGCGGCTCGTGCAGGCGCGTCCCGGCGTGCCGGTGGGCTCGCTGGTGGCACAGGGCGAGGCCGACTTGGGCTTTCAACAGCTGAGCGAGCTCATCCACGTGCAGGGCATTGCCGTGCTGGGCACCATGCCCGCCGAGCTGAACTTCGACACCATCTTCTCGGCCGGCCTGCCCATGGGCCTGGCCGGCCGCCCCGAGCAGGCCGCGTGCGTGCGCGCCCTGCTCGATTTCCTGAACTCGCCCGATGCCG
The DNA here is from genome assembly GCF_009859475.1 of Hydrogenophaga sp. BPS33. NCBI lineage: Bacteria > Pseudomonadati > Pseudomonadota > Betaproteobacteria > Burkholderiales > Comamonadaceae > Hydrogenophaga > Hydrogenophaga sp. BPS33. Next base: position 2,622,114 of record NZ_CP044549.1, read on the forward strand.
AAGCGGCCAAGCGCCGCCAGGGCATGGAGCCGATCTGATCCTTCCGATTTCCGAAAACCCTCTCAGGAGACAGCCCGCATGAGCCTCATCATCGATTGCCATGGCCACTACACCACGGCGCCCAAGGCGCTGGAAGCCTGGCGCAACCAGCAGATCGCTGGCATCCAGGACCCCGCGGTGAGCCCGAAGGTGGCCGACCTGAAGATCAGCGACGACGAGCTGCGCGAGTCCATCGAGACCAACCAGCTCAAGCTGATGAAGGAGCGCGGCAGCGACATCACGCTGTTCTCGCCACGCGCGAGCTTCATGGCGCACCACATCGGCGACTTCAACGTCTCCAGCACCTGGGCCGCCATCTGCAACGAGCTCTGCTACCGCGTCTCCACGCTGTTCCCGGACCACTTCGTGCCCGTGGCCATGCTGCCGCAATCGCCTGGTGTGGACCCCAAGACCTGCATTCCCGAGTTGGAGAAATGCGTCAAGGAATACGGCGCGGTCGGCATCAACCTGAACCCCGATCCGTCAGGTGGCCATTGGACCAGCCCGCCGCTGACCGACAAGCACTGGTACCCGATCTACGAAAAGATGGCCGAGTACGACCTGCCGGCCATGATCCACGTGAGCACCAGCTGCAACGCTTGCTTCCACACCACCGGCGCGCACTACCTCAACGCCGACACCACGGCCTTCATGCAGCTGATCCAGGGCGATCTGTTCAAGGACTTCCCGACGCTGAAGTTCCTGATTCCGCACGGCGGTGGCGCGGTGCCGTACCACTGGGGCCGTTTCCGTGGTCTGGCACAGGAGATGAAGAAGCCGTTGCTCGACACGCACCTGATGAACAACGTGTTCTTCGACACCTGCGTGTACCACCAGCCCGGCATCGACCTGCTCAACACCGTGATCCCGGTGAAGAACGTGCTGTTCGCCAGCGAAATGATCGGCGCGGTGCGCGGCATCGACCCGACCACCGGCCACTACTACGACGACACCAAGCGCTACATCGAAGCGTCGACGATTCTGAGTGCCGAGGACAAGCACCAGATCTACGAAGGCAACGTGCGCCGCGTGTTCCCGCGCCTGGACGCGCGTCTCAAATCGAAAGGACTTTGATATGTACGAACTTGGCGTTGTCTACCGCAACATCACCCGCGCCAACCGCGAGGCCGCTGACGGCCTGGCCGCACTCGGCTCCGCCACGGTCCACGAGGCCATGGGCCGCGTCGGCTTGCTCAAGCCCTACATGCGCCCGATCTACCCGGGCCAGCAGGTCAGCGGCACCGCCGTCACCGTGCTGCTGCACCCCGGCGACAACTGGATGCTGCACGTCGCGGCCGAGCAGATCCAGCCCGGTGACATCGTCGTGGCCGCCATCACCGCGGAGTGCACCGACGGATACTTCGGCGATCTGCTCGCCACCTCGTTCCAGGCGCGCGGTGCGCGCGCGCTCGTCATCGATGCCGGCGTGCGGGACGTGAAGACCCTGCAGGAGATGAACTTCCCGGTGTGGAGCAAAGCCATCAGCAGCAAGGGCTGCATCAAGGCCACCATCGGCTCGGTGAACATCCCCGTGGTCTGTGCCGGCATGCTGGTGACGCCGGGTGACGTGATCGTGGCCGACGACGACGGCGTCGTTTGCGTGCCCGCCGCGCGCGCGGTGGAAACGCTGGCGGCCGCCCAGAAGCGCGAGAGCTTCGAGGGTGAAAAGCGCGCCAAGCTGGCCAGCGGCGTGCTGGGGCTGGACATGTACAAGATGCGCGAACCGCTTGCCGCTGCAGGTCTTCGCTATATCGACTGAGGACGGCACATGAGCAAACCAACTTCCGGCGACTTCACCAAAACCGCGGGCTGGCTCGACTGGTTCGACGGCCCGAGCAAGCCGCGTTTCAAGTTGCCCGCAGGCGCGGTTGACGCGCACTGCCACGTGTTCGGCCCCGGCGCCGAATTCCCTTACGCAGCCGAGCGCAAATACACGCCGTGCGACGCGAGCAAGGCCCAGCTGTTCGCTCTGCGCGACCATCTCGGCTTCTCGCGCAACGTGGTGGTGCAGGCCACCTGTCACGGTGCGGACAACAGCGCCATGGTCGACGCCTGCCTCTCCAGCGGTGGCAAGGCACGCGGCGTGGCCACGGTCAAGCGCAGCGTCTCCGACGAGGAACTTCAGCGCCTGCACGCCGCTGGCGTGCGCGGCGTGCGCTTCAACTTCGTCAAGCGTCTGGTCGACTTCACGCCCAAGGACGAATTGCTGGAGATCGCCACGCGCGTCGGCAAACTGGGCTGGCACGTGGTGATTTACTTCGAAGCGGTGGACCTGCCCGAGTTGTGGGACTTCTTCACCGCGCTGCCCACCACCGTGGTGGTGGACCACATGGGCACGCCCGATGTGACCAAGCCGGTGGATGGCCCCGAGTTCGCGCTGTTCCTCAAGTTCATGCGCGAGAACCCCAATGTGTGGAGCAAGGTGACTTGCCCCGAGCGCTTGAGCGTCACCGGCCCGAAGGCGCTGGACGGCGAGCAGGCCGCCTACCAGGACGTGGTGCCGTTCGCGCGCCGCGTGGTGCAAGAATTCCCCGACCGCGTGATCTGGGGCACCGACTGGCCGCACCCCAACCTGAAGAAGCACATGCCCGACGACGGCCTGCTGGTGGACTTCATTCCCCAGATCGCACCCACCCCCGAAGAGCAGAAGAAGCTGCTGGTGACCAACCCCATGAAGTTGTACTGGCCAGAGGAGGTCTGACATGGCACTCGACAAACCCTACCTGGACGTGCCCGGCACGACCATCTTCGACGCCGAACAAAGCCGCAAGGGCTACTGGCTCAACCAGTTCTGCATGAGTCTCATGAAGGCCGAGAACCGCGAGCGCTTCAAGAAAGACGAGCGCGCCTACCTCGACGAGTGGGCCATGACCGAAGAGCAGAAGCAGGCCGTGCTCGCGCGCGACCTGAACTGGTGCATTCGGCTGGGCGGCAACATCTATTTCCTGGCCAAGATCGGTGCCACCGACGGCAAGAGCTTCCAGCAGATGGCCGGCTCCATGACCGGCATGACCGAGGAGGAGTACCGCAACATGATGGTGGCTGGCGGCCGCTCGGCCGACGGCAACCGCGTGGTCGGCGAAGACGGCGATGCGCAGGCGCACCGCCAACCCCAAGGAGAACACTGATATGGCCCGCATCACCGCATCCGTCTACACCTCGCACGTGCCCGCCATCGGCGCGGCACTCGACCTGGGCAAGACCCATGAGCCGTATTGGCAGCCGGTCTTCAAGGGCTACGAATTTGGCCAGCAATGGATGAAGGACCACAAGCCCGACGTGATCTTCCTGGTCTTCAACGACCACGCGACCGCGTTCAGCCTGGACATGATCCCGACCTTCGCCATCGGCACCGCCGCCGAGTACCAGCCGGCCGACGAAGGCTGGGGCCCGCGCCCCGTGCCCAAGGTGATCGGTCACCCGGAACTGGCCTCGCACATCGCGCAATCGGTGATCCAGCAGGACTTCGACCTCACCATCGTCAACAAGATGGACGTGGACCACGGCCTGACCGTGCCGCTGTCGCTGATGTGCGGCCCGCAAGACCCGGTGAAGGGTGCCTGGCCCTGCCCGGTGATTCCTTTCGCCGTCAACGTGGTGCAGTACCCTGTGCCCAGTGGGCAGCGCTGCTACAACCTGGGCAAGGCGATCGCGAAGGCGGTGGCGAGCTACGACGAAGACATCAACGTGCACATCTGGGGCACGGGGGGCATGAGCCACCAGTTGCAAGGCCCGCGCGCGGGGCTGATCAACAAGGACTTCGACAACGCCTTCCTCGACAAGCTGATCCACGACCCCGAAGCCGCGGCGAACATTTCGCACATCGACTACGTGCGCGAAGCGGGCAGCGAAGGCATCGAACTGGTGATGTGGCTGATCGCGCGCGGCGCGATGGCCGACGCCGCCGGCGGCCCCCGCCCGAAGGCTGTGCAACGCTTCTACCATGTGCCTGCGTCGAACACGGCGGTGGGCCACCTGATCCTGGAAAACCAATAAGCTTGCGGGGCAGACCGCAGTCGCGCAGCGGCCAGCTCTGTCCCCAACTGGAGTAAAGATATGAGCAAAACCATCAAAGTCGCCCTCGCGGGCGCCGGCGCCTTCGGCATCAAGCACCTGGACGGCATCAAGAACATCGACGGCGTCGAGGTGATCTCGCTGATCGGCCGTGAACGGGACAAGACCCAGGAAGTGGCGAAGCAGTACGGTATTGGCCACGTCACCACCGAGCTGTCCGAGTCGCTCGCGCTCAAGGACCTGGACGCCGTCATCCTCTGCACGCCCACGCAGATGCACGCCGAACAGACCCTGGCCTGTCTGAAGGCCGGCAAGCACGTGCAAGTGGAAATTCCGCTGGCCGACAGCCTCCAGGGTGCGGACGACGTCGTCGCGCTGCAGAAGAAGACGGGCCTTGTCGCCATGTGCGGCCACACGCGCCGCTTCAACCCCAGCCACCAGTTCGTGCACAACCAGATCCAGGCTGGCACGTTCAACATCCATCAGATGGATGTGCAGACCTATTTCTTCCGCCGCACCAACACCAACGCACTCGGCCAGGCGCGCAGCTGGACCGACCACCTGCTGTGGCACCACGCCGCACACACGGTGGACCTTTTTGCCTACCAGGCCAACAGCCCGATCGTGCAGGCCAACGCCATCCAGGGTCCGATCCATCCCACGCTGGGCATCGCCATGGACATGAGCATCCAGCTCAAGGCCGCCAACGGCGCGATCTGCACGCTCAGCCTGAGCTTCAACAACGATGGGCCCTTCGGTGCCTTCTTCCGCTACATCGGCGACAACGCGACCTACATTGCACGCTACGACGACCTGTACACGGGCAAGGACGAGAAGGTCGACGTGTCCAAGGTGGCGGTGAGCATGAACGGCATCGAGTTGCAGGACCGCGAGTTCTTCGCCTCCATCCGGGAAGGCCGCGAACCCAATTCCAGCGTGGCCAAGGTGCTCGCCTGCTACCAGGTGCTGCACAAGCTCGAACAGCAACTCAACGCGCAAGGGTGATCGCCATGCAGCAGCGCCCACTCGGTCCCTTCAGCGTCTCGGCCATCGGGCTGGGCTGCATGAACATCTGCCATGCCTACGGAGCGCCTGTGTCGAAAGAGCAGGCCGAGCGCGTGCTGCTGACCGCGCTGGACAACGGCGTGACCCACTTCGACACCGCAGCGCTCTACGGTTTTGGCGCGAGCGAAACGCACGTGGGCAACGTGCTGGCCAAGCACCGCAGCCAGTTCACGCTGGCCAGCAAAGGCGGCATGGCCGGCGTGCAGTTCGACGATGGTGTCAAGCGCGTCATCGACGGCCGGCCCGAGGCCATTCGCAAGAACTGCGAAGACAGCCTGCGCCGGCTGAAAACCGACGTCATCGACCTCTACTACCTGCACCGCTGGGACAAACAGGTGCCGGTGGAAGAGAGCGTCGGCGCGATGAGCGACCTGGTGCGCGCGGGCAAGGTGCGCACGCTGGGCCTGTCGGAGGTCTCGGCCGCCACCCTGCGCAAGGCGCAGGCGGTGCACCCCATCACCGCCTTGCAGACCGAGTACTCGCTGTGGACGCGCAACCCCGAAATTGCGGTGCTCGAGACCTGCCGCGAGTTCGGCATTGCCTTCGTGGCCTTCAGCCCTTTGGCACGCGGGTTCTTGTGCGGCCCCGATCTGAATGTGGGCAGCTTCGACCCCAAGGACATCCGCCTGCCGATGCCGCGTTTCAAGCCCGAGCATTTCGGCCGCAACCTGCAATTGCTTCCCGCCTACCGTGCCATTGCCCAAGAGGTGGGCTGCACGCCGGCCCAACTGGCGCTGGCCTGGCTGTTGCACCAGGGGCCGGACATCCTGCCGATTCCCGGCACCGCGCGCGAAGCCCACCTGCTGGACAACCTCGGCGCTGCCGACGTGAAGCTGGACGCGGCCACGCTGGCCAGGCTCGATGCGCTGATCAACCAGAAAACGGTGAGTGGAAACCGGTACACCGAGCAGGCGAACAAAGAGATCGACACGGAGGCTTATTGACCCCCCGTCGCGCTTCGCGCGGGCGCTGAAAAAAACCGAAACATAGCGATACCGCGCCGAGACGACGCTGGCGTGTCCGCTCGGCACCATCTGGGTCATGTTCAACCGTCCCATCGAAAGGACATCACATGAAAACCTGGATCAAACGCTCGCTCATGGGCTTCACCGGCGTGGCCATCGCGGTCGGCAGCCTGGCTGCCTGCGGCACACGCCACCACGAACGCGGGCCCATGAGCCCCGAGAAGATCACCGAAGTGCGTGGCAAGGTGGTCAACCGCATCACCAGCAAACTCGATCTCAACGCCGAACAACAGCAAAAACTCAACGTGCTGGCCGACAAGGTGCAAGCGCAGCGCCTGGCCATGATTGGCCAGACCACCAACCCGCGCGCCGAGATGCAGGCATTGGTGTCGGGCGACAAGTTCGACCGCGCCCGCGCCCTGCACCTGCTCGACGAGAAGACCCGCGCGGTTCAAGTGAGCAGCCCCGAAGTGATCAACGCGCTGGCCGATTTTTACGACAGCCTGAACCCCACGCAACAGGGCGAGGTGCGCGAGCGCCTGCAAAAACGCCGAGGCTGGTTCGCGCGCGGTTGATCGCCCCACTGGGCGACAATGCCCCATGCCCCGCATCCTGCTCATCGACGACGACGAACAGCTCGGACCGCCGCTGACCACCTACTTCCAGCGGTTCGAGCTCGCGCTCGCCCACGCGCTGCGGCCCGGTGAGGGCCTGGCGCGTCTGCGTGGCGAAGCCTTCGATGCCGCCATCCTCGACGTCATGCTGCCCGAGATGGACGGCTTCGAGCTCTGCCGCACCATCCGCAAGGAAAGCGACATCCCCATCGTCATGCTCACCGCGCGCGGCGACGTGATGGACCGCGTGGTCGGCCTCGAACTCGGCGCAGACGCCTACCTGCCCAAACCCTTCGAGCCGCGCGAACTCGTGGCACTCATTCAGACCGTGCTGCGCCGTCGCAACGGCGGCAATGGACCGGCCACACCGGCCATGGCCATGGCCATGGCCACGGCCGTGGTCGAGCAGGGCGTGTTGCACTTCGATGGCCTGAGCATCGACCCGACGCGGCGCAGCGTGTTGCGCCAGGGCGAGCCGGTAGAACTCACCAGCACCGAGTTCGACCTGCTGCACCTGCTTGCGCGCGATGCGGGCCGCGTGTTCAACCGCGACGACATCCTCAACCAGTTGCGCGGCCACGAGGCCGACCTCTACACCCGCGCGGTCGACATCGTGGTGAGCCGCCTGCGCAAGAAGCTCGAGCCGCTGGACTGCATTAAAACGCTGCGCAACGCCGGCTATACGCTGGCGCTGCCCAAGCGGCACCGCTGACATGACCGCCACCGCCTTGCCCTGGTACCGCCGCGCGCTCAACGCCGTGCGCTGCTCGCTCAAGCTGCGCATGGTGCTGGTGTTTCTGCTGCTGGCCTCGGCCATGTCGTTCACCTTCATCGCGGGCGTGCAGAAAGCCTTCTCCGTGGGCTGGCGCGAAGCCGCCCGGCCCTTGCTCATGGATTACGTCGACCGCCTGGCCAACGAGGTCTCGGCCCAGGGTGTATCGCCCGATATCGGGCGCGCCCAGGCACTGACGCAACGCCTGCCGATCACCATCGACATCAGCGGTCCGCGGGTGAACTGGCGCTCGCACCCTGACCAGGAGCACCCACGCTGGCGACGTGACCAGTGGCGTGCGGACCGCGAAGATGGTGCCGGCTGGGGCGACGACGCGGACTGGCAGCAATTGCTGCAACGCGCGACGGCCGATGGCCACCGCATCGAATTCGGTGTGAACGAAGCCGCGTTCGACCGACGCCCCAAGCTGGTGGGCTACACCCTGGTTGCCTTGCTCACGCTCACGTTGCTGGCCTACCTGTACGTGCGCCGCCTGCTGCGCCCGCTGGACCATATCCGCCAGGGCGCGCTGCGCTTTGGCGCTGGCGAGTTCGGCGAACCCATTCCCGTGCGCCATGCGCACCGGCCCGACGAACTCGGCCAACTCGCGGCCACCATCAACACCATGGGCCACGACATCCACCAGATGCTCGAAGCCCAGCGCGCGCTGCTGCTGGCCATCAGCCACGAGCTCCGCAGCCCGCTCACGCGTGCCCGGCTCAACACCGAGTTGCTGCCCGAGTCGGACGAAGTCGCGCCACAGCGCCAGGCCCTCTTGCGCGATCTGAGCGAAATGGCGCGCCTCATCAGCGACCTGCTGGAGAGCGAGCGCCTGGCGGGCCGGCACAAAGCCTTGCGCCGCGAACCTACTGACCCGGCCAGCCTGGTGCGCGAAGTCATCGACGAACTCGCCGCCACCCAGCCTGCGGCGCGCGACATTGCCGTGCATCTGGCGCCGGACTTGCCCTCGCTGGCGCTCGACCGCATCCGGGTGCGCCTGCTGCTGCGCAACCTGCTGGACAACGCCTTGCGCCACAACGCGGGCGCGGACCGGCCTGTTGAGCTGCACGTTCGCACGATCGAAGGAGCGCCGGGCATCGAAGTCACCGTGCGCGACCACGGCCCCGGTGTGCCCGACGACCAGATCCCGAACCTCGCGCAGCCCTTCTACCGTCCCGATGCCGCGCGCACCCGCAGCGCGGGTGGTGTGGGTTTGGGTTTGTACCTGTGCAAACTCGTTGCGCAGGCACACGGGGGAGGGCTGCAGGTGCGCAATGCGCGACCCGGGCTGGAAGTGTCAGTGCGCCTGCCGGGCGACGACCGGGAGGGGGCCGCAGGCGCCGTTCAGCGCCGCGTGTGATCGCCCGGCGGTGGATACCGCTTGACGATGTGCACGAGGTTCGTGTCCCGGCCGTTTTCGCGCACCCGCGCGTAGGAAGCCTCATCGGCCAGCTGGCGCACGAAGTGAATGCCCAGGCCACCGATGGCCCGGTGGTCGATGTCCGCCAGCAGGTCGGGCGTGGGCGCGGTGAGCGGGTTGTAGGCCACGGCGTGGTCGCGCACCTGGACCTCGATCTGGCCGGGGGATAGCCAGGCGTTCACGTGAATCTCGCCGTGCTGCGTGGGCGCGTAGCCATGTTCCACCACGTTGGTGATCAGCTCGTCGAGCATGAGGTGCACCGCCCGCACCGTGGCGCAAGGCACTTGTGCTCCCGAAGCCCATTGCGTCAGCGCGTCGGCGAGTGCGCCGATTTCGTCCAACCGATTGCTCAGGGAACGTGTGAATACGCTGTTGGGTTGGACGAAAGGTGTGGGCATGAAGGTGGGTGATGAATGCCTGTCGAGCGCGTTTTATTCTCGCATCGTCGGACCTCGCGCACACCTCCTTGCATCGCCGCGTGCATGCTTGCGCGCCGCCCGGGGCGGCATCCGGGTTCAGACTTCGGCCAGCACCTTGCCCCGCAGGATGGTGCAGCGCCAATCCGTCACCTGAGCGGCAAACCCGCGTAATACATAGGCCAGGTCGACGCCTTCCATGGGCTCGGCCATGGGAATGGCCAAGGTGAACATCAACCGGTCGCCTGCGACGTCCAGCACAAACATGCCCGTCACCAGGCCCGCCAGTTGGGCTTGAAACGTCAGCGCGGCTTCATAGGCTTCCAGACGGCTCTGGTCTTCGAGAGCCCCCACCTCCATGTGCAGCTGCATGTGCCGCGTCCCGTTCCACACGAGTTGCATCTCCACACCATCCACGTCCACCAGACCGCCTTCCCCCAGACGCTCGGTGTTGGGAAGGTCCAGGCTGCTGCTGGCGTCGCGGCAGAATTTTTCGTAGGCAATTCGGTCCATCGTGGTACTCCTTGGGGTGATTTGTTTCTTCATGTGCTCACGGGCTCGAAGCCCGAGGGCTTGCGGGCTTTTGAGTAACGGAATTTGGGGCTTCGTTCTGCCTCGACGCAGGCGCAGAAGGGTCCAAAAAGAAGGAGGCCGATGGGCCTCCGTCTGGATGTGTCGGGATCGTTCTTCGAAGGGCTCAAGGCGGCGTGCGTGTGGGCTCCTGAGGGACGAGGGGTGGTGGCGCCCACGTGCCGGGCGCGCTGATGATGGTGGGCTTGATGACGAACAAGCGTTCGCGCCGTTGCGTGGTGCGAGAGCGGCTGGTGAACAACACACCCAGTCCAGGGATGTCACTGAGGAAGGGCACGCGCTGGTCGCTGGTCGTGTTGCTGTCCGAGGTGTGGCCGGCGATCACCAGCGAGTCGTTCTCCCGCACGATGGCTTGGGTGCTGACGGTGCTGCGTCCCACGGTGGGCAGTGTGTCTATCTGCCGGTCTTCGATGCGGCCGTCCTCGATGTCGACCGTCAGTTGCACAAAGCGCTCCTGGCCCTCGGTGATCACGCGCGGCGTGACCCGCAAGGTGGTGCCTGCGGTCACGGGTGTGAGGGAGGCCACCCGTTCGCCCTGCAGGCGCACGTAGAACGTTTCCGAGAGATCCAGCAGCGCTCCGGTGTTGTCGCTGGTGAGTACCGAAGGGCGGCTCTGTATGCTCGCGTCTCCGGTGCTTTCGAGCAAGCGGATCTGACCAATCAGATAGCCGCCGGCGTTGACCGCCACCGACCCCGGGTTGATCGTAGCGGATGCGGCGTGCACCAGCGACAGGGTGCCCGGCTGTGGCGTGGCGTTCAAGGCACCAAAACCGAGGGCTGAGTTGTTGCCCACCCTGCCGGCCCAGTTGATCCCCAGCTCGCGCGCCTTGTCGGAATTGACGTTGATGATCATGGCCTCGATCTCGATCAGAGCCGTGGGCACGTCCAGCTGTTCGATGATCTTGGCATACAGCGGAATGCGTTCGGGGAGGTCTTCCACGATCAGGGCGTTCAGCCGCGGATCGGATTGCACGGAAGGGCCGCGCGTGCGGACGTTTGAGCGGCCATTGCTGGAGATGACGCGACCGCTGTCGGCGGCAGGCGCATTGGCCTGAGCGCTGCCGGACGCCACCGGCGCACCACTGCCACCCGTGACGGGCGTGCCGCTGTCGCTGTTGACCGTGACCGTGCGCGGGGCGGAGGAGGTGGAAGCCGAAGGGTTCAGGCGCTCGTCCCACACGAAGCCCGTGGCCGGCGAGCCTCCTCGGTCGACCACCAGATTGCGAAGCACGGTCGCCAGGCCGGGCTGGACGACTTCGCGGTCGCGGTAGCGGATCGTGCGGTCTTCGGCCGATGCATGGCGCAGACGAAAGACGGCCACTTGCTGAGCGCCACTGGCCGGCGGCAGCTGCTTCAGGGTCGCCTCCATCAGACTCACGTAGCTGGGTGGTCCGGAGACCATGACCACGCCCTGGTCCTGGAGTTCTCCCCAACCGAATCGGGGCTCGAGAACGCCGAGGTCTGTCAAGGCCTTGCGCAGGTTGCTCACGCCGCCGCCAGGAACGGGCAGGCCGCGTGTGACGGTCTCGTTGGCTTTGGAGATGTACAAGGTCCCCGCATGGGTGAACCAGGTGAAGCCGTATATGCCGCCCAGGCGCGAGATGAACTCGGTGGGATTCTTGGCGCTGAATCGACCGTTGACGGTGCCTTCGATGCCAGGCTGCATGGACAGGGCCAGGCTGAACCCGGCCGCGAACTCCGCCAACACCGATGCGAGGGACACGTTCTCCGCATAGTGGTTGAAAGGCGCATCGGGCCAAGGAACGGGTCCCGATAGGGCCGCGCCGGAACTCAGACAGGTGGCCAGCACGGTGGCCCGCAAGCCAGCGAGGATGCGCGCGGTCTGAAAAGGGAATGGGCGTCGGCAAGGGGACGGCATGAAAGCTCCTAGAGGGCTCGGGCGACGGTCGTCGTGGAGGTGCTGGCACAGGTGCGCGTCCAGAACTCCAGTGCGTTGAGAAAGTCTTCCAGTTCGGCTTGGAGCCGTTCGAGGTTGGTGTCCGCGGCCAACTGTGCCTGGAGCTGCAAGGTCTGGTCGCGGGTGTCGATGCAAAGGCCCGACCCGTGGTCCCGCAACAAACCGGCAGCCAGTGTGGACAGGTGCATCAGCACGTCCTCCTTCTTGCTGCCCAGCGAACCCAGACTCAGCAACCGGGCCGTGATGGCGATGCGTCCACTGGGTGCCGCTTGCATGTGCACGCGATAGCGGTCGTCGAAGCGCAGCGTAAGACGGCCATCGGCCTTGAACGCATCGGCGCCCAGGCCCTGCCGTGCGGCGTATGCGGCCACCGCCGGGTGGGCTGCGGGAGACTTTTGTGATGCTTTCATGGGTTGTGCTCCTGTTTCATGGCTTCGACCATCCGCAGCACCTCGGCCACCGCTTCGACCAGTTCGCTCGGAATGTATTGATCGACCTCGGCGGATTCCATCATGGCCCGCGCCAAGGGGATGTTCTGCAACACCGGAACACCCGATTCCCGCGCCGCTTGCACCATGCGGGCCGCCAGCGCGCCTTCGCCTTTGGCGAGTACCACCGGCAGGGGTGTCTTGTCCTTGTCGTACAGGATGGCGATGGCCAGATGGGTGGGGTTGGTGATCACCGCCGATGCTTGCCGGGTTTTCTCCACCGCGCCCTCCTGCAGCATTTCCTGGTGCAGGTGCTTGCGCTGGTGCTTGATGTGGGGGTCCCCTTCGGCTTGCTTGTACGCTTTGCTTGACGCTATTTTGATGATGTCGCGGCTCGAAACAGGAATGATCGTCCCCAATTTGATGCCATTCGCACTGGACCCCATCCTGGGGCAGTTGCACCAGGCGTACAGCAGCGTGGCCGCAAAGAAGAGGCTGCGTTTCGCGGTGTGTCCAACGTCTGCCATTGCCTATAGCGACCCGGCTTTGCTGCAGCGCATTTTGTCCAATTTGATTTCGAATGCTCTGCGATATACCGAAACCGGCGGAGTGGTGGTCACCTGCCGCCAGCGAGGTGACGCTTTGCGCCTGGAGGTTTGGGACACGGGCCCTGGTATCCCGCGAGAGCACCGGGAAGCCATCTTCCGCGAGTTCTATCGGATTGATCGAACCGACTCGCAAGGAGGGGTTGGGTTGGGTCTGGCGATAGTTCGAAGTTGTTCGGAACTGTTGGGCTATCGCGCGCGCATTTCTTCCCAGCCTGGCCGGGGCTCCCGGTTCTATTTGGAAGTGCCGCGTGGCACGTTGCCAGCTTCCACGGGCACCGACGCATTGTTGACCGATGTGGTTTCCGATGAACCTGTGGGCAAGCCGTTTTCCGGTTTGCGGGTGGTGCTGGTGGACGATGATTTGGTCATTCTTGAACGCACGTGTCGGCTGTTAGAGCGATGGGGCTGCAGCGTAACGGCGGCTTCGTCGGGACCGCAAGCTGAGGCTCTGGTCGCCCGCCTTCCTCATCCACCCGATTTGGTGCTGACAGACTTGCGTTTGGATGCCGGTGAAGTAGGAACGGATCTCATTGCACGGCTGCGTCTGCGTTTGCGTCCCAATCTTCCCGCCATCGTGCTCACGGGTGACAGCTCGCTCGACACCGCGCGGGAGGTTCGACGCGCGGGGCTCACGCTGTTGTACAAGCCCGTTCCGCCCGCGAAGCTTCGGGCGGTGATGAGCCGGTTGTTGGCGGCCTGAGGCGTCGGGTATAAAAAAGGGAGCGTTGCGGCTCCCCTTATAAGGCTACAGCGTGTCGATGAAGCTGCGCAGCTTGTCTGACCGGCTCGGATGCTTGAGTTTGCGAACGGCCTTGCTTTCGATCTGACGGATGCGCTCGCGCGTTACATCGAATTGCTTGCCCACTTCTTCCAGCGTGTGGTCCGTGGACATTTCAATACCAAAGCGCATGCGCAACACCTTGGCCTCGCGCGGTGTGAGGCTGTCGAGGATTTCCTTGACCACTTCGCGCAGACCGGCTTGCATGGCCGCTTCGATGGGGGCCGTGTTGGCCTGATCTTCGATGAAGTCGCCCAGATGGGAGTCGTCGTCGTCCCCGATGGGGGTTTCCATCGAGATCGGCTCCTTCGCAATCTTCATGATCTTGCGAATCTTGTCCTCTGGCATCTCCATTTTCTCGGCCAGGATGGATGCATCAGGCTCGAAGCCGAACTCCTGCAAGTGCTGGCGGCTGATGCGGTTCATCTTGTTGATGGTCTCGATCATGTGCACTGGAATGCGGATCGTGCGGGCCTGATCGGCGATCGAGCGGGTAATGGCCTGGCGAATCCACCACGTGGCATAGGTGGAGAATTTGTAGCCACGACGGTATTCGAACTTGTCCACCGCCTTCATGAGGCCGATGTTGCCTTCCTGAATCAGATCCAGGAACTGTAGGCCGCGGTTGGTGTACTTCTTGGCGATCGAAATCACGAGGCGCAGGTTGGCCTCGATCATTTCCTTTTTGGCATCGCGCGAGGTCGCTTCGCCTTGGTTCATCCGTTTGTGGATGTCCTTGAGGTGCGTGAGCGGCACGACCACGCTGCTTTGAATATTGATCAGACCTTGTTGCAGTTCCTGCACCGGGGGAATGTTGCGCTCAAGCACAACGCTCCAGGGCTTGCCCGCTGTGGCCTGCTTTTCCACCCACTTCAGGTTGAGCAGATTGGGCGGGAATTCCTTGATGAAGGTTTCCTGAGGCATACCGCACTTGTCCACGATGATGCGACGCAGTTCGCGCTCCTTCTTGCGCACATCGTCGACTTGGCCGCGCAAGGTACCGCACAGTTTTTCAATTGCCTTGGCGGTGAAGCGGATCGACATCAGCGTTTCGGTGATCGCGACCTGCGTCTTGAGGTAGGCAGGAGTGCCGTAGCCTTCCTTGTCGTAAATCTTGTGCAGCTTTTCGAACAGGTCGCGCATCGTGTCGAAGCGGGTCAGGGATTCGCGCTTGAGTTCTTCGAGCTTGCGGGTCAGCGCCTTGGAGCCGCCCTTGCCATCGTCGTCGTCGGCTTCGTCATAGTCGTCGAAGTCTTCTTCGGCAACATAGTCGTCGGCCGCGTCGGCATCGGCAAAACCGTCGACCACGGTGGAGATAACAACCTTGCCTTCGCGGATGTCGTCGGCCATCAGCAGAATTTCGGCGATTGTCGCCGGGCTCTCGCTGATGGCAGCCATCATGTCGTTCAAGCCGCCTTCGATGCGTTTGGCGATTTCGATCTCGCCCTCGCGCGTGAGCAGCTCCACCGTGCCCATCTCGCGCATGTACATGCGCACAGGGTCGGTCGTGCGGCCGAATTCACTGTCCACGGTGGACAGGGCGGCCTCGGCTTCTTCTTCTGCTTCTTCTTCGGTGGCGGCCGTCGGACCGGTGTTGTTCAGCAGCAGAGTTTCGGCGTCGGGCGTTTGTTCATAGACAGCCACGCCCATGTCGTTGAGCAACGAGACCACAACCTCCAGCGTTTCGGCCTCGACCAGCTTGTCGGGCAAGTGGTCGTTGATTTCGCCATGTGTGAGGTAGCCGCGCGTTTTGCCCAGCTTGATCAGGGTTTTGAGGCGTTCGCGGCGGTTACGCGCTTCTTCTTCGGACAAGACGGTTTCGTCCAGGCCGAATTCCTTCATCAGCGCGCGCTCTTTGGCCTTGCTGATCTTCATTCGCAGAGGCTTGACCTTTTCGACCGTCTGCGGGGTGGCATCGGTGGCCTCGGCTTCGGTCTCGCCCGCCAGGTCGTCTTCGATATCGCTCAGGTCTGCATCGTCAAGATCGGCATCGCTCTGGCCTTTGGCCTTGCTGTCGGCCTTGGGCTTGCGGCCCCGCTTGGCAGCGGGCTTCGCAGGGGGCGCAGCCTTCTTTTTCTGGTTGAGCGCTTCTTCTTCGGTCAAATCGGGCTTGGCTTTTGCGACGGTTTTTTTGGCGGGGGTCTTTTCGGTCACAGCAGTGGCTTTCTTTGAGGGCAAGGCCGAGGTTGCAACGCGCGCGCTGGCCTTCGGGGCGGTTCGGGTGCTGGACACGACGGGCGTACTGGATTTCTTCGCGGGCATGAGGACCTCAAAAAAATGTCGAACTGGAACCGGCTGAACACACACACACACAATCCGCCTGAAGGCCGCGCGACGCGGTCCCCCCGGTGATTTTGTTGGGCACAACACCTACCTTTCGCCGGAAAGGGCAGGCCTGCAAGCTGTGGGGCGAACATTTGGTGTGCAGTCCTTGCGGAGTTCCGTCGAGCCAAGGAGGCGTCGAGGTGGCCAGGAATTTGTTCCATCTGACCCTGTACAGGGGCGAGGCCGGTGCCGGAGGTGCTGCTGTCGCGCTTGCGGTGCAAAGCCCAGGATTATACCGTTGACGGTGGATTCATGCCGTTTGGCCTGTGATCAAGGCCTGCAGGCGGTCGCGCACGCTTTTGTATTCGTCCATTGCAGAGGTGTCGCCGCGACTCACGCGCTCAGCGAGCCGGCGGGCTTGCGCTTCGAGGCCGTCGCGCCGCAAGCGGTTCATCACGTCGGCCAGCTCGGCCAGCTCGTTGTCTGGCTCGGTGCCCATGAGGACCTGCTCGACCTGACTGCAGACGAAGGATTCGTGCTCGTGGCCACGCAGCGCCTCGCGCAGGGCGGCCCAGGGCTGGTGACCGTGTTCGTGCAGTTGGACTTCCAGCCAGTGGAATACTGGACCATGGGGTGCCTCCAAGTGGGCGAGCAGCGCGTGGTCGTCGGCGGATAGCGTGTCCCAGGCCGATGCGTTGGTCAGCAACAGGCTCACAGCCCGGTCGGCGCGGCTGCCACCGACGTGGCGAGTGCCGAGCATGCGTGGCGGCGGCGGTGGGCCTTTGCGCCACTTGCCGCCGAAACTCTTGCCACTACCGCCACCGCCGCCATAGCTGTTGTTGCTTCGGTAGGAACTGCCTTGCGGTGCATAGGCGTCGGTGGGGGGGCTGGCGTCCTGGTGGCCGTACGCCTGCGATGCCTGGGGGGCAGCGGGCGCTGGCGCGCGGCCGCTTCGCGAGCCGGTGCCGGTTTGCTGCCAGAGTTGCAGCAGATCCTGGCTGCCAATGCCAATACCGGCAGAGAGTTCGCCAATGAGCTGGCGCTTGAGTGCGCCATCGGGCAGGGCGCTCCAGAGGGGGCGGGCCTGGCTGGCCATGCGCGCTCGACCCTCGGCGGTGGACAGGTCGCAGTCGGCGCTGGAGGACTCGATCAGAAAGCGCGACAGTGGCATGGCTTCCTTGACGCACGCGGCAAAGGCGGCCTCGCCGTTGGCTCGGATAAAGCTGTCCGGGTCGTGTTCGGCCGGCAGGAACAGGAATTTGACGCTGCGGGTGTCGGTGGCCAAGGGCAGCGCGGCGTCAAGCGCCTTGCGTGCCGCGCGTCGGCCCGCGCTGTCGCCATCGAAGCTGAACACCACCGAGTCGGTGAAACGAAAGAGCTTCTGCACGTGGTCGGGTGTGCACGCGGTGCCCAGTGTGGCGACGGCGTTGGCAAAGCCGAGTTGGGCCAGGGCGACCACATCCATATAGCCTTCTGTGACCAGGGCGTAGCCGGCGACGCGGATGGCGGTGCGGCCTTCGAACAGCCCATAGAGTTCACGGCCCTTGCTGAAGACCGGCGTCTCGGGCGAGTTGAGGTATTTGGGCTCACCCTTGTCGAGCACGCGTCCCCCGAAGCCAATGCACTCACCTTTGACGTTGCGGATCGGGAACATGATGCGGTCGCGGAAGCGGTCGTAGCGTTTGGCTTGGCCGTCCGCTCCTTTTTCGTCCTCGTGCTCGATCACCATGCCGGATTCGACCAGCAGCGGTGTCTGGTAGTCGGGGAAGACGCTGGCCAAGGCGCGCCAACCTTCGGGTGCGTAGCCCAGGCCGAAGGTTTTTGCGGCCTGGCCGGAGAGACCACGTCCCTTGAGGTAGGCGACCGCGCGCGGTGTGCTTTTGAGCTGCTTGGCATACGCCTGCGCCGACTTCTCCAGCACGTCGGTCAGCGTGGCCTGCTTCTGGCGCTGTTGAGCGGCGCGCTCACGGTCCTGCGGCGAGGCCTCGTCTTCCGGAATCTGCATGCCGGCCTGCTGCGCGAGATCTTTGACTGCCTCGATGAAGCTCATGCCGGCGTGTTCCATCAGGAACCCAATGGCGTTTCCGTTGGCTCCGCAGCCGAAGCAGTGATAGAACTGCTTGCTCGGGCTGACGCTGAAAGAGGGTGATTTTTCTCCGTGGAAGGGACAAAGGCCCATCAGGTTGGCGCCACCCTTCTTGAGTTGCACGTAGCGGCCCACCACGTCGACGACGTCGACGCGGTTGAGCAGTTCCTGAATGAAAGTCTGGGGGATCGCCATGGGAAGGACGCAAGCTTAACGCCGGGCGCGGGTTCGGCGCGGCGCTTTCCCGCCAAGCCCCCTGGATCGGCTCAATCCCCCGCGACGATGCCCTCGCGGCGCGGGTCGGCACCGCCCAGCCAGACACGTTGGCCGCGTTGCATGCCGCGCTGAATGGCTTGCAAGCCACTGGTCATTTCAGGTTCTTCCACCGTGTGGCCTCGGTCCCTCAGGGCTTGGGCCGTGGCTGCGGGGAAGCGCCCTTTTTCCAGCAGCACGGGGCCTCCGGTCGTGCCAAAGTTGGGCAGGTTGATGGCGGCTTGGGGCGAGAGTCCCCATTGCTGCGTCCCATGCAGGGTCTTGGCCGTGAAATGGATGATGAGGGCGCCCCCGGGACTGCCCCCGCTCATCAGCAGTTCGCCGCTGGTCTTGTCGAACACCAGCGTCGGTGACATGGAGGAGCGGGGCCGCTTGCCGGGTTGCACGCGATTGGCAATCGGATGGCCTTGGGCATCGCTCGGCGCAAAGCTGAAGTCGGTGAGCTCGTTGTTGAGCAGGAAGCCACCTGGGCGCTTCGGATCGGTGGTGACCATGAGGCGCGAACCGAAGGCGGCTTCGATGGTGGTGGTCATGGCCAGTGCGTTGCCGAAGGCGTCGACGATGCTGATGTGGCTGGTGCCGTATTCGGGCTGGTCGGGCATGGGCGCCCATGCTGCTTGCACGCCAGCGGGCTGCCCGGCGGGTGCCGCGGGCATGCGCGCCGAGCTGATGAGGCGCGCTCGCTCGTCCAGGTAGCGCGCATCGAGCAAGCTGGCCCAGCGGCCGCCGGGGGCGCTGACGAAGTCCGGGTCGGCCACATACTGGGCCCGGTCGGCAAAGGCCAGGCGAGAGGCTTCGGTGTAGGCGTGCAGCCACTCGGCCGATGGATAGGGAGTGGTCATCGCGCCTTGAACCAGGGGTTCTCGCGCCTGCGGCGTGCGCGCCAGCAGGCCCAGGATCTGGCCCACGGCGATCGCGCCCGAACTCGGCGGCGGGAACCCGCAGACGTTCAGGATGCGTTGTGCGGCGGCGAGGTCGTGACACAGGGCTTCGCGCTCGCGTGGTTGGTAGCGCTTGAGGTCGTCCAGGCTGAGGTTGCCCGGGCGCACAGGGTGTTGCTGCACCTTGTCGACGATGGCTCTCGCGACGGGCCCCTCGTGCAAGGCGATCGGACCTTGCGCTGCGATGTTGCGCAACACCTGCGCAAGTTCGGGGTTGCGCAGCATATGGCCAACGGGATGGGGTTGGCCATTGGGGCGATAGAAATAAGCCGCGGCCACGGGGTCCGACTTCAGCGCGGTTTCGGCCAGCAGCAGCGTTTGCAGGCGTGGGCTTACCGCAAAGCCTTGTTCGGCCAGTTGTATGGCGGGGTCGAACAGCCGCGACCAGGGCAGTTTGCCGTGCTGGCGATGGGCTTGCGCGAGCATCATCACGGCGCCTGGCACGCCCACGGATCGGCCGCTGGCCACCGCGGTCATGAAGGGAAGAGGCTTGCCTTGGTCGTCAAGAAACAAGCGCTCGGTGGCGGTCGCGGGCGCGGTCTCACGGCCGTCGAAAGCCTGGATTTTCCGACCGTCGTAGTGCAAGAGGAAGGCGCCGCCGCCGATGCCGCTGGATTGCGGCTCCACCAACGTGAGCACCATCTGCACGGCGATGGCGGCGTCCACCGCGCTGCCGCCCGCGCGCAGGATGCGTGCACCGGCTTGCGTGGCCAGCGGGTTGGCCGCAGCCACGGCCTGGCGCTGGAACGTCCAGCCCGGTTTGATGGTCAGACCCGAGGCACCTTCGGGCTGCTGCACCGAGGAAGGTGCGGAGGGGGTGCCGCAGGCACTCAGCAGGGTGAGCGAGGCAATCAGGCAGGCAAAGCGTGTCATGGCAGGGCTCCCGTTGGTCGAGGAAACGCGATCAACCGTAACCCAGAATCGCTTGCCGGCCGAGAGGGTCGGCCCAAAGATGCGTAAGAAGCCGCGTCACCGGCGGCGCCGTCGGCGTTACTTCGGTGCCAGGCGGATGGCGCCATCCAGTCGGATCACCTCGCCATTGAGCATGTCGTTCTCGAAAATGTGCCTGGCCAGTTTGGCGTAGTCATCGGGGGTACCCAGGCGGCTCGGGAAGGGCACGCCGGCGGCGAGCGCGTCCTGGACTTCCTTGGGCATGCCGAACAGCATGGGCGTGCCGAAGATGCCGGGTGCAATCGTCATGTTGCGAATGCCGTTGCGGGCCAGATCGCGGGCGATGGGCAAGGTCATGCCGACCACGCCCCCCTTGGAGGCTGCGTAGGCCGCCTGGCCGATCTGACCGTCATAGGCGGCAACGCTGGCGGTGGAGATCATCACGCCGCGCTCGCCCGTGGCTTCGGGCTCGTTCTTGCACATGGCGTCGGCGGCCAGGCGAATCATGTTGAAGCTGCCCACGAGGTTGACCATGATGGTCTTGGTGTAGACCCCTAGACTGTGCGCGCCATTCTTGCCAACGGTTTTTTCCGCCGGGGCGATGCCGGCGCAATTGACCAATCCCATGAGCTTGCCGAGGGACACGGCCTTGGCCACCACCGCCTGGCCATCGGCTTCGCTGCTGACGTCGCATTTCACAAATGCACCGCCGATGTCCTTGGCAACTGCTTCACCCTTGTCGGCCTGCATGTCGGCGATCACGACCTTGCCGCCGTTGGCTGCCAGCATGCGCGCTGTGCCTTCGCCCAGCCCCGATGCGCCGCCGGTGACGATGAAAACCTTGCCTTGAATGTCCATGCTGTGCTCCTGGTGTGTGTGGGATGGGATGGGATGGGATGTGACGTTGACGTAAACGTCAATTCGATGGGGATTATGCGACATGTGTGTGTCACGCCACTGTCACGTCGAGGCGCTAGGCTGGGCGCCTTGTTTTCAGATGGAGCCATCATGTTCGACAGCCCTGAGGAGTGGATGCGCCGCATGCACACCGACCTCATCGACAGTTACGACGAAGAGTTGGAGATGGAGCTCGAGGACGATGCGCTGGATCCACCGGGAGATGACAGTGCCGAGTCCACGCGCAAGGCTGCGCGCCGCACGTATTTCCGCGAACTGTTTCGGCTGCAAGCCGAGTTGGTGAAGCTGCAGGACTGGGTGGTGGCCACGGGACACAAAGTGGTGATCGTGTTCGAGGGCCGCGATGCGGCGGGCAAAGGCGGCGCCATCAAGCGCATCACACAGCGTCTGAATCCGCGGGTGTGCCGTGTCGCCGCATTGCCGGCGCCCAATGACCGCGAACGCACGCAGTGGTACTTCCAGCGATACGTGGCCCATCTGCCGGCGGCGGGTGAGATGGTGCTGTTCGACCGCAGTTGGTACAACCGTGCAGGCGTCGAGCGTGTCATGGGGTTTTGCACCGATGAACAGTACGAGGAGTTTTTCCGTTCGGTGCCCGAGTTCGAGAAGATGCTTGTGCGCTCAGGTGTGCAGCTCATCAAGTATTGGTTTTCGATCTCGGACGAAGAGCAGCACCTGCGGTTCCTGGGGCGCATCCACGACCCGCTAAAGCAATGGAAGCTCAGCCCCATGGATCTGGAAAGCCGTCGGCGCTGGGAGCTTTACACGCAGGCGAAAGAGACCATGCTGGAGCGCACCCACATACCCGAGTCCCCGTGGTGGGTGGTGCAGGCGGACGACAAGAAGAGGGCGCGCCTGAACTGCATCCACCACCTGCTGCGGCAGATGCCCTATACGGAGGTGGAACGGTCCACGATCACATTGCCCGAACGTGTGCGCCATGAGGGGTACCTCCGGCACCAAGTGCCTGGCGAGATCCACGTGCCGCAGGTGTACTGAAGCTCCCAAAAAACAAAGCCCTTGGCTATCGCCAAGGGCTTTGTTCAATCTCTGAATCCAGAACGCTGCGAAATGGCTTCGCCAGGCCGCAGTCGGATTACTTGTACCCGACACGGTCCAGCATCTGCTGAACCTTGGTCATGTTCTTCGCCACGATGCCCAGGGGCACGGTCTCGGCCTTGAAGCTCTCACCTCCCATGGACTTGATGGCAGGGTTGTCGACCTTCAATCCCTTGACGGTGGGAAACTCGTTGTTGCCATTGGCGAAATAGTCCTGTGCATAGGGGCTGGCCAGGAATTCCATGAATGCGATCGCGTTGTCGCGGTTCTTGGCATGTTTGGCGACCCCCGCGCCTGCGATGTTCACATGGGTTCCGCTGGTGGCCTGGTTGGGGAACATGACCTTGATCTTGCTCACCACGGCTTTGTCTTCTGCCTTGTCCGATTTGATCAAGCGTGCCACGTAGTAGGTGTTGGTCAGTGCCACGCCGCATTCGCCAGAGGCCACACCCTTGATCTGGTCGGTATCTCCACCCTTGGGGGGGCGCGCCATGTTGTCCACCACACCCTTGAGCCAAGCTTCGCCCTTCTGGTCGCCCATGTGCTCCACGATGGTGGAGAACAGCGAGAGGTTGTAAGGATGCGATCCCGAACGCGTGCAAACCATGCCCTTGAGCTTGGGACTGGCCAGTTGCTCGTAGGTGGCCACGTCTTCTGCCTTCACGCGGGCCGGGTCGTAGACGATCACGCGGGCGCGGGTGGAAAAGCCCGTCCAGGTCACGCCGTTGGCGGTGGCGGTGGCGCGCAGGTTGGCGGGAATGGCCGCGTCGAGCTTGGCGGACTTGATCGGCTGGAACAGGCCTTGGGTGTCGGCCACCGCCAGGCGCGCGGCATCCACCAGCATGATCACGTCGGCCGGCGAAGCGGCGCCTTCGGCGCGCAATCGCGCGATGATGCCCGCGTCGTCCGCGTCCACTCGGTTGATCTTGATGCCGGTGGTTTTGGTGAAGGTGTCGTACATCGCCTCGTCGGTTTGGTAGTGACGGGCGGAGTAGAGGTTGAGCACTTTGTCCTGGGCGAACGCGGTGGTTTGTGCGCCGAGGCAAGCCAATGTGACCGTCAACGCGGCTGAAAGTTTGAGGGCGTGTTTCATACGTGTCTCTCGCTGGAGGTGAACGGGCATCATCTCGGCAAACACCTGTGGTGTGGCTTCAAAAGGCACCCTGGATAATCGCGGGGCATGCTAGCACAAATACGAATGGTTCTTAATGACTTTTAAGAAAACGAAAGCCTGGTGCCGCAGGACGGTCCTGGCGACATTGCTGCTGATGGTGGCCGCTTGCGGTACTTCGGTGCGTTTGCCTGAGACACCCGTGACCGGTTCGGTGGAGGCGCCGCAGCCTCCTACCCGAGCGCCGCGTTTGGGGTTGGCGCTCGGGGGTGGTGCCGCGCGAGGCTTCGCCCATGTGGGCGTGATCCAGGTGTTGGAGCAAAACGGCATCCGTGCGGACGTTGTCGCCGGTACGTCGGTGGGCAGCATGGTGGCGGCGATGTACGCCAGCGGGAAAACTGCAGGCGAGCTGGAGGCCGCAGCGCTCAGCATCGAAGAGGCGATGCTCACCGACTGGTCGCTGCCCATCTTTGGACGTGGCGTCTTGCGTGGCGAGGCGCTCACACGTTATGTGCGCCAGTCTGTGGGTGGCAAGCTGCTGGAGAACATGAAGATTCCTCTGGGCGTGCTGGCCACCGACCTGGCGACGGGGCAGGGCGTGCTGTTCCGGCGTGGGGATGCCGCGCAGGCAGTGCGCGCCTCCAGTGCGGTGCCCGGGGTTTTTGCGCCGGTGAGCATCAGCGGGCGCGACTACGTGGACGGCGGCCTGGTCGCGCCCGTGCCCGTGCGTCAAGCCCGCGACATGGGGGCGGAGGTTGTGCTGGCCGTTGACATTTCCAGCGCACCCGAAGGCAACCCGGCAGTCGGCAGCATGCAGGTGCTTTTGCAAACCTTCGCCATCATGGGGCAAAGCATCAACCGCCATGAGCTCGGCGGTGCCGATCTGGTCGTGCGTCCTGCTTTGACCGGTGTGGGTGGTGCGGACTTCAGCGCGCGCCTGCGCTCGATCGAAGCCGGCCGCGCAGCCATGCAAGCGGCGTTGCCGCAACTGAAAGCCCTGCTGGTCCGGCGTTTGCCAGCTCCATAAAAAAAGCCCTCACTTTGCGGCGAGGGCTTAAGGGGTCCGATGAAACCGAATTTCGAAAAGGACCCGAGGAGACAACCAGAAAAGCAGACTTGAGATTCAAGCACTGCCTTTGTCATTGGGGCAGCGCGTCGTGAAGTTGATCGTAATGAGGCACCTTTGAACGGTGTCAGGGATGCCGATCAACGGCACGATCGCGGTGACGTTCAGCGCTTCTTGGCGGCGGTCTTCGTGGCGTTCACAGCGGAAGCGGTCACGGTGTTGAAGTTGGATTCGGCCATTTCGGTCGCCTGCTTCACAGCCTTTTGTACCGATTCGATGGCGTTGTTGGCGGCGGAGACAGCGCTCTTCATCACAGCCACGGCGGTTTCAGAACCGGCGGGAGCGTTCTTGGCGGCGTTGTCCACAACAGCCAGGAACTTTTTCTGGGAATCGCTGGCCTGTGCTTCCGCGGCCTTGCTGAATTCGGCACCGGTGCCCGAAGCGATGTCGTACAGGTGGCGGCTATAAGCCACGGTCTTCTCGGCCAGGGGCTGGAACAGGTTGGCTTGCAGAGCCAACAGTTCTTGCGCGTCCTTCACGCTCAGCAGCGCTTGCGTGTTGTTGGCGGATTCGGCCAGCGCGGCCTTGGTTGCCTGCACGTTGAGGTCCACGAGCTTTTCCACGCCTTCGAAGGCTTTCTGGGTCAGACCGAAGATGGCCTCGATGTTGGCTTTCTGGGCGGCAATTACTTGTTCGGCGGTCAACATATTCATACTCCTGAGCTTGTAAATAAACTGGGTTTAGTTGAAGGCTGCTGGTAAATTGCTGCGCTGCAACATGGCTCGAATTATAAAGATGGCTCGCGCTTGTGCAAGTCTTTTTTGTTGCGATGCAGCATTTTAGAGGCCGGCTTCTAGAAAGGCCTCGTCGAGGCTTCTCGATACCGTTTCACCTATCCTGCGACGCCCGTCGCCTTTTCCTTGGGTTCTCCCGCGTGCGCGCCTTTTACGCCGACCACTTTGTTTTGCCGCTGCCCAGCGGGCACCGCTTCCCCATGGCGAAATACGCGCGCCTGCGCGAGCGTCTGGTGGCGGAGGTGCCCGCGCTGCAGATGTTCGAGGCGTTGCCGGCAAGCGAAGCCGAATTGGCTCTGGTGCACAACGGGGACTACATCGAGGCGGTGAGCACGGGTGGCCTGAGCACGGCCGCTCAGCGCGAGATCGGGTTTCCCTGGAGTCGCGCCATGGCCGAACGGGCGCGGCGCTCGGTGGGCGCCACGCTGCAGGCTTGCCGCGCCGCCATGGGTGGAGATGGACTCGCGGCCAATCTGGCGGGTGGTACCCACCACGCCTTTGCCGGCAAAGGCAGCGGTTTCTGCGTGTTCAACGACTTCGCTGTGGCCGCGCGCCGGATGCAGGCCGAACATCCGTCACTGCGCGTGGCCATCATCGATCTGGACGTGCACCAGGGCAACGGCACGGCATCCATCTTTGCGAACGACACTTCGGTGTTCACCCTGTCGCTGCACGGTGCCCGCAATTTCCCGTTTCGCAAGGAGGCCAGCGACCTCGACGTTGAGCTGCCGGACGGCTGCCACGACGATGCCTACCTGGAGGCGCTGGAGCGTGCGCTGGACGAACTGGAGCGGCGTTTCGAGCCGGGCCTGGTGCTGTATCTGGCCGGGGCAGATCCGCACGAGGGCGATCGGCTGGGGCGCTTGAAGCTGACTTTCGATGGCCTGGAGGTGCGAGATCGGCATGTGATGGAGTGGGCCTGGCGCAGGCGCGCGCCGTTGGCAATGGCCATGGGCGGAGGATATGGCCACGATCTGGAGACCACGGTGCAAGTGCAGGTCAACACCTATCGTTTGGCGTTGCAATACTGGCAGCGTTGGCAGGCACGGGCATCCGATAGGGCGACAGCGGTGGGCGCCTGAGGCTGGCACAATGCCCAGGCCTGAGCGCACGTTGCGGCGCACAGCCAAAAAACAATGAGCCGTACCCCCAGCAACCTGCCCCCCCGCGCGCAAGCCTTACCCCGCAGCGCTTACCGTGCGTTCCGTGCCATCGGCACGCGCTGGGGCGACAATGACATCTATGGCCACGTGAACAACGTGGTGTATTACAGCTGGTTCGACACGGCCGTCAATGCGCACCTGATCGAGCAGGGCGCGCTCGATATCCATGCGGGCCAGGTGATTGGCCTGGTGGTCGAGACGCAGTGCAACTATTTTGGGCCCTTGGCGTTTCCCCAGACCGTTTGGGCGGGTTTGCGCGTGGCGCACCTGGGACGCTCCAGCGTGCGCTACGAGGTGGGGCTGTTTGCCGATGGCGAAGACCTTGCGGCTGCCTGCGGCCATTTTGTGCACGTGTACGTGGACCGCGAGACGCGCCGTCCGGTGACGCTGTCCGACACTCTGAAAAATACCTTGGAGGCTTTGCGATGAGTCAGAACCCCACCACGCCCTTGATCGACGCGGCCAGCGTGGACGCCGCGATCAACACCCGCATGTCGACCCGCGCCTTTCTGCCCGATCCGGTGCCGCGTGAGACTCTCGAACACCTTCTGCGCTTGGCCAGCCGTGCGCCCTCGGGCACCAACACACAGCCCTGGAAGGTCTATGTGCTGCAAGGCGCCAGCCGCGACAGCCTGGTGGAAAAGGTCTGTGCCGCGCACGATGCCGTGCGCGTCGATCCCTCGCTCGCAGAGGGTGAGTCTTACGACTACTACCCCGAAAAATGGGTCAGCCCTTACATCGATCGCCGTCGCGAGAACGGCTGGAGCTTGTACGGACTGCTGGGCATCACCAAGGGCGACAAGGACAAGATGCATGCGCAACACCAGCGCAACTACCGCCTGTTCGATGCACCGGTGGGACTGATGTTCACGATCGACCGCGTCATGGGCCGTGGATCGCTCGTGGACTGCGGCATGTTCCTGCAGACGCTCATGATCGCCGCTCGTGGCCACGGTTTGCACACCTGCCCGCAGGCTGCGTGGAACAGTTTTTCCCGCACCGTCCTGCAGCACATCGGCGCGGGTGACAACGAAATGCTGGTGTGCGGCATGTCGCTCGGCTACGCCGACCCGAGCCACCTGGTCAACGGTTTTCGCACGCCCCGCGAGCCGGTCGAGAGCTTCACGCATTGGCTGGAATAATCGCCGCTTCTTTTTCAATCCCATTCAAGGACACACAACATGATTACCACCCCCAGCGGCCTGCAGTACGAAGACACCGTGGTTGGCAACGGCGAAGTCGCCAAGGCCGGAGGCCCCGTGCAAGTCCACTACACGGGCTGGCTCTACAACGACGGTGTGCAAGGCGCCAAGTTCGACTCCAGCAAGGACCGTGGCCAGCCGTTCGAATTCCCGCTCGGTGCAGGCCACGTGATCAAGGGTTGGGATGAGGGCGTGCAGGGCATGGCCGTGGGCGGCACGCGCCGCCTGGTGATTCCCGCTGCGCTGGGTTATGGCGCGCGAGGCGCAGGTGGCGTGATTCCGCCCAATGCGACCTTGTTGTTCGAAGTGGATTTGCTCGCAGTCTGAGTCATTGGCGTATCGCGGCACCGCGCCCCGTGCGTGCCGTGTCGGTTCTTTTTGATAGACCCGTGGAGACCCGTTTGAGACAACGACAAGCGCCCTGGCTGGGCTTGGCGGCCACCCTGCTGCCGGGCCTTGTGCAGGCGGCTGAACTGGACGGCAGCCAGCTGTCCGTGTGGTGGGGTGTGCCTTTCGCAGGCATTCTGCTGTCGATTGCCCTGGTGCCGCTGCTGGCGCCGACCTTCTGGCACCACCATTTCGGCAAGCTGTCTGCCGCCTGGGCGCTGGCGTTTCTGGTGCCGTTCGCGGCGGTCATGGGGCCGGGTGTGGCGTGGTCGAGCGTGGTGCATGCGTTGGCGGCGGAGTACATCCCGTTCATCATCCTGCTCACTGCGCTGTTCACCGTGGCGGGGGGCATTTTTGTGCGGGGCAACCTGCATGGCAGCCCAGGTCTGAACACCGGCTTGCTCGCGCTGGGCGCGGTCCTCGCCAGCTTCATGGGGACCACGGGCGCGTCGATGCTGCTGATACGCCCGCTGATCCGCGCCAACGACAACCGCCAGCACCAGGTGCATGTGGTGGTGTTCTTCATCTTCATCGTCTCCAACGCCGGTGGCGCCCTCACCCCGCTGGGCGATCCCCCGCTGTTTCTGGGCTTCCTCAAGGGCGTCGACTTCTTCTGGACGGCGACGCACCTCTGGGGCCAGGCCTTGTTTCTCGTCGGTGTGCTGCTGGCGCTCTTCTATGCCATCGACTGGTGGTACTACCACCGGCGCGAAGAGACCCGGCCGGACGACCCGACGCCCGACACCGTGCGGGTGGGTTTTGATGGCAGCGTGAATTTCGTCTTGCTGGGCGTGGTGGTGGCGCTCGTGCTCATGAGCGGGTTGTGGAAGTCGTCTGTCGTGTTCGACATCGCGGGCACGGAGGTGGGTCTGCCCGGCCTTTTGCGCGACATCGGACTGATCGCCGTCACGCTGGCTTCGCTCAAGCTCACGCCGGCCGGCGTGCACGAGAACAACCAGTTCTCCTGGGGGCCAATGCAGGAAGTCGCCAAGCTTTTCGCGGCAATTTTCCTGACCATCGTGCCCGTCATTGCCATGCTCAAGGCCGGCGTCGACGGCCCGTTTGGTGCCGTCGTGCGCGCGGTGACCAACGCGGAGGGCTCACCCAACCCGGCCATGTACTTCTGGGCCACCGGCCTTCTCAGTTCGTTTCTCGACAATGCGCCGACGTACCTCGTGTTCTTCAACACCGCGGGTGGCGATCCCGCCGTGCTCATGACCGCGTTGGCACCCATCCTGGTGGCGATTTCCGCGGGTGCCGTCTTCATGGGGGCCAACACCTACATCGGCAATGCGCCTAACCTGATGGTCAAGGCGATTGCCGAAGACCGCGGTATTCGCATGCCCAGCTTCTTCGGTTACATGCTGTGGTCGGTCGGCATCCTGGTGCCGTTGTTCGCGCTGATGACCTGGATCTGGTTCGTCTGACCTGTTCAAAGAAAGTGGATGTCCATGAGCACCCGTCCTTCCATCCTGGTGGCCCGCAAGATCTTTCCCGACGTGGTGGCCAGGTTGCGCGAGCATTTCGACGTCGAGACCAATGAGGGCGATGCACCGATGTCGCCGGCGCAACTGATCGAACGCCTGCAAGGCAAGGCCGGTGCAATCACCACCGGCAGCGAGCGCGTGGATGCCGCGCTGATCGCGGCTTGCCCGCAGCTCAAGGTGGTGGCGAACATCGCGGTCGGCTACAACAACTTTGATCTGCCGGCCATCACCGCCGCCGGGGTGCTGGCCTCCAACACGCCTGACGTGCTGACCGAGACCACGGCCGACTTCGGGTTCGCCTTGCTGCTCGCCACGGCACGCCGTCTCACCGAGAGCGAACACTTCCTGCGCGCGGGCCAATGGAACCGCTGGGCGCTGGACATGTTCGCGGGCACCGAAGTCAACGGCAGCACGTTGGGCATTCTGGGTATGGGCCGGATCGGGCAAGCCATTGCGCGGCGCGGTGCGCATGGCTTCAACATGAAGGTGATCTATCACAACCGCTCGCGCCTCGACGCCGCTACCGAAGCCGAGTGCAAGGCACGCTACGTCGACAAGGCCGAGTTGCTCAAGACCGCAGACCACCTCATCCTGGTGTTGCCCTACAGCGCCTCGTCGCACCACGCCATTGGTGCGGCGGAGCTTGCGCAGATGAAGCCGACGGCCACCCTGGTCAACGTCGCGCGCGGCGGCATCGTGGACGATGCCGCGCTGGCGAGCGCACTGCGCGAAAAACGCATCGCGGCAGCTGGCCTGGACGTGTTCGAGGGCGAGCCGAGCGTGCACCCGGGGCTGCTGGAGGCGTCCAACGTCGTGCTCACGCCGCACATCGCCAGCGCGACCATCACCACCCGCAAGGCGATGGCGAACCTCGCCGCGGACAACGTCATTGCCTATCTCACGCAGGGCAAGATGGTCACGCCGCTGAATCCGCAAGTGGCGGACCAGCGCTGAGCACGAGACGGATGACCAACGACACGTTGCTCTGGCTGCTGCTGATCCTGGTGGCGTTCAACCTGGCGCTTGGCGTGTGGCTGCTGCTGCGCCGCGCACCGGTGGACGCGCAGGAACTCGCGCACCGCGAGCGCGTGCTGGATCAACTGCAGCAACAAGGGCAGCAGGTGGGTCAGCGAGTGGAACGGATGGAGAGCGAACTGCGCCGCGAGATCAGCGAGCAATCGCGCGGCGGCCGCCAGGAAATGCAGCAGACCCTTGCCACCTTCCAGGAAACGCTCTCGCGCCAGGAGGCCGAAGCCACGCGCACGCAGAACGCGCAACTCGACGCTTTCGCCGTGCAGCTCGTGCAACTGCGCGGCACGCTGGGCGACACGCTCACACGGCAATTGCAGGACATGAGCGAAGCCAACGCGCGCCGCCTGGCCGAGATCCGAACCACGCTGGACGGGCAACTCGCTCAACTGCAGCAGAGCAACGCCGCCAAGCTGGACGAGATGCGTGCCACCGTCGACGAGAAACTGCAGAGCACGCTGCAGGCGCGCCTGGGCGAGAGCTTCAAGCAGGTGGCCGACCGGCTGGAGCAGGTGCACAAGGGCCTGGGCGAAATGCAGACCCTGGCGCAGGGTGTGGGCGACTTGAAGCACCTGCTGACCAATGTGAAGACGCGCGGCATGTTCGGTGAGGCCCAGCTCGCGGCCTTGCTGGAACAGGTGTTCGCACCCGACCAGTACGCCGTGCAGGTGATGACCAAGCCGGGCAGCCGCTTCACGGTCGATTTCGCGATCAAGATGCCCGGTCGCAGCGAAGACGGCGCGCCGTGCTGGCTGCCGATCGACGCCAAGTTCCCCAACGAAGACTATGAGCGACTGCTCGACGCGCAGCAGCGCGCCGACGTGGAGGGCGCGGAAGCCGCTGCGCGCGGGCTGGAGCAACGCATCCGGCTGGAAGCGAAGTCCATGGCCGACAAGTATCTGCAGCCGCCGCACACGACCGACTTCGCGATCCTGTTCCTGCCCACCGAAGGCCTGTACGCCGAGGTGCTGCGCCGGCCCGGCCTCATGGAGGCGCTGCAGCGCGAGCACCGCGTGACGCTGGCAGGCCCCACCACGCTCATGGCCATGCTCAATTCGCTGCAGATGGGTTTTCGAACGCTGGCACTGGAGAAGCGTTCGAGCGAGGTCTGGCAGGTGCTGGGCGCGGTCAAGACCGAATTCGGCAAATTTGGCGACGTGCTCGCGCGTGTGAAGAGCCAGACCCAGACCGTGCTCAACACGCTGGACAGCGCCGAGACCCGCAGTCGCGCGATGGGCCGCGCACTCAAGGCGGTGGAGGCTTTGCCGCAAGACCAGGCCAGTGCACTGCTGCCACTGGACCCCAACGACAGCGCAGACGCTTGAACCCCACCCTTCGAACCGAGCTCGCGCGTCTGATCGCCGCGCAGATCTGCCTTCACGCCTGCATGACGGGCTTTCGCATGGCCGCGCCGCTCATGGCACTGCGCGAAGGCTACAGCCCGGCGGCGGTAGGCATGTTGCTGGCGCTGTTCGCGTTGGCGCCGGTGTTCATGGCCTTGCCCTCGGGCCGGTACGCCGACCGGCGCGGACTCAAGAAGCCGGTGCTGTTGTCGGTGGGCATCGCCTCGTTCGGTGCCGCGCTCGCGGTGCTGTTTCCGGTGTTCATCGTGCTGTGCGTGACGGCATTGACCTGCGGCGCGGCCACGGGCCTGGCGATGATCGCGTTGCAGCGGCACGTGGGCCGCATGGCCAACGGGCCGATCGAGCTCAAGCAGGTGTTCAGCTGGATGGCCATCGGACCCTCGATCTCCAATTTTCTCGGCCCATTCGCCGCCGGTGTGGTGATCGACACGTTCGGCTTTCGGGCGTCGTTTCTGTTGCTCGCACTGCTGCCTTCGCTGGCCTGGTACTGGGTTCGGCACACCGTCGAGCACGAACCGGTGGCGGCCAAGCCGGGCGAGAGCCGGGGCTCGTCGTGGGAATTGCTGCGCGACAAGGGTTTTCGCCAGCTGATGGTGTTGAACTGGATGCTGTCGTCCTGCTGGGACGTGCACACCTTCCTGGTACCGGTCCTGGGACACGAACGCGGTCTGAGCGCGACCGTGATCGGCACCATCCTCGGCGCATTCGCGCTCGCGGCCACGGCCATTCGCCTGCTCATTCCGTTGCTGGCCGCGCATCTGCGCGAGTCGGTGGTGATCGGATCGGCCATGTGCGCGACCGCGGTGCTGTTTGCGGGCTATCCCTTTGTGCACTCGGCATGGGCCATGGGCACGCTGTCGGTGCTGCTGGGCCTTGCGCTTGGCACTGTGCAGCCCATGATCATGAGCTCGTTGCACCAGATGACGCCGCACCATCGGCAGGGTGAAGCCTTGGGCTTGCGCGCCATGGCCATCAACGGCTCAAGTGTGGTGATGCCGCTGCTGTTCGGCACTGCCGGCGCCCTGGTGGGCGTGGGCAGCGTGTTCTGGCTGGTGGGAGCGGCGGTGGGTTTGGGCTCGCCTCTGGCTTGGACCTTGCGTCCGGAATCCACGCACGAGGACCCGCCGCAGCGCTCGCCCTGAAATGTCAGGCCGGCGCCAGCTTGCGGCTGGGCGGTTTGCGCGCCGCCGATGCCGCGCGCCGCGGCATGTGCTTGGTGGGTGGGGCGAAACCCAATCCCGCCAGGTACACCTCCATGGTGTCGCGCCCGCTTTGCACGAGATCGAACGCGTCGGGATCGAGCAGCCAGTTCTGGATGAGCCCGTCCATGATCACGTGCAAGCCCAGCGCGGCGGTGCTCAAGGGAATGTTGAGCGTGATGCCTTGTCGTTGCACCGCCTGCTGCAGGATTTCCTGGGTCATGTCCATGCATTCGTTGCGCACCTGCAGGTGGCGGTCGCGCACGGCCTGCATCTCGCTGACATACTCCACTTTGTGCGTGGCCACTTCGAAGACGCGGCGGGTGTGGTCGTCGGTGGCGGTTTGATGGAGCGCGCTCATCATCGAGTCGCGCAGCGCGAGCAGGGGGTCGGCCGTGGTGTTGGCTTCACGCGCGTTGCAGGCCAGCGTGCCTTCGAGCGGCATGGTCACGCGCTCCATCATCGCGTTGAACAGGTCGGCCTTGTCCTTGAAGTGCCAATAGATCGCGCCGCGCGTGGTGCCGGCGGCGGTGGCGATGTCGTTGAGCGAAGTGCGCGAGACGCCACGCTCCTGAAACAACTGCTCGGCAGCATCGAGCAGGCTGTTGCGGGTGGCCAGCGCATCGGCTTTGGTGCGACGAACCATGGTGTTTGTCTCCAGAATGCATGCCCTTGGGTACGGGCCGGACTATACATACATTCTTGTGTGTATGTATACTTCGCGCTTTTTCCGCCGCTCCAAAATGCTCGGGTATTCCGAGCACTCCCTTTCTGGCGTTTCCTTCTTCATACCCCGAGGACTCCCATGCCCGCCTTGAGCCTTATCAAGCCTGTGTCCGTTTCGCGCACCCTCGATGCTTCTGCTGCGCGCCCTTCTCATCTGCTGCGGGGTCTGTCCACGTTGGCGTTGGCCGCGCTGTTGGCGGCATGCGGCAATTCCGGCACGCCCGAAGGCGCTGCCGGTGCTGTGGGCGCAAGCATGCCTCCACCCGAGGTGGGCGTGGTCACCGTCGCTCCAGGCGATGTGGGCTTGACCACCGAGTTGCCAGGCCGTCTGGAGGCCTCGCGCGTGGCCGAGGTTCGCGCCCGCGCCGCCGGCATCTTGCAGGAGCGCCTGTTCCGAGAAGGCAGCGATGTGAAGGCGGGGCAGCCGTTGTTCCGCATCGACTCCGCGCCGTACAACGCGGCTCTGCAGAGTGCGCAGGCGAACTTGGCACGCTCGGAGGCCAACCTCACCCAGGCCGCTGCGCTGGCCAACCGCTATGCGCCGCTGGTGAAAGAGAACGCCATCAGCCAGCAGGAATACGCCACCGCCGTTGCGGCCCAGAAGCAGGCCGAAGCCGATGTGGCCGCGGGCAAGGCTGCCATTCAAACCGCCAACATCAATCTGGGCTATGCCCGCGTTACCGCCCCCATTTCGGGCCGCATCGGCCGCGCCTTGGTGACCGAAGGCGCGCTGGTCGGGCAGGGCGAGGCCACCCAACTGGCGGTGATCCAGCAAATCAACCCGATGTACGTGAACTTCACGCAGTCCGCTTCCGAGGTGTTCAACCTGCGCAAGGGCATGGCCAGTGGCTCGCTCAAGAGCGCGGGCGCGCAATCCGTTCCGGTGCAAGTGGTACTGGAAGACGGCAGTGTGTACGAGCAACCCGGCCGCTTGCTGTTCTCCGATCTGACGGTGGACAGCGCCACCGGCCAGGTGACGCTGCGCGCGGAAATTCCGAACCCCAAGGGCACCTTGCTGCCGGGCCTCTACGTGCGCGTGCGCCTGGAGCAGGCCAAGGCCAGCAATGCGATCTTGGTGCCGCAGCAAGCGGTGACGCGCACCAACCAGGGTGACACGGTCTCCGTGGTCGGTGCCGACGGCAAGATCGAGTCGCGCAAGATCAAGGTGGGTGGCCAGCAAAACGGCCAGTGGGTCGTTCTCGACGGTGTGAAGGCGGGAGAACAGATCATGGTCGACGGCTTCCAGAAGTTGCAGATGATGCCGCCCGGCACACCGGTGAAGGCCGTGCCCTGGCAGGCGCCGGGCAGTGCGCCTGCAGCACCCGCCGCCGCATCCCCTTCGGCCGCGCCCGAGGCGGCGACCCCGAAGACCGAGGCCGCAAAGTAAGGAGCGCCCGACATGGCGAAGTTTTTCATTGACCGGCCCATCTTCGCGTGGGTGATCGCGCTGTTCGTCATGGTGATGGGCGGTGTGGCGATCACGCAGTTGCCGATCGCGCAGTACCCGCCGGTGGCGCCTCCCGCCATCATCATCAACACCGCCTACCCAGGCGCATCTGCCGCCACGCTGGAAGACAGCGTGCTGTCGGTCATCGAGCGCGAGATGAACGGTGCGCCCGGCCTGATCTACATGGAGTCGGTGGCGCAGGCCGATGGCAGCGGCAGCATCACGCTGAGCTTCGAGACCGGCACCGACCCCGACCTGGCGCAGGTGGATGTGCAGAACCGGCTTTCGCGCGCCACGCCGCGCCTGCCCGCGGCGGTGACGCAGCAGGGCGTTCGGGTGGACAAGTCGAACGCCAACTTCCTGCTGTTCGCCATGTTGTCCAGCGACGATCCGGCGTTGGACCCGGTGGCGCTGGGCGACTACGCCGCGCGCTCCGTGGTGCCTGAAATCCAGCGTTTGCCTGGTGTGGGCCAGGCCCAGCTGTTCGGATCCGAGCGTGCCATGCGCGTCTGGATCGACCCGAACAAGTTGCTGGGGTTCAACCTGAGCTCGGCCGACGTGACCGCCGCCATCCGCGCGCAGAACGCGCAGGTCTCGGCCGGTGAAATCGGTGCGCTGCCCAATGTGGGCGGTCAGAGCATCGCGGCCACCGTGGTGGTCAACGGGCAGCTTGGCAGTGTCGAGGAGTTCGGCAACATCGTGCTGCGTGCAACCCCCGGTGGCGCGACAGTGCGCCTCAAGGACGTGGCCCGCATCGAGCTCGGCGGCCAGGCCTACGCCACCTCTGCGCGCCTGAGCGGCAAGCCCGCCGTCGGCGTGGGTGTGCAGCTCTCCCCCAGTGGCAACGCATTGGCCACTGCCGAGGCGGTGCGCGAGAAGATGCACGAACTCGAACGCTTTTTCCCCAAGGGGATGAAGTGGTCGATTCCCTACGACAGCTCGCGCTTCGTGAAGATCTCCATCCAGCAAGTGGCCCAGACGCTGGGCGAGGCCATGCTGCTGGTGTTCCTGGTGATGTTCCTGTTCCTGCAGAACATCCGCTACACCATCATCCCGACCATCGTGGTGCCGGTGGCGCTGCTGGGCACATTTGCGGTGCTGCTGGCGATGGGCTTCTCTATCAACGTGTTGACGATGTTCGGCATGGTGCTGGTGATCGGCATCGTGGTGGACGATGCCATCGTGGTGGTGGAGAACGTCGAGCGCATCATGAGCGAGGAGGGGCTTTCGCCCCGAGAGGCGACGCGCAAGGCCATGTCGCAGATCTCGGGCGCCATCGTCGGCGTGACCGTGGTGCTGATCTCGGTGTTCGTGCCGCTGGCCTTCTTTGCCGGCTCGGTGGGCAACATCTACCGCCAGTTCTCAGCGGTGATGGGTGTGTCCATCGCCTTCTCGGCCTTCATGGCGCTGTCGCTCACGCCGGCGCTGTGCGCCACCTTGCTCAAGCCCGTGGAAGCCGGCCACCACCACGAGAAGAAGGGCTTCTTCGGGTGGTTCAACCGGGGTTTCTCGCGCACGGCCAAGCGCTACGAACGCGGCGTGGCTGCGCTGCTGCCGCGTGCGGGCCGTACCTTGATCATCTATGTGGCCATCGTGGCGGTGGCCGCCGTGGTCTACATGCGTTTGCCCACCTCATTCCTGCCGAACGAGGACCAAGGCACCATTCTGGTCAACGTTCAACTGCCGCCGGGGGCCACGCAAGAGCGCACGCTGGAAGTGATGAAGCAGGTGGAGGGATTCATCCTCCAACAGCCTGAGGTGGAAAGCATGGTCGGCGTGCTCGGCTTCAGCTTCTCCGGGCAAGGGCAGAACGCGGCGCTGGCATTCGTGACGCTCAAGGACTGGGCCGAGCGCACCGGCCCGAACAACTCGGCCGAAGCCCTGGCGGGGCGGGCGTTTGGTGCACTGTCGGGCGTGCGCGACGCGTTCATCTATCCCTTGAGCCCGCCACCCATTCCGGAGCTGGGCGCGTCCTCGGGCTTCGCTTTCCGCCTGCAGGACCGGGGCGGACTGGGCCGCGAGGCGCTGCTGAACGCGCGCAACCAGTTGCTGGGCATGGCCTCGCAAAGCAAGGTGATCACGCAGGTGCGGCCGGACGGCCTGGAAGACGCTCCGCAGTTGCAGATCGACATCGACCGCGACAAGGCCAACGCCTTGGGCGTGGGCTTCGATGCCATCAACGCCGCCATCGGTACGGCGCTCGGTTCGAGTTACGTGAACGACTTTCCGAACGCGGGCCGTCTGCAGCGCGTGGTGGTGCAGGCCGATGCACCTGCCCGCATGCAGCCGGAGGACCTGATGCGCTTGAACGTGGTCAACAACAAGGCGCAAGCCGTGCCGTTGTCGGCGTTCGCGACCACGAAGTGGATCACCGGACCGATGCAGACCGTTCGCTACAACGGCTACCCGTCCATGCGCATCAGCGGCAGCGCCATGCCCGGTATGAGCACGGGTGCGGCCATCGCCGAGATGGAGACGCTAGCGGCCCAACTGCCGCAAGGCATTGGCTACGAGTGGACGGGCCAAACGCGGGAAGAAAAACTCGCGGGTTCGCAGGCCATCATCCTCTATGGCTTCGCCATCCTGGCGGTGTTCCTTTGCCTGGCCGCGCTGTACGAGAGCTGGACCATCCCGCTGTCCGTGATTCTGGTGGTGCCGCTGGGGGTGCTCGGCGTGCTGCTTGCCACCTTGTTGCGCAACTACTCGAACGACGTGTACTTCCAGGTGGGGCTGATCACGATCATCGGCCTGTCCGCGAAGAACGCGATTCTGATCATCGAGTTCGCCAAGGACCTGCAGGCGCAGGGCAAGGGCGTGATCGCGGCTGCGCTGGAAGCCGCCCATATCCGGTTCCGGCCGATCATCATGACCTCGATGGCCTTCACCCTGGGGGTGCTGCCCTTGGCGATCGCCTCGGGCGCGGGCTCGGCCAGCCAACGTGCCATCGGCACCGGCGTGATCGGCGGCATGCTCACCGGCACTGCGTTGGCCGTGGTGTTCGTTCCTATCTTCTTCGTGGTGGTGCGCACGCTGTTCAAGGGCAGCGAGCGTCAACGCAAGCTCGACGCCGAGCAGGCCGCTGCCCACCATGGCCCTGGAGTGCATATCGATGTATAGACTGAAAAATCCCCCCCGCGAAGCCAGTTCCGCCGACACCTTGGATATCTCGGCTCGGCGCTTGTCGCGCCTTGCCTTGACGGTGGTTGCGGTTGCCGTGCTGTCTGCGTGTTCGTTCATTCCCAAGTACGAACGACCAGAGGCACCTGTGGCGTCGCAGTTCCCCGGCCCGCAGCCTGCGGCAGCGGCCGATGCCAAGTCGGGCGCCGACATCGCCTGGCAAGAGTTCATCGGGGACGCGCGCTTGCGCGAGCTGGTGGCGCTGGCACTGAAGAACAACCGCGACTTGCGCGTGGCCACGCTCAACATCGAGCAGGTGCGCGCGCAGTACCAGATCCGCCGTGCCGACCAGTTCCCCACCATCGGCCTGGCCGCGACCGGCAACCGCCAGCCCGATGGCAATGGCGGTATCACCAGCGTCTACAGCGTGGGCCTGGCGCTCAGCAGCTGGGAGATCGATTTCTTCGGCCGCCTCGGCAGCTTGAAAGAAGCCGCATTGGCGCAGTACCTCGCCAGCGAAGAAGCGCAACGCGCCGCGCAGACCAGTCTGGTGGCGGCCGTGGCCAGCACCTGGTTGAGCCTGCAGGCCAACGACGAGTTGCTGGCCTTGACCGAGAGCACCGTGGGCACGCGCGACGAGTCGCTGCGCCTGAGCCGGCTGCGTTTTGACGCGGGTGCGACCTCGGCGCTGGACCTGCGGCAAGCCGAGTCGCTGAGCGCCGCTGCGCAGTCGGCGCTGGCCCAGCAGCGGCGCTTGCGCGCCTTGGACCTGAACGCGCTGACCTTGCTGGTGGGGCAGACGCCACCGCCCGACTTGCTGCCCGTGCCGCCGACCATGCCCGCTCCTGTCGCCGCGGCGGCAACGGACCGTGAGGCGGTGGCCGTGCCCACCGCACCGGTGCCCGCGGCGCCGATGTTGCGCGACGTGCCGGCGGGTTTGCCGTCCGATCTGCTCACGCGCCGTGCCGACATCCGGCAGGCCGAGCAGCAACTGATCTCGGCCAACGCCAACATCGGCGCTGCCCGGGCCGCGTTCTTCCCCCGCATCTCGCTCACCGCGAGCGCGGGAACGGCCAGCAACAGCCTCTCGGGCCTGTTCAAGGACGGCTCGTGGGGTTTCACGCTGGCGCCGCAGGCCTTGCTGCCGATCTTCGACGCGGGACGCAACAACGCCAACCTGGAAGCGTCCAACGCGGCGCGCGACATCGCGATCGCGCAGTACGAGAAGGCCATCCAGACCGCGTTCCGCGAAGTGGCCGACGCCTTGGCCGGCAGTGCGACCCTGGGCGATCAGCTGAGTGCCCAGCAACTGCAAGCCACTGCCGAAGCCGAGCGCTTCCGCCTGGCCGAGCTGCGTTACCGCAACGGCGTGGCCAGCTTCCTGGATGTGCTGGACGCACAGCGCTCGCTGTTCACCACCCAGCAAGCCTTGACGCAGACACGTCTGGCGCAGCAGCAGAACCAGGTGAACCTGTACAAGGCGCTGGGTGGCGGCTGGAGGGAGTAGGAGGCACCCCCTGCGCCGCTGACGCGGCTTCCCCCTGAAGGGGGACGCACCCTTGGGCCGGCGAAGCCGGACCCTCGGGCGCCCTGGTCGATGCCTCGCTCCGGACGCGGCGCAAGGGGTCAGCTCTTCAAACTATAGAAGTCGACGATGTGCTGCCAGGCCGTCTGCGGATCGTCCACGTAATTGAACAGGTTCAGATCGTCGGGCGAGATCGTGCCTTCTTCCACCAGCAGGTCCAGGTTGATCAGGCGCTTCCAGTAGTCCGATCCGAACAACAGGATCGGCACGGGCTTGGACTTCTTGCATTGCACCAGCGTGATCACCTCGAACAGCTCGTCGAGCGTGCCAAAGCCGCCCGGGAATGCCAGCAAGGCCTTGGCGCGCATCATGAAGTGCATCTTGCGCAGCGCGAAGTAGTGGAACTTGAAGCTCAGTGCCGGCGAGACGTACGGGTTGGCCGCCTGCTCGTGCGGCAGAGCAATGTTCAGGCCCACGGTGAGCGCGCCTTCATCGTGCGCGCCGCGGTTGGCTGCTTCCATGATGCCGGGGCCGCCCCCCGTGCAGATGAAGAGCTGGTCGGCCTTCGGGCACTGGGCGCTGTAGCGCGCCACCGTGCGGGCGAATTCGCGCGACTGGTCGTAGTAGTGCGCGTTGCGCACCAGGGCTTTCGCGCGCGCGATCTCGCGCGCGTCGCCGCTGCGTTCGGCGCGCACCAGTTGCTCCTGGGCCTCGCTGGTCTCGCGAAAGCGCGCGCTGCCAAACACCACGATGGTGTTTTCGATGCCCGCATCGTGCTGCGCCAGATCGGGTTTGAGCATTTCCAGCTGGAAGCGGATTCCACGCGTCTCGCGGCGCAGCAGGAATTCGGGGTCCGCGAAGGCGAGGCGGTAGGCATCCGCTTCCAGAGGGAAGCCCTCGTTGGCATGGGATTGCAGTTCGGCCCAGGCATCGGCCAGGCGGCGTTCGTTCAAGTCGTGTGAAACAGGGGCGTCCATGGATGAATTCCTGATGTCGAGAAGGATTTTTCGGGTGTGCAGTTCACAACTTCTCAGAGAGCCAAGGCCAACGCCAGCGGCACGAAGACCACCGCCAGCGCGTTGCCCAGCATGATCATGGCACCGACCTTGTCGGGCTCCTGGTGGTACCGCTCGGCCAGCATGAACTGCATCACGGCAGGCGGCAAGGCCGCGAACAGCAGCAATTGCCCACGCGCTGCGCCTTCCAGGCCCAGCGCCCACGCCAATGGCAGCGCGATGGCCAGACCGATCAGGGGGCGCGCCAACGCACCGAGCAAACCGATGGCGAGGCCTTGGCGCGTCAGCGCGGTCAGGCGCACGCCCAGCGCGAACAGCATCATGGGCAGCATGGCGTCGCCCAGCAGCTTCAAGCCCGAGAGCACCACATCGGGTGGGCGCACATCGGTCAAGGCGCTGAAGAAGCCGAGCGCGGTGCCGATCATCAAGGGACTGGTGAGCAGGTCGCGCGTGCGTGCCAGGCGGCTGGTGATGCGCGCGCCGATCGAGAAATGCAACAGGTTGCTCACCGAGAACAGGGCCACGGCCGCACC
This sequence comes from Hydrogenophaga sp. BPS33, assembly GCF_009859475.1. Taxonomy (NCBI): domain Bacteria; kingdom Pseudomonadati; phylum Pseudomonadota; class Betaproteobacteria; order Burkholderiales; family Comamonadaceae; genus Hydrogenophaga; species Hydrogenophaga sp. BPS33. The sequence continues at coordinate 2,663,341 of NZ_CP044549.1, forward strand.
GAAGTTTGAGGGTCCGAAGGCGAGCAAGGCCAGTGGCAAGCCCATGTTGCCGCAGTTGTTGAACATCACCACCGGCACCAGCGTGCGCGGCTGCGCACCGAAGGCGCGCGCCAGTGGCCACGCCAGCAGGCCGCCGCCCAGGATGATCACCGCGGCACCCACGAGCAGCACGACGTGCTGTGCAATGACGAAGTCCCGCGACGCGAGCGCCGAGTACACCAGCACAGGCGCGAGCACATCGAGTGCGATGCGGTTGAAGGTGCCCATGTCGGGCGCTTTCTTGCGGGCGTACGCGAAGCCGATGCCCACGATCAGGAACACCGGGATGATGACGTCGGCAACGCGAGCGATCAGGTCCATGCGGGTGGGTGGAAGTGAGCGGGTCTCTGAATGCGAAAAATGCGAAAAGGCTCCCGCAGGAGCCTTTTCAAGGGTTCGCCGTGGGGTCCGACAAACGCTCAGACGCGCTTGCGGTACTCGCCCGTGCGGGTGTCGATTTCGATTTTGTCGTCTTGTGCCACGAACAGCGGCACGGCGACTTCGAACCCGGTGGCGATCTTGGCCGGCTTGAGCACCTTGCCCGAGGTGTCGCCCTTGACGGCGGGTTCGGTCCAGGTGATGACGCGCTCGACGCTGGTGGGCAGTTCGACCGAGATGGCCTTGCCGTCGTAGAACACCACTTCGACGGCCATGCCGTCTTCGAGGTAGTTCAGTGCATCGCCCATGTTCTCGGCTTCCACTTCGTACTGGTTGTACTCGGCGTCCATGCAGACGTACATGGGGTCGGCGAAGTAGGAGTAGGTGCACTCCTTCTTGTCCAGAATGATCTGGTCCATCTTGTCGTCGGCCTTGCAGACGACTTCGGTGGCCATGTTGTTCAGCAAAGCCTTGAGCTTCAAGCGCACGGTGGCCGCGCCGCGGCCGCCACGGCTGTACTCGGTTTTCAGGACGATCATCGGGTCCTTGCCGTGCATGATGACATTGCCGGCGCGGAGTTCTTGAGCGATTTTCATAGGGGTTCCAACGGTTGGGCCGCGTGCTCCCGGCGTGCGCTGGACACCCGAAAACTGAACTGATGGTGGCGGTCTGTGCGGCGAGGCAGACGGCTGGCGGAATCGGGGCGTCGGCTTGAAGCCGGTCCGGTTTTCCGCAAAGCCTCGAATTTTATCGCTTTTCCAGTACGAAACCGACCAACTGTTGGCACAGATCGGCCTGCGCGAGCAGTCGCTCCCGTGCGCTCAGGGCAGCGTCGCGCCAGGCCGACAGAGTGCCCGCGTCCGGCCAGCGCGCCCGGACGCTGCCGATGCCGTTCCAGGCGCGGTGAAAGTCGCGCAGCGAGTCGGGGGCTTCCAGCCAGTCCAGAAAGGCTTCGAGTTTGGCGTGGTGCGCGCCGTCGTGTTGCGGGTAGATGTGCCACACGAAGGGTTTGCCGGCCCAGAGCGCGCGGGCCAGCGAGTCCTCGCCGCGCACGAAATTGAGATCGGCCGACCAGAGCAGGTGGTCGAATTCGACCTGCGGCAACAAGGGCAGAGCGAGCAGGCGGCAGGTCGGGCAGGCCGGGCCGGGGGATGCAGCGGCCTGCACCGCCTGCCAGGCCCGCCCGGGGGTGACCAGCCAGTCGCTCGGGGTCGCATCGTGCCCGGCCTGTTGCAGCACGTCGGGCAGGGCGGCGGGCTCGTAGCAGAACAGGCTGACGCGGCGCGCGTTGCGCCGCCCTGGTAAGCCCAGGTTGTGGAGCCAGGCCTCGGCATCGAATGCCGACTGCCGGGCCAGCAGGTCGGTTTCGCGCAGCAGGCCGCCGGTGCGCGGCGTGAAGCCGGGGTAGAAAAACCATTTGGTGACGAAGCCGCGCAGAGGGCCGCTGGAGACGGGCGAGGGCAGGCGGTGCGAGCGCTCCACGTAGGACTCGGCGCTGAGGTATTCGAGGTTGATCCACACCGGTGCGCGCGCGCCGTTGGCGATCCGGGCGGCGAGGGCTTCGATGCACTCGGGCGGGGGTTCGCAACCGAAGGCCTCGATCCACACATCGGCCGGGCGTCCCGGATCGACGTCGGGCAGGGGGGAGCGCCAAGGGATCACTTCGACACCGGGCACATGGCCTTCCAACGCACCGGGAGCCATCCACGCCAGGGCCTGCGGGTCGTCGAGCCACAGGCGCACCTGCTCGCCCCGGCGCGCCAGTTCGGCCGAGAGGCGCCAGCACACACCCACATCGCCGAAGTTGTCGATGACCCGGCAGAAAATATCCCATTGCATGCGCGCCATTGTCGGGGCTTGGCGGGCGCACCGATGCTTCAGCGGCGGCAACGGGCCACAATACGCGCCCATGTCCGAGAACACGCATTCCGACCAACTGCTGAGCGAAGTGGCCGCTCTACCGGGGCTGCCCGGCGTGTACCGCTACTTCGATGCCCAGGGCCAATTGCTCTACGTGGGCAAGGCGCGCAACCTCAAGAAGCGCGTGTCGAGCTACTTCCAGAAGACGCACGACGGCACGCGCATCGGCCACATGATTGGCAAGATCGCGCGCATGGAAACGACGGTGGTGCGCTCCGAGGCCGAGGCGCTGCTGCTGGAGAACAACCTCATCAAGACGTTGAACCCCAAGTTCAACATCCTTTTTCGCGACGACAAGAGCTACCCCTACCTCAAGATCACGGGCACACGCGAGGCGTTCAAGGTGTCGGCGCAGCGGCCCACGCCCTCGCAGGCGTTCCCACGCATGGCCTACTACCGTGGCGTGGTCGACCGCCGCCACAGTTACTACGGTCCTTACCCCAGCGCCTGGGCGGTGAAGGAGTCCATCACCCTGCTGCAGAAGGTGTTTCGCCTGCGCACCTGTGAAGACACCGTGTTCGCCAACCGCACCCGGCCCTGCCTGCTGTACCAGATCAAGCGCTGCAGCGGCCCCTGTGTGGATCTGATCGACCACGAGGTCTATGCGCAGGACGTGCGCGACGCCGAGCGCTTCTTGCGCGGCGAAACCCAGGCTGTGCTCGACACGCTGGAGCAGCGCATGCTGGCGCACGCCGAGAAGCTGGAATTCGAGCAGGCGGCTGAGATCCGCAACCAGATGAGTGCGCTCTCGCGCGTGCTGCACCAGCAGGCCATGGACACCGCATCCGACCAGGACGTGGACGTGCTGGCGGTGAAGGTGCATGGCGGACGTGCCTGCGTGAACCTGGCGATGGTCCGGGGTGGTCGCCATCTCGGTGATCGACCGTATTTTCCCGCCCACGTGGACGACGCCACCGCCATCGACAACGCCTTGGCGCAAGAGGGTGAGGAGAACCGTCTGCCGGCCGACCCCGCCGAGCGCGTCTCGGTGCAAGTGCTCGAAGCCTTCATCGCCCAACACTACCTGGGCGTGGCCATGCCGCACACCCTGGTGACCAGCCACCCCGTGGGCAAGGCGCTGTTGGACGCCTTGACCGAGCAGATCGGCAGCAAGGTCAACGCCGTGCACAACCCGCGCGAGCACCGCCGCATCTGGCTCGAGATGGCGCAGAAGAATGCCGACATCGCGCTGGCGCGCCTGCTGGCCGAAGAGGGCTCGCAGCAGGCCCGCACGCGCGCCTTGGCCGATGCGCTGCAGTTGCCCGATGACCAGCTGGACACGCTGCGCGTCGAGTGCTTCGACATCTCGCACACGGCCGGCGAGTCCACCCAGGCATCCTGCGTGGTGTTCGAGGGCCACAAGATGCAGAACAGCCAGTACCGCCGCTACAAGATCGAAGGCATCACCCCGGGCGACGACTACGCCGCCATGCGCCAGGTGCTGCTGCGCCGCTATGGGCGGATCGCCGAGGCCATGCGGGAGGACGGTGTTGAAGAAACCGCGAAGCTGGAAGCGGATCTCCCTGCCGCGGCCCCGCCGGATGCGGCCGGATCCGGCGAAGCCATTGCCGACCAGGCCCCTGCATCCATCGAACCCACCGTCGAATCCGTGGCCGGCCCGCGCATGCCCGACCTGGTGTTGATCGATGGTGGCAAGGGACAGGTGAGCATGGCGCGCGAAGTCTTCCAGCAGCTCGGACTCGATCTGTCGCTGATCGTGGGCGTGGAAAAAGGCGAGGGCCGCAAAGTCGGGCTGGAAGAACTGGTGTTCGCCGATGGCCGCGAGAAGGTCTACCTGGGCCACGACTCCGCCGCGCTCATGCTCGTGGCCCAGATCCGCGACGAAGCCCACCGTTTCGCCATCACCGGCATGCGCGCGCAACGCGCCAAGGTGCGCACGGGCAGCAGCAAGCTCGAAGACATCGCGGGCGTGGGCCCGAAGAAGCGCGCGCGCCTGCTGCAGCGTTTCGGCGGCGTGCGCGGCGTGGCCTCCGCGAGCGTGGAGGACCTCTGCACGGTGGAGGGCATTTCCGCCGAACTGGCCGACACCATCTACCGTGCGCTGCACTGAGATCAACGCATAATCCCAGCCATGTTCTTCAATCTCCCCACCTTGCTCACCTGGGCTCGCATTGTCGCCATCCCGTTGATCGTGGGCGTGTTCTATCTGGAGAACATGAGTGTTGCGGAACAGAACCTGATCGCCACGGTGATGTTCATCGTGTTCGCGCTCACCGATTGGGCCGACGGCTACCTTGCCCGCAAGCTCAACCAGACCTCGGCCTTCGGCGCATTCCTCGACCCGGTGGCCGACAAGTTTCTGGTCTGCGCCAGCCTGCTGGTGCTGGTGCACCTGGACCGCGCCGACGTGTTCGTGGCGCTCATCATCATCGGCCGCGAAATCGCCATTTCGTCGCTGCGCGAGTGGATGGCCATCATCGGCGCGACCAAGAGCGTGGCGGTGCACATGATCGGCAAGGTCAAGACCACCGTTCAGATGGTGGCCATTCCTTTCCTGCTGTTCAATGGCACGCTGTTCGGGGTGATCGACACGCGGGTGTGGGGCACCTGGTTGATCTGGATTTCGGCCGTGCTCACCGTGTGGTCCATGGTGTATTACCTGCAAAAGGCCATTCCCGAGATCCGCGCCAAGTCGCGTTGAAAGCGCGGCCATGCAGACAGAGACGCAAGACAACGCCTGGCTGCGCGCCATGCCCTGGGTGTTCGTGCTGATCTGGAGCACCGGTTTCATCGTCGCGCGCTACGGCATGCCGCACGCGCCGCCGATGAAGTTCTTGGCGGTGCGGTATGCGCTCTCCATCTTCTGCTTCCTTCCCTGGATTTTTCTGGCGGGCGTGAAATGGCCCAGCAGCCGCACCCAGTGGTTCCACCTGGCCGTGACCGGCGTGCTCATGCACGCGGGTTATCTGGGTGGCGTATGGGCGGCCGTGAAGGCCGGCATGGGGTCGGGGTTGACGGCGCTCATCGTGGGCCTGCAGCCGGTGCTCACCGGCATCTGGCTCTCCAGCACAGGCTCGCGTGTGTCCAGACGCCAGTGGCTGGGCCTGGTGCTGGGCTTTGCCGGGCTGGTGCTGGTGGTGTCGCGCAAGTTCACGTCCGGTGGCCCGGGTGACCAGGCGGATTGGCTGAACCTGTCGTTTGCCGTGATGGCCTTGTTCGCCATCACCGTGGGCACCCTGTACCAGAAACGCTTCGTCGCCGCCTGCGATGTGCGCACCGCCAACGCCGTGCAACTGCTTGCGGCCTTGCTGGTGACCTTGCCGCTGACGCTGCTGGAAGCGGAGTTGATGGACTGGAACGGCGAGCTCATCGGCGCCATGGCCTGGTCGGTGCTGGGCCTCACACTGGGCGGCAGTTCGCTGCTGTACCTGCTGATCCAGCGCGGCGCGGCGGCCTCGGTCACGAGCCTGATGTACCTCGTGCCGCCGTGCACCGCCTTGATCGCCTGGGCGCTGTTCGCCGAACCGATCACCGCAGTCACATTGGCGGGCACGGCGTTGACCGCCTTTGGTGTGAGCCTGGTGGTGCGCGCAGGGCGCTGAGTCAACCGCGGGTATTGGAACGTGGCGCTTTGCGCGCTCCACGCCCGGTCGGTTTCCACGGCTCCGAGCGGAAGTGCTGCGCCAGAAACTCCACCAGCAGCCTGATGCGACGCGGGTTTTGAGACCGGTAGGGCGCCAACCAGTGGATGTCGGCATCGGGCATGGCGTACGACGGCAGCACCCGCACCAGTTCACCGCTGCTGAGTTGAGGCGCGATGTCCCACAAACTGCGCAACATGATTCCGTGTCCTGCAAGACACCAATCGCGCACCAACTCGCCGGAATTGCTCGACAAGGGCCCGCTGACCGGCACATGGTGGAGTTCCTCGTCGCCGCCGCGTTGCAGGCGCCAATGGTCGAAGCGCTGCCCGGGGCCACCGTCGTTCTCCCTGACCACCAGGCAGGCATGGCGGGCCAGATCCTGCAGCGTGCGCGGCGCACCATGGCGTTCGATGTAAGCGGGTGAGGCGGCCAACACACGCTGGTTGCCCGCCAGGCGGCGAGAAACCCATTCGGCGGCGCGCTCACGCGGGGCATTCCAGAGCCAGATCGCACCGTCGAAGCCCTTCACCGCGAGGTCGGGCAGTTGCTCAGTCAGTTGTGCCTGCACCTGAACGCCTGGATGCTGGCGTTGAAACGCCGCCAGCGCGGGGCCGACCCACAGGCGACCGAATCCGAAGGTGGCGACCACGCGAATCGGGCCGGACGGTTCGGCCTGGCGCTCGCGCAGCTCCGCCTCCACGTCCCTGAAACCTTGGAGCAATTGCTGCGCGCGCTCGCACAGCGTGTCGCCTTCGGCCGTGGGGCTGACCCGCCGCGTGGTGCGTTGGAACAGGCGTGTGCCCAATTGCGCTTCGAGTGCCGCGAGGCGTTTTGTGACGGCCGAAGGCGCCACGCGCAAGGCCCGCGCTGCCATCACCAGGCTGCCATGCTGGCGCACCGCGAGCACAAGTTCCAGGTCGGGGCGGTCCACATTGTTTCCTTTTGGGAAGTAATCAATGCACGCATTATTTCTCAATGTAGGGCTATGCTGGCACCATGCTGAACCGATTTGCTTCCCACACCGTGGTCCGCGATGGCGTGGCACTGCACACCCGCATCGGCGGGGAAGGGCCGCCACTGCTGCTGTTGCACGGCCATCCGCAGAGCATGGCCATGTGGCACCGTGTGGCGCCCGCGCTGGCGAAGCATTTCACGCTGGTGTTGATGGACCTGCTCGGTTATGGCGATTCGGCCCGGCCTGTCGCCACCGCGACTCACGAAGCCCATGGCAAGCGCGAGATGGCGCTCGATGCCATCGCGGTCATGGCGCACCACGGGTTTGATCGCTTCAGCGTGCTCGCGCACGACCGTGGTGCGCGCGTGGCCCATCGGCTCGCGGTGGACCACCCCGCCGCCGTGCGCTCGCTGCTGTTGCTGGACATCGCGCCCACGTTGGCGATGTACGCGCAGACCAGCGAAGCCTTCGCGCGCGCCTACTGGCATTGGTTCTTCCTGATCCAGCCCGCGCCCTTGCCCGAAGCACTGATCGACGCCGACCCCGTGCGCTACGTGCGCAGTGTGATGGGCAGCCGGCACGCGGGCCTGTCCGCGTTCGATGTCGGCGCGCTGGCCGAGTACGAACGCTGCGCCGCGCGGCCGGGTACGGCCCCATCCATATGCGAGGACTACCGCGCCAGCGCGACCATCGACCTGGAGCACGACCGTGCCGACATCGCCGCAGGACGCCTGCTCACGCAGCCGCTGCGCGTGCTCTGGGGTGAACACGGCACCGTGGCGCGCTGCTTCGATGTGATGGCGCTGTGGCGCGAGCGTGCCCATCACGTGTCGGGCCACGCGCTGCCGTGCGGCCACTACATCGCCGAAGAAGCGCCCGAGCGCCTCGTCGAAGAAGCCCTGTCTTTTTTTCAAACTGTCCAGAAGGAACCACCATGAGCCAACACCGCATCGCCGTCATCGCCGGGGACGGCATCGGTACCGAAGTCATGCCCGAGGGGCTGCGCGTCCTGGAGACGGCTGCGTCGAAGTTCGGCATCGATCTGCACTTCGACCACTTCGATTTTTCAAGCTGCGGCTACTTTGAGCGCCACGGCAAGATGCTGCCCGACACCTGGAAAGACCAGATCGGCGGGCACGACGCGATCTATTTTGGTGCGGTGGGCTGGCCCGACAAGGTGCCCGACCATGTCTCGCTGTGGGGCTCGCTGCTGATGTTCCGTCGCGAGTTCGACCAGTACGTCAACATCCGTCCTGCCAAGCTCATGCCCGGTGTGACCGCACCCGTGGTGCGGCGCGACGGCAGCCCGCGCGAAGCCGGCGAGATCGACATGGTGATCGTGCGCGAGAACACCGAAGGCGAGTATTCGAGCATCGGGGGCCGCATGTATGCGGGCACCGAGCGCGAGATCGTGGTGCAGGAAACCGTGATGTCGCGCACCGGTGTGGACCGGGTGCTGCGCCACGCGTTCGAAGTCGCGCGCTCGCGTCCCAAGAAGCACCTGACCAGCGCCACCAAGTCCAATGGCATCGCCATCACCATGCCTTATTGGGACGAGCGTGTGGCCGAGATGGCCAAGGAATATCCGGACGTGACCGTGGACAAGTTCCACATCGACATCCTCACCGCGCACTTCGTGCAGCGCCCCGACTTCTTTGACGTGGTGGTCGGCAGCAATCTTTTTGGTGACATCCTGAGCGACCTGGGGCCGGCCTGCACCGGCACCATCGGCATTGCGCCCAGCGCCAATCTCAACCCCACGCGCCAGCACCCATCGCTGTTCGAGCCGGTGCATGGCTCCGCGCCGGACATCGCAGGCAAGGGCATTGCCAACCCCATCGGACAGATTTGGTGCGGCGCGATGATGCTTGACTTCCTCGGCCATCGCGCCGCGCACGACGCGGTGATGCAGGCGATCGAAGCCGTGCTGCGGCCCGGCAGCGGTGCGCCGCGCACGGCCGATCTCGGTGGCCACGCAGGCACGCAGGACGTGGGCCGCGCCATTGCGCAGGCCCTGCGCGATGCCTGATGCCGGTGCACCGCGATGAGGCATTTCGGGCCACATTTTGTTGCGTGAGGAGATGCAACGATGAATGCGTCTAGAATCTCGCCTCTTGCGCCGCAGGTGTTGCGCCATCGCTCGTCGTGTATTGACAGGGCTTGCGCGCCATGGGTCTAATCACCCAGCGATTGCCACGGTGTTGGCGTCGTCTTGCGGCCTAGTGCGATCAGGATTTTTTGCCCGCGGCCTGCGCCGTTTCCGGAAAAACGCCTGTCCAACCTGAACATTCATCTCAATCAAGAGGGGCTTTTTGTGAATAAAACCGAACTCGTCGAACACATTGCCAAGCACGCCGACATCTCCAAGGCGGCTGCAACGCGTGCACTGGACTCCACCATCACCGCCATCCGCACCACCTTGAAAAAAGGCGGCACCGTGTCGCTGGTGGGCTTTGGCTCCTTCGCCGTGACCAAACGCCCGGCGCGCAAAGGTCGCAACCCACGCACGGGCGACGAGATTAAAATCAAGGCCGCCAAAGTGCCCAAGTTCCGCCCGGGCAAGGCACTGAAGGATGCTCTGAACTGAGCATCATCCGGTTTCCGGTGGGGTGCTTAGCTCAGTTGGTAGAGCGGCTCTCTTACACGGAGTAGGTCGGCGGTTCGAGCCCGTCAGCACCCACCACCATCGAAAAAGGCGAACCAGGGTTCGCCTTTTTTGTTGCCGGCAACGGCAACGCCATTCGGTCATTGACACAGCAGGATTCAAGGCATGTTTGACACCATTCGCAATCACAAGAAGTACCTCATGGGCTTCCTGATGATCCTGATCATTCCCTCGTTCGTGCTGTTCGGTATCGAAGGCTATACGCGCTTCAGCGAAAGCGGCGAGGCGGTGGCCACGGTCAATGGCAAGGACATCACCAAAGCCGAATGGGACCAGGTGCACCAGCAGGAATCGCAACGCCTGCGCGAGGCCATGCCCACGCTCGATGCCCGCCTGCTCGACGGCGAAGCTGCGCGCTACGCCACGCTGGAGCGTCTGGTGCGCCAGCGCGTTCTCGGAACCGCCGCCGACAAGCTCAACCTCTACACCAGCGACGCGCGCCTGGCGCGCGACCTGCAGCAGAACGAAGCCATCGCCACGCTGCGCAAGCCCGATGGCTCGCTCGACGTCGAGGCCTATCGCCAGTTGGTGGGCCGCCAAGGCATGACGCCCGAGATGTTCGAAGCACGCGTGCGCGCCGACCTGTCGCAGCGCCAGGTGTCGCAAGGCATTCTGGGCTCGGGCTTCGCGCCCACGGCGCTGGCCTCGATCTCGCTCAATGCCTTCTTCGAACGCCGCGAAGTGCGCGTGGCGCGCTTTGCCGCCACCGACTTCGCCGCACAGGTCAAGCCCACGGACGCCGACGTGGAAGCCTTCTACAACGCGAACCTCGGCAGCTTCCAGGCGCCGGAGCAGGCCGACATCGAATACCTCGTGCTCGACGCGGCCGCGCTGCAGAACGCGGTGGTGTTCAACGAAGGCGACCTGCGCACCTACTACGAGCAGAACGCACCGCGCCTCTCCGGCACCGAAGAGCGCCGCGCGAGCCACATCCTGCTGACCGTGCCCGCCGGTGCGTCGGCCGACGACAAGGCCGCCGTGCGCAAGCGCGCCGAAGAACTGTTGGCCCAGGTGCGCGCGAAGCCCGCGAGCTTTGCCGAGGTCGCCAAGGCCCAGTCGCAAGACCCCGGTTCGGCGGCCAAGGGCGGCGATCTCGGCTACTTCGACCGCAATGCCATGGTCAAGCCCTTCGCGGATGCGGTGTTCTCGATGCAGAAGGGCGCGATCTCGGACGTGGTGGAAAGCGATTTCGGTTTCCACATCGTCCAGCTCGCCGATATCAAGGCGCCACCCGTGCGCAGCTTCGAGTCGATGCGCCCGGAAATCGAAGCCGAGCTGAAAAAACAGCAGGCGCAGAAGCAATACGCCGAAGCGGCCGACACGTTCAGCAACCTGGTCTACGAACAAGCCGACTCGCTGCAGCCTGCGGCCGATCGCCTGAAGCTGCAGATCCGCAAGGCCACGGTGCAGCGCCAACCCCAGGCGGGTGCCACCGGCGCTTTGGCCAGCGAGCGGTTGCTGGGCGCGCTGTTCGACAGCGAGGCGCTCGACAAGAAGCGCAACACCGAGGCGATTGACACCGGTTCGGGCCAACTCGTGTCCGCACGTGTGGTCCAGCATTCGCCGGCACACACGCGTCCGCTGGCCGAAGTGAAGGAGCAGGTCCGCGCGCGTCTGGTGGCCGAGCGGTCGGCCGAGCTGGCACGCGCCCAGGGCGAGAAACAACTGGCCGCGTGGAAGTCTGGCACCGCCGCCACTGGCCTGGCGGCCGCCGTGACGGTCTCGCGCGAGAACCCGCAGGGCCTGACGCAACCGGTGCTGGACGCCGCGCTGCGCGCCGATCCGAAGCAACTGCCCGCCTGGGTGGGTGTGAACCTGGCCGGCGAAGGCTATGCGGTCGTGAAGGTCGAGCAGGTGCTGCCGCGCGACACGCGCAACGCACAGGCGCTGGCGCAGGAAGTGCAGCAATACAGCCAATGGTGGTCGTCGGCGGAGAACGAGGCGTACATCGAAACGCTCAAGGAGCGCTACAAGGCGCGCATCCTGGTGTCCCAGCCCGCGGCTGTGGCGGCAGGCCCCGCACGCTGATGGATTTCTCCGCGAGAGGTGGTCCGAAGCGGCATGCGGTTCAGGCTATAATTCGCGGCTTGCGGTGGCTGTAGCTCAGTTGGTAGAGTCCAGGATTGTGATTCCTGTCGTCGTGGGTTCGAGTCCCATCAGCCACCCCAGAAATTCAAAGCCCCGCTCTCGCGGGGCTTTTTCGTTTCTGTTCCGGATGGCCGTGCGATCACGCACGATGGGACATGCTTCGCGGCTCTGGGTGTGTTGGGATTGCTGCTGCTGCGCCAGCGTGGCCCGTCCCGCGCGCCAACTCCTTCTTCCTGAGTTCAACCCACATGACCATGATGACCATGACCTACCGCCGCCTGGGCCGCAGCAACCTCCGGGTCTCCCGCCTGTGTCTGGGCACCATGATGTTCGGGGGGCAGACACCCGAAGCCGAGGCCGCCGACATCTTCGCCTCGGCGCATGCGCAAGGCGTCAACTTCATCGACACCGCCGACGTGTACCACAAGGGCGCTTCGGAAGAGGTGGTCGGCCGCCTGCTCAAAGGGCAGCGCGATGACTGGGTGTTGGCGAGCAAGGTGGGCAGTGGCTTCGGGCCGAGGCCGAACCAGAGCGGCCTCTCGCGCGCCTGGATCGTGCAGAGCGCCGAGAACAGCCTGCGCCGCCTGCAGACCGACCGCATCGACATCTACTACTTGCACCGCGATCCGCGCGACGCCAACCTGGAAGAAACCGTGGGCGCGCTCGGCGATCTGCTGCGGGCCGGCAAGATCCGTTACTTTGGTCTGTCCAACTTCCGTGGCTGGCGCATTGCCGAGGTGGTGCACCTGTGCCGAGCGCTTGGTGTGCCCTTGCCGGTCGTCTGCCAGCCCTACTACAACCTGCTCAACCGCGGGCCCGAGGTCGAGATCCTGCCGGCTTGTGCCCACTATGGTCTGGGCGTCGTGCCTTACAGCCCGGTGGCGCGCGGCGTGCTCACCGGCAAGTACCAGCCGGGCGAGAAACCGGCTGCCGACTCGCGTGCCGGTCGCGGTGATCAGCGCCTGATGGACACCGAATTCCGCGAGGAATCGATGCGCATCGCCAACGCGTTGGTGCGCCACGCCCAAGCGCGCGGGACGAAGGCGTCGCAGCTCGCGGTGGCCTGGGTGCTGGCCAATCCGCTGGTGAGTTCGGTGATCGCCGGACCGCGCACGTTGGCGCAGTGGGAAGACTATCTGCCGGCGCTGGACCTCACGATCAGCGCCGAGGACGAGGCGATGGTGGACGCCTGGGTGGCCCCGGGGCACCCGTCGACCCCGGGCTACAACGATCCGGCACACCCGTTCTTTGGGCGGCCTATAGATCCATCTCAGGGAAAGCCAGTTCCATAGTCCGGCCCGAACGTCAGCGCACGAACTGGTTGGTGTACAGGTCCTTCAAGGGTGTCTCCTTGGGCACGATGCCATTGCTCACGTAAAACTTCTGCAGTTCGCCCAGGCGCGCTTCGTCCATCAGGCCCGGCACCTTCTGCTTCGCGTACACGTACTGGTTGAAGAGTTCGAAGGATTTCTGCACGCTGGCTTCCTTGCCCTTGTGTGCCGGCACGTGGGCCACGTAAGCGGTGGTCGCGGCCTTGGGGTCGGCCATGATGTCCTTCATGCCCTTGAGGGTGGCGCGCACCAGTTTCTGGATGAGCTGCGGGTTCTTGGCGATGGTGTCGTCGGACGCGAGGATGGCCTGCGCCATGCTCTTGAAGTAGAGGTCGGCCGGCATGATGTCGACCTGCGCGCCCGCGTCCATCGCGCTCACCGTCCAGTCGGGCACCGTGGCCATGGCCGAGGCCTTCTTGGCGGCGAACTGCTGCCAGATGCCACCGGGTCCTGCGGCCTGGATGTTCACATCGTTCTTGGTCAGGCCGACCTTGCTGAGCATGCCGAGCAGGGCGTAATAGGTGGTGTCGGTGTAGGCCAGCACGGTCACGGTCTTGCCCTTGAGTTCGCGCGGGCTCTCGATCTTCTCGTCCTTGTGGCTCACGAGCTGGGTGAGCGAGCCGGCGCCGAGCACGGCCACGGCCTTGACCGGGATGCCCTGGGCACGCGCGATGATGGGCGTGTCGCCGATGGCGCCGCCGATGACGGCGTTGCCCGCGCCGACCTGTTTGGCCACGTCCACGCCGCCACGCGCGGTGACGAAGTTCACCTTCAGACCTTCCTGTTCGTAGTAGCCCTTGGCCTGCGCCACCATCCAGGGGCCGAAGGCGGGCAGTGTGGCGGGCGCGGGAAGCAGGTACGTGACTTCCTGCAACTGCGCGCGCGCCACAAGAGGCAGCAGGGTGCCGGCGGCCATGAGCAGGCCCAACACGGTGCGGCGCAGAGGGTGGGTGGATCGGATCATGCGAGGTTCCTTTTGGGCGTTGTGGAAGGGGATTTCGGGATAGGGGTGACGCGCGGCACTCAGGCGTTCGCACTCAGGCGCTCAAGCTCTTCATAGAAGCCGTCCACGTGGGCCTGCGCATGGGCGGGCATGGCCCGCATGGCTTCTGCGTGGCGGGCAGGGTCCTGCACCGCGCCGGCGCTGCCCACGCGGTGCGAAGCCTCCTGAACGAAACGGCACATCGGCGCACGGCGCTCGCCGAAGCGGCTCAGAGCTTCGGGGATGGGGGTGTCATCGGCCAGCAGGCGCGCCAGCTCCACCGCGTCCTGCACGGCCAGCGCGCCGCCCTGGCCCATGAACGGCGTGCAGGCGTGCGCCGCATCGCCGATGAGCACCACGCGTCCCTGGTGCCAGGGCAGCGGCATCACCACCTCCTCGACGGCTGTGTACAGCACCTCGGTGTCGGCCGACACTTCGTCGAGAAACCGGCGCACCGGCCCGCCGAACTCGGCGAAGCGCTCGCGCATGGTCTGGGGCCAGAGGGCCTTGTCGAACCAACTGCCTTCGGGCTCCGCGATGGTGCCGAAGATGTAGAGCCTGTCGTCGGCGATGGGCATGATGCCCAGCCGTTTGCCCACGCCCATCATCATGATCTTGTCCACCAGCTCGGGCGGGCGCCGGTGCACGCTGCGCCAGACGCCAAAGCCCGAGTACGTGGGCCGCACGTCGGGCCACAGCAAGGCGCGCACGCCCGAGCGGATGCCGTCCGCGCCCACCACCAGGTCGAAGGAGGCGGTGCTGCCGTCGGAGAGTTCGACACTCGCGCGTGCGTCCTCGTGCCGCAAGGCCTGCACGGTGACGCCCAGGCACACCGGCACGCCCAGGGCTTCGAGCTGGGTGGAAAGCACACGGTGCATCTCGGCCCGCTTCACGCCGAGGATCGCCGGCATGGGCGGCGTGCCCACGCTGGGGTAGACCACGTCCACGATGTGCCGGCCGTCGTGGTGCAGATAGACGTTGCGGCCCGATGGAATGGGAAAGCCCGCTTGCACCAGCGCTTGCATCGCGCCGATGTGGTGGAAGTGTTCCAGGCCGTTGCTGTAGACGAAGATGCCCGAGCTCTGGAACTGCGATTGCGGCTGCTTTTCGATGACGGTGACGCGCCAGCCGCCACTGCGGGCAAGCGCCAGGGCGGCAGAGCAACCGGCGATGCCGGCACCAACGATCAACACGTTCTTCATGGGGAGCAAGACCTGGCAACGATGACCCGGTGCATTCTTGGCCAGCGCCGGCCCGCGTTCAACCTTCGGGGCGCCGCATCTGGGTACCGATCGTCCGCGATTTGATGCACTGGCTCGGCGTGCTGCCCGACCACCGCTCGAAGGCGCGCGAGAACGCCTTCTCGGAGCCATAGCCGACGCTCTGGGCCACGCGCCACACGTCGTCTGCCCCTTTGAGGAACTGCTGCCGCGCAATGCCCATGCGCACCGAGGTGAGGTAGCGCAGCGGCGTGGTGCCCATGCGTTCGAGAAAGCGCTCGCTGAACACCGTGCGCGACTGGTGGCTCACGCGCGCCAGGCTGGCCAACGACCAGGGCAGCTCGGGGTGGGCGTGCATCTGCATCAGCGCCTTGCCGATGGCTTTGTCGCGCACGCCGTTGAGCCAGCCCTGGGCGTCGGCCGGGCCGCTGTGCAGGTGTTCGCGCAGCACGTGCACCAGCAGCAGGTCGGCCATGCGCGCGGTGGCCAGTTGCCAGCCGGGGCGCTGGGACAGGGTTTCGTCCACCAGCGCCTGCGTGGCCAGTGACAGGCTGCGCGTGGTGGCGATGTCGGCCGCGCGCAGCACGATCAGGGGCGGCAGCCAGGACAGCAGCGAGCCGCCCTGGTGCTGCGGCATCCACAGGTGCAGCGAGAAGAGTTCGGTGGCCTCACCGCCTGGAGCCCCGTGTTCGAAGGTGAGCGGGTGGTCGCCGTGCGCGCCGCGCATGTGCTGTTGCAGCAAGGTGCGAAAGGGCACGGTGTCCAGGCCGGGGGAGGAGGCGACCACGTGCGGGCCGCCCTGGGGCAGCATCACGATGTCGCCCGGCTGCACGTGCACTGCCGCCTGGCCGTCCACCTGGATCCAGTACGGCGTGCCGGTGCACACGCGCACCAGCAGGCCTTCCACGCCCTCGGAACGCAAGGCCCACGGTGCCGTGAGCGAAAAGCGCGCCGTCACTGCGCGATCGGTGCGCAGCGTGCCGAGCACCAGGCTGATCAGGTCGGCGGACGGAGACTCCATGGCACGGCCGTGTGGGTGCGAAGGCGCCGCAGGCGTGGGCTCAGGCCACCTGCGCCTCTTGCAACTGCGCCTGCAAGGCCGCCACCTGCTGGCGCAGCGCGGTGTTCTCGGCCTGCAGTGCCGACACCTGGGTGCGCAGCGTGCTGAGTTCGTCGGGCGCCGCGGTGGCCGCGCCGTGCGCCGTGTCTTCGGCCGACTCGGCCGGTGGCTTCTTGCGCGCATCGCGCACGCGCTTGGCCGCGAGCTTGAGCTCTTCCTTGCCCGCGAGCGCCGCGGCTTTCTGCTCCTCTTCGGGCAGGCTGGCAACAGCGGCGGCCGCGTTGAGCGAAATCGCGCCGGCCTTCAAGGCTTCGACCACCTCGGGCATGGCCTGTTTCTGGATCTTCTCGATCATCACCACCTGGCTGCTGCTCAGGCGCGCGGCCTTGGCGATGTCCTCGCGGCTGTTCAAGGGCCGGGCTTCGGGCACGGGCGGGGCGGCGGACCCGGTGGCGTCCTGCGGTGGCAGCGCGTCCGCTTCGGGCGGCAGATCGCCGGGTGCCGGCGTGGACGCGAGCAGTCGCGCGCGCCGCTCGGCGATGATCTCGCGCTTGCGCAGGGCGAGCACCCCGCGCTGGAAGTCCGACACGCTGCGCCGGCCCAGGTGCTGGTCGATCATCCACAGGTGCACGTCTTCGAGGGACTGGAAACGCGGGTTCTGGACGGTCTCGAAGGGCAGGCCGTGCTTCTGGCAGATGCCGTAGCGGTTGTGCCCGTCCACCAGCACGTCGCCCCACAGCACCAGCGCGTCGCGGCAGCCTTCGCTGAGCAGGCTGCGCTCCAGGGCGTCGTGCTCGTCCTGGGTGAGGGGGTCGATATAGGCTTTGAGTTCCGGGTTGACGGTGATCTGCATGAGACGGGCTTGCGGTACGGATGAGGCTTGGGGCGCGAATTGTAGATGGCCGATCCTGGGTTGGTCCGGTCCGGCCAGCGTGCTCAGGACTCCAGCAACGAAGCTCGCAGTTGCGCCTGCTCACGGGGGCCCAGGCCCATCGGGCCTTGCAGGTAGCGCTCCAGGCTCCCGAAGTCCTGTTCGATGGCATCGAACGCCGCTTCCAGAAACGCGGGCCGCACGCTCCAGAGCACGTCCATGACATGCGCCGGCCCACGGGCCTGCACCAACGGGCTTCGTTGGTAGAACTGGTTGGTGAGCAGGTAGTCCTGCACGATGTCTTCGCGCGCCACACCCAACGCGCCCAGCAGCAAAGCGGCGCCGAAGCCGGTGCGGTCCTTGCCGGCGGTGCAATGAAAGACCACGGGTGTGGGGTGCTCGACGAAATGGCGGAAGAAGCGGGCGTACACCGGCGCACCCTCGCGCACGAAGCCGCGGTAGGTGTCGCACATCAGCGCCACGGCCTGGGCCTCCGTCGGCACGGTACCCTCATCCACCAGTGCCAGCACGCGTTGCACCACGGTGGGCTCGATCGACAGCGGCAGCGAGACGATGCCGGCGATTTCGCAGGGCAGGGCGGCGCACTCCGCGGTGCCGCGAAAGTCGATGCGGTGCGTGAGGCCCAGGCCTTGCAGTGTCTGCAGATCGGTCGCGGTAAGGCCTGCGAGGTGGTCGGAGCGGTAGACGCGGCCGCGGCGCACGCGCCTGCCATCGGCGCCGACGTGGCCTCCAAGGTCGCGGAAGTTGGAGGCGCTGGGCAGCAGGCGGTGCGGTGCGGAGTGGGATGCGGGTGTCATGGCGGCCATTGTCGGTGCCTTGCATGACACACGCTGTCACTCGCGAGCAGGCCCGCGCCCTTCGATGCCTGCCCTTGGTCTCAAGGCTTCTTGCCGTTGGCTGGCGCAGGTGCCGCCGCGGGGGCCGGGGTGAGGCAGGGGTCGGCGCCATCGTCCTTCTTGCCGAGTTCCACCAGCGGTACGACGGCCGCGGCCGGCCCGGCCGCCGCGCCCAAGGCGACCGCGCCCAAGGCCCGAGCGACCAGGCCGCGCGCCTCGATGCCCACGTCCGGCTTGCCCAGGGTGCCGGCCACGTTGATGGGCGTGCGCAGCGACAGGGGCGACCAGTCCTTAGGTTGCGTGACCACGCGCAAGGCCATGGACTCGTCCTTCAGATTGACCTGGCCGCTGGCGCGCACCGTGCTGTCGCGGTTGTCGAGCACCGCGATCCGCGGCGTCACCAGGCCGTCGTTCGCCACCAGATCGAAGCGCGCGCAGCGCAAGGGCAGCGGGTTGTCGCCACGGATGAACACGCCCAGCGCCTGCGCCAGATCCAGCCCCAGGGCTTCGGTGACCAGGTGGGAGATCGTGCCGTCGCGCAGCGTGATGTCGACCGGCCCGTCCAGCGAACCCAGGATCTGCGCGGTGGAGTTGCCGGCGCCGCGCACGTCGAACTTGCCCGACACGACGCCAGTCACGTAGGCCTGCACCGCCTGCTCGCCTCCCTGGCGTGCCTGCTCGCGTTCCTTCTTCAGGGCTTTGGGCGCGGTGGCCGCGGGCGCGGCGCCTGGCGCGCCGTCGGGCCGCAGGCCGCGCAACCAACCGGCGATGTCCACGCCCGTGACATTCAAGCGCGCTTGCCACTTCGCGGGTTGGGCGTTCGCATCGAGCTGCGTCATGCCCTCGAAACGGCCGCCGGCCACGGTGGTTCGCAGATCCTCCAGGCGCAACACACCCGCCTGCAGCAGCACGCGCATTTTCAGGTCTTGCAAAGGGGCCATCGCGGTGGTGCCGAAATCGACCTGGTCCACGTCGACCTTCACGTCGGCATCCATCACCTTCAGCGAAGGCAGGTCGAAGCGCCGCTGAGGCAGGACGCGCCCATCGTCGGCCGAGGAAGACGCGGGCTTCGCTTGGGGGGCATCGCCACCCACGGCCGGCCCCAGATCGGCAAACGCCAACTTGGGGCCGCTCAGGGTGCCGCTCAGGCGCCGGGGCGTGGCCCGCTGGTGAAAACTCAGATCGCCCGCGAGGCGGCTGGTGCCGATGTTGGCGCGCGAGGCCTGCAGCCGCCACACGCCGCTGTCCTGGGAGAGGCGACCGCGCAAATGGAACGGCGGCGTTTGCGGCAAGGTGATGCCCAACGGTTCGCCCACCGCGGCCAGCGAAGGACCGCGAAACGACAGCGCACCGTCCAGCCGCGGCGTGCCGAGCAAGGCTGCGGCCTGGCCGTCGAACAGGAGGTTCGACGATGCCACGGAACCTTCCACGCGCACCGGCACCCAGGGCGCATCCGGCGCGGTCTCGGGGTCGTGCAGCAGGGGCAGGGCACCGCCGGTGCGCGCCTGCAGTTGCATCTTCAAGGCCTGGTAGCGGCCGGTGAACGAGGCGTCGTAGCCCGCGTCCGCACTGCCCACGGCATCGCCTTCCCGGCCGCGCACGCGGATGTCGAGGTCGATGTCCTGTACCGCATCCTTCCAGTCGATCTGGCCCTGGCCGACCACCAGCGAGCCAAAACGCGGTATGCCGCCCAGGCCTTGTTCGTCTTCGCGGGGTGTCTGGTCGGGCGCGCCGAGCTGCCAGTTCGCGTGGCCGTCGGGCGTGCGTTGAAGGTGCGCATCCAGCGTATCGGCCTGCAGCGTCTGCACGCGCAGCGGCGCACCGCTGCGTTGCCAGCGCCAGATGTCGTTCCAACCCCAGGCCAGCGAAACGCCACGCGCATCCAGCAGGTGGGGCACGTCGAAGCGCGGGTCGGATGCGATGCGCAGGTGTTCGACTTCCAGGCGAGGGCGCCAGAGCAGGTGCACGCGCACACGGCCATCGAGTTCAACCGGCACCGCCGCACCTCGCGAGGCCGCGTTCTGCATCGGCTGGCGCAGGAAAGGCCAGCCGCTCAGTTCTCCCGCCACGATGCCCGCCACCAGCAACCCGAACATACCCACGGCGATGCGAATTGGGGCGCGCGCGCGCGTGCTCATAGGCCAAGCGCCTTTTGCGGTGTAGGACTGCGCCGTGTGTCACGGCTATGGGAGAGACCGTGTGCCATGTGAATGGGAGTGCCAGCAGAAACGAGGGTTCCATGCTCGCTGTATCGGCGTGTGTCGTCTGTGCGAGGCCACACCTTGGTCGCCTGTGGCGCTCGATAGAATCGCCGATCCGAGGCTGAATGGGTACTTCCATGAGCGATGCTCCCGAGGCCGGCTGGCACACCGAAGACACACACCGGGTGCTGCGGCTCAGCGGCGAATGGCGCGCACACCGCGCGCCTTTGCCCGAACCCGATGCGTACGACCCCACCACCCCGGTGCGCGTGGACGCCACCGGCCTGCGCTCGTGGGATGCACCACTGGCTGCTGCGCTGTGGCAGCAACTCGAGCCTCTGGCGCGCGAGCAGACCGAGGTGGATCTGACCAGCTTGCCCAAGGGCCTGCAGGAGATTCTGGCCCTCGCGCTCGACGGAGCACCTTCGACCGTCACCGCCGACGCCAAGCGCCCGAGACGGCTCGCCGCCGTGGGTGCGCGGGCCTCGGCGGCGTGGGCGCTGCGGCGCAAGACCTTGGGTTTCGTGGGCGAGGTGCTGTTGTCCATCGGCCGCTGGCTGCGGGGCCGCAGCGACATGCGCGTCAGCGACCTGATGTGGCAGATCGACCAGACCGGGCCGCGCAGCCTGCCGATCGTGGCGCTGGTGTGTTTTCTGGTCGGCCTGATCGTGGCCTACATGGGCGCCACCCAGTTGCAGCGGTTTGGCGCGCAGACCTACATCGCCGATCTGGTCACCATCGGGGTGGTGCGCGAAGTCGCGGCCCTGCTCGTGGGCATCGTGCTCGCGGGCCGGGTGGGTGCGGCCTTCGCGGCGCAGATCGGCAGCATGCGCGCCAACGAGGAGGTGGACGCTCTGACCACCATGGGGGTGAACCCGATCGACTTTCTCGTGCTGCCGCGGGTGCTCGCGCTCCTGATCGTCGGACCGATGCTCACCGCGTTCGGTGCCGTGGTCGGCATGCTGGTGGGATGGCTGGTGGCCGTGGGAATTTTCGGCGTGACGCCGCTGGAATACGTGTACGCCAGCTTCGAAGCGATGACCCTGCCGCATGTGCTGGTGGGCTTGTTCAAGGGCACGGTGTATGCCGTGTTGGTCGCACTCGCGGGATGTCTGCAGGGCATGTCGGCGGGGCGCAGCGCGCAGGCCGTGGGCGATGCCACCACCGCATCGGTGGTACAAGCGATCGTCTGGATCGTCGTGGCGGCGTCCATGCTCACGGTGGTCTTTCAACGTCTGGACATTTAGGAAGCCGATGCAAGAGGCCATGCACGAACGCGAGGATGCATCCGAGACGGCGCCGACCGCGTCCAGCGCCCAGGCGCCGCTGGTGCGTGTGCTAGGTCTCACCATGGCCTTCGGCGCGAACGTGGTTCAGCGCGACCTGAACTTCGAGATTCAACGCGGCGAAGTGCTGGCCATTGCCGGCGGCAGCGGCTGTGGCAAGAGCACGCTGCTGCGCCACCTCATCGGCCTGCAGACGCCCGCGAAAGGCCAGGTGCTGATCGGAGACCACGATCTCTACGCTGCCGACGAAGACGAGAAGGCTGCCTTGCTGCGCAACTTCGGCGTGATGTTCCAGGCCGGCGCACTGTGGAGCAGCATGACGGTGGGCGAGAACGTGATGTTGCCGCTGCAGATGATGACCGACATGGACGAAGCCCAGCGCGAGCAGGCCGCTCGCTTCAAGCTGGCGCTGGTGGGGCTGGCGCGCAGCTTCGACGTCGAGCCGGCCGCCTTGAGCGGCGGCATGCGCAAGCGCGCTGCGATCGCGCGGGCGCTCGCGCTGGATCCACCGCTGCTGTTTCTGGACGAACCCTCCGCCGGGCTGGACCCTCTGACCTCGGCACACCTGGACGAACTCATCATGCATTTGCGCGACGACCTGGGCACCACCGTGGTGATCGTGAGCCACGAACTGGAGAGCATCTTCGCGCTGGCCGATCGCCTGCTGTTCCTGGATGCCAAAAGCAAGACCATGACGGCGCTGGGCCCACCCAGGGAACTGCGCCGCAGCGGTCCCGAAGAGGTCCAGCACTTTCTGCGGCGCGGCGCGCCCGCCCCCCAACGCGAGGAGACGGCATGAAACGCAAGGCCAATCCCACCCTCATCGGCACTTTCGTGGTGGCCGCCATCGCCCTGATCGCGGTGGCGATCATCGCGCTGGCCGGCAGCAACTACTTCACGCGCACCGAGCGCACCGTGATGTATTTCAGTGGCTCGGTGTACGGTTTGCAGGTCGGCGCACCGGTCGTCTTTCGCGGCGTGCGCGTGGGCAGCGTGGAGTCGGTCGAGGTGTCGTACGACCAGGGCTCCGATACCTTTTCCATTCCGGTGATCGCCGCACTCGATGCCGATGCGCTGCGCGGCCTGGATGGCAAGCGTCCCGACGCGGAACCCGGCCCGGCGCTGCCTGCGTTGATCGAGCGCGGCCTGAGCGCGCAACTGTCCACGCAGAGCCTGCTCACCGGCCTGTTGTACGTCGACCTCGACCTGCGCCCCCAGCGCGCGAGCAAGAGGCGTGGCAGCGCGATGCACGACGAGACCGAGATCCCGACCACGCCCACGGCCATCCAGGCGTTCCGCGACCAGCTCGAAGGCATCGACCTGCGCAAGATCACCGACGACATCTCGGCCATTGCCGCGTCGGCGCGCGCGCTGCTCTCCGGCCCGCAGCTCAAGCAGGCGCTGAACGACATGGCGCAGATCACGGCCACGGTCAAGCGCGTGTCCGAGCGCCTGGACAAACGCCTGGACCCCTTGGCCGACGAGTTGCAGCGCTCGCTCGTCTCCACGCGCACCGCCATGGACGGCATGAACAAGGCGGCCACGTCGGTCAACCAGACCGCCGTGGGCCTGGGCCGCACCTCGGACCAGGTCGCTGAGATCCTGGCGCCAGACGCGCCGCTGGTGCAGAACCTGCAGCGCGCGGCCAACGAGGTGAGCCGCACGGCAGGTGCGTTGCGCGAGGCCACGTCCGGCGATTCGAACCTCATGGTGGGCGCCGACCGCGCGCTGGACGACCTTTCGCGCGCCGCGCGCGCGCTGCGCGACCTGGCCGAAGCGCTGGAACAACAACCCGATTCGCTCCTGCGGGGCAGAAAGGTGGACGAATGAATCGCCGCAATACCCTGATCGGCCTGGGGCTGGCCCCACTGGTGCTGGCGGGCTGTGCCCACGATGCCCCACCGGTGCGCTGGTACGAGTTGCGCGCCGATCCTCCGGCGAGCCCACCCGCACCGCGTCCGGGCGACGGGGCGGTGTGGGAAGTGGCGAGCATGGTGCGGCTGCCCGGCACGCTGGACCGCGACACCCTGGTGGTGGCCAGCGGGGCTGCCGGGGTGGAGCGCTTGTCAGGGCACCGCTGGGTGGAGCCCTTGCGTGCCAGCATTCCTGCGCGCCTGGTGACCGATCTGGCTGTGTTGCGCGGTGAAGGCCTGGTGTGGCGCGCGCCCGTGCAAAGCGGCGTGAAAGTGGACAAGCGCCTGCGTGTGCAGATCGACACGCTGATCGCCGATGCCGCTCGCCGCTCGCTGCAGGTGAAGGCGCGCTGGTGGCTCAGCGATGAGCGGGGCAGCCCGACCGCGCCCGTGGCGGGCGAGGCGGACTTTCAAGTGCCGCTGGCCGACACCTCGGTGGACGCGCTGGCCGCGGGCCACCGCATGGCGGTCTGGCAACTCGCGCAGCGCATCGCGGGCGGCTGAGCCAGCTCAGCCGAAGGTGGTGTCGCTCTGTGCGTGGGCGTCGCCCATGTAGAGCTTGAGGATGGGGCCTTCGCCATCGTGTTCCCACACGCGGCCGCGGACGTGGAACTGCCGTCCCCCCAGGCGCAGCAGATCGCCCTTGGCGGGCGATACGTTGTGGCCCTGCCAGAAATCGGGGACGGTGACGGGGGTGCGCCGGATCCAGGCCTGGTCTTCGGCGCTGAACACCAGGACGGTGCGCAAGGGAGATGGGGTCATGGGTGAACTCCTGGGCGGCTGGGTCTTCGGGGGCGATGGGCCGCAGCTTAGCGCATGACCCCATCGTTTGATCTGCGTCAAGGGTTGGCCGCTATTTGCAGCTAAAGCCAGGACAATCACGAGCCGATAGTGGGGTTATTTCGTCCACACTTGCCGAGATTGCCATGCGCGTCAATACCCCCGTCACCCAGCGCGAATTCGAGTTCGCAGACAACGCGACCCTGATGTCGACCACCGATGCGCAGAGCTACATCACCTACGCCAACGCGGCATTCGTCGATGTCAGCGGCTTTTCGCTCGAGGAAATCCAGCGCCAGCCGCACAACCTGGTGCGCCACCCCGACATGCCCAAGGAGGCGTTCGCCGACATGTGGGCTACGCTCCAGGGCGGCGAGCCCTGGACCGCCCTGGTGAAGAACCGCCGCAAGAACGGAGACCATTACTGGGTGCGCGCCAACGCCACGCCCGTCATCCGCAATGGCCAGACCGTGGGGCACATGTCGGTGCGCACCAAGGCCACGCGCGAGGAGATTGACGGCGCCGAGCGCTTGTATGCCGACATGCGCGAAGGCCGTGCCACCCACCTGAAGTTGCACAAGGGCCTGCTGCTGCGCACGGGATTGATGGGCATCACCACCGTGTTCAAGACCATGCGCGTGCGCAGCCGCATCCGCCTGGCCCTGGGGCTGCTGCTGGGCGGGCTCTGCGGCGGCTCGTGGGCCATGGGTTTGCAAGGCATGCAATGGTCGTCATTCGCCGGGCTCTCAGCGGTGGGCGTGGGTCTGGCAAGCTGGTTTCTCGAATCGCAACTGGCCCGGCCGCTCGAAGAGATGCGCGAGCAGGCGCTGCGCGTGGCCACGGGTGACACCCAGAAGGTGGCCCATATGGACCGTGTGGATGAGATCGGCATGACGATGCGTTCCATCAGCCAGTTGGGCCTGATGTTTCGCTGGCTGATCGACGACGTGAGCCAACAGGTGCTCACGGTGCAGACCGCCGTGACCGAAATCGCGCAGGGCAACAACGACCTGAGCCAGCGCACCGAACAGGCCGCCTCCAGCCTTCAGCAGACCGCGGCATCGATGGAGCAGATGACGGCCACGGTGCGGCAGAACGCCGAGACTTCCAGCCAGGCCAACCAGCTCTCGGGGTCGGCCAGCGATGCCGCCTCGCGCGGTGGGCAGGCGGTGTCCCAGGTGGTGCACACCATGGGCGAGATCACCGAGAGTTCGCGCAAGATCCAGGACATCATCGGTGTGATCGACGGCATCGCCTTCCAGACCAATATCCTGGCGCTGAATGCCGCGGTGGAAGCGGCACGCGCAGGCGAGCAAGGCCGTGGCTTCGCCGTGGTCGCCGGTGAAGTGCGCAGCCTAGCGCAGCGCAGCGCCCAGGCCGCCAAGGAGATCAAGGAACTGATCGGTGCCAGCGTGGGCAAAGTGGAGGCGGGTAAGCGCCTGGTCGACGATGCCGGCAAGACCATGGACGAGATCGTGCACCAGGTGCGGCGTGTGTCCGACCTCATCAGCGAAATCAGCTCGGCCACCATCGAGCAGAGCAGCGGCATTCAGCAGGTGAGCCAGGCCGTGGGCCACATGGACCAGGTCACGCAGCAGAACTCCGCGCTCGTGGAGCAGGGGGCCGCAGCTTCACAAAGCCTGCAGCAACAGACCCAGCGCCTGGTGGAAGCGTTGAGCGTGTTCCGTTGACGGCTTGTATGGTTGAGGTGTTGGGGTGGAGGGCCTGGAAGTACGGCTATCGGCTTGGACCGACTGGCGGAGATTGCCCCCACCCCGCCTTTCAGCGTCGATAAGGAACTGAGCGGCACCCAGTAGCGCCGATCTTGAAGCAAGCTAACGCGGCTGGCGGGAATTTCCACCCCAACACTTGCCATTCTTTCTCGCAGGAGGTTGCCATGCAAGAAGTCCATGTGTTCATCGGGGTAGATGTGGCCAAGGCCGAACTCGTCGTCGCCACGGCCTCCCAACCAGGATGCCGCAGCATCGCCAACGAGGTCGGCGCCATCAGCGCCTGGCTGCGTGAGCTACCAGACAACACCCTTGTGGCCATGGAGTCCACCGGGCGCTACCACCAACTGCTCGCCACCCTGGCACACGCAGCGGGTCTGCAGGTGTTCGTGCTCAACGCCCGCGATGTGTTCTTCTACGCCCGCGCCCTGGGCGCTCGGGCCAAGACCGATCGGCTCGATGCCCATGTGATCGCCCGTTACCTTCTTGAACATCATGAGCACCTGCACCCCTGGCAGGCTTGCTGCCCCGCGCTCGCTCAGGTCAACACCCTGCTCGCGCAGCGTTGGACGGTAGTGACCAAACGCACCGCGCTGCACCAGTCGCTACAGGGCTGTGATGCAGCCATCGCTGCCGAGCTAGGGGCCCTGGATGCGGCCTTCGCCACGCTGCTTAAGGCCATGGATGCGCGCATCGCAGCACTGTTCGCAAAGGATGCCCGCTTGGCAGAGCAACGGGCTTTACTGCAAAGCATCGTGGGCGTGGGCGCGCAAAGCAGTGCATTGCTGGCCAGCGTGCTGGCCCAGCTGGACTTTGCCAGCGCCGATGCCTTGGTGGCCTATAGTGGGCTGGACCCGCGTGCCTGTGATTCGGGCCGCAGCCGAGGCCACCGAAGGCTCTCCAAACGCGGACAACCGGCTCTACGACGCCAGATGTACCTCGCCGCCATGTCGGCCTGCCACACCAAGACATTTGAAGCCACTTACAAGGCTTTGCGCCAGCGCGGCCTGAAGACCACCGAAGCCCTCGTTGTACTGGCTCGCAAGCTCCTGCGTATCGCCTTTGCCGTCTGGCGCTCTGGCAAACCATTCGAGCCTCAGCGATATGCACCCAGCGCTTGACTTCTATCCATAGAACCTCCGCCGGCAGGAGATACCGCACACACACTCTCTCCGGCGAGCGTGCCCGAATCCAGAGGCATCAAGGGACGGCTGCGCCGGCCCGAGATGCCGTCCCCCCTCGAAGCGCCGAAGGCGCGCCACAGAGGGGGGAAGCCGCGTCAGCGGCGCAGGGGGGTGTTCCCCTTCACTGCTCTTCCACGCTGATCAGGCCCTCCCGGATCGCCAGGCGCACCAGCGCCGGCACGTCGCTCACGCCCAGCTTGGCCATGAGGCGGCTGCGGTAGGACTCGACCGTTTTCGGTGACAGGTGCAATTGTTCGCCGATGGCCGCGCTGGTGAAGCCGCGCACCACGAACTGGATCACCTGCTGTTCGCGCACGGAGAGCGTGTCGATGCCGCCCGGCGCTGCGTCGTTCACCAAGGCGCTCACCGCCAGCTCGGCCACGCTGTCGCCCAGGTACTGGCGACCGGTGGCCACGGCCTCCACCGCGGCGAGCACCTCGCGCGAGGGCGATCCCTTGAGCACGTAGCCGAGTGCGCCCAGGCGCATCGCTTCGGCCACGTGGCGGGGCTGCGAGGACATGGTCAGCATGATGGTGCGGGTGCTCAGCTTTCGGCGCTGCAGGAGCTCCAGCAGCTCCAAGCCCGAGCGCTGGTTCAGGTGCAGGTCCAGCAGCATCACGGCGGGATCGAGTCGGGTCAGGTCGCTCAAGGCGGTCGTGGGATGGTCCGATTCACCCACCACCTGGTGCCCGGCGCCTTCGAGCACGGCACGCAGGCCGTCTCGCATCATCGCGTGGTCGTCGACAAGGTAGATATCAGTCATGGTTCGGGAGGATGGCGCAATCGATGTCTTGCGTTTGACTTCTGAAAGGGGTTTCCTGGACGAGCTCCCAGGTGAGCGAAACCGTGCTGCCGCCCGCGGGCTGGCCATGGGCCTGCAGGTGCGCGCCAATGGCCAGCGCCCGTTCGCGCATGCCCACGATGCCGAGGTGGCCGGGCCGGCCTGCGGCCATGTCGGGGTGCAGCCCGATGCCGTCGTCGGTCACGCTCAGGTGGAGCTGGCCGGCATGGCCATCGATGCGCAGCAACACGCGGCTCGCGCGGGCATGCAGCAAGGCGTTGACCATGGCTTCGCGGGCCACCATGAAGGCGGCATGTTCGACGTCGAGCGGCCAGCGGACCTGCGCCACATCCAGCGCCACTTCCAGCCGGAGCTCCACCGGCTCGGCATCAACAGCGCGTGCCTGCACCTCGTGGCGCAGCGCGGCCTGCAGGCCTTCGTCGTCCAGCAGAGGGGGGCGCAGTGCCACCAGCGCCTGCCGCACCTGGGCGTTGGCGGTGTCGATCAACTGGCCCAGGATACGCGCACGGTCGCTCAGCTTGGGCGGCAAAGGTTCGGGCACCAGGTTGAGCAGGACGTCGAAGGACAGG
Organism: Hydrogenophaga sp. BPS33; assembly: GCF_009859475.1. Lineage (NCBI taxonomy): Bacteria > Pseudomonadati > Pseudomonadota > Betaproteobacteria > Burkholderiales > Comamonadaceae > Hydrogenophaga > Hydrogenophaga sp. BPS33. The sequence goes on from NZ_CP044549.1 coordinate 2,691,777, forward strand.
CGCATCGCGCTCACCGTCTGGCCCAGTTGGTCGTGCAAGGTCTGCGCGAGTTTGCGCGTGGTCTGCTTTTCTTGTTGGAGCAGGCGTTGTGCGAGTTCGGAAAGCGCACGCTGGTGTTGCGCCAGCGCGCGTTCGGTGCGCACGCGCTCGGTCACGTCGCGCAGGATGGCCGTGGCCACACGGGAGCCCCGCACCGTGAAGTGCGACACCGAGGCCTCCAGCTCCAGCGCCTGACCGTCGGCCCGCACGCCCGCGACGAGCCCCAGGCCTTTCGGGCCTTGCAGGGGCGAGGTGCGGTGCAGGCCGTCCAGGTGGGGCGCTTGCGGCAGTAGCGTGCTCAGGGGGCGCCCGAGCATGTGGGACGCCGGGTGCCCGAAGATGCGCGCCGCCGCGGGGTTGAACCGCTGGATGCGTCCGGCCAGATCCACGCTGACGATGGCGTCTCCGGCGGAATCGATGGCCGCGCTCAGCAGTTCGCCTTGTTCCTTCAAGCGTCGCCGGTGCTCGCGCTGGTAGCGCGCCACGTGCTGCGACATGGCGAATCCGGCAACGATGAGCAAAAAAGTGATGCCTCCGCCCCACAGCAGCAGGTTGCGCCTGAACGGGACGAGAGAGGTGAGCGCCGCATTCAGCGGTTGCAGGCCGACGGCGTGCCATGCCGTGGGCGCGGCGCCTTCCTCGTTCGGGAGCGAAACCCGGGAGAAGATGTAGGGCGCTCCCGTGCCGGTGTCGACGGTGTGCGAAGTGCTCTCGGGCAAGGCTCGCAGGATGCGCCACTCGCGCTCTCCGATCGGATGTTGCGTCCCGAACAGCACACGGCCTTCGGCGTCGACCACGCGCAGGTCGCGTTGCCTGCGCTCGCTTTCGGCACCCAGGATCTGCTGGCGCAGGGCATCGATGTCGGCGGGTGTGAGTCCGCGCAAGGGCGCGGCGCCGGTGGGTCCGGGTGGTGCAGGACGTTCGGCGGTGCGACGCGCAAGCAGCTCCGCGAACAAGCGCGAGGATTGTTCAACTTGAGCATTGGCTTGCTGTCGGAGTGCGTCGGCCAGCATGCGCTCGGACGACACCAACAGCAGGCACAACAACACAAAAGCAATCACCGCTGGGAGCAAGGGCAATGCCCCGCTCAATGCGCGGTCTTGTGGCCTATGGATCGACATGTAACTCCCTGACTTTTCATGCGCCGGGTGTAGTTCGGTATATCGGCGCAAGCGGGCAGCGTATCAGAGCTGTTGTGGCGTTTTCCGTGAAAAAACCCTCGGCATGCGAGTACCGCTGCGCCATTTTTGGGGATGCCTACCCCCATGGGTGTCACGCTGCGGTCAACGGCACGCCCTACATTGCGCCCTTCGTCGCATTGTTCCGTCCACCGCCCATGTCAGACCTCTCCGTGTCAGCCGCTCCGCAACCGGTCCGTTTCGCGCAGGCGCTTGCGTTCTGGCTCAAGCTGGGTTTCATCAGCTTTGGTGGACCTGCCGGGCAGATCGCGATCATGCACACCGAGTTGGTGGAGCGGCGCCGCTGGATCAGCGAGAAGCGCTTTCTGCACGCGTTGAACTACTGCATGCTGCTGCCCGGCCCCGAAGCGCAGCAACTGGCGACCTACATCGGTTGGCTGATGCACCGCACCTGGGGCGGCATCGTGGCCGGTGCCTTGTTCGTGCTGCCTTCGCTGTTCATCCTCATGGGCCTGTCCTGGGTCTACCTGCGCTTTGGCGATGTGCCGGTGGTTGCGGGCATCTTCTACGGCATCAAGCCGGCCGTGACGGCGCTGGTGCTGCATGCGGCGCACCGCATCGGCACGCGCGTTTTTCCAGGCGCCATCTGGCGCACGTGCTGGGCGCGGGGCTGGGCCTGTGGCTGCTGGCGATGGCGAGCTTGGTGCTCATGCATGGCTGGGCGGGCACGCTCGCGCAGATGGGCTGGTTCTTCACCAAGGCCTCATTGCTGACCTTCGGCGGCGCGTACGCCGTGCTGCCTTACGTGTACCAGGGGGCGGTGGACATGCACCACTGGCTCAGTGGCGCGCAGATGATCGACGGCCTGGCCTTGGGCGAGACCACGCCGGGCCCGCTGATCATGGTGGTCGCCTTCGTGGGCTTTGTTGGTGGCTGGACAAAGGCGGTACTGGGGCCCGATGCCTTGTTCCTGGGGGCTGCGCTGGCCGCGTGCGTGGTGACCTTCTTCACCTTCCTGCCTTCGTTCGTGTTCATCCTGGCTGGCGGTCCGCTGGTGGAGGCCACGCACGGCAAGCTCGGCTTCACCGCGCCGCTGTCGGCCATCACCGCCGCCGTGGTCGGCGTGATCCTGAACCTGGCGCTGTTCTTCGCGTACCACGTGTGGTGGCCACAAGGGTTCGCGGGGCCGCTCGATGCGGTGTCGGTGGCGATCACGCCGCTGGCGTTGTTGGCCTTGTTCCGCTTTCGCCTGGGCGTGATGCCGCTGTTGGGCCTGTGCGCGCTCGCCGGGCTGGCGTTGACCTTGTGGCGATAGCTCGCTCAGTCGATATGGATCTTCGCGTCGCGCACGATGCGCGCGTAGGTCGCGATTTCCTTGGTGATGTAGGGCGCGAACTGTGCGGGTCCTGCGGGGGCGGCGATGAAGCCTTGCGCACCGAGCCGCTCGGCGACAAGCGATGAACGCATGGCCTTGGCGGCCTCCTCGGTCAACCGCTTGCCGATGGCCTCGGGCAGCTTGCCCGGCGCCCAGAGGCCGTACCAGGTCACCATCTCGAAGCCGGGCAGGCCCGACTCTGCCACCGTCGGCACGTTCGGCATGCTGGGCAACCGTGCCTGGGTCGTCACCGCCAGCGCCTTGAGTTTGCCGCTGGCGATGTGCGGGGCGGTGGACGGCAGGGCATCGATGATCACGCTGATCTGCCCCCCGAGCAGGTCGTTGAGCGCGGCGGCGGTGCCGCGGTACGCCACGATGGGCGTCTCCAGCTTGCCGCCGAACTTGATGGCCTCCAGCGACACGTGCATCGGCGAACCGATGGCGGACGTCCCCAGGCTGAAGCCCTGCGGCTTGGCCCGTGCGGCTTCGAGGAACTGCCGCAGGTTCCCGGCGGGCACGCCGGGGTGTGCCGCCACCACCATCGGCACGGAGCCGAGGAACGAGACCGGTGTGAAGTCCGTGACCACGTCGTACGGCACCGTGCGCACCATGAGCGGGTTGGCGATCAGGGTGGGCGACTGCACCAGCAGCGTGTAGCCGTCGGCCGGTGCCTTGGCCACCAGGTCGCTGCCGATCACGCCGCTGGCACCGGCGCGGTTGTCCACCACGAAGGGCTGGCCCATCTGTTCGGTCAGGCGCTGCGCGAGCACGCGCGCCACCAGGTCGACCGTGCCACCCGGCACGTAGGGCACGATGATGCGCACCGGGCGGTTGGGGTACGCCTGGGCCTGAGCGGCGAAGCTGGTGGCGGACAGTGTGATGGCGAGCAGCGCGCCTATCCATCGGTTCATGGTGGGTCTCCTGGTGGGTGTTGGGGTTAGCAGCAGGGCATCTTCAGCAGGCGCAAGGCGTTGCGGAAATAGATGCCTTCCCGCTCGTCTTCGGGAAGGTTGAGCGAATCGATGGCTTCGGGGATGGTGCGGATGAACATCGGGCCGCCCTCCGGGTCGAAGGGGCAGTCGGACGCGAACACCACCTGCTTCGCGCCGAAGAAATCCAGCCCGCAACGGATGCCCGAGCGCCCACCGGCCAGCGCCGTGTCGGCGTAGAACATTCGGAAGTAATCGATCGGCCGCCTGGCCATGCTTTTGAGCAGGCCTTCGTAGTCCTCGTCGGAGGTGCGACTGCCGAACTGGTCCAGCCCGGGGCCGACGCGGCCATCGAAGAACGGGATCATGGCGCCCATGTGGTGCGTGATCACGCGCAGGTTGGGCAGCTTGTCGAAGAAGCCCGAGAACACCATGCGCGTCATGGCCGCACTGGTCTCATACGGCCAGCCGAAGGTCCACCAGATCTCGAACTTCGACTGCTTCTCCGAGGCGTAGTCGGGCATGTTGGCGCCGCGCGCAGGGTGCATCCAGACCGGTACGTCGTAGGTGTTGACCGCGGCATCGAAGATCGGCCAGAAGTCGGGCTCGTCGAGTGGGCGGCCGTTGACGTTGGTGAACATCTGGATGCCGCGCGCGCCCAGGGTTTTGATGGCGTAGGCCATTTCCTCCAGGCAGGCCGCCGGGTTGTTCATCGGCAGCGAGGCCACAAAAGCGGGGAATTTGTCGGGATGTGCGTCTCGGATCTTGGCCATCTCCTCGTTGGCCAGGCGCGCCAGCGCGGGCGAGTCCTGCGGGCCCGCGATCATCTCGATCGGCGGGTTCGACAGCGTGAGGATCTGCTGGTATTTGGGGAAGCCTTCCATCATCTTCAGGCGCGCTTCCAGGTCGTAGAGCACCGGGATGGTCAGCCAGCGCTTGATGGCGCCTTTGTCCTTCGCGAGTTCGGCCATGCGCTCGAAATACTGGCGCGGCAGGATGTGGGCATAGCTGTCGATTTTCCGCATGGGCTTCGTCTCTTTATTCACCATTTGGAGAATTGTAGGGCAAAGAAAAAGGGGCGCAAGCCCCTGGTTTTCCCTGTGTTCCTGGAAATCGCTACATGAGCACGAACGCGGACACCACCTCGGTGATGTGGGCCAGGCGCTGCGTCAACTGCTTGGGCGCCTTGAAGTCGCGGTTGAAGCCGGCTGAGAGCGTGTGGATGTTCGACAGATAGAAGTACGAGCAACCGGCGATGGTGATGTAGAGCTGCACCGGGTCGATGCCGCTGCGGAACAGGCCTTCCTTCTGACCGCGTTCGAGGATGTCGCCCAGCGACTGCACCAGCGGTGAGTTGAGTTCGCGGATGCGTTTGGAGCCTTGCAGGTGCCGCGCCAGGTGCAGGTTCTCGCTGTTGAGCAGCGTGATGAACTCCGGGTGGGCAATGTAGTAGTCCCAGGTGAATTCCACCAGGCGGCGCAAGGCAATCAAGGGCGCCATGCCCTGCAGATCCAGGTAGAGCTGCGCGTCGCGGATCTCCGCATACACGCTCTCCAGTGCCGCAGCGAACAGGCCGTCCTTGTCCTTGAAGTAGTAATAGACGAGCTTCTTGTCGACCGCCGCTTTCTCCGCAATGCGCTCCACGCGGGCGCCTCCAAGGCCGGCCCGCGAGAACTCTTCGCGCGCCGCCAGCAAGATGGCTGCCTTGGAGCGTTCAGGGTCGCGGATCTTGGGCTCGTGGGCGGCCTTCTTGGCGGTCACTGGGGCGTGTCCTTGTGGTGGAAAAGGGGCGGGGCGCTAGGGGTTGCCCGAAGGGTACTCGACCGGCCTGGTGCACCGAGCGCTTGCACCACCGCGCTCGCCTCCCTGGAGTGTCTTTTATTCATCAATTTGTGAATAGTGGGGTCAGGCGGTGGCCGCCGCCTTCAACCCCAGTTTCTTCACCATGGCTTCGCGCAGCATGAACTTCTGGATCTTGCCGGTGATGGTCATGGGGAAGGCATCGACGAACTCGATGTAGGCCGGCACCTTGTAGTGCGCGATCTCGCCGCGCGCGAAGTCCTGCAGCTCCTGCGCCGTGGCCTTTTCGCCGGGCTTCAAGACCACGCAGGCGCACAGCACTTCGCCAAAGCGGTTGTCGGGCACGCCGACCACCTGCACGTCCTGCACCTTGGGGTGGCGGTAGTAGAACTCCTCGATTTCTCGCGGGTACACGTTTTCGCCGCCGCGGATCACCATGTCCTTCAAGCGGCCGACGATATTCACGTAGCCCTCGGCGTCCATGGTGGCCAGGTCGCCGGTGTGCATCCAGCTTTCGGGGTCGATGGCTTCGCGGGTCTTCTCGGCGTCGTCCCAATAGCCCTGCATCACCGAGTAGCCGCGCGTGCACAACTCGCCCACCGCGCCTCTGGGCACGGCCCGGCCATTGACATCGACGATCTGCACCTCCAGGTGCGGCTGCACGCGGCCCACCGTGGACACGCGCCGGTCCACCGGATCGTCCACCGCACTCTGGGTGGAGACGGGTGAGGTTTCCGTCATGCCGTAGGCGATCGTCACCTCGCGCATGTTCATCTGCGATTGCACGCGCTTCATCACTTCGATCGGGCAAGGCGATCCGGCCATGATGCCGGTGCGCAAGCTGGAGAGGTCGGTGTGGGCGAACTGCGGATGGTCGAGCACCGCGATGAACATGGTCGGCACGCCATAGAGTGCGGTGCAGTGCTCGGCCTGCACCGTTTGCAGCACGGCGCCCGGGTCGAACGCCTCCGAGGGGTAGACCATGGCGCAGCCATGCGTGACGCTGGCCAGGTTGCCCATCACCATGCCGAAGCAGTGGTACAGCGGCACGGGAATGCAGATGCGGTCTTCGGGCGTGAGGCGGATCGCCTCGCCGACGAAGAAGCCGTTGTTCAGGATATTGCGGTGCGTGAGCGTGGCGCCCTTGGGAAAGCCGGTGGTGCCCGAGGTGAACTGGATGTTGATCGGGTCGGTGGCGGCAAGCCGGGGGCCGATGGAGGCGAGCTGGGCGTGTTGTGCCGCACCGGCTCTCGCGGGCAGCTCGTCGAAGTTCAGCATGCCGGAGGTCTTCTCGTTGCCCAGGCGGATCACCCAGCGCAAGTGGGGCAGGGCCTGGGCTTGCAGGGCGCCCGGGGCGCTGTGGTCGAGCTCGGGCGCGAGGCCACGCAGGATCTCGATGTAGTTGCTGGTCTTGAGCGCGGGCGCGAGCACCAGCGCCTTGCACGACACCTTGTTGAGCGCGTAGGCCAGCTCGTTGCCGCGGTAGGCCGGGTTGATGTTGACCAGCACCAGACCGGCGCGCGCGGTGGCGAACTGCATCAGCGTCCATTCGGCGCAGTTGGGCGCCCAGATGCCGACGCGGTCACCGGGTTGCAGGTCCAGTGCGAGCAGGCCGGCGGCCACGGCATCGCTGCGCCGCAGAAGCTCGCTCCAGTTCCAGCGCACGTTCTGATGGGGAATGACCAGCGCCTCGCGCGCGCCCCATTGCGCGGCCGCGCGAGCGAGAGCCTCGCCGATCGTGATCTCATGCAGAGCGGGGCTCTGCGGGCCTTGGGCATACGAGGGAGGGAGGGTGGACGCGTGGTTCATGGGTGGCCTGTCTGGAGAGCGCTTTTTCATGGGCCATCATGACCGTGTCTGCGCGCGCCCACACGCTCGGGATTTCCCTGAGGAGCGGGTGTTCCGTTCCAGTACGATGCGCACAGCCCGATCCATTTCCGTGGGAGACCCGCACGCATGAAAACCCGCCTGGAAATCGAAGGCCTGGAGGTCCTGGTCGAAGGCGAAGGCACGCACGCTGTACTGATGCTCAATGGCTGGCCGGACTCCCCCGCGTTGTGGGACGACACGGTGGCCGCCTTGCGCGACGGGTACCGCTGCGTGCGCTTCTCCCTGCCAGGCTACGAATTGGGCAAGCCGCCACGCGCCATGCCGGTGTCCTCGGTGAACGTCTTGATCCGCCGCATCGTCGACACCGTGAGCCCGAACGACCAGGTCACCTTGCTCCTGCACGACTGGGGTTGTTTCTTCGGCTATGAATTCACCGCGCGCCACATGGACCGTGTGGCGCGGGTGGTGGGCGTGGACATCGGCGACACCAGCGCCGGTGCTTACCGCCGAAGCCTCAGCGCCAAACAAAAAGGCATGATCGCGGGTTACCAGATCTGGCTGGCGCTGGCCTGGAAACTCGGCCCTGTGCTGCCCGGTCTGGCCAACCGCATGACGCGCTACATGGCGCGCCAGATCGGTTGCCGCAACCCGCCCGAGCAGATCGCCTGGCAGATGAACTATCCCTACGCCATGCTCTGGCTGGGTGAGGAAGGTGGCCTGCGCGGCGCGGCACGGGTGGACCGGCTGCTCGGCATCAAGATTCCCGCGCTGTTCATCTATGGTCGGCGCAAGCCCTTCATGTTCCATTCCGAGGACTGGGTTGCTCAGCTCCAGCGGGCACCCGGCTGCGAGGTTCTGGCGCTGGACACCGGCCACTGGGTCATGCGCCAGAAACCGGCCGAGTTCAATGCCTGCGTGCGCGCCTGGCTCGACATCTCCCTGGCCACCGCATGAAGCCCGAAGACCTGGAGCGCCTGCTTGTGGTCGAGATGCCCTATGGCAAGTACAAGGGGCGCTGCATCGCCGACCTGCCGGGCTACTACCTGAACTGGTTCGCACGCGAAGGCTTTCCGTCGGGCGAGATCGGCCGACTGCTGGCGCTGATGCACGAGATCGACCACAACGGCCTGGGCGATCTGCTCGCGCCGCTGCGTCGGCAGCGCTGACTGGGGACCATCTGGACCTCTGAATGGGATATTCGATGAGCCTTTCTTCCGAGCCACCACTCTCGCGGGCGTTCCTGGAAAGCGTCGTCGCGACGGTGCACGAGCCCTTGCTGGTGCTCGACGCCAGCTTGCGGGTGGTCATGGCCAGCGACGCGTTTCTCGCGCGCTTTCACGTTCAGCGGGCGGATACCGAGCAGCATCTGCTGCACGAACTGGGCGGTGGTTGCTGGAACATCCCGGGGCTGCGCGAGCTGCTCATCGGGGTCTTGGAGCGGGGTGCCGTGCTCGGGAACCACGAAGTCCAGCATCCCTTCAAAGACCAGGGGCCGCGCACGGTGCGGCTCAACGCGCGCCGACTGGCTCCACCCTCGGGCAGCGAGCAGGCGATGCTCCTGCTGGCGATCGAGGACGTCACCGGGCACGAACAGGAGCGCGACGCGGCGCAACTCGCGTCCATCGTGCGCTCTTCGAGGGACGGCATCATCAGCAAGAACCTGGACGGCATCATCCAGAGCTGGAACCGGGGTGCGCAACTGCTTTTCGGCTACACGGCCGAAGAAGCGATCGGCCAGCCCATCAGCATGCTGATTCCCGCCGACCATCTGGACGACGAGCCGCGCATTCTCGAACGCATTCGAGCCGGGGAGGCGATCGAGCACTACGAAACCACACGCATGCGCAAGGATGGCAGCCTGATCGACATCTCACTGACGGTGTCACCCATGCTGGACGCAAGCGGACGCATCGTGGGCGCGTCCAAGGTCGCCCGCGACGTCAGCGAAAGCCGTCGCTCGCGCGATGCCTTGCGCGAGAGCGAAGAGCGCCTGCGCGAATCGCACGTGCGGTTGGCCGAAGCCGATCGGCGCAAAAACGAGTTCCTGGCGATGCTGGCGCACGAAATGCGCAACCCCTTGGCGCCCATCCGCAACGCCCTGGAAATCCTGCGGCAGGCGAACCACCACAGCGAGACGACCCTGTCGGCCATCGCCATGATGGAACGCCAGGTGGCTCAGATGGTGCATCTGGTCGACGACCTGATCGACGTCAACCGCATCACGCGCGGGAAGATCGAACTGCGCCGCGTGGCGGTTGATTTGGCGACCATCCTGCGGCAAGCGGTCGAAGTGGCGCAGCCGATCTGCGATCAGAAGGGGGTGTTGCTGACGTTGGATTTTCCGGCGGAGCGCGTGGTGCTGGATGCAGACCCGTTGCGCTTGATACAGGCGCTTGGCAACCTGTTGCACAACGCCTGCAAATTCACCGACAAGGGTGGCAACGTATGGCTCGATGTGCGGCGCGAAGGCGACCAGGTGGAACTGTGGGTGCGCGACAGCGGCATCGGCATTTCAGCCGATCAATTGCCCCGCATCTTCGAGTTGTTCGTGCAGGGTGACCTTTCTCTGGAGCGCTCCAGCGGTGGTTTGGGCATTGGCCTGAGCCTGGCAAGGAACCTGGTGGAACTGCATGGCGGTACGGTGCGGGCCAGCAGTGCCGGCAGGGGGCGCGGAAGTGAGTTCGTGGTGCGTCTGCCGATCGCCATGGCGTTGGACTCTCCGGATGAGGACGGGCCACTTGTCGCGACTATCGAAACACCGGCGATCGCATCGCATCGCATCCTCGTGGTGGACGACAACCGTGACGCCGCGGAATCGTTGGCCATGTTGCTGGAACTGAGCGGGCATGAGACACGCCTCGCTTTTGACGGCCTCGAGGCTGTGGCCTTGTCCGCGCAGTTTCTGCCCGAGGTGGTGTTGCTGGACATCGGCCTGCCCAAGATGAATGGGTACGAGGTGGCCGCCCGGATCCGCGCGCTCCCGGGCGGAGACGCCACGCTGCTGATCGCGTTGACGGGCTGGGGGCATGACGAGGAACGGCAGCGTTCCGCCCAGGCCGGCTTCGACGGCCATCTCGTCAAGCCCGTGTTCCCCGATGCGCTCTTGAAGCTGATCGCCGAGAGGTTGGACAGACCTTAGCAGGCCTTAGTCCAGCCCGAGCGCATGGAACACCCGCACGGCGGCCCACGCGTCGTTCGCCGCATAGACCAGTTGCGCCTCACTCAACAGGGGGGCGGCCCAGTTCGACGTGGCGGCCTTCTTCGATTTGAGAAAGCGCCGCTGGAACAACAAGGCGACCGCTGCTTTCACGCCGACGTCCTTGCGGTAGCCGCGCGCGCGAAACACGGCGTTGAGGTCCATCACCGCCGCCGGTTGCACCGCCAGTTTGGCCACGATGCGCCGGGTGTCGTCGCCCAGGCCAAAGCCGGCCTTGACGTGCCCATCGTGCGCGAGCAGGGCGGCCACCTCGGTGCGGCAGGCAGGGTCGTGCAGCTGGAATACCCAGGCGCGCTGCGGCGTGGCCAGTTGCACGGTGTGCGGTCCGTCGGACACTTGGTCCTTGTGAAACGTGGGTTTGGACTCGGTATCAAAACCCCAGACCGTGTGTTCGATCAACGCCGCGCAGGCCTCGCGCGCCTGCGCCACCGTGTTCACGAGCGTGATGCGGTCCAGCCCCAGGCGCTCGAAAGGTTCGAGCAGTTCGATCTCGTCCTTGCTGGGGGTGAGGTGTTTGGCGTGGGCAGACATGGCGCGTGAGAATACCCTGCGGCGCGCATAATCGCGCGCTTCGCCTCCAGATCGCTTGCCATGAGAAAAACCTTTGCCCTCGTTCAAGAGGGCCGCCACCGCGACCGCGTGCTAGAAGCCGTCAAGCACGAGATCCGAAAATACCTCAAGCGCGAACGCCGCCGCGAGCTGCCAGAGGGCGTCGATTTTCTGGACTTCGATTGCCGTGTCGGTGCCAGCAAGGAAACCGCGCAAGTGGTGCACCTGTCCGAGCTGATTCCCCGGGTGGACGCCGTCGCGCGCGAAGGCGGTGAACAGGCCTACGTGGAAATCCTGGCCAAGCCAGGGGTGCGCCGACCGAGGACCGATGTTGTCCGCGACCATCCGGCACAATCGTCCGATGCCCCAGACGACCCTGCCGCCGACACCCCAACCCCTGCTGCCTGAGTCGGCAGGCGGCACGCCCGCGGAGGGCGAGTTCCTCACATTCCCTGGCTCGCCGTTCCAGCTGTTCCTGCCGTATCCCCCGGCCGGCGACCAGCCCGAGGCCATCCGCCAGCTCGTGGAAGGCGCGAACGATGGCGAGGTGTTTCAGACCCTGCTGGGCGTGACCGGTTCGGGCAAGACCTTCACCATGGCCAATGTGATCGCCCGGCTCGGCCGCCCGGCGATCGTGTTCGCGCCCAACAAGACGCTGGCCGCACAGCTGTACAGCGAGTTCCGCGAGTTCTTCCCGAAGAACGCCGTCGAGTACTTCGTCAGCTACTACGACTACTACCAGCCCGAGGCCTACGTGCCGCAGCGCGACCTGTTCATCGAAAAGGACAGCGCGATCAACGAGCACATCGAGCAGATGCGCCTGAGCTGCACCAAGAGCATCCTGGAGCGGCGCGACGTGGTAATCGTCGCCACCGTCTCCGCCATCTACGGCATCGGCAAGCCCGAGAGCTACCACCAGATGGTGATGACGCTGCGCACCGGCGACAAGATCGGCCAGCGCGACCTCATCGCCCAGCTCGTGCGCATGCAGTACGCCCGCAACGAGCAAGATTTTTCGCGTGGCAAGTTCCGCGTGCGCGGCGACACCATCGACGTCTTTCCCGCCGAACACTCGGAAATGGCGATCCGCATCGAACTCTTCGACGACGAGGTCGAAACGTTGCAGCTGTTCGACCCGCTCACCGGCAAGGTGCGGCAGAAAATCCCGCGCTTCACCGTCTACCCCAGCAGCCACTACGTGACCCCGCGCGAGCAGGTGCTGCACGCGGTGGAAGCCATCAAACTGGAGCTGGCCGAGCGGCTCAAGCAACTGGTGGGCGAGGGCAAGCTGGTGGAGGCGCAGCGCCTGGAGCAGCGCACCCGGTTCGATCTGGAAATGCTGAGCGAAGTGGGCCACTGCAAGGGCATCGAGAACTACTCGCGCCACCTCGCTGGCAGCGCGCCGGGCGAGCCGCCCTCCACCCTGACCGACTACCTGCCCAAGGACGCCATCATGTTCCTTGACGAGAGCCACGTGCTCATGGGCCAGTTCGGCGGCATGTACAACGGCGACCGCGCGCGCAAGACCACCCTGGTGGAATATGGTTTTCGCCTGCCGAGCGCGCTGGACAACCGCCCACTCAAGCTCGAGGAGTTCGAGCAGCGCATGCGCCAGGTGGTGTTCGTCTCGGCCACACCGGCCGACTACGAGAAGACCCACACCGGCAACGTGGTCGAGCAGCTGGTGCGTCCCACCGGCCTGGTCGATCCGGAGCTCGAAGTGCGCCCGGCCACCCACCAGGTGGACGACGTGCTGCAGGAAATCCGGCTTCGTGTGGAGAAGAACGAGCGCGTGCTCATCACCACGCTGACCAAGCGCATGGCCGAGCAGCTCACCGATTACCTGACCGAAAACGGTGTGAAGGTGCGCTATCTGCACAGCGATGTCGATACCGTGGAGCGCGTCGAGATCATCCGCGACCTGCGGCTGGGCACATTCGACGTGCTGGTGGGCATCAACCTGCTGCGCGAAGGCCTGGACATTCCCGAGGTCTCTCTCGTGGCCATCCTGGACGCTGACAAGGAAGGCTTCCTGCGCTCCGAGCGCAGCCTGATCCAGACCATCGGCCGCGCCGCGCGCAACCTGAATGGCCGCGCCATCCTGTACGCCGACCGCATCACCGATTCGATGAAGAAGGCGATGGACGAAACCAACCGCCGCCGCGCCAAGCAGATGGCGCACAACGCGGCCATGGGCATCGAGCCGCGCAGCGTCAACAAGCGCATCAAGGACCTGATCGATGGCGTGTACAGCGAGAAGGCGGGCAAGGAGGCTGATCGCCTGGCCGCCGAGAGCGCGCAGCGCGCCAGCGTGGAAGACATGAGCGAAAAGGACGTGGCGCGCGAGATCAAGCGCCTGGAAAAGCTCATGCTCGAACACGCGCGCAATCTCGAGTTCGAGCAAGCGGCCAAGGTGCGCGACCAACTCGCCCACCTCAAGGCCCAGGTGTTTGGCGCACCCGGCAGCGACAACGTCTGAAGCCGGCCGCTTCGGGGCCCCGGGGTACGGGGCAGGGTTTACCAGTAAAATACCGAGCAAAACGCTAGGCTTTTGCTGTATACTCGACAAAAACAGTCGGATAAGCCTTCGATAAACAGATCTGCAACGGATCGGGTGGGTGGAGAAGGGGTTCAACAGGGTGTTTGTCATCCGTTGAACCATGCAACGACAGTCAAGCCAACACTTCAAGGAGCTTGAAATGCGCCTCACGACCAAAGGCCGCTTCGCGGTCACAGCCATGATCGATCTGGCCCTGCGCCAGAACAACGGTCCCGTCACGCTCGCGGCGATCAGCCAGCGTCAGCAGATTTCCCTGTCCTATCTTGAACAGCTGTTTGGCAAGCTGCGCCGCCACGAGCTGGTGGAGTCCACCCGTGGCCCGGGTGGCGGTTACACCCTGGGCCGCAAGGCGTCCGACATCACCGTGGCCGACATCATCGTGTCGGTCGATGAGCCGATCGACGCCACCCAGTGCGGCGGCAAGGAAAACTGCCTTGGCGAAGGCCACCGTTGCATGACGCACGAACTGTGGGCGCAACTCAACGCCAAGATGGTCGATTTCCTCGACTCGGTGTCGCTGCAGTCCCTGGTGGACGAGCAGTTGGCCAAGGGCGTGGTGGTGGAAAACGCACCCATGATCAAGCGCGCGATCTCCAGCGCGCCGGTGGTCAAGCCGATCCGCGTGAACGCGCCCAATTCGGTCTTCGCCCTCGGAGGCAGCGCGCTCTCCAAATGAACCTTGCCTGAGCGGGGCGAACGACCCCGCAGGCGCTCTATCCACAGACAGCCCACGCCAGCCCGCCATGAGCACTCCGCACTTTCCCATCTACATGGACTACAGCGCCACCAACCCCTGCGACCCGCGGGTGGTAGACGCGATGATCCCCTGGTTGCGCGAACATTTCGGCAACCCGGCTTCGCGCAGCCACGCCTGGGGCTGGGAAGCCGAAAAGGCCGTTGAAGGTGCGCGTGAAAAAGTGGCTGCCCTGATCGGGGCCGATCCGCGCGAGATCGTCTGGACCAGCGGTGCCACCGAGTCCAACAACCTCGCACTCAAAGGCGCGGCGCATTTCTACAAGACCAAGGGCAAGCACCTCATCACGGTGAAGACCGAGCACAAGGCTGTGCTCGACACCATGCGCGAGTTGGAGCGCCAGGGTTTCGAGGTGACCTACCTCGACGTGCAGGCCGATGGCCTGCTCGACCTGGAGGCCTTCAAGGCCGCGATCCGGCCCGACACCATCCTGGCTTCGGTCATGTTCGTGAACAACGAAATTGGCGTGGTGCAGGACATCGCTGCCATCGGTGCGATCTGCCGTGAGAAGGGCGTGATCTTTCACGTGGACGCCGCGCAGGCCACGGGCCGGGTCGACATCGATTTGCAGAAGCTGCCGGTCGACCTGATGAGCCTGACTTCGCACAAGACCTACGGCCCCAAGGGCATCGGCGCGCTGTACGTGCGCCGCAAGCCGCGCATCCGCATCGAGGCGCAGATGCACGGTGGTGGTCACGAACGCGGAATGCGCTCGGGCACGCTGCCCACGCACCAGATCGTGGGCATGGGTGAGGCCTATGCCATCGCCAAGGCCGAGATGCACGAAGAAAACCAGCGCATCCAGGCATTGCACGACCGCATGGTCGCCGGGCTGAAGGACGTGGAAGAGGTGTTCATCAACGGCCACGAAACGAAGCGCGTGCCGCACAACCTCAACATGAGCTTCAACTACGTCGAGGGCGAGTCGCTCATCATGGGCATCAAGGGCCTGGCGGTGTCGTCGGGTTCGGCCTGCACCTCGGCCAGCCTGGAGCCCAGCTATGTGTTGCGAGCCCTGGGCCGCAGCGATGAACTCGCCCATAGCAGCCTGCGTATGACGATCGGCCGCTGGACGACGGAAGAAGAGATCGACTACGCCATCGCCACCATCAAGGAAAACGTGGCCAAGCTGCGCGAGTTGTCCCCGCTGTGGGAAATGTTCAAAGACGGTATTGACCTGTCCACCATCCAGTGGTCAGCGCATTGAAGGAGAAACACCATGGCTTACTCGGAAAAAGTTGTTGATCACTACGAAAACCCCCGCAACGTCGGTTCCTTTGAAAAGGGCGACGACTCGGTGGGCACCGGCATGGTGGGCGCGCCCGCCTGCGGTGACGTGATGAAGCTGCAGATCAAGGTGAACCCGACCACGGGTGTCATCGAAGACGCGCGCTTCAAGACCTATGGCTGCGGTTCCGCCATCGCCTCGTCTTCGCTCGTGACCGAATGGGTCAAGGGCAAGACGCTGGACCAGGCCGCCGCGCTCAAGAACAGCGAGATTGCCGAAGAGCTGGCCTTGCCGCCGGTGAAGATCCACTGCTCCATCCTGGCCGAAGATGCGATCAAGGCAGCGGTGGACGACTACCGCAAGAAGCACACGAACTGAGGTTTCATGGCCATCTCGATTTCAGAAGCCGCTGCACGGCATGTCAACCGCTACATCGCCAAACGGGGCAAGGGTGTGGGTGTGCGCCTGGGTGTGAAGACCACGGGTTGCTCCGGCATGGCCTACAAGCTGGAATACGCCGACGAGATCGCGCCCGAAGACGTGGTGTTCGAGGACAACGGTGTGAAGGTGCTGGTCGATCCCAAGGCCTTGGCCTACATCGATGGCACGCAGCTGGATTTTGTGCGCGAAGGGCTGAACGAAGGTTTTCGTTTCAACAACCCGAACGAGCGCGACCGTTGCGGCTGCGGTGAGAGTTTCAGGATTTAGACTCACCCCCGCCGCGCTTGGCGCGACCCCCGCAGGGGGCGCAGGCAGCGCCCCGTCCTGAGCTTGTCGAAGGGCGGTTCCGCGCTGGCCCAGGACGGCGTCCTTCGTTCCACTGGCGCTTGTCTCCCTTTGATGAATCTTCAATCGAACGACTTCGAGATATTTGGTCTGCAGCCGCAGTTCGCCGTGGACCGTGCCGCGCTCGACACGCGCTGGAAGGATTTGCAGCGAGAAGCGCATCCGGACCGCTTCACCACCGCCGACGCACAGACCCAGCGCCAGGCGATGCAATGGTCGGTGCGCATCAACGAGGCTTACCAGCGTCTCAAAGACCCGCTCAAACGCGCGGCCTACTTGTGCGAACTGCATGGCGTGCCGATACAGGCCGAGAACAACACCGCCATGCCCAAGGCCTTTCTGATGCAGCAGATGCAGTGGCGTGAAGACCTCGAAGAGGCCGATGGTCTCGACGACCTGGAGCGCATGGCCGACGACGTGGCCACCACGCGCCGCGGCATGCTGCAAGGCCTGCAGACCACCGCCGACGAACAGCGCGACTGGACCGCGCTGGCCCAGCAGGTCAGAGCCCTTATGTTCGTTGAGCGCTTTGCCAGCGATGTGGAGAACCGCATCGATCTGCTGGGACAATAGCCGGCTCCCCCCTGTATTGATTGGATCGTTGAGAACCCATGGCGCTATTGCAGATTTCCGAACCCGGCCAGTCCCTCGACCCGCACCAGCGGCGCGTGGCGGTGGGCATCGATCTGGGCACCACGCATTCGCTGGTGGCCGCCGTGCGCCATGGCGTGTCCGAGTGTCTGCCGGCTGAGGATGGCCGTGTGATCCTGCCCAGCGTGGTGCGCTACCTCGATCCGGCGCAAGGTGGTTCGGGGCGCCAGATCGGCTTTGACGCGCTGGCCGCACAGGTGCAGGACCCCGCCAACACCGTGAGCTCGGTCAAGCGTCTCATGGGGCGCAGCCGCGCGCAAGTGAGCGACGTGGACAAGCTGTCCTACAACGTGGTCGACCAGGATGGTATGGCCGTGATCGAAACCGTGGCCGGTCGCAAGACGCCGATGGAAGTGAGCGCGGAAATTCTCGCCACGCTGCGCTTTCGCGCGGAAGACAGTTTTGACGACGACCTCTACGGCGCGGTGATCACCGTGCCCGCGTACTTCGACGACGCCCAACGCCAGGCCACGAAAGACGCGGCGCAGCTTGCCGGCATCCAGGTGCTGCGGCTCATCAACGAGCCCACGGCCGCGGCCATCGCCTACGGTCTGGACAACGCTGCCGAGGGCGTTTATGCCATCTACGACCTGGGTGGCGGCACGTTCGACATTTCCATCTTGCGGCTCGCGCAAGGCGTGTTCGAGGTCATGGCCACGGGCGGCGATTCGGCGTTGGGTGGCGACGACTACGACCAGGCGCTCGCGGCCTGGGTGTTGCGCCAACAAGGCGTGGACGCCGCATTGACGCCCTCGGAACGCGCGGCCACGCACGCAGAGGCCCGGCGTGTGAAAGAGGCGCTGTCGTCTGCCGCAGTGGAAACCTTCCGCGCCAATGTGGCGGGTCGAGAGATCGAGCAGACCGTCACGCCCGCCGATTTCGAAGCCTGTACCGCGGCCTTCACCACCCGCACCATGACCGCGGTGCGCAAGGTGCTGCGCGATGCCGGCGTGGGCAAGGACGAGGTGCAAGGCGTGGTGATGGTCGGCGGTTCCACGCGCATGCCCGTGATCCGCCGCACCGTGGGCGAGTTCTTCGGCCGCGAGCCCTTGACCAACCTGAACCCCGACGAAGTGGTGGCCTTGGGCGCGGCCATCCAGGCCAATGCCTTGGCCGGCAACAGCCGCGACGGTGACTTGCTGCTGCTCGACGTGATCCCGCTCTCGCTCGGCATCGAAACCATGGGCGGCCTGGTCGAGCGCATCGTGCCGCGCAACAGCGCCATTCCGACGGCGCGGGCGCAGGACTTCACCACCTACCAGGACGGGCAGACCGCATTGGCGCTGCACGTGGTGCAAGGCGAGCGCGATCTCGTGGCCGACTGCCGCAGTCTTGCGCGCTTCGTGTTGCGCGGCATCCCGCCCATGGTGGCCGGTGCGGCGCGCATTCGCGTGACCTTCACGGTGGACGCCGATGGCTTGCTCTCGGTGAGCGCGAAGGAGCAGGGCAGCGGCGTGGAAGCACATGTGGATGTGAAGCCCTCCTACGGCCTGAGCGACGAGCAGATTTCCACCATGCTGCAAGACAGTTTTGCCACGGCGCAGCAAGACATTCAGGCGCGCGCCTTGGTCGAGTCCCGCGTGGATGCCGAAAGAATGATCGCTGCCACGAAGACCGCATTGGCGGCAGACGCCGATCTGCTCAAGCCCCTGGAGCGCGAGCAGATCGACGCCCTCATGACCGCGCTGGCCACCACCGCCACTGGTGAAGACGCGCAGGCGATCGAGAACGCCACCAGCGAACTCGCCAAGGCCACCGAGCCCTTCGCCGCGCTGCGCATGAACAAGGGCATCCAGCAGGCCTTGTCCGGCAAGAAGCTCGAAGAAGTCTGAAGAAAAAACATTCCCATGCCCACGATCAAGATCCTGCCCCATCCCGAGTACTGTCCCCAGGGCGCGAGCGTCAAGGCGCCCGCAGGCACCTCGATCTGCGAAGCCCTGCTCGACAACAAGATCAACATCGAACACGCCTGCGACATGAGTGCGGCCTGCACGACCTGCCACGTGATCGTTCGCGAAGGTTTCAACAGCCTGAACGAACTCGAAGAAACCGAGGAAGATCTGCTGGACCGCGCCTGGGGCCTGGAGCCCAACTCGCGCCTGTCGTGCCAAGCTATCCTGGCGCAATCCGACGTGACCGTCGAGATTCCGAAGTACTCGATCAACCACGCCAAGGAAAACCATTGATGCGCCAGATCGTCCTCGACACGGAAACCACCGGCCTGTCCGCCGATAACGGGGACCGCATCATCGAAATCGGTTGCGTGGAGCTGCTCAACCGCAAGCTCACCGGCAACAACTTGCACTACTACGTCAACCCCGAGCGCGACAGCCACGAAGACGCGCTCAAGGTGCACGGCATCAGCAACGAGTTCCTGCGCGACAAGCCGAAGTTCGCCGCCATCGCCGACACCTTGCTGGACTACCTTCGCGATGCGGAATTGATCATCCACAACGCGCCGTTCGACATCAGTTTTCTCAACAAGGAACTGGAGCGCCTGGGCCGCGCGCCCATCAAGACCGTGATCGGGCAGGTCACCGACAGTCTGGCCATGGCCAAGGAAATGTTCCCGGGCAAGCGCAATGGCCTGGACGCGCTGTGCGACCGGCTGGGCGTGGACAACTCGGGTCGCACGCTGCACGGCGCCTTGCTCGACGCCGAATTGCTGGCCGACGTGTACATCAACATGACACGCGGCCAGGACGCGCTGATCATGGACATCGGCGATGCGCCCGGGGAAGGCGGTCAGGTCGAGGTGATCGACTTGATCCGCTTCGAGTTGCCCGTGCTGATGGCCAACGAACAGGAAAGCCAGGCGCACGACAGCCTGCTGGCCGACCTGGACAAGGCCAGCAAAGGAAAAACCGTGTGGCGCCAGCTGCTGGCGGGTTAAGAAGGTCAAAAACCTGGCTATAATCTGAGGCTTCCGAGAGATCGGCCAAAGATCTATCGGGCGGTTAGCTCAGTGGTAGAGCACTGCCTTCACACGGCAGGGGTCGCAGGTTCGAACCCTGCACCGCCCACCAGACACCATGCTGGACAACCAAGGACTTGCGAGAAATCGCCAGTCCTTTTTTGTTGCGCGCTTGAAGCGATGTGCGCTCACCAACGCGCGGGCGACGCGCCAGCGGGTTGCGGCGGGCGTGACCAGTACGCGGGGGTGTGCGAGTACCGCACGATGGGCGCGGCATGCGTCAGTTCGCCGAACACCGAGTCGCGGTGCAGCAGGTCGTCGGGCGACGGCGACCACGGGCAAGCCTGCGGCGCCATCCCTTCCAACTCGCCTTGTGCCAACACCCACATCGATGCCTGCGTGAGCGAGCTCGTCACATGGAAGCTGCCGCCCTCGCGGGCCTGCTGCAGCAGGGCACCCAGAACGCCCGCGCCTGCCAGATAGGCCGCCAGGTAGTCGTTCATGGTGACGGTGGGCGCGCCGCGCGGCGTACCACCGCCACCTTCGCGCAAGGCCAGGCCCGACACCGCATGGCCAATGGGCTCGTAGCCACCGCGGTGGGACCAGGGGCCCTCGTAGCCATATGCGCTGATCGACACGCAGACGATGCCGGGTCGAAGCGCCGCGAGATCTTCGGGCGCGAACCCGCGGGCACGCAGCGCGCCGGGGCGAAACGAGTCGATGAACACATCGGCTTCGGCCACGAGCGCGCGCATGCGCTCGACGTCCTGCGCGCGGTTCAGGTCGATATAGGCCGCGCGTTTGCCGAACCCGAGGTCCATCGTCACGGCAGGCATTTCGCGCTCGGCCGGGTTGGTGACGTGCAACACATCGGCGCCTTGCTCCGCCAGCAGCCGACCCACGGCCGGCCCGGCGATCACGTGCGAGGCGTCCAGCACGCGCAGTCCGCTCAGAGGCCGTGCGCCTGGCGTCCAGCGCCGCGCCGTGGCAGGGCCGATGCGCCGTACCGCAACGCCGGGTTCGCTGCACAGCAGACGACCTTGGGGATGGGTGTTCCACTCGTCCTCGGTGCGCGCCATCACGCCGGGCAAGCGCGCGATGGCCAAGGCTTCTTCGAGATCGACCGCGCGCCACTGCCGTACCGCCGCGGCAATCCCTTCGGTGCTGTTGGTGCAACGCAAGAGGCCGATGAGGTCTTGCGTGATGGTGCCGCGCCCGTTGTTTCGCAACAGGTACACGTGACGGCCATCGGCGGTTTCGAAATAGTTCTCCGCACGGCTGAAACTGCCGACGGCAAACCCATGCCCGTGCTGGCGCAAATGGAAGGTGGTGCGAAGCCCCAGGTGCACCGCCCGTGCGAGATCGACATCGATGCGCTGGCTGTCGCCACCCCGCTCACACCAGATCGCGGCCACCGCCGTCGCCTGCGCGGCCAGGGCGGCCGATACCGCGGTGCCGTAGCGCTGGCGGCTGGCGAGCACGGGGTCGCTGCCGGTGATCGACACCTGGGCGATGGACCTCGATGGGTCCAGGCCGATGCGCGAGAGCAGGGTGCGGTAGGCCGCCGCAACGCACGGGTCTGCCTGCAGGGCGATGCCCATCCTCACTCGAGCGTGACGCCCAGTTCGCGCGTCAGGTTCTGCCACACCGGGCGCTCTTCGGCCAAGGCCCGGGCGAATTCGGCGAGCAGCAACGGTTTTTCGGTGACCGCGGAGGCTTCACGTGCGGCGATTACTGCGGGCGTGTCGGTGCCTTCGCGGATCAGTTCGGCGAGGCGGTTGCTGATGGCCGCAGGCGTGCCTGCGGGGGCGGCCAGAACGAGCCAGTCGCGCAGGCGAAAGGCGGGTTGGCCGAACCCGGCATCGGCGAAGGTGGGCAGGTCGGGCAGCTTGGGTGTGCGGCTGCCCGAGGTGACGGCGATGGGAACGATTCTTCCCGATTGCATCAGCGACGCGGACCCCGAGTAGCTGCCCACGGTGCAGTCGATCGTCCCGACCGCGAGATCCTGCAGCGCGGGCGCGGCGCCCTTGTAGTGAACGACATCGAGCTTGGTGCCCAGCAGCTTGTTCATTTGTGCACCGACGAGATGCGCGCGCGAGCCCACGCCGATCGAGCCGATGACCAGGCGTTGCGCACGCGCCAGTTCCACGAACTCGCGCGGCGTGCGCGCCGGCAGGTCCTTCTTCACCAGGAAGAGCGCAGGGCCGGGGCTGAAGCCGGCCAGCATGTCGAAGGCCTTCTCGGGTTCGGGCACCGCGACCTTCTTCAACAGCAGCGGTGCCTGGGTCAACGCGGAGTTGACCGCGAAGAGAAAGGTGTGGCCGTCGGGCGGTGAGGAGACCACGGCTTGCGCCGCGATCATGCTCTGCCCGCCAGGGCGCGCTTCCACCACCACGGGCTGGCCCGTGCGCTGCGTGATGTACTCGCCGTAGGCGCGCGCTGTGGCATCGATGGCACCGCCAGCGGCGGTGGCCGAGACGAAGCGGATCGGGCGGCTTGGCCAACTCTGGGCCATGGCCAGCGGCCAGGTGGCGCACGCAGCGGCGCCCAGGATGAATGCTCTTCGTTGTTGCATGGACAGGTCTCCTTGTGGTGGGCCTCCGGATGGAGACCGATTCTGCGGGCCGCCGTACGCCCGTGGGCGTCGACATACATTGTTATAACATTATGCCGTTTGGATGGATGGATGTCAATCGAGCACGGCCAGCGACAGGGTTTCGCAAGCTCGCGAACAGTCAAATCCCGCAGCAGCAGCAGCCAAGCGGGGCATCGCATGCCGCCTAACCTCGGGTCATCGCATGACGACTTCGAGGAGAGCTTCGTGAGCACCACCCCCACCGATCCGCGCGATCGCCCCAGAACCCTGCCAGAAGCGCGCGAGTGGATGGCATCTCGCCTGGCAGCGCGAACGCACCCGATGAACGCCTTGCCCGCCAACGACGCTGGACGCGCCTGGATCGATGGCGTGCCCGGCCTGGACGGCCGGACCTGGGGTGGCTACTGGGGCGCGTTGGGTGACGGGGTGTTGGCGCAGGCCGAAGCCGCCGAGGCCGCCGGCGATGCCGCGGGCGCCATGGCCCTGTACCAACAGGCCAGCGGCCTGTATTTCATGGGGCGCTTTCCTTGTCCCAACCATCCCGCGAAGGAGCGCTGCGCAGTGGCCGAGCGCCGTGCCTACCTGGCGGCGAGCCGCTTCTGGCGCGAGCCGATCGCGCGCGTGGAGGTGCCTTTCGACGGCCGCCCGGAGGAGGGGCGTTGCGTGGTGTTGCTGGTGCGCCGTCCAGCGGGCGTCGAGCGCCCTCCCGTGGTGTTGATGTGGGGCGGCGTGGATGCATGCAAGGAGCAGATGACCGCCGCCTGCGACGCGTTGCTGGCGCGTGGCATCGCGACCGTGGCCATGGACAACGCGGGCACCGGTGAGTCGCCCGTGCGCGGTGTCCCCGACGCCGAGCGCACGTTTCTGGCCGCCATGGACTGGATTGCCGCGCAGGCGGATCTGAAGGGTGCCGCCATCGGCTTGCTGGGGCGCTCCTTCGGTGGCTACTGGGCCACCAAGCTCGCCCACCTCGTGCCCGACCGCATCGCCGGCGCGGTGAACTGGGGCGGCGGTGTACACGACATGTTTCAACCGGCCTGGGTCCAGGCTTCGCGCCACCCGGACAGCTACCTCATGGAGTTGGTCGAGACGCGGCAGCGCATGCTCGGCGCCACCAACGACGCGGAGTACGTCGCCGGTTTCGGCCGTCTTTCCTTGCTCGATCAGGGTCTGCTCGATCGCCCGAGCGCGCCGCTGCTGCTGGTCAATGGCAAGGAAGACCGGCAGTGTCCCGTGTCCGACATCCACCGCCTGCTGGACCACGGCACGCCCAAGAGTGTGCGCATGTTCCCGGGGGGCCACATGGGCCTGACGCCGCAAACGCTGCCCACCATCGTCGACTGGCTGGCCGCGCAGGTGCAGGGCCGGGGAGTGTCTGTATGACGGCCAGGCCGCGCAACTGGCGCCACGACATGCCCACCCCCGATGCCTACTGGATGAACCGCGTGCTGTTCGACGTGCACCACGTGGCGAGCCACCTCGAACGCTACCAGGCCAGCCCCGACGCCTACATGGCCGATGTCCCGTTGCCCGAGCCTTTGAAGGCGGCCATTCGCGACAACGATATTGGTGCCATGTTCCTCGCGGGCGTCAATCCGTACCTGTTGCGGGCGCACTGCCTGGGGTTGCGCATCTCCGAGCAGGTCTTCGTGCAATCGCTGCGCGCGGTCGCGCCGCTCTGGCAGGAGGCCGATCATGGCTGAGCTTGTCGGCATCTATGCGGCCAGCCACACGCCGGTGATGCTCAATTTTCCCGAGGCCATTCCCGACGACGACCGGCACGAGATCTTCGCGGGCTTCCGCGCGCTGGGCGACAGCTTGCGCCAGGCGCGGCCGGACACGGTCGTGGTGGTCTCGGACGACCACCTGCATAACTTCTTTCTCGACAACCTGCCCGCGTTCTGCATCGGCGCCGCCACTTCGTACCGCACGCCGGTCGAGCATTGGCTCAAGGCCGAGCGGCAGGTGCTGCAAGGAGACGCGGACCTGGGCGCTCACCTGTTGGGCGAGGCCCTGCGCAATGGCTTCGACCCTGCGCTGTCGATGGACCTCACGCTCGACCATGGTGTGCTCACGCCCCTGCATCTGGCCGGGTTGGCGACGCCGGGTGCCGGTGTGCGCGTGTTGCCTCTTCTGGTGAACTGCGTGCAACCGCCGCTGCCCACCATGGCACGGGCCTACCAATGGGGCGGCATGCTGCGCGAGGCGATTGCCAGTTTCCCCGGCGATGTGCGCGTGGCGGTGCTCGCCACGGGCGGCATCAGCCACGACATCGCCACGCCGCGCATGGGCGTCGTCAACGAGGCGTTTGACCGCGAGTTCCTGCGCCTGCTCCAGGCCGGTGAGGCGCAGCCGTTGATCCGTTTTGCCACCGACCACGTCAACGAAGCAGGCAACGGCGCGGAAGAGATCCGCACCTGGTTGCTGGCGCACGGCGTGGCCGGCGGGCGCGGTTTCGAGACCACCTATTACAAGGCCGTGGCCAACTGGTACACCGGCATTGGTCTGGGCCGTTGGGCGGTGGGTTCGTGAATGGGCCCGCACCTGTGCGCACCGAAGCCGCGCGCCGGGCGGTCTGGCAGTAGCGCCTGCTGCAGGTGCGTGCTCCGCCATTCAGGCGCTCGACGTCACCGAGTGCGTGGGCGCGTTCCCGCGCGAGACCGCTGTACCTTGACGGTTGGCGTTGCCAACACGTCGGCGGGCGCGAGCCCCTCGGCGAGCACCACTTCGTGCAGCGTGCGACGAACCCATCGAATGGCGAGGTCGTCGCTCTGGTAGCGGTGCCACTGCAGCGCGATCACCAGCGGCGCGATCTCGATCGGGCATCGCAGCACGCGCAACGGCCAGACGCGCGCCAACCGGTGCGCCAGCGACGTGTGCAGGGTGGCGATGCGTTCGGTCTCCACCACGCAGCGCGCCACCTGGGTGAAGCTGGGGACGCGGATCTCCACGCGCCGCGCGATGCCCTGTGCATCGAACGCCAACTGGTCCAGCGTGGGAATGCGCCCCTGGCCCAATTGCGCCGCCACGTGGCCTAGGCGCAGAAAGGTGGCACGCGTCAGTTGCCGCCCCACGGCTTGGTTGCCTTCCCAGGCCACGCACGAGAAGGTGTCGCGCAGCAGCAGCTCGCAAGGGTGTTGTGGGGAGACGGTAGAGGCCGATGACAGCACCAGATCGACCTCGCTGTCATCGAGCTCCTGCGGACGGTAGCCGCCGACCGAACGCAACTCGAAGCGCAAGCCCGGGGCTTCCCGTGCGGCGCGCTGGAACAGTGGTGCGAGCACGGCCTCGAACACGTAGTCCGATCCGACCAATGTCACGTTGCGCTCGATGCGCGCCAGGTCGATTTCGGGCCGGCGGCGGGTCAAGGCCTGCGCCTGCAGCAGCAGGTCGCGCACCGGCTGCGCCAACGATGCCGCGAAGGGCGACAGCGTGAAGCCACGTCCTGCTGGCACCAGCAATGGGTCGCCGAAGTAGTCGCGCAACCTGGCCAGGCTGGCGCTCATGGCAGGCTGGCTCAGATGCACCTGCTGCGCGGCGCGGCTGACGTTGCGGTGGCTGAGCAAGGCGTCCAGGCTGCCGAGCTGGTTGAGGTCGAGTCGGTTGATGCGCATTTTAGGTATTTGTATGTTGGATATATCGCATCCAAAAGAATCATTTTGGCGGATGCAAGGCGCATGGCAAAGTGCCATCGACGGCGCACCGCATGCCGACCAGGAGACAGACATGAACATTCCCGCCGCGCAGAACCGTGCCGACGCCGCCATGGTGCGGCACTTCTCGACCGACAGTGCCAGCAACGACGAGCGCCCGCAGTTGTTCCAGTCCGAGATGCACCGCCTGTTCTCGGTGAGCCTGGCGGTCCAGGCCTCGTCCACGCGTCCTCTGTCGGCGCGCATGAGCGCGTACCGGGGCCGCAATCTGCGCTTCGCGGCCCTGCGGTTTTCACCGCATACCACGCGCTCGTTGCCGGCGTCGGAGTCGTCCGACGCCCGCTTGCTGGTGTCGGTGCACAAGGAAGGCGTTGTCAGGGTGTCGCAGGGTGGGCGCGAGAGCCGCATCGACCCGGGCGACCTGTTCGTGCTCGATCCAGCGCGCCCATTCGACATCGAGACCGGCACCATCAGCTCCTGTTCGATCTACCTGCCCACCAGCGCGGTGCGAGCCCTGGTGCCGCAGCTCGATCAGCTCACCGCCTTGCCGATCCGTGGTGCGCAGGGCGCGGGCGCGGTGTTCCGCGCTGCTGCCGACGAACTCGTGGCGCGCGCCAGCGAACTCGACGAGGCCACGGCAGACCGCATGGGCGAGGCGCTGCCTTACTTGCTGGCCCCGGCGCTCGCGGCCCTGGGCGGGCGTGTCTCGGTGCTGCCGGGCGCACTGCGCCAGTTGCACAAGCGGCGCATCCTGCAGTACGTGCGCGATCACCTGGCCGATCCCGCGCTCGACGCACACGCCGTGGCGGCCGGTGTCGACCTGTCGCCACGCCATGTGTACGAGCTGTTCACCGATGAGGCCGAGCCCTTGATGAAGTGGGTATGGTCGGAGCGGCTCGAGCGTTGCCGCCGAGATCTGGAAGACACCGCGCTGCGCCGGCGCACCGTGGGCGAGGTGGCGTATTCGTGGGGCTTCAGCGATGTGTCGCATTTCAGCCGCGCGTTCAAGCAGCGCTTCGGCATCACGCCGCGCGATTGCCGGCCGCCCCTAGTGTGCCGTCCCGCCAATGGCTGCACATGAAATCGCGCCTTCGCACCCATGGCAGCGTTGCAAATCCTCGCGATAGCAATAGCTATCGCTGCGGTTTGCGCCTCGCCCTGGGCACGAATGCATCGATTTCATTTGTGCAGCCATTGGCGGGACGGCACACTCGCCGCTCGCATTTGATCCACCGCGAGGCGGTTCTTGACTGCCGAGGTGCTGGCACCGCCCGCGCGTTGACGCGCTGCGCCAGTGCGGCGCTAATCGTGTCTTCGACAACACCGCGTGGCGGCCACGGCAAGCTGGCCTGCCCCGCGCAATCCAGGAGCGAAGCACGACATGGCTGCAGCAAACAAGGTCTTGGTGGTGGGCGGTGGGATCGGTGGCATGGCCACCGCCATCAGCCTCGCACGCCGCGGCGTCGCGGTGGAGCTGATCGATCTGGACCCGCAATGGCGCGTCTACGGCGCGGGCATCACCATCACGGGCGCCACGCTGCGCGCGCTGCACGCGCTGGGCGTGCTCGACGCCGTGCGCCAGCATGCGTACACCGGCGCCGGCATCCAGATCTGCGACACCCAGGGCCAGCCCCTGTCGCTGGTGCCCACGCCGGTGGTGAGCGCCCCTGGTGTCGACATCCCCGGCACCGGCGGCATCATGCGGCCGGTGTTGCACCGCATCCTGGCCGACACGACGCGCGCGCTCGGCGTGCAGGTGCGCCTGGGCCTCACGGTGGACGCCCTGCAGTCGGACGCGCTCGGGGTCGAGGCGCGCTTCTCGAATGGCGGTGTGGGGCGTTACGACCTGGTCGTCGGCGCCGACGGGCTGTTCTCGCGTGTGCGCACGCTGATTCGCCCCGATGCGCCAGGGCCTGCTTTCACCGGCCAATACATCTGGCGCGTCGTGGCACCGCGTCCAGCGGGCCTGGACCGGCGGCACTTCTTCCTGGGTGGCCCTGGCAAGGTCGGCCTCACGCTGGTGTCGGCCGAGCAGATGTACATGTTCTACCTGGAGACGGTGGTCGAGCGCCGACCCATCGTGCCCGATGCCCAACTGCCGGCGATGCTGCACGCGCTGCTGGAGGGCTATGGCGGCCCGCTCGAGCCCATTCGCCAGGCGCTGGCCCGTGAGGGTGAGGCGCTCGCCGCCAGCATCGTCGTCCGACCGCTCGATTGCCTGTTGCTGCCACCGCCCTGGCACGTCGGCCGTGTGATCCTCATCGGTGATGCCGCGCACCCGACCACGCCGCAGTTGGCATCGGGCGCCGGCATGGCGGTGGAAGATGGCCTGGTGCTGGCCGAGGAGCTGGAGCGCGCAGCATCGGTCGAGCTGGCATTAGAAGGCTTCATGCGCCGGCGCCATGCGCGCTGCCAACTGGTGGTGGAGAACTCGCTGGAGATCGGCCGGCGCGAACAGGCGCGTGCGCCCGTGGCGGAGCAGACAAGGCTGGTGGAAGAGTCGCTGCGCGCGCTGGCCGAGCCGATCTGAAGCGAGTGGCCCGGTCATTCGACCTTGGTGCCGGTCTCCTTGACGATCTTGTCCCATTTGCGCAGTTCCTTCTGCACCAGCGCTTCGAAGCCGGATGGGGTGAGCGAACCGGTTTCGAAGCCCACATTGGCCAGCTTGCCGCGCACGTCTTCCGCTTTCGCGGCGGCGCCCAGCGCCTCGCGCAGCTGTGCGATCACCGGTGCTGGTGTGCCGGCCGGCACCCACACGCCCACCCACGAGTCGTCCTCGAAATCGGTGAAGCCTGCTTCGCCCACCGTGGGCACGTCGGGCAAGGCTGCGCTGCGCTTGCTGCTGGTGACCGCCAGGCCCACGAGGCGGCCCGACTTCACCAGCGGGGCGGCTGGGGGTAGCGCGGTCGATGAGAGATCGACCTCGTTGCCCAGCGTGGCCTGAAGGGTGCCTGGAATGCCCTTGTAGGGCACATGCGTGGTGTTCACCTTGGCCAGCACCTTGAAGAGGTATTCGGCCGACAGTTGTGGCGTGGTGCCAAAGCCCGGCGAGCCATAGCGCAGGTCACGGCCTTGGCGGGCACGTTCCACCGCCTCCTTGAGGGTTCGAATGCCGCTGTTCGGGCTGGTGACCAGGATGTTGGGGGTGGTCGCCAGCAGCGCCACGGGCACCAGATCCTTGTTGGCGTCGTAGCCCAGTTCCTTGTAGAGGAAGGGGGTGACGGCGTAAGCGGTGGAGCTGATCAACACCGTGTAGCCGTCGGCAGGGGCTTTGGCGGCGTGCTGGATCGACAGCAGAGAACCTGCGCCCGCCCGGTTGTCCACCACGATCGGCTGGCCCCAGGTCTCGCCGATCTTCTGCGCGAAGATGCGGCCCACGACGTCCTGAGGGCTGCCGACCGAGGCCGTCACGAAGCGCACCGGCTTGGCCGGATAAGCCTGCGCCGCCGCGAGGAGGGGGGCGGACAGCGTCATCGCCAGAAAGAGGGCTCGGCCCGGGCGTGTCGGTTTCATGGTGTCTCCTGTTGGAATGGGGTCTGGCCATTCTTTCGGTCGCGCTCGGCGGGTCTTTGCTGGCTTGGCGCCGTTCGTTGACTGCGGCTGCGCACGCGCTTGGGGCATGGCGGCATCATGCGCGGTCAAGTCCTGTCGCGCACGTGGCACAGGCGGCGCGGCGGCGCGCGGCCTAATCGTTGTCCGCACCAGACGTTCATCTCGATCATGCAAGACCGCCTTCCTCCCATTCCCGAGTCGCAATGGAGCGACGAACAGCGGCGCAACGCGCAGGAGATCATCGACGGCCCTCGCGGCGCGCTGGTCTCGCCCTTCATCCCGCTCATGCGCAGCCCGGAACTGATGATGCACGCCCAGCGCATGGGCGAATTCCTGCGCTACCGCAGCGCCATCGGCCTGCGCCTGTCCGAGTTGGCCATTCTGGTGACGGCGCAACATTGGAGCCAGGCGGTCGAGTGGTCGATCCACGCGCCAATCGCCGCGCGCGAGGGCATCGCCGCCGAGGCGATCGAGGCGATCCG
Source organism: Hydrogenophaga sp. BPS33 (assembly GCF_009859475.1). Lineage (NCBI taxonomy): Bacteria > Pseudomonadati > Pseudomonadota > Betaproteobacteria > Burkholderiales > Comamonadaceae > Hydrogenophaga > Hydrogenophaga sp. BPS33. The sequence continues at coordinate 2,721,831 of NZ_CP044549.1, forward strand.
CACCGGCGCAGAGCCTGTGGACTTGCGCGAGGACGAGGCGGTGGTGTTCGCCTTCTGCCGCGAACTGCACCGCACCCAGGCCGTGAGCGACGCCACTTGGGCGCGCGCCATCGAGTGCTTCGGCGAACGCGCCACGGTCGACCTCGTGGGCATCAACGGCTACTACGCCTTCCTCGCCATGGTGATGAACGCGGCGCGCACACCGGTGCCCGAAGCAGGGAGGTGAAAGCACCGGCCCTGGCGAGTGCCCGAATTCGCCGGGTTTTCAGCCGGTATTCCCCGTTTCTCGCACTGCGAAGACGCGTAGATTCGCGGGGATGTACAAGCCGCTTCCTCTGGACGCCATCGCCCTGCAGCAGCCGGTGCCCGTGAACGTGTGGGACTCTAAGGGCGTGCTCCTGCTGCGCAAGGGCGAGGTGATCGCGTCCGAGCAGCACCGCGGCCTGCTCATGCTGCATGGCCCGGTGGTGCACGAGGCGGATTGGAAGGCCTGGTCGTACAGCTACACCACCGAACTCGACCGCATGGTGCGCGACGACGCGCCGATCAACCGCATTGCCGGTTTGACCCCGGCGCAGGCACCCGAGGTGCCGAACGCCGTGCGAAGGGAAGAGCGGGGGCTGGCCGAGCTCTGGACCGATATGCACGCATCGCTGGGCACGCTCCTGCACCAGGGGGCGGCCGCGCCGAATTTCGTGGAACGGCTCGAACGCCTGGTGGAAACCGTGCGGGAGCGGTGGCAGGCAGCGCCCGACGGCAGCTTTCTGGTGCTGGTGCAGCTTCTGTTCGATGTCCGCATGGGCTACAGCACCACGCACGCCTTGCTGTGCGGCGGTATGTGTGCGCTGGTCTCGCCGTCCACGGACCTCTCGCCGGCCGAACGCGGCGCGTTGCTGCGCGCAGCGTTGAGCATGAACGTCGGCATGACCCGAGCGCACGACGCGATGGCGCGGCAGACCGCGCCGCTGTCTGCGGCCCAGCGCGAGACCGTGCAAGCGCATCCGTTGGCGAGTGTGGCCGTCTTGCGCCAATTGGGCGTGAACGATCCGCTCTGGCTGAAACTGGTGGCGCAGCAGCACGAGCGGCCCGATGGCAGTGGGTACCCCCTGGGTGCCTGCACCACGGACCTGGCGTCGCGCCTGCTGCAGATGGCCGACATCTATGTGGCACGCCTGAGCCCCCGCGAAGGGCGTGGCGGCCTGCAGTCGCAGCAGTTGGCCCGAGAGCTTTTCATGGGCGCGGACCAGCGGCCCGATCCCCTGGGTGCCTTGTTCGTCAAGCACGTGGGCATCTACCCGCCCGGCAGTTATGTGCGCCTGGCCAATGACGAGGTAGCGGTGGTGGTGCGGCGTGGCGTGAAGGCCAACGCGCCGCAGGTGTTTGCCATCGTCGGGCGACAAGGCATGCCGTTGGGCGAACCGACCTGGCGCGATACGCAGGACCCGAACCACGAGATCAAGGCCGGTCTCACCCCCAGCGACGTGCGGGTGGTGGTGAACGTGCCACGGCTGCTGAGCCTGAGCCGACCCTGAGGAAGATCCTCTCGCGCGAGCCCCTCAGCCCAGCCCTCTGCGCAGAGGGTCGAGGTACATGGTAGCTTCTACTTCGACCAGCACCTCATCGCCGGGCAGGAAGCGCGAGACCTCCACCACCGTGCTCACCGGCGGTTCGCCCGGAAAGAACAGGCCGCGCACGCGGTTGAAATACGCGTAGTGCGGCAGTTGGCGGAAGTACTGCACCAGCTTGACCACATCGGCCATGTCGCCGCCGTGCTCACGCGCCAACTGCCGGATGCGGTTCAGCACGAACCAGCTCTGCGCCACGATGGGCGCTTCGAACACGTCCACCGACATCTGGCCCGTCACGTAGCCCAGCTGGCGCAGCTCGGGCAGCACGTCGGAGGGAATGTCCTCGTAGCTGTTCACCGCGCGGCGAATGCCCGGGTCTACTGCCACCACACCGCTCATGAAGACGAAGTCGCCCACGCGCCGCGCGGCGGCGTAGTGGGCCATGGGAGTGCCGGTGCTCATGAAGGGTCTCCTTGAAGGGTGGGGAGGAGGGAAGGACAAACTCAGGTCGGCAGCGCCCAGGCGCGCATCTTTCCCGGGTTCAGCAGGCCGGCCGGATCCATGCGCTGCTTCATGTCGATGACGTCCTGCGGCAGATCGCCACCGACCTTGCCTTCTTCGATGATGAAGGTGTGCGGGTTGTTCACGCGGATGCCGTTGTCGCGGAAGATCTGGATGATCTCGTTCAGGCGTTCTTCGGTGGTGAAGCGCACCAGCGGCAGCGAAGTGCAGGTGGTGAAGCCGTCGAAGCTGCGCAGGAATTCGACGTGCATCAACACTTCGTCGCCGAACAGTTCGCGGATGCGGCGCACCTGGTCCAGGTGCTTGCCCGGGGTGAAGGTGGTCTGCAGGTAGGTCAGGCTCTTGTCCACCTTGAGCGCGTTGAGCGTGGTGTGGTTCCAGCAGTACTCGGCCAAGGTGTGGTGCTGGGTGCGCGCTTCCTCGGAGGTCTTGCGGTAGGTGACGGTGCCGCCGTGGTTCGCGACCACTTGCAGCGCGGCCGCTTCCGAAAATTCGGCCACGAGCAGCAGCGCCGCATGGCAGCCTCTGGGCAAGTGCTCGGCGATCGGCGCCATGTACGCGGGGATCGGATCGGCCAGCACGGCGATGTTCTTCTTCACGATGCCCGGCGCGTGTGCCAGGGCGTTGCCGAAGTCCAGCGCGCGGTCGGCGTCGTCGAAGGTGACGATCATCTCCATCCATGCGTGGGCCGGGGCGAGCGCCATTTCCACTTCCAGCACGATCCCGTTGGTGCCCCACAGGTGGTGCAGCAGCAGCGCTTCGGGGCCGCGCAGTTCCACCACCTGCGGCTCGGCCTCCACGCTCATGGCGCGCACGCCCAGGATGTTGCCGGGCGCGCCGATGGGGCCGTAGTTGATCGAGCCCACGCCCCCGAAGCCGCCGCTGAACAGGCCGCCCAGGGAGGCGCTGCGGAAGGTGGAGGGCACGCAGCGCAGTTCCCAGCCCATGGGGCGGGCCGCGTTGTCGAACTCGGCCAGGCGGATGCCGGCCTGCGCGCGGCCCACGCCGGGTTGCGACCACAGGAACTGGTTGTAGGCGCTCATGTCCAGGATCACGCCGCCGTGCAACGGGGTGGACTGGCCGTAGTTGCCGGTGCCGCTGCCACGCAGCGTGAGCGGAATTTTGCGGCGCGCGCAGGCGCTCACCACCTGACGGACTTCGTCTTCCGTGCGCGGCTTGACCACGATGTCGCCGCGCTTGCCCAGCAACTGGCGCTTGAGCACCGGGCTGAACCAGGAGAAGTCTTGCGAGAGGCGGCCGATCTTGAGCGGATCGGTGATCCAGTCGAGTGCGGGCAGTTCTTGTTGGAGTTGTTCGATGGGAGGTGTCATAGGGGTTCTCAGGATTCGATTTCACTGGCGTGCCAGGAACCCAGACTGATCTTCGTCAGCCAGGCCATCAGCACGAACAGGAACACGCCGGCCAGCGAGATGAGCAGCAGCGCGGCGAACATGCGCGGGATGTCGAGCTGGTAACCGGCCATGAGGATCTGGTAGGCCAGGCCGGCGTTGGTGCCGCCGGTGCCGGCGACGAACTCGGCCACCACCGCGCCGATCAGCGCCAGGCCCGAGCTGATGCGCAGCCCGCCGAAGAAGTAGGGCAGCGCACTCGGAATGCGCAGGCGCCACAGCGTCTGGCCGCGCGTGGCGCGGTTCATCTTGAAGTAGCTCTGCAGGTCGGGGTCGATGCTGCGCAGGCCGAGCGTGGTGTTCGAAATGATGGGAAAGAGCGCCACCAGCGCCGCGCACACCACCAAAGAAGCGGTGGGTTGCTTCACCCAGATGATGATCAGCGGCGCGATCGCCACGATGGGCGTGACCTGCAGCAGCACCGCGTACGGGAACAGCGCGGTCTCGATCAAGCGGCTCTGCACGAACAGGAACGAGATCAACACGCCGATCACCACAGCGACCACGAAGGAGAGCACGGTGATCTTCATGGTGATCAGCAGCGAGCCGAAGAGCGTGTCCCAGTCCTTGAACAGGGTCTCCATCATCAAGCCGGGCGAGGGCACCAGGTACGGCGGCAGTTCGAGGCCGACCACGAGGGTGTGCCAGAGGGTGACCAGTGCAATAGCGACGAGGATCGGGTACAGCACGCGCTGCACGCGCGGCTGTTTCAGGAACGGGGTGTTGGGGTTGGCGGTGATCATCAATATGCGCTCTCGGTCGTGTCGCGGCTGGCGCGCAGCAGGCTGTCCTGCAGTTGCTTGGCGTAGTGGCTGAATTCGGTGGAGACCATGAAGTCCGGCGTGCGCGGGTACGGCTGGTCGATGGCGAACTCTTCGACGATGCGGCCCGGGCGCGCGGCCATCATCACCACGCGGCTGGAGAGAAACACCGACTCGTGGATGGAGTGCGTGACGAAGACGACGGTGAGGTTTTTCTTCTGCCAGAGTTCGAGCAGATCGGCATCGAGCTTGTGGCGGGTGATTTCATCGAGCGCGCCGAAAGGTTCGTCCATCAGCAGCAGCGTAGGCTCGACCACCAGGCCGCGCGCGATCGACACGCGCATCTGCATGCCGCCCGACAGCGCGCGCGGCAAGGCCTTGGCGAACTTGGACAGGCCCACCAACGCCAGCGCGTCGGCCACCCGGGCATCGGCCTCGGCGCGCGGCACACCGGCCAGGTCCAGCGGCAGGCGCACGTTGGTCTGCACCGTGGCCCAGGGCATCAGCGTGGGCGCCTGGAACACGAAGGCCAGACGGTGTCCCGACGCCTCCAACTGGTTCACGCCCTGGCCCCAGAGTTTCAGGCTGCCGCTGGTGGGTTCGAGCAGGCCCGCCACCATCTTGAGCAAGGTGCTCTTGCCGCAGCCCGAGGGACCCAGCAGCGTGACGAACTCGCCCTCGCGCACCGTGAGGTCCACCGGCTGCAAGGCCACGGTGCCGTTGGGATAGGTTTTCTGGACGGCCTGGATGTCAATGGCCGTGGCGGACGGTGGGTCTGTCTTCATGGGGTTTGGGTTCAGTTTTTCATCGCGCCGAAGCGCGACCGGGACGCATGAAACAACGCCAACCAGGGGCGCCAAGGGTCCGGCTCTGCCGGCCCAAGGCGCCGTCCCCCCTCGAAGCGCCGAAGGCGCGCCACAGAGGGGGGAAGCCGCGCAGCGGCGCAGGGAGGTGTTTCACTTCTTCAGGGCAGGACTTTGGCGTCGCGCGCGATGTCGAAGCGGTAGGCCTGCTCGAAGTTGACCTTGGCCGGATCGATCATCTGGTTCTCGACCAGGAAGGCGTGTGTCTTCTGCAGGCGTTCGCGGGTGATCACGCCAATGCCTTGCTTGGCCGCGTCGCCGCTGGTGATGATGCCCATCTCCTTGAGCTTGGTGATGCCGTAGTTGAGCTGCTCGTCGGTCATGTTGGGGTTGTCCTTCTTGATCAGCGCGTTGGCGGGCGCCGGATCGGCCAGGTAGCTCTTGTAGCCCTCGGCGGTGGCTTTCACGAAGGCGGCCACGGTCTTCTCGCGTTCCTTCACGGTCTTCTCCATGCACGAGATCAGGTTGGCGTAGGGCGGGTAGCCCTGGTCGGCCAGCAGGAAGGTGTTGGCCTTCACGCCGGCCTTCTGGATCGCGAACGGCTCGGACGAGAGGAAGCCCATCTGCACCACGTTCTTGTCGGCCACGAAGGGCTGGATGTTGTAGGTGTAGGGGCGTGCTTGGGCGTCGGTGTAGCCGTACTTGCCCTTGAGCCAAGACCACATGCCGCGCATGGCGGTGGGCGCGATCAGGATGGTCTTGCCCTTCATGTCTTCGAAGGACTTCACGTCTTCGTGCGCGATCAGCACCTGCGGGTCCTTCTGGAAGATCGCGGCCACGTTGACGATGGGCAGGCCGTTGCCGCGCGCCACCATCATCTGCGTGTCGGTCGCGCCCATGATGCAGTCGGCCTGGCCGGCGGCCATGATCTGGATGATGTTGACTTGCGGACCGCCCATCTTGATGGTCACGTCCAGACCGGCTTTCTTGTAGATGCCGGTGGCGATCGCCTGGTAGTAGCCGCCGTGCTCGGCCTGCGCGTACCAGTTGGTCATGAAGGTGAATTTTTCCTGCGCGTGCACGGCGCTCAGGGTCAGGGTGCCGAGGGCGGCAGCGCCGAGGGCACGGCACAGGCGGTTCAAGGAGGAGGACATGGCAAGCCTTTCTGGTGAAGGATGTGGGTCGGAGGGGCAGGGAGGGAAGGGAACAGCGGGAAAAAATCAGCCCAGCGTTTGCTGGATGTGGCCGGTGTGGTGGCCGCGCTCCCAGGTCGCTTCCTCGCGGACGACCCAGCGCATGGTGAAGAGTTCGGTAATGGCCTTGACCCAGCTGTCGGCCAGGCTGTCGAGAATGGCTTCGCCTTGTTCGCGCGTGGCGGTGGTGGGGTCGCCGATCACGCCGCTGGGGCCGAAATCGCGCGCCACCCAGGCGCAGGCGGGGCGGCCGTCGGCCGAGAGCGTCTTGCTCGGGAAAGGCGGCGGGAAGTAGGCCGCGGCGCGCTCCATGTGCACGGTGTCGGGCGCCAGCGCGAGCATCAGCGCAGTCTCGGAATGGCCGGCGTGCATCGACAGTTTGCGTTCCTGCTCGCTGATGAACTGGCCCGAGACGTTGGGCACGCGCGAAACGCCGTAGGGCACGACCACGAAGTCGCCATGGCGCAGGCGCAGTTCGCGCGCAGCCATCTCCAGCACCTGCGGCTGGCCGCCGTGGCCGTTGGCGAACACCAGCTTGCGAAAGCCCGAGCGGTAGACCGACTCGCCCAGCTCGATCATGGTGGAGAGCAGCGTGGTGCCGGTAAGCGTCATGGTGCCGGCGAAGTGCAGGTGCTCTTCCGATTTGCCGTAGGTGATGGGCGGCAGGCCGAAGGCGCGGACCTCGGCCGGCAGGCGCTCGAACGCCTTGCCGATCACGCCAGCGGCAATGACGGTGTCGACCGAGCAGGGCAGGTGCGGGCCGTGTTGCTCGGTGGCGCCCACGGGCAACACGATGACGGTGTTCTCGCGGTCGGGCAGCGCCGTGATTTCCGTCCACGCCAGGTACGGCAGGAAGCGGTGCGGGGGAAAGTAGCCGTGCAGCATGGGGCGGTGTCCTTGTGAAGCGTCAGGGGGTGAGGGGGCGGCCATCGCGCAGCACCACGCGGGGCATGGTGCGCGAGGGCCAGGCGTGAGCGCCCGATGCCGTGAACACCACCAGGTCGGCGCGGGCGCCATCGAGCGTGGGGCGTTCGAGTGGCTGGCGTTGCAGCCAGTCGCCGCGGCACAGGGCGTCGGACCAGGTGTCGAACGGCGTGTCGAGTTGGCCCACCAGCGCAGCGGTCTGCATGGCCTCCAGCGGGTCCAGGCTGCCCGCGCGGCAGAACGGGTCTTGCACGTTGTCGCTGGCAAACAGCAGGGGAATGCCGCGCTCGCGCGCTTCCTTCACCAATGTGAGGCCGCGCAGGCGCGGAGTGCGCCCGGTGGTGGCGTCCTGCAGCAGCAGGTTGGTGATGGGCAGCGAGACCAGCGTGATGGGCGCGCGCGCCACGGCGTCGAGCGTGGCCAGCGCGCGTGTTTCGGGCATGGCGGCCAGCGCGCAGTTGTGGCCGCAGACCACACGGCCGGCGAACCCCACTTCGCGCAGCAGCTCGGCGACCAGGGCCAGGCCTTGTGCGTCGGCGTTGAGCTCTTCGTCGACGTGCAGGTCCAGATCGAGATCGGTTCTCTGTGGGGCGAGCACGAGCTCGCGCAGCGCGCCCGGATCCCAATTGCTCGAATGCACCAGGCCGCCGAGCACCGCGTGCGCGCCGGTGACGGCCACGCATTGCGCCAGCGCGCGGGCGTCGTCGGTCTTCTGGAACAGCGCGAGCCGGATCATGGCGACCTGCTCCAGCCGGATGCGCCCGCGCCATTCGCAGGCGAGTTCGTTGATCACCTCCCACGCCAGTGGCACGGTGTGCGGGTCCCACCAGTCGACGTGGGTGCGCAGGTGTGTGGTGCCGGCTTCCCAGGCCTGCCGCAGGCCGCGCTCGGCACGCTGGCGAAGGTCTTCGCGCGTCCAGTTCGCGCGATCGGCGATGGAAGCCTCGATGGCGCCGAGCAGGCCGGGCTTGACCGCGCCCATGCGCGGCAGGATGAAGGCCTTGTCCAGGTGCGTGTGGGCGTCGACCAGGCCGGGCAGCACGGGCGCGCCTTGCACGTCCCACGTCGTGCCGGCGGCATCGCTCAGGGCGGACATGGGTGACACGCGGGCCACGCGGCCATCGGCCAGTGCGATGCGCGCCAGTGCCGGCGCGGAGCCTTGCACGGGCCAGTCCGACGCCAGCAGCCAGCGCGGCAGGCGCGCGTTGGCAATGGCGTTGAAGCTGGCGGGCGGCTGCTGTGGCATTTCAGAGGTCCAGCGTCAACACCGGTGAATGGCTGCGTGCGCAACACACCGCCAGGTGGGTGGCATGTTCGTCGTCCGTCATGCACAGGTCCTGGTGGTCCGGCGTGCCGTCGAGGTAGGGCGTGAGGCAGGAGCCGCAGATGCCTTGTTCGCACACGGTATCGACCGCCACCCCGGCGGCCTGCAGCGCGTGGGCGATGCTTTGGCCTGGGGCCACGTGCAGGCGCAGCTGGCGGCGCGCGAGCACCACGTCGAAGCCCGCGCTCTCGGCCGAGGCCGCGGCTGTGGAAGGAGGGGCGCTGAAGTACTCGAAGTGCACGCGCTCCGAGGGCCAGGTCTGCGTGGCCTGGCGCACGTGGGCCATGAAGCCTTCGGGGCCGCAGAAATACACGTGGGAACCCGCCGGCGCCTGCGCCACCAGCGTGGCTGCCTTCATGGGAGCGTTCGGGGGAGATGGGGCGTCGTCAAGATGCACTTGCACCTGCGCGCGCCAGGGGGCGGTCTCCAGCACGCTCTTCAAAGCCAGGTGCTGCGCGCTGCGCGCGAACACGGCGAGCGTGAACGGCGCGCCGAGTGCGTGCAGGGCGTGCGCCATGGAGACCAGCGGTGTCACGCCAATGCCGCCGCCCAGCAGCAGGTGGTGGGGCGCGTGGGGCGACAACTGGAATTGGTTGCGCGGTTTGCCGATGCGCAGGATTTCGCCTTCGCGCACCCAGTGGTGCACCGCACGCGAGCCGCCACGGCCCGCGTCCTCGCGTTTGACCGCGATTTCGTACGCCTCGGTCGTGAGCGTGGGGTCGCCGCAGAGCGAATAGCTGCGCACCAGACCGCCGGGCAGGTACACGTCCAGGTGGGCGCCGGCCTCGCAGGCCGGCAGTGGCAGGCCATCGACACGCTGCAGCACATAGCTGTTCACCTCGCCGGTGTGGCGCACCACGCGGGACACGCGGATGGTGATGTCGCCGCGTGGAACGGCGTTGGGGGCTGCGCTGGTCTGGACCGCAGGGGCGGACGCCGTGGGGATCGAACTCAATTTCTGACCATTTAATTTGACTATTTGGTCAGTATAAGAAAAAGGCGGCGTTCCCAAACGGTAGTAACCCGCAAATTCGTCTATGAAAACCGGCGTGGCGTCTCGCATGCGCCACAGCGCACCAATGGGGTTCGCCGGCGCACCAAAGGGGCTCAGAAGGTGTGAATGGATCCGGCGTGGTCGAGCAGCCAGCCCCAATGCGCCCAATCAAGGCGCAAAGCACAGCCGTAGCTCGGGCTACGGCGCGCATTTGCAACGCGGAGTGGGTGCATTGGGGCGGGATGAGCGGCCATGGCGGATTCGTTCACACCTTCTTAGTCTTGCACCAGACCGCAGCCTCGCAGGATGAAGGGAATGAGGTCCTGGGCCACGGCTTCGCGGTCGAGCGGGCCGCAGATGTGGTGCAGCTGCAGCGCGAAATCGGCGTGGTGCTGCGTCATGGCCCAGATGTGCATGAGCAGCAGGTGGGCGTTCATCGGTTTCATCAGGCCCCGCGCCATCCAGCCGTTGATGATGCCCACCTCCTTCTGCACCCAGGTGCGCGCGTTGGGCCAGTAGCGCCCGAGGTTGTGGCCGCCGTCCAGGATCTCGCGCGTGAAGATGCGCGAGACCCGGGGCTGGTCAAAGGCGTGGTCCAGCTTGGCGCGGATGTAGTGCGCAAGGATCTCGGCCGGATCGCTCAGCCCGGGCGGCGCGAACTCGATCTTCCAGGCCTGCATGACCGAGTCGAGCAACTCGTTGTAGAGCTCTTCCTTGCCGGTGATGTAGTAGTGCAGCTGCGGCTTGGTGAGGCCGGCGCGCTCGGCGATGGCCTGGGTCGAGGTGCCTTTGAGGCCGTGCAGGCTGAACTCTTCGGTGGCTGCTTCGCGGATGGCGGACAGGATGCGTTGGCGGCTTTCCCGCACCGCGCGAGCGGGGCGCGCAGGCGTCGTGTGGTCGGCGCGCGGCTTGTGGCGTGCCGTGGATTTCGCTGCTGTCATGGTCCGGATTCGCGCCGGCCGCGGGCGGCCGCAACGCGCTGAAAAGTGGGATTTCATGATAGCAGCGGCGCATGGGGCGACTGTGGTGGAGGGGGCTGCTCTTTTCGTTGTCTTTGTTTTTGTCTTTGTCTTTTTCTTTGTCGTGGGTTTTCTTCTTTCGTGGCTGGCCGGGTCTCGGCCCGGCGGCCGACTCACTTTTCTTTGCTTCGTCAAAGAAAAGTAAGCAAAAGAAAGGCGAGCCGAAGACCGGGCCCCTTCGGGGTTCCTTGCGCTGCTCGGGGCGCGGGGAGAAGTTCGCAAACTCGCCCGCTGCGCGGACTCAAACACGCGAACTTCTTTTTCCCCGCACCCCTGCGCTGCTCAGCCCGGCCCAACGGCAGAAAACGGGAGCGGGAGCGGACTCCCCCTCCGTCAAGGTCTTACCGCGATGGCCTCGATTTCGACCAGCACCGGCGCGATCAATCCCGAGATCACGGTGGAGCGCGCGGGGGCGGTCGCGGCCGGGAAGCGCTCGGCATACGCGGCATTGAAGCCAGGGTAGTCGGCCGCGTTCACCAGCCACACCGTGGTCTTGACCACATCGGCCAGCGTGCAGCCGGCTTGCCGCAGGATGCCTTCGATAAGGTCCAGCGTGTAGTGCGTCTGGCTGGCAATGTCTTCACCCGCGGCCTTGCCTTCGCGCATGGGCACCTGGCCGGCGACGAAGACGAAGCGGTCGTCGGCGATGACGGCGGGTGAGATCGGTTGCACCACGCCGGCGCGTTGCACCGGCGGGCCCACATGTCGGATGGCAGGGTTCATGTCAATCCGGTTTCGCACCCGAGGCTTTCACGATGGCCGCCCATTTTTTCGTTTCCGATTCGATGAAGGCCTTGTACTCGGTCGCGCTGCTGCCACCGAGCTTGAAGCCGCGCGAGACGAAGTACTCCTGGATGTCGGGGCTGGCCAGCGCAGCGTTGACGTCCTTGTTGATCTTCTCCACCACGGCGGCGGGCGTGCCGGGCGGCGCGAACAGGCCTTGCCAGGACAACGCCTCGAAACCCGGGTAGCCGCTTTCGGCGACCGTGGGCACGTTGGGGAACAGCGGGTGGCGCTCCTTCGAGGTCACTGCCAGCGGGATCAGCTTGTTGGACTGCACTTGCGGCATCACCACCAGCACGTCGCCGAACATCATGTCGATCTGGCCGCCCATGAGATCGCTCAGCGCCCCCGCGCTACCGCGGTAGGGGATGTGCAGGAACGACGCCTTGGTGGCGATCTTGAACATCTCGCCTGTGAGGTGCATCGAGGTGCCGCTGCCGGGCGAACCGTAGGTGATCGATGCCGGCTTGGCGCGCGCGGCGGCGATCAGCTCCTGCAGGTTCTTCGCCGGCAGGTTCGGGTTCTTCACGATCAGCAGGGGCGCGCTCACCACGGCCGTGACCGGTGTGAAGCCCTTGACCATGTCGTACGGCAGGTTCGGGTACAGCGCGCCTGCGATGCCGTTGCTGCCGGTCACGCCGAGCAGCAAGGTGTGGCCATCGGGTTCGGACTTGGACACATAGTCCGCGCCCACCGTGCCACCGGCACCTGCGCGGTTCTCCACCAGCACGGTCTGCTTCCAGGTGGTGGTGAGTTTTTCGCCGAGCTTGCGCGCGAGCAGGTCGGTGCTGCCGCCTGGCGGGAAAGGCACGACGATGCGCACGATCTTGCTGGGGAAGGTCTGCGCCGAAGCGAGCGACGGGGCGAGCGCGGCCACGGCGAGCGTGGCGGTGAGCGCGGCGGTGAAGGCAATGCGGTTCATGGCGAAATCACTTTCATGTAGATGGGTTCAACGGTGCCGCCAGCGTGTGGTCTGGTGCACCCCAAGCGCCTCCTCCGGCCGTTTCGATGACGAGCCTGTCTCCCGCCGACCACTCGGCGCGTGCCCGGGCAGGCAACACATCGATGCGTCCATCGGCTCTTTCGATGCGGGCGGCCGACGGCGAACCATCGCCGCCGCCCTGGCTGCCGCGCGCGCGGCTGACATGGCGCTCGCCCCGGTAGGAGATGCTGCCATGGCCTTCAAGCAATTGGTATACCCGCCGCACGCCTTGCCCACCCGCGAAGCGGCCCGCGCCGCCCGAGCCTTCGCGGATGGCGTACGTGTTCACGCGCACCGGGGCTTCCGACTCGATCACCTCCACCGGCGTGTTGCGCGCATTGCCCACGTCGGTGGAAATGCCGCTGGTGCCGTCGGCGTCGGCACTCGCGCCCGCGCCGCTGGCGATGATTTCGGTGAACAGCCAGCGCTGGCCGTCGGCACGCGCGCCACCGAGCGAGAGCACCGTGGCCACGCCGGCGTTGGACGCGAGCGGGTCGCGCGAAGCGCCCAGCGACCAGGCGCTGAGCATGGCGTTGCACGCCAGCTTGACCGTGGCGGTGCGCGCGTTCAGCGCCGCGGGCAGGCGCGGGTTCACGACGCTGCCTTCAGGCAACACCCAGGTGGCGGGCGCGAGGCAGCCCGCGTTGTTGGGGGCCTGCGGCGCGAGCGAGCGCATGAAGAACAGCAGCGCCGACATCATGGCCGACGGCGATGCGTTCACCGGCCCGCGCGTCTGTGGTGAGGAGCCGCTGAAGTCGATGGCGATCGCGTCACCCTTCTTTCGCAGCTCCACCGCGATGCGCACGGGGCTGTCGTCGACACCGTCGCCGTCGAGCTGGTCTTCCCATCGCCATGTGCCATCGGCCACCTGGCGCAGCGCCTCGCGCGTCAAACGTTCGGACTGCGCGATCAGCGCATCGCACACCGCATTGAAGGGCCCGGCGGTGCGTTGCCGAAGAGCCGCGAGTTCGCTGGCGCCCTGGCTCACGGCGGACCATTGCGCGTTCAGGTCGCCGAGCAGGTTGCCAGGCGTGCGGCTGTTGGCGGTGAGCAGGGTTTCGACGTTGCGATCGATCTGCCCGCCCTGGCGCCAGCGCACCGGCGGAATGCGCAGGCCTTCCTGGTAGATGTCGGTGGCATTGGGCGGAATCGAACCGGGAGCCATGCCGCCCACGTCCTGGTGGTGCAGGATCGCGGCGGCCAGCGCGATGGTGGCGCCTTCGACCACGATCGGGCGCACCACGATCAGGTCGGGCAGGTGCGTGCCGCCGGACCAGGGATCGTTCATCAGGTAGGCATCGCCATCGGCCATCTGCTCGGCGGGAAAGCGCTGCAGCACACCCGCGATCGCGGGGATCAGCGAGCCCAGCAGCAGCGGTAGCGAGCGCGCCTGCGCGAGCAGGCGGCCGTCGGGCAGAAACACGGCGGCCGCGCAATCGCCGCCTTCGCGCGCGATCGACGAATAGGCCGCGCGCATCATGCGGCTCTGCATGCGGTCGACGATGCCCTGCAGCGCCAGGCGCACGGGCTCCATGAGGATCAGGTGCTCGTTCATGCCGTGGCTCCAGGGGTGCACTGGCTGAGCCACAGCGAACCATCGGCCTCGAGCCTCCATTGCCAGCCTGCCGGCACCCACACCGTGGTGGTGGCGGCGAACAGGGCTTGCGGTCCCAGGCCTTCGGGCGCGCAGCCGGCCCACAGCGCAGGGTCGGGCCGCAGGTGATGCGCCTGCACGCCGGGCGTGGGCACGTCCTGCTCGAACACGCCGCGCAGCAGACCCACGACCGCTTCGGCACCCGCGGGCATCTGGCCGCGCAAGGCTTCGTAGCGCGCGGCAAAGCGCGCTTGCAGGGTGGGCAGGTCATCGTCGGGCGACCAAGCCACTTCTACCGGGCTGCCTTGTCCCTTGAGCACGATCTCCAGGCTCCAGCGAATGGCGGCGCAAGCCGTTGCAGGTTGTAGCGCGTCGCGCAGGGCAACGAGTGTTGAGAGGCTCTCGCTGTCGAGCGCGAGCGCACAGGCTTTCTCCACTGTCTGCGTTGGCGGTGAGGCGAGCAAGCCGAGCGCGGCCACCACGCCCGCGTGCGCGATCACGCGCACCTGCGAGACACCGGCGAGCTCGGCCACCTCGGCCACGTGCTGCGCGCCCCCACCGCCGGCGGCGACGAGCACGCAGTCGGCGGGGTGGATGTTGCGCTGGAACGCGCGCATCTTCACGCTCTCGGCCATCGCCGTGGCGGCGGTGGCCACGATGGCCCGTGCCGCGTCATGGGCGGGAATGCCCAGGGGCTGAGCGATGTCGCGTTCGATCGCGGCTTGGGCCAGGGCCACGTCCAGCACCACGCCGCCCGAGAGCTGGCGCGGCAGGCGGTCGAGCAGCAGCAGCGCGTCGGTGAGCGTGGCGTGCGTGCCGCCCAGGCCATACGCCGCGGGTCCGGGCGAAGCGCCTTGCGAGCGTGGCCCCAGGCGCAAGCCGCCGCCCGCGTTCACGCTGGCCAGGCTTCCGCCGCCGAGGGAGAGCGACTCCACGTCGGCACAGCGCAGCCGCAGCGCGAGCTCGCCGCAGAGCAGGGTGTCGGTGAAGAGCGGGCGGCCCGCTTCGAGAATGCCGATGTCGGTGCTGGTGCCGCCCACATCGATGGACATGACCACCTGCGCGGTGTCGCCATCGGGCAGGCTCGCGGCCACGCCTTGCAACGCGGCGCAGGGGCCGGACATCGCCAGGCCGATCGGGCGTTGTGCCGCGTCCTGCCACGGCGCGATGCCGCCTTCGGATCGCATCAAGGCGGGCGCGGGCAGGCCGCGGGTGGCGAGCGCATCGCCCAGTTGCCGCAGGTACTGCTGCACCAGCGGCTTGCTGTAGGCGTCGAAGGCGGTGGCCAGAAAACGTTCGAATTCGCGCGGCTTGGGGTCGACCTCGGCCGAGAGCGAGACCATCAGTTGCGGCTCGGCTTGCAACAGCCACTCGCGCACCTGCTGCTCGTGCGCCGGGCGCAGGTGCGAGAACAGCAGGCAGACCGCGACCGCGCGCACGCCCTCGGCGGCGATGCGGTGGGCCAGGGCGGTGATCTGCTCGCGTTGCAGCGGCTCGATCTCCGTGCCTTGCGCGTCCACGCGAGCGGCGATCTCGAACCGCAGTGCGGCGGGAAACAGGCGCCGCTCGGGCGTGGGCGGCCGCACGGCGGGTGTGTACAGGTCGCGCCGGTCCTGCCGCGCGAGCGCGAGCACATCGCGCATGCCGGCGTTCGTGATCACCGCGATGGGGCCGTCGTTCTGCTCCAGCAACAGGTTGGTGACGACGGTGGAGCCATGCACGATGCGCGCGACCTGGGCGGGTTCGATGCCGCTCTCGTCCAGCATGCGTTGCACCGCCTGCAGGATCGGTTGCACCAGGTGCCCGTCTTCGCGGGGGTGTTTGAGGCTGCGCAGCTCGCCATGCGAAGAGCAGGCCACCACATCGATGAAGGTGCCTCCCATGTCGATGCCGATGGACCACTGGAGTGTCATGCCCGATCCTCAGCGAAAGCGCTGCGCGCTGAAGGGCGAGAGGTCTACCTGCGTCGCTCGGCCCGCCACCAGGTGGGCTACCTCGCGGCCGGTGGCCGCGCCCATGCACATGCCCATGTGGCCATGGCCGAAGGCCAGCCAGGCGTTCTCGGCGTCGCGGCTGCGGTCGATCACGGGCAGGCTGTCGGGCATGCAGGGCCGATGGCCCATCCACTGCGTCACCTCGGAGGTGTCCAGGTGCGGGAACAGCAACTGGCCCTGGCGCAGCAAGGCCTGTGCGCGCTCGTAGTTCGGCGCGGGCTTGAGGCCCGCGAACTCCACCGTGCCCGCCAGCCGCAGGCCCATGGCCATCGGGTTGACCATGATGTTGTTCTCCGACGCCATCACCGTGTGGCGCAGCTTCAGGTTGGAACTGCGCACGGTGACGTGGTAGCCGCGCTGCGTCTCCAGTGGCACGCGGTTGCCCAGCTGTTTCGCCAGCGTCCCGGACCAGGCGCCTGCCGCCACCACCACACCGTCGACAGCCAGGGCTTCCCCGCTGTCCATGCGCAGGCCGGTGACGCGCCTGCCTTGGCGTTCGAAGCCGGTGACCGAACGGTGGTCGTGGCGCGCGCCGTCGCGCACGCTTTGCGCCACGAGCGCCTTGACCAGTTGCGAGGGGTCCAGCGTGGAGCCGTTGTCGGGCGCGAGGATGCCGAAGCGGAAGCGTCCTTTCAAGTCCGGTTCGAGTTCTTCCAATTCGTCGCGCTCGACGTTGACCAGGTTCACGCCAAGCGACTTGCGCAGCGCCATGCCCCACTTCCACTGGTCCGCCGCTTCGCGCGAGGAATACACGTAGAGGCAGCCGGTGCGGCGCACCAGCGCGTTCGCGTCGGCGTGGTCGAGCAAGGGGCCATAACAATCGAAGATCGGGCGCAGCAAGGTCTGCAGCGCGGTGGCGATGCGCGTGACCTCCTGCGGTGTGGAGTGCTGCAGCATGCGGATCAGCCAGGGCGCCACGCGCGGCAGGTAACTGGTGCGGATGGTCAACGGGCCCAGCGGGTCGAGCAGCCAGCTGGGCACCTTCTTCCACATGTTGGGCATGCCCACGGGCAGGCAGGCGCTGGGAGAGAGCGAGCCGGCGTTGCCGAAGGAGCAGGCCTCGCCCGGTTCCAGGGGATCGACAAAGGTGATCTGGTGGCCGTCGCGCTGCAGCCAGGCGGCAGTGCAGGCGCCGACGATGCCTGTGCCTACGACGGCGATGTGCATGGGTTGCGAACGCTTTCTACAAGGGGAATCGGATGTCTCGCGGGCATTCTATGAACGCTCCTCATCATCAACCAAGCGAATTCTTTTGATACATTGATCAAGAAACCTGATGCGGGTGCACGCACCCCGCCAGGGCACCTTTTTGGACCGGACCATGAATATCAGCCTGCGACAGATGCGCGCCTTCGCCGCCGTGACCCAAAGCGGCAGCTTCACCGGCGCGGCCCGCCAGCTCAACCTCACACAGTCCGCCGTGAGCATGCTGGTGCAGCAGCTCGAACAGGCGCTGCACCTGCAGCTGTTCGACCGCAGTCGCACGGCCATCACCCTCACCGAAGCCGGCAAGAACCTGCTGCCGCTGGCGCAGCGCATCCTGGAGGACGTGCGCCAGGTGGTGGAGGGCGCCTCCGAGATCCGCGCACTGCGCCGGGGCTTCCTGCGCGTGGCGACCTCGCAGATGATGGCTTGCACCTGGGTGGCCTCGGTGCTCACCGAGTTCGGCCAGCAGCACCCGGGCATCGGCCTGCGCCTGACCGATGCGGTGGCCGACGATGTGGTCGACACCGTGCGCCACGGCGCGGTGGAGCTGGGCATCGGCCCCGAGCGCGCGACCGGCGACGACGTCACGCGCAGCTTTCTCATGAACGTGCCGATCCGTCTCGTGTGCCCAAAAGGCCACCCGGCGTATGGACGCGCCAGCGTGGCGTGGAAGGACCTGCGCGACGAACGCTGGATCAGCTACTCGCACGAATTCGGCCGCCACGTGGAGCGCGCGCTGCACACCCACGGGCACGACTTCTCGCTGAACACCGCCAGCGACGTGGGCTACCTCACCACCGCCATGGCGCTGGCCGGCCACGGCATGGGCGTGTTGCTGGCACCGGAATACGCGCGCTCCTTCGCCGACAACTTCGGCGTGCGCTTCGTGCCGCTGCGCGCGCCGGCCATCCAGCGCGAGTACTTCGTGTACCAGCGCAAGGGGCAGTCGCTCTCACCCTCGGCGCAGACTTTTCTGAAGATGCTGCGGCAACGGGGTGGGGGCGCGAAGCGCGGGTAAGCCCGCGCGGGAGGACGGCGATCAGTCCGGTTTGCCGGCCGCCGCCGCCGCGACAGCCGCAGCGCGCAGCTTGTCCTTCTTGCTCGGCCGCTTGCCCTTGATGCCGCCATCGTTCTGCGTCGGCAGCGCAGGCGCAGCCTCTTCGGTGGGCTCGAAGCCGGGCAGCACTTCCAGCGGCAGCGACAGGCCCTGGCGTTTCTCGATCACCCGCCAATGCGCCTCGGTGGCCGGTGTCACGAAGCTCACGGCCAGGCCACTCTCGCCCGCGCGCCCGGTGCGGCCAATGCGGTGCGTGTAATCCACCGGCGAACGCGGCAGGTCGTAGTTCACCACCACGGGCAACTGGTCGATGTGGAGGCCGCGCGCGGCCAGGTCGGTGGTGACCACCACGTCCCAGCGTTTTTCCTTGAACTCATCGAGCGTCTGCTGGCGCGCGCCCTGGCTGAGCCCGCCGTGGAACGAGGTGGCGAACAGATCGCCCTGGTGCAGCTTGGCCGCCACGCGCTCGGCCGCGTATTGCGTGGCCACGAAGACCAGCACGCGCTGCCCATCGTGGGTCTTGATGAGCCGGCGCAGCAACTCGGTGCGGCGCTTGCTGTCGACCAGGTAGGCCTGCTGCAGGATCACCGCTTCTTCCACCGGTGCGCTCGCAACGTCGATGCGCAAAGGCTCGCGCAACAGGCCGTTGGCCAGGGCCTGCACCGCGTTCGGAAAAGTGGCCGAGAAGAACAGGTTCTGGCGGCGCGCGGGCAAGAGGGCCAGCACGCGCGCGAGTTCATCGGCGAAGCCCAGGTCGAGCAGGCGGTCGGCCTCGTCGAGCACCAGATGCTCGACGGCGGAAAGGCGCAGGGCGTTGTGCGCCACCAGGTCGAGCAAGCGCCCCGGCGTGGCCACCACCACGTCGGCGCCGCCGCGCAAGGCCATCATCTGCGGGTTGATCGACACGCCGCCGAAGACCACCGCGATCTTGGGTTTGCGCGGCAGGTGTTGCGCCAACGAGCGCACCACCTCGCCGGCCTGTGCCGCGAGTTCGCGCGTGGGCACGACCACCAGGGTGCGTACGCGCCGTGGCGTGAGCGGCTCCGCTTGTGCCAGACGCTGCAGCAGCGGCAGGGCATAGGCGGCGGTCTTGCCGGAGCCGGTTTGCGCGGTCGCGAGCACATCGTGGCCGGCGAGCACGGCCGGAATGGCTTCGGACTGGATGGGGGTGGGCGCGGTGAAGCCGAGTTCGGCGGCGGCCTGGGCGAGTGCGGGCGCGAGGCCCAGAGAGGTGAATGGCATGGAGCAGGGCAGTGTACCGGCCCGCGGCTACGATGTGGCCCCATGAAAAACAAGCTTTCGCTCGGCGGCCTGGTCTATTCCACCGAGACCGGCCGCATGTGCCCGGACTGCCGCCAGCCGGTGGCGCAATGCGTGTGCAAACAACTGGCCAGGGCCGCGCCGGCGGGCGACGGCACGGTGCGCGTCTCGCGCGAGACCAAGGGACGGGGCGGCAAGGCAGTCACGCTGGTCAAGGGCGTTCCCCTGGACGCCGATGCATTGGCCGCGCTGGGCAAACAGCTCAAGGCCACCTGCGGGACGGGCGGCACCGTGAAGGACGGCGTGATCGAGATCCAGGGCGATCACGTGGAGAAAGTGATGGCGGCGCTGAAGGCCAAAGGCCATAGCGTCAAGCGGGCGGGTGGGTGAGGCGCCATCGAACGCAGCCGTCTCACGCAACCGCGATGGACGCCGTGTAGGTAACGCTCGCGCAAACGGCTTGGGCGTCTGCCTCGGCCCGCCTGCGCATTTATTTTTTCTAAAGCCTTTCGAAAGAATTCGAGCATTGTTGAGCAACGCGGTGGCACCTACGATGAGCTCGAACGTGCCCGCGCGCTGCGGGCAGATCCCGCAGGCCTATGGAATCAAGTCCACGCATGAATGACGCCAACCCTTCGCCCCACGATTTCGCCGCCCGCACGCAGGCGCTCAACATCTATTCCGGGCAAGACGCCCTGGCCAACCTGCCGCGCGAATTGCGCCGACACGGTGTGCGGCGGGCCCTGGTGCTCTGCGGCAAAAGCGTCAACGAGAAGACCGATCTGATCCGACGCATCGAAACCTTGGCCGAATCCGGTGTCATCGGTGTGTTCGCGGGCATCACGGAGGGTGCCCCGGCCGAATGCATCGAGGACGCTGCTCGTGTGGCGCTTGAGCTGCGCGCAGACGGTCTGATTGCCGTGGGCGCTGGCAGTGTGATCAAGGGTGCGCGCGTCGTCGCCATGCTGATGGGAGAAGGTCGTCCGTTGCAGGAGATGGCGACGCGCCATGTCGAGGGCCTCCCGCCTGTGAGCCAGCGTCTCCTGGCGCCCAAGCTGCCGATCTTCAATGTGCTGACGTCGCCCACGTCGGCCCAGCACCGCGCAGGCTCGGCGGTGCGCTACCACGGCAGTGCACACCACCTGGAGTTCTTTGATCCGAAGACGCGACCCAAGGCCGTGTTCTGGGACGCACAGGCATTGGCCACGGCACCACTGTCGCTCCAGCGCTCCACCAGTTTCGAAATCTACTGGTGGTCGCTCATGTGCATGGGCGCTGTAGACACTTGCAATCCACTGGTGCAGGCGAGCCGGCGCCAGGCGTGGCGGCTTGCGCGCGCTGCCTACCCACGCCTGGGCTCGACGGCCGCCAGTAGTGCGCAGATCGACCTGTGCGCCGCCGCCTTGCTGCAGAACCGGGACGAAGAAGACGGTGGCCGTCCCTGGTCTTGCCATTTGCTCGCGCGTGCGGCGTATGCCGTGGCGGTCGGTGTGTTCAATCATTACCGGGGTATCACGCAGTCGCATGGCTATGCCGGCATGGCGCCCGCCGTGATCCGCCACCTGGGTCCTCAAGTGCCCGATGTGCTGGTCGCTCTCGGAGAGGCGCTGGGCCTGGCCAACCTGGACCGCGATGCCGGGCTCGCGGAGCGTGTGGCCTCGGCGGTGGAGAAGGAATTCGAGGCCTTGGGCTGGCAGGGCAAGCTCGCGGGACGCGGCATACCGGGCGCGGACGCGCCGCTGCTGGTGGGCTTTGCGCTGCGCAACTACAACGCCAATCACGACCGCTTGCTCGATGCGCACGTCGATGGCCTGCAACGTGCTATCGAAGCCAGCCTTCGAGTTTGAAGCGCGGGGTCCCGGCGCTCACGGCTGTTCGGCCGCCACTTCCTCGAGCAGCCAGGCGCGAAACAGTTCGAAGGCAGGGCCTGTGGGCTGGTTGGTGGGCCAGCCGAAGAAGTAACCTTTGGAGCTCGATGCCGTCAGCGCGAACGGCGCGACCAGCGAGCCATCGGCCAGGTTGGCCGTGGCGTAGACGCGCTGGACCATGGCCACGCCCATGCCGTCCAGCGCCGCGCGGATTGACAGCGACGAGTTGCCGAAAGACAGGTTGTGTGCTGGCTTCGCATCGGGCAAGCCGGCGAGCGACAGCCATTGATGCCAATCGTCCGCGCGAGACACGGAATGCAGCAGCGTGAACTGCAAGAGGTCTGCCGGGCTTTCGAGCGGCGCCCGGTTTTCGAGCAGCTTCGGGCTGCACACGGGCATGAAGACGTCGTCGAACAGCCGGATGCCCGAGATGCCGGGGGGCAAATGCGTGCCCACGTAAGAGGCCATGTCTACTTCGTCCGAGTCGAACTGCACCGGTCGGAAGCTCGTCATCATCTGAATGTCCAGCTCGGGATGTGCGCCGTGAAAGCGCGCGAGTCGGGGCATGAGCCATTTTTCCGCGAGCGTGGGCAGCAGCGTAAGCCGCAGTGTGCGAAGTTTGGGCTGGCGCGTGATCGCATCGCAAGCCAGGCTGATCATGTCCAGCGCCTGCGTCACTTGCGGTTGCAGCACTTGTCCGGCATCGGTCAGTTCGATGGTGCGCCCTTTGCGCTGGATCAAGGCCACGCCCAGCACATCTTCGAGCAACTTGACCTGCTGGCTCACGGCTCCGGGCGTGACGCACAACTCGCTGGCCGCCTTGGTCACGCTCAGGTGCCGCGCAGCCGCTTCGAAGGCGCGCAGACCGGCCAGGGGGAGATGGGAACGGTTCATCGTGTCTGGATTTCCACGTTTTAGTCCGGCTCAATCGAGGCAGGGTGCAAAAAAGCAAGGGTTATTGCTGATGAGCGCATAAGGCTGCCTTGAATCGTTAGACATTCTAAAACGTGATGTCAGCAAACATGCATTGTTTGGCTGGGGGTGCGCTTCTACCATTTGCATCGCTTAACCACCGAGACCAACGATGCAACTGACCCAGCGCGAAGCGCCCTATATGCGCGAAACGGCCGATGGTGTGGTCCTCATGGCCGCACGTGCACGCCGCGGTGCCGACCTGCAGTTCCCGCCGCCCGCATTCGTCCACGGCCCGTCCGATGCGGCAGACCTTGCGGACGTGGAAATCGGCCCTCAAGGCTTGCTGTACACCTACAGCATCGTCCATCCCGGCCGTGACAAGCCCCCCTATGGCCTGGCGATGGTCGACTTCGAACCGGGTGTGCGCGTGTTTGGCCGGCTGCTCGTTGAGCCAGGCAGCGAGCCAGAGCTGGGCGCGCTGGTGAAGGTGGTGCCGTTCGCGCTGCAGGACGGTACACCCGACTACGCTTTTGAACCTTTGCCAGGAGCCACCCATGCGTGAGCCCTTGATCACCGGCGTTGGCATCTCCGACTTCGGCCGCTTTCCCCACCTCACCGAAGAGTCTCTGGCGCAGGCCGCCATCCTCGATGCGCTGGACGATGCCGGCATCGCCATCGGCGACGTGCAGGGGTTCTATTGCGGCAACGCCCTCGGCGGGCACCTGCCCGGCCAGCGCGCGTTGCGCGAACTGCGCACGGCGGGTCAGGCGGTGTTCAACATCGACAATGCCTGCTCCAGCGGCGCCACCGCGTTGAACCTGGCGCTGCAGGCACTCAACGCGGGTCAGCACGACACCGTGGTGGTCTTCGGCATGGACCAGTTGAGCAACCTGGGCGGCGGCGCGCTGCCCATGAACCAGAGCGACTGGAACAACCGGCGCGGCATGATCATGCCGGCGCTGTACGCCATGCGCGCGCGCCGCTACATGCACGAGCATGGCGTGGCTGCTTCGGTGCTGGCCGATGTGTCGGTGAAAAACCGCCGGCACGGGATGCTCAACCCGATCGCGACGTTCTGCAAACTCGTCACGCGCGAAGAGGTGCTGTCATCGCGCCCGATCGCCGAACCGCTGACCTTGTTGCAGTGCTGCCCGGCGGTGGTCGATGGTGCCGCCGCCATCGTGCTCACCAACCGCCCAAGCCAGGGCACAGCCAGGCCCGTGCGCGTGCGCGCCTCGGTGGTGCAATCCGGCATCTTCGAATCGGCCCCGGTGGACATGACCGAGGCGGAGATCACCGCGCGTGCCGCCCGCATGGCGTACGAGGCGGCGGGTCTGGGTCCGCAAGACCTGAACCTGATCGAACTGCACGACGCTTTCACGATCTCGGAGTTGCTGTACTACGAGGCGCTGGGACTGTGCGGGCGCGGCGAAGCGCAGCATCTTCTTGCCAGCGGCGCCACGTCGCTGGGCGGGCGCGTGCCGGTCAACCCCAGTGGCGGCTTGATCGCCAAGGGGCATCCACCGGGCGCCACTGGCGTGGCGCAAATCGTCGAGGTGTGCGAGCAGATCCAGGGGCGGGCCGGCAAGCGCCAGGTCGAAGGCGCCCGCGTCGGGCTCACGCAGGTCACGGGTGGCGGCATCTGGGGCGTCGACCACGCGGCTTGTTCCATCCACATTCTTTCTGCCTGAGGACAGTTTCCATGCATGCAACGGACACGGCCGCAGCGCCAACCCTTCCCACCAGCCTCAATGGGCTGACCGCCATCGTGACCGGCGGCGCACGCGGCATCGGCCTGGCTGTCGCGCGCGACCTGGCCTTGCAGGGTTGTCGCGTTGCGATCTGGGACATCGACCCCGATGCGCTGCGCGAGGCGGCCGCGCAGCTCAAGGCGACCGGTGCCGACGTGGTCCCGCAACGGGTGAGCGTCACCTCCGTCGAGATCGTCGAGGCTGCCGTGGCCGAACTCGTGGCCCAAACGGGCCGCGTGGACATTCTCGTCAACAACGCGGGCATTGGCGGCGACAAGCTGGTGACCAAGATGGAGCTGAACTTCTGGACACGCGTGATCGAGACCAACCTCACGTCGCAGTTCATCTGCTGCAAGGCCGTGGTGCCGCACATGGTCGCGCAGGGGTTCGGTCGGATCATCAACGTGTCATCGCGGGCGTGGTTGGGCAACCGGGGCCAGACGTCCTACGCGGCGTCAAAGGGCGGCGTGGTGAGCCTCACGCGCAGTCTCGCGCTCGAATTCGCCCGCAACGGCATTACCGCCAACGCCATCGCGCCGGGCATCACACACACACCGCTGTATGACACGCTGAGCGAAAAGGTCCGCGCCGACCTGATCAAGACCGTGCCTGTGCAACGCATCGGCCAGCCCGAGGACATGGCCAACGCCGTTCGCTTCTTCGCGCAGCCCGTGTCCAGTTACGTCACCGGGCAACTGCTGTACGTGTGCGGCGGCCGCAGCCTCAGCAGTCCATCGGTCTGATTTTTCCGCGCTTCACCGACAACCACCCCATATAACCAGGAGACAGACATGAAACACAAAAAACTCGCGGTGCTTTTTTCGGCTGCCTTGCTGAGCTTCTCGAACCTTGCCTTTGCGCAAACCGCGTACCCATCGAAGCCGATCCGCGTGATCGTTCCGTATCCGGCGGGCGGGGGCACCGACGCCGTGGCGCGTGCCGTGTTCGAGAAGGTCGGCCAGGCCCTGGGGCAGGCGGTGGTGATCGAGAACAAGGCCGGCGCCGGCACGATGATCGGACTCGGTGAGGTGGCACGTGCCGCGCCCGATGGCTACACCATCGGCATCGGCGGCACGAGCGATCCGCTGTTGCCCTTGCTCTACGAAAACGTGCCCTTCAACCCGAACACGGATCTGGTGTTCGTGTCCACGCTGGCCTCGGTGCCTTTGGCGCTGGCCGCCGGCACCAGCGTGCCGGCGAACACCATGCAGGAGCTCGTGGCCCATGGCAAGACGCAGTCTTCGAAGCCACTGTCCATCGCGACGGTCGGGTTGACCTCGCCGCACCACATGGCCGCCATTCTCCTGGGCAACATGGCCGGATTTCCCATGACGCCTGTGCCCTACAAGGGCACGGCGCCCGCCGTCACCGACCTGGTGGGTGGACACATCCCCCTGGGCATGATGGGACTGCCTTCGGTTCTGCCGTACCAGCGCACGGGCAAGCTGAAAATTCTGGGTGTGGGTTCGCCCAAGCGGTCGGCCCTTGCGCCTGAAATTCCGACCTTCGAAGAGCAGGGCGTGACCGGATACCAAGCGAGCTACTGGTTCCACGCGACGGTGCCCAAGGGCACGCCAACCGCCATCGTCGAACGTTTGCGGACCGAGATCGACAAGGTGGTGCGCAGCGCGGACGTGCGCGACTCGCTCGCCAAGGCCGGCTTTGAAACGCTGACGCTGTCTCCTCAGGAATCGGCGGCAGCACTCAAGGCCGATACGGCGCGCTGGACCAAGGTGATCCAGGACAACAAGCTCCGTGGCACCCAGTAAGGAAGCCGTCGCATGTTGACCCAGTCCCTTGTCGGCCTGAAGGTGGTCGACTTCACCCAGATCACCGCGGGCCCGACCTGCACCATGATGCTCGCCGACCTCGGCGCCGACGTGGTGAAGATCGAAGCCCCTGCAGGGGAACTCGGCCGCGCGTTCTTCCCGTTCGTGGGGGGCGAGAGCGTGCCCTTCATGTCGATCAACCAGAACAAGCGCAGCGTCTGCCTCAACCTCAAGGACCCCGCGCACGCCGAGGTCGCGCGCCAGTTGATCGCGCAGGCGGATGTGGTGGTCGAAAGCTTTCGGCCCGAGGTGATGGAACGCCTGTCGCTCGGCTACGCATCGATGCGCGCGCTGAACCCGCGCCTGGTGTATTGCTCGGTGACGGCCTATGGGCAGGACGGCCCCTGGAAGGATCGACCGGGTGTCGACGGCGTGGTGCAGGCCGTGTCCGGCCTCATGAGCGTGACCGGCGACACGGGGGCGGCGCCGTGCAAGGTGCAGGTGCCGGTGGTCGACCTCGTCACAGGCTATTGGGCCGCTGTGGCCGTGCTCGCCGCGGTGCAGCAGCGCGATCGCGAAGGACATGGACAGCACATTGAGGTGGACATGTTCTCAAGCGCTCTGGCACTGCAACTCAGCGCGTTTGCCACCTACTTCGCTGATGGTGTGATCCCCACGCGCTTGGGCAGCGCCGCGCCGTATGCCGCGCCCAACGAGGCGCTGCGCTGCGCCGATGGCTGGATCATGGTGGCAGCCTACCACCCCGAGCGGTGGGCAGCGCTGTGTGCCGTGATCGGCAGACCCGAACTGGTGTCAGATGCGCGGTTTGTCGACTCGCGGTCGCGCGTGGCTCATCGCGGGGAACTGATCCAGGTGCTGGAAGACGCCATGAGGTCGCGCACGAAACGCGAATGGCTGCAGGCCTTCACTGCGGCGGACATCATCTGTGGGCCGATCAACGACTACGGGGAAGTGGTGGCGTGCGGGCAGTTCGTGCAAAAGCAAATGGGCGAAACGGTGACGCATCCCACCGCCGGCTCTCTGACCATGCTGCGCTCGCCGTTCGCATCACCTGGCGCGTCCGCCGCACGCACGCCGGCACCGCTGCTGGGCCAGCACACGCGTGAAGTGCTGGCAGAAATCGGCTACGCATCGGATGCCATTGATGTATTGATGGCGGCATCCGTGGCACATGGCGTTCCGGTTTGACGTCGCCCTTGCCCTCTCTCATCACCCGACATCCAAGGATTGACGCATGCCCGTGACACTTCATGTTCGAGACTTCGTGGCCACCATCACGCTCGACCGGCCCGAGGCGATGAATGCCATCGATCCCGAATCCAGCGCACAGCTGGTCGAGGCGTGGGCCGAGGTCTCGTCCCGCGACGACATCCGGGTGGCCGTTGTGACCGGCGCAGGGGAGCGGGCCTTTTGCACCGGCGCCGATCTCAAGAAGACCATGCCACCGGCGGCGTCGTTTGCGCAGTTGCACTACGGGTCGACCAAGCCACCTTCTGTGGCCACATTGCAGACCGACAAACCCCTCATCGCCGCCATCAACGGGTACTGCCTGGGAGGCGGGCTCGAACTGGCACTCATGTGCGACGTGCGCATCGCCTCCAGCACGGCCACCTTCGGCTTGCCCGAGGTCGCCATTGGCAGCATTCCTGGCGGGGGCGGCACGCAGCGCCTCGTGAGGGCGGTGGGCCAGTCCGATGCCATGTTGATGCTGTTGTCCGGCGAAAGAACGGATGCCGCTGAGGCGTTGCGCATCGGCCTCGTGAGCCGTGTGGTGGCTGCGGATGCGCTGATGGCCGAGGCGCAGAAGATCGCGCAGCGGATCGCATCCAATGCGCCCCTGGCGGTGGTGGCGGTGAAACGGTTGGCCATGCAGGGCGGGGAGTTGTCGCTGGCCGCCGGGCTGGAGCTGGAGCAGCAAGCCTTCGGTATTCTTCGCGACAGTGAGGATCGGTTGGAAGGGCGGCGCGCGTTCGCGGAAAAGCGGCCTGCGCAGTTCAAGGGGCGCTGAGAGCTTTGCCTTGTCGGCTGGCCCGGATCATCGAGCGCAGTGGTCATGTGCAGCTCGCAGGGTGCGGAGCTAGACTTCGGCTTTCGGTCACTGGCAGAGATACGACTTGCGCTGGACTATGTCACGTCGCACACGAGCATCTCTTTCAGATGGACCGCCCGACTTGTTTGAGCTAGCTGCATATGCCTTTGACATCACACCGTGTCGTTCTGCGTCTCATGACGGCAGGGGATTTGCCCATGCTTCACGAGTGGCTGAACCGTCCCCATATCGTCGAGTGGTGGGGCGGCGACGAAAACCGACCTTCCCTTGAGGACGTGCAGCGGGACTACATGCCCGAGCACCTGGCCCGGGAAAACACGACGGCGTACATCGCCCTGCTGGACGGCGAACCGATGGGTTACGCACAGTCGTATGTCGCGATGGGAAGCGGTGGCGGTTGGTGGGAAGCGGAGACCGACCCAGGCGTGCGAGGGATAGACCAATCGCTGGCCGATTCAGAGCAACTGGGCAAAGGGCTGGGCACCTTGCTGGTTTGTGCACTGACCGAACTGTTGTTTGCCGATCCGTCCGTCACGAAAATTCAAACGGACCCGGCGCCCGAAAACCATCGAGCGATCCGTTGCTACGAGAAGGCGGGCTTTGTTCGGCAGGGCACTATTACTACGCCCGACGGTCCTGCGGTCTACATGGTGCAGACAAGACGAGATTTTGAGCGAGCACGCGGTGCGGCCTTGCTCGCACCTTGAGTCAAAGCTTTGATGGTTTGAACTTCCGCTTTGGGCCCCAAGCTGTCTTCTGCCCCTGGCTACGACGCCATACGAAAATCCAGTTTTCAATGAATCAGGCGAATGAAATCCTCGTTCTTACCGGTGCTCCTGGCGCAGGAAAAACGACCACATCCAAGGCGCTAGCAGCGACATCAGGCTCGCCCAAGGTACATCTTCATTGCGACGACTTCTGGCACTTCATCAAGCACGGAGCGATCCCTCCCTTTCTGAAATCGGCGCACAAACAAAACGATACGGTCGTGAAGGTGCTGGCCCAGGCGGCGGAGGGCTATGCGAAGGGAGGTTACTTTGTGATCGTGGATGGCGTCGTCGGGCCCTGGTTTCTAGACGCCTTCACTGGACTTTCGGCGCGCCTTCACTACATCGTGCTTCAGATCGACGTCGAAAGCGCAATTGCGCGATGCCAAGCTCGTGGTGGCGACACACTTACCGACGCGAAAGTTATTGCATCCCTGCATCACCAGTTGTCATCCCTTGGGGTGCTGAGCAAGCATGTACTGGACGTACGAGGCCTGTCGCCAGAACTCACATTGGCTGCCGTGGTTGGCGCAGTTGAAAGCGAAATGTTTCTTCTGAAGGCCTAAGCGTCTGAGTTGTCACCGCCGTGGTTGAGGAGAGTCCGCTTCTGGCCGAAAGCCGAAGTCTACGTCGCCGGGTGGCGGGAAGGTGAGGCACCATTCACCGCAAGCCTCACGCCGTTGCGATCGACTCCGTATAGATGAAGCTATCGCAAGCAGCCACGAAAGGCCTCGGCGTCTGCCGCCCGCCAAAGCCATACACCCGCAGGCCCTCGCGCCGGATGCAGTAGGCCAGTGGTGTGAGATCGCTGTCGGACGACGCAATGCAGACACCATCGAACTGGCCCGTGTTCACGAGTTCCATCGCCTCCAGGCTGAGCATGATGTCGGCGGCGTTCTTACCCTTGGTGTACGGGAACAGCTGCACCGGCTCAATCGCGTTGTGCAGCAACACGCTGCGCATGCGGCTCATACCCGGCAGTGACCAGTCGCCGTATGCGCGCTTCACGGTGAGCACGCCATAGTTGGCTGCGCGTTGCAGGATGGGGCGGGTGAGGGTGTAAGAGATATTGGCCGAGTCGAATAACACGGCGAGCCTCTGTTGCTTGTGCTGCAGTCGGGTCATGCTGCGCCTTCCCTGGTCGTTCGGTGTGATGGACTGCCGCCGCCACGTGACAGAGTGGCGGCGGCCCGAACGGGTTGAGAACCGGTGACCTCTTGCGAAAGCCGGCAGGCCTTGCGACCTCCCGCCCGAGCCGCCAAAAGCATGCACGAACGAAGAAGGCCACTATTCAAGCGGTTCATAGCGGCCTTCAGGCCGCAACAGGTCAACGGGTTCTCAAGCCCGGCTCACCTTTTGCGTGAGTGGCGCAGACTTTACCTCAACGCGTGGGCTGTGCGCATCTTGGAACCTCAAGAGAGGGATGTTCCCATTGCTGCGCGATCCTGTTGCGTGCCGGTCTCGAGCAGTCCCCGCCATCCGCGAGCGCACGTCCCGCCGCCACGAGCTTCGTGTCCTCGTGAACGAAGCACTTGAACATGCTGTTCGAAAAGACCTTCTGCAGGTGAAGCGGTGGCTTCTCGCCCAATGGCGCCGCCCGATACAGGGCAGACAGTTCTTCCCAGTCGACGTCATCGGTGGCGTGTTTCCATTCGAGTGTCACTTGTGGCTCCTATGCCTGCTTCTGACCGAAAGCTGGGATGTGCGGGCCGACTCAGTCCGGTGCAGCGTCCAGCACCCGCAAAGCCTCTTCATACCCCTTCTGCACCGTGCTCTCGTACCGGGCCCACTGCAGCAGTCATCAACGAGGGCAGGCGGTAACGCCGCAGCCGGCTCGGCCGCAGCCGGTCGCGCAACAAGGCCCAAGGGCCGGGCAGTTGCTCAAGGTCGATGCGAGTTGGTGCTTCAAAACTCAGGTCCACCCCGATCACCTTGCCCACGCCCCACTGGAGGCGCATCACGTCAACGGGAAAGTTGTTGAAGGTGCCGCCGTCGCACAGCAGGTGGCCACGCAGTAGTAGCTCCGCCAGGTGTCTTCCAGGCCCCGGCCACGGCGGCCGGCAAGTGCGTGTTCGGTGCGCTGCATCCTGTCGCGCAGGCGCACGCCCTTGATCAGCGAGAGCATCGGCAGCAGCGCGGCGTCGCCCGTGGGATTGTCGGCGTAATGCAGCTTGAACATGTCGATCACCTTCTGGGGCGTTGCATCCAGCCCGATCAGCGCGGCGAACACCGCACCCATGCTGGTGTCACCGGCCACGTCGACCGGCATACCGCGGGCTTTGCAAGCGCCGCACGATTTGCCGCGTCAACGCGATGGACACCGCGGCGCTGGTGGCCAGCAACTGGTTGAACTCGGATTTGCCCAGGCGCACCAGCACCGAGTCGCGCGCCGCTACCACGGAGGCCGAGCGCGGGTCGTCGGTGAGCAGACTCATCTCGCCCACCACCTGGCCGCGGGTGAGCTCGCGCACAGCGCGCTCTTCGCCATCCTCGCCCGTGATGGTCACGCGCATGCGCCCGCTGACCAGCACATACATCGCGTCGCCCACCTCGCCTTGCGTCATCAGCGGCTGTCCACCAGGCAGCTCCAGCCAGGTCAGTTGCTCGATGAGCCGCGCCATCGCGGTGGGTTCGAGATCGCCGAGGAAGTCGTGCAGGTGCTTGCGCAGCAGGGCGTCCAGGTAGGCCGGGCGGTCAGACATGCTTGGGCTCCCTCGACACCAGGGCCTCGATCTCCTGAGCCAATGCCAGGCCCAGTGCTTCGCGCTGACGGCTGTGATCGCGGGCGTGCCCCGAGCGGTGTTCCCATTCCGGGTGTGCACGCGCTGGCTGCAGCGCCCGCAGCAGCAAGCGTAGCGCTTCGTTGTACGACCCCGATGGGGCCAGGCGCAGCTCGATGGTGTCTTGCGCGGCATGGCCGCGGGCCTGCAGCACCTGGCACAGGTGGATGAGGCGGTCGGCCAGCACGACGAGCACATCGTTGTCGAGCGTCAGTTCCTCGATGCCCCGAAGCCGGTTGAGTGCCATGCGCGGTGCCTGGCCCCAACCCTGACCGAGCGCACCCCCAATGGCCGCACCAATGGCCGTGCCCGCGCCCAGCGAAAGGCCCGCCAGCGCGATGTCCAGCGTGAGGCCCACGGCCGCACCGGCCGCCGCGCCTTTGCCGAGCAGACGACCGGCCACGGCCAGGGTTTCGGGGTTGAACAGGTCCGATGCCCAGCGGTCGTGGGTCCAGGGCAAGACGTCCAGCCTGGCGTCGTCGTGCTCGAAGCCGTGCATTTGCAGCAGATCGTGCACGCATTGGCGCACATGGTTCCCCAGCTCGGTGCGGAAGGCTTCCACGAACGCTCGCTTGGCCTGTGGGTCGGCCAGCGTTTGCGGCGATATCTCGCGCCTCATCGCCGCTGCGGAGATGAGCGTGTCGGCCACGCGCTGTGCGCTGGCGCTGCGGCGCTCGGCGGCGTGCCGGTCCAGATCCAGCAGCACCGTCTGCAGCGTGGGCTTGTGCTGGCGCATGAGCACGCTCAGGTCTTCGTAGAGCTGGCGCTCGGCACCCACGAAGGGCGCCACCGCGTCGAACAGTACCGCGGTGTGCAGGCCGTAGGCGGCCAGCATCTCGCGCCACTCGGCTTCGCGGCTGCGCTCGGCGCGCACGAAGTTGAGCACCGGCATGAGGGGGCGGGCGCAGGTGTTGAGCGTTTCGATTTCGCTGCGGTATTTGGGCAGCACGGGTTCGCGGCAATCGATGACCACGATGGCGGCACTCGACGCCAGCACCTGGCGCAGCACCTTGGCCTCTTGCTCAAACACGCCATGCGCTTCGGGTCCGTCAAGCAGGGCGCGCACGCGTTCGGGTGGCGTGAGCGTTTCGTTCATTTGCTTCAGGTGGTGCTGCAGGGCGACCGCATCTTCCAGGCCTGGCGTGTCGAAATAGCGCAGCAGCGTCTGGCCACCGATGTCGAGGTCGATCGACTCGACATGCCGCGTGGTGCCGGGCCGGTCGGACACCTCGCCGAAGTGCCGCTGGCGCGTCAGCGTGCGCAGCAGCGAGGTTTTGCCGGCATTGGTGTGGCCGACGACGGCGATGTCGATCGGGCCGGCGGGCTCGCTGCGCTCAACCACGGTGCTGCTCCATCCATTGGCGCGCATCGCCCGGGGAGGCGCAGAACGCCACGGCTTGCAGATCGCTGTCGGCCAGCCAGTGGGCCCAACGCTGGGGCTTGTTGTCCATGGTGCCCACGGTCTCGATGCCCAGCGGCAGCAGGGCGCAGTCAACGGCCTCGGCACAAACCTGTCGCAGAAAACGCGCGGTGCCGCGGTCGGGGCTGGCGGCGGCCGAGCAGACCACCAGGGCGCGCATGCCGGGCGCTGCCGCCAGCGCCGTCAGCAGACCCAGCCGTTCGCCCATGCTGCCTCGGATGGTGTGCACGTGGTCGGCGCGTTCGGCCAGCGCCTGTGGCGGCCAGGGCAGGTTGTCGGGCAGTTCAAAACCGATCAACACCGTGGGCGGGGTCTGGCCGGGTGTGCGCGGGTGAAACAGGGGCGCGTGATCGCTCGGGGGGGCATGTTCAGCGTCCACCACCGAGGCCTTGGCCATCGATGCAAAACGGGTGGCGAGCTGTCGAAAGTAAGGGTCGCGGGTGTCCAGGCCGAGATGGCGGGCGCGCCGGGCCCAAACGGCGGCACAGACCACCAGCGCGATCAAGCGCGGCACCAGCCCGTAGAGCAGGCCGCAGGCCAGCAGCCACCAGGCGATGGCCTGGGAGTCGGCCGCGCTGGGCGCTGCGTGCACGACCGCTGCTTGTGGCACCACAACGCCCAGCGCGCGCGGCAGCCAACTGGTGATGCGCAAAAAGCCGTCAAAGAAAGCCGGGCTCAGGATGGTGGTTTCCCAGGTCAACTGGTAGGCCTGGAACGAGAACAGCACGAGCAGTGTGAGCAGCGCCAACACGAACGCCAGCGCCCACAAGCCATGGCTGATCGCTCCGAAGACCCAAAGCGAGAGCCGCTGCTGGCGCAGTGCGGCATGGGCACCGCGCAGCAGCGCCAACGAATGGGGGCCGTGCAGCCCCGGCATGCGCGCGGCCAGCGCCAGCAGGGTCTGCCCGAGCGACCACGGTGCCGAGCCCTGGCCGAACAGCCACGAGCCCACCGCCCACAACAGCCACACCAGCAAGGCCAGCAGCGGCATGCCCAGCATGGCGAGAAAGGCGAACGCGGCGTTCACCGTTTGCCCGCTGCCCAGCACGCGGGTGAGCAGGCCGCCGGCCAGCAGCCAGGCCAGCACCACCAGCAGGCCGGCGGCGATCCACAGCCCGGTGGTCAAACGCGCCCAGTCGTCCAGCAGCCCCAGGCGGCGTGCGAGCAGGCGGGCCCGCTCCAGCAGTCGGCCCTGTTCGTCGCGTGAGCGGGCGTGGGCCAGCGCCATCTCGCTGGCATCGTCGAGCGCACCGGCTTCTTCCAAGAGCCGCAGGGTGTGGGCCAGGGTGAGGTCGCGAAACGTGGGGGCGGACGGGCTCGCGGGCATCACCACCACCGTGCCCACCAGAGCCGAAGGCGCATGCCGATTTCGGTGGTGTAGCCCACCGTGGCACCGCGCAGATCGCCTTGCGCGTCCACGACGACGAAGGCGGGTACGGCCTTGAAGCCGAGCTGGCGCGCCGTCGCGCCGCGCGGATCGATGGCCGTGGCCCAGGGCAATTGCCGTTGCGCCAACACGCCTGCCACCTGCTCGGCGCGCCCGGACTGCATGGCGATGGTGAGCACGGGCCAATCGCGCGACAGGCGCGTCACGCTGCCTTCTTCCGCGCGGCAGATCGGGCACCACTCGGCCCACACGTGCAAGGCCACCGGCTGCCCAGGGTGCTGGGCGCGCCATTGGCTCAGCGTGGTTTGGCCGAAGCTGCCGTCGGGCTGCACCACGGTCGCGGTGAAATCGGGCGCGGAGCCACTGGGCACGTCGCGCGTTTGCCAGGCCTGCACGCCGAGCAGTACCGCCAGCAAGAGGCCCAGGCTGAGCAGGTGGCTTTTCCACCGCTGGCGTAGAGACCGGGCGAAGGCCGACAGGCGTGCGGTGACAGCCATGGGGCGGGCTCAGCGCAAGATGTCGAGCAGGCGGTCGAGCCCACCTTCGTTGATCGCGACCATGGCCTGGGCGCGCACCGTGGGTTTGGCGTGGTAGGCCACCGAGAGGCCGGCCGCGCCCATCATGGGCAGGTCGTTGGCGCCATCGCCCATGGCGATGCATTGCGAGGGCTCGATGCCCAGCAGCGAGGCCACTTCGAGCAGCGTGCGGCGTTTCTCGGCGCCGTCGCAGATGTCGCCCCAGGCCTGGTCGACCACGCGGCCGGTGAGCAGGCCGCAGTTCGGGCCGCTTTCCACTTCCAGGATGTTGGCGCGCGTGAAATCGATGCCCAGCGTTTCGCGCACGCGCTCGCTGAAGAAGGTAAAGCCCCCCGAGACCAGCAGCACTTTCATGCCGACGGCCTTGCAGGCGCGGATGAGCTCGGCCGCACCCGGGTTGATGCGCAGGCGCTCGGTGTAGACCTGCTCCATGTCGGCGATGGTCACGCCGCGCAGCAGGGCCACGCGGCGGCGAAGGCTGTCTTTGAAGTCGGTGATTTCACCGCGCATCGCGGCTTCGGTGATGGCGGCCACCTCGGCCTTGCGACCCACCGCGTCGGCAATTTCGTCGATGCACTCGATGCTGATGAGCGTCGAGTCCATGTCGAAGGCGATGAGCTTGAAGTCGCTCAGTTTCAAGGGTGGCGTGAAGCCCTGGACCATGAGGCCCGGGGCGAATTCGATGGCGGTGGCGGCGGCAGGAGCGGGTGTCATGGGTCGGGATTATCCCCGTCCATGGCCCCGCACGTGACCGGCCTTATTGCGGTGTCAGGCCGGCGGCTTTCACCAGCTCGGCGTGCAGCTTGATGTCGGCGGCGATGATGCGCTGCAATTCTTCCGGCGTGCTGGTCGCCACCTCGATGCCGCTGCTGGCCAGCTTGGCCTTCACCTCGGCGTCCATCGCGGTCTGCACCGCGCGGTTGAGCTGGTCGATGATGGACTTGGGCGTCTTTGCGGGGGCGAGCAGGCCGACCCAGGCCGAGAGGTTCAGATCGGCCAGGCCGCTCTCGGCCATGGTCGGCACGTTGGGCAGGGTGGGCGAGCGCTGCGGGCTCATGAGGCCCAGCGCGTGCAGCTTGCCGGCCTGGATGTGCGGCAGGGCTTCGGGCAGCACGGCGAACAACGCGTCCACGTTGCCGGCCAGCGTGTCGTTCACCGCGAGCGCGCCGCCCTTGTAGGGCACGTGCAGCATGCGCGCCTGGGTGCGGGTTTCGAACATCAGGCCGGCCAGGTGCTGCGGGCTGCCGTCGCCGGACGAGGCAAACGTGATCTTGCCGGGCTCGGCCCTGGCCGCGGCGAGGAAGGCGGCGGCGGTCGGGTACTTCTGCTTGTTGTTGACCACCAGCACCATGGGCTGGTTCACCAGGCGCGAGACCGGCTTGAAGTCAGCCTCGGGGTCGTAGGGTAGGGACTTGAAGATCGCCTTGTTGGTCGTGAGGAAGGAGGCGGGCGACACCGTGAGCGTGTAGCCGTCGGGTGGTGACTTGGCCACCACCGGCATGCCGATCTGGCCCGAAGCGCCGGCGCGGTTGTCGATGACCACCGGTTGGTTGAATTGGGTATTGAGCTTCTGGCCCAGCGTGCGCGCGATCATGTCCGCGCTGCCGCCGGCCGGCAGGCCGACGATGATCTTCACCATCTTGTCGGGGTAGGTCTGGGCCAGTGCGGGCCCGGTGAGGGCGAGCGCCAGGAGGGCGCTGGCGGTGTGCAGGGCAGTGCGGCGGTTCGGCATGGTGTGCTCCGTATCAGGGCTGGTGTGTGGTGAAGACCGGTCGCCATCGAAGGCGACCTCGCCTTTCCACGCAAAAACCATGCCGCTGAACAGCGGGCCTGCCCGCCCTTTGCAGCTGCGGGGCGGTCTACCGTGCCATGGCGGGCGTTGGCGTCGGCACCGGCTGGCCGAGCGAGCGCAACACGTCGCGCACCATCTGCACGCGGTCTTTCACCTCGGGCAGGGGGCGTTCGATGCGCAGCTTGTCGTTGCCCGCCAGCTTGATGTGCTTGTTCTTCTGGATCATCTCGATGATGCGCATCGGCTCGAACGGCGGGTTGGCCTTGAAGGTGATGTTCGTCACCCCGGGCGCCGCATCCACCTTCACCACGCCGTAGGGCATGCTGATGCAGCGCAGGCGGTGCACGTCGATCAGCGTCTGTGCCTGCGGCGGCAGCTTGCCGAAGCGGTCGACGATTTCTTCCAGCAGTGCGTCGACCTGGTCGGTGTTCTTCGCCGTGGCCAGTTTCTTGTAGAACGACAGGCGCAGGTGCACGTCGCCGCAGTAGTCGTTGGGCAGCAGCGCGGGCGCGTGAAGGTTGATGTCGGTGGTGACGGAGAGCGGCGCGAGCAGGTCGGGTTCGCGTCCGGCCTTGAGCGAGGCCACGGCTTCGCTCAGCATCTCGTTGTAGAGCTGGAAGCCCACCTCCAGCATGTTGCCGCTCTGGTTCTCGCCGAGCACCTCGCCCGCGCCGCGAATCTCCAGGTCGTGCATGGCGAGGTAGAAGCCGCTGCCGAGTTCTTCCATCTGCTGAATGGCGTCCAGGCGTTGCGCGGCCTGCTTGGTCAGGCCTTCGATGTCCGGCACCATGAGGTAGGCATATGCCTGGTGGTGGCTGCGGCCCACGCGCCCGCGCAACTGGTGCAACTGCGCCAGGCCGAACTTGTCGGCGCGGCTCATCACGATGGTGTTGGCCGTGGGCACGTCGATGCCGGTCTCGATGATGGTCGAGCACAGCAGCACGTTGAAACGCTGGGCCACGAAGTCGCGCATCACGCGCTCCAGCTCGCGCTCGGGCATCTGCCCATGCGCGATGGCGATGCGCGCCTCGGGAAGGATTTCCTCCAGCTTCTGGCGCCGGTTCTCGATCGTCTCCACCTCGTTGTGCAGGAAGTACACCTGCCCGCCGCGCTTGAGTTCGCGCAGCACGGCCTCGCGGATCACGCCGTTGCCTTCGTTGCGCACGAAGGTCTTGATGGCCAGGCGGCGCTGCGGCGCGGTGGCGATCACCGACAGGTCGCGCAGGCCTTCGAGCGCCATGCCCAGCGTGCGCGGGATCGGCGTGGCGGTGAGCGTGAGCACGTCGACCTCGGCGCGCAAGGCCTTCATCTGCTCCTTGTGGCGCACGCCGAAACGGTGCTCCTCGTCGATGATGAGCAGGCCCAGGTCCTTGAATTTCACGCTCTCGCTCAGCAGCTTGTGTGTGCCGACCACGATGTCCACCGAGCCGTCGGCCAGGCCTTTGGCGGCGGTTCCGATCTCCTTCGCGGAGCGAAAGCGGCTCATCTCGGCGATCTTCACCGGCCACTTGGAAAAGCGATCGGACAGGGTCTGGAAATGCTGCTCGGCCAGCAGCGTGGTGGGCGCCAGGAACGCGACCTGCCGCCCGCCGGTGACCGCGACGAACGCGGCGCGCAGCGCGACCTCGGTCTTGCCGAAGCCCACGTCGCCGCACACCAGGCGGTCCATCGGGCGCGGGCTGATCATGTCCTGAATGACGGCGTGGATCGCGGCCTTCTGGTCGGCCGTTTCCTCGAAGCCGAAGTCGTTGGCGAACACTTCGTAGTCCTGCGCCGAATAGCGGAACGCGTGGCCCTGGCGCGCGGCGCGGCGGGCGTAGATGTTGAGCAGTTCAGCGGCCGCGTCGCGCACCTGCTCGGCCGCCTTGCGCTTGGCCTTTTCCCATTGGCCGCTGCCCAGCTTGTGCAGCGGCGCCTCGTCCGCGCTCACGCCGGTATAGCGGCCGATCAGCTGCAACTGGCTCACGGGCACATAGAGCACGGCCTTGTCGGCGTATTCGAGGTGCAGGAACTCCATCAGCGCCGGTGTGCCGTCGGGGTTCTTCTCGCCCATGTCCATGTTCACGAGGCCCCGGTAGCGGCCGATGCCGTGTGCGTTGTGCACCACCGGGTCGCCGAGGTTGAGCTCGGACAGGTCCTTGATCAGCGCGTCGACGTCGCTCACCTGTTCCTGTTTCTTGCGCCGGCGCGTGGTCGGCCCGGCGGCGAAGAGTTCGGTCTCGGTGACGAAATCGATGCCGTCTTCGAGCCAGGAGAAGCCGGTGGTCAGCGCTGCGGTAGCGATGCCGGTTTTCTCGTCGCTGTCCTGGAACTCGGCCAGCGAGTCGAAGGCGGGCGGGTTCAGGCCGCTGGCGCGCAGGAAGTCGAGCAGGCTCTCGCGCCGGCCGTCGCTCTCGGCCAGCAGCAGCACGCGGTGCGCGGTGTTGCGGATGTGGGCCTGCAGGCGCGAGAGCGGATCTTCTGCGCCACGCACCACGGAGAGGTCGCCCAGCTTCTGCACCTGCGCGCCGTGTTCGATCTCCTGCTGCGGCGGGCGCACCACGAACAGCGCATGCCCATTGGCCTGCGTGTAGAACTGCTCGGCATTGAGGAACAAGGCCTCGGGCGGCAGCACCGGCCGCTCGGGATCGCCCTTGAGCAGGCGATGGCGGTCCTTCGTGTCTTGCCAGAAGCGCTGGAAGGCCGGTTCGAGGTCGCCGTGGAGCACCACAGTTGCACCTGACCCAAGGTAGTCGAACACCGTCGCCGTGTCGTCGAAGAACAGCGGCAGGTAGTACTCGATGCCGGCGGTTGCCACACCGTTGCCGATGTCCTTGTAGATCCGGCTCTTGGTCGGGTCGCCCTCGAGCAGTTCGCGCCAGCGGCTGCGGAATTTCGCGCGCGCCGCGTCGTCCATCGGGAACTCGCGCCCGGGCAGCAGGCGCACCTCGTTCACCGGGTACAGGCTGCGCTGGCTGTCGGGGTCGAAGGTGCGGATGCTGTCGATCTCGTCGTCGAACAGGTCCACGCGGTAGGGCACCAGGCTGCCCATGGGGAAGAGGTCGATCAGGCCACCGCGCACTGCGTACTCGCCCGGGCTCACCACCTGCGTGACGTGCTGGTAGCCGGCCAGGGTGAGCTGGCCCTTGAGCTTGGCCTCGTCGAGCTTTTGCTTGACCTTGAAGTGGAAGGTGTAGCCCGCCAGGAACGAAGGCGGCGCGAGACGGTAGAGCGCGGTGGTGGCCGGGATCAGCACCACGTCGGCGCCGGTGTCCTTGTCGCGCTGCGAGATGCGCCACAGCGTGGCCAGGCGTTCGCTGATCAGGTCCTGGTGCGGCGAGAAGGTGTCGTAGGGCAGGGTCTCCCAATCGGGAAACATGGCGCAGCGCAGCCCGGGCGCGAAGAAGGCCACTTCTTCGATCAGGCGCTGGGCGTCGTTGGCATCGGCCGTCACGATGGCGGTGAGGCGGCCGGCGGCCTTTTCGCGCGCACCCAGCTGGGCGAGCAACAGGGCATCGGCCGAGCCGCCGGGGTGGGGCACGGTGTGGCGTTTGCCAGGGGAGAGTTGGGGCAGGTCCATGGAAGGCTCGCAGGCGCCGAACACCCCCTTCCAGGGCTGGGAGGGGGTGCGGGGCACTGATTCTAGAATGCGGGCACACCATGCCCGACGCCACGCCCGAATCGCCCCGCACGCCCCGTTGCCATGCGCTCTTGCCCTGTGCGGGCAGCGGCTCTCGCGCCGGCACCGAAATGCCCAAGCAATACCAGCCCATCGCCGGCCAGGCCATGGTGATGCACACGCTCGATGCCTTGCGCGCCGTGGCGCGGCTCGATCGCTGCGTGGTCGTCATCGCGCCCGGTGACGTGTTCTGGGCCTCGCACGCGGGTGGCGTCACGCTCGCGCGGTGCGGGGGTTCCACGCGCGCCGAAACTGTGTTCAACGGCTTGCAGGCACTGCGCGACCAGGGGGCCGACGACCACGACTGGGTGCTGGTGCACGACGCCGCGCGTTGCCTGGTCACCCCTGCCCAGGTGGACGCGCTGATCGACGCCTGCTGGCCCGATGCCGTGGGCGGCTTGCTCGCGCTGCCCTTGCCCGACACGCTCAAGAGCGAGGCCGATGGGCGTGTGTGCGCCACGGTAGACCGCGCGCACAAATGGCTGGCGCAGACGCCGCAGATGTTCCGCCTGGGCGCCTTGCACGCCGCGTTGGCCGCCACCGCGGCGAGCGGCTTTGCCGGCGTCACCGACGAGGCCAGCGCGATGGAAATGGCAGGCCACCGGCCTTTGCTGGTGCGCGGCAGCGCGCAGAATTTCAAAGTCACTTATCCGGAAGACTTCGCCTTGGCCGAAGCCGTCCTCAGGAGTCGCCCATGAGCGCCACCATTCCGTTTCGCATTGGCGAGGGCTGGGACGTGCACGCACTCGTGCCGGGCCGCCCGCTCATCATCGGCGGCGTGACCATTCCCCACAACCAGGGCCTGCTCGGCCATTCCGATGCCGACGTGCTGCTGCATGCCATCACGGACGCGTTGCTGGGCGCTGCCGCGCTGGGCGACATCGGCCGCCACTTCCCCGACACCGATGCCCGGTTCAAGGGCGCCAATTCCAGCGTGCTGCTGGCCGAAGCGGCGCGGCGCGTGCGCGCGGCCGGCTTCGAGATCGGCAACGTCGACAGCACCGTGGTCGCGCAAGCCCCCAAGCTCGCGCCGCACATCGGCGCGATGTGCGAAGGCATCGCCCGCACCCTGGGCCTGGCCCTGAACCAGGTCAACGTGAAGGCTAAGACGGCCGAGAAGATCGGGCCGGTGGGACAGGGCCTCTCGATTGAGGCGCGCGCCGCGGTGCTCCTGGTCGCAACGGGCTGAGGCCCGATGCGACCGCCTCAGTTCGGCGCGCGAACCAGCTTCATGTGGGCGGCCAGGCCGCCGGTGCTGCTGTTGGCCAGCGCGAAGCGTCCACCCATGCGCGAAATCGCGCGCTCCACGATGGCCAGCCCGAGCCCCGTGCCGGTGGCCGCGCTGCGCGAGACGTCGCCACGGAAAAAGGGTTGCGTGAGCTGCTTCAACTGGTCCGGGGCAACGCCATTGCCATGGTCGCGCAGCTTGACCAGCACCGCATCGTCCTTGGACTTCGCAGCGATGTCGATGCGCACGATGCCGGTCTGAGGATTGCGTCCGTAGCGGTTGGCGTTCTCGATCAGGTTGGTGAACACGCGTTGCAGTTCCACCGCATCCCCCATGACCACCGTGTTGGCCGGAATGTGGGTGGTGATGTGCGTGCTGGGATCCTGCCCGGTGGAGAAGATCGCGGCGTCGATGATCTGGTTGAGGTTCACGCGTTCGGGCGTTGCGTGGTCGGGCCGCGCGTAGTCGAGGAATTTGTCGATGATGGCGTTGACCTGGTCGATGTCGGCGGCCATGTGCTCGCGCGCCGCCGCATCGCTCACGCTCAGCTCGGTCTCCAGGCGCAGGCGCGCCAGCGGTGTGCGCAGATCGTGCGAGATGCCGGCGAGCATCAGGGCGCGGTCCTGTTCGATCTTCGAGAGGCGCTGCGCCATGCGGTTGAAGCCGATGTTGACCTCGCGGATCTCGCTCGTGGCCACGGCTTCGTTGAGCTGGCTGGCGTCGAAGTCGCCTTCGCGCACGCGCCCGGCGGCGAACGACAGTTTTTTCAGCGGGCGGTTGATCAAGCCGGCGATCACGGCCGCGCCGGTGAGCGAGAGCAGGGCGGCCGTGCCAAGCCAGATCAGCCAGGTCGTGCCCGTCACCGCGCCAATGCGCGAAGGGTCGGTGAGCAGCCAGTACGGGTCGTCGTCAATCGTGAAGCCGATCCACAGCCCGGGCACGCTGTTGACCTCGCGCGCCACCAGGGTGTCGGGCCCCAGGCGGGCGCGCAGCTGCTCCGACACGTTGCGGCTGAGCGCGTCCACGTTGTAGAGCCGGAAGGTGTCCGTGGGCTCGCGCGGCGCGATGCGCAGATCTTCCTCGTTGGCCAGCGTCTTGATCAAGGACACGCGCGCGATCGCATCCGAGTGCACCAGCGCCGCCCGGCTGAGGTTGACCAGCGAGGCGAGCTGGTTCGCGCTTTGCAGCGCGCGCGGCTCGTATTCCAGCGAGCGGTAGGTCTGCAGCCAGGCCACCGTGCAGCCGATGAGCAGCAGGGACAGGAAGAAGAACGTGCGCCAGAAAAGACTGACACTGCGCGCGGGGCGCATTTCAAGGGGCGCGGGCAGGGTCTCCAGTGAGGCCGGCTCGGTCTCGAACGGAACACGCGATTCGTCGGACATCAGGCATTGCCGTCCGGTACGAACACATAGCCCACACCCCACACGGTTTGCAGATACCGCGGGGACGCGGCGTCTTCTTCGATCAGCTTGCGCAGGCGCGAGACCTGCACGTCCAGGCTGCGGTCGAAGGGCTCGAACTCCCGGCCGCGGGCCAGTTGCGCCAGCTTCTCGCGCGACAGTGGCTGGCGCGGATGGCGCACCAGGGCCTTGAGCATGGCGAACTCGCCCGTGGTCAAGGGCAGGTCGGCGCCGTCCTTGCGCAGGGTGCGCAGGCTCAGGTCGAACTCGAACGGACCGAACTTCACCACCTCCTGGTCTTGCGACGGTGCGCCGGGCACCTCGGTGGGCGGGCGGCGGCGCAGCACCGCGTGGATGCGGGCCAGCAGTTCGCGTGGGTTGAAGGGCTTGCCCAGGTAATCGTCGGCGCCGACTTCCAGCCCGACGATGCGGTCCACGTCCTCGCTCTTGGCGGTCAGCATGATGATGGGGGTGCGGTCGCCGTTGGCGCGCAGGCGCCGGCAGATGGACAGGCCGTCTTCGCCGGGCATCATCAGATCGAGCACGATGATGTCCACCGAATCGCGCTGAAGCACCCGGTTGAGGGCCTTGCCGTCCTCGGCCAGCATGACCTCGAAGCCTTCCTGCATGAGGTAGCGGCGCAGCAGATCGCGGATGCGAACATCGTCGTCGACCACCAGAACCTTGTTGGGGCGGACTTGGGTTTGTGGCATGGCAGCAACTCTCCGAATATGTAACAAACGCGATTGTGGCAGCGCCAAGTGCTTGTCACGCCTCGTTTTTTATTTTTCTGACATGCTGTTACAGATGTTGCCCCGGCTGTCCGCAGCTTCACCCGAAGCACATCACACAATCGCTGGATTCTCCATACTTGAGTGCACCATGAAATCGTACTTGTCGGGTGGTTTGTTGCTGATGGCATTGGGTTCCGCCCACGCCGGAGCGGAAGACGTCCGCGTCGTTCCCGCGCCGGGCGTGATCGATGGACCGGTGGCCGTCTTGCCCATCACCGCGGACGACAACGACTCGCGGGGCCCGATGCGTTTGCGCGATGCCCTGCGCCGGCCGGTCGATGACATGAACGACAGCCGCAAGCCCTACCGACTCTCGGTGGAGGAGCGCCAGCGTCTGCGCGAACAGCTTCGCGATCAGCCGCCCTACGACTTCAAGTTCAAACCATGACCCTGTTTTCTTCTCTGCAACGTCCTTCGTTCTTCGCTTCCCGTTTTCTCGCCCCTTCCTTGCTGGCCGTCGGACTGGCCCTCAGCGCTCCCGCCATGGCCCAAGTGACCGCTCCCGTGCCCGCCAACGTCGTCAACATCGCCGCCAGTGGTTTCCTGGAAGTGCCCCAGGACTGGTTGAGCATGCAACTGAACACGACCCGCGAAGGCAGCGATGCCGTGACCGTGCAGAACCAGCTCAAGCAGGCGCTGGACGCGGCATTGGCTGTAGCCAGGGCCAACGCCAAGCCTCAGCAGCTCGAAGTTCGCACGGGGCAGTTCAGCCTGTACCCGCGGTACGACAGCAAAGGGAAGATCAATGGCTGGCAGGGCAGCACCGAGCTGGTGCTCGAAGGCCGCGATTTCGCGCTGATCAGCACCACGGCCGGCAAGATCCAGACGCTCACCATGTCGGGCACCAGTTTCTCGCTGTCGCGCGACGCGCGCCGCAAGCTCGAATCCGATGTGCAGGCCATGGCCATCGAGCGCTTCAAGGCGCGAGCCGACGAAGTCAGCAAAGGGTTCGGTTTCTCGGGTTACAGCCTGCGCG
This sequence comes from Hydrogenophaga sp. BPS33, assembly GCF_009859475.1. Classification (NCBI taxonomy): domain Bacteria; kingdom Pseudomonadati; phylum Pseudomonadota; class Betaproteobacteria; order Burkholderiales; family Comamonadaceae; genus Hydrogenophaga; species Hydrogenophaga sp. BPS33. Next base: position 2,766,336 of record NZ_CP044549.1, read on the forward strand.
AGGTATCGGTCAGCTCGGCCGACCAGGAAGCCCGCCCCCTCCAGCCGCGCACGATGGCGATGGAAGCCAAGGCCGCCATGTCGGACGCGCCGGTGCCGGTCGAAGCCGGCAAGTCCACGGTCAACGTGACCGTGTCAGGCTCGATCCAACTCAAATAGGTACACCCCCCTGCGCCGCTGACGCGGCTTCCCCCCTCCGTAGCGCGCCTGACGGCGCTTCGAGGGGGGACGGCATCTCGGGCCGGCTGAGCCGTCCCTTGCTGCCCTTTGAATGAGGCACGCGATCCGGAGATCGAGTGGCAACGAGCGAGGGGAAGTCCGACCAGGGGCACCGAGGGTCCGGCTCCGCCGGCCCCAGGTGCCGTCCCCCCTCGAAGCGCCGTCAGGCGCGCCACAGAGGGGGGAAGCCGCGTCAGCGGCGCAGGGGGGAGTTCTCTACTGCGCCGCCCAGCCGCCGTCCATGTTCCACGCAACGCCGCGCACATTGTTGCCTGCGGGCGAGCAGAAGAACACCGCCAGTTCACCGAGTTCTTCGGGCGTGGTGAATTGCATCGAAGGTTCCTTTTCTCCCAGCAATTGCTTCGTGGCTTCCTCGTTCGAAATACCCTGCGCGGCGGCCTTGGCGTCCACCTGCTTCTGCACCAGAGGCGTGAGCACCCAGCCGGGGCAGATGGCGTTGCAGGTGACGCCCGAGGTGGCGTTCTCCAGAGCCGTGACCTTGGTCAGGCCGACGATGCCGTGCTTGGCCGCGACGTAGGCCGCCTTCTCTGCCGAGGCCACCAGTCCATGCACCGACGCCACGTTGATGATGCGGCCCCAGTTGGCCTTCTGCATGGCCGGCAGCGCCAGCCGTGTGGCGTGAAAGGCGCTGCTCAGGTTGATGGCGATGACCGCGTCCCAGCGCTCCACGGGGAAGTTTTCAACCCGCGCCACATGCTGGATGCCTGCGTTGTTCACCAGAATGTCGACTTGCCCGAAAGTGCTGGCCGCAAACGCCATCATGTCCTCGATCTCGGCCGGCTTGCTCATGTCCGCACCGTGGTAGGCCACCTTCACGCCGAGCGCGGCAATCTCCGCTTTTGGGCCCTCCGCGTCGCCAAAACCATTGAGCACGATGTTCGCGCCCTGGCGTGCCAAGGCCTTGGCAATACCCAGGCCGATGCCGCTGGTGGAGCCGGTGACGAGGGCGGTTTTGTTGGCAAGCATGCTTGGATCTCCAGTTCCAGTACGATGGGTTGAAAAGCGCTCGAGGCATTATCACGGACGGCTTCCCGCGTCCGTTCCACACCACCACGCATATGCAAGAACCGAACCTCCAATTCCTCCCCGTCAGCGGCCCCACGGCCAAATCGGGCGCACCGCGGCGCATGGCGTATTGGGACTGGGCTTGCACCGCCGGCAAGAACGATCACACCGTCGTGTGCGTCCATGGACTTTCGCGCCAGGGCCGCGACTTCGACACGCTGGCGCGCGCGCTGACCGAGCGCTCGCGCGTGATCGCGGTCGACGTGGCCGGACGTGGCCACAGCGACTGGCTGGCCGACCCGATGAAGTACGAGTTGCCGGTCTACGCGGCCGATCTCGCCGCCTTGCTGATGCACCTGCGCGAACAAACGCCCAGCGCGGCGATCGATTGGGTGGGCACCAGCATGGGTGGCCTGATCGGCATGGCAGTGGCGGCGCAGCCTGCGCTCGCGCCGCGGCGGCTGGTGCTCAACGATGTGGGGCCAACCGTGCAGTGGGAAGCGCTGCAGCGCATCGCGGCCTATCTGGGCTTGAACCCGTCCTTCGACAGCGAGCAGGCGGCGATCGACTACCTGGCTTCGATTTCGGCCAGCTTCGGCCCGCACACGCCCGCGCAATGGCGGGCCCTCTCCGTGCCCTTGCTGCGCGAGCGCGATGGCCGTTGGTGGTTCCACTACGACCCGGCGATCGCACTGCCCGTCAAAGCTCTGGTGGGCCTGGAAGACCAGGCCGCCGCCCAGCAAGTGGTGCGCGCGGGCGAGGCCACCCTGTGGAGCCTTTACGACGCGATCACCGCGCGCACCTTGTTGCTGCGCGGCCAGCAGTCGGATCTGCTCTCGCAGTCTACTGCGGCAGAAATGGGGCAGCGCGGTCCCAAAGCCCGGTGTGTGGTTTTTGAAGGCGTGGGCCATGCGCCGACGCTGGTGGCGGATGATCAGGTGCGCGCGGTCAAAGAGTTTCTCTGGTCGGAGTGAGCGCAGCGATCAAACGGTTCATGAAGCGATTGAGTCCATCCACCTTGTCGGAGACAGCCGACACGACAGTGCTTGCCGAGCGGGCAGCACCGACGCCGTCGGCGATCGTCGCCGCCACGTCGGACAGCCTGCCTCAGCAGGCGAACGCGCTGGCCCGCGCCCGGGCATTCGCCGAGCCGCTGCTCAGCAGCGAGCAACTCGGCACCGGCGAAAACACTTTGGCGCACGCGGATGCGGTCGCCCAGGTGGTGCGCGACATCGGCGGCTCCGAGGCCATGCAGGCCGCCACCTACTTGGTGCACGCTTGCCAGCACCTCAACCGCCCGCAGGAAGTGATCGCCAAGGCGTTTGGCGACAGCTATGCCGCGCTGGCCATGGAAACGTCCAAGCTGGTGCACCTGCAGCACCAGGCGCGCGAGAAGTCCGAGCAGGCGCAGGCCAAGAAGGAAGAGGCCGCGGTCACCGCGCCATCGGGCAAAACGCCCATGTCGGAACTCGCCGCGAGCCAGACCGAGAACGTGCGCAAGATGTTGCTCGCGTTCTCGCGCGACCTGCGCGTAGTGATGCTGCGCCTGGCCTCGCGCCTGCAGACGCTGCGCTACTTCGCGGGCATCAAGGGCGACCCCGGTGCGGGGATCGCCAGCGAGGCGCTGCATGTTTTCGCGCCGCTGGCCAACCGCCTGGGCATCTGGCAGATCAAATGGGAAATGGAAGATCTGGCCTTCCGCTTCCTGGAGCCGCAGACCTACAAGGAGGTCGCGCGGCTGCTGGATGAGAAGCGCGCGGAGCGCGAAGCCCATGTGGAGCAGGTGCGCCAGGAGCTTGAGTCCGAACTGAAGCGCCAGGGGATCGCTGCTTCCGTGCAAGGACGTCCCAAGCACATTTACAGCATCGTCAAGAAGATGCGCGGCAAGTCGCTCGACTTCGACCAGGTGTTCGACATCCGCGCGCTGCGCGTGATCGTGCCCGACGTGGCCGATTGCTACGCCACATTGGCCTACGTGCACGCCCATCTTTCGCCCATCGCCGAGGAGTTCGACGACTACATCGCCAAACCCAAACCGAACGGCTACCAGTCGCTGCACACGGTGGTGCGCGACGAGCAGGGGCGGGCCTTCGAGATCCAGATCCGCACCCAGGCCATGCACGACCACGCCGAGCATGGGGTGGCCGCACACTGGGCCTACAAGGAAGCGGGCGCCAAAGGCTATGCCGGCGTGACCGCGAGTTCGGACTACGACGCCAAGATCGCGGTCCTGCGCCAGCTGCTGGCCTGGGAGCGCGACCTGAGTGGCGCGGCCGAGGGCTTGTTCGACGACCGCATCTACGTGCTCACGCCCGATGCCGCCATCGTGGAACTGCCCCAAGGTGCGACGCCGGTGGATTTCGCCTACACCGTGCACACCAGCCTGGGCCACCATTGCCGTGGCGCGCGCGTGGACGGCGCGATGGTCACGCTCAACACGCCCTTGCAGAACGGCCAGACGGTGGAGATCACCGCGGTCAAGGAAGGTGGCCCGTCGCGCGACTGGCTCAACGCCGAGCTGGGCTATCTCGTCAGCCACCGCGCGAAGAGCAAGGTGCGCGCGTGGTTCAACGCCCAGGCCATGGCCGAGACCGTGGCGCGCGGGCGCGAAGCGGTGGAAAAGCTGCTGCAACGCGAGGGCAAGACCGCGCTCAAGCTCGACGAACTGGCGGTGGGCATGGGCCTGGCATCCGCGCAGGAATTGTTCGAGCAGGTTGGCAAAGACGAACTCTCGTTGCGGGCAATCGAAACGTACCTGCGGCCGCCCGAGCCGCAAGCGCCCTCCGAGGTGCCGACGTGGTTGAAGAAGCCGCGCAAACCGTCGAGCTCGCCGAATGGCGGCGTGCTGGTGGTGGGCGTGGAATCGCTCATGACGCAGTTGGCCAAGTGCTGCAAACCGGCGCCACCCGACGAGATCGGTGGGTTCATCACACGGGGCAAGGGCGTGAGCATCCACCGCGCCGACTGCAGCGACTTCGCGCACTTGCAGCGCAAGAACCCGGACCGCGTCATCGAGGTGCAGTGGAGCGGCCAGCACGCGCCCGACAAGGACGGGCGCGCCGCGGTGTACCCGGTGGACGTGGCGATCGAAGCGCAGGACCGGCAGGGACTGCTGCGCGATATTTCGGAAGTGTTCGCGCGCGAGAAGATGAACGTGATCGGCGTGCAGACCCAGTCGGTGAGGGACGTGGCCTGGATGACGTTCACCATTGAAGTGACGGACGCGCGGCAAGTGGCGCGCGCGATGTCGGTGGTGGGCGACGTAGCGGGCGTGCGGGTGGTGCGGCGCAAATGATTGCGTCGGCGGCAGAAACGCTCAATTCCGCTGCTATACTCCGAGGCTTCGAATCGTTTGTAGGCGCGTAGCTCAGCTGGTTAGAGCACCACCTTGACATGGTGGGGGTCGTTGGTTCGAGTCCAATCGCGCCTACCAAAATGCCCTTGTAATTCTTTGAGTTACAAGGGCATTTTGCTTTTGGGGACAGCTTCAAGCTGTTCCAGCGGAAACGACGAAGCTTCTGCCAATGCAGACAGCTTTGTGATGGTGTTTTCGTGGGCCGAAGCGCTCGGCATACCATCCTCGCCATGAGCTCCGAATACGAATGCCTGCGTCCAGACCACCTGTACCGGGACATTTTTGACGTCGACGCGCCCAGCGACACCGTGCTGGGGCGCCAGGTTTGGCCCCGCCGCCCCGGGGTGTTCATCCGCAATCAACCGGCACCGCCTTCGGTCGAAGGCGCCGAATGCCCGTACCCAGGCGGGATCGAGCGCGAGCTCGTGGTGGGGCAGTTCGGCTTGGTCCCGCCTTGGGTGAAATCCGCTTCCGACGCAAAGCTGCGTTCGACCAAGCTGGTCAACGCGCGCTCGGAAACCGCGAGCACGTCCAACAATTTTCGCGGCGCGTGGCTGGGTGCGCAGCGTTGCATCGTGCCCATGATGGCGTTTCAGGTCGATGACTTGCGCAGCGGCAAGGCTGTGCCCACGCGTGTCGCGCGGGTGGACACCAAACCCATGGGCGTGGCCGGTCTGTGGGAGTGCTGGACCGGTGCGCAGGGCGAGGTGATCGTCAGTTTCTGCCTGCTCACGGTGAACGCCAACAGCCACGCGCTGATGCACCGCTACGGGCAACCGGGCAGCGAAAAGCGCATGTTGGCGATCTTGAACGAAGGTTCGTATGGCGCCTGGCTGAACGCGGCCCATCCGGAGAAAGCGCGCGAATTCATGAGGGCGTATTCGGCCGAGGGGCTCACAGCCAACCCCATCGAGAAGAAGCGCTCGGCCGCTTGATCCACTTGCGGGAAGCCCAGGTCCATCATGCAAGGGGCTCTGGGCATCATGGGGGAATGGCTCCTCGAGGCGACGGCAGGACCTTGTTCTTGGACGTTGCATGCATTCGAGACACCAACTTGCAGGCAAGTCGCCATCGGTACACGTGCGCTCCAGCGAGAGCCACCGGCGATGCGGGTGCTGGGAGACTTTCTCAACATGTGGGCTCTCTCTAGCTTGGCAAGTCCAAGCCATCGAAAGAATCGCCGCCAGCGGGGGGATGCTTGAACCGCATGCATGCGGTCAACTGATGTCAATTTGAGCGACGAGCCTTGCGCGCAGCCAGTCTTGGTTTGCTCCAGGTTTCCTCATCCTGTGAGTTACTGCGGTGATCACCCGAGAGAACAGGATCGACTATCTTCCGTTCAACAGAAGGCCGAGAATCCGATGGCCGAACAATGCGCGGGTTGCGTTTTGGGTAGTTCCCAATGTTGAACACTACGAGTATGTTCCCCCGGTGCATGCCGTCAAACGTGCGGGACGGTACGACAACCCCGATTTCCCGACGCCGAATATTCCGGTGACGGTCCGTCGAGACTACGGCAACCGAATCGGGTTCTGGCGCATGTTGAAGTCGCTGGACAGATTCGGCATCCGTTGCACGGTCAATATCAACATGGCCGTGCTCGATCATTTCCCCGAGGTGCGCGATGCCATGGTGGATCGCAACTGGGATTTCTGTTGCCACGGCATGTACAACACGAGGTGAGGTGCCGGCGGGCTGACGATCTCGGCCCGGGTGAACGCGCTTCTTACCGCACCCCCACGCCCCGCCTCAACCGCGACCGGTACGCATACCGATCCCCCGGAAATACACTCGCCGACACCAGAAACGGTTGCTCGTCCCGCCCGTAGTACCAGCGCCGCGAGCGCAGCGCCGGCGCGCCCACTTCGCAACCCAGGTGCTCGGCTTCTTCGGCACCCAGCGCGATGGCGCGGATCTCCTGGTCGATGCCTTGCACCTCGTGTCCGTGCTCCTGCGCCAGCCATTGGGCGAACGAGATCTTCACGTTCGCCAGCTGCGCGCTCGTGGGCGCTGACAGGCTGGGCACGTAGTGATGGCTGTACACCGTGGCGGGCGCGCGCGCCTTCTTGCGGACCGCTTCGAAGCGCACATAACTTTCGCCCAAGCCCAGGCCCAGATCGTTGGCCAGGGCCGGTGTGACCAGCAACTGGGTGCGCGACAGCACCTTGAGCGGGATGTCCTTGGTGAACTCGAGCACGTCGTCCACCGTGTCGCCCAGCGCTGCAAACGGCGCCTGGCGGGGCGGTACCTGCACGCGGCTGCCAATGCCCGGCCGGCGGTCGATCAGCCCCTGCAGTTCGAGTTCGCGCAGCGCACCACGCACCGTGATGCGGCTGACACGGAATTGCTCGCCCAGGCTTTGTTCGGTCGGCAGCAGACTGCCCGGCGGCAATTCGCCCGACGTGATGCGCTGGAGGAGGTGATCGGCCAGCAACCGGTATTGAGGGACGACATTCCTGGAAGCCATGGCGAGCGATTGTAGGGAGTGAAAATTTGTCGTGCCATTTCGGTGTTGGGCTTCCAATTGTTATAACAATAAGATAAAGTAGTCGTCCATGCCAACTCTTCACCACAGCGCCTACGCCCGCGACCCCGACGGCCTCCTGCACGAACGCTTCGGCCTGCCTTTCGAAGCCCTGGAAGCGGGCCAGATCTTCGAACACCGCCCAGGCATCACGTTCTCGCAGCAGGAGAACGTGGACGAAGCGCTCTCCACCTTCAACGCCGCGCAGATCCACACCGACGAAGCCTATGCGGCCCGCACGGCCTGGCAAGGACCGTTGATGGTGAGCACCTGGACCTTGCAGCGTCTGATCGGCATGACCTGGAAAACCTTCGGCCTGGGACGGCGGCGCATCGAGATCCTGCACGAGGTGCGCATGAGCACGCCGGTCTTCGCCGGCGACACGCTGTGCGCCCGTACCGAGGTGCTCGCGGTGACAGACGATGCCCGCGTGCGCCTGCGCACCGAAGCCTGCAACCAGCGCGGCGACACCGTCGCATGGGCGGACTACACGGTGCGCATGTGGCGCGCCTCGGAGCTGCCCGAGCGCCCCGGCCCGGCGGTGGACGAAGCGCGCTTCGCCTCTCACGTGGCGGCTGGCCCGCACACCTGGGTGGAAACCTACGGCCTGTGTTTCGAGGATTTGCGCGCGGGCGAGACGTTCGTGCACGCCTTGCGCCGCACGGTGGAGGCGCACGAGATCGCCGCGATCGCGCGTCGCGCGCTCGAGTGGTCGCCGCAGCACCACGATCTGGCCTGGTGCGAGGCTTTGGGCGAGTCCGGCTGCGCGATCCCGCAAGCGTGGCTGGTCGGGCTGGCCACGGCGCTGACCACCTTGACCTTGGGCCGGGTCTCGGCCAACCTGGGCTGGACCGAGGTGCGCTTCCTGCGCGACGCGCGCGCAGGCGACAGCCTGCAGGCGCGCTCGACCATCCGCGAATTGCGCAGCTCGCGCTCAAGGGCCCACGAAGGCATTGCCCATGTGCACACGACCTTGATGAACGGACAGGCGCAGCCCGTCCTGGATTTTCAGCGCGCGCTGCTCGTGTACCGGCGCGGCTTCGAGCCCGCGCCGCGCAGCGCGCCAGACCACACCGCCGCGCCGATCTGATCTCCCTTGCTCCACACCAATTGAAGAAAGGAATTTCCATGCAATGCTTTAAAACGATGCTGGCCGCCCTGTTGTGGGGTGTCTGCCAACTGGTGGCCGCACAGTCGCCATCCATCGCCGGTCCGGTGTCGCTGGTCGTGCCCTATCCGGCGGGCGGGGCCAGCGACATCACGGCCCGCATCTTCGCCGAGCCGATCGGCAAGGAGCTGAAGACCACGGTGGTGGTCGAGAACATCGCAGGCGCCACCGGTGGCATCGCGGTGCAGAAAATGCTCAGCGCGCCAGCCGACGGGCGCATGTTCTTCCAGGGCTCGCAGAACGAGGTGTTCCTGCCGCCGCTCACGATCAAGAGCACGCGCTACCAGATCTCGGACTTCGAGGTCGTGCACCCGATCACCACCACGCGTCTCGTGCTCGTGGTCCGCAAGGGCTTGCCGGTGCAGAACCTGCAGGAGTGGATGAACCTGGCGCGGACCCGAAGCGCGAGCGAGCCGCTGACCTACGGCAGTCCGGGCGTGGGTTCGCTCTACCATCTGCTGCCCGACAGCATGGGCAAGCTGATGTCGACCAACTTCAACCACATCCCGTACAAGGGCGGCGCGCCGCTGATGCAGGACCTGCTGGGCGATCGGATCGACTTCACCGTCATGGCCTTCTCCACCACCATGCTGCCCGCCGTGCAGGCCGGTCACTACCGCATCATCGCGAACCTGTCCAAGGACAAGCCGCGCGAGCTGGCCCACCTGCCCAGTGTGTCCGAGCTGCCGGTGTTCAAGGACGTGGACTACGCCGGCAACGCCGCGTACTACGTGAGGAAGGGCACGCCGCCCGCGATCCGGCAATTGCTCAACACCGCGATCGGCAATGCCGTGGCCTCGCCCGAGGTGATCAAGGCCCTGGAAGCCGATGGACGCCGCGTGCCACCGCGCATGTCGATCGCCGAGGCCGAACGCTTCTACCAGTCGGAACTGGCGCGCTACAAATCGGTGGTGAGCATCACCGGCTTCCAACCCATCGATTGATCCCGGAGTCGCTCTTCAATGCCACGCATCGCCGTCGCCGGCTTTCAACACGAGACCAATTCGTTCACCGACCACCGCGCCGACTACGCCTATTTCTGTCTGCACCGAGACCGGCCACCGCTGGTGCGCGGCGATGGGGTGATCGAAGCCCTGCGCCATGGCACCTATGGGCTGTCGGGCTTTCTCGACGCCGCCCAAGCCGACTGGACCCTGGTGCCTCTGGTGTGGGCCAGCGGCGGCGCGGGCGGGCCGGTGACCGATGACGCGTTCGAGCGCATCGTGGGCGAGATGGTGCAGCGGCTGGTCGGTGCGGGCCCGCTGGATGGCGTGTACCTCGACCTGCACGGGGCGATGGTGACCGAGAGCCTGGACGATGCCGAAGGCGAGCTGCTGCGCCGCGTGCGCGACGTGGTCGGGCCGCGCGTACCGGTCGTGGTCAGCCTGGACTACCACGCCAACGTGTCCGACGAGATGGTGCAGGGCTGCGACGGTATGGTGGTGTTCCGGACCTATCCGCACATCGACCGGCCCGAGACCGGCGCGCGCGCGGCGCACATCCTCGCGCGCTTGCTGCGCGAAGGCCGGCCCGCGGGGCGTGCTCTGCGCAAGACGCCATTCCTGCTGCCGATCGACTTCCAGTGCACGCTGGTCGAGCCCAGCCGTTCCATCGTGGCGTGGCAGCCGCCGGCCGATGTGATCAACGCCAGCTATGCTGCGGGTTTCCCGCCTTCGGATACGTTCGCCTGCGGCCCGGCGGTCATGGTGCACGCGCGCACCCAGGCCGACGCCGACCGGGTGGCCGATGCGTACCTCGACTTCGTGCTGCAACGCGAGCAGGCCTTCGCCGCCACGTTCTGGCCGTTGAACCAGGGGGTGGAGGAGGCGATCGAGCGCGCGCGCACCGCGAAACGCCCCGTCGTCATCGCCGATACGCAGGACAACCCGGGCGCGGGCGGCAGTGGGAACACCACCGGGCTTTTGCACGCCCTGCACGCGAGACAGGCGCAGGGTGTGCTCATGGGCTACTTCTTCGACGCCGAGGCCGCCCGCCGCGCATGCGAAGCCGGCGAGGGTGCGCGCTTGCCGCTCTCGCTGGGTATGGGCCTGCCTTTCCAGGCCGAATTCGACGTGCTGCGCTGTGCGGATGGCCCGTTCCGCTACACCGGCGCGGTCGCGGGCAACGTGGTGGCGGACCTCGGCCCGATGGCCCTGTTGCGCACGGGCGGCATCGAGATCGCGGTGAGCTCGCGCAACGTGCAGGCCTACGACGCGGCGCCCTTCGAGCGGCTCGGCGCCGATCCGGCGGCCGCGCGCATCCTCGTGCTCAAGAGCTCGTGCCACTTTCGTGCGGTGTTCGAACCGATGGCCGAGTGCGTGATGACGGTGCTCTCGCCGGGCGGTTACCAACCCGACCCGACCGCTAGCGATTACCGGCGCTTGCGCGAAGGGGTGCGGCGTCTGCCTACCAACCTTGCAGCTCAGAAGGTGTTGACGTAGTATGTCCAATATTTTCGACATACTTTGGTGCTGCAATGAATCTCATCGACATTGGCCATGCCGTACGGGAGCGGCGTTCTACGCTGGGCCTGTCCCAGGCGCAGTTGGCGCACCTGAGTGGCTTGTCGCGCCAAACCTTGGTGGGTCTGGAAAACGGCACGCTGAGTGACCTGGGGGTCAACCGCGCTGGTCAGGTGATGGCTGTGCTGGGTTTGGACAGTCCCAAGCCGGATACGCTGACACGGCGCAAGAAGCGCGGCCTGTGGATGGCAGCCAAGACGGCCAGTGTCAGCTATGCGCGGGAGCTGGGCCCCGACGCGCTTGAGAAGGCCCTGGCGAGCGGAGAAGTGTCGCCGCCATTTGCCCCGCACTTGACCCACTTGCTTGACGAAGCGCCTGTATCGATTGTCGTGATGGCCGTGGAGGAGACGGCCTCGCGGGCGCATGTGCCACCTCGGCAAATCTGGCGCAACGTGGCGAAGCTGGCCGAATCCTTGTCCGTGCACCGACGGGCGTTGTGGGCATGAAGCCCCGGTCACTGCCCGGTGGGGCCTGGAAAAAGCTATTCCCTCGGGCCTTGGCGCTGATCGACGAGATCGGCCAATACGGTGGGCTTGCCGATCCGTTCTGGACCTTGGGTGGCGGGACCGTGCTGATGTTTCGCTATCGCCATCGGCTGAGCAAGGATATCGACATCTTCGTACCCGATCCGCAATACCTCGGATTTGTCACGCCGCGGCTGAGCGACACCGCGGCGGACCTGACGCAGGACTACACCGAGCAGCCCGGCTCCTTCGTCAAGCTGCAGTTTGAGGAAGGTGAGATCGACTTCGTGGCCTCCCCCAACTTGCTGGCCGATGCATGGGAAGCCTGGGACATCGGTGGCCGCTCCGTGAAGGTAGAGACAGCCGCTGAAATCATTGCCAAGAAGATGTACCACCGCGGTGACCGGGCCACCGCGCGCGATCTGTTCGACTTCGCGCTCGTGATCGAGCGCGAGCCCCAGCAGCTTTTGACGGCAAACCCGTTCATGTTGCGCCACCGAGAAGCCTTCCTGTCCCAGGTCCGGCAGCCCCATGCCAGCATGCGCGCCGCGTTCGACGCCATCGCTACGCTGGACTACGCGCCGAGCTTCGACCATTGCGCGTCGGTGGTCGAAGAGTTCCTGGTCGGTGTGTAGGCATCAACGGCCGTGGCCCTCAGGCTCAGGCCGCGAACTTCAGGACGAAGAGGGCCGCCAACACCGAGACCGCCGCCGCCGTGGCCGAGATCGCGGCGGCGAGCACCGCGATCTGATGGCCCTGAGACGCAGACTGCTGGATGACAACGGGCGACGCCGCACCGGCGGTGCTTGCGCCCGTTGCCTTCGGCGCCGTGCCGACGTCCCGTGCAGCCGTGGCCGAGGACTCCGCGGCTTTGCCATCGGCCTTGCCCGCGCCCGAGAGCTCGTTGGCAAAGCGCGTGAAGAAGTCGTCCGACATGCGCTTGGTCACGCCGTCGATCAGCCGTGCGCCCACTTGCGCCAGGCGCCCGCCCACCTGGGCTTGCGCGCTGTAGCGCAGGCGCGTGCCGCCCTCGACATCGTCGAGACTCACCTGGGCCGTGCCCTTGCCGAAGCCGGCCACCCCACCCGAACCTTCGAACGACATCGCATACGAGGTCGGTGGCACCATGTCGCTCAGTTGCAGCTTGCCGTTGAAGCGCGCACGCACGGGGCCCACGGTCATCTGCATCGCCACGCGGAATTTGTGCTCGCCGTCCGCTTCGAAGGTGTCGCAACCGGGGATGCAGCGCTGCAGCACGGCCGGGTCGTTGAGGGCGCGCCAGACGTCGCTGCGCGGCACGGGAAGAATTTTTTCGCCTTGGATTTCCATGGTGTTCTTTTCTTTCAGGAGGCGTTGGCGTTGGAAGCAGCCCGCATGCGCAGGCCGGCCAGCTGCACGGCCTTGATGATTTCGGGGTACGCGCCGCAACGGCAGAGGTTGCCCGCGAGGTAGTGGCGGATCTCATGCTCGGACGGGTCGGGGTTCTGCGCCAGCAACTGGCGCGACATCAGGATGAAGCCCGGCGTGCAGAAGCCGCACTGGAACGCGCCCGCGTCGATGAAGGCCTGCTGCACCGGGTCGAGCTCGCCGTCTTTTTCCAGGCTTTCCACGGTGGCGACGTTGCAACCGTCGGCGTGCATCGCGGGGTAGATGCAGCCGGTGACGGCCTTGCCGTCGACCACCACGGTGCAGCAGCCGCACAGGCCTTGCCCGCAGCTCTCGCGCGCGCCGTGCAGGCCGCAGTCGCGCACGACTTCCACCAGGGTGTTGTAGGCCTCGACGTGTCGGGCCACGGGCTCGCCGTTGAGGCGGAACTGGATCAGGGTGCTGGTGGTGCTCATGTCGGGCTCTCTTCGCTCTGGCGCCGGGCCAGCGCCTTGTGGATGTCTTCGGGGGTGATGGGCAGGGTGGTGATGCGCACGCCCACCGCGTCGTGGATGGCTTCGGCGACGGCGGAGGCCACGCCGAAGCAACCGCTTTCCCCCAGGCCCTTGGCACCGAACGGGCCGGTGCTCTGTTGCGCGTCGACCGCCTCGCAGCCGAAGTGCTCGGGAATGTCGAGGATGCCGGGGATCTTGTATTCGGAGAACGAGGCGTTGCGCAGCTGGCCGTCGGCGTCGAAGTCCATCTTCTCCAGGTGCACCATGCCGAGCTGCATGATGGCCGCGCCGGAGATCTGCGTTTCCACCACCTTGGGGTTGAGCGGCGTGCCGCAGTCCACCACGTTCTCCATGCGCAGGATCTTGAAGTGGCCGGTCTCGGTGTCCACCTCCACTTCCACGCCGGTGCCGCCGATCATCCAGTTGGGTGTGATGTCGGGCGACTGGCCGTTGGCGTCCGGCGAGGTGTAGGAGGGCACGAAGCTGCCCGTGCCCACCAGCGTGCCGGCCTGCATGCTGAACTTCTTTTTCAGCAGCGTCGGCACGTCCGGCATGCCGTTGAATGGCAGGCCCAGGCTGTCGGCGAGCGCGCGCGCCTGCACCAGCAGGTCGGCGGCGGCGGCCTTCACCGCGTTGCCCATGGAGAAGGTGGAGCGCGAGCCCAGTGTGGCCATGTCGTAGGGTGTGGCGTCGGTGTCCGGGTGCACCACGCGGATGTCCTGCGCGCGGATGCCCAGCACCTCGGCGGCCACGATGGCCATGGCCGTGTCCGAGCCCTGGCCCATGTCGACGGTGCTCATGAGCAGGGTGCAACTGCCGTCGCCCGCGGCGGTGACGGTGGCCACCGAGGTGGTGGGCGCGACCAGCGCCTTGAAGCCCAGGCCCAGGCCACGGCCCTTGCGCACCGTGCCTGTGCCGCGCTCGATCGGCGTGTCCCAATCCATGCGGCGGGCCACGGTGTCGAGCACCTGGCGCAGCGCGGCGTCTTTCATGATGGTGCCGGCGCCGTGCGGGCGGCCGTTCTCCAGCAGGTTCAGGCGGCGGAATTCGAGCGGGTCCATGCCGATCGCGCGTGCGATCAGGTCGGCCTGGCTCTCGTAGCCCCACACCACCTGGGTGATGCCGAAGCCGCGGAACGCGCCGGCTGGGGGAAGGTTGGTGTAGACCTGGTACGAATCGATGTGGAGGTGGTCGATGTCGTACGGACCACCGGCGGTGAAGCCCGATTTCTGCGTGACGCGTGGCCCGATGTCGGCATAGGCACCGCCGTTCCAGTAGACCTCGCAATGCCGGCCGGTGATGCGGCCCTGGGCGTTCACCGCGCTGCGGATGCGGAAGGTGGTGGCGTGCTTGGTGATGGTGTAGAACTGCTCTTCCATCGTGAGCGCCACGCGCACCGGACGCTTGGCGATCAGCGTGAGCGCGGCCGCCAGCGCTTCCAGCTTGATGTAGAGCTTGGCGCCGAAGCCGCCGCCGAGCAGGCGCGTCTTCACCTGCACGCGGTTCTCGGGCCAGCCCAGCAGGCGCGCGATCTCCAGCCGCACGAAAGACGGGCTTTGCGAGGCGGTGTGGATGGTGATGCCGCGCTCGTTGAACTCGGCGATGCTGATCATCGGCTCCATCGGCGTGTGCATCACCTGCTGGGTGCGGAAGGTGTGGTCGAACACCTGTGCCGCTTCGGCAAAGGCCTTCTCCACGTCGCCATGGCGCAGGCGGTAGTCCAGCGCGACGTTGGTGCCCTTGCGCCCGGCCAGGTGCTTCAAGTCGGGGAAGGTGCCGGCGGGGCGCAGTTCGTCGTGCACCAGGATGCCGGTGTCGTGGGCGGCCTGGACTTCGTCGAACACGGCGGGCAGCACCTCGTATTCGACCTCGACCAGGCCGGCCGCCGCTTCGGCCACGTGCACGTCCTCGGCCAGCACCACGGCCAGTGGCTCGCCGATGTGCCGCGCCTTCTCGATTGCCAGGATCGGCTGGTCGTGGAACGCGGGGCCGTAGTGCGGGTCGGGGATGACCTGCATCACATCGCGCGCCGTGACCACCTTGAACACGCCCGGCATGGCCGCCGCGCGCTGGGTGTCGATGCCGAGGATGCGCGCGTGTGCGTGCGCGCTGCGAACCACCTTGGCGTGCAGCATGCGCGGCAGCGAGAGGTTGTGCGTGTAGTCGGCCGCGCCGGTGACTTTGGCGCGCGACTCCAGGCGGTTGACCGAGTGGCCGACCTGTTCGTGTTGGGTGGAGGTGAAGGTCATGCGGGGCTCCGGCTGCGGCGCAGGGCGATGTGAATGGCCCTGGGCAAGGCGGTCTTGAGCAATTGGGTTTTGTATTCGGCCGACCCGTGCGCATCGGCCATGAGGGGGACTTCGGTCGCGGCGGCCTCGGCGGCGGCGCGCAGCGCGTCGGCTTCGAGTCCGCGCTGTTCGATCACGGCCTGCGCCCGCGCCAGCCGCGTGGGCCGGTCGGTGGCCGCACCGGTGAAGATGTGGACTTTCTGCACCCGGTCCTGTTGCATCTTCAGCACCACGGCCAGGCCGAGCGCAGGCCAGTCGTGTGCGGCGCGGGTGGTGAGCTTGAGGTAGTGGCCCGGGCCGGCTTGCGCCGGCACGATCACCCGCGTGATCAGTTCGTCGCGCGCCACCACGGTTTCGTAGTAGCCCGTGCACAGGTCTTCGGCGTTTACCGTGCGGCTGCCCTGGGGGCCGGTGATCACCACGCGCGCGCCCAGCGCGGCCAGCACCGGTGGCATGTCCAGGTGCGGATCGGCGTGGCGCAGGTTGCCGCCGATGGTGGCCACCGCGCGCACCCGGGCATTGGCCACGCCGCGCAGCGCCAGGCTCAGCATGGGCCAGCCTTCGAGCACGGCCGCGTGGCGTTCGATGTCGGCCAGGCGCGCCAGGCCGCCGAGCTCCAGTTCGCCGGCTGCGTTGACGGCGATCGAGGCATGCTCATCGCCGATCTTGTGCAGGCTGATGAGGCGCGTGGGATGCAGCACGCCGGCCTTCATCATCAACATGACGGCGGTGCCGCCGCCCACGGGGCGGATGTTCGGGTCCTCGGGGTCGAGCAGCGAAAGGGCTTCGTCCAGCGAGTAGGGCAGCAGGAATTCGAACGGTGTCATTGCGCTGCCTCCGCGCAGAGTTGCAGCAGCGCGTGCGCGACCACGTCGGGCACTTCCAGCGGCGCGAGGTGGCGCGCGTTGGGGATGACCGCCAGGTGCGAATGCGCGATGCCGGCGTGCATCGCCTGCGCCATGGGCACCGGCGCGGCGTAGTCCTCTTCGCCCACCAAGATGCGCGTGGGGACCTGGATGCGGGCCAGCAGCGCGCGGCCATCGAAGTGGCCCAGCATGTGGCAGGTGGCGACGTAGCTCTCGATGCGGTTGCGCAGAAAGGTGTCGATGCAGGCCTGCACGATCTGCGGGTTCTGCGCGCGGAACGCGTCGCTGAACCAGCGCGTCTTCTGGAAATCCACCAGAGAAGCCAGGCCCTGGGTGCGGCCTTTGGCGGCGCGGTCTTCCCAGTCCTTGGGCGCGGTCGGTCCGTACCAGGCGGTGGTGCCGATCAGCGCCAGCCCGGCCGTGCGCTGCGGGTGGCTGCCGGCGAACTGCAGCGCGATGCAGCCGCCCATGGAGGCACCACCCACGATCGCGCGGGGAACGTCCAGGTGGTCCAGCACCTCACGCAGGTCCTCGGCCATGCGAGCGGCCGTGTAGGGCGTGGGGCCGTGGCCCGACTGGCCATGGCCGCGCGCGTCGATGGCGACCACGGTCGCCTTGCCTTCGAGCCTGGTGGCCTGCAGGTCCCAGAAGCAGTGGTCCATGGCCAGGGAGTGCACGAGGGCCACCACCGGCAGACCGCCGAGCGGCCCATGAACGCGGTAGCAGATGGGAATGCCGTCGCTGCTGGTCAACGTGGCAGTGGGGTGGTGGGGTGTGGTCATATGGCGCGGGATTGTTCGCCCGCGCCCGCACCGCGTCCAACGAGAAATTTGAAGCTCGGCGATCAAAATCGCTCATGCCCGGCCCAGGTACCGGTCCCATGAGCGAAATTGGTGGCGGTCAGCAAAATCGTTCGTTTGACCCGTGTGGGTCGTGTGCCGCAGGATGCCCCGGCTGTTCCGTTCACAACCTTCGTACCGAGACAAACCCATGACTTTGAACAACGCATCCCGCCGGCATCTCCTGCTCGCCGCCGCCTTGGCGATTCCCACCCTGGGCACGGGCACCGCACAGGCCCAGGACTACCCAACGCGTCCCATCCGCGTGGTCGTGCCCTTTGCGCCGGGTGGTGTGGTCGACGTCACCGCGCGCCTGCTGACGCAGAAGATGACCGAGCGCCTGGGCTGGAACTTCGTGGTGGAAAACAAGCCCGGTGGCAACGGCTTCATCGCCGTGACCCAGGTGGCCAAGGCCGCGCCCGATGGCTACACCCTGCTCACGGCCCACACCGGTGAATTCGCCGTGAACCCTGCGCTCTTTCCCAACACGCCCTACGACCTGGACCGCGATTTCGCGCCGATCACCATGATCAGCGACACCCCCATGCTGCTGGTGGCCAACGCCAAGGAGCCCTACAACACCGTGCGCGAGCTGGTGGCCGAGGCGAAGAAGAACCCGGGCAAGCTGGCCTTTTCCTCGCCGGGCAACGGCAGCGTGAACCACCTGGCGGGCGAATGGTTCGCGGCGGAGGCCGGTGCCAAGCTGCTGCACGTGCCCTACAAGGGCGGCGCGCCGGCCGTGGCCGCGGTGGCCGCGGGCGAAGTGCCCCTGGGCGTGGTGGCCGTGCCGGCGGTGGTGCCCCATGTGCAATCGGGCCGCGTGAAGGTGCTGGGCCTCACGACCGCGCGCCGCACGCCTTTCAACAACGCCTGGGAACCCGCCAACGAAGCTGGCGTGAAGAACGTCGATGCCTCGAACTGGGTGGGCCTGTTCGCGCCCAAGGGCGTGCCGGCGGACATCCTGGCCAAGCTGCACGCCGAAGTGGCCAAGACCTTGCAGGACCCCGATATGAAGAAGCGCTTCGCGGACGCGGGCGCCGAGGTCGGTGGCATGCCATCGGCGGCCTTTGCCGAGCGCATCCGCACCGACGCCGCGCGTTACCGCGACGTGGTGAAGAAAGGCAACATCCGGATCGAATGAACCTAGGCCGCCGCGCCGAACGTGGACATCAGCCAGCGCTTGAACAGTTGCACCTTGCGCAGGCCCGAACGTTCGGGACGGCTGAGCACGTGGTAGCCCGCCGACGACGCGTAGCGGAACTCGAACGGGGCGATCAGGCGGCCGCTGGCCAGGTCCTGGCGCACCAGCACCGAGCGGCCGATGCCCACACCCAGGCCTTCGACGATGGCGTTCATGGCAAACGAAAGGGTCTCGCAGTTGATCTCGCGCTCGAAGGCCTCGATCGGCGAGCCCGCGTGCCGCAGCCACACGGTCCAGTCGTCGGTGATGATGGGCGAGACCGTGCGCACGATGGGAAAGTGGCGCAGATCGTCGATGGAGCGCAGCGGCGGGCCAGACTTCAGCAGTTCGGGTGTGCAGACGGGAAAGATGTCTTCGTCGGCGATGCGCTCGGCATCAAAGTCGCGCCAGTCGTCCGCGCCATGCCAGATCGCCACGTCGAACTCGCGTTGTTCCAAGCGGTCTGTGGGTGCCAGCGCGGTGAGGCGCAGTTCGATCTCGGGGTGCAGGCGCTGGAAGTCCCGCAGCGCTGGCGTGAGGCAGCGCGACGAGAAAGCCACCAGGCTGGCGATGGTGAGCCGATTGTCGCGCGCGGTCGACACGCTTTCCGTGGCACTCGCGATCTGGGCCAGCGCGGGGCGAATGCATTCCAGGTACGTGCGCCCCTCGTCCGTCAGGCGCGTGGTGTTCTGTTTGCGCGTGAAGAGCTGGATCTCCAGCAGGCTCTCCAGTTCCTTGATGCGGTGGCTCACTGCGGTCTGCGTCAGGCTCAGCTCGACGGCCGCGCGGGTGAAGCTCTGGTGCCGCGCGGTGGCTTCGAAGGCGAGCAGCGCGGCGAGTGGGGGCAGTGTCCTGGGCATGAGAGGTAATTTAACTTGAACAGCTTGCAAGGAAAGAGAGAAATGAGCATCGAGTCCACATTGATCCGGCAGATCGCCCCCCGAGGCGTGCTGCGCGCGTCCATCAACGTCGGCAACCCCGTGCTGGCCAGCCGCGCGAACGACGGCACGGTGCGTGGCGTGTCGGTCGACCTCGCGCGTGCGTTCGCGGGGCGCCTGGGGCTGGCGCTGGAGCCGGTGGTGTTCGAGAGCGCGGGCCAGTCGGTCGAGGCGGTGGCGCGCGGCCAGGCCGACATCGGCTTCTTTGCGCTCGATCCCGCGCGCGCCGACCAGCTGCGATTTGCCACGCCCTACGTGCTGATCCAGGGTGCGTACCTGGTGCGCGATGGCTCTCCCCTGCAGACGATGGACGAGGTCGATCGCGCCGGACACCGGGTGGTGGTGGGCAAGGGCAGCGCCTACGACCTGTACCTCACGCGCAGCCTTCGGCAGGCGACGATCGAGCGTGCCGCCACGTCGCCCACGGTGGTGGACGAGTTCATGCGCGGTGGGGCGCAAGTGGCGGCTGGCGTGCGCCAGCAGCTGGAATCCGATCTGTCGCGTTTTGAGGGGCTGCGCTTGTTGCCGGGCAATTTCATGACCATCCAGCAGGCCGTGGGCATTCCGGCGGACCGCAGCGATCTGGCCTTGGCCGAAGTGCGCCAGTTCGTGGAGGACATGAAGGCCGACGGCTTCGTGGCCCGTGCGCTCAAGCGGCACGAGATCGAGGGCGCGGCTGTCGCGCCGCTGGCATGAACATGGAAAAGACCGACATGGCTTCACCTCAGATGTTTGTCGCGCCAGCGGGCATGGCGGCGCCGCGTGGTCACTACAGCCATGCCACGCGTGGGGCGGGCATGGTGTTCGTGTCGGGGCAGTTGCCAGTGTCCTCCGATGGCCAAGTGCTGCATGACGCACCCTTCGAGTTCCAGGCCAGGCAGGTGCTGAGCAATGTGCGCGCCGCGCTTGAAGGCGCGGGCAGTGGCGTGGCCCAACTGCTGCAGGTGCGCGTGTACATCACCGACATCGGATTGTGGCCCGCCTTCGATGCGATCTACGCGCAGTGGGCCGGTGAGGCGAGGCCGGCGCGAGCGGTGGTGCCGGTGCCTGTGTTGCACTACGGTTGTGGTCTGGAGGTTGAAGCTGTGGCGTTGGGCTGAAGCGCTCGGAGGTTTCTTCAGGGCCGCTGGTGCGTGTGCCCGTTCTCCGGCGCACCTCTCGGTCGGATACCCGGGCACGCCACCACCCTCGCGTCAACACCGCATGCAGGACGCATCCGTGCAGGCAACCGCGAATGGCGCCTGCGCCCGGACACCCACACCATCGACCCCAGTAGCACCTGAGCACACCACTGGGGGGAAGGGGAGGAACCGGAGAAAGGACCTATGCATGCCACCTTGCCACTCTCGACGGATGGTGGGGTTCGCGGGCGCAGGCGCCATTCGCGGTTGCCTGCACGGATGCGTCCTGCATGCGGTGTTGAAGAAGGAGAGGAGGCGTGCACGGGCATCCGACCGAGAGGTGCGCCGGAGAACGCGGACCACGCCAGCCGTCAGTGCGAGGCGCGGGCATGAAACCCTAGCGCACCAACCCTTAGCGCGATGTGCAAGCTTGAAACAAAAACACATCAACCCTCAGCGCGATGTGCAGGCTCGATACAGAGGCAAGCCAAGCCTCAAAGGATGTGCTTCCACTTGGCCCGCACGGCCTCCTGCAGCTCCTTGCTCGCCTCCGCAACCGCCGGAAACTCCTTGATGAAGTCGTAGGGGCGGCAGGCGTCGATGACCGCCTTGGAGGTGAACGGTGCCTTGGAGGTGTAGGCAATGGACATGGGATCGTTCTTCGAACCCATGCCGCGCTGGATGATGTCGATGTCCAGGCTCGGGTCGGTGCGCGTGGCAATGGCCCACATCACCTCCTGCAGGTTCGAGGGATCGATATCTTCGTCCACCACCACCGAGTAGCGCGACATGTAGGCGCCCACGCCGCACTGGCTCAGGATGTGCCCGGCCTGGCGCGCATGGCCGGCATAACGCTGCTGGATCGAAACGACATTGAACATGCGCGCGCCACCGATCTCGTGCGCCCACACCGCCTGCACGTCGGGCACGCCGGCCGCGATCAGCGCGTCCATCAGCAAGGCCGAGCGCATCACCGCCTTGGAGTAGGAATAGTCGTTGGGCGGCTTGGCCGGCGGGCTGCCCATGATGATCGGGTTGTTTCGGTAGTAGACCCGCTCGATCGTCACCACCGGCGCGGTCGCCGGCTTGCCCGGGTAGTAGCCGTGGAACTCGCCGAACGGGCCTTCGATGCGCTCGTCGTTCGGGTGCGCCCAACCCTCCAGCACGATCTCCGCGCCGCTGGGCACGGGCAGACCCGTGAGCTGGCCCTTCACCACCGAAACCGGCTGCTTCAGGATGGCGCCGATGTAGTTGTACTCACACATGCCGAACGGTACTTCGATGCCCGAGATCAGGTAGCCCAGCGGGTCGCAGCCCACCACGATCGCGACGGGGAAAGGCTTGCCCGCCTTCATGTACTTGTCGTACTGGATCGCGCCGTGCTTGCCGGGCACCATGTCCAGGCCGACGTGGTTCCGGTCGTGCACCATCACGCGGTACGTGCCGACGTTGACCCATTCCGAGTCCAGGTCCTTGGTGACCACCATGCAGCCGGTGCCGATGTAGCGCCCGCCGTCGAGCTCGTGCCACAGGGGCGAGGGGAAGGCGAACACGTCCACATCGTCGCCGCTCTGCACGTTCTCGAAAATGGGGCCCTGGTCCACGACGACCGGTGGGTATTGATCGGCTTGGCCTTGCCACTGCTTGGGCTTGCCACGCAGCGATTGTGTGAGACCGCCGTTCGTGCTCTCGATGGGCAGGCGCAGGATGGAGGACAGGCGCGAGGGGCTGCTGGTGCTGCACGTCATGACCCGGTGACCCTGGGGGTAGCCGGGGATGTCGTCGAACAGCAGCGCGTTGGGCAAGTCCTTCTTGACGTTGAGTTCGCTGATCGCGCCCAGCTCCAGGTTCCAGTCGGCGCCCGACACCTCGGTCAGCTCGCCCATGTGTTTCACTTCATCGATCCACGCCCGCAAATCCAGCGGGTTTCCAACAGTCTTGTTGCTCATTCTCGGTACTCTCTGAAACTCAGGCTTCGATCTTGAAATCCATTTCCTTGATCAGGCGGCTCCAGCGCGCCATCTCGTCGCGCATGAACTTGTCCTGGTCGTTCAGGATCAGCAGTTCGGCACCGGCCTTCTCCACGTCGGCGACGAAGCTGGCGTCGGCCAGCACCTTCTTGCCCAGGTTGCGCAGCGCATCCAGCGCGGGCCGGGGCGTGCCGGCCGGTGCGAAGAGCGCGTTGAACACCAGCACCTGCATTTCGTCGAACCCGGCTTCCACGGCGGTCGCAATGTCGGGCGCGGCCTTCAGGCGCTTGGGGCTGTTGATCGCGAGAATGCGGATGCGCCCGGCGCGGTGGTGTGCCAGCACGGCCGAGGACATGATGGGCGTGCCCATTTGCAGGTGACCCGCGATCACGTCGGCCATGGCCGGACCGCCACCCCGGTAGGCGACGTGCGTGATGTTGAGCTTGCCGCCGACGTACTTGAACAGCTCGCCCGTGAGGTTGGTGATGGTGCCCGCGCCGGCCGAACCGTAGGACAGCTTGCCCGGCTGGGCGCGCGCCAGCGCCACCAGTTCCTTCAGCGAGTTCACCGGCAGCGAGGGATGGACCACGACGCAGGTCGGATTGGCGCTCACCATGCTCACCATCGTGAAGTCCTTCAGGCCGTCGTACTGCGGCTTGGCCGATGCCAAGGGGTTGACGATCTGCGTCGTGGAGGTGCCCAGCAGCAGCGTGTAGCCATCGGGTTTGGCGCGCGCCACTTCGATCGCGCCGATGGCGCCGCCGGCGCCGGCCTTGTTGTCGATCACCAGCGTGTAGCCCGACAGCGGCTGGGCGGCCTTGGCCCAGTAGCGCGCCATGATGTCGCCGTCACCGCCGGGCGCGAATGGCACCACGACACGGATCGGGCGGTCGGGGTAGCCGCTTTGCGCGTGGGCGGAAAACGGGAGGCCGGCGGCGCCCAGGCTGGCCGTGGCCAGCATGAAATCGCGGCGCGAAAAGTGATTCGTCATCGTTGTCTCCTTGAGGGGTTGATCGGTGAAAGAGGAAGGTGTTAGGTGGCTCAGGACCCCATGCCGCTCCAGCGGCGCACGAGTGGCGTGTCGATGTCGAAGAGGTCCAGGCAACGGCCCACCGTGTGGTTGACCATCTCGTCGATC
This sequence comes from Hydrogenophaga sp. BPS33, assembly GCF_009859475.1. Classification (NCBI taxonomy): domain Bacteria; kingdom Pseudomonadati; phylum Pseudomonadota; class Betaproteobacteria; order Burkholderiales; family Comamonadaceae; genus Hydrogenophaga; species Hydrogenophaga sp. BPS33. Next base: position 2,789,833 of record NZ_CP044549.1, read on the forward strand.
GAGGTCGGGCGCGCGTACAGCGCGGGCACGGGCGGCATGATCACGGCGCCGTTCTCGCTCGCCTGCAGCATGGTCTTGAGGTGGCCGTTGTGCAGCGGCGTCTCGCGCAGCAGCAACACCAGCTTGCGGCGTTCCTTGAGCACCACGTCGGCCGCGCGGGTGAGCAGCGAAGTCGTGTTGCCGTACGCGATCTCGGAGAGGGAGCGGATGGAGCACGGCGCCACCACCATGCCCAGCGTCTTGAAGGAGCCGGAGGAGATGGACGCGCCGATGTTCTTCGCGTGGTGGACCTCGTCGGCCAGCGCCTCGACGTCCCTGGGCTTGAGGTCGGTCTCCGTGCTCAGCGTGAGCTTGGCGGAGTCGCTCATGACCAGGTGGGTCTCGATGTCGGTCTCGCGCAGCACCTGCAGCAGGCGGATGCCGTAAAGAGCGCCCGAGGCGCCGCTGATGCCGACGATCAGGCGGCGGCGTGGAGTGGAAGAGGTGTTCACCGTATTTTTGTCCTGTGTGCAGGCGGCCGTGCCTTGCAGCAAAAGTCGCCGGATTTTGGTGGCGGGGTGGGTGCGCGTCTAACGAACAATTTCGCTGGCGGTCACGAAAAATCCTCATGGGGGTGTGCCCCATGAAAAACGGCCGCGAAAGCGGCCGTTGCAGGGATTTTCGCGCAGCGCCGCGCGGTGTCGAAAGTTCCTCCTCAGTCGACCTTGACGTTGGCGGACTTCACCAGGTTCACCCAGAATTTGCTGTCGTCCACCAGCCAGCTGGCGAACTGCTCGGGCGAGTCGGACAGGGATACCTCGGTACCTTCGCGCGCCAGCGCGGATTTCACGCTGGGCTCCAGCATGGCTTTGCGCGTGGCCTCGTAGAGCACCTTCACCACCGGCGCGGGGGTGCCGACGGGCACGAACATGCCGTACCAGAATTCGAGGTTGTACTCGGGCAGGCCGGCTTCGCGCATGCCCGGCAGATCGGGCACCAGGGGCGAGCGCTCGCGTGTGCTGACCGCGATCGCGCGCAGCTTGCCCGCCGACGATTGCGGCAGCACCGAGGGCGAGGTGCCGAAAGTGAGCTGCGTCTCGTTGGCCATCACCGAGGTGATGGCGAACGAGCCGCCCCGGTAGGGCACGTGCGTCATCTCGGTCTTGGTCAGCAGGTTGAAAAGGGCCGCGCCCAGGTGCGGCGCGGACCCGTTGCCCGAGGTCGAGTAGTTCAGCTTGCCCGGGTTCTTCTTCGCTTCGGCGATCAGGTCGGGCACAGAGCGGATGGGGCTGCCGGGGTTCACCGCGAGCACCAGCGGCGAGGTCGTCATCCTGGTCACGGGAATGAAGTCGCTCGGTTTGTAGCTCAGCTTGGCGTTGAGCGCGGGGTTCACCGAGATCGCGCTGGGGCTGGCGATCATCAGCGTGTAGCCGTCGGCCGGTGCCTTGGCCACGATGTCGGCCGCGATGCTCGAGCCGTTGCCCGGCTTGTTGTCGATCACCACGGTCTGCCCCAGCGCCTTGCTCAAGGCCTCGCTCATCGAGCGCGCCACGTAGTCGGCCGCACCGCCCGGCGCGAAGCCGATCACGATGCGGATGGGCTTGCTGGGGAAGGGCGCGGATTGCGCCCCAGCCAGCGGCGCCAGCGTGCCCAGGGCCAGGGCGAGTATCAGGTGCTTGCTTGTCTTCTTCATGCGGTGTCTCCTCTTTCGGGTGGTGATGTCAAACGTCGTCCGCCGGCATGCGCAGTACGATCTTTCCGATGTGCGCACCGGCTTCCATGCGCGCTTTGGCTTCCTTCAGTTGAGTGAAGTCCATGACGCGGTCGATGCGCGGTTGGATGCGGCGTGCAGCGATCAAGGGCAGGACTTCCGCCACGAAACGCGGCACGGAGGCGGCGCGCTGTGTCTTGCTACGCAGCTTGTTGGACACGCCGAACAACGTGAGGCGCTTGGCGTGCAGGGCTTCGAGATCGACCTCTGCCCTGACCACGCCGTCGACATAGCCCACCGTGGCCAGGCGGCCTTCGAACGCGGCGCAGCGCATGTTCTCGGCGAACACGCTGCCGCCCACGGTATTGATCACCAGGTTCGCGCCGCGCTGGTTCGTGGCTTCGAGCACGGCCGGCGCGAAGTCCGCGCCCCGTGTGTGCAGGCCCAGGTCCAGGCCCAGCGGCTTGAGTTCGGCCAGTTTCTCGGCCGAACCGGAGGTGCCGATGACGTTCGCGCCCAGCGCCTTGGCCAGCTGCAGCGAGGCCACGCCCACGCCCGAGGACACGCCATTGATCAGCAACCATTCGCCGGCCTGCAGGCGGCCCTGCAACACCAGCATGTCGTGGGCCACGAGCATCGTCAGCGGCATGCTGGCGGCCTCTTCCCAGCTCACGCCGGGTGGCACGTGCATGGCCTCGGCGGTGTCGATCAGCGCGAATTCGGAGAACGCGCCGGCGCATCGGCCCATGACGCGGTCGCCGAGCTGAAAGCCGCTCACGTCGGGACCCAGCGCGAGCACCTCGCCCGCACCCTCGCCGCCGATGGCCTTCCAGCTGCTCAGTTGGCCGTGCAGGCCGCCGGCCAGGAACTCGCCCCGGTTGAGCGATGCGGCGCGCATGCGCACCAGCAGTTGGCGCGGGCCGGGCACGGGCACCGGGCTGTCGCGCAGTTCGAGCACCGAGCCGGTGTCGGTCATTTGCATCCAGTAGGACTGCATGGTTGGTTCTTTCTCCGTGCTTTCTCAACGGCCTGTGAAGACCGGTTTGCGTTTTTGCATGAAGGCCGTGCGGCCTTCGGTGTAGTCGGCGCTCTGGAAACAGCCCTGGATCAGCGAGGTGCACAAGGCATGATCGAGCTCGGGCGAAGGCTTGAGGATTTCGCGCGTGATCGCCTTGCCGGCCATGAGCGTGAGCGGCGCGTTGTCGGCGATGGTCGATGTGTATTCGGCCAGCAACTGCGGCAAGGCGTCGGGCGCGCAGGTGCGTGAGATCAGGCCGAGTTCGCGCGCCTCCAGGGCATCGATGCGGCGCGCGGTGAAGAACAAGTCCTTCGCCGCGCCGGGGCCGATCAGGTCCACCAGGTTCTTCATCGCCGAATAGCGGTAGCCCAGGCCCAGGCGGCCGGCGGGGATGGAGAACACGGCGTCGCTCGCGGCGATGCGGATGTCGCAGGCGATGGCGACGTTCACCCCGCCACCGATGCAATAGCCGTGGATGCAGGCCAGCGTGGGCTTGGGGAAGTCGTGGATGCCCATGAGCGTGGTCTCGGCCATCTTCTCGTAGTAGGCAACGGCCTCGCGTGCGGCGCGCATGTCTTCGAACTGCGAGATGTCCGCGCCCGAGACGAAAGCCTTGTCGCCCGCGCCGGTGAAGGCCACGAGGCGAACGCGCTCGTCGTCCTGCGCTTGCGCGAGCAGCGGCGGCACGGCCTCCCACATGTCCACGGAGAGTGCGTTGTGGCGCGCGGGGTTGTTGAAGCGGATGTGCAGGGTGCGATCGTCGAGCCAGGTCTGCACGCGTTCGGTGGTGGAGATGTAGTCCGAGGTGCTCATCAGTAGACTCCTGCGGCTTTCATGCGGGCGAAGTCCCCGGCGGCCAGGCCCAGTTCTCCAAAGACTTCCTCGGTGTGTTCGCCCCGGCGCGGCGCGGCGCGGGCAATGGTGCTCGGCGTGCGTTCGAGCTGCACCGGCTGGCCGACCATGCGCTGCGGCCCCTGCCACTTCGAGACCACGTTCTTCACCATGCCCAGGTGCTGCACCTGCGGTTCTTCCAGCGCCTCCTGCATCGAGCTGATCAGGCCGCAGGCGACCCCGCCGTTGTTGAATTGCTCGACCCAGTGGGCGCGGTCTTGCTTGGCCAGACGGCGGTTGATGTCGGCGTTGAGCGTTTCGCGGTTCACCGAGCGCGAGGGCTTGTCCCGGTAACGCGGATCGGTGATCCATTCGGGCGCGCCCAGGATGTGGCAGAAGCGCTCCCAGATCTTGGAGCCGAACACGGCGATGTTCATGTAGCCGTCGCGCGCCTTGTAGACGCCGGTGGGAATGCTGGTGGGGTGGAAGTTGCCCGCCTGCGTGGCCACGTCGCCGTCGATCAGGTAGCGCGAGGTCTGGAAATCCATCATGTAGACCATGGACTCCAGCAGCGAGGTGTGCAGCCACTGGCCCTTGCCCGAGGTCTCGCGCTCCAGCAGCGCGACCAGCACGCCCTGCGCGGCGAAGATGCCGGCGCACAGGTCGCCAATGGGAATGCCCACGCGCATCGGGCCGTCGCCTGGCTGGCCAGTCACCGACATGAGCCCGCTCATGCCTTGCGCGATCTGGTCGAAGCCCGGGCGCGAGGCCAGCGGGCCGCTCTGGCCGAAGCCCGAGATGCTGGCGTAGACCAGGCGGGGGTTGGTGGCGACCAGCGATTCGTAGTCGATACCCAGGCGGAATTTCACATCGGGACGGAAGTTCTCCACCACCACGTCGGCGGTGTCGATCAGGCGCTTGAGGGTGGCAATGCCCTCGTCGGTCTTGAGGTTGAGTGTGATGGAGCGCTTGTTGCGGTGGGTGTACTGGTAGTCGGAGCCTTCCTGGCCGCCGAGCGTGTCGTCGCCGCGCATGCTCTCGGGCATCTGCACCTGGATCACGTCGGCGCCCCAGTCGGCGAGCTGGCGGCAGGCGGTGGGGCCGGCGCGCACCTGGGTCAGATCGATCACGCGAAAGCGCTGCAAGGCGGTGGAAGCGGGGAGGTGTGGCATGGGGTTTTCAGCAGGTCGGGGCGGTGGTGCGTGCGCGGGCCGCCCGGGCGTTTTGATGAGGTGTCTCCGTGTTTTGTGGGCGCATCGTGACAGTGGGCGTCTGTGTTGTAAATTGCATCTTTCTGAACAGCTGATGCAACTTGCAAAAGAATCGTATGCCGAGCAAACGCATCCTCAAACCGTCCCTCGCGGATCTGCGCGCCTTCGTCACCGTGGGGGAACTGCAGAGCTTCGCGGCCGCCGCCGAGCTGCTGCACCTGTCGCAGCCCGCCTTGTCGCGGCGCATCGCCAACCTGGAGCGGGTGCTCGACGTGCGCCTGTTCGACCGCACGACCCGCAGCGTCGAACTCACGCCCCTGGGTCGGCGTTTTCTCGGGCGCGTGCGCAACGTGATCGCCGACCTCGACCATTCGGTGGTCGACCTGAGCGACGTGGCGCACATCGAGGTCGGCGACGTGACCGTGGGCTGCGTGTTCCTGGCGGTGTCGCATTTCCTGCTCGGTGTGATCGAGCAGTTCCGTCAGGCGCATCCGCACGTGATGGTGCGCGTGATGGAAGAGGGCGCCGACGAGGTGCTGGCCTGCGTGAAGAGCGGCGAGGCGGAGATCGCGATCAACTACGTCGGCATGCAGGACCCCGAGGTGGAATTCACGCCCATGCTCAAGGACCGCTTCGTGCTCGCGTGCCGTGTGGACCACCCCTTGGCCAAGCGCCGCTCGGTGCGTTGGGACGAGGTGGTGAAACACCCCTACGGCCTGGTGTCGCACGCCAGCCGCAACCGCGTGCTGATCGACCAGGCGCTGGCCGACGTGGTGGACCTGCCCCGCCCGGTGTGCGAATTCCGCCATGCCTCCACGCTGATCGGCTTCGTGGACCAGGGGCTGGGCGTGGCCGTGGTGCCCCAGCTGGCGCTGCCGCGGCCCTCGGACTCCATCGTGGGCGTGCCGATCGAGGCGGCGGTGCACCGGACCATTGGCGTCATCCGCCGTCGGGGCCGCAGCCTCTCGCCGGCGGCCGAAGCCTTCGAGCGCTTGCTGATGGCGGCCAGCCGCGCCACGGGCAACCCCGCCCGGCCGCGCGCGAAAAGAACCGCACCACGCTGAGGCGGGTGCGTCCTGGGATGCGAAATATGCGAAATCCGGATGGACAGGGAAAACCCAGCTTGCTAGTGCAGCATGGCTTTCTAGAATGTCCCGTATCCTCTGGGCGGGCTATTCTGCCCCTGGCCCATCCACTCCTGAAGGTTCACCAGTGCAAAAATCCAAGGCCGGTAGCGGCGGCACGCGTTCGAACGCCGTGCGCGTGATCAAGAAGTACCCGAACCGGCGTCTGTACGACACCGACTCTTCCACCTACATCACGCTGGCCGAAGTCAAGACCCTGGTGATGGACAACGAGCCCTTCGTGGTGCGCGACGCCAAGACCAACGACGATCTCACGCGCAGCATTCTTCTGCAGATCATTCTGGAAGAGGAAACGGCGGGCGTTCCCATCTTCACCGAGCAGGTGCTGGCCAACATCATCCGCTTCTACGGCCACTCCATGCAGGACTTCATGGGGAGCTACCTGGAGAAGAACGTCCAGATCTTCATGGACTTGCAGAACAAGATGGCCGCCCAGGCGCCCGGTGCCACGCCGGAGGCCTGGAAGCAGTTCATGAGCGCGCAGTCGCCCATGATGGAAGGCATGATGGGCGCGTACATGGAGCAGTCGCGCAGCGCCTTCACGCAGATGCAGGAGCAGATGCAGAAGAACAGCGAGCAGATGCTGGCGGCGCTGGGCCTCAAGCGCTGATACGGTTTCGCCTTCAACCGTATAACGGCGTTGGGGACACTTCTACTTGGGGCAAAGGGGACATTACTGTCTTGGGGTCACAGCGGCAGCGGCCGCAGGGGCCGAGCCGTAAAATGGCGGCCTACATTGCCTGCCAGGTCGCCCTGCGAAATCCAAATGAATTCAAATACTTACGACGTAGCCACGACGTCAGGGATCACCGCTGTTCCCAAGGTGGGCTTCGTCAGCCTGGGCTGCCCCAAAGCCCTGACCGACTCCGAGCTGATCCTCACGCAGCTCAGCGCTGAGGGATACCAGACCTCCAAGACCTTTGCCGGGGCCGACCTGGTGATCGTCAACACCTGCGGCTTCATCGACGACGCGGTGCGCGAAAGTCTGGACACCATTGGTGAGGCATTGGCCGAAAACGGCAAGGTCATCGTCACCGGTTGCCTGGGCGCGCGCGAAGGCGAGGGCGGCGGCAACCTGGTGCAACAGATGCATCCGAGCGTGCTGGCCGTGACCGGCCCGCACGCCACGCACGAGGTGATGAGCGCGGTGCACCAGCACCTGCCCAAGCCGCACGACCCCTTCGTGGATCTCGTGCCGCCCCAGGGCATCAAGCTCACGCCCAAGCACTACGCCTACCTCAAGATCAGCGAGGGCTGCAACCACCGCTGCACCTTTTGCATCATCCCTTCCATGCGCGGTGATCTGGTGAGCCGCCCCATTGGCGACGTGCTGACCGAAGCGCGCAAGCTGTTCGAGGCCGGTGTGAAGGAATTGTTGGTGGTGAGCCAGGACACCTCGGCCTACGGGGTGGACGTGAAGTACCGCACCGGTTTCTGGGACGGCAAGCCGGTGAAGACGCGCATGTTCGACCTGGTGCGCTCGCTCGGCGAAATCGCCAAGGGTTACGGTGCCTGGGTGCGCCTGCACTATGTGTATCCGTACCCGCACGTGGACGAGATCATTCCGCTGATGGCCGAGGGCCTGTGCCTGCCGTACCTGGACGTGCCCCTGCAGCACAGCCACCCCGATGTGCTGCGCCGCATGAAGCGCCCGGCCAGCGGCGAGCGCAACCTGGAGCGCATCGCGCGCTGGCGCGAGCTGTGCCCACAGATCGTGGTGCGCAGCACCTTCATCGCCGGGTTCCCCGGTGAGACGGACGCCGAGTTCGATCACCTGCTGGACTTCGTGCGCGAAGCCCGCATCGACCGCGCCGGCTGCTTCGCTTACTCGCCGGTGCCGGGCGCCACGGCCAACGAACTGCCTGACGCGGTGCCCGATGCGCTGCGCGAGGAGCGCCGCGCGCGCTTCATGGCGGTGGCCGAGGCGGCATCGGCCGAGAAGCTGCAGCAGCGCGTGGGCGCGATCATGCAGGTGCTGGTGGATTCGGCACCCGGTCTGGGCAAGAAGGGCGGTATCGGCCGCAGCTACGCCGATGCACCGGAGATCGACGGCGTGGTGCGCCTGTTGCCGCCCGAGAAGATCAGCAAGACCCTGAAGGTGGGCGAGTTCACCAAGGCGCGTGTGGTCGCCGCCCAAGGGCACGACCTGCTGGCTGTGCCGATCTGACGGCGCGCGCTACCTGCACATGAAAACGGGCCCTCGCGGCCCGTTTTTTTTTGCGACCAAGGGTTTTTGCCACGTTGACAGGCCCGTTATCCGCGTTTAGCATTTTCGTAGGATTGTTAACAATCGTATTTTCAACAGACAATCAAGGAAGTCCCATGACGAAGTCGGTGGAAGTCATCTCGGAGATCTCCGGGAACGTTTGGAAGGTCGAAGCACAGCCCGGCCAGACCGTGGCCGAGGGCGATGTGCTCGTCGTCGTCGAGTCGATGAAGATGGAGATTCCGGTGGAGGCGCCCTGTGCCGGTGTGCTGCGCTCGCTGTCCTGCCAGGAAGGGCAGCCGGTGCGCGAAGGCGAGGTGATCGGTGTGGTGGACGCGGCATGACGCGCGACGTCCCGGGCGACAAACTGGATTACCGGCATTGGGAGGGCGCGGTGGCGTTCCGTCTCTTCTCGGGCAGCGACCAGCCGACCCTCACGGTCGCCGAGCAAATCGCAGCGTCCATCGGCGACCGCATCATCTCGGGCGCGCTGGCGCCGCGCGAGCGCATCCTGGAAGAGGAACTGGCCACGGAATTCAGTGTGAGCCGCGGGCCGGTGCGCGACGCCATCCGCATCCTGGAGCGCGAAGGCCTGGTGACCATCCTGCCCCGGCGCGGCGCGGTGGTGACGGACCTGGCCGCGCACGAAGTGCGGGAGATCTTCGAGATTCGCGCGGGCCTGCTGGAGATCGTGGCGCGCAAGGTGGCCGCCGCGCGCGACCCCGATCTGCTGGCGCTGCTGCGTGCCGGCGTGGCGCGCCTGCAGCGTCTGGCTGCCATGAAGGATGACCAGGGCGCGTACGCGGAGACCTCGTACCGCCTGTCCATCCTGTCGGTGCGCGCCTGCGGCAACCAGCGCCTCACACGCATGCTGGTGGCGCTGTCGCTGCAGACCTTGCGTTATGCCAAGCTGAGCCTGGCCAGCGCGCAGCGGCGCCAGCGCTCGGCGAGCATCTGGACCGAAGCGCTGGCGTTGCTCGAGGCTGGCGACGAAGAGGCTTACGCCCGCAAGGTGCGCCAGCGCGTGGAGGAGTCGGGTGCCGAGGCCGCGCGGCGGCTCGATGCGCCGGAGCCCGCGCGCAAGGACGTCGGCAAACCCGTGCCGAAGGCCGCACCATGAGCATATCGATGGAAGCCTTGGGCCCGTTGCGTGGCCTGACCGTCGTCGAGATCTGCACCACCATCGCGGGCCCCGCATGCGCGCGCCTGATGGCGGACTTCGGTGCCGATGTGATCAAGATCGAACCGCCGTCGGGCGATCCGGTGCGGCAGATGGGGCGGCACGTGGGCGACGTGTCGCTCTATGCCGCGGCCATCCTGCGCGGCAAGAAGTCGGTGGCGCTGGATCTCAAACAGGAAGAGGGGCGCAAGCTCGCGTTCGAACTTGCCCGCCGCGCCGACATCCTGATCGAGAACAACCGGCCCGGCGTGCTGGAGCGCCTGGGGCTGGGCTACGACGACCTGTCGAAGGTCAACCCGGGCCTGGTGATGGTGCGCATCTCCGGCTATGGCCAGGACGGCCCCTATGCCGCGCGCCCCGGCTACGGCGCGATCTGCGAAGCCGTGGGCGGCGTGCGGCACATGACGGGCGACCCCGACCGGCCACCGGCCCGTGTCGCGTTGGCCACCACCGACTACCTCACCGCCACCTATGCCGCGTTCGGCGCGGCCATGGCCATCATCGAGCGCCAGCGCACCGGCCGCGGCCAGGTGGTGGACGTGGCCTTGTACGAAACCGCTTTTACGCAGATGGAGCCCTACGTGCCCGCGTACGAAAAGCTCGGTTTCGTGCCGCAACGTGTGGGTCCGAACCTGCCGACGATGGCGCCCAACAGCCTGTACCCAACGAAGGACGGCAGCTGGATGCTGATCGCGGCCAACAGCAACCCGACCTTCGAGCGCCTGGTGGGCGCCATGGGCCAGCCCGAGCTATTGCGCGATGCGCGCTTTGCCGACATCCGCACGCGCGGCGAGCCGGCCAACATGAAGGCGATCGACGCCATCGTGGCCGAGTGGACGTGCACGCTGGAGACGGCCGCGCTGGCGGCGGTGTTGCAGGCGGCCGAGGTGCCCTCGTCGCCGATCTACACCATTGCCGACATCTACCAGGACCCGCACTACGCGGCGCGCGACATGCTGGTGAAGGTGCCGCACCCCGAGCTCGGCCACACCACGCAGGCCGGCATCGTGCCCAAGCTCTCGGCCACGCCCGGCGCGATCCGCCACACCGGTCCCGACATCGGTGCCGATACCGCCGAGGTGCTGCGCGGCATCGGCATCAGCAATTCACACATCCAGGAACTGGAGGCCGCCAAGGTCATCCGCACGCAAACATGAACGCACCGCTACCCCCATCTTCCGTGACCGACGCCGCCAACGACGGCGAATGGGCCGCCGAACTACAGGAGCTGGCTTACCGCCGCGAGCAGGGCGCTTCGATGGGCGGCCCGGAAGCTTTGGCCAAGCACGCCGCCAAGGGGCGGCTCAATGTGCGCCAGCGCATCGACGCGCTGCTCGACCCGCAGAGCTTTCGCGAACTCGCCCGTGTCGCCGGCAAGGGCCGCTACGATAAGGACGGCCATTTCAAGGGCGTCTCTCCCGTCAACGCGGTCATCGGCACCGGCCGCATCGAGGGCCGCAAGATCACCGTGTCGGCCGACGATTACACGCTGCGCGCGGGCTCGTCGGAGGCCACCATTTCGGACAAGTGGATTTACGCCGAGCGCATGGCGCTGGACCTGCGCATGCCGCTGGTGCGCCTGGTGGACACCGCCGGTGGCAGCGTGAAGCTGCTGGAACAGCAGGGCTCGAGCAAGATACCCGGCTACCCGAACTGGCCGGTGGTGGACCTGCTCAAGCACGTGCCGGTGGTGGGCGTGGCACTGGGCGCATGCGCCGGCCTGGGCGCGATCAAGGTGCTCATGTCGCACTTCTCGGTCATGGTGCGCGACCAGGCGCAGGTGTTCGCTGGCGGGCCGCCGGTGGTCAAACAGGCCTACGGCATCGACATCGACAAGAACGACCTCGGCGGCTGGAAGGTGCACCGCCGCAGCGCGCTGGTGCACAACGAGGCGCAGGACGAGGCCGACGCGTTCGAGCAGGTGCGCCGCTTCCTCTCCTACCTGCCGCGCAATGCGCAGAACGTGGCCGCGCGCGGTCCGCGCGAGGACGATCCGAACCGTGCCGATGACTGGCTCAAGAACGCGATTCCGCGCGACCGGCGCAAGGTGTTCGATCCGCGCAAGATCGTGGCCGCGTTGTTCGACACCGGCACCGTCTTCGAGATCGGACGCCACCAGGGCGGCTCCGTCATCACCGCGCTGGCGCGGCTGGACGGCTATCCCGTGGGCGTGATGTGCAGCGACCCGCGCGTGGCCGGTGGCGCCATGACCACCAAGTCGGCCTGGAAGATCGAGCGGCACGTCAAACTCTGCGACACCTTCGGGCTGCCGATCGTCAACTTGGTCGACCAGCCGGGCAACGCCACCGGCCCGGACGCGGAGCTCGACGCGACGCTGCTGGGCGCTGTGCGCGTGCTGACCACGATCGAGGACGCGCAAGTGCCCTGGATGTCGGTGATCCTGCGCCGCGCCTTCGGCCTGGCCGGTGGCCTGCACGCCCCCAAGTACTTCCCCTCGCTCAACCACCGCGTGGCCTGGCCATCGGCGCGCTGGGGTTCGATTCCGGTGGAGGGTGGCGTGAAGGCCGCGCACCGCCAGGAGATCGAAGACGCCGAAGACCCGGCCGCGCGCCAGGCCGAACTGGAGGCTTACTACAACCGCATCGGTTCGCCGTTTCGCACGGCGGAGAAGTTCGGCATCCTGGACATCATCGATCCGCGCGAGACGCGCAGTTTTCTGTGCGACTGGATCGAGGACGCCTGGGAAGCCATGCTCGCGCGCCGTGTCGGGCGCACCGTTTGACCGCGCTATCGCGGTCTTGTGTTTTTCCCTGCGCATGGCACCTGCGCAGCCATTTCAACGATAGGAGACAAACCATGATTTCATCTCTCGTTCGCCGCCTCTTGCGGATGCCGGCGCTGCTGGCCACGTGTGCCACGGCGTTGGCCATGGCGCCTGCCGCGGCCCAGTCGTGGGAACCCTCGCGCAAGGTCGAGTTGATCGTGCCGTCTGGCCCGGGAGCCGCGCTCGATACCGCTGCGCGCGAGATGTTCAACCAGTTGGAGAAGCGCAAGCTCGTCACGCAACCGCTGGTGGTGTCCAACAAATCGGGAGGCGCGGGCGCAGTGGCGCTGCAGACCCTGGAGCAGCATGCGGGCGACGGGCATTGGCTGTCGATCTTCACCTCCGGCATGCTCAACGCGCGCGCCATCGGCAGCGTGACCACGACCTACGAGGGCATGACACCGCTGGTGGTGATGCTCGAGGAAGCGGTGGTGGTGGCCGTGCGCGCGGACTCACCCATCCGCAACGCGACCGATCTGGTGGCGCGGCTGAAGACGGACCCGGGAGCCCTGTCCATCGGCGTGGCCACGGCGATCGGCAACCACATCCATGCCGGCATCGCCAAGCCGCTGATGGTGGGCGGCGTGGACATCTCGCGCCTGCGCGTGGTGCCGTTCAAGTCCTCCGCCGAGTCCATGACCGCATTGCTCGGCGGCCACCTGGACGTGGTAGCGGCGAGCACACCCAACGTCATCACCAACATGCAGGCCGGCCGCATCCGCGTGATCGCGGTGGCCACGTCCGAGCGTTTGAAAGGCGCCCTGGCGTCGGTGCCCACCTGGACCGAGCAGGGTGTGCCTGCGGTCTATGCCTCGGTGCAGGGCGTGCTCGGTCCCAAGGGCATGCCAGCCGAGCAGGTCCGCTTCTGGGAGCAGTCGTTCAAGCAGGTGATCGAGAGCAGCGAATGGCAAGCGTTCGTGGCCAAGCAGAACTGGCGCCCGGTGTACATGGGATCGTCGGACATGGCCAAGTACATGGAGACCGAATACGCCGCGACCAAGAAGCTGATCACCGAGTTGAAGCTGGACACCCAGCCCAAGTAAGACCGCACTGCCAAGACCACGCTGTTTTCGGAAGACACCGATGTTCGACAAGATCCTGATCGCCAACCGGGGCGAGATCGCCTGCCGCGTGGCCGCCACCGCGCGCCGCATGGGGCTGCGCACCGTGGCGGTGTATTCCGACGCCGACGCGCAAGCCAAGCATGTGGCGGCCTGCGATGAAGCGGTGCACATCGGTGCCAGCCCCGCACGCGAGAGTTACCTGGATGGCGCGCGCATCATCGAAGCGGCGCGCGCCAGCGGTGCTCAGGCCGTCCACCCGGGCTATGGTTTCCTGAGCGAGAACGAGGCCTTTGCTGAGGCTTGCGCCCAGGCCGGGTTGGTCTTCATCGGACCGCCCGCGTCCGCGATCCGGGCCATGGGCTTGAAGGCCGCGGCCAAGCAGCGCATGGAGCAGGCCGGCGTGCCGCTGGTGCCGGGTTACCACGGCGTCGATCAGGATGCACAGCGGCTGCGAGACGAAGCTGTCCGCGTCGGCTTTCCGGTGTTGATCAAGGCCAGCGCCGGTGGCGGTGGCCGGGGCATGCGGATGGTGGAGCGGGCCGACGACTTCGAGGCCGCACTCGCGTCTTGCCAGCGCGAGGCCAAGAGCGCGTTCGGCGATGAGGCTGTGTTGATCGAGCGCTACGTTCAGCGGCCGCGCCACATCGAGGTGCAGGTGTTCGGCGACAGCCGTGGCCACTGCGTGTACCTTTTCGAGCGCGACTGCTCGGTGCAGCGGCGGCATCAGAAAGTGCTGGAAGAGGCGCCCGCCCCAGGCCTTGGCGAGGACATGCGCCGCCGCATGGGCGAGGCGGCTGTGGCAGCGGCGCGCGCGGTGGGCTACGTCGGTGCCGGCACGGTGGAGTTCATCGTCGAGCAACCGCCCGAAGGCGGCATGCGCTTCTTTTTCATGGAGATGAATACGCGCCTGCAGGTCGAACATCCGGTGACCGAGGCCATCACGGGGCTGGATCTGGTGGAGTGGCAGATCCGTGTGGCCCGAGGCGAGCCGCTGCCGCTGCGGCAGGACCAGCTGCGCATGCAGGGCCACGCCATCGAAGCGCGCATCTGCGCCGAGAACCCGGACAAGAACTTCCTCCCGTCCTCGGGGCGGTTGCAGGTCTACCGCACACCGCCTTGTGTGCAGTTCCAGGTCGCGGGAGCGAGCGTGCGGGTCGATGCGGGCGTGCGCGAAGGCGATGAGATCTCCCCTTTCTACGACTCCATGATCGCCAAGCTCATCGTGCACGGCGACACACGCGAACAAGCCTTGGCGCGCCTGGACGAGGCCTTGTCGCAGATGCACATCGTGGGGCCCCACAACAACGTGCAGTTCCTGCGACGCGTGGTGCGCAGCCCGTCTTTTTCGCAGGCCGACCTGGACACGGCGCTCATCCAGCGCGAGAAAGCCACGCTGTTCAAGCAGGAGCCGGTGGGCATGGCGCAGCCGACCTGATTTCGCCGCACAAACAAAAACGGCGCCTGATGGGCGCCGTCGTCGTTTTCAAAACCAAGATCGTTTTCTCTCGGGTCTCACAGTGGATTTTTGTGATTGGCCGGTGTTGCCAAAACCCCGTGTTAACCTTGGTGCCCAGGAGAGGACTCGAACCTCCACGATGTTACTCGCTAGTACCTGAAACTAGTGCGTCTACCAATTCCGCCACCTGGGCTTTCAGGAAAACCAGAAGTATAGCAGAGAAAAAGTGAACGAAAAAAATAGCCTGTTGGCTGAATTTGAAGGTGTGGTTTCCGGCCACCGCGATGGACACGGTTTTGTGATTCGCGACGATGGTCAGGCCGATATTTATCTCCCCTCCAACGAAATGCGCGCCGTCTTGCACAAGGACCGCGTCAAGGCCCGCATCGTGCGGCTGGACCGCAAAGGCCGCCCCGAGGGGCGCGTCACAGAAATCGTGGAGCGCTCCGATTCCCCCATCATTGGCCGCCTGCTGCAAGAGAGCGGTGTCTGGCTCGTGGCGCCGGAAGACAAGCGCTATGGCCAGGACGTGTTGATTCCCAAGGGCGCCACCGGCTCGGCCAAACCGGGGCAGGTGGTCGTGGTGCAACTCACCGAACCACCCGCGCTCTACGGCCAACCCGTGGGCCGTGTCAAAGAGGTGTTGGGCGAGATCGACGACCCCGGCATGGAAATCGAGATCGCGGTGCGCAAGTACGGCGTGCCGCACGAGTTCTCGCAGGCCGCGCTGGCGCAGGCCCGCGCGCTGCCTGACCATGTGCGCAGCGCCGACCACAAGCACCGCGTGGACCTGCGCGACGTGCCGCTGGTGACCATCGACGGCGAGGACGCGCGCGACTTCGACGACGCCGTGTATTGCGAGCCGGCCAAGGTCGGCAAGGGCAAGGGCTGGCGCCTGTTGGTCGCGATCGCCGACGTGAGCCACTACGTGGAAACCGGCTCGGCCATCGACGTGGACGCTTACGACCGCGCCACCTCGGTGTATTTCCCGCGCCGCGTCATACCGATGTTGCCGGAGAAGCTGTCCAACGGCCTGTGCTCGTTGAACCCTGGCGTGGAACGCCTGTGCATGGTCTGCGACATGCTGGTCAACGCCAAGGGTGAAGTGCATGCCTACCAGTTCTATCCGGCAGTGATGTTCAGCCACGCGCGCTTCACTTACACGGAAGTCGCGGCCATCCTGCAGAACACGCGCGGACCCGAAGCCGCGCAACGCAAGCCGCTGGTGCCGTATCTGCTGAACCTGCACGATGTGTACCGCGCGCTGCTGGCGGCGCGCAACGAGCGCGGCGCAGTGGACTTCGAAACCACCGAGACGCAGATCGTGTGCGACGAGTCGGGCCGCATCGAGAAGATCGTGCCGCGCACCCGCAACGATGCGCACAAGCTGATCGAAGAGTCGATGCTCGCGGCCAATGTCTGCTCGGCCGACTTCATTCAACAGAGCAAGCACGCCGGCCTGTTCCGCGTGCACGAAGGCCCCACTCCCGAGAAACAGGAAATCCTGCGCAACTACCTCAAGGCCATGGGGGTGTCGCAGACGATTGGCGACAACCCCAAGCCAGCGGATTTCCAGCAGATCGCCAACGCGACCAAGGACCGCCCCGAGGCGCAACAGATCCACACCATGCTGCTGCGCTCCATGCAGCAGGCGATCTACACGCCGATCAACAGCGGCCACTTCGGCCTGGCGTTCGAGGCTTACACCCATTTCACCAGCCCGATCCGCCGCTATCCCGACCTGCTGGTGCACCGAGTGATCAAGGCCATCCTGGCGCGCAAGCGCTACGAGCTACCCGCACTGCCCACACCGGGCGAGGCGCACGCCAAGCTCAGCAAGCGCCTGGCCAGCCGCGTGCGGCCGCCGGTGGCGGGCGAGCCTGTCAAGAAGCCCTCGGCCGACACGCTGGCCTGGCAGGCAGCCGGCCTGCATTGCAGCGCCAACGAACGACGGGCCGACGAAGCCAGCCGCGACGTGGAGGCCTGGCTCAAATGCAAGTACATGCGCGAGCACCTGGGCGAGGAGTTCAGCGGTGTGGTAACAGCGGTCACCAGTTTCGGGCTGTTCGTCACGCTGGATGCGATGTACGTCGAAGGACTGGTGCACATCACCGAGCTCGGTGGCGAGTACTTCCGCTTCGACGAAGCGCGCCAGGAGCTGCGCGGCGAGCGCACCGGCATCCGCTATGCCTTGGGCAGCCGCGTGCGGGTGCAGGTGAGCCGCGTCGATCTGGACGGGCGCCGCATCGATTTCCGCCTGGTCAGCGACAACGACGATCTGGTGCTGCGCGCCATGCGCGACAAGACCGGCACGTCGGGCGCAACCGATGCAGGCGCACCCGGCGGGCGCGACGGCAAGGCGCGCCGCAACCGCGAAGCGGGAGGCAAGGCCAAAGCGGGCCGTATGGACAGCACGCAAACGCCGGTGATGGACGTGAAGGCGTCTGTTCGCAAGGCCGCGGACAAGAAGTCGTCGCGCGGCGGCGCACGCAGCACCGCAAGCCAGTCCCGCAAGAGCAGGCGTTGACGGAGCAAAAAGGAACGGTGGACATGCCTCGCTCGATGCCGTCAGGCTCTTCGGTGACCACGGCCCCCGCGATCAAGGCCAGGGCGTCGTCGACACGCCGCAAAGGGGCCGCGGGGACGGCCGAGAGGGCCCTGCGCATCGGCGTTTCGGCGCGCCTGCTGCACCAGGCCCCGCCGGAGCTGGGGTTTCGCAACAAGATCCTGCAGTACATCGAGCAATCGCTGGCGCACTGGATCATGGAGCATGGCGCGGTGGCGTTCATGGTCCCCGCGGTGGCGCACGACAGCAAGCACGCGGCGCGCTATCTGAAGGTGGAACAGGTGGTTCAGGAGCTGGATGCGCTGGTGCTGCAAGGCGGGGCCGACGTCGCGCCGCAGACCTACGGCCAGACCCCGATGGACCCGCGCTGGCAGGGCGACGTCGTGCGCGACCGATACGAACTGGCGCTGCTGCGAACCTTCCTGGCGCAGAAGAAACCCGTGCTGGGCGTGTGCCGAGGCGCACAGTTGCTCAATGTGGCGTTCGGCGGCACGCTGTACCAGGACATTGCCACGCAATGTGCCGCGGCCCACGCTCATGTGGACACCGAGCTGTACGACCACCTGGAGCACGATGTGACCTTCCTGCAAGGCACGGTGCTCACCAAGCTGTATCCCAACGCCTCGCAACTGCGCGTGACCAGCATCCACCACCAGGCGGTGGACCAGTTGGGCAAGGGCATGGTGGTCGAGGCCGTGTCGACGCTGGATGGCTTGGTCGAGGCGATCCGCTGGACCGGTGACACGTACGCGCGGGGCGTGCAGTGGCACCCTGAGTTCCACCACGGCCGCGATGCCCTGGCCGACAGCTCGCCGATCATGTTGGACTTTCTCGAAGCGTCACGGGAAGCGGCGCTCAAGCGCCTGGAAGAAGGCCTGGAGCCCGACCCCCGTGTGCCGCGCGCGCCCTTGCGGTTCCTGGGCGCTTGAGTCAGAGGCATCCGCCTCTACACTCGCGCCTGGAACCACCACCTGTCCACGCCATGCGCATCGTTTTTTTTCTGCTGGAAACCTTCTTCTTTTTCCTGGTGGCCGCCGCTTTGCTGCGCGCCTGGATGAACCATCTGCGCATTCACATGTCCGGGCAGCCGGGCCGGTTTGCGATTGCCGTGACCAACTGGCTGGTGGCGCCGGTGCGGCGTGTGCTGCCCAGCTCGCTGGCGCAAAGCCGCATCGACTGGGGCAGTCTCTTGGCCGCGGTGCTGCTGTGCCTCGCCTATGGCGTGGTGTGGCTGTTATTGGCGTCCAGCGTTTCGTCCGCGCCGTTGTCGATGGAGGCCGCAGTGGGCACCGTTGGCACCATGGCGGTTCGCATGCTCGTGCGCACCTTGCTGCAGGGCCTGATGCTGCTGTTGCTGGGCTATGCCATCTTGTCCTGGGTGCAGCCGCATTCGCCGGTGATGGCCATTCTGGAGCGCCTGTGCTCGCCGCTGTTGCGCCCGATACGCCGCGTGATCCCGCTGGTGGGCGGGGTGGATCTGTCGGTGCTGGTGCTCATCATCCTGCTGCAGGTTGGATTGATGCTGCTGGGCTGAACTGAAGAACACCCCCCTGCGCCGCTGCGCGGCTTTCCCCCTCTAGTGGGCCGGCGGAGGTTCTATGGATAGAAGTCAAGCGCTGGGTGCATATCGCTGAGGCTCGAATGGTTTGCCAGAGCGCCAGACGGCAAAGGCGATACGCAGGAGCTTGCGAGCCAGTACAACGAGGGCTTCGGTGGTCTTCAGGCCGCGCTGGCGCAAAGCCTTGTAAGTGGCTTCAAATGTCTTGGTGTGGCAGGCCGACATGGCGGCGAGGTACATCTGGCGTCGTAGAGCCGGTTGTCCGCGTTTGGAGAGCCTTCGGTGGCCTCGGCTGCGGCCCGAATCACAGGCACGCGGGTCCAGCCCACTGTAGGCCACCAAGGCATCGGCGCTGGCAAAGTCCAGCTGGGCCAGCACGCTGGCCAGCAATGCACTGCTTTGCGCGCCCACGCCCACGATGCTTTGCAGTAAAGCCCGTTGCTCTGCCAAGCGGGCATCCTTTGCGAACAGTGCTGCGATGCGCGCATCCATGGCCTTAAGCAGCGTGGCGAAGGCCGCATCCAGGGCCCCTAGCTCGGCAGCGATGGCTGCATCACAGCCCTGTAGCGACTGGTGCAGCGCGGTGCGTTTGGTCACTACCGTCCAACGCTGCGCGAGCAGGGTGTTGACCTGAGCGAGCGCGGGGCAGCAAGCCTGCCAGGGGTGCAGGTGCTCATGATGTTCAAGAAGGTAACGGGCGATCACATGGGCATCGAGCCGATCGGTCTTGGCCCGAGCGCCCAGGGCGCGGGCGTAGAAGAACACATCGCGGGCGTTGAGCACGAACACCTGCAGACCCGCTGCGTGTGCCAGGGTGGCGAGCAGTTGGTGGTAGCGCCCGGTGGACTCCATGGCCACAAGGGTGTTGTCTGGTAGCTCACGCAGCCAGGCGCTGATGGCGCCGACCTCGTTGGCGATGCTGCGGCATCCTGGTTGGGAGGCCGTGGCGACGACGAGTTCGGCCTTGGCCACATCTACCCCGATGAACACATGGACTTCTTGCATGGCAACCTCCTGCGAGAAAGAATGGCAAGTGTTGGGGTGGAAATTCCCGCCAGCCGCGTTAGCTTGCTTCAAGATCGGCGCTACTGGGTGCCGCTCAGTTCCTTATCGACGCTGAAAGGCGGGGTGGGGGCAATCTCCGCCAGTCGGTCCAAGCCGATAGCCGTACTTCCAGGCCCTCCACCCCAACACCTCAACCATACAAGCCGGACCCTTGATACCCCTTCCAGGGGGGGGAGCGCCGAAGGCGCGCAGGGGGGTATCTCAATCAAGCGGCTTGACCCGGGCCGCGAGGCGGCCCGCGCTCAGGTGTAGCGTCGTTTCTTGCGTCCAGCGGTCGGCCAGGGCGCCGTGCTGGAACACCGCATGGGCCACGCGCTTGAAAGCCTGTGCGGGGGGCCGCGACGGCCCGGCCACCGCACTGCCGATCATGCCCGCCAGCACGTCGCCGGTGCCCGCCGTGGCCAGCAGCGCGTTGCCCGAGGGGTTGATGAGGGGAGTCTCACCGGGTGCGGCGATCACGGTGCCCGATCCCTTGAGCACGCAGATCGAACCGAACTGGTCCGCGATGGCTTGTGCGGCACGCAAGCGGTCGGCCATGACCTCGGCCGTGGTGCTTTGGAGCAGGCGCGCGGCCTCCAGTGGGTGGGGCGTGAGAACGGTTGAACGTTCTTGTGCGCGCCGTTGCGCGAGCGCATGGCGCAATGCCGGGTCGTTGGCGATGGCGTTCAGCGCATCGGCGTCCAGCACCAAGGGGTTGGCATGCGCCAGGACGGCAGGCAGCAAAGGCACGACCGCCAAACCCCCGCCGCAACCGCAGACCACGCTTGCGCCGCGCAGCACGGTCGGGTCGAGCAGCCGTTCGGTGCTGCGAAACATCAGCTCGGGGCTGGCCGGGTCCCAGGTCGGCTTGCCCGGTCCATCGTCTTCGAGCAAGCCCACGAAGACCCGCCCCGCGCCGGCCTGTAGCGCCGCGCGCGCGGCCAGGATGGCAGCGCCGGTCATGCCCGCGCCATCCACACCGATGCCCTGGCCTCCGATCACGACCACATCGCCGAAGCTGCCTTTGTGGCTGGCGTGGGCCCGGCGCTGCGGTGGGTCGGCATCGGCCCCGCAGAGCCAGGCGTTGGCCGCAGCGAACGCCGTGCTCGGCAGGCCGAGTCCGTCCAGCCACACCTCGCCCGCGGCGTCACGGCCCGCGCCGGTGAACAGGCCCGGCTTCAAGCTCAGGAGCGACAGGGTATGGCGCGGCCCCGGTGGGGCGCTGTCCACGCCGTCACACGGTGCCAGCGCGCCGGTGTCGGCGTTCAGGCCGGTGGGCAGGTCCACGTTCAGCACCGGCGCTCGGGTGCTGCGCAGCACACCCAGCCACTGCGCCAGGGGTCCTTCAAAGGTGCGCGCGGGGCCGATGCCCAGCAGCGCATCGATGGCCAGATCGAACGCGGCCGGTGGCGCATCGCTGAAGCACACGCCTGCCTCGCGCGCCGATTGCAGCGCCCATCGGGCGTCGGCCGGTTGGCGCGCTTCGTCGTGGACCGCGTGGGTGACGACCACCCGCCGTCCACCGCCCGCTGCCTGTGCCCAGCGGTGCAAATGGGTCGCGGCCACGAAGCCGTCACCGCCGTTGTTGCCGGGCCCGCACGCGATCCAGATGCAGCTCGCGTGCGGCTGGAGCGCCCGGGCCAGGCGCGCCACAGCCTCACCGGCACGCGCCATCAAGGTGTGGTCGGGAAGGGTGGCGGCAGCTTGCTGTTCGATCTGGCGCGTGGTGGCCGTGTCGTGCAACGCCTCGCGCCGATCGCCGGTGATGCGGCGCGGGCCGGCGGGTGGTGTGAGCTCAGACATGATCAAGGCGTTGCTCCAGGCCGAGCGCTCAGAGGCCCAGGCGGCGCGGCGAACAGCCCGCCACGCCCACGTCGGGGCTTCGGCCGGCCAACTGATCGGCCAGCAAACGCGCGCTGCCGCAGGCCATGGACCAGCCGGCGTTGCCATGGCCCAGGTTGAGCCAGACGCCGGGCACTTTGCTGGCACCGAGTGCGGGCAGACCGTCGGGCAGGGTGGCTTGTGCGCCATGCCATTCCTGAACGCTGCCTTGGGGTCCGCCCAAGCGCACGGCGCCAGGGAACCAGTCAGACAGCACCGAGTACAGCTGGCGCAAGGTGGCGGCCGAGCGCTGGCCCTCTGGCATGCCAAAGTCGCGGCCGCCGGCCACGCGGATGCGCTGACCCAGGCGCGCGATCGACACCCCGTGCGCCGCGTCCAGCACGGCCGATTGCGGAGCGTCCAGGGGCTCGCGCACGGGTGCACTGAGGGAATGGCTGTGAATGGCCCGCAGGGGCAGGCGCAGGCCCGTGGGCTGTAGCAGCGCGGCGCTGCGCATGCCCGCGCACACGACCACCGCATCGAAACGCCGGGTTTCGAGGGGCGTCTCGGCTTCCAGCGTCTTGCCGCTGCTGGCCAGCCGCAGTTCGACGCCCGGCGCGGCCCGGGCTTCGATGGCCTCGACCTGCGTGTTGAACGCAAACTGACAGCCCAACTGCCGGGCCTGGTCCCGGATGGACAGCGCAAATTCGCGGCAGTTCGCCACCGCTTCACCCATCAGTTCGACCGCGCCGTGAAATGGCGTTTCCGCGCTGATCGCGGGCTCCAGCGCGCGCGCCTGTTCGGCCGCAAGCTCGCGGTGCGGGATGCCGAGATCCTTCATGTGGTCCAGGGCGGTTCGCGCCTGCGCCGCCTGGCGCGCGGTGCGCCAGAGCACCAGCATGCCCTGGCTGCGGTCGTGGTCAAACTCGCGCTCTTCGGTCAGGGACTGCAGCCGTTCCTGGCTGTAGCGCACCAACTGGTGGATCTGCTGATGCCGCGCGGATGGGTAGCCGCCCCGGCCGGCCTGCAGCCACCGCCAAAGCCAGCGCCATTCGCTGCCGCGCGGCAGGTGCGCCAATTTGAGGCCGTCGTTCTGGCTGGACCACGGCAGGCGTATGTGGCGTTCGGGTGTGCTCCAGGGGGCGGTCCAGCCCGCGGCGACCAGCGCGCCGGTGGCAAAGCTGGCTTCTTCGGCAACGGTGCTGTGGCGTTCGAATACCGTGACCTCGTGGCCATCGAGCGCCAGTTCAAAAGCGGTCGTCGTGCCCACGACGCCCGCACCGACCACGGCGACCTTCACGGCCGCCCCCCGCTGGTGGTGGGGCGGGGCGGGATGGGCAAGGCAGTGGGCATGAGGCGCGAAAGTTAGGCGGAGCCATGCCTGTGGTCAGGCACCGTTCCGCCACGGGTGGAGGGGGTGGAAGATCGCTGGACTGCTATAATCGACGGGCTTTGCAGTTGACGGACCCGAATAGCCATTCGGGAAAGACTTAGCAAAGCGAAATCGCAAACCAGCCCAACCGGGTGTCGCCTACAGCATGGGGCCTTCAACGGCTCGCCAATGTCCAGGTGATCGGGGCTGGATTTTAGACTCAACCTCTGGAAAGAAATCTTATGTCTATCTCCATGCGCGAAATGCTGGAAGCCGGTGTCCATTTCGGTCACCAAACCCGCTTCTGGAACCCCAAGATGGCTCCGTACATCTTCGGCCATCGCAACAAGATCCACATCGTCAACCTCGAAAAGACGCTGCCCCTGTTTGAAGAGGCCGCCAAATTCGTGCGCCAGCTCACCGCCAACCGCGGCACCATCCTGATGGTGGGGACCAAGCGCCAGTCGCGCGACATCGTGGCCCAGGAAGCCCGTCGTGCCGGTGTTCCTTTTGTCGACCAGCGCTGGCTCGGCGGCATGCTGACCAACTTCAAGACGGTCAAGACCTCGATCAAGCGTCTCAAGGACATGCAGGCCCAAAAGGAAGCCGGCCTGGACAACATGAGCAAGAAGGAGCAACTGATGTTTGCTCGTGAGATGGAAAAGCTCGAGAAGGACATTGGTGGCATCCAGGACATGGCCGCGCTGCCCGACGCCATCTTCATCATCGACGTGGGCTTCCACAAGATCGCCGTGCTCGAAGCCCAGAAGCTGGGCATTCCGCTCGTGGGCGTGGTCGATACCAACCACTCGCCTGCAGGCATCGACTACGTCATCCCCGGTAACGACGACTCCGCCCGCGCCGTGGCCCTGTATGCACGTGGCATTGCCGACGCCATCATCGAAGGCCGCAGCAACGCGGTGAACGACGTCGTCAAGGCCGTGGCCGCTGAAGGCACCGACGAATTCGTGGAAGTCAAGGAAGGCGCTTCCGCCTGAGTCTGTCTTTCCTCCGAAAGAGGGGCTCTTGTGGCCCCTTTTTTGTAAGAAAAGCAACCGATCATTGAGCATGCCGTGGGCTTCTATCGAGGCGCGGCAGAAAACGGAGAAACAAAAATGGCAATTACCGCAAGCATGGTCGCTGAACTGCGCGCCAAGACCGATGCGCCCATGATGGAGTGCAAGAAGGCGCTGACCGAAGCCGATGGCGACATGGCCAAGGCCGAGGAGTTGCTGCGCGTCAAGCTCGGCACCAAGGCCGGCAAGGCCGCCAGCCGCGTCACCGCCGAAGGCGTTGTCGCCAGCTTCATCCAGGGTGACACCGGCGCCCTGATCGAAGTCAATTGCGAAACCGACTTCGTGACCAAGAACGACAGCTTCCTGGCCCTGGCCAATGCCGCCGCCAAGCTGGTGGCCGAGCAGAACCCGGCCGACCTTGAGGCATTGGGCGCGCTGGCCTACAGCCAGGACGGCTTTGGCCCCACGCTGGAAGATGTGCGCAAGGGTCTGATTGGCAAGATTGGCGAGAACATGAGCTTTCGCCGCTTCAAACGCTACAGCGCAAGTGGCAAGGTGGCCGGCTATCTGCACGGCACCCGTATCGGCGTGCTGGTGGCGTTCGATGGCGACGAGACGGCTGCCAAGGACACGGCGATGCACATCGCTGCCATGAAGCCCGTGGCCCTGACCAGCGCCGATGTGCCTGCCGAGCTGATCGAAAAAGAGCGTTCGGTGGCCACCGCCAAGGCCGCAGAGTCGGGCAAGCCTGCCGACATCGCCGCCAAGATGATCGAAGGCTCGGTGCAGAAGTACCTGAAAGAGGTCTCGCTGTTCAACCAGCCTTTCGTGAAGAACGACAAGCAGACGGTCGAGCAGATGCTCAAGGCCGCTGGCACCACCGTCAAGGGCTTCACGCTCTACGTGGTGGGCGAGGGCATCGAGAAGAAGGTCGACGACTTCGCGGCCGAAGTGGCGGCCCAGGTCGCTGCCGCCAAGGGCGGTTGATCCGTTCAGGCTGATACATCACAACGGGCCGTCAGGCCCGTTGTGCCGTGTGGCCCCCACATTTGTGGGGTGGTCCTCGGCGAGCGGGTGCGATGTCCTCGCTACACTTGCCGGCTGAATCTTTGTTTATCGATATCCTGAAAGTTGACCATGCCAGCCTACAAACGGATTCTGCTGAAACTGTCGGGAGAGGCCCTCATGGGCGATGACGCTTTCGGCATCAACCGGGCCACCATCGTTCGCATGGTGGAGGAAATCGCTGAAGTCACACGCCTGGGCGTCCAGGTGGCCATCGTGATCGGGGGGGGCAATATCTTCCGCGGCGTGGCGGGCGGCTCCGTCGGCATGGACCGCGCCACCGCCGACTACATGGGCATGCTGGCCACTGTGATGAACTCGCTTGCGCTGGCCGACACCATGGAAAAAGCAGGCCTTGTCGCGCGCGTGATGTCGGCCATTGCCATCGAGCAGGTGGTCGAGCCCTATGTGCGTCCCAAGGCACTGCAGTACCTCGAAGAGGGCAAGGTGGTGGTCTTCGCCGCGGGCACCGGCAATCCCTTCTTCACGACCGACACCGCCGCGGCTTTGCGTGGCGCCGAGATCGGCGCCGAGATCGTGCTCAAGGCCACCAAGGTCGATGGCGTCTACACCGCCGATCCGAACAAGGACCCGAAAGCCACCCGCTACGCCACCATCACCTTCGACGAGGCGATGGGCAAGAATCTGCAGGTGATGGACGCCACGGCTTTCGCGCTGTGCCGCGACCAGAAGCTGCCCATCAAGGTGTTCTCCATCTTCAAACCCGGTGCACTGCGCAAGGTGGTGCACGGCGATGACGAAGGAACCCTGGTTCATGTTTGATGCCGTTGGTGGCATCTATTTTTCGTTGCATTGAGGAGTATTCATGAGCACCGAGGACGTCCGAAAAACCGCTGAGCACAAGATGCTTCAATCGGTGGAATCGCTCAAGAACGGGCTGATGAAAGTGCGCACGGGTCGTCCCAACCCGGCGCTGCTGGACACGGTTCACGTTGAGTATTACGGTTCCATGCTGCCGCTGTCGCAGGTGGCCAATCTCACGCTGCTGGACGCGCGCACCATCGGTGTGGCTCCGTGGGAAAAAGGCATGGGCGCGAAGATCGAGAAGGCCATTCGCGAATCCGATCTGGGTTTGAATCCGTCGAGCCAGGGCGACCTGATCCGCGTGCCCATGCCACCCATGACGGAAGAGCGCCGCAAGGAACTGACCAAGGTCGTGCGCGGCGATGGTGAGGCCGCGAAGATCGCCATCCGGAACCTGCGCCGCGATGCGAACGAAGCGGTGAAGAAGCTGGTCAAGGAAAAGCTGGCCTCGGAAGACGACGACCGCCGTTCGCAGGAAGACATCCAGAAGCTCACCGATCGCATGATCGCCGAGGTGGACCGCCTGGTGGCGTCCAAGGAACAGGACATCCTCGCGGTCTGATCTGCCCGCCTGGTCACGCGCTCGCTCCCATGGTTTCAACCGCCTCCTCATCGCTCGCGCCGGCCAAGTTGCCACGGCACGTGGCCATCGTGATGGATGGAAACGGCCGCTGGGCGCAGAAGCGTTGGATGCCTCGCGTGGCGGGGCACAAACAAGGCGTGGAGACCTTGCGCGCCATCGTCCGGGCTTGTATCGAGCGTGGCGTGCCAGCGTTGTCGGTGTTCGCGTTCTCTTCCGAGAACTGGAATCGGCCGGTGGATGAGGTCTCCGGCCTGATGGACCTGCTCGTCCTGGCGCTGTCGCGCGAGGTGCCCAGCTTGGAGAAGAGCGGCGTGCGGCTGCATTTCCCGGGGGATCGCAGCGGTTTGTCGGCGCGGGTGGTGCAAGGTCTGGAAGCGGCGGAGCGCAGCACTGCCCACAACAGCACCCTGGTGCTGAACGTGTGCTTCAACTACGGTGGTCGCTGGGATGTGGTCCAGGCCGCGCGGCGCCTGGCGCAGAAGGGCATCGAGATCACCGAGGAAAGCCTCTCGCAAAGCACCGCCTTGGCGCATGTCGGCGACCCCGACCTGCTGATCCGCACCGGTGGCGAGCTGCGCATCAGCAACTTCCTGCTCTGGCAGTCGGCCTACACGGAACTGGTGTTTACCGATTGCCTGTGGCCCGATTTCGACGCGGCCGAACTGGACCGGGCGTTCGGCGAATTCGCACGGCGTGACCGTCGCTTTGGCCGCACCGCCGAACAGCAGGTGGATGCCCAGCCGGTGGTGGACAAACGGCATGCTTAAGCAGCGGATCATCACGGCGGTGCTGCTGCTGGCGGTTTTGTTGCCCGCCTTGTTCTACCCTTCGATCGAGCTCTTTGCGGCCCTGTCCCTGCTGATGATCGTGGCGGCCGGTTGGGAGTGGGCCCGGCTCAACGCCTGCGGGCCGAAGCTGTCCCTGGGGTTGGGCATCGGCCTGGGCGTTCTGCTGGCGTGCGTCTGGCTCGCCGGTGGCTTGGGCTGGTCGTTGCGCCCGCTTTGGTTGGCGCTGGGCGTGTTGTGGGTCCTCATGGCCGTGGTGATGCTGCGGCGCGGTGTGTCGGGCTGGTCGCGATGGCCCGCCGGACTTCGTGTGTGCATCGGCATGGTGTGGATCGCATGCGCCTGGCTGGCGATGGTGCAGGCGCGCCAGGTCGGCCTGGTTTTTCTGCTGTCGGTGTTGTGCCTGGTCTGGATGGCGGACATCGCGGCCTACTTCGGCGGCAAGGCCTTCGGCAAGCGCAAGCTGGCGCCCGGTATCAGTCCGGGCAAGAGCCAGGAGGGCGCGCTCAGTGGCCTGCTAGGCGTGCTGCTGCTCGCCGCCTGCTGGCTTCTGGTCGACCCTGAAGGCGGCAGCCTGTATGCCCGGCTCTGGGCCGATGGTCCCGCCTGGGCTGTCGCAGGTGTGGTGTTCCTGGTCGCCATGAGCGTGGCCGGCGATCTGGTGGAGTCCCTGGTCAAGCGCAGTGCCGGCGCCAAGGATTCCAGCCAGTTGTTGCCCGGCCATGGGGGCGTGCTGGACCGGGTGGATGCGCTCTTGCCGGTGTTGCCGCTGGCCATGATGCTCATCACAATTTGAAACCATGACCCACCGTCCCCAAGCCATCACCGTTCTGGGTTCCACCGGCTCCATCGGTACCAGCACCCTGGATGTCATCGCACGCCATGCGGCGCACTACAGCGTGTTCGCGCTGACCGCCGCGACCCAGGTGGATGCGATCTTCGCCCAATGCCAGCAGTTCCAGCCGCGTTATGCCGTGATGGCCAGCCCGGCACACGCACAAGAACTCGCGCTGCGCGTGCGTGGGGCGGGCTTGAAGGTGGAGGTGTTGTCGGGCCCGAAGGCTCTGTGTGATGTAAGCGAAGCGCCCGAGGTGGACGCGGTGATGGCGGCCATCGTCGGCGCCGCCGGCCTGGCGCCCTGCCTGGCTGCGGCGCGGGCCGGCAAGAAGGTGCTGCTGGCCAACAAGGAAGCGCTGGTGGTCGGTGGCGAGTTGTTCATGCAAGCGGTGCGCCAGGGCGGGGCCACGTTGCTGCCGATCGACAGCGAACACTCGGCGGTGTTCCAGTCCTTGCCCGATGACCCGAGCACCTGGTCGCGCCGGGTGGAAAAGATCGTGCTCACCGCCTCGGGCGGGCCGTTTCGCGACCGCGATCCCGATACCCTGCGCGAAGCCACGCCGGAGCAGGCCTGCGCCCACCCGAACTGGGTCATGGGCCGCAAGATTTCCGTCGATTCGGCCACGATGATGAACAAGGCCCTGGAGGTCATCGAAGCCAGCTACCTCTTTGGCATGCCAGGCGAGCAGATCGAGGTCGTGATCCATCCCCAGAGCGTGATCCACTCGATGGTGCAATACACCGACCGTTCCGTGGTGGCACAACTCGGCACACCGGACATGCGCGGTCCGATCGCGTATGGCCTGTCATGGCCCGAGCGCATCGTCTCGGGCGCGGCGGCACTGGACTTTGCCAAGCTAGGGTCTCTGAGTTTCGAAGAGCCCGACGGGCGGCGCTTTCCCGGCTTGCGCCTGGCCTGGGATGCCTTGGGTGGGCCTGCGGGCACCACCGCCGTCCTGAACGCGGCCAATGAGGTGGCGGTGGACGCGTTTCTGGGCCGGCGCTTGCGCTTCGACCAGATTCACGCGGTCAACCATGCAACTTTGCAGGCTGTGAGCCCCTCCAAACCCGGCAGCCTCGAAGACCTCCTGGCCATCGATGGACAAGCGCGCACGCGGGCGCTGGCCGAGGTGGGCCGCCTGGCGGTCTGACCGGTCCGCTGGCGGCCGAGGCGGGCGATTCATCGTTTCCAATCGGGTTTCTCATGCTCACTCTTGTTGCTTTCGTGGTGGCCCTGGGCCTGTTGATCGCCGTGCACGAGTACGGCCATTACCGTGTGGCCGTCGCCTGCGGCGTGAAGGTGCTGCGCTTCTCGGTGGGATTCGGCAAACCCTTGCTGCGCTGGAAGAAGAAGGGCAGCCCGACCGAATTCGTTCTCTGCGCGCTGCCCTTGGGGGGTTACGTGCGCATGCTCGACGAACGCGAGGCGCCCGTGGACGAGGCCGAGCGGCACCTGGCCTTCAACACCCAGCCCCTGCGCTCGCGCGCCGCCATCGTCGCCGCAGGCCCCGCGGCCAACCTGTTGCTGGCCATTGCGATCTATGCGTTGGTGAACTGGACGGGTGTGGACGGGCCCAAGCCCATTCTGGCCACGCCCGTGGCCGGGTCGGTGGCCGAACGCGCGGGCTTGCAGGGGGGTGATTGGGTTGCCGAGGTGGCGACCAACGACACCGAGCCGCGTGCTGTGGCTTCGTTCGAGGATCTGCGTTGGCGCCTGACGCAGGCCGCGCTCTCCAGCGAGGACGTGACCTTGTGGGTCGCTTCGCAGGAGGGCGGGGCGACCCGTCCCGTCCGCCTGGCGCTGAGCGAACTCGATGTGCGCGAGGCGGACGCCACGCTGTTTCGCCACATCGGCATCCAGGCGCCCTGGAGCGCACCGGTCGTGGGGGAGGTCATGAACGGCGGTGCCGCAGCGGCTGCGGGCCTGCGCGAGGGCGACGTGGTGCGCCGCGTCGACGACCAGCCCGTGGGCGATGGACAAGGCTTGCGCACCCGCATCCGCGCGGCGAGCGGACCTGCGGGTGAGCCGGTCGAGCAGCGCTGGGAAATCGCGCGCGATGGCCAGACCATGGTGCTGGCGGTCCGGCCCGTGCCCGAGCAGCAGGCGGGCGTGTGGGTGGGTCGCGTGGGCGCCTACATCGGCGCATTGCCCGCGATGACGACCGTGCGCCTGGGCCCGGTGGAGGGTCTGGTGAAAGGCGTGGAGCGAACCTGGGAAGTCTCCTGGCTCACGCTCAAGATGATGGGGCGCATGCTCATTGGCGAGGCCTCGGTCAAGAACCTCAGCGGGCCGCTCACGATTGCCGACTACGCGGGCAAGTCGGCCAGTCTTGGTATCACGTCTTACCTGCTGTTTCTGGCGCTCATCAGTGTGAGTCTGGGCGTGCTGAATCTGCTGCCGCTGCCGGTCCTCGATGGTGGGCACCTGATGTATTATCTTTGGGAGGCTGTGACTGGGCGCAGCGTGTCTGATGCCTGGATGGAGCGCCTGCAGCGAGGGGGTGTCATGGTTCTCATGGCACTCATGTTCGTCGCCTTGTTCAACGATGTGGCCCGCCTGGCTGGCTGAACGCTTCCTTTCCATGAAAAAAAACTCTTTCGGTCTTCGCGGCCTGACCCTTTCTGCGCTCGCGACGGCCTTGTTGGCGGCCCTTCCGGCTTGGGCCGTTGATCCGTTCACCCTGCGCGACATCCGCGTCGAAGGCCTGCAGCGCGTTGAACCCGGTACGGTATTCGCGTCCTTGCCTTTCCGCATCGGCGACCAGTACAACGACGACCAGGGCTCGACCGCGATCCGCTCTCTCTTTGCACTAGGCCTGTTCAGCGATGTGCGCTTGCAGATCAATGGCGATGTGCTGGTCGTGATCGTGGAGGAGCGGCCGACCGTGGCCGACATTGGCTTCACCGGTATCAAGGAATTCGATGAAGAGGTGCTGAAAAAAGCGCTGCGCGACATCGGCCTGACCGAAGGCCGGCCGTTCGACAAGGCCTTGGCCGACCGCGCCGAGCAGGAACTCAAGCGCCAGTACATCAACCGCAGCATGTACGCAGCCCAGGTGGTGACCACGGTCACGCCGGGCGAGCGCAACCGGGTCAACCTGAATTTCAGCGTGGTCGAGGGCGATATCGCCAAGATCCGCGAAATCCGCATCGTGGGCAACCAGGCGTTCTCCGAGTCGACGCTGCGCAACCTGTTCGACCTCGACACCGGCGGTTGGCTCAGCTGGTACACCAAGTCCGACCGCTATTCGCGCGCCAAGCTCAACGCCGACCTCGAAACCCTGCGCTCGTACTACCTCTCGCGCGGCTATCTCGAATTCCGCATCGACTCCACCCAGGTCGCCATCTCGCCCGACAAGCAGGACATGTCGGTCACCGTCAACGTCACCGAAGGCGATCGCTACGTGGTCAAGTCGGTGGCATTGGAAGGCGAGTACCTCGGACGAGAACAAGAGTTCAAGTCCTTGGTGACCATGCGCGCGGGCCAGGCCTACAACGCCGAAGACGAAACCAGCACGGTCAAGGCCTTCACCGACTATTTCGGTGCCTTTGGTTATGCCTTTGCGCAGGTCGAGCCCACGCGGGATATCGACCGCGCCAACAAGCAAGTGTCCTTCGTGATCCGTTCCCAGCCGGCGCGCCGTGTGTACGTGCGGCGTATCAACGTCGAAGGCAACAACCGCACGCGCGACGAAGTCATCCGCCGCGAGTTCCGCCAGCTCGAATCGGCCTGGTACGACAGCGACCGCATCCGGCTTTCGCGCGACCGTGTGGACCGTCTGGGTTTCTTCACTTCGGTGGAGGTCGATACGCAACCCGTGCCGGGCACGCCCGATCAGGTGGACATGACCATCACGGTGGCGGAGAAGCCCACCGGCAACCTGACCCTGGGCGCAGGCTACTCGCAGGCCGAAAAGCTGTCGCTCATTGCTGGTATCCGGCAAGAGAACGTGTTCGGCTCCGGCAACTAC
Organism: Hydrogenophaga sp. BPS33; assembly: GCF_009859475.1. NCBI lineage: Bacteria > Pseudomonadati > Pseudomonadota > Betaproteobacteria > Burkholderiales > Comamonadaceae > Hydrogenophaga > Hydrogenophaga sp. BPS33. Next base: position 2,821,862 of record NZ_CP044549.1, read on the forward strand.
CTGGGCATCGACGTCAACACCAGCGACTACAACCGCCAGGTGGTTGTGAGCACCGTGGACCCCTATTTCACCGCCGATGGCATTTCGCGCGCCATTGACGTCTACTACCGAACCACGACGCCGTACTCGCAACAAGGGGGTGACTACCGCCTGGTCACGCCTGGTGCGACCATCAAGTTCGGTGTGCCGTTCAGCGAGCAGGACACGGTGTTCTTCGGTATCGGTGTCGAGCAGACCCGCATCGAGCCGGGCACCGGTCTGCCGGACGCGTACGACCAGTACCGCAACGACTTTGGCGAAACGAGCCGCTCGATTCCGCTGACGCTGGGCTGGTCTCGCGACGGGCGCGACAGTGCCTTGGTGCCCACGCAAGGCCGTTTGCAACGCTTCAACACCGAGTGGGGCGTGGCGGGCGATACCCGCTACATCAAGGCCAATTACCAGTTCCAGCAGTACTTCCCGCTGACCAAGCAGTACACGCTGGCTTTCAATGGCGAGATCGGCTATGGCAAGGGACTGGGAGGGCGCCCGTACCCGCTGTTCAAGAACTTCTACGGCGGTGGCCTGGGTTCGGTGCGCGGCTTCGACCAAGGTACCCTGGGTCCCACCTCGCTCATTCGCACGGGGGTGTCCGCCGGCGAGCAGGTCAATATCGGTGGCAACCGCAGCCTGGCGCTCAGTGCCGAATTCATTACACCGTTCCCGGGTGCGGGGAACGACCGTACGCTGCGCATGTTCGGCTTTGTGGACGTGGGCAACGTGTACGGCGAAAATGACACCCGTCCCAACGCGCGCGACCTGCGCGCTTCCGTGGGGGTCGGCTTGAGCTGGATCTCGCCCGTTGGCCCCTTGCGCTTCGCTCTGGCACACCCTATCCGGAAATTCCCGAACGATAGAATCCAGAAATTCCAGTTTCAGATCGGAACCTCCTTTTGATGAAGACTTTTTACCGAATCCTCAACCGTCACCTCGTGGTGGCAGCGGGCCTGAGCCTGTTGGCCCTGACCGCGACCGCGCAGGACCTGCGCATCGGTGCTGTGAACCTGGAGCGCATCCTTCGGGAAGCGAATCTCGCCAAGGCGGCGCAGACGAAACTCGAGCGGGAGTTCTCCGCGAAGGAAAAAGAAGTTCAGGGTCTCGCGGCACAGATCAAGTCCGCCTCGGAGAAGTTCGAGCGCGAAGCACCCACATTGCCGGAGGCACAACGCAACGCGCGCCAGCGCCAACTGGTTGACCAGGACCGCGAGTTCCAGCGCAAGCAACGCGAATTCCAGGAAGACCTCGCCCTGCGCAAGAACGAAGAATTGCAGACCGTCGTGGACCGCGCCAACCGCGTGATCAAGCAACTGGCGGAGTCGGAGAAGTACGACTTCATCATCCAGGAAGCGGTGTACATCAACCCCAAGCACGACATCACCGACAAGGTGCTCAGCGGCTTGAACAGCGGCAAGTAAGCCGCTCGGAGCCGCACACGTGTCGAGGCCCCTGGGCGAGGTGGTGGATGCCCTGGGCGGCACGAGGCACGGTTCGCCAGACCTGTTGATCCTTCGCCTGGCCCCCGTGGCCTCGGCGGTGCCGGGCGATCTGGCCTTCGTGGCCCAGGCGCGGTATGCCAGCCAGATCGAAACCACGGGCGCCAGTGTCCTGATCGTGCCGCCTGCCTTGCAGGAACAGGCGCTCGCGCGCGGAGCCTGTATCGTCACGGACGACCCCTATCTCTACTTCGCCAGGCTGACGCAATGGTGGCGCCAGCAGCACAACCCGCTGCCGCCACCCTTTGTCGATCCTCTGGCCAGCATCCACCCGTCTGCGCGCTTGGAAGAGGGGGTCAGTGTCGGGCCGTTTGCCGTGATCGGACCCGACGTGCATCTGGCGCGAGGTGCGCGTATCGGCGCGCACACCGTGTTGGGGGCGGGCGTGCAAGTCGGGCGGGACACGATGCTGCATCCCCGGGTCACCATCGGCGAGCGCTGTGTGCTCGGTGAGCGCTGTACCGTGCACCCGGGGGCGGTGATCGGTGCCGATGGCTTCGGCTTCGCACCGCACGCGGGCGAGTGGGTCAAGATCGAGCAACTCGGCTCGGTGCTCATCGGCAACGATGTCGACATCGGCGCCAACACCTGCATCGACCGTGGCGCCCTGGGCGACACGGTCATCGAAGACGGCGTCAAGCTCGACAACCTCATCCAGATCGGCCACAACGTGCGCATCGGCAAGCACACCGCCATGGCCGGATGTGCGGCGGTGGCCGGCAGTGCCACGATCGGCGCGCATTGCACGCTGGGTGGCCGGGCATCGGTGCTGGGGCATCTCACGTTGGCCGATGGCGTTCATGTGTCTGCGCTGTCCAACGTCACGCGCTCCCTGCACAAGCCGGGCCACTACACCGGCTTCTTTCCCATCGACGACAATGCGAGCTGGGAAAAGAACGCCGCTTCCCTCAAGCAACTCAATCGCCTGCGCGAGCGCCTCAAGGCCGTGGAGCAGGCGATGGAGCAAGCCCTCAAAAACAATTCAAAGCCATGATGGACATCCACCAAATTCTCAAGCAGTTGCCACACCGTTACCCGTTTCTGATGGTGGACCGTGTGCTGGAGTTGGACAAGGGAAAGAGCATCAAGGCCTTGAAGAACGTGAGCATCAACGAGCCGTTCTTCGGCGGGCATTTCCCGCACCGTCCGGTGATGCCGGGTGTGCTCATGCTCGAAGCCATGGCACAGGCGGCCGCCTTGCTGGCATTCGACACCATGGGGGCATCGCCCGACGACAACACCGTCTACTACTTCGCCGGCATCGATGGTGCGCGCTTCAAGCGCCCGGTCGAGCCGGGCGACCAGTTGGTCATGGATGTCACGCTGGACCGCATGAAGGCGGGCATTTTCAAGTTCAAGGGCGTCACCCGCGTGGGCGACCAGGTGGCGTGCGAAGCCGAGCTGATGTGCACCGTGCGCTCCATCGCCTGAGCATGCTGGAGGGCGTCTCGTGTCTCTGATCCATTCCACTGCCTTGGTGGACCCGTCTGCCGAGCTCGACAGCTCGGTCGGTGTCGGCCCCTATACCGTCATCGGACCCCATGTGAAGATCGGTGCGGGCACCACCGTCGGCGCGCATTGCGTGATCGAAGGCCACACCACCATCGGGCGCGACAACCGCATTTTCCAGTTCAATTCGCTGGGCGCGGTTCCGCAAGACAAGAAATACGCCGGTGAGCCTTGCGAACTGGTGATCGGGGACCGCAACACCATCCGCGAGTTCTGCACCTTCAACATCGGCTCGCCCGCGGACCGCGCCGTGACCCAGGTCGGCAACGACAACTGGATCATGGCTTACGTGCACCTGGCCCACGATTGCGTGGTGGGCAACCACACGATCTTCGCCAACAACTCGCAGTTGGCCGGCCACGTGGTGGTCGACGACTGGGTGATCCTCGGTGGCTTCACCGTGGTGCACCAGTTCGTGCGGATCGGGGCACACGCCATGACGGCCATGTGTGCCTTGTTGTTCGCCGATCTGCCCCCGTTTGTCATGTGCCAGGGCCAGCCCGCACAGGCGCGTTCCATGAACTTCGAAGGCCTGCGCCGTCGCGGCTTTTCGCCCGAGCGCATCGCGGCTGTGAAGGCCATGCACAAGGCGCTCTACCGGGATGACCTCAAGCTCGAACAGGCGGTGGAGCGCATCCGCGGCCTGACCGACAAGACGCCCGAGGCCGCGCCCGACGTGGCCATGATGCTGGACTTTCTCGGGCAGGTGTCGCCCCAGCGCGGCATCGTCCGCTGAGGCGTCCTCATGGAGCTTTCAAAACGTTTTGCCCTGGTGGCGGGCGAGACGTCGGGCGACCTGCTGGCGGGTTTGCTGTTGGGCGGCGTGCGGCAGCGCTGGCCCGATCTGCAGTCGTTCGGCATTGGCGGCCCACAGATGGCCGCGCAGGGCTTTCAAGCATTGTGGCCGAGCGAGAAGCTGGCGGTACGCGGTTATGTGGAGGTATTGCGCCACTACCGCGAGATCGTGAACATCCGCGCGCAATTGCAGCAGCGTCTGTTGACCTCGCAGCGGCCCGACGTCTTCATCGGCGTGGACGCGCCCGATTTCAACCTCGACCTGGAAGCGAACCTCAAGGCCGGCGGCGTGCGCACCGTGCATTTCGTGTGCCCTTCCATCTGGGCCTGGCGCGCGGAGCGGGTAGAGAAAATTCGCCGCAGCGCCGACCACGTGCTGTGCATCTTCCCCTTCGAACCGGCCTTGCTCGCTCAGCACGGCATTGCCGCCACCTACGTGGGGCACCCGCTGGCCAACGTGATCCCGCTGGTGCCGGACCGCGCCGCGGCGCGTGCCCAGCTCGGTCTGGCCGAGGACGACACGGTGGTCGCCATTCTGCCGGGCAGCCGCGCCTCCGAGGTGAAGTACCACGCGCGGGCGTTCTTCGAGGCCGCAGCGCTGCTGTCGCGCGCCCGCCCGGGCATGCGTTTCGTGGTGCCCGCGGTGCCGGCGTTGCGGGCGAGCATCGAGGCCACGGCCCGGGCCGTGGGACTGGGCGATGCGCTCAGCGTGCTGCCCGGCCAATCGCACACCGCGCTGGCCGCCTGCGATGTGACCCTGATCGCCAGTGGCACGGCCACGCTCGAAGCCGCGCTGTTCAAGCGCCCGATGGTGATCGCCTACGGCATGAACTGGGTGACGTACCAGATCATGCGGCGCAAGCATTTGCAGCCCTGGATCGGCTTGCCCAACATCCTGTGCGCAGACTTCGTCGTGCCCGAACTGGTGCAGCATGCCATGACACCGCAAGCCCTGTCGCAGGCGGTGCTGGACTGGCTGGACGCGCCAGCGAGAATGGAGGCCCTGGGGCAGCGGTTCACCGAGCTGCACCACACGCTGCAAAGAGACACCGCTCAATTGGCCGCCGATGCGATCGAAAAAGTTCTTGAGAGCTGAACAGGCGCGCCTGGCCTGGGATGTGCCTGGGCTGTTGGCCGGCGTGGATGAGGCCGGGCGTGGGCCGCTCGCAGGGCCGGTTGTGGCCGCGGCGGTCATCCTCGACGAGCGGGTGCGCATCAAGGGATTGGCCGATTCCAAGCAGCTCACCGAAGCCCGGCGAGAGCGCCTGTACGACGAGATCTGTGCCACCGCGCTGTGCTGCAGTGTGGCGCAGGCGAGCGTGGAAGAAATCGACCAGCTCAATATCCTGCAGGCCACCATGCTGGCTATGCGCCGGGCTGTGCTCGGCCTGCGGCTCAAGCCCAACAAGGTGCTGGTGGATGGCAACCGACTGCCTTCGCTGGACGTGCTGGCAGAGGCGATCGTCTCGGGCGATGCGCTCGTGCCCTCGATTTCGGCGGCATCCATTCTGGCCAAGGTCACCCGGGATCGCCTCCTGCGCGAGTTGCACCTGCAGCACCCCGAGTACGGTTTCGATCGCCACAAAGGCTACGGCACGGAACAGCACATGCAGGCACTGAAAACCCATGGAGCACTCGCCGTGCACCGCCGCTCGTTTGCGCCGGTGGCGCGCGCGCTCATGGTGGTGGCGCCCGGTGCCGACCACTGCCCCGAACCCGACGCCACGCCGTGACCGCCACGCCCCAAGCAATCACCTCGCGCGACAACCCCTTGCTCAAGCGCCTGCGGTTGCTGGCGCACGACAGCAGCGCCTATCGCAAACTGGGACAGGTGTGGCTGGAGGGAGACCATCTCTGCCGCGCCTTGCTGGCGCGCGGCCAACGGCCGGTGACGGCGGTGTTCACCGAATCGTTCTGGCCCCAGGCACCGCACGACCTGCGCGATGCGGCGGACCATGTGGTCACGCTGCCCGATGCGCTCATGGCGGGCATCAGCGGACTGGAGTCGCCCGCCGGGGTGGGCTTCGTGTGGCGCCTGCCCGACGCGGGGTCGGTGCAGGCGGGCATGACCACGGTCGTGCTCGACCGCTTGCAGGACGCGGGCAACGTGGGATCCATCTTGCGCAGCGCGGGCGCCTTCGGATTCCATCAGGTGTTGGCGGTGAAGGGCACGGCGGCGTTGTGGTCGCCCAAGGTGGTGCGCGCCGGCATGGGCGCGCACTTCGGACTGCGCCTGGTGGAGGGCCTCGCGCCGGCCGACGTGGCCGCGCTCGGGGTGCCGGTGATCGTCACCAGTTCGCACCGCGGTCACTGGTTGCACCAGGCGCGCTTGCCCTGGCCTTGCGCCTGGGTGTTGGGGCATGAGGGGCAGGGCGTGAGCCCGGCATTGGAGGCGCTGGCCACCCATGCGGTGCGCATTGCGCAGCCCGGCGGCGAAGAGTCCCTCAACGTGGCCGCGGCGGCGGCGATTTGCTTGCACGCAAGTGGCGCGTCACAGGCTGCAAGCGGGCCGGGCGGCGGCGGTCAGACGCTATAATTCCGGGGTTTACCCGCAATCGGCGCAATCCCTGCGCGCCCCGGCTTTTCACCCCAGGTTTTTCACGCTGTTTTCGGCTCCGACGCCTGTCGGCGCGAGGCAGATGCGAGGCCTGCGCGGCACCTGCCGCCGGCGCGAGGATGTTGCAGCCCCCACTCTGGAGAATTCCGTGCTTCCCGTCCACCCGAAAGCCCTTCTCGCGCTCGCCGACGGCACGGTCTTTACAGGCATTTCCATTGGTGCCGCCGGCCAGACCACGGGCGAGGTCGTGTTCAACACCTCGCTCACCGGCTACCAGGAAATCCTCACCGATCCCAGCTATTGCCAGCAGATCGTCACGTTGACGTATCCGCACATTGGCAACACCGGCACCAATGCCGAAGACGTGGAGGCCCAGCGCGTCCACGCCGCCGGCCTGATCATCAAAGACCTGCCCCTGCTGGCTTCCAACTTCCGCAGCAACGAAACGCTTTCGCAGTACCTGCAGCGCGAAAACACGGTCGCCATTGCCGACCTCGACACCCGCGCGCTCACGCGCCGACTGCGCACACACGGCTCGCAAAACGGCTGCATCCTCGCGCTGCCCGCGGGCGAAACCATCACCGATGCCCACCGCGCCACTGCCTTGGCTGCTGCGAAAGCCGCGCCCAACATGGCGGGCACCGATCTGGCCAAGGTGGTTTCAGCCTCTGCACCGTATTCCTGGACCCAGACCGAGTGGCAACTCGGTTTTGGCTACGGCGAACAGATTGCGCCGCGCTTCCATGTGGTCGCCTACGACTTCGGCGTGAAGTACAACATCCTGCGCATGCTCGCGCAACGCGGTTGCAAAATCACCGTGGTGCCGGCGCAAACACCTGCGTCCGACGTCTTCAAGCTCAAGCCCAACGGCGTGTTCCTGTCCAACGGCCCGGGCGATCCCGAGCCGTGCGACTACGCGATCGCGGCTACGCGCGAGATCATCGAGTCCGGCATGCCGACCTTCGGTATCTGCCTGGGGCACCAGATCCTGGCCTTGGCCAGCGGCGCCAAGACCTTCAAGATGAGTTTCGGCCACCACGGCGCGAACCACCCGGTGAAGGACCTCGACAACGGCCGCGTCAGCATCACCAGCCAGAACCACGGCTTTGCCGTGGACGAGAAATCGCTGCCGCCCACGCTGCGCGCCACGCACGTGAGCCTGTTCGACGGCACGCTGCAAGGCCTGGCCCGCACCGACAAGCCGGCCTTCTGCTTCCAGGGCCATCCCGAGGCCTCGCCCGGCCCGCACGACATCGGCTATCTGTTCGACCGCTTCATCGACCTGATGCAGGCCCGCGTGCCCGCCGCCACCGCCTGAGCCGACGCACACCCCTAGCGAACCATGCCCAAAAGAACCGACATACAAACCGTCCTCATCATCGGCGCCGGCCCGATCATCATCGGCCAGGCCTGTGAGTTCGACTACTCTGGCGTGCAGGCCTGCAAGGCGCTGCGCGAAGAGGGTTACCGCGTGGTGCTGATCAACAGCAACCCCGCCACCATCATGACCGACCCGGCCACGGCCGACGTCACCTACATCGAGCCGATCACTTGGCAGACGGTGGAGAAGATCATCGCCAAGGAACGCTCGTTGGCGTCGGGTGGTTTTGCCATCCTGCCGACCATGGGAGGGCAGACCGCACTGAACTGTGCGCTCGACCTGTGGCGCAACGGCGTGCTCGCCAAATACGACGTCGAGCTGATCGGCGCAACGCCCGAAGCGATCGACAAGGCCGAAGACCGTCTGAAGTTCAAGGACGCCATGACCAAGATCGGTCTGGGCTCGGCACGCTCGGGCATTGCCCACAGCATGGAAGAAGCCTGGGGCGTTCAGAAGACGGTGGGCTTTCCGGTCGTCATCCGTCCCAGCTTCACGCTGGGCGGCACCGGCGGTGGCATCGCCTACAACCCGGAAGAGTTCGAAACCATCTGCAAGCGCGGCCTCGAAGCCTCGCCCACCAGCGAGCTGCTGATCGAAGAGTCGCTGCTCGGCTGGAAAGAGTACGAGATGGAAGTGGTGCGCGACAAGTCGGACAACTGCATCATCGTCTGCTCGATCGAAAACCTGGACCCCATGGGCGTGCACACCGGTGACTCGATCACCGTGGCACCCGCCCAGACGCTGACCGACAAGGAGTACCAGATCCTGCGCAACGCCTCGCTGGCCGTGCTGCGCGAGATCGGCGTGGACACCGGGGGCTCCAACGTGCAGTTCTCCATCAACCCGAAGGACGGCCGCATGGTCGTCATCGAGATGAACCCGCGCGTCTCACGTTCGTCGGCACTGGCCTCCAAGGCCACGGGTTTCCCGATCGCCAAGGTCGCGGCCAAGCTGGCCATTGGCTACACGCTCGACGAACTGCGCAACGAAATTACCGGCGGCGCGACGCCCGCGAGCTTCGAGCCCAGCATCGACTACGTGGTCACCAAGATCCCGCGTTTCGCATTCGAGAAATTCCCGACCGCCGACAGCCGCCTGACCACGCAGATGAAGAGCGTGGGCGAGGTCATGGCCATGGGTCGCACCTTCCAGGAGTCGTTCCAGAAGGCCTTGCGCGGCCTGGAGGTCGGCGTGGATGGCATGAACGAAAAAACGCAGGACCGCGAGACGCTGGAGCGCGAGCTCGGCGAGCCGGGCCCGGACCGCATCTGGTACGTGGGCGACGCTTTCGCCGCTGGCTGGACGCTGGAAGAGGTGCACCAGTTCACCAAGATCGACCCCTGGTTCCTGGTGCAGATCGAAGAGATCGTGAAGATCGAACTGGCGCTGGAGAAGACCAGCCTGGAGGCGATCGACGTCGAGACGCTGCGTGGCCTGAAGAAGAAGGGCTTCTCCGACCGCCGCCTGGCCAAGCTGCTCAAGACCACCGACAAAGCCGTGCGCGAACGCCGCATTGCCGAGAACATCCGGCCGGTCTTCAAGCGCGTGGACACCTGCGCGGCCGAATTTTCCACCGACACCGCCTACCTGTACTCCACGTACGAAGGCCATGGCGACGGTGAGTGCGAGGCCGAGCCGACGAACAAGAAGAAGATCATGGTCCTCGGTGGCGGGCCCAACCGCATCGGCCAGGGCATCGAGTTCGACTACTGCTGCGTGCACGCCGCGCTGGCCATGCGCGAAGACGGGTACGAGACCATCATGGTCAACTGCAACCCGGAAACCGTGTCGACCGACTACGACACCAGCGACCGCCTGTACTTCGAACCGCTCACGCTCGAAGACGTGCTGGAGATCGTGGACAAGGAAAAGCCGACCGGTGTGATCGTGCAATACGGTGGCCAGACGCCGCTCAAGCTCGCGCTTGGCCTGGAGGCCGCGGGCGTGCCCATCATCGGTACCAGCCCCGACATGATCGACGCGGCCGAAGACCGCGAGCGCTTCCAGCAACTGCTGCACCAGCTGGGGCTGCGCCAGCCGCCCAACGCCACGGCACGCGCAGAACCCGAAGCGCTGGAGAAGGCCGCCGCGCTGGGCTATCCGCTGGTGGTGCGCCCGAGCTATGTGCTGGGTGGCCGTGCCATGGAAATCGTGCACGAACAGCGCGACCTGGAACGCTACATGCGCGAAGCAGTCAAGGTGAGCCACGACTCGCCGGTGCTGCTCGACCGCTTCTTGAACGACGCCATCGAATGCGATGTGGACGCCGTGCGCGACAGCACCGGCCGCGTCTTCATTGGCGGCGTGATGGAGCACATCGAACAAGCTGGCGTGCACAGCGGCGACTCCGCCTGTTCGCTGCCGCCGTACTACCTGAGCAAGGCCACGGTGGACGAACTCAAGCGCCAGACCGCGGCCATGGCCGAGGGTCTGAACGTGGTGGGCCTGATGAACGTGCAGTTCGCCATCCAGGAAGTGGAGGGCAAGGACGTCATCTATGTGCTCGAAGTGAATCCGCGCGCATCGCGCACGGTGCCCTTCGTGTCCAAGGCCACGGGCATTCAGCTGGCCAAGGTCGCGGCGCGTTGCATGGCGGGCCAGTCGCTCGATGCGCAAGGCATCGGAGCCGAAGTCACGCCGCCGTACTTCAGCGTGAAGGAGGCGGTGTTCCCGTTCGTGAAATTCCCGGGCGTTGACACCATCCTCGGCCCCGAGATGAAGTCCACCGGCGAAGTCATGGGCGTGGGCAAGACCTTCGGCGAAGCCTTCGTGAAGAGCCAGATCGGCGCCGGCACCAAGCTGCCGACCTCGGGCAAGGTGTTCCTCACCGTGAAGAACGGCGACAAGCCGCGCGCTGTGGACATTGCGCGCCAATTGGTCGAGATGGGCTTCGAACTCGTCGCCACGCGTGGCACGGCGGCGGCCATCGCTGCGGCGGGGGTGGCCGTGCAGACGGTCAACAAAGTGACCGAAGGCCGCCCCCACGTGGTGGATGCGCTGAAGAACGGTGAGATCGCCCTGGTCATCAACACCGTGGAAGAGCGCCGCAACGCCATTGCCGATTCGCGTGCCATTCGCACGTCGTCCCTGCTGGCGCGCGTGACGACCTTCACCACCATCGCGGGTGCCGAGGCCGCTGTGGAAGGCATGAAGGCCATGAACCACCTTGAGGTGATCAGCGTGCAGGACATGCACGCCCAGCTGGCGTTGAACTGATACCCGCACCCGCCCCACGGGCGGGTGGCGGTTTCTCGGTCTGTCCTTGTGTCCGGAACCGGTCGAGACTCCCCGTTACTGAGACGCATCGCTCCCGCAGGGGGCAATGCAGGAGAGGTTCCGATGAGTCACGCATGGTCCACACAGATGGGCAATCTGGCCCGCGATCTGGGGGTTCACGGCTACGAGGATGGGACGCTGTGGTTCCGCCAGCAAAGCGGCGTGGAAGTGGTGGTGGAGCCGTTGCTCGATGGGGAGTCCCTGGCCGTGCATGCGCGCCTGGGGCGTGTCGGGTGGCAAGACGGTGGCCCGAGTCTCGATGCATTGCTGCGGGCCAACGCACCATCGAAAACCCGGTTCATCGTTGCCATCGACGCGGTGGACGAGGATGTGGTCCTGTTCCGCCGCTTCGACGATGCCGATGTGCCCTATGCGTCTTTCGTGGACGGCGTGCAGCAATTCGCCCAGGCCGCTGCCGAAGGAAGCACTCGGCCTCTCACGTGGCAGGAGAATGACTTGAGCGGCGATGCGCTGTTGCCGGTTCATGCGGATGCCAGCAGTGCCATGCGCAATGCCATCGCGGCTTTCGCCCATGCGCGTGGCCTTGAGCCGCCCGAAGACACCAGCCAATTCCTCGTGTGCATGCCCGGCGGTGGCGGAATCAGTTTGCAGATCGATCCCGCGACGGGGGAGCTCCTGCTGGTTTCGCACCTGGGCCCGGTGCCCACCGAAGATCAGGCCCTGCGACAGCTGCTGGAATTGCACATGCTGGGTGAGGTCACGGGAGGTGCGTACTTCGCGATCGATGCGCAACGTGACGACCTCATTCTTCACCGGAGTGTGAGCGCCGATGGTCTCGATGGACTGGAATTAGACCGGCTGTTGAACACCATGGGCGCAGCTACCTTGGACTGCGCGGGGCGGCTAGGTCTCTCATTGCCCCGCTTCGACTGATACGGTTCCGCCTTCAAGCGTATAACTGCGTTGGGTCGCCTTGCCGTGCTATAGCACTGTCTGCGGCAACCCGCCTTGCTCTACGCTTGAAGGCGAAACCGTATGAGGGGCTTGTTCGTGTTGGGTGCCTATAATGCACCGAAGCACACAACCCAACCCAACCGCCGGCTGCCGCCGGCGGTTTTCCTTTGTGGAGACCCTTCCGTGGCCACCATCCCCATCACCAAACGCGGCGCTGAGAAACTCAAGGAAGAGTTGCACCGCCTGAAAACCGTGGATCGCCCCTGGGTGATCAATGCCATCGCAGAAGCCCGCGCACAGGGCGACCTGAGCGAGAACGCGGAGTACGACGCGGCCAAGGACCGCCAAGGCTTCATCGAAGGGCGCATTGCCGAAATCGAAGGCAAGCTCTCGGCCGCGCAGATCATCGATCCCGCCATGCTGGACGCGGGTGGACGCGTGGTGTTCGGCGCCACGGTGGAGCTCGAAGATGAGGACAGCGGCAATCCGGTGACCTACCAGATCGTGGGTGAAGACGAGGCCGATCTCAAGCTCGGCTTGATCAACATCAGCAGCCCGATTGCGCGCGCCATGATCGGCAAGGAAGAGGGTGATGCGGTCGAGGTGCAGGCGCCGGGTGGCCTCAAGCGCTTCGAAATCGTGGCCGTTCGCTACGCGTGAATTTGCCGGAGATGGCCATGCCACGGCGCCTGTGCCTGTTGACCGCTGCACTGTGGTGGGGTGGCATCACCGCGCTGAGTTTCCTGGCGGTGCCGGTGTTGTTCGCGAGCTTGGGCAGTCCGGCGCTGGCGGGGCCTGTGGCGGCGAAGCTGTTTTCCATGCAGAGCTATGCGGGCCTGCTGCTCGGCTTGCTGCTGCTGGTGTTGCTGCGCCAGGGCCGCGCGAGCGGCCATCCACCCGATGCGGCCACCCTCACCACGCTGGGCTTCGTGCTCCTGGCCATGTTGCTGGCGCTGTTGCAGGAGTTTGGCGTGGCGCACAAGATCGTCACCGCGCGCGCCAGCGGTGGCAATCTGCGGTTGTGGCACGGCATAGGCTCGGCCATGGTACTGGGTCAGTGGCTATGCTCGGGGATCGTCTTGTGGCGACTGAGCGCCAGCTCAAACCGACCCGGTTAGCCCACGCACCGCTCGGCCGACTCGAGCGTGTTCACCATCAGCATGGTGATCGTCATGGGACCGACGCCACCGGGCACTGGCGTGATCCAGCCGGCCACTTCCTTCACGCCTTCGAAGTCGACGTCTCCGCAGAGCTTGCCCTCGTCGTTTCGGTTCATGCCGACGTCAAGAACCACCGCGCCCGGCTTGACCATGTCGGCGGTGAGCACGTTGCGCTTGCCGACGGCGGCCACGATCACATCGGCCTGCAGTGTCAGGGCCTTCAGATCGCGCGTGCCGCTGTGGCAGATGGTCACGGTCGCGTTTTGCTGCAGCAGCATCAAGGCCATGGGTTTGCCGACGATGTTGCTGCGGCCGATCACCACGGCATGCCTGCCCTTGAGTTCGTAGCCGATGCTCTCCAGCATCTTCATGCAGCCGTACGGCGTGCAGGGCCAGAAGCCAGGCATGCCTGTCATGAGTGCCCCTGCGCTGGCGATGTGGAAACCGTCCACGTCCTTGGCTGGTGATATGGCCTCGATCACCTTCTGTGCGTCGATGTGCGCGGGCAAGGGCAACTGAACCAGGATGCCGTGGATGCTCTTGTCCTGGTTCAGCGCGTCCACGCGTGCCAGCAGGTCGGCCTCGCTGAGCGTGGCGGGCCAGCGTTCGAGCACCGAATGCATGCCCGTGTCTTCGCAGGCCTTGACCTTGTTGCGCACGTAGACCTGTGAGGCGGGGTTGTCACCGACGAGGACCACGGCCAGGCCGGGCGTGATGCCTTTGGCCTTGAGGGCGGTGACGCGCGCGCCGACGTCGGCGCGCAGTTGGCGGGAGAGGGCATTGCCGTCGATCAATTGGGCGGTCATGGTTGAAGCGGGTGTTGTCGGTGGTTGAAATGCAAACGCCCGCCGAAGAAGGGCGGGCGTTGTGAGGAAGGGCGCAGGGTGTTTGCGGCTCAGGCCTTCGCAGGGGTTTGGCCCAGCGCGATCTTGAGCAGATCGGCCACGGTATTGGCGCCGAGCTTTTCCATGATGTTGGCGCGGTGCGCTTCCACCGTCTTGATGCTGATACCCAGGTCGTCGGCGATCTGTTTGTTCAGCCGTCCGGCGACGATGCGCTCGAGCACCTGTGCTTCCCGGCTGGTCAGCTTGGAGAGCAGGGCGTCTCGGCTGACGGCTTGCTGGTGCGTGGCAAATGCGTCCCGCGCGCGCTCCAGCATGCGTTCGACCAGGGTGACCAGTTGGTCTTCCTTGAAAGGCTTCTGGATGAAATCGAGCGCGCCCTTCTTCATGGATTCCACCGCCATGGGAACATCGCCATGGCCCGTGATGAACACGATGGGCAAGGGCGACTGGCGCTCGATCAGGCGTTCCTGCAATTCCATGCCGGTCATGCCACCCATGCGGATGTCGGCAATCAGGCAAGCCACTTCCCGGGCGTCGTACCGGCTGAGAAAGGCCTCGGCGGATTCGAAACATCGGACCCGGAAATCTTTGCCCTCGAGAAGCCATTGCAGAGAGTCGCGCACCGCCTCGTCGTCATCGACGACATAGACGGTACCTTTTTTGGGGATCAAACTCATCGCGCTCTTTCAGTGTCCGTCAGCGACTCCATGGAGGGCTCATTCGACATGTTCTGGATGTGCAGCCGCGAGACGACCGGTATCCAGAAACTGAAGCAACAGCCCACCACCTCTTCGCCATTGTAGATGTTCTGAACTTGCATCCGCCCATGGTGCGACTCGACGATGCTGCGGCACAGCTTGAGGCCGATGCCCATGCCTTCGCTCTTGGTGCTGTAGAAGGCTTCGTAGATGCGCTCGATCATTTCGTCGGGCACGCCATTGCCCGAATCGCGCACCGAGAACTCGACCACGTCCTCGTCGTCCAGCCGCCGCGGCCCGACACGCAACTCCACGTAGCGCTCACCCGGTGCCCGACCGGCCTGAGCAATGGCTTCGCCCGCGTTCTTGAGCAGGTTGATCAGCACCTGCTCGATCAGGATCGGGTCCACGATGAGGGGGGGCAGGCGCGCGGCCACGTAGGGCGAGAGGCGCACCTGATGGCGGCGCAGTTCGATCTCCGCGAGTTCGATGGCGTTGCTCACCATCTGGGCCACGTCCGACAGTGTCGGGTTGGGCTCGCTGCGTTTCACGAAAGCCCGAATGCGCTGAATGATCTGGCCTGCGCGTTGTGCCTGGCGCGCGGTCTTCTCCAGCGCGCCGAGCAGTTCGTCCGTGCTGATGCGCTGCTCGGACACGCGCGAGATCATGCCATTGCAATAGTTGCTGATGGCGGTCAGTGGCTGGTTGAGCTCGTGCGCCACGCTGGACGCCATTTCCCCCATGGTGATCAGGCGGCTGGCGGTTTGTGCGCGTTCGGCCTGGCGAGAGGCTTGCTCCTCGGCATTGCGGCGCGGCGTGATGTCGCTGGCGATCACCATCTGCGCCAGGCGCCCATCGACCCAGGTGAGGTAGCGCGTGCGAACCTCGAGCCAGCGGTCGAGTTCTTCTACGAACACCTCGGCGTTCTCCGATCCCGCGTCGGTGAGTGTTTCCGTGGGCATGCCCGCGAACGCGTCCACCGCGTCGCCATCGTCGGGGCTGGGCGAAGGTTGGTTGCGCGCCAGATCGACCAGATGCCGGTGGCCCTGGCCGCGCGTGCCAAACCAGAGCCGGTACATCTTGTTGGCGAACAGCATTTCATCGCTGCCCAGCGGCGCCACGGAGACCGCCGAATCCAGGCTTTCCAGCACCGTGGTGAAGCGCTCGTACGATGCCGTGAGTTCTTCGCGAATGCGCTTGGGCTCGGTGATGTCCGTCATGGAGGTCATCCACCCCGTCTGATGCCCTTTGGGGTCGATCAGGGGCGAGACGTACATGCGGGCGTCGAAGATGCTGCCGTCGCGGCGCCTCACGTGCACCTCGAACCCACCGGGGGTCGAGCGACCCCGCAGCTCATCTTCCAGGCGTGCGGCGAGTTGGTCGTGTTCGGTGTCGGGCCAATAGGGAAACGGCGCGGTGCGGCCGACCAGTTCCCCCTCGGTCCATCCGGTCATGGAGCAAAAGGCGGGGTTCACGTAGGTGATGCGCCCCTGCATGTCGAGTGCGCGCATGCCGGTCAGCATGGAGTTCTCCATGGCACGGCGGAAGTTGGTCTCGGCCACCAGGGCCTGCTGGGCCTGCACGCGCCGCCGTGTGTGGCGCCAGGTACCCAGCAGCATCCAGACCGTGAGCGCCGAGAGCGCGCCGATGACCCAGAAGAAGCCGCTGCCCACGATGTCCTGGGACGTCCGGTAGCCCTGGGCCTTGAGAAGCAGGCCATTGCCCACAGGAGAGACCGGCACTTCGTGTTCCAGCGGCGGATTGGACCAGGGCAGCAGGCGCAACACGCTGGACGGCGTCTGCAGGCTGCCTGCCAACACCCGGCCTCGGTCGTCCATCAGCGCGACGGCATAGCGCGCCATGATTTCGGGGGGAATGCCAAAGCGCAGCAGGCCGTCGATCGAGTATTCGCCCATGATGGTGCCGGCAAAGCGGCCTTGCTCGGCCAGCGGTACATGCAGCATCAGCGTGGCGTTGCGCGCGTCTTCGCCCAGTGGCCTGGAGTAGATGGGCTGGCGCAAATCGCGTGCCAGTTCAAAAGAACCATCGGTTTCGCCGGGGCTGAGCGTGCTGCCTGCAGGGCGCACCAGCGCCGCAGGCGCACTGGGCGATACATAGCTGGCCTGCACGCTGCGCCGTGCATCGACCCAACTGATCGCAAGCATCTCCGGGAATTGGCTGACCAGGGACTCCACCTGGAACTCGAATTCCTCGATCTCGATCTCTTTGTTGCCCACCTCGCGGGCCAGACGCATGAGCTGTTCCTGCCGCTCCAGCAGACGCAGGCGCAGGCGTTGCTGGGCGTATTCGACGTCACGGGTCACCGCCTCCTGTTCGCGTTCCAGTTCCTCGTAGCGCAGGTAAGTGATAGCCACGACGATGGCCGAGAGGAAGAGCAGCACGGCGAGCAAGGGGCCGAGCGTGGCGAAGCGATCCTGGCGGGATGGCGGCAGGCGCCGCCACCAGCGTTTCCACCAGACCGCCTGGGCCTGTGGTGTAGACGACGAGGGGTTGAGGGGTTGGAGAATCATCAACCGGGGAGTCTACGTGAGCAGGCACTCTCGAACGTTTGTCGCGCTTGATATGTCTCTTCCGTTTCGCTCTTATTTTTATAATGCGAAACGTGTGCGCATATGTTGAAAACAGCCACTTTTTGTGGAAAAATCCGCGACACTGTGGAGAGCCCTCCGCAAACCCAAGTGCAACTACCAGGAGACAACCCATGTCAGCGAACGACGCTCTGAATGGCCGTGGCGCCACGGATGCCGATGCCCAGGAAACCCGTGAATGGACGGAGGCGCTGGCCGCCGTGATTGAAAAGGAAGGGCCTGAGCGCGCGCACTTTCTGTTGGAAAACTTGCTGGAAGAAGCCCGTCAGCACAGCATCGATATGCCGTTCTCGGCCAATACCGGCTACGTGAACACCATTGAGGTGGACCAGGAGGCGAGCTGCCCGGGAAACATCGCGATCGAAAAGCGCCTGCGCGCCTACATGCGCTGGAACGCCATGGCGATGGTGGTGCGCGCCAACCGCCTGAATCCGGCCGACGGTGGCGACCTGGGTGGCCACATCGGCTCGTTTGCCTCGGTGGCCAGCATGTTCGGCGCCGGGTTCAACCACTTCTGGCATGCCGCGAATGAAAAGCATGGCGGGGACCTGCTCTACATTCAGGGCCACAGCTCGCCCGGCATCTACGCTCGCGCCTACCTCGAAGGCCGCCTCACCGAAGAGCAGCTCGACAACTTCCGGCAGGAAGTAGACGGCAAGGGCCTCTCCAGCTACCCGCACCCCAAGCTGATGCCCGAGTTCTGGCAGTTCCCCACGGTGTCGATGGGCCTGGGCCCGCTGATGGCGATTTACCAGGCGCGCTTTCTCAAGTACTTGCATGCCCGTGGCATTGCCGACACCGCCGACCGCAAGGTCTGGGTGTTCTGCGGCGACGGTGAAATGGACGAACCCGAGTCGCTGGGCGCCATCGGCCTGGCCGCGCGCGAGAACCTCGACAACCTGGTCTTCGTCGTCAACTGCAATCTGCAGCGTCTGGACGGCCCGGTGCGCGGCAACGGCAAGATCGTGCAGGAGCTCGAAAGCGAATTCCGCGGCAGTGGCTGGAACGTGATCAAGCTGCTCTGGGGCAATGGCTGGGACACTTTGCTCGCGCGCGACAAGAGCGGCAAGCTCAAGCAGCTCATGATGGAAACGCTGGACGGCGACTACCAGGCCATGAAGGCCAACGACGGCGCCTTTGTGCGCAAGAATTTCTTCGGCAAATACCCCGAGACCGCCAAGCTGGTCGAGAACATGACCGACGAAGAGGTGTTCGAGCTGCGCCGGGGTGGCCATGAGCCGACCAAGGTGTACGCCGCCTTCCACGCCGCCAACGAGAAGAAGGGCCAGCCCACTGTGTTGCTGGTCAAGACCGTCAAGGGCTATGGCATGGGCAAGGCCGGTGAAGGCAAGAACACCGTGCACCAGACCAAGAAGCTGTCGGACGAAGACATCAAGTACATCCGCGACCGCTTCAATATCCCGATTCCGGACAGCCAGCTGGCCGAGATCCCGTATTACAAGCCGGCCGATGACACGCCGGAAATGAAGTACCTGCACGAGCGCCGTGCAGCCTTGGGCGGTTACCTGCCCAAGCGCCTTCCCAAGGCCGAAGAGAGCTTTACCGTGCCAGCACTGGAAACGTTCAAGGCGGTGCTGGAGCCCACGGCCGAAGGCCGTGAAATCTCGACCACGCAGGCCTACGTGCGCTTCCTCACGCAGCTGTTGCGCGACCAGGCCCTCGGTCCGCGCGTGGTGCCCATCCTGGTGGACGAGGCGCGCACCTTCGGCATGGAAGGCCTGTTCCGCCAGATCGGCATCTACAACCCCAAAGGCCAGCTCTACACCCCGGTCGATCGCGACCAGGTGATGTACTACAAGGAAGACAAGGGCGGCCAGATCCTGCAGGAAGGCATCAACGAAGCCGGTGGCATGGCCAGCTGGATCGCGGCGGCCACGAGCTACAGCACGAACAACCGGATCATGATCCCGTTCTACGTGTACTACTCGATGTTCGGCTTCCAGCGCATTGGCGATCTGGCCTGGGCGGCGGGTGACATGCAGGCACGGGGCTTCCTGCTGGGCGGCACCTCGGGCCGCACCACGCTCAACGGCGAAGGCCTGCAGCACGAAGACGGCCACAGCCACATCCTGGCCGGCACGATCCCGAACTGCATCAGCTACGACCCCACCTTCGCGCACGAGGTCGGTGTGATCCTGCACCACGGCTTGAAGCGCATGGTCGAGAAGCAGGAAAACGTTTTCTATTACCTGACGCTGCTCAACGAGAACTACGCCATGCCGGGCCTTCAGCCGGGCACGGAGGAGCAGATCATCAAGGGCATGTATTACTGCAAGCAGGCGCCCGCGCTCAAGAAGGACGCGCCGGCGGTTCAGCTGTTGGGCAGCGGCACCATCCTGCGCGAAAGCATCGCCGCGCAGGAACTGCTGGAGAAAGACTGGGGCGTGAGCGCCGGCGTGTGGAGCTGCCCGAGCTTCAACGAGCTGGCCCGCGACGGCCAGGACGCCGAACGCTGGAACCTGCTGCACCCCACCGAGACCGCGCGCGTGCCGTTCGTGGCGCAGCAGTTGAGCGCCACCACCGGCCCGGTGGTGGCCTCCACCGACTACATGAAGAACTACGCGGAACAGATCCGCCCCTTCATTCCCAAGGACCGCACCTACAAGGTGCTGGGCACCGATGGCTTCGGCCGCAGCGATTTCCGCAGCAAGCTGCGCGAGCACTTCGAGATCAACCGCCATTACATCGTCCTGGCCGCGCTCAAGGCGCTGAGCGAGGACGGCAAGGTGCCGGTGGCCAAGGTGGCCGAGGCGATCAAGAAGTACGGCATCAACGCCGACAAAGTGAACCCGCTCTACGCCTAATCCGGAGACAACGACATGGCAACGATTGATGTGCAAGTGCCCGACATCGGGGACTTCGACGAGGTGGCGGTCATCGAACTGCTGGTGAAGGTGGGTGACACGGTCAAGGCCGAGCAGTCGCTGATCACGGTGGAGTCGGACAAGGCCTCGATGGAGATTCCGTCGAGCGCGGCCGGCGTGGTCAAGGAGCTCAAGGTCGCGATCGGTGACAAGGTGAAGCAGGGCTCGGTGGTCTTGGTGCTGGAGGCTGCGGGTGAAGCGGCTGCGGCCCCTGCACCAGCGCCCGCCGCTGCCCCCGCTCAGGCAGCTCCGGCTGTTGCGCCTGCCGCTGCTGCGGCCCCTGCGTCGGCCCCGGCCCCGGCACCTGCTGCGGCCGGCCCGGTCGACGTCAAGGTCCCCGACATCGGCGACTTCAAGGACGTGGCGGTGATCGAGCTGCTGGTCAAACCCGGTGACACGGTGAAGGTGGAGCAATCGCTGATCACGGTGGAGTCCGACAAGGCGTCGATGGAGATCCCGTCGAGCGCGGCCGGTGTGCTCAAGGAGCTCAAGGTCCAGGTGGGCGACAAGATCAACATCGGTGACCTGATCGCGATCGTGGAAGGTGCTGCGGCAGCACCCACGCCGGCGCCAGCGGCTGCTGCTCCCGTATCGGCGGCCCCTGCAGCGGCGGCACCGACAACGGAACCCGCACCGCAAGCCGCAGCGCCTGCGGCCGCCCCCGCGCACAACCCGACGGCCATCGCCGTCGGCCTGCCGCACGCCTCACCCTCGGTGCGCAAATTCGCGCGCGAGCTCGGCGTGCCGCTGGACGAGATCAAAGGCAGTGGGCCCAAGGGCCGCATCGTGCTCGAGGACATCCAGAACTTCACCAAAGCCGTGATGGGCGGGGCCGCGCAGACCAGGGCGCAGGCGGCCAAGGCGCCGGCCGGCGGTGGTGCCGATGGCGCGGCCCTGGGCCTGATCCCCTGGCCC
The DNA here is from genome assembly GCF_009859475.1 of Hydrogenophaga sp. BPS33. Classification (NCBI taxonomy): domain Bacteria; kingdom Pseudomonadati; phylum Pseudomonadota; class Betaproteobacteria; order Burkholderiales; family Comamonadaceae; genus Hydrogenophaga; species Hydrogenophaga sp. BPS33. The sequence continues at coordinate 2,842,939 of NZ_CP044549.1, forward strand.
AAGGTCGACTTTGCCAAGTTCGGCCCGATCGAGCGCAAGGAACTGGGGCGCATCAAGAAGATCAGCGGCGCCAACCTGCTGCGCAACGCGGTGATGATCCCGGCGGTCACCAACCACGACGACGCCGACATCACCGAACTCGAAACCTTCCGGGTGTCGACCAACAAGGAAAACGAGAAGAGCGGCATCAAGGTGACGATGCTGGCCTTCCTGATCAAGGCCTGCGTGGCCGCGCTCAAGAAATTCCCCGAGTTCAACAGCTCGCTCGACGGCGATGCCTTGGTGCTCAAGCAGTACTGGCATATCGGCTTTGCGGCCGACACGCCCAACGGGCTGATGGTGCCGGTGCTCAAGGACGCGGACAAGAAAGGCGTGCTGCAGATCAGCCAGGAAATGGGCGAACTGGCCAAGAAGGCGCGCGAAGGCAAGCTCAGCCCGGCCGAGATGAGCGGAGCGACCTTCACCATCTCCAGCCTGGGCGGCATCGGTGGGCGCTACTTCACGCCCATCATCAACGCGCCCGAAGTGGCCATCCTGGGTGTGTGCAAGAGCCAGATGGAGCCGGTGTGGGATGGCAAGGTGTTCCAGCCGCGCCTGATGCTGCCGCTTTCGCTCACCTGGGACCACCGCGTGATCGATGGGGCGGCGGCGGCACGCTTCAATGCGTATCTCGGCCAGATCCTCAGCGACTTCCGTCGCGTCTTGCTCTAAGGAATGACGATGGCAACGATCGACATTCAAGTTCCCGATATCGGTGATTTTGACGAAGTGTCTGTGATTGAGTTGCTGGTGAAAGCCGGTGACACGGTCAAGGCAGAGCAAAGCCTGATCACGGTGGAGTCCGACAAGGCCTCCATGGAGATACCATCGTCGCAAGGTGGTGTGGTCAAGGAGCTCAAGGTCAAGCTGGGCGACAAGGTCAAGCAGGGCAGTGTGGTGCTCACGCTGGAGGCCGAGGGTGCGGGCGCGGCTGCGGCGGCACCTGCCGCGCCGACGGCCGCTGCGGCTCCCGTACCCCCACCCCAACCCGCCCCCAGCGGGGGAGGGAGCCCTGCGCCCGCGCCGACCGCCGCCAGCTTCGCCGGCAGTGCCGACCTCGAATGCGACGTGCTCGTGCTCGGTGGCGGCCCGGGCGGTTACAGCGCGGCCTTCCGCGCGGCCGACCTGGGGCTCAAGGTCGTGCTGGTGGAGCGCTACGCCACGCTGGGCGGCGTCTGCCTCAACGTGGGCTGCATCCCTTCCAAGGCGCTGCTGCACGTGGCCGCGGTGATGGACGAGGTGAGCCACATGGCCGATCTGGGTGTCGAATTCGGCCGACCGGTGGTCAACATCGAGAAGCTGCGCGGCCACAAGGAAAAGGTCATCGGCAAACTCACCGGCGGGCTGGCGGCGATGGCCAAGATGCGCAAGGTCACCACCGTGCGCGGCGTGGGCAGCTTTGTCGGAGCCAACCACCTCGAAGTGGAGGAAACCAACGGTGCCAAAGGCCAGGAGAAAACCGGCAAGAAGCAGGTCATCGCCTTCAAGAAAGCCATCATTGCCGCCGGCTCGCAAGCCGTGCGCCTGCCCTTCATGCCCGACGATCCCCGCGTGGTCGACAGCACCGGCGCGCTCGAACTCAAGGAAGTGCCCAAGCGCATGCTGATCCTGGGTGGCGGCATCATCGGCTTGGAAATGGGCACGGTGTACAGCACGCTGGGCGCGCGCCTGGACGTGGTGGAAATGCTCGATGGCCTGATGCAGGGCGCCGACCGTGACCTGGTGAAGATCTGGCAGAAGATGAACGCCAAGCGCTTCGACAACATCATGTTGAAGACCAAGACGGTGGGCGCGAAGGCCACGCCGGCGGGCATCGAAGTGACGTTTGCCGCCGCCGAAGAGGGCGGCAAGGCGCCCGAACCACAGACCTACGACCTCGTGCTGCAGGCCGTGGGCCGCACGCCCAACGGCAAGAAGATCGGCGCGGAGAAGGCCGGTGTGGCGGTGTCGGACCGTGGCTTCATCAACGTCGACATCCAGATGCGCACCAACGTGCCGAACATCTTCGCCATCGGCGACATCGTGGGCCAGCCGATGCTGGCGCACAAGGCGGTGCACGAGGCGCACGTGGCCGCCGAGGTGATCGCTGGCGAACTGCAAGGCAACCAGGAGCTGGCCAGCGCGGCGTTCAACGCGCGGGTGATCCCCAGCGTGGCCTACACCGATCCGGAAGTGGCCTGGGTGGGCTTGACCGAGGACCAGGCCAAGGCGCAAGGCATCAAGGTGAAGAAGGGCTTGTTCCCCTGGACGGCGTCGGGGCGTGCCATTGCCAACGGGCGCGACGAGGGCGTGACCAAGCTGCTGTTCGACGACTCGCCCGAGGCCCACGGGCACGGCCGGATCCTGGGGGGTGGCATGGTGGGCACGCACGCGGGCGACATGATCGGCGAGATCGCCCTGGCCATCGAGATGGGCGCGGACGCGGTGGACATTGGCAAGACCATCCACCCGCACCCCACGCTGGGCGAGAGCATCGGCATGGCCGCCGAGATCGCCCACGGCTCCTGCACCGACGTGCCGCCTCAGCGCAAGTAGGCCACGATGCTCCTACAAAGGCCACCCGCCTTCTCAGGCGGGTGGCCTTTTTTCTTCAAGGTACTGGACGCGGCGCAACGCGGCTGGCGATGGGAGGGCTGCGGTAGTCCGGCAGCAGCTTGCACGTGTCGCCGTACGCAGCCTCGTAGCCTTTGCACAGCGCTGCCACTTTCTGCGGCGTGGGCTTGTCGTTCTTGTCGATCCAGTTCAACAGCGCGGTGAACAGGGCCGGGTACTGCGGATCGCTCAGGTAGCTGTGCTCGGATTCGTCGCTGAAGTTCTGCACCAGCAGATGGCCCGTGCCTGCGCGCTCCAGCGTGTCGCGGTAGCTCGACTCCAGTTCGACAAAGGCGGTGGGGTCGTTGATCGCATGCAACGACAACACCGGCATATGGATGCGCCCGGTCGGGTCGCTGTCTTTCGCCAGTTCGGCCACGGCGGCCGGGTCGGCGGTGTAGCGCAGCACGCCGGCGTTGAGCGCGGCGTCGTCCGTCGACCCCCTGTATTGCACGCCCGCGGTGGTGAAAGGATTGCGGTTGCCCAGCCGCAACTGCGTGAGATCGCGGAACAGCCAGGTGGCCCAGTTCAGGTGGGCGATCAACGAGCGTTCCGGGATGCGGATCACGTTGACGATGTTGGCCAGGTTGGCCCTCTGCTGCTCGGTGCGTTGCGCTGCGGGCTTGCGCACACCCGTGCATTCGTCCACCCGGTTGGCCAGTTCGGCGCGCGTGAGCTTGGCGTCCATCGGCAGGCCTTGCCACAGCGGGTACTGCGGCTCGTCCGGCATGGGGTGGTTCTTGCAGACGTATTGGTAGACCACGCGCAGGTCGATGCGGAAGTTGTAGGTGCTGGTGCCGCCGCCCAGCATGCCGCTGGTGAGCAGCACGCCGTCGTAGGGTCCTTTGACGGTGCCGCCGGGGCCGCTTGCAGTGGCATACAGCTCCGCACCCTTGGCCGCGACCGATCCGCCATAACTTTGCCCGTGCAGGATGGTGCGGCGTGGTGGTCCAAAGTGGGCCACGAAGTGACGGCGCAAGCGCTCGGTGTCTTCCGCTGCCATGCTCACGCCGAAACCGCCTCGGCGGTACGAGGCGCCTGCCCAGGCGTAGCCGGCCTTGACCGTGACGGCCCAGCGCTTGAGGTCTTCCTGGCTGCGTTCGGGCTTGGCGGGGCCGGTGTCGGCAGGGCCGCCGTGCGCGTGCATCACCAGCACACCGGACCCGGGCTTCCACTGGGCGGGCAGGGCGATCCAGTAGAAACCTCCGAGCCCATCTTCGCCTGTGTAGCAGGTCGCGCCCGCAGGCACTTCACTGGGGCAGGCCCGGGGCGCGGGTGCGGTGGGTGTCTGGGCGGTGGTTGGGGCTGTGTGGAGCGCCAGCGCCGAGAATGCCAAGCAGGCGAGAGGGTGGATGCGCACTGGTGGTCTCCTTCGTGGTGTTCGGATCCATCGCACGATAGGCCTGCATTCACCCTGGGTCAAATATACTGAAACGCCACTTTCGATACGTTGAAGATATGGAGATCCGGCACCTGCGTTACTTCATGGCGGTGGCCGAGGCCGGCCACATGACGCGCGCGGCCGAGCGCCTGGGCATCCAGCAGCCGCCGCTGAGCCTGCAGATCAAGGCGCTGGAGGCCGCGTTGGGCGTGGCCCTGTTCCACCGCCATCCCAAGGGCGTGACCTTGACCGATGCAGGGCGTTTGTTCGAGATCGAAGCGCGCCAGTTGCTGGACGACATGGCCGCCATGGAGCAGCGCATGGCCCGCGTGGCGCGAGGCGAGCTGGGCGTGCTGCACGTGGGTTTCACCAGCTCAGCGGCGGCCCACGCCTTCACGCCCGAAGCCTTGCGCGCCTGCCGCCGGGCCTGGCCGGGTATCGCGCTGTCGATCCGCGAAGACCACGCGGCCGGCATCACGGCGGCGGTCGAGGCCGGGCGCCTGCATTGCGGATTGATCCGCGTGCCGGTCTCTCAGCCGGAGAACCTCACCTTCGAGGTCTTGCTGCGCGAACCGGTGCTGGTGGCCTTGCCCGTGGACCATGCGTTCGCAGGCAGACGCTCATTGGTGCTGTCGGATCTGCACGAAGATGCCTTCATTCTGGTGCGCCAACCCGGCGCCCCCGGGCTGTATGCCAATCTCCTCGCGCTCTGCGAGGCGCAGGGTTTTCGCCCGCGCATCGCGGCCGAGGTGGAGCGCATGGTGACGAGCCTCAACCTGGTGGCCGCGGGTGCGGGCATCGCGGTGGTGCCCGCCTCCATGCGCGGGTTGCATCCACATGCGGTGGTCTATCTGCCGCTGGCCGACGGTACGCCGCTGGACGCGCCGCTCACCCTGGTCTACCGCACGGCCGACGCCACGGGCCCGGCCGCGCATTTCCTGAAGATCGCGCGCGACACCGCGCGCAAGGCACAACCACGCCCGAGACGCGGGCGGACCGCATGAGACCCTCCCGCAGGCAAGCGTTGGCGGCGATGCTCGCGCTGGCGGGTGCTAGTCGCCCGTGGCCCGCCACGGCGCAAGCCGTGTGGCCCTCCCAAGCTCTGCGCATCATCGTGGTGTACCCACCGGGCGGGCTCAGCGATGGCATTGCGCGCTCATTGGCCGAGCGTCTGGTATGGCAGCTCGGCGTGCCGGTGCGGGTGGAGAACCGCGGTGGTGACGGTGGCAGCGTGGGCCTGCAAGCGCTGGCGCGCGCCCCCGCAGATGGACACACCCTGGCTTTCTCGGCAATCAGCCCGCTCACGCTTCGGCCGCATCTGGGGCCTGTGGCGTACGACCCTTTGCGCGATATCGCGCCTGTGGCCAGCGTCATGTTCACCCCGGTGCTGCTGGTGGGCACGCCCGCGTTCACCGGGCGCGATTTTTCCGACGTCCTGGCGCAAGCGCGGGCCCATCCGAGCGTTTTGCGCTGGGCCACGTCCGGCGTGGCCACGGCCGGTCATCTGGTGCTGGAGCAAGTGCAGTGGGGCGCGGGTATCGCGGTGACGCACGTGCCCTACAAGGGAGGTGGCCAGCAGCTCAACGATGCGCTGGGCGGGCAGTTCGAGCTTCTGTCCACCAATGTGGCGCCTGCGCAGTTGAGCCACGTCCGCGCTGGGCGTTTCAAGGCGCTGGCGGTCGGTGCGCCGCACCGTCTGGATGTGTTGCCGCAGGTGCCGACGTTTGCCGAGCTCGGTCTGCCGCAGGCGAACATCACCTCTCTCTTCGGCTTGTTTGCGCCGGGTGGTACCTCGCTGGAGGTGTTGGACCGCTTGAACAGGGAGATCAATGCGGCGACTCATACGCCGGCGATCCAGGAACGCCTGCTGAATTCGGACAATCTACCCGCCGTCGGTGACAGGGCTGCTTTCGTGCGCCGCATCCATGCGCAATGGCGCAGCAACCGAGCTCTCAAGAGCGTCCGCATTCGCCTTGAGTGACGCGATTGCCAGCATCCGGCAGAAGGGAGCTCAGTCTTTCAAATCGAAGCAGAAACCCGAGTACGACTCGACGTCCATCCCTTGCGCATCAGGAATTACCATGCCTTTGCCCAGGTTGTCCCAGGCGTCGCGCTTGAGATAGCCCAGCGCGGTAACCGATTCCACGAAAGTTTCGCGGGCCTGCACACGGTAGGGGCAGAAGGCAGTACCAATGCTGTTGAGTGTGAAAAACGATTGTGTCTCGTGAATGGGTGTGGTGTTGACCACAACGCGGCGCGGCATGCGGCGCAGGCCTTTGAGCATGTCCGACAAGGTCAAGGGGAGGTACTGCAGACTGCCCGAAGCAAACAGCACGTCCTGGCCATCGAGATCTTCATACCGGTCGGTGAAGTGCAAGGAACCCTCGGGCGCGCGCGCTTGCGCCAGTTCGCGGCCTCGGACCACAACCGCTGGCACATCGCACACGGTCCAACGGATGTCCGGCGGGAATCCGATCGCACGGCGAAAGGCGTAGTACTTCACGCCCGTGTGGCCGCCTAGATCAAAGAAGGTCCGCATGCCATCCCCCAGGGACCGAAGCAGCCAGAACATGGCAGGATAGTCCCGCGGGCTGATGGCGCTTACATAGGCGATGTTCGCAGATTCCTCGTTGTCGTAGCCCAGGTGCAGGCTGGGCGGGGCACTCGCTGCCGCCGCTTCGAACGTGTCGTAGACCCCCATGAAGAGGTTTTGATCGACGTTCTTGAGAAACCGTTGCCGATGGGCGCTTTGGCTGATGTTGCGCAGGACCGGCAGCTTGTCCAGGCGGTTGATCGCCTGATGCATCGTGTTCACCCAGGTCATTTTTCCCTCTCGTTGGCGTCTGTGTTGGGCGCGGGATTGCCGGGTGATTCTAGGGGGGCGCTGTCTGCACAGCCGGCAAAGGCGCCAACGGCACTGCCGATCCGCCTCAGCGGGAGGTCTCGCCCGCCTGCAGCGGCACGCGCCGCGCACCATTGAAACGCTTGTTCCAATAGGCCATGCGCATGTCTTCCATTCGCACCTGCGCACCGCTGCGCGGGGAGTGGATGAATTTGCCGTCACCCACGTAGATGCCCACGTGGCTGAAGGCGCGGCGCATGGTGTTGAAGAACACCAGGTCGCCGGGTTTGAGATCGTTGCGGTCAATGGTCTGGGTGGCTGCGGCTTGCTCGTCCGAACGGCGCGGCAGGATCTTGCCCAGCGATTGTTCGTAGACGGCGCGTACGAAACCGCTGCAATCGAAGCCGGTTTCGGCGCTGTTGCCCCCGTAGAGGTAGGGCACGTCGAGGAAGGCCATGGCGTTGATGACCAGACTGGACGCTTGCTCGCTCACGGTGTCTCGCGCCTGTTGCACTTGATGGCCGAGACGAGCCATCAGGCCTTTCTCGTTGAGCAGGTTGTCCATGTCTTCATAAGCTGAGTTGCCCGGCGCGGCGTGTGCCATGACCGAAAAGCTCAACAGAAGAAGGGGTGCCCAACGCGACATAGCGGCCGAGGGTATCGGCGTCGCTGCTTGAAGTCAAGCGAGATTTGGAAGGCAACCCTTTGATTTACATGGGGTTTCGGGTCAGGTGCCATCGGTCCGGAGCGATCGCGCGTTCGTCGCCCTGCGCGACACTGCCAGAATCGGGGCTACCTCGAACCCGCCGATGTGAAAGAAAAAACCATGCTGCTGGATGCAACCGATTCCCAACTCGTGCTGGTGGACTACCAAGCCCTCCTGATGCCTGTGATCTTTGAAGCCCCGCTGGTGCTGGCCAATGCCTTGCGGCTGGCGCGCACGGCGCAACTGCTGCGCGTGCCCACCTTCGGCACCGAACAGAACCCGGAGAAACTCGGATCCAACGCCGCCGAACTGCGTGGGTTGTGCCAGAAGACCTTGTCCAAGATGGCGTTCAGCGCGGCTTCTGAAGGCTTGGTCGAGTGGTTGCGGCCACCCGTCAAGCAAGGAGGGAATGCGCGCAGCCTGCCCAAACACCTGCAAAAAGCGGCGGCCGAGTCGGTTGTCGAACGCCAGACCGTGGTGGTGGCGGGGTGCGAGGCGCACGTCTGCCTGCTGCAGACGGCGCTGGAGCTGATCGAACAGGAGTTCGACGTCTGGGTCGTGACGGACGCCTGCAGCTCGCGCACCGAGCGCAACCGCGATGCCGCGTTTGACCGGCTGGCGGGCGCGGGCGCCGAGCTGGTGACCACCGAGATGGTGGCCTTCGAGTGGCTGCGCACCGCCGATCACCCGGCGTTTCGCGACGTGCAGGCCTTGATCAAGTGAAACGTCTGCGGGGCGTTTTCGGCGTGCCCCGCGGTGTCAGGCTGCCGAAAGCTGTCTGACAATAATTATGAATTCAGATTCAACCGAACGACGCCCCGAAGGACACACCATGAGCAAGCCTGAAGGCTACGCCGAGTTTTACCGCCGCTCCATCGAAGACCGCGACGCGTTCTGGAGCGAGCAGGCCGCGCTCGTGGATTGGCACAAGCCGTTCGACCGCGTGTGCAACGCCGACCAGCCCCCCTTTGTTCACTGGTTCGAGGGCGGATCAACCAACCTGTGCCACAACGCCGTGGACCGGCACCTGCCAGCGCGTGCCGACCAACCCGCCTTGATCTACGTGTCGACCGAGGTCGAGGTCGAACGCACCTACAGTTTTCGCGAGTTGCATACCGAGGTGCAACGCATGGCGGCGGTACTGCTGGGGCAGGGGGTAAAGAAGGGCGATCGGGTGTTGATCTACATGCCCATGATCCCCGAGGCGACCTTCGCCATGCTGGCCTGCGCGCGCATCGGGGCCATCCATTCGGTGGTGTTCGGCGGCTTTGCCAGCCATTCGCTGGCCAACCGCATCGACGACGCGGAACCGGTGGTGATCGTGAGCGCGGACGCGGGTTCGCGCGGCGGCAAGGTGGTGCCCTACAAGCCCCTGCTGGACGAGGCCATTCGCCTCTCCCGCCACAAGCCGGCTTCGGTGGTCCTGGTCAACCGGGGCCTGGCGCCCATGGACCTGAGCGCGGGGCGCGACCACGACTACGCCGCGCTGCGCGATCGGCATCTGAACGACCAGGTGCCGTGCGAGTGGCTCGACGCGACCGCCATCAGTTACACCATCTACACCAGCGGTACCACGGGCAAGCCCAAGGGCGTGCAGCGCGACACTGGCGGCTATCTGGTGGCGCTGGCCGCGAGCATGAAGCACATCTTCATGGGGCAACCTGGCGAAACTTTTTTCTCCACCAGTGACATCGGCTGGGTCGTGGGCCACAGCTACATCGTCTACGGCCCGCTGATCGCCGGCATGGCGACCATCCTGTACGAAGGCCTGCCGATCCGGCCCGACGGCGGCATCTGGTGGCGCTTGGTCGAAAAGTACAAGGTCTCGGTGATGTTCAGCGCGCCCACGGCGGTGCGCGTGCTCAAGAAGCAGGACCCGGCCTATCTGAAGCAGTACGACCTCTCCAGCCTCAAAAGCTTGTTCCTCGCGGGCGAGCCGCTGGACGAGCCGACCGCGCGCTGGATCAGCGAGAGCCTGGGTGTGCCCATCATCGACAACTACTGGCAGACCGAGAGCGGCTGGCCGATCCTGACCATTGCCAATGGCGTGGAGAAGAAGCCCAGCAAGTTCGGCAGCCCGGGTGTGCCCATGTACGGCTACAACGTCAAGCTGCTGCACGAGTCGACCGGTGAAGAGCTGACCGGTGCGAATCAAAAGGGTGTGGTCGTGATCGACGGGCCGACGCCACCGGGCTTCATGCAGACGGTGTGGAAGGACGACGCGCGATTCGTCCAGACGTACTGGAAAAGCATTCCCGACAGGCTGGTCTACAGCACGTTCGATTGGGGCATTCGCGACGACGACGGCTATTTCTACATCCTGGGGCGCACCGATGACGTGATCAACGTCGCCGGCCACCGCCTGGGCACGCGCGAGATCGAAGAGAGCATCTCCAGCCATGCCAATGTGGCCGAGGTTGCAGTGGTGGGCGTCGCAGACACGCTCAAGGGGCAGGTTGCCATGGCCTTTGTGGTCGCCAAGGACGCTTCGGCGCTGGGTGATGAGTCCAGCCGCCTGAAGCTGGAGGGCGAGATCATGAAACGCGTGGACGAGCAGCTCGGCGCGGTGGCGCGTCCGTCGCGGGTGCGTTTCGTGACCTTGCTGCCCAAGACGCGCAGCGGGAAATTGTTGCGCCGCGCCATCCAGGCGGTGTGCGAAGGCCGCGACCCGGGGGACCTCACGACCATGGACGATCCCAGCGCGCTACAACAGATCAGCGACTCATTCCGCTGAGGGGCGGGCTCACCCCGAGAGCGGGGCTGATTTCGCTCGCGGACGATGGCCGCGTGGGTTCGATGTAAGTATCATTCATGCTTATATTCACACGAGCGACACAAGCCATGGAACAAATGATCGCGTCCGAAGGCCAGGTGGAAAAAGTCCGCGTGTTCGAGCTCGCGGCCGAGCTCTTCGGGGTGCTCGCCACCCCCATGCGGCTGCGCATCCTGAGCGCGCTCTGTGACACGGAAAAGTCCGTCTCCCAGCTGTTGCAGGAAATCGACACGACGCAGCCCAATTTGTCGCAGCACCTGAACCTGCTCTACAGGGCCGGTGTGCTGGCCAAGCGCAAGGAAGGCACGCAGGTGATCTACCGTGTGCAAAGCGAAAAGGCGGTCACGCTGTGCCGCACGGTGTGCACGCAGATCGCAATCGAGATGGACGAGCCCAGTTCCGTGCCGGCCTCCGAGCGGCTCTCGCCCCGCGCTTCTTCCTGACGGAAGTCGCATCTTGTTGCACGAGGGCATCGCGACGGTGGCACAATCGCCCGCTGCAGTCAGGTCCTTCCACAGTCACTGTCGCATCCGCCTAACGGTCCAGCCGTGCCGCGGAAGGTTTTTCTAACCAGCTTATGTTTCCTGAAGGGAAACGGAGGTCAGCGGATTTATGAGCGATTCCCAATCGAACGGGGGCAACGTGTATGTTGCCTACAAGGGCAACTCGTACCTCTTCGGCGGCAACGCGCCGTACGTGGAAGAGATGTACGAAAACTACCTGGACAACCCAGGCAGCGTGCCCGAGAACTGGCGCGGCTACTTCGACGCCTTGCAGAATGTGCCGGCCGGTGATGGCACCGACGCCCGAGACGTTCCCCACCTGCCGGTCATCAACGCCTTCGCCGAGCGCGCCAAACAAGGTGGTACCCGCGTGGTCCAGGCTGCTGGCGCAGACTCCGAACTCGCCCGCAAGCGCACCGCCGTCCAGCAGCTCATTGCCGCCTACCGCAACGTCGGCGCCCGCTGGGCCGATCTGGATCCGCTGAAACGCGCCGAGCGTGCCCACATCCCCGAGCTCGAACTCTCGTTCTACGGCTTCACCGATGCCGACCTCGAGACCGTGTTCAACACCAGCAACACGTTCTTCGGCAAGGAAACGATGTCGCTGCGCGATCTGCTGAACGCGTTGCGCGAGACCTACTGCGGCTCCATCGGCGCCGAGTACATGTACATCACCGACCAGGCGCAGAAGCGCTGGTGGCAGGAGCGCCTGGAAGCCACGCGCACCAAACCCGCGTTCAACGCCGAGAAGAAAAAGCACATCCTCGACCGCCTGACCGCGGCCGAAGGCCTGGAGCGCTTCCTGCACACCAAGTACGTCGGCCAGAAGCGTTTCTCGCTCGAAGGTGGCGAGAGTTTCATTGCGTCCATGGACGAGCTGATCCGGGAAGCCGGCCAGGTCGGTATCCAGGAAATCGTCATCGGCATGGCCCACCGCGGCCGCCTCAACGTGCTGGTCAACACCCTGGGCAAGATGCCCAAGGACCTGTTCGCCGAGTTCGACCACACCGCGCCCGAAGACCTGCCTTCGGGCGACGTGAAGTACCACCAGGGCTTCAGTTCCGACGTGACCACCCCTGGCGGTCCGGTGCACCTCTCGCTCGCCTTCAACCCTTCGCACCTCGAAATCGTGAACCCGGTGGTCGAAGGCTCGGTGCGCGCGCGCATGGACCGCCGCGGCGATCCGCTGGGCAAGCAGGTGCTGCCCGTGCTGGTGCACGGCGATGCGGCCTTTGCCGGTCAAGGCGTGGTGATGGAAACCCTGGCGCTGGCCGAAACGCGTGGCTACAGCACCGGCGGCACGGTGCACCTGGTGATCAACAACCAGATCGGCTTCACCACCTCCGACCCGCGCGACAGCCGCTCCACGCTGTATTGCTCCGACGTGGTGAAGATGATCGAATCGCCGGTGCTGCACGTCAACGGCGACGACCCGGAAGCGGTGGTGTTCGCCACCCAGCTCGCGCTGGAATTCCGCATGGCCTTCCAGAAGGACGTGGTGGTCGACATCGTGTGCTTCCGCAAGCTCGGCCACAACGAGCAGGACACCCCGAGTCTGACCCAACCGCTGATGTACAAGAAGATCGCGGCCCACCCCGGCACGCGCAAGCTGTACGCCGACAAGCTGGCCGCGCAAGGCCTGGGCGACACGCTGGGCGACGACATGGTCAAGGCCTACCGCGCCGCGCTGGACGACGGCCGCCACACCGTCGACCCGGTGCTGACCAACTTCAAGAGCAAGTTCGCGGTCGACTGGAGCCCGTACCTGGGCAAGAAGTGGACGGATGTCTCCGACTCCGCCATTCCCATGGCCGAGTGGAAGCGCCTGTCCGACCGGCTCACGGCCATTCCGGACAACATCACCCCGCACCAACTGGTGAAGAAGGTGTACGCCGACCGCGCGGCCATGGGCCGTGGCGACATCCCGGTGGACTGGGGCATGGGCGAGCACATGGCCTTCGCATCGCTCGTGGCCAGTGGGTTCCCGGTGCGCCTGTCGGGTGAAGACTGCGGCCGTGGCACGTTCACGCACCGCCATGCGGTGATCCACGACCAGAACCGCGAGAAGTACGACGAAGGCACCTACGTGCCGCTGCAGAACGTGGCCGACAACCAGGCACCGTTCGTGGTGATCGACTCCATCCTGTCCGAAGAGGCCGTGCTCGGTTTCGAGTACGGTTACGCCTCGAACGACCCGAACACGCTGGTGGTCTGGGAAGCGCAGTTCGGCGACTTCCTCAACGGCGCGCAGGTTGTGGTCGACCAGTTCATCGCTTCCGGCGAAGTGAAGTGGGGCCGTGTGAACGGCCTCACCCTGATGCTGCCGCACGGTTATGAAGGCCAGGGTCCGGAGCACAGCTCGGCGCGCCTGGAGCGCTTCATGCAGCTGGCCGCCGACACCAACATGCAGCTCGTGCAGCCCACCACGGCCAGCCAGATCTTCCATGTGCTGCGCCGCCAGATGATCCGCGGGCTGCGCAAGCCGCTGATCATCTTCACGCCCAAGTCGCTGCTGCGCAACAAGGATGCGACCTCGCCACTGTCCGAGTTCACCAAGGGCGGTTTCCAGACCGTCATTCCGGAGCAGAACGCCGACGTGGTGAAGAAGGCCGAGAAGGTCAAGCGCGTCATCTGCTGCTCGGGCAAGGTGTATTACGACCTCGTGAAGAAGCGCGAAGAGCGCGATGCGGACGACGTGGCGATCTTGCGGGTGGAGCAGCTGTACCCGTTTCCGCACAAGGTGTTCGGCGCGGAGCTGCGCAAGTACCCCAACGCCACCGACATCGTGTGGTGCCAGGACGAGCCGCAGAACCAGGGCGCCTGGTTCTTCGTGCAGCACTACATCCACGAAAACATGCTCGATGGTCAGAAGCTGGGCTACGCCGGGCGCACCGCGTCGGCATCACCTGCCGTGGGTTATGCCCACTTGCACCAGGAGCAGCAGAAGGCGCTCATCGAAGCTGCTTTCGCCAAGCTCAAGGGCTTCATCCTCACCAAGTGAACCGGATGACCGGGCCGGCCCCATGGCACTGATGCCGTGTGGCTGGTCTGTCCGACGCACCCCACAAAATTCCAGGTAGAACACACATGGCAATCGTAGAAGTCAAAGTTCCGCAACTCTCCGAATCGGTGGCTGAAGCCACCTTGATGACGTGGAAGAAGAAGGCCGGCGAAGCCGTCGCCGCGGACGAAATCCTGATCGAGATCGAAACCGACAAGGTCGTGCTGGAAGTGCCCGCGCCCGCTGCGGGCGTGCTGGCGGAACTGGTGCAGGGCGACGGCGCGACCGTGGCCGCCGAACAGGTGATCGCGCGCATTGACACCGCTGCGGTGGCTGGCGCTGCCGCACCAGCGGCCGCGCCCGCACCGGTCGCCGCTCCAACTGCAGCAGCGCCCGCTGCCGTCGCTGCGAGCGCTCAGTCCAAGGCAGGTGTGGCCATGCCCGCTGCCGCCAAGCTGATGGCCGACAACAACCTGGCTGCCGGTTCGGTGGCTGGCACCGGCAAGGACGGCCGCGTGACCAAGGGCGACGTGCTGTCGGCCGTGGCCGCGCCCAAGCCTGCCGTTGCGGCTCCGGTGGCGATTTCAACCGGCGCGCCCACCAAGGTGCTGCCGCAAGTGCCGACCGTGGCGCCCGACCTGGGCGACCGCCCCGAAGAACGCGTGGCCATGACCCGCCTGCGCGCCCGCGTTGCCGAGCGCCTGCTGCAATCGCAGTCCACCAACGCCATCCTGACCACGTTCAACGAAGTGAACATGGCCCCCGTGATGGAGATGCGCAAGAAGTTCCAGGAGAAGTTCGAGAAGGAACACGGCGTCAAGCTAGGCTTCATGAGCTTCTTCGTGAAGGCGGCGGTGCACGCGCTCAAGAAGTACCCGATCATCAACGCCTCGGTCGACGGCAACGACATCGTCTATCACGGCTACTTCGACATCGGCATTGCCGTCGGGTCGCCGCGCGGCCTGGTGGTGCCTATTCTGCGAAATGCCGACCAGATGAGCTTTGCAGACATCGAGAAGAAGATCGCCGAGTTCGGCCAGAAGGCCAAGGACGGCAAGCTGGGCCTGGACGACCTCACCGGTGGCACGTTCTCCATCTCCAACGGCGGTACCTTCGGCTCCATGCTGTCGACCCCGATCATCAACCCGCCGCAGTCGGCCATCCTGGGCGTGCACGCCACCAAGGACCGCGCGGTGGTGGAGAACGGCCAGATCGTGGTCCGTCCGATGAACTACCTTGCCATGTCGTACGACCACCGCATCATCGACGGCCGCGAAGCCGTGCTGGGGTTGGTCGCGATGAAGGAAGCGCTGGAAGATCCGGCGCGCATCCTCTTCGACATCTGATCGAAAACTTTGCTTGCCAACGCCCCGCCAGGGGCGTTGGCCCTTTGAATTCAGGAAAACAACATGTCCCAAGCATTTGACGTCGTCGTCATCGGCGGTGGTCCCGGCGGCTACATCGCGGCCATCCGTGCAGCGCAACTCGGTTTCAAGGTGGCCTGCATCGACGAGTGGAAGAACGCGGCCGGGGGCCCGGCACCGGGTGGTACCTGCACCAACGTCGGCTGCATCCCCAGCAAGGCCTTGCTGCAGTCCTCCGAACATTTCGAGCACGCGAACAAGCACTTCGCCGACCACGGCATCAGCGCCACCAACGTGAAGATCGACATCGCCAAGATGATCGGCCGCAAGGACACGGTGGTGAAGCAGAACAACGATGGCATCCTGTACCTGTTCAAGAAGAACAAGGTCACTTTCTTCCACGGCCGCGGCTCGTTCGTGAAGGCGGTCGAGGCCGGCTACGAAATCCAGGTTGCAGGCGCAAAGGAAGAGGTCATCACCGGCCAGCAGATCATCGTGGCCACGGGCTCCAATGCCCGCGCGCTGCCGGGTGTCCCGTTCGATGAAGAGACCGTGCTGTCCAACGACGGCGCGCTGCGCCTCGGCGCCGTGCCCAAGAAGCTGGTGCTGATCGGCTCCGGCGTGATCGGCCTGGAAATGGGTTCGGTGTGGCGCCGCCTGGGTTCCGAGGTCACGGTGCTCGAAGGACTGCCCACCTTCCTGGGCGCGGTGGACGAGCAGATCGCCAAGGAGGCCAAGAAGGCCTTCGACAAGCAAGGTCTGAAAATCGAGCTCGGCGTGAAGGTCGGCGAGGTCAAGACCGGCAAAAAGGGTGTGAACGTGGCCTACACCAACGCCAAAGGCGAGGCGCAGAGCCTCGATGCCGACAAGCTGGTCATCTCCATCGGCCGCGTGCCCAACACCATCGGCCTGAACGCCGAAGCCGTGGGCTTGCAGCTTGACGAGCGCGGCGCCATCGTGGTGGACGCGGAATGCCGCACCAGCCTCAAGGGCGTGTGGGCCGTGGGCGACGTGGTGCGTGGCCCGATGCTGGCGCACAAGGCGGAGGAAGAGGGCGTGGCGGTGGCAGAACGCATCGCGGGCCAGCACGGGCACGTCAACTTCAACACAGTGCCGTGGGTGATCTACACCAGCCCGGAAATCGCGTGGGTGGGTGAGACCGAGCAGCAGCTCAAGGCGCGCGACGCCAAGTACAAGGCCGGCACCTTCCCATTCCTGGCCAATGGCCGCGCGCGCGCGCTGGGTGACACCACCGGCATGGTGAAGTTCCTGGCCGATGCCGCCACCGATGAAATCCTGGGCGTGCACATCGTCGGCCCGATGGCCTCCGAATTGATTTCCGAAGCCGTGGTGGCCATGGAATTCAAGGCCAGCGCCGAAGACATCGCGCGCATCTGCCACGCACATCCTTCGCTGTCGGAAGCGACGAAGGAGGCCGCGCTGGCGGTGGACAAGCGCACGCTGAACTTCTGAGCCGGCGCAGGTCTTGAGCGTTCGCAGCATCTACGAAGCCGCGCTCCGTGAGCGCGGCTACACGTCCGACCCCGCTCAGGAGCGGGCGGTGGAAGCGCTCGAGCGCTGCGCGTCCGAATGGACGGTATACAAACGCAAGCGTTCCAACTCGCTGAAGAAGCTGTTCATCAACCCCGACATTCCGCGAGGCGTCTACATGTACGGCGGCGTGGGGCGGGGCAAGAGCTTTTTGATGGAGTGCTTCTTCGAAGCTGTACCGCTGCGCCGCAAGACGCGCCTGCACTTCCACGAGTTCATGCGCGAAGTGCACCGCGAGCTGCGCGACCTGCAGGGCCAGGCGGATCCTTTGGACGAACTCGGCGCGCGCATCGCCAAGCGGTACAAGCTGATCTGCTTCGATGAGTTCCACGTGGCCGACGTCACGGACGCCATGATCCTGCACCGCTTGTTGAACGCCTTGTTCAAGGCAGGCGTGGGATTCGTCACGACCTCCAACTTCCACCCGGACGGCTTGTACCCGGACGGCCTGCACCGCAACCGCATCCTGCCTGCCATCGAACTGCTGAAGGAGCGGCTGGAAGTGCTCAGTGTGGACAACGGCACCGACTACCGTCGGCGCACCCTGAACCACATCCAGCTCTACCACTGCCCGCTCGGGCCGCAGACCGACGCGGCGATGGAGGAGGCCTTCCGTGCGTTGGCCGACGTGGGCGACCAGGATCCGGTCATGCATATCGAGGCACGGCAGATTCAAGCGGTCAAGCGCGCCGGTGGTGTGATCTGGTTTGATTTCCGCACGCTGTGCGGCGGACCGCGTTCGCAGAACGACTATCTTGAGATCGCGAGCCAGTTCCACACGCTGATGCTCTCGAACGTGCCGCAGATGGCGGTGCGCCAGGCCTCCGAAGCGCGGCGCTTCACCTGGCTGGTGGACGTGCTGTACGACCGCCGGGTCAAGCTGGTGATGTCGGCGGCGGTGCCGCCGGAAGAGCTTTATGTCGAAGGCCCGATGTCGCACGAATTTCCGCGCACGGTCTCGCGCCTGACCGAAATGCAGTCGCAGGAATTCCTGTCGCTCGAGCACCGGTTGGTGGACACCGGCTTGACTTGACCTCACCGGCCCGGGGAACAGCAGCCGCCGTCTCGCCGGCGAGCGTGCATCAGTCCAGAGGCATCAAGGGTCCGCCGGCTGCGCCGGCCCGAGATGCCGTCCCCCTCGAAGCGCCGAAGGCGCGCCACAGAGGGGGAAGCCGCGCAGCGGCGCAGGGGGGTGTTCTGTATTCAGTCGAGCGGTTCGAGCTTCACGATCGCCAGCGACAGGTTGTCCCCCATGCCCTTGGCGCGCGTGCGCGCCTTCTGGATCAGGAACTCGCAGGCCTCGCGCGGTGGCAGCATGGCCAAGGTGCTCGAGAGTTCTTCCGGGGTGAAGTAATGCCAGATGCCATCGCTGCACGCCATCAGCGCGTCTCCCGCGCTCAGGTGCGGCACCACGTGAAGGTCCACCGGGGGATCGTTTTCGGTGCCCAGGCAGCCCATGAGGATGTTGGCGTGGGGATGGTCCAGCGCCTCTTCTTCGGTGATTTCGCCTTGGTTCACCAGCGACTGGACATACGAGTGGTCCTGGGTGCGGAACACCATCCGGCCGTTGCGGAAGTGGTAGATGCGCGAATCGCCCGCGTGCACCCAGTGGCAGTCGCCGGCCGGGTTGATCAGAAAGGCCGCGACGGTGCTGTGGGGTTCCTGCTCGGCCGACACGGCGGTGAGCTTGATCACCAGATGCGACTCCTCGACGATCTGGCGCAACAGGGCCGTGGCGTCATCGGTGTCGGGGTCGTAGCGTTCGAACAACTGCTTGGCCGTGAGCATGACCTGGTCAGAGGCCTTGCGCCCGCCGCTGCGCCCGCCCATGCCGTCGGCCAGCACAACCATCATGCAGGCGCTGCGGGGATGGCTCAGCAGGTTGACCTGGTCTTGCTGGTAGTCGCGGTCGCCCCGGTGAATGCCGGTGGAGGCCTGGATGCGGTAGCCTTTGGACATGGGTGGTATGGATGTGGTGTGCGAGGCAGAAGAGGCACGCAATGGTAGCCCCATATGCGAGGCATGCAGCCATGCCGATCTCGTTAGTGTGAAGCCCTGCGCGCTGTGGAGCTGAGCATGCAAACATCCCTCGCGGCCCTGCTGCTTCAACTTGGAATGGAACCGGCTTGAGCGAACTGGAAAACAAGGTGGCCGCGGCTTTCGACGTTGCTGGCCCGTTGGCGCAGAAGCGCGGCGCATGGCGGGAGCGACCCGGCCAAGGGGCGATGGCTGCGGCCGTGGCACGCGCCATCGAAGCCGGCGAATCTCTCGCGGTCGAGGCGGGAACCGGTGTCGGCAAGACCTTGGCCTATCTGGTACCGGTGCTGCTGAGCGGGCGCAAAGCCTTGTTGTCCACGGCCACCCAGGCGCTGCAGGACCAGCTTTTCACGCGTGACATTCCGCTGGTGGTGCGTGCCCTGGGACTGCCGGTGCGCGCCGCTGTCTTGAAAGGGCGGTCGAGCTACGTCTGCCTGCACCGGGTGGAGCAAGCTTTGCATGGGACCGCATCCAGCGCATTGCGCGACCCCGCGATCGCGGCAGGATTGGCGCAGGTGCTGCGCTGGGCGCAAGGGTCGCGCAGCGGTGATCTGGCGGAGTTGGCGGGGTTCGATGAGCAGACACCCTGGCGAGCGCTGATCACCTCGACGCGGGACAACTGCGTGGGCACCCCATGCCCGCGCCACGCGCAATGCCACGTCAACCGGGCGCGCCACGAAGCCTTGTCCGCCGAGTGGGTAGTGATCAACCACCACCTGTTCTTCGCCGATCAGCTGCTGCAGGAGGCCGACGTGGCCACGCTGTTGCCCTCGGCCGAGGTGGTGGTCTTCGACGAGGCGCACCAATTGAACGACACCGGCATTCCCTTGCTCGGTCATTCGGTGGACGCTGGGGCTTTGCGCGAGCTGGCGCGCGACATCGCCCGCGAAGGTCCGCAGGCGGCGCGTGGACAGCAGCCGTGGGCGCATCTGGCCCTGGTGTTGGAGCAGGCCACGCGCGGTGTGGCCATGGTGCCCCGCTCGCGCGCGTCAGGTGCGCGGCATCGGTGGTCCGGTGCATGCCCGCAGGATGTGGACCTGGCCGCGTGGACGCAGGCGGGCGGTGTGCTGGACCAGGCGCTGCGCGAATGCGGCGTCGCCTTGCAGGCGACGTCCGAGGCGTCGCCCGGCCTGCGGCGCCTGTTGTCGCGGGCAGGTGCCTTTCGCGCGCTGTGGCGTGCCCTGCGCTCGGGCGCCGAGGCGAACGGGCTGACCCATACCGCCCAGTGGGTGGAGTGGGGCGCCGCTGGGCAATGGCGCGTGGTGCGCGCGCCAGCCGACGCATCGGCCTTGTTTCAGCATCTTCTCGGTGACATCTCGGTGCAGCGGCCGCGCAGTTGGGTGTTTTCGTCGGCCACGCTGGGTGGTGACGATGCCCTCAGCTGGTTCACCCGGGGCCTGGGTCTGGAGGGCATGCCGCACCTGCGCACGCTGCGCGTGCCGAGTCCGTTCGATCACGCGGCGCAGGCCGCTCTGTACGTGCCCGAGCACCTGCCCGAACCCGGCGACGAAGCGCACACCGCCGCATTGGCGGAAGCGGTCGCCCGCTGGGCCTCGCGCCTGGGTGGACGCACGCTCGTGCTGACCACGACATTGCGCGCCGCCGCGCAACTGGCACAGCATCTGCGCACCCGCTCGGAGCAGGGGCTGTGCGCGCCCTTGCAGGTACTGGAACAGGGCCGGTTGTCCAAACGCGCGTTGCTGGAGCGGTTTCGACGGGAAGCGGACCATGCCCGCGTGATGGTGGCTTCGGCTTCGTTCTGGGAGGGCGTGGATCTCGTGGGTGACGCGCTGCAACTGCTGGTCATCGACAAGCTGCCGTTTCCACCGCCGGACGACCCCCTCATGCAGGCGCGGGGCCAGCGGTTCGAGGCGCAAGGTTTGAGCGCCTTCGACGACGTGTGGATGCCGCACACCGCGATGGCCCTGAAGCAGGGCATGGGCCGGTTGATCCGTTCGGAGAGCGATCGCGGCGTGCTGGTGATCGGCGACCGGCGCTTGCTGACGCGTGCCTACGGCAGCCGTCTGCTGGCAGCCCTGCCCGAGATGCGCCGGCTGCTGGACGAAGCCGATATGGACGCGGCGCTCGACGCGCTGGTGCTTACCAGATCTTCCACCACGGGCCGGACGACGACTTGAAGCCTTTGCTCAGGTACTCGCTCTGCGGGTAGTTGGCCTGCATGACGCGGCGCGCGTCGTCGCGCAACTGCACCATGCCCAGCGCATCGTAGGAACTCACCACGATGAACAGGGCCTCTTCGCTGGCGGGGGCCTCGGCGTAGTCCGTCAGCGCGGTTTGCGCGCGGTTGATGGCGGCCACGTAGGCGCCACGGCTGTGGTAGTAGCGCGCCACATGCACTTCGTATTGGGCCAGCGAGTTGACGATGTACGTCATGCGGCTGCGGGCGTCGGGGCTGTAGCGCGAGTCCGGGAAGCGTGTGACGAGTTCGCGGAACGCCTCGAACGACTCCTTGGCCGCCTTCTGGTCGCGCTCGGAGAGGTCCTGGCGCGCCAGCGCACCAAAGAGGCCCAGGTTGTCGTTGAAATTCACCAGGCCCTTCAAATACAGCGCGTAGTCCAGCGCGGGGCTGGCCGGGTGCAGCTTCTGAAAGCGGTCGATGGCCGCCAGGGCCTGGGCCTGTTCGCCCGCCTTGTAATGGGTGTAGGCCTTGTCGAGCTGGGCTTGCTGGGCCAGCGGTGTGCCGGCTGCGCGCCCCTCGAGTTTCTCCAGCAGCGTCACCGACTTTTCGTAGTTGCCCGCGGCGCGCTCCTCGGTGGCTTCGCTGTAGATGCGGTTCGGGCTCCAACCAGCGGTCTCGTCCACCTTGGTGGTGCTGCACGCGCTCAATGCGAGCACACACGCCATGGCATAAGCGGGCACAGCCGATAATCTGAACGTCAACATCACGGGCGTACCTTTACAAGGAATCAATGGGATTGGCAGCGCAAATTATATCGACGGGGGGTCTCGGGGCTGCCCTCGCGCAGAGCGGGGAGGGCGAGCCTGTTGCACCCGGTGACGAGATGTTGCTCGACGTCGAAACGCGGCACCTCGAGGTGCCTGCCGAGATGCACGGCTGGCGCGCCGACCAGGCCCTGGCGCATTTGATTCCCGAATTATCGCGTTCGTATCTGAAGCAACTGATCGTGGAGGGCGCGGCCGTGCTTCGCGGCGCGCCGCTGCGCAAAGCCTCGGTTCACCTGGCCGTGGGCGATCGGTTGGCGGTCGAGTTGCGGCCCACCCAGCAGGCACAGGCCTTCGTGCCTCAGGCGATGGCGCTGGACGTCGTGTTCGAAGATGCCCATCTGCTGGTGATCCACAAGCCCGCCGGACTGGTGGTGCATCCCGCAGCGGGCCACTGGACCGGCACCTTGCTCAACGGTCTGCTGGCGCACCACGCGGGCGCGGCGGGCCTGCCGCGTGCGGGCATCGTGCACCGGCTGGACAAAGACACTTCCGGCCTGATGCTGGTGGGCAAGTCGCGCCCGGCGGTTGAGGCGCTCACGCGCGCCATCGCCGCGCGCGAGGTCGATCGCCAATACCTCGCGCTGGCCCATGGCGCCTGGTTGGGCGAGAGCGAAAAGGTCGTGGACCAGCCCATTGGGCGCGACGTGCACAACCGCCTGCGCATGGCCGTCGTGCGCCATGCCGACGGCAGCACGGGCAAACCGGCCCAGACCACGGTGCGCCTGCTCGAAGGCACGCAGGATGCCTGCCTGGTGGTCTGCAAATTGCACACCGGGCGCACCCACCAGATCCGCGTGCACATGGCCTGGCTCCAACATCCCTTGGTGGGCGACACCGTTTATGGCGGCCGGCCCAAGTGGGGGATGGCGCGCCAGGCGCTGCATGCTGCCCGCTTGCGGCTGAGCCACCCCATCACGGGGGAGGCGCTGGTGTTTCGCTCGCCACTGCCCCAGGACATGCTCAACGCCTTGGGGCAGAGCGGGCTCCGCTACAATGGGCCGCGTGTGGACGGTGGCTTCTTCGAATGAGAAGCCGCGCTGCCACCGAGCACCGTCAGACGGTGCCGGGGCGTTGAACCCACTCTCTTGTTTTCTGCCGGGCCTGCCGATGCTTTTCGTTGCGGTGCTCCGAGCCAACGGCCGTCCCCGTCTTTGCCTGTGCGCGAGCGACGGGCCCTTGCCCACCCCCTGTGCCGGTGCGTCACAACCGGTTTTTGACAGACTGACGCCATGAACACCACGGATGCCAAGCGAGTCCTTGAGACCGCGCTGATCTGCGCACCCCAGCCGCTGTCCGTTCGGGAATTGGGCACGTTGTTCGAGTCCGAACTGTCGGCGGACACACTCAAGACCCTGCTGGGCGACCTGCAGCTGGAATGGACCGGCCGCGGCGTCGAGCTGGTGCAGGTGGCGACGGGCTGGCGCTTTCAAAGCCGGCCCGAGCTGCGCCCCTTCCTCGATCGGCTCCACCCCGAGAAGCCGCCGCGCTACAGCCGCGCCACCATGGAGACGCTGGCCATCATCGCGTACCGCCAGCCCGTGACGCGCGGTGACATGGAAGACATCCGGGGCGTGACCATCAGCTCGCTGATCATCAAGCAGCTGGAGGACCGTGGCTGGATCGAGGTGATCGGGCATCGCGAAACCGTGGGCCGTCCCTCGCTGTTCGCCACGACCTGCCAGTTTCTCGACGATCTCGGCCTGTCGTCGCTGGACCAGTTGCCACCGTTGGAAAGCAACGAGGTCCAGGAGTCGGCGCTGGACCGGCTGGATTTCGAATCCCTGTCGTCCCAAGTCGGTGTCGACGGTTCGGAAACCGCTGAGCCCACTGAAACGGCAGTAGCTGCCGAGGCCACCGCCGTCATCGACGTCATCGAAGCTTCTGCCTCCGCAGAGACCGATGACCCCACCCAGGCCGAGACGCCCCCGCTCGCCGACGAAGCTCCTTCCGAAGCCGCCTCAGGCGACAGCGAAGCCGAGCCTTCGGCCCCGCCCACCCAGGAAGACCATGAACCCGGCGCAGAACCCCCCACCCAACCCTGAGCCCGTGTCCGACGCGGCGGCCTCCACACCCGAGGGCGTCGAGGCGGCCGCAGCGCCCGATGCGGCAGGCAAGAAGCCGCAGGCCCCACACACCTCGGAAGATGCCCTGGCGTTTGACGATGTGGTCAGTGGCGCCTTCGACGCCGTCCAGGCGCAGGACCTGCCCTTGCCCGCCAAGCGGGTGCTCGCGCCGCAGGCCGAATCGCCCAAGCTGCACAAGGTGCTGGCGCAGGCCGGCATGGGCTCGCGCCTGGAGATGGAGCAGTTGATTCTTGAAGGCCGGATCTCCGTCAATGGCGAACCGGCCCACATCGGCCAGCGCATCCAGTTCGGCGACGTCATCAAGGTCAATGGCAAGCCGGTGCGGGTGCGCATGACGCCACCACCACCGCGCGTGCTGGCGTACCACAAGCCGGCCGGCGAGGTGGTGTCGCACGACGACCCCCAGAACCGGCCCACGGTGTTCCGCCGTCTGCCCAGGCTGATGCAGGGCAAGTGGCAGTCGGTCGGTCGGCTCGACCTGAACACCGAAGGCCTGCTCCTGCTCACCAACTCCGGTGAACTCGCCAACCGCCTGATGCACCCGCGCTTCGGTCTGCAGCGCGAATACGCCGTGCGCGTGTTGGGAGCCTTGTCCAACGAGGAAAAGCAGCGCCTGCTCGACGGCGTGCAGCTCGACGACGGCGTGGCCCAGTTCGCCTCCATCGAAGATGGTGGGGGCGAGGGCGCCAACTGCTGGTACCGCGTGACCATCGGCGAGGGGCGCAACCGCGAGGTGCGCCGCATGTTCGAGGCGGTGGGCCATGCCGTCAGCCGCCTGATCCGCATCCGCTACGGCGCAGTGATGCTGCCGCGCGGCCTCAAGCGTGGCGTCTGGCTGGAGCTGGACGAGCGCGACATCGCCCGCCTGAGTGCCGCCGCCGGGCTGGAGCGCGGTGACGACAGTGCGCGCGGGCCGCGCCCAGGTGGCCGGCATCCGTCGCAGCGCGGCAAGCAGAACGCCAAGGGTGCCCGACCGCAGGGCAGCGGGTTTGGTGATCGCCGGGACAACGGCGGTTACGGCGGCACGGGCGGCGCGCCCGGTGGGCCGAAGCCGCGTGGCGGCAAAGGCGGGAAGGGGCAGGGCGCGTCGGGGTCGCAGCAGCCCGATCCGATGAAGACCTCCTTTGGCTACATCGGGCAGGATGCACTGCAACGCCGCCGGGAACAAGACGCTGCTCGGGGTGGTCCCAGTGGTGGTCCACGCCGCCGTGGCGGCGGGGGCCGCTCCGGGGGGCGCTGACACGGTCTCCTCGCCTTGGTGCGGTGCAGCACCGACACCTGGGCAATGTAGAATCGCGGGCTTTGTGAGGCCAAGCCGGCCTCGGCAGATTGACCCAGAAACTTCAGGATTTTTATGGCCATCGAACGCACCCTCTCGATCATCAAGCCCGACGCCGTCGCCAAGAACGTCATCGGCCAGATTTACGCCCGCTTTGAAGCCGCTGGCCTGAAGGTCGTGGCCGCTCGCATGGCCCACCTGTCGCGCGGCGAAGCCGAAGCTTTCTACGCGGTGCACAAGGAGCGTCCCTTCTTCAAGGACCTGGTCGACTTCATGATCTCCGGCCCGGTGATGATCCAGGCCCTGGAAGGCGAGGGCGCCATTGCCAAGAACCGCGACCTGATGGGCGCGACCGATCCCAAGAAGGCGGCCGCCGGCACCATCCGCGCCGACTTCGCTGACAGCATCGATGCCAACGCCGTGCACGGCTCCGACGCGCCCGAAACGGCGGCCGCCGAAGTGGCGTTCTTCTTTGCCGGCCTCAACGTCTATTCGCGTTGATCATGGTATGACGGCCAATCTGCTCGATTTCGACCTCGAGGGTTTGGCCGCCTTTTGCGAGCAGTTGGGCGAAAAGCGTTTTCGCGCCGTCCAATTGTTCCGCTGGATTCATCAAAAGGGTGCGTCGGACTTCACCCAGATGACCGACCTCGCGCGCAGCCTGCGCGACAAGCTCCCCGGCGTCTGCACCGTCACCGACCTTCCCGTGCTGTCGCGCCAGGATTCGGCGGACGGCACCATCAAATGGCTGTTCGACGTCGGCGATGGCAACGCGGTGGAAACCGTGTTCATTCCCGAAGACGACCGCGGCACCCTGTGCATCTCCTCGCAAGCGGGTTGCGCGGTCGGCTGCCGCTTCTGCTCCACCGGCCATCAGGGCTTTTCGCGCAACCTCACCACGGGTGAGATCCTCGCGCAGCTCTGGCATGCCGAGCACTTTCTGCGGCGCCACCTGAAGCGCGACGAGCGCGTGATCACCAACGTGGTCATGATGGGCATGGGCGAGCCTTTGCAGAACTACAACGCGCTGGTGCCCGCCTTGCGCGTGATGCTCGACGACCATGGTTACGGCCTGTCGCGCCGGCGCGTTACCGTCTCCACCTCCGGTGTGGTGCCGATGATCGATCGCCTGGCGAAGGACTGCCCAGTGGCGCTCGCCGTGTCGCTGCACGCGCCGAACGACCCGCTGCGCGACGACCTGGTGCCCTTGAACCGCAAGTACCCGATCGCCGAACTGCTCGACGCCTGCCTGCGCTACCTGCCCGCGGCGCCGCGCGACTTCATCACCTTCGAGTACTGCATGCTCGACGGGGTGAACGACCAGCCCGAACATGCGCGCGAACTGCTGGCCCTGGTCAAGCGACACGGGGAACGCGGCGTGCCCTGCAAAATCAACCTGATTCCGTTCAACCCCTTCCCCGATTCGGGGCTCACCTGTTCTCCGCGCGCCGTCGTGCAACGCTTTGGCCAGATGCTCAACGAAGGCGGGGTGGTCACCACGGTGCGCAAGACGCGTGGCGACGACATCGACGCCGCCTGTGGCCAACTGGCCGGCGACGTGCTGGACCGCACCAATGCCGCAAAACGGCTGGCGCAACGGCGCCAGGGCGCTGAACGACCGATCCGATTTGTCCACAAGGAAAGGCAGGCATGACGCACGCGATTCGCACCGGTTCTTGGCGTTGGGGGTTGGGGCTTGGCGCCTTGCTGGTGGTGCTGGGCGGATGCGCGCAGACGGGCAGTGAGCCGGCCTCCGTGGCGGCGGCCGTGGCCAGCGGCACTGAGCCGATCACCGAGTCCGACGAGTCCGAGGCACGCAAGCGCGCCCGCATCCGTCTGGAGCTGGCGTCGAACTATTTCGACCATGGGCAGACCACGGTCGCGCTGGACGAGACCAAGTTGTCGCTGGCGGCCGACCCGACCTATACACCGGCCTACACCTTGCGCGGCCTGATCTACACCCGTCTCAACGAGCTGCGCCTGGCCGAGGACAGCTTCAAGCGCGCACAGCAGCTCAGTCCGCGCGACCCCGATGTGCTGCACCACTACGGCCTGTTCGTCTGCCAGCAAGGCCGTTACGCGCAGGCCGTGGAGCTGTTCCAGCAAGCGCTGGCCAGCCCGGTCTATGGCGGTCAGGCCAAGACACTGATGGCCAAAGGCGTGTGCCAGGTGCGCGCGGCCCAGTTCGCCGAAGCCGAGGCCAGCCTGGCCCGTTCGTACGAGCTTGATCCCGGCAATCCCATCACGGCCTACAACCTGGCATCTCTGCAGTTCCGTCGGGGTGACAGTGCCAAGGCCCAATTCGTCATTCGGCGTCTGAACAACAGCGAACTGGCCAACGCCGAAACCCTTTGGCTGGGCATCAAGGTCGAGCAGCGCCTCAACAGTACCGAGGCCATGGCGCAGCTGGCCCAACAGCTGGGTCGGCGCTATCCCGAGTCCCGCGAGTGGACGTTGTACCAACGGAGAGCATTTGATGAGTGAGGCGTTTGCCCGTCAGGGCGGCCCAGGAACGGGTGAGGGTGTGTCGCGTCCGGTGCTGCTGCGCGCGGCGCGCGAGGCCGCCGGTTTGCACATTGCCGCGCTGGCGGCGGCGCTCAAGGTGCCGGTGCGCAAGCTCGAGGCGCTCGAAGCCGGGCGCTACGAAGAATTGCCCGATCTCACGTTCGCACGCGCGCTGGCTTCCAGCGCCTGCCGGCATCTCAAGGTCGATCCCGTACCCGTGCTGGAACAGATTCCGAACCGCGTGGTGCGCGAGCTGGGTGGTTCGCGGCAAAACATCAACGCCAGCTTCCAGAGCGCGCAGGACCCCGGGCCCATCAACCCCGTGAGCTGGCTGTCGCGTCCGGCGCTGCTGGCGGCCATCGTGTTGCTGTTGGGGGCCCTGGTGATCGTGTTCCTGCCACGCGTCGAGAATGCCGGATCGGCGCAGGACGGGACCGCCGGGACCGCGACCGTTTCAGAGCCGTTGGAGACTGAGGAATCCGTGGGGCCCGCAGAGCCCGTGCCCGCGCAGGAGCCACAAGCGCCGGCTGCGGCCGATGGCCAGACTCCTGCCACCGTGGGCGCCGCACCCGCTGCGTCCCTGGTGCCCGCCACGCCGGCATCACCGGCAGCAGGTGTGCCTGCAGCCACCGTCGCCACATCGGCGTCCGCTTCCGCGCCCCATGCGCTGCTGACCATCGCCGCCACGGGAGAGACCTGGATCGAAGTGGTCAACGGCGCGCGCGCCACGGTCGTGCAACGCGTGCTGAATGCGGGCGAATCGATCGACTTCTCCACCGCGCCACCGTATTCCGTGGTGCTCGGCCGAGCCGACGCCGCGCAGGTCACCGTGCGCGGCAAGGCTTTGGATGTGCAGGGGCAGGCCCGCAACAACGTCGCGCGCTTCGAGGTGAAATGAACATGGACATGAACGTGCAGCCCGCCACCGCGTGCGAGCCGATTCCGGTCTCCAAGCCACTGGCCCGCCGTTCGCGGCAAGGTGTCGTGGCCTGGGGCAGCCACCGTGTGACGGTGGGTGGCGACGCGCCGGTGCGGGTGCAGTCCATGACCAACACCGACACCGCCGATGCGATCGGCACCGCGATCCAGGTCAAGGAGCTCGCCCTGGCGGGCTCGGAGCTGGTGCGCATCACCGTCAACAACGACGAGGCCGCCAAGGCCGTTCCCTACATCCGCGAGCAACTCGATCGCATGGGCGTGAACGTGCCCTTGATCGGCGACTTCCACTACAACGGACACCGCTTGCTGACCGATCACCCGGCCTGTGCCGAGGCGCTCTCCAAGTACCGCATCAACCCGGGCAACGTGGGCCGGGGCGACAAGGGCGACCGCCAGTTTGCGCAGATGGTGGAGATCGCCGCGCGCCTGGACAAGGCCATCCGCATCGGCGTCAACTGGGGCAGCCTGGACCAGGACCTGCTCGCGCGCCTGATGGACGAGAACGCCGGCCGCAGCCAGCCCTGGGACGCCAAGCAGGTGATGTACGAGGCCTTGATCGCATCGGCGCTCGACTCCGCCCGCAAGGCCGAAGAGATCGGCCTCAGTGGCAACAACATCATGCTGTCCTGCAAGGTCAGCGGTGTGCAGGACCTGATCGCCGTGTACCAGGCGCTGGCGCAACGTTGCGACTACGCCTTGCACCTCGGCCTCACCGAAGCCGGCATGGGCACCAAGGGGGCGGTGGCGTCGGCCGCTGCGCTGTCGGTGCTGCTGCAGCAAGGTATCGGCGACACCATTCGCGTCTCCCTCACGCCGCAACCCGGCGAGGCGCGCACGCAGGAAGTGGTGATCGCCTCGGAAATCCTGCAGGCCCTGGGCCTGCGCGCCTTCGTGCCCTCGGTCACTGCCTGCCCGGGCTGTGGCCGCACCACCAGCACCACCTTCCAGGAACTGGCCAAGCAGATCGACGACTACCTGCGCAGCTCCATGCCGCAGTGGCGCGCGCGCTACCCCGGCGTGGAAAACCTCAAGGTGGCGGTCATGGGCTGCATCGTCAACGGCCCCGGTGAGAGCAAGCATGCCGACATCGGCATCAGCCTGCCCGGTACCGGCGAGGCGCCGGCCGCGCCGATCTTCATCGACGGGCAGAAGGCCATGACACTGCGAGGCGCGGGCATTGCGCAAGAGTTCCAGCAGATCGTCGAAAACTACATTGAAAAGAAATTCGGCGCCACGGCTTGAGAAGCTGTCCCGCCGAGAGTGAAACGCCATGGCAGATAAATTGAGCGCCGTCAAAGGCATGAACGACATTGCCCCTCCCACGTCCGCGCACTGGGAGTGGCTGGAAGAGACCTTGCGCACGCTGATGCGCCGCTACGGCTACCGCAACCTGCGCACGCCCATCGTCGAGCACACGGCGTTGTTCGTGCGCGGCCTGGGCGAGGTGACCGACATCGTCGAGAAGGAGATGTATTCCTTCGAAGACCGCTTGAACGGCGAGCAACTCACGCTGCGTCCCGAGAACACCGCTGGCGTGGTGCGCGCCGCGCTGGAGCATTCGCTGTTGTACGACGGGGGCAAGCGCCTCTACTACATGGGCCCCATGTTTCGCCACGAGCGGCCGCAGCGCGGGCGCTACCGCCAGTTCCACCAGTTCGGCGCCGAGGCCCTGGGCTTCGCCGGGCCCGACGTGGATGCGGAACTCATCGTGCTGGCCAGCGACCTGTGGGCCGCATTGGGTCTGAAGGGCATCGAACTCGAAATCAACAGCCTGGGCCAGCCGCCCGAGCGCCTGGCGCACCGGCAGGCGCTGATCGCCTACCTCGAAGCCCACGTCGATCAACTCGACGAAGAAGCCAAGCGCCGCCTGCACAGCAACCCGCTGCGCATCCTGGACACGAAGAACCCGGCCATGCAGGACCTGGTGAACGCAGCGCCGCGCCTGATGGACCACCTGGGCACGGAGTCGCTCGCGCACTTCAACCGGCTGCGCGAGCTGCTCGATGCGCACGGCATCGCCTACCGCATCAACCCGCGCCTGGTGCGTGGCATGGACTACTACAACCTCTCGGTGTTCGAGTTCGTCACCACGCAACTGGGCTCGCAAGGCACGGTGTGCGCCGGTGGTCGCTACGACGGCCTGTTCGAACAGATCGGTGGCAAGGCCGCGCCAGCCGTGGGCTGGGCCTTGGGCATGGAGCGCATTCTCGAACTCTTGAAGGAGCAGGGTCTGTTGCCCGAGCCACCCGTGCCCGATGCCTATGCCGTGGTGCCCGACGTGGCGCAAGTGCCGCAGGTCATGCCGGTGCTGCGCGCGCTGCGCCAGCACGGCGTGAACGTGCAGATGCACGCCGGTGGCGCCGATGGCATGGGCAGCATGAAATCGCAGTTCAAGAAAGCCGATGCGAGTGGCGCGCGTTTTGCGCTGATCTTCGGCGAGCAGGAAATGCAGCAGGGCTCGGTGGCGCTCAAGCCGCTGCGCGGCCCGCGCACCGATGCGCCCGCCGAGATGGCGCAAAGCCTCCTGCCGTTGAATGCCGTGGCCGATTGGGCGGCGCGCCTGGGCGCGCGCTGAAACCCGCGATGCACATGGGTCGAGTCCCGGGCAGGGCGCCTGGGCCGCCCGCCTACAATGCCCCGTTGCGCGCACCGCGCACGGACCCTTAGCAGAACCTTCACATGGCCAAACACCTCGACCTCGAAGAACAGGAACAGATCGACCAGATCAAACACTTCTGGGCGCAGTACGGCAACCTGATCAGCTGGGTGCTCATCGTCGTTTTCGGTTCGTTCGCGGCCTGGAACGGCTGGAACTACTGGCAGCGCACGCAAGGACTGAAGGCCGCTGCGCTCTACGACGAAGTCGATCGCGCCGCGCTGGCGAAAGACGCCGAGCGCATGGAGCGTGCGCTGGCCGACATGCAGTCGAACTTCGGTGGCACCACCTACGCCAGCCAGGCCGCGCTGCTGGCCGGCAAGACGCTGTTCGAGGCGGGCCAGGTCGACAAGGCCCGCGCCGCGCTGACCTGGGCGGCGGACAAATCCAGCGACGCGTCGTACAAGGCCACGGCGCGGCTGCGCCTGGCGGCACTGGACATCGAAGCCAAAGCGTTTGACCAGGCGCTCAAGACGCTGGATGCGTCCGTGCCCAAACCGTTCGAGCCCCTGGTGGCCGATCGGCGTGGCGATGTGTTCATGGCGCAGGGCAAGGCCGACAAGGCCAGGACCCAGTACACGAATGCCTGGAAAGCCCTGGGAGAGCGCTCCGAATACCGGCGCCTCGTCGAAGTCAAACTCGCCGCTCTCGGTGTCGACGTCTCCAGCCTGACCCCACCCGCTACCGCGCCTTGACACCATGTCCCATCGCATTCCACGCCGTTCCATGAGCCGCGCTCTTTCCCTGCTGGTCACCGCCCTGGTGGTGGCCGCCTGCTCGTCGAGTCCCAAGAAACCGCAGCCCACGCCGCTGGCACCGTCGGTGGCGCTCATGGGCACACAGCTCATCTGGTCTGCCCAGGTGGGGCAGGGTGGTGCATCGCTGGCGCCCTACACGGCCGACGGGCGCGTTTTCGTGGCAGGCAATGCCGGCGTCGTGGCCGCGCTCGACGCCGCCACCGGCAAGGACGTCTGGCGCCTGAACCTGGGGTCACCGATCGCTGCGGGCGTGGGCTCTGACGGCCAGACCGCTGCGGTCATTACCCGCAACAACCAACTGGTGGCCGTCGCCGATGGCAGCGAACGCTGGCGCGTGCGCCTGCCAGCCCGTTCGTTCACCGCGCCCCTGGTGGCGGGTGGCCGCGTGTTCGTGCTGACCGCGGACCGCGCGGTTGTGGCCTTCGATGGCAAGACCGGCGCGCGCCTGTGGACCCAGAGCCGCCCCTCCGAACCTCTCGTGTTGAGCCAGGCCGGTGCGCTGCTGGCCGTGGGTGACACCTTGGTGGCGGGCCTGGCAGGACGCCTGACCGGCCTGAACCCCGACAACGGCTCGGTGCGTTGGGAAACCCCGATCGCCACCTCGCGCGGCACCAACGAGGTGGAACGCCTGGTGGACATCGTGGGGCCGGTCAGCCGCATCGGCCGCAGCGTCTGCGCGCGCGCCTACGCGGCTGCCGTCGGCTGTGTGGACGCCGCCCGGGGCACGCCGGTCTGGACCCGTGCCGCGCAAGGCACGACGGGCGTGCATGGCGACGACCGCCTGGTGTTCGGCAGCGAGTCCGACGGCCGTTTCCAGGCCTGGCAGCGCAGCACGGGCGAGCCGGCTTGGGGCATCGACCGCCTGAAATACCGCGAGCTGAGCGCGCCCTTGGCCTTGGGCCGCGTATTGGCCGTGGGCGACGGCAGCGGCATCGTTCACCTCATCTCGCGCGAAGATGGCAGCGAAATGGCCCGCCTCACCACCGATGGTTCCGCCATCGCCGCCACGCCGGTGCTCGCCGGCGATGCGCTGGTGGTGCAAACGCACAACGGCGGTGTGTACGCCTGGCGTCCCCAGTAACCGAAAGCCTGTCCGTGAAACCCGTCATCGCCCTGGTGGGCCGTCCCAATGTGGGCAAGTCCACCCTGTTCAACCGCCTGACGAGTTCGCGCGACGCCATCGTGGCCGACTTCGCGGGCCTCACGCGCGACCGCCACTATGGCAATGGCCACCAAGGCAAGCGCGAGTACATCGTGATCGACACCGGTGGCTTCGAGCCCGAGGCGAGCGAGGGCATCTACAAGGAAATGGCCAAGCAGACCCGGCAGGCTGTTGCCGAGTCCGATGTGGTGATCTTCGTGGTCGACGCCCGCGCCGGCCTCAGCGCCCAGGACCACGACATCGCGGGCTATCTGCGCCGGCTGGGCAAACCGTCGGTGCTGGTGGCCAACAAGGCCGAGGGCATGACCCAAGGCCTGCAACTGGTGGAGTTCTTCGAATTGGGCCTGGGCGAGGTCCTGCCCGTGTCCGGAGCGCATGGCCAGGGCGTGCGCACCATGCTCGACACCGCGCTGGAGCGCATTCCCGGCTTGCCGCCCGAGGACGAGGAAGATCCCGAGATCGAGACGGGCGTGATCCGCCTGGCCGTGGCGGGGCGCCCCAATGTGGGCAAGTCCACCCTGATCAACGTCTGGCTCGGCGAAGAGCGCCTGGTGGCCTTCGACATGCCAGGCACCACGCGAGACGCCATCTCGGTGCCTTTCGAGCGCTCAGGACAGAAGTTCGAATTGATCGACACCGCCGGCATCCGGAAGAAGGGCCGGGTGTTCGAGGCGATCGAAAAATTTTCGGTGGTCAAGACACTGCAAGCCATCGAAAACGCCCACGTGGTGCTGCTGCTGCTCGACGCGACCCAAGGCGTGACCGACCAGGACGCGCACATTGCCGGCTACATCCTGGAGAGCGGCCGCGCGGTGGTGATCGCCATCAACAAGTGGGACGCGGTCGACGCCTACCAGCGCCAGCAGATCGAGCGCCAGGTCGAAACGCGCCTGGCGTTCCTCAAGTTCGCCTCCCTGCACCTCATCTCGGCGCAAAAGCGCCAGGGGTTGGGTCCGGTCTGGAAGTCCATTGTCCAGGCCCATGCCTCGGCCATGCGCAAGATGTCCACCCCCGTGCTCACGCGGCTCCTGATGGAAGCCGTGGCTTTCCAGGCGCCCATACGCACCGGCATGTTCCGCCCCAAGATGCGCTACGCCCACCAGGGGGGCATGAACCCGCCGGTGATCGTGATCCACGGAAACTCGCTGGAAAAAGTGCCTGACGCCTACACCCGTTTCCTGGAAGGGCGCTTTCGCAAGGCCTTCGATCTCGTGGGCACGCCGCTGCGCATCGAGTACAAGACCTCGGCCAATCCATTCAAGGAATAGGAATTTGGCTTTCGCGCCGGGACGCGCTCTGCGCTGTGGTATGGTCCATTCCTCATCAACTTTCGTTGAACACGGAGCATATCGTGAGCAATAACAAAGGCCAGCTCTTGCAAGACCCCTTCCTGAACCAGCTTCGCCGGGAACATGTGCCGGTGTCGATCTACCTGGTGAACGGTATCAAGCTTCAGGGACAGATCGAGTCTTTCGACCAATACGTCGTGTTGCTGCGCAACACCGTGACGCAAATGGTCTACAAGCACGCGATTTCCACCATCGTGCCGGGCCGCCCGGTGCAATTCTCGGCCGTCTCCACGGACGAGCCGTCCGGCTCCTGAGCCCGCGTTTGAATTCCCTCCGGCCCGTGCAGCCGCGCTGCCGGGGTGGCAATGCTGCGGGCATTGCTGCTGAATCGATTTGAATTCACCTGTTAACCATTCTGCCGCCACGCCATCGGTCATCCTGGTGGGCGTGGACTTTGGCGCGTCCCATTTCGATGCGGGTCTTGAAGAGCTTGGTTTGCTGGCGCAGACCGCCGGCTATACCGTGGCCGAGCGCGTCAGCTGCAAACGCCGCGCACCCGATCCGGCCCTGTTCGTGGGTTCGGGCAAGGCCGACGAGATCAAGATGCTGGGCCAGTCCCTGGGCGCCAGCGAGGTGTTGTTCGACCAATCCCTGAGCCCGGCGCAACAGCGCAATCTCGAGCGCCATCTGGGCATGCCGGTGAACGACCGGACACTGCTCATCCTGGAAATCTTCGCGCAACGCGCGCGCAGCCACGAAGGCAAGCTGCAGGTCGAACTCGCGCGCCTGCAGTACCTCTCCACGCGCCTGGTGCGGCGCTGGTCGCACCTGGAGCGCCAAAGCGGTGGCATCGGCATGCGTGGCGGCCCGGGTGAAACCCAGATCGAGCTGGACCGCCGCATGATCGGCGAGGCCATCAAGCGCACCAAGGAACGGCTGGAGAAGGTCAAGAAGCAGCGCTCCACCCAACGCCGTCAGCGCGAGCGGCGCGACACCTTCTCCATTTCCCTCGTCGGTTACACCAACGCAGGCAAGTCCTCGTTGTTCAACGCGCTGGTGAAGGCTCGGGCCTACGCGGCCGACCAACTCTTCGCGACGCTCGATACCACCACGCGCCAGCTCTATCTGGGCGAGGCAGGGCGCTCGGTGTCCCTGTCGGACACGGTGGGGTTCATCCGCGACTTGCCGCACGGCCTGGTCGATGCCTTCGCCGCCACCTTGCAGGAGGCCGCCGATGCCGATCTGCTGCTGCACGTGGTGGATGCGTCGAACCCCTCGCACCCCGAGCAGATCGCTTCCGTGCTCGACGTGCTGCGCGACATCGGTGCCGATCATGTGCCGCAGATTCTCCTGTTCAACAAGCTCGACGCGATGGACCCGGCCAGCGTGCCCCGCGGTTTGCGCGATTCGATGGAACTGGAGGGGCAATCCGTGCCTCGTATCTTCGTGAGTGCGCAGGTCGGCACGGGTTTGGCCGAGTTGCGTGCGCTGCTGGCCGAGCGCGTGCTGGCCCAAAAGATGGGAGATGGCCCGCAAGGACCGGAGTCACAGCCGGAAAACGGCGAGCCGGCTTTTTGATTGGGCACAATGTGATGGTTTTGAATCGACAACGAGCTGGTACGACATGGACGTGAATCTGCACAACCTTGCCCGCGGCGCTGGATCAGCGTCTCGCCCTGTTCGCCGCGCCGGCTGGCGTGGTTTCTGGGGCATGTTCAATCTGAACGACCCGCGCTGGGGCCGTGGCGAGGACGGCTCGAAGGACGGGCAGGAGCCCGCTCGCGACGACGACCGCAACCCACAGCGACCGCCGCCGCGAGGCCAAGGCCCGAACGACGGCCCGCCCGATCTGGACGAACTCTGGCGCGACCTCAACCGCAAGCTGGGCGGCCTGCTGGGCAACAAGGGCCGTGGCGGTGGCAATGGGTCCAATGGCGGCGGTGGCGGCCGCGGGCCTGGCTTCAACCCCAACCCCAAGGCCACGGGCATCGGCGCGGGTTTGATCGGCGGCGTCGCCGTGTTGATCTGGCTGGGCACCGGCTTTTTCATCGTGCAGGAAGGCCAGCAGGCGGTCATCACGCAGTTCGGCAAGTACCACAGCTCGGTGGGCGCGGGTTTCAACTGGCGTTTGCCATACCCCATTCAGCGCCATGAAACGGTGTTCGTCACACAGATCCGTTCGGTGGACGTGGGGCGCGACAACGTCGTGCCCGCCACCGGCCTGCGCGAGTCGGCCATGCTGACCGAAGATGAAAACATCGTCGAGATCAAGTTCGCGGTGCAGTACCGCCTGAACGACGCGCGCGCCTTCCTGTTCGAAAGCCGCGACCCCGATGCGGCGGTCGTGAAGGTGGCCGAGACGGCGGTGCGCGAAGTGGTCGGCAAGATGCGCATGGATGCGGCGCTGGCCGAAGAGCGCGACCAGATCGCGCCGCGCGTGCGCACGCTGATGCAGGCCATCCTGGACCGCTACAACGTCGGCATCGAGGTGGTGGGCATCAACATGCAGCAAGGCGGTGTGCGTCCGCCCGAACAGGTCCAGGCCGCGTTCGACGACGTGCTCAAGGCGGGCCAGGAGCGCGAGCGGGCCAAGAACGAGGCCCAGGCCTACGCCAACGACGTGGTGCCCCGTGCACGCGGCGCGGCCTCGCGCCTGACCGAAGAGGCCGAAGGCTACCGCGCCCGCATCGTGGCGCAGGCCGAGGGTGATTCGCAGCGCTTCCGCTCGGTGCTGGCCGAATACCAGAAAGCCCCGCAGGTCACCCGCGAGCGCATGTACACGGACACCATGCAGGAGATCTACAGCAACGTCACCAAGATCATAGTGGACTCAAAGTCGGGCTCCAACCTGCTCTACCTGCCGCTGGACAAGCTCATGCAGGTCACGGGGCAATCGGCGCCGGCTGGCAGTGCATCGTCGTCGAGCATGCCCTCGCCGAGCAGCAGCACCGTTCCCGTGCCGTCCAGCCGCACCAACGACAGCGCCGCGCGTTCGCGCGAGCGTGAAAGCCGCTGAACGGCGCCAGCGATCAGAGAGCCAACATGAACAAACTCGGTTTCATCATCACATCCCTCATCGTGGTCCTGGCCTTGGTCAGCTCCACGTTGTTCGTGGTGGACCAGCGCCAGTTCGGCGTGGTCTTCCAGTTGGGGCAGATCAAGCAGGTCGTCACCGAACCCGGCCTGAACTTCAAGCTGCCGCCGCCGTTCCAGAACGTGTCCTACATCGACAAGCGCCTGCTGACGCTGGAGAGCACCGACACCGAACCCACGCTCACCGCAGAGAAGCAGCGCGTGGTCATCGACTGGTACGTGCGCTGGCGCATCAGCGAGCCGCAGGCCTACATCCGCAACGTGGGTGTAAACGAACGCGCGGGCGCGCTCCAGCTCAACCGCGTGGTGCGCAACTCCTTCCAGCAGGAAGTCAACAAGCGCACCGTGAACGAACTGCTGTCCTCGCGCCGCGAAGAGCTGATGGCCGACGTCAAGCGCGAGGTGCTGGCCGCCGTGCGCGGCGCCGACAAGCCTTGGGGCATGGACGTGGTGGACGTGCGCATCACGCGCGTCGACTATGCCGAGAGCATCACCGCGTCGGTGTACCAGCGGATGGAAGCCGAGCGCAAGCGCGTGGCCAACGAGCTGCGCTCCACCGGTTTCGCCGAGGGCGAGAAGATCCGCGCCGACGCCGACCGCCAGCGCGAGGTGATCGTGTCCGAAGCCTACCGCGATGCGCAGTTGATCAAGGGTGCGGGCGATGCCAAGGCCGCCGGTCTCTTCGGTGAAGCCTTCGGCCGCGACCCGGCCTTCGCGCAGTTCTACCGCAGCCTGGACGCCTACAAGGCCAGCTTCGGCAGCAAGTCCGATCTGCTGGTGGTCGACCCCTCGTCCGAATTCTTCAAGGGCATGCGCGGCAGCAACTTGGCGCCCGCGCGCTGAGCCCGCTGCGCTGAGGCAGGCGCCAGCGCATGTCGCCCGAGCTGTTCTGGCTGGCGCTGGCCCTGGTGCTGATTTTCGAGGGCCTGCTGCCATTGCTCGCACCCCGGCTGTGGCGCCGGGTCTTCACCGATGTGATGCGCTTGCGTGACGGGCAACTGCGCTTTTTCGGCCTGCTCAGCGTGGGCTGTGGCGTGCTCTTCTGGTGGCTGCTCTCATGAGGGGCTGAATGAAACACCCCCCTGCGCCGCTGCGCGGCTTCCCCCCTCCGTAGCGCGCCTTCGGCGCTTCGAGGGGGACGGCGCCTCGGGCCGGCGCAGCCGGACCCTCGTCGCCCCTGGTTGGCGTTGTTTCATGCGTCGCGCTCGCGCTTCGGCGCGGTGAAAAACTGATTTTCAGTGCCTCTGGTGGGCCGCGCGCGGCGCCAGACGATGCCATCATCCCGCCATGGAATCCTTTGTCTACCAGAACCTGCCGGCACGCGTGGTCTTTGGCACCGGCGCGCTCGCCCAGCTCCCGCCCGAGATGGATGCGCTGGACGCCCGGCGCGCGCTGGTGCTCTGCACACCGGGTCAGCGCGCGCTGGCCGAGCGCGTGGCCGATCTCCTGGGCGCACGCGCTGCCGGCATCTTCGATCGGGCTGTGATGCATGTGCCGATCGAGACCGCTCGGGAAGCGCGAGAAGCGGCACGCCGCCTGGGCGCAGACTGCGCCGTGGCCATCGGAGGTGGCTCCACCACGGGCCTGGGCAAGGCCATTGCGCTCGACTCGGGTCTGCCCATCGTGGCCATTCCCACCACCTACGCCGGCTCCGAGATGACGCCCATTTACGGCCTGACCGAGGCCGGCCTGAAGAAAACCGGCAAGGACCCTCGCGTGCTGCCGCGCACGGTGATCTACGACCCCGAGCTGTCGTGGCGTCTGCCGGTGGCGCTGAGCGTGACCAGCGGCATCAACGCCATCGCGCACGCCGCCGAAGGGCTGTACGCGCCGGACCGCAACCCCATCACCGACCTGATGGCCGAGGAGGGCATTGCCGCCCTGGCCCGCGCGTTGCCACGCATCCGTGCACAGGCGCAGGACGCCCAGGCCCGCTCGGACGCGCTCTACGGTGCCTGGCTGTGCGGCACGGTGCTGGGCGCGGTGGGCATGGGTTTGCACCACAAGCTGTGCCACACCTTGGGCGGCAGCTTCAATCTGCCGCACGCCGAGACGCACACCACCGTGCTGCCGCATGCCCTGGCGTACAACGCGGCGGCAGCACCGCAGGCCATGGCCCGCATCGCACGCGCGCTCGGCGGGACGCATGCGGCCCAAGCGGTCTACGACCTGGCGAAGGAGCAGGGCGCGCCTGTGGCGCTCAAGGACATTGGCATGCGGGCGCAAGACCTGGACAAGGCCTGCGAGATCGCGATGGGCAACCAGTACCCCAATCCACGGCCGCTGGAGCGATCGGCGATACGCAGCCTGCTGCAGGATGCGTTCGAGGGCATCAGACCGATCAGACCTGCCTGACGCCGCACGCGAGATCCTTGCGCATCAAGGCGTTGGGGATGGTGACGCCCGCGCGCACCGGAAAGCGCTGTTCCACGGTCTCGAAGCCGAAGCGGGCGAAGAAGGGCTGCGCGGTCTTGCTCACGTCGGCCGTGAGTTCGGCCAGGCCCCGGTGCGCCGCTTCTTCGTGGATGCGCTCCATCAGCAGGCGGCCCACGCCACGGCGGGGAAAATCCGCCGACACGAAGAAGTGGTCGATATAGCCATGGGCCTGCACGTCGGCATAGCCCGCGATCACACCATCGATCTCGAGCACGAAGGGCCGCAGGTGGCGCATCTTGATGGCCCATGCCCCAGGGTCCTGGCGGGCCGGTGCCCACGCGAGGATCTGTTCGGGCGTGTAGTCGCGCGCGGCCACGCGGTGGATCGAGTCGTGGTGCAGGCGGTAGAGGGTGGCCTCGTCACCGATGCGAAACGGACGGATGTGCATGCGGGCGGTGCTCATTCAAGACGGAAGCGCCCGGTCCACTTGCGCTCGTAGTCCATCTTCTCGAAGTGCGCGGCCATGAAGTCGATGAAGGTGCGCACCTTGGCGCTGAGGTGTTTGCGGCTGGGGTAGGCGAGGTTGACGGTGAGTCGGGGCAGGTCCCAGTCGTCGAGCATGGGCACGAGGCGGCCGGCCACGATGTCGTCGTAGACGATGTAGCTGGGCTGGATCAGGATGCCCATGCCATCGAGCGCGGCCGCGCGCAGGATCTGGCCATCGTTGCTCTCCAGCAGGCCTTTGATGTGCACGGTCTGCTGCCCGTCGCCGCGCGTGAAGCGCAGTTCGTTGGGGTTGTTGGCGTGGGTGTAGATCAGCAGCTTGTGCCGGTGCAGGTCGTTCACGTCACGCGGCACGCCGTGTCGCGAGAGGTAGGCCGGCGACGCCACCAGGATGCGCCGCGTGCCAGCCAGTCGGCGGATGGTGATGTTGGAGTCGGGCTCGACTTCGCGGTTGCGGATCGCCACGTCGATGTTGTTGTCGATGATGTCCAGGTAGCGGTTGGCCGCCTCGACGTGCACCGACACGTTGGGGTAGCGATCGGTGTACCCGCGCAGCAGCGGCGCGAT
This sequence comes from Hydrogenophaga sp. BPS33, assembly GCF_009859475.1. Taxonomy (NCBI): domain Bacteria; kingdom Pseudomonadati; phylum Pseudomonadota; class Betaproteobacteria; order Burkholderiales; family Comamonadaceae; genus Hydrogenophaga; species Hydrogenophaga sp. BPS33. The sequence continues at coordinate 2,883,907 of NZ_CP044549.1, forward strand.
GTGGTGCATGGAGAACGACAGCGAGGCCGTGATGCGCAGCACGCCACTGGGGTTGAGCGCCGCGGCGTTCACGGTGGACTCGGCGTCGCGCAGGTCGCTCAGGATCGTGCGCGAGCGCTGGAAGAATTCCTGGCCGGTTTCGGTGAGGTACAGGCGGCGCGTGTTGCGCTCCACCAGGCGCACGCCCAGGCGCGCCTCCAGCGCGGCGAGGTGGCGGCTCGCGCTCGCGTTGGACAGGTTGAGCAATTCGGCCGCGCGGCTCAGGCTACCGGTCTCGGCCACTTGCACGAACAGTTCGATCTCGGTCCAGCGGTCCATTGGTCCCAGGCCTTAGTTGCGTCTGATGGAAAAGTCATTTTTGCCTCAGGTCTTTTTCAAGTACCCGCAGCGCCGTACATTGTGACGGCACTGATGGAGACAACGCTTGAGAAACCTCGACCAATACAACATCACCCAGGCGGTGCTCGCGCGCATGGCGAACACGCCTGACCCGCGCCTGAAGCAGATCATGACCAGCCTGGTGCAGCACCTGCACGCGTTTGCGCGCGAGGTGAAGCTGACCGAGGCGGAGTGGAAGGCGGGCATCGACTTCCTCACCGCCACCGGCCACATGTGCAGCGATCAACGCCAGGAATTCATCCTGCTGTCGGACACGCTGGGTCTGTCCATGCTCACCGTGGCGATGAACAACGACAAGCCCGCGGGCTGCACCGAGGCCACGGTGTTCGGCCCCTTCCATGTGGCGGGGGCGCCGCATGTCGAGCACGGTGCGGACGTGGCCAACGGCGCAGCCGGTACACCCTGTGTGGTGCGCGGCAGCGTGCGCGGGCTCGATGGCGAACCGGTGGCGGGCGCCGTCATCGACGTGTGGCAGGCCGATGCCGACGGCCTGTACGACGTGCAGCGCCAGGACCTGCCCGAGGCCCAGGGCCGCGGCGTGCTGCACAGCGGCGCCGATGGGCGTTTCCACTTCCGCAGCGTGGTGGCCGAGCCGTATCCGATTCCCGAGGACGGCCCCGTGGGCGACATGCTGCGCGCCACCGGCCGCCACCCATGGCGTCCCGCGCACCTGCACTTCATGATCCAGGCGCCGGGCTTCGAGACGCTGGTGACGCACGTCTTCCGCGAAGGCGGCGAGTACCTCGATTCGGACGCCGTGTTCGGCGTGCGCCAGTCGCTGGTGGCCGATTGGGTGCAACAGCCCGATGGCACCTGCACGCTGGACTTCGACTTCGTGCTCAACCGGGTCCAGCCCGCTGCCACGCGCGCCGCATGATCAAGCACATCGTGATGTGGGACGTGCAGGGCGCGACCGCCGAGGACCGTGCGCGCAACGGGCAACGGGTGAAACAGGCGTTTGAAGGCTTGCGCCGCCAGATCCCCGGGCTGCTGAGGCTGGAGATCGGGCTGGACGTGAGCGGTGCCGAGTACGCCTGCGATGCCGTGCTGTACAGCGAGTTCGAGTCGCGCGAAGCGCTCGACGCCTACGCACACCACCCGGCGCACACGCAGGTGCGCCACGAACTGGAAGGCTTGCGCACCGCGCGGCACCAGGTCGATTTCGAATCCCATTCAACTTGATCACAACGACCCGAGGACACCAAGAAATGATCGAACAACAACTGAAAGACGAGCTGCTGATCCGCCAGATGGTGGAGCGCTGGGCCGTGTGGCGCGATGCGGGCGACTGGGAACGCTTTGCCACCGTGTGGCATCCGCAGGGCGTGATGATGGCCACCTGGTTCCAGGGCCCGTTCGCCGAGTTCATCCGCGTGACCCAAGAAGGTTGGGCCAAGGGCGTGAGCATCCTGCACTTTCTGGGTGGCACCGCCGTGGAGGTCGCGGGCGACCGTGCCATCGCGCAGACCAAGATGACCATCTCGCAGCGCGGCATGGTCGAGGGCGAGAACGGCCCGGTGCTGTGCGACGTGGTCTGCACCGGCCGCTTCTACGACTTCGTGGTGCGCGAAGCCGGTGAATGGAAACTGCTGCACCGCCAGCCCATCTACGAGAAGGACCGCATCGACCCGGTCGACTCCACCGCCGTGCTCGCGCTGGACCAGCAGGCCCTGGCGAAGATGCCCGAGGGTTACCGCCATCTGGCCTACATCCAGACCCGCATCGGCTACACGGTGAAGATGGACATGCCCATGCTCAAGGGGCCAGAGGTGGACGCGCTGTACCGCCGAGGCGCCCGCTGGCTGGCCGGCGGCGCGCTGGAGCGCTGAGTTTCGGCGGCGGGCGCGGGCCGCTGTTCCTCCGCGCCATACAACCACTGGAGACAAGACATGAACGCATTCGATCCGACATGCGAAGGCCCCGCTTCGCCCGTTCGCCGCCAACTGCTGGGTGCCGTGCCGGCCGCCGCGCTGGCCGCGTTGGCCACGTCTGCCTGGGCGCAGGCGGATTTCCCCAACAGACCCATCCGCGTGATCGTGCCGCAGCCGCCCGGTGGCGGTTTCGACTTCGTGGGCCGCGCGCTCGCCGACCGCCTGGCCCAGCCCCTGGGCCAGGCCGTGGTGGTGGAGAACCGCACCGGCTCGGGCACCGTGGTCGGCACCGACGCCGCGGCCAAGGCTGCGCCCGACGGCTACACGCTGCTCACCGGCTCGGTGTCGAACATGGTCCTGAACATGGGGCTGTACAAGAACCTCTCGTACGACAGCCTCAAGGACTTCGAGCCCGTCGGCCTGGCGGTGAGCTACAGCTACACGCTGCTGGGGCGCAACGGCCTGCCGTTCAACAACCTGGCCGAGCTGGTGGCCCATGCCAAGGCCCACCCGGGCAAGCTCACCTACGCCTCGGCCGGCAATGGCTCGGGACAGCACGTGCTGGCCGCCGCGCTGTGGAGCCTGGCGGGCGTGGACATCGTGCACGTGCCCTACCGCGGCGCGCAGCCGGCCTATGCCGATCTGCTGGGCGAGCGGGTGGATCTGTTCTTCGACCTCACGCCCACCACGCGGGCCCACGTCGATACCGGCAAGCTCAAGGCCATCGCGGTCTCCAGCGCCGCGCGCAACCCCATGCAGCCCAACGTGCAGACCATCAACGAGTCGGGCACGGTCAAGCTGGAGCTGGAATCGTGGTTCGGTTATTTCGCGCCCAGCAAGACGCCGCCCGAGGCGCTGCGGCGCCTGCGCGCCGAATTGGCGAAAATCATCGCCACACCCGAACTCCAGGAGACCTTCCGCAAGGCCGGTGGGTCGCCGATGAACATCAGCGTGGCCGATACCAAGACCATGCTGGCGCGCGATGTGCAACGTTGGACCGGCCTCATCCGAGCGGCCAACATCAGCCTGGATTGATTTTTCCCTTCACTTGTTTGCCCACATGACCATCGATTCGCAAGCCCTCGACCAGATCTTCCTCACGGCGCGTACCGCCAACACCTTCCTCGATAAACCCGTTTCGGACGCGTTGTTGCGGCAGGTGTACGACGTGGCCCGCATGGGCCCGACATCGATGAACACCCAGCCCGCGCGCTACGTGTTCCTGAAAACGCCCGAGGCCAGGGCGCGGCTGCTGCCCGCGCTCTCGCCGGGCAACCTGGACAAGACGCGCGCGGCACCGGTGACGGTGATCGTGTGCGCCGACAACCGCTTCTACGACTTCATGCCGCAGGTGTGGCACCGCGAAGGCGCCAAGGAAAACTTCGAGAGCAACCCGGCGATGTCCGAAGCCACGGCCACGCGCAACAGCACGCTGGGCGGCGCCTACTTCATCATCGCGGCGCGCGCCCTGGGACTGGATTGCGGCCCCATGAGCGGCGTGGACCTGGCCAAGGTCAATGCCGAGTTCTTCCCCGACGGGCGCTGGCGCGCGAACTTCCTCATCAACCTGGGCTACGGCGACAACAAGGTGTTCGAGCGCAACCGCCGCCTGGAATTCGAACAGGCCTGCCAGATCCTTTAAGCCAGGCCCCCGAGAGCAGCGGCGTTTCTCGGGCCGAGGGGCCCTTTGCGCAGGCCGGTAGAATCGCGTTTTTAACAGCGCTTGAAAATAGCCATGTCTGCCTGGGTCCTCCCGGATCACATTGCCGATGTCCTGCCTTCCGAGGCCCGGCACATCGAAGAACTTCGCAGGGTTTTGCTGGACACGGCTCGGGGCTATGGCTACGAGCTGGTCATGCCCCCGTTGCTGGAGCACCTTGAATCGTTGCTCACCGGCACCGGTGAAGCCCTCGATCTTCAAACCTTCAAACTCGTCGACCAGCTCTCCGGGCGCACGCTCGGCCTGCGCGCGGACAGCACGCCGCAGGTGGCGCGCATCGACGCGCACCTGCTCAACCGCCAGGGCGTGGCGCGCCTGAGCTATTGCGGTCCGGTGGTGCACACCCGTGTCGACGGCCCCTTGGCCAGCCGCGAGCCGCTGCAGTTCGGCGCTGAAATCTACGGCCATGCCAGCCAGGAAGCCGATCTCGAAATCATCGAGTTGGCCCAGGCCTGCCTGCGCGGTGCGGGCGTGAACCGCTTGCAACTGGACATGGCCGACGTGCGCGTGATCGACGCCGTGCTCGCACCCGTGTCGCTGTCCACCGCCCAGGAGACCCGCATCCACGCCGCGCTCAATGCAAAGGACGTGGCCGAACTCGAATCGCTCGCGCGCGACCTGCCCGAGGCCGTGCGGCGCGACCTGTGCGCCTTGCCGCGCCTCTTTGGCGACGTGTCGGTGCTGGACGAAGCCCAACGCACGCTGCAGCCGTCGCCCGCGCTGCACGCCGCGCTCGATGGGTTGCGGTGGCTCGCCGCGCATGTGCAAGGCGTGGACGTGTCGATCGACCTGGCCGATCTGCGCGGCTACGCCTACTACACCGGCATGCGCTTCGCGCTCTTCGCGCATGCGCCCGAGGGCAGTGCGGCACCCTCGATGGAGCTCGCGCGCGGCGGGCGCTACGACGAAGTGGGCGCCGTGTTCGGCCGCAACCGGCCCGCCGTGGGCTTCAGCCTCGACCTGAAGGACCTGGTGGCGATCGTGCCGCCGCGGCCCCTGGTCGCAGCCATCCGCGCGCCCTGGGGTATGGATGCCGGCCTGCGCGAGGCCATCGCCGGCTTGCGCGCCCAGGGCCACACCGTGGTCTGCGTGTTGCCCGGCCACGAACACCAGGTCGACGAATTCCAGTGCGACCGCGAACTGGTGCCCGACGCATCCCGTCGCGGTGCCTGGACAGTGCAATCTTTTCAAACGGATACCAGCAAATGACGAACAGCAAGAGCACCGCAACGCCGGGGCGCAACGTGGTAGTGGTCGGCACCCAGTGGGGCGACGAGGGCAAGGGCAAGCTGGTCGACTGGCTCACGGAAACCGCCACCGGCGTGGTGCGCTTCCAGGGCGGCCACAACGCGGGCCACACACTCGTCATCAACGGTGTGAAGACCGCGTTGCACCTCATTCCCAGCGGCATCATGCGCGCAGGCGTCAAGTGCTACATCGGCAATGGCGTGGTGCTCTCCGTGGGCAAGCTCTTCGAAGAAATCGCCGGCCTGGAGAAGGCCGGCGTCGAAGTGCGTTCGCGCCTGCGCGTGAGCGAAGGCTGTCCGCTGATCCTGCCGTTCCATGCCGCGATCGACATCGCGCGCGAGGCCGCGAAGGTGAAGGCCGGCGCGGAAAAAATCGGGACCACGGGTCGTGGCATCGGCCCGGCCTATGAAGACAAGATCGCCCGCCGTGCGCTGCGCGTGCAAGACCTGAAATACCCCGAACGCTTCGCCGCCAAGCTGCGCGAGCTGCTCGACCTGCACAACCACGTGCTCACCAGCTACCTCCACTCGGCCGACTTTGCCTGGGACGAGAAGCTCAGCGCCTACATGAAAGACGGCGCGATCCAGTTCGAACCGGTGTACGCCGAGGCCATGCAACAGGCCGAACTGCTCAAGCCCATGATCGCCGACGTCTCGCGCGAACTCAACGAAGCGCACAAGGCCGGCGCCAACCTGCTGTTCGAAGGCGCGCAAGGCACGCTGCTCGATATCGACCACGGCACCTACCCCTTCGTCACCTCCAGCAACTGCGTGGCCGGCAACGCCGCCGCCGGCGCGGGCGTGGGCCCGCAACTGCTGCACTACGTGCTCGGGATCACCAAGGCCTATTGCACCCGCGTGGGCGGTGGTCCGTTCCCCACCGAACTGGAATGGGAAAAGGAAGGCACACCGGGCTACCACATGGCCACCGTGGGTGCCGAGAAGGGCGTGACCACCGGTCGCAGCCGCCGCTGCGGCTGGTTCGACGCGGCCTTGCTCAAACGCTCGGCGCAGGTCAACGGCCTCTCGGGCCTGTGCATCACGAAGCTGGACGTGCTCGATGGCCTGAAGGAATTGCGGTTGTGCACCGGCTACGAGCTCGATGGCGAAACCATCGACATCCTGCCCATGAGCGCCGAAGACATCGCGCGCTGCAAACCGATCTACGAAACCCTGCCGGGCTGGAGCGAAACCTCGGTAGGCGTGACCCGTTACGAAGACCTGCCGAAGAACGCGCAGGCCTACCTTACGCGCATTGCCGAGACCACCGGCGTGCCGATCCACATCGTCTCCACCAGCCCGGACCGGGACCACACCATCCTGCTGCAACAGCCCTACCATGGGTGAAACCCCCCAGACCGGCGCGCAGCCGTTTGTGCAGAATCCCCACCGATAGATCGATCCCTCCCCCGGAGTCCGCATGCTGACCGAAGACGGCAAACACCTCTACGTCTCCTACGACGAATACCACAACCTGATCGAGAAGCTCGCGCTCAAGGTCTACCAGTCGGGCTGGGAGTTCGACACCATCCTGTGCCTGGCGCGCGGCGGCATGCGCCCCGGCGACATTCTTTCGCGCATCTTCGACAAGCCGCTGGCCATCATGTCCACCAGTTCCTACCGCGCCGCCGCCGGCACGCAGCAGGGCAACCTGGACATCGCGCGCTACATCACCACGCCCAAGGGCGAGATCGCGGGCAAGGTGTTGCTGGTCGACGATCTGGCCGACTCCGGCCACACGCTCAGGGCCGTGATCGAGATGCTCAAGAACAACTACAAGCCCATCACGGAGATGCGCAGCGCGGTCATCTGGACCAAGCAGTTGTCGACTTTCACCGCAGACTATTCGGTGGAATTCCTGCCCACCAATCCGTGGATCCACCAGCCTTTCGAGGGCTACGACAGCATGCGCCCCGCACAATTGCTGGAAAAGTGGAAACTTTAGAACCGACTGGCTGAATGAACCAAGACGACGACCTGAGCACCCGACTGATCCACCACCCCTACAAGCCCCCGCAGGGCTTCGAGGCGGTTGCTCCGGGTGTGCACAAGGCGTCCACGGTGCTGTTCCCCAACGTCGAGGCGCTGCGCACCTACGACTGGAAGAACAAGAGCGGCTACACCTACGGCCTGCACGGCACACCCACCACCTTCACGCTCGAGGAGCGCATCGCCACCCTCGAAGGTGGCGAGCATTGCATGCTCGCGCCCAGCGGCCTGGCGGTGATCACGTTGGTGGACATGGCCTTGCTGCGCCAGGGCGACGAAGTGCTGCTGCCCAACAACGCCTATGGCCCGGGCACGGTGTTCGCGCAGGTCGAGCTGGCCGCCTGGGGCATCACGCACCGCTTCTACGACGCCCAGGACCCGGCCGACCTGGCGCGCCAGATCGGCCCCGCCACCCGCCTGGTGTGGCTGGAGGCCGCGGGCTCGATCACGCTCGAATACCCCGACATCCCGGCTCTGGTGGCTTGCGTGCGCGAGGCCAATGCCCAGCGCAGCGGCGAGCGCACCATCGTCACCGCGCTGGACAACACCTGGGGCGCGGGCATCGCCTTCAATGCCTTCGAGCTGGGGGTGGACGTGTCGGTGCAGGCGCTCACCAAGTACCCCAGTGGCGGCGCCGACGTGCTCATGGGCTCGGTCGTCACGCGCGATCTCGCCTTGCACCGCAAGATCCTGCTCACCCGCATGCGCCTGGGTACGGGTGTGGGCGCGAACGACGCCGAACTGGTGTTGCGCGGCCTGCCCAGCATGGCGCTGCGCTACCACGCGCAAGACGCCGCCACCCGCGAACTCGCCACCTGGATGCAATCGCAACCCGGCGTGCTGCAGGTGCTGCACCCGGCCTTGCCCGGCTCGCCGGGGCACGAGGCCTGGAAGCGCGATGCCAGCGCCGCCGCCTGCCTGTTCAGTGTGGTGTTCGATGCGTCCGTGACACAGGCGCGCATCGATGCCTTCTGCAACCGCCTGCGCCTGTTCCGGCTGGGCTGGAGCTGGGCCGGCCCGATCAGCCTGTGCGCCACGTACGACCTGGCTTCGCTGCGTACCAGCGGTGGCTGGCAAAACGCCGGGGGTCTGGTACGCTTTGCCGTGGGTCTGGAGTCGGTGGACGGCTTGCGCGCCGACCTGGCGCAGGCTTTGGCCGCGCTGCACGACTGACCCGATTTCTTCACCTCCTGTTTGAAAGACTGATTTGGCCACTCCCAACTACGGATACGAAAAACGCCAGCGCGAGCTTGCCAAGAAGAAAAAGAAAGAGGAGAAGCTCAAAGCCAAGGCTGCTGGGCGCCAACACCCGAACGACGGCGATGCCGCGGGCGAGAATCCCGAGGGCGCGCCCCAGGAACCCGGCGGCTCACCCGACAGCGACGGCAGCGCCTCGAACTGAGCGCGCCGCCCGTGCCCCGCGACCGCTCCTGGCCGTCGCGTTCACGCCATTGGCGGTGGCGTCTCACTGGCGATCAGCGTCTGCGCGGCGCTGGCCAGTGACAGGGGCGAGCGGTCGCGCAGCGCCAGCGGCGCGGCCTGCGCAAATCGCACGAAGTTGCGCCCGATCGATTGGGCGTACGTCGGGTCGTAGTGGCCCTTGAGCAATTCCAGCACCACCTCGGGTGTGCGGCCTTGTCGGACCTTCTCGCTCCACGCCGCCACCACCGCTTTGCCCTTGAGTTCGGTCAACGCGGTCAGCCGCTCGCAGAAGGCGATCGGGTTCTGCACAAAAAAATCGTAGTCTTCCAGCAGCAGCGCCACGCGCTCGGCGTCGTCCAGTTGCAAGTCGATGCAGGGACTGGCCCGCATGGCGTCCATCAGCGCTTCGGGCACGCGCAGATTGCCGACCTTGCGGCTTTCGCTTTCCACGTACACCACACGCGCCGGATCGAAGCCCCGCAGTGCATCCCACACCAGGGATTCGAAACGTTTCTGCCCAGGCTGCGGCAGGCCGGGAATCTGGCCCAGCACCGAGCTGCGGTGGTTGGCCAGCGCCTCCAGGTCGAGCACTTGCGCGCCCTGGTCGGCCAGCGCATGCAGCAGGCGGGTCTTGCCGCTGCCGGTGGGGCCGCAGACCACGCGGTAAGAGAGCCGCTGGGCCAGGGCCGGCAGTGCCATCACCAGGGCCGCGCGCCAGGCCTTGTAGCCCCCTTCGATGAGCGTCACCCGAAAGCCGATGGCGCCCAGGATGGTGGCCAGCGCCCCGCTGCGCTGGCCGCCGCGCCAGCAGTAGACCAGCGGTTGCCAGCCCTTGGGTTTGTCGAGCACCTCGCGCTCCACGTGGGCCGCGATGTTGCGTGCCGCGATCGCCGCCCCACGCTTGCGCGCCTCGAACGGGTTGACCTGCTTGTACAGCGTGCCGATCTCGATGCGCTCCTGGTTGTTCAAAGTGGGCCAGTTCAGCGCGCCCGGCACGTGGTCGAGCGTGTGCTCGGCCTCGGAGCGGGCATCGATGATGGTGTCGAAGTCGGCGAGACGGGCGAGCGCCTCGGTGGCGCTCAGGGTGTGGACGGGCATGCGCCGATTATCCGGCGCGCTGTCCCGCCAATAGCTTGCGCAATTCGGGCCAGACGTTGTCGCGCATGGTGGCCTGCGCGGCCTCGTTGGGGTGGATGCGGTCGGCCTGGAACAACGCGGTCGGGTCCTTCGTGTCTGCCACGCCCTTGAGGAAGAAGGGCACCAGCGCCGTCTTCTCGGCCTTGGCCACGGTCGTGAACACCTCGCGGAATTCCTGGCCGTACTTCGCGCCGTAGTTGGGCGGCATTTCCATGCCCACCAGCAGCACCTTGGCGCCGGTCTCGCGCGAGAGGCGGGCCATGGTGGCCAGGTTCTCGCGCGTCATGTTCAGCGGCAGGCCGCGCAGCGCGTCGTTGCCGCCGAGTTCGATCACCACCAACGCGGGCTTGTGCTGGCGCAGAAGCGCCGGCAGGCGCGAGCGGCCGCCTGAGGTGGTGTCGCCGCTGATGCTGGCGTTGACCACGCGGGCCCGAACTTTTTCCTGTTGCAGTCGCTCTGTCAGCAAGGCCACCCAGCCGGTGCCGCGTTTCAGCCCGTATTCGGCGCTGAGCGAATCGCCCACCACAAGGACGAGCGGATCGGCAGCGGAGGTGTTCTGCGCATGGGTGAAGCCTGAAGACCCGGCCGCGGCCAGTGCGCACAGCGCGGTGGCCAGCGCGTTAAAGTGACGGCGTTTCAACTTGAGAAGTCCTTTCCATGTCCGATGTGATGATCGCGGTCCAGCACGTGTTCAAGTCCGTGACCGACTCCACCGGTTCCCTGACGATTCTGCGCGATATCGATTTCACCTTGCACAAGGGCGAGACGGCCGCCATCGTGGGCGCGTCCGGCTCGGGCAAGAGCACGCTGCTGTCGATCGTTGCGGGTTTGGATACGCCCAGCAGCGGCACAGTTCACATCGATGGGGCCGATTTGTTCGCCATGGACGAGGACCAGCGCGCCGCGCTGCGCGCACAGAAGGTGGGCTTCGTGTTCCAGAGCTTCCAACTGCTGGGCAACCTCACGGCGCTGGAGAACGTGATGCTGCCGTTGGAGTTGGCCGGTCGGCGCGATGCGCGCGCCACCGCCACGCAGATGTTGCAGCGCGTAGGTCTGGGCGAGCGGCTGACCAGCTACCCCAAGGTGCTCTCGGGCGGCGAGCAGCAGCGCGTGGCGCTGGCGCGCGCCTTCGTGGTGCAGCCGGCCGTGCTGCTGGCCGACGAACCCACTGGCAGCCTCGATTTCGCCACCGGCGCCAAGATCATGGAGCTGATGTTTGAGCTGAACCGCGAGCAAGGCACCACGCTGGTCCTGGTGACGCACGACCGCGGCATCGCCGAGCGCTGCGAACGGCGCATCACGATCGAGGCCGGGCAGGTGGCGGCGATCGCCGAGGCCACGCCGGTCTAACGCAGGCGCTGCCACAGCGCGGCCACGTCGCCGTCGACAGCCGCAGCGTGTTCCTGCGTGGCGAGGGATTCGACCAGGCGCTTGACCAGCTCCGCCTTGGGCAGCACCGACCCGAAGAACAGCACCCGATCGCCCCGGCCCACGAGCAGCGTGGGCAAGGTCTCGACATCCAGGTCACCCAGCAGATCGGCTTCGTCCTCGATGTCGAGCCAGCGCCAGCGCACCTGCGGGTGCGCCCGTGCAAGCGCATCGATCACTGGCCGCCAGTCGCGGCAGGTGCCGCACCACTCGGCGCACAGGCAGACGACTTGCATCTCAGTTGTCACCAGTTGTCGTCCCCGAGGTACTGATCGGTCCAAGGGCCGGCGAGCTCGTCTGGCTCTTCGCGCTCCAGGGCGTCGGCATCGTGCGATTCCGTTGCGGCGTTTGTCGTTGGGGTTCCCGCGTTGGTGTTGGTGTTGGTGTTGGTGTTGCTCGAGGGTATGGTCAGCTCATTCCCCTGGCACATCGGCCCGATTGAGAAGGTGCTACTCAGCAATTGCGCGCAGGTGTAGCTGGTGGGGGTGTAAGCGTTTGGAAACCCCTGAAACTGGCCCGGCCGCGAAAAAGGAGCGCTGGGTACCGCGTTCATCGGCATGCGGGGTCCAGCGTCAGATGCGATACCCAGAAGCGAAGCGACAGAGATACCAAGTGTTTTACTTCTCGTTGCGGCGCTACTGCTGTTGCTTGTAGCGATTGGCGGTGGAGGCTGTCGAACCCACTGGGGCGCTGGCACAGCAGAAAAGTTGCCGCTGACCAGTTCCCTCGAGGTGTAGCTGGCGCGGATGTGGGCACTTGGATGTTGCTGGCGTTGGTGTACGTGCAAGAACGACTGCTGGGGCGACGGGTGGGGAGGCATGTTGGTTGGCATGACAACTTCGGAGCCCGATGTCATGCCAAGCAGCGAGGCCACAGATACCCCGTCTAACAACATCGGCGATCCGAAATGACCATTGAGGAAAGTTGCGGGGATGCTGGTAGGTTCTATGTCGTCCGAAGTTCTGGCTTTCTTGTTGGCGTGCTCATGGTCTGCGCCATCGCGTTTGCGTTTGACGTCCTTTTCGTTTTGAAAGGAACGGGTTTCGAACGGATGCAGGCTGTGTGCTGGCCCCCGATGCCGATGTGCATTGCCTTCCAGTGTGATCAAGGCAGCTTGCAAAGTCGAGATCAGCGATCCAGGTTGGGATTTCGCGTGTCTTAATTTTTGTGCCAAAGGCAAAGCGCAATACTCAGGCAGGAGCGCTCCCTTGAGGCTGGAGACGATTGCCGCGCATTCCTTTTGATCCGATTGCGCCGCGTCATGCGCATCACGCAGAACCGCAAAAAGGCGCTGAATTTCTTCATCAATGTCCGAACTCAGCTCGGCAATGCTTCCGTCGCTCATGTTGCTCCAGGGGATTTGCAGCCAACTCAGATAGACCAGAACGGCCTGCAGAGTCCGTGCTCGCCGATCGGGTGTGAGCAGAGCCGCTTGATGTGATGCAACGACTTCGCTTTTTGACTTCTTTAAGGGTATGCAGCGCAGGAGCCGTATCAAGGGCAACGGGTAGCGTCCCTCGCCAAAGTATTGGCAGCCCGCCTTCATGTGCGCCATCACAACGGGGTCGTCGTGTGAAGACATCGCGTTGACGAGCATCTGGGCGGATGGCGAAACGGATGCCCGCATCGATTTGCCGTGGTCATCTTTCTGCAGGAGCAGGAATTCTTCGATTTCCTTGCTCAATGCACGGATACGCTCGTTCAACCGATCCCAGCGACAGTCCGTCAAGGCCTTCTGGATGTCGTCGGCCGCCGTGTTCACAAGCGTGTATGACTGGTTTTTCATTTCCTCCGCTGCCGCGACAATCGACAGTTGCAAATGGAGGTGTGGCGGTGCGGGAAGGGGCGCCGGCTTTTCACTGGGTGCAGGACGCTGAGCGGTCCAATGCCACTGAAGTCGGTATTGGCGTGGCCCGCCCAGGGGGTTTTTCTTGTTCACAATCGTTCCGGGCGGAACAATGTCGCGCAGTTTATCTATCACTTGGTATGTGCAAGCGATGGAGAACCTGCACGCGTTGGCCAGTTCTTGCGCAGACAAGCCGGTATTTCCTGCTTCATGAAGTTTTTGCAGAACATGGAATTGCCGCTCTGTCAGCGGTTTTTCAATACCTTCGATCCACAAGGCCCGGGGGCTCTCCTGAAGAAGGTACTGTCCGGCGGGGTCCAGCGCGATTCTGTTTGCTGTGACAACAGGTTCTTGGCTTTCTGCCATGGGTATGCCGATCTGGGGCTCATTCATGACCCAGGACCTCACCCCCGTTTGTTCGTCTTTTTTGTAACTGATGTTGAACCGCTTGGGTAACTGGCCCATGCATGTGCTGAGATACGCGTCGCTGCGAATGTCAGTAACCTGCATGAGTTCTGCGCAGGTGAACCATGTGCCCTTGTGCTCGTCCAGATAGGTCGCGAGCTCGACGTGCCGTCTCCCCAGGCCCTTGAGTTTCCGTCCCTCGGGACTAGAGATCTCTGCACGCTGCAGTTTGTAGCCGGCGATGACGCGGGTCTGAGCGTTGTGGAGCACCGGGGCGACGCCATGGACGGGCACCGTCTGATCAGAGATAGCTCTGGAAGAGAGCTGCGGCACGCTGTTTTGCGTGGTCGCTGGCGCATGTTGATGCACGTAGGGTGGCCACGGGGGGAGTGCCTGAACGCTTTCTGAGCCCTGTTGGATGGGCTGGTGGACCGGCGCGTTTGGCCGAGGTGCGTGGGGGTCAGCGCGGTGCATTTTGATTCCTCAACGAAGTGGGCTGCCGCTTTGGTCTAGATGGGTGCCGCGACGGTGGGTAACGCGCGCGCCGCCATGGTTCTAACGGCGGCGGCAAGTCGGGCTTCGCAGAGAAGCACCGGTCGGTACGTTGCCGCCGAGCCAAACACCGCCTACACCGGGTACACCACGCAGTTCGGTACCACCACCGGATCGAAGATGCAGTCGCGCGACTTCAGAGCAGGCTATCGCCGTGCTGTTCGCGCCGTTGTGGCAGGGCACGCGAAGATGCGCTGGTCGGTCTAGATCAATCGGGAATCTCCAACGGGTTGTCAGGCCAGCGCAGGTCGGCGAAGCGTGAACCGCAACGCATGAAACGACGCCATCCAGAGGCACCAAGGGACGGCTTGTATGGTTGAGGTGTTGGGGTGGAGGGCCTGGAAGTACGGCTATCGGCTTGGACCGACTGGCGGAGATTGCCCCCACCCCGCCTTTCAGCGTCGATAAGGAACTGAGCGGCACCCAGTAGCGCCGATCTTGAAGCAAGCTAACGCGGCTGGCGGGAATTTCCACCCCAACACTTGCCATTCTTTCTCGCAGGAGGTTGCCATGCAAGAAGTCCATGTGTTCATCGGGGTAGATGTGGCCAAGGCCGAACTCGTCGTCGCCACGGCCTCCCAACCAGGATGCCGCAGCATCGCCAACGAGGTCGGCGCCATCAGCGCCTGGCTGCGTGAGCTACCAGACAACACCCTTGTGGCCATGGAGTCCACCGGGCGCTACCACCAACTGCTCGCCACCCTGGCACACGCAGCGGGTCTGCAGGTGTTCGTGCTCAACGCCCGCGATGTGTTCTTCTACGCCCGCGCCCTGGGCGCTCGGGCCAAGACCGATCGGCTCGATGCCCATGTGATCGCCCGTTACCTTCTTGAACATCATGAGCACCTGCACCCCTGGCAGGCTTGCTGCCCCGCGCTCGCTCAGGTCAACACCCTGCTCGCGCAGCGTTGGACGGTAGTGACCAAACGCACCGCGCTGCACCAGTCGCTACAGGGCTGTGATGCAGCCATCGCTGCCGAGCTAGGGGCCCTGGATGCGGCCTTCGCCACGCTGCTCAAGGCCATGGATGCGCGCATCGCAGCACTGTTCGCAAAGGATGCCCGCTTGGCAGAGCAACGGGCTCTACTGCAAAGCATCGTGGGCGTGGGCGCGCAAAGCAGTGCATTGCTGGCCAGCGTGCTGGCCCAGCTGGACTTTGCCAGCGCCGATGCCTTGGTGGCCTACAGTGGGCTGGACCCGCGTGCCTGTGATTCGGGCCGCAGCCGAGGCCACCGAAGGCTCTCAAAACGCGGACAACCGGCTCTACGACGCCAGATGTACCTCGCCGCCATGTCGGCCTGCCACACCAAGACATTTGAAGCCACTTACAAGGCTTTGCGCCAGCGCGGCCTGAAGACCACCGAAGCCCTCGTTGTACTGGCTCGCAAGCTCCTGCGTATCGCCTTTGCCGTCTGGCGCTCTGGCAAACCATTCGAGCCTCAGCGATATGCACCCAGCGCTTGACTTCTATCCATAGAACCTCCGCCGGCCCAAGGCGGGGCAGGCGGGTGTTTCATCTCAGCGGTCCGCGCATTTGTTGCACGTCCAGCGAGCTCACCGGCTCGGCCTGGTTGCCCCACTGGGTGCGCACATAGCTCAGCACCTCGGCCAGCTCGCTGTCGCTCATCTGCAGCACGAAAGGCGGCATGCCGAAGGGGCGGGGGTGGCCCCGCGTGACCGGCCCGAAGCCGCCATTGAGCACGATCTGCACCAGGTTGGCGGGCGAGGCCATGGTGACCGTGCGGTTGCCGGCCAGCGGCGGGTAGGCGATGGCGCCGTTGTGGCGCACACCCTCACCCTGGGCGCCGTGGCACTGCGCGCAATGCTGTTCGTACTGCTTGGCGCCCGCGCTGAGGGTGCGCGAATCGGGCGCGCTGGGCGCCTGGCGGCGGGTGGTGTGTTCCACCGGCAGTTGCTGGAGGTAGCGCGCCATGGCCTGGAGGTCTTCGGCCTTCCAGTGTTGCGTGCTGTGCTGCACCACCTCGGCCATGGGGCCGCTCACCAGCGCGTCGCGCGCGCGGCCGTCCTTGAACAGCGCCACGATCTCGTCGACCGACCAGTTCTGCACGCCGGCCTCTGCCGGGTCGAGCAGTGAAGGCGCGTACCAGCGCTGCATGGGAATGAGGCCGCCGGAGAGACCGAGCAGGTCGCTTTGACCACCCAGGGCGTCGCGCGGCACGTGGCAGGCGCTGCAGTGGCCAGGGCCGTTGACGAGATAGGCCCCGCGCAACAACTCGGCCGACGAGGCGCCTGGCTGCGGCGGCGTGTAGGCCTCGGCCCGGAAGTACAGCGTGCGCCAGGCCTTGAGCGCGAACTGCGTGTTGTAGGGCCAGCGCAGGTCGTGCGCGGGCACCACCTTGTCGCTGGCGGGCAAGCTGCGGAAGAAGGCGTAGAGCGCGTCGCTGTCTTCGCGCGTGAGGTGCGTGGTGTTGTTGTAAGGGAAGGCCGGGTTGAGCCAGCGGCCATCGCGTGCCTGGCCGTGGTGCAGCGCGCGCCAGAAGTCGTCGGCGCTCCATGCGCCCAGGCCGTCGCTGCCGGGCGTGAGGTTGCTACCGTAGACCGTGCCAAAGGGCGTGACGATGCCCATGCCGCCCGCGAACGGCGTGCCGCCGCGTGCGGTGTGGCAGGCCTGGCAGTTGCCCAGCACCGAGAGGTAGCGCCCACGCTCGATGGTGTGCGGGTCGTTCAGCGGGACCGTGGTGGGTGCGGGTTCGATCGCGATGGGTTGGGCGGGCCAGGCCAGCCAGGCGAACGCGGCCACGCCCGTGAGCACCAATGCGCCCAGTCCTTGTGTGAGTTTGCGGCGCAGGCTCACGGTCGGCCTCCCGTGGGGAGCAACGCGCTGCCGCATTGCAGCGGCAGTGGGGTGGCCGAAGGTGCGACGGCGTGCGCGTCGGCGGGCACGGGCTGGGTGGCCAGCCAGGCGCTCACGGCGGCAATGTCGCTCGCGCCGAGGCCGCGGGCGATGTCGGCCATGCAGTCGGGCGCGTGCGCCTTGCGCAGGCCAGCGCGCCACGCACCGAGCTGGGCGTTGAGGTAGTCGCGCGGCAGGCCGAGCAGGCCCGGGGTGGCTGGCTTCACGCCGGTGAGCGCACTGCCGTGGCAGGCCACGCAGGCGGGCAGGTTGCGCGAGGCGTCACCGCGCAGGGCGAGCTGTTCGCCGCGCTGCAGGTCTTGCGGCGAGGCGTTCACGCGGACCGGAGCGGGGTAGGGCACCTCCATGGCGGCGAAGTGCTCGGCGATCTCCTGCAGGTAGGTGTCGTTCAGTGGGGTGAGCAGGTGCGTCATCAGCGGGTACACGCGCCGGCCGTCGCGAAAGTGCAGCAACTGGTTGTAGAGATAGCCTGCGGGTTTGCCCGCCAGGCGCGGGTAGTAGCCATCGGGCGCGGCGCGGCCCTGGGCGCCATGGCAAGCGGTGCAGGCGAGCAGGCGCTGGGCCATGCTGTCTTCGAAGCGCACGGTTTGCGCGGTGGCCGGCAGCAGCATGCAGCCGGCCGCGAACAACAGGGCTTGCGGCCAATGTCGGCGCGCAGACAAGCGGGAGAGGAAGCTCATGGGGTTCGTGGTGTGGTGGTGGTGGTGAGCGGTCGTGGGTCGGTTCGGTTCCAGTCGGTGGCATGTGGCCAGCAGGCGCTCAAGGCCATGGCCACGGGCGCCACGCGTTCGGGTAGATCCGGGCCGCACAGCCACTCGTCTTCGCGGAAATACACCCGCTCCAACTGGAGTGTGGCGGTGAGCGTGGCTGCGGGCGTGCCGACCCCCGTGTCCGGCACGGGGCCCAGGCCTTCTTCTTCGTTGCGCAGCATCACCCATTGTGGCCTCCCCTCATCGAACCGGACAGGCGCGACCACCGAATAGCCCGCCCACTGCAGATTGGGTGTGAGGATCAGTTCGCCCTGCAGCAGCCAGCCCCGGCCGCTGTCGCGTGCCCGCAGCGCGTCGAACGATGGCGACACGGTGGCCGCGCGCTCACCCGAGAGGAAGTCGGCCAGCCAGTGTTCGCGCAAGGCCACGTTGGGCGACTGCAGCAGCGCCTCGATGGCCAGCCGCTGCGCCCACAGCAGCCGCGCCGCCGCGGGGTGCTGCCGCGCCAGTTCGGCCGCGCCGTGGGCCAGCGCGTCGAGCCCTTGGCCCGACCCGCCCAGATGGGCCGGTACACCACAGCGCAGCAGGCCGCTGTCGACCACCTCGCGCAGCGCATGCAAGCCGGCTTCGGCCGGTGAGATCGTAAGGTTTTGCAGCATGCCATGATCGTGGCCTGCTTTGATCTGATGCGCAAGACGCAGTTTTATTGAAAAATGACCAGATCAGATTGCCAATTGATCTGCTCTGGTCCACCCGCAAAAGCGGGGATCTGATCCGTGGCAGACGGGTCATCTGCGGGGATACTGGCACGATGTTCAAGTGGTTCCAAACCGTGGTGGCGGCACTGGCCCTGGCGGGCTTGCAATGGCTGGGCGACGCGCTGGTGGCGTTCCTGGGTTGGCCTTTGCCGGGTTCTCTGTTGGGCTTGTTGATCCTGTTCGGGGCGCTCGCGTGGCGCGGCAGCGTGCCGCAGAGCCTGGAGGTGGTGACCGCGCCTTTGCTGCGGCACCTCATGCTGTTTCTCATTCCCTCGGTCGCGGCGGTCGGTCTCTACGGCGGGCTGCTGTCGCAACACCTCCTGGTGTTCGTGCTGGCCGCGACTGGGGTGACGGCCTTGACCATCGCGGCCACCGGCTGGACCTTGCACCGGTTGATGCGGGGCCGCCAACCATGAGCACGGTGTTCGTCTGGACCGGCGTGACGCTGGCCGCCTATGGGGTGGCGGCCTGGTGGTACCGGCGCAGCGGCCACCACCTGCTGTGCCTGCCGGTGCTCACCGGTACCGCGCTGGTGTGGGGCGCGTTGGCGCTCGCGCACGTGGACTACCCGGTGTACGCCGAGGCCACGCGCGCGCTGCGCTGGCTCACCGGCCCGGCCATCATCGCGCTGGCCGTGCCGTTGTACCGGCAGGCGGCGCTGCTGCGGCGCATGGCGGGGCCGCTGCTCGGCGCTTTGTTGGCCGGCTGCCTGGTGTCGGTGCTGGGCACGCTCGCGCTGGCCAAGGCCTTGGGCACGCCGCTGCCGTTTGCACTGTCGCTCGCACCCAAGGCCGCCACCATGCCCATCGCCATGCAGGCCGCCGAGGGCGCGGGTGGACTGCCGGCGGTGGCGGCGCTGGCGGTCGTGGCCACGGGCGTACTGGGCACCTTGTTTGCCGCACCGGTGTTGCGCCGCCTGCGGATCGACGACGACATCACGCGCAGCTTCACGCTCGGCCTGGTGGCGCACGCCATCGGCACCGCGCGTGCGCTGCAGACGCAGCCGCAGAGCGTGGCGTTTGCGGCGCTGGCGATGGGTTTGAACGGCGTGGGCACGGCGCTGGTGCTGGCTTTGCTGGTGCGCTAGGTATGTCCAGCGAACGCCTCACCCGCTACCAGCAACTGGCCGAAGAAATCGCCGACGGCATCCGCGCCGGGCTGCTGCGCCCGGGCGAGCGACTGCCTTCGGTGCGCCAGACCTGCGAGCTGCGTGGCGTGAGCCCGTCCACCGTGTTCCAGGCGTATGGCCAGCTCGAATCGCAGGGACTGGTGGAAGCGCGGGCGCGCTCGGGCTTTTTCGTGCGGGCGGCGAAACGGGCCGCGCGCTCGGCCTTGCAGACCGCCCAGCCCAGTGGCGAGGCCACGCCGGTGACCATCAGCGAACTCGTGTTCGAGCTGCTGGGCTCCACGCGCGACGCCGACGTGGTGCCCCTGGGCTCGGCCTTTCCCGCGCCGCACCTGTTCCCGTTCGACGCGCTGGCGCGCAGCGGCGCGCGCGCCATGCGGCGGCTGCCCGCGGCCCGCATCACCGGCGCGCTCACCGCGGGCGACGAGGGCTTGCGCCAGGCCTTGAGACGGCGCTATGCCTTGCACGGCGTGCCGCTGGGCGAAGGCGAACTGGTCATCACCAACGGCGCCATGGAAGCGCTCAACCTGTGCCTGCAAGCCGTGACGAAACCGGGCGATGTGGTGGTGGTGGAGTCGCCCACTTTCTACGCCGCGCTGCAGGCGCTCGAACGGCTGCACCTCAAGGCGGTGGAGGTGGCCACCGACCCGCGCGAAGGCGTGGACCTCGGCGCGCTGGCCGCCTTGCTGGAACGCCAACCTGTGGCGGCCTGCTGGTTCATGCCGAGCTTCCAGAACCCGTTGGGCGCGCTGATGCAGCCCGAGCGCAAACGAGCCTTGGTGGACTTGCTGGCGCGCCACCGCGTGCCGCTGATCGAGGACGATGTGTACGGCGAACTGCACGCAGGCGCGCGCCGCCCGCCACCGGCCAAGGCCTTCGACCGCGAAGGCGGTGTGTTGCATTGCGCGTCGTTCTCCAAATGCCTGGCGCCGGGTTACCGCGTGGGCTGGGCCGCGGCGGGCCGCTATGCGCCGGTGGTGGAGCGGTTGAAGATGTCGAGTTCGCTCGCCACGTCCATCCCGCCGCAGCTGGCGCTGGTCGATTACCTAGAGCAGGGCGGCTTCGACCGCCATCTGCGCCGCCTGCGCGAGGCGCTTGCCGGACAGCAGCAGCAAGCGCTGCGCCTGGTGGAGCGGCACTTTCCAAGTGGCACGCGCGTCACGCGTCCGCTCGGGGGCTACTTTCTCTGGCTGGAGTTGCCGCCGCAGGTGGATGCGCTGGCGCTGCACCACCGCGCGCGGGCGCACAACATCAGCACCGCGCCGGGCGTGCTGTTTTCGCCCGACGGGCGCTTCACGCACCACCTGCGTTTGAACGTCGGGCATCCGGGCGACCCTCGTTTCGACGGGGCGTTGCGGTTGCTGGGTGAGCTGGCGCATCTGGGTTGAAGCCCATGCGCTGTTTTGAGGCTTCGCGTCCTTGCCTACGCAGGGGACCCGACCTCGGACACGGCGGCCCGATGCAGCTCCTTGGCGATCAAGGTCTGCGACCAGGCGGCCGAACTCTCGATCGCCCTCAACGGCAATCTCGCCCTGGAGCGCTTTGGCGCGCCCACCTACGAAGACGAGGCCCCTCATTCCTGGTGCGGCCAGCGCGGATAATCCCCGCATGTCCTCTCCCAAAGTGCTGTTCGGCTTTCACGCCGTGGGTGTGCGCCTCAAGACCGCGCCGCAATCGATCATCGAGATCTACTACGAGCCCACGCGGCGCGACGCGCGCATGCGCCAGTTTCTGGACAAGGCGCGCGACGCCAACGCCCGGCTGATCGAGGCCGACGGCCTGCGCATCGCCAAGCTCGCCGGCAGCCACGGCCACCAGGGCGTGGCGGCGCGGGTGGAAGAGATCAAACAGGTGCGCTCGCTCGATGACTTGCTGGAGCAACTCGAACCCACCGGCATCCCGCCGCTGCTGCTCGTGCTCGACGGCATCACCGACCCGCACAACCTCGGCGCCTGCCTGCGCGTTGCCGATGGTGCTGGCGCGCACGCCGTGATCGCACCCAAGGACCACGCGGCCGGCATCAACGCCACCGTGGCCAAGGTGGCCAGCGGCGCGGCCGAGACCATGCCGTACTTCATGGTCACCAACCTGGCGCGCACGCTGGGCGAACTCAAGGAACGCAACATCTGGGTCATCGGCACCAGCGACGATGCGCCCAAGACGCTCTACCAGGCCGATCTCAAAGGCCCGGTGGCCCTGGTGCTGGGGGCGGAAGGCGCGGGCATGCGCCAGCTCACGCGCAAGACCTGCGACGAACTGGTGAGCATTCCCATGGCGGGCGCGGTCGAGAGCCTGAACGTCTCGGTGGCCAGCGGCGTGTGCCTGTACG
Source organism: Hydrogenophaga sp. BPS33 (assembly GCF_009859475.1). NCBI lineage: Bacteria > Pseudomonadati > Pseudomonadota > Betaproteobacteria > Burkholderiales > Comamonadaceae > Hydrogenophaga > Hydrogenophaga sp. BPS33. Next base: position 2,905,721 of record NZ_CP044549.1, read on the forward strand.
AAGCCCTGCGCCAGCGGACTTGAAGACTTGAAATGAGCGACGAGGTTCGCCACTGGATCCAGGAGGCGCGCCACATCGCCGTGCTTACCGGCGCGGGCGTGAGCGCCGAGTCCGGCGTGCCCACGTTTCGCGATGCGCAGACCGGGCTGTGGGCGCGCTTCAACCCGCAAGACCTCGCCACCGAAAGCGCCTTTCGCGCCCACCCGCAACGCGTGTGGGACTGGTACGTGTTTCGGCGCGAGATGATCGCCGCCGTCGAACCCAATGCGGGTCATCGCGCGCTGGCCGATTTCGCGCGCCGCCATCCCGCTCGCATGACGCTGATCACGCAGAACGTCGATGGCCTGCACCAGCGCGGCGGTCACACCGAGGTGGTGGCCTTGCACGGCATCATCGGCGAAGACCGCTGGCTCGACGCGCCGCGCGCTTGTTGCCGCAGCGAATCGATCGAAGCAGGCCGCCCGCCGCGCTGCCGCGTGTGCGGCAACCTGCGCCGCCCGGCCGTGGTGTGGTTCGGTGAGCACCTTCCGCCCGATGCGCTCGAACGCGCCGAACGCGCGGCACGCGATTGCGAGCTGATGCTGGTGGTGGGCACATCGGGTGAGGTGTATCCGGCCGCTGGTTTGGCGTTCACGGCGCACCAGAGCGGCGCGCGCGTGGTCGTGGTCAACCCCGAGCCCACGCCACTGGATGCGATTGCCGAGCGGTGCTTGCGAGAACCCTCGGCGGTATGCCTGCCGCTGTTGCTGGCCTGAGAAGCTGAGCGTCTTTGGCTGAGGCCCGGCGCTGGTCCGCTGAATCATTGGAATGGGCGGTGAGGGACGCCTGAGACGGGATGCGGTGCAAGGCGCAAAGCGCAGCGATACCCGCAGGTATCGCGAGCATTTGCAACGCCGCAGCGCGCCCGTATCGGGTGGACAGCACCGATCCGATTTCAGTGATTCAGTGGACTAGGAACCCAAACGCAGAGGTCGCCACCCAGCAGGGCGAACAAGCCGCATAGACGGCGATGCGGCGCGTCGCACCCGTGTCAGCACAACCACAGGAGGACTTTCATGACCACCAGCGGTACCCCGCCCCGGCTCCCCTCGCCGGGTTCGACCGACCTGCCTTCCGCATCAGACTTGCCGCCCTTGCCTTCCTTGCCAGTCTCGCCTCCGGGGGCGAGATCGCCGTCGCGGCGCTTATCGACCGATGCGTCCGCGGTGAGTTCCTCGGGAGGGAGCTCTCCCAACCCGGGCACAGGCAACGCCAGCCCCGTCGCAGCGGTCACATCTTCCGGAAGGTTCGCGCGCGGCATGAGCATGGTCTCTCCCCGCCCTTCGGGCGAGAACAGCAGCTTCATCCGCATCAGTGGCGGCTTGACGCCGAGGGAGCGCCATGGCGCGAGCACCCCTCGTTCCGACGGGGCGGTGGACGACGCTCCGCCCAGGCACATGGGACCAGTCCCTCTCACCACATCGACGAGCACCGCCCCCAGCGTACGGTTCGCGACCACGACCACCACGACGAGCACCACCGACTTCACGACGACCACCACGACCACCGCAGCGACCACCGCAGCGGCCACGGCGATCGGCACCGACGCCGACAGCAGCACCGGCTCGGAAGCCGAGACGCATTCCGGCACGCACTTCGGCCGGCGTTCCAGCGGCACCACAAGCCGAAGGTTCAGTGGGAGCTCTAGCGCCAACAACAGCCCCAGTCGAACGCCCAGCGGCAACCTCTATAACACCCCTGAGCTGGGGCGCAAGAATCCCGATCGATTTCACGAGTTTCAAGCGCTGGCCAAGCAACGAGACAAGCTGTTGACGGCGTTGCAAGCGGGAAACATGGACGTCCTCTATGCGGTCTGCCTGGTTCTTCCCGATCATGTGCCCTGGGAAGACCACCTGCCGATGCCCGATCCCGAAAAGCTCAGCGGTGACATGACGGCGGTGGCGACCCGGTATACGGATGCGTACGGCGAGCACGACAACTTGTTGGCCTATGCGCAATGGTGCGATGAGCTCCATCTGTGCATGAAGGCGAGCAACGCCGTGATGTCTGGCTCTGAATCTCTGAAAAAAAGCGTTCCTGACGAGGTGAGAGAGCTTTGCGTGGCGCTGCGCCAGATGAACGAGACGGCCGATGAAGCAAGCCTCAAAGAAGCCGCCCGGAGCATCGTGGAGAAGTTGGGGGGCATGACCGCACAGGCGCTCGCTCATCAAACCTATGCCAGCCCGCGCATGATGCTGGAAAAGTGCGAGACGCTCGCCAGGTACTGCGCAAGGCCTGCCTTCGAGGACTTCCGTTCCCAACTGGCGATGGCGGATCGGATGCGAGAGGACTCGCTGACGACATTGCAGCAAGCCATGCGCATGGTGCAACCCAAATGGTCGAGAAAGCTGCGCCTGAGCGACAACGAGCTGGTTGGGCACTGCGTCAACGTCTACGCCCATTTCCTGTCCACGCCCGCGGTGGACCCGGTGCTTCCGTCCGTGACGCGGGAGCAACTGGACGTCATGGCGCAGATGCTGGGCAGATTGCTGGTCCAGTCCAAGAACGACGGACGCAGCGCACTCGAAATCGCTTCGCTGAACCACGTCTGGCAAAGCGTCATGGCGCGGCTGGACGAGTTGAATTGAGCGAGGGCCTGCAACCCGCCTACACCGACATCCCGCCCGACACCTCGATCACCGCGCCGTTGATGTAGCTGGCCTCGTCGCTCGCGAGGAACGCGTACACGTTGGCGATTTCCTCGGGGCGGCCCAGGCGGTGCAGCGGCACGCGGTGCTCCATCTCGGCAATGACCTTGGCGGGAATGGTGTCGAGGATGGGCGTGGCGATGAAGCCCGGTGCCACCGCGTTCACGCGCACGCCCTTGGGCCCGAGTTCGCGGCTCCAGGTCTTGGTAAAGCCGATCACGCCGAACTTGCTCGCGGCGTAGTTGGTCTGGCCGAAGTTGCCGTAGATGCCGACCACGGAGGAGGCGTTGAGGATCACGCCGCTGCCTTGCGCGGTCATGGTGTCGGCCACGGCCTGCGCGCAATGGAACACACCGCGCAGGTTGACGTCGATCACGCGGTCGAATTGCTCGGGTGTCATCTTCTGCAGCCGTGCGTCCTGCGTGATGCCGGCGTTGTTCACCAGCACGTCGATGCGGCCGAAGCGTTCCTTGACCTGGGCGACCACCGCATCGACCATGCCCCGCTGGGTCACGTCCATCACGAAGCCGACGGCGGTAGCGCCCAGCGCCTCGCACTGCTCCACGGCGCTGTCAACGGCCGCTTGCTTGACGTCGCAGACGACGACGATCGCGCCTTCCCGCGCGAACTTGAGCGCGGTGGCCAGGCCGATGCCTTGCGCGGCGCCCGTGATGAGGCTGACTTTTCCTTCGAGTCGTTTCATGAGGTCAATAGGTGGGTTGGTGTTGGCGGATGGCGCTCTTGGTGGCGTCGTTGAGTTCGAAGCCTGTGCCGTAGCGCTTGGCGAGCTCGGCGCAGCGTTTCTCGAACGCGGCGATGCCCATGCCGTAGATGAACTGCAGCGCGCCCCCGGTCCAGGCCGGGAAGCCGATGCCGAAGACCGAGCCGATGTTGCCGTCGTGCGCGCTGGTGAGCACGCCCTCGGCCAGGCAGCGCGCGGTTTCCACCGAGGGGCGCCACAGCAGGCGGTCCTTGATGTCCTGCAGGTCCCAGGCCAGGGTGGGTTTCTCGAAGCGCGTTTTCAATTCGGGCCACAAGTGCTTTTTCTGGCCGGCGGGGTAGTCGTAGAAGCCGCCACCGCCGGTGCGCCCGGGGCGCTTGAATTCCTTGACCATGCGCTCGACCAGCAGCTCGCCGGGCGAGGCGGTGTAACGGCGGCCTTCCTTTGCCAGGTCGGCGCGGGTCTGCTCCAGCACGTGCACCGCGAGCGAGAGCGCGGTTTCGTCCAGCACCGCGAGCGGGCCCACCGGCATGCCGATCTGCAGGGCCGCGTTCTCGATCACCGGCGCGGGAACGCCTTCGCTGAGCAGGGTTGCACCTTCCATCACATAGGTGCCGAAGGTGCGGCTGGTGTAGAAACCGCGCGCGTCGTTGACCACGATGGGCAGCTTGCCCAGGGCCAGCACATAGTCGTAGGCGCGCGCCACGGTCTCGTCGTCGGTCTCCTTGCCGCGGATGATCTCCACCAGCTTCATCTTGTCCACCGGGCTGAAGAAGTGGATGCCGATGAAGCGCTTGGGCCGCGCGCTGGCCTGCGCCAGCCCCGAGATCGGGAGGGTCGACGTGTTGCTGGCGAAGAAGCCACCGGGCGCCAGCAGGGGCTCGGCCTCCTTGGTCACCGCCGCCTTCAACTCGCGGCTCTCGAACACCGCCTCGATGATCAGGTCGCAGCCCTTGAGGTCGCCGAGGTGGTCGGTGGGCAGGATGCGGTCGAGCAGCGCGCGCTGGTCGTAAGGGCTCATCTGGCCCTTGTCCACCCGGGCCTGCGTGAGCTTGTAGCTGTAGGACTTGCCGCGCTCGGCGTTCTCCAGGCTCACGTCTTCCAACACGGTTTGAATGTCCCGGCTGGCTTGCGCATAGGCTATGCCCGCGCCCATCATGCCCGCGCCCAGGATGCCCACTTTGCGGGGCAAGGTGCGCTGTACCTTCTGCGGGCGCGAGCGGCCGCTCTTGATGGCGTTCAGGTCGAAGAAGAACGCATTGATCATGTTCTTCGCCACCGGGCTCACGATGAGTTTGGCGAGGTAGCGGCTCTCGATGCGCAGCGCGGTGTCGTAGTCGACCAGCGCGCCTTCCACCATGGCGGCCAGCGCCGCTTCGGGTGCGGGATACAGGCCGCGCGTCTTCTGTTTGAGCATCGCGGGTGCCACGCTGAGCATGGACGCGATCTTCGGGTTGGCGGGCGTGCCGCCAGGCATCTTGTAGTCCTTCTCGTCCCAGGGTTGGCGCGACTGCGGGTGCGCCGCGATCCATGCCAACGCGGCGGTGCGCAGCGCCAGCGCCACGTCGTCATCGGGCACGACCAGTTCGTGCACCAGGCCCAGCGCCAAGGCCTCGCGCGGGTTGAACAGCTGGCCCTCCAGGATGTAGGGTTGCGCGCCCATCAGCCCGAGCAGGCGCGTCATCTTGGTGATGCCGGTAGCGCCGGGAATGAGCCCCAGCGTGATCTCGGGCAGGCCGAGCTGGATCTTGGGGTTGTCGAGCGCGATGCGGTGGTGGCCCACCAGCGCCACCTCCCAGCCGCCGCCCAGCGCCGCGCCGTTGATGCAGCTCACCACCGGAACGCCGAGCGTCTCCAGCGTGCGGAAGTTCTTCTTGGTCTGTTCGATCTCGGCGAACACGCGCTGCGCGTCGCCGGGTTGCAGGCGCATCGTGCCCTTGAGGTCGGCGCCGGCGAAGAAGGTGCTCTTGGCCGAGGCCAGCACGATGCCCTTGATGTCGGTGCAGTCGCGCATGACCTGCGCAGTGACCGCGGTGAGGTCGGCCTGCCAGTCGGCGCACATGGTGTTGACCTGGGAGCCGGCTTCATCGAAGGTGATGGTGGCGATGCCGTCGGCGAGTTCGTAGCGGATGGTTTTCATGGTTTCGCTTCCAAGGCGCCGAAGGCGCGGCGCGGGGATGGGTCGTCAGACCCTTTCGATGACCGTGGCGATGCCCATGCCACCGCCCACGCACAACGTGGCCAGGCCATAGCGCAACTGCCGGCGGTGCAGCTCGTCGATCAGGGTGCCCAGGATCATCGCGCCGGTTGCGCCCAGCGGATGGCCCATGGCGATCGCGCCACCGTTCACGTTGACCTTCTCATGCGGCACGCCCATTTCCTTCATGAACTTCATCGGTACGGCCGCGAAGGCTTCGTTCACCTCGAACAGGTCGATGTCGTCGATGGACAAGCCAGCCTTCTCCAGCGCTTTGCGCGTGGCCGGCATCGGGCCGGTGAGCATGATGGTCGGGTCCGCGCCCGAGAGCGCCACCGACACGATGCGCGCGCGCGGCGAGAGGCCATGGGTTTTGCCGGCGGCCTCGCTGCCGATCAGCACGGCGGCCGCGCCATCGACGATGCCCGAGGCATTGCCGGCATGGTGCACGTGGTGGATGCGCTCGACCTGCGGGTAGCGCTGCAGCGCCACCGCGTCGAAGCCCATGGCGCCGAGCTGCTCGAACGAAGGCTTCAAGGCCGCCAGGCCGGCCATCGTCGTCTGGGGCTTGATGAATTCGTCCTCGTCCAGAAGGGTCTGGCCCAGGAAGTCCGTGACCGGCACCACCGAATGCCGGAAGTGGCCCGCCGCGCGCGCGGCCGCGGCGCGCTGCTGCGAGGTGAGCGCGAAGGCATCGACGTCTTCGCGCGTGAAGCCTTCGAGCGTGGCGATGAGATCCGCGCCGATGCCCTGGGGCACGAACAAGGTCTCGCTGTTGGTTTGCGGGTCCTGCGCCCAGGCACCGCCGTCCGAGCCGATCGGCACGCGGCTCATGCTCTCCACGCCACCGGCCACCACCAGTTCCTCCCAACCGCTGCGCACCTTCATCGCCGCCATGTTCACCGCTTCCAGGCCGGAAGCGCAGAAACGGTTGAGCTGCACGCCCGCGCAGCGCCAGTCCCAACCGGCTTTGAGCGCGGCCACCTTGGCGATCACCGAGCCTTGCTCGCCGATGGGCGAGACCACGCCCATCACCACGTCGTCCACCGCGCCGGTGTCAAAGCCGTGGCGCTGCTGCAGCTGCTGGAGCACACCGGCGAGCAAGTCGACCGGCTTGACTTCGTGCAGGCTGCCGTCTTTCTTTCCCTTGCCGCGCGGCGTGCGCACGGCATCGAACACGAATGCTTCGCTCATGGGGGTCTCCTGGGGGGATGCGGATAGCGCAGGGCAGTATAGACTTTTGCCAAGCAACTGCTTGGTCAAATTCCGTTCTTCCACGTCTGAAAGGTGACACCGCCATGATCGAACGCAGCCTCTTCAACGCCGACCACGAAGCCTTCCGCGACAGTTTTCGCAAGTTCGTGGACAAGGAAATCGCGCCCTACCACGAAGCCTGGGAAGAGCAGGGCTATGTGGACCGAGCGGTGTGGCACAAGGCTGGCGAGAACGGCTTTCTGTGCATGACGCTACCCGAGGTCTACGGCGGCGCGGATGCCGACAAGCTCTACGCGGTGGTGCAGATGGAGGAGATCGCGCGCGGCGGCTTCAGCGGCATCGGTTTCGGCCTGCACAGCGAGATCGTGGCGCCCTACATTCTTCACTACGGCACCGAGGCGCAGAAACGGCGCTACCTGCCCAGGCTCGCCAGCGGTGAGATGGTGGGTGCCATCGCCATGAGCGAGCCGGCGGCCGGCAGCGACCTGCAGGGCGTGAAGTCCACCGCCTTGAAACAGGCCGATGGCAGCTACCTGCTCAACGGCAGCAAGACCTTCATCACCAACGGCTGGCACGCCGACCTGGTGATCGTCGTCGCCAAGACCGACCCGGGCGCAGGGGCCAAGGGCACCAGCCTGCTGCTGGTCGAACGTGGCATGCCCGGCTTCGAGAAAGGCAAGCGCCTGAAGAAGCTCGGCATGAAGGCGCAGGACACGTCGGAACTCTTCTTCGACAACGTGAGCGTGCCGGCCGAGAACCTGCTCGGCGGTCCGGCGATGGAAGGGCGGGGCTTCATCTGCCTGATGGAGCAACTGCCCTGGGAGCGGCTGCAGATCGCGATCGGCGCGGTGGCCAGCGCGCAGGCCGCGATCGATGGGACCGTGCAATACACGAAGGACCGCAAGGTGTTCGGGCAGACGGTGGCGCAGTTCCAGAACACGCGCTACACGCTGGCCGAGCTGCAGACCGAGGTGCAGGTGGCGCGTGTGTTCGTCGACAAATGTTGCGAGCTGATCGTCGAAGAGAAGCTCGACACCGCCACCGCGAGCATGGCCAAGTACTGGTGCTCCGACCTGCAGTGCAAGGTGATGGACGAGTGCCTGCAACTGCACGGCGGCTACGGCTACATGTGGGAATACCCGATCGCCCGGGCGTACGCCGACGCGCGGGTGCAGCGCATCTACGGCGGCACGAACGAGATCATGAAAGAGGTCATTTCGCGGGGGATGGGGCTGGGCGGGCGGTAGCGGTCTGCGCGGTCGTGCGCGACCCATGGCGGGTGGGTCAGATCGAGACCGTCGTCTTCAGAGCAAGTCCTTCGGGCGCCTCATGGTCGGCCAGCAGCCAGGCGCGGCTGGGGTGTTCAGAGGCCTCCTGGAGCAGCCCGTGCAGAAAGCGCAGCGAAGGCGCGTCGAGCGCTGCGAAGGGCTGGTCGATCAGCGTGAGCGGCGTGCCCGCCGCGAAGGCCGCCGTGAGCCAGACCTTGCGGCGGCTGCCGGTGGAGAGCATGTACATGGGCTTGGCCAGGTGCGGGCCGAGGCCGAAACCTTCCACCAGCTCGGCCATGGCCTCGGCATCGAAGCTGGGGTAGTGGTGGCTCAGGCTGTCCAGGTAGCCCTTGGCCGCGAGCGCGTCGTGGGCCTCGGTCTGCGGGTCGATCCAGAACACCTGGTGGCGGTAGGCGTCGTGCTGGCGGTCCAGCGCAATGCCGTGGATGGCCAGCGTGCCCGCATCGGCGGCCTGTGCGCCGGCAATCAGGCGCAGCAGCGTGCTCTTGCCGCTGCCATCGTCGCCCTGCACCAGGCTCACGCCCGGTGGCAAGTCCAGGTTCAGGCCGTCGAAAAGTGGTGGCGCATCGGGCCAGCCAAAGCGCAGGCCCTTGACGTGCAGGACGGGATCTTCGGTATCGGCGTTCATCTCAATATCCGATCGAGTAGCGCAGGCCCTGGTGGTTGAGCACCGCGCTGCGCTGCCCGATGCTCTCCAGCTTGAAGCCGGGCGAAATGTCCTGCCCCTCCTGCATCACCTTGCCATTGACGATCAGCATGCGCAGCGCGGGGTTCTTGGAATAGGTGGAGCCGCTGACGTTGACCTGCGGCAGTTGCGCCCGGGCTTCGGGGGTGAGTTCGGCGAAACTGCGCACCGTGGCGGCGCTGGCGGCGCTGGCGGCGCTGGCGGCCGGTGGGGCTGGCGTTGGCGCGACGGCGGGGGCGGCTGGAGCGGTCTTGGGAGCGGCGGCAGTGACCGAAGGTGAGGTCGCTGCGGCCCTCGGCGCACGCGCCTTGGGGGGCTCCGGGCGCGGTGGGTTCAGGATGGGCCGCACCGGCGCGGCAGCGGCCGCTGATGGCGGCGCGGGGGCTGGCGCAGGAGTCGGGGTGGCCTCGGCCAGAACAGGCTCAGGGGAGGGGGGCGGAGACGGTGCCGCCACGGGCGCAGGCGGGGCCACGGGTGCGTCGTGTGTGCGGTTCCACCACCAGAGCGCGACCGCGACCATCAGCAGCCCGAGGATGGCGAGGGCCAGGAGGGTCGGGCGGTGGCGCGCTGCGCGGGTGGTCTTGCGCTGGACCGGCGGCACGACCTGGCTGTGCAGGCCGGGCACTGCGCCGCGTTCGCGTTCGGCGTCTGCGCGTTGAAGGGCGTCGAGGATGTAGGACATCGGGCGGTTCCGGGTCAGAGGCCGGTGTTGGACAGCCGGGGTTCGTCCACGCCACTGGCGAGGTTCACCTGCATGAAGGTGATGGGGCCCGCGATGCCAGCCGCCGAGATGCCATGGGTGCGCTGGAACGACTGGATGCGGGCGGTGAGCTGGCTCTCCGAAGGCGGCACCTTGCCGGCGGACTGCAGGCTGGCGATGCGCTCGCCGAGCCAGTCGGCGGCGGGTCCGCTGCGGCCATCCACCAGGCGTTCGGTCTGGCCGGGTGGCGTGCGCCACAGGGTGGCGAAGTCGCCTTGCCAAAGGTCGTTGAGTTCGGAAAGCGGCAGGCGCCAGCGTTGCTCGCCGATCTGCAGGGTGGCCTGCTCGCCGCTGAGCGCGGTGAGCAAGACCAGGCCCTGGCGCTGATCTCCCGATCGCAGGGTGAGGATGCCCGGGCGGTCGAGCTGGCGCAGGCCGTTGAGCGACATGCGGTCGGTGCGGTAGCACTGCAGCTGGGCTGCCTGGGCCGCGGTGCAGGGGTCGTCCGAGGCCAGCGCCTGGCCCCAGAGGTGGCCTAGCTCACGCCAGGCTTCGTTCTCGGTCTTGAGCAGGGCCGAAGCGTCCGGTGGACCTGGGCGTGGCTCGGGGCGGGGCGGCGGGGCGGCCGTGGGTGTGGCCGGCGGCACTGCCGGGCTGGCGGCCGCAGGCTGCGCCACCTCGGGCGTCGCCGAGGCCTCGATGGGCTGGGCGCCATGGCTCCAGAGCCAGAACAGGCCGCCTGTGGCCAGCACGCCCATCAACAGGCCTGCGCCCAACAGGCCGATCGCGCTCGACGAAGTGGCGGCGCGTGCCGGGGCTCGGCGCTGTGCCTTGGCGGCCGGTGCATCGGTTTCGAACACCTCGCGCGCGGCCTTGTCCACCACCGCGCGTTCCACGCGCGGCTGGTTCGTGGCGTAGGCGCCGAGCAGCGCGCGGCCGCAGAGCAGATTCACGCGGCGCGGCACGCCGCGCGTGATCTCGTGGATGCGTTTGAGGGCGGCGCCGGAAAACGGCAGCGGACCGCGCAGGCCGGCGACCTGCATGCGGTGGTGGATGTACTGCTGGGTCTCGGCCTCGTTGAGGGCGCTCAGGTGAAAGCGCGCGATCACGCGCTGGGCCAGTTGTTCGAGTTCGGGCCGGGCCAGGGCTTCGCGCAGTTCCGGCTGGCCGATCAGGATGATCTGCAGCAGCTTGCGCTCGTTCGTCTCCAGGTTGGTGAGCAGGCGCAGCTGTTCCAGCACGTGGATGGTGAGGTTCTGCGCCTCGTCGATGATGAGCACGTTGTGCTCGCCTCTGGCGTGGCTTTGCAGCAGGTACTCGTTGAGCGGATCGAGGTAGTCCTTGATCGTGGCCGGGCCGATGCCTTCGTGCCGCACGTCCACGTGGAACTCGCGGCAGATGGTCTTGAGCAGATCGCTGACGGTGAGCTTCGGGTTGAAGATGTAGGCGACGCGGCACTGCGCTGGAATCTGTTCGAGGAAACAGCGGCAGATGGTGGTTTTGCCGGCGCCGATCTCGCCACTGAGCAGCACGAAGCCGCCACCACCCTGAATGCCATACAGCAGATGCGCCAGCGCCTCGCGGTGGCGCTCGCTCATGAAGAGGTAGCGCGGATCGGGCGCGATGGAGAACGGGTCTTGCTTCAACCCGAAGAATTCGGCGTACATGCCCCGGAGCATAACGGGGCCGCCGGGCGCGCACAACGGCGCCCGGCCCGCTCAGGCAGAGCGGTGGCGTGGCCCGATCAGGCCGCCAATGCCATGTTGCGTTGCGAGCCGGAGGCGGGGTATTTGGCAGTGGACGATTCCGAGCACTGGATGTCGCCCGAGAGCTGGCCGCCTTCCTCGATCACGACCTTGCCGTAGTGGATCTTGCCCGTGACCTTGCCGGTGGCGTAGATCACCAGCTTCTGGCGCACGGTGAGGTTGCCGTCGAACACGCCATGGATTTCGGCGATGTCGATTTCGGCGGAGCCTTTGAATTCGCCTTGTTGTGCGATCTGGATGACGCGCGAGTCCATCGTCGCTTCGACCAGACCTTCCACCACGAGCGTGTCGCAATCGGTGATCTCGACGCCCTTGAGCTTGATGTTGGGGCCGACGGTGAGCTTGCTGCCGCCTTCGGGCGTCGAGCTGGTAGGGGCGCTGCTGGTCACGGGCCTGGCCGTTTCGACCTCGGGCGCGGAGGCGGTGGGTGTGGGGCTGGCCGGCTGTGCGCTGCCAGTGGACTGACCATAACGTGGCGTGGCCATGCCGCTGTTCAGGGTTTTGGGTTGATCGTCTCGTTTGCCAAAGTGCAGTGCCATGCCAGCTCCTTCTATGAATGAAGCGGCCATGCTAAAGGCCGTGCCTCTTACATTCCGGTGGGTTCCGTAAGAGGGGTAACGAGATGAACCGCGATCGGGGCGGGCGCGTGCTGCCCGCTGTGTCTTGCAGGTGTCGCATGCACTGGCTTGCGCGGCACACGCGCGGCGCACGGGCGGCCACAGCTGGAAACATTTTTTGACGCTCTGCTGGAATAGGCCTGGACACGCGGGGGCACTCAGTAGCCCTGAACGCGCCCTGAAACGGGGGCGGCCGGTAAAATCACGGGTTTTCACGCGCCCGCGCTCCGGGTCTGTGCCAGCCCCCATGAACGCCCCCCTCGACGTCTCCTTCTTCGCGCGCGCCGCGAAGCCCATCACCAGCTACCGCCCGTATTGGGCCAAGCGGTTCGGCGTCGCGCCCTTCCTGCCGATGAGCCGCGCCGAAATGGAACAGCTCGGCTGGGACAGCTGCGACATCATTCTGGTGACGGGAGACGCCTATGTGGACCACCCCAGCTTCGGCATGGCCGTGGTCGGGCGGGTGCTGGAGGCGCAGGGCTTCCGGGTCGGCATCATCGCCCAGCCCGACTGGCAAAGCGCCGAGGCCTTCAAGGCGCTGGGCAAACCGAACCTGTTCTGGGGCGTGACCGCCGGGAACATGGATTCGATGATCAACCGCTACACGGCGGACCGCAAGATCCGCAGCGACGACGCCTATACCCCGGGCGATGTGGGCGGCAAGCGGCCCGACCGCGCGGCCATCGTGTACAGCCAGCGCTGCCGCGAAGCCTTCAAGGACGTGCCCATCGTGCTCGGCGGCATCGAAGGCAGCCTGCGCCGCATCGCCCACTACGACTACTGGAGCGACAAGGTGCGCCGCAGTGTGGTGGTGGACAGCAAGTGCGATCTGCTGCTGTATGGCAACGCGGAACGCGCCTTGGTCGAGGTGGCGCACCGCATCGCCGCGCGCGAACCCATCGAGCACATCACCGACGTGCGCGGCACGGCCTTCGTGCGCCGGCCGGGCGACCCGACGGCCGAGGGCTGGATCGAAATCGATTCGAGCGAGGTGGATGCGCCGGGGCGTGTGGACAGCCACATCAACCCTTACATGACGACGAGCGAGCAGGCGCAGTCGCAAGGTCAGACCTGTGCAAAGGAAGAGGGCGAAGGCGTGGCCCCGGCCGAAGCGAACCCGGCGATCCAGACGCTGAAGTTCGTGCCCAACCCCGCGCTGCAAGGCAAGGGCAAGCTCAGGGTGCCGCCGCGCGATCGCTCGGTGATCCGCTTGCCGAGCTACGAACAGGTGCGCAGCGACGCCGTGCTCTACGCCCATGCCAACCGCGTGCTGCACGTCGAAGCCAACCCGGGCAATGCGCGCGCGCTGGTGCAGGCGCACGGCGAGGGCGCGACCGCACGCGACGTGTGGATCAACCCACCGCCGATTCCGCTGACCACGGCCGAGATGGACCACGTGTTCGACCTGCCTTACGCGCGCAGCCCGCACCCGGCCTATGCCGACGAACACGGCCAGCACGACGGCGCGACCAAGATCCCGGCCTGGGAAATGATCCGCTTCAGCGTGAACATCATGCGTGGCTGCTTCGGCGGCTGCACCTTCTGCTCGATCACCGAGCACGAGGGCCGCATCATCCAGAGCCGCTCGGAAGAGTCCATCATCAAGGAAGTGGAAGACATCCGCGACAAGGTCGAAGGCTTCACCGGGGTGATCTCCGACCTGGGTGGCCCCACGGCCAACATGTACCGCCTCGGTTGCAAGTCGCCCGAGATCGAGGCCGCCTGCCGCAAGCCCAGCTGCGTGTACCCGGGCATCTGCTCCAACCTGCACACCGACCACGGCCCGCTGATCAAGATCTACCGCCGCGCGCGCGAACTGCGCGGCATCAAGAAGATCCTGATCGGCTCGGGCCTGCGTTACGACCTGGCGGTGAAGAGCCCCGAGTACGTGAAGGAGTTGGTGCAGCATCACGTGGGCGGCTATCTCAAGATCGCGCCGGAGCACACCGAGGGCGGGCCGCTGTCGAAAATGATGAAGCCCGGCATCGGCACCTACGACCGCTTCAAGCAGCTGTTCGAGAAATTCAGCGAGGAGGCGGGCAAGAAGCAGTACCTCATTCCGTACTTCATCGCCGCGCACCCGGGCACCAGCGACGAGGACATGATGAACCTCGCGGTCTGGCTCAAGAAGAACGGTTTTCGGGCGGACCAGGTGCAGACCTTCTACCCCAGCCCCATGGCGACCGCGACGGCGATGTACCACACCAGCCTGAACCCGCTCAAGGGCATTCACCGCGACGAGCGCGCCGAGCGCGTGGACATCGTGCGCGGCGACAAGCGCCGCCGCCTGCACAAGGCCTTCTTGCGTTACCACGACCCGAACAACTGGCCCCTGCTGCGCGAGGCGCTGAAAACCCTGGGCCGCGCCGATCTCATCGGCAACGGCAAGCACCACCTCATCCCCACCTTCCAGCCCATGACGGATGGCAGCTACCAGAGCGCGCGGCGCAAGAACAGCACGCCGGTGGGCAAGGGTGGCAGCGGCAGTGCGCCGCGCAAAGGCAGCCTGCTGACGCAGCACACCGGGCTGCCGCCGCGCGTGAGCGGTGCCAAGCCTGTTGCCTCGGGCAAACGAAAGCCGCGCTGACGCTATCGCAGGCTTGGCCAGAGCAGCCAGCCGAGCAACGCGCCGATGTTCACCGCCACCGTGCCCCAATAGACCGCGCGAAACGGTTGCTTGACGGTCTTGTGGCGCAGGATCTGCTGCGCGAACCACGCGCCCGGCCAGCCACCTGCCACCGCCAGCGCGTGCAACTGTTGCTCGGGCACTCGCAGCGTGTCGTTCACGGCCGCGTCCTTGTCGCGCCAGTAGAAATAGAACGTGGCCAGGTTGAGCAGCACCACCGCCGTGAGGATCACCCACGGGAAGCGGCCCATGCCGATGCCCACCAGCCAGAGCAGCAGCCAGAATCCGATGAGGGCCAGGCCGATCCACAAGGGACGCTCTTCGCGCTTCTTCTGCCATTGCGAGCGCGAGCGCGCCGGCGCCTGCCGAGGCGGCAGCAGCGCGGCTTCGGCGGGCATGGGGGGCGGCTGCACGGGCGCCGCAGGGACGATGGTGTTGCGCGCCGGTTCGACCGACAGCCCACGCGGCCCCTTGCCGCCCACGTGGATGTCCTCGAACATGACCTTCAAGCCCTCGCTGGGCTTGGCCGGGCCGCTGTAGTCGCGCAGATGGAAGAAGACGTCGGCGGGAATGTCGGGGCAGCGGATGAAGCCAAAGGCCTTCTCGCTGTCCCAACGCACGACGGTGCCCTGTTTTTTCATGATCGGGTACCTACCTAGTCAATGGAATGGCCGCTGGGTTGCGATGCTATCCCAAATGGCGCAAAATGCGCCAACCAGGAGATTTTCATGTCGTCGACCAGCAGCAGTGCATTTTCCTCGGTCAAGTTGCCCGCCGGGCTCGTGCGGCAGGCGCGCGAAGCGGCACAACCCCAGCGCCGCTCGGTGGCGGGCCAGATCGAATATTGGGCCACCTTGGGCCGCATCGCCGAAGAAACCGGCCTGACCGTCCTTGAAGCGCGCGAGGCCATCGCCCGGTACGACGTCCAGGCACAGCGTGCCGAGTCGGCCGACCCCATGGATGCGATCGAAACCCGCTTTCTTGCCGCGGAGTCGAATGGTCGCCTGGCCCAGGCCGTGCGCGATACCGTGCAAAGCAACCGCCACAAGACCACGGCAGCCCGTCGCGCTGCGTGAGCCTGCAGCCCGTCTTCTATCTGCTGGCCGGTCCCAACGGGGCCGGCAAGTCCACGTTGTACCGGGCCGCCTTGGCCACCGACCTGATTCCGCAGGAGGCCGAGTTCGTCAACGCCGATCTGTACGAAGCGGCGCACTTGCAGCACGTCACCCATCCCGTCAAGCGCTCGAAGATGGCACGCCAATGGGCGGACGAGCGCCGTGCGGCCTGTCTGGCCGCAGGCGACTCCTTTGTCAGTGAGACGGTGTTCTCCCACCCCTCCAAGCTGGAATTGCTCAAGGCCGCCAAGGCGGCGGGTTTTGCCGTCGTCTTGCTGGTGGTTTGCGTGGACGACCCCCGGCATCTGCTGGCGCGTGTGCAGCAGCGTGAGCTCGAAGGCGGGCACAGCGTGCCACCGGAGCGCATCCTGGCGCGCTACCCCCGCACCCTGGCCAACCTGGCGCAAGCCGTTGGTTTGGTCGACATGGCGCTGCTGTATGACACCTCGGGTCCGCGCAACCGCGTCGTGCAGCCACCGCGCCTGGTGGCACGCTGCCGAAGCGGGGCGGTGCGCTGGAAGAACCCGGTGCGCTGGCCCGCTTGGGCAGAGCGCTTGTTGGCCGACGTGCCTCCCGCCAACCCCCATTGAACCGTCTCTCTACAGTGCGCCCATGTCCGACGAATCGCAGATCGAAATCCCCCCGTCCTTCATCGAGCTCTACCTCGCGCCCGGGCGTCAGAAACCCAGCCTGCCGCGCGCCGAATTGGCCGCGCGCTACGAGCTGTGCGAGGACATGGCGCAGATGCTCACCGAGACCGCGCGCCAGATGGAGTTCGGCCTGGGCATCACCGAAGACGATGTGCTCGCACGCTGCCAACAGGGCCTGCGCGTCGAACCCACGGTGGTGAGCGAGGCCGAGTCGGGGTGGGTGGTGCGGCGGCTGGCCGAGTTGCTCGATTGGCGAGCGCCTGGTCCACCGAATCAGCGGACGAGCGACGCCTGAGGCGCGTTCAGGCGATGTCGAAGGCGTGGAAGCCGAAGCGGCCGGATCGACGGTCGGCGAAGTAGCGCTCCAGCGTTTCCTTGACGGTGCGAAACGCGATCTCGTCCCAGGGAATCTGCTCTTCGGTGAAGAGCCGCGCCTCGATGGTTTCGTGGCCGGGGTTGAACTGGTCGCTGAGCAAGCGGGCGCGGTAGTACATGTGCACCTGGCCCACGCGCGCCACGTTCATCAGGGTGAAGAGGTCGCCGATCTCGTACTGCGCTCCGGCCTCTTCGTCGGTCTCGCGTGCCGCGCCCTCGGCCGTGGTTTCGCTCAGTTCCATGAAGCCGGCCGGCAGCGTCCACTTACCCCAACGCGGTTCGATGTTGCGCTTGCACAGCAACACGCGGTCAGCGGCATCGCCCCACACCGGCACTGTCCCCACCACGATCAGCGGGTTGTCGTAGTGCACGAGATGGCAGGTGGGGCAGACGGCGCGGATGCGGGTGTCGCCGTCATCGGGCAGGCGCATGTCGACGGCGGTACCGCAGTCGCGGCAGTGTTTGGCAGGGGAGCGCAGCATCGCGGCAGTTTACTGAGTTTCACCGACGGATCCAGCATTGAAAGCGGCTGGGAACCCTGGAATTTGACGGGTTACAGACCGCGACAACTGAAGGCCGGGTTGCATCGCGCGCCAACCTGCTGGTTTGTTTTCCGTTCACCCCACCGCCCGGAGAAATCACCCCATGGCCCAGGTCAACGTCACGCGACCCACACACAAGCCCGTATCCCCTGACTCGGTAAAAGACATCGGCATCCCCTGGAAGACCATCGCCGCAGGCTCTGGGCGCAAGGGTCTGAGCCGTGTTCACGGTGCGCTCAAGGCCGGCGGTTCGACACTCTTCTATGCGGTGGACGACGCAGAGGCTGGGAGGGCGGGCATGGGACGCGCCACCAGTACACCAGTGGCCATGGCTCGCAACAAGCTGGCTGCGGAGCTTCACAAAGGAGCCAAGGCCAATCTCGATCTGGTCGAGAAATTCCTCAAGCAGCTGTGCAAAGAAAACAAGAGGACCTGTGACGGCAACGAGCCCCATGCGCTGCATCTCTACATGGGCTTCGATGAGGTGGACGTGACGGACCGCGCGCAAGCAGCAGGACTGTTGCGGCAATTGAAAGATGCTGCCGGTCGCCTGCAAGAATTTTCGAGGAGCGCCGATTGCAATCAGATGCTGCATTGGGTGGCCGAGGCGTGGGAGGCTCATGCCAAGCTGTTGGAAGCGGGATTGCCGCAGAGCGACACCACGAGCGCGCGTACGGACACCGTGGCGCATGACGATGCCACGGGCCGCAAGCGTGGGGAGTCGCAAACCATGACCACGAAGGAATCTTCGGCAACGCGTGCGCCGAAGTCGCCCAAAGCCCCTGAGTTGGAACGATCCCCGCTGGGACTGCGCAATGCGCAGGAGATTCTTCGGCGGACGTCCTTGCGTGACCAACTCTTGGACGCACTGCAACAGCGAGACACTTCGGCCATTGCGGAGGTGCTGTCTCAAATTCCGGAGGGCGTGACGGCTCTGGAGGCGTACTTGCCCGAACCGGTGGCCAACCGCCACTACCAAGATCTGCATCAGTCAGTGAGGGCTTATGCCGCCATGGCACAGCCATCGCAGAGCCTGACGGCCTTTGTGGACTACTGCCAATACCGTGAGAAGGCGCGCCTTTACGTACAGCAGCACATGGAGGAGCAGCCCGACACATTTCTGTCATACGAGCTGCGCATGCGCGACATTTGCACAGAGCTCAACGATCTGCATGAGGTCGACGTCAAGAGTCGCTTCACAACACTGGCTTTGAAGATGAAGTTCGCCCAACAGCAATCCAGATCGATGGACGAGCATCTGGCCGATCAGCCCTTCGCGTCGATCGAGAGCATTCTGCAAAAGTGCGCGATTCTGCTCGACCATCGAGACAACCCGTCTGTGCGGGCATTTCGCGACGCCGCCAAAGCTGCACTGCGGGTGCGCACGCAGGCGGGCCCGCGTATGCGTGTCGCGCTTCTCGTGAACCCGGTGGATGTGCGCGAGGTCCGAAAATCGGCCAAGAAACTATTCGCCCACGCCATGACCACGATGCCGTCCTATCCCCTTGGCGACGATGTCCCCCGAGACCAGCTTGTTTCCATGCGAGAAAAAATTCAATCGCTACTGTTGGAGTGGGAAGCCGACGATTCGGTCAACCCATTGAACATCTTTGTACTTCGTTGGATCGATCAAAATTTGGGCAATGCGCTGTAGAGCGGGGTGTCATCGATTCGAAGCAAGAGCGCTGCGTAAAAAAACCGGGCAGGTGCCCGGTTTTTTTGTCTGTGCAGAAACGGTCCTCAAGCCTTCTTGCCGTGCTTGACGATCAGGGCCTTGGCCGTCTCCAGCAGCTTCTTGCCGTCGAAGCCGCGCTTGTCCATGTCCTGCACCCACTCCACTTCCACCAGACGGGCCTTGCGCTTGAACTCCTGCGCTTCGGCCGCCGGGATGGTGTAGATGTTGTTGCCTTGCTTGACGGCCTGCGCGCGCGCGGGAGCGTCGCCGGCCTGTTGCACCTTGCCCAGCCAGCCCGAGGTTTCGATGCCGGAGTTCTTGTCGATGATGGCCTTGAGGTCCGGCGGCAGTGACGCGTATTTGGCCTTGTTCATGCCCATCACGAAGGTGGTGGTGTAGAGCGCGCCCCCGGCGGGTGCAAATTCGCTGTGGAACTTGGTGAGTTCGTGCACCTTCACCGACGGCACCACTTCCCAGGGGATCACGCAGCCATCGATGACGCCTTTGGACAGCGCATCGGGAATCTGCGGCAGAGGCATGCCCACGGGGATGGCACCGAGGTAGCCCAGCATCTTGGTGATCTGGCGCGTGGGACCGCGCACCTTGGAGCCACGCAGGTCTTCTGCGGTCTTCACCTGCTTGCTGCGCATGTGGAACATGCCGGGGCCGTGCACCTGCAGCGCGATGGGCTGGATTTCCTTGTACTCGTCGGGCGCCATCGTGGTGATGTATTCCCAGAACGCGCGCGAGGTGGCTTCGGCGTTGTTCATCATGAACGGGAGCTCGAACACCTCGGTGCGTGGGAAGCGGCCCGGGGTGTTGCCCGGCAGTGTCCAGGAGATGTCCACCACACCGTCGCGCGCCTGGTCGAACAGCTGCAACGGCGTGCCCCCCAGTTGCATGGCGGGGTAGGCTTCGAATTTGATGCGCCCGCCCGAGTCCTTCTCGACCTTGTCCATCCAGGCCTTGTGCATGTTGAGCCACACGTTGGACTGTGGCGCCATGAAGGTGTGGAACTTGAGCGTGACGCTCTGCTGGGCCAGGCCCGTGAGCGCGGGTGCGCCCAGGGCAACGGCGGCACCGGATTGGAGCAGGGTTCTGCGCTGGATCATCGGAAGGCTCTCCTGAAAGGGATAGAAAGATGAGAGCAGATTACGCCAGCCCACGCTGGCGCTACCACAGGTCTTACCCTTGAATGGGCGCGAATCGGCGGGCTTCAGGCGACCTTCACCGCAATGGGCGTGAGGCCGTCCACGCCACCTTGCATGAGGTCGCCAGCGACCACCGCGTTCACGCCTTCCGGCGTGCCGGTGTAGATCAGGTCGCCCGGTTGCAGCTCCCAGGCGGCAGAGAGATGTTCGATGGTTTCGGCCACGCTCCAGATCAGCTTGGCCACGGTGCTGCGCTGGCGGTCGGCGCCGTTGACCTGCAGCCAGATCGGGGCTTGGTTGACCTCCCCGGCCTGCGCGGTGGGCGTGATGGGGCCGATGGGCGCAGAAGCATCGAAGGCCTTGCCGATGCACCAGGGGCGGCCCTGCTTCTTCATGTCGTTCTGCAGGTCGCGCCGCGTCATGTCCAGGCCCACGGCGTAGCCATAGATGTGCTTCGCGGCGTCGGCCGCCTTGATGTTCCTGCCGCCGGTGCCAATGGCGACCACGAGTTCGATTTCGTGGTGCAGGTTGGCGGTAAGGCTGGGGTAGGGAATGGTGGCGGTCTGGCCGGCGTCGACGACGACGATGGCGTCGGCCGGCTTGAGGAAGAAGAACGGCGGTTCGCGGCCGGTGAAGCCCATCTCCTTGGCATGCTCTTCGTAGTTGCGGCCCACGCAGTAGATGCGGTGGACCGGGAAGCGCTCGGCGCGGCCCACGACAGGCACGCTCACGGTGGCGGGAGGGGTGAAGGTGAAGCGACTGTCTGACATGGATGCCCTGGTCTCGCGTGGTGGTTCGGGGGTGTCAGTTTGCCATGGGGTGCGTGGCCTGGCTCAGGTGCGGGCGAAGTACTCGCGCCGTTCGAAGTCGGTCTTGTCCTCGGCCTGCGCGTGGCGCTCGAGTTCGCTTTGCTTGATGCGGCAGAAGTAGCGCACCACTTCCTCGCCCAGGGACTGGCACAAGGCCGTGTCCGCGCGCAGCGCATCGAGCCCTTCACCCAGCGAAGACGGCAGCTTCTGATGGTCCGCCGCGTAGGGCGAATCGGTCCCCGGTGGCGGCAGCACAGCGCGCGCGAGGCCGTCGAGCCCGGCGTGGATCTGCGCGGCGATGTAGAGGTACGGGTTGGCCGCGGGCTCGCCCACGCGGTTCTCGATGCGGGTGGCGTTGTCGCCGGCCGCACCGACCACGCGCAACATGGCGCCGCGGTTGTCCTGCCCCCAGAGCGCGGCCTGTGGTGCGAGCGCGTTGGGGCGAAAGCGCGCGAAGCCGTTGATGGTGGGTGTGCACAGCACGGTCATGCCGCGCGCATGCGAGAGCAGTCCCGCGAGCCAGTGCGCACCGGCGGCGGAGAGGGTGTGGGTGGCATCGGCGCGCGTGCTGCCCTCGGCCGGCGCTTCGCGCACGCAGGCATTGCGGCCGTTGTCCAGGTCCACCAGGGACTGGTGCAGGTGCCAGCCGCTGGACATGATGTTCGGAAACGGCGGGCGGCACATGAAGGTGGCGTGGTAGCCCGCGCGGCGCAGCGCCTGGCGCACGCCATTGCGGAACAGCACCATCTGGTCGGCGGTGGTCAGCGCGTCGGTGGCGTCGAACACCGCTTCCACCTGGCTCGGGCCGAGTTCGATTTCCAGCGATTGCAGCGGCAGGCCCAGCGCCTGCGCGGTGCGCTGCACGATGCGCAGCGGCTCGTCGCTCAGGTCGATCATCGCGTCGGCCTGCAGGTTGTAGCCGGGGTGGATCATTTCCACCGCCGGCGGCAGGCCGGGCCAGGCGGCGAGCTCGGGGTCGAGTTGCGGGCGGGTGTCGGTGATGCGGTAGATGTGGAATTCGACTTCGAGGCCGGTCTTCAGGCCATAGCCGGCATGCCCCAATTGCTCCAGCGCGTTCTGCAGCACGCGCCGCGTGTCCAGCGGCACGGGCGTGCCATCGGCGAACCAGGGCTGGCAGCGCAACCAGCCGGTGCGCTCCTGCCAGGGCAGGATGGTGAAGCTCTGTGGATCGGGCACGAGCATGAGGTTGGCCGCGCCCTTGAATCCGGGCAGATCGTCGGTGCCGCCGGGCTCGAACACCTTCCAGGCCGTGCGATCGGCGGTGTCCTTGAGCATGAGCGTGCCCACCATGCCTACGCCATCGCGCAGCGCACGCACGGCGGCCTTGGCGGTGAGGGTCTTGCCGCGCAGCATGCCGTGCGCATCGCACCAACCAAAGCGCACGAGCTCGATGCCGCTGGATTCAATGAGTTTGGCGACGCGCTTGCACTCGACTTCGCGGGTGTGATCGTGGATGCCGCAACGTTCGGCGAACGTTCCGGTCATTTCGCGCCCGCCGTTTCCACGGCGGCGCGTTCGGCGTGCCAGGGCGCGCCTTCGCGCTTGTGGCGCACCTCGTCCTGCCACCAGGCTTGCCAGGTCTGCGCGGGGGCGATGCCGTCGACCGTGTCCGGCCCGCTGATGGACGCGTGCAGGGCGGGGTCGGCGACACCGGGCGGCGTGCCGCCTTGTTCCACCACATCCATCGCCTGCTGCAACATGCGCCGGTGCGTGACGATCACCTTGTCCGTGGTGCCCAGGTGCTCGCGCGTGCGGTCCTGGATCGGCCCCATGCTCTCGCAGGCCCACTGGTCGTGCACGTTGATGTCGTCCTCGCCCATGCCGAGGTAGGTGCGGGTCTGCTGCTCTTCGGCGTTGAAGCCCCAGTGGTTGTGGCGGCCGGACTTGGGGATGTAGTCGGGCAGGGTCACGGCCTGCAGGCGCGGCGTGCGCATTGCGTCCTTGTCGACCGGGCCGGTGAAGCTGGTGAAGAAGGCGTACCAGTAGTTGTGCGTGTCGTCGACCGGCACGTGCATCTGCGTGATCGTCATGGTCTCGGAGAGCGGGATCACGAAGGTCTGCGGGAACACGGCGTTGGTCACGCGCACGTGGGTGAGTTCGTCGGTCATGGGCCGCAGCGCGGTCAGCTGCAGGCCGTAGGGCTTGGCTTCGAAGCTGATGATGGGCTGGCCAAACTCGCGCATCACGCGCGTCATGGGCCAGCGCTCGCCGCCCACGTCGCCCGCGCTGGCACCGCGGAACTGCTTGCCATAGCTGTCGTCGAGCGAGCCGTCGTTGAAGAAGCGGTGCAGGTAGGAGGCGTGCGCCGGGTCGATGCCCACTTCCAGCGATTGCAGCCAGTTGCAGTGCCACAGGCCCTTGAAGGCAAAGGTGTGGCTCTCGGGCGCGGTGAAGCAGTCGAGCTCGGGGAAGGGCGGGGGTGTCATGCCTTCGGGGCCGAACCAGCCAAAGAGCACACCGCTGCGTTGCAGCAGCGGGTAGCTGCGTTGCTGGATGCGGGTGCACATCGTGCTGCCGGCGGGTTCGCCCGGGGTTTCGGTGCACTGGCCGGTGACGTCGAACTTCCAGCCGTGGAAAGGGCAGCGCAGGCCGTCGCCTTCGTTGCGGCCGAAGGCGAGGTCGGCGCCGCGGTGGGGGCAATCGCGGTCGAGCAGCCCGAAGCGGCCTTGTGCGTCGCGGAACAGCACGAAGTTCTGGCCCAGCACGCGCACTGCCTTCACCGGGCGCACCGCCATCTGCGGGTCCAGCGCGGGGTCGAATTCGTCCAGCAGGGCGACAGGCTGCCAGTAGCGGCGCAGCAGTTCGCCACCGGGCGTGCCCGGTCCGACTTGGGTCAGGCGCTGGTTGAGTTCGGCTTTCATGGGGGAGATCTCCGGCGGTAAAACGGGGTGGGGTATGTAAATGGTATCCCGTTTTTAAAATTCGGTGTACATTTTTGCCATGAACCTGCAAGACACCGTGTTGATGCAACTGCGCGACCTGATCCTGAGCGGTCAGTTCGAGCCCGGCCACCGACTGGCCGAACAGCAACTCGCCGAGCGTCTGGGCGCGTCACGCACGCCGGTGCGTGCGGCCCTGGTCACGCTGGAGCAGGAAGGGCTGGTGGAGGCCAACGAGACCGGCAAGTACCTGGTGCGCCAGTTCACCGCGCAGGAAGTGACCGATGCCATCGCGGTGCGCGGCCACCTCGAAGGCATGGCGGCGCGGCTGGTGGCCGAGCATGGCGTGTCGCGCCAGTTGCAGAGCCAGCTTCAGAGCGTGCTGGACGAGGGGGACCGCCTGCTGGCCGACAACCCGCTCACGATCGAGAGTTATGCGGCTTATGCGGTGATGAACGACCGCTTCCACGCGCTCCTCCTCGACGCCTGCGGCAACCGCGCCCTGCAGCGCGCCGTGGCGTTGAACGACAAGCTGCCGTTCGCGCCGGCTTCGGCCATGTTGCCCATGCAAGGCGCGGTGGCGATGGACCGCGATTGGATGCTCTACGCGCACCGCCAGCACCACATGCTGTTCGCCGCGCTGCTGCGCGGCGAGAGCGCGCGTGCGCAGGCGTTGGCCACCGAGCACACCGAAGTGGCGCAGATGAACATGCGCCTGGCGCTGGAGCGGCGTGCCGAATCGGAGCAGTACATGCCGGGCATCCGCCTGGTCGTGGGGTGAATTCGAAACACCCCTCTGCGCCGCTGCGCGGCTTCCCCCCTCTGTAGCGCGCCTTCGGCGCTTCGAGGGGGGGACGGCATCTTGGGCCGGCGCAGCCGTCCCTCGATGCCTCTGGAACGATGCACGCTCGCGTGCGGCATGTGCACTTGCACAAAATGACGCGTCTGCCATGAGCCCATGGCAATTGATTTTTCAAGGCGTACCCCGATGACCGCTCTCTTCGAACCCATCACCGCTGGCCAACTGGCCTTGTCCAACCGCATCGTCATGGCGCCACTCACGCGCAACCGCGCGCCCAACGCGGTGCCCACGCCGCTCATGGCCAAGTACTACGAACAGCGCGCCAGCGCCGGCCTGCTGATCACCGAAGCCACCGCCATCAGCCACCAGGGCCAGGGTTATGCCGACGTGCCGGGGCTGTATGCGCCCGAGCAGATCGAAGGCTGGAAGCGCGTGACGGCCGCCGTGCACCGCGCTGGCGGCAAGATCGTGACCCAACTCTGGCACGTGGGCCGCGTCTCGCACACCGAGCTGCAGCCTGGCGGCGGCGCACCGGTCGCGCCCTCGGCGATCGCGGCCAAGACCAAGACGGTCTTGATCAAGGACGGTATCCCGACCTTCGTCGAAACCTCGACACCGCGCGCGCTCGAACTCGAAGAGTTGCCCGGCATCGTCGAGGACTACCGCAAGGCCGCGCTGGCGGCCATCGAAGCCGGCTTTGACGGTGTGGAGATCCACGCGGCCAACGGCTACTTGATCGACCAGTTCCTCAAGACCGGCAGCAATCAGCGCGCCGATGCGTACGGCGGCTCGGTGGAAAACCGCGCGCGCCTGCTGCTCGAGGTGGCGAAGGCCGTGGCGGACGCCATCGGCGGTGGCCGCACCGGCATTCGCCTCTCGCCGGTGACCCCGGCGAACGACGTGGTCGATGCCGATCCGCAGCCGCTTTTCACGTATGTGTTGCAGCAGCTCGCTCCGCTGGGCCTCGCGTACGTGCACTTGATTGAAGGCGCGACCGGCGGCCCCCGCAAGATCGCCGATCGCCCGTTCGACTATGCCACCTTGCGCGCCGCGTACCACGCCGCCGGCGGCAAAGCCGCCTGGATGGTCAACAACGGCTACGACCTGACGCTGGCGAAGAAGGCCTTGAACGACGGCGCCGACCTCGTTGCTTTCGGCAAAAGCTACATCGCCAATCCCGACCTCGTCACGCGCCTGAAGCAGGGCGGCCCGTTCAACGCGCCCGACAAGTCCACCTTCTACGGCGGTGGCGAGAAGGGCTATACCGATTACCCGGCCTTGGTGGCATAGCCGCTGCATGCGGTTTATCCTCGGCCGCATGAAGCTCTACAACTACTTCCGCTCTTCGGCCTCGTTCCGCGTGCGCATCGCGCTCGAGCTCAAAGGCATGGCGTACGACTACGTGCCCGTGCACATCGCGCGTGGCGACCACAAATTGCCCGCGTTCGCCGACAAGGCGGTGGAAGGCCTGGTGCCGCTGCTCGAACTGGACGACGGCACGCACCTGACGCAGTCGATGGCGATCATCGAGTACCTCGACGAGGTGCAGCCCGCGCCCGCGCTGCTGCCCGCCGACGCGCTCGGCCGCGCCCGGGTGCGCGCGCTGTCGCAGATCGTGGCCTGCGAGATCCACCCACTCAACAACCTGCGCGTGCTCAAGTACTTGGTGAAGGAACTCAAGGTGGAGGACGAGCCGAAGAACGTCTGGTACCGCCATTGGGTGCGCACCGGGCTGGCGGCCTTCGAGCGCCAGCTGGCCCTGCAGCCCCAGTCCGCCTATTGCTTCGGCGACACGCCCACCCTGGCCGACTGCTGCCTGGTCCCGCAGATCTTCAACGCCCAGCGCTTCAACACCGATCTGAGCGGCCTGCCACGCACCATGGCGGCGTTCGACGCCTGCATGGCGTTGTCCGCATTCCAGAAGGCCCAACCGTCGGCCTGTCCGGACGCCGAGGCCTGAGCATGTTGCTGGCCGCTGATGGTCTCGTGCCCGATTGGCCTGCGCCACCGGGGGTGAGGGCCGTGTTCACCACCCGCGCCGGTGGTGTGTCGGTGGCGCCCTTCGACAGCTTCAACCTCGGCGACCACGTGCGCGACGAGCCTCTGGCCGTGGCGGGCAACCGCGAGCGGCTCGCGGCCTTCACCGCGCCGGCACGCCCGGTGTTCCTGCAGCAGGTGCACGGCACCAAAGTCGTGCGGCTCTCTCCCAGCACGGCGAACGGCACCATGGCCGATGGTTGCGTGGCCACGGGGCCGGGCGTGGTGGCCACCATCCTGGTGGCGGACTGTTTGCCGGTGTTGCTGGCGCATGCCTCGGGCACAGCGGTGGCGGCGGCCCACGCGGGCTGGCGCGGCGCACTCAGTGGCGTGATCGAGGAAACCGTGCGCGCGTTGCGCGAGGCCGCGGGCGAGGGCGAGGTGATGGCCTGGCTCGGGCCCTGCATCGGCCCGCAGGCCTTCGAAGTGGGCGCCGAGGTATGTGGGGCCTTCGTGGAAGAGGACCACGCCGCGGCCGCCCATTTCTGGCCCACGGGGGATGACAAGTACCTGGCCGATCTGCCCGCGCTGGCGCGGCGGCGCCTGAGCGCGGTGGGCGTGACCGACGTGCATGGCAACGACGGCAGCGCTCAGTGGTGCACCGTGACGCAGGCCTCAAGGTTCTTTTCGCACCGGCGCGACGCCGCCCGTCTCGGCAGCACGGGGCGCATGGCTGCGTGCATCTGGCTCGGCTGAGGCCGCGGCTTCGACATCGGCCTGCCGTTGTGCCTGCTGCTGCGCCAGCTCGGCCGCCTCGCGTGCCTTGATGGCCTTGCGCCGGTGCGGCGTGGCCATCAGGTAAACCACCAGCACAACCGGCAGCAAACCGTAAAGAAAAAAGGTCACAATGGCGCCGAGAACAGAGCCCGTGGAGTTGCTGGCTTCGGCCACCGACATCATGAGCACCACGTACATCCAACCGATCACCACCAGATACACGACATTCCTTGCAGCCCGGATTCTGATTTCGGACCGCGGGAAGACAGCCTGAAAACCCCTGGGGAAGATCCGGAAAGCGCTTCCACGGGGCCGCCCATATTAAGCTGCACGCAATACCTCGGGAGAAGCGCATGACGTCAGAAAAAAAACCATCCACGGACTGGCTGGAGAACGCACAGCATTTCCAGCAGAACCTGGTCCAGCAATGGATGCAGATGGCGCAGGCCTTCCCAGGCGCGGCGGCTTCGGCGGGCGCCCACGACCCGTTCGCGGCCTTCAAGGCCTTCATGCCACCTTCTGGCGCGGCCAATCCCTTCGGCATGGCCATGCCCACGGGCACCGCGGCATTCCCCGGCTTGCCCGCTCTGGGTGAGCTGTTCAGCAAGGCCACCCATGGCCAGGCGGTCCGCTTCGATCCGGCCCAGTTGCTGGAGATCCAGAACCACTACCTCAAGGAATTCACCGGCCTGTGGAACCAGGGCCCCCACGTGAAGCCGCCGGGCGACCGCCGCTTCGCCGCCGAAGCCTGGAGCACCAATCCCATGGCGGCCTTCACCGCCGCGGCCTACCTGCTCAACGCGCGCACCCTCATGTCCATGGCCGACGCGGTGCAGGGCGACGCCAAGACCCGCTCGCGCGTGCGCTTTGCGGTGCAGCAGTGGATCGACGCCAGCGCGCCGAGCAACTTCCTCGTCTTCAACGCCGAGGCGCAGAAGAAGGCCATCGACACGCAGGGCGAGAGCATCGCCAAGGGCATGGCCAACCTGCTGCACGACATGAAGCAGGGCCATGTCTCCATGACGGACGAGAGCGTGTTCGAGGTCGGCAGGAACGTGGCCACCACCGAAGGCGCGGTGGTGTTCGAGAACGAACTGTTCCAGCTCATCGAATACAAGCCGCTCACGGCCAAGGTGTACGAGCGGCCCTTCCTGCTCGTGCCGCCGTGCATCAACAAGTTCTACATCCTCGATCTGCAGCCGGAGAACTCGCTGATCCGCTACTGTGTGGAACAGGGACACCGCACGTTTGTGGTGAGTTGGCGCAATCCGGACGAGTCGCTGTCGCACAAGACCTGGGACGACTACATCGAAGACGCGGTCATCAAGGCCATTGGGGTCACGCAGGACATCGCCGGCGCCGAGAACATCAACGCCCTGGGTTTCTGCGTGGGCGGCACCATGCTGGGCACGGCGCTGGCGGTGCTGGCCGCGCGCGGCGAGGAGCCGGTGCACAGCGCGACCCTGCTCACCACGTTTCTCGACTTCACCGACACCGGCATTCTCGACGTGTTCATCGACGAGAACTTCGTGCAATACCGCGAGATGCAGTTCGCCGACGGCGGCCTCATGCCCGGGCGCGATCTCGCCGCCACCTTCAGCTTCCTGCGCCCGAACGACCTGGTGTGGAACTACGTGGTGGGCAACTACCTCAAGGGCGAAACCCCGCCGCCGTTCGACCTGCTGTACTGGAACTCCGATACCACCAACCTGCCGGGCCCGTACTACGCCTGGTACCTGCGCCAGATGTACCTGGAGAACAACCTGGTCCAACCCGGGAAGGTCACGGTGTGCGGCGAGAAAATCGATTTCCGTCAGGTCAAGCTGCCGGTCTACATCTACGGCTCGCGCGAAGACCACATCGTGCCGATCGGCGGCTCCTACGCCAGCACGCAGATCTTCCCGGGCAAGAAGCGTTTCGTGATGGGGGCCTCGGGCCACATCGCGGGGGTGATCAATCCCGCGTCGAAGAACAAGCGCAGCCACTGGATCGGCCCGGCGGGCAAGTTTCCCGCCGATGTGAACGACTGGGTCAGCAGCGCCACCGAGCACCCCGGCAGCTGGTGGACCGACTGGTCCGCCTGGCTCAAGCCCCTGGCTGGCAAGCAAATTGCTGCGCCGAAAGCGTATGGCAAAGCGAAGAAGTACAGCGCCATCGAGCCCGCGCCTGGGCGCTATGTCAAAGCCAAGGCTTGAAACCTTTTTTATTGAACCCGCAGGAGACCCCATGGAAGACATCGTCATCGTTTCAGCCGCCCGCACCGCCGTGGGCAAGTTCGGCGGCTCGCTGGCCAAGACGCCGGCCACCGAACTGGGCAGCATCGTCATCAAGGCTCTGCTGGAGCGCACGGGCCTGCCGGCCGACGCGATCGGTGAAGTGATCATGGGCCAGGTGCTGGCCGCGGGCGTGGGCCAGAACCCGGCCCGCCAGGCCATGATGAAAGCCGGCGTGGCCAAGGAAACGCCGGCGCTCACCATCAACGCCGTCTGCGGCTCCGGCCTCAAGGCTGTCATGCTCGCCGCGCAGGCCGTGGCCTGGGGCGACAGCGAGATCGTGATCGCCGGTGGCCAGGAGAACATGAGCGCCTCGCCGCACGTGCTCAACGGCAGCCGCGACGGCCAGCGCATGGGCGACTGGAAGATGACCGACACCATGATCGTCGACGGCCTGTGGGACGTCTACAACCAGTACCACATGGGCATCACCGCCGAGAACGTGGCCAAGGAACACGGCATCAGCCGCGACGCGCAAGACGCGCTGGCGCTGGGCAGCCAGCAGAAGGCCAGTGCCGCGCAGGATGCCGGCAAGTTCAAGGACGAGATCGTCGGCGTGAGCATTCCGCAACGCAAGGGCGACCCGGTGGTGTTCGACGCCGACGAGTTCATCAACAAGAAGACCAGCGCCGAAGCCCTGGCGGGCCTGCGTCCGGCGTTCGACAAGGCCGGCTCGGTCACGGCGGGCAATGCCTCCGGCATCAACGACGGCGCGGCCGCGGTGATGGTGATGACGGCCAAGAAGGCGGCCGCGCTCGGCCTCAAGCCGCTGGCGCGCATTGCCGCTTTCGGCACCAGCGGCCTGGACCCGGCCACCATGGGCATGGGCCCGGTGCCGGCGTCGAAGAAGGCGCTGGCGCGCGCCGGCTGGAAGACCAGCGACGTGGACCTGTTCGAACTCAACGAAGCCTTCGCCGCGCAAGCCTGCGCGGTGAACAAGGCGCTGGACATCGACCCCGCGCGGGTGAATGTCAACGGCGGCGCGATCGCCATTGGCCACCCGATTGGCGCCTCCGGCTGCCGCGTGCTGGTGACGCTGCTGCATGAAATGCAGCGCCGCGACGCCAAAAAGGGTCTGGCCGCGTTGTGCATTGGCGGCGGCATGGGGGTTTCCCTCGCGGTCGAGCGCTGAATTCACGGTTAAATCGCATCGGATTGCCGGAGGGGAGGGCCTTCCGGCTCCCACATCGCCTAGAAGGCAACAGGAGCAAATGAATGAGCAAAAAAGTCGCATACGTCACCGGCGGGATGGGGGGCATCGGCACGGCGATCTGCCAGCGGCTGCACAAGGAGGGGTTCACCGTCATTGCAGGCTGTGGCCCCACGCGCGACTTCAAGAAATGGCTGGACGAGCAGAAGGCGCTGGGCTATGAGTTCCACGCCTCGGTCGGCAATGTCGGCGACTGGGACTCCACTGTCGAAGCCTTCAGCAAGACCAAGGCCGAGCACGGCACCATCGACGTGCTGGTGAACAACGCCGGCATCACCCGCGATCGCATGTTCCTGAAGATGTCGCGCGAAGACTGGGACGCGGTGATCGAGACCAACCTCAACTCCATGTTCAACGTGACCAAGCAGGTCGTGGCCGACATGGTGGAAAAGGGCTGGGGCCGCATCATCAACATCAGTTCTGTCAACGGTGAGAAGGGCCAGGCCGGCCAGACCAACTACTCGGCCGCCAAGGCCGGCATGCACGGCTTCTCGATGGCGCTGGCGCAGGAACTGGCCACCAAGGGCGTGACGGTGAACACCGTGAGCCCGGGCTACATCGGCACCGACATGGTCAAGGCGATCCGCCCTGACGTGCTGGACAAGATCGTGGCCACGGTGCCGGTCAAGCGCCTGGGCGAGCCGAGCGAGATCGCATCCATCATTGCCTGGCTGGCGAGCGAGGAGGGCGGCTACGCCACTGGGGCGGACTTCTCGGTCAACGGTGGTTTGCACATGGGGTGAATGAGAGCCCCCCCGCGCCGCCTGCGGCGTCACCCCCCAGGGGGCAGCACTGCCGGCCGGCGAAGCCGGACCGGCGTCGCCTCTGGATGGGGCGCTGGCGCCACTCGCATGAGAACCCGCTTCGGCGGGTTTTTTGTTTTGTGCAGGTCTCTCGGATGCGGGAGGCTTGTGCGCAGAAGTGCTGGTGTAAATTCGACCGCTCCCCACCACCTCTCGCGACCAGGAGTTTTCGGCCGATGCCGCACAGTGTTTCATTGATCAACACCATTGCAGCGGGCCTGGGTCTGGCGCTGGTCCTTGGCTTTCTGGCGGCCAAGGTGCGCCTGCCCGCGTTGGTGGGGTATCTGCTGGCGGGCGTGATCATCGGCCCGTTCACGCCCGGCTTTGTGGCCGACGCGGAGATCGCCGCGCAACTGGCCGAGATCGGCGTGATGCTGCTGATGTTCGGCGTGGGGCTGCACTTCTCGCTGGAAGACCTGCTGTCGGTGCGCAAGATCGCCTTGCCAGGCGCCGTGGTGCAGATGGCGGTGGCCACGCTCATGGGCATGGCCATGGCCATGTGGTGGTGGGACTGGACGCTGGGCAGTGCGCTGGTGTTCGGTGTGTCGCTGTCGGTGGCCAGCACCGTGGTGCTGTTGCGCGCGCTGGAGAGCCTGGGCATTCTGGATTCGTTCACCGGCCGCATCGCGGTGGGCTGGCTGGTGGTGGAAGACCTGGCCATGGTGCTGGTGCTCGTGCTGCTGCCGCCGCTGGCGGGTTTCCTGGGTGGCAAGGGGTCCGATAGCGACCTGGTCTCGATCTGGCGCACGCTGGGTTTCACGCTGCTGCAGGTGGGTGGCTTTGTGGCGCTGATGCTGGTGGTGGGGCGGCGTGTCTTTCCCTGGTTGCTCTGGCAGGTCACGCGCACCGGTTCGCGCGAACTGTTCACGTTGTGCGTGGTGGCGGCGGCGGTGAGCATCGCGTTTGCCTCGGCCGCGCTGTTCGGGGTGTCGTTTGCACTCGGTGCCTTCTTCGCCGGCATGGTGTTGCGCGAGTCCGAGTTCAGTCACCGCGCCGCCGAAGAGTCGCTGCCCCTGCGCGACGCGTTCGCTGTGCTGTTCTTCGTGTCGGTGGGCATGCTGTTCAACCCCATCGTGCTGATCGAGCGGCCGCTGCAGGTGCTGGGCGTGGTGCTGATCATCGTCGTGGGCAAGTCGGTGGCGGCGGCGGCGCTGGTGGTGGCGCTGCGCTATCCGCTCAACACCGCGCTGACCGTGTCGGCCAGCCTGGCGCAGATCGGCGAGTTCTCGTTCATCCTGGTGGGCCTGGGTGCGGCGCTCGGCCTGCTGCCGCCCGAAGGCCAGAGCCTGGTGCTGGCCGGCGCGCTCATCTCCATTGCCACCAACCCGCTGTGGTTCAAGGCCATCAACCCCTTGCAGGAATGGCTGCGCAAGAATTCGGAGTTCGCCCGCAGACTGGAGCAGCGCGACGATCCGCTGGCCGAGCTGCCCACGACCACGCACGAAAAGTTTCTCTCGCGCCAGGTGGTGCTGGTGGGCTATGGGCGGGTGGGACGGCGCATTGCCGCCGCGCTGGAGGCGCAGCACCTGCCCTACGTGGTGGCCGAGGAGAACCGCGACATCGTGGAGCGCTTGCGCGAACAGGGCGTTGCCGCCGTATTCGGTGATGCGGCCGATCCGGCCGTGCTGATCCAGGCCCACATCGCGCGCGCTGGCATGCTGGTGATCGCCACGCCCGACACGCTCAACGTGCGCCAGATGATCGCCACCGCGCGCACGCTCAACCCCGAGATCCTCACCGTGGTGCGCACGCACAGCGAGGAGGAGGCCACCTTGCTGGAAAAGGAGGTGGCCGGCAAGGTGTTCCTGGGCGAGGAGGAACTGGCGCAGTCGATGACGCACTACGTGCTCGAACACTCGCAAGTGGCCAGCGCCGCTCGCCGCTCGGTCGCCTGAAGGCGACCGGGCAGGTCCTGGCAACAGGCTCCTACGCGCCTGCGGGCGCTTGTCCGACACGCGCCCCGCTTCAGTGGTCCCATGATCGCCTCAACATTCAAGGAGGCGCATCATGGCTTTGACCCCGTCCCCCGTCATCGACGATCTCGTCCCCGTGGCGGCAACCCCTCACGCGGTTTCCTGGCCCGCCATCTTTGCCGGGGCTGCGGGGGCTGCGGCGCTCTCGCTGATCTTGTTGGTGCTGGGAACCGGTCTGGGTCTTTCTTCCGTATCGCCCTGGGTGCAACAGGGCGTGAGCGCCACGACTTTTGGCGTGAGCACCATCGTCTGGATCTGCTTCACGCAAATCGTCGCCTCGGGCATGGGCGGTTACCTCGCGGGGCGGCTGCGCACGCGTTGGGTCGACACGCAGGTCGACGAGATCTACTTTCGCGACACGGCGCACGGCTTTCTCGCCTGGGCGGTGGCATCGCTGGCGACCGCGGCGTTGTTGACCTCGGTCATCGCTTCCATCGTGGGCGGCGGCGCGCAGGCCGGCGCCACGGTGGCGGCCGCAGGCATGTCGGCTGCGGGCAGCGTGACGTCACAGGCCGCAGACAAACAGGATGACCGCTCCCAAGATCTGGGCTACTTCGTCCACGGGCTGTTTCGGGAGGTGACGTCGCCGAATGCCACCCCAGGAGCCGCCTCAACACCCGCCGCCGCAGTGGCTCCATCGGCGCCAAGTCCCTCGGGTGCCGCACCGTCCGAGGGCGCCGCATCCTCCTCGCTGCCGGCCACCCAGGTGCAACCGTTGCCCTCTCCGTTGCCTGCCAGCGCCGCCACGCCGCTGCCGGCCGCCCCGTCGGCCGAGCCCCCCATTGGCGAGGCGACCGGCATCTTTCTCAACGCACTCAAGGATGGCTCGCTGCCCGCGGACGACGTTTCCTATCTGGGCCAGAGGGTCGCCGAGCACACGGGCCTGAATGCGGCCGACGCACAAAAACGCGTGACCGACGCCTTTGCCCGTGTGCAGATCGCGACGCGCGAAGCCGAAACCACAGCGCGCGCTGCGGCCGATGAAGCGCGCGCTGCCTCGGCCAAGGGTGCGTTGTGGCTCTTCCTGTCGCTGTTGTTCGGCGCCTTCTTTGCGAGCCTGGCTGCGACCTTCGGTGGGCGCCAGCGCGACGCCTTCTAACACCCCTCCCACGTTCAGGAGACCACCATGCGTTCCTTGCTCTTGTTCTTTCTCGGCGTGCCGATCCCCTTCATCATCCTGATCGCCCTGCTGTTCTGACGGCGCACGTCACACCGCCTTCGCGGTGGGCAGAGAAACCGGTGGTGTGCCCTGTTTGAACATCTTGGCCAACTGGTGGCGAAGTTCGGGAGAATCCTGGTGGCCGTGCACCGCCACAGCGTGCTGCACGGCCACCTCCAGAAGCTCCTTGGGCGTGTCCGCGCTGATCGCAACGCTGCAATGCGAGTCGCTGGGGAATTCGCGGCAATCGATGTATTGGCGCGTCATGGTGTGTCCTTTCGTGTCGTTCAGAGATGGCCTTCGCGCCCATGGCGTTGCTGCAGGTGAGTGCCTATACTGAGCAGGCTGCCGGCGCACGAAACGGTATGGTCCGACCAGCCGTGACCAGGCGCCAATACGCAGCAATGCGTATGCCCCCTCCAGACAGGTCGCGCGATGAACCATCTCACTCGCCATGACTACGCCGCCGCCTTGCGGCTGCTGGGGCGCATCGAGTCGCAGGCCGACGATGTCGAGGCATTCGCACGCGCCGCGGTGCTGGCACTGAACGGCTATGTGGCTTGCGAACGCACGACGCTGTCGGTCAGCATCGTGCAAACCCGCCACCGCCAGAGGGTGGGTGTGCGGCTGGGCGAGGATGAGCACGCCATGGTCGTGCCGCTGTGCGTGGATGGAAACTCCCTCGTGAGCCTGGTTCTGAGCCGCAGCAAGCAGGACTTTGCGCAGCGCGATCGCGAGCGGCTCGAACTGCTGCGGCCCCACCTGGCCTTCCTGTACGGCCACGCCTGTCGTGCCGCTGCGCGCGCGTCGGCAGGCGCTTCGGCAATGCCGCAGGCACCGCTGCTGCCCGAACCCGCGCTCAGCGCACTCACGCTGCGCGAGCGCGACGTGCTGCAGTGGCTGGCCTGTGGCAAGACCGATGCAGACATTGCCGCGCTGCTGTCCATCAGCCCGCGCACCGTGCACAAGCACCTGGAGCACATCTACGTGAAGCTCGGGGTGGAGACGCGCACCGCAGCGGTGATGCGAGTCATGGCGCCGCGTCCATAGAGCGGGTATACGGCTTCACTCCGCCCGAAGTCTCCCTACGAGCGGAGGGCGTCCGGACTCGGCGAAAATAGCGGGCTTGTTTGCTGGGCTTGAGCCCTCGGGCGCAGGAAGCCCTTATCGATGAACCCACACGAAGACCCACAGCCCGCGATAGCTTATTCGCCCTGGCGGCTTTCCGTCGCTCCGATGATGGATCGTTGCGAAAAGTCAACGCCTGTGCGGGTTCCTGCAGGGTCGTGTGCTATCTGTGTGCATTGACAGGAGGAAGCAGATTGAGCGTCGCCGCTTCAGGTGGCTAAAGTCTTAAGCCAGCCGACGACTTAGCGCAGGGCCGCCACTTGAACGGCACATAAATGCCGCTGCGGCGGATCCTCTGCTTATTTGATCAGCTTGCGCACGGCCGTAGAGCGCGGTGCATTTGGCAGTCGTCCATTCTTCGGCGAGAACCATTTACGAGTGTCATCGTCAAGTGACTTCTTTGCCTCAGCTAGAAAATCAGGATTCTCAAAGAGCGCTTGCAACTCAGCCACCATGCGCATCATGTTGGTGGTGGGCATGACGATCGTCGCAACAGGGCGGGGGTAGTCAGAGTCGTCGTCCTCTATCACTCCTAGCGTGATTTTGACGTTGTATGGGCCAGCCTGGATTCCGGCCGGCTGGTCAGCGTAGATCGATTGAATGCCGTCCATGGAGAACGGCGTCTGGCCGTCGTGGGCTTTCGTTTTCTTGGTAGCCATCAATATCACTCCATTCTGTTTCAAAAGGCATTGCACACTGTTCCGCCTCGCCTAAGCGTTCGCTTTCGTAGGCCAGCTGTGAGTAGGATACAAACTTGACACTCAGTGCACAGTCGAAGATCTTGGCGATCTTCGCTAGCGTTTCAAGGCTATGGTTCCCATAGCTTGGATCTTCCAGCCTGGACACGGCGGACTGTTGCGTACCAAGGAGCTTGGCAAGTTCGCGTTGGGACATTCCGCGGAACTCCCGATTTAGGCGAATCTGCCACGCAACGCCTTGTTCGATGGCCGCGTCCATGTACGCCTCACGATACTCTCTATCAACCCATTTTGGACGACTTGCCAAAGCAGGGCGAACGCGCCGATTCGGTTGATAGAAGTGGGTGTCAACAGACAGACTCGCCGTTGCAACTTGCGCAAAGACTTTCGAATGGGCCTGTTCGTCGAACGAAATCTTTGTCGCAAAAAGCCCTGTGTTCTTGTGCCAAGTTTTCGTAGTCGTTTGGGTGATAGACGTCGTCTTTTTCATAGCCATCCAAGGTCATAGCGAAGGCGTGATGCGCGCGGAAAAAGTGGCCAAAGACGCGCAGCTGCTGAGAACTGGAGTCCTTAAATCGTATCACATATGTGTGATCGCCAATCTTGCTGGCCGGATTCGGCTTGCTCCAGCGCTGCATTGGAAGGCAGCGTAGTTGGTCGAGGGCGCGATCAAAGTGCGCGCGTGTCTTTATTGCCCAGTGGCTTGACTCGATCCATCGAGAAATTACTCCACTATCGCGATCAAGTCGCTCATGGAAGTTCCATGGTCCCACAGGCGGTAGCGGCACAACCACTAATGGCCCTTGCGGGGCCTTTTTTTGTGCCTGTCTCTTTCGGTCTTTTTTTTCAGTCATCTTCAAGAATGGGGCGGCCGACGGTGCGCGCATTGTCACACGCAGGTCGGCGTCGCTTGTGTGCTTCAAATCACGGTGTGGGAACCATCGAGCGCCGCCGCAAGTTTTACAAGATGGCTCGGTGTGGGCCTCAATCTCTCGCTGGCCTACCTCGCAGCGATCGTCGAGCGGTCCGATAGGATGAGTGGCTTATCGCGCACCACACGCGCATTGCGCACTCACGATGCAGACCCTTCAAGCCTTCGCCCGACTCGTCGGCAGGCACACCCTCACCGCCTCGTCGCGCAGTGCGTCCATCGTCTGGAAACCCAGCACCTGCGCCATGCGGTCGAAGTCGTCTTTGCCGAATGACCTGAAGCCGTTGTGCGCGTGCTGGCGCCACTGCCGGCCCACCATGGGCACGTGAACCGGCCAGGTTGACCGGTTCGGATTGGTCCACGGCTTGGCGATGGCCAGGTCGAGCAGGAACTCGCAGCACTGGCCGGCCTTGCTCATCATGTCCAGCACCGGCATCACGACCTCGCGCCGGTAGAGCTTCACGCCGTGGACGTGCACGCCCTTGCAGACGTGGCTGACCGGATCGTAGCCACCGGCCCACACGTGCGGCCGCATTGGCCAGGGCTTCAGGTGCTCGTCGACCATCTGCTCGCCGGCCCACGCGAATGGCGCGGTGGGGTTGTCCTGCAGCGCCTGCAGCAGCGCGGCATAGGTGCCCGGCATGATGCGGTCGTCTGGGTCCGCACTGCTCACGAAGGGCGCACTGCCTGCAGAAAAGCCCGCCACGCGCGACGCGGCCAGGTCGCCATCAATTCCAGGCATCCAGTGCTGATTGACGGGCTCACGGTCCAGATCACTTCGCAGCTCGGCAACCCATCGGGCATCGAAGCGCGGCAGCGTGAGAACGTGGCAGTCGATCAGGTGGTGTCCCACACTTTTCCTTCGTTGCACGAAAAGGGGTGCAATTCGAGGTTGCACCCCTACGCCCATCGCTTAGGCCCGAGCGGTGCACGTGAGATGGGGCGCGGTTTCCAAAAAAGGCTCTTCCGCCAATGGCGGATGTCCCCCCGGGTTCACTGCGCCGACTCCCGCCGGTGGATGTTGCAGAGCCAGCCGAGGCAGAGACGCTTGCAGCCAGGTGCATGGCAGAGGTAGATCGAGGCCTTGCCCATCAGTGCAACGCCCCGGCGTGGCGTGCCACAAAGGCTTCTATGCTGGCTCGCACAGTCTCGGAAGCCATCGTGGCTTCGAGATAGACATCGACCATGTCGGCGGGAACGCTGCCCGCGCGCACGCCGTCGGCCACTTGGCGCGCAATGTCCTCGCGGAAATGCTCAACGACGGAGGCCCGCAGCTCGGTCAGTTGCTCTGCGTCCATCATCATCGTGCGTCCTTTCCGCGTTTCACCGCTAGCGTCCATGCCTGGCCATCGCCGGGCCGGCTGGCTGTCCGATAGTTGCAATGCCAGAGACTTCCTTCATGTGTGACAAACATGCCCTTGCCGTAGACCTTGCCGCTTTCGTGCGGACCGTCGTACTGCACCGGGTTGGCTTCAAGAGTGGCCAGGCGCTTCTCCAGCGGCTCAACCACCTCCCGAATAAGGTCGCCCATTGCGGCGCCGAAAACTTCCGGATCGATGTTCATGCCGCCCCTTTCAGGCCCAAGCGCTGCAGGATGCCGGGTCGTTGTTGTTCGGTCTTGAGCTTTGCGACTTCGCGCTCCAGTTCGGCAATGCGCTCCTTAAGCGGCGCCAGCTGAATCTCGACGAACTTTGGAATTGCGTTCGGGTTGTCCATCAGCCCACCTCCACCACGGTGTCGCCCTGGGCGATGCGGAACATGCGCTCCACGGCGATCGCCTTCGAGTTCGTTTGAAACAGCGAGACCTGCGTCGCCGGGGATGTGGGCGAGTCGGCCACGCTGAGCGAGGTCTGGGACGCGCGGCGCACTTCCAGGCCATAGTCGACGATCGCAATGCGCGAAGCCGGAATGACACGCAGCTCAGGCACCGCAGTGCCGAAGTCCTCGACGGCCACCACATGCACGCCGGGCGTGAACTCACCGCCGTTGATGGACATGCGGCCGTCGGATGCCAGGGCCAGCTCGCGGGTCACGCTGGGCTTGGCGGCCACCACGTACACGTCGGAGTCGGGCGCGATGGCCAGGCCGGCTGCAAGGTCGCCGGTGGCAGTGCCCGTGCTGGCGATGTTGGTGGTCTGCGTCAAGGCCTGCAGGATGGCCAGGTTCATGGCCCGCAGGACGGAGGTGCGCAGCTCGGCCTCGAAGATGGCGTCACCGCCGATCATCCGCTCCAGTTCGGCGGTGTACATGGTCAATGCCACTGCTTTCACGCGATCGGTGTCGAGGTTCGTGAAGTTGAGTTTGGACACCAGCTTGGGCGCCCCCTCGGAAACGTTCGACGCGAAGCCCCCAGACGCCAGCAGCACATGCTGGATCTTGTCGGGAATCGATCGGCCGTTGGCCAGCACCAGGTCAAGGACGCTGCCCGGGGCGATGCTGGCCAGGTAGCCGGCGGCCATTTCGCGGCCTTCGGCAGAGTCCCAGCCGCCCGTGGTGCTCGCGGTGGCGGCTTTCACGAAACCCAGGATCCGATTTGTCGGCAGGTCGCTCAGCGCTTTGAACACAGCCTCGTCATTGCTGTACGCGCCGATGGCGCTGGCCACGCGCAGGAACTCGCGCTGCGCCCACCCGTCGGCGCTGCGATCCTGCCGTGCTTGAAGGTCTATCAGTTGTTCAGGTGTCATGTGGAAAATCCGTGACGGTTGCGATGCCATCAGTGTGTTTCGCAGGCCGCCCGCAATCAATGCAATGCGATGACGTTTGATGACGCTCGATGCATCAATGTCCGCGCCGGCTTTCAAGCCAGGTTGCGAGGTCGATGATTCGGACCGTGCGCTGGTGGCCACCACCGCCGAGCTTGTAGGTGGCCGGACCCTTGCCCTGGGTAATCAGGTTGCGCAGAGAGCCCTCACCCATGCCGATCAAGCCGGCCGCGTCGCGCAGGCCCACGCGCAAGTCGCCGGAAAGCCACAGGCCTTGCTCGCGAGCCGCGCCGAGCAGCACCTGGGCCGTGCTTTGAATCTGGTTGTTCATTTTGATTTCGGCTGTTAACAGCGGGTTGTTAACGAATTCAAACGGGGTCGATCGGTCTGGAAGCCGCGTGCACGCTGGGTTTCAGGGCTTTTTGATTTCGGCATTTGCTGATTAACAAATTCAAAAAGGGGAAAATTTTCTGCGCGTGAGATGGGGCGCGGTTTCCGCCCCGAGGGCTGGCCCACTTTTGGACCTACCCCCCGGGGGGGGGTGCACAGATTCGTGCACCGGATGGTCTTTGGACACCGCGCCTCCAGTCTTTTATTCACACCGTCAAGTTAGAAAAACGGTTTTTTGACACTGCCCGGCCTTCGAAAATGGGCTCCCTACGCCCGTGCGGCGTGCTGCCGCGAGGGTCAACTTTTGAATTGCGGATGTGCGAAAAGACGGTGGGGCGCGGTGTCCGCCAGTAACCGTTACCAGCTTGTCATGGCCCCCCCGATGTTGGCCATCCCGGCTCATGGCGTGCTCTCTTCCGATATGCACTTCGCGCCGTCTTCTGTGTGCGCTCTAACCCCCATACCCCCTACGCAGGTGGGCGCGGTGGGCGCACCCCCTGCGCCATGCGCGCCATCCTCTTGGGTGGGCGCGGTGGGCGCGGTGGGCGCAGACAATCCAGCGAAGGCATGACCCGTTGGCGTGACCATCCACCGCTGGCGTTCCTTCCGGTCCGCACTGCGGTAGTCCAGCACCTCAAGCCAGCCGGCGCGCTGGCACTGGTTCACGATGCGGCGGGTGTCGTCCGAGCGCAGCTTCAATGCGAGGAATGCAGGCTCGCTCTTGAGAAGAGAATGGACGTTGTTGCGCGCGAACGTGGCCGGGCTGGCGTACTGCTCTCGGCTCTCGAACTCAATCAGCAGGCGCAGCACGGCAGCGGCCTTTTCGTCGTTGATCCTGCTCTCCATGCGCGTTGTGAAGGCAGACGGCCCGGCTTGGTTGGCCAGCTCAGGAAGACCACCGTCTGGCCAGTGCAGGGACAGGGGTTCCTGCAGCTTTCCCAGGTTGCTCTTCTGATGCTCAAGGGTCAGGCTTCCATCCTCGGCACGGCTCAAGAACAGCCGACTGCGTGCGGAGTTGTGCCAGGCTGTCGAGCCCGAATAGCCCTCGGACCCTTCACCCTTGCGCGCGCGGCTCGTGCTTTTGTCCACGTGGGCCAGCAGCAGAACAGCCGCATTGGTGTCGCGGGCGATCTCGACCAGGCTGCGCATGAACGCGCGCACCTGCCGGCGCTGGATCTCATCGCCGCCGAATGCATCCGATGCGTTGTCGACCACCACCAGGCCGGCGCCCACCGACTGCACCAGGTCGCGCATCTCGGAAAACGTCGCTGTGGTCTCGCCCGGCCCGCGCGTCTCGGCGGTGAACAGCTCGGGGTACTCCGTGCCATCAACGATGTGCAGGCGGCCGTCGAGCAGCGCCGGGTTGACTCCCCAGCATCGGCAGACATGGGCCAGGCGGTGGCGCACGATGCCGGGGCCGTCTTCCAGGCTCACGAATACTGCGGGGCCAGGCTCTACCGCAATGTCGAACAGCGGCCGGCTGGTGGCAGCGGCCACCCCCAGCATGAGCGCGAGCGTAGATTTCCCCGTGCCTCCGTGGGCGCTCAGCAATGACACTGTGCTGCGCGGCAGCAGGCCATGCCAAAGGAAGGCGGGCGGCGGCGATGGGTGGGTGAAGACATCGGCGACGCTCACGGGCTTGAGTCGAGGCGCGCGCTCGACAGTCTCAGCCGGCCAGTCCATAGCGTCCATCAGAACCTCTTGCATCAGCGCTTGCTCGCGTTTCATGCAGCCACCTCGCACAGCGCGTCGTTCAGGTCGTTGGCGGCCTGCCGGGTGACGCGGACGGCAGCACCAGCAGCGGACCAGCGGCTGGCGCAGGCACGGGCTGCGGCGTGGCCTGCCGGGTCGTTGTCGGCCGCGATCACAAGAACCTCCACACCGGCCAACACGGGCATCTCAGCGAGGTTTCCGGCATCGATGCATGCCCACACCGGCTGGTAGGCGTGCGCGAGGCTAAGGGCGGTCTCTGTGCCCTCAGCAATGGCGAGGCCATGGGTGACGTACTCATCGGGCCAGAGGCGGATCACGCCGCCCTGTTTGCGGTGGTTGCCCAGCAGCATGCGCGGCGGGTCGAGTTGAGCTTTGCCCGTGGGCGTGATCCAGGTGCGGTGCAGCGTCAATGGGGCGCCCGTCTTTGCGTCGGTCACCAGGCCCACCAGGGCGGGGCCGCTGGTGCCGCTCGGCTTGTGTGGCAGGGCCGGGTGGAAGCGCAGATCGCCGGGCGGGACCACGCAGCGGCGGTGTACCAAGTACTGCTCGCCCATGGTGCCGATCAGCGGCTGGCATGCGGCCCACAACGCGCGGCCGTAGTCGCTCAGGGTCTCATGCTTCGCCGGGTTGGGCTTCACCAGTGCCGGCGCGCGGCGCATCGCGCTGGTGTCGTCGCGCAGCGTCTCCGTGAAGCTGCATCGGAAACAGTGCGCAACGCCCTTTCCCGCGTCGATCGTGATCCCCAGCGTCTTGTCGCGCTTGCCACGGCTGCACGCGGGGCACGCTGTGCGGTGCTCGCCGTCGGCGAAGTCGAGCCAGGCGATCATGCAGCGCCCACCTGTTCCGCAAAGGCCTGCACGTCTTCCAGTGCTGCGCAGTACTTCGTCAAGTTCCATTTGCAAACGAAGAACCCGCCAACGGCCAGGGGATGCACCTGGAAGCCCTTGAGTGCGAGTTGAGCGGTAAGGGTGGCCTGGTACTTGCCGGAGTCAACCGGATCGATAGGAGTGCCGGTGCTCACAGCATCCCCTTCGCTGGCAGCGCTGCCCGTTCGCGGGTCAACGAGTCGAGGTACTTGGCGACGGCCTTGCGCGGATAGAGGAATCTGCGGCCGAGTCGCACATAGGCAGGGCCGGTGCCGCGCTTGCGCCATGCCTCCACGGTTCCTGGGGTTGCATTGGCCAGGAGGGTGAAGTCCTCCTCGGTCAGAAAGTCGAGCTTGTCGGCCATTTGCCGAATTCGCTCATGCTCTGCGGTATCGCTCATGGTGTCCATCCTTTTGCCAGCGCATTCACCGGCTGTTGTGATGGACAGAGAATTCCAGCGAGAGCGGAATTAACCGGGTTTCTTGTTTTTGGCTTGGTAGTTCCGGACGGTGCGGGAAGTGATGCCGTGTTTCTCCGCCGCGGCGACTTGAGGTGCAGGGTGCCATGCCTGCTCGAGCGCGCTTTGAGAGCGCAGCACGGCGGTCGGCTCGGCTTTCGTTGGCCGGCCGCCGCCATGGTTTGCGAGGAGTCGGCGCAGGGGCTCCACCAAGTCGCCCAGGCCATACCCGGGGACAAACTCTGCCAAGGTTTCGCGCATCAGGAACACGAACTCGCTCAGCACCGGCGACGCGCTCAGCTCAGGCGACATGTGCGCCTGTGTGAGAGCCTCCTCCAGGCGCTTGAGCGCTGTGGCGTCAGGATGGCGCTGGATGTCGTGCATCAGCTCGACGCGCGCTTCGGGCGTCATTCCGCTCATGTACGCGCCCAGCGCTTCCTTTGCCTTGGACACGGGCATAGGCGTTGCGTCGCGGGGGCCGGCGCCTTTTGCCTTTTTGGGGGTCTTCTTCGAGCTCATTGGAGTGCCACGCCCGAAGGCGCGGCTGTGGATCAGGGGAAATACCCTGTGGTGAGATGCACTGCATACGCTGCGGGCGTGCGCCGCCGCACTCGCTTGAGTACGCGCCTAGCAATCGAAACCCGGGCGAGCGGGCGAGAGAGGCGTTCTCCGATCAGCGTGCCACCTTCCTCAAGCCGGCGGTCTTGAACCACGTAGAAAGCCGTGCTCTGTGTGCATTCAGCCATGGCTCACCTCCTTACCTGCGCCGGCGAAGGCCCGGCCATAGTTCCAACAATCGTGATTGCCAATGATTGCGCCGCCAGGGCGCGCCGCGTTGTCTGCCATACCGCCGATGTACGTGGCAAGCATTTTCCCGGCGTCGATCAGGTTTGTGACCTGATGGTCTTCAGCCTCGATCGCCTCAATCAACACGTTTCTGAGCGTATCGCAGCAGCCGGCGATCCTCTCAAGAACTA
This sequence comes from Hydrogenophaga sp. BPS33, assembly GCF_009859475.1. Lineage (NCBI taxonomy): Bacteria > Pseudomonadati > Pseudomonadota > Betaproteobacteria > Burkholderiales > Comamonadaceae > Hydrogenophaga > Hydrogenophaga sp. BPS33. Next base: position 2,950,277 of record NZ_CP044549.1, read on the forward strand.
TTCGGTACTGCTCGGGAGTGAGCGCATTTGAATGCTTTGCGAGATCTGCAGGGGTGGCGGGGATAGACTTCAAAGTAGCCATGATGTGCGGTCCTTTCAGGTGTTGCACGTTGTGGTTAGGGGCCGGCTGGCGTTAGAGCGCCTTCTGGTCCCGCTTTTTCCCCTTGCTTGTCGGCGCAGGGGTTGCCGTTTTCTGAATCGCCGCGTGCACGTCCTCGGGCTTGATGTCGGTGTACCTGCGCAACATGGCCCAGGTCTTGTGCCCGGTGAGCAGCGCCACGCGCGGGATGTCCAGGCCCATGCGGAAGAACTGCGCCGTGGCTCGGTGCCGCAGGTCGTGGAATGTGAGGTCGAGGATTGGCGGCGTGACGTCCTGGCACGCACGCGTGAAGGCAGTCGAAACCGACGCGGCGCGCACGCCGAACACATTCCCCTCTGTCCTGTCCTTGATCAACGGCTCGACGATCGCCCAGGCATCAGGGAGGAGGGGAACGGTCTGGTGATTGCCGGCCTTGTTTCTTGGATCCTTGCGATCGCGGATCACCGCAGTCTTGCGCGCGCTGTCGACGTCTTCCACCTGCAGCCCGCATATCTCACCCTGACGCATGCCGGTGGCCAGCGCGAAGCGGCAGAGCAGGGGCATGTCGATGCGCTGGCGTGGTCGAGCGGCCCAATGGGCATACAGGCGTGCCAGTTCGTCGTCTGAGGGCTCGCGCTCGCGTTCCTTGCTGCGGGTGTTCAGGCCGCGATGCTTGAGGCTCTCGCGGGCCTCCAGTGCCAGCGCCTCCGGAATGTCGAGCTTGCGGGCGTGCCGGCCCCACTTGAGCACGGCAGAGAGAAACGACAGGTCTGCCGCGATAGTCACGCCGCCGGCGCCGGCCTTGAGCCTGGCGTCGATGAAATCGCGCAATACCACGGCGTTGAGGCTGGCCAGTTTGATCGCGCCAAGATCACGCCGAAACATGGCCAAGGTGGCCGCCTTGGTCTTGCCAGGCTCACGCCCATGGGTCTCGGTGTACTTGTCGATCAGGTCCGCGAGGGTGGCACCCTTGGGGATGGGCGCGAAGCCGGAGGCAGCTACATGCCCGAGCTGCGACTCCACCGCCATGGCCCAGTCCTTGGCCTCGCGCTTGGTGGTGAAGCTGGCGGCTCGATACAGCCCACCGCGCCTTACTTGCGCGCGCCACTTGCCAGAGGGTAACTGCGAAAATGTCGGCATTCGTGTGCAACCTGTGTACGTCCAATCGTGCTCACATGCTACACCTGTCATTCACCTTTTGTGCACTTCGTGTGCACTGATTACTGCACACGACCGATAAAAGGTCAAAATGCATCTGAAAAAATGCAATTAAATCAACAACTTAGCCCATGGCGGCTTTCCGTCGCGCCGATGATGGATTGGACGGACCGGCATTGCCGTTACTTGCACCGTTTGCTGTCCAAGCACACCTTGCTCTACACCGAGATGGTGACCACGGGCGCGCTCACCCACGGCAGCGTGCAGCGGCACCTGCGCTTCAACGCCGAGGAGCATCCTGTGGCCCTGCAATTGGGCGGCAGCGATCCCGCGGACCTGGCACATGCAGCGCGCCTGGGCGAGCAGTGGGGTTACGACGAAATCAACCTGAACTGCGGCTGCCCGAGCGACCGCGTGCAGCGCGGCGCGTTCGGCGCCTGCCTGATGGCCGAACCGCAGACCGTGGCCGATGGCGTCAAGGCGATGCGCGATGCGGTGTCGATCCCGGTGACCGTGAAGCACCGCGTGGGCATTGACCGCGTGGAGAGCTACGACTTCGTGCGCGATTTCGTGGGCACGGTGGCCGAGGCCGGCTGCGAGGTGTTCCTGGTGCATGCGCGAAATGCGTGGCTCGATGGCCTCTCACCCAAGGAGAACCGCGAGATCCCGCCGCTGCGCTACGAGCTCGCGCACCGGCTCAAGCGCGACTTTGCGCAACTCACTTTCAGCATCAATGGTGGGTTCACCACCAACGCGCAGATCGCCGAGCACCTGGCGCATGTGGACGGCGTGATGGTGGGCCGCGAGGCGTACCACAACCCCTGGGTGCTCACCACCTGGGACGCAGCCTTCTTCGGCGCGGCGCCGTCGACCGTGACACGCGAGGAAGTGGAAGACCAGATGGTGCGCTACATGGAGCGCGCCTTCCTGGAAGACGGCTGCCCTTGGTACGCGATTGCCCGGCACATGCTGGGCCTGCGGCATGGCCTGCGCGGTGCGCGCCGCTGGCGCCAGATCTGGAGCGACCACCGCTTGAAGCCCCTGCCGCCGCGCGAGGTCTGGCGCATGGCGCAGGAACATGTGGGCCTGGAGGCCGAGCACCCACTCGACGCCTGAACGCAGCGGCCCGCACAGCGGCGGAGCGTGGGCTCCAACAGCTCAAGCAGCGGCTTCCAGCCCGCCCTGAAAATGCTCGCGCATGCGTTGCACCGTGAGCGCCGCATCGCGCTGGAGCAAGGCCTCCACCACGGCGCGGTGTTCGGCCAGGGATTCCTCCACACGCCCGCTCTTGAGCAAGGAGTTGTGCCGGTTGAGCTTCATGACCTTGCGCAGGTCGGCCACCATCTGTTCGCGCCAGCGGTTGCGCGCCAGTTCGAGCACGCGCATGTGGAATTGCTCGTTGAGCGCGAAGAAACGGTCGCGGTCGCCCACGGCCGCTTCCAGTTCGTGGTGCAGCGTCTGCAGGCTGGCGAGTTCATCGTCGCTGGCGCGCTCGGCCACCACGCCAGCGGCATCCGATTCGAGCAGGGAGAGCAGGTGGTAGACGTCGGCCAGGTCTTTCTCGGACACTTCGGTGACGTAGGCACCGCGCCGCATCTTCATCGTCACCAGGCCCTCGGCGGCCAGCACCTTGAGCGCCTCGCGCAGGGGCGTGCGGCTGATGCCGTATTCCTCGGCAATCTTGAGTTCGTCGATCCAGCTGCCGGGCTCGAGCTCGCGCCGGAAGATGCGCTGGCGCAGCAGCTCAGCAACTTCTTCGTAGAGGGCGCGGGGGGCGAGGGACTGGACGGTCATGGAGGGCGGCAACGATCCGTGGGATGGGCGGGGGCCAGATTGTAGGCGCAAAGGAATATTCTGCATCAATAATTATGAATGATGTAAACTTCGGCCGGTCCGATCCAGCCCCGCTACCGAGTCACTCCCATGAGCGCCAAACAGCCCGAATTCGCCCCTGCCACCCTTGAAGCCTGGGCCCAGGCCGCCCGCAAATCCGCTCCTGGCGGCGATGTATCGGCGCTGGACTGGATCACGCCCGACGGCATCCGCGTCAAGCCGCTGTACACCGCCGAGGACACGGCAGGGTTGCCGCACACCAACACCTTGCCGGGTTTTGCGCCCTTCATCCGCGGCCCGCAGGCCACCATGTACGCGGTGCGTCCGTGGACCATCCGCCAGTACGCGGGCTTCTCCACCGCCGAGGAGTCCAACGCCTTCTACCGCAAGGCCTTGGCCGCAGGCGGGCAGGGCGTGTCGGTGGCGTTCGACCTGGCCACGCACCGCGGTTACGACAGCGACCACCCGCGCGTGACAGGCGACGTGGGCAAGGCGGGTGTGGCGATCGACAGTGTGGAGGACATGAAGATCCTGTTCGACCAGATCCCGCTGGACAAGGTGAGCGTGTCCATGACCATGAACGGCGCGGTGCTGCCGGTGCTCGCGGGCTACGTGGTGGCGGCCGAAGAGCAGGGTGTGGGGCAGGACAAGTTGAGCGGCACGATCCAGAACGACATCCTCAAGGAGTTCATGGTTCGCAACACCTACATCTTCCCGCCCGAGCCGTCGATGAAGATCATCGGCGACATCATCGAGTACACGGCCAAGCACATGCCGAAGTTCAACTCGATCTCGATTTCGGGCTACCACATGCAGGAAGCCGGCGCGAACCAGGCGCTCGAACTCGCGTTCACGCTGGCCGACGGCAAGGAATACGTGAAGACCGCCATCGCCAAGGGCATGGACGTGGACGACTTCGCCGGCCGCCTCTCGTTCTTCTGGGCGATCGGTATGAACTTCTATCTGGAGATCGCCAAGATGCGCGCGGCGCGCCTGCTGTGGACGCGCATCATGACGGGCTTCAACGCCAAGAACCCCAAGAGCCTGATGCTGCGCACGCACAGCCAGACCTCGGGTTGGTCGCTCACCGAGCAGGACCCTTACAACAACGTGGTGCGCACGACGATCGAAGCCATGGCCGCGGTGTTTGGTGGCACGCAGTCGCTGCACACGAATGCGCTGGACGAAGCCATCGCGCTGCCTACCGAGTTCAGCGCGCGCGTCGCGCGCAACACGCAACTGATCATCCAGGAAGAGACCCACATCACCAATGTGGTCGATCCCTGGGCCGGCAGCTACATGATGGAGAGCCTCACGCAGGAGATGGCCGACAAGGCTTGGGCCATCATCGAAGAGGTCGAAGCCATGGGCGGTATGACCAAGGCGGTGGACAGCGGCTGGGCCAAGCTCAAGATCGAGGCCGCCGCCGCCGAGAAGCAGGCGCGCATCGACTCCGGCAAGGACGTGATCGTGGGCGTGAACAAGTACAAGCTCGCCAAGGAAGACCCGGTCGATATTCTGGAGATCGACAACGTGAAGGTGCGCGAAGGCCAGATCGCGCGCCTGCAGCAGATCAAGGCCACGCGGGATGGCACGAAGGTGCAGGCCGCGCTCGATGCGCTCACCGCTGCGGCCGAGAGTGGTGAGGGCAATTTGCTCGATCTGTCGATCCAGGCGGTGCGCTTGCGTGCCACGGTGGGCGAAGTGAGCGATGCCCTGGAAAAGGTTTACGGGCGCCACCGCGCCGATACGCAAAAGGTGACCGGTGTGTACGCTGCTGCCTACGATTCCGCTGAGGGCTGGGAAGCCTTGCAGAAAGAGATCAACGCCTTCGCCGAAGACCAGGGCCGGCGCCCGCGCGTGATGATCAGCAAGCTCGGCCAGGACGGGCACGACCGCGGCGCCAAGGTGGTGGCCACGGCCTTTGCCGACCTGGGCTTCGACGTCGACATGGGTCCGCTGTTCCAGACGCCCGAAGAATGTGCGCGCCAGGCGATCGAGAACGACGTGCACGCGGTGGGTGTTTCCACGCTCGCGGCCGGCCACAAGACGCTGGTGCCGGCCATCATTGCCGAGCTGCGCAAGCAAGGCGCGGACGACATCATCGTGTTCGTGGGCGGGGTGATCCCGCGCCAGGACTACGAGTTCCTCTACGAAGCCGGTGTGAAGGGTATCTACGGTCCGGGCACCCCGATCCCCGCCAGCGCGAAGGACGTGCTGGAGCAGATCAAGAAGGCGCAGAAGGTCTGAGTGTGATACCGTATTACGGTATTTGATCTGGAGCTTGTCATGGCTGTGTCTGTGCGGATGGACCCGTTGTTGGAGAAGGAACTGGAATTGGCTGCGCGCCGACAAGGCGTGACGAAGTCCCAGTTCATCGTGGATGCGGTGGAGCGTGCGCTCGGCCGCAAGAACCCTTATGAGCTTCTGGTCGCGTTGAAAGCCGAAGAGTCCCGGCCGGAATACAAGGTTGTGAGCAAGGCCTTCAAAGGCGTGGAACAGGCTTACGAATCCGAGGCGTCGCGCGCTGCCATCGTGAAGAAACTCAAGGCCAAGCATGGCGGCCGTGCTGGTTGACGCGGGCCCGATGGTGGCGATCTTCGGTGCCAGGCAGCCTCGCGCCAAACACTACCTGGAGCTGTTCAAGCGCGCGGCCGAGATGCGCTGCTCGCTGTCCACCACCTGGCCCTGCGTGGTCGAGGCCAGCTACCTGCTCGCGCCGCCGCAGCGCTACACCTTCTTGCGCTGGGTGGGCGCTGGCGCGCTGGCGGTGTTTCCCTTCCAGCAGGAAATGCTGGAGGAGTTCGTGGCGCTCATGCAACGCTACACGCAGACGCCACGCACCGAGATGGACCTGGCCGATGCGTCGCTGCTCTGGCTGGCATCGGACACGGGCGTGACCACCATCATGACCACCGATGTGCGCGACTTTTCCCGCTACCGGCTGGCCGACGGACGAGGCTTCGACATCCTGTGACGCCAATTCCCTCCCCATTGCACGAGCGCGTGCAGACCATCGTGGACGGCGCGGCGCTGGCCCAGCGCCGCGCCATGGCCAAAGCCATCACGCTGCTCGAATCCACCCGCGCTGACCACCGCGCGCAAGGCGATGAGTTGCTCACCGCCTTGCTGCCCCACACGGGCCACGCGCTGCGCCTGGGCATCAGCGGCGTGCCGGGCGTGGGCAAGAGCACCTTCATCGAAGCGCTGGGCCTGTACCTCATTGGCAAGGGGCACCGCGTGGCGGTGCTCACCATCGATCCTTCGTCCACGGTCTCCGGTGGCTCGATCCTGGGCGACAAGACGCGCATGGAAAAGCTCTCGGTGCACGAGCAGGCCTACATCCGTCCCAGCCCGAGCAGTGGCACGCTGGGCGGCGTGGCCGAGAAGACGCGCGAGGCCATGCTGGTGTGCGAGGCCGCCGGCTACGACATCGTGATCGTCGAAACCGTGGGCGTGGGCCAGAGCGAGACCGCGGTCAGCGGCATGACCGACATGTTCGTGTTGCTGCAACTGCCCAATGCGGGCGACGACCTGCAGGCGATCAAGAAGGGCGTGATGGAGTTGGCCGACCTGGTGGTGATCAACAAGGCCGACATCGACCCCGATGCGGCCACGCGCGCCCGCGCGCAGATCACCTCTTCGTTGCGCCTGCTGGGGTTGCACGGCCATCCCGAGCACGCCCACCACGACGAGAACCTCTGGCATCCGCAGGTGATCCAGCTCAGCGCGCTGCTCGGCCGTGGTGTGGACGCGTTCTGGGCCGAGGTCTCGCGGTACCGAACGCTGCAGACCGCCAACGGCCACCTGGCCCAGCGCCGGCAACAGCAAGCCCGCGCCTGGATGTGGGAGCGCATCGACGCGGGACTCAAACAACGCTTTCGCGCACACCCGAAGGTGCGCGCCGAGCTCGACGAGATTTCTCACCGTGTGCTCGCGGGCGAGCTGCCACCGTCCACCGCTGCACGCCAGCTGCTCGACCTTTTTGACTGATCCAACGTTTCAGACCGACGGTTTTTTTCTGGAGAAATTCCATGCAGGACATCCTTGAACAACTCGAACGCAAGCGCGCCGCCGCGCGACTGGGCGGCGGCGAGAAGCGCATTGCCGCGCAACACGCCAAAGGCAAGCTGAGCGCGCGCGAGCGGCTGGAGGTGCTGCTCGATGAGGGCACCTTCGAAGAGTGGGACATGTTCGTCGAGCACCGCTGCACCGACTTCGGCATGGCCGACAACAAGATCCCGGGCGATGGCGTGGTCACCGGCTACGGCATGATCAACGGCCGCCTGGTGTTCGTCTTCAGCCAGGACTTCACGGTCTTTGGCGGCGCGTTGTCGGAGGCGCATGCCGAAAAAATTTGCAAGGTGATGGACCAGGCCATGAAGGTCGGCGCCCCGGTGATCGGCCTGAACGACTCGGGCGGCGCGCGCATCCAGGAAGGCGTGGCCTCGCTCGGCGGCTATGCCGACGTGTTCCAGCGCAACGTGATGGCCAGCGGCGTGGTGCCGCAGATCAGCATGATCATGGGCCCCTCGGCCGGTGGCGCGGTGTACTCGCCTGCCATGACCGACTTCATCTTCATGGTGAAGGATTCCAGTTACATGTTCGTCACCGGCCCTGAGGTGGTGAAGACGGTGACGCACGAGGAAGTGACCTCCGAGGAGCTCGGTGGCGCCATCACCCACACCACCAAGAGCGGCGTGGCCGATCTGGCGTTCGAGAACGACGTGGAAGCCCTGCTCATGCTGCGCCGGCTCTACAACTACCTGCCGCTCAACAACCGCGAGAAGGCGCCGGTGCGCCCCAGCGGAGACCCGAGCGACCGCGCAGAGTCCAGCCTGGACACGCTGGTGCCGGAGAATCCGAACAAGCCGTACGACATGAAGGAACTCATCGTCAAGACGGTGGACGATGGCGACTTCTTCGAGCTGCAGCCCGAGTACGCGAAGAACATCTTGATCGGCTTTGCGCGCATGGACGGCCAGACCGTGGGCATCGTGGCCAACCAGCCGCTGGTGCTGGCTGGTTGCCTGGACATCAAGAGCTCCATCAAGGCCGCGCGCTTCGTGCGCTTCTGCGACGCCTTCAACATTCCCGTGATCACCTTCGTGGACGTGCCCGGTTTCATGCCCGGCACCTCGCAGGAGTACGGCGGCATCATCAAGCACGGTGCGAAGCTGCTCTACGCATACGCCGAATGCACGGTGCCCAAGATCACCGTGATCACGCGCAAGGCCTATGGCGGCGCCTACGACGTGATGGCCTCCAAGCACCTGCGCGGCGACGTGAACTTCGCCTGGCCCCATGCCGAGATCGCGGTGATGGGTGCCAAGGGCGCGGTGGAGATCATCTTCCGCGAAGAGAAGAAGGACCCGGCCAAGCTGGCCCAACGCGAGGCCGAATACAAGGCCCGTTTCGCCAACCCCTTCGTGGCCGGCGCGCGCGGTTTTATCGACGACGTGATCCTGCCGCACGAAACGCGCAAACGCATCTGCCGCTCGCTGGTGATGCTCAAGGACAAGAAGCTCGAAAACCCGTGGCGCAAGCACGGCAACATCCCGCTTTGAGCCACAAGGAGAAGAACAAGATGTTTACCAAAATTCTGATTGCCAACCGCGGCGAGATCGCCTGCCGCGTGATCGCCACGGCCAAGAAAATGGGCATCGCCACGGTGGCGGTGTACTCCGAGGCCGACAAGGAAGCGCGCCACGTGCAACTGGCCGACGAAGCCGTGTTGCTCGGCCCCGCGCCCTCGCGCGAGTCGTACCTGGTGGCCGACAAGATCATCGAAGCTGCCAAGAAGACCGGTGCGCAGGCCATCCACCCGGGCTACGGCTTCCTCTCCGAGAACGAAGCCTTCGCCAAACGCGTGGAAGACGAGGGCATGGCTTTCATCGGCCCGCGCCACTTCAGCATCGCGGCCATGGGCGACAAGATCGCCTCCAAGAAGCTGGCCAACGAGGCCAAGGTCAACACCATTCCGGGCTGGAACGACGCTATTGAATCCGCCGAGCGCGCGGTGGAAATCGCGAAGGACATCGGCTATCCGGTGATGATCAAGGCCAGCGCCGGCGGCGGCGGCAAGGGCCTGCGTGTGGCCTACAACGACAAGGAAGCTCTCGAAGGTTTCACCGCGTGTCAAAACGAGGCGCGCAACAGCTTTGGCGACGACCGCATCTTCATCGAGAAGTTTGTGCAGGAGCCGCGCCACATCGAGATTCAGGTGCTGGGCGACTCGCACGGCAATGTGATTTACCTGAACGAGCGCGAGTGCTCCATCCAGCGCCGGCACCAGAAGGTGATCGAGGAAGCGCCGTCGCCTTTTATTTCGGAGGCGACGCGAAAGGCCATGGGCGAGCAGGCCGTGGCCCTGGCCAAGGCCGTGAAGTACCAGAGCGCGGGCACGGTGGAATTCGTGGTCGGCAAGGACCAGGACTTCTACTTCCTGGAAATGAACACCCGCCTTCAGGTGGAGCACCCGGTGACGGAATGCATCACCGGCCTGGACCTGGTGGAACTGATGATCCGCGTCGCGGCGGGCGAGAAGCTGCCGTTGGCGCAGGCCGACGTGAAGCGCGACGGCTGGGCCATCGAGTGCCGCATCAACGCCGAAGACCCGTTCCGCAACTTCCTGCCGAGCACCGGCCGGCTGGTGCGTTTCGCGCCACCCGCGCAAACCATGTTCCAGGCCAACACCGCCGACCGGCTCGGTGTGCGCGTGGACACCGGTGTGCAGGACGGTGGCGAGATCCCGATGTTCTACGACTCGATGATCGCCAAGCTCATCGTGCACGGCAAGGACCGGGCAGACGCGATCGCCAAGATGCGCGAAGCGCTCAATGGCTTTGTCATCCGCGGCATCAGCAGCAACATCCCGTTCCAGGCTGCGCTGCTGGCGCACCCGAAGTTTGTCGCCGGGGACTTCAATACCGGCTTCATCGCCGAACACTACGGCCAGGGCTTCCGCGCCGAAGATGTGCCGCACAGCGACCCGGACTTCCTGGTGGCACTGGCGGCCTTCGTGCGGCGCAAGTCGCGCGAGCGCGCTGCCGGCCTCTCGGGCCAGCTGCCGGGTTATGGCGTCAAGGTCGGGCACGACTACAGCGTCATCGTGCTCAGCACCACGGGCGAACACACGTACAAGGCGGTGCACGTCGACGAGGTAGTGGGCCAACTCGGCTCGGCCATGGTTTTGGTCGATGGCAAGCGGTACGCCATGTCCAGCCCGTCGCGTCTGAACGACATTTGCGTGATCGGCACCTGCAATGGCCAACCCTATACGGCCCAGATCGAGCGCGGCACGCCACGCAACCCGCTGGCCCTGGTGGTGCAGCACAACGGCACGCGCATCGAAACCATGGTGGTGTCGCCACGCATGGCCGAATTGCATGCCCTCATGCCGTTCAAGGCGCCGGCCGACATGAGCAAATACGTGCTCTCGCCCATGCCCGGTTTGTTGGTGGAGGTGGCGGTGCAGCCCGGCCAGAAGGTGCAGGCGGGCGAACGCGTGGCCGTGATCGAGGCCATGAAGATGGAGAACGTGCTGTTCGCCGCTGCCGATGGCGTGGTGGCCAAGGTGTTGGCCCACAAGGGAGAGTCGCTGGTGGTGGACCAGCCCATCGTCGAGTTCGGCTGATTCAACGGAGTTCATTGACACATGCTTTCTTCTCGTCCCTTCAAAGTGCTGGGCATCCAGCAGATCGCCATCGGCGGGCCCGACAAGCAGCGCCTGCAGAAACTCTGGGTCGACATGCTCGGCCTGGAGGTCACCGGCACTTTCCGCAGCGAACGCGAGAATGTCGACGAGGACATCTGTGCCATGGGCAGTGGTCCCTTCAAGGTCGAGGTCGACCTGATGCAGCCGTTGGACCCCGAGAAGAAACCGGCGGTGCACACCACGCCGCTCAACCACGTGGGCCTGTGGATCGACGATCTGCCCCAGGCGGTGGCGTGGCTGAGCGCGCAGGGTGTTCGCTTCGCGCCTGGCGGCATTCGCAAGGGCGCGGCGGGTTTTGACATCACCTTTCTGCACCCCAAGGGCAACGAGGAGTTCCCGATTGCGGGGGAGGGCGTGCTGATCGAACTGGTGCAGGCGCCCGCCGAAGTGGTGGACGCGTTCGCGCGCCTGGCCGGCCCGGCCACCGCATCCTGACGCCGCCGGTCGGAAACCGGCTTTGACGGGGAGAGCAGGGGCTTTTCCCGATCAAGCGCCCGCGTGGGCTTGCCGATAGCCTGACATCCCCGTTCAGGAAAGCGGTACGGCCATGTCCAGAATTCATCCCCTGTCGCCTGGCATCTGGCTGATGCGGCGGCTGCGCTTGCGCGCCAAATTGTGGCTGTTGAGCGCTACTTGCGTGCTACCGCCGCTGGCCTTGTGGCTGCTGACGGACCGCGCTGGCTCGGTGGCGGTGGTCGGCCTCGTTTTGCAGGCCTATTTCATGCTGGCCTTCTATGTCAGCTTCCAGCGCGACTTTCACCAGGTGCTGGAAGCGACGGCGCAAACCGCCTCGGGCAACCTGCGCTCGACGGTGGTGACACAGGGCCACGACGAACTGGCCGATCTGGCGCGCCTGCTCAACCGCACCACCAGCCAGCTCTCGGCCATGGTGGCCGAGGTGCGCAGCCATTCGGCGCTGGTGGCGCATGCCGGCAAAAGCCTGGCAGCGGGCAACCGCGATCTGGCCGAGCGCACCGAGCAACAGGCGGCCAACCTGGAGCAGACCGCAGCCAGCGTGCAGGAACTCTCCGGCACGGTGCAACAGAACGCCCGCACCGCGGGAGACGCCGATCAGCAGGCCGCACAGGTGCGCGACGTGGCCGAAACGGGCGCGCAGTCCATGGCCGGGGCGGTGGCGTCGGTGGATCGGATACAGAAGAGCGCCCAGCAGATGAGCGAAATCATCGGCGTGATCGATGGTCTGGCCTTTCAAACCAACATCCTGGCGCTCAACGCGGCCGTGGAAGCGGCGCGGGCGGGTGAGCAAGGCAGAGGCTTTGCCGTGGTGGCCAGTGAGGTGCGCAGCCTGGCACAGCGCTCGGCCGCCTCCGCCAAAGAGATACGCGTGCTCATCGAGGCGTCGCGCAGCCAGGTGGAAGCCGGTGTGTCGCAGATCCGCGCGGCAGGCGGTGGCATTGGCCAGATCGCCGCGGGTGTGCGCGGCGTGGCCGCCAACATGTCCTTGATCTCGGCGTCCAGCGCGGAGCAGAGCACGGGCCTGAGCGAGATTTCCTCGGCGGTCTCGCAGCTCGACCAGATCACCCAGCGCAACGCGCAGATGGTGGAGCGTGCGGTGACGCAGGCGGACCAGCTTGAACAGCGCGCGGCGCACCTGTCGCGCGCGGTGTCGTCCTTCATGCTGCAGCAAGGCACGGCCGAAGAGGCCATGCAACTGGTGGGACGGGCGCAGGCGCAACGCAGCCGGGGAGGGCGCGAGGGCTTCGCGCGCGCCTTGAGCGAGCCTTCGAATGGTTTCCACGACCGCGACATGTACGTGTTCGCGCTCGACCGCGCGGGCATCTACCGCGCCTTCGGCGGCAAGCCGGAGAAGGTGGGCAGCCGGGTGCAGGACATTGCGGGGGTTGACGGCAACGCCTTGCTCGGCGCCATCGTGGCGCAGGCCGAGGTGGGCGAAGGCTGGGTCGAGTACGACATTGCCAACCCGGTGACGGGCGCCATCCAGGGCAAGATGTCCTACGTGGCGAAGGTCGACGACTTGTACGTGGGCTGCGGCGTGTACAAGACTGCCGCACACGCCCCGGCCTGAGTCTCAGCCGCCAGGCGGAACGCGCTTGGCACGCGAGCGGGCCAGCGCGGCCTCGATCACCGCGCGCTTCTTGTCCAGCACCGCCTCGTCGGTGATCTGCGAGTGGGCCGCGAGATCGGCGAGTTTCTCGCGCGCCTGCGCCTCCATGCGTGCTTCGTGTTCTCGTTTTTCTCGTGCCAGGCGTTCCTGCCGTTGCTGGTATCGCTCGCGCCCTTGTCGGGCCTGCTCGGCGCTCCAGGCCTGCCAGCCGGTGCGCTCGCCGCTGACGATCTCCAGCGAAATGCAATCGACCGGGCATACCGGCAGACACAACTCGCACCCCGTGCAATAGGGCTCGACCACGGTGTGCATGCGCTTGTGGATACCGACGATCGCATCGGTGGGGCAGGCCTGTATGCACAGCGTGCAGCCGATGCACCAGTTCTCGTCGATGACGGCGATGGTGAGCGGGCCCTCGATGCCGCAGCTGGGGGCCAGCGGCTGCACCGGCAGGCCGGTGATGGCCGCCAGGCGTTCGATGCCTTCAGCGCCCCCGGGCGGGCATTGGTGGATGCCGGCGTCACCGGCGGCGATGGCTTGCGCGTAGCGGGCGCAGTCGGGATAGCCGCAGCGCGTGCACTGCGTCTGGGGCAGGGCGGCGTCGATGCGCTGGGCGAGTTCGTTCATGCGGCGAATATACCGGCGCTGCCGTGGCGCCCGTGGCCTTGCGGACGCGTTCAGGCTTTGGCGGTCTTTCGCACCGGACGTTGGGCGGCAATGGGCGCCGCCTTCTTCACCACGGCTTTGCGGGGGGCCTTCTTGGTGGCAGGGCGTGGCTTGGCGGCGGGTGTGGGCGCGCCGGCAGCCGGTTGGTGCGCCAGGATGAACGACTTCACGACCGGGTACACCATGTCGCGCCAACGCCGGCCGCTGAAGATGCCGTAGTGGCCCGCACCCTTGGCCTCGTAGTGCATGTGGTGCGACTTCGGGATGCTGGTGCACAGTTCGTGCGCCGCAGCGGTCTGGCCCGAGCCAGAGATGTCGTCGAGCTCGCCTTCGATGGTGAGCAGCCCGCTGCGTTGGATGTCCTGAGGGCGCACGCGCTCGCGCTTGCCGTCTTCGTTCTGCACGTCCCAGGTGCCGTGGACCAGCTTGAATTCCTGGAACACCGTCTCGATGGTCTCGAGGTAGTAGTCTGCGTCCATGTCGAGCACGGCGTTGTACTCGTCGTAGAACTTGCGATGGGCTTCTGCGCTGTCGTTGTCGCCCTTGAGCAGGTCCTTGAAATAGTCGTAGTGGCTCGACGCGTGGCGGTCCGGGTTCATGGCCACGAAACCGGTGTGCTGCAGGAAGCCCGGGTATACGCGGCGGCCTGCACCGGGGAAGTTGTCGGGCACGCGGTAGATCACATTGTTCTCGAACCACTCGAAGCTGCGCTGCGTGGCCAGGTTGTTCACCGCGGTGGGCGATTTGCGCGCGTCGATCGGGCCGCCCATCATGGTCATGGACAGCGGCGTGGTTTCGCCGCGGCTGGCCATCAGCGAGACCGCAGCCAGCACAGGAACGGTGGGCTGGCAAACGCTGATCACATGGCAATTGCCGTAGCCCTTTTGAAGGTGGCGAATGAATTCCTGCACGTAGTTCACGTAGTCGTCCAGATGGAACTCGCCATCGGCCAGGGGCACCAGACGCGCGTTCTTCCAGTCGGTGATGTAGACCTTGTGGTCCTTGAGCATGGTGCGCACCGTGTCGCGCAGCAGAGTGGCGTAGTGGCCAGAGAGCGGCGCGACGATCAGCACCACGGGCTGTCCTTTGAGCCGCGCCAGGGTGTCGGTGTCGTCCGAGAAGCGCTTGAAACGGCGCAGTTCGCAAAACGGCTTGTCGATCTCGACCCGCTCGTGGATCGCAATCCCCACCCCATCGACGTCCACGGTGTGGATGCCGAAGACCGGCTTTTCATAGTCCTTGCCCAGGCGGTGGAGCAGGTCGTACCCGGCAGAGATGCGTTGGGCTCCCGGCAACTGCGCCAGGGGCAGCATGGGGTTGCTGTAGAGCCGGGCCGCCACCTCCGCGAGATCGGAGAACGGCTCCATGATCGAGCGCTGGGTTTCGTAGATTTGGTACAGCATGGGGCAGGCGGCCAAAACAGTTATGTTGCGGTGCAATATAGCAGCATGTGGCGGCCCTTGCACCCGGTGGTGGTGTTGATATCACTTGACTTCTGCGGACAACTGTCACCTTCGTGAAAGAATCCGCCAGAGCCTTCAAGACCTATATGACCCAAATCCCCACCACCCCCGTTGCTGCCGACCAGCCGCTCGCCGATCTCGCCGGCCTTCTACCGGTCACCGAGCGCCTGCCCGCGATCTTCCTGGGGCACGGCAGTCCCATGAATGCCATCGAAGACAACCGCTGGCGGCGCAGCTGGGTGTCTCTGGGCGACGAACTGCGCTCCCTTGGCAACACCCCGAAGCTGATTCTTTGCATTTCGGCGCATTGGCTCACGCCCGGATGGCAGCTCACCGCCATGGCCCAGCCACCCACCATCCACGACTTCGGCGGCTTTCCGCAGGCCTTGTTCGACCAGCAGTACCCAGCGCCCGGCTCGCCCGACATGGCGCGTGCGATTGGTGCGGCGGTAAAGCAGCCCGACTCGGGCCGCGGGCTCGATCTGGATGGCGATGCCTGGGGGTTGGACCACGGCGCCTGGTCGGTCCTCAAGCCCATGTTTCCCGACGCAGACATCCCGGTGATCCAGTTGAGCATGGACTATCGGCGGCCCGCCGCCGAGCACTTCGCCGTCGGCCGTCAATTGGCGCAACTGCGCGAGCGCGGCGTGTTGATCGTGGGCAGCGGCAACATCGTGCACAACCTGCGCACCATGCGCCGCGATGCCGCCGACAACCAGGCCTACGATTGGGCGATCGAATTCGACCGGATCACGGCCGAGCACATCGCGCAGGGCCGGCTGGAGGCTTTGAACGATTTTCAGCAGCTCGGCGCGCTGGCCCAGATGGCCCACCCGAGCTGGGAGCACTATTTGCCGCTGCTCTACGCGGCCGGGGCCGCTGGTGTGGACGAAACCCCCCGGTTCTTCAACGATGGCTTTCAGGGCGCATCGATTTCGATGCGCTCCGTGCTCTGGTCCTGAACGCCACGCGCCCATGAAAAAGCCGCTCGGTGAGCGGCTTTTTTCGATCCCGCCCGGCGGTGTCAGACCACCTTGGCGATGGCCTGGCAGACGTAGTCGATGTTCTTGCTGTTGAGCGCGGCTACGCACATGCGGCCGGTGTCCGTGCCGTACACGCCGAACTCGCTGCGCAGGCGCACCATCTGGTCTTTGCTCAGGCCGGAGTAGCTGAACATGCCGATCTGGCTGGTGATGAAGCCCATGTCCTGTTTCACGCCCGCAGCCTTGAGGCCGTCCACCAGCTTCTGGCGCATGGCCTTGATGCGCACGCGCATCTCGCCCAGTTCCTTTTCCCAGACGGCGCGCAACTCGGGGTTGTTCAGCACCGCGGCCACCACCGCGCCGCCATGGATGGGCGGGTTGGAGTAGTTGGTGCGGATCACGATCTTGAGCTGCGACAGCACGCGCGAGGCTTCTTCGGCGTTCTCGCACAGCACCGACAGCGCGCCCACGCGTTCGCCATACAGGCTGAAGCTCTTGGAGAAGGAGGTGGAGACGAAGAAGGTGAGGCCGGCGGCGACGAACTTGCCGATGACGGCGCCGTCTTCGGCAATACCATGGCCGAAGCCCTGGTAGGCCATGTCGAGGAAGGGCGTCAGGCCGCGGGCCTTGACGACGGCAATGACCTGGTCCCACTGCGCAGGCGTGATGTCGTAGCCGGTCGGGTTGTGGCAGCAGGCATGCAGGACGGCGATGCTGCCGGCCGCGGCCGCGTTCAGGCTGGCCAGCATGCCCTCGAAATTGACGCCGCGCTTGTCGGCGTCGTAGTAGGCGTAGGTGTCGACCTTGAAGCCGGCGTTGGTGAACAGGGCGCGGTGGTTCTCCCAGCTCGGATCGCTGATCAGCACCGTTGCCTCGGGGTTCAGCCGCTTGAGGAAGTCGGCCCCGATCTTGAGGCCGCCCGTACCGCCAATGGCCTGCACGGTGGCGACGCGTCCCGATTTCACGGGCTCGGACTCCGAGCCGAACACCAGGCTCTTGACCGCCGCGTCGTACGCGGCGATGCCGTCGATGGGCAGGTAGCCCCGCGCGGCGGGCTTGTCCATCATGGTCTTCTCGGCGGCCTGCACACATTGCAGCAAGGGCAGTTTGCCGTTGTCGTCGAAATACACACCGACGCCAAGATTGACTTTGTTGGGGTTGGCATCGGCGGCAAACTGTTCGTTCAGACCCAGAATCGGGTCGCGCGGCGCCATTTCGACGGCGGAGAAGAGGGACATGCTGGGGTTCCTGGGGTTGAGGGCGAAAGCAGCTGGCATTTTAGCGTCGCGCCTTGCGCGCTTTCGTCCGCCCGCATCGCGCCGTGTCAATGCTTCGTAGGCTGTATTTTTTGTCCTCATCCGTGTGCTTCCGCATACTCGGCACGATGTTGTGCGATGCTCGCCCAGGGTCTGGAGCGCGTCGGCGAGGAGCTCTGGGTTATATTCAAAAGGGAATTAACTTTTATTAACATTTCGCCGCGTTTAGGAGGAAATGGGTCATGCGAAAACATACGTCGGGTCTTCTTCGTGCTCTTGCCACCGCTGCATCTGCGGGCGCGTTGCTGCTGGGTTTGAGTGGTTGCGCCAGCACGGGCAATTTGCCTGCGGCGCCCGTCGTGGCGAGCACCTCTGCCTATGCCTACCTCGTGGGGCCTGGTGACACGCTCAACATCACTGTGTGGCGCAATCCCGAGCTTTCATTGACGGTCCCGGTCCGTCCCGATGGCAAGGTTTCCGCACCACTTGTCGATGAGCTGATGGCGCAAGGCAAGACGTCCTCGGAAATCGCCCGCGACATCGAGAAGGCTCTGGGCAAATTCGTTCGCGACCCGGTCGTTACCGTGATCGTGACCAATTTCGTGGGGCCCTACAGCGAGCAGATCCGTGTGGTGGGTGAGGCGACCAAACCGCAGTTCCTGCCCTATAAGCAGAAGATGACGGTGATGGACGTGATGATTGCGGTCGGCGGCCTCACCGATTTCGCTGCAGGTAACAAGGCCACGATTGTGCGCGCCTCCGAAAACAACAAGCGCTACAGCGTGCGGCTGCAGGATCTGGTCAAGCGCGGTGACATTTCCGCGAACGTGGAAATGCTGCCGGGCGACATTCTCATCATCCCGCAAGGCTGGTTCTAAGCGGCCTTCGGATGGGCACGTGGGCTGGTCTGGCGACCCGCCCTTCCTTCGCTGTCACACACAGATTCGCGCATGCATGATCTCCTGAACCAAATCGCCACCACCCTGCGGGGCATGTGGAAGTACCGCCGGATGGGCGTGCTGATCGCGTGGATCGTGGCCGCCATCGGCGCTGCTGGGGTGCTGATGATCCCCGATCGCTATGAAGCTTCTTCGCGGGTCTATGTGGACACGCAGTCGATCCTGCGGCCGCTGATGGCTGGGTTGGCGATCCAGCCCGATGTCGAGCAGCAAGTGGCCATGCTCAGCCGTACCCTGATCAACCGCCCCACGGTGGAGAAACTCATCCAGATGGCCAATCTGGAAACGCCCGGCCAGACCAAGGCCGAGCGCGATGCCTTGTACGCGAACCTGTCGAAATCGCTCGCCATCCGCTCGACGGGACGGGACAACCTGTACACACTGTCGTACCGCGATGAGAACCCCGAGCGTTCGCTGGAAGTGGTGAAGTCCTTGTTGACCATCTTCGTCGAGTCGGCCAAGGGCGCTTCGGGTGCGGACTCGGACAGTGCCCGCCGCTTCATCGAAGAACAGATCAAGAACTACGAGCAGAAACTCTCCGAGGCGGAAGCCCGTGTCAAGGAGTTTCGCCTGCGCAACCTGGACATGCAGGCCGCCGGTGGACCGGATGTCGCTGCGCGCATGGCCGAAATGCTCAGCACCTTGAGCCAAGCGCGCCTGGAGCTGCGCGAGGCCGAGAGCGCCCGCGAAGCAGCCCGCGTGCAACTGGAGAAAGCGCGCGAGATGGCGCGCTCGGCGCCCGACGGAGCCTTGTCCAGCTTCGCAACGCCCGAACTCGATTCGCGGCTGGATGCGCTCAAGCGCAGCCTCGACGGGCTGCTGCAGCGGTTCACCGAGCAGCACCCGGACGTGTTGAACACACGCAAGCTGATCAGGGAACTGGAAGATCAGAAGCGCCGCGAGATCGCGGAAATGCGCCGTGCGGCGGCCGCTTCGCCGAGCACGCCCGTGATCGGCAGCAATCCGGCCTTTGTCGAGATGTCACGCACCTTGGCGTCGGCCGAAGTGCAGGTGGCCTCGCTGCGTGCCCGCGTAAGCGAGTACGAGAGCCGTGCAGCCCGACTGCGTGAACAGATGAAGGTGGCGCCGCAGATGGAGGCCGAGCTCGCGCAGCTCAACCGCGACTATGAAGTCCACCGCAAGAACTACCAGGATCTGGTCTCACGCCGCGAGACTGTGCTCATGAGCGGTGAGCTGGAGAGCACCTCCAGCCTGGCCGATTTCCGGGTCGTCGAGCCGCCTCAGGTGTCTCGCAAGCCTGTGGCGCCGAACCGCGCGCTGCTGTTGCCGGTGGCTTTGATCGCCGCCTTGGGAGCGGGTATTGGCGTGACCTTCCTGGTGAGCCAGTTGCGCCCCGTGTTTTTCGATGCATCGGCCTTGCGTGGCGCTACCGAACTGCCCTTGCTGGGGGTTGTGACCCTGGTGAAGAACGACACCATGCGCCGACGCGAGTCTCGAAGCCTTCGGCGGTTTCTGATGGCGATCCTGACGCTGGTCGTGTTGTTCCTTTTGGGTATGGCGGCGCTGTCGTACCACTCGAGCCTTTGAAGGGGAGTCGAATACATGTCCAGCCTGATTGAAAAAGCAGCCCAGCGACTAGAACAACTGCGACAGGCCGGTGCCGATGTGCCGCCTGCCGCCGATGCGCCTGCCACTGCGGCAAAGGCTGCGGCACCCGCAGCCGCGCCGTCGGTGCCGCCCAGCGAGCCGCCCAAGACCGTTTCCAAGACGGTGCGTCTGGATCTGGCTGCACTGACCGAACTGGGATTCGTGACCTCGAATGCGCCGCGGGCCGTGATCGCCGATCAGTATCGGGTGATCAAGAGACCTTTGATTGCCAATGCCACGGGCAAGGGTGCGTCGGCTGTCGCCCACGGCAATCGCATCATGGTGACCAGTGCCATGCCGGGCGAAGGCAAGAGCTTCACGGCGATCAACCTGGCCATGAGCATCGCCATGGAATTGGACTACACCGTCTTGCTGGTCGATGCCGATGTATCCCGTCCCTCCATCATGAAGACGTTGGGCCTGCCTCAGGGGCCGGGTCTTCTCGATCTTCTGACCAACGACAAGATCGAAATGTCCGACACCTTGTTGCGGACCAATGTTGACAAGCTGAGCCTGCTGCCCAGCGGCACGCCCCATCCGCGCGCGACCGAACTCCTGGCCAGCGATGCGATGACCCGATTGATTGAGGAGATGGGGCACCGCTACCCGGACCGCATCATCATTTTCGATTCACCGCCGTTGCTGCTCACCACGGAATCCCGTGTGCTCGCCACGCACATGGGTCAGATCGTGATGGTGGTGCAGGCGGAGAAGACCTTGCAGTCCCAGGTCAAGCATGCGCTGACCACCATCGAGTCCTGCCCCATCAAGCTGATGGTGCTCAACCAGGTGCACGGTGGTGACCAGGAGGCGCATGGCTATGGCTACGGCTATGGGCACGGCGCTCCGAGGAAATCGACTGCGTCCGACGCAGTCGCGGCATGAAGCGTTCAGGGAGGAGATCGAGTGACAAGTAGATCGTTCACCCGCCCGATGGCCCTGCGGGCTTCTGCGCTGGCGCGCGCCATGTCCGGGCTGCTGGTGCTGTCGTTGCACGTTGCCGTCGACGCGCAGGAGTTGCCAGCGACGCAGGATGTGGCCGAGGTCGAAACGCCCACGGGGCCGCCACCGAGTTTCTGGCTGGTGCCGCGCATTTCGTTCTCGCAGGGCTTTTCCAACAACGGAAATCTGGCGGGGCCGGGCCAGACGCGCGAATCGGAACAGATCACGGAAATCAGTCCGGGCGTGGGCCTCGTGTTCAACAGCGGCAGGCTCAAGGGCTTTCTCGATTACTCCGTGCGCGCCATTTACGACGCACAACGCACCGCGGGAGACAACATCCAGCAGGCCTTGAACACCAATGGCACGTTCATGGCCTGGGACAACCGCGCGTTCATCGACTTTGCCGGCCTCATTGGCCAGCAACCCATCTCCGCGTTCGAGTCGCCGGAAGTCAATCTGGTGGGCAACGGCAACCTGTCTGAAACGTCCAGCTTCTACTTCTCGCCGTATTTGCGGGGCGAGCTGCCCGGTAGCCTGGACTACGAGCTGCGCTACGGTTGGCAGCAGAACCGCACGGACACGACGTTGCGCTCCGACAGCACAAGCAAGAGCACGCGCGCGCGCCTGAGTCGGCAGACCGAGGGGCGGGCGCTGTACTGGACCGTGGAAGCGGGGCGCACCGAGCTCGACTATTCACTGGGATCGTCGCAAACCCTGGACGAACTCAACGGCCGCCTGTTCTACCCGGTGACATCCACAGTCACGCTCTCGGCCCTGGCGGGCGTCGAGTCCAACGATTTGCTCACGCCCGAGAAGAAGTCGTACAGCGAGACCGGGTTGGGGTTGCAATGGCAACCGACCGAGCGCATGCGACTGGTGCTGGAAGGGAACCGGCGGTTTTTCGGCAACGGCCACAACGTCGAGTTCGAGTACCGCGGCCGGCGCACGATCTGGCGCTACACGGACGCGCGCGATGTGTTGACCACACCGCTTGACGGCGTTGTGGGCGACCGCGGTTCCATCTACAGCCTGCTCGATGCGCTTTCGACAGAGAGCGATCCTGTGCTGAGAGCTCAGCAGGTGAATGCCGAACTGCAGCGTCTGGGTTTGCCCGCAGACTATCCCGTTTCGGGCGGCTACCTGACGTCAAGAGCCACCGTGCAGCGCATCCAGGAACTGTCGCTTGCGCTCACCGATCCGCGAAATGCGCTCATCGTTGCCGTTTCACGCAACACGGCGCGCCGCCTGGGTGCCGCGATCGCGCTGATCGACGATTTCGGCATGGCGTCCGACATCCGCGAAAAGGCCTGGCGCATCACGTACGCCCACCGTCTCACGCCCCTCACCTCGATCAATGCCGGCTTCGTCAGGCAGAGCGCCGAGGGTATCAACACCGGGATGCGCTACACCCTCAAGACCTTTACGCTGGGGATGACCACGCGTCTGGCCCAGCGCACAAGCGCCTCCCTGCAATTGCGGCATTCGAACTTCGATGGCCCCTCGCCCTACAAGGAAACCTCCGTGCTGGGTGTCATCACGTACCGGTTCTGATTCATGTACGAAGCCTATTACGGGTTGACCAGCAAACCCTTTCAACTCAATCCCGATCCGCGTTTCTATTACAGCAGCAAGCCGCACCGGCGCGCACGTTCGTACCTGGTCTATGGCGTCATGCGTGGAGAGGGTTTCATTGTCATCACCGGCGAGGTCGGAGCGGGCAAGACCACCATCGTGCGCGACCTGCTCGACAGCCTGGAAAACGGCTCGGTGGTGGCCGCGCATCTGGTGAGCACACAACTGGGCGCCGACGATGCGCTCAAGCTGGTGTGCGCGGCTTTCGGCGTGGCGGTGCGTGGCGCCGGCAAGGCCGACATGCTGATGGCACTCGAAGCCTTTTTCATCACGCAGACCACGCAGGGCAAGCGTTGCCTCCTGATCGTCGACGAAGCACAGAACCTGCAGCCGCAGGCGGTCGAGGAGTTGCGCATGCTCTCCAACTTCCAGTTTGGCGAGCAGGCCCTGTTGCAGACGTTCCTGGTGGGCCAACCCGAGTTCCGCAACATTCTGCAAGGCCCGGGTATGTTGCAATTGCGCCAGCGGGTCACGGCGCGCTGCCACCTGGGGCCGCTGGACGAAGAAGACACCCGTGCCTACATCGAGCACCGCATCAAGTGCGCCGGTGGCACCGACAAGCCTGTGTTCGAGCCGGGCGTGTTTGCAGGCATCTTCCATCACAGCGGTGGCATTCCCAGACGCATCAACACCTTGTGCGATCGCTTGCTGCTGCAGGGCTACCTCCTCGAAGCGACCACGCTCACCGTGGACGCGCTCAACGAGGTGGTTGCGGAGATGCACGCAGAAAGCGCCGTCCCGCTGCCGCAGGCGCCGGCAGCCGAGGACGACCGCTGGGCGCATCTGCCCAAGGCCGGCGAGGGCAGCGAGCTGCGCTCATCGCTGGCCGATGGCATTGGTTCGGAAGACCTGGACCTGGATCCGTCGTTGGTGGATGGCATCGGCGAGGAACTGACCCGCGTGTCGGCCGAACAGCTGAGCACCCGTTTGCTGCGTATGGAGCGCAGCGTGTTGCGGCAGGAGCGGGTGAGCCTGGAAATCCTGAGCGCCTTGAAGAAGATCGTCGCCGCCACCCGCAAATCCCGCAACAACGGCAGCAGCAGCTGATCCATCGGGGGTTTTATGGCATCCAGCACACCCATTACCAATGCGCTGACCATCGACGTCGAAGACTATTTCCAGGTCTCGGCCATGGCGCCCTACATCGAGCGCGCCGAATGGGACCAGCGCGAATGCCGCGTCGAACACAACATCGACCGCATTCTGCAGTTGCTGGCGGTCAAGCAGACCCGCGCCACCTTCTTCACCCTGGGCTGGGTGGCCGAGCGCTACCCCGACATGGTCAGGCGCATCGTGCGCGAAGGCCATGAGCTGGCCAGCCACGGTTATGGCCATCAGCGGGTGAGCGATCTGTCGGAGCCAGCGTTCTTTGAGGACATCACGCGCGCCAAAGGCCTGCTCGAAGACATCGGCGGCCAGCAGGTGCTCGGCTACCGGGCGCCGAGTTTCTCGATCGGCGCGGGCAACCTCTGGGCGCTGGACACCTTGCTGCGTGCGGGCTACCGCTACAGCTCCAGCATCTACCCCGTCAAGCACGACCACTACGGCATGCCCGATGCGCCGCGCTTCGCCTACCAGGCGCGTGAAGGCCTGCTGGAGGTACCGCCGACCACGCTGCGCCTGTTCAACCGCAACCTGCCGTCCAGCGGCGGCGGCTATTTCCGCCTGATGCCTTATTCCCTGTCGCGCTGGATGCTGCGGCAGGTCAACCAGCGCGACGCGCAGTCCGCCATCTTCTACTTCCACCCCTGGGAGATCGACCCAGGTCAACCGCGGGTGGATGGTATCGACCTCAAGACACGCTTTCGCCACTACGTCAACATCGGACGGACCGAACAGCGCCTGGCGCGCCTGCTGGACGATTTCCCATGGGGGCGCATGGACCAGATTTTCCTGAACGATCGTGTGCAGGGGGCGAGCGTTGTCTGATCCGACCGTCCTGCGCCTCCATCGTCTCGACAGCACCCGACCCGATCAGGTCGCGCGCTGGGACGCCTTTGTGCTCGCGCAACCGCAAGCCACCTTTTTCCACCGGGCGGGCTGGCAAACCGTCATTCGCGACGTCTTTCGCCACGACACGTACTTCCTCTATGTGGAGGCGGACGGTGACATTCAGGGCGTGCTGCCACTGGCGCATGTGAACAGCCGCCTGTTCGGCAACGCGCTCACCGGTCTGCCGTTTGCCGTGTATGGCGGCACCGCGGCCGCAACGCCCGAGGCTGCGGCGGCCCTGGAGGCCGAGGCGCAACGCCTGGCGGTCGAACTGGGCACCGACCACCTGGAGCTGCGCCACATCGAGCGCCGGCATGATGACTGGCCGGTGCAGGAGCTCTACGTCACCTTCCGCAAGGCCATCCTGCCCAAGGAAGAGGACAACATGCTGGCCATCCCGCGCAAGCAGCGCGCCATGGTGCGCAAGGGCATCAAGAACGGCCTGAGCTCGCACATCGATACGGATGCCGAGCGCTTCTTCGCGATGTACGCGGACAACGTGCACCGGCACGGCACACCGGCCATGCCCAAGCGCTACTTCGAGACCCTGCTCAAGACCTTTGGCGCGGATTGCGAGGTGCTGACCGTGTGCTCGGCCCAGGGCCGCCCATTGTCCAGCGTGCTCAGTTTCTATTTCCGCGACGAGGTCCTGCCGTATTACGCCGGCGACGACGAGGCCGCGCGCGATCTGGCCGCCAACGACTTCAAGTACTGGGAGCTCCTGCGCCTGGCCTGCGCCCGCGGGCTCAAGGTGTTCGACTACGGGCGCAGCAAGGAGGGCACCGGCCCGTATGCGTTCAAGAAGAACTGGGGCTTCGAGCCCACGCCCCTGCACTACGAATACCGCCTGTACAAGCGCGAGAGCATTCCGCAGAACAACCCGGCCAACGCGAAATACAAACTGCTGATCGCGACCTGGCGCAGGTTGCCCATTGGCGTGGCGAACTGGCTGGGCCCTTTCATCGTGCGCAATCTCGGCTAAGGCCACCTCCGACGCGCACCATGGCCAACCTGCTGTACCTCGTTCACCGCCTGCCTTACCCGCCCAACAAAGGCGACAAGGTGCGCTCGTACCACTTGCTGCGCCACCTACTGCAGAAGCACCGGGTGTTCCTGGGCACCTTCATCGACGACCCGGATGACGCGCAGCACCTGCCCGTGCTCAAGGCCATGTGCCCCGATCTGCACGTCGAACGCATCCAGCCCCGCACCGCCAAGCTGCTGAGCGCCACCGGCTTGCTGCGCGGTGAAGCCTTGTCGCTCACCTACTACCGCAACGCCGGCATGCGGCGCTGGGTGGAGCAGGTGGGACGGGCGCACACCTTGCAGGCGAGCGTGGTGTTTTCCTCGGCCATGGCGCAGTACGCGCAGCCGCTGGCGCCGCAGGTGCCGATGCTGGTCGATTTCGTCGACGTCGATTCGGCCAAGTGGACGCAGTACGCCCCGGCGCACCGCTGGCCCATGTCGGCGGTGTACCGACGCGAAGGCGAACGGCTGCTGGCCTATGAGCGCGAAGTGGCGCAACAGGCCCGCCGCTCGTTCTTCGTCACGCCCAACGAGACCGCCTTGTTCGTTTCCCAGGCCCCCGAGGCCGAGGGCCGCGTGCAGCCGCTGAGCAACGGCGTCGACGCCGATTTCTTCGCGCCCGACCCGGCGCGCGAAAACCCGTTTGCGCCGGGCGAGCGGGCCGTGGTGTTCACCGGCGCAATGGACTACTGGCCCAACATCGACGGCGTGAGCTGGTTCGTGGCCGACATGCTGCCGCGCCTGCGCGCCCACTGGCCGAACGCGCGCTTCTACATCGTGGGCCGCAGCCCCTCACCGCAGGTGCAGGCCTTGGCGGGTGAGCATGTGGTGGTCACCGGCACCGTGCCCGACGTGCGGCCCTACCTGCAGCACGCCGCGGCGGTGGTTGCGCCATTGCGGGTGGCGCGCGGCATCCAGAACAAGATTCTCGAGGCCATGGCCATGGAGCAGGCGGTGATCACCGTGCCATCGTGTGCCGACGCCATTGGCGCCACAGCCGAGCAGGGCCTGTTGCGCGCCGACGATGCCGACGGTTTCCTGCAGGCGCTGCAGGCATTGCTCGATGCCCCCGAGCGGGCGGCCGAGCGGGGCCGGGAGGCCCGCCGCTTCGTACTGCAGCAGTTCAGCTGGCAGGCGCACCTGAGCGGCATAGACGCCTGCCTGGACCTACCTCAGACCCGCGCGCAGGAGGTGCACTGACATGTGCGGCATCTCCGGCATGTTCGACACCATGGGCCTGCGTGACTACGATCGCGCCCTGGCCGCACGCATCAACAACATCCAGGCCCACCGGGGCCCGGACGAAGACGACCTGCACCTCGAACCCGGCCTGGCGCTGGGCCACCGCCGGCTCTCGGTGATCGACCTGGCCACAGGCCAGCAGCCGCAGTTCAATGCCGATGGCAGTGTGGGCATCGTGTTCAACGGCGAGATCTACAACTTCCAGGAACTCGTGCCCGAACTCAAGGCCCTGGGCTACCTGTTCCGCACGCGCAGCGACACCGAGGTGATCGTGCACGCGTACTCGGCCTGGGGCACCGCCTGCGTGCACCGGCTGCGTGGCATGTTCGCTTTCGCGATCTGGGACCGCAGGCAGCAGACGCTGTTCCTTGCGCGCGACCGCATGGGCGTCAAGCCCATGCACTACGCCTGGCTGCCCGACGGTACGTTCATCTTCGGCTCCGAGCTCAAGGTGGTCACGGCTCATCCCGCCTTCGTGCGCGACATCGACCCGCTGGCCGTGGAGGACTACTTCACGTTCGGCTACGTGCCGGACCCGCGCTGCATCTACCGCAATGCCCGCAAGCTGCCGCCTGCGCACACCCTGTTGCTGCGCCGTGGCGAAGCCGATCAGCCCGAGCCGGTGCCGTACTGGGACGTTCAGTTCACCAACGACAACCCGATCGACCAGGCCGATGCCCAAGCCGAGTTGCGCGAGCGCGTGCGCGAGTCGGTCAAGCTGCGCCTGATCGCCGATGTGCCACTGGGCGCATTCCTCTCGGGTGGCGTCGATTCGAGCGCGGTGGTCGCCACCATGGCGGGGCTTTCCGACACGCCGGTGCACACCTGCGCCATCGGCTTTGACGATCCGCGCTTCAACGAGTCCGAATTCGCCCAGCAGGTGGCCGACCGGTACCAGACCGATCACCGGCTGGAGATCGTCAAGAGCGACGACTTCGACCTGATCGACACCTTGGCCTGGCTGTACGACGAGCCCTATGCCGACAGCTCCGCCATCCCGACTTACCGCGTCTGCGAAATGGCGCGCAAGCACGTGACCGTGGCACTGTCGGGCGACGGCGGCGACGAAAGCCTGGGCGGCTACCGGCGCTACCGCATGCACCTGGGCGAAGAGCGTGTGCGCAACCGCTTGCCGCATGGCGTGCGCCGCCCCTTGTTCGGTGCGCTCGGCCAGATCTACCCCAAGGCGGATTGGGCGCCGCGCATGTTCCGTGCGAAGACCACCTTCCAGGCCATGGCCATGGACAGCGTGGAGGCGTACCACCACAGCATGTCGCACCTGCGCGCCGACCAGCGCGAGCGCCTGTTTTCCTCCACGTTCAAACGCCAATTGGGCGGCTACTGCTCGCTCGAAGTGTTTCGCCGACACGCGCATCAGGCGCAGACAGACGACCCCCTGGCCCTTGTTCAGTACCTGGACTACAAGACCTGGCTGGTGGGTGACATCAACACCAAGGTCGACCGCGCGGCCATGGCGCACTCGCTGGAAGTGCGCGAGCCGCTGATGGACCACAAACTGATCGAATGGCTGGCCACGCTGCCCAGTGACCTGAAGGTCCAGGGCGGGGAGGGCAAGGCCGTGTTCAAGAAGGCGTTCGAACCGCTGCTGCCGCACGACGTGCTGTACCGGCCCAAGATGGGCTTTTCGGTGCCGCTGGCGAAATGGTTGCGAGGTCCACTGGCCGATCGCATGCGAAAGACCGTGTTGGGCGATCGTCTGGCCCAATGCGGCTATTTCGACCCGGCTTGTCTGCGTACGCTCGTCGAAGAGCATTCGCGTGGCGTTCGCGACCATTCCACGCCCTTGTGGATGCTGATGATGTTTGACGCCTTCCTGCGTGTTCGCGAGAACGCGCCGGGTGCGTGACGGGGTGGTGCGCTTGCATTTACGCAGAGGATCCTCATGACCAGGCTGGCACAGAAATTCAAAGACCGCTTCTACCAACGGCATGAGCATCCGTACATGACGTTCGAAAAGCTCGCAGAAGTCCATCTTCCACCGGGTGGCGTGCTGCTGGATGCGGGATGCGGTCGCACCGCACCCGTGTTGCGCAAGTACTCGGACATCGCCACGCGGTTGATTGGCGTCGATCTGGTGGACCCTCGCGACGTGGCCGCTGGCATCGAATACCACCAGGCAGATCTGGCGAATTTGCCCGTGGAGGATGCCTCTGTCGACCTGATCATCTCGCGCTCGGTGTTCGAGCACCTGGTCGACCCGGTCAGCGTCTATCGCGAGATGCACCGTGTGCTCAAGCCCGGAGGCAAACTGATCTTCCTCACGGCCAACATCTGGGATTACGGCACGGCGATTGCGCGCATCGTGCCCAACCGCTTCCACGCACGCATCGTGAACAAGGTGGAAGGCCGCGCGGAGGAGGACACGTTTCCGACTGCCTACAAGACCAACTCGCGCTCGGCAGTGGACCGCCTTGCACAGGGTGCAGGGTTTCGCGTGCACAGCTTCGACTACCTGAACCAGTACCCCAACTACTTCATGTTCAACGCGGCATTGTTTCTGGTCGGGGTTGCCTATGAGCGGGTGACGTCCGCGGTGCCGGTGTTGAAGTACTTGAGAGGCTGGATCCTGGTCACGCTGCAGAAGACCTGATCCGGGACGCAGCCGTCTCCGTTTGTTTTTTTCTTTATCGGAATGATTGTGAACAAGCTCAAGGTTGGATTGGTGGGGGCGGGAAACATCGCCAAGACACACGCGGCCGCGCTGCGCGAACTGGGACAGACCGAGCTGTCCTGCGTCTTCGACGTGAATCTGCACGCAGCGCAGGCCTTGGCCCGGGAGTTCGGTGCGCGCCACGCCTGCGATTCGCTGCAGGAGATGAACATCGACGAACTCGACAGCGTGCACGTGCTGACGCCGCCGGATTTCCATCTGAGCAGCGCCGAACCGTTCGTGCGGGCGGGCAAGAAGGTCTTGCTGGAAAAACCGGTCGGTGTGAGCAGTGCCGAATGCGATGCGCTGCGGGAGATGGCCGCCGCTTCTGGGGCCGTGATCGGTGTGAACCAGAACCTGGTGTTCAATCCGGCTTACGTGAAGCTCAAGGAAACGATTGCTTCAGGGCGCCTGGGCAAGCCACGTTACCTCGACTACATCTACGAAGTCCCGCTGCGCCAGTTGGCCGCCCGGCAGTTTGGCCATTGGATGTTCCGCAAGCCCCTGAACATCCTGCTGGAACAGGCCGTGCACCCGTTGTCTCAGATCCGGGATCTGGCAGGGGCCGTGCGCGAACTCTCCGTGCTGGCCGAGGAACCCGTGGAAATCTCGCCGGGTGTCGGCTTGCACAACGCGTGCCAGGTGTCGCTGCTGTGCGAGCGCATGCCGGCGCACATGCGGTTTCATGTGGGCGCCGAGTTCACGGTCTGCCGCATGACCGTGGTGTGTGACGACGGCGTGGCCGTGGCTGACATGTTCGCCAACCAGTTCCACACCGTGCAGCGCACCGCCTACATGGAGCCCGTGGACGCCTGGCTCTCGGCGCGTGCCACGGGCCGACAGGTGGCATCGCAGGGCTTTGGCGTGCTGCGCGACTACGTTCTGGCCATGGCCAAGCTGCGCCCGCGCTCCGATGCTTTCTACCTCGGCATGAAGGGCAGTCTGCAGGCCTTTTATACGGAGCTTCAAGCACAGGGCAAACCCCGGATCGATCTGGACTTCGGCGCGGAACTCGTGTGGGTGTGCGAGCAGATGGCGGCGGCCTTCAAGCCACTGCCACAACGCGCGGTGCACGAGACCGTGCCACAAGCAGCGCCTGCCGGCGAACTCGTGACCGTGCTGGGCGGCACGGGTTTCATCGGTTCGTACACCGTGGCGGCGCTGCTCGACAAAGGCTACCGCGTGCGTGTGATGGCGCGTGGCATCACCAATCTGCAACAGGTGTTCAGCCGCCCCGGTGTGGAGCTGGTGCGAGGTGACGTGAAGAACCGCGCCGATCTCGAGCGGGCTATCACGGGCGCACCGTATGTGATCAACCTGGCGCATGGCGGTGGTGGTCCCAATTTCGAGGCCATTCGCGCCGCCATGGTCGATTCGGCCACCCTGGTGGCCGAGTTGTGCCGGGCCGCTGGCGTGCAGAGGCTCGTGCACGTCGGCTCCATCGCCAGCCTGTATCTCGGCGATGCCGGCGAGACGATCACGGGCGACACACCGCCCGACCCGCGCCCGGAAACCCGCAACGACTATGCCCGCGCCAAGGCGCTGGCCGACATGGCCTTGCTGGACATCCACCGCAAGACCGGTTTCCCCATCGTGCTGATGCGTCCCGGTCTCGTCGTCGGTTCAGGCACCTCGCCCTTCCATGG
This sequence comes from Hydrogenophaga sp. BPS33, assembly GCF_009859475.1. Classification (NCBI taxonomy): domain Bacteria; kingdom Pseudomonadati; phylum Pseudomonadota; class Betaproteobacteria; order Burkholderiales; family Comamonadaceae; genus Hydrogenophaga; species Hydrogenophaga sp. BPS33. Next base: position 2,981,236 of record NZ_CP044549.1, read on the forward strand.
CGGATTGGGGTTCTTCAACAATGACCAGTATTGCGTGGGCTGGAACGACGGCGGCAACGCCTTGCCCTGGGTGCTCGCCAGTGATTGCGCCTCGGCCATTGCCCATGCGCTTGCTGCGCCAGCGGCACCCGGGCGGGCCTACAACCTGGTGGGTGACGTGCGGCCCAGCGCACGCGAATACCTGCGCGATTTGTCCTCCACCATCGGGCGCCCGCTCCAGTTCGTCCCCTCGTCGCCCACCGGGTTGTGGCTGGCGGAGATGGGCAAGTGGTTGATCAAGCGCCTGACGGGGCGCGTGGTACCGCGGCCCTACAAGCGCGATCTGGTATCGCGCGGCCTGCTCGCCCGGATCGACTGCGCCAACGCCAAAAGCGATCTGGCGTGGCAACCCGTGGCCGATGCGGCCGAGTTCCACCGCCAGGCCATGGCGGTGCATGCGGGCAAAGGATCTGTGTGAACCCGCCGGGCAGCCGTCGCCAGCGCGTGCTTCTGCACGCGTTTTCGACCTTCACCCTGGGTGGCCCGCAGGCGCGGTTTGTCCAGTTGGCCAACGCCTTCGGGCCCGAATACCGGCACATCGTCGCGGCCATGGACAACCGCTTCGAGGCCGGGGAGCGCCTGGAGCCGGGCGTGAACTGGCAACCGCTGAAGCTCGATGTGAAGAAGGGCGGGGCGCTGGCCAACAGAGGCGCGTTCCGTGCCGTGCTCCAGCGCACGCGGCCCGATCTGCTGGTGTCGTACAACTGGGGTGCGATCGAATGGTCCGCGGCCAATGTGCCCGGCGTCGTGCCGCAGGTGCACGTGGAAGATGGCTTCGGACCTGAGGAAGCCACGCGCCAATTGCCGCGCCGCGTCTGGATGCGCCGCATCCTGCTGGGTTGGCGCGGTGTGCCGGTGGTCGTGGCGTCCCGCAACCTGGAGCGCGTGGCCAAAGAGGTCTGGAAGCTGTCGCCCCGGCGGGTTCGTTTTCTTCCCAACGGTGTGGAGATTCCCTCCGCGCGGATCGTCGAAGACCTGACTGGCGCGCAGCGGCCCATCCGCATCGGGACGGTGGCGGGATTGCGGCCCGAGAAGAACATTGCCCGCTTGATCCGTGCATTCGCGGCCCTGCGGGCGCAGCGTGCCGCGCGCCTGATCCTGGTGGGCGACGGACCTCTGCGCGCCGATCTTCAGGCCCTCGCACGCGAGCTGAACGTCGATCGGGACGTGGAGTTCGTGGGCTATCTGGCCGATCCGTCGTTGCGCTTGCGGGATTTCGACCTGTTCGTGCTGACCTCCGACACGGAGCAATTGCCCATCGCGCTGCTGGAAGCCATGGCCACGGGCATGCCCGTGGTCGCCACACGCGTGGGCGACGTGCCTGACGTGCTGGCCGACGTTTCACCACAGACGCTGTGCCCGCCCGACGACGCAGCGGTGCGCGACACATTGACCCGTGCCTGTGAACAATTGCACCTGTGGCCGGCTTGGGCGCAAGCGGGTCGTGAGAAGGTGATGAACGCCTACGCCAAACCGCGCATGCTCAGCGATTGGAAGCAGGTGTTCGATGGCGCAAACTTCAACGCCGCTTGACCGGGCCACGTTTCAACTCTCTGGCAGCCTTCCTATGCGTGTACTGCATGTCCTTGATCACTCGATACCGCTGCACAGCGGATACACCTTCCGGACCGCGGCGCTGTTGCGCGAGCAACGCGCGCTGGGCTGGGAAACGCACCATCTGACATCGCCCAAACAAGGTGTTTGCGAGGAGGCCGTACAGACGGTAGACGGCCTGAGCTTTCACCGCACGGCGCCGGTGGCGGGCATGGGCTCGCGCTGGCCGGTGGCGGGCGAACTGCTGCTGATGCGGCAACTGCGAACCCGCCTCGACGAGGTGGCCCGGCAGGTCAAACCCGATCTCATACATGCCCATTCGCCGGTGCTCAATGTGCTTCCCGCGATTCAGGTGGGCCGGCAACTGGGCATTCCGGTGGTGTACGAGATCCGTGCCTTCTGGGAGGATGCGGCGGTCGACCACGGCAGCACGCGGGAAGGCAGCTTGCGCTACCGCCTCACCCGTGCCCTGGAGACGCGCGCCATTCGCCAGGCGGCTCACGTGTTCACCATCTGCGAAGGCCTGCGGCAGGACATCGCTGCGCGCGGCGTCCCACCGTCGCACGTGACCGTCATCCCCAATGCGGTCGACGTTGAAGCGTTCCAGCCGTCGGGCACGCCGGACCCGGCGCTGGTCAGCCGCTGGGGCCTCGGCGGCAAGACCGTGGTCGGCTTCGTCGGTTCGTTCTACGCCTACGAAGGGCTGGATCTGCTGGTTCGCTCGATGGTCGAGCTGCGCCAGGTGCGCCCCGACGCCTGTCTGCTGCTGGTGGGCGGCGGGCCGCAGGAAGCCGCGCTCAAGGCCCTGGTGCAGGCCTTGAACCTGCAGGAACACGTCGTGTTCACCGGCCGCGTGCCGCACGCCGAAGTGTCGCGCTACTACGAACTGATCCGGGTCCTGGCCTATCCACGGCACTCGATGCGTTTGACCGAGCTGGTGACGCCGCTCAAACCGCTCGAAGCCATGGCCCAGGAACAGCTCTTCGTCGCCTCCGACGTCGGCGGGCACAAGGAACTCGTCGAGCACCGGAAGACCGGCATTCTTTTCAAGGCCGACGACGTCGCCGCGCTGACGTCGGCATTGCTCGAACTGCTGCAGAGCGAGGCGCAGTGGCCGGTCTTGCGAGCCAATGGGCGCCACTTCGTGGAGTCGGTCCGCAATTGGCGCAACAGCGTGGCGAACTACAAACCCGTTTACGAGCGACTGACCAGGAAAGCCGCGCCATGAAAGTCATGACCGTGTTCGGCACACGCCCCGAGGCCATCAAGATGGCGCCCCTGGTCAAGGGCTTGCAAGCCCGGCAAGGCCAATTGGAAACCGTGGTGTGCGTGACGGCGCAGCACCGCGAAATGCTCGATCAGGTGCTGCGGCTGTTCGATATCGTGCCCCAACACGATCTCAACATCATGAAACCGGGGCAGGACCTGTTCGATGTGACCCGCAACATTCTGGACGGCATGAAGCCGGTGCTGGCACTGGAAAAGCCGGACCTGCTGCTCGTGCACGGCGACACCACCACCACCTTGGCCGCCAGCCTTGCGGGCTACTACTCGCGTGTTCCGGTCGGACATGTCGAGGCCGGCCTGCGCACCGGGAACAAGCTGGCGCCGTATCCTGAAGAAATGAACCGCAGGATCACGGGCGCGATCGCCGACCTGCATTACGCACCCACGCCGGTGGCTCGGGACAACCTGCTGCGCGAAGGTGTCGCGGCCGACACCATCCACGTCACGGGTAACACCGTGATCGACGCGCTGCTGGCGGTGGCGGACAAATTGCGCCACGACGCGCAGGCCAGACGCGCGCTCGACGAGCAGTTCGCCTTCCTCAACCCGGACCGCCGCCTGATCCTGGTGACCGGGCACCGCCGCGAGAACTTTGGTGAAGGCTTCCGGAACATATGTCACGCCCTGGTCGACATTGCCACGGAGCACGACGATGTCGAAGTGCTATACCCGGTGCACCTGAATCCCAACGTGCGACAGCCCGTCGCCGACATCCTGGCCGCACGTGCCTTGACCAATGTCCACCTGATCGATCCCGTGGACTACCTTCCGTTTGTGTATCTCATGGACCGATCGCATCTGATCATCACCGACTCGGGCGGTGTGCAGGAAGAGGCGCCTTCGCTGGGCAAGCCGGTTCTGGTCATGCGCGACACCACCGAGCGACCCGAAGCGGTCGAGGCCGGCACGGTGAGGCTGGTAGGAACGCAGAGAGAGCGGATCGTGGCCGAGGCCGGCCGGCTGTTGAAGGACAACCAGGCCTATGCCGACATGTCGAGGGCGCACAACCCCTACGGCGATGGCAAGGCCGTGCAGAGAATCATCGAAACCATCTTGTCAATGCGGGGGAGAGCTTGAATGGCGCGTGAAACGCAAAAAATCGTGGTGGTGGGCCTGGGCTATATTGGCCTGCCCACCGCTTCCATGTTGGCCACCAAAGGCCACACCGTGCTCGGTGTGGATGTGAACGAGGCCGCGGTCAATACCATCAATTCGGGGCGCATCCACATCATCGAGCCCGATCTGGACATCCTGGTGCGCTCGGCCGTCAACAGCGGGAATCTGCGGGCATCCACCGTGCCGGAGGAGGGCGATACCTTCATTCTGGCCGTGCCGACACCCTTCAAGGAGGAGAACGGCAACCCGAAGGCGCCCGACCTGTCCTATGTGGAAACCGCCACCCGCGCGATCGCGCCGTACGTGCGCGAAGACAACCTGGTCATCCTGGAGTCGACCTCGCCCGTGGGCACGACCCAGTTCATCCAGCAGATCATCGAGTCGATGCGCCCGGAACTCAAAGGCAAGGTGCACTTCGCCCATTGTCCGGAACGGGTGCTGCCCGGTCACATCCTGCGCGAGCTGGTGGACAACGATCGGATCATCGGGGGCACCTCCAAGATGGCCTTGACCAAGGCCAAGGCGCTTTACAAGACCTTCTGCAACGGCGCCATCCTCGAAACCGACAGCCGCACGGCCGAATTGAGCAAACTGGTGGAGAACTCGTTTCGCGACGTCAACATCGCATTCGCCAACGAACTGTCCGTCGTTTGCGACCGCCTGGGCATCAGCGTGTGGGAAACCATCGGGCTGGCCAACCGCCATCCGCGCGTGAACATTCTGCAACCCGGACCCGGCGTGGGCGGGCATTGCATTGCCGTCGATCCCTGGTTCATCGTGGCCAGCGCGCCCGACGAGGCCCGCCTGATCCGCACCGCGCGCGAAGTGAACGATGCGAAACCCCATTGGGTCATCGAGAAGGTTCGCGCCAAGGCCGAGCGCTTTCGCACGCCGGTGATCGGCTGCCTGGGACTGACCTTCAAGGCCAACATCGACGACATGCGCGAGTCGCCTTCGATGGACATTGTCCAGATGCTGATGGCGTCGAACATCGGTACCGTCATGGCCTGCGACCCGAACGTGGCGGCAGAGAAGGTGCCTTTCCCGCTGCACGATCTGAAAGACGTGATCCGGCAAGCCGACATCCTTCTGCTGCTGGTGGACCATGAAGAGTTCCTGGAGATCGATCCGCAGATCGTCAAGGACAAGGTGGTCATCGATACCAAGGGCGTGTTGCGTTGAAGGTTCTGCTCTTCTCCTCGCTGTACCCAAGTTCGGTCCGGCCCATCCACGGAATCTTCGTGGAGACGCGCCTGCGCGAACTGCTCAAGCTCGGCGGGATTGAAGCCAGGGTGGTTGCGCCGGTGCCGTGGTTCCCGTCGAAGCACCCCCGCTTCGGCGACTACGCCAAGTTTGCGGCGACGCCCAGGACCGAGCTGCACAATGGCATCGAAGTCCACCATCCGCGCTACCTGCTGCCTCCCAAGGTCGGGATGACCGTGGCTCCCTACACCATGGCGATCAGCGCCTTGAGGACCATCCGCCGCCTTCAGCGCGATGGCTTCGACTTCGATCTGATCGACGCCCACTATTACTACCCTGACGGCGTGGCGGCCAGCATGTTGGCGCGCTGGCTCAAGAAACCCTTCGTCGTCACCGCGCGCGGCACGGACCTCAACCTGATTCCCCAGTACACGCTTCCGCGCCGCTGGATCCTGCAAACGGCTGCGCAGGCCCATGCCTCCATTGGCGTGTGCCGGGCACTCATGGACGCCTTGCGCGACCTGGGGGCCGATGCCTCCAAGTTGCATACCCTGCGCAATGGCGTGGACCTGGAGCGGTTCCGGCCGGAGCCGCGCGAAACGGCACGGCAGAGACTGGGCCTCGAAGCCGGGCGCACCTACCTGCTTTCGGTCGGGCATCTGATCGAGCGCAAGGGGCATCACATTGCGATCGAGTCGCTGGTTGAGCTTGAACAGGACGTTCGCCTGCTTGTCGTCGGCGGCGGCCAGGAAGAAGGCAGCCTCAAGGCGCTGGCCAGGCGCCTTGGGGTGGAAGACCGGGTGCTCTTCGCGGGTGCGGTTGCGCAGACCGAATTGCGTTGGTGGTATAGCGCCGCCGATGCGCTGCTGCTATGTTCGAGCCGGGAAGGGTGGGCCAATGTGCTGCTGGAGGCCATGGCCTGCGGCACACCGGTGATCGCCACGAACATCTGGGGCACGCCGGATATCGTCACGGGCCCCGATGCGGGCGTGCTCATGGCCACGCGCGATGCCCGCGGTCTGGTCGACGCCTGGCATCGCCTGCGCACGAAGCTGCCCGCGCGCGAAGCGACCCGGGCACATGCCGAGAAGTTTTCCTGGCAATCGACGTCCGAAGGGCAATACGAACTTTTCAGGAGCATGGTGTGATCGACGCGGTTCTGTTCATTCTCGAACTGCTCGCCATGGGCGTGCTGCTGTATGCGAGCGACCGGGTCGACGCGCGCAAGCTCAAGTCCTTGCCGGGGCTGTTCGCGTATCGCAAAGACCCCAAGGACAAATGAGGATGGTGCATGCGTGACGCTGTGGTGGCCCTGGCCTTGCTGGGCTTTATCTTCTTTGCCGTCAAGAACACGTTCAATGCCTACGTGCTCTGGGGATGGGCCGGGCTGGCGTCGCTCGGCACCTACGTGTACGGCCCGATGGCGTCGATCCCGTACGTCATGCTGTTCGCGGCCATCACATTGGTGTCGGTGGTGTTGCGCAGGCAGTTGGACATGACGGCACAAGGGATCATGCCGATCGGCGGGCTGGTGCTTCTCCTGTTTCTCATCTGTTTCCACGGTTTCCTGTGTGCGTTGTTCGCTTACGCCGGCACGGGGCGAAACTGGGAGATGTGGGGCGACATGGCCAAGACCATCACCTTCTGCCTCATGATGCCGCTCATGGTGAACAGTCGGGCCCGGGTGGTGGTGCTGGTGACGGCCATCGTCCTGGCCATCGGTACACGCGGCATCGTGGACGGGGCCAAGTCCATCGTCAGCCTGGGGGCTCACAACGCTTCGGGCATCGTGGGCGTGGCCGACAACAACCACTACGCCATGATGTTGCTCATGATGATGCCGTTGGTTTACACCCTCTTCAGCCACGCCAGCCATCGCCTGGTGCGCCTGGGATGGCTCGGCATGCTGGGCTTCATTGCACTGGCCGTGGTGGCCACGAACTCGCGTGGCGGCCTGATCGGCCTGACCGTGTTTACCGCCTGGATGCTGCTCATCAGCCGCCACAAGGTCGGTGGCTTCTTTCTCATCCTGGCAGTGGTGCTGGTCCTGTCTCAGATCGTGCCGGAGTCCTGGTACCAACGCATGGAGACGATCAAGGAGGCCAACGAAGACGACTCCTTCATGGGCCGTGTGGCGGCCTGGAAGATCAGTTCGGCGATTGCGCTGGCTCACCCGATCTTTGGCGGTGGGTACCGTGCCATCCAGTCGTACGAAGTCTGGGACCGATTCAAGTACTCCCAGGGCTTCATGGGTTTTGTGGAAACCCCGGTGTTGAACTCCAGCGCGGTGGCGGCTCACAGCATCTGGTTTGAAGTGGTCGCCGATCAAGGCTTCGTGGGGCTGGGCCTGTTCGTCTTGCTGATCCTGAGTTCGCTGTACTACTGGCGCAAGGTGCGCCTGCTGGCCAGAAAGAACATGCAGCAGGTGCACTGGGCGTTCGACCTGGCCAATGCCTTGGCCGGTTGTGTGGCGATCTATGTGATCACCGGGTCTGCGTTGAGCGCAGCGTACTTTGAACTGCCCTACATCCTGATGATGCTGATGGGCGTGGTGTATCTGGTGGCACTCAAGGAAGTCAAGGCGTCGCACCTGCCTGCGACAGCGACGGCGTCATCGTCATCGTCATCGTCGAATGCTCGAACCGCAAAAAGGGGCGCAACATGACCGCACACCCCATCAAGATCCAGTCGATCGAGGCTGCCCGTGCGGTGGCCGCGCTTCTGGTCGTGTTCCTTCACGCAGGCAACATGATGCGTGTGGAGCACCTCACAGGCCACGTGGGGGTGAACAACTTCTTCGGCTTCGGTTATGTGGGCGTTGATTTCTTCTTCGTGCTGAGCGGTTTCGTCATCGCTTACATACAGCGCGACAAACTGGGTCGACCTGGTGTGGCGCTGGACTATCTCTGGCGTCGGGTCACCCGCATCTATCCCATCTATTGGTTCATTCTCCTGCTCACCATCGCCATCACCCTGGGAGGCAAGTTGGCCTTGGGCAAGGAAGTGTTCCTGGACATGTCGCTCGCTGATGTGCCGGGCACCGTGTTTCTTTTGATGGACAGCGAGCCTCCCAAGTACGTCGGGGTGGCCTGGTCCCTGCAATACGAGATGATGTTCTACGTCATGTTCGTGCTGCTGATCCTGAACCGCCGGCTCGGGCTCATGCTCTTTGGCGTCTGGGCCATCTTCGTATTGATGAACATATTTGGCGTGACCAAGGATCTGTTGCCGCTCAACCTCGACAACAGCTACTGCATCCAGTTTCTGATGGGGGTGGCGTGCGGCCTGCTGCTGGACAAGCTGCCTTTGCGCGGGCGCCTGTCCTACTGCTACTGGGCCGTGGGCTTCTACGCGGTCTGCATCTTCATCGAGATGTTTGGGCCCATGGGGTTGCACAGTCACCTGGGGCGCCTGATGCTCGGCGTTGCCGGCGCATGCGTGATCGTGGCCCTGGTGACGGCGGAGCGGGATGCCGGCCTGCGCGCTCCGAGCTGGCTGGTCTGGCTGGGGGCGGTGTCCTACTCCATCTACCTCGCACACATCGTGCTGATCAACGTCGCGTTCATGATCCTGCTCAAACTCGGCATCTACCACCAGTTGCCCGAGTTGGCCACGTTCGCCTTCGCGGTGGTTTTCGCTGTGCTGCTTTCCTCGCTGATCGGGGCTTACGTGGAATTGCCCCTGATTCAACGGCTCAAGCGTGTGCACTGGCGCAAAGCCCAGCCGGTGGTTCAAGGCAAGGTGCTCTGAGCACGCACAGCTTCTCGTCGTATCTCTTTGTGTTGCCTGGCGGTTCGGCCCGCCGTCAGGCTTGAGACCCGGATCGGGTGCCGATTTCAAGGCGGTTGTCTTATGTTGTTCACCACGAGCACATTCGCGTTTCTGTACCTGCCGATCGTCTTGTGCGGCTACTTCCTTCTGGGATGGCGCTCCAGCACCTGGCCCGCGGTGTGGCTTTTCCTGGCGTCGGTCTTCTTCTACGGCTACTGGGTGCCCGAGTTCACGCTGCTGCTGCTGGGTTCGATCGCCGCGAACTTCCTGATCGGCCGGCGCATCGCAGCGTCCGAGCGGGCAAGCCGCTTCTGGCTGGTGGTGGGCCTGGTGTTCAACCTCGGGCTCCTGGCCTATTTCAAGTACGCCAACTTTTTCGTCGACAACATCAACGCGGTGCTCGGAAGCGAATGGCGCCTCGGGCGGATCGTCCTGCCCATTGGCATTTCGTTCTTCACGTTCACCCAGATCGCCTACCTGGTGGACACCTGGCAGAACAAAGTGCGCGAGGTTCGTTGGGTCCACTATGGCCTGTTTGTCACCTACTTCCCGCATCTGGTGGCGGGTCCGGTGTTGCACCACGCGCAGATGATGCCGCAGTTCGCCAACCCGGCGGTGTACCGCTTCGATGCCACGCACTTTGGGCTAGGCTTGGTGATCTTCTCCATCGGTCTGTTCAAGAAGGTGGTGCTGGCCGATGGCATCGCCCCGTACGCAGACGCCGTTTTCAACCCGGCCGACAGCGGCGTGACGCCGGGCAGCGCGGAAGCCTGGATCGCCGCGTTGGCCTATACCTTCCAGCTGTACTTCGATTTTTCGGGCTACTCCGACATGGCCATCGGCCTGTCTTGGATGTTCAACATCCGGCTGCCCTTCAACTTCAATTCGCCCTATAAGGCCACCAGCATCAGCGACTTCTGGCGGCGCTGGCACATCTCGCTGTCCAACTTTCTGCGCGACTACCTGTACGTGTCGCTGGGTGGCAATCGGCGTGGCGTGGTGCGTCGCTATCTGAACCTGGCGTTGACCATGTTGCTGGGTGGACTGTGGCATGGTGCGAGTTGGTCCTTCATCTTGTGGGGTACCTTGCACGGCGCCTATCTCGTGATCAATCACCTGTTTCGCGCCGCGATGGAGCGGCTGGGCCTGCGCTCGGCGCTGGACGCCAGCCGCGCGTTCACGCTATTGGCTTGGGCCTTGACCTTCCTGGCGGTGGTGGTCGCCTGGGTGTTCTTCCGCGCCGAAACCCTCGATGGTGCACAGCGTGTGCTGCTGGCCATGCTGGGGCGAACCCCCGCGCACACGGATGCCGGCTTGCTGCTGTGGAACGCCGGCCTCGAAGCGGGGACGGCCATCGGATGGTGCGTGGTGCTGGGCGCGATGGCTGTGCTGTTGCCCAACAGCAATGCCATGGGGGAGCGGTTGTCGATCTGGCTGCGCCGTAGCGCTGCATGGCGTCCCGCCGTCATCGCTGCCGCCTTGGTGTTCTCTGCCTGCATGGTGGTGCTCAACACCGCACGCGACGCGGTGAGCGCCTTCATCTATTTCAACTTCTGAGGACGGCGATGGTGCGAGCCCTTGTTTCCGCTGGCGTCGGTGTTCTGGCGTTGCTCGTAGCGGGCGAGCTGGTCTTTCGTGTCCTGCCCGTGTCGACCGCCACGCAGACCGATTACCACCTCGATCCCGACCTTCTGACCTATCCACCGCACCACCGCTGGCAAGTGTCTTCGGGATGGGCGCTGCGCCATGCGCAATCGCTGCAGGCCAACAACTGGGGCTTCCTGGCCGACCACGACTTCGCCCCCGACGCCGATGCCGTGGCCCTGATTGGCGACAGCTATGTGGAATCCTCCATGCTGGATGCGAAGGACCGTCCCGCCGCGCAACTCGAGCGCCTGTTGGGCGGGCGCAAGGTGTATGCCATGGGCACGCCCGGTACCGCGCTGCTGGACTATGCCCAGCGCATTCGCGTCGCGCATGAACGCTTCCAGGTGCGAGATGTCGTCATCTTCATGCAACCGCTGGACGCCGGGCAGTCCTTGTGCGGTTCGGGGCACGTGGTGAGCCGATGCCTGGATCCCGGCAGTTTCGAGCCTCGCATCGAGCGGCAAGCCCCTTCAGGCTTTCTGAAGAATGTGCTGCGCCACTCCGCGCTGCTCCAGTATGTGATGAGCCAGATTCGATTCAAGCCTTCCGCCCTGGTGCGCAGCATGTTCACCCGCTCCACGCCGGAGATGCAGGATGCGCCAGCGCCTGCGCACGAGGGGCGCAGCCTGCCGGTCGATCCGAATGCCGCGGCGCGGTCCAGGCAGATGGTGGACGCAGTGCTGGAGCACTTCTTTGCCACCGTCGCGCCGCTGGGCTTGCGCAAGCTCGTGGTCGCCATGGACGGCGATCGCAGCGGCCTGGCACCGGAGACGCCGCTCATGAAGCTCGAGCGCGACCATCTGATGCGCAGGTTGCGCGAACGGGGCGCGCTGGTGCTGGACATGCAGCCGGTGTATGCCGCGAACGCGGCGCTGACCCGGCGGGCCATCAATGTCGCGCCGCAAGATGCCCATCTGAACCGCATCGGTGTGCGCCTGGTGATGGAGCCGGTCTCCAACGCGTTGTGAACGCGCTCAGGTGTCCGACCAGCGCCGACGGAGGATGCCGCGGGCACTGGCGCTGAAACGGCGTACTTCCACCTCGATGGGTGGCTTGATGGTGATCACGCACACGTACCAGGCCACCAGGAATCCCACGCCATTGATCAGCAGGCTGAAGAAAAGGGACGCATTGGGGTGGACGTAGGTTTTCATCAGCCAGCTGACGCAACCCGTGGCCGCCGACACGATCAGGATGGAGACGTTGCCCCGCAACCAGCGCCGCACGCCCAGGCCGAAATAGTGCCTGTTGATGAAGAGCAAGGCGGGAATGCCGATGATCTGACCCACGGCCATCGCGATGCCGAAGCTGACCAATGAGCCATCGAAAAGAACCAGGGCGAGCGCGATCTTGATGCTGAGGATGAGCAACAGCGGAACGGCTGCCACATAGGGCTTGCCGATGCTCATCAGCGCGGGAGGGGTGAGCCTGAACAGCACGGCCACCGCGCCGCCCAGGCACAGCCAGGGCATCACGTTGACGCTGCCTTCCCACTGCGGCCCGAACAGGAAGAGGATGATCTCGCGGTCCATCACGGTCATCCAGACCATGGCGGGAATGATGATGACGGAGATGTAGGACGAGGCCTGCTGGATGGCGCCGGCCATGTCTTCGTTGGCGTGGTGCAGCCTGGACAGGTAGGGCAGGGCGAAATAGTCGATCGTGGACTTGAACACCGTGTAAGGCAAGGCCACGGCCGAGACCGCCTTGTTGAAGTACCCGACCGCCGAGGGGGTGCTCATTTTTCCCAGCATCACGTCGGGCAGGGCCATGTCCAGCGCCGCGATGGTGGAGGTGGTGATGGAGCCGGTTCCGAAGTGGGTGATCCTCTGCCACCCCTTGAGGCTGGGAATCCAGGGCATGGGCGTGGTGGAGTACCAGTGGTAGGCCGCGCCGGTCACGATGATGTTGATCAGATTGGCCCACGCCATCGTCATGTGGCCGTGGCCCGTGTAGGCGAGCACGATGCTGGCGATGAAGTAGGTCACCACCGAGATCGCCATGACCTTGGACGTTCGCTTCACCTCGAGGTTGCGGGTGAGCAGCGCGAAGGGGATGGAGCCGAAGGGGATGAAGACGAAGCCGATCGCCAGCACCTTCACCACGTCGCCGACTTCTGGCGTCTTGAAGAAGTCGGACCAGAGATACGAGGAGAAATACAGGATGGCGGCCACACTCCATGATGAAAGCAGCAGAACGCCGAGCGCCGTGCGGATGGTCTGGAGGTTGACCTCTTTCTCCTTGACGATGTAGGAGAACACACCGAAGTCGCGAAACACGTGCGCGAAGGTCACCAGAATCGCGCTCATGGAGAAGATACCGACGTCTTCGGGTGTCAACAGGCGCGCAAGGATGACCGACAGGGAGAAATTGGCGACCGTGGCGCCATTGCTCACCAGAAACTGAAGGCCGATTTTTTTTCTGAGCGAGTTCAATGGCGGGTAGAGGTTGATCGCGGGATGGCACCGGCAAGTGCCCGCACATTGTAGAGAGGCAGACTTCCTGCGCGCCGCATGCACAGGCCGAATTGAGGTATTTGGCACCACATCTACACTTGAATTGCCATGCCCGCGCTACATGGCCAGATCTCCGTCCTGAGCCAACAGGTGCGCGCAAGCCGCTTTGGCGGCGATGGGCAGGTCGATGTGCTCGACCTTCATGCGGCAGGGTCGACCATCGACATCGATGAAGGTCGACATGGATTCGGTGCCCAGCCCCGCTTCGAAGACATGGGGTTCGATCGAGAGGCCGCTGCCCAAGGCTTTCAGGCAGGCCTCCTTGCGGGTCCAGCAGCGCAGGAAGGCGTCGAGCTGCGTGGTCGACGCGGTCGCCTCGAAGGCGGCAAACTCCCTGGCGCTGAAATTGCGTCGGGCCAGCGCCTGCAGATCGTCCATCGGTTGCATCACTTCGATGTCCACGCCAATCGGCACGGCGTCGCACACGCCGATGAGCGCCCAGTCGCCGCTGTGGCTCATGTTGAAGTGCGGCATGCCGGCGCCCACGAGCCGTGGTTTGCCGAAGGCGCCTTCGGTGAACGCCAGCGCAGCGGCAGGTCTGCCCACGTGGTCACCGAGCACGCTGCGCAGGGCCTGGTGGCTGATCCGGTAGCGGCGCGCGTCGCGCTCGAAGCGAAAGCGCGCGGCCTTGGCCAGTTCGTTCGCGTCCAGCTGGGGTGTGCGCATTGCGTTGTCGAGGCCCGCGCCCAGATCCACCAGCCACAGGTGAATGGCGGGCGAGACGAGGGAAGTCAGTGGTATCGGATTCATCGTTGGACCGGTAGGATAGCGGGCGCTTGTAGCGCCATGCACGTCTGTGTTGCGCACACCGATCGAATTCAGACCCACTTCACCATGACTCCGGCTCTTTCTGTTTGGATGGATCTGTGCCGCGTGCTGGCCGCGCTGGCGGTCTACGTCGGGCACTCCTCTTTGCTGCTCGTGGCGCCCGAGGGTGTGAGCGCGACTTGGCAGCGCTCTGCCGATGATGCGGTCACCGCGTTTTTCGTGATCTCGGGCATCGTCATCGCCCACACCAGCCGCCAGCGGCTGGATGCAGGTGGCGCGGGGCACTACGCGCTGGCGCGCCTTTCCCGGGTGTATTCGGTGGCGATTCCCGCGGTGCTCTTTGCGCTGGCGGTGGATCTGATCGGGATGCGCTGGGACCCCAGTCTCTACGTGGTCGACTGGCAATACCCACGGCTGTGGCTGCACCTCCCGTTTCATTGGCTCTTTCTCGGGGAAACCTGGTTCGGTGCCATTCAGCCGTTGAGCATGGCGCCCTACTGGTCGCTGGGATACGAAGTCTGGTACTACGTCCTGTTCGGCTGTCTGCTGTACCTGCAAGGCCGGACGCGCCAACGGGTCGTGGTCGTGGTTCTGCTGATCATGGGGCCTCGTATTCTGCTGTTGTGGCCGGTGTGGTGGCTGGGCGTGGTGCTGTATCGGCGCATGGACCGCCTGCGCGTGACACGCGCATGGGCCTGGGCCTTCATGCTCGCGGCCATGCTGGGTTATGGCGTGTTCTTTCTCTCGGGTCTTCGCGCCGAAACCGATGCTGCATCGAAGGCGTTGTATGCCTGGATCAGCCGCGGGTTGCCCAGCCCGTTCGATCCAGGTTCCACGGTGCACGTCCTCTCCGACTATGTGATGGCGCTGTTGTTTGCGCTGTTCGTGGTGGGGGCCGCGCATTGCGGGTGGAGCTTTGGCGATCGGGGCGCGCGGGCCATCCGTTTTCTCGCCGGCTTCACTTTCACGTTCTATCTGATTCACTACACGCTGCTGCTCTGCGCACAGGCCATGGGCTTTGGCGCGCCCTCCTGGGGCATCTACTTCGTGACCTTCCTTGTCGTCTGCTTCTTCACCTGGGTCGTGGCGCAGGTGGGGGAGTTGCGCCGCGACAGGTACCGCCAGTGGCTGCGGGCCTTGGCGCGCAGGCTGGCCCCAGAGTGACGCTGACCCGCAGGCCGCGCTACCACACCGTGTGTTGCGGGCGGTCGCAAATGTTGTCGACCCACTTGCCCAGGTTGTCGATCAGCCAGCGCTGCGACGACAGGCGTGTGGCCGTGTGGTCCATCTCCGGAAGGTGCTCGCATCGCACCTGGTCCACGAAGGCCCGGTCCTTGAAGCTGTCGCGCCATTGGCCAGCGTAGTTGTACGTCCACCACACGCTGGCGGTGTACACCATGAAGACGTCCACACCGCGGTCGACGATGGTCTGCATGGTGTTTGCAAAGGCCTCCTTGGAGGGAGTCTCACGCCCCATGTCCAGCACGGCCAGGTGGCGGTTCTGGCGTCTCATCAGTCTGCGAAGGGGAAACAGGGCCAACCCCACCAGCGACTTGCTCCACTGGAGCAGGGTTTGCAGAGGACGCCGCGTGAGCTGCGGAATGCGCCGCCGCCAGAGCGACTTGAGGGTGGGATATGCGTGCCCGTCTACCATCCACAGGCCGACCACCCGCGGGTCGATGTCCGCGACCGCCAATCCGGTGTGTGCGCCGGAACAGATGCCACCAACCACGAAGTGCTTGATGTTGCAGATGCGCTCCATGTGGTCCATGGCCGCCTGCAGGTCCAGCACGGCCTGGCGCTCGAAGGTGTGGCCCTGTGCGCACACGCGGCTGTCACCCTGCCCGGACAAGTCAAAGCGCAGGCTTGCCACGCCGCGCGCGCTCAGGTCGCGCGCCAGCTTGACGTTCAGGCGGTGCGGACCCATGCGGGAGATCACGCCCGCGTTGTAGAGGAGAACGCCCACCGGCTCGGTCTCGCCGCCTTCGGGCAGGTTCAAGGTGCCCGCCAGATGCCGGTCCGATCCAAACACCACCAGGATCTCGCTCATGGCTCAACTCCATCGATCAACGATTGCAGCAGTTTCAGTGCCTCGGCGGGCACCAGCGCGGTGTTCAGCGCTTCTTCCGATGTCCAGTCGAATGCGTGCTCGAACGGCACGCTCTCGCACGCGGGCACGGCACGCGCCATCACCGAGGCCAGCGCAGGCTGGCGCAGCGCCACGGGGGTGTGCATCACCACGGCCCTGCGCGCACGAAGCGTGCTAAGGGGGGCGGTGTCGATCTGGCGGATCTGCTCCACCAACCTCGGGCTGACAGAGAAACCCATGTATTCGGTAAAGGGGGCGATCGGCTTGCCAGGGCGCTTGAGCACGTGATTGAGAAACTGGTTGTCGGCTTCCTCAAGTTCCTGAAGGTAGGCGTCGCCCTGGAGGATGGGCTCCCAGAGCACGAGATTGTCGATGGACCTTGAGGCGTTGGCCGAGGCCAGCGCGGCCAAGGTGGCACCCAGACGCGCGCCGACCCAGCTCACGCTGGAACAACCCGAGCGCTTGCGCAACTCGGCATCCGCCATGAGCAGGTCGCCACACCAGCCACCGAGCTCGCCATCCTCGTCCGCACCCGACGACTCGCCCGTGCCGAAATAGTCGAACCGCATCACATGCGTGCCGTGATGGCTGAGCCGGTCGGCCAGCACGCGGTACAGCCGGTGCAGCCGCACCGCCTCCTGCCCGAACGGGTTGCACAGCAGCACGCCCCTGCCGGTCGGGCGTTGGGGGTTGGCCGGGTGGAACACGCCGTACAGCTGCCGCTCGCGCGGTCCAAAACGGATCGGGTTCACCGGATGCGGTCCATCAATTTGCCGAGCCAGCCCTCGCGCGGTTTCTCATCGAGGTCCGCCTCGGATGCGTGCGGCACGTCTTTCAAGGTGGCAGCGATCTGGCCGAGGTTGTCGAAAATGAGCTGACGCACCGTCAACACGGCACCATGCCGCTGGTGGAGTTCGTTGATGGCTCGCATGGCCAGGAGCGAATGGCCGCCGAGGTCGAAGAAGTTGTCGTTCACGCCCACTTGCGCAAGACCGAGCAAGCGTTGCCAGACTTGCGCCACCGCCTGTTCCGCCGGGGTGCGCGGCAGCACGAGGTCTTCGGCGTGGGCTGTTGAACCTTGTGACGGTACCGGCAGTTCGTGGCGGTTGATCTTGCCGTTGGGCAGCAGGGGAATGCTGGGCAACTCGATGAAGTGCTGGGGCACCATGTAGTCGGGCAGGGAGGCGCGCAGATGGTCGCGCAAGGCTTGCACGGCCGGCATCTCGGCATGGGGCACGACGTAGGCCACCAGGCGCACGTCGCCCGGCACATCCTCCCGCACGATGACCACGGTTCTGGCGACCTGCGGATGGGACGCCAGCTGGGATTCGATTTCTCCCAGCTCGATGCGGTAACCGCGAACCTTGACCTGGAAGTCGAGCCGTCCCTGGTGCTCCAGCAGTCCGTTGTTGCGCCACCGGCCGCGGTCTCCCGTGCGGTACAGGCGCGCCCCGGGCTGGAACGGATCGGGAATGAAGCGCTCGGCCGTGAGTTCCTCGCGGTGCAGATAGCCCAGCGTCACACCTTGACCACCAATGTAGATTTCACCCGGCACCCCAATGGGGCAGGGCTTTTGTTGCTCGTCCAGGATGTGGATGGTGGTGTTGGCAATCGGGCTGCCGATGAAAATGCCCTGTTCGGGTTGGGTTACTTTCCAGCACGTGGACCACACGGTGGTTTCCGTGGGCCCGTACATGTTCCAGAGTTCACCCGTGCGCGCCAGCAGCAGCTCCGCCAGGTCCTGTGGCAAGCCTTCGCCACCGATCAGCGCCTTGAAATTCGGCGAGCCTTGCCAGCCGGATTCGATCAGGATGCGCCAAGTGGAAGGGGTCGCTTGCATGACGTTGGCATGGTTGCTCTCGATGAGTTGGCGCAAGGCTTCGCCATTGAGCGCCTGATCCCGGCTCGCCAGCAGCACGCGAGCGCCCACGCTCAAGGGCAGCAGCAACTCGAGCACCGCGATGTCGAAGGACAGCGTGGTCACGGCCACCAGTGTGTCTGCCGCGCTCAGGCCAGGTTCGCGCGCCATGCTGGAGAGGAAGTTGACCACCGCCTGGTGGTGCACCACCACACCCTTGGGCTTGCCGGTGGAGCCGGAGGTGTAGATCACGTAGGCAGGGTCGCCGGGGCCAGCGTCGCGCTCGTCGGCCGCCTCCAGCGGCGAATCGGGCTGAGCTGCAATGATGGCGATATCGACATCGAGCAGCAGGGAGCGATCGCGTGGCCATTGCAGAGCATGGACCAGCGCGGACTCCGTGACCAGAAGGGCGAGCTGGGCGTCTTCGGCCATGTAGGCCAGGCGGTCGGACGGGTACGCCGGATCCAGGGGCACATACGCCGCACCGGCCTTGAGAATGGCGAGTTGGGCCACCACCATGTCGATGCTGCGCTCCACGCACAACCCGACCAGGGCACCGCGCCCGATCCCACGCTCTCGCAGCGCATGTGCCAGGCGGTTGGAACGCGCTTCGAGCTCCGCGTAGTCGATCCCGCCCAGGCCGGTTTGCTCAAGTGCCACAGCAGTTGGTGTTCGCGCTGCCTGTCGTGCAATCAGATCGTGGACCCTGTGCGCCGGGCCCGTGGGTACAGTGGTGTCGTTCCAGGCCAGCAGGCGCTGGTGGTCTTCATCGCTCACCAGGTCGATGGCCGACAGGCGCTGGTGCGGATCCGCCACGGCGCTCTCGACGATCGCCATGAAAGAGCGCAACAGGCGCTCGCCCGTGGCCGGCTCGAACACCTCCGTGGAATACGACAGGCTGGCCCTGCCGTGCGCATGGGTGTCGACCCCCAGCGCAAGATCGAATTGAGTGCTGCCGCTGTCAAACTTGAAGAAGTCGTAGACGATGCCTTCGACCGCCTGGGCCGGTTGGGTGGCCGTCAGCACGTTGAAGAGCACCTGCACCAGAGGCGCCGTGTCCGTGGTGCGCTTGACGCCGACCGCCTCCACCAGTGCCTCGAAGGGGAGGTCTTGGTGTGCGTACGCTTCCAGCGCGGTTTCGCGCACGCGCTCGAGCAGCTCCACGAACGTGAGATCGTCGGCGAACGCCGTGCGCATCACGATGGTGTTGACCAGCGTGCCCACCAGATGCTCGGCGTGGACCTGCGTGCGGTTGGCAATCGGGGTTCCCACGGCCACGTCCTTCACCCCGCAGTACCGCCCCAGCGTGAGCTGGAAACATGCGAGCAGCAGCATGAAGGGTGTGGCGTTGTGCTCGGCGGCAACTTGCCGTATCGCGGCCAGGGTCTGGGGGGCGAAGGTGCCGGTGGCGCGCGCGCCCTGTCCCTTGTCCAGGCCCTGTCGCCGGCGATCGATCGGCAGAGGCAGGGGCTCGAGGCCTTTGAGCGTTTGCTTCCAGTAGTTCAACTGATCGCCCAGTGCCTCGCTGTTCAACGCCTGGCGCTGCCAGCTGGCGTAGTCGGCGAAGTCGATCAGCAGCGGTGCCAGGGCGGGTTCACGCCCACGCAGAACCGCTGAATAGATCAGCGACAGCTCCTTCATCAGAATGCCGGTGGACCAGCCATCACCGATGGCATGGTGCACAGACCAGTACAGGACGTGGTCCTGCTCGTCGAGTTGGAGCAGCGTCGGCCGGTGCAACGGCCCCTGGGCCAGGTCGTAGGTGCGAGAGCTGAATTCGCGCAGCATGGCCGCAGCGGCGGAATCGCGTTCACTCGCCGGCAGGTGCATCAGGTTCACGCGTTGAACGGGGACGCGTTCGACCGGCCCGATGCGCTGCATGGGCTCACCGTCCACGGACACCAGCGTGGTGCGAAACGCTTCGTGCCGTTCCGTGAGCCGATGCAGGGATTCGACCAGAGCAGCCGTGTCCAGCGCGCCGCGCAGGCGGACCGCAAAGGGCATGTTGTAGGCCGTGGTTTCAGGGTTGAACTGCTGCACCAGCCACATGCGGCGTTGCGAATAGGAGGTGGGGAGCAGCTCATCGCGGGAAACGCGCGCCACCACCGGCAGCGCAGGCGCATGCCCACCCGAGGCTTGGTGCAGGTGCGCGTCCACGGCGGCGGCCAGATCCGCGATGCGTGGGGACTCGAAGAGCACGCGCAAGGGCAACTCGACGCCCATCACGTCTCGAATGCGCGCGACCACCTGGGTGGCGAGCAGGGAGTGGCCACCCAATTCGAAGAAGTTTTCGTACACCCCGAACG
This sequence comes from Hydrogenophaga sp. BPS33, assembly GCF_009859475.1. NCBI lineage: Bacteria > Pseudomonadati > Pseudomonadota > Betaproteobacteria > Burkholderiales > Comamonadaceae > Hydrogenophaga > Hydrogenophaga sp. BPS33. The sequence goes on from NZ_CP044549.1 coordinate 3,001,390, forward strand.
ATTCGGCGCGCAGCACCAGGCGCCAGATGTCCCACAGCGTCTGCTCGAGCGGGCCGCGTGGCATGACGATCACACGGTCTTCTTGCGCGGGCGTTTGCAGATCGCCCGGTGCCGGCAGCTTGCGGCGGTCCACCTTGCCGTTGGCTTGCATGGGCAACGCGGGCAGGAACACGGTGGCGGCGGGGAGGTAAGCCTCGGGGAGTTGCCGAGCCAGGTCGGCCCGCAGCTCTCTGGCGGTGGTTTGCAGACCTGGCTTGGTGACCACATAGGCCACCAGCATGGGCTGCCCGTCCTTGTCCGAACCGGGTACCACGGCGCATTGCTGCACGCTGGCATGGCGCGCCAGCACGGCGGCCACCTCGGCGGGCTCGACGCGCACGCCCCGGATCTTCACCTGATCGTCCAGGCGCCCGGCGATCTCCAGGCTCCCGTCGTGGCGCACGCGACCTCGATCGCCCGTGAAGTACAGCGCGTCTGGAGGTAGCTCTGTGCCCGCTGCGCCGTCACGCCATGGGTTCTGGCGGAACCGCTGCTGGTTTTCCTCCGGACGATTGAGGTAACCCAGGGAGCGCATGGGGGTGCGCAGCACCACTTCACCGCTTTCGCCCACGCCGCAGCGCTGACCCGAGGGTGTCAGGACCAGGACCTGGCTGTCCGGCAAGGCCAGGCCCACGGGCTGGATGCCGCTGCTGGGCACCTCGTCGACCACATGGAAGCAACGCGCCATGGTGGTTTCCGTCGGGCCATAAAGGTTCACGATGCGTCCGGCGGTGCCACAGCGGGTGCGCCAGCCATTGACCAGCGAGTCCAGCAGCGGTTCGCCGGCCGCGAACAGCCAGCGCATCGCATGCAAGGGTTGCTGCAAGCGGGTTCCTCGCAGCCACACCTGCATGACCGACGGTGTGGTGTGCGCAACGGTGATGGACTCGCGGCCCATCCAAGCCAAGGGATCGAGCAGGTCCCTATCCTGCGGAATGCACAGGGTGGCACCGCTGGTCAACGGCAGGAGGATGTCGCGCAGCACCGGATCGAAGGACAGGCCCACCAGTTGCGAAACGCGATCATGTGGCGTGATGTCGAACCTTTCACGCTGCCATTCGATGAAATGGCTCAGGCCGCGGTGGCGGCCGAGAACCGCCTTGGGAACGCCGGTGCTGCCGGAGGTGAAGAAGATGTAGGCAGGATCGTCCGCGCCGACGCGGGCGCACGGGAAGGCCGGAACAGGCTCGGCATGGGCGGCCAGAATGTCGTCCAGCTGGGGGCGAAGCACCAGCATGCCTTCCATGTCGATGGCGTCGTAGTCCTGTGCATCATGGGCGGCGTCTCCGATCAGGCAGATCAGGCGCGGCTTGCATTCGCGCAGCATCGATTGCTTGCGTTGCAAGGGCATCGCGGGATCGACCATGACAAACACGGCACCTTGCATCAGGGCCGCCAGCATCGATGCCACCACCGCCACACTGCGCGCCCCCGAGATGGCGACCACATCGCCCGCCATGACACCCGCGCCGCGCATGCGGTGGGCGATATGGCGCGAAGAGGCTTCCAGCTCGGCATAGGTGTAGGACCTCTGCGCGAATTGCACGGCAACCTCTGCCGGCTGCCGCGCGACGTGCGCCAGCACCCTGTCGATCACGGGCGTGAACGGCCCCGGCTCCAGCGGCACCGATGGGTCTGCCAACAGGGCCTGCCCTTGCGGGGAGAGCAGCGAGAAGTCGGCCAATGGCCGCTCGGGTTCCGTCGCCGCCTGTTGCAGCACCACGCAGAACTGGTCGAGCAGGTGGCCCACCGCGGACGCGCACAGGCGATCGGTGCGGTACGTCACGCCCATGTGCACCTGGCCGGGCAAGGCCTGCATATAGAGGGTGAGGGCGAATTTGGGCGCGGCCGAGCGCAGCGGTAGGGTCTCGGTGGCAAGACCGTCCAGCTTCAGGTGCCCGTCCCAGCGCCCGGCGGCGTTGACGAGCACATCGAAGAACGGCGTGCGGTCCAGTTCGCGCTGGGGCGCGAGTTCGGCCACCAGCCGGTCGAACGGCACGTCCTGGTGGGACCAGGCGTCGAGCATGTTGCTGCGCACGTGCTGCAGCAGATCGGCAAAGTTCCTCAAACCATGGAACTGGCTGCGCAGGACGACGGTGTTGAGCAGGGGGCCGACGATCGGCTCGAGCTCCGGGCTGTCGCGACCCACCACCGGCATGCCGACGGCGACGTCCTGCTGGCCCGAACGGCGCATCAAGACCAGCTTGAACGCGGCCAGCAGCACCATGAAGACGCTGGCGTTGTGGCGCGCGGCCAATGACTCGATGTGCCGGACAAGGGGCGCGGGCAATGTCAGGGCATCCAGGGTGGCCTCGTCGGCCTTTTGCGCATCTGCGCGGTCCAGTTCGAGCGGTAGCCGCAGTGGCTGCAGGTCGTGCAACTGCCCGCGCCAATAGTCCATCGAGTTGGACAATGCGCCCGATTGCGCGCGCGCCTGCTCCCACAGGGCGACGTCGCGCCACTGCAGTGCGGTTGCGGGCAGCTCGGTGGGTGCACGGCGGTGCTGCGTTCCGTATTCGGTGGCGAGTTCGCGCAACAGGATGTCGAGCGACCAACCGTCGCAGGCCAGGTGATGGACCACGAGAAGCAGCACATGGTCTTGCTCGCTGATCTGCACCAGCGTGGCCCGCGCCAGGGGCGCCAGCGCCAGATCGATGCGCTCGTGAGCCAATGCGTCCAGTTCGTGTTGCAGTGCCTTGCCGAGTTGTTGCGCGCCCGACGCCGGCAGGTCGACCCGGTGCAACGGCCAGCGCGCTTCGCTAACTTCTTGCAGCATCGGCACGCCGTCGCTTTCCACCACGTGGCTGTGCAGCAGCGCGTGCCGCTCGCACAGCACCTGAAGACTGCGTTCGAGGGCTGCCACGTCGATCGGGCCGCGCAGCCGTGTGGCGAGCGGAATGTTGTATTGAGCCGAGTCGCCGTCGAGCTTCTGCGCGAACCACATGCCTTGCTGAGCAGCAGTCAAGACGGAGACGGTGCCTGCGGGGGCCCGGGGAATGCCTGCCACCTGCAAGCCGTCGACCGTGTGTCCCAACGCCTGCGCGAATGCCGCTACCGATGGCGCGTCGAACAGGGTGCGCAGTGGCACTTCATGGCCCAGCTGCTTGCGCACCCGCGAAAGAACCTGCATGGCCAGCAGCGAATGGCCGCCCAGCTCGAAGAAGTTCTCGTGCACGCCAAACTGGCTGTGCTGCAACAACTCGGCCCAGATCGCCCAAAGCGTTTGCTCCGTGGCGTTGCGCGGCGCGACGAAGGCGCTGTCGTGGCCGGTGGCCGACTGCTCGGGCACGGGCAAGGCGGCGCGGTCGATCTTGCCGTTGGGCAGGGAGGGCAACTGGGGCAGGGTGACGATGGTGCTGGGCACCATGGCCTCGGGCAGTCGCCGTGCCAGGGCGGACTTGAGTGCGTCGAGGTCGATGTCGTGGCCCACGACGTAGGCCACCAGGCGCTTGAGGCCCGGGGTGTCCTCGCGCACGGTGGCCACCGCCTGGCGCACGGCAGGCAGCTCGAGCAGGGCGGCCTCGATTTCGCCAAGCTCCATGCGGATGCCACGGACCTTGACCTGGCTGTCGGCACGGCCGAGGTAGACCAGGCGGCCGTCGCGCAGTCGGCGCACCAGGTCGCCGGTGCGGTAGAGGCGCTGGTGGGCCTCGATGGGGTGGGGCAGGAAGCGCTCGGCGGTGAGGTCCGCCCGGTTCAGGTAACCCCTGGCCAGGCCGGCGCCGCCGATGTAGAGCTCGCCGATGACGCCCATGGGGACGGGCTGCATGCGCGCATCGAGCACGAAGCACTGGGTGTTGGCAATGGGGCGGCCGATGGGGACGGTGGCGGCGGTGTCGTCGTCGTGCTCCAGTGGCAGGCCGTGCGCGGCGGTCACGGTGGTCTCCGTGGGGCCGTAGAAGTTGCCCAGCGTCGCCTGGGGCAGGCACTGCTGGAACTGGCGCACCAGCGCCCAGGGGAGCGCTTCGCCGCCACAGATAACATGGCGCAGAGCGCTGCATTGGGCCAGCGGTGGCTCCTCAAGCAGAACGCCCAGGTGCGAGGGCACCAGGCTCACGTGGGTGATGCGCTCATCGCGCAGGGTGCGCGCCAGCGCAGCGGCATCGCGCTGTTCGCCCACGGCGGCCAGCACCGCCGTGGCGCCCGCCATCAAGGGCAGGAGCAGATCGACGATGGCCGGGTCGAAGCTGATGGTGATGACCTGCAGCATGCGATCGCCCGGCACCATCTGCACGGTCTCCTGGGTCCAGTGCAGCAGATTGCACAGCGATCGGTGCGTGACCATCACGCCCTTGGGCTGTCCGGTGGAGCCGGAGGTGTAGATGACGTAGGCGAGGTCGTTGGGCCCGCTGGCTGCGGGCGGGTCGTGCGCATCCACCTCGGGCAGGGTGGGCAGCAAGGTGTCCAGGCTCAAGCGCTGCGCGCCATCGGGCGCAGGCAGTCGCTGCAGCAGATGGGACTGCGTGAGCATGAGCGGTGCGGCGGTATCTGCCAGCATGAAGCCCAGGCGCTCGCTGGGCAGGCCGGGGTCCATGGGCACGAAGGCGCCACCGGCCTTCATCACGGCCAGGATGGCCACGCCCAGTTCGATCGAGCGCTCCATGCACACGGCCACGCGCACATCGGGGCCCACGCCCAGCGTGCGCAGGTGGTGGGCCAGGCGGTTGGCCTGGGCGTTGAGCTCGGCAAAGCTCAGGCGTTGCGGCCCGAAGGCCAGCGCCTCGTGCTGGGCGGATGCGCCCGCACGGCGCTCGATGAGCCGGTGCACGGGCTCGTCCAGCGGGTAGGCCTTGGCGTTGGCGTTGCCCGCCAGCCACAAGGCGTGCTGTTCCTCGGGCGAGACGATTTCCAACGCGAGCACGGGCTTCTCGGGCTCCTGCTCCAGGGCGTGCGCCAGTTGTTCCACCGCGTGGGCCAGATACTGTGCGAGCTTTTGCGCGTCGATGCCGCCGACCGCCTGTGCTTCCAGCGCAAACGCTTCGCCCAGGTCGTCGACGGCGATACCGAGGGGGTAGTTCGTGCGCTCTTCAGCGCCCAGCATCTGCAGGCCCTCGGGCCAACGGCTGCCGCCGAGGTGGCTGGGGTTGGCGATGTCGGGAGAGACGCGCATGTCTGCACGGCTGTGCCGGAAATTCAGCGTGCTGTTGAACAGCGGCGTGGCCGGCGCAACGCCGCTGCAACGCTGGGCCAGGACCAGGGAGGCATGCTCGTGCTCGATGAGCTCGCGCAACCGGGCATTGACGCTGTGGACCAGACCGTGCACCGAAGCCTTCAGGGGCACGCGCAGGGGCAGGGTGTTGATGAACAGTCCTACCGTGCGTTCCATGGAGACCGTGCCCTCGAGCCGCCCCGAGAGCACGGTGCCAAAGACCACGTCGTCACTGCCCGAACAGCGCGCGAGCACAAGCGCCCACGCGGCATGGAACAGCACCGCAGGGCTGAACCCCTGGACGCGGGCCAGGTGGCGAAGCCGACCGGCAAGGGCCGGCTCCAGCGACACGCCCATGGTGTTCAAGGGGCCGTTGCCGGTGGGCGAGGGCATCACGCCAAACGCGGTCGTGGGCTCGGTCACATCGCCCAATTGCTGCTGGAAGTAGCGCGCGTGCGATGCATCTGCACCCTGGCGCGAGAGCGCGACGAAATCGCGGTACGCATGGGCAGACTTGGGTGGCGGTTGGCGGCCCTCGAGGAACTCGATGCCTTCTTCCATCATCACCGCAAGCGAAACGTGGTCGCTGACGATGTGGTGCGCGAGTACCGCCATCAAGACGCGGTGGTTCTGCGGATCCTGCGCCACGCGGATCGACAACAGCGGCGCCTGGGTCAGGTCCAGACGGGTGTGCTCAGGATCGGTGTCTGCGCGCAAGGTCTGCAGCGCGTCGGCGCCGGGCGGCACGTCGACCGTGGCCACGTTCAATTTGGCCTGGCGCAGCACCACCTGCACCGGTGTGCCCAGGCCGTCCCAGAAAATGGCGGTGCGCAGGGCTTCGTGCCGGTCCACAGCGGCCTGCAGCGCGGCCACGAAACGCGCGGGCAGGGTGGCGTCTTCGCAGGACAGCAGTGCGCGCGAGAGGTAGATGTCACCCTTGGTGTCCATCCGGTGGTGGAAGAGGATGCCTTCCTGCAAGGGCGCCAGAGGGTAGATGTCCTGGATGTTGCAGGCACCACCAGGCATGTGTGCGCTGATGGTGTCCAGCTCCTCGCGCGTCAAGTCGACCAAGGGGAGCATGTCCGGCTCGATGACCGTGCAGCCCGGCGGAATGCGAGGGGCGGTATCGGACTGCATCGGCACTGCCTGTGCCTGCAGGCGGGGTGAGGCCGAGGCCAGCGCCGCCAGGGTGGGGTTGTTGAAGACGGCGCGCACGGTGACGTCGAACCCAGCCTGCCGCACCAGACCGACCATGCGCATCACCAGCAGCGAGTGGCCGCCCAGTTCGAAGAAGGAATCGTGGCGGCCCACACGCGGTACGCCGAGCAGCTCAGACCAGATTGCGGCCATGCGGGACTCGACGTCTCCCACGGGAGCTTCGTACACCGGCCCGCTTTGCGCCGTCGTGGCATCGGGCACGGGCAAGGCGGCGCGGTCGATCTTGCCGTTGGGCAGGGAGGGCAATTGGGGAAGGGTGACGATGGTGCTGGGCACCATGGCCTCGGGCAGTCGCCGTGCCAGGGCGGACTTGAGTGCGTCGAGGTCGATGTCGTGGCCCACGACATAGGCCACCAGGCGCTTGAGGCCCGGGGTGTCCTCGCGCACGGTGGCCACCGCCTGGCGCACGGCAGGCAGCTCGAGCAGGGCGGCCTCGATTTCGCCAAGCTCCATGCGGATGCCACGGACCTTGACCTGGCTGTCGGCACGGCCGAGGTAGACCAGGCGGCCGTCGCGCAGTCGGCGCACCAGGTCGCCGGTGCGGTAGAGGCGCTGGTGGGCCTCGATGGGGTGGGGCAGGAAGCGCTCGGCGGTGAGGTCCGCCCGGTTCAGGTAACCCCTGGCCAGGCCGGCGCCCCCGATGTAGAGCTCGCCGATGACGCCCATGGGGACGGGCTGCATGCGCGCATCGAGCACGAAGCACTGGGTGTTGGCAATGGGGCGGCCGATGGGGACGGTGGCGGCGGTGTCGTCGTCGTGCTCCAGTGGCAGGCCGTGCGCGGCGGTCACGGTGGTCTCCGTGGGGCCGTAGAAGTTGCCCAGCGTCGCCTGGGGCAGGCACTGCTGGAACTGGCGCACCAGCGCCCAGGGGAGCGCTTCGCCGCCACAGATGACATGGCGCAGAGCGCTGCATTGGGCCAGCGGTGGCTCCTCAAGCAGAACGCCCAGGTGCGAGGGCACCAGGCTCACGTGGGTGATGCGCTCATCGCGCAGGGTGCGCGCCAGCGCAGCGGCATCGCGCTGTTCGCCCACGGCGGCCAGCACCGCCGTGGCGCCCGCCATCAAGGGCAGGAGCAGATCGACGATGGCCGGGTCGAAGCTGATGGTGATGACCTGCAGCATGCGATCGCCCGGCACCATCTGCACGGTCTCCTGGGTCCAGTGCAGCAGATTGCACAGCGATCGGTGCGTGACCATCACGCCCTTGGGCTGTCCGGTGGAGCCGGAGGTGTAGATGACGTAGGCGAGGTCGTCGGGCCCGCTGGCTGCGGGCGGGTCGTGCGCATCCACCTCGGGCAGGGTGGGCAGCAAGGTGTCCAGGCTCAAGCGCTGCGCGCCATCGGGCGCAGGCAGTCGCTGCAGCAGATGGGACTGCGTGAGCATGAGCGGTGCGGCGGTATCTGCCAGCATGAAGCCCAGGCGCTCGCTGGGCAGCTCGGGGTCCATGGGGACGAAGGCGCCACCGGCCTTCATCACGGCCAGGATGGCCACGCCCAGTTCGATCGAGCGCTCCATGCACACGGCCACGCGCACATCGGGGCCCACGCCCAGCGTGCGCAGGTGGTGGGCCAGGCGGTTGGCCTGGGCGTTGAGCTCGGCAAAGCTCAGGCGTTGCGGCCCGAAGGCCAGCGCCTCGTGCTGGGCGGATGCGCCCGCACGGCGCTCGATGAGCCGGTGCACGGGCTCGTCCAGCGGGTAGGCCTTGGCGTTGGCGTTGCCCGCCAGCCACAAGGCGTGCTGTTCCTCGGGCGAAATGATTTCCAACGCGAGCACGGGCTTCTCGGGCTCCTGCTCCAGGGCGTGCGCCAGCTGTTCCACCGCGTGGGCCAGATACTGTGCGAGCTTTTGCGCGTCGATGCCGCCGACCGCCTGTGCTTCCAGCGCGAAGCCATCGGCCAGGTCGTCGACCGAAATGCCCATGGGATAGTGGGTACGCTCCTGAGCCCCCAGCATCTTCAGGCCCGCCGGAAGGCGCGGCAGGTGAGCGCCGCTGCTGGTCACGTGCATGTCGGCGCGCCCGTGCCGGTAATTGAGAATGTTGTTGAACAGGGGCAAGGTCGTCGGCACGGCGCTGCAGTGCTGCGCCAACGCCAGAGAGGCGTGCTCGTGTTCAACCAGTTCGATCAGCCGCTGGTAGGTGGCCTGCACCGCGTCTTTCACGGACTGTCCGGCCAGCGGCACGCGAACGGGCAGGGTGTTGATGAACAGCCCCACGGTGCGTTCCAGGCCCGTGGTGCCTTGCAGGCGGCCTGAGAGCACGGTGCCGAACACCACATCGTCCACGCTGGCGCAGCGGGCGACCACGAGCGCCCACGCAACGTGGAACAGCACCGCAGGACTGACGCCATGGACGCGCGCTGCCCGCCGGATGAGGGCAGCCAGGGTGTGGTCCAGTGCCAGGCCGGCGACGCCGGCTTCGCGTTGGTCGGCGGAGACGCTCAGCACGCCAAAGGGGGCGGTGGGCTCGCTCACACCGGCCAGCTGCCGTTCGAAGTAGCGCTGGTGCGCCTGCAGATCGGTCTGGCGCGAGAGCGCGACGAAGTCCCGGTAGGGCTGGCTCGAAACGCGGGGCGGCGTGTGGCCTTCGAGAATGTCGAGACCTTCTTCCAGCATGACCGCGATCGACACGTGATCGCTGATGAGGTGGTGCGTGAGCAGGGCGACCAGGATCCGCCGTTGGCTCGGATCCTGTGCGACGAACACCGAAATGAGTGGCGCGCGGCTCAGATCGAGTCGCACACGGTTGGCGTCGGTGGCGGCGCGAAGGGTTTCCAGCGCGTCAGCGCCTGCAGGCACGTCGACCTGGACGACGTTCAGAGGTGCATGGCGCAGCACAACCTGCGTGGGCTCGCTCAAACCCTCCCACAGCACCGCGGTGCGCAGCGCCTCGTGCCGGTCGACCACGGCCTGGATCGATGTCACAAGGCGGTTCTGGAGGTCGGCGTCGTCGCAAGCAATGAGCACGCGGGTGAGGTAGATGTCGCCTTCGGTGTCCAACTGGTGGTGGAACAGGATGCCCTCTTGCAGCGGCGCGAGCGGGTAGATGTCCTGGATGTTCGCCACGCCGCCGGGGACGCGAGCGCCGAGGCTGTCGAGTTCCGCCTGGGTCAGGGCGCACAGGGGCACCATGCTGGGCTGGATCGACATGCAGCCGGTCGGAATGACGCCTTTGGCCACCCAGGGCGCGTCGGGCACCGGCTGGAGTGGTTGTGCCATGCTCGCGAGTGCGGACAGCGTTGGTGTGTTGAACACGTCGCGAACGCTCAGGTCGTAGCCCGCGTGCCGCAGCAGGCTCACCATGCGCATCACCAGCAGCGAGTGGCCACCGAGTTCGAAGAAGGTGTCGTGACGGCCCACGTGCGGCACGCCGAGCAGCTCGGACCAGATCGCGGCCATGCGGGACTCGACGTCTCCTTGCGGCGCTTCGTATGCCGGCCCGCTCTGCGATGCAGTGGCATGGGGCGCGGGCAACGCCGCGCGGTCGAGCTTGCCGTTGGGCAGGGTGGGCAGCTCGGGCAATGGCACGATGGCACTGGGTACCATGGCTTCGGGCAATTGCTGCCGCAATGCCTGCCTCAGGGTGGGTGGGTCGGTTTGTTCGCCCACCACATAGGCCACCAGCTGCTTGAGGTCGGCGACGTCTTCGCGCACCAGCACCACGGCCTGGCGGACCCCCGGCAGGCTCTTGAGGGCAGCTTCGATCTCGCCGAGCTCCATGCGCACGCCGCGGATCTTGACCTGAAAATCCCGGCGACCGATGTATTCGAGTTGGCCGTCGGGCAACCAGCGCACCAGATCGCCCGTACGGTACACCCGCTGGCCCTGCTCGAAAGGGTGGGGGACGAACAGCGCAGCGGTCAGATCGGGGCGGTTGAGGTAGCCGCGCGCCAGACCAGCGCCGCCGATGTGGAGTTCGCCCACGGCACCTGCGGGCATCAGTTCCCCGCAGGCATCCAGCACGTAGCACTGGGCATTGGCGACAGGGCGTCCGATCGGCACAGTGTCGGCATCCTTCAACGGCCCCGTCGCCTCGAAAAGGGTGGTGTCGATAGTGGCTTCGCTCGGACCGTAGAAATTGCCCAGGATGGCATGGGGCAACTGCAGGCGGAATCGCTGCGCGAGCTCCAGGCTCAACGCCTCCCCTCCCGAGCAGACCCAGCGCAGGTCGCGGCAGTTGGCGAAGTCGGGGTCGTCCAGCAGCGCCTGCAGTTGCGAGGGCACGAGCACCAGCTGTGTGATTCGCTCATCTCGGATGGCGCGTATGAGGTAGCCCGTGTCGCGGTGCATGCCGGGTTCGGCCATCACGATGGTCGAGCCGGCCAGCAGCGGATGGTAGAAGTCCGAGATGCTGGCGTCGAAGCTGATGGTGGTCTTCTGCAACAGGCGGTCGTGCGGGGCCATCGAGAGCTTGTCGACCTGCCACAGCGCGTGGTTGCTCAGGGCGCGATGCGGCACCATCACGCCCCGCGGCTGCCCGGTCGAGCCCGAGGTGTAGATGACGTAGGCCAGGTCGTCCGGCGCGTTGACGCAAACAGGGTCCAGGTCGTCTTCGAGTGGGCCGGTGGCGGGCCCGGCGTCGGGGGGGAGCTCCAGAAATTGGCAGGGGGTGGCGCCAACGGACGCCGGCAGCCGCTCCTTCAGGTGCGCTTGCGTCAGCACCACAGGGGCCGAGGTGTCGTGCAGCAGGAAGGCCAGGCGCTCCGATGGCAGTTCCGGGTCGAGAGGCACAAAGGCACCGCCGGCCTTGAGGACCGCCAGGTAGGCGACCACCAGTTCCACCGAGCGCTCCATGCAGATGCCCACCCGCACATCGGGCTTCACACCGAGTCGGCGCAGCTGGTGCGCGACGCGGTTGGCGCGGCGGTTGAGTTCCTTGTAGCTGATGCGCTGCTGGCCCGACACCACCGCTTCGTGGTCGGGCGCCTCGCGCACGCGCTGCTCGATCAGTGTATGGATAGGGGCGTCGCTGGCCAAGGCGCGGGCCGTGCCGTTCCACTCGACCAGCTGGGTGTGGCGTTCCACCGGTGTGAGCATCTCCAGATGACCGATGGCTTTCGCGGGATGGGCACAAAGGTCGGCCTGCACATTGGCCAGATGGCTCGCCAAGCGCGCGATGCTGGCGTGCTCGAAGAGGTCGCGGTCGTATTCGATCCAGCCGCGCAGGCCCTCGTCGGTCTCTTGCAGTTCCAGGCTCAAGTCGAACTTGGCGACCGTGCTGCCCAACGGCAGGCGTCGGGCCACCACATCTCCCATGCCATATTGGGCGGGCTCGCGTGGCTGCAGGACGAAGAAGGTCTGCGTCAGCGGCATGCGGCTTCGATCTCGGGGCAGATCGAGCGCTTCGATCACCTCTTCGAACGGGACGTGGTGGTGCTCAAAAGCGCCCAGGGAGGTGGCCTTGACCTGGGAGAGCAGCTCAGCAACCGTCATGCCCGGTGCGAAGTCGCTGCGCAAGGGCAGGGTGTTGGCAAAGTAGCCTACGACACGGTCGAACTCGACACGCGAACGGTTGGCAATGGCCGAGGCAGTGACCACGGTGGATTGGCCGCTGTAGCGGTGCATCAACACTTGCCATGCCGCCAACAGCACCATGAAGAGCGTGGTGTCGCTGGCCTTGGCGGCCTGCAGCAATGCCTGGTGCTGCGCCGCCGTGAAATGCAGATCGAGACGCCCGCCACGGAATTGCTGGTGGACCGGGCGTCGGTGGTCGGTGGGGAGTTCGAGGCAGAGCGGGGCATCGCGCAGCTGGTTCTTCCAGTAACCCAGTTCGCGTTCGCGCACGCCGCTGTCCAGCCACCGGGATTCCCATTCGGCAAAGTCGAGGTACTGGAGGTGCGCCGCCGCAAGCTGGGGGTCCTCCCCTTTGGCTCGGGCGGCGTAGAGCTGGCTCAACTCGTCCAGGATCAGCTGGATGGACCAGCCATCGCTCACGCTGTGGTGGAAGATCCAGAGCAATTGGTGCAGTTGCGGGGTCAGCGTCACCAGGGTGGCACGCACCGCGGGTTCGTTCAGCAGGTCGAAGGCGTAGGCGGCTTCCTCGGTGGCAATGGCGTCGAGCTGTCGCCGGGCCGCCTGCTCGTCGTGTGGGTCCAGCAGGACGTGGCGCATGCGCCAGTCTTCCAGGGGCTCCACACGCTGGCGCTGGACCCCCTCCACATTGACCCAGCGCAGGCGCAGGATTTCATGGCGCTGGATCAGTTCCATCAGGCAGCGTTGCAGGAGCGCCGCGTCCAGCGGACCCTCCATGCGCAGGGAAATCGGAATGTTGTACAGCGCGGTGCCCGGGGCGAGCTCCTGCCAGAACCACATGCGCTGCTGGCGCGTCGAGAGCGCCAGCAGGCCCTCGCGCCGGGCCAGGGCGTCTCGAACCAGAACGCTCGGCTGGGCGCTGCCTTCGTTCAGCAGCCCCTGGATGCGCGTGGCGGTGCTGCGCAGATCGGGTGCGGCCAGCATGAGGGAGGAGGGCAGCGCGCAATCCAGAATCGCCTCCAGCGACTGGAGCATCCGGAAGCTGGTGAGCGAATCCAGCCCGCATTCGATGGCCGAGGCATCCAGTGAGAGCTCGTCCTGCGACCTGCGCGTGAAATGGGCGACACGGTTGAGCAGCAACTGCTCCAGGGCGTGGCGCTGGGCCGCCGGGTCGGTGAGCTGGCGCAGTTGCGATGCCAGGGCGGGCAGATGGTCGTCGTCCGCTTCGGCCACGTCCACGAGCATGGCTTCGTCGCGGTGCAGCACCTGCAAGCGACCTTCAAGGTAGTCCTGGCGGCAGCTCTTGCGACGGATCTTGCCGCTCGACGTCCGTGGCAGAGAGCCCGCCTGCACCAGCACGACGGCGTGCAAGGGCAGTTCGTAGGTCTCGGCGATGGCTTTGCGGATCTGGACCGCGACATGGCCGAGGTCCTTGGACTTTTCGCGCCGCTCGACTTCCTGCACCAGTGCGACTTCTTCGCCTTCCGGTCCTTCAATGGAGAAAGCAGCACCATAGCCCACGCGCAAGGCGGTGTCGGTCGATTGCGCCGTCCACTCCAGATCGTGGGGATAGAGGTTGCGCCCGCGAACGATGATCAGGTCTTTGAGGCGCCCGGTGACGAAGACTTCCCCGTCGTCCAGGAATCCAAGGTCACCTGTGCGCAGAAACGGGCCCTCGCCGTCTGCGAGGCAGGCCTGGAAGGTGGCTTGCGAGGCTTGCGGTTGCTCCCAGTAGCCCTGTCCGACGCTTGTGCCGCGCACCCAGATTTCGCCCACCGATGTACTGGGCAGGGCCAGTTGCGTGTGGGGGTCGACGATGCGCAGCTCCATGCCCTCGAAAGGCACGCCGCAACCCACGATGGCGCGGCTGTCGCTCGTGCCATCGGCGACATACACGACCTGATGGTTCTCCAGCGAAGGCACGTGCAACGTGCGCGCGCGGCAGCCTTGGTTCATCCGTGTGGTGGTGATGCCCAGCACGGTCTCGGCCATGCCGTAGGACGGCATGATCGCGGTGCCTGAAAGGCCATGCGGCGCAAAGGAAGCTGCGAACGCTTCCATGGTGGCCAGCTGAATGGGTTCGGCGCCGCAGCTGACCGATCGCAGGCTGCTCAGGTCGGCGTGCCACTCGGGTTGTTGCTGGCGCGCGCGCACGCAGGCGGCGTAGGCAAAGTTGGGACCGCCTGTGTGGGTGATCTCGAAACGGGCAATGGCTTCCAACCAGCGCAACGGACGGCGCAGAAAGGTCAGCGACGACATCAGGTACGAAGAAATACCCGTGTCGAATGGCCACAGCAGGCCCAGCACCAGGCCGTAGTCGTGGTGATGGGGCAGCCAGGTCAGGGCGCGGCTTTGCGGGGTCATGCCCATTGCGCGCGCGCCGCTGTGGCATTGCGCCACGATGTTGCGGTGCGTCAGGATCACGCCGCGCGGCGCGGACGTGGAGCCCGAGGTGTATTGCAGGTACGCAATGGTGTCCGGCGTCACGAGCTGGCTGTCGGCGGGCAGCTGGCCGGGGGCCGTGGCGCGAGGAAGCATGTCCAGGCTGCTGCACAGGATGCGCTGCTCTCCCGCCACCATCTCCTGCAGGGCCGTCAGGGTTTCGCCAAGCTCGCTGCCCACCATCATCAGCCGAGCGGAGGCGTCCTTGAGAATGGTCAGCAGGCGGGGGGCACTGTTCTTGAAGCGCGCGGCATCGGGAGCCGGGACGGGGATGGCAATGCGGCCGGTGATGACGCAGGCCCAGAAGGCGCGCACGAAATCGAGGCCGGGAGGGTAGACCAGCAGGACGCGATCTCCCCATCGGGTCTGGGCCACCAGAGCGTCTGCGACTTGGCACACCTGCTCGAACAACTCGGCATGGGTGATGGACTCGGATAGCCCCAGTGTGTCTCGAACAAAGGCGTATGCGAGGCGTTGCGGATGTTGCTCGCAGCGCGTGGCGAACATCGATGCCAGTGTCTCGGTCTCCGTGCCGCTGTTGTCTGTCAATGGCAGCAGCACGCCGAGCCCAGCAGAATCGATCATTGTTTCAAAATCCTTTGGCGCAGCCAGAGTTCGGTCATGGAAAGAAAGGCCGATTGCGCCTTGAGGCTGGTGACCAGATGGTCTGAAACCTCAAGGTAGTGGAACGCCACCTTGTCGAAGAAGGGGTATCGGCCAAACATGGCCTTGAATTGTCCTTTGTGATTGAAGAACTCCGGTTCACCACCGGAGAAAACGAAGAACAATTCCACGCCGTCGGCGGTTAATGTCTGCGCGCGCTGCACGAACTCCTCTATGGGCGGCGAGGTCGACATGCCGATCCAGCGCGCGGTCTCGGGCGCCGCATCGGGCGTGGCGCGAAAGCCCGCAGAGACTCTTGCCCACAACTTTTTCATGGCGCCCACCATGCCTGCACGCCGCAGCTTGTAGAGGAAAGTACGCACGCGGAACTCAAGCGTGGGGTAGGCATAGAGGTCCCAGAGCAAGACGGCGCGCATGCGCCTGTCTTGCAGGGCCACGAGATGGCCGACCACCGCCCCCGAGCAAAAGCCGATCATGAGGAACTGGTCGCAGCCATAGCGCGCCTGCGCCGCGTCCATGACGGCTTGGGTGTCCGCCACCCATTGGTCAATCACAGGCAGGTTGCCGCTGGCGCGCAAGCTGTCGCCCAAGCCGCTCATGTCAAAGCGCACCGACGGCACGCCCAATGCCGCAAAGCGGCGCGCGAGCTGCACATTCATGCGGTGGGGGCCCACGCGGGGGATCACGCCCGAGTTGGACAGGATGGCGACGCAACGGGGCGGATCCGAGGAAGGGTGCGCGGCGGGGGTGAATGTGGCGACGAGGTGGTTGTCGGTGCCCAGGATCAGCGTTTGCTCTGCCATGGTCATGAGAGGGTGGAGATGAGCGTGCGCGGAATGTCCGGCGGTGCGATCGCCGTTCCCATGGCCTGACTCGACATCCAGTCGGTGCGGGTTTCGACGGTGTGAAGATGGAACAGGGCTTGAGCGCCCATCGTTTCGAACATCGGCCGTTGCTCGGCGTGGACGGCACAGACGACGCGAATGCCCCGGCGCAGCGCGGGCAGCAGGTTGATGTCGCCCATCTCCTGCAAGTCTTCGCTCAACTTGGGGCCGAATTCGAAGCCCAGCAGGTTGCCCGGCAACTGCGGTTGCACAGCCTTGCCCGAAGACAGCAGCCGTTCCCATGGCACACGGAACATGCGAACGAGTTCGGCACAGTGGCCGTCTTTCAAGGCTTGGACGTAGGCCTTTCCGTTGAACACAGGTTCCCACAGCACCAGTTGGGCAGGCGGCGCCTTCGCGCGCAGGGCCGCGCGCAAAGCGATGTTGGCGCCCAATCCCATGCCGAACCAGTGCACCGGCGCCTGGCCGCCTTGTTCGAGCGAGGCGTGGGCATCCAGAACATCGTCGACCCACTGGGCAATCGACTGATCGCCTTCATCGCCGGGTGAGTCGCCCGTTCCGTGGTAGTCGAACCGCAGCGTCTCGCCGCCCTCGCGCGCCAAGCGGTCGGCTACCACGCGGTAGATGGCTGCCGTGCGCACGGCTTCCTGGCCGAGCGGACGGCACAGCAGAAACTTCGCCCGCAGGGCGGTGCCTGTTTCTGCGGCCATGTGCACGCCCACCATGCCTCTGGAGGGGCGTCCGAAATGTCGAATGGATAAGGTCATGTGCTGGCGTAACCCGGTTCCTCCCCAGCTCAGGCGCGGTGAACCAGGCGGACAAGTCGCTCGATCAGACTGGGACTTGGCGCGGGTTTTTCCTTCACGGTCGAAGCTTGGGTGCTCGCGGTATTTTCGCCATCATAGGCGGCTGCCAGCTGAGCCAGGGTTTCGGACACATAGCGGCGTGGGCTGATCTGCTTACCGATGCGTTGTTCGAGCTTTTGCACCGCCTGCATGGCGGTCAATGAGGTGCCGCCCAGATCGAAGAAATTGTCGTGTGGACGGATGTGGGCGATGCCCAGCAACTCGCTCCACACCGCCTGGATCTCCTGCGCGGTGGTGTTGCCGCTGGGCCGTGTCGGCACGGCTGCCTGGTGCGGGCGCAGCTGGACCGATTGGGAGAGGTGCAACAGGTCATCGGACGTGCGGGCAATGCGTTCAAACCAGCGCACGTCCAGCGCACCGCGCGCGGCCGGGGGCAGAGCGGCCTTCAGGCTCGCCATGGCCCGGTCGTTGTCGATCGGCACGTCGCCGGTGGGCTGCAGGCCCACGACGAGTCGGCGCCCCAGCGCATCCCAGCCCAGGCCGACGGCGGCCGCAGCCACGCCGGGCAGTGCAATGGCGACGCGCTCCAAGGCTTCCAGTGAGATCCGCTGTCCCGCGAGAATGGTTTCGGCGCGTGTTTCGCCCAGGTATTGCAACTGGCCATCGCTGCGCCAGCGCACCAGGGCTCCTGGCGCGGTCCAGCGCTCGCCGTGCGGAGCGCGCAACCACAAGGGCGCGCTCATGCCAACCGCCACCGGTTCGCCAGCGCGCTCGGCCACCTGCAGCGTCTGGGTGACCAGTGGGCGGCCAAAGAGGTTGAAGTCCTGGACCTGCGCGATCCAGCCCACCGCCACCGGCAATGCGCCGGTCCCTGGTTGGTAGACCGACAACACGTTGGCGCCCGCGTCCAGCAGGCCAGCGACCAGGTCGGTGGAGCTCTCCTGGACATCGATCGCCGCGATCACGGGCAGACAAGCGCCTTGGCGGGCGTCGCGGATGCGCTTCCAGACGTTGACTTCGGCATGCACCAGGCCCACACGTTCCGTGGTCATGCGCCGGATCAGTTCGTCGGCGTTGTTGACGATGGCCTGGGTGGCGAACACCAGCTGGGCGCCTGTGCACAGGGCCAGGCCCAGCAAGGCCAGGTGGGCGGCGGGCGTGGGGGACAGCGCCAGAATCTGATCGCCGTCGAGCAGCTTGACCTGCGCCGCCAGCGCGGCGCTCACCAGCGCCCATTGCTCCCGGCTGACGGGCAATGCAGGCGATTTGGACAGCGCGGCGGCGTCCTGTGGCTGCAACGACGCTGAGGGGGCCGCACTGTATGCTGTCACGGCCGAGGCGTCGAGGCGCACCACCTGGGTGGGAAGGCCGGCAGCGGGCAGCGTGTCCACCAGCACCCATCGCGCGGCCTCGCTGGCGCTGTCCAGGCATGCGCTCAGGCTGTCGGCATCGACGCTCAGGCAGGTGTGGCCTGCCCGCAGCACCGCCAGCGCGGCGACAAGCTGGGCGACCGGGTCGGACAAGGCAATGATCACCGTGCCAGGCGTTCCGCTGGACGGCAGTGCCAGGGCTTGTGCCGTGGTCACGACCCGGCGCTCGAGCTCCTTCGCGTCCACCGAGGCGGACGCGGTGCGCACCACGACGGTGTCGCCTTGCTGCTGCGCAAGCTTGGACAGGGCATCAAGCAGGTCCTTGCTCGGAACCACCGGCGCGTCGAGCGCCTGAAGGGCCTGCAGCGCCGACGCGTCGGGAGCCATCAGGCTGGACACGGTCCGGGTCGGATCCACCGCCACAGCCGCCAGCATGGACAGGAAGCGATCGCGCACGGCCTGTGCCGTGGTGGACAGGTACACGCCCGTGTCGTACTGCACGCTGACTTCGATGCCCGAGGGGATTTCGACCAGTCCCAGATTCAGGTCTTCGGTCGAACCCTTGTGGTGGACCAGCACGCGTTCGTGCGCCAGATCGCCCCATTGCGTGGGGCGGTTGCGGGCGTCCTGGAAGGTGAACATGGCCTGGTACAGGCTGCCATGCACGCCGGGTTGTTCGGCTTCGAGTGCGCTTGCAATGCGCTCGAACGGGACATCCTGGTTCGAGAAGGCCGCGACCACCGTGGCGCGCACGCGCGCGATCCAATCGACCCAGGTGAGGGACGGGTCCACCGGCAGGCGCACCGGCAGCATGTTGTTGAAGAAGCCCATGATGGGCTCCAGGTCTGCGTGCGGACGTCCGCGAACCGGCACGCCGACCGTGGGCGTGGGCTCGCGCAGCAACTGCGACAGGATCACCGCATAGACCGACAGGGCCACGATGCTCAGCGTGGATCCTGTGCGCTTGGCGACATCGCGCACGTGATCGGCTTCGGCGGCGGTGACCTTGCGGAACTCGATGGCCCCGATGCGGTGGGCGCCGGGTTGGCGGGTCAAGTCGGCTTGCGGCGTCTTGACGGGATGCTTGTGGAACTGGTCTTTCCAGAACGCCATCTGCTGGGCCAGCTCTTCGCCTTCCAGCCACTTGCCGTGCCAGTCGGCGAAGTCGCCGTAGGACAGCGCCAGGGCGGGCAGCTGGGACGGCTTGCCCTCGCAGAAGGCCTTGTAGTGGGCGTTCATCTCTTCGTAAAGAAGATCGAACGACCAACCATCCCAGATCAGGTGGTGCGTCATGAAGAACAACACATGGTGCTGCTCCTCCAGGCGGAACAGCCGGGCCTTGAACAAGGGGCTGTGGTCCAGCGCGAAGGGATGCGACACCAGCTCCTGTATGCGCGCTTGCAGCGCCGCTTCGCGTTGTGCGGCCGGAAGTGCGCTCAGGTCTTCCAGGGGCAGCAGGGAGAACGGGACGTCGTCGGCGACAACCTGAACGAATGCATTGCCGACGCGGGCGACGCTGGTGCGCAGTGCATGCTGACGTCGCACGACTTCCTGGAAGGCGCGGTCGAAGGCCTCCAACTGCATGGGACCGCGCAGGCGGTGCGCCGAGGGCACGTTGTAGACCACCCGATCGGGTTGCATTTCCTCGATGAAGCGGATGCGCTCCTGCATCAGCGTGAGCGGCGCTTGCTGTTGCTGCGGCCTGTGCACGATGGGTGTGCGCTGTGGCGCGCTGCTGCCGCGCTGTTCGTCGATGCGGCGTGCCAGCTTCTCTGCCGAAGGCGACTCGAACAGCATGCGCAGGTTGAGCTGCAGGCCAAGCGACTTGTTGAGCTGGGCCACCACCTTGGCTGCGAGCAGGGAGTGACCACCCAGCGCGAAGAAGTCCTCGTCGATGCCGACCGCAGACAGTTTGAGAACCGTCTGCATGGCTTGGACCACGGCCTTCTCGGTGTCGTTGCGCGCGGATTTGACCGCACCGCTGGACATGGCGGGCGCCGGGCCGGTAGGCGCGGGCAAGGCCTTGCGGTCGATCTTGCCGTTGGGCAACAAGGGCATGGCGTCGAGCAGCACGATCTGTTGCGGCAGCATGTAGTCGGGCAGCCCGGTGCGCAGCGCTTCGCGCAGCGCGTTGGGCTCGGGCCGGGTGCCAGTGCGGGGTACCGCGTAGCCGATGAGGCGCACGTCGCCCGGGCTGTCTTCCCGCGCCATCACGACGGTGCGGGCAATGTCGGGCAGCGCGGCCAGGCGGGCTTCGATCTCGCCCAGTTCGATGCGGTAACCGCGGATCTTGACCTGGAAGTCCAGGCGGCCCAGGTGTTCCAGCGTGCCGTCTTCGCGCCAGCGGGCGAGATCCCCTGTGCGGTAGAGGCGCGCACCAGGTGCGCCATCAAACGGATCGGCAACGAATTTTTCGGCTGTGAGTTCAGGGCGCTTGAAATAGCCGGTGGCAACGCCAGCCCCGCCTATGCACAGTTCGCCTTCCTGGCCGATGGCGCAGGGACGCATCTGCTCGTCGAGCACCCAGACCTGGGTGTTGTCGATGGGGTGGCCGACGGTGATCTTCTGCGAGGCGTCGGTGATACGGCACAGCGTGGACCAGACCGTGGTCTCGGTGGGGCCGTACATGTTCCAGAGTTCCACGCCCGCGCCGAGCAGGCGTTCGGCCAGCGACGGCGGCAAGGGCTCGCCCCCGCACAGGGCACGCATGCCGTTGGGTGCGCGCCAGCCGGCGTCGAGCAGCATGTGCCAGGTGGTGGGCGTGGCCTGCATCACGTTGATGCGGTGTTCGGCGATCAGCCGAGCCAGGGCTTCGCCGTCCATGGCGTCTTCGCGCTGGGCCAGCACCACGCTGGCGCCGACGGTCAAGGGCAGGAACAGCTCGAGCACGGCGATGTCGAAGGACAGGGTGGTGACGGCCAGGAGTCGGTCGTCCGGACGCAGCCCCGGTTCGCGGCGCATGCTCGCGAGGAAGTTGCACACCGCGTTGTGCGGCAGTACCACGCCCTTGGGCTTGCCGGTGGAGCCCGAGGTGTAGATCACGTACATGGGGGCGTCGTCCGCCCAATCGGCCTGAGGCGGCAGAGCGCTGTCCGAGGCGGCGGCGATCGCGGCAGCGTCGTCGTCGAGGCGGATCTGCTGCTCGCGCGGGACACCGGACAGGCTGGCATGGGCGGCGTCGGTGATCACCAGGCGCACACCGGCGTCTTCGGCCATGTAATGCAGACGGTCCTTGGGGAACCCGGGATCCAGCGGGACATAAGCGGCGCCGGTTTTCAGGATGCCGAGCAGGGCGGGCACGAGATCGGGGCCGCGGGTGAGGCAAACGCCCACCAGCATGTCCGCGCCAATACCGCGCGAGCGCAGCAGTTGGCCCAGGCGATTGGCACGCGATTCGAGCGCGGCGTAGGTCAGGCGCGTGCCGTTGGCCACCAGGGCAGGCGCATCGGGGGTCGCCGCGGCTTGGCGTGCAACCCATTGCTCCACACGGGCGCGGGCTTCCTGCGGCGTGGCGGTGGCTTTGTTCCAGGCGACCAGGCGCGGGTCCACCGCAGGCGCGGCGGTTGCCACGGGAGGGGCGACCACGGCGGTGAGCACGGGCAGAGGGGCGTGGCCCACCATGTCGAAGATCTGCGTCTTGAGCTGGTCGACCAGGTCGCGCGCGCGCTCAGGGCTGAAGTATTCGCTGCTGTGGTGCAGGTCGAGGGTGAGCGCGTCATCCTGCTCGTAGAAATTGAAGAACAGCTGGCTGAGCAGACCGCGCTTGCGCCCCTCGTGCATGGTGGCTTCCAGCGGCGCGTAGGCCGAGAGATCCACCTTGGGATTGAGGTTGAAGTAAATCCCGGTGAGGGCCGGACGGTCGCCGCTGCTGCGGATGCCCAGCGCGCGGGCCACCGTGCCCTGGGTGATGAGCGGATGTTCCAACGCGTCCATCAGATGGGAGCGCACCCGCTGCAACACCGCGCCGGTGTGCTCGCCAGGGGCGCAGGTCAGGCGCAGCGGAAGGTCCAGCACGCCATCGGCCATCAGCGGGCCGTGCCGCTGCAGGCTCTGGCTTGCATAGGGAATGCACACCACGAAGTCTCCCTGTCCACTGCGCTTGTGCAGCATCAGCGTGACGGCGGTGAGCAAGAGCTGGAACAGCGTGGCGCCCGATTGCCTTGCGTGCGCGCGCAGACGGCCAAAGGCATCGCCATCGATGCGCATGGAGCAGGTGTCCGCCGCGAAGCTGCGCGGCGTTGCCGGCGTGCGATCGCCCAGGTTCAAAGGGGCGGGCGGGTTGCGCAGTTGTTGCTGCCAGAAGCGAAGGGCCTCCTGTCCGTCCGGGCCTTCGAAGCGCGCCTGCTCTTCTTCAGCGAAGTCCAACGGGGATTCGGCCGCTTTGAACGGCGGTGGCATCCCCATGCTGCGGGCCTTGTAGGCGGTGGCGAGTTCGACGTTGAAGACGCTGGAGGCCCAGCCGTCGAATACCAAGTGGCTGGCCACCACGTGCACCACGGTCCGGCCGTCGCTCAGGTCGAGCAGGCTCACGGCGGCCAGGGGTGCCTGGTCGAGCGGGAACTCTCGCAGGCTGGCCTGGCTGCAGAAGTCGTCCAGTGCCTTGTCCGCGTCGGCCTGCTGGCGCAGGTCGACCTCTGCGATCGGAATGGGCTTGGCCGGTGCGAGTGTCTGGCGCGGTTCGTCGAGGCTGAATTGCACCCGGAAGGTGTCGTGGCGGGTCAGAACATCGTGCAGCGCTTGCTGGAGCGCTGCACGATCGACCGGCCCCTTGAGGCTGACGCACAGCGATTCGTTCAGGGCACGGCGCGCCGAGGGGTCGAAGCCGCCAGCAAGCCAGCGCTCGTTCTGTCCCGGGGTGATCTGGGCTTCGGTGCGCGGAGCAGTGCCCGCGTCAACCCCGCCTTTGGGCGGCGGTGGGGGCGTGCCGTCCTTGGGCAGGATGAAGCCCTCGGCCATGAGTTCGTCGATCGTGTCGGTGAACGCGCGGAAGATGCGATCGGTGTGCTCGTCGGTCATGCCGGCGGTCACAAAGTGGCCGAACTGCTCGTACAGGTGCATGCCCTTGAAGCGAGCCAGGTGGTAGAACAGGCTCACGTACGGCTGGTTGTCGTCCCATTGCAGGCGCCAGATGGAGGCGCAGTGCACCGCCTTCACCGGCGCGCCGCGCACCGCGAAGGCGGTGTTGAGGCGGTCGATCAGGCGCTGGGTGCGGTCGTTGAGATCGCGGTAGAAGCCCCTGCCGCCTTGCTTGATCTGCAGCAAGGTGGCGTGCGCGGCAGCCAGTGCAAGCGGGTGGCGCACGAAGGTTCCGGCGAAATAGGTGACGCCGGCTTCGGGGTAGGAGTCGTCTCCGAATTGCCAGTGGCCACCGTCCAGCGCATCGAGCCAGTTGGCGTTGCCGGCGATGGCTGCGAACGGCAGGCCTCCGCCGATGACCTTTCCGTAGGTGGCGATGTCGGCACGCACGCCGTAGAACTCCTGGGCGCCACCAGGTGCGACGCGAAAGCCTGTCACCACCTCGTCAAAGATCAGCGCGCAGCCGGCTTTGTCGGCGATCTGGCGCAACGACTGCACGAACTCGCGGGGCTGGATCGTGGGGTACTTGTTCTGGATCGGCTCGGTCATGATGGCCGCCAGTTCGTGCCCGCGTTCGCGCAGGATGCGCAGCGAGTCTTCGCTGTTCCAGTCCAGCACCAGAATGTTCTCTACCGTGTTGGCCAGGATGCCGGGAGCGGCCGAGACCGAGCGAAGCTGCTTGGTACCGCGCACCACCACCTCGTCGAAGATGCCGTGGTAGGAGTTGCTGAAGATGGCAATGGTCTTGCGGCCGGTGACGGTGCGTGCAATGCGCATGGCACCCATGACGGCCTCGGAACCGGTATTGCAGAAGCCCACGCGTTCCATGCCGGTGAACTCGGTCATGAGTTTGGCGACCTCGGCGGCCAAGGGGTGCTGCGGGCCCACTTCGAAGCCCTGGTCGACCTGCTGGTGCAAGGCTTGTGCCACGCTGGCGGGCTGGTAGCCCAGCAGGTTGCCGCCAAAGCAGGAGAGCAGGTCGATGTATTCGTTGCCGTCCAGGTCCCACATGCAGGCGCCGCTGGAGCGGTTGACCACCAATGGGTAGATCAGGTCTTTCCAAAGCGGGTTGAAGCCCGTCACCACGCGCGGATCGGCCATGACCTTGCGGTATTGCTGGCTGAACGCCTTGGACTTGGCGCTGCGGGCGTTGGAGCGCGCGATGAAGTCGTCGAGCCAGCGCCGTTGCGCCGGGGTGAAGTCGCCCTGGGCCTGCAAGGTGAGGCGCGGCGATGCGCCGAAGGGCTTTTCGACCAGCGACTTGAGCGAGGGCTGCGCCGGTTCGGCGGCGTTACCAGGCTCGGCCATGGCGACAGACGCCGGTGTCGTGGGCAGCGGCGCGGTGGCAGGCGCTGACACCGCCACAGGTGGGGGCATGGCCGCAGCGGGCGCACTGGTCAACATGGGCTGTCCGGCGAGCACGGCGAGTTGCTGCGCCATCAACTGCATCTGCTGTTGCATCAATTGGTGAACGGCGCTGGCGTCGCCCGGCAGCAGCGCCATTGGCATGGCAACCGGCATCGCCGCGGGGGCGACATAGGTGGCGGTGGCGCCGGGCATCGCAGCGGGCATGGCCGTAGACGCTGTCGCGGCGACGGGCGCCGGGGCAGCGACGGAGGCCGCAGGTGCAGGCGGTGCGAACTGATCGGGCGGCAGTTCGCCGTCAAGGAACTGCGCGAGCGTGTCGATGCTGCGGTACTTCTCCATCAGCTGGCGGAAGGTGAGCGCGACATTGAACGTCTTCTTTACCTGCAGCGCCGCTTGTGTGAGGCTCAGGGAGTCAAGCCCGAGCTCCAGAAAACCGGTGGCCGAGTCGGCGCTTTCGATCTCGACGCCCGCGACGTCCTCGAACAGTGCACGCAGTCGCGCAGCCAACAGTGCGGGCCGCGCGTTCGACGGGGTGGCGGGGGCGGGTGAAGACATGGCGGTGGACATGATCGTGGTGCTGATGGTGGGTGCGACGGCGGTCGCGCTGACATCGGATGGGACAGAGGCAGAAGGCGTGGGCAGCACGGCTTGGGGCAACGGCGCCGATGGCAGCGCTGCGTCGAGCCAGAATCGCTTGCGTTCGAAAGGGTAGGTGGGCAGCCGCACACGGCGCCGTTGCTGGTCGCTCGCCAGTGGCGCAAGTTCCAGACCCAGTGTCCAGAGCTGACCGCGCGCGTGAAGGAGCAGGGCCGTCTCCGCCTCGGGTGCATCGCCCAGACTGGGCACGCAGACCGCCGCGCGCTTGCCAGCGCCATGCTGGCGAACCAGCGTGGACAACGTGCCGCGTGGGCCGATTTCAAGGAAGGCGACATCACCGGTGGCCAGCGCGCTTTTGATCGCTGGCGAAAAGCGCACGGCTTCGCGCAGGTGGCGCGCCCAGTAGCCCGGGTCGGTGGCTTCGCTCGCCTGCATCGGCTGGCCCGTGAGCGTCGAGATGATAGGAATCTGCGGCGCCGAAAGATGCACCTGGCGAACCGCTTCTTCGAACGGCGCGACGGCGCTGTGCATCATCGATGAGTGGAAGGCGTGGGAGGTCTGCAGCAGCCGCGCGACAACGCCTTCGGCCTCCAGCCGAGCCTGCCAGGCTTGCACGGCGGGCGTCGGGCCGGCCACAACGCATGCGCTGGGCCCGTTTTCAGCGGCGAGCGAGAGTTCGGGCGGCAGCAGCGGCATCAGCTTGTCGAGCGGGAGCCGAACCGAGAGCATGCTGCCGCCCGGCAGGGCTTGCATCAGCGCCCCGCGCCGGGCCACCAGCCGGGCTGCGTCTGCCAGCGGCATCACGCCCGCGAGCACCGCTGCCGCAAACTCGCCCACGCTGTGACCGATGAGGGCCTGCGGACGCGCGCCTTGTGCCAGCCAGGACCGGGCCAGCGCGACCTCCAGCACGAACGTGGCGGGCTGCGTGGTGTCCGTGGCCACCAGCGCGTCCGCGGCGCCGTCGAACATGCGGGCCTTCAGATCGTAGGGGAGCACGTCTTTCAGCGCGTCGAGGCATTCGTCAAACGCGGCGCGGAACGCTGCGTCGTGGGCATACAGCTCACGGCCCATGCCAGCGTACTGCGCGCCCTGTCCTGGGAACAGCCAGACCAGCGGCGGCACGGCCGCTGCGACTTCGCGCAGCGCGCGCTGCGGGTGGTCGATGGTGCGCAGCGCCTCCAGGCACTCGCCCACTGAAGCGCCCACCACCGTGAGCCGGTGGGCAAAGCGGCTGCGGCCCACGAGCAAGGTGTGGGCCGCATCGGCGAGGTTCAGATCCGGGTGCGCGCTCAGATGGTCGTCCAGCTGCTGCGCCATGGCGTCCAGCGCGGAGCGCGTTCGCGCCGAAAGCTGAAGCAACTGGGGGCCGCTCACTGCGGGCGAAGGGGTTGCCAGCGGCGCTTCCTCGATCACGGCGTGGGCATTGGTGCCACCGACGCCAAAACTGCTGACGCCCGCGCGGCGCGGTTGTGGCCCGCGCGGCCAGGCCGTGGCCTCGCCGTTGACGACGAAGGGGCTGTTGGCGAAATCGATGTTCGGGTTCGGCCGATCGAAGTGGATCGTGGCTGGCAGTTGTTCTGTGACCAGTGCCAGCGCCGTCTTGATCACGCCGGTGGCGCCCGCCGCAGTGATCAGATGGCCCAGGTTGCTCTTGACCGAGCCGATACGGCAGAAACCGGTGTCCTGGGTGCCCCGGCGGAAGGCGCGGGTGAGGCCTTCCACCTCGACCGGATCGCCCAGTGGGGTGGCCGTGCCATGCGCCTCGACGTAGGAAATGCTGCGCGGCTCGACGCCGGCATCTTCATGGGCCGCGGCGATGACCGCCGCCTGCCCCTGCACGCTGGGCGCCGTGAAGCTGGCCTTGCCACCGCCGTCATTGTTGGTGGCGATGCCCCGGATGAGCGCGAACACTTGGTCGCCGTCGGCCTGCGCATCCGACAGCCGCTTGAGCAGCAGCACGGCCGCGCCGTCGTTGAAGGCGGTTCCGCTGGCGTCGGCATCGAAGGTGCGCGTGTGGCCATCCTTCGACAGCATGGCGCCTTCCTGGTAGAGGTAGCCGCTGCGGGGCGGGGAGGTCACGGAGGCCGCGCCGGCCAGCGCCATGTCGCAACGTCCCAGGCGCAAGCTGTCTACCGCCTGTGCAATCGCCACCAGGGAGGTGGAGCAGGCGGTGTTGATGGCAATGGCCGGGCCCTTGAGGTTGAGCTTGTGCGCCACGCGCGTGGCCACGTAGTCCTTGTCGTTGGCCACCATCACCTGGAACTCGCCGATGCGCTCGATGGCCTCGGGGTGGGCCAAGACATGGCGCTGCAGGTAGGTGGGCGTGTAGACGCCGGCGAACACGCCCACAGCCTGCTCGGTCCGATCGGGCGCGTAGCCGGCGCGCTCCAGGCATTCCCAGGCGATCTCGAGAAACACGCGGTGCTGCGGATCCATGATTTCGGCTTCGCGCGCCGAAATGCCGAAGAACGTGTTGTCGAACAGCTCGATGCCGTCGACCACGCCGCGGGCTCTCACGTAGTTGGGGTCGTCGCGCAGCGAAGGCGGAATGCTCGGGTCGAGCGTTTCGAGCGAGAACGGCGTGATGGCATCGCGACCGGCGATCAGGTTGTCCCACAGGGCTTCCACGGTGGAGGCACCGGGGAAGCGCCCGGCCATGCCGACGATGGCGATCGGGTCGTCGTCGCGGGTGGTGCGCCGGCGTGACTTGGCCGAAGTGGCCAGGGGCACTTCATTCTCACCAGCGGGCGGCGTCAGGCATTCGACCAGCGCGGCCGGTGTGGGCGAGGCAAAGATGGTCGGCGCGGACAAGGTCTTGCCCGTCAAGCGGGTCAGCCCCTCCAGCACGCGCATGGCCAGCAGCGAGTTGCCGCCGAGCTCGAAAAAGTTGTCGTGGCGCCCCACCTGGTCGATGCTGAGCACGCTGCCGAACACCTCGCAGCAACCTGCTTCCAGCGCACCGACGGGTGCCTGGTACGGCACCGAGAGCTCAGGGCGGGCGCCACTGGGCGGCGGCAGCGCATGGCGGTTGATCTTGCCGTTGGGCAACAGCGGGATCTCCGACATTGGCACGAAATGCTGCGGCACCATGTACTCGGGCAACAGCGCTGAGAGATGCTCCCGCATCGACGACACCGACGGCATGGCCTGGTGTGGCACCACATAGGCCACCAGTCGCACATCGCCCGGGCGGTCTTCGCGCGTGATCACCACGGCGCGCGCTACCGCGGGGTGGGCACACAGCTGCACCTCGATCTCACCGAGCTCGATCCGGTAACCGCGCACCTTGACCTGGTGGTCGGCGCGGCCCAGGCATTCCAGGATGCCGTCAGCGCGCCAACGTCCGAGGTCGCCGGTCTTGTACAGGCTGGCCCCCGGCGCTGTGGAGAACGGATCGGACACGAAGCGCTCGGCGGTGAGGTCCGGCCGGTTCAGGTACCCCAGCGTGACGCCGTCGCCACCGATCCACAGTTCACCCGTGACACCCACGGGCAATGGGCGCATGCCCGCGTCCAGCACGTGGAATTGTGTGTTGAGAACGGGCTTGCCGATAGGAATCGGCACTGCGGAAGAGGTGACGTGGTGAAAACTCGACCACACCGTGGTCTCGGTGGGTCCATAGCCGTTCCACAGCTCGGCCACGCGTGGGATGAGTTCGTTGGCCAGGTCGGGTGGCAAGGGCTCGCCTGTGCAGATGGCCTTCATTCCCTTGTGGCCAGGCCATCCGGCGGCCAGCAGCAGCCGCCAGGTTGACGGCGTGGCATCGATGAAATTGACCTTCTGGTGTTCGATGAGCGTGCGCAGGGCCGACCCGTCGGTCGTCTCGGCGCGGTTGGCCACCACGATCCGCGCGCCAACCGTCATCGGGAGGATGACCTCGGAGACCGCAATGTCGAACGAGAGGGTGGTGACCGCCAGGACCACATCGGACGTACCCATGCCAGGCACCTGCGCCACGCTTTGCAGTAGGTTGACGACCGAGCGGTGCGGTACACGAACGCCTTTGGGCTTGCCGGTCGAGCCCGAGGTGTAGATCACGTAGGCGGGCATTTCGCTGTGAGCGCCCAGCGCCGTTGACACCGCCGGAGCCGAGGCAATGGTGTCCAGCATGACCACGGTGGACTGGGCCGGCTGCCAGCCGTCGGCCACGGATTCGTCGCGCAGCACCAGGCTGAGGGCGGCGTCTTCGGCCATGAAGTCGAGCCGGTCCACAGGGAAGGTCGGGTCCAGAGGGACATAGCCCGCGCCCGCCTTCAGAATGCCGTACACGCCGACCATCATCAGGTGGTTGCGTCCGCATGACAGGCCCACCAGATCGCCGGCTTGCACGCCACGCCGCCGCAGTTCTTCGGCCACACCGCAGGCGCGCTGCTGAAGCTCGATGAAGGTCAGGCGCTCCTCTCCAGCGACGACCGCGACCGCATCGGGCGTGCGCTGGACCTGGGCATCGATCATGGCCTCAACACGCAAGGAGCGGTCCAGCCTGGCCTGGGTGGCGTTGAACCGCGCCAGAAGCGTCTGGTCTTCGCCGATCGGTGCGAGCAGTCCTGCCAGTGGCTGGTCAAGCCGGTCGGCCAGACCGACAAGGATCTGCTGGTACAGGCCCAGCCAGCGCCGAACCGTGGCGGCGTCGAACAGGTCGCTGTTGTACTGGCAGTACAGCACCAGGCCCTGGGCGTCTTGCTCTGCGTTGAGGAAGAGCTCAAAATGCTCGGCCACACGCGCAGGCGTCCACACCTGGGTTTGCACATCGGGCAAAGGGGCTGCAGCGGCGTCCAGGCTCGGGTTTAGGTTGAACTTGACGCATGCGAGGGGTAGGCGGCCTTGTTCGGCGGCGGGCTTGTAGTGCTCCAGCAGAAGTTCGAGGCCGCAACTCATGTGGTCGTATGCATCGAGCACAGCGCTCTGAGTCGTGGCCAGCAACTGGCTGGCGGGCGCTTCGAGGTCGACCGCCAGCCGCAGAGGCAAGTGCGAAACGCACTGGCCCACGAGACGCTCAAGACCTTCGCGCAGTTGCGCCGCCGCCGGCACGGCGATCACCACATCCGTGCTGCCGCTGAGGCGGGCCACCAGCGCCGCATAGCCCGCGCACAGCACGCTGAAAAAGCTGGCGCCTTGCCGGCCTGCGGTTGTTTTCAGACGCGCAATCAACTCGGGGTCCAGGCGCAGTTCCGCCCTTGCTGCGTTCAGGGTGCGCTGTGCGCCACGAGGTCGATCCGTTGGCAGGTCCAGCGTGGGCCACGCGTCGGCGTACACCCCGGCCCAGTAGGTGAGATCCTTCTCGCGCTCGATCGCCGCCGCACCCGCGATCTCGTCCCGGGCGAATTGCACGAAGCTGGGCGCAGCGTCGAGCGTGGCTACCGTACCGCTCACGCCGGCCTTGTAGAGCGCGACGATGTCCTCGATCAGAACGCCAAACGACCAACCGTCGCAGACGACATGGTGTGCCACCATGCCCAGACAGGTGTCGTCCGCGCCAAGTTCGAGCAGCACGGCCTTGAACACCTGTCCCTGTCCGATATTCAGCGGCGTGTCCACCAGTTGTTGCAGCGTGCGCTGAAGCCGCTCCTCACGTTCAGGCTGCGGCAGCCCGCGCAGATCCAGGCGTTCGATCTGCAGGGATGGGGGCGACGCGGCCGACATCCCGGCGCCATCGATCCGCAAATGCAGGGCGTCTTGGCGCCGCACGGCTTGATCCACGGCGGCAAGAAATGCTTCGCGCTGCAGAGGCCCGCGGATGCGCAAGGCGCGGGCTTCGTTCCAGGCAAGCGTGGCACGCGTATCCAGAGACAGGGTTTGAAGAACCGACCTTTGGGAGGAGGTCAAAGGTATGCGTTGGACATCAAGGATCGATGTTTGTGTCGAATTCGGTTTCACGAAATCACTCCTTGGCGCATTGCCATTCCGGTTTCGCGCCTCCTGCGGGTGTCGCTGGCGGCCATCAGCGGCGTGCAAACGAGTACCATCGGAAACTTGTGTAACAAATCATAGCGGTGAAATGTTTCCATTTTTCGCCTTTGTATGAGCATTCTGCGCGACGTAGTCCACGAAGCGCCCGGAAATTCAACCGCCGTGTGTTCGCTCATCGTTGCGCCATGCCATGCTTCGGCGCGAATTGCCATTGTTGCTGCTGCAAGGCCGCGCTTGCTGTGAAAAAGTTACAAGCCTCTTCCTTTGTTTTAGGTGCGCTCTGTGCCGGAGGCACATTGGCGCTGGCCGTATGGGCTGCGGCAACATGGCCGGGTATTGCCGACGGCTTCTTCTGGCGTTACGAGCGATGGGAGGCTCGCCCCACGCTGGGACAAAGGCTCTTTGAGCGCCGTCTGCTCGCCCATCAACTGGGGCAGGACCGGTTGGTGCCTGAGGGCGCGGTTGTCTTCCTGGGTGACAGCCATCTTCAGGTCTTGCCCGTGGGCGCCCTGTCTCAGGCTTACAACTTTGCCATTGGCGGCCAGTCCGCTCAAAGGTTGAGCGAGCGGATTGGGCGCTACACCTCGGTGCGGCAAGCGCGTGCCGTCGTCATCGGTGCGGGTTCCAACGACCTGTTCGAAGGCCGCGGCCCCGAGGAAGTCGCTGAGGCTTGGGCGTCGTTGCTGGACCAGGTGCCTGCTTCGGTGAAGGTGGTCTGCGTCGGCCTGCCAGTGCAGGGGCCGGGGACGGCGCACCGCAAACTTCAGTCTTCCGCGAATCAACGCATCGGCGACATGTGTGCCCGGCGGCGCCACGAGATGATCGACGTGGTGCCGGGCGAAGGCGCATTTGCCGATGTCTCGTTTGCCGCCGATGGCGTTCATCTGGACGACCAGGGCTCGCGCCGCCTGTTGTCCCGCATTGACGCCGTGCTGCCGAAAAGCTGAATCCTGCCAACTCTGGATGTCATGACCGAACATACGCACGCACTGGACCAGCGTCAGCCGTCCCTGGACTGGCTTCGCGGAGTTGCCGCCATGATGGTGGTGCTGTTTCACTATTGCCATGCCGGGTTGCGCGATGGCTGGTTCAAGGGCGAGCAACACCCCGTCGTCTACGCCGTCACGGCCTACGGTTATGTGGGTGTGCATCTTTTCTTCATGATCAGTGGGTACGTGATCATGATGACCGCGCAACATGCAAACACGCGGCGGTTCATGGCCTCGAGGGTGTCCCGCTTGGCCCCTGCACTCTGGGTTTGCGTGACCTTGACGGCGCTGGTGGAGTTGGCGGTGCCGACGGCACCCATCAAACCCGAATCATGGGCGCAATACTTCGCCAATCTCACGCTGGTGCCGCGCGTTTTCGATGAGGCGTACATGGACGGGGCCTATTGGTCTTTGGCCGTGGAGATCAACTTTTACGCCATGGTGGCCCTGGCGATTGCCACAGGGCAGCTCAAGCGCATCGAGACCTTGCTGCTGCTCTGGCTGGCGCTTTCGTTGGTCAACTACCTGCGGCCCATGCACACGGTTCAAGTCTTTACCAGCGCCCAATGGGCGCCGTTGTTCACGGCAGGTGCCATCTTCTATCTGGTCAAGCAATCTGGCTGGACTGCGCGCCGCCTGCTCTCGATATCCGGGTCGACCCTGTTAGCGTGTCTGTATCTCTGGCGGGAGAATGGTGTTGTTCCCGACCTTGAGCATCTGTTGCGCCTGGACGCAGGCCCCAACCATTTGGTTATCGAAGCCATCCTGCTGTCCTTCTTCGGCTTCTTTTTCTGCATGGTTCACGGCAAGGTGCGGGTCAAGAGTTCGAGGTGGAGTTTGCTCGCAGGGCGCCTGACCTACCCGTTGTATCTGGTGCATCAACACGCCGGCTATGCCTTGTTCAGTCTCGCGGCAGCCTCGGGACTCACCGCTGCAGTGGGTCTGTCCTGGGTAACCGTCGGATTGCTCGCGTTGGCAGTGGCGGCGGCATGGCTGGTTAACGTGTGTGTCGAGGAGCCTTGGTCAGCGCCTTTGCGCCGGTGGTTGGCAGGCGCGGGCCGGACAAAACAGATGCAAGTGCATCGCAAGGCGCTCAAGGCGTCGAAATAGGAGGTCTGCGAGATACGTCGCGGATACCATGGAGGAGTAAGGGAAATGACCGATTCGGAGGAGGCACCGAGGCCTGGCAAGTGGAAGTATGAAGCGCCCTTGCTGCTTGTGGTCGTCGATACGGAGGAGGAGTTCAACTGGGGTCTGCCTTTTGACCGGCAGGCTACCGCGACGCACTCGATCACGGCGCAGGATCGGGTGCACGGCGTGTACGACAAGCTCGGTGTCGTGCCGACCTATGTCATGGACTACCCGGTGGCCGCTTCACGCACGGCGGCGCACTACCTGCGCACGCTGGTCGACGCGGGAAAGGCCGAGTTTGGTACGCATTGCCACCCCTGGGTGACGCCGCCGTACAGCGAGCAGGTGTCGGTTTTCAATTCCTATCATGGAAACCTGCCGCGTGAGTTGGAGGCCGAGAAAATCCGGCTGACCACCGAGGCGGTTGCTCAGGCGTTCGGACGCTCACCGCGCGTCTTCAAGGCGGGCAGGTATGGTCTTGGGCCGAATACCTTCGGCATCCTGCGCGAACTGGGTTACAGCGTCGATTGCAGTGTCGTGCCACATACCAGCTTTGCTCACGAAGGCGGCCCCAATTACCAAGGCATGCCGGATCAACCGTATTTCCCTGACGCTTCGCACGCGCTGCTCGAGGTGCCTCTTACCGTGGGGTACTCGGGCTCATTGCGCCGATGGGGCGTGACCAGGCCTGCGTTGATGCAGAACCACTTCGCGCAACGCCTGCATCTCCCAGGCATCATGAGCCGCATGGGTTTGCTGGAGCGGGTTCGGCTGAGTCCGGAGGGCTTTGATGAGAACACGCTCAAGCGGCTTCTGAGGACCATGGTGCAGGATGGTGTGCAGGTGTTCACCATGACCTACCATTCGCCCACGCTGCAGCCAGGCAACACGCCATACGTTCGAACGCCTGCCGATCTGGAGGCTTTCCTCCGCACCATTGAAAATGTGTTGCGCTATTTCCAATCGGAGCTGGGAGGGCGCTTTTCAACCCTGGAGAGGTTAGAAAGGCTGATTCGGGTTCAAGACAGCCGCGCGCGCGCCGAACCTTGCCCGCTTGAAACAGGATCAACCCTGGCGCCAGGACACCAGGGTTGATCGGGGTCAGCGTGGCACGATGGCCCAGGTGGGATCGCTCAGGAAAGCCGCATCGATCAGGGGTGTGAATCCCTTCCAGCGTGTGTAAGCAGAAGAGGCGTTGGTCACGCCAGCGTTCACGGCCGATGCCAGAGACGCGCGTGAGATGGCAGCGTAGCCTTCCGCGGTCGCGGGATACGCCTCCACGTTCATGGCCAGACTCGAACAGGGGCTGTTCACCGCTTCCGGATAGTTGCGCGCGAACAGCTCGCGCCAGGTGGTGATCAGGCGCCCACCCGTGTCGCGGATCCACCAGTAATATCCTGGCGCCTTCACTGTGCAGAATCCATCGCTTTCAGCAAGATAGCGTCCCACGTTGAAGCGGCTGAACCAATCCAGAATGTCTTTCGACTTGGGTTCGTCGTTTTCGGCCATCCAGCTGAACACAATGCCCATGAAATCGTTGTTCCAGGGCACCGCTCGCCCGGCTTCATAGCGGTTTTCGATCGCCCCCAGCGGCGAAACGCCCGCATTGTTGGTGTAGTTGGTCTGGTACCAGGTCAGGTTGTTCGACAGGATGGTCTTGAAATAGCTCTTTTGAGGGTGCGTTTCGGGCAACGCAAAGGCCGCCTCGGCGATCGACCTCATGCCCCATGCCTGGCCACGGATCTGGTTTTCGTAGATCAGGCCTTTGCCAGCTTCCCGAGAGATGGGGTGGACGTTTGCAATGTTCCAGGATGCCCAGAACATCATTTCGTCCAGATAGAACTCATCGCCGGTGAGGAGGTAGGGAATGTATGCGAACGACCCTTGGTGGGGCGTGTCGGGCTCCCAGATGGTGCTGCCGGAAACCGCGGGCAAGACCGGGCTCGATGTGCCGAACAGCACCGTCACATTCGGGTTTCTCTGAACGTCCAACGGCTGGCCGGTGCCTTCGTCGCGGTAGTGCACGGGCACTGCGGCGGACGCGTCCGCGTTGGCCATCATGCTCGCCCGGGCCCGCTCGTCTTGTGTGAGGAGGTACAACACCGTCCAGCGCGGCAGCGCGCCAATCTCCGGGCGCCCACCCGTGGAAGGGAAGTAGGGGTTCAGCATGGCGCGTCCCATGGGGCTCGTGTCCGAGGCAGCGAGATCACGGGCCTCCTGGGCCAGTACGCTATCGGGGATTCTCAGCGCGAGATCAAAATTCCAGGTCGCCTTGCTTGCAAGGAAGTAAGGCATGTGATGTCGAATCCTGTACTGAGGCGCAGTGGCACCCGTCCATAGAACCTTGTGCCAACGCGAATGATGGTTGTGCGTGAACCTGGGCTGCGTGTGGATCAATTGCCCGTTTTTGCGGACGTTCAGTTCGTAGGTGATGTTTCCGGGGCCCGTCTTGAAGGTCCAGTTGTTCTCGAGCACCATGTCCGTGCGAATCCGCGCGCCGTTTTCGTACAGACGGGTATGCAAGCGAGCATTGAGATGGGGATGTTCCTCGTTGGTGGAGCTGTTCTTGAATGGGGCCAGGACCGTGTACTCGGTGGCCACGGTGCCATTGAGCCTTCGACTGGTGCCTTGGGCGATGCTTTGTTTGAGCAGATCTTGGGGCCGAGAGACCCACGTCGAGACCAAGGTGCTGCCGTTGTATACCTTGGCTTCCAGTTCAAGATTCCAGTCAGGATCGGCAGGAATGCTCTGGGTGGATGTGTTCTTTGCGCCCAGGAAAAGGTTGATCAGCTTGGGCTGGTTGGCTTGAAGATTGCTGACCTTTGCACTCAAGACGGCGAATCGAACCGACCCGTCACGGTGCGAGGCCGTTTGGTCCACCTGCAGGGGGACGGCCGCGCCGGTGCTGTCGGTGGCAACGAGTCCCTGCGAGCTGGGCCAGTTCCCAGCCTTGAAGGGCTGGCCGAAGGTCACGGGAACCGACGTTTGTGTGGTGGTTGATGAGACTTCGATGCACGTGATGGCCTGTGCGGCACAGGCAAGTCCGTTGGCACCTGGAGCTGGAGCCGGTGCCGGTGCCGGTGCTGGTGCCGGTGCTGGTGCTGGTGCTGGTGCTGGTGCTGGTGCTGGTGCCGGTGCCGGTGCTGGTGCTGGTGCTGGTGCTGGTGCTGGTGCTGGTGCTGGTGCTGGTGCTGGTGCTGGTGCTGGTGCTGGTGCTGGTGCCGGTGCTGGTGCCGGTGCTGGTGCCGGTGCTGGTGCCGGTGCTGGTGCCGGTGCTGGTGCCGGTGCTGGTGCTGGTGCTGGTGCCGGGCGAGGAGCCGGAGCTGGTGCGGGCGAGGATGCAATCGCTTCACCGGGGGTGTTGGCCGCGGCTGAACCACCTCCGCCACCGCCACAGGCCGATACGGCTGCAAGCAGGAAAAGCACAGACAGCCGCTTCAGATCGCTGGCGTTTGCAGAGTTGGAGAGGTTCATGATGGGCGTCAGCTGATGGAGCTGGAAGGGGGACCGTTGGAATCAGATGAAAAGGGGACTGCCGCTGCCGTGTTCGTTCTTGGGAGGGCTGGACAGGGCCTCGATGGAATCTTCGTCCGACGGGGGAGGGCCGGTAGGACGGCCCGACAGAGCGTCTGTCCAAAACGATATGTGGCACAAGAATGGGACTGTAATTTACAGATTCCATGCAGTCGAAACATCTAGACACTTTTTCCGTGGGCAAACCGCCTTTCGGGCATTGATTGGACGATGCGAGGAGCCAAGAAGGCGTGGACCATCGGAATTGCCATGGGCAACCCAAAGCCATCTGACGCCACGGCATTGCCCGGAACGTTAGATCGATGAATTCTTGGAGGCCTCCGCGAGATGCGCATTCCACAAATTAAGCTATTCGCGTGAATGTGCGGCATGGATTGTCGAGGCGATGTCCTCGGCCTGGTGTAGTGACGTGTTACCAGTTGCAGGCACTGTTGAGCGGTTCAATTCCGCCCGGTTGGGGCTTGAAATCCCCATGACGGCGCTTCGATCGCACCCGGAAGCGTCATGAAAATTCGACGCGCCTTGTTGAAATCATCGGTTACAAACCCGGTCATAGGGATGGGTGCGGGCGGCTGTACCCACCGCAGGAGAAGCGCATCCATGCGCAGGAAGTTTTGCTCCGCCTCCAGAAAAACATTCAACTCCGAGCGCACGTCTGCGTGGTCGCGAACGGCGATGGTTCCTTCGAAATGGTTGCCCCGCAGAGACACCTGGGTGGGGCTGCCGCGCGCCAAAAAACCCGCCGTGTTGATAAGCGTGTTGTGAGCCAAGACGATGTCGGACGAGGCATTTACGTCGATGCCCGCATCATTGCAGTGCGCAACGATGTTGTTCGCGGCCAATCCGTGACGGTGCTGGAAGTCTTGGCAAGCGTTTTGACGGCAAATGGCTTCGGCGTTACCGCCCCCCCCACCGAAAGAAATGCCCACGCGTACCCCCGGATGAGAAATTTGCTGCGGTGAGCACACGACCAGATTGCGCTCAATGCGCCCACCCTCGCTGGCGCCCTTCATGAACAGGCCATAGGCAATCCGGTTGCCCTGGCCTTTGGCAAAGCCCACGACCAAGTTGTCTTGAACCCTCCACTGGTGGGCGCCCACCAGATCGAGCATCACCACAGGATTCCCCGTCTGGCGCGGGGAGGCATTGGTCAGGGAATTGAAGGCGACCAGCCCATGGTCGGGCCAATCGCCGTTCAAACCATTCACTTTGATGTGCGCGTTGAAGTCTTCTATTCGATTGTTTCGAAGAACCACGAATGCGCCACGGCCAAGCACGTGGAAAGCGTGTTCGCAATTGTCGTGGTCGGTGCACACGCCCTTGATGTTCAAGTTTTCAAATGACCAATGCGGGCGATCGACACGGATGCCGCTGACTTGCGAGAACTCCAATTGCACGCTGCCAGGACGGATTGCGCTGACCACGATAGGCATGTCACGGTGCCCGTCCTTGCCCAATTGCAGCGTTCGAGAGAAGCGGTAGAGGCCCGGCTCGATGACGATGTGGGTGCCGGGCTCGGCCACCAAGAGGGCCTGCTCAAGCGCAAAGGCCGTGCGGACCCGCACGACCGTTCCCTTGATCGGCACGGCCGGGGCCATTGACGTGGCTTGCTGTCCTTTTCCCAATGTCGGCAATGCACCGAGGGGAGGTGGCCGCTCGTATCGGATTTGCACGGCACGCAAGGTGGGGCCGACAAGCGCCACAAGCCAAGGGTGTCCTTCCAGGCGGAGCTGGATGTAGCGAATGATCTCCTGCGGGCTGCGCGAGCTTGCCGCCTCCAGCGCTCGCTGTCCGAGACTGCTTGCCATGCTGGCCAGCATCAACAGCAAAATGCCCGCGATCGCAAAGGAGACGTGCCGCCGCCACGATTTCAATGGAGTTCTCCTTTGTGCGCCGCAAAGATGATAGCTCCGAGCGTGCAAGAAGCAACGCTATGGCCGTTCAAGATCGGAATTGACGAATGCGGTCGCTATCATTTGCGCCTTCCAAAGAAGTTTCCAGAAAAGTTGCACCATGAAAATTACTGTGGTCGGGACCGGTTATGTGGGTTTGGTCAGTGGGGCCTGCCTTGCAGAAGTGGGCAACGACGTTCTATGTCTGGACGTGAATCCCGACAAGATCCGCATCCTGGAAGAGGGCGGTATTCCCATCTACGAGCCGGGCTTGCAGGACATGGTTCGGCGCAACGTCGCGGCCGGCCGCTTGCACTTCACCACCGACATAGATCGCGCCGTGCAGCACGGCACCATTCAGTTCATCGCGGTGGGGACGCCACCGGACGAGGATGGTTCGGCCGACATGCGCTATGTGCTTGCGGCGGCACGCAACATCGGTCAACGCATGACGGACTACAAGGTGGTCGTGGACAAGAGCACCGTGCCCGTGGGCACCGCAGATCGGGTTCGCGAAGCGATTGCTGAAGAATTGCACAAGCGTGGCGTGCAAACGCCGTTTGCGGTGGTGTCCAACCCCGAATTCCTCAAGGAAGGTGCGGCCGTGGACGACTTCATGCGTCCGGACCGCATCATCGTCGGCGCCAGCGACGAGCAGGCGGTGCACCTCATGCGTGCGCTGTACGCGCCGTTCCAGCGCAACCATGAGCGGTTGATTGTCACCGATGTGCGCAGCGCCGAGCTGACCAAGTACGCCGCCAACGCCATGCTGGCCACGCGCATCAGCTTCATGAACGAACTGGCCAATCTGGCCGAAAAGCTCGGCGCCGATATCGAGATGGTCCGTCAGGGCATCGGCTCGGATCCACGCATCGGCTACCACTTCCTGTATCCGGGCGCCGGCTATGGGGGATCCTGTTTCCCCAAGGACGTCAAGGCGCTGATCAAAACCGCTGCCGACGACGCCGGCCTCGATTTGAAGGTCCTGACCGCGGTGGAGGCGGCCAATGACGCGCAGAAGCATGTGCTGGGCGACAAAGTCAAACGCAAATTCGGCGCCGATCTGAAGGGGCGGCATTTTGCGGTCTGGGGGCTGGCTTTCAAACCCAATACCGATGACATGCGCGAAGCTCCCGCGCTGGAGTTGCTGGCCGATCTGCTGGCCGCCGGCGCCACTGCGACCGCCTACGACCCGGTGGCCATGCACGAAGCGCAGCGCATCCTGGGCGATGAACCGCGCGTCACTTTTGCCAAGTCGCCCAATGACGCTCTCGAAAATGCGGATGCACTGGTGATCGTGACCGAATGGAAGGAGTTCCGCAGCCCCGACTTCGACACCATCAAGACCAAGCTCAAGCAGGCGCTGATCGTGGACGGGCGCAACCTGTACGACCCGGCAGTCGTGCGCAGCCAGGGCTTTGAGTACCTGCCGATAGGCCGCTGAGCCATGGCGCGCTGGGGTGCGCCGGTGGTGGCCATCCTGGCGGCGGCAGCGTGTCTCAGCCTGGCTGTTGGGCATCCGCTGGCATCGGTATCGCTGGCGGTGGTGCTGTGCTGTGTCACCATGGGTTGGGCCGCCTGGCGGCCTTGGACCATCGGATGTCTGTTGGCGACGTTGTTGCCAGTGGCCAGCCTCGCGCCCTCGACGGGCTGGTGGCTGATCGACGAATTCGATCTGGTCGTGCTGGCCGTGCTGGCCGGCGCCTACGCACGCATGAGCTTCGATGCCTGGAGGGGTGGCGCTGCAGACGCTGCGGCGGTTCGCGATCGCGTGGGCTTCGGCTTGTGGATGGCGTTGGGCGTTTCCAGTACTTTGAGTCTGGTCATCGGGCTGCTGGATGCGGGCGCTGGCACAGGTGCGCAGCCGGATCTATGGACACGCGCCTTGTATGGCGGCTACGCCAGCGTTTTCAATCCTGTGCGTGTCTCCAAGAGTCTTCTTTGGGCGCTCCTCTTGCTGCCCGTTCTGCAGCACCTGCCCGAGTCGCGGCGCAAGTTCATGGTTGCTTCCACGGTGCAGGGGCTGGCCTTCGGCCTGGCCATGGTCTGTGCCCTTGTGCTTTGGGAGCGTTGGCGGTATGTGGGCATCTTCAACTTCACCGACTCATACCGCACGGTGGCGGGCTTTTGGGAAATGCACGTGGGAGGCGGCGCGATCGACGCGTACCTCGCAATGGCGGTGCCTGTCGCGTTCTGGGCGGTTTGGTGGGTGCCTGCCGGCTGGCGCTGGAGCGGCGCGGCACTGTTGGCGCTTCTGAGCACCTATGCCGTGCTGACCACCTATTCGCGAGGGCTGTACCTCGCGGTGGCGATTTCTATCGTGTTCATGCTGATCGTCGCTCGGGTTTGCCGCATTCAGCCTGCCGCCGGTTCGCGCGTGCGCGGCTGGTCGCTCAAGGGCCTGTCGCTGGTGCTGGTGGCTCAGGCGGTATGGGTGTTGGGCGGGCATACGTTCATGGCGGGGCGCGTCGCCCGCGTGGACGCCGATCTGCTGGACCGTGCGGCGCATTGGCGCGATGGTCTGGGTCTGCTCAAGACGCCCACGGACTGGATGTTCGGGCTAGGTGCGGGGCGCCTGCCGGCGCACTACAGCGCCGAGGTACCGGGCGGGGAGTTCGCGGGGCAGGCGCTGTGGCGGCACGGACCGGACGGCACCGCAGTGGTGGAACTTTCAGGGCCCGCGACACGCCAGGACATGGCCTATGACTTCGGCCTCACGCAGCGCGTCGATCTCTGGTCCGAAGGCAACTACCGGGTGCGGATCCGGTACCAGACCGACGCACCGTTGGTGTTGCTGTTGAGTGTGTGCGAGCGGCACCTCCTGTACGACTTCCGCTGCCAGTGGAAGCATGTACGTCCCGAGGCCGCCGTGGCGGACCCGGATCAGTGGCACGAGATGGTGTTGCCCGGCAAGGCATTCGCGCCCGCCGGACGGGCCGTCGCTCTGCGAGACGGCATGTTCACCATGACCGTGTTGAGCGTGGGCCGGACTGCACGCATCCATGAAGTGGCACTGTGGGACGCCCGAGGACACCAGGTCTTGAAGAACGGCGACTTCGCGCGAGGGCTGATGCATTGGTTTCCCGCCGCGCAAGGCAGCTTCAAGCCTTGGCACATCGACAACCTCTACCTGGAGATTCTGATCGAGCGGGGCCTGTTGGGTTGGCTGGTGGTGGCGCTGTTGGCGGCCTGGACAGGCCATGGCCTCGCCCGTGCTCTCCAGCATCGCGAACCCTGGGCCCTTGCGCTGTCCGGTTCTCTGGTGAGCATGGGGGTGCTCGGTCTGGTCATCAGCGTCACCGAGTTGCCTCGTGTCGCCTTTATGCTGCTGCTCATCCTGTTGACCACGTCACGGTTGAGGCGTTCTCCACAATCCCTCTCTTGTAACGGCATGTAGCCAATGCGTATCAACGGGTATCCTCGCACTGTTCTCAAGTGCCGGGCACTGCTGCCCTTATTTCAGGAACCGGAAGTTTGATCAAGCTCTTCAACCACTACTTCGATCGCCGCACGCTGGCGAAGATGTTCATGGATCTGCTGTTGATCACCGTGGCGTTCATGGCCACTCTGGTGATCCTCACCGACGCAGAAGAATTGACCGTCGCGCAGTTCGGCCAGGGGCTGTTCCGTGCAGTGCTCATGAGCGCCGGTTTTCTGGGCGTCAACTCCGCGCTGGGCCTCTACGACCGGGGCACGGCCCTTAACAACACCCAATTGCGCGCACGCGTGCTGGTGTCATTCCTGATGATGGGCGTCATCGTGGTCGGGGTGCTGTTGCTGCTGCCTGTGAAGGCGTTTTGGGGGCACACCTGGGCCGTCGTGATTGTGATGATGGCCACGGGCCTGCTGCTGGTCATCCAGGTGTTGACGGGTGAGATTCTGGCCAAATCGCTCGCCAGGCGCCGCGTGCTGGTCTACGGCACGGGTGTGAAGGCGCAGGCGGTGGGAGACAGTCTGAAGCGACCCGCCTCGAGCGCCGAGTTGTGCGGCTATTTCGCCAGTCCGAACGAGCGCGAGCATCTGGTGACCAGTTGGGGCACGCTGGGGTCCGACCAGACGCTCACGGAGGTGGTGACGCAGAAGCGGATCGACGAAATCGTGGTCGCGCTGTCCGAGCGCCGAGGTGGCAGCATGCCGATGCGCGAATTGCTGGATTGCAAGCTGGCGGGGGTGCGCGTCACGGACATCGCCACCTATTTCGAGCAGGAGCTTGGTCAGATCCGGCTGGACGCCGTATCGGCGGGCTGGCTGATCTTCGGCGATGGGTTTGACCAGGGTTTCGTGCGCACGACCATCAAGCGCCTGTTCGATCTGGCGGGTGCGGTGGTTCTGATCTTGCTGGCTTTGCCGATCATGGCGGTGACGGCGCTCATCATCAAGCTGGAGAGCTCGGGCCCGGTGCTCTACAAGCAGGAACGCGTCGGGCTCAACAACAAGCCCTTCAACGTGGTGAAGTTCCGCAGCATGCGCACCGACGCGGAGAAGGACGGTGTACCCCGCTGGGCCACCGCGGGCGACAGCCGCGTCACGCGCGTGGGCA
Source organism: Hydrogenophaga sp. BPS33 (assembly GCF_009859475.1). Classification (NCBI taxonomy): domain Bacteria; kingdom Pseudomonadati; phylum Pseudomonadota; class Betaproteobacteria; order Burkholderiales; family Comamonadaceae; genus Hydrogenophaga; species Hydrogenophaga sp. BPS33. Next base: position 3,044,389 of record NZ_CP044549.1, read on the forward strand.
AGGTGATCCGCAAGCTGCGCATCGACGAGTTGCCACAGCTCTTCAGCGTGCTCAATGGCGACATGAGTCTGGTGGGCCCGCGCCCGGAGCGCGCGTTCTTCGTCGAGAAACTCGCGCAGGAGATTCCGTTCTACGCCGTGCGCCACAGCGTCAAGCCGGGTGTGACGGGGTGGGCGCAGGTGCGTTTCCCGTACGGCGCCACCGTGGAAGACACGAAGAAGAAACTGCAGTTCGACCTGTACTACGTGAAGAACCACTCGTTGTTCCTGGACCTGGTGGTGATCTTCGAAACCATCGGCGTGGTGCTCACGGGCAAGGGCGCCCAGTAGGCGCTGCGCGCGTCCTGGGTATCTTGGCGTCAGGCCAGGGTATGCAGTGGAATGTCTTTCTCCGCGGCCAGGGCGTCGAGCTGCCGGCGGGTCTTGCGCTCGATGAAGCTGGCGATCGCGGCGTGGGTGTCGGGCTTGAAAAGCGTGCGAAACCCCGTGTACTCCAGACCCGCGGCCGCGCACAGCGCGGCGGCGAAATGTGGCTCCAGTGCCGCCACGGCGACTCGGCCGTCCTGGCAGGCATAGACGCGGTAGCCCGCGTGCGCGCCGCCGATCGCCCCACTGGGCAATGACAGGCCCCAGGTGCGAGGCAGGGCGAGCCAGGCTGCCGCATCGGACAGAGGAACCTCCTGTACGCAGCCCTTGCCCGAGGTCTTTTGCGTCAGCACCGCCTTGAGCACGGCCTCGCTGGCCATGACGGAGCCACACATGTCGGCAAAGAGCGTCGGGGGCAGATCCAGGCCCGTGATGAGCCCGGCCTCCGACAGGTAGGTGAGGTCATGGCCGGGTTCCTCGGCGCGCGCACCGGGCGCGCCCACGATGCAGACCAACGAGAGCGCCGGGTAGCGTTTGCGCAAGTCAGGCCACCGCAGGCCGAGCTTGTGCAGCGCGGAGGGGCGAAAGGAGGTCAGCAACACGTCGGTACGGGCCAGTTCCTTGTGCAGCGTGGCCTGGCCTTTCTCGGACTTCAGGTCCATCGCCACCACCTTCACGCCCGCGTGCAGTGTCGCGTAGGTGGTCGGGCTGTACTGGCCCATGGGATCGCCGCTGCCGCCACCGGGCGCGGGCGGTTCGACCTTCAGGCAGGTGGCGCCCATGTGTTTCAGGCGCATGAGGGCCGCTGGGCCGGGCAGGTTGAGCGCAAGGCTGAGCACGCGCACGCCGCGCAGTGGCTTGAGCGTGGGGGCTGGGCGGGGGGCGATGTTCATCGCCACACTGTACCGGCGAACCGCGCCGCGCGCGTGCTCAGCGTTCGCCAAAGTTCAGGGGCAGTCCCACGTAGTTTTCCGCGAGCGAGCGCGAAAGCGATTCGGAGTTCACCAGGTAGTCCAGCTCAGCTTCCTGCACTTTCTGTCCAAAGCCTGCGGTGTCGGGAAAACGGTGCATCAGCGAGGTCAACCACCAGGAGAACCGCTCGGCTTTCCACACGCGCCGCAGGCAGCGCTCGGAGTAGCTGTCGATGCCGGCCGAGGTCATGTCGCGGTAGTACTCGATGAACGCGCCCGAGAGGTACTTGACGTCGCTGGCCGCGAGGTTGAGTCCTTTCGCGCCGGTGGGCGGCACGATGTGGGCCGCATCGCCTGCGAGGAACAGGCGACCGAAGCGCATCGGCTCTGCCACGAAGCTGCGCAGCGGCGCGATGCTCTTTTCGATGGTGGGGCCGGTGATCACGCGGGATGCCATCTCCGGATCGAGGCGCCGCCGCAGCTCGTCCCAGAAGCGCTGGTCGCTCCAGTCCTCGACCTTGTCGTCCAACGGGCATTGCACGTAGTAGCGGCTGCGCGTCGGGCTGCGCATGGAACACAGCGCGAAGCCGCGCTCGCTGTTGGCGTAGACGATCGCGTGCGGAGACACTGGTGGCACGTCGGCCAGGATGCCGAGCCAGCCGAAGGGATAGACCTTCTCGTATTCGGTGATCGAACCCTCGGGCACGCTGGCGCGGCACACGCCATGGAAGCCATCGCAGCCCGCAATGAAATCGCAGGCGATCTCGTGTGTCTGCCCGTCCTTGCGGTAGCGCACGCGCGGCTTGTCGCTGCCGTAGTCCAGCACCTCCACGTCGGCCGCCTCGTACACCGTCGGCAGGTTGGCCGCGCTGCGGGCTTCCATGAGGTCGCGCGTCATCTCGGTCTGACCATAGGCGGTGACCACCTTGCCGTGGGTGAGCCCGTGCACGTCGATGGCGTGGCGCGTGCCTGCGAACACCAGTTCGATGCTGTGGTGCACCGTGCCTTGCGCATCAAGGCGCTCTCCCACGCCGGCCTCGCGCATCAGATCGGTGGTGATCTGTTCGAGAATGCCCGCGCGGATGCGGCCCAGCACGTACGCGCCGCTCTGGCGCTCGACGACGATGTTGTCGATGCCGGCCTTGTGCAGCAGTTGGCCAAGCAACAGCCCGGCAGGGCCGGCGCCGATGATGGCAACCTGGGTTCGCGTCATGGAAAGGTCTCCTGGTTCAAGCGGGTTCGAGCATAGAAACAGGTGATGTCCGCCACAAGCGCAGGACGGAGCCGTTGCGCGATGATCGGATTCATTGCGCGATCATCGCGCATAATTTGCCCATGACCACCACGCCACCCATCGCCAAGGCCGACCTCATCGAGGGCATGGCCAAAGGCATGGCGGTGCTGGAGAGCTTCGACACCGAGCGCCAGCGCCTCAACGCCACGCAAGCCGCCGAGCGCGCCGGCCTCACGCGCGCGGCGGCGCGCCGCCACCTGCTCACGCTCGCACACCTGGGCTATCTGGAGTCCGACGGCAGCCACTACTGGCTCGCCCCGAAAGTGTTGCGCTTCTCCGGCAGCTACCTGGCATCGGCGCGTCTGCCGCGCTTGTTGCAGCCTACGCTGAACCGCCTGGCGGCCCAGACGCGAGAGTCGTTTTCCGCCGCCGTGCTGGATGGCGACCAGGTCGTGATCGTGGCGCGCAATGTGTCGCTCGGGGGCCAGCGCCTGATGGCCTACGGCCTGCACCTGGGCGCACGCTTGCCCGCGCACGCCACCTCCACCGGCCGCGTGCTGCTGGCTGGCCTGCCGCGTGCCGAGTTCTCCACCTGGCTCAAGGGCCGCGAATTGCCGCGCCTGACACCCCGCACCACGGTGGAGCACAAGGCGTTTCGCGAGCTCATCGCGCGGGTTCGCCGCGAGGATCTGGCCATCGCGCGTGAAGAGCACGAACTGGGCGTGTTCGCGTTGGCCGTGCCACTGCGCAACATGCAAGGCCACGCCGTGGCGGCGCTCAACGTGGTGGCCTCGCCCGATCGCTTCGATGCGCCCCGGTTCCTGCAGGACATGCTGCCGCTGCTGCAGGATGCGGCGCGGGAGTTGCGGCCGCTGCTGTGAGCGCCGCTACGTGGCCGAACGGCATCGAAGGCGCCAGGGGTGGCTTCAAACGCCCAGGTACTGCGCCAGCAGCTCGGGCTGCGCGTGCAGTTGTGCCGAGCTGCCTTCGTACACCACCTCGCCCTTGACGAGGATCACATTGCGGTCGGTGATCTGGGTGACGTGCTTCCAGTTCTTGTCGACGATCACGCTGCTGATGCCGCTCTCGCGGATCAGGCCGCAGATGCGCCAGATCTCGCGCGCGATCAACGGGGCCAGGCCTTCGGTGGCTTCGTCGAGGATGAGCAGGTCGGGGTTGGTCATGAGCGCGCGGCCGATGGTGAGCATCTGCTGCTCGCCGCCGCTGAGCTGTTGTCCGCCGTGGTTCAGGCGTTCGGCCAGGCGGGGGAACGTATCGAGCACGCGCTCGTAGGTCCACCCGCGTTGTCCCTGCGTGCCGGCGCGCGCCGACATCACCAGGTTCTCCTTCACGCTGAGGTTGCCGAAGATGCCGCGGCCTTCGGGCACGTAGGCAATGCCCTGGCGCGCGATCTCGAAGGTGGGCGCGCCGGTCATGAGCCGGCCCTTGACCTGCACCTGGCCACCGCTGGGTTTGACGATGCCCATGAGTGTCTTGAGCAGCGTGGTCTTGCCCATGCCGTTGCGGCCCATGAGGCCGATGGTCTGGCCCTTGCCGACGGTGAAATCGACACCGCGCAGGATGTGGCTGGCGCCGTAGTGGGTGTGCAGGCCCTTGGCTTCGATGAGGGTGCTCATTGGACTACCTTCCATGCTGCGCATTGCGGGGCCGGGCGGCGCTCATGTGTGTTCCTCTTCGCCCAGATAGGCAGCTTGCACGCCGGCATCCGCCCGCACTTGCGCGGGTGTACCACTGGCGATCACCTGGCCGTTGACCATCACCGTGAGCAGGTCGGCCAGGGAGAACACGGCATCCATGTCGTGCTCCACGAGCATCATGGCGTGGTCCTTCTTGATGCGCAGTAGCAGCTCGACCATGCGCTCGGCCTCCGCATGGCCCATGCCGGCCAGCGGCTCGTCGAGCAGCAGCACGGTGGGCTCGGTGGCCAACGTCATGGCGATCTCGAGCTGGCGCTGCTCGCCATGGCTGGTGGTGCCGGCGATGGTGTGGGCACGCGCCGTGAGGCCGGCGAGTTCGATCGCGCGCTCGCAGCGCCGGTTCACCTCGGTCATGGCGCTCGCGGCGGTGAGCCAGCGCACCGGGTTCCAGGGCGTGTGGCGTTCGCGCGATTGCGCGGCCAGCCGCACGTTGTCCCAGACGGTGAAGGGCAGGAAGATGTTGGTCTTCTGGTAGCTGCGGCCCAGGCCCAGGCGCGAGATGCGCTCGGCGCTCTTGCCCTGCGTCTGGGCGCCGTTGAGCGTGATGCGGCCCGAAGTGGGCGGCAGGTCGCCCGAGAGCAGGTTGGTCAGCGTGGACTTGCCCGCGCCGTTGGGCCCGATCACCGCGTGGATGCGGTCGCGGTGCAGCTCGACCGACACGTCGTTCACTGCGGCCAGGCCGCCAAAGCGCTTGGTGAGGTTCTTCGCGCTGAGAAGCAGCGTGCTCATGGTGCCGTCTCCCGCTTCTTCGAAAACCGTTCTACCAGGCCCAGCAGACCGCGCGGAGCAAAGACCACCACCAACACGATGAAGCTGCCCATGAGCAACTGCCAGTGTTTGGTCAGGTCCTTGAAGAAGTGCATGACGTACTCGAAGGCAAACGCGCCGACGATCGCGCCCGCGAAATTGCCCATGCCACCGAGGATCACCATCATGATCGCGTGCGCGCTCATGTGAAAGCCCATCAACTCGGGGTTCATGAAGCCGGTCTGCGCCGCCCAGAGAAAGCCCGCCACGCCGGCGAGCGCGCCGGCCAGCGTGAAGGCCGCGAGCTTGTGGCCGAAGGTGCCGTAGCCCACCGCGCGCATGCGGTGTTCGTTCACGCGGATGCCGGCGAGCACGCGGCCAAAGGGCGAGAACAACAGCCGGCGCAGGAAGGCATAGACCAGCACCAGCAGCAGCAAGGTGAAGTAGTAGAACGTGGTCTTGTTCTCCAGATCGATGCCGGTCCAGCCGAACAGCGAGGCGTCGGGGCGGAAGTTGATATAGATGCCGTCGGAGCCGCCCAAGACCTTGTTGTCGAAGAACAGAAAGAACACCATCTGCGCAAACGCCATGGTGACCATGATGAAGTAGATGCCATGCGTGCGCACCACGAAGAAGCCGATGACCAGCGCCGCCAGCGCAGCGCCCAGCACCGACACCGGCAAGGACCACCACAGACTGATGGGCGCATCTGCCGGCGTGAGAAAGGCCAGGGCATAGCCCGCCAGGCCGAAGTACGCGGCGTGGCCGAGCGACACGAGGCCGGTCACGCCCTGCAGCAAGTCCAGGCTCATCGCGAAGATCGCCAGGATCATCATCTGCGAGAGCATCTGCAGGTAGAAGCCGCCGCCATCCAGCGGAATCAGCGGAAACGCGGCCAGCGCGATCGCGCCCAGCCACAGGATGAACTGGATGCTGCGTGGCAGTCTTTCGAGTTGGGCGGTGGGTGCACTCATGACCTAGCCCCCACGTTGGTCACTTCGTGTACTGCGCTGCCCCCCAAGGGGGCCTTCGCATCTTGGAGCGGTCCGGCGATGCTCATTGCTTGAAGAGCCCCTCAGGCTTGTAGAGAAGAACCAGGGCCATGAGCATGTAGACCGCCATGCCGGCGATCTGCGGCACCAGCACCTTGCCAAAGGTATCGACCAGGCCCACGAGCAGGGCGGCCACCAGGGCGCCGCGCACCGAGCCGATGCCGCCGATGACCACGACCACGAAGCACATGATCAGCACCGAGCTGCCCATGCCGGGGTACACGCTGGAGATGGGCGCGGCGATCATGCCCGCGATGGCCGCGAGCGCCACGCCCAGCGCGAACACCACGCCGTGGATGAGGCGGATGTTGATGCCCAGCGACTCGGTCATTTCGCGGTTGAACGCGCCAGCGCGGATCTTCATGCCCAGGCGCGTCTTGGAGATCAGCAGGTACAGCCCCAGTGCAAGCGCAACGCACACGCCTGACATCACCAGGCGGTAGACCGGGTAGGAGAGGTTGTCGGTGAGCGGGATCGACCAGTTCAGCATCTCCGGCACCGGCACCGAGTGCACGTCGTCGCCCCACAGAATCGAGCGCATTTCCTCGAAGATGTAGATCAGGCCGAAGGTGAGCAGCACCTGGTCGAGGTGATCGCGCTTGTAGAAGTGGCGAAACAGCAGCCATTCGAGCAGCCAGCCGAACACCACGGCCAGCATGGTGCCGAGCACGATCGCCACCACCAGGCTGTTGAATTGGCCCACGAGGAACCAGGCCAGGTAGGCGCCCAGCATGTAGAAGCTGCCATGCGCGAGGTTGACCACGCCCATGATGCCGAAGATCAGGGTGAGCCCGGCGGCCAGCATGAACAGCAGCAGGCCGTACTGCAGGCTGTTGAGCAGCTGGATCAGGAGGTTGGCGAAGTCCATGGGGGAAGCTCAGACGGAGAGGCGGTCAAAAACCAGACCAGCGCCCGGGGCGCTGGTTTGTGGTGTCGCAAACCTGGGGTGCGGCTCGATCAGCCCATGCGGCAGCCGGTGGCCGGGTCGGCCACAGCCTTCTGCGCGATGCCGATCACCTTGTTCTCCTTGTTCTCGACCTTGCGCATGTACATGTCCTGGATCGGGTTGTGGGCCTTGCTCATGGTCCATTTGCCGCGCGGACTGTCGATCACGGCCCCCTCCATGGCGGCATACAGGGCCTTCTTGTTGTTGAGGTCGCCCTTGACGGCGTTGGCGCCCTTGATCAGCAGCAGGCCGGTGTCATAGCCTTGCACGGCGTACACGTCGGGCTGGAGCTTGAAGGCCTTGGCGTATTCCAGGCGGAATTGCTTGTCGCGCGGCGTGTTGAGCGAGTCGCCGTAGTGCATGGTGGTGAGCACGCCGTTGGCCGCTGGGCCAGCCGCTTCGAGCACGCCCTCGGTGAGGAAGCCCGAACCATAGAGTTGGATGGACTTGTTCAGGCCCGCAGCGGCGAAATCGCTCATGAACTTGGCCGCGCCGCCACCGGCGAAGAAGCAAGCCACGGCATCGGGCTTGAGCGAGGCGATTTCGGTCAGCAGTGCCTGGAACTCGACGTTGGGGAAGGGCAGGCCGAGCTTCTTCATGATGGTGCCGCCGGCTGCCGTGTAGCTCTGCTCGAAACCCTCGAAGGCCTCGTCCCCCGCGGCATAGCTCCAGGTGATCCACACCGCCTTCTTGTGGCCGTTGGCGACCATGGCCTTGCCCAGGGCCAGCGTGGGCTGCGAGTTCGTGAACGAGGTGCGGAACACGTTGGGCGCACACTGCGCGCGGGTGGCAATGTGCACGCCCGCGTTGGGAATCAGGTTGAGCACGCCCGTGTCGCGCGCCACCTTGTGGATGCCCATCTGCACGCCGGAGTGCACGGTGCCGACGAGCACATCCACCTTGTCGCGTTGTACCAGCCGGGTGGCGTTCTCGATGCCCTTGGCGGGGTTGGATTCGTCGTCCACCTTGAAGTACTCGACCTCGCGCCCGCCCAGCTTGCCGCCCTGCTCGTTGAGCGCCATGCGAAAGCCGTTTTCGATCGCCGCGCCGAGTTGGGCGAAGGTGCCGGTATAAGGCAGCATGAAGCCCACCCGCACCTTGTTGGACTGGGCGCGCACGATCTGCGGCAGCAGCAGGCCGGAAGAGGCGGCGCCGATCACGGCGGCGCTGCGGGTCAGAACGATTCGGCGGGTGGTCATGGAAGTCTCCTGTGGGTGGTTGCCTGAATGCGATTCACTGTAGACGGGTGGAGCAGGGTGTGGCGATCCAGAATTACCCGTACTTGAGGTTTAAAACATTCACAAATGAATTTCACGCCGGCAGAGCGGCCCGCATGGCCAGCGCCAGCCATTTGCGGCACCAGGCGTTGCCGAGCGCTGCGGCATCGGTGCCGTCGGAGGCATCGTGGCGGAAAACCTCGCCGACGCGCACCGCGCCCAGGTCGGCCAGGCGTTCATCGAAACACAGGCCGCCGTTGCAGAAGGTCTGGGCATATGCGCTGTCGCCCAAAGCCATCACGCCATAGCGCACGTGGCCCAGATAGCGCGGCTCGCTGCCCAGGGAGTCGTACAAGCGGCGGGCGTTCGCCGGCACGTCCCCCGAGCCGTGGGTGGATGTGCAGATGAGATATATTGCATCCGCCTCGAACGCTTGTATGTTCAGACCGTCCATGCGCCGCACCTCGATGCGATCGATCAGATCGGCGCAACCCATCTCGACAGCCTGAGCCACCGCTTCAGCATTGCCGGTGACAGTGCCAACCAGGATGAGGAGTTTGGTGGGTGGATTCATGATGAATGGCCTGCAATATATTTCATGAATCCAGGTTGCGATGACCGGGTAAACCCGGTTATTCGGCGCTGCCGTCGGTTTGCCGTGGTGGGCGCCGGCGCTCTGGAATTGGCCTGCCCGGAGGGACTCGAACCCCCGACCTGCTGCTTAGAAGGCAGCTGCTCTATCCAGTTGAGCTACGGGCAGACAGGGTGACCAGTTGACACGAAAAAGGCCCACACTGTGGGCCTTTTTGTTCTTGAAAAGAAATGGTCGGAGCGGCGGGATTCGAACTCGCGACCCTCTGCTCCCAAAGCAGATGCGCTACCAGGCTGCGCTACGCTCCGACTAAGCGGCGAATTGTACCTGCTCGGAACGCGGGTTTTGGGCGGGTCAGCGTTTTTCGTATTGCGTCTTGCCAAAAAGAATGTCGCGCGACTTGTCGTCGGTGAGGGGCTTGCGCGCGTCAGCCAGCACCGCCACGCCGCGCTGCACCGCCGGGCGCGCGGCGATGGCATCGAACCACACCTTCAAGCGCGGATAGTCCGCCCAGTCGATGCCCTGGTTCTGCCAGCTGCGCAGCCACGGGAAAATGGCGATGTCGGCGATGCTGTACTGGTTGCCTGCGATGAATTTCTGCCCGGCCAGCTGCCGGTCCATCACACCATAGAGCCGCTTGGCCTCGTTGGTGTAGCGATCGACGGCATACCCGATCTTCTCGGGCGCGTACATGCGGAAGTGGTGCGCCTGCCCCAGCATGGGACCCACGCCGCCCATCTGGAACATCAGCCATTCCATGACCTTGAACTTGGCGCGGTCGCTGCCGGGCAGGAACTTGCCGGTCTTGCTGGCGAGGTAGAGCAGGATGGCGCCCGATTCGAACAGGCTGATGGGCTTGCCATCGGGCCCGATCGGATCGACCAGGGCCGGGATCTTGTTGTTCGGACTGATCTTCAGAAACGCCGGCTCGAACTGGTCACCCTTGCCGATGTTGACCGCGTGCACCTGCCAGTCGCGGCCCAGGCGCAAGCCGCATTCCTCCAGCATGATGTGGACCTTGTGGCCGTTTGGCGTGGGCCAGGAGTAGACGTCGATCATGGGGCCAGCCTTTCGTTGAAGAGCGTGTGCACAAGCGCCGCACTCTACGGGAATTCAAATGGCCGTACCCACGCAGGGGCGCGCGATCAACTGCCGCGCGTGATGGGCATCTCGACGTCGTTCTTCACCAGCATGTGCTTGGCCAGCTCCAGCTTGGCGATGGCCACGCGGTGCACCTCGTCGGGGCCATCGGCAAAGCGCAGCGTGCGCTGCATCGCGTAGGCATAGGCCAACGGGAAATCGTCGCTCACGCCGCCACCGCCGTGCGCCTGGATGGCCATGTCGATGATGTCGCAGGCCATGTTGGGCGCGATCACCTTGATCATCGCGATCTCGGCCTTGGCCACCTTGTTGCCCACCGTGTCCATCATGTAGGCGGCCTTGAGCGTGAGCAGGCGCGCCATCTCGATGCGGCAGCGCGCGTCGGCAATGCGTTCGTGCCACACCGATTGCGCCGAGATCGGTTTGCCGAAGGCGACGCGGCTGTTGAGCCGCTTGCACATCAGCTCCAGCGCGCGCTCGGCGATGCCGATGGAGCGCATGCAGTGGTGGATGCGGCCCGGGCCCAGGCGGCCTTGCGCGATCTCGAAACCGCGGCCTTCGCCCAGCAGGATGTTGCCCACCGGCACGCGCACGTTCTTGAGCACCACTTCCATGTGGCCATGCGGGGCATCGTCGTAGCCGAACACCGAGAGCGCCCGCACCACGGTGATGCCCTGGCTGTTGGCGGGCACGATCACCATCGACTGCTGCGAGTGCCGCGGCGCGTCGGGGTTGGTCTTGCCCATGAGGATGTAGACCGCGCAGCGCGGGTCACCCGCGCCGGAGGACCACCATTTGCGGCCGTTGATCACGTAGTGGTCACCATCGCGCTCGATGGTGCACTGGATGTTGGTGGCGTCGCTGGAGGCCACGTCCGGCTCGGTCATCAGGAAGGTGGAGCGGATCTCGCCGCGCAGCAGCGGCTCCAGCCATTGGTCTTTGAGCTCTTCGCTGGCGTAGCGCTCGAAGGTTTCCATGTTGCCGGTGTCGGGCGCGGAGCAGTTGAACACCTCGGCGGCGAAGGGCACGCGCCCCATGATCTCGCACAGCGTGGCGTACTCCAGGTTGGACAGGCCCTGGGGCGCGCGCGGGCTGCGCGGCAGGAAGAGGTTCCACAGGCCGGCCTCGCGTGCCTTGGGTTTGAGCTCCTCGACGATGCGTGTGGGAATCCAGGCGTTGCCCTGGGCGCGGTTGGCTGCGATCTCTTCGAAGAAACGCGCTTCATTGGGGTAGATGTGTTCGTCCATGAACGCGAGCAATTGCTCGCGCATGGCCTTGACCTTGTCGGTGTAGTCGAAGTTCATGGGGGCTCCAGGAGGGATGCAGTTGGGACGGTCGGGGCGTTCAGCGGACGGCGCTGGCGAATTGCCAGGCCATCTCGGCCAGAGGGCGGGCGCCCGCGCCGGAGGCTTTGGCCTCGGCGCTGGAGGCGGTTCCTGCTTCGGCGCGCTTGGCGATGCCTTGCAGGATGGCGGCGAGGCGGAACAGGTTGTAGGCGAGGTAGAAGTTCCAGTCGGCCTTGAGCTGCTCGGGGCTGGCAAAGCCGGTGCGCTCGCAGTAGCGCGCGATGTACTCGGCTTCCGACGGAATGCCCAGGGCCGCGAGGTCCAGGCCCTGGATGCCCCGGAACATGCCGGGCGGGATGTGCCACGACATGCAGTGGTAGCTGAAATCGGCCAGCGGATGGCCCAGGGTGGAAAGCTCCCAGTCGAGCACGGCGAGCACGCGCGGCTCCTGCGGGTGGAACATCAGGTTGTCGAGCCGGTAGTCACCGTGCACCACCGAGACCATGGATTCGTCGCGCGCCATGGCCGGAATGTTCTGCGGCAGCCACGCCATGAGCCGGTCCATCTCGGGAATGGGCTGGGTGATCGAGGCCTGGTACTGTTTGCTCCAGCGGCCGATCTGGCGTTCGAAATAATTGCCGGGCTTGCCATAGTCGCCCAGGCCGACGGCCGTCGGCTGGACGGTGTGCAGCGCGGCGATGACGCGGTTCATCTCGTCGTAGATGCCGGCGCGCTGCGCGCTCGACATGCCGGGCAGCGACTGGTCCCACATCACGCGGCCGTCCACGCACTCCATCACGTAGAAGGCGCGCCCGATCACCGATTCGTCTTCGCACAGCAGGTGCATCTGCGCCACGGGCACGCCTTTGCCGTGCAGCGCCCCCATGACGCGAAACTCGCGCTCGATCGCGTGCGCCGAGGGCAGCAGCTGGGCCACCGGCCCGGGCTTGGCACGCATCACATAGGCGCGCGCGGGCGTGATGAGTTTGTAGGTCGGGTTGGACTGGCCGCCCTTGAACATCTCGACCGAGAGCGGTCCGGCGAAGCCCGGCAGGCGCGGTTGCAACCAGCGTTCGAGCGCCTCGACATCAAAGGCGTGACGGTCCGAGACGGCGCGGGTGCCTACGTAGTTCTGGGTATCGGTCATGCGGCAGGCTCCGTGTTCCGTGCGGGGAGTGCCTGCCGCCGCCGTGCCGCGACGTTCAGGCCTCGGTTTCTGCGATGCGCATCAACATCTCCCGGTTGCGCACCACCAGGCCGCCTTGTTCGATGCGGATCGCGTTCTCGCGCTCCATCGACTTGAGTTCCTGGTTCACGCGCTGGCGCGAAGCGCCGAGCAACTGCGCCAATTCTTCCTGCGCCAGTTGCAGGCCGATGCGCATCTCGCTGCCATCGGACAGGCACGGCACACCGTAGCTGCGCACCAGGTGCAGCAACTGCTTGGCCAGGCGCGCGCGCAAGGGCAGGGTGTTGAGGTCTTCGACCAGGCCGAACAGCGTGCGGATGCGCCGCGCCTGCAGGCGCATCAAGGCCTCGTACAGCTCGACGTGGTTGGACAGGATTTTCTGGAAGTCGCTGCGCGCCACACACAGCAGGGTGGTTGCGCCATGCGCATAGGCGTCGTGCGTGCGCTGGTCGCCATCGAACATCGCCACGTCGCCGAGCCACACGCCAGGCTCCACATAGGTGAGCGTGATCTGCTTGCCCGAGAGCGACGTGGAGCTCACGCGCACCGCGCCACGCGCCACGGCCGACCACTCGGTGGGTGGGTCGCCGCGCGCGACGATCAGGTCGCCGTCCTTGAACCGCTTGACGTGGGCGCATCGGAGAATGTCGTGACGCAGGGAAGGGGAGAGGGTGTTGAACCAGCGACCACCATTGATCGCCTCGCGTTCTTCCATTGTCAGAATCGGTTCGTCCATGGGCTGTCTTTTGCGTGACTGGGGATGGGCTTCATTGTCGCCACTGGGACGTGGCGTGCGGGTCAGAGTATGCGTGCAGCGGTACGCCGGTTCAGCGGTACTGGGCCGGCCGCTTCTCCAGGAACGCGCCGATGCCTTCGCCCGCGTTGGGATGGTGCAGGTTGCGCACGAAGTGCTCGCGCTCGGCATTCAGTTGCGTGTGCAGGGGCGCGGCGACGGCTTCGTTGGCCAGTTCCTTGACGCTGGCCAGCGCGTTGGGCGCGCGCGCATTCAGGCGCTCGCATACCGCCAAGGCCTCGGAGAGCGCGTTGCCGTCGTCGCATACCTGGGAGATCACGCCCAACTGCAGCAGGCGTTCGGCGCTGATGCGCTCGCCCGCGAGCAGCAGCTGCAGGGCGGTGGCGCGGGGCACGGCGCGCATCAGGCTCCAGGTAGCGCCACCGTCGGGCGAGAGGCCCACGCTGGTGTACGACATGGCGAACACGCTTTTCTGCGCCGCGACGATCAGGTCGCAGGCCAGCGCCAGCGAGAAGCCCGCGCCCGCGCAAGCCCCTTCGACCGCGGCTACCACCGGCTTGGGAAAGGTGTGGATGGCTTCGATCCAGTTGCCCAGGCCCTCGACGCTTTGCGACTGCACCTCGGGCGGGAGTTGCCGGTTGCCCAACAGGCGCTGCAGGTTGCCGCCAGCGCAGAAGTGCGCCCCCTCGCCGGTGATGACGACGCTGCGCACCTCGGCGCTGCGTTCGGCTGCGTTGAGCGCTTCCACGCCGGCGGCGTACATGTCGGGGCCCAGCGCGTTGCGGTGCTCGGGGTTGCTGATGGTCAGCACCATGGTCTGTCCATGGCTGTGGCTCTTGAGGCTGGCGGTCATGGTCAAGCCTCCTCGTGGGTCAGGCTCAGGCCCAGCGCGCCGCGTCGGCGCAGCCAGGGCGAAGGGCGGTAACGCGGATCGCCATAGACGGTCTGCAGGTTGAACAGGATCTCCAGCACGTTGGTGGGGCCGATGCGGTCGCCCATGGCCAGCGGGCCCAGTGGGTACCCCAGGCCGAGCGTGACCGCCACGTCCAGATCGGCTGGCGAGCACACGCCCTGCTGGCACATGTCGGCCGCGATGTTCACGATGGTGGCCACCACGCGCTGCGTGACGAAGCCGCCACTGTCGCGCACCACGCTCACGGCCTTTCCGTCGCTGGCGAAGAGGGCGTGGGCGGCATCGCGCATGTCGGGGCGCGTGGCCGGGTTGGTGGCGAGCACGCGGCGGCGCGTGGCGGCGTCTTCCAGCATCATGTCGATGCCCATGGTGCGCGTGGCGTCCAGGCGTTCGACAGCGGCCAGCGTGGTCACGTCCATGCCCAGCGGGGCCACGAGGATGAGCGCCGAGTCGGACGGCGCGGCGGCCGTTTCGATGCGCGCGCCCAGGTTCTTGAGCAACTGGTACAGCTCGGCGCGGCGCGCGGCCTTGGGCGAGACCCAGACCGGCGGCAGCTCGGCCACCGTGGGCACGGCGGGCTCGGCGGGCACCTGGGCCACACCCTTGTCGTAGACGTAGAAGCCTTCGCCGACCTTCTTGCCTACCACGCCACCGGCCATGCGCTGCGCGGTGATCACGCTCGGGCGGTAGCGCGGCTCCTCGAAGTACTGGTGGTAGATCGAGGTCATCACGGGGTGCGAGACGTCCAGTGCCGTCAGGTCGAACAGCTCGAACGGGCCGAGCTTGAAGCCCATCTGGTCCTTGAGGATGCGGTCGATGGTGGCGAAGTCCGCCACACGTTCGCCCACCACGCGCAGCGCCTCGGTGCCGTAGCCACGGCCGGCGTGGTTCACGATGAAGCCGGGGGTGTCCTGCGCGGCCACCGGCGTGTGGCCGTATTGGCGCGTGTAGTCGGTCAGGCGCTGGCACACCGCGGCGCTGGTCTTGAGGCCGGCGATGACTTCTACCACCTTCATGAGCGGCACCGGGTTGAAGAAGTGGTAACCCGCGAGCTGGGCCGGGCGTTGCAGGCCAGCAGCGATGGCGGTCACGGAGAGCGATGAGGTGTTGGTGGCCAGCACCGTGTCAGGGCCGACGATGCCTTCGAGTTCGGCGAAGAGCTTTTGCTTGACGTCCAACCGTTCGACCACCGCTTCGATCACCAGATCGCAGGTGGACAGATCGGTCAATGCAGAGGCCACATGGAGGCGGGAGAGACACGCTTCCATCTGGTGGGCTTCCATGCGGCCTTTACCCACCAGGGTTTTCCAGGTCGCTTCGAGCGCGGTGCGCGCGGTCTCGGCGGCACCGGCCTGCACGTCAAAAAGCCAGACTTCGCTGCCGGCCTGGGCCGCCATCTGGGCGATGCCGCGGCCCATGGCACCGGCGCCGACGATGGCAGCGCGGGGAAAAATGGGATTCATAAAGTGTGTTGAAGTTGGAAAGGACGGGAGGGGGAGCTATGACAGAATGCCCGGACGAAAAGGATGAGGACATTCAACGTGCGCCAGATCTGGACAGGCTGTATTTTGCTATTAACTGCATGGAGCAGTTCGGCGGTTACCCTCGGGAGACACAGCGGCGGCGCCATCCTTGGACAACCCTTGGACATCCGCGTTCAAGTTCTGCTGGCCCTCGGCGAAGACGTGGCCAACCAATGCCTCAGCGCCGACGTGCTGTATGGCGACGTGCAATTGCCCGGCAGCCTGGTGCGCCTCACCCCGCAGAAAGCGGTTGCCGACGCGCAGGCCTCGGTGCGGATCCAGTCGCCGCAGGCAATCAACGAGCCCATCGTCACGGTGTTCGTGCGGGCCGGTTGCAGCACGGCCTTCACCCGGCGTTTTGTGCTGCTGGCCGACCCGTTGACGGAGCCCGCACCCAGCGCCAGCGGCTCCTCGCCCGTGGTGGTGCCGGCCCTGCCGTCCGTGGAATCACCTTCTGCCGCTGCACCGACGCGGGGCGCTGGCGGCTCCGTGCGCTCGAACAACGCCTCTGCACCTGCCGTGCGCTCCGCGCCGCGCGAGCGCCAGGCCACGACAGCACCGGCCGCACCACGCGTGCCCAGCGTCGTGCGCCGCTCCTCGCCTCCTGTGCCGAAGGCGGCCACGCCGCGCCTGCAATTGGATCCGATCGATCTGAGCCTGACCGTCGAACGCGATCCCACGCTCAAGCTCTCGCCCCTCCTGTTGAGCGAGCCGGCCGCTTCGCCAGAGGCGCGGGCCGCGGCCGGGCAATTGTGGAAGGCGCTCAGTGCGTCGCCGGAACAGGCGCTGCAAGATGGCGGCAAGCTGGCCGCGCTGGAGGCCGAGGTCGCGCAACTGCGCAGCGCACAAACCCAGGCGCAGACACGTCTGGACGCACTCAACGCCGAGGTGGAGCAAGCGCGCGACCAGCGCTACCGCAACTGGCTGGTCTACCTGCTCGGCGGCCTCCTGTTGGTGGCCTTGTTGGCGCTGCTCATGCTCTCGCGCCGCCGCCCGGCGCGCGACGAGGGCTCGAACGCCTCGCTCGCGTGGTGGTCGCCGCACGAGGCGCAGAGGGCGGACAAGGCCGCTCCAGCCACGGTCGGGTCCGTCGCCGGCCCGCGCAAAGGCCCAGGGCCCGTGCCCGGCAAGGCTGCCGGGCACCGCCGGGATCTGGACCAAGACTCAGGCCCGGACAGCCTGTCTGGTCTGGACGACGACGGTCCCTCTGAGCCTGCGCGCACCGATGCGCCCGTGCCGGCGCAAGCCACGCGCGAACGGCGCGACTTTTCGCCCAGTGCCTTGGGTATCTCGCGCTCGGTTGCGGCGGAAGAGCTGTTCGACGTGCAACAGCAGGCCGACTTCTTCGTGTCGCTGGGCGAAGACGATCGCGCCATCCAGGTGCTGCGCAGCCACATCGCCGAGAGCCACGAGCCCAGCCCGCTGGCGTACCTGGACCTGTTCAAGCTGTACCACCGCCTGGACCGGCGCGAAGCCTATGACGCGCTGCGCGACGAGTTCAACCACGTCTTCAATGCCGGCGCGCCGCCCTTTCACCGCTACACGGCGCAGGGACAGGGCCTGGAGGCCTACGAGTCGGCCTTCAGCCGCATCCAGTCGCTGTGGCCGCAGCCGCGCGTGCTGGACTTGATCGAACGCTCCATCTTCCGCGATGCCAACGACGACCAGGTGGAGGTGTTCGACCTGGAGGCCTACCGCGAATTGCTGTTGTTGCACGCCATCGCCAAGGACCTGATCCAGCGCGATGGCGTGGCCCTGGCCGACCATGCCGACTTCAGCCACACCAACATGCGCCCGCTCAAGGCCGATGGCCGGCATGGCGATGATGCGCGCGAGGGGCGGCGCACGGAGCCCATGCCGCTGGACCGCATGCATCCGGTGTCGTCGCACCTGGGGCTGGACATCGACCTGGACGCGCTGGAGGCACTGCAGGCGTCCTCCGAGATCTCGGCTTTCGAGGCGTCCTTGCCCGAGGTGAATGTCCCTGTCAGACCCGCTACCGGGCACGAGCGTGGGGATCGCCCGCACGGCGATGGCCACCTGATGGACTTCGAGATCGTGGATTTCATGCCACCCGATGAAGACCCGGCAGTGGATCCGAACGGGCGCGACGGCGCGCGCAAGAACCGGTCTTAGGCACCAGCGGTCTGGGCGCTCGAACGGGGCGCTTCCTGACGTTCAGCGAGAGAATTCAGCGAGAGAAGCTGGCGCGTGCGCTGGCCGCGGCTTCCAGCACCAGGCTGCGGAACTCTGCCAGCGTGGGGTCGTTGACCGCCTGCGGATCGGACACCAGCAACACCGCGGTGCTGGGCAAGGCCGGCGCCACACGCAGCACGCGCAACAAGCCCACGCTCTCGTAGAAGCGCGCCACCGACTCGGGCAACAGGGACAGCAGATCGGTGGAGGTGACCAGCGCGGCACTGGTGTCCAGGCTGCGGGTTTCCACAAAGGGCTGGATGCGGGGCATGCCTTGCTCTTCGCAGAAGCGGTCCAGCACGCTGCGCGACGTGCTGCCCGCGGCGGTCAGAGCCCAGCGGTGTTGCAGCAAGGTGTGCAACGGCAACTGCCGGCGCCGCGCGAGGGGGTGCTGTGCCGAAGCGACCACCAGTGGCCGCTCTTCGTACAGGCGTTCGGCCACCAGTTGCCGGCCGATCGCCTCTTCGCCGCCGACGTGGCGCATGACGGCGAAATCCAGGCTTGCGCGCTGAACCGCTGCGTGCAGGGAAGCTGAGGCGTCCTCGACCAGTTGCAGTTTGTAGTGCGCGTGCTGGGACAGCCGGTTGACGATGTGGGGCATGAGCGTGCGCATGGAGCGGGGAATGCAGCCCAGGCGCACAACCACCGCTTCGGACCTGGCCGCCAGGTCCATGCGCTCGATGCTGCTGACCAGGAAGCGCGCCTGTGCCACCAATGCGTGGCCTTTTTCGGTCAACGCGCTGCCGGCGGCGGTGCGCTCGAACAACCGGGCGCCGAAACTGTGTTCGATGTCTGCAAGCACCTTGGAGACGGCGGGTTGGCTGATGCCCAACTGCTGGGCTGCCTTGTGGATCGAACCGCTGTCGGCGATCGTGACCAGGACTTCCATGTGGCGTCGTTGAAAGCGCATGGGGATATGTTTTGGTTATTGCTAGATGCGATAAATACATTATTTACGTTATCTGCAAGGGCCGATAGAGTGCGCTCAGCCATGCCGCTTCGGCAGGCGAGAACCGATGGAGAACGCCTTGTGAAGATCGTGAAAGTGGAATGTCTGCCGGTGCACCCGGGCTGGCGCAAGAACCTGGTGTTTGTGCGCGTCGAGACCAGCGACGGCGTCGTCGGCTGGGGCGAGGCCTACAGCCAGTACGACCGCGATGGTGCCATCGCGGCGCAGGTCGAGTCGCTCGGCCAGTACCTGGTGGGCCGCGAAGCCTGGAACATCCGGCATTTCCTGCAGATCGCGTACGACGACTACGCGCAGCGCCGCGCCTCGCTGGAATTCTGGTGCGCGGTCTCCGGACTGGAGCAGGCCTTGTGGGATATCGCCGGCAAAGTCGCCAACCAGCCGGTCTACAACCTGCTGGGCGGCACCTGCCGCCAGAAGATCCGCGTCTATGCCAACGGCTGGAGCTACAAGATGTCTTCGCCGGCCGACTTCGCGGCGGCCGCCGAGAAAGTGGTGCGCCAGGGCTTCGATGCGCTGAAGTTCGACCCCTTGCCGCGGCCCTGGCGCACCCACGTGCCGCGCGAGCACATCCGCCAAGCAGTGGCCGTGGTGAAAGCGGTGCGCGACGCGGTGGGGCCGAAGGTCGATCTGTTGCTCGATATCCATCGGCGGCTGTCGCCCACGGCGGCGATCGCCTTGTCCAGGGCCGTGCAGGAGTTCGACATCTACTGGTTCGAGGAGCCGTGCCCGAGCGAGAACCTGGAGGCGATCGGCGAAGTGCGGCGCGCGACCGAGATTCCGGTGGTCGCCGGCGAAGCGCTGTACGGGCGCGCCGATTTCCGCCGCTTGCTCGGCGCGCGGTGCGTGGACATCATCAACCCCGACGTGTCGAACTGCGGCGGCATTCTGGAGCTGAGCCACATCGCCGCGGCGGCAGAGGCCGAACTGGTCGCGGTATCGCCCCACAACTACAACTCCACCACGCTCTCGCTGTCGGCCACGGTGCACGCGGCTGCCTGCATGCCCAACTTCATCATCACCGAGTACTTCCTGCCCTACGAGTCGTTTGGCGGTGTCGTGTCGCGCAACCCGCTGGTGCCGAAGAACGGCTACATCGATCTGCCCACCGAGCCCGGACTCGGCCTGGAGATCCTGGAAGACGTGGTGCGTGCCCATCCGGGGAAGTCCTACACCCCGCGCACCTTCCGCGTCGCCGAGGACGCGGTGGTTGCGGGCGTCGAATAAGTCCGATTTCGATGGTTCCAACAAACCCAGGAGACAAACCATGACCTTTCTTCGCATCCTGATCGCCGGCCTGATCGCCCTGGCCGCAGCCGTGGCCCATGCGGCGACGTTCCCCAGCCAGCCCATCCGCATCATCTGCACCGCCGCGGCGGGCTCGCCGCTCGACGCCATGGCGCGGGCCGCGGGCAAGCAGTTGGGCGAGGTCTTGAAAGTGCCGGTGGTGGTGGAGAACCGCGTCGGTGGCACGGGGACGGTGGGCATGTCCTTGGCGGCCAATCTGCCGGCGGATGGCTATACCCTGGTCACTGCCACCGGGTCCACCTCGTTCCTGCTGGCCGACCCCGCGACGACCTTCAAGCCCTCGGACTTCCTGTTTTTCCGCGGCCTGCAGGCCGAACCCTCGAGCATGGCAGTAGCGGCGAACAGTCCGTACAAGACGCTCAAGGATCTGGTGAATGCGCTGAAGGCGGACCCCAGCAAGGTCACGATCGGCGGGTTTGCCGCGGCCGGCTTCCACCAGTACGTGCTGTACCGGCTGCAGCAGCAGGCCGGCTTCGAGTCGGTGTGGGTGCCGTTCAACGGCGGCAACCAGGCGGTACTGGCCGTGCTGGGTGGGCACGTGGACGCCGTGGGCATCACACCGAGTTCGGCTCTGGGCCAGATTCAGAAAGGCGAGATGCGGCTGCTGGGCATCAGCTCGTCCGCGCGGGACAAGAACTTTCCCGATGTACCGACCTACAAGGAGCAGGGCTATGACGTGGTGGAGGAAATCTGGCGCGGCCTGATGGTCAAGCGCGGCACGCCGCCCGAGGTGCTGGCGACCTTGAACGCGGCGCTGGACAAGGTGGAGGCCTCTGCCGAATGGCAGGGTTTCATGAAGGCAAACATGCAGGCACCCATGGGTTTGAGCAGCGCGCAAATGCAGCGCCACGTGGAAGCGGAAGTGGCTTCGCGGCGTGAGTTCCTCGGCCGCATCGGCAACGTGAAAAAATGAGCGTGACCGACATGCAGGCGGACACGGGTACCACCTCGCTGGTCGTCGCTTTGTTGGCGCCCATGCCCGAGCGCTTGTTGCAGGCCCTGGGTGACGCCGGTCATCGCATTGCCCAGCCAGGTGACGCCTGGTGGGCCGAGGCCAGTGTGGCGGTCACGCGAGGTTCGCTGCCCACGGGCGATGAGATATTGGCGACGCTGCCACGGCTGGCTTTGCTGTGTTGCTGGGGCAGCGGATTCGACGGCATCGATCTGCAGGCCATGGCGCACCGGGGCGTTGCGGTTGCCCGTTCGCCGGGCAGCAATTCGGCCAGCGTGGCCGACCTGGCCATGGGCTTTGTCATCGCCTTGTTGCGCGGCCTGCCGCAGGCCCAGGCGCATGTGCGTTCGGGCGCCTGGCAGAAGGCCGAGCTGCGTTTGCCGCCCGCGCGCGGACTCACGGGTTCGCGCCTGGGCATCTTCGGCGCCGGTGACGTCGGCCGCCGTGTGCTGGCGCGCGCACAAGCGTTTGAGATGGAGCTGGCTTGCTGCAGCCGTCGCGATCCGGGCCTGCCGGGAGTGCGCTACTTTGCGCAATTGCGGGAGCTGGCCCAGTGGTGCGACGTGCTGGTGCTGTCGGTGCGTGCGGATGCCTCGACGCGCCACGCCGTGGACGCGCAGGTGCTGCAGGCGCTGGGGCCACAAGGCTGTCTGGTGAACGTGGCGCGCGGTTCTGTCGTGGACGAGGCCGCGCTCTGTGTGGCCTTGGCGCAGCGCACGCTCGGCGGCTTCGCCAGCGACGTGTTCGAACACGAACCCGTGGTGCCGTCACCCATGCTGCGCTTTGCGAACGCGGTACTGACGCCGCACGTGGGCGGCGCCACGCAGCAAGCGCAACAAGCGCAGGTGGACGCCGTGATGCACAACCTGCAGAGCTTCCTCGCGACCGGACAGCCCGCGCACCCAGTGACAACGGCCTAGTCCGGTCACCCTTGCATCGCCCGTGGGCGTGGCTTCAGCGGCGGACCTGCAACGCCCCAGGGTTGACGATGTTCGTCGGCGTGCCCTTGATGTAGTTCACGACGTTGTCGAAAGCCGCCGAGAAATAGGTTTCATAACTGTCCTGCTCCACGTAACCGATGTGCGGCGTGCAAATGCAGTTCTCCAGACGCAGAAGTGCGTGGCCTTGCAGGATGGGTTCGGACTCGAAAACGTCGATCGCCGCCAGTCCGGGGCGGCCACGGTTCAACGCGGCGATCAAGGCGTCGGGCTGGATGAGCTCGGCGCGCGAGGTGTTGACGAGCAATGCCGTGGTCTTCATGCAGGCCAGGTCTTCGGATGTGACGCAACCCGCGCTGGACTCGCTCAGGCGCAGGTGAAGACTGATCACGTCGGCGGCTTCGAACAACGCGGTCTTGCTGGTGGCTACGTCATAGCCATCGGCCGCCGCGCGGGCGCGGCTTTCTTCGCGGCCCCAGATGATGACCCGCATGCCGAAGGCCCGGCCATAGCCCGCGACGATCTGGCCGATGCGCCCATAGCTCCAGACCCCCAGCGTCTTGCCCTTGAGCACCATGCCCACGCCGAAGTTGGGTGGCATGGCGGCGGCCTTCAGGCCAGCTTGCTGCCAGGCGCCGTGCTTCAGGTTGGACACGTATTGCGGAATGCGGCGCATCGAGGTCATGATCAGCGCCCAGGCGAGCTCTGCCGTGGACACTGGCGAGCCCACGCCCTCGGCCACGGCAATGCCGCGCTCGGTGCACGCGGCCACGTCCACGTGGCTGCCCACTCGGCCGGTCTGGGCGATGAGCTTGAGCCGGGGCAATTTCTCGATCAGCTGGCGCGTGATCACGGTGCGTTCGCGGATCAGCACGAGCACGTCGGCGTCGCGCAAACGAATGGACAACTGTCCGACACCTTTGACGGTGTTGGTGAAAACTTTGGCGGGAAAGGCTTCCAGCTTTTCGGCACAACGCAGCTTGCGCACAGCGTCCTGATAGTCATCAAGGATCACAATATTCATGGGGCCGTATTGTGCCTGCCCATGTTGTGGCTCCCTGGACGGGTCCAGGTAACAAAACGCGCCGAACCGCACCATGCCGCATGCGCGTATGCGGCGAGCTTGGCCCCTCGCTGCGTTACGCGACCCGTGCAGCGCGCCTGTTTTCCTGGTCCACCAGGCGATCAAGTTCGGCGCAGACGTCGTTGATCCGACCCGAAATGACCAGCCGCACGCCCGAGCGGTGGACAGGTGCAACGTCGGCTTGGCGCAGCACACGCACGCGGCTCAAGGAAGATGCGGGAACCGGCGCGGCAGCGCACGCCGGGTCGATCGAGGTGCCACCGGATACACGCCGTCCCAGCCAGCCCGCCTTGGCGAAGCGCTGCACCGCCCGCGTGACCAGCGGCTCGTTGGCAGCAGGCGTGCTTCGAATGGATGGCGTG
Source organism: Hydrogenophaga sp. BPS33 (assembly GCF_009859475.1). Classification (NCBI taxonomy): domain Bacteria; kingdom Pseudomonadati; phylum Pseudomonadota; class Betaproteobacteria; order Burkholderiales; family Comamonadaceae; genus Hydrogenophaga; species Hydrogenophaga sp. BPS33. The sequence goes on from NZ_CP044549.1 coordinate 3,067,741, forward strand.
GGCAGCCAGCAGTCGATCAACTGCAGAGGCGCGCGCCAGGTGTTGGTGGTGAAAAGCTTTCCCATGTGAAACTCCATCGTTGGGGTTGAACACAGGCAGGATTGCAAACAAAGGCGCCTTGGCAGGGATGTGTCCATCAACGCGGAATGCCATCCAGCAATCCGCAGGACAAAACGCCCGCCACCTGCCAAGGCGACTCTGGCCGAAGCCGGTCAGAGCTGGAAACTGTTGCGGATCAGGCCCACGGCAAGGCCTTCGATTTCGAACGGCTCTCCCGGCTCGACCACGATGGTTTTGTAGTCCGGGTTCTCGGCATGCAGCTCGATCAGGTGCTGGCGCCGCATGAAGCGTTTGACGGTGACGTCATCCCCCAGGCGGGCGACCACGATCTGGCCGTTTTTCGCCTCCTTGGTGGATTGCACGGCGAGCAGGTCGCCATCCATGATGCCGATGTCGCGCATGGACATGCCGCGCACCTTGAGCAGGTAATCGGGCGTGCGCTGGAACAGGCTGCGTTCCACCTGGTAGGTCTGGTCCACATGCTCCTGCGCCAGGATGGGCGAGCCGGCGGCGACACGGCCAATGAGGGGCAGCACCAGCTGGCCCAGGCTGGGGATCGGCAGTGTAAGCTGGCGCCCGCGCGAGTCGTTGATGGATTGCAGGTCTTCGCTGCGCAGGCGAATGCCGCGCGACGTGCCGCTGACCAGCTCGATGACCCCCTTGCGCGCCAGCGCCTGCAAATGCTCTTCGGCCGCGTTGGCCGACTTGAAACCGAGCTCGCTGGCGATTTCGGCCCGGGTGGGCGGCGCGCCGGTGCGGGCGATGGCACTCTGGATCAATTCCAGAATCTGCTGTTGCCGTGCGGTGAGCTTCGGTGCGGTATGGGGCATGTCAAACATGGAGACCTCGTTGAAAACGTGGGTGCCAAGGGGTGGATTGCCTTGTGGATCAGCCGGTGCGCCGCTGAGCGGGTGGTACCTGTTTGCTTATCCAGTGGCTGTATTTTTAACCAGTTTCAAAGGATTGGCAAGTGTTGGATGAAAACCGGGGCCAGCGGCTCGTGATACTGGGCACCGGCGGCACGATCGCTGGCCGGGCGGCCCAGTCGGGCGACAACGTGGGCTATGTGGCGGGGCAGGTGTCGGTGGCTGACTTGGTCGCGGCGGTGCCGGCGCTGGCGCACCTGCCGTTGGTGGTGGAGCAGGTGGCCCAGATCGATAGCAAGGACATGGGCTTGCCGGTCTGGCAGGCCTTGGCACGCTCGCTCGCGGCCCATCTGGACGATCCTGCCGTGTCGTCCGTGCTGGTGACGCACGGCACCGACACGCTGGAGGAAACCGCGTTCGTGCTGCAGCAGGTGCTGCAGCCCAGAAAACCCGTGGTGCTGACCTGCGCCATGCGCCCGGCCTCGGCCTTGTCGCCAGACGGTCCGCAGAATCTCAGCGACGCCGTGGCCGTGGCGCGGCAGGCCACGGGCGGCTGCGTGGTCGTGGTCTGCGCGGGGCAGGTGCACGCGGCGCGTGACGTGGCCAAGGTGCACACCTACCAGCTCAACGCGTTCGATTCCGGTGATGCCGGTCCATTGGCGCGTGTGGAAGAGGGCGGAGTGCGCCGCTTTCGGGCTTGGAGCGCCGGGGATTCGCGCGACGCTGCACCCGCCCAGGCTTCGCCCGATCTTCTCGAGCGCTTCCTGGCGGCCGAGGCGCTGCCGCGCGTCGAGCTCGTCACCAGCCACGCCGATGCGGATGGCAATCTGGTGCGCGCCTTGGCGGCGCAACCCGCGCCGGCGCGCCCACTGAAGGGCATCGTGGTCGCGGCCACCGGCAATGGCACGGTGCACCGATCGCTGGTCGAGGCGCTGAACGAAGCCAAGGCCAGCGGCGTGCGCGTGGTGCTCGCCAGCCGCTGTGCAAGGGGGCGGGTGGTGCCGCACGCGGGTCTGGCGTTCGAGCATTCGCACGGCCTCTCGCCGGTCAAGGCGCGACTGGCGCTGGCACTCGAGTTGCTGATGGGCTGAGCGCATGTTCGCCGCGCTCGGCGCCCATCCGTGGGCCTATCCGATGCTGGAGGTGGTCCACCTGCTGGGCGTGGCGTTGCTGCTGGGCAATCTCACGCTGCTGGAGCTGCGCGTGTTCGGTTGGGGCAGGGCATTGCCGATCGAACCGCTGGCCCGTTTGAGCCTGGGCATCGTCGCGCTGGGATTCGTGCTGGCCGCGGCCTCGGGTCTTTTGATGTTTGCGACGCAGGCTGGGGAACTGCTGGCCAATCGCGTGTTCACAGCCAAGATGGTGTTGATCATGCTGGCGGGTGGCAACGCCGGCTGGTTCCATGCCCGCCGCTCCCTGCAGCGGCAGGACCGCATGGCGCGTGTCCTGATGCTGCTGTCGACGGTGCTGTGGCTGCTGGTATTGACCTGCGGCCGTTGGATTGGCTACGTGTGAAGGAGATGGTCATGCAGCGACGAGATCTGATGCAGGCGGGCGCGGCGTTCGGATGGGGCGGCTGGAGCGCGCTCGCGCAGGCCCACCACGGCTGGAGCAGCTTCGACCAGGACCGCCCGCTCTACCTGGAGGGCCGGGCGGCCAGCGTACGCTGGCGCAACCCGCATGCGGAGCTGGTGCTGGACGTGCCCGAGTCGCTGCGCCTGCCGCCCGATCTGGCGCAGCGCAGCCTGCCGGCGCAGACGGCATCCATCGACGGTCCCGCGCTGCTCGCCAGGACCGTGCTGCCCACCCGGCGCGACCGCCGTTGGGAAATCGAGTTGGCGCCGCTGTTTCGCCTGGGCCAGTGGCAGGTGCCCGAGATCAAGAACGGCATGCCGCTGTCCGTGGTGGGATTCGCGTTCAAGGACGAGAAGGGCGAGGCGATCCTGCGCGCCGAGTACCTGTTTCTGGACGGCAAGACTTACGGCCTGCGCTCCAGTCCGGCCTGAGTGCGCGGATGCAAAAAACCCGGCGCGTGGCCGGGTTCTGGATGGGGTGTTGAGCGCGCCTTATTTCGACAACGCTTCAAAGACGCGCGCCGTGATGTCTTCCACCGAGCCGGTGCCGCTGATGGCGCGGTACTTCGGCGCGTCGGCGCCGTTGCCACGGGCCCAGCTGCTGTAGTAGTCCACCAACGGGCGGGTCTGCGCGCTGTAGACCTCCAGGCGCTTCTTCACGGTCTCTTCCTTGTCGTCTTCGCGCTGGATCAGCGGCTCGCCGGTCACGTCGTCCTGGCCGGCGACCTTGGGCGGGTTGAACTTGACGTGGTAGGTGCGGCCCGAGGCGGGGTGCGAACGGCGCCCGCTCATGCGCTCGATGATGGCGTCGAACGGCACATCGATTTCCAGCACGTAGTCCAGCTTCACACCCGCGGCCTTCATCGCGTCGGCTTGCGGGATCGTGCGGGGAAAACCATCGAACAGGAAACCGTTGGCGCAGTCGGCCTGCGCAATGCGTTCCTTGACCAGATTGATGATGAGGTCGTCGCTGACCAAACCACCCGACTCCATCACCGACTTGGCTTGCAGGCCCAGTGGGGTGCCGGCCTTCACAGCGGCGCGCAGCATGTCGCCGGTGGAGATTTGCGGGATGCCGTATTTTTGGCAAATGAACGTGGCTTGCGTTCCTTTGCCCGCACCCGGGGCGCCCAACAGAATCAGTCTCATCGTCTTCCTTCTCTCAGAGTTTCAAAGCGTCGCCGCGTGTCTCGCGCGGTCCCGGGCATGGCTGCCGGGGTATCCATTCGAGGATAGCATGGGCACCCCACGGCCAAACTGACAGCGAAAGACGGGGTTTAGCGGGCCGCTCAACGGCTGGCTTGCAGCAGTTCGCGCACGCGTTGCAGGTCTTGCGGTGTGTCGACGCCGGGTCCTGGAGCGTGCTCGGTCAGGTGCACCGCGATGCGCTGCCCGTGCCACAACACGCGCAACTGTTCCAGCGACTCCGTGCGTTCCAGCGGTGCTGGCTCCAGCACGGGGAATTGCCGCAGGAAACCCGCGCGGTAACCGTAGATGCCGATGTGGCGCAGCGGCGCGGGCGAGGGCAGGACCGCGCTGGCCGGGCCCGCTTGCAGCGCCGCCATGCCGTCGCGCCACCAGGCAATGGGAGCGCGGCTGAAATACAGCGCGGTGCCCGCGCGGTCGAGCACCACCTTGACGACGTTGGGATTGAGAAAATCGTCCGCGCTGGCAATGGCGTGGGCGGCGGTGCTCATGACGCAGTCGTGGCGGGACTGCAGTTCCGCGGCCACGGCGTCGATCAGCCGGGGTTCGATCAGCGGCTCGTCGCCTTGCACGTTCACCACCACGGCGTCGTCGGGCAGTTCGAGTTGCGCGCAGGCCTCGGCCAGGCGGTCGCTGCCCGAGGGATGGTCTGTGCGCGTGAGAAGGGCTTGAACGCCGTGCGCCTGGCAGGCTTGGACGATGCGCGCGTCGTCGGCCGCCACCACACACCGGTTCGCGCCACTTTGCAGCGCGCGCTGCGCCACGCGCACCACCATGGGCACGCCGGCGATGTCGGCCAGCGGCTTGTCGGGCAGCCGGGTCGATGCCAGCCGCGCGGGGATCAGGACCGTGAAACCCTGGGCAGCGTTCATGCCAGCGGCGCAGGCGCCGAGGGGCGGGCTGCTTCCTCATCGCTGAGGGTGCGGGCTTCGTGTTCGAGGAGGATCGGAATGCCGTCGCGCACCGGGTAGGCCAGGCGCGCGCTGCGGGAGAGCAACTCCTGCTTGTCGCGATCGAAGATCAGAGGGCCTTTGGTGACCGGGCAGACCAGCAGTTCGAGCAGTTTGGTGTCCATCGCGCGATGATAGTCGCGCCGCGCCTCAACGCCCGGCCTCAACGCCCGGCTGTGACGGCCGCCAGGCGGGCCTCGACTGCGGCGAAGAACGCGGGGTCGGGTGCCAGCTCCAAAGGCACCGCCCAGGCCTGCCGTGTGCCGTCGGCAGGCAATAGCGGAAAGAGCTTCACTGCGTCTTTTTCGGTGCAGACCACCACGTCCGCGGGATGGCGCAGCAGCTCGGCGTAGGCGGTCGCGTCAGCATGATCGGGCAGGGGAATTTCCTGCTCGGGCACGAGGCCGCTTTCGCGCAGCATGCTGAAGAACACCTCGGGCCTGGCAATGCCGGCGGTGGCCGTGAGGGCCTGCCCGCGCAGTTGCGCCAATGGCACGCGCTGGCCTTGCGGCCCGAGCGCGTGTGTGGCCAAACGCCGCAGCGCGTCGAACACCGGCAGGCCGTGCGCATCCACGGGCTGGCCTGGTTGGCCCTCGCGGCTTTGCCGCAGCACCAGATCGGGCCTGAAGGGCGAGCCGGGCGCAGGCGGCCAGGGTTCTCGCAGCAAACCGGCGGGCAGCAGCCAGCCGTTGCCCACGCCCCGGTCGTCGAACACCACGATGGCGAGATCGCGGCCGAGCGCAAGGTGCTGCAAGCCGTCGTCGCAGACCAGCACGTTCACCTGTGGATGTGCCGCGAGCAGGGCACGCGCCGCGTCCACTCGGCGCGCGGCCACGCACACCGGCACGCCGGTGCGCTGATGGATCAGCAGCGGCTCGTCGCCCACATCGGCGGCCGAGGCGTTGGCGTGTACCGGCGTCGCATCGGCTCCCTGGCGGCCGTGCCCACGCGACACCACGCCGGGCCGCCAGCCGCGCGACACCAGGTGGTTGACCAGAGCGATGGTGCAAGGCGTCTTGCCGGCGCCACCGAGCACCACGTTGCCGACCACGATGACGGGCACCTCCAGGCGGTGCACGCGCAGCACGCCCATGGCGTACAGGCGCCGGCGCAGGGCGATGAGGCTTCGGTACAGGAGGGAGACGGGCCAGAGCAGGCGCATGGGCCCGCCGCGTTGCTGCGCGGCCCGCAGCCAGCGCGTCTGGCGCCGGGTGTCCGCCTTGCCCTGGCTCATGGCACGCGGCCGGGGCGCACGGCCTGCGTCAGGATCTGCCCCGGGCGCCGCCCGACTGCTGGGTGGCGAACGTGATCTGGATCAGGCCCGCGCGCCGCGCGGCGTCCATCACGTTGATGACCGATTGGTGGGTGGCGGCGGCATCGGCGCTGATGATCACCACGGTTTCGCGGTTGTTCTGCGAGGCCGCCGACAACACCCGCGTGAGGGCTTCGACGCTTGTGCTCTCGACCACCTGGCGATTGATCGAGTAGCGGCCATCGCTGCCCACCGCCACCACGATTTCCTTGGGGTTCTGCTTGGGCGCCTGGGCATCGGCCGTGGGCAGGTTCACCTGGAGCTCGGTGAACTTGCTGTAGGTGGTGGTGAGCATCAGGAAGATCAGCACCACCAGCAGGATGTCGATGAACGGGATCAGGTTGATCTCGGGTTCATCGCGCTCGCCGCGCCGGAAGTTCATACCGTGGGCTTCCGCAGCGAGAGCAGGTGGCGCGCGAAGCGCTCGGACGCCAGCTCCATGCCCAGCAGGTAGCTGTCAACCCGTGCGCGGAAATAGCGCCAGAAGATCAGCGCCGGGATGGCGATGATCAGGCCGAAGGCGGTGTTGTAGAGGGCAATGGAAATGCCGTGGGCCAGTTGCTCCGGGTTGCCCATGCCGGGCACCGCTCCCGAGCCCTGCGCGGCCTGCGAGCCGAAGATCTCGATCATGCCGATCACCGTGCCCAGCAGGCCCAGCAGCGGGGCGGCCGAGGCGATGGTGGCCAGCGCGCCCAGGTACTTCTGCAGCTTGGCCGCAGCCTCGCGGCCCGCACCCTCCAGGCTGGCGCGCAGATCGTCTTCGCTGGCACGGGGATTGATGTTGAAGGTGCGAAAGCCGGTGGCCAGCACCGTGCCGAGCACCGAGTTCTGTTCCAGTTGCCTGACCACGTCGGGGCCGGGGATGCCATTGCGCGAGACCATGATGGCTTCGTCGAGCAATTTGGGGGGGGCGATCTTGCGCGTCTTGAGGCTGACGAAGCGTTCGATGATCAGCGCCATGCCCAGCACAGAGCAGATGATCAGGGGCCAGATCGGCCAGCCGGCCGCTTGTATGATGGAAAACAAATCAGGGCTCCAGACAATTGCAGGCGACGGCCATGGGTTTCAGTGGCCTTGAATGGTCGCAGGATTATGTCTCAGGCCATGGCCGCCCCTCTGCGAATCGCGGCCGTTCGGCCATTGCGCTTCGGTCCCACACCCGCATCGGCTTGCCCCCCCGCCCATGCACAGATCTTGTGGATAACTTTGTGAAAAACCCCTTCGCATTTCCGTCAAACGCAGCGCTGCCCTGGCTTGGCGACGCATTGATCACAAAACAGGCAGTGCAAAACGCTTTGGAATCAAGGCTCTTTGCGCGATCGCGCGCCACGCTTGCCGCATTCGCGGCCAGGCCCAGCTTTCATGCGCCCTGTGGACATATTCGCTCCGGAGACGCTTGTGTCTGAGCCATTCCCGATGGGCGATCCAGCATCGGCGCGCCGCGTGTGGGCGGTTGGTCCGCTGATGCGAGCCGTGGCCGACACGCTCGCGGCGCGCTTCAATCCGGTGGCAGTGCGCGGCGAGCTTTCGGGCTTCTCGCGCGCGGCCAGCGGGCATTGTTATTTCTCGTTGAAGGACGACACCGGCCAGGTGCGCTGCGCGTTGTTTCGCCGCTCTGCCGAGCAGCTCACGTTCGCGCCGCGCGATGGCCAACTGGTGGAGGCACGCGGCAAGCTCGACGTCTACGGCCCACGCGGTGACCTGCAACTCATCGTCGAGACTTTGCAGCCCGCCGGGCAGGGCGCCTTGTTCGAGCAGTTCCTCAAGCTCAAGGCGCAGCTCGAAGCCGAAGGCCTGTTCGATGCCGATCGCAAGCGTGCGCTGCCGGTCCAGCCGCGCAGCATCGGCGTGGTGACCTCGCTCGGGGCGGCCGCCTTGCGCGACGTGGTCACCGCGCTCAGGCGGCGCGTGCCGCACATTCCGGTGGTGGTCTACCCGGCGGCGGTGCAGGGCGGGCAGGCGCCATCGGAGTTGTGCGCGGCCTTGCAGACCGCCTATCGCCGGCACGCCGAGACCGGCGAGAGCGAGGTGCTGCTGCTGGTGCGTGGCGGTGGTTCGCTGGAAGACCTGTGGTCGTTCAACGACCCGAACCTGGTTCGCACCGTCGCGCAAGCGCCCATGCCCGTGGTCTGCGGCGTGGGGCACGAGACCGACTTCACCCTGGCCGACTTCGTGGCCGATCTGCGCGCGCCCACGCCCACCGCGGCGGCCGAGCTGTGCGCGCCGGCGCGCGAGCAGCGACTGGGCGAACTGGTCTACCTGCGCGAGCGGTTGGCCGATGGCGTGCGCAGCGATCTCGACCAGCGCGGCCAGCGTCTGGACCGCGTGGCCCAGCGCATGGGACGGCCCTCGGGCCGTGTGCACGAAAGCCAGCAGCAGCTCGCCGGCTTGCAGCACCGCCTGCAAGGCGGGCTGGTCCTGGCGGCGCAGCAGCATCGCCACCGCTGGCAAGTGCTGGCACGCGCCTTGCCACCGTCGCTGCAGCGCGCGATGGATGGGCAGCGGCAACGCCTGCAGCGCGCGCAAGCCGCGTTGGGCCTGCTCGACCCGCAACTCGTGCTGGAACGCGGCTACGCCTTCCTCACCGACGAACACGGGCAGGCCGTGACCAGCACCACGCAGACCCAACCCGGCCAGGCCTTGCAGGCCACGCTGGCCGATGGCCGCATCGGTCTGCACGTGGACAGGGCGGCCGAGTAACCCTGTTCGGCGAGCCCTCGATGACCGTGCCTACAATGCACGGTCCAACGGCCGGGCGGCCCCGCAGGCCCCGACCGACATGCGCAGCTTCACAACACCAACGCAAGAGGAACCCCATGGAACATACCCTGCCCAAACTGCCTTACGACCTCGACGCCCTGGCGCCGCACTACAGCCGTGAAACGCTGGAGTTCCACCATGGCAAGCACCACAACGCCTACGTGGTCAACCTCAACAACCTGCAAAAGGGCACCGAGTTCGAGAGCATGGACCTCGAGTCCATCGTGAAGAAGTCCAGCGGTGGCATCTACAACAACGCCGCGCAGATCTGGAACCACACCTTCTTCTGGAACTGCATGAAGCCCAACGGCGGTGGCGAACCTTCGGGCGCGCTGGCCGCGGCCATCACCGCCAAGTTCGGCAGCTACGCTGCGTTCAAGGAAGCCTTCGTGAAGTCCGCAGTGGGCAACTTCGGTTCGGGCTGGACCTGGCTGGTGAAGAAGGCCGACGGCTCGGTGGACATCGTCAACATGGGCGCCGCCGGCACGCCGCTGACCACTGGCGACAAGGCCCTGCTGACGGTGGACGTTTGGGAGCACGCCTACTACATCGATTACCGCAACCTGCGTCCCAAGTTCGTCGAGACCTTCCTCGACAAGCTGGTGAACTGGTCGTTCGCCGAAGCCAACTTCGCTTGAGGCGTCCGCGCTGAACGCTAGGGCTCGAAGGGCAACCTTCGAGCCCTTTTTGCTTACTGGCAGTCGAAACTGCAGCATTTTTTTTGATCGTGTTTTTGCATCGTGAGACCTGGCTTGCAAAAACGGGGTCTTGGCGCCAACGCGCATCGCAAAATCACGGGTTGGTCCGATGATCCGGTCACCGAGAGACACGTGTCGTGCAGAACGCGGCATATCCAACCTATTCTGGAGATACACATGAGCAGCCAGCAACCCACCATCATCTACACCCTGACGGACGAAGCGCCGCTGCTGGCCACCAGCTCGTTCCTGCCCATCATTCGCACCTTCGCGGCGCCCGCCGGCATCGACGTGGCCACGCGCGACATCTCCGTTGCCGCACGTGTGCTGGCTGCTTTCCCCGAGCACCTGACCGATGAACAGCGTGTTTCCGACGACTTGGCCGAACTGGGCAAGCTGACGCTCAAGCCCGAGGCCAACATCATCAAGCTGCCCAACATCAGCGCGTCCGTGGCGCAGTTGAAGGCCGTGATCAAGGAGTTGCAGGACAAGGGCTACAAGATCCCCGACTTCCCGGAGAGCCCGAAGAACGACGAAGAGAAGGACATTCGCGCACGCTACAACAAGTGCACCGGCAGCGCCGTGAACCCGGTGCTGCGCGAAGGCAACTCGGACCGCCGCGCGCCCAAGGCCGTCAAGGAATACGCGCGCAAGAACCCGCACAGCATGGGCGAGTGGAGCCAGGCCTCGCGCTCGCACGTCTCGCACATGCACCACGGCGACTTCTACCACGGTGAGAAGTCGATGACGCTGGACCGCGCGCGCGACGTGAAGATGGAGCTCATCACCAAGAGCGGCAAGACCATCGTGCTCAAGCCCAAGGTCTCGCTGCTGGACCGCGAGGTCATCGACTCGATGTTCATGAGCAAGAAGGCCCTGCTGGCTTTCTACGAGAAAGAAATCGAAGACGCACACAAGACCGGCGTGATGTTCTCGCTGCACGTGAAGGCGACCATGATGAAGGTGTCGCACCCGATCGTCTTCGGCCACTGCGTGCGCATCTTCTACCGCGAAGCCTTCGAGAAGCACGGCAAGCTGTTCGACGAGCTGGGCGTGAACGTCAACAACGGCATGGTCGATCTCTACAACAAGATCGCCTCGCTGCCGCAAAGCAAGCAGGACGAGATCAAGCGCGACCTGCACGCGTGCCACGAAGGTCGCCCCGAACTGGCCATGGTGGACTCGGCCAAGGGCATCACCAACTTCCATTCGCCCAACGACGTGATCGTCGACGCCTCGATGCCCGCCATGATCCGCAACAGCGGCAAGATGTGGGGCGCCGATGGCCGCTTGAAGGACGTGAAGGCCGTCATGCCCGAGTCGACCTTCGCCCGCATCTACCAGGAGATCATCAACTTCTGCAAGTGGCATGGCGCGTTCGACCCCAAGACCATGGGCACGGTGCCCAACGTGGGCCTGATGGCGCAGCAGGCCGAGGAATACGGCTCGCACGACAAGACCTTCGAAGTGCCCGAAGACGGTGTGGCCAACATCACCGACCTGAACACGGGTGAGGTGCTGATGAGCCAGGACGTGGAAGCCGGCGACATCTGGCGCATGTGCCAGGTGAAGGACGCCGCCATCCGCGACTGGGTCAAGCTGGCCGTCACGCGCGCGCGCAACTCGGGCATGCCCGTGGTGTTCTGGCTGGACTCGTACCGCCCGCACGAGGCGCAGCTGATCACCAAGGTCAAGATGTACCTGCACGAGCACAACACGGCCGGTCTGGACATCCAGATCATGAGCCAGGTGCGCGCCATGCGTTACACCCTGGAGCGCGTGATCCGTGGCCAGGACACCATCAGCGCCACTGGCAACATCCTGCGCGACTACCTCACCGACCTGTTCCCCATCATGGAACTGGGCACCTCGGCCAAGATGCTGTCCATCGTGCCGCTGATGGCCGGTGGTGGCATGTACGAAACGGGTGCGGGCGGCTCGGCGCCCAAGCACGTGCAACAACTGGTGGAAGAAAACCACCTGCGCTGGGATTCGCTGGGTGAGTTCCTGGCCCTGGCCGTGTCCTTCGAGGACTTGGGGCTCAAGACCGGCAACGAGAAGGCCAAGATCCTGGCCAAGACGCTGGACACCGCCACGGGCCAACTGCTGGACAACAACAAGAACCCTTCGCCCAAGACCGGCCAGCTCGACAACCGTGGCAGCCAGTTCTATCTGGCGCTGTACTGGGCACAGGCACTCGCCGCACAAACCGAAGACGCGGCCCTGGCCGCCAAGTTCGCGCCGCTGGCCAAGCAACTGGCCGAGAACGAGAAGGCCATCGTCGCTGAGCTGACCGAGGTGCAGGGCAAGTCGGTGGACATCGGTGGCTACTACAAGCCGGACTTCGCCAAACTGGAAACGGTGATGCGCCCGAGCAAGACCTTCAACGCGGCGCTGGCATCCGTGAAGTCCTGAGCGCGTTCATCCGCACGGCAAGGATGACGAGGCCGCCGGCAACGGCGGCCTTTTTCATTTGCCGAAAAGCGCGCCGCTCAGGCGCGTGCCGGCTTTGATGCCGCGCTGGGCGAACCAGCCCTGGTGCATCTCCAGCACGTAACGCACCGGCTTGGCCGAGCAGTGCGAGTCCAGGCTTTGCGGCTTCATGTCCGCGAGGTTCACGATGGTGCCATCGTCGGCAACGAACGCTGCTGTCAGAGGCAGCAAGGTGTTTTTCATCCAGAAGCACTGGCCGGCCGGCTGTTCGAAGACGAACAGCATGCCTTCGTTCGTGCCCATGTCGCGCCGGTGCATCAGGCCGATTTCGCGTTGCTGTGGCGTGGCTGCCACCTGGGCGTCGATCAGACGCATGCCCACCGACAGGGAGACGCGGGGAAGGTCGAGTTGCGGTGTGTTCTGGGACCAGGCCGCGCCGTTGAGCGCGAAGAGCAGGCCGCAGAGGGAGAGAAGTGATTTCATGATTCGAAGTGCGTGAGGCGGTCGAACAGGCCCGGATTGTCGGCTAAGGTGGGGGCCGGGCGCGTGGCGGAGGGCTTGCGCATGTTGAGTCTAGAATTTCGCGGCTTGTTCCCGTCCCCGTTTCCTGGAGCGTTCCCCGCATGTACCAGCACATCCAAGTGCCGACCCAAGGTCAGAAGATCACCGTCAACAGCGATTTCTCGCTCAACGTGCCCGACCAGGTCGTGCTGCCGTACATCCAGGGCGATGGCACCGGGGTTGACATCATGCCGGTGGCGCTCAAGCTGGTTGACGCCGCAGTGGCCAAGGCCTATGCGGGCCGCCGCCAGATCCACTGGATGGAGGCCTACGCCGGCGAGAAGGCCACGGCGCTGTATGGCCCCGATGCCTGGCTGCCCACCGAAACCGTGACCGCTCTGCGCGAGCACGTGGTCTCGCTCAAGGGCCCGCTCACCACCCCGGCGGGCAGCGGCATCCGCTCGCTCAACGTGGCCTTGCGTCAGGCGCTCGATCTGTATGTGTGCCTGCGCCCGGTGCAGTACCTGCCGGGCGTCCCCTCGCCCTTGAAGGAGCCGGAGAAGACCCACATGGTCGTGTTCCGCGAAAACTCCGAAGACATCTACGCCGGTATCGAGTTCGAAGCCGGCTCGCCGCAGGCGCAAAAGCTCATTGGCCTGTTGCAGGACGAGATGGGCGTGACCTCGATCCGTTTCCCTGGCACCTCGGGCGTGGGCATCAAGACCGTGTCGCGCGAGGGGACCGAGCGGCTGATGCGCAAGGCGATCCAGTACGCGATCGACCACGACAAGCCCAGCGTGACCATCGTGCACAAGGGCAACATCATGCGGTACACCGAAGGCGCGTTCCGCGACTGGGCCTACGCGCTGGCGCAAACGGAGTTCGGTGCCGAGTTGCTGGACGGCGGCCCTTTGTGCCAGATGCGCAACCCGAAGACGGGCCGGGAGATCCTCATCAAAGACTGCTTCGCCGACGACTTCCTGCAGCAAAGCCTGCTGCGGCCGCTGGAGTTCTCGGTGGTGGCCACGCTCAACCTCAACGGCGACTACATCGCCGACGCACTGGCCGCGCAGGTCGGGGGCATTGCCATCGCGCCCGGTGCCAACCTGTCGGACACGCTGGCCAGTTTCGAACCGACGCACGGCCCGGTGCCCAAACTGGCTGGGCGCGACTACGCCAACCCGTGCGCGCAGATCCTGGCCGCCGAGATGCTGCTGCGCCACCTGGGCTGGAAAGAGGGTGCCGACATCCTCATCGCCGCGCTCAAGGCGGCCATCGCCAGCAAGCAGGTGCCGCACGACTTTGCCCGCGCCATGCAGGGCGCGGTGCAGGTCAGCACCTCGCGTTTTGGCCAGGTGATGGAAGAGTTCATCGAAGAGATGTGAGCCGCGCGCGGGCGTGCACCGGCAAGCCGCGCTGAGCGCTCAGGGCAGGCGTTGAAAGCCTCCGAGCTTCAGTCCGGCCCGAACGCTTCACCGATGTCTCGCGCGGTGGCCTTGGCCACCGGCACCATGCGCGCCAGCCAGCTCGGCGACATGCTGCGCGAAAAGGTCGAGCAGGCCAGCACGCCAAGCAACTGTCCCGAGCGGCTGCGAACAGGGACTGCGATCGCGCTGCTTTCGTCGTTGCGCTGGCCGTTGCGCTGGGTGTGGCCACGCTGGCGCGCGTTGCGCATCATCTGACGCAAGGCCGGCGCGTTCCAGCGCGCAAGACCGCAGTCTTGTTGGTTCAGCAGGTCGATCAGGATGCGGCGTTCCTTGCGGTCGCAGAAGGCCAGGTAAGCGTTGCCCAGGGCCGTCGACAGCAGATCGTAGGCCTGGCCGATGGAGGTCGGCTTCATGGAGTACGGGCTGTACGGCATCGAACACACATTGGCGCGCACCACCGGGCCGTCGATCACGCCCATGGCCATGGGCCACTTGCTGTCCCTGGTGGCGGCGATCACGATCGGCCGCGCCACATCGGCCAAGCGGTTCTTCTGCGTCACGCCCCGGCTGAGTTCGGTCACCGACTGCGTCAGACGGTAGCGGCCCGCCATCTCCGGGCCGCTGTAGACGCAGTGCTCGGCCTGCAGCGTGCTCAGCAGACGGTGCAAGGTGGACTTGGGCAGACCCGTGCGCTCCTGCAGCGCCTGCAGGCTCCAGACCTCGCGCTCGTTCATGAGGCGCAGCAGGTTCAGCACGCGCTGGACGGCGCGTATCGGGTCGTCTTTCATGGGGGCAGATTACCGCACCAAGCCCGGAAAACCGGTGCGCCCTTGCATTCCGACAGTCGGAATCCGCCGTTTCAGCCGAGCCGCGACGCTCATTTTGGGCGGCTGCGTGCCTAGACTGCCGCACGCACTTCAACAACAGAGACAAACACATGCAAGCGATTCCCACACGTCGACGCCAACTGACCGCTGCTCTGGCCTTGCTGCCTTTCGCGGGCCTCTCCGGCTTCTCGGGCGCAGCCCTGGCCAACACCACCTACCCCAACAAGCCCATCCGCCTGGTCGTGCCGTACCCACCGGGTGGGTCCACGGACTTGCTGGCGCGTCTGTTGAGCAAGCAGTTCTTCCCCGCCGCGAACCAGCCGACCGTGGTGGAAAACACCGGTGGCGCTGGCGGCAACATCGGCGCGCAGATGGTGGTGCGCGCGCCGGCCGACGGCTACACGCTGGAGGTGGGCGCGATGTCGCAACACGCAATGAACGGCTCGCTGTACAAGGGCCTCACGTTCGACCCCATGGCCGACTTCGTGCCCGTGGCCATGCTGGCCTATGTGGTCAACGTGATCGCCGTGTCCACGCGGCTGCCGGTGAACAACCTCGCCGAACTGCTGGCCTACATCAAGTCCCACCCGGGCAAGGTGAACTATTCGTCGGGTGGCATCGGTTCGCACAACCACCTCACGCTCGAATACCTGGCGCGGTTTGCAAATCTGAAGATGACGCACGTGCCTTACCGCGGCGGCGGGCCGGCCGTGGCCGCGCTGGTGGCGGGCGAGGTCGATCTGTTCGCCGGCGGCGCCTCGCTGCTGATGCCGCAGGCCCATGCCGGCAAGGTCAAGCTGATCGCGGTGACCGAGGCCAGGCGCTCCGAGCTGCTGCCCGACGTGCCCGCCGTGGCCGAGAGCATTTCCAACTTCGAGGTCAGCAACTGGTACGGCATCTTTGCGCGCAGCAACCTGCCGGGCCCGTTGCTGGCGCAGATCAACCGGGAAGTGGACCGCGCCATGAGCGAGCCCGCGACGAAGCAGCAGCTGCGCGATCGTGGCATGACGCACACCGTCATGTCGCCCGCGCAGCTCGACAAGCTGCTCAAGGCCGAGCACAAGCGGTGGTCGGACATCATCACGTCCATGAACATCGCGGCCGAATGATGGGCGCGCGTGACTTTGCCGCCGAAGCGCTGGCCCGCCAGGCGATCGACGCGCTGAACGCGCGCTTCGCCTACCAGATCGACAACGGTCAGTCCGCACAGGTGCCCGAGCTGTTCACCGTCGACGGCCACTACGCCATCGCCCATGGCGCAGAACGGCGCGTGAGCACGGGCCAGGCGGCCATCCGCGCCGCCTACGAAGAGCGCGCGGCCCGTGGTGCGCGGACTTCGTGCCATTTGTTCACCAACCTGCATGTGTCTGGGGCCACGACCGACACCGCTCACAGCCATTGTTTCCTGCTGCTGTTCGCGCAAGACGGTCTGCCGCCACACCCGGCGCAGCCGCTGCTGGTGGCGCGCTACGACGACATCTGCGAACGCGACGCGCAAGGCCTATGGCGCTACCGCTCGCGCGAGGCCACAGTGCTTTTCGTGAGCGACGACCACCGCCCCATCGCTTTGCCGCTGGCCAAGGCCTGACGCCTTCTCCAACCCCCCATACGAGACAGACCATGAAC
The DNA here is from genome assembly GCF_009859475.1 of Hydrogenophaga sp. BPS33. Taxonomy (NCBI): domain Bacteria; kingdom Pseudomonadati; phylum Pseudomonadota; class Betaproteobacteria; order Burkholderiales; family Comamonadaceae; genus Hydrogenophaga; species Hydrogenophaga sp. BPS33. Next base: position 3,083,981 of record NZ_CP044549.1, read on the forward strand.
CCCTTCCAGACCTTGGGCCGCGTGGCCCGGGTGGCTGCGGTGTGCGCGATGGCGTGCATTGCCGGCACCACACTGGCCCAGGACAACGCCGCGCGCAGCAGCACCTGGCCGCAGCGCGCGGTCACCATCGTGGTGCCTTATCCACCGGGCGGCTCGCTCGACGCCATCGTTCGCCCCTACGCCCTGGCCCTGCAGCACCTTTGGGGCCAGCCGGTGGTCATCGACAACAAGCCGGGCGCCAACGAATCCATCGGCGTGCAAACCTTGCTCAAGGCGCCGGCCGATGGCTACACCTTGCTCGCGGCCACCGACTCGGCCATGGTGCTCAACCCCTTGCTCAATCCCAACCTGGCTTACAAGCCGCAGCAGGACTTCGCACCGATCACGCAACTGGTCGACATGCCCATGGTCTTCGTGGTTCCCGACAACTCGCCCGCGCGCAGCATGGCCGACTTCGTGCAGCTGGCCCGCGACGCCTCGCGCCAGCAACGCGATCTCAGCTACGGCTCCAGCGGCGTGGGGGGGCCGCTGCACCTGGCGTTGGCCGGTTTCGTGGCCGATCACCAGCTCAAGATGGTGCACGTGCCGTACAAGGGTGCGGCCGAGATGCTCAAGGACGTGTCCACCGGTCTGGTCGATGCGTCCGTCTCGGGCGTGGCCTCGGCTCGCCCGCTGCTCGAAGCCCACCGCCTGCGCGCCCTGGCAGTGTCCAGCGCACAGCGCATGGCCTCGCTGCCGGGCGTGCCGACCTTGTCCGAAGCCGGCATCGCCGATTTCGGTGCCAGCTTCTTCATTGGCCTCGTGGCGCGCACCGGCACGCCGCTCGAGGTGGTGCGCGCGGTGCAGGAGGCGGTGAAGAAAGCCGCCGCCGATCCGGCGGGCCGACAGCGGCTGGAGACGGCAGGGGCGATCAATGTCGCTTCCTCGCCCGCGGAGTTCGCGGCGGTGGTCACGGCACGGCACGCTGCGCTCCAGGCGCGCCTGGGCAAGATCAAGATCGAGATGCGATGACGCCCGGTTTTCGCGACCAACTCGTGGGCGGCGCTGCCCTGTTCGGCAGCTTCATCAAGACGCCATCGCCGCACGCCACCGAAATCCTGGGCGACCTGGGCTTCGACTTCGTGGTGATCGACGCCGAGCACGCGCCGTTCGAGCGCCACGCGATGGACACCATGCTGCTGGGAGCGCGGGCCGCCGGCATTGCGGCGCTGGTGCGTGTGCCAGCGCTCAGCGGGCCGCACATCCTCGCGGCGCTGGACGACGGGGCGGCCGGCGTTCTCGTGCCGCACATCGATTCGGTGGACAAGGCGCGCGAACTCGTGACACTGAGCCGCTACGCGGGCCGCCGCGGATTCTCGAATTCGACCCGGGCCGGTGGTTATGGTGGGCGCGCGATGTGGGACCACGTGGACATGGCCGATCGCGCGATCGCGGTGATCGCCATGGTTGAAGACGTGGCCGGTGTCGATGCCATCGACGCGATCGTCGATGTGCCGGGACTCGATGGCGTCTTCATCGGCCGGGGCGACCTCGCCGTGGCCCTGCAAGACCGCACGCCGAATGCCGAGCGCGTGGCCGCGATGACCGAACGCGTGCTGCAGGCCACACGCCGCGCTGGCAAAGCCGCGTGGGTGATGACAGCCAGCGCGCAGGAGGCCGCGCGCCTGCAGCCGTTGGGTGTAAGGGGCTTCATCGTTTCGTCCGACCAGGGTTTCCTTCGCAGCGCAGCTTCTCAGGCGCTGGGCAGCTTTCGTACCGCCTGCGCCGCAGGAGTCTGATGCCTTCGTTTTCTATGTTCCGCGCCATGTCTCCCACGTCTCCCGATCCCCGTGCCAGCCTGGCCGCTTACGGTCCCTCCACCTCGACACAAGGGTTCTCGCCCGCCGAGATCGCGCGTTTCCACGACGGCCCACCGCAGCACGAAGCTGCGGGCTTGAGGATGTGGTTCGCGCGCGGCCAGAACTTCATCGTGGCCTACGTCGAGGCGCAAGCCGGTGCCTGTTTCGAGCGCGCCGATCAGCCCGACGAATACGTGCTGCTGCAGCCCGATGAGAGCGCGGCGGTGGACATCGAATGGCAGGGCCGTACCACGGCCGTGGCGGGCCACCGCATCGCCTTCGTGCCCGCCGGGGCGAGCGCCTTGCGCGTGCGCCAGGCCGGCCGGCTGGTGTTGCTTTTCAGCACGCAATCGGCCGATCTGTGCGCACGCTGCAGCAACCAGGCTGCGTACGAAGCGCCGCATCCTTACATGCCACCGTTCGCGCCCTGGCCCACGGCGGCCGATGGCCCATGCGTGCGCCACCACAGCCTGGACGTGGCCGACGAACCCGGGCGTTTCGGCCGCATCTGGCGCTGCTCGACCTTCATGGTCAATGTGCTGCCGGCGCAAGTGGGCCCGCGCGACGTGGCCCAGCTCTCGCCCCACCACCACGACGACTTCGAGCAAGGCTCGCTGGCGTTGGAGGGGGCTTTTGTGCACCACCTGCGCTGGCCGTGGACGGGCAACATGCACCACTGGCGCGAAGACGAAGCGGTGCACTGCGGCGCTCCCTCGATCGCGGTGATTCCGCCGCGTGCCATCCACACCTCGCGCGCTGTGCTCGAAGGGTTGAACCAGCTGGTCGACATTTTTTCGCCGCCCCGCTGGGACTTCTCGCTCAAGCCCGGCTGGGTGCTCAACGCCGACGACTACCCGCTGCCCAAGGAGGGCGCGCCATGACCACCACCCCAACCCCACGCCGTCCCCTGGTGGTGCTGGCGCACCCGAACCTGGGTTGCTCGCGCCTGAACGCGGCCATGCTCGCGCCGCTGCGCGCCCGCGGCTCGGCCGACGTGCTGGATCTCGTCGCCGAGAGCCCGAACGGCGATTGGGACATTGCCCAGCACCAGCAGCGGCTGGTCGCCGCCGATCGCATCGTGCTGCAGTTTCCACTGACCTGGTACAGCGCACCGCCCGTGCTCTCGACCTGGCTGGTGCGCATCTGCCAGCGTGGCTGGGCCTATGGGCCGGGCGGGCGGGCGCTGAACTTCAAGACCTTTGGCGTCGCCGTGACCACGGGCTCGCACGGCCGCGACTACACGCACGAAGGCCGCTACCGCCATTCGTTGGCCGAGGTGCTCACGCCCTACGAACTGCTGGCGCGCCACACCGGCATGCACTACCTGGCGCCGTTTGCCATTACCGCCGCGCGGGAAATTGACGACGGTGCGCTCGCCGTGCAGGCACTGGCCTATGAGCAGCACGTGCTGCACGCCACGCCCAAGGTCCAGTTCGCAGGCCGGGACGACGACCGCGCCAAGACCGTTTACACCCGACCCGTCACCACTTGACACCACCGACAGCCCACCATGAGCACCCCAAACCCCACGCAGGCCGACCACGGCACAACCGCACCTCGAGCCTTCATTGCGCCCGCGCAGCTCATGAATTGGAACGATTTGCCGCGCGAGAAGATGCGCCCGGGCATCGAGCGCGCCGGCTTTGGCGGCGACCACGTGCTGTGCCAGTTCGCCTGGGTGCAACCCGGCGCCACACTGCGCCCGCACAGCCACGACTTTGACCAGTTGGTGGTGGTGGTGGAGGGCGAGTGCATCTTTCACGTGGGCGGCGTGCCGCACGCCTGCAGGCCGGGCAGCCTGTTGCGCGTGCCGCCACACACCGAGCATTACATCGAGGTGGTGGGCGACAAGCCCGTCTTCGAGATCGACCTGTTCGCGCCGGTGCGCGAAGACTACGCCCACCTCATGGACCACCAGCGCGAGCCGGCGGCATAAGAACGCTCAACGCGGCGCGCGCCAGCCGCCTCCCAGCGCCGCTACCAGCGCCATGCTGGCGCTCAGGCGCTCGGCCTGCACGTCCAGCGCGGCGCGGCGGGCCGAGAGCGCGAGGTTCTGCGCGGTGGCCACTTCGAGAAAGCCGATCTCGCCGGCTTCGTACCGGTAACCCACCACCCGTTCGTTTTCCGCCGCCAGCGCCACCAGGCGCTGTTGCTGCTGGTCTTGCTCGGCGAGTGTGGACAGCTGTGCCAGCGCGTCCTCGGTCTCGCGCACCGCGCTGAGCACGCCCGTGCGCCAGGCCGCGGCCTGTTCGTCATAGGCGGCCATCGCCACCGCCTCGTCCGCGCGGCGCGTGCCGCCATCGAACAAGGTGGCCGCCAATTGCGGCCCGAGCGACCACACGCGCGCCGGTGCGTCCAGCAGACGCGCCAGACTGCTGGCCTGCAGCGTGCCACTGGCCGAGAGCGTGAGGTCGGGCAGCCACGCGGTCTGTGCCACGCCCAGGCGCGCGTGAGAGGCGGCCAGCAGGCGCTCGGCCGCGGCCAGGTCGGGGCGGCGGCGCAGCAGTTCGCCAGGCACCGCGGTGGGCACGCTCGGCAGCGGTGGCAGCGCGTTCGCTCTGGATGCGATGGGAAATTCGCCCGGCGTGCTGCCGACGAGCAAGGCCAGCGCGTTGGCCTCCAGCGCGCGCTGGCGCTGCAGCGCAAAGACCTGCGTGCGCAGCGACTGCAGCTGCGTCTCGGCCTGGATCACGTCGGCGCGCGCGACCACGCCGGCCTCGTACTGGTAACGCGTGACTTGCAGCGAGCGCTCGTAGGCGGCATCGGCCTGGGCCTGGAGCGCCAGGTGCGCGTCCAGCGCACGCAGCCGCACGTAGCCCTGTGCGGCGGCCAGTTGCAGCGCGAGCCGTGCCGCATCCACCAGCGCGGCCTGCGCCTGCGCACTGGCCATGGCCGCCTCGCGCGTGCGCGCCACGCGGCCCCAGAGATCGGGTGTCCAGGAAAGGTCCAGCCCCGCGCTGTAGAGCTGGCGCGTGCCGGTGTTGGTGGTGACGCCACTGGCGCTGCCGCCACTCCTTGTGGCTGCCACGCCCGCGCCCAGCTGCGGCAGCGCGAGGGCACGCGCCGCGTCCACCTGCGCCAGGGCCTGGCGCCAGCGCGCCTCGGCCTGCGCCAGTTCGGTGTTGGCGCTGGCCACGCGGCGCAGCAACTGGTCCAGTTCGGGGTCGGCGTAGGCCGCCCACCAGTCGCTTTCGGGCATGGCCTGGGGCGGGGCTTTGCCGCTGTCGTGGTGAAAGCGGGCGGGCAGTTCGATCTCGGGCGCGCGGTGGTCGCCCGTGCTGGCGCAGGCGGCGAGCAGCCAGGGCAGGGTGGCGATGGCGAGTGGGCGCAAGGGCGTCGAAGCGGGCATGGGTCAGGCGGTCTTGGCCGCGGTCGGATCGGCTGAGGAAGCCTGGGGAGCGCGGCGGCGCAGGCGCTCGAGCACCAGGTAGACGACAGGCGTGGTGTAGAGCGTGAGCAACTGGCTCACCATCAGGCCGCCGATGATGGCGATGCCCAGCGGGCGCCGCAGCTCGGAGCCTTCGCCCAGGCCCAGCACCAGGGGTACCGCGCCGAGCAGTGCCGCCAGGTTGGTCATGAGGATGGGGCGCAGACGGCGTTGCGCGGCCTCAAAGATCGCGTCCTGCGCCGAGAGGCCGCGCGTGCGCTGCGCGCTCAGCGCGAAGTCGATCATGAGGATGGCGTTCTTCATCACCACACCGATCAGAAGGAACAGGCCCAGCAACGCGATCAGGCTGAACTCGGTGTCGGAGATGCGCAAGGCCAGCAGCGCACCCACGCCGGCCGAGGGCAGTGTGGAGAGAATGGTCAGCGGGTGCAAGGTGCTCTCGTACAGCATGCCCAGCACCAGGTACACCGTGACGAGCACGGCCAGGATCAGCCAGGGCTGGCGCTTGAGCGTCTGTTGCAGGCTGTTGGGATCGCCCTTGTACTCGCCAGTGGCGATGCTCGTGGGCAGCAGCAGGCCGCCCACGGCGCGCTCGATCGCCTGCTGCGCCTGCTGCAGGCTCACGCCGGGCGCCAGGCCGTAGCCGATGCCGGCGGAGGCGAACTGCGCGTCGTGGTTCACGCGGTCGCGCGTGAGGCCGTACCGCCAAGTCGCGATCGCGCTCAGCGGCACGCGTTCGCCAGCGTCGTTCTGCAGTTGCAGGTGGTCCAGGGCCGAGGGCTCGCTGTTGCCGCGCGGGTCGGCTTCCATCACCACGCGGTACTGGTTGAGCGCGTCGTACAGCGTGGCCACCTGGCGCTGCGAGAAGGCATTGTTCAAGGCCGTGGTGACCGTGTCCATGCGCACGCCCAGGCGGCGCGCGGCCTCGCGGTCCACGGACAGCACCACTTGCTGCGCGTCCTCGCCGCCGGGGATGTCGACGTCGGCCAGTTCGGGCAGCGCGCGCAGCGCCTCGCCCACCGGCCGCGTCCAGCGCCGCAGGTCCTCCAGCGAGTCCGAGCGCATCACAAACGCATATTCACCGTCGCCACCGCCGCTGGAGAGGCGGATGTCCTGGTCGACCGAGACGAACAGAATGCCACCGGCGATCTTGGGGGCGGCCGCGCGCAGCCGCGCGACCACGGCGGAGGCCGGTTCGCGCCGCTCGGCCAGCGGTTTCAGGCGGATGCGGAACCAGGAATTGCTGGTGCCGGTGCGCCCGCCGCTCACGCCGGTGACGTCGGCCACAGCCGGGTCGGCCACCAGCAGGCGCCGGAAAGCCTCCACCTTGGGCTGCATGCCCTGGAACGAAAAGCCGTCGTCACCGCGCACGAAGCCGCTGAGCTGGCCCGTGTCCTGCTGCGGCAGCATGCCTTTGGGGATCGCGACGTAAAGCCAGACGTTGAGCGCCACCGTGGCCAGCAGCAGCAACAGGGTGAGAAAACGGTGGCGCAGCGCGAAGTCCAGGCTGCGCGCGTAACCGTGCTGCACGTCGGCCAGCAGGCTGTGGAAGAAGCGCGCGAGCGCACCAGGCTGGCGCAAAGGCGGGCCGGCTGGCAGGCCGTGTGCGCACAGGGCTGGTGTGAGCGTGACCGACACCGCCAGCGAAATCAGCATGGCCGCCACCAGCGTGATGGCGAACTCGCGGAACAGCCGCTCGACCACGCCACCCATGAACAGCACCGAGACGAACACCACGATCAGCGCCAGGTTCATGGCCAGCAGCGTGAAGCCGACTTCGCCCGCACCGGTGAGCGCGGCACGCCAGACGGTGCGCCGCCCGACCTCGCGCTGCCCCGCAGCGGCCTGCGCGGCGCGCGCGGTCTCGATGTGGCGCTGGATGTTCTCCAGCACCACGATGGCGTCGTCCACCACCAGGCCGGCCGCGACGATCAGCGCCATGAGCGAGAGGTTGTTGAGCGAGAAGCCCTGCCACCACATCACCGCGAAACTGCCGACGAGCGAGACGGGCAGCGCCAGCGCCGGGATCAGCGCGGTTCGAAAACTGGCCAGGAAAGCCCAGACCACGGCCATCACCAGCACGCAGGTGAGCACCAGGGTGAACTGCGCCTCGCGCAGAGTGGCGCGGATGCCGGGTGAGCGGTCCATGACCACGCGCAACGCGGTGTCGGCTGGCAGCAGGGCGCGCAGCTGGGGCAGTTGGGCGTTGATGGCGTCGATGGTCTCGACGATGTTCGCGCCCGGGCGACGGCTCACCAGCAGCACCACGGCCGGCCGGTCGTTGTGGTAGCCGGCGGTGTAGCGGTTTTCCACCGAATCGGTCACGCTGGCCACTTCGTGCAGGCGCACCAGCGTGCCCGCGTCGTGGCGCACCACCAGTTGCTCGAAATCGGCCGCCGTGCGCAGGGGCGCGGGCAGGGCGATCTGCCAGCGTTGCGCGTCCTGCTCGATCTGCCCGACCGGCCGCCAGGCATTGGCGTCGGCGATCGCGCTGCGCACATCGTCGAGCGACAAGCCGCGGTGCGCCAGCGCCTCGGGCCGGGCCTGCACGCGCACGGCTGGCAGGGAGGAACCGTCCACCGTGACCTCGCCCACGCCCACCACCTGTGCCAGTTTCTGTGCCAGCACGGTCGAGGCGTTGTCGTACAGCGCCGAAGGCGGCAGGCGCGGCGAAGACAGGGCCAGCGCCATGATCGGCGCTTGCGAAGGGTTCACCTTCACGAAGCTGGGATTGCCGCTCATGCCCGAGGGCAATTGCCCGCGCGAGGCGTTGATGGCCGCCTGCACTTCGCGCGCGGCGTCGTCGATGTCGCGCGTGAGGTCGAACTGCAGCGTCACGTTCGTGCTGCCCTGGTTGCTGCTGGAGCGGATGCCGGTGACCCCCGCGATGCTGCCCAGCGCGCGTTCCAGTGGCGCGGCCACGGTGGAGGCCATGCTCTCGGGACTGGCGCCCGGCAGGCTGGCGCGCACCTGGATCACGGGGAAGTCCACGCGCGGCAGCGGGGCCACCGGCAGCAGGCGCAAGGCCAGCAGCCCGGCCAGCACGATCGCGATGGCCAGCAAGATGCAGCCGATCGGGCGGCGGATGAAGAAGCGGGACAGCGCGTTCATGGCGGTGCGGGCTCAGGTCGCCGTGGGCGCGGCGCGCCGGCGGCCCAGCCGGTCGAAGGCCAGGTACACCACCGGCGTGGTGAACAGCGTGAGCACCTGGCTCACGATCAGGCCACCCACCATCACGATGCCCAGCGGTTGCCGCAGTTCCGCGCCCGAGCCGCTGGCCAGCATCAGCGGCACCGCGCCGAACAGCGCGGCCAGCGTGGTCATGAGGATCGGGCGAAAGCGCAGCAGCGCCGCGCGGTGGATCGCCTCGCGCGGCGACAGGCCCAGGCGGCGCTGCGCGTCGAGCGCGAAGTCCACCATCATGATCCCGTTCTTCTTCACCAGGCCGATCAGCAGCACGATGCCGATGACCGCGATCAGGTCCAGCGAACGACCCATCAGCAGCAGCGCGGCGAGCGCGCCGACCGTGGCCGAGGGCAGGGTGGACAGGATGGTCAGCGGGTGCACCGCGCTTTCGTACAGCATGCCCAGCACCAGGTACATCACCACCACCGCCGCCAGCACGAGCCACAGCGTGTTCGTGAGCGAGTTGCGAAAGGCCTGCGCGGCGCCCTGGTACACCAGCTCCACCGCGATCGGCAGTTCGATCTGCTGGCGCACCTGCTCGATCGCCTGCACCGCCTCGCCCAGCGAGTGGCCGCGGCCCAGGTTGAAGGACAGCGTGACCGCCGGGAATTGGCCCTGGTGCTCCACCGCCAAGGGTGCACGCCGCTCGACCACCTTGGCCACGGCCGAGAGCGGCACGGGCCGCGCGTCAGCGCCGCCCGTGGCCGGGTTGATGAAGATCCCTTCGAGCGCGCGCAGGCCACCCTGCGCGGCGTCGTCGCTCTCCAGCACCACGCGGTACTGGCTGGCGTGTGTGAACAGCGTGCTGATCTGGCGCTGGCCGAAAGCGTTCTGCAGCGCCGAGGCCACGTCGCCCATGCGCAGTCCCAGGCGCGCGGCCGCGTCGCGGTCGACCTCCAGATAGGCCTGCAGGCCCTCGCGCTGCAGGTTGCTCGCCACGTCGGCCAGCTCGGGCCGCGCGGCCAGCGCGTCTTGCATGCGTTGGCTCCAGTCGGCAAGCAAGGCGCTGTCGGGCGAACTCAAGGTCAACTGGTATTGCGTGCGGCTCACCCGGTCTTCCAGCGACAGTTCCTGCACGGGCTGGAACCAGGCCTCGATGCCGGGCACCTCCTGCGCGCGTTCGCGCAGGCGCTCGATGAGCTGCGGCGCGGTGATCGAGCGCTCGGCGTGCGGCGCCAGCGTGAGCAGCATGCGGCCGCTGTTGAGCGTGGCGTTGCTGCCGTCCACACCGATGTAGGAGGCGATGCTGTGCACCGGCGCTTCCTTCAGCAGCACCTCGGCCAGTGCCTGCTGCCGCTCGGCCATCGCCCCGAACGACACGCTTTGCGGCGCCTCGGTCACCACCTGGATCGCGCCCGCGTCCTGCACCGGAAAGAAGCCCTTGGCACGGCGAGGTAGAGCAGGGCGGTGAGGGCCAGCGTGCCGGCCATCACCACCAGCGCCAGCGGCTGTCGCGCCAGTACCCATTCGAGTGCGCGGCCGTAGCGCTCGATGGTGCCGCTGAGCCAGTCGCGCCGTTCGCCGTGCGCGGCTGAGTGTGTGGGTGAATCGCGCAACATGCGCGCGGCCATCATCGGTGTGAGCGTGAGCGACACCACCAGCGAAATGCCGATGGCCACGGCCAGCGTGACCGCGAACTCGTGGAACAGGCGGCCCACGACGTCGGCCATGAACAGCAGCGGAATCAGCACCGCCACCAGCGAGACCGTGAGCGAGACCAGCGTGAAGCCGATCTCGCTCGCGCCCTTGAGCGCGGCCTCCATGGGCCCCGCGCCTTGCTCGCGGTGGCGCGCGATGTTCTCCAGCATCACGATGGCGTCGTCCACCACGAAGCCGGTGGCGATGGTCAGCGCCATCAGGCTCAGGTTGTTGAGCGAATAGCCCAGCAACAGCATGGCCGCGAAGGTGCCGACCAGCGACAGCGGCACCGCCACGCTGGGGATGAGGGTGGCGGGCAGCGTGCGCAGGAACACGAACGTCACCAGCACCACCAGGGCGATGGCGAACAACAGTTCCTTCTGCACGTCGCGCACCGAGGCGCGGATGCTCTCGGTGCGGTCCGACACCACTTGCACCTTCACTGTGGCGGGCAGGCTGGCCGTGAGCTGCGGCAGCAATGCACGCACCTGATCGGCCACGGCGATCACGTTCGCGCCGGGCTGGCGCTGGATGTTGAGCAGCACCGCGGGGGCCAGTCCGCAGCCGGTGGCGTGCGCGTCGCCGCACACCGTGCCGGCCCAGGCGGCGAGAAAGCGGTCTTCCGCGCCCTGGCTCACATTCGCTACGTCGGCCAGTCTCAGCGGCGCGCCATCGCGCCAGGCGACGATCAGGCGCTGGTATTCCTCCGCCGAGCGCAACTGGTCGTTGGCGTCCAGCATGGTGCTGCGCAACTGGCCATCGAAGCTGCCCTTGGGCTGGTTGTTGTTGGCCGCGGCGATGGTGCTGCGCAGGTCTTCCAGCGTGAGCCCGTTGGCCGCCAGCGCCCGGCTGTTGGCTCGCACCCGGATCGCCGGGCGCTGGCCACCCGCCAGGCTGACCAGGCCCACGCCAGGCAGGCGCGAGAGATGGCCGGCCATGCGCGTGTCCACCAGGTCCACCACGCGCGGCAGGGGGAGTGTTTCCGAGCCGATGGCCAGGGTGAGGATCGGCACGTCCGCCGGATTCACCTTGCGGTAGATCGGCGGCGCCGGCAGGTCGGACGGCAGCAGGCTGGAGGCGGTGTTCAGGGCGGCCTGCACATCCTGCTCGGCCACACCCAGGTCAACTTCCAGCGCGAACTTCAGTGTGATGACGGACGCGCCGGCCGAGCTGGTGGAGGAGATCTGCGACAGGCCCGGGATCTGCCCGAGCCGCCGTTCCAGCGGAGCGGTGACCGTGCGCGCGGTCACGTCGGGGCTGGCGCCGGGCTGGAATGTGAAGACCTGGATGACCGGGTAGTCCACCTGCGGCAGCGCGGCCACCGGCAGTTGCCGCCAGGCCAGCAGGCCGGCGATCAGCACCGCCAGCATCAGCAGCGAAGTGGCCACCGGCCGCAGGATGAACGGGCGCGAGAGCGAAGCCTGTGTGGGCGACATGGCTCAGCGCGCCGTCGACGCCTCGGGCGCCAGTGGCGAGGTGCTGGGCAGTTGCGTCTGCTCCACCACCAGCACCGCGCGGCCGTCTTCCAGCCGGTCCAGGCCTTCCAGCACCACCGGTTCGCCATGGGTCAGACCTTGCGTGACCACGGTGCGACCACCGCTGGCCGGCCCCAGCGAGAGAACCCGCACCTGAGCCTTTCCATCGGCGATCACGTACACATAGCTGCCGCGCGAGCCGTGCTGCACCGCGTCGGTGGGAATCGTCACCGCGCCAGGCAATTGGCGCAGGGCCAATCGCACGTTCACGAACTGGTTCGGAAACAGCGCATCGTCGGCGTTCTCAAAGCGCGCTTTCAGGCGCAGCGTGCCGGTGGCCACGTCGATCTGGTTGTCCAGCGTGTCCAGCCTCCCTGTGGCCAGGCGTTGGCGGTTGTCGCGGTCCCAGGCCTCGGCCCGTGGGGGCTTGTCGGCAGCGTGCGCGGCGCGCACATCCGCCACCAGAGGCTCGGGCACGCTGAAGGTGACCGATACCGGTTGTGTCTGGGTGAGCGTGAACAGACCGTTCGCGTCGTTGGCCGAGAGCAGGTTGCCGGCGTCGACACGTCGCAAGCCGATGCGCCCGGCGATCGGCGCCACGATGCGGGTGTACGAGAGTTGCAACTGGGCGTTGTCGACCTGTGCCTGGTCCGATTTCAGCGTGCCCCGCAATTGCTGCACCAGCGCGGCCTGGCGCTCCAGCGTCAGGCGCGCGACCGCGTCTTTCTTGAACAGGTCCTGGTAACGTGCGAGTTCGCTTTCGGCATTGCGCAATTGCGCCTGGTTCTGCTGTTGTTGACCCTGCGCCTGCGCCAGGGCCACGCGCAGCGGCTCGGGATCGATCTCGGCCAGCAACTGACCTTGCTTGACGCGTTCACCTTCGCGCACCCGCACGCTCGCCAGCTGCCCATCCACGCGGCTGCGCACCGTGACCGTGTTGTACGGCGTGACCGTGCCCACGGCGCGCGCCTGCACGGTGAAGTCCTCGGTGCGCGCCGCCTCCACGCGCACGGGCACCGGCTGTCGCCAGGCGTTGGGCAAGGGCGGCGGCACGGGTTGTGGGCGCAGGAACCACCAGGCCAGCGCGAGCACGCCCAGCACAATGGACAGCCACAGCAGGCGGCGCGGCCATGGGCGGAGAGAAGGGCGAGTCGTGGCGTCGTCCGGCAAGGGCATGTTGGATGGAAATGGCGGCGAGACGCCGATGGTGGCGCATGACGCACACGGCGACAACAGCTGCGCGCGGGTGCGCTGCGCCGCTTGTGACGAGGTGTGGATGGGAGGAATATGGAGTGATGAATGATAACCACTCTCAATGGCGGGCCGTTGCCGATGGGTGGCACAAGAAGTCCTTGGAAAGCCTTGCAACAAGCCCTGGTTTGTCGCCCAACTTCACACTTCGTGTGATCACTTTCGTCTCACAATGGGCCATGCTCAAACACGCGCTTCTCACTTTGCGAGCAGGCATGCGGCCTGCCGGGGTTTCGCGCCTGCGCGAATCCCGGGACGGGGTTGGGGCCGCGAGCGCACCGCTAGAATCGTTTTCATGGCCACCCAGAACCCGAGAAAACCGCCCGAACCGCTCGTCAACCCGCCGGCGGGCAACGACGATTCGGTTGTGCTGGAGCGCCGCACCCAGCGCACCCAGCCCCCGCAGATGTTCCAGGTCGTACTGCTCAACGACGACTTCACCCCCATGGAGTTCGTCGTGCACGTCATTCAGGAATTTTTCAGCAAGGACCGCGAAACCGCGACCCAGATCATGCTCAAGATCCATTTGGAGGGAAAGGGTATTTGCGGCGTGTACTCGCGCGATGTCGCGAGCACCAAAGTCGACCAGGTCCTCCAGGCCGCCCGCGCGGCAGGCCATCCTTTGCAGTGTCTGAGTGAACCGGTTGAATAAATCCGAGTCCACCCCATCTGAGCACCAGTCTTCCATTTTTCCAAGCCCAAAGGACGTGCACCATGATTGCCCAGGAACTTGAAGTCAGCTTGCATATGGCCTTTGTCGAGGCCCGGCAACAGCGGCACGAATTCATCACCGTCGAGCACCTGTTGCTCGCGCTGTTGGACAACCCCAGCGCCGCCGAGGTGTTGCGCGCCTGCTCGGCCAACATCGACGATCTGCGCAAATCCTTGACCAACTTCATCAAGGACAACACCCCGCAGGTGGCGGGCACCGACGAGGTGGACACGCAGCCCACGCTGGGTTTCCAGCGGGTGATCCAGCGCGCGATCATGCACGTGCAGTCCACCGGCAACGGCAAGAAGGAAGTCACCGGCGCCAACGTGCTGGTGGCCATCTTCGGCGAAAAGGATTCGCACGCCGTGTACTACCTGCACCAGCAGGGCGTGACGCGCCTGGACGTGGTGAACTTCATCGCCCACGGCATCCGCAAGAGCGATCCGCCCGAGGCCGCCAAGCCCGGTGAGAGCGCGGCCGAGAACGAAGAGGCCGGCGAAACCAAGAGCAACGAAAAAGCCTCGCCGCTGGAGCAGTTCACCCAGAACCTCAACCAGCTGGCCAAGGACGGCAAGATCGATCCGCTCATCGGCCGCGAGTACGAGGTGGAGCGCGTGATCCAGATCCTGTGCCGCCGTCGCAAGAACAACCCGCTGCTCGTGGGTGAGGCTGGCGTGGGCAAGACCGCGATCGCCGAGGGCCTGGCCTGGCGCATCACGCAGGGCGACGTGCCCGAAATCCTGGCCGAATCGCAGGTCTATTCGCTCGACATGGGCGCGCTGCTGGCGGGCACCAAGTACCGCGGTGACTTCGAGCAGCGCTTGAAAGGCGTGCTCAAGTCGCTCAAGGACAAGCCCAACGCCATCCTGTTCATCGACGAGATCCACACCCTCATCGGGGCCGGCGCGGCCTCGGGTGGCACGCTGGACGCGTCCAACCTGCTCAAGCCGGCCCTCTCCAGCGGCCAGCTCAAGTGCATCGGCGCGACCACCTTCACCGAGTACCGTGGCATCTTCGAGAAAGACGCCGCGCTCAGCCGCCGCTTCCAGAAGGTGGACGTGGTCGAGCCGACCGTGCCCGAGACCATTGAAATCCTCAAGGGCCTCAAGAGCCGCTTCGAAGAGCACCACAGCGTGAAGTACGCGGTGGCGGCCCTGCAGGCGGCGGCGGAACTCTCGGCCAAGTACATCAACGACCGGCACCTGCCCGACAAGGCGATCGACGTGATCGACGAAGCCGGCGCGGCCCAGCGCATCCTGTCGCCCTCCAAGCGCAAGAAGACCATCGGCAAGGCCGAGGTCGAGGAGATCGTGGCCAAGATCGCGCGCATTCCGCCCGCGAACGTGTCCAACGACGACCGCAGCAAGCTGCAGACGCTGGAGCGCGACTTGAAGAGCGTGGTGTTCGGCCAGGACAAGGCGCTGGAAGTGCTGTCGTCTTCGGTGAAGATGGCACGCTCGGGCCTGGGCAAGGCGGACAAGCCGATCGGCGCCTTCCTGTTCAGCGGCCCCACCGGTGTCGGCAAGACCGAGGCTGCCAAGCAGCTCGCCTTCATCATGGGCATCGACCTGCTGCGCTTCGACATGTCGGAGTACATGGAACGCCATGCGGTGAGCCGTCTGATCGGCGCGCCTCCGGGCTACGTGGGCTTCGATCAGGGCGGTCTGTTGACCGAAGCGATCACCAAGAAGCCGCACTGCGTGCTGCTGCTCGACGAAATCGAGAAGGCGCACCCGGACATCTTCAACGTGCTGCTGCAGGTCATGGACCACGGCACGCTCACGGACAACAACGGACGCAAGGCCGACTTCCGCAACGTCATCATCATCATGACGACGAACGCGGGTGCCGAGACCATGAACAAGGCGACCATCGGCTTCACCAACCCGCGCGAATCGGGCGACGAAATGGCCGACATCAAGCGCCTGTTCACGCCCGAGTTCCGCAACCGTCTGGATGCGACCGTGAGCTTCAAGGCGCTCGATGAAAACATCATCATGCGTGTGGTCGACAAGTTCCTGCTCCAGCTGGAGACGCAACTGGCCGAGAAGAAGGTGGAGGTCACCTTCACCGACGCCCTGCGCAAGCACCTGGCGAAGAAGGGCTTCGATCCGCTCATGGGTGCCCGACCCATGCAGCGCCTGATCCAGGACACGATCCGCCGTGCGCTGGCCGACGAGTTGCTGTTCGGTCGCCTGACCGATGGTGGTCGCCTCACGGTGGACATCGAGACGAAGAAGGACGACGCCGGCAAGGAAACGCAGGAAGTCCTGCTCGACATCCAGCCCCTGCCGAAGAAGGAAGGCAAGGCCAAGTCCGAGGAAGCCACGGCAGGCTGATCGGCTCGCCCCTTCGACATGCAAAAGGCCCGGTTTCCCGGGCCTTTTGCTTTTGCTTTCCTGTGCTCGGGTATCCGTCTGTCTCAGCGTTTCCCGCCAAGCAATCCGCCCAGGATGCCACGCACCAGTTGGCGGCCCAGGCCGCTGGCCACGCTGCGCGCCGCGGTCTTGGCCATGGTCTGCACCAGGCCGTCGTACTGCCCGCCGCGCGGGCCGGTGCGGCCGAACAGGGCCTCGTTGACCATGCCACCAATGCCGCCGCCCTCGGCCTGTGCGGGTTGTTGGGAACCGCCCGGTATGCGCGGCGTTTTTGTGGCGGACGGCCGATCGGTTTGTGCTTGTGCTTGTGCGTCGTCCCCGCGCTTGCCGGCGTGCTGGGCAAACATTTCGTACGCGCTTTCCCGGTCCACCGTCTTTTCGTAGACGCCGGCCACCAGCGAATCGCGCCGCAACTGCCCGCGTTGCTCCGGTGTGATAGGGCCGAGCTGGCTGCCCGGTGGCAGCACGAACACGCGCTCGGTTTCGCTGGGGCGTCCCTTGGCGTCCAGCAAGCTCACGAGCGCTTCGCCCACGGCCAGCTCGGTGATGGCTGCTTCAATGTCCAGCCCCGCCTTGGGGCGCATGGTCTGCGCGGTGGACTTCACGGCCTTCTGGTCGCGCGGTGTGAAGGCGCGCAGCGCATGTTGCACGCGGTTGCCCAGCTGACCCAGCACGCTGTCGGGAATGTCCAGCGGGTTCTGGGTCACGAAGTACACGCCCACGCCTTTGGAGCGCACCAACCGCACCACCAGTTCGATGCGCTCGATCAGCACCTTGGGGGCTTCGTTGAACAGGAGGTGCGCCTCGTCGAAGAAGAACACCAGCTTGGGCTTGTCCGGGTCGCCAATTTCGGGCAGCGTTTCGAACAGTTCCGACAGCATCCAGAGCAGGAAGGTGGCGTACAGGCGCGGTGCGTTCATGAGCTTGTCGGCCGCCAGGATGTTGATCACGCCCTTGCCGTCGACGGTTTGCATGAAGTCGTTGATGTCGAGCATGGGCTCGCCAAAGAACTTGTCGCCGCCTTGTTGCTCCACCTGCATGAGCCCGCGCTGGATGGCACCGATGCTGGCCGCGCTGATGTTGCCGTACTCGGTGGTGAACTGCTTGGCGTTGTCGCCGATGTGCTGCAGCATGGCCCGCAGGTCTTTCATGTCCAGCAGCAGCAGGCCGTTGTCGTCGGCGATCTTGAACACCAGGTTGAGCACGCCCGACTGGGTGTCGTTCAGGTTCAGCATGCGCGCCAGCAGCAGCGGGCCCATGTCGCTGATGGTGGCGCGCACGGGGTGGCCGAGTTCGCCGAACACGTCCCACAGCGCCGTGGGGCAGGCTTGGGAGGCGGGCGGGGTGATGCCCCGGTCCTTGAGCACCTGGGTCATCTTCTCGCCGAAGCTGCCACGTTGGCTGATGCCGCTCAAATCACCCTTCACGTCGGCCATGAACACTGGCACCCCGATGTTGGAAAACTGCTCGGCCAGGGTTTGCAGAGTCACGGTCTTGCCTGTGCCGGTGGCGCCGGTGATGAGCCCGTGGCGGTTGGCCAGGCCGGGCAGAAGATGGGTTTGTACTTGGGCGTTCTGGGCGATCAGCAAGGGCTCGGCCATGGGATCCTCGGTGCGGTTGGGAAAACGGGGCTGCCGCATTGCACCATGAAACGGGGGCTTCGTCATCGGGCGGCTCCGAGCCGTCCAGGCCCCGGCGAAGGAGGGTACCGGGCGAAACGTAAAATCGCTCCCTTACCTCCAACAGGCACAAGGAACCGAGTCGATGGCTGGACACAGCAAATGGGCCAATATTCAGCACCGCAAGGGCCGGCAGGACGAGAAGCGCGGCAAGATCTGGACCCGCGTCATCCGTGAAATCACCGTGGCCGCGCGACAGGGCGGCGGCGACCCGGGCATGAATCCGCGCCTTCGGCTGGCGATCGACAAGGCCAAGGCGGCCAACATGCCGGCCGACCGCATCAAATACAACGTGGACAAGGCCTCGGGCAATCTGGAAGGCCAGGCGCTCGAAGAGATCCGCTATGAAGGTTATGGCATTGGTGGCGCGGCGGTGATCGTCGACACCATGACCGACAACCGCGTGCGCACCGTGGCCGATGTGCGCCATGCGTTCAGCAAATACGGCGGCAACCT
The DNA here is from genome assembly GCF_009859475.1 of Hydrogenophaga sp. BPS33. Taxonomy (NCBI): domain Bacteria; kingdom Pseudomonadati; phylum Pseudomonadota; class Betaproteobacteria; order Burkholderiales; family Comamonadaceae; genus Hydrogenophaga; species Hydrogenophaga sp. BPS33. Next base: position 3,101,982 of record NZ_CP044549.1, read on the forward strand.
GGGCACCGAGGGTTCGGTGGCCTTTCAGTTCAAGCACTGTGGCCAGCTGATCTTCGCCCCCGGCACATCCGAGGACAAGGTCATGGAGGTCGCGCTGGACGCCGGCGCGGACGACGTGATCGGCCACGACGACGGCGCGATCGAAGTGCTCACCCCGCCCACCGAATTCGAAGCCGTGAAAAACGCGCTGGAGGCCGCCGGCCTCAAACCCGAGGTGGCCGAGGTCACCATGCGTGCCGAAAACACCATCGAACTGGCCGGCGACGACGCCGCGCGCATGCAGAAGCTGCTGGATGTGCTGGAAGACCTGGACGACGTGCAGGACGTGTTCCACAACGCCGAGATCGGCGAATAAAGGTCTGATCCGATGAACGTACTGGTTATCGGCGGCGGAGGCCGCGAACACGCCCTGGCCTGGAAAATGGCGCAATCCGAAGGCGTGCAGCAGGTGTTCGTGGCGCCCGGCAATGCCGGCACCGCGCGCGACCCGGCTTTGACGAACCTGGATATCACCGACAAGACGGCGCTGCGCCAATGGGCGCAGGCACAAGGCATCGCGCTGACCGTGGTCGGCCCGGAAGCGCCGCTGGCCGCTGGCGTGGTGGACGAGTTCCGCGCCCATGGCCTGGCGATCTTCGGCCCGACCCAGGCCGCCGCCCAACTGGAGAGCTCGAAGGCGTTTTCCAAGGCCTTCATGCAGCGCCATGGCATTCCCACGGCGAAATACCAGACCTTCACCGACCCCGCCCAAGCCCATGCCTACGTGGACGCGCAGGGTGCGCCCATCGTCATCAAGGCCGACGGCCTGGCGGCGGGCAAGGGCGTGGTGGTGGCCATGACCGTGGCCGAGGCGCACGAAGCGATCGACTTCATGCTGCTGGACAACACCCTGGGCGTGGTGCACAACGAAGGTGGCGCGCGCGTGGTGATCGAAGAGTTCCTCACCGGCGAAGAAGCCAGCTTCATCGTGCTGTGCGATGGCGAGCACGCCCTGGCCCTGGCCACCAGCCAGGACCACAAGCGCCTGCTGGACGCCGACCAGGGGCCCAACACCGGTGGCATGGGCGCGTACTCGCCCGCGCCCGTGGTCACACCTGCGATCCACCAGCGCGCGATGGACGAGGTGATCCTGCCGACCCTGCGCGGCATGAAGGCCGACGGCATTCCGTACACCGGTTTCCTCTATGCCGGCCTGATGATCACGCCCGATGGCCAGGTGAAAACGTTGGAATTCAACTGCCGCATGGGCGACCCCGAAACGCAGCCCATCATGATGCGCCTGCGCAGCAACCTGGCGCAGGTGCTGCTGGCCGCCACGCGGGGCGAACTGGACCGCACCACCATTGAGTGGGACCCGCGCGTGGCGCTGGGCGTGGTGATGGCGGCGGCGGGTTACCCGCTGAGCCCGCGCAAGGGCGACACCATCCAAGGCTTGCCGGCCGATGAGGCCGATCGCATGGTTTTTCATGCCGGAACGGCCGACAAGGCGGGCGAAGTGCAGGTGTCGGGCGGTCGGGTGCTCTGCGTGACCGCGCTGGCGGACTCCGTGGCCCAGGCCCGCGAGCGTGCCTACGAGGTGGTGGACGCCATCCGCTTCGACGGTGCGCAGTGCCGGCGTGACATCGGGTACCGGGCGCTGTGAATCGGGCCATGCATTCCCAGGATGCCGTGCAACCCCTGTCCCTGAGCGCCAGCGCCACGCCATGAGCCTTCAACCGAGCCCGACCGCCATGGTCCGCGAGTACCTCACCGACTTGCAGGACCGCATCGTGTCGACCGTGGCGATGGTCGACGGAGGAAGCTTCGTGGTGGACCGCTGGACCAAACCCGCTGGGGAGCGGCTGCAGGGCAGTGGCATCACGCAGATCCTCGAAGACGGTATGGTGTTCGAGCGTGCTGGCTGTGGTTTTTCCCATGTGAGCGGCCCACAATTGCCGCCGTCGGCCACCCAGCACAGGCCCGAGCTGGCGGGCGCACCGTTCGAGGCCATGGGCGTGTCGCTGGTGTTCCACCCGCGCAACCCCTATGTGCCTACGGTGCACATGAACGTGCGCATGATCGCGGCCACGCCTGCCAATGGGGCGCCGGTGTGCTGGTTCGGTGGCGGCATGGATCTCACGCCGTACTACGGTTTCGAAGAGGACGCGGTGCATTTCCACCGCTCGTGCAAGCAGGCGCTCGACCCTTTCGGGGTGGACAAGTACCCGCGCTTCAAGACCTGGTGCGACGACTACTTCTTCCTGAAGCACCGCAACGAGCAGCGTGGCATTGGCGGCGTGTTCTTCGACGATTTCTCCGACCTCGGCTTCGACGGCAGCTTTGCCATGACCAGTTCGGTGGGCGACGCGTTCCTGGACGCCTACCTGCCCATTGTCGACCGGCGCAAGAACACGCCCTATGGTCAGCGCGAGCGCAGCTTCCAGCTCTACCGCCGTGGCCGCTATGTCGAGTTCAACCTGGTCTGGGACCGGGGGACCCACTTCGGCCTGCAATCGGGCGGGCGCAGCGAATCGATTCTGTTGTCCATGCCACCGTTGGTGAGCTGGGCCTACAACCGCCAGACCAAACAGGGCACGGCGGAAGACCGGTTGTACAAGGAGTTTCTGGTGCGCAAGGACTGGCTGTGACGGCAAAGACGAACCACGCTCCCAGGCGGGTGGGCATGTTTGGCGGCGCGTTCGATCCGCCCCATTGGGCGCACCGCGCGCTGGCCGAAACCGCGCTGGGCCAGTTGAACCTGGATGCGCTGCACATCCTGCCCACCGGCCACGCCTGGCACAAGTCGCGCGTGCTCTCGCCCGCCACTGACCGTGTGGCCATGTGCGAACTGGCCTTCGGGGATTTGCCCAAGGTGCGGCTGGACGAGCGCGAAATCCACCGCGAGGGGCCGAGCTACACCGCCGACACCTTGCGCGAACTCCAGCGCGAATACCCGCAGGCGCAGCTGTTCCTCGTGTTGGGCGCCGATCAGTTGCTGGCGTTCAAGAACTGGGTCCGCTGGCAGGAGGTGCTCGAACTCGCGACGCTGGCGGTGGCCAACCGCGCCACCAACATCGGTGCCGAGGTGCCGCTGGACAGCGCCGCCGAGACCGATCTCTCCAGCGTGGACCTGCCGTTCGAACTGCTCAACATGCCCCTGAAAAACATCAGCGCCACGGCCGTGCGGGCCCGCGTGGGGCAGGCCGCACAGCGCGGCGCGGCGCTCGACGTTCTGGTGCCAGAGCCCGTCGCACGCTATATTTCACAACATCTTCTTTACCAATCTCCTACATGAGCAGCGAAACCACAGCCAAGAAAGACATCCAGCGACTCCAGCGAGCCATCGTCGATGGCCTGGAGGACGTCAAGGGTCAGGACATCGTGGTTTTCAACACCGAACACCTTTCGCCCCTGTTTGAGCGGGTCATCGTGGCCAGCGGCACCTCCAACCGGCAGACCAAGGCCCTGGCCGCCAGCGTGCGCGACGCGGTGCGCGAGGCCGGCTTTGACAAGCCGCGCATCGAGGGCGAAGACAACGGGGAATGGATCATCGTGGACTGCGGCGCGGCCGTGGCGCACGTGATGCAGCCCGTGATCCGCCAGTACTACCGTCTGGAAGAGATCTGGGGCGCCAAGCCCGTGCGCCTGAAGCACGGTGCCGACAAGCCTGCCGAAGCAGCCAGACCGGCGGCGAAGAAGAAAGCTGCCAAGACCGCTGAAGCGGCGCCGGTATCGGCCAAGACGGTGGCCCGAAAAGCCGCTGCGAAGAAGGCCCCGGCGGCCCAACCCGCCAAACAGCCCGCCAAGAGCACGGCGGCCAAGACGGCCGCACCCAAGCGCGCACCGGCCAAGACCAGCACCGCCAAACTCGTGGTGGGCAAACCGGTGGCGAAGAAGGCCGCCGGCAAACCCGCCGCCAAGCCCGCCGCAAAGAAGACCAGCAAGCCGGCCGCCAAGAAGAAGGCATGAGGCTGCTGATCGTCGCGGTCGGGCAGCGTGTGCCCGACTGGGCCCAGACCGCCTACGACGATTACGCCAAGCGCTTTCCACCCGAGTTGCGGGTGGAGCTCAAATCCGTCAAGACCGAACCGCGCGGCTCCAAGACCTTGGAGACGCTGCTGGCGGCCGAGCGCGAGCGCATCGAAGCGGCCATTCCACGCGGCAGCCGCGTGGTGGCGCTCGATGAGCGTGGCACCACCCTGACCACCAAGGCCCTGGCGCAGCAACTGCAGCAATGGCAACTGGAAGGCGATGACGTGGCGCTGGTGATCGGCGGGCCCGATGGGCTGGAGCCCGCGTTTCGCGCGAAGGCGCACCAGCGCATCCGCCTGTCCGACCTGACCCTGCCGCACGCCATGGTGCGTGTGCTGCTGATCGAGCAGCTTTACCGCGCCTGGTCGGTCAATGCCAACCATCCCTACCACCGCGAGTGAGCATGTCTGATTTCATCTATCTCGCGTCCCAGAGCCCACGCCGCAAGCAATTGCTGGAGCAATGGGGCGTGCGCTGCGAGCTGTTGCTGCCCGACGCGAACGAGGACGTGGAGTCGCTCGAAGAGGCCCGGGCTGGCGAGGCGCCCACGGCTTACGTGCAACGCGTTACGGCGCTCAAGCTGCGGGCGGCGCTGGAGCGCTTGAAGCAAAGGGGCTTGACGCCCGCGCCGGTGCTGTGCGCCGACACCACGGTGGCGCTGGGGCGCCGCATTCTGGGCAAGCCGGCCGATGCGGCCGAGGCGCGCCAGATGCTGGCCGAGCTGGCAGGCAAGCGTCATCGGGTGCTGACCGCCGTGGCCGTGGGCAAACCGAGAGGCCGGGTGTGGTCTGCCTTGTCGGCATCCTCGGTGACGTTCGCGCCGCTCAGCGCCGCACAGATCAAGCGCTATGTGGACAGCGGCGAACCCATGGGAAAGGCAGGTGCCTACGGTATCCAGGGTCGCGCAGGGCTCTGGGTGAGCCATATCAGCGGCAGTTATTCGGGCATCATGGGTCTGCCCGCGCACGAGACGGCGCAGGTGCTGCACGCCGCAGGCGTGCGGCTGATCTGAGACACCACAACCACAACGCTGCGAAGAGGGGCCTCATGAGCCAGGACATTCTGATCAATTGGTCGCCGCAGGAAACGCGCGTGGCCGTGGTGGAGCTGGGGGCCGTGCAGGAGGTACACCTGGAACGCACGCTGGAGCGCGGCCTGGTCGGCAACATCTACCTGGGCAAGGTCTCGCGCGTGCTGCCTGGCATGCAGTCCGCCTTCATCGACATCGGGCTGGACCGTGCCGCGTTTCTGCACGTGGCCGATCTCATGCCCAACATCGCCGCCAAGCATGCCACGCCGCGCGCCAGCGCCCCGGTGGCACCGGTACCCCCGGCTGCGGCCGACGCGGCGGTGGCCGCCACCACCGCCCCCAAAGTGCTCACGCCCAACCCGGTGTTGCCGATCGAGCGCCAGATTTTCGAAGGCCAGGCGCTGATGGTGCAGGTGCTCAAGGACCCCATCGGCACCAAGGGCGCGCGTCTCACGGCGCAGATCAGCATTGCCGGCCGCTTGCTGGTGTTCCTGCCGCAGGACAACCACATCGGTGTCTCGCAAAAGATCCCGCCCGCGCAGCGCGAGGCCTTGCGCCAGCGGCTGGTGCGCCTGACGGCCAACCCCGATGGCAGCCCCGCGGGCGGCTTCATCCTGCGCACCAACGCCGAAGACGCCACCGATGAGGAACTGGTGGAGGACACGGCGTACCTGCGCAAGACCTGGCTGCGCATCAAGGATGCGGCCACGCGCCAGCCACCGGCCACGCTGCTGCACGAAGACCTGAACCTGATGCAGCGCGTGCTGCGCGATCTCGTGGGGGCGGACACGCAGTCCATCCGCATCGACTCGCGCGAGCAGCATGGCCTGCTGCTCGGCTTTGCGGGCGAGTTCATGCCCGACACGGTCAAGAAGCTGCAGCACTACAGCGGCGAGCGGCCGATCTTCGACCTGTACAACATCGACGAAGACATCGTGCGCGCGCTCAGCCGCCGGGTCGACCTGAAGTCGGGTGGCTACCTGGTGATCGACCAGACCGAGGCGTTGACCACGGTGGACGTGAACACCGGTGGCTTCGTGGGGGCGCGCAACTTCGACGACACGGTGTTCCGCACCAACCTGGAGGCCGCGCAAGCCATCGCGCGCCAGCTGCGCCTGCGCAACCTGGGCGGCATCGTGATCGTGGACTTCATCGACATGGTGCGCGACGACCACCGCGATGCGGTGCTGACCGAATTCCGCAAGCAGATCGCGCGCGACCGCGTAAAGACCATGATCGGTGGCTTCTCCCAACTGGGCCTGCTGGAGATGACGCGCAAGCGCACGCGCGAGTCGCTGGCCCACATGCTCAGCGAATCCTGCGAAGCCTGCGCCGGCAGGGGCGTGGTAAAGACCGCGCGCAGCGTGTGCTACGACATCCTGCGCGAGATCCTGCGCGAGGCCCGCGCCTTTAACCCGCGCGAATTCCGCGTGGTCGGCTCGCCCAAGGTGATCGAACTCTTTCTGGACGAGGAGCGGGCGCATCTCGCGGGCCTGTCCGATTTCATCGGCAAACCGATCTCGCTGCAGAGCGAAGGATCGATGACGCAGGAGCAGTACGACATCGTGCTGCTCTGAGGAGCGTGTCGATGTCGCGTGATGGCGTGACAGTCAAACGGGTGATGTGCATCATCACCCATGTCACGTTGACCGATGTGGCCCAAGCGCCAATGATGGCACCCTGAGGGAGCGCGCCGCCGCCCCACGGTGATCACGACAGGAGACGCCCCATGACGAGAAATCCTTCCACCGTCTTTCCCGAGCAGATCCAGTGGGAAACGGACGGCACCAGCCGCATTCCGTTCCAGGCCTACACCGACCCGGCGCTGTACCGGCAGGAACTCGACCGGTTCTTCTATCGAAGCCATTGGTGCTACGTCGGGCTGGAGGCCGAGGTGCCCAACGCGGGCGACTTCAAGCGCACCGTGATCGGCGAGCGCTCGGTGTTGATGACCCGCGACAAGGACGGCTCGATCCACGTGGTCGAAAACGTCTGCGCGCACCGCGGCATGGCGTTCTGCCGCGAACGCCATGGCAACCGGCGCAACCTGACATGCCCCTACCACCAGTGGAGCTACAGCTTGTCGGGCGACTTGCAGGGCGTGCCTTTTCGCCGTGGTGTGCGGCAAGACGGCAAGCTCAACGGTGGCATGCCGGAGGACTTCAACCCCGCCGACCACGGCCTGACGAAGCTCAAGGTGGCGCGGCGTGGCGGGGTGGTGTTCGCCTCGTTCGACCATGGCGTGGAGCCCTTGGAGGACTTCCTCGGCCCTGCCATGCTGGGCTACTTCGATCGCCTGTTCGATGGCCGCCAGCTCCGGATCCTGGGCTACAACCGGCAGCGCATTCCGGGCAACTGGAAGCTGATGCAGGAGAACATCAAGGATCCGTACCACCCAGGCTTGCTGCACACCTGGTTCGTCACGTTCGGCTTGTGGCGCGCCGACAACAAGTCGCAACTGCTGATGGACACGCACCACCGCCATGCGGCGATGGTCTCCACGCGCGGCGCGGCCGGCAACGCCGAGCAGGTCACCCAGGTGTCGAGCTTCAAGGCCGGGATGGCGCTGAACGACGCGCGTTTTCTGGACATCGTGCACGAACCCTGGTGGGGCGAGCCCACCGCGGTGATGATGACGGTGTTCCCCAGCGTGATCTTCCAGCAGCAGGTCAACAGCGTGTCCACGCGCCACATCCAGCCCGATGGGAACGGCGCCTTCGATTTCGTCTGGACCCATTTCGGCTTTGAAGACGACGAGGAGGCGATGACGCAGCGCCGCCTGCGCCAGGCCAATCTGTTCGGTCCGGCCGGCTTCGTGTCGGCCGATGACGGTGAGGTGATCGAGTGGTCGCAGGAAGCGTTCGAGACCAAGCCGGTGCACCGCACGCTGGCCGAACTGGGTGGACGCGACGTTGGCGATACCGACCACATGGTCACGGAGACATTGATTCGGGGCATGTACGCCTACTGGCGCAAGGTGATGGAAGCTCAATGACCATGGACCTTCAGCACTACTTCGAACTGACGCAGCTCTACGCGCGCTACGCCTCGGCGCTGGACGCGGCCGACTGGGACGCCTGGCCCGAGTTCTTCACCGACGACTGCCTCTACAAACTGCAGCCGCGCGAAAACCACGAGCGCGGCTTTCCCTTGGCCACGCTGGCGTTCGAGAGCAAGGGCATGCTCAAGGATCGCGTCTATGGCATCCGCGAGACCTTGTTCCACGACCCCTACTACCAGCGCCACGTGGTGGGCGCACCGCTGGTGCAACGGGTGGATGCCGACGGCCGCATCCACGCCGAGGCCAACTACGCCGTGTTCCGCACGCGCCTGTCCAGGGAGTCGACCGTGTTCAACGTGGGCCGCACGCTGGACCAGGTGGTGCACACGCCGCAAGGCTTGAAGTTCGCCGCACGGCTGGTGGTGTACGACAGCGAGCTGATTCCCAACTCGCTCATCTACCCCATCTGAGAGGCTGAGAGTCTTTTGCTCATGCCGACGGCCCTCGCCGAGCCACTGAGGGAGGCCGTGCCCTCGCTTTAGATTTCAGGCCGGAAACTCTGCGCGTGCAGGCGCGCATACAAGCCGTTGGCGTTCAGCAATTCCCGGTGTGTGCCTTGCTCGCGAATGCGCCCATCGGCCAACACGATCACGCGGTCCGCGTGTTCGATGGTCGAAAGCCGGTGCGCGATCACCAGCGTTGTGCGGCCTTTCATGAGGCCTGCCAGCGCTTCCTGTACCAATCGCTCGGACTCGTTGTCCAGCGCCGAGGTGGCTTCGTCCAGGATCAGGATCGGTGCGTCCTTGTAGATAGCGCGCGCAATGGCCAGGCGCTGACGTTGTCCACCTGACAACTCCGCCGCGTTGTGGCCCACTGTGCTGTGGATGCCTTGTGGCAGACGCTCGATCAATTCCCCGAGGTTGGCCGACTTCAACGCGGTGAGCACCCGGGCTTCGTCTATCTGGTCATCGGAGGCGCCCAGGGCCACGTTGGCCGCGAGCGTGTCGTTGAGCATCACGACGTCCTGGCTCACCATGGCGTACTGGCGGCGCAGGCTGCGCAGTTGCCAGTCGGTCAGCGCCACGCCATCCAGGCGGATGTCGCCGCGCTCGATCTCCACGAAGCGCGGCAGCAGGTTGACCAGGGTGGTCTTGCCCGAGCCGGACGGGCCGACGAAAGCCACCACCTCGCCCGGGTGGATCTCCAGCGACACGCCGCGCAGCGCGACCAGGCTGTCGTCGTCCAACGGCTGCGCCGCGCGGCCACTGGCGTCTTCCTTGGCCGGGTAGCGCACCCAGACATCGCGCAGCGAGATCGCCCCCTCCACGCGCTCGGTGGTGTGCGTGCCCTCGGCCTGCTCGGGCGTGTGTTCGATGAGCTCCAGACCCCGCTCGATCGCGGCCAACCCGCGCGTGATCGGCGCGGCGATCTCGGCCAGGTGGCGAATGGGCGTGATCAGCATCAGCATCGCCGTCACGAAGGCCACGAAGTTGCCCACGGTCACGCCGCTGGTGCTGCTCTGCCACAGCGCGACCGAGATCACCGCCGACAGCGCCGCCGAGGCCAGCAGCTGGGTCAGTGGGGTCATGGCTGCGGTGGCGATCGTCGACTTCAACGCCAGCCTGCGCAGAGTGACGCTGAGCGCATCGAAGCGCAGCGATTGCCGCTCCTGGGCGCCGTGCAGGCGCACCATGCGGTGGGCGAGCGCGTTTTCCTCCACCACATAGGCCAGGGCGTCGGTCGCTTGCTGGCTGTCGCGCGTGAGCTTGTAGAAGCGTCTGGAGAGCACGCGCATGATCACGATCAGGCCTGGGAACACCAGCAGCACGATGAGCGTGAGTTTCCAGTTCAGGTAGATCAGGTAGCCCATCAGCGCGATCACGGCCAGGCTGTCCTTGGTCATGGTGAGGATCGCGGTGACCAGCATCTGCGAGCCGGTCTGCACTTCGTAGACCAGGGTGTTGGAGAGCTTGCTCGCACTCTGGCGCGCAAACAGGCTCAATTGCGCATCGTTGAGCTTGGTGAACATGGCGCGGCGCAGGTTCAGCAGGCCCAGGCTGGCGGTATAGGACAGCGCGTACTGCGCGATGTAGCCGGCCAGGCCACGGATGGCGAACAGGCCCATCAAGGCCACGGGCACCATCCACAGGGCAATGTTGCCTTGCGCGAAACCGCGGTCCAGCAAGGTCTTGAGCAGGGCGGGGACCAGGGGTTCGGTCAGTGCGCCGATCAAGGTGCACACAGCGGCCAGCGCGATGCCCGCCTTGGCCGAGCGGAAGTAGGGCCAGAGCCGAAACAGCCGTTGCGTGATGCTGCCGGCTGGGGGCTGGTGCGAGGGGGTGGAGTCGGTCAAGGGCAGGTCGCTTCAGAAAATCGTGCGGATCACGGGAACATTGCGGCGCGAGAGGAGTCAAGCTGCGACAGCGTGCCAGGCGAGCACTGCGCACACATCTTGTCACGGAAGGCCCTAGGCCCTCCGTTATTATCAGTTGGTTGTCTGCAGCGCCAACCGGCGCTGCAATTCCATGCACACGCGACACACACAGGATGCAGGATTTGAATCCACACGACATGCCAGCCTCGCTCCCGAGGCGATCCGTTCTCGGCCTGGTCTCCTCCCTCCCACTGCTCACCTGGCCCGCCTCGCAGGCCCTGGCGCAATTCCGCGTTGAAGTGGCCGGCGTGGGCCTCACGCAGTACCCGTTCTCGGCGGTGGCTTTCCGCGGCAACGACGCCGCGAGCGAGAACATCGCCAACATCGTGCGCGCCGACCTCGAGCGCAGCGGCCAGTTCCGCTTCGTCAACCCGGTGCCGGGCGCACTGGACGAAACCTCGCGCTCTTTTGACTTTGCTCCTTGGCGTGAACGTGGCTCCGACACCTTGCTCACCGGCAGCGTCACGCGCCTGGCCGACGGCCGCTTCGATGTGCGTTTCCGCCTGTGGGACGTGGTGAAGGCGCAGGACCTCGGTGGCCTGAGCTACCCCGTGGGCGCCACCGACCTGCGCCTGGCGGCCCACCGCATCGCCGATCACGTCTACGAGAAGATCACCGGCGTCAAAGGCGTGTTCTCCACCCGCATCGCCTACGTGACCAAGGCGGGTGCGCGCTACAACCTGTGGGTGGCCGATGCCGATGGCGAAAACGCCCGCGCCGCACTCACCAGCCCCGAGCCCATCATCTCGCCGAGCTGGGCCCCTGGCGGCGCGCAACTGGCCTACGTGTCGTTCGAAGCGCGCAAACCGGTGATCTACGCGCACGACGTGGCCACTGGCAAACGGCGCCTGCTCGCGAACTTCAAGGGCTCCAACAGCGCGCCGGCGTGGTCGCCCGACGGCCGCTCGGTCGTGGCCACGCTGTCGCTCTCGGGCAACGCGCAGATCTACGCCATGGACGCCAACGGCGGCGAGCCCCGGCGCCTGAGCCAGTCGGCCAGCATCGACACCGAGCCGGTGTTCAGCGCCGATGGCAAGAGCATCTATTTCGTGAGCGACCGTGGTGGCTCGCCGCAGATCTACCGCATGGGCGCCCAGGGCGGCAGCGCCCAGCGCCTCACCTTCAACGGCAACTACAACATCTCGCCCGCGCCCAGCCCCGATGGCCGTTGGCTGGCTTTCATCTCGCGCGTGAGCGGCGCGTTCCGCCTGCACGTGATGGACCTGGCCAGCGGCACGGTCACCGCGCTGAGCGAATCCGGCGGCGACGAAAGCCCCAGCTTCGCGGCCAACAGCCGCATGATCATCTACGCCACGCGCGACCGCGGCCAGGAAGCGCTCATGACCACCACGGTGGACGGTCGCATCAAGACCCGCCTGGCGGGCGCGCAAGGCGATATCCGCGAACCCGAGTGGGGCCCATTCCTCAAATAACGCATCCGTCCTACGCGCTTCGGCCGTGGGATTCCCCATACTGTTTTCTTTTTTTATCCTAAGGTCACTGCCATGTTCAACGCCTCTGCCTTCGTCCCCTCCACGGCTCATCGCACGGTCCGTGCCGTTGCCGTTCTCGGCCTGGTCGCCGTCCTCGCCGCGTGCGGCTCCAACGTCAAGCTCGACGACGTGCCGGTGGTCGACCGCACGGGCACGGGCGTGGCTGGTGGTGCGGGTGCAGGTGGCCAGTCGGGTGCGGTCGATCCGCGTGGCGTCTCGGGTGTGTCCGTCGGTGGTGACAACGCGGCCCAGCCCAACGCCATGAGCCGCATCGTGTACTTCGACTACGACAGCTTCGAAGTCAAGGGCGACTTCGCCGCGGTGCTGGAAACCAATGCGCGCTACCTCAATGCCAACCGCAGCCGCCGCGTGAACCTCGAAGGCCACACCGACGAACGCGGTGGCCGCGAATACAACCTGGCACTGGGCCAGAAGCGTTCCGAGGCCGTGCGCCGCTCCCTGTCGCTGCTGGGCGTGCAGGAGTCGCAAATGGAAGCCGTGAGCTTCGGTGAGGAAAAGCCCGCGCAGACCGGCTTCGACGAGGCCGCCTTCAGCAAGAACCGCCGCGTTGAACTGACCTACCGTTGAACACCACCATGGCCTTTCGTATGCGCCGCTTTCCTGGCCTGTTGAGTGCCAGTGCGCTGGCAGCGGCCGCCCTGTGGCCCTTGCAGGCCCACGCCTTGTTCGGTGACGACGAGGCCCGCCGGGCCATCGTCGAATTGCGGCAGAAGGTCGAGGCCAACCAGAAGGCCACCGATGCCGCCAACGCCGAAGCGCGCGAGAGCAATGCCGCCACGCGCCGCAGCCTGATCGAACTCTCCAACCAGATCGAGCAACTGCGTGCCGAACTCGCCCGCCTGCGCGGGCAGAACGAACAACTGGCGCGCGAGGTCTCCGAGCTGCAGCGCCAGCAGAAGGACGTGCAGGCCGGTGTGGACGAGCGCTTGCGCAAGGTGGAGCCCTTGCGCATCGAGCACGAGGGCCAGGCGTTCAGCGTCTCGCCCAACGAGAAGCGCGATTTCGATGCCGCGATGGAGCTGTTGCGCAAATCGGAATTTGGCCCCGCATCGGCCGCGTTCGGCGGTTTCCTGCAGCGCTACCCAGCCAGCGGCTACCGGCCTTCGGTGCTGTACTGGCTGGGCAATACGCAGTACGCCAACCGGGCGTACAAGGAGTCGGTGGAGAGCCATCGGCGGCTGGTGAGCGAATTCCCCACCCACCTGCGCACGCCCGAGGCGATGCTGGCCATGGCCAACAGCCAGATCGAACTCAAGGACCCGAAGGCCTCGCGCCGCACGCTGGAAGAATTGGTCAAGGCCTACCCGAACTCCGAGGCCGCGGCCGCGGGGCGCGAGCGTCTCGCCCGTCTGCGCTGAGCATGGCGTGAACACGGCACAGTCCCCTGGCGGGACCGTGCCGTGAGGCCATGGGCCGCCTCCTACAATGGCGGCCATGGAAATCGCCGACCTTCTCAAGCTCCAGACCCAGGTACTCTGGGCCGCCTTTGCCGTGGCCGTGGCCTTCGGCTTCATCGCGCAACGCACCCACTTCTGCACGATGGGGGCCATCAGCGACATCGTGAACATGGGCGACTGGACCCGCATGCGCATGTGGGGCATGGCTGTGGGCGTGGCGATGGTGGGCTTCTACGCCATGGCCTGGCTCGGATGGATCGATCCGGACAAGTCGATCTACACCACGGGCCGCGTCATCTGGCTCTCGGCGCTGGTGGGCGGCGCGTTGTTCGGCTTCGGCATGGTGCTGGCCTCGGGCTGTGGCAGCAAGACGCTGGTGCGCATCGGCGCGGGCAGCCTCAAGTCGCTGGTGGTGTTCTTCGTGATGGGACTGGCCGCGTTCGCCACCTTGCGTGGCGTGTTCGGCGTGCTGCGCGTCAACACGGTGGACCGCGTGGCCTTCGACGTCGCCGCCGGTGGCGCGATGCCCGCGTGGATCGCCAGCGGCTTCGGCCTGGACCCGGCGCTCACGGCGCTGTGCATGGCGGTGCTGGTGGGCGGCGGCCTGGTGGTCTGGGCCTTGATGGGCAGCGGTTTTCGCACCGCCAACAACCTGTTCGCTGGCCTGGGCATCGGCCTGGTCATCGTGGCCATGTGGTGGGTCAGTGGCAGCCTGGGTTTCGTGCCCGAGCACCCCGAAACGCTGGACGCCGTGTACCTCGGCTCCAACACCGGCCGCATGGAGTCGCTCACCTTTACCGCGCCCATGGCGTATGCGCTGGACTGGTTGATCTTCTTTAGCGACACCTCCAAGGTGCTCACCTTCGGCGTGGTGACTGTCGCCGGCGTGGTGGTGGGGGCGCTCGTCTGTGCATTGCTCGAAGGCAGCTTCCGCTGGGAGGGTTTTCGCAGCACGCAGGACACCGCCTTGCACATCGCGGGCGGTGCGCTCATGGGCATTGGCGGCGTGACGGCCCTGGGCTGCACCATCGGCCAGGGCCTCTCGGGCTTGTCCACGCTGAGCTTCGTGAGCGTGGTGGCGGTCACCGGCATCGTGCTTGGTGCCATTGCCAGCCTGCGCTTTCAGATGTGGTTGCTGGAGCGCGAGTGAGCTCCAACGCATTGCCGTCCGAGGTCTTCGAGCGCCGCTTTGGCGGGCTGCGCCGGCTCTACGGCGTGGCCGGTGCGCAGTGCATTTTCGATGCGCACGTGGTGGTGGTGGGCATTGGCGGCGTGGGCTCGTGGGCGGTGGAAGCATTGGCGCGCAGCGGCGTGCGCCGACTGACGCTGATCGATCTGGACCACGTGTCCGAATCCAACATCAACCGCCAGATCCATGCGCTCGAACCCACGCTGGGACAAGCGAAGGCCGAGGCCATGCGCGAGCGCATCGCGCTGTTCCACCCCGGCTGTGTGGTCGACGTGATCGACGACTTCGTGGCTCCAGACAACTGGCCCGCCTTGCTCGACGCGCTGCCGGCGGAGGCGCGCCAGCCCTCGGCATTGATCGACGCCTGCGATCAGATGCGTGCGAAAACCGTGCTGGCCCATTGGGCGGGCATCCATGCCGTGCCCTTCGTGACCGTGGGTGCGGCCGGGGGCAAACGCCAGGCACAAGCCGTGGAAGTGACCGATCTCGCCGAGACCACGCACGACCCCTTGCTGGCGCAGTTGCGTTACCAGCTGCGCAAGCACCACCAGGGCGCGCGCCAGGGGCGCATGGGCGTGGCCTGCGTGTTCAGCCGCGAAGCGGTGGCGCCACCCGACGCGTCCTGCGCCATCGAGGGGGACGTCGGCGATGGTTCGTTGAACTGCCACGGCTATGGGTCGGTGGTGAGCGTGACGGCCACCTTTGGCATGGCGGCAGCGGGGTGGGTGATGAACGTGCTGGCGAATGCGCACGCAAAAAAATCGCGGGACCCTCAAAGGCCGGTGTCAACGACGCTATAATCTGAGGCTTCGCGCAGTCGACAAGACTCGAATCCCACAGCTTTCGCTCGGTGTTCACGCGAAATCCCTTCGGGGGGCGTTAGCTCAGTTGGTAGAGCAGCGGACTCTTAATCCGTAGGTCGAGTGTTCGAGTCACTCACGCCCCACCACCGCATCCGATTCAAGTTGCCTGCGTCCGCAGGCAACCTGGTTTTGATGGGACGTTAGCTCAGTTGGTAGAGCAGCGGACTTTTAATCCGTTGGTCACAAGTTCGAATCTTGTACGTCCTACCAAATAAAAAGCCCTGATCGCAAGACCAGGGCTTTTTCATTGGTGCCCTGCGCAGGGCACCCTGAACTCACTTCTTCTTGAAGAACCCGTAGATCACCAGCAGGATGATCGCGCCGATGACCGAGGCGATGAAGCCGACCGCTTCGCCCGGCTGGTACAGGCCCAAGGCAGCACCAAGGTAGCCGGCCAGGAAGGAGCCGGCCACGCCGAGGATGGCGGTCATGATCCAGCCCATGCCGTCGTCGCCGGGCTTGATGGCGCGCGCGATGAAGCCCGCGATGAGACCAATGAACAAGGTAGCAAGTATCGACATCATTTGATGGTTCCTCCTCAGGGTGGGTGGTGTGCCGAACGGCCGGCGCCGCCAGCATACCCCACTGGGTGGTTCAGGCGCTGGCCGCTTCAATGGCTTCCTGCAGCTCCAGCCAGCGCGCTTCGAGGGATTCGTTTTCGTCGCTCAAGGCCTTGAGCCGGCGACCCGCCTCCGCGAGCTCGGCGGGCTTGGCCGGTTGGCTCATGGCTGCTTCGAGGTCGGCCTTTTCCTGGGCCAGTTGCGCCATGCGCTTCTCGGCTTTTTCCAGTTCTTTTTTCAGCGGCTTGGCTTTTTCGGCCTGTTGCTGGCGGCGCTGCGCGTCCTGCCGTTTCTGTTCCGGCGTGGTGCGGTTGGGCTCGCTCGCCACGGGCATCGCGGCAGGTTCGGGGGCGCGCTGCTGCTGGCTGCGCTGTTCCTGGCGTTGTGCCTCGCGTGCCTGCTTGGCCACGTCGAGCAGGTAACGCTGGTAGTCGTCCAGGTCGCCATCGAACGGGCCGATGCCGCCGCGCGAGACCAGCCAGAACTCGTCGCACACGGCGCGCAACAAGGCGCGGTCGTGGCTGACCAGCATGACGGTGCCTTCGAACTCGTTGAGCGCGACCGACAAGGCTTCTCGCGTGGCCAAGTCCAGGTGGTTGGTGGGCTCGTCGAGCAGCAGCAGGTTGGGGCGTTGCCACACGATCATGCACAGCACCAGGCGGGCTTTCTCGCCCCCGCTCATGCTGCCCACGGCCTGCTTGACCTGATCGCCGGTGAAGTTGAAGCTGCCCAGGAAGCTGCGCAGGTCCTGCTCGCGCGTGGCCTGGCCGCTCAGGCGGCCCTGTGCCGTGCAATCGCGCACCAGGCGGATCATGTGCTCCAGCGGCGTGTCAGCAGGGCGCAGCACGTCGAGTTCCTGCTGCGCGAAGTAGCCGATGTTCAGGCCCTTGCCTTCGGTGATCACGCCGCTCAAGGGCGCGAGATCGCGCGCGATGGTCTTGACCACGGTGGACTTGCCCTGGCCGTTGGCTCCGAGGATGCCGATGCGTTGGCCCGCGAGCACCGACTTGCTCACGTCGCGCACGATGGTGGTGGGCGGGTCGCCGTCGTTCGCGCCCGGGTAGCCGAAGCTGACGTCGGCCATGGCGAGCATGGGGTTGGGCAGGTTCTGCGGCTCGGTGAATTCGAAGGTGAACTCCGCATCGGCCAGCACCGGGCCGATCTTCTCCATGCGCTCGAGCGCCTTCACGCGGCTCTGCGCCTGCTTGGCCTTGCTGGCCTTGGCCTTGAAGCGGTCGATGAACTTCTGCAGGTGCGCCATCTTGTCCTGCTGGCGCGCATAGGCCGATTGCTGCAAGGCCATCTGTTCGGCGCGCATGTCTTCGAAGCGGCTGTAGTTGCCACCGTAGCGTGTGAGCTGCGCGGCGTGGATGTGGAGGGTGACGTTGGTGACCGAGTCCAGGAATTCGCGGTCGTGGCTGATCACGAGCATGGTGCCGTCGTATCGCTGCAGCCAGGCTTCGAGCCAGACCAGCGCGTCCAGGTCCAGGTGGTTGGTAGGTTCGTCGAGCAGCAGCAGGTCGCTGGGGCACATGAGCGCGCGCGCGAGTTGCAGGCGCATGCGCCAACCGCCGGAGAAACTGTCGACCGGGCGTTCCAGCTCGTCGGTGCGGAAACCGAGGCCGAGGATGAGGGCCTGAGCGCGCGCCGGGGCGTCGTGCGCGCCCGCGTCGTGCAGCGCCATGTAGGCGTGCGCCATGCGCTCGCCGTCGCCGCTGTCTTCGGCGGCCGTCACTTCCTGCTGGGCCGCCAGCAGCGTGGTGTCGCCCTCGATGACGAATTGCGTGGCCGACATGCCGGTCTCGGGCATGTCCTGCGCGACTTGCGCCATGCGCCATTGCGCGGGCACGTAAAAGTCGCCCTTGTCCTCGTGCAGCGCGCCATCGAGCAGGCGGAACAGGCTGGATTTGCCCGCGCCGTTGCGGCCGACCAGGCCGACTTTTTCGCCCGGGTTGATGACGCAGGATGCGCCATCGAGCAAGACCTTCGCACCGCGGCGAAGGACGACGTTCTTCAATGTGATCATGGGGTGGACGGCTGCGCGTGGCGCAGCGTCATGTGGGATTCAAGAGGGATTCGCGCGTGAGCAGCAGCACCTGGTCGTCGCCGGCACTCGTCTCGAGCCAGATGGCTTCCAGTTGGGGGAATGCGGCCTCGAAATGCGCGCGCTCGTTGCCGATTTCCAGCACCAGCACGCCATTGGGTTTCAGGCAGGCCGGTGCCTCGCGCAGCAGGGTGCGCACGAAGTCCATGCCGTCGGTGCCGCCCGCCGTGTTGCCGTCGAGCGCCAGGCTGGGTTCGGCGCGGTATTCCGGCGGCAGCGCTGCCATGCTCCGCGCGTTGACGTAAGGGGGGTTGCACAGGATCAGGTCCCACGGGCCGGGGCAGGCGTCCAGGCCGTCGGACTCGATCAGCCCGATGCGGTTCTGCAACCCATGGCGCTCGACGTTGATGAGGGCGACTTCCAGGGCGTCGGCAGAAAGGTCGGCGCCGGTCACGCGCACGTCCGGGTAGGCCATGGCCGCGAGCACGGCCAGGCTGCCGTTGCCGGTGCACAGGTCGAGCACGTCGCGCGTGGTCTCGTCCAGCCAGGGGTCGATGGAGCCTTCGGCCAGCAGCTCGGCGATGAAGCTGCGCGGCACGATCGCGC
This sequence comes from Hydrogenophaga sp. BPS33, assembly GCF_009859475.1. NCBI lineage: Bacteria > Pseudomonadati > Pseudomonadota > Betaproteobacteria > Burkholderiales > Comamonadaceae > Hydrogenophaga > Hydrogenophaga sp. BPS33. The sequence continues at coordinate 3,120,631 of NZ_CP044549.1, forward strand.
GCCGGTCCACATGGAAGGACACGCCTTGCAACCAGGCTTCGCCCGTGAGGTAGGCGGCGGGTTCGCGGGTGTCGATGCGGCGCTGGACGAGTGCGAGCACCTGGGCGTGCTCGTCCGGGGTGACGGGGCGGCGGGCGAGTGCGTCGACATCGCTGTCCAGCGGCAGGCCCAGTTGCCACAGCACGAGCCACACGGCTTCGTCCTGCGCGTTGGTGGTGCCGTGGCCATAGGCGAGCTGTGCGGCGTCGAGTCGCTGGCGGGCTTGGGCCAGAAGGTCTTTCAGGATCACGGTCGGTTCAGGGTTCAGGTCTTGGCCTGGGCACCGAGGTGCTCCAGGGTGCGTCGGTAGATGTTCTTCAAGGGTTCGATGTCGGCCACGGCCACGTGCTCGTCGATCTTGTGGATGGTGGCGTTGGGTGGGCCGAGCTCGATCACCTGCGGGCAGACCTGGGCGATGAAGCGCCCGTCGCTGGTGCCGCCGGTGGTGGAGAGCGTGGTTTCCAGGCCGACTTCGTCGCGCACCGCCGCGCGCACCGCGTCGACCAGCGCGCCCGGTGGGGTGAGGAAAGGCCGGCCACCCAGCGTCCATTGCAGGTCGAAGTCGGCTTCGGGCTGCAGGCCGTGGCGCTGCAGCAGTTCGACCACGCGCTGCTGCAGGCCTTCGGGTGTGGACTCGGTGGAAAAGCGGAAGTTGAAGTCGATCACCACGGTGCCGGGGATCACGTTGCTCGCGCCGGTGCCGCCGTGGATGTTGCTCACCTGCCAGCTGGTGGGCGGGAAGTAGTCGTTGCCCTGGTCCCAGACCGTGGCGGCGAGCTCGGCCAGTGCCGGCGCCGCGAGGTGGATCGGGTTCTTCGCCAGGTGCGGGTAGGCGATGTGGCCCTGGATGCCCTTGACCGTGAGCTTGCCGCTCATGGTGCCGCGCCGGCCGTTCTTGATCATGTCGCCGGTGCGCTCGACCGAGGTCGGTTCGCCGACGATGCACCAGTCCAGCCGCTCGCCGCGCTGGCGCAATGCGTTGCAGACGACCACGGTGCCGTCCAGTGCGGGGCCTTCCTCGTCGCTGGTGAGCAGGAAGGCGACGTCGATCGCGGGCTGCGGATGGGCGGCCACGAATTCTTCGCAGGCCACCACCATGGCCGCCAGCGAGGCTTTCATGTCACTTGCGCCGCGCCCGTACAGCCTGCCGTCGCGGTGGCTGGGCACGAAGGGGTCGCTGGCCCAGTCCGTGACCGGCCCGGTGGGCACCACGTCGGTATGCCCGGCGAAGACGAGTGTGGGGCGCAGGCCTGTGCCCAGGCGGGCCCAGAGGTTGGTGACGCGGAAATCCGCCGGACCGCTTTCGATGGTTTCGCAGACAAAACCCAGCCGCTGCAGACGCGTGGCGATCAGCGCCTGGCAACCTTCGTCGCGGGGGGTGACGGAGGGACGGGCGATCAGCTCTTCGGTCAGGCGCAGGGTCGAGGTCATGGGTCAGTGCTTCACGTCCAGCGTGAACTCGGTGAAGGTGGCGAGTTCGCCGCCTTCGTCTTCGGCATGGGCCGCTTCGGCGGCCTTGCTGGTGTTGAAGTCGTTCTGCAGGCGCCAGAGCAGGTTGTTGGGGGAGTCCGCGTGGGCCAGGCCTTCGTTGCGCGAGACCAGGCCGTCGCGAATGAGGCGCGCCAGGTCCTGCTCGAAGCTTTGCGAGCCTTCGGCCAGCGATTTCTCCATGGCTTCGCGCACGCCCGAGAAGTCGGCTTTCTGGATCAGGTCGGCGACCAGCGCGGTGTTGAGCATGACTTCCATGGCCGGCACACGCCCGCCCGTGTGGGTGCGCAGCAGGCGTTGCGAGACGATGGCGCGCAGTGCCGCGGCCAGGTCGCCCAGCAGGGTGGGGCGGACCTCGACCGGGTAGAAGCTCAGGATGCGGTTGAGCGCCTGGTAGCTGTTGTTGGCGTGCAGCGTGGCCAGGCACAGGTGGCCCGATTGCGCATAGGCGATGGCGGCCGACATGGTTTCGCGGTCGCGGATCTCGCCGATCAGGATCACGTCGGGGGCCTGGCGCAGCGCGTTCTTCAGCGCGATCTGCAGCGAGGCGGTGTCCGAGCCGATCTCGCGCTGGTTCACGACCGACTTCTTGTTGCGGTACACGTACTCGACGGGGTCTTCAATGGTGAGCACGTGGCCGGTGGTGCGTTCGTTGCGGTGGTCGATCATGGCCGCGAGCGTGGTGGTCTTGCCCGCGCCGGTGGCGCCGACCATGAGCACCAGCCCACGCTTCTCCAGAATCAAATCGGCCAGTATCGGCGCGACGTTGAGCGTGTCGAGCGGTGGGATGTCGGTGGGCACGAAACGGATCACCACCGCGATGTTGCCGCGTTGGCGGAAGGCGCTGACGCGGAAGTTGCCTACCGATTCCAGCGGCACCGCCATGTTGAGCTCACCCGTTTCCTGCAGCTCTTCCAGGCGGGTGGGCGGCACGATCTCGGCCAGCAGGTTGCGCGGCGCATCGGCGGGCAGCACCTGGCTGTTGACCGGGATGGTCTGCCCGTTGATCTTGATCATCGCCGGGGCATGTGCCGTCAGGTACACGTCCGAAGCCTTCTTCTCGGCCATCAGGCGCAGGATGCGCTCCATCGTTCCGCTGCTCATACCGAACTCCCTTCCATGTGCGTTGTGATCGGGGTCGCGTCAGGTCAGCATCAATCCCGCAGCAGGTCGTTCAGGCTGGTCTTGGAGCGGGTTTGCGCGTCGACCGTCTTCACGATCACGGCGGCGTACGTGCTGTAGTCCTTGCCCGAAGCCGTCTTCTTGGGCAGGTTGCCGCTGATCACCACGCTGCCGGCCGGCACGCGGCCGTACGAGACTTCACCGGTGTCGCGGTTGAAGATGGGGGTGCTCTGGCCGAGGTACACGCCCATGCCCAGCACCGAGTTCTCTTCGACGATCACGCCTTCGACCACTTCGGAGCGCGCGCCGATGAAGCAGTTGTCTTCGATGATGGTCGGGTTGGCCTGCAGGGGTTCGAGCACGCCGCCCAGGCCCACGCCGCCGGAGAGGTGCACGTTGGCGCCGACCTGCGCGCACGAGCCCACGGTGGCCCAGGTATCGACCATGGAGCCTTCGCCCACGTAGGCGCCGATGTTCACGTAGCTGGGCATGAGGATCGCGCCCTTGGCGATGAAGCTGCCGCGGCGCGCCACAGCCGGTGGCACCACGCGCACGCCGGTGGCCTTGAGTTCGGCTTCGCTCAGGTGCGAGAACTTGGTCTGCACCTTGTCGAAGAAGCCGAGATCGCCGGCGCGCATCATTTCGTTGTCCTTGAGGCGGAAGGACAGCAGCACGGCTTTTTTGATCCACTGGTGCACGGTCCACTGGCCCACGCCTTCGCGCGTGGCCACGCGCAGATGGCCGTTGTTGAGTTCGGCGATCACGTGCTCCACGGCATCCGTCACCTCTTTGGGTGCCGAGGCGGGCGAGAGTTCGGCGCGGTTGTCCCAGGCGGTGTCGATCAGGGTTTGCAGTTGTTGGCTCATGTGATGTGATGCTCGAGGCTGAGGTAGGAAAGAGAAGCGGGAAAAAGATGGCAGCGGGGCGTCAGGCGTGGCGCTGCACAAAGGAGTGGATGCGTTGGGCGGCTTCGAGGCATTCGGCGGTCTCGGCCACCAGGGCCATGCGGATGCGCCCGGCGCCGGGGTTCACGCCAGCGACTTCGCGGGCCAGGTAGCTGCCGGGCAGAACCGTGACATTGTATTGAGCCAGCAGTTCGCGCGCGAACGCCTCGTCGGCGCTCAGCCCGGGCACGGCCTGGGCGAACGAGGCCGGCACGCCGGCCCAGAGGTAGAAGGCGGCATCGGGCAGGGCGACGTCGAGCACCTCGGCCAGCACCGGCGTGGCCTGGGCGAACTTCTCACGGTATTGGCGGCGGTTGTCGACCACGTGCGCTTCGTCGCCCCAGGCGGCGATGCTGGCGGCCTGCACTACCGTGCTCATGGCGCCCCCGTGGTAGGTGCGGTAGAGCTGGAAGGGCTGGATCAGCGACGCGTCGCCGGCCACGAAGCCGCTGCGCAGGCCGGGCACGTTGCTGCGCTTGGACAGGCTGGTGAACATCACCAGGCGGCGGAAATCGTGCCGGCCGAGTTTCGTGGCGGCCTCCAGCCCACCCAGCGGCGGCTCGTCGCGGAAGTAGATCTCGCTGTAGCACTCGTCGGAGGCGATCACGAAGCCGTGGCGGTCGCTGAGTTCGAACAGGGTCTTCCACTCGTCCAGCGGCATGACCGCGCCGGCCGGGTTGCCGGGCGAACACACGTAGAGCAGTTGGGTGCGGGCCCAGACCTCGCCGGGCACGCTGGCCCAGTCGGGCGCGAAGTTGCGCGCCGGGTCGCTGGCCACGTAATGCGGCACCGCGCCACCGAGCAGCGCCGCGCCTTCGTAGATTTGATAGAACGGGTTGGGCATGACCACCGTGGCGCCTTCGCGCGTGGGGTCGATGACGGTCTGGGCAAAGGCGAACAGCGCCTCGCGCGTGCCGTTGACCGGCAGGACCTGCGTGGCCGCGTCCAGCGCCACGCCGTAGCGTCGCTGCATCCAGCCCGCGCAGGCTTCGCGAAAGGCCGGGGTGCCGGCGGTGGGCGGGTAGTTGCTCAGGCCGGTTTCCAGCGCGTCCGTGAAGGTTTGCTTGAGGAAGGCCGGGGCTTCGTGCTTGGGCTCGCCAATGCCCAGGCTGATGGGGCGAAGCGCGGGGTTGGGGGTGACGTCGGCGAACAACTGGCGCAGCCGCTCGAAGGGGTAGGGCTGCAGGCGCGAGAGCAATGGGTTCATGGCCGCCGATTATCGTGCAGGCGCACGGTATCATCGTCGCCACCCTCACCGCGCGCGCCGCGGTGAAATTGCCTTTGAATTCAACCACTTGGCCTTGCCAAGGGAGCTCTCAAGCGTGCGCCTCAACTCGATCAAGCTCTCCGGCTTCAAGTCTTTCGCCGAACCGACCAACTTCATGCTGCCCGGCCAACTCGTCGGCGTGGTGGGTCCCAACGGGTGCGGCAAGTCCAACATCATGGACGCGGTGCGCTGGGTGCTGGGCGAGTCCAAGGCCTCGGAGCTGCGCGGCGAATCCATGCAGGACGTGATCTTCAACGGCACGACCTCGCGCAAGCCCGCCAGCCGTTCCAGCGTCGAACTGGTGTTCGACAACAGCGACCACCGTGCGGGCGGCCAATGGGGCCAGTTCGCCGAAATCGCCGTCAAGCGCGTGCTCACGCGCGATGGCACGAGCAGCTACTACATCAACAACCAGCCGGTGCGCCGCCGCGACGTGCAGGACGTGTTCCTCGGCACGGGCCTCGGCCCGCGCGCCTACGCCATCATCGGCCAGGGCACCATCAGCCGCATCATCGAGAGCAAGCCGGAAGAGCTGCGCCTGTTTCTCGAGGAAGCCGCGGGCGTCTCCAAATACAAGGAGCGCCGCCGCGAAACCGCCAACCGCCTGTCAGACACGCGCGAGAACCTCACGCGGGTGGAAGACATCCTGCGCGAACTCAACGCCAACCTGGAGAAGCTGGAGAAGCAGGCCGAGGTGGCCGCGCGCTACAACGAGCTGCAGTCCGGTGCCACGCTCAAGCAGCACCAGTTGTGGTTTCTCAAGCGCAGCGAGGCCGAGGCCGACCAGGTCAAGGTGAAGAACGATGCCGCGCAGGCGGTCAACAACCTGGAGTCGCGCACCGCCGACCTGCGCCGCGTCGAGTCCGAACTGGAAACCATCCGCCAGGCGCACTACGCCGCGGGCGACCAGGTGAACCAGGCGCAGGGCAAGCTGTACGAGGCCAGCGCGGAGGTCGGCAAGCTCGAAGCCGAGATCCGCTTCGTGGTCGAAGGCCGCCAGCGCGTCGAACAGCGCCTGGTGCAGCTCAAAGAGCAGATCGCCTCCTGGGCCACGCGCAGCGAGGACGCGACGGTCGAGCTGGAGCAACTGGCCGAGTCCATGGTGCAGGCCGAGGAACAGTCGGTCGTGCTGGCCGCGCAGGGCGAGGAGCAGGCGGGCGCGTTGCCCACGCTCGAAGACCACCTGCGCCAGGCGCAGATCCGTGCCAACGAGCAGCGCGGCAGCGTCACGCAGGTGCAGCAGCAGATCCAGGTGCTGGCCGCCGAGCAGCGCAACGTGGAAGAGCAAAGCCGCGCGCTCAACCAGCGCCGCGAACGCCTGGACACCGACCGCAAGGCGCTGGCCGCGCCCGACGAGGCACGCCTGCTCGAAGCGCAGGCGCAACTGGCCGCGGCCCAGGAGAGCGCCGAACTCAACGACGCCGTGCTGCACGAATTGCAGGACAGCGTGCCGCAACTCGACGAGCAGCGCCGCGCCGCGCAGCAGGCCGTGAACCAGGAATCGGCCAGGCAGGCCGATCTGTCCGCGCGCATGGAAGCGCTCAAGGCGCTGCAGGACAAGGTCAAGACCGACGGCAAGCTCAGGCCCTGGCTGGCCAAGCACGGGCTGGACAGCCTGCAGGGTCTGTGGAGCCGCATCCATATCGAACCCGGTTGGGAAAACGCGCTCGAAGCGGCGTTGCGCGAACGCATGGGCGCGCTGGAGGTCTCGCGCCTGGACATGGTGCGCGCCTTCGGCAACGACGCGCCGCCGGCCAAGCTCGCGTTCTACAGTCCGCCTGCGGGCGCAACGGCGGCGACCAGCGCCACCAGCCTCAAGCCCCTGGTGCAATGGCTGCGCCTGAACGACGCAGCGCAGCAGGCCCTTTTGAACGAGTGGCTGCACGGCTGCCTCACGGCTGCCAGCCTGGAAGAAGCGCTGGCCCAGCGTGCGCAGTTGCAACCCGGCGAAGTGATCTTCGTCGCCAGCGGCCATGCCGTCACCGCGCACAGCGTGAGCTTCTACGCGCCCGACAGCGAGCAGGCCGGCCTGCTGGCGCGCGCGCAGGAAATCGAGAATATCGACAAGCAGCTCAAGGGGCAGGTGCTGATCGCCGAGCAGGCGCGCACGGCCTTGGTGCGTGCCGAGGCCGCCTACAGCGACGCCTCGCAGCGCCTGGTGAGCGCAAGGCGCGAAGCGGCCGAGTCGCGCAGCCGCGCGCACGCATTGCAGGTGGAGGCCTTGCGCCTGACCCAGCTGGCCGAGCAGACGCGCGCGCGCAGCGAGCAGATCGGCGCCGATCTGTCCGAGGTCGATGCGCAGCTCGAAGAACTGCAGGAGCGCCGCGTGACGGCCGAAGCGCGCTTCGAAGAACTGGACATGCAGCTGGCCGACAGCCAGGAGCGCCACGCCCAGCTGGACGACAAGGTCATCGAGGCCGAGCGGGCCCTGAACCAGGCGCGCGAGCAGCAGCGTTCGCTGGAGCGCACCGCGCAGGAAGCGGTGTTCGCCCTGCGCAGCCTGCAGGCGCGCCAGAGCGAATTGCAGCGCTCCATGGAAACCGCCGCCACGCAGGAGAAGTCGCTCGCCGAAGAAGAACAGCGCGCCAGCGAGGAGCTGGGACGCCTGAACGATGCGGCGGCCCAGGCCGGGCTGCAGAGCGCGCTGGACGTGAAGCTGGAGCGCGAGCAGGCGCTGGGCGCGCTGCGCAGCCAATACGACGACCTCACCACCAAGCTGCGCGCCAGCGACGAGCGCCGCCTGCAGCTCGAACGCGAGCTGGAGCCGCTGCGCAACCGCATCACCGACTTCCAGCTGAAGGAACAGGCCGCGCGCCTGGGCGTGGAGCAGTACAGCCAGTTGCTCGACGAGGCGCAGGCCGATCTGGCGGCGGTGGCACAGAGCATCACCGAAGGCAACGTGCGGCTCAATGGTCTGCAAGGCGAGATCGACCGCTACCACCGCGAGATCCAGTCGCTCGGCGCGGTCAACCTCGCCGCGCTCGACGAACTCACGGCCGCGCGCGAGCGCAAGACCTTCCTCGACGCGCAGACGGCCGACCTGGTGGAAGCCATGAACACGCTGGAAGACGCGATCAAGAAGATCGACAACGAAACGCGCGAACTCCTGGGCAGCACCTTCGAGACTGTCAACGGCCACTTCGGCCGCATGTTCCCCGAGCTGTTTGGCGGCGGCAATGCCAAGCTGATGATGACCGGCGAGGAAATCCTGGACGCGGGCGTGCAGGTGATGGCGCAGCCCCCGGGCAAGAAGAACCAGACCATCCACCTGCTCTCGGGCGGGGAAAAGGCGCTCACCGCCATCGCGCTGGTGTTCGCCATCTTCCAGCTCAACCCGGCGCCGTTCTGTCTGCTCGACGAGGTGGACGCGCCGCTGGACGACGCCAACACCGAGCGCTACGCCAAACTGGTCACGGCCATGTCCAAGGACACCCAGTTCCTCTTCATCAGCCACAACAAGATCGCCATGGAAATGGCCAAACAACTGATCGGCGTGACCATGCAGGAGCAGGGCGTCTCGCGGATCGTGGCGGTGGACATGGAGTCCGCCGCCGGCATGCTCGAAACCTCCTGATCGAAACCCTTCAGCACGCACCATGAGCACACTGCAAATCGGTCTGGCCATCATCGGAGGGCTCGTGTTGGCGGGCGTCGTCGCCTACAACGCCTGGGTCACCAGCAAGAGCGCGCCGCGCACGGTGCGCGAACGCGCGGGCGGCGGCGCATCGCCGGACGAACGCGCCGGCGACGAAACCTTGCCCTACACCCCGGCCGACCTGACCGAGCACGAGATGCAACGCGTCGATCCGGTGTTTGGCGATACACCGGGCGCACCGGAACCGGCCGATCCCGCCGAGGTGGCTGCGGCAACGGCTTCTGTCAGCATCAACCCCTTGATGGGCCAGCCACCGGAGAAGCGGCCGGGCCTGGACGCGCTGATCGACGTGATCGCCCCCCTGGTGCTGGAGCACGAGGTCTCGGGCGATGCCGTGTTGGCGGCTTTGCCGGGCACGCGGCGCGTGGGCAGCAAGCCGTTCGCGGTGGAAGGACAGAGCGAGGCCACCGGCGAATGGGAAGGCCCGCGCGCCGGGCAGCGCTACCGCGCGCTGCAGGCCGGCGTGCAACTGGCCAACCGCTCGGGCGCGCTCAACGACATCGAGTTCTCGGAGTTCGTGGTGAAGGCCCAGGCGTTTGCCGACGCGGTCGGTGCGGCGCCCGATTTCCCCGACATGCGCGCCGAAGTGGCCCGCGCGCGCGAACTCGACGCTTTCGCCAGTGGGCACGATGCGCAACTCGGCTTCACGCTGCGCGCGCGCCGCACGGCCTGGAGCCCGGGCTACGTGGCGCAACACGCCGCCCGGCTGGGCTTCGTGGCCGGGGCCTTGCCCGGGCGCATGGTGCTGGCCAGCGGCCAGAACGGGCAGGCCCCCATCCTGAGCCTCGTGTTCGATTCCCAGGCCGCGATGGCCGAAGACCCCGAGCAGAGTGCCTTGCGCGAAATCGCGCTGTCGCTGGAAGTCACGCACGTGCCGCGCGGCGAGCAGCCTTTTGCGCGCATGCGCCAGGTGGCAACCGCGTTGGCCGACGCCATGGAAGGCGTGATCACCGACGACGGTGGCCAGCCGCTGTCGGCCGACACCATGGACCGCATCGGCGCCGACCTGGAAAGCCTCTACGACGCGCTGGACAGCCGGGACCTCGCGGCCGGCTCGGCCCAGGCGCGGCGCCTCTTCTCTTGACCTCCGTGTGCCTTCACGCTCCACCGCTTCGCCGGTATGACCTCTGATCTTTTTGCCGAGCCTGCGTCGCCGGCCGAGCGCGCCGCCGAGCTGCGCGCACAACTGCATTACCACGCCCACCGCTACTACACACAGGACGATCCGGAGATTCCGGACGCGGCCTACGACGCGCTGTTTCGCGAACTGCAGGCCATCGAGTCCGCGCACCCCGAGCTCTTGACCCCCGATTCGCCGACCCAGCGCGTGGGCGGCGCCATCCTCAAGGAATTGGCGCCCGTGCGGCACGCCGTGCCCATGCTCAGCATCCGCACCGAGACCGACACCGAGGCCAGCGGCGCGGTGGCGTTCGACGCACGGGTGCGGCGCGAGCTGCGCCTGGGCGAGTCGGACCCCCCTGTGGATTACCTGGCCGAACTCAAGTTCGACGGTCTGGCCATGAGCCTGCGCTACGAACAGGGCGTGCTGGTGCGGGCCGCTACGCGCGGCGATGGCGAAACCGGGGAAGACGTGACGCACAACGTGCGCACGATCGGGCAGATCCCGTTGCGCCTGCCGGCCGAGGTGCCCGAGGTGCTGGAAGTGCGTGGCGAGGTCTACATGCGCCGCGACCAGTTCGAGGCGCTCAACGAGCGCCAGCGCGAGAAGATCGCCAGCGGCGCCAAGGGCGAGAAGACCTTCGTAAACCCGCGCAACGCCGCAGCGGGCGCCGTGCGCCAGCTCGATTCGAAGATCGCCAGCGAACGGCCGTTGAGTTTTTTCGTGTATTCCTGGGGTGAGGTGCTGGGCGATGCCCAACCGCCGGCCACGCAGTACGACTGGCTCATGCGCCTGAAAGCCTGGGGCTTCCCCGTGGCCGAGCAGACCACCCGCTGCCGGGGTGCGGACGACCTGGTGGCGTTCCACCAGCGCATTGGCGCCCTGCGCGACAGCCTGCCGTTCGACATCGACGGTGTGGTCTACAAGGTCGACTCGCTGGACCTGCAGAAGCAGATCGGCTTCGTCTCGCGCGAGCCCCGCTGGGCGGTGGCGCACAAGTACCCGGCGCAGGAACAGCTCACCACGGTGCAGGCGATCGACGTGCAGGTGGGGCGCACCGGCAAGCTCACGCCGGTGGCCAAGCTCGCGCCCGTGTTCGTGGGCGGCGTCACGGTGACCAATGCGACCTTGCACAACGAACTGGAAGCGCGCCGCAAGGACGTGCGCGTGGGCGACACGGTGGTCGTGCGCCGCGCGGGCGACGTGATTCCCGAGGTGGTGTCCGTGCTGGCGGACAAGCGCGTGGGCGATCCGCCGCCGTTCACCATGCCGAGCCAGTGCCCGGTCTGCGGCAGCGATGCCGTGCGCGAGGAGGGCGAGGCCGACCACCGCTGCACCGGTGGCCTGTTCTGCGCCGCGCAGCGCAAGGAAGCCATCCTGCACTACGCGCACCGCCGCGCGGTGGAGGTCGAAGGGCTGGGCGACAAGCTGGTGGAACAACTGGTCGACAGCGGCCTGATCAAGACGCTGCCCGATCTCTACAAACTTGGTTTCACCGCCTTGGCCGGGCTGGAACGCATGGCCGAGAAGTCGGCGAACAACATCGTGGCGGCGCTGGAAAAGTCCAAGCACACCACGCTGCCCCGCTTCCTCTTCGGCCTGGGCATCCGCCACGTGGGCGAAGCCACCGCCAAAGACCTGGCGCGCCATTTCGGCAACCTGGATCGTGTCATGGCCGCCAGCGTGGACGAGCTGCTGCAAGTCAACGACGTCGGCCCGGTGGTGGCCCAGAGCATCCACACCTTCTTCGAGCAGCCGCACAACCGCGAGGTGGTGGCCCAGCTGCGCGCGGCCGGCGTGACCTGGTCGGAGAACGAAGGCGAGCAGAACACGCCGCAACCCTTGCTGGGCAAGACCTTCGTGCTCACCGGCACCTTCCCGACCTTGACCCGCGACCAGGCCAAGGACTTGCTCGAAGCGGCTGGCGCCAAGGTGGCGGGCTCGGTGAGCAAGAAGACCGACTACGTGGTGGCCGGCGCGGAAGCTGGCAGCAAGCTGGACAAGGCGCAGACGCTGGGCGTGGCGGTGATCGACGAGGCGGCGATGCTCGACATGCTCCAACCACCCGCAGGCGGTTGAGCGCGCTACACCGCCGCCTTATTCGCCCAACCGATAACTCAGCGTGAGGCTGGCGCGCCAGTCGCGCTCCGTGTTTTCCACGGGCCGGTCGCCGGTGGCCCTGGACACCGCCAGGTCCAGGCTGTATTGCTTGTGGTTGGTCAGGCGCACGCCCAGGCTGACCGAACGCAAACGTTCGGGGTTGGGCGTGCCCAAGCGGGCGTAGACGCGCGCCGCTTCCAGCAACACATAGGGCTGCCACTGCCGCAGCCACACGCTGTCGACCACAAAGCTGCGGTTGAGTTCGAGCCCGAGACCCCAACCCGAGTCGCCCACCGCTTCGCCCGCGCCGTAGCCGCGCGCGAAGCGGTTGCCGCCGAAAGAAAGCTTTTCGCCGCTGGGCAGGTTGTGCGGGCTGTACTGCACCGCAAACGAGGCGGCGGTGCCGAAGCGGTTCGCGAAGCGGTGTTGGTGGCCGCCTTCGATCAACAGTTTCGAGAAGTCCAGTTCCACCGAGCTCGGCCCCGCCAGACCCGTTACGTTGCTGGTGATGCGGGCGCGCGCGCCCATGCTGTCGATGCCCTGGGTCAGCCGCAGGTTGAGCTGCACGCTGTCGTTGGGCATCTGGCGCGAATACGCCACCTGGGCGAACACGGCGCGCACCTGGGTGTCGTCGACGAGTTGCGCGCCATTGGCCGGGTTGGTGATCGCATCGCGCGTGTTCGTGCCGTAGAGGCCGGTGCTCACCACCCAACTGGCCTCGCGGGTGAGCTTGAGCGGCAGCGTGGCGGCAAGCTCGGCGCGTTCCACCTCGGTTTCGCGCTGCAGCGGATTGCTCACGCCCAACTGCTCGTCGGGGTCGCCTCGATAGTGCGACAGCGACCCCTTCAGCGACCATCCTTCGTCTCCCACGAACTGCTCGTAGTGCGCTGCGCTGTAGTGGTCGTTCCTGGCCGAGGACAGGAGCGTCGAAGCGCCAAGCTGACTGCCGGACACCAAGGGATTGTTCAACACGCCGCTGACCACCGCGCGGGGATGGGGCTTGCGCGTCTCCAGACCTGCCACCACGTCATAGGGTTTGTGTCGCGCGGTGATCACCAAGGCGCTGGCACCGTCCGTGCTGGTGGGCAACTGCATCTGGGCCTGTATGCCTACGCCGGGCAGGCGCCCAAGCAGATTGGTGAAATGCTCGAAGGTGCTCGAGCGCAGAGGCTTCTCGTGCAGGATGTGGTTGGCGATCTCGCGCAGTTTGGACTCGGCCTTGCCCGCATCGCCTTCGATGCGGACCGTTTGCACATGCCCTTCCACCGCCACGATGCGCACCACGCCGTTGGCGAAATCCTGCATCGGCACGTAAAAGAACGACAAGGCGTAGCCGCGCCGCTGGTACAGCGCGGTGGCCTGTTGGCTGCGCTCGACGAGCGTGCCGACCGACGTGGGCGTGCCCGCCAGCGGCGCGAACAGCGCTGCCACGTCGTCAAAAGGGATGGACCGCACGCCCTCGATGGCGAACTTCGTGGGCGTGACCTGGGTGTTGAGCACGGCAGCGGCCGGCGGTTCAGGCCGCTGGACGTCGACTTGCACGGGCGTCTCGGGCTGCATCGGCAACTCGGGACGGGGGAGGGTGTCCAGTGGACTGCCGACGGGGGCGGCGCTTTGCGCGCCCACCCCCGTGGTCACCCACCAGGACGCCCCAGCGAGCAGAAGCTGCCGGGTAACGCGTCGGGGCATGGACTGCTCTTTCTCCTGGAACCGAGGTTCAGCGTTGCAGCGCGCCGGTGAGGCCACCGGTGATCGAGCCGACGGCGTTCACCACCGGGGTGAGGATGTTGCCGGCACCGGTGTCCGTGCCACCGCTGGCCACGGTGCTGGTGAGCCCGGTGACAACGCCGACCACAGGCGCGAGAACGCCGGTGCCTGCTGTACCGCCGGTGGTTCCGCCGACGGTGTTGGTCAAGCCAGTGACGAGTCCGGTGACGGGCGCCAGCAAGCCGCCAGTCGTGCCGCCCTCGGTGCCTCCCAGGGCGACCCCGACGTTGGTGACCAGTCCGCCGGTCTGCCCCACCACTTGGCCGAGGCTGTTGACGATGGGTTGGTTGCCATTGCCTGACACGCCCACGCCCAACTGCTCCGCCGTGCCGCCCACACCGACGACCAGATTGCCCACCAGGTTGCCCGCACCCGTGGCGCCACCCGCGCTGGAGGTGAGTTGCGATGCGGTGGCGGTGATCGGAACGATCAGGCTGTTGACCGTGCTGCCCACTTGCTGGACGGGGCTGGTGGCGCTGGCGTTGGGCGGCGCGTCCACCAGACCGCTTGCATGGCCGAGGGTGTTCGAGGTGTTGCCCAGAATGCTGCCCACCGGAGCGGCGAGCGGTGCATTGCTGCCGCCCACCGCGGTGCCAGCCTGGCCCAGCGCCTGCGTGATCGGTTGCACGAGCTGCCCCACCGGCGCGCCCAGGCCGGTGGCGGACCCCACCGTCTGGGTAGCGCCCACGACCGTGTTGGCCACCGTTTCCACCGCGTTGCTGCCCTGGCCCAGCACCTGGTTGAGCGGACCGGTGCTCGCCTGTGTCTCGACCGTCTGACCCACGCGGCTGACCACGCCGCCGACCTGATTCACCAGCTGTCCCGCCACGTTGGTGACCGGGCGCAGCGCGGAAGTGGCGGGGTTGCTGCCCAGGCCGGTGACGACGTCGCCGGCACTTGAGACGGTGCGGCCTGTCTGGGTCACCGTGCCCCCCACGCCGGCGGCCGTGACGCCCAGGGGATTGTCGACCTCGCCCATTTGACCCAGGCCATTGGCCAACGCGGCGCCGAGCGTGCCCACGGTGTCGCCCGCGTTCGTCACCAGTTGGTTCGTGGCTTGCGCCGACTCGGTGCCGACCACGGGCTGGACCACGTTGCCCAGCGTGCCACCGAGGCCAGACACGGTCTGGCCCAGGTCGGTCACCGTGTTGCCTTGTTCGCGCACGATTTCGGCCAATGGCGACGAGCCACCCGAGCCAGAGCCGCCACCGCCGCCGCCTGTGGCCACACTGCCACCACCGGCATCGCTGGCCAGCGTGCCAGACCCCGAGCAACCGGCCAAAACCAGCGTTGCTGCGGCCAATAGGGTTAGACCGGCGCGCGCCGGACCTTGGGAGCGATTGCTTGTCTTCATGGAAATATCCTCCGAAAAATGGGACGCCGCACAAACCCCGGAATGGGGAAGCAGCCAGCTGATTTTTGGCAACGAATTGAATTGCCTGGGTTGGGTTGGATTCACGCTATTGATCGCCAATAGACGTGACCAATCGGTCAAATTAACTGGTGCCCAGATGAACTCTAGTACGTTGTCCGTCAAGCAGAAATAGGACTTTCGCCCCCTGTCACTAGCGGTATTTGCAAGCCCGGAGTTGAATTGATGGGGTATATTGGCGACGGGAAACTTGTATTGCAATGGAAAAATGTGGCCTTTTCTTTGCAATGCCATGGAGTCTTTTTATTGGATTTGGCTTTGGCCGACATTTCTACGTCAAGGACATTCCCTACAATGAAATTGGAAATATGTCACATTCGCGCGTGGCCGCATTGCCCGTGCAATGCCTGCGATTTGCTGAAAACCCAAGCCCATGACCATTCAGACCATCTTGAAGATGGGCGACGAGCGCCTCTTGCGCCACGCCCAACCGGTGACCGTGTTCGACACCCCCGAACTGCACCAGCTCATTGCCGATCTGCAGGACACCATGGCCGCTGCCCGCGGCGCGGGCCTGGCCGCACCGCAGATCGGGGTCGACCTGCAGGTGGTGCTGTTCGGCAGCGGCCTGCCGAATCCCCGCTACCCGGACGCGCCGCCGGTGCCGCGCACGGTGCTCATCAATCCGACCATCACACCGCTGGGCGACGAGGAAGAAGAAGAGGACTGGGAAGGTTGCCTGTCGGTGCCCGGCATGCGAGGCGTGGTCCCGCGCTGGCGGCGCATCCGCTACCAGGGCCTGGACGCGCAGGGGCGCGCGATCGACCGCGAGGCCGAGGGTTTCCATGCGCGCGTGGTGCAGCACGAGTGCGACCACCTGTGGGGCACGCTGTATCCCATGCGTGTGCGCGATTTCCGCCGCTTCGGTTTCACCGAGGTGCTCTTTCCCGGGCTCGGCGTGGTCGAAGACGACTGAAGCCACACGCTCACACTGGCTCAGGCCTCGCATACAAACCGTATCGCTTCTGAAACGAATTGAAATGTTCGGCCGGTGAAATCGACTAGAGTCGGTCCCCGGAATAACAACCGAACAGGGACTCCCGTTCATGAAGCGATTGCTTGCCATGATGGCCAGCGCCGCCGTGCTGAGCGCGTGCAGCGTGACCAAACCACCTGCCGAGGTGCCGGTGGAATTGCCCAGCACCTGGTATGCCCCGCCGCTGCCGCACCAGGGCAGCACCGAACAACTCACGGCCTGGTGGAGCGCGTTCGACGACCCGCTGCTCGCCGACTGGATTGCGCGCGCCCAGACCGTGAGCCCTTCCGTGGCATCGGCGCGTGCACAGGTGTATGCGGCGCGCGCGGCGCGCCTGGGTGTCGAGGCACAGACCGGCCCGCAACTCAACGCGGTCGCGAATGCCTCGCGCGGCATCACCGACACGAGCCTGCCGCTGGGCACCACCTTGAGCGCCGGCCTGCAGGCTTCCTGGGCCATCGGCCTGTGGGGTGAAGCGGGCGCACGCCGCAGCGCTGCGCAGGCGCAGCAGGAAGCGGCGGGCGCTGGCTGGCACGAAGCCCGTGTGCTGGTGGCTTCCGAATTGGCGCAGTTGTATTTCGGGCAGCGCCTGTGCCGCGAACAACTGGCGGTGGCCGCACGCGACCGCGACTCGCGCGCCATCACGGCCGAGAACAACGCCACGTCCGAACGCGCCGGGCTCACTGCCCCGTCCGTCGCTGCCCTGGCCCGCGCCAGTGGGGCCGAAGGCGCGGCGCGCTACCGCCAGCAGGAGGCGCTGTGTGAGGGGCAGGTGAAGTCGCTCACCGCGCTCACCCACCTGCCCGAGCCCGAGGTGCGCCAGCGCCTGGCCGGCGCGCCAGACCTGCAGGCTTTGCTGCGCACCGATCGCATGGACCGCATGCTGTCGGTGAACGCGGTGCCGGCCGATGCGATCCGCCAGCGGCCCGACGTGTACCGCGCTCAACGCGAGCTCGTGGCCGCCAGCGAAGAGGTGGGCGTGGCCAAGGCCGCCTTGTTGCCCAGCCTGTCGTTCTCCGGCAGTGTGTTGCGCAACCGCTTCTCGGGCGGTGGCATGCAGGTCTCGGCCACGTCGTGGTCGGTCGGGCCGCTCACGCTGAGCATGCCGCTGCTCGGACGCGGCGCCCTGCAGGCCAACACCGACAGTGCCCAGGCGCGCTACGAGGCGGCCGCGGCCGCCTACGCGGGCACCGTGCGACAGGCCGTGGCCGAGGTGGAGCAAGCGCTGGTCACGCTCTCGGGCCTGCGCGAGCGCGTGGCGGCCACCGACACCGCGGTGACCGGTTATGGCCAATCGTTCCAGGGCACCGAAGCGCGTTACCGGGTGGGCCTGGCCAGCCTGAACGAGCTGGAGGAGGCGCGCCGCCTCAAACTCAACGCCGACAGCAGCGCCGTGGCCTTGCAGCAGGAACGCATCAACGCCTGGATCCAGCTGTACGTCGCGCTCGGCGGTGGCTTCGATCCCGTGAACAACCCCGACGCCTTCATCAAAGACCCATCATGAACGCAGCTCCCTCGACATCGCGCAAACGCTGGCTCTGGCTGGCCATCGCTCTCGCCCTGGTGCTTCTGGCGGTCTTCGTCGTCTTCCTCCAGAAGTCGGCGAGCGCACCGGACGAAGCGGCTTCTGCGGAAGACCAGGCACCCCGGCCTTCGCTGACCGTCACCGTGGCCAAGCCCGAGCGCCTCAATCTGCCCATCCGCCTGCAGGCCAACGGCAACATCACGGCCTGGCAGGAAGCCAGCGTGGGCGCCGAGGTGAACGGCCTGCGCCTGGCCTCGGTGAACGTGAACGTGGGCGACGTGGTGCGCAAGGGCCAGGTGCTGGCCGTGTTCGCCAGCGAAACCACCCGCGCCGACAGCCTGCAGAGCCAGGCCAGCCTGGCGCAGGCCGAAGCCAGTTTCGAGAACGCCAAGGCCGACGCCGACCGCGCGCGCTCGATCCAGGACTCCGGCGCCTTGTCCAAGTCACAGGTGGCGCAGTACCTCACGCAGGAGCGTGTGGCCAAGGCACAGTTCGAAGCCGCCAAGGCCGTGCTCAGTGCCACCGAGGTGCGCCTGGGCAACACCCGCGTGCTCGCGCCCGACGACGGCGTGATCTCCGCGCGCACCGCCACCGTGGGCGCGGTGGTCGGCGCGGGGCAGGAATTGTTTCGCATGGTGCGCCAGAGCCGCATGGAGTGGCGTGGCGAGGTCACGCCCAGCGAAGTGGGGCGCGTGCGCGTGGGGCAGAAGGTGGACGTGACGGCGGCC
This sequence comes from Hydrogenophaga sp. BPS33, assembly GCF_009859475.1. Taxonomy (NCBI): domain Bacteria; kingdom Pseudomonadati; phylum Pseudomonadota; class Betaproteobacteria; order Burkholderiales; family Comamonadaceae; genus Hydrogenophaga; species Hydrogenophaga sp. BPS33. Next base: position 3,138,794 of record NZ_CP044549.1, read on the forward strand.
ACGGGGCTTGAGATCGTGGGCAAGGTGCGCGCGATCGCGCCCGGTGCCGATCCGCAGACGCGCAACATCCTGGTGTTCGTGGACCTGCCGCGCCATGCCGAGCTCAAGGCCGGCACCTTCGCGCGTGGCAGCTTCGACCTCGGCCAGAGCGAAGCGCTCACCGTGCCTGCGCAGGCGATCGTGGTGCGCGATGGCAGCAACTACGTGTTCGTGGTCGATGACCAGGCCAAGGTCGCTCAGCGCAAGGTGCGCACCGGGCGCCGTGTGGACGAGCGCGTCGAGGTGCTCGAAGGCGTGAAGCAAGAGGAGGCGGTGGCCGTGCAAGGCGCGGGGTTCCTCAACGACGGCGATCTGGTGAAGATCGTTCAATGAGGGCCGCCAGATGAACGTTTCCGCGTGGTCCATCAAAAATCCGATTCCGGCAGCGATGCTGTTCGTCATGCTCACGCTCGCCGGCCTGTTCTCCTTCAAACAGATGAAGGTGCAGAACTTCCCGGACCTGGACCTGCCCACCATCACCGTGGTGGCGGCCCTGCCGGGCGCCTCGCCCAACCAGCTCGAGAACGACGTCGCCCGCATCATCGAGAACAGCCTGGCTTCGCTGCAGGGCTTGAAGCACATCTACACCAAGGTGCAGGACGGGACGGTCTCGCTCACGGCCGAATTCCGCATCGAGAAGAACACCCAGGAAGCGCTGGACGACGTGCGCTCGGCCGTGGCCAAGGTGCGCAGCGAACTGCCCACCGACCTGCGCGACCCGATCGTCAACAAGGTCGAACTGGCGGGCGGCGCGGTGCTGGCCTACACCGTCTCGTCCGACAAGATGGACGCCGAGGCCCTGTCCTGGTTCGTCGACAACGACGTCTCCAAGCAGTTGCTCTCGGTCACCGGCGTGGGCGCGGTCAGCCGCGTGGGCGGTGTCGACCGCGAGGTGCAGGTGCTGCTCGACCCGCTCAAGCTGCAGGCGCTGGGCACCACGGCCACCGATGTGTCGCGCCAGTTGGCGCGGGTGCAGATCGAGAGCGCGGGTGGGCGCGTCGACCTGGGCGGCAGCCAGCAGCCGCTGCGCACGCTGTCGCAATTGGCCTCCGCCGAGGCCTTGTCGAAGATGGAGATCGCGCTCTCCGATGGCCGCTACGTGCGCCTGGAGCAGATCGCCGAGGTGCGCGACACCATCGCCGAGCCGACCGCCGCCGCCTTTCTCGACGGCAAGCCGGTGGTGGGCTTCGAAGTGGCGCGCAGCCGGGGCGCGAGCGAGATCGAGGTGGGCGACGGCGTGCGCGCACGCCTGAAGGACCTGCAGACCGCGCGGCCCGACCTGCACATCACCGAATCGTTCGATTTCGTGACGCCCGTGGCGGAAGAATTCGACGCGTCCATGACGCTGCTCTACGAGGGCGCGCTGCTGGCCGTGCTGGTGGTCTGGCTGTTCCTGCGCGACATCCGCGCCACCTTCGTCTCGGCCATTGCGCTGCCGCTGTCGGCCATTCCGGCCTTCATTGGCATGTACTACATGGGCTTCACCATCAACGTGGTGACGCTGCTGGCGCTCTCGCTCGTCATCGGCATCCTGGTGGACGACGCGATCGTGGAGGTGGAGAACATCGTGCGCCACATGCGCATGGGCAAGTCGCCGTACCAGGCCGCGATGGAGGCGGCCGACGAGATCGGCCTGGCCGTGATCGCCACCACCTTCACGCTGATCGCGGTGTTCCTGCCCACGGCCTTCATGGCCGGCATTCCGGGCAAGTTCTTCAAGCAGTTCGGCTGGACGGCGGCCCTGGCGGTGTTCGCCTCGCTGATCGTGGCGCGCGCACTCACGCCCATGATGGCGGCCTACATCCTCAAGCCCTTCATCCGCAAGGACATGCCGCGCTGGGCCGACTCCAACCCGGTCACACGCGGTTTCTGGCGCTGGTCCAACAACCAGGAAGAGCCGGCGTGGCTGAACCGCTACCAGGACTGGGCGCGCTGGTGCATTCGCCACCGCTGGATCACCAGCCTGGGCGCGGGCGCGTTCTTCGTCGGCTCTCTGGCGCTGATCCCGCTGCTGCCGCAGGGCTTCATTCCGCCGGACGACAACTCGCAAACCCAGGTGTTCCTGGAGCTCTCACCGGGCGCCACGTTGGAGCAGACGATTGCCACGGCCGAGCGCGCGCGTCAATTGGTGACGGCCGTGCCGCACGTGCGCTCGGTCTACACCACCATCGGCTCGGGCACGGCCGGCACCGATCCGTTCGCGCCACAGGGCGCGGCCGAGTCGCGCAAGGCGGCGCTGACCATTCAGCTCGACCCACGGGGCGAGCGGCCGCGCAAACAGGGCATCGAAAACCAGTTGCGCGAGGCCATGTCCAACCTGCCGGGCGTGCGCAGCAAGGTCGGCCTGGGGGGCTCCGGGGAGAAATACATCCTCACGCTTACCGGCGCGGACGCACACGCACTGAGCACCGCAGCGCGCGCCATCGAGCGCGACCTGCGCACCATCCGCGGCGTGGGCAGCATCCAGTCCACGGCGGCCCTGGTGCGCACGGAAATCATCGTCACACCCGATCTGGCGCGCGCCGCCGAACTGGGCGTGACCAGCAGCGCGATCGCAGAAACCCTGCGTGTGGCCACGGTCGGCGACTACGACAACGCCTTGCCCAAGATGAACCTGCCCGAGCGGCAGATCCCGATCGTGGTCAAGCTCGATGAAGGCGCCCGGCACGACCTGGATGTGCTCAACCGCCTGGCGGTTCCAGGCAGCCGAGGCCCGGTGATGCTGGGGCAGGTGGCCTCGCTCGAGTTCGGTGGCGGGCCAGCCGTGATCGACCGCTACGACCGTGCGCGCAACATCAACTTCGAAGTGGAGTTGGCCGGTATTCCGCTGGGCGACATGAAGATGGCCGTGGAGAAGCTGCCCAGCCTGCGCAACCTGCCACCGGGCGTCTCGGTGCTGGAGATCGGCGACGCCGAAGTGCAGGGCGAACTGTTCGCCAGCTTCGGCCTGGCCATGCTGACCGGCGTGCTTTGCATCTACATCGTGCTGGTGCTGCTGTTCAAGGCCTTCCTGCACCCGGTCACCATTCTGGCCGCGCTGCCGCTGTCGCTGGGCGGCGCCTTCGTGGCCCTGTTGCTGACGGGCAAGAGCTTCTCTATGCCTTCGCTGATCGGCCTGATCATGCTCATGGGCGTGGCGACGAAGAACTCGATCCTGCTGGTGGAATACGCCATCGAGGCGCGGCGCGAGCACGGCCTGAGCCGGCTCGACGCGATCCTGGACGCCTGCCACAAGCGCGCGCGCCCGATCGTGATGACGACGATTGCCATGGGCGCGGGCATGCTGCCCATTGCCATCGGCTGGGGCGCGGCCGATGGCAGCTTCCGTTCCCCGATGGCGGTGGCGGTGATCGGCGGCCTGATCACCTCGACCTTCCTCAGCCTGCTGGTGATCCCGGCGGTGTTCACCATCGTGGACGATGTGTCGATCTGGGCGTCTGGGTTGTTTCGCCGCAAGGGCTCGGCGGGGCTGGATGCCGCTGAGCGCACCAGGGCCTGAGAGGCTTTTCTCCTCCCTCCGGCACCGTGGGCATCTACAGCGAAGTGTTTGACCGCTGTGGCCACCGGCAATGGAATGGCTCCCACAGCCCTTCAGCCTTCCCCTTCACTGCTGCGCCCACTGGACCAGACTTTCATGCTCGTCGTACATCGGCAACTTTGGTGAGATGTCGTAGGCACCAGACTCAATGATCGCAATAGCGAACCTGCATGCCTGAAGCTTGTCGGGGTGGTCAAGCCAGGCGTTGACAGCCGCTTCACCACTTCGGCGAACGAGGGCCGTGAGTTCGTCCATGGTGGCCTTGCGTCTGGCTACACCGCCTGCCGCTTCGTCCTCTGCGAAGCGTGCCCCCATGTACTTCTCAGAAGCCAGGATGTATTTGACGTTGCGTGCTTGCCATCTAAGGCTACGCTGATCAAGCCATCGAATTGAGCGATGTACCTTGCTGAGCGTGACCGACGTTGGGAAGTCGGTCAAATTCGCGGCGAGCCGCTGCCTTTCCGCCCCGAGATGCGCACTTGAGGTGCGCTGCGGGCGCACTCATGCCATGAGGCGCTGTCGCGCCAAGTAGATGTTCGCCAAACCCAGAACCACGAATGCGCGCGTGGCGTTCTTGGCAAGACCTCGGTAGCGCACCTTGGCAAAGCCCCACAGCCGGACATCGGCTTTGTGAAAGCAGGGCAATCGGCGGTCGTGAAGGTCGAGACGTTTCAATACACCAGGTACGGCACTCTCGATGCCGAGGTCTCTTCGGTGTCGCACGACGCGATCAACGACAAGACACGAGGGCTGATTTACGCCAGCCGCGTGCGCATGGGCAAGACTTCGTTGATGGTGGATGACACGCTGGTTGGCTTGAGTCCGGGGATGGCGGTGACGGGGGCAGTGAAGACCGGGCGTAGACGGGTGATCGAGTATTTTCTGGCGCCGTTGTTGCAGCCACAAGCAAGCGTTTGAGGAAGCGTTGAGGTGGTGAATGACGCGTCGCGCTTGGCTTGTGCTGCCTCAGGCCTCTTGAAGTTCGGCGTCGAGCAGGGCCTGCGCCATCGGGTGCGCCGAAGCCAATGGGGGCGTCCCATGCACCGTGGCGCGCAGCCCGCTGCGCCGCGCGGGGAAGTAGTCGAAGATGGACTGGTGCTGTGTGCAGCGGTTGTCCCAGATCGCCACGGAATGCGGCTGCCAGCGGAAGCGGCACATGAAACGGGGGTTCTCGATGTGCCGGTACAGCATGGCCAGCAGCGTTTCACTCTCGAGTTCCGAGAGCCCGTCCACATGCGACGTAAAGACCTTGTTGACGAACAGCAGCTTGCGGCCCGTTTCTGGGTGAACCGCCACCACGGGGTGCGCGTTGCGCGGGTAAGCCATGTCCGGGCGCACGCCGTTGACCTTGGACCAAATCCTGGCGGCATCGTGCACCGCCGTGAGGCCTTCGAGAAACTGCTGCATCGGCGGCGACAGAGCGTCGAAGGCGGTGGTCATGCTCGCAAACAAGGTGTCCCCTCCCACCGGCGGCACCTCGTTCAGGTAGAGCATGCTCGCCATGGGCGGCGCCTGTTGGGCGCTGAGGTCGGTGTGCCAGATCTCGCCTGCGACGGCCTTGGAGTTCTCGTCGGCATAGACGCGCAGCAGCTCGGGGTGCACGGGGTGGTTGAACTGCGACATGGGATGCACCTGCAGCGACCCGAAGCGTTGCGCAAACGCAATGTGCTGTTCGCAGCTCAGGTGCTGGTCCCGGAAGAAAACGACCTGATGATCCAGAAGTGCGCGCCGGATCGAGGCGAACTGCGCGTCCTTGAGCCTTGCGAGGTCGACGTTCAGGATTTCTGCGCCGATCGTGGGGGTCAATGGGCGAACGTCGAACGCGGTGGACTGGATCATGGGGAAATGCCTCCTGGGTTTTTCTGGTGGTGGAAAACGGCGCTCATTCTGACAAACGAATCGCGTTGTACAACCCAGCCATGAGGCCTGTCTTATCGCCCCAGCCTCAACCCTCCAACGTCTCCAGCAACTCCGTCTCCAGCTCGATCTGCCGCTTGTTCATCTGCAACTGCGCGCCGCTGATGAGGAAGGTATCTTCCACCCGCTCACCCAGCGTGGTCACCTTGGCCAGCTGCACGCCGATCTCGTAGCGCGCCAGCACGCGGGTGATGCCGTAGAGCAGTCCCGCGCGGTCGCTCGCCGAGACCGAGAGCAGCCAGCGCTGCGCCTTGTCGTCGGGCCGCAGGTCCACGCGCGGCGTGACCGGAAAGCTTTTGACACGGCGCGAGATGCGGCCTTTCACGGGTGTGGGCAACGGGCCGCGCTCGTCGATCGTGCGCGCGAGGTTGTTTTCCACCATGGCGATCAGCTCGCGGTAGTGCTCCGACATGTCGGGTGCGACCACCTGGAAGGTGTCGAGCGCGTGTCCGGTGAGCGTGGTGTGCACGCGCGCGTCCAGGATGCTGAAGTGCGAGCTGTCGAAATAGCCGCAGATGCGCGCGAACAGGTCGCTCTGGTCGCCGGCGTAGACCAGCACCTGCAGGCCTTCCACGTCGGGTGAGATGCGCGCGCGCACGATGCATTTGTCCGCCGCAGCGGGCGCGCCCTCCTTGAGCGCGGCTTTGGCCGCCGCCTGCTGCGCGATCTGGCGCGAGAGCACGCGCGTGTGCCAGGCGATCTCGTCGGCCTGGTGGCGCATGAAGTAGCTCACGTCCAGCGTGTCCCACAGCGCCTTGTGCGCCATGTGGGGCAGGGCGTGCAGGGCCAGCATGGACAGGGCCTCGCGCTTGCGCGCCTCGATCACCGCGTCCGGGTCGGGTGCGCGGCCGCCCAGGGCCCGCAGGGTGTAGCGGTACAGGTCTTCGAGCAGCTTGCCCTTCCACGCGTTCCACACCTTCGGGCTGGTGCCGCGGATGTCGGCCACGGTGAGCAGGTAGAGCGCGGTGAGGTAGCGCTCGTTGCCCACGCGTCGGGCGAAGGCCGCGATCACGTCGGGGTCGCTCAGGTCTTCCTTCTGCGCCATGCGACTCATGGTGAGGTGTTCGGACACCAGGAACTGGATCAGCTTCGTGTCTTCGCGCGCGATGCCGTGCTGGCGGCAGAAGGTGCGCACGTCGCGCGCGCCCAGGTCGGAATGGTCGCCGCCGCGTCCCTTTGCGATGTCGTGGAACAGCGCGGCGATGTACAGGATCCAGGGCTTGTCCCAGCCTGCCGAGAGCTGCGAGCAGAAGGGGTACTCGTGCGAATGCTCGGCAATGAAGAAGCGGCGCACGTTGCGCAGCACCATCAGGATGTGCTGGTCCACGGTGTAGACGTGGAACAGGTCGTGCTGCATCTGGCCCACGATGTGGCGGAACACCCAGAGGTAGCGCCCGAGCACGGAGGTCTGGTTCATCAGCCGCATGGCGTGGGTGATGCCTTCGGGCTCCTGCAGGATCCGCAGGAAGCGCGCACGGTTCACCGGGTCGGCGCGGAAACGCGCGTTCATCACCGGACGCGCGTTGTACAGCGCGCGCAGGGTGCGCGCCGACAGACCCTTGATGCCCACCGTGGTCTGGTAGAGGTGGAAGGTCTCCAGGATGGCGTGCGGCTGCTGCACGTAAAGGCTGTCGCTGGCCACTTCCAGCATGCCGCCCTTGTCGAAGAAGCGTTCGTTGATCGGGCGCAGGCGGTCCACGCCGGGCTCGTCGCTTTGCAGGCGCTCGTGAATGTTGAGCAGCAGGATCTGGTTGAGCTGGCTCACTGCCTTGGCGGCCCAGTAGTAGCGCTTCATCAGCGCTTCGCTGGCGCGGCGCGTGCCACGCGCGTCGGGCTTGCCAGGCTCCGGTACCTGGGCCTTGAAGCCGAAGGATTCGGCCACCGCGGTCTGCAGATCGAACACCAGGCGGTCTTCGCGCCGGCGGGCCAGCAGGTGCAGGCGTGCCCGGATCAGGTTCAGCAGGGCCTCGTTGCTCTTGATCTGGCGCGCCTCCAGCGGTGTGGCCAGGCCCTTGCGGGCGAGTTCGTCCCAGCTGCGCCCCAGGCCCGCGGCCTTGGCGACCCACAGGATGATCTGCAGATCGCGCAGGCCACCTGGCGACTCCTTGCAGTTGGGCTCCAGCGAATACGGCGTGTTCTCGAACTTGTGGTGGCGCTGGCGCATCTCCAGCGTCTTGGCCACAAAGAAGGCCTTGGGGTCCATCGCCTCGGCCAACTCGCCCACGAGCCGGGTGAAGGCGTTCTTGCTGCCGCTGACGAGACGGCACTCCAGCAGCGAAGTCTGGACCGTCACATCCTTGGAGGCCTCTTCGACGCACTCGGCCGCGGTGCGCACGCTGGAGCCTATTTCCAGCCCCAGGTCCCAGCAGGCGCCGATGAAGGCTTCCAGCCGGGCCTTCAGGGCGTCGTCGGTGTCGGGCGCGCTGCCATCGGGCAGCAGGACCAGCACGTCCACGTCGGAGTAGGGGAACAGTTCGCCGCGGCCGTAGCCGCCCACGGCCAGCAGCGCGAAGGCCGGGCCGAAGCCGGCGCGCGACCAGAGTTCGCCCAGGGTCCGGTCGGTCAGGCGGGAGAGGTCGTGCAGCGCCTTGCGCACGCCGCGCGTGGAAGCGCCCTGCACACCGAGTTCGGCGAACAGCGCGGCCTTGCCGTCGCGGTATTGCTGGCGAAGGGGGCCGAGGTCTTGCACGGCGGTGGTGGCGGGCGCCTGCGGCGCCACGGCCTCAGGCAAGGGCGGTGGCCGGTGGCGGCGTCACAAAGGCCGGCGCGGGCAGGCTGCCGGCGGACAGCGTCAACACCTCGTAGCCGGTCTCGGTCACCAGCACCGTGTGTTCCCACTGGGCGGAGAGCGAGCGGTCGCGCGTGACGATCGTCCAGCCATCGCCCATTTCCTTGATGTCGCGCTTGCCGGCGTTGATCATGGGCTCGATGGTGAAGGTCATACCCGGTTTGAGTTCCTCCAGCGTGCCGGGGCGGCCGTAGTGCAGCACCTGCGGCTCCTCATGGAAGCGCTGGCCGATGCCATGGCCGCAGAACTCGCGCACCACCGAGAAGCCGTTGCCCTCGGCGAAGGTCTGGATGGCATGGCCGATGTCGCCCAGGCGGATGCCGGGGCGCACCATCACGATGCCTTTCCACATGGCCTCGTAGGTCACCTGGGTCAGGCGGCGTGCCTGCACCGAGCAGGCCGCTTCGCCGCCGATGAGGAACATGCGGCTGTTGTCGCCGAACCAGCCGTCCTTGATGACGGTCACGTCGACGTTGAGGATGTCGCCCTTCTTGAGCGGTTTCTCGTTCGGAATGCCGTGGCAGACCACGTGGTTGATCGAGGTGCAGAGGTGGCCGGGGTAGGGCGGGTAGCCGCTGGGCTGGTAGCCGATGGTGGCAGAGACCGTGCCCTGCTGCTTCATGTACTCGGCCGCGAGGCGGTCGATCTCGAGCGTGGTGACGCCCGGCTGGATCAGTGGCGTGAGGTAGTCCAGCACTTCGGAGGCTAGGCGGCAGGCGGTGCGCATGCCCGCGATGCCGGCTTCGTCTTTGTAGGTGATGCTCATGAACGCGATTATGGACTCCCCCCTGCGCCGCTGCGCGGCTTCCCACCTCTGTGGCGCGCCTTCGGCGCTTCGAGGAGGGACGGCGCCTTGGGCCGGCTGAGCCGTCCCTTGGCGCCTCTGGACGAGGACCCTTCTCTCCGGAGAGCGTGCCTTCGCTCCCTTGCCCCTTTGGTTACGTTGTTCCATGCGAGGGGCACAGCAAGCGGCATCATTCGATGATAAATTTGATGCCTTTCATCCTGATGGAGAACGCGTTATGCGCACCACCCTTGCACTGGACGACGACCTGCTCGCACAGGCTCAGCAAATGACCGGTCTGGTGGAAAAGTCCACTCTCGTTCGCGAAGCCTTGCGTGCCTTGATTCAACGCGAAAGCGCCAAGCGTTTGGCCTTGTTGGGTGGCACTGAGCCCGATCTGGTCGACGTGCCGCGCCGGCGCGAAGGACGTGCGGAGCGCACATGATTCTGGTCGACACCTCCGTGTGGATCGACCACTTGCGAAGCAGCGATGCAGCTTTGGTGGAAAGGCTTCATCAGGGCGCGGTGCTGGGACACCCGTTCGTGACGGGTGAACTGGCCCTGGGCAGCTTGCGCCAACGTGCCGCTGTGCTTGAAGCCCTTCGGGCGTTGCCGCAGGCGACACCGGCGCGCGACGACGAGGTCTTGCTTTTCGTCGAGCAGCATGCCCTGCATGGCTTGGGCATTGGTTGGGTGGATGCGCATCTTCTGGCCGCCACCCGGCTCACTGCAGGGGCGCAACTGTGGACGCGAGACAAGCGGCTTTTGGCCACATGTCAGCGTCTGGGATTGGCCCACCAAGCCGCGCATTGATGCCCATCGATGGGAATGGCCGGCGGGTAAAATTCCGGGTTTTCCCGCCCCACCCACCCGTCCTTCCGGGTCAACGCACCTCAGGCTCTCCAACGTGTCCCTGCACCTGCGCTTTTTTGAAGGCGGCAACGCCGTCAGCGACTTCAAAGTCCAGCAAATCCTGCCCCGCCTCGTGGGCATTTCCGACAAGATCACCAGCCTCTCGGCGCGCTTTGTGCACCTGGCCAGCTTCGACGCCGAGCCCGACGCCGCCGCGCTGCAGCGCGTGGGCGAGCTGCTGACCTATGGCGAACCCGGCACCGCCGCGCACGCGCAACTGGAAGCCGCTGGCGCACCGGCCCTGCTGGTGATGCCGCGCCTGGGCACCGTCTCGCCCTGGGCGTCCAAGGCCACCGACATCGCCCACAACTGCGGTCTCGCGCTGCACCGCGTGGAGCGCCTGGTGGAATACCGCGTAGGCCTCAAGTCGGGTTTGCTGGGCAAGAAGGGCAGCCTGTCCGAAGAACAACTGCGCGCCGTGGCCGATCTGCTGCACGACCGCATGACGGAAAACGTCTCGCTCGACCGCAGCCAGGCGCAGGCGCTGTTCACCGAACTGCAGCCCGCTCCCATGGAGCAGGTGGACGTGCTGGGCGGCGGGCGCGCGGCGCTGGAGCGGGCCAACACCGACTGGGGCCTGGCCCTGGCCGAGGACGAGATCGATTACCTCGTCAACGCCTTCAATGGCCTCCAGCGCAACCCGACCGACGTCGAACTCATGATGTTCGCGCAGGCCAACAGCGAGCACTGCCGCCACAAGATCTTCAACGCGCAATTCACCATCGACGGCGTGGCGCAGGACAAGAGCCTGTTCGGCATGATCCGCAACACCCACCAGCTGGCACCGCAGCACACCGTGGTGGCCTATTCGGACAATGCCTCCATCATGGAAGGCAGCGCGGTCGAGCGTTTCGTGGCCCGCGCAGGTGGCAACGCGTCTCCGGCCTATGCCGCCGAACCGGCCACGCACCACGTGCTGATGAAGGTGGAAACGCACAACCACCCCACCGCGATTTCCCCGTTCCCCGGCGCCTCCACCGGCGCGGGCGGCGAGATCCGCGACGAGGGCGCCACCGGCCGTGGTTCCAAGCCCAAGGCAGGCCTCACGGGCTTCACGGTCGGCAAGCTGTGGGGCGGCTTGAGCGACCAGCCGGGCGGCAAGCCCGAGCACATCGCCAGCCCTCTGCAGATCATGACCGAGGGGCCGCTGGGCGGCGCGGCCTTCAACAACGAGTTCGGCCGGCCCAACCTGCTGGGCTATTTCCGCGAGTACGAATTGGCGGTGGACGGCGTGCAGCGCGGTTACCACAAGCCGATCATGATCGCCGGAGGCGTGGGCGTGATCGACGCCGAGCAGACGAAGAAGATCGAGTTTCCTGCCGGCTCCTTGCTGATCCAGTTGGGCGGCCCAGGCATGAAGATTGGCATGGGCGGCAGCGCGGCCAGTTCCATGGCCACCGGCACCAACGCCGCGTCGCTGGACTTCGACTCCGTGCAGCGTGGCAACCCCGAGATCGAGCGTCGCGCGCAAGAGGTCATCAACCATTGCTGGCAGCAAGGCGCGGACAACCCGATCCTCGCGATCCACGACGTGGGCGCGGGTGGTTTGTCCAACGCCTTCCCGGAGCTGACCAACGACGCCGGACGTGGCGCGCGCTTCGACCTGCGCGCGGTGCCGCTGGAAGAGTCGGGACTGGCGCCCAAGGAAATCTGGTGCAACGAAAGCCAGGAGCGGTACGTGCTGGCGATCGCGCCCGAATCGCTGGAGGTCTTCAAAGGCTTCTGCGAGCGCGAGCGCTGCCCGTTCGCTGTGATCGGGGTGGCCACCGAAGAACGCCAGCTGGTGCTGGCCGACGAGGGGCAGCCGAGCCCGGTCGACATGCCGATGAACGTGCTGCTGGGCAAGCCACCCAAGATGCACCGCGACGTCAAGACCGTGGTCCGCACGCCCACGCCATTGAACCTCACCGGCGTGGACCTGCAGAAGGCCGTGATCGATGTGCTGAGCCACCCGACCGTGGCCTCCAAGCGCTTTCTCATCACCATCGGCGACCGCACCGTGGGCGGCCTCTCGCACCGCGACCAGATGGTCGGCCCCTGGCAAGTGCCGGTGGCCGATTGCGCCGTCACCCTCGCCGATTTCAAAGGCTTCGCAGGCGAAGCCATGAGCATGGGCGAGCGCACGCCGCTGGCCGCGCTGGACGCCGCCGCTTCGGGCCGCATGGCGGTGGCCGAGGCCATCACCAACCTGCTGGCCGCGCCGATCGAGTTGCCGCGCGTGAAGCTCTCCGCCAACTGGATGGCCGCCTGCGGCGAACCGGGCGAAGACGCCGCGCTGTACGACACCGTCAAGGCTGTGGGCATGGAACTGTGCCCGGCGCTGGGCATTTCCATTCCGGTGGGCAAGGACAGCCTGTCCATGCGCACGCAATGGAAAGAGGGCACGGAGACGAAGAAGGTCACCTCGCCGGTAAGCCTGATCGTGAGCGCCTTTGCCACCTTGGCCGATGTGCGCGGCACGCTCACGCCGCAGTTGAACCGCCAGCTCGATGACACCACGCTGGTGCTGATCGACCTGGGCAAGGGCCGCCACCGCATGGGCGGCAGCGTGCTGGCCCAGGCGCTGGGGCAAGGCGGCGGCGAGGTGCCCGACCTGGACGACCCGCGGGACCTGGTGAACCTGGTGAACGCGGTGAACACCTTGCGCGCCCAAAGCCGGATCTTGGCCTACCACGACCGCAGCGACGGTGGCCTGCTGGCCGCCGCGGCCGAGATGGCTTTCGCGGGCCAGGTGGGCGTGGCGCTCAACGTGGACCTGCTCGTCACCGAGAGCGACGGTATCCGCGACAGCCGCGCCGAGATGGGCGATGCCAAGAACTGGGCCAGCCAGGTCAGCGCGCGGCGCGAAGAGCTCACGCTCAAGGCGCTGTTCAGCGAAGAACTGGGCGTGCTTCTTCAGGTGCGCACGGAAGACCGCAATGCCGTCATGCAGACCCTGCGCGAGCACGGCCTGAGCAGGCACAGCCACGTGGTGGGAAAGACGCGTCCCGCCTCGTCGGCGATCGACGCCGGCAAGGGCCAGTTGCAGGTCTGGCGCGACACCAAGGCGGTGTTCTCGGCCAGCCTGTTCGACCTGCAGCAGGTGTGGGACAGCGTGAGCTGGAAGATCAACCAGCAGCGCGACAACCCGGCCTGTGCCGATGCCGAACACGCGGCCGCGGGCCGCCCGGACGATCCGGGCCTGCATGTTTTTCTCCCTCTCCCGCTCGCCGGAGAGGGTCTCCCCGCGCCGGCGCTGAACCTCTCGCGTCCGAAGGTCGCGATCCTGCGCGAGCAAGGTGTGAACTCGCACGTGGAAATGGCCTACGCCTTCACGCAGGCCGGCTTCGAAGCCTTCGACGTGCACATGACCGACCTGCAGACCGGCCGCGCCAGGCTGGCCGATTTCAAGGGCGTGGTGGCCTGTGGCGGCTTCAGTTACGGTGACACGCTGGGCGCGGGCATCGGCTGGGCGCGCAGCATCACCTTCAACCCCGCGCTGTCCGCGCACTTCCAGGCCTTCTTCGCCCGCCCCGACACCTTTGGCCTGGGCGTGTGCAACGGCTGTCAGATGTTCGCTGAGCTGGCCGACATCATTCCCGGCGCCCAGGCCTGGCCGCGCTTCACCACCAACCAGAGCGAACGCTTCGAGGCGCGTCTGTCGATGGTGGAGGTGCTCGAATCGCCCAGCCTGTTCCTGCAGGGCATGGCCGGCAGCCGCCTGCCGATCGCGGTCGCGCACGGCGAGGGCTACGCCAACTTCCACCACCGGGGCGATGCGGCCCAGGCCATCGCGGCGATGCGCTTCACCGACAACACCGGCGCGGCCACCGAGGCCTACCCGTTCAATCCCAACGGCAGCCCGGGTGGCCTGACCGCCGTGACCACGGCCGACGGCCGCTTCACGGCCATGATGCCGCACCCCGAGCGCGTGTTCCGCAACATCCAGATGAGCTGGACCGACCAGGACCCGTCTGCCGCCAGTGCCTGGATGCAACTCTGGCACAACGCGCGCCGGTGGATTGGGTGAACTCCCCCCTGCGCCGCTGACGCGGCTTCCCCCCTCTGTGGCGCGCCTTCGGCGCTTCGAGGGGGGACGGCATCTTGGGCCGGCGCAGCCGTCCCTCGATGCCCCTGGATCGAGGCACGCGCGCCGGAGAAGATGTGGCATCTTGAGTGGGCGGAGTCGCACGTTTGAACCAATAACTGGAGAACGCACCATGGCCATCGAGATACCCAAGGACGCCCGAGACCAGGCCATCGCCTCGATCCAGCGCTACTTCGAGGAAAACATGGACGAGCGCATCGGCAACATCGCCGCCGGTGGCCTGCTGGGTTTCTTCGTGGAGGAGATCGGGCCCGTGGTCTACAACCAGGCGGTGGCCGAGGTGCAGGAACGGCTGCAGATGCGCGTGTCCGAACTCGACATCGAGGTGCACGAAGACGCGTTCACCTACTGGCGCAAACGCGAGAAGACCGGCGGCAAGGGCCGTTGATGGGCGGTGTGCCGCAGGCGTTAGAGTGACGGCCATCGCTCACTTTTGCCCAAGGGAACACGCACATGGCCGGATCCAGTCTGCTCGCGCTGATCGACGACATCGCCACCCTTCTCGACGACGTGGCCCTCATGACCAAGGTGGCTGCCCGCAAAAGCGCGGCCGTGGCCGACGATGTGGCGGGCATGACCAAGCTGGCCACCCAGAAGACGGCCGGCGTGCTGGGCGATGACCTCGCGCTCAACGCGCAGCAGGTCACCGGCGTGAAGGCCGACCGCGAGTTGCCGGTGGTGTGGGCCGTGGCCAAGGGCTCGATGATCAACAAGGCCATCCTCGTGCCTTCCGCCTTGCTCATCAGCGTGATCGCCCCCTGGGCGATCACGCCCTTGCTCATGCTGGGCGGTCTGTTCCTCTGTTTCGAGGGGGCGGAAAAGCTCTGGCACGCCTTTGCCCCGCACAAGGCCGAAGAGCAGGCGCAGCGCGAGCAAAGAATCGAAGCCCTGGCGAACGAAAACGTCGACCTCGTGGCACTGGAGAAAGACAAGATCAAGGGCGCGGTGCGCACCGACTTCATCCTCTCCGCCGAAATCATCGTCATCACCCTCGGCACGGTGGCGGCCGCCAGCATGGGCATGCGCGTGGCCGTGCTGGTGGGCATCTCGCTGATCATGACTGCGGGCGTCTACGGTCTGGTGGCGGCCATCGTGAAACTGGACGACCTGGGGCTGCACCTCCACCAGCAGGCCGCGGCCTGGAAACAGTCGCTGGGGCGCGGCATTCTCGCCGCCGCGCCCTGGCTGATGAAGACGCTCTCGGTGGTGGGCACGGCCGCCATGTTCCTGGTGGGCGGTGGCATCCTGGTGCACGGCATTCCGGCGCTGGGGCACGGCATCGAAGCCTTCACCGCCACGCTGGGCTGGATCGGCTCGCTGGCGTCGAGCCTGGCCGGTGGTCTGGCGGGCCTGGTGGCCGGCGGTGTGGTGCTGGGCGTGGTCAGCCTTCTCAAACGCCTGCGCCGCGGGCCGACGCCGGCCTGAACGCGTCGACTTCCTTCCCTGTCTGGGGATGGCGCCGTCCCGAGGGCCGGCCTAGAATGGCCCCGCCACACCGCGCGGGCCATGGCATCCCAACACACCCGAGCCCGCGCAACCCGGGCGTGGCCACGAGGGGTGAGGGCGGCATGGACGGCATCTTCATCAGCTACCGGCGCGACGACTCCGCAGGTTACGCGGGTCGCCTGTACGACCGGCTGATTCCCCACTTCGGCGCCGAGCGCGTGTTCATGGACGTGGAGGGCATCGAACTCGGTGCCGACTTCGTCACCGCGATCGAAGAAGCGGTGGGCTCCTGCCGCGTGCTGGTCGTCATCATCGGCGACGAGTGGCTCAGCACCCAGGACAAAGCCGGGCGCCGTCGGCTCGAGGACCCGCACGACTTCATCCGGCTGGAGACCGTGACCGCGTTGCAACGCGGCATCCGCGTGGTGCCGGTGCTGGTGGGCGGCGCGCTCATGCCCCGCGCGGAGGATCTGCCGCAAGACCTCAAACCGCTGGCGCGGCGGCAGGCGATCGAGGTCAGCCACAAGCAGTGGGATGCGACCACCGCGGAATTGATCCAGGCGCTCGAAGGCATGTTGGCGCCCGGGACCGCGAGAGAGTCCCGGCCGCAACCGCTGGTGGACCCGTCGGCGCTGTCCGGCGGGTCGGGCAACGGGTCGGCGCAGCCCTTCGTGCGGCGCGCCTGGCCGAAAGCCGCCGGTGCGATGGCGGTCTTGTTGGTGGCGTTGGCCGCTGGCTGGGTTTGGTTGGGCGGGAACAGCGGTGAGGCGGATTCGAAGCGCGCCGACAGCGAGCGGTGGATGACCGCGGAGAAGCCGCCCGACGATCGCGAAACAGCCCCGGTGGCCCCGGTGGTTGCGGCGGCCGCGCCGCCGGCTACAACACCCACCACGCCATCGGCCACAACAGCCGCCGCACGGCCGGCGGCCGTGGCAGCAAGAGTACCCCCTGCACCCCCCGCCGTGGCGGTGGAAACGCCCCCGGCAGCAGCCTCGCCCCCACCCAAGCCGGTGATCCGGGTGTTCCAGGCGCAGGCAGACCCCGCGGGTGCGCGGCTGTGCTACGCCGTCGCCCATGCCGAGTTCCTCACCTTGTCGCCCCATCCGGGCGAGTTGCAAAGACTGGTAAAGGACTGCGTGGTCGTGGCGGTCACCGAAACCACCACGTTCACACTGCGGGCGCGCAACGCGGTGGACACGGTGTACAAGTCGATCTCGGTGTCGCCACGGCCGCTCGCCGTGGCACCGCCCGCTGCGACGCCAGTCCCCGAAGCCCCACGCCCCGCAGCGGAGGCCGCCCCTGCCGGCTTGCCCCGCGTGGGCGAGAGCTGGACCTACCGCACCAGCGGCAAATGGCCAACCAGTCCGAAACGCAGCATCGTCATTGCCGTGCAATCGGTGGCCAACGGCGTGGTCACCGACGGTTTGCGCGCCGAAGGCCTGGCCAGCGACACGCGCCGCTCCAACGGCTCGCGGCCCATGTTCATGAGCTGGCCCGCTATCGGCAACGAATTCAGCCCCTACCTGGCGGCTTTCGTCGACATGAACCGCATGGAGACCCTGCGCGGTTTCTCCACGCCGGACATGGAGCCGAACTGGAGCCAGTGGTATTCGGAGGCCAAACGGATCGGGCAGGAGACGGTGAACGTGCCGGCCGGCAGCTTCCATGCCTACAAGGTCGAGGTCTGGAGCAGCCGCAGCGCCACGGGCGGCCCGATGCAAGCGGGTATCGAACCGGTGCGCGTGCACTACCTGATCTGGTATGCGCCCGATGCCAAGCGCTATGTGAAGATGCAGCGGCGCGTGCTCATGGCCTCAGGGCTGGAGGCCGAGCGCGACATCTTTGAACTGGTCGCCCGAAGATAGGAGCTCCCCCCTGCGCCGCTGCGCGGCTTCCCCCCTCACTTGCGCGCCTTCGGCGCTTGGAGGGGGGACGGCATCTTGGGCCGGCGCAGCCGTCCCTCGATGCCTCTGGAGCAAGGCACGCTCGCCGGAGAGGAGACTGTGCCTCTGGATGCTTGACCTCAAGCGGGGCGGGTGCGGAAGAACTTGAGCGGGCTGGCTTTCGTGGCCGCCATCACCGCGGGCTTGATGCGCCCGACCACATGCATCTCGCAAGGCTTGCAGTCGAAGCGCAGCGTGAGCTTTTCGTGGTTGTGGGTGATGGTCATGGGCTCGGCGCGGATCGTGCCCTGCACGCCCTTGACTCCCTTGGCCTGCTTGGGACACAGGCTGAGCGAGAAACGCACGCAGTGCTTGGTGATCATCAGGCTGACTTCGCCTTCTTCCTCGTGGCTCTCGTAGGCGGAGGCGATCACCTTCACGCCATGTTTCGCGTAGAAATCGCGCGCTTTGTGGTTGAACACGTTGGCCAGATAGGTGAGCGTGTCTTCCGGGTAGGGCGTGGGTGGCGTCACCGGCACGGCGCGTGGCAGCCGTTGCCAGGCCGCCTCGCGCGCGGCTTCGAGCGCGGCAATGGCTTCGCGGCGCAGCGGGTTGAGCAGGGAACTGGGCACGAACCAAGGCTGCGAAAGGCTGAGCGAGACCTCGATGGGCTCGAAGCAGGTTTCGCCCAGGCGGCCCAGGCTCTCGCGCAGGCGGGCTTGGGCCTGTGCGGCGTCCTTGGCGCGTTCCAGCGCGCAGGGCAGGTGGGCGTGGGCGCTGTGCCCGTCCTCGTCGGTCACGGTGAGGCTCAGGCCTTCGGCGGTGTCCTCCAGCCGCAGCCACACGCCAATGCGCCGCTCGGCGGACTTCTTCTCCAACGTGCGCACCCAGTCCATGTCGCGGTTGCGGTTGACGATGGTGTCGCGCTTGAGGTGGCGCAGGGTGTCCATCGCATCCTTGGGAAACACGCGCCAGCGGCCCGGTGGGCCGGCGGGCTCGGCCCGGTTGATCTGCAGGCCCACGAGTTCCTTGTGCAGGTCCAGGTAACACAGGCCGTCACCGTTGTGGACGACCGTGGCCGGGTCGTCGGTCTGGAGCTCGACGAAATCGGCGCCGACCTTCGTCACCCAACCGATCGGGCGTCCGGGGTTCTTGGGCGTGTCGAACGCGCCGATGTCGTCCTGGCGGCCCTGCACGAAGTAGTCGGTGAATTCGCGGTTGAAGTTCTGGTCCGGGTCGGGCGTGAAGCTGAAGGTGGCGCGCCCGCTGGCGCCGCGCGCGAGCTCGGGCCGCTCGTCCAGGATCTCGTCGAACAGGCGCCGGTAGTGCGCGGTGATGTTCTTGACGTAACCCATGTCCTTGTAGCGGCCTTCGATCTTGAAGCTGCGCGCGCCCGCGTCGATCAGGGCACGCAGGTTGTCGCTCTGGTTGTTGTCCTTCATCGAGAGCACGTGCTTGTCGTGCGCCACGATGCGGCCCAGGTGGTCCGTAACGTCGTAGGGCAGGCGGCAGGCCTGCGAGCAGTCGCCCCGGTTGGCGCTGCGCCCGGTGTGCGCATGGCTCACGTAGCACTGGCCGCTGTAGGCCACGCACAGCGCGCCGTGGACGAAGAATTCGATCAGGCAGCGATGAGGGTCGAGCACGTCGCGCACGGCCGCGATCTGCTCCAGCGTGAGCTCGCGCGCCAGCACGAGTTTGGACAGGCCCGCGTCCTGCAGGAAACGCGCTTTCTCGGGCGTGCGGATGTCGGTCTGCGTGCTCGCGTGCAACTGGATCGGCGGCAGGTCGATCTCCAGCAGGCCCATGTCCTGGACGATGAGCGCGTCCGCGCCCGCGTCGTACAGCTGCCAGGCCAGCTTGCGCGCGGGCTCGAGCTCGTCGTCGCGCAGGATGGTGTTCATCGTCACGTAGATGCGGCTGCCGAAGCGGTGCGCGTGCCGGGCCAGGCGGGCAATGTCCTGCACGCGGTTGTCGGCGCTGGTGCGCGCGCCGAACGAGGGGCCGCCGATGTACACGGCGTCGGCACCGTGCTGGATGGCTTCGATGCCGATATCGGCGTCGCGCGCCGGGGAAAGCAGTTCGATCTGGTGGGGCAGCATGTCGTTCGAGGAGCAGGCAGAATCGGGCGGGCCCGGTATTGTCCAGGAGAACGCCGATGACATCCAAGTCCGAATCCCCTCAGACCGCGTTCGTGCTCGTGCACGGCGCCTGGCATGGCGCGTGGTGCTGGCGCCGGCTGTTGCCCCTGCTGCGCGGTGCCGGGGTGGAGACCCACGCCGTCACGCTTACCGGCGTGGGCGAACGCGCCCACCTGCTGAGCCCGGCGGTGGACCTGCACACCCACATCCAGGACGTGTGCGGCCTGATCGAAGCCGAAGAATTGCAGCGCATCGTGCTGGTGGGCCACAGCTATGCGGGCGTGGTGGTCACCGGCGTGGCCGACCGCCTGCAGCGCGACCACCCAGGCCTGCTGGCGCACCTGGTCTACCTGGACGCGGCCTTGCCTTATCCCGGTGACAGCTGGAGCAGCCACCAGTCGCAAGAAACGCGGCAGGCCCGCATCGACGCGTCCAAACCCAGCGGGGGCCTGAGTTTTCCGCCGCCCGACGCCTCGGTCTTCGGCCTCGAAGGCGCCGACCGCGACTGGGTCAACCGGCGCCAGACGCCGCAGCCGTTTCGCCTGTACCAGCAGCCGCTGGACTTTGACGGCGCGCGCGTGGCGGCCGTGCCGCGCACCTTCATCGACTGCACCTCGCCCGCCTTGCCCACCATCGCACCCGCGCGCCAGCGCGCGCGCAGCGAACCGGGCTGGCAGGTGCTGGAGCTGGCCACGGGCCACGACCCGATGGTGAGCGAACCCCGGAAACTGGCGGACATGCTGCTGGGCATCCACCGCGGCACCCAACCCTGACCCGCCGCCATGGCACACGACACCCAGCGCCTGGACCGCATCGACCTGCTGCGCGCAGCGGCCATGCTGTGGATGACGGCCTTCCACTTCTGTTTCGACCTCGACTTCTTCGGCCTGATCCAGGAGAACTTCTACCGCGACCCGTTCTGGACCTGGCAGCGCACCGCCATCGTGAGCCTGTTCCTGTTCACCGCGGGTCTGTCGCAGGCGGTCGCGCACCACCAGAGACTGCCGTGGTCGCGGTTCTGGCGGCGCTGGGGGCAGGTGGCGGGGGCTGCGCTGCTGGTGACGGTGGCCTCGATGCAGATGTTTCCCAACAGCTTCATCTACTTCGGCGTGTTGCACGCCATCGCGGTGATGCTCATCGTCGTGCGCCTCACGGCGGGGTGGGGCGCGTGGTTGTGGCCATTGGGCGCGCTGGTGATCGCGCTCAAGTTCGCCGCACCGTGGGCCATGGCCGCGTGGCCGGTGCTTGACGTGCTCAACACGCCGGCACTCAACTGGCTCGGCCTGATCGACCGGTTGCCCATCACCGAAGACTACGTGCCGCTGGCACCCTGGCTGGGCGTGATGTGGTGGGGCATGGCCGCTGGGCAGTGGGCCTTGCGCCATCGGCCGCATTGGCTGGGCTCCAGCGATGCCAAAGCCACGGGCGTGCGCCGTGGCCTGGTCACGCTGGGGCGCTGGAGCCTGAGCTACTACCTGCTGCACCAACCGGTGATGATCGGTCTGGTGTGGCTGGGGGCGCAGATGCTGTGACGCCGGAACCGCAAAGGCCGTCCGGACCTCAGCTGTTGGGCTGAGCGGCCTGCTGGGCGCCGCCTTGCGCCATGGCCGCGGGTTTGGCTTTCCACCGGTTTGCCGTATCGGCCAACCGGCCAAAGGCGTCCGAGTCCAACTTCTTCTCGTGGATGGCCAGCAGGGCGTTGGCCTTTTTAAGCGGTTCGATGTAGTGCAACACGGTATTGCCGTCAGGGCCCTTTTGATGGGGGTCGATGGCGGGCTTCGCCAGCAGCAACCTCACCACCGCTTCGGCTTCGTCCGCGTCGACCTCGTCAAGGTTCTCGGCCCCGTCGAGCTCGTCCGAATCGTGGACCGCGGCGATTCTTTCGCCGGCCTGGATGGCCAGCAGCAAGGGTGTGTTGCCGGCGCTATCGCGCCGGTTCAGCATCTATGCCAAGCGTTGCTGTTGCTGTTGATCCTCCCGCGAAGACATCTGCAGCACCTTCGCGGTGCTCAACAGGAACTGGACCATGCGCTTGTTCATCGATTCGACCGCCAGATGCAAAGGTGTTCGTCCGTCCAGTGTGGGCTGGTTCAGCACGGCGTCCAGCGTGAGGTTCTCGCTCTTGCTTTGCAAGATCGGGGTGTCAGTCAACAGCCATTGAACGGTCTTGACGTCGCCGTACAGACAGGCGGCATGCAAGGGCCGGCGACCGTCTTTCGTGGGTTGGTGAACATCGGCTTTCTTCTCCAACAGAAGAGGCAGCATAAGCCGGGGCAATTCCGCGTGCTGATGCTGGACCGCAAGGAAGAAGGGGGTAGCGCCCTCGCGGTTCACGCTTTCGATGTCGGCGTCGCCCTTGTTGCGGGCATGGCGCATGGGGCTGTCGGGCGCAACCGGGGAAACCTTCGAGATGGGCGAGGTTTGAGAGAGCATGGCGGTCTCTCATGGAAATGGTCGCCTTGGGAAACCATGCACAAAAGATTGTTCCGCCCCATGCAAAACGCCCGGTGCGCAGCATCGGGCGTTTCAGGCCCGTCGTGCGTCAACGGGCAGGGGTTGGGTCGAAACCTTATTCGATCTTGGCCTTGTCGCGCAGCGACTGCTGGAATTCCACCAGCTTTTGCTGCTGCATCTGCTGGGAAATCTGCGGCTTGAGTTCTTCCAGTTTGGGGATCACGGCGGTGCGCTCGTCTTCGAGGCGGATGACGTGGTAGCCGAACTGCGTCTTCACCGGGGTTTGCGTGAGCTCGCCCTTTTTCAGCTTGACCATGGCTTCGGAGAACTCCGGCACATAGCTGCCCGCGGCCGCCCAGTCGAGGTCGCCACCGTTGGCACCGGAGCCCGGGTCCTTGGACTGCTTCTTGGCGATGTCTTCGAACTTGCCGCCCTTTTTCAAGCTGGCGATGATGGCCTTGGCCTGGTCTTCCTTTTCCACCAGGATGTGGCGGGCGCGGTATTCCTTGCCACTGTTGGCCGCGGCGAACTTGTCGTACTCGGCCTGGATGTCCGCGTCGGTCACCGGGTTGGCTTTCTGGTACTCGGTGAACAGGGCGCGGATCATGATGGTCTGGCGCGCCAGCTCCATCTGGTTCTTGTAGTCGTCGGTGGCGGCCACGCCGCGCTTCTCGGCTTCCTGGATGAAGATCTCGCGCAGCACCACTTCTTCCTTCAGCTGGGCACGAACGTTGTCGTCGACCGGGCGACCCGAGGCTGCGATCTGCTGTTCCAGCACCGTCACCCGCGCGGTGGGCACGGCCTTGCCATTGACGATGGCCACGTTCTGCGCCAAGGCCCAGGGAGCTGCCGTGAGGAGGGCCGCCGCCGTGAGGGCCGTCAGGGGAAATTTCATGGTGTTCCTCGGGAAGAAAAAAGAAGTTGGAGCCGCCGCGAAGGGCAGGGTTTCAGCGAACAGGTATCAGAACGTAGCGAAGGGATGGGCGTCGACCGTGATCAGGTCTGGATCTCGATGGCCAGCGCGTGAAGGCCGGCGGCTGTGAATTTTTGCAGCGCATCATACACAAGGCGGTGCTGCGCGATCCGGCTCTTCCCGGCGAATGCCGGCCCGCCAATGCGGACCCGAAAGTGCGTGCCATAGCCCAGGCTATTGGCCCCGGCATGGCCTGCGTGTGCGGCACTTTCGTCCAGCACTTCCAACCGTGTGGGCGACAGCGCTTCGCGAAGGCACGCCTTGATGGCGGCGGCGGTGGGCACGGTGGTGGATGGGCTCATGGCTTCTTCTCCGCCACGTCGTCCTTCAGATGGCGCGCGATGTACAGCCCCTGGCCCACGATGAAGACCACCGGGAACACATATCCCCAGAGCTTGAAATTCACCCAGTCTTCGGTGGAGTAGTAGGCCGCCACATAGGCGTTGATGCCGGCCATGAACAGGAAATAGCCCACCCAGGCCACCGTCAGCCGCGCCCAGACGTTGTCGGGGAGCTGGAGTTGGCTGCCCAGAAGCAGCTGCAGGAAGTTTTTCTTCCAGATCCACAGGGCCGCAGCCAGCACGATCGCCATGCTCGCGTAGAGCACCGTGGGTTTCCATTTGATGAAGCGCTCGTCCTGCAGAAACAGCGTGAGCGCGCCGAACACGAGCACCAATACCAGCGTGACTTTGTGCAAGGTCTGCAACTTGCGGTCGATGGCGTAGATCAGGCCGGTCTGCACCACGGTGGCGGCCATCAGCACCGCCGTGGCGGTGTAGATGTCGGCCATCTTGTAGGCCAGCACGAAGAGGGCAATGGGGAAAAAGTCGATCAGAAGGCGCATCGCGCGATTATCGGGCTTGGCGCGTCGGCTTCCTTAGGCAGGGCTTTGGCCGGCCAGCGCGGAACTTGCTCGCGCCAAGGCTGTCTCTATGGGAGTTTTGAGATCGATCGCTGTCATGACCACCGGAGGGAAAGCCGCATGAACACCCAGGAACAACAAGCCATCCTCACCATCGCCTTGCTGGCCGCGTTTGCCGACGGCAACAAGGCCGACACCGAGCGCGAGTCCATTCGCCGGTTGGCCGAGTCGCTCAATCCCGAAGCCAGTGGCATTGCCTTGCCGCGCCTGTACCAGGACGTGCTGCTCAAGCGCGTCACGCTGGCCGATGCGGTGGCCGGGTTGGGCGATGCTGGCCACCGCCAACTGGCCTACGAAATGGCGGTGTGCGTGTGCGATGCGGATGGGCGCCAGGGCCCGGCCGAAAGCGCGTTCCTGCAAGACCTCAAGAAGCGCCTGGCGCTGGATGCGGGCGAGGTCGCGGCCTTCGAGCGCGAAGAGCAGGCCGTGGTGGCCGCGGCCGAGCAGGCGGCGCCCGTGGTGGCGGCCTCGGTGGCCGCCGGGGCGGATCTGGACAAGTCGATCCTGAACCATGCACTGCTCAACGGGGCCCTTGAGCTGCTGCCGCAGTCCTGGGCGTCGATGGCCATCATTCCGCTGCAGATCAAGATGGTCTATGGCATCGGCAAGGCACACGGCGTGGAGCTGGACCAGGGCCACATCCGCGAGTTCATCGCCGCGGCCGGTGTGGGCCTGACGTCCCAGTACCTGGAGCAGTTCGGCCGCAAGCTCCTGGGCGGCTTGCTGGGCAAGGCCGCCGGGCGCACCATGGGCCGTATCGGTGGCGCGGCCACCGGCATGGCGTTCTCGTTTGCCACGACCTATGCGCTGGGGCAGGTGGCCAAGCGCTATTACGCGGGCGGCCGGGCGATGAGCACCGAGTTGCTCAAGCAGACGTTCCAGGACTTGCTGGGCCCGGCCAAGCAGATGCAGACGCAGTACTTACCGCAGATCCAGCAGAAGGCGGCCACGCTGGACATGGGGCAGGTGATGAAGATGGTCAAGGGTTAGGAGCCCTGCGCCCGCGCATGCTCCTGGGCCAAGATCGCGAGGACGAAGCCCGCTTTCTCGTGTGGCAAGAAGAAAGGAGGCCCGGGCCTCCTTGTGTTCAGACCACCGCGGGGGCCGTCGACGCCATGGCTTCGCTGGCGATCGTCATCGAGCGTAGCCGCAGCGCCGGATCGAACACGTCGCTCACCATCATGAATTCGTCGGCCTGCGTCACCTTGGCCAGCGACTCCAACCCCTCGCGCACCGTCTGCGGCCCACCGATCACGGCCACGGCCAGGAAGTCCGCGATCGCCGCCCGTTCCTGCGAATGCAGGCCTTGCATGAAGTTCTGGACCGGTGGCGGCAGCTGGCCGCGTTTGCCGGTGAGGATGCCCAGCACCCGCTGGTAGGTGCTGCTGGCCAGGTACTCCGCCTCGTCGTCGGTCGGCGCGGCAATCAGCGGTACGCCGACGATGGCGTAGGGCTCGGCCAGGGTGGCCGAAGCTTGGAAGTGCGTGCGGTACACGTCCAGCGCCTGCAACAGCAGGCGCGGCGCGAAGTGCGAGGCGAAGGCGTAGGGCAGGCCGCGTTCGGCTGCCAGCTGCGCCGAAAAAAGGCTTGACCCCAGCAGCCAGATCGGCACGTTGGTGCCCGCGCCCGGGTTGGCGATCAGTCGCTGGCCGGGCGTGGCGGGACCGAGCAGGTGCTGCAGTTCGGCCACGTCGCGCGGGAAGTCGGCCTCGGTCTCCACGCGGTCGCGCCGCAGCGCGCGCATGGTGTGCGGGTCGGTGCCAGGCGCGCGGCCCAGGCCCAGGTCGATGCGGCCGGGGTAGAGCTCGGCGAGGGTGCCGAAGGCCTCGGCCACCACCAGCGGCGCGTGGTTGGGCAGCATCACGCCGCCCGAGCCGATGCGCATGGTCTTGGTGCCACTGGCGATGTGTCCGATCAGCACCGCCGTGGCGGAGCTGGCGATGCCGCTCATGTTGTGGTGTTCGGCCAGCCAGTAGCGGGTGAAGCCCAGCGATTCGGCGTGCTGAGCGGTGCGCAGGGCGATGGCCAGCGCGTTGGCCACGGTGCTGCCTTCGCGCACCGCGACCAGGTCTAGCATGGACAGGTGGATGTCAGAGAGCGGTTTCATGCCGGGAGGAATCCTTCGATCGACAGGTAGCGTTCGCCCGTGTCGTAGTTGAAGCCCAGCACGACCGCGTTGGCGGGCAGTTCGGGCAGCTTCTGCGCGATGGCGGCCAGCGTGGCACCCGAGGAAATGCCGACCAGAATGCCTTCTTCGCGCGCGCAGCGGCGTGCCATCTCGCGCGCGGGCTCGGCGTCGACCTGGATCACGCCGTCGAGCAGGCTGGTGTCGAGGTTGTTGGGGATGAAGCCCGCGCCAATGCCCTGGATGGGGTGGGGCGCGGGCGCGCCGCCGGAGATGACGGGCGAGGCCGTCGGCTCCACCGCGAATACCTTGAGTTGGGGCCAGCGGGCCTTGAGCACGCGCGCAATGCCGGTGATGTGGCCGCCGGTGCCAACGCCGGTGATGATTGCGTCGATGCCATCGGGGAAGTCGGCCGCGATTTCCACCGCGGTGGTGCGCATGTGCACGTCGACGTTGGCGATGTTGTTGAACTGCTGCGGCATCCATGCGCCGGGCGTGCTGGCGACGATTTCCTCGGCGCGCGCGATCGAGCCCTTCATGCCTTTTTCGCGTGGCGTGAGGTCGAAGGTGGCGCCGTAGGCCAGCATGAGGCGGCGGCGCTCGACCGACATGCTGTCGGGCATGACCAGGATGAGTTTGTAGCCCTTGACCGCGGCCACCATGGCCAGGCCGATGCCGGTGTTGCCCGAGGTCGGCTCGACGATGGTGCCGCCCGGTTGGAGCGCGCCCGAGCGCTCGGCGTCTTCCACCATGGCCAGCGCAATGCGGTCCTTGATGGAGCCACCCGGGTTGCTGCGCTCGGATTTGATCCACACCTGCTGCCCCGCGTTGCCGAACAGGCGCTGCAGGCGGATGTGCGGCGTGCGGCCGATGGTCTCGAGGATGTTCTGGGCCTTCATGCGGTGTCCTTCTGGGGTTGGTGTTCGAGCGATGCGGAGTTCATGCAGTAGCGCAGGCCGGTGGGCGCGGGGCCGTCTTCGAACACGTGGCCCAGGTGCGCGCCGCATTGGCTGCACACGGTTTCCACGCGCACCATGCCGTGGCTGCGGTCGGTGATCTCGGTGATCGACCCTGGCACCGCTTGCGAGAAGCTGGGCCAGCCGCAACCGGCGTCGAACTTGGTGTCGGCGTCGAAGAGCTTGTTGCCGCAGCAGATGCAGTGGTAGCTGCCGTCGGCCCACACGCGCTCGTATTTGCCGCTGTACGGGCGCTCGGTGTGGGCGTGTCGGGTGACGTCGAAGGCGTGCGGCTCGGCGCCTTTGGCCGCGAGCACTTCGCGCCACTCGGCCTCGGTTTTCTGGATGGGGAAGGTCATGGCGTGTCTCCGGTCATGATGAACAGCTGATCTCGATCTGGCGGGCCCAGTCGGGCGGGAAGTCCGCGAGGTCTTCCTGGCCCGCGACATCGTCAAATGGGCGCTCCAGCGCGCTTTGCAAGCGCGCGACTTCGCTGTGGTCGCCTTGTTTCGCGCGCTGAATGGCGACTTCGCCCAGGTGGTTGCGCAGCACCACGCGCGGGTTGGTGCGCAGCATCTGCGCCAGCGTGGTTTCTGCGTCGAATCCAGTTTGCGCCTGCAAGCGCTCGCGCCAGCGCGCGGCCCAGGCGTCGAAGGCCTCGCGCTGCAGGAACAGGTCGCGCACGGCGTCCAGCGGGCCCGCCACCGCCTGGCTCAGGCGGCGCCAGAAGATGGTGAAGTCCACCGCATCGGTGGCCATGAGTTTCATCAAGGTATCGGTGAGCGCGGCGTCTGTCTCGCGCACCTCACCCAGGCCGAGCTTGGCGTTCATGCGCCGCTGCAGCGCGGCGGGCATCCGGGCCTTGTAGGGCTCCAGCGCGTCCAGCGCGTCCTGCTGGTCGTCCATCAGGGGCAGCAGCGCCTGGCCGAGCGCGAACAGGTTCCAGTAGGCGATGTTGGGCTGGCGGTTGTAGGCGTAGCGTCCGCCGGTGTCGGAGTGGTTGCAGATGTGACCGGGGTTGAAGGCGTCGAGAAACTGGAACGGACCGTAGTCGATGGTCAGTCCCAGGATGCTCATGTTGTCGGTGTTCATCACGCCGTGGCAGAAACCCACGGCCTGCCATTGCGCCACCATCTCGGCGGTGCGCGCGCTCACGGCTTCGAGCAAGGCCGCATAGGGGTTGCCTGGAGCCTCGCGGCAGGCCGGGTAGAAGCGGTCGATGACGAAGTCGGCCAATTGACGCAGTTCGTCGTGCAGGCCGTTGTGCGAGAAGTGCTCGAAGTGGCCGAAGCGGATGAAGCTGGGCGCCACGCGCGTGACCACGGCCGCGGTCTCGATCTCTTCGCGGCGCACTGGCGCGGGCGAGCCCGTGACGCACAGCGCACGGCTGGTGGGGATGCCCAAGGCATGCATGGCTTCGCTGCAGAGGAATTCGCGGATCGAGCTGCGCAGCACCGCGCGGCCATCTCCCATGCGGGAGTACGGCGTGAGGCCCGCGCCTTTCAATTGCACTTCCTGCGGACCCGATGCGGTGTCGACCTCGCCCAGCAAGATGGCGCGGCCGTCGCCCAGTTGCCCTGCCCAGTGGCCGAACTGGTGGCCGCTGTACACGCTGGTCAGCGGCTGCGTGCCCGCGATGGGCAGGTTGCCGGTGAAGGCCTCGAGCGCGGCGGGCGAGGCGAGCCAGGCGCGGTCCAGTCCGATCAGGTCGGCCACGGCCGGGCTGGTGCCGACCCATTCGGGCGCAGGCAGGGGAGTAGGGGATCGCAAGGTGTAGAAGGCTTCGCCCAGGTCCGCAAAGCGGTTGCGCCAGGGCAGGCCCAGGTCCAGGCCGAGGTCGGTGGCCTTGTCAAAGGGTCGGTTCATGTGTGCCATTGTCCCCATCGGGCCCGACATGAGGGGGCGCAGGGTCAATCCGGTTGGGCCATCAACTGTGGACGTCCAGGGGCTGCTCTTCCTGCAGGCGGCTGCGGTACTGGCCTGGCGACACGCCGAACCAGCGCTTGTTGGCGCGGAAGAAGTTGCTCTGGTCGGCAAAGCCCAGCAGGTCGGCCACCTGGCCCAAGGTGTGGCGCGACTCGGCCAGGTACTTCTGTGCAAGGTCGCGCCGTGCGCCGTCCAGCAGTTGCTGGAAGCTGGTGTTTTCCTCGTGCAGGCGGCGCTGCAGCGTGCGGTCCGCCATGGCCAGGCTGCTGGCCACATCCTCGCGCCGGGGTTCGCCCAGGTGCAGGCGGCGCAGGATTTCTTCGCTGACGCGGTGCGCGGTGCTGCTGCTGCCCAGGCGCACCAGGCGTGCTTCGATCACGCGCTGGTGCATGTCGAACAGCACCGGGTCGCGCGAAAGCAGGGGCATGTCCAGGTCGGCGCGCGTGAGCAGCAGGCGGTTGCGCGGCTGTCCAAAGCGAACCGGACAGCCGAAGGCGCGCAAGTAGGGTTCGGCCTCCAGCGGCTCGGGATCGACGAATTCCACGGCCAGCGCCTGCACCTCGCGCCGCGTGATCCAGCGGCACAGCGAGGCCACTGTGAGCAGGCTGTATTCAAGCCGCTGGCGCGGCAGGGGGCGGGCGTTGCCGATGAGGCCGAGCACCAGCCAGCAGTTGTCCCCTTCGGGTTCGAGCTCGAGCGTGATGGCGTCGGAGATGACCGCGTAATAACGCGCCAGACTCATCAAGCCGGCTTTGAGCGACGGGCTGGCCAGCATCACATAGCCGATCGCATCGAAGTTGACATGGCGCGCTGGCAATTCGCGGTCCATGCCCAGCGCCGGCTTGCCGGACCAAGCCACCGCCACTTCCCACAGGCGGGAGATCTTCTCGACTTCGACGCGCGCATCGGGGTCGCGCAGCACGGCGCCGTCGATACCGGCAGCGCACAGAAGGCGGGGCGCGTCCAGCCCCTGCGAGGCAAACATGTCGGCCAGGCATCGGACCCAACTGGCCGAGCTGGTTCGGCGGGGGCGGGATTGGCGTTGTGAAGTCACTCGATTGGCGTTGTTGCGATAGCGGCGCTTGGGCGCCCGTTCCTAGAATTCCTGAGCAGGCAGGCGCTGTCGGAAAGCTCGGATTCAACGGGATTTCAGGCGTGGGCGCAAGTGCTTTCTGGCTTCAAAAAACGGCAGGAGACAAGACATGAATGGCGCCACGGCATGGGCTCGAACCCCATGTCACGCAATGGACAACCCCGGGGCGCTCCGGGTAGAACCCCTGGGTGTCCAGGGTGGGCAAGCGGCTACGATGGCCGCCACAACCCATCCCTATTTTCAGGAGACCTCCATGCTGGGCCAGATGCAGAGCCAACCCCTTTTGATTTCGTCGCTGATCGTGCACGCCGAACGGCACCACGCGAGCGGGGAGATCGTGTCCCGGCGCGTGGAGGGCGACCTTCACCGCAGCACCTGGGGCCAGATCGCCAGCCGCTCGCGCCAGGTGGCCAACGCGCTCGACGGCCTGGGCCTGGCGCAGGGCGATCGCGTGGCCACGCTGGCCTGGAACGGCTACCGCCACCTCGAGCTCTATTTCGGCGTGAGCGGTACCGGACGTGTGCTGCACACGCTCAACCCCCGCCTGCACCCGGAGCAACTGGTCTGGATCGTCAACCACGCCGAGGACCAGGCCTTGTGCTTCGACATGACCTTCCTGCCCCTGGTCAAGGCCGTCGCGGCCAAGTGTCCGACGGTGAAGCACTGGATCGCGCTGTGCGATGCCGACAAACTGCCCGCCGACAGCGGCATCCCGGGCCTGCAGAGCTACGAAGCCTGGATAGGCCAGCACCCCACCACCTACCACTGGCCCAGCTTCGACGAGAACTCTGCCTCCAGCATGTGCTATACGAGCGGCACCACCGGCAATCCCAAGGCCGCGCTGTACTCGCACCGTTCGACGTTGTTGCACGCCTTCGGTGCGGCGCTGCCCGACGCCATGTGCCTCTCGGCGCGCGACAGCGTGCTGCCGGTGGTGCCCATGTTCCACGTCAATGCGTGGGGCCTGCCGTACGCGGCCGCGGCCATCGGCTGCAAGCTGGTGTTCCCCGGTCCGGCACTCGATGGCAAATCGGTGTATGAACTCATCGAGGCCGAGAAGGTCACCATGGCCGCGGGCGTGCCCACGGTGTGGCAGATGCTGCTGGGCCACCTGCAGTCGAACAACCTCAAGTTCAGCACGCTCAAGCGCACTGTCATCGGCGGCTCGGCCTGTCCGCCTGCCATGATCCGCGCCTTCAACGACGTCTACGGCGTGGAAGTGCTGCACGCCTGGGGCATGACCGAAATGTCGCCACTGGGCACGGTCTGCACACTGAAGAACGCGCAACTCGAGCTGCCGCCAGAGGAGCAGCTCAAGGTCCGGCTCAAACAGGGTCGAGGCATCTTTGGTGTAGACATGAAGATCGTCGACGACGCTGGCCAAGAGCTGCCCTGGGACGGCAAGGCGTATGGCGATCTGCTGGTGCGCGGTCCCTGGATCATCGCCAGTTACTTCAAGGGCGAGGGCGGCGACCCGTTGCAGTACGACGCGCAGGGCCAGGGCTGGTTCCCCACCGGCGATGTGGCCACCATCGACGCCGACGGCTTCATGCAGATCACCGACCGCAGCAAGGACGTGATCAAGTCGGGCGGCGAATGGATCAGCTCGATCGACGTGGAGAACATCGCCATGGCCCACCCGGCCGTGGCCATGGCGGCCTGTGTGGGCATGAAACACCCGAAGTGGGACGAACGTCCCATCGTGGTGGTGGTGAAGAAGCCCGGCGCGGAACTCACGCGCGAAGAGTTGCTGAGCTTCTACGAGGGCAAAACCGCCAAGTGGCAGATCCCCGACGACGTGGTCTTCGTCGATGCGATCCCACTCGGTGCCACCGGCAAGATGCAGAAGATGACCTTGCGCCAGCAACTCAAAGACTATGTGTTGCCCGGTGTGTGAAGCGCATGCGTTTCGCGAAGTGGCGCAGAGGTTGTTTCACACGTGCCCCTCACCCCAGCCCTCTCCCCAGAGGGGCGAGGGAGCAATACACGGCCTCCGGAGAGCAGTGCCTCTTCCAGAGGCATCGAGGGACGGCTGCGCCGGCCCAAGATGCCGTCCCCCCTCGAAGCGCCGAAGGCGCGCTACAGAGGGGGGAAGCCGCGCAGCGGCGCAGGGGGGTGTTCCCCTATTTGTCGCGTGCGCGATAGAAGGCCGGGCAATCCCCTACGCGGTGCTGCGCGCTATGCATTTACGCTGCGCCTACCCGATTCGTCAACCAGGAGACAAGACATGAAATGGACCGTGAAGATCATTGCCGGCGCCTCGATGTTGGTGGCCGCCAGTGCCGCGTTTTCCCAGGCGGGTCAAACCGTCAAGATGGTGCGGATCGACCCTCTCACAGGCCTGCTGGGTCCCGTGGGTGTGAGCCAGAACAAGGGTTACCAGTTCTTCGCCGAGAAGTTCAGCGGCAAGGGCAACCCCGCCGGCGTGAAGTTCGAAGTGACCGCGATCGACAACAAGCTCAGCCCCGCCGAGAGCCTGAACGCGCTGAAGGCCGCGATCGACCAGGGCGTGCGCTACATCATCCAGGGCAATGGCTCCTCCGTTGCGCTGGCCCTGGCCGACGCGGTCGAGAAGCACAACGCGCGCAACCCGGGCAAGGAGGTGCTCTACCTCAATGACTCCGCCGTCGACCCCGATCTCACCAACAGCAAGTGCAGCTACTGGCACTTCCGCTTCGACGCCGACACCTCGATGAAGATGGAGGCCATGGCCAGCTTCATGGCCAAACAGCCCGACATCAAGAAGGTGTACTTCCTGAACCAGAACTACTCGCACGGCCATCAGGTGGTGAAGTTCGGCAAGGAGGCGTTGGGCCGCAAGCGCCCGGACATCCAGTTCGTGGGCGAAGACCTGACGCCGCTGGCGCAGACGCGCGATTTCGCGCCTTACATCGCCAAGATCAAAGCGTCGGGTGCTGACACGGTGATCACCGGCAACTGGGGTTCCGACCTTTCGCTGATGATCAAGGCCGCCAACGAAAACGGTTACACGGGCAAGTTCTTCACTTACTACGCGGGGGTTACCGGCACGCCGACGGCGCTGGGCACCAACGGCGCGGGCCGGGTCTACCAGATCGCCTACAACCACTACAACATGGGTGGGCAGATGGACCGGTGGATGAAGGAGTTCAACGCCAAGTACAACGACGACTTCTACACCGGCTCCACCATCCGCATCTTCGAGTTCCTCGGTGCCGCGATGGCCAAGGCCAAGTCCACCGACCCGGTGAAGGTGGCCGCCGCCATGGAGGGCCTGACGGTCAAGAGCTTCAATGGCGAAGTGACGATGCGCAAGAACGATCACCAACTGCAGCAGCCGCTGTACATGTCGGTCTGGCAGAAGGCGGACGCCAAGTACCCGTACAGCCCGGAGAAGACCGGCATGACGCTGGCGCCCGTGGCGGAGTACCCGAACTACGTCTCGAGCACACCCACGAGCTGCCAGATGAAGCGGCCGAGCTAAGAGCCACCCCCGCCGCGCTGCGCGCGACCCCCTCGAGGGGGCGACACTGCGGCCCGGCGGAGCCGGTTCCGCGTCGTCTCTGGACGGGTACATTTCGCGCCGGCTGATTTCGCTTGCTGCTCAAGAGCCCGATCGGGTTGCCGGATCGGGCTCTTCCATATTTCGTGATGAAAGGTCTTGGGGAATGGAGTTTTTCATCATCTCGATGTTGAACGGTTTGAGCTACGGGCTCCTGCTGTTCATGCTGAGTTCGGGCCTCACGCTGATCTTCAGCATGATGGGCGTGCTGAACTTCGCACACGCCAGCTTCTACATGCTGGGGGCCTACATCGGCTACACGGTGGCGCAGTTCGTGGGCTTCTGGCCGGCGCTGCTGATCGCGCCCCTTGTGGTGGGCCTGCTCGGCGCGGCATTCGAACGCCAGTGCCTGCGCAAGGTGCACAAGTATGGCCACGTGCCCGAACTGCTGGTGACCTTCGGCCTGTCCTACGTCATCGTCGAACTGGTGCAACTCATCTGGGGCCGCATCGCGGTGGAATTCCGTCCGCCCGAAGAACTGCGCGGCCCGGTCTTCACGCTCATCAACCATTCGGTGGAGGGCCTGCGCATGGTCTGGGGCAGTGCCGCACCCGAGCTGTGCAGTGTCGCCGACGCCGCCGTGCGCGTGGTCTGCTCGCCGTTCCCCGCCACACGCGGCTTCATGATGCTGGTGGCCGTGGTGATGCTGGCGTCGGTCTGGTTGCTGCTCACGCGCACCCGCATCGGCCTGGTGATCCAGGCCGCGCTCACGCACCCGGATGCGGTCGAATCGCTCGGGCACAACGTGCCGCGGGTGTTCATGCTGGTGTTTGGCGCCGGCTCGGCACTGGCCGGGTTGGCCGGCGTCATCGGCGGCAGTACCTTCCTGACCGAACCCGCCATGGCTGCCACGGTCGGCTCGGTGATCTTCGTGGTGGTGGTGGTCGGCGGCATGGGCTCGCTCTCGGGTGCGTTCGTCGCTTCGCTGCTCATCGGTGTCATCCAGACCTTCGCCGTGGCGTTCGAATATTCGCTGCTCACGCTGGCCCAGCAGATCGGTCTGCCGCTGTCGGATGCGGTTGCCAACAACTCGTACGTCAAGCTCACCCTGTCGCAGGTGGCACCGATCCTGCCGTACCTGTTCCTGGTGCTGATCCTGATCTTCCGGCCGCGCGGCCTGCTCGGCAAACGGGAGGGCTGAATGACGACCACGCACTACAGCTTCAAACCCCTCAACGTCGGCCGCTGGATCGTCTGGGGTCTCTTTGCGCTGCTGCTCATCGTGGCGCCGAAGGTCTTCACCAGCGGACTGGGCATGACCGTGCTTTCGCAGATGGGCATCGCCATCATCGCCTGCCTGTCCTACAACATCCTGTTGGGGCAGGGCGGCATGCTCAGCTTCGGGCATGCGGTCTACACGGGCCTGGGCTCGTTCCTCGCCATCCACGCGCTCAACAGCGTGGGAGACGGATCGCTGCCAATGCCCGTGTCGCTGGTGCCGATCGTGGGCGGTCTGGCGGGCATCGGCTTCGCGGTGCTGTTCGGCTACGTGACCACGCGCAAGGCCGGTACAACCTTCGCCATGATCACCCTCGGCCTGGGCGAGCTCGTGTTCGCGCTGTCCCTGATGATCCCCGAGTTCTTCGGTGGTGAGGGCGGCGTCTCCAGCGACCGCATGGTGGGCAAGCCGTTCATGGGCATCACCTATGGCCCGCAGGTGCAGGTGTACTACCTCATCGCGGTCTACACCTTCATCTGCGTGGCGCTCATGTTCGCGTTTACGCGCACGCCGCTGGGCCGCATGCTCAATGCCGTGCGCGACAACCCCGAACGCGTGGAGTTCGTCGGTTACGACACGCAGAAGGTGCGCTATTTCGCCTTCATCATTGCCGGCTTCTTCGCGGGCATCTCAGGCGGCCTGGGCGCGCTGAACTTCGAGATCGTCACCGCAGAAGTGGTGGGCGCCGCACGCTCGGGCGCCTACCTGCTGTTCACGTTCCTGGGCGGTGCCACGTTCTTCTTCGGCCCCATCATCGGCGGCGTTCTGATGGTGCTGGCCTTCGTGCTGCTGTCGGAGTTCACCAAGGCCTGGCTGCTCTACCTGGGCCTGATCTTCCTCTTCATGGTGATATACGCGCCCGGCGGCATCGCCAGCCTGATCATGATGAACCTGCGCGTCGCGTCCTTTGGCCGATTGCGCGAGCTGTGGGTGAGCTACATCGCGCTGGCGGGCACGGCGCTGGTGATGTTGCTCGGCCTGGGCGCGATGATCGAGATGGTCTACCACCTGCAGCTCAATACCACGCTGGGGTCGGAGCTGCGCTTCCTGGGCGTGCCGCTGGACGCGCACGGCGTCAACAGTTGGTTCGGTGCCGCCCTGGTGGCGGTGACGGGGTTTGGCCTGTTCGAACTCACGCGCCGCGCTTTCCTGCGCCAGTGGAGCGAGATCCAGGAGTTCATCGAGAAAGAAATCAAGCGGAGGGAGGCGCTGTGACGCACGCACTCGAACTCAGGGACCTGCGCAAGAGCTTCGGCAAGACCGAGATCATCCGCGGCGTGAACCTGGCGGTGAATGCCGGCGAGCGCGTGGGCATCATCGGCCCCAACGGCGCGGGCAAGTCCACGCTGTTCAACCTCATCAGCGGCCGCTTCGCCCCCACCAGCGGGCAGGTGCTGCTCAATGGCCAGCGCATCGACGGCAAGAAGCCGTTCGAGATCAACCGCGCCGGCCTCTCGCGCAGCTTCCAGATCACCAACATTTTCCCCAAGCTCAGCGTGTTCGAGAACCTGCGCTGCGGTGTGCTCTGGAGCCTGGGCTACAAGTACACCTTCCTGAGGTTCCTAGCCGACCTGGACGACGCCAACGAGCGTGCCGAGCAACTGATGGAGATGATCCACCTCGACCGCAAGCGCGACGTGCTGGCCATGAACCTCACCTATGCCGAACAGCGCGCGCTGGAGATCGGCATCACCATCGGCGGCGGTGCCAATGTGATCCTGCTCGACGAGCCCACGGCGGGCATGAGCAAGAGCGAGACCACGCGTTTCATCAACCTGATCAAGGAAGTAACCGTGGGCAAGACCTTGCTCACGGTGGAGCACGACATGGGCGTGGTGTTCGGCCTGGCCGACCGCATCGCCGTGGTGGTGTACGGCGAGGTCCTGGCCTTCGACACGCCCGACGCCGTGCGCGCCAACCAGCGCGTGCAAGAAGCGTATCTGGGCTCGCACGTGGCCGATGCACAAGGGGCGGCCGCATGAGCGCCGCGCGGAGGGTAGTCCAGTGAACGCCGCATGGAGGATGGTCCAGTGAGCATGCTGAGAATCGACAACCTGCACGCCTACTACGGCAAGAGCCACGTGTTGCATGGCGTGGGCTTCGAGGTACAAGCCGGCGAAATCGTGGCGCTGCTCGGGCGCAACGGCTCGGGTCGCTCCACCACCGCCAAGGCCATCATGGGGCTGGTGGACTGCAGCGGCAGCATCCACTGGAAAGGCCAGGAGATCCTGGGCAGGAAGGCCTACGAGGTCGCGCATCTCGGTGTGGGCTACGTGCCCGAGAACCGGGACATCTTCCCCACACTCACCGTGCACCAGAACCTGATGCTGGGCCAGAAAGGCAAGGGCAAAGGCTCGCGTTGGAGCTTCGACGACATGTACACCATGTTCCCGCGCCTCAAGGAGCGGCAACACACCGAAGCCGGCGTGCTTTCGGGCGGCGAGCAGCAGATGCTCACGCTGTGCCGCACGCTCATGGGCGACCCGGACCTGATCATCATCGACGAGCCCACCGAGGGCCTGGCACCCAAGATCGTGGAGCTGGTGGGCGAGTACCTCAAGACGCTCAAACAACGCGGTGTGTCGGTGTTGCTGATCGAGCAGAAGTTGACCATTGCCATGGCCATCTCGGACCGCGCCTTGGTCATGGGGCACGGCAGCATCGTGTTCCAGGGCACGCCCGATAGCCTGCGCGCGGACCCCTACACGCGCAAGGAATGGCTGGAGGTGTAGGTGGGTTCCACCGCTGATCATCCAGGGCAAATCGCTCGTCGGGCTGCGGGGATTTCCCATTTCTGCAGTGCTGTCATTTTGCTGACCTCACGTGTTGTTGGGTTGCAATTTTCGGTCCGAACTCTGCCCGGTATTGGAACTTTAGGATTTATTCCAGCATTGCCGTGCCACAATCGCCGCTCGCACGACTTTGCGCCCGGTGCTATCCTTTTCAGGAGTACCGCCTGGGGCTTGCGGCCCGCACAAAAAAAGCAAGCGTGAGTTCGGGGAGCTGATGTTTGTGGGCGCGGTCGAACCAATCGAGCCCTTGTGGGAGCATGTCCAGTGGAAGAGGCGCAAGTCAGTCCCAAACTCAAACTACTCGTCGCCGACGATCACCATCTGGTGCGCGAAGGATTGAAGCTCGCCCTGCGCGAGATCGATCCCGAGGTCATCGTGATCGAGGCCGACACGCTGGGCAAGGCGATCGACGCCTACCGGACCCACGGCTATTTCGATCTCGTCCTCCTGGACCTCACCATGCCGGGGAACTCGGGCATGAGTGTTCTGGAAGGTTTCGAGCAGAGTTGTCCCGAGGCCAGGGTGGTCGTGATTTCGGCCTCCTACGATCTTCAGACGGTGCAAGCCGCGGTGCGCCGTGGCGTGCTGGGCTTCATCCCCAAGTTGTCCGGCAAAGACGCCTTGATCAGTGCGGTCCGCTTCATCCTGGCGGGCGGTATCTACGTGCCGCTGGAGGCCATGATGGCCATGCCGGAAGAAGACCGTCCCGCGCACGCCGGCAACCGAGGCCCGGGCGCGGTGACGGTGTCCCAGACGCCACGCGACGTCGGTCTGACCACACGGCAGATCGAGGTGCTGCGCCAGTTGCTCGAAGGCAAATCGAACAAGCAGATCTGCCGCGAAATGAACCTGGCGATGGGCACCGTCAAGGGCCATGTGGCCGCCATCCTGGTCGCGCTCAAGGTCAGCAGCCGTGCGGAAGCCATCGCCGCGGCCATGAAGATGGGGTGGGCGCCCTTGCTGGCCAACGGGCACGACGCCTGACCAGGGGCCATGACCATCAGCGCCGTTGTGGGGTCATGGCGTTGAATCTCGATCCATCCCACCGACAACCCTTGCACGTGCTTGACACCGTGCTCAACCACGCACCGGACTCGGTGCAGGTGATCGACCCGGACTCGGGCGAATACCTGTACGTCAACGATGCCGCCGTGCGCCTCTATGGCCTGTCGCGCGAGGTCATGATGGAGCGAGGCGTGATGTGGGTCACCCGGTATCTGCACATCTGGACAGAAGAGCAGCAGTGCGAGCAATTCCGCAAGCTGATCGAGCTGTCCCCGAAGCCGATCTCGACCGTGCAGCCCTTGCAACGTGCGGGCCGTGAAACCGTCTGGATCGAGACCACGGCGCGCGCCCTGGAAATGGAGGGCAAGTGGCTGATCGTCACGATGGCCCGCGACATCTCCGAGCGCAAGGCGGCCGGCCGCAAGGCCCAGTTGCTGTTCGCAGCGGTGAACCAGGCGCCGGACGCCATCATGATCGTGGATCCGGAGACGCTCGAATTCATCGATTTCAACGAAGGCAGCGCACGCATGGCCGGCCTGACCCGCGACGAGATGATGCGCATGGGCCTGCGCAAGATGAACGACCTGGGGCGCATCTCGACCGAAGCGGAGTTGCGCGAACGCTATGACGCGTTGATCGCCAGCCATCCGAGGTCCGAAACCGAGACGCGCGAATGGCATATGCCCGGGCAGCCCCCGATCTTGCTGGAAACCACGCGGCGTGCGGTGAAGGTGGAGGGGAAGTGGGTCATCATCACGGTCTCGCGCGATGTCACCGAACGCGAGCGCGCCGGCCAGGACATGGCCGCGCACGTCGTGGAGCTGGCCCGCTCCAACCGCGAGCTGGAGCAGTTCGCCAACGTGACGTCGCACGACCTGTCCGAACCGTTGCGCATGGTGGCCAGCTTCACGCAGTTGCTGGCCCGGCGTTACCACGCCCAGCTGGACGATGAGGGCAGGGAGTACATCGACTACATCGTCTCCGGGGCGCAGCGCAT
Organism: Hydrogenophaga sp. BPS33; assembly: GCF_009859475.1. Taxonomy (NCBI): domain Bacteria; kingdom Pseudomonadati; phylum Pseudomonadota; class Betaproteobacteria; order Burkholderiales; family Comamonadaceae; genus Hydrogenophaga; species Hydrogenophaga sp. BPS33. Next base: position 3,178,329 of record NZ_CP044549.1, read on the forward strand.
GAAGCAGTTGATCGACGATCTGCTGTTCTATTCCAAGGCCGGCCGGCCGGACGCGCAGACCCAATGCGCGCCCTTGGGTCTGGCGCTCGACGCCGCGCTGGAAAACCTGGCGCACGCGATGGCCGACTCGAACGCGGTGATCAGGCGTCCCGTCACGCTGCCCACCTTGCGGTACGAACGTACCGGCATGACGCAGGTATTCCAGAACCTGGTCAGCAATGCATTGAAATTCAGGCGGGCGAACGCGCCCGCGACCGTCACCATCACCGCGCAGCGCTCGGAGGCCGAATGGACGATTGCCATCGCGGACAACGGCATCGGCGTGGACCCGGCGTACTTCGATCGCATCTTCGTGATCTTCCAGCGCCTGCACAGCCGCGAGGAATACGAAGGCACCGGCATCGGTCTGGCGATCTGCGAGAAGATCGTGGAGCGCCACGGTGGGCGCATCTGGGTGGAGGCGGCGGGGCCCGAGGGGGGCGCCTGTTTCAAGTTCACCTTGCCACTTCAGCCTTCCAGCACCGCGACGAGCTGACCGTCTTGCACCGGATCGCCTTCGGCGACGAGCAGTTCGAGGACCGTGCCGTCCTGTTCGCTGCCGGCCGGAATCTCCATCTTCATGGATTCGACGATCAGCACGGGCTGGCCCGCTTCCACACGGGTGCCCACGGGGGCCTCGATCTTCCAGACCTTGCCGGTGACGTCTGCGCGAACTTCGATACGTGCCATGGAATGACTCCTGGAAATGTTGACTGTGGGATGGGCGCCCTCACACGGGCGCAGGGACGGTGGGTTGCTTCCTGGCCTGTTCCAGCACTTCGGCGCCCAGGCCGGTGTGCACTTCGCCGGCGTTGAACGACGGGCTTTGCAGGACCTGCCGGACGAAGGCGATGTTGGTCTTCACGCCTTCGATGGTGGTGGCGTCCAGCGCGGCCACCAGGCGCTCGATGGCCTGCGCGCGCGTGGTGCCGTGTGCGATCAGCTTGCCGATCATGGGGTCGTAGAACGGCGTGATCGTGTTGCCTTCGGCGAAGCCGGTTTCCACACGAACCCCTTCAGCGCGGGGAAACCGCAATGTCTTGAGCGGGCCCGGCGAGGGAAAGAAGCGCACCGGGTCTTCGGCGTAGATGCGTGCTTCGATGGCGTGCCCCTGCAGCTCGATGTCCTTCGGCAGCACGTCGTCCAGCCGATCGCCCCAGGCCAGGCGCACCTGGGCACGGACCAGGTCGATACCCGTCACGGCCTCGGTGACCGCGTGCTCGACTTGCAGCCGCGTGTTCATCTCCAGGAAATGGAAGTGCCCCGCGCCGTCGTACAGCGTTTCCACGGTGCCGATGACGTCGTAGCCCAGGCCGGCCAGGATGCTGGCCGCCTGGTCGGCCGCCGCGTCCACCTGCGCGCGCGGGATGGCGGGCGCACCGGCTTCCTCGATGACTTTCTGGTGGCGCCGCTGCACGGAACAGTCCCGTTCGAACAGGTGGCGCACGTTGCCGTGCCGGTCGGCGAGGATCTGGAACTCCACGTGGCGTGGCCGTTCGACCAGGCGTTCGAGGTACAACTCGGCGTTGCCGAAACTGCGCTGTGCGAGCGAACGCGCCTGCTCGACGGCCTTGAGCAGTTGCGCGTCGTCGCGCGCGGCCAGCATCCCGATGCCGCCACCACCGCCGGCCGGCTTCACCAGCACGGGGTAGCCCACGCGCGCCGCCTCGGCCAGCGTGCGGGCCTCGTTCGTGTCCAGCAGCTCGGAGCTCGCGCCCATGGGCATGCCGTGTTGCGCCATCAGCTCGCGCGCGCGCGTCTTGTGCCCCATGGCTTCGATCCAGCGTGGGCTGGGGCCGATGAAGCAGGCACCGCTGTCGTTGACACGCTGCGCGAAACCGGCGTTTTCCGACAGGAAGCCGTAGCCCGGGTGCAGGCCGTCCGCACCAGAGCGTTGCATGACGTCGAGCAAGGCGTCCTGGTTGAGGTAGCTGGCGCGCGGATCGGAGGCGCCGATGGCGTAGACCTCGTCGGCCAGTGCAAGGTAGGGCAGATCCTGGTCCGCCTCGGAGTGCACGGCCACCGTGCGGATGCCCAGCGCCTTGAGCGAGCGCAGCACGCGCGCGGCGACGGCACCCCGGTTGGCGATCATCACTTTGTGGAACATGGCTGGTGCACCTTCAACCGAAAGCGGCCTGGGAGGCGCCAGCGTGCGCCGACTCGGCGGGGGACGGGCCGCACCAGATCGCGCGCGCCGCTTCGAGACGCGTCAGATCCGCTTCGCTCATGCCCAGGTCGTTCAGCAACACGTCGCGCGTGTCTTCGCCGATGCCCGAACCCACCTTCGTCACCTCGCCCGGCGTGCGAGACAGCTTGGGCACGACGCCGGTCATCGTCACCTCGCCCAGCGTGGGATGCGGCATCTTCAGCAGCATCTCGCGTGCCCGGTAGTGCTGGTCTTCGAAGATGTCGGCAATGGTGTTCACGCGCGACGTGGGCACCTCGGCTTCCATCAGGATGCGCACCGCGTCATCGGCCGTCTGCTGCGAACTCCAGGCGGTGACGAGGCCGTCGATCTCCTCCACGCGTTCACCGCGCGCGCGCTGCGTGGCATAACGCGGGTCGGTGGCCCACTCGGGGTGCCCCATCGCGTTGGCCAGCCGTCGGAAGATGGCGTCGTTGTTGGCCGCGATCAGCACCCAGTGGCCGTCCTGCGTGGGGTACAGGCTGTTGGGCGCGGTGTTCATCAGGCGCGAACCCTGGCGCTTGGGCACATAGCCGGTGCGGGCATAGGTGGGCACGGCTTCTTCCATTTGCGAAAACGCACTTTCGTACAAGGCCACGTCGATCATCTGGCCGATGCCACTGCGCGTGCGCTCGTACAGCGCCATGACGGTGCCGAACGCGGCGTAGACGGCGGTGAGGTAGTCGGTGGTGGCCAGCGCGCAGCGCGCGGGCGGGCGGTCCGGGTCGCCGGTGAGGTGGCGCACGCCGGCCACGGCTTCGCAGATGGCGCCGTAGCCCGGCAGGTCGCGGTAAGGGCCGCTCTGGCCATAGCCGCTGATGCGCACCGTCACCAGGCCGGGGTTGCGCTGGCGCAGCACTTCTTCGCCCAAGCCGAGCCGGTCGAGCACGCCGGGGCGGAAGTTCTCGACCAGGATGTCGGCCTTGTCGAGGAGTTGCAGCGCGATGTCGCGTCCCTGCGGGGTCTTCAGGTCCAGCGCGATGGCGCGCTTGTTGCGGTACATCGACGAGGCATAGAGCGACACGCCGTCGATCTGGGCGCCGAAGTTGCGTCCCGGGTCGCCTTCGTGGGACTCGATCTTGATCACGTCGGCGCCGAAGTCCGCGAGCAGCCGCGCACACACGGGGCCGGCGATGGTGGAGGAGAGTTCGACGACGCGGTGGCCGGCCAGCGGGCCGCGGCGCTCAGGTGAAGGTGCGTTCATGTTGAGCCTTGGAGGACGGTGGGTTCGCTATGGGCGTGGGGCAGGGCGTGGCGGGCCACGTCCAGAATGCCGCGCACGATGTAAGGCACGGCGATGGCTTCGGCGAAGCGGCCGTTGGTGGGTGGGCCGATGGCGAACAAGCGGTCGTGCACGCGGCCATGGGCATCGAGCAGGCGCCCGCCCATGTCCACATCGATGCCCGCGCCGCCCGGCGCGTCGCGGCCCACGCCATCGGCGATCAGGGCTTGCCAGAATGGGTTTTGCGAGGCGCTGGGCCGAGGCTGCGGGCCGGTGCAGTTGATGATTGCGTCGACGTGCAGGGTCTGGCATTCGCCGCGTTCCCGCGACGCGTACGACACGTGCAGCCCATGGCCGCGCCGATGTGCGCCACGCAGACGGCCGGCCGCAAAACCCAATTGCCCGCGCTCCACACCTGCCCGCGCGATCGCCTCGGTCTGGGGCGGGTTGCGGAAGCGGAAACTGTCGTACCAGCTCTTGACGTGGCGCTGGTACTGGCGCTGTTCCGCCGGCGACCATTGGTTCCAGAGGATCCAGGCGGCATCGCGGAATTCGTCGAACGGCACGTGCCAGCTGGACGTGGCTTCATCGACCTCGGCGATCTTGCGGCGCAGCAGGGCCACTGTTTGCCGCATCGAGAGCGCGTGCCCGGCCTCGCGCAGGAGCGGGGGGTCTTGCTCGAACACGCGTTCCCACATCGAACGCGTCGACCGGTGCGGATTCTGCGAGGCCGGGCGCAAGCCACGCCGCGACAGCGCCAGGACCGGGCCTTGGTGGCCTTTCGCGGCCAGCACCGCGAAGGTGTCGGAGGCGGTGAGGCCGGAGCCGATCAGCAGGACCGAGGCCCCGCTGCCGATCGCGTCGAACCGGTGCGTGGCCCAGGGGTTGCCGAACCAGCCCGGGTGGTCAGAGATGGCGGACAGCTCGCGCGGCGTGCCGACCGCGTTCCAGCCCAGGGCGAGAATGCAGTGATCCGCACGGATGCGCTGTCCACCGTGCAGCCCCACCTCCACGTGCGCGGCACCGGGCGACGCGCGCAGGGCTTGTTGCTGGACGTGGTCGATGGCCGAGCCACTCGGGTTGGACCGTGCGTGGCGTGCGACCTCGGCCGCCATGTAGCGGCCGAAGGCGCCGCGCCGCGCGAACACCAGGCCGCTGGCCGCCGTGGCCTGCGGGTCCAGCGCCGCCTCGCCGGTTCGCGCCATCCAGTCCGCGAAGTCGCCCGGGGCATCCGGGTAGGGCGAGTGGATGTGGGCAGGGCCGTTGAGCCGCAGGTCGGGGTCGACGGCCGCGTGGGCAATGCCCATGCCCAGCGCGGCGCTGGGCTCGACGATGCGGATGTCCAGCGGCTCCTGCGAGCGCTGGCTCAGGTGGATGGCGCACGCGGCGCCACTGAAGCCGCCGCCCACGATCACGACAACGCGTCGATCGGTCATGGCGCCCTTACTCGAAAGAGAGCTTGGCGTCCTGCGTCAGCTTGTTCAGGCGATCGGTCTCGGTCTTGATGAAGGTCGCGAAGGACGCCGAACTGCCGCCCACGATGTCCATGCGCGTGCCCAGTTGCTGGCGCACGTCGGGCAGCGCGAGCGCGCGGTTGAGTTCGGCATTGAGCCTCTGCACGATCTCCGGGGGCGTCCCCTTGGGCGCGTGAAAGCCCACCCAGCCCGCCGTTTCCACCGTGCCCAGGCCCGCCTCGGCGGCGGTCATCACATCGGGCAACGAGGCGTTGCGCTTCGCGGCGGTCACCGCCAGCGGAACCACGCGGCCCGATTTGATCAGCGGCAGGGCCGAGGTGATCGAGTCGATGGCGACGGGAACGACGGAGGACAGCAAGGCGGTCTGCATCGCGGCCGGACCGCTGTGGGGCACATGGACCAGGGGGATTTTCGAGTGGGCCCGCAGCGTCTCGATCGCGAAATGCGAGGGCGATCCCACGCCGTACGAACCGATGTTGAGTCCGCCCGGCGTGGACTTGGCCTGGGCCAGGAAGTCCGCCGCCGTCTTGATGCCGGAGGTCGGCAGCGTGATGAGCACCAGGGGCGACACGCCGACCAGGCCGATCGGAATCAGATCGTTTTCGGGGGAGTACTGCAGCTTGTCCTTGAAGATCGCACGGGCCGCCGTGGTCGAGCCGGGCACCGTGGCCATGATGGTGTAGCCGTCGCCCGCCATGCGCGCAACCGTCGTGGCCGCGAGAACGCCGCTGGCGCCGGGCTTGTTCTCGATCACCAAGGGTTGCCCCATGCTTTCGGACATCTTCGGCCCGAGCAGACGCGCGATGAAGTCGGTGGCGCTGCCCGGCGGATAGCCGACCACGACCTGGATCGGGCGGGAAGGGTAGGCCTGCGCGCCGGCCACGCCGGGCCACAGGCCCGCGCCAAGCGTGCCCATGGTGCCGAACGCACCCAGGGTGCCGAGAACCTGTCGTCTGCTGGGGAATGCCATGTCTTGTCTCCTGTTGGATGTCGGTGGGGAAATGACGGTCCGCATGAGGGCGATGCCAGTATGGGGTTGCCCACCTATGTGGTCAACCAGGTTTACCATGTGGGTAAAAAAAATCAGCGCATCGGGCGCAACTTGGGTCCGAGGTTGCGCTGCGTCTTGCGGTAGGCGTCGCCCACCCAGTCGCACAGCAGGCTGCGGGTCTGGGCGGGTTCGATGATGTCCACCACGCCAAAGCGTTCGGCTGTGCGGTAGGGCGAGCCCAGCGGTGCGAAGCTGGCTTCGAGTTCGTCGCGCGTTTTCTGCGGATCGTCCGACGCCTCGATCTCGCGCTTGAAGGCCGCGGCGACGCCGCCTTCGATGGGGATCGAGCCCCAGCGCGCGGAGGGCCAGCCGAAGCGGTGCGGCAGCGCCGTGCCCGAAGGACCGACCCACGGCCCGAGCATGCTGCCGGCCAGGCCGAAGGTGCGCCGCAGCACCACGGAGATCCAGGGCACGGTGGATTGCTCGATGGCCGCCGAGGCCTTGAGCGTGGCGATCATCGTGCCTTCGCGTTCGGCGTTCGGGCCGGTCATGGTGCCCGGTTGGTCGGGCAGGTTGACGATGGGCAGGTGGAAGGTGTCGCACATGTCGACGAAGCGCTCCAGCTTGCGGGCGGCGGCGGCAGTGAGGGCGCCGCCCATGATGGCGGGGTTGTTCGTGATCACGCCGACCGGGTAGCCGTGCAGGCGCGCCAGCGCGGTCACGGTGGAGCGGCCGTATTGCGGCGAGATCTCGAAGACGGAGTCCGTGTCGAAGATGGCCTTGAGAATGGGCAGCGGCGCGAAGGTCTTGCGCCGGTTGCGCGGAATCGCATCGTTGAGCCAGGGCTCTTCGCGATGGGGGTCGTCGGCCGTTGCGCCTCTTGAGGGCTGCTCCCATACGTTGGCGGGCATGTACGATAGGAACTTGCGCACCATCTCGAACGCGTCGTCCTGCGAGTTCGCGATGTTGTTCACCAGTCCGCTTTCGCGGTGCACGTCGGCGCCGCCCAGGGCTTCCTTGTCAATGTCGATGCCCAACGCCTGTTTGACCACAGGCGGCCCGGCGGCGAACACCTGGCTCTGGCCGCGCACCATGACGGTGAAATGCGCGGTGGCCACGCGCAATGCTCCCAGGCCGGCACAGGCCCCGACGGCCACACCGACCACCGGCACTTCGCCCAGAAGCGCCTGCGAAGGCAGGAGCGCGTAGCCCGGAATCTTTGTGTGCCCCATTTGCTGCAGCAGCTTCACGCTGCCGCCGGCCGTGTCGACGAAGCGCACCAGCGGCAGCTTGTACTCGTTGGCGTAGCGGTCTGCGTAGATCCACTTCTCGGAGACCGCCGCCTCGGACGAGCCGCCACGGATCGAGGAGTCGTCGGCGATGACCACGGTGCGGCGGCCGTTCAGATGGGCCAGCCCCATGACGTGGTTCGACGGCGTGAACGACTCCAGCTGGCCCTGTGCGCCGTACCGGCCTTTGCCCGCCAGCATGCCCAGTTCGCGAAAGCTGCCCGGGTCGGCGATGGCGAGCAGATGTTCTCTTGCCGTGCGTTTGCCCGCGGCCCGCAGCCGGGCGACGGCTTCTTCGCCGCCGTGTGCGGCCGCGCCGGCCCGGCGCTGCGCCATCTCGTCGAGCTCGGGCTGCCATTCGGAAGAGGGGTGTGTCATGCGTGGTTCCTCAAACGTTTCGATGGTTTTGCCTGCCGTCTCCTGCAAGCGCATCCGCAGTATGCAGGCATGTCCTCAATTGGTCAACCATGTTTACTATATGCGCTCATCCACCTGCGCGCTAGACTCTGCGCATGCCTTCATCCTCGCCGTCGAAAACTTCCAGAACAGCATCCTCTACCGACAAGCTGGCCGTCGTTCGGGCCAACGCCATCGGGCGCTTGCTGCTGCTGGCGCGCAAGAGTTTCATGCGCCGGGTGACGCAGGAACTGCGCGACCAGGGCAAGCCGGAACTGCCTGCCGCCTTCCTCAGCCTCTCCCCCTACATCGACGCCGAAGGCACGCGCAACACCGATCTGGCCGAGCGCGCCGGCGTGACCAAACAAGCCATCGGAAAAATCGTCAAGGAGTACGAGCTCAACGGTCTGCTCATGCGCACCCCCGATGAAAGCGACGGACGTGCGTGGCGGGTCAGCATCACGGCCGAGGGCTTGCGGCAACTGGCGCAAACGTACCGCGTGGTGGCCCGGATCGAAAAACACTACGAAGCGCTCATCGGGCCAGACCTGTTCCCCGAGGTCCGCAGAGCCTTGCGCCTGATCGTCGACGACGCAGCAGCGCCTGGCGCGGTCGCCAAGCACCGCTCCCGGGGCGGGAAGAAAGGGCTATGAATCCTCCGCTGCCTTTTGTTTGGGCAGTGTGAAGTGGAATGCCGTGCCTTCGCCGGGGCGCGACTCCACCCAGATGTGCCCGCCATGGCGCTCCACGATCTTCTTGCAGATGGACAGGCCAATGCCCGCACCTTCGTAGGTACTGCGCGTGTGCAGGCGCTGGAAGGCCTGGAAGATGCGGTCGAAGAACTCTGGCGCGATGCCGATGCCGTTGTCTTCCACGGAGATCTGCCAGTGTGTTTCCAGGTCCTGGATCCGGATGCGCACCTGCGGGTCGGTCTCGCTGCGGAACTTGAGCGCGTTGCCTATCAGGTTCTGGAATAGCTGCATCATGCCGATCGGGTCCGCTACCACCGAGGGCAGTGGCGTGCGCACGATCCGCACCTCGCTGTCGCTCACGGCCTTGGCCAGATTCGCCAGGGCGTCGTTCAACGCATCGTCGAGCGCCAGTGGCTTCATCTGGGTGGTCGCGCGGCCTGCTCGGGAGTACAGGAGCAGCGCATCGATCAGCAGGCGCATGCGTTGCGCGCCACCGAGGATGAACTCGATGAACTCGAGCCCTTCGCTGTCCAGCCGGTCCGCGTAGCGCCGTTTGATCAGTTGGGCGTAGCTGGACATCATGCGCAGCGGCTCCATCAGGTCGTGTGAGGTGACGTAGGCGAACTGCTCCAGATCCAGGTTGGAGCGCGCGAGCTCGGCCATGCGCCGCCGGATCTCTTCTTCCGCGGCCTTGCGCTGGGAGATGTCGCGCGCCACGCTGGCGATCAGCCAGCGGTCGTGCAGGTACACGGCGCGACGGGTCGACTCGATGGTGGTGATGCTGCCGTCGTCGCGCCGCAACTGGCGTTCGTTGGTGAGCGAAAGCGGGTAGTTGCGGATCAGTTCGGCGTAGACCTCCCGCAACTCCGCTTCCTCGACGTTGGCCTCTTTCATGACCCACTTCAAGCCGCGCGCGAGCAAGGTCTTGCGGTCGGTGCCGTAGAGCTTGCCGGCGCCTTCGTTGAGGTCGACGTACTCCAGACTTTGCGGGTCGATCATGTACACGCCGTCCACCGCCTCGTTCACGGCCAGGCGCATCTGCTCGATCTGCTGCTGGGCGAACAGGCGCTCGGCCAGGTCCCGCATCGTGACCGCCACGATCCATTCTTCGCCCATCTGGAACGCGTGCTTGGTCAGTTCGACCGGACAGCGGTAGCCCTGCCTGTGGTAGCCCTGAACCTCGGAGATCAGGGGCTGCGGGTACTGCCCTATGAGCTTGCGGAAATCGCGCTCGATGGCCTCGCGGTCCAGGTACTCCCACCACGGCCCATAGGGTTGCGCGCCGATGAGCTGCTCGCGGGTGTGCCGCAGCATGCGGCAGGCCACTTCATTGGCATCCAGGATGGTCCAGGTCGCCGGGCGGATCAGCAGCATGCCGTCGGGGCAGAGATCGAGCGCGCGCACGAGACGCTCCAGGTGTTGCGAAGGGCTGGGTGGCGCGTCCACGTCGGAGGCGGGCGCAGCCATCGACACGCGGATCACCATTTCGCCGGCGTCGTCGTCGTGCGCCAGTCGCAGTTCGGTGGAGACCGTCGAGCCATCGCAGCGCCGGGTGACCACGGAGCAGGGCGACACGGTGTGCCGCCCGATGCCCTCCCAGCCCAGATCGGACAAGGCCATGCCCACAAGGTAGACGTGGGGCATGGCGGGGGCCAGGAACTGGTGCGCCGCGCAGTTCGCAAAGGAGATTCTGCCGCCCGAGGCGCACAGCCAGATTTCCGACGATAGCTCCAGCAGATGCTTGAAATTCATGAGCGCCGATGTATCGCTTTCACTGGACTGGGAATGATAGGCCCCTACCGGCATCTGTATGGCACGATGTGCGCCGCAGGCGGCCATTGGGACCGGTGTGTGGATGGAGACAAGCCGGTGACACCTGCCTCTTGCGGCGCTGCACAAACTTTCTAGAATCGAACGGTCGTTCTTTTCATGACCATGCGGCGGTCCTTGACCGCCGACACACCCAGGAGATTCCATGACCGCTGAGTACCAGGTCCACGGCGATGTGGCCGTCATCACCATGAACAACCCGCCGGTCAACGGCCTGGGACTGGCGACCCGCCAGGGCATCACCGACAGCCTGGCGAAGGCGGAAGCCGACCCGGCGGTCAAGGCCATCGTGCTCACGGGCGCGGGCAAGGCGTTCTCGGGCGGCGCGGACATCCGCGAGTTCGGCACGCCCAAGGCCCTGGCCGAGCCCAACCTGCTGTCGGTGATCCTGGCGGTGGAGAACGCCGCCAAGCCGGTGGTTGCCGCGATCCATTCGGTGTGCATGGGCGGTGGCCTGGAGTTGGCGCTGGGTTGCCACTACCGCATTGCCGCGCCCGGCACCAGCGTGGCACTGCCCGAAGTGAAGCTCGGCCTGATCCCCGGTGCCGGTGGTACGCAGCGCCTGCCGCGCGCCCTGGGCGTGGAGCCGGCGCTGAACATGATCGTGAGCGGTGAGCCGGTCAAGAGCGAACTGCTGGCCCAGGTACCCGGCCAGAAGCTGTTCGACAAGATCGCCGCGGCGCCCGAAAGCCTGGCCGAGGAAGCGCTGGCCCTGGCCCGCGAAATGGCCACGAAGCACGCCGACGGCAGCGCCTTGCCCAAGGTGCGCAACCTGCCGTGCAAACACCCGCAGGGCGATGCCTATTTCCAGTTCGCGCGCAACATGGTCAAGGGCATGGCGAAGAACTTCCCGGCGCCAGCCAAATGCGTGGACGCGGTGGAGGCCGCGACCAAGAAGAAGTTCGACGACGGCATGGTGTTCGAGCGCGAGATCTTCATCAACCTGATGTGGACGCCCGAATGCCGCGCGCTGCGCCACCTGTTCACCGCCGAGCGCGCCGCCGGCAAGATCCCGGATGTGCCCGAAGACACGCCCAGGCGCGAGATCGCTTCGGTGGCCATCATTGGCGCGGGCACCATGGGCGGCGGCATTGCCATGAACTTCCTCAACGCCGGCATCCCGGTGAAGATCCTGGAGATGAAGCAGGAAGCGCTGGACCGCGGCATCGCGACCATCCGCAAGAACTACGAAGCCCAGGTGAAGAAGGGCAAGCTCAAGCAGGACAAGTACGAACAGCGCATGGCCTTGCTCACCACCACGCTCAGCTACGACGACATCGGTTCGGCCGACCTCGTGATCGAGGCCGTGTTCGAAGAGATCGGCGTGAAGGAAAAGGTGTTCAAGGAACTCGACCGCGTGATGAAGCCGGGTGCGATCCTCGCGTCCAACACCTCCACGCTGGACGTGAACCAGATCGCCGGCTTCACGAAACGCCCGCAGGACGTGGTGGGCCTGCACTTCTTCAGCCCGGCCAACGTGATGAAGCTGCTGGAGGTGGTGCGCGGCGACAAGACCGCCAAGGACGTGCTGGCCACCGTGATGGCCCTGGCCAAGAAGATCAAGAAGACCGCCGTGGTCTCGGGCGTGTGCGACGGCTTCATCGGCAACCGCATGGTCGAGCAATACGGCCGCCAGGGCGGCTTCCTGCTCGACGAGGGCTGCACGCCCGAGCAGGTGGACAAGGCGATCGAGAAGTTCGGCTTCGCGATGGGTCCGTTCCGCATGGGCGACCTGGCCGGCAACGACATCGGCTGGGCGATCCGCAAGCGCCGGTATGTGGAAAAGCCCGACATGAAGTACAGCAAGACCGCCGACCTGCTGTGCGAGAAGGGGCGCTTCGGGCAGAAGACCGGCGCGGGCTGGTACGACTACGTACCGGGCAAGCGCGACGCGATTCCCAATGCCGAGGTGGTGAAGATGATCGAGGAACACCGCAAGTCCCTCGGCATCACGCCGCGCAAGATCTCCGACGAGGAGATCGTGCAGCGCCTGGTGTACTCGCTGGTGAACGAAGCCGCGCACATCCTGGAAGAGGGCATCGCCAACAAGGCCAGCGACATCGACGTGGTCTACATCTTTGGCTACGGCTTCCCGATCCACCGCGGCGGCCCGATGATCTACGCGGACACCGTGGGCCTGTTCAACGTGGTGCAGAGCATGAAACGCTTTGCGAAGAATCCGCTGGACGACGCGAAGTTCTGGGAGCCGGCGCCGCTGCTCCAACGTTTGGTCGCTGAGGGAAAAACCTTCAACTGATCCCACCCACACAAGACCGAACAGGAGAACATTCCATGACCAACGCCGTCATCGTTTCCACCGCCCGCACGCCCCTGGCCAAGAGCTGGAAGGGCGCCTTCAACATGACCCACGGCGCCACGCTCGGCGGCCACGCGGTGCAGCACGCCGTGCAGCGCGCCGGTATCGACGCCGCCGAAGTCGACGACGTCCTCATGGGCTGCGCCAACCCCGAGGGCGCCACGGGGGCCAACATCGCGCGCCAGATCGCGCTGCGCGCGGGCCTGCCCATCACCACCTCGGGCGTCACCGTCAACCGCTTCTGCTCTTCGGGTCTGCAGACCATCGCCATGGCGGCGCAGCGCATCATCGCCAACGAAGGCGACGTGTACGTGGCCGGTGGCGTGGAGAGCATTTCCTGCGTGCAGCAGGAAATGAACACCCACATGCTGGCCGACCCGTGGCTGGTGAAGCACAAGCCCGAGATCTACTGGAACATGCTGCAGACCGCCGAGCAGGTGGCCAAGCGCTACAACATCGGGCGCGACGCCATGGACGAGTACGGCGCGGCCAGCCAGCAGAAGGCCACGGCCGCGCTGGAAGCCGGGCTGTTCAAGGCCGAGATCGCGCCCATCACCGTGACCGCCGGCGTGGCCGACAAAGTCATGGGCCTGACCACGAAGCAGGTGACGGTGGAGAACGACGAAGGCATCCGTGCCGGCACCACCCAGGAAGGCATCAGCGGCATCCGCCCGGCCATGCCTGGTGGGCTGATCTCCGCTGGCAACGCCAGCCAGTTCAGCGATGGTGGTGGAGCCTGCGTGGTGATGAACGAAACCCTGGCCGAGAAGCGCGGCCTCAAACCGCTGGGTCGATTCCTCGGTTTCGCGGTCGCCGGTTGCGAGCCCGATGAAATGGGCATCGGCCCGGTGTTCGCCATTCCCAAGGTGCTCAAGCGCCTGGGGCTGAAGATGGACGACATCGACCTGTGGGAGCTCAACGAAGCCTTTGCGGTGCAGGTGATCTACTGCCGCGACAAGCTGGGCATTCCGGGTGACCGCTTGAACGTCAATGGTGGCGCGATCGCCGTGGGCCACCCCTATGGCGTGTCGGGCCAGCGCCTGACCGGCCACGCGCTGATCGAAGGCAAGCGCCGCGGCGCCAAGCGCGTCTGCGTGACGATGTGCATTGGTGGTGGCATGGGTGCCGCCGGGGTATTCGAAGTGCTCTGACGAGCACGCCCCCCGCGCCGCCTTCGGCGTCACCCCCCTCGGGGGGCGATGCCTAGGACCGGCGGAGCCGGATCCGCGGCATCTCTGGATGGGGTCACGCGCTCCGGCTTCGTGGATTGTTCTGGAAGGGATTCATGTCATTGCGCCCCACGGTCGATTTTCTGCTGTACGAGTGGCTGGATGTGCCGTCGCTGAACGCGCGCGCGCGTTTCGCCGACCACAGCCGCGAGACGTTTGACGCGGTGCTTGACACCTGCGAGCGCATCGCGCGTGAGAAGTACGCGCCGTTCAACCGCGTGGTGGACGCGCAGGAACCGTACGTCGACGGCGACAAGGTGGTGCTCCCCCAGGCCACGCACGACGCGCAGAAAGCCTATGCCGAGAGCGGCATGCTCAGCGCCGCGCAAGACTACGAAGTGGGCGGCATGCAGTTGCCCTACACGGTGGAGGCGGCGGCCAATGCGTTCTTTGCCATGGCCTCGGTCAGCATCGGCAGCGGCATGCTCACCATTGGCAATGCCAACCTGCTGATGGCGCATGGCACCGAGGCGCAGAAGAGGGTGTTTGCCCTCAACGAATTCAGCGGCCGCTTCTCGGGCACGATGTGCCTGTCCGAACCGCAGGCGGGCTCGTCGTTGAGCGACGTGGCCACGCGCGCCGTGCCGGACGGTGCCGATTTCGCCGACGACCCGCTGGGGCCACGTTACCGGCTCAAGGGCAACAAGATGTGGATCTCGGCCGGCGAGCACGAGCTCACCGAAAACATCATCCACCTGGTGCTGGCGAAGATTCCGGACGAGAGTGGCAGGCTGGTGCCCGGCACGCGCGGCATTTCGTTGTTCATCGTGCCGAAGTGGTTGGTGGCGCTCGAAGACCCTCACCCCAACCCTCTCCCGCAGGCGGGAGAGGGAGCAAATGCCCTTCTGTCCGAAGACCGTGCCTTCCCCCCTCTCCCGCTTGCGGGAGAGGGTAGGGGTGAGGGTCTGCGCGTCCAACTGACGCAACGCAACGACGTGGCCCTGGCCGGCCTGAACCACAAGTGCGGCTGGCGCGGCACCACCAACACGCTGCTCAACTTCGGCGAAGGCAGGTACCCCGTGAACGGCGAAGCCGGCGCCGTGGGCTACCTCGTGGGCGAAGCCGGCAAAGGCCTGCACTGCATGTTCCACATGATGAACGAGGCCCGCATCGGCGTGGGCATGGCCGCCACCATGTTGGGCATGGCCGGCTACCACGCCAGCCTGGACTATGCGAAGAACCGCCCACAAGGCCGCCCCATGGGCCCGGGCGGCAAGGACCCGGCCCAGGCACCCGTGCGCATCATCGAACACGCCGACGTCAAGCGCATGCTGCTGGCGCAGAAGGCGTATTGCGAGGGCGCGCTCGCGCTGGAGCTGTACTGCGCCCGACTGGTGGACGAACAGCACACGGGCGACGCCGCCACGGCGGACGACGCGCGGTTGCTGCTCGAAGTGCTCACGCCGATCGCGAAAAGCTGGCCGAGCGAATGGTGCCTGGAAGCCAATTCGCTCGCCATCCAGATCCACGGTGGCTATGGCTACACACGCGACTTCCCGGTGGAGCAGTACTGGCGCGACAACCGCCTGAACATGATCCACGAAGGCACGCACGGCATCCAGGCGATGGACCTGCTGGGCCGCAAGGTGCTGATGGAGGGTGGCAAGGGCCTGAGCCTGCTGGCCGCGCGCATCAATGACACCCTCCAGCGCGCGATCCCCATCCCCGAACTCGCCGCCCACGCCAATGCCCTGGGCCAGGCGCTCGCGCAAGTGGGCAAGGCCACCAAGGCCGCCTGGGCCACAGGCGAGCCCACCGACGCCCTGGCCAACGCCGTGCCGTACATGCAGGCCTTCGGCCACACGGTGCTGGCCTGGATCTGGCTGGACGTGGCCCTGGTCGCACAGGCCGCCCCCGACTCGAACGCGCGCACCGGGCGCCTGGCCGCGATGCGCTATTTTTTCCACTATGAGCTGCCGAAAATCGGCGCCTGGTTGCAGGTGGTGGGCCAGCGCGACCAGACTTGTGCCGACGTTCCCGAAGCCGCTTTCTGAAAAACAGGAGACATGTCCATGACCCGAACCGTGACCCAACTCTTCGACCTCAAGGGCAAAACCGCCTTGATCACCGGTGGCTCGCGCGGCCTGGGCCTGCAGATGGCGCATGCGCTGGGCGAGGCCGGTGCGCGTGTGCTGGTGAGTTCGCGCAAGGCCGAAGACCTGGAGAGCGCGGTGGCCGAATTGCAGGCCGCCAACATCGACGCGCGCTGGATTGCCGCCGACTGCTCGAAGGAAGAAGACATTGCACGCCTGGCCGACGAGAGCCTGCAGCGCCTGGGCGACATCGACATCCTGGTCAACAACGCCGGCGCTGCCTGGGGCGCACCGGCCGAAGACCACCCGGTGGACGCCTGGGACAAGGTCATGAACCTCAACGTGCGCAGCTATTTCCTGCTGAGCCAGGCCATCGCCAAGCGCAGCATGATCGCGCGCAAGTCGGGCCGCATCCTCAACACCGCCTCCATCGCCGGCCTGGGCGGCAATCCCCCGGGCATGCACACCATCGCCTACAACACCTCCAAGGGGGCGGTGATCAACTTCACCCGCGCGCTGGCCGCGGAGTGGGGCCGGTACGGCATCACCGTCAATGCCATCTGCCCGGGCTTCTTCCCGAGCAAGATGACCGTGGGCACCTTGAAGGCCATGGGCGAGGAACAGCTCGCTTCGCACGCGCCGCTGCGCCGCCTGGGCGACGACGAAGACTTGAAGGGCATCACGGTGCTCTATGCGTCCGACGCCGGCAAGCACATCACGGGCCAATGGCTGGCGGTGGACGGTGGTGTCAGCGTGATCACGGGGGGCTGAGCGTGGTCGGCGTCGAGCGGTTATCGTCGACGCCTCAAGACCAATGACCTCTCCTTCGACACCATGGAATTCAGCGTTCACATTCCCTTCGTCCAGCACCTGGGCTTCACCCTGCACAAATTCGAAGGCGGCGAGTCCGAACTGCGCTTCGACCCCAGGGAAGAACACCACAACTCGTTCAGCGTGGTGCACGGCGGCGCGAGCATGACCCTGCTGGATGTGGCCATGGGCCATGCCGCGCGCTCGCTCGAACTCAAGATGGGAGTGGTCACGATCGAAATGAAGACCAGCTTCCCTCGCGCTGCCAAAGGGCCCCTCACGGCGTTGGGCAAGGTTCTGCACCGCACCGCCACCATGGCCTTCACGGAAGGGCGTATCGTGGACGCGTCGGGCCAACTTTGCGCGCACGCCACCGGTACCTTCAAATACGTCCCGCAGTTGCCAGTGGGTTCGCGCAGCACCCAACCTTTGAATCTCATTCCCACCGATTGACCCGGAGAACACCATGCCCACCAACCACCAGATCCTGCTCGACAACCGCCCCGAAGGCGAAGCCACGACCGCCAACTTCAAGCTGGTCACGGCCCAGACGCCGGCGCTCACCGATGGCCAGGTGCTGGTGCGCCACCATTTCCTCAGCCTGGACCCGTACATGCGCGGCCGCATGAACGACAGCAAGAGCTATGCGGCCTCGCAGCCCCTGGGCGAGGTCATGATCGGCGGCACGGTCGGTGAAGTGGCCGAATCGAAACACCCGAAGTACCAGGTCGGCGACAAGGTGGTCGGCATGGGCGGCTGGCAGGAATACAGCGTGGTCGACGCGAACCAGCCCGGCGCACTGCGCAAGGTGGATACCACCCACGTGCCGCTGTCGCACTACCTGGGTGCGGTGGGCATGCCCGGCGTGACGGCCTGGTATGGCCTGGTCAAGATCATCAACCCCAAGGCCGGCGACACCGTGGTGGTGAGCGCGGCCACGGGCGCGGTGGGCAGCGCGTTCGCCGCATTGGCCAAGGCGCGTGGCTGCCGCGCGGTGGGCATCGCCGGCGGACCGGACAAGTGCAAGTACGCGGTGGAAGAGCTCGGTTTCGACGCTTGCATCGACTACAAGTTGCACAAGGACGCGTACTCGCTGGCCAAGGCCCTCAAGGCCGAATGCCCGAACGGCATCGACGGCTACTTCGAGAACGTCGGCGGCATGGTGCTCGACGCCGTGCTGCTGCGCATGAACGCCTTCGGCCGCATCGCCGTCTGCGGCATGATCGCCGGCTACGACGGCCAGCCGTTGCCACTGACCAACCCGGCCTTGATCCTGATCAACCGCTTGAAGATCGAGGGCTTCATCGTCAGCGAGCACATGGAGGTATGGCCCGAAGCGCTCACCGAGCTCGGCACGCTGGTCGGCACGGGCAAACTGCGCCCGCGCGAGACGGTGGCGCAGGGACTTGCATCCGCCCCCGAAGCCTTTTTGGGTTTGCTCAAGGGCAGGAACTTTGGCAAACAACTCGTGAAGTTGATTTGATGCCCTAAAGGAGCGCGCCATGGCCGCTGCCACGCACGAGGTGTTCAACCAGCCCAAGCCGCTGGTGGATGTAAATCTGTTCGACGGCAACCAGGCTCTGCAGGCGGCGTTGAAGTTCAACGCGCCGTCGTTGAACACCGCGCCCCTGCAGGCCTTGGGCGCGGTGGTGGGCAGCGGCGAGATGCAGGTGCATGCGCGGCTGGCCAACGTGCACACCCCGCTGCTCAAGACGCACAACCGTTTTGGCGAGCGCATCGACCAGGTGGAGTTCCACCCGAGCTACCACGCGCTGATGGCGCTGGCGGTGGGCGCGGGTTTGCATGGGGCGGCCTGGGGTGAGGGTGCCACGAATGCGCACCTCCAACGGGCCGCCGGCTTCATGCTCTTCACCGAACTGGAACCCTCGGTTCTGTGCCCCATCTCCATGAGCTACGCGGTCGCGCCCGCGCTCAGGGACAACGCCGCCATCCACCAGGACTGGTCGCCCGGCCTCACCAGCCGTGTCTACGACCCCGTGCTCAAGGTCTGGCGCGACAAGGCCGGTCTCACCATGGGCATGGGCATGACGGAGAAACAAGGCGGCTCCGACGTGCGCGCCAACACCACCCACGCCGAGCCCGCCGGCCGCGACGCCTGGGGCCAGCGCTACGCCGTCACCGGCCACAAGTGGTTCTTCTCGGCGCCCATGTGCGACGCCTTCCTCATCCTCGCGCAGACCGCCAGCGGCCTGAGCTGCCTGTTCCTGCCACGCGTGCTGCCCGATGGCACGCTCAATGCGCTCTACATCCAGCGCCTGAAGGACAAACTCGGCAACAAGGCCAACGCGAGCTCGGAAGTGGAGTTCGTGGGCGCCACCGCCTGGCTG
Organism: Hydrogenophaga sp. BPS33; assembly: GCF_009859475.1. Taxonomy (NCBI): domain Bacteria; kingdom Pseudomonadati; phylum Pseudomonadota; class Betaproteobacteria; order Burkholderiales; family Comamonadaceae; genus Hydrogenophaga; species Hydrogenophaga sp. BPS33. The sequence goes on from NZ_CP044549.1 coordinate 3,197,185, forward strand.
GTCGGCGAGGAAGGCCGCGGCATTCCGCAGATCCTTGCCATGGGCACCATGACGCGGCTCGATTGCGCGCTCGGCACCAGTGGCCTGATGCGCCAGGCACTCTCCATCGCGCTCAACCACACCCGCCAGCGCAAGGCTTTCGGCAAGGCGCTGATCGATCAGCCGCTGATGCAGAACGTGCTGGCCGATCTCGCGCTCGAATCCGAGGCATCCACCGCGCTGGCACTGCGCCTGGCGCACAGCTTCGACCGCATCGACGACCCGCACGAGCAGGTGATGACGCGCCTGCTCACGCCCGTGGCCAAATTCTGGATCTGCAAGCGCGGCAGCCACTTTGCGCAGGAAGCCATGGAATGCCTGGGTGGCAATGGTTATGTGGAAGAGGGCGGCGAAGGCGTGATGGCGCGCATCTACCGCGAGATGCCGCTCAACTCGATCTGGGAAGGCGCGGGCAACATCATGGCGCTGGACCTGCTGCGCGCACTGCGCAAGGCCGACACCGCGGCCGCCCTGGCCCACGAACTCGCCCCCGCGCGCGGCATGCACCGCGCGTTGGACCACCTGGCCGAGCGGCTGCCGCTGCGTGTGGAAGCCATGGCCACCGAAATGGAAGCACGCCGGCTTGCGCAGGACGTGGCGCTGGCGGTGCAGGCCGCGCTGCTGGCGCAGACCGCCCCCGCCGCCGTGTTCAGCGCGTTCTGCGATTCGCGCCTCGACGGTCAATGGGGCCACAGCTTCGGCTCGCTCGGCGCCAGCGTCGATGTCGGTGCCATCATCGAACGCGCTTTGCCGCACTGACATCTTTTCACACCACGATGCCCATGCCCGACCTCATCCTCCATCACTACCCCATGTCGCCGTTCGCCGAGAAGGCGCGGCTGATGCTCGGCCACAAAGGTTTTTCCTGGCAGAGCGTGACCATCCCCAGCGTCATGCCCAAGCCCGATGTGCTCGCGCTTACCGGTGGCTACCGGCGCACGCCCCTCCTGCAGGTCGGCGCCGACATCTATTGCGACACGGCCTTGATCTGCGACGTGCTCGAACACCGCCAGCCCACGCCGCCGCTGTACCCCGAACACCAGAAGGGTGTGGCGCGCGTGCTGGCGCAGTGGGCCGACAGCACCCTGTTCTGGGCCGCCATGGGTTATGCCTTGAGCCCCAAGGGCGCCGCTGCTCTGTTTGCGAAACAAGCACCCGAAGTGGGGCAGGCTTTCGCCGCCGACCGTGCCGCGATGCGCACCGGCATGGTCAACCTGCGCGCGGGCGACGCCACCGCCGCCTTGCGCAGTTACCTGCGCCGCCTCTCCACCATGGTCGAGGAACAACCCTACTTGCTCGGCCAGGCGCCCTGCGTGGCCGACTTCGCGGCCTACCACCCCTTGTGGTTCATCCGCGTGATCAACCCTGCCATGGCGGGCATTCTCGAGGCCACGCCCCACGTGACCGAGTGGCTGGACCGCATGGCGGCCATCGGCCATGGCACGTCGTCCAAGATCACGTCCACCGATGCCATTGCCGTTGCCGCCGCCGCGCAGCCCGCGCCGCTGGCCGATGACGCGTTCCAGGACGAGCACGGCATCGACCTGGGCAGCCGTGTCACCGTGGCGGCCGAAGTCTTCGGCCAGGAGCCCACCGAAGGCATCCTGCGCGCGGCCACGCGCACCCGCTACACGCTGGAGCGCACCGACGCGCGGGCAGGGCGGCTGCACGTGCATTTCCCGCGCATCGGCTATGTGCTGAGGGAAGTGCGCGCTTGAGCTCGCCTGCGATCGCCTGGCGTTGCCTGCCTTTCGATGCCCTGCATGCCCGCACGCTCTACGCCTTGCTGCAACTGCGCACCGAGGTCTTCGTGATGGAGCAGACCTGTCTGTTCCAGGACATGGACGGCGCCGACGCCTTGTGTTTTCATCTGCTGGGCGAGCGCGCGGACCAGCTCATCGCCTACGCCCGCCTGGTTCCCGCTGGCCTGAAATTCCGCGAGGCCAGCATTGGGCGCGTGGTGACCTTTCCGGGCGCGCGAGGCGGCGGCCTGGGCCACGTGCTCATGCGCGAAGCCGTGCGGTCGCTGCACGGCCTGTGGGGCGCGCAGCCCATCCGCATCGGCGCGCAGGCGCGGCTGCAAGCGTTCTACCAACAACATGGTTTCGAGCCTGACGGTGCGCTCTACGTCGAAGATGGCATCGACCACATCGAAATGCTCAAGCGATAAGGAGACCCACATGATCCAAGACTTCCAAGGCAAGACCGCAGTGCTCACCGGCGCAGGCTCGGGTTTCGGCCTCGAATGGGCGCGCATCGGCGCGCAACGCGGCATGAACCTGGTGCTGGTGGACGTGCAGCAGGACGCGCTGGACAAGGCCACCGCCGAGATGGAGGCCACCGGCGTGCCGGTGCTCGCGCGGCGGGTCGATGTGTCCAGCCAGGCGCAGATGGAGGCGCTGGCCGCTGAGGTGCAGCAGCGGTTTGGCGCGCCGCATTTCGTCTTCAACAACGCGGGCGTGGGCTCCGCGGGCCTGATCTGGGAGAACTCGGTGCGCGACTGGGAGTGGGTGCTGGGCGTGAACGTGTGGGGCGTGATCCATGGCGTGCGCCTGTTCACCCCCATGATGCTCGCCGCCGCGAAGCAGGACCCGGCGTGGCGCGGCCACATCGTCAACACCGCCAGCATGGCCGGCCTGCTCACGCCGCCCAACATGGGCATCTACAACGTCAGCAAGCACGCGGTGGTGAGCCTGACCGAGACGCTCTACCAGGACCTGAAGCTGGTGAGCGACCAGGTCAGCGCCAGCGTGTTGTGCCCGTACTTCGTGCCCACCGGCATCAACGCCAGCCACCGCAACCGCCCGGCCGCAATGGCCGATGAAAAGCCCACGTCAAGCCAGCTGATCGGGCAGGCCATGACCGACAAGGCCGTGGGCTCGGGCAAGGTCACGGCCGCCGAGGTGGCGCAGCGTGTGTTCGACGCGATCAGCGCAGACCAGTTCTACATCTTCAGCCACCCGCGCGCGCTGGGCAACGTGCGCTCGCGCATGGAAGGCATCGTCAACCAAAGCAACCCGGCCGACCCCTTCCTGGAGCGGCCCGAGATCGGTGCAAGCCTGCGGGCGGCGCTGCGCGCGGGCTGACCATGAGAGAGGGCGGCCACACGCTGTTTCCCACCGCCATCGGCACCTGCGGCATCGCCTGGGGGCCGGCTGGCGTGGTGGCGGTGCAGTTGCCCGAAGCCGACGCGCCGCGCACCCGCGCACGCCTGCTCAAGGGCTTGCCACCGCTGCCGGCCGTGGACCAGCCGCCTGCCGCGGTGCAGGCGGCCATCGCTGGCGTGCAGGCCTTGCTCAAGGGCGAGGCGCGAGACTTGCTGGAGATCGAACTCGACATGGCCAAGCTCACGCCGTTTCAGCGCCAGGTCTACGCCATCGCCCGCGCCATCCCGCCGGGCCAGACCCGCACCTACGGTGAGATCGCGCGCGAACTCGGCGACGTGGGTTTGTCCCGCGCGGTGGGCCAGGCCATGGGGCACAACCCGTTCGCACCCATCGTGCCGTGCCACCGCGTGTTGGCGGCGGGTAACCGGCCCGGTGGTTTTTCCGCGGGGGGTGGAGCGGTCACCAAGCTGCGCATGCTGGCGATCGAGGGCGCGCTCGAGCCGGATCTGTTCGACGGAGAAGGTCGGTGATCACCGCCACCGAACTGCTCTCAGGCGCTGTTCGGGTGGTCGATTACCGCTGCAGCGCCGGCCCCGTCGAGCGGCCGTTCACCGAACTGCACGAAGGGCACTCGATCTCGTACGTGCGCAAGGGAACCTTCGGCTACCGGGCGCGTGGAGCCTCCTACGAACTGGTGGCCGGCTCGGTGCTGGTGGGCCACCCCGGCGACGAGTTCATGTGCACGCACGACCACCACGTCTGCGGCGACGAATGCCTCGCGTTTCACCTCTCCCCCGGTTTCGTGGAACTGCTGGGTGGCGACAAGGCCACCTGGCGCACGTGCGGTCTGCCGCCGTTGCCAGAGCTCATGGTGTTGGGGGAGCTCGCGCAGGCCGTGGCCAGTGGCCGCCACGATGCCGGCCTGGACGAAGTCGGCCTGTGCTTCGCGTCCCGTTTCGTCGCGGTCGTGACGGGTCGTCAACTGGCGCCACAAACGGCGGCCGAGCGCGACCGCCGCCGGGCCGTGGAGGCCGCGATGTGGATCGCCGCCCATTCGCACGAAGACATCGACCTGGACCGCGCGGCCAGCGAAGCCGCCTTGAGCCCGTTTCACTTTCTGAGGCTGTTCTCGCGTGTGCTCGGCGTCACGCCACACCAATACCTGGTGCGCTCGCGGTTGCGGCACGCAGCGTCGCTGCTGGCCGACAGCGACCGGCCCGTGACCGAGGTGGCGCTGGAGGTGGGTTTTGCCGACCTGAGCAACTTCGTGCGCACCTTCCACCGCGCGGCCGGCGTTGCGCCGGGCGGCTTTCGCCAGGCCGCGCGAACCGGCGCGAAACAAGACCGCAAGATTCTCCAAGACCGCGTGACGGCCCTGATCGACGATGGACGCCTCATCCACCCATGAACAGGACACACACCATGGCCACCATCGTCAAAGAATTCGTCGTAGAAGCGCGCCTGGAGCAGGTCTGGGACGCGTTGCGCGACTTCCATGCCGTGCACCAGCGCCTGGCGCCCGGCTTCGTCAGCGACTGCCGCGCCGAGGAAGGCGCGCGCGTCGTGACCTTCGCCAACGGCATGGTCGCGCGCGAGCTGTTCGTGGGACTGGACGAGCAGACCCATCGCCTGAGCTACAGTGCCGTCGGCGAGCCACTGGGGCACCACAACGCGTCGGCGCAACTGTTCGCCGAAGGTCCGCAGCGCACGCGCTTCGTGTGGGTCACCGATGTGCTGCCCAACCGGATGGCCGGCTTCATCGACACCATGATGGAGCAAGGCGCCGCCACGATGAAGCGCACGCTGGAGGCCCAAGACTGATGGGGCTTCTTGAAGCCAAAAGCCTCCTGTGCACAGGGGGTTCGAGCGGTCACGGCGCACGCCGGTGGGTGCATCTGCACAATGCAGCACAGAGAGCGTGGCGAACACCATTGTGTCGCCACGCTCGGGGTGCCCGCAGGCACCCGCGCTGCCATCGCCGCGCAACCCGTTTGTCGCCATAACAATGAAAGGAAATGAGGAATGGCCAACCACAAACTGAACACACCGCTCACACGAGCACCCGAGGGAGGAGGGCGCTGGCCGCTGATCCTGTTCGGTGTCGTGCTGCTGCTCATCGGCCTGGTGCTCGCCGTAGGCGGCGTGCGCCTGGCCACCCTCGGTGGCTCCTGGTACTACCTCATCACCGGCGTGACGCTGGTGGTCAGCGGCTTGCTTTACGCCACGCGCCGCATGGCCGGCTTCTGGCTCTTCGCTGCGGCCTTCTTCGGCACGGTGGTGTGGTCGCTGGCCGAAGTGGGGCTGGATTTCTGGCCGCTGGTGCCACGGCTTGCCCCGATGCTGGTGCTCGCGCTGCTGGCCTTTCTGGTGCTGCCGCGCCTGTCGTTCGGACGCACGCGCGCGCCCGCCTGGGGAGGCGCACTGGTCATGGCCGTGTTGCTGATCGCCGGCGGCGCAGCCATGTTCGTGCCTCACGGTGTGATCGAAGGTTCGGCGAGCGCCAGCGCGGGCGCCGCGCCCACGGCGAGCGGCGAATCGCGCTGGCAGTACTACGGCCGCACCCCCAGCGGCACGCGCTACGCGCCGTTCGCGCAGATCAACACCTCCAACGTCAACCAGTTGGAAGAGGCCTGGACCTTCCGCACCGGCGACATCGCCGGCCCGGGTTCTGAGAACCAGAACACGCCCACGCAGATCGGCGACACGCTGTACGTGTGCACGCCGCACAGCCAGGTGATCGCGCTCGATGCCGATACCGGCGAACAGAAATGGAAGTTCGACCCCAAGGCCGATGCCAAGATCTGGAACCGTTGCCGTGGCGTGGCTTACTACGAACCGTCGACCGTGACCGCCCGCATCGGCGACGTGCCGGCTTCCCCGCCGGCACAGGCCTGCGCACAACGCATCGTGCTCACCACGGTGGACGCGCGCATGATCCAGCTCGACGCCAAGACCGGCGAACCCTGCGCCGGCTTCGGCAACGGTGGCACCGTCGACCTGAAACAAGGCATGGGCGAAGTCAAGCCGCTGTATTACTTCCAGACCTCCATGCCCACCGTGGTGCGCAACGTGGTGGTAGTCGGCGGCTGGGTGTTCGATGGCCGTGAGATCGACGAGCCTTCGGGCGTGGTGCGCGCCTTCAGCGCCGACACCGGCGAACTGGTCTGGGCCTGGGACCTGGGCAATCCGAACATCACCAAGCTGCCGCCACCCGGCGAGAGCTACACCCGCAGCACGCCCAACGTGTGGTCCACGCCCGCGTTCGACGACGAACTGGGCCTGATCTACCTGCCCACCGGCAACAACCCGCCCGACTTCTGGGGTGCGCAGCGCTCCAAGGCCTCGGAGGCATATTCGTCGTCCATCGTGGCGGTGGATGTGACCACCGGCAAGGAACGCTGGAAGTTCCAGACCGTGCACCACGACATCTGGGACTACGACGTGCCCGCGCAGCCCGCGCTGTACGACGTGCCCGATGGACAGGGCGGCAAGGTGCCCGCGCTGATCCAGATCACCAAGCGCGGCCAGATCTTCATGCTCGACCGCCGCGACGGCAAACCCATTGCCGAGGTGAAGGAGCTGCCCGTGCCGCAAGGCGGACAGGAAGGCGACTGGACCAGCAAGACCCAGCCTTACTCGGTGGGCATGCCCGCCATCGGCACCGAGCCGCTGTCCGAAGCCCGCATGTGGGGCGCGACCTGGTTCGACCAGCTGGCTTGCCGCATCGCCTTCAAGCAACTGCGGTACGAAGGCGAGTTCACGCCGCCCACGACCACGCCCAGCCTGATCTACCCCGGCTACTACGGTGGCATGAACTGGGGCAGCGCCTCGATCGACGAGCACAACGGCATCCTGGTGGTGAACGACATCCGCATGCCGCAGCTGGTGCGCCTGGTGCCGCGCGCGGACGTGGACGACAAGAAGATCACGCTCAGCCACGGCGTGGGCATGCACCCGCAGGCGGGCACGCCTTACGCCATCACGCAGCAGGCCTTCAACTCGCCGCTGGGCATTCCCTGCCACGCGCCGGCCTGGGGCACCGTGACCGGCATCGACCTCAAGACCCGGCAGATCGTCTGGCAGCGCCCGGCCGGCACGGTCGAAGATGCCGTGGTGAGCGGCGTAAAGGCCGGCGTGCCGGTGCCGCTGGGCATGCCCACCCTGGGTGGCCCGATCACCACCGCTGGCGGCCTGACGTTCTACGGTGGCACGCAGGACTACTACCTGCGCGCCTACGACACGCTGAGCGGCAAGGAGCTCTGGAAAGGCCGCATGCCCGTGGGCGGCCAGGCCACGCCCATGAGCTACGTGTCGCCCAAGAGCGGCCAGCAGTACGTGGTGATGTCGGCCGGCGGTTCGCGCCAGTCGCCCGACCGGGGTGACTACGTCATCGCCTACCGGCTCAAGCGCTGAGCGTCTCACCCGCACCGCGCGCCGTGCAGCAGCCTTCCCGCCGCGAAGCGCTGCCCGACGTGCTGCGCGCGCTGGCGCTGGTATCGGTGCTGGTCGTCAACGCCGTGGGTTACGCGGTGGCGCCCTATGGTTCGCCGCTGGGACTGCGCACCCCGCCCGACAGCACCTGGGCGGCGCTGACCCAGGGCCTGGTCGCGGCCGTGCTGCAGGGCAAGGGCTACACCTTGCTGGCGTTCGTGTTCGGCATGTCGCTGTGGTTGGCGGCGCGCGGGCGCTCCAGGCCCGACGCGCTGCGCCGAGGCCAGGTGCGCAACCAGCGCCTGCTGGGCCTGGGCGTCGTCCACGGTGTCTTCATCTATTTCGGTGACATCCTGACGATGTACGCCCTGGTCGGGCGCACGCTCCTGGCGCGGCTGCACATGCCCTGGAGCCGGCTGCGGCGCCACTTCCGGCGCGCGCTGGTCTGGGCCGTGCTGGCCAAGGCGGGACTGCTGACGCTCATGTTCGTGTGGTTGCCCGAGCGCACCGATATTGCAGACGGATCCTCGCTGTCGACCGTGCAGGGCGCCTGGTCGTTTCTGAAACTCAACGCCAGCAACTACCTGGCCAACCAGGTGGTGGCGCTCGTGTTCCTCGGGCCGGTGTTGTACCTGTGCATGCTGGCGGGTGTCGCCGCGGCACGCTTGCGGCTCCTGACGCACCCGCGCTGGCGCGCGGCGCTGCGCCGTTTCCTGCGTCGGTTCGGCCTGCCCGTGCTGGCGTTGACTGCCGTGTACGGATGTGGTGTTGCATGGACCGCCCCGACCGCGGTGCTCAACCCCTGGCTGGAGGCGCTGGGCGATGTGAGCGCCATTCCTGTGGCGGCCGTGTATGTCGCGGCCTTGGCGCTGGCCAGCTCGGGAGGACAGGCGCGCTGGTGCCATGGGCTGGTGCCACTGGGTCGGCGAACGCTGAGCTTGTATGTCGGGCACAGCGCGCTGTGCCTGGCCCTGTTTTCCGGTGTGGGCCTGGCGTGGTTGCCCACCACCGCACAGACGGTGCTGTTGTCGCTGGGCTTGTGGGGCCTGGCTTGGGCCGTGGCCAGGCGCAGTGGTGACCGGCGCTGGCCGCTGGAAGCGTGGATGGCGCGGCGCTGAACGCCAAGTTGCTCGCCAGGTGGCTCGCCGGGCTGCGGGTCGGACAGATCAGGCGTCCGCGCCGCCCTGCTGGTCGGCCAGCGTCCGCCCCATCACCAGCGCGCGCCCAGCGAACATGCCGCCCGTGGCTTCCAGGGCCATGCGCTCCGCATCGCGCTGGCGCAGATCGTCCATGATCGCGTCTGCTTCGGCTTCGTCCGCCCCCATGGTCAGCACGGCCTGGCGGCCCATGGCCATGGCCGACTCGAAGGTCTCGCGCACGATGTAGCCCACGTCGGCCTTGCGCAGCTCCAGGATGTGTTCGCGGTCGAACGCCCGCACCAGCAGTTGCGCCTGGGGGAAGTCGGTCCTGGCCAGTTCGGCCACCCGGGTGGCGGCTTCCTTGTTGTCGATGCAGACCAGAATGGCCTGCGCCGAATGCGCGCCCGCGGCGTGCAGCACATCGGCGCGGCAGCCGTCGCCGTAGTAGACCTTGAAGCCATAGGCCTCGGCGTCGCGGATCATCTGCACGTTGTTGTCGATGATGGTGATGCTCGCGCCACGCGCGATCACGCCCTGGCTGGCGATCTGCCCGAAGCGCCCGAAGCCGATCACCAGCACGCTGGCGTTCTGGTGGCCATCCACCGCTTCGATGCCGTCCATCGACACCCCGGCCTTGGGCGCGAGCCGCTGGTGCACCAGCACCACCAGCGGCGTGAGCGCCATGGACAGCACCACGATGGCCGTCATGTTGGCGTTGACCACCGGGTCGATCACGCGCGCGCCCAGCGCGGCGGCAAACAACACGAACGCGAACTCACCGCCTTGCGCCATGAGCACCGCGCGGTCCAGTGCGTCGGTGTGCGAGCTTCGCGCAAACCGCGCCACGCCGTAGATACACAAAGCCTTCACCACCATCATGGCCAGCACGCCGCCCACGATCAGCGGCCAGTTGCGCGCGACCACGGCCAAGTCCAGCGACATGCCCACGCTCAGGAAGAAGAGGCCGAGCAGCAGACCGCGGAAGGGTTCGATGTCGGCTTCCAGCTGGTGCCGGAAGGTCGATTCGGAGAGCAGCACGCCCGCGAGGAACGCGCCCATGGCCATCGACAAACCGCCCAACTGCATCAGCAGCGCCGCGCCCAGCACCACCAGCAGGGCGGCGGCGGTCATGACCTCGCGCGCCTTGGCATTGGCCAGGATGCGAAACAGCGGGTTGAGCAGCCACACCCCGGCGGCCACCAGCGCGACCAGAGCGCCCAGCGCCAGGCCGATGCTGGCCCAGCGCGAACCCTGCGCCGCCACCGCGCCGCCCACATCGGCCGGGGCGATGAAGGCCACCACCGCCAGCAAGGGCACGATCAACAGGTCTTCAAACAACAGGATGGCCACGATCTTCTGCCCGCGTGGCTGGGCAATGTCGCCGCGCTCGCCGAGCAACTGCATGACCACGGCGGTGGAGGTGAGCACGAAACCCATGGCGCTGACGAAGGACACGCCCAGGGGAAAACCGAACGCCAGACCGACGGCCGTGAGCAGCAGGCCACACACCACCACCTGCAGGCTGCCCAGGCCGAAGATGGCGCGGCGCAGGCTCCAGAGGTGCGAGGGTTGCATCTCCAGCCCGATCACGAACAGGTACATCACCACGCCCAGCTCGGCGGTGTGCAGGATGGTGGCCGGGTCGCTGATGAGGCCCATGCCGAAAGGCCCGATGGCCAGGCCGGCGGCCAGATAGCCCAGCACCGAGCCCAGCCCCAGGCGCTTGAACAGAGGCACGGCCACCACGGCGGCGCCCAGCAAGGTCACGACTTTGAGCAGATCGCCTGCGCTGCCTTCTACGGCCATGGGATTCTCCGGGTGAAAAGAAGAGGGAAGAAGAGGGAGGGGGAAAGGCGAAATTGTGACGTACGCGAAGATCGCGCCAGGCCCGACCCCGCGGCCACTACGCCATTCGAGTCGCGCGACAATCGCCGGCTTATGTTTTTTTCCCGCTTCCTCAAATTGGCCCTGATCCTGGGCCTGCTCTCGGCCATCGGTCCCTTCGCCATCGACATGTACCTGCCCGCGCTGCCCGACATCGGCCACAGCCTGGGGGGCGACGTGGGCGCGGTGCAGATGAGCCTGACCGCCTTTTTCCTGTCGCTCGGCGTGGGCCAACTGCTGTACGGGCCGGTGTCCGACATGGTCGGGCGCAAACCACCGCTGTACTTCGGCCTGGGCCTGTTCACCCTGGCCAGCGTGGGCTGCGCTCTGTCCACCGACATCCAGACGCTGGTGGCCCTGCGTTTCCTGCAAGGCCTGGGTGCTGCGGCCGGCATGGCCATTCCGCGTGCCGTGGTGCGCGACCTGCACACCGGCAACGACGCCGCGCGCCTCATGTCCCTGCTGATGCTGGTCTTCAGCGTCTCGCCCATCCTCGCGCCTCTGGCAGGCAGCGGCGTGATCGCACTGACCGGCTGGCGCGGCGTGTTCTGGGTCGTGGCGCTGGCGTCCGTGGCCGGCCTGGCCCTGGTCTATGCCACGCTGCAGGAAACGCGCTCCGAGGCCGAGCGGGTGGAGAGCAGCCTGGGCAGCGCGCTGCGCGGCTACGGTGTGCTGCTGCGCGACTGGCACTACCTGGGCCTGGTGGGCATTGGCGCAACCGCCATGGCCGGCTTCTTCGTCTACCTGGCCGGTTCGCCCTTTGTGCTGATCAACCACTACGGCCTCACGCCCACGCAGTACAGCCTGGCGTTTTCCTTCAACGCCGTGGCCTTCATCGGCGCGTCGCAATTCACTGGCCTGCTGGGACGCCGCTTTGGCCTGGTGCGCCTGGTGAAGGCCGCGGCCACGGCTTCGGGCGCGACCATGGCCGTGCTGCTGGCCTACTACCTGCTGGGCGGCGATGAACTGCCCGTCCTGATCGCGCTGTATTTCATCGCCAGCGGCTTCATGGGCCTGGTGATTCCCACCGCCTCGGTACTGGCGCTGGAAAAACACGGCGCCATTGCCGGCACCGCCTCTGCGCTGATGGGCACGCTGCAGATGCTGCTGGGCGCGGCCGCCATGGGCCTGGTGAGCCTGTTCGCCAACGGAAAGCCTTTGCCCATGGTGATCGGCATGGCCTGCGGCGCCTTGCTCGGGGTGTTGCTGACTTGGGTCACGCTTGCCGGCGATACCGCCACGCATCTGGCCGCCGAGGCGAACGGGTGACACGGCAGGACGGCCTGCCGTTGCCCCAGCGCACCACCGCCGTGCTGGTGGTGGTGCTGGGTATCGCCATTTCGGTGATCGACAGCAGCATCCTCAACCTCGCGCTGCCCGACATCGCGCGCGAACTCCAAGCCACGCCCACCCACGCCATCTGGGTCGTCAACGCGTACCAGATCGCCTCGCTCGTCATGTTGCTGCCGCTGGCCGCGCTGGGCGACCGGCTGGGTTATCGGCGGGTCTATCTGGTGGGCATGGCGCTGTTCGCGCTCTCGTCCATCGCGGCCATGCTGGCGAATTCGCTGCCCATGCTGATCGCGGCGCGCGCGCTGCAGGGCTTGGGCGCGGCCGGCGTCATGAGCGTGAACACCGCGCTGATGCGCCTGATCTACCCCAGCCACCGCCTGGGCCGGGGCATCGCGCTGAACTCCATGGTGGTGGCAACGTCGACCATGGCCGGGCCGGCGGTGGCGGCGGGCATTCTGTCGGTCGCGTCCTGGCATTGGCTGTTCGCGATCAACGTGCCCATCGGCCTGCTCATCTTCTGGCTGGGGCGGCGGGCCTTGCCTTTCAACCCGGAGCGCGAGAACGCCGCTTCGCGCTTTTCGTGGGTCGACGTGGTGCTCAACGTGCTCATGTTCACGCTGGTCTTCGTGGGTGCGGAGCAGTTGGGCGTGGGCGGCGCGGAGCCACTGGGTGCGCTGTTCCTGGTGGCGGGCCTGCTGGTGGGTGTGTTCTACATTCGCCGCCAGTCGCACCAGGCCACGCCGATGTTCCCGGTCGACCTGTGGCGCAATCCGGTGTTCGCGCTGTCCATGTGCTCGTCCCTGGGCGCTTTCTGTGCGCAGATGCTGGCCTTTCTGTGCCTGCCGTTCCTGCTGCTGGAAGTGCAAGGGCGATCGCACCTGGAGGCCGGCCTGCTGATGACGGGCTGGCCCATCGCCACGGTGGTCGTGGCGCCGATCGCGGGCCGCCTGATCGGGCGCGTGCCGGCGGGGTGGCTCGGCGGCATCGGCATGGTGGTGTTCGCGGCGGGCCTGCTGTCGCTGGCCGTGCTGCCCGAACACGCGTCCAGCGCCCATGTGGCGTGGCGCATGGCACTGTGCGGTGCGGGCTTTGCCCTGTTCCAGTCGCCCAACAACCACACCATCGTCACTTCGGCGCCCCTGCACCGCAGCGGCGCGGCCAGCGGCATGCTGGGCACGGCACGGCTCACGGGCCAGACCATTGGGGCAGTGGTGCTGGCGGTGGTGTACGCGGTGTGGAGCCAGAAGGACGGGCAGGGCGAGACGGTGGCGCTGTGCGTGGCGGCCGGGTGTGCTTTGCTGGCGGGCGTGACGAGTTCGCTGCGGGTGAGGGCCGGCGGGCCACCCTTGCCGCCGGCGGCATCCGCGGTTTGAGGGCGCGTCGCTGCGTGCCATGGCGGATGGCCGGGAACCGGCTGCCCGAACCCCGTTACGAACGGTCAGGTTCCCCGAAGCCACGCCCAAAGGACTCTCATGCAAGCAGGCACCCAAAGAATCACCAAAGATAAGCACCTTGGCCGCGAAGCGTTTGCAGAGATCGACAAACATGGGACGACTGCGGTCTTTGTCCGTGAGGTGCCTCATCCCAGGCGCTCAGGGTTCGCCGCGGTGCGCGAAGCGATCTCGAACCTGAAGGCAAGGGTGATTTATCGGATGAATGCCGAGCAAGCTCGCCGCAAGTTGGACGACGCGGCACTTCTGGCGTCAAGCCGGGCGCTGAGCGCAGCCAACGAAGCGCTTCGCCAACAGTTGCACATCAATGATGCAGACGCATCTCAGAGGCCTCCCAAGCGTCACCCTGACGGCACGCCCATCGTGCTCACGCCTAAGGAGGAAAACAAGGAACTTCAAGCCACCAACTTCGTTCTGCGCCAGATGGTCCAGGCGGACGGGCAACTGGTGGATGCCCTGAACATCGCAGTGCACGACCGTGACACCAACGGGGCGGCTCTTGCAGAAAGGGTTGACGCGCTGTATGAAACCCTGAAGCTATTGGACGCCGATCGCAAGATCGAAGCCCAGATCGCGGGCCTCTACCTGCGCCGCGTGCAGGGCTACGTGAGCAGTAAGAAGATGGACGTGCAGAAGCTCGGCTACTTGGTTGCAGCGGCCGATGTCTGTCGTGGTGGCAACGAACTCAACGAGGGAGGAAAGGCCGTACTCGACAACATCGTCTTCTGTGCTCGGGCCGAACTTTTGCGGCGAGACGCTGTGTCAGGGCTTGACAAGGTCGACCGGCAGAAACTCAAGGTGATCTCGGACGACGCCAACACGCTGTTGGAGATGACCAACCAACGATGGTCCCATTTGACGTCGACCGACGTGATTCCTGGGACGAAGCTCACGCTCTCTAACCTGGGACAGTTGATCAATGACGCCGCCGACAGGCAGGCGGCCTTCCGGGCCGCCGACATCATTCTCAAAGTGGCTGGCAAACAAAATCCCAAGAATCTGTCTGACCGGGAGCGCAAAGATCTTGAGGCGGCGTTCGATCTTTGCAAGAAGCGTCCGAAGCTGTTCAATCAGACGCAGACGCAAGCGCTGAAAAACTTTCACGAAAGCCTCCATCCGAAACCGAAGGCCACGGTTCTCTCGATGCCCCTGCGACCCGTCGAGAACGTGATGACGATCATGACGCCGGCCACCCATCAAAAGACAAAGGCGAACCCGCAGAATCCCGTTCGGCAGCCGGCTCCGTCAACGACGGTCCAGGTGTCGAGCACCAAGGTGGACAAGGCCACGCTGTTGAGGGCGGAGCAGAAGAAGGTCCAGAACGAGTTCCAGAAGTTGCTGAGCGAAGCCATGGGTTACATGTGGGACCCTTCGCCTGATTTCGACGACAGCCTCGATGAGTTCAATCGTGCTGCCGCTGTTTGTTTGGTCGATGCGGCGCGAATGTTCCAGAAGGCCATGGCGCAACCCCGACTCCAGCTCACCGACTACGAGCAGTCCAAGTGGATCCGCGAGAGTGTTAAGAAGATGAGCCCCACCGTGCTGGAAGAGATAGAGACCCGGCTGGACGATGGACTGCTCGGTGATCTTTTCAGTTGGATGAGGTCGATGAACAGTGTTCCGATGGATATGGAGGATTTCGTGGGGCATTGGGCGCACGAGGTTCGGAACGCCGGTGCCGAGAGCGATTGAGCAGGAGCCCCAAAATGCCCAAAACCGTTTCCCACCAAGATCGTCGCGTCGCCATCTCCGGGACCGATGCCCAGAGCACCAAAAAAGTCTGGGTCCCCAAGGTGCCCACACCCAGGCGCTCCGCGTTCAGTGAGGCGCGCCAGGCGGTGTCAAGGGCGGTCAGTCATCTCAAATCCAGCTCAGCCCGCCTTGCCGACGGGTTAGAGCGCGCCGCAAAGTCAAACGACCGTCTACGCCAGGAGAACGAGACGCTTCGCCGGCAACTGCACATCCCGCAGCCGAAGAAGCCGAGCCCCCGGGCTTCGGAGTTCTTCGGCATGAAGGTGAAGCTCCATGAGCTTCAAGAAGAGCACAAGCAACTTGAAGCCAGTCAATTCGTTCTGGGAGAAATCGCCTCGGCCGACGCGCAACTGACGCGGGTGATAGACGCCTTGACAGGCCTGGACCACGCCGAGATTGCCTTGGAGGCCCACGCGTTCTTTCAACAGCTCGAAGACCTGGACGCGCATCGGCGGGACCCCAAAAAGCCCGAACACACAACGGCTGCGCTCTTTGGCGCGCGGATCCAGGTTCGCTTGAAGGGAATCTCTGTGGTTCGAGCGGCTGCATTGCAGCGCAGTGCGATGGCTTTTCTGAACAAGAAGGATCCGCCGTCGGCGGCCGAACGAGCGGTGGTCGAATCCATTCTGTTTGGGGTGCGCGCGCGGGCCTTGCCGAGCAAGACCAGCAAAGAATTCCTCCAAATGCTTGACAGCCAGCAGCTCGGCGCAGTGTCGACGAGCGCCACGCTCCTCTTGGCAGAGCCGGGCAACCGTGGATTGGCTCTCAAGCCCAAGGACGCGGTGCCGGGAACGGGATGGACCGTCAAAGCATTGCAACGCCTGCAAAAAAACGTCGACGCACTGCAAAAGAAGAGGGCGATCACGCCGACCACCGGCCAGAACCTTGGCGTTCCCACGACCCAGGCCAACCCGGTCCGCAAGTCGCTCGCGCCCTCGGCCATCCAGCCGTCCGTGGTGGCCCAGACCACGGCAAAGCGCGACAAGACCCAGGCAGATGCCGCCCAGCAGGCGTTTCAGCGCACCTTGGTGGAGGCCATGAACTTCATGTGGAACGAGGACGGTTCCGAAGACGGTTTTGCCGAGATGATGGACACCTCCGCTTCGGGCCTTTTTGTCAAGGCCATGGCTCAGCTGCAGGCGGCAGGTTTGGACGACGATGGGCAACGCCAATGGATTCGCGATGCGCTGGGATCGCTGAACCCAGACCTTCTGCAGCATCTGCGCACGCGGATGGACAAAGGACTTCTGAAGCGCCTGGTGCAAGAGATTGACGACAGCCATTTCGACGGGAAGCAGGACCTGGAGAACCTTGAGAACGTCTGGTGGCACGAGGTGATGGCGCTCAGCGACCCCAGCGCCTGAGCAGTTCCGTGTCGCCGGCCCTGGGTACTACGGCACGGGACCGGCTACCAAGCCCTCGGCAAGGGCCCGCGCCGACAGCGGCGCACACCCCTCGGCCTTGTTGCTGATCGTCACGTACACGTTCTGGCCCGCGCCCGCGATCCCGGCGATGGTCTTCACCAGCAGCGCCCGGGTCTCTTCGTCCACGTCGTGGATGCGGTCGTACGGGCTGTACTCGCGCTGCGCGTCCTCGTAC
Organism: Hydrogenophaga sp. BPS33; assembly: GCF_009859475.1. NCBI lineage: Bacteria > Pseudomonadati > Pseudomonadota > Betaproteobacteria > Burkholderiales > Comamonadaceae > Hydrogenophaga > Hydrogenophaga sp. BPS33. The sequence continues at coordinate 3,213,880 of NZ_CP044549.1, forward strand.
CCATAGGCCCCGTGCAGCGGGTTGAGGTTCCAGCGGCACACCATCGGCCCTGGCCATAGCCGACGCAACAGGGGCAACTGGTCCGCCAGGCGCGGCATCTTGGCGTGCAGGCACAGGCACCAGGTGGCACCGGCCTCGCGCAGCACGGCCGCCAGCTCGGGCACGAACACCGGGTCCAGCCATTGCGGGTCGCGCACCTCCAGCGCCAGCACGCCGTCGGGTGCGGTGGGCGACAGCGGCGGCTGGGCCAGCAACAGCGTGCGCACGCGCTGCAGCACGAGCGGCAGGTTGTGCAGCAAGTGCCGAGGCATCGGGCTGAGCTGGAACACCAGGGCGCCGACCTTGTGGCCCAGGCCCGCGAGCGCGGGTGCCACGAAATCCTGCGTGGCCAGCGCGGGGTCGAGGAAGGCGGGGTTGGCTTGCAGGCCACGTCCGTCCTCGCCGCGCACCAGCGCATCGGTCACGTGGCTCGGGGCCTTGACCACGAAGCGGAAATCGTCCGGCACTTGCGCCGCGTAGCGCGCGTATTGGTCTTGCGTGAGAGGGCGGTAGAAGCTGCGGTCCACGCTCACGGTGCGCATCAGAGGGTGCTGGCCGTAGGCGCGCAAGCCCTCCTTGGACAGCAAGGAGTCGCTGTAGTGGCCGTCGTCCCACACCAGATTCGCCCAGCCCGGGTAGCTCCAGGACGACGTGCCCAGGCGCACGCGCGTAGGCAGGGCCGCCGCCAGCGCCTGCAACGCGGGATCGGCTGGTGCAGGTGCGACCTCGGCCGCGCGTTTGCGCCGCGCCGGGGCGGCCACGGGCTCTGGCGCCGGGGCGGCCGTGGGGGATGGCGGTGGTGGCGGCAGTGGCGGCGATGGGCCGAACAGGTCGTCTTGCATGGTGAGAGCCGGTTGGTTTGCGTACCACAAACCGCAGCCGGACCCGCGCCATGTTAGCCGCGGCGGGTGTGGCAAACTTCCGCGCTTCTTTTGTTTCCACATCGACGGGGCATGCAGCAGATCATTCGGCAGATCGCCACAGAAATCAGGGTTGAAGAACGTCAGGTGCAGGCAGCCGTGGAGCTGCTGGATGGTGGGGCCACGGTGCCCTTCATTGCGCGCTACCGCAAGGAGGTCACGGGCGGGCTTGACGACACGCAGCTGCGTGAACTGGCCTACCGGCTGGACTACCTGCGTGAACTCGAAGACCGTCGCGCCACGGTGCTCAAGAGCATCGACGAGCAAGGCAAGCTCACCGACGCGCTGCGGGCCGCTATCGCCGCCGCGCCGACCAAGCAGGAGCTTGAAGACCTCTACCTGCCGTTCAAGCAGAAGCGCCGCACCAAAGGCCAGATCGCGCGGGAATTTGGCATCGAGCCGCTGGCCGACAAGCTGTTCGCCGATCCCACCCTGGACCCGGCTACGGAGGCCGCCGCGTTCACCAAACCGCCCGAGGTGCTGGACGACGGCAAGCCCGGCGCCGACTTCTCCACCGTGCCGGCCGTGCTCGATGGCGTGCGCGACATCCTCTCCGAGCGCTGGGCCGAAGATGCCGCGCTGGTGCAGAGCCTGCGCGAATGGCTCTGGGCCGAGGGCCTGCTCAAGAGCACGCTGGTAGCAGGCAAGGACGAGAACCACCCCGACAACGCCAAGTTCCGCGACTACTTCGAGTACGACGAACCGATCTCGCGCGTGCCCTCGCACCGCGCGCTGGCCGTGTTCCGTGGCCGTGCCTTAGAAATCCTGGACGCCAAGCTGGTGTTGCCCGAACCCGAGGCGGCGCCCACCGCCACGGCCAAGCCCGGCCCCGTGGTCTCGCTGGCCGAAGGCCGCATCGCGCTGCACCTGGGCTGGAGCCACAAGGGCCGCGCCGCCGACGATCTGCTGCGCAAGTGCGTGGCCTGGACCTGGCGCGTGAAGCTCTCGCTCTCCAGCGAGCGCGACCTCTTTGCCCGCCTGCGCGAGAGCGCCGAGGCGGTGGCGATCAAGGTGTTTGCCGACAACCTGCGCGACCTGCTGCTGGCCGCGCCGGCCGGCCCCAAGGTGGTGATGGGCCTGGATCCGGGCATCCGCACCGGTGTGAAGGTGGCCGTGGTCGATGCCACCGGCAAGCTGGTCGACACGTCCACCGTGTACCCGCACGAACCCCGGCGCGATTGGGACGGATCGCTGCACACGCTCGCGTTGCTCGCGCGCAAGCACGGTGTGAACCTGATCGCCATCGGCAATGGCACGGCCAGCCGTGAAACCGACAAACTGGCGGCCGACCTCATCAAGATGCTGGAGAAAGCCGGCCAGAGCGGCGTGCTGAAGGTGGTGGTGAGCGAAGCGGGCGCCTCGGTGTATTCCGCAAGCGAGTTCGCTTCCCAGGAAATGCCCGATGTGGACGTGAGCCTGCGCGGCGCGGCCAGCATCGCGCGCCGCCTGCAGGACCCGCTGGCCGAACTGGTGAAAATCGATCCGAAGAGCATCGGCGTGGGCCAGTACCAGCACGATGTGAACCAGAGCGAACTCGCCCGCACGCTCGAAGCGGTGGTGGAAGATTGCGTGAACGGCGTGGGCGTGGACCTGAACACCGCCAGCGTGCCGCTGCTCTCGCGCGTCTCCGGCCTGTCGGGCAGCGTGGCCAAGGCCGTGGTGCGCTGGCGCGAGACGCACGGCGCGTTCAAGAGCCGCCAGCAGCTCATGGAAGTGTCGGGCCTGGGCGCCAAGACCTTCGAGCAGAGCGCTGGCTTCCTGCGCATCCGCGGCGGCGACAACCCGCTGGACATGACGGGCGTGCACCCCGAAACCTACGCCGTGGTCGAGCAGATCATGGAGAAAACCGGCAAGCCGGTGGCCGAGCTGATGGGCCGAGCCGACATGCTCAAGACCTTGCGGCCCGAGCTGTTCGCCAATGAGAAATTCGGCGTCATCACGGTCAAGGACATCTTGGGTGAACTGGAAAAGCCAGGCCGCGACCCGCGTCCGGATTTCCAGGTGGCCCGGTTCAACGAAGGCGTGGACGACATCAGCGACCTGCGCGAGGGCATGATCCTCGAGGGCACGGTGAGCAACGTGGCGCAGTTCGGCGCCTTCGTCGACCTCGGCGTGCACCAGGACGGGCTGGTGCACGTGAGCCAGCTCGCGCACAAGTTCGTGAACGATGCGCGCGAAATCGTCAAGACCGGCGACATCGTCAAGGTCAAGGTGATGGAAGTGGACGTGGCGCGCAAGCGCATCGGCCTGTCGATGAAGCTGGGCGACGCGCCCAGTCGCAGCGGCGCTGGCGGCGGCCCGCGCGACAACCGCTTCGAGCCCGCGCGTGGCGGTGCCCAGCGCGGTGGACGCCCAGGCGGGCAGGGCGGTTACACCTCACCCGCCGCGCCGGTGGCGTCCGCGATGGCGTCGGCATTTGCCAAGCTGAAGCGGTAGGCGAGACCGGGCGAGAGGGAGCGAAGGGGGGCGGGCTCAAGTCCTTGGGCGCGCTGCCGATACAGGGGCATTCCAAAGACCCCTGCATCGGACTCCTACGCCTTATGGAACTCGAAGCCCTCTTGAACTACCCGCGGGCTTTGCCCGCCATGTCGCGCACCGTCTCGGACCTGCTGGCCGAGATGAACAAGGAGGATCCGAGTCCCAAGCGGGTGGCCGGCCTGGTGGCGCAAGACCCGGCGCTCACCACCCGCGTGCTGCGCCTGTCCAATTCCGCGTTCTTTCGCGTCAGCCGCCAGATCGGCAGTGCCGACGAGGCGGTGGCCCTGCTGGGCATGACCCACGTGCGCTCGCTGGTCATGGCGGCCGCCCTGGGTTCGAGCTTCAAGAACGTGCCCGGCGTGGACCTGATGCAGTTCTGGCGCTACAGCCTGCGCGTGGCCGACATTTCGCGCTCCCTGGCCGCGCTGCTGCGCCAGAACGAGGGCAACGCTTTCACAGCCGGCCTGGTGCACGCCATCGGTGACCTGCTCATGCACATCGCCATGCCCGACCTCATCGGCCCGATCGACATGGGCACGCCCCCGCTGGACCTGCGCCGCGCCGATGTGGAGCGTGCGACGCTGGGCTACAGCTATGCCGACGTGGGGGCGGCCATGGCCGAAAAGTGGCAATTTCCGGCCGTCATCGTCTCGGCGCTCAAGAACCAGGCCTCGCCTTTCGAAGACGATTCGTACGACCCGCTGGGCGGCGTGCTGCACCTGGCTTCCTGGCGCGCGCGCGCCGAAGAGATCCGGTTGGACGAAGGCGGCCTGGCCGCCACTTTTCCCGACATGGTGGGCCTCAGTCTCGGTCTGGATCTGGACAGCGTGCTGGGCAAGGACCCGACGGAATGGTCGTTCTCACAGGCACTCAGCGCGTTCATCGACTGAGAAGGTGCAAACGAATCCGCCAGGGCCGCTCTGCGGTCCAAAGGACATCAAAAAGTCTCAAGTGCGACACCCCAGCGCCGAAAACACAGGTACCTCCTGTGGATCGTCGTGCAACCCAAGGGCCTATCACCATGCAACTCGAAAAGCTCCTCAAGCAACCGGATGCGCTTCCTTCCATCCCCAAAGTGGTGCGAAAGCTCATCGACACGTTCGACCATGAGGATGTGGATGCGATGTTGGTCGCGTCCCTGATCGAAGACGACCCTGTGCTCACGGCGCGGCTGCTCAAGACCGCCAATTCCGCCTTTTTCGGCTTGACCCGCTCGGTGTACACCGCGCGCGACGCCATCAACGTGCTGGGCCTTATCAAGGTGCGCGCCCTGGTGATCGCCGCGTCCTTCGGTGAAGGCTTCCACACGGTGGGCGGCGTCAACCTCAATCAGTTCTGGCGCTACAGCCTCAACAGTGCCAACCTCTCGCGCTACATCGCACTGCCCATCAAGATGGACGAGAACACCGCCTTCACCGCCGGCCTCATTCACGGCGTGGGCGAGCTGGTGATGCATGTGGGCATGCCCGAGGCCATGATCGACCTCGACCGCAGCGTGCCCATGCTCGACCTGAAACGCAGCAAGGCCGAACGCGGGTTGTTCGGCTACAGCTACGCCGAAGTGGGCGCGGCGCTGGCACGCGAGTGGAGCTTTCCCAAGCGCATGATCAACGCCATCCTTCACCAGACGGCGCCGTTCGACAACGAGGTGTACGAGCCCATGGCGGGCGTGATCCACATTGCGTCCTGGCGCGCCCGCGCCGAAGAACAGCAGATGCGCTCGGAAGTGCTTATCAACACCTACCCCGATCCGGTCGGGCTGGTGCTCGGCATCGACCCCGACACCGTGGTCGCCGAGGACATCCCGTCCCTTTCGCGCCAAGCCGAGACGGAAGGCTCGTCCTCCCCTTAAGAGTGCCCTCATCGGGTTGCGCGAAAATCGCAGCCCTATGTCAGCGCTTCGTCTCTACGCCGGCCCTCGGGCCCGGCGCCATCTCGAACAACACGGCCTGCTTCCCCAACACGTCGGTGTGATTCCCGCAGCCGCTGGCGGGCCCAAGGGCCTCATCCTCGGCCCCCTTGACCGGTTTGTCTTCGGCCACTGGCTGCCCCAGACCACGCAACCGGTGCACCTTGTGGGCGCTTCCATCGGTGCCTGGCGCATGGCCACGGCCTGCCTGAACGAGCCCTTGGCCGCCCTGGAGCGGCTCGAACGCGATTACATCGCCCAGCACTACGAGCTGCCGCCTGGGCAGAAACGGCTCACCGCCAGCCAGGTGAGCCATCGGTTCAGCGACAACCTGCGCCTGTTCTATGGCGGGCGGGAAGAAGAGGTGCTGCAGCATGCGCGCTACCGCCTGCACATCATCGCCTCGCGTGGACGCCTGCTGCTGCAGCGCGAGGGCGCCCTGCGCACGCCCCTGGGCTACCTGGGCGCCTACGCCGCCAATGCCGTGCGCCGCGAGGCCCTGGGTGCCTGGCTCGAACGCGTGGTGTTTTCGTCGGTGCCGCCCTTGAGCGGCGGTGTGAGCGCATTGCCCTTCGCCACGCAGGACTACCGCACCCGCCAGGTGCCGATGATGGCGGACAATTTTCTAGACGCGCTGCAAGCGAGCTGCTCGATCCCCTTCATGTTGCAGCCGGTGCTTGGCATCGCGGGCGCGCCCCCCGGCGCCTACTGGGACGGCGGCCTGACCGACTACCACCTGCACCTGCAGTACCGGCCCGCGGCCGACGCGCCGATCGTGCTCTACCCGCACTTCCAGAAAGCCGTGGTGCCGGGCTGGCTCGACAAAGCCTGGACCGGCCGGCACCGCAGCAGCCCGGCACTGGATGCGATGCTGGTCATCGCGCCCGATCCGGCTTGGGTGCGCGCGCTGCCCAACGGCAAACTGCCCGACCGCAACGATTTCGTGCGCTATGGACAGAACCTGGCCGCGCGCATGCAGGTCTGGAACGGGGCCGTGAGCGCGGCGCAGCAACTGGCCGATGAATTCGCGCAGTGGGTGGAAAAGCCCGATCTGTCGCGGGTGGAGCCCTTGTAGGCTTCTGGCCAGGGGGGCACGGGGATAATCGAGCCCATGCCTTCCTTCCTCACCGCCGCCCTGTACCAGTTTGTCGACCTGCCCGATTTCGCCGAGCGGCGCGATCCGCTGCAAGCCTGCTGCGAGGCGAACGGGGTCAAGGGCACCTTGCTGCTGGCGCGCGAGGGCATCAACGGCACCATTGCCGGCCCGGCCGCCGGTGTGCATGCGGTGCTGGCGCACCTGCGGGCCGACCCGCGGCTGGCGCAACTGCCGCACAAGGAATCCTGGAGCGAGCACCCGCCGTTCCACCGCATGAAGGTGCGGCTGAAGAAGGAAATCGTCACCCTGCGTGTGCCCGGGCTCGACCCGAACAAGACCGTGGGCCAGTACGTGAAACCGCAGGACTGGAATGCTTTGCTGGCCGATCCCGACGTGTTGCTGATCGACACGCGCAACGACTACGAAGTGGCCATCGGCACGTTCGAAGGCGCGGTCAATCCGGACATCAAGACCTTCACCGAACTGCCGGCCTGGCTCGATGCCCAACCCGCGCTGCAGGGCAACGGCCGCAAGCCCAAGGTCGCGATGTTCTGCACCGGCGGCATCCGCTGCGAGAAGTCCACCGCCCTCATGAAGATGCGTGGCTTCGACGAGGTCTACCACCTCGAAGGCGGCATTCTCAAATACCTGGAAGAAGTGCCGCCCGAACAGAGCGCCTGGCGCGGGGAGTGCTTCGTGTTCGACGAGCGCGTGAGCGTGGGCCACGGCCTGGCCCAGGGCCCTCATGAGCTGTGCCGCTCCTGCCGTTGGCCGCTCGGCCCTGAGGACAAGGTCTCACCGCATTACGTCAGGGGCGTGAGCTGCGCCCATTGCCACGACCAACGCAGTCCGGAAGAAAAAGCCCGCCTGGCCGAGCGCCAGCGGCAGGTGGAGCTGGCCGAGGCCCGGGGCGAAGTGCATGTGGGCGCGCGCATGCCCGACACCACGGCCTGACGCGCTTCACATCGAGGCCCGCAGCATCGCCTCGTAGTCGTCCGCGCTGGCCAAACGCGGATTGGTCTTGTGGCAGTGGTCGGCCAGCGCACCCTCGATCACACGGGGGAACAGATCGGGCGTCACGCCCATGGCCGCCAGGCCCGAAGGCAAGCCCAGCCGCTGGTTCATCGCCTGGATCGCCTCGGGCACGTCGCTGCCACTGGAAAGGCCCATGGCGTGCGCCATGCGCTGCAGTCGCTGGTCCTTCTGCATCGACTCGGCTTGGGCATTGAAGCGGATCACCGCTGGCAGAAACACGGCGTTCAAGGTGCCGTGGTGCAGGCGCGGGTTCACGCCGCCCAGGCTGTGGCTGAGCGAATGCACGCAGCCCAGGCCCTTCTGGAACGCCATCGCGCCTTGCATCGACGCGCTCATCATGTTCAGGCGCGCCTCGCGGTCCTGGCCGTTCTTCGTGGCGCGTTCGATGTGCGCCCAGCCGCGCAGCAGGCCATCGAGCCCGATGCCATCGGCCGGTGGGTTGAAGGGGGGAGCCATGAAGGTTTCCATGCAGTGCGCGATGGCGTCCATGCCGGTGGCTGCGGTCAGCAACGGCGGCAGGCCCAGCGTAAGTTCCGGGTCGAGCAGCGCGGTTTTGGGCACCAGATGCCAGCTGTGAAAGCCGAGCTTGCGCCCGTCGTCCACGATCACGATCGCGCCCCGCGCCACCTCGCTGCCCGTGCCGGCCGTGGTGGGCACTGCGATCAGCGGCGGCACGCGCTCGGTGATTCTGGGCGAGCCGCCTTCGATGGTGGCGTAGGTCTTGAGCGGCCCTTCGTGTGAGGACGCGATGGCCACGCCCTTGGCACAGTCGATGGCGCTGCCACCGCCGAGCGCGATCAGGCCATTGCAATCCGCCTGCCGGTACACCTCGACAGCCGCGCGCACCGCGGCTTCCGTCGGGTTGGAGGGCGTCTGGTCGAACACGACCGGTGTCCAGCCGGGCAGGGCGGCCACCGCCTTGTCGAGCAGCCCCGCGGCCTTGACGCCCGCGTCGGTGACGATGAGCGGGCGCGTGATGCCCACGCGTTCGCATTCGGCCTGCAATTGCGTCAACGCGCCGAAGTCGATCAGGATGTTGGTCACGTACAGAATCTGGGCCATGGGTGTGTCTCCGTTGAGCAAAACTATACGGGTGCCTCACGGGTTTGCCCATGGTGCGCGGGTCACGCAAAAGACAGCCACAATCGGTGCCCATGTCCCACCGCGCCGCCCCCCGTTCCTTGCTCACCCCCGTCACACGCCGCCTGCTGGAGAACATCGAACGCGCTGGGCATCCGCCCCTGCAGACCCTGTCGCCCGACGAGGCGAAGTTGTCCTACGAGACCGCCGCGGGCATCCTCGAAGTGGCGCCGCAGCCCTTGGCCCGTGTGGACGATCTGGGTATGCCAACCCGCGATGGGCAGACCTTGCACGCCCGCCTGTTCGCGCCCGCGTCCGAACAAGCCTTGCCCGTGCTGCTGTTCTTTCATGGCGGTGGTTTCACCGTCGGCAGTGTCGCGACCCACGAACCGCTGTGCCGCCAACTCGCGCACCTGGCGCAGTGCGCGGTGGTCTCGGTGGACTACCGGCTCGCGCCCGCCGCGAAATTCCCCACCGCCGCGAACGACGCCTGGGACAGCCTTGCATGGCTGCGCGAGCAGGCCGGCGCGCTGGGGCTCGATGGCACGCGCATCGCGGTCGGAGGCGACAGCGCTGGCGGTACATTGGCCACGGTCACGGCCATCGGGGCGCGCGACATGGGCTGGCCGCTGGCCTTGCAATGCCTGTTCTACCCCGGCTGCGCCGGCCACCAGGACACCGCCTCGCACAAGACCTTCTCGCAGGGTTTCCTGCTCGACGAAGCGCTCATCACCTACTTTTTCGACCAATACGTGCGCAGTCCGGCCGACCGCGACGACTGGCGCTTTGCCCCTCTGGACGGCGTGGACGAGAGTGGCCATGTGCGCGACCTGGAAGGTCTGGCGCCCGCGTGGATCGGCCTGGCCGAATGCGACCCGCTGGTGGACGAAGGCGTGATGTACGCCGACCGCCTGCGCCATGCCGGTGTGCCGGTGGACCTGGAGATCTACGCCGGCGTCGTGCACGGCTTTGTCAATTTCGGCCGTGCCATTCCCGAGGCGCGTACCGCCCATCAACATGCAGCCGCCGCGCTGCGCCAAGCCTTTGGAGTTGCCTGAGATGCCTTCCCTGAGCCGTTCCGACTTCCGCTTCTTCCACCGCATGCGCGTGCGCTGGGCCGAGGTGGACATGCAGAAGATCGTGTTCAACGCGCACTACCTGATGTACTTCGACACGGCCATCAGCGACTACTGGCGCGCGCTGGCATTGCCGTACCACGAGAGCATGGAGCAGCTCGAAGGCGACCTCTACGTGGTCAAGGCCACGGTGGAATTCCACGCCTCGGCGCGCATCGACGACCAGATCGACGTGGGCATGAAGCTCAGCCGCGTGGGCAATACCTCGCTGACGTTCACCGGCGCGATCTTTCGGGGCAACGAGCACCTCATTACCGGCGAATTGATTTATGTGTTCGCCGACCCGGCCACGCAGACCTCGCGCCCGGTGCCCGTGGCACTGCGCGACACGCTCCAGGGCTACGAGGCCGGCGAGGCCATGACCCAGGTGCGTTTGGGCGGCTGGGAGAAGCTCGGTGCCGACGCGCAGCAGTTGCGCACAGCTGTGTTTGTGGAAGAGCAGCGCATTCCCAAGGAGCTGGAGTGGGACGAGGCCGATGCGGTGGCGGTGCACGCGGTGGCCTACAACCGCCTGGGCCGGCCGGTCGCCACCGGCCGTTTGCTGCCGCACGAACCCGGCGTGGCGCGCATCGGCCGCATGGCGGTGGAACGCTCGCTGCGTGGCGGGCGGCTGGGGCGCGACGTGCTGCATGCGCTCATGGACGCGGCGCGCCAGCGCGGGGACAGGGAAGTGGTGCTGCACGCGCAGAACACCGCCGAGGGGTTCTATGCGCGGCTGGGGTATGAGCGGCGAGGGGAGCCGTTCGAAGAGGCGGGGATTGCGCACCAGGAGATGGTGGCGAAGCTGTAGCCATCGGCGAACGGGCCAAGCCGTGCTTGAAACTACCAGCGCAAGGTTTCGAGGCGGTGTTCAGCGTGGCCGATGCCGGGGGCGATGCGAGGGTCGTGCGTCCACTCGTTCATCTGCACGTTCCAATCGCAGGGGCCCGGAGTCGCTCTGACCACCAGGCTGCTGCGCGTGCCATAGGCGCGTCCCGGCATGCGCACGAACGGGCTGGACAATGCCCGCTCCATATCATCGGGCACGCCGGTGTGCGGCAGTTCGAGTGCGTTGGCCACGCCCGAATCCAACAGCGTGTTCGTGAGCAGTGTCATCCAGGCCTCGTCGGTGGCGTGCTCGCGCAAGCCGGCCAGCGATTCGTTCACCGCCTGCTTCAAGCGCAGGGTCTTGGGCCAGGGTGTGTCGAGACTGGCATTGGACAGGCCGTACACGCCCGCACCCAACGTCTTGCGGTGCAAGGTGGGCGCACGAGGCTCGTGCGGGGCCTCGGGGTCGCGGTTGCCCAGCCAGCTCCAGCGCTGTAGGTGGAAGTCGCCCACCACCAGGTTGAAACCGCCGTAGGCCTCGGGGTCGATCCCGTCGGCAAACCGGTCTTGGTCGCCATCGCTTTGCAGCCAGCGTGTGACGAGCTCTCCCCGGCTGCGCGAGCCCGGACCCGCAACCGACTGGCGCACATTGGTCAGCATGGCCACGCGGCCTTTCGGGCTCAAGGCGAGCCAGGTGCCGCCATCGCGCAAGTCGCGCCCGGCCACCACCTCCGTGCCGTCGTCCAGCGTCCAGCGATGCAGCGCCGCGGTAGGGCGGTCGTGGAACTCGTCGCGGTTGGCCGCGATGAGCAAGGGACAACGCGGCTCGGCGTTCAGGGCAAAGGCGATGAGGCACATGGCAGCACCGGCCGAGGTGGTCAGATGTCTTCGAGCAGGGAGTAGGGCAGGGGCAGCAACTGCAACGCCGCACCGCTGGCGCTGCCGGCGTGCAGGCTGCCGTCGGTGGTCGCGTTGGTCTGCATGGAGACGATGGCGTCGAACCCGCCGGCGGGGTGGGCCGCGGCCTGCACCACGGTGCCGCAGGGTTGTTCGGCGTCGCGGCTGTGAAAGACTTCCTCGCCCGCTGCCATAGGCGCATCGCCGTGCACCACATAGGCCCGACGCTTGAGGGTGCCGCGGAACTGGCTGCGTGCCACCACTTCCTGTCCGGGGTAGCAGCCCTTCTTGAAGTTCACGCCACCCACCGATTCGTAGTTCAGCATCTGCGGCACGAAGGCGTCGAACACCGGCTGGCTCAGCGTGGCCACGCCGCTGCGCACCTCAAGCCATTGCCACAGCGGCTCGGCCAGGGGTTCGCCCTGGGGTGCATCGTTCTGTGCCGGTGCCACCCAGAGGGCTCGCGCCAGGCCTTCTGCGGGGTACAGGCGCACCACACTGGCATCGCCATCGCGCCATTGGCTCCAGGGCGCATCGGGCAGCGCGGGTGGCACGGCCGAGCCGACCATGCCGTACAGCGCGTAGGCCTCGCTCGCATCGCTCAGCCGGACCTTGGCGCGCAGCACGAACATGGTCAGGCGCTTGAGCGTCGGGGCCAGCAGGTCGCGGCCGCAGACGAGCAGGATCTCGGTTTCGCTGCGCTTGAAGCCGACGAAGCTGGCCTGCATGCGGCCTTTGGCCGAACAGAACGCGGCCAGGCGTGCTTCGGACAGCTTGAGCAAGGCAAAGTCCTGCGTGAGCTGGCCTTGCAGGAAGGTGGCAGCGTCTTCGCCTTCCACGCGAATCACGCCGAGATTTGCAAGACGGGTGATGCCGCTGGTGGCGAGGCCGGCGGCGGCGCTGTGGGGGATCGTCGAGGTGCTCATCGCGTGGATTATCATGGCCGACCCGATTCCCCGTCGCCTGTTCCCGCCTTGTCCCTGACGAGCCTAAGCCCGTGATCCGCTTCCTGAAATTCCTGGTGGTTTTGCCCTTGCTGGCAGGCCTGTTGGCGGCCGTCGGGGGCCTGTGGTGGCTCCAGCAGCCACTGCCGCTGTCCGCGTCGCAACCCGCACCGCTGGTGGTGACGATCGGGCCGGGATCTTCCGCGCAAAAAGTCGCCGATACCATCGTGGACGCGGGCGTCAACACCCCACCGGGCTTGCTTTACGCCTGGTTCCGCCTCTCCGGCCAGGCGCGCGACATCAAGGCCGGCACCTACGAAGTCGCCACCGGCACCACGCCCCGGGCCTTGTTGTCCAAGCTGGTGCGCGGGGAGCAGGCGTTGCGCAGCGTCACGCTGGTGGAGGGGTGGAATATCCGCCAGGTTCTGCAGGCGGTGCGCAGTTCGCCCGATCTCACGCAGGACATGGACGGCATGAGCCACAGCGACATCATGGCGCTCATCGGCTACCCAGGCCGCCATCCCGAAGGCCGTTTCTTTCCCGATACCTACCGCGTCGTCACGCGCGCGCCTGCCTCCAGTGTGCTCAAACAGGCCGCCCAGGCCATGGAGCAGCGGCTGGCCCAGGCCTGGGAGCAACGCGACGGCGCGTCGCCCTTGCGCACGCCAGACGAAGCGCTCGTCCTCGCCAGCATCGTCGAGAAGGAAACTGGTCTGGAGAGCGACCGTCGGCGCGTGGCCTCCGTGTTTTCGAACCGGCTGCGCGTCGGCATGCGGCTGCAGACCGATCCCGCGGTGATCTACGGCCTGGGTGAACGCTTCGATGGCAACCTGCGTCGGGCCGACCTGGACACGGACACGCACTACAACACCTATACCCGGGCAGGGTTGCCGCCCACGCCGATCGCCATGCCTGGCATGGCGTCGTTGTTGGCGGCCGTGCGCCCGGCGTCCAGCGACGCCATGTATTTCGTGTCGCGTGGCGACGGCTCCAGCCAGTTCAGCGCCACGCTCGAAGAACACAATGCGGCGGTGCGGCGCTACATCCTGCGCCGCTGACCCGCATCCTTTCCCCGTTCCCAACCTCCATACATGCCCTCGGCCGGACTCTTCATCACCTTCGAAGGCATCGACGGCGCGGGCAAGTCTACGCACATTGCGGGTCTGGCCGATGCCTTTCGCGCCGCCGGGCGCATGGTGGTCCTCACGCGCGAACCCGGCGGCACACCGCTGGCGGAGAAACTGCGCGACCTGGTCTTGAACGACGCGATGGATCCGCTGAGCGAGGCCCTGTTGATGTTCGCCGCGCGCCGCGACCACCTGCAGCAAGTGATCGAGCCCGCGCTGCGGCGCGGCGAGGTCGTGCTCTGTGACCGCTTCACGGACGCCACTTTCGCCTACCAGGGCAGTGGTCGGGGCTTCGATCTGGACGTGCTGCGCCAGCTCGAGCAATGGGTGCAAGCCCGGCCAGACGGCGAGCCCTTGCGCCAGCCCGATCTCACCGTGTGGTTCGACCTGCCACCGGTGGTCGCGGCCCAACGCCTGGCCGCTGCGCGTTCGCCGGACCGCTTCGAGTCACAGCCCCAGGCGTTCTTCGAGCGCGTGGCGGCAGGCTACGCCGCGCGCATGACGCAGGCGCCTGCTCGCTTTGCCCGTATTGCATCGGACCAGCCGAAGGAGCAGGTCTGGCAACAGGTGCACACGGCAGTGGCGCAGCGGGGTTGGTTGAAAGGAGGCGCTGCATGAGCGCCGCCCGGCCGTTCCTAAGGCGCTTGGCCCCCCAGTGCGCAGCACGGAGGGAAGTCCATTGAGCGCGACACCCTTGGCACCCTGGCTGCAAGGCCAGTTGCGCAGTTTGCTGGGCCACCGGGGACATGCGCTCCTGCTGGCCGGGCCGTCGGGTCTGGGGCAATACGACCTCGCGCTGGCGCTGGCGCGGGCTTGGCTCTGCGAAAACCCCAGCGCCGACGGTGCCTGTGGCGTCTGCGGCAGTTGCCATGCCATCGACGTGCGCACGCACGCCGATCTGTGCGTGCTGATGCCCGAGACCCAGTGCCAGGCCCTGGGCTGGCCGCTGGACGAGGGCGCGCAGAAAGAGATCGACGACAAGAAGCGCAAGCCCAGCAAGCTGATCCGGGTAGAGGCGGCGCGCGAAGCGGTGGCCTTCACACAGTTCACGCGCTCGCGCGGCCGCACGAAGGTGATCCTGGTGCATCCCGCCGAGCGCATGAACGTCGAATCGGCCAACACGCTGCTCAAGACACTGGAAGAGCCTCTGGGCGAGGTGCGCTTTGTGCTCGCCACCGAAGCGGCGCACCAGTTGCTGCCGACCATCCGCAGCCGTTGCCAGACGCATGCCATGGTGTGGCCCACCGAGCCTGAGGCCCTGGACTGGCTGGTGCAACAGACCAGTGCGGCGGGCAAGGCGGTGGACCGCGCCCAGGCCCAGGCCTGGTTGCAGGCGGCGGGCGGCCGTCCCGACGACGCCCTGGCCCTGGCCGATAGCGGATTGCAAGGGGCCACCTGGGCGCAACTGCCGCAAGCCCTTTCCCGGGGCGATTGGGGAACGCTGGCAGGCTGGCCGCCGGCTCAGCAATTGGCCGTGCTGCAAAAACTGTGTCACGACCTGATGGCACACGCCGCTGGCGCGCCGCCGCGCTTTTTCCCGACCGAGCAACTGCCACCGGCGCCCCGCTGGGCGGTGCTTGCGCAATGGTCGCGTGAGTTGGTCGCGGCCGCGCGCACGGTCGAGCATCCGTACAGTGCAAACCTGACGCAAGAAGCCTGGGCGGCCCGAACGCGGCAGGTGCTGGCCAGCGGAGCAGGGCGCAGGGACGGCTGAAGCCGGGCCTCGCACCGATGTGCGAGGCGACGAATCACGGATTTCTCACGGGTTCGGCGAAAAGTTGGTGCAGCAGGACCCGCCGCTCACGGGAGTGTTGCCGCTAAACTCGCGCCTCATGAGCACCTCTCCGGCCCCAACAGCGACGACGGCGCGTCCGAGCGTGATCCAGCTCTCCATCAAGGAGAAGGCCGCTCTGTATGCCGCCTACATTCCCTTGTTCGCCGACGGCGGGATCTTCATCCCCTCCGCTCGCGAGTACCGGCTCGGCGATGACGTGTATGTGTTGCTCAGCCTTCCCGATGACCCGCAACGCTATCCGGTGGCCGGCAAGGTGGCCTGGGTGACGCCCGCCAAGGCGCAAGGCGCCCGCACCCAGGGCGTGGGCATCCGGTTCCCCTCCGACGAGAAGTCGCGCCAGCTCAAACTCAAGATCGAAGAGATCCTGGGCTCCAGCCTGGGCTCTGACCGCGCCACGCAGACACTCTGAGCGCAAGCCCAATGGCCGGTGGGGCGCACAATGCGTGCCCATCGGCTTTTTTTTGTGTCCGCGCCTTCCCTTCATGTTCACCGATTCCCATTGCCATCTGAGTTTCCCGGAGCTGAGAGCCCGGTTGCCTGAAATCCTGGCCGAGATGTCGCAAGCGCAGGTCGACCGCGCGCTGTGCATCTGCACCACCCTGGAAGAGTTCGACGACGTGCTCGGCCTGGCCCAGGCCCATGGCCATCTGTGGGCCACCGTCGGCGTTCACCCCGACAACGAAGACGTTCGGGAGCCCTGCCTGGAGGATCTCTTGCGCAGCGCAGCGCATCCCAAGGTCATTGGCATTGGTGAGACCGGGCTGGACTACTACCGGCTGGGCGAACGGACCGTGGCCGATATGGCGTGGCAGCGCGAGCGCTTTCGCACCCACATCCGCGCTGGGCGTCAAACCGATTTGCCTCTCGTGATCCACACCCGCAGCGCGTCGGCCGACACCTTGGCGATCCTGGCCGAGGAGGGCGGTTTCCGTTCGGCGTCAGGTGTTGGCCAGGCTTTGTCCAAGGGCGTGTTCCATTGCTTCACGGAAACCATGGACGTCGCCCGCGCGGCGCTCGACCTGGGTTTCTATGTGTCCTTCTCCGGCATCCTGACCTTTCGCAACGCTGCCGATCTGCGCGAAGTCGCGGCGTTCGTGCCGCTCGATCGCACACTCATCGAAACCGACAGCCCCTACCTGGCGCCGGTGCCCCACCGGGGAAAGACCAATACCCCGGCCTGGGTGCCCTGGGTGGCACAACAGGTTGCCGACATCAAGGGCCTGGCAGTGGACACAGTGGCCGAGGCCACCAGCCGCAATTTCGAGCGGCTTTTTGACAAGGTCAACGGCCGCCCCGTGGCTGACAACATTTAAATATTTACATTAAAAACATGAAAAATCACGTTGTTTTTAAATGGATATTTTCTCTGCTTGTCACCATATCAACGGCCGTGCAAGCCAGTTCGTTCGAAGATTTTTTCATTGCCATCAAACGCAACGACGTGCCCGCGCTGCGCCAGTTGGCGCAGCGCGGATTCGATATGAACACCCGCAACGAAGCCGGCGACCCCGGGCTCGTGCTGGCCATCCGCGATGGATCGGGCGCTGTCGCGCAGTATCTGGTCAGCGAGAAGTCGGTGAACATCGAGGCCCGCACAGCCAAGGACGAGAGCGCCCTCATGCTGGCGGCGCTCAAGGGCGAGCTGGATCTGGCGCGTCGATTGATCGCACGCCAAGCCGAGGTCAACAAACCCGGCTGGACGCCGTTGCATTACGCCGCCACGCACCCCGGCAACGCCAGCGTCGACATGGTGCGGCTCATGCTGGAGCACCACGCCTATATCGACGCCGAGTCGCCCAACGGCACTACGCCGCTGATGATGGCGGCCCAGTACGGCCAACCGGCCGTGGTCCAGCTCCTGCTGGACGAGGGCGCCGACCCCTTGATCAAAAACCAGAGGGGACTGACCGCAATGGATTTCGCGCACCGCGCCGGCCGCGCGGCATCGGCAGAAATGATCGCGGCCGTTGTACGTGCGCGTCAACCCAAGGGAAAGTGGTGAGCGAGAGCATGTAGCAAGGCCTTGTGGCCCAACTTGGTGCAGCCAAAAGTAGGTGTAACCCACATGAGCCGATCGGCTGAGTGGCATCACAATCGCCCGCGGATCTACAAAACCAGGAGACGCCATGAAATTGGCCAGCCAAAAAGACTTCTTTTCAGGATTGATGTTCACCGCCGTCGGCGTCGCGTTCGCGATAGGTGCCACCAACTTCACCATTGGCAGCGCCGCGCGTATGGGCCCAGGCTATTTCCCGTTGTTGCTCGGCATCGTGCTGATCCTTTTGGGATTCACGATCACGGCGCAGTCGTTCAGGAGCAATGCGCCCAATGGCGATCCCGTCGGGCGCTTTGCCTGGCGGCCTCTTGGCTTCATCATCGGAGCCAACCTGGCCTTCGGTGTGTTGCTGGTCGGCGTACCTGCCCTGGGCATCCCGGCCTTCGGCATGATCATCGCGATCTATGCGCTGGTGCTGATTGCGGGTTACGCCCGTCCCAACTGCAGCTTCAAGGAGTCCGTGGTCCTCGCCACGGTCCTCGCGGTGGGCAGCTATTTCGCCTTCGTATACGCATTGAATCTGCAGTTCCCGGTGTGGCCTGCGTTCGTGTCCGCCTGACCCGGAGACTATCGAATGGAACTTCTTGATCATTTGGCGCTGGGCTTCGGCGTCGCCTTCACCTTTCAGAACATCCTGTACGCGCTGATCGGGTGTCTGCTGGGCACCTTGATCGGCGTGTTGCCAGGCATCGGGCCGGTGGCCACGATCGCCATGCTGCTGCCGGCCACTTACGGTCTGCCTCCCGTGGCGGCGCTGATCATGCTGGCCGGTATCTATTACGGTGCGCAATATGGTGGATCCACCACTGCCATTCTGGTCAACCTGCCGGGCGAGTCTTCGTCCGTGGTCACGGTGATCGATGGTCACCAGATGGCCAAGAAGGGCAGGGCGGGTCCCGCCTTGGCTGCAGCGGGCATTGGCTCGTTCTTCGCCGGCTGTGTGGGCACCTTGTGGCTGGCCGCCTTCGCGCCACCCCTTACCGAAGTTGCCCTGAGCTTTGGTCCTGCCGAGTACTTCTCGCTCATGATCGTCGGCTTGATCGGCTCGGTGGTGCTGGCTTCGGGATCGCTCGTCAAGGCATTGGCCATGATCGTGCTCGGCTTGCTGCTGGGCCTGGTGGGCACCGACGTGAACTCGGGTGTCGCCCGCTTCAGCTTCGACATTCCGGAACTCACCGACGGCATCAGCTTCACCGTGATCGCCATGGGCGTGTTCGGCTACGGGGAAATCATTTCCAACCTGTCCACGCCCGAAGGCGAGCGCAGCGTGTTCACCGACAAGGTGCAAGGCTTGATGCCCACGAAGGAAGACTTCAAGAACATGGTGCCTGCTGTGCTCCGTGGTACGGCCTTGGGCTCTTGCCTGGGCATTCTGCCTGGCGGTGGTGCGTTGCTGTCTGCTTTCGCCGCGTACACGATCGAGAAGAAGGTCAAGATGAAGCCGGGCGAAATTCCGTTCGGCCAAGGCAATATCCGTGGTGTGGCCGGTCCTGAGTCTGCCAACAACGCCGGTGCGCAAGCGTCCTTCATTCCGCTGCTGACACTGGGTATTCCGCCCAACGCCGTGATGGCTCTGATGGTGGGTGCGATGACGATCCACAACATCCAGCCGGGCCCGCAGGTCATGACCAGCAACCCCGAGTTGTTCTGGGGCCTGATTGCCTCCATGTGGATCGGCAACGCCATGCTGATCATCCTGAACCTGCCGCTGATCGGCATATGGATCAAGCTGCTGGCCGTGCCTTACCGCTGGTTGTTCCCGGCCATCGTGTTGTTCTGTGCGATCGGGGTGTACTCGACCAACAACAACAACTTCGACATCTGGATGGTCGCCATCTTCGGTGTGATCGGCTACATCTTCATCAAGCTCGGCTGTGAACCCGCGCCCCTGCTGCTGGGTTTCATTCTGGGCCCCATGATGGAGGAATATCTGCGGCGCGCGTTGCTGATTTCTCGCGGCGACTGGAGCGTCTTCGTAACCCGTCCCATTTCCGCCTCATTGCTGGGTGTGGCTGCACTGATGTTGGTCATCGTGCTGCTGCCATCGATCAAGAAGAAACGCGAAGAAGCTTTCGTCGAAGAGTGATGCTTGGCCGCCGGGTGCGAACCACCCGGTAGGAGAGGTCCGATAAGCCCGAACCGTTGCAAGATGGTTTGGGCTTTTTTGCGTTTCATGCGCTCGTTCGAGGAGGTCGCCTGGTATCCAAACGCGTTTCTGCCCAGCCAAGGTGCGGAATTGACGCAGGTCAAGGAAGGACGGGGAAGGGGCCACCAGGGCCGATAGCTGGCGGCAACGCGATCGATTACCCTCGCGCCATGGGCGCAAGGTATTCACTGTCGACAAAGCTGATGTGCATTGGCGTGGGACTTCTTCTCGTTGCTCTCACCTCCATCAGCCTGACGCTTTGGATCACTCGGCAACTCGAAGGCGGCGCTGCCGCGGTCAACGAGGCCGGGCGCATGCGCATGCAGACCTGGCGAATCGCCAGCGTGGCGCAGGCCGGGCGCTCCCCGCCCGAGCTGGCGGCCCTGGTGCAGCAGTTTGACCAGAACCTGGATCTGCTGCGCCGAGGGGACGCCAGCCGTCCGCTGTTCGTGCCTTGGGACGATGCGGTCGGCCAGGCGTTCGCCACCGTGGAAACGCTGTGGCAGAACCAGCGCCCGCTGTGGTTGCAGGACCGCCCGCCCGAGCCAGCGCAGGCGCTGGCAGCGGCCGGCGCGCTCGTCGAAGCCATCGACGGCCTGGTGCTGGCGATCGAGAAGCAGCTCTCGGGCTTCACCGCCATCCTCAACCTGATCCAGTTCCTCATGATGGCCTTGGCCATCGCCGGCGCAGTGGTGATGCTCTACACCGGGTACATGTATGTCATCCACCCGCTGGCGCACTTGCGCGAGAGCCTGCGTCGGCTGGAGTCGGGTGACTTCAAGGTGCGCGCAGGGGTCGAGACGCTCGACGAGTTCGGCCAGGTGGCAGCAGGCTTCAACCGCATGGCCTCCGCGCTGCAGTCGATGTATGCGGGGCTGGAGAGCCAGGTCGAAACCAAGACGCAACGCATTGAGGCGCAGCGCGCGCGGCTGGAGACGCTTTACGAGGTCAGTGCATTCATGGCGCAGGCCGGCAGCATCGAGGAGCTTTCGCGCGGTTTTTCCCAGCGCGTGCGCGCGGTGGTGAAGGCCGATGCGGCGGCGGTGCGCTGGAGCGATGAGGCCAGCCAGCGGTACCTGCTGCTGGCCTCCGATTGCTTCCCGCAGGACATGTTGGCGCATGAGCGCAGCCTGCTGGCCGGGGCCTGCGCCTGCGGCAACCTGCAGCCCGATGCCAGGACACGCGTCATTCCCATCCACAGCCACGACGAGGCCCAGGTGCGCCGCTGCGCGTGCGTCGGTTTCGAGACGCTGGTGAGTGTGCCGGTGCGGCTGCAAAACCGGGTGTTGGGCGAGATCGACTTGTTCTACCGCGCGAAGGTCAGCCTGAGCGTGGGCGAGACCGAGTTGCTCGATGCCCTGGCCAGCCACCTGGCGAATGCGCTGGAGAGCCTGCGTGCCTCCGCCCTGGAGCGCGAGGCGGCGGTGGGCGAGGAGCGCACACTGATCGCACGCGAACTGCACGACTCCATCGCCCAGTCGCTGGCCTTCCTCAAGATCCAGGTCCAACTGCTGCGCGACGCAGTGCAAAAGAAGCAGGAAGCGCGGGTGACCAGCACGCTCGATGAGCTCGACGAGGGTCTGCGCGAGAGTTTCAACGACGTGCGCGAGCTGCTGGTGCACTTCCGCACCCGCACCAACACGGACGATATCGAACGCGCGTTGCAGGAAACGCTGCAGAAGTTCCAGCACCAGACAGGCCTGCCGGCGAAGCTGCACGTCGAAGGGCATGGCTTGCCCTTGCCCGCCGATGTGCAGGTGCAAGTACTGCACGTGCTGCAGGAGTCGCTCTCCAACGTGCGCAAGCACGCCCGTGCCCAGCATGTCCAGCTCGACGTGGTCAAGGGCGCGCAATGGCGCTTTTGCGTGCGCGACGACGGCGCGGGCTTCGACGCGCTGGACGCGCCCGGCGAATCCCACGTGGGCCTCAAGATCATGCACGAGCGCGCGGCCCTCGTCGGCGCCCGCGTGGACGTGAGTTCCGAGCCCGGCCGAGGCACAGCCGTCACCCTGACCCTGCCGCCCCATCCGGTGGCGGAAAACGCCATCGCCACACCCGTTACCGAGCACGCCATTCCATGACCGACACCATCGCCCGTCCGATCCAGTTGCTCGTGGTCGACGACCACTCGTTGTTCCGCCGCGGACTCATGGCGCTGCTCGCGCAGGACCCGCGTTTTGAAGTGGCTTGCGAGGCGGGTGACGTGGGCGAAGCGTTGCGCTGCGTGGCGCGCCAGCGACCCGACGTGATCCTGCTCGACAACCACCTGCCGGGCGTACTGGGCGTGGACGCCATCCCCGCACTGCGCGAAGCCGCACCGGGTAGCCGCGTGCTCATGCTCACCGTGAGCGAGAACGAGTCCGATCTGGTGGCCGCGCTCAAGGCCGGCGCCGACGGCTACCTGGTCAAGACAGTGGAGGCGCAACACCTGTGCGAGGGCATCGTCAAGGTGATGGAGGGCGAGTCGGTGGTCAGTCCCGAGATGACCACCAAGCTGGTGTCGGCGTTGCGATCACCGCCGTCTGCCAACGGCAAAGCGGCCGATGCACCGGTGTGCACCGCCACCTCTGCTCCCGAACTCGCCGCGCTCTCGGCGCGTGAACTCGAGATCCTGCACCTGATCGCGTGCGGCGACAGCAACAAACACATTGCCCGCCAGCTCGACATTGCCGAGACCACGGTCAAGATCCACGTACAGCACATCCTGCGCAAGCTCCACCTCACCTCGCGTGTGCAGGCGGCGGTGTTCGCGGCCCGTCACGCGTCCTAGTGGGCTGACATGCCCCCGTGACGCCATCGTGTCCCGGCATCGCTCTCGCCCCCGCCGGGGGAGGAGCACTTTCACTTCTTTGCTCATACGTCGTGACTATCGTGCCGGGGTCGACGAATCGACCCGGAGGCATTGATACAGATCAATTGCCGGCCATCAACCGGCCCGCCTAGTTCTTCCGGACACACGGCGCCCTGCCGCCATCGTTCTTCCGCACCGCCTCGCATGCCCGGCAGGCGGATAGCCACCAGCGCACCCAGCGCCGACAGTCTTGCCATGCCCCGCGTGGAGAAAGACATCATGGCCTCTGAGCTGAACAACGACAAAAAAGCCTGGTCGGTGCTGATCGTCAGCACGCTGGCCTTCACCGTGTGCTTCATGGTCTGGATGATGTTCGGTGTCATCGGCATCCCGATCAAGAAGGCACTCGACCTCAATTCCACCCAGTTCGGCCTGCTCATGGCCACACCCGTGCTCACCGGTTCGCTGGTGCGCGTGCCGCTGGGCATCTGGACCGACCGCTACGGTGGCCGCATCGTGATGGCCATTCTCATGGCCATCACCGTGCCGGCGATCTGGCTCATGAGCTACGCCACGGCTTACTGGCACTTCCTCACCATCGGCCTGTTCGTGGGCTTGGCGGGCGGCTCCTTCTCGGTCGGCACGCCCTACGTGGCGCGCTGGTTCCCCAAGCACCGCCAGGGCATGGCCATGGGCGTGTACGGCGCGGGCAACTCGGGCTCTGCCGTCAACAAGTTCGTGGCGCCGGTGCTGCTGGTGGCCTTCGGCTGGGCTGCGGTGCCGCAGGTGTACGCGGCCATCATGCTGGGCACGGTGGTGCTGTTCTGGCTGTTCAGCCACAGCGACCCGTCGCACCTGGTGCCGAGCAACGTGTCTTTCATGGACCAGCTCAAGGCACTCAAGGATCCCAAGGTGCTCAAGTATTGCCAGTACTACAGCATCGTCTTCGGTGGCTATGTGGCGCTCTCGCTGTGGATGGTGCAGTACTACGTGGGCGAGTTCGGCCTGGACATCCGCGTGGCCGCGCTGCTGGCGGCGTGCTTCTCGCTGCCCGGTGGCGTGCTGCGCGCGGTGGGCGGCGTGATGTCGGACAAGTTCGGCGCGCACAAGGTCACCTGGTGGGTGCTGTGGGTGAGCTGGATCTGCCTGTTCCTGCTGTCGTATCCGCAGACCGACTTCACCGTGCTCACCGTCAATGGCCCGCGCTCCTTCCACATCGGCCTCAACGTCTACCTCTTCACCGGCCTGATGTTCATCCTGGGCATCGCCTGGGCCTTCGGCAAGGCCAGCGTCTTCAAGTACATCAGCGACGACTATCCGAAAAACATCGGCGCCATCAGCGGCATCGTCGGCCTGGCCGGGGGCATGGGTGGGTTTGTGCTGCCGATCCTGTTCGGCGCGCTCATGGACCTCACCGGTATCCGTTCCAGCGCCTTCATGCTGATGTACGGCGTGGTCTGGGTATCGCTCATCTGGATGTACTGGACCGAGGTGCGCCAGACCGAAGTCATGGGCGCCAACGCAAAACCATTTTCCTTTCAGAACTGACGCTTTGCGTTGGTCAACACATCATGAACAACACCAACAAGGTCGGTCCAGACATCGTGGACTGGAGGCCGGAGGATGAAACCTTCTGGAACCTCACCGGCAAAAAAATCGCGTACCGCAACCTCTGGATCTCCATCCCGGCCCTGCTCTGCGGTTTCGCGGTGTGGAGCATGTGGGGAATCATCACGGTGCAGATGATGAACCTGGGCTATCCGTTCACCCAGGCCGAGCTCTTCACCCTGACCGCCATTGCCGGCCTGGCCGGGGCCACGATGCGCATCCCGGCTTCGTTTCTGATCCGACTCTCGGGTGGGCGAAATACCATTTTTCTGACCACCGCCATGCTGCTCGCGCCTGCCCTGGGTACCGGCATCGTGCTACAGCACCCCGAGTGGCCCCTGTGGTCGTTCCAGTTGATGGCTTTGTGGTGTGGCGTGGGAGGGGGCAACTTTGCCTCCTCCATGTCCAACATCAGTACGTTTTTCCCCAAGCGCCTGCAAGGCACCGGCCTGGGGCTGAACGCAGGCCTGGGCAACTTTGGCGTGACCACGATGCAGATCGTGATCCCGCTGGTGATGACCGTGCCTTTGCTGGGGACGTTTGGTGGTGACGCGATGGTGCTGCAAAAGGAAAGCGGCTGGATCTTGGGCGCCATCCCCCCTGGCACTCCCACCTGGATCCAGAACGCCGGTTTTGCCTGGGTGCTGTCTCTCGTGCCGTTGTCGGTCCTGTGCTGGTTCGGCATGAACAACCTCAAGACGGTTTCTCCCAACACCGGCGGGCCGATCGCCGCGTTTCTCAAGATCATCTGGCTCTACACCCTGTCCTTCGTCCCGGCCGGTGTTGGCCTGTATCTCTACTTGCCGGCACCCAGCGGTCTGGGACTGCTCAACATGTGGCTTGCCATGCCTTTCATCATTGTCAGCACGCTGATGGTGATGAAGATCACCGCCTTTGGCACGATGAAGGAAAACGTGGCCAAGCAGTTTGCGATCTTCCGCAACAAGCACACATGGTCGTTGACCATTCTCTATATCGTCACATTCGGCTCGTTCATCGGTTTCTCCATGGCGCTGCCGCTGTCGATGAAGGTGATCTTTGGTGTCAGCCACGTGGTGGATGCCAATGGCGTCCTGCAGCACACGCTGGTCAATCCCAAGGGCCCGCCCATCCTGGCCTACGCCTGGATCGGCCCTTTCGTTGGTGCAGCGATTCGCCCGTTGGGTGGCTGGATGGCCGACAAGCTCGGTGGCTCCATCGTGACCCAATGGGTGTGCGGCGTGATGGCTATCGCGGGGGTTGCCGTCGGGTATGTGATGCAACTCGCCTACCAGTCGGCCACGCCGGAACAGTATTTCTTTATCTTCCTTGCGCTGTTCATGTTGCTGTTTGCCGCCAGTGGCATCGGAAACGGCTCGACCTTTCGAAGCATCGGCGTGATCTTTGACAGCCAGCAGGCCGGTCCGGTCCTGGGCTGGACCTCGGCAGTGGCCGCCTATGGCGCCTTCATTGCGCCGGTGGTGATCGGTGAGCAGATCAAGCTCGGCACGCCGCAAACGGCCATGTACGGCTTCGCCATCTTCTACGCCGCCTGCCTGGTGCTGAACTGGTGGTTCTACCTGCGCAAGGGCGCCGAGATCCAGAACCCATGAACACGTCGCACGCCTGCCGCAATGCCCCCATTTCCGGAGACCTTCATGAGCCACTTTCTCGACCGCCTCACCCATTTCAGCCTGCCCAGGGAGTCTTTCTCGGGCAACCACGGCCAGAGCACCGGCGAAGACCGCACTTGGGAAGACGCCTACCGCAACCGCTGGGCGCACGACAAGATCGTGCGCAGCACCCACGGCGTGAACTGCACCGGCTCGTGCTCGTGGAAGATCTACGTCAAGGGCGGCATCGTGACCTGGGAAACCCAGCAGACCGACTACCCGCGCACGCGCTGGGACATGCCCAACCACGAGCCGCGTGGCTGTGCGCGTGGCGCCTCCTACAGCTGGTACCTCTACAGCGCCAACCGGGTGAAGTACCCGATGGTGCGCGGGCGCCTGCTGGAGCGCTGGCGTGCCGCGCTGAATGTCGCGAAAACCCCGGTGGACGCCTGGGCCAGCATCGTCGAGAACCCCGAAGCCCGGCGCGACTACCAGCAGGTGCGCGGCATGGGCGGCTTCGTGCGCAGCACCTGGGACGAGGTCAACCAGCTGATCGCCGCAGCCAACGTGTACACCATCAAGCAGCACGGGCCTGACCGCATCATCGGCTTCAGCCCGATCCCCGCCATGAGCATGGTGAGCTACGCCGCCGGTTCGCGCTACCTCTCGCTCATCGGTGGCGTGTGCATGAGCTTCTACGACTGGTACTGCGACCTGCCACCGGCCAGCCCGCAGGTCTGGGGCGAGCAGACCGACGTGCCCGAATCGGCCGACTGGTACAACAGCTCGTTCATCATCGCCTGGGGCTCCAACGTGCCGCAGACGCGCACGCCCGACGCCCACTTCTTCACCGAGGTGCGCTACAAAGGCGCCAAGACGGTGGCCGTGACGCCCGACTACTCAGAGGTCGCCAAGCTCTCCGACCTCTGGCTGCACCCCAAGCAAGGCACCGACGCAGCACTCGCCATGGCCATGGGCCACGTGGTGCTCAAGAACTTCTATTTCCCGGATGGTGGCAAGCCACGCAGCAGCTATTTCGACGACTACGCACGCCGCTACACGGACCTGCCGCTGCTGGTGATGCTCAAGGAACACGTGTTGGCCGACGGCACCACCACCCTGGTGCCCGACCGCTATCTGCGCGCCAGCGATTTCAACGGCCAGCTCGGCCAGAAGAACAACCCCGAGTGGAAGACCGTGGCCTTCGACACGGGTGGCAAGGCCGTGCTGCCCAACGGCTCGATCGGCTTTCGCTGGGGTGAGGCGGGACGCAGCGACGAAGGCAAGTGGAATCTGGAGGCCAAAGAGGCTCGCAGCGACACCGAGGTGAAGCTCAAGCTCTCGGTGATCGAAGACGGCGAGCAGGACCACCAGGTGGTGGACGTGGCCTTTCCTTACTTCGGCGGCGAGGCCGCGCCGCATTTCACCGCCAACGCGCAGAACGGCGCCATCAACCACGCCCGCGTGCCGGCCGTGCGCCTGCGCCTGGGCAAGGCCGGCGAAGAGCGCCACGCCATGGTTGCCACCGTGTTCGACCTGCAGGTCGCGCAGTACGGTATCGACCGGGGCCTCGGCGGGGGCGCGAAGAACTTCGACGACAACGCCGCCTACACGCCGGCCTGGCAGGAAAGCATCACCGGTGTGCCGCGCGACCAGGTCGTCACCGTGGCGCAGCAGTTCGCCGACAACGCGGACAAGACGCACGGCAAGTCGATGGTGATCATCGGCGCAGCCATGAACCACTGGTACCACGCCGACATGAACTACCGCGGCGTGATCAACCTGCTGATGATGTGCGGCTGCATCGGCCAGAGTGGTGGCGGCTGGGCGCACTACGTGGGCCAGGAAAAGCTGCGCCCGCAAACCGGCTGGACCGCGCTGGCCTTCGCGCTCGACTGGATCCGCCCGCCGCGCCAGATGAACAGCACCAGCTTCTTCTACGCGCACACCGACCAGTGGCGCTACGAGAAGCTCGGCATGGAAGAGATCGTGAGCCCGCTGGCCGACAGGGCCGCGTTCGGCGGCAGCATGATCGACTTCAACGTGCGTGCCGAGCGCATGGGCTGGCTGCCGAGTGCGCCGCAGCTCAAGACCAATCCGCTGCAGGTGGTGAAGGACGCCACCGCCGCCGGGCTTGATGCCAAGGATTACGTGGTGCGCGCCCTGAAAGACGGCACGCTGGCGATGAGCTGCGAAGACCCGGACGCACCGCAGAACTGGCCACGCAACATGTTCGTGTGGCGCAGCAACCTGCTGGGCTCCAGCGGCAAGGGCCACGAATACTTCTGCAAGCACCTGCTGGGCACCGAGAACGGTGTGCAGGGCAGGGACCTTGGGACGGATGAGGCAAAGCCACAAGAGGTCGTGTGGCACGAGCAGGCGCCGCAGGGCAAGCTCGATCTGCTGGTCACGCTCGACTTCCGCATGAGCACCACCTGCCTGTATTCGGACATCGTGCTGCCCACCGCGAGCTGGTACGAGAAGAACGACCTCAATACCAGCGACATGCACCCCTTCATCCATCCACTGTCCGCAGCGGTGGACCCGGTGTGGCAAAGCCGCAGCGACTGGGAGATCTACAAGGGTTTTGCGCAGGCTTTCAGCGAAGTCTGCGTGGGCCATCTCGGGGTGGAGAAAGAGGTGGTGCTCACGCCCATCATGCACGACACCCCCGGCGAACTCGCCCAGCCTTTCGACGTGAAGGAATGGCGCAAGGGCCACTGCGAACCCATCCCTGGCAAGACCGCGCCGCAGATCAGCGTGGTCGAGCGCGACTACCCCAACGTGTTCAAACGTTTCACCGCGCTCGGGCCGCTGATGGACAAGCTGGGCAACGGCGGCAAGGGCATTGGCTGGAAGACCGGCGTCGAGGTCGAGCAACTCGGCCAGCTCAACGGCACCACGCTCGACGAGGGCGTGACCCAGGGCATGCCGAAGATCGTGACCGACATCGACGCCTGCGAGGTGATCCTGCAGCTCGCGCCCGAGACCAACGGTCATGTGGCGGTGAAGGCATGGGAAGCGCTGGGCAAGCAGACCGGCCGCGACCACACGCACCTGGCGCTGTACCGCGAGGACGAGAAGATCCGCTACCGCGACATCCAGGCCCAGCCGCGCAAGATCATCAGCAGCCCGACCTGGAGCGGCATCGAGAGCGAGACGGTGAGCTACAACGCCGGCTACACCAACGTGCACGAACTCATTCCATGGCGCACCCTCACGGGCCGCCAGCAGTTCTACCAGGACCACCCCTGGATGATTGCCTTCGGTGAAGGCCTGGGCAGCTACCGGCCGCCGGTGGATCTGAAGACCACCCAAGGTATCCACAACATCAAGCCCAACGGCAACAAAGAGATCCAGCTGAACTTCATCACGCCGCACCAGAAGTGGGGCATCCACTCGACCTACAGCGACAACCTGATGATGCTCACCCTCAACCGGGGCGGCACCGTGGTGTGGTTGAGCGAAGACGATGCGAAGAGCGCGGGCATCGAAGACAACGACTGGGTCGAGCTGTTCAACATCAACGGCGCGGTGGCGGCGCGCGCGGTGGTCAGCCAACGGGTGAATCCAGGCATGGTGATGATGTACCACTCGCAGGAAAAGATCATCAACACCCCGGGCTCGGAGATCACCGGCGTGCGCGGCGGTATCCACAACTCGGTCACGCGCATCGTGCTCAAGCCGACCCACATGATCGGCGGCTACGCGCAGCTCAGCTACGGCTTCAACTACTACGGAACGATCGGCACCAACCGCGACGAGTTCGTGGTGGTGCGCAAGATGGACAAGGTGGACTGGCTCGATACACCGGCCGACGACCACCTGATCCGCGCCTACCAATCTCAAGGCGAAAACCCTTGAGCACCCGCCGAATCGAAGGAGCCTGAATCATGAAAATACGCGCACAAATCGGCATGGTGCTCAACCTGGACAAGTGCATCGGTTGCCACACCTGTTCGGTCACCTGCAAGAACGTCTGGACCAACCGCCCCGGTGTGGAATACGCCTGGTTCAACAACGTCGAAACCAAGCCCGGCATCGGCTACCCGAAGGAGTGGGAGAACCAGGAGAAGTGGCAGGGCGGCTGGATCCGCCGTGCCGACGGCTCCATCGTGCCCAAACAGGGTGGCAAATGGCAGCTGTTGATGAAGATCTTTGCGAACCCGCACCTGCCGGAGATCGACGACTACTACGAACCCTTCACCTTCGACTACGACCACCTGCAGTCAGCACCCGAGATGAAGCACGCGCCCACCGCGCGCCCGCGCAGCCTGATCACCGGCAAGCGCATGGAGAAGATCGAGTGGGGACCGAACTGGGAGGAGATCCTGGGCGGCGAGTTCGCCAAGCGCAGCAAAGACAGCAACTTCAACGGCTTCGAAGCCGCGCAGAAGGCCATGGTGGGGGAGTTCGAGAACACCTTCATGATGTACCTGCCGCGCCTGTGCGAACACTGCCTCAACCCGGCCTGCGTGGCGAGCTGCCCCTCGGGCTCCATCTACAAACGCGAGGAAGACGGCATCGTGCTGATCGACCAGGACAAGTGCCGTGGCTGGCGCATGTGCGTGAGCGGATGCCCCTACAAGAAGATCTACTACAACTGGAAGAGCGGCAAGGCCGAGAAGTGCATCTTCTGCTACCCACGCATCGAGGCCGGCCAGCCCACCGTGTGCAGCGAGACCTGCGTGGGCCGCATCCGCTACCTCGGCGTGCTGCTGTACGACGCCGACCGCATCCAGGAAGCCGCCAGCGTGCCCAACGAGACCGATCTCTACAAGGCGCAGATCGACCTGTTCCTGGACCCGCACGACCCAGCGGTGATCGCGCAGGCGCGCGCCGATGGCATCCCCGACAACTGGCTGGAGGCCGCGCGCCATAGCCCCGTCTACAAGATGGCGGTGGACTGGAAAGTGGCGCTGCCGCTGCACCCCGAATACCGCACGCTGCCCATGGTCTGGTACGTGCCGCCGCTCTCTCCCATCACCGCCGCGGCCAACGCCGGGTACCTGGGCGACAACGGCGAGATTCCGGACGTGAGCCAGTTGCGCATTCCGGTGAAGTACCTCGCCAACCTGCTGACGGCGGGCGACACCGCGCCGGTGGTGCGCGCGCTCGAACGCATGCTGGCCATGCGCAGCTACCAGCGCGCCAAGCATGTGGACGGCGTGATCAACCAGGACGTGCTTGAACAAGTGAGCTTGAGCGTGCGCGAGGTCGAGGACATGTACCAGACCATGGCGATCGCCAACTACGAAGACCGCTTCGTGATTCCCACCACGCACCGCGAATACGCCGAGAACACCTTCAACATCAAGGGCGGCTGCGGCTTCAGCTTCGGCAACGGCTGCTCGGAAGGGCAGACGGAAACCAGCCTGTTCGGCAGCGAGAAAAAGCGAACGATACCCATCAAGGCGGGGGTCTGACATGGGCCTGTTTTCCACCCCCCCGAAACCCGCCGTTCACACACTGCGTGTGCTTGCCCACCTGCTGCGCTACCCCACCGCCGACCTGCGCGCCCACGCCGCTGAACTGCGCGACGCGCTGCATGCGGAGGCCGCGTTGCCGGCCGCGCGGCTGGTCGAGCTCGATGCGCTGCTGGCGCACCTGAGCCAGCAGCCCGCGCTGGAGGTCGAGGCCGACTACGTCGAGCTGTTCGACCGCGGTCGCAGCACCGCGCTGCACCTGTTCGAGCACGTGCTGGGCGACTCGCGCGACCGGGGGCCGGCCATGATCGACCTGATCCAGACCTACGAGAAGGCCGGGCTCTACCTCGGACCGGCAGAGCTGCCCGACCACCTGAGCGTGCTGCTGGAGTTCGCCTCTACCCAGCCTGCTGCGGTGGCGCGCGAGTTCCTTGGCGAGAGCGCACACATCGTGCGCGTGATTTTCAGCGCTCTGAAGAAGCGCCAGAGCCCCTACGCCAGCGTGCTGGCCGCCGTGCTGGAGATCGCGGGTGAGAAGGCCGAGCCCGTGCCCGTGGCCCCCGATCCCGGTGTGGATGAGAGCTGGGCCGAGCCCGCGGTGTTCGGGGGCTGCTCCACCGAAGGTCAGGCGCGGCCCGGCCAGCCGCAACCCATCCGCATCGTGAAGGCGGCCACCGGTCGCCACCCATCCCCCCCAACAGGAGCACAGGCATGACCTCACTGCACCACTTCCTCTTCGGCGTCTATCCCTACATCTGCCTGGCGGTTTTCCTCATGGGCAGCCTGGCCCGCTTCGACCGCGACCAGTACACCTGGAAAAGCGATTCCTCGCAGTTGCTGCGCCGGGGCCAGTTGCGGTGGGGCAGCAACCTGTTCCATGTCGGCATCCTGTTCCTGTTCTTCGGGCACGCCGTGGGCCTGCTCACGCCGCATTTTTTCTACGAAGGCTTCCTGGATGCCGCGGTCAAGCAGCGGCTGGCCATCTATGCGGGCGGCACCGCCGGTGTGATCTGCTTCGTCGGCCTCTCACTGTTGCTGCACCGGCGCATCTTCGACCCGCGCATCCGCCTGACCAGCCACCGCACCGACCTCGCCATCCTGGTCATCCTGTGGGTGCAGCTCACGCTGGGCCTGATCACGCTGCCGTACTCGTATGCGCACGCCGACGGCAGCGCCATGCTGGTGCTGGCCGAATGGGCGCAGCGCATCGTCACCTTCCGCCCCGATGCCTCGGCCCTGGTCAACATGGACTGGCCCTACAAGGTGCACCTGGTCCTGGGCATGACGATCTTCCTGCTGTTCCCGTTCTCGCGGCTGGTCCATGTGTGGAGCGGCTTCGCCAGCGTGGCCTACCTGGTGCGGCCTTACCAGGTGGTGCGCAGCCGCCGCCTGGGCGTGCCGGCCAATCCGACCAACCCTGCCCACCCTTCCAAGCCCCGCTGATCCACCTCACCCACGGGAGCCCCCATGAGCCAGGACCTTTCCACATCGCCCTCCACCGGTTGCGGCAGCAGCGCCTGCGCTTGCAAAAGCCCTGCGGCCGCTGCGGCCCCGGCCGAGATCGCCAGCGTCAACGGCATCCAACTGCACAAAGCCGGCGAGGTGCTGGACGCGCAGACCCTGCGCGAGCGCGCCTGCACCGAACTGTTGCGCCAGCAGGCGGTGAGCGCCGGCCTGCTGCCGCGCTTCACCGGCGTGAGCGCACCCGAGCCCGACGCCGGCACGCGCAGCGCGATCGAGGCCCTGCTCGAAGCCGAAGTGCACTCGCCCGAGCCGGGCGCCGAAGAATGCCGGCGCCACTACGAGGCCCACAAGCCGCGCTTCGTCGTGGGCCAGGCGCTGCACGTTCGGCACATTCTGTTCGCGGTCACGCCGGGCGTGCCGGTGAATGCGCTGGCCCAGCGCGCCGAGGCGGCGCTGCTGGAGCTCTCGCGCCAGGGGGGGCCCTCCGATCGTTTTGCGCAGCTCGCGAGCGAACTCTCCAATTGCCCATCCAGCGCCCAGGGCGGTGACCTCGGCTGGATCACACCGCAGGACTGCGCGCCCGAACTGGCCAAGGCCCTTTTCCTGCAGAACGACGCCATCCAGACCGTCGGCCTGCACCCGCGTCTGGTGCACAGCCGCTTCGGCTTGCACATCGTCGAAGTGCTGGAGCGCGACCCAGGCCGCCTGCCCGAATTCTCCGAGTTGCAGGCACAGATTGCCGCACGCCTGACGCTGCAGTCGCAGGCCACGGCGCTTCGCCAGTACATGCAGTTGCTGGTGGGTCAGGCACAAGTGGAAGGTGTACAACTGGAGGGAGCAGACACGCCCCTGGTGCAATGACGCCACCTGTCGCCAGCGCACCACCGGACGACCTGCTGTAGCGTCTGCGGCGCCATCACAAGGCACGCCGCTCGGCGCGGGGGAGCAAATGATCGGAAGGAAACCTCGAACATGAAACGCGACGCGCCCAAGAACGCCACCATCGCCATCGGCCAGCAGCCCATCACCCTGGACGTGCTCCAGGAAAAATACCTCAAGGACGGTGAGACCAGCGAACAAGGCATCTTCCGCCGGGTGGCGCGTGCCCTGGCCTCGGTGGAGCCCGAGGCCGACCGCGCTCTGTGGGAACAGCGCTTCTTCGACAACCTGCAGGCCGGCGCCATCGGTGCCGGCCGCATCATGAGCGCGGCCGGCACAGCGATCCAGGCCACGCTGATCAACTGCTTCGTGCAGCCCGTGGGCGACTGCATCCAGGGCGTGGACGAAGGCGGCTACCCTGGCATCTACGAGGCCCTGCGCGAGGCCGCCGAGACCATGCGGCGTGGCGGCGGCGTGGGCTACGACTTCTCGCGCATCCGTCCGCGCGGCGCCGAGGTCAAGGCCACCGCCTCGCTGGCCTCGGGCCCGTGCAGCTACATCAACGTGTTCGACCAGTCCTGCGCCACCGTGGAGAGCGCTGGGGCGCGGCGCGGCGCGCAGATGGGCGTGCTGCGCATCGACCACCCCGACGTGATCGAGTTCATCACCGCCAAGCGCACGCCGGGGCGCTGGAACAACTTCAACGTGTCAGTCGGCGTGAGCGACGACTTCATGCGCGCGCTGGCCGACGACCAGCCCTGGGCGCTGGTGCACCGCGCGCGCCCCGGTCCCGCGCTGCTGGCCCAGGGCGCCCACCAGCGCGCCGACGGCCTGTGGGTCTACCGCAGCCTGCCCGCGTGTGAACTGTGGGACACGGTCATGCGCTCCACCTACGACTTCGCCGAGCCCGGCATCCTGTTCCTCGACCATATCCAGCAAGACAACAACCTGCGCTACTGCGAGACCATTGAGGCGACGAATCCCTGCGGCGAACAGCCGCTCCCCCCCTACGGCTGCTGCGACCTCGGGCCAGTGATCCTGCCGCGCTTCGTGCGCCACCCCTTCGGCTTCGGTGGCTTGCCCACGTTCGACTTCGAGGCCTTCGAGCGGGTGGTGGCGCTGCAGGTGCGCGCGCTGGACAACGTGCTCGACGTGACCTACTGGCCGCTGCCGCAGCAGCGCGAGGAAGCCGCGGCCAAGCGGCGCGTCGGCGTGGGTTTTACCGGCATGGGCAATGCGTTGGCCATGCTGTGCGTGCGCTACGATCGCGCCGAGGGGCGCGCCCTGGCCGCGCAGATCGCCGAGCGCATGCGCGACGCGGCTTACGCGGCCTCCGTGGCGCTGGCGCAGGAGAAGGGCGCGTTCCCCAAATTCGACGCCGACGGCTACCTGGCCGAGGGCACCTTTGCCAGCCGCCTGCCCGAGGCGCTTCGCAAGGCGATCCGCACCTACGGCATCCGCAACAGCCACCTGCTGTCGATCGCGCCGACCGGCACCGTCAGCCTGGCCTTCGCCGACAACGCGTCCAATGGCATCGAGCCGCCGTTTTCCTGGATGTACCGGCGCAAGAAGCGCGAGGCCGACGGCAGCACCACCGACTACGCGGTGGAAGACCATGCGTGGCGGCTCTACCGCGAGCTCGGCGGCGACACGGGCCAGTTGCCCGAGTACTTCGTGAGCGCCCTGTCCATGCCGGCGTCCGACCACCTGGCCATGATGGAAGCCGTGCAGCCCTTCGTGGACACGGCAATCTCAAAAACCGTGAACGTGCCGGCCGACTGCCCGTACGACGATTTCAAAGACTTGTACAGACAGGCCTGGCACGCACAGCTCAAGGGCCTGGCCACCTACCGGCCCAACGCCATCCTCGGTTCGGTGCTCGACACCAGCGCTACGCCTGAAACGACGGCGAGCGTGGCCAACGTGGACCCGATGCGCACGGTGATCGAGAGCCGGCCCAAGGGCGCGTTGGCGGCGGTCGCCGACAAGATCGAGTACTGGACGCAGGAGGGCCAGCAGACGCTGTATCTGGTCGTCTCCTTCCTGCCGGTGCCGGCGGCCGACGGCTCGGGCATGGTTGAACGGGCGATCGAGTTCTTCATGCCGGTGGGGCAGAGCGGCGAGTCGCAACAGTGGGTCACCTCCAGCATGCGCCTGCTGTCGCTGGCCGCGCGCGGTGGCTTCCTCGATCGCGCGCTGAGCGACATGCGCAAGGTGGTGTGGGACCGAGGTCCGGTGCGTCTGGGCACGCACGAAAAGGCCGATGGCACGAGCGTGCCGATGTGGCACGACTCGGTGGTGGCCGCCATTGCCTATGCGGTTCAGATCCTGATCGCGCAGCGCAACGGGGTCACGCCCGCAAGCCTGCCCCCGCCGGTGGCAGTGGCGCCCACGCCGGGCGCGATGCCGGGCCGCAAATGCAGCGAGTGTGGCGCGCACGCGATGATCCGCAAGGACGGCTGTGACTACTGCACGCAGTGCGGCCATCTCGGGACATGCGGATGAGCACGGCCCAGCACATTCCGGCATCGCTGGCCCATGCAAGCCCACAGCCGATGGTCTTGTACGAACGCAGTGCCAGCAAGGTCGATGCGGTCGAGCGCGAATACGCGCGCATGGTGGCCGACCTGATCCAGACGCGACAGACCGTTCTACCCAAGCGCCTGCTGTCGCCCGCGCCGGCCAACCTGGAGACCCCATGAACATCGAAAACTTCGACGACCTGCTGCGCGCCGCGCGCCGGCAGCCCCTGCCGCAGCGCCTGCTGTTCGTTTTTGCCGACATCGAGCTGCCCGACGACGCCACAGAAATCCAGCGGCTCGAATTCGAGCAAGGCGAGGGCGGGGCGCTGGTGCCGCGGATGTGCGTGGACAAGGCGCTGGACGAACTCGAATCGTTCGAGCAGCTGGCGCGCGAGGCCCAGGCCTACGGCCAGCCCTGGGGCATGGTGTTCGCCGCCGCGCTCTCGGGCTCGCCAAGCCGCTCGCCCAGCAGCGCTGAGGCTGAGCAGGCGCTGCAGGATATGGTGGAGGCCATCCGCCGAGGCCAGTTGCAGGCCTTCATCCCGTTTAATCCGCAGGGGCAGGCTGTTGTGCTGGGCTGAGAGGCTGAGAGGGCCTCCACAATGGATATCTCTGGCAAGTCTTTGTGGCGCCCAAACCGGCAAGGCGCGGCTTCACAAACCTTCATCGATCATGAGACGCTTGTCTGAGACCGCCGCCCAGGTGTCGGCGTCGGGCAGCGCGGGCTTGGTGCGCGAGATGGTCGGCCACGAGCGGGCGAGGCGGGCGTTGATGTCCAGGAAATCGCGCTGCATTGGCGGCGTGTCTTCTTCCGCATAGATGGCATCCACAGGGCATTCCGGCACGCAGACCGCGCAATCGATGCAGTCGTCCGGGTCGATCACCAACATGTTGGGGCCTTCGCGAAAAGCGTCGACCGGGCATACATCGACACAATCCGTGTACTTGCAACGGATGCAGGATTCTGTGACGACAAAAGTCATGGGATGTGGCACGTCGCGGCCAACACGGGGCCGGCGCGCAGTGCGTCCAAAAAAAGGGCAGTGGTGTTTCTCACTCTCATGGTTTTTCTCCTTGGCGTAAAAAATCGAATGGGTGATGCCGCTCTGGTGCGGGTGCACCGGAGCATGAGACCTCAAACGCGCACATCGCTCAAGCGTTGCCCAGGGCGAAGCGGAGGACGCGCTGCGTCGCTACAGCTGGCCGGGCAACGTGCGTGAGCTGGAGCATGTAATCAGTCTCGCGGCGTTGAAAGCCGTGAGCTCGTCGAGGACTGTCAGCGCCAGGCGATCCGGCAGGCACTCTCGTTGCATCAGGAAGAGGTGGCGCTGTCTGGCCAGTTCAGGAACGGAACAATGCCCTTTCATT
Organism: Hydrogenophaga sp. BPS33; assembly: GCF_009859475.1. Taxonomy (NCBI): domain Bacteria; kingdom Pseudomonadati; phylum Pseudomonadota; class Betaproteobacteria; order Burkholderiales; family Comamonadaceae; genus Hydrogenophaga; species Hydrogenophaga sp. BPS33. The sequence goes on from NZ_CP044549.1 coordinate 3,250,995, forward strand.
GAATGGGAGACGCATACAGCGAATCACCTGGCGCCATCGCCTCCTCTATATTTGCACAACCATGACCAACACTTTCACAGCAGCCTCGACTGCCGGACCCAAGACATCGATCGACAAGAGCAAGATCCGCTTTCTGTTGCTGGAGGGCATTCACCCCTCGGCCATTGCGGTGCTGAAGGCGGCCGGCTACTCTCAGATCGAGAGCCTGCCCGGTGCACTGGCTGACGACGAACTCAAGGCCAGGATCGCGGATGTCCATTTCGTGGGTATCCGCTCCCGCACCCAACTCAGCGCCGAGGTGTTGGCCCATGCCAACCGGTTGACGGCGGTGGGCTGCTTCTGCATCGGCACCAACCAGGTGGATCTGAGCGCGGCGCGCGAACGCGGCATTGCCGTGTTCAACGCACCGTTCTCCAACACCCGATCCGTTGCAGAACTGGTGCTTGCCGAAGCCATTCTGTTGATGCGCGGCATTCCCGAAAAGAACGCCGTGGCCCATCGAGGCGGCTGGTTGAAATCGGCCAGCAACGCGTACGAAATTCGCGGCAAGACCTTGGGCATTGTGGGCTATGGGGCCATCGGCACGCAGCTGTCCGTGCTCGCCGAAGCGCTGGGCATGAAGGTGGTGTTTTTTGATATCGCCACCAAGCTGCCCATGGGCAATTCGCGGCCGCTGACCAGCTTGGCCGAGTTGCTGACCACCGCTGATGTGGTGAGCCTTCATGTGCCGGAAACGGCCGACACCCAATGGATGATCGACGCGCCACAGCTCGCGCTCATGAAGCCCAATGCGGTGCTGATCAATGCGTCGCGCGGCAGCGTGGTGAGGCTTGAAGCGCTGGCTAGCGCGCTGCAATGCAAGGCGTTGCTGGGCGCCGCTATCGACGTCTTCCCGCAAGAGCCCCACAGCAACCACGACAACTTCGAGTCGCCTTTGCGCGGCCTGGACAGTGTGATCCTCACGCCCCACATCGGAGGCTCAACGCTGGAAGCCCAGGAGAACATCGGCGTCGAGGTGGCGGAGAAACTCGTCAAATACAGCGACAACGGCACCACCACCTCAGCGGTCAACTTTCCCGAAGTGGCCTTGCCGGCACACCCCGGCAAGCACCGACTGCTGCACATCCATCGCAATGTGCCCGGCATGCTCTCTCGCATCAACGGCATTTTTTCGGATCACCAGATCAACATTGCCGCGCAATATCTTCAGACGCGCGAGGACGTGGGTTACGTGGTGATGGACATCGATGCCACCCACTCGGAATTGGCATTGACCCAGCTGACCGAGGTGCCCGGAACGCTGCGCAGCCGTGTCCTGTTCTGAGACCCACGGGACCATGGCATTTCCTCGGAGTTGATGTGGATCAATCCATTCTCTTCATGGCTGGTCGTGGTCCTTTAAGATGCATAGAATATACATCTTATAAGGCCTTGCGATCGGCAAGCCAAGGAGTCCGAATTGATGGTCACCGAACTGTGTTCCGAGGATGACGTTTCCAACCTGGTCCACGCGTTCTACGCACGGGTGCGGCAGGACGAGGTCCTCGGCCCCATCTTCGACGCGCACGTAGACGAATGGGAGCACCATCTGGCGAAGCTGGTGGACTTCTGGTCGTCCATCCTGCGCCGTACCGGGCGTTTTGCCGGCGCGCCCATGCCCAAGCACGCCGTTCTTCCAGGTCTGACCGCCGAACTGTTCCAGCGCTGGTTGGCATTGTTCCGGGAGACCGCCGCAGCACAGCCCAATCGCGCCATGGGCGAGCAGGCTTGCGCGATGGCCGAACGCATCGCGCAAAGCCTGTGGATGGGCTACCAGATGAACCGCGATCCAGATGCCATCCCGACCGCGCTGTCACATGACTGAGTTGATGCGAATCGACGAGCCGGGGCAGGCGAGGGCGCTTGTCCCGCAGTGGTCTGCATTTCTCGAGATGGGCTTCCGGCCTCTGTACCTAGCAGGCTGCTTCTGGGCTGCTGTCGCGGTAGCGCTTTGGCTTTTCGCGCCAAGTCTGCTGCGTGGACAGCTTGCCGGCGTGATCTGGCATGCGCACGAGATGCTCTGGGGCTTCATCGCCACCATTGCCGTTGGTTTCCTGCTCACGGCGGGCAACAACTGGACGGGAATGAATCTGCTCAAGGGCCGCGCACTGGGTGCCTTGGGTCTGCTGTGGGTGCTGGCGCGCGTGGGCTACCTCGTTCCCGGCGCGGCCTCCTTCTGGCTGGCCGCGGCTTGCGAGCTTCTGTTCTTTGCCTGGGCGGCCGCAGCGCTGGGTCGCGCCATCTACGGTGCTTTGAACCAGCGCAATTACGGTGTGCCCTTGCTCGTGCTGGCGCTGGGCGTGGCCGACGCCTTGTTCCTGCTCGCCGCGTGGCAGGGTGACTACGTGCTTCTGATGCAGCGCTTCAACGCGGGACTGCTGTGCATGGCCGTGGTTGCACTGCTGGTGGCACGTCGGGTGATTCCGTTTTTCGCCATGCGGGCGGTGCCGGGGTTGACGATTCCCATGCATACCCGCAGCGGCCATTGGCAACTCGGCGCGAGTGGCCTGGCCATCGCCTTCGGGCTGTTGGGGTGGATGTCGGCCATGGCCACTTTCCTGGCCGCAGCCGGCGTGATCGCACTGGTCCAGGTGCTGGCCTGGAAACCGTGGGCGGTGCGGCGCGTGCCTTTGCTCTGGATTCTCTATGTCGGTTACGCCGCGCTCGGTATGGGCCTGCTGGTGGCGGCTGCGCATGCGTCGGGATGGCTGTTGCGCGCCGCATGGCCAGTGCATGTGATCGGCGTGGCCGGATTTTCGGTGCTCATCATCGGGATGGTGACGCGCACGGCGCTGGGGCATCTGGGACGACCGCTGCGTGCCGGTAGCCTCATCGTGTGGTGCTATGTGCTGGTGATCGCCGCCGCCGCGCTCCGCCTGCTGGCCTTGTTGCCGACCAGCTGGGCGATGATCGCGTTGCACGCCTCGGCCGGTGCCTGGGTGCTGGCGTTTGGGTTGTATGGTTGGCGTTTTTTCCCGATGATGATTCGCCCAGGCCTTGACCAGAAAGCGACGTCGGTGCTCAAGGCGGTGAAGATTTCCACGCCATCGCGCACATCCCGATGATCGGAGTCCATCGATGCGGCTGACCACGATGACCGACTATGCGCTGCGCCTGTTGATGTACGTGGCGCAGCAGCCGGAGCGTCTGTGCACGATCTCGGAGGTCGCACAGGCTTACGGCATCTCCGAGGCACATCTGATGAAAGTCACGCACCAACTCGGCCTGCAGGGCTGGATCGAGACCGTGCGTGGCAAGGGAGGCGGGATGCGCCTGGCGCATTCCCCCCAGACCATCAACCTCGGCGCCGTGGTGCGCAGCATCGAGCCGGACTTCGCGCTGGTGGAGTGCTTCGCCACTGGGGGCCAGTGCACGTTGACAGGCCAGTGCCGGCTCGCCGACGTGCTCGGCGGCGCCTTGCAGAGCTTCATGGCGCACCTGGACGGTTTCACGTTGGCCGACCTGCTGCCGGGAGGGGGTCTTCAACTCGCAAAAGGGCGCCGCATCCGCATTGAGCGGAGGAGGTCGGTTTGAGCATCTGTGTGCTGTTGGCGAAGACCATGCATTGTTTGCAAGGGTGATGCATGGTGCTGGCCGACTTATATCCCTTCATAAAGGCGACCCACGTGGGGCTGGCGTTGCTCAGTGGCGGTCTGTTCGCGGGGCGGGGCCTGGGCGTGCTGCTGAGTGCGACCGCACCCATGGCGCCATGGGTGCGCCGTTTGAGCCAGGTTATCGACACCGCCTTGTTGGGCGCGGCATTGCTGTTGCTGTGGATACTGCGGATCAATCCCTTTGCCACGCCGTGGCTGCTGGTCAAGCTCACACTGCTGGTGGCCTACATCGTGTTCGGGACACTCGCGCTCAGACGGGCGTCGACCCGTACCGGCAAGGCGCTGGCATTCGTTTTGGCCTTGTGTTGTTTCGCGGTGATGGCGGCCATTGCCCGCACGCACGACCCGATGGGCATGTTGCGCATGATGGGCTTGTGACGGCGGTGCGTCCCGAAGGAAGCCCATATGCACGTTTTCCGCATCTACCGCTACGACCCGGATCTCGATGTCATGCCCCGCATGCAGACGCTGGAGATCGAAGTCAACCGGGGCGACCGCATGTTGCTCGATGTGCTGATGCGCCTGAAGGCCATGGACCCGAGTCTGAGCTTTCGCCGCTCTTGCCGCGAGGGCATTTGCGGCTCGGACGCCATGAACATCAACGGCAAGAACGGCCTGGCCTGCATCACCAACATGAACACACTGCCACGCCAGGTGGTGCTCAAGCCGCTGCCCGGGCTGCCAGTCATACGCGATCTGATCGTGGACATGACCGCCTTTTTCAAGCAATACCACTCGATCAAGCCCTATCTCGTCAACCCGGCGCCGGCCCCCGAGCGCGAACGCTTGCAGTCGCCCGAACAGCGCGACGAACTCAACGGCCTGTACGAATGCATCCTGTGCGCCTGCTGCACGTCGGCATGTCCGAGCTTCTGGTGGAATCCGGACAAATACGTCGGGCCGGCCGGCTTGCTGCAGGCCTATCGCTTTCTCGTGGACAGCCGCGACACGGCCACCGCCGAGCGGCTCGACAACCTGAACGACCCGTATCGCCTGTTCCGATGCCGCTCCATTCTGAACTGCGTGGACGTGTGTCCGAAGGGCTTGCGGCCCGTGGGAGCCATCAGCAAGATCAAGGAAATGATGGTTCGGCGAAGCCTTTGACGTTTCTGGCAGCACCGTTCAAGCTTGCCTCGCGCACCCATCCGTGTCACGCGTCTACCACCCGTCTCAACCAGGAAACCCCATGGCACTGCATCATCTTCAGCCGGGCGAGATCGCCAACCTGCAACATGTTGGCGGTGATGCACTGAGCAGCCAATCCAGCGCCTTGTTCAAAACCGATCAGTTGGAGGTCATGCGCCTGGTGTTGCCCCTGGGCAGCTCCTTGCCGTTGCATTCGGTGGCGGGCGAGATCACGGTGCAATGTTTGCAGGGCGCTATCGAGTTTGAGACGCCGGGGCATTTGCAGAAGCTGCAGGCGGGGCAACTGCTCTACCTGCGCGGTGGAGAGCCACACAGCCTGCTCGCGCTGGAGGATGCCTGCGTGCTGGTCACCGTCGTACTGGGTGCATGACCACGCCGGTTTAAAGGCGGCTGGTGATGCGACGCAGCAAGCGGGACCGTGAGCGGTCCGGAAGGAAAGCCACGCAACACCGTAAGGTGATCTTTAAACATTCCACGATGTATATTATGTATATATAAACAAAGACAAACGCGGATGTTGCGCTGCGTCCAGCCGGTCTTTGCATCGCATGCCAGCGCGCCGGAGAAAATCCATCGACCCGTCTGCGAGTGCGCCAGGACGCGAAGCGCCGCCGTTGAGTGATTCAAGGTGCCTGGATGCGGCTGATGTACTCGAGAAGCACCAGGATACGGGCGCGCACCAGCCCGGCCGAGTCGTAGTGTCCGCGGGCTTCCCGCATCTGCTGGGCGTCTTCGATTCTGTACTCACGGCCCCAGACCGGCATATCTCGGGAACCGTGGCTGGGCACGTCCGCACCATCGATGACGGCGTACAGGCGATTGATCGGCAGCACCCCCTGGTTTTTCTTCGCCAGCTGCGTGAGGTCTGGCGGGCTCTTGCGCAGGAGGTCCACTATCGGTCCGTTGCCTTTGCCTCCAACGCCATGGCAACTGGCACAGTTGTCGGCGAATTCCTGCTTGCCGGGATCGAAGACGGCGGGCTGCGCCAACGCAGTGCCCCAGCAGGAAACGATGGCGAGTGTGAGAAGTGCTCTCGGGATAGGCTTCATGAATGTTCTCCTGGTTGCGTTGGTTGTCCGTTCGACGGGTGTGTCCATGCCGTCACTGGATCGCAATGCGCTTGCTGGAAACGTCGGTCTTCTTCGGAAGCGTCAGGGCCAGGATGCCGTTCTTGTAGCTGGCCTGGACCTTGCCCTCGTCCACGGGACAAGCCAGGGTGAAGCTGCGGCTGGCGTAGCCCTCCTGGCGTTCACGGCGAAGCACCCGGTCACCGTTGCCCTTCTCTTCCTTGTCCGACTTCACCTCAGCGCTGATGGTGACCTGGTTGCCGTCGACACGCACGTCGATGTCATCCTTCTGCACGCCGGGGATCTCGGCCTTGACGGTGTAACTGCCGTTGTGCTCGGAGAGGTCGATCTTGATGCGCGGAACCGCGTCGGGCATGTCTACCCGCCATGGTCGCAATAGCGAGCGAAACGCATCGTCGAAGGGATCGATGGCAAAAGGGTCAATCGCACGAAGTTCGTTCATGGTGGTGCTCCTTGGTGACAGTGAACAGGTTCGTCTGTGAGGTCCGTCGCACGACGGAACTCCGGTGCACAGGCATATTGCGACAGCGCAGCGGAAGGCCGATTGAGCACACGCAACAAAGGCAGAAAAAGCCACAAAGGTCGCGTCGGGCCCGCTCGCCAGCGTTGACGCCACACCGTTCATTTCAATGGTCATCGCGGCTCTGAAAAGAGATGGCCCGCCGTCCTTTCGGAGGGCGGGCCCTGGTGTGCATTGAGCAGGCTCAACAGAACGCTCGTGCACGGTCTGGCGGTGCTGTCCAAAAGCCCACCAGATGCGCGACGTGAAAAACCCGTGTCAGGACCCCAAGGTGCGTGAATTGCTTTCGCGCACGCGCAAGGCCTACACCAAGCGGGGTGAGATGCCCAAGAAGAAAGAAGCACTGACCAAGGGTCTTCTCGAAAACGAACCAGAGTGGTGTCGACCGGCCCTAAAACCACAAGCCGGTGCTTGGGCCAGCAGGTGCTGCACTGGAGGATTGGCTACTGACCTGCGGGATCCACGAGGGCGCCCTCTTCCGCCGGGTGCTCAAGGGCGGCCACCTGGGCGGCACGCTGTCGGCCGCCGCCGTGTCAGCGGCAGGGTGGATCCAGCAACGTGCTCAGCGCCTGGCCACCGCCGTAGCTGCCCTGAATTGGCGCCTCACCGCCCAAGGAAATGCGGATCGCACAGTACTTGAACTCGGGGATCTTTGCGAACGGATCGAGCGCCGCGTTCGTCAGCCGGTTGATCGCCGCCTCGTAGTAACAGAACGGCACGAACACGGCACCGCGCGGCGAACTGTCGTCGGCCCGCGCGTACAGCACCACTTGGCCGCGACGCGACACGATCGTCACAAGGTCGCCCGGGCGTCCGCCCATCGCTGCGAGATCCAGCGGATGCACCAGCGCGACCGGATCGGGCTCGAGAGCATCCAGTGCGGTCGCGCGACGCGTCATGCTGCCCGTGTGCCAGTGCTCGAGTTGACGCCCCGTGATCAACACCGTCGGGTATTCGGCATCGGGGCGTTCGTCGGCCGGGATGATGTCTGCCGGCACGAAGCGCGCACGGCCACTCTCACGCGGAAAGTCGTCGGTGAAGACGACCGGAACTCCGGGATCGCCTTCGTTGACGCAGGGGTACGTGACGGCATGCTCGCGCTCGAGGCGGTCCCACGTAATGCCGCCGATGCTGGGCATCGTGTGGCGCATCTCCTCGAACACCTCCGACACATGGCTGTACTGCCAGTCTAGGCCGAGACGCTTGGCGACCTCTTGAATGATCCACAGGTCCTGCCGCGCTTGGCCTGGCGGGTCGGTCGCCTGACGCCCCATCTGAACCAGCCGGTCGGTGTTGGTGAAGGTCCCGGTCTTCTCGGGAAAGGCACTGGCCGGCAGGATCACGTCGGCGAGGTAGGCGGTCTCGGTGAGAAAGATGTCCTGCACGACGAGGTGATCAAGGGCGGCCAGTGCTTCGCGCGCATGATTGGCATCGGGGTCCGACATGGCGGGGTTCTCGCCCATCACGTACATGCCGCGAATGCCGCCCGCCTTGATGGCGTGCATGACCTCGACCACGGTCAGGCCGGGCTTGTCGTCGAGCGTGCCGGCGGGCAGTTTCCAGGCCTGTTCGAAACGCGCGCGCACCGCGCCGTCGGACACATGCTGGTAGTCCGGGTACATCATCGGGATCAGACCCGCATCGGACGCGCCTTGGACATTGTTCTGGCCACGCAGCGGATGCAGCCCGGTGCCGGGCCGACCAATCTGGCCCGTCATCAGCGCGAGTGCAATCAGGCAGCGCGCATTGTCGGTGCCATGCACATGCTGCGAGAGGCCCATGCCCCACAGAATCATCGATGCCTTCGACGTGGCGAACAGACGTGCCACTTCGCGGATCGTGTCGGCGTCGATGCCACAGATCGGCGCCATGGCATCGGGCCCGTAGCCTTCGACGTTCCTGCGCAGCTCGTCGTAGCCGATGGTGCGGCTGGCGATGAAGTCCTTGTCGACCAAGCCTTCGGTCACGATGACGTTCATCATCGCGTTAAGCAGCGCCACGTCGGTATCGGGCTTGAACTGCAGGTAGCGGTGGGTGATGCGCGCGAGCTCGGAGCGGCGCGGGTCGCAGACAATGAGCTTGGTGCCGTTCTTGATGGCGTTCTTGATCCACGTTGCAGCCACCGGATGATTCACAGTCGGGTTGGCGCCAATGAGAAGCACCACCTCGGCCTTCATCACGTCCATCACCGGATTCGATACGGCCGCCGAGCCGATGCCCTCCAACAGGGCAAACACCGACGAGGCGTGGCACAGGCGCGTGCAATGGTCGACGTTGTTGCTGCCGAAACCGGTGCGTACCAATTTCTGGAATAGGTACGCTTCCTCGTTGCTGCCCTTGGCAGAGCCGAAGCCGGCGAGCGACTTCTTGCCGTAGAGGTCGCGAATCTGCCTGAGCTTGCCACCGGCCAGCGCGAGCGCCTCCTCCCACGTCGCTTCGCGGAATACGTCCTTCACCCGCGCGGGGTCCATCGTGAAGTCGCCGCGCTTGGGTACGTCGGCACGCCGGATCAGCGGTTGGGTGAGCCGGTGCGGGTGGTGTGCGTAGTCGAACCCGTAACGACCCTTGACACACAGGCGTTCTTGGTTGGCCGGGCCATCTCTTCCTTCCACATAGAGGATCTTGCCGTCCTTGACGTTGTAGGTGAGTTGACACCCGACGCCGCAATACGGGCACACCGAGGCCACTTGCTTGTCCGGCACGGCAAGCGCGACCTCGCGCGCCGGCATCAGTGCCCCGGTGGGGCAGGCCTGCACGCACTCGCCGCAAGCCACGCAGGTCGACGTGCCCATGGTGTCGTCCATGTCGAACACGATCTTGGCCCGGTCGCCGCGGAAAGCGAGGCCGATGACGTCGTTGACCTGCTCGTCTCGGCAGGCGCGTAGGCAGCGCGTGCACTGGATGCACGCGTCGAGGTTCACTGCAATGGCGGGGTGCGAGAGGTCATGAGAAACCCGCGCGCGTGCCTCGAACCGCGGCTTGCCGACGCCGAGCTTGCGAGCCCATTCGTCGACTTCGTTGTGACGGGTATAGGCCTTTTCCGGCATGTCCGACAACAACAGCTCCAGCACCAGTTTCTGCGACTTGAGTGCTCGCTCGCTGTCGGTCGTGACCTTCATGCCGGCGGAGGGAGCCCGGCAGCAGGCGGCGGCCAGCACGCGCTCGCCGTCGATTTCGACCATGCACGAGCGGCAGTTGCCGACGGCGCCGAGCCCCTCCTTGTAGCAAAGGTGCGGGATCTCCACGCCTTCGCGCTTGGCGATCTCGATAAGGGTTTCGGTCGTCCGGCCCGCCACGTCGCGTCCATTGAGCTGGAAGGTGAGGAGCGGCGCATCGAGATGGGCCGCTTCGTTCTGGGTGATCGCGTCCATGGCGGTGTCCTGGCTCTAGGCCAACTCGTGCGGGAAATACTTGACCACGCAATCAACAGGATTCGGCGCCGCCTGGCCGAGGCCGCAGATGGATGCGTCACGCATCACGATCGACAAGTCGGCCAGCAGCTCGACATCCCAGTTCGGCTTGTCGATCAGCGCGGAAGCCTTGGCCGTGCCGTTGCGGCACGGCGTGCACTGCCCGCACGACTCGTGCTTGAAGAAGCGCATCAGGTTGCGCGCCGCACCGACCGCGGTGTCGCGGTCCGACAGTACGATCACGGCGGCCGAGCCGATGAAGCAGCCATGGGGTTGCAAGGTGTCGAAGTCGAGCGGGATGTCGTTCATCGCCGCCGGCAGGATGCCGCCCGACGCACCGCCCGGCAGGTAGGCGTAAAACGCGTGGCCGTCCTGCATGCCACCGCAGTATTCGTCGATCAGTTGCTGGATGGTGATGCCGGCCGGAGCGAGCTTGACGCCGGGATGCCTCACGCGGCCCGACACCGAGAAGGAGCGCAAGCCCTTGCGGCCGTTACGGCCCTGCCCGGCAAACCAGGCACTGCCCTTTTCCACCAGTTCGCGCACCCAGAACAGTGTCTCGAAGTTGTGCTGCAGCGTCGGCCGCTTGAACAGGCCGACCTGTGCAACATAGGGCGGGCGCAATCGAGGCATGCCGCGCTTGCCTTCAATCGATTCGATCATCGCGGACTCTTCGCCGCAGATGTAGGCGCCGGCGCCGCGCCGCAGGATGATCTCCGGCATCGCGGCGAGGGGCGGACGCGAGCGAAGCTTCTCGAGCTCGGCTTCCAGAATGGCGCGGCAGCCGTGGTATTCGTCGCGTAGGTAAATGTAGATGCGAGCGATGCCCACAGCCCAGGCCGCGATCAGCATCCCTTCCAGAAAGCGGTGCGGGTCGCGTTCCAGCAACACCCGGTCCTTGAAGGTGCCGGGTTCGCCCTCGTCGATGTTGACGGCCATCAGGCGCGGCGCCGCTTCGACGCGAACGATGCGCCATTTTCGCCCCGCGGGGAACCCGGCGCCTCCGAGCCCACGCAGGCCCGAATCCTCGAGCGTCTTGATGACCGATTCGACATCGCGGGCGCCCGAGTCGCACGCTTTCAGCAGCGCGTAGCCGCCCTTCGCCAGGTAGGCGCCGAAATCGATGTACCCTTCGGGCAGGTGACGTGTTGCGTTATCGGCAACCTTGGCCACAACCGTCTCGCAGTTCGCGTGGGGCACGGGGTTCTGTCCGACGGCCACCGCCGGCGCCTGCTCGCAGCGGCCGATGCAGGGCGTCGCAATCACCCGCACTCCCTCGCCTAGCAGCCCGGGCAGCCGCGCCAGCAGATCCTGGGCGCCTGCCATCTTGCAGGACAGCCCGTCGCAGACGCGCACGGTCAGCGCAGGCGGCGCCGATTCGCCTTCTTTCACGATATCGAAGTGGTGGTAGAAGCTCGCGACTTCGTACACCTCGGTCTGCGCAAGGCGCATCTCCTGCGCCAGGGCCGCCAGGTGCGCGGCCGACAGGTGGCCGAAGCCGTCCTGGATCTTGTGCAGGTGTTCGATCAGCAGGTCGCGCTGGCGCGATTCATGGCCCAGCAGCCGCTGCACATCTTCCAGTGCGCCGGCATCAACGCGGCGGCCCTTTGGCGCCTGGCGCTTGCGTTGCTTGGAAACTTCGACTTCCAGCACTGAGACCGGTATGACCGTTGGATTCATATCATGTAGTCCAGGATTCACAGTCCTGCTGCGAGAACAATTTCGCGACGCCAAGGTCGTCCGCGGCGCCTGGTTGCCATGTTGCCGTATCAGCTATGGTCGCACCATTTTGGTCCTTAATCTTGCTGCTGTGTTGCTGTGCTGCTGTGCGCCACCGCTTCGGGCGAGAGCTCGCGGATCGCTTGGTACTGCATGATGGCGACGATCAGCGCCGCCACACCGTCGCCGAGCAGTGTCTCGCGGTTGTACGCCCTGCCCCACTGCAACACCGGTAGCGACGGCAGCCACTCACGCCGGCGGGGCGGCGGGTTCATGCGCTCGGGCCCAACGCGTTCGCGAGTGGCGCCAGCCCGACCTGGCGGGTCGCTGTCGTCATAGCCAGCCGATCCAAGCGCGGGGTGGCCACGTCAGGCCCCCATCCGGCGGCGCAAGCCGGTGCGCTCGGCCACTTCGAAGATCACCATCCCGACAACCATGGCCGCCACGAACACAGCGGCCTTCCATTCGCCGGACGCCATGGAGACGATGCCAGGCCCCGGGCAAAAACCTGCCAGGCCCCAGCCGGCGCCAAACGTCAGGCCGCCGATGACCAGACGTTTGTCGATCTGGGTCGCCTTGGGCATGTGCAGCGCGCCACCGAGAAGGTTGGTGGTGCGCTTGCGAGCCAAAGCGAAGGCAAAGAAGCCCACGGCGATCGCGCCGCCCATGACGAAGGCGAGCGAAGGGTCCCAGGCGCCGAAAAGGTCCAGGAAGCCAAGCACCTTGCCAGGGTCGGCCATGCCGGAAAGCAGCAGACCCAGGCCGAACAGCAGGCCCACGAAAAATTCAGTGATGCGGTGCACGTGAACGCTCCTTACAGCACGTGGCGAACCACGAAGACCATGGCGAAACCTGCGCCCATGAAAGCAAGGGTGGCCACCAGCGAGCGGGGCGACAGGCGCGAGAGCCCGCACACCCCGTGCCCGCTGGTGCAACCCGAGCCGTAGCGCGTGCCCAGGCCCACCAGCAACCCAGCGGCCACTATGGTGACGGAGCCCGCGTCGATGCGCGGTGCCTGCGCGAAGCCGGCGGGCGCCAGCAGGCCATAGACCAGCGGAGCCGCTAGCATGCCGAGCAGGAAGGCGATGCGCCAGCCGGCGTCGCCCGCCTTCGGCGGCAGCAGGCCTCCCAGGATGCCGCTGATGCCCAGCACCCGGCCATTGAGCAGGATGAACAAGGCCGACGCCACGCCCAGCAGGATGCCGCCGGACAGCGAAGCCCACGGCGTGAAATTCGCCCAATCGATGTTCATCGCTTTTTCCCCTTCTTTCCGCAGAACTGTGCGTACAGCACCTGCATCACCGCCAGCGCCTGGGGACTGTCGAGCAGGTAATAAATGTTTTTGCCTTCGCGGCGCGTGCTCACCAGCGCTTCTTCGCGCAGCACGGTGAGCTGTTGCGACAGCGTGGGCTGCACGATGCCGAGCAGTTCCTCAAGCTCACCGACGCGGTGTTCGCCCTGAGAGAGCTGGCAAAGGATCAACAGGCGGTCCGGGTTGGACAGCACCTTCATCAGCCGGCAGGCTTCGGCCGCGGCCTCCTGCATGTCCTCGAGGTCAAGGGTGGCGTTCTTCATCGCAATGGAATCTCCGGTTCGTCGTCGATGCTCAGACTATATTGACCGACAATATATTTGTCAATAAACTATCCAAAGCTTATTTGAAGGAGCCCGCCATGAACCCATCCGGTACCGCACCGCAAGTGCACGGCCAGTTCGACCCGGCCACCTGGACCGTGACCTACGTCGTTCACAACGGCCAGGGCAGCGAGTGCGCCATCATCGACTCGGTGCTCGACTACGACCCCAAGTCCGGCCGCACGCGGCACGCCTCGGCCGACCGGGTGATCGAATACGTGCGCGCCCACGACCTGAAAGTGCGCTGGATCCTGGAGACCCATGCCCATGCTGACCACCTCTCGGCCGCCCCCTACCTGCGGGCCCAGTTGGGTGGGCAGATCGGCATCGGCGCCCACATCACCACGGTGCAAAAAGTGTTCAAGGGCGTCTTCAACCTCGAACCCGGCTTCCAGATGGACGGCTCGCAGTTCGACCACCTGTTCCAGGAAGGGGAGTCCATCCCGCTGGGCACCTTGTCTGGCGAAGTGATGTTCGTGCCCGGCCACACGCCGGCCTGCGCCGCCTACCGATTCGGCGACGCGGTGTTCGTGGGTGACACACTGTTCATGCCCGACGTGGGCACGGCGCGCTGTGACTTCCCTGGCGGCAACGCCCGGGCGCTATACGCCTCCACCCGCAAGCTGCTGAGCTTGCCGCCCGAAACGCGCCTGTTCATGTGCCACGACTACCCGCCGGACGACCGCCCGGTGGCGTTCGAGACCACGGTGGCCGAACAGCGCGCCAGGAACATCCACGTGCACGACGGCGTGAGCGAAGACGCGTTCGTGGCCATGCGCACGAAGCGCGACGCCACGCTGGAGATGCCCACGCTGATCTTGCCTTCGGTGCAGGTCAACATCCGCGCCGGCGAGCTGCCGCCCAAGGAAGACAACGGCGTGGCCTACCTGAAGATCCCCCTCAACACACTCTGATCGAGTGCATTCCCTCTCCTCCATAACCTCCGGAGAACTTCCATGACCAAGAACGTCGGCGGCATCGACCGCTCCCTGCGCATCGTCATCGGCCTGGCCCTTATCGTGGCCGCGGCCACTGGCACCATCGGTCTGTGGGGCTACATTGGCGCCCTGCCCCTGGTCACGGGCCTGGTTGGCTGGTGCCCGCCCTACGCCATCTTCGGCTTCAACACCTGCTCGATGAAGAAGTCATGACGGCGGTGTCTGTGTCGCTCCAGCAGCAGGCTGACTACCGCTTCGAAATCCGCTTCGGCAGCGACCTTCCGGCGCTGATCGCGGACGAGCCCGCGCCACTGGGTCAGGGCGAGGGCCCTTCGCCCGCGCAGCTGCTCTGCGCCTCGGTGGGCAACTGCCTGAGCGACTCGCTGCTGTTCGCGTTGCGAAAATTCAAGCAGGCGCCCGAACCCTTGCACTGCGAAGTGCAGGCCGAAGTCGGGCGCAACCCGGAAGGCCGGCTGCGCATCCTCGGCATCCACGCCACAATCCGTCTCGGTGTGGCGGCCAGCTCGCTGCTGCACCTGGATCGCGCGCTGGCCCAATTCGAGACCTTTTGCACCGTCACGCAAAGCGTGCGCCAAGCCATCCCTGTGCGCGTGACCGTGGTCGATACCGAAGGCGCGAACCTGCACGATGGGACCTGAAGTGGCCTGGTCCGATCGTTTCGCAGCAGGCGGCTCGGCTAGGCAATGGCAAGAGCGTTGACCACGCTGCCCACGCCCGGCGCAGACCAGGCCGCACTCTGCGCAGCCTCCCGTTCGGCCCACGAGTGCACTTTGCCGTGCAAAGTCACTTGTGCACCGTTCACAGTCACCTCGATGCCCTTGGCTTCCCGTTCGGCTTGGCGGGTGAGTGCATCCCGGATGGACTTCTCCACACTGCTCATGGTCACACGAGGCGCCACAGTGATGCCGTTGCTCACGCCGACCACACCGGTGAGGTTGCGCGCCGATGAATAGGCGGCTCGGCGCTGATACTCCCATTCGACTTTCCCGCTCAAGGTGACCCAGCCTTTCTCGACCTTGAGATGAACGGCGTCCCGGGGCACCCGCGTGTTCCACGCCAACGCCTGCTTGGCGGCTGCCGCTATGTCTCCATCGTCGCGTTGGCTGGAAGTGGGCAGCTTGACGTCGATTTCCACCGCGAGCGCCTTGACCCCATTCACGCGCTGGGCTGCGCGTTCGGCAGCGTGCTTTTCTGCATAAGACGGGAGATGTCCCGTCAGCGTGACGACACCGTCCTTGACGATGACGCCCACATCGGCTTCGTTGACATCTGGCGTCCATTTCAGTTCCGCAAGGATGTCGTCCTTCAGTTGCATGTCGGTCTTCATGGTGATTACCCCTTTGTGGATTGGCGCGGACCTACGCCATTTGGCGACGCATTTGTTCCGCATCAGCCAGTCTAGAAAGGGCTGCTCGTCGCATGTTGAGCATTGTCAATCTGTGCTCAACACCGCACCGCGAGCGGCGTTGGGCCGGTAGACCGCAAGCCCTTTGAGCCGGGCGTTGCGTATCTCCAGCGCTTAGCGCCGTATGAAATTTGGCACCCACCTTTTTCGCCCGGGCTTGATCCTGCTCAAGCCACTGGCTTTAGCAGCGCGCAAGTTCAGAGTTTGATTTTTCCGAATTCAACCTCGACGCAAACCTTGTAAGGTCAATCACATCGACGGAGCAGCATGAGCATCCGAACAACTGATCTCCTATTGGGCTTGCAGTTGCTGCTGTTGCTGGCTGCGGCCAACACGGCGCCGCTGGTGGCCAAACGCATTCTCAAGAAAAAATGGTCCTGCGCGCTGGACGGAGGGTGGCATTTTTTGGATGGGCGCCCTCTGCTGGGAGCTTCCAAGACCTGGCGAGGTGTGTTGGCGGCCCTCCTGTTGTGCACGCTGATCGCCCCTCTTCTTGGCTTCTCGCTCGGGGTTGCTGCCCTGATGGCAACAGGTGCGATGGCTGGCGATGCGATTGCCAGTTTCATCAAACGACGGCTTGCCATCCCGCCGAGCGGACAGGCGTATGGACTGGATCAGATCCCGGAAGCCTTGCTGCCCTTGTTGCTGGTGCAGCAGGTCCTGCCAGTGTCACTGCTGATGGTGGCGGCACTCACGCTTCTGTTCCTGTTGCTGGAGCCGCCATTGGCTCGCTGGAGCCACCGGATTGGCTTCAAGGATCGCCCATACTGAGAGAGAAATCCGGGCTTCGACCATCCTCTCTCGCAACGGATCTTCTCGATGGCCTCGAGCATCAGCAGTGCCATGTGTCTTCGGTCTCATCGAGCGGGCTCTGTGGACGGCGCGCCCGAGGGAACTCCTGCGCGATCCGCAAGCGCCTGGCGAAGCCGATCGGCCTTGTCCGTCTTCACTCGACCCGCAACAATGTCTTCAAGCCGCGTCTTGCGGCCGTAGAACGCATCGGTTTGCCTGGAGCTGAAGCGCACGTCGCTGACGGCAACGGACCAGTTTGCGACGGTCAGTCCAGCGTCGGCATTCAGCGAGAAATCAGAGTCATGGCAATCTCCGTGGGCGTTCGGGAAGCATAGGTACAGCGGTTGTGCCAGGCCTTGAGATTGCTCAATCGATGGCGCTCTCGCTGCAACCACGACGGCCCTTCAACATCCCATCAGTGGCAGATGCGAGCCCGACGTTCTTCGAGGCTTGGCTGTCCGCATTGAGTGAAATCAATCCGTCTCTTCGATGCCGCTCCATCATGTCGACGAGCCCTATTCCTCTGTCAATCCACCCAGGAGTCCATCATGCAAGTGGGATCGTTTTGCACGCGAAAGGTCATCACCGTCGATGACCGCAGCAGCATTGCGCAGGCCGCCGCGCTCATGCGCGAGCACCATGTCGGTGCTCTGGTGGTCGTGCAATCGCTGGCGACGACCTCACAGGTCACCGGTATCGTGACAGACCGCGATCTGGTGACGCGGGTACTGGCCGATCCCAAGGTCAGCCTGCTCGATCCGATCGCGCAATGGGCTCAAGGTCCCTTGGCCGTGCTTCTGGAGAGCGACGCGCTGGACGATGCCGTGACGGCGATGAAGCAGCGCGGTGTGCGCCGGCTCCTTGTGAAGGACGCCAAGGACGAACTCGTGGGCATCCTTTCGCTCGATGACCTTCTGGCGGCATTCGCCTTTCAACTGGCGGAACTTTCTGCAGCCATCGAAAGCGGATTGCGCCGCGAAAAGAGCCTGGCGCCAGTGGCCTCGGCGACGCCCCGCTCAGAGATGCGCTTTCCTTGTTTCGGCACGGGCACCTGGTTTCCAGCTGTCGATCGGGACGAACGGTCATGACATGGTTGGGCAGGCGTCGCATCCCGTGTTGACGCCTTTGACCGAATTCAGCGCGCTTCAACAGCAGGATCTTCAGAAAGATGGCCCGCCTTCCGTACGGAGGGCGGGCCCAGGTGAAGGTCCCTCATTGAGCGCGCTCAATGAAACCGCAGATACCCGGCAGGTGGAGAAATGCCGCGGGCCGGCTCGTTTTCCTGGTCCCGCCACACGCTCATGCTATGAGGCCGCATTGCTCATGATCAATGCAATGCCTTCAAACCCGCACCAACATGCGCTTTCCATCGCCAGTCGGCCCCTTCACCAAGAGGAGTTCAACGAACATGAGCGCCAAACAACTTCTGTTTCGAGACGACGCGCGCGTGCGCATCCGCAAGGGGGTCGACGTTCTCGCCGATGCGGTTCGCATTACCCTGGGCCCCAGAGGTCGCACCGTTGTGCTGGAGCGCGATTTTGGTGCGCCTCAAATCGTCAACTCGGGTGTGATCGTCGCGAAATCGATTGAACTCGAAGACCGATTCGAGAACATGGGCGCGCAGCTCATGCGCGAGGTGGCGTCTCGAACCAGCGATCAGGCTGGAGACGGAACCACCACGGCCACGGTGCTGGCGCACGCCATGATCCATCGAGGTCTGCGCTATCTGGCTGGCGGCATGAATCCGATGGAACTCAAGCGCGGCATGGAGCAGGCCATTGAGGTGGTGGTCGCGGAACTGCGCGGCATGGCGCGCCCGTGCGCCGATTCACAGGAGATCGCGCACGTGGCTTCGATCTCTGCCAACAACGACCGCTCCATCGGCGCGTTGCTGGCTCAGGCGATCGACAAGGTGGGAGCCGCAACGGAAACCGAACTGAAAGAGCGCAAGGTTCGGGTCGAAGACGCACTGCATGCCACTCGCGCGGCGATCGACGAAGGCATCGTTCCGGGAGGCGGCGTCGCTCTGCTGCGCGCGCGTCGCGCACTGCGCAAACTCCAGGGCCCATCGCTGGACCATGACTCGGGTATTCGCCTCGTCGAGCAGGCGCTGGAGGAGCCATTGCGTTGCATTGCCGCAAACGCTGGCGTAGAACCCTCGGTGGTGGTGCAGCGCGTCGAGGATGCCGCGGTGCAACAGCATGGCTTCAACGCCGCCACGCTCACCTACGGCGACATGCTGCAGATGGGTGTGTTGGACCCCGCCAAAGTGACACGGTTGGCGCTGCAGAACGCAGGCTCCATCGCAGCCCTGGTGCTGACCACCGATTGCATGATCGCCAAGGCCCCGAGTCCCCAGCAGCATGGCCACGAAGAAGGTGATCCCTCTCTCCTCCCGGACTTTTGATGCCTCAGATCTTCTTGACGGAATTCGTCCGGGTCGGTGAAGCTGGCCACGAGCAGGTGCTGGCCTTTGCGGCTGAGCGGGGCGACCCCTTGCCGCCGGGAGACCGGCTGCGGCCATGGTGTCATTGAATGGCAATGCGCTTTTGCGAGACGTCGGCCTTCTTGGGCAGCGTCAGTTCCAGGATGCCGTTCTTGTAGCTGGCCTGCACCTTGGCCTCGTCCACCGGGCAAGCCAGCGTGAAACTGCGGCTGGCATAACCTTCCTGGCGCTCACGTCGCAGCACGCGACCACCGTTGGCCTTCTCCTTTGTGTCCGACCGCAACTCTGCGCTGATGGTGACCATGTTTCCATCGACGCGAACGTCGATGTCCTCCTTCTGCACGCCGGGGATCTCGGCCTTGACGGCATATTTGCCATCTTGTTCCGAGAGGTCGATCTTGATGCGTGGTGCGGCGTCTGGCAGCCCCGTTCCCCATGGCCGCATGAGGGAGCGAAATGGCGATTCAAAGAGATCGAAACCAAAGGGTTCCAGGGTGCGAAGTTCTTTCATGGTGAAGCTCCTTTGAAAAAGCAGTGAGAAGGGACGCTCTGGACGGCCAGCCGCATCACAACGGTGTTCGAGCGAAGCACCATGTTGCGGCGCAATCTCTCGTGGCGAATTGAGCATGCGCAACAAGAACCGGCGGCGCTGAAGGGATGCGGTGGCAACGACCGCCGGGTCTGCTCCATCAGCGCGGCGTTTGATCTGGGTCAATCCCTCTCGTTTGGCAATCAATAGGCTTGTCAAAGCAGCTTCGTGCCCCTGTCCACTGCGGCACGCCATGACTTTCCGAGGACACCACCATGAAATCGCTCTCGACGATCCTCGCCATCTCAACCGCAACCCTGCTGACGGCCTGCGCCGGCCCGATAGGGGCGCCGGGGCACATGGCGGGCAGACACCGACCCGCCGCCGACAGTGCCCCGGTCATGCAGGAGCACCTGGAACACATGCAAACCATGCGCGACAAGATGAGCCGTGCACAGTCGCCCCAGGAGCGGCAAGCCTTGATGGAGGAACACATGAAGGCCATGCGCAACGGCATGGATTCCTTGAAGAGGATGGAGGGTTTGCACGGCAAACCGGGGCCGGCCATGGACTTCTCGCAGCGCCAGCAAAGGATGGAAGCGCAAATGGACATGATGCAGACCATGATGGACATGATGCTGCAGCGCATGCCACGCTGAAGCGCGTGAAGCGGGTTCGCGAGCCACGGAAAATGCAACTCCAGTTCCTGGGTGCCACAGGCACCGTGACGGGCTCCAAGTACATGGTGCGGCACGGCAAGGCGCGGCTCTTGATCGACTGCGGCCTGTTCCAGGGTTACAAGCAGTTGCGTCTGCGCAATTGGGCGCCCTTGCCCGTTCGAGCCGACCACATCGATGCCGTCGTTCTGACACATGCGCACATCGACCACAGCGGCTACCTGCCTCTGCTGGTGAAGCAAGGTTTCAGAGGCGCGGTGTACTGCACACCTGCCACGCGCGACCTGTGCCGCATCATGTTGCCCGACAGCGGTGGCCTGCAAGAGGAAGAGGCCGAGTTTCTCAACCGCCATCGCCTGAGCAAGCACTCGCCGGCCCTCCCCCTGTACACACGCAAGGACGCGGTCCATTGCCTCGAACGCTTTCACACCGTTCCCTGGGATACGCCTTGGGAACCTGTACACGGCGTGAAAGCGCGGCTGTATCGCGCAGGCCACATCCTGGGCGCGGCCTCGGTGCTGCTGGACAACAGCGTGTCCACCCTGCTCTTCTCGGGCGACCTGGGTCGACCCGCCGACATCCTGATGCCCGCGCCGGACCCCATCGTGTCGGCGGACCGCGTGGTCGTCGAGTCAACCTACGGTGATCGCCTGCATCCCGACATCGATCCGTGGCAGCAACTGGCGCACATCATCCGTCGCACAGCCGCGCGAGGGGGCGTCGTTATCGTGCCGGCGTTTGCCGTGGGGCGTGCGCAGACCCTGTTGCACATGGTTCAGGTGCTGATGCAGCGTGGCACGATCCCCCATCTCCCGGTGTACCTGGACAGCCCCATGGCGGAAGATGCCACTGCCGTGTTCGTGCGCCATGCGTCGGAACTGCGCATTTCGGCGCAGGCGTGCCGGGCATTGCCTCTGAGCGCCACCCAGGTCCGCACGACGGACCAATCCCGGGAGCTCTGTGCCCGGCGTGGGCCGATGGTGATCATCGCCGGCAGTGGCATGGCCACGGGCGGCCGCGTGCTGCATCACATCAAGAAGTTCGCACCAGACAGGCGCAATACGATCCTGTTGTCGGGTTTCCAGGCCGGCGGTACACGTGGCGCCGCGCTGGCGTCCGGTGCGAGGAGCTTGCGCATTCACGCAGAGGATGTGCCCATCCACTGCGAAGTCGCGCAACTGTCCTGCGCTTCCGCGCACGCCGACGCTGCGGAGGTTCAAGCATGGTTGGCGGGCATGAAAACAGCGCCGGTCGCCACGTTCGTCACGCACGGTGAACCTGCCGCCGCCGACGCCATGCGCCAGCGCATTGAACGCGGACTCGGGTGGAACGTCTGCGTTCCCGACTACCTTGAAACCTACGCCGTCTAGCCCATGTACAAACGCATTCTTGTTCCTGTGGACGGCAGCCCCACGTCAGACCAGGCCCTGGACGCCGCGATCGACCTCGCCCTGTCCGGCGGCGGCCACCTGCGCTTGGTTCATGCGCTGGATGAACCCCTGTGGTTGGCCGCGTATGGCATTCACGGCCGCACCGGTGCCGGCCTTTATGACGCCATGCGCGACAGCGGCCATGAGCTGCTACAGGCGTGCATGGAGAAGGCGCAGTCCGCGGGGGTCGAGACGGACATGATGCTGCTCGACAAGCCAGGCGTTCGGCTCGGCGAGGCCGTCGCCCAGGCCGCCAAGCGCTGGAACGCAGATCTTGTCGTGCTCGGCTCGCACGGCCGAAGGGGATTCCATCGGGCGGTTCTGGGCAGCGGCGCCGAAGAGGTGATCCGCCAGGCGCCTGTGCCCGTTCTGGTGGTTCGGTGCCGCACGGGCGTCCCTGCGGCGACGTGATCCGGCACGCGCATGTCGGCTGCCGGCCCCGCAACGGGCGCGTTTGACAAGGATCAATACGCCGAAAGGGCGTCGCCCCACAATGGGTTTTCCTTTGCGAGGACTCACCATGGATGCGACGAAAAACCCTCTCTATCAGCAGTTGCTCTCGACACTGCGGCAGCGCGAAGGCGAACTGCGGACCTTGCTCCAGGCCGACGACGACCAGGCTCTCGCATCGGCAACGGGCGATGCCGAAGTCATCGACTTCAAGGAGCTCGCAGCGCAAGGCGCTGCCAGCGCCGTGGCGGATGTCCAGATGGCCCATGCGGCCGAGGAGCTTGCCAACGTCCTGACCGCTCAGCGCCGACTGGATGACGGCACCTATGGGTTCTGCGCCGACTGTGGCGAGCCGATCACCGAGCAGCGCCTGCTGGCCATGCCGCAGGCCCTGTACTGCACCGCGTGCCAGGCCGCGCACGAACAGGCCTCGGGCAGGCTTGCGCCATCGAGGAAGACCCCATCATGAGCAACCTGAGAGTTCTGGATCCCCCAGCGAGGATCCAGATCCCGATCCGGTGACCGAGGCCGGCGTTCGCCCTCGCGCAGGATCCGGCAGGCCACTCCTGCGCGCCCACGCCGTGTGCAAAACCTACGGCAGCGGTGAGACGACCGTGCATGCGCTGCGCTCGGTGGACCTGGAGGTCCTCGAAGGCGAGTTCATCGTCTTGCTGGGTGCTTCGGGCAGTGGCAAATCCACCCTGCTCAACATTCTCGGCGGGCTGGATCGCCCGAGCTCGGGCGAGGTGTCGTTCCTCGATGAGGCGCTGACAACGGCGAGTGAAGACAGCCTCACCCGTTACCGCCGCGAGCACGTCGGGTTCATCTTCCAGTTCTACAACCTCATCCCCAGTCTCACGGTCGCCGAGAACGTGGCGCTGGTCACCGACATTTCGCGCGACCCCATGCCGGTGGACGAAGCGCTCGCGCTGGTGGCGCTCACGCCCCGGCGCAACCACTTTCCCTCTCAACTCTCTGGAGGCGAACAGCAGCGCGTGGCCATCGCCCGCGCCATCGCCAAGCGGCCCCAGCTTTTGCTGTGCGACGAGCCGACCGGCGCGCTGGACTACGCCACCGGGAAACTGGTGCTCGAAGTCATTGCCCGCATCAACGTGGAACTGGGTACGACGGCCATCGTGATCACCCACAACGCGGCCATCGCCGGAATGGCCGACCGCGTCGTGCGTCTGGCGGACGGGCGCATCGCCAGCGTGGAGAAGCCGCCGCGGCGGCTGACACCGGCCGAACTGTCGTGGTGACTGCGATGAAAGCGCTGGACCGCAAAGTCTTCCGGGATCTGCGTCTCCTCTGGAGCCAGGCCCTCACCATCGCCCTGGTGGTGGCCAGCGGCATCGGCGGATTCCTCGCCATGCTGTCCGCGGTGGATTCCCTGGCACGCGCGCGAGACGCCTTCTACGTCGAGGGTCGATTCGGTGACGTCTTTGCGGCGGTGCGCCGCGCACCCGCCTCTCTCGCGCCACGACTGGCGGAACTGCCGGGCGTGATCGACGTGCAGACCACCGTGGAAGCCATGGCGCGTGTGAGCGTGCCAGGCAGCGTGGACCCGGTGATGGGGCAATTGATCGGCCTGGACCCACAACAGCCGCCCCGCCTCAATCAGGTGCTCCTGCGCTCGGGGCGGTGGGCCGAAGGCGGCACCCGCAGCGGCGAACTGGAGACGGTGGTGACGGAGAGCTTCGCACAGGCACACCGGCTTGCACCCGGCGCGACGGTCAACGCGCTCGTCAACGGCAAGCGCAGGACCTTGCGCATCACCGGGACGGCCCTGTCCCCCGAATACATCTTCGGCGGCATGATGGGCGCGCCGGACCTGCGGTCCTTTGGTGTCTTCTGGCTGGACCGCAACGAACTGGCCGCCGCGCTGGACATGGCGGGCGCGTTCACACGCGTGACGCTCAAGCTGGCGCCGCAGGCGTCTCAGGGCGCGGTCATCGACGCCGTCACCCGCTTGCTCGCCCCGCTGGGGGGATCCCCCGCGCACGGGCGCGACGAGCAGACCTCGCATGCGATGCTGAACAACGAAATCAAGGAGCAACGGGTCTTGGGCACGGTGTTGCCCGCCATCTTCCTGGCGGTTGCCGGGTTTCTGCTCCATGTCGTCACCGCCCGACTCGTCGCGACACAACGCGAGCAGGTGGCCGCGCTCAAGGCGCTGGGGTATGCGAACCGAGCCATCGCATGGCACTACCTCAAGCTCGTCGCGCCCATGGTGGGTGGCGGCTATCTGCTGGGACTGGCGCTGGGGAATTGGCTTGGGGAAGGCCTGACGCGGCTCTACGCGGACTTCTTTCACTTTCCGAGCTTCGAACACCGCATTCCCCTGCTCCTGGCGGCGCTGGCCCTGGTCATCGTGGGGCTCACAGCGCTTCTGGGCACGCTGACCGCCATTGCAGCCACGGTTCGACTCTCCCCGGCCGAGGCGATGCAGCCACCCGCGCCAGGCCGCTACCACCGCGCGTGGCTGGAACGCCTGCCGGGGATTCGCCCCACACCGGCACTGCGCATGATCCTGCGCAACATCGAGCGCAAACCGCTGCGCGCCGCCGTCACCACCGGCGGCATTGCCGCCGCCGTGGCCATCGTCATCATGGGCAACTTCTTTCGCGATGCGATGGACGCGATCGTCCATACGCAGTTCGACCTGGCGATGCGCGGCGATCTCATCGTCTGGGCCAACGACCAGGTCGACGAGAGCGCCGCCCGTGAGCTGGCCAGGCTGCCGGGGGTGCTGCAGGTGGAGGCGGGGTACCGGGTGGCGGTCCGCTTCAGCCACGGCTCGCGCAGCGAAAACAGCCTGGTGGACGGGCTGTCGGTCTCGCCCGAACTGCAGCGCGTGGTGGATGTGGACCGCAAGGTCGCCTTTGCGGGCCTCCATGGCGTGCTGATGACCGATCGCCTCGCGGACAAGCTCGGCGTCAAACCGGGCGACACCGTGACCATGCAGGTGCGCGAGGGGCGCCGGCAGACGCGAGAGGTCGTCGTGGAACGCACGGTGCGCGACATCATGGGCCTGAACAGCTTCATGGAGCGCAGTGCCTTGCTGCAGCTGCTGGGGGAAGGCCACGTCGCCAACAACTTCAGCCTGCGCGTGGCAAAGGGCGCATTGCCGCAGGTGCTGGAAGCCACGCGAGATCTTCCCCGCATCGCGGGGGCGTTCAGCAAAGCCACATTGCTGCGCAACATGCAGGAGGTGAGCGGGCGCAACATTCTCATCATGAGTTCGATCCTGACCGCGTTCGCGATCGTGATTGCCGTGGGGGTGGTCTACAACAACGCGCGCATCGCGTTGGCCGAGCGGACATGGGAGCTGGCCAGCCTTCGGGTGCTGGGCTTCACCCGAGCCGAGGTCTCGTTCATTCTGCTGGGTGAACTGGCCCTGGGCATCGCCATCGCGCTGCCGCTGGGCATGGGTCTGGGCTGGGGTCTTACGCACACCGTCGTGGAGCTGATGCGATCCGATCAGTTTCTCTTTCCGGTGGACATCCAGCCCCGCACCTATGCCTGGTCCGCGCTGGCCGTCGTCGCGGCGGGCGTGGCCAGTGCCCTGGTGGTGCGCCGCCGCATCGACCGCCTGGACATGGTGGCGGCACTGAAAACGAGGGAGTGATGACGATGCCCAAACGGAGAATGGCCCTATATGGCGCAGTCGCCCTGGCCGCCCTGGCCCTGCTGGCCTGGGCACTGGCGCCCAGGCCGGTGGAGGTGGAGGCCGCGCGGGTGGAACGCGGCCATTTCGAATATGCCATTGAGGAAGACGGGCGAACCCGCCTGCGAGATCGGTACGTGGTGGCGGCGCCCGTGGCGGCCCACCTGTCGCGCATGACACTGCGCGAAGGCGATCGTGTGCAAGCGGGTGACACCGTGGCGGTGCTCACGCCGGTGATGTCCTCCCTGTTCGACGAGCGCAGCCTGCGCGAAGCCACGGCGCGCGCCCGGGCCGCGCAAGCGGCGGTTGCGGGCGCACAGGCGCGGCTGGAGCGCGCACGGCTCACGCAGGACGAGGCCGGGCTGGATTTCCACCGCACCGAAACGCTCGCCAGAGACGGATTTGTTGCCCCTTCGCGCCTGGACAGCGCCCGGCTGGCGCTCGATGCATCGCGGCGCGAACGCCAGGCCGCCCAGGCCGCGCTCGAGATGGCGGTGCATGAACGGGAGCAAGCACAGGCATCCGTACTGCCTGCAAATCCCGGCACGGCCGCCGGGCGGCCCCTCGCGGTGCGCGCGCCGGTCTCGGGCGTGGTGCTGCGAGTGCCATTGCCCAGCGAAAACACCGTGGCGTCCGGTGCCCCGCTGCTCGACATCGGAGACCCGTCGCAAATGGAAGTGGTGGCCGAGCTGCTCACCACGGATGCCGTTCAGGCCACGCCCGGCACACGCGCCTCGATTGAGCGATGGGGCGGACCTCCCGTGCAGGGACAGGTCCGTCGCGTCGAACCCGCGGCCTTCACCAAGATTTCCGCGCTGGGCATCGAAGAGCAGCGCGTCAAGGTGCTGATCGACATCACCTCTCCCCCAGCCCAGTGGCTTGCACTGGGCGACGGGTTTCGTGTGACCGTGCGCGTGATCACCATCAGCACCGACGATGCGGTGATGGTGCCAGTGGGCGCGCTGTTCCCGCACGGCAGTGGGGAGATGGCGGTCTATGTGCTGGATGCAAACACGGCGCGGGTGCGACCGGTGCGCATCACCGCCCGCAACAGCAACATGGGCTGGGTCCGCGAGGGGCTGACGCCGGGCGAGCGCGTCATTGTCTACCCGCCGCCCGGTGTGACCGATGGCCGGCGCGTGAGCGTGCTGATGCCTTAGCACGGCCGCCCTCCACTTCCTGCGCGCCACTGGTCGCATCGATCGCAGCCAGCGCAGGCGCCTGCTCGGCGGTTGAGAAATATCAAGATCCTAGGCGCGGCGCGGCCTAGAGTGGGCATCTCATCACTGATGGAAACGGGCCGTTTCCGGATTCGATTGACCTTGCAAGGAGAAACAGCGTGAAGACAGATGCATTGCTCAAGGCGGACGTCACGTCCGAACTCGCCTGGGACCCTTCGGTGGGTGAACGCGCCGGCATTGGCATTGCCGTCAGGGACGGCGTGGTCACATTGAGCGGCCAGGTCGACAACTACATGCGCAAGTACGCGGTCGAGCGGGCGGTGCGGCGCGTCTCTGGCGTTCGGGGAATCGCCGTGGACCTCGAAGTCCTGTTGGCCGACGGCGCGAAGACCAGTGACACGGACATTGCGCAGGCCGCCTTGAGTGCCATGCACTGGCACTCCGCAGTGCCCGACGACCGCGTGCGTATCGAGGTGGATGACGGCCATGTGACGTTGACCGGCGAGGTGGACTGGGCCTATCAAATGGCCGGTGCCGAACAGTGTGTTCGTCCGCTGCGGGGCGTCAAGGGCGTGACGAACAACATCCGCATCCGCCCTCACGCGAACGTCGCGGACATCGCCACCGGTATTTCATCCGCGCTGACCCGTCACGCCCAGCGTGAGGCCCGCAACATTTCGATCCAGGTCGACGGTGGCGTGGTCACCCTGCGCGGCAAGGTGGACTCTCTGCGGGAGCGCGAGGCCGCCGTCGGCACGGCCTGGTCTGCCAAAGGCGTGACACGCGTCGTGGATGAACTCGAGATTGGCGCCTGAGCGCCCTCTTCTTCCAATCATTTTTCAAGAGAGTCTTCCATGTCTTACAAGCGCATTCTGGTGCCCTACGACGGGAGCGAAACGTCCGACAAGGCGCTGGTCGCCGCACTCAATATGGCCCGTGAACAGGGCGGTCGCGTGCGGGTGATACACGACATTGACGAGCTCGCGATGGCCAGCGGATACGAGTACGCCGGCGAGTTGGCCCAACTCGCCCGCGACCAGGGCAAGAAGCTGCTGGACGACGCGCTCGTCATGGTCCGTGCAGCAGGCGTGGAAGGCGACACCCGTCTGCTTGACGTGCCGGGCAGGCGCCTGGGCGATGCCGTGTCGGACGAGGCCGCGGTATGGCAGGCGGATCTGGTCGTCGTCGGCACGCACGGCCGGCGTGGCCTGAGCCGGGTGCTGCTGGGCAGCGGCGCGGAGAGCGTGATCCGCCTGTCCACCGTCCCCGTACTCGTGATCCGGGGTGATGACAAGGGCGTCGGCTCCTGACGCTGCTCTTTCGGCCATGCAAGCCCGCGCTCGATGGCTGGTGACGGCACTGGTGATCGGTGCGATGGCGCTCGCGGGGGCTTTGCCAGCACGGGCGCAGGCGCCAGCGCCGGCGCGTGAGGTACCCGCTCTCTCGGTCGGGTTCACGCCCAACTACCGCGCCATCATGAGACGCGCGGGTCCGGCGGTCGTGGGTGTTCTCGTGGACGGCGTTCAGATGCCTTCATCGGTCAACGACCCGGCCGATGCAAGACGGTCTGCCCGCCCGTTCAGATCGCCATTTCCATTCCATGGCCAGGGATCGGGTTTCATCATCAGCCCCGACGGGCTGGTGCTCACCAGCGCACACGTCGTTGCCGAGGCGCGGCAGGTCACGGTGCGCCTGAGCGATCGCCGCGAGTTTCGCGCCAGCGTGCTGGGCCGCGACGACTTGACCGACGTCGCGGTATTGCGCATCGCGGCCCACGAGCTGCCGATCCTCACGACCGGCCATGTCGATAGCCTTCAGGTCGGCGACCCGGTCGTGGCCATTGGCGCGCCCTTCGGTCTGGAGCAGAGCATCTCGCATGGGATCGTGAGCGCTTTGGGCCGATCCATCGTCGGATTCACCTCGGTGCCCAACATCCAGACCGATGCGCCCGTCAATCCCGGTCATTCCGGCGGCCCACTTCTGGATGCCAGTGCCTCCGTGGTCGGCATGCATGCAACGATCTTCTCGATCTCGGGTGGCTACCAGGGCGTCTCGTTTGCCGTACCGATCGACGTGGTGCTTCGGGTCAAGGACCACATCGTCGCGCACGGTCGCATGCGCCACGCCTACCTGGGTGCAACGATCCAGAATCTGGACCGCACCCTCGCCGCGGCGTTCGGTCAGGAACGGCCGCGAGGGGCGCTGGTCTCCGGGGTGGCCGTTGGCAGCCCCGCAGCGGCGGCCGGGTTGACGGCGGGCGACATCATCACCGCCTACAACGGAACGCAGATCGACCGCACCGGAGACCTCCTTGGCCATCTCAGCCTGGCAGCGCCCGGTGAGCGGATTCGCCTGGGGTTGTGGCGCGCGCGCGGCGCTGGCGAGCTCACCGTGCGTCTGGGCGAAGCCACGGGCGACGATGACCAGAGCGATGCGGAGGAAACGGATGCGCAGGAGCTGGGCTGGCATCTGCGGCCGCTGACGAACCAGGAGCGCGAGTCGCTGGGCGTGTCCAGCGGTGTCTGGGTGGATGAGGTGGCGCATTTCAGCGCGCAAGCCGGCTTGCTCGCGGGTGATGCCATCCTGTCCATCAATCTCAAACCAGTGCGGTCTGTTCAGGATGTCCTTGCGGCGGTCAGAGGCCGGCCGTCGCACCTGGCGCTCCTGATCGACCGAGATGGCGTGCGCCTGTTCATTCCGATGTGGCTCGAATGAGCGCAGATCAACGCGCCAAGATTTCCCTCAACGCGCCTGGATCCAGGCGCTCACTTTCAGGAGTATCACCATGACCTTCAACGTCGGCGGCCTTGACCGCACCCTTCGCATCCTCTTCGGCCTGGCCCTGGTGGCGGCGGCCGTCACGGGCACCGTGGGCCTCTGGGGTTATGTGGGCCTCATTCCACTGATCACGGGCCTGATGGGCTGGTGCCCGCTCTATGCCGTCCTCGGGCTCAAGACCTGCCGCACCGCAAAGTGATCCGGCACGCGGCGCGGATACGGCCGCGCGAGCTTGCCTTCGTGCGTCCTTGACTCTTGTCAAGGTGCGCCTGCGACAGGGGGTTCACCATGGAGCCAGATGCCGCGCCAGCCCCCCGCCCTTGCGAGGTGGCGGTGTCGGCATCACTGGAGGCACACACCATGGAAAACACAGCACGTCCGAGCGCGCGATTGACACCCGCGCCCGCCTTTCAAGACCGGTTCCCCACCGCGTACACCATCCTCTTCGGGCTCATCATCCTGATGGCGGCGCTCACCTGGATCCTGCCCGCAGGCCAATACGAACGCGTCGCCAACCAGGCCCTGGGCAAGGATGCGCCGGTGCCGGGCACCTACAAGGTGGTGGAGGCCGCCCACCAGGGCGTTCTTGACGTGTTGATGGCACCCATTTCGGGGTTTTACAACCAGGCCACCGGCGTCGCCAATGCCATCGACGTCTCGCTCTTCGTGCTCATCATCGGTGGCTTCCTGGGCGTGGTAAACGCCACGGGCGCCATCAACACCGGCATCGAGCGCGTGATGCTGCGCCTCAAAGGCCGTGAAAAATGGATGATCCCGGCGCTGATGCTCCTCTTTGCCGCCGGTGGCACGACCTACGGCATGGCGGAAGAAACGCTGGCGTTCTACGTGCTGCTGCTGCCGCTGATGATCGCGGTGGGCTACGACGCGCTCACGGGCGTGGCCGTGATCATGGTGGGCGCGGGCATCGGGGTGCTGGGCTCCACCATCAATCCGTTTTCCACCGCCATCGCGTCCAACGCGGCGGGCATTCCTTTCACGCAAGGCATGGCGTTGCGGTTGGCCATCCTGGCACTGGGTTGGCTGATCTGCGTGGCCTACGTCATGCGGTACGCCGAACGTGTTCGCAAGGATCCGTCCAAGTCGCTGGTGGCCGACCTCAAGGTCTCCAATGAAGCGCACTTCCTGCGCCATCGCGACGAGCACCGGGATGCGGTGCTCACCGGTCGGCAAAAACTCATCCTGCTCATGTTCGGCGCCACCTTCATCGCCATGGTCTGGGGCGTGGCCCTGCGTGGCTGGTGGATGGCCGAGATGTCGGCCCTGTTCCTGGCCTCGGCGATCGCCATCGGGCTGGTGGACTGGATGGGCGAGAAACCCTTCACCACCGCCTTCGTCGACGGATCGCGTGAGCTGCTGGGTGTGGCGCTGGTGATCGGCCTGGCGCGTGGCATCGTGGTCATCATGGACCAGGGCAAGATCACCGACACCATTCTGCACACCTTCGAAGGCTGGATCGGTGGCATGTCCGATGTGGCCTTTGTGAACGCGCTCTTTGCCACCGAAGGCCTGCTCAGCCTGCTGGTGCCCTCCACCTCCGGGCTGGCGGTGTTGAGCATGCCCATTCTTGCGCCGCTGTCGGACTTCGCTGGCGTGCCCCGCCACCTCGCTGTCACGGCATTCCAGACCGCAATCGGCATCACCAATCTGGTCACGCCCACCTATGCGGTGGTGGTGGGCGCGCTGGCCATCGGGCGCGTGCCCTATCAACGGTGGGTGCGCTTCATCTGGCCGCTCATGCTGATGTTGGCCGTGCTGAGCATGGCGTCCTTGAGCGTGGCGGTGCTGCTGTGAGCGCGCCGACACCGGCGCCAGGCGGCGCGCCCCGGTTGGGTGTGCACTCGGAGGTGGGCAAGCTTCGACGGGTGCTGGTGGGTTCGCCCGGGCTCGCGCACGAACGCCTCACGCCCGCCAATTGCGAAGCCATGTTGTTCGACGACGTGTTCTGGGTGCAGCAGGCGCGCACCGACCATTTCGACTTCGTCTCGAAGATGCAGGATCGCGGCGTGGAAGTGCTGGAGATCGGCCAGTTGCTGGCCGAGACCCTGGCGCTGCCCGCCGCGCGGGATTGGGTGTTGCAGCGCAAGGTCACGCCGGACCACGTGGGCGTGGGCATGCTGGATGAGCTCAAGGGCTGGTTGGGGGAACTTCCCGCCGATGCGCTGGCGCGCCACCTCGTGGGCGGCGTGGCGGTGCACGACCTGCCCTTCAAGCCGCAAGGCATGTTCGGCCCCTCCCTGGGCCCTGACGGCTTTGTCCTGCCGCCGCTGCCCAACTACATGTTCACCCGCGACACCAGTGCCTGGATCTACGGCGGTGTGACGCTCAACCCCATGCACTGGCCGGCGCGCCGGCAAGAGACCTTGCTGACCGCGGCGGTGTATCGCTTCCATCCGCTGTTTGCGCAACCGGGTGTGCGTGTGTGGTGGGGCGATCCCGATGTCGACCACGGACCCGCGACCCTGGAGGGTGGCGACATCATGCCCATTGGCAACGGCGTGGTGCTGGTCGGCATGGGCGAGCGCAGCACGCCGCAAGCCGTGGGGCAGCTCGCACAGGCGCTGTTCGCGGCTGGTGCGGCCCAGCGCGTGGTGGCCTGCCAGATGCCGCCATCGCGTGCGGCCATGCACCTTGACACGGTGTTTTCCTTCTGCGACCGCGACACCGTCACCAGTTTCGTGGACGTGGCCGCGCAGATCGTCTGCCACAGCCTGTATCCCGACGGCCGAGGCGGCGTCGACCACCGCCGCGAGAACAAGCCCTTGTTCGACGTGGTGGCGCAATGCCTGGGCCTGAAGCAGTTGCGCGTCATCCCGACCGGTGGCGACGGCTACGAACAGGCGCGCGAGCAATGGGACGACGGCAACAACGTGGTGGCGATCGAACCGGGTGTCGTGATCGGCTACGACCGCAACACCCACACCAACACCCTGTTGCGCAAGGCCGGCATCGAGGTCATCACCATTCGCGGCGGCGAGCTGGGCCGGGGCCGGGGCGGTGGGCATTGCATGACCTGCCCGTTGTGGCGCGAGGCATGACGGCCGCGAATCCTCCCGAACACGAAAGACCGACTCCCGTTTGCGCATGGTCAATGTCCGCAAGCGGGTCGAGGGGTAGATTGAAGTGCATCGTCAAAGGAGAACACCCTCATGAGCAAGAACGTATTGGTCGTCGTGTACTCCTACACGGGCACGTCCATGGCCGTCGCGAAACTGATGGCCATCCAGCAGAACTGGTCTCTCGGCTGGATCGAGGAAAAGCGGTCACGCCGGGGTGCCTGGGGCAGTTGGCGATGCCTGCTGGATTCCTTCCTGCGCCGCCATCCGCCCATCCGGTACCACGGCTCCTCGCCGGGCCACTTCGACGCGGTGGTGCTGGTGTCGCCGATCTGGGCCTTGCGACTGGCCGGCCCCATGCGCAGCTTCGTCGTGGCCGAGCGGGAGCGGCTGCGCGACGTCGCGGTGGTGTCCGTGATGGGAGGCCAGGGTGGCCCCAACGCGGTGGCCGAGGTGGCCGACATCCTCGGCCGGGCGCCCTTCATGAGCATGACCGTCACGGCACGGGAGGTCGATGACGGAAGCTGTGCGGCAAGGCTGCAAGCCTTTGGCACAGCGGTGCAAGGCGCCGAGGATTCGCGCGAGGTGGTCCGACCGACCACCTTGTCCACCGAAGCCGTCTGAGCCATTGCAAGCGCCTCGCCGCAGCCCTCCTCACGGTTGTGCAAGGCAGGGCTGGGCTCTTGGCGCACGGCGGATTGAAGGTCAGGTGGGCGTTGTGGCCGCTTGCCAGCGCGCCACGAGAGCGTCCACATCCACCCCGTCTTCGGTGCAGACCTCGATGGCGAAAGCCTGTTCGTCGGTTTCCAGAGGCTGGCGGTTGGCCAGTTGGCGCTCCAGCACCTTCACATCCGCCTCGGAGGCGTCCGCGCCAGAAGCGTTGCGGGCGGCCAGGCGATGGCGCAGCGTTTCAGGGCTTGCCTTGCAATGAAGCACGGAGAACGGCACCCGCAGTTCGGCAGCCAGCGTCTGAAACCGGCGCCGCTCGCGGGCTAGCAAAAAGGCGGCGTCCACAATCACCGGGTAATCCGCCTGCAGCGCTTCGCGCGCCCGGTGCCACAGGCTGTCGAACGTGTCGAGCGTGGCCTGCTCTGTGTAGATGTCCAGACCGAGCGCCATGGAGCGCTCCAGGGGGGCGAGACCGAACAGGCGCTTTCGCTCCACGTCCGAGCGGATGCGGATGGCTTGCGCCGTGCGCAGCAATTGGGAGGCCAGCGTGGATTTTCCGGAGCCTGACAGGCCATAGGTGATCATCAGACGCGCGTTGTCACGCGTCGGGGCGCACCCTTGGACCGCACACGCCAGGTAATCCGGGCTGGGCATCTGCGGCGGGGGCGGTTTGCTCAGGCCGCAGGTCATGGCCCGGACCATCGCCCGGTAGACCTCATAGAACCGCAAGACCGCCAAACCCGCATAGTCTCCGCTGCACTGCAGCCAGGCGTCCAGAAAACGGAACGCCAGATCCGCCCGGCCATGCGCCTTCAGATCCATGGTGAGAAAGGCCACGTCGCTCATCACGTCGATCCAGCGCAAACCCGGGTCGAACTCGATGCAGTCGAACGGCACCAGTTCGCCGTCGATCAGGGCGACATTGCCCATGTGCAGATCGCCGTGGCATTCGCGGACCGATCCGCCGCGCTGGCGTGCGGACCATGTCGACGACAAGGCCGCGTCCTGCGCCTGCAGCCAGACACCGAGCGCGCCATGGCGAGGATCTTCGCCTTTGGCTTGCAGCGCGGCCAGCACGTCTGCGGCCAATCGGAAGATGCGCCGCGGGCTGCCCCAGCCCGATGACCGCGAGACCGGCGCGGTGGCATGCAGCTGCGCCAGGTGCCGGGCCAGGCCATCGAGCCAGACGGGCTCCAGCCCACCCGACAACAGCAGGTTGCGCAGCAGCGACGATTGGGCGAACCTGCGCATGCGGACCACGTGGTCGATGGGCTCGCCGGCGTTGCCACCGTCCAGCCTGGGAGCCTTGGGGGTGCCGCGCACGGGCACCACGTCCAGGTAGAGGCGAGGAGCGAACCGCCGGTTGAGACGCAGCTCTTCTTCGCAGAAGTGTTTTCTCGCCTGGACACTGCTGAAGTCCACGAACGGCAAACGCACCGGCTTCTTGAGCTTGTAGGCGTATACAGGTGCGAGCAAGATCCACGAGAGGTGGGTCTCGATCAGCTCGATCGATTGCCCCGTCTCCCGGCTCAACACCTTGCGCAGCGCTGCGATCAGTTTCGTGTCCATATGGAAGGACCCATGATGGGTGCTTTGCCCGGACAAGGCTTGATGCAGGTCAAGCTCTCGGGCGCTCCCCCCCAC
Organism: Hydrogenophaga sp. BPS33; assembly: GCF_009859475.1. Taxonomy (NCBI): domain Bacteria; kingdom Pseudomonadati; phylum Pseudomonadota; class Betaproteobacteria; order Burkholderiales; family Comamonadaceae; genus Hydrogenophaga; species Hydrogenophaga sp. BPS33. The sequence continues at coordinate 3,285,867 of NZ_CP044549.1, forward strand.
ACGTGCGTGAAGTCCTGCGCGGATTGACTTGCGTCAAGTGGGAGGCGAGCATGAAGGATCACCATCCACCCTATTCTTGGGAAGCACCGTGACGATTCGCTACATTGATCGCCTGCTGTCACCGTCCTCTGTGGTCGTGGTGGGGGCATCCGCTCGGCCCGGCAGTGTGGGTGCGACGGTCTGGAGAAACCTGCGCAGCGGTCCGTTCAACGGGCCGGTATACGGCGTGAACCCCCGTCACACCGAACTCGACGGTGTGCCCATTTTCGCCACGCTAGATCGCTTGCCCGCCGTCCCGGATCTCGCTCTGATCTGCACCCCGGCGTCCACCGTGTCAGCGCTGGTCGGGCAACTGGGCCAACTGGGCACACGTGCGGCGGTGATCATCACGGCAGGATTGAGCGCAGAAGACAAGCGCGCGGCATTGAGCGCGGCGCGCCCCTTCACGCTGCGGCTGCTGGGACCCAACTGCCTGGGCGTGCTGAGCCCCCACATCGGTCTCAACGCCAGCTTCGCGCACACGGACGCACTGGCGGGCGACGTGGCCTTTGTGTCGCAGTCGGGTGCGCTCGTCACCGCCGTTCTGGACTGGACGCGAAGCCACGGTGTGGGACTCTCGCACCTGATCTCGCTGGGTGACCATCTTGACGTGGACTTTGGCGATCTGCTGGACCACCTCGCCAGCGATGCCCGAACACGTTCGATCCTGCTCTATGTGGAGTCGATCGAATCGCCGAGAAAGTTCATGTCCGCCGCGCGCGCGGCAGCGCGCAACAAGCCGGTGATCGTGGTCAAGGCCGGGCGCGCGGGCCATGGTGTGAAAGCGGCGGCGTCCCACACCGGCGCGCTCGCGGGCTCCGACAAGGTGTACGACGCGGCCATCCGCCGTGCCGGGATGCTGCGCGTCGATACCCTGCAGGAGCTGTTCATCGCCGCGGAAACCCTCTCGCGGTTTCGTGGCAATTCGTGCGCCACGCTCAGCATCATGACGAATGGCGGCGGGGCCGGTGTCATGGCGGCCGATGCGGCGGCCCACCAGGGTGTCGTGCTCAGCGAACCCGGCGCAGCCCTGATGGCACAGCTTGATGCCGTGTTGCCCGCCCATTGGTCGCGTGCCAATCCCATCGACATCATCGGGGACGCTCCCATCGAACGCTACACGCAGACCCTCTCTGCGCTGTTGGCCGACGAGTCGGCCGGCGCCGTGCTGTTCCTGCATGCACCTACCGCCATCGTGCGCAGCGAGGACATCGCGCGCGCCTGTCTTCCGCTGGTGCGCGCGAACACCGATCGGGTGATGAGCGCCTGGCTCGGCGAGGACGCGGTGGCCCAAGCCCGCCGGCGTTTCCAGGAGGCTGGCGTGGCCGACTACGCCACGCCCGAAGAAGCGGTGCGCGCTTTCGCGATGTTGCAGACTTACCGGCGCAATCAGGCCACGTTGATGGAAATGCCCAGCGCGGGCCCCACGGTCACACCCGACCTGGCGGCGGTACAAGCCAGCCTGGACGCGGCCATGGCCCAGGGGCGCGAATGGCTGGACGAGCAGGACGTCCGGGCATTGCTGGCGGCATACGGCATCGCCACCGTGACCTCGGCGACAGTGGCAGCCACGCCGCAGGCGGCGGTGGAGGCGGCCCATCGCCTGGGTTACCCCGTGACGCTCAAGATCCTCTCGCCCGACATCACGCACAAATCGGATGTCGGCGGTGTGCGGCTCGGGCTGGACAGCGACGTCGCCTTGACCGACGCGGTCAACGCGATGCTGCAGGCGGTGCACGCCGCCCGGCCGCAGGCGCGCATCGACGGATTCACGCTGCAGACCATGGTGCGGCGCCCCCACGCACACGAATTGATCGTCGGCGCCAGCGTGGACCCCGTGTTCGGTCCTGTGCTGCTCTTCGGCCAGGGCGGCACGGCGGTGGAGGTCATCGACGACACGGCCATGGCCCTGCCACCGCTGAACCGGGCATTGGCGCGAGAACTGGTCTCGCGCACCCGCGTGGCCAAACTGCTGGCAGGGTACCGCGACCGCCCGCCTGCGCAACTCGACGCCCTGTGCGACGTGCTGGTGGCCGTCTCCCGGATGCAGGCCGATCTGCCGGCGATGGCGGAGCTGGACATCAATCCGCTGTGGCTGGACGAAGACGGCGCGCTGGCGCTTGACGCGCGGGTGCGGCTGTCCCTGGCACCCGTGTCGGGTGCCTCGCGCTTTGCCATCCTGCCCTATCCGACACAGTGGGTGCGCGAATGCCTCTGGGACGGGCGAAAGCTGCTGATTCGCCCGATCCGGCCAGAGGACGAGATGCAGCACCGGCGCTTTCTCGAATCCCTTGCCCCGGAAGACGTGCGCCTGCGCATCTTCTATTCGCGCCACGACCTCCCGCGCAGCGAGCTCGCGCGCCTCACTCAGATCGATTACGACCGCGAGATGGCCTTCGTGGCCGAGGCCGCTGACGAACAAGGCTCGCCTCAGACACTGGGCGTGGCGCGCGCCCTGAGCGATCCGGACGGCGTGGAGGCGGAGTTCGCCATCATCGTGCGCTCCGACCTCAAAGGCCGCGGCCTGGGTACCCTCCTCTTCGAGCGGCTCATCGAACACGCAAGGCACCGGGGCACATGTCGCCTGGTTGGGTTCGTATTGCACGAGAACACCCGCATGCTCAGTCTGGCTCGCGCCATGGGCTTGCGGGCCGATCCTGGCGATGGGAGCGATCCGGGCACCGTCCGCATGGTCCTGGACATGAAGGACTGCCCTGCTGCGGCCCCCGCAGCGAGGGAGTAACCCCTGCGACGCAAAAAGCAAGCCTGGCGAAAGCTGGCCGTGCTACGCTTTCGGCCGATTTGGTGTTCACGGTCGGATTGGCGCAATTTTTTGTGTGTACCTCGCATGAAATCAGCCCCTCATATCGCGGTGCTCGACGATGAAGTCGACATCACACAGCTCTTGGCCAATTACCTGCCGAGCCACGGATTTCGCGTGTCGCAGGTTCATGACGGGGATGCCCTGATTCGGCTCATGGAGCACGATCCCGCCGATCTGGTGTTGCTAGACCTGGGCCTGCCCGGCGAGGACGGCTTTTCCATCGCGCGGCGCCTTCGGGGCCGCTGGCAGATCGGCCTCATCATCGTCACGGGCCGCGGCGATGCGGTCGACAAGGTCGTGGGCCTGGAAGTGGGTGCCGACGACTACGTGACCAAACCGTTTGACTTGCGCGAGCTGGTGGCACGCATCAAGGCCGTGCTGCGGCGGCTGCTCGCTCATCCGCTCACCCCGCCCGCGGGTTCCTCGCTGCAATTCGCCGGCTGGCGCCTGGACGTGCAAGCCCGCAGCCTGCGCAACCCACAGGGCACCGATGTGGCGCTCACCAGCGGCGAGTTCGAGTTGCTCAGCGCCTTCGCCCAACACCCGGGGCGCGTGTTGTCGCGCGACTTCCTGCTGGAACACACCCGAGGCCGGGAGGCAGCGCCGTTCGACCGCACGATTGACGTGCAGGTGGGACGGCTGCGAAGAAAGCTGCAGGCGCAGCAGGGTGGCACCGAGATCATCAAGTCCGTGCGCGGTGCCGGGTACATCCTGGTGCCTCCCGTCGCCCATGGCTGACGCTGACACGCAACCGCCGCCACCGGGCGACGACACGGACGACGTCTTCAGGACGATCTTCCAGGCTTACCCCGATTCCTTGCTGGTGGTCGACAGCGCAGGCCTGATTGCCATGGCCAACGCCGCGGCAGCGACGCTGCTGGGCTACACCGTCGATGAACTGGTAGGTTTGCCTGTGGACGCGCTCGTGCCGCAGAAGATCCGTTCGCGACACGCTTCCTACCGCAAGGTCTACGGACAGGCCCCCACACCACGGCCGATGGGCCGCCGCATGGACCTGACGGCTCAGCGCAAGGACGGCACCGAGGTCATGGTGGAGATCGCGCTGAGTCCGCTGCAAAGCCATGGCCTACCTTTCGTGGTCGCGGCGATCCGCGACATCGGAGCCTATCCTCGCGTTCAGCAGGCCTTGCAACGCGCTCGCTACAGTGAGCATCTGGCTCAGTTGGGGCGCCTCGCCGTGGATACGCGAGACCTGCAGGTGATGCTGGAACACGTTCCCAGCATCATCACCACGGCGCTTCAGGTCGAGGTGGCCGCGGTCTGGCTGCTCGATGGCGAAGGGCAGGAGTTCGCCCTGGTCAGCGGCGTGGGGCTGCTGCCGGGAGAACACATCGGCACCCGCATGGCAAACACCCCCGACACGCCCCTGGGATACACGGCATCCCGTGCGGAGCTGTTGGTCATCCCGGACTACCGCCATGAAACCCGTTTCATCGTGCCGCCGCTGTACCTCGACAGTGGGCTGGCGAGCGCGCTGGCGGCGCCGCTGTCCGACCGAGGGCGCGTGATCGGCATGCTGTCTGTGCGCTCCAAGGAAGTGGATCGTTTTGGCGTTGAGGAACTGCGGTTCCTGGAATCACTCTCCAGCCTGCTGGCCACCAGCCTGCAGCGCGTGCAGTCGGAGGAAGCGCTCAGCCACTCGCAACGGATGGAGAGCGTAGGTCAACTCACGGGCGGCATCGCGCACGACTTCAACAACCTGCTCACCGTCATCCAGGGCAATCTGCAAGTTCTGGAGGAGTCGCCGACGCTCGCTGACAACGGCCATGCCCGGCAACTGGTCGGCGCAGCCACCAGAGCCACCCGCCGGGGCGCCGAACTCACCGGCAAGCTGCTGGCGTTTTCCCGCCGCCAGGTGCTGCAACCCACCGCCGTCGACACCCATGCCCTCCTGCAGTCGCTCACGGGCATGCTGTTGCGCACGTTCGACCAGCGCATCCGCATCGAGGTCGACGCGGCACACGGTGTCGCGTCCGTGCTGGCGGATCCCGTGCAGCTGGAGTCGGCCTTGCTGAACATCGCCTTGAACGCGCGCGATGCCATGCCGGAGGGAGGCACGCTGCGCTTCCATGTCGACATGTGCAACGGATTGCCGTTGACACTTCGGGAGGGGCAAGGCACGACGTCCGGCGGCAGCTATGTGGCGATTTCGCTTTCAGACACGGGCACCGGCATGGCGGAGAGCGTCAAGGAACGCGCCTTCGAGCCATTTTTCACCACCAAGGAGGCCGGTCGTGGTACGGGGCTGGGTCTGAGCACCGTCTATGGCTTCGTCCACCAGTCCCGGGGAGCGATCACGATCGACAGCAGCCCGGGCCGTGGCACCACCGTCACGATCTACCTTCCCGCCGTGCGCGAGGCCCCTGCCGTGGCCAGCGAGGACGAGGTGGTCGAAGCGCTGCCTGTGGGACTTCGGGTCATGCTGGTCGAAGACGATACCGAAGTGCGCAAGGTCGTTCAGTTGTTTCTGGAGAGCCTCCAGTGCAAGGTGGTCACCGCCGCGACGGCCCGGCAGGCGCTGGCCATCATGAAAGCGGAACCGCTGCCCTTTGGCCTGCTGTTGAGCGACATCGCGCTGGGCGCCGGCATGCGCGGAACGCTTCTGGCCGCCGAGGCGCAAAAGCAGTTTCCGCACCTGGCCGTGCTGTTGATGTCGGGCTTTCCCGTGAATCCGGTCGCTGCCGACGATGGGGACCAAATCCGCTGGGAGGTGCTTCGCAAGCCCTACACCCGGTCTGAACTGTCACGCGCGATGGCGCGCGCCCTCTCAAGCGCCTGAGAAGGCCGGCTCACTGCATCGCGACGGGCACCGGGGAGAGGTGGCGTTGCACGAAGGCGGACAAGGCGCTGACATCCGGAATCTGGACATCGCGGCGGCCCTGCGTGGCGAAGCCGATGACGTGGTCGCGCGCCAGGCGCGACAGTGCACGGCTGACCGACTCCAGCGTCATGCCCAGGTGGTTGCCGATCTCCGCGCGGGTCATGCGCAGGGTGATCTGGTCGGTGCGGATGCCGCGCTCGGCCAGCGAGCCCGCCCAACACAGCAGGAAGTCGGCCACGCGTGCCACGGCGGGCAGTGTGCAGATCGACATCAATGCCCCCTGGTCGCGGGCAAGGGCCAGACTCATCGCGGCATGCATCGCGTGCAAAACCGCCGGGCAGGACGCGCTCGCCTCCATCAAGGACTGGTACGGAATCACCCAGATCTCGCCCGTGTCCATGGCGATCGCGTCCGAGCCATGGTGTCCGTCTGCAATGCCGTCGAACCCGAGCCAGTCGCCACGGAAGTTCAGGCTGACCAACTGCTCGCGCCCGTCGGCCGCCAGGTTGACGATCTTGCACAGGCCCGAATTCAGGATGTACAGGTGGACAAACCGCTCGCCAACACGGTAGATGACGTCTCCCGCGTGAACGACACGGCGCTGGGGGGCGAGCTGCTGCCCCAGCAGACCCAGCATCTCCGATATCTGGCGGCCCGCCGCCAAGGGGGCCTGGGCGGGCGGCGGCGCTGCGTTGCTGCAGCCGCGCGCCAGCGGCGCGAATGGGGTGGGGTTCTTCGCTGGCAAAGCGCGCGCGATGGTGTGCATGGGAACTCCTGTCGTGTGTTCAAGAGGCAGGACTCCGATGCTAGGCACCGTCTGGAAACGCCGCGACAACGGACAGAATCGTTGCGTATCGCTCGGTGAACGATCGATGTCTCGTCTGTAACGGCGGGATCGGCCCTCGCGCGTCAGTGCGCCATCAGCACGGGCAGCGTCATGGTTTGCAGGATGGTGCGCGTCGCGCCGCCCAGAACCCACTCCCGCGCCCGGCTGTGACCGTAGCTGCCCATCACCAGCAGATCCGCGCCCAGATCCGCTGCCCTCGACAACAGGGCGTTGCCCATGTCGCGCTCCTCCGCCCCACCCGCGTGCAGGGTGGCGTGAACCTTTTGCGCGCCCAGATAGCGCTCGAGCGATCGCAGGGCGTCGTCAACGCCCTCCCCGTGCGCCACCACATGCACCTGAGCGGCGCGCTTCAACCACGGCATGGCGGCGGAGACGGCACGGGCAGCCTCCCGGGTCTCCTTCCATGCCACCAGCACCGTGCGGCCCACGGTTTCAACGCGGCCCGCGTAGGGCAGCACGAGTGCCGGGCGACCGCTCTGCACGAGCACACTGGGTAAAAAGTCGGCGGGCACTTCACCGTCGGCAGGGTCGTCTTCGTGTCGCTGCCCCAGGATCAGCAGATCGGCGTAAAGCGCCCGCTGCGCAAAGCCCCATGGTCCGTCCGCCAATGGCTCGGCCCAATGGAGCCGTGGGGAACCCGCCGCCGCCTTGACGAAGGTGGCATGCGCGCGGTCCAGGCCTTCTTTGTCAAGAGCCAGCAACAGCTCCACGGCAGCCGCCGCGCCTTCCACCGCATAGGGATAGCGCGTCAAGGAGGTCAGCATGCAAGGCTGGGCAATGACCTCGGCATCAAAATCTTCCGCCAATTGGCGGGCCACGGCGGTGCGAACGGCCGAATGTTCGGAACTGTCGATATGAAGCAGGATGGAGCGAAGGGCTTGCATGGAGAACTCCTTGATGGGATGCGAGGCAGGTTACGCCGCTGGCGCTTGCTGAGGCTTGCGCAACGTCAAGGTGCACGAACACCCTGTGCCGTCGGACTTGCGTTACGTCAAACCCCGTAGGGAGCGCGAGCTTTAAGGTCGGTCGTGCAGCCGTACACCTCCCACCACCCCGCGAACGGAGCAATCCATGTCCTTCCGCCATGCCGTGATCTGGATGGATCACCACAGCGCCCATGTCATCGAATTCGACGCCGAGCACATGCAGGAGCGCCACCACCGGGCCCATGACCACCCCACCCGCCAACACCGCAGCCAGGTGCGCAGCGAGCACGAGTTCTTTGCCGAGGTCTGCGATGCCTTGGCCAGCATGGAGTCCATCCTGCTGACCGGCGCTCACAAGGTGCAGGCCGATTTCCACCACTTCATCGACAAACATCGGCCGGCACTGCTGCCCCGGATCAGCGGTTGGGAAGTCGTGAACCACCCCACCTCGGCACAGTTGGTGGCATTGGCACGGCATCGTCAGCACCAGGCCGCCATCGGCCTGGCGACCAGACCCTGACCGCGGCGAAGGCAGCCATGATGCGCGCCATGGTGCTGACGCAATGCGGCCAGGCGTTGCGCCTGCAGGTGCGGCCGGTTCCGCAACCGGGTCCGACGGAAGTCCGTCTGCGTGTTCTGGCCTGCGCAGTGTGCCGAACCGATCTGCACATCGTCGACGCGGAACTGTCTGTGCCGCGCCTGCCCCTGGTTCCAGGCCACGAGATCGTCGGCATCGTCGAGGCGTTGGGCCGAGCCGTGAACACCCTTCGCGTGGCGCCTTGCGCTCGGTGCGCAAGGGTGGGCGCGTCGTGTGCGGCGGCATCCACATGAGCGACATCCCTGGCTTCCCGTACGCTTGGCTCTGGGAGGAGCGCCAGTTGCTGTCGGTGGCCAACCTCACGCGTGCGGACGCCATCGGGTTTCTGGCATTCGCCGCGGAGCATCCATTGCAGGTCGAGATCAGCCGGTATCCCCTGGAGCGAGCCAACGAGGCGCTGGACGACCTGCGGGCTGGCCGCGTGCAGGGCGCCGCGGTGCTCGAGCCGTGAGCAGCGGCAACAGGCTCGGCACGGTTTCGCTGGTGGACACCCGCCGCTCGCAGCGGCCCGACTGGTCACCACCACCGCGCTGAGTCGAAACATGAAAACCATCGGCCCATGGAGATTGCAGCGCGGCTTGAGAAAGCTCGGGCCGGGTCTCATCACTGGCGCGGCCGACGACGATCCCAGCGGCATCGCCACGTACTCCCAAGCCGGTGCCCAGTTCGGCTTGTCGATGCTCTGGACGGTGGTTTTCACACTCCCGCTACGCCGTGGCCGAGGCTGCCGGCTGGCCAGGGCTTCTATGCCGTGATCGGCGCGCGCGTGCGCCGCCTGGGCTGGGTCGCCACACTGGCGATGGCATTGACGGTGCTGGGCATGTTGGTGACCTCGGCTTAATCTGGCGCAAATTTTGGGCAAGCACCATCGCGGCTCCTCAGAGGAGTACCTATGCCCATGGCATCGCCCAGCATGTCCGCAGACCCCCACTTGCCACCCCCGGTGGCCACCGCCCCCACCTTGAGCATCTGCCGGGAGAACGATCCCGAGCGAGCACAGGTGGAGTCCTTCATCCGGGAGGTATACGCCCGCCGCTACGGTGCGCAGGTCCGCCACTTCGCCCCGGTGCTCGCGTTCCTGCGCGATGCCACGGGCATCGTCTCGGCTGCCGGGTATCGCCAGGCGCACCAATCGCCGTTGTTCCTCGAGCGCTATCTGGACGCGCCGGTGGAGACCCTGCTCGCTTCGGGCCATGGGGCTGCCCCCGCGCGCCAATCCATCGTCGAGGTGGGCCATCTGGCGGCCACACGCGCGGGCGAGGGGCAGCGCCTCATCCTGATGCTGAGCGTGCATCTGGCGCAGCAGGAATTTCAATGGGTCGTGAGCACCCTGACCCACGAGCTCAGGATGCTCTTCCTGCGCATCGGCGTCACCCCTTTGACCCTGGGCGTCGCCGATCCCGCGGCGTTGGGCGATGAAGCCGTGCATTGGGGCAGCTACTACGAACACAGCCCACTGGTCCTGGCCGGCCATCTGCCTCAGGCGATGCGACGTCTGTCGCTGCGCCATGGTGGGGGCGTGCAATGACCACGGCGATGGAGAGTCCCGCCGTGCTGGATGACGGCACCCGCACCTGGAGCGCCACCGAACTGGAATCGGCCGTCGCCACCTTCACCGCCGTGTTGCGAGCGCAGGACGTGAAGGTTCTGGCCACCTTGTTGGACAACTCGGTGGCATGGGTCGTGGTCGATCGAGCCGCCGAACGCGCCGGCGTCGTGCATGTGCCTCTGCCGGTGTTCTTTGTCCGGGACCAGATCACCCACGCGCTGCAAGCGACGGGTGCCGACGCCATCCTGCTGCCCGCCACCGCGCCGTGGCCACAGGGCTCGCCATCGCCTTGCCACGTGGCCGGCGAAGCGCTGGCGCTGTGGCGCCTGCCAGGCCACCCGGTGCCCATGCCCGAAGGCACTGCCAAGATCACCTTCACCTCGGGCACGACCGGCATGCCCAAGGGGGTGTGCCTGCGCGCGTCGACCATCGACGGTGTGTCGCGCGGCGTGGTGCAAGCGTTGGCGCCGCTGGGGATCCAGCGCCACCTCTGCGTGCTGCCCTTCGCCGTGCTGCTGGAAAACATCGCTGGACTGAGCGCGTCGCTGAGGAACGGCACCACCTGCATCGTGGTGCCGCTGTGGCAAGTCGGGCTGACCGGTTCGTCGAGCTTTGATGTGGCCCAGTTCCATGCGGCGGTGTTGCGCCTTCGTCCCGACAGCCTGATTCTGTTGCCGCAGATGCTGCGCATGTGGGTCGGCTATCTCGCTGCCACGCGACAACGCGCATCCGCCGGACTCCAATTCGTCGCCGTGGGTGGAGCGTCCGTGGGCGCAGGGCTGGTGGCAGCGAGTCGCGCCTTGGGCATACCGGCCTACGAAGGCTATGGCCTGTCCGAAGGTGCTTCCGTGCAGACCCTCAACCTGCCCGGGGCCGACCTGGCCGGGAGCGCGGGCGGGGCGCTGCCCCACGCGCGCCTGCGCATCAGCGAAGAAGGCGAGGTGGAGGTGGCAGGCAGCCTGTTCGCGGGCTATCTGGGTGACCCCCGTCCCGTGCCCGAATGGTGGCCCACGGGCGACCTCGGCTCCATCGACGCGCAAGGCTTCCTGCAAGTGCACGGCCGGCGCAAGAACGTGCTTATCACTTCCTTTGGGCGCAATGTCTCCCCCGAGTGGGTGGAAGGCGCCTTGCAGGAGGCCGGCGTTGCCGTGGCGGTGGTGTTTGGCGACGACCAGCCCACGCTCAGCGCGGTGCTCTGGCCTGCGAATGCCCAGGTGTCCGATGCCGCGTTGCAGGCGGCGGTGGACACCGCCAATGCCGCCCTGCCCGACTACGCCCGTGTGCACCGTTGGGTGCGCGCCAGACGCGCCTTCGACACCGCATCCGGCATGGCCACGGCCAACGGGCGGCCGCTGCGTGCGGCCATCTTCCATGCCCATGCGGACGCGCTGGCCGATGTCCTTCCATCCCCCATTTCCACCACGGAGCCTTCATGAGTTTTTACACACAACTGCTGGCGCAGACCGAGCTCGATCGCATGTCATTGCTCTCCACCCCCATCATCCAGGGCTGCCTGCGCGGCGAAGTTTCGCTGCCCAGCTACATCGCCTTTCTTCGCGAGGCCTACCACCATGTGCGCCACACCGTGCCGCTGATGCAGGCCTTTCGCGCGCGCATCCCCGCGGGACGCGAATGGCTCGCCCCGGCGCTGGACGAGTACATCGAGGAGGAGCAAGGCCACGATGAATGGATCCTGGACGACATCCGCGCCTGTGGCGACACCAGCGACGTGCGCAACAGCCGCCCCGGCATCGCCACCGAGGTGATGGTGGCCTACGCGTACGACACCATTGCGCGGGGCAACCCGTTGGCCTTCTTTGGCATGGTTCACGTGCTGGAGGGCACCAGCGTCTCGCTGGCGCTGCTGGCGGCCGACCAGATTCAGAAGCCACTGGCCCTGCCCGACGCCGCCTTCAGCTACCTGCGCTCGCATGGCACGCTGGACCAGGAACACGTCCAGCACTTTCAACTGCTGATGGACCGGATCACGGACCCGAAAGACCAGGCCGACATCGTGCACGCCGCGCGCGTCTTCTTCCGTCTCTATGGGGATGTGTTCCGCGGCCTTCCGCTGCCGCAGGCGTCTGCCGTGGCCGAGGGGGTCGCGGCATGAAGGCTTCGCAAGCACGTGTTGTGCTCACGGGAGCCAATGGCGGCATCGGACAGGCCGTTGCGGCTGCACTGGCACAGGCCGGTGCCTCCCTGCTGCTGACGGGCCGCTCGCCCGCGCGGCTGTCCGCCCAGGCGCGCGCACTCCAGCAACGCATGCCCAAGGTGCAGGTGGACTGGCACGAAGTGGACCTGCAGTACCTGGACTCCATCGCATCGCTGGCGAAGCAGGCGGCCGACTGGCGGTGCAACGTGCTCATTCACGGCGCCGGCGTTGCGGAGTTCGGACGGTTCGACACCGCGACGCCCGATCGGATGTCGAGGATTCTCCACACCAACCTGCTCGCGCCCATGGTGCTCACGCAGGCTCTGCTGCCCCACCTGCGCAGCCAACCCCAGGCACAGGTCATCTGTATAGGTTCCGTCCTGGGCGCAATGGGCTTGCCCGGTTTCAGCGTCTATGGCGCCAGCAAGTTCGGCCTGCGCGGCTTTGCGCAGGCACTGCGGCGCGAGCTGTCCGACACCTCGGTGCGCGTGCAATACCTGGGTCCGCGAAGCACCCGAACGGCCTTCAACTCGGCCGAAGTTGCCGACTACAACCAGGCGACCGGGACGGCCATGGACACGCCCGAGGTGGTGGCGAAAGCGCTGCTGCGGATGCTCGAAGCCGGGACCGCCGAGCGCTTCCTCGGATTCCCGGAAAAGCTCGGCGTGCGCCTCAACGGTCTCATGCCCGGCCTGCTGGACGGCGCTTTCGAGAAGCACCGTGCCAGCCTGCCCAGCCGTTTGAAGACACCCAACCCATCCATCCCAAAGGAAATGAAAAATGCGAATTGACCGAAACACGTTTCTGCGCGCGGGTTGCGCCGCCTTTCTGGCCGCCTCAGGCGCCTTTCCCCTGATGGCGCTCGCCGCACCCGTGGATGACGCCGTGGCCGATCTGCAGCGCGACTGGGAGGTCATCCGCTACCAGACGGCTGCAGCCGAGCGCGAGAAGCGTTTCGAGGCGCTGGCGGCGAAGGCGCACAAGGTGAGCGAGTCGTTTCCCGGCCGCAGCGAGCCGCTGGTCTGGGAAGGCATCATCGTCAGTTCGTATGCCGGCGAAAAGGGTGGGCTCGGCGCCCTGGGCCTGGTCAAACAGGCCAAGGCACTGTATGAGGCCGCGATCCAGATCGACGGCAACGCGCTGGAAGGATCGGCCTACAACAGCCTGGGGGTTCTCTACTACAAGGTGCCGGGCTGGCCCATGGCCTTCGGCGACAAGGCCAAGGCGAGCGAGCTGCTGCAGAAGGCGCTGTCCATCAACCCCAAAGGCATCGATCCCAACTTCTTCTACGGTGAGTACCTGATCGAAACCAGGCAGGCGGAGAAGGCGGCCGCCTACCTGGAGCGGGCACTGCAGGCACCGCCGCGCCCGGGGCGCCAGGTGGCGGACACGGGGCGCCGCGAGGAGGCCCGCCAGCTGCTCGACAAGATCAAGGAGAAGTGATCTGCGCGAAGCGGACCGTGGCGCGCACCGCGTTGCCGTGCGCACCGGCGTCGTACACGATCTCCAACCCGTGCAGCGCTGCGATGCGCTGCGCGATCGACACCCCCAGCCCGCTGCCGCCCTCTTCCTGGCCCGGCGGCCGGTGGAAGCGCTGGCCCAAACCGGCCAGTTGCTCGTCAGACAAGGGACCACCCGCGTTCTCCACTTCGATCTGCGTGCTGCCCATGCGCAGCAAGACGGTGCTGTCCGCTGGCGCGTAACGCGCGGCGTTGTCGACCAGGTTGCGTAACAGCACCGTCACCAAGTGGGTGCTGCCGATAAGCGGCAGGGCCGGCCTGTTGGTCTCGGGCCACTCGCAGGCGAGTTCGATGCGGCGGCGATCGGCCAGCTCCAGGCAATCGCTCATCACCTGCTCCACGATCGGCGGCCAGTCGATCTCCACGCTCAACAGATTGGCCGTGGCCGTTTCGGCGCGCGACAGCGCCAGCATCTGCGTCACCAGACGGTCCATGCGCGTCAAGCCGGCATCCATCTGTTGCTGCGCCAGCCTGCGCTCTTCATCGCTCTTGGATCGCTTGACCACATCCCACTGCGCGCGCAGCACCGCCAGCGGCGTGCGCAGTTCATGCGCCGCATCGGCTGTGAACCGCCGCTCGCGCTTCAACAGGCTGTCAATGCGCTCGAACAGGCTGTTCATCGCAGCCAGCAAAGGCTTGAGCTCTGCTGGCGCGCGCGCATCGGGCACGGGTGCGAGATCGCCGCCGTCGCGGGTGTGGAGATTGCCGGTCAGTGCATGAATCGGGGCCAGCGCCCGGCGCACAGCCCAGGCCATGGCCACCAACAACAGGGGCAACACCAGGACCCAGGGCAGAACCTGGCTGGCGACGAGCGCAAAAACCACCTCGTCACGCTCGTACGCACCTTGGCCCACGGCAACCAGCCACTGGCCCGAGGTGGATTGAAGGTAGTAGACGCGCCACGGCTGGCCGGCCACCAGGTCATCCACAAAGCCGACCGCATTGGCACGAAACGGCAGGCCCCCGCCCTCGCGGTCCGACATGACGATCTTTCCCTCACGGTCCCACACCGCCACAGCCAGGTCGCGCACGTCGCCTTCACCACTGTCGGCTTGCCCGGCCTGCGGCAGCGGGGGCAGGCTCGGTTCGCCTTGTAGGGACAGCGCAGGCAGCATGGTCGCCTGGATCTGCCTGGCCAGCCGGATCAGCTCGGTGTCGTAGAGCTCATTGACTTCATGGCGCGAGCGGTTCACGGACATCCACACGGCGACCGCCCACACGAGGGGCGCGCAGACCAGCAGGTAGAGCATCAGGCGCCGTTGAAGGCTCATGGGGCCACCTCTGCCGCACCCAGTGCATAGCCCACACCGCGCACGGTGCGGACGATGCCGGGATCGATCTTGCGGCGCAGATGGTGGATATGGACCTCCAGTGAGTTGCTCTCGGGTTCGGTCTCGCTCCAGTCGTACAGTTTTTCCCGTAGCAGCGCCTTCGACAGCACGCGCTGGGGATCGAGCATCAGAGCCTCGAGAAGCGCCAGCTCGCGGGCGGTAAGCTCCACACCCTGTCCCTTCCATCGCACCAGCTTGCTCGCCGGGTCGTATTCAAGCTCGCCGTGTCGCCAGGTGGGCTGTGCGCGGCCCGAAGCGCGGCGCAGCAAGGCGCGCAGGCGTGCGGCCAGTTCATCGATGGTGATGGGCTTGAGCAGGTAGTCGTCCGCGCCGGAGTCCAGACCGGCGATGCGCTGGTCGATGCCATCGCGCGCGGTCAGCACGAGCACGGGCAACTGCACGCCGCGATCGCGCCAGCGGCGCAGCCAGTAAAGGCCATCGCCACCGGGCAGGCCCAGGTCCAGCACAAGGGCATCGTAGGGAGCGGCCACGAGCGCGCCATCGGCATCCTTGCCATTGGTGAACCAATCGGCGGCATGACCGAGCTGGCGCAGCCCCGCCGCCAGGGCCTGCCCCAGCAGCACATCGTCTTCCACGAACAGCACTCGCATGAACGGTTCACTCCTGGTCCACGCAAGCGCGCAGATGGGGAGCCATTATGAGGAGCAGACGCGCAGCAGCCCGCAGAACCATCGAGGCGCCTGCTGCGCCACCAACGCCAACGAGGGCGGCTCGCCCGTCAAGGCGAGATAGACCGCGCAGTCGACACCCAGAACGAGCAGCGCGGCCATTCCGATGGCCACCACCGTGCTTGCAAACACCAGGCTGCGCCGCACGGGCAACGCCAGCCTCGTGCGCGGGTGCAATTTCCTACCGTGGGCGAGATCGTTCATCGACAGGGATCGTGGCAGGCGAAGATTGGCTCCACCTTAAGACGACTGGGAACGCCTGTCGTTCATGCGGTCAGTTGTCGAAGTCGCGCTCCAGGCTGGCCATGCGCCTGACGCGATGAAGGTCATGGACGTCGAAGCGCAGCGCCTCCCGCGCCGGTAGGTTCGAGGGCGCGATCAGGGATCGAGCGAGCTTTCGTTTGGGCGGATGGAGATGGCTGCCTGGCCTTCGCGCCCCTGGCGCGAGCGCTGCAGCAACAAGCCCACCAGCACCATGGCCGCCGCCGATCCGGAAAGGCCCGGCGACGCGAGCACCAGGCTGGCAAGGCCATCCACCGCGGCCACGCTGACCTGCTGCGCATGGTCCACGAGTGCAACGATGTGCGCGCCCTGGACGTTGTTGATGTCTTCCAGCCGCACGCTCAGGTCCTGCCAGCCGCCGCGAAAACGGATCTTGGCGAAGATGCCATCGGCAATTGCCACGAGCGACAGCACGCCCAGGGGGCGCAGCAGTTGCTCCAGCATGTGTCCCCGGTCGCTCGGCAGTGCGGTTTCGTATACCTCGGCCACCAGCTCCGGGATCGCCCTCTCTTTCTCGGGCGTCGCGGTCATGAGGGCCTGACGTTCTGGGCCGTGATGGCGCGCATGTGCGCCAGCGCCGTTTCCAGCGCTTCTTCCGCGTGAACGAAATCGTTGTGCCGGGTGAACCAGGCCGCTTCGTCCAGCGCGAGCAGGGTTTCGGCGACACCGGCGGTGGACGTGGTGCGCAGTGCGCGACGCGCCTCGCGAATGGCCCACATGGCGTGGCTGTTGTGGCTGGTGTAGATGTCGACCTGCGCGCGCCGGACGTGTTCCATGGCCGCTGTCGAGAACTGCTCGGCGCTGGCTTCATGGAACGGGTGCGCGTAGGCGGTTGCCCCCACCATCGCGTCAACAAACATCAGAGTCGAGAGATCGTTTGACATATGCCGCCTTCTTTGAAAGTGAGTTGGTGTGGGTGTCACTTTGATCCGCGCGTGGCGATTGGAGGTTGCAAATGAAGAAGCCGCAGATGACATATGTCATCTGCGGCTTCTTGAGGCAACCGGGTGAGCCGCTCGTTTGCCGCGAGCGTGTGCTCCCCTGCCCTGCTTCGCTGTCAAGCCGCTGGCTTCGGAGCAGCCGGCATCGTCTTCTTGGTCGTGGACTTCTTGGCCACGTGCTTCTTGTGCGCAGGGGCCTTGGCCTTGTGCTTCTCAGCGGGCATCTTCTGCGCCATTGGTGCGGCGGCAGGCGCCGCAGCCGGGCTTGCCATCGGGGTGGCGGGCTTGGGCGATTCCATGGTGCTTTGCGCAAAAGCGCTGGCCCCCATGGCTGCGATCGCGGCGGTGATGAGGACGGTACGTAATTTCATTCGAAGCTCCAGGTTCGCAGCGTTCTTGAATTGCGGTCGATGCTGCGTTTCGTCAACCACGGCCCCAATGCTGCGTGCCCCCGCTGCGTCCCTGGTTTCAATCCACCCGCCTGCACATTTCACTTGCAACGGGTGGTGCGCGGCCCAACCCCGCCGCCGAGGCGAACCGCGTCCGGCGTCAGAACAGCGTTTCCACGTCGCTGGACAGCAGGTACCCGGCGCCCCGCTCGGTGAGGATCAAGGTGGGGTTGGTCGGGTTCGGCTCGATCTTCAGGCGCAGGCGGCGGATCTGCACATCAATCGTGCGGTCGTACACCTCGGCTTCGTGCAGGCGCGACATTGACAGCAACTGATCGCGGCTCAACACCCGCCGTGCCGCCCGGCACAGCGCGTTCAGCAAGCTGAATTCGCCGTTGGACAACTCCACCGATTCGCCGGCCGGCGACGTGAGGCGGCGGGTGCGCAGGTTCAGCTCCCAACCCGAGAAACGGTAGGCTCGGCGGGTGTTGTCGCGCTCGGGCAGCGTGGCTTGCACCTGGTAGCGGCGCAGCACCGCGCGCACGCGGGCGAGCAGCTCGCGCGGGCTGAACGGTTTGGTGACGTAGTCGTCGGCGCCCAGTTCCAGGCCCATGACGCGATCGGCCTCTTCGCTGCGGCCCGTCAGCAGCACGATCGGCACCGTGGCCCGCTCGCGCAGCAAGCGCGCCAGCTGCATGCCGTCCTCGCCCGGCAATTTGAGGTCCAGCAGCACGAGGTCGATGGCTTCCTTGTCGAACAGGGCAAACATGTCCTTGCCCGAGCGACCGGCGCTCACGCGCATGTCGTTCTTGCCCAGGTACTCGACCACAAGATCGCACACGTCGTCGTCGTCGTCGATCACGAGAATGTGGGGAACGTTGGTGGTGTTCATCGCGTCGTGCTCAATGGGAGTCGGGCGAGCCACCCGGCCGCAGCGGATGGTAGCGCATGGCACTGCAGCCGCCGCGCTGCAGCGCATACTCGACCACCTTGTGCAAAGGTGCTTTGTTGAACCCTTTGAATTCCGACACCTCTTCCCGCCCGTTGGCCGCCTGGCTGCCGTGGCTGTTTGCATTGGCGCTGTGGTTGCTGCTGGTGGCCGTGACCGCGTTGTCGCTGTGGCAATTGCACCGCACCGCACTGGACAGCCAGCGGCGGGAAATGGCGTTGCTGTCGCTCGCCCTCACCGACGAACTCGACAGAGGCCTGCGTGGGGCCGAAGAGGGTTTGCAGGCGCTGGGCACGGAACTCGGCAGTCGCCAATCGCCCGCCACGGGCGGCGACACCGTGCAGGCGCTGCGCACGCGCGAAGCCCTGATGCCGATGGTGAGCGCGCTCTGGTTGCTGGGCCACGACCGGGCGCTGATCGCCTCGTCCGAAGCATCCCCCGTGCCCGACCTGCAGACCTTTGTGCCGCGCCTGGAAACGCTGGCTCCTGGGGCCACGGCCCTGAGCCGGCCGTTCGCGCAGGCTGACAGCCCGAACAAGCTGGTGGCGCTGGCGTTTCGCGTGGGTGCCCTGCGCGAGCACCCGGGCGGCTGGATCATCGCCGCCATTCCCGCCAACAACCTGCTGGGCGCATTCGGTGTGGCGCTGCCCGCGTCGGACGCGCGCATGGCGATCTTTCGCCGCGACGGCGAGCGTCTGGCCGCCGTCAACGTGGGCCATCTCAGCGCCGACGAAGCCGCGCAGGCCAAACGGCACCGCGCCGGCATCCTGCGCTTCAGCGATGGCACCGACAACCTGGTGGACTCGCACCGGGTCCCGCGCTACGGTCTTGATGTGGTGTTGTCGCGCGAACTCGGGGCCGTGCTCGAAGGCTGGCGTGGCGCGCTGAAGCTGTCGGTCGGGGCGCTGGCGTTCCTGCTGGTGACGATGGCGGTGGCGGTGCACATCGTGACGCGCTCCGAACTCCAGCGCATGGCCGCACAGCAAGCCCTGCAGGTGCAGCTGGGCCGTACCAGCCGGCTGGAAGCGCTGGGCGCACTGGCCGGTGGCGTGTCGCACGACTTCAACAACGTGCTGGCCGGCATCGTGGGCTACGGCGAAATGGCGCAGGATGCCGCCCCAGTGGGCAGCGCCCAGGCTCGGCACCTCGACAAGGTGTTGCAGGCGGCCCAGCGTGGCAAGTTGCTGATCGAGCGCATCCTGTCATTCAGCCGGGGCGGCGCGCGCGCCTCGACCGTCTTCGAACTGGAGCCAGTGGTCGAAGAGGTGCTGACGCTGCTGACCGCGTCCCTGCGTCCCGGGGTGGTGCTGGAGCGTGTGCTGGGCGCCCCGGGCGCGAGGCTGCGCGGCGATGCCACCCAGGTCTTCGAAGCGGTCATGAACCTGTGCACCAACGCCATGCAGGCCATGCCCGAGGGGGGCATGCTCAGCGTTCAGCTGGAGCGCCGGCGGGTGAGCACGCCGCAGGTGCTGTCCCACTCGCCGCTGCCCGTCGGCGAGTATCTGGCGCTGAGCGTGAGCGACCAGGGCGATGGGATCACACCCGATGTCATGGAGCACCTGTTCGAGCCCTTCTTTTCGGCACGCACCACGCAGACGGGCACCGGCCTCGGGCTGGCAGTGGTGTTCGGGGTGGTGGCCGAGTTCGGCGGTGCCATCGACGTGGACAGCCGGCCTGGCGAGGGTGCGCGTTTCACCTTGTACCTGCCCGAGTGCACCGACGCGCTGCCCGGGGCGGCAGAAACGGTGACGGTCGTGCCCGAAGGCGCGGGTCAGCGCTTGCTGGTGGTCGACGACGAACCGGCGCTGCTGGCCATGGCCGAAGAATTGCTGAGCGGCCTGGGCTACGAGCCGGTGTGTTTTGCGGATGCCCGTGACGCCCTGCAGGCCATCACCGAAGCGCCCGACCGGTTCGCAGCGGTCGTCACCGACGAGATGATGCCGGGACTGAGCGGCACGGCGTTGGCGAGCGCCCTGCGCGAACAGGCCGTGCACCTGCCGGTGGTGCTGGTGAGTGGCTACGGCGGCGCCTTGCTGGCCCGGCGCGCCAGCGACGCCGGCGTGACCCGCGTGCTCATGAAACCTCTGCGGCGCGACGAACTCGCGCACACCCTGGGCGAACTCCTCTGAGCGCAGAGGACGCGTGCCAGGCTGGCCCGGGCGTGGTTCGGCCTGTGTGACAGATGGCATACAGGTCCATCCCGTGCGACACATACCGCCACATCGGGCGCACCAAGATGTGTCCATGCCGGATAGCCAGTCCCCTGAGACCGTTATGTCACGCCTGTTGATCCACGCCTCGGTAAACGGTGACGGCGGCCGCGGGATGTTGGGCGCGCTGGTGCGCCGCGCGTGGGCCTGCGTGCGGCACACACCCGACAGTGGTGTGGCGACACTGGAGATCCACGACCTGCAAGGCCACCGCATGCTCACTTTGACGGACGCGAGCGCGTTGGTCGACATCGTTCTGCCCACCGGAACCTACCATGTCACCACGCAAGTCGGCGAGAAACGGCGCAGCTACACCGCCGCGCTGCAGCCCGGCACCACCACCGTCCTGTATCTGCAACCGCATGCCGCCGCGCGCATTCCCCACGCCGCGTCTCCGGCGCGATAGTTGCTTTGTCCATCGGGGCAAATACGGGGCTGCTCCCGCCAAGTGACCCGAAGCCCAGAACTACAATGATTTCACCGCCCGTGCCGCCCCGGCACGCACATTCAAAGGTATATCGATGAAGACACTGTTGCTGTCATTGAGTCTGATTGGCGCCGCTGCCCTGGTGGGTTGCGGCAAAACCGAAACGCCCGCACCTGAAGCGGCTGCTCCGGCTACCGCACCGTCGGCCGCGCCGGCGCCTGCGCCAGCCGAATTGCCGGAGTTGAAGGTCGCCATCGACCCGACCTACGAGCCCTTCACCTACAAAACCGCCGACGGCAAGCCCACCGGCTTCGACGTGGACATCGCCAACGCCCTGTGTACCGAAATCAAGCGCAAGTGCGTGTTCGTCGAACAGGTCTGGGACAGCATGATCCCCGGCCTGCAGGCCAAGAAGTACGACGTCATCGTCAGCTCCATGTCGATCACCGAAGAGCGCCTGCAGGTCGTCGACTTCACGGACAAGTACTACTTCACGCCGAGCCGCATCGTTGTCAAGACCGGCACGCCGTATACCGATCCGGCCTCGCTCAAAGGCAAGAAGATCGGCGTGCTCAAGGGCAGCACGCAAGAGAAATACGCCATGGGTGAACTCAAGCCCGCTGGCGCCAGCATCGTGCCCTACGAAGCACAAGACCAGGTCTACCTCGACATCAAATCGGGCCGACTGGATGGCACTGTCGCCGATCAGGTCGAGGTCACGGGGGGCTTCCTGAGCAAGCCCGAAGGTGCGGGCTACGGCTTCGTCGGCCCGGTGCTCAACGAGCCCAAGTACTACGGCACCGGCGTGGGCGTGGCCCTGCGCAAGGGCGAAACGGCTCTCAAGGACGAGCTCAACGCCGGTATCAAGACCATCCGCTCCAACGGCGTCTACGACACCGTGGCCAAGAAGTACTTCGACTTCGACGTCTACGGCAACTGAGCCGTTGCGGTTTGTCCGGCTACTTCGTCTCGATCCTGCAAGGCGCCCTCCTGACGGTGGGCGTTTCACTGGCCGCCCTCGTGGTGGCCATTTTGTTGGGCCTGCTGGGCGCGGTGGCCAAGCTCTCCGGTCGACCGCTCCTGGTGGTTCCGGCCACGGTCTACACCACGCTGGTGCGCGGTGTGCCCGAACTGGTGCTGATGCTGCTGATCTTCTATGGCGGCACCATCGGGCTCAACCACTTGCTGGCTGCATTGGGCAGCAAGTCCTCGGTGGACATCAATCCCTTTCTGGCGGGCACGCTCACCATCGGCTTCATCTACGGCGCCTACATGACCGAGACGTTTCGCGGCGCCATTCTCTCGATCCCCAAAGGGCAGATGGAGGCCGCCTGGGCCTTCGGCATGGGGCCGGTGCGCACCTTCCTGCGCATCACGGCCCCCCAGATGGTGCGCTACGCCCTGCCCGGCTTCACCAACAACTGGCTGGTGTTGATCAAGGCCACGGCCCTGGTCAGCCTCATCGGCTTGAAGGAGATGACCTACCTGTCGAAACAGGCCAGCGCGGCCACCCGCGAACCGTTCACGTTCTTCCTCTTCGCGGCGGCGCTGTTCCTGGTCTATACCTCGGTGTCCCTCTGGGCTCTGCGCCGGCTCGAGCGGCGTTTCAGCCTGGGCGTGAAGCGCGCCCAAACCTGAGCAGCAAGCCATGCGCTGGGACGTCATCTTCCAATCCAAGCACCTGGCCATGTATGGCGAGGGTCTGATCACGACCCTGTGGTTGCTGCTGTCTTCGTTGGGCGTGGGGGCGGTACTGGCCCTGTTGTTCGCACTCGCGCTCACGAGTTCGATCGCGCCCTTGCGCTGGATCGTCGGTGCCTACACCTATGTGATCCGTGGCACACCGCTGCTCATTCAGCTCTATCTCATCTATTACGGCCTGGGCCAGCTGGAATGGATCCAGGCGCGATGGGATGAAGTCTGGCCGTGGACGCACTTCAAGGAGCCCTTCTTCTGCGCCCTGCTCGCCTTCAGTCTGAACACGGCCGGCTACACCGCTGAAATGCTGGCCGGCGCGATCCGCGAAACCCCGGCCGGCGAAATCGAAGCGGCACAGGCCATGGGCATGGGCCGCGCGCAGGCCATGCGCCGCATCGTGCTGCCCAGCGCCCTGCGCCGCACGCTGCCCGCCTACAGCAACGAAGTGGTGATGATGCTGCACGCCACCAGCCTGGCCAGCACGGTGCCCGCGATGTTGGACGTGACGGCCGCCGCCAGCCGCATCTACTCCGACTTCTACCTGCCTTTCGAGGCCTACATCTTCGCGGCAGCCATCTACCTCACCATCACCTTCACCCTGGTGGGCATGTTCAAGCTCGCCGAGCGCCGCTTCCTGGCCCATCTGGCGCCGCGAGCGCACTGAAAACCCCGGACAGCCCGTGTTCGCCCCATGCAACGCCTCGAATACCCCCTGCTGAGTGCCAGTCTGGGCCACCAGAAGACCCTGGTCGGCTTTCGGTATGGCACGCCGGGCGCGCGTCCCAAGGCCTACATCCAGGCGAGCCTGCATGCCGAGGAACTGCCCGGCATGTTGGTCGCCCACCACCTGCGGCAATCCCTTGAGGCCGCGGAAACGGCCGGGCGCCTGCGGGGCGAAGTGATCCTGGTGCCCGTCGCCAACCCCATCGGCTTGAGCCAGCGGCTGCTTCACCGGCCTGCGGGGCGCTTCGAGTTCGGGTCGGCCGAGAACTTCAACCGCCACTACCCCGACATGGCCGCCGCGGTGCTGGCCGATGCCCAACCGCTGATGGGCGCGAATGCCGAGGCCAATGTGGCCACGGTACGCCGTCTCGTCGGCCAATGGCTCGCGCGCTGGCAGCCCACGAGCGAACTCGAGAGCCAGCGGCGCCAATTGCTGCTGCTGTCACACGATGCCGACCTGGTGCTGGACCTTCACTGCGACATGGACGCGGTGATGCACCTCTACAGCGAAGAGGCGTGCTGGCCGGCGTTCGAACCCCTGGCGCGGCTGCTGGGCTGCCAGGCGGTGCTGCTGGCGCACGAGTCGGGCGGTGGTCCCTTTGATGAACGCCTGTCGGGCTTGTGGTGGCAGCTCGCTGCTGCCTTGAAATCGGCCGGTGTGAACGCGCCATTGCCTCAGGCTTGCGCCAGCACCACCGTGGAACTGCGCGGCGAAGGTGACGTGTCGCACGACCTGGCCAGGCAGGATGCGCAGGCCATCGTCGCGTTTCTCGAGCACGCGGGCGCCCTCGCCTCTACCGCGCCGATGCACTTGCCGCCCATGGCCTGCCAGCCCACGCCCTTGGCCGGTTCTCAAACGCTGCATGCGCCTGTTCCCGGCGTCCTGGTTTTCCTGGCCCGACCGGGTGACACGCTTGGGGCCGGCGACGTGGTGGCCGAAGTCATCGACCCGACGGCTGCTGGCCAGGCCCGCGTGCACGAGGTGCGTGCCGAAGTGGCCGGTGTGTTCTATGCCAGCGTGCGCGAGCGCTACGTGGTGGCAGGCGGTGAAATCGGCAAAATCGCCGGCGCCACGCCGTTTCGCTCGGGCAATCTGCTGGGCGCATGAGTTTCCCTTTTTCTTCCGGGCATCCCAGAACATGACCACCGAATCCAATGCCACCCGAACGCCCGGTCGTCCCTTGCTGGAAGTCCAGGACATCCACAAACGCTTCGGCGCGAACGAAGTGCTCAAGGGCGTGTCGCTGCAGGCGCGCGCGGGCGACGTGATCAGCCTGATCGGCAGTTCCGGCTCGGGCAAGAGCACGCTCTTGCGTTGCATCAACCTGCTGGAGAACCCCAACAGCGGCCGCATCGTCCTGGGCGGCGAGGAGTTGCAACTCAAGCCCGACCGGCATGGCGAGCTGCGGGCGGTCAACGCGGCGCAGTTGCAGCGCTTGCGCACCAAGCTGGCCATGGTGTTCCAGCACTTCAACCTGTGGGCCCACATGACGGTGCTGCAGAACGTCATCGAAGCGCCCGTTCACGTGCTTGGCATCCCGAAGGACAAGGCCGTGGAGACCGCGCGCCGTTATCTGGAGCGCGTGGGTTTGCGCGGTGTGGAGGACCGCTACCCCTCGCACATGAGCGGCGGCCAGCAGCAGCGCGTGGCGATTGCGCGGGCGTTGGCGGTGGAGCCGGACGTGATGCTGTTCGACGAGCCCACCAGCGCGCTCGACCCGGAGCTGGTGGGCGAGGTGCTGCGCGTCATGAAGCTGCTGGCCGAAGAAGGCCGCACCATGGTGGTGGTGACGCACGAAATGGGCTTCGCGCGCGAGGTGTCGTCGCACCTCATCTTCCTGCACCAGGGCTGCATCGAGGAGCAAGGCGTCCCGCGTGAGGTGCTGGCACACCCCAAGAGCGAACGTCTGGCGCAGTTCCTCTCGGGCAACCTCAAGTAACAGGTCCGCTCAGCCTCTCCGCCTTTCAGGGGCGCAGCTCCAGCGTCGATCGCCATTGCTGCGGCTTCATGCTCAGGGTGCGGTACTGCACCTCGACCCAGCTGTCGGCCATGTCGCGGTAGCGGCCGGAAAACACATTGCCGCTCTGCCCCGTCTGGTAAATGAAGCGCGAGTTGTCCATGTCGGCCAGGTCGTACACCGCGCGCAGGCTGGCGGCGTGGCGGTTGGCGTATGGAGCGCCGGCCTTGTCCAGATGGTATTGCCCCACGTTCACCGTGAACGGATCGCCGCCCGTGGGCCGGCGCACTTCGAAGAACCTGGCCAGGGGCTTCACGTTGCTGAAAGGGCGGTGGATCGAAATCGCGGGGTGCGCCCTTCCCCAGCGCCAGTTCGCCACATCATCGCCCTGCTCGGCTTGCAAGCGCTTGAGCGCATCCGTCAGTGCCTGGCCGCTGGCCACCGAACAACCGGCAGCGCCGCACCAGCTCGCATCGTTGCGCTCCAGAATGCCTTCGACCGCGCTGCGGAACAGGCGCTTGCCGTACAGGCCGGCAAAACGCTGCTGCCCCACGCGTTCACCAATCACGCGGCGGGTGAAGCTGTCCACCCAGGCGGTGTAGATCAGCGGCGCGGCCGCGTCGGCCCGCATCTCCCCCTTGAAGTCGCGCAACGCCGCCTGGGCAGCCGGAGCCAGCGGGTGGTCCGAGACGGCTTTTTGCAGGAACGGCAGCAAGCGCATGGTGGCCGCCGAATACACGTCGGCATGCAGGGCCTGGAAGGACTCCAGAGAATGCTTCGGCGTTTGTTCCAGCAAGGCTTCGATGCGCTCCTGGCGGTACGGAGCAACCCAGTCCTGCGTGAGGAAGTGCGGGTAGTCGGCCGCGTGGATGCGCTGATTGGCGGTGGCAATCCAGCCACGGGCGCCATCGTCTTGCGGTGTGTCTTCGTAGGGCAACCAACCCGTCCAGTCGTAGCGCGTGTCCCAGCCGGGCGAAGGCGCGATGCCGCGGATGTCGTTCTCTGGCGTGCGCACCGGCACCCGGCCTGCCGCCTTGAAGGCGATACGCCCTGTCCGGTCGGCCATCACGATGCTCTGCATCGGGGAGTTGAAGTCGCGAAATGCGTTCAGAAGCTCGTCGACCGACTGCGCCTGGTTCGCCACCAAGGTGGCCACGACGTTGCTGTTGTCCGTGTCCAGTGCGGTCCAGCGCAGGGACAGCACGTAGCGGCTGGTGTCCAGCACGCGGCCGTGGCTGGCTTGCGCATCGCTGAGCACCGGCCCGTGGCGCGTGCTGCGCACCATGTGGCTCACATCGGGCTTGCCTTTGACGCGGATGGTTTCCATGCGCATGCCGAAGTTGGCCCAGGCAGGTTCACTGCCCGTGGATGGCACGCGGTACTGCGCCGGGTTGGCCGGGTTGATCTGCTCCAGGTAGAGGTCCTGCACGTCCGGCCCCGTGTTCGTGAAGCCCCAGGCCACCTGCTCGGTGCGCCCCAGCACCACGAAGGGCGTGCCGGGCAGCGTCGCGCCGATCACGTCCATGCCCTTGACGCCGTCGGCCGCCGGCGCCTGGAGGCGCGCGAAGTACCAGATGGCCGGCGCGCTCAGGCCCAGGTGCGGGTCGTTGGCCAGCAACGGCATGCCCGAAACCGTGCGCGAACCGTTGACCACCCAGTTGTTCGAACCCTTGCCCTCGTTGTCGCCCAGACCGTCGGCCCAGCGCTGCAGGTCCGCGCCGATCTGTTCGCGCACGGACGCCAGCAGGCCTGACGCCTCGGCCGCGGCCGGCGTGGCGGATATCTTGACCGGCGTATTCCGGTACACACCGAGATCGCGGTACAGCTTGGCCAGGTCGGCCGTGGCGGCAGGCCGTTCCCCGGGGTAAGGCGGAAACAGCTCCCACAGGGCCTGGGTGTCCAGCGTTTCCAACGTGCTCAGCCGGGCGAACTCGTTGCCCCAGTTGCCGCCGAGGTCGAGCGCCATCATGAGCGACCAGCCTACGCTGTCCAGCGGATCCCAATAACGGCCGGCCAAAGCCTCTTCTTTCGGATCGATGCCCAGCAGCAGAAACTCCGGCGACAGCGCCTGCTCGGTGTGGGCAAAGAAGGCGTTCACCCCGTCGCTGTAGGCCTGCAGGGCGTCTTTCGATTCGGTGGGCAGCATGTCGAACTGCCGGCGAGACGCCTCGCGGATACCCAGCGTGCGCATCAGCTTGTCGGTCTCCAGCGTGGCCTCGCCCAGCACCTCGGACAAGGTGCCGCGCATGACGCGCCGGTTGAACTCCAGTTGCCAGCCGCGCTCCTGCGCATGCACGTAGCCGATGGCCATCCAGGCGTCGTGCGGGCGGCTGGCCAGCACATGGGTGACGTCGCTGGCATCGCGCTGCACCTTGACGCTTGCCGAGAGGCCGGCCAGGTGGAGGGAGCCATCCATCTTGGGCAAGGAACGCAAGGCGTAGAAAGCCAGCAGCGCAGCACCGGCCACGAGCAAGACCATAAAAAGGCCGAGGAGTCGCTTGATCCAACGCACGGGTGTCTCCGAAAAAGCGTGTCGAACAATGCAGCGCCCATCGCGGCGCCACGGCGGCCGCGCCGCTTACTTGCGCGCGCCGCCCGGCCCCAACGCCAGGTTCCCCTCGATGAGCTTGAACCTCACGGTGGGTGCGCTGAAATCGCTGAACGGCGCACCCATGGCGATCTCGCCGTCGCTGTGCAACAGGCATTCCTGCCGGCGCAGCGCGATCACATGATCGCCGCCCACAAAGCGCACCCAGGTGCCATAGCTGCTGATGTCTTCGAGCACATAGTTGCCCGAGCGGATGTCGATCGAAACATGCAACCGCGACACACGCGGATCGCTGACCACGAAATCGGCCTCGGGCACGCGCCCGATCTTCATGGGCAGATCGGTCAGGCTGAACGGCTGGAGGCTGTCCAGCCAACCCAGTTCAATGCCCCCGAAGACGGCATCCTTGGTCGGGACCAAGGCCTGCAGATCGGCTGGCAAGGTGAGGAACTCCGACAACATTTCGGGCTGCCATTCGATGCGGAATACCTCGCAAGGCTCCACCCGGCCCTTGATGCGCATGGGGCCCAGGCTGCGGCTGCGCACGTTGTGGCGCGGCCCCAGTTTGCGGATCACGGTGTCGGTGGCCATGATCTGCTCAGGGCCCGCCAGATCGCTCAGCCGCGAAGCCACGTTGACCGCGTCGCCGAAACAATCACCATCGACCACCACGACCTGGCCACGCGCCATGCCGATCTGCATCATGAGTTTGAGACGGTCCGGCCACTGCAGAAGGCGCTTGGCATGCTCCTGCTGGATCTGGACCATGGCGTCCACCGCTTCGTGGTTGTTGGCGAACGACATCAGCACGCCATCGCCCAGCATCTTCACCACCGTCCCCCCACCTTGAGCACCCATGGAGCCGATCCATTGGGTCAATTTGGTGACCGCCTTGGTGGCACGGTCGTTACCCAGTGTTTCAAACACCGAGACGCTACCGGTCAAATCCACAAATGCAATGGTCAGTTCTGCCATAAGACGCTAGGAATAACCGCTGGATTACAACACACCGCCCCCCGGTATCCGACCCGGCTGCCCCGACCACGCACGGCCTGGGGCCGTCGGTATGCACAAAAGTGTATTAATGTACTAAAAACATTAGAAACAAACTCAGAAGTCGGCGCTAAGCACCTGATTTATTTGTTGTTTTTTGCTTTGATACAGGTGTTTGAGATTGCAAGTTTGTGCAAGCTCGCCGTATCCTGTGGCCCATTGCAGCCATTTCATTTGCTCCACCTCCATGCGCTGGTTCAAGCCCGGTATTCGCAACAGCATTTCGGCCCTTCTGGGGCCGGACGCGCGCAGAGATTCGCTCGAATCGCTGGAGCCGGTGCGTGAAGCCATGCTGGCCTTGCTCGGCGAGGACGGCGCCCGCGCCCATCCTGAACTTTCCCGCAAGCTGCGGTATGTGCGCGACGCGCACAGCCTGTGGTACGCGCGCGCCGAAATGGTCGCGGTGCTGAGCGAATTGCATGGCGAGGCGCTGGCGGTGCACCGGGTGCAAAGCCTGTCGCCCGCGTTTCAAGGCCTCCTGCCCAAGAGCCTGATGAACGCCAGCCTGCAGCGCCGCTAGGTCTTATCCCCAGAAAATCAGGGCATCGCGCCCGTCCACCAGCAGATCCACCTGGCGCCCCACCGGCAGCAGCACCTTGGTCGGCACATGGCCAAACGGCAAGCCGGTGAAGACCGGCGTTTTCGTGCGCGTGCGCAGCCAATCGATCACCGTCTGCAGCTTGAAGCCACGGTCGTAACCAGGCACCAGCTTGAAGCGGTTGAACGAGCCCAGCAGCACGGCCTTCTGACGACCGATGACGCCGGCGTTGAGCAATTGCGTGAGCTGCCGTTCGATCCGGTACGGGTGTTCGTTGGCATCCTCCAGAAACAGGATACCGCCCTCCACCTGCGGCAGGTGCGGCGTGCCGATGAGTGCGCAGATCACGTTGAGATTGCCGCCCCACAGCGTGGCGCCGTTGAGCTTGAGGCGGTAAGGTTTGTCACCCTTGCCCGGATAGGCTTTGGCGTCCGATGCGGGCAATGTCCAGCCCGCGCCTTCGCCATGGCCGAGCAGCAGATCGTCGAAACAAGCCTCCATGATCTCGTCCGTGGCCTGCGCGCCAAAGTCCTCGCCCAGCGCGGGCCCGGCCCAGGTGATGGCGCCGGTCTTGGCCATCAACGCCATCTGCAGGGCGGTGAAATCGCTCAGGCCCACGAACTGGGTGCCTCGCTCGATCGCTTTGGTGATGGCCTTGAACGGCAGCTCGCCCACGATGCGCGTGAGGCCGTAACCGCCACGCGTGATCAGCGCGACATCGGCGCCGCTGGCAGCGGCGCGGCCGATCGCAGCCAGGCGCGTGGCGTCGTCGCCGGCGAAGCGCATATGGCTGCTGAGCGCGCTCTCATCGATTTCCACCTCATGGCCCAGCGCCTTGAGCCGCGCCACGCCACGGCGAAACGCGGCCTTGTCGCGCACCGCGCTGGAGGGGGAATAGAGGTAGATGTGGCGCGGGCCGTGGCGATGACTGTGGTCATGACCGCAAGTGGGACTGCAAACGTGATCGTCGTGGCGCATGACAAGGAGGCGGGCAAAGGGTGGGATTATCGCGGGGTGAAATAGTGCACGGCGGCCTGGGCAATTGCTTCGCCGTGCTCCTGCACGAAATGGCCGGCATGGGGCAACAGCATCGGCGGCGGGCAACCGCGGATCGACGCGTGCAAAGCGCGCATGACCGGCTCCCCCAGCACCGGGTCCTGCTGCCCGATCACCATCAGGCTCTGTCCCTGCCATTGGCCCGACCAGAAGTCCCTGGCCCGCCGGCCGAGGACCGCACCCTCGTCCTGCGTGTGCTCGGGCACCATGGGTGGGAAGGCGCGCAAGGCCGCGCGGTGTCCGCGGTCCGGAAACGGTGCGTTGTAGGCCTGGCATTCCTCGGGGGACATGTGCGGGTTGCCGCGCGCGAACAGGCGCGCCACGTCGAAGCCGGGGTTTTGCGCGCACATCTTGCGCCACGCCAGGAAGCCGGGCGGGAGCGGCACATCGCCCGTGGCCAGGGTGGTGTTCATCACGAGCAAGCCGGCGTAGCGTGAGGGAGCTTCCATGGGCAGCGTGAGGCCGAGCAGGCCGCCCCAGTCCTGCACCACCAGCACCACATGCCGCAGATCGAGCCGTTCCACGAACTCGAGCAGCACCTGCCGGTGCCAGCCGAAACGGTGTGCGCCGTCCTTCTTGGGCTTGTCGCTGCGGCCAAAACCGATGAGATCGGGCGCGACCACCCTCGCGCCGCTGACCACCCACGATGGGATCATCTTGCGGTACAGGTAGCTCCACGCCGGGTTGCCATGCAGGCAGAGATAGGTCAACGGCGCGCCCTGCTTCGGGCCTTCGTCCAGGTAATGCAGCCGCAGTCCTGCCAGGGCCGGCAGGTCGCTCAGGTAGTGGGGCGCCCAGGGGTAGTCCGGCAATCCGGCGAAGCACGCCTCGGATGTGCGCAACGCATCTTCTCGCAGCGGGTGCAGGTTCACCCGGCGGTCCTTGAAGAAATCGCGCAGCAACAGCGCGCCCTCCTCGGCCAGCACACCGCCTCGCACCTCGGTCTGGTGGTTGATCTGCGCATGCCCGAAGAGATCGAGCACCGAGCCGGCCGCGCCGGTCTTGGGGTCGGCCGTGCCAAACACCACGCGCGATAGCCGCGCGTGCAGCATGGCGCCGCTGCACATGGCACAGGGCTCCAGGGTGACGTAGAGCGTGCAGCCGTCGAGCCGGTAGTTGCCCAGGGCCTGCGCGGCGGCGCGCAGCGCGACGATCTCGGCGTGGGCGGTGGGGTCGTGGCCTTCGATCGGCGCATTGCGCCCGATCGCGATCACCTGGCCATCCTTGACCACCACGGCACCCACCGGCACCTCACCCGCCTGCGCGGCGGCGCGGGCTTCGCCCAGTGCCAGGCGCATCCAATGGGCGTCGTCTGTGGCGGGCGTGGTGGGCATGCGGCGAGTGTAGGCCAGAGCTGTCAAGCGGCCGCGCATGTCGGCCCTTGTAAAATGGCTGCGGGTGTTCTTGCGGCAAGGTGCCGTGAACAGGTTCAAGCGCTGGTCGGGCCGCCGCGCGGAATGGATGCGACCATGAACCGAACCCCGTCTCGGCAGACCCTGCCGCGTGCTCAGATCCTTGCCGAGCGCGCCTTCTCCACCCTCGAACGATTTCTCCACATCGAAGCCGTCAGCGGCATCGTGCTGTTGCTGGCCGCGACCGTCGCACTGATCTGGGCCAACTCGGCGGCGGCCGGCAGCTACCACGCGCTCTGGCACGCCCCACTCACGATCGGCCTGGGCGGCCATGTGGTGTCCCAGTCGCTGCACTTCTGGATCAACGACGCTCTGATGGCGGTGTTCTTCCTGGTCGTGGGGATGGAGATCCGGCGCGAGATCCACGAAGGCGCGCTGGCCAATTTCAAACTCGCCGCGCTGCCCCTGGCTGCCGCGCTGGGAGGCGTGGCCCTGCCGGCGTTGATCTACGCCGCGCTCAACAGCACGCCGGTCCAGCTCCGCGGCTGGGCTGTGCCCACCGCGACCGATATTGCCTTCGCCGTGGGCGTGCTCGCGCTGCTGGGCCGGTCGATTCCGGGCAACCTGCGCGTTCTGCTCCTGGCGCTGGCGATCATCGACGACATCGTCGCGGTGCTCATCATCGCGGCCTTCTATTCGGGCGGGCTGGACTTCAGCGGCCTGTGGGTGGCCGGCCTGGGGGTGTTGATGGTGCTGGGCCTGCAGCAGATCGGCGTGGGTTCGGCCTGGGCCTACGTGCTGCCGGGTGCCGTGCTGTGGCTGGGCTTGCTGAAGACGGGCGTGCACCCTACCCTGGCCGGCGTGGTGCTGGGCCTGATGACACCGGTGCTGCCCGGGCGCGCGCGCGAACGGGCGCTGGACACCGCCACGCGCGTCGTGCAGGACCTCAACGGCCGCACCGACCTCACACCCCATGCGCTCGCCGGCCCCTTGAAGGAGCTGCGGCAGGCGCAGCGCGAGGTGCTGGCGCCGGTGACCCGCGTGCAGATGGCCCTGCACCCTTGGGTGGCCTATGGCGTCATGCCGCTGTTCGCGCTGGCCAACGCCGGCGTCTCCATCGATGGCGTGGATCTCGGCGCGGACGGCGCCCAGGCGGTGACAGCGGGTGTGTTGCTCGCCCTGGTGCTCGGCAAGCCGCTGGGCGTGGTCCTGGCGAGCTGGCTGGCGGTGCGCCTGGGCTGGTGTCGCCTGCCGGAGGGGGTCTCGTGGTCGGGGGTCTGGCTGGTCGGGCTGTTGGCCGGCATCGGTTTCACCATGTCGATCTTCATCGCGACCCTGGCCTTTGACAACGCCAACCTGCTCAACGCCGCCAAGCTGGGCGTGCTGCTCGCTTCGCTCGTGGCTGCTGTGCT
Source organism: Hydrogenophaga sp. BPS33 (assembly GCF_009859475.1). Classification (NCBI taxonomy): domain Bacteria; kingdom Pseudomonadati; phylum Pseudomonadota; class Betaproteobacteria; order Burkholderiales; family Comamonadaceae; genus Hydrogenophaga; species Hydrogenophaga sp. BPS33. The sequence continues at coordinate 3,318,723 of NZ_CP044549.1, forward strand.
GGGTCTCGCGTGGGGGGCCGTGCTGGCCTGGCGCGGGCGCCGGCACCGAGCTCTGGCATGATCGCGCCCTATTCTCGTTTTCCCTGATGCCAAACCCGCTTCAAAGACGTTGGGAGCTGGACGCCTTGCGCGGCCTCATGCTCGTCCTGATGACGCTGACCCACATGCCGACGATGTACTCGTTGCCATCGGGTCAGCCGTTCGGCTTTGTCTCGGCGGCCGAGGGCTTCGTGTTTCTCTCGGCTTATATGGCGGGTCGCGTGTACGGAAGACGCGCGCTTCGCGACGGTTTGCCCGCCATGCAGATCGCGTTCCACGAACGCGCGCTCAAGCTCTACCTGTGCCAGATGGCCCTGCTGCTGCTGGCGTTCACGGTGATCGCCTGGCTGGGCGTCACCAACCGCCAAGGGGGCGTGACCGGCTTGCTGGAGTTCCTGTTCATCGATCCCACGCTGGCGGTGCCCGGCGCCGCGCTACTGGTTTACAACCCACCGTTGCTGGACATCCTGCCGATGTACATCGTGTTCATGCTGGCCAGCCCCTGGCTGCTGCGCCGCGGTCTGCAATCGGGCTGGAGCGGCATCCTCATGGTCAGCGGCCTGCTCTGGCTGGGCGAGCAATGGGGGCTGGGCCATGTCTTGCACGGCACGGCCGTGGAGCTCACGGGCCTGGCGATTCCGTACAAGGACACCGGTGCCTTCCACTGGACGGCATGGCAGGCGCTCTGGGTGATCGGTTTGTGGCTCGGGGCGCGCACGCAACCGTTGCCCCGCATACCGATGTGGCTGCTCCTGCCGGCCGCTGCGTACGCGCTGGGCATGCTGGTGTGGCGCCACGTCGCGGGCCAGGCGCCGTTGCCCTGGTTGCCGGCGGTGGACCTGCTGCTCAACAAGTGGTCGCTCGGCCCGATGCGGGTGCTGAACTTCGCCAGTGTGTTCGTGGTGCTGGTGTCGGCCGGTCCGTGGCTCGTGCGCGTGCTGCCGCGTTTGCGGGCGCTGGAGTTGCTGGGACGGCATTCGCTTTCGGTGTTCTGCGCCCACATCGTGATCGCGCTGTTCACCCTTGCCTTCTTCGGTTCGACGCAGGTGATCCGCCCATGGAGCACCGACGTCACCCTGCTGCTTGCAGCGTTCGCCGGCCTGTTCGCGGTGGCGCTGATCGGGGAAGAGCGGGATCGCAAGGGTTGGCAGGGCTTGCTGCCATTCTGGCGCGCGCGCTCCCAGGGTTCCTGAAGCGCGGCCGCAGGCCGTCGGAACTTTCCCGTCGCCGCGCATCCCCAATCCGGCATGAACTCCGCCGACCGTCAGTGGGAACTCGACGCCCTGCGCGGCCTGATGCTTGTGCTGATGACCCTCACGCACCTGCCCACCCGCCTGGCCGACCCCCTGGGCCAGCCACTGGGGTTCGTCTCCGCGGCCGAAGGCTTCGTGCTGCTCTCGGCGTACATGGCGGGTCGGGTGTACACGGCCAAGGCCGATCGCCAAGGCCCCGAGGCGATGAAAAATGCCTTCTTCAACCGGGCGCTCAAACTCTATGCCTGCCAGCTCGCGTTGCTGGTCTTCGCCTTCACCGTCATCGCCGGCCTGGGCTTGGCGCTGAGCGAAGTGGCCATCACCGATTTGTTGAGCTTCTTCCTGGAGCGCCCGGTGGTGGCGGCCCTCAGCGCGGGCCTGTTGCTGTACAGCCCGGCGCTGCTGGACATCCTGCCCATCTATATCGTGTTCATGCTGCTCAGCCCATTGGTATTGCTGCACGGCATGGAGCACGGTTGGCGAACGGTGATGGCGCTGAGCCTGCTGTTGTGGGTCGGCGCGCAGTTCGGGCTGGGGCCTGCCGTCAACCGTTGGGCCATGGGCTGGTTCGACATGCCCGTGCGCTACCAGGACATGGGCGCGTTCGAGATATTCGCCTGGCAATTCCTTTGGGTGCTGGGCTTGTGGATGGGCTTCACCCACAGCCAGCCAGGCCACGCGCCAACGTCCTTCCCGCGCTGGATGGTCGGCGCGGCCATGGCCTTGGCGATCGTGGGTTTTCTGTGGCGGCACACCGCAGGCCAGACGCCCATGCCCGACGGCTCTGCGGTCAACCTCATGTTCGACAAATGGCATCTGGGACCGTTGCGGCTCATCAACCTGCTTGCGCTCCTGGTGCTGGTGATGCACTTCGCGCCCTGGCTCCAGCGGCACCTGCCACGCTGGCGCGTGCTGGAGACGCTGGGCAAGGCGGCCTTGCCGGTGTTCTGCGCCCATCTGGTGGCGGCGCTGCTGGCGCTGGCGGTGTTCGGGCCGGCCCGCCCGGAGCGGCCTTGGTCGGTGGACCTGCTGGTGCTTTTTGTCGCCTTCTATGCGCTGTGGATCACCGCGCGCCTGTCTTTGGCCGCCGACCGCCGCGCGGATCGGCAGCGGGCAAGCAAGGTCCCGGCGGCAGATCTCAGCTCTTCAGGTGCAGCGCGATGATGCGCTGCCAAAGGGCGTAACCTTCCGTGTTGAGGTGCAGGCGATCACCGAGAAACAGCTCCGGGCGCGCCTGGCCTTGGGCATCGACCATGGACGAATACACGTCGATGAAATCGAGCTGGGGTTCGACTTGGCTGTACGCCTTGACCATCGCGTTGGTTTCGCGCACCGCGGCGAGCATGCCGGCGCGCGACGGGCTGGGCTTGATGGACACAAAGGCGATGCGTGCCTGAGGCAGCTCGGCCTTGACCGATTGCACGAAGTCCGCGAAACGCTGCGTTACCGCCCAAGGCGACACCCCCTCGGCCAGATCGTTTTCGCCCGCGTACACCACCACCAACCGGGGCTTGTAGGGCAACACCAGGCGGTGGACCAGCTTCACGCAATCGATCAGTTGGGAGCCGCCGAAGCCGCGCTTGATCACCACCGGCTGGTCGGCGAAGCTCGTCTCCAGGTTGTTCCACATGCGGATGGAAGAGCTGCCGACGAACACGACGCCGCCCGATTGGGGCGCTTGCTTCAGGTCGGCGGCGGCGAAGGCTTCCATGCTGGCCGTCCAGCGCGGATCGATCGCCGCCAGTTGCTGCGAGCCATCCGGCACGGCCGGTACCACGGAAAGCATCGCGTTCGGCTTGAGCGGTTCGGCTTGAGCGCCTTGCAATAGACCCGCGCCCAGCACGCAGGTCAGGACCGCATTTCTCAGGGGAGCCGCCAGGCGTGAACGACGGGAAATGGTGTGTGGCAAGGCGAACATGGAAAGTTTTGAGGCGCTGAATGGACCCGGCTCTGGCGCAAAAAGTTCAGATCGCAGCAGTGTAAGCAAGCGTGTTTTTCCCGTCCATGGCGAGGTTGGTATCAGGCAACACCGCCGGCCATGCCGAGCTGGCGCATCCATCCCGCGAGCGCACGCTCATCGGCATTGCCGGCTTCGTAGGCGGCCAACAGGGCGGTGTGGGATTCCGGCCGGTGCTGGTTGAGCTTCACCTTGCACTGCAGCTCGGTGACGCGCAGTTCAAACGCCACGATGCCCTGCGCCATCTTGCGCTGGTAGTCGCCATCCAGGGCCCGCCACTGGTCCGCGTAGGCCGGGTCGTGGTCGTGGATCAGGTGCTTGAGCAGCCGGTCCTTGTCGTCAAAATGCTCCAGGATGCGCGCCTGCACCGTCGCGTGCACCGCGAGGTAGTTCCAGGTCGGCACGCGCACCAGATCGGGGTAGACGCGCGGCGTCATGTAGGCATGCGGGCCGAGAAACGTCACGAGGGCACGGGGACGGGCCTGCAGATAGCGCCCGTGTGGATTGGGCTTGGCGCAGTGGCCCAGCAGCGTCAGAGCGCCCTCTTCTTCCAGCAGGTGCAGTGGCAGCTGCGTCACGAACGGCAGGCCATCGTCATCGACCGAGATCAGGCTGGCGAAGGGGTGGCTTCGCATCAGCGACACGGCGATCGCGGGATCCTTGGCGGCGAACTGGGGTGGCAGGTACATGCCGCCATCATCCCGCATCCGAGGGGTTCGGGCTCAGGCGCCGTTGGGCACCACCAACACGTCGTTCTCGGCGATTTCGAGCATGCGTTGCGCCACGCTGCCCAGCAACAGGCCGAGCACCCCGCCGCGCTGCTTCGTGCCCATCACCACCAGGTCGGCCGGGTGTTCCTGACCGTGGGCATTGAGCAGCAGGCCGGGATCCCCGTGTTCCAGCCAGGTCTGCAGGCGCGCGTGCGTGCTCTCGGGCAGCGCGCAAGACTGGATGAAGGCTTCGGCTTCGCGCTGCGCCTGCGCCAGCCCATCGGCGCGCACCTTGGTCTGGTCCACACCGCCGATGGCCGGGTAAGGGTTGTCGAAGGCATGGAACAAGGTGATGTCGGCGTCGGGAAACAGGTCGTTGGCCACCCGCTGCAAGGTGTGGCGCGAGGCCGGCGAGAAGTCGCTGGCCACGACTACCTGCCGGTACGGCGCGCGGGCCCTGTTGCGCACCACCAGCAAGGGCACAGGCGAGCGGCGCACGAGCGCGTCCACGGTCGATCCCAATACCACACGGCTCAAGGCCCCGTTGCGCGCCACGCCGATGACGATGAGGCCGCAGCCTTCGGCGGTGGCCACGGTGAGCACCGTGTCGGTCACCGCGCCCTGCTCCACCATGGGCACCAGCGTGAGGCCTTCGGCCTGCTCCACGTCGGCGCGCAAGTGGCGTTCGGCGCGCACCATGCGCATGCGGTCACCGCCTATCTGCCCCGTGGCACGCGCCAGCACCGAGGTGGCGGCTTCGGCAGGTTCGCTCTCCACGACGGTGAGCGCGACCAGGCGAGCTTGCCATTGGCGCGCGATCCACACGGCGCGGTCGAGCGCGCGGTCGCTGCGGCTGCCGAGGTCGGTGGCGAGCAGGATATGGCGGGGCGTGGCGGATGGATTCAAGCGAAGGCTCCTTTCTGCCGTTGCGGCACAGGCGTCGACCTTAACCGCTGCGGCGCGCCGGGGCCACCGCAGCCTTTGAGCGGGATCAAGTATCCCGAAAGCGGGCATGGGGTCTGCCCATCGAGCGGGCAAGCTGCGATGATGGGACCACCATGAACGCGCTCTTCAACCACCCCGCCATGCAAAGCCTGGTGCTGCCACCGCTGATGACGTGGCTCGCGGTCTGGCTGCTGCGCCGCGCAGCGGGTCCGCGCTGGGCACCGCTGGGCGCGGCCCTGGGCCTGCTGGCGGCACTGGCGTTGCTGCCGGGTTTCGACTGGCCGGCCTTGTCGCGCGTGCAGAAACTGCCCTGGGCCGTGCTCGGCGCAACGTTGGTGTCGGCGACCTGGCTGGCCTTGGCATCGGCCCCGGTCGGCAGCCGCCTGCGGGGTGTGGTCCTGTCGGCCTTGCTGACCGTGGCTGCACTGGGGCTTGCCGCCATGGGCGCGCTCGGTGGTTCCTTGCTGCTGGCGCAACTGGCGCTGATGGTGGCGGCCACCACGGCGGCGCTGGGTCTGTGGGTCTGGTGGCGCCCCGCATCGGGTTTGCGCGTCCCGCTCGCGGCCTTGCTGCCGGGCTTGGTGGCGGCGCTGCTTATCGCATCGTCCCTGTTCGGCGCACCTGGGAGCACCAGCGCGAGCGGCGAGGACGACGTTTACTACTCCCCGCAATGGAAATGAGGTAACGGCATGCCGATGGTGGTTCAGGAATGCGATGTGACGACGCTGGCGCCCAACGCCCCCAGCACCCCGCCTACCGTCGTGACCGATATTCCGCCCGACTGGCATGAGCTCTGGTCCCAAGTGCTGCAGGCGGCTGCGACCGCCAGCACGACCCGCCTGTTGAGCCATGCCAGCGGACGCGGCTGGGTTCTGTCGGGCCGGTGCAGCGAGCGCAGCGCAGCCTTGTTCGGCCTGTACAAACCCGTGCTCGATGCCCGCACGGCGCGCCGCCACGCGCCCTTGTCGATGCCCTGGGTGGTGGCGCAGATGGGGCAAAGCCTCGATGGTTTCGTGGCCACCTCGACGGGAGACTCCTACTACGTCAACGGCCCGCATGGGCTGCTGCACCTGCACCGCCTGCGCGCTCTGTGCGACGCGGTGATCGTGGGCGCGGGCACGGTGGCAATCGACAATCCGCAACTCACCACGCGGCGTGTGCCCGGGCCACAACCGGTGCGGGTCGTGATGGACCCTTCGGCGCGGCTCGACGGGCAGTCCCGCGTGTTCCACGATGGCCAGGCACCCAGCCTCTGGCTCTGCGACACGCGCCACGCAGCGCTGGCCCGTCGGCGCCTGGGCGCGTCAGCGCCCCACACCACCGAGGTGCTCGCGGTGGACGGCTTGCTCGACGGCACCGGCACCTGCCGGCCGGAGCGTGCCGTGGCTGCGCTCGGCCTGCGCGGGTTCTCGCTGCTCTTCGTGGAGGGCGGCGGCACGACCGTGTCGCGCTTCTTCAGGGCGGGCGTCATCGACCGCCTGCACCTGGTCATCGCCCCGGTGCTGATCGGCAACGGCCGCCGCGGTCTGCAGGTGCCGGCGCACGAAGTCATGGCCGATTGCCCGCGTCCACGCGCACGCACCCTGGCCCTGGGCGAAGACATGTTGTGGGACCTGGCGCTGCGCCCGGGCGAGCTTCAGTGAGGCGGCAGCGCGAGCAGGTCCACATGGCCCACGCGCAGACAGCTCGCGCCGACCACGGACGCTCTTCTTTCGCGCCAGGCCCGTAGCAACGCGCTGGACTGGGGCCCTTGCTCACACGCAGCGGCTGCCATGCCGTCGACCAAGGCGCGCTGCAGGCCGACGGCGGGTGCGCCCGCGCGGCCATCGATCCACCAGTCGCTCGGTGCGGTGAACACGCGGTAGCCGGCGTCGCGCAGCGCACGCCGGCAGACGCCGATCGCGTCAGCGCCCAGCGCGGGGCCAAACCCCTTGTCTCGCCGTTGGTGGGCGCGGAACAGCCGGGCCACCGTGGCGTCGCCCGGTTCTGGGGGTGACCAGACATGGCGGCCATCGACATTGAGCGTGAACAACACGGTTGCGCGCGCCGCCGCGATGTGGGCCAGCGCCTGCCGCAGCCAGGCCAGGCCCACCAGATCGAGCAACGCCGAGGCCGTGACCAGATGGGCCGCGTGCCAGGGCAAGCGGTCGACGTGCTGCGCCAGATCGGTCCGCTGCCGCACCGTGCGGGCCTGAAAACCCGGGCCCGACAGGGCCGGCGGCAGGCGCTGCAACAGCGCGGCGTCGTGGTCGAGCATCAACCACTCTTGCTCGCCGCCCAGCACGGGCGCCAGCCAGCGCAGATTCGCGCCGGTGCCGCAGGCCAGATCGATCACGCGCCACGGCACACCCTGCGGCGGCCGAAGCGCGCTCAAGCGGGTCGGCAAGCGCAGGCGGCCCGCTGCGCCATTTCGAGCTGCCGCGTCGAAAGGCTCTCTTTGCCGCAGCCAATCGGCGCTGAAGCTGGCCTTGGGGTCTTTCATGCCACCCCCTCCAGCACGGCCGCGAAGCGCGCTGCCTGTTGCGGCCATGTGGGCAACTGCCGGGCCGCTGCGCGGGCGCCTTCGGCCAGGTGCGCGCGCAGTCCGGCGTCGGTGATCACGCGTGCCAATGCCGCTTGCAAGGACAGCGCATCGCCGGCGGGCACCAGCAGGCCAGCAGCGCGAGGCAAGGTGTGGGCCAACGCGCCGCCATCGGTGCAGACCACCACAAGGCCATGGGCGATCGCCTCGGCCACCACCATGCCGTAGCCCTCGTACAGCGACGGCAGCACGAAAACATCGGCCGCGGCGTAGTGGGCGTGCAGGGCCGCAGCGGGCAGTTCGCCGTGCCAGACCACGCGCTCGCCCAGGGGCGCGGCCTGGGCTTGCACGCGCGCGGCGGTGCCTGGCGCCCGCGCGGTGCTGCCTACGAGATGCAGCACCCACGGCAAATGCACCAGCCCGGCCAGCGCTTCCAGCAGCACGGCGTGCCCTTTGCGCGGTGTGAGCGTGGCCACGCAAAGCAACTGGACCGGGCCACCTTCGTGGCGTGGCGCATGGCTCGGCGACACCGCATCGGTGCCCGGCTCCACCACCGCGATGCGGTCCAAACGAACCCCCATGGCCGCCACGTCGTCCACCGTGCTGCGGCTGGTCACCACGACGTGCCGCGCGAGTTGCAAGGCCTGTGATTCACGGGCCTGCAAACGGGAGCGTTCGTGCGCGTCCAACCCTGTCTCCAGGTGCAGAGGGTGGTGCACCAGCGCCACCCAGCGCAACCGTTGGGCATGAGGCTGCACCTGTTGCGCCAGGCCACCAAAGGCCAGGCCATCGGCGACCACCAGGGCGCCATCGGGCAAGGCCGCGATGCGGCCCGCCGCATGGGCGAGATCGGCGGCCTCTGCACGCGGCCAGCAGCCCTCGAGCGTGTGCACGTCCACCGTCCAGCCCGCCTCGCGCAAGGCCAGCACCAGCCGGCGGTCGTAGGTGTATCCACCAGTTGGCGTGTTCCAGTCGCCCGGTATCAGGACATGGCAAGCCCGCTCGGCCATCGGTTCAGGCGCCCGTGTGCGCCGGTAGCGCACCCTCGTGGGCCGCCCACGCCACGTGCGATTCGTGCAGCGTGACACGCATCTGTTGCAGGCCACTGGCCGTGGCCGTGGGCGCGGCGTGCGGTCCCATCGCGCCGGCGGCGATGCGCGCGGCGATCCGGTCGAAGATCGCCCGCGCCAGAAATTCGGTCGTGGTATTGCGGCCTCGGAACTCAGGCACCTCGTCCAGGTTGCGGAAGTTGAGCGCGGCCAGTTCGTCGCGCAGCACCTGTGTGGCCAGGCCGATGTCGACCACGATGCCATCGGGGTCGAGCGCCTCGCGGCGCAGCTCCAGATCGACCACGTAGGTCGCGCCATGCAGGCGTTGCGCGGGGCCGAACACCGCGCCCTGGAAGCTGTGGGCAATCATGAAATGGTCTCTGACGTTGACGGCGTACATGGGGCTCTCAAGGTAGGGGTGGGTAATCGATGCGCTGGCACAGCGTCGCCGGTGCGCCAGAGCCGGCCAGGCGCTCCAGCACCTGCGGCAGTTCCGCGAACGGCGCGGTGTCGGTGATGAGACGGTCCAGCACCGGAGCGGTGAGCAGCGAAAGCGCCAGCTCCAGCCGCGTGCGGTGGCTCCAGCGCCCACGTTGCCGGGGCGCCACGTGGCCGACCTGCGAGCTCTTGAGCGTGAGCCGCTGCGAATGGAAGGCCTCGCCCAGCGGCACGCTGACGGCACGGCTGCCGTACCAGCTGAGTTCCAACACGGTGGCTTCGAATGCGGCCAGGTTCAGCGCGGTGGCCAGTCCGGCCGGCTGTCCGCTGGTGTGGATGACCAGATCGGCCGGCGTGCGCGCCTGTGCCGGCAGGGCGAAGTCCGCACCCAGCGCGGCGGCGATGCCGGCACGCGAAGGGTTGGTGTCCACCACCTGCACCGAGCCTTCGGGCAAGCGCGCGGCCAGCCAGGCCACCAGCAGACCCAGCGTGCCACCACCCACCACGGCAATGTGCTGACCGGGGCTGGGGTTGGCATCCCAAAGGGCGTTGATGGCGGTCTCCATGTTCGCTGCCAGCACGGCGCGCGCGGCCGGCACGCCGTCGGGCAGCGGCACCACTGCGGTGGCCGGCACCTGGAACACGGTTTGGTGCGGGAACAGGCTGAACACGGTGCGCCCGAGCAGCTCGGGTTGCCCTGCCTCGACCACACCCACGTTCACGTAGCCATACTTCACCGCGCCGCCGAAGCTGCCGGCCTGGAACGGGCCGCGCATGCGCTCGAACTCGCTGGTGGGCACCTCGCCGCGAAACACCAGGCCTTCGGTGCCCCGGCTCACGGCGGTGTGCAGGGTGCGCACGCGGACCTCGCCCTCGCCCAGGGCGGGCAGCGTTTCGGGGCGAATCTCGGCCCGGCCGGGCTCGACCACCCAACAGGCGTGGGCCAGCACTGCAGGGGCATCGTCGACAAGGGTCATGAACGAAAGGATGAAAGTGGTGTCGGAGCAGAAGAGCGTGCATGATCGCCGAGAACCCGGGGTCCGACCACGCACGGATGCAAAACCGATGAAAACCGCCCGCCCAGCTCCAGCTTCTCACGACGCCCTTGCGCAGGTCTTCGGCGCACTGCGGCGCGACGCGGCGCGTGAGCTCATCGCCATGGGTGCGCTGGTATTGGCGCTCGCGTGGTTCCTGAGCGACATGGCGGGCCTGGGCGTGGACTACCGCCTCAAGGCTTTGCTGTGTTTTGCGGCCGGTGCCGCGCTGGTCTGGCGTGGTCTGCCCCACCATCCGCACCCGCGCTTCGGCCCGGCCAACCGCGTGACGCTGGCGCGCCTGGCCCTGATGGCCCTGGTCGCGGCCCTGATCGGCGAAGCCCTGCCCCGCCCGCCCCTGAGCGCCACCTCTCCCGCCGTGTGGTGGCTGGTGGTCGTGGCCACGGCCACGGCGCTGCTCGATGCGGTGGACGGCGCACTGGCGCGCCGCACCGGGCTGTCCAGCGTCTTCGGTGCACGCTTCGACATGGAGACCGACGCCGCCTTCACCCTCGTGCTCTGCGCGCTGGTGCTGCAGGCTGGCCAGGCGGGGCCCTGGGTGCTCGCCTCGGGCCTGATGCGCTATACCTTCGTGGCCGCGGCCCGGCATTGGCCGTGGCTGAGCGCGCCGCTGGCGCCGAGCAAGCGCCGCCAGACGGTGTGCGTGGTCCAGATCACGGTGCTGATCGTGTGCCTGGGCCCGATCGTGCCGCCGTGGCTGGCCAGCGCGCTGGCAGCACTCGGCCTCGCCTTGTTGACCCTCTCGTTCGCCACCGACGTGCGAACCCTGGCGCGCCTGCGCCCCACTCCCCTGGAGGCCTGACCATGCGAATGCCGTTTCTCTCTACCGCCGCCCTGTCGCTGCTACTCGCCACGGGCACCCCGGCCCAGGCGCAGGCCGCGCGCTACCAGCTCGATCCGGACCACATCACGATCGGCTTTCTGGTCGACCACATCGGCTACGCCAAGGTGCTCGGCATGTTCCGCGCGGCACGCGGCAGCTACCGCTTCGACGAGGCGAGCGCCACGCTGTCCGAAGTGCGCATCGAGGTCGAGTCCGCCAGCGTCTTCACCAACCAGCGCAAGCGCGACGACCACCTGAAAGGCCCCGACTTTCTCAACAGCGGCGAATTCCCGCGCATGGTCTTCACCGCCAGCGGTGCCAAGCGCACGGGCGAGCGCACGTTCGAGATCGCCGGCCAGCTCGAACTGTTGGGCAAATCCTTGCCGCTGACGCTGCAGGCCACCTGGAACAAGAGCGCCGAATCGCCCATGGGCGGCCCGCTGAGCAAGCCCTACACGATGGGCGTCTCCGCCCGTGGCAGCTTCAAACGCAGCGCCTATGGCATGAACTACGCGGTGGCCAACGGCTGGGTGGGCGACGAGGTGCCGCTGATCATCGAGTTCGAAGCGGTCCGTCAATGAGCCGCTTCGTGTGAGCACAGCCCCGCCATCGGTGCTCGGCTGGCTGTGGCGCTTCACCCTGGCGTTCGGGGTGCTGAACACGCTGCTGACCTTCGAAAACCGCTGGCCGGGTTTTGGCGTGCACGTCATGCCGCGCCTGTCGTTCGAGCTGTGCGTGGGCGTGGCGCTGCTGCTGGCCTGGGTGGCGTGGCGGGGAGCGCTGTCCGCGCGCGGTGCGACGGTGGCGACCCTCGGCTTCGTCGTGCTCGTCGCCGTGCGTTACGCCGACGTGACCGCGCCCGCGGTCCTGGGCCGCCCCGTCAACCTGTTTTGGGATGGACGCCATGGCGCCGAATTGCTGCGCCTTGCCGCGCAATCGTCTTCCACCGAGCAGTTGACCCTGGGGACGATCGCGCTGGTGCTGGGCACCTTGCTGCTGTTCTTCACAACGCGTGCGGCCATTGCCCTGCTGGCCCGGTGTCTCCGCTGGAAGCCACCGCGTCCCTGGCTGTTGACCGCCGTGACGGCTCTGGCCTTGAGCTTTGCCGCTTACGCACCCGATAGGCGAGACACGCGCTGGTTTTTTTCCCTGCCGCTCACGCCCACGTTGTGGCACCAGGCTCACTTGCTGGCGGGCGCGTGGTGGCCGGCACACCGCGAGGCGGCGCTTGGCCCTGGCCCGGCATTCGACGGTGATTTGTCCGGTCTGGTGGGCGCGCAGAGTCCGGCGGACGTGCTGCTGGTGTTCGCCGAGTCGTACGGAGCCGTGACCTTCGACCATCCGGATCAAGCCACCGCATTGGCCGCTGCCCGCGCGGCCCTGGACAACGCCATCCACCTCAGCGGACGCACTGTGGTGACGGGGCGCGTCACCGCACCTACCTTCGGCGGCGCGTCGTGGTTGTCGCATGCGGCGTTGCTCGCGGGCGTGGACACCTCCCAACCCGCCGACCACGACCTGCTGCTCGCCAGCCAACGGCCTACCCTGGTGAGCCACTTCGCACGCCATGGCTACCGCACGGTGGGCTGGATGCCCGGCCTCAAACGACCTTGGCCCGAGGGTGCTTTCTATGGATTCGAGCGCCTCGCCGACGATGCGGGCATCGGCTATCGCGGCCCGGACTTCGGCTACTGGCGCATTCCCGATCAGGCCGCAATGGCGCTGCTGCATGCGCAGGAACTCGGGCCGCCTCGTTCGTCGGCACAGCCGCGCTTCGTCTTCTTTCCGACCACCAGCACCCACGCCCCGTTCTACCCACTCGCGCCGATCGCACCGGACTGGTCGCGCCTGAGTGGGCCCGATGCCTACACCCAGGCGCAAGTCCAGTCGGCACTGGCCCAGCCACCCTCGCCACAGCAGACCATGGCGCGCTACATCGACAGCTTGCGCTACCAACATGCGTGGATGGCGGACTTCCTCCAACACCACGCGTCGCCTTCCCTGGTGATGGTGGTGCTGGGTGACCACCAGCCGCCCGCGCTGGTCAGCGGACCCAAGGCATCGTGGGACGTGCCAGTGCATGTGATCAGCGACAACCGGGCCTTGCTGCAACGCTTGCTGGGCAGCGGGTTCGTGCCCGGTCTGGTGCCGCCTCCACACGCGCTGGGGCCCCTGCATGCCCTGACGCCCATTCTTCTCAAAGCGTTCGAAGCGCCGAGCGCGCACGAGTCGACGGGGGTCGAACACGTCTCCACCTCAAGCGCTTCTCCCGGCTCCTGAGCGCGCGTCGAGCCAGGCGTGCACGTCGCCCGAGGGCGCGTCGGCTGGCAGGTCGCGCAGCCACTGGCACATCGCGTGGGCAGAGCCGCCGTCGGAATCGAGCAAGCGCAGCCGTTCGCCGATGGACACCGCGTAGCGATAGCGGCCGGGGCCGGCCAGCCACTCCAGCCGGTCGATGCATCCGAGGGCGACATCGCGCACGGCGGGCAGGAACTCGAAGGACAACGCCGGCAGTGGCTGGCTCAAACCCCGCAGCACCTCCAGTTCGAAGCCCTCCACATCGATCTTCACGAAATCGGGAGTGCCGTAATGGGCGATCAACATGTCCAAGGTGCCGACCGCGACCAACGGCCCCTCGTGCCAGCGCACCCTCTGGAAGGACGGGGCGGCACCCGCGCGCCGCACGAAGTCGGTCGACAAAGTCGCCACCGTCGGCGTGCGCGGACTCGCCATCAAGCGCGCGTGTCCAGGCGCGCTGGCGAGCGCCTGGGGCAGCACGACCACCTGCACATCGTCACCGAAACGGCGCTGCAGCAGGCGCACGAAATCCGCCTGGGGCTCCAGCGCGACCACGCGGGCGCCGAGCGCCCGAAACGCCGCCACACGATTCCCTGCATGCGCTCCAACGTCAAACGCCAAACCACTTGCAGGCACAAAGCGCCGGTAGAAGCGCCGCAGTTGCGCGCCGCGCCAGGGGATGGCGCGGTACACAAGCCAGGAGCGCAAGAGACCAAGTTGTCGGTCGCAGCGCAATCGAAGGGAGGAACCTCGGGACATCACGCTATTGTGCGAGGGGGAAACCGCCATCGGAGGTCATAGGAACTGCCGTGCAGGCGTTGTTACGCATTTGCCATTCAGTGTGCCGCAGACCCGGTCCACCCAGTGGAGGCCTCCCATGACCTTGAATATCAAACCGTCGTTGCCTTCGGTCACCTCGACCCCATCCACCCCCTCCAGCGCACCCGACGCGCCGAAGGCCTCCACCTTGGAGGTGGCGAAAGCGGTGGCCACCTTCCGGCAAATTGAAGTCCAGGAAGAGGCGCTCGTCCAGCAGATCAACCAAGGCGACCTGTGGCGCCTTGAACTTAAGCGCATCTGTCGGACACTGGCGGGCGACCTGAGCAATTACTCCCGGACAGATGTTGAAGAGATGGCAAAAGAGGCTCTCAACATCGAATCCAAACTCGAGGCATTGAACAACCCGGAGAGGGCCCGGACCGACGGCCCAAGATTTTGACCAAAAGACAGGAACTTCACCATGAACCAAGAACTTGCCGATCCGAAAGACGTCGCCGCTTGCCTGGAAAAGGTACGCACCACGCTGGGCCAATTGGACGAACTGCAGGACAGCTTGAAGCGGCGCGCCGCCACCCTGTCCGCCAACGCCGAAGAGATCACCGGCCAGCTGCGTTCTGTCGGCATCGACACACCCGAGGCGATCGAAAAGATCTATGAGTCGTTGGACGACGATGTCAAGGCGTCGGTGCGCTCTGTGGCGAGCTTTTCTCCAACGCTTTCCCCTAGCGGTTCGACACCCAAATCCAGGCACATGGGGCGCATGGTTTAAGCGACGAACCATCGCAAGCGATTCCCGCTTGCGTTGGCGCGCAGGCTCACCTCAGGCGTTCGTTCCTCATTCCCACTCAATAGTGGCCGGTGGCTTGCTGCTGACGTCGTAGGTCACGCGGTTGATGCCGCGCACCTCGTTGATGATGCGACCGCTGACCTTCTTGAGCAGCGCGTACGGCAACTCAGCCCAATCGGCCGTCATGAAGTCGCTGGTTTGCACTGCGCGCAGGGCCACCACGTAGTCGTAGGTGCGACCGTCGCCCATCACGCCCACGCTCTTGACAGGAAGGAACACGGTGAAGGCCTGGCTGGTGAGGTCGTACCAGGTCTTGCCGCTGTGCGGGTCTACCGTGGAGCGCAGTTCCTCGATGAAGATCGCGTCGGCACGGCGCAGAAGATCGGCATATTCTTTTCTCACCTCGCCCAGAATGCGCACGCCCAGACCCGGACCAGGGAACGGATGGCGGTAAACCATGTCATGCGGCAAGCCCAGCGCCACACCCAGTTCGCGCACCTCGTCCTTGAACAGATCGCGCAGCGGTTCGAGCAGTTTCAAGCCCAACTGCTCCGGCAAACCGCCCACATTGTGGTGGCTCTTGATCGTGACGGCCTTTTTGCTTTTGGCACCACCAGACTCGATCACATCGGGATAAATTGTTCCCTGTGCCAACCACTTGGCACCTTTTGTTGATGCACCACTTGAAGTCAGTTTGGCGGCTTCGGCCTTGAAGACTTCGACAAATTCGCGGCCGATGATCTTGCGCTTGGCCTCCGGATCGCTGACGCCGGACAGGTGACCCAGGAACTGATCGGCCGCGTCCACGCGGATCACCTTGGCGTGCAGCTTGCCGACGAACATGTCCATCACCATGTCGCCCTCGTTCAGGCGCAGCAGGCCATGGTCGACGAACACACAGGTCAGCTGGTCGCCAATGGCGCGGTGGATCAGGGCTGCGGCCACGGACGAATCGACGCCGCCCGACAAACCCAGAATGACCTCTTCGTCGCCCACCTGTTCGCGGATCTTCTCGACTGCTTCGGCAATATGGTCGCGCATCACCCAGTCAGGGTCGGTGTCGCAGATCTCGAGCACGAAGCGCTCCAACAGCGCCCTGCCCTGCACCGTGTGCGTGACCTCGGGGTGGAACTGCACCGCGTAGAAGCGGCGCTCTTCATCGGCCATGCCGGCGATGGGGCATGAATCGGTGCTGGCCATGAGCTTGAACCCCGGGGGCAGCTCGGTGACTTTGTCGCCGTGGCTCATCCAGACCTTGAGCATGCCGTGGCCTTGCGGCGTGGTGAAGTCGGCGATGTTCTTGAGCAACGCGGTGTGCCCACGCGCTCGCACCTCGGCGTAACCGAACTCGCGCGTGTGCGAGCCTTCCACCTTGCCCCCCAGTTGTTGCGCCATGGTCTGCATGCCGTAGCAGATGCCGAGGACGGGCACGCCGAGCTCGTAGACCGCGTCAGGCGCCTTGTCGTCCACCTCGTACACGCTGGCGTGGCTGCCCGAGAGGATCACGCCCTTGAGCTGACCATCGGCGGCGAATTCGCGCACCCATTCGCTGCTGACGTCACAGGGATGTACTTCGCAGTACACGTGTGCCTCGCGCACGCGGCGCGCGATCAGTTGGGTGACCTGGGAACCGAAATCGAGAATGAGGATTTTCTGGTGCTGCATGGCGGGTTGGATCGTCGCGTCAGGGAAAAGAAAAAGGCCGTCTCGCGGACGGCCTGTGGGGTGGACCTGATCAGTCCGCCCGGTAGTTGGGCGCCTCTTTCGTGATCTGCACGTCGTGCACGTGGCTCTCGCGGATGCCGGCCGACGTGATCTCGACGAATTCGGCCTTGTTGCGCATGTCTTCAATGCTGGGGCAGCCGCAGTAACCCATGGCCGCGCGAAGGCCGCCGGCCATCTGGAAGATGATGGAGACCACGGAACCCTTGTAAGGCACGCGCCCCTCGATGCCCTCGGGCACCAGTTTGTCGGCGTTGGGGTTGCCGGTGCTGCTCTCCTGGAAGTAGCGGTCGGCGCTGCCTTGCTGCATGGCACCGATGGAGCCCATGCCACGGTAGCTCTTGTAACTGCGGCCCTGGTACAGCACGATCTCGCCAGGTGCCTCTTCGGTGCCGGCAAAAATACCGCCCATCATGACGGTGTTGGCGCCCGCCGCGATGGCCTTGGCGATGTCGCCGCTGTAGCGAATGCCGCCGTCGGCGATCATGGGCACGCCCGTACCCTGCAAAGCGCTGGCGACGTTGTCGATGGCCATGATCTGCGGCACGCCCACACCCGCCACGATGCGGGTCGTGCAGATGGAGCCAGGACCAATGCCGACCTTGACCGCATCGGCGCCGGCTTCCACCAGCGCCAAGGCCGCAGCGCCGGTGGCGATGTTGCCGCCGACCACGTCGATATGCGGGTAGTTCTGCTTGACCCAGCGCACGCGGTCGATCACGCCTTTGCTGTGGCCGTGCGCGGTGTCGACCACGATGGCGTCGACGCCGGCCTTGACCAGCGCCTCCACGCGCTCCTCGGTACCCTCTCCCACCCCCACCGCAGCACCCACGCGCAGGCGGCCGGCGGCGTCGCGCGCGGCGTTGGGGAAGTTGAGCTGCTTGGTGATGTCCTTGACCGTGATCAGGCCCTTGAGCTCGAAGGCGTCGTTGACCAGCAGCAGGCGCTCGAGCTTGTGCTTGTTCAGCAGCGTCTTGGCCTCGGCCGGCGTCGTGCCATCGGGCACGGTGATCAGACGATCGCGCGGCGTCATGATTTCGCTCACCGGCAGGTCATAGCGGGTTTCAAAGCGCAGGTCGCGCCCCGTCACGATGCCGACCACCTTGCCGGCGTCGACCACCGGGAAACCGGAAACGCCCAGGTCGTCCGAGAGCTTCATCACCTGGCGGATTGTGGTCTGCGGAGAAATCACCACGGGATCGCGCAACACGCCCGATTCGTAGCGCTTGACCTTGGCGACATGGGCCGCCTGCTCTTGCGCGGTGAGGTTCTTGTGAATGATGCCGATGCCGCCTTCCTGGGCAATTGCAATGGCCAGGCGGGCCTCGGTCACCGTGTCCATGGCCGCGGAGACCAGGGGCAGATTCAGGGTGATATTGCGGGAGAACTGGGTGGCAAGCGAGGCGTCCTTGGGCAGGACCTGGGAGTACGCTGGCACCAGCAACACGTCGTCGAAGGTGAGCGCTTTGCCGAGGAGGCGCATGGGTAAAGCTCCAAAAGGGTGGATTGTAGCCGGGCGTCCCTAGGACAAACCCGCGCCGGGGTTGCCGTGCCCACAACCGCCCATGTGCCCAAATCGACCGCTCCCGCGCTTCTTCGGCCCACGCGCCATGGCCCATGCAGGCCCCTCGCTACACTCGCCGAATGCTTCAAAAAACCACCTTTTCCCCGTTGTGGCGCGCCCTCGCGTTGACCGGGCTGTTGCTGACGTCCAGCGTGTCGGCTCTCGCGCAATGGCAATGGGTGGACGACGGTGGTCGCAAAGTCTTCAGCGACACCGCGCCGCCCGCCAGCGTGCCCGAGCGGAACATTCTCAAACGCCCCAATGGCGCCCCCGCCGCGCCTCGCGTGGCCGCCCCTGCGGCACAGGACGACAAGGCCGCGTCCAACCCGACCCCGCAGGCGCCCACCGTCGACAAGGAACTCGAGGCCCGCAAGAAGCAGGCCGAACAGGCTGAAGAGGCCAAGCAGAAGGCCGAGGAGCAGCGCGTGGCCAAGGCCCGCAGCGACAACTGCGAGCGCGCCCGTAAAGCCAAGGCCGCTATCGATTCCGGCGTGCGTCTAGCCACCACCAACGCCAAGGGTGAGCGCGAGATCATGGACGACAAGGCGCGTGCCGCCGAGTCTCGGCGTCTCGACGAGATCGTGCGCAGCGACTGCGGCCCCATGCCCAGGCCCACGGCTCAGTCGGCGGTTCAGTAACCTGCTTTGGAGCCCGGGCGCCGCCGGGCGAACAAGCCTGTGGAGCGCGCGCCCTGTCCCGCAAAGCGCTCGCGACGTGCCACTTTGGGGTCCACCCGCAGACCGCGCACCACTTCCACGCGATCACCCTCTTTCAGCACACGATCCCACGCGGCCTTGCGGCCCCAGATGCCTGCCGTCAGCGCTTCTGTTTCGATTTCGGGAAAGCGCTGCAACCACCCTGCGAGCTCCAGCGCGCCGCGCAAGGTGCATCCTTCGCGCACCGTCAATGCGACTTCATGCACCGCGCGCGGTGCCAGGGCGTAGAGAAGAACAATCTTCATGGCCGCGCCGATCAGTTCGTGCCATAGACCTGATCGGCCCGCTTCACGAAGGCGTCCATCAGGCTGCCGGCGATCTTGTCGAACACGGGCCCGATCAGTGCCGCCAAGGTGCCACTGGAAAAGCCATAGCTCAGCTGAAACTCGACTTTGCAGGCCCGCTGCGCGCCATCGCCCAAGGGGGTGAACGACCAGACGCCATCAAGGGCGGAGAAGGGTCCGTCGACCAGCTTCATGAGCACTTTGCGGTCGGACTCATGGGTGTTGCGGGTCGTGAAGGTCTGGCGCAAACCGCTGATGGAGATGCCCACCCGGGCCACGACACCATCGTTCAATCGCTCCAGGACCTCACCGTGATCGCACCAGGGAAGAAACTGCGGGTAGCGCTCGATGTCGGTGACCAGCGCAAACATTTCGTGTGCGCTGTGCCACAGCAGGACGGACTTGTGAATGGTTTTCATACAATCCAGCCCATTGTATTGGCCTCAAACGGCCTCACCTTGCCCCTTCATGGCCACCAAAAGCAGCAAAGAATCCTCCGCGAAAACCGGCACCGACAGCCGCATTGCCGACAACAAGAAAGCCCTCTTCAACTACGCCATTGAAGAGCGCTTCGAGGCCGGCATGGTGCTGGACGGCTGGGAGGTCAAGGCCTTGCGCGAAGGCAAGGTGCAACTCACCGATGGCTACGTGGTGATCCGTGACGGTGAGATGTTCCTCATCGGCTGTCAGATCAACCCTTTGCACACGGCGTCTTCCCACGTCAGCCCGGATGCCGTTCGCACCAAGAAGCTGTTGCTGCACAAAGAGCAGATTCGCCGCCTCATTGGCAAGGTCGAGCAGAAGGGCTACACCCTGGTGCCGCTGAACCTGCATTGGAAGGGCCGCAACGTGAAATGCGAGATCGCGCTCGGCAAGGGCAAGGCCGAGCACGACAAGCGCAACACCATCAAGGACCGCGAAGGCCAGCGCGAAGTGGATCGCGCCATGAAGTCGCGCAACCGGTGATGCGGTTTTTTTTGCGCTTCACCCGAGCTGTTTGAGCGGGTGCGAATCCGCCGACCAAGGGCTCTCGAAGAACGCGTCGACCTGCGCGGGCGTCACGTCTTCGATGCGGGCGGGGTTCCACTTCGGCGCATGGTCCTTGTCCACCGCGAGTGCGCGGATGCCCTCTACCGTCTCGCTGGCCGCACCGGGGCGCAGGTGGAAACAGCGGTGCACCATGTCGCGTTCCATGCGCAGGTCGTCGGCCAGCCCCATGCTGCGTGCCCTGCGGATCTGCGCCAGCACGACATGCAGCATCAAGGGCGAGCGTTGGCGCAGCGTGGCAGCCGTCTGGCGCGCCCATTCGCTGTCGGTACTTTCCAGCGCGGTCACGATCTGCGGCACATCGGGTAGCCCGAACACGCGGTCCACCTCCTTCACGGGCCATGGCGGTGGCGTGACCACGGTGCTCAGGTGGCTCGCACACCAGCGCTCGACCGCCGCGCCGTTCTCGAAGGGCGTCTTTTCGAGCGACGCCCACAGGCCGGGCAAGCGGCCCGAGTCGATGTAACCGTCCGCCAAACCCGCGGCCATGGCCTCTTGGCCGCCAAGGACAAGACCGGTCAGCGCGAGGTATTCGCCCAGGTGCCCGCGGCAGCGGCTGAGAAAGTAGCCGCCCCCCACGTCCGGGAACAAACCGATGTTCGTCTCGGGCATCGCAAGCTTGCTGCGCTCGGTCACGACGCGCAGACTCGCGCCCTGGCTGATACCCATGCCGCCTCCCATGACGATGCCGTCCATGAGCGCAATGTAGGGCTTGGGGTAGGTGTGGATCAGGTGGTTGAGCGCGTATTCCTCGGTGAAGAAATCCTCGAGTTCGGGGTTGCCGGCCAGCGCAGCCTGGTGGAAGAAACGAATGTCGCCGCCCGCGCAGAAGGCCCCGAAGGGCCCTTCCTTGCCCATGCCGCGCACGACCACGGCGAGGACCGCCGCGTCGTCCTTCCAGTCGAGCAGCGCGCGGGTGATGTCGCGGATCATGCTCAACGACAGCGCGTTGAGCGCCTTCGCACGGTTGAGCGTGATGCAGCCCACGCGCCCGCGGACTTCGGCGATCACAGGGTTGTCGGTGGATGCGGTGGCGTTCATCATTTTTCCAATGCAATGCAACAGTGGGTCAGGGCAGTTGTTTGTCGAGGGTCTGCAGCCGCGGCGTGCCCATGCGCGAGCGCCAGCCCAGCAGTTCGTTGATCATGAGCGCGCCGATGACCAACGAGCCACCGAGGAGCACTTCGCGCCCGGGGGCCTCGCCCGCGCCGAGCCACACCAGCAGAATGCCGAAGATCACTTCCAGCAAGGCCAGCAGCGAGACTTCGGGTGCCTTGAGGGAGCGCGCACAGACCACCGCCAGCGCACATGGGGTCGCCAGTTGCACCGCACCCAGCAAGGCCAGCCAGGCGATGTCGGTGCCGGAAGCCTGGAACGGCAGCGCCAGGGGCAAGGTCACCAGGGACGACAGCACACCGCCCAGCAGCACCGAAGGCACGAGGTCGATCTTTTCACCCTGGGTCTGGCCGCGCTGCATCACGGTCCAGTTGACTGCGCTGGCAATGGGCACGCAAAGTGCCACCAGCGACCCGATGACGAGACCACCTGATTCGGTGGTCGGGTCCGAGAAGGCGTGCAGGAACTGACTTCCGTACATGTAGACGATGCCAACACCCGCAGCCACGATGGCGACCCACGTGCGCAGGGCCAGTCGATGACCAACGACCGCGCGGGCCACCAGCGCGGTGAATAACGGCCCCACCGCCATGATGATGAGCACGTTGGCCACGGTCGTGAACGTCAACGCGAGCATGAAAGCCGTGAACATGACGCTCCAGCACACGCCCGAGATCCAGAAGACTTTGGAGTGCGCCAGCACACCCCAATGCCGCTCCAACGGGGTTTGCTTGGGATCGTCTGCGATGACCCCGCAAGCCCTGTCCGACGTGCGCCACAACGGCAAAATGACCAGCAGCGAGAGCGCGGTGAACGCGCTGCGCCAGAAGGTCACTTCGAAGCGGGCGGCCGACTCCAGCTGGCGCGTCACCACCCCGGCGATGGACCACATCAGCGTCACGGCGATCATCATGAACACCGCCTGGGTGTGCGTGAGTCGGTTCAGAAGGCGAAACGGCATGGCTGCAACGTAAAAAAGGCCGCGTTCCGGAGAACGGCGGCCTGTGCGGGTGGGTCAAGCGTCGCGGCTGGCGCGCTTGCGCTCGTGCTCCTTCAGGTGGCGCTTGCGAAGGCGCACGCTCTTGGGCGTGATTTCGACCAGTTCGTCGTCCTCGATGAATTCCACGCCGTACTCCAACGTGAGGTCGATGGGCGGTGTGATCTTGATCGCATCTTCCTTGCCACTGACGCGGAAGTTGGTGAGCTGCTTGGTGCGCGTGGCGTTCACCACGAGGTCGTTGTCGCGGCTGTGGATGCCGACGATCATGCCTTCGTACACCGGGTCGTTGGCCCTTACGAACATGCGGCCACGGTCGTCGAGCTTGCCCAGGGCGTAAGTGAAGATTTCACCGTCGTCCATGGAGATCAGCACGCCGTTCTTGCGCCCGCCAATGTCGCCACGGTGCGGTTCGTAGCAATCGAAGATGTTGGCGATAAGGCCCGAACCGCGCGTCAGGTTCAGGAATTCGTTGGTGAAGCCAATCAGGCCACGGGCCGGAATGCGGTACTCCAGGCGCACACGGCCACGTCCGTCCGACTCCATGTTCACCAGCTCGCCCTTGCGCTCACCCAGGGCCTGCATCACGCCGCCCTGGTGGCTTTCTTCGATGTCGGCGGTCACCAGCTCGATAGGTTCGTGCTTGACGCCGTCCACGTCGCGGAACACCACACGCGGCTTGGAAACGGCCATCTCGTAGCCCTCGCGGCGCATGTTCTCCAACAGGATGGTCAGGTGCAATTCGCCCCGGCCCATCACCTCGAAGATGCCCTCTTCATCGGTCTCGTTCACGCGCAGCGCCACGTTGTGCTGCAGTTCCTTCTGCAGTCGATCCCAGAGCTGGCGGCTGGTCACGAACTTGCCTTCACGGCCCGCCAGTGGCGAGGTGTTCACGCAAAAGTTCATGGTCAGCGTGGGTTCGTCCACGCGCAGCATGGGCAGGGGCGCCGGGTTGGCAGGGTCGGTCACGGTCACCCCGATGCCGATGCCCTCGATGCCGTTGATCAGCACGATGTCGCCGGGGCCGGCCACCGGGGTCTGCACGCGGTCCAGGCCTTGGAAGGTCAGCACCTGGTTGACGCGGCCCTTGATGGCCTTGCCGTCCGGACCTTCCATCACGAGCACGTCTTGCATGGGCTTGAGGGTGCCCTGGCTGATGCGTCCCACGCCGATACGACCCACGAACGTGGAGAAGTCGAGCGCGGAGATCTGCAGTTGCAGAGGCGCAGCGGGGTCACCGGAGTTGGCCGGCACGTGCTTGAGGATGGTGTCGAACAGGGCCGACATGTCAGGGCCCCATTGTTCGCCCGGAGCGCCCTCTTCCAGCGAGGTCCAGCCGTTGATGCCTGAGGCGTAGACCACGGGGAAATCGAGTTGTTCGTCGGTTGCGCCCAGTTTGTCGAACAAATCGAAGGCGGCATTCACCACCTTCTGGGGGTTGGCACCGGGCTTGTCGACCTTGTTGACCACCAGGATGGGACGCAGGCCCAGGGCCAAGGCTTTCTTCGTCACGAAGCGCGTCTGGGGCATGGGGCCTTCCTGCGCATCGATCAGCAGCACCACGCTGTCCACCATGGACAGCGCGCGCTCCACTTCACCACCGAAGTCCGCGTGGCCCGGGGTGTCGACGATGTTGATGTGCGTGCCTTGCCAGCTCACGGCGCAGTTCTTGGCCAGGATGGTGATGCCGCGCTCGCGCTCGATCGCGTTGTTGTCCATCACGGTGTCAACCACCTTCTCGTGGTCGGCAAAGGTGCCCGACTGGCGCAGCAGTTGGTCAACCATGGTGGTCTTGCCATGGTCGACGTGGGCAATGATGGCGATGTTGCGGATTTGTTTGCTCATGATGCGAGTTCCGGTGAGGTTTCCAGGATTTGCTGTATTTCGGTGGGGCTCAGCAGCCGCCCCGGGATGAGTTCACCTGCCACGGTGCGCGCGCTGCCGAGCAGCACGGGCGGCGATGCGGGTGGGTCGTGGGCGCCGTGCGGGACCGGGCCAAACACCGCCACGCGCGCGCTGTCCGCCCAATCGCCGCAGCGTCGCATGCCGCTGAGAAACCGCCCGGCATCGTCGGCACCGAGCGTGACAGCGTCGTGACCGTCCAGCAGTGCCTGCACGGGCAACAACCGTTCGATGCGATCGTTTTCACCCAGGGCTTCGAGCGCGTCGAGGGTGATGCATTGCGACACCTCGAACGGGCCGGTGGCGGTACGGCGCAGCATGGAGAGATGGCCGCCGCAACCCAGGGCTTCGCCGATGTCCTCGCCCAGCGTGCGGATGTAGGTCCCCTTGCTGCAACGCACCCGAAGCCGCACATGCGGCGCGTCGCCCTGCAATTGCAGGTCGAGCAACTCCAGTTCGTGGATGACGACGTTGCGCGCCTCGCGCTCCACCGTTTCACCCTCGCGCGCATATTCGTAGAGCGCCTTGCCGTCCTTCTTCAAGGCGCTGTGCATGGGCGGCACCTGGGCGATCGGACCCGTGAAGCGGTCGAGCACCTCGACCACCTGGCCCACACTGCAATTCACAGGGCGGGTTTCAAGGACATCGC
Source organism: Hydrogenophaga sp. BPS33 (assembly GCF_009859475.1). Lineage (NCBI taxonomy): Bacteria > Pseudomonadati > Pseudomonadota > Betaproteobacteria > Burkholderiales > Comamonadaceae > Hydrogenophaga > Hydrogenophaga sp. BPS33. Next base: position 3,343,375 of record NZ_CP044549.1, read on the forward strand.
CTTCGGCATCGGCGGTGCGGGTCTTCACCCCCAGGCGGACGGTGGTTTCGTAGGTCTTGTTCGCATCCAGGTGCAACTGGCTGAACTTCGTGGCCGCGCCAAAACACAGCGGCAGCACGCCGGTGGCCAGCGGATCGAGCGTGCCGGTGTGGCCCGCCTTCTCCGCGCGCAGCAACCACTTGGCCTTCTGCAGGGCCTGGTTGCTGGAGAGTCCCAGCGGCTTGTCGAGCAACAACACCCCATGCACAGGGCGCCGTTGCACCCGTGTGCGTGGCGCGTGCATCTTCAACCCTCGTCTTTGGAGCGTGAAGCGACGGCCTTGGAAATCAAGGCATTCATGTCGGCCGCACGCTCGGTGGTGCGGTCGAACACGAAGTGCAAGGTCGGCACCGTGTGGATGTGCAGACGCTTGAAAAGGCCGTTGCGCAGGAAGCCGGCTGCGGCGTTGAGGCCCTCCCGGGCCTCATCGGGATTGCCGGTGAGCAGGCTGAAGAACACCTTGGCGTGCGCGTAGTCGGGCGTCACCTCGACCGCGTTGATCGTCACCATGCCCACCCGCGGGTCCTTGAGCTCGCGCGCGATCAGCTCGGCCAGATCGCGCTGGATCTGGTCGGCCACGCGGAAACCGCGGTTGGGGGTGGAAGACGCTTTGCGGGGCATGGTGGGTTACAGCGTACGCGCCACTTCCTTGACCTCGAAGAATTCGAGCTGGTCGCCTTCCTTGATGTCGTTGTAGTTCTTCAGCTTGATACCGCACTCGAAGCCTTCGCGGACTTCGCGCACGTCGTCCTTGAGGCGTTTGAGCGTGTCGATCTCGCCGGTGTAGACCACGACGTTGTCGCGCAGCAGGCGGAAATGCGCGCTGCGCGTGACCATGCCCGAAGTGACCATACAACCCGCAACCGTACCGATCTTGGAGGCCACGAACACGGTGCGGATCTCGGCCGCGCCAATCACTTCCTCGCGCTTCTCCGGCGCCAGCATGCCCGACATGGCCGCCTTCAACTCGTCCACCGCGTCGTAGATGATGTTGTAGTAACGCAGGTCCACGTCGTTGCCTTCGGCCAGCTTGCGCGCGCCCACGTCGGCACGCACGTTGAAGCCGATGACCACGGCCTTCGAGGCAATCGCCAGGTTGACGTCGGACTCGCTGATACCGCCCACGCCGGCAAACACCAACTGCACCTTGACTTCGTCGGTCGAGAGCTTGAGCAGCGACGCCGACAGTGCCTCCTGCGAACCTTGCACGTCGGCCTTGACGATGATCGGCAGCAGCTTGACTTCGCCCGCCGACATGTCGGAGAACATGTTCTCCAGCTTGGCGGCCTGTTGCTTGGCCAGCTTGGTGTTGCGGAATTTGCCCGCGCGGTAGGTGGCGATTTCGCGCGCACGGCGCTCGTCGGTCATCACCATGAAATCGTCGCCCGCCTGCGGCACTTCCGCCAGACCCTGGATTTCCACCGGAATCGATGGCCCAGCCGACTTGATCGTCTTGCCATTCTCGTCGAGCATGGCGCGCACGCGGCCCGAGGTCTGGCCGACCAGGATCACGTCGCCGGTCTTGAGCGTACCGCTTTGCACCAGCACGGTGGCCACCGAGCCGCGGCCCTTGTCCAGGCGCGCTTCGATCACCAGGCCCTTGGCCATGGCATCGACCGGCGCCTTGAGTTCGAGCACTTCGGCTTGCAGGAGCACCTGCTCCAACAAAGCGTCAATGCCCTCGCCGGTCTTGGCCGACACACCCACGAAGGGAATGTCGCCACCGAACTCTTCGGGCACGACTTCTTCGGCGACCAGCTCGGAGCGCACCTTCTCGATGTTGGTGCCCGGCTTGTCGATCTTGGTGATGGCCACGACCATCGGCACACCTGCCGCCTTCGCGTGCTTGATCGCTTCCTTGGTTTGCGGCATGACACCGTCATCGGCCGCGCACACCAGAATCACGATGTCGGTCGCCTGGGCGCCCCGCGCCCGCATGGCGGTGAACGCCTCGTGGCCCGGGGTGTCGAGGAAGGAGATCATGCCGCGTGGTGTCTCCACGTGGTAAGCCCCGATGTGCTGCGTGATGCCGCCGGCTTCGCCCGCAGCCACCTTCGCGCGGCGGATGTAGTCCAGCAGCGAGGTCTTGCCGTGGTCGACGTGCCCCATAACGGTGACCACCGGTGCGCGTGGCAAAGCTTCGGCGTCTGTTTGCGCCGCTTCTTCGTCGGTGAAGGCTTCCGGATCGTCCAGCGCTGCCACGACGGCCTTGTGTCCCAGTTCTTCCACCACGATCATGGCGGTGTCCTGGTCCAGCGGCTGGTTGATGGTGACCATCTGCCCCAGCTTCATCAATTGCTTGATGACCTCCGAGGACTTCAGGCTCATCTTGTGCGCGAGCTCGGCCACGGTGATCGTTTCGGGCACGTGCACCTCGATCGACTTGAACTCGGTCGGCGCCACGAAGCTGCCCGAGCCCGAGTCGCGTGAATCGCGGTCATTGCGCCGGCCACGCGGGCCTCCGCGCCAGTTGGAACGTCCGGCCGTGGTGTCGCCACGGGTCTTGATTTCCTTCTTCTTGGCCGCGTCGTCCTTCCAGGTGGAGGACAGGTTTTCGGATTTGACTTCCTTCTTGCCTGCGGCACCCGCAGCGCCTGGCGCTGCCGTGGCCGCTTGTGGGGCCTTGCCGGGCGTGCCTGCTGGTTTGTGCAACGTGCCCTTGATGCCGGCCTTCGGATCGGCGCTGGGCTCGGGCTTCTTCGCCACCAAGGTTTTGGCAGGCGCGGACATCATCGCGCGGATGCTGGCGGCTTCGGCCTCGGCCTTGCGGCGGCGCTCGTTCAAGTCCTGTGCGCGCTGCTCTTCCTGGCGCTTGGCTTCCGCGGCCTTCTCGGCGGCCACGCGGGCTGCGGACTCGCGCTCCAGCGCGGCGGCCTTGGCTTCGGCTTCCTTGCTGGCCTTGAGCGCAGCCGTGTCGACCTCTGGCTGCGGCGCAGCGGCTTCACGGGCAGCCGCTTCCTCGGCCGCGCGTGCCTGCTCTGCCTTTTCCTTTTCCGCTTGAGCCTGGGCCTGACGGGCCTCTTCGGCCTCACGTGCCTTGCGCTTCTCGGTCAATTCTTCTTCCTGACGGCGCAGCAGCTCCGCCTGACGACGGGCCGCCTCTTCGCGGCGCGCGAGTTCCTCGGCATCGATCAAGGGAGCCGCCGGCGCAGCGGCAGGCTCGGCAACCGTCTCGGGCACCGCCACGTCGTCGTCGCGCTTGATGAAGGTGCGCTTCTTGCGCACTTCCACCTGGATCGTGCGGGCGCGACCGGTCGCGTCGGCCTGCTTGATCTCGGAGGTCGACTTCTTGACGAGGGTGATCTTCTTGCGTTCACCGCCGGCAGTGCCATGGCTGGCCTTGAGGTGGCCGAGCAGCGACTGCTTGTCGGCATCGGTGACCGCGTCGGCCCCGGACGTCTTGGGCACACCGGCTGCGGAGAGTTGCTCCAGCAGGACGGTGGTGGGTTTGTTCAGCTCAGCAGCCAATTCGGCAACAGTGGTACTGGTCATGGGTTCTTTCTCTCCGCGTGGGCCTCCGCTGGTCAGTTCGTGGACGGCGCTTCGTCACCGGTAAACCAGTGCGCGCGTGCCAACATGATCAGCGCCGTGGCCTCTTCAGGCGTCTGTCCGGTGATATCGGTGAGTTCGTCGGTGGCCAGATCGGCCAGCTCGTCTCGCGTATGGATGCCGCCTTCGGCCAGCTTGGCGATGAGCTCCGGCGTCAGACCTTCGAGGTGGCGCAGGTCCTGCGACACTTCCTCGACGCTTTCCTCGCGGGCGATTTCCATCGTCAGCAAAGCGTCCTTGGCGCGCGTGCGCAGCTCGTTGACGGTGTCTTCGTCGAACGACTCGATTTCGAGCATTTCCTGCAGGGGCACATAGGCCACTTCCTCGAGGCTGGTGAAACCTTCCTCGATCAGGATGTCGGCGATTTCCTGGTCCACGTCCAGCTTGGCCATGAACACCTTGCGGATGCCATCGGCCTCTTCGGCCTGCTTCTGGGCCGACTCGTCGGCCGTCATGATGTTGATGCGCCAGCCAGTCAGCTCGGAGGCCAGCCGCACGTTCTGACCTCCGCGGCCGATCGCGATGGCGAGGTTTTCCTCGTCCACCACCACGTCCATGGCGTGGCGCTCTTCGTCCACCACGATGGAGACCACGTTGGCCGGCGCCAATGCGCCGATGACGAACTGGGCCGGATCTTCCGACCACAGCACGATGTCCACGCGCTCACCGGCCAGCTCGTTGGTCACACCGTTGACGCGCGAACCGCGCACGCCGACACAGGTGCCGATGGGATCGATGCGCTTGTCGTAGCTGTGCACGGCGATCTTGGCGCGCGAGCCAGGGTCTCGGGCACAGTTCTTGATCTCGAGCAGACCTTGCTCGATTTCGGGCACTTCCTGGCGGAAGAGCTCGATCATGAAAGCTGGCGCGGCGCGCGAGAGCAGGATGGGCGCGCCACGCAGCGTCAGGTCGACTTCCATGATCATGGCGCGCACCCGGTCGCCGGTGCGGAAGTTCTCCTTGGGGATCATCTCGCCGCGCTTGAGGCGCCCTTCCACGCGGCCACTCTCGACGATGAGGTCGCCCTTGTCCATGCGCTTGACGGTGCCCACGAAGACCTTGTCGCCGCGCGACATGAAGTCGTTGAGCAGCATTTCGCGCTCGGCATCCCGGATCTTCTGCAGGATCACCTGCTTGGCGGCCATGGCGCCGATGCGGCCGATGGGCACGCTCTCGACCGGCTTCTCGATGTAGTCGCCGGGCTCGAGGTCGGCGAGCTCGTCGCGCGCATCGCTGAGCATTTCCTCGGCATCGGGGTTCTGCAGACCGGCCTCGTCGGGCACCACCAGCCAGCGGCGGAAGGTTTCGTAGGCGCCGGTGTCGGGGTCCATGGCGACACGGATGTCGACCTCGCCCTTGTAGAGTTTTTTGGTGGCCGAGGCCAACGCGAGTTCAACAGCGCCCAGCACGACGTCGCGCTCGACGTTCTTCTCGCGTGAAATCGCATCGATCAGCATCAACATTTCGCGGTTCATTTCACTCGCCCACCTTTCCGAATAGCTTTTTCGTAGTCACAACGTTTTCTCTCATTCATCGCCCGGCGCGGCAGCCGCGCCAGGCGCCTGACGACCCTTGAAACTCACGATCGGCGCCAAGCGTGCCTGCTGGATGTCGGCCAGCGAAAAGACCATGGCCTGCAGCGGCACCGCAGCCCGCTTCTTGCTCACCCGCTGCCCTGGCTTGGGCTCGGGCGCGTCGCTCCACACCACTTGCCACTGAACGCCATCGGCGGCACGTTCGAGCGTGCCGCGAAACTTCTTGCGGTTGGCCGCCACATCGGAGCCGGTTGCACCGATCGGCGCCTTCAGCGTCAGGTCCACCACATGGCCTTCGAACCGCACATAGTCCAGCTCGCGCTTGAGCGGCCGGTCAATGCCGGGGGAGCCCACTTCAAGGCGTCGGTATTCCAAACCTTCCACTTCCAGCAGGTATTGCAACTGCCGCGTGATCTGCTCGCAATCTTCCACCGTCACAAACCGTTCCGCCGGCCGCGGCTGGCCGGCTTCTGGTGCGCTCCAGGGCAAGTCGATCGTGACCCGCAGCAACCCGCCAGCGGAGCGTTCGAGCTCCACCAGGTCAAAACCCAGTCCGGTAACGGTTTGCTCTACGGTGTCTTGCCAAGCCATGCGGTGTGGTGTCTTGCCCAGGGTTTGCATTGCCCTGGGTCGTCCGCAGGGCGAAAATCGTTCGGCCAAAAAAAATGGGCCGGTGAGAACCCGCCCATTTGGTCGTGAAGCAAGGATTGTAACCCTTTTACACGCCGCCTTCAAGGCTCGCTCAACCGGCGGCCTGGACCAGCGCCCGCGTATAGGGGTGCGTCGGGGCTTGCAGCACCTGTCGCACGGTACCGCTTTCGACCACATTGCCATCCTTCATGACCAGCACGTCGTGCGCCATGGCCTGGATCACGTCCACATCGTGGGTGATGAGCAGGTAGCTCAGCCCCCGTTCGCGTTGCAGTCGCTGCAACAAGGCCAACACCTGTTTCTGCACCGTCACGTCCAGGGCGCTGGTGGGCTCGTCCAGCACGAGCAACTCGGGACCGATGATGAGCGCACGCGCAATCGCCAGACGTTGGCGCTGGCCACCGGAGAATTCGTGCGGATAGCGTTGCAGCCAGTCGCCGCCGTGCGTCGGGTCTTCCACCAGGCCCACATCGGCAAGAGCGGCCACCACCCGCTCGCGCCGCTGCTGCGCCGAGAGCCCGGGTTGGTGCACCTCCAGGCCTTCCCCCACGATCTGTTCGACCGTCATGCGGGGCGACAGAGAGGAAAACGGGTCCTGGAACACCACCTGGGCGCGCTGGCGCAAGGCTTTGTCTTTCTGACCACCATGCCATGCCGTGCCGGCCAGTTGAAGCTGGCCCTGGTGCGGCAGAAGTCCCAGCACGGCAAGCGCCAAAGTGGACTTGCCCGAGCCGGATTCGCCGATCACGCCCAGGGTGCGCCCGGGTGCGACCGACATGTCCGCGCCCCGCACGGCCACGAATTCGCCCTTGCGGAACCAGCCTTTCAAACCCGGCAACTTCACCGGATAGGCCACCCGCAGATCTTTCGTCATCAGCACAGATGCCGCATCGGCCTGGATCTCGTCCTCGACCACATCGCGCACCGGTTTGCTCGCCAGCAGCTTGCGGGTGTAGGCATGCCGTGGCGCGGCGAACACGTCGCGCACCCCGCCCTGCTCCACCAGATGCCCGCGCTCCATCACGGCCACGCGGTCGGCGAAGCGGCGCACCAGGTTCAAGTCGTGCGTGATCAGCAGCACCGCCATGCCATGCTGGCGCTGCAGTTCGGACAGCAGATCCAGGATCTGCTCGCGCAGGCTCACATCCAGTGCGGTGGTGGGCTCGTCGGCGATCAGCAGCCGGGGCTTGCTGGCCAGGGCCATGGCGATCATGGCGCGTTGGCGTTGGCCGCCGCTCAGCTGGTGCGGGAAGGCGTTGGCACGCCGCGCGGGCTCCGGAATGCCGGTGGAGGCCAGCAGCTCGACGGCCGCGGCGCTGGCCTGCCGGGGCGAGAGGCCCTTCTTGAGTTGCAACACCTCGCGGATCTGGTCACCCACCGTATAGAGCGGGTTGAGTGCGCTCATGGGCTCCTGAAACACGAAAGCCACTTCGTCGCCACGCACGCCGCGCAACTGCCGCTCGGTAAGCGCGAGCAGGTCTTGCCCGTTGAGCAGCACGGTGCCCGAGACCTCGGCGTTGTGCACCAGGCGCAGCAGCGACAAGGCCGAGACGGTCTTGCCGGAGCCGGACTCGCCCACCAACGCCAGCTTCTCGCCCGTGCGGATGGCGAAATCAATGCCGTGCACGACTTCCTGAGCGCCGAACGCCACCCGCAGGCCTTGCACTTGCAACAGGGCTTCCTGGCTCATCGGTCGGCCTTTCGGGGGTCTAGCGCATCGCGCAGGGCGTCGCCCATGAAGGTCAGCAACAACAGCGTGAGAACGAGCACGGCGAAGGTGGAGAGCGAGATCCACCAGGCGTCGATGCTGTTCTTGCCCTGGCTGAGCAGTTCGCCCAGCGACGGTGTGCCCGGCGGCACGCCCAGGCCGAGGAAGTCGAGCGAGGTCAGCGCCAGGATGGCCGCGCTCATGCGAAACGGCAGAAAGGTCACCACGGGTGTGAGGCTGTTGGGCAACACGTGGCGCCAGATGATCTGCCCGTTGGATAGGCCCATCGCGCGCGCCGCGCGCACGTAGTCCAGCTGGCGGTTGCGCAAAAATTCGGCCCGCACGTAGTCGGACAGGCCCATCCAGCCGAACAGGCTCAGCAGGATCAGCAGCAGGCCGACGCTGGGCGAGAACACGGCGGAGAAGATGATGAGCAAGTACAGCTCGGGCATCGAGCCCCAGATTTCGATGAAGCGCTGAAACGCCAGATCGGTCTTGCCCCCGAAGAAGCCCTGGATGGCGCCGGTGACGATGCCCAGCACCACGCCGATGGCGGTGAGCGCCAGCGCGAACAGCACGCTGACCCGAAAACCGTAGATCAATTGCGCCAGCAGATCGCGGCCCCGGTCGTCGGTGCCGAACCAATTGGCGCGGGTTGGCGCGGAAGGGTTGGGCTTTTCGGCAAAGTAGTTGATCGTTTGCGCGCCGTAGGGGTTCGGCGCGTAGACCGCCCAGTTGTCACCGCGGGTAATCTGCTCGCGGATGAACGGGTCGAGGTAGTCGGCGGGTGTTTCGAAGTCACCGCCGAACGTGGTTTCGGCATAGTCCCGCACGATGGGGAAATAGGTCTTGCCCTCGTAGCGCACCACCAGCGGACGGTCGTTGGAGAGCACTTCGGCGAACAGGCTGGCGATCACCAGGACACAGAAGATGATGAGGCTCCAGTAGCCCAATCGGTTGCGCTTGAAGCGCTGCCAGGCGCGCCGGGCCGGGCTGAGCGAAGTGTGCGCCGCCATCAGTCGAACTTGACGCGGGGATCGACCCACACGTAGCAAAGATCGGAGATGAGCTTGGTCACCAGGCCGATCAGGGTGAAGAGAAACAGCGTGCCCATGACCACCGGGTAGTCGCGCCGGATCACGCTCTCGTAGCTCAGCAGGCCCAGCCCGTCGAGCGAGAACAGGGTTTCGATGAGCAGTGCGCCGGTGAAGAAAGCCCCGATAAAGGCGGAAGGAAAGCCTGTGATGATGGGGATGAGCGCGTTGCGGAACACGTGCTTCCACAGCACCTGCCGCTCGTCCAGCCCTTTGGCGCGCGCGGTCATCACGTACTGCTTGCGGATCTCTTCGAGGAAGGCGTTCTTGGTCAGCATCGCGGTGACGGCGAAACTGCCCAGTACCATGGCCGTGACCGGCAAGGTGATGTGCCAGAGGTAGTCGATGATGCGAGCCCCCCAGCTCAGCTCATCCCAGTTGGAAGAGGTCAGGCCGCGCAAAGGGAACCACTGCAGTTGCCCCCCGAAGATCACCAGCAGTGCCACGCCGAGCACGAAACCCGGGATGGCGTAGCCCACCAGCACCAGCAGGGTCGTGACGAAGTCGAACTTCGAGCCCGCGCGCACTGCCTTGGCCACGCCCAGCGGCACGGCCACGCCGTAGCTGATGAGGAAGGTCCAGAGGCCGAGCGTGATGGAGACCGGCAGTTTTTCCAGGATGAGTTCGCCCACCGGTTTGTTCTGGAAGAAGCTGTTGCCCAGGTCGAAACGCGCGAAGCGGCCCAGCATTTCCACGAAGCGCACGTGCGCGGGCTTGTCAAATCCGTAGAGGGCCTTGATCTGCTCCAGCCGCTCGGCGTCCACGCCCTGCCCTCCGCGGTAGGCCATGCCACTGCCCTCGGTCCCACCGGGGCCCGCGCCGGCTCGGGCTTCGGCCAGGTACTGCTCCACCGGACCACCGGGCACGAACTGGATGACCACAAAGGTGAGCAGCAGCACGCCAAAAAGGGTGGGCAGCATGAGCAGCAGGCGCTTGAGAATGTAGACCCACATATGGCTTTACCTTTTTGCCCACCAGGTGCTGATGGCCCAGGTTTCGGCCTGGGTGTAGGGCGGCATCTGCGCCGGTTTGTCCAAACGCGCCGCGTTGTACGCCATGCGATGCACGTTGACGGTCCATTGCGGGATCAGGTAGTGGCTGTGGGCGATCACGCGCTCCAGGGCATGGCAGGCGGGCAGCAGTTCGGCCTTGTTTTTGGCGCTGGTCATGCGGCGGATGAGGGAATCCACGGCGGGACTCTTGACGCCAGCGAAGTTCCCCGAGCTCGGCGTGTCCGCGGCCTTGCTGCCGAACATGTCGGCATACTCCTGCCCCGGATTGTTGGTGCCGGCAAAGGCGATGGAGATGATCTCGTACTCAAACCGGTCCACCCGCTGCTGGTACAGCGCGTAATCGACCGAGCGGAAGTTCAGGCGGATGCCCAGCTTCTCGAGGCTTTGGATCCACGGCCCGACGGAGCGCACGCCACCCTCCCGGCTGTCGAGGTACTCCAGCACCATCGGCTGACCTTGCGCATTGCGCAGTGCGCCATCGCGGTACACCCAACCCGCCTCCTGCAACAGCGTGCGGGCACGGCGCAGATTGGCGCGCAGCGACGAATCGCCGTCGGTGCGCGGCGGCACCGTCATCGGGCCGAACACGGTGTCGGGCACCTTCCCGCGCCAGGGTTCGAGCAGCGCCAGTTCTTCGGGCGACGGCGTGCCATGCGTCTCGCAATCGGTATTGCCGAACAGGCCGTTCACCCGCTGGTACGAGTTGTAGAACATCTGCCGGTTCATCCACTCGTAGTCCAGCGCCAGGCCCAGGGCCTCGCGCACGCGCACGTCGGCCAGCTTGGGGTTGCGCGTGTTGAGCACGTAGCTCTGGAAGCCCGAGGGCAGCCGGTGTGCGAACTCCCCCTTCACCAACTCACCGCTGTCAAAGCGCTTGCCGCTCATGCGGCGCGCCCAGTCGCCCGCCGAAAACACCTGCATCAAGTCGTACTCGCTGGCTTTGAAACCTTCCAGGCGGGCCGTGTTGTCCTTGTAGATTTTGACCGTGATGCGGTCAAAGTTGTCGGTGCCGCGCTTGACATTGAGGTCGCGCGCCCAATAGTTCGGATCGCGCACGTAGGTGATGTCGCGGCCGAAGGTCACCGGCCCGATCTTGTAGCGGCCGCTGCCGATCGGAATGTCCATGACCACCTGGTCGAAGGGCTTGGGCTTGCCGTTCTCCATGCCCCATTGGCGGCTGAACACGGGAATCGTGCCGACGGTCAGGGGCAGTTCGCGGTTGGGCCGCTTGAAGCGAAAGCGCACGGTGCGCTCGTCGATCACGTCCACACCCACCACGTCCTCCAGCAAGGACTTGTAGGCCGGCATGGTCTGCGGGCTCATCAAGGTGTCGTAGCTGTGGCGCACGTCGGCGGCCAGCACCGGGTCGCCATTGTGGAATCGCGCCTCAGGCCGCAACTTGAACGTGGCCGACAGACCATCAGCCGCGACGTTGACGTCTTGGGCGAGCAGGCCGTAGGCCGACGCGGTCTCGTCCAGGGAGGGCGTGAGCAGGGTGTCGAACATGAGCGCAGCCAGGTAGGCCGGCGCCGAACCGCGGATGGTGAACGGGTTGTACTTGTCGAAGGTGGAGACCCGTTGGTTGCTCACCAGCCGCAAATCCCCGCCCTGCGGGGCTTGCGGGTTGACGTAGTCGAAATGCGCGAAACCTGGTGGGTACTTGAGATCGCCCCAGAGCGCATAACCGTGGGCTGCCCAGCCCAGCGGGCTCCACGCCACCAAGGCCACGGCCACGCCCCAGGTGGCGAGGTGGCGGTGGAGGTTGGGAAGGATGACGCGCATGAGACAATTCTGAAGGAATTTTCTCTGGAGATTGAAAAATGGGTTTCCTCGCAGGCAAGAAGCTGCTGATCACGGGCGTGTTGTCCAACCGATCCATCGCCTACGGCATTGCCAAGGCTTGCCACCAACAAGGCGCCGAACTCGCGTTCAGCTATGTCGGCGAACGGTTCAAGGACCGCATCACCGAGTTCGCGGCCGACTTCAATTCGACGCTCATCTTCGACTGCGACGTGAGCGATGACGCGCAGATCGACAAGCTCTTCGCCGACCTGGCGCAGACCTGGCCCAAGTTCGACGGCTTCGTGCACAGCATCGGCTTCGCCCCGCGCGAAGCGATCACCGGCGACTTCCTCGAAGGCCTTTCCCGCGAAGCCTTCCGCATCGCGCACGATATCAGCGCCTACAGCTTCCCCGGCATGGCCAAGGCGGCCCTGCCCTATCTGAACGACAAGGCGTCGCTGCTCACGCTGAGCTACATGGGCGCCATCCGCGCCGTGCCCAACTACAACACCATGGGCCTGGCCAAGGCCAGCCTGGAAGCCTCGGTGCGTTACCTGGCCGAGTCGCTGGGCCCCAAGGGCATGCGCGTCAACGGCATCAGCGCCGGCCCGATCAAGACGCTCGCGGCCAGCGGCATCAAGGACTTCAGCAAACTGCTCAACCTGGTCGCCAGCGCGGCCCCGATCCGCCGCAACATCACGATCGAGGAAGTCGGCAATGTGGCCGCGTTCCTGCTGTCCGACCTGGCTTCCGGCGTGTCAGCGGAAATCACCTACGTGGACGGCGGCTACGCCCAGACCACGGGGGTGAGCCGCGACAGCCAGGCCATGCTCTGACCTTCCCTTCCATCCACAAGACCCCGGTACCCTGAAGCGGGCTGGGGCACACGCCATCGCATGCCTTTGCAACGACGCAAATGGTTGTCCGGGCTCGGAGCGACGCTGCTCCTGAGCGCCTTGAACGCCTCGGCCCAGGCTGCCGACGCACCCGCCCTGATGCTGGCGGGCGTCTACCGCCCGGGCATGCCTCTGGCCGCCTATTGGCTCAGCGAAAAATACGACGGCTTGCGCGCCTTCTGGGACGGGCAGCGCCTGCTGTCCCGAGGCGGCGAGACCATCGTGGCACCGGCCTGGTTCACCGCTGGCTGGCCTGCCGAACCCATGGATGGCGAACTCTGGGCCGGTCGAGGGCGCTTCGAGGAAGCGCTGTCCACGGTGCGCCAGCAGACGCCCAACGAAGAAGCCTGGCGCCGCATCCGCTTCATGGTGTTTGACATGCCCGCCCACCCCGGGCCGTTCTCGGACCGCATCACGGCCTACCACGGACTGGTGTCGCGCATCGACCAGCCCTGGGTGCGCGCGGTGCCGCAGGAACGCGTGCCCAACCACGCGGTGCTCATGGCACGGCTGGACCGCATGGTGAAGGATGGCGGCGAGGGCCTGATGCTGCACAAGGCCGATTCGCACTATCGCGCCGTGCGCAGCGACGACCTGCTCAAGGTGAAAACGCACGACGACGCCGAAGCCCGCGTGATCGGCTACGTGCCGGGCCAAGGCCGGCATGCAGGGCGCATGGGTGCCTTGCTGGTGCAGACGCCAGCGGGCCTGCGGTTCCGGCTGGGCACCGGGTTCACCGATGCCCAGCGCGAGCGCCCGCCCGCCGTGGGCGAATGGGTGACCTACCGGTTCAGGGGTATCAACACCAGCGGTGTGCCGCGTTTTGCAAGCTTCGTAAGGATGCGGCCCGACGCGCCGGGTTAGCAAGCCTTTCACGGCGCGCGTGCCCAGATCCAGGGGCAGCAAGGGACGGCTTTGCCGGCCCAAGATGCCGTCCCCCCTCGAAGCGCCAAAGGCGCGCCACAGAGGGGGGAAGCCGCGAAGCGGCGCAGGGGGGTGTTCCTACTTCACGCAGTCGGCGAAGAAACGCTTGCGGCCATCGTCGCCCACCACTTCCACCAGACCGTGGATGTCGGTCTCGAAGCCCGGGCACTGCAGGTTGAATTCGCGCGCGAACTTCAGGTAGTCGACGATCTTCTTGTTGAAGACCTCACCGGGGATCAGCAGCGGAATGCCCGGCGGATACGGCGTCACCAGGCTGGTGGTGATGCGGCCTTCGAGCTCGTCGATGGGCACCCGCTCGGTGGTGCGCTGCGCGATGTGCGCGAACGCGTCGGACGGCTTCATGGCCGGCGTGAGGTCGCTCAGGTACATCTCGGTGGTCAGGCGTGCGATGTCGTAGCGGGCGTAGAGCTCGTGCACGTGCTGGCACAGGTCGCGCAGGCCCATCTGCTCGTAGCGCGGGTGCTTCTGGCAGAACTCGGGCAGGATGCGCCACATCGGCTGGTTCTTGGCGTAGTCGTCCTTGAACTGTTGCAGCGCGGTGAGCAGCGTGTTCCAGCGGCCCTTGGTGATGCCGATGGTGAACATGATGAAGAAGCTGTACAGGCCCGTCTTCTCGACCACCACGCCGTGCTCGGCCAGGAACTTGGTGACGATGGACGCCGGTATGCCTTCGGCCTCGAAGCGGCCGTCCAGATTCAAGCCCGGGGTGACGATGGTGGCCTTGATCGGGTCCAGCATGTTGAAGCCCGGCGCCATGTCGCCAAAGCCATGCCAGTCCTTGCCGTTGAAGGACACGTCCTTCTGCTTGAGCACCCAGTCGCCGGTCTCGCCCATGCCCTCGTCGGCCAGATCGTCCGGCCCCCAGACCTTGAACCACCAGTCGTCTTCGCCGAACTCGGCCTCCACCTTGCGCATGGCGCGGCGGAAATCGAGCGCCTCGAAAATGCTCTCTTCCACCAGCGCGCGGCCGCCGGGCGGCTCCATCATGGCGGCGGCCACGTCGCAGCTGGCGATGATGGCGTACTGCGGGCTGGTGCTGGTGTGCATCAGGTACGACTCGTTGAACAGGTGGCGGTCCAGCTTCACGTTCTGCGAATCCTGCACCAGCACGTGGCTGGCCTGGCTGATGCCGGCAAGCAGCTTGTGGATCGACTGCGTGGCGTACACCACCGACTCCATCGGCCGCGCGCGTTTCTTGCCCATGGCGTGGAAGTTGCCGTAGAACGGGTGGAACGCCGCGTGCGGCAGCCAGGCTTCGTCGAAATGCAGGTTGGCCACATACCCGTCGAGCATCTGCTTGATGGCCTCGGTGTTGTAGAGCACACCGTCGTAGGTGGACTGCGTCAGTGTGAGTACGCGCGGTTTGACGGTGGCCGCGTCGACGCCGTCCAGCAACGGGTTGGCGCGGATCTTGGCCTGGATCGATTCGATCTCGAACTCGCTCTGCGGAATCGGGCCGATGATGCCGTAGTGGTTGCGCGTGGGCTTGAGGAAGACGGGGATCGCGCCCGTCATGATGATGCTGTGCAGGATGGACTTGTGGCAGTTGCGGTCCACCACCACCACATCGCCCGGCGCCACGGTGTGGTGCCACACCATCTTGTTGCTGGTGCTGGTGCCGTTGGTGACGAAGAAGCAGTGGTCGGCGTTGAAGATGCGTGCCGCGTTGCGTTCGCTCGCGCCGATCGCGCCATTGTGGTCCAGCAACTGGCCGAGTTCTTCCACCGCGTTGCACACGTCGGCGCGCAGCATGTTCTCGCCGAAGAACTGGTGGAACATCTGGCCGACAGGGCTCTTCAGGAAGGCCACGCCCCCGGAGTGGCCCGGGCAGTGCCAAGAGTACGAGCCGTCTTCGGCGTAGTCGAGCAGCGCCTTGAAGAACGGCGGTTGAATGCCTTCGAGATAACTTTTGGCTTCGCGGATGATGTGGCGCGCCACGAACTCCGGTGTGTCCTCGAACATGTGGATGAAGCCATGCAGCTCGCGCAACACGTCGTTGGGCAGGTGCCGGCTGGTCTTGGTTTCGCCGTAGATGTAGATCGGCACGTCCGAATTCTTGCGCCGCACCTCGTCGATGAAGTTGCGCAGGTTCAGCACCACCGGGTCGATGTCCTCGCCCGAACTGAACTCCTCGTCGTCGATCGACAGGATGAACGCGCTCGCGCGGCTTTGCTGCTGCGCGAACTGGCTCATGTCGCCATAACTCGTCACCCCCACAACCTCGAAGCCCTCGACCTCGATCGCCTGCGCCAACGCGCGAATGCCCAGGCCCGAAGCGTTCTCGGAGCGGAAGTCCTCATCGATGATGACGATGGGAAAGCGGAATTTCATGTCGTTCTCCAGCCGCACGGCGCCGGCCACAGGGGAAAAGGTACCGACGGGCTCGAAGGGCCATCGGTGGCAAAGCAGGCGCGAAGTGTACGGAAATCGCGTGTCACCCTGCAGAACATGCCGGGCTTTTGCCGCAGAATGTGGCGCGAGCCAGACATACCGGCCTGCTTCAGGTAGGGTCGACCTCCCTCTTTATCGTTCCCCAGTCAGGAGTATTCGTTCATGTCGGAATCAACCTTGTGGTGGCTGTTGGCCGGTGCTGCCGTGGCGCTGGAGCTGTTCACCGGCACGTTCTACCTGCTCATGCTGGCGGTGGGCATCGCGGCCGGGGCCTTGGCCGCACACGCGGGCTTCGGGATCACGGCGCAGATCATCGTTGCAGCGGTGGTGGGATCGGCGGCGGTGGTGGGCTGGTATCTCATCAAGCGGCGGCGCGATGGCGACCCGTCGGTGCGCTCCATGCGCAGCGTCAACCTCGACGTGGGCGAGGTTCTGCACATCGACGAGTGGCATGCCGATGGCACCGCCACCGTGAAGTACCGCGGTGCGCAGTGGACCGTGATCCAGCGGCCGGGCAACGCACCCACGCCGGGCAGCTACCGCGTGGCCGAGCTGGTGGGCAGCCGGTTGCTCGTCGAAAAAGTCTGAGCACGCATGCGCTACCCTCGCCCCTTCTGAAACTTTTAGAGACACGAACGCCATGGAACTCGCCATCATCCTGCTCGTCATTGCGGTGATCTTCATCACCCGCTCCATCAAAGTCGTTCCGCAGCAAAACGCGTGGGTGGTTGAGCGGCTGGGCAAGTACCACGCCTCGCTGGCTCCGGGCCTGAACTTTCTCGTTCCCTTCGTCGACAAGGTCGCCTACAAGCACAGCCTGAAGGAAATTCCGCTGGACGTGCCGAGCCAGGTCTGCATCACGCGCGACAACACGCAATTGCAGGTGGACGGCATCCTGTATTTCCAGGTCACCGACCCGATGCGCGCGAGCTACGGCTCGTCGAACTACATCGTGGCCGTGACGCAGCTGGCCCAGACCTCGCTGCGTTCGGTCATCGGCAAACTGGAACTCGACAAGACCTTTGAAGAGCGCGACATCATCAACGCGCAAGTGGTGCAGGCCATTGACGAAGCGGCGCTGAACTGGGGCGTGAAGGTGCTGCGCTATGAAATCAAGGATCTGACGCCCCCCGCCGAAATCCTGCGCTCCATGCAGGCACAGATCACGGCCGAGCGCGAGAAGCGCGCGTTGATCGCGGCCTCCGAAGGCCGTCGTCAGGAACAGATCAACATCGCCACCGGTGAGCGCGAGGCCTACATCGCCCGCTCCGAAGGCGAGAAGCAGGCGGAAATCAACAACGCGCAAGGTGAAGCCGCAGCCATTCTCGCAGTGGCCGAAGCCAACGCCGAAGCCATTCGCAAAGTTGCGGAAGCCATTCGCCAGCCTGGCGGCCAGGAAGCGGTGCAGTTGAAGGTGGCCGAGAAAGCCGTTGAGGCCTACAGCAAGGTAGCGGCCGATGCGACCACCACCCTGATCGTGCCCAGCAACATGACCGAGGTGTCTGCGCTTATCGCGTCTGCCATGAAGATGGTCGGCACCGGCAAAAACGTCTGATTCCGAGCCGGACCTGTTGATTGGCCTGCTACAATCGCAGGCTTCGCGGAGAGGTGGATGAGTGGTTTAAGTCGCACGCCTGGAAAGCGTGTGTGGGCTAATCCCCACCGCGGGTTCGAATCCCGCCCTCTCCGCCAACGATCGGTCCGAAGACGTCCCAAAGCGTCCAAGGCAACCCCCTAAAAGCCCTGCAAGTCCATGATTTGCGGGGCTTTTTTGTTTTTCCACGCCAAACACGTTCGTTGGCAACCACGGCCTCTTCCTGGACGCCGCTGACACCGTCCCGTTTAGCGAAATGTGGTCGCTGCAGGAACGCTGAGCTGGCCCATCTGATGAACGCGCAGCGACGTCTTGACGATGGCACCTATGGTTTCTGCGCGGACTGCGGCGAGCAGATCGCCGAGCAGCGGCTGATCGCCATGCCACAGGCGCCCTATTGCATGACTTGCCAGGCCCAGCATGAGAGTCCGCTTGATCGACATGGGTCGGTCTTGCGCACCTGAAATTCCGGAACACGCCCACTTGGCTCTTGCGCCATGGGCGCGCTGCCCGAAGTCAGGTGGGCGTACGAGGCAACACCAGTTGGGCTTCCAGGCCGCCTTGTGGGCGGTTGCGCAGGGTGAGGCTGCCGCCGTGCATTTCAGCGATGCTTCTGGCGATCGTCAGGCCCAGCCCGGTGCCTCCTGTATCTCGGCTGCGCGACGCATCGACGCGGTAGAACGGCTCGAACACACGTTGGAGTTCATGGGGCGGCAAGCCGGGTCCCTCATCGCGCACGGTGATGCGCAGGGCTGCGGGGTCGTCCTGCACTTCCACCGCAGCAACGTCGCCGTACTTGACCGCGTTTTCGACCAGGTTGCGCACGCAGCGTTTCAAGGCCGTGGGTTGCGCCGGATACGGCTGCAGCGCCCGCCCTGTGAGGGTCATGCGACCGCCCGTCTCGATCACGTCGGCCTGCAAACTTTCGAGCAAGGCGCCCACGTCGATCGGCTGCGCGTCCTCTGCCCCGTAGGCGCCGCGCAGGTAGTCCAGCGTTGCCGCCACCATCGCTTCCATTTCCTCCAGATCCTGCGTGAACTTGCGCCGTTGCTGCGCGTCGGGCAGCATTTCGGCGCGCAGCCGAAGCCGCGTCACCGGCGTCTTGAGGTCGTGGGACATGGCCGCCAGCACGCTGGTTCGTTCGCGCAGGTAGACGACCAGGCGGGCCTGCATCGCGTTGAAAGCGTGCGCGGCACGCACCACCTCGATCGGCCCCGACTCCGCCATCGGCGGGCGATGGATATGGCGTCCGAGTTCGTCGGCCGCGTCGGCCAGCACCTTCAGTGGGCGGGTCACCCAGCGCACGGCCACGAGTGACACGGCGATCACCGCCGTCAGCAGCACCGCCAGGCTGGCAAGCAGCCGGTAAGGCCACCCGATCGCCTGTTCCGGCTGGCGGGCGTCGAAGGTCACCAGCGTGCCGTCGTGAAGCCGCACCTGCGCGACGAACGACAGTCCGCGCTGCGCCGCTTGCGCATGCATGGCGCCATGCGGCCCACCCGATCCCCCACGCACCGCGCCGGGTCCAAAGGCGCCCGGCCCATGCAGCGGTGCTGCCCAGGTGGCGGCATCGTCGATCGCCACCGCCTCCACAGCCCAGCCATCGCCAAGAGCGCGGCGAATCACCGTGCCAAACAAGGCCGTGCGGGAGCCCGGCGGCGGTGCCGCAGGCAGCGCGGCCCTGTCGAGGCTCACCACCAGGGGCGGCTCGGCCAGCACTTGGGCGATCTGGCGCCGGCCCGATGCATCCGACGATTCCAGCAGCCGAACGATGTCGGCGATGCGCTGCGCCGACTGCGCACCGCTCGCGCGCAACAGCAGCTCGCCCCGCTCCTGACTGTGAATCGCAAAGCTCACCAGTTGGGCGACCGTCAGCCCGGCGAGCAGCACCAGCACGAGTCGGCTGAACAAGGACCGTGGCAGCAGGTTCATGGCGGCGCGTTCTCGACCACGGCGGCCAGCACATAGCCCTGTCCACGCACGGTCTTGATGATGGACGGTTCGCGCGCATCTTCTCGCAAGCGTTGGCGCAGGCGGCTCACCTGCACATCGAGGGCGCGGTCGAAAGGGTCGGCATCGCGCGACAGCATCAACTCGATCAGCTGATCGCGTGTAAGCACCTGGCCCGGATGGTCCAGCAAGGTGCGCAGCAGCTTGAACTCCGTGGCACCGAGTGGGACCACCACGCCGTCCGGTGCCGTTAGGTTGCGCGTCACGGCGTCCAGCAGCCAACCCGCGAAGCGGAACCAGCGCAATTCCACCCGCCGCAGGTTGGGTGGAAGGGCTTTCGATCGGCGCAGCACGCTCTTGACGCGGGCGAGCAGTTCGCGCGGGCTGAAAGGTTTGGGCACATAGTCGTCTGCCCCCACTTCCAGGCCGACGATGCGGTCGGTTTCGTCGCCGCGCGCGGTCAGCATGATGATGGGCACCTGTGAGCGTGCTCGCACCGAGCGGCACAGGCTGATGCCATCCTCCCCCGGGAGCATCACGTCCAGCACGATCAGGTCCGGGTCACCGGCAGCGAGCGCCGCCCGCATGCCGCGGCCATCCGCTACCGCTGTCACACGGTAGCCATTCTCTTGCAGGTAGCGGCTGAGCAGATCGCGGATGTCCGCGTCGTCGTCGACGACCAGCAGGTGTTCAGGCGTGGTGTTCATGGCGTCGATGGTGAGCTCCGGGGGACCCGTTTCTCCAGATAAATTGCATCGCCACCTGTCAGGCGAGGCGCTTGCAAGATGGCGATACAAAACCAGGGCGCAGTGACACACGCCCGCTGGCGGTGGGTGGTCTGATACATGCTCCTCCCAACCACTTGAAAGATCAGACCATGAAACGAAACGTCAAAACGGCACTCGGCGTCATTGCCACGCTCGGCATCGCACTCGGCGCTTCCGCCGTGGCTGCCCACCCGGACCGGATGGGCAACATGGAAGGCGGCATGGGCCAGCACGGCCCGATGTCTGGCGCCATGCACGGCAGTGGCGGCATGGCCGGCCAACAGCTGATGACCCCACAGGAGCGCGATGCCCTGCGCGAGAAGATGGCCGCAGCGAAAACGCCCGAGGAGCGCCAGGCGCTGGCGGCGGCGACGCATGCCGATATGGAAAAACGGGCCAAGGAACAGGGCATCGCCCTGCCAGCGCACCGCGGACCGCATGGCGCGATGGGCGCACAGCAAGGCCCCGGCAGCAAGCATCGGCATTGAACGGCGAAGCATCCGGCGAGCCTGGCCGCGATGCGGGGCAACGTGAAGCGTCGGCGCAGGCATAGCGAAGACACTACAGGAGCGCTTCGGGCGCCAGAGCCCCGAGCAGCCCAACCAGCCAGCGCCGCCACGGGCTGGCCAGCGGGTCGCTCGTGTAGCGCGCCGGCAGCCCCTTTTCCCGCGTGTCCCAATGCAGTGATGCGCCGGCATTGCCGGGCTCGTCGAGCGCCACCTGGAACACCTGGTCGGGCACGATGGCTTCGTCAAACAGGCGGGTCAGTTGTCCGCCCAGTTCGCGGCTCTCGATCCGCAAGGCCACTTCGGTGTTCAGCAGTCGCGAGCGTGGGTCCAGGTTCATCGAGCCGATGAACACCGTCTCCCCATCCACGACGACCGCCTTGGAGTGCAGGCTCGCGCCGGACGACAAGCCCAGCCGCGGGGCGCCCTCCGTGGCCCCGCCCGGCCGCAACTCATGTACGGTGATCCCGCACGCCAGCAGTTGAGGGCGGTAGCGGGCGTATGCCGCGTGCACCAGTGGAACGTCCGTGGACGCCAGCGAATTCGTGAGGATGCGCACCGGCACGCCACGCCGCGCCACGCCACAGAGGACCTCCACGCCCGATGGAGCAGGAACCAGGTAGGGCGAGACCAACACAACGTCCCTTTGCGCGTTTTCGATCGAGCGCCGCAGCTGCGAGAAGATC
The DNA here is from genome assembly GCF_009859475.1 of Hydrogenophaga sp. BPS33. Taxonomy (NCBI): domain Bacteria; kingdom Pseudomonadati; phylum Pseudomonadota; class Betaproteobacteria; order Burkholderiales; family Comamonadaceae; genus Hydrogenophaga; species Hydrogenophaga sp. BPS33. Next base: position 3,364,481 of record NZ_CP044549.1, read on the forward strand.
GTGCCCGTCGGCGCCAGCGCATCGGCATCGGCATCGGCGGGCAATTGGTCGAGGATTTGTGCCGGTGCGGCCACCATCGGGACCCCACCCATGCGCACAAGCCCGCCGAATGCCGTCTTGCGCAGCTCGCGCACATAGTCACTGTCGCGAAAGCGCAGCGTCCGCGCGGCCATGTCGTCCCACAGTTTTTGCAACTCGACTGCTGCCTGAGGCAGGCCGGCGATCGACGCGATCGGCACGGCCATGTCGCTGTTCCAGTAGCGGTCGAAGCTGCGCCCCATGTCGCTCACCACCGGACCGGCTGCCAGCACGTCGAGATCGGCAAAGTCGCCCTCCGTCGACAGGTTGAAGTAGGCGTCGCCCAGGTTGCGCCCGCCCATCACGGCAACTGCACCATCGGCGATCCACAGCTTGTTGTGCATGCGGCGGTTCAGCCGGTCGGTATCGGTCAGCCATTCCAGCAGTTGCGAGAACCCGAGCTGGCCTCGCTCGGCAAACGGATTGAACAGCCTCACTTCGAGGTTCGGTTCCTCCGCGAGACTCGCGAGGCGGAGTTCGTGGTCGCCGACGTTCAGGTCGTCGACCAGCAGGCGCACGCGCACGCCGCGCCGCGCGGCCCGCAACGCCGCATCCATCAGCGCGGTGGCGCTCGCATCGTGGGCAATGATGTAGTACTGCAGATCGAGCGTCTTCTGTGCTGTTTCTGCCAGTGAAGCCCGCGCGGCAAATGCCTCGGGGCCGGAGACCAGCAGGTGAAACGCTGACTGCCCGGGCCCTGTTGCCAACGGTGCATACGTTTGACCCAGCGGCGTGCGCAAGGGCTGGTCGAACGCATGGGACGGCGTGCGGACAAGGTTTGTCGGATACGGCGTGCAACCCGCGACGAGCAGCGCGATCAGAACGGCGACGATCCGTGGAACGCTGGCCTGGCAACGTCCTTCGGTCATTCTTGCGGGCCGCTCCGGATACAAAGGCCCCGTTGCGCGAACGGTTCGAATGCATCGGGCGTGCTGTAAACCGGGGCGAAGCCACCGCCAGGCGTGCGGAAGTTGGTGGTCTGGCCCTGGTACAGGCGCGCCGCATTCCATTGGGTCGCGCCGTCGTAGACATAGGCGCGCAGATCGAACTTCATCGCCTGCGCTGGGTCGTGCTTGTCGATCCTGCGCTCCCCCGGTGTGACGATCGCCTGAGCCACGTAGTCGCCAGCGAGGATGTCCTGCCAGACCCGCCTGGTCAGCTTGTCGCCCCGGTAGGCGGCACGGCTACCGAAACCGGCCACCGGCTTGAAGAACAAACCACGGCGTGCGTCCCACAGCCTTTGCGCCTGATCGATGGCGACCACCTCTGTGCGGGGAACATGTTCCAGCAAAACCTGCCGGGTGGATGCGGGCACGCCCAAGCCCTTCAGGCGCGCCGCGTCGCTGAACAACGCAAGGTGGCGCTTGTCGGCGTACAACGCATGCGCTTGCGGGTGCGGTGTCAGTACGACGCCCTGCTCCATGTAGGCCTGGCGCAGCGCCGCGCTTGCCGGCTGCTCCAGGTAGAAGTCGGTCAGCCGGTTGTAGACGAGGTCGATGACCTGCTCGCCGTGCCACAAGCGGCCCGCGCGCCACTCAAGCGCTTGCGGATCGGCGATCACGGTTCTCAGACCGTGCCGCTCGAACAGTTGCTGGAACAGCAGGAACTCGGGATAAAGGTATTGATGCGGCGGCGCGGTATCGACGATGGCTATGCTGGCGAGAGGCCGCGTTGCACCCGCACGCATCCACTCCTGACGGAACATATCGACGATGCGCTGCTCGAAGGTGCCCACGCTGGACAGGGTGGGCACCAACGGATCCATGGCGTTGCAGCAGGCCCTCTGAGCACGGGCCAGCACCGCATTGAGCATGGCCCCACCTGCGTTGGTGTTGATCTCGATCAGCCCCAGTTGGTCTCCATGGAGGTGGAAGTCGTGGCCAAAAAAAACGCCCCGCGGACCGCCCTCCCCGAGTCGCGCAATGGCCGGCGCAGCGGCCAACACCTGCTCCCGATACGCGGGCAGCGCCACCACCGACTCGACCGCCTGTACCACCTGCGCCATGCGCCGCAGGTGCCGCGCGCTGACGAACACCGGCCTTGCAGCGAACAGGAAAGGACAACGCTCCCGCACCATCGCCGACAAGCCGGCCTGGCCCAGTTCGACATTGAGCGCAAGCGCCAGGGCATCCTCGTCCAGGCTGAAGCAAAAGCATTCCTGGTTGAGCGCCTCGACGTCACTCGCGCACGGAAACATTCCGGGTTGCGGTGAGACGGCAGGCTCCTGAAGCCCGCTGGCATCAAGGGAAGTCATGTTCCGGGCACTCCTGCGCAGGTGGTTCCAGGCATGAAGGTACCGGGCGATAGGCGATCGAGCTTGATATGCGTCAACGGCGTCGTCGATCGCGCCCACTTACGCCACTTCAGGCGAAAGCTGGTGAACGGCCTGGTAGTGCGTAAGGAAGACCTCGCCGCTGAGCCTGTGCAGAAACTCGGTCGACTTCAATCGGTCCATGACCGGCCCCTTCACCTCCGACAGGTGCAGCCGCACACCGGCATCGCGCAGCCGCCGGTCGATGGCCTCCAGGCTCTCAAGCGCGCTGGCATCGATGTCGTTGATGGCCGAACACTGCAGCACCACGTGCTCCAGCTCGGGGTGGCTCGCCACGGCGTTGTTGATGCGGTCTTCCAGCGCGCGCGAGTTGGCGAAATACAAACTCTCGTCCACCCGCAAACTCAGCACACGCGGACTCACACGCACGGCATGGCGCAGCACATTGCGGAAATGCTCGGTGCCCGCCACCAGACCCACTTCGGCCATGTGGGGCCGGCTCGTGCGGTAGAGATACAAGGCCAGCGATACGCCCACGCCCACGACCAGTCCGCTCTCCACGCCCACGGTGAGCGTCGTCACCAGCGTGGCCAGCACCGCGGCGAAATCCGACTTTCCGTAGTGCCACGTCTTGCGCAGGATGCCCAGGTCCACCAGCGACAGCACCGCCACCACGATGGTCGCGGCCAGCGTGGCCTGTGGCAGGTAATACAGTGCCGGCGTGAGAAACAGCGAAGCCAGCGTGATGCCGAGCGCCGTGAAGACGCCAGCCGCCGGTGTCTGCGCCCCGGCGTCGAAATTGACCACCGATCGCGCAAACCCGCCGGTGACTGGAAATCCTCCGGTGAATGCAGCACCCAGGTTGCTCGACCCCAATGCCACCAGCTCCTGGTCCGGATCGATGCGCTGGCGCCGCTTGGCCGCCAAGGTCTGCCCGACAGAAACCGACTCGACGAAACCGACCACGCTGATGAGCAATGCGGGCACCAACAGTTGCTGCCACAGCTCCAGATTCCACAGTGGCAGCGTGAACGGCGGCAAGCCCTGTGGCACGGCACCCACGATCTTCACGCCCTGCCCTTGCCAGTCCAGCGCCCAGGTGAGCAGGGTCGTGACCAGAATGGCCGCGACAGGACCGGTCTTGGCCACCGCGTCTGCGGCGCGCGGGCCCATGCCGGCACGCTGCAGCAGTGGCTTGAGGCCGCTGCGCACCCAGAACAGGAAGGCCACTGTCAGCACCCCAATGCCCAGCGTCAGCACGTGCACCTGACCGATCTGCGTCAAGAGTGACAAGCTCAGTTCGACAAAGGTGTGGCCATCTGCCTTCACACCCATCAGCGTCTTGAGCTGGCTCGCCGCGATGAGTATCCCCGAGGCGGAAATGAAGCCGGAGATGACCGGGTGGCTCAGGAAGTTGGCGAGAAAACCCAGGCGCAGCAAGCCCATGGCCAACAGCAGCACTCCCGAGAGAAACGCCAGCGTGATCGCCACCGCCCAGTACTGCGGTGTACCTGCGACGGCGTGCTGTCCGATGGCTGCCGCCGTCATGAGGGAGACCACGGCCACCGGCCCCACGGCCAGCACGCGGCTGGTGCCGAAAATGGCGTAGAGCAGCAGCGGGGCCACGCTGGCATACAGGCCGACTTCAGCCGGCAGACCGGCGAGCATGGCGTAGGCCAGGCTCTGCGGAATCAACATGAGGGTGACGATGAGCGCCGCCAGGCTGTCGCTCGCCAGCGCCTCACGGTTGTAAGCGCGGCCCCACTGCAACACCGGCAAGGACGGCAGCCACTGGCGCCAGGGGAACGAGAGGTTCATGCCATGCAGCTCACGTCAGGCCCCGAGGCGCCGGCGCAAGCCCGTTCGCTCGGCAAGCTCGAAGATCACCATGCCCGCGAGCATGGCCGCCACGAACAGCGCGGCCTTCACCTCGCCAGAGGCCATGGAGACGATGCCCGGCCCTGGGCAGAACCCCGCCAGGCCCCAGCCCGCGCCAAAGGTCAGTCCGCCGATGACCAGCCGCTTGTCGATCTGGCTCGTCTTGGGCAAGTGCAGCGCGCCGCCCAGCAAGTTCGTGGTGCGTTTGCGGGCCAGCGCAAAGGCGAAGAAGCCCACGGCAATGGCGCCGCCCATGACGAGCGCCAATGAAGGATCCCAGACGCCAAACAGGTCCAGGAAGCCGAGCACCTTGGCAGGGTCGGTCATGCCGGAGAGCAGCAGGCCCAGGCCAAACAGCAGGCCCACAAGAAATTCGGTGATGCGGTGCATATGTGTGCTCCTTACAGAACGTGGCGGACCACGAAGACCATGGCAAAGCCCGCGCCCATGAAGGCCAGGGTGGCGACCATGGAACGGGGCGACAGGCGCGAGAGTCCACACACGCCGTGCCCGCTGGTGCAACCCGAGCCATAGCGTGTGCCCAGGCCGACCAGCAGCCCGGCTGCGACGATGGTGGCAAAGCCCGCATCGATGCGCGGCGCCTGCACAAACCCGGCCGGCGCGAGCAGGCCATACACCAGTGGCGCTGCCAGCATGCCCAGCAGGAAGGCCACGCGCCAGCCCGCGTCGCCCGACTTCGGTGGCAACAAGCCGCCCAGGATGCCGCTGATGCCCAACACCCGGCCATTGACCAGGATGAAGAAGGCCGAGGCGACACCCAGCAAAACGCCGCCCGACAGTGACGCCCACGGCGTGAAATTGGCCCAATCAATCGTCATGGCTTACTCCTTCTTGTCCACACAGAATTGTTCGTACAGCACCCGCATCACTGCCAGCGCTTCTGTGCTGGCCAGTGCGTAATAGATGCTCTTTCCCTCGCGGCGGGTGCTCACCAGACCCTCGTCACGCAGCACCGTGAGCTGCTGCGACAAGGTCGGCTGCACGATACCGAGCAAGGCCTCCAGCTCCCCCACGCGCAGCTCGCCCTGCGAGAGCTGGCACAGGATCAACAGACGGTCGGGGTTGGAGAGCACTTTCATCAGCCGGCAAGCGCGCTCGGCACCCAGGTGCATCTGCTCCAGATCCAGCAACGCAGTTTTCATCGCTCTTGCTTCCGGTTCGTTGATATGGCGCAAGGCAGCGCCAGCGAATGGTGCGAATATATTGACATACAATATATCTGTCAATATATTATTGGCGACTTATTTACAGGAACTGTCATGTCTCCTCTTCCGCGCTCCGCCGCCCATCCCCAAGTGCACGGCATGTTTGATCCTGCCACCTGGACCGTGACCTACGTCGTTCACAACGGCCCGGGCAGCGACTGCGCGATCATTGATTCGGTGCTCGACTACGACCCCAAATCCGGGCGCACGCACCACGCCTCGGCCGACAGGGTTGGCGACTACGTCCGCGCCAACCACTTGAACGTGCGATGGATTCTGGAAACCCACGCGCACGCAGACCACCTCTCTGCCGCGCCCTACCTCCGCGCGCAACTGGGCGGCCAGATCGGCATCGGCGGGCGCATCACCCAGGTGCAAAAGGTGTTCAAGGGCATCTTCAACCTGGAGCCTGACTTCCGGCAGGACGGCTCGCAGTTCGACCACCTGTTCCAGGAGGGTGAAACCATCCCGCTGGGCGCACTGTCTGGCGAAGTGATGTTCGTGCCCGGCCACACGCCGGCCTGCGCCGCCTACCGCTTTGGTGACGCCGTTTTTGTGGGCGACACGCTGTTCATGCCCGATGTGGGCACGGCGCGCTGTGACTTTCCCGGTGGGGATGCCAAGACGCTCTACGCCTCCACCCGCAAGCTGCTGAGCCTGCCGCCCGAGACGCGCCTGTTCATGTGCCACGACTACCCGCCGCCCGGTCGCGCGGTGGCGTTCGAGACGACCGTGGCGGAGCAACGCGCGAAGAACATCCACGTGCACGACGGTGTGAGCGAAGCCGAGTTCGTGGCCATGCGCACGCGGCGCGACGCCACCCTGGAAATGCCTACGCTGATCTTGCCCTCTGTGCAGATCAACATCCGCGCCGGCGCGATGCCGCCCAAGGAAGACAACGGCGTGGCCTATCTGAAGATCCCCTTGAACGTACTCTGATCGGGTGCCTTGATTCCTGTCTGCCTGTCCATCCACCATTTCTGGAGAATCACCATGACCAAGAACGTCGGCTCTATTGACCGCACACTGCGCATCGTCATCGGCCTTGGCCTCATCGCGGCTGCCGCCACCGGCACCATCGGCCTGTGGGGCTACCTGGGCGTCGTCCCTTTGCTCACCGGCCTGATCGGCTGGTGCCCGCCTTACGCGATGCTGGGCTTCAATACCTGCGCCACGAAGAAGTGAAGCGCTTCGCGTTGTGGTGCGTCCATTTGAAGGCCGACCGCTTCGACCACGGCACCCAACGAGTTGCCATGGACATCACCTCCAACCCATGGGTACGCCCAACGTGAACTATGGCGGCATTTGCAGAAGCCCCTTTGGATCATGCAACTGCCGGATCACGTGAGCCAGGAACCGCCCCCCTACGGCCCCGTCAATCACCCGGTGGTCATACACCAGGGTCAGTGGCAGAAACAGACGCGTCGCCAAAACACCGTCCAAATCGACCACCCTTGGGCTGGCGCGGCCTACACCGAGGATGCCCACCTCCGGCGCATTGATGATCGGCGTGAACCCAGTGCCACCCAGCAGACCGAGATTGGTGATCGTGAAACAGGCGCCCTCCGCGTCGCTCATCGCAAGCCTTCCCGCCTTCGCCTTGTCCGCCAGGATCTGAATGGCTGCCGCGGTCTGCAAAACATCCTTCCGGTCAGCGTCGCGCACCACAGGCGCCAGCAGTCCGATCGGCGTTTCGGCGGCAAATGCGATGTGGCAGTATTTCTTGAGCACCAGTTCATTGGCCTGCGTGTCCAACGACGCGTTGAAGTCGGGAAAGAACTTGAGCGCACTGGCGCACGCTTTCATGACAAACGCCAACAACGTGAGCTTGATGCCCGGACTCTGGGCGGCCATGTCATGTTGCAATGCCATCAGCGCCGTCAAATCGCATTCGTCGAACTGTGCCACGTGCGGCACCTCGGCCCAACTGGCCGACAGACGCCGGGCAATGACCTGGCGGACCCGGCTGAAGGGCTTGCGTTCGACCTCGCCGAACAGCGCGTAGTCGTAGGTCTCAACCTGTGGTGGGGAGATCATGGCGGTTACCTGCAGGCGTCAGGCCAGACCAAATACCTGATCGCCACTTTTGCCACCCAGACCTGGATGGATATCAAAGCGCACCACGCCCACAGCGACACCGGAGCCCGCCGCAGCAGCGATGCGGGCCGTTCCCGCAGTGCCAAAGCCGCCACACAACTCGACGGCCACTATGCCCTGATCCAGCAGAGAACGCACGACCAACTCGGCCTGTTCATAGTTGGGAGCTCCGATCGTGGTGAGTTCCACCTCGGGGGTGCGCACGACACTGCGGTGCTCGGCCGGATTTGCACCCGGTGCAAGAAAAATGAAGGCGGCTTTCAATGCCATGAGCATCTCCTTGGTGATGGGGATTCAAACCTGTTTCTCGGGCTGAAATCCGGCCACGAATCGATCGATTTCCTCTTCGCTCACGTTGCCAGCGGCGATCACGCCGATCAGTGCCCCCACCGGCAATACCGTGCCCTGAGCAGCGACCTGCCTGCGCAGAACACCAGCAGCCTGCGCCTCGCATTCGTTGGTGACCTTTTCGGTCTCCACATCGAATACGCGCTGGCCCGCCTCGATCACCGCGCCCGGCACCACGTGCCAAGCTGCTACCGTGCCTTCCTTCATGGTGAGACCAAGCTTGGGCATGGTGAGAGCCTGAATGGCCGCCGCACTCATCGAGCGATCGCCGCTTTGGCGCCATAGGCCACTGCATCTCTCACCGCGTGGGCGATGGACGCCGCGTCGGGGATATACGCGTCCTCCAGGTTCGGCGCAAATGGAACCGGCGTATGCGGCGGCGTCACCATCCGCACGGGCGCACGCAGCGATTCGAACGCCTCTTGCGCCACAAGCGCCGACACATCGGTGGCGATATTGCAACGCGGGCTCGCCTCGTCCACCGCCACCAGCCGGCCAGTTTTGCGCACGCTGCGCAAGATCGCATTGGTGTCCATGGGCGAGGTCGTGCGCAGATCAATGACGTCACAGTGGATCTGCTCGGCCTCCAGCATGGCCGCCGCCGCAATGCAGAACTTCACCATCCTTCCCACCGCGACGATCGTGGCATCCTCGCCGGTGCGCACCAACTTGGCCCTTCCGAAGGGGATGGCATAAGGTTCATCGGGCACTTCTTCCACGTCATCGTACATAGCCTTGTGCTCGAAGAAGATCACTGGATCGTCATCTCGAATGGCCTGGATCATCAGGCCCTTGGCTTCGTAGGGCGACGACGGGATCACCACCTTGAGCCCGGGAATGTGGGTGAAGACGGGGTACAGGCACTGGCTGTGCTGACTGGCCGCACGAGAACCGGCGCCATACAGTGTTCGCACCACCACCGGCGTGGTGGCTTTGCCTCCGAACATATAGCGGAACTTGGCCATCTGATTGATGATCTGGTCGCCGCAGACACCAAAAAAATCGACAAACATCAGTTGCGCCACCGGACGCAAGCCGGCCACCGCAGCCCCTGCGGCGGCGCCGATGAAAGCGCTTTCGCTGATAGGGGTATCGATGACCCGCTCTCGGCCAAATGCGCCCAGCAGGCCCTTGCTCGCGCCAAGCACGTCGCCCCAGGCGTCCTGTTGTCCTTTTGCGCCCATGCCACCGGCAATATCCTCGCCCATCACGATCACTCTCGCGTCGCGCTCCATTTCCTGGCGCATGGCTTCGTTCAAAGCTGCGCGAAACGATTTCGTGCTCATGCTGGTTCTCCTGCGTAGCTCTTGTAGACATCGGTCAACAATTCGGATTTGTCAGGCGGCGCCGATGCGCGGGCCTGCGCCACGGCGACGTCGATCAGGCAAGCCACATCGGTTTCGATCCGATCCAGGACCGGCGCTTCGACCTGTCCGGAACTCGTGAGTCGCGCGCGCAGGAATTTGAGGCAGTCGAGAAAGTTGCGCTCCTCCCGGACCTCGCCCGGGGGGCGATAGGTCATCTGATCGCCTTCGAAATGGCCGAAGTAGCGGGTGAACTCGATATGAATGAATTCCGGCCCACCGCCGGCGCGCAGTCGGGCCACCGCCTCCTGGGCCGTGCGGTACACGGCAAAAAAATCGTGCCCATCGATGCGCATCCCCGGGATGCCAAAGCCTTCCGCGCGGCGCACTGGGTTGTGCCCGCCAATGGACCAAGCGCTGGCGGTGCTTTCTGCGTAGCCGTTGTCTTCGAGAACGAACAGCACCGGCAGTTGGTAGACCGAAGCGAAATTCAGGGACTCCAACGTGGTCCCCTGGTTGAAAGCGCCGTCGCCAAAGAAGGCGACCGCCACCGCTTTGCTGTGCGTTACCTTGGCGGCCAGCGCGGCACCGCATACCAGGGGTGGCCCACCGCCTACGATGCCGTTGGCGCCCAGCATCCCTTTGCCGATATCGGCGATGTGCATTGAACCGCCCTTGCCCTTGCACAGCCCATTGCCGCGCCCGAAGATTTCTTTCATCATCGCTCCCACGTCGCAGCCCTTGGCAATGGCATGGCCATGACCGCGGTGTGTGCTGGCAATGTGGTCGCCATCTTCCAGTTGCATGCACACGCCAACGGCCGATGCCTCCTCGCCAGCGTAGAGATGCACGAAGCCCGGAATTTGTCCGGTGGCAAATTCCTTGTGAACACGCTCCTCGAACTCGCGGATCGTGCACATGTCACGATACGCTCGTATCAGTTCTTCCATTTCGATCTGCATACCGAGTCTCCTTGGGTTGACACTGGTTTGCCGCGCTGATGATTTTCTGCGCGACGCAAGCCAACGATAGGCGCGCTGCGAGCAGACCTCTTGAGTTGACGCAATGAAGTGCAAATTCATCGGCGTTCGAAGGCGTTTGAGCGAGCGCGCCCCACCCCGTCCAGCAGGCGCCTATTCGGCAGCCTTGGGGTATCCCACGGTCTGCGACAGCAGCACTTGCTGGCCGTGATCCAGTCCGAGTGCCTCCGCAATCGCCTCGCGATCGATCCAGGCGCGTAACACTGTTGCCAGCCCATTGCTTGCGGCGAACAGGTAGACGTTTTGTGCCACTGCACCAGCCGCGACATGCGCGAAGGCATCGCGCTGCGCCACCGGCACCATGCTCATGCGCGCGTGATGGGCCACGTAGACCAGGTCCAGGGGCGCCTCGTCGACAAAATCCTGATAACCCGTGATGCGACGCAGGTCCACGCCCGCGGCCAGTTCAAGCGCATGGGCCACCGGGTCGTAGCGGTAGGCGCCGCCGGGGAGGGCTGCATAGACCTCGATCTCCTGGGCATTGAGCGCCGAAGGCGATGTGCGCCCGCCATCAGAACGGTTCACGCCAAACGCAGCCCACAACAATTCCGACAGCATCTGCAACGGCAACGGCCGAGATGCGAACTCCCGCACCGAACGGCGCTCCGCCAAGGCGCGCATCAGTTCCATGCCGCCTGACGTACGAGGTTCAGGCAGTTCGATGGAGGATGCAGCAGAGCCCGCCACCGGTTTGGCGCGCAAACGTCCCATGGCGCCCAGGACGAGTTTGGTCATTGTCTTCATGGCGTTTTCTCAGCGCATCTCGCGGCCCACTGCACCGCAGAATTTCAGGCCACATCCTCTCCAATGCGCATGACGACACGCCCCTCGATGTCCCCCGCGCGCATCCGCTGCAACACCTGGTTGATGTTGTCCAGGCGGTCCTCGGCATAGACCGTGTGCACTTTGCCCTCGGCGGCGAAAGCCAGGGCCTCCTGCAAGTCCTTGCGCGTGCCAACGATGGAGCCACGAACAGTCTTGGCGTTGAGCACCACGTCGAAGATCGGCAGAGGAAAGTCGCCTGGGGGTAGCCCAACGAGCGCCATGGTTCCTCGCTTGTGCAACATGTCCAGCGCCTGCGCGAACGCGCTGCGCGAAACCGCCGTCACCAGAACACCATGCGCACCGCGTATGGCGCGTTGTATCTCCTGCGCGGGATTCTGTGAATGGGCGTTGACGGTCATCTCCGCGCCAAGGGTGCGCGCCAGAGCAAGCTTGGCGTCATCAATGTCTACGGCAATAACGTGAAAGCCCATGGCCTTGGCATACTGCACCGCCAGATGGCCAAGGCCCCCGATGCCGGACACTGCCACCCAATCGCCAGGCTTGCATTCGAGCATCTTCAGGCCCTTGTATACCGTCACGCCTGCGCACAACACAGGCGCTATCTCAAAAAAGCCGACGTTGGCGGGCAGGTGCCCGACGTAGGCAGGATCGGCCAACACGTACTCGGCGTAGCCGCCGTTGACGGTGTAACCCGTCATCTGCTGGCTATCGCACAAAGTCTCCCAGCCAGTGATGCAGTGTTCGCATTGGCCGCATGCGGTGTGCAGCCAAGGCACGCCAATGCGGTCGCCTTCCTTGATTCCAGAGACGCCTTTTCCCAGCGCGGCGACGAACCCCACGCCCTCATGACCGGGAATAAAAGGCAGCGAAGGCTTCACAGGCCAGTCACCGTCGGCCGCATGCAGATCGGTGTGGCATACACCCGAGGCCATCACCTTGACGAGAACCTGGCCAGGCAAGACCTCCGGTATGGGAACTTCATCGATTTGCAGCGGTTGACCGAAGGCGTGAACGACGGCGGCTTTCATCAGGGGCATGGAAATCTCCATTGGCGCTGGGAACATGGGGTCGATGGATTCGTTACAAAGAATAGAAGGCGATGTCGACCGACCCTTTGAGCCAACTCAAGCGAGAGCACGAAAGGTCTTGGACCACGGGTTGCGCCGCTTGGAAGTCGCACCCGATGTTGGCAGGCCCGAACGTGAATCGGCGCCTTTCAAAGTGGGGCCGCGACGGCTCGGTAGAACTTGATCAAACGCAATCCCCTCACCCCCGCCCATGTCTAACCTCGTGCGCTCCACTCAACGCGAAGGAGTCAAGATATGTCCACGAAGATCGAACAGGAGAGGCGAAAGGCCGCGGAAATGGCTCGCGCCATCAGTTGTGTGCACGAAGTCATCAACGACATCCGTCTGCGGTGAACCTCCAGAGTCTCATTGACGCGCTGGGCGAACGCGTCCGAGTCCCCTTCTCGCTGACCATGCCGGGTGGTCACGGGTATCGCAGTGGCGTGGGCAGCCCCCTCTTCCACATCATTCTTCGATCCGAAGCCACATTGGCTTCGTGCGTGATGCACGGCCACATCGGACTGCTTGATGCCTACTTCAACCAGGATGTCGATATTGAAGGCGATCTTGGCGCAGCGCTCGCCGCAGGAATGGCTGGCGGGCTTGATCGGCTACCCAGTGCCATCGGCCAAGTTGAAAACGAGCTCCATGAGTTGCGATTTTTCAACCGGCGCAAGCATCACGCCAAGTCCAATGCCCGCGCCCACTATGGCCTGGGAACCGAATTCTTCCGACTTTGGCTCGACGACCCGCTGATGATGTACACATGCGTCTACTGGCCGCAAGGGACTCTGACACTTGAGGACGCTCAGCGTCAAAAGATCGATCATGTCTGCCGCAAACTGCGCCTGTCTGCGGGTGAACGGTTTGTCGACATCGGTTGCGGCTTCGGCGGCTTCATCGTCTGGTAGAGCGCGAGGTGATGCGGCTGGGCGGAATCAAATCGCTGTACTCCGACAGCTTCTTCTCGTTCAAGGAGTTCGCCGAGGCTTATGGCATGGAACAGTTCGCCAGCTTGAAGGCCAAGTACGACCCGCAAGGACGGGCGCAAAGCCTCTATGAAAAATGTGTGTTGCGCGCATGATGCCCCTTTCACGGCAATCTCGATGCTCTTGGCCTCGCGCTCTGCTTGGCGTGTTAGCGCATCGCGAATCGATTTCTCCACGCTGCTCATGGTCACACGCGGCTTGAGCGTGACATCGTTGCTGACGCCCACCACACCCAAGAGGTTGCGAACCGCCGAACTGGCGGCACTGCGCTCGTATTCCCATTCGACCTGGCCGCTGAGCGTGATCCAACCTTTCTCCACCTTGGCGTGCACCGTATTGGGCACCATCGTGTTCCATGCCAATGCCTGCTTCGCAGCGGCGGCGATGTCCGCGTCTGTGCGTTAATTGCTGTTGGGCAGGTTCACCGTGATCTCCATCGCCAACGCCTTCACTCCATTGACGCGCTGTGTGGCTCGCCCGGCGGCATATTTCTCCGCATACGAAGAAAGGTGCCCCGTCAGTGTGACGACGCCATCTTTGACGATCACGCCCACTTCGGTCTCATTGACATCAGGCGCCCACTTCAGTTCGGCCAGGATGTCGTCCTTGAGTTGCATGTCAGTTTTTCATGGTGATTTCGTAGCCAGACACCTTGTGTGAGATCGCGGACCGGCTGCCCAGGCAGAAATTTAGAAGTTCACAAGGCGCGCAAGCACCTGTCCACGTGCGAACGGCTCTCCGACGGGAACGCAGATTTCCTCAAGAACGCCGTCATGTGGCGCTTCGATATCGACGCGCCAGTCGGCCAGGCGAGCGCTCCCCAATCGCTGCCCCGACCGGACACGGTCACCTTCGCATGCAAGCCATCCCTCGACGAACGCGGCACCTGCACCTTCGATCGATTCCCATCTTGCTGGATCAACCATGACATCGCTCACAATATCGGCTCCCTCGCAGTAGGGTGACGGCATGGCGGCAGCACAGGGCCAAGCCTCGATTCTGTGGCTCCAGCGGCAATGTACGGTGGCGGACAGACCAGACGGGGCGTCATCGTGATCATTTGGAAATGCCAAACCATCACTTTGTGGACCAGACTGCGCCAGCACCGTGCGCCACGTCCCCGTTGGAGCGCATCACACGCCGCGCGCGGGTCATCAAGCCGTTGACCTACCGGAACAGCGCCGGCCGAAAAAAGATCGTACCCATCGGTCCTTGCCTGATAGAGCACAGCCCAGGTACCCATGTCGACATTGTCTGGGGGGCATCGGGCCAACACTCGGCTCAACTGCCGAAAGAGGCCATCGAGAACGCCGAAGCCGATGGTCAACTCGTCCTGTTGGAGTGACGGGGTTGAACTCATCTCGCATCGTCGAAGGGTTCGAGGGAAAATGGGTCGAGGGTGCGAAGTTCGCTCATGGTGTTGCTCCTGTTTGAACGGTGGAAATAGATCACCTGGCAGGTCCGCGACATCACGTGACAAGGTGCCGGCGCGAAGGGAATTGCAGCGTGTCGTGTGTCTGTGCTGGTTGTATTGAGCATGCTCAACAAATCATCAGGTCACGTGCAACTTGATGAAGTGCCAGGCTCAACCTGCAGGGCCGCGGCAATCTCCTGGCGCTGGCTTGTTGCAAGGGCGTCAAGAGCGCTTCGTAGAAGCAGCCTGCGGATTGCGCTGGCTCAGTGCAACGGCACTCTCCCCCTCCAACAATGGCTTCTTCTGTGCGCTGCGCCCACGGTGTCGAGGCGACGCACAACCAAAGAATTTCCGGAGCTGTCCGGGGCAAGGTACTCGAATGGCAAATGTGTTCAAGACGAAACCGCTGCCACACGGTTCGTTGCAGTTGGATGGGGATCTGGTCATTCCTAGCCAAGCGCAGGGGCTCGTCGTTTTCGCGCACTGCAGTGGCAGCGGGCGGCAGAGCCCGCGCGATCAATGGGTGGCCCGCGCGCTGCAACGCTCGCAAATGGCCACTCTGCAAATCGACCTGCTCACGGAGGACGAGTCCCGCGATGGCCGGCGGTTGTTTGACATCGATCTTCTGGCGCACCGCATGATCGAGACCATCCGATGGACCTCGCTCCACCCCGATTTGACCGACCTGCGCCTGGGCCTGTTTGGTGCCAGCGCGAGCGCGGGAGCTGCGCTGGTAGCTGCCGCTGCCCGACCAGACCGTGTGGCGGCCGTGGTGTCGCGCGGGGGGCGTCCGAACCTGGTCATGGACCACCTGGAGCAAGTGCAGGCGCCCACGCTATTGATCGTGGGCGGGCTGGATGACGAAGTACTGGCGCTCAACCGCGAAGCAATGCGCCGGCTGCACGTGCCCCGGCGGCTGGAGGTGATACCCGGAGCGGGCCATCGGTTCGAGGAGCCAGGTGCCTTGGGCAGTGTCGCAATTTTTGCGTCGAGCTGGTTCTCTCAATACCTGTGCGCAGCGAGGCCCACATGAACCAGCACCACTGGAGCGACTCCGGCCAACTGTCGCACGCGCGCGCCTATGCCTCGTTCAGCCCGGATATGGCGACGGCCTGGGTACCCTTCGAGAACCGGGCGCAGGCCGGCCGAGCGCTGGCCGACCAGTTGCAACACCTGCGCATGAAAGGACCGTTGGTGGTGCTGGCCCTACCACGAGGCGGCGCACCCGTTGCCGCAGAAATCGCCCGCACGCTCGGTGCGCCGCTGGACCTGCTGTTGCTGCGCAAGATTGGTGCGCCATTCCATCCCGAACTGTCGGTGGCGACTGTGGTGGAGGGATCGCCACCCGAGGTGGTGGTCAACGAAGAAACTGCCGAACTGCCTGGCGTGGACGAGGCCTGGATCGAGGCTGAGCTGCCTGCGGCGCTGCGTGAGCTCGAACGCAGCCGCAGTGTGTACCTGGGGGACAGACTGCGACAGCAGGTGCAAGGTGCCACCGTGATCGTGGTCGACGACGGCATCACCACGGGCATCACAATGACCGCGGCGTTGCGGGCACTGCGACGGCGCCATCCGGCCCGTCTGGTCGTAGCGGTACCGGTGGGGCCGTATGCCGCCCTCATGGCCTTGCGTGAGGAGGCGGACGAGGTGGTCTGCTTGATCACGCCAAGACCGTTTCACGCCATCGCCCTGCACTTCCTTGAATTCCACCAACTTGGCGACGCGGAAGTGTGCGTCGCGCTGAACGCGACCACCGCCACACTGCGGCCCAGTTGAGCCGGCTACGCCAGTGAATGTGTGTTTGACCGCGCGCTCCTTGATGCCCCGCATCGTCACCCCGGCGCCAACCTGATCTTCTCAGGGGAGCCAGGTGTCGTGCCCGGATCGAACCCATCGAGCCGGTGTTCCAGCCCGAAGCGGATCAGAGCGGCGGTGCTGTCAAGCTGAAGCTTTTCGAGGATGCGGGTCTTGTGCGTGCTCACCGTCTTGATGGAAAGGTGCAAGGCGACAGCGATATCCACCGGGCGCTCACCCGCCACGATGCGCTGCATGATTTCCAGTTCGCGGTTGGACAGCGCGGTGAGGGCGGATGCCTGGCGGATCCCGCTGAGTTGCTGAACCACCTGCTCGGCCAGCGCCGCGGTCACGAAGATCCCCCCTGAGGCGACCTTGCGCACCGCCGCGATCAACTCGTCTCCCGCACTTTCCTTGGTGACGTAGCCGCTGGCGCCCACCTGGAAGGCACGCAGCGCGTACTGCTCCTCGCTGTGCATGGTCAACACCAGCACGGCAACGGCGGGGAAGCTTTCCTTGATGCGGCGGATCATCTCCAGTCCGCTCATCCCGGGCAGAGACAGATCGGCGATCACCAGATCAAATGGCTCACGCCGCAGGCATTCCAGGGCATGAAAACCGGTACCGGCCTCCGCGACGGACCACTGGTTGCTCAATGGGTCAAGCAGACGTTTGAGACCCTCGCGCACCACGGTGTGATCGTCCACCAGCAACAGGCGGAGCTGTATGTTCCGGCCAGTGCTGTTCATGGCGTTTGCCCAGGTGGGTTGATCGGGGGTTCGAGGGTTCCTCGTGTGGACTCGTCGAACAGCGGCTCTGTCGCTGCCCAGTAGAGCTCTTCCAGCGCCTGGTCCGTTGGCTTTGCCAACGGCACTTGCACCACCAGGCGAGCGCCGCCGTCGTGCGAATTGCCCACGGAGAGATGTCCGCCCAGCATCAGCACCCGCTCCCGGATGCCCAGCAAGCCAAAGGAGCCCGCGCTGCGCGTGCGGGTGCCCTTGGGAAAACCCACGCCATTGTCCTGGATGGTCAGCAGCAATGCCTGGCCGTCGTTCTTGAATTCGACCAACACCTGGGTAGCGCGTGCGTGGCGTGCGATGTTGGTTAGGGCCTCTTGCACGATGCGGTAGAGCGTGATCGCCTGGTTGGGCGAGATCTCGCGCACGCCCACATCCAAGCGGGCATGGCTCTTGATGCCGGTGCGCCGCATGAACTCCTTCAATTGCCAGTCGATCGCCTCAGGCAAGCCCAGGTCGTCCAGCATGGGTGGACGCAGGTCCATGGAGATGCGGCGGGTCGATGCCATCGTTTCGTCCAGCATGTCCAGCATAAGTTGGGTGCGCTCGCTCAGGGATGTGTGGGGTTGGTCGCGTTGGCAGGCGATCATCTCCAGCTTGAGGGCGGTGAGCCGCTGACCTAGCTCGTCGTGCAATTCGCGAGCTATGCGCCGGCGCTCTTCTTCCCTCGCCTCGACCATTCTGGCCGAGAACTCGCGCAAGGTACGGCGTGAACGCTGCAGTTCCTTCTTCTCGCGCGTATGCTGGGTAATGTCGTTGATCACCATCTGAACGAAGCTGCTCTCGTGATCGGGCAGCGTCGCCATCACCAGTTCCACCTCGCGCAACCTGCCATCGGCGCGCTGGAGGGAGCCAGCCAGCACCGTTCCCCTTTCCGACTGCGCCAACTCCAGCAGTTTGCTGCGCACGGCGAGGTGCGTCGCGGACGGGAGAAACTCGACAATGGAGCGGCCGATCAGGTTCTCGGGGCGTTCAAGTCCGACGAGTTTGGCACAGGCGGTATTGGCAAATACGACGCGCTCCTTCTCGAGGATCCAGATCGCCACGGGTGCGCGCTCAAAGATGGAACGCAGGCGCTGATTGAGCTGTTCGATGACCGAGCTCATGCGCCTGAACTCGCTCAAGTCGCGCAGCAATGCGGTGTAGTACATCAACGGGCCACTGGCGTTCGCCACCTCACTTTTGAAGATCGCCGCCTCCAGCGGAAACTCCTCGCCGTTGGCGCGCAAGCCCAGCACCTGGCCACGCTGCCCCATCGGGCGCTCGGTCTGAACGGAATCACAGAACTGCCGGACCAGATGCCCATGCGCGGCACGCAGGCGCTCAGGGATGAGCTGGCCAAGCTCCATGCCCAGCGCCTGCTCGCTCGTGAGGCCGAACATGGTCAGGCCCGCCGGATTGATCATGACGATGCGCTGTTGTTGATCGACCGTGATCACCGCTTCCAGCGCTGCGTGTGCAAAACGATGCGCTGCCATCGCTTCAAAGGGAAAAAAAGCGCTGGATTCAACACTGAACGTCATGCGAACAAGCTCCCGAAGTTGCCTAAGGGCATCTTAGAAAGCAATTGGCGGATCAACCAGCCCTCGGGACCCAGCAAGCTTGATTTACATCAAGGCCCTACTCCACGGCTAGGATTTTTCCGAATCACGCGTGGGAATCGGTCGATTCGCAAGCCGCCTCAATCCGAGCGCAGGTCGCGCCGAAGTCTGATGGCGCGCGGCGCACCAACGCGGCATCCTTGTCCCATACCTGTCACGCACGTCCACCACCTCCCAAGGAGCTCCTCTTGAACCCATCGACTTCTCCTGCAACGTGCCAGACGCCGCGCAGCGTCTCGGGCACAGCCCAGTGTGGGCATAGCACCCTGGCCGACCTCATGCGCATGCTATGCACCGACACAACGGGCATCCCCGATACGCAGCAGGCCGCCGAAATGGCCGTGAGCCTGCGCAGGGTTCCCGCTGGCGCCACCCTCATCCACATGGGTGCCTCGAGCGATGCGTTGTACTTCGTATGCTCAGGCACCTTCAAGATCTTCCGTACCGACGAAGACGGTTACGAGCAGGTGCTTGCCTTCGCTGGACGCCGAGAGGTGCTGGCCTTTGACGCGCTGTGCATGGAAACCCACCCCACCGCTGCCAGCGCGCTGGAAGACTCCACCGTCTACGTGATCCGGAAGGTCGAACTGCACGACTTCAGCCGGTCCGTGCCGGCATTCGAGCACGAACTGCAGCGCGCCGGCAGCCGTGCGCTTGGCCGCACCAACGAACTGGCGGAGTTGATGGCGGCCGTGGCAGCTGAGGTACGGCTTGCAAGATTCCTCCTGCTGCTCTCGCGCCGCATGGCCACCAACGGGCAGTCGCCACGGCGCTTCCACCTGCGCATGGGCCGGCGCGACATCGCCAGCATACTGGGCGTGGCACACGAAACAGTGAGCCGCTCTTTCACCGCTCTGGTGGCGGCCCGCCTCGTTCATGTGAGCGACCGCGACGTTGAGATCCTCGACATGGATGGACTCAAAGCCTATTCGCGAAGCACCCGTCGGGCACAGGACGAGGGAGGACTCGTGCGCGCGCGCCGCCCGGCATCTCCGCTCGCCATGGTCCAAAAAGCGCAGAGTTTGTGCCCGCTGGCGGCTTGACAATGGTTGTCGGCACCGCAGGCGCTCGCACCCGTGGAACGAGGGCATTTCGAACACGCCATTGAAGAGGATGGGCGCACGCGTCTGCGGGAGCGCTACATGGTTTGCGCACCGCTTGCGGCCCACCGTTCAATCAGACAGCGCCAACATCCAGATGATGCCCCAGCCGATTAGCGCGGTGACCACCACGACGGCCAGGGCTACCACCGCACAGAGAACCCAACTGCCTGCGAACGGAAGCATGGAGGTCTCCTTCTGGAAAACTTTCGTTGGCCGGAAAGCGGCGCGCTTGCGCAAAATTCTGGAGTGCTTCATAGCGCAACTTTTGCGCACAGCGGGTCTTCTTCGTTTGATTCAACGCAATGACCACGCATCCATGTCCGCGCCATCCATCGCGCTGCTGGCCGGACTGTGCGCTGGTTGAGAAATGTCAAGCCGCGTCGCTGCCGTCGGCATAGATTGAGGCATTCCCCCATGCTTGGAGACGCACATGACGCAACCCGATCCCGACAAGATGCTGTGGATGTACGAGACGATGCTCGTCATCCGGCACTACGAGGAAACGCTCGCCCAGGTCTATCTGGAAGGCAAGTTGCCGCCGAACATCCAGAAGGGCCTGGCGTTCGACATCGCTTCGGGGCCCGTGCCTGGGGAGATGCACCTGTCCGCTGGGCAGGAGCCGGTGGCAGTGGGCGTCTGTGCGCATCTCACCGATGCGGACACGGTGGTCGGTACCCACCGGCCTCACCACTTCGCCATTGCCAAGGGTGTGCCGCTGCCACAGATGACCGCCGAGATATTCGGCAAAGTCACAGGTCTGGGCCGCGGCAAGGGAGGCCATATGCACCTGTTCGATCTGCCACACCGCTTCAGTTGCAGTGGCATCGTCGGCGCGAGCATGCCACCGGCCTGCGGCGCGGCGCTGGCCGCCAAGATGACCGGCAGCGGTGCAGTGGCTGTGGCCTTCTTCGGCGAAGGCGCGGCGAACCAGGGCGCGTTTCACGAGTCGCTCAACCTCGCGGCACTCTGGATGCTGCCGGTCGTTTTCGTGTGCGAAGACAACCGCTGGGCGATCTCGGTTGCCAAGGAAAAGGCCACGTCGGTGGCCTCCAACGCCAGGCGCGCCGTGGCCTATGGCATCGAAGGCGTCGAAGTCGATCACAACGACGCGCTGGCGGTCTTCCAGGCAGCAGGGCCGGCCATACGCAAAGCCCGTGAGGGCGGTGGCCCCACCTTGATCGAGGTAAAGACCGATCGCTACATGGGCCACTTCCAGGGGGATGCCGAGGTGTACCGCTCGAAAGCTGAAGTTCCATCCCTGCGCCAGCACGACCCCATCCGCGTGCTGGAAGCCAGCATGCGCAGGCAAGGCGATCTCGACGATGTTGCGGTGGAGCGCTTGCGCACGCGAGCGCAAGCGCAGGTCACCACCGCGTTCGAGTTCGCACGCGCCAGCGCCTACCCTGCCGCTGAAGAGGCTCTTCAGCACGTGTTTGCCTGAATCCCGGGAGATCGATCATGACGCAACGCAAGCTCACCATGGCCCAGGCGATCGCGGAGGCCATTGGCCAGGAAATGGAACGCGACCCACGGGTCTTCGCCATGGGCGAAGACATTGGCATTTACGGCGGCATCTTCAGCGCCACGTCGGGGCTGCTGGAGCGCTTCGGGCCAGAGCGCATCCGCGACACGCCGATCTCTGAAACGGCCTTCATCGGCGCGGCCACCGGCGCCGCGGCCGCCGGCATGCGGCCCATCGCCGAACTGATGTTCGTCGACTTCTTTGGTGTCTGCATGGACCAGATTTACAACCATCTGGCCAAGAACACTTACATGTCGGGTGGCGCGCTCAAACTGCCAGTGGTGCTGACCACCGCCATCGGCGGGGGCTATGGCGATGCGGCACAGCACTCGCAGTGTCTTTACTCAACCTTCGCGCACATGCCCGGACTCAAGGTGGTGGTGCCTTCGAACGCATACGACGCCAAAGGCCTGATGATCCAGGCCATCCGCGACGACAACCCCGTGCTGTACATGTTCCACAAAGGCATCATGGGGCTGCCGTGGATGCAGTACCACGAAGGCGCGACCACCGAGGTTCCTACGGATGCGTATACCTTGCCTTTCGGCCAGGCGGCCGTGGTTCGGGAAGGTCGCCACGTGACGATCGTGACGCTTAGCCAGATGGTGCACAAGGCGATGCTGGCGGCCAGGACGTTGGCGGCTGAAGGCATCGAGGTCGAAATCATCGACTTGCGCACGCTGGTGCCGCTGGACACCGCAACGGTGCTGCGCTCGGTCGCCAAAACCGGTCGTCTGCTGGTGGTGGACGAGGACTATCTGAACTTCGGCTTGTCGGGAGAGATCGCGGCCGTGGTGGCGGAGCACCTGGACGACATCGAGCTCAAGGCGCCGGTGCGGCGGCTCGGTGTGCCGGCAGTGCCGATCCCTTACAGCCCGGCACTCGAACCGCAGGTCATCCCGTCGATCAACCGCATCGCAGAGGTCTGCCGTGCGTTGGTCGATGCCAAGCTGAAAGCTGCCGCATGAACGCCGATGTTGTTCTGCCGGAACCCGCTTGGGAAGGCATTGATGCTGGCGTCCACGCGCTGCTCGACAGCTGGTTGGTGCAGCCGGGTGCCCAGGTGCAGGAAGGCGATGCGCTCGCCCACGCCGTGCTCGTGAAGAGCACGCTTGACGTGGTCGCACCGGTGTCGGGTCGCCTGGCGGAGCAGCTCGTGGGCGCAGGTGAAACCTTCGCCCGCGGGCAGCCCGTCGCACGCATCGCGGCGTAACCACCATGAAGCGCGCTCGTATCTGGACCGGGATCGACCGGCGGGCCTCACTCTCGCTGGGGCGTTCCATGCGCGGGCTGCAGACAGCCGCCTTGCTGCCGGTCCGCTTGCGGATCACTGGCGGCGGTGCGGTGTTGCGTGGCCCCTGGATGTTGCGCTGCGCAGTGCGCCTGCCCAGAGAGCATGAACTGCTTCGCGGCGGGCCGGCGCAAGCAGCCCGCTGGCTCGGAGGTGTACACGTCAAATGGCTGCGCCGCATGGGCATGGCCCATGTCGAGTGCTACGAAGGCCCTGTCCTGGAGCACTGGTCGTGCTTTGCGGGGCGGGTACCAGGCGAGGTGGTGATGCACCGGCAGAAGATCACCGGCATTGCACAAACCTGGCGACGCCACGACGTGCTGCTGACCTCAGGGACGCTGCTGTCGGCCGTGCCTTGGTCGCTGTTGTGCGACGCCATGCACCGCAGCAGGCTGTTCGAAGCGGACGCACTCAAAGTGCGGGCCATTGACGTGCAGCAATGTCTTGGCTCCCTCCCTCCCCAACCCTGGGCCGAAAGCCTGTTTGTCACACTGAGCGAGGCATTGCTCAGCGCCCAACCGCTTGCACCCAACGCAAGCGAAATCAGACCCATTGCGCACAGCGGATGTGACCGCTGACCCCGCCCTTTGATGTCCCCCCCTCACCCTTGAAAGGTCTCGCCATGTCGTACAAACGCATCCTGGTTCCCATCGATGGAAGCCCAACGTCTACCAAAGCACTGGTCGCGGCACTCGAATTGGCCCGTGAAAATGATGGCCGCGTGCGGTTGATGTACGCCCTGGATGAACTCGCGCTGATCAGCGGCTTCGAGTACTCGGGCGAGCTGATGAAAGCCGCCCGCGAGCAGGGCCAGAAGGCACTGGACGATGCGCTTGCAATCGTTCAGTCGTCGGGCGTCGAAGGCGATACCCGTCTGATCTCAACGCCAGGCAAGCGGCTCGGCGAGGCCGTGGCGGAGCAGTCGTCCGACTGGCAGGCAGACCTTGTCGTGGTCGGCACGCATGGCAGACGCGGCCTGAGCCGTGTGGTGCTGGGCAGCGGCGCAGAAAGCGTGCTGCGTTTGGCCATCGTACCGGTGCTTGTGATCCGCGGGGACGACAAGTCCTGATGCGCTCCCCATGTTTTTGACAGGACGCGCCACGCGCAAGCTGAGCGCGCCTGTTTTTGGCCTCGTCGCGAACGCTGGCGCCTTGCTTTCCGGGGCCAGCCTTGCTGAAAACTCCGCGTTGTTCCTACGCGTTCTTTCCTGAACGCTTCAGAGCCTTGCTTGCTGCATCCTTGGCGGACTGCGCGGCGTCGCGTGTTGCCTTTTCGGCCTTTTCGAAGGCTTCGCGTGCAGCGGCAGCGGCCTTTTCAGCCTCTTCCTTGCCCTTCTGCACATCGGCTTTTGCCAGCTCCTTGGCACGCGCAAGGGCTTCGCCGGTGGCATGCGCCGCGTTCGCCATTTCCTGCTGCACGCGCAGGATTTCTTCTCGCGCTTCGCCCCGTGCAGCGTCGGCCTCCACCTTCCACCGCCGTGCCGCATCGCGAGCGGCTTCGTCGGCTATGTGCGCGAGCCGAACGATCATCTGCGTGGTGCGTTGGGACCAGTCACCCACGGCGGCCTTGCCGCGTTCGGCAGCCGCCTTCGCGTGCTCGGCCATTTGTTGCGCGGCCAGGTCGGCCTTTCGCAGCCTGCTCGCGTCGGCGGGTTTGGTGTCCGCGGGCTGCGTGGCGACAGGCCCCTGCGCGGCCGACGGCTGTGGTGTTGGAGCGGTCGGGTCGGACGCCGCATGGACGGTGCCTGCCAGGAAAAAGACGGCGCACGCGATGAGTGAGGGCTTTGCTGTCATGGTGAATTCTCCGCATCAAAAGAGAAAACGATAGGCGCTTTCAGCGTGCGACAACTTGACAAGCATCAAGTCCGGCGAGCGTCAACGCGCATAGGGTTGGAGCAACGCATGAAGGAGCTCAAAATGTACCCACGCATTCTCTTTCCCCGTCGCAGGGAGACCGCTCACAGGAATCTGTGGGTGCGGCATTTTCGAATCCACCGTGTCGTGGCACTCCTGGCCACAGGTGGCTTGCTCTGCACAGCCGTGATGGCCCAGAACCGTGGCCAACTGCTCTACGAAACGCATTGCATCGCCTGCCACTCCGCCCAGATGCACTGGCGTGACAAACGGCTCGCCCAAGACTGGGGCAGCTTGCGTGGGGAGGTGCAACGGTGGCAGGCAAACGCTGCGCTGAACTGGACAGAGGAAGACGTCACCGATGTGTCGCGCTATCTGAACCAACACTACTACCGCTTCTCGGAGCCGGCGTCTCCGGTGGCCGCCGGGGTACCGATGCGCCAAAGTAGCGTGCCGTAATCCTCAGCCAGCGCCACGTTCACCGGAGAATGCCCATGGCTGCCGAAGGCTTCGTCCAGGTCGGCCCAGTCCTCTTCCGTCAATACGCGCTCGGCCAGCGGCAACACCATCTCTTCCTCCAGACGCATGTGCTCGAGATAGAAGTCGACATAGGCCTTCATCGCGGCCTCGAATGCGCGGCGCCGCCGCGTGCCCAGCATCTCGAAAGCCAGCAGGGCGTGCTCGACGTCGCGAATCTTCCGACCACCGTGCTCGTGCTCATAGTCGAGCTGGTCGAGCAACTCGCGTTCCTGCGGCGCACGCGCACGAAGCTTGGGGAAGAAAATCTCCGATTCCCTGCGGTGATGCTGCTTCTCGGGAAAGTCATCCAGGTAGAAGAGCGTCGCGCGCAACGTATCGAAGTCGGGCATCGATTCAGCCTCGCGGTGCCGCTCCAGAAGCTCCAGCACCGATCGCAGCAATGTCGCGAGCGAAGCGTGCTCGGAAGTGATGACACGGATTGTCTGGCGCATGGCTGTCCCCTCTGGATCCCCGTTCGTGTTCGGGCCAGTCGCCCATCGGGCGAGCGCCCTCGGCAAGTCGCTGGCCACTGTAAGTTCCCCCATCGGGTTGAACATTGATACAGCGCAAGATCTCCCTCACTGGCGCCAGCGGCCCCTGTCATCCCGATGCATTGAGCCATGTCAAAGCACGCCGTGGAGGAACACGTATCTTCGATTCCATTCGTATCGGAGAACGTTTTGAAATGCACATGGCCCGCTTCGCACATTGGCGGGAACGCTTCCCGGTGGATGGGCGCTGCGCTCGGGGGAACGGCGTTGCTGCTCTGCGCGCTGGTGGTGGGCCCTTCCCCGGTGCGGGCGAACGATCTGGTCGATGCTGCGCCGGCCTTGTCGGTGGGGTTCACACCCAACTACCGCGCGATCGTGAAACACGCGGGACCTGCGGTGGTCGGTATCGTGGTGGAAGGGGTGCGCACGCCATCAGCGCTTGAGCTTGTGTCCGATGCGGGAGCGCCTGCGCTGCTTTTCAAAACCCCTCTGCCCTTTCACGGCCAGGGATCGGGCTTCATCATCAGCGCCGACGGACTGGTGCTCACGAGCGCGCATGTGATTCAGGGTGCCCGACGGATCACGGTGCGCATGAGCGACCGCCGCGAATTTCGCGCCCAGGTGGTGGGCAGCGACAGCGTGACGGATGTGGCGGTATTGCGCATCGGGGCCCGGGATTTGCCGGTTCTGAGGGCGGGGGCGATAACGCAACTGCAAGTTGGCGACCCGGTGGTGGCCATCGGCGCGCCGTTCGGCCTGGAACAGAGCGTCTCGCACGGTATTGTGAGTGCCATGCGACGCTCACTGCCTGGTTTGTCCGCCGTGCCACAGATTCAGACCGACGCTCCCGTGAACCCGGGCCACTCCGGGGGACCACTGCTTGACGCAAGTGCCTCGGTGATGGGCATGCTCGCGCAGATCTACTCGCTCTCCGGCGGCTATGAAGGTCTTTCGTTCGCCGTCCCCATCGATGTGGTGCTGCGCGTCAAGGACAACATCCTTGCCCACGGACGCATGGCGCACGGCTACCTGGGTGTGACGATGCAGAACCTGAGCCTGACGCTGGCCAGCGCCTTTGGTCAGGAGCGGCCCCACGGGGCGCTGGTGGCGGGCGTGGACGTGGGCAGCGCTGCCGAAACAGCAGGGCTGAAAGTGGGCGACATCATCACGGCTGTCAATGGTCAAACGCTCGGTCACGCCAGTGAGCTCACCGGCCATCTGGGCGTGGCATCTCCTGGCGATCGGATGCGTCTGACCGTGTGGCGTGCACGGACGTCGCAAGAAGTGGTGGTGCGCCTTGACGAAGCGACGGATCTCGATGAGGTGGACAGCGCCGATGCGGCCACTTCCGCCAAAGAGCCGCAAGAGCTGGGTTGGCGGCTACGAGCGCTGTCGAATCAGGAGCGCAATCTGCTCGGCGTGGCCAGTGGCGTCTGGGTCGATGAGGTCAGCGCCGTCAGTGCGCAAGCCGGGTTGCGCGCGGGCGATGTTCTGCTGGCAATCAACCTCAAGCCCATCCTGTCCACCGACGATGTGGACAGGGCCGTGCGGGAACGCCCGCTGCAACTGGCGCTGCTGATCGACCGCGACGGCACGCGCATGTTCATTCCACTCGCGATGGAATGACGCGACACAAAAGCTCTGTCTCATTTTCCGTCCTTTGCGCGTCCTTGATACTTGTCAAGGTGCAACGGCAACGTCAAGTCCAACATGGAAAGGGATGCTGCGCACGCCCCTCGACAGAACCTGGCCCACGAAAGACACACCATGGCATTCAACCTGCACCAACGCTGCTTTCTGACGCTGCGCGATTTTTCTGCCGGCGAGATCGGCTTTCTGCTCAAGCTCGCGGCCGATCTGAAGACCGCCAAAACCACGGGCACGGAGCAACCTCTGCTGCGCGGCAGGGAGATCGCGCTGATCTTCGAAAAGGACTCCACCCGCACCCGCGTCGGCTTCGAGGTGGCGGCCCACGACCAGGGCGCCACCGTGACCTACCTGGGTCCATCGGGCAGCCACATCGGCCACAAGGAGTCGATCAAGGACACGGCGCGCGTGCTGGGGCGCGTGTACGACGCGATCGAGTACCGCGGCTTTGGACAGGCGGTGGTCGAGACCCTGGCCACATGGGCCGGCGTGCCGGTCTACAACGGGCTCACCGACCAGTTCCACCCGACGCAGATCCTGGCCGACTTTCTGACCATGCGCGAACACAGCGAGAAACCGCTGCGCGACATGGCCTTCTGCTTCCTGGGCGACACGGGCAACAACATGGGGGCCACGCTGCTGACGGCAGCCGCCAAGATGGGCATGGATGTGCGCCTGTGCGGGCCGCAAAGTCTGTGGCCAAGCAAGGACATCGTCGATGAGGCGCTATCGCTGGCCCAGGAGAGCGGAGCTCGCATCCTTCTGACCGAGGACGTGGCCGCTGGCGTGAAGGATTGCGACTTCCTTTACACCGATGTCTGGGTGTCGATGGGCGAACCCGAATCGGTCTGGGCCGAGCGCATCCGGCTGCTGCTGCCTTACCAGGTCAACGCGCAGACGATGGAACTGACGGGCAACCCGCGCGTGCGCTTCATGCATTGCCTGCCCGCCTTTCACAACACCGAGACCGAGGTGGGTGCGCAGATTCACAAGCTGCACGGCATCAGCGCGATGGAGGTCACCGACGAGGTGTTCGAGAGCCCCGCGTCCATCGTGTTCGACCAGGCCGAGAACCGCATGCACACCATCAAGGCGGTGTTGGTGGCGACCCTCGGAGGCTGACATGGCACGTGTCGTGGTGGCTCTGGGCGGCAATGCGCTGTTGCGACGGGGCGAACCCGTGAGCGCGTCGACCCAGCGTGACAACATCCGCCGCGCCGCGAAAGCGCTCGCGCAACTCATGGGCGAGGGGCACCAGTTGGTCATCACCCACGGCAACGGCCCCCAGGTGGGCTTGCTCGCGCTGCAGGGCGAGGCCGCTGGCAAGGGCGCGTTTCCGCTGGACGTGCTCGGCGCCGAAACCGAGGGCATGATCGGCTACGTGTTGCAGCAGGAGCTGGACAACGCGTACGCAGGGCCGGCGCAATTTGCCACACTGCTGACGCAGGTCGAGGTGGATCCCGGCGATGCGGCCTTTCGCACGCCGCGCAAGCCCGTGGGCCCCGTCTACACCGAAGGCGATGCGCGGCGGCTGGCCGAGCAGCGCGGGTGGGCCATCGCGCGCGATGGCGATGCCTGGCGCCGCGTCGTGGCGTCGCCACGGCCGGTGCGCATTCTGGAGATCGACGTGATCCGCCTGCTGGTGGATCAAGGGGTGACCGTGATCTGTGCGGGCGGTGGCGGCATTCCCGTGGCGCAGCGACCTGACGGCAGCTTTGTCGGCGTGGAAGCCGTGATCGACAAGGACCACGCAAGCGGTTTGCTGGCCGCCGAGCTGAAGGCGGACGCATTCCTCATGCTGACCGACGTGCCCGCGGTGTTCACCGACTGGGGCGCTCCCGCCCAGCGCGCGCTGGGTGACGTGACGCCGCAAGACCTGGCGGCCCTGGACTTTGCCGCCGGCTCCATGGGCCCCAAGGTGCAGGCCGCCTGCGATTTCGTGAACCGCACCGGCGACATGGCTGGCATCGGCGCGCTGGAGGACGCATCCGCCATCCTGGCGTGCCAGGCCGGCACACGCGTGGTGCCGGCGCTGTCGCGGTGACCAGACCCGTCATGTCCGCAGGCATCCCCTCTTCCCAGGCATCGCAATCGAACGTCGAGCACCTGCTGAGCCTCGCAGCGGTGGACGGCACCTGCGGGCTGGCTGCGGCCGACGCCGAACAACGGCGCGCCCGGCATGGGCCCAATGCATTCGACGTTCAGCGGCCGCGCTCGGCCTGGCTGAACTTCCTGGACCAGTTCCGCGACCCGCTGGTCTACCTGCTGCTGATTGCCGCGTGCGTCACGCTCGTGGCCTGGTGGGTCGAGGCCGAAGGGGGCTTGCCGGTCGACGGCATCGTGATCCTCTCGATCGTGGCGCTCAACGCGGTGCTGGGCTTCCTGCAGGAGGCCAAGTCCCAGCGCGCCGCCGCCGCGCTGGCGCGGCTGGCGTCGGCCACGTCCGGCGTCTTGCGCAGCGGCACGGTGCTGCGCATACCGAGCACGGAGCTGGTCAGCGGCGACATTCTGTTGCTGGCCGAGGGTGACCGGGTGGGCGCCGATGCCCGGCTGATCGACGCCCATGCGCTGCTGGTGCAGCAGGCGTCGCTGACCGGCGAGAGCGAAGCCGTTCAGAAGCAGGCCGGCGAGCTGAGTGGCGAGCATCCCCTGGCCGATCGCCACAACATGGTGTTCAAGGGCACGGAAGTGGTTCGGGGCAATGGCCGCGCGCTGGTCACGGCCATTGGCATGCAGACGGAAATGGGCGCGATCGCCCATTTGCTCGCCACGACACCCGATGAAGCGACACCGCTGCAAAAAGAGGTGCGCCACATCGGGCGGGTGCTGGGCGGGGCGGTGCTGGTGATTGCCACCATCGTGATCCTGACGGAGCTCTGGACCGCCGACATCCGCACCTGGACCGAGGCCGTGCCGGTGTTGCTGCTGGGCGTGTCGCTGGCCGTGGCCGCCGTGCCCGAGGGCCTGCCGGCCATCCTCTCTCTGGTGCTGGCCCTGGGTGTGCAGCGCATGGCCGCACAGAAGGCCATCGTCAAGAAGCTGTCCTCGGTCGAGACACTGGGTTCCGCGTCCGTCATCTGCACCGACAAGACGGGCACGCTGACGCGTTCCGAGATGACCATCCAGCGGGTCATGACGGCCTCGGGCAGCAGCAGCGCGGATGGCGTGGGCTACGCGCCCGAAGGCCGGATGCACCACAAGGGCGAAACACTGCAGCCCGGTGCGCTGCACAGCGAAGTGGTGGCACTGCTCAGCGGCGGCAGCCTGGCCGGCAACGCCGACCTGCGCCAGGACGCCGATGGCAATTGGGTCATCCAGGGCGACCCCACCGAGGCCGCCTTCCTCGTGGCCGAGCGCAAGCTGGACGCGCACGAGCGGCGGCTGCAGCGTTTCGACCGCATCGCCGAGGTGCCCTTCACCTCCGAGCGAAAAATGATGTCCGTGGTGGCGATCGACCACGCGCACGCCGACCAGCTGGTGTTGATCAGCAAGGGCGCGCCGGACGTGCTGCTCGACCATTGCACGCGCGCGCGCGTCGGCATGGACGCCGTGCCGCTCACCGCGGACGCGAGGGCGCGGGTGCTGGCCGATGTCGAACAGCTGTCCCATGCCGCGCTGCGCACGCTGTCGGTGGCCTATCGCCCGCTGGAGGCAGGTGAGGATGCACAGGCGGGTGAGGCGCTGGAGCAAGACCTGGTGTTCCTGGGCACGGTGGGCATCATCGACCCGCCGCGCACGGAGGTGGCGCCGGCGATCGAGGCGGCGCGCGCGGCGGGCATTCGCATCATCTTGATCACCGGCGACCATCCGCGCACGGCCGAGCGCATTGCCGAAGACCTGGGCATCATCCAGGCCGGTGCCACCGGGCTCACCGGTCTCGACATCGACCGGCTCGACGACGCGGCCCTGGGCGACGCGGTGCGAACCGCCTCGGTGTTCGCGCGGGTGGCACCGGCGCACAAGCTGCGCATCGTGGACGCCCTGCAGGCACAGGGGCATGTGGTGGCCATGACCGGTGACGGCGTGAACGATGCGCCAGCCCTCAAGTCGGCCGACATCGGGGTGGCCATGGGCGTCACGGGAACCGAAGTGACCAAGGAAGCCAGCAAGATGATCCTGGCCGACGACAACTTCGCCACCATCATCGCGGCGGTGCGCGAGGGCCGCGGCATCCTGGACAACATCCGCAAGTTCCTGCGCTACCTGCTCTCGTCCAACATGGGCGAGGTGCTGACCGTGTTCCTGGGCATTGTGCTGGCGCGCTCGCTCGGGTTGGTGGACGCCGCGGGTGCGGTGGTGTTGCCGCTGTTTGCCACACAGATCCTGTGGATCAACCTGATCACCGACACCGGCCCGGCGCTGGCGATGGGGGTCGACCCCCATGCCGACGACGTCATGACCCGCCCGCCCCGCCCGCCGAACGAGCGCGTGATCGATGCCCGCATGTGGGTCACCGTGGGCGTCACCGGCATCACCATGGCGGTGGTCACGCTGCTGACGTTGGACCTGTTGCTGCCCGGTGGCTGGATCGAAGGCGAGCACGGTCTTGACGTGGCCCGAACGGCGGCATTCACCGTGCTGGTGCTGGCCCAGCTCTTCAATGCGTTCAATGCGCGCTCGGACACCACCAGTGCCTTCGTGGGCGTGCTCAGCAATCGCTGGCTCTGGGCTGCCGTGTTGCTGGGCGCCACGCTGCAGATCCTGGTGGTGCACTGGCCGGTGCTGAACCTGGCTTTCAGCACCACGCCTCTGTCGGCAGGGCAATGGCTGCTGTGCCTGTGCATGGCCAGCGCCGTGCTGTGGGTGAGCGAACTGCACAAGTTCTTCAGGCGACGCCCATCGCAGCGGCGTGCGGTAGCCGCGACTTGAGCCGCAACGCCGCCGGCACACGGGTGGCCGCTTCCGTCCCCCGCTCGCCGCTTCATGACACGCTCAGGTAGACCAACGCCGCGTTCACCGCGTACGCCGCCACCAGTCCCACGCTCACCCAACTGAGCACACGCAGGGCGCGACCTTGCGGGCGCATCACCAGGCCGATGATGACCAGGCCTGTCATCACCAAGGCCGTCACCGCCGTGCCCGCGTGCACGGCCGAGGCATCGGCCAGCAGCGGACCGCGAACATAGAAGGCATCGTCCACCGCCAGAATGGCGACGTTGAACAGGTTGCTGCCCAGCAGGTTGCCGATGGCCATGTCCAGTGCCCCCAGTCGCAGGGCGCCCAGCGTCACGGCCATCTCCGGCAACGTGGTGACGACGGCCATGAGCACGGTGCCGACGAAGCTGCGCGACAGCCCCAGCGCCTGCGCCAGGCCGTCGGCCACCTGGGGCAGCCAGCTTCCCGCAGCCAGCACCACCAGCGCGGCCAGGCCGAAGGCGCGCCAGTCGCGGCGGGTCTGTCCCAGCGGCGCCGACGCCACGGGCGCGAGCGACGCAGCAGCATCGGCCATGGCTTGGCGCTCGTGCCCGTGCACGCCCCGCAGCGCCAGCAGGTACAGCGCCAGCAACAAGGGGCTGTACACCCCCACGTGCAGCACCGCCGGCGCACGCGCGCCCGTGAGCAGGCTCAAGGCGACAAAGCCCAGCATCACCACGCCGAAGCCAGCCGACAGCAGGTGCGTCGCGCTGGCCTCGCGGTACATCGGCTGCTCGCGCTGCAGCGCATCGATGACGACGAGGAACAGCAGGTTGATGACGCAAGCGCCGAGCGCATTGCCCACGGCGAGGTTGGGCGCGTCGACGAAGGCCACCGCGCTGATGCCCGAGGCCAGTTCTGGCAGGGAGGTGACCGTGGCCAGCAGCGCCAGACCGACCCAGCCACGCCCCCAGCCGTAGGCCACGGCCAGGCGGTCGGCGCTGCGGCTGAGCACGAAGCCTGCGCGCGCGATCAGCACGGCGCAGACCGCGAGCTGGATCACCAGCCAGGCCAGTGTCACGACCATCCCCTGCTGCGGACCCAACCCCAAAGCGTGTGCGCCTCTTCCGCCGCCTGCACGGTGCTGGCAGCCCTCTGCAGCGGCAGCAACACAAGTACCTCGGCCAGCGAAGCGGCCAACAGAGACCGGATCAACTTCCACGGGCCGGGGGAGACGCCGCAACTCTGTTCGACCGCGCTGCCGATGTCGGCAACGCCCTCATCAGCCATTCAACAACTCACGACGCCTCGGGGCGCGCATTGCCCTTGAAGAATGTCATCCAGTTGCTCGCCAGCGCATGCACTTCGTCTGCGGACGCCCCAGCGGGCAGCACGCCGCCGTCGTTGACCAGATGACCGAAGCGGCTGATCAGCTCGTTCTGCATGTCCACGGCCACCGCGCCGATCTGTTGCCAGTAGCGGGTGGCGCCATCGACGTCAAAGCGCATCAGGTCGGCCTGGATTTCCAGCAGTTGCGCAGGGTCGCTGGCTTCCTTGAGCCTCTGTGCCGCGTTCGAGTAGTGGGTCAGTGCTTCATGCGCCGCTTTCTCCTGAATGTGGCGAATGGCTTCGAAGCCGTGGAACATCGAGCAGGCACCCTCGGCCGCCAGCGCCATCTGCTGGCGCGGCACATCGAGTGCGGCGTTCAATGCGTCGGTGGGCGCCGGGACGGTCGGCGCGGTTTTGGTGGATCGTCGGGTGGCCATGGTCGTGTCCTTTCCTGAGAAGACGTGGAGGTTGCCAGGACGGCCCGTTCATGATGTGCACGAGAACCATGCCGAGCATTGACGAACATCAATCTCCAACGTGGCGGTGACACTTATCTTGAAGGCTGTGCAAGTGTTTCCAGGAGACTGCCATGTCCACCGAATGGTTTCTGATCGCCAACGCCGCGCGAGGCTTCATCGCACAACGCTGCAGAGGCCAACCGCTGACCGTCATCGCGCACTTCGAGCACCCGGCCAGCCGACTCAAGTCGGCCGCGTTGGGCGAAGACAAAGCCGGCCGCGCGCTGGCGCCGGCCGGCTTCGGCGGTGCGGCTTTCGAACCGCGTGCCGATGCGCAGCGCAAGGAGCACCTGCGCTTCGCACACGAACTCGCCACGCATCTGGAAGAAGCGGCCCTCGTGGAGGGCTACGACACACTGGTGCTGTTCGCAGGCAACCCCTTTCTTGGCGAATTGAAGGGCGCACTGGCCGAGGCCACCCTGCGCCGGCTAGCCCACAGCGTGCCCGTGGACCTCACGCGTGTGGGGCAGGCGGAACTGGGGCGGCGCATCGCGGACGAACTCGCGGCCGCGTCCTGAACGTGGGCCTCACGGCGCGAGCGCCTGTGCAATGCGCAGCGTCCTTGATGTAACGCAAGTGCGCGCCGGGTGGGTGACCGAACATGGCGGCATGCAAAGATCCGCAGCGCTCAAGCCACCTGCATCGCACGGCCCCCCCGGCCATGGATGTGCCACTCAAACTCTGGATCGCCCGCCTGGCCAGCGGTCTGTCACCCGCCGCGCTCGTCCTGGCACCGATGGACTGGTGGCTGCACCTGCTGGTCTCACCGGCCAAGCAGGCGCAACTGACCGCCAGCGGGCTGAACAAGGTGCAAGCCTGGGCCTTCTATCTCTGGCGCGCCGCGCATGGTCCGTGCGAGGATTGCGTGACACCCGCGCCGCAAGAGAAACGTTTCAGCCAACCAGAATGGCAGCAGTTGCCATTCAATGCCCTCGCCCAGGGATTCCTTCTGCAGTTCGCGTCAGCGCGGACCCACGCTGGCTCGTGGTGGTCTCACTGGCAAGGGTGGCTGGCCACGCACTCTTCACGGCGCGTGAAGGCGCGGCCCGTGGCGGGCCTGAGGCTGCACGGGCGCTCCGTTCCCGCGCCCGGCACCTATGTGCACGACAGGGCGCCAGCGCACCGGTGATCGCTTGCGCCGTGGCAGGCGCCGTCTCACCCCGTCAGAGTGACACATCGGAGGCCAACGCCCTGGCAGCCCCCCATTTGGCCGCAAGGGAATCGATGTCCACCGTGTCCTGCGTCGATACGGCCATGGTGAACGCCTGTTCGTCGGTCTCCAGCGGCTGGTGGGTTGCGAGCTGGTGCTCCAGCACCTCGACACCCGCTTCCGAGGCGTCCAAGCCGGTGGCAGCGCGAGCCATCACGCGATGGCGCAGCTTGGACGGGCTCGCATGGCAATCCAAGATCGAGAATGGCACATGAAGTTCTTCCGCCAGCGCTTGGAAGCGGCGCCGCCAGTCGCTTTGCAGGAAGGCAGCATCCACGATCACCGGGTAGCCCGCCCGCAGCGCATCGCTTGCGCGCTTGCGCAGGCTCTCGAAGGTGTCGTTCGTGGCTTGTTCGGTGTAGATGTCGAGTCCAAGCGCCGTGGAGCACTCCTGTGGATCAAGACCGAACAGACGCTTTCGCTCCACATCCGATCGAATGCGGACGGCCCCGGCGGCGCGCAACAGTTGCGACGCGACCGTGGATTTCCCCGAACCCGAGAAGCCATGCGTGATCAGCAGGCGGGCGTTGTCCCGCGGCGAGGCTGCCCATTCGGCCGCGCGCGCCAGGTAATCGGGTCTGGA
This sequence comes from Hydrogenophaga sp. BPS33, assembly GCF_009859475.1. Classification (NCBI taxonomy): domain Bacteria; kingdom Pseudomonadati; phylum Pseudomonadota; class Betaproteobacteria; order Burkholderiales; family Comamonadaceae; genus Hydrogenophaga; species Hydrogenophaga sp. BPS33. Next base: position 3,400,092 of record NZ_CP044549.1, read on the forward strand.
TGCCGCGTTTGAGGATTGTTTTCCCAGGCCGGACGTCATGGCCCGGACCAGCGCGCGGTAGACCTCATAAAAATGCAGCACCTGCAAGCCGGCATGGTCCCCGCTGCGTTGCAGCCATTCATCCAGGAAGCGAAAGGCAAGATCCCGGCGCCCGTGCGCTTTCAAGTCCATCGTCAGGAAGGCGATGTCGCTCATCACATCGATCCATCGAAGCCCGGGGTCGAACTCGATGCAGTCAAACGGCACCAGTTCACCCTCGATCAACACGACGTTGCCGGTGTGCAGATCTCCATGGCATTCGCGGATCCATCCGCCCCGCTGGCGTGCTGTCCACGCGGGTCGCAATGCCCTGGCCTGCTCGTTCATCCACCCGTGCAAGCGCACATGGCGGCTGTCTTCGCAGCGTTCCTGAAGCGAAGTCAGGACATCTGTGACTTTTCGAACGATCATGTCCGGACCGCCAATGGGCGACGCTGGCGAGACCGCCGGTGCCGATGCGTGAAACTCGGCCATGCGGCTCGCCAGCCCATCGAGCCATGCGGGTTCGATTCTTCCGGATTCCAGCAGGTTTCGCAGCAGCGATGACTGCGGGAATCGCCGCATTCGGATCACATGGTCGATGGGCATTCCATCTTTGATGCCGCCCATGCGCGGGGACTCGGGCGAGCCGTAAACCGGCAGCACGTCGATATACAACGGGGGCGCGAAACGCTGGTTGAGACGCAGTTCTTCCTCACAGAAGTGCTTGCGGGCATCCACACTGCTGAAGTCCACGAACGGAAAGCGCACCGGCTTCTTGAGCTTGTAGGCGTAAATGGGGGTGAGCAAAACCCAGGAGATGTGCGTTTCGATCAGCTCGACCGGCTGACCAGTCTCCCGACTCAGCATCTTGCTCAGCGATGCAACCAATGTTGTGTCCATATCTCTCGGCCATCACAGCCATGTTCCGACGTCCCGAAAAGAATTCGCCCCCTTTTCGTCAGGGTTCAGCCGTCCAGCGGCACCCCACCGCCGAAACGGCAAATCCATTGATCCATGTACTCGCGCTGCGCAATGCCGAGTGAGCGCTGCCACACGGCCAGCATTTCCCACGGGAAGGAATACGAGCGCATCAGGTTCTCGCCCATGGCGATCTGCCAGCTCGTGAGCGCTTGAAGGAAGCCGTCCGGAAATGTCAACAAGTCGGGCGAAGTGTCTTTGATGGACATGGCGGTCTCCAGAATTGATGAGGACTTCATCTTGTGCGATTTCGCCGCCGGACCGCTTGATGGAAATCAAACCCGGCGGTGAGGGACGCCCGGGACGATTTCAGTGATAGGGCCTGTTGACACCATTGCTCCAAGTGCGAAGGGCTTGCCTTGGGGTTGCAGCCCAAAAGGCCATGCGCCGCGTCGCTGACGACTGCCGGCTCACTGCAGCACCGCGGGTGCGGGAGACAGGTGGCCTTGCACGAAGGCAGATAAAGCGCCGAGGTCCGGAATCTGAACGTCCCGGCGGCCTTGCGTGGCAAAACCGATGATGTGGACTCGCGCCAAACGCGACAGCGCGCGGCTGACGGACTCCAACGTCATGCCCAGATGGTTGCCGATCTCAGCACGTGTCATGCGAAGGGTGATCTCATCCGTCCGCATGCCCCGCTCGGCCAGCGAGTCGGCCCAGTTGAGCAGGAAGTCGGCCACGCGCGCAATTGCCGGCAACGTGCAGACGGACATCAGCGCGCCACGATCGCGGGCAATGGCCTGGCTCATGGCCGCGTGCAGCGCGTGCAGGATGGCCGGGCAATTCTTGCTGGCCTCCATGAGGACCTCGTAAGACACCACCCAGATCTCGCCTGTGTCCATGGCAATCGCATCAGCGCTGTAGTGCCCGTGGGCAAGACCATCGAAACCCAGCCAATCACCGCGAAAGCTCAGGCTGACCAATTGCTCACGCCCATCGGCCGCCAGGTTCACGAACTTGCACAGGCCCGAATTCAGGATGTACAGATTGAAAAAACGCTCGCCCGACCGGTAGATGACATCGCCCGCGTGAACGACCCGGCGCTTGGGTTCGATCTGTTCGCGCAGCAAGCCGAGCGTGGCCGATATCTGCCGGCTCGCGGCGACAGGGTCCTGCGCGGGTATGTGCGCCGCAGTGCCGCTGCCATCGGCCACCGGATCGGACATGGCGAGGCTGGCTTTGGGAAAGGGTCGCGCGGTCGTGTGCATGTGTGCTCCTGTGCGGTTTCCGGGGGGACACATCGATGCTAGGTTCCGCCTGAAAACGCCCGGACAACGAACGGAATCGGCGCGCAACGCTTGGTAAACCGAATGTGTCCGGCGTGTGACACACAAGTCCCCCCCTCCTCCGTATTGGTCGCGCTGGCCCAGGACGAGCAGATCCGCGTACGAGGTCTTGGGCAAGAAGTCCCACGCTCCTTCTGCCAGGGTTTTGGCCCACTGCAGGCGTGAAGACCCCGCACTGGCCTTGGTGAAGGTGGCATGGGCCTTGTCCAGGCCTTCCCTGTCCAGGGCCAACATCATCTCGATGGCTTGCGCTGCGTCAATCCGCGCAGGGGGCTCGTGTCTTAAGGTGCACCACTACCCCGACCAACCCCAGCGGCGCATACGGGCCGCTACCGGAGAAATCCCATGGCATTCATTCACGCCGTGATCTGGCTGGATCACCACCACGCCCATGTCATCGAGTTCGACCCCGAACACACCCAAGAGCACCATCTTCAAGCCCATGGCCACAACACCCGCCAGCATCGAAGCGAGGTGCGAAGCGAACATGAATTCTTCGCCCAGGTTTGCGATGCCGTGGCCGACATGGCATCCATTCTGGTGACCGGCGCGCACAAGGTGCAGGCGGACTTTCGCCACTACATCGAAAAACACCGGCCGAGCCTCGCACCAAAGATCAGCGGCTGGGAAACCGTGGACCATCCCACTGCAGCGCAGTTGGTGGCACGGGCGCGCCATCGGCAACACCAGGCCGCCAACGGTCTGCTCACCCGGTCCTGAGCTTGCCGGGAACAGCCATGATGCGGGCGATGGCCACAAAGAGCACGCGCATGATTTGCTCAGGCTTGAGCCCGAGGTGCTCGAACCACCATGGCGGTCTGCCGGCTCATCCGCCCAGGCGCAGCAGCTTCGCTCGCAGGTGCGCGAGCTCTTGCTCCAGGTCGACCACGAGTGAGGCCAGTTCCGGCACGGCATCAAAATCCCGCTCGAGATGGGCCATGCGCACCGCCCGGTGCAGGTCGTTGGCGTCGAAGCGCAACACCTCAAACGCCGGCACGGCTTGCGGATTGAGCAATCCCTCCTCGAGCCGCTGCTGCACCCAGGCCTCGGTCACACCGGCCAGGCGGCTCAGTTGCGCGAGGTCGAGCCAGACATCGTCCAGCACCACTTGCACCTGGTAAACGGGGTCTTTCATCGCGCACCTCCTTTGGCCACGGGCGCCTGCTCGGCGACATGCTGTTTGCGCGCGTCGAAATCTGGCAGCGCGTTGGCCATCTGTTCGTAGAGCTCCCGTACCCTGGGGTCGTGGGCACTGGGCAAGATCACCCCCACGTGCAAATCCAGATCACCGGGTTGTTTGGCCGGCAAGCCGCGACCGCGCACCGTGATCACCTGGCCATTCTTCGTCCCCGCCGGCACGCGTACCTTGAGGACACGACCATCGGGCAAGCTCACGGGCACCACCGCGCCCAGGGCGGCTTCCCACGGCGCAAGCGGCAGCGCCACGATCAAATCGGCGCCATCCACCTGGAACCGGGCATGCGGGCGCAAGCGCACTTCCAACAGCAAATCACCTGGCGCGCCGCCACCGAACCCCGCGGAGCCCTGGCCCGCGAGGCGAATCAGCTGCCCTGCCTTCACCCCGGGAGGAATTGTCACCTCGAGGGTTCTTTCAACCAGTCGCAGGTGCCCTTCGGCGTCGATGGTCGGTGACCTGAGCGAGATCACGCGGCGCACACCCTGCCAGGCCTCTTCGATGTCGAGCAGGATAGAGGCATGGTGGTCTTCGCCCCGTGCTCGGAAGTGGTCCGCCCCTTGCTCGCCGCGCGGCGGCTGCCGGGCCTGTCGGCCCATCCGCCCAAACAGCTCCTCGAAAAACGCGCTGCGGTCGCCGCTGCCCATGGTCGACCCGCTGCCGCTGAACTCGAACCCCTCATCCCATCCCGGTGGCGGGGTGAAGCTCTCGCCCGCCTGCCGGCCCTGGCCAATAGCATCGTAAGCGGCGCGTTTTTCGATATCAGAGAGCACCGCATAGGCCTCGTTGAGTTCGCTCATGCGCTCGGCCGCGTCGGGCACCTTGCTCACGTCGGGATGGTACTTGCGCGCGAGCTTGCGGTAGGCCTTCTTGATGTCCTCGGCGCTCGCATCGTGGGCCGAGCCCAGCACCTTGTAGTAGTCCTTGAACTCCATCAGATACCTCTATGCCGCCACCAGAATGGGCAGAAGCCGATCGTATTCGCGTTTGACGACGGCGTGGCACTCGCAACTGCGGCGCTCCAGGCCTCTTCGATCCAGCACCGTGATGTGGCCCGGGTGGTAGCGGATCAAGCCGGCGGCCTGCAGTTTCAGCGCGGCCTCGGTCACGCCACCGCGCCGCACGCCGAGCATGTTGGCGATGAGTTCGTGCGTCATCAACAGCTCGTTGCTCGACAACCGGTCCTGGCAGTGCAACAGGCACCGGCAAAGCTGTTGGTCGACGGTGTGATGGCGGTTGCAGACCGCTGTCTGGGACATCTGGACCATGAGGGCCTGCGTGTAGCGCAGCATCAGGTGCTTCACCGGCGTCTGGAATTCGAACTCGTCCCGGACAACGGCCGCCTTGAGCCGAAAACCCAGACCCGCGCTGCGCACCACGGCCTGGCTGGGGGTACTTTCGCCGCCCATGAAGGCCGCAACGCCCACCACGCCTTCGCACCCGACCATGGCCACCTCCGCCGAGCCGCCGTCGTGCAGCAGGTAGAGCAAGGACACAATGGCGGTGGTGGGGAAGTAGACGTGGGCGGGTATTCGACCTGACTCGCACAACACCCTTCCCAGCGGCAGTTCCACGGGCTCGATATATCCCAGCCACCGATGCAGGTCGGCATCGGGCAGAGCGGCCACCAAATGGTTGTCGGTCGCGTTGCATTCAAAACCCATGGGTCACCTCCTGAAGCGGCGTCGCGCGTCGTTGGCACCCTTGAGTGAAGAGCTCTTTGCGCCGTGCCCGACATGGCGCCAGCTTGCCGCTCCCGGCCCCCCGCCCCGTTGATCTGCGTCAACCTCTGCGCAAGGTGGTCATTGGCTTTCTTGAACCCGATGACAGGCATCGGTGACCATCGATCCACGCTCATTGCCAGCCATACCGGCGGATGTACACGCGCTTCATCAGCGTGGTGAGCGTCGCGTAAGCCAGCAGGATCGCCACCAGCCAGCCGTAGTAGGCGGGGGGCAAGGCCTGCAACTGGAAATACCCGGCGAGAGGCCCCACCGGCAGCCAGAGTCCAATACCCATGAGAGCCGGCGTCATGGCCATGAGTGGCCACGCGGCACGGCTCTGCACGAAAGGCAGTTTCGGCGTGCGCAACAGGTGAACCACCAGCGTCTGCGTGAGCAGGCCGACCACGAACCAACCCGACTGGAACAAGCCCTGCTGGCCCAGGCTGTTGGCCTGGAACACCCACCACATCACGCCAAAGGTGAGGATGTCGAACAGCGAGCTGATGGGGCCGAAGAACAGCATGAAGCGGCCGATGTCGGACGGGTTCCACATCAGCGGCAGGGCCACCAGCTCGGCGTCGACGTTGTCGAACGGAATGCCGGTTTGCCCGATGTCGTACAACAGGTTCTGCACCAGCAATTGCAGCGGCAGCATCGGCAGAAACGGCAGGAAGGCGCTGGCGACCAGCACGCTCAGCACGTTGCCAAAGTTGGAGCTGGCCGTCATGCGGATGTACTTGAGCATGTTGCAAAAGGTGGTGCGGCCTTCGACCACACCATCGACCAGCACGAGCAGGCTCTTCTCCAGCAGGATGATGTCGGCCGCCTCCTTGGCAATGTCCACCGCGCTGTCGACCGAGATGCCGACATCGGCGGCGCGCAGCGCAGCGGCATCGTTGATGCCGTCGCCCACGAAGCCCACCACGTGCCCGTGGGCCCGCAGAGCACGCACGATGCGCTCTTTTTGCAACGGGGTGAGTTTGGCAAAAACGCTGTGTGTTTCGACCGCGGCCTCAAGCCCCTCGTCGCTCAGCGCGTCCACGTCCGAGCCCAGCAGCACGCGATCGCTCTGCAGGCCGACCTGTTGGCACACATGCCGGGTCACGACTTCGTTGTCGCCGGTGAGCACCTTCACGCCGATGCCGTGCACGGCCAGCTTCTTCAGGGCCGGCGCAGCCGATTCCTTGGGTGGGTCGAGAAACGCGATGTAGCCAACGAGCGTGAGGCCCGCCTCGTCCGCTTTCGTGTAGGTGGTCTGTCCTGGCGGCAGCGTGCGCACCGCCACGGCGACCACGCGCAGGCCTTCGGCGTTGAGGCCATCCACCACGGCCTGCGTGCGCTCCCGCAAGGCCTGGTCCAGCGGTACCGTGGGCATCTCGCGCTCGCCATCGAGGCTGGCATCCACGTCCTCGGGCATATGGGCTCGCGTGCACACGGCGAGCACCTCTTCGACGGCACCCTTGCAGATGAGTTCGTGGTGCTGCTCTCGCCCCTCAGACATGGCCGCCACCACCACCGACATGCGCCGGCGTTCGAAGTCGAAGGGGATCTCGTCGACCTTGCGGTACACGTGCTCGAGCTTCAATCCCGCCACCCGTTCGACGTTCTCGAGCACCGCGTGATCGAGCAGGTTCTTCAGGCCGGTCTGGTAGTAGCTGTTCAGGAAAGCGAAGTTGAGCACCTCGTCGGTGTCGTGGCCCTCCACGTCGACATGGTGTGCCAGCGCGATCTTGTCCTGCGTCAGCGTGCCGGTCTTGTCGGTGCACAGGATGTCCATCGCGCCCAGGTTCTGGATCGCGTCGAGCCGCTTGACGACCACCTTCTTTCGCGACAACAGCACCGCACCCTTGGCCAATGTGCTGGTCACGATCATGGGCAGCATCTCGGGCGTCAGGCCCACCGCTACCGACAGCGAAAACAGGAAGGCCTGCAGCCAGTCTCCCTTGGTAAAGCCGTTGACGAGAAAGACAATGGGCACCATCACCGCCGCGAAGCGGATCAGCAACCAGCTCACGCTGTTGACGCCGGCCTGGAATGCGTTGGGCGTTGTCTCGGTGGCTGCGGCATGCGTGGCCAGCGTGCCGAAATAACTGCGGCCACCGGTCGCGACCACAAGTGCCGTGGCCGAGCCCGAAACCACATTGGTGCCCATGAACACCAGATTGCGCTGGTCCAGCGCGGCGGTGCTGAGGGGCGCCTGGGAACCAGGGGAAAGGCCCTCCACGAACTTCTCCACCGGCAGCGATTCGCCGGTCATCGCTGCCTGTGCCACGAACAAGTCGCGCGCGCCAAGCACGCGGCAATCTGCCGGCACCATGTCCCCGGCCGACAGTGCCACCACGTCGCCAGCCACGAGTTCGCGCAAGGGAATGTCGTGCTGCCCTGCCCCGTGGCGCAGCACGGTCACAGTGTTGCTGACCATTGCGCGCAAACCTTCCGCCGCGCGGTGGGAGCGGCCTTCCTGCACAAAGCGGATGCCCGTACTCAGGGCCACCATCGCGTCAATCACCACGGTGGCCTTGGCATCCGCACTCAAGAAGGACAGTGAGGCCAGTGCGCTCAGCAACAGGTTGAATGGGTTGAGGTAGCAGCGCCACAAGCGCAGCCAGCCAGGCAACGGCGGCTCGTGCTGGACCTCATTGGGTCCGTCATGGGCCAGGCGCGTGGCCGCCTCGGCTGGCTCGAGCCCGTCGGCTTGAGACCGCAGGCGCATCAGGGCCAGCGAGGGGGATTCCCGGGCCACGAACAGGAGCTGTGCGCCGACGGTTGCCATCGGTGCACCGGCTTGCGCCTTGTGCCAGGGTTGCGCCACCAGGGCTTCCAGCAAGGGCCGGCGCTCGAAGTGCTTCTTCGCGCGCCGGCGACGCAGAAACGTGCTGAAGCCTTCGGTGAGGGCGGTGTGCATGGTGCTGTGGGGTTGGGACGCCTATTGACGACGCCGTTCGTGCGCAGACGTCGGCGCAAAAACCTCAGCCTATGCAGAAATTCATCCACGCGCCGTCCGGTACCGAACACCAGGAACACCGCGCATGCACATGGGCGTCCGCTGCCGTACGGACGTCGTCGTCGCAACGGCACACTCTTGAAGATCCGCCACCAAGCAGGTCAACGACCATGAAAACCGATACCCAAGACACGCCGCGATGTATAAAACGGCCATGGTCCGCGCATCCCGTTCGCCCCCATCGCTCAATGTCCTGATCGAGTCCCTGTACGACGCAGCGGTAGACGCGCGGGCCTGGGACGGCATGGCGCCCGCGCTGGCGACCACGTTCGGCGCCGACAGCGCCATCTTCAAGCTCCATGGCAGCACCGGCGTGCATCTCCTGGAACGGACCGACAACCTCCACACAGCCCCCGCAGACAAGACTTGGGCCGATCACTGGCACCACAACGACCTATGGGTGGAACGCACGCAAGCTCTGAAGACATCGGGCATCGTCACCAGCCAGCAGTTGCTTCCCGACAGCGAGTTCGAGCGAAGCGGCTACTACCAGGACTGGAATCGACATCTCGGCGTGTACCACATGATCGGCTCGGTGTTCCCAATGGCATCCGGCCTCAGTGGCGTGGTGGGCATCCACCGCCCCCGAAGCAGTGCCGCATTCGGTGCGGCGGACCGGCGGCGCATGGCCCGCCTGTTGCCCCACCTGCAACGCGCCATGCGCATTCGCAGCCATCTGGCGCCTTCCCGGCTGGCTGCAGACGCGCAGGCGGCTGCGTTTGACCGCCTGCACACACCCGCCCTGGTTCTCGATGCGGACGGGCGGCTTCTGCATGCCAATGCTCAGGGCGAAGGCTTGCTGCGCGAGGGTTCGAGCTTGAGCCTGAGCGCGGACCGCGTGATCGCGGTGAATCCGAATTCGAGGTTTCGGTGGCGCATGCTCGTGCAACAAGCCGCGCTGACCGAGGGTGGATCGCTGCTGCTCGCACGCGCGGGCCGTGCCCCCGTCACCGCACTCTTCGCGCCGCTGCGGGTTGCATCTCAGAACAACGCTGCGGTGCTGGTGTTGTTGCGCGACCCCGAACAGCAAGTCGCCTCGCCCGATGTGCTGGGTCAGCTGTTCGGCCTCACGCCGACAGAAGCCAGGGTGGCGGCAGCGATTGCCGAAGGCCTTGCGCCCGAGCAGATCGCGCAGAGGCTGGGCATTGGCGTGGGCACCGTGCGCTCGCACCTGCGCCAGGTACTGAGCAAAACAGGCACCCACCGCCAGAACGGGTTGGCTGCATTGATCACGCGCAGCGTGGCCATGTTGGGCGAGACGACCCACTCGCTGCGCGGCTGAGCGCTCCCTTTCGGATCTGCGCCTCTTCCATTTGGCAGAGGCGCGCTACCCGTGCGGTGGCTATCCTGCGCCCCAAGCCACTGAAAGGAATCTCGTCATGCGCAGGCAATCCGCTCCAAGCCGTACCACCCTGCTGGCTTTGCTGCTCGGGACCGTACTCGTCCCGGCGCTTGCCGCGCCCGACCACTTCGACATCGTTGGCTTGCGTCTCGGCATGACCGAGCAACAGGTTCGCAGCACCCTCAACGCGCACAACCCGCAACTGCAGCTCAACAGCAAGACCGTGAGCTACACCTATTCCGATGGAACGAAGCAGCACCAGACCGCACCCGCATTGGCCGAAATCGTGGCGGTGGCCATGAATGGAACAGAGAACATCACCCTGCTGTTCTCCCAGCCGCCCAAACCGGCGCGCCTGGTGGGCGTGCGCCGTGTTGCCTCGTTGCCCAACCCACCCACGCACGAACAGATGGTGCAGGCCACGTTGCAGAAGTACGGCCCACCCGCCGTGAACCGACCTCGTGAGCGGCTCAAGCCTGAGACGCGGTTGATCTGGATCGAACCTGGCAAGCCCCAGTGCTGGCGCAGCAGTGCCAAGCAGGTGGCGGTGTTCACCGCCGCATCGCCCGTGCTCGACGTTCTCCAGCAATTCGCTCAGCGCCAGAAAATGGGATTCGCACCGGCAGACCTGTCGCAATGCGGCGCAATCGCCCAGTTCGTCACCGCCTCCGACCCGGTACGGAACTTCACCATGGAGATGACCGACACGGGCCCGTGGCTGGACACGCTGCAAGCCACCCGCGCCTGGGTATCGGGCTTGGAAGCGCAGGCGAAGAAGGCCCGTGTGGGCGCTGGCACAACGCCCAAGCTTTAAGAGCTTGCCTTACCCTTCGCCTGTGGTCACGCCCACAAGTCCTGCAACATGTGCTTACTCGATATGTGCCCTACCGATAGACACGACACTGGATAGAGCGCACCGTATTGGGTGGTGGAGCGTCTTGACTCCACCACGTCAGGAGATGGTGATGAATGCAGAGACACCAGGGAGCAGACGCAGCGCGTGGACCTCTTACCACTATGCACGGATCTGCTGCACCCCAGCAGCCAGAAACACCAAGCGCGAGGCCTCCACCACAAGCCAATGGCAGCCTGCAGATATTGCCGTTCTTGAAACCCTCAGGGTGCTGGTGAACGCTGGCAACGAGGTCTACGGATCCGACTCCCATTGGATCGAGCGACGGTACAGCGCAACACCTGGCAGCCAGTAAGCCGTACTGCGCGAGCTCCGGCCCACCCTCCGGTGGGCTTTTTTACGTCCGCTCGCCCTCCAACGCTTGAAACACATCCACGGCGCTCGGAGGCGGCTCAATACGCGCTGTGTGCCCGAGCGAACAGACCGGACCTGTGCAGGAGAGGACGATGAATCGGTCTCTCTTCACTATCCGGAGTTCACCATGGCGAAATGCGAAGCATGCGGCAACGACTACGACAAGTCGTTCGAGGTTGTTGTGGAGGGAAGAACCCACACCTTCGACAGTTTCGAATGTGCGATCTTCGCGCTGGCGCCAGCTTGTACGCACTGCGGCGTGCGCATCGTCGGCCATGGACTGGAGAAAGACGGACAGATGTTCTGCTGCAACCATTGCGCCGAACACTTCGGAGTCAAGGAGTTGCGCGACCGCGCTTGAGCGAAGCACGCAAAGATCTTAACCACCATCCAGGAGATCCGTATGCAACTATTGAAAGAAGTGATGAGTCGCGATGTCAAAGTCATCAGCCCGGATATGACAATCAGGGAAGCCGCCAAGCTGATGCACGATGAAGGTTTCGGAATGATGCCGGTGGGCGAGAACGACCGCATGATTGGCGCGATCTCGGATCGCGACATCGTCATTCGCGCCGTGTCCGAAGGAAAGGATTGCGACACCAAAGTTCGCGATGTCATGTCCGAAGGGATCACCTGGGCGTATGAAAACGATACGGTGGCCCGGGGCGCAGGCATCATGAGTGAGAAACAGATCCGGCGTCTTCCTGTAGTGGATCGAGACAAGAGACTGGTTGGCATCGTCTCGCTAGGTGACTTTGCTGTCGAGGCCGACGACATTGAGCCTGCGGCCGATGCGTTGGTCGACATCTCCCGCTCCTGATCGGCCCCCATCAAGGACCGATGAGAAGGGGTACGGCTAAGCATGTGCGCGGACCGGCGTGTGCGAACAGCTGCACGCCGAACATCCCCAGGCACATGGAACACACGGGGCCTCGCGCCCCGTTATCGTTTTTGCTCCCGCGTAAGCACGCTCAACGTGCCAGGCCCGCGTCCAAACGCGGCAGTCCTTCGAACTTGCCCACGGAGCCTCTTCGGCGTCCGCCTTGACGGCGGTCCGCCTTCTCCTGCAGCGGCCGGGAGTTCACCAGCTCCTCCGCGGCGCTGGTCAGTTTCGTCAAAGCGATGTCGAACGCCGCCAGTTCCGACGGGCTCAGGGTGGCCAACACGAGGTTGTTGAGTTGTACCGATTGGGGAAAGAACTCCGCATGCAAGGCGAGGCCGCGCGCGGTGATGTCGACCCGGGCGCGGCGGCGATCGTCGGGGTCGGCGATGCGTGCGAAGAGCTTCTTGGTCACCAGGTCGGATATGTGGCGCGAAACCCGTGGGCGCTCGAGGTGCGAACGTTCTGCCAACTGGGAAGGCGACATCGCGCCGTGGTCCGCCAGGATGCAGATCAGGCGCCATTCGCGCCGGGTGATGCCGTAGCGCCCTTCGCAAATGCGCGTCACGAGCGCGCCGCTGCTGGCCAGCAGGCAGTTGAGCCGGTAGTTCAGCAAGTCGTCGACGGTGGCGGGTTGGGCGAAGGACATGGTGCGAATCAAGCCAAAAAAGAAGCTTGCGAAGTGTGAACGTGCCCTGCGGCATTGGCAAGCCAGTGCGATACCAGCGGCCAGGTAGTTGTATAGAAGAACTACCTCCTTCGCTCCTAGACTGGTTTTCACCCACCCACTCTGGAGCCTTTGAATGACGCCGCAACTGCCCCCACAGGGCTTGAAAATCTCCGACTCGGATGTGTTCGACCTCAACATGTCCTGGCGCGGCCTGCGCATCAACACGATGTGCAACGCGCTCTGCGACCCCACCAACCGCGAGGCCTGCAAAGCCGACGAAGAAGCCTTCATGGCGCGCTTCGGCCTGACCGAGGATGAGAAGAGACTGGTGCGCGCGCGCGACTTCAGCGGCCTGCTCGCTGCCGGCGGCAACATCTACTTCCTGCTCAAGCTGGGCGTGGTCACCGGCAACGGCCTGTACCGGATGGGCGCCTCGATGCGTGGGGAAACGCACGAGCAATTTCTGGCCACCCGCAACGACGCGGGAGCGGTGTGATGGGCGGCAAGATCATCGCCGGCATCGGCACTTCCCACGTGCCCTCCATCGGCGGCGCCTACGACCGCGGCCGCACCCAGACCCCCGCCTGGAAGCCCTTGTTCGATGCCTACGTGCCGGTGCGCGAATGGCTCCGAGAGATCCGGCCCGACGTGGCCATCATGGTCTACAACGACCACGGCGCCGACTTCTTCTTCGACAAGTACCCCACTTTCGCGGTCGGCTGCGCCGACCAGTACGCCATTGCCGACGAAGGTTTCGGCACGCGACCGCTGCCGGCCATTCCGGGCGATCTGGCGTTTTCGCAGCACCTGTGCCGCTCGCTGGTGTACGACGAGTTCGACATCACGGTGTGCCAGAAGATGGCTGTGGAACACGGCTTCCTGGTGCCCATGCACCTGTGCTTCGACCACGACGAAACCTGGCCCGTGGCCTCGGTGCCGATCGCGGTCAACGTGCTGCAGCACCCACTGCCCACCGCGCGCCGCTGCTTCCGGCTGGGTCAATCGATCCGCCGTGCCGTGGAAAGTTATGAGCGCGATCTGCGCGTGGCCATCATCGGCACGGGCGGCATGTCGCACCAGCTCACCGGCAAACACTTCGGTGACATGCAGCGCGACAACGACCTGCACTTTCTGGAGCGCATCGAGCACGACCCCGAGAGCCTGGCCGGGCTCACGCACCAGACCCTGATGGAGAAGTTCGGCGTGGAAGGCATCGAACTGATCATGTGGCTGGTGATGCGCGGCGCGCTCTCCAACGACGTGCAGCGCGTGCACCGCCACTACTACGCGCCCATGACCACCGGCATGGGCTTGATCACGCTCGAGGAGAAGGTCTGATGCGCACCCAAGTCGGCATCATTGGCGCAGGACCGGCGGGGCTGATGCTCGCGCACATGCTGCACCTCGAAGGCATCGAGTCCGTGATCATCGAACGTTCCAAGAGAGAGCACGTGCAGAACCGCCTGCGCGCGGGCGTGCTGGAACAGGGAACGGTGGAGATGATGCGCGAGCTCGGCCTGGGCGAGCGCATCGGCCAGCTGGGCCTGGAACAACACCGCATCGATTTCCGCTTCGGTGGCGAGTCGCACCCGATCGACTTCCACGAGGCCACGGGCGGGCGCAGCGCCTGGGTGTACCCGCAGCACGAGGTGGTGAAGGATCTGATGGCCGCGCGCACCGCCGCCGGTGCGCAGATGCTGTTCGAAACCCCGGTGACCGCGATCGAGGGCATCGACGGCACCCGCCCGGTGGTGCGTTTCGAAAAAGACGGCGTGGCCGGCGAACTGCACTGCGACTTCGTGGTCGGCTGCGACGGCTTTCGCGGCATCAGCCGCCGGGCCATTCCCGCGCGGGAAGGCCAGGTGCACGACCGCATCTACCCCTTCGGCTGGCTCGGCATCCTGGCCGAAGCACCGCCCGCCACGAACGAAGTCACCTGGGGTTGCCACGAAGACGGCTTCGCGATGATGAGCATCCGCACGCCCTCGGTCACGCGCCTGTACCTGCAGTGCGAACCCGACGAGAACCCCGACCACTGGTCCGACGACCGCATCTGGTCGGCATTGCACAAACGGCTCGACGTGCCCGGTCTGCCGCCGATCAACGAAGGCCGCATCACGCAAAAAGGCGTGACGGCGATGCGCAGTTTCCTGTTCGAACCCATGCAGCACGGCCGCCTGTTCCTGGCGGGTGACGCGGCCCACATCGTGCCGCCCACAGGCGCGAAAGGCTTGAACTCGGCCATGGCCGACGTGAAGGTGCTGGCGCGCGCGCTGGAGCAGCACTACCAGCGCGGTTCGCAAGACCTGCTGGCCCGCTATTCGAAGACCTGCCTCAAGCGCATGTGGCTGGTGCAGCGCTTCTCCGCCGGGCTTTGCACGATGGTGCACAGCTTCGCGGGCGACAGCTCGTTCGTGCGGCGCCTCCAACGCGCCGACCTCGACTACATGACCGGCACCACCGCCGGCCGTCTGCAGTTTTCCGAGAATTTCACCGGTCTTCCCATCGATGCCTGAAGGAGCTTTCCCATGACACCCCCGACTGCCATTTCTTCTTCGGTGCGCCGTGCCTTGCTGGGCGGCATCAGCGCTGCGCTGCTGCTGGGGGCGACGCCCCTCGCCGCACTGGCCCAGGCCTGGCCGTCCAAGCCGGTCCGCATCGTGGTGAACTTTCCACCCGGCAGCTCGCCCGACGTGCTCGCACGCGCGGTCTCACAGCCGCTGCAGCAGGCCCTGGGCCAGCCGGTCATCATTGAGAACCGCGCGGGTGCCAGCGGCATGATCGGCGCAGAAGCCGTGGCGAAGTCCGTGGCTGATGGGCACACGCTGCTGATGACCGCAGGCAGCGCCATCACCACCAACCCGTTCATCTACGCCTCGATTCCTTACGACACCGAGAAGGACCTCACGCCCGTGGCCGCCGTGGCGCGCATCGTGCTGTTCCTGGAAGCGAAAGCCAGCCTGCCGGTGAAGGATGCGAAAGAGTTCCTCGCCTATCTCAAGGCCCATCCGGGCAAGCTGAGCTACGCCTCGGCCGGCAACGCGACCGGCCTGCACCTGGCGGGCGAAATGCTCAAGAGCCAGGCCGGTGTGTATGCGCTGCACGTGCCCTACCGGGGATCGGCCCCTGCGTTGCAAGACCTGCTGGCGGGCCAGGTGGACTTCTTCTTCGATCCGGGCATTGGCCTGACCCATGTGCGGGCCGGCAAGCTGCGCCTGCTGGCGGTGGCCGGCATGAGCCGGTCGGCGGCATTTCCCGAGGTGCCGACCCTGGACGAAGTCGGCCTCAAGGGCTTTGACGCCGGCCAGACGCACGGCTTCTACGCCCCGGCTGGCACGCCCGCGCCGGTGGTGGAGCGGCTCAACCGCGAGATCAACCTTATCCTGGCGATGCCGGCGGTGAAGACGCAGATCGAGACGATCGGCGCCGAGGCCACACCGCTGTCGGTGCAACAGTTCACCACCGTGATGGCCGACGACAGCAAACGCTACGGGGCGATCATCAAGGAACGCAACATCAAGGCGGACTGAACGCAGCGCACTTCAAATTGTGGAGCTGCCACCAGCACGGACCTGAACGCTTCCCTCCTGCGGCACCCCCGCCTGCGCGGTGGCCTGCGTGGCTGCCGTCGCCCTGGCCGCGAAGGGCGAACCGCATTCGTTCGCATACACCTTGGTGAACTCGGCGCCCAGCAGGAAGATCTGCGCCGCGTAGTACACCCAGGCCAGCAGCACCACCAGCGAACCGGCGGCCTGGAAAGACTCGGTGATGCCGCTCTTGCTGATGTAGAGCCCGATGAGGAACTTGCCCACCTCGAACAGCAGCGCCGTCACCACCGCCCCGATCCACACCTCGTGCCAGCGCACCGGCGTGCTCGGCATGAACTTGAAGATCATCGCGAAGATCACGGTGGTGAAGGCCAGCGACACCAGCAGGTTGATCGCGTACAGCACCGCGGCCGACCCGGGCATCAAGGTGCCCAGCCAGTTGGCCATCGCTGCCGTCACCGCGCCCGCCACCAGCGACACCATGAGCATGAAAGCCAGGCCCAGGATGAGCCCGAAGGAGAGCAAGCGCGCCCGCAGCACGGCCCACACGCCCTGAGGCTTTTCGCGCTCGGGCACATGCCAGATGCGGTCCAGCGCGCTTTGAAGTTCTGCGAACACAGTGGTGGCGCCCACCAGCAGCACCGCGATGCTGATGGACCCGGCGACCATGCCGCGTTCGGTGTCGCTGGCGGCGGCCACGAGGCCTTGCACGAGGCGGGCACCCTCAACGCCGAGGAGACCGCTCAACTGTCCGGTGATCTGCCCGGTGACCGCTTCGTGGCCGAAGATGGCGCCCGCCACGGCGATGACGATGACCAGCAGCGGCGCCAGCGAAAACACCGTGTAGTAGGCAATGGCGGCACCCATGCTGGGTGCGAAGTCGTCGAGCCAGGCCACGATGGTTTTCTGGATGAGTGAGAAGGCGCGCTTCACGTTCATGGGAGCATTGGATCAAAGCTGCGCGCAATAGGGTGTAGGACGACAGGCCCTCCTCCTTGCCCGTACCATCCCGAAGAAATTCCACCGAACGGACCCATGACACTCTCTCTCGTTGAAGGCCTGAGCCTGCTGGCCGCCTTGCTGGTCGGCCTCTCCAAAGGCGGCATTCCCGCCATCGGCATGATCGCCGTGCCCCTGCTCACGCTGGTCACATCGCCCATGAAGGCCGCCGTGCTGCTGCTGCCGATCTTCGTGGTCTCGGACATCGTCGGCGTCTGGCTGTACCGCCACAGCTACAGCCTGGAGAACCTGAAGATCCTGATACCCGCGGGCATCGCTGGCGTCGTGGTGGGCTGGCTCACCGCCTCGCACGTGCCGGACCGGGCGCTGGCTTTCCTGCTGGGCGCGGTGGGCATCGGCTTCTGCCTGAACGTGTGGCTGCGCAAGGGATCGGTGTCGCCGCCGCTTGCGCCCAGCGGCCCCAAGGGATGGTTCTGGGGAACGCTCTCGGGCTTCACCAGTTTCATCTCGCACGCGGGCGCGCCGCCGTTCCAGATCTACCTGCTGCCCCAGCGGCTGCCCAAGGCGGTGTTCGCGGGCACGGCCACCATCTTCTTTGCGGTGATCAATGCCGCCAAGATTCCGCCCTACCAGAACCTGCAGCCCTACTCGCTGGAATCGCTCTGGAGCGCGGCGGCGCTCGTGCCGGCGGCACTCATCGGCACGGTGCTGGGCGCCTACCTCACCCGGCGCATCGCGGATGCCTGGTTCTTCAAGCTCGTGCAGGTGAGCCTGTTTTCGGTGTCGGCCAAGGTGCTCTACGACGCCATCTGGGGTGGATGACGGCGCATCAGCACGGTGTGGCCGCCGCCAGCACGCTTTGCCGCCGCCGCTGCTGCCACAGCGAGCCGGCGAACACCACCAGGCCCGCGGCCGCGAGCAGCGCGCCGACCCAACCGGTTGACGTCCAGCCCATGCCCGCGGCAATCGCCAAGCCGCCCAGCCAGGCGCCCAAGGCATTGGCCAGGTTGAAGGCCGAGTGGTTCAGCGCGGCGGCCAGGGCCTGCGCCTCGCCGGCCACGTCCATCAAGCGGATCTGCAGCGCCGGCGCCAGCGCGACGACGGTGCCGACCAGCAAGACGTTGAACGACACCGCGGCCGCGTAGGGGGCGGTCACCAGCATCAGCAACAAGACCAGGGCCGACCACACCAGCGTGCCGCCGATGGTGGGCAACAAAGCCTTGTCGGCCAGGCGCGCGCCCACCAGGTTGCCCGCGATCATGCCGACGCCGAACAGTGCCAGCACCAGCGGCACGGCGCCCAGGGAAAGGCCGGTGACTTCGATCAAGGTCGGCTTGATGTAGCTGAACACCGCGAACATGCCACCGAAGCCGATGGCGCCCGTGCCCAGCGTGAGCCAGACCTGCGGGTTCTTCAGCGCACCCAATTCGCGCAAGGGACTCGCGCCTTCGGGTGCCGGCAGATGCGGCAGCGCGCGGTGGATCAACACACTGGCCACCAGGGCGACCCCGCCCACCAGCACGAAGGCGCTGCGCCAGCCCCAGTGCTGCCCCAGCCACGCCGCCATGGGCACGCCCACCAGCGTGGCACCGGTGAGGCCCAGCATCATCAGGCCCACGGCCTGCGCGCGCCGCCCCGGCGGCACCAGCGAAGCCGCCACGAGAGACGCCACGCCGAAGTAGGTGCCGTGCGGCATGCCGGCGACGAAGCGCAGCAGATTCAGGCTCGGGTAGCCCGGCGCTGCAGCGCTGGCCAAGTTGCCCAGTCCGAACAACAGCATCAGCACCACAAGCAACAGCCGCCGAGGCCAATGGGCGGTGAGCACCGCCAACAGCGGCGCACCCACCACGACGCCCAGCGCGTAGGCGCTGATCACATGGCCGGCCTGGGGGATGCTGATCGACAGGCTGTTGGCCACCTCGGGCAGCAGGCCCATGATGACGAACTCACCCGTGCCAATGGCGAACCCGCTGAGCCCGAGGGCCCAGACGGTGCGGCGGAAAGCAGGATCGGTGGTGGAGGTGGAGGTTGAGACAGTGGTGACCGCGTCGGCGGTCTCGGGAACAGCATAGGCAGGCATGCGGCGATTTTGCTGCGATGCAGCAAACCTTGTGCACCCGAAGGACTTGCGTTCAGCGGATGGTCACTTGGACCCGGCGGTTGCGGGGTTCCGCCACGCCGTCCCGGGTGGGCACGAGCGGGTTCGTCTTGCCATGCGACTCCAGCGTCAGTGCCGAATACTTCAAGCCCGAAGCGCGCAGTCGATCTGCCACGGCCTGCGCCCGCTGCGCGGACAGCACGAGGTTGTCGTCGGCGCTGCCCACGGTGTCGGTGTGGCCGATCACCACCAGCTCCACCACCGCATCAGCTCCCCGCGCTCGGACCCGATTCAAGATCTCGGCGAATTGGCGTTCCGATTCCGCGGTCAATCGCGCACCCCCGGTGAAGAAATACAGCATGAAATGTTCGGGGGGTGCCGGTTGTGCCGCCTTCGCATCGGAAAAGTCGGCATTGAATTGCGCCGGCTGGAGCTCGGTTTTCACCTCGCGGCCATCAATGCCCGCCACTTGGCCGGCGCGCGTCAATACCTGCTGACCTTGTGCGCCCGTCACCATTACCTGCCCCACCGCCCCGTCTGGATCCGGCACCAGCACGACGTACGATGCTGGCATTTTGGAAGCGCAGGCGGTCAACAGCAACAGCATGCCGGCACAAACCACCATTCGCAATCGGGATGAAAATTTTTGCATTTCGATTTCGCCTCGTTGGGTGCCCACGATTCGGCCAATTGCGATCCGTGATCGGCGTTCGATGATGCCATCTTTGCAAATCTTGAATACCGCCCTGAGGTATTCAGTACACTCATTCATTTCCCCTCGGGCTGGCCACATGCAACAAGAAGACATCGAGTGCGAGCAGCGGCGCGACGCATTGGCGGCATTTCTCGTCGGCAATTTCCCCGACGTGGATGCACAGACACTGCAAGAGGTTCAGTCGCGCGTCGAATGGCTTCACTTGCGGGCCGGCGAGGTGTTGATGGAACAGGGGGCGCCCGGCGATGCCGCCTACCTCACGATCAGCGGGCGCCTGCGCGTGTACGTCAAGGGCGATGACGGCGCATCGCGCATGGTCCGCGAACTCGGGCGCGGCGAGATCACGGGGGAAATCAGCCTGTACAACGACGCGCCGCGTTCGGCCACCGTGGTGGCGATCCGCAACACCGTGGTGGCGCGGCTGGACAAGGCGCAGTTCACCGCGCTCGTGGAACGCCATCCGCAGGTGTCCATGGCGCTCACGCGCAAGATCATCGAGCGCCTGCAAACCCAGAACGATCGCCGCCCCCTGCCCCCGCCCGTGACCGTGACCTTGCTGCCCATCACCGGCGGCCAGATCGATGCCACGGGCTTCGTGCAGCGTCTGGCGCAGGCCTTGGAACCGTTCGGCCGTGTCTGCTGGGTGGACGCGGCCCATGCGACCTCCACCACGCCCGCCGCACTGGAAGATCTGGAGGCCGGGCACGACTTCGTGCTGATGATGGCCGACCCGCAGCCCACGGCCTGGACGCAGCTGTGCGTCAGCCAGAGCGACGAGGTGCTGCTGCTGGCCGATGCGAACCAGCCCGCCGCGATCGCGCCGGTGGAACAGGCCTGCATGGTCGACCCGCCGCAACGCAGCGAGGTGGCGCAAACGCTGGTGCTGCTGCACCCGGCCAGCACCCAGTCGCCACTGGGCATGCGCCGCTGGGTCGACCGCCGCCCCGTCACCGGCCACGTCAACCTGCGCCCCGAACTCGATGGCGACATCGCGCGCCTGGCACGCCTGCTCAGCCGCAATGCGGTCGGCCTGGTGCTCGCCGGTGGGGGCGCGCGCGGCTTCGCGCACCTGGGGGCCTGGAAGGCGCTCAAGGAACAGGGCATCGAGATCGACTGCGTCGGCGGCACCAGCATGGGTGCCGTGATGGCGGCGGCCATCGCCGCCGACCGGGACATCCCCAGGACCCTGGACGTGCTCAAGCAGGCCTTCAAGGTCAACCCCACCGGAGACTACAACCTGCTGCCCCTGATCTCGCTCATCAAAGGCGGGCGCGTGCGGACCATCGTCGAACGCTCCATCGACTCGCTCATGGGCGGGCCGGTCGACATCGTCGACCTCTGGAAAGGCTATTTCTGCATCGCCAGCAACTACTCGCAAGGCAGCGAGACCCATTTGCACAAAGGCGACCTGGGCCGGGCCTTGCGCGCCAGCATCGCCATTCCCGGCGCCCTGCCGCCGGTGTTGATGGACGGTGAAATGTTCTGCGACGGCGGCACCTTCAACAACTTCCCCGCCAATGTGATGCGCAACATGCGTGGCGTGGGCAAGGTGATCGGCGTGGACCTCAGCGCGCGCCGCACGCGGCGTTTCGAGTTCGACGAGATGCCCGGGGCCTGGCAGGTGCTGTTCGACCGGCTCAGGCCGCGCGCGAAGCGGCGCTACCGCGTGCCCTCGCTGATCGCGTACCTGCTCAACGTCTCGGTGCTCTACAGCGTGTCGCGGCAGGCGGAGTCGCGCAAGCAGACCGACCTGTACTTCAACCCCGAGCTGTTCAAGTTCGGCTTCCTGCAATGGTCCCGCTTTGGCGCCATCGTGGCGCAAGGCGATGCCCATGCGCGCGAGGTGCTGGGTGCGCTCAGCCCCCACGAAAAGCAGGCGTGGGGCATTCGCGAGTTCTGATGGCCACCGCCCGCGGCATTCGCACATGAAGCTGCGCCTGTTGTCCCTGCGCGCGGTCGCGGCCCTGCTCAGCATCGCCACGGCCGCCCTGGGCCTGCTGCTGGTGCTGGCCGATCCCCTGCCGCTGCAGGCCTTGCGCCACCAGGGCTTCGACCAGTACCAGCGCTGGCAACCCCGGACGTACGAAGCGGCGCCGGTGCGCATCGTCGACATCGACGAGGCCAGCCTTGCGAAGTTGGGCCAGTGGCCCTGGTCGCGCGACAAGCTCGCCACGCTCGTGACCCAGCTCGGCGCGCAAGGGGCTGCGGCGATCGGCTTCGACGTGGTGTTCGCCGAACCCGACCGCACCTCGCCGCGCCGCGCGTCGGCGGACTGGGCCTTGTCGCCGGAGCAGGCGCGCTCGATCGCGGCACTGCCGGACAACGACGAAACCTTCGCCAAAGCCATTGCGCAGCACAACGTGGTGCTGGGCTTCGCGCTGCGCAGCGACACCCGCGCGGCCACGGCACCGCCCGCCTTGCCCAACGCGCGGTACCGCACGGTGTGGCTGGGCGAACCCAGCCCGCAAGCCTTGCACACCTTTGCCTCGGCCGTGCCCGCGCTGCCCGTGCTGGATGCAGCCGCCAGCGGCAGCGGCGCGTTGACCTTCGTGCCCGATACCGACGGCGTGGTGCGCCGCGTGCCCCTGCTGATGGCGCTGGGCCAGACGCCGGTGCCCGGTCTGAGCACCGAGCTGCTGCGCGTGGCGCAGGGCGAACACAACCTCGTCGTGCGGCGTGCCGAAGGCGATGCGCCGGCCCTGGCGCAGCTGCGCATCGGCCAGGCCAGCATCCCCACCAATGCACAAGGCGAGCTGTGGCTGCACTACACCGAGGCCCGGCCCGAGCGCTACCTGCCGGCCTGGAAAGTGCTGGCAGGAAATGCCGACCCGGCCCTGCTGGAGGGCCACATCGTGCTGGTGGGCAGCTCCGCGCAGGGCCTGCTGGACTTGCGCTTCAACCCCTTGGGCCGCGTGATGCCCGGCGTGGAAGCGCACGCACAAGCCATGGAACAGGTGCTCACCCAGCACTACCTGAACCGGCCGAGCTGGGCGGTGGCGGCCGAGGCACTGGCGGTGGTGCTGGGTTGCGTGGCCCTGGTGTGGGTCGGCGTCTTCGTGCCCTCGCTGTGGGCCGCGGCCACCGCGTTGGCGCTGGTGGCGGGCGCGCTCTGGGGCGGCTGGCTGGCCTTCTCGAACCAGCGCCTGCTGCTCGACAGCTTCACACCCGCACTGACATGGGCGCTGGCGTTCGTGCTGGCCAGCCTGTGCCGGCACTTCTGGAGCGAGCGGCAACAGCGCTGGGTGAAGGAAGCGTTCTCGCGCTACGTCTCGCCCAACCGGGTGGAACACCTGATGAAGAACCCGGGCCAGCTGGAACTGGGGGGCAAGCGCCAGGACTGCAGTTTCATCTTCACCGACCTCGCCGGCTTCACCAGCCTCATGGAGGCGATTGATCCGGCCCAGGCGGTCTCCCTGCTCAACCGCTACCTGGAAGAGATGATCTCGATCGCGTTCCGCCACCAGGGCACGCTGGACCGCATCGTGGGCGACGCCCTGGCCATCATGTTCTCCGCACCGGTGGTGCAGCCCGACCACGCGCAGCGCGCCATGGACTGCGCCCTCGAGATGCACGCCTTCGCCACCGCCTACGCGCGCGAAGTGCAAGGCCAGGGCATCGCCTTTGGTCTCACGCGCTTTGGCGTGCACTCGGGCGAAGTCATCGTCGGCAACTTCGGCGGTGGCGCCCTGTTCGACTACCGTGCGCTGGGCGACCCGGTCAACACCGCAGCCCGGCTGGAAAGCGTGAACAAGCACCTGGGAACGCTGATCTGCGCTTCCGAGACCACGTTGTCGGCCTGCACCGGCGTGCGGGCCCGTCCGGTGGGTGAACTCGTGCTCATGGGCAAGACCCAGGCGCTGCAGGTGCACGAGCCGCTGCCCGACCCGCCGCCCGAAGACTATGCCCCGATCGAGCTGTACCAGGCCGCGTACGGCGCGTTGCGCGACGGGGATGCACGGGCGCGCGAGTGCTTCGAGCAATTGCAGGCGCTCTACCCCGGCGATCCCCTGGTGGCGCTGTACGGCGCGCGGCTGGCGCAGAACGAACCCGGCGTGCGGATCGTGCTCAGCGCGAAGTGATCACGGTTCCTCGACCTTGACCAGGAATTGCGTGCCACGCACGCCGATCATGCCGCTGGGCGTCTTGACGTTGACCGCCTCGGGCTGCAGCTTGGCGATGACGCCCGAGACGTAGTTCAGCGTGCCCTTGCCCATGCGGGCACCCAACTTGAGCTTGCCCTCGGCGGGCTCGTACAGGTAGTCCTCGACGGTGAGCTCGGTGCTCGGACCGAAAGACATGACGGTGTTGTCCTTGAACATCACGCCCATGCTGGACTGCGCCTCGGTCTTGAGCGCGCTGCCCTGGTGCAGCGGCGTTCCGGGCTGGGCCTGCACCACCTTGCCGTCGGTGGTGACAGTGGCCGTGCCCTTGACGTTCTTCACGTAGCCCACTGGCGCAGCACTGGGGTCCTGCGCGTGGGCCGCACCCATGGCGCTCACCCACACCGACCCCGCAGCGGCCAGAAGGATGAGAGGGGAACGTCGCGTGGATGGTGCGCGCATGGCAGGATCTCCGAGAAAGGGGTCGAGGGCCTCATTGCCCCAACTTTCCAAGCACAGAGATCACCCCACGCCGAAATGCGACCGACGAGCGGAATCATAAACGTTATGACCGGAAATCAATCACATCAACGAGCCGGCCCCCGAATTTTCTAGAACTTTTTCGCACGGGACCGGCACCACCCCGCCACCGCCCAAGGGTTTTAACTGGTTAATTTCATCATCTATTTTGTTTCTTGCGGAAACCAATATGGTTTAATCCGGTTCTTCGAAACGAGGATCTGGAGCGTCCCTTGAGCACAGGCAGCAGCGAGCCCACCCGTTGGGCGATCGACGAGGTCACGGTCACCCCTTGCATCCAGCGGCAGGAAGATCCCACCTGGCAATTCGCGCGCGGTGGCATCCCGCAGATCCAGGGTTGGATCGTCACGCTGCGCAGCGCGTCTGGGCACGAAGGCTGGGGCCACGTGTTGACGACACCCATCGCCCAGCCCGATGCACACGGCATGCGCCTCGCCGTCGAGGCCGCCGCGTCTGCGGTGCGCGGCCTCGGTGCGCTGGACCAGGAAGCGCTCTGCGCGGTGCTCGGGGAAGTCTGCCCGGACCGGCCCAGCGTGCAGGCGGGCTTTAGCAGCGCCGCCCTGGAGCTCTCGGCGCGCAGCTTGAACCTGCCGCTGCATGCGCTCCTGGGTGGCGCGGTGAGACGCTCCATCCCCGCCACACGGCTGATCCCCATCAAACCGCCCGAGGCCATGGCCGAGCAGGCGCACCGCCTGCAGGCCCAGGGCTACCGCGGCCTCAAGCTCAAGCTCAACGGCCAAGCCGATGCCGACATCGCCCGCGTGCGCGCAGTCCGCGCCGTGGTCGGCAACGGCATGCTGCTCACGGTCGACGCCAACCAGGCCTACGACGCGGCCAATGCCATCGAGGTCTGCCGCGCCCTGGCGCACGAGAACGTCACGCTGATGGAGCAGCCCGTGCCCGCCGCGGACGTCGACGGGCTCAAGCGCGTCACCGACGCCGGCCTCATGCGCATCGAGGCCGACGAATCGATCGGCTCGCTCGCCGGACTGGTCCGCCTGATCAAGATGGACGCGGCGCATTCCTACAACCTCAAGGTGCCCTACCTGGGTGGCCTGCGCAACACGCTCAAGGCCGCGCAGATCTGCGAAGCCGCCGGCGTGCGCTGCCGCCTGGGCGCCATCTTCGCGCCCCGCATCGCCTCCGCCCAGGCGGCGCACCTGGCCGCCGTTCTGAAGTCGGTCGACGGCGGCGCGGAGATCGCGGAATCGGAACACCTGCTCGACGACCCCTTCAGTGGCTTCGACGCGCGCGATGGCCTGGTGCCGGTGCTGGCCGGCCCGGGCAGCGGCGTGCGCTGGAGCCGCACACACGAAAACCTCAACGAAAGGAGACCACACCATGCCTGAAACCACCCTGCCCCGCCCCGACCGGCGCCTCGCCTTGCGCCACATGGGCGCGGCTGCCATCGCGTCCACCGTTCCCATGGGAAGCGTCTGGGCCAAGGAGGGCTTCCCCGAGCGGCCCATCCGCGTCGTGGTGCCCTACACCCCGGGGGCGATCAACGACGTGCTCGCCCGCGCCATCGGCGACAAGATGTCGCGCACGATCGGCCAATCCGTCATCGTCGACAACCGGCCCGGTGGCAACACGCTCATCGGCACCCAGTTCGTGGCCAAGTCGCCGGCCGATGGCTATACGCTGCTGCAGATCCCGGCCGCGCACGCCATCAACGCGGCCCTGCTGCCCAAACTGCCTTACGACTCCATCAACGACTTCAGCTTCATCGCGCTCGTGGCCCGTGCCCCGTTCCTGCTGATCGTCAACAGCGAGCTGCCCTTCAAGACGGTGGCAGAGTTCGTGGCCGCGGCGAAGCAGAAGCCCGGTCACTACTCCTTCGCGTCCTCGGGCAACGGCGGCAACGCCCACCTGATGGGCGAGCTGCTGAACATGCAGGCCGGCGTGCAGATGCTGCACGTGCCGTACAAGGGCACGACGCCAGCGCTCAACGATGTGATGGCCGGTCAGGTGCATGCCACTTTCAGCACCTATTCCGGCGCGGCTGCGGCGATCCGCTCGGGCAAGGTGCGCGCCCTGGCCATCACCAGCGCGCGCCGGGCCGCCGCGTTCGCGGACATTCCCACCATCGCGGAGTCGGGCTACCCGAACTACGACGTGGCGGGCTGGTGGGGCTTCGCCGCACCCGCCGGCACACCCGCGCCCATCGTGGCCAAGCTGCACCAGGAGCTCTCGGCGGCCTGCCAGGCGCCCGACCTGGTGCAGAAGATGAAGTCCGAAGGCGTGGACATGCAGGTCTCCAGCCCGGCCGAATTCAAGGCCCATCTGGAGCGCGAGATCGTGGTGTGGAAGGACGTGGTGCGCAAGGCCAACATCAAGGCCGAATAAGCAAAGCCCTGACTGGTCAACCGGCCATGCGGCCAGGCCCTCCATTGCTGAATAGGTGCTAGATTTCGCCGCCTTGCCCAACACGGGGTAAGCGGAAAGAACCTAGACAGGGAGGAGGTCTCGATGAGACAAGGCGTTTTTGTGCCTGGGGCCCAGCGCGGTGCCGCGCGGCAGGCCATCACTTGGGGCCGTTGCGGCCTCGCGCATCTCGCGACGGCTGGGTGTTCCTTCCTGCTGGCGCTCGGCCCCTCGCTGCTGCAAGCCCAGGTGGTCGAACCCGCCAGCCAACTGAGCAGCACCCGGGTGGTGGTCTACGAACGCGACCCGCTCACAGGCGTGGTCACGGCCGAGACCACGCAGCCCGACGTGGCGCCACACTGCGTGCGGCGCGAGTTCACGCACGACGCCCACGGCAACGTCACCGCCACGCGCGAGCGCAACTGCGCCAGCGGCACCGCCTCCGGCACCGCCGCCTTCGACACCCGCGTGCACCAGACCGCCTACGCCGCCACCGCCCAAAGCACTGCTGGCATCTACCCCAGCAGCCGCACCAACCCGGCCGGCCACGGTCAACAACTCGAATACGACAACGCCTGGGGCAGCCCCACCCGCGAGACCGACCCCAACGGCCTGTCCACCACCCACACCCAAGACAGCCTGGGGCGGCGCACCCGCAGCGTCTGGCCCGACGGCCGGGTGACGAACTGGCGCTACGACTACTGCAACGCCCAGGGCACCAGCTCGGGCAGCGTGCCCGTGCCCAGCGGCGTGGCCCCCTGCGCGCCCCGCGCCGTGCTGCGCGTGCTCGAAGTGCCCACGCGTGGCGAGGGCGGCCCCATCAACGGCGCCGTGCGCGCCACCTACTTCGACCCCCAGGGGCGCGAAGTGCAACAGCAAACCCTGAGCTTCGCCGCGGGCGACGGTGCTGCGCCCGGCACCAACCGGCGCTGGGCCACCGTGCGCACCGAATACGACGTGGCCGGCCGCGTGCAGCGCAAGAGCGACCCCTTCTTCGACGGCGACACCCCGGTCTACACCCGCTTCACCTACGACGCGCTGGGCCGAACCACGCTGCAGAGCAAGCCCAGCCCCTACGCGCCCGGCGGCCTGCAACAGACCGCACACCGCTACGGCCCGCGCAAGGTGATCTCCGTCAACGCACGCGGCCAGCAGCAAACCCGCGAGTTCGACGAACACGGCCGCATCCTGCGCGTGATCGACGCGCTGGCCCAACAACAGCGCTACCACTTCAGCGCCTGGGCCGGTGTGCACCTGATCCGCGACGCCCTGGGCCACACCACCCAGATCCACTACGACCAGGGCGGGCACAAGGCGCGCATGGTCGACCCCGGCATGGGCACCTGGACCTACCAGCACGACCCGCTGGGCCAGTTGCGCGCGCAGACCAGTCCCAAAGGCCAGACCGCCACCTTGCACTACGACACCCTGGGCCGCATGGTGCAGCGCACCGAGCCCGACCTGGTGAGCCACTGGCACTACGACACCACCGCTTCGGGCGCTTCGTGCGCCACCAGTGCAACAAGCACAACGAGCAAAGGCCAACTGTGCGAAGCCACGGCCGACAACCAATACCGCCGGCTGCGCCAGTTCGATGCATGGGGCCGCCTCGTGCAGGAGCGCACCACGCTCGATGCAGGCACGGCCTACGTAAGCCAACTCCACTACGACGCCGACAGCCGCGTGGCGCGCCAGACCTGGCCCACCGGTCTGGCCGTGGACCACCTGTACGACGGCCCCACCGGCGCGCTCACCGAGCTGCGCCTGGCGCCCAGCGGCCAGTCGATCTGGAAACGCCAGGGCAACGACGCGCGCGGCCAGTTCACCCAGGTCTGGTACGGCAACGGCGCGCAGACTCTCAACACCTACGACAGCCAGACCGGCCTGCTGCAAGCCTCGCGTGCAGGCCCCAGCGGCGCGCCCACGACGCTCATCGACCAGGCCTACGACTACAACCCCCTGGGCCACCTGAGCAAGCGCAGCGACCACCGGCACGGCACCGAAGAAATCTTCACCTACGACGAACTCAACCGTCTCACGCGCAGCCTGCTCAACAACACCGCCCGTGCGCAACTGCTGCGCAACATCGCCTACGGGTACGACGCGCTGGGCAACATCAGCTCCAACTCCGAGGTCGGCACCTACACCTATGCCCGCGGCCCGGGCGCGCGCCCGCACGCCTTGCTGCGCATCGACGGGCAGGCCGGCAAACTGGCCAACCCCACCTACACCTACGACCCCAACGGCAACGTGCTCAGCGTCGCGGGCACCAACGGCCCACAGCGCAGCCACACCTGGACCAGCTTCGACAACCCCTTGAGCTTCTCGCTCAGCCAGGGCGAGGTGCAAGTCGACTTCCTCTACGGCCCGGAGCACCAGCGCATCCGCGAAGTCAAGCGCAAGGCCACCGAAGGCGTCGCCAGCCAGAAGACCGTGCACGTGCTGCACCCGGACAACGAAGGTGCGCTGTACTTCGAGCGCGAGGTGACCCAGGCCGGCCCGGGTACCGGCCAGGCTGAAAACCGCCACTACATCAGCGCGGAAAAGGGTGCCTTCCTGCTCATCACCAATGCCTCGGCCCTGCAGGCCAGCCCTGTGGCCACCACGCTCACCGACGCCGAGCAGCGCTACTGGCACAAAGACCACCTGGGCTCCATCGTGGCCAGCACCAGCGCCAACATGGACGTGATCGAGCGCATGGCCTACGACCCGTTTGGCAAGCGCCGCCACATCGACGGCAGCTTCGACCAGACCGGCAGCATCGACGCGAGCAGCACCAACCGCGGTTTCACCGGCCACGAGCACCTGGACGAGCTCGACTTCATCCACATGAACGCGCGGGTGTACGACCCGGACGTGGGCCGCTTCTTGAGCCCCGACCCCACGGTGCCCGAGTTCACCAACCCGCAGGCTTACAACCGGTACGCGTACACCATCAACAACCCGCTGAATCTGGTGGACCGCAATGGGTTTGCGCATACCTCGCCGGGCTCCGATGGTGGCGAGAGCAACTCGTCAAACGGCACTCCGTCTGGAGACGGAAACGGTCCGAGTGGGGGGAGTGGGGATGCGGGTGGAGATTCGATAGGTGTGGGGCCGAAGCCTGGAGACAAGGACACCCTTGCTGCAACAGGCGTGGTGGGAACGACGGTCGCACAACTTTCCTTGCGAACCGTGCCGGTGCCAGGCATTCCCAAGACGCCACCCAAAACGCCTTCACAAGCAGACGCGATGGGCGTGCCGCCGACGGTGGCACCACCTGCGCCGGTGCAGTTGCCGACGCCGCCCAGCATGGTGGATAGTCTCCGCTTGGCAAGTCCAGCATGGGGGCTGATTCATGACATCGCAACGTCAATTTCATGGGGGGCTTTGACAACCAACCAGGTAGCGAGCGATGAAACAAATCCACAAAAAATTTCTGATGATGCAGTGAATAATCTGACACGTGGGTTACGTCCAGAACTAGATAAGAGACAACGCATGGTCAGAGGTCACTTCGTCAGCGACAAAGGTGATGCACAAGAGAGTTTTAACTCATTGCCAGGAGAAATGGGCCCGAATGATCAGAAAACTTTGCCAGACAAAAGTGTCGCTGGTATTCATACTTCAACAACGACCGGTCTTACGACGGTTCACGTCAATCGTCCCCCAGGACGACAGGATGTGAAGGTTCGTCATACAAAATGAGGAGAGTTCTGTGAGACGAGTTCGCGAATTTGAAATCTGGTCTAAAAGGAGGGAGCTGCTGCCTGCTGATTTTGGCAAAGCGCTTGCGGTGCGACTTTGGGCGCTAGGTGTGCCGGAGCATGTAGTTCTTGGATTGAACTTCATTCCAGACGAGACTGATTCATTGAATTTAAAATCAATGATAGAGGATGGAGAGTTGACTCTAGAAGAGTTTGTGATTTTTTGCAAAGAAAACTCTCTTGTTCAGAATATTTCCTCAGTAGTCTCAGCTGGTTTATATCTCGAGTACTGCTTTGGCAGATGTCTAGCATGGATTCATTTTCCAGAAGATTGCTCGCAAGAAAGTTTTGTGAAATTGGTGCGAATGGTCGAGTTGCAAGGATGTCGCGTTGTCGACCCCGAGACCTTGATGGATGTCGTTGTCTAGGCAAGATCTAATACGAAGCGGGAATTTACTGATAAAGGGAGAGAGATATGCGATCGAAATTTCAACAAAGAAGGTTGTTTGAACAGACGCTGAACAAGATTATTGGGTGTAATTTGAAGGCGCTCCCAACGACCTGCTTGATCGCTGCGGATGACTTCAACGATGAAGCATCATTCAAAAGACTGGTTGCAGATTTGCTTGCTTATGACTGTCGCTATTTCATGACCTATGGGCTTGTTGCCGAAGTACTTCACGACAAGATCGATGAGGTTATCAGTGATCTCGAGTTGGGCTCCAAAGGAATTCTTACCGCAGCTCACTCAGATGAGCCAATCGATGAAATTGCATGGTTCTTCGTAAATGCGACGGCACCGGAAGAGGATTGTGTGCAGTATTTTTTTGGATTTGACGACAAGGCGGCATTTAATGAGCTATCTCGCGCAGTAAAAAAAGAAGTTCAGAAATTGAATGCCAAATTTAATGACTGATTATTTTTAGGATAAATTCAAGTGATCTCTCCATTTGAAATAGATGGCAATGCAATTTGGACTATTCCGGCATCGAGTGGCCGGGAGTCCATTCTTTGCAAGAAGCTATCCGATTTGGAAGGCGAGCTCATTCTGTGCAGCGTAGGCATTTCTGGGGATTTCTGGGGTCGTAAGCCGTCACCTGAGCAGTCTCAATTGGTTCGACCCAGAAATTTTGAAAGACGATGGTGAGGTGCTGTGAAGAAATGTGTCTTTTCCAGCTCCGGATCCATGATCGTTCCTGAAGTGCATGATTCGCTCATAGATCGGATTGATTTTGATGCCAAAGCATTGGCCATTTATGTTCGCAATCCGGCTGGTTAATTAAGCAAGTTGTCGTTTTCAGGTGTCGTCTATTTTTTCTGCAACGGAATGAGGCAGCAAAACTTGATTCTTGACATATGGATAGATGATAGGGAGGAATCCATCGCAAGGATGGCAGAAACTCTTGTTCACGATGAATCTGATGTCCAAAAAATGCACCGCTCCAATATGCTCGAAAAGCTTTCCAGCTCCGAATTGAAGATCATCCAGTGCTCTCCATCGTATGGGGGAGAGTTTGCATTGGTTTGTAATGATGTTTTTTACCAAGAGTGCATCGGCGAGACGAAAGTGCCGTAATGCGAGTTCGCGAGTTCGCGAGTTCGCGAGTTTGCCGATCATTCGGCATCTCAAGGCAGACCACCGCATGGAGCGCTGTCACCTCAAGGGCGAAACCGGCGACCGGCTGCACGCGGTGCTGTGTGCGGCGGCAGGCAGCAGGCACTCCACGCAGGGCTGGCGTCGACCTCACGCCGACCGACTCCAGGCATTGCGCCAGCCTGAAAATAAATCAGATCCAACTCCTTAGAATGAGCCGATGTCTGATTTCCCGCGGGTGAAGCACCCATGAGCAGTTCCAAGCGCACGGTGCCCGCACCCCGGGTGATGAGCGATCTGATTTCCACCCGGATTCACGCCCTGGCCAATCTCTCCTCGGCCACGACGACCTTGCGCGTGGAACGCAAGTACGGCCTGAGCCTGCTCGAGTGGCGGTCGCTGGGTCAGCTTGGTGGCTTCGCCCCGTTGTCGCTGAAAGAGCTGGCGCGCCGCGCCGGCCTGGAAAAGAGCTACGCCAGCCGCACGGTCTCGGGCTTGATCGAGCGCGGTCTGGTGGCCAGCGAGCGCAGCGATTCGGATGGCCGTGGCGTCATACTCAGCCTCACGCCCAAAGGCAAGGCCTTGTACGAAACCGCGTTCGAAGATGCCGTGGCCCGCAACGAGCGCCTGCTGAGCCCGTTGAAAGACGAGCAGCGGCTGCAGCTGATCGAGATCCTGGGCCTGCTCACCGTGAGCGCCCGGCGTGCGCTGGAGAACGAGCGCAACGGCGTGGACGATGGCAGCGACGCGGATGCCAGCCCGGCATCGCGCAAGAAAGCGCGCTCCGCGAGCTCGC
The DNA here is from genome assembly GCF_009859475.1 of Hydrogenophaga sp. BPS33. Classification (NCBI taxonomy): domain Bacteria; kingdom Pseudomonadati; phylum Pseudomonadota; class Betaproteobacteria; order Burkholderiales; family Comamonadaceae; genus Hydrogenophaga; species Hydrogenophaga sp. BPS33. The sequence goes on from NZ_CP044549.1 coordinate 3,432,860, forward strand.
CCAAGGACGGCGCCGAAGGCTCGGTCGATCTGGTGGAGATGCGCTACCTGCTCTCGCGCCTGAACGAGCTGGCAGGCAAGTCATAGAGACACCCCCTGCGCCGCTTCGCGGCTTCCCCCCTCCGTGGCGCGCCTTCGGCGCTTCGAGGGGGGACGGCATCTTGGGCCGGCGCAGCCGTCCCTCGATGCCTCTGGATCGCGCCTCGCGCTCCGGACACTTGGCGTGGTCTAGTCGTGCCCCGAGGGCCTTCGCAGCGGGTTGAGCCCGCTTCGCGCCACGCGGCCATGCAGTTCGCGGCCCAGTGCCTGCTCGCAGGCCTCCACGGTGGCGAGCAGGCCGTCCATGTCGATGCCGGTCTTCACGCCCATGTTCTCGAACAGGTCGACCAGGTCTTCAGTGCACACATTGCCGGTGTGGCCACCGCCGTATTTCACCTTGGTCGGGTGCCCGCCCACGCCCCCGAAGGCGCAGTCGAAATGGCGCACGCCCGCCTCCAGCGCCGCCACGTAGTTGACGAGGCCGGTGCCGCGCGTGTCGTGGAAGTGGGCGATCGGGATGACGTCGGGAAATTCGGCCCGCATGCGGGTGAACAAGGCCTTGGTGGTTACCGGCGTGGCGGTGCCGGTGGTGTCGCCCAGCGCCACGTGCCGCACGCCCGCATCGCGCAGGCGGCCCACGTCGGCGAGCACGCTGTCGGGGTTCACCGCCCCTTCGAACGGACAACCGAAGGCCATGGACACTGTGCCGATCAGGCGGAAACGCCCATTCGCCCGCGCCGCCATCTCGCGGATGTTGGCCCATTGGTCCTCGCGCGTGCGTGCCAGGTTCTTCAGCGAGTGCGTGTCGGTGGCCGACACGAGCAGGCTGATTTCGTTGGCGCCGAAGCCGGCGTCGGCATCGGCCAGGGCGCGCTCGACCGCGCGCACGTTGGCGCAGGTGGCCTTGTAGAACGCACCTTCGCGGCGCGGCAAGGCCTGCAGCATGGCGCTGGCATCGCCGAACTGGGGAATCACCTTGGGGTTGCTGTACGAGGTGGCTTCCACGCGGGCAAAGCCGAGTTCGGCAAAGCGCTGCACCAGCGCCACCTTGGTGGCGGTGGGCATGAAGTCCGGTTCGTGCTGCAGGCCGTCGCGCGCGAAGCACTCGCAGAGCGCCACGTCGCGGCCGTCGTCTTCGAGGGAGAAAGTCTGCGCGTCCGTCATGCCGCCACCGTGTCGCTTTGGATGTTCCAGTGCCGGATCGCGTGCTCGCGCAGCTTGTTCTTCTGCACCTTGCTGCTGCCCGTCATGCCGATGTGCTCGAAGCTCTCGACCAGCGCGATGTAGCGCGGCACCTTGAAGTTGGCGCAGCGCGCCTTGCACCAGGCCACCAGTTCGTCGCCACTGGCCTCGTGGCCGGCCTTGAGCAGCACGAAAGCGCCGGTCACCTCGCCCAGGCGCGCATCGGGCACGCCGATGACCTGCGCCTGCTGCACGGCGGGGTGCGCGTGCAGCACTTCCTCCACCTCGGCCGGGGCGACGTTCTCGCCGCCGACGCGGAACATGTCCTTCAGGCGGCCCACCATGCGCATGCGGCCATCGGCGCGCTGTTCGCCCAGGTCACCCGTGCGCAGCCAGCCGTCGGCCGTGAAAGCCTTGGCCGTGGCCTCGGCCATCTGGTAGTAGCCGCGCATCACGTTCCAGCCGCGCACCTGGATCTCGCCCGCGCCTGCGCCGGGCGCCACCACGGCCCCGCTCTCGGCATCCACCAGGCGCACTTCGACGCCGGGATGCGGGTGCATGAAGCCGTCGCGGCGCAGCTCGAACGCGTCGTCGTGGTCGCTCAGCAGCACGTTGGGCGAGGCTTCGGACTGGCCGTAGGCATTGCAGATGTGGGGCACGCGCATGACGTCGCGGATTTTCTGCATCACCTCGGGCCCGGCCGCCGCCCAACCGCCTCGGAGGTGCAAACGCTGGGCGTCGAAATCCGGGTGGCCCATGAGCATGAGAAAGATGGTGTCGTTGCCCGAGGTCAGCGTGCAGCGCTCGGCTTCGAGCACGTCCAGCGCCTGCTTTACGTCGAACTTCGGCAGGCTCAGCAGGCAGCAGCCGGTGGTGAGGCTCACCAGCACCGAGAGCGTGCTGCCCGCCACGTGGAAGAAGGGGCGGATGCTGAAGTAACGGTCTTCGGCGCGCACGTTCATGCGGCGCGCGACCGAGGCCGCGTCGCCCAGCATGTTGGCGTGGCTGAGCATCACGCCCTTGGGGAAGGAGGTGGTGCCCGAGGTGTACTGGATCAGCAGCGTGTCGTGGGGCGACACGCCCTGGGCGATCTGCGCGAGCTCACCCTCGCTCACGCTGGTGCCATCCGCCACAAACGCATCGAAGCTGCGCACGCCGCGTGGCGTTTCGCCCGCCCCCACCACCACGGCCTGCGCCAGCAGCGGCAAGGCCTTGCCTGGCAACTGCGCATCGATGGCCGGCTCGACCTCGCGCAGCAAGGCCGTGAAATCGATGCCGAGGAAGCGGTCGACATAGATCAGCAGTTTCACGTCCGCCTGTTGCAGGCAGAACGCCAGCTCTTCGGCCTTGAAGCGGGTGTTGACCGGTACCGTCACCGCGCCCAGGGACGCGCAGGCGAAGAAGGCCGCGATCCACTGCGCGCCATTGCCCAGCATCAGGCCGACGTGATCGCCCTGGCGGATGCCGGCTGCGTGCAAGGCCGCTGCGATCTGGCGGCTTTGCGCCTGGAGTTCCTGCCAGGTCACGCGCTCGTCCGGGCCCACGTAGGCTTCCTCGGCGCCACGCGCCTGCACCGTGGCCGCCAACACCTGAGAGAGTGTCAGCGGCAGCGGCACCCGGTGTTCATCGAGCAGGCGCATCGCTGCCCTCCTTCGCGCCGAAGCCCGCGATCGCCTTCTGCCAATCGCTGCCGCGCAGGTTCTCCTGGATCGCCAGCAGTTCGATCGCCATCGCGCCTTCGCGGCTGGTGCCCAGGCCGTCGTCGATGCTTTTTTTGGTCAGACGCACCGTCAATGGGTTGGCCGCGGCGATCTGCGCCGCCATCTCGGCGATGCGCGCATCGAATGCCTCGGGCGCGATCACGTGGTTGACCAGGCCCAGCGCCAGGGCTTCCTGTGCGTCCACCACGCGGCCGGTGAACAGCAGTTCCTTGGCCATGCGCCGGCCCACGATGCGCGGCAGGCGCTGCGTCGCGCCCACCGTGCCCCAGCCCACTTCGGGGTATTTGAAAGCGGCCTGGGTCGTGGCCAGCACGAAGTCGCAGGCGGCCGCGATCTCGCCGCCCGAGCCGAAGGCCGGCCCTTGCACGGCCGCGATCACCGGCTTGGACAGGGCTTCGAGCGCGCCGTAGGCGGTGAAGCCTTCGACGCGGCGCGCCACCAGATCGGCGGTGCTGAAGCCCTGGCGCTCCTTGAGGTCCGCGCCGGCGCAGAACACGGCGCCGCGTGCGCGCACCACCACCACGCGCACGGCGTCGTCGGCGTCCAGCGCTTCGCACACGGCGGTGATCTCGCGGCACATGGCCAGATTGAGTGCGTTGCGGCTTTCAGGCCGGTTCAGCCAGACGGTGGCCACCGGGCCTTGCAGCTCCAGCTGCAGCATCGTGAGTTCGGGCAGGGTCTTCATCGTGTCGTTCAGTCTTGCAGTTTCATGCCGGTGGCCTTGACCAGCTCGGCCAGTCGCTTGCCATCGGCGCGGATGTAGTCGGTGGCCTGGGCCTTCATCTGCGGCATCACCTCCGCATTCTGGGCCGCCAGGAGCTTCTTGAATTCGGGTTGGCCCTGCACCTTCTGCAGCGCCTGCGCCAGCTTGTCCACGATGGCCGCTGGCGTCTTGGCCGGCACAGCCAGGCTGTACCAGCTGCCGGTCTCCATGCCGGGGAGGCCGGCTTCGGCGAAGGTCGGCACATCGGGCAGATCGGCCGAGCGCTTGCTTCCGCCGTAGGCCAGCGCACGCAGGCGATCGGTCTTGACGAAGGGCAGCACGCCGGAGATGTTCAAAAGGCCCACCTGCACCGAGCCGGCCACCATGTCGGTGGCAGCGGGCGCCGCGCCCCGGTAGGGCACGTGCATGAGGCTCACGCCGGCTGCGTGCTTGAACATTTCCCCGCCGATGTGCGGCGAGCTGCCCATGCCGGCCGAGGCGTAGCTCAGCTTGCCCGGCTGCGCCTTGGCCAAGGCGATGAGTTCCTTCAGGCTCTTGGCCGGCACCGAAGGGTGCACGGTGAGCAGGTTGGGCACGTTGGCCACCATGCCGACGAACTCGAAGTCGGCGATGCCGTCGTAGGGCACCTTGGTGGCGGTCGGCGTCACTGTGTGTGCGGCGGCGGTACCGAGCAGCAGCGTGTAGCCATCGGGCGCGGCCTTGGCCACAAAGGCCGCGCCGATGCTGGCGCCGCCACCGGCCTTGTTTTCAACGACCACGGGCTGGCCGAGCGCATCGCCCAGGTCCTTGGCCAGTGCGCGGCCCAGCAAGTCGGCCGGGCCGCCCACGGCGTAGGGGTTGACCAGCACGATCGGGCGCGAGGGGTAATGGTCCTGCGCCACGGCATGTGCCAGGGGCAAGGCTGCCAGAACGGCGGCGATCAGGGTGCGGCGAATCAGCTTCATGCTTGTCTCCAGGTTTCGTTGGTGAAAATCAAATGGCTCCGGCCTCGCGCAGCGCGTGGCGTTCTTCGTCGCCCAGGCCCAGCTTCTCGCGCAGTACGTCGTCGGTGTGTTCGCCCAGCAGCGGTGGCCGGCTGGCTTCGGGGTCGTCCAGGCCCTCGAAACGCAACGGCACTTTCAGGCCTTTGAAGCGGCCGATCTGCGGGTGCTCGTACTCGATCACCATGCCGCGCGCGGCCACGTGTTCGTTGGAGACGACCTCGTCGACCTGCAGGATCGGCCCCGCCGGTACACCCACGGCATCGCAGCGGCGGCAGAGTTCGTCGCGTTCCAGCCGGCCGATGGCGGCCTGCAGGCCGGCCATGACCTCTTCGCGCCGCGCCAGGCGCTCGGCGTTGCGCGCCAGGCCCGCGTCCGCGGCCCAGGCTTCGAGGCCGAGCAGGTTGCACAGCGGCGCCCAGTGCTGGTCGCTGCCGGTGATCTGCACCCACTTGCCGTCGGCGCACACGAAGGCGGCCGACGGAATGCGCCCGGGGTGTTCGGTGCCCAGGCGCTCAGGCACCTCGCCCAGCGTGAACCAGCGCGCGGCGGCGAGCGAGAGCAGGCCGACCTGGCCGTCGAACATGGAGAAGTCCACGTGGCTGCCGCGCCCGGTCTTCTCGCGCCCGGCCAGCGCCGAGAGGATCGCGACGCAGACCCACAGGCCCGAGCTCAGGTCGGCCACCGGCAGGCCCGGCTTCACCGGTCCGCCACCGCGCTCGCCCGTGAGGCTCATGATGCCGGCCATGGCCTGGAACACGGTGTCGTAGCCCTTGCGTTTCGCGTAGGGCCCGGTCATGCCGAAGCCGGTGCAACTCACATGGATCAGGCGTTCGTTGAGCGCGGACAGCGCCGCGTAGTCCAGCCCGAACTTCTTCATGGTGCCCACCGGGAAGTTCTCCAGCACCACGTCGGCCTGTGCGGCCAGCCGGCGCACGATGTCCTGGCCTTCGGCACTGCGCAGGTTGACGGTCATGGACCGCTTGCTGCGGTTGAACGCCAGGTAGTAGGCCGAGACGTCGCCGCCCTGCCCGTGCACCACCGGTTCGAAATCGCGCGTCTCGTCGCCGCTGCCCGGTTGTTCCACCTTGATCACGTCGGCACCCAGCTCGGCCAGGATCATGGAGGCGAAGGGACAGGCCAGGACGCGCGAGAGGTCCAGGATGGTGAGGCCCTGCAGCGGCTTCATGCCTTGGCCTTGCGAAAGCCGCGCATCATCACGTTGGCGTCGCGCCCGACGTCCAGGGCCGGGCCGAGCGCCAGATCGGCCACGCGGTGGAAGCTGCGCTTGGTGGTGGCCATGGCGATCGGGCTCCAGCCCGCGATGGTGGTGGCCATCTTCACCGCCTCTTCCAGCACCTCGCCATCGGGCACCACGCGGTTGCACAGGCCCCAGGCCTTGGCGCCCGCGCCATCGAGCGGCTCGGCCAGCGACACGAGCTCGAACGCCTGCTTGCGGCCGACCTGGCGCACCAGGTTGGCCATGACCACGGCAGCCACGATGCCGTGCTTGAGCTCGGGGTAGCCAAAGCGCACGGTGGCCGACATCACGCTCAGGTCGCACGCGATCGCCAGGCCCGCGCCACCGCCCAGCGCGTTGCCGCGCACGGCCGAGACCACCGGCTTGTTCATCTGCGAGAACACCAGGTGCAGCGCGGTGGTGAGGTCGGCACGCGCGGTCACGGCCTGCGGGTCTTCGGGCGTGAGGGCCGAGAACTCGGTGGTGTCCGCGCCGGCACAGAAGGACTTGCCCGCGCCGGTGAGCACCACGGCGTGGATGGCGCTGTCCTGGTCGGCGGCGCGCAGGCTGTCGAGCAGTTCCTGCGTCAGGCGTGTGTTGAGCGCGTTGTGTTTTTCCGGGCGGTTGAGGGTGAGGATGCGGACGGCGCCGCGGTCTTCGATGAGCAGGTGTTCCATCGCGTGGGTTTCCTTGGTCGGTGTGTTCAGGTGTTGCTTCGGGCGTCTTGCTCGCCCATGGCCCGCAGGCGTTCGGTGGCTTCGCGCAATTCGCGCACGAGCTGGGCCATGACCTCGGCGGCCGGTTCGATGCGCTGCACCAGTCCGGCCGACTGGCCCAGCTCGACCTTGCCCCACTCGATGTCGCCATCGAGCGCGGCCTGCTTGAGCGTGCTCTTCTTGAACAGGGCTTCGTAGTCGTCCTGCGCCACCTGGTCGCGCTCGGCGTCGAAGATGGCCTGGGCAAAGGCATTGCGCAGGCCTCGCACCGGCAGGCTGCGCCGGCCCACTAGCACGGTGTCGTGCACGTCGGCGTCGAGCACGGCGGCCTTGTATTTGTCGTGCACCGTGGCCTCTTCGGTGAGCAGGAAGCGCGTGCCGAGCTGCACCGCGTCCGCGCCGAGCGCCAGCAAGGCCGCGATGCCCCAGCCATCGGCCACGCCACCGCCGGCGATCACGGGAATCGACACCTCCTGCAGCACGCGCCGCACGGTCACCAGGGTGCTCACGTCGTTGACCGGTGGATGCCCGCCGGCCTCGGAGCCCACCACGATCAGCGCGTCCACGCCCGCGTCCGCCGCCTTTTTCGCGTGTTCCAGCGTGGAGACCACCTGGATCCAGGTGGAGCCAATGTCGCGAAAGCGTTGCAGGTGCGCGCGCGGGCCGCCTTGCGAGGCGATCACCACCGGCACACGCTGCAGGTGCATGGCGTCCAGCAGGTCCTGCGCGCCGGGCCGGTACAGCGGGATGTTGACGGCGAAGGGTCGGTTGGTGGCGGCGGCCAGTTCGCTCAGCATGCGCACGAAATCGGGCGTGCGCAGCGGACCTGCGGCCAACACGCCCAGACCACCGGCGTTGGACACGGCAGCCGGCAGCGCCACGCTGGACGAGGCCCAGCTCATGCCGGCCTGGACGATGGGATGGGCAATGCCCAGCAGTTGGGTGATTCGGGTTTTCATCGAGAATTTGCGGTCTATTTGGTTTCTAGAATAAACCATTTAGAAGATTTAAGCAACTATTTATGCAAACCTCGAACCCACTCGGTAGCGCGAAGCTGAGCGGCCAACTTGCGGCCAGCGGCAACATTCCCTTGCCGGGCGGCCCGCAGGCGCACGACCAGTTGGTGAAGGAAGAGCGGGTGGCTTATGCCGCGTTGATCAAGCGGCCGAGGGCTTCTTCTCGATGGGGTTGGCGGTGAGCCCCTCGGCCGGATACGCCCGCATGAATTCGCGCGCTTTCTCCGGATGGGCCGCGTTCAGCCAGGCGCCATACGAACCTTCGTTCAAAATCGCCAACATCCGCTTTTCGCTGCCCGGTTGTCCGTAACGGTGCATCAGCGCGTGGCTGTTGGCGTTCACCGTGAGCAGGCAGAAACTGGCGATCACCCCGCCCTGCGCACCCGTCCAGCACTCCCACAGACCGGCCACGCCCATGGGTTTGCCGTCCACCCGCGCCACACGCGTGGGCACGGCCTTGCCGCTGCGCAAGTCGTCTACCTGAAACGCCATCATGGGCACGATGCAACGCTGCGCACCCAGCCAGGCGCCGCGAAAGTTGTTGGACGTGCTCGCGGTTTCCGAGCGTGCGTTGACCAGCTTGGTCGAACGCAGTTTTGCGTCGGAAGCGGATTTCACCCAGGGCGGGACCAGGCCGAACTGACCCACGACGAGCTCGCGCTCGATCGCGCCTGGGGTCGGGTGTTCGGCGCCTTCGCCCGAAGGCGGTGCCGGTGGGTTGCGGATGAACACGCCGGGGCGACGAGGCCACACCTGGCGCCCCACCGCAGTGTCGATGGGCGCGTCGACGTCAAAAATATCCCGGTACAGGTGGTCGGGACGCAGGCATTCGTATTGGGAGGTCATGGCGAGGATGGTAGGCGTCAAGGCCCTCACATTCCTGCCTATGCTGCGCCGGTCAAGCCGAAAAGGGGCTTGATACGGGATTGGACTCCTGTCAAAACTCCCCTACAGCGAGAGCCGTGGGGTCTACATATCCGCAGAGCCTGCGGCTTCTTCGCTCGTGAGCCAATTTTTGGCGGCCCGGGTGGAGAGCCCTCGGGCTCGCCGGTTCCCGCAGGGGAGTTTTCCGGTAGTCCAATCCCCTCGGGCCGCCGCCCCTCTCGCCACCGTCACGGTCACGGCGCAATGCATCTCGTTGATGGGCAAGGTCTGTGATCAGGTGGTCGAGCTGTCGTCGCGCAATGAGGGCTCGCGCAACCACTCAAGCAGCAACGCGTTGATCGTATCGGCGCGCTCGTATTGCACCCAGTGCCCCGCGTCCTTGAGCACGTGCACGGGGTTGCGCGGAAACATCGTGCGCAGCTTCGGTGCGAGTGTGGCGGGATCGGCCGTCACGTCGTGCTCGCCCCAGGCCATGAAGGTCGGCGCCTGGCGTTGCGCGAGCAGTTCGAGCAGACCGCCTTTGAGCGCGACGTCCTTGCTGCGAAAACGCGTGTGCACGCAGGCATCGGTGTGCAGGCGCAAGGCCAGCGGGTCGACCTGCTCTGCGGGCATGCTGAGCATGTGCACCGCCAGGTTGTGGCGCATCGCGCTGTCGAGCGCTGGAGCATCACCCTTGCGATAGGCTTCGCGCCATTGCACCAGTTCACCGTTGGGACGCCGCCGCGTGCCATGGCCCGCGCTGCCCAGCAAAACAAGCCGCCGTACAGGCCGCCGCGCGGCCAGGTGCGCAGCCACCAGACCGCCAAACGAAAAGCCCACAAGATCGAAAAGCGTGTGAGATCCGATCACAACGTTCAGGCTGCCCAGCATAGCCTCCAGCAAATCGGGCAAACCCTCGCCGTGCAGGTCGGAGTCGCCATAGCCCGGCATATTGGGCACCCACACCGTGTGCTGGGTCGCCAGGGCATCCACGTTGCCCACCCAGTGCAACCAGCTGCCGTGCCCGCCGTGCAGCAAGACCAGGGGCTGGCCGGTGCCGAAAGCGCGCCAGGTGATCACGCCCCGCTCGGTCTTGACGCGTTCGACGCGCGCGCGCCGCTCAAGGTCGTCGATCAGGCCGTGGGCTTGCAGCAGGTCGTTCATGGTGTGCACTGTAGCGGCAGTGCACAACCCGACCCCGACCACCGAACGCGAGCGCTGAACGTCAGCGCACCTCACCCGTGCGGGTTTCGCTCAGGAAGGGCAAGGTCATGGGGGACGCGGCACTGCGTTGTTGCTGCAGCCGCCGTTGTTCCCCCCGTTCCACCGAGTCGTGCAACACCGCGACGAACCAGGCCAACAACAGGCCTGCGCCCACCAGGGCGATCCAGATCAGCGCATGCGTCAGGAAGCTGAACCACGAAACGTCGTGAGGACTCGCCATGGGAGCGTTGCGGTTCATGGGACCTCCTTGGGGAATTTGAATGTCTCTCTTCACCATGCCAGCGCGGCACGTCGCTGTCTGTAGGCGTTGGCCTACAACGATCAGGCTACGACCTCGCGCATGCGGCTGAGATCGCGGCGGTAGCGCGTGGCCAGCCCGACCTTCTGTTTGTCGCTCAGGATTTTTCCCGAGAGCTGAAAGAATTTTTTCTCTTCTTCCCGCAGGTGGTGGTGCACCTCATGGGACAGCTTGCGCACCAGCTCGGGCCAGGCTTCTGGCTTGTCGCGCGCGTCCTCCAGGGCTTCCACGCATTCGTCGATCTCGTGGTGCTCGTGCAGGGCGTGGCGCGACGATTTCAAGCCCATGTCGTCAAAAAGAATCTGTGCGTACAGGTAACGCTCTTCGGCGGCCGCGTGCGCAGCGAGCTCCACACGCAGTGTCTTGAAGGTTTCCCAGGCGCGCGCGTCATCGGGCTTGAGATGGGTCAGGCGACGGCAAAGGGTGCGCTGGGTTTCGTGGCTCTCGCGAAGGGCTTCGTAGATGTTGTCCATGGATTCTCCTTTGGGACAAGTCTAGGAACGCGCGGGGCTTGTGCCTGTCGGCCTGGCGCGAAGCGGCTTGTAGGACAGACCCTCCCCCGCGCACAAAAAAAAGCCACCGCGCGAACGGTGGCTTCGAATGCCGCATTCCCGCAAAGCAGGATCAACGCGGCGAACGGTCTCCGAAAAGACCTTCAGGGAATCTGGTCAGCGGATCACGGCCAAGTTGGTGCGCACGCCGCCCTTGAAGGTCATGAGCGTGAGCGCGCCGTTCTTGATGTCGCCCTTTTCGTCGAAGGCGATGTTGCCGGTCACACCCTTGTAGTTGGTGGCCTTGAGTGCGGGCAGGTAGACCTTGGGGTCGGCGGAGCCAGCGGTGACCATGGCGTTGGCCATGACCTTCACGGCGTCGTACACGTACGGGGCATACACCTTCACGTCATCGCCGAACTTGGCCTTGAAGTCGGCGCGGAACTTGTCCATGCCTTCCTTCTGTTCGCCTTCCACGCCACCGGCTTCCGCGCAGTAGACCTGCTCGTCGCCCAGGCCATCGGCGGCCAGCTTCGGCAGTTCGGTGGTGCAGATGCCGTCGCCGCCCATGAACTTGGCGGTGATGCCCAGTTGCTTCATCTGCTTGAGCATCGGGCCGGCCACGGCGTCCATGCCACCGAAGAACACAACGTCGGGCTTCTTGGCCTTCAGCGTGGTCAGGATGGCGTTGAAGTCGGTCGCCTTGTCGTTGGTGAACTCGCGGCCCACCACGGTGCCGCCCGCGGCCGTCACGCCCTTCTCGAATTCGTCCGCGACGCCCTGGCCGTACGCGGTGCGGTCGTCGATCACGGCCACGTTCTTGGCCTTGAGCGTTTCGACCGCGTACTTGCCCAGCGTGCCGCCGAGGTGCACATCGTCGGCCACGACGCGGAACGCGCCTGCGTAGCCCTGGCGGGTGTACTTGGGGTTGGTGGCCGAGGGCGAGATCTGGGGAATGCCCGCGTCGTTGTAGATCTGCGAAGCCGGAATGGTGGTGCCGGAGTTCAGGTGGCCGATGACGCCAGCGACCTTGGCGTCGACCAGCTTGGTGGCTGCGGCCGTGCCTTGCTTCGGATCGGCCGCATCGTCTTCTGCCAGCAGCTCGAACTTGACCGGTGCACCAGCGATGCTCAGGCCGGCGGCGTTGAGCTCTTCGATCGCCATCTTGGCGCCGTTTTCATTGTCTTTGCCGAGGTGGGCGATTGCGCCGCTGGTGGGACCAACGTGACCGATCTTGATGACCTGGGCCGACGGCGCAGGCGCCGCGGCAGGAGCCGCCGCAGGGGCCGCTTCTTCCTTTTTGCCGCAAGCGGCAAGTGCGACAGCCGCCGCGATGACAGCCAGTTTGGTGTTCAGTTGCATGGTTTTCCTCGGAAAGGATAAGAATTGGAATGCGGAGGGAACTTTATTTCTCCACGCACATAAAGATACTCCAAAAAACCTGCAGATTTCACGCTGCGCGGCGCGGCGCCAACGGATCGAGGGTTCTCCCGAACGCAGCAGCAACGCGCCGCATGCCGCATAAGTCTTACGTATGCGGCCCGACGATCTCATTCCTGCGGTGCGAGCTTGAGGTCGTGCCGCTGAGGTTCGATACCCTGCGCCTTGTAGCGCTTCCAGCGCTCGCGCGCGTGGCTGCGGTCGCCCTCGTCGTTGGTCACGACCTCGATCACGCGGGCAAAACGCCCGTACCCAGGGGGCATCTCGGCGCGCAGGTTCACCAACACCGACGCTCCATGGTCGTGGTCGGTGGCGCTGGCGAGGTGGATCGGCGAGTGGGCCTGCACATGCGGCGGGTCGTTTGGCCCACTGTGGGGCAAGAACTCCCCGACCACCGAGGTCCAGAGCGCCGCATCGAGCGCGGCGCGCTCGCCATCGTCCACCAACACGAGCAGCCGTGCGCCCTTGAGGTACGCCTTGCGCAACAACCGGCAGGCGTAACCCAGCCGGTCTGGCGCGTTGAAGTGGAAAGCGACCTCGGTCATCTCGCTCGGCTGGGTCAGGCCACGTCAGGCTTTGGCGGTCTTGCGGGCTTTTGCGCGCGGCGCAGCAACGCTTGCCCGACCCGTGGCGACCTGGTCCAGCAGGTATTGCAGCAGCAAGGGTACCGGCCGGCCGGTGGAGCCTTTGGCCGCGCCGCTCTTCCACGCGGTGCCGGCAATGTCCAGGTGCGCCCAGGGCAGTTCGGCGGTGAACTTCTGCAGGAACTTGGCCGCGGTGATCGCACCGCCCGCACGGCCCGCGACGTTGCCCATGTCGGCGAAGTTGGATTTCAGGCCTTCGGCGTATTCGTCGTCCAGCGGCATGCGCCAGCACGGGTCCAGCGCCGTTTCGCCGGCCTGCTGGAGCGCCTGGGCCAGATCGTCGCGGGTAGAGAACAGGCCCGAGCGCACGCCGCCCAGGGCGATCACGCAGGCGCCGGTCAGGGTGGCGATGTCGATCACGCTGTGCGGCTTGAAGCGCGCGGCGTAGGTCAGCGCATCGCACAGGATCAGGCGGCCTTCGGCATCGGTGTTGAGAATTTCGATGGTCTGCCCGCTCATGCTGGTGACCACGTCACCGGGCTTCACGGCCATGCCATCGGGCATGTTTTCGCACGAAGGGATCAGCCCCACGACGTTGATCGCCGGTTGCAGCTCGGCCAGCGCCGCGAAGGTGCCGAGCACGCTGGCCGCACCGCCCATGTCGAACTTCATCTCGTCCATTTCGGCGGCCGGCTTGATGGAGATGCCGCCGGTGTCGAAGGTGATGCCCTTGCCCACCAGCACCACCGGGGCGGCGTCTTTGGCGCCGCCGTTGTAGTGCATGACGATGAAGCGCAGCGGCTCGGCCGAGCCCTTGGCCACCGCCAGGAACGAGCCCATGCCCAGCGCCTCGACCTGCTTGGGGCCGAGCACGTCGACCTTCATGCGCGGCTTGCGCCCGAGCTTGCGCGCCGCTTCGGCGAGCAGGCTGGGCGTGGCGTGGTTGGCCGGGCGGTTGGCCCATTCCTTGGCGAACTCCACACCGGTGACGAGCGCACGGCCCGCCTCGAAACCCGCGCGCACGGCGGCGATCTGGCCCACGCCCAGCACCACCTGCTGCAGCGTGCGGGCCTTGGCCGACGGCTTGGTGGTGGTGTAGACGTAGGTCGCGTCCGCGCAGGCCTGCACGGCGGCCCGCACCGCCCCCGCGTCCGCCTCGAACAGGCTGAGCAACAGGCCCAGTTTCTTCACGCCAGGCTGCTTGAGGGCGCCGACGCCAGCGGCGACCGCCTTGCGCACCGAGGCAGAGGAACCGTCGCCCACGCCCACCAGCAGCACGCGCGCGGCCTTCAACCCGGCCGGGCGGTAACACAGCAACTGCTTGCCCACGCCCTTTTCCAGGTCGCCACGCTGCAGCGCCTGCCCCACCAGCTGCGACAGGGCACCGGCCTCGGCCTTGCCTGGCGGCGTATCGGGCACGAGCACCAGCAAGGCATCGACAGCCCATGAGGCAGCTTGGGTGGGCGAGAGTGATTTGAGTTCGAAGTCCATAATCGTGTTTTCCTGTTCTCGATCGATGTTATTCCATTCCTCCATCCGCAAAGAGCTGGCGCGCAGCTTCGGGGCCACGCTGCTGGTGCTCTTCACCATCGTGCTGACCATGTTGCTGATCCGCACGGTCGGGCTGGCCTCGCGTGGCAGCGTGAACCCGCAGGAGATCGCACTGGTGCTGGGCTACACCGTGATCGGCCGCATGCCCACGGTGCTCACGCTCGCGCTGTTCATCGCCATCGTCTTCACGCTCTCGCGCATGTACCGCGACAGCGAAATGATCATCTGGTTCTCCAGCGGGCGCTCGCTCGGGGGCTTTCTGGGCCCGGTCATGCGTTTTTCGTGGCCGATCCTGTTGGTCATCACGCTGGGGGTGTTCTTCGTCTGGCCCTGGGCCAACCAGCAGACCGACGCGCTGCGCGACCGGTTCGAGCGCCGGGGCGACCTGGAGCGCATTGCGCCCGGGCAGTTCCAGGAATCGTCGAGTGGCAGGCGTGTGTTCTTCATCGACAAGGACACCGCCGATGGCACCGAGGGGCGCAACATTTTTATCTCCAGCACCGAGAAGGACGGCAGTGAAACCGTGACCTCGGCGCGCTCCGGGCGCATCGAGTGGATCGAGGACCGCCAGATCCTGATGCTCAACAACGGCCAGCGCCTGGAGGCCGCCGCCGACCAGAGCACCCTTCAGGTGAGCGAGTTCGAGGAGTACGGCACCCAGATCGGGGGCACGACCCTCAGCGACCGTGGCGAGGCGCTCAAGGCCCGCAGCAGTTGGGACCTGCTGGCCGACCCGACGCGCCCCAACCTGGGCGAATTCGGCTGGCGCGTGGGCATGGCACTGACCGCCATGAACTTCGTGCTGATCGCGGTGGCCACCACCACCGGCAACCCTCGCGCTGGGCGCGGGGGCAATCTGTTCTTCACCCTCTTCTCGTTCGTGTTTTATTACAACCTGCTCAACCTCGGGCAGAGCTGGGTGGCCAGCGGCCTGTTCAGCCTGGGCGGTTACATGCTGACCCTGCACGGCGGCGTGTTCGCGGTGACCGTGTTGTGGATGCTCAAGCGCCACCACAACCTGAGCTTGCGCAACTGGCTGCGGGCCCGGCGTGTCGCGCGCGCCGAATTGCAAGGCGCCGCCCCATGAAAACCATCCGCCGCCTCATCTACGGCGAAGTGTTCGCCGCCGTGTTCTTCGTGCTGCTGGCCTTTCTCTCGCTGTTCTTCTTCTTCGATTTCGTGGACGAGCTGCCCGAATTGGGCAAACCCTCCGCACTCGACCCCAAGCTGATCTACGAAGTCCCGCATGCCTTGCTCTACGTGGCCCTGGGCATGCCCAGCCGCATCTACGAGCTGTTCCCGATCGCCGTGCTGATCGGCTCGGTGTTCGTGCTGGCGCGCCTGGCGCAGGGCTCGGAATACACCATCCTGCGCACCAGCGGCCTGGGGCCCTGGCGGGCGCTGCGCACCATGCTGGGCCTGGGCGCGATCTTCGTGGTGCTCACCTTCGCCATTGGCGACTACCTCGCGCCGATCTCGGACAAGACGGCGCAACTGCTCAAGGCCCGCTACCAGGGCAACATCAGCCTGGGCCAGACGGGGGCCTGGCTCAAGGAGAAGCAGCCGTACAGCAACTTCTCGGTCAACGTGGGCTCCCTGTCGCCGCAGGGCGGGCTGGGCAACGTGCGCATCTTCGAGTTCAACAACCAGGGCTTCCTGGTCTCGACGCTGCGAGCGGACACGGGCCAGATCGAGGCCGACGACTCCTGGACCTTGCGCCAGGTGCAGCGCAGCGAATTCGACACCGCCGGCCAGACCTCGGCGCGCGTGCTGCGGCAGAACCTCGAGACCTTCCGCTGGCCCAGTGGCATCAACGCCGAAATGGTGTCGGTGGCCTTGCTCAAGCCCGACCGCATGCCCACCGCCGACCTGTTCGGCTACATCCGCCACCTGGAGGCCAACGGCCAGACCGCGCAACGCTACGAGATCGAGTTCTGGCGCAAGGTGTTCTACCCCTTGAGCTGCCTGGTGATGGTGGTGCTCGCCCTGCCCTTCGCCTACCTGCACTTTCGCTCCGGCAGCATCACGGCCTACGTGTTCGGCGGCGTGATGATCGGCATCAGCTTCTTCCTGCTCAACAACGTGTTCGGCTACATCGGCAACCTCAACCAGTGGCAACCGTGGCTGGCTGCAGCCTCGCCGGCCATGATCTACTCCATCTTCTCGCTCGGCGCCTTCGGGTGGCTGGTGCTGCGCAGGTAAGGCCATGCTGGGTGTGATTGTCCTGGCGCATGGGTCGCGCGACCCTTTGTGGCGCGCACCGATTGAGTCCGTGGCGCGACAGATCGCCGACCGCGATGCCTCGGCGCTCGTGTCTTGCGCCTACCTCGAACTCTGCGAGCCCGATCTGGCCACGGCCGCGCGCGACATGGTGGCCCAAGGCGCCACCCGCATCCGCGTGCTGCCGCTCTTCTTCGGCATGGGCAAGCACGCCCGCGAAGACCTGCCACAGCGCATGGCCGATCTGGCCGCCGCCCACACCGACACCGCCTTCGAACGCCTGCCCACCGCAGGCGAGGACCCCCGCTTGACCGCATTGCTTGCAAAAATCGCGCTGGAGACCCAGGCATGAACCTGCACCAATTTCGCTTCGTGCAGGAAGCGGTGCGCCGCAACCTGAACCTCACGGAAGCCGCCAAGGCCCTGCACACTTCGCAGCCGGGCGTGTCCAAGGCCATCATCGAGCTGGAGGACGAGCTCGGCATCGAGATCTTTGCCCGCCACGGCAAGCGCATCAAGCGCGTGACCGAGCCGGGCCAGCAGGTGCTCAAAAGCATCGAGGTCATCCTGCGTGAGGTGAACAACCTCAAGCGCATCGGCGAGCAGTATTCGGCGCAGGACAGCGGCACGCTCTCCATCGCCACCACCCACACGCAGGCGCGCTACGTGTTGCCCGGCCCGGTGGCGGCGCTGCGGCAGGCCTACCCCAAGGTCGGCATCAGCCTGCACCAGGGTTCGCCCGACCAGGTGGCCAAGATGCTGATGGAGGAAGTGGCCGAAATCGGCATGGCGACCGAGTCGCTGGTGAACTACCCCGAACTGGTCACCTTGCCCGCCTACGAATGGCAGCACGTGCTGGTGCTGCCGTTCGACCACCCGCTGCTCGATCGCGAGCACATCACGCTGGACGACCTGGCGCAGGTGCCGCTGATCACCTACCACCCCAGCTTCACCGGCCGCACGCGTATCGACCAGGCGTTCGCGCTGCGCCACCTCACCCCGACCATCGTGCTCGAAGCGATCGATTCGGACGTGATCAAGACCTATGTGAAGCTCGGCATGGGCGTGGGCATCGTGGCCGAGATGGCGATGCAGGGCGAGAACCAGACGCCCGATCTGGTGGCGCGCCCGGCGGCCCAGCTATTCGGCCACAACCTGGCGCGTGTGGCCTTCAAACGGGGCACCTACCTGCGCCATTTCGTGCTGCGTTTTGCCGAGCTGCTGAGCGACCGCCTCTCACGCGATCTGATCCTGCGCGCGATGAGCGGCACGCCCGATGACTACGAGCTATGACCCCATGACGGCCCCTCGCACACCCACGTTCCCCTCCCGCCTGCCCAAGGTCGGCACCACCATCTTCAGCGTCATGTCGGCCTTGGCGGTCGAACACGACGCGGTCAACCTCGGCCAGGGGTTTCCCGATTTCGATTGCGACCCGGCCCTGGTCGACGCCGTCACACACGCCATGCAGGCCGGCCACAACCAGTACCCGCCCATGCCCGGCGCGCCCGCGTTGCGCCAGGCCATGGCGGCCAAGATGCAGGCGCTGTATGGCCTGGCGTGCGACCCGGACAGCGAGATCACGGTCACGGCGGGCGCCACGCAGGCCATCCTCACGGCCATCCTGGCGGTGGTGCAGCCGGGCGATGAGGTGATCGTTCTCGAACCCTGCTACGACAGCTACGTGCCCAACATCGAGCTGGCCGGCGGCGTGCCGGTGCGCGTGCCGCTGACCCCTGGCAGCTTCCGACCCGACTTCGATCGCATCGCCGCGGCCATCACCCCGCGCACGCGCGCCCTGCTCATCAACAGCCCGCACAACCCCAGTGGCACGGTCTGGAGCGCCGCCGACATGCAACGCCTGCAAGCACTGCTGGCGCCCACCGACATCGTCCTGATCAGCGACGAGGTCTACGAGCACATGGTGTTCGACGGCCAGGCACACCAGAGCGTGGCGCGTTTCCCCGGCCTGGCCGCGCGCGCCTTCATCATCAGCAGCTTCGGCAAGACCTACCACGTCACGGGCTGGAAGGTGGGCACCGTGGTGGCGCCCGCCGCGCTCACCGCCGAGTTCCGCAAGGTGCACCAGTTCAACGTGTTCACCGTGAACACGCCGGTGCAGCACGCGCTGGCCCGCTACATGGCCGATCCGGCGCCGTACGTGGAGCTGGCGGCCTTCTACCAGCGCAAGCGCGATCTGTTCCGCGAAGGACTGAGCACCACGCGCTTTCGGTTGCTGCCCGGTGAAGGCACGTACTTCCAGTGCGTGGAGATATCGAACCTGGCCGTCGCCGAGCGCGATCTGCCCGAAGGCGACTTCTGCCAATGGCTCACGAAAGAGATCGGCGTGGCCGCCATCCCCTTGTCGGCGTTCTATGGCGACGGGTTCGATCAGAAGGTGGTGCGCTTCTGCTTCGCGAAGAAGGACGAAACCCTGCGGGAGGCGCTCAAGCGCCTCGCTCGACTCTGAGCGAAGACCGGCTCATGTGTTGAGCTGCGCCCAGGCCTTGTCCAGGCGCTTCACGCTCACCGGCTGGGGCGTGCGCAACTCTTGCGCGAAGAAGCTCACGCGCAATTCTTCCAGCAGCCAGCGCAGCTCTTGCAAGCGCGCATCCTGCACACCCTTGCGCTCGGCCACCAGGCGCCAGAAGCGCTGGTCCTGAGGGCGCAGTTCGGCCAGTTTGCCTGCATCGCGCGCGGGGTCGGCGCGCAGCTTGTCCAGCCGCAGTTGCACGGCCTTCAGATAGCGCGGCAGGTGCTGCAGTTGCGCGTACGGCGTCTGCAGCAAGAAGCGCTTGGGCACCAGACGCTGCAGCTGTTGGCCAATGTCGGCCGCGACCTCGGCCGGTGGCTTGCTGTCCTTGAGCTTGCGCGCGGCGGCCGCGAATTCGCCGAGCACCGTGCCCGCCGTGCGAGCGATCTCGTTGGCGATGAGCGTGAGCCGTCCACGGCCCTCTTCCACACGGCGCTTGAAGGCGGCCTCGTCGGTGGGCAAGGGGTCGCCCAGGAAGGCGCGGTCCAGCGCGAGTTCGAGGATCTGTGCGCGCAACTCTTCCAGCGTGCCGCCCCCGCCCGCCTCCTTGCCCACCTGCATGTAGGCCACGCCCATGGCCTGCAGGCCGGGCAGGTTCTTCTCCAGGTATTTCAGCGCATCGCGGATCTGCAGGGCAAACAGCCGCCGCAGGCCTTCGCGGTGGCGCGACTGGGCCACCTCGGGCTCGTCGAAAACTTCGATGCGCACCGCATCGCCATCGTCCACCAGCGCGGGAAAGCCGATCAGCGTCTGGCGGCCTTGCTGGATTTCCATCAGCTCGGGCAGTTCGCCGAAGTTCCAGGTGGTGTGCCGCTGGGTGGCGCTGGTGCGGTCTGTTGGAGAAGAGGCTTTGGCTGTTGCTCCCTCTCCCGCTCGCGGGAGAGGCTTGGCCTGTCCTGAGCTTGTCGAAGGAGGGTGAGGGCCTCGCGCCTGCGGGGGACCCTCACCCTGCCCTCTCCCGCGAGCGGGAGAGGGTGAAGGCACTTCGCCGGCGGCGTCCGACGTCGTCGTTGCAGACAGCTTCAATTGCGCCAGCGCCTGGAAGGCCCCGCGCGCCTTCGCACCCAGCTCGGCTTTCAGCGCAGCCAGGTTGCGGCCTTGCCCGAGTTGCCGGCCGTGCTCGTCTACCACACGCAGGTGCATGAAGTGGTGCGGACTGAGCATGTCGACCTTGATGTCGTTGCGCACGATGTCGAGTTGCGTGGCCTGGCGCACGAGCTTGAGCACCGCGTCCATGAGGTTGCCCGATGCAAACGCGGCCGGCTCGCACAGCGCCTGCGTGAACTTCTCGGCCGTGGCGGGCAAGGGAACCAGGCGCGAACGCGGGCGCTGGTGCAGGGTCTTGAGCAGCGCCAGCACCTTGTCCTTGAGCATGCCGGGTACCAGCCAGTCGCAGCGGTCTTCGCTGGCCTGGTTGAGCGCGAAGATGGGCAAGGTGACCGAGAGGCCATCGCGCGGGTCGCCGGGTTCGTGCAGGTAGCTGCAGGCGCAGTCCACACCGCCCAGGCGCAGCGTCTTGGGAAAGGTCTGCGTGGTGATACCGGCCGCTTCGTGGCGCATCAGCTCCTCGCGCGTGAGCAGCAGGAGCTTGGGGTTCTCGCGCACCGCATCGCGGAACCAGCGCTCCATGGAAGCCCCGGTGCAGACGTTCGCCGGCACCTGCTGGTCGTAGAAGGCGTAGATCAGTTCGTCGTCCACCAGCACGTCCTGCCGGCGCGACTTGTGCTCCAGCTCGGCCACCTGCCGCACCAGTTTCTGGTTCGCGGCCAGGAACGGCAGGCGCGTGTCCCATTCGCCCGCCACCAGGGCTTCGCGGATGAAGATCTCGCGTGCGCCCACCGGATCCACCCGGCCGTAGTCGGTACGCCGGTTGCTGTAGACCACCAGGCCGTACAGCGTGGCGCGCTCCAGCGCCGTGACCTGCGCGGCCTTCTTCTCCCAATGCGGGTCGAGCAACTGTTTCTTGATCAGGTGCGCGCCCACCTGCTCCAGCCATGGCGGCTCGATGTTGGCAATGCCCCGGCCGAACAGGCGCGTGGTCTCCACCAGCTCGGCGCAGACGATCCAGCGACCCGGCCGCTTGCTCAGGTTCGCACCAGGATGGCGGTGGAACTTGATGCCGCGCGCACCGAGGTACACGTCTTCGGTTTCGTGTTTCTGCCCGATGTTGCCGAGCAGGCCCGAGAGCATGGCCAGGTGCAGCTGTTCGTAGCTGGC
Organism: Hydrogenophaga sp. BPS33; assembly: GCF_009859475.1. Classification (NCBI taxonomy): domain Bacteria; kingdom Pseudomonadati; phylum Pseudomonadota; class Betaproteobacteria; order Burkholderiales; family Comamonadaceae; genus Hydrogenophaga; species Hydrogenophaga sp. BPS33. Next base: position 3,453,899 of record NZ_CP044549.1, read on the forward strand.
CGGCTTGTCGTTGAGCTTCCACTGGTGTTCGGCAACGACGGTGTGCAGTTGGGTATGGATGTCGCGCCACTCGCGCACACGCCGCACGTTGATGAAGTTTTCTCGCAGCGCGTTCTCGTATTGCCGGTGGCTCAGCTTGTGGTCTTTGCCGTGGCCACCCTTCGTGTCGTCCAGCCATTTCCACAGCTTGAGCGTGCCACTGAACTCGCTCTTCTCGTCGTCGAACTTGGCTTGCGCCTGGTCGGCCTGGGCCTGCTTGTCCAGCGGGCGGTCGCGCACGTCCTGCACGGAGAGGGCCGAGGCAATCACCAGCACCTCGTCGAGCGCACCGCGCTGCTGCGCTTCCAGGATCATGCGGCCCACGCGCGGGTCCAGCGGCAGGCGCGATAGGGTCTGGCCGATGGCGGTGAGTTCGTTGGTGTCGTCCACCGCGCCGAGTTCGGCGAGCAGCTGGTAGCCGTCGACGATGGCGCGTTTCTGCGGTGCCTCGATGAAGGCGAAGTCTTCCACCGCGCCCAGGCGCAGCGCCTTCATGCGCAGGATGACACCTGCGAGCGAGCTGCGCAGGATCTCGGGGTCGGTGAACTTCGGACGCCCGATGAAGCCCGCCTCGTCGTACAGCCGGATGCAGATGCCATCGGCCACGCGCCCGCAACGCCCGGCGCGCTGGTTGGCGGCGGCCTGGCTGATGGGTTCGACCAGCAACTGCTCCACTTTCTGGCGGAAGCTGTAGCGCTTGACGCGCGCGGTGCCGGCGTCGACCACGAAGCGGATGCCGGGCACGGTGAGCGAGGTCTCGGCCACGTTGGTCGAGAGCACGATGCGCCGACCGCTGTGGTCTTGAAAAATGCGCTCCTGTTCGGCCTGGGACAGCCGCGCGAACAAGGGCAGCACCTCGGCGTTGCGCAGCGTCGGAACATGGCTGAGGTGCTTGCGCAAGTGGTCAGCAGCTTCTCGAATCTCGCGCTCGCCCGGCAGGAACACAAGGATGTCCCCACCTTGCGGCCCGCGCCACAGCTCGTCCACCGCATCGGCGATGGCGTTGTTCAAGTCGTACTCGCGGCTTTCCTCGAAGGGCCGCCAGCGTACTTCCACCGGAAAGGTGCGGCCCGAGACCATCAGCACCGGTGCCTTGCCCTTGCTGGAGGAGAAGTAATCGGCAAAGCGGTCGGCATCGATGGTGGCCGAGGTCACCACCAGCTTGAGGTCGGGCCGGCGCGGCAGGAGTTGGCGCAGGTAGCCCAGCAGGAAGTCGATGTTGAGGCTGCGCTCGTGCGCCTCGTCGATGATGATGGTGTCGTAGGCGCGCAGCTCGGGGTCGGTCTGCGTCTCGGCCAGCAGGATGCCGTCGGTCATGAGCTTGACGGAGGCATCGCGTGAGAGGCGGTCCTGGAACCGCACCTTGTATCCGACCACATCGCCCAGCGGTGTCTTCAATTCCTCCGCAATGCGTTTGGCCACGCTGGAGGCGGCGATGCGCCGTGGCTGTGTGTGGCCGATGAGCTGGCCCCGCTGCCCAGGTTTGGCGTTGCATTTGCCGCGGCCCATGCCCAGCAGGATCTTGGGCAGTTGCGTGGTCTTGCCCGAGCCCGTTTCGCCGCAGACGATGACCACCTGATGGTCGCGCAAGGCGGCCTCGATCTCGTGGCGGCGGGCCGAGACGGGCAGCGACTCGGGAAACTCAATGTGCAGCGGCGTGGAAGACAAGTGGGGAACTTCGGTCAAAATCGGGCAGCCGGCCATTATCCGCGCCCGCAAAGCCCCTCGCCCGCAGCCCTTCGACACCTTCATGTCCAACGTCTTCAACTTCACCTTCGTTCCATGGTTCCGTTCGGTCGCGCCATACATCCACAAGCACCGCCACAACACGCTGGTGGTGGGCATCGCGGGCGAGGCGATCGCGGCGGGGAAGCTGGAAAAACTGGCGCAGGATCTGGCGCTGATCCAGAGCATGGGCGTGGAGATCGTGCTGGTGCACGGCTTTCGACCGCAGGTGAACGAGCAACTGCGCCTCAAGGGGCAGGAGGCCAGGTACTCGCATGGCATGCGCATCACCGACTCGGTGGCGCTGGACTGCGCGCAGGAAGCGGCTGGGCAGTTGCGCTATGAAATCGAAGCTGCGTTCAGTCAGGGCTTGCCCAACACGCCCATGGCCGGCGCGACGGTGCGCGTGATCTCGGGCAACTTCATCACCGCGCGTCCCGTGGGCCTGATCGACGGGGTGGACTTCCTGCACTCGGGCCTGGTGCGCAAGGTCGACACCGAAGGCATCCAGCGCACGCTGGACATGGGCGCGATGGTACTGCTCTCGCCGTTCGGCTTCTCGCCCACCGGCGAAGCCTTCAACCTGCAGATGGAAGACGTGGCCACCTCGGTCGCCGTGGCGCTGCAGGCCGACAAGCTCATGTTCCTGACCGAGGTCCCCGGCATCCGCGTGGACGGCTCGGACCCCGAAAGCGATATCGACACCGAACTGCCGCTGGCCGACGCCAAGAAGCTGCTGGCCTCGCTGCCCCCGCCGATGCTGCCCACCGACCCGGCGTTCTACCTGCAGCACTGCATCCGCGCCTGCGAAGGTGGTGTCGACCGCAGCCACATCCTGCCCTTCTCGGTCGATGGCGCGCTGCTGCTGGAGATCTACACCCACGACGGCATCGGCACCATGGTGGTGGACGAAAAGCTGGAGAGCGTGCGCGAAGCCACCATGGACGATGTGAGCGGCATCGTCGCGCTGATCGAGCCGTTCGAGAAGGACGGTACCCTGGTCAAGCGCGAACGCCACGAGATCGAGCGCGACGCGGGCAACTACACCATCATCGAGCACGACGGCGTGATCTTCGGCTGCGCCGCGCTCTACCCCTACCCGGAAGCGCGCACCGGCGAAATGGCCGCGCTCACCGTGTCGCCCGACACCCAGAGCCAGGGCGACGGCGAACGCCTGCTCAAGCGCATCGAGACGCGCGCCAAGGCCCAGGGCCTGCAAAGCATCTTCGTGCTCACCACGCGCACCATGCACTGGTTCATCAAGCGCGGCTTCGTACAGGTGAGCGCCGATTGGCTGCCCGAGGCGCGCAAGCGCAAATACAACTGGGACCGCAGAAGCCAGGTGCTGGTGAAAAAGCTCAACTGACGCGGGCCCGAGGCCCATGCACCATCAGGCGGTGGGCTTCTTCATCCAGAGCGCGATGGCCAGCAGCGCGATGGCCGCGAAGCACAGGAAGGACCAGTTCGCGATCGACAGGCCGAGAAAGGTCCAGTCGATCACCGAGCAATCGCCGCTGCCACGAAAGATCATCGGAATGGCGCGGCGCAGCGGGAACGATTCGATCATGCCGAAGAAGTCGCGCCCGCAGCTCATGATCTCCGGCGGATTCCATTGCAGCCAGCTCTGGCGCGCGGCGGTGAAGGCACCGAACACCGACAGCAGACCCATCAACACCACGCCGCCGTACAACGCGATACGCTGGCGGAACAAGGCAGCGACACCCGCCACCACCGCAACGCCCACCAGCGCGTAACGCTGCACGATGCACATGGGACAAGGCTCCAGGCCCACCACGTGTTGCAAATACATGCCGAAGGCCAGCATGGCCACGCAGACCAGCGCCACACCCGCCAGGATCCGGCGAGGATGTTGCGTCAGGAACGAGGCGATGCCTGGGGAGGTAAGGGCTGTCAAAGGAAGTCCTGAAGAAGGGAAAACGCGGCCGCCAGGCGGGACAGAGCACTGAGCCCGCAAGTCTGCCGCAAGTTCCCGGCCTCAGCGCTCTCAGCTCACGAACGCGCGCTCGATGACGAAGTCACCCGGCGTGGTCGTGTTGCCTTCCTTGAAGCCGCGCTTTTCGCACAAAGCCTTGAGGTCGCGCAGCATTTCTGGGCTGCCGCAGATCATGACGCGGTCTTCGGCCGGATTGAGCGGGGGAATGCCCAGGTCCTTGGCGACCACGCCATCGGCCAGCAACTGCGGAATGCGGCCCTGGTGCATGAAAGGCTCGCGCGTGACCGTGGGGTAATACAGCAGCTTTTGCTTGACCGCATCGCCCAGAAACTCGTCGTGCCGCAGCTGTTCGGAGATCAGTTCGCGATAGGCCAGTTCCTTGACCTGGCGCACACCGTGGATCAGCACCACCTGCTCGAAGCGCTCATAGGTTTCCGGATCGCGGATGACGCTGAGGAACGGCGCAAGACCGGTGCCCGTGCCCAGCAGGTACAGGCGCTTGGCGGGCAGCAGATAGTCGATCAGCAATGTACCCGTGGGTTTGCGCCCCACCACCAGGGTGTCGCCCACCTGGATGTGTTGCAGGCGAGAGGTCAGCGGGCCATCCTGCACCTTGATGCTGAGGAATTCGAGGTGATCGGCCCAGTTCGGGCTCACGATGCTGTAGGCGCGCAGCAGCGGTTTGCCGTCCACCCGCAGTCCGATCATGGTGAAGTGGCCATTGGAGAACCGCAGCGAGGTGTCGCGCGTGGTCGTGAAGCTGAACAACCGATCGGTCCAGTGGTGAACGCTGAGCACGCGCTCTTCCAGAAATGCACTCATGAAAGGTCCTGATGGGGGAAACCCCGTATTGTAAAAACTTGGGCTGGCCTGGGAGCTGGCGTGGGCATCGGCAGTCCCCACAGGTCCAGCGGGCTCCGAAACCTTGCTACAGTGGCGGCCTGCCAGGGCAAGTCGCCCTCGCCGGCCAATGGCGAACCACGCCAGTAAAACAAGAGCTGGATCATGCCAACGATCGCCAAGCTCTGGAACGAATAAATTCTTCCGTTCGTTATAACCAAACCATCTAATCCCACCCCAAGGAAACGACCATGGCACGCACTGTTCATTGCATCAAGCTCGGCAAGGAAGCCGAAGGCCTGGACTTTCCCCCCTATCCCGGCGAAATGGGCAAGCGCCTGTATGAGAACGTCAGCAAGGAAGCCTGGGCGGCCTGGCTCAAGCACCAGACCATGCTGCTCAATGAAAACCGCCTGAACCTGGCCGACGCTCGCGCCCGCCAGTACCTGGCGCGTCAGATGGAAAAACACTTCTTCGGCGAAGGTGCCGACGCCGCCGCCGGCTTTGTGCCCCCGCCTGCCGAAGGCCAATAAGCCACCCGGCGCTGTACCCGCGGTCGCGCCCTCCTCGTGCCCGATTCTTCTGCTCGCCACGCCCTGGTGATCGGCGCCGGCTTGGCAGGCGCTGCCACATGCGCGGCGCTCGCCCGGCGCGGCTGGCGGCTCACGCTGCTGGATGCCGCAACTGGCCCGGCCCAGGGCGCATCGGCCCTTCCCGTGGGCATGCTGAGTCCGCACGTCACGCGCGCGCCCACGCCGATGTCGCGCTTGAGCGCGCTGGGCGTGGCGGCCACGCTCGACGAATTGCAACGACGGGTCCCGCAGGGACACGGCTGGCGCACCTGCGAAGTGGACAACCTGGGGCACCACCCTGGTCGCTGGCCGGCCGCGATGGTGCGCCCCGCTGCCCTGGTGAAGGCCTGGCTGGACGAATCGGCGCAGCTGGGCCTGTTGGAGTGTCGTTGGCAGGCCAACGTCCACAAACTCTTGCGCCAGTCCGGTCTCTGGCAAGCCCTGGATACCCACGGCGAGTGCCTGGCGCAAGCGCCGGTGGTGGTGGTGGCCAGCGCCTACGGCAGCCACGCCTTGCTGACTGGCGCCTCCTCACTCGTGGATGGCGATGCCCTGCCCTTGCGTCCCGTCAAGGGGCAAATGAGTCTGGGGGAGCTTCACGAAGCACCATGGGCCGCCCGCCCCCAGCGCGATGACGGCGTGTTCGTTCCCTGCTACGAAGATGCGGGGCTGGCACCCCAATGGCCCACCCGCCTCTGGGCCATGGGCTCCACCTACGAACGGGGCGAAAACAGCACCCACCTGAGCGCGTCGGCACACGAACGCAATGCCATCGGCCTGGAGTCGCTCTGCGCACCTGCCGCCGCCGCCCTGCGAGAAGCGCAAGCCCAGGGAAGTTTGCTGGGCTGGGCCCAGGTGCGCTGCGCCTCGCAAGATCGCCTGCCTCTTGTGGGCGCTGTGCCCGATGGCAAAACCTTGGAGGAGAGGATGGTGCAAGCGGGGCCTCGACGCGGTCGGATGTCGCTGGCAGAGACGCCACGCCATGACGGCCTGTTCATGCTGAGCGCCCTGGGATCTCGCGGCATCGCACTGGCACCTTGGTGCGCGAGCCGCCTGGCCGCCACCATGGAGGGCGAACCCACGCCAGACGAGCAAGCCGATCTGCTGCGCGCCATCGATCCCGCTCGCTTCGCCTCGAAGCGGGCACGCCGGTAGTCAAACTAAATCAGATCCAGCCACTGCGAGACCTGGCTGGGCCGGAACGGCCGCTCCAGCAATGCCGAGATGCCGACCCGGTACACGTCGCGGCGCACGCGCATGCGTCGCCACCAGCCCGCCAGCGGACCGGCCAGCTCGGTCGTGGCCAAGGTCAAGGCCTGCGGATAACGCTCGACGAAATGGCGCATGAGCGCCCACACGTCCATGCGGTGGTCGTCCAGGTTGAACACGCCGCACACGTAGCGGTAACGCGACATGAGCTCGAGCGCATGGGCGGCATCCGAGGCCTCGTCCACGTGCGCCACGCCGGCGAGGGCCAGGCGCGTACGCAGGTAAGTGCCCTCCTGCTCGTCGGTGCCGACCACCACCGCCCGCCGCACGAAATCGCCCGGTTCGCTCAACGCGCCCAACGCCACGTCCAGCGGTGCGGGCGAGGTCACATCCAGGTCCACCATGCCCGAATCCCACCGGTGCGCGGCATACACCGCGTCCAGGTCGTGCAGAACGGCCGCCCAGTCCATGGGGCGCTGCATCACGCGCCAGGCGTGGGCGGGGGCGTCCGGGCCCACCCAGATCAGCCGCTGGCCCGGTGGCATTTCCTTGGCATGGGACAGCACCGCCTCCAGGCTTTCCCCATCGACCAACGCAACCTGCGCGACCGCGGCGGGCGATGGCGCCGAGGGCGAGCGCGAGGGCATCCACAGCGCATACGTCAACTCACGGTCCTGGGACAGGCGAAAGATGGTGTTGAGCGCGTGCCGCTCGACATCCGAGAACCCCACCACGCTGACCAGAATGCGCTGCTTGTGCATGGCGCGGATGTTAAGTCCGCCCCACCCCTCTCCCGCGCCAGCCGCCGCAACAAGCCGCGATTTCCCGTGCGATCCGGCACGTGCCGTCCTTCATATTCTGGACGGGCATATATGCATGAGCAAAAAATCGTTTGGGATATATCACTGCGTCTCTACAGTTCGGCCCATGCCTGACATCGCCATCATCCTGGCCGGATTTTTTGTGGGACTCATCGTGGGTCTCACGGGTGTGGGTGGCGGCTCGTTGATGACGCCCATCCTGATCTTCTTCTTCGGCGTCAAACCGTATCTCGCGGTCGGCACCGATCTGCTGTTCGCGGCCGTCACCAAAATGGGGGGCACCGTCAACCTGGCCCGGCAAAAGCTGGTGCCCTGGCGTGTGGTGGGTCAGCTCAGCGCCGGCAGCTTGCCTGCCGCCGTCGTGACGCTGCTGGTCCTGCGGCAATTGGGTCCGGCCAGCGCCGCCGTCCAAGCCCTCATGACCAACACCCTGGGCCTGGCGCTGTTGCTCACGGCCGCCGCCATGCTTTTCAAGGCGGTGCGCGGCAAACAACTGCCACGCCACCTGCCCGAGGACCAGTGGGACAAAGCCACACATGCGCGCCATTGGAGCCTGCCCGTCCTGTTCGGTGCGGTGATCGGCACCCTGGTCACGCTCACCTCGGTCGGTGCCGGTGCCATTGGCGTGTCGGTGTTGCTGCTGCTGTTCCCCCTGCTGCCGCTGCCCCGCATCGTGGCGACCGACATTGCCTACGCCGTGCCGCTGACCCTGGTCGCGGGCCTCGGCCATGCCAGTCTCGGCTCGGTCGACTGGCCTTTGCTCACCCAGCTGCTGCTCGGCTCGCTGCCCGGTATCTGGCTCGGCACGCGCCTCATGCGCCACACGCCCGAACGCCTGGTGCGCTCGGCCCTCTCAGCGCTGCTGGCCTATGCCGGTCTGAAACTGATTGCCTTTTGATTCCTGAAGCCCACGAAGACGATGTACCAATATTCCGACTTTGACCGCCAGTTCGTGCGTCTGCGCGCCGCCCAGTTTCGCGATCAACTGACCCGCTGGCAGGCCGGCACGCTGGCCGAAGACGAGTTCAAGCCCCTGCGGCTGCAGAACGGCTGGTATGTGCAACGGTTTGCACCCATGCTGCGCGTGGCAGTGCCTTACGGTGAGATCTCCAGCGCGCAGCTGCGCGTGCTTGCCACACTGGCACGCGACTTTGACCACAAGGAAGACAACGACGTCTCCAACGCCAACGCTGGCCTGGCCGAGGTGCCGACCCTGCCCGACCGCTGCGGCCACTTCACCACCCGCTCGAACGTCCAGTACAACTGGATACCGCTGTCGCGCGCCGCAGACGCAATGGATCTTCTGGCCAGCGTAGGCATGCACGGCATTCAGACCAGCGGGAACTGCATCCGCAACACCACCACCGACGCACTCGCCGGCATCGCGGTGGACGAAGTGGCCGACCCACGCCCGTTTGCCGAAATCCTGCGCCAGTGGAGCACGCTGCACCACGAGTTCGCCTTCCTTCCGCGCAAGTTCAAGGTGGCCATCACCGGCGCGCGCGAAGACCGCGCCGCCACGCCCTGGCACGACGTGGGCCTGCGCTTGCTACGCAACGTGGATGGCGACCTGGGCTTCCAGGTCCGCGTGGGCGGCGGCATGGGCCGCACCCCCATCATTGGCAGCGTGATCCGCGAGTTCCTGCCCTGGAACCAACTGCTGAACTACCTGGAAGCCGTGATCCGCGCCTACAACCGCTATGGCCGCCGGGACAACATCTACAAGGCCCGCATCAAGATTCTGGTGAAGGCAGAAGGCCAGGCGTTCACCGATCAGGTTGAAGCCGAATACCGCGACATCATCGAGAAAGACGGTGCACCCCACACCATTAGCCAGGAGGAACTCGACCGCGTGAGCGCCTTCTTCGCGCCACCACAGCTCAACTGCGACCGCAAGAGCGCAGACGCCAAGATCGCGAACATCCTCAAAGCAGCGGCCGAAGACGACCTGGAGTTCAGCCGCTGGCTGCAGCAGAACGTGACGGCGCACAAGAACCCCGACTTGCGCGCGGTCACGCTGTCGTTCAAGCGCCTGGGCCAGTCCCCGGGCGACGCCACGGCGGACCAGCTCGACCGCGCCGCCGACCTGGCCGAGCGCTTCTCCGCAGGCGAAGCCCGTGTGACCCACGAGCAGAACCTGCTGCTGCCCTGGGTGCGCTGCGATCAGTTGCCAGAACTCTGGCGCGAGGCGCGCCGACTCGGCCTTGCCAAGCCCAACATCGGTTTGCTGACCGACATGATCGTCTGCCCCGGTGGCGACTTCTGCGACCTCGCCAATGCGCGCTCGCTGCCGTTGGCGCAAGCGATCCTGAGCCGCTACAAGGATCTCGACGAGTTGTACGACCTGGGCGAGATCGACCTGCACATGAGCGGGTGCATCAACTCCTGCGGCCACCACCACAGCGGGCACATCGGTGTGCTCGGCGTCGACAAGGACGGCAAGGAGTGGTACCAGATCACGCTCGGCGGCTCGGACGGCTCGCGCCTCTCCGGCGAAGCCCAAGCCGGCAAGGTCATCGGCCCCTCGTTCGCGGCCAGCGAAGTGCCCGACGTGATCGAAGCCCTGCTCGACACCTACCGCGCACAGCGCAACGATGGAGAAACCTTCGTGGCCACCCTGCGCCGCACCGGCGCCGACGCCTTCAAGACCGCCGCCAATGCGGTGCGCACGAGCACGGCCCGCGCCACGGCCTGAGGACAGACAGATGAGCCAGAACCTCCAACTCTTTCGCGCCGACAGCTTCGTGGCCACGGAAGCCGAAGCACAACGCCTCTCGATCGGCAACGACGCCGATCCACGCGAGGCAAAACTCGACGGCATCACCGCCATCGAACTGCACTTCCCCAAGTTCAACGACGGCCGTGCTTTCAGCCAGGCTTTTTTGCTGCGCCGCCGCCTCGGCTTCACCGGCGAGATCCGCGCCACCGGCGACGTGCTGATCGACCAGTTGGTGCAGATGCAACGCAGCGGCTTCACCCAGGCCGTGCTGCGTGCCGACCAGAACCTGGCCCACGGCCAAACCTTGCTGTCGCACTACCCCGCGTTCTACCAAGGCGACGCGGTGCACACCACGCCGCACTTTGCCGAAGCTGCCTGAGCACCGAGAAACCACACCATGAGCGACATCGACCTCCCACGCATCAACACCGAACTGGGCCGCAACGCTGACGGGCTGGTGGCGTGGGCACTCGGCCTGGGCCAGCCCGCCATCGTCACCACCAATTTCCGGCCCTTCGAGGCCGTGATCCTGCACCTCGTCACGCGCGTGAAACCCGATGTGCCCGTGGTCTGGATGGACAACGGCTACAACACCGAGGCCACCTACCGCTTTGCCGACGAAGTGAGCAAGAAGCTCGATCTGAATCTGCGCATCTACCTGCCGCGGCGCTCTCGCGCCCACCTCGAGGCGGTTGACGGACCCGCACCAGCACTCGACGATCCGCGCCACGCCGCGTTCACCGAAGAAGTGAAGCTGGAGCCGTTCGCCCGCGCGTTGCGCGAAACGGCACCCAAGGTCTGGTTTACCGCTCTCAGGGCCACGGACACCGCCGTTCGTGCCCAGATGGACCCCGTGAGCATCAATCCCGATGGCCTGATCAAGGTCGCGCCGCTGCTGCACTGGTCGTCCAAGGAGCTGCACCAGTACTGCGAGGCCCACGGCCTGCCCAACAACTTCGACTACCTCGACCCTACCAAGGGCGAAGACAACCGCGAATGCGGTCTTCATCTGGCCCACTGACTTCGACATACCCATGAACGCCCGCACCGAAAACGCCGTGATCCAGACCGCCTTGCAACAGGCCCATGATCACCATCTGAGCAACGCCCACCTGGACGCGCTGGAAGAAGAAACCATCTTCATCCTGCGCGAAGTGGCTGCGGCGTTCGAACGCCCCGCGCTGCTGTTCTCCGGCGGCAAGGACTCGCTGGTCATGCTCAAGTGCGCGGAGAAGGCTTTCGGCGTCGGCCGCATTCCTTACCCACTGCTGATGATCGATACCGGGCACAATTTTCCCGAAGTGACCGACTTCCGCGACCAACGCGCGAAGGAACTGGGCGCCGAACTGATCGTGCGCAACGTCGAAGACTCCATGGCGCGCGGCACCGTTCGTCTGGCGCATCCGGGTGAGAGCCGCAACGTGCACCAGTCGGTCACCTTGCTCGAAGCCATCGAGGAATTCCGCTTCGACGCCCTGATCGGCGGCGCACGCCGCGACGAGGAAAAAGCGCGCGCCAAGGAGCGCATCTTCAGCCACCGCGACAGCTTCGGCCAATGGCAACCCAAGGCCCAGCGTCCCGAACTCTGGACGCTGTTCAACACCCGCCTGCAGCAGGGCGAGCACTTCCGCGTGTTCCCGATCAGCAACTGGACCGAGCTCGACGTGTGGCAATACATCGCGCGCGAGAACATCGCCCTGCCCTCCATCTACTACACCCACCAGCGTGAAGTGGTGGACCGCCGCGGCCTGCTCGTGCCCGTCACCGAGCTCACGCCACCGCGCGATGGCGAAACAGTGCAAGTGCGCGACGTGCGCTTTCGCACCGTGGGCGACATCACCTGCACCTGCCCGGTGGAAAGCCTGGCCGCCACGCCCGACGACATCGTCATCGAAACACTCGCCGCCGAGGTGAGCGAGCGCGGCGCCACGCGCATGGACGACAAGACCTCCGACGCCTCGATGGAGAAGCGCAAGAAAGACGGGTATTTTTGACCCCCCGCGCCGCGCCTGACGGCGCGTCACCCCCCAGGGGGCGGCGCTGGCGGCCCGGCAAAGCCGGTTCCGCTGCGCCACTTGAAAAGACATCTCCCGCTGAAAGATCACCATGACTGTTGCTGAACTCTCTCCCACCGCCCAGGACACCCGCTCCGCCTTGCGACTCATCACCTGCGGCAGCGTGGACGATGGCAAGAGCACCCTGATCGGCCGCCTGCTGGTCGACAGCAAGGCTGTATTGCAAGACCACCTGGCCGGGGTGCAACGCCACGGCCAGACCGACCTGGCGCTGTTGACCGATGGCCTGTCCGCCGAGCGCGAACAAGGCATCACCATCGACGTGGCCTACCGCTACTTCAGCACCGAGGCGCGCAAGTTCATCATCGGCGATGCGCCGGGCCACGAACAGTACACCCGCAACATGGTGACGGCGGCCTCCAGCGCCGACGCGGCTGTGGTGCTGGTCGATGCCACCAAGCTGAACTGGGCCGATGCCGCCCTGCAACTGCTGCCGCAGACGCGCCGCCACAGCCTCTTGCTCAAACTGCTGCGTGTGCCCTCAATCGTCTTCGCAGTGAACAAGCTGGATGCGGTCGAAGACAGTGCCGTGGCCTTCCGCCACATCACCGACGCACTGCAAGCCTTCGCCGCGCAAGCAGAAATTCCCGTGACCGCCGTCGTACCGGTCTCGGCGCTCAAGGGCTGGAACGTGGTGGACGCCAGTGAACATGCCGGCTGGTGCGATTACAACGGCCCGACGTTGCTGGAGATTCTGGAAGGTCTGCCGGTGACGCCCTCCGATACCGCTCTGCCCTTCGCCTTTGCCGTGCAGTGGGTGGAGAAGTTCAGCGGCTCGTCCGACACCTCGCAAGGCCGTCGCGTCTTCTGGGGCCGCGTGGCCACGGGCAGCGTGCAGCCCGGTCAGTCGGTGCGCATCATGCCCAACGGACAGACCGCCGTGGTCGCACAGGTGCTCAACCACGTGCGCAACCCACAAGCCGTCACGGCGGGCCACAGCGCAGGCATCGTGCTCGATCGCGAGGTCGACGTCTCCCGTGGCGACTGGCTGCTGGCGGTTGAAGACGGCTCCCCGGCCACCCTCGAAGCGAAGCGCGAGATACGCGCCACCGTGGCCTGGCTCGACGACGAGACACTGGTGCCCGGGCGCGTGTACTGGGCCTTGCACGGCCACCGCTGGGTCAAAGCCAAGATCAAGCGCATCGTGCACCGCCTGGACATCCACACCCTCGCCGAGGAAGACGCCCAGCAACTTGAACCCAATGCCATCGGCCACATCGAGCTGGCCCTGCAGGAGCCCTTGGCCACGCTGCCTTTCGAGCGCTCGCGCACCCTCGGGTCTCTCGTCCTGGTCGACACCGCGAGCCACCGCACATCGGGCGCGTTGCTCGTGCTCTGAAAACCATAACCCCTTAATGCGTACCCGCCCGAGGGGCATGTGCCCTCGGTGGGTTCCGGGAAACTCTAAAATCCCGTGTTCTACCGATTCCCGATACCACCATGACCCACGTTGTCACCGAAGCCTGCATCCGCTGCAAATACACCGATTGTGTGGACGTCTGTCCCGTGGACTGTTTCCGCGAAGGCCCGAACTTCCTCACCATCGATCCGGATGAGTGCATCGACTGCGCCGTGTGCATCCCCGAGTGCCCCGTCAGCGCGATCTACGCTGAAGAAGACCTGCCCAAGGACCAGCAGCACATGATCGAGATCAATGCCGAGCTGGCCCGCCTGCCCAACTGGAAGAGCATCACCAAGCGCAAGGACGCATTGCCCGATGCCGAAGAGTGGAAAGACCGCACCGCCAAGCTTTCCGAGTTGATCCGCTGATCCTGCCGGCCGCGACGCGGCCCGCAGCGTTAAGCTCCACGGCATGACTCTCGCCAACACACCCGACGGCCTCATCGAAACCGACGCCGTCATCGTGGGCGCCGGCCCCGTCGGCCTGTTCCAGGTCTTCGAACTGGGCCTGCTGGAGATCAAGGCCCACGTGATCGACGCGCTCACCGTCCCTGGCGGCCAGCCGTCCGAGCTTTATCCCGACAAGCCCATCTACGACATCCCCGCCATTCCGGTGTGTACCGGGCAGGAGCTTGTCGATCGGCTGCTCGCGCAGATCAAGCCCTTCGGCGCCACCTTCCATCTCGGCCAGGAAGTCAGCACCGTGCAAGCGCAGGACGACGGCCGTTTCTTCGTGGCTACATCCACGGGCACGAGCTTTCTCACCAAGACCATCTTCATCGCCGCGGGCGTGGGCGCATTCCAACCACGCCCGCTCAACGTCGATGGATTAGAGCGTTTCAAGGACACGCAGCTGTTCTACAGCGTGAAGGACCCGAGCCGGTTTGGCGACCAGCATGTGGTCGTCATCGGCGGTGGCGACTCGGCGCTGGACTGGTCCTTGAACCTGGCGGCCGACGGTCCGCACCGCGCCAAGAGCCTCACATTGATCCATCGCCGCGATGGTTTTCAGGCCGCTCCAGCCAGCGTGGCCCGCATGCGCGATCTGTGCGAGCAGCATCGCATGCGGTTCATGGTGGGACAGGTCACGGGGTTTGAAGAAGAGGCGGGCCGGCTGGCCACCTTGAACGTCACCAACCCCGATGACGAAACGCACACCGTGCCGGTGGACATGCTGCTGGTGTTCTTCGGCCTCTCGCCCAGGCTGGGTCCCATCGCCGAATGGGGCCTGGACATCGAGCGCCGGCAACTGCGGGTCGACACCGAAAAGTTCTCCACCAATGTGCCAGGCATCTTCGCGGTCGGTGACATCAACACCTACCCCGGAAAAAAGAAGCTCATTCTGTCGGGCTTCCACGAATGTGCCTTGGCCGCGTTCGGCGCTGCGCCCATCATCTTTCCCGACAAGAAGGTGATGCTGCAGTACACCACCACCAGCCCCAAGCTGCACAAGGCGCTGGGTGTAGCTTCCCCCATCCTCGACTAAGCCTGGGACTGCGTGAAAATCAACGGCGCACGACGAACGCCAGAAACGCAAAAGGCCTTCCGAAGAAGGCCTTTTGCATTTGTTGTTCTGGCTCCCCGACCTGGACTCGAACCAGGGACCTGCGGATTAACAGACCAAAGGGGAACTCCGTGCGTTATTCATCATACTCGGAAAAACGCGCTTCCAGGAGAGTCCCACCGCCGGAGAAGATGTCAAAAAAAATGGAGCCTCCGAAGAGGCCCCATGACAGCACTTTGCCGTTCACCGATCAGATCAAGATCGGGCAGAGACAGAGCGTAAATGGCCGCGCTCTATTTCGGCTTTGCCCAGAAGCGGAACACTTTTCCCCTTTTGGGGAAGATCACTCGCCCATTCTTGAGTCGAATGGAGCGCGTGAACACCCAGTGCCCGCCCTGGCTACTTTCGTTGGTTGTCATAAGACCCCCATAACCATGCGTTACCGGGATGTTCTTGCCCAAACGACAACCGCAGCGCTACACTGAAGCTATCTCCTCAAGAGATGTTCGGGGGGACCGGTCAAACCCGCTTCGCCTGATCCCAGCCCTGGAGTGTTAGCGCACCCAGGGCTTTTTTCGTCTGTGCATGTGTACAGTGACACCGCGACGGGCCCACTATATCTGGTGTCCAGGCCTCATTCAAGTCACTACGGGTAGTGTTTTCTGAGAAGTTGCCGTGTGTCGGAGAGACAGCGGGAAAATGGCAGCTACTAGCTGAGTTTCCCTGTTACAAATTTAGACGGGTGACTCCCCTACACGCCCCTACACACATTTTTGGGCAGAAACCTGTAACAGCGGCAGAGATCTTGGTTACCTTCCATCAGACATTGCGAGCCGACGAACGGCAATGCCTCAGCGAGCACTGCAAGGGTGCCACTTCGTTTCCGACCCCGGGCACCTTGCGTTGCAGTCAGCCCTTGACCGGGGCGTATTGCTGAGCGAGCGTAAGGCCGCTGAGCACCGCAGCCAGATCCACAGGCTCGAACGAGACGCCTTTACCCGTGGGCTTGTGATCGCCGCTGCCCTTGCCCCGGGCGTACAGGCGCAGGTCGATGATCTGGCGACCCTCCCAGACCTTGAGATGAATTCGGATCTGCGTCCGTTCGCTCTTGGGCACGGTGGCGATGAGCACGCTGCTCTCGGGCTCGGTGACTTTGCGCCGCGGCGGCTTCTCGCGTGGTGCAGTTCGCGGCAGCAGGCGGTCGATGTCCTTGATCAGCTTCTTCAAGTCCTCGGCCTGTGGATCACCCGCAGGTAGGCCAGCGGCCGCTGCCTCCAGCTTTTCGCGTTGCGACTGCAGCCGCTCCATGCGATGTTGATCCATGGTCAGTGCGCGGTGGCGACGTGGGCAGGATCCAAGCTGGCGGCGTAGGACTGGACCAGCGTCTGCGCTCCAGGCTGCGCGGTGTAGAACAGCGCGATGCCGCTGCCTGCGGCCCAAGCTTCGGGGACCGGCCGGAACCCAAGCGCCTGATACCAGCGGGCTTGCACCTTGTCGCCCCACTCGGCAGAGCCGACCATGGCCATGGCATCCCCCTGGACGTGCCTGCGCGTGGCGTTCATGACATCGCGATCAAACTCGCCGACCTGCTCCGCGTGCGGAGTCAGGCCGAGATAGACCAGCCGCAGCCCCAGGTCCCTGCAGGGGCTCGCGCAGAGCTGGCCCACTGGTGTGCCCCCCACGTTGATCACCGCGCTGCTCAGTGCGCCGTTGTGGATGCCCAGGAAGGTCAGTTGTGCGCGCTGCTTGGGGTCGAAGCGCTTGAGGCGATCGGCCTCCTCGTCGCGCAGGCATTGCCCGATGAATTGCGCGTGGTGTTCTTTGGCGGGGTGCCAGTTGAGTGTGGTCATGTTGGATTCCTGTGTTGATCATTGGCCGCCGACGGCGGTGGTGAGGTCTGGGGCGCGCTGTGGCCCCTGCATGCCCTGGTCGCTAAATACGCCAGAGTCCTGGGGTTCCCAGAAGTAGGTGCTGTCCCAGTCGCGTTCAGCTCGGGCGCGCATCTTGTCGAGGTAGCCCGGCGAAAGCGCTTCCTGCATCTGATTCAGGAACGCCTGATCGATCGCAAGCTTGGCATACCAGAGGTTGATGGCAGGCATGTGCCCGCGCGCCCAGCGCCAGGCCTCGGCGCCCACGTGAGTGTCCTTGCCCTGGGCCGCTTCGCGCACGTTCTCGGCCACCACGTCATAGGCGAGTTCAAAGGCGCTGCCCGCCACCGGCCCAGCGATACCACTGAGCGCAGCGCTCGCTCCCGACTGGCCTCCACGGCCCTCGCCGCTGAGCATCATGTCGCCGAGAAAGCCAGCACCACCACCCTGCGAGAACGCTGCCAGCCAGAACTTGCTCAGCTTGCCCAGGTTCTCGCCCTCGTCGCCAGTCACATCGCGCGGGTCGCGGCCGGCGGCCAGGTCTTTCAGCTGCAGCGCGAGCGCGCCGAATAGGGTCATGCCAAAGCCCAACGCCGCGCCGTAGGTCAGGCGGCCTGCCGGCGCCAGGTCACCGGACAGCGCCCGATCCCAGTGGCGCGAAATCATGGCCACGGGGAAGCTCTTGAACAGCATCAACGATCGCCACAGCTCGCCCTTGCCGGTGCCCTTTCGCAGACCGCCGGCCTGCAGCGTGCGCGTGGCCAGGTCAGGCGCCAGCGAGGCGTATTCCGACTCATCGGTGATGAAACCCAGCACACGCGAGATCGCCCGGTCCTTCAGGCCGCGCTCGACGCCGTGAGCCATTGCGATGCTCTGAGGCGTGAGCATCTTGGTGTTGCGCCACACCTCGGGCGTAGCTTGGTTGAGCACGGCCCACTCATCCGATGTGAAGCCCTTGGACTCCAGCCGTGCGCGGTCGCTAGCCTGCAGGTGCTCCCAGGGCGTGCGCGAAATGCGGGCCAGGCCACCCATCATGGTGACGCTGAAACCGCGCCTGAGCGCGTCCGTCCACGCATTCATGAAACTGGCCTTCATCGTTGCGTTGGCGAGCCTGGCGGTCCAGCCCTGGCCGATGTTTCCATCTGCCCAGCGGTTCATGTCAGAGATCTTGGACTCAGCGATCAAGCCCGCCATGTCGCCGAACTCGCGCGAGTCTCGACCGAAGGCACGGAGCAGGTTCACAGTCCCCTGCCACATGGGCAGACGGTTGTACCCCAGGGTGGTGAAGTACGTGGGGATGTCGGTTACGGCCGACAGCGTGGCGCCCTGCAGCTTGCCGAACACTTCAATGTTTCGAATGCCCTGACCGATGCGCGCAGCGCTCTGGCTCTGTGGGTTGTTCAGGTCGCCCTTGAGCGTCTTCCACATGTCCTCCGTGTCCATGATTCCGGCCACCCGATCAGCGCCACCGGCCTGCTGCGCGGTGTCGTGCATGGTGCGGAACAGCGCTGCGGGATTGGGCCCCATCTCCTCCGTAAGCCCGATGTTGCGCGCCATCCAGCCGATGTGCCCATTCAACGCATCGAACACAGTGCCGGCGCCGTACTTGCCCAGGTACTGCACATAGCCCTCCGGCTCCGCGAAGTGGATCACCCGGGCGTGGCTACCAGCGTTCGCCAGCGATCCCTCGCCACGGTACACGCCGGGCTCCACCTTGGACCAGCCGTCCGATGCGATCGTGCGCCATGCCTCCTCCAGAGCCTCGCCGAGCTCCGCATCGCTCATGCGTCGGCCGTCCTCGTTGACGTAGCGCGAGCGGTCGACGATCGGCAGCACGTCACGCACCCAGGTCTCGATGCCGGCCTCGCGGATGCGCCCGCCATCGTGCGGCTGGGGCAGGTAGCCATAGCTCAGCTTGCGCACGTCGCCCCCCGCGTCGTTGAAGCGTGTGCGCATGTCCTCGGCGGTCTGCAGCCAGGCCTTCGCCGCGGCTTTGGCACCCTTGTCGCCGCTGTCCTTGCCGAACACCTCGCGCACGAATGCCAGCGACTTTTCGGGGTTCTCCAGGTTGGAGATCCAGCGCACGCCGCGCATCACGAGCGATCCGGTGTCCTGCTTCGTGGCGAAATCAATGGCGTCCAGCGCTTGGGTCAGGTACTGGCGCGAGATGCCCTTCACGTAGGCGTCCGCCTGCTCGAGCTTTTTCTGGATGACCTTGAACCCGTTCTTGCCCGCGCGCTCCACCTCGGGCACGTGCCGGGCGTGGGCCTCGACGGTCAGGGCTGCGCGCTGCTCTTTCAAGGTCGCCGCGTGCTGGAGGTCCTTGCTGGCCATCTCCGCAGCCTGGCGCAGGCGCTCGGCCTTGCCCATGCGGCGCCATGCGTCCGGGTTCTTCGCAGCAAGGCGACGATGGGCCTCCACCAGCTTGTCCTCGATGCCGCGCGCCTCGGCCTGAGTGATCTCTCGCCCTATGGCCGTCTGCACGGCCTGCACACATTCAACTCTCATGATCCGACCCTCAACATGCATTCAACTGCGGCCTCGAAGGCCTTGGAATCCGCCAGATCCTGCTTGGCCGCCAGGCGCGCCTGGTTTACGGTGTCCTCTGCCCGCATGGGCCGGTCTCCATCGTCCATGCGGACCAGCAGCGTGGGGTGCTCACGGGCGACCATCTCCGCGCGCGCCAGCGGGCGATTGGGCACTTCCGGAGGCAACGCACGCGACAGCCTGTCGTACGCGTCGGCGAGCATCTCGATTGGCTGCACCAGGCCGCCGCGGTTGGCATCGATCGCGCGGTATTGCTCGACCAACTCAGGGATGCGCTTCGGGTGTTGTTCAACCGCGCTCATGGCGCTGGCCATCAACGGCGACACCTGCCCGCCGCGCTGGAGTTCTTCGAGGGCCTCCACGGCGGTGCGCCCGGTGCCGAGCAGATGCCTCGCGTTCTCCATCACCTGCGAAATGTCCAGGCCGCCGGGCAGGTTCCAGTCCTCGCCGCGCGGTACGAAATCGGCGCGCACGGGTGCACCATCGTCCACATGGTCGAGTTGATCCACCACGCCGCGCAGACGTTGCTGCATGTCGCCGATTACCTCTGCCGCCCGCACGGGGTCCACAGTCACGTCCAGCGCTTGAACTGGCGCCCCCTCATCCAGCGCCCTGGCGGCGTCGTCTAGCGCCTTGGTGTGGCTGTTGGCCACCTCGGGCTGGGTGATGTCGCCCAGCGCGCGCTCGGTCACGGTCTGCGTGCGATGTGAGACGAGCGCGGCGTCCACCAGGTCCGGGTCCTGTGCCATGTCCTCGATCGGTGACTGCTTGCCCCGACGCCCGCGTGCTCTGTGGAGGGCCACGCCAACCGCGCCCGGCACCACAGCCGAAAGCGCGAGGCCCAGCGGGTCCAGAGGGTCGTATTCCTGCGCGATGTCGTCATAACGGGCGTTCTCCAGAATTTGGCGGGTGATCGCCTGCTCGGCGACGAACGCCCCAGGGCCACCAGCAGCCACCAGGGCGGCCGTGCGCAGCGCTGTGGTGCCCACGGCAGGCAATGCCACGCTGAGGCCCACAGCGGCGCCACGAACCGCGCCAGCCTTCGCCGCGGTCTTGGGGTCCACCCCCCTGTCCATCAGCTCCTGCGCGCCCGTCACGCCTTCGTCGATGCCCGTGCCCACAACGGCACCCACTGGGCCGGCCATGACGGCGTACCCCGCCACCTTGCCCAGTACGCGCGCGCCCTCCTGCAGGAACTGGCTGGCCACGGTCGAGGTGGCCGGGTCGGGTCGAAGCGATTGAACGCCGCGCCTCAGATCCCGGTCCATGGCTTGGCGGGTGATGGAGCTATCGGCCAGCATCTCCTCCTGCTCGGCCGCGGTCATTGCCATGGGGTTGCCAACCACTGACGGCGCCACGGTGTTCGCCACGCGCGCGGTCTGCATGCCGCCCTGTGCCAGACCCTTGAACGGTGATGCCGCGATCTCGCCGGCTTGAGCCCATGCGCTCACCTTGGGCGGCTTCGGCTCCGGCGGGTTCGCTGCCCGGTGCGCCAGCGCGCGCTCGGTCTCGTCTGCGAAAAGTGCGTCCCACATGGTCAGTCCTCCACCGCGATGCGCAACGGCACCTTGTTGCCGGTCATCACGAGCTGCCCGCCCGACTCCAGGGCATAGCTGCCCACGCCCGCGGGAATGAGCTTCACCGCGCCCATGTTGCTCACCAGCTTGTCGACGCTCATGGCCTGGCCACCAATGAAAACCTGATCGCCGCCGGCCTGCAGTTGCACAGCCTTCGAGTCCAAGCGCTGCATGCGCTGGCGGAACTGCCGCGGCGTCATGCCGTACGGGATGGGCACCTTCGATCCAGCCCATTCGGTCAGGCCTCCGGTGGCCAGATCTACGGCTTGCCGCCAGTCCCTGCGGCCTTCTGCGCGCAGTCCGTCATAGACCCCTTGAGCTGCGGAGATCGCGGCATCACGGGCCTGCGTGGTGGCCCAGGGCACGGCCGACAGTTCTTCTGCGATGCGGCGGTGCTGCTCGCTGGTCACAGCGTCAGCACTTGCATCCTTGAGGCGGCCGGACTTCTTGGCGTCGGCCCCGTTCAGGATCAGCTCAGCCGGGTCTCGCGGTGCGCGCTTGGCATTGGCCGCAAGGAACATGGCTTCGCCGAGCACGCTCTCCTTGCCGCCCAACTGCTTGGCCAGCGCCTGAGCCTGTCTTGCGTCCAGTGTGTTCGCGATCTGTCGAACGGCCACGTTCTGCTGCGCGACTGGCAGCATCGAGAGCATCCGTTCGACGGTCTTGGCCTCGGACTTCAACAGCGGTGAGACCGGCCGCCCCACCCGCGCGGAGATGGTCGCGGCCTGGTCTGCGCGTGCGACGAGTTGCGGGCCGAGTTGATCCAGGCTGCTCAGATCGATGGGCCGCACTTCGTCGATCAACCGACGATTCACGCCGTAGAGCAGCGGATCGTCTTCCAACTGCGTGCGCGATTCCGACGCCAGTTTTTCCCAACTGGCAATGCGTGCTTCGTTGGCAGGTGTGGTGCCGTTTTTGGTGGCCTGCGCACGGGCTTCGAGGATCTTGGCCTCCTGCTGCTGCGGGCTCAAGGTCGCGAAGCCGGCGCGTTCGGTTGCCTGCACCAGTAGCTCGCGCAGCGCGGGGGCGTAGGCGGTGCCCGCCGTCCTGGCGCTTACCTGGTCGAGATACTGCGGGGATGGGATGCCGCCGCTGTCGATGATGGTCTGAGTCGCCTTGAGGGACGCTTCGGCCTCGCGCGCGCGCCGTGCGGCTGCGGCTTCGGCTCGTGCAATGCGCGTCTGTTCCTTCTGCTCAAGGTAGCCTTTGCGCGCGAGGATCTGGTTTTCCAGCTGACCACGACGCTCGGGCGTGAGGTCCGCGAACTCGTCGCTGTCCAGCTTCTTCATCGCGGCGTCAAGGCCCTTCATGTCCTCAGACGCGCCACGCACGAGAGCCTGTCCTCGGTTGCCGGCCACGCGCTCGCGAAACCCCCACGAGAGTTTTTCCAAGTCGTCGGCACCATAGCCTGCAGCTGGGCCCAGACTCGCAAGCGCTGCGGTCGCCGCTTCGGTCGCGCGCTTCGGGTCCGTCACAGCGAACCGCTCCTGGCTCTCCAGGTAGCTGAGCAAGCCTGCACGCGTGTCGTCACGGTCTCGCCGCGCAACACCTTCGCGCACGGTGCTGCTGAGCCGGCGCATGCGAAGCTCCAGCTGGCTCTGCGCGAGTTGGCGATGCTCCACCGGCACCGTGGCCAGTGTGTCATCCATGCGGCTCTGTGCGAGCGCGCGCCATTCGTCATCGGCCCTGGTCTTGTCCAGGGCGCCGGAAGCTACCCGGGTCGCCACATCATCGGCCACGTCCACCAGGTCCTGCTCGCCGCTTTGCATGCGCTGCAGCGCGGTGGCCTTGTCTGCCTGCACGCGCAGCAGGCGGGCGCGTTCGATCTCCTCGGCTTGGCGCGCGGCCTCGCGCCGCTCCTGTGCGACAAGCTGTTCACCTGTGCCTTCTACTGCCTGGGCCAGGGCGCCGCCATAGGCCGCCTCGGACCCTGCCGCATCTCGCATTCCACCGCCACGGGCCACCACCTCGCCAAGCCCTTCGCCTCTCGGTATACGTGCCATGTCAATCTCCCATCCCGGTCTTGCCGTCAAAGTAGAAGGCACTCACCGGATCGACCGCTTTCTTGGCCCCTTTCCAGTTGCCATAGGCCTGTCCGGCGCTGCTGAAAAGCGATGCCATCAGTTTGTTGTTTCCGGCCTTCTCAGCCATGCGACCGGCGCGCAGCAACGCGTCCGAACGCCTGTTACCGCTCAGGATCAGCATCTCTGCATCCTGTGCGCCAAGCAGGCCAATCTCATGCTCAGGACCAAGGGCGAACTCGTCGAGCCGTGCACCGCTTGCTGCGGTGGCCGCCCGCGCCGCGCCCTTCTGGCGTATCACCTCGCGGCGCACGCGTGTGGCCTGCTGCTCGGCGGTGTCGCGCTCGTACGCGGCGTCCACCTTCGCGAGCGCGTTCTGGGTTTTCCCCATCTCGGCGCTGGCTAAACCCCCGCCGATTTGGCCGACCATCGAGAGCATGGAGCCGGTGGACATGAAGGTGTTGGTGGTCATGCCCATATCAGACCCCCAGGGTTTGACCTGTTGCGGGTGCTGATCCACCAGCGCCACCGGTGAACAGGGAGTTTTGGCGCAGCGCCTGGCGGCGCATCTGGGTCTGAGCGTATGCGTCCTGCGTAGCCTTGGCCTCCGCTGCCTTGCGCTCAGCCTCCACGCCGGCCGCCTTGGCCTGCATTTCCTTGCGGTCCTTCTTTGCATCTTGAGCGCTGTCAACGCTCACCGCCGTGCCGATTCCGGCAAGGATGAGTCCACCAGTCATTGCCATGATTCAAAGTCCTTTCGAAAAAATGACGTCCTGAACGCCATAACCCATGCGGGGGAGAAGCCCTTCAAGCGGTGTCCCCTGCTTGGCGTGCCACAGCAGCATCTGCACCCCGCGGTCCTTCGCCGCGGCCTCAGTTCGCTGGATCAACCCGATGCCCAAACTGCCGAAGCGATGTTCTTTCGAGACGAACACGACATCGTTGTGCGCGGTGCGCAGCGAGGCGTAGTGCAGCGCTTGGCCGAGAATGCTCACGGAGTACCCCACCATCTGTTCGCCCGAGAAGGCGCCCAAGGCAATCAAGCGGTCGGCACGCTCCAGCTCCGCGTATGCAATCAGGTCGGGTTCGAGCCTCATCAGGTCCTTGTTCAGCGCCACCTCCTGGTAGTGCTCGTCAAGCAGCGGGCCCACTTTGTCGATCCATTCCGTGACCTTGATCGGCCGGATGCTGGTCTTGGGCTTCTCCATGAACATCACGCCGGTGTGCGTCATAACGGGGTTGCTCATGTCCATGTTCATCCTCCTGCCTGGTCCACGACTGCCACCTCGGTGCTCGCGGCGTCCTCGGCACCTACGGCCGCGATCACGGCGGGATCGAAGTTGTCATCGCCCAGCAACATCTGGATGCTCTGCCCTACTTGAAGGAAGTTGGCATGGGCTGAGATCGCGAAGTTCTCACCGGGCGGGATGTTCTCCGGCCAGTTCAGGACAGTCTTGATTTGCCGGGCCATCCACCACGTGTATTGCGATGGCTTGGCGATCTCTGCAATAGAGCTGTATGCAATGTGTCCGTCTTTCGTGAGGGTGTTCCTCCCGCGCACTCCGCGCAGCTTCTCAACGACGCCACCGGTCACGTCCGCCAAGCGCAGGAGATGGTGAAGGACTGTGTTGAGCGAAGCGCCGACCTCACTGGAAATCTTGGTGGCCTGCTCCATGTCGCGTTCGATCTCCTGGCGCAGCTTGCGCACCGACCGATACACCGCCATGCCTTCACGGCGCCCCAGGAACGCCTTGGCACCCTCCAGCGAAGTCACTGCTTGCTGCAGCTCCGCATTGAGCCGCAAACGCTGCGCGCGGCGTTCCTTTGCGCGGGGCGACTCAAGATCCAGAAAGTCGGTCGTGTCCTCAATCTCCAGCTGCGCAAGGTCGTTGCGCAAGCGCTCGACAGTGCGATCACGCTCGCAGATCAGTCGGTGCACCTCGCCGATCATTGGATCGCTGGGCAGTTCGGGGGTTTTGAGATTTTGCAGGTGTTCCATGTTCTCTCCGAGTTCAGGCGCTCAGGCCGTCATATGGTTCTTCGCCACCGGCTGTGCGCTCGAAGTGGTTGCGGACCTGTGCGCTGACGCGCGCATGGTCCTTGTGGCGAGGATTGCGGTACGCCTCGGAGCCCATCAAGGCTGTCACGTCTTGACCGCCCGTTGCGCCGCCTGCTGGTGCTGCTGGTCGGTCTTCGCCGACCTCTTTGCCGAAGTGCGCGGCAAAGCGCCAAAAAACAGGGTCGGTGCCGAAACGGGCCTTCACGTCCTCCTGGAGGTCCGGGGGCATGGCCGCCACGGCACGCTCTGCGGCCCGCATGTTCCGCTGCATGTCCGCAGGGTCTGGCCAGGCCTGAGCAAGCTCCGCTTTCGCTTGATCCAGCGTGACCGCGGCCGCATCGTTCATGAAGGCGGGCAATGCCTGGAAGTACTCGCCCATCACGAAATCGAGTTGCGCCTGCGACAGGCCGGCCTCATGCGCGCGTTCGAAGAATGGGGCGAAGGTCCCCTCGGGGATCTCGAGCTCCAGGTGCTCGGGGATGGTCAACGCATACGCGCTCGGACTCTCCGGCGCGCCTTCCGGTTTGCCGAAGCGCCTCACGGCGTGGTCGTAGGCCTGGGCCAACTTCTGGCTGGATGCCTCCAGGTCCATGTTGCCGTCAGCGCCGCGCACCTGGAACTTCTGGGGCATCCACTGGGCTACCTCCGCGGGAGTGTTGGTGTCCACATGCGAAGGACTGAACAGCGAGCCAGGAGCGGCTGGCACGGCCTCGGCAACGGGTGCCGGCGTGGTGGGTTGGGCAATGGCGATTTCGTTCACAAAGGTCTCCTGTGGTGGTCAAACGGTGATGCCCTCGCGCGCGTGCGAAAACGCGCGTGCGCGACCCCAGACAGGGCTTTCGGGGGACAAATGGGTGTTTCGGGCGGGGCTCATATGGCGTCTGCGAAGAAGTGGTTCCTGCCGTTGCCGCCGCTCTGCATGTTCTCGTCGAGGTCGTGCTCGATCGCGATCTGCTTCCCGGCGGTGTTGAGCTTCCATACGCCGTCGTCGCCCCGGTACCAGACGCGAATCCATCCCTTGCGCAGGTAGTTCAGGAAGGTCTGGCGCCAGTCCTTCTGGGCTTTGGCCTTGCCGTTTTGATCAGCCTTGAACCACAGCCACGCAACTTCACCGAGCTCTTTGCTGATCCCGATGCTGCTGAGGTACGCGTACATGGGGTCTTCGTCAGCGAACATCTTCGAGCCGCTTGCTTTCACCTCTGCGTACCAGGCATCAAAGGTCTGTCCATCAATTGATCGACGAGCACGCTTCGCGCGCACTGGTGGTTCTTGATGGTTCAATGATGGTTCGGGTGCAGTGGGCTGCATCCCTTCCATGCAGAGAACTGCAGGGGTTGGCGCAGTGGGCTGCAGGGGTGCAGTTCTCTGCAGGGGTGCAGAACCTTGCACCCCTCCCGACACCAAAACGATGCGGTACAGGTTGGTCCCGCGAGGCCCTTCGTTCGGCCGAACCTCAAGCTCGCCGCTGTTGCGAAGCGTGCTGAGAATCGCCTGCGCGTTGCGCTGCTGCATGCGGCATTTCTCTGCCAACGTCGTGACGCTCGGGTACGCGTGGCCCTGATCGTCAGCGAAGTCGGCGATCGCCAGAAGCATGAGCAGATGGGTCCCGCCGTGCTGGGAAAACTCCCAGACCCTGGCCATGGTGCGCACGCTCATCGGATGGCACCCACCTGACGCGCAAACGCCTCCAGGGCGTCCACGTCACCACAATGACGACTGCACCCCTTCCAGACCACCAGGAAGCCGCCAGTGGCCAGCGCGTGGCACTGGTGACCCTTGAGGGCGAGCGCGGCCTGCAGCGTGCTCTGCAGCTTCACAGCGTCGTGCGTGGTGGGCTCGGCGACGGCGCTCATTTCTCTCCCCTTAGCTTGGCGTAATCCCGCGCAAGCCGCTGAGAGGCAGAAATCTTTGCCTTGACGCTCCGCGCCAACTTACGCCGCGCGTTCCCTTCGTCGTCCGCGGCGTCGGCGATCGCGAGCAGCTTCAGCAGCTCGCCTGCGGAGGGCGCGGGTTTGTCCCAGGACATGGTGATGGTGCGAATGCTCATGCGGCCTCCAGGAATCGCTCGCTGGCAGCTATCCGCCCCGCCTGCATCACGTAGGTGTCGAAGGCCTGCGGATCGATCAGCCGGCGCTTGGCGACCAGCAGGAGGGCGCCGCATTCCGCGAGCTTGGCCCTGTTGTTCCGCACGTACCACTCCAGCGACTGGGCCGCGGGGAAAAGGTGCTTCCGACTCTCCTGGTACTGGGTCATTGACACCAGGCCCATCACTGCGCTGTCTTGCATATCGAACTCCTATGTGTTGATGGCCCCTGTCAAGGCCCCTGTGACTAACTGCGTCACGCACGCATCTTTGAGCCGACCATCGTTTGGTTTCTCGAAGATTTAGCGTGTGGGCATCTTCTGACGGAGTGCCGTTCTGATTCCCGATAATCTGACGGAGGCAAGCCCCCGAACCGGAACGTGATCGAGGCAGCGTGCGGAAACAAAAAAGCCGCCTCGGGGGCGGCTTGTGTCAGGGCCGGATGGGCTACCTGATGCGGGTCTTCTGGGAAGCCTTGCGGATCAGCTGCTGCACCGCGTGATCGTGCTTTGCAGCCCGGGCGCGGCGCCATTGAGCATGCTGGGGGTTCTCGAAAACCTCGCCCCGCTCCACCAGGGCGACCATCTCAGCGGCCAGCTCGAAGAAGCGCTGCTGCACCTCGTCCGAGTACTTCCATTCGATATCGCCGTCGTCGGTGTGATTGATCGCACGCGCAAGATTTGCAACCCCCAACCGGGCGCATAGGCGCGCACCCTCGCGGGCCTTTTCTTCTGTGAAGAGTGGTGAATGCGTCACAGCCTCTGCTGCTGTGGGGCGGGTAGACTTTGGATTAGCCATGGTGCACGTCCTTTCAGGTTGGTGCGTTGTGGTCAGGGCACAGCGGATCCGAAGCGGTGGCTGGCGAGCTGACCCGACGACGCCAGGGCATACACCTTGCGCGCCGAGATGGCCAACTGCTTCGCGACATCGGACGCCGACAGCATGCTCATGGAAGCCTCCGCCGTTACTGGATCTGCCCCAGCACACGGTTGACCAGTTCGGCCTTGTGGCCCACGGTCAGGTGGCTGTAGCGCTTCGTGACCTGCAACTGACGATGCCCCAGAAGGTCGCCGATTTCAAGCAGGGTTGCCCCTGACTGCGCGAGCATGGAGGCGCAGGAGTGCCGCAGGTCATGGAAGCGGAAGCTCTTGATCTTGGCCACGCGCAGAACATCCTTCCACATTGGCTCGAAGGCATAGGGCTGGTCAGGTCGACGTGGAGACAGGAACACCAGAGAAGTGGGCGCTGCGGCGAACCGTCGCAGTTCCTCCACCACGGCAGGCACGAGCGGCAAGACCTTGGGATCGCCATTCTTGGTGCGCCCAACGTGCGCCAGTCCGCGCTCGAGATCCACTTCGCTCCAGCGCAGGCCCTGCAATTCACCCTTGCGGGCCCCGGTGGTCAACGCCATGAGCACCAGCAGATACAGGCGCGGCCAGGATGCCGCCTTCACCGCGTCCAGAAGCCGCTGGCGCTCAGCATCCGAAAGGTATCGAGTTTGCTCGTTGTTTTCCTCGCGGCGCTCCACAGCGCGGCACGGGTGCACCCAGCCCTTCGGTGCAATGCGGCGCTTGATCGCCCAGGTGAACACCGCAGCGATGCTGGCACCGTATCGGTTGATCGTGGCGGGCGAGATGCGGCTGCGCTTGGCCTTGTAGATGGGTTTGCCGTGGGCGTCGTTGCCCGCGAAGTAGGTAGCGGGCTGATTGGCCAGGGCTTCGAGTGCAGCGTGGATGTGGTCGTCGCTGACCTGATCCAAGGTGAGGCCTGGCAGGCGTGCGCGCCACCAACTCAGGCGCTGCAGGCGCGTGACATCACGGCCGGCGTAGTGGGCCATGTAGAGGTCGATGAGACGGTCAATCTCAAGCGACCCCGCGCGCATTGGGAGGGTGGGAGGACCGGTTTGCGCCTCGCTGACAGACGAGACGCCGCCACCGGCGGACAGTGGGAAATGCTCCATGATCGAACTCCGTGAAGTTTTGAAACCTCCGTCACCGGAGGACTTAACACGGAGCCCTGAAAAGGGCCATCTACACTAGGAAATCTGGCTCCCCGACCTGGACTCGAACCAGGGACCTGCGGATTAACAGTCCGTCGCTCTACCGACTGAGCTATCAGGGAACAGCCTCGAATTATAGCGTCGTTTTATCCAATTTTTTTCCAGCCCCGCAATGTCTTTGATCAAACCTCTTTTTTGGCTCAGCGCCCTCGCACTCGCTATCGCATCGCTGGTCCCCGTGACGCTGCTTGAAGGCACCGTCTTCAACTTCTGGGACAAGGCGCAACACGCCAGCGGCTTTGCATGGCTTGCGGTCTTGGGGGTGCTTTCGTATCCAAAGAAACCGCGAGGCGTGGCCCTGTCTTTGTTGGCGTATGGCGCGGCCATCGAACTGGCGCAGGCCGCCACCGGTTGGCGCTACGGCGAGTGGTCCGACCTGGCCGCGGATGGCGTGGGCATTCTGATCGGCATGTTCATTGCCGCGTGGGTTTTGCGCAAAACGCCACGCACGGCCTCTTGAACCCACGGGGACGCCGCGCACAATAGCGGCATGTCACAGTCCCCTCCC
This sequence comes from Hydrogenophaga sp. BPS33, assembly GCF_009859475.1. Lineage (NCBI taxonomy): Bacteria > Pseudomonadati > Pseudomonadota > Betaproteobacteria > Burkholderiales > Comamonadaceae > Hydrogenophaga > Hydrogenophaga sp. BPS33. The sequence continues at coordinate 3,483,480 of NZ_CP044549.1, forward strand.
ACCCGCGCATTGCCTTGGCTGGAGCCAGGCCAGGCATTTCCGCCTGTGGAAACGGCGTGGGGCGCAGCCGATCCGGCACCGGGTTTGCTGGCCGCGGGTGGTGTGCTCGACATGCCCACCTTGGTCGCCGCGTACTCGCGGGGCATTTTCCCGTGGTACAGCAGTGGTCAACCCATTCTCTGGTGGAGCACAGACCCTCGCATGGTGCTGGAGCCATCGGCCTTTCGCTTGCACCGCTCCTTGCGCAAGACCCTGCAACGCTGGTTGCGCGAAGGCCGCCTTGAGATCCGAATCGACCAGGAGTTCGAACGCGTGATCCGCGCTTGTGCACATACCGCGCGGGATGGCCAAGCGGGCACATGGATCCTGCCCGCCATGGTGGAAGCCTATGTCAGGTTGCATCAAGCGGGCTTGGCGCACAGCGTGGAAACCTGGCTCGACGGCGAGCTGGCCGGCGGGCTCTATTGCGTCAACCTGGGCGGCATGGTTTATGGAGAGTCCATGTTCAGCCGTCGAACCGATGCCTCCAAGGCAGCACTGGGTGCCCTGGTCGCTTTCTGCAAGGCCCAGGGCCTGCCTTTGATCGACTGCCAGCAGAACACGGCGCACCTGACCTCGCTGGGTGCGCATCTCATGTCCCGCGCGGACTTCTGCGACCACGTTCGCACGGCCCTGGCACAACCTTCACCGCCCTGGAAATTCCTCCCCGTATACTGGCAACACCTCCTCTCTGACGACGGTCCTCGCGCGTGACCCATCTCAAAGAACTCCCGTTGCAGGCGCTGCAGTTCTACGCCACAGCGCCCTATCCCTGCAGCTATCTGCCGGATCGCCAGGCGCGCTCACAGGTGGCCACGCCGAGCCATCTGATCCACAACGACGCCTATTCCGATCTCGTCACGCACGGCTTTCGCCGCAGCGGCATGTTCACCTACCGTCCCTACTGCGACGGCTGCCAGGCCTGTGTGCCATTGAGAGTTCCTGTTGCCACATTCAAGCCCAGTCGCAGCCAGCGGCGCTCGATGGCTCAGCATGGCGCTTTGCAAACGCGCGTGCTCAAACTGTGCTTCATTCCCGAGCACTACCAGCTCTATCTCCGATACCAGAACAGCCGCCATGCGGGCGGCGGCATGGACCACGACAGCATCGATCAGTACACGCAGTTCCTGCTGCAAAGCCGTGTCAACTCCCGACTGGTGGAGTTCTACGAGCCCACGTCATCGGGCGCCCCGACAAAACTCAAGATGGTCTCGATCGTCGATGTGCTCAACGATGGTTTGTCGGCCGTCTACACGTTTTACGAACCTGAAGAGAAGGCCAGCTATGGCACCTACAGCGTGCTCTGGCAGATCGAACAGGCACGCGCACTGAAGCTGCAGAACGTCTACCTCGGCTATTGGATTGGCCAGAGCAGCAAGATGAGCTACAAGGCCAGCTTCCGGCCACACGAGCTGCTGTTGAATAACCACTGGGTCGAGGCGCACCGGCAAGCGTAGACCGGGGCCATTGAGCCCGCAGCGCCAGGGCGCCGATTTCATCTCGTAAAATCGACGGCAACCTTAGGCATCCATGACCAAACGTTCCGAGTCCCTCCCCAGCACGCCGACCGTCCAGGTCATCGAACGCATGTTCAACCTGCTCGAAGTCCTGGCGTCGCGCGAAGATCCCGTGTCGCTGAAGGAAATCAGCGAAAAGACCGGTCTTCATCCTTCCACGGCACACCGCATCCTCAACGACCTGACCATAGGCCGTTTCGTCGATCGCCCTGAAGCGGGCAGCTACCGGCTGGGCATGCGGCTGCTTGAACTGGGCAACCTCGTGAAAGCGCGCCTGAGCGTGCGCGACGCCGCCCTGCTGCCCATGCGCGAACTGCACAAGCTCATCCAGCAGCCCGTCAACCTGAGCGTGCGCCAGGGTGACGAGATCGTGTACGTCGAGCGCGCCTACAGCGAACGCTCGGGCATGCAAGTGGTTCGCGCCATTGGGGGGCGGGCTCCTTTACACCTCACCTCGGTCGGCAAGCTGTTCCTGGCGGACGACGAGCCCCAACGCGTGCGTGCCTATGCCACGCGCACGGGATTGGCTGGCAACACGCGCAACAGTCTCACGCAATTGGCCACACTGGAGCGTGAGTTGGCGCAGTGCCGCCAAGCCGGGGTCGCACGGGACAACGAAGAGCTCGAATTGGGAGTGCGTTGCATGGCCGCCGGCATCTACGACGATCAGAGCAAGTTGGTCGCAGGCCTTTCCATCTCCGCACCCGCCGACCGCATCGACGAAAACTGGGTGCCCAAATTGCGCGCAACGGCGGCAGAAATCTCCACCGCGCTGGGCTGCCCCAAATCACCATCGGGGACGTTGATCCGCTGAGTGCGTTGCCCTGCAGCCATAAAAAAACGGCCCTTGTGGGCCGTTTCTTCATTGGGTGGCGCCGTCAGCCTTGGGGGCGAGCGACCATGCGCGCATCGGTCTGCACTTCCACCCAACGCCTCACGCGCTCGGCATCCTGCATACGGCCCCATTTTCCGGAGGCATCCAGAAACACCATGATGAGTTGCCGGCCGGCCACCTTGGCCTGCATCACCAGGCAACGGCCCGCTTCAGAGATGTAGCCCGTTTTCTGCAGACCGATGTCCCACGACGGGTTCTTGATCAGGCCGTTCGAGTTGTTGTAGTGCAGCGTGCGGCGGCCCAGGTCCACCTCGTAGCTGGGCGACGTAGAGAGGTCGCGCAGGATGGGCATTTGGTAGGCCACCGACACCAGGGTAGCCAGGTCCCGCGCGCTCGACTGGTTTGAACTGGACAAGCCCGTGGGCTCCACGTACCGTGTATCGCGCATGCCCAACTCCGCAGCCTTGCGATTCATCAGGCGCACGAACTCCGACAGGCCCGCAGGATGGGTGCGACCCAACGCATGTGCCGCACGGTTTTCGCTGGACATCAACGCCAGGTGCATCAGCTCACCGCGACTCAGCGTTGTGCCCACTGCCAGTCGCGAACTGCTGCCCTTGTAGGTGTCCACATCGTCCTGCGTGATGGTGATCATCTCCTGCATGTTCAGCTTCGCCTCTGCGACCACCAAACCGGTCATGAGCTTGGTCAATGAAGCAATCGGCAACACAGCGCCATCGTTCTTGCTGAAGAGCACTTCGTTGGTGTCCTGATCGATCACCAGCGCCACGGTGGAATTGAGCTCAAGCGGATCGTCGATGCCACGCAAACCCAGCCGCGCGCCTTCGGACATGCGAGGTGCCACGGCGGTCCGCATCACGGCCGCTCCGCTGGCAGATTTGCGTTGCACGGCCACCTTGTGCAGCGTCCCGGACTTGCCCGCCGCCATCTGCACCTTCACCCGTCCCTTTTGCTTGGCGGCTACCGTGACCGACTTGCGGCTCGGCGCCTTTGCCACGGTCGACTTGGTCTTGCGAGAAGCGGTCACGGCGCGCTTGGGCGCCGTCTTGGCCGTTACCGTTTTCTTGGTCGTCTTGGCCGTTTTCGCCTTTGTAGCAGCTAGCGCATGCATGGGCGCCATGGACAGCGCCATCCAGCTGGCCGCAGCCACCAGCAACAATATCTTGCGAAAGCGATCGACGCTTATGACCATGAATCCACTCCAGCAACATGAAACGCGCAGGAGCGGAGTATAAACATCTTGAAAAATCTAGCAATATCAATTGCTTGTGAAACTGTCTTCAATGAACGGTAGAACAGAGGCGGTTTTGGGTACCATTTTCTCCGTTTCTTGAAGCAGATTCAGCTAAGTCTTTGATTTAATTGAATTTATCCCTGAGCTGCCACGCGATCCGCTTTGCTGTGCAGTTTGTTCAGCGCGCTGAGGTAGGCCTTGGCGGAGGCGACGACGATGTCCGGGTCCGCACCCACCCCATTGACCACACGACCGCCGTGTTGCAATCGCACGGTGACCTCACCCTGGCTTTCTGTCGAACCGCTCGTGATGGCATTGACCGAGTAGAGCAGCATTTCCGCACCACTCTTGACGTGGGTTTCGATCGCTTTGAGCGACGCGTCCACTGGCCCATTGCCATCGCTCTCGCCCTCCACTTCCTTGCCATCCACGGTGAAGACCACGTTCGCATGAGGGCGCTCACCGGTTTCGCTTCTTTGCTTGAGCGAGACCAGGCCGTACTGCTCCTTTTCTGCGGTCACGCTTTCGTCGCTGCACAGCGCCAGGATGTCCTCATCAAAGATCTCGCTCTTGCGATCGGCGAGTTCCTTGAACGCGGCGAAAGCGGTGTTGATTTCGCTCTCGGACTCCATCTCGATACCCAGCTCCTGCAGGCGCTGCTTGAACGCGTTGCGCCCGCTCAGCTTGCCCAGCACGATCTTGTTGGCACTCCAGCCCACGTCTTCGGCGCGCATGATCTCGTAGGTATCCCGCGCCTTGAGCACGCCGTCCTGGTGGATGCCGCTGGCGTGGGCGAACGCGTTGGCACCCACCACGGCCTTGTTGGGCTGCACCACGAAACCGGTGGTCTGGCTCACCATGCGGCTGGCCGGCACGATCTGCGCCGCATCGACCCCGACATCGAGGTCGAAGTAGTCGCGCCGCGTACGCACCGCCATCACGATCTCCTCCAGCGAGCAGTTGCCCGCGCGCTCGCCCAGGCCGTTGATGGTGCATTCCACCTGGCGCGCTCCACCCAGCTTCACGCCGGCCAGCGAATTGGCCACCGCCATGCCCAGGTCGTTGTGACAATGCACCGACCAGATCGCCTTGTCGGAATTGGGCACGCGCTCGCGCAGGTTGCGGATGAACTCGCCATAGAGCTCCGGAATGGCGTAGCCCACGGTGTCGGGAATGTTGAGCGTGGTCGCGCCTTCCTTGATGACGGCCTCCAGTACGCGGCAGAGGAAATCGGGATCGCTGCGGTAGCCATCTTCAGGACTGAACTCAATGTCGTCTACCAGGTTGCGCGCGAATCGCACCGATTGCACCGCCTGCTCCAGCACCTCTTCGGGTGTCATGCGCAGCTTTTTTTCCATGTGCAGCGCACTGGTGGCGATGAAGGTGTGGATGCGCGCACGGCGAGCGCCTTTCAAGGCCTCTGCAGCACGCGCGATGTCGCGGTCGTTGGCGCGCGCCAGCGAACACACTGTGGACTCCTTGATGGTGTTGGCAATCGCCTGCACGCAGTCGAAGTCGCCATTGGAGCTGGCGGCAAACCCCGCCTCGATGACGTCGACCTTGAGGCGCTCAAGCTGGCGCGCGATGCGCAGCTTCTCATCCTTGGTCATCGACGCGCCGGGCGATTGCTCGCCGTCGCGCAAGGTGGTGTCAAAAATGATCAGTTTGTCGCTCATGGGGAAACTCCATTGGAATGGTTGTCGTGAGCAGCCTGCATCAGGCCGCTTGAGAGATTTCGGATCCGCGGGCATGCGCCGCCAGCCCTGCGCGCTGCATGCCGGAGACGATGGCCTTGAAGGAGGCGGACACGATGTTCGCATCGATGCCCACGCCAAACAACGTGCGATGGTCATCGATCCGCAGCTCGACATACGCCACAGCGCGGGCTTCGGCTCCGGAACCGATGGCGTGCTCATGGTAATCCAGCACGCGCAATTGTCGGCCCGTGGCGGCGGCAATGCCATTGACAACAGCGTCGATGGGGCCGTTGCCCTGCCCGTCCACAGCCACCACCTGCCCTGCGATCGGCAACTGCGCGGACACGCGCACGCGCTGCCCATCCACATTGGCAATCGTCGGCTGCACTGGCGCCTGTTTCGGCGAGAGGCCGTATTCGCGCTCGAAGATGGACCAGAGATCGCTGGCGCTCAGTTCCTTGCCCTCGGCGTCCATGACGCGCTGCACCACCTGGCTGAATTCGATCTGCAGCCGGCGTGGCAACTCGAGTCCGTATTCGCTCTCGAGCAGGTAGGCCATGCCCCCCTTGCCCGACTGGCTGTTGACCCGGATGACCGCCTCATAGCTGCGCCCCAGATCCTTGGGGTCGATGGGGAGATAGGGAATCGCCCAGACATCGCCGTCCCGCCGAACCGCGAACGCCTTCTTGATCGCGTCCTGGTGCGAGCCCGAGAACGACGTGTAGACCAGCTCGCCCACATACGGGTGGCGGGGATGCACCGGCAATTGATTGCAGTACTCCACCTCGCGCCGGATGGCATCGATATCGGAGAAGTCGAGCTGGGGCGATACACCTTGCACGTAGAGGTTGAGCGCGACATTGACGACATCGAGGTTGCCCGTGCGCTCACCGTTGCCGAAGAGGCAGCCTTCGACGCGGTGCGCACCGGCCATCATGGCCATCTCGGCGGCGGCGGTGCCAGTGCCGCGGTCGTTGTGCGGGTGCACCGACAACACCACGTTGGGCCGATCGGCGAAGCGCCGGCTCATCCACTCGATCTGGTCGGCGAAAACATTGGGCGTTGCGTTCTCCACCGTCGTGGGCAGGTTGAGAATCACCGGCCGCCCTGCGCCCCACGCGGCAATCGCGGTTTCGCACGCCTGCCAGGACACCTCCAACTCGGCCATGCTGAAGGTTTCGGGCGAGTATTGCAGCACCCATTCGGTCTCGGGCTGTGCATCGGTGAGGCGCTTGATCTGCCCCACGCTGCGCTCGATCAATGCCATCACCTCGGGCACGCTCATGCCGAACACCACGTCGCGCCACACGGGAGCCACCGCGTTGTAGACGTGCACGATGGCTTTGCGCGCACCACGAAGAGACTCGACCGTGCGCGCAATCAACTCTTCACGGGCAGGCGTCATGACCTGAATGGCCACATCCGAGGGAATACGACCTTCGTCGATGAGACGGCGCAGGAAGTCGAACTCCACCTGAGAGGCCGCCGGGAAGCCCACTTCGATTTCCTTGAAACCGATCTTCACCAGCAGATCGAACATGCGCAGCTTGCGCTCCACATCCATCGGTTCGATCAGCGCCTGGTTGCCATCGCGCAAGTCGGTGCTCAGCCAGATGGGTGCCTGGGTCAGCACGGCGTCGGGCCAGATGCGGTCCTTGAGGCCGATGGGTTTGAAAGCGGGGTACTTGCTGGTAGGTTGTTTCAACATGGTGCACTCTCGATGGTCTGTGAAACCCGCAACCCCAAACTAAAACGGCCCGTTGCGGGAGCAAACGGGCCGTTTTGAAGGAATGCGCGCGCGCTATCCAGACTGCCCGTGACGGACATCCAGTAGTAGAGCGAAAGCGCGAAAACTCATGCGGGGAACTCTATCACAAGTTTTTGGTGACGCCGCTCAATCGTCGTGCAGACCGCGTTCATCGGGCTCATCGGTGGAGGTGCTGATCACGCTGGTGGGTTTCCCCTTGGCCTTGCGCCAGCAGTACACCGCGTACCCCGAAAGGCCATACACCACGAACAGCGCGAACAGCACGGTGGGCGGGTGGATGTTGATGACCGCGATCCCCAACGCCACCAGCACGATGGCCGCGAACGGCACGCTCTTCTTCAGGCTCAGGTCCTTGAAGCTGTAGAACGGCACGTTGGTGACCATGGTCAGGCCGGTGTAGAGCGTGATGACGAACATGGGCCAGGTCACGTCCTGCGGCGCGATCTCCAGCTCGGTCATGAGCCAGATGAAACCCGCCACCAGGGCAGCAGCAGCCGGCGATGGCAAGCCCTGGAAATAGCGCTTGTCCACCACCCCGGTGTTGACATTGAAGCGCGCCAGTCGCAATGCCGCACAGGCGCAATAGACGAACGCCGCAATCCATCCCCAGCGGCCAATGTCGCGCAGCGTCCACTCGTAGGCAATCAGCGCCGGCGCCGCGCCGAAGGACACCATGTCGGACAGGGAATCCATCTGTTCGCCAAAGGCGCTCTGGGTATTGGTCATGCGCGCCACGCGCCCATCCAGGCTGTCGAGCACCATGGCCACAAAAATCCCGACGGTCGCCAGATCGAAGCGGCCGTTCATGGCCATGACCACGGAATAGAAGCCGCCGAACAGCGCAGCCAGTGTGATCATGTTGGGCAACATGTAGATGCCCTTGGGACGCCGCGGGCGTTCCTCGTGTTGCGTCATGTGCGGTTCTGTTCCATCGTGCATGGGAGGCCTCTCCTGTCTTCTTGTGTCGGGCGTCGGCCGCTGCGACAGCGATCTGCGTCAAATGTGCAGTGTACGGCAGGGCTGGCAGGGTGAAAAACGACAAAGGCCACCGAAGTGGCCTCTGTCTTTGACCCGCCGCGTGGACGGGTCGCGCGCGCTCCAAGGGATCAGTTGCGCGTCTGGTCCACCAGCTTGTTCTTGGCGATCCAGGGCATCATGGCGCGCAGTTGGGCACCCACCACTTCGATGCTGTGATCGGCCGTGTTACGACGGCGTGCGGTCATCGAGGGGTAGTTCGTGCGGCCTTCGCTGATGAACATCTTGGCGTATTCACCGTTCTGGATGCGCTTGAGCGCGTTGCGCATGGCCACGCGCGACTGCTCGTTGATCACCTCGGGACCCGTCACGTACTCGCCGTATTCGGCGTTGTTCGAGATCGAGTAGTTCATGTTGGCGATGCCGCCTTCGTAGATCAGGTCGACGATGAGCTTGAGTTCGTGCAGGCACTCGAAGTAGGCCATTTCGGGTGCATAGCCCGCTTCCACTAGCGTCTCGTAACCCATCTTGATCAACTCGACCGCGCCACCGCACAACACGGCTTGTTCGCCGAACAAGTCGGTCTCGGTCTCTTCCTTGAAGTTGGTTTCGATGATGCCAGCCTTGCCGCCACCGTTGGCCATGGCATAGGACAGGGCCAGGTCACGCGCCTTGCCGGTCTTGTCCTGGTGTACCGCCACCAGGTGGGGCACGCCGCCGCCTTGCGTGTACGTGTTGCGCACGGTGTGGCCAGGGGCCTTGGGCGCGACCATCCACACGTCCAGATCGGCGCGCGGGATAACCTGGTTGTAATGCACGTTGAAGCCGTGGGCGAACGCCAGCGAAGCGCCTTGCTTGATGTTGGGCGCCACGTTGTTGTTGTAGACCTCGGCGATCTGCTCGTCGGGCAACAGGATCATGACCACGTCGGCGGCCTTCACGGCGTCGTTCACTTCCAGAACGTTCAGTCCCGCTTTGCCGACCTTGTCCCACGAGGCGCCGCCCTTGCGCAGGCCGACCACGACCTTCACGCCGCTGTCGTTCAGGTTTTGCGCATGGGCGTGGCCCTGGCTGCCGTAGCCGATGATGGCCACGGTCTTGCCCTTGATCAGGGACAGGTCACAGTCTTTGTCGTAGAAAACTTTCATCTCATTGCTCCAATAGATTGATGGGTTGTGCCGTTCTTCGCGAGCCTGTCGAAGGGCTCTCGGTACCCTGCCCCGCCTCAGCAGCGGAACAAGGCTTCGACAGGCTCAGCGCGAACGGGCGAAAGGCTGAGCCCCGAAAAAGTCAAACGCGCAGGATTCTCTCACCTCGGCCGATGCCGCTGGCACCGGTGCGCACGGTTTCGAGAATGGCCGAGCGGTCGATAGCCTCCAGGAAGGCGTCGTTCTTGCCCTGGTCGCCCGTGAGTTCGATGGTGTAACTCTTCTCGGTCACGTCGATGATGCGACCGCGGAAGATGTCGGCCATGCGCTTCATTTCCTCGCGCTCCTTGCCCACCGCACGCACCTTCACCATCATGAGCTCGCGCTCGGTGTAGGCGCCTTCGGTGAGGTCGACCACCTTGACGACTTCGATCAGGCGGTTCAGGTGCTTGGTGATCTGCTCAATGACATCGTCCGACCCCGTGGTCTGGATCGTCATGCGCGAGAGGCTCGGGTCTTCGGTGGGCGCCACCGTGAGCGATTCGATGTTGTAACCACGGGCGGAGAAGAGTCCCACCACGCGCGACAAGGCGCCGGGTTCGTTCTCCAGCAAGACAGCAATGATGTGTTTCATGGGTGCGATTCCTCTTTTCGCCGCCCTCCCCCGTGCACGGTAATGCACGGGCTCGACGGACAATAGATTCGTCTAGGGGGATGAAGCGGCACGTTGACCGACGCCGCTTCGCTTGAAGGTGTTTACAGGTCCTCGGAACCCAGCAGCATCTCGGTGATGCCTTTACCGGCCTGGACCATGGGGAACACGTTCTCCGTGGGGTCGGTGCGGAAGTCCATGAACACGGTGCGGTCCTTGAGCTTGCGCGCCTCGCGCAGTGCCGGCTCCACGTCCTGCGGCTTTTCGATCAGCATGCCGACGTGGCCATAGGCCTCGGCAAGCTTCACGAAATCGGGCAAGGCGTCCATGTAGCTGTGGCTGTAACGGCCTTCGTAGTCCAGCTCCTGCCACTGCCGCACCATGCCGAGGTAGCGGTTGTTCAACGAGCAGATCTTGATCGGCGTCTTGTACTGGAAGCAGGTGGACAGTTCCTGGATGTTCATCTGCACCGAGCCTTCGCCGGTAATGGTGAACACCTCGGCGTCCGGTTTGGCCAGCTTGATGCCCATGGCATAGGGAATGCCCACGCCCATGGTGCCCAGGCCTCCGGAGTTGATCCAGCGGCGTGGTTCGTCGAAGCGGTAGTACTGCGCCGCCCACATCTGGTGCTGACCGACGTCGGACGTGATGTAGGCGTCGGCATCCTTGGTCATGTTCCAGAGCGTTTCGATCACGTACTGGGGCTTGATGACGTCCTGGTTGCCACGGTCGTACTTCAGGCAGTCCCTGGAGCGCCAGGCCTCGATGGTCTTCCACCATTCGCCCAACGCCTTCTCATCAGGACGCGAGGCGTTCTCGCGCACCATGTTGATCAGCTCGGTCAGCACGTCCTTGACGTCGCCGACGATGGGCACATCGACCTTGACGCGCTTGGAGATGCTCGAAGGGTCGATGTCGATGTGGATGATCTTGCGCTCGTTCTGCGCGAAGTGCTTGGGGTTGCCGATCACCCGGTCGTCAAAGCGCGCGCCCACGGCCAGCAACACGTCGCAGTTCTGCATGGCGTTGTTGGCTTCGATCGTGCCGTGCATGCCCAGCATGCCGAGGAACTTGCGGTCCGACGCGGGGTACGCGCCCAGTCCCATCAAGGTGTTGGTGACCGGGTAGCCCAGCATGTCCACCAAGGTGCGCAGCTCCTGGGTGGCATTGCCCAGCAGCACGCCGCCGCCGGTGTAGATGTAGGGCCGTTTCGCCGTCAGCAGCAGTTGCAGGGCCTTGCGGATCTGGCCGCCATGGCCTTTGCGCACGGGGTTGTACGAGCGCATTTCAACCGACTCGGGGTAGCCGTGGTATGGCACCTTGTTGAACGACACGTCCTTCGGGATATCCACCACCACGGGACCGGGACGGCCAGTGCGCGCGATGTGAAAGGCCTTTTTCATCACCGCGGCCATGTCGCGCGCATCCTTCACCAGGAAGTTGTGCTTGACGATGGGGCGCGTGATGCCGACGGTGTCGCACTCCTGGAAGGCGTCCAGACCGATCGCGGCCGTGGGCACCTGGCCGGAGATGATGACCATCGGAATGCTGTCCATGTAGGCGGTGGCGATGCCGGTCACGGCATTCGTCAGGCCCGGGCCGGAGGTGACCAGGGCCACGCCCACGTCACCGGTGGCGCGCGCATAGCCGTCGGCCGCGTGCACTGCCGCCTGCTCGTGGCGCACCAGCACGTGCTGGATGGTGTCCTGCTTGTAGAAAGCGTCGTAGATGTGCAGCACAGCACCACCGGGGTAGCCCCAGATGTACTTCACCTGCTCGGCCTGGAGGGCCTTGACGAGGATTTCTGCGCCGCGGAGGTCTTGGGGGGCTGCGCCTGTACCCGACTGGGCGGCGGCAGCCGAGGCCAGTTCGGCCTTGCTGATTTCCATGATGAACCTTTCGAGAATTTCTCTGACGAAAAACCTTGGGTGCCTCTAGACCAACTCTTGTGAAGCGGTGTCGAGACTTAAGACCAATGGCCATGGGCGGGCACATACCCCGCCGGACCTTGATCCGTTTGCCTTTTTGAATTGCAGCCGCGATTATCGCACCGCAACACGAAGAACATGCCGCGATCGCCGCCAAATGCGTGCTCGCGCCCTTGAATTTGCTGCGATGCGACAATCGCCGCTCCGCGTTTTTTCGATGCGCGCCCCGCGCCACGGCCCCTTTTCATGACCGAACACCCACCCGACAACCGCCCTGCGCTGACGGCGCCCTCCCTGCGCCGGCGCATGGCGTGCTGGCTCTACGAAGGCATGCTGATGTTCGGCGTTGTCTTCATCGCGGGCTATCTGTTCTCCACCCTTACCCAGACCCGCCACGCGCTGGACAACCGCCACGCCCAGCAGGCCTTTCTGTTCGTGGTGTTCGGCATCTACTTCACCTGGTTCTGGGCCAAGGGCCAGACCCTGGCCATGAAGACCTGGCACATCCGCGTCGTCGACCGCCACGGCCAGGCCCTGACCCAGTCCCGCGCCTTGCTGCGCTACCTGCTGTCCTGGCTCTGGCTGCTACCGCCCTTGGCCGTCTCGGGGCTCTTCAAACTGGCCGGCGGCGAACTCACCGTGTTGCTGATCGGCTGGATCGTGATCTGGGCCCTGCTCTCGCGCTTTCATCCGCAGCGACAATTCCTCCACGACGCGCTGGCCGGCACACGGCTGGTGCACCATCTCTCACCCGCCAAGCGATGACCGCACGCCCCGACCAGGAACCGGTAGACGCCCAAAAGCGGCGCACGGGCCTCTCCCGCATCGCCCACGCCTTCGGCTACTCCGTGGCGGGCCTGCGCGCGGGCTGGGGCGAAACCGCCTTCCGCCAGGAGGCCCTGGCGGCCGTCATATTGGTTCCCACCGCATTCTGGCTGGGCAACACGTGGGTGGAAACCGCGTTGTTGATCGCCTCCGTGGTGGCGGTGATGGTGGTGGAGCTGCTCAACACCGGCATCGAAACGGCCATCGACCGCATCGGCCCCGAATGGCACAACCTGTCCAAGCGCGCCAAGGACATGGGCAGCGCCGCTGTGCTCCTGAGCCTGCTGCTGTGCGGCGGCATCTGGCTGGCCGCCCTGTGGGCGCGCTGGGCCTGAAAAACAACCATCCCCATCTCCTGAACATGACCACTCCCGCCTTTTCCCTCTGCGTGTATTGCGGCTCCCGCCCGGGTGTCGACCCGGCTTTTGCCGAAGTGGCCCGCGCCACCGGCACCTGGATCGGATCGCATGGGGGCCAGTTGGTCTATGGGGGCGGCCGCAACGGCCTCATGGGCCTGCTCTCCGAGGCCACGCTGAAGGCCGGCGGACGCGTGGTCGGCATCATTCCCAAGGCACTGGTCGAGAAGGAATGGGCCGACGACCGCTGCACCGAACTGCACGTGGTCGACACCATGCACGAGCGCAAACGCATGATGGCCGAGAAGGCCGATGCGTTTCTGGCACTGCCCGGTGGCATCGGTACGTTCGAGGAGTTTTTCGAGGTCTGGACCTGGCGCCAGCTCGGCTACCACGACAAACCCGTGGGCCTGCTCAACGTGGCAGGTTACTACGACGGCCTGATGACCTTCCTGCGCACCGGCGTCGAACAGGCGTTCATGAACGCGTGGCAGATGGACCTGATCCGCGTGGGCTCGGACCTCTCCAGCCTGCTGCCCGAACTGGTGCAATCGGCCGGGCTCTCGCCCGAGCCGCGCATCGAGGCGATCTGAGCGGGATCAGACCGCCGTTTCGTCCTGCTCGCCGGTGCGGATGCGCACCACGCGCTCCACTTCCGTCACGAAGATCTTGCCGTCACCGATCTTGCCGGTGCGCGCTGCGCGGATGATCGCGTCGACACAGCGGTCCACGTCGTCGGACTTCACCACCACCTCGATCTTGACCTTGGGCAGGAAGTCGACCACGTATTCGGCACCGCGGTAGAGCTCGGTGTGGCCCTTCTGGCGGCCAAAGCCCTTGACCTCCGTCACGGTCAAGCCGGTCACGCCCTGCTCGGCCAGAGCCTCGCGCACCTCTTCGAGCTTGAACGGTTTGATGACGGCGGTGATTTGCTTCATGCGGGGTCTCCAGGACGGTACGGTGTTTCGCGGGGGATTATGCCCAAGGGCGCCATCCCCAGCGGCGCGCTGCGGCAATGGTTCAGCCAGATCTCAAGCGCGGTACTTGCTGGTGATCGGATAACGCCAGTCCTTGCCGAAGCTGCGGTGCGTCACGCGAATGCCCACAGGCGCTTGCCGGCGCTTGTACTCGTTGATGCGGATGAGGCGCACCACCTTGTCCACGTCGGCACGCTCGAAACCCGCTGCCACGATGCTCTCGGGGCTCTGGTCGTTCTCCATGTAGCGCTCGATGATGGCGTCGAGCACGGCGTATTCGGGCAGGCTGTCCTGGTCCTTCTGGTCGGGTCGCAATTCCGCGCTAGGCGGGCGCGTGATGATGCGCTCTGGGATCGGGTTGGCCCCGGTGCCGTACGGATCGTGTGCATTGCGCCAGCGCGCCAGCTTGAACACCATGGTCTTGGCCACGTCCTTGATGACCGCGAAACCGCCCGCCATGTCGCCGTACAGCGTGCAGTAGCCGGTGGCCATCTCGCTCTTGTTGCCGGTGGTCAGCACGATGCTGCCGAACTTGTTGGACAAGGCCATGAGCAAGGTGCCGCGGATGCGCGCCTGCAGGTTTTCTTCGGTCGTGTCTTCGGGCAAACCGGCGAACTCGTTGGCCAGGCTGGCCTTGAACGCTTCGAACTGCGGCGCAATCGCGATCTCGTCGTAGCGCACACCCAGGCGCTCGGCCATGTCGCGCGCGTCGATCCAGGAAATGTCCGCCGTGTAGGGCGAGGGCATCATCACCGTGCGCACCTTGTCCTTGCCCAAGGCATCGACCGCGATCGCCAGCACGAGCGCCGAATCGATGCCCCCCGACAGGCCGAGGATCGCGCCGGGAAAACCGTTCTTGCCCAGGTAGTCGCGCACGCCCAGCACCAGTGCGTGCCAGAGATCGGCCTCGGGACTGTGCGCGCGGTCGGTCTCGGCGGCAATCTGCCAGCCCGCACCGTGCCGCGCGAAGGCCACGTCGAACAAGGTTTCTTCAAAGCTCACCGCACGGCCCGCAAGCGCGCCATCGGCCCCCAGCACGAAGCTGCGGCCTTCGAACACGATCTCGTCCTGCCCGCCCACCAGGTGGGCGTAGACCAGCGGCAGGCCCGTGGCGCGCACACGCTCGCGCATGGTGGCTTCACGCTCGCCGCCCTTGCCGGCATGGAAGGGGGAGGCGTTGATGACCGCGAGCACCTCGGCGCCGGCGGCTTTCGCGTCGGCCGCGGGCACGTCGAACCAGGCGTCTTCGCAGATCAGCAAACCCACGCGCACACCTTCCACGACGATCACACAAGCGCCATGACCGGGCACGAAATAGCGGCGTTCGTCGAACACCTGGTAGTTGGGCAGTTCGCGCTTGGCATAGGTATGGATCACGCGGCCCTCGCACAGCACGCTCGCCGCGTTGTGCAAGCAAGACACGGCCACGCTGCGCTCGCGCCGTTCCACCGCCACGCCCGCGGCGCGCGCCGGATGTCCCACCACGATGTGCAGGCCTTTGAGATGCGCCGTACCGCTGGCCACCACTTTGAGGGCATCATCGCAGGCGTCGATGAAAGCGGGCCGCAGGAACAGGTCTTCGGCCGCGTAACCGCACACCGCCAGTTCCGGCGTGAGCAGCAGGCGCACGCCGCGCCCATAAGCCTGCGTGGCGGCATCGACGATTTTTTGGGCATTGCCCACCATGTCGCCCACCACGAAATTGAGCTGGGCCACGCAAATGGAGAGAGTCATGGAGTTGTCTGGAAATCGGGCTGGAGTTGCCGCGCGCAAGCGGTGGCCGGGAGCCGTGATTGGCTGAAATCGATTATGTCACCCGGGTCTTCGTGTCGCCGCGCGAGATCGACGCGCACGCGTGGAATGCCTTGCTCGCGCTGCAGACCGATCCGAGTCCCTTCGTGCGGCACGAGTATCTGAGCGCCCTGCACGACAGCGGCAGTGCCAACGCAAGCACCGGCTGGCAGCCGCAGTTCCTGACGCTGTGGCATGGCGAAGCGCTGCACGCGGCCTGCCCCATGTACCTCAAGAGCCATTCGTACGGCGAGTACGTGTTCGACTGGGCCTGGGCCAACGCCTACGAGCAGCATGGCATGCGCTACTACCCCAAGGCGCTGGTCGCGGTGCCGTTCACGCCGGTACCCGGAGCGCGCCTGCTGGCGCGTGACGCCACGGCGCGAGCCGCTCTCGTGCGCGCACTGATCGATCGCGCACGCGATGAGAAACTCTCCTCCCTACACCTGCTGTTCGCGCAGCCGCAGGACATCGCCGCCTGCGAAGCCGCCGGACTGATGCTGCGCCACACCGTGCAGTTCCACTGGCAGAACGAAGACGCCCACAGCGGCGCGCCGTTCCGCGATTTCGACCATTTCCTCGCCAGTCTGCAGCAGGAAAAGCGCAAGAAGATCCGGCAGGAGCGGCGCAAGGTGTTCGATGCCGGCGTGCGTTTCCGCTCGGCGCGCGGCAAAGACATTTCCGATGCCGACTGGGACTTCTTCTACCGCTGCTACGAGCGCACCTACCTCGAACACGGCAATGCACCCTACCTCAGCCGCGATTTCTTCCACCGCATGGCGCAGAGCATGCCGGAGAACTGGCTGCTCTTCGTCGCCGAATTCGATGGCCGCGCCATCGCCTGCAGCCTGATCGGCATCGACAGCGCCACGCTCACCGCCTACGGGCGCTACTGGGGCGCGCTGGAGCGGGTGGATTGCCTGCACTTCGAGGCCTGCTACTACCAGCCATTGATCTGGTGCATCCTGAACGGCTTCGCGCGCTTCGAAGGTGGCGCACAAGGCGAACACAAGATGGCGCGTGCCCTGCTCCCGGTGAAGACCACCAGCGCGCACTGGCTGGCACACCCGGCGTTCGCGGATGCGGTCGACCGTTTCCTGCAACGCGAAGGCCAGGGCATCGGGGAGTACCTCGACCACCTGGCCTTGCGCAATCCGTTCAAGGCAGAGCCTTGAACACCTGAGCGATCAGGCCTTCTGGGCCTTCTCGTAGTTCGCGATGCCGTCCAGGATCTCCTGGTGAGCGGCGTCCTTGCCTTCCCAGCCCAGCACCTTCACCCACTTGCCCGGCTCCAGGTCCTTGTAGTGCTCAAAGAAGTGCTGGATGGTGTTCAACCGCATCGGGTTCAGGTCCTCGGGCTTCTGCCACTGGGTGTAGATCGACAGGATCTTGTCGGTCGGCACGGCCAGCACCTTGCCGTCTTCACCGGCCTCATCCTGCATCTTCAGGATGCCGATCGCACGGCAGGGCACGACCACGCCAGGGATCAGCGGCACGGGGGTGATCACCAGCACGTCCACCGGGTCGCCGTCGCCCGAGATGGTTTTGGGCACGTAGCCGTAGTTGGTCGGGTAGTGCATGGCGGTGCTCATGAAGCGGTCCACGAAGATCGCACCGGTTTCCTTGTCCACCTCGTACTTGATCGGATCGGCGTTCATCGGGATTTCGATGATCACGTTGAACGAGTCGGGCACGTTTTTGCCTGGAGTGACGTTGTCGAGAGCCATAAGGTTGTGGGAAGTAGTTGAAACGAAAGAATTCGCCCGAAGACCGGCGGGTACACAAAGGCGCGTACAGACAAGTCTGACGCGCCTAGGATTTACCCTGATTTTACTGATTCAGAACTGACTTCCCGTGCGATCGGCACGCGCATTCGCGCAATTGCCCTTAAATTCGTAGCGTTGGCCAATCGCCCTGTCCCGACGCTGCGCAACGCAGCATCCACTGGCAGCGAGGAAGCAACGCAGCGGGGGCATCCCCGGAGGCGTTGCCCCCTCCAAGTCGAAAACGAGCAGGAGCAAATCTGATGGTTGGACAATCTGCGCTGATTTTTGCGTTGGTGTGTGGACTCATTGCCGTGGTCTACGGCTTCTGGTCCCGAAGTTGGATTCTTTCGCAGGACGCGGGCAACGCCCGCATGCAGGAGATCGCGGGCGCCATTCAAACCGGTGCCGCGGCCTATCTGGCGCGGCAGTACAAGACCATTGGCATCGTCGGCGTGGTGCTCGCCGTGCTGATCGGCATCTTTCTCAACCCCATCACCGCCATCGGCTTCGTGCTGGGCGCGGTGCTCTCGGGCGCGTGCGGCTTCATCGGCATGAACATCTCGGTGCGCGCCAATGTGCGCACCGCACAAGCCGCCACCAAGGGCATCGGCCCGGCGCTGGATGTGGCCTTTCGCGGCGGCGCCATCACCGGCATGCTGGTGGTGGGCCTGGGCCTGCTGGGCGTGGCCGGCTTCTTCTGGTTCCTGCTGAGCCAGGCAGGCACGAGCGGAGCCAACAGCCTGAGCCAATTGCTCAACCCGTTGATCGGTTTTGCCTTCGGCTCCTCGCTCATCTCCATCTTCGCGCGGCTGGGCGGCGGTATTTTCACCAAGGGCGCTGACGTCGGCGCCGACCTGGTGGGCAAGGTGGAAGCCGGCATCCCGGAAGACGATCCGCGCAACCCGGCCGTGATCGCCGACAACGTGGGCGACAACGTGGGTGACTGTGCCGGCATGGCGGCCGACCTGTTCGAAACCTATGCGGTCACGCTCATCGCCACCATGGTGCTGGGCGCGCTCATGGTCACCGCCGCGCCGATGCAGGCCGTGCTCTACCCGCTGGTGCTGGGGGCCGTGTCCATCATCGCGTCGATCATCGGCTGCTTCTTCGTCAAGGCCAGCCCCGGCATGAAGAACGTGATGCCCGCGCTCTACAAGGGCCTGGCCATCGCCGGCGTGCTCTCGCTCATCGCCTTCTGGTTCGTCACCGGCTGGATCGTGCCGGACAACGCCATCACCGCCAGCGGCAGCCAACTGCGCCTCTTCGGCGCCTGCGCCGTGGGCCTGGTACTGACCGCCTTGCTGGTGTGGATCACCGAGTTCTACACCGGCACGCAATACTCACCGGTGAAGCACATCGCGCAAGCGTCCACCACCGGCCATGGCACCAACATCATTGCCGGCCTCGGTGTCTCCATGCGCTCCACGGCATGGCCGGTGCTGTTCGTCTGCGCGGCCATCATTGCGGCCTACGCGCTGGCCGGCCTGTACGGCATTGCCACCGCCGCCACCGCGATGTTGAGCATGGCAGGCATCGTGGTCGCGCTGGACGCCTATGGTCCCATCACCGACAACGCCGGCGGCATCGCCGAAATGGCCGAGCTGCCCAGCAGCGTGCGCGACATCACCGACCCGCTGGACGCCGTGGGCAACACCACCAAGGCGGTGACCAAGGGCTACGCCATCGGCTCGGCCGGCCTGGCCTCGCTGGTGCTGTTCGCCGACTACACGCACAAGCTGGAAACCTACGGTGCCAAGGTCAGCTTCGACCTGAGCGACCCGATGGTGATCATCGGCCTGTTCATCGGCGGCATGATCCCCTACCTGTTCGGTGCCATGGCCATGGAAGCGGTGGGCCGCGCCGCCGGTTCGGTGGTGGTGGAGGTGCGCCGCCAGTTCAAGGAGATCCCCGGCATCATGGAAGGCACGGCCAAGCCCGAGTACGGCAAGGCGGTGGACATGCTGACCTCGGCGGCCATCAAGGAAATGATCATCCCCAGCCTGCTGCCGGTGATCGTGCCCATTCTGGTCGGCGTGTTCCTCGGTCCGAAGGCCTTGGGCGGCCTGCTCATGGGAACCATCGTCACCGGCCTGTTCGTCGCCATCTCCATGTGCACGGGCGGTGGCGCGTGGGACAACGCCAAGAAATACATCGAAGACGGCCACCACGGCGGCAAGGGCAGCGAAGCGCACAAGGCCGCCGTGACCGGCGACACCGTGGGCGACCCCTACAAGGACACCGCCGGCCCGGCCGTGAACCCGTTGATCAAGATCATCAACATCGTGGCGCTGCTGATCGTGCCGCTGCTGCCCCTGGCGACCTGAGCTTTCTTTCGCCACGGCTTGAAGGCCCGCTTCGGCGGGCTTTTTCATGTCCGCACCCGCAGTGCGGTGCCTGCGGGCCTGCCCGTCCACGCGCGGGCACACTCGCCCATAATCGGACCATGTCCGAACGCGTCATTCCCCTGATCGACCAGCGCCTGGTCTCGGTGCCCGCGCGCGTTCCTTCGGGCGTGATCGCACCGCGCGGCCTGCTCAGCGATGCGCGTGGCCGCCCGCTGCGCGATCTGCGCATCAGCGTGACCGACCGCTGCAACTTCCGCTGCAGCTACTGCATGCCCAAGGACATCTTCGACAAGGACTATCCCTACCTGCCGCACAGCGCGCTGCTCAGCTTCGAGGAAATCACACGCGTGGCGCGCCAGTTCGTCGCGCACGGCGTGCAGAAGATCCGCCTGACTGGCGGTGAGCCGCTGCTGCGCAAGAACCTGGAGATCCTGATCGACCAGCTCGCCGCCTTGCGCACGGTCGAAGGCCAGCCGCTGGACATCACGCTCACCACCAACGGCTCGCTGCTGGCGCGCAAGGCGCAGGCGCTCAAGGCGGCCGGGCTGCAACGCGTCACCGTGAGCCTGGACGGTCTGGACGACGCCATCTTCCGCGCCATGAACGACGTGGACTTTCCCGTGGCCGACGTGCTCGACGGCATCGCTGCCGCGCAGGCCGCGGGCCTGGGGCCGATCAAGGTCAACATGGTGGTCAAGCGCGGCACCAACGACGACCAGATCCTGCCCATGGCGCGCCATTTCAAGGGCAGCGGCATCGTCCTGCGCTTCATCGAGTACATGGACGTGGGCGCCACCAACGGCTGGCGCATGGACGAGGTGCTGCCCAGCGCACAGGTGGTGCAGCGCATCCACCGCGAACTGCCGCTGGTGCCACTGGGCGCTTCGGCACCGGGAGAAACCGCCGAGCGCTGGGGCTATGCCGATGGCAGCGGCGAAATCGGCGTGATCAGCAGCGTCACGCAGGCCTTCTGCGGCGACTGCAACCGCGCGCGCCTGTCCACCGAGGGCCAGCTCTACCTCTGCCTGTTCGCCAGCCAGGGCCACGATCTGCGCCACCTGGTCCGCGGCGATGCCACCGACGAGCAGCTCGCCAGCGCCATCGCCGCGATCTGGCAAGGTCGCAGCGACCGGTATTCCGAGCTGCGCGCCAGCCTGCCGCCCGATGCGGGCCACGGGAGACGCCGCGTCGAGATGAGCTACATCGGCGGGTGACGATGAGCATGGACCCCGTGGGTGCCGCCGCCGCGCAGGACCTTGCCATCAGCACCGCCGCCGAACGTCTGGCCCACCTGGTCCAGCCTGTCGCCGAGGCCGAAGATGTCGCACTGCGCCACGCCCAGGGCCGCGTGCTGGCGCGGGACATCGTCTCGCCCATCGACGTTCCGCCGCACGACAACTCGGCCATGGACGGCTATGCGTTCGACGGCTTGCAACTGGCCGCCGGTCAGGCGCTGCGGCTGCGCGTGATCGGTACCGTGCTGGCCGGCAGGGTCTGGAGCGGCGAGATCGGCGTGGGCGAATGCGTGAAGATCATGACCGGCGCGCCCATGCCGCAAGGTCTGGACACGGTGGTGCCCTTCGAACTCGCGGCCCTGCAAGGCGATACGCACATCGTTGTGGCGCCTGGTGCGGTCCGCCGGGGCGACAACCGCCGCCGGCGCGGGGAAGACCTGAAAGCCGGCCACAGCGCGCTGCGCCAGGGCCAAGCCCTGGGCCCGGCCGCATTGGGCCTGATCGCCAGCCTCGGCCTGCCGAGCGCGCCGGTCTGGCGCCGCGTGCGGGTGGCCTATTTCTCCACCGGCGACGAAATCCTGAACCCAGGCGACCCGCCCCGCGAAGGCGCGGTGTACGACAGCAACGGCTTCAGCCTCATGGGCCTGCTCACGCGCCTGGGTGTGGACGTGATCGACCTGGGCGTGGTGCGCGACACGCCCGCGCAGCTGGAGGCTGCACTGCGCGCTGCGGCGCAGCAGGCCGACGCGATCGTCACCAGCGGCGGCGTGAGCATGGGCGATGCCGACCACACCAAGGCCACGATGGCACAGCTCGGTGAGGTGGCGTTCTGGCGCATCGCCATGCGCCCGGGCAGGCCCATGGCGGTGGGGCACATCCGCCGTGCCGGGCACGGCGCCCCTGCCCTGCTGTTCGGTCTGCCCGGCAATCCGGTGGCCGCGATGGTGACCTTCCTGGTCTTCGTGCGCCCCGCTCTGCAGCGTCTCATGGGCGCGGTAGTGACCGACCCCGTGTGTCTGCGCGCCACCAGTTCAGAGCGCCTGCGCAAGAAACCTGGGCGCACCGAGTACCAGCGCGGCATCGTCACGCGGGCCGCCGACGGCGCGCTGAGCGCGCGCACCACGGGCCCTCAAGGCTCGGGCGTGCTGCGTTCGATGGTCGAGGCCAACGGCTTGATCGTGCTGCCCCACGAACAGGGCGACGTGGCCGTGGGGGATACGGTAGAGGTCATGATGTTCGATGGGGCGATTTGAAGCACGCGATCGGCGCAGGGTCGGGCGGCGTGTCGGGTATTGATATGTCTTCGCAACGGCCCTGCGTGTCGAACGCGACGTGGGGTTGCAATGGCATGAGCAGCGCGCGGGTGGTCAAGTCGCTCTTCATGAACCTCTCCTGTTCAATGCGGCGTTCGGATTCGCGCGGCGCTAGCGCCGGCGCCTAGTGCAACGTCCGCAGCCGGTCTTCGGTCTCGGCATCGATCGGGCGGAAGTGCTCCACCTCGAGAGGATCCGCGCGATGCCGCAGTTGGACGCTATGGTCGCTGTTCGCAAGCATCTCGAGCAGCTCGTGCATGGTCCGACGCGCCTGGGCGGACAGGCCCTCGGGAACCACGAAGTGCGCTTCGCAAGGTGAGAGCAGAAGGTCGCCTTCGTGCGCCTTTCCATGACGGCCCAAGGCATCGAGCCATGCCACCAGGTTCATCGCACCGTGCACCACGGTCTCGCCCAGAGAGGGAAGTGCCAGGAGCGCCATGAACGTCGTCGAGACGTCCAGCAAGGGAGCGTCCACGTGGAGGTGCAGTTGGTCCATGCGCGGCTGGCTCTGGCACAGCACGTCGACGATCTCGGGCGTGGCACGAAGATGGAGCTCTGTCCAGGCATCTCGACTCGACAGGAGCGGCTCGCACTGCTGGGCGTCCAGCGGGGACCGGCTCAGGTCCAGCACGGTGGCATCCGACAAGGCGATGACCGTGGCCCAACGGCTCTTCTTCTCATTGCCTTCCCGGGGTAGCGCGACGTCCAGCACCAGTCTCTCGCAGCGAACGCCCGCCAGGCATGCTTCATCGTGCCCGCGGCTGCTGACGGACAACTCCCCCAAGGCAGTGCTCCGCGCAAGGAGTGCCCAGCCTTGGGAAGCGTGCGAGTTCAACGCCTCGTCCATGTCCAGATGCAAGTTGGGCTTGGGCAGTTGCTGGAGAAACTCGACGAGGCGTTCAACCTCAACGGCAGGCAGGGACGTTGCCAGGCGCAGCGCCACTTCCGTCGCCTCCGGCCAATCCTGCGCGCATTTCTGCAAGGTCTGGGCCTTGCCTGGGTCGCCCCCCACGTTCAACGTATAGGATCCGGGGTAGGCCTGCACCAGACGGGACAACAGGCGGTGCTGGTGGCGGTCCAGCAGCAGATCGGTGGCGTACTGGCGGGCGTCGTCGCCAATGTCGTGCGGCTCACCGCCGTCGAGCAGGGTCCGGATGGCATCCGCAGCGACATGCTCGACGGCATCCCGAGCACTGCTCCGCACCAGCGCATCCAGCAGATCGTACAGAGACTCGGCGGGCTGCACACCGTGGGGTGTGAAGACCGGATCGGCCAGGGTTTCCGGTGGGGTCTTGCGAGGGGATGGCCCGTCAGCCAGAACCGATGCGAAAGCCGGCTCGGGTCGGTATTGCGGTGTGTTGGAGGAGATCATGGCGAAGCGTCCTGGTTGAAAAGGACCCCTTGGTAACCGGCTCAGCGCCTTGGTTTCCTGCCAGCTCCCTGCAAGACCCGATCAGCTGGGCACGCCCCGGTTGGCCAATAGGTCGGCGCGCTCATTGCCCGGATCGCCCGCATGGCCCCTGACCCAATGCCAGTCGATCTTGTGCACGCCACCATGCACCAGCGCGTCGAGCCGCTGCCAGAGGTCGGCGTTCTTCACCGGTTGCTTCGACGCCGTCACCCAACCCTTGCGCTTCCAGCCGTGGATCCATTCGGTGATGCCCTGGCGCACGTACTGGCTGTCGAGATACAGCGAGACCTGGCAAGGGCGCTTGAGCGCGGTCAGGCCTTCGATCACGGCGGTGAGTTCCATGCGGTTGTTGGTGGTGTTGCGCTCGCCGCCCCACAGCTCCTTCTCGAAGCCCTCGGACTTGAGATACACGCCCCAGCCGCCCGGGCCCGGGTTGCCCTTGCAGGCGCCGTCGGTATAGATAACCACATGGTTCAAGAAAAATGCTCCTCGATGAAAACAGAATGTGAATTCAGTGCCGGTTGGCCACCGACACGGGCGCGGACGCGGTAGCGCGCCGCGGCTTCCAGGCCGGCCCCAGCAGACGCATGCCGCGCACGCGCTTGACCGCGACCACGAAATACACCGCACCGAAAATCGGCCACCAGCGCGCGCCGGCACGGTCCAGCCAGGCGTATCGGTTGAGCCACTTCTGCGAGTGCATCGCTGGCCGGTAGCAGCCGAAGCGGTCCGACTCGATCTCGAAACTGAGCAGGCGCAACCAGTCGCGCAAACGCCAGGGCCCGATGAAGTCGCCCGCTTCGGGCAGGTACAGCTGCGGGGCACCGAGCAGCCGACCCCGCGACTGCCGAAAACCCCACAGGCTGGCCGGGTTGAAGCCCGAGATGACCACCCGCCCTTCGGGTACCAGCACGCGCTCGACCTCGCGCAAGACGTGGTGCGGGTCGGCGCTGAACTCCAGCGTGTGCGGCAGCACCACCAGGTCCAGGCTGGCCTCTGGAAACGGCAGCGCAGCGGCATCGGTCACCAGTGCCAGGCGCGGCGGACGGCGCTCCCGGGACAACGCGCCCTCCCACGCCAGCGCTTCGGGCAGCGCCAGCCAGCGCTGCGGCATGCGGTTGGCATGCAGGCCATCAAGTTCGGGCAAACCCAGCTGCAAAGCGTTGAAGCCGAACAGATCGGCCACCGCCAGGTCGAACTGCGCCCGCTCCCACGCCAGCAGGTACTCGCCCGGCGCGGTCGCGAACCACTCGGTCAATCCTATAATTTTCTCGGTCATGTGGTGCGGGAATGGACTCGTTGCCCCACCGAAGTCTGCGACACTGCAGACCACCGGGAAGGCCAAGCCCCGCACTCTACACGCCCCAACCCGCCATGCACCTCACTCCCATCCCGGCGTTCAGCGACAACTACATCTGGGCGCTTCACGACGGCCAGCAGGCCCTGGTGGTCGACCCTGGCGAGTCCGAAGGCGTCACGGCCTGGCTGCACCAGAACGCGCTGCGGCTGGACACCATCCTCATCACCCACCACCACGCCGACCACACCGGCGGCGTGGCCGCGCTGCGCGAGGCCACCGGCGCGCGCGTGATCGGCCCGGCCTACGAGACCATGCCCGAACCGCTGCAGCGCGTGTCGCAAGGTGATGAGGTCGAGGTGCTCGGCCTGCGCCTGTCGGTGATGGAAGTGCCTGGCCACACCGCCGGCCACATCGCGTACTACACGCCCGAGATGGATGGCGCACCGCTGCTCTTCTGCGGCGACACGCTGTTTTCCGGCGGCTGCGGCCGCCTGTTCGAAGGCACGCCGGCCCAGATGCTGGACTCGCTCACCCGGTTGGCCGCCCTGCCCGGCGACACACGCGTGTGCTGCACCCACGAGTACACGCTCTCCAACCTGAAGTTTGCGCAAGCGGTCGAACCCGGCAACGCCAAGCTGCTCGCCTACACCGAGCGCTGCAAAGTGCAGCGCGCGCAGAACTTTCCCACGCTGCCCAGCTCCATTGCCCTGGAAAAGCACATCAATCCCTTTTTGCGCACCCGTGAACCGGCCGTCGTGCGCGCCGCCCTGGCCCATGCGCCGGGCAGCGCCGACGACGAGGTGACGGTCTTCGCCACCCTGCGCGAATGGAAGAACGTTTTCAAATGACCCTTGATTTCCCGATAGCCCCAGCCTCGCCACGCGCCGCACACGCCCTGGCATCCGTGCCCCGATGGGCCTTGCCGGCCGCGCTCGCCGTGGTTCTCTTCGTCTCCGGCTGCGCCACCACGACCTCCACCGCCCCGGATGCGGCCCGCACGGGGGACGCCACCACCAGCGCCCCGGCCAACCCACCCACCCCCAGCCTGCCCTCGTACCGCCTGCCCAGCCACGTGCCGCTGAGCGACATCACCGCCGCCAGCACCAGCACCAGTCCCTACAACGTGGCCACGCTGGACGCGCCAGCCGATCTGTGGGACCGCATCCGCCGCGGCTTTGCCATGCCGGACCTGCAGAACGAACTGGTGGTCGACCGCGAACAGTGGTACGCCACGCGCCCGGATTACATGCAGCGCATGACCGAGCGCTCCAGCCGCTACCTGTTCCACATCGTCGAAGAGATCGAGGTGCGCAACATGCCGATGGAGCTGGCGCTGCTGCCCTTCATCGAAAGCGCGTTCAATCCGCAAGCCGTCTCCAGCGCGCGCGCCGCCGGCATGTGGCAATTCATGCCCGCCACGGGCGCTTCCTTCGACCTCAAGCAAAACGCCTTTCGCGACGACCGGCGCGACGTGCTCGCCTCCACGCGCGCGGCACTGGACTACCTGCAGCAGCTCTACACCCGCTTTGGCGACTGGCACCTGGCCCTGGCGGCCTACAACTGGGGCCAGGGCAACGTCAACCGCGCCATCACGAACAACCAGCGCCAAGGCAAGCCGACCGGCTACACCGATCTCAGCATGCCGGCGGAAACGCGGCTGTACGTGCCCAAGCTGCAGGCCGTCAAGAACATCCTGGCGCGCCCGGAGGCCTTCAACACCACGCTGCCCTTGATCGGCAACCACCCCTTCTTCGACACCGTCGCGCTGCAGCGCGACATGGACGTGGCGCTCATCGCGCGCTTGGCCGAAGTCGAAGAGAAAGACTTCCGCGCGCTCAATCCCTCGCTGCGCCAACCCGTGGTGATGGCCGCCGGCACGCCCAACGTGCTGCTGCCCTGGGACAACGCCATCATCTTCCAGCGCAACCTGCAAAATTACACCGGCCCTCTGGCCAGCTGGACCGCGTGGGTCGTGCCCAGCACCATGACCGTGGCGCAGGCCGCGGCCCGCACCGGCATGAGCGAATCCACGTTGCGCGAGGTGAACCACATTCCACCCCGCATGCGGGTGCGTGCCGGCTCCAGCCTGCTCGTGCCGCGCAGCGAGACGCGCAACAACGACGTGCCCGTGCACGTGGCGGACAACGGCCAGATCAGCTTCCAGCCGGAAGTGGTCTTGCGGCGCACAGTGGTGAAGGCGCGCAAGGGTGAGAACGTCACCAAACTGGCCCGCCGCTATGGCGTCAGCCCCGTGAGCGTGGCCGAGTGGAACAAGCTCGGGGTGAATTCGGCGCTCAAGGCGGGCCAGAGCGTGGCGCTCATGCTGCCCCACCGTGCGAAGGCCACGACAGCCAAAGGCGGCAGCAGCAAGAAGCAGGCGGCGACCAAGCCGACCCGCAAGCAGGCGGCCGCCAAGCCCACGAAGAGCACGAAGCAGCCGGCCAAGACGCGCGTGGCCAGCAGCAGCGCCAAGAAGCCCGTCAAGAAGAAGCCGTAGAGAGCTTCGCGCGCGCCGCCTCTCAGGCTCTGAAGCGCTGCTTGGCCTTGCGCGCGAAATCGTTGGTGAAGGTGCGCGACAGGTCGACCTTCTGCACCGCCTCACCGTCCTCGAACTGCGCCAGCATGCGCGCGGCGGTGGCGGGTCCGGTTTCAGGCATCAGGCCATCGACCGTCCAGGCTTCGCGCAGGCGCATGAAAGCCGACAGGTACAGCGAACGGTCGCCCTGGAAATAGCGCTCGGGCACAGTCTTGACGATGTCGGAAGGCCCTGCCGTCTGCAGCCACTTGAGCGCATGCACCAGGGCATCGGCGAGGGCCTGGCTGGCCTTGGGATGCTGTGCGAGGAACTCGGGCGGCGCACACAGGCAGGCCGATGGCATGGGGCCGCCGAACACCTCCGAGGTGCCGCGCGTGCTGCGCGTGTCCGCCACCACCCGCAAGGTGCCCAGTTGCTCCAGTTGCGTCATGGTCGGATCGTTGTAGCTGATGGCGTCCAGCTCACCGCGCCGAAATGCCTGCACCGCTGCGGCGGCGTTGGGCAAGGGCACGAACTGCACGTCCACCGAGCGCAAGCCCACTTTGCCCAGCACCACGCTCACCACCTGCTGCGATGCGGCCCCGGAGGCCATGATGCCGACCCGCGCGCCGCGCAGGTCGTTGGGCGTGCGGTAGTGCCCCATGGTGTCCTTCGACACGCCCACCACCACCTGGGGCGCACGCCCTTGCAGCACGAAGGACTGCAACGGCAGGCCGCGCGCCTGCATGGCGATGGTGTTCGCATAGGTGCCCGAAAGAATGTGCGCGGCCCCGGTGCGCATGGCTTGCAGCGACTGCGTTTCGTCGGCGAACTCGCGCACCTCCACGTCCAGCCCCTCCTGCACGAAATAGCCCAGGCGCTCGGCAATGGTCAGCGGCAGGTAGGAGAACGAGGTGCGCTGATCGACCGCGATGGCCAGCCGGGTCGCACCGGGGCGCGGTGATGGTGGCGTGACCGGTGCGCTGGCCGACGGCGTCTGGGCGCGCAGCGGCGGCAGTGCTGCGGCGATCACGCCCAGCGCACAGGCTCGGCTCCAGTTGCGACGACTCCACATGGCCCCTTGTCCTCTCCGGCGGTGTTCTTTTCAGTGAGGACTCCAGCGTAAGGCTGGTGAAAGAATCGCGCATCAGGACCAATCCCGAGCGGGTTTTCACCGACGGACGGCCCGTCGATGTAACGACCTGCAACACCGCTGTGGGGTGGTTCCGACACTCAGACAAACAGGATGGCGATGTTCACCAGCAGCGCCAAGGCCCACACCGCGCTGCGCGCGGTGGCGAGGTCGGCGACGTACATCATCACGTACAGCAGGCGCAGCACGACGAACAGGAACGCCAGCACGTCCACGCGCATCTGCACCGCGCCGAGCTGGTGCGCGATGACCACCGCGCCGATGAAGAACGGCAGCGCCTCGAAGGTGTTGTCCTGAGCGGCGTTGGCGCGTGCGCGCCAATCGGTCTGGCGCGCGAGCCAGGCACGCGGGTTGTGGTTGTCAAAGCCCCCTTGGCGCCGGGGCTTGCCCAGTTGTCCCGCCTTGGCGAGCCAGGCGCAGCCCATGGGCACCAGGGCCATCACGAGCACACACCAGTAGGCGATGGTCAATCCAGCGAGTTTCATGCGTTGCCTTCTTGAAAGAGAAACCGCGCGCAGCGGCTGGGCTCAGCGCCGATCCACCAGGGCGTGGGCGATGGTGCCGAGGTCCACATATTCCAGCTCGCTGCCCACCGGCACGCCACGCGCCAGGCGCGTCACCTGCACGTCGTTGCGGCCCTTGAGTGCCTGCGCAATCACGTGCGCGGTGGTTTCGCCCTCGGCAGTGAAGTTGGTGGCCAGGATCAGTTCGCGCACCGGCGTTTCGCCCGGCGCGGGCGGCGCGTTGATGCGATCGAACAGCTTTTGCAAGCCAATGTCGCGCGGGCCCACGTCATCCAGCGGGCTGAGCTTGCCCATGAGCACGAAGAACAAGCCCTTGTATGCGCCCGTGCGCTCCATCGCGGCCTGGTCGGCCGGCGTTTCCACCACGCACAGTTGCGAATGGTCGCGCCGTGGGTCGCGGCAAGTGGGGCAGACCTCGTCTTCGGTGAAGGTGTGGCACAGGCTGCAATGCCGCACCGATGCGGTGGCGTGGTCGAGTGCGCGCGCCAGTTGCGTGGCGCCCGCGCGGTCGTGCTGCAGCAAATGGAACGCCATGCGCTGCGCCGACTTCACACCCACGCCGGGCAGGCGCCTGAGCGCCTGGACAAGCAGCTCCAGCGAATGGGTTTCGGCCATCGACAGGTGGGCTCGTTCGGACCTGGCGGCCCGCTCAGAACGGGAACTTCATGCCACCGGGCAAGCCGGGCATCCCCGGCATGCCGGCGGTGATCTTGCCCATCTTCTCGGTGGACGTTTCCTCGGCCTTGCGCACCGCTGCGTTGAACGCGGCCGCCACCAGGTCTTCGAGCATGTCCTTGTCTTCGCCCAGCAGGCTGGGGTCGATGGTGACGCGCTTGACGTCGTGCTTGCAGGTCATGAGCACCTTCACCAGGCCGGCGCCGGACTCGCCGGTGACCTCGATGTGGGCCAGTTCGTCCTGGGCCTTCTTCAGGTTGTCCTGCATGGCCTGGGCCTGCTTCATGAGGCCGGCAAGTTGTCCTTTGTTGAACATGGTCTTCCTTGGGTTTCGAAAAATGGAGATGGATCAGGCGGTGATGGCCTTGAGCGTACCGGGCACGATTCTGCCGCCAAAGTCGCGCATCATCGTCTGCACGAACGGGTCGGCCAGGATCTGCGCCTCGGCCTCGCGCTGCCGGCGTGCGGCGGCGGCGGCCACGCGCATGGCCGGTGAGTCGGTGACAGGGCCGATCTCGACCGTCAAACGCACATGGTGCCCGATCGTCTGCAAGGCCGCGGCAAAGCGCTCGCGGGTATTGCCCTGGTTGAGCGACATGCGCTCGACGCGCAGCATCCATTGATCGGTATCGCGCGCCACCAGTTGCGACTGCAGGCCAAGCTCGCGCACCAGCGCGGTGACGGCCTCGGCGCGCACGAGTTGCATGACGGTCTCGAACCAGAAATCGCCTTCGACACTCCCCCCCGGCGCGGCCGGCAACACCGTTTGCGTGCCAGGCTCGGCGCGCGCCTGGGGTTGGTCCAGCGGGCTAGGCTCTCCGGCATCGACCACGGGAATCGCCATCACGCGGCGCACCGTGCTGGAGGCCGGCGCGGCTTCTTCTTCCCATGGCGGGCCGTCGTCGTCGGGCCAGGGTGCGTCGTCTTCCGGTGGCTCTGAAGATGCTTTGGGGTGAACCACCGCAGCGGGAGCCACGGGTGCTGAGACTGGGCGCGCGGCAACCGCATGGGGCGCGCGCACGGGCAAGGTCACCAGGGCGGGATCGGTGGCGGGGGTGGGTGTCGGCGCGGCCGCCGGCGTCGACACAGGCGCAGCTGCCGGTAGCACAGCGGCGCGAACCGCCGCAGGCATGGTCGCCGGAACCACGGCCGAGGCCGGTTCAGCCGTTTTCAGTGTTTTTTTTTCCGCTGTTGCGCTGGTGGCGACGCCGGCGGGTTTGAAGGCCATGAGCCGCAACAGCACCATGGTGAGCGCGGCGTACTCGTCGGGTGCCAGACCCAGCTCGGCGCGGCCATGCAGGCACAGGCTGTAGAGCAATTGCGTTTCGTCGGCAGGCAGGCTTTGTGCGAGTTGCGCGATCTGCGCCTCGTCCGGATCCTCCAACCCATCGGTGGCCTGCGCGCGCTCGGGCACGGCCTGCAACACCGCCATGCGCTGCAGCACGCCGGTCATTTCCTCCAGCGTGGAGGCCGCGTTCAGGCCGTTGAGGCGCAAGGCGTCGACGGTGTCCACCACGGCAGCGCCATCGGCACGGGCCAGGGCATCGATCAGGCGCAGCACATACGAGCGGTCCACCGCGCCCAACATCTGGCGCACCCCGGCTTCCTGCAACTGGCCGCCGCCAAACGCGATGGCCTGGTCGGTCAGCGAGAGCGCGTCGCGCATCGAACCGCGCGCGGCGCGCGACAACAGGCGCAGTGCCTGCACATCGGCCGGCACGTTTTCGGCCTGCAGCACCTGCTGCAGGTGTTCCAGCACCGTCTCGGGCGCCATCGGGCGCAGGTTGAACTGCAGACAGCGCGAGAGCACGGTCACCGGCACCTTCTGCGGATCGGTCGTGGCCAGCACGAACTTGAGGTATTCGGGCGGCTCTTCCAGCGTCTTCAACATGGCGTTGAACGCCGTGTTGGTCAGCATGTGCACCTCGTCGATCATGAAGACCTTGACGCGGCCTTGCACGGGCTTGTAGACCGCCTGTTCGAGCAGCGCCTGCACCTCGTCCACGCCGCGGTTGGAGGCGGCGTCGAGTTCGGTGTAGTCGACGAAGCGGCCGCTGTCGATGTCGGTGCAGGCCTGGCACACGCCACACGGTTCGGCGGTGATGCCGCCCTGCCCGTCCGCGCCGAGGCAGTTGAGCGACTTGGCCAGGATGCGCGAGACGGTGGTCTTGCCCACGCCGCGCGTGCCGGTGAACAGGTAGGCGTGGTGCAGTCGCTGGGTGGTCAATGCGTTCGAGAGTGCCTGCACCACGTGACCCTGCCCCACCATTTCGGTGAAGGTGCGCGGGCGGTATTTGCGGGCCAGAACGACATAGGACATGCGGACGATTCTAAGCTGCGGGTTATCGCGCTCTCGGCCCACGGCGGCCTTTCTCATCGCCTACAATCGACCCCGACGGGCCTTCCCGCATGGTGAAGCGGCCAACCGGGTCAGGTGGGGAACCAAGCAGCCCTAACTGTGAATCCAGTGCCGGGGTCAAGGCTCGTCACCTTCTTCAAATTGTGCAAGCGTCGTGGCCTATTGGCCATTTCGTGAGGGCTGAGCGCATACATGGAACGTTACGCGTTCTCCACTGGCGTCAGCCTCGACAAGACTCCCGCACGGCAGACCTCCAGAATTTCATCGGCGAGCGGCGACCCGTCAGGGCAGGCGCGCGAAAGCACCATGGCGCCCACCATCTGCGCGATCACTTCAATGCGTCTGGCGCGCAAGGCGTCTACTGCTTGGCCGCCCTCCAGCTCAGCGTATGGCTCTGCAAGTGTCGCCAGCATGCTTTCAAGGCCGGTCTCGAAAACCATCTTGATAGGCTCAGGCTGACGCGCTGCGTCTGTGCACAGCGCGGCCATGGTGCAACCCTCATCGCGCGCGTCGCGGTGCTTCCGCGACAGGTAGTGCTTGACGACCACCGATGCGTCGACACCTTCGGCCTTGGCAGCCGATTGCGCAAAACCACAGGCCGCCGCTTCTGCCAGCAGCTCGGCCTTGGAAGAGAAGTGCTTGTAGAACCCGCCGTGGGTGAAGCCCGCGACCGCCATCAGTTCCGCGATACCCACTCCGTCGTACCCACACTCGCGAAACAGCGCAGAAGCCGTTTCGACGATGTGCGCACGGTTGGCCTGCGCCTGCACTTTGGTGACTCTCATGTCTGTGAACCCCTCTGGATATGCCAACGGTGGACGCGAAAATATTCATTGATGTCGATCATCATAAAACATCTTGACAACAAAGATTATGATTGACATCATTAATAATGGCACATCCGGAAAGAACCTGAACACGCGTGTTTCCCACGTGACCGCACCCCCAGTTACACGCGGTTCAGTTTCTTGAGGAGTGACTCATGACCGACCACGCACTTCGCCAGCCCCGCACGCAGGATTCACAGCGCCATCGGACGATGGCAGCACCGGGTCGCAACCTCGACAACACAAGAGACGGCATATGACATTCAAGGCTCTGCTCGCCACAAAGAACGGCGACACCATTTCATCCCAGTTGGTCGACTTCAAAGAAGAGCAACTGATGCCGGGCGACGTCACCGTCGCGGTTGAGTATTCGACGGTGAACTACAAGGACGCGCTGGCGCTCAGTGGCCGCTCGCCCGTCATTCGCCAGTTTCCATTGATCCCCGGCATCGACTTCGCGGGCATTGTCGAGACCTCGACCTACCCAGGCATCGAGGCCGGCGACCGCGTGCTGGCCAACGGGTGGGGGCTCAGCCAGACGCACCACGGCGGCTTCGCGCAGAAGGCTCGGGTGAGCGGCGAATGGCTGGTCAAGATTCCTGCGGTCCTGTCGACCCGGGACGCCATGGCCATCGGTACCGCCGGATACACCGCCATGCTGTCCGTGTTGGCGCTTGAGCATGGTGGTCTGACGCCCTCGCATGGCGACATCCTGGTGACGGGCGCCAATGGGGGTGCCGGGTCGGTGGCGATTGCCCTGCTGTCCCAACTCGGCTATCGCGTGATCGCATCGACCGGCCGACTCGAGGAAGCCGACTATCTGCGCGCGCTGGGTGCAGCGGAAATCATCGACCGCCACACGCTGTCCGAGCCGGGCGCACCAATGGGCAAGGAGCGCTGGGCCGGGGCCATCGATTCCGTGGGCAGCCACACGCTGGCGAACGTGCTGGCGCAGACCCGCTACCGCGGCGTGGTCGCTGCCTTTGGCCTCGCACAGGGGGTGGATCTGCTGGCATCGGTCCTGCCCTTCATCTTGCGCAACGTCACGCTCGCGGGCATCGACTCGGTCCAAGCACCGCAGCCAGCGCGTCTGCAGGCCTGGTCGCGTCTGGCCAGCGACCTGGATCTGGGCAAGCTTGCGCGGACCACCCAGATGATCGGCCTGGCAGCGGTTGCAGAAATCGCGGCGAAGGTGCTCGAAGGGAAGGTTCAAGGGCGCACCATCGTCGATGTGAACGCGTGACCCTGGAACACCGCATTCCCACTCCCGACCCGCATCAAGAATTGATGCAGAAAGTTTCCCCATGAAAGCCTTCATCATCGATCGGTATGGCAAGAACGAAACGGGCCGTGTCGCCGACATGCCGGAACCCGAGGTGGGGGACGATGACGTTCTGATCCAGATCCACGCGGCGAGCGTCAATGCGCTGGACATGAAGATCATGAGCGGCGAATTCAAAATGATTCTTCCTTACCGCCTGCCTCTGATCATGGGCAACGATGTGGCCGGTATGGTCGTTCGCGTGGGTGCTCGTGTTCGCAACTTCAAGCCGGGCGACGAGGTCTATGCACGCCCCGACGACGACCGCATCGGCACCTTTGCCGAGTTCATCGCCGTCAAGGCATCGTCGCTGGCGCTCAAGCCCAAGAATCTCAGCATGGTCGAGACCGCGTCCCTTCCACTGGTGGCGCTCACGGCCTGGCAGGTGCTGGTCGAATCCGCTCAACTGAAAAAGGGGCAGAAGGTGTTGATCCATGCGGGCTCCGGTGGCGTCGGCACCATCGCGATCCAACTGGCCAAGCACCTCGGGGCTTTTGTGGCAACGACCACCGGCACAAGCAACGTCGAGTGGGTGAAGGCTTTGGGCGCGGACGTGGTCATCGACTACAAGAAGCAGGATTTCGCCACGGTGCTACGAGACTACGACGTGGTGCTGAACAGTCTCGGCACCGACGAGCTGAACAAATCGCTGCAGATTCTCAAGCCGGGGGGGCATCTCATCTCCATCTCAGGGCCACCCACGCCGGCATTCGCCAAAGCGCGGGGATTGGCCTGGCCGCTGCAACAGGTGCTGCGCCTGCTGAGTTTCGGGATCCGGGGCAAGGTGAAGAAGAAAGCCGGCGCATACACGTTCGTCTTCATGCGGGCTGATGGAGCCCAGTTGCGCGAAATCACGGCCCTGGTTGAATCGGGTGCCATCCGCCCCGTGGTCGACAAGGTGTTCGCGTTTCAGGACATCCGCGAAGCGTTGACCTACGTCGACGCGGGACGCGCCAAAGGCAAGGTGGGGATACGAATGATGTAGGTGTCGCCGGTCTTGCCGAAGCCGCGCCTCGGCTCTGGGAATTTCAGCAGCCTGCTCACCGTGGAGCCAGTGCGGGGGCCAAGGCTCGTCGCATTGTTCATCGAACTTCGCGCGACACCTTCAGCATGTCGTCAAAAAACACCACGGCCCTGGCGCCGATGTGTTGGTGCAGTGCCGCGCGGTCCACACCCGCTGGGTCGACGCAACCCGCGGGCATCATGTCGCGGCCAAAAGTGTCGCATTCAGTGTCGCATTCGTTGACGAAGATTTCGTGATCCACCGGGCCTGGCAACACCTCCAGTAGCGTGCGCGGCGCGTGCCGAGCGGCAAATGCTGCGTGTTCTTCGGCCGGGGTCTGGGTGTCCTGCGCGCCCACGATGATGTAGGCCGGTATCTTGAGTTGCGCCAGCCCCTCTTCGTCCATGCCAAATCCAGGAAAGACCCCCGGTGCCATCGAGAACGCGGCCTTGACCCGGGGATCGCGCACACGCAGCGCAGGCGTGGCATCAAGCGGCATTTGCGCTCGCAGGGATGCGGCCAGCAAGGGGTTGCTCTTCCAGGCACGCAGGAACGCCAGGTACTTCTCGGCATTCACCATGGCACCCCCGATCCACAGCGAGGCAAAACCGCCCTGGGAATGGCCCGCCACACCAATGCGCTGCGGATCGATCTAGCCTACATGGGGCTCACTGCGGCCACGTTGTTTCCAGGTTTAGACGGCGCTGCAAGAGCGCTTCGGCACAAGATGAGCTTCAAGCGCCACGGTACTTAATAACTCTTCCATCCTCAGCGCAGCCTCTTCAAGCTCCAACAACCCCACAACGAAAAACGCACGGCCCAGGCAGTGCGTTTTTGCTGAGGGCGGCGCAAGCGCCCGCCTCACACCTGCGCTTCAGCGCCTTGCCTGCGCGCCTGCACAAACTTGCCCAAGCCCACCACCAGCACCGCGCCCGCCGCCGCCGCGACATAGTGCAGCCATGGATGTGCCATGGTGTAGCCGTGCACCAGGTTGTCGTTGACGATGGTTTCGCCGCCGACCCAGCCGATCAGCGCGGCGCCCAGCGTGATGATGACGGGAAAACGCCCCATGAGTTTGATCATCAGCGTGGAGCCGAAAATCACCAGCGGAATGCTGATGGCCAGGCCCAGCACCAGCAGCACCATGTTGCCGTGCGCGCTCGCGGCCACGGCGATCACGTTGTCCAGGCTCATCACGAGGTCGGCAATGAGAATGGTGCGGATGGCGGCCATCATCGTGCTCGTGCCCTTGTGTCCGTCGTCGTCCTCTTCTTCGCTGGTCAGCAGTTGGTAGCCGATCCAGAGCAGCAGAACGCCACCGATGACCTGCAGGAACGAGAGCTCCAGCAGCTTGGCCGCCACCACCGTGAGCACGATGCGCAACACCACGGCCGCGCCGGAACCGAACATGACGGCTTTGCGTTGTTGCTCCGCGGGCAGCGAGCGGGCCGCCAGAGCAATGACGACGGCGTTGTCGCCCGAGAGAATGATGTTGATCCAGATGATCTTCAACAGATCGATCCAGAAGTCGGAGGTACTCAGAAATTCCATGCAAACCTCATCCGTTGAATGCAAAAGCGCCGCATCGATGCGGCGCTTTTGAAAGAATTGCATCACTGTAGGATGTAAATTCAGGTTTTTCTGTTCGTGATACTGCGTAATTTGCGCAGCCTTGTACCCTTCAATTCCATGATCGCGCGCGACCCCCATCTCATCACCAGTTGGCATGCCCACGTGTACTTCGACGCCCCCAGTCGCGATGCGGCCTGGGCGTTGCGCGAGGTGATTGCCAATGAGTTGGGCGCGCGCGTGGAGATCGGGCGCTTTCACGAACGGCCCGTGGGGCCCCACCCGGCGTGGACGTACCAGGTGGCGTTTGGTGCACGCGAGTTCGCCTACGTCGTGAGCTGGCTCTCGCTCAACCACGGCACACTGGACGTGCTGGTGCACCCGAACACCGGCGACGAACTGCGCGATCACCGCGACGGCGCGATGTGGATCGGAAAGTCCTACACGCTGGACTTGAGCGTGTTGGGCGACTGAACCACCCTCAAGGCGTACAGAAGCGCAGCGCACCCTGCCCCGCCGCGACGCCGCTGGCCAGGCAAGCCGTGAGCAGGTAGCCGCCGGTAGGGGCCTCCCAGTCGAGCATTTCCCCCGCGCAGAACAAGCCGGGACGCGCGCGCGCCATGAGGTGCTCGTCCAAGGCCTCCCAGCGCACGCCCCCGGCGCTGCTGATGGCCTCGTCGATCGGACGCGCCGCCACCAAGGTGATCGGCAGCGCCTTGAGCGCTACGGCCAGCCGCGCGGGCTCGTGCATCGAAGCCTTGTCGAGCAATTCGTTGACGATCGCCATCTTGATGCCCTCCAGGCCCAGGCGGCTCTTGAGGTGGCTGGAGAGGCTGCGCGAGCCGCGCGGGTGCGCGACCTGGGCCAGCACATGTTCTGGCGTGCGGTCGGGCAGCAGATCGAGTTCGAACGTGGCCTGGCCGTGTTGTGCGATCTCGTCGCGCAAGAGGCTGGACGCGGCGTAGATGAGGCTGCCTTCCACCCCCGTGGCCGTGGCGACGAATTCACCCTTGCGCTGGAAGACGTGGCCCTGACTGTCCACCACGCGAATGGCCACCGACTTGAAGGGCTGGCCCGCGAAGCGTTCGCTGAAAAACGCGCTCCAGCCACGGGCCACGTCGAAGCCGCAGTTGCTCGGCCGCAGAGGGGCGACGTCCACCCCCACGGCCTGCAAGCGCGGCGCCCACGCGCCGTCGGAGCCCAGGCGGGCCCAACTGGCGCCACCGAGCGCCAGCACCGTGGCCCGGGCTTGCACGCGCGAAGGTCCTTGAGGCGTTTCGAAGACGAGGCAACCGTCTTCGTCCCATCCGGTCCAACGGTGCCGCATGTGAAAGTGCACCGGTGCGCTGCCCTCGCCCTGCGGATGGCGCAGGCGGTGCAGCCAGGCGCGCAAGAGCGGCGCGGCTTTCATGTCGGTAGGGAACACGCGCTGCGAGCTGCCGACGAAGGTGTCGATGCCCAGGCCTGCAGCCCAATCGCGCACGGCCTGCGGGCCAAAGGCGTCGAGCAAGGGCCGCAGGCGCGCGGCCTGCGCACCGTAGCGACCGATGAAGGCGGGCAAAGCTTCGGCATGCGTGAGGTTCATGCCGCCTTTGCCGGCCAGCAGAAACTTGCGCCCGACCGAGGGCATGGCATCGAACAGATGCACCCCCAGGCCGGCACGGCCCATCACTTCGGCGGCCATCAGGCCAGCCGGCCCGCCGCCGACTACGGCGACATCGGTTTGAATGAGGTTCAAGGAATCAGAAAGGCTCATGGCGTGAGGAGATGTCGATCCAGGGGCATCGAGGGACGGCTACGCCGGCCCAAGATGCCGTCCCCCCTCGAAGCGCCGAAGGCGCGCCACTGAGGGGGGAAGCCGCGTCAGCGGCGCAGGGGGGAGTTTCAGTCTTGCAGTTCGATGAGGCGCCCTTGGGCGTTGATGAAGGCCAGCCGCACGGTATCTCCCGGATTGGCCGCCGCAACGGCCTGCCGATAACCGCGCATCTGCGCGATCAGCGCGGGCTGTCGTTCGGGGTGCGCGGCGCTTTTGTGGTCGAGCACCCACCATTCGCCGGTGTCGCGCCGGCGCACCAGGCGGTCCAGGCGCAACAGCTCGCCCTGGTGGAACAGTTCGACCTCGCTGCCCCAGTGGTGCAGCAGCTCGGCATCCCAGGCCCAGGCGGCATCACCGCCGATGATGCGACGAGCCATGGCCAGGGCGTCGCGCGCCTGCACGGTGTCGAGCGCGAATTCGCGCGCCACGGCTTGCGCGTGCTCGGGCCCCCAATCGAAATCCTCGCTGGGCGTGGGCCACCATTGCAGCAGGCGGTGCAGCGCCAGGCCGATGCGGCTGGCGGTGTCGTCCATGGCCTCGCGCGCCGCGGGTGCTGGCGTCGGCGCAGGCGCGGGCTGCACAGCGGGCAGCCCCAGCAGCTCGAAGCTCAAAGCGCCGTTGCCGCCTTCGCCGCTTTGCGCATGGGTGGTGGCGGGCGGCGGCGTGTCCATCGGTGCGGCCAGCGGCTGCAGGCGCTGGTACCAGGTGGGCGCGTTGGCGCGCAGGTGCGGCTCGAAGCTGGAGATCAGCAGGCGCGATTCGGCGCGCGTCATGGCCACGTAGAGCCCGTTGAGTTCTTCCAGCGCGCGCGCTTCCTGTTCTTGCTGCAGGGCTTCGACCGCGCACGCGGGTGGCGCCTTTTCGCTGGCGAGGAACACGAAGCGGCGCGGCAAGGGTGCTTCGCCCGGCCAGTCCACCAGCACGCCCATGCTCTCGGGCCGCGCCGGGCCGGTGTCGGTGTCGAGCATCAGCACGGTATGGGCTTCCAGGCCTTTGGCGCCATGCACGGTGAGCAGGCGCACGGCATCGGGCGTCTGCACGGCCGTGGCCTTGATGCCACCGGCCTTGAGCGCGCGCACGAAGCGGTACGTCGTGAGAAAGCGCCCACCGTCCTGCGCCAGGGACTGTGTGAGCAGATCGCGCAGTTGCGCGAGCACGGCGGCGCGCTGGCCCGGGGGCACGTGCTGCGCGAAACGCGCGAGCACATCGCCATGGTCGTACAACGCGGAGAGCGCGTCGTGCGGCGGCAGTGTGCGCAACCAGTCGCGGTAGAGCGCGAGGCGTTGTGCGGTGTCCACGAAGCGCGTGGCTTGTTCGGGCGCTTGCGCCTGCCCGGCCTGCTCGTGCACCGGCAGGCTGCCGAAGCGCTGCAACACGTCCCACCACGAAGGCCGCACGCGCGCGCCATCGACACCGGGTGGTGGCGTCCACCGCGTGCGCAGCCGCGCAAGCTGCGCCAGATCGTCGTCGCTCCAGCCGCACAGCGGCGACTTGAGCGCGCGCGCCAGGCTCAGGTCGTGCCGGGTGGACACGAGCGCATCCAGCAGCGCGACCACGTCCAGCACGGCGGGCGATTCGCCGAGATCGAGCTTCTCGGGTTGTTCGCTCAAAATGCCGCGCTCGCGCAAGGCTTCGTGCATCCAGCCCAGGCGTTCGCGCCGGCGCGCGAGCACCATGATGTCGCCGGCGTGCAGCCCCTCTTCTTCGATCTGCAGCGCCACCCAGTCGGCTGCCTGCGCGGCTTCGAGCGCGGCCAGGCTGTCTTCGGGCAAGACGCGCGGCGTGGTGAGGCTGTCGCGCCATTCGCCGCTGTCGCATGCGCCGGTGTGGCGATCGCGCAGGCTGCGCGGCAATTGCGGCAGGCTGCGCACCTCACCGGGCGCGGTGCTCTCGGTGGTGTGTGCGCGGTAGTCGCTGCTGTACTGGCCGGCCTGAACAGCCGCGCCCATGGCGGCGTTGAGCACCTCGACCACCGCAGGCGCACAACGGCGCGTGTGGTCGCAACTGAGCAGCGCACCCGAGAGCCCCTGCACCACGAAGGCCTGGGCGGCTTTGAACACCTGGGGTTCGGCACGGCGGAAGCGGTAGATCGACTGCTTGGGGTCGCCCACCAGGAACACGCACGGCGCCTCGCCCGGGCCCGCGCCGGCATAGGCCGAGAGCCAGCCGTACAGCGCCTGCCACTGCAGCGGGTTGGTGTCCTGGAACTCGTCGATCAGCACGTGGCGCACGCGCGCGTCCAGGCGCTGCTGGAGCCAGCCGGAGAGTTCGGCGTCGCCCAGCAGGCGGCGGGCCGCGCCTTCCACGTCGTTCATGTCGACCCAGCCGCGCTCGCGCTTGAGGGCCGCGTAACTGGCGAGCAACACGCGTGCGAGCCGCGCCATGCGCTGGTGGTGCGCCCAGGCCCTGTGCTGGCGCAGGGCACCGCAGAGTTCGATGAGTTCGAGCTCGGCGGCTTGCGCGGCTTCGAACTTGGCCAGGCGGCTGTTGAGCCGGTCTTCGTCGGCCACCAGAAAGGCCTTGCGCAGCAGCGCCAGGCGCTGCTGCATGCGTGAGGGTTCGTCGGGCAGTTCGAAGGCGTCGATGATCTTGGCGGCGCTGTCCTTGGGCGTCTTGTTGGCCTCGGTGCCCAACACCTTAGCCCAGGCGTGCCAGCGGCTGCGGGCCTCGGGGCGCAGCAGCGCCAGCTCGGGGGTTGCCAGGTCGCCCAAGGCCGGGTAGCGCTCGGCAAACGGCTCGACCGAAGCCGCCACCACGCCGGCCGCATCGGCCAGCGCGAACTCCACGCGCTTGTCCAGGGCCTTCTTCAGGGCCACCAGGGTCTGGTGCCGGCCGTGCTGGGCCACGCTGTCCATGAAGTCCTGACGGTCGGCCGGGCTCGCGGCCAAGGCGGCGTAGAAACGCGGCCAGACCTGCGCCACGGCGCGCGCATCGTCTTCCAGCAGTTCGTATTGCACGGGCAATTGCATGTCCTGCAACACCGACAAGGGCGAGCCGCGCAGCAAGGCGGCGAACCAGCTGTGGAAGGTGCGCACCTGCACCGTGCGGCCGAGCGCGTTGACGCGCGCGTGCAGGCCACGCGCCTCGGGCACGCGGCGCAGGGCGTCGGCGGCGCTCAGGCCGCGCGCGCGCAATTCGCCAGTCAGTTGTTCGTCGCTCAATCCAGACCAGCGCCGCAGTTCGGTGTTGAGCCGGTCGCGCATTTCACCGGCCGCTTTCTTGGTGAAGGTGATCGCGAGGATGTCTTGGGGTGCGCAGCCGTCGAGCAGCGCGCGCAGGATGCGCGAGACCAGCATCCAGGTCTTGCCGGCACCGGCGCAGGCCTCCACCGCGATGCTGCGGGTGGGGTCGCATGCGAGAACGTAAAAGGCCTCGCGCTCGGCACTCACGCCATTGATGCGGTAGGCGGGTGCGGTCACTGGAGTACCTTCGCCCTGCGGGCTGCGGTGCGAGCGTGCTTGGGAACGGCCCGGCGCTGCGCTCATGCGGCACTCCAGAAATCTTTGCGGCACAGGCCACGCGCGGCGCAGAAGTCGCACACGCGGCCTTCGCCCAGCGCGGGCATGGGCTGGCCGGCGGCCACGCGCGCCATGTCGTGCGCCAAACCTTCGCGCAGTTGCTCGCGCGCCATCAGCACGTCGGGCTGCTCGACCAGCCAGGTCGGGGTGTCCTTGCCACTGTCGCCACGCTTGTCGGTGATGCTGAGGTACGCGGCGCGCAGGTTCTCATCGGGCAGCAAGGCGGCGTAGAAGGCCAACTGCGTGTCCTCCAGCGGTTCCTTCACGCGCTCCTGGGTCTTGCTGCGGCTCTCGGTCTTGTAGTCGAGCACGAAGGGAATCGGGCCTTCGGGGCTGTGCTGCAGGTCGATGCGGTCGAGCTTGCCGTAGAGCTTCCACGGCCCTGTGTGGCTGGTGCGTTCGGCCTCGGCTTGTGCGAAGCGCGGCCCGGGTCCGTGTTCGGTGGCTTCGAAACCGGTCAGCCAATCCAGATAGCCTTCGCGCAGGGCCGGCCACACCGCCTGGTAGGGCAGAAAGCCGGCACCGCCCTCGCCTGCGTTGAGGCCCATGGCGCTCGCGGTTTCGTCGGCGAGCCGGTCGAGCGCGGCGCGGTCGGCTTCGCGCCCAGGCCGGGCATCGCGGCGCTGTTCGTGAAAGCTGCGCAACACGGCGTGCAGCCAGTTGCCCATGTCGCGCTGATCGGGCTCGGCTTCGAGTTCGGCCGCTTCGGACAGGCGCAGCTGCCGCAAGGCGAAGAAGCGGTAGGGGCAGTCGCGCAGGTCCTGGTAGGCACTGGCCGAGAGTGCTTCGGGCAGCACGTCGCGCGCGCTGGGCATTGGCTTTTCCTGCGGCACGCACACGAGCACGCGGGGCTCACGGGGGTCCCGCGCCGCGTGCGGCAAAAGCGCTTGCAACCAGGCACTGGGCAAGGTGGCTTCACCACGGTCTTGGGTGCGCCACAGCAGGTCGAGCTGCGGCAAGGCCAGCGTGGCCTGCCAGGCTTTCGCCGCCGCCTGCGCCAGCGCCTCGCGCGACGGCAGGCCCAGCAGCTCGCGCTGGGCCGCCGTCCAGTCGCCCGGGGGCTCGGGGCTGGGGCTCAGGTGCGTCTCGTCGCAGCCGGGCACCACGGTGGCAGGGAAATGGCGGCCCAGCAGTTGTGCCATGGGCAAGACCACCACGGGGGTCTCGCCCTCGCTGCGCGGCATGAAGCTCGCGCCTTCCAGCACGTCGCGCACCCAGGCAGTGAACGCGCTCAAGGACATGCGCGAACCGCTGCGCGCCGCAGCGTCCACCGCTTGCGCCACACCGGCCAACTCCATCGCCGCGCCGTCGCCCAGACGCAGGGCCTGCAGCAATTGCTGCCCGGCCGGGTCGGTTTCGAACGATGTCCACAGGCCACAGGCCTTGAGCGCGAGCGCGAGATCGCCCAGCCACACCGTCAAGGGGCGCGCGGCCTGAAGGCCTTCGATCCAGGCCGGCAGGCCCTGCGGGATGGCGGGTGCGAGCCGCGCGTGCTGCACCGCGGCCTTCCAGCGCGACACGCCGAATTCGCGCGCGAGTTGCTCCAGCTGCTGGCCCTGTGCGTCGGGCCACGCCGTGGCTTGTTTGAGCAGGTCCAGCACGTCGTCCATCGCGGCACGGGCATCGGCCGCGCGCAGCACACTCATGAGTTGCGCGGCGGCGCGCGTGGTAGAGAGCTTCCAGCCGGTTTCGTCGCGCACCGAGATGCCCGCGCGGTGCAGCATGGCGCTCACGCGGCGCGTGAGCAGGCGGTCGTTGGCCACCAGGGCCACCGGCGTGCGGCCCTGGTTGATGTGCTCGATCACACAGGCGGCGGCGCGTTGCGCTTCGTCTTCCGCATCGCCACAGGCATGCAGGCGGCGGTCTTCGCCGGCGCGCCAGTCGCTCTCGCCCAAGGGAAGCACAAGCGCGCGATCGCCCCACCGAGCGGCCAGCGCCGTGGCCAAGGGATCGTCTTGAAAGCCCTGCAGCACCACCAGCAGATCGGCATGCGCGCCGGGTTGTGCCATCGGTGCCCACAGCACGTCGGTGGCGTAGGCGGACGTGCTCACCCAGGTCAGCGCCAGGGTCGCCAGAAGGCCTTCCCAATGCAGCGCGGACGTGGTGGGTGCCATGGCCGCGCGCAAGGGCTCGGCCCAGGCCAGTCGATGCTCGGGCGGCACGGCCGCAGCCCATGGCGCGAGCTGACGCGCGGCGTCGACCAGCCGCCCCACCATGACGGTGCGCAAGGCCGCATCGGCGCGCGCGGGCGCCACGCGCTCGATCAGC
Source organism: Hydrogenophaga sp. BPS33 (assembly GCF_009859475.1). Classification (NCBI taxonomy): domain Bacteria; kingdom Pseudomonadati; phylum Pseudomonadota; class Betaproteobacteria; order Burkholderiales; family Comamonadaceae; genus Hydrogenophaga; species Hydrogenophaga sp. BPS33. The sequence continues at coordinate 3,528,161 of NZ_CP044549.1, forward strand.
GCGGCGGCCATGAGACTGTCGCGTGCCATGTCCATGCTGAGGTCGCCAGGGCCGGGCAGAAAGGGGCGCAGGCTCGCGGCCCAGTTGCGCGTGGACTCGAAGCGCGGCGCAAAACCGCTCGGGTGTGCGGCGGCCCAGGCGCGCCGGCCTGCATCCATCAGCTGCGCATAGGGCACGAGCACGACCACGCGGCCGGCGGGCAAGGCGCGCTCGCGGGCGGCCGCGTCAATGTGCGCAATGCCGGCGGCCCAATGTCGAACCGAAGGGTGCCCAGGGTCTGGCGCGGGCGTCGTGGCCGCGCCGATCGGGCTTACATGCGTCATGGAAATGGGTGTTTCTGTCACAATGGTGCGGACCGAACGCTCAGCGAGCGGCAGAGAGAGGAAGCAAGAGCACCTTGAACTGTCTGCATGGGCCCCAAACTGTACCCCCTCCCCGATCAACGACTTTTAGGATGAATCATGGCCAGCGACCTGATCAAACACGTTTCCGATGCCAGCTTCCAGGCTGATGTGCTGGATGCCGGTGCACCGGTGCTCGTGGACTTCTGGGCCGAATGGTGTGGTCCTTGCAAGATGATCGCGCCCATCCTCGACGAAGTGGCGGGCTCGTACAACGGCAAGCTGCAGATCGCCAAGCTCAACGTCGACGACAACCGCGACGTGCCCGCCAAGTTCGGCATCCGCGGCATCCCCACGCTCATGCTGTTCAAGGACGGCCAGCTCGCCGCCACCAAGGTGGGAGCCGTGAGCAAGGCACAGCTCACCGCCTTCATCGATCAGCAACTGACCTGAGGCCACGCCAAAGGGCGACCGGGTGCAATGCCCGGTCGCTGTTTTCTTGAGCGAATTTTTCCTGTCATAATTTGCCGCAGCGGGCCCGACAGACACCCGCCCCTCTTTCCCGCGCACCGTTCGCCATCCGGACGCTGTCGCCCCCTCCCCCGGTTTTTGACTCAACTCCCTTTCGGAGTGAATTCCATGCACCTTAACGAACTCAAGGCACTGCACGTGTCTGAAGTCCTCAAGCAGGCCGAAGCCCTTGAGATCGAAAACCCCGGCCGCATGCGCAAGCAGGAGCTGATGTTCGCCATCATCAAGAAGCGCGCCAAGGGCGGCGAGCTGGTGTATGCCGACGGCGTGCTCGAAGTGCTGCCCGATGGCTTCGGCTTCCTCCGCGCGCCGGACACCAGCTACACGGCCAGCACCGACGACATCTACATCTCGCCCAGCCAGATCCGCCGCTTCAACCTGCACACCGGCGACATGATCGAAGGCGAAGTGCGCATCCCCAAGGACGGCGAACGCTACTTCGCGCTCAACAAGCTCGACAAGATCAACAGCCTGCCTCCCGAGGACAACAAGCACAAGATCATGTTCGAGAACCTGACGCCGCTGTTCCCCAAGGAACAGATGCGCCTGGAACGCGACATCAAGAGCGAAGAGAACATCACCGGCCGCGTGATCGACATCATCGCCCCCATCGGCCGCGGCCAGCGCGCGCTGATCGTCGCACCACCCAAGAGCGGCAAGACGGTGATGATGCAGCACCTGTGCCACGCGATCACCGCCAACCACCCTGAAGTGGTGCTGATGGTGCTGCTGGTGGACGAGCGCCCTGAGGAAGTGACCGAAATGCAGCGCACCGTGCGCGGCGAGGTCATCGCCTCCACCTTCGACGAACCCGCTGCCCGCCACGTGCACGTGGCCGAGATGGTGATCGAGCGCGCCAAGCGCCTGGTCGAGCTCGGCAAGGACGTCGTGATCATGCTCGACTCCATCACCCGCCTGGCCCGCGCCTACAACAACGTGCTGCCCTCCAGCGGCAAGGTGCTCACCGGTGGCGTCGACGCCAATGCCCTGCAACGTCCCAAGCGCTTCTTCGGCGCGGCGCGCAAGATCGAGGAAGGCGGCTCGCTCACCATCATCGCCACCGCCCTGGTCGACACCGGCAGCCGGATGGACGAAGTGATCTTTGAAGAGTTCAAGGGCACCGGCAACTGCGAAATCCACCTGGACCGCCGCCTGTACGAAAAGCGCGTGTTCCCCTCGATCCAGCTCAACCGCAGCGGCACGCGCCGCGAAGAATTGCTGCTGCAGCCCGAGATCCTGCAGAAGACCCGCATCCTGCGCCAGTTCATGTACAACATGGACGAAATCGAGGCCATGGAGATGGTGCTCAAGAGCATGAAGTCCACGAAGAACAATTCCGAGTTCTTCGACATGATGCGGCGGGGCGGCTAAACAAGCGTCAGAGAGCTATAATCCGAGGCTTTGCAAATCGCGGCAAGTACTGGGGAATGGTTCCCCTGCGGCTCCCGCACCTGACCTGAAGGAAACGCCATGAAAGAAGGCATTCACCCCAACTACCGCGAAGTCTGCTTCCAGGACCTCTCCAACGGTTTCAAGTTCGTGACCCGCTCCTGCGCCAACACGAAAGAGATGATCAAGATGGAAGACGGCCGCGAACTGCCGCTGTACAAGCTGGACACCTCCAGCGAATCGCACCCCTTCTACACCGGCACGCAAAAGAGCGTGGACAACATGGGTGGCCGCGTCGAGCGCTTCCGCAACCGCTACGGCAAAACCGCCGCCAAGTAAGCGATCATCCGGGCACCTCAGCGTGCCTGCATCTCGCCCCGAAAAGAGCAGCCCACCCGGCTGCTTTTTTTTCGCCGGCCCCCGCTTGCGCAGAGTCCGCTCACCGCGCAACGCACCTGTATATTCGCCGCAGTGAATCAACCTACCCCCGCCATCGTCACCCAGTCGGCCGTGCGCCGCTTGCCGCGCGTCGCGCTCATCCTGTTCTGCGTGGCCTACGTGCTGCCCGGCTTCCTGGGCCGCGAACCCTGGAAGAACGCCGACGTGTCCGCCTTTGGCGTGATGCTGGAGATGGCCGCCGGCCACAGCGGCTGGTGGAACCCGCAAGTGCTGGGGGTCGCGGTGGAGGAAACGGGCCCGCTTCCGTACTGGCTGGGCGCGGCCTTCATTCGCCTGCTTCCGTTTGTATCGCCCGATTTCGCGGTGCGCATTCCGTTCGCGCTCCTGCTGGCGCTCACGCTGGTCTGTACCTGGTACACGGTGTACCACCTCGCACGCCAGCCCGCGGCGCAGCCCGTGGCGTTCGCCTTCGGCGGCGAAGCCAAGCCCACCGACTATGCCCGCGCCCTGGCCGACGCGGGTCTGCTGGCGCTGATGGCCTGCCTGGGCCTGGCCCAGCTCTCCCACGAAACCACGCCCGATCTGGCGCGCCTGGCCTGGGTGTCCCTGTTGCTGTTCTCGGCAGCCCGGTTGGCCCACGCCCAGAGTCGCCATCCGATGCGCGGCGTGGTCGCCTGGGCCGTGGCGGTGGTGGCCCTGGTGCTCAGCGGTGCCCCCTGGGTCGCGGGCCTGCTGGCCAGCGGTCTGCTGCTGGTGCTATGGCTTTCGAGCAAGGCGTCTGAGTCGCTGGAGCCTCAGACCGACTGGGCGCTGGACACCACACACGCCTCGTCGCGACCTCGCCTGGCCTGGGCCACGGCGTCGCTGGCGCTGGCATTTGGCGCAGCGGTGCTCATCGGCCTCGTGCCCTCACCGGCCCTGCAGACGCCGCTGAACGAGGTGCAATGGCGCAGCTGGACCAAGCTGCTCGCCTGGTTCACCTGGCCCGCCTGGCCGCTGGTGCTCTGGACGCTCTGGCGCTGGCGCCACCAGTTGCTGCGCCCCCACGTGGCACTGCCGCTGTGGGCGGTGCTCGTGAGCGTGGCGGACAGCGCCTTGTCGGACGAGCGCGACCGCGCCCTGCTGCTCGCCCTGCCGGCACTGGCAGCATTGGCCGCTTTTGCCTTGCCCACCTTGCGCCGCAGCGTCTCTGCCTTGGTGGACTGGTTCACCCTCGTGTTCTTTTCCGGCTGCGCGCTGATCATCTGGGTGGTCTGGGTGGCCATGCAGACGGGCATACCGGCCAAGCCGGCGGCCAACGTGGCCAGGCTCGCGCCGGGTTTCGTGCCCGAATTTTCGTTCGTGCTGTTCCTGCTGGCGGCGCTGGCGACGGTGGCCTGGCTCTGGCTGGTGGCCTGGCGCGCCGGCAAGCACCGCCAGTCCTTGTGGAAAAGCCTCGTGCTGCCGGCCGCCGGCAGCACCTTGTGCTGGCTGTTGCTGATGACGCTGTGGCTGCCTGTGCTGGACTTCGGGCGCAGCTATGGCCCGATTTCACGCCGCATCGCCAGCCTGGTGACCCCGAACAGCTGTGTGCTGGTCGATAGCCTGAGCCAGGCCCAGATCGCCGCGCTGCAGTACCACGGCAAACTGGAGCTCGTGCGCACGGGATCGAGCGGCGAAGGCCGCTGCCGCAGCCTGGTCGCGTCCCCGGAACAGCAGGCTACCCTGGACCAACGCATCGACCTCACGCAGTGGGCCTTCAAGGCCACCGTGCGGCGGCTGACGGACAACAAGGAAAGCCTGCTGGTGTACCAGCGCGTCAGCCGCTGACGCGCTCCCGGACACGAGACGGTGGCAATGCCATGGTGAAGGTGGAGCCTTCGCCCAAGGCGCTCTGCACGTCGATGCGCCCCCCGTGCCGTTGCGCCACGTGCTTCACGATGGCCAGCCCCAGGCCGGTGCCACCGGTTTCGCGCGAACGGCTGCGGTCCACGCGGTAGAAGCGCTCGGTCAGGCGTGGCACATGCTCTGCCGCGATGCCTGGCCCCGTGTCGCTGACAAAGAATTCCCCCCAGCCATCGGGGCGCATGCGCCATCCCGCCTGGATCTTTCCACCCCCCGGCGTATAGCGCACGGCGTTGCTCATCAGATTCGACATCGCGCTCAACAACTCCGTCTTGGCCCCCGACACCCCGATCCCGGGGCCTTCGACGGGCTCGATCTCGTGCGGTGTGGCCGCGATGGCCTGGGTCAGGCCCCTGGCCTCCGAGACCACGTGCCGCAGCAGTTCTTCGCCGTCGATCCATTCGCCCGCTCCGGGTGACGGACTGCCCTCCAGGCGCGAGAGCGTGAGCAGATCGCTCACCAGCGTCTGCATGCGGTGGGCCTGCTGGCTCATGAGTTCGAGATAACGCGTGCGATCGGCCTCTTCGAGAGGAATGCTCTGCATCGTCTCGACAAAACCGCTGAGCACGGTCAAGGGCGTGCGGATCTCGTGGGACACGTTGGCCACGAAATCGCGTCGCATGGCTTCGGCCAGTTGCACCGCCGTCACGTCCCGCGTGATCATCAGCTTGCGCTTCTTGCCGTACGGGTGGATCTGCAACAAGATCTTGGTGGGCTGGGACGGCCGCGGGCCCGGACCATCGATCTGGATCTCGTGGCCGAAATCGCCACCGGCCATGTACGCGGTGAAGGCCGGGTTTCGAACCATGTTGCGCACGTACTGGCCGAGATCGCCTTGCGCGTCGAACCCGAGGTGGTTGGCTGCGGTCAGGTTGGACCACTCGATGCGGCCCGATGCATCGAGCAACACCACACCATTGGGCGAAGCCTGGATGGCGGCCAGAAAATCCTCCAGCCGCGCATCGCTGCTTTGCGCCTTCTTCTCCAGCTTCTTGATGACCTTGCGGCAACGCTCCACCAGGTCGCCCCAGGTGCCCCCGAGGTTGGGCGCCCGCGCCGCCTCCCCTTTGTTGAGCCAGTGCAGCACGCGCCGCGCGCGCATGCCGTCCAGGAAGGACCATGCCAAGGCGCCCACCAGCCCACCAGCAAAGGTGATGGCGGGAGATCCTTTGGTCCAGCCCCACACCGCCCCCAGCGCAACCAGGAGCAGCAGTTCGATGGCGCGACGGGTCATGTCGTCGAAATGGAAGCGCTCTTGGCCGTTTTCCCGGTCTGCTGCGCGGTGAGGCGGTAGCCGGCGCCGCGCACCGTCTCCACCATCGAAGAAGCTTCGCCCAATGACTCTCGCAATCGCTTCACGTGCACGTCCACGGTACGCTCCTCGATGAACACATGGTCTCCCCAGACCTTGTCGAGCAGCGTACCACGGGTGTGCACGCGCTCGGCGTGCTTCATGAGGTAATGCAGCAGCTTGAACTCGGTCGGTCCGACCTTGAGTTCGCTGCCGCGGAAGGTGACGCGGTAGGTCGCGGCATCCAGCGCGAGCTCCCCCACTTGCACCGAGTCGTTGACGATCTCCGGCGCACGCCGGCGCAGCACCGCACGGATGCGCGCGAGCAACTCCTGCGTGGAAAACGGCTTGGTGATGTAGTCGTCGGCACCCGCGTCCAGGCCCTGCACCTTGTCGCTTTCGTCGCTGCGCGCGGTGAGCATGAGGATGGGCACAGTCTTGGTGCGTTCGTTCTTGCGCCACTGGCGCGCCAGCACCGCCCCGCTCTCGCCAGGCAACATCCAGTCGAGCAGGATCACATCGGGCAACACCGCGTCGACCTCGCGCTGGGCGGCCGCGCCGTCGAATACGACCGTGGGCGCGAAGCCGTTGTGGCGCAGGTTGACCGCGATCAACTCGGCGATGGAGGGTTCGTCCTCGACGACGAGGACGCGTGGGAGCTTTCTCATCCTACGACCGACTCCACGGCGGACATCGGCGCGTGGCGCACGTCTTCACCCTTGACGATGAAGATGATCTGCTCGGCGATGTTCTTGGCATGGTCGCCCACACGCTCGATCGACTTGGCCAGGAACAGCAGGTCCAGGCTGGGCGAGATGGTGCGTGGGTCTTCCATCATGTAGGTGATGAGCTTGCGCAGGAAGCCGTTGTACTCGCGGTCGATGGCGTCGTCGCCCTTGATGATGGCCACGGCCATGGCGGTGTCCAGGCGTGCGAACGAGTCCAGCGAATTGCGCAGCAGCGCGGCGGCGAGGTCGGCAGCCATGCGCAGCTCGGAGCTGGGCAGGTTGCGCGGAGATCCGTTTTGAATGATGGACTTGACCATGCGCGCGATGCGGGCCACTTCATCGCCCGCACGCTCCAGATTCTGCGTGGTGCGCGAGATGGCCATCAGAAAGCGCAGATCGCGCGCGGTGGGCTGGCGCCGGCCGATCGTGGAGATGATTTCGTGATCGATCTGCACTTCCATCTGGTTGATGCGGTTTTCGTTCTCCTGCACCTGCTCGGCGGACTCCAGGCTCATGTGGATCAGCGCGTAGACGGCCTGGTGCAGCTGGGATTCGACCAGCCCACCCATTTCAAGCACGTGCGTGGAGATGGAGTTCAGCTCGGCGTCGAACTGGCTGGAGAGGTGTTTGTCGCTCATAGGGTCTCCGTTGGGTCGCTGGGTATGAGGGCGGTGCGGGCTCAACCAAAGCGGCCCGTGATGTAGTCTTCCGTCTCGGTCTTCTGGGGCTTGAAGAAGATCTGCTCGGTCGAGCCGAACTCGATCAGCTCGCCCAGGTACATGTAGGCGGTGTAGTCGCTGCAACGCGCGGCCTGCTGCATGTTGTGCGTGACGATGGCGATGGTGTAGTCGCGCTTGAGTTCGTGCACCAGCTCTTCGACCTTGCCGGTGGAGATCGGGTCCAGCGCCGAGGTGGGCTCGTCCAGCAGCAGCACCGAGGGCTTCACCGCCACGCTGCGCGCGATGCACAGGCGTTGCTGCTGGCCACCGGAGAGCGAGAGGCCGCTCTGGTTGAGCTTGTCCTTCACCTCGTTCCACAGCGCCGCCTTGGACAGCGCCCATTCGACGCGGTCGTCCATCTCGCCACGGCTCAGATCTTCGTACAGCTTCACGCCGAAGGCGATGTTGTCGTAAATCGACATGGGAAACGGTGTGGGCTTCTGGAACACCATGCCGATGCGCGCGCGCAGCAGGTTGATGTCCTGCTTGGTGTCCAGGATGTTCTGGCCGTAGAAGCTGATTTCGCCCTCGGCGCGCTGGCCTGGGTACAGGCTGTACATGCGGTTGAGCGTGCGCAGCAAGGTGGACTTGCCACAACCCGAGGGGCCGATGAACGCCGTGACCTTGCGCTCCTCGATGTTCATATTGACGTTCTTCAGACCCTGGAAGGTGCCGTAGAAGAAGTTCAGGTTGCGCAATTCGAGCGCGTTTTTGGCTTGGGTGGCAGGTGCGGCGGCCGTGGCGGTAGTGGGCATGGTCGATTCCGTGTCTTGAAAAAGGGCGTGTGTGTTCAAACGTGCCGGCATCAACCAGCTTTCTTCTCGCGCAGGAACACCCGCGCCACGACGTTGAGGGCCAGGACCGAGAGCGTGATCAGCAACGCGCCACCCCAGGCCAGCCGAACCCAGTTGTCGTACGGGCTGAGGGCAAACTGGAAGATCACCACCGGCAGGTTGGCCATGGGGGCGCCCATGTCGGTGCTGAAGAACTGGTTGTTCAGCGCGGTGAAGAGCAGCGGTGCGGTTTCACCGCTGATGCGGGCCACGGCGAGCAGCAGGCCGGTCATGACGCCGCTCTTGGCCGCCCGCAGCGTTACCAGCGTGGCCACCTTCCAGCGCGGTGCGCCCAGGGCGAAGGCCGCTTCGCGCAGGCTGCCCGGCACCAGGCGCAGCATGTTCTCGGTGGTGCGCACGACCACGGGCACCGCGATGAGCGACAGCGCCAGGCTGCCGGCCCAGCCGGAGAAATTGCCGACAGTGGCCACCGCGATGGCGTACACGAACAGGCCCAGCACGATGGAGGGCGCCGACAGCATGATGTCGGTGACGAAGCGCGTGAGTTCGGCGGTCTTGCTGGTATCGCCATACTCGGCCAGGTACACGCCGGCAAAGATGCCGATGGGCGTGGACACCAGCACTGAAAAGCCGACCATCATCAGGCTGCCGACGATAGCGTTGGCCAAGCCACCGCCTTCACTGCCGGGCGCCGGTGTGGAGTGGGTGAACATGTTCCAGTCCAGCGCGGCCAGACCGTTGCTGAACAGCACGCTCAGGATCCAGAGCAGCGCGAACAGGCCCAGCACCATGGCGCCCATGGAGAGCGTCAAGCCAACGGCGTTGGCGCGCTGACGGCGTTTGTAGAGGGATTGATTGAATTCCATGGTGTGATGTCTCAAAGACCCTTGGCCTTCTCGGCGCGCAGCAGCATGATCTTGGCCGCCGACAGCACGATGAAGGTAATGACGAAGAGCAGGAAGCCGAGCGCGAACAGCGTGGAGAGATGGAAATCCGCCGCTTCACCAAACTCGTTGGCCAATGTCGAGGCGATGGATGTGCCCGGCGAAAACAGCGAGGTCGGCATGCGGTTGGCGTTACCGATGACGAAGGTGACTGCCATGGTCTCTCCCAGCGCGCGACCCAGACCGAGCATGATTCCGCCAATGACGCCTTTTTGCGTGTAGGGCAGCACCACGCGGCGCACCACCTCCCAGGTGGTGCAACCCAGGCCGTAGGCCGATTCGCGCAGGATGGGTGGGACGATCTCGAACACGTCGCGCATCACCGCCGCAATGAAGGGCAGCACCATGAAGGCCAGTACGATGCCGGCCGCCAGAATGCCGAAGCCGTTGGTGCTGCCGCCGAACAGAAACCCCACCAAGGGCATGCCGCCGAGCATCTGCTGCACAGGCATCTGGAAATGGTCGGCGAACAACGGCGCAAAAACGAACAGGCCGAACATCCCGTAAATGATGGAGGGCACCGCCGCCAGCAACTCGACCGCAGTGCCCAGCGGACGCCGCAGCCATACAGGGCAGGTTTCGGTGAGGAACAGCGCAATGCCGAAAGCCAGAGGCACTGCAATCAGCAGCGCAATGCTCGCGCTCGCCAGCGTGCCCACAATGGCGATCGCTGCGCCGAATTCTTCGTTGATGATGTCCCACTCGACGCGCCAGATGAACTGGACACCGAACTTCTGAAAGGCTGGCCAGGCGTTGATGAACAAGGAAACGATGATGCCCAGAAGCGCGACCAGCACCAGCAGCGAGAAGCCCTGGGTGACGCGGTGAAAGACCATGTCTTCGACGCGTTGCCGTTTGGCAATCGACATCATGTCGGGGTTGTCGGTCGTCGCCGACGCGGATTTCGCACCCATGGTTGTTCCCACGCTCATATTGATTCCCATATTGTGATCCTGAGAACAATGTGGTCCGCCGGCAGGATTCATCCCGCCGGCGATCCCTCCAGAAAGAACCTTCGTGTTATTTCTGGATCTGCGTCCAGACCTTGGAACGGATTTGCGCTGTCAGGGTGTCGGGCAGTGGCACATAGTCCAGTTCGGCTGCCATGCCCTTGCCGTTCTTGAACGCCCAGTCAAAGAACTTCAGCACCTCGGCGGATTGCGCTTTGTCGGCCGGATTCTTGTACATCAGGATGAACGAAGCCGTGCTCACGGGCCAGCTTTCGGCGCCCTTGGCGTTCACCATCGAAATGCCCATGCCGGGAGCGCTGAACCAGTCGGCGCTGGCGGCGGCGGCGGCGAAGGCCTTGTCGTCTGGGCTCACGTACTTTCCGTCGGCATTCTGCAATTGCAGGAAGTTCATGTTGTTCTTCTTGACGTATGCGTATTCCACATAGCCCAGTGCGCCCTTGACACGGTTCACGTTGGCGGCCACACCTTCGTTGCCCTTGCCCCCGACGGATGAGGCGGCCGGCCATTTGACGGCGGCGCCCTTGCCCACGGTGTCGGCCCACTCCTTGCTGACCACGGTCAGGTAATCGGTCCAGTTGAACGTGGTACCCGAACCGTCGGCACGGTGCACAACGGTGATGTTGGCATCAGGCAGGGTCTTGCCAGGGTTCAGGGCCGCCAGCTTGGGGTCGTTCCACTTGACGATCTTGCCCAGGAACATCTCGGCCAGCACCGGGCCGCTCACGCGCAGCTCGCCGGGCTTGAAGCCATCCAGGTTGATCACGGGCACCGTGCCGCCGATGATGGCGGGGAACTGCACCATGGCGTCCTTGTCCAGGTCTGCGCCGGGCACAGGGGCGTCGGACGCGCCGAAGGCGACGGTCTTGGCGCGGATCTGGCGGATGCCACCGGACGAACCGATGGATTGGTAGTTCAGGCCGATGCCGGTTTCTTTCTTGTAGGCCTCCGCCCACTTGGCATAGATCGGGAAGGGGAAGGTCGCGCCCGCGCCGGTGATGTCGGCGGCCAGTGCGGAGCCCATGCCTGCGGTGGCCATGGCGGCAGCGGCCACGGTCTTGAGGAAAATGCGTTTGTTGATCATGAAGAGACTCCTTGCGGTTGGGAATTCAGAACAAGGGGGACTTTAGGCAGGCAATGTGACAACCACATGACATAAAACGCCTGTCACAAAGCACCCTGGCAGGGCTGCTACCTCGCCGTCGCGCAGTCGGTCACGGGCATGCGTCACAATCCGGGTTTTCCCGCCCACCCCAGCGCCGCTGTCTCGCATGCAAAACGGAACCCTTCTCGCCGCCATCGACCTCGGCTCCAACAGTTTCCGGCTCGAGATCGGCCGCCACCACTCCGGCCATATCGAGCGCATCGAATACATCAAGGAGACCGTGCGCCAAGGCAGCGGGCTCGACGAGGAGAAAAACCTCAGCCAGGCCGCGATGGAGCGCGGCTGGGAGTGCCTGGCGCGCTTTGCCGAGCGGCTGCACGGCTTCAAGAAGCAACAGGTGCGCGCGGTGGCTACGCAAACGCTGCGCGAGGCCAAGAACCGCGACGAATTCCTGCGCCAGGCGCAAGCCATTCTGGGATTCAACATCGACGTGGTCTCGGGCTACGAAGAAGCGCGCCTGATCTACCAGGGCGTCTCGCGCCTGCTGCCACACTCCGACGAAAAGCGGCTGGTGGTGGACATCGGAGGACGCTCCACCGAAATGATTCTGGGCCAGGGCTATACGGCGCGCACCATGGAGTCCTACCGACTGGGCAGCGTGGCGTGGTCCACGCGCTATTTCCCACGCGGCCAGTTCAGCGCATCTGCCTTCAAGACCGCCGAGGTGGCGGCCAAGGCGGTGATCGACGAGGCGCTGGACAAGTTTCCGCCCGCCGAATGGACCGTGGCCTATGGCTCTTCGGGGACGGTGAGCGCGGTGGCCGACATGCTCGGCGCCAATGGCTGGGCCAGCGGGGTGGTGACGCGCTCGGGCCTGGACTGGTTGACCGACAGACTCATCAAGGCCGGCAGTGCCGACCAGTTGCGCCTCGAGGGCATCAAGGACGATCGGCGACCGGTGATTGGCGGTGGCGTGGCCGTGCTTCGAGCGATCTTCGATCTGTTCGGCATCGAACAGATGCTGCCCGCGCAAGGTGCGCTGCGGCATGGCGCGTTGTACGACCTGATCGACCGTGTCACCGATGGTGGCGACGTGCGCGAGCGCACGGTGCGCTGGCTGGTGCAGCGCTTCTCGGCCGATGAAGCGCAAGGCAAACGCGTGAGCGATGTCAGCACCGCGCTGTTTTCCCAGATCGCCGCGCTCGATGCCCAGAACGAGCGGTATTCGCAGAAGCTGGCCTGGGCGGGTCGCCTGCACGAGATCGGCACGCATATCTCGCACGATCGCGCGCACCACCACGGCGCCTACATCCTCGACCATGTGGATGCCCCTGGCTTTTCTCTGCCCGAATTGCACCGCATGAGTCAGTTGGTGATGGGCCAGCGCGGCAAGTTGCGCAAGCTCGAAGAGGCCTTGACGGACGAACTGTTCGCCAAGCAGTTGATGGCGCTTCGCCTGGCCGTGTTGCTGTGCCATGCGCGACAGATGCCGGAATACCAGTCCGTCAAGCTCAGCTACAAGCCACGTGCCTTCAAGCTCTCGACCAACCCGGGCTGGGCCAGGCGCTACCCGCAATCGGCCTGGCTATTGGGCGAAGAGGTACTGGCCTGGCAGAAGTCGGCCTGGAAATTCACCGCCGATATTCGCTGAGCGCTTGCGTTTTGTCATGCTGCTGTCATATTCGTATAAACGGTATATACGGTTTAAAATCGGACTTTCATCATCCATTCCGGAGTCCGTACATGGCCAGTCAGAGCAACAAGATCAGCAACAAGAAGCCCAAGCTGGTGCGCGACAGCTTCACCATCCCCAAGGCTGAGTTCGCGGCCATCGACAGCCTCAAGACCCGCGCGATTGCGCTGGGTACCAGCGTGAAGAAGAGCGAACTGCTGCGTGCGGGCCTGATGGTGTTGCAAGGCCTGAACGATGCGGCGTACAAGGCCGCGGTGGCCGCCGTGCCCACGCTCAAGACCGGTCGTCCCTCCGCCGCGCCACAGGCCAAACCCGCCTCGAAAGCGCCGGCGAAGCCCGTGGCCAAGGCACCGGTGAAGGCCGCTGCAAAACCCGTCGCCAAGCCCGTCTCAAAGACTGCAACCAAGCCGGTGAGCAAGGCCACCACCAAACCAGCGGCTCCCAAAACGGCGGTGGCGGCGCCCCGGCCCGCCGCGAAGCGCCCTGCCCCGAGCCGCCGCCCGGCGCCGGCCAAGAAGGCAGCCTGAGCGGCACAGGGCGTTACATCAACTCCGGCGTCTGCACGGTAACGATCACCGTCTGATCGGCGCCATCGCGTTCGCGGTGGCGCAACCACCAGACTGCGCCCTTCTTCATCGAGCACTCCGGCTCCACCAGGCCGAGCAGGCGCGACACCACCCGCCCCAGCGTGGGCTGATGGCCGACCACCACCACCGGTGACTTGCCCTGCGGCCACTGCACCAGCTCCAGCAGCGCCAGCACATCGCCGTCCGGGGCCAGTTCGTCACGCAGCTTGAATTTGCGCCCCAGGGCCAGCACGGTCTGCTCGCAGCGCGCGGCCGGACTGCTCCAGATGCGCGCGCCATCGGGCAACTGCCGGTCGAGCCAGCCCGCCATGCGCGTGGCCTGCTTTTCCCCTCGCGGCGTGAGGCGCCGCGCCAGATCGACAGCGTCACCGGGCAGGCCGGTCTGCAGATCGGGGTGGTCGTGCGCCTCGGCATGCCGCCACAGGATCAGGTCCATGGATCGGCCCTCCTTCGTGTTCATCCTTTGCCTCCGTAGCGGGCCATCAGGCTGACTTGTGCCGAATGCAGCACGGTACCTGAGCGCTCCAGAGAGCCTGCGGGCACGTAATGGCCATCGGGTTGCAGCAGCCAGGCGTCCTTGGTGTCGTGCATATAGGCCAGCAGGCACTCTTCCACGAGGCGGTGGCGCAGCGCGGCATCGGTCACCGGCCAGGCCAGCTCGATGCGCCGCAGCATGTTGCGGTTCATCCAGTCGGCGCTGGAGAGCCACAACTCTTCCACCTCCGCGGTGCGGAAATAAAACACCCGGGAGTGCTCCAGCAAGCGGCCGATGACGGAGCGCACGCGCACGTTGTCGGTGAATCCAGGCACCTGGGCCGGCAGGATGCAGGCACCGCGCACGATGAGATCGATCTTCACGCCCTCTTGCGAAGCCACGGCCAGCGCACGCGCCAGCGGCTCGTCGGTCAAGGCGTTCATCTTGAGAATGACCCGGGCGTCCAGGCCCGCCTTGGCGGCCGCCCCCGCGGCCTCCACCTTGTCCAGCATCGCCTTGTGCAGGTGAAAGGGTGCGATCAAGGCCTTGTTGAGCTTGGGCAGGCGGTTCTGGCTGGCCAGGTGCAGGAAGATGTGCTCCAGGTCGGCCGTGAGCGCATCGTCGGCGGTGAGGTAACTCAGGTCGGTGTAGAGGCGTGCGGTGCCGGGGTTGTAGTTGCCGGTGGAGATGTGCGCATAGCGGCGCAGGCCCTGGGGCTCGCGCCGCGTGACGAGCAGCATCTTCGCGTGTGTCTTCAGGCCCACCACGCCATACACCACCTGCGCCCCCACCGATTCCAGCCGCTCGGCGTAGTTGATGTTGGCCTCTTCGTCGAACCGCGCTTTGAGTTCGACCACCGCCGTGACTTCCTTGCCCCGGCGCACCGCTTCGCGCAGCAAGTCCATGAGCTCGGACTTGGCACCGGTGCGGTAGATGGTCTGCTTGATGGCGAGCACATCCGGGTCTTCCACGGCTTCGCGCAGAAAAGCGAGCACCGCATCGAAGCTCTCGTATGGCTGGTGGATCAGCACATCGCCCTTCTTCAGGCGTTCGAAATACGACTCCCCGGGATGGAGCTGCACCGGCCAGCAGGCGTTGTAGCTGTCGAAGTGCAGTGCGGGCGTGTCGACCTTGTCGATCAACTGGTTCAGCCGCACCAGATTCACCGGACCGGACACGCGGTAGAGATCGCTTTCCTGGAGCCCGAACTGTGCCAGCAGAAAATTGGACAGATACAGCGAGCAGCCGGCCGACACCTCCAGCCGCAGCGCCTGGCCGTAGTGCCGCTGTTGCAAGCCCTTGCGCAAGGCGGTGCGCAGGTTCTTCACCTCTTCTTCATCCACCGCCAGATCGGAGTGGCGCGTGACGCGGAATTGCGAGAACTCGGTGACCTGGCGCCCGGGAAACAGGTCGTTCAGGTGCGAACGGATCAGGCTGGAGATGGAGACGAAGTGCGTCTGCTTCGAGCCTTTGACCGGTGGCATGCGAAAGAAGCGCGGCAGGATGCGCGGCACCTTCACGATGGCGATTTCGTTCTCGCGGCCAAAGGCATCCCGGCCACTCAGGCGCACGATGAAATTGAGCGACTTGTTCGCGACCTGGGGAAACGGGTGTGACGGGTCCAGGCCCACGGGCATGAGCAGGGGCTGGACTTCCTTGGTGAAAAAGTCCTTGACCCAGCGCCTTTGCCGCGCATTGCGCTCACCATGGGAAACGATCTTGACGCCCTTCTTCTCCAGCAGCGGCAGCAGCTCGTCGTTGTAGATGGTGTACTGCTGCCCCACCAGCGCATGCACCTTCTGCGACAACGCTTCGTAGGTGTGTGCGGTGTACGCGCCGCGCTGTTCGTTGGCCCGGGCCGCGCTCAGGTGCGGGGCCACGCGCACTTCGAAGAACTCGTCGAGATTGCTCGACACGATGCTGAGGTAGCGCAGGCGTTCGAGCAAGGGCACGTCAGCCCGCCGGGCCCAGTCCATGACCCGCTCGTTGAAAGCGAGGATGCTGTGATCGCGATCGAGAAAGGGAATCCTGGAATGGGGGTTGGTGCCGCTCATGGAGGCGATTATTCAACGACCGGACGACCATTGGGCGACAAGCTCTGCTGGCTTGAGCGGCCCGAGCCGACATGGTGCCTGGGCCTGCGCGGAGGGTTGAGCGGACTCAGGTGCGAGACAAACAACTCGGCCACCTTTCCCCAGTCGAATTCCAGTGCGCGTTCCCGCGCTTCGTGGCGTTTGACCTTGAGCGCGTCCATCCAGGCTTCGCGCAGGTCTTCGTGCAAGGCACCCGCGCGGCTCTCGCCGATCACCTGCAAGGGGCCGTCCACCGGGTACGCTGCGACCGGCACGCCGCAGGCCATGGCCTCGAGCATGACCAGGCCGAAGGTTTCGCTGCGGCTGGGAAACACGAAAACGTCTGCAGCGGCGTACACCTTCGCCAACTCGTGGCGCGGCATCACCCCCAGCCAGTGCACATTGGGGTACCGCTGCTGCAGCGTGGAGGCCAGAGGCCCCACCCCACACACCACCTTGCTGCCCGGCACGTCCAGGTCGAGAAAGGCTTCGATGTTTTTCTCGTACGAGACACGCCCCACGTAAAGGCTGACGGGATGTGCCAGCGGTCCCAGCAAGGGGTAGGTCGAGGGCGTGTCCGTCAATGCGAACAAGCGTGTATCCACACCATGGGTCCAACCGCGCAGTTGGCAGAATCCACGCGCCTGAAGCATCTCCATCACGCCTTCGGTGGGCACCATCACGCCGCGGCTGGGGCGGTGGAACCAGCGAAACAACGCATAGCCCCAGGAGAGCGGCACACCCAGCGCGGCGTGCAGGATTTCGGGGAACTTGGTGTGAAACGCGGTGGTGAAGGCCAGCTTGCGGCGCAGGCAGTAGCGGCGCGCCGCCCAACCCAACGGTCCTTCGGTGGCGATGTGGATGGCATCGGCCTGGGCCGCGTCCATCAGGGCGCGCAGGCGACGGCCGGGAAAGAGCGCCAGATCGATGCCCGCGTAGCCCGGACATGGCCGCGTGCGGAACTGGCCGGGCTGGATGACCACCACCTCGTGGCTGCGGGCCTGCAGCTCGCGCACGAGTTCGACCAGGGTCGTCACCACGCCATTGACCTGTGGCTGCCAGGCGTCCGTCACGATCAGAATCTTCATGCCTTGTCTCCCTGACATGTTTTTGGTGGCGGGTTCAGGACAGTTGGCGTTCTGCCTGCGGTGCGGGGGAGGACACCGGAGCGATGCGCTCACCCCAGTGCACGAGCTCGAGCCGACCATCCAGGTGTTCCACCAGCGCCGTCAGGCTCTCCACCCAATCGCCGTCGTTGCAGTACAGCGTGCCGTCGATGGTGCGCATCTCGGCGCGGTGGATGTGACCGCAGACCACGCCCTGGTACCCGCGCGAGCGCGCTTCCGCGGCCACGGCGCGCTCGAAGTCGGTCACATAGTTGAGCGCGCTCTTGACCTTGTGCTTGAGGTACTGCGACAGCGACCAGTAGGGCAGGCCCAGGCGCGCACGCAGCGAGTTGAGGTGCCGGTTCAGGCGCAGCGTGAGTTCGTAGGCGTTGTCGCCCAGGTAGGCGAGCCATTTGGCGCACTGGATCACGCCATCGAAATGGTCGCCGTGCACCACCCAGAGGCGGCGGCCGTCGGCCGTGGTGTGCACGGCTTCGTTCGCCACTTCGATGCCGCCGAAGTTGTGGCCATCGAACTGGCGCGCAAACTCGTCGTGGTTGCCCGGCACGAACACCACGCGGCAACCTTTGCGCGAGCGGCGCAACAGCTTCTGCACCACATCGTTGTGCGCCTGCGGCCAATACCATTTTCGGCGCAGTTGCCAGCCGTCGATGATGTCGCCCACCAGGTACAGCGTGTGGCTGGGGTGGTGCTTGAGGAAATTCAGCAAGGGCCGGGCCTGGCAGCCCGCGGTGCCCAGGTGCAGATCGGAAATGAAAACGGCCCGGTAGCGGGCGCGTTCGGTGGGCTCGTGGGCGTCGTCTTCAAGCGGGTCCAGTTCGATGGGCAAAGCCCCGAAACCTCCGGCAGCCCCACCCCGGCGCGCGAGGTTTTCCAGACCAGAGGTGCCGTGGAACCGGCTTTGCCGGGCCATAGGCACCGCCCCCGGAAGGGGGTCACGCGAAGCGTGGCGGGGGAGATCCATGGCTAAGCTCCCAGGAAATGCTTGCGGTACCGCGCGGGCAAGTCCGAGATGCGCATCAGCATGGGCAGGTCGGCGGCGTTGAAGTCCGGATCCCACGCCGGGGGGCCCAGTACCTTGGCACCCAGGCGCAGGTAGCCTTTGATGAGCGCGGGAGGCTCCACGTCGAGCGTGTCGTCCAGCCGCTCCACCGGCAGCGGCAGGCGCGGGCGCACATGGCAGTCGATCGGCGCGAGGTGCATTTCCTTCACCTGGCGCCAGATGCTGGCGGCCACATGCCCGCCACCCACGACGCCATTCGGCCCCTCGTGCCGCATCGGGATGCTGGCGCAACCGATCATCGTGTCCAGCCCGTTGCGCACCATGAACTCGGCCAGAGCGCCCCACAGCGCCATGATCACGCCCCCGTGGCGGTGGTCGCGGTGCACACAGCTGCGGCCCAGCTCCACCATGCGTTCGCGCACCTGGCGCAGGCGGGTCAGGTCGAACTCGGTATCGCTGTAGGTGCTGCCCACGCGCTTGGCCTGGGCCGGCGTGAGCACGCGGTAGGTGCCGATCACGTCGCGGCTGGCGGCGTCGCGCACCAGCAGGTGCTCGCAGAAATCGTCGAACAGGTCCACGTCATGGCCGGGTACCTGCTGCGGCAACCGGGCGCCCATTTCGTTGGAGAACACCTCATACCTCAACCGTTGCGCTTCACGAACCTCATCCAGATCCCGCGCCCACGAAACATCAATGCCCCCAGCGAGGGGGGTTGCAGCGGTCGTGGCGACCACGGGCGTGGGCGCGAAAAGCGGGCGGGGATGAAGCGACCCCCGAGGCAAGGCGATGGGCGAGATGTCCAGCGTCGGGGTAGGCAGTTCTTTCATGGCATGCTCCTGAAGCAATGCGCCGCTCTTGGGCGCCGAGACGGATGAAGCTGTGGTCATGAAAAAGCAGTGTGCGAACCGGCCATGTCCATCGCGTGGCAAGCACATGAAGTTTTGGTGACAAACCACTGGCCGGGACGGCCTGCCAGAATGCAGGGCTGTGAACGCCAGCCTCGACCTTCTGCGCACCCAGTTGCGCCACCACCCCGCCACGCCCCCCGGTACGCCCCTGTCGCTGACCGTGGAACTGCGCACACAGGGCGATGGCTTGCGGCTGCGCTACACGCTGAGCGGCCACACGGCGGCCCTTTGCATCCCCGCGCCCGCAGCCCCGACGCCCACCGATGGCCTTTGGCGGCACACCTGCTTCGAAGCCTTCGTCGCCGCAACGGGTGAGGCCGCCTACCGCGAATTCAATTTCTCGCCCTCGAGCCAATGGGCGGCCTACCGCTTCAGCGCCGAGCGTGAGCGCGACACGGCCGCCGAAGCGCGCGAACCCGTGCTGCCGATGCCGCCACCGGCGGCCCAGGCCACGCCACGCGCGCTCACCCTCACCGCCCGCCTGCCCTTGAACGCCTTGCCCCGCAGCGCCTCGGTGCTGGACATCGGCCTGTGCGCCGTCATCGAGGAGCGCGATGGCCGCCTGAGCTACTGGGCGCTGCACCACCCGGGCGCACGCCCCGATTTCCACCATCCCGATGGCCGCACCCTGCGACTGGCCTCGCCCTTGATCTGAACACCATGCAATTCGGCATCGAACGTTTCCTGAACGACCCCGCTCTGCGCGCCCCCCTCGAAGGCCGCCGCGTGGCCCTGCTGGCCCACCCGGCATCGGTCACACGCGACCTGACCCATTCGCTGGATGCGCTGGCCGCCCTGCCCGACGTGAAGCTCAGCGCCGCGTTCGGCCCGCAGCACGGCCTGCGCGGAGACAAGCAGGACAACATGGTCGAGTCGCCCGACTTCCAGGACCCGCGCCTGGGCATCCCGGTGTTCAGCCTATACGGCACGGTGCGCCGCCCGACCGATGCCATGATGGCCAGCTTCGACGTGCTGCTGGTCGACCTGCAAGACCTCGGCTGCCGCATCTATACCTTCATCACCACCCTTCGATACGTGCTGGAAGCCGCGGCGAAGCACGGCAAGGCCGTGTGGGTGCTCGACCGCCCCAATCCCGCGGGCCGCCCCGTGGAAGGTCTCACGCTGCGCGAAGGCTGGGAGAGCTTCGTCGGCGCGGGCCCCATGCCCATGCGCCATGGCATGACCATGGGCGAACTGGGCCAGTGGTTCATCGCCACGCTCGGCCTTCAACTGGAGTACCGCGTCATCACCATGAGCGCCTGGGAGCCCGACACCGCGCCCGGCTTCGGCTGGCCGCTAGGCCGTACCTGGGTGAACCCCAGCCCGAACGCGGCCAACCTGTCGATGGCACGCGCCTACGCGGGCACGGTCATGCTCGAAGGCACCACGCTCAGCGAGGGCCGAGGCACCACGCGGCCACTGGAGTTGTTTGGCGCGCCGGGCATCGACATCCGCCGTCTGATGGCCGACATGCGCCGCATCGCGGCGCAGTGGCTGCAGGGCTGCGTGCTGCGCGAGTGCTTCTTCGAGCCCACCTTCCACAAGCATGTGGGCCAACTCTGCGCGGGCGTGCAAATCCACGTGGAAGACCCTGCGCACTACGACCACGCCGCCTTCAAACCCTGGCGCCTGCAAGCGCTGGCATTTCGAGCGCTGCGGCTGCAATCCCCCGACTACCCGTTGTGGCGCGACTTCCCCTACGAATACGAGCACGACCGACTGGCCATCGACCTCATCAACGGCGGACCCTTGCTGCGGGAATGGGTGGATGACGTGTCGGCTGCGCCCGAGGTGCTCGAACAAGCCGCCAGCGCGGATGAAGCGGCCTGGCTGGAAGCGCGCAAGCCCTATCTGCTGTACTAGGGCCTGTTCACACTATTTTTCCAAGTGCGAAGGTGTTGAAAACAGCGCCTAGGCCGGCACCTGCGCCTGCACCGCCGCCACCAGCCGCTCGGCGCACGCCTGGGCTTGCTGCGCATCACGCGCTTCCACCATCACGCGCAACAACGGCTCCGTGCCGCTGGCCCGGATCAACACGCGCCCTGAGTCGCCCAACTCGGCTTCCACCGCGCGCGTCTCCTCGGCAAGGACGGTGTTGCTCTTCCAGTCCTGGCCGGGCTGCAGTCGCACGTTGATCAGCGTCTGCGGAAACAGCGTGACATCGATCAGCAACTCGGCGATGGTCTTGCCCGTGTCCACACACGCATGCAGCACCTGCAAGGCCGACACTAAGCCATCGCCCGTGCTGTGCCGGTCGAGCACGAGCAAGTGGCCCGAGCCCTCGCCCCCCAGCAACCAGCCCTGGCGCTCCAGCTCTTCGAGCACGTAGCGGTCGCCCACCTTGGCGCGCACGAACTTCACTCCGCGCGCCTTGAGCGCGACCTCCACCGCCATGTTCGTCATCAGCGTACCCACCACGCCCGGCACGCTCTCGCCACGGTCCAGGCGTTCGGAAGCGATCAGATACAACAATTCGTCGCCGTTGAACAGGCGGCCCTGTGCATCGACCATCTGCAAGCGGTCGGCGTCGCCGTCCAGCGCGATGCCGAAGTGCGCACCATGCGCCTTCACGGCGTCCAACAGGGCCTGCGGATGGGTCGCGCCCACGTCCTTGTTGATGTTCAATCCATCGGGCGAGCAACCCACCTTGATGACTTCGGCCCCCAACTCGTGGAACACCGCCGGCGCGATCTGGTACGCCGCACCGTTCGCGCCGTCCACCACGATCTTCAGGCCCTTGAGGGTCAGATGGTGCGAGCAGGTGCTCTTGCAGAATTCGATGTAGCGGCCGGCGGCATCGTCCAGCCTGCGCGATTTGCCCAGTTCGGCCGACGCCACCCACACCGGCGCCTCTTCCAGCGCGGCCTCGACTGCAAGCTCCCAATCGTCGGGCAACTTGGTGCCCAAAGCGCTGAAGAACTTGATGCCGTTGTCGGCGAACGGGTTGTGGCTGGCGGAGATCACCACCCCCAGACTGGCGCGCTGCGCGCGCGTGAGGTAGGCCACGGCGGGCGTCGGCACCGGGCCGAGCAGCACCACATCCACCCCGGCAGAGTTGAAGCCCGATTCGAGCGCGGACTCGAGCATGTACCCGGAGATGCGCGTGTCCTTGCCGATCAACACGGTCGGGTGCGCCTCGGTACGCCGCAGCACCCGCCCCACGGCATGCGCCAGGCGCAGCACGAAATCGGGCGTGATCGGCGCCTGCCCCACGGTGCCTCGGATGCCATCGGTGCCAAAGTATTTGCGGGCCATGGTGTGGTTGTCCTCTTTCTTGTCGTGTTTGTTGGGTCTGGGAATTATCGCGGGGCAGCCTCGTTCTGCATGGCCTGCCAGAGCTTGAGCGCGTCGACTGTGTCACGCACATCGTGTACACGCACCACGCGCGCGCCCCGGTCCACGGCGAGCAGGGCCGCCGCCACACTGGCGGCCGCGCGATCGGCTGGCCGCTCGTGGCCGGTGACCGCACCCAGCGTCGACTTGCGCGACCAGCCCGCCAACACCGGCAACCCCAGTGGCAACAGCTCGGACTGGCGCGCGAGCAAGCTCAGGTTCTGCGCTACCGTCTTGCCAAAGCCCACACCCGGGTCGAGCACGATGCGACCGCGCGCCACGCCTCGCGCGGCCAGCGCCTCGGCGCGTTCGCGCAGAAACGCGCTGACACCGGGCAGCACGTCTCCCTCCATGGGCGCCACCTGCATGGTCTGCGGATCGCGGTGCATGTGCATCAGGCAGATGCCGCACCGCGCATGGGCGGCGACCACGTCCAGGGCATCGCCTTGGCGCAGCGCCCAGATGTCGTTGATGATGTCCACTCCGGCGTCGAGCGCGGCGCGCATCACCTCGGGCTTGTAGGTGTCGATCGACACTGGCACACCCAGGCGGGCGGCTTCACGCAACACAGGCAGCACCCGCGCCAGTTCGTCCTCCAGAGACACGGCCGGGCTGCCTGGCCGTGTGGATTCGCCGCCAATGTCGAGGATGTCCGCCCCTTCCTTCAGCAAGACTTCGCAATGCGCCAGCGCCGCCGATGTGCTGGCGAATCGCCCGCCATCGGAAAAGGAATCGGGCGTCACGTTGACGATGCCCATCACGCGCGGGCTGGAGAGGTCGATGTCGAAACGGGAGGTCAACCAATGCATGGATGGCGAAGGCGATGGAAGTAGAAACGACAACGGGGCCGAAGCCCCGTGTGTGGATACGAAATGACCGGGTCGGCCGCGCTCAGGCTGCCGAGGGCGAAGGATCCGTCGACACCGCAGGCGTGCCGCCGTCACCGCCACCACCCACCGGCGGGTTGCGCGGCGTCCAGTCTTTCGGGGGGCGCGGCGGCTTGCCGGCCATGATGTCGTCGATCTGGTCGGCATCGATGGTTTCCCATTCGAGCAGCGCGGTTGCCATGGCGTGCATCTTGTCGCTGTGCTGCTCAATCAGGTCGCGCGCCAGCTTGTATTGGGCGTCGATGATGCGGCGCACCTCGGCGTCCACCTTCTGCATGGTGGATTCGCTCATGTTGGTGGTCTTGGTCACCGAGCGGCCCAGGAACACCTCGCCTTCGTTTTCCGCATAGACCATCGGCCCCAGCGCGTCGCTCATGCCATAACGCATGACCATGTCGCGGGCGATCTGCGTCGCACGCTCGAAGTCGTTGCTGGCGCCGGTGGTCATCTGGTTCATGAACACCTCTTCGGCGATGCGGCCACCGAACAGCATGCTGATCTGGTTCAGCATGTAGTCCTTGTCGTAGCTGTAGCGGTCCTGCGAAGGCAGACTCATGGTCACGCCCAGCGCCCGGCCACGCGGGATGATGGTGACCTTGTGCACCGGGTCGCACTTGGGCAGCAGCTTGCCAATCAGCGCGTGGCCCGACTCGTGGTACGCGGTGTTGCGGCGCTCTTCCTCGGGCATCACCATGCTCTTGCGCTCGGGGCCCATGAAGATCTTGTCCTTGGCCTTCTCGAAGTCCTGCATTTCCACCACGCGGGCGTTGCGGCGCGCGGCCATCAGGGCGGCTTCGTTGCAGAGGTTGGCCAGATCGGCACCACTCATGCCTGGCGTGCCGCGTGCGATCACACTGGCATTCACGTCGGTGCCGAGCGGCACCTTGCGCATGTGCACGTTCAGGATCTGCTCGCGGCCACGGATGTCGGGCAAGGTCACGTAGACTTGGCGGTCGAAACGGCCGGGGCGCAGCAAGGCAGCGTCCAGAATGTCCGGGCGGTTGGTGGCCGCGACCACGATCACACCCAGGTTCGTCTCGAACCCGTCCATCTCGACCAGCATCTGGTTCAACGTCTGCTCGCGCTCGTCGTTGCCGCCGCCCAGGCCGGCGCCACGCTGGCGTCCCACGGCGTCGATTTCATCGATGAAGATGATGCAGGGCGCGTTCTTCTTCGCGTTCTCGAACATGTCGCGCACACGGGCCGCGCCCACGCCGACGAACATTTCAACGAAGTCAGAACCCGAGATGCTGAAGAACGGCACCTTGGCTTCGCCCGCGATGCCCTTGGCCAGCAGCGTTTTACCGGTGCCAGGAGGGCCCACCAACAGCAGGCCACGCGGAATGCGCCCGCCGAGTTTCTGGAATTTGGCCGGGTCCTTCAGGAAATCCACGACCTCCTTCACTTCTTCCTTGGCCTCGTCACAACCCGCGACGTCGGCGAAGGTAATGGTGTTGTTGTTCTCATCGAGCATGCGGGCCTTGCTCTTGCCGAAGCTGAACGCGCCGCCCTTGCCACCGCCCTGCATCTGTCGCATGAAGTAGATCCAGACGCCGATCAACAGCAGCATCGGGCCCCAGCTGACCAGCAGCGTCATGAGCACCGAGCTTTCTTCGCGCGGGCGCACGTCGAACTTCACGTTGTTGTTGATCAGGTCGCCGACCAGACCGCGGTCCAGATAGGTGGCCGTGGTGCGCACGCGCCGATCGTCCTGGGTGACGGCCACGATTTCGGTGCCGCCCTGGCCTTCCTGGATCGTGGCGCTCTTGATGCGCTGGGCCTTGACCTCATCCAGGAATTCGGAGTACCCCATGTACCCCGAGCCTGCAGCAGAGCGCGTGTCGAACTGCTTGAAGACGGTGAAAAGCACCATGGCGATCACCATCCACACGGCGATTTTCGAGAACCATTGGTTGTTCAAGTGCAGCTCCTGGAAGCGATGGAAATATCGACTGACATACTCATATGCTGCCCATTCTAGGACTTTCAAGCGCCTGGTCTGCCGCACGTGACAGTGGCATGACCACGGGAAAGAGGCGGGTATTCAAGGTTTTTCACGCTTTTTCAGACCCATGCCAACCAGGAAGGTTTCCGACGATTTGTCCCGTGAGGCCTTGGGCTTGATCGTTTTGACAGTGAGAAAGGTCTTTCTGAACAGCGCCACGAGCGGATCGTAGGCGGCCCCGTGAAACAGTTTGACCACCAGCACGCCCTCAGGCTTGAGGTGATGAACGGCGAAATCCACCGCCAGCTCCACGAGGTCGGTGATGCGCGCGGCATCGGTCATGCCGATGCCAGACAGGTTGGGCGCCATGTCCGACACCACGACGTCGACCTGTTGCACATCGCGGTCGAGCAAACACTGCTCCAGCTCCGCCAGCACGGCAGCCTCGCGGAAATCGCCCTGGATGAAATGAACACCTTCGACCGGCTCCATGGGCAGCATGTCCAGGGCCACGATCGTGCCGTGCAGCTCGCCCACGGCGGCACCTTGCGGGCTGAGGCGCCGGCGCAGGTATTGGCTCCATGCACCCGGCGTGGAGCCCAGGTCCACCACGCACTGGCCGGGCCGCACGAGGCCCAGCAACTCGTCGATTTCCTTGAGCTTGTAGGCCGCACGCGCGCGGTAACCGTCCTTTTGCGCCAGACGCACGTAGGGATCGTTGACGTGCTGGTTGAGCCAGGCCTTGTTGACCTTCTTGCTCTGGGTCTTGACTTTCATGCCCATAAGGGTCGCCTGGGGTCTGTGTAAACGATAATTGTCCCATGCCCCAGATCACACTTACCCCCGCCCAGCGCAAAGTCCACCGAGCCGAGGCGCACCACCTCGATCCTGTCGTCCATATTGGTGGCGACGGCCTGAGCGCAGCGGTCAAGAAAGAAACCGACGCGGCCCTCAAAGCCCATGGTCTGATCAAGATCCGGGTGCTCAACGACGACCGAGCCGCGCGCGACACCATGTTGCAAACCCTTGCCAATGAACTGGACGCGGCACCGATCCAGCACATCGGCAAGCTGCTCGTCCTGTGGCGGCCCATGCCGGAAAAGGAAAAAGTGGTCAACGAAGACCGCAAACCCGGCCCGCGCGACGTGAAAGTGCTCAAGTTCAGCAAACGCGGCGGCCAGCGCCCCGAGGTCAAGATGGTGCGCGTGCTGGGCAACCAGCGCCTCACACCTGGCGGACAGGTCAAACGCGCCAAGGTGCTGAAGAAAAGCGTGAAGAAAAGCGCCCAATCCCAATAGGCGCGCCCGTGGGCGTGCAGCCCGCTCGCCTTGAACTTCCCCCACTGCACCACATCTGAGAACGCATGAACGACCGCTCCACACCATCCGTCCTCAACCCCTTGCTCGACTTCGGCGATCTGCCGTTGTTCAACGCCATCACCCCGGCTTCGGTCGCAACGGCGATGGACGAGCTGCTTGACGCCGCCAACCGCGCGCTGGAGGAAGTGACGGCGGTGGATTTTCCGAACGATTGGTCCCGCATCTCGCGCACCCTGGACGTGTCCACCGAGCGCCTCTCACGCGCCTGGGGCGCCGTGAGCCACCTCAACAGCGTGGCAGACACCCCTGAGCTGCGCGCCGCCTACAACGAAGCGCTGCCCAAGGTCACCGAGTTCTGGACCCGGCTGGGCGCCGACGAGCGCCTGTACGACAAGTACAAAGCCATGGACCCGCGTTCGCTCAACCCTGAACAGGCGCAGGCGCACCACAACGCCATTCGAGGCTTCGTGCTGGGCGGCGCGGCCCTGCAGGGCGAGGCCAAGGCGCGCTTCGCCTGGCTGCAGGAACGGCAGGCGGAACTGGGACAGAAGTTCAGCGAAAACGCGCTCGACGCCACCGACGCGTTTGCGCTCTATGCCACAGCGGACGACATGGCCGGTGCGCCTGACGATGTCTTGCAAGCCACCGCCGCAGCCGCCAAGGCCGAAGGCAAGACTGGCCACAAGCTCACGCTGAAGATGCCCTGCTACCTGCCGGTGATGCAATTCGCCCACAGCAGCCCCCTGCGCGAAAAGCTCTACCGCGCGTACGCCACGCGGGCCAGCGACCAGGCCGGTGGCGATGCGGTGAAGTTCGACAACACCGCCATCATGGCCGAGCTGCTGGCCTTGCGCCACGAAGAAGCCCAACTGCTCGGCTACCGCCACTATGCCGACGTGTCCCTGGTGCCCAAGATGGCCGAATCGCCCGAGCAGGTCGTGGCCTTCCTGCGCGATCTGGCGGCCAAGGCCCGGCCCTACGCCGAAAAAGACCTGGCAGACCTGCGAGCATTCGCGTCCACGGAACTGGGCCTCAACGATCCACAGGCCTGGGACTGGCCCTACATCGGCGAAAAGCTCAAGGAGGCGCGTTACGCCTTCAGCGAACAGGAAGTCAAACCCTACTTCACGGCGCCCAAGGTGCTCGCCGGTCTGTTCCAGATCGTTGAAACCTTGTTCGAAGTGGCCATCCGCGAAGACCGCGCCCCGGTCTGGAACCCCGGCGTCGCGTTCTACCGCATTGAGCGCTCGGGCGCGAAAGGCACGGAACTGGTGGGTCAGTTCTACCTCGACCCTGCGGCGCGCACCGGCAAACGAGGCGGCGCGTGGATGGACGACGTGCGCGCGCGCTGGCTGCGGCCCGACACCGGCACGCTGCAAACCCCCGTGGCGCACCTGGTGTGCAACTTCGCCGAAGGCGTGAATGGCAAACCCGCCCTGCTCACGCACGACGACGTGATCACCCTCTTCCACGAGTTCGGCCACGGCCTGCACCACATGCTCACGAAAGTGAACGAGCGCGATGTCTCCGGCATCAGCGGCGTGGAGTGGGACGCGGTCGAACTGCCCAGCCAGTTCATGGAGAACTTCTGCTGGGAATGGGACGTGCTCAAACACATGACGGCCCACGTGGATACCGGCGAACCCCTGCCGCGCCCACTGTTCGACAAGATGCTCGCCGCCAAGAACTACCAGAGCGGTCTGCAAACCCTGCGCCAGGTGGAGTTCTCGCTGTTCGACATGCTCCTGCACAGCCAGCCCACGCCGGTCTCCAGCGGCGAAGCCATCCTTGCGCTGCAGCAACAGGTGCGCGACGAAGTGGCCGTGATGCAGCCACCGCCGTACAGCCGCACGCCCCATACCTTTAGTCACATCTTTGCGGGCGGGTATTCGGCCGGCTACTACAGTTACAAGTGGGCGGAAGTGCTGTCGGCCGATGCGTATGCTGCGTTCGAAGAAGCGGCGCAGAAGAGCGGCCACAGCACGTTGGACGTGGCCACGGGGCGTCGCTATCGACAGGCGATCCTCGAGGCAGGCGGCGGCCGTCCGGCCATGGAGTCGTTCAAAGCCTTCCGTGGTCGAGAACCGAGCATTGATGCCCTGCTGCGCCACCAGGGCATGGCTTGATCTGTCCCGTGGCCCGCAGAGAGGAACTGTCATGAATGCCACACCTTGCGCCCTCCGGCTGTCGACGCTGGCCGTGGTCGCCAGCCTTTTCGCCTTGCCGGTGTTGGCGCAAGGTGTCTACCGCATCGTCGGCCCGGATGGACGGGTCACGTTTTCCGACCAACCTCCGCCCGGCGGCACGCCACAACGGACTTCGGGTAGCCCGGCACCTGGCGCGGCCTCGTCAGGCGCCACAAGCGCTCAACTCCCGTTCGAACTGCGCCAGACCAGCAGCCGCTTCCCGGTCACCCTGTATACCAGCAGCGAGTGCGCGCCCTGTAACAGCGGGCGCAACCTGCTCAACGCCAGAGGCATCCCCTATACCGAAAAAACGGTGGAAACGCCGCAAGACAGCATGGCGTTCAAGCGCGTCAGCGGTGACGGCACGCTGCCTTTCCTGAGCATTGGCGGTCAGCAGATCAAAGGCTATTCCGACAGCGAATGGACCCAGTTCCTCGACGCCGCGGGCTATCCCAAGCAGTCGGCACTTCCGGCCAACTACCGCAGGCCTGTAGCAACGCCACTGGTGACCGTGACGGGACCGGGGAGCACCAACGCACCCTCCTCTTCAGCGTCTGACAGCCCACCACCCAGAGCTGAAACTCCCGTGACCCCGTCGCAGCAGAATCCCGCGGGCATTCGCTTCTGACCGACGAGCGTCCTTCAAAAGGTCAGCGTCTTCACGCCATCGGCGGTGCCCAACAGGCACACATCGGCCTTCTGGTGCGCGAACACCCCGATGGTCACCACCCCAGGCCATTGATTGACCTGGCTCTCAAACGCCAAGGGATCGCCGATCTGCAAACCGGTGACGTCCAGAATGTGCTGGCCGTTGTCGGTCACCAGCGGTATGCCATCTTTCAAGCGCACTTGCGCGGTACCCCCCATCTGTGCGAACTGGCGTGCGACGCGGGCCGTTGCCATGGGAATCACCTCGACCGGTAGTGGAAAGCGGCCCAGCACCTTGACCAACTTGGACTCATCGGCAATGCAGACGAAGCGGCGCGATTGCGCCGCCACGATCTTTTCGCGCGTGAGCGCGGCGCCACCGCCCTTGACCATATACCCTTGCGCGTCGATCTCGTCCGCGCCGTCGATATAAACAGAGAGTTCGCCCACCGCATTGGCTTCGAACACGGGGATGCCCAGCGCCTTCAGGCGCGCGGTCGAGGCCTCCGAACTCGACACAGCGCCGGGAATCCGATCCTTCATGCTGGCCAGGGCGTCGATGAATTTGTTGACGGTCGAGCCCGTCCCCACGCCCACGATGTCACCAGGGGTCACGTATTGCAGGGCGGCCTGGCCCACCAGGGCTTTGAGTTCATCTTGGGTCATTTGAGACAATCGGTTGGAACAACACGCCGGATTATCCAATGTCGCTTCTCCCCTACTCCCTCGCCCGCCCATTCCTCTTCGGGCTGGATCCCGAAGCCGCCCACGAGCTCACCCTGGCGTCCATTGCCAAGATACAGCACTCGCCGCTGACCTGCCTCTACAGCGAACCCCGCGTACAGGACCCGTACACACTGGCTGGACTGCGCTTCCCCAACCGCGTCGGACTGGCGGCAGGCCTGGACAAGAACGCTCGCTGCATCGACGGCCTGGCGGCCATGGGTTTCGGCTTCGTGGAAGTGGGCACGGTCACCCCGAAGGCCCAGCCGGGCAACCCCAAGCCGCGCCTGTTCCGCCTTCCCAAGGCCCATGCGCTCATCAACCGGCTGGGATTCAACAACGAAGGTCTCGACGCCTTTGTCGACAACGTGAAGCAGGCGCGGTTTCGCAAGCTAGCAGGTGGGAGCCCGATGCTGCTGGGGCTGAACATCGGCAAGAACGCCGCCACCCCGATCGAACGCGCAACCGAGGACTACCTGACCTGCCTCGATGGCGTCTACCCCCACGCCGACTACGTCACGGTCAACATCTCCAGCCCCAACACGAAGAACCTGCGCAGCCTGCAAAGCGACGAGGCCCTGGACGCGCTGGTGAGTGCCGTCGCCGAGCGACGTGAGCAACTCGCGCAACGCTTTGGCCGACGCATCCCGGTGTTCGTGAAGATCGCGCCCGACCTGGACGATGCACAGATCGGCATCATCGCGACCACGCTCAAACGGTATGGCGCGGACAGCAACGGTGTTGCCAATGGCGCGCTGGGTGTGATCGCCACCAACACCACGCTCAACCGCGACGCCATTGAAGGCCTGCCACACGCCCAGGAAGCCGGCGGGGTGTCCGGAGCGCCGGTGCTGGAAGCCAGCAACCGTGTGATCAGCAAACTGCGCAGCGACTTGGGCGAGAGCTTCCCCATCATCGGCGTAGGAGGCGTGATGAGCGCGGACGACGCGGTCAGCAAGATCCGCTCGGGCGCAAACCTGGTCCAGATCTACACCGGCCTGATCTACCAAGGACCGTCACTGGTCCACGCATCGGCGCGCGCCATTCAGGCATCCGGCAAAAAAGCCTGATCAACCCAGCGCAGCCACCCTCTGCGCGATGGCCATGCAACTGGTGAGGCCCGGCGACTCGATGCCCAACAGGTTGACCAGACCCGGCACACCATGCGAGGCAGGCCCCTGGATCACGAAGTCGGCCGCAGGCTCATGCGGGCCATGGATCTTGGGTCGCATGCCCGCGTAGCCCGGCTGCAAGGCGCCGTCGGGCAAATCGGGCCAGTAACGTCGCACCTCCGCATAGAACGCCTCACCCCGCGCGGGATCCACCTCCAGTTCGTCAGGGCTCTCGACCCACTGCACATCCGGCCCGAACTTGGCTTGGCCACCCAGGTCGAGCGTGAGGTGAACGCCCAGTCCCGCCAAGTGCTTGTCGGGCTCCGGCGCAGGGTAGATGAGATGTTGAAACGGCGCACGCCCCGACAGAGTGAAGTAGTTTCCCTTGGCGTACCAGGCTTTCGGCACATGCCGCGCATCCAGGCCCTCTGCACGCCGCGCCAGATCGCAAGCGCCCAAGCCCGCCGCGTTGACCACCGTGCGGGCGCGCAAACGGGTGCCATCGAACATGCGCACATCCATGCCCACGTCTGTTGCGAACAACTGCTCAACGCCCGCATGGCACACCACCATGCCACCGGCGCTTTCCAGCTCGCCCTGCAGCGACAACATCAAACCGTGGCTGTCCACGATGCCTGTAGAGGGCGAATACACCGCCCCCAGGCAGGCCAGATGCGGCTCGAGCTCCAAAGCTTGGTCACGATCCAGGAGGCGCAAATCGTGCACGCCATTGGCGCGCGCCTTCTCCAGAATCGACGGCAACGCGGCGAGTTGCGATGGGGAGTTGGCCACGATGAGCTTGCCGCACCGCTTGTGGGCCACGCCGCGATCAGCGCAATACGCGTAAAGCGCCTGCTTGCCTTCCACGCAAAGCTGGGCCTTCAATGAACCTGTGGGGTAGTAGATGCCCGCATGAATCACCTCGCTGTTGCGCGAACTGGTCTCCGTGCCAATGTCGCCTTCGCGCTCCAACACCATGACCTCGCGCCCCGCCAGCGCCAGAGCACGGGCCACCGCAAGCCCGACGACGCCCGCACCCACCACAACCGCATCGACCCGTTCGATGTCACCCATGAACGCTCCTCAACGGTGGCGGTCCACCAACTCCTGCACATAGCGGCTGGGAACGGCGTAAGAAATGCCAGAGGGTTGACTCAATGCCGACTCGCGCGTGCCCTTGATCAGCACCATGTTCATCACACCGACCACATCGCCGGTATCCGGATCAAACAAGGGCCCTCCGCTGTTGCCCGGATATGCCGTGGCATCAAGTTGAAAAATGTCGAAGGTACCGCTGCGCAAACTGCGGATTGCCTGTTCCTTCAAACGCTCCGCAGAAGGGCTCGGCAAGGCTGCCGACGTGATGCTCGATACCGTCGCGCGATGCGTCACATGCGAAAAGCCCAACACCCCACCGATGGGAAAGCCCATGAACGCGAGGGAGTCGCCTTCCTTCACCCGCCTGGAGTCTCCAATCTTCAAAGACGGGCCGGGCTGTCCATCAATGCGCATAAGCGCCAGGTCTCGCGCCGCATCCACCTCCAGAACCGAGGCCGACCGCATTTGCCAATCACCCGCCCCACCTCGAACATGCACCACCAACGACGCCATCTCCGATAAACCCGCACCGCTGCTCGGCAGCACATGGGCGTTGGTCACCACCAAATCACCACCGGCCACTAGAAAGCCCGCGCCGCGCAGTTGAAATCGTGGGTTGTCCGTGGATTTGAATGTTCCGACGAGGACCACCGAGGGTTTCACACGCAACACCGTGTCGGGCAACCCTGCCCAGGCGGACAGACTCCACGTCAGCGCGATTACCCACAGGCCGAGAACACGAAACAACCAACGTGAGGTCATTTCGCCTCCGCGGGCGTGGAGTACGCCGACTTGACAAGCTTGCGCATCAAATGCCAGGTCAACTTTGCAGGAGGCATGCGCAACCAATGCCCGCGCAGGTACAACAGAAATCGCGCCGTCGATGTCCATCGATCCGCTGCCGACGCATGCGCGGGACGCAAGGCGCGCAAGAACAAGGCATCCAAGGCGCGCTGACGCCATGGTGCGATTTGCACACCTGGGCTGGTCAACAATGCCTGCGTCACGTGCGAAGGAGTCTCGGTCCCCAGCAACATGCCGGTGTATCGCAACGCTTGATGCAGGGGCCAATCCAGCTGCAGGGCACGTGCACGGCCAATCAGTTCGCGCCAGAAGTCCGGGGCCGCCGCAAACTCACGTAAAAGAGCATCCAGATCCACCAAGCCTCGAAGGCCCAACTCCAGATCGCCTTCGTGAAAGAGGTGCGCAGCACTGTGCAACACCATGTCGACGGGCGCCAACACGAGAATTCGAGCGTCATTGCCAGGCGCACGAGCGCTGCGCAGGAGCAGGTTGGCATCGGGCTTGAGCCGGGCTGTCAGCGGCATGATGGCGTGGTGCACGTCCAGCACCGTTCCCCGCTTCATGTGCTTGAGCGGCGGCAACTCGTGCATCGAGGTGCGGTAATAGCGCTGATCGTAGGCGTCGCGGTTCGTCGACACCCAGCCACCCACCATCAGCGCGGATTCCACCTCGGGCAAGCGCTCGCGCGGCACCAGGATGTCGACATCCGACACCATGCGCCCACGCGAGGCATCCAGCCCCGCCATGGCGTACGCCGCACCCTTGAGCAGCACCACCGGTACGCCGATGCTCTCCAAGACCTGCGCGATCTCCAGCACCTCGTAGCGCAGCTCGGTCTGCTGTCGTGCAGCCAAATTCATGGCCGATGCGAGATGACGGCGCGGCGCAAGCGGCAACGCGTCCCAATGGCCTTCGTCCTGCGCCAAACGACCAATGCGAGCCAGCAAATCCGCCTGACGCGCTTGGCGGACGAGCAAATCCCACTCGTTCGGATCCAAAGCCCCCAGACTGGCTGGCTGCTTCAAAGCCGCGACAAGCATTTCAATCTTGGGCAACGTCATGCGGGCATGTCGGCAAGCGCTGAAAACCATGCCAGGGCCTCATCGAGATTCCCATACTCGAGGTCATAGCAGCCACATTCGTCCACCAACCTCGCCAAGGCCTGGAAACCAGCACGCCCGTGCACATGGTGATTGAAGCTGTTGGATGCAAGTTCGACCAGCGCATGGGCCTTGGGCCGGTCTTGCACTGACAGCGCTGCCATTTTCTTAAACCGAGGAAAGATCACCCAGGCAGGCTTGGCCAACTCGCCTGCTCGGGTCAAACTCTGCGCAGAGATGCGCATATGAGCCACCGATCCCTTCATCGTGTCGTGAGCGACAGGACCGAAACTCGCACCAGGTGCGCGGCCTCGAATGACTTCGATGGACTCGTTTTTCAGGCTCACGGGACGTGGGGAGGGCGTGACCAGTCCCGAAACGGGATCGAGCAATGCCATCTCGTCCGACAAGAGACGCCAGCCATTCAGCATGAGCGCTGCGCACAACGTGCTTTTCCCTGAGCCGGGCGGCGCCGGCAAGACCAACACCCGCCCGCCACGTTCGAGGACAGCAGAGTGCAGCGTGATCCATGTGTGGCAATAGCTGGTCACGCACCAGTTCATGCCCCATTCCAGGAACGCGTACGCCTCGCCATAAGCCAGGGGCGTGAAGGGTTGAAACCCGTCCATCTCGAATATGCAGACCGACTTGAACAGCCGCCGTCTTGGCTTTACCGATACATGGAAGTCCGCAAAAACCTCTTCACCCTGCAAGAGTTCGTGTTCGGCATACAGCGCATGCAAGCCCTGCGCAACCACCGGGATGGGACTGCGAATGTGCATGACGAAAGGCGGTATGCGCAGCGTCACGCCGTCAGAGCGGAGGCGCTGCGCCAGTTCCGCAGAAGAAACTTCTGAAAGCGTCCGCGTGGACTTCACCCCTGAGTGCACGCGATCAAACCCATCGACTCGAATTGCAAAAGCAAAGATTGCAACATGCTCAGATCTTCCGCCTCTGGCTCATCGAGGCCCAAGGCATGTGCCAGGCTTTGAGCATTGGAAGCACGTTGAGCTTGAAGCAGAGCAAACGCCTCGCCGGCGATTGGGGTTAGCGCATGCAAGCTACCGTTGGCATCGTCATAGACGACCACGCCATCTGGCCAACTCTGAACGGCAAATTGATCGACTCTTGGGCAATGGTAGTTGCCCAGAGCCTGCTCAAAACTCACAGAAAAGCTCGACCGAAAACCGCTTCAAAGTACTGCATCGTTTGATCGAGAGACCAGGTTGCACCCGCGAAAGGAGACCACCGGCCCTGCCCTTCCCAAATGGCCTTGCACTGCGCCCTCGTCAACAGGACTTGAGTGGGGTCGTCGTTGCAGGCCCGAGCACTGAGGAACGCGGCAGCAACGTGGCGGGCCAACGCCGCATTGTTGCGATTGCCGCCCTGTTCAAGCACCTGCTGGATCGTCAAGTCACGATAGGCATTGCCGGGGTCTTGTTTGAAGCCTGTGGCGTCCGACAAAAACTTGGTGGTTTCCTTGAAATTCGTTGGCAAGCGCCCGCTATTGTTCTTCCAGTAACCGTGGGACTTGCACTCGTAGTCGGTCTTGAGGGCACGGCCTTGACTGACTTTCCAATTCGCAGCGGCCAACGACGAAAACGACGATGGACGGATACAGGTGTGATCCCCTGCAAGAACGCTATTGCTCTTCAGCGCAGCAACAACCGGCGCAGCAGACAACCCTGCGCGCACCAACCGGCGGCGAGAGAGACCAGAGGACGAGGAAGGCGTGGAGTGCGATGAGTCGGTCATCATGAGTACCTCTAAACAACGGAACTGGATCCGGCGCGATCAATGACGGTCAGTATAGATGCATCGCAACAAAAAGTAAGCAATCAAGAACCGAAAAACCGGGCAAATTACCGCCACAGTACGTCTTGACGTCGCTCATGTCCTTAAAAAAACAAAGAAAAAGCCCGGGATCTTTCGATCCCGGGCTTTTTGGGGCAAGAAATGGTCGGCGTGGCGGGATTCGAACTCGCGACCCCTTGCACCCCATGCAAGTGCGCTACCAGGCTGCGCTACACGCCGACAAGCCTCAAATTATAGCGTTCAAAACAGGGGTTTCAGGCTGCGCGTGCGAGAAGCTCTCGAATTTCAAGCAACTCACGGCGCACGTCTCGCAGCAAGGCGCCGGAAGCACCATGCGCCGACATTTCGCTGCTGTTCGACAAGGGGTCCTCTTGCATGCCCTCAGAAGCAGAAGCGCCAAGCTCCATCACATCAATGGCCTCGTCTTCGTCCCCGCGTCGCTTCTCCCGCTCTGCTTGCACAAGCTCTTGGAGCTTGTTGCGAGCGCCACTGATGGTGAAGCCCTGGTCGTACAGCAGTTCCCGAATCCGGCGAATCATCAGCACCTCATGATGCTGGTAATACCTCCGATTGCCTCGCCGTTTCATGGGTCGAAGCTGCGTGAACTCTTGCTCCCAATACCTCAGGACATGCGGTTTAACACCGCACAACTCCCCGACTTCACCAATCGTGAAGTAGCGTTTAGCAGGAATGGTTGGGAGATTTTTTTCCATGAAAATCAAGGCAGTATGAGCCGAACCTTGAAATCTACTCTAACTGACGTTGCCATGCGCGGCGGATCGCGCCTTTCCGGGAGAAATGTTGCAACTCACACTCAAAAAAAACGCACCCTCGTGGATGCGTCTATGGGGTTGATCCCGCGTCAGCGGCGGGAGATCAACTGCCAATCACAGCCGTCTGGACCTGCTCCTTTAGCTTGGGACTGGCATGAAATGTGACAACTCGACGCGCCTCGATGGCCACCGGCTCTCCGGTCCGCGGATTCCGGCCGGGGCGAGGAGCCTTGGTACGGATCTGAAAATTGCCGAACCCAGAGATCTTCACGTCGGTGCCCTCGACCAGGCTATCCGTGATCAGGTCAAAAAAAGCGTCGATCATGTCTTTGGACTCGCGCTTGTTCAAACCGATCTGGTCGAACAACAATTCGGCGAGTTGCGCCTTTGTCAAGGCGGGCGTTTCCAAACTTTCGACAGCAAGTTCCATTCAAGATCTCCTCCTTGTTCGTTCAGGCGCGAAGCCGCCCATCAACACCTTGCACCATCGCATCGACAGCGGCTTGCACCGTTGATTCGATATCGTCCTCGGTCAGTGTAGCGTCGTCGCGCATCAGCACCAGGCGCACCGCCAAGCTCTTCTCGTCTTGAGCCAGACCACCTGCTTGAACCACGTCATGGGCCGCGACCTTCTTTGGCCGGTACACATCGAACAACACCACATCGCGCAACCATGAACGGTTGGCCGCGCGAATCGCTTTGATCACGTTGTCGTGCGTCACCGACTCTTTGACCACAATGGCCAGATCGCGCTCGACCACCTGGTAACGGCTGACTGGCTGGTACAGGGGCACTGGCCGCGCCAAGACCGCATCAAGCGCCAGCTCGAACAGGACCGGTGCTTGCGCCAAGTCGTACACTTGGCGCCATTTAGGGTGCAGTTCACCCACGTGTCCGATGCAACGATCGTCCTGCCAGATGCTTGCACTGCGCCCAGGATGCATGGCGGGATGCTGCGCAGCGATGAATCGCAGTGAATGCGATGACAACAGGGCCTGCACATCGCCCTTGACATCAAAGAAATCCACGGATCGCTCGTTCGCACCCCATTGCAGGATGTCAACGCCGCCATACGCGATTCCAGCCACGCGCATGGGCTGCTGAAAGCCTGCCACGGTGGTGTCGCTGTCGCGGACGGACGGGTCCTTGGAAAACACCCGCCCGACTTCGAAGAGCCGTACGCGATCAGCGCGGCGGTCCAGGTTGAATTTGAGCGTGGAAATCAATCCTCCCAGGAGCGACGAGCGCATCACACTCATCTGGCTGGCGATGGGGTTGAGCAACCGAATCGGATCGTTGTTGCCGGCAAGCTCCCGCTCCCACCGCTCTTCCACGAAACTGAAGTTGATGGTCTCCTGGTAACCGAGCCGAGCCAGGTCACGGCGAACGTCGAAGGGGCCTCGGCGCGATTCCGCACGGATCTTTGCCGTGATGGGTGCTTGTGGCGGTGTATCGGGCAGATGTTCGTAACCGACAACGCGGGCAACTTCTTCAATCAAGTCCTCTTCAATCTGCAGGTCAAACCGGTAAGCTGGCGCCACGACGGTGATTTCAC
Organism: Hydrogenophaga sp. BPS33; assembly: GCF_009859475.1. NCBI lineage: Bacteria > Pseudomonadati > Pseudomonadota > Betaproteobacteria > Burkholderiales > Comamonadaceae > Hydrogenophaga > Hydrogenophaga sp. BPS33. The sequence continues at coordinate 3,566,417 of NZ_CP044549.1, forward strand.
CCTCACCCTCCTCGACCCGCAAGCCCAGACGGCGCAAGGCATCCGCACATTGCACCTGAGTGATCGGCATGCCTATCACCTTGGCCGCGCGAGCCACCCTCAGCCTCACCGTCGCAGGCTGGGGGGTGTTAACGATCTGGTCATCGAGCACACTGGCCTGGCCACCACAGATCTCGAGCACCAACTGCGTGATGCGCTCGACATGCTGACGTGTGGTGGAAGGATCTACGCCGCGCTCGAAACGATGGCCTGCATCGGTGGAGAAATTAAAACGGCGCGAGCGGCCGGCGATGGACTTGGGCCACCAGAAGGCCGCCTCGATATAAATGTTCTGCGTGTCATCGGACACTGCCGTCGAATCGCCGCCCATGATGCCGGCCAGCGACTCCACCGATTGGTCGTCTGCGATGACACCGACTTGCGCGTCTACCTGGATCGTATTGCCGTTGAGCAGCTTCAGCGATTCGCCTTCGCGCCCCCAGCGCACCTGCAAGCCGCCGTGGATCTTGTCCAGATCGAAGATGTGCGACGGTCGGCCGAGTTCAAACATCACGTAGTTCGAGATGTCCACCAATGGCGAGACACTGCGCTGGCCGCATCGCTCCAACCGGTCGACCATCCAGGCAGGCGTCGTTGCACGCGTATTGACGCCACGCACGATGCGACCGGTGAAACGACCGCAAAGATCGGGGGCCAACACCTGGACCGCCAACCGGTCTTGCAACGTCGGCGTCACGGCAGAGAACGTCGGCTCGATCAATGGCGAACCCGTCAACGCGGACAGCTCGCGTGCGATGCCATACACGCTCAGGCAGTGCGCAAGATTGGGCGTGAGCTTGAGAGTGAACAACATGTCATCCAACGCAAGCTGCTCGCGGATATCGCGCCCCACCAAGGCATCTCCAGGCAACTCCAGCAAACCTCCATGGTCATCGGACAGCTTGAGTTCGCGCGCCGAGCACAGCATGCCCTGGCTCTCGACACCACGCAGCTTGCCCAGCTTGATCTGGAAAGACTTGCCATCTTCTCCCGGGGGCAGCGCCGCGCCCACCAGCGCGCAGGGCACCTTGAGACCCACGCGTGCGTTGGGCGCACCACAGACAATCTGGAGCAAATCGCCCGGCCCCGCGTTCACTTGGCAAACGCGGAGGCGATCGGCATTCGGATGCTGCTCGGCAGAAACGATTTCGGCGACCACCACCTTCGAAAACGGAGGTGCAACGGGTTGCATCTCCTCGACCTCAAGACCCGCCATGGTCAAGGTGTCGGCGAGTTGTTGGCTGCTCAGCGGCGGGTTGCAGAAGGCGCGCAGCCAGGATTCGGGAAATTGCATGTCTTGGTCTCAGCGGAACTGGGCGAGAAAACGGATGTCACCGTCGAAGAACAATCGCAGGTCGTTGACGCCATAGCGCAGCATGGTCAACCGGTCAGGACCCATGCCAAAGGCGAAACCGATGTAGCGCTCCGGATCCAGTCCCATGTTTCGAACCACATTCGGATGCACCTGACCAGAACCCGCCACCTCCAACCAGCGGCCTGCCAAAGGACCTTGCTGGAACTGAATGTCGATTTCTGCGCTGGGCTCGGTGAAGGGAAAGAAGCTGGGACGGAACCGCAGCACCAGATCATCCGATTCGAAGAATGTCCGGCAGAAATCGGTGAAGACGTATTTCAGGTCCTTGAAGCTGACGTTCTCGCCAATCCAAAGCCCCTCGCACTGGTGAAACATCGGAGAATGCGTCGCATCGCTGTCCACGCGGTAGGTGCGGCCCGGCGCGATCACGCGAATCTCCGGCATGGAGTGCCCCGCATCGAGATCGGCGCGGTGGCGCTTGACGTGCTGCACGGCATGACGGATCTGCATCGGGCTGGTATGGGTGCGCAGCAGGTTCGGCGCCTTCTCACTCCCGCCTTCCACATAGAAGGTGTCGTGCATGGAACGCGCCGGATGGTCTTCTGGCGTATTGAGCGCAGTGAAGTTGAACCAGTCCGATTCGATCTCGGGACCATCCGCCACCTCAAACCCCATGGAGCCAAAAATGGCCTCGATGCGCTCCAAGGTGAGGCTCACGGGATGCAGGCCTCCCTGGCCGTGCCGGCGGCCCGGCAACGTGACATCCAGCGCCTCCGCCTTCAGTTGCGCTTGCAACTCCGCATCGGCCAAGGCCTGCCGGCGCTCGGTCAGCGCAAGTTCGATGGCCTGTTTTGACTGGTTGATGGCCGCGCCGCGGGACTTCTTCTCGACCACGGTCAGCGCACCCAGCCCCTTCATCAGCTCGGTGATACGCCCCGATTTTCCGAGATACTGAGCCTTGGCATTCTCCAGATCGGCCGGCGTGTTGGCCTGTGCAAAATCGTTGCGGGCACTATCGACCAGTGCGTCCAACTCGTTCATGTGTGTGCTTGAATCGTTGGGAAAATAAAAAAAGGGATTGAAGCCATTGAGGGAATCCCTCCAGCTTCAACCCCTTTGAGCGACCAGGAAACACCGCGTTGCCGCGGCACGTCCCGGCCGTGAATCAAGCGGCCAGCTTGGCTTTGACCTGCTCCACGATGCTGCCAAAGGCAGCGGGATCGTTCACCGCCAGATCGGCCAGGACCTTGCGGTCGATTTCGATCTGAGCCTTCTTCAAGCCGTTGGCGAATTGGCTGTACGTCAGGCCGCATGCGCGGGCACCGGCGTTGATACGGGCAATCCACAACTGGCGGAAGACGCGCTTCTTGGTGCGGCGGTCACGGTAGGCATATTGCCCGGCCTTCATCACCGCTTGCTTGGCGATGCGGAAGACGTTGCCGCGGCGGCCGCGGAAACCTTTGGCCAGAGCCAGTACTTTTTTGTGTCGGGCGCGAGCCGTTACACCACGTTTGACGCGAGGCATGTGTGTTCTCCTTGTTCGTCGTTGATCAAATGCCCGTGCCGGGCAGCATCTGTGCCATGTGACCCATGTTGGTCTCATGCACGGTGACTGCTCCACGCAGGTGGCGCTTGTTCTTGGTGGTCTTCTTGGTCAGGATGTGACGCTTGAAGGCTTGGCCGCGCTTGACGGTACCACCGGGACGAACGCGAAAACGTTTCTTCGCGCTGCTCTTGGTCTTCATTTTGGGCATCTTCATGCTCCTTTTCATTTGTGCTCGTGAGGCGCCGCGAACCTTCCGCGGACTTGTTGGCCCCGAGCCACTTTTGGGGATGGCCTTTCGACCATCCGATTCGGCGCCGAGCCTTTCAGCCTGCGCCTCGGACCAGCAGGAGACTACCCTGCCCATCCAATCCTGTTCTTGTCAATCGGCGGTGTTCAGGTCACCGGCTGACTTGCCGCTTCGGCAGGTTTGGCCACACCACCTGAAGCCTTCTTTCGTCCAGGCGCGATCATCATGATCATCTGACGCCCTTCCAGCTTGGGAAACTGCTCCACCACAATGGAATCCGCCAACTCGTCGCGGATGCGGTTCAACAGAGCCAATCCGAGGTCCTGGTGGGTGATCTCACGGCCGCGGAACCGCAGCGTGATCTTGCATTTGTCACCGTCGTCCAGGAAGCGGCGGATGTTCCGCATCTTGATGTTGTAGTCGCCATCATCGGTACCGGGTCGGAATTTGACCTCCTTGATTTCGATGACCGTTTGCTTGGCCTTGGCTTCCGCCGCCTTCTTCTGCTCCTGGTACTTGAACTTTCCGTAGTCCATCAAGCGACACACGGGAGGCACGGCCGTGGCCGCGATTTCGACCAGGTCCACGTCCAGTTCGCCGGCCATGCGCAGCGCTTCTTGCAGACTGACGATGCCCAGGGGCTCGTTTTCAGGTCCGTTGAGGCGAACCTCAGGAGCCATGATTTCCCGATTCAGTCTGTGTGCGCGCTCTTCACGTTGGCGGCGGTCGCGAAAGTTGGTAGCTATGGTGAGTTCCTTTGTGTGGGCTTGATCAAGCGGAATGGCGGCACGACGGCCGCCACTGTGCACCCGAGGTGCGCCACAGCAGCGGGGGCATCAACCGAAGCGTTTGACTTCAAACTTTGGATGAAACGTCTGCCGCAATGAGTTTGGAAAAGGCTTCCAGCGGCATGACACCGAGGTCTTTGTTCCCTCGAGCCCGCACAGCCACGGCGCCAGCTTCTCTTTCCTTGTCGCCCACGACAACGATAAAAGGCAGCTTTTGCAACGCGTGCTCCCGTATTTTATACGTAATTTTTTCGTTGCGCAGATCTGAGATAACCCTAAGCCCTTGATTCTGCAGAGTTTTCGCGATTTCACGACAGTAATCAGCTTGCCCATCGGTGATGTTGAGCACCGCAACCTGCACCGGAGACAGCCAGGTCGGCAAAGCGCCGGCATGCTGTTCGATCAAGATGCCGATGAAGCGCTCCAGACTGCCCACAATGGCGCGGTGCAGAACGATGGGGCGGTGGCGCGCACCGTCCTCGCCCACATATTCCGCGTCCAGGCGCTCGGGCAAGTTGGGGTCGACCTGGATCGTTCCGCATTGCCACGGCCGCCCCAAAGCATCCTTGAGCGTGTATTCAACCTTTGGCCCATAGAACGCGCCCTCGCCCGGCAGATACTCGAACTCACAGCCGGAAGCACGCAAGCCTTCGGCCAACGCGTTTTCCGCGCGGTCCCAGCTCTCTTCAGAGCCGATGCGCTTCTCCGGCCGCGTGGACAGCTTGTAGATGATGTCGTTGAAACCGAAGTCCTTGTAGACCTTTTTCAGCAGTGCCGTAAATGCCACCACTTCCGCCTGGATCTGGTCTTCGGTACAGAAGATGTGGCCGTCGTCCTGCGTAAAGCCGCGCACGCGCATGATGCCGTGCAGGCCGCCCGATGGCTCGTTGCGGTGGCACTGACCGAACTCCCCATAACGCAGCGGGAGATCGCGGTAGCTCTTGATCCCTTGTTTGAAGATCAGGATGTGCCCGGGACAGTTCATCGGCTTGAGCGCGTAGTCGCGCTTTTCCGATTCCGTCACAAACATGTTCTCGCGGTACTTGTCCCAGTGGCCGGTTTTCTCCCATAGGCTTTGATCGAGGATCTGCGGGCCTTTGACCTCCTGATAACCGTTCTCGCGGTACACGCGGCGCATGTACTGCTCCACCTCCTGCCACACGGTCCAGCCCTTGGGATGCCAGAACACGGTGCCGGGCGAATGCTCGTCGATATGGAACAGGTCGAGCTCGCGGCCGAGTTTGCGGTGGTCCCGCTTCTCAGCCTCCTCCAACATGGTGAGGTACTGCTGCAGTTCCTCCTTGCTCGCCCAGGCCGTGCCGTAGATGCGTTGCAGCATCTCGTTGCGGTGGTCGCCGCGCCAATACGCCCCAGCCACCTTCATGAGTTTGAAGTGCTTGAGCTTGCCGGTGCTGGGCACGTGCGGGCCACGGCACAGGTCTTCGAAAGTGCCTTCGCGATACAGCGACACGTCTTCGTTGCTGGGAATGCTGGCAATGATCTCAGCCTTGTAGTGCTCGCCCTGCCCCTTGAAATACGCCACGGCCTCGTCGCGCGGCAGCACGCGGCGCACCACCGGTTCGTCCTTGGCCGCCAATTGCGCCATGCGCTTTTCAATGGCGACAAGATCCTCCGGCGTGAAGGGGCGCTTGTAGGAGAAGTCGTAGAAAAAGCCGTTCTCGATCACCGGGCCGATGGTCACCTGGGCGTCCGGGAACAATTCCTTGACGGCGTAGGCCAGCAAGTGCGCGGTGGAATGGCGGATCACCTCCAGCCCGTCCGGATCCTTGGCTGTGACGATGGACAGCGGGCTGTCCTGCGTGATGAGATGGCTGGTATCCACCACTTTGTCGCCAATCTTGCCGGCCAGCGCGGCCTTGGCCAGGCCAGAACCGATAGAGGCCGCGACTTCGGCCACGGTGACCGGTCCGGGATATTCGCGTTGAGATCCGTCGGGGAGCGTGATGTGCAACATGGGAGGTCCAGAAACAAAAAAAGCGCGGCATGGGCCGCGCTGGTGTGGGTCAAAAGGAGAAACGATCGGGCAGGCGCGAACTGCGGGCCTCAACGGGCCGTGGAGGTGGTCTCCATAGTTCGCGGTGTCATAACCAGATGTGCCTTTCTCGCTCTTGCCGATTCAAGGAAAAGGCGATTTTTACACAAAATGCGCCAGACGGTCCCTCATGACCAGAACATGGCCCTCGGACGATCATCGTCCCATCGAGGCGACGTGCGACGGCGTCGTGCCCAAGCCGTCATGCACTGAAGGCAAGGCCCTCGTCAAACCAGGCTGACTGGCCGCTGTTCTGGAAATGGCGCCGTCGAGCAGCCAGTCCGAAAGATTCGCCTCGTCGCTCGCACGGGACTGAGACCGATTCCGGGTGACGGTGTAGAGCGTACTGAACAGCACACCGCCCTGGATGCGCAAGCCGGCCAAGCGTCCTGCCCTGATTTCTTGCGCAATGCTCCCATAAGGAAGCACGCTGGCCGCGCTGCCTCTGAGCAGCATGTCGCGGATCCCGGTCACAGACTGCAGTTCATAGCGCACCTTGAGCGCCTCGGGTGCCATTCCCGCTGCGCGCGCCAGCGCTCTTCGCCCGATGTCCTGGGATGTGCCCAGCGCGAGCTGGCGCTCAAGGATGTAGGCTAGTTCGACCGTAGGACCTTCGGGCGCAAGGTCGGGCCGGCAGGTAAACAGCAACTCTTCTTCGAGGACCGGCCGCAACTTCAGTGCCGGTCGCGGTGCCACGTCGTAGGCAAGCGCCAGGTCGAGTTCGCCATTCTCAACAGCCGCCACCAGTTTGAAGCTGGGCTCCTCCCAGATGCGCAATTGCCAGTGCGGCGCTTTCTCGACAAAGGCCAACTGGAGATCGGTGCCGATCAGCAGGGTGAGGCTGGGCGTGAGCCCCAAGGTGATGGTGCGGGCCACGCCGCCTCCCAGCGCCACAACTTCCCGCTGCGTGCGGGCGATCAGGTCGAAGATCTCCAGGCTGCGGGTGTACAAGGCCTCTCCGGCCGCGGTGGCGGTGACGCCGCGCGAATGCCGATCCAGCAAGGGCACGCCCAGCTCGGCCTCCAATGCCCGGATATGCTGCCCCAGGGCCGGCTGGGCAACGTGCAGGCGCTCTGCCGCACGCGTGACGCTGCGGTGCTCGACCGCCGCAGCAAAGTACCGAAGTTGCCGTAGATTCATCCGAGGAGCTTGCAAGGCCAGGCGGCGATGCGACCCGCCGAACGGGGCATCATAAGCCCGCACCGCGGCGAAACTACGTGGCAGGCAGCGCGGTCAGATACGCCTGGGCTTCGGACAAGCCCACGACGTCGCCGTATTTGGTATCGATGTCGAAAAGGCTTTGCTGGTGCGACGCATGCGAGCGGTCTCCGACGCCCTCGGCGACGACCATGGGCCGAAACCCCAACTGCACGGCGTCGACCACCGTGGCCCGAACGCATCCACTCGTGGACGTGCCTGTGATGATCAAGGTGTCGATGCCTTCGTTGACCAGACGCGATGTCAGATCGGAGCCGAAGAAGCAGGAGGCGTACTTCTTGTACAGCACTTCGTCACCCTCCTCGCGCAGCAGCCTGGGGTCCAGCTCGTGCCCATCGCCGTCGATGTGCAGGGTGGATTGCCCCCGCATCTTCTGGTACCAGAGCCCGGCATCGCGCAGGTTCCTGCCTTCGTACCGCACGGCACTGAAGATCACGGGAACCCGCTGGGTTCGGGCCGCGCGGATCAGCACATTGGTGGCCGCGATCTGGCCCGACAGATCGGACCCCAATGGCTGAACGGGGTCGGTGAATCCCTTGCTGAGATCGATCACCAGGAGGGCCGGCTTGCGACCAAAACTCAATCGTCCGCCAAACCCCCGGGCCTTGAAGAAGTCGGCATCCTCTGAACCCAAACTTTTCGCCAGTTCGCTCACGTCGGTGCCTTCCAGGTCATTCCACGCGAAGCTGGGCTTTGTCGATCACGCTTTGCCATTGCCTGCCTTCCTGCGCGAACCGCTCCAGCCAAGCGCCGTGGTCGATGAGATCGGGCTCGATGCCTTGCACGGCGATGGCATTGCGAACCTCAGCGGAGTCCATCACCTTTCGGACCTCATCGAACCACTTCTTCCTGACCAGCTCCGGAATGCCTCGGGGTGCCAACAAGCTGACACGGAAGGTCGCCTGGTAGTCGGGAACACCCGCCTCGGCCACCGTGGGCACGTTGGGAAGGGCCTGTGCCCGCGCCCCACCGGTCACGGCGAGCGCCTTGAGCTTGCCGGCCTTGATGTGAGGTAGAACGGAGCTGATCGGCGAAAACACCGCCGTCACCTGACCGCCCAGCAAACCGTTGATGGCCGGCGCAGTCCCCTGGTACGGAACGTGCAACAAGGACACACCGGCTTTCGAGGCGAACAGCTCGGCCGTCAGTTGGTGGATGCTCCCCACACCGGCCGAGCCGTACGAAGCCTGACCGGGCTTCTGGGCAGCATAAGCCACCAGCTCCTTGATGTTCGACACCGGCAACGAGGGGTTCACCGTCACGACAATGGGCACTTCCGCCACCGGAGCCAACTGCATCAGTTGCTTGTGCGTGTCGTACGGCAGGCGCTTGCCATAGAGGACAGGTGCCACGGTCCACAACTCGTTGGGAATGACCAGGACGTTGTAGCCGTCGGCCTCGGAACGCGCCACCCAGCCGGTGCCGACCTGCCCCGCCGCCCCGGCGCGGTTCTCCACGATGAGGGAAGCCTTCCAATCCGCCCCAATCCGGTTGGCGATCTGGCGCGCCAGGTAGTCGGTGCTGCCGCCGGGCGGAAACGCATCGACGATCCGGATGGTGCGACTGGGATTGGGATAGGTCGAAGCCACGCTGTTGTCCGATTGCGCCCATGGGGTGGTCGCTGCGATCGCGGACAGCGCCGCCACGCTGAGTCGCCCGACGAGAAGGCTCACATGCATCGTTTTTTCTCCTGTGGCTCTGATGTGGGAATGCGCCGCATTGGAACAGCGCGATGCAACGCCGTCCAAGACTGTTTGCGGCTGGCAGGCATCGCAAAGCCGTCTACCTCCCAGAAACAAAAAGCCACCCCGAAGGGTGGCGATTTGTCTCCTCTGTGAGGCGGATTCAGCTCAGTGGAACTGCTCTTCCTCGGTCGAACCCGTCAGCGCCTTCACGCTGGAAGAACCGCCCTGGATCACCGTGGTCACGTCGTCGAAGTAACCCGCGCCCACTTCCTGCTGGTGCGACACGAAGGTGTAGCCCTTTTCGCGTGCGGCGAATTCGGGTTCCTGCACCATTTCCGTGTAGTGCTTCATGCCTTCGCCGCGGGCGTAGGCGTGGGCGAACTGGAAGGTGTTGATTCTGCCGGACATAGAGAATCCCGAACATCGTCAAGTAGTTAGGTGTGGCCGGGAGGCACTTGGAGCCCCGCACCCACCGCCCACCCAACGGGGCCGGCTATGGAGACTTGGGCATCCGCCCGGGGTGCACACGGCGGGAACATACGCACGCCGGTGGGTTCCCACCACAGACCCACACCAAAGGGGGCACGGGGGCAGTGCAAGCAACTTTGGTTGCGGAGAAATTTTGCCCAGTTTTTGTGTGGTGCGCTCGACTTCTTCGTGTGCGGCTACTATGGAGTCTTACGGCCGGAATCAGAGTGCAGTAATTTCCCTTCATTGTTGAAATTGTGCTGCAGAGCCAAGCCTTCCAAATCAATCTCCTCCCTTCATGAAGTCTTCCATCACACGAATGCACACCGCATACGCAGCCCTCATTCTGACTGCACTGACTGGTTGCGCGTCCGTTAGCTACGGCGACAAGAATGTCGAAGCAAACCTCAAGACACTGGCCCCGGTAGTCGGCAAAGCAAGTCTCTACGTTTGCCGCGAGCCTGCTGTATGGGTGGGTGCCGGAGCTAGATCAACGGTCATCGTCGACGACAAACCTATTGGTACCCTGAAGCCAAATAACTTCGCTCACGTGCTTTTGGAACCTGGGGAGCATGGCGTCAAGGTCAAGAATTCACCCGGGGGCGAAAGTGGCATCCTGAACGTCACTGCAAAAGCGGGGGAAGTGCAGATCATTTGGTTGGGAATTACCGGCGGCGGATTTGGCACTTTGACCGTCGACTTTTTCTCGAACCGAATCGAGGCAGAGCAATGCGTGAAAAAGGCCGAGTACGCGGTCCCGAGCGCTCAGTAATGCTCCCTTCCTTACGGAGCCTCCTTGGGACACCGTCCACGGGCGGCAACACAATGACGCTGCGCAGCATTCGCCTTCCACAGTTGGCAAATGGACCAACATTATTCAGACGTATCGGAATTCATTTTTTTTCGGCCTGCAGAAACACCGCGATGGATCAGTAGCGCGATTGCACAAACCAGCAGGACGATGAGTGCGGCAATCATCGTATGCGCCGTCGGGGACAAGATAGCCAATGCTACCGTCGCCACCAACGGAACGCCCAGCGAGACCACAACAACCGCCGTCGAGAGGAGATTGAGGAACTTCTTCATTTGACTTCCCACGCAATGTGGTGCGCATTTGACGACCACTCATGGCCGATAGACGTCATCGTAGCCGAGAGTCTCAGCACGTCTAACATGGCGTGCATGGATCTCGACGCCATCGACCCCGCCGAACTGCGCACTTCCATGCTGCTGGCCATGGACTTCCTGACCGCGCATCGAGTTGCCCGGGATCACACATACGACGTCGGCCGAATCACGGCAATGCGGGCTGTCTTGGAGGAGAGGGTTCTTCGGGCACTCGCGGAGACCGACACAGCACAGATGCCCGCCGATTGGTCCTGGAGGCACGCTGCACATGAGATCGCTGTCCGGATTGCGCTGGACCTGGTCGAAGAGGAGCGGTGAGCCTTAGCCAAGTTACGGCAGCACAAGCCTCGCCCGAATCTCTCGGAGCAAGCCCTCCCCATCCGCAATGCTGATGAGGCCCACGGGAGCTTCTGCTGTAAGCCAAGCGTTCGTGTTCTGATACTCGTCGGCGCTGAGCAGCACGAAGCGAATGGCGCACTCCGTGATCTCCATTTGCGCCAGGAGAATCCAGTCAGCTTCCGGCGGCCGGGCTTTGAATATCTTCCACTGCTGTGCGCCTCGATTGGTGCGTGGCCACACCAGCTGCAATCGAATCTTTGGCCCTGCCCCGAGCAGCAAGAGGCGGCTCTTTGGATAGATTCCGCAGGCGATGCTGTTGCTCTCCAACAGCGAACAAATATCCCGGGTCATGCGTTTCCCAACCCTCATGGCATCCCTGCGTCTCAAATGGTGCTGCGCTCGGACCAACGCACGATCTCGGCCGGCAAGTTCAAATGCGCGTGACACTGAGCCGAACGCTCCTTCGAGAGCGCTTTTGGGATACCCCATCGCCTCCAAATCCAAGGCGCACAGTCCCGGTTTCTCCGCGACCATCTCCCGCAACCGTTGCAGCAGATCTTCCTTATCCCATGTCCTCTTTCTGCGCGCCCAAAGCTTCTTCTGCACCTGTTGCCAGAGGTCGGCCGGAACGATCGGCTCAATGACATTTTCTGCGCGTGATATCGGAGCCTTCCGGTGCTTGGGCTGCTTCGGGTGGCGATCCCTGCCCCAAACAAAATTCCCCGCGAACGCTTCATTTCGAAGCAACTGGTCCACTGTGTAGGCGGTGAACGATCGCCCCATCGCGGTGGTGAGCCCCTCGTCGCACAGTTGCCGCGCCAGACCGACGATCGTTGTATTTGGCTCGGCGTATATCGTGAAAATTCGGTTGACCAGGTCGACCTCTGTTTGCGGCCCCGGCACCCATACGATGTGTTCGCTCTGCATCGCTTTGTGCTGGCTGCGCGAGAGTGGTCTCCTGTTTCCGTCGCGATCAATCGCAACCCGACTCAGCCCGATGCAGGGAAGGCCCCCCATCTGAAATCCAAGTTTGACCGCGCGGTCTTGCCCCGCCCTTGTTTTCACACCCAAATCGCGAGAGTACTTGGCCGCCATCGTCCTCTGCATGGCCTTCAAGAGTGCGGTCATTGGATCGTCATCCGCCCCGAACTTCTCCTGGACGTACACCACCCGGGCACCGTGGAGCTTGCATGTGTACTCGTAGTAGGCGGCGGCGTCGACATCCTGAAAGCGTCCCCACCGGCTCACGTCATATACAAGAATCACGTCGAATGGGCGCGGGTCCTCCATCACATCACGCAGCATCTGTTTCATGCCCTCCCGCTTGGAGATCGCTAGGCCGCTGCGCCCTGCATCCTTGTAGATCCTCGCGACGTCAAGCTCATTTTCTTGTGCGTAGGCCTCAATGGCGTCGAGCTGGGTTCCGATAGAAAGATCTTGCTGATCCGTCGACATCCGAACATAGGCGGCAGCTATCAGTGACATGAGCACCATCCTCCAGTACCGGCCAGAAATTGAACTGGGCACCCAAGGGGATCATCGACCATAGCGAGGAATGAGCGCAAGCAGCACACGCCGGAGTCATTGCCGACCGCACTGCAAATAGCTGTACATACATACAGTTATTTGCGGTACCATTACGCAAATGGACGCCCTCCCCGCAAACATCTGGATCGCCGCCTGCGCTCATCAGCTGCAGCAGCACTGGCGCTCGGTTGACCCTGCACAGCTGGAAGATCTCGCAGGCGACCTCTGGCGGGATGAGCGGCTGCGCGCGATGGGCCCAGATGAGGCTGCGCGGGTTTGGCTTGAGCCGGTGACCAACCTCTCGTGAAGGCCACCGATGCGCGTGACGTTGACCATGCTTCGTCGAGGCGGACGAGCACTCCGCGCTGAGACCCAAAAGTCGCTCACGGGCGATGTGCACACCAAGCGGTTCAAGGCTGGAGACACGTGGGTGAAGGTTCTAGCGTTCCACCAGTCCGGTTGCGCACCGGGAATGATTGAGCTCTACGATCCCAAGATCAAGGAGTGCGTTCAGGGGCAGGCCACCATGGTGCTTGCGGGCGTCGAGAGAGATGACGATGCCTGGGTCGTCCAGGAGTGGCGGATTGAAGTCTCGCCCCCTCCTCCCGAGACGCCCGTGGGAAAGGGCTGGCATAAACCCGAGCGCAGGTACCCATCAATGGATCGGGTCGGGTGACGCACAGCAGGTATGCTGACCTCCGAAGATCCATTCAATGGAGGCCAGCCATGTGCTACTCAGCTCAAATCTGGGCGGACTACCGACGGTACAAGCGGGCGTACGGCACGGAGATCGACATTGCCACCTTCGCCGAGCTGTTTTGGTCGCGGCTGGAGAATCCCCGCATCGTGATTCCCCGGGGTTTAGAGGCGACGTTTGAGCACCCGACCAATGAGGCCGAGCGGAGCATCTGGGAGGCGATCGAGCTGCACCGCACCCGCACATCCGCCACCATTGAGCAGGACCTCTTCAAACAGCGCAAGCGCCTGGCCGACGCCGAGCGGTCTCTTCTGACGAAGCACACCAAGAAGGCGACGGAGGACGTGCGCATTGCCGGTGACAAGATCGCGCGCGGGCTGTCCAGGCTGGAGGAGATGCGGCGCACCGAGCTCACACCAAATGACTCACGGATCTACCCCGGCAACTACGCCCCGGTGATGGTGATGGAGAACGGGCGGCGAGTCGTGAAGCCCATGCGCTACCAGTGCCGTCCTGCAGGCAAACCGGCGATCTACGACACCAAATATCCGGGCACCTACAACGCCCGACGGAACAACCTCACGGGCTTCTGGCGCGGGCAGTTTGGTGTGACTCACGGCCTAATGGTGGTGGATGTGTTCTACGAGAACGTGAGCACGCCGGACGGCAATGTGGTGCTGGAGTTTCGTCCTCGATCGGGTGAGCCCATGCTGATCGCCTGCCTGTGGTCGAAGTGGACTGCGCCGGCGGAACCTGACCTGCTGTCGTTCGCGGCCATCACGAGTGATCCGCCGCCCGAGGTCGCAGCTGCTGGACATGACCGATGCATCGTGCAGATACGGCCAGAGAACGTGGACCGGTGGCTGCGTGCAGGGGGCAACGATGCGGAGCTACTCGCGATTCTCGATGACCCGGCGCCCACCTACTACGAGCATCGACTGGCTGCTTAGAATGACTGTCATCGGCCCATCGCGGCCATCGTAGCCGAGAGTGTCGCCACACCCAACCCAGCAACAGTAGTCGCCGAGCTGGGTGTGATCTAGGCTACCTTCTGCGTCTCTGCACACGACACAGATGCCACCGCGTTTGCCGCCTCCTCCATGGCCGACATGAGCACTGTGTCCGAGAGATGCGCATACCGCTGAGTCGTCTTCACCTGCGTGTGTCCCAGCAGCCGCCCCACCTCATAGATCGACCGCCCGGAGTTCACCAGGTTGCTCGCGAAGCTGTGCCGCAGATCGTGGATACGCACACCATCCAGACCGGCCCGCTTCCGTATCGCATCCCATTGGTGATGCAGATTGCCCCATGGCTTCAGGGTTGAGGGGTTCGGTACCACGTATGAGCAGCCATCGAATCGGGGCAATGAGGCGAGCACATCGACGGCCGCCGACGACAGGGGAACATTGCGCGCCCTCCCCGACTTCGACATCGGTATGTGCCACATCCGACGTTCAAGGTCTACGTGCTCCCAGCGAGCCTCCAGCAGTTCCCTCTTGCGGCAACCCAGCATCAGCAGCAGCGGGACAATGACCCTCATCTGCTCGTAGGGGCACGCCTCCAGCACCGTGCGCAGCCGCTGGACCTCCTCGGCGGTCAGGTAGCGCTCCCGGCCATTGTTGAGCTGAAACAGCTTCAGTGACTGAGCCGGGTTGTTCGACGCCCCCTGCACCTTCATTCGACGACCGAGGTTGTAGAAGATCTTGAACAGGGTCGGCATCTTATTGGCCGTCGAGAGTGCATAGCCGCGGGCCTTCAGTTCATCATGAGCATCACCGATCATCTTGGGTGTGATCTCGTCCAGCCGACGCGAGCCAAATCGCGGCAGGATGTGATGCTTCAGGAAGCTCACCGTGGATTGGTAGTTGCGACGATGTGCGCGTATGTGCGGCATGTAGACGTCGCGGATGAACTCCGACAGGGTGGGAACCGTGCGCTGTGCTCGGCGCTCATCCATGGGACTATCGCCGCCGACGACGCGGGAGCGGACCCGCTGTGCTGTGTCGCGTGCACGGGTGAAGTTGATGGACGCGGCATCGCCGATCTTGTACTGGCGCTGCTTGCCGTACTGGTCGCGGTAGCGCAGGTGGTAGGTCTTGCCGCCCGACGCACGGACCTCCAGGATGAAGCCCGGCACGGCGGTGTCGTAGAGGTCGATCTTGCTGCGACCCTCCGGGCACGTAGCGGTGTTGACGATGGATGTGGACAGGGTGACGGTGGGCACGATGGTGACTCCTCAGAAAAGTACAGACGAAAAAAAACCCCACCGGCAGCGAGTGCAGGCAGGGCCTGTGATTGGGTGATCTATTGGTTGGTTAGACTAGGTGGATCTCCTTGATTTGTGTGAACCGATGCGGGCTCGCAGCGGCTCTGAGACATGGGTTTCTTCTGGGCGGGCCACACACCCAACGGTCGGGGGGACGGGAGGCAACGGAAGCAACTTTGCCAACCTTGGCCGGCCCAGCTGTGGCGGCGGAAGCGCCAGGCAGGTCTTTGCGCGTGTTTCTGCTACCCGTGCCTCCGCCCTGAGTTAGCGTTGCATGCGGTCATGCCAATAGAAAGTCGTGTTCTCTGCCCCCCGTGCTACCGCCCGGTTGAGCTCACACCAAAAAAAAGGGAGACCCTTTTGAGGACTCCCTTTGGCATCTCTGCAGAGACTTGACTGACTTAGAACACCACTTCCGGCACTTCCCTTTCGGTACGTGCGCTTACGCCATAAACCGACGGAGCCCTGAACGGGACTAGCCACCGCTCACGATCCCGGATCTTCTTACTGCCGCCGAAGAACTCTCTCAGCAGCCTGGCGCACTCCTTGGCCTGTCCATTGGTGGGATACGAGATGCCGAGCTTTACGAGCACTTCGCTGGAGGTAAAAGCCTCACACCCACTTCGATCGCTGCACTCCACATCGACCTTTTCAAGGAACGCCTCACGAATCACGCTAACTGCGCGGTGCTTGCGGTTCTCGTACTCCAGGAGTGCTTCCTCCTCTTGATTGAGCCACCACGTTGCACCCTCGTCCAGCATCACCAGAGCCTGCGCATACAACTGCTGCATGTTGATGCCATGCTGGTAGTTGATGTGTTCGGTCTCGATGGTCCAGAACCTTGAATTTCCCGTTGAATCCTCCAAAAAGTTGTACTCATTCACAGAAGCACAGAACACTGTCCGCCTGCGATATTCCGATTCGGTCCGTGCATACGGCTTCCGAATCTTGTCCTGATCACTCGTCAAAAAGCCCTTCAATCGAGCGAAATCCTTCCCGATAGTGCTGTCCAGTTCTCCCAGCTCGACGATCAGATGCTTGATCGCACCAAGCTTTGAGTCCTTGTTGTGTACGTCCAGATGATGGTCGATCTTGACTAGTCGCTCGCGCAACTCGGGATCGTCCACCAAGCCCCGGAACCAGCTCGTCTTGCCGAGGCCCTGCCGCCCCTGCATGGTCAGTACACCGCGACCGCTGAAGTTCGTCTGAGTCGCTGCGGCCGCAACGCTCAAGACAAACTTCACGACCAGGATGTCCCGCAGAAACTTGGGGTAGCTCTTCGCCGGAGTGATGGTTTCAGCAATGGCCGCCATCCGATCAACGCCGTCCCATGGTTCGGAGCGCATCCACTCCTCAGCACAGTTCGTCTCGTTGTCTTTGGCCATCACCTCGATATAGCCCGAGATGTTCGCCGCCGGCAACTTGTTCAACTGAGCCAGGCTAATGACCGTGGCCAGCAGGGCTTCCTGCATGCCTTCGGTGTTGGCTACGCCGTCCATGAACAGCGCTGTGGACTTGGTGATCAAGTCGTTTGACACCGAAATGCCGTAACCCTTGAGCATGTGGGCGAGATTCTCGATCGTGCCCGGTAGTGCGTGATGTGGTAACTCTGGTTGGTGTGGAAAGCTGGCCTTGTCCAGCGGCTGGAAAACCCTGGTCAGACTTGGCAAGAAGGACTTGCGTCCTGCGCGCTTTGTTGCTTTCACTACCGTATCTTCGTATTCCTTTGTCATCGTTGTGTTCCCTTTTTTTTGTATTTATTAGAACTTTATTAATAGCATCAAGCGTTCAAGCCTGAAGCCGCTGGTCTGAGAAACTCTGATCAGGAGTAACTCAGGACCGCTAGTTTAGGGCGGGGCCAAATGGGGCCAGGGCGCAGATGCATCTACATGTAACGGCACAAATTCGAGCTCGATTTGCCTAATTTGATAACGGGAAAATAGCCGCAAACTTGCACATTGAATACTATGACACCAAAACATAAAAACCACCCCATTGATACTTACCAATAAGTAGTACCAAATTTTGTAGAAATTAGCATTTTTGATTATCGCCAGCGATACATCACATTGCAATTGAAATAAAGAGGGACGAAATGCATTTCCTCCACTATAGATACGTGCTTTTCCCCACGCTGCTTGCCCGTCAGACCCCGGCAAGAGCGCAGGAGCTGATGCCCTTGCGTGGTCATCATTGACCGCACTTAGAACCGGCCCCGGAACCCTTTTCGAAAAGTTGGTCAGGCTGCCCCCCGTGCCCCCGTCTGGTTGCCCGAGCCGAGCCGCTGCCCCGGGTGGTGCCCGAGGTTGCCCAGGTTTGGCCATAGCGGCCCCGTCGGCGCCCCGGCATGGCCACCCCCATTGCTCGCACCTGCGCGGCCCTGGCGGTCACATTCGGCGGCCCACGCGCGGTCTGGCTGGTCAGCGGCGGCGGCCCGGTCCAACTTGCTGCGTCGGTGATGCATGACATGGATGACTCCCTACTTGAATAGGTACAGAACGAAGGTGATGGCCAGCACGATCAGGCAGGCCGCTACGATTGGCTTGAGGTAGCAGACAGCAACTAGGCAGACAATGCCGAACCCCCTCGTACTCGCGAAGAGCATCGAGAGCAGCGCAGCCGCCAGCAGAGCGCCGATCACGCCCGTCATTGCGCACCCCGGGACTTGCGCTTGGGTGCCTCAGTTGTGGGTGTGAACACAGAGGCCAGCGGCACGTCGGGATTGCGTGCATAGCCACGTGCGCCCTCCGGCATCGGCACCAGCACACCGAGCCCCAGCAGCACGGCCATGAGGAAGCCGCCCGTGTTGATGGAGCGACCGGCGTACAGCTCGCGGAAAGCCGATGACGTGATCGGACCATCGCCCGCGATCACACCATCAATCTCCTTGGCGAAGATCCAATCCCGCGCGAACATGCCCCGCCCGGTGTTGTCGTGGATGCGGATGAAGTGCTCGCGCTCTCCGATGTGGCCCAGGTGGTAGGTCAGCACGGAGCGGCCGGATACTGATGGACATTGGCCCTCACGCAGGACCTGAACGAGGTCGTCGAGGGTCGGTGCTTCTGCGATGGTGATTTCTTCGTTGGACATGGATAGCTCCTATTGGTTGGCGGTGTGGATCAAATGAGCCGCGCAAGGACGGCGGGGTACTGACGGATGACCAGCAGCAGCGCGAGCGCCTCGGCCAGATCACGGGGGATGCCGGCATCGAACTGCATGACGGCCGCCCTCTCCTCCCACGCTTCACGCAGGTTCTCGTCGAGCAGCGCGGCGAAGTCGGCGACGATGGGGTGGCTCTCATGCATACAAATCTCCGGACGTAAAAAAACCGCCAGAGAGGCGGTTGGGGGTGGGGGGACGGGGGGCGACATTCATGACATTGCCTCGCGACAATGAGCAAGCAGATCGGGATCGACGTTGGGGCGCACAGGTACGTACACCACCACGCCCGATCCGTCGTCGCTCAATACGATGGTCAGCTCGATCCAATGCTTATGGGACTCGATGACGTCCAGCGGGCGCTCCAGCAGCGGGAATCCCAACTCGGCGTCGATCGCGGCAAGTGCATCGCCGGGTTCGACAATGACCAGCCGCACCATCTCCGTGAGGTCGCAGCCGTCATCGTCCAGGTCCGCCACTAGCCGCGCGATGAGCACCGACAGTGATGGTTCGTCGGGGTCTGCTCCGGCACTTCGGATCGAGGCCGAATCACGCAATACGCGCATATGTAGTTCTCCGTTTGTTGTGTGAAATGAAAAAGGGCCCCACGGAGTGAACCGAGGGACCCATCGGGGGTTACTGCAGAGATCGACTATTGAATTTTTCGGCGTCTCCTACGCAGGGTCCACACCAGCACAGCGGCCAGCAGGACGACCAGCACCGTGACCGCCAGCCGCAGCACCGAGGCCATGGCGAGGGCCGCACCTAGCTGGAACATGGCGAGCGCGGCGGGGATCGCCAGCAGGGATATCCAGATCATTGATTTCCTTTCATACAGACAAAAAAAAAGCCCCGGGATTTCTCCTGGGGCGCGGGGTGGGGATGGCTTTGGGTTAGTTAGAGGCTCACGATGATTGACGCGCACTTTGGGAAATCCACGTCCTTCGTCGCCATGAAGTGCCATGAGCCCTCCAGGAACGACACAAAGGCCATCTGAAAGCCGGTGTAGCCGCCGAATCGATTCTTGGAATTGACAGCAACACACGCGTGCTTATTGGGAAGAACAAGGACGTCACCGAAGCGAGCAGAGTCAGGATCGATCAGAGAGCGCTGAACCGCCTGAGTGATTTGAAGCTTCTCGCTGCTTGTGGCAGGTCGGACCGCTTTCAACTTTTCAGCCTCGCTGGGGTTCTGGGCCGCGCTGTGCTGCACCACCCCACAGACAGCCACTACCGCCAACAGGCACTGGCCGATGATTTTTCGCGCGGTAATGGATTGAACAAACAAACTCATGGTTCTCCTTGGTATCGATGAAGTGAAAGACAGCGAGCGGCCGCGACGGACCATCCGCAAAGGGACAATCAATGTCACGTTTTTCGTGACGACAGATTATCACCACGTCACGAGACTCGTGACATGGGTTCAGAGCCTGCTCACACCACAAATCTCATCGGGAAGCGCATTCGCTCACGCCGTGAAGATTTGGGCTGGTCGCAGGAAAAGTTGGGTGTGCTGATAGGCATCGACGAGTCGTCGAGCCGGGCAAGAATCAGCCGCTATGAGTTGGGCAACCATGAACCCCAGTTGGGCATTGCGCGCAACATCGCGAAAGCATTGGAGGTGCCGCTGGCCTACCTCTACTGTGAGGAGAACGACGTGGCCGAGTTGCTGCTTGCGATGCAGGCCGTGAAAGGCAAACGGCGAACAGCTCTGATTGCCTCTTGGCTGGAACAGGTCGGATAGTTTGAGGTCGCGTCGCGCTGAGGACTTATGCAGCCTCGCACACGGGCGGACGTGGACCGACGCCACATCTCGGAGATCGAGCTAGGGCGGAATACCCCGGGCCTGCGTCTCATCTTCAAGCTCTGCGATGCACTTGACATCGCGCCCTCGGATCTGCTGAAGGACATCGAGAGGCGCATGCGGGTGCAGGCCCCGCGTTAGTGCCGGTCCGGGCCGGGTGCCCGGGGGGTGCCCAGGTTGGCCCCGGGTGACGCCAACGTGGCCCAGCCATGACCACCCCCATGGCCCGGGGTTGCGCGTCGCCTGCGGCCAGTTGTGCGGCGGCCCACCACACCCAATCAAACTACCATCAGCGCCACCGTCCCGCTCAATGGAGGCCAGATGAATCGCACTGATCAGCTGATTGCCGATCTCGACTATCTTGAAAACGCAGGCATGACGGTCGAGCAACTCCGGTCTCTGCATCATTGGTCGGACAAGGAGACACGTGAGCGCGTGACGTTCAGCAGTGCGCGCGACTACTTCTCCCATGGGCACGATATGAGGACCAACAACGCGGCTTTTGCGGACAGACTGCGCGTCGTGGCAGATCTGCATCAGCGAGGGCTCGCAGGACTTGTTGAGATCGCCCTGCTTAGGCGCCCCTTCTGACCCAATGCTGTTTAAAGCACGTACATGCCCCTCGCGCAGCTCGGACCATGGACATTCAATCTGGTCCGTCGCCAACAGCTCGTATATGAAGGGCCTGCGTTGCGCGCGCTGCCCGGGGGTGTTCTACCAGGCAGGCATGGGCGTCTGGCTCTGGTCGTCGCTGCTGATGCCGATCACACCATTCTTCCTGATCCATTGGGCTGTGGGCATCGTGGCGATGGTCGCGGAAGTCTTGCATGTGATGGTGTATATCAATCGAAGAATGCCACTGTTGGCAGCGCAGCGAAGCTAGGAATGAGGCGCATGTGAGATCTATTACGGCGCACGCATAATCCAAGTGGGCCAAAGGTACCAAACTAGCGATCCCACAACGCATACTGGGGGAACAGTCACGTCACACGCCTGATTGCATGCTCGGCGAGGACTGAACAAACCAATCTGACTCCGCTATTTCTTGCCGCAATGCTGGTCAATAAATATTGCACCGCAAAAAGTCCAAAGGCCTGGAAAATCGTAATGATTGACACCACAGAGAATGTCATAACGAGCGGCACGAGCAGCATAAGGAGGAATGACAATCCAGCCATTTCGCGAAAACGAAGAAAGCTCCGGTTTGCATCGATCACGCTGGTCTTTGCATCCACCCTTCGATACAGCTTGTACCACAACTCGTTCTGTTCACGGGGAACCTTCGGGAAAGATCCCACGTTCTGCTGCAACGATGCCATATCAATCCGGGGGTCGGCAGGACCGTGTCGTGTGAATGCTCTGCAGCCTGGTAGATGATCCTTAATCCGCCAAAAAACAAGCATTTCTTTAAGTGTTGCAGGCAGAAGACCTGCCAGAATCAAAATTGGCACAGGCAAGAGAGCATTCAATGCAACCCGCACTCCACTAATTTGGCTCAATGATGTGTTAGCGACAACACTTGGGAAAACTATGCCAATCAAGACAAGAATATCAAGTGCGACAAGTGCTACCAACCATGGTAGGTTCCATGCCTTTACGTGACTACTACGTGTGTTAGCCATCTTAGTGATACTCAGTATCGATAGTGAAGCTTCCGTTCTCCGCTACGATGAAAATAATATGCCCATCTCGCCGCGTCGTCAACACTCGGCGCCTTTTCATGTTTGACCGCACCAATAATCCATCTGGGTGATTAGAAATAACTTCAGCGCGATATGTCTGCGCCATTCGCTGAGTGTCGTGAGCTATTGCCTTATCTGACATTACGACTAATCTTGGACATGCCACATTGAACAAAGGTGCATAGTAGCCATTTTCACGCCCATGATGAGACGCTACAAGCACATCAATATCTTTCAATTCCTCCAAGAAAGCCGGCTGTTCGAACATTGCCTCCCATCCCGCCTTTTCGAGGTCACCCGGAAAGAGAATTTTGAATCCTCGAAATGTTATAAAAACTGCCAAACTTAAGTTGTTAGTATCTTGAAAACGAGGATAGGCATTCGAAAATGATTTCACCGTGATGCCGCCCATGTACTCGTTAAACGGTTCAGGCACAGCACTGGTATAACTCCCATGAATGCTTAAGTACCGCTCAATGTCGTTGCTAGTACCGCCGGCCATCTTGATCCGGCGAAGATCCTCCACCGATACCTTGCGATTGCGGGTCAAAGTCGCAACATGAATACCCTCTTCCCAGAGCGAATTGAGGTCACTCATATGATCTTGGTCGGCGTTCGTGATGAACAGGTAGTCCAGGCGACTTCGCTTCAACGTGTTCTTGATGAACTTGCTAGGAGTCCACTCTTCAGTGCATCCAGAATCGATCATGGCCAGCCTTCCCTCGACGCCGTTAGTACGGGGTGCAATCAACGCACACGCTCCGTGTCGGACATCGCAAATGCGAAGCACCATTTCATTGCTCATTTGATCGACCCCATGCAAAATCAACTAGAACGACATGCGTTTGGCGCAACAGTGCTGCATCTGCGCGGCCACTCTCGATACACTACTGGTAGTGTATGTCATATTTCGTAGACACCAAATGTGCGGTTCTCGAACTTCTGATTCGCACGCAAGGCCGCACATGGCTTAAATCCAACTCCAAACGGCACTGTGGCCTTTGCGAAAGAACGAAACTATGATGCCCAGTAAACTCAAGCTTGTTGACGTACTAAGCAGGCGAATCAGGCAACTTTCTCAAAGTAAAGCTGCCTCCAGCATAAAATGGAAACTGCATTGGCTTGCACCCAATCTAATGCGCCATCCACACTTTAGCGCGGGAGAGGCAGACTACCATTTCAAACGCGATGAGAAATTAAACAGGGAGACATGCCCTGCGGGCGATGAGGAAATAAGGTCGCCAATGGTTTGGGGGCTAGAGTTGTATGGCCCTCAAGAAATAGGCGCTCTATATCGCGCACTTGAAAGATTCAAGTGGCAAGCTGGGTGGGGCCGTAGCGAAAAGGAAAGCGCTATAGCTTGGTTGCAGAATGAACGCGCATATGGTAGAGATGGCAGTTGGTACAATGTTGGAATTGTCGTCCCCAACTCTCAAAGACAAAATTATGTCACAGCAGACAATTATGCAGACCCACCAAAACAAGCAAATCATCTATTGGTTAGATTGTTTCAACCAACGCCCTCACTCACATGCCTGCTTATTGGCTTCTCGCTCAAAGAAGAGCTCGCAAGCAGCTATCACAACCAACTTAAATTAGATCGTAAAAGCCACTATAGACGAATTCGCAGAAGATGGGCCATCGAACATCTATCACCCGAACACATTAAATCAAAATCCATCGACGACACGCGAAATCAACTCCAAGATTTGGCATCTAACTGGTTTTCAAAAAATGCACCTGGATACTTCTCCAACACAATTTCAAGAGTGATAACAGCCGAACTTATTACAACGAAAAACCAGTCCTTATTTCCCAACTCGAAGAATGATCACGTTAGAGATTGGCGCTCTATCGTTAGCGCAACGACTCCATTCAACATTTGGACTCTTGAAGACTGCCCCGCCATGCAATTTATTGTTGAAAATCGCAAGGAATACGACAAACGCTTTCATTTAATCACAAATCTGCATACAGATAAAATCCCCGAAGATAAGATCAAACACTTGGGCGGCCATCAGCCTCACGCATACACATATTTCTGCCACGAGCACCTTGATGAAATCCTGGTCAATTTTGCTGCAATAGAGTTTTTGGTTGAAGTGTCAAAAAATCTAAAAACAAGCACAACATCACTTAAACTAGATCAAGTTCGCAAACGTACCAGCGCTAAATCATTGGAGAAGATTCAGCGTTTCTTTGACATGTCAATCGGCACTCCTCTGATCGCATCGGAACTAAAAATGCGTACTGAGGATAAGAGCCTATATAGCTTCCAGTGCTCCAAATTTTCCGCAACATCCTTGTGGGACGAGAAGAAATCAAAGCCACTAGCTGAGCTTCTCTGCGAACACACAAAATATCTAGCGTCACGCACAATTTCGGAAGAGGGTCTGACAAGGGATCATTTTGCGCAATTGGCAAATATTGTCAGCGTGCGGGAGAGCGTCAAAGCGCAGAGCCGCATGGAATGGCTAACTCTGATGGCTCTAGTTGTAGCTCTCATCTCTCTCTGGGTGTCTTTCAGTAAATCGTGACCTGCCGAGGCTCGAAATACCTATTCAGTATGCCCCCTAAAAAAAAGCCACCCCGAAGGGTGGCCCTGTCTCCTCTGTGAGGCGGATTCAGCTCAGTGGAACTGCTCTTCCTCGGTCGACCCCGTCAGCGCCTTCACGCTGGACGAGCCACCCTGGATCACCGTGGTCACGTCGTCGAAGTAACCCGCGCCCACTTCCTGCTGGTGCGACACGAAGGTGTAGCCCTTGTCGCGTGCGGCGAATTCGGGTTCCTGCACCATTTCCGTGTAGTGCTTCATGCCTTCGCCGCGTGCGTAGGCATGGGCGAACTGGAAGGTGTTGAACCAGTTGATGTGGATGCCGGCCAGCGTGATGAACTGGTACTTGTAGCCCAACGCGGCCAGGTCTTCCTGGAACGACGCGATCTGCTTGTCGTTGAGGTTCTTCTTCCAGTTGAACGACGGCGAGCAGTTGTAAGACAGCAGCTTGCCCGGGCACGCGGCCTGCACCGCCTGGGCGAACTCGCGGGCGAAGCCGATGTCGGGCACGCCGGTTTCGCACCACACTAGGTCGGCATATGGCGCGTAGGCAACGCCGCGGCTGATGGCCTGCTCCAGGCCGTTCTTCACGCGGTAGAAGCCTTCTTGCGTGCGCTCACCGGTCAGGAAAGGCTTGTCGTTGGCGTCGTGGTCGCTGGTGATCAGGTTGGCGGCTTCCGCATCGGTGCGGGCCAGCACGATGGTGGACACGCCCATCACGTCGGCCGCAAAACGGGCAGCGATCAGCTTTTCGCAGGCCTCTTGCGTCGGCACGAGCACCTTGCCACCCATGTGGCCGCACTTCTTCACAGCGGCCAGTTGGTCTTCGAAGTGCACGCCTGCCGCGCCAGCGGCGATCATGTTCTTCATCAGTTCGAAGGCGTTCAACACGCCGCCGAAACCGGCTTCCGCGTCGGCCACGATGGGGAGGAAGTAGTCGATGAATTCAGCGCTGCCCGGCTCGATGCCACGGCCCCATTGGATTTCGTCGGCGCGCTTGAAGGTGTTGTTGATGCGGCGGACCATGGTGGGGACCGAGTCGTAGGCGTAGAGCGACTGGTCCGGGTACATGGTTTCAGACGTGTTGCCATCGGCGGCCACTTGCCAGCCCGACAGGTACACCGCTTCCAGGCCAGCCTTGGCCTGTTGCATCGCCTGGCCGGCGGAGATCGCGCCGAAGGCGTTCACATAGCCCTTCTTGGCACCGCCGTTGACCTTGTCCCACAGCTTTTCGGCGCCACGCTTGGCCAGCGTGTGCTCGATTTGCATGCTGCCGCGCAGGCGCACCACGTCGGCCGCGCTGTAGCCACGCTTCACACCTTTCCACCGGGGGTTGGTCGCCCAGTCTTTTTCCAGGGCATCGATCTGCTGCTGACGGCTCAGTTGCTCGGTGAGGGATTGGGGCATTTGAAGACTCCTTGAGGTTGATGAAACAGCCCGGCAAGCTTGCATGCAATGGCGATGCCGTTGGACAGACTTTAAGTCTTATAGAAGACCATGAGAAGCTCTTATGTCTTATATAAGAGAAAAAATTTCTCATTGTTTTTAAAGGATATTTTCGACAAATATCTCAATGCAAAAATCGTTTTCTTACATTGAGAAAATTTCTTGCGCCGCAACATTCTGTAATTTCACATTGAGAAAAGAAAATCTCTCATTCTGAAAAATGACACAGCACTTGGGGCATCATGCGCTCCAGTTCAGTGCACTCCCATGACATCGCCATGACTTCCCCGAACCGTGGATGGGCCTACGCCAGCCTGGCCTTGAGCATGTCGCTGGTCGGCAGCTACGTCGCACTGTCCAAACCGCTGGTGCTGGTGTTTCCGGTGTTCCTGCTCGCCTGGCTGCGCTTTGGCATCGGCGGCGTGGCGATGTGGAACTGGCTGCGCAAGCCGGCGCACGAGCCGTCCCTGTCGCGCCGCACACGTGTGCTGTTGTTTCTGGAATCGTTCCTGGGCAACTTCCTGTTTTCCGTTTGCATGCTGTTCGGCGTGAGCATGACCACCGCCGTGGCGGCAGGTGTGGTGATGTCGTCCATCCCCGCGGTGGTCGCCGCGCTGAGCTGGGTGTTCCTGCGCGAACGCCTGGGGTGGCGAAGCGCGGCCGGCATTGCCTGCGCGGCCATCGGCATCGGACTCTTCTCGCTGCAGAAGGTGGACGCTGGCGCGGCGGTCGACCGGGCGGGGCCGTTCGGCATGGATAAGGCCTTGCTGGGCAATCTGCTCGTGTTCGCGGCGGTCGTGTGCGAAGCGTCCTATGTGGTGATCGGGAAACTGCTCACCGAAGGCCTGGGACCCAAGCGGATCTCGGCCATCATCAATCTCTGGGGATTCGCCCTGGTGACGCCCTTGGGCCTGTGGGCCGCCTGGTCGTTCGATTTCTCCACGGTCGCCCTGCCCGTCTGGGCCTTGCTGGTGTTCTACGCGCTGGCCGCGAGCGTGTGGACGGTATGGCTCTGGATGACGGGTCTCAAGGCGGTGCCGGCTTCGCAGGCGGGCGTTTTCACGGTAATGCTGCCGATCAGCGCCGCAGCGATCGGGGTGTTGTTCATGGGCGAACGGCTCACAGGCATGCAGGGTGTCGCGTTCGGCATCGCGCTGTTGGGTCTGGTGTTGGCGACCCTGCCTGAACGCACGTCAGGCTAAGCGCACCACAAACCGGATGGATGCGCGACGCCCATCCAGAGTGCCCAGCCCGAGGTCGCCATCAACGCCAATCCGGCGAGCCGGATACCCCAGCCACCGGAGCGCGCGCCACGCAAGCGCAGCAGCAACCACGGCCCGGCCAGCAGCGACACCGAGGTGCCGAGCGCGAACAGTGCCATGACGGCCGCGCCCTCGAACGCGTGGGCCGTCAACGACGCCACCAGCAAGGCGGAGTACAACAGGCCGCAGGGCATGAGCGCCCACCCCAGGCCCAGCACGAACGGCGCGCGCGGCCCCAGCGCGGCCATCGTGGGCCTGGCCTTGCGCCACACGGCCTGCCCCAGGTTCTCGATCCAGGCGGGCTGGCGCGCACGCCACAGCAACGCCATGCCCAGCAGCAGCGCCCCCACATGGAACATGGTCCACACCGGACGCAGCACCGCGGTGTTCGTGCCCAGCCACGCCAGCCCCTGCACCGAGCCCGCGGCAAAGGCGCCGAACAGCGCGTAGCCGGCGATGCGGCTGAGCTGGAAACTCAGCAAGGCTTGCGTGCTGCGCGCCCCCGCCGCTCGGCCCACGCCCGCGCACGCGGCACCGCACATGGCCACGCAATGCGGGCCGCCCACCAGGCCCATGAACAACGCGGTGATCGCCATCGAGGTTTGCATGCTCGGACGCGTTCGCGCGGGTCAGATGATGCGGGAGAAACGCGCCCGGTCACGATCTGCCTGCAAGTGGCGGTCGAACACCATGGCAATGGCGCGCACCAGGAACCAGCCGGTCTCGGTCACCTGCACGCTCGCGTCGTCCAGGCGGATCAGGCCCTCGTCGGCCAGCGTTTTCAGGGCGTCCATCTCGCGAGCGAAATAGCGCTTGAAATCGATCAGATGCCCGAGTTCGATCGACTCGAACTGCACCTCGCCCTGGCACATCAAGGCCATGATGACCGCGCGCCGCAGCAGGTCGTCGCGCGTGAGGGCCAGGCCGCGCACCACGGGCAGGCGGCCCTGGTCGAGCAGGTCGCGGTATTCGTCCAGCGTCTTGGCGTTCTGGCTGTAGGTGGCGCCGATGCGGCCGATGGCAGAGACACCCAGCGCGATCAGGTCGCAGTCGGGCTGGGTGCTGTAGCCCTGGAAGTTGCGGTGCAGGCGGCCTTGGCGTTTGGCCACGGCCAACGCATCGTTGGGCAAGGCGAAATGGTCCATGCCCACATAGACGTAGCCCGCGTCCATCAGCGCGTCGAGCGAGAGGGCCAGCATGCCGAGCTTGTCGCTCGGGCTGGGCAGCTCCACGGCGGAAATGCGCCGCTGCGGCTTGAAGCGCGCGGGCAAGTGGGCATACCCGTAGAGCGCGATGCGGTCGGGCCGCAGCGTGTTCACCTGCGCCAGCGTGCGCGCGAAGGACTCCGGCGTTTGCAGCGGCAGGCCGTAGATCAGGTCCACGTTCACCGACTCGAAGCCGATGCGCCGCGCGGCCGCCACCAGCGCGAACACCTGCTCGGCCGGCTGCACCCGGTGCACAGCTTTCTGCACGGCCGGGTCGAAGTCCTGCACGCCAAAGCTCAGGCGGTTGAAGCCCAGGCGCGCCAGGGTCTCGAGACGTTCTTCCGTGACCGTGCGCGGGTCCACCTCCACCGAGTACTCGCCGCCCGGCACCAGCGTGAAGTGACGCCGCAGCATGGTCATGAGGTCGCCGAGTTCGGCGTCTGACAGGAAGGTGGGGGTGCCTCCGCCCAGGTGAAGTTGCGAGACGTTCTGGCCTTTGCCGATGTGCGCCACCTGCAGCTCCACTTCACGCGCCAGGTAGCGCAGGTACTCGGTCGCGCGCGAATGGTGTTTGGTGATGACCTTGTTGCAGGCGCAGTAGTAGCAGACCGACTCGCAAAACGGAATGTGCACGTAGAGCGACAGCGGCAGCGCCATCGAACCGGCCCGGCGCTGCTCCAGCGCCTGGACGTAGTCGCTCTCGGTGAACGCCTCGACAAACCGGTCGGCGGTGGGGTACGAGGTGTAGCGCGGGCCGGGAACGTCGAACCGGCGCAACAGCTCCTCGGAAATGGCGTGGCTCAAAATGAAATCTCCATCAAGGCCCTCACTGTGCGGCAGACTGGGCTGCCGCCCCTTGATCTCGGTCAACAAGTGCCCAGATCGCATTTCGCCCCCAATGCTTACGGGGGTATGCTTCGCCCTATGGACGCCCAAAGCATCAAAGTCGCCTGCTCGAGTTGCAACCTGCGGGAGCTGTGCCTGCCCATGGGACTCAACCCGGGGGAAATGGACAAGCTCGACGCCATCGTCTCCAAGCGCCGCCGCATCCCGCGCGGCGCCGCGCTCTTCAACGTGGGCGACAAGTTCACGTCGCTCTACGCGGTGCGTTCAGGGTTTTTCAAGACATGCGTCACCACCGCCGATGGCCGCGACCAGGTGACCGGCTTCCAGATGACGGGCGAGATCATCGGCTTGGACGGCATCGTGAACGACCACCACTCGTGCAACGCGGTGGCGCTGGAGGATGCCGAGGTCTGCATCATGCCGTTCGACCAGGTGGAAGAGCTTTCACGCGAATTCACCACGCTGCAGCACCACGTGCACAAGATCATGAGCCGCGAGATCGTGCGCGACCACGGCGTGATGCTGCTGCTGGGCAGCATGCGCGCAGAAGAGCGGCTGGCGGCATTCCTGCTGAACCTGGTGCAACGGCTGCACGCGCGGGGGTTCTCGCAGTCGGAGCTGGTGCTGCGCATGACGCGCGAGGAGATCGGCAGCTACCTGGGCATGAAGCTGGAGACGGTCAGTCGAACGTTCTCGAAGTTCGTCGACGACGGCATCATTGACGTCAAGCAGCGCTACGTGCGCATCAAGGACACGGACGGCCTGCGCCGCATCGTGAACCCGCAGCCCTGTGGATGATGTCGCTTCGCGGGTCGCTGCCCCCCCCAAGGGGGCTGATCCGCCTTGGGGCGGCCCGGCGGCGGATCGCGTCCCTTCTCCATTTCAGTCTCGCGCCAGCCACACGCTGAGCGCGCCCGAGAGCGCCGTCACCGCCCAGAACACGAAGAACGCCACGGTGTAGACCATCTGGCGCGAGCCTTCGAGCGGCTGGCCGCCGAGCCAGTGCAGGTCGCCCGGGTCGACCATCGCGAACACCAGCATCTCCAGCAATGCGGCAGTGAGGAAGGTGGGCCAGGCGATGCCCATCCATTGGCGCACGTTCATTTCATCGCTCCTGCGGCACGACGGGCGAGGCCGCGTGGTTGCGCGCCTGGTGGGCGGGCTGCAGCTGGATCAGGGCTTCGTCACGCGCCTGGCCTTGCAGCACGGAAGCCGCCGCGCGGTCGCGCTCGAAAGCGGTTTTGTCGAGCACCGGGTCGGCATGGGTCACGGCAATGTAGACCATGACGAGACTGGCCAGCACCACGATCAGCGGGCCACCTACCACCAGCCACATTTGCGGCACGCGCCACCAAGCCACGCTCGGTATCTGGACGGTGGGAGAGGACGATGGGTTCACGCGAGCTCCTTCAAAGACGGAAAACAAGTTCAACGCGGCACGAGGAACACGGCCTTTTCGGACACGTGGATGCCCTCGTCGCCTGTGGCGCGGATGTCGAAGCGGATCGGATGCGATCCGCTGCTGGCCGCGTCCGGCGGGATCTGCACGCGCACGGCCACGGCGCGCACTTCGGTCGACAGCACCTCGACCTCGGCCGGCGTGTCCAGCGCGATGCCGGGCAGGCCCGAGACCTGGATGGCATAGCGCTGCGGCAATTCGGTGGCGTTCATGATCTGCAGGCGGAACACGTTCTCGATCCGGCCCTCTTCCACCATGCGCGCGAGCGCCCCCCGGTCGCGTATCACGTCGACCTTGAGCGGCGTGCGCAGGAACAGGCTCAGGCCCACCGCGATCGTGATGACACCCAGAATGGCCGTGTAGACCAGCACGCGGGGGCGCAACGCCCGGCGCAGCATCTGGCGCGTGCCCCAGCCTTGCTCAATGCCGTTCTGCGTGGAGAAGCGGATCAGCCCGCGCGGGTAGCCCACCTTGTCCATCACGGTGTCGCACACGTCAATGCAGGCAGCGCAGCCGATGCATTCGTATTGCAGGCCGTTGCGGATGTCAATGCCGGTCGGGCACACCTGCACGCACAGCGTGCAATCCACGCAGGCACCCAGGCCCAGCGCCGTGGGGTCGGCCTTCTTCGAGCGCGCGCCGCGCGGCTCGCCGCGTTGCTCGTCGTAGGTGACGATCATGGTGTCGCGGTCGAACATCGCGCTCTGGAAGCGCGCGTAGGGGCACATGTACTTGCACACCTGCTCGCGCAGGAAGCCGGCGTTGCCGTAGGTGGCCAGGCCGTAGAAGAAGATCCAGAACCACTGCCAGGGCCCGAGCGCGGCGGCCATGGAGAGCGCGCCCAGTTCGCGGATGGGCGTGAAGTAGCCCACGAAGGTAAAGCCGGTCCACAGCGAGAACACCAGCCACAGCGCGTGCTTGAGCGAGCGCTTGGCCAGCTTCTCGGCCGAGAGGCCCGCACGGTCGAGCTTCAGGCGCGCGCTGCGGTCGCCCTCCACCCGCTTCTCGATCCACAGAAAAATTTCGGTGTAGACCGTCTGCGGACAGGCAAAGCCGCACCACAGACGCCCGGCCACGGCGGTGAACAAAAACAGCGCCAGCGCCGAGATGACGAGCAGGCCGGTGAGGTAGATGAAGTCCTGCGGGTACAGGACGAGGTTGAAGATGTAGAAGCGGCGCGCCTCCAGATCGAACAGCACGGCCTGGCGGGCGTGCCACTGCAAC
Source organism: Hydrogenophaga sp. BPS33 (assembly GCF_009859475.1). Classification (NCBI taxonomy): domain Bacteria; kingdom Pseudomonadati; phylum Pseudomonadota; class Betaproteobacteria; order Burkholderiales; family Comamonadaceae; genus Hydrogenophaga; species Hydrogenophaga sp. BPS33. The sequence continues at coordinate 3,598,373 of NZ_CP044549.1, forward strand.
CAGGGCAGACCATAGAACACGATCTGCGTGAGCCAGACCATGATCCAGCGCCAGCGCGAGAACAGGCCCGAGACCGAGCGCGGCTGGATCTTCTCGCGCGCGGCGTACAGGGACACCATCACCTCGTCGTCGGCGGGCACTGCGACGATGGGAATGGTGGCTTTTCGATCGGTCATGAAGGATTCTTCTCGCGCGCGTCGGTCGGTCGGTCGATCAGTTGGGCGCTGGCGACGCCTTGTTCGACATGCCCCACACATACGCGCTCAACACGTGGATCTGGTCGGCATTGAGCTTGTCAGCCTGGGCCGGCATCTGGTTGTTGAAGCCCTTGGTGATGGCCCGCACCACGGCCTCTTCGCCCCAGCCGTGCAGCCAGACCTTGTCGCTCAGGTTGGGTGCGCCCATGGCGGTGTTGCCCTTGCCGTCCGCGCCATGGCACGCCGCGCAGGCGGCGAAGGCGGGTCGGCCCAGAGCCGCGCGTACCGAGTCGTGCGGGCTGCCCGAGAGGCTGAGCACGAAGTGGGCGACGTTGCGCACGTCTTCGGGCGAGCCCACGGCCGCGGCCATGGGAGGCATCACGCCCATGCGCCCGGAGATGATGGTGGCCTTGATCGTGGCCGGGTCACCACCCCAGAGCCAATCGCCATCGGTCAGGTTGGGAAAGCTGCGCGCGCCGCGCGCGTCAGAGCCGTGGCAGGTGGCGCAGTTGTTCATGAACAGGCGCTCGCCGATCGCCATGGCCTGTGCGTTGCCCGCGAGCTGCTGGGGCTCCATGCCGTTGAATTGCGCGTACAACGGCGCGATCTCTTCGGCTCGCTTGGCCACTTCGTTCTGGTAGCGGCTGCCGGACGTCCAGTTCAACATGCCCGGGTACTTGCCGTACATGGGGTACAGCAAGCCGTAGAGCAGCGAGAACACCACAGTGATGATGAAGAGATAGACCCACCAGCGCGGCAGCGGGTTGTTCATTTCGCGCAGGTCTTCGTCCCACACGTGGCCGGTGGTGTTGTCGGCCGTGGCCTTGACCTTGGCGGTGCCGCTGACCCACAGCAGCACCAGGCACGCCAGGATGCTGACCAGCGTGAGGCCGGCCACGTACCAGGACCAGAAATCGCTCGTAAAGTCGCTCATGAGGGTTCTCTCGTGCTGTCTTGGGGCGCTTCGTCGCGAAACGGCAGCAGGGCCGCGTCGTCGAAGCGGGCCTGGTTGCGCCGGGACCAGGCCCAGACAACGATGCCCAGGAAGGTCAACAGGCTGATCACGGTGACAGTGCTGCGCAGAACGTTGATGTCCATGTGTGCTCTCCAGGTGCTCACTTGATTGCGGTGCCGAGCACCTGCAGATAGGCGATCAGTGCGTCCAAGTCGGTCTTGCCTTTCACCTCGTCGCTGGACGCGGCGATCTCTTCGTCGGTGTACGGCGCGCCCAGCGTGCGCAGCGCTTGCATGCGCCTGGGCAGGCCGGCCGCGTCCACGGTCTTCTTCTCCAGCCAGGGGTAGGCCGGCATGTTGGACTCGGGCACCAGATCGCGCGGGTTGATCAGGTGGATGCGGTGCCATTCGTCGCTATAGCGGCCGCCCACGCGGTGCAGGTCGGGGCCGGTGCGCTTGCTGCCCCACTGGAACGGGCGGTCGTAGACGAACTCGCCCGCCACCGAGTAGTGGCCGTAGCGCAGCGTCTCGGCCTGGAAGGGGCGGATCATCTGCGAGTGGCAGTTGTAGCAACCCTCGCGCACGTACACGTCGCGTCCGGCGATCTGCAAGGCGGAGTACGGCTTGAGGCCGGGCACCGGTTGCGTGGTGGATTTCTGGAAGAACAGCGGAACGATTTCCACCAGACCGCCCACCGCGATCACCAGCACGATGAGCACGATCATCAGGAAGTTGTTGGTCTCGATCCGCTCGTGGGTGAAACCTTGTGGCTTTTCTTGGGCCATGTGCGTGTCCTCAGGCTTGAGCCGGATTCAGGGTTGGAATGCGGGCCTCTTGCACCCGTCCGTTGCGCGCGGTCATGACCATGTTCCAGAACATCAGCACCATGCCGGCGAGGTAGAGCACGCCGCCGCTCAGGCGGATCAGATAGAAGGGGAAGGTGGCCTTCACCGACTCGACGAAGGTGTAGGTCAGGCTGCCATCGGGGTTGACCGCACGCCACATCAGGCCCTGCATCACGCCGGCGATCCACATCGCGGCGATGTAGAGCACGATGCCGATGGTCGAGATCCAGAAGTGCAGTTCGATGGCGGGCACCGAGTACATCTGCTTCTGGCCGTAGAGGCGCGGGATCAGGTAGTACATCGTGCCCATGGTGATCAGGCCGACCCAGCCCAATGCACCGGCGTGCACGTGGCCCACGGTCCAGTCGGTGTAGTGCGAGAGCGCGTTCACCGTCTTGATCGACATCATCGGCCCCTCGAAAGTGGCCATGCCGTAGAACGACAGGGAGACGATCAGGAAGCGCAGGATCGGGTCTTCGCGCAGCTTGTGCCAGGCGCCCGAGAGGGTCATGATGCCGTTGATCATGCCGCCCCAGCTGGGCGCCAGCAGGATGAGCGAGAACACCATGCCGACCGATTGCGCCCAGTCGGGCAAGGCCGTGTAGTGCAGGTGGTGCGGGCCGGCCCACATGTAGGTGAAGATCAGCGCCCAGAAGTGCACGATGGACAGGCGGTAGCTGTACACGGGGCGCTCGGCCTGCTTGGGGATGAAGTAATACACCATGCCCAGGAAACCGGCGGTGAGGAAGAAGCCGACCGCGTTGTGGCCGTACCACCACTGCACCATCGCGTCCTGCACGCCGGCGTAGGCCGAGTAGCTCTTGAACAGGTCCACCGGCAACGCGGCGCTGTTGACCAGGTGCAACACCGCCACGGCCAGGATGAAGGCGCCGAAGAACCAGTTGGCCACGTAGATGTGGCGCACCTTGCGCATGCCAATGGTGCCGAAGAACACGATGGCGTAGGACACCCACACGAACGTGATCAGGATGTCGATCGGCCACTCCAGCTCCGCGTATTCCTTGCCCGAGGTGTAGCCCATGGGCAGCGTGATCGCGGCCAGCACGATGACCAGTTGCCAACCCCAGAAGGTGAAGGCCGCGAGCCGGTCGGAGATCAGGCGGACCTGGCAGGTGCGCTGCACCACGTAGTAGCTGGCGGCGAACAGGCCGCAACCACCGAAGGCGAAGATCACCGCGTTGGTGTGCAAGGGCCGCAGGCGGCCATACGACAGCCATTCGATGCCCAGATTGAGCGCAGGCCAGGTGAGCTGCGCGGCGATGATCACGCCCACCAGCATGCCCACCACGCCCCATACCACCGTCATGATGGCGAATTGCCGAACGACTTTGTCGTTGTAGACCTCTGCCGATGGGCGGGTCCCGCTGGTCACTGACATACACAACTCCTCGCAAGTGTCATGCAAGCAGTGTCGGCAAGGCGCGGCGTTCGCACCTTGACCTACGTCAATCGTTCTTCAGAATGCGCTCGCCTTCGCGTTCGACGTTGTCGAACTGGCCGCCTTGCAGCGCCCACCAGAACACGCCGATGATGCCGAAGACCAGCAGCACGGAGAGCGGAATCAGGAGAAAGAGAACGTCCATGCTTTCAGGTTCGCGCCAGGCGCAAGGCATTGCCGATCACTAGCAAGGAACTCGCCGCCATGCCCAGGCCGGCGAGCCACGGCGGCATATAGCCCAGCAGCGCCAGGGGCACGCACACCAGGTTGTAGCCGGCGGCCCAGGCCAGGTTCTGGCGCACCGTGCGCAGCGTGTTGCGCGCCTGGGTCAGGGTGCGCACCACGTCCATCACCTGGCCGCCCTGCACGATGAAGTCCGATTGCGCCTGCGCCAGTGGGGCCGCATGGCCGAGCGCGAACGAGGTGTCGGCCCGCGCGAGCACCGGACCGTCGTTGAGGCCATCGCCCACCATCGCGACTTTCAGGCCGCGCGCCTGCAGTGCCTGGATTTCGGCGAGCTTTTGCTCCGGCGACGCGCCACCGATGATGTGGTCCACCCCCACGGCCTGCCCCACCCGAAGCGCCGCGAGGCCATGATCGCCCGAGAGCAGCCAGGTGCGCACGCCCTTCTCGCGCAAGGCCGCCACCGCCTGCGCCGCGTCGTCGCGCAAACCTTCTTCGAGGCGGAAACTGGCCAACCAGCCGCTCGGGTCGGCCAGGTGCACCGTGGGCGCCTCCGGATGGTTTTCCCAGGACGCGGCACCGCAGAAGGCCGCAGAGCCCAGGCGCACCCAAGCGCCATCGGGCTGCACCGCCTGCATGCCCTGCCCCGCCTGTTCGGTGTGGCCGGCCAGGGGTGCCAGCACAACGTGTTCGGCCAGCGCTTGCGCGACGATGGCGCGCGAGGCCGGGTGCAAGGAGCCTTCGGCCAAGGCCCCTGCGAGCGCGAGCGCCTGGGCGCGATCCACGCCATCGCGCGTGCGGATCTCGCGCACCGCGGGCCGGTCGTGTGTGAGCGTGCCGGTCTTGTCGAACACCACCGCGTCCACCTGGGCCAGGGTCTCGAAGGCTTGCAGCCGCCGCACCAGAACACCGCGGCGCGCCAGGGCGCCGGCGGAGGTGAGCATGGCCGCCGGCGTGGCGAGCGAGAGCGCACAGGGACAGGTGACGATCAGCACTGCGACCGCGACGGCCAGGGCCTGCGAATGGTCGAGCTGCCACCAGGTCACGCCCGCGAGCGCCGCGGCCAGCAACACCAGCAGCAGGAACGGCGCGGCCACGCGGTCGGCCAGCACGGCCAGGCGCGGCTTCTCTGTCGAGGCCCGCTCCATCAGCTGCACGATCTGCGCGAAGCGCGTGTCCCGGCCCAGGCGCGCCACCCGCACGCGCACCGGCCCGCCCAGGTTGAAGCTGCCGGCCACCAGCGCCTGGCCCTGCCGCCGCGCGACCGGGTGCGACTCGCCGGTGAGCAGCGCCTCGTCGACCAGCGCGTCGGCATCGAGCAGTTCGCCATCGGCGGGAAACGCCTGCGCTGCGCGCACGCGCAGCACGTCACCCACCTGCAGGCGGCGCAGCGAGACCGATTCGAAGCTGCCATCGGGCTTCTGCCGGTCGCACACCTGCGGCAAACGGTTCATCAGCTCGTCCAGCGCACCCGCGGTGTGGTCGCGCGCCTTGTGTTCGAGGTAGCGCCCGCCCAGCAAGAAGAACACGAACATGGTCAGCGAGTCGAACCAGACCTCCGAGCCCCAGGGACCATGGGGGTCGAAGGTCGCGGCAGAGCTGGCCAGGAAGGTCACGAGGATGCCGATGGACACCGGCGTGTCCATGCCCACGCGGCCGTGCCGAAGATCGCGCCAGGCGTTGGCGAAGAACGGGCCGCTGGCAAAGAACACCACCGGCAGGCTGACCACCCAGCTGGCCCAGCGCAGCAGTTGGTCGATGTCGGCAGGGATCTCACCCGGCTCGGCGACGTACGCGGGCCACGCGAACATCATCACCTGCATCATGCAGAAGCCGGCCACGAACAGGCGCCAGAGGGCCTGCCGGGTTTCGCGCAGGCGCTCGCTGACCGAGGCAGCCTGGGGCATCGGCAGCACCCGGTAACCCCGTTGACCGAGCGCGCGGGCCAGCGTGGACAGGCGCGTGAGCGCCGGGTCCCACTGCAGGGCCAGGCGCCGCGTGGCCGCGTGGACCTGGGCGCCCAGAAAGCCCGGCATGCCTTGCAAGGCCGACTCCACCGCGTCGGCGCAGGCCGCGCAATACATGCCCTGCACCACGAGGACCGACTCGGCCCCGCTGCCGGCCGGCGCATCCGCGGTCAACGACCGGGTGAACGCTTCCTGCTCCACGGGATCGTCCAGCACCGCGAAATCGTCGGTGACCGTCAGCGATCCCCGGTGTTCGTCCACCCAGTCCCCGACCAGCCCGGGCACACGGCTTGCGGCAAGAGATGGGGAGACTGCAGAATGCATGGCGCAAGCGTAGTCCACGCCGTGAGCTGCGCTCTTGACATAGATCAAGCACAAATGCCGATGCTTTGTTACGCTGGACCGGTCAACCACAGAAGGAGAATCAACATGTACAAGCGAATTCTGATTGCCACCGACGGGTCGAAGCTGTCCGATCAGGCGGTAGAACACGGCCTCAATCTGGCCGACCTGACAGGCGCGGACGTGGTGGCGCTCAAGGTGGTCCCGCGCTATCCGCAGTCCTACTTCGAAGGCGGTGTGGCGCTGGCCGCCGCCGAGGTGGGCCGCATCGAAAAGCAATGGCAGGAACAGGCATTGGTCGCCGTGAACGCGGTGAAGTCGGCCGGGCAACTGCGCGAGGTGAAGGTCAAGCCGGTCACGGTGAAGTCCGACCTGGTGTCCGAAGCCATCATCGCCACGGCCAAGCGCAACAAGTGCGACCTGATCGTGATGGCCTCGCACGGCCGCCGCGGCATCAAGCGCCTGTTGCTGGGCAGCGAAACGCAACAGGTGCTGACGCACTCGCACATTCCCGTGCTGGTGCTGAGGTAAGGCCTCACGGGCGTCGGCTCAGCCTCTGACCGGGGCCCGGGCGGGGAGCAGAAAAAGCGCCAGGAACGCCAGGAGCCCCACGGCGGATGACAGCACCAGCGCGCCCGCCCCCCAGTGGTCAAGCGCCAGCCCGAACAGCCAGGGCGCCAACGCCTGAGCGAACCTGGCAGGCACCATCAACACACCCTGGCGCTGGCCGTACCCGTGCGGGCCGAAGACGACCAGGGGCAGCGTGCCCTTGGCGATGGTCAGAATGCCATTGCCCGCGCCATGCAGGATGCCGAACACCGCCGCCGCTGGCGCACCCCAAAGCGCCAGCGCCGCGGCGCCCAACGGGTGCAGAGCCGACGCCAGCCGGGCCGACAGCAGCGGATGGACCTTGCTCAGAAAACCGAACTCCAGCAAGCGCGCGCCCACCTGGGCAGGCCCGATAAGCGCCCCCACAAACACAGCACTGGCGAGGGTGGCGCCCGCTGCCTGGAGCAAGCGTGGCAGGTGCGCGGCCATTGCCGTGGAGATGAACCACGTCGTGGCGAACACGAAAGAAAGCACCCAAGTCGCCCGCCCCACGGACGCACTTTTCACCACCTCGCGCGGCATGGGGTCTGCGCGTGCTGGCTGGGGCAGCGTTGTCGGCGCCCGTGCGAGCAAGGCATTGAGCGGCAGCCCCAGCACCAGGTGCAGTGCCGCCCAGACCAGGCAGGCACCGCGCCACCCGATGTGCGCTTCCATCCATGCCGACAGGGGCCAGCCCACCGTGCTGGCGAACCCGGCGATGAGCGTGATGCCCGTGATGGCGCCGCGCGCCTCCTTGCCATACAAGCGCACCAGCGAGGCAAACGCGGCCTCGTACAGGCCACTGCCCATGCCGATGCCGATGACGATCCAGGAGGCAAAGAGTCCGATGGGCCCCTGCGCAAATCCGAGCCCCATCAAACCGAGCGCGAAGAGAACATTGGTTGCCATCAACACCGGCCGGCCGCCCCACCGATCGATCGCCGCACCGGCACGGGGCCCCAACAAGGCCGAGACCACCAACGCGACCGAGAAAGCCGCGAAGACCGTCGGAACCGAGACACCCAGTTCGCGTGCCATGGGCGCTGCCAGCATGGCCGGCAGGTAGTACGAAGACGCCCAGGCCAGGGTCTGCGCGGCGCCCAACGCCGCCACGCTCAGGCCGCGCCGCTCACCTTGCATGGCTTGCGTCAAGCACGCCGCGCGCCCGTGTCCACGACCACCTCCCCGTCCTCCTTGGTGAACGGTGGCAGCGGCCCCACCGGCAGCAGCTCCAGCACCACTTCCGATGGCCGACACAGTGCCGTGCCCAGCGGCGTCTCCACGATGGGGCGGTTCATCAGGATCGGGTACTGCGCCATGAAGTCCAGCAACTGCTCGTCGCTCCAATGCGCATCGCCGAGTTGAAGCTCCGCGTACGGCGTGCCCTTTTCGCGCAGCAGCGCCCGAACGGGCATGCCCATCGCCGCGAGCAGTTGCCGGATACGCGCCTGGGACGGCGGTGTCTTCAGGTACTCGACGACGGTGGGCTCGATACCCGCATGCCGGATCAGCGCCAGCGTGTTGCGCGACGTGCCGCACAGGGGGTTGTGAAAAATCGTGATGCTCATGGGATCCTCGGCGTCATGCCGCGCTCGTACCAGCCCTGCGACCGGTTGACGATGGCCACCATCGCCAGCATCACTGGCACCTCGATGAGCACACCGACGACCGTGGCCAAGGCCGCGCCCGACTGGAAGAAACCGGGCATCGCCTGACCCAGCGCCATGCCGGCGAGGATGCACAGCCCAACACACAGGGACAGATAACGCTCGAAGAATCCCATGGCGCTTGCGGGTGCCGCGCGCAGCGCGGTCTCAGCAGCCACAAGCCGCCCCCGAGGGTTCGGCGGCGCAGGCTGCGCCCGCGCAGCAGTTGTCGGTGAGATAGCCGAGCAAGGCATTCATGCGGTCGAAGGCTGCCCGGTAGATGAGGTTCTTGCCGACCCGCTCGCAGGTGACCAGGCCCGCCGTTGCCAGCTCCTTCAAATGGAACGACAGGGTGGTGGCGGGAATGCCCAAGCCCTCGTGCATCACGCCAGGGGTCATGCCGGAAGGGCCGCAGACCACCAGTGCGCGAAACACCTGGAGCCGCACGGTATGGGCCAACGCGGCCAGCGATTGAATGACGTCTTCTTCGTTCACGGCATGACAATACCACAATTCTCGAATTATGAACTCATAAGACTGCCTTCGCATCCGCGAACTGCGTCTCCAGCCAATCCTGAAACGCCTTCATCGCCGTGCTCTTGCGCCGTGTCTTCACCCGTGTGAGCCAGTAACCGCCTACATTCACCTCGACGTCGAACAGGCGCGCCAGGCGCCCGCTGCGCAAGTCACGATCGAACAACGCGACTGGCAACAGCGCCACGCCAGCGCCTTGCGCGGCAGCCTCAGCCGACACCAGAGACGCATCGAACACGGGACCGGTCAGCAACGAACACGGCGTGCCGGCGGCCTCGAACCATTGCGGCCACTCGTCCGACCGGAAGGAGCGCAGCAAGGTCTCGCGCCCCAGGTCGGCGGGCGCGCGGATGCGGTGGACCAGCGAAGGCGCGCACAGCGGCGTCAACGGCGCGTCGAGCAAATGGCGCGTCTGCATGCCGGGCCATTGCCCATCGCCGAAGCGGATCGCGCAGTCCAGGCCTTCCGCGGCCAGATCGATGCGGTTGTTGTGCGTGGACAGCCGCAACTCGACAAATGGGTGGCGCGCCTGGAAATCGCGCAGGCGGGGCAGCAGCCAGCCCACCGCGAACGTGCCGACCACGCCCACGGAGAGCACCTCACGCTTCTGTGCCCCTTTGAACGACTCCAGCGTGGCGGACATGCGCGCAAAGGCATCCACCAGCGCGGGCAACAAGGCCAGGCCTTCGTCGGTCAGCGCCAGGCCGCGGGGCACCCGCCGAAACAGCGGTTTTCCCAGGCGCTGCTCCAGGTTCTTCACATGTTGGCTCACGGCGGTCTGCGTGAGGTGAAGCTCCTGCGCGGCGCGCGTGAAGCTCAGGTGCCGCGCCGAGACTTCGAAGGCGCGCAAGGCATTGAGTGGCAGATCCATGGAAAGCCCCAAGTTTTTCTTTGGTAAGGCCTCGATTATTTCCGTTTGAATGCAAGGCAGGACATTTCTACGATACGCGCCTTCTCTTTAACTTTTACAGGAAAACCATGATCCATCGACGCAGCTTCTGCCTGTCTTGCGGCTCCGCCCTTCTTGCGGCATCCCTTCAAAATGCTTGGGCCGATCAAAGCCCCTTGCAAGAGGCTCTGCGCGACATCGAGCGCAAGGCCAAAGGCCGCCTGGGCGTGCACATCATCGACACCAGCACCGGGCTGGAGCTGGGCTGGCGGTCGGAGGAGCGTTTCCTCATGCTCAGCTCGTTCAAGCTGCTGGCCAGCGCCCTGGTGCTGGACCGCGTGGACCGGGGCGTGGAGTCGCTGCAGCGGCGCATCCGGTTCTCCAAGGAGGACCTGGTTTCCTGGTCGCCGGTGACCGAGCGCCATGTGGGCGGCCACGGCATGAGCCTGGCGCAGCTCTGCGAAGCCACCCTCACCACCAGCGACAACACCGCGGCCAACCTTATCCTCGCGAGCTACGGCGGCCCGGCCGCGCTCACCGCCTACGCGCGCCGCCTGGGCGATAGCGAGACACGTCTGGACCGCACCGAACCCGCACTCAACCGCCGCGCCGCCAGTGGCGAACCCTTGGACACCACCACACCGCGCGCCATGGCGAACACGCTGCGCACACTGCTTCTGGGCAAGGCACTCGCGCCCGAATCGCGCGACCGTCTGACGCAATGGCTGCTGGCCAACACCACCGGCGGCAAGCGCTTGCGGGCGGGGCTGCCGGTCGGCTGGCAAATCGGCGAGAAAACGGGCACGGCAGGCGACGACGCGAACGACATCGGCATCGCGTTCCCGGTGCAACGCGCACCGATCATCGTCACCGCCTACCTGGCGGAAAGCGCCACCGATGCAGCGACCAGGGAGAACGCCTTGGCCAGCGTAGGCCGCCTGCTGACACGCATTTAAAGCACGCACACCCAAAGGCCCTCGGTGATCGGGGTTTCCGGCGCAGCCGGTCCGGGGGACACCCGCGGAGCCGGGCACCCCGGTCGCCGAGGGCCGTTCCAGCAGGAGAAGAACCCCAGCAGCGAAAAACTTCAGGAAACGAACAACCCTTTGTGCTCCTCGCGCAAGAGGTTCTTCTGCACCTTCCCCATGGTGTTGCGGGGCAACTCCGCCACCACCAAGCATCGCTTGGGAATCTTGAAATTCGCCAGCGAGGCTTTCAGGGAAGCAATGATCCGATCCGTGTCCAAGGCCGCGCCCGGCTTGGCAATCACCACCGCCACCCCCACCTCCCCGAAGTCCGGGTGCGGCACGCCCACCACCGCGCTCTCGGCCACACCCGGCATTTCGTTGATTGCGGCCTCGATCTCGGCCGGGTACACGTTGTAGCCACCGGAGATGATCAGGTCCTTGCTGCGCCCCACGATGCTCACGTAGCCCCGCGCATCCACACGGCCCACGTCACCCGTGCGGAAGAAGCCATCGGCCGTGAACTCCTCGGCCGTCTTCTCCGGCATGCGCCAATAGCCCTTGAATACGTTCGGCCCGCGCACCTGGATGCCACCGATCTCACCGGTGGGCATCGGCTGGTTCGCATCGTCCACCACGCGCAGCTCGTTGCCCGGCAGAGGAAAGCCCACCGTGCTGCCGCGCCGCTCGCCCTGCCCGCCGAAACGCGCGTCCGCCTCGTAGGGGTTGGAGGTGATCATCACGGTTTCGCTCATGCCATAGCGCTCCAGAATGGTCTGCCCGGTGCGCGCCTTCCACTCGTCGAAGGTCTCGATCAGCAGCGGCGCCGAACCCGAGATGAACAACCGCATGTGCGCGGCCTGGGCTTTCGTCAGACCCGGCTCGGCCAGCAGGCGCACATACAAGGTGGGCACCCCCATGAACACCGTGGCGCGCGGGAACAGCTCCACCACCGCACGCGGCTCGAACTTGTTGAGCCACAGCATCGGGCTGCCATTGATCATCGCGCCGTGGATCGCCACGAACAGCCCGTGCACGTGGAAGATCGGCAAAGCGTGGATCAGCACGTCGTCCGCCTGCCAGCCCCAATAGTCCTTGAGCACCCGCGCATTGCTCAGCATGTTGCCGTGCGAGAGCATCGCGCCCTTGCTGCGCCCGGTGGTGCCGCTGGTGTAGATGATCACCGCCAGGTCCTCGGCACGGCTTTGGGCTGGCTCGTGCACGTCGCTGTGGTGCGCGGCGCGGTCCAGCAGCGTGCCCGTGCGGTCATCGCCCAGGGTGAACACATGGCGCGTGCCGGCCTTGAAGGCGATCTTGGACACCCAGCCGAAATTGCCCGGGCTGCACACCACCACGGCGGGCTCGGCATTGCCCACGAAGTACGCGATCTCGCCGGCCTGGTAGGCCGTGTTGAGGGGCAGAAACACATGGCCCGAACGCAGCGTGGCCAGGTACAGCACCAAGGCCTCCACCGACTTCTCCACCTGCACCGCGATGCGCGAACCTTCGGGCAACTGCATCGAGGCGAACAGGTTGGCCATCATGGCGCTGGCGCGGTCCAGATCGCGCCAGGAATAGCGCAGGCCGGCGTGCGCGCCGCCCACGGTTTCCACCGCCGTGCTGTCCAGGTCGACGGGAAAGGCCGCGCGCAAGGCGGCGTACAGGTTCTGGTTGTTCATGGTTCGAATTCGGGGGCAGAAACGAAAAGGAAAACGAAAAAAGGGTCAGGAGAACACCGGCTGGCGCTTGGCAAGAAAGGCCGCGATGCCTTCGCGGTGCTCGGCCTCGTCCGCGTAATCGTAGGCATGCGTCACCAGCGCATGCACCGGCTGTCCCCCGCGCAACGCGCGCAAGGTCTGTTTGTTCAAGCGCGCGGCCTGCGGCGCCAGGCGCGCGATGCGCTGCGCGCGGGCTTGCACGTCGCACGCCACCTCGGCATCGGGCAACACCGCGTTCAGGAAGCCGCGCGCTTTCATCTCCGCGGCATCGAACACGGACGCCTCGAACAACATCTCGCGCGCCGTGGCCACACCCGCCTCGCTGGCCACGAGCTGGGCTTCGCGCGGCGCCATGGGAAACCCCAGCCGGGCAATCGGCGCGCCAAAACGCGCCCCTTGCCCCGCCACGCGGATGTCGCAGCAGCTCGCGATTTCCACGCCTGCTCCCATGCAGTTGCCCTCGATCTGCGCGAGCACGGGCAGGTCGCAGGCGAGCATGGCGCCCAAGCCGCCCCACACGTCGTTCTCGTGGAAGTCGCGCAGTTCGCGCGCATCGAAACGGAAGTCGGGGTACTCGGCAATGTCACCGCCGGCGCAGAAGTGTCCGCCCTCCCCGGCCACGGTCACGCCGCGCACATCGGAGCGCGCCTGCAAAGCGGTGAACACCGCCTTGAGCTCGCGCCACATCGTGCGCGACATGGCGTTGAACTTGCCCGGGTTGGAGAGCGTCACGCGCGCCAGCGCGTGCTCGACGACACACTGAACATGCCCGCTCATTCGAGCTTCGCGCCCGAGGCCTTCACCACCTGCGCCCATTTCTGAATTTCACCTTTGACGAAAGCATCGAACTGCGGGCCGCTCACATTGGCGAACTCCGCGCCCTGGTTGGCCCAGACGGCCTTGGCTTCGTCGGTCGACACCGCCTTGCGGATCTCTTCGATGGCTCCCTTCTGCGCCTCGGCCGGCGTGCCTTTGGGCGCCCAGACGCCGTACCAGGTGGTCACGTTGTAGTCGGGCAGCCCCATCTCGGCCGCGCAAGGCACATCCGGCAGGGCGGGACTGCGCTGTTTGCCCGAGACCATCAGCGCCTTGATGCGGCCACCCTTGATGTGGCCCGCCGAAGAACCCAGGCCATCGAACATCACATCCACCTGGCCGGCAATGAGGTCGTTGAGCGCCGGGCCGGCACCGCGGTAGGGAATGTGGGTGATGAAGGTGTTGGTCTGCTGCTTGAACAATTCGCCCGCGAGGTGGTGCGAGGTGCCGCTGCCCGCCGAGGCGTAGTTGAGCTTGCCCGGGTTGGACTTTGCCAAGGCCAGGAATTCCTTGAAGTTGTTGGATGCGACGCGCTTGGGGTTGATCACCACCACCTGCGGCACGCTGGCCACGAGGATGAGCGGGACCAGGTCCTTTTCGAGGTCGTAGTCGAGCTTGGGGTACATGCTGGGCGCGATGGTGTGGTGCACCGCGCCCATGAACAAGGTGTAGCCATCGGGTGCTGCCTTCGCGGCAATGCCCGCGCCCAGCGTGCCGCCCGCGCCACCCCGGTTGTCGATGACCAGGCTCTTGCCCGAGAGGCGGGCGAACTGCGCGGCCATCGGCCGGGCGAAGGCATCGGTGCCGCCGCCGGCCGGGAACGGCACGATCAGCGTCACCGGCTTGCTGGGCCAGGCCGATTGGGCGCGCGCCGCCGATCCGACAAGGGCAGCGCCGGCCACCGCCGCGCGCAGGATGTCTCTTCTGTTCAGGCTGTCCGTCATGGGGTTGTCTCCTCGGGTTGAAATAGGCAGTGTCAAAGGTAGAGGCTCTTGATCGCCGCCGCTATCGGGACTTTTCCTTGCGCCAGCGACAGGCGGTGCTTGTCCAGGCGCTTGAGATCGTAAAGGTAGTTGACCATCAGCCCATAGGACTGTTTCTGTCCCTTGGGCGAGGGGTCGGCGGCCCAGTTCAGGCGCTCCACGCGCGCGCCGTTGCCCAGGTGGAAACGGGCCACGGGATCGCGCGGCCGGCCCTCGTCCATCTCCTCCCCGAGGTAGCGCGCGGCCCAACCCATGAGGGCGCGGCGCTCGGGCGCGCTCTCCGGCCATTCCTGCGTGCGCTCCCAGGCTTTGAGCAGGTCGGCCGGTGCATTCTTCGAGAGCCAGGCGCGCAGGCCGGGAATGGGCGACAGGGTGACGAAGGTCCGCAAGCGCGGGAATTCCGCCTTGAGCGTGTCCACCACGTGCTTGATGAGCGAGTCGCCAAAGCTCACACCCTTGAGGCCGGCCTGGGTGCTGCTGATCGAATAGAAGACCGCCGTGGTCGCCTTGTCCAGGTCGGCTGGCGCGGCGGTTTCGTCCAGCAGCGGCGTGATGCTGGTGGCGATCTCGTTCATGAGAGCGACCTCCACGAAGATCAGCGGCTCGCCCGGCAGGCGCGGGTGGAAGAAACCGTAGCAGCGGCGGTCGCTGTCGAGCCGGTTCTTCACGTCGGCCCAGCTGCGGATGTCGTGCACCGCTTCGTACTGGATGAGCTTTTCCACCAGCGAAGCCGGCGAGTCCCAGCTGATGCGGCGCAGCTCCAGAAAGCCCACGTCGAACCAGGTGGAGAACATGTACTCCATCTCCACGTCGAGCGCGGCCAGGCGTTTGTCGCTGCGCAGGTACGGTTGCAATTCGGCGCGCATGTCCACCAGGAAGCGCACGCCATCCGGGTTGGCGCTGAAGCGCTGCAGCACACGCCGCCGAGGCGATACCGTGGCGCGCCGGTAGCGCACCTCGGCCGCGGCTTCGTCGGGCGTGCCCACGGCCGCGGCGAACTGTTCTTGCGCCTTCTTCGCCCGATCCGGATCGGCCACGAAATGCTCGCTCAGGAGCAGCCACAGGTCGCGCCGGTGCGGCAGGCTGGCCGAGGCATAGCCGTCCATCATCGCCTGCGCGCGGCGCCCGCCTTCCACCTCGCTCACCACCGGGTCGACGATGGCCTGCAGTTGCTTGAGCGCCTGGCGCAGCATGCGCGGCGACATCGCCTCCTCCTCGTGCCGCAGCGTGGCCTTGAGCCGCTCGCGGGTGGTCCGGGGCGTGTGGGCCTTGGTGCCGGGACGCAGGAGGGAGACGCCCTGGGCGAGCCAATCGGGAGGTGTCATGGTCTAGGGCCTGTTAACACTATTTTTCCAAGTGCGAAGGGGTTGAAAACAGCGCCAATCGAGGCGCGCGACGACGGCCAGACTGGGCGTCTGGCCTAGGAGTGCAACGAAGAGTGGCGCTGTTTTCAACCCCTTCCCTTCGGGTTGCGGCCCAAAAGGCCATGCGCCGCGTTGCGAAGCCTCGCCGGGCCACCGGCCCGTCTGCGTTTCGCGCCTTGCGCATGGCCTTTTGGTTCCGCAACGCATCTTGGAAAAATAGTGTTAATAGGCCCTAGGTTCCGTCAATCGAGAGGTCTGGCTGCGCGCCAGTTCGCGCAGCGCCACGCGCTGGCGCGTGAGGTGCGTGCGCATGGCGGCTTCGGCACCTTCGGCATCGTGCGCCTTGAGCGCCGCGAACACCGCCATGTGCTCGGACAGGCTTTGGTCCAGCCGCCCGGGTGCGTGCAGCTGTTGCAGGCGCGCCAGCTTGACGATCTTGCGCAGATCGCCGATCACTTGCGCCAGCCAGCGGTTGTTTGCCAGGGTGATGATGGCCTCGTGGATGGCGTAGTTCGCATCGAAGTAGTCCTGGATGCGCCGTGCCTGCGCGCTCTCGTTGAGCCGGTCGTGCAGTTGTTGCAGGGCCGCGAGGTCGGCATCGGTGGCGTTGCGCGCCGCTTCGAACGCACAGCGCCCTTCCAGCAAGGCGATGACGGGGAAGATTTCATCCAGATCGCGCTCCGTCACCTGGCGCACGAAACAGCCCCGCCGTGGCTCGTGCCGCACCAGGCCTTCGGCGCTCAGCACCTTGAGCGCCTCGCGCAAGGGCGTGCGAGAAATCGACAGCTGCGCGCACAGGGCATGCTCGTCCACGAAGCTGCCCGGCGCCAGCTCGCCCGCGAAGATGCGTTCGCGCAGCTTCGTGGCCACTTCGTCGTGCAGGGAGTTGAGCATGCGAATGTTTCTGTAATCACACGTAATTACGCGTAATTCTACAAACAGACCATGCCGCACCCACCCGGACTTACCCGGATGGGCGCAGCTCTTCGACCGCTGGCAGCGTCCGTTTGGGGCCGAACCGGCCTGTGCTCATCAGACGCCGCAAATCGCCGCCCCGTTGCCCCTCGACTTCCCGGCCGCAATTCGACCACCTCGCTATTTGAACCGAGTGGTCAGAAATAGGATGGACTATCGGTCGCATCAAAACCAGCGATTGGTGGGAATTGTCTGAAATACGACTTTGGACCCAGGCGATTCCAGTCCACATTTGCCGGGAGACCTCAATAGCCCCATTCCGTTCGTTAATGGAATGCAAAAAATCTCACAATGGCGCCATGAAAGGCGGCTAATGAAGGGTAAATACCCGCATATTTGCTTCACCATGGAAACGCCTCGCCGATAGCATCTGTATCGCAAGGAAAGTCTCCCACCTCTCATGGGTCACTCGAAAAAATCCTTTAAAAACAAGGATAAATTGATCGTAGGGAAATATTGAATGTCCGTGTAAGGAATGTTTGACAAGAGAACCATTGGATTCATTGTTGAATTGGAATTGAGGAGGATAAGTTATTAAAAACACACTTGGAATGCTGCTGGCTTTCCCAGCCACACGAGGTCCAAGGACCTAATTTGATTGCACGATGGGCAGCACAAAACAACCGAATAGACGGCCCAATGGATTCAGCAAAACCTCAATGACCGACAAAATTTAGACCCAAAGTTTTCTATTTTCAACAACCGCTTGTTTCACCAAGGAGTCCATCATGAACGCACATATCCGCCAATTTCTGCGCGACGAAGAAGGTGCTACCGCCATCGAATACGGGATCATCGCCGGCCTCATGGCCGTGATCCTGCTCGCGGTCTTCAACAGCGACGCTGGCGTCAAGGGCACCCTCAACGCCATCTTCACCCACGTGAAAACCGTGGCCACCACGGGCGCGACCGGCGGCTGAGCCGCATGCCACCGAGGCCGTCCGACATGAAGCTCGCCTTGCTTCTCTGGCTGCTGATCGCCATCGCTCAGGATGGTCTTCAGCGCCGGGTGCGCAACACGTTCGTTCTGGTCGGCATCGCGCTCGCACTGGGCGCCGTGGCGTTCGACGCGCAACCCTTCGGACTGGGCTGGACGCCGGCGCTGCTGGGCGGCGCGGCCGCGTTCCTGGGCCTCTTGTGCTTCTACGCCTTCGGGCTCATGGGCGCTGGGGACGTGAAGTTCGCGGGGGCCCTGGGCCTGTGGGTGGGACTTGAACCGCTGCTGCCGATCTGGCTGGTGGCCAGCCTGCTGGCCGGCCTTCACGGCTTGCTCTGGGTAGCCCTGCAACACTGGCCCGTCGCCCCACGCCTGGCACTCGCGCTCTCTGGACGGCCGCGCGAAGACGGCACGCATTCGCGCCCGATTCCCCTGGCCGCCTACCTCGCGGTTTCCACCCTCGTTTTCATGGCTTCGGGCCTCCCGGCCTGAACGCCCCACAGCAGACGCCACGACCCCACACCACCATGATCCGATTCTCCAAAATCATCGCCGTCATCCTGGTGTTGCTCGCGCTCGTGCTCTGCGCCTACGCCTGGATGCTCAGCCGCAAGCCTGCGCCCGCCGTGGTCGCCCCGCCCAGCGTGGCCAAGGTCGCGCCGGCCGAAGCCACTTTTCCGATCGTCGTGGCGACCCAGCCCCTGCCCGCCGGGCAGGCCATCGAGGCCTCCGCGCTGCGCGTGGCCCAACTCACCATCAACCCCGGTGGCGCGTTCATGAGCGTCTCCGAAGTCGTGGGCCGCGTGCCGGTGTTCGACCTCGGCACCGGCTCGCCCTTGTTGGAAAACCAGCTCGTCTCCGGCCTGTCCATGCGGCTGGAAGCGGGCGAACGCGCCGTGGCCGTCAAGGCCGACGAAGTGATGGGCGTGGGCAACAGCGTGCGCCCGGGCGACTTCGTCGACGTGTTCTTTGCCTTGAAGGCCGACGGCCGCGACGTCGAGCGCAGCCAATCGCGCCTGTTGCTCGCCCGCACACGCGTGCTGGCCTATGGCAGCGCCTCGGTAGACGGCATGCCCACCCATGGCGAGGGCCGCGCCTCCCAGAAGCCGCAGGCCGGCTCGGGCCAACCTGCGCGCACCGCGGTGCTGGCGGTGGCGGTGGAAGACGTGAACCGCCTGGCGCTGGGCGAGGCCCACGGGCGGCTCTTGCTGGCGCTGCGCCATCCGAACGACACCGCCGAGCCGGACCCGACCCTCTTCGCCGAACTGCAGGCCGCCTTGCAACCCCAGGCCGGCAAGCGGGGCACAGCGCCTCTGAGCGGCGTGGACCGCGCGGTCGCCGGATTGACCACGCAGGACCTGGCCAGCGGCGGCAGCACGGCGCGCAGCCGCGCCAACTTCACGCCATCGGCCCAGGCCCGCCCCGTACGCACCGCTGCGCCGGCATCGGGCCATGAGGTCGAGATCTTCCGCGGCGACCGCCGCGACACCGTTCGCTACTGAACGCTCGCGCCCCCAACCACCAGGTGCAACGCATGTTCCTTATGTCCTCCACCCGAACGTCTTCCAGTGCCTCACTGTGGTCCGGCCTGCTGTTGCTCGGCACCTGCGGTACCGTGGCGGCGCAGGTCGGTACTGCGCAGCCTGCCGCACAGCAAGTGCAGCTGTCCGTCGGCACCCAGCGGGAACTCTTGATCGACAAAGGTGTAGACCGCATTGCCATCGCCAACGAACAAGTCGCCTCGGTCATGGTGTCGCGCAAGACGCAAGGCGCGGGCAGCACCGCCGCCGCCCGGTTGCTGATCACGGCCAAGGCACCGGGCAGCACGTCGATGATGGTGTGGGAACGCGGCAGCGCCGTGGCCACCACCTACTCGATCGAGGTGCAACGCGATGCGGCGGTGTTGCAGGGCAGCTTCCCCTCGGCGGCCGAACACCAGGCCGCGCGCGACGCCGCGCTCGCCACGCAGCCCGAGAAGGCGGCCCTCTCCGACCGCTCCACACTCAACGTGAAAAGCCAGAGCGTGCAGGTCGAAGTGAAGATCGTCGAGTTCAACAAGCGGGTGCTCAAGCAGGCCGGCCTGAACCTCTTCAGCACCGCGCCGAACCGGCACGGCTTCAGCTTCGGCGTGTTCTCGCCCAGCTCGCTCAACCGCACCAGCGTCGCCCAGAACGGCGCGCTCAGTTTCGAAGCCACCTCGCCGTTCGCGCAGGCCTTCGGTCTGCTGGCCAGCTTCAGCAAGGCCAACATCGCGCTCAACCTGGGCCTGCTCGAAGGCAACGGGCTGGCCCGTGTGCTGGCCGAACCCACACTGGTTGCGCTCTCGGGCCAAAGCGCCAACTTCCTCTCCGGCGGCGAGATTCCCGTGCCCGTCGCCCAAAGCCTGGGCACCACCACCGTCGAATACAAACCCTTCGGCGTGGGCCTCACCGTCTCGCCCACCGTGCTGTCGAACCAGCGCATCGTGCTCAAGGTCGCGCCCGAAGCCAGCGAGCTGGACTACACCAACGCGATTTCGCTCAGCGGCCTCACGCTGCCGGCCATTGCCACGCGCCGCGCCGACACCACCGTGGAGCTCGGCGACGGCGAAAGCTTCGTCATCGGCGGGCTGGTGAGCCGCACCACCACCTCCAACGTGGACAAGGTGCCCGGACTGGGCGACATCCCCGTGTTGGGCACGGTGTTCAAGCGCCAGGACCTGCAGCAGAACGAACGAGAACTGGTGATCGTGGTCACCCCGCACCTCGTCAAGCCCTTCGCACAAGGCACGGCGCTGGACAAGGCCCTGCCCGGCCAGAACGAAAAGCGCGACCCCTCATTCTGGCGCGACTACTTCGTGGGTGTCGGCGGCGATGAAGCCCTGCCCGGCTTCTCCCGCTGAAGCCCCACCCGACCACCATGACCAGCATGCCCACCCCCCTCCAAGCCAGCGTCCAAGGCCGCGGCGTGTACCTGTTCGCGTCGGACAACCGCGAACACACGGGCTGGCTGAATGCGGCCTTGGGTCAGCTCGGTCAGGTCACCACGGTCGCACTCGACGAGCGCTTCCTGAACGAACAGATCCAGGCCAGCACGCCGCGCTCGGTGTTCCTGGACTTCTCCGGTGATCAGGCCTTGCGCAGCACACGCCTGGCCGCCAGCCTGCGGCGCGACTGGCCCGAACTGCTGCTCATCGGCACCGGCCATGCCAACGAAGCGAACACCACGCTGGCCGCCCTGCGCGCCGGCGTGGACGATTTCCTGGATGTCGATGGCCCGCTCGGCGAAGTGCTGCCGGTGCTGCAGGACCTGATGACCCGCCGGCAGAGCGCGCGCGCCGCACCCCAGACCAAGGGCCGCACCGTCGCCCTGCTGGGCGCGCGCGCTGGCCTGGGCGTGAGCACGCTGGCCTGCAACCTCACCGCCCTGCTGCAGGCGCAACGCAGCGCCACGCAGCCGCGCATGCCCGCACAAGCGGGGCGCCGCCAAGGCGTTGCCTTGCTGGACCTGGGCCTGCCCGCGCGCGACAACCTGCTCTACCTCGGCCTAAAAAGCGAATTCAGCTTCGTCGACGGCGTGCAGAACCTGCACCGCCTGGACCCCACCTTGCTGCACACCGCGCTGGCCCAGCACGACAGTGGCGCTGCGGTGCTGCCCCTGCCCGCCAACCTGGCGCAGATCCGCGAGATCTCGCACACCGAATCGGCCTCGCTGATCCAGCGCCTCACCGAGTTCTTCGACCTGCAGATTGCCGATCTGGGTGGGTTCAGTTCGATCGACTTCGTGGCCCACGTGGCGCGCGATGCCGACAAGATCTGGATCGTGTGCGACCAGTCCATCGGCGGCATCGTCTCCACCGCGTCCTTGCTGCGCGAGCTGCGCGACCATGACGTGAACGTCCAGCAGATCTCGCTCGTGGTCAACAAGTTCGAGCCGTTCGTGAACCTGACCGCGCTGGACATCGCGAACCAGCTCGGCCTGCCGCTGGCGCACGTGCTGCCGGCCCGCGCGAGTGCACTGCTGAGCGCCTCCTGCCAGGGCCAGTTGCTGGCCCGCACCGCGCGCAACGACCCGTATGTGACCGCCGTGGGCGAGATGGCGCGCCACCTCATGCCCTTGCTCGACGGCAGTGCGGCGTCCGAGGGCATCGAATTCCCCAGCCGCACACCGCGCATGGCGCAAATGCTCAACAAGTGGATCCGGAGATAGCAGACATGGCCGCACACGTCGAGTTTTCCGACAACCAGCAGGCGTTCCTGAACTCCTCGGAGTTCCAGTCCGTCAAGACCTTTATCCATGAACACCTGCTCAACCGCATCGAAGAACTGGGCGCCGAGTTCGGGCGCTGGTCGCGCAGTTCCGTGCAGCAGTTCGTGCACCTCGAATGCGAAACGCAGGTACGCCAGAACCGCGTGCCGATCAACGCCCGCGAGACCCTCCTCCTGGCCGATGCGCTCACCAAGGAGTTCGCCGGTTTCGGACCGCTGGAGGATCTGCTCAACGACCCCACGGTCGAGGACATCCTCATCAACGGCTGCAAGCAGGTGTACGTCTCGCGCCGCGGCAAGCTGCAGAAGGAACAGCTGAACTTCACCGACAACGAGCACCTGATGCGCATCGTGCGCCGCATCCTGGCGCCCATTGGCCGTCGCCTGGACGAATCCAACCCCATGGTCGACGCGCGCATGAGCGACGGAGGCCGCATCAACGTCATCATCGAGCCCCTGGTCATCGAAGGTCCGGCGGTCTCCATTCGCAAGTTCCGCAAGGATCCGCTCAGCCCCGAGGAGCTCTTCGAACTCGGCACCTTCGACCAGGCCATCGGCCATCTGCTGGAGATGGCGGTGCGCTCGCGCTGCAACATTCTGGTGAGCGGTGGCACCAGCTCGGGCAAGACCTCGCTGCTCAACGCACTGGCCAGCTTCGTGCCCGAATCCGAGCGCGTGGTCACGATCGAAGACACCGCCGAACTCGCGCTCAAGCATTCGCACGTCGTGCGGCTGGAGAGCCGCCCGGGCGGCTACGACGGGAGTGGCAATGTGGCCATCCGCGACCTGCTGCGCAACACCCTGCGCATGCGGCCCGACCGCATCATCGTGGGCGAAGTGCGCGGGGGCGAAGTCGTGGAGATGCTGCAGGCGATGAACACCGGCCATGACGGCTCCATGGGCACGATTCACGCCAGTTCTCCGCGCGAATGCCTCTACCGCCTGGAAATGCTGGCCGGCTTCGCGGGATACCAGGGGAGCGAACTCAGCCTGCGCCGCCAGATCGCCAACGCGATCGATTTCATCGTGCAGATCGGCCGATTGCCCAACGGCACGCGGCGCATTCTCTCGGTGAGCGAAATCACCGGCGTGAACGACAACATGGTCGCCATGCAGGAGCTGTTCCGCCACGAGCCCGTGGCGCAGGCCGACGGCAAGGAAACCGACCGTTGGGTGGCCATGGGCGTGCTGCCGCACTCGCCCAAGATCGCGCGCCTGCGCCAGAGCCTGCTGAAGCAACAGCAGCCGTCACGGGATCCGGTCCATGTCTGAAGCGGCCGCCATCGCCCTGGCCCTGGCGCTGCTGCTGGGGGCGGGCGGCGTGCTGCTGTGGGATGGCTCCGTGCGCCGCCAGCAACGCCGCTTCGCACAGCGCCATGTCGCCGACAAGATCGACGAAAAGGCCGAGCCCGTGCTCGCCACTCCTCTGGCCCACAGCGGCCTGCGGTTCGTGGCACCGGCCACCATCTCGCCCCCCGCGCCGGTGCCGACCCGCAAGACGAAGCTGCGCCTGCCCGGCTGGTTGCTGGGCGCCTTGCCGCCGGCCGCCTTGGTCAGCGGCGCGGCCGCCATCGTGGTGGCAGTGGGCACCACCGCGGTACTCTCGGGTCCGGTCAGCGCGCTCGGCCTGTTCGTGCTGATGCTGGTCGCTGGCGCTTTTTTCATCTGGCTGCGCGTGCAGCGCATGCGGCGTGACATCGTGCGCCAATTGCCGGGCTTCCTCGATGTGATTGTGCGGCTGATCGTGATGGGCCACTCCACCCAGGCGGCGTTCCAGACCGCCGTGGCCGGCACCAAATACCCGCTGCGCCACCACATGGACAACACCCTGGGACTGATCAAGGCCGGCATGGAGATCGACCAGGCGCTTCTGCAGATCGCCCGCAAGGCACGCATCGAGGAGTTGTACCTGGTGGCGTCCATCCTGGGGCTGGGCGTGCGCTATGGCGGGCGCTCCGACCTGTTGCTCGAACGGGTGGCGCACTTCATGCGTGACCACGAAGAAGCCGAGCAGGAGCTGGTCGCCATGTCGTCCGAGACACGCCTCTCCGCCTGGATCCTGGGCTTGCTGCCGCTCTTGCTGGGCGGCGCCATCGTCACCACCAATGGCGACTATTTCTCCCACATGTGGACCGACGCCACCGGCCGCATGATGGTGTTCGGCGCGCTGGGCCTTCAGGCGATGGGTGGCCTGCTGCTGTACCGGCTGGCACGGCTGTCCTGATTGGAGATCCGTATGAACAGCTCGCAAATGGCCATCCTCGCACTGGTGCTGCTGGCACTGGGCCTGCTCACGTTCGCGGGGCTTGTGCTGCACCGCCACCTGCAGCGCGCGGCCACCACCAAGGTTCTTCATCGCGCGCTGGGCGAGAACGCCCACCCGATCGACGCGCTGCCCGATGAACTGGCTTTTCTTCGCACCGGCCAGTGGTCCGTGCGCTGG
The DNA here is from genome assembly GCF_009859475.1 of Hydrogenophaga sp. BPS33. Taxonomy (NCBI): domain Bacteria; kingdom Pseudomonadati; phylum Pseudomonadota; class Betaproteobacteria; order Burkholderiales; family Comamonadaceae; genus Hydrogenophaga; species Hydrogenophaga sp. BPS33. The sequence goes on from NZ_CP044549.1 coordinate 3,622,425, forward strand.
CTCGAAAGCCGCCTGGGCCAGGCCCTCGTCGCCGACGAAGACCGCCGGCTGATCCAGCAATGCGGCTTTTCTCCGGCGCGCGCGCAACTGGTGTTTCTGGTCGCACGCCTTGCACTCGCACTGGCATTGCCCATCACCATCCAGGTGCTGTGGGGCGATACACCCAATGGGCTGCTGTGGTCCGCCGCCGGCTTCGCCGTGGGGTTCATGCTGCCCAAGTGGCTGCTCAAGCGCCGCGCGGGCCAGCAATGCGAGCGGGTCGCGCACGAGTTGCCCTTGTTCGTCGACATGCTCGGCCTGCTGCAAAGCGTGGGCTTGAGCCTGGACCAGAGCCTGCAGGTGATCGCCAGCGATTTTCAGCATGTCATGCCCGTGATCGGCTCGGAAGTGGCCGCCGGCAACCGGCAATACAGCCAGGGCCGTACCCGCGAGCAGGCCTACCAGCGCCTGGCGCGGTTGCACGACAACCAGCACCTGATGGACTTCATCGCGCTCGTGAACCAGGTCGACAAGCACGGTGGTGCCATCCAGGAACCGATCCGCCAGTTCAGCGAACGCCTGCGCGTGCATCGCAAGGCCGAGATGAAATCGCGCATCGGAAAAATCACCGTGAAGATGACCGTCGTGATGGTCACCACCCTGTTGCCGGCGCTGGTGATCGTCACCGCCGGGCCCGGCTTCATCGCCATCATCCGCTCCGTCGGGAGCATGACCGGATCATGAACACCACCGTTCGCCTGCACACCCTGCTCGCCCTCGTGGGTGCCGCCGCACTCAGTGCCTGCACCACCCTGCCCGATGCGGCACAGGCCGAAGCGGCCCAGGCCGCCGCGCGCGAACCCAGCCTGGAGAACCAGCCCACGTATCTTTCCCTGGTGCGCCAGATGCAGGGCAACGGCATGTGGTTCGCCTCGCTCGCGCACATCGACGCGCTGGAACAGCGCTGGGGCATCTCCAACGAAACGCGTCTGATGCGCGCCGATGCGTTGCGCCACACCGATCAACCCGCGGCCAGCGCGGCCCTGTACGACAAGCTGCTCGACTCGCCCGAACGCGCCGCGGCCTACCGTGGCCTGGGCCTGCTCGCCGGCGCCGCCCAGGACTACGCGCGCGCAGCCGACATGCTCGAGCGCGCGCGCCAGCTGCAACCCACCGACGGCGTGCTGCTCAGCGACCTCGGCTATGCCTTGCTGCGCGCGCAGCGGTTCGACGTGGCCCGCCTGCCGGTGCTGCAGTCGGCCCAACTGCTGCCCCACAACGCCAAGGTGCGCAGCAACCTCGCGCTCTACCTGTTCACCCAGGGCCAGGCCGACCAGGCCCGCCAGGTGATGCAAGACGCAGGTTTCGGCGAGCGCACGCGCGAAGCCATCGAACAACTGGCCCTGGAGCTGGCGCCGCAGCGCCAGACCGCGAGTGGCCTGGCCGTGCCCACAGGCTTGCGGATGAGCCCCATGCTCTCCACGGCCCCGGCACTGGCCACCCCCTGATCCGCTGTCACACCACCGTTTTTGTCACACCACCGAGGACGCACCATGCATAAAAACAAGCGCTTCAAGCCCATGCTTCGAAGCCTCTTCCTGTGCGCAGCGTTGTCTGGCCCCGCACTCCTGTGGGCGCAGGCCATTCCCGCTGCGCCGCCTTCGGGCAACGACCCTGCCGCTTTGCCGGTGGGCGACAGCACACGCAGCCTGCTGCAACGCCAGCGCGATGGACGCGAAGCGTCTGCCACGCCCAGACCCATCGATGGCCGGGTGGCCGAGCTCAGCCACCAGCGCCATCTGAAGAGCTTCGAACACCCGATACCCGCATGGTTCGACTCCCGGCTGAAAGGAAAGCCCTGAGACACGGCGTGTTCGTGGCCCAGCGTCTCAAGCCCATGCGCCCGAGTCCGCTTTCTCGCTCAAAGGCGCGCCACCAGCGTGGCGTCTACGCCATCGAGTACGCCATGGCCTTCCTGCTGTTCTTCGGCCTCATTTACGCCATCATCTGCTACAGCATCGTCTTCACCTTTCGCTTCGGCCTGCAGAATGCCGCTGAAGACGGCGCGCGCGCGGCCCTGAGGCACCAGGCCACGCTGGCCGCGCGGCAACTCAAGGCGCAACAGGTGGCACAGGACCGCTCCCTGCCCTGGAAGCCCGCAGCAGCCGTGCTCACCATCCCGCTCCCCGATGTTTGCCAGTCCGACACGGGCACTTGCTTGCAGCCTGAGGGCACCCTGGTCTGCGGCACCACCTGGGCACAGCGCTGCCAGGTGAGCGTGTCCGTGCGCATGAGCGATCTGCACAAGGTGCTGCCACCCTTCCCGGCGTTTGCGTTGCCCGACGAACTCATCGGACGCGCCAGCGTGCTGCTGGATGGGAGTGCCTTGTGAAGAGCGGCCGGCCAGCGCAGCAGGGCGTGGCGGCGATCGAATTCGCCTTCGTGCTGCTCGGCCTGCTGATCGCGCTGTATGGCATCGTCACGTTTGGCATCGTGCTGTACACCCAGCAGGCCATGGCGCGTGCGGCGTCGGACGGGGCGCGCGCCGTTCAGATGTTTCCCCAGTTGCGCACGGCCAGTGGCACCGATCTCGCCACCGCCAAGACCCACATCGAAACCGTGGTCTGGGACTCGTTGAGCGGCTCCATCATCGTGCCCCTGGCCCACAGCGACACACCGGCCAAGCGCCGCGCGTGGCTGGTGCAGAACATGAGCATCGACGTGGCCGTGCCCAGCACCACGCTCGTGGTGACGGTCCACTTCCCCTACGCCGCTGGCCGGCTGCTGCCCTGGGTGCCCTTGTTCGACAGCAGCCAGTGGATGCCCGAAACGCTGACCAGCCGGGCCACTGCCGCGCTCTGAACCCCATGCCTGCTGCACTGCTTCGCCGACTTGCCCGCAAGAGCCCTCAATCCGGCTCCATCGTCATCAACACGGCCATCGCGCTCAGCCTGATCGTCATCGCGCTGGTGGGCACCGAGCTGGGCTATCTGTTCGTGATGAAGCGCGAACTGCAAAAAACCGCTGACCTCGCGGCCATCGCGGGAGCCTCCTCGGTACAAGCCAACGACTGCACCGCTGCCCAATCGGCCGCTCTGGCCAACGCGGCGCAGAACCTCACCGGCTTCACGCCCGTGGTGAATTGCGGTCGCTGGGACCCTGCCAAGAACACGGAGCGCAATTTCACCGCCGCAGAAGCCGCCTACAACGCGGTGCATGTGCTGATCGAAGGCGCGCCACCGTCCTTGCTCGCGTTCTTCCCCGGTGAGCGCACCTTGCGCGCGGAGGCGGTGGCCGCCGTGACGGACCCGCTGGCGTCGTTTTCCGTCGGCAGCACCCTGCTGCGCACGGGCGACTCGGTCTTGGGCGATCTGCTCAAGGGCATTGGCCTGGACCTCACCGGCACCTCGCTGGTGGGCTACGACGGTCTCGCCCAGGCCCGGATCAAACCCGCCGGCCTGCTCGCGGCCTTGGGCATTCCCGTCAGCACCGACGTGGGCGTGGGCGAATTCAATACCTTGCTCGCCGCGCGCCAGGTGCAGCTCGGCGAGGTGCTGAACGCCATCGTGACCCTGGCGGGCCAGGACGCACTGCTCGCTGCCAACGCCGGCCTGCTCAACAGCATCGTCACCAAGCTGGGTACCTCCGACCTGGGGGTGCAGTTGGGCAGTGCGGCCGGCGAAGGCGCGGGCCTCTTCGCCGAAATCATCGCACCCGATGCGAGCACGGCATCGGCCTTGCAAGTGGATGTGGGCGCGCTCGACCTGTTGTATTCCGCCATCGGCGTGGCCACCCAGAAACGGGCACTGTCGGTGACGGCAGGCGTGCCCGGCGTGATCAGCGCCCGCACGGTGTTGGTCGAGCCGCCGTCCATCGCGATCGGCGGCGTGGGCGCCACGGCCTACACCGCCCAGGTTCGCGCCTTCGTCGACGTGGACACCGGCAACCTGCCTGTGATCGGCAACATCGCGCGCGTCAAGTTGCCCATCATGATCGACGTCGTCAACGGCCGGGGCACACTCACCGAGATGTGCACGCCCGCCCTGCGCCGGCCCGACGGCACGGAGCGCGCGTCCATTGCGGTGAATGCCTCGATCGCCAAAGTCTGCGTGGGCCGGCCCGGCGCCAACCCCGCAGACGAAAGCCAGATTTTTTCCACCGTCTCCAGCTGCGACCAGAACCTGGCCGACGAAGACCTTTTGCGCGTGAGCCTGCTCGGCGTGAACCTGGTGAGCCTGCGCAAGCACCTGCAACTGGATGCCTTGCCGCTGCAGGCCAGCGTGACCCTGGCCGCGGGCGAAACCGGCACCGTGGGCAACGAACTGCTGCTGGGCACCACGATCAAGAACCTCACCGACGCCTTGCTCGCCACCCTGCTGGTGGAGACGCTGGACCGTGGGCCGGCGCTCTCACTCGCGCAACGCCAGGCGAATGCCCAGAACCTGTGGGGAGCGGCCTGCACCACCCGCGCCTGCCGCGTGACGCGCCTCACCGACGTCAAGGCCAGCATGGAGAACAGCACCTCGGGCCTGGGTGGGTTCCTGGGTGGACTGAACAACGACGTGCTGGCGCTGCTGGGCCACACGCTCACGCTCAACGTCATCGGCCTGCTCAATAGCGTGGGCAGCCTCGTCACGAACCTGCTGACCGGCATCGGCAATCTGTTGGGTGCCGTGCTGGGTGGCCTGGTGGGAGGGTGCACCGCGTTGATCGGCTCCAACGACACAGCCTGCGTGGCCGAAATCGCCAACAGCATGGACGGCAGCCAATCCGCCGGCAGTGACAGCGTGCCCAACGCCATCACCATCCTCGCCGGCTACCTGCTGCAGGTGTTGCAACCGATCCTGGACGCCGTGGGCAGCAACGTGCTCACGCCCATCCTGCGCGACCTGCTGGGCCTGCGTCTGGGCGAGATCGACGTCAATCTGATGACGCTGAACTGCCAGGCGCGGGCGCACCTGGTGTATTGACTAGCGCACCCGCGCCTTGCCCATGAGACGTGGCCAGGCCTCGTCGAACAGCTCGCAGAACCGCTGCGCCAGACGCGACAGCGGACGCTCGCCGTGGTGCATCAGGCGCGCTTCGAGTTGCACGCCGCACCGGTACGGCAGGGACACCAGGCCCGGGAACGCTGCGCCCGCGATGGCGGTGGCATCGACCACGGCGACCCCGGCACCCGCCAGACAGTACCAGCACGCTGCCTGGCCCGAGCGCACCTCGACCGAGGCGCGGATCTCCTCCGCGTACGCACCGTACAGATCGCGCGGCGAGATGCCATAGCTCAGGGACTGGGGAAACGAGATGATCTGCTGCCCCCGCAGGTCCACCGCGCGGATGGCGCGCCTGTTCGACAGCGGGTGCCCCGTGGGCATGACGCAGACCAGACCGCACGGGTAGCGCGAGAGCAGTTCCAGGCTGGGATGGGGCTGGACGCCCATGGTGACCCCGATGTCGGTGGTGCCGTCGAGCAGCGACTGCACCAGCAGGTGCGGCACCAATTGCTCGATGCGCACCACGGCTTGCGGCGCCGAGCGGATCAAGGCCTGCACGGTGGTGGGCACCACGGTGGCCCCCAGACTCGCCGACACACCCACCACCAGGGTGCCGCCGCTGGGGTTGGAGAGTTCCTGGGACAGATCGCGCACCCGGTCGACACGTTCCCAGAGCCGCTCGACTTCGGCATACAGCTGGTGCGCTTCGGGCGTGGGCACCAGGCGGTTCTTCACCCGTGCGAAAAGCTGCAGGGCGCTGCGGCGCTCGGCCGCCGCCAGCAACTTGCTCACCGCCGGCTGGCTGACGTGCAGCAGTTCGGCTGCACCCTTGATGGAGCCGGTCTGCATGACGTGGCGAAACACTTCCATCTGGCGCAGGTTCATCGCGTCCCCAAGAGATTAACCAAAGGTTATGAGCCTACATCAAGAATTCAATTTACCCCGCGAACACCTCGGCCAACAATGCCCACGCGTTCGACACATCCTGGAGACAAACATGGTTCTTTCAACGCTTCGCGCCACTGCCTGCGCCCTGCTGTGCGCCCTGGCGCTCCACCCCTCGCATGCGCAGCCCGCGCCGCCCGAGGCCTACCCCGCCAAGCCGATCCGCTTCGTGGTGGCCTTCGCCGCCGGCAGTGCCACCGACACCGTGGCCCGCTTCGTGGGCAACCACATCACCAAGGTCACCGGCCAGCCGGTGGTGATCGAGAACCGCCCCGGCGGCAACGGCTTCCTGGCGGCCGGTTTCGTGGCCAAGGCGCCCAACGACGGGTATACCGCGCTGGTCACCACGCAGACCACCCACGCGGCCAACCCTGCGCTGTTCAAACGCCTGCCCTACGACCCGGTCAAGGACTTCACGCCCATCGCCACCGTCAGCAAAGGCGCCACGGTCCTGCTGGCACGCAAGGACTTCCCGGCCAACAACGTGCGCGAACTGACCGAGATGGCCAAGAAGAGCCCCGGCAAGCTCACGTTCGGCAGCTCCAGTGCCTCGGCCCGCGCGGGTGGCGAACTCTACAAACTTCTGGCCGGCGTGGACCTGCTGCACGTGCCCTACCAGAGCCCCTCGCAAATCCTCACCGATATCGCCGGCGGGCGCGTGGACCTCACCTGGTCCGACGGCCTGAACGCGATGACCAACATCAAGAGCGGCAAGATGAAGGCCCTGGCCACCACGGGCGCGGAGCGCATGAGCAGCACGCCAGACATTCCCACCTTCGCCGAGCAGGGCATGGCCGACTACCAGCTGTACGCCTGGACGGCGGTCTACCTGCCCGCGCATGCGCCCGAGGGCGTGGCCCGTCGGCTCAACGAACTGGTGCGCGACGCCATCGTCAGCGACCCGAGCTATTTCCGCCAGAGCGGCAGCGAACCCAACCCGTTGACGATGGAGCAGTTCGCACGCTTCCAGGAAAAGGAAATCGCCCTGTGGTCGCGCATCGTCAAGGCCGCGGGCATGGAGCAGGAGTGAAGCAGCATGGTGGATGAAGAGATCCTGCAGGTCTCACGCGATGCGCACGTGCTACTGCTCAAGCTGAACCGGCCCGAGCGCCGCAACGCGCTGTCCCGGGGCTTGCTCCAAGCGCTGTCCGAGGCGGTGCTGGCCGCCGGGGACGATGGCACCACGCGCTGTGTGGTGCTGAGCGGCGAAGGCCCGGTGTTCTGCTCGGGCGCCGATCTGAAAGACATGGGACAGCAGGACGAGCATGCCAGCGAAGGCAGCGCTGCCGCCTGGCGCGGCCCGAACGCGCGCGTCGAGCGCACCGTGTTCGAGATCCTGCTGGACTGCCCGGTGCCGGTTGTGGCCGCGCTCAATGGCAGCGCCATAGCCGGTGGCTTCGAGCTGGCACTGGCCTGCGACATGCGCCTGTCCCACGCCGGCGCACGCTTCGGCCTGCCAGAGGCCAAGATCGGCATGGGCGCGAACTTCGGCTCCGTCATGCTGGCGCGCCGCGTGGCGGCCGCGCTGGCCATGGAAATGCTGTGCACCGGCGACACCATGGACGCCCAGCGCGCCTTGCAAATCGGCTTTCTCAACGCGCTGGTGGACGAAGACCAGGTGCTCGCCAGCAGCATGGCGCTGGCGCACCGGATCGCAGCCAACGCACCGCTGTCGGTGCGGCGCATGAAAGCCAACGCGCTCAAGACGCTGGACCTGCCGGTGGCCGCCGCGCTGCGCATGGACATCGGACCGAGCCCCTACACCAGCGAAGATCGCCGCGAAGGTGTGCGGGCCTTTCTCGAAAAGCGCGCGCCCGTGTGGCGCGGCCGCTGACGCCCCCTCCCGCGACCCACACCCAAGCCCATGACAAGACCGAGACCCGGTGGCGTTCCGCCACGCCTCTTCCACCCGCGCAGCGTCGCCATCGTTGGCGCATCTGCCGACCCGCTCAAGCTGAGCCACAGGCCCCTGGAGTACCTGCGCCACGGCGGCTACGAAGGCGAGATCTTCGTCGTCAACGCACGTGCAAGCGAAGTGGCCGGGCTGCGCAGCTACGCCCGGATCGCCGATCTGCCGGCCGTGCCCGACGTCGCCTTTCTGGTGGTCCCCGGCGCGCAGGCACTGCAGGCGGCCACCGAGTGCGCGCGGCTTGGCGTGGGCTCGGCCGTCGTCGCCTCCACCGGCTTCGCCGAGGCCGGTGACGAGGGCGCGCAGCGCCAGCTCGCGTTGACGGCGCTGACCGAGGAATGGGGCATTCGCTTCATCGGGCCGAACACCAACGGCCTGTACGCCACCCACCAGCGACTCTCACTGGGCTACAACGCGGCGCACGCCCAGCGGCTGGCCGAAGGGCCGGTGTCCATCATCTCGCACAGCGGCGCGCTGTTCTCCACGCTGTCCGCGCGCATGAACGCCGGTGCCGTGGGCCTGGCCAAGTTCGTGGCGGTGGGCAACGAGGCCGACCTGGACATGCTCGACTTCTTCGCCTACCTGGTCGACGACCCACAGACGCAAGTCATTCTGCTGGTGCTGGAAGCCCTGCGCGATGGCGAGCGCTTCCTGGAGATAGCGGCCCGCGCCCGCGCTGCGGGCAAACCGGTGGCCGTGCTCAAACTGGGCACAACGCAGGCGGGCGCGGCGTCCACCAACGCCCATTCCAGCCGTCTGGCGGGCAGCGCCCGCGCCTACCGCGCACTCCTGGATGCCGCCGGCGTTGCGCAGGTGAGTTCGGTCGAAGCATTGGTCGCTTTCTCGCGCCTGGCGCTGACCCACCCGAGCGGCTGGCAGCCGCGAGGCGTCGGGCTGGGCGTGCTCACCGCCTCGGGAGGCGGAGGCACGCTGATCGCCGACGCGGTGGTCGGCCATGGTCTGGAGGTGGCTGCGCTGGACCGTGCGACGGCCAACGCGCTGACCGCCATCAAGGGATCGCCCGGTCTCACGAATCCGTTGGACGTCACCAGCATCGGCGGCACCCTGCGCAGCGGCGAGACGGCGAAGTTGCTCGCGGCCGATGCGTCGGTGGATGCCGTGGTCGCCTTCCTGCACACCCTGCCTTCGGCCCAGGGCCGGGCCGCGTTCGCGCGCGCCATCGCCGAGGCCCGCCGCCACAGCGCAAAGCCCCATCTCGTGATCGCGCCGGGCGCCCTGCCTGCCGAGCAGGTGGCGTTGCTCGCGGCCGAGGACGTGCCGGTCTTCAGCGACAGCGCCAGCGCCATCGAGGCCCTGGCCGCCACACTGAAGACCGCGCGCCCGCCGCTGGCGCACACGTCCGCCTCGGCGAAGGCGCCGCAGGCCCGGGACGCCGAGGACGTGGACGGGCGCGCCGCCGCTCTGCAGGTAGAACCCGGACAGCCGCGCGTCTTGAACGAGGTTGCCGCGATGAAGCTGTTTGCCGGGGCCGGCATTGCCTGCGTAGCGCGCGGCTTCGTGGCCGACCCGGCCGAGGCACGGGCGTTTGCCGCGCGCTGCGGCGGGCCGATCGTGCTCAAGGGCGTGGTGGACGGCGTGGAGCACAAGTCGGATGCCGGACTCGTGCACCTGCACCTGGACACACCCGAGAAGGTCGACCACGCATTCGCTCAGCTTCAACGTGCGCTGGCGGACATGCCCGTGCCCGGGCGCATCTGCGCGCAACAGATGATGCGCGGTGAGGTCGAGCTGATCGTGGGCGTGGTGCACGAGGCGCCGCTGGGGCGTTTCCTGCTGCTGGGCATGGGCGGTCGCTACGCGGAGGCGATCGACGACGTGCAACTGCTGCGCATGCCGGCGAGCCGGGCCGCGATGCACGCGTTCGTGTGCAGCGGCACGGTCGGGCGCGTGTTGAACGCCGCGCGCTGGCCACGCCCGCGCACGCCAGAAGACATCGTCGACGTGCTCGATCGCCTCCAGACCCTGGCCACCGCCCTGGGCCCTGCCCTGCAGGCCATGGAGATCAACCCCCTGCTCATCGGCGACGCCGCACCCGTGGCGCTCGACGCATTGATGGTTCTGAAACCCGAAGGAGATCACCCGTGAGACTGGGAACCCTGCTGCGCGATGGTGCGCACCATACCGCCCTGAAGATGGACGACGGCCCGGTCGTCGACCTGCACGTGGCATGGCCCTTGTTGCAGCGCGAGGGCCTGTTGAACGGTCTGGCGACCGAGGCCGCCCCCGACATCCTGAAGCTGATCGCCTGGGACACGCGCGCCCTCGAGGTCGAGCAGGCCGTCGCCTCCGCGCTGCCCCGCCTGGGCCTGGCCCGCGTGGCGCCCGACGCGCTGCAGCTGCTGGCGCCCATCCCGCGCACGCCAAAGAACGTCTTCTGCCTGGGGCGCAACTACGTCGACCACATTCAGGAAGACAACGCCTCGCGCGACAAGGCCACGCCCCTGCCCGAAGCGCCCCAGTTCTTCACCAAACCCGCCACCGCCATCACCGGGCCGCACGCCGACATCGAACTGGACAGCGCGGTCACGCGCCGGCTGGACTACGAGGTCGAACTCGCCTTCGTGATCGGCCGAGGCGGGCGCGACATACCGGCCAAGGACGCCTGGCGGCATGTGTTCGGCTACACCATCGTGAACGACGTGACGGCACGCGACCTGCAACGCCGCCACGACCAGTGGTTCAAGGGCAAAGGCCTGGACACCTTCTGCCCCATGGGGCCCTGGATCGTGCACGCCAGCCGGGTACCCGATCCACATGCCTTGCGCATCGAGCTCGATGTGAACGGCGAGCGCCGGCAGGACGCGAGCACCGCCGACATGATCTTCAAGATTCCCGCCATCATCGAGTCGCTCTCGGCGGGCATGACGCTGGAGCCCGGCGACGTCGTCGCCACAGGCACGCCCAGCGGCGTCGGCTACGCCATGAACCCGCGCCGCTTCCTCGCCGAGGGCGATGTGGTCACCTGCCGCATCGAGGGACTGGGCGAGCTGACCAACCGGGTACGCGGCGTGAATTGAGGGGAGGGACGCCGCGCAGCGGCGCAAGGGGGGTGTTTCACCGCCTCTTGCCGAACCACCACCACAGAAAAGCGCCGCCCAAAATCATCGGCACGCACAACCACTGGCCCATGCTCATGCCCAGCGACAGCAGGCCCAGATGGGCATCGGGCTCGCGGAAGAACTCGGCGATGAAGCGGAACACGCCGTAACCGAACAGGAACACCGCCGAGACCTGCCCTTGCGCGCGCTCCTTGCGCGCGTAGAGCCACAGCAGCACGAACAGCAACAGGCCTTCCATCAGCAACTGGTACAGCTGGGACGGGTGGCGCGGCAGATCGCCCGCGCCGCGAAACACCATGCCCCAAGGCAGCGAGGGATCGGCCACGCGGCCCCAGAGTTCGCCGTTGATGAAGTTGCCCAGGCGACCGGCCGCCAGGCCCGTGGGCACGCAGGGGGCGACGAAATCCATCACTTGCATGAAGGGCCGGCGGCGGCTGTGTGCATACCAGACCATGGCCAGCATCACGCCGAGCAGCCCGCCGTGAAAGCTCATGCCGCCTTGCCACACGGCAAAGATCTCCAAAGGGTTGGCCAGGTAGTAGGCCGGCTTGTAGAACAGGCAGTAGCCGATGCGCCCGCCGGCCACCACGCCCACCACGCCGAGAAACAGAATGTCCTCCACGTCGCGGCGCGTCCACGGCGGCTCGGTGATGTGGGCATACGGCGGGTGGCGCAGGCGTGCGCGGCCCAGCAGCATGAACAGGCCGAACGCCAGCAGATAGGTCAGGCCATACCAGTGAATGGCCAAGGGGCCAATCTGCAGGGCAACGGGGTCGATCTGGGGATGTTGGAGCATGGCCTATTGTGCCTTCTGCGTTCTTGGCACACCCTGTCGACTGCCGGCATCCATCCCTGCCGAGACCGCGAGAACAGCGCCCAGGCATTCGGCATCCGGAAAACGGATGCGCTTCATGCGTCGCAGGGGGTTGCGATGCCCGGACCAGCCTCACGATACTGCGCCCATGACGCAGAAATTGTTGGAAGTGACCTTGTCCCGGGTGTGGCAACAGACCGAAGAAATCCGTACGTTCGAACTGAGCCCTACCGAAGGCGCGTTGCCCTCGTTCGAGGCAGGAGCGCACATCGACATCTATACCGATGTCGGCCCGCGCCCATACTCGCTGTGTCATCTGCACGTCGTCGACGGGCCGTATGTGGTGGGCATCAAGCGAGAGCCAGACGGACGGGGCGCATCGCGCTGGTTGCATGACACCTGCCGGGTGGGCCATCGCCTGCAGATCGGCCCGCCGCGCAACAACTTCCGACTCGCACCGCAGGCGGCACACCATTGCCTGATGGCTGGTGGCATCGGCATCACACCGGTACTGGCCATGGCAAAGGCACTGTGGCAACGCGGCAGCAGTTTCGAGCTGGTCTGCTTTTTCCGCGGCCGCTCCCATGCGCCGTTTCTGGAGGAAATGCGGACAGCGCCCTGGAACCAGCGTGTGCGCTTTCACTTCGACGATTCACCAGCACACCAGGTGCATCTGGACGACCTGTGCGCGGCACAGCCCGTTGGAACACATTTCTATGCTTGTGGCCCGGCCGGCTTCATGGCAGCAGTTCGACAGGCCACGCGCCTGCGTCCGCCCGAACAGGTGCATCAAGAGAGTTTCTCTGCCCTGCCAGCCGCGGAAAAATCCGGACGCACCACGTTCACGGTGGAGCTCGCACGCAGCGGCAAGACGGTGCTGGTCGAACACGGGGAAAGCCTGTTGCAGGCCTTGCGTCGCGCCGGCCACCCTCCGATCACATCGTGTGAAATGGGCGTGTGTGGCAGTTGCGTGACGCGGTATCTGTCGGGTACCCCCGTGCACGCAGACGCGTTCCTGAGTGCGGATGAGCGTTTGCGTGAGCTTGCGATCTGCTGCGCAGGATCTCTGAGCGAACGGCTTGTGCTCGACCTCTGAGAGGCACTTCAAAGGTCGCCCAGCAGCTGTTCCTTGAACCAGATATGGTCCAGGTGGTTGTGGGTGCGCTCGTGCCAGTAGAGATAGACCTCATAGGGCGGCACATCAAATGGCACGTCGATCCGCGCAAGTGCAAACCGCTCGCAGAACCGGCCGGCCAGTGACTCAGGCATCAACGCCACCATGCTGGTCGACTCGATCAGATAAGGGGCGGACAGGTAACCGGGTGTCGTGAGCCGGGTGTTGCGCGCCAGTCCCAGGCGGGTCAACGCTTCGTCGACATCGTCACCAAAGGCACGCACGCTCGGCTTGATCACGATGTGATCGAGCGCGGCGAACTCTTTCGGGCTGAGCACTCGCCCCAACGCGGCATGGCCCTTGGAGGCCACGCAGGCAATGCGATCGCGAAAGATCAATCGGTGGCGCAAGTCCTCCAGGGTGGGCGGCAGCATGCCCACGCAAAAATCCGCCTCGCCGCTCTCGAGCACCTGGCTCAGGTGCCGGGGATCGACGGGGTGGCAGGCCGTCACCGAGATGCCCGGAAACTGTTGGGAGAGGCGCGTGACCAACGGGTCCAGAAACACGCACTCGAGGTAGTCCGTGGCCACCACCCGGAAGTTGCGCCGCGCCTGCACCGGGTCGAATGCGATCGCTTGCCCGAGCAACTGGTCCATCTCGTAGAGGATGCGCTGCGCGAACTCGCGCAGTTGCATGGCCTTGGCAGTCGGCACGAGGCCGACCTGCGCCTTCACCAGAATCGGGTCACCCGTCAGTAGGCGCAACTGGCTCATGGCCCTGCTCATGGCCGGCTGGCTCATGTTCAGCGCGTCGGCGGCCCGTGTCACCTGGGAGTGGTCCACCAGGGCCACCAGGCACCTGAGCAGGAAGAAGTTCAGGGACAGATCATCTCTTTGGCGCATGATTTTTATACGCAGTCCGCATGGACTGGGAGTTTCCACTTCGGGATACTAGTTCAACTCAAGCGTGAAAAGCACCGGCGCAAAAGACGCCAGGCACACAAGCCACAGAGACAAGCCGGGGCGATGCAAAGCCCGGCACCCACGAGGAGCAGTGAGTTTGAACACAGCAGCCTTGCGCGACGTCAGCGTCCCGCTTCCCCCTGGTGTCAGCACCCTGGTTTCCAGGCGATCGGCACCGATCATTCAGGTGAGCCGCGTGGGCAAGCGGTACGCCAACGGCACGGTGGCCCTGGCCCGGGCCGACCTCGACATCTGTGGCGGCGACTTCGTCACCCTGATCGGCCCATCGGGTTGCGGCAAGAGCACGCTGCTGCGCATCCTGTCCGGGCTCGGTGGCGTTACCGAAGGACAAGTCCAATGGTGGGGCGAGACCACGCCGGTGCTGGAGCGGACCGACCAGAAGCTGGCCTTCGTGTTCCAGGACCCGACGCTCATGCCCTGGGCGCGCGTGGCCGAAAACGTCGCCTTGCCCCTGGAGCTCAAAGGCACATTGAGCCGCCAGGCCATCCAGTCCAAGGTGAACGAGGTGCTGGAGCTGGTGGGCCTGGGCGCGTTTCACCAGTCCTATCCGCGCGAACTGTCGGGCGGCATGCAGATGCGGGTGTCGATTGCCCGCGCGCTCATCACCGAACCCGACCTGATGCTGATGGACGAGCCCTTCGGCGCGCTCGACGAGATGACGCGCAACAAACTCAACGACGACCTGCTGCGCATCCAGCACGAACGCAAGCTCACCGTGGTGTTCGTGACGCACAGCCTGCACGAGGCGGTCTACCTCTCGTCACGGGTCGTCGTCATGGCCGCCAGGCCCGGGCGGGTGATCGCGGAGGTGGACATCGACGCGCCCTTCCCCCGCGGGCCGGCCTTCCGCCTCTCGTCCGACTACCTGCAGTACATGACCCGTTTGACGGCCGCCCTGGACGCCGCCAGCCGGGGCGAGGAGATCGCACCATGAAAGTCGTCGACCTGTCCCGCGGCGTGTCCCGGCAAGTGAACTGGAGCAACAGCAAGATCCCGGTGCTGGCAATCGGCATCGGCCTGATCGCGGCCTGGCAATTCCTGGTGGTGGCGCTGTCGCTGCCGGTCTATGTGGTGCCGGGGCCGCTCGATGTGCTGAAGGCGCTGCACGAGGACGCGGCGCTGCTCTTCACCGGCTTGCTGTTCACCCTCAAGGTCACGGTGCTGGCCTTTTCGGTGGCGGTCATTGCTGGCGTGCTGATCTCGTTCCTGTTGTCGCAAAACCGGCTGGTGGAACAGAGCGTCATGCCCTACATGGTGATCCTGCAGGTGACGCCCATCGTGGCGATCGCGCCCCTGATCATCATCTGGGTCAGCAACACCTTCGTGGCCCTGGTCACCATCGCAAGCATCACGGCCTTGTTCCCGATCGTGGCCAACATGACGCTGGGCCTGCGTTCCGTAGCGCCCAACCTGCAGAGCCTGTTCCGGATCTACCGCGCCTCCAGCTGGCAGACGCTCACGCGTCTCAAGCTCAAGGCCGCGCTGCCGTACTTTTTTGCCGGCGCGCGCATCAGCAGCGGCCTGGCTTTGATCGGTGCGGTGGTCGCCGAGTTCGTGGCGGGCACGGGCGGCACGCAGTCGGGACTGGCCTACATCATTCTCGAGTCGGGTGTGCAGCTGAAGGTGCCGCGCATGTTCGCCGCCCTCTTCCTCATCTCGCTCACCGGCATCACGCTCTTCGCGGTCATGGTGTTCGTTTCGAACCGGGTGCTCGGCGCCTGGCACGAGAGCACGGTGAAGACCGAGCACTGAGCCCCCACCTCCCCCCTACCTCCCCACACACCAGGAGTTCCTGTATGACGATCCGATCTCTTCTGATGGCGGTCCGCGGCACCGCCGCCGTTTTCCTGGCGGTGGCCACCACCGCCGGCACGGCCCATGCCCAGGCCCTGCGCGATGTCAACGTGGCCCTGAGCTTCTATGCGTCCGCGGAGCATGGCGGCTACTACGCCGCGATGGCCGAAGGCATTTACGAGAAGCACGGCCTGAACGTCAAGGTGACGCAGGTGGGCCCGCAGGGCAACAACATGCAGCAGATGGTCTCCGGCAAGGTGGACTTCGTGAACGGGTGGAACATGCGCGCGCTCAACGCCGTGCGCGAAGACATTCCGCTGGTCTCGGTGGCCGCAATCTTCCAGCGCGACCCGCAGTGCCTGGTGCACCACCAGGGCACCTACCCCAAGCTGGAGAACATGAAGGGCGCGCCCATGCGCGTGGCACAGCTTGCGCGCGGCAGCTGGTGGCCCTGGCTGAAAGCCCGCCATGGGTTTGACGACAGCCAGCTGCGCCCTTTCGACGCGAGCTACGCGGCGCTGCTGCAGGACCCGAAGATGGTGCAGCAGGGCTTCATCACCAACGACGGTTTCCAGTTCAAGCGCCAGAACCTTGCCATGGAGTGCATGCTGCTCGCCGACTACGGCTGGTCCAGCTACAACTACACCATCGACACCACGCAGAAGCTGATCAAGGAGAACCCGAAGCTGGTGGCGGACTTCATCAAGGCCACGGTGGAAGGCTGGCGCGCCTTCCTGCGCGACCCTGGACCGGCATCGCGCCTCATCAAGGCCAACAACCCCACCATGGCCGACGAGCAGATCGCCTATGCGATGGCGCAGATGAAACAGCACGGCCTGCTCGAATCCGGCGATGCGGCCAACGGCCGGATCGGCAACATGAGCGATGCCCGCTGGGCCGGCTTCTACCAGGAGATGGTCGCGGCCAAGGCGCTGCCCCCTGGCATGGATGTGCGCAAAGCCTACGACATGCAGTTCGTCAAGCAGCTGTATCCCTCCAACTGAGAACGAGACAGAGAGTTCCCCATGCTGATCACCCAACAAAACATGTTCCGCCACTTCTGGTACCCGGTCATGCCCACCCACCTGCTGGATGCGGGCAGCCCGCAAGCCTTTCGCCTGCTGGGCGAAGACATCGTGCTCTGGAAGGTGGGCGACGGGCGCTACGCCTCGATGGAAGACCGCTGCTGCCACCGCACCGCCAAGCTCTCGATGGGCTGGCTGGAAAACGACCGCATCGTGTGCGGCTACCACGGCTGGGCCTATGACTGCACCGGCCAGTGCGTGTCCATGCCGCAAAGCCCTGAGGCCGTGAAGATCCCCTACAAGGTCAAGAGCCACCTGACGGACGTGCGCTATGGCTACGTTTGGGTGTGCCTGGAGCCCGATCCGATCAACACCATTCCGGTGCTGGAAGAAGACGGCGCGCCGGGCTTCCGCCTGATCCACGAGTTCTACGAGCCCTGCCGTGCGAGCGGCCTGCGCCTGATGGAGAACTTCTTCGACTTCTCGCACACCAGTTTCGTGCACAAGGGCACCTTCGGCAACATGGTGGATGCCACACCGCGCAAGACCGAGATCGAAGAAACCGAGCATGGCATCGTGCTGCGCGGGGATGTGCCGGTGTTGAATGCCGACGAGCACATCCAGCGCGTGGTGCGCGACCAGGGGGTGGAGTCGGTGCGCCACATGGTGAGCAACTGGTACATGCCCTTCATGCGCAAGTCGCAGATCACCTACCCCAACGGCCTGATCCATTCGCTGGTGACCTCGGCCACGCCCATCGACGACGAGCGCTCCATGCTGTGCCAGTGGATCTACCGCAACGACACGGAAGCCGAGGTCAGCGCCGCCGACTGCATCGAGATGGACCGCCGCATCACCAACGAGGACATCCTGATTCTCGAAGGGCTCGACCACGACGTGCCACTGGCCCCCGCGAACGCGGAGGAAGCCCACATGTACACCGACCGCCCGGGCCTGGCCATGCGTCGGCGGCTGCTGAAGATGCTGGAGGCGCGCGGCGAGAAGGAGGTGCGAACACCCCGCAACCTGGCGCGCTACGGCATCCGTGTCGAAACCGTGTCCGCGTGAAGGACACCGCCATGGCCAACACCTTTGCCGCCTCGGTACCGTCCCGCTTCTGGGCCGACCTGACCAGCGAGGCCTTCTCGCGGCTGGACCGCCCGAGCGTGATCGCCGTGTTGCCCGTGGGCGCGATCGAACAGCACGGCCCGCACCTGCCGATGTCGGTCGACACGGCCACCGTCAATGCGATGGTGGCGGCCACGCTGGCGCACCTGGGCGCCGACCTGCCGGTGCTGTTCCTGCCCACGCAACCCATCGGCAAGAGCAACGAGCATTCGCGCTACCCGGGCACCTTGACCTTGTCGGCCCAGACGCTGATCACGCTCTGGAGCGAGATCGGCGCCTGCGTGGCCGCGGCCGGCGTGCGCAAGCTGGTGCTGTTCAACAGCCACGGCGGGCAGGAATCGGTCATGGACATCGTCGCGCGCGATCTGCGCGAACGCTTCGGCATGCTCGTGGTGTGCGTGAACTGGTACCAGTTGGGACTGCCCGATGGGCTGATTGGCGATGACGAGATGCGCCACGGTATCCACGCCGGTGAACTGGAGAGTTCGATCCTGCTCGAGATCCACCCCGATCTGGTGCACATGGAGCGGGCCGGAAATTTCGCCAGCACCGACCGGGCGCTGAGCGCAGGGTCGCGTTACCTGTCTTACGTGGAGGGCAAGGCCCGCGTGGCCTGGCAGACGCAGGACCTGAACCCGCAAGGCGCCTGTGGCAACGCCGCGCTGGCCACCGCGCAAAAAGGGCGCGCCACGCTGGACCACGTGGGTGAACAGTTCGCCCTGGTGCTGGAAGACATCCACCGCGTGCCACTCGAATCGCTGGACAGCGCAACGGCGTGGTAGCGGGACCAGCCTTTCCCGCCAGCGGCTGCTGGCTGGCCCGGGCGCGTGTGCCCGATCGATTGCTCGACGTGCCGCAACGCGACGCACTCGCGCCGGCTGCGCCGGGGTTTCGCGCGGTCCAGCTGCGCATCCAAGACGGTCACATCACCGCGCTGGCCGCCGCCGTGGCCAACGACGGCCTGCCGGTGGTGGACCTCGCCGACGGCATCGTCACCCCGTGCTGGGTGGACCTGCACACCCATCTCGACAAGAGCCACACGGCCACCCGCATCGGCCGCACCCACCACGCGCTGCGCGACGCGGTGGCGGCCTCCGGTGAAGACCGCGATCGATGGACCGTGGACGACATCCGCCGGCGCATGGACTTTTCCTTGCGAACCGCCTACACGCAGGGCACACGCGCGATCCGCACCCACATCGATTGGGTGGGCGCGTCCATGCCGCAGGCCTGGCCCGTGGCGCAAGCCCTGCGCGGCGAGTGGTCGGCGCGCGTCGAACTGCAGCCGACGAGCCTCTCGCCCCTGCAGCTGTTCGCCCAGGCCGACGCGGGCACGGCGATAGCCGCTGTACTGGCGAAACAAGGGGGTGTGCTTGGAGCATCGGTGCATCCGGTGCCGGGTCAGCGCAGCTTGCTCGAACGGGTGTTCGAGCTGGCGGTGGCGCACGACCTGGACCTCGACTTCCACGCCGACGAGCACCTGCAGAACGACATCGAAGGACTGCGCACCATCGCCCGGTTGACCATGCGGTACGGCTGGGAAGGCCGCGTGGCTTGCGGACACGCTTGCGCCCTGTCGGTCGCACCCGTCGACGCGTGTGCGTCGGTGCTGCGCGCGCTGGCCGACGCCGGCATCGTGCTCATCGGATTGCCACTGGCCAACCTGCAACTGCAGGACGGCAGCGCGGGCCGCACACCCCGTCTGCGTGGCATCGCCCCTTTGCAGGAAGCACGCGACCTCGGCGTGCGGGTCGGCCTGGCGTCCGACAATGTGCAGGACGCCTTCGTGCCGTTCGCCGATTTCGACCTGCTGCAGGTGTTGGCCGTGGGCGCGCTGGCGGCCCATCTGGACGATCCGCTCGCGCGCTGGATCGACTGCATCGGCACCACGCCGGCCGCCGCGATGGGCCTGGCCTGGGACGGCACATTGCGCGTCGGCGCACCGGCCGATCTGGTGCTGCTCACGGGTCGCAACAGCTTCGAAGTCTGTGGTCGTCCTGAGCGTCGGGTCCTGCGCGGTGGCCGCCTGATCGACGCCGCGCTGCCCGACTTTCGCGAACTCGATAGGCCCGGGCCCGCGAACTAGTGGCTCGCGAGCCCTTGGGCTCAGGACGTGGCCATGGCGAGCGTGAGCAGATCACCCTTCGCGATCTTGCCCGTCGGCGTCATGGGAAGTTCGTCGATGGCCACCACCTCCATCGAACCGAGGTCGTAGGACACTTCGGCCTGCACCGCCGTCTTGAGACGCGCGGCATCGATCTCGCTGTCCGGACGGCGGGTGACGAAGGCGCGCGGCAGCACGCCGCCGTCGCCGCCCGGCAAGCCGATCAGCGCAGCCTGGCGCACGCCAGGCTGGCGGCACAGAGCCTCTTCGACATCGCGTGGAAACCAGCTCACACCGTTCACATGCAGGAGCTCGGAGCGCCTCCCTCGCATGGTCACATGGCCGTCGTGATCCATCAGTCCGATGTCGCCCGTGCGCAGCAGTCCGTCGGCGGTCACTTCCTGCGTCTTGCCGGGCTTGTTCCAGTAGCCCCACATGAAGCCGCCGCGCAGCACGATTTCACCCAATTGCCCTGGAGCGAGGCGTCGGCCATCGGGGCCCATCATCCACACCTCCTTGTCGGGCAAGGCCGGGCCCACGCGCATCAGCTTGCTGTCATCCGGTTCGAGTTCGGGGTAACCCAGCGCCATGAAGCCGCCAAGCTCGCTCTGGCCGAAACTCTCCACCAAGGGCAGTTGCAATTCATCGCGCCAGGCGCGCTTGAGGGTGGCGGGCACCGGACCACCACCGGAGAGCCCCATGCGCAGGCGACCAGGTGCGCGGCCCCGCAGCGCGCTTTCGGCGCGCAGCTCTTCCAGCAGCGTGGGGTTGCCCACGAGGATGGTGGCCTGAGCCTTGTCGAGCGCCTCCCACCCGGCCTGCTGCGTCCAGAACCGCATCACATGCACGGTCGCACCGCGCGAGAGCGCCGGCAGCAGGTTGCCGACGAGCTGGTACGAGCTGGACAACGCGGTTGGACCGAACGAGATGTCGTCCGCCCGCACGCGCAGGCGCTCGGCGATGCAGCGGCTGGCCCGCACAGTCGGTTCGTGCGCCAGGCAGGCACCCTTGGGCTTGCCAGTGGTGCCGGAGGTGTAGGACAGGTGCGCGATGGCGCTCTCGTCTTGCGGGTCGGATGGCACGGCGAACCCTTGCGCCATCAGCTCGGGCAGCGCGTGCGCGCCCGGCTGCGCACCGTCCATGCACACCAGGTGTTCGATGCCCGGCACCTGGGCCACTGCGGTGTCCACGGCATCGCGCATGTCGTGCGTGTAGATGACCACGCGGGGCTGGTGGTCGGCCAGGTAGTAGGTGAGATCGTCCTTGAACTTCACGTTGACCAGCGCAGCAATGGCACCGATGCGCCACGCCCCCAGCATGGCCAACAGGTAGTCCATGCCGTTGTGCGCGAACACGGTGACACGGTCGCCCTTGCGCACGCCCAGGTGCGCCAGCGCACCCGCCATGCGCTCCATCTGCGCCACGGCTTCTGCATACGACAGGCTGGCCTGGCGGTCCACCCAGACGAAGGCGGTCTTGTCGGGGTGGCGCATCGCGCCGTCGGTGATCAACTGGTGCATCAGCATGGGGAAATTCCTTTCTGTTGGGGAAGGTGGTTGTGGAAAGCGGGCGATTCCTGGCAGTGCACGGTGACCTCAAGGCTCGCCAGGTCTTGCACGTATTCGAAGGACGCCTGCAGACCGTCGAGCCAGTCCAGCGAAGGCGTGTGGGCATGAAAGGCCATGGCGCCCTGGTAGACGATGGTGTTGCCTTGCCGTTGTCCCCGGCCCCAACTGCGCGTGGTGACGGTGCCAGCGCTCAGAAAGAGCGCGCCCCGTCCCTGCCACTGGTATCGGCCCCCGGGTTCGAGGTGCCCGATGAAACTGCAGGCGGCACTGCCCGACCCGAGCCGGCCGGATGTCAACGCGGCACTGAAGCTGATTTCCATGCGCGGTCCGTCCTGCGCAGGCCGCAGCACCCGCCGCGACTCGACGCGGCCGACAAGACGCATGAGCGTGGCGGATTCGGTGGGGGTGGGGTCTGGCATGCCGCCGAGTATGGGAACAGGGCACGCTGCACTCAATGCCCGATCCGGATGATGCCTATCCACTTCGCGCATGGACGGCATTGGAGGCCGCTCCCGATACTCGGGCGCACCATGAATACCGCCCCCACCAGACCCCGCCTCCTGATTGCGCGCGCCATCTTTCCCGAAGTGATCGACCGGCTGACGCCGTTTTTCGACGTGGACAGCAACCAGGCCGACGACGTACTGAGCGCTACGCAGATGGCCACCCGGTTGGTGGACAAACAGGGCCTTCTCTGCACCGCGAGCGATGTCATCGACGCGCCCCTGCTGGCGCAGTGCCACGCGCTGCGCATCTGCGCCAACATGGCGGTGGGCTTCGGCAACCTGGATCTCGCGGCCCTGTCGGCGCGCGGCGTGGTGGCCACCCACACACCGGGCGTCCTGAGCGACACCACGGCCGACTTCGGCTTCGCACTGCTGATGGCAGCCGCGAGAAGAACGGGCGAAGCCGAGCGTTGCGTGCGCGAAGGCCGGTGGCACAAATGGTCGTACGACTTCATGGCCGGACAGGACGTCCACGGCAGCACGCTCGGCATTCTGGGCATGGGACGCATCGGACAAGGCGTGGCCCGGCGCGGCGCGCACGGTTTCGGCATGCGTGTCATCTACCACAACCGCAACCGGCTCGACGCGGCCGGCGAGGCATCCATCCCCGCCCGATTCGTTGACATGGACACGCTGTTGCGAGAGTCGGACCATCTGGTGCTCACAGTGGCCCACAGCGCTGCCACGCACCATGTGATCGATGCCCAGGCGCTGGCGCGCATGAAGCGCACCGCGACGCTCGTGAACATCGCGCGCGGGGGCGTGGTGGACGAGGACGCCCTGATCGAGGCCCTGTGCAACGGCGTGATCGCTGCGGCCGCGCTGGATGTATTCGAGAACGAACCGGCCGTGCATCCGGCCCTGGTGTCGCTACCGAACGTGGTGCTGACACCGCACATGGCCAGCGCGAGCCGCGCGACGCGCCTGCGCATGGCCCATCTGGCCGCCGACAACCTCCTCGCCTACTTCCAAACCGGTCGGGCACTGACGCCGGTACCGCCGCTCTCCCCTAGCCTGCCGGCGTGAGCCGCGCCGTCAGCGCTTGCCGTGCGGTGTCCGTCGCGGCCCGGCCCTCAACGCCTGCTCAAGAGGCTGCGGCGAAACGGGGAGCGTGACCTGTGTCTGCGCGAACCCGATGAAATGGGCCAGCGCGGGGCTCACGGCTTGCGCTCGCCAGACCAGGCTGGTCTCGCACATCGGCAGTGCGCGTCCCCGAGAAGGCCGTGTGTTGCGGTAGACCACGCCCGGACGCTGGAACTGCCGCACGCTCTGGGGGACCCAGGCAATCCCGAGTCCCGCCGACACCAGGTTGACGATGGTCTGCATCTGGATCGCCTCCTGCGCCACCCGCGGCACGCGACCGGCCGCGTGGTACATCGCGAAGATCGCATCCTGCAGCGTGGGCAGGATGCGGCGTGGGAACACCACCAGCGGCTCCGCCAGCAAGGCCGCCAGAGCGGGACGGTCGGTCGCGGCCAACGGATGGGACTCGGGCAAGGCCACCACAAAAGGTTCACTGGCGATGCGCATGTGCGCCAGTCCGGGAAGCAGCGCGCCCGGCGAATGCAGCACCATGCCGGCGTCCACTTCGCCGCGTGCCAACAGTTCCTGCTGCACGTCGCCCGTGGCCTCGATCAGCTCCAGCGACACCTGTGGCCAGCGCTGGCGAAAAGCCTGCACCCACCGGGGCAGCAACTCGAAACCCACGGTGGACACGAACGCCAGCCGCAGGCGGCCCACTTCGCCACAGGCCGCGGCGCGGGCCAGTTCGGGCAAGGCATGCGCACGGGCCAGCAGGTCGCGCACCTCGGGCAACAAGGCCGCACCGGCCGGCGAGATCTGCACGCTGCGCTGTGTGCGCTCGAACAACACCACGCCCAGCGCGGCCTCCAGCCCGGCAATGGCCTGGGTCAACGGAGGCTGCGTCATGTGCAAGCGGGCTGCAGCCCGGCCGAAGTGCAACTCTTCGGCCAGAACGGTGAACTGGCGCCATTGGCGCAATTCAATGCGCAGTGCTTTCTTGATGTCATTCATATGCCAAGCATATCAATGACGGCCGCCAAACCAATTGGCATCTGTCGCCCGCCGAACGCATACTCGCGGCTGGAAATGGTCGGGCGCGACCTCGCCGCCCTCAAGCACAACCCACGAGACATCGCCATGGCACACAGCAAATCCATCCCCATCCAGCCCATCAACAGCCGCAGCGCCCACATCACGCAAGGCAAATCGCGCGCACCCAACCGCTCGATGTTCTACGCCATGGGCTACGAGGAGAGCGACTTCAAGAAACCCATGGTGGGCGTGGCCAATGGGCACAGCACCATCACGCCATGCAACAGCGGCCTGCAGAAGCTGGCCGACGCGGCCGTGGCCGGCATCGAGGAAGCCGGCGGCAATGCGCAGATCTTCGGCACGCCCACCATCTCCGACGGCATGGCCATGGGCACCGAGGGCATGAAGTACTCGCTGGTCAGCCGCGAGGTCATTGCTGACTGCATCGAGACCTGCGTGCAGGGCCAGTGGATGGATGGCGTGGTGGTGGTCGGCGGCTGCGACAAGAACATGCCCGGCGGCATGATGGGCATGCTGCGCGCCAACGTGCCGGCCATCTACGTGTACGGCGGCACCATCCTGCCGGGGCGCTACAAGGGGCAGGACCTGAACATCGTCAGCGTGTTCGAGGCCGTGGGCCAGAATGCGGCAGGCAACCTGAGCGACGAGGACCTGCGCGAGATCGAGATGCGCGCCATCCCCGGCACCGGCTCCTGCGGCGGCATGTACACGGCCAACACCATGTCGTCCTCGTTCGAAGCGCTGGGCCTGTCGCTGCCCTACTCCAGCACGATGGCCAACCCGCACGACGAGAAGCAGAACTCGGCCCGGGAATCGGCCAAGGTGTTGATCGAGGCGATCAGGAAGGACATCAAGCCGCGCGACATCGTGACGAAGAAGGCGATCGAAAACGCGGTGGCGGTGATCATGGCCACGGGCGGCTCCACCAACGCCGTGCTGCACTTCCTGGCGATTGCGCACGCGGCCGGTGTGGCATGGTCGATCGACGACTTCGAGCGCATCCGCCAGCGCACGCCGGTGCTGTGCGACCTCAAACCCTCGGGCCAGTACCTCGCGGTCGACCTGCACAAGGCCGGGGGCATTCCGCAGGTGATGAAAATCCTGCTCAAGGCCGGCCTGCTGCACGGCGACTGCCTCACCATCACCGGCCAGACGATCGCCGAGGTTTTGCAAGACGTGCCCGACGCACCGCGCGCCGACCAGGATGTGATCCGTCCGATCGACAAGCCGCTGTACGCCCAGGGCCACCTCGCCATCCTCAAGGGCAATCTCTCACCCGAGGGCGCGGTGGCCAAGATCACCGGACTCAAGAACCCGGTCATCACCGGCCCGGCGCGCGTGTTCGACGACGAGCAGTCGGCGCTGCAAGCCATTCTGGACGGCCGGATCCAGGCCGGCGACGTGATGGTGCTGCGCTACCTGGGCCCCAAGGGCGGACCTGGCATGCCCGAGATGCTCGCCCCCACCGGCGCGCTGATCGGCGCGGGTCTGGGCGAGAGCGTGGGCCTGATCACCGACGGCCGCTTCAGCGGCGGCACCTGGGGCATGGTGGTGGGCCACGTAGCGCCCGAGGCGGCGGCGGGTGGCACGATCGCGTTCGTGCGCGAAGGCGACACCATCACCATCGATGCGCACCGCCTGCTGTTGGAGTTGCACGTGCCCGAGGCGGAGATCGCCCAGCGCCGCCAGGGCTGGAGCGCGCCGGCACCGCGCTACACGCGCGGCGTGCAGGCCAAGTTCGCCTTCAATGCGGCCAGCGCCAGCAAGGGCGCCGTGCTGGACAATTTTTAACCTCTCCCGAAGCGCCTTCGGCGCCTCCCCAGGGCAACACCAGCGGCCCGGCAAAGCCGGTTCCGCGGTGTTTCTGGACGGGCGTCACTTCAGGCGCGATGGCAGCGCCCTCCGAGAGACAACATTCAGCGCGAGCGCCGCTTGGTCTTGATGCCCAGGCTTTCGCGCTGCTTGTCGATGCGGTCCTGCTTCTTCTGGTCCATCTTCTCCATGGCCTTGCGCTTGGTATAGCCCGTGGCGTCGGCCCAGGCCCACCAGACCACCGCCAAGGCGAAGGGCGCCAACACCACCCACCAGGACCATTCGGCCACGACGCCGAACTCCAGGTACTTCATCAACAACAGCAGAACGCCGGCGATCAGCAAATACATCACAAACTCCGGTAAAGGCCCCGTGAAGCGGGCAAGGAACTGTAAGCGTTCGTTTCGCCGGTTTCTTGGCTCGATAGAATCAACGGCACGATCTCCCTCCCGAGATTCAACAGAAGGACCCCCCATGAAACGCGCTCTCCTGATTATGGCTGCCATCACCACCCTGGCAGCGCCCGCCATGGCCGACGAAGCGCTGGCCAAGAGCAAGAACTGCATGGCCTGCCACGCCGTGGACAAGAAACTCGTGGGCCCGTCGTACAAGGACGTGGCCAAGAAGTACGGCAGCGACGCCAAGGCGGTGGACGCGCTGGCCGCCAAGATCATGAAGGGCGGCTCCGGCGTGTGGGGCGCGATTCCCATGCCGGCCAACCCACAAGTCAACGAAGCCGACGCCAAGAAGCTGGCCGCCTGGGTGCTGAACCAGAAGTAAGGACAGCCACTCACTCGCCAAGAACCCGCTGGACACGCAGCGGGTTTTTTTATGGCCGCAAGCCGGACGGTCCATGATCCGCGCTGGCCCTTGCACGACAGGGTCGCGTGCGCTCTGGATGTCGAAGACCATCTGTCTGCACACGAGATCGACGACAGGGCCTCGTTGTTCTCACCCGACCCTCCTGAGCAGGCCAACCGGCAGTTTGGAACGGCACTATGCCTTGAACTGGTTGGTTGGCGATGCAGACGATGAATGGGACGACGTCTCGACCAACACGTGAGCAGTCGTTGACCTTGTCGTCGTCGTTGTGGTGGTTGTGGGCGTCGTGTTCGTCGTGGTCGGTACCGCTGGAGTGCCGCTGAACTCAAGCATCCTCAAGTTCAACGCTTCACAGTCGAGGTCTGTGCACCGCTCCACGACCGATGCCGGTGTACGCCCCACACGCCTCAGCTCGGGCGACACGGCGAGTTCTTCGTAGAGCTGCACCAGCGCCGGATGGCCGAGCGCGAGATGTTCGAGCGTGTCGCACCACAGCAGCCCGCGCAGCACGTTGGCGCTGCTATTGCGCATGTCGTCCGACACGAACCCGGCCGCCGCCGGCATGTGCAGGTCCAGCTCGACCCGGCGCAGTTGGCTGCCGACGAGGGCGCTGGTGACCCGGTTGCTCGTGTGCACGTTCAGGCAGGCGCTCAGACAGAACTCGGTCGCGCCATTCTTCAACAACGTCACCAGGCAGCCGTTGAGCGCCTCGGCCACGGGCATGGTCGGTGGCACCGGCTGGTCTTCGGCGCGCAGGTGCTCGAACGTGAGGCAAGGCGGCGGCAACACCACCACCCTCTGCACCCGAACGTTCGAGAACGCCTGCTCCAGCGCAACGGTGTATTGCGGGTCCCAGTCGGCCGGCAGTGCCAGGGTCAATGTGGGCACAAAGGGTTCGCCCGAGGGGTCCGTTGGTGCGTTTGCCCGGGAGCGGTTCCACAGCGCAAAGGCTTCGACGAACACGGTGTATTCCTCGTAGTACACCAGCCGGTTGAACAGGGCGTCGGCCAGGACGCCTTCCAGGGCCTGGTCCTTGGCAATGTGCTCCAGAGCGCCCAGCACGTCGAACCCGTGCAAGGGCACGCGCTCCAATCGGGACGACCAGTTGCTCAGCAATGCCTCGCGCGCCTGTGGGGTGGCCGGCACCGCCCCCAGACTCGGCTGCTGCGCCGGGTTGTGCCGGAAGTTGTTGTTGCTGCCGTAGCGCGCTTCGCGCGGGGGCGGATGTTGCATGTGCGGAGTTCCAGAACCATGGCGATGGCCCAAGCTACCTCTCGCGCGGCACCCGCCTGTCCGTTTCAGTTCGCGCTCAGGTCAATTTTCGCGGCGACGGCTTCGAAGGCTTTCAGTTCGCTCGACATCTTGGTGGCGAACTGCGCCGGCGTCACCGGCTTCGCCGCCACGTTGCCTTGCGCGACCAGGGCCTCCTGGAACTCGCGCGTCTGGATGATGGCGTTGATGTCGGCGTTGATCTTCGCCACGATCGCCGGCGGTGTGCCGGCCGGAGCCAGCACGCCGTGCCAGGTGCCGATGACGAAATCGGAAATGCCGGCTTCGGCGAAGGTGGGCACGTCCTTGAGGTAAGGGAAGCGCTGGTTCGACGAGACGGCGAGTGGGCGCAGCTTGCCGCCCGACACGAAGGCGGTGATAGAGCCGGGTGACGGGAACGACATGTCCACCACACCGCCCACCAGGTCGGTCATGCCCTGCGCCGCGCCCTTGTACGGCACGTGGACCATCTCGGTGCCGGTGCGCAGCTTGAACATTTCGCCCGCGAGGTGCGGAATGCCGCCCACCCCTTGCGAGGCATAGGTGAACTCCTTCTTCTTTGCACGCAAGGCCGTGACCAGTTCGTTGACGTTCTTGTAGGGCGAATTGGCATTCACCACCAGCACGTTGGGCACATCCACGGTCAGCGCGATCGGCACGAAGGCCTTTTCCACGTCGTAGCGCAGGCCCTTGACGACGAACTTGTTGAGCGTGTGGCTGGTGGCGGTCACCAGCAGGGTGTAGCCATCGGGCTTGGCGGCCGCGACCGCGGCGGCGGCAATGGTGCCGTTGGCGCCAGCGCGGTTCTCGATCACCACCGACTGGCCCCACTTGGCCGCCAGTGCCTGGCCCACCAGGCGGGCCGACTGGTCGATCGCGCCGCCAGCGGCGTAGCCCACCATCAGGGTCACATTGCGGTTGGGGAAGTCCTGCTGCGCTTGAGCGGCGCCACAGGCGAGGGATGCGGCGAGCGCGCAGCCGGCCAGCAGCGTGCCCCGGCGGTTGAGGGAATCGGTCATCTTGTCTCCGTTGAGCCCACGCAATCGGGGCGGTTGCTGCGCATCCTAGGAAGCGCAGCAACGGGCGTCAACGAAGCTGCTTCAATGTTTCTCTAGGAGAAACGTTGGCGCGCAGCCTCGATCAGTTGTTCTCCGACAACTGATCCAGAATCGCCGGGTTCTCCAGTGTCGACGTGTCCTGCGTGATCGCTTCGCCCTTGGCGATCGAACGCAACAGCCGGCGCATGATCTTGCCCGAGCGCGTCTTGGGCAGGTTGTCGCCGAAACGGATGTCCTTCGGTTTGGCGATCGGGCCGATTTCCTTGCCCACCCAGTCGCGCAGTTCCTTGGCAATGGCCTTGGCTTCTTCGCCCGTAGGGCGCGAACGCTTGAGCACCACGAAGGCCACGATGGCCTCACCGGTGAGGTCGTCGGGACGGCCCACCACGGCCGCTTCGGCCACGAGATCGGATTTGCCGACCAGGGCGGATTCGATCTCCATCGTACCCATGCGGTGGCCTGAGACGTTGAGCACGTCGTCGATGCGGCCCGTGATGCGGAAGTAACCGCGGTCGGCACTGCGCACCGCGCCATCGCCGGCCAGGTAGTAGCCCTTGAGCTCCTCGGGGAAGTAGCTTTTCTTGAAACGCTCGGGATCGCCCCAGATCGTGCGGATCATCGAAGGCCACGGTTTCTTCACCACCAGAATGCCGCCCGAGCCGTTGGGCACGTCGTTGCCCGCCTCGTCCACGATCGCGGCCGTGATGCCCGGCAAGGGCAGCGTGCACGAACCGGGCACCAGCGGCGTGGCCCCCGGCAGCGGCGTGATCATGTGGCCGCCGGTCTCGGTCTGCCAGAAGGTGTCGACGATGGGGCAACGCTCGCCGCCCACGTGCTTGTAGTACCACATCCAGGCTTCGGGGTTGATCGGCTCACCCACCGAGCCGAGCAGGCGCAGGCTGGAGAGATCGGAACGCGCAGGATGCACGTTCTCGTCGCCCTCCGCCGCCTTGATCAGCGAGCGGATCGCGGTCGGCGCGGTGTAGAAGATCGTGACCTTGTGCTTCTCGATCATCTGCCAGAAGCGCCCGGCGTTCGGGTAGGTCGGCACGCCCTCGAACACCACCTGCGTGCCACCCGCGGCCAGCGGGCCATAGGCCACATAGGTGTGGCCCGTGACCCAGCCAATGTCGGCCGTGCACCAGAAGATGTCTTCGGGCCGCAGATCGAAGGTCCAGTTCATGGTGAGCTGGGCCCACAGCAGGTAGCCACCGGTGCTGTGCTGCACGCCCTTGGGCTTGCCGGTGGAGCCCGAGGTGTAGAGCACGAACAACGGGTGCTCGGCGCTCACCATCTCGGCCGGGCAATCGGTGGACTGGCCGGCCATCGCCTCGTGCATGAAGGTGTCGCGGCCCGCGACCATGTTGCAGGCGGTGGTCGTGCGCTGGAACACGATCACGTTCTGGATCGTGTCACAGCCGCCCATGGCGATGCCTTCGTCCACGATGGCCTTGAGCGGCAGTTCCTTGCCGCCGCGCATCTGGTAGTTGGCGGTGATCACCGCCACGGCGCCCGCGTCTTGAATGCGCTCCTGCAGCGCCTTGGCGGAGAAGCCGCCGAACACCACGCTGTGCGTGGCGCCGATGCGCGCGCAGGCCTGCATGGCCACCACGCCCTCGACCGTCATGGGCATGTAGATGACGACGCGGTCCCCCTTCTTCACGCCACGCGCCTTCAGCGCATTCGCGAACTGCGAGACCTTGTCGAGCAACTCGCGGTAGCTGACCTTGGTCACCGCACCGTCATCGGCTTCGAAGACGATGGCGGTCTTGTGTTCGACCGGCGTGCCCATGTGGCGGTCGAGGCAGTTATAGGAGGCGTTGAGTTCGCCGTCCTCGAACCACTTGTAGAACGGGGCCTTGGAGCTGTCCAGCGTCTTGGTGAACGGCTTGTGCCACACCAGGGTTTCGCGCGCGAGCCGGGCCCAGAAACCTTCGAAGTCCTTGTCGGCCTCGGCGCACAGCGCGTGGTAAGCCTCCATGCCCGAGATGCGCGCCGCCTTGACGGTGGCCGGCGACGGCTCGAAGACGCGGTTTTCAACGAGGGTGGATTCGATCGCGGACATGGGCAGTCTCCTGGATGTTGTGAAAAACGAAACTGGTACGACTGTGCGCAGCGCCTCTTACGGGCCACTTACGTGGGTCGGTGGGAATAGGCAAAAACCCGAGGATACCAGCGGCTCTCCCTCTAAAATACCGCAGCATTTCTGGCGTCCCGCACGCTCTCCCCTGCACCACCCTCCCTATGACAAAACCCGTCAATCCTCCGCCATCCATGCGCGCGCTTCCCAACCTGATCTTTGCCAGCCGCTGGCTGCAACTGCCTCTCTACATCGGTTTGATCGCCGCGCAAGGCATCTACGTTTTCCACTTCTGGGTTGAACTGGTTCACCTGATCGAGGCCGCGTTCGGCAGCGAAGTCGCACTCCAGAAGCTGGTCACCAGCATCGGCTACAAGAGCGACGTCGCGCTCACCGGCCTGAACGAAACGGTGATCATGCTGGTGGTGCTGGCCCTGATCGACGTGGTCATGATCTCCAACCTCCTGATCATGGTCATCATCGGCGGCTACGAAACCTTCGTCAGCCGCATGAACCTCGAAGGCCACCCGGACCAGCCCGAGTGGCTCAGCCACGTGAACGCGTCGGTGCTCAAGGTCAAGCTGGCCACGGCCATCATCGGCATCAGCTCCATCCACCTGCTCAAGACCTTCATCAACGCAGCGAACTACGACGTGAAGGTCTTGATGTGGCAGACCATCATCCATGTGGTGTTCCTGCTCAGCGCCATGGCCATCGCGTTGACCGACCGGCTGATGTCGCACCCTGCGCCAGCGGACCACTGAGACCGTCTTCCGGTACGGCCCCCAAGGTCTTTTGAGGGGCCGCGCACGGGCTTGCCGTGCGCATCGTTACAATGCACACCCTCAGTCACCGTGCCAATGGCCGGTGACGCTCGCGTGCTACTCGCGGATCGAACCCCTCGTATCCCGTCGCGGCACAGAGATTTCAATGGCCGGTCTTCCGGCCGCGACGCCGCATCTCTCCCGCACCGTGTAAGTCCCCTCGACCGGGCTCGCTGCATGGTCCGAGCGATGGCAGGCGCTGGGTTTGCCGATTCGTCGCTGTCAGTGTCTGCCTGCGGTCTTGTTGACCCGGCCGGGCACGCCTGTGCTCCCGAATTGCACGACCGTTTGCGGTGCCTTGTCAACCAGCACAGGAGCATCAGCGCATGGCCAAGCACATCCGCATCGAACACGTTTTCAAGGTGTTCGGAGACCAACCCGACCTGGCGTTGAAGCGCGTTCGCGAAGGACGCAGCAAGCAAGAGATCCTGGCCGAGACCGGCCAGTCCATCGGTGTTTTCGACGCCGACCTGGAAATCGCCGCCGGCGAAATCTTCGTCATCATGGGCCTTTCGGGCTCGGGCAAATCCACCCTGGTGCGTTTGCTCAACCGCCTGATCGAACCCACGGCCGGGCGCATTCTGGTGGAGGGCCAGAACATCAACGACCTGTCGGACGCGAAGCTGCGCGCCCTGCGCCGCAAGGACATCAGCATGGTGTTCCAGTCGTTCGCGCTCATGCCGCACATGACCGTGCGCGACAACACCGCCTTTGGCCTGGAGCTGGCCGGAGTGAAACGCGAAGAGCGGCTGGCGCAAGCCGATCTGGCCCTGGAGCAAGTGGGCCTGGCGGGCTGGGGCGACAGCTACCCCGACGAACTCTCGGGCGGCATGCAGCAGCGCGTGGGCCTGGCGCGCGCGCTGGCATCCGACCCCTCCATCCTGCTGATGGACGAAGCCTTCTCCGCGCTGGACCCGATTATCCGCACCGAAATGCAGAGCGAGCTGGTGCGGCTGCAACAGGTGAAGCGACGCACCATCGTTTTCATCTCGCACGACCTGGACGAGGCCATGCGCATCGGCGACCGCATCGCCATCATGAAAGACGGCCAGGTCGTGCAAGTCGGCACACCCGAAGAAATCCTGCGCCAGCCGGCCGACGACTACGTGCGCAACTTCGTGCGCGGCGTGGACGCGGCCGCCGTGTTCAAGGCTGGTGACATCGCACGCAAGACCCAGGTGGTGGTGGCCGAACACCCGAACCGGGGCGCGCGCGCCGCGCTGCAACAACTCGAAGACAAGGACCGCGACTGGGCCTATGTCGTCGGCACCGACCAGCGCTACCTGGGCCTGGTCTCGGCCGACTCGCTGCGCGCCGCGCTGAAGGACCACGACGGCCCGCTCGGCCTCGCGCGTGCCTACCTGCCCGATGTGCAGGTGGTCAACGCGCTGCACCCTGTGGCCGAGCTGTTCGGCCAGGCCGCGCAGGCGCCCTACCCGCTGCCTGTCGTCGATGGCAACGGCCGCTACCAAGGTGCCATCAGCAAGAACACCTTGCTGAAGTTCCTCGACCGCGCTGCGGCCTGAGCCCGCGCCCTGGCAGGCCCGCGCGCCTGCACGTCCCGATCTGAACGTTATGGAAAGGCATGTTCATATGAACGACACAGAAACGACCTCCCTTCCCGCCGCAGCCACCCCGAACACCGACCCGTGGGGCGGCACCGCAACACCTCCCGCAGACACCGCGCCAGCCGCAGCCGCCGACGCCTGGGGCAACCCGAGTGCCCCCGCCGAAAGCGACTGGCTGGCCAACAGCGACGCGGCCACCACGCTTGCCACCACCGACGGTGGTTTTCGCCTCAGCCAACTCTGGGACGGCAGCCTGCCCGTGGAACGCTGGATCAACGACGGCCTGAGCTGGACCGTGGAGCACTTCCGCCCCTTCTTTCAAACCGTGCGCGCACCCATCGACGCCACGCTCACCGGCGTGGAGCAGTTGCTGCAAAGCGTGCCCACCCTGGCCATGATCGCCATCATGGGCCTGCTGGCCTGGCAGTTCGCCAGCCGCGCCATTGCCATCGGCACCGTGGTCTCGTTGCTGTTGGTGGCCATGCTCGGCATCTGGCCCGAAGCCATGATCACGCTCTCGCTGGTGCTGACCTCGCTTTTCTTCTGCATCGCCATCGGCCTGCCCATGGGCATTCTGCTGGCCAGCAGCGACCGCACGCAGCGCCTGATGCGCCCGCTGCTCGACGCCATGCAGACCACACCGGCCTTCGTCTACCTGGTGCCGGTGGTGATGCTGTTTGGCATCGGCAATGTGCCCGGCGTCATCGTCACCATCGTCTTCGCCTTGCCACCGCTGGTGCGCCTGACCGACCTGGGCATCCGCCAGGTCCGGCCCGACCTGATCGAGGCCGCGCGCGCCTACGGCGCATCTCCTTGGCAGATGCTCACCAAGGTGCAACTGCCGCTGGCCATGCCCTCCATCATGGCCGGTATCAACCAGGCCCTGATGCTCTCGCTGTCCATGGTGGTGATCGCTTCGATGATCGCCGTCGGCGGCCTGGGGCAGATGGTGCTGCGCGGCATTGGCCGGCTGGACATGGGCATGGCCACCGTGGGTGGCCTGGGCATCGTCTTGCTCGCCATCGCGCTCGACCGCATCACCCAGGCGCTGGGCCGCCCCACCCGCGGCGCGCGCCACTGGTGGCAACAAGGCCCGGCCGGTCTGGTCGTGCGCCTGTTGCGCCCGGCCCCTGCCCCGGCCACCGAGCCCCGCTCGACTGCCGTACCCACCACACCGCTTTCCACGTCCTGAGCGCGCGCGCCCAGGCTCTTCTCCCACCATCGAAAGGAAACCGATGACACACCCACTGCCCTCTTCACTCTGGCGCACCCTGCTCGGCAGCGGCCTCATGGCCTTTGCCCTGAGCGGCCCCGCTGCGGCGCAAAGCCTGCCCGGCAAAGGCATCAAGGTGCAGCCGCTGCAAAGCTCGATCGCGGAAGAGACCTTCCAGACCCTGCTGGTCTCGCGCGCCCTCACCAAGCTCGGCTACGACGTGCAAGGCATCAAGGAAGTGGAGTACCCCACCGCCCACATCGCACTGGCCAATGGCGACGCCACCTTCATGGCCGACCACTGGGACCCGCTGCACGCCGACTTCTACAAAAATGCTGGCGGCGACGCCAAGCTCTACCGCCAGGGCGCTTACTCGCCCGGCGCAGCGCAGGGCTACCTGATCGACAAGAAAACCGCCGACGCCCACAAGATCACGCACGTCAGCCAGTTGAGCGACCCGGCCATTGCCAAGCTGTTCGACCACAACGGCGACGGCAAAGCCGACCTGGCCGGCTGCACGCCCGGCTGGGGCTGCGAGGCGGTCATCGAACACCACCTCAACGCCTACAAGCTGCGCGACACTGTCACCCACGTGCAAGGCAGCTACGCAGCCCTGATGGCCGACACCATCACGCGCCAGAAAGCCGGCAAGCCCATCCTGTACTACACCTGGACGCCCTACTGGGTGAGCGGCGTGCTGCGCCCCGGCCAGGAAGTGGTGTGGCTGCAGGTGCCGTTCTCTTCGCTGCCCGGCGAACAGGCCAAGCTCGACACCAAGCTGCCCAACGGCCAGAACTACGGCTTCGTGCTCAACACGCAGCGCATCGTGGCCAACAAGCAATTCGCCCAAACCAACCCGGCGGCCGCCAAGCTGTTTGAAATCATGGCGCTGCCGGTGGGCGACATCAACGCGCAGAACCTGCGCATGCGCGACGGCGAAAACAAGCCGCAAGACATCGAGCGCCACACCGACGCCTGGATCAAGGCGCACCAGAAGACCTTTGACGGCTGGATCGCGCAGGCCCTGGCCGCCGCGAAGAAGTAAGCAAAAAAAGCCATCACGCCACCGGCCGCGCCACGCGCCGCCGGTGGTGCTCGCGCGCCGCGCACCGACTTCACCCAAAACCAGCATAGACCTGAACAGATAGAAAGATCCCGACCGGATGACGATGACAACGACCACCCGCCACCTCGCGCGCAGCTTCCTGGCCACCGGCCTGCTGGCGTGGGGCCTGGCCAGCGCCCAGGCGGCCAACGACCTGCCCGGCAAAGGCGTGCAAGTGCTGCCGCTGCAAAGCAACCTGAGCGAAGAGAGCTTCCAGACCGTGTTGGTCACCCGGGCCCTGAAGCGGCTGGGGTATGACGTCCAGCCGATCAAGGAAGTCGAATACCCGATGGCGCACATTGCGGTGGCCAATGGCGACGCCACCTTCATGGCCAACCACTGGAACCCGCACCACTCCGAGTTCTACAAATCCGCCGGCGGCGACGACAAGCTCTCACGCAAGGGCGTGTACGCACGCGGCGCGACCCAGGGCTACATGATCGACCGGAAGACCGCCGACCGCTACAAGATCACGCACCTGAGCCAGCTCACCGACCCCAAGCTGGCCAAGCTGTTCGACACCACCGGCGATGGCAAGGCCAACCTGATCGGCCCCAGCGCCGGCTGGGGTGGCGAGGCCGTGGTCAACCACCAGTTGGGCGCGTACAAGCTGCAGGGCACCGTGACCTATACGCAGGGCAACTACCCCGCGCTGATCGCCGACACCGTGGCGCGCTTCAAACAAGGCCAACCCGTGCTGTTCTACGCCTGGACGCCGTACTGGCTCAGCAATGTGCTGCGGCCCGGCATCGACGTGGTCTGGCTGGAAGTGCCCTTCTCCGCCATGCCCGGCGTGCAGGCCGGCACCAACACGAAGCAAACCAACGGACGGGACTACGGTTTTCCGGTGAACAACGAATACATCGTGGCCAACAAGGCGTGGGTGGCGAAACACCCGGCGGCGGCCAGGCTGTTCGAAGTCATGGAGCTACCGGTGGCCGACATCAGCGCGCAGAACCAGCGCATGCGCCAAGGCGAGAACCGCCCGCAGGACATCGAACGCCATACCGATGCGTGGATCAAGGCGCACCAGAAGACGTTTGATGGGTGGATTGCGCAGGCGCTGGCGGCTGCCGAGCACTGAGGTAGTGCTCGGTCAAATGTTCCGTTTTTTCGTCAAATGTTTGCAATGAACGAAAAAACGGAACACTCCGTTCCTTGCGTCGCTCGACATGGCTGAAGTCATCTCGCCAAGCTCAGAAATTCGCTGCGCAACCGCGCGACAACCTCGGATAGAACAAGCTGCTCAAGCCGGTTCCTCTTGAGGAAACCCGCCCACTGGTTTTGCTTCGTCGCGTCCTGTGCAAATGCGTCGCTCAAACCAGCGGGAAGCACACTGGGCAGCGCCAGTTGTCGCCGAGAAAAGGTGGCCTCTATTGCACTGCGCAACTCGGCGCGCTCCAGGACGCCTTCGCTCAGCAGCACCCAGAGATCGAAGTAGTCCTTCATGCGGGTGTTGGCCATGCCCAGCAGACATACTGCATGGAACTTCTCAGCCACCACCGTGTATTTCGGATAGGCGCGCAACTGCGGCGCGGGCAGGTCTGAGAGCAGCACAGGGTAGTTCACGGATTCGGGCGCTGGCGTGACCACATCGCCAAAGCCAATATCGACCTGCAGCGCCATGCGCGCGCCGTCCAAGCTTGCCAGCAAGTCGACTCGCACCCCCCCATAGCCTGCGTCTTTGCGGATCAGCGATCCCTTGACCGAGGCCGAATCGAATGCGATGCCATCGTCCACCTGGATCTGGCAGATCTCGCGGAATACCGACACAGCGGTATCGATGCTGTCTGAGCCAAATCCCAGCAGGTCCGCATCGCGTGTGGGTCGATGCGGCCGGTCGTACCAGAGCGAGAACAGCAGTGCGCCTTTCAGCAGGTAGTTCGCGGCATGCGGTGAGATCGACAACCGATACAGAAGTCGCTCCAACCCGTAGTGGGTCAGCGTCAGATCGAAGTCCTGGTTCTTGGTGCTGGCGCTCTGCTTCAAGCGGGCGCGAATGGACGCTGCGACGTTGCGGGTCATGACGTGATGCTCTCCAGATAGGGCCGCATGACGTTGGCAACGCGATCCACCGTCGCGTAGTGCCACAGCGCATCCATGGACAGCTTGCGTTGCGACCAGCCATCCCGCAGCGCTTCCAGCGCCACGTCCAGGCCGATCTTGTTGCGGTACTTGAAGCAGTCGGCCACCGTCTTGGCCGCATTGAACACCGGGACCTTCACGCCGTCGATCGTGAAATGCTCGATGCCATCCGTCAGGGATTCGCCCGACATGCGCACCACGCGCAGTGCCGGCTGGTCGATGCGGGGCGTGGGCGAGTTGTGGGGAATGGCCACCCACACTTCAAACGGGGCCTGCGTACCTATGCCGTGGACGCGCAAGGCCGACAGCAGGCACACCACACTGCGCGGCGCGAGCAAGGCCACTTCGGCAAGCGATCGGTGTTCGTGCAGCGAGCGGCCCGGCAGGCTGTACACACCCCGGGCGACACGTTCGAGCTTGCCGGCCGATACCAGCCGGCTGAGCATCACGCGGGGAAGACCGTGCTCAGCGAGATCTCGCGCACGCAGAAGCGTCTGGTGCTCAGCAAGCGCCAGGACGGCCTGTTCCAGCGTGGGGTCCGAGGTCGGTGTCATCTCCGCAGTTTGTTTCAACATTTAGGCATTTGTCAACAACTGCATAGAGATTGCATCACGCAAATGACACGTGACGTGTTGATGCATCGTGACGTCCTGGCGGCACCACAAAGAAAAGCTGAGGTAAAGTCTGGACCACTCACGACAAAGGTGAGTCGGGCCTGAGAACCCGCGAAGCGCAGTCCAAGAGGCTGCATCTGTCCGACAGGGAACGCAGCCTTTGTCGTTCTGGCTCCATTTATGGCGGCCCGGACGGGAGGCCGCAAGGCCTGCCGGTTGCCGCTGCGTTTCCCGGTTCTCAGCCCGTTCGGGCCGCCGCCACTCTGTCACGTGGCGGCGGCGGTCCATCACACCGAACGATCAGGGAAGGCGCAGCATGACCCGACTGCAGCACAAGCAACAGAGACTCGCCGTGTTGTTCGACTCGGCCAACATCTCCTACACACTGACCCGCCCCATCCTGCAGC
Organism: Hydrogenophaga sp. BPS33; assembly: GCF_009859475.1. Classification (NCBI taxonomy): domain Bacteria; kingdom Pseudomonadati; phylum Pseudomonadota; class Betaproteobacteria; order Burkholderiales; family Comamonadaceae; genus Hydrogenophaga; species Hydrogenophaga sp. BPS33. The sequence goes on from NZ_CP044549.1 coordinate 3,661,298, forward strand.
GCGCCGCCAACTACGGCGTGCTCACCGTGAAGCGCGCGTATGGCGACTGGTCTCTGCCAGGCATGAGCCGCCTGCGCAGCGTGCTGCTGCACAACGCGATCGAGCCGGTGCAGCTGTTCCCGTACACCAAGGGCAAAAACGCCGCCGACATCCTGCTCAGCCTGGAGGCGATGGCGCTGGTGAACACGGGGCAGTTCGATGGCGTGTGCATTGCGTCGTCGGACAGCGATCTCACGCCGCTGGCCTACTGCATACGGCGCGAGGGTCTGCGGGTGTATGGCTTCGGCGGGCGGCAGACGCCCAGGCCCTTCGTGGCGGCCTGCGACAACTTCATCTACACCGAGTCGATCGCGGCAGCGTAAAGCTGCGTAAGGCTGCGGTACGGCGCGCTCAACGCACCAGCCCGCCGATCACCAGCGCGTTGACCAGGTCGATGAAGAAGCCACACACCAGCGGCACCACGATGAAGGCGCGTGGCGCGGCGCCGTAAGCCCGCACCACCGCGCTCATGTTGGCGATGGCGGTGGCCGTGGAGCCCAGCGCAATGCCACCGAAACCCGAGCAGATCACCACCGCTTCGTAGTCGCGCCCCATGCAGCGGAACACCACGAAGGCGGTGAACACGACAGCCAACAGCACCTGCAGCGCCAGCGCGGTGGCGATGAAGCCCACCACCGGCTCCAGCTCCCACAGGCGCAAGCCCATGAGCGCCATGGTGAGAAACAGGCCCAGGCTGATGTCGGAGATGAGTGCCACGCCCAAGCGCATGCGCGGCCAGTTCCACAGCCGCCACGGCTTGGGTGCCAGCAGTTGCCCCACGCTGCGCAGCGCGATGCCGGCCATAAGACAGCCCAGAAAGGCGGGCAGCGTCAAGCCGGTCAACGCCACCAGGCTGTTCAGGCCTTCGCCCAGCATCAGGGCGAGGTTGAGCCAGAGCAGCGCCAGCAGCACGCCGTTGTAGTCCAGCCGCAGATGGGCTTCGTCCTCATACCGGGCGCCCACCTCCACATCGGACTGGCCTGAAGGTGTGATCGCATGCCGCCGCATCAACCAGGCCGCCATGGGGCCCCCTACCAGGCAGGCGGCGATCATGCCCAGCATGTTGGCGGCCAGGCCGAGTTCACCGGCGTTCGCGATGCCCAGCGTCTCCACGAAATATGGCGTCCACGCCAGGGTGGTGCCCACGCCACCGGTGAGCGAGATCGAGCTGGCCATGAGCCCGGCGCGCGGGTCGAGGCCAAAAGCCTCTGCCACCGCCATGCCCAGGCCGTTCTGCAACAGCATGAAGCCACAGGCCAGCACCAGCAACACCACCAGCGGCCGGCCCCCTTCGCGCAGCGTGCGCACGTCGGTGCCCATGCCGATGGCGGCGAAGAAATACAGCAACAGCATGTCGCGTGCGCCCAGCTCGAACACCACGCGCAGCCCGACGAGGTAGTAGAGACCGCACACCGCCAGCGCACAGAACATGCCGCCCACCACCGCCTCGGGGATGTTGTAGCGCTGAAGCCAGCTGTATCGACGGGTCAGCCCTTTGCCGATGAAGAGCAGCAGGATGGCAAGGGTGAAGCTGGTGAAGGGATCGACGTCGAATGACGCGCGCATGGGAAGCGGGAACATGCGGGCGATGTTAAGCGGGTACAGCGTCGATAGCGGCGGCGCGAAAAGAGCGATGGTCTGCATGGCACCCTCCCCCCGCCCCCAAAACACCCTGCCAAGGGCTCGGCGCCCTCGGGCCAGTGCCCCGAGCCCTTGGCGCGCTCACTACCGTCCCGTCATCTTCTCCGGCACCACCCACTGGTCGAACTGCTCGCCCGTCACATGGCCCGACGCCACCGCGGCCTCGCGCAAGGTCGTGCCTTCCTTGTGCGCCTTCTTCGCAATGAAGGCTGCCTTGTCGTAGCCAATGTGTGTGTTCAGCGCCGTCACCAACATCAACGAGCGCTCCACCAGCTCGGTGATGCGCTCGCGGTTGGGCTCGATGCCGACGGCGCAGTGGTCGTTGAAGCTCTTCATGCCGTCGGCCAGCAGGCGCACGCTCTGCAGGAAGTTGTGCGACACCATGGGACGGAACACGTTGAGCTCGAAGTTGCCCGACGCCCCACCGATGTTGATCGCCACGTCGTTGCCGAACACCTGCGCGGCCAGCATCGTGACGGCCTCGCTCTGCGTCGGGTTGACCTTGCCCGGCATGATCGACGAACCCGGCTCGTTCTCGGGAATGCTCAGTTCGCCGATGCCGCTGCGCGGGCCGCTGGCAAGCCAGCGCACGTCGTTGGCGATCTTCATCATGCTGGCCGCCAGCGTCTTGAGCGCGCCGTGCGCGTGCACCAGCGCATCCACGGAAGCCATGGCCTCGAACTTGTTGGGCGCGGTCACGAAGGGCAGGCCCGTGAGCTGCGCCAGCTCGGCCGCCACCTGCTCCGCATAGCCCTTGGGCGCGTTCAGCCCGGTGCCCACCGCCGTACCGCCCAAGGCCAGTTCGCACAAATGCGGCAATGCCGCGCGCACATGCGCTTCGCCGTGCGCGAGCTGTGCCACCCAGCCGGAGAACTCCTGGCCCAGCGTGAGCGGCGTGGCGTCTTGCAGATGGGTGCGGCCAATCTTCACGATGCCGTCGAAGGCCTGCGCCTTCTGCTCCAGCGTGCCGCGCAGCAGCGCGATGGCCGGCAGCAGGCGGTGCGTGATCGCCTCGACCGCGGCCACGTGCATGGCGGTCGGGAACACGTCGTTGCTGGACTGGCTGCGGTTCACGTCGTCGTTCGGGTGCACCAAGCGCCCTTCCCCGCGCTCGCCGCCGAGCAGCTCGCTGGCGCGGTTGGCCAGCACCTCGTTCATGTTCATGTTGGTCTGCGTGCCCGAACCGGTCTGCCAGACCACGAGGGGGAACTCGCCCTCGTGCCGGCCCGCGATCACCTCGTCGGCCGCCGCCACGATGGCCTGGGTCTTCTTCTCGTCCTGCAAGCCCAAGGCGTGGTTGACCACGGCGGAGGCGCGCTTGACCTGTGCCAGCGCACGGATCAGCTCGCGCGGTTGGCGCTCGCCCGAAATATCGAAGTTCTGCAGCGAGCGCTGCGTCTGTGCGCCCCAGAGCCGATCGGCCGGCACGTTGATGGGCCCGAATGTGTCCTTTTCGGTACGTGTCTTCATCACTTCTCCTTGCGGGAAATTTCCCATGGCGGGGACTGCTGCGTCAAATATCGTGCAGCTGATTACAAATATCGCAAAGCACACAGGTTCTGCTAGATTGGCCCGCGTCACCGGGCGGGTGACTCGAATGTCAACAAGCTCGTCACCAGGCGGGAGCGCATGATGAGGCACCACCGAGGGCTCCATCTGCAATGGGCTACCTGCGCCGTCAGTACCTGTGTGTGCTGCGCCGTTGCGCTCTGAAGAACGCGATGATGACACTGGGTGCCTGTCTGGTGGGAGGCGGGCCCGCACTGGCCGGCATCGTCCCGGATGGTCGCAGCAGCGCCTGGAAGGATGCCCATCGCAAGACGTTCAAGCCGCGTCCCACCCACCACCGATGGCCCGGATCAGCCGCACCGTGGCTTGCTGCTGCGCCGCTTGCACGCGCTGCGCCTGCCGGCGGTTGAGCAGTTCGTTGCGGCGCGCGTCCAGCAGCTCGAGCTGGCTCACCAAGCCGTTGCGGTAACGCGTTTCCGAGATCGCACTGGCGCGCTGCGCGGCGCTGACCGCGCGGCCCTGGGCCTGCGACTGGTCTTTCAGCAAACGCAGGGCCGAGAGCTGGTCTTCCACCTCGCGCAAGGCATTCAGCACCTGGCCACGGTAGCTCGCGGCGGCGGCATCGAGTTGCGCCTGGGCGCCCTCCACGCCAGCCTCGCGCCGTCCACCGTCGAACAGTGGCACGGACAGCAGCGCACCGATGCCCCAGGCGCGGGCCGACCACTTGAACAGATCGCCGATGTCGGGCGAGGCGTACCCCGCCGCACCGGTGAGCGAGATGCTGGGGAACCACGCGGCCTGGGCCACGCCGACGCGGGCCTGCGCGGCCAGCAGTGAGGCTTGCGCCGCCGCGACGTCGGGCCGGCGTGCGAGCACCGTGCCCGGTACGCCCGCAGGGATCATGGGCAGGGTGCTGGCGCTGTCGGCCGAGGCGAGCTCGAAGTTCGATGCCGGCTCGCCCGCCAACACCGCAATCGCGTTCTCCAGCTCGGCGCGGCTGCGGTCCAGCGCAAACACCTCGGCCTCGGTGGCGGCGAGTTCGGTCTGAATGCGGATCACATCGAGTTCGGCCACGTCGCCCGCCTCGAAGCGGCGTTGTGTGAGGCGCAGCGTGTCGCTATAGGCCTTGGCGGTATCCTGCACCAGCGTGCGTTCGGCGTCGACCGCGCGCAGCGCCAAGTAGCTCTGGGCCACCTCGGCCTGTACCAGCAGGCGCGTGCTTTGCAGCAGCGCTGCGCGCGATTGCGCGTCCAATGTGGCCGCGTCACGCGCGCGGGCCAGGCGTCCGAACAAGTCCACTTCGTACGAGAGGTTCACGCCGGCTTGCAGCAGCGTGGCCGGCGTGGCGCCGTTGGCGGCGTTGGCGCCGGCACCTCGGGACGCATTGGCGCCCACGCCGATCTGCGGCGCGCGCTCGGCCTGCGCGCCACGCACCAATGAGCGGGCCTGCGCCAGGCGAGCCGCAGCCTCCTGGATGTTGGTGTTGTTCGCGCCGGCGCGTTCGACCAGATCGTCGAGCACGGGATCTTCAAACACCTTCCACCAGGTGCCGCGGCTGTGGGCTTCGGCGGGTGCGGCGATGGTCCAGTGCTCGCGACCTTTTTCGTTGTGTTCCTTGAAATGGAGGGGCGTCTCCAGCGCAGCGGGCAACGGAGGCAGGGCCGTGGCGCAGCCGGCCAGCAAGAGGGCTGAGGCCAGCGGCAACAGGTGGTGGAGCTTCTTTTTCATGGTGTGTGCATTCAGTGGGTCAATGGGGCAGCGGGCATCGCGCGCGCGCTGCCTCCACCGCCAGAGGCAAAGCCTTCGAGATGGGGCACGGTGCCATGCAGCTTGAGCGCGCGGTTGCCGGCCAGGCGGCGCAGGAGCACATAGAACACCGGCGTGAGGAACAGGCCGAAGGCCGTCACGCCGATCATGCCGGCGAACACGGCCACGCCCATGGCCGATCGCATCTCGGCGCCCGCGCCGGTGGCCAGCACCAGCGGCAGCACACCCATCACGAATGCCAGCGAGGTCATGAGAATCGGGCGCAGGCGCAGGCGGCTGGCTTCGATCGCGGCCTGCACCGGGGACCTGCCCGCAAACTCCAGCTCGCGCGCGAACTCCACGATCAGGATCGCGTTCTTCGCCGACAAGCCCACCAGCACGATCAGCCCGATCTGCGTGAACACGTTGTTGTCGCCCCCGTCCAGCCAGACCCCGGTCATGGCCGCGAGCAAGCCCATCGGCACGATCAGGATGATGGACAGCGGCAGCGTCAGGCTTTCGTATTGCGCCGCGAGCACCAGGAACACCAGCAGGATCGCGAGCGGGAACACCCACAGCGCGGAGTTGCCGGCCAGGATTTCCTGGTACGTGAGCTCGGTCCATTCGTAGCCAATGCCCTTGGGCAGCGTCTCGGCGGCGATGCGTTCGATCGCGTCCTGTGCCTGGCCGGACGAGAAGCCGGGCGCGGGGCCGCCATTGATGTCGGCTGCGAGGTAGCCGTTGTAGCGCATGGCGCGCTCGGGGCCGAAGCTTGAATTGACTTGCATCAGCGCCGACAGTGGCACCATCTCGCCCGAGGTCGAGCGCACCTTGAGCAGGCCCACGTCTTCGGCGCGCGCGCGGTAGGGCGCATCGGCCTGGGCGCGCACGCTGTAGGTGCGGCCGAACTGGTTGAAGTCGTTCACGTACAGGCTGCCGAGGTAGATCTGCATGGTGTCGAAGATGTCTGTCACCGGTACGCCGAGCTGGCGTGCCTTGGTGCGGTCGATGTCGGCATACAGCTGCGGCACGTTGACCTGCCAGCTGGTGAACATACCGGCGAGCTCGGGCGTCTGGTACGCCTTTGCCATGAAGGCTTTCACCGCCGCATCCATCGCTTCGTATCCCAGCGAGGCCTTGTCTTCCAGCTGCAGCTTGAAGCCGCCCGTGGTGCCCAGGCCCGCTACCGGGGGCGGCGGGAACATCACGATGAACGCGTCCTGGATAGCGCCGTAGGCCTGGTTCAACTGGCCCGCGACCGCGCCGCCGCTTTGATCGGCGCGCTTGCGTTCGGCAAAGGGCTTGAGCGTGGCGAACACGATGCCGGAGTTGGAGCTGTTGGTGAAGCCGTTGATGGACAGGCCCGGAAAGGCGATGGCGTCCTCTACGTTCGGGTTCTGTTTGGTGATTTCGCCCATGCGGTGGATCACCTCTTCGGTGCGGTCCAGCGTGGCGCCATCGGGCAACTGCGCGAAGCCGATCAGGTACTGCTTGTCCTGCGCAGGCACGAAGCCGCCGGGCACGGCCTTGAACAGACCAAAGGTCACGCCCACCAGCACGAGGTAGATCACCATCATCAGCGTCTTGCGCGAGATGACGTGCCGCACGCCGCCGCTGTAGGCCTCGGCGCCGCGGTGGAAAAAGCGGTTGAAGCCACGGAACAACGGGCCGAAGACCCGGTCCATGCCGCGCGTGAGCGCGTCCTTCGGCGCATCGTGGCCGCGCAGCAGCAACGCGGCCAGCGCGGGCGACAGCGTGAGCGAGTTGACCGCCGAGATCACGGTAGAGATCGCAATGGTCACGGCGAACTGCTTGTAGAACTGGCCAGTGAGGCCGCTGATGAACGCCAGCGGCACGAACACCGCGACCAGCACCAGCGCGATGGCGATGATGGGGCCGGACACCTCCTTCATCGCGCGGTAGGTCGCGTCGCGCGGCGACAAGCCGGCTTCGATGTTGCGTTCCACGTTCTCCACCACCACGATGGCGTCGTCCACCACGATGCCGATGGCCAGCACGAGGCCGAACAGCGAGAGCGCGTTGATCGAGAAGCCCAGCAGGTGCAGCACCGCGAAAGTGCCCACCACCGACACCGGCACCGCCAGCAGCGGAATGATGGAGGCGCGCCAGGTCTGCAGGAACACGATCACCACCAGCACCACCAGCGCGATGGCTTCCAGCAAGGTGGTGATCACCGACTGGATGGAGGCGCGCACGAACTGCGTGGGGTCGTAGGCGATGCGGAATTCAACGCCCTCGGGCATGTTCTTCTGCAGCTCGGCCATGGTCGAACGCACCTCCGCCGAAATGTCGAGCGCATTGGAGCCCGGTGCCTGGAACACACCCATGCCGACGGCGGGCTTGTTGTTGAGCAGCGAACGCAGCGAGTAGTCGGCCGCGCCCATTTCCAGCCGGGCGATGTCGCGCAGCCGGGTCACCGCGCCGTCGCCACCGGTCTTGACGATGATGTCGCCGAACTCTTCTTCGGTCTGCAGCCGTCCCTGGGCGTTGATGGACAACTGCATGTCCACGCCGGGCAGGCCCGGCGAAGCGCCGACCACGCCGGCAGCGGCCTGCACGTTCTGGCCGCGGATCGCGCTCACCACATCGCTGGCCGAGAGGCCGCGTTGCGCCACTTTCTGCGGGTCGAGCCAGACGCGCATGGAATAGTCGCCGCCGCCGAAAATCTGCACCTGGCCCACGCCCGGGATGCGGGCAAGCCGGTCTTTCACGTTGAGCACCGCGTAGTTGCGCAGGTAGTTGATGTCGTAGCGGTCGTTGGGCGAGACCAGATGCACCACCATCGTGATGTCGGGCGCGCTCTTGACCGTGGTCACGCCCAGGCGACGCACTTCCTCGGGCAGGCGCGGTTCGGCCTGGGAGACGCGGTTCTGCACCAGTTGCTGCGCCTTGTCGGGGTCGGTGCCGAGCTTGAAGGTGACGGTGAGGGTCATCACGCCGTCGGTCGTGGCCTGACTGCCCATGTAGAGCATGCCTTCGACGCCGTTGATGGACTCCTCCAGCGGCGTGGCCACGGTTTCGGCGATGACCTTCGGGTTGGCTCCGGGGTACTGGGCGCGCACCACCACGGAAGGCGGTGCGACTTCGGGGTACTCGGAGATCGGCAGGCCGCGCAACGCCACCAGGCCGGCGATCAGGATCAGCAGCGAGAGCACGCCCGCGAAGATCGGCCTGTCGATGAAGAATTTCGAGAGATTCATGGTGTTCTTTTCACGGGCTCGGTGGCTCAGGACTTGGCCACGGCCCCCGCTGAGGTGTCGGCGCGGGCATTCATGGGAACCGTCTGTGGTTGCACCACATCGCCGGGGCGCACGCGCTGCAGGCCATTGACGACAACGCGTTCGCCCGGCTTCAAACCGCTGAGCACCGTACGCAGGCCATCGACCGGTGCACCCAGCGTGACGGCGCGGTATTCGGTCTTGTCACCGGCGCCCACCACCAGCACGTATTTCTTGTCCTGGTCGGTGCCGACGGCGCGTTCGCTCACCAGCAGCGTGCGCGCGGTCTGCGGCTGGCCCATGCGTATGCGCGCGAATTGCCCGGGCATGAGGCTTCCGTCCTTGTTCTCAAAGACGGCGCGCACACGCACCGTGCCGCTGCGCGGGTCGACCTGGTTGTCGATCAGCTGCAGTTGGCCGGTGTAGGGTGTGTCGCTCGTGGCGGAGGTGCCCATCTGCACCGGAATGCGTTCGACTGCCGGACGTGCACCGGCCGTGAGGCCCTTGAGCGCTCCGGCCACGGTTTTCTCATCGGCGTCGAAGCTGGCGTAGATCGGGCTGACCGAGACCAGCGTGGCAAGCACCGGCGCACCCGGGCCAGCGGCAATCAGGTTGCCCACCGTCACTTCCAGCCGGCCAATGCGCCCGGCCACGGGTGCCCGCACCTGCGTGTAGCCCAGGCTCAGGCGTGTGGTCTGTAGTTGGGCCTGCGCGGCCTTGAGGTTGGCCTCGGCCTCGCGCAGCACGTTCTCGCGGTCGTCGAGTTCGCGCTGCGCGATCGCCTTGTCGTCCCACAGGCGGCGTGCCCGCGCGTGTTCGTTGCTCGCATGGGTCACACGGGCCTGCGCCGCGACGGTCTGCGCCTCGGCACGTGCGACCTCGGCTTCATAGGGTGCGGGGTCGATAGACACGAGCAAATCGCCCTTGGCCACCAGCGCGCCTTCGCGGAAATGCGTGGCCTGCACCACACCCGCAACGCGGGAGCGGATATCCACGCGCGCCACGGCTTCAAGGCGGCCCGAGAACTCCTCCCAGGCGGCGATGTCGCTCTCGGTCACGGTGGCCACCGAGACCGGCATGGGCGGTGGCGCGCTCGCCGGCACGCTGGCGCGGGCCACGCTGGCTTCCTTCAACAGCAGAACGCCGCCGATGGTGATGGCAGCCAGCACGGCCACGGTGGGCCACCAAAGGCGGCGCTTGGAAGGGGGCAGATGGGACATGGTTGTTCCTATTTCAGGGCGAGCGGGACCGTTCCCGGTGGATCACCGGGTACAGCGTTTCAAAATGGCGGGATAAGGGTTGCGGCGTCCGTCAGGACGGTGGCGGTGGCGGTGGCGTCGCGGCTTGGAAGAAAGCGCGCAATCGGGTGTGTACCTGCGCCGCGCACGGACAATGCCCGGGCGGCTGCACACCCAGCGAGTCGGGCCAGCCGGTGGCGGTCTGCACCACGCTGCTGCGCACGTCGATGCCGGCATCGCGCAAGCGCTCGGCATAGGCGAGTGCTTCATCGCGCATCGGGTCATCGGCACCCGTCAGAATCAAGGTCGGCGGCAAGCCCGCGAGCCGCTGGGCGAGGCCGGGCACTGCGTAAGGGTGCTCCGCGTCCATCGGGCCGCGAAGGTATTGCTGCCAGCCGTCGCTCCATTTGCAGCCAGTGGCCTCGCCCAAGGACTGGCGCAGCGAGGCGGTGGCGTTGCACGGGTTGAGCATCGGCGCGACCAGGATCTGCCCGGCCAGCGGCGGATGCGCACGGTCGCGCACCATCAGCGCCACCGCCGCGGCGATATTGCCGCCCGCCTCCTCACCGGCCACGAAGAGCGGCGCGCCATTGCCCGCCAAACGGGTGCGTTGCTTGTACAGCCATGCCAGGGCGGCGTAACCCGCCTCCACTGCGTCGGGAAAGCGGTGCGTGGGAGCCAGTGGATAGTCCAGCGACGCCACCACCGCCCCCGTGCTGGCGATCAACTCGGCCATGCAGGCGCCGCTGTCCAGGTCGCCAGCAACGAAGGCGCCTCCATGGAAGTGCAGCACCAGCGGCAAGACGTGACCGCGCGTCTTCTTCCCCCACACGCGCAACGACAGCGGCGGCGTGCCGGGTAACGACACGGTCTGGGTCGGCGCAAGCACGGCGGAGATGGCGGAAGTTGAAACCATGGAACGAACTATAGGCACACCCTTTCTGCGGATAAAGCCACCCTGCACCAGATGTGTGTTTCGAATGCGCGAACAATCCGGCCACAAAACAGCACACCGAGGGCCGAGGGCATGGATCAGATTCAATCAATACGCGTGTTCGCGCGGGTGGTGGAGGCCGGCACCTTCACCAAAGCCGCGGAGTCGCTCGATCTGCCCAAGGGCACCGTGACCAAGCTGGTGCAACACCTGGAGTCGCGACTGAAGGTCAAGCTGCTCAACCGCACCACTCGGCGCGTCACCGTCACGCCCGACGGCGCGGCGTACTACGAGCGCACCGTGCGCGTACTCAACGATCTGGACGACATCGAAGCCAGCATGACCAATGCCCAGGCCCGCCCGAGCGGACGCCTGCGCGTAGACGTGGGCACTTCGGTAGCGCGGGAAATCATCATTCCCGCGCTGAGTGATTTCTACCGCCGCTACCCCGACATCCAGCTTGACCTGGGCGTGACGGACCGTTCGGTGGACCTGCTGGCCGACAACGTGGACTGCGTCATCCGTGGCGGTGAATTGCTCGACCAGTCGCTCGTGGCACGGCGCGTGGCGAACGTGCCGCTGGTTGCGGTCGCCTCGCCCGCGTATGTGCGGGCGCACGGCACGCCCACCCACCCGGAGCAGCTGGAGAGTGAGCACACCATCGTGAACTACTTCTCCACGCGCAATGGACGGCCGTTTTCAAACACCTTCACCAAGGACGGACAGACCCTGGAGATCGCCGGTCGGTACAAGCTGGCGGTGAACGAGAGCAACGCGATGACAGCGGCCGTGCTGGCGGGTCTGGGCGTGGCGCAGGTCGCGGCCCTGACGGCCATGCCGCTGATCGAACGCGGTGAGCTCGTGCGCGTGTTGAGCGACTGGACCTGCGAGACGATTCCCTTGTACGTGGTCTATCCACCCAACCGGCACCTGAGCGCCAAAGTGCGCGCATTCGTGGAATGGGTGGCCGAACTGATGGCCTCGCTACCCCACACAACGCGCTAACGAGGCGAAACAACGTGCCTTGGGGGCCCAAAGACGGTCTGTCAAAATACCGTGTTCCCTACCCATGCCTCCAACGCCCCACGAACGCCCGCCATGTCGACCATCAAGCAAGCTGACCTGATTGAATCCATCGCTGCCGCCCTGCAGTACATCAGTTACTACCACCCCGCTGACTACATCGCCCACCTGGCCCGTGCCTACGAGCGCGAGCAAAGCGCAGCGGCCAAGGACGCTATTGCGCAGATCCTCACCAACAGCAAGATGAGCGCCACCGGCCAGCGCCCGATCTGCCAGGACACCGGCATCGTCAACGTCTTCCTCAAGGTCGGCATGAACGTGCGCTGGGAAGGCTTCACCGGCAGCCTGGAAGACGCCATCAACGAAGGCGTGCGCCAGGGCTACAACCACCCCGACAACACGCTGCGCGCCTCGGTCGTGGCCGATCCGCAGTTCGCCCGCAAGAACACCAAGGACAACACGCCCGCCGTGATCTTCACCCAGATCGTGCCCGGCGACACGGTGGACATCACCGTCGCCGCCAAGGGCGGTGGCAGCGAGAACAAGAGCAAGATGGTCATGCTCAACCCCGGCGACTCGGTGGTCGACTGGGTGCTCAAGACCGTGCCGACCATGGGCGCCGGCTGGTGCCCGCCGGGCATGCTGGGCATCGGCATCGGCGGTACGGCCGAGAAGGCCGTGCTGATGGCCAAGGAAAGCCTGATGGACGACCTCGACATGTACGAGCTGCAGGCCAAGGCGTCCAAGGGTGAGAAGCTCAGCCAGGTGGAAGCGCTGCGCCTGGAGCTGTATGAGAAGGTCAACGCACTGGGCATCGGCGCGCAAGGCCTGGGGGGCCTCACCACCGTGCTGGACGTGAAGATCCAGATGTACCCCACCCACGCGGCCAGCAAGCCCGTGGCCATGATCCCCAACTGCGCCGCCACCCGCCACGCCCACTTCGTGATGGACGGCTCCGGCCCGGTCTACCTCGAAGCGCCCAGCCTGGATCTGTGGCCCAGCGTGAACTGGGTGCCCGACACGCAGAAGAGCCAGCGCGTGGACCTCAACACGCTCACGCCCGCCGAAGTCGCGAGCTGGAAGCCCGGCCAAACCCTGCTGCTCAACGGCAAGATGCTCACCGGCCGCGACGCCGCGCACAAGCGCATCCAGGACATGCTGGCCAAGGGCGAGAAGCTGCCGGTGGATTTCACCAACCGCGTCATCTACTACGTCGGCCCGGTCGACCCGGTGCGCGACGAGGCCGTGGGCCCCGCCGGCCCCACCACCGCCACCCGCATGGACGGCTTCACCGAGATGATGCTGGCCGAGACCGGCCTGATCGCCATGATCGGCAAGTCCGAGCGCGGCCCGGTCGCCATCGACGCCATCAAGAAACACAAGAGCGCCTACCTGATGGCCGTGGGCGGCGCGGCCTACCTCGTGTCCAAGGCCATCAAGCACGCCAAAGTGGTCGGCTTCCAAGACCTGGGCATGGAAGCCATCTACGAATTCGACGTGGTCGACATGCCGGTGACGGTGGCGGTGGACGCCGGCGGCACCAGCGCGCACATCACCGGCCCGGCCGAGTGGCAGAAGCGCATCGCCACGGGCGAGTTCAAGGGCATCGAGGTGGCGGCCGCTTGAAAACCATCGGTGTGTTCGACAGCGGGGTCGGCGGCCTGAGCGTGCTGCGGGCCTTGCTCGCCGAACTGCCCGGGCAGCGCTTCGTCTACGCGGCCGACGGCGGTCACGCGCCTTACGGCGAGCGCACGCCCGAATTCGTCTCGCAACGCACCCACCTCGTCACGCAGCATCTGCGAGAGACCTATGCGATCGATGCTTTGGTGGTCGCCTGCAACACCGCCACGGCGCTTGCCATCGACGATCTGCGCCTGCAATACCCGCACATGCCCATCGTGGGCGTGGAGCCGGCCCTCAAGCCCGCCGCGGCACTGAGCCGCAATGGCCGCATCGGTGTGCTGGCCACACGCGGCACGCTCGGCAGCGCGCGCGTGGCCGCCTTGCGCGATCGGCTGGTGGCCACCTCGCCCCGTCCTCTGCATTTCCGGTTCCAGCCGTGCGACGGCCTGGCCGGCGCCATCGAGCGCCACGACACCGCTGCCATCGAGACCTTGAGCGCGCGCTATGTCCACGAACTGCTGCACGCCGGCGTGTCCGGAGACGAAGAGCCCATCGACACCGTGGTGCTCGGCTGCACGCACTACCCGTTCGCGGCCGACCTGCTGGGCGAATTGAGCGGTCCGGGCGTGATGCTGGTGGAAACCGGCGTGCCAGTGGCGCGCCGCACGCGCGAGGTACTGGGACTGCCGGCGCCGGAAGAAGGCATGACGCCGGCATCGACCACCCTGCTGTCCACTGGTGACCCGCTGGCGCTGGCCGATGCAGCACACCGCTGGCTGGGGCTGCGCGTGGATGCGCACGCGCTGGCCGTGTAGCTTTTAGGTGCGCTCGCTGCCCAAGCCGCATCGGCTCAGGTCGCGCTTCGTTGACGAGATTCAGTCTGTGTCGCCAACCAAATGCGGTTGAGCACGGGATTGCTCAAATCGCTGGTGTCAGACGCAAATGCGGCAGTCACTTTCTCAAACTGCGCCTGTGGCATTGCGGCAAGCTGCCGGTGCAAACACTTGCCGAAATCCGGGGAAGAAACGGCTTTGCGGACATCATCTTCAGTGAACGCCTCATTCCCGGATCGACCTGAAGCCTGTGCCGCCTTGTTGAAGACATCAACGCTCGGTAGCACGGTGCTGTCTTCGCCGGACGCCAACGCTTTCAGAACATTCCCCAAGTGGTGGTCCATCGTCTGAAGTTCGGGAGACATTCTCTGCAGCAGGACAATGCTGGCGGCCAGGCTCACGTACTGCGCCGTGGCTCCGTCCATATAGGCATGGGGTCTCTCCACGGCCCGCCTTGCAGCCGGGGCCACATCATTCAGATCCTGCTCTGACAGTTCGCCCAGTCTCATCAACAACCGATCGTTGTAGTTCAAACCAAGCGCCGTCAACGGTCGCAAGATCGCCGAGAACGCCGCGTCAGGCGCACGCATGTCGGAAAAATTTCCCTTCAAGAGATGTTGGAGAAATTGATCCATGGGACCGTCTGCCGACCGCAAGACAGCATCGCGCCTCGCAATCTCCATCTGTATGCCGACGCTCAGTACTGCAACAGCCTGAGTGGGCGAGTTGTTTAGAAATGTGTTCGCGGCCTCGCCGAGCGATTTGAGTGCCTTTGAGGGCACTTCACCCAACTGGGTTTTCAAATGCTCCACGTCCGTTGTGCCGGCAATGTCTGCACTGCTGGACGAGTTCTGTTGCAAAGTTTCCAGGGCCGCGTTGAACTGCTGGATGATCCGCTGGCAATCGGGGTCCGCGCTCGCTGACAAGGCCACGATGAGCCGCGACATTTCTTTGTCCACTGCTTCTTTGACTTGCGGCGTACGGGTCGATGCATCGGGTGCTGCCTTGCTTGCGTCGCTCGACCGCCGAGGCACAGGTGCCGTGACGGCTGGTGAACGCGCACCGGGCCTTGGCGCCTCTTGACGGTTCATCGCCTTCTTTGAATTGGCCTGCGGCGCGTTGTCCCGTCTTGACCGTTTAAGGGATGTGTCAACGATGACCCCCTTGTTCCCCATCGTGCCCTGATCGGGTGCCTTCTGTGACTTGTCACCCGACTTCAGGTTTGGCAATGCCAGAAGCACCACGTTAGTTAATGCGTGCATGTCAGCCCTTTCGCCGGTTCACCAGACGCGCAGAGATATGGCACCGGACCGACATAATGATTAAGTACCCATTTCAAGCTTCGGGTTTCATCACATACCCCTTTGGGGTGATGGGTGGCACGACGGCCGGTCCGCAAAGGCCGTCAGGAAGACTGACCGCCGTTAAGACCGCCTGGTGAGGTTCGGGCGGGCTGCCGCTGTTTCAGCTGCGCCTCAATGGCGAGGCGAATGCCATCGACAACTCGATCTTCCACGTGAAGCAGATAGCCTTTGATCGCCACCGCCAAGGCTTGCAATTCACTGTGCGTCATCCGGATCAATCGCTTGTTCAATCTGTCGGCGTATAGACCCAAAGCGGCATCGTCGTCGATGGGGTTGCCGTGGGGGGCTTGCATGGCCTCCACGAAATCCTTAACGGCCGTCACCGCATTGAGATTGAAGGGATCTGTCGACAGCAGTGCAGCGAAGATCGCCGCCATTTTCGCGTCCGCTGTCTCAAGCCGTGCCTGCGCTTCGGTCTGGGCTTCTTGGCGGCGCTGGACCGCGCTGCTCACTGCCCGACCGAGTCGCCCGACGAGCGAATTCCCCTGGTCCACCGCATTCGTCCCCCGTGCCCTGTGTTGTTCCCCACCCGCGCGATCCGCCAGCACCGCCTTGGCCGCTGCGTGAATGTCTGCGACGACAGCATTTCCGCCTTTCAATTTCGCGGTCGCATCGACAAGGGCTTCCACGGCTCCCGGGCCTTTCGTTTCCAGTCGCGCCCGCAGGCGACGGATGTAGTTGTTATTCCCAATGGCCTGGACTTGGGACGAATTGTTTTTCTCCCGATTCTGCGAGGTTAAAAAACGCCGACTCTGTTCTTGAACCTGAGCGGCCGTCGCATCGCCAGACAAGAGGATCGTCAGGAGCGCGCTCATTTCTTCGTCTGCAGATTCGAGGGGCTTCTCGGGTTCTTTGCTCATCGGCGTTTGCGTTGCCAAGACACTTTTGCCAAATGCCCTGGTTCGCGTGATCAAGGGCGGCACGTCCGTCGTGGAAGTGGAGCCGCTCTCCGCTCGATTGGAGGACTGGGCTGCATCGAAAGCCGTGAGGCGTTGTTCCAGCCGCAGCAGTTGTTGGTTAAACGGGTCCTTTGTGGCAGTCGAAGCATCTTTGTCTACTTCAGGGGCCCGGACATTCCAGCGTCTTGAAAGCCGCACAGCCCACGCGGCGTCGTCGCGCTCTTCCACCGTCATCCGTTCGATAGACCGCAGGTGATATTCCCTCACGATCCGCATCGCCAAATTTTGGTTCACCACATTGTTGAAGTCGGTGAGCTCTTGCAGCGTGAAGGAAGCGCCCGGAATTCGCTCCTTGGCATCGGCGTTTGGTGCGCGTTTCTGCGCTGTGTCGAACAGATAGGCAGCCTTCACGGCCAAGTCGTTCATCTCCACGCGAGACATCTGTGCCAAGACAGCCTCAGGGCCGTTTCTCTGTACGTTGGGCAATCGGCGCCGCAATTCGTCCGCCACGATGGCGTATTGCAGATGTGCGATGACGGCATCCGCACCCTCTTTTGCATAGGACCATACCGCCTCGCCCAGCTCCACCAAGCTGTTCGTTGACATCGTCTGCAATCGCCATTGCAGGCGATCCATATACCCATCAATGGCGAACACGTCACCATGAGCGGATGGAACCTCCCGCGCCACCGTTTCCTGGAAACGCTGAATGCACTGTGCAATGTGGAGGCTGTCTCTTGCTGGAAGGACATCCAACAGAGTCCCCAAGACCCTATCGACCCTTGCGAGAGGTGTACTCATGCGCAAGGACGGCGCCTCGTTCATGACATCCACCAGATCGGCAATCCATGGCTTGCGCCCTCTTTCCATAAAGTCCACGGCCGCGAGACGGGCTGCTTCCAGGTCTTTGCGATTCCACTTGTCAAAAATCTGGCACCAGAGATCTCGGCAATCGGCGAACGTCCCGACCGACTTCATGGCCGCATCGAACTGGCCAAAGTGGTGCCGAGCCACCGTGGTGTTTCCAGATACAAGACTGCGGAGGAATTGCATCCCTTCGCGTTCGACAGACTTCAACGCGTCTTCGCGCCTCAATAGCTCTGCTTGAGCAGCCACATGGATGCGAGCGACGACTGCATGCACGTCTTGCAGAATCGACGCACTCTTGCTGAGAACATTCAGTTTGTCCCGCGGCATGGTTTCCAGTCTCGCTCGCAAGAGACCGTCGTACGGCTGGACAGAACTTGCAGACGAGTTCGGATCTGCAGTTGTGAGCGCCTTGACGAAATCTTCGGTCCGGGCCAACACCTTGTCCGCGGTTCCACCATCCGTGGCATGTCGCCTCAACGCCAGGAAGACCATCGTCATTTTCTGGCTCGCAAGGTCCTTGCCGTCTTTGCGACCGCTTGTGTCATCGCCTCGGGCACTCTTGCTCGCGTTCAAGGGATCCGAGGATTTGCGAGTGTTGTGCGCAAGACGGACGTCTCCGGATTCGACGACGGTCGCCGCGCGTACGTGCGACGTCGTCGTTCCCCCTTTGTTCGAGCGAGGCTTTTCAGCCTTCTCTACTTCGACCCCCCTGTTGGAGGACGTGTTCGCGGCCGTGTGGCCGCGAGGGCTTGCGGTTCGGCGATCGGGGACAGACCCGGGCTTTCCCTTTGTGGAGGTGATGTCGATTCGAGACATAGGTGGCTTCCCGCCGGATCAACCGCTGCACACCGATGTGGCACCGTGCCGACACCCCTGCGTGTAACCGTCGGGGGTATGTGGTTCCCGGACATAGCGGTTGGACCGGTTGCGCGAGCTCGTGTCGACAAACACTCGAGCGCAATCACATGGCGAGGCAGCTTCCCGTTATGCCCCGGAGCGAAGACCCTATTGACGAATCTTGCCGTCCGGCACTTTGCCCGCGCCATCGCGGATCGCTTCAAGCTGCGCCCGAGTGAACGTGGTTCCAGGAATGACGGTTGCCGAGGAGGCCTTTGCGGCAGTATTCGATGGGTGCGCAAGAAGGTGAGACGCGAAAGCTGTACGCAGATTCCGTTGATCTTTTCGCCAATGATTGCAATCTCGGGATCCTTCGCTTTGCCTTGAAGTTTCCAGCGAATCGCCCCCGCCATGACCCCGATTCTTTCGATCAACGCGTTGCCGGCGAAGGGGTCACTACCGTTTTCAGACTGAGCCGATGCCCCCACGCCTCCACCGTCTCGCGCAGCAGGCGCGCGACGATCTTGCTGGCCGGCGTGAGCTGGCCCTGCCTGGGCAGCGCGAGCGTGACGTGGCGGCGCAGATCGGGGTTGACCACGCGCGCGGCCTGCAAGTGGCCCGCGCGCAACTCGGCATCGATGGAAAATGGGCCGAGCAGCGAGTACAGGCCCGGCGTGTGCGCCACCAACTCCTTCTGCACGCGCAGCGAATCCGCCTCCACCTCGGCCTGCAGCACGAAGCCCTTGCTGCGCGCCGTCTCGTCGAGCACGGCGCGCCAGTGCGCGGGCCGGCGTGGCAACACCAGGCGCAGCCCGGCGAGCCGCGCGAACTCGAACGAATCGTGCTGCGTCAGCGGATCGCCCGGACGCGACACAAGGTAGGTGCCGGCCACCGCGAGCAGTTGCTCGTCCGCGCCCGTGGGCTTCTGGTAGCGGAACAAAATCGCCATGTCCACGCTGCCCATGTCCAGCAGCGTGTCGAGCTCGCCGCCCTGCCCTTCGCGCACATTGAGCTTGATCTTCGGAAACTCTGCCTTGAGACGCAAGAAAACGTGGGTGATCAGCGGGTGCGCCGCCGAGGGCAGGATGCCCAGCCGCACCTCGCCCATGGGCTCGCCTGCATCGACGCGGATGTCCGCCAGCAACTGGTCGGTCTCGCGCACCCAGCTGCGCACCCGGGCCTGCACGTGCTGGCCCAGATCGGTCAGCGTCACACCCCGCCCGGTGCGGCGGAACAGCGCGCCGCCGCATTGTTTTTCCAGGTCGCCGATCTGCCGGCTGATGTGCGACTGCACCGTCTGCCGCAAGGCGGCGGCCTTGGTGAAGCTGCCCAGTTCGGCCACTTCGAGGAACAGCCGGAAGTCATTGGGGTTCATGGGACATCTCCATTTTCTGATATGCCAATCGAGGCATGACTGAAATCTGGGTTTGCATTCTATGCAGATGGCAACCGCATTTCTAGACTCCGCTTCCATCACCCCGCGCTGTCCGCAGCGCCTCTTGATCACGGAGACAAACCGCATGCAACTCGCCAGCTTTGAACACGACGGCCGCGCCAGCTACGGCCTGGTGGGTGCCGATGGCCGCCACCTTCCTGCCCCGGCCGCGTTCCAGGCGCGCTTCGCCGACCTCAAGGCCGCGATCGCGGCCGGCGAACTTACCGCGCTCAAGACCGCCGCCGAGGCGGCTGGCGTGTCGCTCACCGCCCAGCAGGTGCGCCTGCTGCCGGTGATCCCCAACCCGGGCAAGCTGATTTGCGTGGGCCTCAACTACAAGACCCACGTGGCCGAAACCAAGCGCGCAGACAGCGAATTCCCTTCGTTGTTCCTGCGATTCAACGACAGTCTGGCCGCGCACGGCGAGACCGTGCTGCGGCCTTCTTTCTCCGAGCGCTTCGACTGGGAAGGCGAGCTCGCCTTCGTGATCGGCAAGGGCGGACGCCACATCGCCAAGGAAAACGCCTTCGAGCACATCGCCGGTTATGCCTGCTTCAACGACGTGAGCGTGCGCGACTGGCAGCGCCACACCCACCAGTTCACGCCCGGCAAGAACTTCCCCGGTACGGGCCCGTTCGGCCCGTTCCTGGCCACGCGCGACGAGGTGCCCGACGTGACGGCGCTGCAACTGCAGACCCGCCTGAACGGCCAGGTGGTGCAGAACGCCAGCGTGGGCGACCTGATCTTCGACATTCCGACCATCGTCGCCTACATCTCGCGCTTCACGCCGCTCTCGCCCGGCGACGTGATCGCCACCGGCACGCCCGGTGGCGTGGGCGACCGCCGCGAGCCGCCGCTCTACATGAAGGAAGGCGACGTGGTCGAGGTCGAAATCACCGGCCTGGGCATCCTCCGCAACCCCATCGGCGTCGTATGAGGAACACCCCCCTGCGCCGCTGCGCGGCTTCCCCCCTCCGTGGCGCGCCTGCGGCGCTTCGAGGGGGGACGGCATCTCGGGCCGGCACGGCCGGACCCTTGATGCCCCTGGATCGCGTCGTCTCCCTAAACAACCCAACACCATGAGCAACACAAACCTCACCCCGCCCGACGCGCGACTGCGCGTGGCCGTCGACATCGGCGGCACCTTCACCGACATGGCCGCGTTCGATGAGGTCACCGGCCAGCTGCTGTTCGGCAAGGCCTTGTCCACGCACGGCCAGTTGGTCAACGGCATCCAGGCCACGCTGGACAGCGCCGACATCGACCTGCGCGACGGCCACCTGTTCCTGCACGGCTCCACCATCGCCATCAACACGCTGCTGGAACGCAATGGCGCGAAGACCGCGTTGCTGATCACCGAAGGCTTTCGCGACATTTACGAGATCGGCCGCGTCAACCGGCCCGATGCCTACAACCTGTTTTTCAACAAGCACGAACCGCTGGTGAAGCGCTCGCTGCGCTTTGAAGTGGCCGAGCGCCTGCGCGCCGATGGCAGCACGCACAAGCCGCTGAACGAAGACGCCGTGCGCGAGCTGGCGCGCGAACTCGGTGGCAAGGACATCGAGGCCGTGGCCGTGCTGCTGCTGCACTCCTACCGCAACCCGGCGCACGAACAGCGCGTGAAGCAGATCCTGCAAGAGGAACTGCCCGCTGCCTTCGTGTGCGCTTCGCACGAACTGAGCCAGGAATACCGCGAGTTCGAACGCGTCTCCACCGCCGTGGCCAACGCGTATGTCGGCCCACGCGTGTCGGCCTACCTCGGCCAGCTCGAAGAACACCTGGGCAACAAGGGCTTCGAAGGCGACTTCTACGTGGTGCAGTCCACCGGCGGCCTGTTCCCCAGCGAGCACGCCCGCCGCGATTGTGTGCGCATGCTCGAATCCGGCCCGGCGGCCGGCGTGATCGGCGCGCAGGCCATCTGCGCGCAGCTCGGCATGGGCGATGCGATTGCCTTCGACATGGGCGGCACCACGGCCAAGGCCGGCGTCATCAGCGAAGGCCGGCCTTTGACCACAGGCAGTGCACTGATCGGCGGCTACGAGCGCGCCCTGCCGATCCAGATTCCGATGATGGACATCCACGAAGTCGGCACGGGCGGCGGCTCCATCGCCCGCGTGGAAACCGGCAACGCGCTGCGCGTGGGCCCGCAAAGCGCGGGCTCCATTCCCGGCCCGGTGGCCTACGGCAGGGGCGGCACCGAACCCACGGTGACCGACGCCAACCTGCTGCTCGGCCGTCTCGATGCGGATCACTTCCTCGGCGGCGAACTCAAACTCGACCTGGCCGGCACACAACGCCAGATGGACGAGCGCGTGGCCAAGCCTTTGGGGCTGGACGCCACCGCTGCGGCCGACGGCATCCTGCGCATCGCGGTGACGCAGATGTCGCACGCGGTGAAGGCCGTGACCACCGAGCGCGGCCTGGACGCCGGCAGCTTCACCATGGTGGTCTACGGAGGCGCAGGCCCGTTGCACGCCTCGGCCATCGCCCGCGAAATCGGCATCCGCAAGGTGCTCATTCCGTACGCGCCCGGCTACTTCTCGGCCTACGGCATGTTGTTCTCCGACCTGCGCTACGACTACGTGCGCTCGGTGTTCCGCAAACTCAACGACGTGTCCTTCGACGAGATCGAGACACTCTACAAGGGCATGGAAGACGAAGGCCGCGCGGCGTTGGCGCAGTCCGGCATTCAGCCCGACGGCATCGTGATCGAGCGCGCCGCCGACATGCGTTACGTGGGCCAGGAACACGCGGTCACGGTGGACCTGCCTGCCGCCTTCTTCGCCGACAAGGACCGCTCGGCCATCAAAAACCATTTCGACCAGGTGCACAAGGTGCGCTACGGCACCTCCGCACCGGCCGAACCGGCCGACCTGGTGAGCCTGCGCGTGACCGTGCTGGGCACCATGAAGAAGCCACCGCGCCACCACGTGGACGAAGGCGCGGCGCAGCCCGAAGCCGCCGCCCTGCGCGGCACCAAGGCGGTGTACTTCCGCAGCGGCGGCTGGGCCGACACGCCGGTGTACAAGCGCGATCTGCTGCGCGCCGGCAACCTCATCGCCGGGCCGGCGCTGATCGAAGAACACGCCTCCACCACCGTGGTCCAGCCCGGCGACGAACTGCGCGTCGATGGCCTGGGCAATCTGCAAATCGCCATTGGGAGCGACCGCTCATGAACGCACGAGACATCCAGAACAACACGGCAGCGGTGGTCGACCCCGTCACTGTCGAGATCATCCGCAACGGCCTCTTCGCCGTGACGGAGGAAATGAAGACCAACCTCACGCGCACCGCGTACAACCTCATCATCTACGAGGCACTGGACTTCACGGTGGGCCTGTTCACCAAGGAAGGCGACACGGTCTCCATCGGCCTGGGTCTGCCCATGTTCATCCGGGGCATGGCCGAGACGGTGAAGGCGAAGATCCAACACTTCGGCTACGACAACATCAAACCGGGCGACATCCTCGTCACCAACGACGCGTACACCACCGGCAGCCACCTGAACCACTTCACCTTCACCATGCCGGTGTTCCACGAAGGCCGGCTCGAAGGCTTCACCTGCTGCATGGCGCACTGGCTGGACGTGGGCGGCACACTGGGCAACGTGACCACCGACATCTTCAGCGAAGGCATTCAGATCCCGATCGTGAAGTACCAGCGCGAAGGTGTGGTCAACCAGGACCTGATCGACATCATCGCGATGAACGTGCGCATGCCCGAACGCGCGCTGGGCGACCTGCGCGCGCAGATCACCGCCATCACCACCGGCCAGCGCCGCTACGTGGAACTGCTGCAGCGCTATGGCGCCGACGCAGTGAACGGCTCCATTCGCCAGATCATGGATTCGAGCGAAGCCGTGGCGCGCAAGAACACGCTCTCGATTCCCGATGGCGTGTACGAAGCCGAGTCCTACATGGACGACGACGGCCTGGAGATCGGCAAGCGCATTCCCATCCGCGTGAAGGTCACCGTGAGCGGCGACGAGATGACGGTCGACCTGTCGGACGTGAGCAAGCAGGTGCGCGGCTTCTACAACTCCGGCTTTACCACCGGCATTGCCTGCGCGCAGGTGGCCTACAAGTGCCTCACCACGCCCACCGACTACCCGGTGAACGACGGCAGCTTCCGCTCGCTCAAGGTGGTGATGCCCATGGGCACGGTGATCAGCGCCGAGCGCCCCTACCCGATGCGCGTCTGGATGACCTTCCCGATGACGGTGATCGACACCATCTTCAAGGCCCTAGCGCCGGCCATTCCGGACCGCGCCATCGCCGGCCACCACGCCGACCTGGTATTCCCCAACATCCACGGCATCTCGCCGGAAGATGGCCGCCTGTTCATCGTCGGCATCGGCCCGCTGGGTGGCGGCTGGGGTGCGAAGAGCTCGGAAGACGGCGTGTCCGTCACCGTCTGCATCAACGACGGCGACACCCACAACAGCCCGACCGAACAGCTCGAAGCCAAGTACCCGGTGCTGGTAGAGAAATACGAGATCCGCCAGGACAGCGCGGGCGCCGGCCAGTACCGGGGCGGCCTGGGCGCGGAGATGGTGGTGCAGGCGCTCTCGCCCTTCACCGTCACCACCCGCATCGACCGCGTGCACTGCAAGCCCTGGGGCCTGGAAGGTGGCGGCGACGCCATGGGCAACGGCCTGGCCGTGCGCCACAAGGGTGTGTGGAAGGAAGACCACCTCAATGCCAAGATCTTCAACGTGCGGCTGGAACGCGGCGACGCCTACAAGATGCTCTCGGGCGGCGGCGGCGGCTTCGGCAGCCCGCTGGACCGCGAGGCCGAGAAGGTGGCCGAAGACGTGCGTGAAGGTTATGTGAGCGCCGAGGTGGCGCGCGAGGTCTATCGCGTGGCGCTGAACGCGCAGCAACAGGTGGACACCGTCGCCACCGCCCAACTGCGCGCTGCGGCAGCGCAGGCCTGACATGGACGCCGTCGCCGTGGCAACCGACCCGCGCGCTGCCCACCTGCTCGGGCTGTGGAGCCGCCTGAGCGCCCAGCACGTCACGCTGGGTTCGGGCTGCGGCTGTGGTGTGGGTGGCGTGAGCGTGTCGCTGCAGGACTTCGAGCTCGACATCGCCGACTACCTCTGGGCCGAAAGCGAACGCCTGGGCGAGAAGAGCGTGGAAGCCTTCCTGCTGCTGCCGGGTCCCATCCACGAGCAAGGCCAGGCGGTGATGCGCCTGCTCACGCGGCTCGAAGCGGGTGAAGCCGATGAGCGCGACGCCGACTGGTTGCTGACGCGCCTGGCGCGCACGCTCGAATCGTTTGCCAAATTGCACGGCCCCATGGGCACCGCCGCATGAAAACCGTGCCTTCACTGGTCCCGGTGACCGTGCTCACCGGCTTCCTCGGCAGCGGCAAAACCACCCTGCTCAACCGCCTGCTGCGCGAACCCGGCATGCACGGCACGGCCGTGGTCATCAACGAATTCGGCGCCGTGGGCCTGGACCACGACCTGATCGACCACACCGAAGAGAACATGGTCCTGCTGGCCAACGGCTGCATCTGCTGCACCATCCGCGGCGACCTGGTCGAGGCCTTCGAACGCCTGGCACAAACGCCCGCCGCGTTGAACGGCGAACTGCGCCATGTGGTGCTGGAGACCACCGGCCTGGCCGACCCCGCGCCCATCCTGCACACGCTGATGGGCGATGCGCGCCTGCACGGCGCCTGGCGCCTGGCCGGCGTGGCCTGCACGGTGGACTGCTACCACGCCATGGCCACGCTGGACCACCACCCCGAGGCCGTGAAGCAAGTGGCCGTGGCCGACCGGTTGCTGCTCACCAAGACCGACCTACAGCCCGCGCCCGAGGCACTGCTGAAACGTCTGCAAGACATCAACCCCCTGGCCGAGATCCGCACCGACGCCGATGGCGCGTTGAGCGCGCTGCAGGCCTTGCTGGTGCGCCCGGCCGCCGCCTTCAACGCCCTGCCCGACGCGGGGGGGCGCTCCAGCTTCTTCCCCGCGTCGGCGTCCGGCAACGGCGCCGGTGCCAGCCACCACGACGACCGCATCCGCTCGCACGTGATCCTGCGCGAGCGACCCCTCTCGCGCGAAGGGTTCTTCGCCTGGCTCGACATGATCGCGAAGCTGCGCGGCGACGATCTGCTGCGCGTCAAAGGCATCGTGCACCTGGACGACGACCCCGAGCACCCGTTGGTGATCCACGGCGTGCAGCACCTGTTCCACCCGCCCGAGACGCTGCCCCATTGGCCCAGCGACGACCGGCGCACGCGCATCGTGTTCATCACGCGCGGCATCGATGTGGAAGACATCGACGCCACGCTCCGCGTTTTCGAACGGCGCCGCCCGCGCACCGCCGTTCCTTCCCCTCAACCCGATTGACCCGAGAACCCAAAGGAGACAAGCATGAGATTGAAGCACTGGATAACCGGCCTGGCACTCGCGGCCGTGAGCGTGGTACCCGCCCTGGCGCAGGGCGGCGGCAAGTTCCCCGACAACATGATCCGGATCGTCGTGCCGTTCGCGGCCGGCGGTGGTGTCGACGCCGCTGCCCGCCTGCTGGCCCGGCAATTGCAGACCGATCTGAACGTGAACGTCGTGGTGGACAACCGCACCGGCGGCAGCGGCACCATCGGTGGCAAATCCGTGCAGGTTGCGCCCGCCGATGGCTACACCCTGCTGTTCTCCGCCGCCACGCACGTGCTGGCCAGCCACGTGCTCGCCACGCCACCGTATGACCCGGTGACCGATTTCGCGCCCGTGGCGCGCGTGGGCGAAGCGCCGCTGCTCATCGTGATCCCGCCCAACGCACCGCAGAAGAACCTGCGCGAGGTGGTCGACGCCGCCAGCAAACCCGGTGTCAGCTGGAACGCCGCCATTCCCGCTCTGGGCGCGCCCAGCCACCTGGCCACGCTGCTGCTGGCCAAACAGGCCAAGCTGAACCTCTCCATGACGCCGTACCGGGGCACTGCACCCGCCGCGACCGACGTGGCCGGTGGCCATGTGCAGCTGCTGGTCGATTCCATCATCTCGCTGCAACCCATGGCCAAGGGGGGGCGTGTAAAGCCCATCGCGCAAACCTCGGCCAAGCGCAGCAGCGTGGCGCCCGAAGTGCCCACCGCTGCCGAGAGCGGCTACCCTGGTCTGGTGTATGTGTCGTGGTACGGTCTGTGGGCCCCCAAAGGCACGCCCGATGAACGCGTGCAGTTCCTCAACAGGGCGGTGAACAAGGCCGTGTCAGAACTGGCCAAGGCCGGCTCGTTCGCCACCATCGGGGTCGAGCCGGTGACCGAATCGGTGGAGCAGTTCCGCAAGTACATCACCGCCGATGTGGCGCAGAGCGCTGAGCTGCTGAAGGGCGCGGGCTTCAAGCCGGAGTGAGGCCAACGCGCCCGGGTCTACAGGCTGTCCCAGGCCTTACAGACCCGCGCCCGCCAGCGCCGCCGCGCGCCCACGCTGCATGTTCACCGGCATGAGCAACGCCAACCCGGCGACGAACAGCACGGCCGTGAACCCGATCGCCAGACGCTGGTTGCCCCCGGTCATCCAGGTAATGGCGCCGTAGCTCAAAGGGCCCACGATACTCGCCACGCGCGTGGCAAACGTCCACAAGCCGAAGAACTCAGCCAACTGCGCGGGCGGCGCCAGCATGCCGGCCATCGCACGGCCCGAAGACTGGCTCGCCCCCATGCACACCCCGGCAATTGCGGCGGCGTACCAGAAACCGCCCTTGGTGGTGGTAAGCGCGGCGATGATGCAGGTCGCCACCCAGCCCACCAGGGTGATGCCCAGCGCCAGCTTGTGGCCCAGGCGGTCCTGCCAATAGCCGAAGGCGAATGCGCCCAGGGCAGCAGCGATGTTGAGCACGAAGATCAGCACCATGGTTTCCTGCTGCACGAAACCAATCACCTGCTCGGCGTAGATGGCCGCCAGCGTGATCGCCACCGCCACCCCGCCCTGGTAGGCCGCCACGCAGGCCAGCAGCCACATGAAGTCCTTGTAGCGGCGCGCCTCGAGGAAGGTGTGTTGCAACTGGCGCAGCGACTCGCGCCAGCCCGCCACGCCCGAGGTGTGCGACAAGGGTTGCGCGCGCTCGCGCAGCAGCGCGAGCGTGAACAAGGCCGCCACCGCAAAGAAAGACGGCCGCCGTGATGAGCATGGTCACCGGTACGAACTGGGCCGCCTTCTGACCCTGCGCCTGCGCCCACAACACGTAGGCCAGGCTCAGCCCCAAGGCCAGCATGCCGCCCACATAGCCCAGACTCCAGCCCCAACCGCTCACACGGCCCAGGGACGCGGGGCGCGCCAGCTCCGGCAGAAAGGCCGCCGCCAGCGACTCGCCCCAGGCAAAAAACACGTTGGAGAGCACGATCAGCAGCATGCCCAGCGCCACCGCACCCGGCTCCACCAGGCCCAGCGCCGCCGTCGCCAGCACACAGCCCAGGGCGGTCAACATCAGCAGCCGCTTCTTCGCCGCGTGGCGGTCCGCCCAAGCCCCCATGGCCGGAATGGTGAACATCACGATCAGGTGCGACAGGCTCAGCGCTGCGGTCCACGCAAACGTGGCCCAGTCGGCGCCACCGGCGACCGCCCCCACGAAGTAAGCCGCGAACACCGCCGTCAGTACCACCGTGGTGTAGCCCGAGTTGGCGAAGTCGAACATCGCCCAGCCAAACACCTCGCGCTTGCGCACGCCGGGGTTGAGGGCATCGGTGGAGAAAAATGCCATGCAGACTCCCAATGGCGGGTCTCGGTCGCCCGCGCTGCCCGGAGTCTAGTCGGTGTGGTCGGCAGGCCCGAAACGGGCTGCGCAAGCCGGATTCAGTGCAGGTGGCGCGGCTTGCGCGGGCCGCCATGGCCCGACTGCCCGCCGTGGCCACGCGGCGGCTTGCCGAGTTGCATGGAGTTCACCAGGGCGTCAAAGCGCTGGGTGAAGAGCTTGTCGATCGCGCCGACGACCTCGCCGAGTTCGGTGGCATCGAAATGGCGCTCCATGATGTGCATCACGTCCTGCACCAGCAGGTCGCGTTGCACCTGCATGATGGCCGCTGGCGTCGGGCCGACAAAACACATCACGAAGTCGTCGCGCGCCTCGTCTTCCGCGCTCTCGTCTTCCTCGTCGAACTCGGCATCGTAGAAAGACACTTCCAGCGGTGCGCCGGCCGAGGCGATTTCGTTCAGGCCCATGCAGGCTTCTTCCATCACCTGGCGGAAGTCTTCATCGCCTGGAACGGTCCAGCAGATCTGCAGCACATGGGCCTCGGCGTCGAAGCGGATGCCCGGTTCGTCTTCGTAGCTGCTCTCGGCGGCGGCCGCCAGGGAACGGGCGCCCGCGTACTGCCAAACGGGTTTGAGCGCATCCTGGATCTGGGCATAGGCCACGTCCTCGCGCAAGGGAACGTCTCCATGCACATGGATTTCGAAGGGCGCGTTGAATCGGGTCATGGGAAACTCACTGTAGCGGCGAACCCGCAAAAATCCTAGGGTGGCGTGGTGCCTCGAGGCGGACTTGAACCGCCAAGTCTTGCGACGGGGGATTTTAAGTCTATATCTAACTCAACCCGGCACCATGGAACACGCGTAAGCACTTGATTTTGCTAGGTTTCCAGTGTGCAGCGCTGCGCTGCGTGGTGCCGAATTGTCTCACACGGTGGTCACTTGCTACGCACGGTTTACGCACCGGGTATCATGCCTAGCAGCCTTGCGCGGGTGGCGAAATCGGTAGACGCCCGAGACTTAAAATCTCGTATCCGTAAGGGTGTGCGGGTTCGATCCCCGCCCCGCGCACCATTGAAAAAGGCCCCGAAGGGCCTCGCCGAGGGGCGTCACGCGGCCTCAGGCGCGACAAGCTGTGCGTTGGCAAGATGTAGCAGCACCGATGCCGCATACAACAACTGGTCGTCGATGTCGGCATTGACCTTGTCAATGAGGTCGGCCAGGCAGCCAATCCGCACGAAGGCAGCCGATTGCGCATCGCGCGCGCCCTCCTTCATCGCGGCTTCCGCGTGCGAGAGTAGCCCCTCCGCGGCATGCTGCAACGAAAGGATGACATCGCTGTCTCGCTCGATTGCTGAGGCTTTGAGAGCGGCGATTGCGTTGTAGATGTTGCTCAGGCTGTCCAAAAGTCCGGCGTGGTCTAGAGTGATCTCAGCCATGCTGCACCTCCAACGCTTCTCGGTTGCCCTCAGTGGTGCTGATCTGTTGCCCCATGGCGTGCAAATGGAGGCGGCACAGGTGCAGCAGGCTCTCGCATGCAAAGGCCAAACTGTCAGCGCATCCCGCGCCACCGCAATATTGGGAGACGGAATGCAGCAACGCATCGACGCACTGGCCGGCGCGATCGACTTGTTCGCGGCCGCACTGCGACATTGCCAGATCGACGCTGGTCAGAGTGGCCTCGGACATGAGGCGCAGTCCCAACAGCTCGGGGCCGCTTTCTGCGTTGGGAGCGTCAATGGCCATGAGACATGCAAGCGCCTGATCGATGCACGAGTAGGCGTCGCCAAATCGATCCAGATTTTCGATAGCCATCTCAAGCCTCCTTACCTGCGCCGGCGAAGGCCCGGCCGTAGTTCCAGCAATCGTGATTGCCAATGATTGCGCCGCCAGGGCGCGCCGCGTTGTCTGCCATACCGCCGATGTACGTGGCAAGCATTTTCCCGGCGTCGATCAGGTTTGTGACCTGATGCTCTTCAGCCTCGATCGCCTCAATCAGTACGTTTCTGAGCGTATCGCAGCAGCCGGCGATCCTTTCAAGAACTATTCGGTACTGCTCGGCAGTGAGTGCATTTGAATGCCTTGCGAGATCTGCAGGGGTGGCGGGGATAGACTTCAAGGTAGCCATGATGTGCGGTCCTTTCAGAGTTGCACGTTTTGGTCAGACGGTCCTTGGTGTTCCCGCACCTTGGGCCGTCGCTTTTTGCCTCAGACAAGGATGTGGAAAATTTTCCACATCCTCCGCCCCGAGGCACGGCGTTATTCCTTTGGCTCCTTGGCCTTGTCGATCTTCTCGCGCACCCAGGGCGCGCCGCCCAGCCGCTTCAGCTTGTCGCGCTGCGGCCCGGTCATCTTGATCGAGACGGGGTCCATGGCTTCACTTTGTTCCTTCGGCTTGCGGCCTGCGCCTGGGCGTGAGCCACCTCTGCCACTTGGTTTGCTGTTTTCCATTTGATTAATCGTATTACCAATAATCAAAAAGCGCAAACTGTTTTTTCGGCGGCCGATGAGCGGGTCCCCATGATCGGCGGTGTTTGAGGCCCACCGTGAAAAACTACGCGGACGGAAGCACCTGCAACCGAACAGAATCTCTTCGATGTGAAAGTCTCCGGTGAGACGGGGATCTACCTGCATCGTGTGGGCGGGCCATTCACGACGAGGAAGAGCTATGCGAGTATTTTTGCTGCTGGCCGCCATGATGCTCACAGGCTGCGCAACCCCACCCCCGCAGATGGATCGCGCAGCCTGGTTGGAGATGACGACGCGCATCGTGGACGCGAAGCCGGAGCAGGCTATTTCTACCGCCGAAAAGGTGCTCAAGCTTGCGGACCCAAATGACACACGGTTCAACCACCGCAACGATGGGTTCGACGCCGTGCGTCACTCAGTGACATGGGTGATATTTGCCTTTATCGACGAGTATTTCCTTTGGACTGTCACGGCAATGCCAGAAGGCCAACGGACTTCTCTGCGGGTGAATGCCTCGAGAACGAGTGCGTCCACCACCGCGGCCATGGTCGCGCCTGGTGTCGCAGCGCCGCTGATGACTGGCGCCGCTCCCGGCCACGCGATCCAAGACCCCAAGCTATACGCGCTGTTCTGGTCGCGGTTCGATAGCCTCCAAGGCAAAGGAAAGTGGACCACCTGCGATGAGTTCGGGGCGCCGAATACCGGCAGCACCGCGCTCGCCCTGTGTGGCATCGGGCGTGAGGACTTCAAGCCGTGAAGATCACGCTGGCCGCTCTGATACCCGCTGTGCTCGCGGCTGGATGCATGTCGCCTGATAGCGAGCATCGCGAGTATGTGAAGCTTTTCCTGAATGACCCCGAGTCGGCGCAGTTCAGGAGCGTCGAGCAATCAAGGCGCCGAGCGTTGGCGTGGTGCGGCGAGGTGAACGCAAAGAACCGTATGGGCGGCTTGGCCGGCTTCACCCGCTATGTGCTGGTGATGCCGGATGCCGACTTGAAAATCAAGGTCAAGACAGAGGTGGAGGAAGCCAAAATGTTTGCGGAGTTCACCACCGAAGGCCAATCCGGCTTTGAAGGGAAGTGGTCGATCTGGTGTAGGTAGCCGACACCCCTCTGACAGCCCGCCACGAGTTCGACATGATCAAGACCAACGACTTTAAAAGTATCCTCGCCAACAAGTGGAAGGATTTTCTGACGATGTTCGATGGGCGAGGGCTAGAGGCTGCCGTCTTCGCGGTGTTGCTAGCTGGCGTGATCATCATTGGTGCGTATGTGCTCAACTTTGCTTTTGAGCCAGATACAGTGCTTTCAAAGGACCCGGGCAAATGGGGTTCGTTCGGTGACTACGTGGGCGGGCTACTGAACCCCATCGTGGCGCTCGCAGCGCTCGGTTTGCTCGCCTACTCTGTTCGGATTCAGCGGCAAGAATTAGCTGCGACGCGCAAAGCATTGCGAGATCAGGCAGACCATTCACGGGACATGGTGCGCCTCAATGCCATGGTGACGGTGATCGACGCGCACGAGAGGCAGATCGCGCAGCTACGCGCGGCTGGACAGCGCGTCCGTGAAACCCGGCACCAGGTGGACCCTGAGGCAGACGCCATCAGTGAGAATTTGCGAGAGAAGCTGGACAGAGAAGTCAAAGGCCGGGACAAGTGGCTACGCGAAGTCGAGAGCCTGCTCAAATCGAGCTCCATTCAGGACATTGCCCGGGAATACGCTCGGAGATTTGGACTTTAGAGTCCTGAAAAACACCTTCGCTGAGCTGCGGCGCTTCAACTCATCGCCGGACGCACGCCGTATCCGCCCTCTAGGACACGCGCCACCGCCCTACGGCGAATCGAGTGTGTAAGTCACCTTCACTCCGAGAGCTGAGCACAGCTTCGCCACGGTGGAGGTCCGCAGATCGCGTTTGTCCTTCTCGAACTCGGCGATGGCGGTTTGGCTGATGCCGGCCTTGGCAGCGAGGTCGGCTTGTGTGATGCCACGAAGGGCGCGGATTTCGCGAAGTTTTGAGCCGGTCATCACGCCGCTCCTTCAATCTGTTCATGCGATTGCAGCACGCCAAGTTCTCGTCCGAGATCCTGGAGATCTACATGCGTGCTAGTTGCAATGTTCCGTGCGCTCAAGACGTACCATTCGCCGAGATCGAGTTCCGCGCGAGATCCTGCTCGAGTCCGGCACAGGCGCGACGCGTCCTCTCGGGAGAGCGCACGAGAAATGCGCCGTGTGAGGGCGCGTTCAGAGATCGTGTTCATGTCGGTCCTTTCGTTGAAAAACAAAAGGGCCTCTGGGGGCCGGGTGGATCGAGCGCCGTTCCCAGTGGCCCGAAAAGGGGCCGCGCCATTCCGCGAGTCGCATCAAGATTTCTCTTGAAGGCATGAGGGCTCCCCTCACGCACAGCGGGATCAAAGTCCCGCTGAGTCAATCCACGAGAGGATTCTAACGCCCCCACACAGCTGCAGGTAAGCATTCGCGCACCGCCACGCCAAGGTCAGCTCACCGCCGTCCGCAGGCCGAAGCGGTTCTCCATGGCACGCGTCACCGGCCCGCTGCCGTTGCTGATGGTGTCCGCCACTGCAGTCAGAACGAGATCTAGCAGCTGCGTGCCGTCGGGCGCGGTGCCGCGCTGCTGAACCGACCCCTGCACCTGCGTGCCGGTCTGATTGATGATGGTCAAGGAAACTCCGCCACCAGAACCGCCGGACGTTACCGAGCCGGCGCCGGTAGGGATCACTGTGCCGCCCTGGTTTCCCATCATCAGGTACTGCTTACCGCCCATGGCGAGCATCTCCGGGCCGTTCTCGTTGACCTCGTACAGGCCGCCGGCCATCACACCGCCGCCGTTGGCCTTGCCAGAGGCTCCGGTTATCCATTTCATGAACGTTCCGAAGGCGTCTCCAACTGCACCGGATCCTGTCCCGCCTTGCACCATGTCACCGAACAGGTGACGCGCAAGCTTTGCAGCCATTGCCTCCGCGATCATTCGATTGAGCATCTTGGCGAAGCCTTGAGCAATGTTGTCGTATTCACCGTTCAATATGTCGGCGAGTCCGGAGCCCAGAGCGCCCTGGATGTTCTCCGCCGCGGTCTTTGCGAACTTGTCCATCTCGTTGACGGTCTTCTTACTTCCGCTGGTTGCAGCTTCGTACGCGTCCTGAGCGCCGAACACCGCACGCGCGTACGTGTCCCAGTCGACAGCACCCTGCGTCAGCAGATCGTTGAGCTTGGCGAGTTCGACATTCAGCTCTTCAGCCGGCGTGCGCGTCGACTCGTACACAGCCAAGCCGGCGTCCTTCAAGGCCTTCTTGCGCTCGATGGTCTCCTCGTCGAGCTTCTTGAATTGCTCTGTCGCCGCCAGCAGCTGCTTGTCCAGGTCGAGCTGCTGCGCCAGGGCGACCAGTTGTTCCTGCGTGACCCCGCCCACAAGCTTTAGGCGCCCCTCCTGGATGTCGCGCAGCACCGTCTCCTCGACACTCAGTTGCTCGGTGGCGCGCAGCTGCTTCTCGAGGTTTTCAAGGTACGTCTGCGCTTCGCGGATCGCCGGGTCTGCACGAGGTGTCTTGATCGGTTTGACGTCTTCCGGGATGTCGAGCGACGGCAGAGTCGACGCGTTGGGCGGGTTGACGAAACCACGGCCGCCGCCGACTTGCTTGGGGCGATTCACGTCGGCAGCGTTGAACTTCGCCCGCGCGGCCTCGAGCTTTCGGGCCGCCTCTGCAATCTGCGAGTCGAGGTCGGCGGCGAAGTTGAACGGGCTGCCCTTTCGGTCCTGCAGTGCATCGAGTTCCTTCTTGAACTTGCGCACATCGGATGCGAGGCCGGCCAGCGCCGCCTTCTCACCGAACGTGGTGATGTCGTCGAACACACGATTGAAAGCAGGCACCAGATAGCTCGCCAGGGACCGCGATACATCCTCGATGTTGGACTCGAATTTCGCCAGCTCCTTGTTGAACTTGTCGACCTCGACCGCGGTCTGGGTGGTCACCGACCCGACAAGCTTCTGCTCTTCGGCCAAGTCGTTCAGGAACGGGATGATGTCCTTCGCCGCCTTGCCAAACAGCTCCTGCGCCGCCCGCGCCTTTGAACCGTCGTCGGCAAAACCTTTCATGGCAACCGCCGTCTGGCGTAGTGCCTCTGCCGGGTCCAGGCGCTTGAGTTCCTCGATGTCGAGATTCAGAGCCTTCAGCACGGCGCCGGGCCCCTTGTCGGGGTCTGCTTCGTTCAGAACCTGATTGAACTTGATCAAGGTGCCGCTGACCTGGTCAAAGCCGTGGCCGGTCCTGCGTGCAACATCGTCGAGCGCGCTGATGTTCTCGATCGTGGCGCCGGACACGTCGCGCAAGTCGTTGAACTGATCGATGGCAGTGATCGATCCGCGGATCCAGACGGCGAGCGCAGTGGTGGCCGCAGTGAAGCCAACGCCTATCGCAGTGCCCGCGTTCGCCCAGGCCTTTTGCGTGTCCTCTGCGCTCTTCTTCTGGTCGCGGGCGATCTGCGCAGCGGTGCGGCTGGACTTGCGTTCGGCCTGGTCCATGCCGCGTTCGAAGCCGCCGATTTTTGCCAAAATGTCGAGCGTTAAAACGCCCAATGATCTGCTTGCGATGATGTTCTCCTTGGGTTCGTGGGTTGGTCAGCGGTTGTTGACCACAAGGCGCGGAGGGGTGGAGGCCTTGAACCTTCCGCTACTCCGCTCCGCCTTGGCTTGCCGATCTGCCTTCTTGCCGCCGTCGGCTTTCTTCACGTGCGTGTACTGCACCGCCGCAATGGCCGCTCGGACCTGCGTAGGCGACGCGTTGACAACACCCAAGGCAACGTTTTGAAGGAGGCTGAGCATGTCGGTCTCCGGCACGCGTACGGGTTCCTGCTTGGGTTTGGGCTTCCGCCCCGCACCAGGCCGAGCACCGCCCGCGTTCGCACGGGGGCCTCCGCTCTTTCCTTTAACTCCGGCCATTTGCTGATTCCTTTGAAAAGGGGGCTAAGTTCTGCGCGTGCGGGAGGGCGCGGTCAGAAAAAAACGTTTCCCCTGCCATGGCGCATAGCCCCCCAGGGTTTGCAACCCCCGGTTTTGCACACATCGGATAGAACGAACCAAGGGGCTCGGTCATCGATCCCGCGCACGCATGATTGCGGCATGCCCCGCATCCTTCTCGCGCGCGCACACGAGAGGCGAGTTGTGGGATAGCGATGAAGCGAACCTAGAGGCGCGGTCATGGAGTGGGTCGAGCTATCCATGGCCTGGTCCCCCCGGGTCTATGCCTCGCTCGCGCAGGTACTCCGCCGTGATCTTGTGGGCCGTGCCTTGCTGGTAGCTCGGGCCTTCTGGCCATCCGTCAATGCCCACGCGGTGGCGCGCGGTCTTGTCGTTCTCCATCAGGCGCTTGGTGCTGTCGTGACAGGGCTTGCACAACGACTGCCAGTTCGATCGATCCCAGAACAGCTTTTGATCGCCTTGGTGCGGGATTACGTGGTCGACCACGTTGGCGACCTCCACCCGCCCATTGCGCGCGCAGAAGATGCAGAGCGGATTGCGATCGAGGAACACCGCACGCGCCTTCTGCCACCGGCCGCCATAGCCACGCTCAGCAGTGGTGCGGCCATCACGCCAAGAGCCCGCTGCGGTGCGCAGGGTGGAGGTGGGAAGGGTGCGCACGGTGCTCTTGAGGGTGCGCAGTGTCACGCTTCCACCTCTTCGGGCTCGTCGCCATCGGCGCAGTCACAGCACATGGCCTGGCCATTGCAGACCGGGCAGCGCTCAACGCAGCAAGTCGGCACGTGCAGCTGGCCGTGGGCGACGCCGCAATCCCGGCAGGTCGTGGCGCCATTGGGGTAGTCCGTGCCGTATGGGATCCGACGATAGGGAATGCCGCACAAGGTGATGTGCGTGTCGGCTTGGGCCTCAGCGATCCGGAAGGCCCAGGCTTGGGCATGCGCGGTCACAGGCCGGTCTCCTTGCGGTGTGCGGTGCACAGCCAGCCGACGCACAGGCGTTTGCAGCCTGGCGCGTGGCAGCGGTAGATCTGGGCCAGAGTCATCGCTGCGCCACCTCTTCAAGCATCTCGCGCACGGCCGCAATGTCCGGCGGCAGCTTGTGACAGGCCGCCTGCTCCATACCGGGATGGCCAGGCACGTCCGCCCAGAGGAAGAGATGCGGCGTGCCATTGAATCGGGGGAACATTGCCGTGCTCACGGCGGTGACCACCTTTCCGTCCAACTGACGCAGGCAGTCGACGAAAGCCGCAGGCCAGCGCTCGCAAGCTTCAGCCATTGAGATGAATGCCTCGCCATCGGGGCGGGCGGCTTCGGGGATGTCATGGAGTTTCATGTGCTTTCCTTAAAGGACTCGTTCCCAGCCGCTGCCCTCGCGTGAGGAGAAGACCGATCCGGCCTTGATGGCCTTCACGGACACGTATGTCCCACCATCGCGGCGCACAAGTGAGCCAGGGGGGTAGTCGAGTGCTGATTGATGGTCGCCCGCGAAGGTCATGCACTTGTCCAGCTTGGCTTGCATGCCGTCGACGCGCTTCTCGAGAGGCTCGACAGCTTCACGGATCAGGTCGCCCATAGCGGCACCGAAGGCTTCGTGATCAAACATGGGTGATCCTTTGTTGCTTGTTCCTCTCATAGTCCGGATGGTCTATGAGGAGAACGGCGCCTGCGCGAGGCGGGGAGATGAGGCGAACGGCGCCGAGAGAACGCTGAATGGAAGCGTCTGGGTTTGCGGGGATGACCACCGCACTGACCTCGTAGAGCTCCCAGTCGGTGTAGCGACGCCCACCGCTTGGCAACGGCTCCCAACTGCGCCCCATGAAGCCGATAGAAAAGCCAGTCACCAGGCCCGCTTCGACCATGCGCCAAACCTCATCCGCCTGGCCAATGCCCTCGGCGAACTCGGCTTCGATCCACAGTCCGCGCCCACGCACCTCGACGCTGCGGATCCAACCAATGGGCACATCGTGTTTGTGCTGCCAGAGCATCGGTAGTGGTGTCTTCCACTTGCCGCCTTTGGGATCAACGATGTCGCCCACGCGGTCAACCGAATCGGTGGACGCGAAGCCGCGGACGTGACGCGTGCCAGACGCAACGAACTTCTCCACACCACTGAGTTGCAGGTCGAGGCGCTTGCTCACCAATGGGTCTGCGCTCCACGGCGGACGCTCCAGAGCGTCGATTGCAGCCTTCACGGCTTGCCAGGTGTGGCTCATAGGCCCTCCAGCACCACCACGGCGCCAGGCCGTTGACGGCTCCAATTCGCTGCCAATTCCACTCTCATCGCAACGCTGTTGGTCTGCCACATGCTCACCGGCAGAACGGGCGAGCCGGCGTCATTGGGATCGTCGGACATCTGCAAGGTGACCTCACCAGCCGAATCCACGCTGAATGCGCCAAGCGCAGCTGCAATGCCGGTGGGGTCGATCAAGGTCAGCGTGCTGCCCGACGTGCTCGCCGTGTCGGCGCGCGACGTCAGCACCGGGATGCCGAGCAGCTCGCCGCCGCGTGGGCCGATGCCGGGGAACAGGTAGCGGCCGCCCGCGTCGGTCATCGTCGCGATCCCCGTGGCCGTTGCAGGGTCGGTCACGAAATAGGCAGATGCCAGATCGCCGCGGAAGGCTTGAATCATGGCCTTCAGGTCTGCGCCGAAATCGGTGGTCGCCGACAACTGCGTTGCTCCGAAGGCGATGCTTGCCGGCACCTCACCCGCGACGCCGGCATTGTCTGGATCGAGCAGCGCTTCGTCCATCACAACCGTCACCGCGCGCAACAGGTCGTCCTGCAGCGTTGCTTCCAGCCCTGGTTCATTCGCGAGGAGCATTTCCTTCGTCGTGACAATGATCGCTGCGACCTTCAATGGATCAAGCGAACTGCCCGCAAGCGTGGCGCGCGAGAGAGGCTTCGACTTTCCTTGGCTTACCCAGTAGCCACGCGCACCGGCCTGTACCGCAAGCATTCGGGTGACGAAGGGGACACGGCGAAGGCCTTCCATGCGACCGAGCACCGATTCATCCCGGGCCAGGCCGAAGAATTCCCGCGCGTCCAGACCTGTGTCGACTGTCCCCATTGCGCTCACAGCGGCCTTGGTGACGTCGGCGGCGAGACCCTCACCCCAGCGCGTGCGCGCGAAGGCGTGAATGGCGTCGGCGTCCGTTGAGTTGGTGAGGGTTCGAGCGATCAGGCCGCGCACGTAGTTGCGACCTGGCGTTGCGATTGCGAGTGATTTGTTCATGCGTTGATCATTGAGCGTGGTGCCGATTCAGCCAATCAGGCTGCGTTGGGATTTGTGGGGTTTCGTGGGCTTTTGTGAGGTGATTTCTCACCAGCCCGAGACGCACCGGCCGCGCTCGATCAACTCGGCGAGACTGCGCAATCTGTAGGTGGGTCGACCGCTCACGCGATAGAACGCCGGCCCGGTTCCCGCGCGCCGTTGGTTGGCGAGCGTGCCCGGTGCGATGCCCAGCAATGCCGCGGCTATCTCTTCCGTCACGCGACCGTCACCGCTCACGAATGCGCCGGCGTCCCTGGCCGCGCTGCGAAGGGCCGCCTCGCACGCGTCGATTCGTTCGATCTCGTTCATGGTCGGCCTCAGTGCGGTTTGCCGAAGAACTCATCGGCGGCGTCTTCGTCGTCGTCACCGGCATGAGTCACCTTGGACTCATCAACCGGCGTCGCACCGAGCTTTGACAGGAGCGAACTCAGCGCCTTCATCGACTCGACTCCGACCTCACCCTCGTCCATCCGTGCGGACAACCGGCAGGCCATGCGAAGCAGCAACCGATGGGCCGAGTGCAGCCATGGCAGGTCCCGCACCAGCTCATTCCAGGTGGCAATCTCCGCCTCGGTCATGGCGGCGTATGGCTCGCCGATCGATCGCGTGCGCTTCGGGCCTGTTCGGTCTCTGTAGCGCTGCGGATCGTGGGCAGCCGCGCCGGAAACTGCGGCCTTGGCTTTTGGTGTTCTTGCTCTAGGCATGGGTCAACCTCTGAATTGCGGATGCGCGTACGGACGGTGGGGCTCGGTCAGCAGGTGGAAAGGGCTACACATGACCACTTCCCCCCCGGACCTTCTCCGGCGCCGGCATGAGACGCAACGCCTCGTCGGAATCCCTCACGGCGAGCCACAGGCTGATGCGGAAGCCACCGGTCTTCAGCTGTCGCATCCTGAGTTCAAGTTCGCCGTTGGTCTGCATCGCAGCGTGGACACGCGCCTTGTCGGCAAAGGTGGCGCTGGCCAGAAAGGCCTGCATGAGTTGCGCGCCGGGGTCGGGCTTCTTCGGGGCAAATGGGTTTCTCATCGTGGTTCCTTTGGGTAAGCCGACCGCAGGTGATCGAGCAGGTCGGCGCGGAGGTGGGCGGGCGTGTCTTCGATCTCTTGGCGCATCTGCTGGCGCGCGGCTGGGCTGTCACCCCAGTGGTCGCAGGCGCGTGCTGCGGTTTCGAGTAGCGCCTCCGTGGTGGCATGCGCCTCAAGCAGGAAGTCCAACAGCTCCGGCTTGTGCGCAAGCACGGTAGCGCGCAATTCAGGCGTAAGGCGTTCGGCGGGCTTCAC
This sequence comes from Hydrogenophaga sp. BPS33, assembly GCF_009859475.1. Lineage (NCBI taxonomy): Bacteria > Pseudomonadati > Pseudomonadota > Betaproteobacteria > Burkholderiales > Comamonadaceae > Hydrogenophaga > Hydrogenophaga sp. BPS33. The sequence continues at coordinate 3,701,234 of NZ_CP044549.1, forward strand.
CACCAGGGCGTCGCCGTCGGCCCGTACCGTCATGCCGGCGGCGTAGATGGCCTGGCAGAGTTCGGCGGATGTCATAGCCGGGCCTCCGCGTTTTCCTCATCGGCTGGCGAACTATGCGAACTTGGCGAACATTGAGCGTGCGCGCGGTCTCCAGGCGGTTTTTGCTCTTCGCTAACAATGCGAACTTGCGAACTTACTTCCGTCCCAATGGGCTTTTGTTCGCTTCGTTCGCTTTCTTCGCCGGGGCCTGAATCGGCTTGAACCGCGCGCCGTTGCTTGTTGTTCGCATAGTTTGCTTTGTTCGCGCTCAGTTCATAGAACTTCGTCGGCCGGCCTGGGCCGCTGCGATCTTCTTCCACCACGATGCGCGGCGGTGTGGCCGTCAGCAGTTCATCGAGTGCGGCGTCGATCCTCGTCTTGTTGACGTGGCCCCGAAAGCAGTTCACCGTGATCTGCTTTCGCGTCACCCTGGTGTTGGCTTCCAGGAACGCCACGATCTTGGCGGCGGTGTCGTTGGTTTCGGCCACTTCGGCCTCGTCGGCTGCGCTCCCAAAAACGAACTTCACCGACTCGACTGAGTAGCGCACCCATGCGAGGGCGGCGTCGATGTGATCCACCTCGACCGTGGTGGTCAAGTCGCACAGCGCGAACAGCATGGCGATGCGCAGCAGCATCGGCGCTCGCCGCTCGATCAGGGCGTTGATGCGTTCACCGTTGCTTCGATCGTTCAACTCACCCAAGTAGAGCTTGCGCCATCTGGCCGCAGCGCCTGGCGACAACTCAATCCGCATGGTGTCGCGCTCTGCCCACCGATCGGCTTGGCAGAACTGCAGCACCTCCAGTACCCGGCCGGCGAGGCGCTCGATCTCATCCTTGGGTGTCGCCTTGGGGAATGGCAGCATCTTGGTTCGCTCTGCCCAGAAGGGCATGAAGCGATTCATGAAGCCGTTGGTCAAATCCTTGGCCGCGATGCTGGACATCAGCTCGCTGGGCGTGATGGCCACCGACAGGCATATGTGCGGATGGCTCGCCCAGAGGCGGTTCGTCTTTGTCGCAGGCCTCAGTGAACCACCGTCCCACGCATCTCGAAGCGCGGAGGAAAGGGTGTTGCCGTCGCGCTTGCCCTGCGTGAGGATGTTGACGAACTCGGACTCGATCACCAGCAGGCGCTTATCCAGGATCGGCGGGACTTCCTCCTTGCCTTCGCGGTAGCCGTCATGGATCAGAAACACGAGCCCTTCACGCGAGGACAGTCCACCGGTGTGGATCTGCGGCGCGAGTTCGCCATTCATGTCCTGCACAGCGTGGGCAATGCGCTTGATGATCGAAACGCTGTCGCCTTTCCGACCCTCCCCGGATCGGCCGACGTGCATCGTGAATAGCCGGGCGTGGTGCCAGGTGTTGCCCACGGGCATGTACGGGCCTCGACCCACTGCGCAGCTTAGGTACGCCATGGCGTTGGCCGCGATGGCATAAGGGTTGGCTTCTGTGGTTTCACCGCCTGCACGGGCGATTTCGCCCACCAAGCCGTACAGACAGGATGCTGACGGGCGCGGGGCGTTGCGGTGGTTGTCAGGCGCGTCATCGTCGATCGGGAACGCCGCCTCGACACTCTCAAGTACCGGCTTCAAGATTGCACCTCCACGGCGGCGCCGAGCCGATGCAGATCATTGAAGTCCGTGTCTTTGGCACCCCTCGGCAGATCACCGAATTGCGGCAGCGCCAGCAGGCCCCCGACAGCGCGAGCGGCCTCGGTTGCGGCGGTGAGGCCGGGATTGCCATCAGTCGTCCAATCGTCGTCTGCGGCCACTACCAAGATGAGGCTTGGAAACTTGCTGCGCAGGGCCGCGGCGACCGGCAATAGGTTCCCTGCATTGAAGGCGACGGCGACGGCCAGGTCGGTGACTTCGTGGAGGGTGGCGCCGGTTGCGTATCCCTCGCACACGATCAAGCGGCCAGAGGGCTTTCCAATGGGGTGATAGCACCCCTTGACACGGCCGCCCGGCATAAAGCGCTTGGAGCCGTCCGCGGCGATGCTTTGGAGGCTGTGCAGGTTGCCAGCGGCATCGCGCAAAGGAATCAGCAAGTTGTTGCAGGCATCGACGCGCAAGCCGTGAGCCTGGACACCCTTGGCTTGAAGGTAAGGGTGATCCCCCACCGGGGTAGCAGTTGCCCAGCGCCGGGCCGACGCATCAGCCGCTTGAGCCTGGCGGCGCAGCTGCTCAGCGGCATGCTGGCGCCGCAGTTCGTTCATGCGGTTGGAAAACGCTTTGCGCTCCGCCGGGCTCAGTTCCCGATCCTCGCGGCGATTCAGAACGATGCCGCATTTGAAGCAGTGCGCGACGCCATGCGAGTCGTCGAGGATCGTGATGCCCATGTCCTTGACGCTCGGCTTCTTGCCGCAGGCCGGGCACATGATGCGATGGTCGCCGGGCGCGTGGTCAGTCCAGACAATCATTGCGCACCTCCGGCTTGGCTGAGGTGCGCAAGCACGTCGTTCCAGTGGCCGAACGTGTGTGCTTCGTTCCAGCGGCTCACGGTCCAGATGTGTCGACCATCACCGGCACGGCGACTCAGGGTGAGCGCGCGGCCAAGAATGGCAAATTCAGCGCGCGCCGTGTCGAATGCCTTGCGGTCGGGGACGTCTTGCGCGAAAATCGAGGCCTCAGCTTTTTGGTCTTCTTCCTGCGTCACCCAGCCCGCCAGCTGGGTTTCGCTTTTGTGGGGGGCCATCAGATTGCACCTCCACGCGTCGGCAGCCACCTCTCGTAGCTGGGTCGATGGATCAGCAGCTTTTTGCCGACGCGCACGCACGCATGGCCAAGGCCATTGGTGTCGCGGTGGCGGAGCTGCCACCGGAGAGTGGGGACGGTCAAGATTCTGGGATACGCCTCGACCAGTTGCTCGATGGTGATAAGGTCGTCGAGCGACATCGTGTCGCAGACCTGGGGGCGGGGGGGGGGGGGGGGGGGGGGGGGGGGGGGGGGGGGGGGGGGGGGGCTGCACGGAGAGTGGGACGGTCAAGATTCTGGGATACGCCTCGACCAGTTGCTCGATGGTGATAAGGTCGTCGAGCGACATCGTGTCGCAGACCTGCGGGTCGTTCTGTTGCTTCGCCGTAGTTGGCATGTGGCACCTTTCGGATGGTGCGCGGCGCCACGACGATTGTTTGTGCGGCACCGCGCTGGGTTGCGGTGCTGCAATGAAACCAATGGCGTGTCGTGTTAACCCGGTTTCTTTTTGAGCGAATTCAGCTTTTTCAGATCACTGATGCCATCCCGCACGCCGGTCCAGATCAACTTTTTGGCCCGCCCCTCTTCGACCCACTCCGCCGCAATGTCTTCATAGCACTCCCGCTTTGAGAGCGTGGGCCGATGCTTTTGCTTGTACTCCAGCCTACGCTTCCATTCCATCCATGCGACTTCTGCAAGTGGTCGGCCTCCGCCACCTTCCCTACTACGCATTGAAGCGATCAACATTTCGACGGGTGCAAGAATGTCTTCGATGGGTTCTCCCGGTTCGCTCGCACTGATCGCGTCACGCAGGATGTTGGCAAGAGTTATGAGCGCGGGCGACTTGATCAGCAGCGGGTCAACACATGCCAAGTTCAGGATCTCGAAGAACCTGGCATGCGCACGGCCTTCGTCGCTATTTCGGCTCGCTACGCCGTACGCGATTACCCCTTTCGTCGACAGCACCAATGGCCACCGTGGCCGGTTTCGTTGAATGTAGGAACCATGCTCACCATGCACCACCACGGTGAGCGGCTTCTTCGCTGACTTGGAAGCTTTCGGAGCAGACTTCTTCTTTGCGACCATGTCAGCCCTTCCCTTCCAGATGCTGCTCGGCGATCGCGACAGCATCCGCGGCCGCAAGGTGCTCGTACCGCTTGAGCATGGCCAGGGTCTGGTGACCACTGACGACGGCCGCCTGAGCCAGATTGGCGCCACCTCGGAGCATCTTCGTCACGCTGGTGTGCCTCGTGGTGTGCAGCACAACACGGTCAAGTGGATCGTCGCGATCGGCCCAAAGGCCGGCATCAATGCGGCACTGCTTCCACGCGGCGTCGGGGTTGAACACCTTGGATGGGTCGCGCGGATTGAAGAACACGAAGTCGCTCTTCAGGGGCTTCACCTTCTGGGCCTCCGAAAGCGCGGCGCGCACGCTGGTGACCAACGGCAGTGCCCGGGCCTTCCCATTCTTGGTCTTTCCGAGGATGGCCACCGACTCGTCAAAGTTCACGTCTTTCCAACGAAGGTTCAGCACCTCCGAGCGGCGTGCAGCCGTCGTCAGACACATGCGAACAAACAGCCCCAGCATGGGCCAGGTGCTGCGATCAGCCTGCTCGAGCAGCTCGCCCTCCTCTTTCGCAGTCAGGATGCGCGTGCGGCCTGTGCCCTCCGTGAGCTTCTTCACCTTGCCGCCCTTCATGGGATGCGCGTCGATGATCTCGTGCTCCATGGCGTAGTTCAGAACGCTTGAAAGCGATGCCAGGTAGCGATTGACTGTTGCGGGCGTGACCTTGGCAGTGGTCGCGATTGAGCCGCCCGGGACGCTGCGGTATGCAGCCTTGTTCTGGAGCTTGGCCTTCGCCGCGTTGATGTCTTTGCGCGAGATCTCGCCGATGCGCATCAGCCCCATGTGAGCTATCCAAAAATCGAGGTGCGATGCGGACCAGTACTTGGTGCCCTTCATTGCCGGCGCGCTGGTGAAGTCTTCGATCACCGACGCAAGTGTGGTGCCGCTTACGGCCTTTTCCTGAACGGCATCGGCGTCGTTATTGCGGATCCATTCCTTTGCCTCGCGCTCGGTGTCGCAGACCTTCGACTTGCTTGCGAAACCTTGGCGGCGAACGTAGGCCCGGAACTTCGCGACGGGCTTGCCTGACGACTTGTCGACCTTCATGGTCTTGGTGATTGAACCCATGGTGCGCTCCAGATTGAGACGTCGTTACGCACAATTACGCACATCACCGCTCAAACCCGCATCAAATATACACCTTCAGATGATTTTAAGTCCCCTGTGTTTACCGATTTCACCATCGAGGCCCGGAGGGAGATTGTCGCAGCTTACAAATCGGCCGCTGGCCGGTGTCGCCGGCCCGTGGAAGGCACCGTCCGGCCCATGGTTTAGCGCCTCGAACACGCACGGCCCATGCGGCTGGCGTCAACTTTTCATTCAGTGAAAACTTGAAGAATTCGGCTTGTGGCACGCCCCTTGGCGGCGCATGATCGGCACCAAACAAGGACATTCCCCACGCCATGCCCATTTCCAGTGCAACCATCCGGGCGGTCACCGCGTCGTTGTACGAACGCTCGCTCAAGAAAATCCCCGACGACACGCGCGCCGTGCTCGGCAAGGCGAGCGAGCGCGAGACCGATGCCACCGCACGCCGCACCTTCACCATGATGCTGGAGAGCGCCGACAGCGCCGCGCGCAACGGCCAGTTGGTGTGCAGCGACGTGGGCATTCCGACCTACAGCGTGAAGATCGGCACCCGGGTGCAGTTCGAGGGCCCGGTGCGCCAGGCCATGGTCGACGGGCTGGCCGACATGGCCGCCAACATCGACCCCCCCATCCTCAAGATGGTCACGCACCCGCTGACGCACGAGCGCAGCTACGCGGGCAAGGACATCCCTATCGTCAGCTTCGACGTGATCGACGATGCCGACTACGTGGACATGGTCTGCGCGCCCAAGGCCATGGGCACGGGCCGCTGGGAAGCCGTGGAAGCCTTCGTCTACCCCACCGTCGAGGACGTGGAGAAGTACGTGCTCGACGTGATCCTGCGCGCCGGCTCGCAACCCTGCCTGCCGATCGTGGTGGGCGTGGGCATCGGCGGCACCTTCGACCAGGCCACGCGCCTGGCCAAGGAGGCGGTGCTGCGCCCCCACGGCAAACCGCAGCCCGATCCGCTGCTGGCCGGCATGGAGCAACGCCTGCTCGACGCGATCAACCAGATGGGCTTCGGCGCCATGGGCACCGGTGGCGACTGCAGCGCCATGGCGGTCAACATCGACTACTCGGCCAGCCACGGCTTCGTGCCCGTGGCCGTGTGCCTGAACTGCTGGATCAACCGCCGCACCGCTGCGCGCATCCACGGCGATGGCCGCGTGGAAATGCTCTACGAGTGAGGCCTGCACGATGAGCCGCCTGCACGAACTGACCCTGCCCCTGTCCGAAGAACGCGTGCGCGACCTGCGCGTGGGCGACATGGTGACCCTCACCGGCGCGGTGACGGTGAGCATCGGCATTCCCACCCACAAGCGCATGGCCGAAGCGGTTCGCAAGGGCGAGGCCCTGCCCGTGGACCTGAACGGGGGCGCCTTCTTCCACCTCAGCACCTATGTGCGCGAGCAGGACGGCATCTCGGTGCCGCTCTATCTGAACCCGAGCACCAGCACGCGCTACAACGCCTGGATGCCCGACATCGTGCGAGGCCTGGGCCTGCGCCTCGTGGGCGGCAAAGGCGGGCTGGACGACGCCAGCGTGGCCGCGCTGCGCGAATGCGGCTGCGCCTACCTGTCGTTCCTGGGCGGCGGCCTGCCGCTGCTCTCGCGTGCGCTGCGCGGCGTGCGCAGCTCGCACTGGAACGAATACATCTCGCAATTCCGCCTGCTCACGCTGGACGTGGCGGCGCTCGGCCCTTGCACCGTGGCGATCGATGCCCACGGCGCGAGCATCTACGACAACCTGCGCGAACGCGCACAAGGGCGCATGCCCGACATCCTCGATCGGCTGCGCCGCGCGCGGCAAGCGACCTGAACGCCGGGTCGCGACAGCGGTCACCTTTTCCCCACTCCCCTTCTCTCCAGGAAACACCATGATGATGAAACGCAGAACCTTCCAGACCGCCGTGGCCGCCGCTTGCCTGGCCGCTGGTTTCGCCGCCAGCGCCCCGGCACTGGCCCAGACCGGTGGCTGGCCCAACAAGCCGGTGCGCCTGGTCGTCCCCTTCCCGGCCGGCGGCAGCACCGACGTGGTGGCGCGCTTCATCGCACAAGGCCTGAGCGACAAGTTCGGCCAGTCCTTCGTGGTCGACAACCGCGGCGGCGCGGGCGGCAACATCGGCACCGACGCCGTGGCCAAGGCCGCGCCCGACGGCTACACGATCGGCCTGTCCACCTCCGGCCCGCTGGTGAACAACAAGTTCCTCTACAAGAACATGCCGTTCGACTCGGACAAGGACCTCGCGCCCATCGCACTGGTTTGCGAAATCCCGCTGGTGATCGCGAGCACCCCCAAGGTGTCGGCGAAGAACCTCAAGGAATTCATCCAGCAAGCCAAAGCCAAACCCGACGCCTACACCGTGGGCCAGCCGGGCAACGGCACCATCGGCCACCTGGCGCTGGAACAACTCTCGATGGTGACCAACACCAAGCTGTCCACGGTGGCCTACCGGGGCGACACGCCTCTCATGACCGACCTGCTGGGCGCCAACATCCAGGGTCTTTCGGCGCCGATCACGGCGTTCATTCCCAACCTCGCTTCGGGCAAGCTCAACGGTCTGGCCGTGACCTCGGCCACGCGCTTCCCTGGTCTGCCGAACATTCCGACCGCCAAGGAGCAAGGCATCGACATGGTCGCCACGGTGTGGTTCGCGGTCGTCGGCCCGGCCGGCACGCCGCCCGAGGTCATCAAGGCGCTCAACACCGAGATCAACAACATCGTCAGCTCCACGTATGGCAAGGCCAAGCTGCAGACCTACGGCGCCGTCGTCAACGTGGGCGCGCCCGACCTGCTGCGCAAGATGATCAACGAAGACTCCAAGAAGTGGCAGAAGGTCATCTCCACCGCCAACGTCAAGCTGGACTGACCCGACACCCTTTCAACCGTGGCCCCCAGGGGCCACCCTTCACGACCCGATGCCCATGAGCGCTTCTGCCCGCCCCCTCTTGTTCGACGCCCACGCCCACCTGGTCGCCGACGACCAGACCGCCTACCCGCGCAAGCCGATGCAGCGCGCGGCCAACGCGCCGCCGCGCATGCCCGGCGTGATCGGCACGCCCGGTGGCCACCACGGTCCCAACCCCATCAATGAAGTGCCCGACGTGGCGCGCATGCTGGAGTGGATGAAAGAAGAAAACGTCGACGGCGCGGTGGCGGTGCAAAAGCGCATGATCTACCGCTACGACAACAGCTACATCCTGGACTCGTCGGACAAGCACCCCGAGATCTTTTCCGCCGTGGTGATCCTCGATGCGGAAGATGCGGGCACCGCGCCCCTGGTGCGCCAATACATCCAGAACCACGGCCTGGCCGGTGTGCGCCTCTTTGGTGGCCGCGAGCCCGATGGCAGCATGCCCTGGCTCAACTCGCCCATGGCGCTCAAGACCTGGGAAGTGGCCAACGAGTTCGGCCTGGTGATGAACCTGGAGGTGTTGTCCGTCGGCGGTGGCGGCCCGTCGGTCCCGGCGCTGATCGAGCTGACGAAGCAGTACCCCAACGTGAACATCGCGATCGACCACCTGCTCGAACCCGAGATGGAAAAAAGCGGGCACTACGGCCTGGACGAGAACTTCGAAGCCCTCGTGCCCTGGAAGAACATCTCGTTCAAGTGGACGTCGATCAACCTCGACATCTGCCGCGAGGAAGGCATTCCGGCCGACAAGGTGCTGCGCCGCGCGATCGACCTCTACGGCGCGGACCGCCTGATGTGGGGCTCGGACATCGGCACCTCTTCCGGCACCTACAAGGACATGGTGCAGCGCGCGCTCGACTCCGCCGTGCTGCTCAACGATGACGAAAAGCGCGCCCTGTTCCACGACACCGGCCGCCGCATCTTCCAGAAGGGCGGCAGCGGCCGCCGCGCCTGAAGGCAGGAAGCAGGACCCGCGACGATGTCTGCAACCGGCTTCACCACCCTGGACGCCACCACCATGGACACGGCCACGGCCTACCGGCTGCTGGTCGGCGCCGTGGTGCCGCGCCCGGTGGCCTGGATCACCACGCGCGGCAAGGACGGCGTGGTCAACGCCGCGCCCTTCAGCTCCTACAACTACGTGGCCCACAGCCCGCCCATGGTGGCGGTGAACATCGGCACCAAGGACGGCCAGCTCAAGGACACGGCGCGCAACATCGTTGAGACCGGCGAGTTCGTGGTCAACGTGGCCACGCTGGACACCATGGACCTGATGCACGGCTGCAGCGCCGATTACCCGTCAGAGACCAGCGAGATCGAGGCCCTGGGCATCGAATTGCTGCCGGGCGAGCGCATCGCCGTGCCGCGCGTGGCGGCCTCACCGATCCAGATGGAATGCCGGCTCGAACGCGCCCTCACGCTCGGGCGTGGCCTGAACACGCTCTACATCGGTGAAGTGCTGCTGTTCCACCTCTCCTCCACCGTGTTCGACGGCCGCTACGTCGACAGCGTGAAGATGCGCCCGATCTCGCGCCTGGGCGGCCCGCTCTACGCCGAGCTGGGCGAGCTGCACAACCGACCGCAACTGCAGAAGCCTCCGAAATAACACCGCACCTCAGTGCCTCGACCATGACCCAAGCCTACCAACTCGGCACCTTCGTCAAGACCGCCTCGCCTCACATCATCGAAGTGCTGGGCACCACGAAGCTGGACTTCGTGTGCATCGATGCCGAACACGCCCCCTTCGACCGCGCCACGCTCGATCTGATGGTGCTGGCCACGCGCGCCACCCACCTCAAGGCCTTCATCCGCATCGCCGAGGTCAACCCGGCCGTGATCCTCTCGGCACTGGACATCGGCGCCGCCGGCATTCTGGTGCCCCACGTCGACAGCGCCGACGACGCGCGCAACGTGGTGGCCATGGCGCGCTACAAGGGTGGCGCGCGCGGCTACTCCAGTTCGCCCCGCTTCGCCGGTTACGGCAGCCTGGGCATGAAGGAGGCGCTGCGCATCGGTGACGAGGCGCAGGTGATCTGCCAGATCGAATCCGACGCCGCCGTGAAAGACGCCGAAGCCATCGCCGCCGTGCCCGGCGTGGGCGGCCTCTTCGTCGGCCGCGCCGACCTGGCCCTCTCCATGGGGCTGGACAACCCGCGCGAGCCGCGCGTGCTCGAAGCCACGCGCCATGTGCTCGCCGTCGCCCGCAAGGCCGGCATACGCGCGGGCATGTTCGTGGCCGGCAACGCCGAGCGCGACGAATTCGCCGCGCTCGGTGCCGACTGGTTCATCGTGTCGTCCGACCAGACCCTGCTGCGCCAGGGCGCACAGGCGATCGCCCACGCGGCCTGACCCACTTCATTCAGGAAACGCCATGTCCTTGCTGCCTTCCCAACTCGCCACCTACGCCCGCCACCACGAGCAAACGCCGCGCGCCGTGCCGGGCGACAGCGCACCGGCGTGGATCACGCGCGGCGCCAACTTCGTCGTCGTGGTCTCGCGCGTGCAAACGGGCGACACGCTGCAACGCGACAACCTCGACGAGTACGTGCTGCTGGTGCCCGACACCGCCGGCCTGTCGCTGCAGGTACAGGCCGGCGCCGAGTCGCTGCAGGCCGGCCCCGACAGCCTGACCATCGTGCCGCCCGGCCCGAGCACGCTGCGCGTACAAGGCGCGGGTCTGGTGGTGCGCATCTTCTCCAGCGATGTGAGCGACCTGGCGGCGCTGGCCGACAACCAGGCCACCTACGCCACGCCCAACCCCGATGCCGCGCCCCTGGTGGCCTGGCCCGAGCCCGTGGGCGGCTACAAGCTGCGCCACTACCGCCTGGCCGACTACGTTGCAGAAGGCAGCCAGATGCGCATCTTCCGCACCCGCAAGCTGATGGTGAACCCGCTGCTCAAGCGCCCGGTGGCGCGCGACGTGCGCAAGCTCAGCCCGCACAGCCACACCGATTTCGAACAGGGATCGCTGGCACTGTCGGGCACCTATGTGCACCACCTGCGCTACCCGTGGGGCCCGGACATGACCTTGTGGCAAGAAGACCAGGCCGAGGAAATGGGCAGTCCATCGCTGCTCGTGGTGCCGCCCAAGGTCGTGCACACCAGCCGCAACATTGATGCGCCCGGTGTGCTGGTGGACATCTTCGCGCCACCGCGTTGGGACTTCTCGAAGAAGGGTGTGGTCTGCAACGGCGACGAGTACCCGATGCCGGCGGAGCAGGAGTGAACACCCCCTGCGCCGCTGACGCGGCTTCCCCTCTCTCTGGCGCGCCTTCGGCGCTTGGAGGGGGGACGACACCTTGGGCCGTCGTGCATGGGGAGCCCCCCCCCTGCGCTGCTCCGCAGCTTCCCCCCTCTCTGACGCGCCTTCGGCGCTTGGAGGGGGGACGACACCTTGGGCCGGCGGAGCCGTCCCTTGGTGTCTCTGGATGAAGGCACGTCTCGCCGGAGCCGTGCCTTAGCTCCCTCGCCCCTCTGGGGAGAGGGCTGGGGTGAGGGGCACGCCAGAGACAATGCCCCTTTTCCCCCACGAAATCACTCCACCTTGAACCCCGAAGCCTTGATCGGCGCTTCCCAGCGCTTGAGCTGAGCCGCCTGCACACTGGCCAGTTCCTGCGGACCGCCATGGTCCGTCACCAGCCCGGCGGCCTGAATCTTCTCGCGCACATCCGGCTGCGCCAGAACCTGCCCCACCGCGCGATCGATGCGGTTGACCGTGTCGACCGGCATGCCCGCCGGGCCGTACAGGCCGAAGAAGTTGTCGATCGCCAGGTTCACGCCGGCTTCCTGCAACGTCGGCACATCCGGCAATGCGGGCAGGCGTGTCTTGCCGGTCACCGCGACGATGCGCAGCTTGCCGGTGCGGTGCAGGTCGATGGTGGTGCTGGTGGGGCTGTCGATCATCATCGGCACGTGCCCGCCAATCAGTTCCTGCTCGGCCTGCGGCCCGCCTTTGTAGGCCACGTGGGTGAGTTGCAGACCCAAGGTCTGCGCCAGCAGCAGGCCGGAGAAATGCGGCACCGAACCCGCACCCGAGGTGGCGTACATCGCCTTGCCCGGATTCGCCTTGGCCCAGGCGATCAAGCCCTTGAGGTCGGTCACCGGCGCGGCCGGGCCGACCGAGATCACGAAGCCCAGCGAAGTAACGCGAGACACCGGCGAGAAGTCCTTCACCGGGTTGTAGCCCAGCGTGCCCGGGTACAGCCAGGGAAAGATCACCATGGCGCCGCCAGCGGCCAGCACCAGCGTGCGGCCATCGGGCCGCGCGCGCTGCACCTCACCCAGCGCCACACGCCCGGTCGCGCCGGGCTTGTTCTCCACGATCACGTTCATGCCCAGCGGCTCCTTCAGCCGCTCGGCCAACAAGCGCGCCACCGCGTCCACCGAGCCACCGGGCGAGAAGCCCACGAGGATGCGCATCGGCGCGCCGTCCTGCGCCAGCACAGGCAGGCTGCTCACGCTGGCGGCGGCCAGCGCCGCAAGGCGGGTGTTGAAGTGTCGTCGTTGCATCATCGTGCGTCTCCGGTAGTGGTTGGGGGAATTGAATCGAGTTGCCAGTCCAGCCTTTCCAGCGCCTCCAGCACCGGAGCGGGATGCGGCACGCGCTGCGCGCCGCCTGCGTGCGGCACGAGGCCCCGCACGAAGCCGTGCAGCTTCGAGGTGCCCGCGCCCAAACGCGGCGGCTGCCGCAGGTCCACGGCCTGCGCGGCCACCACGAGCTCGACCGCCAGGATGGACTTGCACAGCTGCGCCAGTTCCAACGTGCGGCGTGCGGCCAGGCTGGCCATGCTCACGCGGTCGAGATTGCCGTTGGAATGGCTGGAGCTGGGCAACTCGGTGACCACGGGTGCCGCGAGCAGACGCGCTTCGGCGGTGATGCCCTTGTGCACTTGGGCCATGCCGTTGAAACCAGGCAAGCCCACGTCGTCCTGCGCCAGAAGGCCCGAGTCCAGTCCGGACCAGAACGAGTCGACCAGCTTGGCCACGCGCTCGGTTGAACTGGTGACCAGCGGCGCGATGCCCAGCCGCAACGTGTCGAGCGCCATCGAGAGCGCCAGCAGGTCGAAGTTGGCCACCGACACCAGGCGCTGCTCTTCGATGGACACCACCGGGTTGTTCTGGCTCGCATTGAGCTCGATCGCGAACTGACCGGCCGCGAAGTCGTGGCTGTCGAAGGCATTGCCCAGCGTGATCGGCAGCGAGCGGAAGGCCAGCGGGTCCTGCAGGTGCCGGGGGCCGCCAGCGCTCATCAGGTGGCTGCCGTGCAACTGTGCGGCGATGGCTTGCGCCGCGCGCTGGAGCCCTTTGAATGGCCGCGAGCGCACGGCCACGTCGGACACGGGGGACGGGTTGGCGCCATAGCCCTCCATGCTGAGCGCCGCCGCCAGCGGCCACGACGCCAGGATGTTCCCAAGGTCGGCCATGGCCAAAGCCGCCAGTCCGATGGAAACAGGGCTGGAGTTGATCAGCGCAATGGTCTCGCCGGCGGCCAGTTCGGTGCCTGCATACAGATCGAGTGCGATGTTGGCCACCGCCGCCATGTCGCTCTCGCCGGTCGAGCCCCACAGGTGGACCTTGAATTCGCGCTGCGTGTTGAGCGCGTCGACCAGAAGGTTCGCCAGCACAGGCCGAACACCCAGGCGGCCCGACGCCATGTTGTTGAGCATGACCACCAGCATGGCGCGCACCATCTCGCGCGAAGCCAGCGGCCCCATGCCCATGTCGTGCGTCTCCAGCAGGCGGCGGTTGAATTCCCCATAGCGGCGCGGATCGAGCGGCGTGCCGGTCTTGGTGGCGACGCTGCTGGTGACACCGTAGACCAGCTCGCCGCTGGCCACGATACGCTCGACCACGGCGCGAGACGCCTCCATGCGTGCGAGCGCGGCGGGCGCCAAGGCCACCGCCGCGCCATGACGGGCGATCTGCACGACATCGCGTGCGCTGAGGGTCTGGCCGTCGAGTTCGATCTGAGGAAGCGTCACCATAAGTGGACGGCATTGGACACACAATCCAGCGGTCTGCGAAGCAACTTTTCTTTGGCGATTTATTAGAAGAAGTTCATGACCATTGCGTCTCAATACGTCTCTCTGCGCCAACTGCGCGTGCTGCTCTCGGTCGGCGAAACCGGCAGCTTCAGTGCCACGGCCAACGCCATCGGCCTGACGCAGTCGGCCGTCAGCCAGTCGTTGCGCACCCTGGAAGAAGCGCTGGAGATCCCGTTGGTGGACCGGACCACGCGGCAAGTGGTGCTGAGCGATGCGGGTCGGCGGCTGGTCGGGCCGCTGCGCGAGGCGCTCGACCATCTGGAGCGTGTGCTGTCACAAGCCAAGACCGAAGCCTCGGCCACGCGCGGCGTGGTGCGGCTGGCATGCAGCCAATCGGTCGGCGGCGACTTCCTGCCCGGGCGCATCACGGCGATGCAGCGCGCGTGGCCCGACATCCGGTTGCAGCTGCGCGAGCAGCCGCATGCCGATGTGCTGGAGGGCGTCATGCGCGGCACGGCCGAGCTCGGCCTCGTCGTGGGCGACGGCCTGCCCAGCGAGCTCAGCGGCACCGCCCTGCTCACCGAGCCCTACTTCGTGTATTGCAGCCTGCAGCACCCGTTCGCGCGCCGGTCGTATGTGAGCGCCGCATCGCTGCGCTACGAGAAATTGGTCCTTCTCGACGCATCGGCCGGGGGCCGGTTCCAGTTGGACCGCTTTCTGCACACGCACGACGTCGCGACGGCAGAGGCGCAGGAGGTGACGCAAGTCGCGATGGCGATGGCCCTGGTGTCCGGGCAAGTCGGCGTGGCCGTGCTGCCCGGCGGCGACCATGCCACGTTGGCGCGCGCGGACGGGCCCGGCGTGAAAGCGATCCCGCTCACGCCTGGCTTCGAGCGCACGGTCTCGCTGGTCACGCGGCGCAACACAGCGCTGTCTCCCGTGGTCGAACGGGCGGCGGGCGCGCTGGTCGACCCGAACGGGGGAACGAGCACCTCGTCGCGCCAGCGCACGACGCTGGTCGTTCCCTTCCATTCCAGCGGGCCGGCCGACCGCTTCGGCCGCAGCTTCGCCGTGGCGCTGGCCAAGGTGATGGGGCAGCCCGTGGATGTCGAAAATGTGATCGGCCTGGGCGGTGTGCTCGGGGTGCACCGGGTCACGCGTTCGGTGGCCGATGGCTGCACCATTGGCCTGGCCGGCACTGGCGCGACGGTGTTTGACCGCCTGCTGAACCAAGACGAATTGTTCGATGTCTTCAGCGACATCACGTGCCTGAGTGGCCTGGTCCGAATCCCCAACGTGCTGCTGGTGGGAAAACACGTGGCGGCCAGCACGCTCGCCGAACTCATCGCGCAGGTCCGGCTGCGCCCCGACGGTTTCACCACCGCGGCCATTGCCCGTGGGCCGCTCGCCGTGCTGCCCGAGCTGTTCCAGAAGCGCACCGAAACGCGCATGCTGTCGCGCCACTACGACGGACTGGTGCCTGCAATGGTCGACCTGGTGCGCGGCCGGCTCGACGTGTTGTTCGCGGAAGTGGGCGGAAGCGTGATGGACGCCATCCGCAGCCATGCCGTACAACCCTTGATGATCGCCGGCCACGACCGCGCCCACGGCCTGCCCGATGTGCCGACGGCGCCCGAGTGCGGCCTGCCCGACGTCGTGGCGGACGGCGGCTACTGTGTGGTGGCGCCGGCATCGTTCCCGGCCAGCAGGCAGAAGGCGCTGCAGGCGCAGATTCATGCGGCGCTGCGCTCGCCGGCCATCGTGGAAGGTTTCCTCAGCCAAGGGGGAACGCCCGACCTGCGAACGGGCGCCGAGTACATCGCCTATGTCAGGCACGAGCAGGAGCGCTGGGCGGCATTGCTCGGGAAAGCCTGAGACAGGCGCTTCAGGGGTACAGGCCGGCGCCCTCTGCCCGCAAACAAGCCAGCGCAAACACCTCCTGCAGGCGCGGCACCGGTTGGCCCACCGCTTGCGCGCACTCGATCGGCGCGCCAAGAATGGCGTCGAGCTCCACGCTGCGACCGGCCTCCAGGTCCTGCAGCATGGAGCTGCGGATGGCGCCGAGCTGGCGCGTCTGCGCCATGCGCTGTTCGGTCGTGGTGTCCAGCGTCAGGCCGAGGCGGCGGCCCAGCGCGATGCACTCCTCCATCATGGCCGCGAACAGGCTGCGCACGCCCGGGTCGTCGATCATGCGGTCGGTGGTCACGCCGGTCAGCAGGCTCAATGGGTTCGCGCAGATGTTGCCCAGCAGCTTGAGCCAGATGTCGACGCGGATCTGCGGGCTGGCCACCGCGCCCAGGCCCGCGTCGGCCAGCACACCGCTCCACAACGCGGCGCGTTCGCTCAAACCGCCACCGGGCTCGCCCAGTGCGAGGCGCGCGCCCGCGCTGTGCACCACCACCCCAGGCTCGGGGCAATGGCACGAGGTCATGATCGTGCCGCCCAGCACGCGCGAGATGTCCACGGCGCGCTCGGTCTCGCCCAACGGGTCCACGCGCGCGAGACGCTGTCCTTCGAGGGCCTGCCCCGGCACCAGGAAGTACCACCAGGGCAAGCCGTTGTTCAGGGTCAGCACGGGTGTGTCGGCAGCGAGCATGGGGCCAAGCGTAGGCACCACCGTGGGCAAGGCCTGTGACTTCAGCGCGAGGATCACGAGATCTTGAGCGCCCATGGCCTGCGGCGTCGCTTCGGCGCGCACCTCGACACGTTGGGAGGCCTGGCCGCCCGTGGCATAGCGCAGGCCATGCGCACGCACCGCCTCCAGGGTAGCGCCGCGCGCCAGCAGCGTGACCTGGTGCCCCGCGAGCGCCAGGCGGGCCGCCACATGGCCGCCGACCGCGCCGGCACCGACGATGCCGATGCGGCGGGGATGTGAGGTTGAGACGGAGTTCATGGATGAGGACTTTCAATGTTTCGGCGAGCGTGCCTTGTTCCAGAGATGCCGAGGAACCGGCTTTGCCGGGCCTCTGGCATCGTCCCCCCCTCCAAGCGCCGAAGGCGCGCCAGAGAGGAGGGAAGCCGCGAGCGGCGCAGGGGGGAGCTTCGAATGCTCCGGCGAGCATGCCCCCATCCAGAGGCATCGAGGGACGGCTGCGCCGGCCCAAGATGCCGTCCCCCCTCCAAGCGCCGAAGGCGCGCAAGAGAGGGGGGAAGCCGCGCAGCGGCGCAGGGGGGTGTCATAGATTCACCAGCCGCGTGCTGATGAGGCGCGACAAGCCCTGCAGCGGCTCCAGGTAACGCTCCACCGCCTGCTCGTTGCTGACCGCGGAGGCGATCCAGGTCATGCCCAGGGTCGCGACCACGCGCTGCCCCTCCATCACCGGCACGGCCAGCGTGCCCGAGACCGGTCGGATGCCCGGCGCACGCAGCGCATAGCCCTGCTGGCGGATCTTCTTCAAGGTGGCGAGCATGGCAGGCCGGTCCTTCGCCGAAGCATCTTCCTCGCTGCTGGAGAGGTTCAGGATGTCGAGCAGCGCACGCCGCTCCTCGCGTCCGCAAAACGCCAGGTAGGCGCGGCCCATGGCGCGCCCCACGAGCGAGAGGCGCATGTTGATGGTCGAGTGCAGCAGCGACAGCGGCGAATCGGGGATGGTGCTGTAGCGCACCACCACCGCGTCGTAGTCGGGCACCGCCACCGCCAGCGGCCACTTGATCTTGCGCGTGAGCGCGTTGGCCGGCGCGGCGGCCGCTTCCACGATGCGTGGCTCGCCGTGGTAACCCGCGGACAGCATCTTCACGCCCGACGACAGGCTGTACGCGCCGTACTGCGGCGCGCGCGCCACCATGCCCCGCTTCTGCAAGGTCTCCAGCAGCCGCACCAACGTCGGCTTGGGAATGCGCGTCTGCTGGTACAGCTGGTCGAGCGTGCTGATCGGGCCGCGGTTCAAGGCCAGCAGCACGTCGAGCGCGCGCTCGACCGAACGGATGGGCGCGAACGAGGCCATGACGGATCCGTGCGCTCGGTGCGGCCCGGTCCTCCCGCTTAGACCTTTTCCAGGATCACCGCGATGCCCTGCCCCACGCCGATGCACATCGTGCACAGCGCATAGCGGCCACCGATGCGGTGCAGCTGGCTGGTCGCAGTGGTGGCCAGGCGCGCACCGCTGGCACCCAGCGGATGTCCCAGCGCGATGGCGCCTCCCCATTGGTTCACGCGGGCATCGTCGTCCTTCAAGCCGAGATCGCGCAAGACCGCCAGACCTTGGGCGGCAAAAGCTTCGTTGAGTTCGATCACGTCCATTTGCGCCAGCGACAGGCCGGTGAGTTCCAACACCTTGCGCGTGGCCGGCGCCGGGCCCATGCCCATGATGCGCGGCGCCAGACCGGCGGTGGCCATGCCCACCACTCGGGCCTTGGGCGTGAGACCGTGTTTCGCGGCCGTGGCTTCATCGGCCAGTAGCAGCGCACAAGCGCCGTCGTTCACGCCGCTGGCGTTGCCGGCCGTCACCGTGCCATCGGGGCGCACCACACCCTTCAACTTCGCCAGCGCTTCCAGGCTGGTTTCGCGCGGGTGCTCGTCCTTGTCCACCACGATCGCATCGCCCTTCTTCTGCGGAATGGTCACGGGCGTGATCTCGGCGGCCAGATGGCCGGCCTTCTGCGCGGCCACGGCCTTGAGCTGGCTGGCCATGGCCATGCGGTCCTGTGCCTCGCGCTCGATCTTGAAGTCGGTCGCCACGTTCTCGGCGGTTTCGGGCATCGCGTCCACGCCGTACTGCGCCTTCATCAGCGGGTTGACGAAACGCCAGCCGATCGTGGTGTCGTACACCGCGTTGTTGCGGCTGAAGGCGCTCTCGGCCTTGGGCATGACGAAGGGCGCGCGGCTCATGCTCTCCACGCCACCGGCGATCATCAACGTGGCTTCGCCCGACTTGATGGCGCGCGCGGCGGTACCCAGCGCATCCAGACCCGAGCCGCAGAGGCGGTTGATGGTGGCGCCCGGCACATCCATCGGCAGGCCCGCGAGCAGCGCGGCCATGCGCGCGACGTTGCGGTTGTCTTCACCGGCCTGGTTGGCGCAACCGTAGATCACGTCGGTGATCGCGGCCCAGTCCACGCCGGGGTTGCGCGCCATCAGCGCCTTGAGCGGCACGGCACCGAGGTTGTCGGTGCGCACGCTGCTGAGCGCGCCGCCGTAGCGGCCGAAGGGGGTGCGGATGGCGTCGCAGATGAAGGCTTGGCGTTGGGTCATGTCGTCTCCGGGGTTGCTGCAAAGGTTGAGAGGTGTGTTTGGGTCAAGCTGCCACGGGCAGGCCGATCAGACGTTCGAGTTCTGCGCGATCCAGGCCGTCCACCGTGTCGATCAGGCGCAGGCCCTGAGGCGTGCATTCGAGCGTGGCCAGGTCGGAATACACGCGCTTGACGCAGGCCACGCCGGTGAGCGGGTAACTGCACTGCTGCACCAACTTGCTCTGGCCCTGCTTGGTGAGCAGGTCCATCATGACCCAGGTCTGGCGCGCGCCCACGGCAAGGTCCATGGCGCCGCCGACGGCGGGAATCGCGTCGGGTTCGCCCGTGCTCCAGTTGGCCAGATCGCCCGTGGCAGACACCTGGAAGGCGCCGAGCACACAGATGTCGATATGGCCACCGCGCATCATGCCGAAGCTGTCGGCATGGTGAAAGAAGCTGCCGCCAGGCAGCAAGGTCACCGGCTGCTTGCCGGCGTTGATGAGGTCGTAATCCTCTTCGCCAGCGGCTGGCGCGGGCCCCATGCCGAGGATGCCGTTCTCGCTGTGCAACACCACCTCGATGCCAGGTGGAAGATGGTTGGCCACCAGCGTGGGTTGGCCGATGCCCAGATTGACGTAGGCGCCGTCGTGGATGTCGCGCGCCACGCGTTGGGCCAGCTCGACTTTGGTGCGTCGTGTGTAAGTCATGGGAAGGTCCTCGTTCAGGCTGCGGCCTTGAAGCCGCCGGCGCGCGTGACCGTGCGTTCGATGCGCACGACCTGGCTCACGTGAATGCCGGGGGTGATGACGATTTCAGGATCGAGCTCGCCGAGTTCGGCGATCTCGTGCACGGTGGCCACCGTCTTGCGCGCGGCCATGGCCATCACCGGGCCGAAGTTGCGCGCGGCCTTGCGGTACGTGAGGTTGCCCCAGCGGTCGCCACGTTCGGCCTTGATGAGCGCGAGGTCGCCATGGATCGGCGTTTCGAACACATAGCCTTTGCCATCGATGATGCGCGTTTCCTTGCCCTTGGCCAGCTCGGTGCCATAGCCCGTGGGCGTGAAGAAGCCGCCGATGCCGGCACCCGCAGCGCGCAAGCGCTCGGCCAGGTTGCCTTGCGGCACCAGTTCGAGTTCGAGCGCGCCGCTGCGGTAGAGGCCGTCGAACACGTGGCTGTCCACCTGGCGCGGAAAACTGCAGATCACCTTGCGCACGCGGCCGGCCTTGAGCAACGCGGCCAAGCCCGTGTCGCCATTGCCGGCGTTGTTGTTCACCACGGTCAGGTCGCGCGCGCCATGGGCGATCAGGCCATCGATGAGTTCATTGGGAATGCCCGACGTACCAAAGCCGCCAATGAGCACGGTCGCGCCGTCGGCGGTGTCTGCCAAAGCCGTCTCGATCGAGTCGGCCAGTTTGTTGATCATCGGGAGTCCTTTCTAGGCGTCACGGGCATCTGTTCGCAGTCTGTTCGTACAGCGAACATTTGTTCATAATAAGAATTATAGAAAACTTCCCGTCTCCTGACCATGCCCTCTTCCTCCAAAGCCGCACCACCCCGTCCCGGCGACACCTATGTCCAGTCTTTTGCGCGCGGTCTGCAGGTGGTGCGCAGCTTCAGCGCAAACGCGCCCGAGCAGACCTTGAGCGAAGTGGCCGAGCGCTCGGGCCTCACGCGCGCGGGCGCGCGGCGCATCCTGCTCACGCTGCAAACCCTGGGCTACGTCGAGGGCGATGGCAAATGGTTTCGCCTGACACCGCGCATCCTCGAACTGGGCTTCGCGTATCTCTCGTCCATGCCCATCTGGGATCTGGCCGAACCCGTGGTGCAGGCGCTGGTGGACCGTGTCAGCGAATCGAGCTCGATCGCCGTGCTCGATGGGGCGGACATCGTGTACGTCATGCGTGTGCCCACGCAGAAGATCATGAAGATCTCGCTGGGCATCGGCTCGCGCCTGCCCGCGTTCTGCACGTCGCTCGGTCGCGTGCTGCTGGCACAACTCGATGACGAAGACATCCTGCGCCGCCTTGAAGAATCACCCCGCACCGCGTTGACGCGACACACCGTGACCGACACCACGACCTTGCTCAAGCGCATCCATCAAGTGCGCCGACAAGGCTGGAGTGTGGTCGATCAGGAACTGGAAGAAGGTTTGATCTCGGTCGCAGCGCCCATCCAGGGCGCGGACGGCCGCGTGAACGCAGCCATCAACCTCAGCGGCCAGGCCAACCGCACCAACGCGCGTGCGGTGCAGGAGCAGCTGCTCCCACCGCTGCTGGAAGCGGCCCAGGCCATCACGCAACTGCTGCAACGCAAGACACGAATGGGCCGTTGAGTGGCCGTTGCGCGCATGCCCATTTTTGTGGCAAGCCGTTGCAAGCCAGGCAGGCCGCGGCCTGCGGCGGTTGTTCCTGCGCTTATCCACAAGCTTGGGCACAGTTGCTGGGGAGAAGACAGACCACGCCACCCACAGCTGGATCGCGCGCGCAAAGGACGAAAAAAAACCCGCGATCGGCGGGCCAACAAAAAAGGGAAGCCGAAGCGTCCCTTTGAGAATGTGGAGCGGGAAACGAGATTCGAACTCGCGACCTCAACCTTGGCAAGGTTGCGCTCTACCAACTGAGCTATTCCCGCAATTTTCCGGTTGCGTTCCGGTATCTGGAGGCGCGATCCGGAGTCGAACCGGACTAACCGGATTTGCAATCCGGGGCATAACCGCTTTGCTATCGCGCCATCAAAGTCGGCACACCAAAGCACCGACTTGAACCCTGACAAAAAAGGGAAGCAGAAGCTTCCCTTTTGAATTTGGAGCGGGAAACGAGATTCGAACTCGCGACCTCAACCTTGGCAAGGTTGCGCTCTACCAACTGAGCTATTCCCGCATTTTTACCGCTTGGTTTGCGTCTACCGATGTTCGTCGGTAAGCCAGGATTCTAACCTGAAAAATGACGCTCTTTCAAGGCAGCGTCATTTTTTCATTCAATGTTTGACCGCGTCAGAAGCAGCAGCCGGCTTGCTCACACTAGCGGCCGCAATCTGCGCAGCAACTTCCTCTTCGGTCAGCGGAACAGGCTGGCGTTCCAGCGCGATCGCGAGCACCTTGTCGATCCATTTCACGGGCACGATCTCAAGACCTTGCTTCACGTTGTCCGGAATCTCGGCCAGGTCCTTCACGTTTTCTTCCGGAATGATCACGGTCTTGATCCCGCCACGCAATGCGGCCAGTAGCTTCTCTTTCAAACCACCGATGGCCGTCACTTCTCCGCGCAACGTGATCTCGCCCGTCATCGCGACATCGGCACGCACCGGAATGCCTGTGATGGCCGACACCAACGCCGTGGTCATGGCCGCACCCGCGCTCGGACCATCCTTGGGTGTCGCGCCGTCGGGGACGTGGATGTGAATGTCGCGCTTGTCGAACTGTTCGTCCTTGATGCCCAGCACGCGCGCGCGGCTGCGCACCACGGTGCGGGCGGCTTCAACAGACTCCTTCATCACATCACCGAGCGAACCCGTGCGCGTGATCACCCCCTTGCCGGGCATGATCGCGACCTCGATGGTGAGCAGATCGCCGCCCACTTCCGTCCAGGCCAGCCCCACCACCTGACCCACCTGGTTGGTGGCTTCGGCGCGGCCGTAGCTGTACTTGCGCACACCAAGAAACTCGCTGAGATTTTCGGTATTCACCACCACCGTCGGCGTGTACTTCTTGAGCAGCAAACCCTTGACTACCTTGCGGCAGATCTTGGACAGCTCGCGTTCCAGCGAACGCACGCCAGCCTCACGCGTGTAGTAGCGAACGATGTCGCGCACCGCATCGTTTTCCACCGTCAACTCGCCTTCGCGAATGCCGTTGTTCTTGAGCTGCTTGGGCAGCAGGTAGCGGATCGCGATATTGGTCTTTTCCTCCTCGGTGTAACCCGAGAGGCGAATCACTTCCATGCGGTCCAGCAGGGCCGGTGGAATGTTCATGGAGTTCGACGTCGCGACGAACATCACATCGGACAGGTCGAAATCAACCTCGATGTAATGATCCCCAAACGTGTGGTTCTGCTCGGGGTCCAACACCTCCAGCAGCGCGCTCGATGGATCGCCACGGAAGTCGGTACCGAGCTTGTCGATTTCGTCGAGCAGGAACAAGGGGTTGCGCGTGCCCACCTTGTTCAGGCTCTGCAACACCTTGCCCGGCATCGCGCCGATGTACGTGCGGCGGTGACCGCGGATCTCGGCCTCGTCGCGCATGCCGCCGAGCGCCATGCGCACGTATTTGCGACCCGTGGCCTTGGCCACGGACTGACCCAGCGAGGTCTTGCCCACACCGGGTGGCCCGACCAGGCAGAGGATGGGTGCCTTGACCTTGTCCACGCGCTGTTGCACCGCAAGGTACTCGAGGATACGGTCCTTGACCTTCTCCAAGCCATAGTGGTCTTCGTTGAGCACCGCCTCGGCATGCGCCAGATCGTGCTTGATCTTGGTCTTCTTGCTCCACGGCAAGCCGACCAGGGCATCGATGTAGTTGCGCACCACCGTCGCCTCGGCCGACATGGGCGACATCAGCTTGAGCTTCTTGAACTCGGCATCGGCCTTCTTGCGCGCTTCGGCGGGCATCTTGGCCAGCTTGATCTTTTTCTCGATCTCCTCGATGTCCGCGCCCTCTTCGCCTTCGCCCAGTTCCTTCTGGATCGCCTTGACCTGTTCGTTGAGGTAGAAGTCGCGCTGGTTCTTCTCCATCTGGCGCTTCACGCGACCACGGATCTTCTTGTCGACGTTGAGGATGTCCACCTCGCGCTCGAGCTGCTCGAACAGGTTCTCCAGGCGCTTGTTGATCTGGTCGAGATCGAGCACGACCTGCTTGGACTCCAGCTTGAGCGGCAGGTGGGCCGCGATGGTGTCGGCCAGGCGACCGGCGTCGTCGATGCTGGAGATCGAAGTGAGGATTTCCGAAGGGATCTTCTTGTTGAGTTTGACGTACTGGTCAAACTGCTGCATCACCGCGCGCCGCAGGGCTTCGAGCTCGTTGACCTGCAGGTTGCTCTGCTCCGCGACAGGGTCGACCGGCGTCACATTGGCCACGAAATGGCTCTCGCCATCGCGGATATCGAGCACCTTGGCGCGCTGCAAGCCTTCGACCAGCACCTTGACCGTGCCATCGGGCAACTTGAGCATTTGAAGGATCGTGGCGACACAACCCATCTCGAACATGTCTTCGGTCGAGGGCTCGTCCTTGGCTGCGGCTTTCTGCGCCACCAGCATGATGCGGCGCTCGGATTCCATGGCCGCTTCCAGCGCCTTGATGCTCTTGGGCCGCCCGACAAAGAGCGGAATGACCATATGCGGAAACACCACCACGTCGCGCAAGGGCAACAGCGGAAGTTCAATCGACGTACTGGGCAATGGGGTTTGTCCGGACATTTCAACCTCGACTAGGACGGGTAAATGGGGTCGGTGCGGGCGATCTCAACCGGACGCATCCGTGACGGTGCCGGCAGACCAGAAAAGCCTGGCCGGCAACCGTTCAAGCCTGCTTGGCCGCTTCGCGGTACACCAGCAGGGGCGGCTTGTTTTCATCGATGGTCGATTCATCCACCACCACCTTCTCGACATTGCTCATACCGGGCAGATCGAACATGGTGTCGATCAGCGCGTTTTCCAGGATCGATCGCAAACCGCGTGCGCCGGTCTTGCGCGCGAGTGCCTTGCGGGCGATGGCCTTGAGCGCGCCAGGCCGCACTTCCAGCTCTGCCCCTTCCATGGACAGCAAGCGGGAAAACTGCTTGACCACGGCGTTCTTGGGCTCGGTGAGAATTTCGACCAGAGCGTCTTCGCTGAGTTCCGCCAAAGCGGCGATCACGGGGACGCGACCGACGAGCTCGGGAATCAGTCCGAACTTGATCAGGTCCTCGGGCTCGATTTCCTTGAAAGCCTCGGTGATGCTGCGCTGCTGTTTGCTTTTCACCAGCGCCCCAAAACCGATGCCCGAAGCTTCGGTGCGGTTTTCGATGATCTTTTCCAGGCCCGCAAACGCGCCGCCACAAATGAACAGGATGTTGGTGGTGTCCACCTGCAGGAAATCCTGGTTCGGGTGCTTGCGCCCACCCTGCGGCGGCACCGAAGCCATGGTGCCCTCGATGAGCTTGAGCAAGGCCTGCTGCACGCCCTCGCCCGACACGTCGCGCGTGATGGAGGGGTTGTCGGACTTGCGTGTGATCTTGTCGATTTCGTCGATGTAGACAATGCCTTGCTGGGCACGTTCGACGTCGTAGTTGCAGCTCTGCAGCAGCTTGGCCACGATGTTTTCCACGTCCTCGCCCACATAGCCGGCTTCGGTCAGCGTGGTGGCATCGGCCATCACGAAAGGCACGTTGAGCATGCGCGCCATGGTCTGGGCCAGCAGCGTCTTGCCAGAGCCCGTGGGGCCGATCAGCAGGATGTTGCTCTTGGCCAGTTCCACATCGTCCTTGCGGGCGTTCTGCTTGTGGCGCAGGCGCTTGTAGTGGTTGTAGACCGCGACCGCCAGCGCGCGCTTGGCCTGCTGCTGGCCGATCACGTAGTTGTCGAGGTTGCTCTTGAGCTGCGCAGGCGTCGGAACCTCATCACCCGAGGCCTTGACCGCTTCGAGGCCGGGCAACTCATCGCGGATGATGTCGTTGCACAGGTCGATGCATTCGTCGCAGATGAACACCGAGGGACCGGCGATCAGCTTCTTGACCTCGTGCTGGCTCTTGCCGCAGAACGAGCAGTAGAGCGCTTTTTCACTGGTGGTGCCTTTTTTGTCGGCCATATGTCTGAGGTCTCAGGGCGAAAAACGAGGTAAGAACAATGATAGATCAAGCCCCGGGAGGCCAAAATGGGCAATAACCAGCCCATTTCATACCGTCTTCGGGGCTTGAGGGGCCTCAGACCGCGCTGGGGCGCTTCTCGATCACTTTGTCGATCAGGCCATATTCCTGCGCTTCCGGTGCCGTCAGAAAGTAATCGCGCTCGGTGTCGTGCTGGATCTTTTCCAGGGGCTGTCCCGTGCGCTCGGCCAGGATGCGGTTCATCTGGTCTTTCGTGCGAAGGATGTCGCGGGCGTGGATTTCGATGTCGGTCGCCTGACCGCGCGCACCACCCAGCACCTGGTGGATCATGACCTTGGAGTTGGGCAGCGAGAAGCGCTTGCCCTTGGCACCAGCGGCCAGCAGGAACGCGCCCATGCTCGCCGCGAAGCCGCAGCACAGCGTGGACACATCGGGCTTGATGAAATTCATGGTGTCGTAGATCGCCATGCCGGCGGTCACGCTGCCACCGGGGGAGTTGATGTAGAACGAGATGTCCTTGTCCGGGTTCTCGCTCTCCAGGAAAAGCAACTGGGCTACCACCAGGTTGGCGGTCTGGTCGTTCACCTCCCCCACCAGGAAGATCACGCGCTCTTTCAACAGGCGCGAATAAATGTCGTACGAACGCTCGCCGCGGCCCGACTGCTCGATGACCATGGGCACCATGCCCAAACCTTGAATGTCCATTGCGCTCATGCGTTTCTCCAAGTATTGAACCCACTATTTAACTACTGTAACCAACCCGCCGATGCCCCTGGGGCCGGACTGGCCGGAAAACCGGAACGGCCACAGGGCTGCAGGTGATCACAGATGGGGGAGGATCTGAAAAAAGAAAGGGCGGATCGCTCCGCCCTGCTCCGTCACGGTGCGACGCGTTCGATCAGGCCTGTTGCGCCATCAACTCGTCGAAGTTCACCGCCTTCTCGGTGACCTGTGCCTTGGAGAGCACGAACTCGGTGACGTTGTTCTCGATCACGATGGCTTCGACTTCGGCCATGCGGCGGTTGTCGCCGGTGTACCAGCGCACCACGTCGGCGGGCTTCTCGTAGGAAGCAGCCAGTTCGTCGATGTGGGCCTTGATCTGCTCGGGCTTGGCCTGCAGGTCATTGGCGCGCACCAGTTCGGCCACCACCAGGCCCAGGCGCACGCGGCGCTCGGCTTGCGGTTTGAACAGCTCTTCGGGGATCGGGGCCTTGTCGGCATCCTTCACGCCGCGCTGCTTCAGGTCGGCGCGCGCGCCTTCCACCAGGCGGTCCATCTCGGCTTGCACGACCGAATTGGGCAGGTCGAGCTCGGCCTTGGAGACCAGGGCGTCCATCACGGCTTGTTTGTTACGGGCCTGCAGGCGGAACTTGACTTCGCGCTCCAGGTTCTTGCGGATGTCGGCGCGCAGGCCTTCGACCGTGCCGTCGGCGATGCCCAGCGCCTTGGCCAGGGCTTCGTCCACCGCCGGCAGGTTGGCGGCTTCCAGCTTGTTGACGGTCACCAGGAAGTCGGCGGTTTTGCCGGCCACGTCCTTGCCGTGGTAGTCGGCGGGGAACGCCAGCGGGAAGGTCTTGGACTCGCCGGTCTTCATGCCACGCACGGCGTCTTCGAATTCCTTGAGCATCTGGCCATCGCCGACGATGAACTGGAACGCCTCGGCCTTGCCGCCTTCGAAGGGTTCGCCGTCGATCTTGCCGGCGAAGTCGATGGTGGCGCGGTCGCCATCCTGGGCGGCCTGGTCCTGCGCGCGTTGGGCGAAGGTACGGCGCTGCTTGCGCAGGATTTCAACCGTGCGGTCGATGGCGGCGTCGTCGACTTCGGCGGACACCTTCTCCACGGTGGCGCTAGACAGGTCTTCGATCTTCACTTCGGGGTACACCTCGAACACCGCGTCGAAGGTCAGTTGGCCTTCGGGCGCGCCTTCCTTCTCGGTGATCTTGGGCTGGCCGGCCACGCGCAGCTGCGCTTCGTTGGCCGCGCTGGCGAAAGCCTCGCCCACCTTGTCGTTCATGACTTCGTAGTGCACCGAATAGCCATAGCGCTGGGCCACGACGTTCATCGGCACCTTGCCCGGACGGAAGCCATCCATCTTCACGTCGCGCGCGATGCGCTTGAGGCGGCTGGACACCTCGTTCTGGATCACATCGGCTGGCAGCGTGAGCGTGATCTTGCGCTCGAGCTTTTCCAGGGTTTCAACGGTTACGGTCATGAAAATCTCCAATAGGTGTCGGTCGACCAGCCTGTCTGGCCAACCCGTGAAGCGTTCGTCGTCTGTCTGTGAGGTGGTGCGCGGGGGGGGACTCGAACCCCCACACCATTGCTGGCGTCAGGACCTAAACCTGGTGCGTCTACCAATTTCGCCACCCGCGCCCGCTGGGAAGACCGCGAAACCACGGATCCGTCCCAACTGGGGAACCCGAGATTGTAGCCGCGCGGCCATGGCAGCTTATGGCCGCTTCACCCGGAACCAGGCGGCGTACATCGCGGGCAGCGCCAACAGGGTCAGGACCGTGGCGACGATCAGGCCGCCCATGATGGCCACGGCCATCGGGCCCCAGAACACGCTGCGGGACAAGGGGATCATCGCCAGCACGGCGGCCGCAGCGGTCAGCACGATGGGCCGCATGCGGCGCACCGCCGCTTCGACGATGGCGTCCCAGGCGGGCACGCCGCGCGCGCGGTCCTGCTCGATCTGGTCGATCAGGATCACCGAGTTGCGCTGGATCATGCCCATCAAGGCGATCACACCCAACAGCGCGACGAAGCCGAAGGGCCGGTTGAGCAGCAACAGCGCACCCGCCACCCCGGCCATGCCCAGCGGACCGGTCAGGAAGACGAGCAGGGAGCGGCTGAAGCTTTGCAGTTGCAGCATCAGCAGGGTGAAGACGATGAACAGCATCAAGGGCACGCCCGCCACGATGGACGACGAACCCTTGCTGCTTTCTTCCACCGCGCCCGCCACCTCGATGTGGTACGCGCCCAGGCCGCGCGCGGCCCAGGCATCGCTGATCGTCTTGAGTCTGGGCTGCAACTCGGCCGTCACGGTCGCGCCTTGCAGGCCTTCAACCACGTCGCCCTGCACGGTGATCGCGTAGTCGCGGTTCTCGCGCCAGAGCACTCCGGGCTCCCATTCGAACACCGGCTTGGCGATCTGCAGCAGCGGAATCGCCTGGCCGCTGGCCGTGGGCAGGTAGGCGTCGGCCAGGTCGGTGATGGCATCGCGTTCGTCCAGGGGTTGGCGCAGCACGATGTCGATGAGCTTGTCGCCGTCGCGGTACTGGCCCACCGTGGTGCCCGAGAGCAAGGTGCGCGAGGCCTGCGCGATGGACTGGCTGGACACGCCGAGCGCGCGCGCCTTGGCCTGGTCCACCTCCAGGCGCAGTTTCTTCACCGACTCGTTCCAGTTGTCGTTCACGCCGCGCATGTTCGGGCTCTCGCGCAGGGCCTGCTTCACCTCGTCGGCCAGGCCGCGCAGCACCTGCGGGTCGGTGCCGACGACGCGGAACTGCACCGGATACGGCACCGGTGGTCCGTTGGGCAGGAGCTTCACGCGCCCGCGCACTTCCGGGAACTCGCTCGCCAGCAGGGCCGGCAAAGCATGCCGAAGGCTTTCGCGGGTCTTCAGATCCTGCGGCAACACAATCAGTTGCGACACGTTGGTCTGCGGAAAGATCTGGTCCAGCGGGAGGTAGAAACGCGGCACACCCGAGCCGATCCAGCTCGTCACGCTGCGAACGCCCGTCTCCTTCGACAGGCGCTCCTCGAGTCGGCGCGTCACGTCGTCCATCGCCCGGATGCTGCTGCCTTCGGGCAGCCAGATGTCCACCAGGATTTCCGGGCGGCTCGAATCGGGAAAGAACTGCTGCTGCACCTTGCCCATGCCGGCGATGCCGAGCACGAAGGTGAGGATGGTGGCGCCGATGGTCAGCCAGCGGTGCTGCACGCACCCGTCGACCAGGGCGCGAAAGCGCACGTAGAACGGGCCGTCGAACACTTCGTGCGGCTCGCTCCCTTCGGCATGCGGCTTCACCTTCAACAGCAGCACACCCAGGTAAGGCACGAAGAGCACCGCCACCACCCACGAGATCACCAGCGCGAGCACGGTCACCGCGAAGATGGCGAAGGTGTATTCGCCGGTCATGGAGTTGGCCAGGCCGATCGGCAGGAAACCGGCCGCCGTGATCAGCGTGCCCGTGAGCATCGGCATGGCCGTGGCGTCCCAGGTGAAGGTGGCCGCACGCACCATGCTGTAGCCTTCCTCCAGTTTTCGCACCATCATCTCCACCGCGATGATGGCGTCGTCCACCAGCAAGCCGAGCGCGATGATCAGCGAGCCCAGCGAGATCTTGTGCAGGCCGATACCCCAGTAGTTCATCGCCAGGAAGGTGATGGCCAGCACCAGTGGAATGGTGATGAACACCACCAGGCCAGGGCGCATGTCGAGCACGTAGCGCTTCAGGCCTCGGCCGCCCGGGCGCCTGTGCAGGCCCAGCGCAAGGAAACTCACGGCCAGCACGATCACCACCGCTTCGATCAGCACCTTCACGAACTCGTTGACCGAGCCCGTCACCGCGCTGGGCTGGTCCTGCACCTGCGACAGCGTCATGCCCGCGGGCAATGTCGCCTCGATGTCGGCCACCGCGCTCTTGAGCGATTGGCCCAGCGCGATGATGTCACCGCCCTCGGCCATGGAAATGCCTAGCGCGATGCTGCTCTTGCCGTCGTGGCGCACCAGCGTCTGCGGTGGATCGACGTAGCCCAGAGCGATCTGCGCGATATCGCCCAGGCGGATCTGCGTGCCGCTGGCCGAGCGGATCGGCATGGCGCGCAGTTGCTCCACCGAGTTGAAGGCCCCGCCCACGCGCACCTGCACCACGTCCTGCGGTGTCTGCACCGCGCCGGCCGATTCCATCGCGTTCTGCTGCCCGAGCGCGTCCAACACCTGCTGCAGGTTCAGGCCCAACGTGGCCAGGCGCTTCTGCGAGATCTCGATGTAGAGCTTCTCGTCCTGCACACCGAAGAGCTCGACCTTGCTCACGTCGCGCACGCGCAGCAGCCGCTGGCGCACGCCGTCGGCCACGAGCTTCTTGTCGGCGGGCGAAAAGCCTTCTCCCTGCAGCGCGTAGATCACGCCATACACGTCGCCGAACTCGTCGTTGAAGAAGGGCCCGACCACGCCCTGCGGCAGTGTGCCGCGCATGTCGCCGATCTTCTTGCGCGCGGTGTACCAGGTCTGCGGCACCTCGTGCGGCGGCGAGGAGTCCTTGAGCTGGAAGATGATGAGCGACTCGCCGGGCTTGGAGTAGCTGCGGATCTTGTCCGCGTAGGGCACCTCCTGCAGCGTCTTCTCGATGCGATCGGCCACCTGCTCGGCCACTTGCTGCGCGGTCGCGCCAGGCCAGTAGGCGCGCACCACCATGGCACGGAAGGTGAACGGCGGGTCCTCGTCCTGGCCGAGCTGGAAGTAGGCTGCCACGCCCAGCACCATCAGCACGATCATCAGATAGCGGGTGAAGGCCTGGTGGTCCAGCGCCCACTGCGAGAGGTTGAAGCGCGAGACCCATGCGGAGGGTTGCTCGGCGTCCGTGGGAGAAGCGTCTTGCATGCCGGGCCTCACTGCGTCGCCGGGGCCGCGAAACGGGTCACCTTCTGGCCGGGCGAGAGCACGTGCACCCCAGCGGCCACCACCTCCTCGCCCGGTTTCAGCCCGGCGACGATCACGGCATCGTTGCCGTCCGCGGTGGCCACCTGCACTTCGCGCGGCTGCACGGTGCCCGCTGCCGCGTCGAACACCCACACCGAGGTGCCTTTGCGGTCCCCCGTCTCGGAACGCATCAGCGCGGTCGTGGGCAATTTGATGGCCACGGGTGCCGCCGCCGCGCTGCCGAGCGTCACGTAGGCGGTCGCGCCCAAGGTGACGTCGGCCGCATCGGGCAAAGAGAGCTTGACCTGGTAGGTGCGGGTGACCGGGTCGGCGCTGGCCGCCACCTCGCGCACCCGCGCCTCCAGCGGGGCGGCGTCGGCCGCCGCGCCCAGGCCCGCCCACAGCCGCACCTGCGCCGGTGCACCGGGTTTGACCTGTACCACGCGGTCTTCGGGCACGGCGATGACCACGTCGCGCGCGCCATCGCGCGCCAGGCGCACCACCGGGGCGCCTGACGAAACCACCTGGCCAATTTCGGCGTCGACCCCGATCACCACGCCCGGGCCATCCGCGAGCAGCCGCGCATAACCCGCCTGGTTGCCCTGCACCGCGCTCTGCGCCCTGGCCTGGCGCAGCGTGGCCTCGGCAGACTGGAACGTGGCCTGGCGGCGCTGGATCTCAGCACCGCTCACGAAGCCTTGCGCCTGCAAATCCTGGTAACGCTTGAGATCGGCCGCCGCCAGATCGCGCTGCGTCTGCGCCGCGCTCACCTGGGCCTGGGCGGCCTGGCTGGACAGCGCCAGATCCTGCGCGTCGAGCTGCGCCAGCAACTGGCCGGCTTTCACCCGTTGGCCCACTTCGGCCGGTCGTTGCACCAGCTTGCCGCCGACCCGAAAACCCAGGCGCGACTCGGTGCGCGCACGCACGTCTCCCGCGTATTCGTGTGCCAGCAACACACCACTCAAACCCACCGTGAGCAGCTTGACCGAGCGGATCGGCTCTTCGGGCGGCGCGGCCGGCGAACAGGCCACCAAGGCCATCGCCATGCTCACGAACAGGACAAAATGCGGTGTTTTCATGGCAGGCTCACTAATGACTGACCGGTTAGTAACAAAAAATTGTAGTGCAATTCAAGCACCGCGTTCATGAGTCCATCGCCCTCTTCCTCCTCTGTCCGGTCGTCCTCGCAGGCCATCGGCGTAGGGCACTACGAGAATTTCCCGGTGGCGTCCTGGCTGTGCCCGCCCGCGCTGCGCCCGGCCGTGGCCGCCATCTACCACTTCGCCCGCACCGCCGACGACATCGCCGACGAGGGCCAGGCGCCGCCCGAACAGCGCCTGGCCGATCTGCTGGCCTACCGCTACACGCTGAACCTGTGCCTGGAGGGCGCCAGCGCCATCGAGCCGCGCTGGCCGGCGATCTTCGGGCCGTTGTCGCAAGCGGTGCAGCGCCACCAGTTGCCCGGCGAGTTGCTGCACGACCTGCTCAGCGCCTTCGAGCAAGACGTGCGCCACACGGCCAACGCGCATCGCTA
Source organism: Hydrogenophaga sp. BPS33 (assembly GCF_009859475.1). NCBI lineage: Bacteria > Pseudomonadati > Pseudomonadota > Betaproteobacteria > Burkholderiales > Comamonadaceae > Hydrogenophaga > Hydrogenophaga sp. BPS33. The sequence goes on from NZ_CP044549.1 coordinate 3,734,226, forward strand.
CGCCGATCTGGACGAACTGCTGGCCTACAGCCGCCTCTCCGCCAACCCGGTGGGCCGCCTGCTGCTGCATCTGTACGGCGTGCACGACGACACTGCCTTGCAGCAGAGCGACCAGATCTGCAGTGCGCTCCAGCTCATCAATTTCTGGCAGGACATCGGCGTGGACCTGCCGCGCCAGCGCTGCTATCTACCGGCCGATGTGTTGCAGCGCCACGGCGTGCGCGTGTCCGATTTCGCGCTGGACAACCCGCAGCAGGCGGGCGCCATGGCGGGCGTGGTCGGCGAGCTCTGCGCGCACGCCAGCCACCTCATGCACCAGGGCGCGCCGCTGGTGCACCGCGTGCCCGGCCGCGCGGGCTGGGAACTGCGCCTGGTGGTGCAAGGCGGGCTGCGCATCCTGGAGCGCATCGCGCAAGCGCATCACCGCAGTTGGCAGGTGCGCGTGACGCTGCGCAGGGTCGATGCACCGCGCCTGCTGTGGCGCGCCTTGAGGATGTGAGGGGCCCGGCCCGTCAGACCTCGGCCGCCGCCTCCAGGTGCGCCGTGCGGTTGCGCCGCCAGGTTGCCGGCGGCACACCGTATTCGCGCCGGAACGCCCGGATGAAGGCGGTGTCGGTCTGGTAGCCGACGTCTTCGGCAATGCGCATGAGCGGTGCCTTGCTGCGGCACAGCAAGTTGCCCGCCAGCGTCATGCGCCATTGCATCAGGTATTGCATGGGTGAGCTGCCCACCAGGTGCTGAAACCGCTCGGCCAGCAACGAACGGGAGGCGCCAGCCTCGCGCGCGAGTTCTTCCAATGTCCAGGCATGCGCCGGCTGCCGGTGCATGGCATTGAGCGCCCCTCCCACCACGCGGTCGCCCAGGCCTGCGAGCCAGCCGGTGCGGCCCGCGCTCTGCTCGTGGATGTAGAGCCGCAGCACTTCGATGAACAGCACCTCGGCCAGTTTGGACAGCACGCCCGCGCCACCGGGCCGCGGCGATCGTGCCTCGGCCAGCGCATAGCGCACCGAGGCTTCGAGCCAGGCGCCCGCGCTGGAGCCGCGCACATGAACCCGCAGCATCGGCGGCAGGCCCGCGAGCAGCAGGCGCGCCAGCCGCGCATCGCAGGCCGGTAGCCGCACAACAAGCGCGTGCTGGAGCCGCCACCGCCGAAGTTGAGTTGCCGCGGACGGCGTTGCAGCAACTCCTTCAAAGGCCGTCCGGACACGGGTGCGAGGCCTTGCGCCGAGGCCATGCGGTGCGCATGCCCTTGCGGGAACACGATCACGTCGCCGGCCGTCAACCACAGCGGCGGCTGTGTTTCCAGCTCCACCACGCACCTGCCCTCGGTGACCATGTGAAAGATCACCACGCGCTCAGCCCCCGGCTCCAGCAGCGGTGCGGCCGCATCGGCATGCGGCGACTGGTAGCTCCACGGGGCGGTGAAACGCCCTTGCAGAAAAATGGCGCCGACCAATTGCACCACGCGCAGGGTTTCGGAGAGTGCATCCATGGTGGGTGCCTCAGGCGGTATCGATGCGCAGGGCCAGCGGCGTGGCCGACTGCAGCGCGCGGGGAATCGGCGAGCGGTCCACCGCCGCCTGCACCAGACTGCGCAGCCGTTCGTGGGAGACGCCTTCGGCCTGGACGCGCACCGACAGTTGCACCTCGCCCGGGCCGGCATGCACGGGCTTGTCGTCGGCATCGGGAATGCCGAGCAGGCCACGCGAATCGGACCAGCTCGTGGCCTTCACCTCCAGGCTGGTGAGTTCGATGCCTTCGGCCGCCGCCACCAGCACGATGGAGGTGGTGGCGCAGGATGCTAGGCCGGCGCGAAACAGCCAGCCGGGTGTCACCAGGCCACCGGTGCCGCCGAGTTCGCTCGGCATGTCGGTGGGTACCTGCGTGCCGTTGGCGTGGTGCACCACCACGCGCGTGCTGCCGGCCCAACGGGCGGTGGCGGGGCCGTCTTCGTGCCATCCCGCTTCGGGCCGGCGCCGCAGCACTGCGGTAACGCGCTGGAGGGCGTCTGCGATGGGTTGTAGCGTCATGCGGCCACTCCTTCCCGAGGAATGCAGGCCCCGGGGCCCGGGGATTATGGGCGCCTCCAACGCGCCGCGCCAGTGCGGCGCGCCGGACGGACGCTCGAACGGTTTTCCTGGACGCGCGGGCAGGACAGCACAGGCCCACGCGCGCTCCACTGCATGCCGGGCCTTCGCCCGCACCGCCAACCACCCACATGAGAAACCACACCATGAACGCACCGAACGAATTCGCTGCCCTGAAAACCCGCCAGCAAGCCGCTTGGGCCAGCGGCGACTACGCCGTCATCGGCACCACCTTGCAGATCGTCGGCGAGTCGCTCGCCGAGGCCTGCGACCTGCGCACCGACGAGCGCGTGCTCGATGCGGCCGCCGGCAACGGCAACGCCACGCTGGCCGCCGCGCGCCGGGGGGCGAAGGTCACATCCACCGACTATGTCGACACCCTGCTGCAACGCGGCGCCGAGCGCGCCCGGGCCGAGCGCCTGGACGCGGCCTTCCAGGTAGCTGACGTGGAAGACCTGCCGTTCGAAGACGCGAGCTTCGACGCGGTGCTGTCGACCTTCGGTGTGATGTTCGCCCCCGACCACGCCCGCAGCGCCAGCGAGATGGCGCGCGTCTGCCGCCCTGGCGGGCGCATCGGCCTGGCGAACTGGACGCCCGAAGGCTTCATCGGGCAATTGTTCAAAGTGCTGGGGCGCCATGTGCCGCCGCCTGCGGGCTTGCAACCGCCCTCGCTGTGGGGCACGCAGGCGCACCTGCACGCGCTGTTTGCGCAGACCGCCGAGAAGATCGACGCAACGCCCAGACAGTTCAACTTCCGCTACCGCTCGGCGGCGCATTTCATCGACGTGTTCCGCACCTGGTACGGGCCGGTGCATAAAGCCTTTGCCGCCTTGCCCGCCGACAAGGCGGTGGCGCTGGAGAACGACCTCACCGAGCTACTGAACCGCCTGAACCGCGCCGGACCCGACGCGCTGGTGGTGCCCAGCGAGTACCTCGAAGCCGTCATCACCCGCCGCTGAACCGGCCGCGCGCCGTGTGCGCGTGCTTTTGTCGTCTACAGTGGATGCCATTTTTCCACTGAGGCAGCAACACATGCAGCAACGGATCGTGATCGTGGGTGGTGGTGCAGGCGGCCTGGAACTGGCCTGCAAGCTGGGGCGCAAACTTGGCGCGGAGCAGGTGACCTTGGTGGACATGCAACTCTTCCACATCTGGAAGCCCTCGCTGCACGAAGTGGCCGCGGGCACGCTGGACATCCACCAGGAAGGACTGTCGTACGAAATGCTCGCGCACGACAACCGCTTCACCTTCTGCTTCGGCGCCATGACCGCGCTGGACAGCGAGGCCAGGACCGTCACGGTGTCGGCGGTCACGGACGACAACGGCGAAGAACTCGTGCCCGAGCGCACCCTGCCCTTCGACCAGTTGGTGGTGTCGGTGGGCAGCACCGCGAACCATTTCAACGTGCCCGGCGCGGCCGAACACACGCTCTCGCTCAACCGCCCGGCCGACGCCGAGCAGTTCCGCCTGCGCATGCTCAAGCTGCTCACCGCCGCCGAGTTGCGCAAGAGCGCGGGCAACGAGGCGCAAGTGCGCATCGTGATCATTGGCGGCGGGGCCACCGGCGTCGAACTGGCGGCCGAACTGCGCGAAGCCAGCGTGGTGCATTCGCGCTACGGCTTTCGCCGGCTCGACCCGAACACGGATGTGCGGATCACGCTGCTCGAAGGCGCAGACCGCATCCTCGCGCCCTTGCCGAAGAAAGTGTCCATCGCGGCGGCGCATTTGCTCAAGGAGCGCCATGTGACCATCGAGACCGACTGCCGCGTCGCGCGCATCACCCCCGAGCAGGTCGAAGACGCCACGGGCCGCGTGTTTGCCGCCGATCTGGTGGTGTGGGCCGCCGGCATCAAGGCCCCCAGCCTGCTCGCCGAACTGGGCCTGCCCACCAACCGCTCGGGCCAGTTGGAGGTGGAGGGCAATCTGCAGGTCAAGGGCCACACGAACATCTTCGCGCTGGGCGACTGCGCGGCCTGCCCGATGGCCGACGGCAAGCTGGTGCCGCCGCGTGCGCAGGCGGCGCACCAGCAGGCGAGTTACCTCGTGACGCGGCTGATGCGCCGCGCCATGGAGCAGCCCGAGCGCGACGATGCCTACGTCTACAAGGACCATGGCTCGCTGGTCTCGGTCGGCACGCAGACCTCGGTGGGCAACCTCATGGGCAACCTGTTCCGTTCCACCTGGTACGTGCAAGGCGTGCTGGCGCGCACCATGTACGTGAGCCTGCACCTGATGCACCACCAGGCCGTGCTAGGAACGCTGCGCACGGGCGTGCTGGCAGTGGCTCGCTTCCTGGTGAAACGCGCCACGCCGCTGGTGAAGCTGCACTGAATCAACGCAGGCGAAGGAAGAACACCACCGTCATGCCCAGGCCCACCAGCACGACGAAGCCACGCACGAACGCCACCGGCAGGCGCTGCGCGAGCCGCGCGCCGGCATAACCGCCGGCCGTGGCGCTCAGCGCCATCACCCACACCGAGCTCCAGTCGATCAGGCCCCCCACGATATACACCACCACCGCCACGGCGGTGAGCAAGGTGGAGACCAGGTTCTTCAGGCCGATCGACACCTGCAGGTTGCGCTCGCCCACGAGGCCGAAGAAGGCCATCAGCAAGATGCCCAGTCCGCCGTTGAAATAGCCACCGTAGACACTGATGGCGAACAGCCCGGCACGGCCCGCGCTGGGCACGGGCGCGCGTTGTGCCAGGCGCCGCGAGACGGCCGGCCCCACCATGAACAGCAGCGTGGCGGCCAGCAGCAACCACGGCACCAGGCGCGCGAACCCGTCACTGGAAGTGAAGAGCAACAACACCGCGCCCGCGATGCCGCCGATCAAGGCAAGCCCGATGAGCTGCGACATGCGCATGCCTGCCGACGCGCGGATGGCATCGCGGTAGGCCCAGGCGCCCGACAGGTAGCCCGGCAACAGCGCCAGCGTGCCGGTGGCGTTGGCCACGACCGGTGGCACACCGGTGAAGACAAGAGCAGGCAAGGTGAGGAAGCTGCCGCCACCGGCCACCGCGTTCAAGGCGCCCGCCAGAAAGGCGGCCGCGCACAGGATCAGCACATCGGTCATTGGATCGCGCAGGCCTCGTCGAACGTCAGGCGGGGCAGGCGCGCAAACAGCCGCTGCGGGTCGCCGTGGCCCAGGCCACAGAGGAAGTTGGTCTTGACCTGCGTGCCTGGCCAGAACGTGGCGTCCACGCCCGCAGCGTCGAAGCCCGACATGGGGCCGCAGTCCAGCCCCAGGGCGCGCGCGGCCAGCATCAGGTACGCACCTTGCAGGCTGCCGTTTCTGAAAGCGGTCTGTTCGGCATGCGCCTGGTTCTGCGGACCTTCGAACGCAGCGCCGGCTTGAGGACGGTGGGGGAACAACTGGGGGACCTTTTCATAAAAGGCGAGATCGTAGCCAACCACCACCACCACCGGCGCGCTCATCGCTTTCTCCACATTGCCCGCCGCGAGGTGTGGCCGCAAGCGCTCCCGGGCCAGCGGCGTGCGCAAAAAGAGAAAACGCGCGGGCGAACAGTTGACCGAGGTCGGCCCCCACTTCAGCAGTTCGTACAGCGCGTGGATCTGTTCGGTGGAGACCTCGCGGTCCAGCCAGCCGTTGTGCGAACGCGCATGGCGAAACAAGGCGTCCTGCGCCACATCGTCGATCATGGAATGGCTTTCCGGGGGCGCGGTGTCGCGCCCCCTTGGGAGCACGGCCTTCAGGCCAGTGCGGTTTCGGCAGTGGCGGGCGAAGACAGCGTGCGCCGCGCTTCGGCGGCAATGCGTTCGACCACCTGCTGGAGATCGCGGCGCACCTGGGGAGAGAGCCCGGCGATGGGCGCGCGCGCCGGGCCGGCGTTGCGTCCGGCCAGGGCCATGGCCTCCTTGATGACGACCGGGAACGAGCCCCAGGCCCAGGCGGCGCGCAGGGGCGCGAACACGTTGGAGATGCGCAGCGCTTCGTCCATCTGCCCGCCGCGCAGCGCGGTGTAGAGGCGCACCATCAGTTCGGGGAACACATTGGCCGCGGGCGAGACCGTGCCTTGCGCGCCGTGCACCATCATCGCCAGCGCGATCGTGTCGCGGCCCGAGAACAGCAGCGCGGGCCTCGGCGCCTCCAGCAGGTATTCGATGGACTGGGTGAGATCGCCCGCCGAGTCCTTCACGCCCACGATGTTCTCGCAGGCCTGCATGCAGCGCACCAGCGTGCGCGGCAGCACGTTGACGCTGGTGCGTGGCGGGTTGTTGTAGAGCATCACCGGCAACGAGGTGGCGCGCGCGATGGCGGTGTAGTGCGCCACCAGCTCGTCCTGCGAGGGCTGTACGAAGTACGGCGTGATCACCAGCGCGAGATCGACGCCCATGGCCTGGGCGGCCTGCGTGAGGCGGATGGCCTGGCGCGTGTTGCCGGCACCGGTGCCGGCATACACGGGCACCCGCCCAGCGCAGACGCGCGTGGTGATCTCGATGAGTTTCAAATGCTCGGCCTCGTCCAGCGCGAAGAACTCGCCCTGGCTGCCGGCGATGGAAATGCCGTGCACGCCGGCGCCGATGTAACCCTCGACGAGCTCGGCCACGCGCGCTTCGTCCAGGCGTTGATCGGCGGTGAAAGGCGTGGCCATGGCGGGCACCACGCCGTGAAACTGGCTTGTATTCAAGAGGACTCCTGTGGTTGGGCGTGAAGCTGGGGGGCGGGGTTCAGTCCACGCCCATGAGGTGGCCGAGCTGGACCATGTAGTGGCCGAACGCGGGGTGTTCCTTGGTGGCGCGCGGATCGCGCGGGCGCGGCAGGTCGATGCGCATGTCTTCGATCACATGGCCCGGCCGCTCCGACATCACGAGCACGCGGTCTGAGAGGAACACCGCCTCGGCAATGCTGTGCGTGATCAGCACCACGGTCTGGCGCATCTCCTGCCACAGGCGCAGCAGCTCCACGTTGAGCTGGTCGCGCGTGAGCGCATCGAGCGCGCCGAAAGGCTCGTCCAGCAGCAGCACCTGCGGCCGCAGCAGCAGGATCTGGCCGAGCGCGGCGCGCTGGCGCATGCCACCCGAGAGTTCGTGCGGGTAGCTGCGGCGGAACTTCTCCAGCTTGAGGATGGGCAGCAAGGCGTCCAGGCGCTCGCGGATGTCGGCCGCGGGCAGGCCGCGCACTTCGCCCGCGAGGCGGATGTTGGCCTCCACCGTCTCCCACGGCAGCATGTTGTGGGTCTGGAACACCACGCCCACTTCATCGGGCACGCCCTTCTGCGGTCGGCCAAAGATGCTCACCTGGCCACCGGCGTCGGGCTCGACCAGGCCGGCGATCACGCGCAGCAAGGTGCTCTTGCCGCAACCGCTGGGACCCAGGATGGAGACGAACTCGCCGCGCGGAACATGGAAGTCGACCTGGTCCAGGGCCCTCACGCGCTCGCGCGCATCGAAGGTCTTGCACACGGCCTTCACGTCGATGGCCACCTCGGCCGCCACCGCGCGTGTGGATCCCAGCGAAGGGTTTTCAGGCCTCACTTGCGGGCTCCCACCCAGCCGCCTTCGGAGATGTCGAACACCACGCCATCGAGGTCGCGGAACTTCATTTCGTAGTACAGGCTTTTCTTGTCGTGCGGCAGGTCCATGAAGAACTGGCCACCGTGGTCTTCGATGCGCTTGCGCTGCGCGTCGAGGTCGTCGCACCAGAAGCCGAAGTGGTGGGTGCCGATCCAGTTCTTGCCGCGCTCCAGGCCGGCGGCTTCGTCGGTCTTGTAGTTCAGCAGGGCCAGGCAGATGGTGCCGTCGGACAGGTACACGCCCGAGGCGATGGGCGAATGCGTGGGCTCCACGATCTGCAGGTCGAACACCTCGCTGTAGAACTTGGCGGCCTTCTCGGGGTCGGGAACGGCGAGTGCGATGTGGCGAAGTTTGGCCATGGAATTGCTCCTGTAGGAAGAGTGAAAAGGGTTGAAATGGAAGGAAGAGGAAAAGCTCAGAACCCGCGCCACCACACGCGCCGTGACACGAGTTCGACCAGCAGGTACAGCACGCCGGCCACGACCGAGGTGGCGACCAGGGCGGCGAACAGGTAGTCGGTGCGGGCGTTGGCGTTGGCCTCCAGAATCAGGTAACCCAGGCCACGCTCGGAGCCCACGAATTCGCCGACGATGGCGCCGATCACCGCCAGCGGCATGGCGGACTTGCAGCCATCGAGGATCGAAGGCAGGGCCGAGGGCACGTGCAGCCGCCGGAAGGTGACCCAGGCCGGTGCGCGGATGGCACGGAAGTGCTCGACCAGATGCGCCGGTGTGCCGGCCAGGCCCCCCATGGTGCCGATCACCACGGGAAAGAAGGCGAAGAGAAAGGCCATCAGCACCTTGGAGGTTTCGCCGTAGCCGAACCAGATCACCATCAACGGTGCCAACGCGATCTTGGGCAGACCCTGGAACACGACGATGAGCGGGTACACCGTGCGGCGCACCAGCGGCCAGGCGTGGATCACCATGCCCAGCGCGATGCCGATGACCACGGCGAAGATGAAGCCCACCATCACTTCCTGGGTGGTGACCCAGGCGTGCTCGAGCAAGGGGCGGCGGTTCTCCCAGAGGCTGCCCATCACGCGGCTGAGCGGGGGCAGCAGGTACTGCTTGATGCCGAAGAGTTCAACCGCCTTTTCCCAGAGGATGGCCAGCAGGGCGACGAGCAGCAGCGGGTCGGTGTAGAGGCGCCAGGGCGCGGTCTTGTGGGGAGATGTCATGGGTGCAAGGTCAAAAGGTCATGCGGTGGGTTCACTGGCGGGAAGGCCCCCAGTCGGGCGGATCGACGACGAAACGGCCGAACTCCCATTGGTCGAACGCCTTGAGATCGTTCTTCCACACCGAGGCCTGGTAAGGCTTCTGCGGCGTCACCTGCAGCATCTCGGCGTAGAACTCGCAGTAGTTGCCGTCCGGGTCCTGAAACACCAGGAAGAGGTTTTCGCCCGGCCCGTGCTTGCCGATGCCGCGCACGATCTCCACGTTCTTCGAGCGCAGGAATGCCGCTGCCTGCTCGATCTCTTCCAGCGACTCGAGCTGGTAGGCGAAGTGCTCCAGGCCCGGGCGCTGCGGCCGGTAGGTGTTGTGCCACTCGGCCGCGTCCTTCGGGATCTGCGCCAGCGCCAGATCGTGGTGGTCCTGCGCGCAGCGCAGGAACGCCATCTGGTCCTCGATGTAGTCCGAGACCTGCAGACCGACGATGTCGGTGTAGAAGCGCACCGAGGCCTGCAGATCGCGCACGTTGAGCACCACGTGGCCCAGGCGGCGTGGGCGGGGACGGTTCATGGGTGGGTTCATTGCAGCAACGCGTTGGTGTAGGTGTCTTGCGCCTTGACCTTGCCGTTCAGGCCGAAAGCCTTGTCGACGAACTGCAGCGTGGCGCGCATGCGGTCTTCGCGCAGATGGCCCAGGCCCTTGTCCTTGGCCTGTGCATCGGCGATCAAGGCATTGATCTCGCGGATCTGCTGCAGCGCGATCGCGCGGTCCACCGTGGGAAAGCTCTTGAGCATGAGGTCGGCCGCCTGCTCGGGATTGGCCTGCGCGAACTCGAAGCCCCGGTAGGACGCGCGCAGGAACTTGCGGACCATGTCCGGGCGCTTCTGGATCACGTCCTCGGTGGTGGCGAAACCGCTGCCATAGGCGTCCAGCCCGAAGTCGCTGTACTCCACCCAGCCCAGCTTCACACCGGCGGTGGCGGCCTGCTTCTGCGTCACGGCGCGGTTGCTGGCCAACCAGCATTCGGCCATGTCGATGCGGCCTTCGATGAGCGACGCGTCCACCACCGCCGGGTCCATGCGCAGCAGGCGGATATGGTCCTTCGGCTTGCCGTTGTTCTCCAGCCAGGCGGGCACCACGTTGTGCACCGGAGAAGCCGAGCCGCCACCCAGCAGCAGCCCTTTCATCTGGTCCAGCGTCTTGATGTCGTGCTTGCCCGCGTTGAAGCAGATGCCCGCGGGCCAGCGGGTGTTGATGGCACCCACCAGCCGGATCTTGCCGCCGTTGGCCCGGTTCAGCACCAGGCTGATCGGATCGACATAGCCGAACTCGAATTGCCCTTGGTCGAGCTCGTTGGCGGTGCGGTTGCCGCCGTAGCCGCGCACGATGCGCGTCTCCAGGCCGGCTTCGCGAAAGAAGCCCTTCTCCTGCGCCACGATCACGCCGATCGAGCTGCCCTGCGGCAACCACGCCATGTTGTACGTGACCTTCTCCTGCGCGCTGGCCACGCCGAGCGCGCCCGCGATGCCCAGGACGAAAATGGCCAGCCGCTGCAGGGTCTGGGATCGGAATCCACGCTGATGTCGTTCCATGCTTGTCTCCTATAGTGGTTTTGCGGGAGCGGGCCTCGCATGCGCCAGGCCCGCTTCTTTCACGCTCTCTGTCAGACGCTCTCGGCCTCGATCGCGTTGGCGATGCTGCCAATGCCCTCGATGCTGGCGACCATGCGGTCTCCTGCCTTCAGGAAAATCCCGCGGCCCATGCCCACGCCGGTGGGGGTGCCGGTGGCAACCACGTCCCCCGGCTGCAGCGTGACGATGGTGGAGAGGTAGGCGATCTGTTCGCGCACGCTCCAGATCATGTTGGCCGTGCTGTCCTGCTGCATGGGTTCGCCGTTGACGTCCAGGCGCAGGTTCACGCGCTGCGGGTCGGGGATCTGCGATGCCGGCACCAACCAGGGGCCGAAGGGCGCGAAGGTGTCGTGGCACTTGCCCTGGAACCAGTCGTGCTTGAACGGGTAGTCGGTGCGCAGGTTCAGATCGCGCGCGGTGACGTCGTTGACGATGGTGTAGAAGGCCACCGCATCCAGCGCTTCCTCCACCGACACCCGGCGGCAAGGCCGGCCGATCACCGCGGCCAGCTCCACTTCCCAGTCGAGCTTGCCCGTCTCCGGTGGCAGTTGCACCACGTCGTCGGGCCCGACCACGCTGTTGGCGAGCTTGAGGAACATGTAGGGCTTGCTCAGCGCCTTCGCCGCCAGCACCGTGCCCATTTCGTTGGCGTGCGAGGCGTAGTTGGAGGCCGCGCAGAAGATGCGCTGCGGTACGTACGGCGCGACCACCCGCACACCTTCGTGTGGCAACGGCTGGACCTTGCCCTGTGCGACCAGCGCCGCCATGGACTGGGCCGCGTCCCCCAGCCAGTCGGAAGCGCCGCCCTCGCGCACCATGGCCTCCACCCCCCGCTGCGCCCAGCCCGCGGGAACGCCCTGCAGACCGGCGGCGATGCACGCCTGCAAGTCGTACAAGCGCCCGTTGTCCACCAGGGCCGTGCCCCGTTTCCCCGCTTGCTCGTAGGTCGCCAATGCAATCCAAGACATCTGTTCACTCCTCGTTGATAAAAACCGACCGCAGGACCATCCTGCACTCTATTTCTGAAATTTGTATGCAATTTTAAGAACTCACACACAAATAAGTCAACGAGTCGACAGCTAGGGGTTTTCCAGTAGGAGAACGAACGGTCCGAAAACGACAACGCCCGGACAAATCCGGGCGTTGATTGCGCAGGAGGAGGAGGAGAAAGAAGCCGGTCAGGCGGCTCGGGTCAGCGCGGGCATGCCGGAGCCCGGCCCGAAGTGCTGCAGCACGTTCATGGCGGAATTGGCGGCGTGCTTGTGCATGGCGCGGGCGGCGCCCTCCCCGTCCTGCGCCAGGATGGCCTGGATCAGTTCGCCGTGTTCGACGTGAGAGCGCTGCAGCCGGTTGTCCACCACGAAAAAGCCGCGCGCGCGAAACGGCGCCAGACGCTGGCGCAAGCCCATGGCCATCTCTTCCAGGATGCGGTTGCGGCAGCCGGCGTAGATCAAGGCGTGGAATTCTTCGTTGTACTGCGCGTAGGCCTTGGCATCCTGCCGGGCGATTGCCTCGGTGGCCTGTTCGTGCACGTACTCCAGGCGCCGCCGCTCGGTGGGGCCGGCACGCAGGGCGCACATGCGCGCGCACAGCGCTTCCAGTTCGCCCGAGGCCTCGAACAGGCCGTCGAGGTCGTTCGACTCCACCTTGGCCACCGAAAAACCCCGGCGCGGCTGGTGCGCGACCAGGCGCGTGGTCGCCAATTGCCGCAGCGCGTCGCGCACCGGGCTGCGCGAGACACCAAAGCGCTGGGCGATGGACTGCTCGTCCAGCCGCGTGCCAGGCGGCAAGCGGTTCATCACGATCTCCTCGGCCAGCTGGTCCGCAATGGTCTGGGACAAGGTCTTGCCGACCTTGGCTTCGGTGTCTTCTGCTTCTTCCATGGGCTGTTCCCTTCGTGTCAGGCGCTAATTTGTCGACATTTTTTTATTTTCGCATACGAATTCGCGCAGTTACAAGCATTTCGTTCCATGGTTGAACCGACGCAAAGGCATTTCCGAGCGCGGCGCCGCATCCGACCAAAGGCCTATCCGGGCGTTAAGAAAAGCGAGACGGGTGCCGATATGGGGGCATCACATCTTTCACCCGGATCCATGGACCACATGCCCGCCTCGGCCAGCCTCTCTCCCTCTGCCTCGACACGCCGCCCAGCGCTCGCGCCCGCCAGCGCCGGTGAATTCCTGAGTTTTCGCCTGGGCGCCGAGGAATACGGCATCGATATCCTGCGCGTGCAGGAAATCCGCTCTTACGAAGAGCCCACCCGCATGGCCAACGCTGCGGCGTTCATCAAGGGCGTGGTCAACCTGCGCGGGGTGATCGTGCCGGTGGTGGACATGCGCATCAAGCTGGGGTGCGAGAAGGTCGACTACAACGATTTCACCGTGGTGATCGTGCTCAGCGTGTTCGGCCGCGTGGTCGGCATGGTGGTGGACTCGGTGTGCGACGTGATCGCCCTGTCCCAAGACCACATCAAGGAAGCGCCGCAGATCAGCAGCACGCAGGACGCCAGCTTCATCACCGGCATCGCCAGCGTGGGCGAGCGCATGCTCATCCTGGCCGACATCGAAGCCTTGATCGGCAGCGCCGAGATGGGCCTGACCGAGGCCAGTCTCTCGCTGCAGTAAATCCCGTTTCGAACGCGCGGCGCGGCACTCTGCATTGCGCTGCCGCGCGTTCATCTCCCGCTCTTCGTTTCCTTTTCCATCCCCATGACCTTCTTTCGCAATCTTTCCGTGGGCGCCAAGCTGTGGGCTGGCGTCGTCGCCATCATCGCTGCCCTGTTCATCGTCGTGGGCACCGCCGGCATGCGTTCGGCCGAGCTCAACGAATCGTCCGAGCGGGCCATGGCCCTGCTCAATGAAAAAACCGAGATCGCCACGCAATGGGCCGGGCTCACCGAACTCAGCGTCACGCGCACCCAAGCCTCCGTGGTCAGCAGCGACCCCACCGTCGCCGAGATGTACAAGGACCTGGTACCCGCCGGCATCGCCGCGATCAACGAACTGCAGAAAAAGCTGCAGTCGCTCGAACTGAGCGCGGACGAGAAGGCCCAGCTGGACAAGATCGACCAGTTGCGCAAGGCCGTGCTGGCCTCGCATGCCAAGGCCATCGAGCTGAAGAAGGCCGACGACTTCGCCGGCGCCGCCGACGAAATCCGCTCGCGCTTCAACCCAGCCGTCACGCCCTACCTTGCCGCGTTGCGCGAGTTCGCCACCATCCAGGACACGGTGCGCGACAAGGCCCAGCTGGAATTCGAAGCCCAACGTGCCACCAGCCTGACCATCGCGGCCTTCCAGGTACTGGCCCTGGTCATCGGCATCGTCGTCGGCGCGTTCTTCCTGATCCGCAACATCCGCAATCCGCTGCGCGACGCCATGGCATTCGCCGAGCAGATCGCCGGCGGCGACCTCACCGCGCAGATCCGCAACGAGCGCAAGGACGAGTTCGGCGCCATGACGGCGGCCCTCATCACCATGCGCGACCGCCTGGTGAACGTGGTGTCCGACGTCAAGCGCGGCACCGAGAACATCAACGTTGCCGCCAAGGAAATCGCCACCGGCAACAACGACCTCTCGGCGCGCACCGAGCAGACCGCCTCCAACCTGCAGCAGACCGCGGCCAGCATGGAACAGATGTCGGGCGCGATCCGCCAGTCCGCCGACTCGGCGCGCGTGGCCAACCAGCTGGCCGACGTGGCCGGCCAGAGCGCCCAGCGCGGTGGCGACGTGGTGCAGCAGGTGGTGAGCACGATGGACGAGATCAACCAGTCCTCCCGCAAGATCGGCGACATCATCGGCGTCATCGACGGCATCGCCTTCCAGACCAACATCCTCGCGCTCAACGCCGCGGTGGAAGCCGCGCGTGCCGGCGAACAAGGCCGTGGCTTCGCGGTGGTGGCCGGCGAGGTGCGCAACCTCGCGCAGCGCAGCGCGCAAGCCGCCAAGGAAATCAAGGTGCTGATCGGCGCCAGCGTGGACAAGGTGGCCGCGGGCACCGAACTGGTCAACGAAGCCGGCAAGACCATGGGCGAGATCGTCGACAACGTGGTGCGCGTGCGCGACATGATCGGCGAGATCGCCAGCGCGTCCGGCGAACAGGCCGATGGCGTCAACCAGATCAACGCGGCCGTCTCCAACCTGGACCAGCTGACACAGCAGAACGCCGCCCTGGTCGAAGAGAGCGCGGCAGCCGCATCGAGCATGAACGAACAGGCCGAGCGCCTGGCCGAGGTGGTGCGCGTCTTCCGCGTGGACGCTGGCGCGGCCGCGCGCAGCACCATCGGCGAAATCCGCTCGACGGATCTGCACAAGCCCATGGTCAAGCCCACATCCATCGCGCACGCCGCACCCAAGGCACTGCCCGTGCAGGCACCCAAGGCAGTGGCGTCTTCGGCACCCGTACCCAAAGCACGGCCCCCCGTGCTCCACAAGCCGGCAGCGGCCAAGGCCGCGCCCCAACCCGTGGCGGCGGGCAACGGGGGCACGGACGAGTGGGAATCCTTCTGATTTTTTGACGCGCCGGAGTTCACACCGGCGGGGAGGCCATCGCACAATAGCGCGATGAACAGCGCGAAAACCTCCCCTCAATACTGGCTGATGAAGTCCGAGCCCGACGAGTGCTCGATCGACGATGCGCTGGCCGCGCCCCGGCACACCGTGCCCTGGACCGGCGTGCGCAACTACCAGGCGCGCAACTTCATGCGCGATGCGATGCGCGTGGGCGATGGTGTGCTGTTCTACCACTCCAGTTGCCCCGAGCCGGGCATCGCGGGATTGGCTGAAGTGGCCTCCACCACACGGCCCGACCCCACCCAGTTCGACGCGAAGTCGCCCTACTTCGACGCCACCTCCCAACCCGACGCGCCGCGCTGGCTGTTGCTGGACGTGAAGGCCACGCGCAAGACGCGGCTGATCGGCCTGCCCGAGTTGCGCGACACCCCCGAGCTGGCGGACATGGTCGTGCTCAAGCGCGGCAACCGGCTTTCCATCACGCCGGTGAGCCCGGCGCACTGGAAGCTCATCACCGAACGGCTGATGGGCAAGCACTCGGAATAATCCCGGTGGGTGCTGGGTGCGCCCTACCTTCCATCAACCTCGCATGTTCACATCCACCTTCACGTTCGCCAAACGGGAATTCGACGAAGCGTTCCACGCCCTCGACCAGGTCATCGCCGACACCGCCAAGTCCATCCCTGGCTACCTAGGTGAAGAGAGCTGGGAAAACGCCACCACCGGGCTGATCTCCAACGTCTACTACTGGGAGACCATGGAGGCGCTGCAGGTGTTGATGCAGCACCCGGCACACCTCGAAGCCAAAGCGCAGCAGTCGCGCTGGCTGAACGGCTACCACATCGTCATTGCGCAGGTGGTGGGGTCGTACGGAGATGGTGGTATTGCGCATCCGCTCAATGCAGTCCTGCCAACAAGGCCTCAGCAACAGACATCCGCCTCGGAGTGACGGTCTGCAGCGTCGTGTCATGTCTGCCCGGCTGAGCGCGGCCATGCTGGCGTTCAACGAGAGCGTCTCTCAATGAAAATCCCGGCTCACCGTCGACAGCCCGTTGAGCAGCGGGGTGAGGTCTTCCAGGTGGCCCGCGATGAGGTTGCTCACCTCGCCTTCGCGCTGCCACACGCCACGCACCGCCAGCAGGCGCGAACCGGTCAGCACCGCGCGCTGGCGCTCGCGCAGCTGGCGCCACACGATCACCTGCACCACACCGGTTTCGTCCTCCAGGCTCACGAACACCACGCCCGATGACGTGCCGGGCTGCTGGCGCAGGGTGACGATGCCGCAGTGGCGCACCAGGCGGCCGTTGGGCGCGCTCCGGAGTTCTTCGGCGGTCATGAGGCGGCGCTTCTTCAGCTCGTCGCGCAGCAGTGCCAGCGGATGGCGGCGCAGCGTAAGGCCGGTGCTGGCGTAGTCCCACACGATGGCTTCGCCCTCGGGGGCTTCGGGCAAAGCCCATGGCGCTTCGTCCACCGGTGCATGCCTGAGCAGCGCGGGTGCCGCGCGCAGTGCGGCGGCGTCCCACACCTGCTGGCGGCGGTGGCCGCTCAGGCCCACCAGGGCATCGGCGGCGGCCAGGGCCTTCATTTGCGTCTGGTCGAGGCGGGCGCGGCGGGCGAGATCTTGGGCACTTTGAAAGGGTTGCTGGGCGCGGGCCTGCTGGATGCGTTCAGCCGCTTCCTGGCGGATACCGCTGACCAGGTGCAGGCCCAGGCGGACGATCGGCTGGGTGGGTTGGCGTGCCCTCACCCCAACCCTCTCCCGCGAGCGGGAGAGGGAGCAAGGCACTTCGCTTGCATGTGGGCGCTCTTCGATGGCGCTGTCCCAACCGCTGTAGCGCACGTCCACCGGGTGCACGGTCACACCGTGGCGCTTGGCGTCCTGCACCAGTTGGCTGGGTGTGTAGAAACCCATGGGCTGGCTGTTGAGCAAGGCGGTGAGGAACTCGGCTGGGTGGTGGCATTTGATCCAGGCGCTCACGTAGACCAGCAACGCGAAACTGGCGGCGTGGCTTTCGGGGAAGCCGTAGCTGGAGAAGCCTTTGATCTGCTCGAACACGCTCTGCGCGAACGCCAGTTCGTAGCCGCGCGCGGTCATGCCGTCGACCAGGCGCTTTTCGTATTTCTGCAGATTGCCATGGCGCTTCCACGCGGCCATGGCGCGGCGCAACTCATCCGCCTCGCCATTCGTGAATCCGGCAGCGAGCATGGCAATCTGCATGCACTGCTCCTGAAAGATCGGCACACCCATCGTGCGCCCCAGCGCTTTTTTCAAAGCCTTTCCACCATCGGGGCCGGGGTAAGTCTCCTCCTCTTTGCCTTGACGGCGGTTCAGATAGGGGTGCACCGCACCGCCTTGAATCGGGCCGGGTCGCACCAGCGCAACCTCGATCACCAGGTCGTAATACTCGCGTGGTCTCAGACGCGGCAGCATGCTCATCTGCGCGCGGCTTTCGATCTGGAACACGCCCACGGTGTCGGCGGCGCAGATCATGTCGTAAGTGGGGCCGTCGTCCTGGGTCGCATCCTCCATCGTGAAAGTGCGTCCCTCTTTCTCGCCGATCAGCACCATGGCCTTGCGCAAGGCGGTGAGCATGCCCAGCGCGAGCACGTCGACCTTGAGCAAGCCGACGGCATCGAGATCGTCCTTGTCCCACTCGATCACGGTGCGGTCTTTCATGGTGGCGTTCTCAATCGGCACCAGGCGCGAGAGTGGCAGTTGTGTGAGCACGAAACCGCCCGTGTGCTGCGAGAGGTGGCGCGGGAAGCCCATCAAGGTCGAGGTGTGTTCCAGCAGCTGGCGTACCTTCAACCGATCCGGGTCGAGACCCGCTTCCACCAAGCGCTCGGGCGCGATGCCGTGGCCGTCCCACCAGCGCGACTGTTTGGCCAACACACCCAGCGCGCCTTCCTCAAACCCCAATGCCTTGCCCACGTCACGCAAGGCGCTGCGCGGCCGGTAACTGATGACGGTGGCTGTGAGCGCGGCACGCTCGCGGCCGTATTTCTCGTACAGGTACTGGATGACCTCCTCGCGCCGCTCGTGCTCGAAGTCCACGTCGATGTCGGGGGGCTCGTCGCGCTCGCGCGAGATGAAACGCTCGAACAATAAGCCCGTCAGATCCGGGTTCACGGCGGTGATGCCAAGGCAATAGCACACCACGCTGTTGGCCGCTGACCCCCGGCCCTGGCACAGGATGTTCTTCGAGCGGGCAAAGGCCACGATGTCATGCACCGTCAAGAAGTAGTGTTCGTATTTCTTGTCGGCGATCAATTCGAGTTCGTGTTCGATCTGCTTCGAGATCTTCTCGCTCAGGCCTTGCGGCCATTTTTTGCGAGCACCTTCTTCGGTCAACCGGCGCAAATGGCTTTGCGGCGTCTGGCCTTCAGGAACCACCTCGCTCGGGTACTGGTAGCGCAGTTCGTCCAATGAGAAGTCGCAACGCGCCATGACCGTCAGCGTCTGGGCCAACACATCCTCGGGGTACAGCCAGGCCAGCGTCAGGCGCGAGCGCAGGTACTGCTCGGCGCTGGGCTCCAGCGCGAAGCCGCATTCGGTGAGCGGCTTGCCAATGCGCGTGGCGGTGAGCACGTCGTGCAGCGGTTTGCGCGAACGCACGTGCATGCGCACGTCGCCCACGGCCACCAGCGGCACGGCGGTGAGTTCGCTGCTCTGGCGCAGGCGGTACAGGCGCATTTCATCGTCGAGCTGGCGCAGTTGCTCCACGCCCAGCCAGCAGCGGCCCCGGAAGTGCTGCAGCAGCCAGCGTGCGATGCAGTCCATCGGCGCCTGCTCGCTGCGCGGATCGGGCACGGCGATCACCACGCAGTCGGCCAGCGCTTCGGCGTCGATGTCGGCCTGCGTCAGGTGGTACGTGCCCTTGGGTGCGCGGCGGCGCAGGCGCGTGATGAACTCGCACAGGTTGCCGTAGCCATTCAGCTTGCATGGCAACACCACCAGCGTGAACGGCGCGTCGCACTGCACGCGGAACTGGCTGCCGACCAGCAGCCTGAATTTGTGCTGCTTCGCGGCCACGTGCGCGCGCACGATGCCGGCCAGCGAGCATTCGTCCACCACCGCCAACGCGGCGTAGCCCAGGGTCTTCGCGCGCTCGACCAGTTCCTCCGGGTGGCTGGCGCCGCGCAGAAAACTGAAATTCGACAGACACCGCAGTTCGGCATAGTCGGGCAGCGAGGCCGCCGTGTTCACGCAAACCTCCCATGCAAGAACCACGCGGGCGCACCGTCCAGCCGGGTCTGGAACACCCACAGCACGCCGGCCTCGGGCGACAAGGCCACCCAATAATCGCGCACCACGTTGTGCATGCGGTCTTCGTCCTCCACGCGGTCCCACCAGCCGCCCTCTACGCGCTGCGGCCCGACCAGCAGCACCAGCTCACCGCCATAGAGCGGCCGGTGATCGCGCACCAGCAATTTCAACGGCTGCGGCAGCACGAAACCAGGCTGCGGCAGCTCGGTGCCGGGCGCGCCCTTGCGCGGCAAGGCTTGGTCGGCCGGTTGCCAACGGCACATCCACTCCGGCCGATGGTCTTCGCACAGCACCGGGCGCAGCACGCGCTGCGCCCCCAGACGGGCCGCCAGCCGCTCCAGCACCAGGCCCAGCTTCTCGCCCTGGCGCACCGTGTCGGGCAACAGCGAGGCGCTCACGTCGTGCAAGGGATGCACCTCGGTCGCCACCAGACGCAGATCGCCCACGGGCGCCAGCAGTTGCACCCGCGCCAGGTGCTCGGACAGCAGGCGGCACAAGTGCGTGGTGTCGCGCGTGGGCTCGGCCGTGCGGATGGTGATCGCACAGCCCTCGCCCGCGGCGCGCGAGCGCATCGCGTCGTGCGCCCAATGCAGGGTGAAAGCGGTCACGCCCGCGCGCCGCGCGGCCAGCCAGCCACTGAGCACGCGCAGCAGGCGCTGGGCACCGAATACCAGGGCCGGGGCCTGCTCCACGCGCGCCATGAGCTCCAGACGCTCTTCGAAGTGCTCGGGCAGCGCCACCCATTCGTGTGCCTCGGGCAATCTCCCGTAGGCCTGGTCGAAGGCCTGCAGCAGTTGCGGATCGAAGCGCCGCGCAAGGCCACTGCGCGGCAGCGCGCACACGTCACCGAGCGTGCGGCAACCGATGTGTTCGAGTGTGAGCCGGTGCGCCAGCACGGCGCTCAGCGTGTCCATGGGCAAGGGATCGAGCCGCTCGGCCAGCGGTGAACGCAGGCCGTTCTCGATACCCGCGCGCGCCAGCGCCAGCGCGGCCAGGCCGTTGGGCGCCCAGGCCAGGCGCTCCACGCCCAGCGCGTGCGCCTCGGCCTGCACGCGCTCGCGCAAGGCCCGCGGCCCACCGAACAGGCGCACGCTGGCGGCCAGTTCCATGAGCACGGCTTCGTCGGCCAGCGCCACGCGCGGTGTGAACTGCAAGGCCCAGACCGCCAGCGCGCGCTGCGCCACCACCGCTTCAGTGGGCGGGGCTGCGGTGTCGCTGGTCGAAAGGCTCGGCAGGAGCGCGCACCACAACATGGCCGTTGCCCTCCTTCGGGTCTGTGCGCAGAGGCATCAGCCGGCTCGGCTGGCGCATGCGCGGGGTGAGAACCTGGGCCAGCGCGCCCGGCACCGAGGCCAGGCGCAGGGTCTGCTCCAACGGCGGCCCCTTGCGCTTGACGATGTCGACGTGCAGCGCCCAATCGAGATCCACCCGGGCCTGCAGGCGCAGCGGCGCGGCAGATGACTCGCGCAGCGCCGCCACCGGCCGGCACACGAAGACCGGCGCCTCGAAGCTGGTGGCCAGCACCTGCAGGCGGCGGATCTGCGCCGCCTTGGCCCGCGGCAGCCAGGCCACGAGCGCACCGCAGGCCTGGGCCTTGATGAGTTGCTCGGTCGACCACAGGCGCTCGGCCGTGGTGTCGGCCTGCACCCAGACCAGGTGGCGCTCGTCCAGGCCCTCGAAGCGCAGGCCGGGCGGGTGCGGCGGCAGCGGCGGCCCCAGCAGCACCACCGTCTGCCCGGCGGCACAGATCGGGCGCAAGGCCGGCGCGAGCAGGCGCCATTCCAGAATGCCGCCAGGGGCACAAAGGATTTCGGTCAGCCCATGGCCGGGCCAGCCGCCCCCGGGCAGGTGCGCGTCGAGCGCGGCAAAACCGCTGGGCCAAACGGCAGAGACGGGAGCGCAGAGCTGGTCACCACGCCACAAGGCCGACGCGACGCGCGCCGGCCAGCCGCCTGAAAACAGCGGCGTTGCCGGGCGAACCGGTGAAGAGGCTGGGGACGGCTGGTCCTCCTGCCACAGAGGGGCGGGATACATGGCTGGACTTAAAATACTGTATCTATGTACAGTATATAAAAGTCCAACGCCTGTCCAGCAACGTTACAGCGCGGGCAGCCCTGGAGGCTTGCTTGGCTCTTGACGAGGCGCTGACCGCCCGCCTCCAGCCTGCACGCAGTCAGCCCACCGCATGCCCCAAACGCCCCACCCCCTCCTCGATCTTCTCCAGCCCCACGGTCGCAAAGCTCAGGCGCAGCGTGGCGTGGTCGGGGTTGCAGGCGTAGAACGGTGCGCCCGGCACGAAGGCCACGCCCTTTTCGATCGCGCGCTTGGCGAATTCGCCGCCGTCCTTCACCTTGCCACCCGCGCCCGTGAGCCGCGCCCAGACGAACAGGCCGCCTTGCGGTTGCACGAACTCGATCGCGTCCCCCAGTTCGCGGCGCAGCGCGTTGCCCATGGTGGCGGCGCGCTCGGCGTACACCTGGCGCACCTTGGCCAGCGTGGCGGGCATGCGGCCGGCCTTGAGGTATTGCGCGGCCGTGGCCTGCGCGAAGGTGCTGGTGTGCGCATCGCTGAACTGCTTGCACATGGTGGCCTTGGCCAGCAACTCGGCCGGGCCGACCATCCAACCCACGCGCAGCCCCGGGCTGAGCACCTTGCTCAAGGAACCGCAATGCACCAGGCGCTCGCGGCTGCCCGGCACCGTGTGGCTCAGCGCCAGCAGGCTGGGCGGCGGCGCGGCGCCGAAGTACAGATCGCCATACGGGTCGTCTTCCACGATCAGGGTGTTGTGCTTCACCGCCATCGCCAGCACGGCCTTGCGGCGCTCCAGGCTGAGCATGGCGCCACTGGGGTTGCCGAAGGTGGGAATGAGGTAGACGAACTTGGGCTTGTGCTCGGCGATGAGCTGTTCGAGCACGTCGGCCTTCACGCCGTCGCCATCCACCGGCGCGCTGATGAGCTCGGCGCCATACAGGCGGAAACACTGGATGGTGGCCAGGAAGGTCGGGCCTTCGACGATGACCTTGTCACCCGGGGAAATGAGCGTCTTGCCCAGCAGGTCCAGCGCCTGCTGGCTGCCGGTGGTGACGATGAGATCGTTCGCATCCACGTTCTGCGCGCCCTTCGTGGCCATGAACGCGGCCAGTTGTTCGCGCAAGGGCTGGTAGCCCTCGGTCGCGCCGTACTGCAGCGCACCGCCCGCCTCTTCTGCCAGCGCGGTGTTCACCGCCTCGCGGATGCCGTCGACGTCGAACATGGCACTGTCTGGAAAGCCCCCGGCGAAGCTGATGATGCCGGGCTTGCCCAGCAGCTTGAAGAGTTCGCGGATGGCGGAGGTTTCGACGTTGTCGAGGCGGTCGGCGAAAGGAACGGCAAAAGACATGAGGCGGTTTCCATGAGGTCGTGAGCAACGGCCTCCATTCTCGCGCAGCCGCCCGGGTGCAGGCCCTTCAGGCCAACGCCGGCCCTGCGGGACGGCCACGCAGGCGCTGCGGCAGCCAGCGCCAACGCGGCACCTCGGCCACCTGTTCCATGGGCAGCGCCTCCATCCGCAACACGGCCGACTGCAGCGCGTAGACGATCACGCGGTCTTGCGGCCGCGTGAGAAATACGTCGCCAGCGTTCAAGATCACATCCTGCTGGTCATGGTCCAACGTGAGCCACACGGCGCCCTCGCGGCAGACCAGGCGCAATGCGCCCTGGGGAATGGATTGCAAGGCCCGGCGGGGCATGTTCAGGTCGACGGTCAGGCTTTCGGCGTTCATGAAGAGACTCCTTTCGCATCAGGTATGCGCATGACTTTACGGAGCCCTCCTATACTTCACAAACGTTCATTTCGAATGTTTCGCATGCCATTCAAGAATGTGAAAACCGAACCTCTCGCGCGCTCGCAAATGCTGCGGCTGGACCTGCTGCCCTGCTTCGATGCGGCAGCACGCACCCTGAGCTTCACGCAGGCCGCACACGAGCTCAACCTCACACAATCGGCGGTGAGCCGGCAGATCCAGTTGCTCGAAGACAGTCTGGGCACACCGCTGTTCGAGCGGCGCCACCGAGCGCTCGCCCTCACCGAAGCTGGCGAGGTGATGCAACGCGCCACCCGCGACGCGCTGGAGCGCTTGCGCGACGCTGCGGCACGCGTGCGCCCTGGCCCGGGTCTGCGTCAGGTGGCCATGACCTGCACGCAGGGCTTCGCCTCGCTCTGGCTCATCCCGCGGCTCGCGCGCTTCGCCGCTGACCATCCACAGGTGGACGTGCGCATCTCGGCCACCATGGACATCATGGATCTCGAACGCCATAGGCTCGACGTCGCAGTGCGCTTCGTGCCTTCCAGCGCCGGCCGCGGCAAGGCGCTGTTCGAAGAAACCGTGTTGCCCCTGTGCGCGCCCGCGTTGCTGCGCGACAAAGCCGCTCCGCTGCGCCAGCCCGCCGATCTCGCGCGCCACACCTTGCTGACCGTGGAACGACCGGCCGGGCACGTCATCACGTCGGACTGGGCCCCGTGGTTCCAGGTGATGGGCTTGCAAGAGATGCGAATGAAGAATGCCGTGCAGTTCACGCAGTACGCCGACGCGGTCACCGCGGCCGTGGCCGGACAAGGCGTGGTGATCGGCCGCCTGCCCTTGCTGCAGTCGCTGATCGACGAAAAAAAACTGGTGGCACCCTTTCGCAGCGGCGCGGCCACACAGCGCGGCTATTACGTGGAGCTTGCGGCCCACGCCCACAACAACCCCGACGCGCAGGATTTCGCGAACTGGCTGCGCGCCGAGGCCGAACGCGGATGAGAGAATCCGCGCCCATGACGCCTACCCAGATCGAAGCCTTCTTCGCCACGCTCAAGGCCGCCAACCCAACCCCGCAGACCGAGCTGGAGTACACCAGCGTGTTCGAGCTGCTCACTGCGGTGCTGCTCTCCGCGCAAGCGACCGACGTGGGCGTCAACAAGGCCACGCGCAAGCTGTTTCCGGTGGCCAACACGCCGCAGGCCATACTCGACCTGGGCCTCGAAGGCCTGGAGAGCCATATCAAAACCATCGGCCTCTACCGCAGCAAGGCCAAACACCTGATGCAGACCTGCCGCATGCTGGTGGAGCAGCACGGCGGCGAGGTACCAGGCACCCGCGAGGCGCTCGAAGCCTTGCCGGGCGTGGGCCGCAAGACCGCCAACGTGGTGCTCAACGTGGCTTTTGGCGAGCCCACCATGGCGGTGGACACGCACATCTTTCGCGTCAGCAACCGCACCGGCCTGGCGCCGGGCAAGACACCGCTGGCGGTCGAGCTGCAGTTGATGAAACGCGTGCCGCCCGCCTACGCCGTGGACTCGCACCACTGGCTCATCCTGCACGGGCGCTATGTCTGCCAGGCGCGCAAGCCGCTGTGCCCGCGCTGCGCGGTCTCGGCCTGGTGCGGCTTCAAGGACAAAACCGTCAACCTTTGACTGACGGTTCTTCCTCCGGCCTTCCGCCGAGTTAGATGAACGGCACGTTCGTCGTCAACCGGCCATTCGACCTTCTTCCACCCGGCCAAGATGACGGCCTCCATGGACATCGCACCGAACATGAAAGCACTGCATCTCTGCGCCGCACTGGCCTTGGCCATGAGCGCGAGCGCCTTGCACGCCAAGGACCTGATCCTGGCGATCAGCGAAGGCACCTCCGGCGGCACCGACCACGCGCGCGTGATTGCCAAGTACCAGGGCCTGGCCGATGTGATCGGCAAGAGCATCAACCAGAAGGTGAACGTGGTGTTCATCCGCGAATTCGCCTCGCTCGAAGAAGGCATGAAGGCCCGCCGCTTCTCGCTGGCGATGGCACGCCCGAGCGACTTTCCTGCGCGCGGCATGCGCGACTACGGCTACAAATACGTGGCCTCGGCCAAGCCCGATGGTCAATGCCTGATCGTGGTGCCCAAGGAGTCGGACTACAAGACCCTGGCCGACATCAAAGGCAAGCGCATCGTGCTGCCCGAAATCGCCGCCTACATGGCCAAGTTCTGCGCCTCGGCGCTGCGCGACGAAGGCATCGACATTGCCAAGGAAAAGGTGCAGCGCGTGCGCGAGCAGGCAGCCGTGCCGTTCTACCTCACCAACAAGTTCGCCGACGTGGGCGGCGTGGCTTCTTACTCGGGCGTGGCCAAGTCGCTCGACAAGACCGGCCAGCGCGTGCTGTTCACCAGCGCGTCGCAGCCCTACTTCCCGTTGATCGCGGACCGCGAGTTCACCGCCGCACAGATCGACGCCATGCAGCGCGCCCTGCGCGCCCTGCCCGAGAGCGAGGCGGGCCAGGACGTGCTCAAGAGCGTGGGCATCAAGGCCTTCGACACCACCGCCGAGAAGAAGCTGGGCGAATTGCTGGGTTGGCTTGGCTTGTAAACACCCGGCACGCTCAGACATCGCCATCGTCGGTGCAATTGCCCCAGGTACCCGCATTGGCAACCTTGAGCAACGGTGAGGCGTTGCCCGACATGGCCAGTTCGTCCGCAGCAGCCACCCGTGCGCAACCAAAGCGCGCCATGTTCTTCGACGTCAGCCGCGCCGACGGTCCCGCGATTACCACCACGCCGGTGGCCGGTTCCCCGTTGCCCCACACGGGCGCTGCCATCGAACTCATGCCGGGCGCATAGCCGTCTGCGGCAAGACGGTGCGGCTCTCGACCGTTGCGATCTGGCGCTCGTGCCTTCAAGGTACATAGCGTTCGCACGAGCCAACGACAATTCGACCGGCAACGCCGCTGGCCATCAAGACGCTGCCGTCCCCGAGCAAGGCTGCCGCGGCCCTGTGGCGCCCCGCCTCCATTGGCGCAGCGGCGGTCCAGACATTGACGTCGGGGTTGTAGATCTCGGCGGTGTTCTGGCTCGATCCACCGGCCAGCAGCACGCGTCCATCGGACAGCATGGTGAGCATATACGCCGCGCTGCTGCTGGTCCTCAGGCTCGTGGTCCAGGTCGATGTGCGGGGGTAGAAGCGGCGCGTCATGGTGCTGTTGTTGGAAACGATCAACACGCTTCCATCGTCGAGCAGCAGACCCTGCTCTCCGAACTCGCTGCCGGCGTAAGGAATCGCCCGGGTGGCGCTACCGTCCACCGCGTAGAACTCCGCCGTGGTCACCGGGCCCGATGCATTGGATCCACCCACCAGCATCAAGGTGGTGCCACCCGCCAACAGCACCCCCACGGCTGCAATTCGCGGGGTGGACATAGGCGTTGGCAACAGTGTCCAGGTCTCCTTGCCCGGGTCGTACAGTTCGACCGTATCGTGGACCTCATCCAAGGACTCGGTGTTTCCGCTTCCACCTGCGACCAGCACCTTGCCGCCGGGAAGCAGTTGGACGGTCGAGAAGGCGCGCCGCTTGTTCAGACTGGTGGTTGGCGTCCAGGCATTGGCGGCAGGATCGTATATCTCTGCCTGATCGTTGCTGGCATTTCCGCCAAACACCATCACGCGCCCCCCGGACAAGGTCACTGCCGACGGCAATGCACGCGCCAGTTGCATGGAAGCGGCTGCAAGCCAGGTCGCCGTCGTGCTGTCAAAGATCTCCGCCGATGCAGTGGCATTCGGACCATCCGATCCCCCAGCGACGAGGAACCGACCATTGCGCAGCGATGAGATAGTGGCACCCTGTCTCGGAATGGCCA
This sequence comes from Hydrogenophaga sp. BPS33, assembly GCF_009859475.1. NCBI lineage: Bacteria > Pseudomonadati > Pseudomonadota > Betaproteobacteria > Burkholderiales > Comamonadaceae > Hydrogenophaga > Hydrogenophaga sp. BPS33. Next base: position 3,761,058 of record NZ_CP044549.1, read on the forward strand.
TCCGTGCCGCGGGGAACCATGCACCCCGCCCCGTGACGGTGATGCGCACCTGCGTGTCCGCAAAGCCCTTGTTGTTGGTCGCCACCACGAGGTGCGTGCCTTGCCGCTTCAGCTTGGTCGGCGTGCCCGAGATCACCCCGGTTTGCGCATTCAGCGTCAGCCCAGCCGGTAGCGGCGGGAAGACCGTGAACCTGGGTGCGGTGTGGCCGGGAGGGGGTGGGTTGGGAGGGGCCGGCTGCGGCTTGTTGGGCGTGATGGCTTCACCCACGAAGTACAGTGCCTGCTCGGGGTCGTAGCTCAGGTCGGCACCACCGCCGCACGCTGTGAGCCACGTGGGCAACGCGACTGCTGCGGGTAAGGTCAACAACAGACGGCGATTGCGTTGAGTGGGTACTGCCGCGAGAGGGGAAAGGATGGGAAGGGTCATGGCTTGAAACTCCTGGTGGGTAATCAAAGACAAGTGAGACCGACACCCGCACCCGAGAGCAACGGCCTCTTGTGGAATCAAGGTAGGTAGCGTTCGCTCGCGTCGACGGAGGCGTCGCCTGACTTGCCGCCAACCAGCAGCACGCTGCCGTCGCCCAGCAAGGCGGCCGCCGCCCCAAAACGCCTGACGTCCATAGGTGTCGCGGTGGTCCACTGATTCACGTCCGGGTTGTAGATCTCGGCCGCGCTGGAGGGCAGCCCCCCGCCGTCCATCAGCACGCGACCGTCGGCCAGCAGCGTCAGCGTGTAGAAGGAGCGTCGGCCGTGCACCGCTGTGCTCGTGGTCCAGGTCGAGGTGGTGGGGTGGTAGCGCCTGGACTGCTCACTGCCGTCGGTCGTGACCAGCACGCTGCCATCGTCCAGCTTCACCGCCTTGTAGCTGTTGCCCTCCACACCGTAGGGAATCACCTTGGTCGCACTGCCATTCACCTTGTAGAGCTCGGCCGTCCCAACCCCGTCGCCACCCGCCACCAGCAGCGTCTTGCCATCGGGCAGCAGTGCAGCCGCGTGCCGCGCTCGCGGCGTCGACAGCCGCGTGAGCAACGGGGTCCAGACGCCTTCGGCGGGGTCATACAGTTCGGCGGTATCGTGGAAGTTTTCATTGCCGCTGCTGAGGGTGATGCCCCCCACGACCAACACCTTGCCACTGGCCAGCAGATGGGCCGTACAAAAAGCGCGCGTTTCGTTCGTTTGGCCCGCCGCCGTCCAGGTATTGGCAACCGGGTCGTAAAGCTCCGACCCGCCGACGTCGGCATTGACATTTCGTCCGGCCACGACCAGCACGCGCCCATCGCGCAGCGTCACGGCCACGTGGAAGGCCCGGGCCTCCAGCATGGAAGCCGCTGCGCTCCACGTGGCCGTGGAGGGATCGTAGATCTGTGCCGAAGCGGTCGCGCCTTCATTTCTCTGTCCACCGGCGACCAGGAACTTGCCACCAGGAAGCGGCGAAATGCTCGCGAAGGCTCTGGCGCCCGGCACGGGTGCAACCGGACTCCAGGAGCCCCGCCCCGTGACGGTGATGCGCACCTGCGTGTCCGCAAAGCCTTTGTTGTTGGTCGCCACCACGAGGTGCGTGCCTTGCCGCTTCAGCTTGGTCGGCGTGCCCGAGATCACCCCGGTCTGCGCATTCAACGTCAGCCCAGCCGGTAGCGGCGGGAAGACCGTGAACCTAGGTGCGGTGTGGCCGGGAGGGGGTGGGTTGGGAGGGGCCGGCTGCGGCTTGTTGGGCGTGATGGCTTCACCCACGAAGTACAGCGCCTGCTCGGTGTCGTAGCTCAGGTCGGCACCGCCGCCGCACGCTGTGAGCCACGTGGGCAACGCGCAAGCCGCTGGCAACGTCAACAACAACCGCCGATTGCGTTGGGGTTCCGATGCCGTGAAAGGGGAAACGAACAAGTGGGTCATGGCAAGCTCCATTCAGACGACTGCACGCGGACATTGGCCTCAAACCGTTCAAGGTATGTAACGCTCACTCGCGTCGACGAGACCTTCGTCTCCACCGCCGCTCACCATCAGCACGCTGCCGTCGGCCAACAAGGTCGCGACGGCCCATTGGCGCGCGGCGGCCATGGGCGCAGCGGCAGACCAGCGATTGACGTCCGGGTTGTAGACCTCGGCGGTGTTCGAAACCGAACCACCCGCCATCAACACGCGGCCATCGGCCAGCACCGTCACGGTGGGAAAATTGCGCCCCCCGCCCAGCAAGGCGCTCGTGGTCCAACTTGAATTGGCGGGGTTGAAACGCTTGGACTGGTCGCTGCCGCTGGAGACGACCAACACGCTGCCGTCGTCCAGTTTCACCGCCTGGTGTGCCTGGCCTTGCACGCCATAGGGGATGACTTTGGTGGCGCTGCCATCCACCTTGTAGAGCTCGGCGGAAGTGATGTCTGCGCCGCCGGCCACCAGCAGCGTCTTGCCATCCGGCAGCAGTGCAGCCGCGTGCCCCACGCGCGGCGCCGACAACGGTGTTGGCAACAGCGTCCAGACTCCTGTGATGGGGTCATACACCTCGGCGGTGCTGAGGGGATCGTATGCGCCGCTGGTCATATTGAGGCCACCGACAACCAACACCTTGCCACTGGGCAGCAGATGGGCCGTGAAAAAATTGCGCGACACGTTCATGCTGCCGGTCGCGGCCCAGGTATCGGCGACAGGGTCATAAAGCTCCGTTGCGCGGGACTGGAAGTCGTAGCCGTAACCGCCCATGACCATGACACGGCCATTGCGCAGTGTCACAGACACGGGGGTATCGCGGCGGTTCAACATGGGCGCCGCCGAACGCCAAGTGGCCGACGCCGCGTCGTAGATTTCGGCCGAATCGGTCGCACCGTTCCAGCCTCCACCAGCCAGTCCGCCAGCGACCAGAAACTTACCTCCCGGAAGCGGCGAGATACAGGCCGCCTGTCTGGCGTCGGGCACCGTTGCAACAGGAACCCATGCGCCCCGCCCCGTGACGGTGATGCGCACCTGCGTGTCCGCAAAGCCCTTGTTGTTGGTCGCCACCACGAGGTGCGTGCCTTGCCGCTTCAGCTTGGTCGGCGTGCCCGAGATCACCCCGGTTTGCGCATTCAGCGTCAAGCCAGCAGGTAGCGGCGGGAAGACCGTGAACTTGGGCGCGGTGTGGCCCGGAGGGGGTGGGTTGGGAGGGGCCGGCTCCGGCTTGTTGGGCGTGATGGCTTCACCCACGAAGTACAGCGCCTGCTCCGTGTCGTAACTCAGATCGGCGCCACCACCGCAAGCACTGAGCAACGATGGCAGCGCAGCGGCCGCTGGCAACGTCAACAACAGACGGCGGTTGCGCTGGGTGGGGACCGCCGTGGATGGGGAAACGATGGAACGGGTCATGAGGGGAGCTCCAGGTAGGCGACTGTGGGAACCCGGACCCGGCAGACAGTGGACTGGGCACCACTGCGGGGTCCGACGATGTGCTTCTGACCACGCTCCATAGGCGCCAAGCCGTCAGACCCCCTCACGCGCAAAATCTTGCGCCCACAACAGCCTCTTGAACCTCCGCCTCATGGCCGATTTAGATACAGACCCACTACTGTCCGGTTAAAAGTCGAACAAATTCAATTGGTTAACGGCGTCGGGCATATCGGTCTGGGACGCGTCGGCCTGCAAGGCGCATGAAATCTCGGTTTTCTCGAAGACCGACACCGACAAGATCTGTAGACATGTGTAAAGCGAGACATCGAGTTGAAGCTCCTTCTTGACGATGGCAATGAGCACGTAGGTGGCCACGGCACACCACACCTGCGTCTTCACGGCGTTCTCGCTGTTGCCGAGAAACTTCTTGATGCGCAGATGCTGCTTGATCCATTTGAAGAACAGCTCGACTCGCCAGCGGCTCTTGTACAGCGCGGCGATCGTCAGCGCCGGCAGCGCCGTGTTGTTGGTCAGGAAGATCAGTGTTTTGCCGGACTCGGGATCCTTGAATCGCACACGCCGCAAATGCTCGGGATACTTCTTGGCCGAGTAGTGACCGTTGAGCATGACCTGCTGGTCGCTGATGACGCCAGTGCTGCGGTCGGTGGGTGCCGAGTAGACACGTCTGGCATCCATCGGCGACTTCGCGCGCGTAACGAAGAAGGCGCCAGCCTGGTGCAGCGCATACAGCCGTGCGAAGTCCACATAGCCGCGATCCATCACGTAGAACGCACCGGCCTCGAAACTCAGCATGTCCAGCACGTTCACGTCGTGCAGCTTGCCATCGCTGATGTGGATGAAGGCCGGGATAGCGCCGCGCAGATCCAGCAGCGTGTGCAGCTTGATGGCCGCCTTGGTCGATCGAAACGGTGCCCAGTCGAACAGGCTCAAGCACAGATCGATGGTGCTGGAGTCCAGCGCATAGACCGTGTTGTCCAAGTCGACGCCGAGCGCATCGTTCGCGTACAGCTTGCGTGCGCGCCGGATCAGCAAGGCAGCCAGGTCCGACCAGATGCGCCAGTCGCGCGATTCGTTGGCGTCGGCCAGCGTGGAGCGCTTGACCGCCGAGCGAAACCCCATCGCATACAGCTTGCCGGCATTGGCCGACAAGCTGGCCTCGATGTCGCGCAGACTCTCTCGCCAAGTCAGCTGCGCGAAGGCCATCGCCCGGAACTGCTCGGCGCACGACAGCGCTCGCACACCCGAGTTGCCTCCATGGCGCTGCACGATGCGCGCGAAGCTGGTCCATGGGACGAACTCCATGATCTGAGAAAACAAGGTCTTGCCGATGTGCACGCGCTTCCCCAGAGACAGTCAAGCCCGGGAAAGTACGCGGTTTTGGAAGAGCGAAGTTCAAATCGGCACCAAACGAAATCGGTCTGCAACCCGCGCCAATGCTTGATCTCAGGCTCGGCGCGGACCATTTAACCGGACAGTAGTGATACAGACCAAAGACTTATCTTCACACCCGGATCGCGACGTCTTGGCCTGCTGCGTGCGCCGAAGGCGTGGTGCTTTCATCCCCCTCAGATGCGAATCGTGGACCACGGCGCCCCACTCGCCGTCGGGAACCAGGAGCGCCACTACCGGGTTTGCGCCTGTCCATCGCGCATCTGCGCCTGCAGCACCGACGTGGCAAGCGCGAGCGCGTCGATGTGCCGTCGCACGTCGGCATTGAGGGCGCGCAGCATCGCGCCCAACTGAGCGCGCGAAGGCGGCACGCTGGCGCGCGCCTCGTCGACGTATTCGGGCAACACGAAATGCTGCAACGCGTAGTGCCCTTCGAACGCGTCCGACCACTCGTTCACCTGATCACAGACCCTGCCGATCAGCGAAAGGCATGGGGTGGCGGCTGCGGAACAAGCGCTTGCTTGTGCGGCATCGGCATCGGCATCGGCATCGGCATGCGTTGGACGCGTGACGCGGGTGGACAGTGCGTTGGATGCGGTCAATTCCGATCAAGCTGTTTTTGCTCGACCGACGCAGCGTAGCCACGGAGCTGAAGCCGATGGGGGCAAGGCGTTGCCGCGTGGGCGCGATGGAGGTCGGCTAGCATGGCGACTTCGGCCAAAAATTTACATCCATCGCTTGCGGCCTATCGCCGTTGTTCGACATCCATGATTTGAACCCCACCGATCGCCCCAGTCCCTTCCCATGAACAAAGACACATCGAAGATGACCTCGGACGAATTGCGCGCAATGGCCGCTGCATTGATAAAGCAGGCCGAGGCGCAAAGCACACGTGAGTTTGAGAGCACGATGAACTTCCTTTCCGACAAGCTCAAGCGCATGGGGAAGACGAAGAAGGATGCCGTGCTGTACCTGATCAAGATGATGCGCACCCACGAGGCCGAGGCAACGCTGGCTGAGCTATCTGCCGGCACGCCCTCTGCAACGAAAGGCCGCAAGAACAAGGAGCGCGCCGATCTGGACAGTGAGGGCAACCCCCCCGAGGTGGGCGTGACGTATCGACTGCCAACGGGCGAGAGCTGGCAGCGCAAGGGAAAGGTGGGGGCGACCAAGCGAGAATTCGCGGAGCATGCGCAGACGACGACCTGGGCTGCGATGAGAGCGTGAAGCAGCGAAGTCCGGCGTGTTGTTGGAGCTCGCAGGCCACCGCATGGCACCGCGATGACGAGCAGGAACTCAACGAGAATGGTCGTCATGACCGATAAAAACCTCGACGAGCGCACCGTTTACGAAGCTGGATGCCATTGCGGAACCGTGCGCTTTACTTTGCGCTTGACCGATGGCTTGCGCACTGCCCGGAGATGCAACTGCTCGTACTGCCGTATGCGTGGAGCCGTAGCGGTTTCTGCCAACCTGGACGACATCAAAGTCACGCAAGGTGAAGATGCGCTCACCCTGTACCGGTTCAATACAGGCGAAGCGAAACACTATTTCTGCTCCCAATGTGGCATCTACACCTTTCACCAGCGCCGGTCGTCCCCCCACCAGTACGGGGTCAATGTGGCGTGCATAGAAGGTATGAGTCCTTTTGATTTCGCTGAAGTCCCGGTCAACGAAGGTCGCATGCACCCCAAAGACCGTGCGGGAGGTGGCTCGGTGGTCGCTGGCTGGTTGAGATACCAGGCCAATCCTGAAGCAGACCCAAGCTGAACGGTTTCAACGCGAGCCCTCAGAACTCCAACGACATCCACGCCCCAGGCAAGGGCGCGTCCTTCGGCCATTCGCCCGCCTCCCGGATGTGCGGCCCCCCGCTGCCCACGATGTGTTGCACCGCGCGGATCACGCCAGCATGCGTGACCCAGACCACGTCGGTGCTGGTCGCCGGACGCAGATCGCCCAGTGCGGCGGCCACGCGGTAGAGCAGTTGCTGCGTGCTCTCCATGCCACCAAAACGGTGGTGCGCGAAGTCGGCCATCCACTCGTCGAACGCGCTGCGTGGCACCGCGTCCCAGCGTTGCAACTCCCAGGTACCGAAGTCCATTTCGTTCAAACGCGTGTCGACGCGCACCGCACCCAGATCGGGACGCTCGGTTTGCAGTGCGCCAGCCAGTTGTTGCGCACGCTGCAGACCAGAGACCCACACGGGCGTGCCTTGCGGCGGCAACGGCGCGAAGGCTTTGGCGGCTTCGCGTGTGAGCGCGGTGTCGGCCGCGACATCGCTCGCGCCGTAGCACAGGCCAGGCGGCAGCAGCACCGGCGCGTGGCGCAACATCCAGAGTTTCATGGCGACGAAAAAGGCAGGAAAGACAGGAAGGGCGAGAACGAGACGCACACGCCCAGGTAGAACAGCACTTCGCACACCTGCTGGGTCGCGCCCAGGCCGTCACCGGTGAAGCCTTGCAGGCGGCGTTGCAGCAGCCGCCACATCCACGCCAGGCCGAGCAGCGAGGCCAGCACCGCCACCGCCCAGGTGGCCCCCGGCCGTTGCCACCACACCAGGGCCATGGCCAGCGCCCACCACAACAGGCCTGCCCACAGGCCCGCGTTGGACAAACTCTCCGCCAAGGGCTTGCTCTTGGATTGCGCGGTGTCACCCACGTGTGGCAGCGTGCGAATGATGAACAACGGCAAGGTGCGCGAGGTGACGTGCGCGGCGAACAGCGCCACCACCGCGAGCCACGGACCCATCTGCGCCAGCAGGGCCAGCAGCGCGGTCTTGGTGAGCAGCGCGAGCACCAGCGCGATCGCGCCGTAGCTGCCGATGCGCGAGTCTTTCATGATGTCCAGCGCGCGCTCGCGCTGGGCGCTGCCGCCCAGGCCATCGGCCAGGTCGGCCAGGCCGTCTTCGTGGAACGCGCCGGTGAGCAGGACGCTGAAGATGGTGCAGACCAGGGCCGCCACCCAGGGCGCGGCGGGCAGCGGCGGCAGCAGCCACAGCGCGCCATAGAACACGGCCGCCGAGAGCAGGCCCACCACCCAACCCACACCCGGGAAATGCGCGGCGCTGGCGCGCAGCATGGCCGGGCTGAAACCGACCCATTCGGCCACGCGGCCGGTGACCGGAATGCGCGTGAAGAACTGCAGCGCCAGCAGGAAATGCCTGAGGAAGCGGCTCATGTCACGGCGTCGACGGGGTAGCTTCGCCGCTGCGCGACACACCGGCCGATTCGAAGCTCGCCATCTCGCGCAGCACGGCACACGCGCTCATCAACAAAGGCCAGGCCAGCGCCGCGCCCGACCCTTCGCCCAGCCGCAGGCCCAGGTCGAGCAAGGGTTCGGCACGCAAGTGCGCGAGCATGAGCGCATGGCCGCGCTCGCCCGAGCGGTGCGCGAACACGCAGCGCTGCAATACGTGAGGCTGCAGGTGCGATGCCACGAGCACGGCCGAGGTGGCAATGAAGCCGTCGACCACGATCACGCGCCGCTCTTCGGCCGCCTGCAGCACCGCGCCCACGAGCGTGGCGATTTCGAAGCCGCCGAACGCGGCGAGCACGTCCAACGGTGCTCGCGCGTCTGCGTGGCGCGCGAGCACGTCACGCAGGATGGCGATCTTGCGCTGCACCGCTTCGGCGTCCAGCCCGGTGCCCGCGCCGGTCACGTCGGCAATGCCCAGGCCCGCCAGGCGCGCCAGCAGCAGGGACGCGGCCGAGGTGTTGCCGATGCCCATCTCGCCGAGCAGCAAGGCGTTGCCCGGCAAACCACGCACCACCGCGCGGCCGTTGTCGATGGCTTGCTGGCATTGCTCGGCGGTCATCGCCGGGCCTTCGAGCGCATCGGCGGTGCCGGGAGCGATCTTGCGGATCAGCAGGCCTTCTCTTGGCGCGAAGTCGTGCCGCACCCCGCAATCGACCACGGTGAGGCCGATGCCGTGCTGGCGCGCCAGCACGCTCACGGCCGCACCACCGGCAAGGAAGTTCTCCACCATCTGCCAGGTCACGTCGCTCGGGTAGGCCGAGACACCGCGCGCGGCCAGGCCGTGGTCGGCCGCGCACACCAGCATCTGCGGCGCGTGCAACTCGGGCGTGGCCGTGCCCAGGATCAGGCCGATGCGCTGTGCCAGCGCTTCCAGGCGGCCGAGCGAGCCCAGGGGTTTGGTCTTGTTGTCCAGCGCGTGTTGCAGGGTCTGCGCGAGTTCGGCCTGGGTGATGTCGGGAATGGTGGTGTTCATGGTGTAGGGGACGCAATGAGTTGATCGAGCACGCCCGGCTCGAAATGGGTCTGGATGTAGTCGGCCAGGCCGTCGAACACGGTGTCCAGCGTGGGCACGGTGGCGCCGAACAGGGCCTGCAGCACGCGCGGGTCTTCGAACAGGCCGTGCAGGTACACGCCGAGCACGTTGCCGCGCGCGTTCTGCCAGCCCAGGCCGTGGGGCAAGGCCTCGCGCGCCACGTCGCCGGCAGCGGCCATGGCGGCGTGCGGCAGCGTCTGGCCGTGGTGGATTTCATAACCTGCCGCCTCCACCCGCGAGAGCGCGGCCCAGGGCCCTTGCAGTTCGCCGAAGGTGGTGTGGGTGTGCCGCACGGTCTTCTGCGGGTCGAACTGGGTCACCAGCGGCAGCAGGCCGAGGCCGGGTGCGTTGCCATCGATGCCGTGCGTGTCGACGAGCGCCTCGCCCAGCATCTGCAGGCCGCCGCACACGCCCAGCACCGCCCCGCCCTGTTCGGCGTGCGCGGCCACCGCGCGGTCCAGGCCTTGCGCGCGCAGCCAGGCGAGGTCGGCGGCCGTTGCCTTGCTGCCGGGCAGCACGATCCAGTCGGCACCGGCGCAATCGGCCGGCGTGCGCGCCCAGACCAGGCGCACGCCTGGCACGTTCTTGAGCGGCTGGAATTCGTCGAGGTTGCTGAGGCGCGGGTACGCAATGACCGCGATGGTTGTTTGCACCGTGCCGGATGCGCGGGTCTTGTCATCGAAAACACCGTCCTCTTCCGGCAGGCCGTGCTGCCACCACATCGGCAGCGTCGCCACGGTGGGCACGCCGGTGAGGTCTTGCAGCTGCTGCGGTGCGGGGGCGAGCAGCGTGGCGTCGCCGCGGAACTTGTTGAGCACGAAGCCGTGGATGAGCGCACGTTCCTCGGGTGGCAGCAGGGCCCAGGTGCCATAGAGGTGGGCGAAGGCGCCGCCCCGGTCGATGTCGGTCACGAGCAGGCAGCGGGCCTGCGCGTGCAGCGCCACCCGCATGTTCACGATGTCGCTGGCGTGCAGGTTGATCTCGGCCGGCGAGCCCGCGCCTTCGATCACCACCACGTCGTTCTCTTCGCGCAGGGCATCCAGCGCGGCGGCGATCTGCGGCCACACGTGCAGGCTGCGGCCACGCCAGGGCATGTTGGAGAGGGCTTCGCTTACCTGCCCCATCAGCACCACCTGGCTGCGCGTGTCGGCCTCGGGCTTGAGCAGCAGCGGGTTCATGCGCACGTCGGGTTCGGCGCGTGCGGCGAGCGACTGGAAATACTGCGCGGAGCCGATTTCGCCGGCATCCACCACCCGAGCGTTGTTGCTCATGTTCTGCGCCTTGAACGGCGCGACTTTCAAACCTTGGCGCGCGTAGTGGCGGCACAGCGCGGTGGTGAGCCAGCTCTTGCCCGCGCCGCTGGTGGTGCCCAGCACCATCACGCAACACGCCGTCATGCCACCCGCTCCCGCTGCGCAAGCAGCGCATGGTGCAAGGCGTGCAGCGCTTCGGGCGGCTGGGCGCTCAGGCGGAAGTGGCCCGGCAGGCCGAAGGACGTGGTGTCGCGCAGCTTGATGCCGTGCGCGCGCAGGGCCGGCAGATGGAGTGCTTGCGGCGGCGCGGCGCAGAAGAAGTTGGCGTCGCTCGGCAACACGGTCCAGCCCAGATCGCTCAGCATGGCCGTCAGGTTCTGCTTCCATTGGCGCAGGGTGGGCAGGCTCTGCGCCAACCAGTCCTGCGACGCGCAGGACAGCCAGGCGTCGAGCAGCGCCACGGCGTGCGCGCCCAGCGGCCAGGACGGCGCGAGCTGGTCGAGCGCGCGCGCCTCGGCCAGCGCATGTTCAGGGGCAATGGCGTAGGCACCGCGCACGCCCGTGAGGCCCAGGGCCTTGTTGGGCGTCCAGAGTTGCCACACGCGGTTCTGCGCCACCGGATCGAGGCTGCACACGCCGCGCAGGCGCAGCGGCTCGTAGGCGCGGTCCAGCACCACCTGCAGCGCCGAGCCGGCCACGGCCTGCGCCAGCGGATCGGCAGCACCCAGAGGGCTGGCGGGCTCGCACAGCCACGCCAGATCGGCCTGCGCGGGCTCTCGCGTGCGCTCGAAACGCCAGGCCTGCGCGGCCTGCGCGTAGTCGCCATAGGCGAGCGCCGGCCACCACGCGCGACGCCCGCCTTCGCGCGCCACCCAGGCCGTGATGCGGCCGATGAACTCGCTGGCGCTGCCCGCGAGCACGATGCGCCCGGCGTCCACTGCGTGAAAGGCGGCGATGGCTTCGCGCAGGCTGGTGTAGGCCGGGTCGGCGTAGTGGCGCGCATCGGCGCCTTGTACCGCCGCCCGCGCCGTGGGGCATGGGCCGCAGGCGTTGGCGTTGGTGGAGAAATCCCAGGCCGCCACGCCGAGTGCGTCGGGGCCGCCGTGTGTGCGGTTCATACGAATGCTTTCCAGAAAAATGCCGCCCAAACGAGCGCGGCCAGCGCCAGCACGCGCACCACGCGGCCGGCCAGTTGCAAGGCTTGCGCCGTATCGCCCGATTGTGCGAGATGGCCGTCGCCGTGCAGCTCGTACACGCCCGGCTTGGACAGGCGCACGTCCAGCGCCAGCGCCATCGCGGCCATGGGCCAGCCGCTGTTGGGCGAAGGCGTGCGCCGCGCCTGCGCGGGCAAGGCGCGCAGGCGCGGCGCCGCGCCGAGCAGGCCAAGCAGCACGCCGGTGAGGCGGGCGGGCAGCCAGGACAGCACGTCGTCCGCGCGCGCGGCCCACTTGCCGGCCCAGGTCCAGTCGCGTCCGTGGCGTTCGCCCCGGTAACCCCACATGGCGTCGGCGGTATTGGCAAAACGGTAGAGGGCCGCGCCGGGCAGGCCGGCGATGGCAAACCAGAACAGGGGCGCAACCACCGAATCGTTGAGGTTTTCCGCGAGCGATTCGATGGCGCTCTCGCGCACCTGCTGCGCGCTCAGCGCGCTGGTGTCGCGGCTCACCAGCCACGACAGGCGTTCGCGCCCGGCTTGCAGCGAGGTGCCCAGGGCCGCTTCGACCGCGCGCACTTCGTCGCGCAACATGCGCCAGGCCAGCAGCGGCTTGAGCAACACGCCCAGCACCACAGCTTGCAGCCACCAGGGCCAAGCGGCCATGGCGCTCACCAGAGCGAATGCCAGCGCCACCATGGCGGACGCGCCCAGGCACCAGGCCAGCGCGCCGAGCAGGAAGGCCCGCAGGGCGAAGGCCGCCGCAGCCGCAGCCACAGTCGGGGTGGCGGGCGGCGCGATGCGCTGGCCCATGAACGACAGGTAGCGCCCGATGCCCACGACCGGGTGCCAGCGCGCGGGTGGTTCGCCCCACGCACCGTCCAGCGCGAGCGCCACCAACAGCGCGAGCGGCGCCACGATGGAAGGCGTGATGAGCTCGAACATGGCGCTCACCATGCGCTCAGGCCTCTTCAAGCTCGCGCGAAGCACCCGCGCAGGTGCGCGCGGCGGTGCGCAGCGCGCGCAGCAGCGCGTCCACATCGGCAGCTTCGTGCGCGGCCGACAGCGCGATGCGCAGGCGCGCCGTGCCCGCGGGCACGGTGGGCGGGCGGATCGCCGGCACCCACAGGCCTTGCTCGCGCAGCGAGGCCATCACGGTCAACGCGTCTTCGTTGTCGCCGATCACCAGGGGCTGGATCGCCGTGTCCGAGGGCATGAGCGACCAGCCGGCCGCATCCAGTGCGGGGTCGACGCCGCGGGCCAGGCCTTCGCGCAGTTGCGCGATGCGCGCGTGCAACTGGTGGCGGCGGCGCTCGCCGTCTTCACCGAGCACGCAGCGCAAGCCGGCACGCACGGCCTCGGCCAGCAAGGCGGGCGCGGCCGTGGCGTAGGTGTAGCTGCGGGTTTTCTGCAGCAGCCATTCCACCAGCCGCTCGGGCCCGGCCACGAACGCGCCGGCCACGCCCAGGGCCTTGCCCAGCGTGGCCATGTAGAGGATGCGCGGCGAGAGGTTCGCGCCGGTCAGGCCCACGGCCGCGAGCGCGCCACGTCCTTGCGGGCCGAGCACGCCGAAGCCGTGTGCGTCGTCGATCAGCAGCAAGGCGTCGTGCCGCTCGCACAGCGCGTGCAGCGCCGCGAGCTCGGCGACGTCGCCGTCCATGCTGAACACCGCGTCGCTGATGACGAGTTTGCGCCGCGCGGCGCTGGCCGCCAGTTGCGCGTCGAGTTGCGCCAGATCGGCGTGGCGAAAGCGGTGCACCGTGGCCTTGGACAGGCGCGCGCCATCGATCAGGCAGGCATGGTTCAACGCGTCGGAGAACAGCGCATCGCCCTCGCCCACCAGTGCGGGCACGATGCTCGCGTTGGTCGCATAGCCGGCGTAGAAGTAGAGCGCGCGCGGCAGGCCCACGGCCTCGGCCAGTTCGCGTTCCAGCGCGCCGTTGGCCACGCTGTGCCCGCTCACCATGGGCGATGCGCCCGAGCCCACGCCGTAGCGCTCCACCGCGGCGTGCACCGCTTCGCGCAAGGCCGGCGACTGCGCCAGGCCCAGGTAGTCGTTGCTGCAGAAAGCCAGCAGGGAAACGCCCTCCACGTTCAGGCGCGCGCCTTGCTCGGGCACCACCTCGCGGCGGCGGCGGCGCAGGGTCTGCGCGTCCAGCGCGGCCAGGCGGTCGTCGAATTCGTTCAACCAGGTCATCGTGTGATGTTCTTTCTATTGCCAGGACTCGGGCAGGTCCAGCACGATCTCGCCCGCAGCGGGTGCGGGGGTTTGGTACGGCACGCGGCCCAGCAGGGGCGCGGGCAGCCAGCGGCGCAGCGTGTGAATGTTCTCTTCGCGGCAGGGCATGTCGGGATCAATGGCATTGGCCACCCAGCCCGCGAGTTCCAGCCCATCGGCGCGGATCGCTTCGGCCGTGAGCAGCGCGTGGTTGAGGCAGCCCAGCCGCAAGCCGACCACCAGCACCACGGGCGCACCGATAGCGCGCGCCAGATCGGCCAGCGTCTCGGTGCCGTTCAAAGGCACACGCCAACCACCCGCGCCTTCGACCAGCACCACGTCGGCCTGCGCCTTCAGCGCGCGATGCGCGGCCAGCAGTTCGGTCACGCCCACGTGGCGGCCCGCATGCGCGGCCGCGAGGTGCGGCGCGATGGGTTCGGCCAGGGCCACCGGGTTGTCGAGTTCCGGCGGCACCGCCACCGTGGACGCGGCGCGCAGGGCCAGCACGTCTTCGCTGACCCAGGCGCCCTGATGCTCGATCAAACCGGCCGCCACGGGCTTCATGCCGACCACGCGGCGGTGCCGCCGCGCCAGCGCTTGCAACAAGGCCGTGCTGATCAGCGTCTTGCCCACGCCGGTGTCGGTGCCAGTGACGAAGCAGCCGTCAAACGCCATCGCGCAGCGCCTCCACCGTGGCCTGGCCCGGTTCCTCTTGCGCCAGCGTGGCCTGCAAGGCGGCCTGCGCGCCACGTGCAAGAAAGGCACACGCCTCCTCGTCGATCACGTACGGCGGCATGGCATAGAGCGTGTGGCCGATGGGCCGCAGCACCAGGCCCTGGTCCAGGGCATGGCGCGCGTAGCGGCGCGCGAAGTCCGGCAGGCTGCAAGCGATGTCCCACGCGAACACCATGCCCTGGCGGCGCGGGTGCCGCACGCGCGGGTGTTGCGACAGCGGTTCGAAGCACGCGGCCAAGGTGTGGGCGGTGGCCACGTTGCGCCGCAGCGCATCGGTCTGCTCGAACAGGTCGAGCGTGGCCAGCGCCGCGCGGCAGGCCAGCGGGTTGCCGGTGTAGCTGTGCGAATGCAGGAAAGCGCGCGCGACCTGATCGTCGTAGAACGCGGCGTAGACCGCGTCGGTGGTGAGCACCACCGACAAGGGCAGCGTGCCACCGGTCAGGCCTTTGGATAGGCAGAGAAAGTCGGGCCGGATGCCGGCCTGCTCGTGCGCGAACAGCGTGCCGGTGCGACCGAAGCCGACCGCGATTTCGTCCAGCACCAGGTGCACTTCGTATTGGTCGCACAGCTCGCGTGCGCGCCGCAGGTAGTGCGGGTCGTGCATCGCCATGCCGGCCGCGCATTGGATCAGGGGTTCGACGATCAGCGCCGCCGTGTCTTCGTGGTGTGCTTCCAGCCACGCGGCCAGGGCCTGGGCGGCTCGCTCGGCCACGCCGGCGGCGGATTCGCCGGGCGCGGCGGTGCGCGCATCGGGGCTGGGCGCGGTATCGGCCAGGCGCACCAACGGCGCATAGGCTTCGCGGAACAGCGCGATGTCGGTCACGGCCAGCGCGCCCACGGTCTCACCATGGTAACCACCGGCCACGCCGACGAAGCGGTGCTTGCGCGCGCGCCCCGCGTTGCGCCAGTGGTGCGCGCTCATCTTGAGCGCGATCTCGGTGGCGCTCGCGCCATCGCTGCCGTAGAACGCGTGGCCCAGGCCGGTGAGCGCGTGCAGGCGTTCGGACAGCTCGACCACCGGCGCGTGGGTGAAGCCGGCAAGCATGACGTGGTCCAACTGGTCGAGCTGGTCTTTCAGCGCATCGCGAATGGCCGGATGGTTGTGGCCGAACAGGTTGACCCACCAGGAACTGATCGCGTCGAGGTAGCGCCGGCCCTCGTGGTCGTGCAGCCAGACACCTTCGGCGCGCGCGATCGGCACCAGCGGCACACGGGCTCCTTCGGGCGCGTGCAGTTTCATCTGCGTGCAGGGGTGCCACACGGCAGCTAGGCTGCGCTGGCGCCAGGTGTCGTTGAGCGACATTCAGTCCGCCGAGACGTGCCGGGGCCGCAAGCCGAGTTTGTTCAGCAAGCCCATGTCGGCCGCCACATCGGGGTTGCCGGTGGTCAGCAGCTTCTCGCCGTAGAAGATGGAGTTCGCGCCGGCCAGGAAGCACAGCGCCTGCACGGCTTCGCTCATCTGCTGGCGCCCGGCCGACAGGCGCACCCGCGCGCGGGGCATGGTGATGCGCGCCACGGCAATGGTGCGCACGAATTCCAGCGGGTCCAGGTCGGGCTGGTCGGCCAGCGGCGGGCCCTGCACTTTCACCAGGTGGTTGATCGGCACCGACTCGGGGTAGTCGGGCGCGAGGTTGGCCAGCTGGGCCACGAGCGCGGCGCGCTGCAGGCGCGATTCGCCCATGCCCACGATGCCGCCGCAGCACACCTTCACACCCGCGCCGCGCACGCGCGCCAGGGTGTCCAGGCGGTCCTGGTAGTCGCGCGTGGTGATGATCTCGCAGTAGAAATCGGGCGCGCTGTCCAGGTTGTGGTTGTAGTAGTCCAGCCCGGCGTCGCGCAGGATTTCGGCATGGCCTTCGCCCAGCATGCCCAGCGTGGCGCAAGCCTCCAGGCCTTCGGCCTTCACGATACGCACCAGTTCGGCCACGGCGTCCACGTCGCGGTCCTTCGGTGCGCGCCAGGCAGCGCCCATGCAGAAGCGCGTGGCCCCTGCCTGCCTGGCGCGCTGCGCGGCTTCGCGCACCGCGTCCACGCCCATGAGCTTGCCGGCGGTCAGGCCGGTGTCGAAATGCACCGACTGCGGGCAATAGCCGCAGTCCTCCGGGCAACCGCCGGTCTTCACCGACAGCAGCGTGGCGAGTTCCACCTCGCCCGGGTCGAACTGCTCGCGGTGCACGGTCTGCGCGCGGTGCAGCAGCTCGGAGAACGGCAGGTCGAACAGGGCCTGCACCTCTTCCACACGCCAGGCGCTCGTGCCCACGTCAGACACCGGCTTGGCCGGCGCGACAAACTTCAGGGGTTGTGCCGTGCCGATGGAGGGCGGGGTATCGATCGTGGTCGTCATTGTTTTCTCTCCTGGATTCCGTTGGGAGGCCGCATTCTGCCTGCCCCGATCGGGCAGGCAGACGGCCTTCCATCAGGCGGTCTTTGGCAGTTTGCCGACCGATCCCAATGTGTCCTGCAGCGCGGGTTGCACCCAACGCTGGAACGCCCAGCCGCAGGCCAGGCCCATGAGCACCCAGAACGAGATCGAGACCCAGCGGGTGGCCCAGACGAACTGCGTGCCCAGGTCGCGCAGCACCACTTGCGCTTCGCCCTGGAAGCCGGCGAGCGGATCGGCCGTGATATGCGGCGCGCCGACCACGAAAGGCAGCGCCAGCAGTGCCGCGGCGATGATCCAGCGCAAGTGGCTGCGCATGCCGGCCGCGATGGCGCAGGCTGCGGCCGCGCTCACGGCCGCCAGCGTCCACCAGCCTTGGCGCGAGCCCAGGCGGGCGGCGTCCATGCCGGGGATCTCGGCGTGCAGGCCGATCGAGGGCCACAGGTAGAACACCAGCCAGCCGGCAGCGGCCGTCACAAGGGCGAGCGGCAACGCGCGCAGTCGGGTGCCACGCCAGACGGTCACGCCCATCACCGCGAACACCAGCAGCGCCATGCTGAAGGCGTGCAGCACATTGGCCACGAAGGTCCAGGCCGTGCGATCGAAGCCCTCGGCTGGCGCCCATTCTTCGGCTTCCTCGGCCATCGCGTGGCCGTCGTGCCCGGCGTGCGCCTTGGGTTCGGCGGCTTCAGCGGCAGGCGCTTCGATCTTCTGGTCCTCGAAGACCTCCGCGGCCAGGATGATGGGCACGGCCTGCAGCCGCTGCACGCCGGTCTGCACGATGCCCACGGCCAGGGCCACCACGAGGCTGGCCCAGATCAGTCGTTGAAAAATCATGGTCAAACTCCAAAAAAACTTGCCGGAGCGAAATGCCCCATCCAGAGGTGCCACGGAACTGGCTTTGCCAAGCCGTAGGCGCCGCCCCCCTTGAGGGGGGTCGCGCGAAGCGCGGCGGGGGGTGTTCTCTCAATGACAGGGCTTCACAGTGACGTGCCGCACGTCGTGCGCCGCGTTGTGCACCACCGGGCTTTCCGCGAAGGCCACGCCGTACAACACGACGAAGGCGAGTGCGGCGGCAGCGCCCAGTTGCAGCAGCAGACTGCGCGCGGCGGACGAGGCGCTCGAGGACGCCGAGGTGGTGGTTCCGTTCATGTGTTGCTCCATTCAAAAAAAGAAGTTGAGGCAGGTGGAAAGAAGAGAAGAAGCCATGGCGTCACGCCCTTTGATGCCATGGCAGGACAACCGCAAAAAGGCGTCTCATGCAAGGTCGACCTCCGGCGGCGGCAGCCGCGCCAGGATGCCGCTGCGCACGCGCGCCGGCCGTTCGTTGCGCGGCAGGTTGCCGTCGCTGGCGGCGGCATGCAGGCCGGCGCAAACCAGCAGGTGCTCGGCGGTTTCGGCATCGGGCACCAGATCGCCGAAGAGGTAGGTGTGTTTGCCGGGCGCCTGGAAGGCGACCGAGCAGGCCCGCCCGCAACTGCTCAGGCAGGCCATGCCGCGCACGCGCACCGACGGTGCAGCGCCATGTTGGCGTTGCGCCGCCTGCACCGCGTCGAACAACAAGGCGCCAGCCGCTGGCAACCCGCGCGACGCGCCCGGTGGGCGGCAAGTGGTGCAAACGATCATCTCGGTGATCGGTGAGGAGGACGCAGATGAAGACATGGTCGGCAGATGGGATTCAAGTGATCGGCCGGTGCTCGGCATGCCAGCGTTTGGCCCAGGCCGCGCAGCGGCCCACGGGTTTCATTGGGTCGTCGAAATCGACGATCACGGTGTGGTCCGCCGTGGGCGCGGCGGGTTGTTCGAGCGTGCGGCCGTCGGTGAGCAGCCACAGGCAGTTCGCACCCGCCGTGCCGCTCTTGCGCTGGACCTGGCGCAGCAAGCGACCAGCTTCGGCGAGACACGCCGACAACGGCGTGCCACCGCCGCCACCCAGCGGCTTCACGCGCGCCGTGCCCGCCGCGCGCGCCGGTCCTGGCGGCAGCAACAGCTCCACCCCACGGCCCCCGAAGCACAGCAGCGCCACGTGGTCGCCTGCGCGCGCGGCCTGTTCGATCAGGTGCGCCGCGTAGCCCTTGGCATGCGCCAGGCGAGCGCCACTGCGCATGGAGCCCGAGGTGTCGAGCGCGATCAGGTGCAGGCGGGGCACGCGCGTGTTCGGTGGCTGGTAGCGCAGGTGCGCGGGGGCCAGGCGTTGCGGGCCTTTGCCGATCAAGGTGCGCACCCAATCGATGCCGGCGCTCATGGCCCGCGCCGCAGGCGCTGCGTGCCGGGCCAGGGCCGGTCGGGGGGAACGGTTCGGGGATGGCCACCGCCAGCGGCCGCTCGCCGTGGCCGGCGCGCGCGGGCTGGGGTGGCTCATGCTTTTTTTGGGGGCCATGCCCCCGTGTTCTTGACGCGCACCATGCCCTGCGGCAGCGGTGGCAATGCGCCCCAGTCGCCTTCGGGCGTGGCTTCGTTCGACGCATCGCCGCCCTGCCCGCTTGCCGCAGGGGGCATGGAGCGCGGTGGCGGCTGCGAGGCGCGGCCCGCAGGCGGCGCAATTTCGGGCGCACGGCGGTGCGCCAGCGCAAGTTCGGCCACCGCGTCCACGTCGTCCACCCGCACCGTGTCGCGCTGCTCCAGCGCCACCAGCGCGCGCGCCGCGCGCAGCATCACCAGATCGGCGCGCACGCCATCGACGCCGGCTTGCTGCGCGAGCGACGCGGCGCGCTGCACCACGCCGTCCGGCCAGTCGAGGCGGGCGAGTGCGGTGCGCGCGGCGGCCACGCGGGCCACCAACGCCGCCAGTTCGACAGCGTGCTGCGCCGCGAGCGCTTGCGGGTCGGCGTCGAACGCGAGCCGTGCGCGCACGATGGCCTGGCGTTGCGCGGTGTCGTGCGGGTTGGCCAGCGCGACCGAGAGGCCGAAGCGGTCCAGCAACTGGGGCCGCAGTTCGCCCTCCTCCGGGTTCATGGTGCCCACGAGCACGAAGCGCGCGGCGTGCTGGCGCGAGAGGCCGTCGCGCTCCACCGTGTTCACGCCGCTGGCGGCCACGTCGAGCAAGGCATCCACCAGCGCGTCGGGCAGCAGGTTGACCTCGTCGACATACAACACACCGCCGTGCGCGCGCGCCACCAGGCCGGGGGCCAGGCGCACCGTGCCGTCGCGCAGCACGTCTTCCAGGTGCAGCGTGCCCACCAGTTGCTCCAGGCTCGCGGCCAGCGGCAGCGTGACGAAAGGGGCTTGCGGCAACAACGCGGCCAGTGCGCGCGCCGAGGTCGACTTGGCGGTGCCGCGCGGGCCACTGATGAGCACGCCGCCCATGCCGGGGTCGATGGCCGCCAGCAGCAAGGCGCGTTGCAGCGGGGCTTGGCCTACCAAGGCCGTGAAGGGGAACGCCGGGTTCGAGACGGCGTGCAGTTCGGGAATGGGGGTGTTCATGGCAGGCTGTTCTCCAGGTGCTGCTCCAGGGTCAGCAGGTGTTCTTCGATGCGCTCGCGGTGCTCGCCCGGCTCGGCCCACAGCCCGCGCTGCATGGCTTCGAGCAGGCGTTCACCGATGCCGCGCATGGCCAGCGGGTTGTGCTGTTGCAGGAAGCCGCGCGTGTCGTCGTCGTGCAGGTAGGCGTCGGCCATCAGCGCGTATTGGTGGTCGCCCACCACGCCGGTGGTGGCGTCGAAGGCGAACAGGTAGTCGACCGTGGCCGCGATCTCGAACGCGCCCTTGTAGCCATGGCATTTGACGCCCTCGATCCATTTGGGGTTGACCGCGCGCGCACGCACCACCCGCGCCACTTCTTCGCCCAGGGTGCGCACGCGCGGCGCGCCGGGCACGCTGAAGTCGCCGTGGTAGAGCGCGGCGGGCGCGCCCGCGAGCTGCTGCACGGCCGCGGCCATGCCGCCATGGAACTGGTAGTAGTCGTCGGAGTCGAGGATGTCGTGCTCGCGGTTGTCCTGGTTGTGCAGCACCGCGTCCACGCGCGCCAGGCGCTGCTCGAAGGCTTCGCGCGCGGCCGTGCCGTGGCCGTCCTGCCCGTAGGCGTAGGCGCCCGCGCGCAGATAGGCCTGCGCCAAGTCGGCTTGCTGCGCCCAACGGCCACTGTCGATCAGTTCCTGCAAGCCAGCGCCGTAGCCGCCCGGGCGCGGGCCGAACACACGCCAGGTGGCGTGGCGTTGCGCCTCTTCCGGTGTGCTCCCGCGCGCCAGCGCCTCGGCCGCCTCGCGCCGCACGCGGACTCGGATCGGGTTCACCTCGTCGGGCTCGTCGTCTTCGCTGATCGCGGCGACCGCGCGCACCGCCGTGTCGAACAGGTCGATCACGTTGGGAAAGGCGTCGCGGAAAAAGCCGGAGACGCGCAGGGTCACGTCGATGCGCGGGCGGTGGCGGATCGCCATGGGCAGCACCTCGACGTCCACCACGCGGTGGCTGCCGGGTGCCCACTTGGGCCGCACGCCGAGCAGCGCGAAAGCCTGGCCGATGTCTTCACCGCCGGTGCGCATGGTGCTGGTGCCCCACACCGACAGGCCCACGGCCTGCGGGAAGTTGCCGTGGTCCTGCAGATGGCGCTCGACCACGCGCTCGGCCGCCTGCGCACCCATGGCATAGGCCGTGGGCGTGGGCACGGCGCGCGTGTCCACCGAATAGAAGTTGCGCCCGGTGGGCAGCACGTCGGGCCGGCCGCGCGAGGGCGCACCGCTCGGACCGGCGGGCACGAAGCGGCCCGCAAGACCGCGCAGCAGTTGCGCGATTTCGTTCGGGCCGCAGGCATCGAGCCGGGGCGCGAGCACCCCGCGCAGGCGCTGCATCACTTGCGCGGTTTGCGGCCATGCGCTTGCGTCGATCGGCGCAGCGTCTTCGCCCAGACATTTCTTCACGGTATCGATGGCCAGCAACTCCAGCCGCTCGCGCGTGTGGCCGGCGTGGCGCCAGGGCTCGCTGCTCTGCGCTTGCAGCGCGGCCGGGCGCGGACCGTTCCAGGCATCGGCCCACGTGGGGTTCAAAGGATCGAAACCCGCCAGCCCAAGATCGTGCGCCAGCGCGGTGAGCAGACTGCCTTGCCCCACTGCGCTGCCGCCGGGAAAGCGCGCCAGCGCCACCAGCGTGTCGGTGCGTTGTCGGTCTTGCGGCGAGCGCCCGAAGATGTGCAGGCCGTCGCGGATCTGCGACTCCTTGATCTCGCACAGGTAGGCGTCCAGTTTGTTCAGCAGTTGTTCGCGCTGCGCGTCGTCGGCCGGCGGCTCGAAGCCGAGCTCGCGGTGCAACTGGTGCTCGATCACCTGCGCCAGGATGCCTTCGCGCAGCCGCTTGGCGCGGCGCGGGTCGAGCGCGAGTGCTTCGTAGAACTCGTCCATCTGCCGTTCGAGCTCCTGCAGCGGGCCGTAGGTTTCGGCGCGCGTGATGGCGGGCATGAGGTGGTCGATGATCACCGCCTGCGTGCGGCGCTTGGCCTGGCTGCCCTCGCCGGGGTCGTTGACGATGAAGGGATAGAGGTGCGGCAGCGGTCCCAGGATGGCGTCGGGCCAGCAGGCCGCACCCAGCGCCACACTTTTGCCGGGCAGCCATTCGAGGTTGCCGTGTTTGCCCACGTGCACCACCGCGTCCACTTTGAGGACGCGGCGCAGCCAGAAGTAGAAGGCGAGGTAGGCGTGCGTGGGCACGAGGTCGGCGTCGTGGTAGGTGGCCACCAGGTCCAGGTCGCGTCCGCGCGCGGGCTGGACGCCGACAAAGACCTGGCCCACGCGCAAGCCCGGCACGATGAAGCGGCCACTGCGCAGCATCGGGTCTTGTTCGGGCGCGCCCCACAGCGCGTTCACCGCTTGCTGGCTCTCCAGTGGGAGCGCTTCGAAATCGGCCAGGTAGTCGGCCAGGGACAGGCTCTGGTGCGCGGGCCGGTGGTGATTGGCATCGAGGTCGTTGGTGACGCCTTGCACCAGCGCGTCCATCAGATCGGCGCTGTCGGTGGGCACGTCGCCCACGGCGTAACCGGCTTCGCACAAGGCTTGCAGGATGTGCACGGTGGAGGCCGGGGTGTCCAGCCCCACGCCGTTGGCCAGGCGTGCATCGTTGTTCGGGTAGTTGGCGAGGATGAGCGCGAGGCGCTTGCTGGCATTGGGCTTCTCGCGCAGCGCGCACCAGCGGCGCGCGAGTTCGGCCACGAAACGGATGCGCTCTGGCTCGGGTTGGTAACGCACCACGTCGACCTCGGTGCGCTCGCAGCGCCAGGCCAGGCCCTTGAAGCTGATGGCGCGCGTGCCGATGCGCCCGTCCACCTCGGGCAGCACGACTTGCATGGCGAGGTCGCGCGGCGCCAGGCCGTGCGGATCGGCGTCCCACTGCTCGCGCGCGCAACCGGCGGTGATGAGCTGCAGCACGGGTGCGTCGCCGAACAGGCCTTCGGGCAGCGCTTCGCCCGCACCGTCGCTGCCGTCGATAGACGCCACGGCGAAGCTGGTGGCATTGAGCACCACGCCTACCCGGTGCTCGGCCACCAGGGTCTGCAACACGGTCAGGCTGGCCGGTGTTTTCAGGGAATCGATCGCCACCGCGAACGCGTTGAGCCCGACGTCGGCCAGGGCGGCGAGCACCGCATCGAACACGGCCGTATTGCCCGACTGCAGATGCGCACGGTAGAACACCAGCAAGGCCACCGGCGCCTCGGGCGACCACGGCGTGGCCGCGCCTTGGGGTGCGTACGGCAACACCGGCGGCAGGGGTGCGGGCGGCGGCGGTCGCGCGCCGATGCCGAATGCCGCATGGCCGATGAGCGAGAAAAACAAGCGGGCGTTGTCGCGCCCGCCTTCGCGCAGGCAGCGCCAGAGCCGGTGGCAATCGTCGGGCGCGGCCGTGCTGCGAAGCATCAACTGCGGGTCCTGCACGTTGTCGCCCGAGAACAGCGCGAGCCATTGGCCTTTGCGGGCGGCGAGCGAGACCACCTGCTCCACCACGTAGGCCCAGTCGCTGGGTGCGCCGAGGTGGTCGATGACCACCACGCGCGCGTGGCGCAGCACGTCGTCCACATACATGTCGGTGGACGCGGGCTGGCGCAACCACATCAGGTTGGCCAGGCGCACGCTGGGGAAGCCCTCGCCGAGGTGGGCGGCGGCGGCGGCCAGCAAGGAGAGCGTGGTGTCGGCCGCACTCAGCACCACGATGTCGCCCGGCGTCTGTTCGACGCGCACGATGCCCTGCCCGCCGTCTTCGACGTGGCCTCCAGGGCGGGCGTTGAGCAGGTGCATCAGGCAGCCGCTGTGTCGGCGAGCAGCGCGGACTGCACTTCTTGTTGCAACGCCACGGCATCGAGGTGATCGCCGATCAACACCAGGCGCGTGGCGCGCGCCTCGTCGGCGCGCCAGGGCCGGTCGAAGTGGCTGTCGAAGCGCGCGCCCACGCCCTGCACCACCAGGCGCATGGCCGCGCCAGGCAAGGCGACGAAGCCTTTAACGCGGTAGATCTCGTGGCGCTGCACCAAGGCCACGAGCGTGTCGATCAGCCGCTGGCGGTCGGCCACGTCAAGCGCGATCGAGACCGATTCGAACTCATCGTGGTCGTGGTCCTCTTCTTCGTCGTGGTGGGTCTTGCGCTGGTGAATCGCGTCTTCCACCGCGCGCTCCATGCCAAGCAGCACGCCCAGATCGAGCTGACCGTGTTGCGCGCGCACCAGCTTCACACCGGCGGGGGTCTCGGCGCGGATGGTTTTCTCCACCTCGGCCAGCACGGCTTCTTCCATGCCATCGGTCTTGTGCACGATCACCAGGTCGGCGGTGGCGAGTTGGTCTTCGAACAACTCGGCCAGCGGCGATTCGTGGTCCAGGTTCTCGTCGGCGCGGCGTTGCGCGTCCACCGCCACCGGGTCTTCGGCGAAGCGGCCGGCGGCCACGGCCGGTGCGTCCACCACGGTGATGACCGCGTCCACCGTGAAGGCGTTGCGCAGCGCGGGCCATTGGAAGGCTTGCACCAGCGGCTTGGGCAGCGCGAGGCCCGAGGTTTCGATGACCAGGTGGTCGATCTGGTCGCGCCGCGCGGCCAATTGCTCCATCACCGGCGCGAACTCTTCCTGCACCGTGCAGCACAGGCAGCCGTTGGCCAGTTCGTAGAGCTGGCCGTTTTCTTCGCCGTTCTCGTCGCAGCCAATGCCACAGCCGCGCAGCAGTTCGCCGTCGATGCCGAGTTCGCCGAACTCGTTGACGATGACGGCGATGCGCTTGCCCTGCGCGTTCGTGAGCAGGTGGCGCAGCAGCGTGGTCTTGCCAGCGCCGAGGAAGCCGGTGACGATGGTGGCGGGGATCTTGCGGGTTTGCATGGGGGTGTTCTCCAAGTCAATGTTTCGTGGGCAGGGCGAGCAGGCAATCGACCAGCATGTGCGCAGCTTCTCCCAGGCGCGGGCCGGGGCGCGAGAGCAGGTCCATGCGCTCGGCGTCGAGCTGGCAGACCTGCTGTTGGCGCAGCGCGCGCATGCCGGCCCAACCCGGGCGGTCGGCCACGGTCGAGAGCGTGGTTTGCGGGCCGATGATCAGATCGGGCGCGCGGCGCACCACCATCTCGGGGTTCACGCGCGGGAATAGCGCGCCCTCGCCGCCGCTCAGCACGATGTTCTGCAGCCCCAGCCGGGCCACGGTTTCGCCGATGAAGCTGCGGTCGCTCGCGGCGGTGGGGCCGATGCCGACCTCGATGTACACGGTGCGACCGCGCAACGCGGCCGGCACGCGGCGCGCCGCGGCGTCGAGCTCGCGTTCGATGCGCTGCACCAGTTCCTGGGCGCGCAGCGGTTCGCCGAGCGAGTGGCCGAGCGCGAGCAGCATGCGCCGGAGATCGGCGTGGGTGCGCGCGTCGAACACCTGCACCGGCACACCGAGTTGCGCCAGGCGCTCGCCCGCGCGGCTGCGCGGCCCGAGCAAGACCATGTCGGGCTTGAGCGCGACGATGCCTTCGATCTGCGCGTCCTGCAGGCCGCCGAGCTTGGGTAGCCTGGCCACGTGGCCAGGCCCGCTCGAATAGCGGTCGGTGCCGACCAGCTCGGCGCAGTGGCCGAGTGCGCAGACGGCTTCGGTGAGCGAGGGCGACATGGTGACGATGCGGTGCTGGGCGAGCGCGGGCGCCGCCATGCCGCCGAGCAGACCCAGCATCGCCAACGCGGGCACGGGCAGCATCGAGCCCATCAGTCCTCGATACCTCGCTGAGCGGGAACGCCTGCTTTGAAATGGTGCTTCACCAGCGCCATCTCGGTCACCGTGTCGGCCAGTTCGATCAATTCGGCCGGCGCACCGCGCCCGGTGAGCACCACGTGCACCTGGCTCGGCCGCTCGCGCAGGCACGCCAGCACCGCGTCCAGCGGCACCCAGCCATAACGCAGCGGGTACATGATTTCGTCGAGCACCACCATGAAGTGTTCGCCCGAGCGGATGGTGGCCTCGGCCTTGGCCCAGCCTTCGCGCGCGAGCTCGGCGGAGTGGTCCAGGTCGCGGCTCTTCCAGCTGAAGCCATCGCCCAAACCTTCGATCGGAATGCCCAACTGCTCGAACAGCCGGTGCTCGCCGAAACGCGCCGATGGCACCTTCATGAACTGGTACACCTTCACCGACTTGCCGCGACCATGCGCGCGCAAGGCCAGGCCGAACGCAGCCGTGCTCTTGCCCTTGCCGGTGCCGGTGTGCACGATCACCAGGCCGCGCCGTTCACCCTGGGGTTTGGGGGTGTCGCGCAGCACGGGAGGTTGTTCGATTTCCATCTTCGTACTCCAAAAATCAACGGGGCAGCGCGACCCACTGGTCGCCCAGCGGATGGATCGCGATGCGGTGGTCAAAGACCTGTTCAAGGGCTTGGTGCGTGGCCGAGTCGTTGCAGCCGCCCTGGTGGCACACGCGGCCCTGGGCCATCACCACCATCTGGTCGGCGTGCAGTGCCATGCCGATTTCGTGCAGCACGCTCACCACGGTCTTGCCCTGGGCCACGAGTTCGCGCACCAGCAGCAGCCAGTCGGCCTGGTGCGGCGGGTCCAGGTTGGCCAGGGGTTCGTCCATCAACATCACCTCGGCCTGCACCGCGAGCAGGCGGGCCAGCAACACGCGCTGGCGCTCACCGCCCGAGAGCGCGCCCAGCGGCCGTTCGCGCCAGTCCCAGGCCTGGGTGGCGCGCAGCGCCTGTTCGACCGCCGCGCGATCCACTTCCGAAGGCGGCGCGAGCCAGGCCTGGTGCGGCAGGCGGCCGAGCATGGCCACGTCCCACACGCTGAGGTCGTCCGCGCCCGGCTCGCCCTGCCCCAGCCAGGCCAGGCAGCGCGCGCGTTCGCGGCCACGCCATTGCGCCAGGGGCCGCTCAAACAGTTGCACCCCGCCGCTGTGGGGCAGCAGGCCGGCCAAGGTTTTCAGCAAGGTCGACTTGCCCGCGCCGTTGGGGCCGACGATGCTGGTCCAGCGCGCGGCGGGCAGCGCCACGTCGATGCCGTGCAGCACGGGCGCGCCACCCAGCGCCACGCCGATGCCTTCGGCGAGCAGCGCGGCGCTCACAGACCACCTCCCGGCCGGCGGCGCCGGTGCATCAACCACAACAGATAGGTGCCACCGAGCACGGCCGTGAGCACCCCCACCGGCAGTTCCTGCGGCGCGATGATCCAGCGCGCCAGCACATCGGCCGCCATCAGCAACAGGCCGCCCATGAAGGCACTGAGCACGATCAGGCGGCCGTGCGTGGTCTTCACGATCGAGCGCACCAGGTGCGGCGAGGCCAGGCCCACGAAGGCGATCAGGCCGGTCTGCGCCACGGCCGCGCCGGTGGCCAGCGCGAGCACCGCCACCAGCACCGCGCGCACCGCACCCAGCGGCAGGCCCAGGCTGATGGCCGTGGCCTCGCCCAGCGCCAGGCCGTCGAGCACGCGGCCCAACGATGCCGCCACCAACACGGCCGCCAACAGCATGGCGGCCATCACGCCGCACGCGGTCCAGCCGACAAAGCCGGTGCTGCCGAGCATGAAGCCCTGCATGGCCTGCAAGGTGTCGGGCGAGGCGATGGTGACCAGGTCGCGTCCCGCGCCCAGTACAACGCCCACGATGACGCCGGCCAGCAGCAGGCGCAGCGTGTGCTGCACGCCCTTGGCCAGCGCCAGCGTGAGCACCACGCCGATCACCGCGCCCGCGAAGGCGGCGCCGGTCAGGCCCAGGCGCACCAGCCATTGCGTGGCGAAGGGCGTGGTGCCGAACAAGGCCAGGGCGATTGCCACGCCCAGCGCGGCACCCGAAGCGCTGCCCAGCAGATACGGATCGGCCAGCGGATTGCGGAACAGGCCTTGCGCCACCGCGCCGGCCAGCCCCAGCAGCGCACCGGCCACCCAGGCACCGAGGGTGCGCGGCAGGCGGATGTCCCAGAGGATCTGCCAGGCCACGGGGTCGTGGCGCGCGTGCAGCACGCTGTCAAAGCCGGTGCTGCCCACGCCCACGCCGAGCAGCAGCACGGCAGCCGCCACGACCAGCAAGGCGGTGCCTAGCCAGAGGCTGTGGCGCGCGCCACTCATCTCTGTTGCTCCTCTGCGCCGAAGCACAACCCGCAACGCATGAAACAGTCCAGCCCAGGGGCACCGAGGGTCCGGCTTCGCCGGCCCCAGGTGCCGCCCCCCTTCCAGGGGGGAGCGCCGAAGGCGCGCAGGGGGTGTTTCATTTCTTGCCTTTCTCGGTGATGCAGCGCGCCATCAACCGCGCGGCCTCGGCCATGCGCGGCCCGGGGCGCACCAACACGTCGGACTCATCCGCCGTGAACACGCACACGCGCTGCTCGCGCAAGGCACGCATGCCGCGCCAGCCGGGTCGCAACTCCAGCCCTTGCACGTTGCGCGAGCCGATCATGATCAGGTCCGGGTTGGCGCGCACCACGTACTCCGGGTTGACGCGCGGGAACGGGCCGAGTGAGGGCGCGACGATGTTCTGCACACCCAGGCGCGCCATCATCTCGCCGATGAAAGAACCCGTGCCGGCGGCGTAGCCCCCGGCGCTCACTTCGTAATACACGCGCAGGGAGCGCGCTGCCGGTGGCAGGGACTGCGCCGCCGCCGACACGCCCGCGTCGATGGCGCGCCAGATGCGCTGCGCGTCGGGCACCTCCAGCAGCTCGCCGAGCTTGCCCATGACGCGCTGCGCACCCGCCGAATCCTTGGGCTCCATGGCCAGCACCTTCACACCCAGCGATTCGAGCCGCTGCACGCCGCGCGACGAGGTGGCCATGAGCACCACGTCGGGCTTCAAGGCGACGATGGCTTCGATGTTGGGGTCGATGCCACCACCGACCTGCGGCAGTTGGCGCACCGAGGCGGGGTAGTTGGAGTACCGGTCCACGCCCACCAGGCGGTGGCATTGGCCGAGTTCGCAC
Organism: Hydrogenophaga sp. BPS33; assembly: GCF_009859475.1. Lineage (NCBI taxonomy): Bacteria > Pseudomonadati > Pseudomonadota > Betaproteobacteria > Burkholderiales > Comamonadaceae > Hydrogenophaga > Hydrogenophaga sp. BPS33. The sequence continues at coordinate 3,790,179 of NZ_CP044549.1, forward strand.
ACGGTTTCGGTGAGCGAGGGCAAGACCGAGACGATGCGTTGCGGCGATGCCGGCAGGGTTACTGCCATGCCTCGGTCGTCGGTGACGGTGAGGGGTGCAGCTTGCAGCGTGCCCATGAACGTCAACAGCGACACGACGACGCCCCACCGCCAAGCTGTCCTGCCGCGAGAGCGGTGCCTTGCTCCCTCGCCCCTCTGGGGAGAGGGTGGGGGTGAGGGGCACGCGAGAAGTGCTGCGGCTTCTTGCCAACAACCCTCACCCCCACCCTCTCCCGCCAGCGGGAGAGGGAGCCATGCACGCACGCCGGCAAGGCCACCAAACACCCCCGCCAGAGAGGAAGCCCGCTCCCTCTCCCGCTTTGCGGGAGAGGGTTGGGGTGAGGGTGCCCCCGTTCCCGCATGCAGGATAAGGAGAAGGCGCAGCCGGCGAGCGAAGGCGTTACGCATGCGCATCTTTCAACGTCAAAGCCAAACCCGCGGCCATCAAGGTCACACGTTCGCACGCGGCCGCCACGGCCTGGTTCAGACCGCCGAGCGCATCGACGAAGGCACGCGTCTCGCGCCCCAGGGGGATCACGCCCAGGCCGATCTCGTTGCCCACCAGCACCACCGGCCCTGGCGCGGCGGCGATCGCCTCGCACAAGGCGCGCGTCGGCCCGGCCGCATCGAGCGTGGCCACGCCCTCGGCGGGCATGGTCAGGTTGGTCAGCCACAGCGTGAGGCAGTCCACCACCACCAGCGTGCCGGGCGCGCTGTGCGCGCGCAGGGCCTCGGGCAGGGCCAAGGGTTCTTCCACCGTGGCCACGCCCGGCACGCGCTCGGCGCGGTCGCGCTGGTGGCGCGCGATGCGCTCGCGCATTTCCTCGTCCCAGGCCTGGCCGGTGGCGACCATCACGGCGCGGTGGTGGGGTGCGGCGTCCAGCCATTGCCGCGCCAGCAGCTCCGCGCGGCGCGACTTGCCGCTGCGCTGGCCGCCGAGAATGAATTCGCTGCGCGCGATCGTGTCAACCATGCGCGTTCATCCAGCTTGTGACGATGCGGTGCATCTGGCCCACACCATCGGTGAGCGACGCCGGCCCGGGCTGCAGGATGTCGGCCGACTTGATCTCGAACAACTGGCCGGTCTTCACCGCATTCACGGCTTGCCAGCCTTCGCGCGCCGCCACCTTCTCGGCACGGAAATGCTTGCCGCACCAGGAGCCGATGACGATGTCGGGATTGCGCCGCACGATCTCGGCGCCGTCGGCGATGATGCGGTCCTTGCCCATGGGCATGGCCGCGAGTTCGGGAAACACGTCGTCGCCCCCGGCGATGCCCAGCAGTTCGGACACCCAGCGGATGCCCGAGATGTGCGGCTCGTCCCATTCTTCGAAGAACACGCGCGGGCGGCGCCGGCCAGCGGCCTGCAACGCGGCCACGGAGGCACGGATGCCGTCGAGCCGCTCGCGCGTGGTGTCGATCCAGGCCTGCCCTTCTTGCGCGCAGCCCACAATGGCCGCGACCTGGAACAGCATGGAAAAAATCTCGTCCACGCTGCGCTGGTTGAACACCGTCACCTGCACGCCGGCACGGATGAGCGAGGCCGCAATGTCGGCCTGCAGATCGGAGAAGCCGAACACACAGTCGGGCTTCAAGGCCAGGATCTTGTCGATCTTGGCGCTGAGGAACGCGCTGACCTTGGGCTTCTCCTCGCGCGCCCGGCGCGGGCGCACGGTGTAGCCCGAGATGCCGACGATGCGGTGCTCCTGCCCGAGCAGGTAGAGCCATTCGGTGGTCTCCTCGGTGAGGCAGACGATGCGTTGTGGACCCAGAGGCTTATTCACACGGAATCTCCTGGCAGAAACAGCGATGCGGCAGCGGTGGGGCTGGACGCAAACCAGGCATGGAAGTAGCTGGCTTGCACCGAACCCACGCGGTACACGGCCTCGCCCAGGCCGCGCACGCCACCACGCAGGGCCTGGGTGTGCATCGCCGGGGTCAAGGCGGTCTCGCAGCGCGAATAGTGAAAGGTGTGGCCGCGCAAGCTGCCTTGGGCCAGGTCCAGTTGCTGCGGGCCGAGCGCGGCAAGGCGCTTGTGCATGCGCACCTCGCCGGGCAGCAGGCCCCAAGTGGCGTGTGCCGCACCCTCGCCATCCACGATGCGGTCGAACAAGGGCATCATGCCGCCGCACTCGGCCCACACCGGCCGGCCGGCCCCGGCGTGCGCGCGCAGGCTCTCTTGCGTGCGGCGAGCGCCGGACAAGGCGGCCAGGTGCAGTTCGGGATAACCACCGGGCAACCAGGCCGCATCGCAAGCGGGCAGCGGCTCGTTGGCCAACGGCGAGAAGAAGACCAGCTCGGCACCGAGCGCGCACAGCGCATCGAGGTTGGCCGGGTAGATGAAACAGAAGGCCGCATCGCGCGCGATGGCGATGGTCCGGCCCTGCAGCAGCGGCGCGACGGCCTGCGCCTGGCGAGGCGCTTCGAAGCCCACGGACCAGCGGGCCAGCGCCGCGCCGTCCATCTGACCCAGCGCCGTGGCGGCCAGCGCGTCGGCGGCCGCGTCGAGCCGGGCCAGGGCATCGGGCAACTCGGCGGCCACGGTCAGCCCCAGATGGCGTTCGGGCAGCGCGAAGGCCGCATCGCGCGGCACGGCGCCCAGCCACGCCGACGGATCCTGGGCCAGCGCGTCCTGCAGCATCTGCGCATGGCGCTCGCCGGCCACGCGGTTGGCCAGCACACCGGCCCAGCGCAGTCCGGTGCGGTAATGCTGCAAGCCGAAGGCCAACGCGCCGAAGGTGCCGGCCATGGCCGAGGCGTCGATCACCGCGAGCACCGGCAAACCGAAGCGCTGCGCCAGGTCGGCCGCGCTGGGTTCGCCGTCGAACAGGCCCATCACGCCTTCGACCACGATCAGATCGGACTGGGCGGCGGCGGCATGCAGGCGCGCGCGGGCATCGTCCTCGCCCGTCATCCAGAGATCGAGGTTGTGCACCGGCTGGCCGGTGGCCAGCGCGAGCCAGTGCGGGTCGAGAAAGTCCGGCCCGCACTTGAAGGCCCGCACCCGCCGGCCGGCGCGCGCGTGCAGGCGTGTCAGTGCCGCGGCCACGGTGGTCTTGCCCTGGCCCGAGGCCGGGGCTGCCACCAGAATGGCCGGGCAAGCCTGCGTCACTTCTGCGGCGCCCAGTTCAGCGTGAGGAAGGCCGCGCGGCCCGGCTGGTTGTAGCCGTACGCGGTCTCGTAGAACTTGTCGCCCGCGTTGTTCAGGCGCAGCGCCAGCGACCAGTCCTTGTTCAGCGCATAACGCGCGTGCAGGTCCACCGTGCCGAAGCCCGGCAGGCGCCGCGCGTTGGCGGCATCGTCGAAGCGCTCGGCCACGAGCTGCACGGAAGCGCCCCAGGTCCAGGCGCCGAGCTTGTGGTCCAGGCTGGCGGACAGCACCTCGTCGGCACGGCGCTGCAGCTTGCGGTTGTTCTGCAGGTTGCGCGCGTCCAGCAGCTCCAGGTTGGTGGTCCAGCTCCACGCGCCAGCCGAGCCGGTGTAGGTGAGCGACCAACCTTCGATGCGCACACGCGGCACGTTGGCCACCGCCGGCTGCAGGGTGATGAAGCCGCGCACCCGGTTGTCAAAACGCGTGAGCTTGACCTCGTGCGCGCCCTGCGTGTAGGTCAGGCCCGCTTCCCGGTTCTTGCCGCGCTCGGGTTGCGTACTCGGGTTGCCGTTGAAGAATGGGGACACGTAGTACAGCGTGTTGAACGACGGCGCCTTGAACGAGGTGCCGTAGGCGATGTGCGGCCGCCAGTTCGGATTGAGCTGGTACCCATAGCTGGCGAAGCCGGTGGTGGCGCCGCCGAACTGCGAGTTCTCGTCGCGCCGCAGGTTGGCCTGCCAGAGGTGCTTGCCGGCCTGGCCGGTGAGGCCGACGAAGGCCGCATCGGTCGTGCGCGCGTTCACCGAATAGGCCTGCGTGCCCGACACCGATTCCTTGATCGACTCCGCCCCCACGAGCAGATTGCCGATGGCGGTGTTCCAGTCGTGCTGCAGCGTGATCTGCGTCTGGGTGGTGTTGAACACCGAGGGCACGACCGAGTTCTCGAAGCTGTCGGACTTGTCGTCGCTGCGCGAGATGCGCAACTGGGTGCGCGAGTCGGCCGACCATTGCCGGGTCAGGCCCCAGCCGGCCACGCGGGTCACCGCCTCCGAGCGCACGTCGAAGGTGCCCGGCCCCTGGTCGAACTGGCTGGTGGCGTTGGCTTGGGTGAAGTTGAGATCGGTGGTCCAGCCCGGCGCGAGCTTCCAGCGCAAGGAGGCGGAGAGGCTGTCCTGGTCGAAGCCGTCCTTGTCGGGGTTGTGGTTGCCGAAGGCCACGTTCGGGTTGGTCGACGAAAAGCCGTCTTCGCGCAGCGAGCCGACGCTCAGGTTGTAGGTGAGGCTGTCGTTGCCGCCGCTGAAACCGGCGGTGACTTCGTGGTGCCCGAAGCTGCCCACCGTCACGCTGGCTTGCGGGTGGAAACCTTTGGCGCCGCGCTTGGTGAAGACCTGCACCACACCACCCACCGCGTCACTGCCGTACAGCGCCGATGCCGGTCCCTTGAGCACCTCGATGCGGTCGATCGCGCTCAGCGGGATGTTGTCCCAGCTGGCCGAGCCGGCGGTGCTGGAGCCGACACGCACGCCGTCCACCAGCAACAGCACGTGGCGGGTTTCGGTGCCCCGCACGAACAGGCCCGACTGCTTGCCGCGCCCGCCGTTGGCCGACATCTGCAGGCCGGCGCGGCGCGACAGCACCTCGGACAGCGAGCGCGCCGTGGACTGCGCGATGACCTCGGCGTCGATCAGGACGACGTCGCTGAGCACCTCGTCGGTGCGGGTTTCGACCCGTGTGGCCGTGACCACGGTCTCGGCCAGGGAAGCTTCAGGGACAGATTGGGCGTGAACGGTGGACGTGCACAGGCACGCCAGCGTGGCCAGCGAAATGGCGGCCAGTGGGGCGCGCGGTTTGCGGTTTTTCATGATGAGAGAACAAGCGACACAGCCCTCACCGTCTTCCCCGACGGTGCCTGGGCGTCACGGTGGTGCGGCTGTCATGGACAGACGCACCACCACCTTGTTGGCCGGTATCCGGGCTGGCAGAACGACCTCCATCGCCTTCCCGGTCGACGCCTTCGCGTCATCCAGTGGCTGCGGGATGAAAGTTGAAGATGCCATGGGCACCTTCGTCTGCTTACCGTTGCGGGGGCAGCGCAGGTTAGGCGGTTCCAGCGATGGTCGCGCCCTCCTGCTTCCCGTTGAACTGCGGCATGTGAACCACACCGCGAGCACCAACAGCGCGCATTCTAAGCCGGCGCTGCGGGGCAACCCTACAATGCCCCAACAGCAAGTCCCGACCATGGCCGATCCCAAGCACTTAGACCAGATCACCGAACGCGTGGAGCGGCTGTTGCTGCGCCACGAGGAACTGCAACGCACCAACAGCCTGCTGGTCGATCAGGTGCAGGCCCTGCAGGCCGAACGCGATGCGCTCAAATCCCGGTTGATGGCCGCGCGCGCGCGCATTGATGCGCTGCTCGAACGCCTGCCACCCGACGTGGTGCAGGCCATCCACGAAACCCGCAAGGAGCGGTCATGAGCGCTGCGCCGGGCCGCCCCAAGCAAGCCCGCACCGCAGGCGGAGCCGAAGGTTCACTTATGAGCGCAGTGCGCAGCACGGAGGTATTCCCATGAGCAAGCCCGGCAGCAAACAGATCGAAGTGCAGATCATGGGCCAGAGCTACCTGCTCTCGTGCCCACCCGGTGGCGAAGCCTCGCTGCTCGACGCGGTGGAACGCGTGGACACCGCCATGTGCCGCATCCGCGACGCGGGCAAGGTCAAGGCGCGCGACCGCATCGCGGTGCTGGCCTCGCTCAACCTCGCGTTCGAGCTCTCGCAAAAAGAGGCCGAGAGTTTTCAGGCATCGTCTTTTGCGCAGGCCGAGAACAGCGCCTTCGCCGAAGCCAGCTTCGATGCCGAGCCCCTGGACCCGCAGACCCAGGCCCGCGTGGAAGACTTGATGCGCCGCCTCGATCAGACGCTGGACAAAGACGGTCGCCTGCTCTGAGGCAGGTGAGCGCGCCGCCCGTCATCGCGCGAACTTTATCGACCGATGGTGCGCCCGCACCATGAGCAGCGCCTACAATCCAAACCGTCTGCAGTGCGCGCCGGGCTTTATATTTCCTTGAACCAATGCTCATTGAGCCCGGGCTTGGTACATTGCGTGGCTGGTGCGAGCGTCTCGCGTCAGATGAACCCGAAGCCACGCTGCCCTTGCCCACCTGAACCCCGGTTCAGGATGCCGGTCCGGCGGCACTTGCAGACACCTTTTCTCCCATGCCCCTTGATCCCCTGTTGATCGCAGAGTTGGCCGCGCTCGGCCTTGGCACCGGTTTTCTCGCAGGCTTGCTGGGCGTCGGTGGAGGCATGTTGATGGTGCCCTTCATCACCTTCATCCTCGCGCAACAAGGCGTCGAGGCGGACCTCGCGGTCAAGATGGCCATCGCCACGTCCATGGCCACCATCATCTTCACGTCCATCTCCAGCGTTCGCGCGCACCACAAACGCGGTGCCGTGCGCTGGGACATCGTCAAGGGCCTGGCACCGGGCATCGTGCTGGGCTCGGCCATCACCAGCCTGGGCATCTTCGCCCTGCTCAAAGGCTCCTGGCTGGCTTTTGTCTTCGCGGGCTTCGTCGGTTTCTCGGCCACGCAGATGCTGATCGACCGCAAACCCAAGCCGTCTCGCACGCTGCCCCGCACAACGGGACTCGTGGGCGCCGGCGGCGTCATCGGCATGCTCTCGGGCTTGGTCGGCGCGGGCGGCGGCTTCGTCAGCGTGCCCTTCATGACCTGGTGCAACGTGACCATTCACAACGCAGTGGCCACGAGCGCCGCGCTGGGTTTTCCGATCGCGCTGGCCAATGCCATCGGCTACGTCATATCGGGCCGCAACCTGCAGAACCTGCCGACAGGGTCGTTCGGCTACCTCTATCTGCCCGCGCTGGTGGTCATCGCGAGCATGAGCGTGCTGATGGCGCCGCTGGGCGTGAAGGCCGCGCACGCACTGCCCGTGCGAGCGCTCAAGCGGGTGTTCGCCTGCCTGCTCTACTCGCTCGCGGCGTACATGCTCTACAAGGGGCTGACCGCCTGAGAGGCTGAGAAGGCCCCTCTGAAGCGCCTGCGTGAGGGGAAGTGTTGTTTTCCTCTACAAAAACCGGTGTTCCTCTTGCGCAAAGCTTGAAAAAACCGGGCCCCCCTCCTTGGATTGCGCATGCAACTCCATTAGCATGCGAGACACCAGTGAGAGAGCGCGTTCTCCGCTGGCGATTCGTCAACTTCTAGAAGGAAAATCATCATGGCAACTGCGAAAAAAGCGCCCGCTAAAAAAGCGGCACCGGCCAAGAAGGCCGCAGCTCCTGCAAAGAAGGCCGCACCGGCCAAGAAGGCAGCAGCTCCTGCGAAGAAGGCTGCACCGGCCAAGAAGGCTGCAGCACCCGCGAAGAAGGCCGCTCCGGCCAAGAAGGCAGCAGCTCCTGCGAAGAAGGCTGCTCCCGCCAAGAAGCGCACCCCCAACGCTGCGTTCATGAAGGCCCTGACCCCCAGCGCCGCTCTGGCCGCCATCGTGGGCGCCGCTCCGCTGCCACGCACCGAAGTCACCAAGAAGATCTGGGACTACATCAAGAAGAACAAGCTGCAGGACTCGGTCAACCGCCGCATGATCAACGCCGACGCCAAGCTGAAGGAAATCTTCAAGAAGGCCCAGGCGTCCATGTTCGAGATGACCAAGCTGGTCAATGCGCACCTGAAGTGATCTGCTTGCCCACGCTGCAACGGCGTGGCGACGATCCTCGAGCAAAGCCGACGCGAGTCGGCTTTGCCGTTTGTGCGCCCACCGCGCTCCAGGCGCTGCGGGACATGTGAGAAACTGCAACACCATGTTCGATACCCCCTCTGGCATGACCGACGCACCGCCACCGAACGCACGCACCGCGCCGGCCGAGCAAGGGGCCTCGCCGCCCGAACTCTCACTGCCCCAGCAGCGGCACAAGGTGGTGCTGGTGATGGATCTGGTCGAGTCGGTTCGGCTGATGGCGGCCAACGAAGCAGCGATCGTGAGCCACTGGCGGGGGTTCATGCACCATGCCACTTCGCAGGTCCTGCCGGCCAACCAGGGCCGCCTGGTCAAGAGCCTGGGCGACGGCCTGCTGGTCGAATTCGATCAACCCGTGCATGCGGTGCGGGCCGCGCTGGCGCTGCACCGGTACTTCGCACCGCTGAACGAGAACTTGCCCGCGGCGCAGCGCTTGCATCTGCGCGCCGGCCTCAACGCCACCCAGCTGTACGTGGACGAAAACGACGTGTACGGCCAAGGCGTGAACCTGGCCGCGCGCGTGGCCGACCTCGCCGCGCCGGGCGAAACCATCGTGACGGCCAGCATATTCGACGGCATCGTGATCGGCATCGATGCCGAGGTGGAAGACCGGGGCGAGAACTACCTCAAGCACTGGCCCGAGCCGGTGCGCACCTGGTTGGTGTACCCGGTCTCCAAAGACTCTCAGGCCGTGCGCCCGCGCGTGCCCGAGGGCATCCCCACCGACTTCCGGCCGGCGATTGCGGTCGTGCCCTTCGAAACCCGCAGCCACGCGGCCGAGCAGTTCGTCATTGGCGAACTCATCGCCGATGGTGTGATCGCCCAGCTCTCGCGCAGCCAGCACCTGCGCGTGATCTCGCGCCTGTCCACCACCGCCTTTCGCGGCCGCCAGAGCAGCACCCAGGAAATCGGCCAGCACCTCGAGGCCAACTTCGTGCTGGGCGGCAGCTACGTCACCTACGGCGAGAAGGTCGTCATCATGGCCGAGCTGTCCGACCGCAAGCGCGGCGAGGTGGTCTGGGCCGAGCGCATCACCGGCGACATCCGCGACCTGCTCGAAACGCAGAGTTCCCTGCTGGACCAGCTCAGCAGCGCCTGCGCGCATGCCCTGCTGCACGACGTGGTGCAGCGCACCCTGGTCGCGCCTGTGCCGCAACTGGACAGCAATGCGCTGATGCTGGGCGGCATCACGCTCATGCACCGCTCCACGCCGCGCGACCTGCAGCGCAGCCAGCAGTTGCTCGAAGCCGTCGTGCAGCGGCACAAACGCGTGGCCACCCCGTGGGCCTGGATGGCCAAGTGGCACATCATGCAGGTGGTGCAAGGCCTCTCCGATGAACCCGCGCGCGACTTCCAGCGCGCCATCGATACCGCCGACCGCGCCCTCGACCTCGAGCCCACCAGCTCGCTGGCCATGGCCATCAAGGGCCATGCGCTGTGCCATCTCGGGGCAGACGTCGAAGCCTCCCGCCGCTTGCTGCGAGAGGCCACGCAAAGCAATCCGAACGACCCCATGGCCTGGCTGTACAACAGCGTGTGGTCGCAGATGTGGGGCAAGGACGAAGACGCGATCCGCGAGGCCGAGCAAGCCTTGCATCTTTCGCCGCTGGACCCGCAGAAATACTATTTCGAGATGATGCTGGCGGCGAGCTATGCCGCCACCTGCCAGTGGCAGGAGGCGGTTCGCTACAGCCACGCCTCGTTGCAGAAGAACCGTTACCACCTGCCCACCATCCGGTGCCTGCTGGTAGCGCAGTACGAGTTGGGCGCGACGGAAGAAGCCCGGGAAGCCTTCCAGCTTCTGCTGAGCCTGCAACCCAACCTGACCCTGAGCCACTACCTGTCCGCAGGCGGCCAAAGCCCGTTGCGCCAGCGTGTCGCGAATGCCTTGTCCAACCTGGGCTTGCCCAGCAACTGATTTTTTTCTGGAGGTCTCATGAGCGGTGGAACGAGTGGCGGAACCAGTGGTGGCACAAGTGGTGGCACAAGTGGCGGAACCAGTGGCGGCACGGGTATCGCGAACGCGACCCTTGCGTCCGATGCCCTGATCCTGAGCCGAGCGGCCATCGTCGGCCCGTACATCGGCCCGGTGCTGCACGCCCACGAGCCGGGCTTCGACAAGCCCGCCAACCTCGCGCTGTGGAGCGATGGGCCACGCGTGGAGGCGTGTTTCACCGAACTGGTGGAAGGCCTGCTGTTCAAGACCCACAACGGCAGCAAGCAGGCGATGCTGGAATTCGCCAACCTGCAGGCCAACAACATCCAGCGCAAGACCCTCGTGCGCATGCGGGCGCCCACCAAGGCACAGTTCAAGAAACAGCTCGACCTGGTGGCCGCCTACGCCGACCTGCGGGCCGACCGCTCGATGGAGATCAGCGCGCAGATGGCGCCGCCGGTGGCGTTCTGGTCGTCGGTGGTCGGCTTGCTGCCGCACCGGCACAAGAAGACCTTGCAGCTCCTGGACCTGGCGTTCCTGCTGTGCGTGCATGTGGAAATGCGCTTCAAGCAGATCTTCGCCAGCGTCCGCCCGATGGTGTTCTCGCCCCAGATCCAGCCCATGATCGAGACGCCCGGCCATGGCAGTTGGCCCAGCGGCCACGCCACCGAAGCGTTCGCCGTCGCGGCCCTTCTGGAGGCCTTGCTCAACGCGGCCTCGCCCACGGGCACCACGCCCAACGGCACCGAGAGCCGCGAACAACTGCAGCGCCTGGCCGCGCGCATCGCCACCAACCGCGTGGTGGCCGGCGTGCACTATCCGGTCGACAGCGCCGCCGGGCGCCTGCTGGGCACCGCCCTGGCCGAGTTCCTGGTGGCCCGCGCCACCGGTACCCGCGTGCACGAGCGCGGTTTCGATGGCCGCCTGTTCGAAGGCCCGCAGGGCGAGCCGCTGGACTTCAGCCTGAACCAGCCGATGGACCAGACCAGCGGCAGCGCCTACACGCGCGCGGCCGCCAGCACCGCGGTGGGCCACGCGCCCTTGCTGAATTGGCTGTGGGACGAAGCGCTCAAGGAATGGGCGTGATGGCTTGGCAGCCGCTGCCCACGGGCGCGTTCACCGGCATTCACTGGCAGACACCGGGCGCCATCGACGGTGAAGACCCCTACCTGATCTGGGCCGAGGCCAACCGCTTCGCCGGCTACCACTGCCACCACGGCAAGCCCTTGCCGAAGTGGCTACCGATCGTGATCGAGCTGAGCGCGCAGGCGGACGTGCCCGCGCTGGTGGCGGCCTCCTCCACCCGTTGGCTGCAGATTCCGCGTGTGTACCTGGACGTGCCCGGCCTGCGCTTTTGCAGTGCGCGCGTGAAGCGCCGCTTCTTCGAGCAGTTGCGCCACGACGCGCACCTGCGCGGCCTCATTCAGCGCTTCGAGCTGGGCTTGCCCGTGGGCCACCACACGCACGCCCTGGTCAATCCCTGCACGCCCCACAGCCCGCCCACGCCCCCGCACAAGCTGCTCACCGGCAAGGTGCTGGGCCTGATCGATGGCGGCCTGGCCTTTGCCAACGAGCAATTTCTCAACCGGCACGGCCAGGCGCGCGTGAAGCACTTCTGGCGGCAGGACGGCACCCTCCATGGCCAATGGCCTGGCAACCAGCCGCAGCACTGCGTGCCGCTGGACCCGGCCCGCGCCGGCCCCACGCCGCCGGACATGGGCTACGGCCACGAACTCTCGGCGTCGCGCATCGATGCAGCTATGGCGGCGTTCTCGCGCCATGGCCTGGTCGACGAAGACGCGCTGTACGAACACTTCCAACTCTGGGACCTCACACGCCCGGTCAACCACGGCACACACGTGATGGCCCAGGCCTGCGGCAAGGGCAGCCTGCTGCGACCGATGAACGACGACGCCAGCCGCTGCGATCTGGTGGCGGTGCAACTCGACTGGTCGAACGTGCTCGACACCTCGGGCGGCGCGATGAACGTGAGCGTGCTCGACGGCCTCATGTACATCCTCGCGCGCTGCGCGCCCAGCGCCCAGGTGGTGGTGAACATCAGTTGGGGCACGCTGGCCGGCCCGCACGACGGCACCTCGGTGCTCGAAGCGGCGATGGACCAGCTGGTCGCGCTGTACGGCGGCCGGCTGCAGATCGCCGTGCCGGCGGGCAACGCCTACCAGAGCCGCACCCACGCCAACGGCACGCTGGCGCCCGGCGCCTCCGAAACCCTGCATTGGCGTGTGCAACCTGATGACCGCACCGAGAGCTACCTGGAGATCTGGTTGCCCGATGGCGCGCAAGACCTGCAGATCGAAGTGACGCCACCGGGCCACGCACAGCCGCTGCCGGCCATGCCGATGGGACGCGGTGGCCTGTGGAACAACGCCCATGGCGCGCCCCTGTGCGGCCTGATCTACCCGAGCTCGACCGCCCTGGGACACCACGGCACCTGCGCCCTGCTCGCGATCGCCCCCACCTTCAGCCGCGACCCTTCGGTGGCCACCACCCTGCCCGGCTCCTGGAGCGTCACGCTGAAAAACACCGGGACCACCGCCACCCTGTTCGACGCCTACATCGAACGCGACGACGTGGCCATTGGCCAGAACACGGGCGCGAAGCAGTCGTACCTGGAAGACCGGCGCTACGACACGAGCGGCAACCTCGGCGCCTTCGTGGACCATGCCGGCAACACCACGCCGATCCGGCGCAGCGGCACCTTCAACAGCCTGTCCACCGGTCAGCGCACGGTGAGCGTGGGCGGTGTGCGCGAGCACGCCTCATCCAGCGGCCACTTCGCGCTTTACTCGCCGCGCAAACCCGATCCCGATGCCGGCCGCGCGCAGCGCCCTGGCGTGCGCAAGGTCCCGCAGACGCTGCAGGCCTGCGACGACAACCCGGCCCTGCCGGGCAGGCTGGGCACGGGCAGCCTCAGCGGCAGCGCGGTGCGCATGGCGGGCACCAGCATCGCCGCGCCGCTGCAGGCGCGCCACATGCTCAATGGGCCTGGAGCGTGAGGTCCATGGCCTGCGATACAGTCGCAGCATGAATGGGCTCTACTCTCTGATCCGCCGCTCCCCCAAAGCCACCCTGGTGCTCGGCAAGACCTTGTTGCTGGCCGGCGCGATCCTGATCGTCGGCGCGGTGTTCGCGCGGGCCGACCTGATGAACCTCAATGCCGAGCGTGCCCAGGCCCAGCTCCCCGCGCTGAAGTTCCTGGCCGAGGCCTATCCGCAGTACCCGACCTGGCTGGTCCCCGAAACCGCCCTCGGCTTCACCATCTCGGGCGTTCTGGTGGTCGCCGGCATGCTGCTGGTCCACTTCGCCGAAAAAGCGCGCTCGCTGAGCGGGCGCTGAACAGGCCCTGCCCGCGCCTCACCACCGCGCGGGCAATGCCCGGCGCAGCACGATCCAGCGCTCGCGCACTTCGATGTAGTCGCCACGCTCCAGGTCCTTGAGCAGGCGGCTGACCATTTCGCGCGAACACGCCAGGTGCTGCGCGATCTGCTGGTGCGTCACGCGCTCCTTCAGGGTCCGTTCGCCCGCGGCATTCGGCGCGCGGGCCATGCCGTTGAGCAGGTGCACGAGGCGGCCATAGACGTCGATCAGGGCCACGCTGCGCGCGCTCTCGGTCGCCAGGCGCGCGCGGCGGATCAAACGGGCCATGAGCTCCAGCGCGAATTCCGGGTGTTCGGCGATGTAAGCCAGCAAGGTGGCACGTGTCACCACGGAACAGGTGGCGTTTTCCGTCGCTTCCACGTGGGCCGAACGGGGGCCGCCATCGAGCGCCATTTCGCCCACGTACTCCAGCGGACCGTACAGGCCCAGGGTCAATTCGCGCCCCTCGTTGTCGGAGACGAAGGCGCGCAGCCGCCCCTGCATCACGATGTAGAGCGTGTCGCCGCTGTCGCCGGCCTGGATCAGCAGCGCCCCGCGCCGGTACCGGCGCTGCATCCCGAGGGCGGCGAGGGCTTCGATGTGGTGGGTCTTGGGAGGATCAGCGAGAGAGGCGACGGCGGCAGGCATCCATGCTCACGGGTGGGAAAACTCCGTGGCATTGTGCGACATGGGCGTGACCACGCGCAAGGCGGGCACCACCGGCGGCAGGCTGTTGACCCGGTGCAGCAGGCTGCGGATGCTGGGCGCACCGGTTTTTTCGCGCAGGGTTTTGATCTGGCTGCGCACGGTGGACTCGGCCACGCGGTGCAGCGCCGCAATCTCGGGAATCTGCAGCCCTCGGCACAGGGCGACCAGCACCGCCTCCTCGCCGCGGCTCAGGTTGAGCGAGCGCGCGAACAGGCGCACCGACAGGTTGTCGGAACTGTTCTGGCGCGACATCAGCACCAGCACCGACGGTGCATCGGCTTCCAGCGGATGGCTCAGCGGCGTGAAGGCCAGCGAGAGCTCCCGGCCGTCGGCGCTCATCATCACCAGCTTGCGCTGCCCGCGAAACGAGGTTTCGATGGCCTCCTGGATCTGGGCGGTGAACTCGGCTTTGCTCCCGAGCAGGCAATTGCCGCGCGAATGCACAATGCGGCCGTTGGCCAGTTCGTGGCGCGCCAGGTGGTTGGCGTGCAGGATGGCGCCCCGCGCGTCGATGATGACCATGCCGTAGTCGATCTCGTCGAACACCCGCATCAGGTGTTGGCGCCCGATGCCAGGGCGCACGCCACCGTCGCTCAGGGGCGCCGGACCTTCGCCGCTCCAAGCCGATTCTGTCGTGTGCAACATGCGCTTCCCCAGTCCTCTTGATGGATGAGGCAGTCTAGGGGGCACTGCGGCGCAGGACGTGTGCGGCAATGCCCTCGGTTTTGTGATCCATTCACACAAACCCATGCCCCGGGCGCGTGCCACGCGAGCCCGGGGCATGCGGTCACAGCCCGAGCTGCGCCTTCATCGCAGCCCAGGCCGTGCCATTGAGGCGCCTGGCTTCGGAGTGCGCGACGTCGATGTGCGGCTTGGCCTGGCGCACGGCGTATACCCAGTCACCCGCGCCCACCACGCTGTTGGACTGGGTCGACGCCTTGACCTCGGCATGCAGGCGCACATGGTCCATCACGGTGGGCGTGAAACCGCTGTAGCGCAGGACGCGGGCGCCGTTCACGGTTTCGATGGCGTAGGTGCCGGTGTTGGTGGGGGCGCAGTTGGAGCGGATGGTCTGCGTCGCGTCCAGGTCGCATTCGAAGTACTGCACCTCACCCGGCGTGGAGGTGAAACCCACGCGCAGGTTCTTGAGGTTGCCGGTTCCCAGCCCCAGGTTCAAACCACCAGTGGTCGCCGTGACCGCGCTGCTGGGATACGCCGCGATCAAGTCCTCCAGCGTCGTCGCCACGCCTTGTGCAATGGCATCGCCGCTGATGCTGTTGATGAAAATCGGTTGGGTCAGGCTGACGTTGGCGCGCAGGCGGACACTGGAGCCGGGGGGGAAGGTGGCCGCGCCCAGGGCCGCCAGCAGGTTGTCGGCTGCCATGCCGTTGTTGATGATGTTGCTGGCCGCGTCCGCGCGCAGCTCGTTCACCACATCCACCATCGGCCGCCCGCTGATGTCCACGGAGGGCGCCGCGAAGCCGAAGGTGTCGATGGCCAGACACGGCTTGCTCCAGCTGGGCGTGCCCTGCGAGAACGGGAAGTCCACCGAGGTATCGCAGCGGGTCCAGCCATTGGGGTTCAGGTAGGCCGCGTTGTAGAGCGCCGCGTCGGAGGTGGCCACGCCTGCGGTAAGGCCGCCGCGCACATCGGTGAGGCTGAAGCGCGCGGCACCGGCGGGCTTGGCGGGTAGTGCGAGGCTGCGGTGGTAGACGTTGGCGGCGTCGGTGTAGCGCAGGGTCAGCAGGTCCGAGGCCACGGCCGTCTGCGCGCGCGTCTGTTCGTCGACAAACAAGTCCATGCCCTCGCTCAGCGCGGCACCCGTGATGAAAGCCTTCATGCGCGCCGTATTGCGGACGTTCTGGAAGTCGTAGGCTGGGTCGTCGAGGTAGTTGTCGATCTTGCCCTCGGGAATGACGAGCATCTGCGACACGTTGCGCCGCGCATCTGCGGTGGATTGGCCCGCCGCCCTGGCGGTCTCGACCAGTGTGGTCAAGGGGTTGATCTGCGCGCCATCGGCCACGGCCGCGCGCATGACGAAGGCCTGGTCGAACACCTCACCCGGTGCGCTGGTGTCGCGCGCCGTGGTGGGCACCTGGGCCAGCAGGGTGCCGGCGTTCACCGCGGCGGTGGTGTGCTGCGTGATGTCGTAAGTCACCACGTAGCGGCCATCCGCGCCGGTGGGTGCGGCCGTGGGTTCGGCCGCATCGCACGCCAGGTTCGCATCGAGGTCGACGCAGACGGTCGCGCCGGTGATGGCGGCATTGATCACGACCTGCCCCTGCAGGCGCACTTCGTTGGGGTTGGGCGGCGGGCCAGGGTCTTGCGGGTCGGCTGAGGCGCCGCCACCCCCACCGCCGCAGGCGGCCAGGCCCAACGCGACCAGCGCGCTGCCCAGCGCCAGGGACAAGGGGGATTTGCGAATGTGGTGAACGGATGCCATGGAAAGCTCCTCGGTTGGATGGGGCCTCCAGTGTTCGAGCAGACGCTTGCCTTGCCCATCTGCCGTACGGCATAGTCAGGCCCGCGAGGACCATCCGCCATTTGGTGGATGGGCATGTGCACGGCTCAGCTCTAAGGTGTCCCACAACCATGAACCACCCTGCCTCCGCCGTGAACCCTGCCGCCTTGCCCGCGTTGCCCGAGCTCGTCCTGCAGCGCAGCGTGGAGCTGGTGATCGGTCAAAGCCGGCTGGGCTGCGTCACCGCCATCGTGGTGTCGCTGCTGCTGGGCACCGTGTTCGTGCCCGAGGTCGGCTGGCCCAGCTTTGGCCTGTGGTTCGGCGTGGTGGCCACGGGCTTCGTGACGCGGCAGGTGTGGTTCGAGCGTTTGCGCAAGACGGCGGTGGTCAGCGCGGACCAGCTCACGCGGATCACCGTGGCCTCGGCCTTCACAGGCTGGCTGGTGGTGCTCTGCATGCCCCTGTTCGCACCGCAACTCTCTCAGGACGAGGCGGCGTTCGTGTTCGCCCTGATGATTTCCTGGATCGCCGCGGCCGTGGCCGTGCTGGGCGTGCAACCGCGCGTCTATGGCGCCTACCTGTGCGTGACCTTGCCGACGGCGCTGTACCCGATGACCTCGCACGCCAGCGTGCCGCCCGTGCTCTTGCTGGCCATGGTGTTGGGGGGCTACATGATGTTTCGCCTCTCGGTCGGCATCCGCGCGCTGCTGGAAGAGGCCGTCACCACCGGACAGCGCAGCGAATGGCTGGCACAGGATCTGGAGCGCGCCATGCGCCAGCAGAAGGCCGCGTTCGTGGCGCGCTCGCGTTTCCTGGCCGCCGCCAGCCACGACCTGCGCCAGCCCGTGCACGCCCTGTCCTTGCTGGTCAACGTGCTCAAGAAGACGCGCGACGTGCAACGCCACGAGGAGGTGGTGAGCGAAATCGAGCGCACGTCGCACTCGATCCAGTCGATGTTCCGCAGCCTGCTGGAGATGGCGCAGATCGACGCGGACAGCATGCACGCGCGGGTCGAGCGGGTGGACCTGCAGCCTTTGCTGCAGTCGGTGCTGGCGGGCTACGCCGACCGCTGCCGCGAGAAAGGGTTCCATTTGCAGACCCGGGGAATCGAGGCCTGCGTGGTGCAGGCCGATGCGATGCTGCTCGAACGGGTGTTGCGCAACCTGCTGGACAACGCCGTGAAGTACACCCGACAAGGCCACGTGGCGCTCACCATGGAGACGCGAGGAGAGCGCGTGGAGATCGCGATCAGCGATACCGGCGTGGGCATGTCCGAGGAGGACCTGGACAACCTGTACCAACCCTTTCACCGTGGCCAGTCCTCGCGGGGCAGCGGTACGGACGGTCTGGGCCTGGGACTGGCGATCGCGCGCCACATGGTCGAGCTGATGGGCGCCGAACTGCACATTGCCGCCGCGCCGCACCAGGGCACAACAGCCACCGTGTCCCTGTTGACCGCATCCCTGCTCGAGCCCGGCACCCGGCCGAACGTCCCCGCGTCGCTGCTGGCCGGACTGCAGGTGCTGCTGGTGGAAGACGACGCGGCCGCCCGTCTCGCGCTGAGCCTGTGGCTGCAGGAATCGGGCGCCAACGTGCTCGCGCTGTCCAACGGCCAGGAAGCGTTGGACCAGCTGGCACGCGCAGCCAGCCATGCGCCCGACCTGCTCCTGGCGGACTACACGCTGGACCCCGGTCCCGATGGCCTCGCCGTCATAAGCGCCTGGCGCAAACAACACCCCAGCCTGCCCGCCGTGCTCGTCACTGGCGAAGACGAGGTGCCGAACCTGCCCGATGCACTGCCCGTGCTGAAGAAGCCGGTGCCTCCCCAAGCCCTCGTCTCCGCCCTTCAGTCGCTGTTGCCGCAGCGACCGCACGACCATGAGCCTGGACCTCCGCCCCACCGATGACACAGCGCCGGACCTGCAGCAGCCGCTCTCGTGCACCTGGCGCGAATGGATCGTGCGCCCGCCCCGCGAGCGGGCGGTCGATGCCATCGTCGTCGGCTCGGGGTATGGCGGCAGCGTGGCCGCACTGCGCCTGGCCGAAAAAGGCTACCGCGTGCTGCTGCTGGAGCGGGGCAGCGAATACCTGCCCGGTGACTTTCCGAACGACTTCTCGGGCGTGCCCAAGCACTTCCGGCTCAACATCCCCGGGCGCGGCGTTCCCGTGGGGCGCGCCTCGGGCCTGATCGAGGTGTCCGTGGGCCAGGGCATGGTGGCCATCACCGGCAACGGGCTGGGCGGCGGCAGCCTGATCAACGCGGGTGTGGTGGTGCGCCCCGATCCCGATGTGTTCGCACAGGAGGCCTGGCCCGGCGCGATCCGGCACCATCGCGACATCGGCCCGCGCTCGCTGCAAGAGGCCTTCGAGCTGGCCGAAAAAACACTCCAGGGCCACGTGTACCGCCCGCCGGCGGCGGACCACCTCTTGTGCAAGACGGTCGCCCTGCACCGGGTGGCCGAGCGGTTGAGCGAAGGCCATGAGCCCCTGCAGACCCAGCCCGCCAAGCTCACGATCGACCCGGACAAGTGCCGGGCTTGCGGCGACTGCGTCTCCGGCTGCAACGTGCCCGGCGCCAAGCTCACGCTGTCCACCAGCTACCTGTCCGCGGCCTTGAAGACCCAGCGCGTGCAGATCGTGACGCAGGCGCAGGTGTACCGCTTCGAACCCTGCACCGAGGGCCAACACCGCCAATGGAAGCTGACCGTGTTCGCCACCGACGCGCAGCACCAGGTGCTCACGCAGCGCGAAGCCGCTGCCGCGCTGGTCGAAGGTCCGGCGGGCGATCCCGGCCATACGCAGCGCGAGTTGCGCGCCAGCATGCTGGTGATCGCGGCGGGCACGCTCGGTTCGACGCAATTGCTGCAACGCTCCCAGGCCCTCTCGGGCGAAGCGCTGGCGTTCTCGCAGGCCCTGGGCACGCGCCTGTCGGGCAACGGGGATTCGGTCTCCATCAAGACCGCCGAAGCACAGCGCGTCAACGCGGTCGGCCATGGCGCCGATGCCGAACTGCGCGCACTCGAGCGCCGCGACCCGGCGCAACAACACAAGCTCGTCGGCCCCACCATCACCACCCACCTCGATCTGCGCGACCGCAGCAAGCCGCTGGACCAACGCATCCTGCTGCAGGACGGCGCCATTCCCGGTGCCATCGCCCGCCCCTTTGCCGAACTGCTCGCCACCGCGTACAGCGTGTCGCAACTGGGCCGCGGGTGGTTTCGCAACCCGCAGCCGCGCACCGGCCCGGCGCGCGACCCGCTGGCCGCCAGCCGCGCCATGGCCCAGCACACGCAGATTTTTCTGGCGATGGGGCACGACGGATCACCCGGGCGCATGGTGTGGTTGCCGGGCCTGGACACCAGCGCGCCGGTGTTCTCCGGCGCCGAGCACCTGCGCACCTACGTGGAGCAGCAGCGCCTGTTCGACCGCTTGCGCCCCGCCGGCACACACGTGCACTCGCCGCTGTGGCGCTGGCTACCCGAGAACATGAGCCGTTTCTTCCTGGGTGCACAACCCACGGCCACCGTCACCACCGTGCACCCCCTGGGCGGCTGCCCGATGGGCGACGATCCGCAGACCAGCGTGGTGAACCACCGGGGCCAGGTGTGGATCCACGAACCCGCGGAGCCCCGCCGGCAAGGCAAGCAACCGGCTCCACCGCTGCGGCCCAACCAACCCCAGGTGTACGACGGCCTGTACGTGCTGGACGGCTCCATCGTGCCCACCTCCCTGGGCTGCAATCCTTTGCTCACCATCACGGCGTTGGCCGAGCGGGCCATGGCCCATGTGGCGGTGCGCCAGCACCGCCCTCGCCGCACCCAGGCGGCGCACGTTTCCGCCGCACGCCCTCGCGCCCATTTCGAAACCCCGCGCTTCTGCCGCGACGTGAGCCTGGGCGAAACCCTGCGCAGCAACGGCGATGCCTTGGGCGACGGCGCCACCGCCTTGCGCGGCCCCTGGATGCGTGGCAAGGACGACGAGCGCCGGTGCCTGGTGTTCAAGGCCCGGCTCGACAGCGACCACTTTGAAAAGACCCTGATCGAACCGGACCATCGCATGGCCATCCGGCAGGCTTCGCTGTGCCTGCTGCGCATGCCCGAGCACGATGGGCTCGCCTCGCCACCGCTCCCGCCAGAGGAGCTGGTGACCTACCAGGCCACCGAAGGCCGCTTCGAATTCCTGCGCGCGAACGCGCTGAGCAGCGGCCCGTGGCTGCCCTTGCTGTGCCTGCTGCAAGGGCTCGCATTTCTCATGGCCGCACTGGCGCCCGTCTGGGCCCGAGGGCTTCTCCTGGTCTGCTGGCCCGCGCTGGTGCTGCTGGCGTGCGCCCTGCCCTATCCCCGCACCTTCTTCACCTGGTTCGCGCTGCGCGGCTGGTCGGACATTCGCTTCCATCCGTCCCCGCTCACCGGATGGAAGCGCTTCAAGTCATGGCCGGCCTACATCCTGCAATTGCTGACGCAATTGGCACACGCCAGCGAGAAGCGCCACATGCACTACCGCGTGGCTTTCAAGCGCCAAGGCCACGACCCGGGCGGGGCCGTCTTCCCCGCACATGTCATCATGACCGCCCGCAAACGCGTGACCTACCGCGCCTCCGTTGTCGAGTGGGCGCGCTGGCTGGCGCGGCATGCGTGGCGCCGCACGCGCCTGCCCGGCTCGAAAGCCGAGATTCCCCCGCTGCGCCCCGGCCTCTGGGCGCAGGTGATGGACGCGGACATCCGCGTGTGGAGAGGCACGCCACACCTGTCCCGCCCACTGGCCCACGGCCGCATGGCCATGGGCCAGGACAACCTGTTCGACCGTGCGATGGCGCAACTGGGCCAAAAGGGCGACACCACCAGCGGCCTGGTTCTGCTGGCGGGCTACCCGCTGCTGCTGGCCCGCTTCGCGATCAAGACGCGCCTGCTCGACTTCCGCCTGCCCAACTTCAGCCACCGGCCTGTGAGCGACGTCGCCGACGCCCACGACATGCGCATCCGCAACAGCGACGACGACGAGGACTTCTGCACGCCCGAACCGCACATGTTCGTGGTTCCCCGGGGCACCTCCAGCAGCGACCAGGGCACCGAGAACATGGATGGCCTGAGCCTGCGGCTGTGGCGCTACCGCAGCACGAAAGGCGACGGCGGAAAACCCCCGGTGGAGCCGGGCCTGTGGCAAGACCAGAAAGTCCGGCGCGCCCGATCGGTTCTGCTGCTGCACGCTTTCGGCCAATCGGGCCTGAGCTTCACCCACCAGGCGAGCGAATCCAAGGCCGGGAGCAACCTCGCCGAAGCGTTCCACCATGCAGGCTACGAAGTCTGGGTGCTGGACAGCCGCATGTCGACGCGCAGCGGCTACGCTGGCGACGCCAGCACGGTCGACATGCAGGCACGGCACGACGTGCCCTTGGCGGTGGACCGCATCCTCGGCATCCTGGCAGACGAGCTGGGCAGCGGACCACCCGTGCAGATTTCGGCCTTTGCCCAATGCATCGGCGCGGCCTCGCTGTGGATGGCCCTGCTCGACGGCCGCCTCTCGCACGAGCCGCCGCTCGAACGCACGGCCTGCGCCACGCCGCGCCTGTCCAAGATCGCCAGCGTGGCCTTCAGCCAGGTGCACGCGCTGACCATGGGCAAACCGGTGCCGCGCGCCAAGAGCTGGCTTCCCGGTCTTCTCCAGGCCCTGGCGCCGCGCGGCGTGATCCCGTTTGCCGTGCGAGGCGCGCAGGACAGCGTGGCGCTCAACTTCCTGGACCGTCTGCTCTCCACCCTGCCCGTGCCGGCGGCCGAGCGCGCGCACGCGAAGAACGAAGACAGCCTGGCCACCTGCAAGCGCATCCGCTTCATCGAAGCACCGCTGTTCCGGCACGAGAACCTGCACCCCTCTACCGTGGCGCAGATGAACCGCCTGTTCGGCGAAGCCAACATCCGCCTGTTCGCGCAGGCGCGCCGTTTTCTGGAGCGCGGCCGCCTGGTCGACGAAGACGGCGTGAACCGCTACGTGACCGACGACAACATCCGCGCCCACCTCACCATGCCGGTGCAGCTGCTGCACGGAGAGAAAAACGAGCTGTTCGATCTGCGCAGTGCGATCGATACCGACGAACTGCTCACCCGGCTGGACTGCAAGAAGTTCGAACACATCCCGCGCCCGCTGCGCGTCCCGGGCTACGGGCACCTCGACGTGCTGTTCGGCATCGACGCGGGCAAAAAGGTGTTCAAGCCCTTGCTGGAGTTCTTCGACCAGGCGCAGACCTACACCGCCGCGCCCGGCGAGGCTGCGCGAGACGGTCTGCTGCTGCGCGCGCCACTGGTCGGCCCCTGGCTGGGCAAGCTCGAAGAACGCGACGGCCAACGCCTGGCGCGCGTGGTGTTCCTGGTGGACGATCTGCACGGCGGCAGCCGGGACCGCGATGGCATCACCCGCGTCGTCGTGCGGCAAAGGCAGGCCGACGGGCGCTACCGGCAACTGCCCGAGGTCGCGCATGGGTTCTTCGAAGTGGACGCCTACGACCCAGCTGCGGCGGATGACCGTCCCGACGGTGTGCCCCTGCAACGCGCCTACCGCACGGCGTGGATCGACGTTCCGCTCACGGACGACGCCCGGTCCTTCCAGGTCTTCACGGCACACCCTGTGCACCGCAGCAGCTCGCAGCAACAAGAGACGCCATGGGCGCAACTCGACATCACGCGGGTCCCGGCCTTCGTGCCGCCCCGGTTGTCGATACCGCCGCTCGACCTGGGCGAGCGGTACCGATCCTGGACGCCGTGCACCCGGTTCCTGCCCGAGCGGGTCCTGTCCGAGCGGGTCCTGTCCGTCGGCGTGGACGATGAGACCATCGACCTTGAGCTCACCAAGAACCAGAACGATTTCGCGGCCTACGAGCTGACTTGGCGCACCGACGGCATGCCGATCGAATCGGCCATGCAGCAGCGTTGCCATGTCGAGCTGCCCGAATCGAGCCTGAACGCGCTGCGGCGCGACGCCACGGCGGTGCAGTTCGTGGCCGCCTCCTGCCGCCATCCCGGGCTCGACGTGGACGCCACGCGCACCGACCGCGTGCTCGCGCCCTACGAGGCGCCCACGGACGCGGCCTTTGCGCTGCTGGTCGGCGACCAGATCTATGCCGACGCCACCGCCGGTCTGGTGGACCCGCTCAGCCCCGCCGAACGTTACCTGGAGCGCTACGAACTGGCCTTCGGCCCCAGGGGCATGGGCCACTTCCTGTCCCACACACCCACCTACATGGTCCCGGACGACCATGAGTGGACCGATGCGCAACCCAATGGCAGCCCGCTGCTCAAATGGTCGTGGTCCGACCGCGCAAAGGACAAGCCCTATCGCGCACAGGAGAAGGCCATCTACCGCTGGGCCGGCAACGCCTTGACCGCTTTCCAGCGTTCGCTCTCCTGGCCGCTGGACTACCTGTGGCAGGAGGACCCGCGCGATCGGCCTGGCGTCACCGAACACCGGCACGGCTGCGTGAACCTCGTGCTGATCGACAGCCGCTCCTGGCGCAACCGTCAGGTCGAAGGCAGCGCCGCCGCGCGTGTGATGGACGCCATCGCTTTTCAATCCCTGCTGGACAGCCTCTACCAATCCCGAAACAGCGGCCTGCTGCAGGTGATCGTCACCGGCTCGGTGGTCATTCCCGGGCTGTACCCCAACGCGGACCCCGCCAACCCCGGCGTGAGCGACACCTGGCAGTACGCGCCCGAACAACGGCTGCGGCTGCTCGATGCCTTGGTGAAGCACCACCCGCGCCGCTTCCTGCTGATCTCGGGGGACTACCACGTGAGCGGCGCGCTCTCCCTGCAACTCAACGGCAGGACCGTGGGCGCGGCCATTGTGGCACCGCCGATCTACGCGCCATTGCCGTACGCCAACGCCGCCCCTGAACATGTGTTCACGCGGGAGTCGCTGGCACTGCCGAGCGGCCTGTTGACGCAGCAGGTCTGCGAAGGCGGCCAGGTTCGGCGAGGCAACGGCGTGGCGCACATCGGCGTGGAGCGCCTGGGCGAGGACTACAGGATCGTCTGCAAGCGCAAACTCACCGTGCTGGAGGTGGGACGTGACACAGAGTCGGATTGCGAGATCGCTCTCTGACTCAAGCGCCGGGGTCTACCAGGTCCTGGATGCGGATGCCCAGGCGCGCGAGGCGGATCACGACCTTCGAGCGCGAGTCGACCTCCAGCACCTCGAAAATGTGGTCCACATGGGTCTTGACCGTGCCATCGGAAATGCCGAGCTCGCGCGCAATCACTTTGTTGGACTTGCCCTGCACCAGGCCGCGCAGCACCTCGGCCTGCCGCGGCGTGATGTGCAGCCCAGCTTGCGACCACACGCTCGGCGGCCGACCCGAAGGCCCCTTGCCCAACACGCTCACGGCGCTGGCGGGCAGCCAGGCGTTGCCCGTCACCATGCAATCGATGGCCTGGGCGACCTGCGCCGCATCGGCCGACTTCGGGATGAAACAGAAAGCGCCTTTTTCCACGCATTCGCCGACCTCGTCTGAAGACAGCTCCTGGCCCGAGACCACCGCGCAAGGAATCTCGGGACACAGGCCGCGAAAGTAGGCCAGCGCTTCGAGCCCCTTGAACCCGGGCATGCCCAGGTCCAGCACGATCACGTCAAAAGGCAAGGTGGATTCCTGCAGCAGCTTGCGCGCCTGCGCAGGTCCCTCGCATTCCAGCGTCACTGCGCCGGGCCGCAACAGCTTCACCTGCATGGCCAGCCCCGCGCGGAACATGGTGTGATCGTCGACCAGAAGAATGCGCATGGAAACCTCCGGACTTCGGCGCTTCAGCCTGGCGGACGCGCCAGGGCACTTTCACGGATCTGCATCAAGGTGCCGCGCGTGGTGATCACTTCCACATCGAGCGGTACCTCGATCAGGCTGCCGGTGGGCGCGGCCAGCGCGCGCAGCAACGCGGCCTCGAATTCTTCGGTGCGCGTGACGCGTTCGGCCGCATACCCATAGGCGCGGGCCAGCGCGCAGAAGTCGGGGTTGGACAGGCCCGAGCCGCTCACATGCGCCGGGAACTCGCGCTCCTGGTGCATGCGGATGGTGCCGAAGCTGCCGTTGTTGAGCAGCAGCACGATGCTTTTGGCGCCGTGCTGCACCGCCGTGGCCAGTTCCTGCCCGTTCATGAGGAAATCGCCATCGCCCGCGATGGTGAACACCGTACGCCCGGTGAGAATGGCCGCGCCGATGCCCGCCGGCACGCCGTAGCCCATGGCGCCGTTGGTGGGCGCGAGCTGCGTCTTGTGCCCCTTGGCCAGCCCGGGGTAACGGTAGAACCGGTGCAGCCAGCTCGCGAAGTTGCCCGCGCCATTGGTGAGCACGGCGTCTGCGGGCAAGTGCTTTTGCAGCGTGTGGATGAGCGCGGGCATGTCGATGGAGCCAGGCAGCACGGTGCCACCGTTGGCCACGTCGATGTTGGCTTCGTAATCGGTGTGGCAACCCTGCGCCCATTCGCGCCAAGGCACTTCGGTGGGCGCGGCCAACACCTCCAGGCTGCGCGCGGCCGCGTTCATGGTCGCGTTGATCGCCAGCGTGGCCTGGTACACCCGGCCCAGCTCTTCCGCGCTGCCGTGGATGTGCACCAGCTTCTGCGCCGGCACCGGCGCTTCGATCAAGGTGTAGCCACTGGTCGTGGACTCGCCCAGCCGCGCACCGATGGCGATGAGCAGGTCGCTCTCGCGCACGCGCCGCGCCAGCGCGGGGTTGATGCCCAGGCCCACGTCGCCCGCATACAGCGGATGGTGGTTGTCGAAGCAGTCCTGGAACCGGAACGCATTGGCCACCGGCAGTTGCCAGTTCTCCGCAAAGCGCTGCAGCGCGGCGGCGGACTGCGGCGTCCAGCCGCCGCCGCCCGCAATGACCAAAGGCCGCTCGCTGGCCAACAGCAGCGCACGCAATTCGCGCAGCGCGCCAGGGTCGCTCCAGGCCTGCACCGGCTCCACGCGTGCCAGCGGCTCGGCCTGCACCACCTGGGTGAGCATGTCCTCCGGCAGCACCAGCACCACCGGCCCGGGCCGCCCGTTCATGGCGGTGGCGAAGGCGCGCGCCACGTACTCGGGAATGCGGCGCGCGTCGTCGATGCGCTCCACGCGCTTGGCCATGCCCTTGGTGGAGGGGCCGAAAAACACGGCATAGTCCACCTCCTGGAACGCCTCGCGGTCGCGCGCGTCGCTGGCGACGTCGCCCACGAAGAGCACCATGGGCGTCGAATCCTGAAAGGCCGTGTGCAGGCCGATGGAGGCATTGGTCGCGCCCGGCCCGCGTGTCACGAAACACACCCCGGGACGCCCGGTAAGCTTGCCCTGGGCCTCGGCCATGAAGGCTGCGCCACCTTCCTGGCGGTTGGTGACGAAGCGGATGCGATCGGCATGCGCGTGAAAACCATCGAGGACCGCGAGATAACTTTCGCCAGGAACGCCAAAAGCGTGTGTCACCCCTTGGGCGATCAGGCATTGCACGAGCAGGTGACCGGCGATCTGAGGCATGCGTTTGACTTTATTAACCTATTGGTGAATTATTAGAATATGAGCAACACACCCACACCGGTTGCCGAAGAGCGTCTGCGCGACGCGGAGCGATCGCAGAATACCATTCTGTCCGCGGCGCGGGACGAGTTCGCCGAGCACGGCCTGGGCGGCGCGCGCGTGGACCGCATCGCCGAACGCGCGGGGCTGAACAAGCGCTTGATCTACTACTACTTCGAGGACAAGGAAAAGCTGTTCCAGGCGGTGCTGGAGCAGGTGTACCGCCACATCCGCGAAGAAGAACAGAAGCTCAACCTGCTGCACGTCAAGCCCACCACCGCCGTGCGCCGGCTGGTGGAGTTCACCTGGAACTACTACCTCGAACACCCCGAGTTCCTCACGCTGCTCAACAGCGCCAACCTGCACCGTGCACGCCACCTGCAGCAGTCGCATCGCGCGCGCCAGCTCAACTCGCCGCTCATCGCCACGCTGGGCGAAGTGCTGGAGCGCGGACGCGCCGAAGGCACCTTCCGCGGCGGCATCGACCCGCTGCAGCTGTACGTGTCGATCGCCGGGCTGGCCTACTTCTACCTCTCGAACAACCACACGCTGTCGGCGATCTTCGGGCGCGACCTCATGACGCCCAAGGCGCACAGCGAACGCCTCTCGCACATGTGCGATGTGATCCTAGGGTATGTCCTGAGAAGCTGAACGGCCCGGTGGCTTGACGCTGGTGAAGGCGGTTTCTATTATTAACCGCTCGGTGAATTACAACCCAGGAGACCTGCCATGAAGCCCGTTCCAGTACGCCAGATTCTCGTCACCGCCGTGCTCGCGGCGGCCTCGGTCAGCGCCATGGCGCAATGGAAGCCTGACCGCCCCATCACCCTGATCGTGCCGTGGGCGCCCGGCGGCTCTACGGACCAGGTCACGCGTGTCACGGCCGCGGAGCTGGAAAAGCACCTCGGCCAAAAGATCGTGGTGATGAACCAGCCCGGCGCCTCGGGCTCGGTGGGCACCAAGAACGCCCTGGCCGCGCCGGCCGATGGCTACACCTGGACCGCCGGTGGCGCGAAGGACCTGGGCACCTACAAGGTGCTGGGCATGCTCGACACCTCGGCCAGCGACTGGAACCTGTACCTGAACGTGGCGCACATCGCCGTGGTCGGCGTGAACGCGGACGCGCCCTTCAAGAACATGAACGAGCTGCTCGCGGCCATGAAGGCCCGCCCGGGCACGGTCTCGGTGGCCACCGCCGGCGTAAACTCCAGCGGGCACTCGGCCATCGAGGCGATCGCGCGCGCGGCCAACGTGAGCTACAAGCACGTCACCTACGACGGTGGCGCGCCCGCCGCCGTGGCCGCTGCCTCGGGCGAAACGCAGGTGACCACGCAACTGGCCGCCGAGCAGACCGACATGATCCGCGCCAAGAAGATCCGCCCGCTGGCGGTGGTGGGCGACAAGTCGATCGAGATCGAGGGCTTCGGCAGCATCCCGCCGCTGTCGCAATTCATCCCGGGCTTCAAGGATCCGATCAACTACTTCGGCATCTTCGTGCCCAAGGCTGCGCCGCCCGAAGTGGCGGCCACGCTGAACAAGATCTGGTCCACCGAAATGGTCAAGAGCGATGCGCTGAAGAAGTACGCGCAGGCACGCGGCGCCATGTTCGCGCCGATGTCGGGTGACGAAGCGCAGAAGGCGGTGTTCCCGGCCATCCAGTCCTACGCCTGGACGCAGCAAGCCGCCGGCAAGGCCAAGGTGTCGCCCGACACCGTCGGCATCCCCAGACCCTGATATGACATCCCCCTGCGCCGCTGACGCGGCTTCCCCCTTCTCTTGCGCGCCTGCGGCGCTTGGAAGGGGGACGGCATCTCGGGCCGGCACAGCCGTCCCTTGATGCCCCTGGAGAGAGGCACGCGCGCCGGAGGAGGAGTCCGATCCCGATCCCGCCTTCCGCCTTCCGCCGTCGGGCCGGGCTGAGCAGCGCAGGGGTGCGGGGAAAAGAAGTTCGCGTGTTTGAGTCCGCGAAGCGGGCGAGTTTGCGAACTTCTCCCCGCACACCGAGCAGCGCAAGGAACCCCGCAGGGGCCCGGTCTTCGGCTCGCCTTTCTTTTGGGTACTTTTCTTTGGCGAAGCAAAGAAAAGTGCCTCGGCCGCCGGGCCGAGACCCGGCCAGCCACGAAAGCGACATCGCAACGCCAGAAGAAAAATAAGAAGACAGTGCGACTTGGACGCAGTGAACAACCGAAACGAAAGGCAAAAGCAGATGGTCGAGGAAGGAAAAAGCCCAAGGTCCGATCTCTGGGGCGGTGCGGCATGGGTGGTGTTCGGCCTGTTGATCGTGGTCGGCTCCCTGCGCATGGACCGCTTCGAGTCCATGGGCGCACAGCTCTACACCATGCCGGGTTTCGTGCCGGGCTTGATCGGTGGCATGGTCGCGTTGCTCGGCCTGTTGCTGGTGCTGCGCGGCTGGCTGCGCCACGCGAAGGAAACCGCTTCTGCCGACTCGCAGCCGACCGGGCCCCTGTTGAACCGGCGCATCACCATCACCATGGCGCTGGCACTGGTGTACGCCGGCCTCTTGCTGGGCCGCGCACCGTTCTCGCTGGTCACCGCGCTCTTCGTGGCGGCCTTCGTCGCCGTCTTCAGCCCGCCCGAATACCCGCCGCTGCGCCGCGCGGTGGTGGCGCTGGTGGCCGGTGTGCTGACGTCGGCGGTCGTCACCGTCGTCTTCGAACAGCTCTTCCTCGTCCGTCTTCCTTGAGCCCCCACCATGTTTGAAGGCTTGATCATGTTCGGCGAGTCGATCGCCCGCTTCAGTGGCCCCGAGACGATTGCCTACGCCCTGCTCGCCTCGTTGATCGGCGTGGTCATGGGCGCCCTGCCCGGCCTCACCGCCACCATGTCATTGGCGCTGGTGACCACGCTCACGCTCAAGCTGCCGCCCAGCCAGGCGCTGCTGATCCTCATCTGCACCTACGTGGGCAGCATCTACGGGGGGTCGCGCTCGGCGATTCTGCTCAACATCCCGGGCACGCCGGCATCCGCAGCCTCGTGCCTGGACGGCTACGCGCTCGCGCGCCAGGGCATGGCCGGTCGCGCCATGGGCATTGCCACCACCGGCTCGGTCATGGGCACCTTCATCGGCATGTTCTTTCTCGCCACGTTCACGCCGGTGCTGGGCAATCTGGCGCTGAAATTCGGCGCCTACGAATTCTTCTGGCTCGCCCTCTTTGGCGTCATCATCGCCGGCACGCTCACCGGCGACGACCCGCTCAAGGGCTGGATCGCGGGCATCGCGGGCCTGTTCATCGCCACCATCGGGCAGGAGCCGCAATACGGCTACGAACGCTTCGCCTGGGGACTGCGCGATCTGGCCGGGGGCATCCAGCTGGTGCCGGCGCTGGTGGGCGCCTTCGGTTTCGCCGAACTGCTCACCGCGATGCGCGATCGGCAGGCGCCTGTGAAGATCAGCGCCTTCGACACCGTCATTCCCAAAGTGCGCGACGTGCTGCAGTACTGGCGCACCATCCTGCGCTCGGGCCTCATCGGCACCGGCGTGGGCATCGTGCCCGGGGTGGGCGAAGACGTGGCGGCGTGGTCGTCCTACGCCGCGGCCAAGCGCGCGAGCAAGGAAAAGGAGAAATTCGGCAAGGGCTCGGTGGAAGGCCTGATGGCCGCCGAGACCGGCGACAACGCCTGTGTGCCGGGCGCGGTCATTCCGGTGCTCACGCTGGCCATTCCGGGCTCGGCGCCGGCGGCCGTGCTGATGGCCGCGATGATCATCCACGGCGTCAAGCCCGGCCCGCTGATCATGGTGGAGAACCCCACCTTCGTGTACGACGTGGTCACCATGATGCTGTTCGCCACCATCGGCATCCTCATCTTCGGCCTGGTGCTCACCAAGGCGCTGGTGCAGGTTCTGCGCGTGCCGCAGCACCTGATCGTGCCGATCGTCTTCGTGCTCTGCGCGGTCGGCAGCTTCGCCATTGCCGGTCGCCTGTTCGACGTCTACGTGATGCTGGCCTTCGGCCTCATCGGCTTCTTCCTTCGCCACTACGGCTACCCCATGGCACCGCTGGTGCTGGGCATCGTGCTGGGCGACCTGATGGAGAAGAACCTGCGCCGCGCCTTGATCCTGTCCGATGGCGATCTCTCGCCTTTCTTCACCCGTCCCATCGCCGGCACGGTGGCCGCCCTCATCTTCGCCACCATTGGCTTCAAGCTCTGGTCGCTCTACCGCAACAAGCGCCGCCACGCGCCCCCCCTCGCATGAAACTCGCTTTGTGCAACGAGGTGCTGCAGCCCTTGCCATTGGCCGCGCAGTGCGAAGCCGCCGCGCGCATGGGCTACGACGCGCTGGAGATCGCGCCCTTCACGCTGACCGACGACCCCACCACGCTCGACGAGGCCGCCGCCCGCCGCGTTCGCACCGCCGCGCACGACCATGGCCTGCAAATCGCCAGCCTGCATTGGCTGCTGGTGAAACCCGAAGGCCTGTCGCTGGTCAGCGACGACGCGGCTTTGCGCCGCCGCACGCTGGACCTGCTGCGCCGCCTGATTCACTTCGCAGCCGCGTGCGGCGCGCGCGTGCTCGTGCACGGTTCGCCCAGGCAGCGCTCCCCCTTGCCCCACCAATCCGTGGCCGACGCCACCGCGCACTTCGAAGCCGCGCTGGCCGAGCTCGCGCCACATGCCGAGGCAGCGGACGTCACCTATTGCGTCGAACCGCTGGGGCCATTCGAAACGCAGGTGATCAACACCGTGGCCCAAGCCGCTGCGCTCGTCGATCGCATCGGCTCGCCCGCCATCCGCACCATGCTCGACGTGAGCGCGGCCTCGCACAGCGAAAGCGAACCGGTGCACGAGGTGCTGCGCCGCTTCCTGGCCAGCGGGCACATTGCCCACGTGCAGGTCAACGACAAGAACCGCCGAGGCCCTGGCCAAGGCGACACCGACCAGCGCCCCGTGCTGCAGACGCTCAAGGACACGGGCTATGCCGGCTGGGTAGTGGTCGAACCCTTCGAATACGTGCCCGATGGCCCCGGCGCTGCCGAGGCCTCGGCCCGACATGTCCGAGAACTCTGGAAAAAATTGAGATGACCCCCGTCAGCCTGCGCATCCGCGAGGTGCAGCTCTTCGAACGCCACGTCACCCTGCGCCTGCCCTTTCGTTTTGGCGCTGCCACCGTCACCCAGTGCCCGCAAGCTTTCGTGCAGGTGCGCGCCGAAGTGCATGGCAAAACCGTCGAAGGCGCGAGCGCCGAACTGATGGTGCCCAAGTGGTTCGACAAATCGCCGAACCTCACCCACGAACAGAACTTCGAGCAACTGCGCGAAGCGCTGCGCAACGCGCGCACGGCCTTCCTCGCCACGCCCGATGCGTTGGGCCCATACGCCCATGCGCAGACCGCGGGCGACAGCGCCATCGCCGTGTCGGTGGCGCGCGGCCTGCCACGTCTGGTCGCACAGTTCGGCACCGCCCTGCTCGACAAGGCTGTGGCCGACGCCGCACTGCGCGCCGCCAACCTTTCCTGGGTGGACGGCGTGGTCGCGGGCGCGCTGGGCGACCCTTGGAGCGCGCAACTGCGTCTGGCCCGCCCGGAGCGCGTGGTGCTGCGCCACACCGTCGGTCTGGCCGACCGCCTCACCGACGAGGAGCCCGGCCACGATCCGCAAGATGGCCTGCCCGCCACACTGGAGGCCGCGATCCGCCACTACGGCCTGCACCATTTCAAGCTCAAACTCAGTGGTCAGATCGAGGCCGACATTCATCGGCTCACCCGCATCGGCGAGGTGCTGCGGCGCACGGCGGGCGACTACCGCGTCACGCTCGATGGCAACGAAACCTTCACCGACGCCACCAGCCTCGGGCGTTTCTGGCACACGCTGCGCACCACTCCCGCGCTGGCCGACATGCTGCAACGCACCCTGCTGCTCGAACAGCCGCTGGCCCGCGCGGTGGCGCTGCGCGAATCCATCGCCTCGCTGGGCATCGAAGTGCCGGTGATCCTGGACGAGTCCGACGACCACACCAGCGCGCTCGACGAAGGCCTGGCCCTGGGCTACAACGGCATCTCCAGCAAGGCGTGCAAGGGCATCTACCGCTCGCTGCGCAACGCCCATCGCATCGCGCAGGATCCGCGTTTGCTTCTGTCCGGCGAAGACCTCACCTGCCAGGCCGGCCTGGCGGTGCAGCAGGACACGCTGCTTGCGGCCAGCCTGGGCGTGACGCACATCGAGCGCAATGGGCACCACTATGTGGACGGGTTCGGCACCGCGCCGCAGGAGGAGGCGCAGGCGTTTGCTGCGGCGCATGCGGGCTTCTACGACAACAGCGCCACCCGCCCACACCTGGCGGTGCGCAATGGCCAGCTCGACCTCAGGTCCCTGCACGTCGCCGGCTTTGCGACGGCTGCGATGCCGCTTTGGCGCAGCTTGCAGGCGATCGTCTGACTTGCCCTGGTCCGGGCCGGCTGCACCGGCCTTGGGCCTTGGAATGAGGCCCTCCTTCCAGCGAAAGTGGGCGCTGGTGCGCTGAACCAACCGTTGTTCATTACACGATTTCACCCTGTCGTGGGTGCTTCTTCGCCCGGAGATGGGGGAAAGCCGGGCAGCAAATTACCGGCAAATTGCGTCATTGATCCACGGCATGCCGCACCCCAAAATGCCCCTGGTCCATCTACCCAATCACCAGGAGTTTCGATGAAAAACAAGCCCATGTCCGGGATGCTCAAAGGCGCAGCCATCCTGGTCGCCGCGACCATTTCCTCCTACGCCACGGCGGCCACCGAGTGGAAATTCTTCACCTACTTCCCGGTCAACGACAAACCCGCCCAGCTCAACCGGGACTTCGCCCAGGACGTTTTCAACGCCACCGGCGGCAAGCTGCGCATCAGGGTCATGGCCGCAGGCGAACTGCCATTCAAAGCCCCCGACGTGTTGCGCGCCGTGGCCACCAACCAGGTGCAGATGGGAGACGTGGCCATCGGCTTCCTGGCAGGTGAACTGCCGGCACTGAACGTGCTGCAACTGCCCTTCCTGTGCACCAGCTACCCGCAGTTCGACCGCGCCATACAGGCCGTGGCGCCGATCGCCGAGCAGGAGGTGCAGACGCGCTACAAGGTGTCCATCGGCATGCACTGGACCATGCCTCCACAGAACATCTGGCTCAACCGCACGGTCGAGAACATCGGGGACCTGAAAGGCCTGAAGGTCCGGGCATGGAACCCCGAGCAAGTCGACATGATGAGGCGCCTGGGTGGCAATGCCATTTCCATCACGTCCGCCGAGGTGATTCCCGCCCTGGAGCGAAGGGTGATCGACGCGGCCATCACCTCTGCCTTGTCGGCCAACGACTGGAAGGCCTATGACATCGTCAAGACCGGCTACCTGGTCAACATGACGATGGGCCACCAGGTCATGCTGATCAACGATGCACAGATGCAAGCGCTGGAGCCGGGCGTGCGGGCCACGCTGCAGGCCAAGCTCAAGGAATGGGCGCCCAAGTTCCGCGCCATGTCCGAGCAAGGTGAGATGGCCGCGCGCGCCAACCTCCAGGCCCACAAGGTCACGCTCAAGGAAGCCAGCGCCCAGGATCTGCGCCAGGCACGCGCGCTGATGGAACCGTCGTGGAACGAATGGGCCACCAAACATGGCGCTGTCGCCCAGCAGTTGCTGTCGGCGGTGCGCACCGGGTGCACCGTTCCATGAGCGCCCACGAACTGGCCCAGGACATCGCACCCGAGTCCGGCCTGCAGCGCTGGACCGGCTGGTGTTGCGATGCCGCCGGACTGATGCTCGTGGTCATGGCCGCGCTGATCGGCGTCGAGATCGTCGTGCGCACGGTGTTCGGCACCTCGACCATGGTCGCTGACGAGTTCTCCGGTTATCTGTTCGTCTGGATCACCCTGCTGGGCTTTGCTCATGCCTTGCAAAGCGGCGCCTTCCTGCGGGTGGACAACTTCGTGGCGCGTCGGTCGCCGCGTGCGCAGGCGGCCCTGGAATGCGTCTCGGCCCTGGCCGGCATGGCCGTGACCGCCGTGTGCGCCTATGCCACCGGCCTGCTGTGGCTGAACAGCTGGAACTTCGGCACGGTGTCGATCCAGCCCTCGGCAACGCCGTTGTACCTGCCGCAAGCCATCCTGCCGGTCGGGTTCGCCTTGCTCTTCGCTCTCTACGCGGCCAGCGCCGTCCGCGCGCTGCGCGCGACCCTTTCCACTCAGGAGTAGCACCATGGCGTGGCAATGGATCGCCGCCATGTACGGCGTGGTTCTGGCGTGCCTGCTCGTCTTTGGCGTGGGCATTGGTTCGGCAATGGGCCTGCTCGGCATCATCGCCATCTCGGTCGCTTCGGGCTTCAGCCTCTGGCCCACCCTGGGCGACATCGTGTGGAACTCCACCGAGTCGTTCACGCTGGTGGCGGTGCCCCTGTTCGTGTTGATGGGCGAGGTGATCCTGCGCAGCGGCGTGTCGCGGCGCTTCTATGCCGGTCTGTCGACGCTCATGTACGGCGTGCGCGGCGGCCTTGCCCAGTCGAACCTGGTCGGTTGCGCCATCTTCGCGGCCGTCAGCGGTTCGTCCACGGCCACGGCCATGACCATCGGCACCGTCGCCATTCCGGAGATGCGCAAACGCGGATACGCGGATTCGCTCTCGCTGGGCACGCTCACCGGCGGTGGCTGCCTGGGCATTCTGATCCCGCCCTCGATCCCGTTGGTGATCTACGCCTCGGTGGTGCAGGAGTCGGTGATCGACCTGTTCATGGGCGCGGTGATTCCGGGCCTGCTGCTGGTGCTGCTGTTCATGCTGTGGGTCGGCTTGATCGTGCGCTTGCGCCCGTCTCTCGCGCCGGCCAAAGGCCGCCGGCCGACGCGTGCCGAGGCTGTGCGCGCCATGGTGGACTGCCTGCCCGTGGTGCTGCTGCTGGTGGTCATCCTCGGCGGCATGTACTTCGGCATCGTGACGCCGACAGAGGCCGCCGCGCTGGGCTGCATCGGCGCCATGGTGCTGGCGCTGCTGTACCGCGAACTGAGCTGGACCGGCATGCGCAGCGCCGTGCGCAACGCCGTGGTCACGAACGCGGTGGTGATGTTCATCATCGTGAACTCGCAGATCCTCAGCTTCTCGCTGACGACCACGGGACTCGGCCACGAGGTGGCCCAAGCACTGGTGTCTACCGGGCTCTCGCCGTTCCTGTTCTTCTGCGTGCTGGTGGTGGTGTACATGGTCCTGGGCATGTTCATCGACGGCATCTCGATGATGTTGCTCACGGTGCCGCTGCTGTACCCGGCGATCCAGGCCATGGGCTTTGACGGGCTCTGGTTCGGCATTGTCATCGTGGTGTTGATCGAATTGGGTCAACTGACACCGCCGATGGGACTGAACCTGTTCGCCATCCAATCCATCGCGGCGCCCGCCACCATGGGCACCATCGCCCGATCGTCGTTGCCCTATGCGGTGCTGATCATCGTCCTGGCCTTCGTCCTCTACGCCTTCCCGGCGTTGGTGCTGTGGCTGCCCGCGAGTCTCAAGGGATGAGCATGGACCTGATCGACCTGCGCAGCGATTTTCTGGCGCCGCTCAGCCAGGCCATGCGTGCGGCCGCCGCAACGGCCGCCGACGCACGGCACTTCGGCCTGCGCGAAGACCCCTGGCAGCAGCGCCTGGAGGCGCGCGTGGCCGAGCTGCTGGGCAAGGAGGACGCGCTCATCTTCCCGACCTGCTCCATGGCCAACACGGTCGCGCTGATGGCGCAATGCCGCCCCGGCGACACCGTGCTATGCCCGGCCGATGCGCATGTGCTGTTGTCGGAGGGCAATGCGGCCGCTGCGCTGGCGGGTGTCGCCCTGCATGCCGTGGCAGACCCGGGCGAGGCGGCAGAGCGGCAATGGTTCGCACCAACCGCCGCCTGGGCCCAGGCCCTGGGTACAGGCGCGGACGCGCAACGCGCCCCGGTGACGCTGTGCGTGCTGGAGAACACGCACAACCGAGCCGGCGGCTGGGCCCTGCCCGTCGACCATCTCGATGCCGTCGCGCAGGCGGCCGCAAGCGCCGGCGTGGGTCTGCACATGGACGGCGCGCGGCTGCTGTACGCGGCGGCCGCACAGGGCGTGGCACCCGCCCGGCTGGCGCGCGGCTGCGACAGCATCGCCTTGAGCCTGAACAAGCACACGGGAGCGCCAGTGGCGGCATTGCTCGTGGGCAGCCGGGCATTGATCGAACGGGCCCTGGTGCTGCGGCAACGCCTGGGCGGCGGGCTTCGGCCCGTGGGAGCGGCGTGCGCGGCGGCACTGCAAGGCCTGAGCGAGCTGGATGAACTCCCCGCGGTGATCGAGCGCACACGGCGACTCGCGCACGCGCTGGCCGCGTTGCCGCGCATCACCGTGAACGAACCCGAGCGCAGCACCAACCTCGTCGTCGTC
Organism: Hydrogenophaga sp. BPS33; assembly: GCF_009859475.1. Lineage (NCBI taxonomy): Bacteria > Pseudomonadati > Pseudomonadota > Betaproteobacteria > Burkholderiales > Comamonadaceae > Hydrogenophaga > Hydrogenophaga sp. BPS33. The sequence continues at coordinate 3,827,439 of NZ_CP044549.1, forward strand.
GAATTCGCCCCGTCCCTGGGCACCGACCACGCGTTGTCGGAACTGGCCTCGCGCAACGTTCTGGCCCTGCCCTTCGGCCCGGGCCGCCTGCGACTGGCCTTGCACCGCGGCATCACCGATGCACAGGTGGACGCCGTGCTGGCCGCGGCCACCCTGATTTCTTCACGTCTTTGATTCGCCACCCGGCGAGGTTTTCTTTTTCCTGGAGCAACCCAAACCATGAGCTGTAGAGTTGGTATTGACATCGGTGGCACCTTCACCGATTTCGCCCTTTTCGACGACGAGCGCAAGGATGTCACCATCCACAAGGCGCTCACCACCCCGGCCGAGCCGGAGCAGGCCGTGCTGGCCGGCATCACCACGCTGGCACAGCGCGCCGGGGTGGCCATTGCCGACATCTCCATGGTCGTGCACGGCACCACCCTGGTGACGAATGCCGCGATCGAGCGGCGCGGCACACCCACCGCCATGCTGGTCACGCGGGGTTTCCGCGACGTGCTGGACATCGCCATGGAGCAGCGCTACGACCTGTACGACATGCGCCTGCGATTCCCTGCCCCGCTGGTGTCGCGCCATCTGCGCATCGAGGTGGACGAACGCATGGACTGGGAGGGCAAGGTGCGAACGCCGCTGTCGCTCGACGGACTGGAAGCATCGGTTCGCAACGCCGTGGAGCAAAGCGGCGTGCAATCGGTCGCGGTGTGCCTGATGCACGCCTATATCAATGACGCCCACGAACAGCGCATCGGTGCCTGGCTGGCCGAGAAGTTTCCCCAGCTTCGCGTCTCGCTGTCCAGCGTGGTGTTTCCCTTCGCCCGTGAATACCAGCGCTGGACCACGACCTGTCTCAATGCCTATGTGCAACCGCTGGTGGACGACTATGTGAACCGCCTGGAGAACGGCCTGGCGCAGGCCGGCTTCAAAGGTGAATTCTTCATCATGAGTTCCAGCGGAAGCACGCTCACGCCCGAGATGGCACGCCGATTTCCGGTGCGCCTGCTGGAATCGGGTCCGGCGGCCGGCGCCTTGATGTCGGCACGCCACAGCCAATCGTTGGAGCGTCCGCAGATCCTGTCCTTCGACATGGGCGGCACCACCGCCAAGGGCTGCGTGGTGCTCGACCACACACCGCTCAAGCGCTACGACTTCGAGGTCGGGCGGGTGCACGGCTTCAAACGCGGCAGCGGCCTGCCGGTGAAGATCCCGGTGATCGACATGATCGAAATCGGCGCCGGTGGCGGCAGCATTGCCGAACTGGACGACCGCGGCGTGGTGCGCGTCGGGCCCCGCAGCGCCAGCTCCGTTCCGGGGCCGGCATGTTATGCGCGTGGTGGCGTCGAGCCGACCCTGACCGATGCCAACCTCGTGCTGGGCTATCTGGATGCCGACAGCTTTCTGGGGGGCACGATGAAGCTCGACGTCGAGGCCGCGCGGCGGGCGATTGGCGAGCGCATCGGTGAGCCCCTGGGTGCCGACGCCGAGCGAGGCGCATGGGGAATTCACGAGGTGATCAACGAAGACGTGGCCAAGGCCTTCCGGGTGCACGCCTCCGAGCGCGGCGTGGACTACCGCCGTTGCAGCATGATCGTCTTCGGCGGCTCCGGCCCGCTGCATGGCGCCCGCATTGCGCGCAAGCTGCGCGTGCCCCAGGTCGTCTGCCCCAACGGCGCCGGTGTGATGTCGGCCTTTGGCCTGCTGTCGAGCCCGGTGGGCTTCGAGGTGGTGCAGTCCTTGCGCATCCCCTTGGCGCAGCTCACGCCTGCCCAGTACCTGGAGATCGTGCAAGGCCTGGAGCAGCGCGTGCGCGCCGAATTCAAGGGCGGCGAGCTGGCACAGGCCGACGGCCGCCTGCAACTCAAGCTGGACATGCGCTACGTCGGCCAGGGCTATGAAGTCGAGGTGGACCTGCCCGATCCGCGCAATGCCGCCGTGGTGGACCAGCTCAAGACCTTGTTCGGCAAGGCCTACGCCGCCATCTTTGGCCAGAGCTTCGACGACAAGGAGATCGAAGTGGTGGCCTGGAAAGCCGAAGTGCAAGGCGCGGTGCCCGGCGACGGCAGCACCTACCGCCTGCGAGACGGCCAACGCGATGCCAGCGCCGCACTCAAGGGCCACCGTCGCGCCTATTGCGCCGAGCGCCATGTCTTTGCATCCACACCGGTGTACGACCGTTACCGGCTGCGGAGCGGGGACACGATCGACGGCCCGGCCCTGATCGAAGAAACCGAATCGACCTGCGTGATTGCGCTGGGCGACCAGGCCGTGGTCGACCACCAGGGCAATCTCATCATCCACATCGACATCGAAAGCACCCCATCGTGACCATCGACGCCATTTCCCTGGGGGTCCAGTGGGACCGCCTGATCTCCATCGGAGACGAAATCATCAATTCACTGGTGCGCACCTCTTTCTCAACCAATGTGCGCGAGAGCTACGACCTGTCGTGCCTGGTGTTCGACAGCAAAGGGCGTGCGGTGGCCCAGGGCAGCTACAGCGTGCCGTCCTTCACCGGTACGGCCGCGGCCACACTGGCGGCGATGCTGGCCGTTTACCCGGCGTCCACGCTGCGACCGGGTGATGTGATCATGACCAACGACCCCTGGCTGGGCACGGGCCATCTGTTCGACGTGAACGTCATGCAACCGATCTTCCGCCAGGGGCGCATCGTCGGCTACAGCATGAGCATCACCCACCTGCCCGACATTGGCGGCGCGGGCTTCTCGGCCACGGCGCGCGAGATCTACGAGGAAGGCCTGAGGCTGCCCGTGTGCTTCCTCGCCCGTGCAGGCGTGCTCAACGAACAGGTGCTGGACATCGTGCGCGCCAACGTGCGCGTGCCGGACCAGACGCTGGGCGACCTGATGGCGAACATGGCCTGCACCACCGTGGGCGCGCGAATGGTCAACGAGTTCCTGGACGAGTACCGCATGGACGGCATCGACACACTGGCCGACGCCATCCTGGCCCAGTCCGAGCAGGCCATGCGCGCCCAGATCGCGCTGCTGCCCGACGGCGTGTACCGCAATGCCATCCAGATCGAAGGAGCAGACCGGCCGCTCACGCTGGCCTGTGCCGTGACCATCGCGGGCGACCAGGTGCATGTGGACTTCACCGGGACTGACGCTGCGGTGCAGTCGGCCATCAATGTGCCTATGTGCTACACGCGCGCCATGAGCATCTATGCGATCAAGTGCCTCACCACGCCCTCCATCCCGAACAACGAAGGCAGCGTGGCACCCGTGTCGGTGTCGGCTCCGGAGGGATGTCTGCTCAACGCCGTGACACCGTCGCCCACCGGTGGACGCCACATCGTCGGCCACTTCGTCGTGCCGTTGATCTTTGGTGCGCTGGCCGACGTGGCGCCCGAGCGCGTGCAAGCCGACTCCGGCATGCTGGACCTGATCAACATGAGCGGCGTGACCCGCGACGGCCGACCGGTGGCCAGCATCTTCTTTGCCTCGGGTGGGTTTGGCGCGCTGCACCAGCTCGATGGTGCACCCACCACGCCCTCCCCCTCGAACATGACGGGAACCTCGATCGAAGTGTGGGAGAACCTCACGGGGATGTTCATCGAATCCAAAACCCTGCTCACCGACAGCGGCGGAGCGGGTGAGTACCGGGGCGGTCTGGGCCAGCGCATCGAGTTCATCAACGACAGCGCGGGTGACGTGGTGATCTCCTGCCTGGCGGGTCGCACGGAGTTCGCGCCCAAGGGCATGCGTGGGGGCCATGAAGGCGCGCTGCGCCGCTTGCAGGTGAACGGCAAGGAGGTGCACCCGAAGGGCCGCTACATCCTGCAACGCGGAGACCGCCTCACCACGCTCGAGGCCGGTGGGGGTGGCTTTGGCGACCCCACGAAGCGCGATCCGCAGGCCATCGCCGAGGACCTCGCGCAGGGCTTTGTCTCCGCCGAGGCGGCCGCAGCTGTCTATGGCCACACCATCGCGGGTTGAGCGGCGGCGGGCCACGGCAATAATCGGGTCTGTTTATCCCTGGCCCCCTGCCGTGGCGCCGCTGAAGTCATGCCGAAACCCAAGTCCTCCAAACGCCTTGTCGCCGCCACCGCACCCAGCGGCGGTTCGGGCGCGGCAGAATTTCAGCCCAACGCCGTGAGCCGCGACCTCAGCGACTTCGAGTACGCGCTCATCACCTTGATGTTCGGCTTCCAGACCTGGAGCGAGAACTGCCTGGACGCCGCCGACTTCCGGGGCCTGAAGTCCCTCGACATCCTGGTGCTGCATGCCGTGAACCACCGGGCGCGCCGACGCCGGCTGAACGAGGTGTGCATGGTGATGAACATCAGCGACACCCACCTGGTGGCCTATGCTTTGAAGAAACTCATCGCCGCGGACCTGGTGGCCGTGCACCTGCAAGGACGGGAGCGCGTGTTCGAGGCCACGGCCAAGGGCGAAGAAGCGTGCCTGGCCTACCGGAAGGTGCGCGAGCAATACCTGGTGCCGGGCGTGGACTGGATCGCGGACGTTTCCCAGCGCAGCAAGCAGGCGGCGAACTTCATGCAGGCCATGACGGCCTTGTATGCGCAGGCCGGACGCATCGCGACCGCCGAGACCGCCGGGAATCCGAAGTCACCGCCGCTGCACACCAAGCGTTGAGTCCTTGGCCGCTAGAGATCGGCGTCGTGACGCACGTGCGGCGGGGTGGTGCTGGGTCGCGCCATCACGTCACCCGCCTCACCGACGAGGAGCCCGGGCGGCGCGACGGGCCTCCTGGTCAAGTTGACGCCCCCCAAATTGGCGGGCGCCTCAGACCTCGACACGGGCTTCTGGCCGCCGTTGACGCTCGTTGCCTAGCCTCCGGGCCGCCGCTGGCATGCGTTGCGTTACCTCCGGGCCGCTGGTGCGTGTGCCCGTTCTCCGGCGCACGCTCGCGGTCGGATGCCCGAGCGCTCAAGACCCCCCGCATCAACACCGCATGCAGGACGCCCCCGTGCAGGCAACCGCGAATGGCGCCTGCGCCCGGACACCCACACCATCGACCTCAGTAGCACCTGGGCGCACCACCGGAGGGACCGGAGAAAACCCGATGTGTGCCACCCTCCCACTCTCGACGGATGGTGGGGTTCGCGGGCGCAGGCGCCATTCGCGGTTGCCTGCACGGGGGCGTCCTGCATGCGGTGTTGACGAAGGGGTGAAGGCTTGCATGGGTATGCGACCGAGAGGTGCGCCGGAGAACTCGGACCACGCCAGCCGTCAGCGGGAGGTGCAGGCCCGACGTCGCCACGATGCAGCGGCACCAAAATCACCAAATAGTTAATACAAACCAGGCTAGCGGGTACAGGCCCCATCGACAACCATCCTCAACTCAGCGCATTTACCCCCGACAAAACCAGGGAAAACCCTGAACACCTTCCACAAACGAAGCGCTTGCGGATCCTCAAAAGGGAATCCTATAATCCCCTCTATTCACCGTTCAGTTAATTAACAGACCAACAAGGTCCTTACTGGAGACAACGCAGATGAAACCGATCCACAGCGCCATCCTCGCCGTGCTCGCCCTCGCCACCAGCTTGCCCGCGCTCGCGCAACAGGGCTACCCGAACAAGCCCATCCGCGTGATCGTGCCGTTCGCCGCCGGCAGCACCACCGACATCATTGCGCGCGCCATCACCGACAAGATGAGCACCAGCATGGGCCAACCCATTGTGGTGGACAACCGCGGCGGCGCCAGCGGCACCATCGGCCAGGCGGCAGTGGCCACGGCCGCGCCCGATGGCTACACCATCATGATCCACTCGTCGTCGCACACGGTGAGCCCCTCCACTTTCAGCAAGCTCTCGTTCGACACCGCGCAAGACTTCGCCGGCATCACCCCGATTTCCTCCACACCCAACGTGCTGGTGATCGCCCCGAGCAAGAACATCCGGACCCTGCCCGCACTCGTGGCCAACGCCAAGGCCAACCCCGGCAAGATGAACTTCGCCTCCGCCGGCCAAGGCAGCGCCACCCACCTCAACGCCGAGAAGTTCAAGATGGCCGCGCAGATCGACGCCATGAACATCCCGTTCAAAGGCTCGGCCGAAGCGGTGACCGAAGTGCTCGCCGGCCGCGTGGACTATTACTTCTCGCCCATCGCCCCGGTGATCGGCCAGATCAGGGAAGGCCAACTGCTCGCGCTCGCTGTGGGCTCGCCGCGCCGCGCCAGCGCCCTGCCCGACGTGCCCACCACGGCGGAGGCCGGCGTGCCCGGCTCCGAATTCAACTTCTGGATCGGCATGATGGCGCCCGCCAAGACCCCGCGCGACATCGTCAACCGCCTGCACGACGAAGTCGTGAAAGCGCTGGCCACGCCCGAAGTGAAGGAACGTTTCCTCAAGCTGGGTGCAGACGCCTGGACGCTCAAGCCCGAGCAGTTCGACGCTTACATCAAAGACGAAATCAAGAGCAACGCCGCGCTGGTGAAAGCCGCCGGCCTGCAAGTGACCAACTGACCCACTGCCCACACCCACGGGTTTTCACAAAGCGAAGAGAAGGAACCACAGAATGGCCGTTCAACAACTCGGGATCATCATGCACGGCGTGACCGGACGCATGGGCATGAACCAGCACCTGATCCGCTCCATCTGCGCCATCCGTGCGCAAGGCGGCGTGACGCTCTCCAACGGCGACCGCGTCATGCCCGACCCGATCCTGATCGGCCGCAACGCCGAAAAAATGGAAGCGCTGGCCAAGGCCCACAACATCGCCCGCTGGGGCACCGACCTCGACGCCGCCTTGGCCAACAAGAGCGACACGATCTTCTTCGACGCCGGCACCACGCAGATGCGCCCCACCCTGCTGGCCAAAGCCATCCGCGCCGGCAAGCACGTGTACTGCGAGAAGCCGATTGCCACCAACCTCAACGAAGCGGTGGAGATCGCGCGCCTGGCCGAAGGCTCTGGCCTGAAACACGGCGCGGTGCAGGACAAGCTGTTCCTGCCTGGCCTGCGCAAGCTCGACATGCTGCGCCGCGCGGGCTTCTTCGGTCGCATGCTCAGCGTGCGCCTGGAGTTCGGCTACTGGGTGTTCGAAGGCGACCTGCAGCCCATCCAACGCCCGAGCTGGAACTACCGCAAGGAAGACGGCGGCGGCATGATCCTGGACATGATGTGCCACTGGCGCTACGTGCTCGACAACCTGTTTGGCGAGGTGAAATCGGTCTCGTGCATCGGCACCACCCACATTCCCACCCGCTGGGACGAAGCCGGCAAGCCCTACGAGTGCACCGCCGACGACGCGGCCTATGCCACGGCAGAGCTCACCGGCCACAACGGCGAACACGTGATCGCGCAGCTCAACATGAGCTGGGCCACGCGCGTGAACCGCGACGACCTCGTCACCTTCCACGTTGACGGCACGCACGGCTCGGCCGTGGCCACGCTCACCGGCTGCAAGGCGCAGAGCCGCGTGAACACACCGCGCCCGGTGTGGAATCCGGACGTCAAGAACACCATGAACTTCTCCGAGCAGTGGCAGGACGTTCCAGACACCCAGGTGTACGACAACGGCTTCAAGATCCAGTGGGAACATTTCATCCGCCACGTGGTGGAGAACGAGCCCTACAAGTGGACGCTGCCCGAAGGTGCCAAGGGCGTGCAGTTGGTGGAGGCCGCGCTGGACAGCTGGAAAGAGCGCCGCTGGATCGACGTTCCCGCCTTGAAGGTCTGAAGCCATGGCCCTGTCGCTGAAACTGCCCAACGCCTCGGGCAAAGTCGAGGCCTACACCCTGCGCGGCACCGCCCCGGTGAAGCCCGCGCCGGGCGTGAAGTTCAACCGCATCGCCTACTCGGCCGCGCACGTGGTGGCCGACCCGCTCGCCGCCATCGACCCCTGGCTGCAATGCGCGGTCGACTGGGACGCCACCATCGCCTACCGCCAGCGCCTGTGGTCGCTCGGCCTGGGCGTGGCCGAGGCGATGGACACCGCGCAGCGCGGCATGGGTCTGGATTGGCCGACCTCGCTCGAACTCATCCGCCGCTCGCTCGACGCGGCGAAGGACGTGCCGGGCGCGCTCGTGGCCTCGGGCTGCGGCACCGACCACCTGGTGCTGGAGAACGTGAAGACGGTCGATGAGGTCATCGCAGGGTATGAGGAGCAGATGGCCGCGATCGAGAAACTCGGCGGCAAGCTGATCGTCATGGCCAGCCGCGCCCTGGCCCGCGTGGCCAGGAGCCCGGCGGACTACGAACGCGTGTACGACCGCATCCTGAGCCAGGCCCGACAACCTGTGGTGCTGCACTGGCTGGGCGACATGTTCGACCCCGCGCTCAAGGGCTACTGGGGCAACGACGACCCCGACAAGGCCATGGACACGGCATTGGCCGTGATCGCCGCGCACCCCGAGAAGGTCGACGGCATCAAGATTTCGCTGCTCGACAAGGACAAGGAAATCGCCATGCGCCGCCGCCTGCCCAAGGGCGTGCGCATGTACACCGGCGACGATTTCAACTACGCTGAACTCATCGCGGGTGATGGCTTGGGCACCGAGAAAACGCATGGCCAGAGCGATGCCTTGCTCGGCATCTTCGACGCCATCGCCCCCGCCGCGAGTGCTGCGCTGGGCGAGCTCGCACAAGGCAACGTGCAGAAGTTCCACGACATCCTGGGCCCCACGGTGCCGCTGTCGCGCCACATCTTTGCCGCGCCCACGCGCTTCTACAAAACAGGCGTGGTGTTCATGGCCTGGCTCAACGGCCACCAGTCGCACTTCACCATGGTCGGTGGCCAGCAGAGCACGCGTTCGCTGCCGCACTTCGCCGAGCTGTTCCGCCTGGCCGACGCGGCCCACCTGCTGGAGCAACCCGAACTCGCGACCCAGCGCATGAACACGCTGCTCGCCTTGCACGGAGTGGCATGACATGCGCGACTTTTCCCAGGACCACCGCTGGCTCTCCATCAACACCGCCACCGTGCGCAAGAGCCGGGGCCAGGAAGTGCCGCTGCCCGACATTCTCGATGCCTGCGCGCGCCACGGCATCGGCGCCATTTCGCCCTGGCGCGACCAAGTGGCCGCCACCGGCCTGAAAACCATTTCGGCCCAGGTGAAGTCGCACGGCCTCAAGCTCTCGGGCTATTGCCGCGGCGGCATGTTCCCGGCCTCCGATGCGGCCGGCCTCAAGGCCGCACTGGACGACAACCGCCGCGCGGTCGACGAAGCCTGTGAACTCAATGCCGCCTGCCTCGTGCTGGTGGTCGGCGGACTGCCCGGCGCGCTCGCGGGCAAGGCCGCGCACAAAGACATTGCCCTGGCGCGGCAACAAGTCAGCGACGGCATTGGCGAGCTGCTGGAATTCGCGCGCAACAGCGGCATGCCGCTGGCCATCGAACCGCTGCACCCCATGTACGCGGCCGACCGCGCCTGCATCAACACCTTGGAGCAGGCGCTGGACGTGTGCGACGCGCTCGACCCCGGCCAGAGCGGCGCGCTCGGCGTGGCGGTGGACATGTACCACGTGTGGTGGGACCCGAAGCTGCAGGCGCAGATCGAGCGCGCGGGCCGCAACCGCTTGCTCGCCTTTCACGTGTGCGACTGGCTCACCCCCACCACCGACCTGCTCAACGACCGGGGCATGATGGGCGACGGCGTGATCGACATCCCGCGCGCACGCGCCTGGGTTGAAGCGCAAGGTTTCGCCGGCTTCAGCGAGGTGGAGATTTTCTCCACCGGCCACTGGTGGCAGCGCGAGACCGACGAGATTCTGAAGACCTGCATCGAGCGGCACCGCAGCGCCGTGTGAGTTACCGGGAGAAAGCGATCGCCCTTGGAATGCTCGCGAGCGCTCCGCTGTAGACCACAGGGCCGCTCAAGGCGCCCGAAGCGGCATCGATGGCGAAGCGCGTCACCGTGGATGACTGCCAGTGCACCACATAGGCAAACCGGCCCGTGGGGTCGACGGACACGAAAATGGGCTCTGAGCCGCTCGAAGGGAAGGTCGCCATCGGGCTCAGCGCACCAGACACCGCGTCGATGGTGTAGGCGGAGACGGTGTTGGCGTTCGAGTTCGCCACATAAGCGAAGCGTCCTGTGGGATCCACCGTTATCGAGACGGGGATGCTCCCGGCTGCCACTGGGGGCACGGCCATGGCACTCAGAGCGCCGGTGCCCGCATCCACGGTGTACGCCGTCACATTGTCGTCGCCCTGGTTCGCCACATAGGCAAACCGTCCGTTGGGCGACAGGCTGATCGAGAAGGGCAGATTGTCTGTGTCGGCCTTCGGTGCTGCGATGGCGGTCAGCCCACCCGACGCGGCATCGATGGCGAAGACAGTCACGTTGTTGGCCAACGAGTTGCTCGCATACAGGAAGCGACCGGCGGGATCGGTGGTAGCCGAAAACGCCCCAAGCCCGGACGTGAAGGGAGATCCCAGCATCTCGCTCAGAGCGCCCGAGACCGGATCGATGGCGTAGGCCGACACGGTGTTGGAGCCGCTGTTGGCCACATAGGCAAACGCCCCGGTGGGATGCACGGCGATCGTCGACGGCGCGGTGCCCGCGGCCACATTCGACACGCCGATGGCGCTCAAAGCGCCCGTGGTGCCATCGATCCTGTACGCGGAGACGTCGTTGGAGACCGTGTTCGCGACATACGCGAACCGTCCCGAGGGATGCACGGCAACGAAAACGGGCTGGTTGCCGGTCGCGACATCGGCCCCCAGCGAACTGAGCACACCGGAGACGGCGTCGACCGCGAATGCGGAGATGCTGTCCACGCTCTGGTTGACCACATACGCAAACCGCGCAGGTGGAGCGGCGCAGGTCACCACGATGTTCGCCACATCCGCACCGGCGACGCTGCCGCTGCCATTGCCGACGGTGCACACGCGGGTCAGGACGTTCGGCTGCGACTTGACGGTGACATCGAAGCTCGCGCCGTTGGCCAGCGGTGTCGCAAAGCTGAAGCTGCCATCGGCGGCAATCTCCAGATCGTCGGCTCCGTTGTTCTGCAGTGCCAGGCCCGTGCCGAGCAGTCCGCGAACCGTTCCTCCAACGGCGTAGTTGCTCGCTGCTGGGGGCACTGGCGGCGTCGGCGTGGAAGGTGCACCACTCCCGCTGCTCCCGCCCCCACCACCGCCACAAGCGCCGAGCGCCAGCAGAGAGCCCAGCACAAGGGCACGACACCCGCGGCCTCGCTGGCTCCAGAACGGGGAAGACAGGGGGCCAAGAACAGCGCGGGCTCGGCGCACAAGCTCGGAACAAGTCATGACAGTGGGCTCTATGAAAAGAGCCTTGTGAGGCCCTTGGTTGAAGAAATCGTGAACCTCTGAGTAACAGAGCCCTGTCGCATTGTTCCGGTGTCGTTCGCGCTAACCGCGCGCTACCCAGGCGGTATAGAGGCCTCCCCGCCTGCACCATATAGATGCCCCCAGGCATTCTTCACCCTGCCCCCACGACGGGAACGCAATTTGCTCGCACAGGCGCATGACACAGCCCGCCTTTGCTCTCTTCGGTCCCGAGCATGCCGACGTCGCCGCCGATGCGCAGAAAGACGAAGAGCCGGGCGAGCCATTGCTTCTGGGCAACCAGGCCGATCTCTTCGCGCACACCGACGAGGTACGGGCAGCCCTCGTGGGCACACTGCATGGCAGGATTCGACGGAATGGCAGTGGCTCTCAGAGGCCGGGTGCCTGGCTGCCTTTGTCGCCTCGTGGCTCCCTCAGCTCCTCGTCTTTCAGCTCGTTCGTTTCCCGCGACACGGTGGGGGCTTGCAGTTCCTGCGCCGATGCGGTGCGCTCGGCTTCGTCTCTCTCGCCCTCGACCCAATCGCCCGAACGGGCCGACCCGTCGTGGCCGCGAAGGCTGGACGGATCGTCGGGGCGCCAGTCACCGTAGTTGCTGCCTTGGCGCGTGCGCGTGCCGCCAGAGGCCGCGCTGACAGGACCTTGCTGCCCCGGCCGGTGCAGCGCGTCCTGGCGAATGCGTTTGTCATTGTCTTGCGAAGCCATGGCTATTCCCTTCTGTCGGTGGGTTCGCTGGACCACTGCGGCCCGGCGTTGGAACGGAGACGGCAAGCCCGGTGCCCGGCACGTCGATTCTGTCGATCACTTCTTCAGCGCCCCACCCCTGCGCCGCCAAGGCAGGCGCAGCAAAGCGTGCGGCACTTTTTGCCGCACAGGCCGCGCCCGTCTGACGCAGGCCGCAATGAGCGCCCCTCGCCGCCGGCAGGCGCATGGCACGCCCATTGCCATCAGAGAGAACCGTCTCCCTTTGCCACCGCGCACGTCACATGAATCTCTCCGTCCCCTCGACCGTTTTCACGCTGCTCAAGCAATGGGATGGCCTGGACAAGCTGCCCATATGAGCGCCATCAAGATCTGTGCGCGTGCCGACCTGAAGCGCCGGGCCGCCGGGCTTGCGCAGCCGCACGTCTTCACCAATGGCATGTTCGACCTGCTGCACCGCGGACACATCGACTACCTGTGCGAGGCACGCTACCTGGGGTGCAGCCTGATCGTGGGCATCCACAGCGACGCCTCGGCGCGCGCCCTCAACAAAGGCGCCGGACGCCCACTGAACAACCAGGCCGATCGTGCCGCCGTGGTCGCCGCGCTCGAATGCGTGAGCCTGGTGGTGGTGTTCGACGAACCCACGCTGCTGACCGTGCTCGAGGAGCTTCGCCCCCGGGTATACGTCAGGGGCGGCCCCTACAGCCTGGACCGTCCGCCCGAGGCCGAACGCATAGGGCAATGGGGCGGACGGACCGTGGTGCTGAACCACCGGGCGGGCTGCTCCACCACCCTCCTGATCGACCGCGCGCGTCAGACCGCCGTCCCTGAACGCAAGGACACCGTGGCATGAGCACCGTTTTGAGCTGTTTCCTCCAGGCCCCCGCCGAGGCCGAAAGCGGCTTCATGCACGGCCCGCAGCAGCACCTGGACGCGTTGTGCGCCCTCGTGGAAGACCACCCCGGCCAGGCCCGCCTGCTGTGATCCACCCCATGCAACATGTCCCACGCATTGCCGACAAACTTGCCGATGAAGACACCGTCTCGCCGGGCGCACACCCCACGCCCGAGGGCGTGCGCTTCAGCGTCTGGGCACCCAACGCCTGGCAGGTGGAGCTGATCGGGGATTTCAACGGCTGGCAGGGCCAGCCCATGGAGCGCGATGGCACCACTGGCCGGTGGAGCGCGCAGATACCGCACGCGCGGCACGGCGAGTTCTACAAATACCGCGTGCACGGGGTGGACGGTGTGATGCGCGACAAGGCCGACCCGTGCGCACACCGCTGCGAACTGCCGCCGGGCACCGCCTCGCAGATCTGGTCGCTCGGTTTCGAATGGGGCGACGCCGACTGGATGGCCACGCGCGGCGAACGCCAGGGTGGCGCGCGCCCGATGTCGATCTACGAAGTGCATCTCGGTTCCTGGCAGCGCGACGCCGATGGCCGTTTCCTGAACTACCGCGAACTCGGCCAGCGTCTGGCCGCCCACTGCACCGCGCTCGGCTTCACCCACGTCGAGCTCATGCCCGTCGCCGAGCACCCGTTCTACGGCTCCTGGGGCTACCAGACCACGGGCTATTTCGCGCCCACGGCGCGCTACGGCACACCGCAGGACCTCATGGCCCTGGTCGACACCTTGCACCGCGCGGGCATCGGCGTCGTGCTCGACTGGGTGGGTTCGCACTTCCCGGGCGATCCGCATGCGCTGGAGCGCTTCGACGGTACCGCGCTCTACGAACACGCCGATCCGCGGCAAGGCTTCCACCCGGAGTGGAACAGCCTGATCTTCAACTACGGGCGGCACGAGGTGCGCGACTTCCTCATCGACAGCGTGCTGTTCTGGCTGCGTCATTACCACTTCGACGCGGTGCGCGTGGACGCGGTCTCTTCCATGCTCTACCTCGACTTCGCGCGCCGCCCGGGCGAGTGGATCCCGAACCACCAGGGCGGCCACCACAACCTGGAGGCGGTGCGGTTCCTGCAGGACCTCAATACCCAGGTCTACGCACAGTTCCCCGACGTGCACACGATCGCCGAGGAATCCACCGCGTGGCCTGGCGTGTCCCGCCCCGTGCATCACGGCGGGCTGGGTTTCGGCATGAAATGGAACATGGGCTGGATGAACGATACCCTGCGCTACATGCAGCGGCCCATGGTGTACCGGCGCTGGCACGAGAAGGACATCCGATTCTCGGCGGTCTACGCGTTCGACGAGAACTTCGTGCTGCCGCTTTCGCACGACGAGGTGGTGTATGGCAAGGGCAGTCTGCTGCAGCGCCACCCCGGTGACGAATGGCAGCGCTTCGCCGGCCTGCGCAACCTGTACGGCTACATGTGGGGGCACCCGGGCAAGAAGCTGCTTTTCATGGGCGGCGAATTCGGCCAGCCCCACGAATGGCACCACGAGGCGGTGCTGGCCTGGCCGCTGTGCCAGCAGCCGCTGCACGCGGGGCTGCTGCGATGGGTGGCCGACCTCAACCGGGTGTATCGCGCGCTGCCCGCGATGCACGCGCAGGACTTCGGGCCGGCGCACTTCGAATGGTTGCCGCTGGAACACGGCGATCCGGACATCCTGGCCTTCCTGCGCCGACACGGCGACGAGGTGGTCCTCGTGATCTGCAACTTCTCGGCGCAAGCCAGGCCCGGACTGCGGATGGGCACGCCGTTTGCCATTGAATGGCATGAGCTCCTCAACAGCGATGCGAACGCCTATGGCGGCAGTGGCGCGGGCAACTTCGGTGGCGCGCAAGCGCAGCCGGTGGCCTGCGGCGGCATGCCCGCCTCGCTGTTGCTCACCGCGCCGCCTCTGGCGACCGTGTTGCTTTCCAACCGCTCCCTTCCACCACTCGAATCCTTAATCCAGGGAGCTCCCCATGTCTCGCAGCAAGAACATACTGGCGTTCGTGATGGCGGGAGGTGAAGGCTCGCGCCTGCACCCCCTGACCGCCGAACGCTGCAAGCCCGCCGTGCCCTTCAACGGCAAACACCGCATCGTCGACTTCGTGCTCTCCAACCTGGTCAACTCCGAGGTCTATTCGATCTACCTTCTCGTCCAGTACAAGTCGCAGTCGCTCATCGAGCACATCCGGCAATCGTGGACGATGACGCGTTTCATACCGCAGCACTTCGTGACGGTGGTGCCGCCCCAGATGCGCAACGGCCCCGAGTGGTTCCAGGGAACGGCCGATTCGGTCTACCAGAACATCCACCTGATCGAGAGCTTCCGGCCCGACATCGTCGTGGTGTTCGGCGCCGACCACATTTACCGCATGGACGTGCGCCAGATGATCGATTTCCACGTGGCCAACGACGCGCAGGTGAGCGTGGCCACGTTACCCGTCGTGCTGTCGCAATGCGACCAGTTCGGCATCGTCGAGACCGACGAGGACCACCGCATCACGGGTTTCGTGGAGAAGCCCCAGGCCACGCGCCCCATGCCGGGCAGCCGCACGCACACACTGGCCTCCATGGGCAACTACGTCTTCAATGCCGACGTGCTGCTCGCGGCGCTGCGCAGTGCCCATGAGACCGGCCACAGCGACTTCGGAAAACACATCCTGCCGGCCATGCTCAAGACCCACAAGCTGATGGCCTACGACTTCCACACCAATACCATCCCCGGCACCGAACCTTACGAGGAGTCCGGCTACTGGCGCGACGTGGGCACCCTGGACGCGTACTACGAGGCCCATTTCGACACCCTGGGCGCTCGGCCCAAGTTCCGCATGACCAACCGCCATTGGCCCATCTACGCCAGCCCCGACCAGGCCGAGTCTGCTCAGATCGAGAACGGCTTGATCAACCGCAGCATCGTGGGCTCGGGCAGCATCGTCGACAACGCACGGCTGGACCATGCCATGCTGCGCCGCTCGGTGCTGGTGGAGCCGGGCGCGGAAATCGAGCACTGCATCGTCATGGAGCGTTCTCGCGTGGGCCGAGGTGCGCGCATCCGGCGCGCCATCGTCGACCAGGACAATGACATCCCGCCGGGCGAATCCATCGGCTTCGACCTGGAGGAAGACCGCCGCCGTTTCCACGTGACCCCCAGCGGCATTGTCGTGGTGCCGGCGCGGTTCTTCCCCGCGCGAAAGCAGGTGGTGGCCGCGCCCACACCCAGTGAACAGGCCCCGCCGGTCGCGCAGATCGAATGGCTCACCGGCGAACCGCGACTCGGAGCCATGGCATGAGCCAGGGGCCCGGCACACCCCTGCACGCTCCCTCCCCTCCCCCTCGAACCCGCCGTCCGCGCGCCCGGCACCACACGGTCGGAGACGGACGGCCGTGGCCCCTGGGTGCCACGCTGGACCGCGATGGCGTCAACTTCGCGGTGTACTCCAGCGCAGCCTCGTGCGTGGAAGTGTGTCTCTACGCCGAGGATGGGCGCACGGAAGTCGAACGCATCGCACTGCCCTGCGCGACCCATGACGTGTGGCACGGTCACGTCAAGGGATTGCGCGCGGGCCAGCGCTACGGCCTGCGCGCGCACGGCCCCTACGAACCGCCCGCCGGCCAGCGTTTCAACCCGGTCAAGCTCCTGCTCGACCCGTATGCGAAGCGCATCGACCGCTCCTTGCGCGGCGACGGGACGCAGTTTGCCTATGTGCTGGGACACGACGAGGAAGACCTCGCCCAGGACACGAGCGACAACGGTGCCACGGCGGTCAAGGCCCAGGTGGTGCGCAACAGCTTCGACTGGGGCCAGGACGCGCCACCCGCGCACCGTCCGGAAGACACCGTGTTCTACGAACTGCACGTGCGCGGCTTCACGCACGGCATGCCAGGCGTGCCGCCCGAACTGCAAGGCACCTACGCGGGGTTGGGCAGCCCTGCCGCCATCGCGCACCTGCAGTCCCTGGGTGTGACCAGCGTGGAGTTGCTCCCTGTACAGGCCTTCATCGACGACATGCACCTGCTGGAAAAGGGCCTGTCCAACCACTGGGGCTACAACACCGTGGCGTTCTTCGCGCCCGAGCCACGCTACGGCACTGCCGACCCGGTGGACGAATTCAAGATCATGGTGAAGTCGCTGCACGCGGCGGGCATCGAGGTGATCCTCGACGTGGTCTACAACCACACCGGCGAAGGCAACCACCTGGGTCCGACGCTGTCGTTCAAGGGTCTGGACAACGCCGCTTACTACCGGCTCGCCGAGGAGCCGCGCTTCTACACCGACTTCACCGGCACGGGCAACACGCTCGACACCAGCAGTCCGCCCGCGTTGCAGTTGGTGCTCGACAGCCTGCGCTATTGGGTCACCGAGATGCACGTGGACGGCTTTCGCTTCGATCTGGCCAGTGCGCTGGGCCGCGATGCGTCGGGCGCCTTCACGCACCGGTCTCCCTTCTTCGGCGCGATCGCGCAGGACCCGGTGCTGCGCAAGGTCAAGCTCATTGCCGAACCCTGGGACCTCGGCCCCGAGGGCTACCAGGTGGGCGGTTTCCCGCAGGGTTGGCAGGAGTGGAACGGGCGCTACCGCGATGCCGTGCGCGATTACTGGCGCAATGCTGACGGCAGCCTGGGCGCGTTCGCCGCGGCGTTGTGCGGCGGCGCCGACATGCTCGCACCGCGGCGGCGCGCGCCTTGGAGCAGTGTGAACCTGGTCACCGTGCACGACGGCTTCACGCTCCACGATCTGGTGAGCTACAACGACAAGCACAACGAGGCCAACGGCGAAGACAACCAGGACGGCGAATCGCACAACCGCAGCTGGAACTGCGGCCTGGAAGGCCCGGCCGACGGCAACCTCGAAGTGAGCACCTTGCGCCAGCGGCAGATGCGCAATTTCCTCACCACCCTCTTCTGCTCGCACGGCGTGCCGTTGCTGCTGGCCGGTGACGAATTCGCGCGCACCCAGGGCGGCAACAACAACGGCTACTGCCAGGACAACGCCATCAGCTGGGTCGACTGGGCGTTGGCCGAGCGCCACGACGAACAGCTCGCCTTCACACGCGCGCTCGCGGCGCTGCGGCGCGAACTCGGCGTGCTGCGCCTGCGTGCGTGGCCGCACGGCGCCGAGGACGACCTGCCGTGCCCCAGCGTGCAATGGCACAGCGTGTGGGGCCTGCCCATGACGCCGGAGGAATGGGACGACCCCCAGGCGCGTTGCGTGGCCGCCTGGATCGAAAGCGGCGTCGAAGCGCAGGCCGTCCTGCTGCTGTTCAACGCCACACCGCAAGACGCCGTTTTCACCCTGCCTGCCGACGAATCCGCCCGCGACTGGACCGTGCGCGTGGACACGCGCCACGCCACCGTGGCCACCCAGGGCGACGCCGTGGCCAGCGGCGGGCAGATCACCCTGGTGCCGCATTCGATGGCCGTTCTCACCACGGCCGCCCGGGACGCGACATGAAACACCAGCACACCATGCCCTTTGGCGCCACGCTGCGCCCAGAAGGCGGCGCTGAGTTCCGGTTGTGGGCGCCCGACGCCCAGGAGCCGGTGCTGGTCTACCGCAACGCCCACGACAACCTCTGCCGCGTGACGGCCCGCTGCGAAGGGGATGGGCTGTGGCACTGCAGCGTGAACGACGCCGATGCGCACACGCTCTACGAATGGGAAGTGAACGGTGGGCAGCGCGTGCCCGATCCGGCCTCGCGCCACAACCCGCACGGCCCCATGGGTCCCAGCCGCGTCACCGATCCCCTCGCGTTCGAATGGGACGCAGGCTGGCGAGGTCGGCCATGGTGCGACGCCGTGATATACGAAATGCACGTCGGCACGTTCACCGCACAAGGCACGTTCGCGGCCGCTGCGCAACGCCTGGCGCAACTGTCCGACCTGGGCGTGACCGCCATCGAACTCATGCCTGTGGCGGCCTTCCCCGGGCAGTTCGGCTGGGGCTACGACGGCGTGCTGCCCTATGCGCCGCACAGCGCCTATGGCGCCCCGGACGAACTCAAGGCCTTTGTGCAGTCCGCTCACCGACTGGGCTTGATGGTGTTCCTCGACGTGGTCTACAACCACTTCGGACCGCAGGGAAACTTCCTAGACCGGTACGCGCCGCAGTTCTTCTCGGACACGCACAAGAGCCCGTGGGGTGCGGCGCTGAACTTCGATGGCGCGGGCAGCCACAGCGTGCGCGACTTTTTCATCCACAACGCGCTGTACTGGATCCAAGAGTTCCGCTTCGATGGCCTGCGGCTGGATGCGGTGCATGCCATCGAAGACCGCAGCGCGCCCGATGTAATCGACGAGCTCTCGCAGCGCGTGCGCGAAACCACGGCTGGCCGACACGTGCATCTCATTCTGGAAAACGAGAAGAACGAGCGCCGACGCCTGGCCGCCACACCCCAGCCAGGCCACTTCGACGCCCAATGGAACGACGACTTCCACCACGCCCTGCACGTGCTGCTCACCGGTGAACGCCAGGGCTACTACGGCGACTACGCGCACGCCCCGCTCGACCTGCTCGCGCGCGCGCTCACGCACGGCTTCGTGTTCAAGGAAACGACGCGCCTCGAAGGCGGCCGCCGTGCCTCCTGCAGCCCGGCCCCCGCGCAGCCGCTGGGCGCCATGGTGAACTTCGTGAACAACCACGATCAGGTCGGCAACCGCGCCTTCGGCGAGCGGCTGGACCAGCTCGCACCGCCCGGTGCCATCGAACTCGCCCTGCTGCTTGCTCTGTTGACACCCGCCACGCCCATGCTCTTCCAGGGCGATGAGCGGGCGGCCGACACGCCCTTTCTTTACTTCGCCAATTGGGACGGCGAATTGCGCGAGGCGGTGCGTGCCGGACGGCGGCGCGAATTCGGGCACGAGGAAACGCCCGGCCACCCGCTGCCCGACCCGTGCAGCGAAGCCACGTTCCAGGCCAGCGCCCTGCCCTGGTCGCAAGCCCGCGGCGAGGCGCGGCAAGCCCTGGTGCGTGCCGCACTCGCGGTGCGCCGCGAATGGATCGCGCCGCGCCAGGCCGCGCTGAACCACGGCGCGCACGCCGCGCGCAGGGTCGGTGCAACCGGACTGCATGTGCGCTGGCACTACACCACCGGGCCCGCGTTGCTGCTCGACATCAACCTCGGCGACGAGCCGGTGGAGGGCACCGTGCTCGAACCCTCCGGCCGCCTGCAAACCGTGTTCGCGCACAACCGCCCGGATGCCCACGGGTCATGGCCTGCCTGGTCGGCGCGATGGCGCGTGTGGGAGCCGACATGAGCGAAGAAGAACTGCAGGCGCGCGCGGCGGCGGCCGGTATCGCGCTGCACTACACCAGCTTCTGGGGCGAGCACCAGCAGGTACCGCCTGCGGTGCTTCGCAAGCTGCTCAACGCCATGGGCGACCCGGGTGCGCCGGTGCCGCCGCCGCCCGTGCTGCTGCGGCAGGGCGAGGCTGCGCGATGGGCGGCCGAAGACGGCCCCTGGCAACTGCGCGAGGCCCGCAGTGGCGACGTGGTGTGCGCCGGGACCTCGCCGTACGTGGACTGCCCCGACTCGCTGGTACCGGGCTGCTACCGCCTGTGCACGGCGTCGAGCACGTCGCTGGTCATCGTTGCGCCGGCCACCTGCTGGATGCCCCCCGAATGGCACGAAGGCCAGCGCTGGTGGGGCCTGAGCGCGCAGCTCTACGCGTTGCGCTCCCTGCGCAACTGGGGCATCGGCGATTTCACCGATCTGCGTGACTTGGTGGACATTGCCGCGGCGCAAGGCGCGGCCTTCGTCGGCGTGAGCCCGTTGCACGCTCTGTTCGCGCACCAGCCCGAAGCCGCCACGCCTTACAGCCCCTGCAGCCGCCTGGCGCTCAACCCCTTGTTCATCGACGTCGAGGCGGTGCCCGAGTTCGAGACTTGCGACTCCGCCCGGACCCTGGTGACGAGCACGGGCTTCCAACGCCAGCTGCATGCCCTGCGCGACGCGCGCGAAGTGCGGTACGCGGACGTAGCGGCCACCAAGCACGAAGTCTTGCGCCTGCTGTGGTCGCACTTTCGCGCGCAGGGCGCAGGCACCGACCGGCGGCAACGTTTCTTGCGTTTCCAGCACGGGCACGCCGACACACTGGGCCGCCACGCGCTGTGGGAAGTGATCCAGTTGCGCCTGCACGCATCGGACCCCACGGTTTGGGGCTGGCCCGCCTGGCCGCTGGAGCTGCAGGACCACGAGGGCCTCGCGGTGCGCAATTTCGAATGCGAACACGCCGACGAGGTGGACTTCCGCTTCTGGCTTCAGTGGCTGGCCCACGAGCAACTGGCGCAAACCCAGCAACACGCCCGCGAGCGCATGCCCGTGGGCCTGTACGGCGACCTCGCCGTCGGCGCCAACGAGGGCGGTTCGGAAACCTGGGTGATGCGCGGCCTGTATGCCCGGGGGGCGCACGTGGGCGCGCCGCCCGATCCGCTGAACCGGCTGGGACAGGATTGGGGCCTGCCGCCCATGAGTCCCACAGCCCTGGCCGCCGCGCACTTCGAGCCCTTCATCGCGCTGCTCGGTGCCGCGATGCGCCACGCAGGTGCACTGCGCATGGACCACGTCATGGCCCTCATGCGCCTGTTCTGGAACACCTCGGAGGGCGGCAGCTATGTCCGCTACCCGCTCGACACCTTGCTGGCCATTGTGGCGGTGGAGAGCCACCGCCACCGCTGCGCCGTGATCGGCGAGGACCTGGGCAATGTGCCGCCCGAGATGCGCGAAGCCATGGCGCGCTGCGCGATGCTGTCGTACCGGCCGCTGTGGTTCGAACGCGCACCCGACGAAGCATTTCGCCGGCCGGCCGATTGGCCACCCCAGGCGCTCGCCGTGGTGAGCACGCACGACCTACCCACCCTGGCGGGCTTCTGGCGTGGCGCGGACGTCGCCACGCAACACCGCCTGCAACTGCTGCCCGACGCGGCGGCGCACGAACGCCTGCTGGGTGAGCGCGCGCAGGACCGGGCGCGGCTGTGGCGCGCGCTCGAGCAGGAAGGCCTGCTGCCCGAGGGGGCCGCGCCGCCACCGCCGCACGAGCAACCCGGCCCGGCGCTGATCGCCGCGGTGCACGCCTACCTCGCGCGCACGCCGTGCTGGCTGGCCGCCGTACAGCTCGAAGACGTGACCGGCCAGGTGGCGCAGGTGAACGTACCCGGCACCAGCGAAGCGCAGCACCCCAACTGGCGCCACCGCGTGGAGGTCGCGCTGGAAGCGCTGAGCACCCTGCCCGCCTGGACCGCGGTGTGCGCGGCCATGCGACGCGAACGCGATCTGGCGCTGCCTGGTCTGGAAACCGCCGACATCCCGCTGGCCACGTACCGCATGCAGTTCCACGCCGGCCACACTTTCGCCCAGGCGCGCGCTGCCGTGCCCTACCTCGCCGCGTTGGGCGTGAGCCATCTCTACGGCTCGCCTTACCTGATGGCGCGCCCCGGCAGCACGCACGGTTACGACGCGGTCGACCCCACGCGGCTCAATCCCGAGATTGGCGACGACGATGCCCACGCGGCGCTTTGCGCCGAACTGGACGCGCACGGCATGGGCCAGGTGCTCGACGTCGTGCCCAACCACATGGCTGTGCTGGAAGCCCGCAACCCATGGTGGGAGGATGTACTCGAACACGGCGAGGCCTCGCCGCACGCACCCACCTTCGACATCGAGTGGCACCCGGCCGCTCCCGAGATGCAAGGACGCCTGCTGCTGCCCATCCTGGGCAACCACTACGGCCGCGTGCTCGCAGCCGGTGAATTGCAGCTGCGTTTCGACGTCGAAACCGGGCGCTTCGCCGTGCACCATTGGGATCACCGCGCACCGATCGACCCGCGCGACGTGCCCGCCGTGCTGGCCGCCGCCCCCCCGCCCACCGCCCAGGAAGCCGAGATGGCCGAGGTGCACGCGCTGCTCGGAGCGTTCGGTGAGCTGGTGCCGCGCCACACGGCGGATGCGCAGGCGCGCCGCGTGCGTTGGCGCGAGGCGCGCGCCTTGCAGCAACGTTTTGCGGCGCTCGTGCACTCCAACGGTGACTTGCGCGCCTGGATCGACGATGCGCTGCGCGCCCTCAACGGCACGCCGGGCGACGCCGCGAGCTTCGATGCGCTGGACGCACTGCTGCGCCGCCAGGCCTACCGGCTGGCGCACTGGCGCACCGCCAACGACGACATCAACTACCGGCGCTTCTTCGATATCAACGCCCTGGCCGCCTTGCGCATGGAAGACGCCAGCGTGTTCGAGGCCACGCACCAGCGCGTGCTGGGCTGGCTGCGCGACCGCAAGGTCAGCGGCCTGCGCGTGGACCACCCCGACGGCCTGAGCCGGCCGCACGCCTACTTCCGCCTGCTGCAGCAGCGCTACGCCGCCATGGCGCGCGCCGCGCAGCGTGAGCCGCGCGCGCTCTACCTTGTGGTGGAGAAGATCCTGGCCGACCACGAGCCGATGCCCGAGGCATGGCCGGTGCACGGCGGCACGGGCTACCGTTTCAGCAGCCTGGTCAATGGCTTGTTCGTCGACCCGGCGGGTGAGAGCGCTTTCGACGACGCCTATGAGAGCTTCACCGGCGACACCACCTCGTTCGAAGACACGGTGCACGCCTGCAAGAAGCTGGTGATCGATTCGGCCTTCGGCGCGGAGCTGAACTGGCTCACCGAAACGCTGCACCGCATCACGCGCGCCGAGCGCCGCATGAGCGACTTCACGCGCCAACGCCTGCGCAGCGCCCTGGCCGAGGTGGCGGCGGCCTTTCCGGTGTACCGCACCTACGTCAGTGCGGACACGCCCGGCCCGAGCGAGACCGACCGCCAGCACGTGGCCTGGGCCTTGTCGCGCGCGCGCCAGCGGCTGGAGCGCACCGAGGCCGATCTGCTCGACAGCCTGGGACCCATCCTGCTCGGCGAGGCCGGGCCTGCACAGGCCCTGCGGGAACGTTTCGTCGAACGCTGGCAGCAGTTCACCGCCCCCGTGATGGCCAAGGCGGTGGAAGACACGGCCTTCTACCGCTATGTGCGACTCGCCTCGCTAAACGACGTGGGCGCCGAACCGCGCCGCTTCGGCGTGTCGGTGGCCGCGTTTCACAACGCCAACGTGCAGCGCGCGCGCCACCGGCCGCATTGGCTGCTGGCCACCTCCACCCACGACAGCAAACGCTCGGAGGACGTGCGGGCGCGCCT
Organism: Hydrogenophaga sp. BPS33; assembly: GCF_009859475.1. Taxonomy (NCBI): domain Bacteria; kingdom Pseudomonadati; phylum Pseudomonadota; class Betaproteobacteria; order Burkholderiales; family Comamonadaceae; genus Hydrogenophaga; species Hydrogenophaga sp. BPS33. Next base: position 3,851,434 of record NZ_CP044549.1, read on the forward strand.
GAATGTGCTCTCGGAGATCCCGGCGCAGTGGGCCGAGACCGTCAGCGAACTCGATCGCCTGGGCGAGCGTTTCCAGTCGGAAGTCGACGGTGTCGCGGCCCCGTCCACACAGGACCGCTGGACGTTGTTCCAGGCGCTGGTGGGCATCTGGCCGGCCCATGGCGCCACGCAAGCCGAGCGCGGCGAACTCCGGCAGCGCCTGCAGCAAACCATGCAGAAAGCCATGCGCGAGGCCAAGCGTGAGTCGCACTGGCTGAGCCCGAACGAAGCCTACGAGCAGGCGATGGAACGCTACATCGAGAGCGCGCTGTCGTTCGAGAGCTTCGTGCAGCGGCTGGAAGCCTGCGTGCGCGGGATCGCACCCACCGGCTTTCGCAACAGCCTGGCCCAGCTTGCATTGAAGATGACCGTGCCCGGCGTGCCCGACATCTACCAAGGCTGCGAGCAGTGGAATTTCAGCCTGGTGGACCCGGACAACCGCCGCCCCGTGGACTTCCCCGAACTCGCCGCCGCGTTGCAACGCCACCAGCCGCTGTACGCCCACGGTGCATGGCCGAGCGAGGCGCTCTGGCGCGCCTTGCTGCCGGCCTGCCCCGGCGCGGAACTCAAACAGATGGTCACCTGGCGTCTGTTGCAGTTGCGCCGTGCGCACGCCGGCCTGTTCCGCGATGGCGCCTACCTGCCACTGGCCGTTGCAGGCACAGCGGGCGAACACCTGCTGGCGTTTGCCCGCCTGCACGAAGGACGCGCGGTGGTCGTGCTGGTCGCGCGTCTGCTGCACGGACTGGCGCAGCGGGGCTGGGGCGACACCCTCGTTCACATCGCGGCAGCGCACCCCACGCTGGACAGGACCGAACACTGGCAGAACACGATGACCGGAGAAGTCCTGGCCGACGACGGCCGCGGGCTGCGTGCGCAGGACGTGCTCGGCGACGTTGGCGCGCAAGGCCACCGCCTGCCGTTCGCGGTGCTGGTGCGGCAGGAGGCAGCATGAACATCCTCTTCGTCACTCCCGAATGCGCGCCGCTGGTGAAGACGGGCGGCCTGGGCGACGTGAGCGCCGCCCTGCCGCGCGCGCTGGCGGCGCTGGGGCACGACGTGCGCGTGCTCATGCCGGCTTACGGCCACATGCAGGCCCGGGGCGAACTCACCGGCCACTTCGTGCTGCCGGCCTTCGGCCCCTGGCCCGCCGCGCAACTGCTCCAACTCGAACGCCCCGGCACGGCGCCGATGTGGTTGTTGTCCTGTCCCGAGCTGTATGCGCGCGGCGGCAGCCCTTACGGCGAAGCCGCAGGACCAGACCATGCCGACAACGCCCGGCGCTTCGGCATGCTCAGCCGCGTCGCCGCATGGATGGGCACGGCCGCCACGCCCTGCGGCTGGCAGGCCGACATCGTGCATGGCAACGACTGGCCTTGTGGTCTCGCGCCGCTGTTCCTGCGCCATGCGCGCGTAGGTGCCACGACGCCGGTGGCCCGCAGCATCATGACCGTGCACAACCTGGCGTTCCAAGGACTGTTTCCCATGGACGCCTGCGACTCGCTCGGCATTCCCGCGCAAGACCGCGGCATCGACGGCGTGGAGTTCTGGGGACAGGCGTCCATGCTCAAGGCCGGCTTGCAGTTCGCCGACGCCATCACCACCGTCAGCCCGACGTACGCGCACGAAATCCAGCAGGCCGACAACGGCTTTGGACTGGACGGCGTGCTGCTCAGCCGCCGCCAAGACCTGCACGGCATCCTGAACGGCATCGACACGCAGGTGTGGAACCCGGCCACCGACAAGCTCATTGCCGCTCGCTACAGCGCGGCCGACCTCTCGGGCAAGGCGGCCAACAAGACCGCGCTGCAAGCCCACTGCGAGCTGCAGCCCACGCGCAACCGCATGCTCTTCGGCCTGGTGGGCCGCCTCACTGACCAAAAGGGCGTAGACCTGGTGGCGCGGGCGGCGCCCGCCATCGTGCAGGGTAGCGGCCAGCTGGTCGTGCTCGGCGCGGGCGATACCGCGCTGCAGGATGCCCTGCGGGACGCTGCGGCTGCCCACCCGGGTCAGGTGAGCGTGACCCTCGGCTTCGACGAAACCCTGGCCCACCAGATCGAGGCCGGCGCCGATGCCTTCCTCATGCCCTCGCGCTTCGAGCCCTGCGGCCTGAACCAGATGTACAGCCAGGCCTACGGCACACCGCCCATCGTCGCGCCCGTCGGCGGTTTGCGGGACTCGGTGACCGACGCGGCCGATGGCGGTGGTGGCTTCGTGATGGCGTCGCACGATCAGGCAGCGTTCGGCGATGCGATCGTCCGTGCGACCAACGCCTGGCGCGACACCGGCACCTGGCGCGCGGTGCAACGCGCCGGCATGGCGCGCGAGTTCGCTTGGGACGCGCCAGCGCGGCGCTACGCATCGCTCTACGAAAACCTGCTCAACGCCGCGCCTTGACCCCTCAGCGCGCGCTGGTCTTGCTCATGTGCCAGGCCACCAGCGCATTGGCATGGCCGTGGCCCATGCCGTGTTCCGTCTTCAGCAGGCTCACCAGCTCCATGTGCTTCATCGGGCCGGCCTTCTGAAGCACCTGCATCCAATGGTCGATCGGCTGGCCGTATTTCTTTTCGATGGACGGGAAATAGGACGCGGGGCCTTTGACGGGAGGTTGGGTAGGCATCAGGACACGCTTTCGGTAGTCGTCATAGGAAAATGCAGATGGGTGCCAACATGCCGCCGCTGCCCTACTCCTGCGGTGGCAGTTGAATCCCCTTCAACAACTGCTTCATCGAATCGTCCACCTCATGCGAGGTCGGCCGCGCCGGCCGTCCGCTCTCCAGCAACTGCGCGACCAGCTCCAACAACGCATCCACGTCGAAAGGCTTGACCAGAAGGGCGTCGTAGTCGCTGAAGCTCTGGCGCACCACCTCTTCGCTCGTCCCGCTCATGAAGATGAACGGAATCTGCGCCAGCGCCGGGTCGCTACGCACGATCTGACCGAGTTCGCCGCCGTTCATGGTGGGCATCATGAAGTCGGACAGAATGAGCGCCGGCGCCTCGCCTTTCAGCAACTCGACGGCGACCTTGCCGTTGGACGCGTTGGCCACACGGTAGCCGGCCGTCTCCAGCAACAGCCGCATGACCTCCGCGTTGCCGTATTCGTCTTCGACGACCAAGACCAGTTTCACCGTGGTGGTCCCGCTTGCATGGCGTTGTGTGGTGTTGCGTTCAGGAGCCCGAGGGCCGGCGGCTGGACACGGCGAGCTGCACGTCGACCGACTGCTGGCTGGCGTGGCCGCCGCGCACCTTGGTCACGCCCAGCCAGCGGCGACCGACGCCTTCGGCAGCCGTCTCCCGGCTGGCGGCGAGCGATCTGGGCTCCGAGGAGAAGTCGAACGCGTTGTCGAACAGGCCCACCACGCCATCGGCCAACGCGGTACCGGCCGCGACGGCCAGGGCCGCCGGGTCGACCGTGAAAAGCGAGGTCACGCCGCGTTCCCGCAGTTCGGCCAACAGCCTCCCCAGGAACCGGTAGCCGCGTTCGGGAAAGGCCAGGGTGTCGGCCAGGCCAGCCAGGCCGTCGATGACCAAGCGGCGTGCGCCCAGCTCGTCCACGAGGCGAAGCACCTTGTGCCCCATCTCGTCCATGGACTCGTCTTCGAGGCCCAGCCGTTCGATCTGCAAGGCGCCGGAGTCCACTGCTTCGGCAATGGCCAGGCCGAGGTTGCTGCCCGCGCGCTGAAGATCGTCGGCGGTCTCTGTGCAGGTCATGAACAGCGCAGGCTCTTCCACGGTGGCCGAGGACGCGAACGCGAGCGCGACGGTGGTCTTTCCGCTGCCGCTCTCGCCCACCACGATGCCGGCGCTGCCCGCCAGCAGCCCGCGTTCGCGCAATACACCGTCGAGCCCGGGCATACCGGAGGACACGTGCTGCACGGCCAGTTGGGGGCTGTTGTCCTTCTTCGGGTCGATGGGCAGGCTCTCCAGGCGCGGGAAGAACCGCAGGCCTTTGTCGGAAATGCAGAACGTGTGGCTGCCGCGAATGACCATGCTGCCGCGGAACTTGCGCACTTGCAGGCGGCGCTCGGCGCGCCAGTGGAAGCCGTGGTCTTCGAAGGCAAAGATGCCGTCGACCATGGTCTGCTCGGCGCTCAGCGCATTGCCGTGCCCGCTGGTCAGCACCAGACAGGTGCAGGACATCACGCTCACCAGGCTCTGCAGTTCGTGAACGAACTGCCGCACGGATTCGTCGGCGGACATGGCCTCGCGGTTCACGACCAGACCATCGATCACGAGCAGGGACGCGCGATGGCGAGCCAACTCGGCGCGCAACAGGCCCACCACGCCCTTGAGGCCGTCGGTCTCGAATTCGCGGTAGCCGCTGATGTAGAAGACGCGCGCGTTGACCTGCGATCTTTGGAAGAAGTCCTGCCCTTCCATGTGCTGCAGCATGCGCGCGTGCGATTCGGCGAGCATGGTGACGTACAGGGTGCACACGTCACCTTGGGCCAGGGTGTAGGCGATCTGGTTGGCCAGGGTGGTCTTACCTACACCGGGCGGGCCTTCGAAGATGTATACGCCCCCTCCAAACAGGCCACCGTGCAGGATTTCGTCCAAACCGGGGACTTGGGTCGGCAATCTTTTCATTCTCATGGGGACAGGTCGGTTCACGGACTTGCTGGCAATCGTCCGAGGATACGCCAACCTGCCGCACCCGCCGTCTGCACAGCCCGTCCCGGTGTCAAGGCGCGCCGGGCTGCCTTGCCGTCATCGAACCGAAAGCAATGCCGTATCCGCCGACACCGATGTGCGCACCTCGTCCCCCAGCAGCACCGAGCCGGTGGCACGCTGGTGCTGGCGCCGCATTTCGCCGCGCTCGGCGATATCGTCCAGTACGGAGAGAAAACCTGCCATCAGCATCCCGGCCATCACCAGCATCACGCCGATCAGGACATGCGGGAGGTAGTGGATCAGCAGGTCGTCGCCACTGTCCGCGCGCTGATGGTTGGGGCTCATGGTCTTCTCCGAGGTGCGTTGATCGCGTCAACGGATGATCCTCGCGGGCCATGCCCCGCCATGTCGGCTCAGCTCGACGGCCGATGTAGGAGAGCACCGACAGAGGCCAGCGCCCCCTGCTCGCGGACCACATCCTTGGGCTTGCCGACCGTCTTCAGGGATTGCAGCGCCTTCTCCACCACGGCGCCCGGTGCGTTGACCGGACGCAGCAGGCGGTTGGCGATCAGGCGTTCGCAGCTGCGCTTGGTCATGGAGTGCGGCCGGCCACCCCGGCTCACGAACATGAACAAGGTGCTCTTGCTGCTGGCCCAGATGAGTTGCGCGCGCAGCCATTCGCGGTGCGAATACAGGTCGACCCAGTCGCCTTCGCGCAGCGAAATGAGCACGGCCGCGGCGTTGATGTCCGCCCGCTCGGCTTCCTGGGCCAACGCGGCTGCCTGGGAATCGTCTGCGCTGGCGCGCGCCTGCACCTGGGACTCGATCAAGTCGTCGAAATCGCTGGGCATCGTGTCCTGGAAGCCGGCCGCCTCCAGCTCGACCTTGCCCAGCCAGGGCTGCGCCTTCGGGCGGGGGTTGCGCTGTTCCGGCGTGGCCGGCAGGGTTTCGTCCAGATCCATTGACATCGACGACGGGATGTCGTCCATCGGCAGGGAAGACGGCACACCCTCCACCGACCCCGGCTCGGACAGGCTGGCGTCGTGGCGGATGCGCGCGCGCCGCAAGCCCAGCACCGGTTGGTGCAGGCGCATGAGCGCGTCGAAGAAAGGCTTGGTTTCCTCGCGCGTCTTGCCCAGCATGTCCAGACCCGAGTGCAACGTGGCCAGCATGGCCGGGACCATGGCGAACAGCTCCTTGGGTCGCTTGAGCGTGACCTCTTTCTTCACGCTCCACAACAGGTTGGAGACCACCTTGCGGTAGCCGCCCGGGTCCAGTTGCTGTCCCGCGTCGTCCAGCTGGGCCGAGGCGATCACGAGCGCCCACGGGCCATAGAGGAAATCGAGGATCACGCCCGGGGCATTCTCGACGTCGGGACGCTGGCTCAGCTCCCAGGCGATCTGGTCGGCCATCGCCTGGCGCTCTTCGGCGTAGCGGATGGACTGCAGGCCGTTGTCCTGCAGCGCGAGTTCGTTGCGGTCCTGGGCGTCCCAGCTTTCGCGCAGCGCGGTCAGCGCGTCTGCGAAGGGCTGCGGATCGCTGGAAGCATTGGCGTTGAGCGCGTTGAACGCCTGCTGCACCGGCTGGAAGAAACCGCCGAATTCCTCGGTGAACTCGTCGTTGAACTTGAAGCTGCGCTGCGCCACGCTCTCGACCAGGCGCCGCGCCGGGTGCTCTTCTTCGTTGAAGAACTTCGGGTTGGCCATGGCCAGGCGCAGCAAAGCCGGCTCCAGCGCCACCACCGCTTCGCGAACGGGCCCCAGCAGCAGCGGGTCGCTCGCCACCTGGCTCACCAGCGTGCGCACCAGGTCCAGGCCCACGGCCTGGTGGACGCGCTGCGCCTTCTGCTTGAGGTGCATCAGCACCCGCTCGCGCTCGTGGGCCGCGGCGTAGGTGCCCCAGGCTTGCCGGCTCAGCTGGCTGCCAATGCCGACCTCGCGCGCCGGCCGGTCCACAGCGGGCAGATCGCGGTACTGCGTCTGCCGCTCGATGATCATGGACTCGTCGAGCAAGGGAATCGCGGCGTAGGCCTCGATCGCGGCGAGCTCTTCGCTCACCTGCTCGTAGTACTCGGGCGTGAGATGGCGGTCGTATTGCGCGCCACCCTCGTTGAGGAATTCGTGGAAGACGTGGTGGCCCACGCCCGGCTGGCGGCGCCCGAGCGACGGCATGGGCGGCAGGTGCGTGGCGCTTCCCCAGGTGGAATTCCTGTGCGTGCCATGGCCAGAGGTCTGCCACTGGCTGGCGAGTTCGCCGTGAGAAGACGTGTCGAACGGGGCCGCGCGGGTGGAGGCGCTGCCGCCCACGCCCGGGCGGGTGGCGCCGCTCGCCAACCGCACGCGGTAGCCGGCTTCCTGCACGTTCGCGCGTTGCAGGATCAGGGCCACGCGCTCGTAGAGCTTCTGCAGTTCATGGCCCAGGGCCTTGTCCATGTGGCGCAGCCACATCGCGCGCACCTCGGGTTCCGATTCGCTCGCGGCCATCAGCGCGCGCAAGGCCCGCACGAATACCGAAGGCCGCATCGGGTTGCGTTCGGCCTGCACGGTCGGCAACCCGACCACGGAACTCATCAGCGCGTCGAGCACCGAAAGTTGCTGCTCCACCACCGGCAAAAGATCGTGCACCAGCCGCGCGGATTCGAGCGATTCGTTGACCGCCTGGTCCTCGACCAGCGAGAGCATGGACGTGGTCGACAGCAGTCCCGGCCGCGAAGAATTCGACTCTGGCGACGTGTCCAACGCCTCGCGCAGGTGCTGGGTGAACTGCGAACCCCAGGGGATCTTGTTTTGCAGCAGGCCCCACCAGGCCTTGGCGAACTGGTCGCGCTCCCGCACGTCCATCGAAGCCTTTTCGGCCGCCTGCAGGCTGGCGATGGCCGCGTCCGCGCAGCGCGCCAGCATCTCTGGCGCACTCGACAGTGCTTCTTCAAAACACTGCTGCAGCAAACGGGAGGAGGCCGGCATGGAAACGGAATCTGCGGGGATCGGCCTTCAGGCGAAGGAATGACGTCGGGAGACACTTTTATACCCGGACGGGTAGATTAGCATCTTGACGCATCGCAAATAAACGTTGGCCGGCCCCAACATGGCACTGGGCGGCGCGCGCCCTGTGCAAGCGTGAAGAAGAAAGAACTCAAGCCACCAGCGGGACAGCCGTGCGGCGCACGCGCCGCACGTTGAAGGCACTGGCGATCAGGACGCCCTGCACCACCGCCAGGCCGATGAACACGGCCTGGTAGCGGCCCTGGTCCATCAGCACGCCAAAGATCAGGGGAGAAATGGCCTGCCCGATGTCCAGGCCCGAATACACCACACCATACACGCGCCCGGTCGCGTTCTCTGGCGTGGAGCGCTTGACCAGCAAGTCGCGCGAAGGGCCGGCGATGCCTGCGGCCGCGCCCATGGCGCCAAACAGCACCGGCACCGCGGCGGCCGGCAGGTTCGCGAAGGCCAGCACCAGGGCAAAGCAAGCCGCCAAACCAAAACCGATGCCCACGATGCGCTCGCAGCGCGCCGGGTCAGAGGCGAGGAAGCCGCCCAACACCATGGAGCCGGCCGAGCACAGCATGTAGGTGGTCAGGCACACGGCCACCAGGGTCAGCGGCACGTTGTGCAGATGGCGCGCGGCCTCGGGCGCGAAGGCTTGCACCACGCCCAGCGCCATGGCGTAGAAAAAGAAGAAGGCGAAACACATCCACACCGCCGGAATGCGCAGGAAGGCCATGGGGTTTTCCACCGGCACGTGCGGGTGGCCCGCGGCCGGCTTGGGCGTTGCCGGCAGGCTCAGGCGTTCGCGGTTGAACCACAGCACCGCCACGACCGTGAAGGCCAGCACGCCGGCGCCGGCCAGGGCGACGCGCCACGAATACGCCAGGGTGAGCGAGACCATCATGGCCGGTGCGAGCGCCCAACCCAGGCTGCCGGTGATACCGTGCACGCTGTAGGCATGGCCCAGGCGCGGCGCGCTCACCTTGCGGTTGAGCAAGGTGTAGTCCACCGGGTGGAACACGCCGTTGCCCACGCCCGCCACAACGGCGAAGAGCGCCAGCATCCAATAGCTCGTGCTGAAGGCATAACCGAATGCGGCCAGGCCCAGCAGGGCAAGGCCGGCGAAGAGCACTGGGCGCGGGCCAAAGCGGTCCACCACGAAACCCGACACCGCCTGCACCAGGCAAGAGACGACAAAGAACACCGACATCAGGAAGCCCAGCTGGGCATAGCTCACGTTGAACACGTCTTTCAGCCAGGGAAACAAGGGTGGCAGCAGCAACTGGCTGAAGTGGCTGATCAGGTGCGCGAGGCCCACCAGGCCGATGAGGCTGGCGTCCTGCCGCAAGGCCACGGGAGGCAAGGGATGGGTGGTGCTTGAGGAAGACATGGCGCGATCGTAGACTCAAGCCCATCTTCCGGATCGCGACGATGAGCCACTTTATTGCGAAAACCCGCCAACACCGGCGAAAGCTGGCCGAGCCGATGGGCGACACCGATCCTTACGTGCCCGATGGCGACCGCCCGGTGCGGGTGCGTGCCCGGGCGCTGACGGCCGACACCCACTTCGAACCGCACCGCCATGCCTGGGGCCAGCTCGCCTACTGCGGAACCGGCATCGTGCAGGTGTTCGCCGCGCCCGACGACCCGATGCTGCAGGCCGTGAGCTACATCGTGCCGCCCTCGCGCGCGGTGTGGATCCCGCCCGGGATGCGGCATGCCGTCACCGTGCTCGAAACGGCCGAGCTGCGCACGCTCTACGTGCACGCCGATGCCGCGCCGCCGGGTTGGGACGGCAGCCGCATGATCGTGGTCTCGCCTTTGCTGCGCGAGCTGGTCCAGGCCATGGACGCGGACACACGCCGCGCCGCCGAACCGTCGCGCGACCAGTTGCTGATCCGGCTGGTGCTCGACGAACTCGCGCACGCCGACACCCAGACCCTGGGCGTGCCATTGCCCCGCGACAAACGCCTGCGCGCCTTGTGCGAAGCCGTGCTCAATGCCCCCGGCGAGCGCGCCACGCTGGCCGAATGGGCAGCCAACACCGGTGCGAGCGAGCGCACCGTGGCGCGGCTGTTTCGCGAGGAACTGGGCACGACCTACCAGCAATGGCGCCAGCAGGCGGTGCTCGCGCATGCCCTGCCGCTGCTGGCGCGTGGCACACCGATTGCGCAGGTGGCGGCGGCCACCGGATATGCGAGCGACAGTGCCTTCAGCGCGATGTTCAAAGCGGCCATGGGCCACCCGCCCACCCGCTGGGGCGCGCACGCCCACTGACTCGGTGACGCCAATGTGGTTATCAAACACTTGTCATATTTGACAGGCACCCTACGACGGAATTCGGACCAGAATTCGCACCTGTATTTCAGGGGAGAACAACATGGACGACAACCTCCGCCGCTACGCCAAGACGCCCCGCGCCTGGCAGGCCATTGCGCGACGTGACTTCGTGGGCCGAGAGGCCCACACGCTGCTGCTCATGGCCAACGGCAAACGCACCGACCAGGAAATTGCCCGCCTGCTGGGCGCCGACGTCACACCGCTGCTGCAAGACCTGGAGCAGCAGGGTTATCTGCAATACGCTGCCATCCTCGTGCCGGAAACGGACGACGACGACGACGAGCGGGAAGGGATCTGAAGCCAGGCGCTCCCAAGGCCAGCCCCTCGCTCCTCACTCCAGCCGCGCACGCCATACACCGCGCAAGCGGGTGCCTGCGAAAGGGCTGGCAATGGCCGTGCCGCCGGTAGCCACGATGCTCTCCACACGCCAAGTGCCAGGCGTCTCGTTCCGGTTCAGCGCGGCAGTCACATCGGAACTCTGCCCCACGGGGTCGAGTTCGATCTCCAAGCGCGCGTCTCCCGTCTCCGCCTCAAAGCTCAGTTGCACCATCCGCACGGCGGTGAGTTCGGCGCTTTCGATCGTGTCGTAGAGGCGATTCCAGTCCCGCTGCATCAAGCGCCAGGCCGACCGTTCGCTCGCCTCGCGCAGGTTGACGGCGGGCGCCGCCGTGACCGACCTCGCCTGCAAATCGGCTTGCAAGCGGGCCAACTCGGTTTGGAGGGTTCGTTGAACCGAGTGCTGCTGCCACACCTGCCACCCCGTGAACACGGCCAGGCACAACAGCCACATGCCCGCGAAACGCCATGCGATCGCCGATGCGCGCGAAGGCACGAACTGCAGGGTAGCGCCATATGGACCAGCGGCAGCGGGCACCAACGATGCCAGGCGACCTCCGTGCAACGCGGCCCATTCGCGAATCTGCTGGTGCGTTGCGGCCAGGAGCGCCGCAACCTCCGACTTGCGCTGCGGGTCGACCGCGCAATCCAGCTCGTGCGCCTGCTCCGGTGGAAATCCCCAAGCTTGAGCGGCGCTCGCGCGCGCCACGGCCATCGTTTCGGACCCACGTTCAACACCCTGAGGAAGGTCAAGAGACGTGACAGGGCACAGTGCTGCGCCCAATGACACGTGCAAGCGCCAAGGTCTTCCCTTGCTTCGTTCGCAGGCTTCGTTCACCTGAGCCAACACGTCGGCCAACGGCAGGCTTGCGGGATGCTCAAGACACACCTCGCCACAGCCCTGCCGCAGCACCCGCACCACGCCCACGTCGATGAGCAGCTCTACCTTCTCACGCCAGACCCACCACACGGCTCACCTCCTCCAGGGTTGTTCTTCCTCGCCGGACAAGGTCCAGCGCCTGCACCAGCAGGCGATCGGCCTCCTGGCGGTACACCGCCTGCTTGAACGCGGTCATGCTGGCCCTGGCCACCATGAGGTCTCGCACCACGTCGCTGAGCACATGCACCTCGGCCACCACAAACCGCCCCCGGTAACCGGTCTGGCGGCAGTGCGCGCAGCCCGCCGGCGCAGGAAGCGCAAGGGGCACGGGCAGCCCGACCGCCTCCAGCCGTTGCGCCTCTTCCTGCGTCGCGGATCGCCAGGCCAGGCAATGCGGGCACACCTGCCGCAACAAGCGTTGAACCACCACGCCATTCAGTGCGGAGGCCAGCGCAAAGGGCTCAATGCCGAAGTGCTGGAACCGCCCCAGCACGTCGAACAAGCTGTTGGCGTGCACGGTGGTGAACACGAGGTGCCCGGTCAGCGACGATTGCACCGCGATCTGTGCGGTCTCGGCATCGCGGATCTCGCCCACCAGAATCTTGTCCGGGTCGTGGCGCAGGATGGAACGCAGGCCGCTGGCGAACGTGAGGCCCTTTTGCTCGTTCACCGGGATCTGCAGCACCCCCGGCAACTCGTATTCCACCGGATCTTCGATGGTGATGATCTTTTCCAGGCCATCGTTCACCTCGGTCAATGCCGCATAGACGGTGGTGGTCTTGCCGCTGCCCGTGGGCCCGGTGATCAGCAACATGCCATGCGGATGCCGGGCCAACTGGCGAATCCGCCCCGCAGCTTCGGGCTCGAAACCCAACAAGTCCAGCGACACACCGCTTTGGCTGTGCCGCAGCTGGGCCTTGTCCAGCAGCCTCAAGACGGCGTCTTCGCCAAAGATGCTGGGCATGATGGACACCCGCAGGTCCACCGCATCGCCGCCATCCGATGGCGGCCAATGGATGCGACCGTCCTGCGGCCTGCGCCGTTCGGTGATGTCGAGATGCGCCATCACCTTGATGCGCGAAATGACCTCTTCGGCCCGCTGTGCATCGGCCAGACGATCCCCCGGGGACATCACCCCGTCGAGTCGAAACTTCACCGACACGCCATGCCGATCGGTCTCGAAGTGGATGTCGCTCGCGCCCTCGGCATAGGCCCTTTCGATCGCCGCCCCCACAAACGCCACGACCGGGCTCTGCCCGCCATGGCCGATTGCCCCGGCTGCCGCCGGCGGCTTGCCTGAACCCGATCGGCCTGCCTGTTGCAGCAGCATCTGCATGTGGCCGCTACGGGCCAGGGCCAGCCGGGCCTGCGCGCTGCGCGCCAGCGACTGCGTGGCCACGTCGCTCCAGGGATCGTCGAAGAGCAGAAACGTCTGTCGGTCTACCGTCAGCCGCCACCCGGGCGGATCGCAGGGCAGCCGCACCGCCCCTGCCATGCAGGCGGCCAACTCGGCGTCGGACAGCACGGCAATGCCCTGATGGCGGCGCAACGCCCATTGCAGTGCTTCTTCCGTGCACGCGAGGCGCTCCATCAGATCCGCCATCAGATCCGCCACCCCCTTGCCAGCCATCGTCGACGCGCCACCGCGGACGTCCGTGAGGGCTTGTGCCAACGTGGCGGCATCCGGTGCGCAGTGGTTCATGAGCATCAACCCAAACGGGTGGCCATGTCGAAGACCGGCAGGTACATCATGACCACAATGCTGCCCACCATGAGGGCCACCAGCATCAACAGCACGGGCTCCACCACGCGCGTCAAGCGCTCGACGAACAACTCGAATCTCTCGCCGTGCATGCGGGACACCACATCGGCCGCCAGATAAAAATCGCCGTTGCGCTCGGCTGCGGCCATGAGGCGCCGGCCCACTTCGTCGCAAAGGCCGGCGCCGGCCAAAGAAGGTGCCACGGCGCCACCCTGCTCTATGCGCGCCAGCGCTTGTGCCAATGCCGTTGCCGTCCGCGCCTGCAATGCCGATCGACTGGCCACGACCAGGGCCTCCGTCATGGGGTATCCGCCTCGGAGCATCAGCGCGAGGGCCTGGTACATCATGGCCAACTGAAAGTCGTCCATTCGCCTGCGCATCCACGGAATTCGCGAGGCGAGCGCCAACCCGTGCCGCCGTGCCGCCCCTCGCCACACCCACCAGGCGATGCACGCCACGACAAAGGCCACACCCGAGAAGGTCACTATCTGGTGCTGAGCAACCCATTGGCTCAGCGCCATCATCCCAGCCGTGGCACCGCTCGATCCACCCCGCAGGTTCGTGTACATCCGCGCGAAATTGGGCATCACCACCAGCAGCAGGAAGAGCGAGATGCCCACACCCAGCGAAGTCACCAAGGCCGGATAGATCGACGCGCTGATCACTTTGCGGCGCAGTTGCTCCACGAGCGTGTCGAACTTCAAGTAGTCGCTCAACGACTGCGCCAGGTCGCTGGTGCGCTCCCCGGCGCGCACGGCAGCCACCAGGACGGCGGGCGCCTGGGGCAGTTGCTCCAACGCGTTGGACAGGGACATGCCGTGCTGCAGACGTTCGAGCAGTTCTGCGGCCAGACCATTTGCTCGTCCGGACAGGCGCTCGCGCGCCGACAAGGTGTCCACCGCTTCCACCACCGACATGCCCGCCTGGATCAGGGTGCTCAGCTCGCGGCAGAAGAGCGCAAACTGGCTTCGAGCCGATGGGGCTGCCGCGACAGGTTTGACGGCCTTCACGCTCAACACGGTCCAACCCTGGCTGGCCAAGGTCTGGCGCAAGGCGGTTTCGGAACTGGCGGCCATGGTTTGCTCGGACACTTGCGTATCGCCCAGGCGCATGCAGCGGACGTGGAAGAACAGGGTCATCGCGCGGAGTCCGGTGCGGGTTGAGGTGCGGGTTGATAGACGAACTTCCAGTCGCTGTAGCGCTCGGCCCGGGCCAAGCCCAAGGCGTCGAGCGCTGCGCCCGCCGAACGGATGGGCGCCAGATCGCTTCGGCTGAAGATGCCTGCCACGCCACCGTCTGGCGCGGGCACCAAGCCCCACTCACCGCCTCTTGTGATGGGGTCCGCGTACGCCTTGCGCAAGTGGCGCTGCAGGTTGACGAAGCGTTTGTCATCGGTGAGTGCGTCCAACGACGGTGGCCAGCGCTTGACGCTACCGGGAGACCGCTCGTGGTAGGCACCGATGGCCGCCACGTACGCCGCACCGATGCGCAGCAATGCGGCCTCCCGCTCCCGCTGCGCCTGCTGGGACACCACGGCCATGACCTGCTGGGTCGCCAGCGCCACCATGAACAGCGCCGCCAGCGCCACCACCAGCGTGAAACCACCCTGCTCGGAACGCGAGGACACGGAACGGCTCATCTCGTCACCATTGCTGAAAATCCGTGCCGTCCTTGGACCGGCCCGTCGCACCGCTTTTCACGTCGTACACGGCATTCGACGCACCGAGACTGGGCGGCAGGACGACCCAGGTGTCTGCGCGCTGGGTGACCGGGTCTTGCGGAATGGCGCGCAGGTAGCGCTGCTCCACCAGCTCGGGCAGGGATTTCGGGTAGCGGCCCTTGTCGCGGTAGAACTGGTCGATGGCCTGGCGCATGCCCACGAGATTCTGGCGCAGCACGGTCTCGCGCGCGTCGTCCACGCGGTCCAGGTACAGGGGCGTGACGATGCCGGCCAACACGGCGAGCACCGCCAGCACCACCAGCAGCTCGATGAGCGTGAAGCCATGGTCATGGCCATGGCGGTGGGCTGCGCGGGATCTACCACGATGCATAAGGTGTTCCATCCAGGGCCATGGCGTCGGAAGACGAGCGCACGTCGAACACGTCCGCGCCGGGTGCCGGGCGGTCTGGCGGCGACGCGTAGCTGCGCAGGCGCCAGGTCTGTTCCGCGGGAAGGTCGGCCGGCGCGAACGGGTCGCGCGGAATCTGCCGCAGGAAGTACAGGCGGCGAGCAGCGCTCGGCGCGCTGGCATCGTCGACACCGGACACGAGCACGTCCAGGGTCGGCGGGTAGCCCGAGGCAGGCGCCTCGGCCGCTACCGCACCGCGCGCGGCCTGGGCCTTGTACGCGTCGATGCCATCGCGGATCTCCCACAAGGCACGCCGCAGCTCGCGCTCCTTCTGCGAGACCACCAGGGTTTCGCCCAACGGCAGGACCGCCGCGGCCAGGATGCCGAGAATGCCCATGACGACCAACAGCTCGATCAGGGTGAAGCCACACTGGCGCAACGACGGGTACATGGCGAGGTGCATGCGAGAAAACATCATTCGCCACTCACTCGATCTGCAGCTTGAACGCGGGCTTGTTCGCCGCGGGCACCACCCCGCTGAGGCCCAGCGGGTCTACCGTCTCAAGGCGCACTTCGGCCGCACCCGCCCGCAGGGCCTTGAAACGGATGAGCATCACGTCACCTTCGCCGCGCACGCCCTTGTCCGCGCCGCTGAGTACCCCCACGCTGATGCGGCCACCCGGAGCATTCACCGCGTGGGTGAAACTGCTGGGCGCGGGGGATTGCTTGAAGTAGTCCCCTTCGGCCACGCCCACCACTTGCAGCGTGTCGCTTGAAAACCCCACCGACAGCGGCAGGCCCGCCAGGGGCACGCCCGAAGTGGCATGCAAGGCGAGAGCAAAGGTGTCGCCGGCCTTCACTTGTGGTGGCCCGGTGAACTTCAAATCCAGACCGCTTGCAAGCGCGGGTGGTTGCGCCGCCGTCGCGCGGGCCGACGCAGTTGGTGCGGCCGATGAGGCAGTTCCAGATGAAGCCGCCGACGCCACCCGCATGGCAGGTGATGGCCGCAACCGCGTGAAGCTCTCGGTACCGACCCACATCTCGGCCATGGCCACATCCGGCCGCGCCGCACTGCGCAAAATGCGGGGCGTGATGGCCAGGACCAGCTCCGTGCGCTGCACGTCGTCCTTCTGGCTGGAGAACAGGCGCCCGGCCAGTGGCAGATCGCCCAGGCCCGGCACCCGGTTGGCGTTGGTGCGGTCTTCGTTGCTGATGAGCCCGCCCAGCAGCTGGGTTTCGCCATCGCGCAAACGCAGTTGCGTGTTGGCATTGCGCGTGCCGATGCGGTATGCAACCGAGCCTCCAGCGGTGCGCACCTCACCCGCCAACGAACTCACCTCCAGCCCGAGCTTGATGGTCACGTCATCGTCCGGCGACACGATGGGTTCTACCTCCAGCTTCAGGCCCACGTCCAGGTAGTTCACGTTCTCGGACACAAAACCGCCGGTGCCAGCCGTGGTCGTGATCACAGGCACCTTGTCGCCAATCAGGATGGTCGCCTTCTCGCGGCTGCGCGAACGGATGCGCGGATTGGCCAGCGTGTTGAAGTCGCCCACTTCGCGCCGCAGGTTGATCAACAAGCCGGCCACGCTCACGCCCACCCGGCCGGAATTGAGGCTGCGCACGCTGTCCACGGTCAACCCGGTCTGGCCTGGCAGCGGCAAAGGTGTCAACGCCAAGGAACTCGGGAAGTGGATGCCCAGCTCGGTCAGGCGCGTGGTTTTCACCTCCAGCACCTCCACCTCCAGCATCACCTCCGCCTCGCCCAGATCGTGCAAGGCCACCAGCCGCTCGGCCAGCGCGACGATGTCGGGCGACTCGCGCAACGCCAGAAAGTTGGCCCGCTCGTCCACAAAAGGCGGCTGAATACGCAGCATGGTTTGCAGCAACGAGGCCGTGGACTTCGCCTGGGCGTGCGCCAGATGAAACACGCGGATCACCTGCTCGCGGTGTTCCTTGTGCTTCTCCGGCGTGTTCGGGTACACCAGCACCGTCTTCGGGTCGACGATGCGGCGCGACAACTGGTAGGCGCTCAGCACCAGGTCCAACGCGTCCTCCACCCGCGTGGAGCGGATGAACACACTCGCGCGCTGGTCCATCTGCACATCGCGGTCCACCACGAAGTTGATGCCACTGCCATCGCGCAGGGCCTCCAGCAGAAACGACAAAGGCGCATCCCGAAAGTCCAGGCTGATGGGCCGCGTTTCTGCCAAGGCGAGCCGGTGGGCGGACGCACCTGCTTCCAGGCGTTGCTCGGTCTCCAGTTGCCGCTTGAGCGACAACAATTCGGCGTGGCGCGGGGCCACGGCCAGCGTGCCTTCGAGGGTGCGCAAAGCGGCCTCCTTCTGCCCGCTCTGCATCTGTTGGCGCGCAACCTCCAGCGTGTTCTGCACATGCCGCTCGTTGCGCAAGTCGGCCAACAAATCGGCCACGCGCGGGTTCTCCGGCTCCAGCTTGCGCGCGCGCTCCAGCACCTCGACGGCGGCGTCCAGCCGACCCTGCATGCGCTCCTGAACCGCCTGGGCCACCAGGCGCGCCACCACGTCGCCGCGCGTGGCATGCAAGCCGGCGCGCAACAAGGCGCTGTCCGGGTAGCGTGCAACGCCCTCCTTCAAAGTCGCCAGCGCCGATTCGTACTGGCCTTCGCGCAGTTGCGTGCTGGCCTCTTCGCGAATGCGTTGCTGTGCGCATCCGGCCAGGCCAATGGCCAAGACCCACATCGCCACCACCCACTTGAAACGGGCGACCCTCTGCCGCCACCTGTCGCTCGTCGTCATCAATCGGTTCACCGGGTTTCAAAACGAGGCATTGCGGGCAAGCTCAGTTGCACCATGCCCTGCGTCTGGGGGTTGAGCAGCGTCACGCTCTGCTTGCTCATACGTTCCACGCGAAAGCCTTTGCCAACGTCCTTGCCGGCTTCCAGTCGCGCGGGTGTGCCATCGGCCCATTGGGCGAGCACGACTGTGCGGCCGTCGGGGGCCAGCATGCGGCCGGCAAACCGCAGGCTGGGCGTGGGCTCGTGGGGCACGATCGGAGCCACCACCACGGGCGCTGCGACCACCACGGCAGGCGGCGCGGATCGCGGCAACGGCACCGGTAGCTGAAAGGGGTCTCGCGGCGCCAACGTGAGCGCGGCCCGTTGCCCCAGTGAGCCGACGGTGTTTGCCGCTGCGGTAGATGCTGCGTCCGGGTCTTGAACCGGCAGCACCCATACCGACTGCATGTCGAGCCCAGAGCCACCCATGCTCCCTTGGGCGTTCTGAATACGAAGATTGGCCACCGACAAGGCCGGAAAATGCTCTTGCATCGCCGCCTGCCAGGCCTTCAAAGCACCGTGCGATCCCGTGGCCGACACCTCCAGCGTCACCTTGCCCCAGGCGCGCTCGGTCGCGGCGGTGTGGGCCACCGTCAACGAGCGCAGGAGCACGCCGCCTGCGTCGGCCGATGCGCCGGCGAACTGCAGCACCTCGTCGACTGCCATTCGTTGCGGCCATTGCGCGGGTTGTGTTGCGCCGTCTGCATGGGGCAAATGCTCGCCCGTGCGTGGGTCAACCGCTGGACCTGCGGCAAGCGCCGCCAACGCCTGGCGTGCCTCAAGCGCTTGCTGCACGGCCTGCGTTTGCGCGCGCTGCGTGTGAAGCACCGCCCACGCGCATGCCGTTGAGACAGCCAGCACCACAGCGGCCGCCAGGGGTGCGGCCCACCAAGACATGTTGTGCTTCACGGTGCGACGAAGGCGGGGAGCGGCGGAGATTCCCGCCTGAAATAGGCTTTGTCGTAGCTGGGTGTGATGCTCAAGCCGTATTTAAATAGGGCATCGGCAAAATTCCGCCGAGCCGGATCGGCATCGATACGGGTCGGGTGCCACGGCGAATCTTTCATTTCTGTGATTGCGGGATTATCCATCCCGTAGGTTTCTGGAAAAAGATATTGCCGAACCTGCAGATAATAACCCATATCCCCGTACCGCTCATATTCAAGCATTAGTGCTTTGTCATCGTGCTGAATACTCTTGGTCGCCATCAATGCAAGCAGTTCCTTTGACACTTTATGGTCTTGCTGCCAAAACCAAACGGGGCGCAACGAGAGGCATTTCTGCTTGTATAGAGAGGTGCCGAAATCGTCTTTGGCAAGGATCGGGGTCGTCTTGCACAGATCCCATTTGTACTCAACATTATTAATGCCATTCACTTTCATTGTGATGTCCAGAACGGATTTCAGCTGGTTACCATCCAACTGCGCAAGCTGTACATCTCGAAATTCAACTGCGGCGTAGCCCTTTCCAGGAAACACTGACGTACGCAGAACCTCCCACTTCCCTGGAGGCAGTGGAACCTCAGCAAAAACGCTCTTGTTGCTTGGGGTATTAAAAGCCACACGGTTTTCCACTATATCCCCAGCGGTTTGTGCCCCAACACTTGCAGACATCAAAATGCCCACCAAGACCAACATCAACCGACCTCCACCCTGGATTATCTTGATCATTTATAAATCCAAAAACGTTTAAAACCTGAAATCGAAGCACGATCTCGTGCGATTAAGTCATATTCAAAATACTCTCAAATTACACACCTCCCTTCAACAATCAAGTTCCATGTCAACACCACAATTTAACCGAGCGCCCCCTCACCGCCCCGCACTCACGCGGAAGGGTGTGCCTTCGCTTCATCAAATGACTCAACTCTTATGCTTTTCGCAAGGATTATTGCCGCAGCCCCATATATGGGCTCAATGACCATAAGATTTAGCGCCCCATATTTCAAGCGTTCAAAAATATCCTGAAAAACGACTGAGCCAACGGATTCTTCCTCTTGCATGCACTTCAGCATACCAAGATGGCCTCTGACTTCATCAACATTGAGCAGGATATTGGAAGCCAAAAAAAGGGATACGCGATCAATGATGTTTGAAAGACGCGTATCGTTTAGCAGGAAATCCTCTACATCATCCGCCATCACCCTCATTTTTTCGCCACCTCTCCAAGCAGATGAGACAATTTTCACACTCTTCAGTTAACATAAAACTCCAACAACATATCCTAAAGCCCATGCCTATACGCAATGGTGCGCAATCCATGCGAAGCCGTGCTCACAGAACAATAACATCACCCACGAGCCTCTTAAATTGCAACAAAGTGCTAGCGCCGAGTCTCAAAGTCTTTGGCATAAATTCTCATAACACTGGCAGTGGACGAGGTTTCAATTCGAAAGCACTGAAGCGCGTCAAGATTCACTGCCACATCTGCCCACTTCTTCCGGATGTTGTGCAACTCAGCATCCTTCTCGTCAACATATGCATTCAGGATTTGCTCTTCGCAAATTACTCCAAAATTCATATAAAGATGTGCCGCATAGCAGTTCTTAAACACGACTTTTTCCGAGAAATCTTCGGACCACGCAATCTCCAAGCAGACCTCATCTTTCTCGCCAGCGTTAGTTCTATCAACTGAAATCCTCAAAAGGACTGCGTCATGCCAAGGCAGAGTGTCGAAGCTTTTTTTCATTTCTTGAATCCTGGATCTTTGTCACCTGTTCGCGGACTGAAATGTCCGGGCTTGCCATCCACATGGTAGTGAGAGTAGTTTGGCCCTTTTTGACTAGAGGGAGTCGCTTGATCTATACGCAGCCTTTCTCTAAACCGCCCCGCCTCTATGTCCCCATAGCTGCCGGGCCGGTGCGGATTTTGAACGTAGGTTCTAGGGATTTGATATTTCTGGTTTGAGGGAATCGCAACTCCGTTCGGGGTGACGGCTATTGGCGGCGTCTCCCGAGGCTCCCGAACCGTTACCTCCGACAAGCTCTTCACTTCACTATCCGACTTGCGCTCTGCCTGCGGCTTGCTCACTTTGGCCGGAGCGGTCGTCGTGGGCGCGCTCACTCGCCCTGGCATCACAGCCCCCGCGCCGACTCCTTGCACTTCATTGTCGACATGGCGCTTCCCCAACAATCCTGCCACCTGCTGAGACGCCTCCTTCTGCGCCTCAGACTTGGACAGATCCCCGCCCGTCACCCCCTGCGCCGACGTCTTGTTGGGGTTGTCTGGCTTGCTCGCCACCCCAGTCGAATCCCCAGCCGAATCCCCATTCCCCCCACTGGGGCCCTCTCCCCCTCCCGACGCCGTGCCCGATGAGGAATCGCCACCATCGGAGCCCGGCGAGGTATGCGCAAACCCATTGCGGTCCACCAGGTTCAACGGGTTGTTGATGGTGTACGCATACCGGTTGTAAGCCTGCGGGTTGGTGAACTCGGGCACCGTGGGGTCGGGGCTCAAGAAGCGGCCCACGTCCGGGTCGTACACCCGCGCGTTCATGTGGATGAAGTCCAGCTCGTCCAGGTGCTCGTGGCCGGTAAAACCCCGGGTGGTGCTGCTCGCGTCGATGCTGCCGGTCTGGTCGAAGCTGCCATCGACGTGGCGGCGCTTGCCAAACGGGTCGTAGGCCATGCGCTCGATCACGTCCATGCTGGCGCTGGTGCTGGCCACGATGGAGCCCAGGTGGTCTTTGTGCCAGTAGCGCTGCTCGGCGTCGCCCAGCGTGGTGGCCACGGGGTTGGCCTGCAGGGCCGAGGCATTGGTGATGAGCAGGAAGGCGCCTTTCTCCGCGCTGATGTAGTGGCGGTTTTCTGCCTGGCCGGTACCCGGGCCGGCCTGGGTCACCTCGCGCTCGAAGTACAGCCCACCTTCGTTGTCCGGGTGCAGCACGTGCACGGTCTTCTGGCTGGCGACGCCCTCGGTGGTCTTGCGCTGGACTTCGCGGATGCGCTGGTGCTCCGGGCCGTAGAGGAAGTCGACTTGCACATCGCCCTGGCTGAGCGAGAAGCTCAAGGGGTTGTCGAAGCTGGTCCAGGTGTGGATGCGCTGTGGGCCGTTGCTGCCCGCGACGCTGAGCACGTTGCCGTTGGGGTCGTAGGTGTAGGTGGGGTTGGCCAGTTTGCCGGCCTGCCCGTCGATGCGCAGCAAGGCGTGCGGGCGCGCGCCCGGGCCGCGGGCATAGGTGTAGGTGCCGACCTCGGAGTTGGAGCTGATGTTGCCCAGCGCGTCGTACCCGTAGGCGATGTTGCGCAGCAGTTGCGCACGGGCGGTGTTGTTGAGCAGGCTGCGCGTGAGACGGTTGAGTTCGTCGTAGGTGAAGATTTCTTCGGTGCCGTGCCGGTGGTCGCTGCGCTTGCTCAGGTGGCCCAGGGGGTTGTAGTCGTAGGCTTGGTCGATGAGGGTCGTGGGCGCGCCACTGGGGCCTGCACGGGAGACTTGCAACAAGCCGGTCTGGCTGTCGTAGGTGTTGAGGGTCTGCGCGCCGTTGCCGTACCAGACCTGGGTGAACTGGCCGCGTGCGTCGTTGCCCTGGCGCCTCCAGATCGCCTGGCCGCTGGGCGCCAGACGCAGTTCGGTGAGCGCGCCGGTGGGGCCGTCGTACAGGTGGTCCACGGCCAGACCGGTGGGCCAGGTCTGGCGCGCCACGCGGCTGTCGGCGTCGTAGCTGAGTTGGCTCACGTAGGCGGTGCCGGCATCGAGCGTGGTGCGCTCCTGCACGAGGCGGCCCCATGCATCGAACTGGCGCAGCCGGCGGTATTGGTTGTCGGCCGTGGCTTCGCACAGTTGGCCCTTGCTGGTGGCGCCGCTGGCACACGCAGCACCCGAGGCGGTGGTGTCGTAGTGCCAGTGGCTCACCAGGTCGGGCTCGGTGCGCTGGACCATGCGGCCCAGGGTGTCGTAGTGCAGGGTGGCGCTCTGGCCTTTGGGGCTGGTCTGCGCGCGCAACTGGCCCAGCGGGTCGTGCTGGTAGGTCCAGGTGCCCATGCCGGGGTCGACCATGCGCGCCTTGTGGCCGCCTTGGTCGTAGTGGATCTGGGTGGTGTGGCCCAGGGCGTCGCGGATCAGGTGCACACCGGCCCAGGCGCTGAAGTGGTAGCGCTGTTGCTGGCCCAACGCGTCGGTCACGCGCAGGATGCGGCCGTGTTCGTCGAACTCGCGGGTTTGCTGCTGGCCGCGTGCGTTGGTCGAGACAACTTTGCGCGGGCCGTAGCGGTGTGCGGTCTGTTGCAGGCCGCCGGGCGCGTAGGGGCTGGGTTTGCTCTGCAGCGTGGTGCGGCCCAGGGCGTCGTAGGTGAAGCTGGTGTAGACGGGTGTGTCGCCGTCGAAGAAGGGTTCGCTCTTGCGCTGCACGCGCCCGGCCACGTCGTATTCGGTGCGCACGGTGGCCCAGCGCCGGTTCACACCGGCCGCAGCGCCGTCGCCCGCGGCGAAGCTCAGGGTTTGCTGTTGCACTTCGCGCCCCTGGGGGTCGAAGTAGGTGGCGCGCACGGCGCCGTTGATGGGGCCGCCTTCACCGCGCGTGGGCACTTCGAGCACGCGCAGCACGGCGCGGGGCGCGCAGGGGGCCACGCCGCTGGGCACGGGCACGCTGCCCGAGCTGGTGCCCTGGGCGTTGCAGTAGTCGTAGCGCCAGTTCGTCACCCGGCCGTCGGGCCAGACGCTGCGGGTGCGCCGCCCCAGGCTGTCTTGGGTGTGGGTGGTGGACAGGCCGTTGGGGTCGGTCTCGCGGGTGGGGCTGCCCCAGGCGTTGTCGACTTCGAGTTGTTGACCGTGGCCGGCCGGGTCGGTGCGGCTGCTGGGGTAGATGCCAGCGGCGCTTTGGCCGGCGGCTGCGTAGGCGGTCTGGTGCACGCGGGGTTCGAAGGTGGCGGTGCCAGAGGCGGCGCCGCTGGCGCAGGGGCGCTCGCGTGTGGTGGTGACGTTGCCGTGGGCGTCGCGCGTGAACTCGCGCCGCACGCAGTGTGGCGCCACGTCGGGCTGCTCGGTCTCGGCCGTGACCACGCCCGTGATCGGGTCGCGCTCGTAGACCACCACCCGGGTGCTGCTCAGCTGGCTGGCGGGTTCGACCACCTGGGCTTGCAGCGGCGAGGGGCCGAGCGCCAGCACGATGGAACACCCCACCGACATGAAGCGCCACAGGCCAGCTCGCCCAACACCTGGCATGCCACGCGCATGCGCACCGTTTGAAAAGTTCACTTCCACTCCCTTCGGATCGCGATCGATCTCACCGTTCCGGCTGCTCGGCGCAGCCACCGTTGTTGCTTGTTGGGTTGTTGTGCGATCGGCACTAAGGGCTCAGGCAATGCTGGCCCTGCAAGGCACTGCCTGCGGCACATGCGTACACGGGTTGAGCGGCCACCGTTTGGGGCGTGGTGAGGAAGCCGTGGCATTGGCTGCCATTCAAGGTGCTGCCTGCGGGACAGGTCAGCGCCATGCTGGCCGCCTGCGACATGGGCCTCAAGCATTGGGAGCCACTGAGGGCCGTGCCGGCCGGGCAGGTGTAGCTCACGCTGTAGTCACAGCGCGTCACCGCGTCGTTGACCATTTCTTGGTGGATCAAGGACACACCCACCGTGGCAGCTTGCAGGCTACACAACGAAGCTGTTCCAAAGCCCCGGCACCGCGTGTTCGAGTCGACCAAGGTCGTGCCAGGCACGGCGCAATAGGGGCTGCCGGCCACCGCATGGTTCGCGGTGCAGGCCGTCCCGCTCAAGGCCCAGCCGCTCGGGCAGCTGTACACCGGCGTGGCGGCCGTGACGGAGGGCGTGGTGACGAGCTTGACGCAATCCGTTCCCGTCAAGGTGTGCTCCGGCGGACAGGTGTAAGACACCGTGGCAGGAACGAGCATGTCGGAGGCACGCAGGTTCGTGCGCGTCGTCGTGGCCCGGGCCATCAGGCCTATCAACCATGGGGCGGCGTCGTGCTGGTAGACGTACTCCGACACCGAACGGCTGCTGGCCTGGGCGTTGGCGTCCTTGTGTTCGGTGGTCACCCTTGCAGGGAAGCCATAGCTGTCGAAGCCCTCGGAGACCTCGGTCACCGAGCCGACCCGCGCCCCAGGCTGCGCGAGGTCGAACTGGGTGGTTTCGGTCTTGCTCAGATGCACTTGCGCGGAAAGCGCCGTGGCACTGGGCACGCCCACGCCGCGCTGCAGGTAGGTGTAGCGCTGGTCTTCCAGGGTCTGTGGCGCGGCATCCGAGCCCACGTAGGTGTGCATGCGCGACCGCAGGCCGGTCAAGGGATAGGCCTGGTGGTAGTGCGTCGCGACGCTGACCCCGGTGAGCGCGCGCCGTTCGACGACGCGCTCGAACCCGAGCGTGCCCGAACTGCGCAGGTTGGCGCGCAGGGCGTGGTAGCGGTAGGTGGTGGCATCGAAGCCCGCGTCGGCCGTGCCGCGCTCCAGGCCCGTGACGACGATCAAGGGGATCTGCAAGTCGACCATGGGATGCACCGCGCCGCTGCCCTTGGTGTAGATGCTGTCGTGGGTGATCGTGCCGTAGGACAGCTTCTGCACCAGCCCACCGTCGGAGCGGATGTCGATCAGGCGGTCCACGTCCAGCGGCAGCGCATTGATCCAGTACGCCTGGTTGACGGCCACGTCGGTGAGGCCATCGCCGTTCCAGTCACCGCAACCGGCGAACCAGTTCATGGGGTACAGGGAGTGCGCCACGCGGTGGCTGCCCGTGCCGGTGGAGAGCACAAGGTTGGGGGCCATCGCGTCGGTGAAGATGTCGGTGCGGCCATCGCCATTGAAGTCGCCCATGCAGACGATTTTTCCGGTGCTGGTCCACGACGGGCTGCCGTTGGTGGCGTCACCTTGCGACAGCACCACAGAGGCGGCGCCGGTGATCCAATCGGTCCTGCCGTCGCCATTGAAGTCGCCCAAGGTGGTCTTGGGGTGGGTGGCGCTGACGCTGATCGGCTGGCGAACCAGGGCGCTGCCGTTGTACGAGAGCAGCGTGGGAATGTCTGTGGCACTGGTGATCAGCAACTCGGCGCGGCCATCGCCGTCGAGGTCCAGAGACTTGCAGGCCACGGGCATTTGATCGCCGAAGTCGAAAGCGCTGCCCGTTCGGTGTTCCTTCAACGCATGGTGCACGCGGCCGCCCCCCAGCGTTCTGTGCGTGACCTCCAGCGGTTCGCTCACGCCGTCGCCATCCAGGTCCGCAAAGCACAGATAGCCCGTGAGACCGAAACTGGGCAGCACCCGCGAGGACTCCTGCCCGTTGCCATACTGGGTTTTCTCATAGAAGACCTGCGGTACTTTCGCGTTGGGCGGCCCTTGGATGTACACGCGATCGGACTTCTGGTCGCCATCGATGTCCCAGACGAAGCTGTCGTTGAGGGTGTTGGAGCGCACGAACGAATGAATGGTCTGGCGGCCGCTGCCCGCGAAATCCGCCACCGCGAAGGGGCCTTTGCCGCCCGCGCCCGGGTGCGCGCCTGCATGCACGAACTGCCCCGGTGTGCCCGTGCGGTAGGTCAGCACAAGCTCGGGCAGGCACTGGCCGTCCGGGGCGCAGCGCGTGACCCTGCTGAGCAGACTGCGACGGCTCGATGGGCTTTGTATATACGCAAAGCCGATCGTTTGCACCAGCCGCTCTTGCACCGCGCCGGACACCATGGGCCGGTGCATCACGTCGATGGCGCTGAGGCGGCTGTGCGTGGAGCCGTACTGGACACCATCCGCATAGGCCACGATGAGATCGTCGGAAGGCCGGCCCTCGTAGCGGAAGTGCACGACGCCATTGCTGTAGGCGATGCGCACCAGGCGCTGCTCGCCCAGCGTGGCGTTTTTGTCGTAGGTGTACTGGATCGCGTTGCCGAAGCGGTCCTTGATGCGGTCCAGCATCCACACGCGGATGGCCCCTTTCGACGGATGCTCGAGCCGGCTGGCATCGGCCGTGCCGAACTCGTAGATGCGCCCGTCCTTGGCCTCAAGGGTGAAGGACCGGGGACCGCCCCCGACGGAGCCCTGTGACCGGATGCGAGCGTAGTTGTCGAGCGCCAGCCGGTACTCCGCCCCGTCCGCCCCATAGGTGCCGCTGAACGCGCGCAACTTCTTGCCGTCGAGACAGAACACGTCGGACGCGTTGTTCGCAATACCCCACCGCGCGCCCTCTTCCGCGGGAACCTTCGCGCAGCGGGTCACGGAAGAAACACCAGTGACAGCCCACCCCAGACCCAGCACCCCATTGCCACGCTGGGAGCGGTGCTCCAGCGCCAATTCGGCGCTGACATCGCCCGCCCCCTGCGGCAAGGCAATGGGCATGCTGAAGACGGCACTGCCCGCCGAGTCGACAAACACTTCGTTGGATTTGCGGCCGTCCTGCGCGAACGCGGACCAGCACAATGCCGCGCAAAAAAGCCAAAGCACGCCTTGTCTCATGGAGACACCCTCCCCCGTAAAAAGAGTCTTTCTGGTTATCCAGAAATAAGAAAGGCGCGAAATCTAACACCTATTCAGAACATCAACACCCAGCCTGATGGCTGATGTTCCAGCAGGCCTCGGTGTCACGTGCCGGGGCGCCGCGCCCCGCGCGACGGGTGCCTTCGCACGAAATCCATCGCGTTCTCCACGAAGCTCGCGGCCGCAGGCGACATCGCGCGGTGGGCCAACCGGTAGATGCTCACCTCGCGGTAGAACGCCGGGGCCTCCAGCGGCACCATGTGCAGGCCGTGGGCGCGCACCAGGGACTCCGAGTACGTGGGACACGCGGTCACGCCCAGGCCCGCAGCCACGAGGCCCATGGCGGTGGTGAGGTACGAGACTTCCATCGCAGGCGGTGACAGGATCGCGCGAGCCGCCTCATCGTCTTGCAACTCGGGCAGCACACGGCGCACGAAGTCGCGCGTGGGCGCGATGAAGGGCCAGGGCCCCAGTTCGTTCCAGCGCACGCGCCGGCGTTTGCGCAGCGGGTGGTCTTCGGGGCAGACCAGCCAGTGCCGGTCTTCGAGCAGCACGTGGCGCTCCAGCGTGGCCTCGGCGGCATCGCCATCGCTGCCCGGCCCACGGTCCGGGCCGATGGCCAGCTCGGCCTCGCCCTCGTACAAGGTGGCCAGCAGGTGCTCGGGCGGCGTGTCGGCCAGCCGCACTTCAACGTCGGGGTAACGGCGGCGCCAGTCGGCCACCAGGCGCGGCAGCAACGTGCAGGCCATGAGCTGCGGCGCGGCCAGGCGCAGCACGCCACGGCGTTTGTCGCGCAGCTCGCCCACGTTGGCCACCGCGCCGGCCAGGTCGCTCAGCATGCGGCGCACGGCCGGCTGCAGCTCCGCACCGGCTTCGGTGAGCGACACGCGGCGCGTGCTGCGGTCGAACAGGCGCACGCCGAGTTCGCGCTCCATCTCGCGCACCAGCACGCTCAAGGCCGACTGGGTGAGGTGCAGTTGGCGCGAGGCTTCGGTAAAGCTGCCGGCATCGGCCACGGCGACGAAGGCGCGCAGTTGGCGCAGGGTCAGATTCATATGGTCTGTTCATCAATCCATGAAATCATTTCGATTGCATCATAAAAAAGATCGGCTTGTAATCGCCGGCACCTTTGCACAACGGAGACAACATCCATGGCCATCACCCGCGAGGCCGCGCGCGGCGCGCCCTCTTCCCCAGCGCTTTCTGCGCAAGCCACACCCACACCCGAATCGGCCCGCAGGGTGGCCATCGCCTGCCTGGTCGGCGCCACCATCGAGTGGTTCGATTTCTTCATCTACGGCACCGCTGCCGCACTGATCTTCAGCACGCAGTTCTTCCCCAAGTTCTCGCCCGTGGCGGCCACGCTCGCGGCGTTCAGCACCTTTGCCATCGGCTTCTTCGCGCGCCCCATCGGCGGCATCGTGATGGGCCACTTCGGCGACCGCATCGGCCGCAAGGCGATGCTGGTGCTCTCGCTGTTGCTCATGGGCTTCGGCACCTTTGCCATCGGCCTGCTGCCAACCTATGCGCAGATCGGTCTGGCCGCGCCCGTCCTGCTGGTGCTGCTGCGCCTGTGCCAGGGCTTTGGCGTGGGCGGTGAATGGAGCGGCGCCATCCTCATGGCGGTGGAACACGCGCCGCCAGACAGGCGCGGCTTCTATGGCGGCTTTCCCCAGCTCGGCGTGGCCGCCGGCCTGGTGCTGGCCAACCTGGTGTTCCTGGTGATCGGCTGGTTCCTCACGGAAGAACAGTTCCAGAGCTGGGGCTGGCGTCTTCCCTTCCTCTTCAGCATCGTGCTGGTGCTCGTGGGCCTGTACGTGCGCCACAAGGTGAGCGAGAGCCCGATCTTCGAAGAGGCGCAGCGCCGTGGCAAGGCCGCGCGCTCGCCGCTGAAGGAGGTGCTGAAGAACCACAAGAAGCCGGTGTTCATCGCCGCGCTGGCCTGCCTGGCGCAGAACGGTATGGGCTACATCGTGCTGGTCTACGTGCTGAACTACGGCATCACGCAACTGGGCCTCACGCGCTCGACGATGTTGAGCTTCATCATCATCGCCAACATCCTGGAGATCTTCGCCACGCTGTATTTCGCGGGCCTGTCCGACCGCATCGGCCGGCGCAGGGTGTTCCTGATGGGCACCGGCGCGGGTGTGTTGTGGGCGCTGGCCTTCTTCCCCATCGTGGACACCGCCGTGCCGGCACTGGTGCTGCTGGCGATCGTGGTGGCGCGCCTGTGCATCGCCGCGATGTACGGCCCCATGGCCGCGCTGTTCTGCGAGCTGTTCGAGCCGGCCGTGCGCTTCAGCGGCACCTCACTGGGCTACCAGGCCGGCTCCATCGTGGGCGGGGCGCTTGCGCCCTTCATCGCCACGCTGCTGTTCGTCTCCACCGGCACGTCCATGTCGATCTCGCTCTACATGGCGGGCTTGTGCCTGATCAGCTTCATCGCGATCTACAGCATTGCCGAAACGCACGTGAACAGGCCCGTTCGATGAACCTGGAAACCGTGGACTGCGACCTGCTCGTGGTCGGCTCCGGTGCCGCCGGCATGGCCGCAGCGATCACCGCGAAGCTGCACGGGCTGGACGTGCTGCTGGTGGAGAAAGCCGATGTGTTCGGCGGCACCACCGCGCTCTCGGGCGGTGGGCTCTGGGTACCGGGCAACCCGGTGTCCGAGCGGGTGGGCCTGACGGACTCGCGGGACGCGGCGCGCCAGTACATGGCCATCGAAGCGGGCGCGTTCGCGCGTCCCGACATGGTGGAGGCGTTCCTCGACCAGGGGCCGGCGATGGTCGCGTTCTTCGAAGACAAGACCGCTGTGCGCTTCGTACCCGCGCCCCTGTTCCCCGACTACCACCCCGGCCAGCCTGGCGCATCGCAGGGCGGGCGCACCTTGTACGCGGCCCCTTACGATGGCCGCGAACTGGGCGCGCGCATCAGGACCTTGCGCCCACCGCTGCAGGAGATGACGCTGTTCGGCCTGGTGACCGTCTCGGGTGACGAAGTGCGCCATTTCCTCAACGCCACGCGTTCGCTGCGCTCGGCGCGCTACGTGGCCGGCGTGTTCCTGCGCCACCTGCGCGACACGCTGCGCCACGGGCGCGGCATGCGCCTGACCAACGGCAACGCGCTGGCCGCGCGGCTGGCGCGCAGCGTGTTCGACCTGGAGATCCCCTTGTGGCTGAACGCGCCGGTGTGCTCGCTCACCCAGGACGGCGCGCGCGCCAGCGGCGCGATCGTGCGCCGCGAAGGCCGCGATGTGCGCGTGCACGCGCGGCGTGGCGTG
This sequence comes from Hydrogenophaga sp. BPS33, assembly GCF_009859475.1. NCBI lineage: Bacteria > Pseudomonadati > Pseudomonadota > Betaproteobacteria > Burkholderiales > Comamonadaceae > Hydrogenophaga > Hydrogenophaga sp. BPS33. The sequence continues at coordinate 3,881,961 of NZ_CP044549.1, forward strand.
GTGCTGGCCTGCGGCGGTTTCCCGCAAGACCGCGTGCGCCAGCAGCGTCTGTTCCCGCACGTGCAACGCGGAGGTTTGCACCACTCGCCGGCACCGGCCAGCAACACCGGTGACGGGCTCGCGTTCGGCGAGCAAGCGGGCGGGCGCGTCGACACGCACCTGGCCCACCCGGCCGCCTGGGCCGTGTTCTCGCGCGTGCCGCGCAAGGGCGGCAGCATGGGCGTGTACCCGCACTTCATCGACCGCGCCAAGCCCGGCATGATCGCCATCGACGCGCGCGGCCAGCGCTTCGTCAACGAATCCGACTCGTACCACGACGTGATCGCCGCCGCGCTGCGAGCGGCCGCGCCCGACGGCCGTGGCCTTTACCTGCTGTGCGACCACCGCGCGATCCGCCAGTACGGCCTGGGTTTCGCCAAACCGTTTCCCATGCCGCTGGGCGGCCTGCTGCGCAAGGGCTATCTCAAACGCGGGCGCACGCTGGCCGAGCTGGCGACGCAAATCGGCGTCGATCCGGCCGCGTTGCAAGCGACGGTAGACCGCTACAACGCCGACGCACAACACGGACGCGACCCGCAGTTCGGCAAGGGCGGCAATGCCTACAACCGCTTCAACGGCGACCCCACCTGGAGCGGCCCCAACCCTTGCGTCGCACCGGTGCAAGACGCGCCGTTCTACGCCGTCGAGCTGGTGGTGGGCGACCTGGGCACCTTCGCGGGCCTGCGCACCGACGCGCATGCGCGCGTGCTCGACGCGCGCGAACAACCCATCCCCGGCCTCTATGCGGCCGGCAACGACATGGCCAGCATCATGGGCGGCAACTACCCGGGCGGTGGCATCACGCTCGGGCCCGCCATGACCTTTGGCTACATCGCGGGCCGCCACGCGGCCTCGAACCCTTCATGAACCGCATGACCAAACACCTCCCCGCCGCCATCCAGGGCCTGCACCATTTCGCCTGGCGCTGCCGCGACACCGAAGAGACCCGGCATTTCTACGAAGACCTGCTGGGCCTGCCGCTGGTGCACGTGATCAAGGCCGACCACGTGCCGAGCACTGGCGAGTACTGCCCCTACGTGCACATCTTCTTCGCCATGCGCGACGGCTCCTTCATCGCCTTCTTCGACCTGGGCGACGACGTGGTCGCCCTGCCCTCGCCCAACACGCCTTCGTGGGTCAACCACATCGCCCTGCGGGTGGACTCGGTCGACGCACTGCAAGCGGCCAAGGCGCGCCTGCAGGCGGCCGGCGTGGAGGTGCTGGGCCTGACCGACCACCACATCATCCAGTCGATCTACTTCTTCGACCCCAACGGCCTGCGCGTGGAGCTCACCACGCCCACCGTGCCGCAAGACGAGATGGACGCGCACGCACGCCGCGCGCACGCCGACCTGAAGGAATGGGCGGTGCGCAAGGCGGTCTTGCGGTCGCAGGGAGCCTCACATGGCGGATGAAAGCACCCTGCCCGAACTGAAACTGGTCGCGATCGACGTCAAGCCCGGCGCGGCATTGGAGAGCCAGTCGGGCCTGCAGATGCTGCGCCCGCGCATCTACGGCGCCTGGCGCGCACCAGCGGGCCGCAAGAAGATCGCGGCCATCGTCATGCACCCGGCGAGCAACTTCATGGGGCACTACCTGATCGGCCCGCTGGCCGCGCGCGGCATTGCCTGCATGGGGCTCAATTCGCGCTACAGCGGCAACGACACAGTGCTGCTGATGGAGCGCGTGATTCAAGACCTGGGCGCGGGCGTGCGGTACCTGCGCGATCAAGGCTATGAGAAGGTGGTGCTGATCGGCAATTCCGGCGGCGCGGCGCTCGCGGCGTTCTACCAGGCCCAGGCGGAAAACCTCACCGCCACGCACTTCGCCGATGGCGACCCCACGCATCTGCACGCCAGCGACCTGCCACCAGTGGACGGCATCGCCCTTTGCGCCGCGCACCTGGGCCGCTCGCGGCTGCTGCGCGACTGGATCGACCCGGCCGTGACCGACGAGCACGACCCGATGTCGCTCGACCCCGAACTGGACATGTACGACAAGCGCCACGGCCCGCCCTACAGCGCCGAATTCCTCGCGCGCTTCAGCGCGGCGCAGCAGGCACGGCTGGAGCGCATCGAGCGCTGGGCGCTGGAGCGTTTGCAGTTCCTGCGCGGCACGCCGGGCGCGCCGCGCGACCAGGCCTTCATCGTCTACCGCACGCATGCCGATCCGCGCTGCGTGGACCTGTCGCTGGATGCGAATCACCGCGCCCTGGGCAGCGTGTGGGGCAGCGGCCCGGACGGAGCGCGCCAGGTGAACACCTCGGCCAACGCCATGGGCCGCACGACATCGCTCACCGCGTTTCTCTCGCAATGGTCCTCGCGCTCGCAGGCCGACGGGCCGACCAACCTGGCGCGCACCAGCGTGCCCGCGCTGCTGCTGACCTACACCGCCGACCAGAGCACCTTCCCCAGCACGCGCGACGCCTGGCTGGAAGCGGGCGGCGAACGCATCCACAACATCGACATCGTCGGTGGCAACCACTACCTCGCCGGCCAGCCCGCGCTGGTGGAAGCCGCCGCCGACCACTTGGCCTCCTGGCTGCACACGCGCTTTGGCTGACCCTCTGCAAGAACCGATATGAACACCACGATCGCCGCCCCTTCCTTTGCCTCGGCCTCCGACACACGCGAGCAGAAACCCCGCATCGAAGAACTCGCGCCCAAGGTCTACGGCTACATCAGCGACTTCGATCCCAACTGCGGCTTCGTCGTGGGCGACGACCACGTGATCGTGATCGACACGCGCCCCACGCCGCGCATGGCGCGCGGCTTCCTGGAAGACATCCGCCGCGTCACCGACAAACCGGTGAAGTTCATCGTGCTCACGCACTACCACGCGGTGCGCGTCCTCGGCGCTAGCGCATTCGGCGGAGACGCCACCGTGATCGCGAGCAACGGCACGCTGGACTGGATCCGCACGCGCGGCCAGGCCGATTTCGACTCCGAAGCCGGGCGCTTCCCACGCCTGTTCCAGGGCATCGAAGAAATCCCGGGTCTCACCTTTCCCGCCATCAGCTTCGAACGGAAAATGAGCCTGTGGCTGGGCGATCGCGAGCTGCGCCTGCAGTGCCTGGGCCGTGGCCATTCCAACGGCGACACGGTGGTGTGGCTGCCGGACTGCGGCGTGCTGTTCTCGGGCGACGTGGTGGAAAACCGCTGCGGCGTTTACGCGGGCGACGCCTATCTGCGCGACTGGCACGGCACGCTGGACGCCACCGCCGCGCTGCAACCGCGCGTGCTGGTGCCCGGGCGTGGCGCGGTGGTGCGCGGGGCGGCGGCGTGTGCCGAAGCGATCGCGATGACGCAGGATTTTCTGGGCACGTTGTTCGCCAGTGTGCAGGCGGGCATCGACGCCGGCGAAGACCTGCGCGGCTGCTTCGAACGCACCGACGCGGCCATGCGCCCGCGCTTTGGCGACTGGCCGGTGTACCAGCATGTGCTGCCGTTCGACGTGGCGCGTGCGTGGGACGAGTTGCACGGCATCGAGCACCCGACGGTGTGGACGGCAGAGCGCGACCGCGGGCTGTGGCAGACCTTGCGCGGCTGACCTCGGCTCAGAACAGACGCTTGAGCAACCCCATCACGCGATGGAAGCGCGCGCCATACGGCGGGTAGAACAGATGCCCCATGGCCCAGCGCGATTGCAGCAGCACCGGCTTTTGCTGGGTGAAGCGCAGAAAGCCGGTCTCGCCGTGGTAGGCGCCCCAGCCGCTCTCGCCCACGCCGCCAAACGGCAGGCCTTCGTGCGCGATGTGCATGAGCGTGTCGTTCACCGACACCCCCCCGCTCACGGTGCGCGACAGCAGCCGGTCGCGCGCCACGGTGTCGCGGCCGAACCAGTAGAGCGCCAGTGGGCGTGGACGCAGGTTGATGTAGGTGATGGCGTCGTCGACGCCGTCGTAGGGCAGCACGGGCAGGATGGGGCCGAAGATCTCTTCCTGCATCAGGCGCAGATCGGGCTGGGGATCGAACACCAGGGTGGGGCCCATCTGCCGCGCGCCCTGCGCATCGCCCCCGGGCGTTGAAACATTCACCACGCGCGCACCCCTGGCCTGCGCTTCGTCCAGCAAGGCCCCCAGCCGCGCGTGGTGGCGCTCGCTCACGATGGCGGCGTAGTCGGGGTTGCCGGCGATGGAGGGGAAAAGGCGCGCCACCGCCTGGGCATAGGCCTGCTCGAACGCCGTTTCCATGCCGCGCGGCAGCAGCACGTAATCGGGCGCGATGCAGGTCTGCCCCGCATTGAGCAGCTTGCCGTGCGCGATCTTGATGGCGGCCTCGTCCAGGTCACACGAGCCGTCGACCACACAAGGCGACTTGCCGCCCAGTTCGAGCGTGGTGGGCGTGAGGTTGACCGCCGCTGCCGCCGCCACCTGGCGCCCCACCGCCGTGGAGCCGGTGAAGAACAGGTGGTCGAAGGGCAGGCTGGAAAATTCCCGCGCCACGTCGGGGCCGCCGAGCACCACGCTGAACTCATCGGCCGCGAAAACCTGCTGCACCAACTCGGCCATGAGGGCCGAGGTGTGCGGCGTGAGTTCGCTGGGCTTGAGCATCACGCGGTTGCCCGCCGCGAGCGCCGTGGCTGTTGGGCCGAAGGTGAGCTGCAGCGGGTAGTTCCAGGGGCCGATGACACCGACCACGCCCAGCGGCTGTCGCTGCAGGTGGGCGCGCGCCGGCAGCAGGTAGAGCGGCGTGCGCACGCGCTGCGGCTTCATCCACGCTGGCAGGTGTTTCGCCAATTGCGCCATGCCCGCGCGCAGGACGAAAAAGTCCGCCGCTTCGGTCAGGTCCGGCGAGCGCACGCCGAAGTCGGCCTGTACCGCTTCCGACAGCTTCCCGGCATGGGTATCGACAAGGGTGCGCAAGCGGCCCAGCCGATCGCGCCGCAGCGCCAGGGGCACGTCGATCTGCGCCCGGCTCGCGTGGTATTGCGCATCGAACAGCGCGCGCAAGGGAAGGGTCGGAGGGATCTGCGTCATGAAGGCCATGATAGGCCGCTGCCTCCCCCAAGGGTAGGGCCGCGTCCCCATCCGCGACGGACGGGGACGGGCTGGCGCCTCAAGCCTCGGCGACGGCTTCGCCGAACTCGAACACCCCCGGATTGCGCACCGGATCCACGCTCACCGGGATCGACGACTTCGGCGGGTAGCGCCCTTCCAGGAGGAACTTCGAGAGCGGGTTCTCGATGCGCTGCTGGATCGCGCGCTTGAGGGGCCGCGCGCCGAACACCGGGTCGAAGCCGACCTTGGCCAATTCGGCCAACGCGGACGGTGCGACGCGCAGGTGCAGGTCCATCTTGGCCAGGCGCGCTTCGAGCACGCGCAGCTGGATGGCGGCGATCGACTCGATGTGCTGGGCGTCGAGCGCGTGGAACACCACCGTTTCGTCGATGCGGTTGAGGAATTCCGGGCGGAAGTGGTTCTTCAGCTCGTCCCACACCGCTTCCTTCACCTCTTCGTAGGGCTGGCCCACCATGGCCTGGATCATGTGCGAGCCGATGTTGCTCGTCATCACGATCACCGTGTTCTTGAAGTCCACGGTGCGGCCCTGGCCATCGGTGAGGCGGCCATCGTCGAGCACCTGCAGCAGCACGTTGAACACGTCCGGGTGCGCCTTCTCCACTTCGTCGAGCAGCACCACGCTGTAGGGCTTGCGCCGCACGGCTTCGGTGAGGTAACCGCCCTCTTCGTAGCCCACGTAGCCGGGCGGCGCGCCGATGAGGCGGGCGACCGAGTGCTTCTCCATGAACTCGCTCATGTCGATGCGGATGAGGTGATCTTCGCTGTCGAACAGGAAGCCCGCCAGCGCCTTGCACAGCTCGGTCTTGCCCACGCCGGTGGGACCGAGAAACAGGAACGAGCCAGTGGGTCGGTTCGGGTCGGACAGGCCCGAGCGAGAGCGGCGGATGGCGTTGGCCACGGCACCGATGGCCTCGTCCTGGCCGACCACGCGCTCGTGCAGCTTGCCTTCCATGAGCAGCAGCTTGTCGCGCTCGCCCTGCATGAGCTTGGACACCGGGATGCCGGTGGCGCGCGCCACCACCTCGGCGATCTCTTCAGCGCCGACCTGGGTGCGCAGCAGTTGCGGGCGGCCAGTGCCATCCTTGTTCTGCGCCTTGCCCGACTCGACCTCCTGCGCGTCCTTCAAGCGCTTTTCCAGCTCGGGCAGCTTGCCGTATTGCAGCTCGGCGACTTTGTTGAAGTCGCCCTTCTCGGTGAAGGTCTTGATCTGGGAGCGGATGCGGTCCATCTCCTCCATCACGTCCTTGGAGCCCAGCGCGGCGGCCTTCTCGGCCTTCCAGATTTCGTCGTAGTCGGAAATTTCCTTTTCCAACCGGCCGATCTCTTCTTCGATCAGGCCAAAGCGCTTCTGCGAGGACTCGTCCTTTTCTCGGCGCACGGCTTCGCGCTCGATCTGCAACTGGATCAGGCGGCGGTCGAGCCGGTCCATGACCTCGGGCTTGGAATCGAGCTCGATCTTGATCTTGGATGCAGCCTCGTCGATCAGGTCGATCGCCTTGTCCGGCAGGAACCGATCGGTGATGTAGCGGTGGCTCAGCTCGGCCGCGGCGACGATGGCCGGGTCGGTGATCTGCACACCATGGTGCACTTCGTACTTTTCCTGCAGGCCGCGCAGGATGGCGATGGTCGCCTCCACGCTCGGTTCGCCCACGAGGATTTTCTGGAAGCGGCGCTCCAGCGCCGCGTCTTTTTCGATGTACTTGCGGTATTCGTCGAGCGTGGTCGCGCCCACGCAGTGCAGCTCACCGCGCGCCAGCGCCGGTTTGAGCATGTTGCCCGCGTCCATCGCGCCTTCGGCCTTGCCCGCACCCACCATGGTGTGCAACTCGTCGATGAAGACGATGGTCTGGCCTTCGTCTTTGGCCAGTTCGTTCAGCACGGTTTTCAGGCGTTCTTCGAACTCGCCGCGGAACTTGGCACCGGCCAGCAGCGCGGCCATGTCCAGGCTGAGCACGCGCTTGCCCTTGAGGGAGTCCGGCACTTCGCCGGCCACGATGCGCTGCGCCAGGCCTTCGACGATGGCGGTCTTGCCCACGCCAGGTTCGCCGATGAGCACCGGGTTGTTCTTGGTGCGGCGTTGCAGCACCTGGATGGCGCGGCGGATTTCGTCGTCGCGGCCGATCACCGGATCGAGCTTGCCCAGGCGGGCCCGCTCGGTAAGGTCCAGCGTGTATTTCTTGAGCGCCTCGCGCTGGCCTTCGGCCTCGGGACTGTCCATTTTCTGGCCACCGCGCACGGCGGTGATCGCCGCCTCCAGACTCTTGCGGGTCAGGCCGTTTTCATTGGCGATGCGGGCCAGTTCGCCCTTGCTGTCGGTCACGGCGAGCAGGAACAGTTCGCTGGCCACGAACTGGTCGCCGCGCTTGATGGCTTCTTTTTCGGTGGCCTGCAGCAACTTGGCCAGCTCGGGGCCGACCTGCACCTGCTCCTGCCCCTGCACCTCGGGCAGGCGCTTGACCGCCGCTTCGGCGGCCTTGGTCAGGCCCGGCACGTTCACACCCGCGCGCTGCAGCAGCGACTGCGGGCCATCGGCCTGGCGCAGCAGCGCCAGCAGCAGGTGGGCGGGTTCGATGTAGGCGTGGTCGCTGCCCAGGGCGATCGTCTGGGCTTCGCTCAGGGCTTCCTGGAACTTGGTGGTGAGTTTGTCGAGACGCATGAATGGGCTCTCCTGTGATTCAGAACTGAAGCACACATGGCGCCCATCATCCTGTTTTCAAGATGCGGGCGCCCTCTGTACTGCACCGCATTTGACGCAGATCAAGCCGCGTGCGGCACGGGAGCACGGCGCCAGTATGCATAGGCCCAGGCGCTCTGGAAACCCAGGCGGCGGTAGAGCGCCAGCGCGCCCGTATTGCCGGCATCGACCTGCAGGAACGTGTGGGCGATGCCCTGGCGCTGTGCTTCCTGGGCCATGGCCCGCATCAAGGCCCCGGCCAGACCGCGTCCGCGGTGCGCGGCGGCGGTGCGCATGCCATGCACGCCGAGCCAGCCGTGGCTGAAGGAAGCCGCCCCGCAGGCCACCGTTTCGCCGTTCTCGCGCAGGCTGGCAAAGCGCGTGCCGACGGCGCGGCTGAGCGATCGGGCGCGGTGGGCACCGTCCACCGGGTCGAGACATTCGCCCAGGTACATCGCCATCCAGGCTGCGTCGGGGGTGTCGGCGAGCTCGACCCGCATCGCGGGCACCCTGGCCTGGGCCAGTGCGGCGGTGGCACAAGTCTGGGTGAAGGTGGTTTGGTGCGGCTCGAAGCCCTGGGCCCGCAAGAGGTGCAGCCCGGCCTCGAAGGCCGGGACCTCGGGCAGGCGAAACACCGGCGCAAGGCCGGCGGCGGTGTAGCGTTCCCGGATCGCATCGAACAGGGCCGCGTCGTGCGCGCCGTGGTGCAGCGGCACAGCGCTGCGCGCGCGGTTGATCGTGCCGTGGTCCATCGGCAGCAGCCAGCCCGCCAGCGTGTCTACCTGCGCGGGCGCCACGGCCTGCACGGTGGCGCGTTCGATCGCTTCGACGTCGGCGGCGTTGAGGTGCACGCCCGCCTCAGCCGTTGCTTGATTCGATGCCCCAGCGCGCCAGCGCCGCGTCGTCGCTCACGCGGGCATCGACCCAGCGCGCCCCCTCAGGCGTCTGCTCCTTCTTCCAGAACGGGGCCTGGGTCTTGAGGTAGTCCATCAGGAACTCGCAGGCCTGGAAGCTCTGGCCTCGGTGCGCGGAAGTCACCGCCACGAGCACGATCTGGTCCAGCGGCTGCAGCAGGCCCACGCGGTGGATGACGCGCGCACCCAGTAGATCAAAGCGCTCGAAGGCCTCGTCGATCATGGCCTCGATCGACTTCTCGGTCATGCCCGGGTAGTGCTCCAGCTCCAGGGTGCTCACGGCGAGGCCATCGTTGCGGTCGCGCACCGTGCCAATGAAACTGCAGACGGCGCCGACACCTTTGTCCAGCGCGCGCAGTTGCGCAACCTCCGTGGAGAGATCGAAGTCCTCGGTCTGGATGCTCACGCGCGGCGTCATGTCAGCCCCCCGTGACTGGCGGGAAGAAGCCCACCTCGGCACCCTCGGTGAGCGCCGCGGACTCTTCGCTCATGGTCTGGTTCATCGCCACACGCACGGCCTTGTGCGGTGCGAGCGCCTCGGCGTAGGCGCCACCGCGCGCCACCAGTTCGGCGCGCAACTGGGCCAACGTGGTGGCCTGGGTCTGGAGCGATTCGTTGCCCGTGCCCAAGGCCTCGCGGATGGCGGCGAAGTAACGCAGTTGGATGTTCATGCGAGCAGATCCGCCAAGGAGATGTACGACACCGGGTCGCCGTGCGCGATGGTCGTGCCGGCCGGGTTGTCCACCAGGCCATCACCCCACACCATCGAGGTCAGCACGCCCGAGCTCTGGTTGGGAAAAAGATCGAGCCCGCCCGCTGCATTGCGGCGCACGCGCAAGAACTCGCGGCGCTTGTCCGCGCGTGCCACGGTGAAGTGCGCGGGCAAGGTGATGGCCGCAGGCAAGGCGTGGATGCGGCTAGCGGGCACCCCTTGCAACTGGAGCAGGAAGGGGCGCACCAGCAGCAGGAAGGTCACGAAGCTGGAGACCGGGTTGCCCGGCAGGCCGATGAAGTGGCAGGCTTCCCCAGCCGCCGCGCCCGCGCCGGCATCGCGGCGCACGGTGCCATAGGCGAAGGGTTTGCCGGGCTTCATGCCGATCTGCCAGAGGTCGAGCGAACCCAGTTGCTGCACGGCGGGCTTCACATGGTCTTCCTCGCCCACCGAGACCCCCCCGCTGGTGAGGATCAGGTCGTGGTGGTCGGCCGCGGTCTTGAGCGCGGCCAGGGTGGCGTCGCGCCGGTCGGGCACGATGCCCAGATCGCTCACCTCGCAGCCCAGGCGTTGCAGCAGCGTGCGCAGGAAGAAGCGGTTCGAGTTGTAGATCGTGCCGGGCTTCATGGCCTCGGGCGGCACGTCGCCCGGCATCACGAGTTCGTCGCCGGTGGAGAACATGGCCACGCGCGGGCGCACGCGCACCGCCAGGTGGGCCAGGCCCAGGCTGGCCGCCAGGCCCAGGCTGGCGGCCGAGAGGCGTTCGCCCTGGGCCAGCACCACGGCGCCACGCGTGACGTCCTCGCCCGCGCGCCGCACCCACTGGCCCGGTTCGGGCACCTGCTGGATGTGCACCGCGTGGATGTCGCCGCCAACCTCGACCGTGTCTTCCTGCATCACCACCGTGTCGGCGCCGGGCGGCATGGGCGCGCCGGTGAAGATGCGCGCGCAGGTGCCGGGCTCCAGCGAAGTGCCGATGTGCCCGGCGGCGATGCGCTGGCTCACACGCAGGACCTGACCGGGCTCGGTGACGTCGGCCGCGCGCAGCGCATAGCCGTCCATGGACGAGTTGTCGTTGGGCGGCACCTGCAGCACAGACACCAGGTCTTGTGCGAGCACACGACCGTCGGCCTCGAAGGTGGCGACGGTTTCGCTGGCCGTGATCGCGTCTACGCGCGAGAGCAGATCGGCCTGGGCCTGGTCCAGCGACATCAGCGGCGCGCGGCCGGTGGGGGATTTGGGAGCGGTCATGGCATGTAGGGTAGCGGGTCGAACGGCAAAGCGGTTTGCATTGTCGAGCAAGCCGGTCGCCACGTCATGCCACTGGCGCTGTTCCAGCACCCGTGGTGGGGTGCGGGTGGGGATGCGCAGTTCAGGCTGCAGCGCAGTGCTCGGCGATGAAAGCCTGAACAGCCTCCGTGCGGGCGGGCATCACCTTCACGCGCTTGGGGAGATTCTCGATGCCTTCGAACTGCTTCGGACGATCGGGATGTCGGCCCAGCGCTTCGACGATGGTGTCGGCGAACTTGATCGGCAAGGCGGTTTCCAGCACGACCATGGGCACGCCGGCTTCGCGGTGCTCACGCGCCACTTTCACGCCATCGGCGGTGTGGGTGTCGATCATCACGCCGTGGCGCTGGAACACATCGCGAATGGTGGCCAGGCGGTCGGCATGCGTGCTCTTGCCGCTGCGAAAGCCGTAATGCGTGGCGGCCTCGGCGAACACCGGGTCGGCACTGAGGTCGAAGCGGCCTTCGCGCGCGAGGCCTTCGCCGAAGAAGGCCTTGACGCGCTCGCCGTTGCGCCCGAGCAGGTCGAACACGAAGCGCTCGAAATTGCTGGCCTTGGAAATGTCCATCGAGGGGCTGGAGGTCTCGTGCGTGTCGGCGCTGCCGCGCACGCGGTACACGCCGGTGCGGAAGAACTCGTCGAGCACGTCGTTTTCGTTCGTGGCCACCACCAGGGTGCGGATCGGCAGGCCCATCTGGCGCGCCACGTGGCCGGCGCAGACGTTGCCGAAATTGCCGCTGGGCACGGTGAAGGACACCTGCTGGCCGTTGTTTGCCGTCGCCTGGAAATAGCCCGCGAAGTAGTAGACCACCTGCGCCAGCAGGCGCGCCCAGTTGATCGAGTTCACCGTGCCGATCTTGTACTGGCGCTTGAACACGAGGTCGTTGCTGACGTCCTTGACGATGTCCTGGCAATCGTCGAACACGCCTTCGATGGCGATGTTGTGGATGTTCTCGTCCATCAGGCTGAACATCTGCGCCTGCTGGAACGGGCTCATGCGGCCGTGCGGGCTGAGCATGAACACGCGCACCCCCTTCTTGCCGCGCATGGCGTACTCGGCCGCGCTGCCGGTGTCGCCCGATGTGGCGCCCAGGATGTTGAGCTCCTCGCCACGGCGCGCCAGCTCGTACTCGAACAGGTTGCCCAGCAGTTGCATGGCCATGTCCTTGAAGGCCAGGGTGGGGCCGTTGGACAGGGCTTCGAGCTGGACATCGCGTTCGAGCGTCTTCAGCGGCACGATCTGTGGCGTGCCATACACCGCTTCGGTGTAGGTCTTGTCGCACAGCGCGCGCAGGTCGGCGGCGGGAATGTCGTCGATGTAGAGCGAGAGGATTTCGAAGGCCAGCGCCGCGTAGCCGCCCGGCGCGCCCTGGTTGAACACCTGGCGCAGGCGCTGCAGCGCGGCGGCATCGACCTGCGGATAACGCTCCGGCAGGTACAGGCCGCCGTCGGGGGCGAGCCCCTCCAGCAGGATTTCGCAGAAGCGCTTGCGGTCAAGGTGACCGCGCGTGGAGAGATACAACATCAGTTCAGCTCTTCCTTGCGGATGCGCACGATGGGCCCCAGCACACTGGGCAATTGCTGCAACTGCACCAGCGCGTCATTGAGCGTGCCCTCGCGCGTGTCGTGCGTGAGGATGATCAGATCGGTCGACGTGCCGCCTTCACCGCTGACCTCGTCGGCCTCGCGCTGCAGCACGGCATCGATGCTGATGCCCACGCCCGCCAGCAGGCCCGTGACCTTGGCCAGCACGCCCGCCTCGTCCGCGACGCGCAGACGCAGGTAGTAGCTCGTCACCACCTCGCTCATCGGCAGCACCGGCAGATCGCTCATGGCATTGGGCTGGAAGGCCAGGTGCGGCACGCGGTGGTGCGGGTCGGCCGTGTGCAGGCGGGTGATGTCCACGAGGTCGGCGATCACCGCGCTGGCCGTGGGCTCGCTGCCCGCGCCCTTGCCGTAATACAGCGTCGCGCCCACCGCATCCCCGTTCACGACCACGGCATTCATCGCGCCTTCCACATTGGCGATCAGGCGCTTGGACGGCACCAGGCTCGGGTGCACGCGCAGTTCGATGCCCTGGGCCGTGCGCTTGGTGATGCCCAGCAGCTTGATGCGGTAGCCCAGTTGCTCGGCGTACTTGATGTCGGTCGCGCCGAGCTGCGTGATGCCCTCGACATAGGCCTTGTCGAACTGCACGGGAATGCCGAACGCGATCGCGCTCATCAGGGTGACCTTGTGCGCCGCGTCCACGCCTTCGATGTCGAAGGTCGGGTCGGCTTCGGCGTAACCCAGGCGTTGTGCTTCCTGGAGCACGACCGCAAAATCCAGCCCCTTGTCGCGCATCTCGGACAGGATGAAGTTGGTCGTGCCGTTGATGATGCCGGCGATCCACTGGATGCTGTTGGCCGTGAGGCCTTCGCGCAGCGCCTTGATGATCGGGATGCCACCGGCCACGGCGGCCTCGAAGGCCACCATCACCCCCTTGGCGGATGCGGCGGCGAAGATCTCGGTGCCGTGCACCGCGAGCAGCGCCTTGTTGGCCGTGACCACGTGCTTGCCGGCCGCGATGGCTTCCAGCACCAGGGCCTTGGCAATGCCATAGCCACCAATGAGTTCGATCACGATGTCGATCTCGGGGTTGGCGATGACCGCGCGCGCGTCGTTCACCACCTGCACACCTTCGCCCACGACCGACTGCGCCCGCGCCACATCCAGGTCGGCCACCATGGTGATTTCAATGCCGCGGCCAGCGCGGCGGCGAATCTCTTCCTGGTTGCGCTTGAGCACGCTGAAGGTGCCACTGCCCACGGTGCCTATGCCCAGAAGGCCTACTTGGATCGGTTTCATGTCGGTCATGGTTGGGGAACAAAAAAATCAGGCGCCGCGTTTTCGGCGGCCTTCGAGAAACTTGGCGATGCGCTCGATCGCTTCGCGCAGATCGTCTTCGTGCGGGAGGAACACGATGCGAAAATGCTGGTTGTCGGGGTAGTTGAAGCCCGAGCCCTGCACCAGCATCACGCGCGTTTCGCGCAACACTTCCATGAAGAACTGGCGGTCGTCGGCGATGGGGTACATCTGCGGATCCAGCCGCGGGAACATGTACAGCGCGGCCTCGGGTTTGACGCAGGTCACGCCCGGAATGGCGGTGATGAGCTCGTAGGCGAGGTCGCGCTGGCGGCGCAGGCGGCCACCCTCCTTCACCAGGTCGTTGATGCTCTGGTACCCCCCCAAGGCGGTCTGGATCGCCCACTGCCCCGGCACGTTGGAGCCCAGCTTGAGGTTGGCCAGCATGTTCAGGCCTTCGATGAAGTCCTTCGCGATGTGCTTGGGACCCGAGAGGACCATCCAGCCCGCGCGGTAGCCGCACGAGCGGTATGCCTTGGACAGCGAGTTGAAGGTGAGCGTGAGCACGTCGGTGGACAGGCTGGCCATCGCCGTGTGCTTCACGCCATCGTAGAGCACCTTGTCGTAGACCTCGTCGGCCAGCAACACCAGGCCGAACTCACGCGCCAACGCCACGACGCCCTTGAGCAGCTCATCGCTGTAGAGCACGCCAGTGGGGTTGTTGGGGTTGATCACCACAATGCCCTTGGTGCGCGGCGTGATCTTCGCGCGCATGTCGTCCAGATCGGGCTGCCAGCCGTTGGATTCGTCGCAACGGTAATGCACGGGAGAACCACCGGCCAGGCTGGTGGCAGCGGTCCACAGCGGATAGTCGGGCGACGGCACCAGCAGCTCGTCGCCGTTGTCCAGCAGCGCGTTGGCCGCCATCACGATCAACTCGCTCGCGCCATTGCCGAGGTAGATGTCCTCCAGCGTCACACCCGCCACGCCTTGCTGCTGGGTGTAGTGCATCACCGCCTTGCGCGCCGCGAAGATGCCCTTGCTGTCGGAATAGCCCGCCGAATTCGGCAGGTTGCGGATCATGTCCTGCTGGATCTCTTCTGGCGCATCGAAGCCGAACGGGGCGAGATTACCGATGTTCAGCTTGATGATCTTCTGGCCCTCGTCCTCCATCTGCTTGGCCGCGTCCACGATCGGGCCGCGAACGTCGTAGAGCACATTGGCCAGCTTGGCGGATTTCTGGATGGTTTTCAAAGTCCCTCCGGGGGGTTTGGGGATTGCGGCGTGTAAAGCCCGGCGGTGGGAAGCCATCGTTGTATTCTTGGGTCTCACCAGCAGGGAAAACCTGCAATTTGACCACAGTTGCCACCATGAAATTGCACGCCGACAAGCCCGACACCTTGGCCATCACCGCCTACGGAGAGGGATGGGTCGCGGTCAACGGCCAGCACCACACCACCAGTCTGATCCTGACCTCCGAGGGCCAGGTGTTGCCATGGGAGAGCCAGCGCTTCGAAGATCTCACGCCGGCGCACTTCGAGCACCTGGCCGAGGTGATGAGCGAACCGCCCGAGCTGGTGGTGTTCGGCAGCGGGTCGCGGCTGCGCTTCGTGCGCCCTGCCGTGCTGCAGGGCCTCATGGCACGGCGCATCGGCGTCGAAACCATGGACACCTCGGCCGCTTGCCGCACCTACAACATCCTGGCAGGCGAAGGCCGCCGCGTGGTCCTCGCCTTGCTGATGGACACCTGAATTGCACCCAGCGTTCGAGGGCGCATTGGTGCCTAGGCTGTGACGGAGTGCACCCATTCAGGTTAAAATACCGGATTGTTTCCTGCCGCGTCTTCCCTTGCATCCTGTATGCCAGGCGTGCCGCGAAGCAGCCGGGAAGCCAACGCATCACCACCAACCTACGTCAGGGGTCCACGCAGTATGGCAGTCGTTGTCAACAAACCCATTCCCGAATTCGAATCGCAGGCCACAGGCGGTGTGAAAGTCAGCAACCAGACCCATCTGGGTCAAACCATCGTGTTGTACTTCTACCCCAAGGACAATACACCGGGCTGCACCACCGAGGCTATGCAATTCCGAGACAAGTACAAGGATTTTGTCAAGGCCGGCGCCGAGGTCTTCGGCGTCTCGCGCGACAACATGAAGTCGCACGACGATTTCAAGACCAAACTGGAGCTGCCCTTTGAATTGATCGCCGACACAGAAGAAAAAATGTGTCACATGTTCGGCGTCGTCAAGAACAAGATCATGTACGGCAAGAAGGTCAAGGGCATCGAGCGCAGCACCTTCCTGATCGGCCCCGATGGCGTGCTCAAGCAGGAATGGCGCGGCCTGAAGGTGCCGGGCCACGTCGAGGACGTGCTCAAAGCCGTCAAGACACTCAAGAAAGCCTCTTGAAAGAAGGGGAATGGCAGGCGCTTGGCATGCCGTTTCGCTGTCGCCCCAGTCGTGCATAATGAATTCATGACTCCGGGAAGCTACCCAGCCCGCCCCTCTTTCGACAAGCTTCGCAGTTCCGAAAGCCGCCCGGTTTACCGAGCGGCTTTTTGTTTTCCGGCCTCGCGCTGAATTCACCCGCCCTCCATGCCACTGCCCCCCGCCCCCTCCAAACGTGCAGCCCTTCTAGCCCCCGAGGCTTACGCCCTTCGAGCAGCCGAGGAACCGCTGGAACTGCTCCCCCCCCCCGAAGCACCCGAGCCCCGCACGGCACCCGCCCCCACCCCCCGTGCGGGCGAGCGGTCGCGCGGTCGCGCTCGAAAAACGGTCGCACCCGCACCCACGTTGAAAGCAGTGGCCGAGGCGCCTCTGTTGCCCGCTGCGCCCGCCACGGCGCCACAGGCCCTTCTGGTTCGGGCCGAAGCACCGACGGCGGACAAGCCGGCCCAGCCCTCGCCCGTGGCAAGCGCCCGTCGGCGCACCAACGGAAAATCCACGCACGCGGGCCCTGCGCGCTTGTTCGTGCTGGACACCAACGTGCTGCTGCACGACCCCACGAGCCTCTTTCGCTTCGAGGAACACGACATCTTCCTGCCGATGATCGTGTTGGAAGAGCTGGATGGCCACAAGAAGGGCATGACCGAAGTGGCGCGCAACGGTCGGCAGACCAGCCGCACCCTCGATGCCCTGGTGGCGCAACAAGGCGGCGACATGACCAAGGGCCTCAAGCTCTCGGCAACCGGTCACCAGTCCGCGCGCGGCCTGCTGTTTTTCCAGACCGAACCTCTGGACAACAACCTGCCGTCCAGCCTGCCCCAGGGCAAGGCGGACAACCAGATCCTGGGCGTGGTCCATTCGCTGCGCGGCCGCCACCCGGATCGCGAAGTCATTCTGGTGTCGAAAGACATCAACATGCGCGTCAAGGCGCGTGCGCTGGGCCTGGCCGCTGAGGACTACCAGAACGACAAGACCCTGGACGACGGCGAACTGCTGTATGCCGGGGCGCTGGCCTTGCCGCAGGATTTCTGGACGCGCCAGAGCAAGACCATCGAAAGCTGGCAAAGCGGCAGCCACACGTTCTACCGGGTCAGCGGGCCTGCGGTGGGACAGTTCTACATCAACCAGTTTGTCTACTTCGAAGCGCCGGGAGAGCCTTCGCTGTATGCCCGCGTCACCGAAATCCGCGACAAGACCGCGGTGCTCAAGACGCTCAAGGACTACACACACCTGAAAAATGCGGTGTGGGGCGTGACCAGCCGCAACCGCGAACAGAACTTTGCCCTCAACCTGTTGATGGACCCGGAGATCGACTTCGTGACGCTGGCCGGCACGGCCGGCACCGGCAAGACCTTGATGGCCTTGGCCAGCGGCTTGACACAGGTGCTGGACGACCGCCGCTACACCGAGATCATCATGACCCGCGCCACTGTGAGCGTGGGCGAGGACATCGGCTTCCTCCCCGGCACCGAGGAAGAAAAGATGGGGCCCTGGATGGGCGCACTCGACGACAACCTGGAATTCCTGGCCAAGGGTGATGGCGGCAACGCGGGCGAATGGGGGCGCGCGGCCACCAACGAGCTCATCCGCAGCCGCATCAAGGTCAAGAGCATGAACTTCATGCGCGGCCGCACGTTCATGAACAAGTACGTGATCATCGACGAGGCGCAGAACCTCACGCCCAAGCAGATGAAGACCTTGATCACGCGCGCGGGCCCCGGCACGAAGATCATCTGCATGGGCAACCTGGCGCAGATCGACACGCCCTACCTCACGGAAGGCTCGTCAGGGCTGACCTATGCGGTCGACCGGTTCAAGGGATGGCCCCACGGCGGGCACATCACGCTGGCGCGCGGCGAGCGCTCGCGCCTGGCGGATTTCGCCAGCGAGGTGCTGTAGGCGCAAATCCCGCCGCGCAGCCCAACAACAAAAAACCGGCCATCCAGGCCGGTTTTTTGTTGGGCTCGTAAACGAATGCCTCAGTAGTCGCTGCCGCCCCCCATACCGCCGCCCACCAGGGTCTCGAAGCGGGTCAGCATGTTGAGGAAGGCCAGCTTCACCACGCCGGTCGGGCCGTTTCGCTGCTTGCCAATGATGATTTCCGCCACGCCGGGTTCCTTGCAGTTCTCACGGTTGTAGTACTCGTCGCGGTAGATGAACATGATGATGTCCGCATCCTGCTCGATGGCGCCAGACTCTCGCAGATCCGACATCATGGGACGCTTGTCGGTGCGCTGTTCGACCGAACGGTTGAGCTGCGAGAGCGCGATCACCGGGCATTGCAGTTCCTTGGCCAGCATCTTCAGGCCCCGGGAAATTTCGCCCAGTTCGGTAGCGCGGTTGTCACCGCCGCTCGAACCCGAGCCGCTCATGAGCTGCAGGTAGTCGACCACGATCAGGCCGAGCTTGCCGCATTGGCGCGCCAGTCGCCGGGAGTTGGCCCGCAGCTCGCTGGGGGTGAGGCCCGGCGTCTCGTCGATGTGCAGGGACACCGTGCGCAACTTCTCGATGGCCTCGGTGAGGCGCGGCCATTCGTCGTCGGTGAGCTTGCCCGTGCGCAAATGCCCCTGGTTGATCCGTCCGATCGAGCCCACGATACGCACAGCCAGCTGCGAGGCACCCATTTCCATGGAGAACACCGCCACCGGCAGCCCCTCGTTGAGGGCCACGTGTTCGGCGATGTTGATCGCGAACGCGGTCTTGCCCATGGAAGGACGCGCGGCCAACACCACCAGGTCGCCGGCCTGCAAGCCCGAGGTCATGCGGTCCAGATCGATGAAGCCGGTGGGCACACCGGTCACGTCCGCCGGGTTGTCGGCCATTTCCTGCACGCGGTCCAGCAGGTCGACCACGAGCGTGTCCATGCTCTGGAAGCCCTCCTTCATCCGCGAGCCCTCTTCGCCGATCTTGAAGACCTTCTGCTCGGCCTCGTCCAGGATCTTGGCCACCGGCCGCCCTTGCGGGTTGAAGGCCGCGGTCGCGATCTCGTCGCTGGCGGTCACGAGTTTGCGCAGGATGGCGCGCTCGCGCACGATCTCGGCATAACGCCGGATGTTGGCCGCGCTCGGCACGTACTGAGCCAGTGAGTTCAGGTACGCCAGGCCTCCGGCCTCTTCGGACTTGCCCAGGTTCTGCAGATGCTCGAACACCGTGACCACGTCGGCCGGCTTGCTCCCGTTGACGAGGGTGGCGATCGCCGAATAGGTCAGCCGGTGTTCGTGCCGGTAGAAGTCGGAATCGTTGATCAGATCCGCCACGCGGTCCCAGGCGCTGTTGTCGAGCAGCAGGCCGCCCAGCACGCTGGACTCGGCCTCGATCGAATGCGGTGGAACACGCAGTTGGGCGACCTGGCGATCGCTCGCAGCGTCTTCGAAGCCCGCGTCGAACTCGGGGAAGGGACTGGAAAAGGCAGTGGACATGGAGGGTTTGCAGCGAAAAAGCGATGGTACGCCCAGGGGGATCGCTCAGGGGTGGACAACCCTGTGGAAATCCGGTGTGAATGGAGTGCAGAACCCGGGACAACCGCGATATCCCACAAAGAAAAAAGCCGCTGCCCGAAGGCAGCGGCTTTTTGGCAGAACGCTGCGAGGAACTCAGGCGGTTTCGCCGAGCACCGAGACGTTCACGTCGACCGTCACATCGGTGTGCAGGTTGACGCTGACCGTGTAGTCGCCCACGTTCTTCAGCGGGCCGTTGGGCATGCGCACTTGCGACTTGACCACGGCGAAGCCTTGCTTGTTCAGCTCTTCGGACACGTCGTGGTTGGTCACGGAGCCGAACAGGCGGCCATCGACGCCAGCCTTTTGCGACAGCTTGACCGTGACGGCAGCGAGCTTCTCACCCAGGGCTTGGGCTTCAGCGTGTTTGGCGGCGGCCACCTTCTCGAGTTCCGCACGGCGGGCTTCGAATTCGGCAATGGCGTTCTGGGTCGCGCGGCGGGCACGGCCGGTGGGGATCAGGAAGTTGCGGGCATAGCCGTCCTTGACCTTGACCACATCGCCCAGGGCGCCGAGGTTGACAACTTTGTCGAGCAGGATGATTTGCATGTCAGGCTCTCTTTCAGACGCGGTGCTGGTCGCTGTAGGGCAGCATGGCCAGGAAGCGTGCGCGCTTGATGGCGGTGTTGACCTGGCGCTGGTAGAAGGCACGGGTGCCGGTCAGACGCGCGGGGATGATCTTGCCGTTTTCCGCAATGAAGTCGCGCAGGACGTCCACGTCCTTGTAGTCGACTTCTTCGACATTGGCCACGGTGAAGCGGCAGAAGCGCTTGCGCTTGAAGAGCAGCGACTGGGTGTTGCGCTTGGGGCGCTTGTCTTTGTTGTTGAAACGTTTGGGTGCAGCCATGATGGGCCTTCCTATGTTTTGCTGAATTCTTGGATGTGGAACACCACGCCTTTGCCGTTGCGCTGGTTCGTCATGAAACCGTGAAACTCACAGACCGCGTCAAGCCCCTGTCGGGACAGCACTTCGGCCTGGGCACCGAAGGCCACGGCCCTCAGCTGCAATTTCACCTGTCTCGGTAAGTCCATCTCGACGACCTGGGACTCGTGTTCAAGCACGAGGTTGACGGCCGGGATGCCTGCCGGTGTGTAACGCAGGCTCTGTACCTGCACCACCACGGCGGACAACTGAAGACGGTTCACCCGATGACGACGTCACGCCGCGGGCTTACGCGGCGGCCTGTTCCTGCGCTTGGTGGGAAGGAGCGGGCTGTTGAAGCTTGCGGGCTTCTTCGCGCTCGACCGACTTCATCATGGCCGAAGGACCGGTATCGGCCTTCTTGCGCAACACCGTGAGGTGGCGCAGAACCGCGTCGTTGAACTTGAAAGCATGTTCCAGTTCGGACATCACGGCCTGATCGGCTTCGATGTTGACGCACAGGTAGTGGGCCTTGGACAGCTTGTTGATCTGATAAGCCATCTGGCGACGGCCCCAGTCTTCAACGCGGTGGATCTTGCCGCCGCCAGCGGTGATCATGCCCTTGTAGCGCTCCAGCATGGCCGGAACTTGTTCGCTTTGATCCGGGTGGATCAGCAAGACGATTTCATAGTGACGCATAGACACTCCTTCAGGATGGACCGTGCAACGAAGCACAGCAGGTTCAGCCACCCGCCGCGTCTGGAAGCGGTGTGGCAAGGCGAAAAGCCTGCGATTATAGCAACAGGATGTCTGGGCCTTGCGCCAAGGTGAGCAGACCGCCCTCAGCGTCCGCCCAGGGCAGCGGCCAATGGGGCGAACTTCTTCGCGCCAATGGCCTCCTGGATCCGCGGGGACAAGGCGAGCAATTGCTCGTAGTTGCCGGCCGCCTCTACCGCCAGGTTCAGGCGGAAACCGCGCAAGCCCAGGGCCGCAGTGAGCTGGGTGGCGATGGGGTAGGCGTCCTGGTAACGCTGCGCGGGGCTGCGTTCCGGGGCCTCGGAAACGACCTCTTCCTGGGCCAGTGCCGCAGCGGCTTGCGCCACCGCTGGCGGGGGCGCGGCATCGGCAATCAACCCCAGCTCGAACAAGCGCTCGACGTCTTCATCGGCCGCCCCCAAGGCAGCGGATGCGGCCAGCACTTCCCGCATGGAGCGTTTGCCATCGATCAGGACGAAGACCGAACGTTGCCGAGGGGTCAAGGGTACCGACCGGTCCTTCAGGACCCGTTGCCCGGCTTCGGTTTTCACAATGCTCATGCTGCTCCAAAGTCGTTCTTCAACACAGGACATCGCC
Organism: Hydrogenophaga sp. BPS33; assembly: GCF_009859475.1. Lineage (NCBI taxonomy): Bacteria > Pseudomonadati > Pseudomonadota > Betaproteobacteria > Burkholderiales > Comamonadaceae > Hydrogenophaga > Hydrogenophaga sp. BPS33. The sequence goes on from NZ_CP044549.1 coordinate 3,903,610, forward strand.
AAAAACGAGCTTTACATACCGGGACAGGCATTTGAATTGGGGTTTGTCCATACGGTGCCGCCCAGCAAAAAGCCCGCACAAAGGCGGGCTTTGATGGGTCGAGGCATCCCGAAGTGCTCGGGATGCACACTTTCCACTCAATCGTGGGCGTAGATGTCCACGTCCTTGGTCTCGCGGATGAAGATCATGCCGATGATGAAGGTGCCGGCGGCGACGATCACGGGGTACCAGAGGCCGTAGAAGATGTCGCCGGTGGCGGCCACCATGGCGAACGCGGTGGTCGGCAGCAGGCCGCCGAACCAGCCGTTGCCGATGTGGTACGGCAGGCTCATCGAGGTGTAGCGGATGCGTGTGGGGAACAACTCCACCAGCATGGCGGCGATCGGGCCGTACACCATGGTCACCAGGATCACGAGGAACACGAGGATCAGCAGCACCATGCCCTTGTTCATCTTCGCGGGGTCTGCCGGCGTGGTCAGGCCTTCGGCCTTGGCGGTGTCGGTCAGTTCCTTGCGGAAGTCGCCGATGGCCTTGCCGCTCTCGGCGCTGAAGCCATCGCGCTTGTCGTTGAGCACACCCACGGGCGCGTTCAACACCTTGGAGCCCATGGTGACGGTGGCCGGTGCGCCGACCGCACCTTGCACGGTGGTGTAAGGGATGTAGGACTGCGTAAGGGCGCGCTTGGCGATATCGCACGAGGTGCGGAAATCGATGTCGCGGGCGATCGGACTGCCCTGGAACGAGCATTCCTTCAGGTCGGCCGTCACGGTCACCTTGTTGGCTTGCTGTGCGGCCACCAGCGCCGGGTTGGCGTAGTTCAGCAGCATCGGGAACACCGTGAAGTACGTCAGCGCGGCGATCAGGCAGCCCCCCATGATGATGGGCTTGCGGCCGATCTTGTCGGAGAGCGAACCGAACACGATGAAGAACGGTGTGCCGATCAGCAGCGAAGCGGCGATGAACAGGTTGGCCGTGGTGGCGTCGACCTTGGCGATCGTCGTCAGGAAGAACAACGCGTAGAACTGACCGGTGTACCAGACCACGGCCTGGCCGGCGGTCAGGCCCAGCAGTGCCAGGATCACGACCTTGAGGTTCTTCCATTGGCCGAAGGATTCGGTCAGCGGCGCCTTGGAGGTCTTGCCTTCCGCTTTCATTTTCTGGAACGCGGGCGACTCGTTGAGGCTCAGGCGAATCCAGACCGAGACGCCCAGGAGCAGGATGGACACCAGGAACGGAATGCGCCAGCCCCATTCGGCGAACTCCTTGTCGCCCATCGCGGTACGCACGCCCAGGATCACCAGCAGCGACAGGAACAGGCCCAGCGTGGCGGTGGTCTGGATCCACGCGGTGTAGGCGCCGCGTTTGCCGTGCGGCGCATGCTCGGCCACGTACGTGGCAGCACCACCGTATTCACCGCCCAGCGCCAAGCCTTGCAGCATGCGCAGGATGATGAGGATGATCGGCGCGGCAACGCCGATGGAGGCATAGGTGGGCAGCAAACCCACGATGAACGTGGACGCCCCCATCAGCAGGATCGTGACCAGGAAGGTGTACTTGCGCCCGATCATGTCGCCCAGACGGCCGAAGACGATCGCGCCGAAGGGCCGCACTAGGAAGCCCGCCGCGAACGCCAGCAAGGCGAAGATGTAGGCGGAGGTGGCGTCCAGTCCGGAGAAGAATTGGCGCGCGATGATGGCCGCGAGCGACCCATAGAGATAGAAGTCGTACCACTCGAAAACCGTACCCAGAGAGGAAGCAAAGATCACCTTCCTCTCCTCCTTGGTCATCGGTGCAGATGCACTGGCCGTTGAGGTTGCCATGATGTTGAAGTCTCCTAAGTTGAATGGATGGCACGAGAAGCCATCGCAGTGTTTTAGGAGCGTCTGACTGGAACCTGACACACGCCGGCACAGGCTCGCCAACGACACGGAAATCGGGAAAACCCCTAGGGCCAGTTCACACGATTTTTCCAAGTGCGAAAGGGTGAACAGGCCCTAAGCGCCGACCGTCTCACGGCGCCGCAGCAAGGTCAGCAGCACGATCACGGCGAAGCCCACCGGCACGCCGAACACACCGGCCGACAGGGGCTGGATGCCGAACCAGAGATCCTGCCCGCCGCTCACGCCGAAGAAGCCGCGCACGGTGGGTGCATTGATCATCATGTAGGTAACCGTGGTGCCCAGACCGAGCAGCATGCCCGCGACGGCGGCCGAGCCCCGGGTGCGCGACCAGAAGATGCCCATGATCATGGCGGGCACGAAGGCCGAGGCCGCGAGCGAGAACGATGAAGCCACCAGGGGCAGGATTTCCGCGGGCCTGAGCGCGGCGACGAACGCGGCCACCGTGGCCACGCTGAGCAAGGCGAACTTGGAGAGGATCACGCGCTGCTCGGGTGTGACGTTGCGCCGCACCTCGTGGCAATAGGTGTCGCGCACCAGCGAGTTGCTGATGGTCAGCAGCAGGCCATCGGCGGTGGACAGCGCGGCGGCGAGACCTCCCGCCGCCACCAGCCCCGACACCACGTAAGGCATGCCGCCCAGCTCGGGCGTGGCGAGCATGATCACGTCGGCCCCCAGCCGCAGCTCGCCGAACTGCAGGATGCCGTCGCCGTTGACATCGCTCACGGAGATCAGCGAATCGTCGAGCCGCGACCATTGCCCGATCCACGCGGGCAAGGCATCGAAACTGCTGCCCACCACGTTCGCCATGACTTCGTACTTCACCAGCACCGCGAGCGCGGGTGCGCTCAGGTACAAGAGGGTGATGAAGAAGAGCGACCACGCGACCGATTCGCGCGCGGTCGCCACGGAGGGGGTGGTGTAGTAGCGCGTGAGCAGGTGCGGCAGCCCCGCGGTGCCCACCATCAGGCAGAACATGAGGGCCAGGAAGTTGGCGCGCGCGGACTGGAACACCGCACGCTCGGCCGGCGTGCCGTCGGGGTCGCCCGCAAACGCCTGGCTGTGCGGGATGAGCCCGCCCAGCGGCCGGGACCTTTCTTCGCTTTCCTGCAAGGCACGCGTCCAGCGCTCGCGCGCCGTGGGCACGTCGGGCGGCAATGCCGCCAGTTCGCGGGTAGCGGCGATCACCAGTTCCATGTCGGCGTTCTGCGATTTCAAGGTGCGCACGCGCTCCTGCTTGGCCGCGCGCTGGCGCTTGAGCGTGCCCTCCACATCCTGCAGCCACACCGCGTATTCACGGGCACGCCGGCCAAAAGCCTCCTGCACCGCCCTTTCCGCGGGAGATGCGAGCAAGTCCTTTTCGAGCTCCGCGATCTTCGTCAACTGCTGGCCGTACACCAACGGTGCGAGCGGGTTGCCCAACTGCTTGTACGCCAGCCACGACACCGGGATGAGGAACGCCAGCAGCAAGATGACGTACTGCGCCACCTGGGTCCAGGTGATCGCGCGCATGCCACCCAGAAACGAACACAGCACCACGCCCCCCAGGCCGAGCATGATGCCGATCTCGAACTGCACGCCGGTCAGGCGCGAGGCCACCAGGCCGATGCCGTAGATCTGCGCGATCACGTAGGTGAACGAGCACAGCACCGCGGAGAATGCCGCGATGCGCCGTGGCCAGCGCCCGCCAAAGCGCACCTCGAAATAGTCGGGCACGGTGTACAGATTGAGCCTGCGCAGGTGCGGCGCGATGAGCAGGGCCACCAGGCAGAAGCCACCGGTCCAGCCCAGCACATACGCCAGGCCACCGGCCTGCCACTCGGTGCCGCCAAACCCCTGCAGATACAGCCCACCCGCCAGGCTGATGAAGGAGGCCGCGCTCATCCAGTCGGCCGCCGCGGCCATGCCGTTGTAGACCGGCGGGATGCGCCTGCCGGCCACGTAGTACTCGTCCGGCACGGCGGTGCGGCCATAGATGCCGATGCCACCGTACATCATCACCGTTGCGAACAGAAAGATCGGCCCTAGCCAGCGGCGCGACAGACCGCTGTGCTCGGCCCACGCCATCAACAGCATGAAGGCGATGAGCGCCAGCACGTAGAACGCCAGGATGCGGCGCAGGCGGCGTTTGTAGGCCGCGTAGGCCGGGGCGTCAGACATCGGTGGACCTGGCGCCCTCTTCTTCGTTTTTCTCCAGCCGGCGCATGGCGACGGCGTAGACCACGACGACGCCGATGAACACCAGGACCGCGCCCTGGGCCGCCATCCAGAAATGCACAGGCCAGCCGTTGACGACGAAGCTCAGTTCGCGCGCGAAGAAGCAGACGCCGAACGACGCCAGAAACATGACCGACAACAAGACCGCCTTGAGCACCAGGGCACGGCGGTCGTGTGTGTCGGTCGAGGATGGCGCGGACATCGCCCGATCATCGCATTGCGATGACCGGTGATGCCTAGGTGTTTGCTCGGAACCCTCTGAGCATGATCAACCCTGGGCGAGTTGCTTCCAGGTGTCGACCACGCTGTCGGGGTTGAGCGAGATCGAGCTGATGCCCTCGTCGCGCAGCCATTCGGCGAAGTCGGGATGGTCGCTGGGGCCCTGGCCGCAGATGCCGACGTACTTGCCCTCGGCCTTGCAGGCGGCGATGGCCAGGCGCAGCAAGGCCTTGACCGCCGGGTCGCGCTCGTCGAAGTCGTGCGCCAGCAACTCCAGGCCCGAGTCGCGGTCCAGACCGAGCGTGAGCTGGGTCAGGTCGTTGGAGCCGATGGAGAAGCCGTCGAAGTACTGCAGGAACTCCTTGGCCAGCACGGCGTTGCTCGGGATCTCGCACATCATGATGACCTTGAGCTCGTTCACGCCGCGCTTCAGGCCCTTCTCGGCCAGCAGGCCGGTCACGCGCTCGGCCTGGGCCAGCGTGCGCACGAAGGGCACCATCACCTGCACGTTGGTCAGGCCCATGTCTTCGCGCACGCGCTTGAGCGCTTCGCACTCCATGGCGAAGGCTTCGCGAAAGTCTTCGCTGACGTAGCGCGCCGCACCCCGGAAGCCCAGCATCGGGTTCTCTTCCTCGGGCTCGTAGCGCGAACCACCGACGAGCTTGCGGTACTCGTTGCTCTTGAAGTCCGAGAGCCGCACGATCACCGGCTTGGGCCAGTAAGCCGCGGCGATGGTGGCCACGCCCTCCGCGACCTTGTCGACGTAGAACGCGCGCGGCGACGCGTGACCGCGCGCCACCGACTCGACCGCCTTCTTCAGGTCGGCATCGACGTTGGGGTAGTCCAGGATGGCCTTGGGATGCACGCCGATGTTGTTGTTGATGATGAACTCCAGCCGCGCCAGGCCCACGCCGGCGTTGGGGATCTGGGCGAAGTCGAAGGCCAGTTGCGGGTTGCCCACGTTCATCATGATCTTCACGTCCAGCGCCGGCATCTCGCCGCGTTGCACTTCGGTGATCTCGGTTTCCAGCAGGCCGTCGTAGATGTTGCCGGTGTCGCCCTCGGCGCAGCTCACAGTGACCAGCGTGCCGTCCTTGAGCAGGTCGGTCGCATCACCACAACCCACCACCGCCGGAATGCCGAGCTCGCGCGCGATGATGGCGGCGTGGCAGGTGCGCCCGCCCCGGTTGGTCACGATGGCGCTGGCGCGCTTCATCACCGGCTCCCAGTTCGGGTCGGTCATGTCGGTCACGAGCACGTCACCGGGTTGCACCTTGTCCATCTCGCTGATGTTGTGCACCAGGCGCACCGGGCCGGTGCCCACCTTCTGGCCGATCGCGCGGCCGCTGGCCAGCACGGAGCCCTTGCCCTTGAGCTTGTAGCGCACCTCGGTCTTGCCGGCGCTCTGGCTCTTCACGGTTTCCGGGCGGGCCTGGAGGATGTAGATCTGGCCGTCGGTGCCGTCCTTGCCCCACTCGATGTCCATCGGGCGGCCGTAGTGCTGTTCGATCACCAGCGCGTATCTCGCCAGTTGCTCGACGTCGGCATCGCTCAGGCTGTAGCGGTTGCGCTGTTCCACCGGCACGTCAACCGTCTTCACGAGCTTGCCGCTGGTGGCCTTTTCCTCGGGGGTGCTGAACACCATCTGGATCAGCTTGGAGCCCAGGTTGCGGCGGATCAGCGCGCGTTTGCCGGCCTTGAGCATGGGCTTGTGCACATAGAACTCGTCGGGATTCACCGCGCCCTGCACCACCGTTTCGCCCAGGCCGTAGCTGGAGGTGATGAAGACCACGTCTTCAAAGCCGCTTTCGGTGTCGATGGTGAACATCACGCCGGCCGCGCCGGTGTCGGAGCGCACCATGCGCTGCACGCCGGCCGACAGCGCCACATCGGCGTGGGCGAAGCCCTTGTGTACGCGGTAGCTGATGGCGCGGTCGTTGTAGAGGGAAGCGAACACCTCCTTCATCTTGTGCAGCACCTCTTCGATGCCGACCACGTTGAGGAAGGTTTCCTGTTGGCCGGCGAAGGACGCATCGGGCAGGTCTTCGGCGGTGGCCGAGGAACGCACGGCGAAAGAGGCCTTGGCATTGCCCGCGCTGAGTTTGGCGAACTCATCAGCGATGGCCTTTTCCAGATCGGCGGGGAACGGCTGGTTTTCCACCATGGCGCGGATCTCGGCGCCGGCCTCGGCCAGCGCGCGCACGTCTTCGGTGTCCAGCTTGTCCAGGCGCGCGTTGATGCGCTCGGTCAGGCCGTCGTGCTTGAGGAATTCGCGGAAGGCATGGGCGGTGGTGGCAAAGCCGGTGGGCACCTTCACGCCGGTGGGCAGCTGCGAAATCATTTCGCCGAGGCTGGCGTTTTTACCGCCAACGGACTCGACGTCGCTCATTCGCAACTTCTCGAAGGGCACGACGAGGTCTGTCGCTCCAAACAACTGGGACATGGGACTAGCTCCTAAGGTTAAAAAACCGGGGCGTACCCTGCGCAGCGTGGTGACCTGTTGTTCTGTTATGGGTCTGAGGCCGGGGCAGGGAAACAGGGTCGGGGCGGCGGGCGGTCGATAATCGGCGCCAGCAAAACACTCCGCATTGTAAGGACGCGCCACCATGGCCCTTCGCACGGTCTTCTTCATCTCGGACGGTACCGGCATCACCGCCGAGACTTTTGGCAATGCCATCCTGAACCAGTTCGAAGCCCAGATGCGCCGCGTGCGCCTGCCCTTTCTGGACAGCGTGGACAAGGCCCACCAGGCCGTGCGCCAGATCAACCATGCGGCCGATCTGGAAGGCAACCGCCCGCTGGTATTCACGACCGTGGTCGACCTGGACGTGCTCAACGTGTTCCGTACCCAGTGCAAGGGCGTGCTGCTGGACATGTTCGGCACGTTCATCGCACCGCTGGAACACGAGCTGGGCATCAAATCCAACCACCGCGTGGGCCGTTTCTCGGACGCTTCCAAGAGCCAGGCCTACCACGACCGTATCGAGGCGATCAACTTCTCGCTGGAGCACGACGACGGCCAGAGCCACAAGGACCTGGAAGGCTCGGACGTGATCCTGGTGGGCGTGAGCCGCAGCGGCAAGACGCCGACCTCGCTCTACCTGGCCATGCAGTACGGGCTCAAGGCCTCGAACTACCCGCTCATTCCGGAGGATTTCGAGCGCCGCCAGCTCCCGCCGGCCCTGGTGAAGCACCGCAAGAAAATCTTCGGGCTGACCATCGCGCCCGAGCGCCTGAGCGAGATCCGCAACGAACGCCGGCCCAATTCACGCTACGCCGACCTCTCCAACTGCCGCATGGAAGTGAGCGAGGCCGAGGCCATGATGCGGCGCGAGGGCATCCGCTGGCTCTCGACCACCACCAAGTCGATCGAGGAAATCGCCACCACCATCCTGCAGGAGGTCCGCCCTGAACGCCTGGAGTACTAGATAGGACTCCCCCCTGCGCCGCTGACGCGGCTTCCCCCCTCTCTTGCGCGCCTTCGGCGCTTGGAGGGGGGACGGCATCTTGGGCCGGCGCAGCCGTCCCTTGATGCCTCTGGATGAGGCACGCTCGCCAGAGAGAGAGTGTGTGGCGTTTGGGGCCGGTGCGGCCTCCCCTTGTGGGGAACGGCCTCGCGTCAGAGATACGTCAGTCAGAGCCCAAAGAATGCGCGGGCGGGCGATGTCCGTTCCCGCCCAACCCATGCCCCGCGGCATGCCTCAGCCCTATCCGAGACCATGATCAAGATCTTCATCGCCTTCGCCATCTTTGCCGCCATTGCCCTGTTCGCCCTCATGAAGGGCGGCGATATCGACATGGGTGGTGAGAAACACGGCATGGACGCACCCCACGCCGAACAGGCAGCACCCGCAGCACCGGCGGCAACACCCGCTGCGCCCGCGCCGGCCGAGCCTGCCAAGTAAAAAGTCCAACGCCCGTCCGACCGTGGCCACCCGGGGGAAGCCCGCGTGGCCACATTTATTTACAAGTTGCCATTTGCCTGACCCCGGCGGACACTACAGAATCCGCGACGGATTTCACATTCAGAAACCACCCGGGAGGAGCGCCATGGTCAACAAGGCAACCAGCGAATCCAAGAGGCCCAAGGCCCACTCGCTGCACATTGGTCTCAACGAAGTCAGCGCGGCCCATTACGAAGGTTGGACCGGGCCGCTGGCGGCCTGTGAATTCGACGCGCACGACATGGCCGCGCTGGCCAAGGCCCAGGGCATCAAGAGCAGCTTGCTCATCACCAAAAAGGCCACACGGGCACAGGTGCTGGCGGCGATCCGCAAGGCCGCCGAGGCGCTGGTCAGCGGTGACTTTTTCTTCATGACCTTCTCCGGCCATGGCGGACAGATCCCCGATGTGAGCGGCGAGGAAGAGGACAAGCTGGACGAAACCTGGTGTCTGTTCGACGGCCAGTTGATCGACGACGAGCTGTACTACGAGCTGAGCCGCTTCAAGGCGGGTGTGCGCATCCTGGTGCTCTCCGACAGCTGCCACAGCGGCACCGTCGTTCGTGCCCGCGTGCCCGCCGCCGCAACGCCCGAGCAGCGCCCGCGCATCATGCCGCGCCCTGTCGCGCTGCGGGTCTACGCGGGCCACAAAGCCTTCTACGACAAGCTCCAGAGCGATGTGGCCAAGGCCGCGGGCGGCCGTGTGGAAGATCCCGACACCGCCCTGGCCAATGTAACTGTGAGCACCCGGCTCACCGCCATCGTCAAGAAGTTCTCACCCTCGCTGATCCTCATCTCGGGATGCCAGGACAACCAGTTCTCCATGGACGGCAACCACAACGGGGCCTTCACCGAGCAGTTGCTGAGTGTGTGGAACAACGGGGGATTCAAGGGGAGCTACGCCAGCTTCCACGCGCGCATCCGAGCGGGCATGCCGCCCTCGCAATCGCCCAACCTGTTCACGCTCGGTCCTGCGGCGGCCTTTCTGAAGCAGGCGCCTTTCGCGGTCTGAGCCGCACCACTGCATTTCCGCTTCTCCCACCAAGGAGGTCTCATGCTGGGTATTCAGGACCACCGCCTCACCGGCGACGACGTGAGCTTTCGGCAGACACCCAACGCGGGCGGCAGCCTGCGCGCACGCTATGTGCTGCTGCACTACACCGCGGGCCGCAACCTGGAGAGTTCGGTGGAGTCCTTGTGCACGAAGAAGCCGCAGGGCAATGCGTCGGCGCACATCGTGCTCGGGCGCGATGGCCGCATCGTGCAGCTCGCGCCGTTCAACGTGGTCACCTGGCACGCCGGTGTGAGCCAGTGGAACGGGCTCGATGGGCTGAACCACCACGCCATCGGCATCGAGATGGACAACGCCGGCCTGTTGCAGCGCGATGGCGAACGCTATGTGTCGTGGTTCGGCAAACCCTACCCCGACGACGAAGTGCGCCTGGCCGAACACCGCCATGGCGGCGGCGTGAAGCCCTGGCACCACTACACCGAGGTGCAGATCGCGCGCGCGCTTGAACTCTGCGAGCTGCTGGTGGCGCACTACGGCCTGGAAGACGTGCTGGGCCACGAAGACGTGGCGCGCGGCCGCAAGATCGACCCGGGCCCGGCGTTCCCGCTTGGCGCGGTGCGCGCGCGCGCCGTCGGCCGGGGTGCCGATGTGTCGCCGCGCCTGGTGGTCAATGCCTCCAGCCTGAACATCCGCAGCGGTCCGGGCGCCGAATTCCCCAAGGTCGCGCCCGCGCTCAAACGGGGCGCCGAGCTGGTGCTGCTCGAACCGCAAGACCGCTGGAGCCGCGTGGCGGTGGTCGGCGGCACCGACCTGGAAGGCTGGGTCTGCAACGACTTCGTGAGCCGCTTGCCCGCCACGCGCTCGGGGCCCGGCGCTGCCGTGCTCTCACGCGCGCAGCGGGCTTTGGCACCGACACGCGCCACGCCGCGCAAGGCGGCGGCGAAACCTCCCGCCCGAAAGGCTGCAACCAAGGCGCGCAGCAGAACCTGAGCCCGATCGCCGCCCGCCCATGAAGAAAGTGCCCGCATGAAAACCCCCTCCTCTGCCCCGGCCATCACCTTCATCGTGCGGGGCCAACCGCAGCCGATGGCAGGCGCCACGCGGGGCGGCGCCACGAGCGCCGCATCGCTGTCGTCGTTCGGCGGCCAAGGCACGCTCACGCAGCGCGTGGTGGTGGGCGCCATGCGCGGCAGCAGCGACACCGTGCGTGTGAGCGCGCGGCCCGGCCTGGACGCCGTGGTGCTGCACATCAGCAACGGCCCCTCGCTCATGCTGCACCCCGAGACCGCACGCGACCTGATGCTGGCGCAATCGGGCCTGACGCGCAGCACCGCCGCTGGCCGCTCGCGCGGTCAAGCGCTGCCCAACGACGTGAACGTGCCCACGCAGCTCAGCTGGCAGGGCCTGGAGCAGGCGGGCGCGGCCACGCGCGGCACTGCGCGCGGGCGCATGGGCGAGGTGCTGCTCTCGGCCATCGAAGTGGTCACCGGCCTGCTGAAGGAGCCTGCGGCCAAGCTCACCGCGGCGAAGATCGGCGCGCGCGTGGACGGGCAGGTCGATCCCGGCGTATACGCCCTGCGGGCCGACGCTTTCTCCGCGCCGCTCAAAGGCCGTCCGAAGCTCGACAAGATCCCGCTGCCCGACCAGCCCGACGCGCCGGTGCTGGTGCTGCTGCACGGCACCTTCTCCAACACCCAGGGCACCTTCGGCAAACTCTGGCAGGAACACCCACACAAGGTGCGCGAGCTGTTCGCGCGCTATGGCGACCGTGTCTACGGCTTGGACCACCCCACCCTGCTGGCCAGCCCGATCGAGAACGCGCTCCTGCTCGCGCGCGCCCTGCCCAAAGGAGCGCGGCTGCACCTGCTCACCCACTCGCGCGGCGGGCTGGTGGCCGAGGTGCTGGCGCGCGTGTGCGCACGCCCCGAGCTAGACGAACGCCCGCTGACCGCGTTCAAGGACCCGGCCCACCGCCAACAGCTCAAGGCCCTGCGCGAACTGGCCGCCGAGCTCAAGGGCCGCGACGTGCGCGTGGAACGCGTGGTGCGCGTGGCCTGCCCGGCGCGCGGCACCCTGCTCGCGTCCAAGCGGCTGGACGCTTATGTGTCGGTGCTCAAGTGGTCGCTGGAGCTGGCCAACATCCCGGTCGCGCCCTTGCTGATCGACTTCATCGGCGAGGTCGCCAGCCAGCGCACCGACCCGGCCTTGCTGCCCGGCCTGGAGGCCATGACGCCGCTGAGCCCGCTGGTGCAATGGCTGCACGAGAGCGACGGCGGCGCGCCCCTGCCGGGGCAGTTGCGTGTGGTGGCGGGGGACATCCAGGGCGACTCGATCATGTCCTGGGTCAAGACCTTGCTGGCCGATGCCTTCTACTGGACCGACAACGACCTGGTGGTGCAGACGCGTTCCATGTACGGCGGCACGCCGCGCGCGCCAGCGGGCGGCCACGCGGCGGCCACCTTCGTACTGGAACGCGGCGGCAAGGTGACGCACTTCGCCTACTTCAGCCACCCGCGCACGGCCGAAGCCATTTGCAGCGCGCTGATCGAAGACACGCCGGCCGGCTTTCGCCCGATCGGCCCGATGTCCTGGGCCGGCAGCACCAGCGACGGCTTGCGCGGCCGCGCCCGTGCGGGCACCGAGGCTGCAGCGGCCGAGCGCCCCGCCGTCATCCTGCTGCCCGGCATTCTGGGCAGCCACCTGGCGGTGGATGGCAAACGCGTCTGGCTGAGCATGCGCATCCTCGGCGGCCTCGACAAGCTGGGCTACCAGGAAGGCGCGAACAATGTGCAGGCGGACGGGCCGATCGGCATGGTCTACGACGCCCTGGCCGAGTTCCTCTCGGCCACACACCAGGTGATCGAGTTCTCGTTCGACTGGCGCCGCCCGATCGAAGAGGAGGCCGCCCGCCTGGCGGGCGTGATCGACCAGGCCTTGAGCGCACGCGCCACCACCGGCCAGCCGGTGCGGCTGATCGCGCATTCCATGGGCGGCGTGGTCGCGCGCACGGTGCAGCTGGAACGCCCCGACGTCTGGCAGCGCTGGCTCGAACGCCCGGGCTCGCGCCTGCTGATGCTGGGCACGCCCAACGGCGGCTCGTACGCGCCCATGCAGGTGCTCACCGGCGACGACACCATGGGCAATGCGCTGTCCTCCTTCGGCCTGCCCTTCCGGGACCAAAAGGCACGCCAGCTGATGGCCGCCATGCCCGGTCTGATCCAGCTGCAGGCCGGCCTGCTCGACACCGCGCAAGGCCTGGCGCAGAGCGCGCGTTGGCAGGCCCTGGCCGAGCAGGACATGCAGACGCTGGAGCAGGCCAACTTCTGGCATGGCGAGGACAGCCTGCGCACCATCTACCAATGGGGCGTTCCTCCGCAGGCCGTGCTCGACCGCGCGGTGGCCCTGCGCCAGCGGCTGGACCGCCAGCGCGACGAGGCCTTGGCCGGGTTCCGGGACCGTGTGGTCATGGTGGTGGGCCGGGCGTCGAGCACACCGGCCGGCTTCGAGATCGATGCGCGCGAAGGCTTGGTCTACCTCAACCAGCCCGAAGGCGGCGACGGGCGCGTCACGCTCTCCAGCGCGCTGCTGCCGGGCGTGCGGGCTTGGAAAGTCGATGCCCCGCACGGCGATCTGCCGGACGTGGCACACGCCTTCGAGGCCTACCTGGACCTGCTGCAACACGGTGACACCCAGCGCCTGCCGCTGGTCACCACGGTGCCTGCCACACGCGGCACCGGCGCGGACACGCCCGCCGCCCTGGCGCGCAGCCGGCCTTCACGGCAGCGCAACCTGCTTGTGGAGCCGCCTGCCGATGCCCGCGAAGTGCTCGGCTTCGCCGACGAGGCGCCCGCCGCCACCGCACCGGCCCACACCGCGCTGCGCATCACGGTCATCAACGCCAACCTCAAGTTCGTGAGCCACACGGTGATGGTCGGCCACTACGTGTCGTCCACACTCACGGGCACCGAAGGGGTGGTGGACCGCTTCATCGGCGGCGTGATGTCGGCCTCGCTGGCCGCGGGCCTGTACCCCGAGGCCACCGGCACGCACCAGATCTTCACCAACAACCGGCAGGACCCCGATAACCCGCTGGCCCTGCCGCGCCCACCGCACGTGGTGGTGGCGGGCCTGGGCGAAGAAGGCAAGCTGCGCAGCGCAGCGCTGAGCGCCACGGTGCGCCAGGCCACGCTGGCCTGGGCGCAGCGCGTGGCGGAAACACCGGGCCAGGGCACGGCCCAGTTCGAGATGGCCTGCACCTTGATCGGCAGTGGGGGCAGCGGCATCAGCGTGCCCACCGCAGCCCAGGCCGTGGCCCAGGGCGTGCGCGAGGCGAACGAAAAACTGGCCGCCGGCGGTTGGCCGCAGGTCAGCCACTTGCGCCTGGTCGAGCTCTACCTCGACCGCGCTACCGAAGCCTGGAGCGCGCTGCGCCTGCTGAGCCAGGCCGCGCCCGAACACTTCGTGCTCACGCCGACGGTGGAGTCCGGCATCGGCGCGCTGCGCCGCCCGCTCGACAGCGGCTACCGGGGCACAGCCTACGATTTCATCAGCGCCGTGACGCAGACCGACGACACCGGCGAACCCAGCATCGTCTACACGCTGGACACCCAGCGCGCCCGCGCCGAGGTGCGCGCGCAGGCGACCCAGGCCCAACTGGTGGGCGAGCTGGTGCGCCGCGCCTCGAACGATGCCAACCGCGACCCGCAGATCGGCCGCACGCTGTTCCAGCTGCTGGTGCCGGTGGAAATGGAGGCCAGCCTGGGCGGCACCAGCGAACTGCTGCTGGAGCTGGACGACGGCACCGCCGGCATTCCCTGGGAATTGCTGGATGCGCCGAACGATGGCCGCGGTGGCCCGCAGGCGCCCTGGGCCATCCGCAACAAGCTGCTGCGCCGCCTGCGCACCGTGGCCTTCCGCACCCAGGTGAGCGACGCCCGGCTGGAGGACGCGGTGCTGGTGATCGGCGAGCCGCTGTGCGACAGCGCCCTGTACCCACCGCTGCCCTCGGCGCGCGCCGAGGCCGAGGCGGTGCGCGACGCGCTCGGCGAGGTACTTGGCGGCGACCGGGTACACGCGCTGATCGCCCCCGACGACGGCTGCGGCCCCGACGCGGCAGCCGTCACCAACGCGCTGCTCGCGCGGCGCTACCGCATCGTGCACATTGCCGGCCATGGCGAACCCGAGCTCGAACGCCCAGGCAAGCCGCCCTTGCTGCGCGGCGTGGTGCTCAGCGACGGCACCTTCCTCGGACCGCGCGAAGTGCAGGCCATGCGGGTGGTGCCCGAACTGGTGTTCCTCAACTGCTGCCACCTTGCAGCCGACCCCAGCAAGCTCCTCCAGGAGGGCTACGACCGCGCGCGTTTCGCCGCGGGCGTGGCCAAGCAGCTGATCCGCATCGGTGTGCGCTGCGTGGTGGCCGCCGGCTGGGCGGTGGAGGACGACGCGGCCAACCAGTTCGCCGTGGCCTTCTACAAGGCCCTGCTGTCGGGCCGGCGCTTCATGGACGCGGTGCAGGCGGCGCGCACCGCCGCCTATGCCGCCAGCCCCGGCGGCAACACCTGGGCCGCCTACCAGTGCTACGGCGATCCGGAATGGGTCTGGCAGGCCGACGAGGCCGAGGCCCGGCGCACGCCCGCGCCACTGGCACAGGTCTACGCCGGCATCGCCACCCCCGTGGCACTGGCCCTCGCCCTGGAGACCCTGGCCATCCAGAGCGCCACGCAAGGCGCCGCGCCCGAGAGCCAGCGCGAGAAGATCCGCTACCTCCAGGCGCGCTTCGAGGCCGACTGGGGCGGCATGGGCGCGGTGGCCGAGGCTTTTGGCGTAGCCTTCAAGGCCGCGAACGACATCGAGCAGGCGCTGCACTGGTACCGCCGCGCGGTAGCGGCCAACGACGGCAGTGCCTCGGTCAAGGCCAGCGAGCAGCTAGCCAACCTGACCGCGCGGCAGGCCTGGGAACGCGTCGACCGTGCCCGTCGTCACCATGCCAGCGCCGCTCAACTGCAGCCACTGCTGGCGCAAAGCCGCGCCGACATCACCGCCGCGCTGGGCATGCTCGAAGCCCTGGTCACCGTGGCGCCCACCGTGGAACGCGAGAGCCTGCTGGGGTCCGCCTGCAAGCGGCTGGCCATGCTCGAAGGCGTGGCCAGTGCCCACGCGGCACGCGCACAGGCCGCTGCCCGCATGGCCGAGCACTACGGCCATGCCGAGGCCCTGGCCATTCAGGACGGCCGCAGCGACGCCTTCTACCCCGCCCTGAACCTGCTCGCCGCCGAACTGGTGGCACACGGCAACGACCCACATTGGCCGGGCCCGGACGCGCAGCGCCTGCGCCGCGTGCGCGAGAGCCTGGAGCACAAGCGGCGCGACGACCCGGACTTCTGGAGCGTGGCCGGCCTGCCCGAGCTCGGGGTGTACGAAGCCCTGGCCACCCGCAGCTTGCACCAGGCGGCGCCCACGCTGCTCGCGGCCTTCGAAGAATTGCACCAGCGCGCGGGCACGCCATGGATGTGGGCGTCGGTCGCCGACCAGCTCACCTTCGTGCTCGAACAGCACGAGGGCGGCAACGGCGCCCACGCACGCGCCGCGGCCGAGGTGTTGCAACGGCTGCGTGGGTACGGCGGCCTGGGTACGGCTTGAGCACCGCCGCGGCGCCATGAACCGTATCTTCATCAGCTACCGCGCGTCCGACGGCAAGAAGGACGCCGACCGCTTGTGCGCCGACCTCAGCCGCCTCTACGGCGAAGACCAGGTGTTCTTCGACAAGCAAGACCTGCGAGGAGGCACCTCGTGGCGCAGTGCGATCATGGCCGCGCTGGGCAACAAACCGGTGGTGCTGCTGCTCTTCACACCCGACCTGCTGGGCATGCAGCACCCCGAGGGCGGGCGGCGCATCGACCACGAGGACGACCCGATCCGCGGGGAGATCCTCACCGCGCATCAACATGGCGCGATCGTCATTCCGCTCTTCACCGAAGGCATGACGGTCCCCAGCAACGCCGAACTGCCCGAGCCGCTGCGGTTTCTGAAAGAGGCCCATGCCCTGAAGCTGCGCACCGAAGACTGGGCCACCGACCTGGCGCGCATCGTGGCCGACCTGCGCAGCCACGGCATCGCCCCGAAGCGCGACGCCGCCGACGAGCAGGACAAGCCCAAGCGCACCATGGGCCAGCGCATGCAACGCAGCCTCATGTGGGTGGGCGCCTTCTTCGTCGGACTGTTCGTGCTGGGCCTGCTGGTCTCGGCATTCGAAGGCGAGGACGAACCGGTGGCCAGCGGCGGCCCGGACCCGATCGTCGCCCTGGGGCAGCAGGCGCTGCAGGCCATCGTGCCGCCCGCGGCCAACGTGGCGGGCATCTGGTGGGCGATCGACGAATCCAACCGGCGCCTGCGCGTGCAGCTCACGGTGGTCGGCAACCTGGTGGAATTGCAGACCGACCCCTTTCCCGTAGGCTGGTACCCCGAATGGCAGACCTATGCCAACGGCATGCGCGGCCAGGGCCTGGTGGTCAACGAGGTGCGCTACCACGGCCGTGGCGTGCTTGGCAATGTGATGGGCGTGCCACGCATCGAGATGCCGTACCAGGCCCTCACGGGCGATGGCCGCGGTCCGCTGGACACCGGCAGCGTCGTGCTCAACGCCAGCGCCGACGGGCGCGAACTCACCGGCACGTTCTGGAGCAACGGGCAGCAGGCCGAATCGCCCCTGCGGTTGGTGCGCCAGCCCTGAATCCTCACCTGGAGAACGCCATGACCCACCCTGTTCACGTCTGCACCCAGCGCGTGCTGCCCGCCGAGCTCATGCGCTTCCAACCCACCACGCGCAGCGAAGGCCGAACGCGTGCCATTGCCCTGCTCGGCAAGCTCTGGATGAACGGCAGCACCCTGCGCGTGCGCTTCATGGGCGGCACGGCGGAGCAACAGGCCAAGGTGCGCGAACAGGCCGCCTGGTGGACCGCGCATGCCAACCTCACGTTCGATTTCAACAATGCGCCCGATGCAGAGATCCGCGTCGCCTTCGACACCACCAAAGGCGCCTGGTCCTACGTGGGCACCGACTGCCGCGGCATCCCGACGGACCAGCCCACCATGAACCTGGGTTTCATGGACGGCGGCACGGTGGCACACGAATTCGGCCACGCCATCGGCCTCATGCACGAGCACCAGAACCCGGCCGGTGGCATCGAGTGGAACGAGGCCACCGTGATCCGCGACCTCTCGGGTCCGCCGAACAACTGGAGCGAAGCCACCATCCGCCACAACGTGCTCAACAAATACCGCGCCGACCAGATCAACGGCACCGCCTTCGACCCCGATTCGGTGATGCTGTATTTCTTCCCGGACAGCTGGGTCCAGAGCGGCAAGGGCACGCGCGCCAACCCGGTGCTCTCGGCCAACGACAAGGCCTTCATCGGCGGCGCGCGCGCCTACCCCAAGCCGGCGCCAACCGTGATCGATGCGAAGGAACTCAAGGTCGGCGCGACCCGGCGCACCTCGGCCGCCATCGGCCAGTTCGGCGAGGAAGACCTGTTCCAGTTCACCGTGTCCGACGGCGGCAGCCACACCGTGGACACGCGCGGCTCCACCGACGTGGTGATGAAGCTCTTCGGCCCCGACAGCGCGACCGCCGTCATCGCCGAAGACGACGACAGCGGCGTGGACACCAACGCGCTCATCCGCGCCGACCTGATCCCCGGGCGTTATTACGTGCAGGTGCGGCACTACAACCGCGCCAACGGCATGGGCAAGTACACGGTGAAGGTGCGCAAAGCCTGAAGTCTCGAGCGCCGCCCAGGGCGGCCCATGGGCGCAAAGCGAATAGCAGCCTTGCCGGGCGCGTGGTAGTGCGCACCCGTTGCGGTCCCTAGACTGCGCGGGCCGGCCGTTGCTCGGCAATGCCATCTTCAGGAGACACCATGAATTCAAAAGCCCGCACCTTGTCGGGACTCACCTGCGCCGTCCTCTCGGGCGCCGCCCTGCTGGCCACCGTACCCGTCGCAGCCCAGGCGCAGAACTACCCCAACCGCCCGATCACCCTGCTCGTGGGCTACGTGCCCGGCGGCCCGGTGGACGCGGCCGCGCGCATCATCCAGGCACCGTTGCAAAAGCGCCTGGGCCAACCGGTGGTGATCGAGAACCGCGGCGGCGCCTCGGGCGCCTTGGCCGCGGCAGCCGTGGCCAAGGCACAGCCCGATGGCTACACCCTCTTCTTCGCCGCCAGCGCCACGCAGACCATCGCGCCGCACGTGCAGAAGTCCATGCCCTACGACCCGCTCAAGGACTACACGCCGGTGGGCCTGGTGCTCAATGCACCCAACGTCCTGATGGTGGGCACCAGCCTGCCGATCAAGTCGATGCAGGAGCTCACCGCCTACGCCAAGGCCCACCCCGACAAGACCACCTTCGGATCGGCCGGCCCCGGTGCTTCGAACCACCTGGCAGGCGAGCTGCTCAAGAAGACCACCGGTGCGCCCATGCTGCACGTGCCCTACAAGGGCAACGCAGCCGCGATGACCGACGTGATGGCCGGCACGCTCACCTTCATGTTCGATGCCATCAGCACCGGCGCAGCCGCTGCTGCGGGCAAACGCGTCGTGCCAGTGGCCGTGACCTCGGCCAAGCGCCACCCGCTGTTGCCCAACGTGCCCACCATGGCCGAAGCCGGCATTGCGAACTTCGTCGTCGGCAGCTTCTACGCACTCGAAGGCCCGCCCGGCCTGCCGGCGAACATCGTGCAGACCTTGAACACCGCGCTGCGCGACGTGCTGGCCGATCCGGACGTGCAAAAGCGCATGGTCGACGCGGGCTATGAGGTCACGCCCTCTTCCGCCGATGAACTTGCGGCGAAAGTAAAAGCCGAACATGCGCGCTGGGGTGAGGTGGCCAAAGGGCTCACGTTCGAATAAACGCTTGAACCTGATGAAATACAAGACCGTCGGCCGCACCGGCCTGAAGGTGTCCAGCCTGTGTTTGGGCACCATGTTGTTCCCGAACGATCCGCAGGCTTCGCGCGCCATCTTCGCCAAGAGCCTTGACGCCGGCATCAACTTCTTCGACTGCGCCAACTCCTATGGCGGCGGTGGCAAGTCCGAGGAGCTGCTGGGCGACTGCATCGCCGAGCACAGGTGCCGCGACGAGATCGTGCTGATCTCCAAGGTGTGCCGCCCGATGGGCGCACATGTGAACAACCAGGGCCTCTCGCGCTGGCACATCCTGCGCGAGGCCGAGGCCAGCTTGAAGCGCCTGAAGACCGACCGCATCGACTTCTATTTCGCGCACCACTACGACCCGCTCACGCCGATCGACGAAACGCTGCGCGCCTTCGACGACCTGCAGCGCCAGGGCAAGATCCTCTACCCGGCCGTGAGCAACTGGTCGGCGTGGCGCATTGCCAAGGCGCTGGGCATCTCGGCCAGGGAGTCGCTCGCGCGCTTCGAGCTGATCCAGCCCATGTACAACCTGGTCAAGCGGCAGGCCGAGCACGAGTTGTTTCCGCTGGCCGAGTCCGAGCAAATGGGTGCCGTGGTGTTCAGCCCACTGGCCAGCGGTCTGCTCACCGGCCTGTACGGCGTGAACCGCAGCCCCGACCAGGGCCGCCTGCTGCAGGCGCGCTATGCCGAACGTTATTCGGACAGCGCCAACTTCGAAATCGCCGACCGCTTCACCGCCTTCGCACAAGAGCGTGGCGTCGCGCCCGCCACGCTGGCCGTGGCCTGGGCCATGTCGCATCCGGCGGTGACAGCCCCCATCATCGGCCCCGACAACGTGGAGCAGTTGCAGGGCTATCTCGATGCCGCTGCGCTGGACATGAGCCCTTCGCTGCGCGACGAGATCACCGCGCTGGCCATTCCCTTTGAGTACGGTGTCGAACGCACCGTCGATTGATTCCCGAGTTTCGAGAAGAGAAGTTATTGACCATGACCGCTACACGCATCGAATTGCTGATCAACCAACGTGACGCGCCCGGCGCGTCCTACCTGGACGTGATCGATCCCGGCCGAACCGCAGACGTCGTCGGCCAGGTTGCCCAGGCCAATGCCGCGCAGGTGGACGAGGCCGTGCAGGCCGCGCACGCCGCTTTCCACGGCTGGAGCCGCACACCCTTGTCCGAACGCATCGCCCTGTTGAAGACAGCGGCCGATCTGCTCGACGCCGAAGGCCCTCAGGTGGCCGAGCTGATGGCGCTGGAGTCGGGCATGCTGATCGGCACCAACAAAGCCGAGGTCGGCATGGCGGCCAACATCGTGCGCGACAACGCCGATCTCGCCACCGATTTTCTGCAGCCTTACCAGGTCGAAGACGCCAACAGCTGGGTCAGCGTGGAGAAGCGGCCGATGGGCGTGATCGCGGGCATCGTCTCGTGGAACGCACCGGTCATCCTCACCATGCGCAAGCTCGCGCCCGCGCTGGTGTGCGGCAATACCATCGTCATCAAACCCTCGCCCACGGCGGCCATGGGCATCTCGCTGTTGCTCAAGAAGATGGCCGCGCTGTTCCCCCCGGGCGTGATCAACGTGGTGCACGGCGGTGCAGAAGTGGGCAACGCGCTCACGACGCACCCGCTGGTGCGCAAGGTTTCGTTCACCGGCGGCGGCAAGGTGGCCAGCAGCATCATGCGGGCTGCGGCCAAGTCCATGAAGGACGTGCAGTTCGAGCTCGGCGGCAACGACCCGGCCATCGTGCTGGACGACGCCGATCTCGACGATCTCATGCCCAAGCTGGTGGGTGGCATCTTCCGCCGCTCGGGCCAGTTCTGCTTCGCGGTCAAACGTGTCTATGTGCCCGAAGCGCTGTACGACACGTTCTTCGAGCGCCTGTGCGCCGAGGTGAACAAGTTCAAGGTGGGCCACCCCTTGAACCCACAGGCCACCTTCGGCCCGATGAACAACCCTGCGCAGTGGCAGTTCATCCAGGACCTGATCGCGCGCACGCGCGCCGCAGGTGCCGAGGTGATCGAACTGGGCGAAGTGCTCGACCCTGCCAGTTGGAACGATGGCTACTACCTGCGCCCGGCCGTGGTCAAGCATGCCGACCCCGACCTTGAAGTCGTGCTCACCGAACAGTTCGGGCCGGTGATTCCGGTGGTGGCTTACCGCAGCGAAGACGATGTGATCCGCATGGCCAATCAAACCGAGTTGGGCCTGGGCTCCAGCGTCTGGTCGCGCGACACCACGCGCGCGTTGGCCGTGGCGCGCCAGCTCGAAGCGGGCATGACCTTCATCAACCAGGCCGGCACCTCGCGCCTGGGCCAGAAGAACATTCCGTTCGGTGGCGTCAAGCAAAGCGGCATCGGCCGCGAAAGCTCCGTGGTGGGCTTGGCCGAGTACGTGGAGTACCACGGCATCAACGTCCACAAGTAAGCGGACAAGGTCAGGCCGTGGGGGCCCAGGAATACTTCGCGGGCCTGCCCACCCGCCTCTGGCCAAGGGCTTGGGGCGCTGGCCCGGGGGAGCCTTTGCGCAGGCGAGGAGCGCAGTGCGCACAGGTTGCCGCGCGCAGCGCGGTCAAGTTCGCGTGTTTGAGCGCAGCGAGTTTGCGAACTTGCCTGTGTGCGCGAGCACCGCAGCGAACCCCGAAGGGGCTGCGCATCGGCGCCCACGGGTCAGCGCCCCAAGCCCTTGGCGCGCACACCCACCACCCTCACCCCGACCCTCTCCCGCGCAGCGGAAGAGGGAGCAAGGCACTCAGGCGGCAACAGCTTCGGCCGGCGCCACCACCGGCTGGCGGATCAGGTAATCGAACGCGCTGAGCGCCGCCGTCGAACCCGCACCCGCGGCCACCACGATCTGCTTGTACGGAACCGTCGTGCAGTCACCCGCCGCAAACACGCCATCCACATTCGTGTGGCCCTTGGCATCGATCTCGATCTCGCCAAAGCGGCTCAACGCCACCGTGCCTTTGAGGAATTCGGTGTTGGGCACCAGGCCGATCTGCACGAACACACCTTCGAGTTCGACGTGGTGCTGCTCGCCGCTCACGCGGTCCTTGAAGCTCAGACCATTGACTTTGCCCTCGGCTCCGGTGATCTCGGTGGTCTGCGCGTTCACGTGGATGTCCACGTTGGGCAGGCTCTTGAGCTTGCTCACCAGCACCGCGTCGGCCTTGAGCGCATCGGCGAACTCGACCAGCGTCACGTGCTTCACGATGCCGGCCAAGTCGATGGCTGCTTCAACGCCCGAGTTGCCACCACCGATCACCGCCACGCGCTTGCCCTTGAACAACGGGCCATCGCAGTGCGGGCAGTAGGCCACGCCCTTGTTCTTGTACTCGGCCTCGCCGGGCACGTTCACGTTGCGCCAGCGCGCACCGGTGGACAGGATCACGCTGCGCGCACTCAGGGTGCCGCCGTGGGTCATCTGCACTTGCACCAGGCCGTTGGGTTCGCTCGCGGGAATGAGCTTGGCCGCGGTCTGGAGGTTCATGATCTCCACGTCGTAGTGGCGCACCTGTGCTTCGAGCGCCGCGGCGAACGCCGGGCCGTTGGTCTCGATGACGCTGGGGTAGTTTTCGATGCCCATGGTGTCGTTGACCTGGCCACCGAAGCGCTCGGCCGCCACGCCCACGCGAATGCCCTTGCGCGCCGCGTACACCGCCGCTGCCGCGCCGGCCGGGCCACCGCCGACGATGAGCACGTCGTACGGTTCCTTGGCATCGAGCTTGGCAGCCTCGCGGGCATCGGCGTTCACGTCGAGCTTGGCGACGATCTCCTCCACCGTCATGCGGCCCGAACCGAACTCCTTGCCGTTGAGGAAGACGATCGGCACAGCCATGATCTCCCGCTCGGTCACTTCGTTCTGGAACGCACCGCCTTCGATGACCGTGGTCTTGACCTTGGGGTTCAGGATCGCCATCAGGCTCAGCGCCTGCACCACGTCCGGGCAGTTGTGGCAAGTCAGGGACATGTAGACCTCGAAGTTGAAGTCACCGTCCAGCGCCTGGATCTGTTCGATCACATCCGGCTCGACCTTGGGCGGGTGACCACCGGTCCACAGCAGCGCCAGCACCAAGGAGGTGAACTCGTGGCCCAGCGGCAGACCGGCAAAGCGCAGCGATGTGTCGCTGCCCGCGCGCTGCAGGGTGAAGGACGGCTTGCGCCCGTCCTGCCCGTCGGTCTTGACGGTGATCTTGTCGCTGCGCAGGCCCTGGATGGTCTGCAGCAGATCGCGCATTTCCCGGGAGTTCTCAGAGTCGCTCAGGGAGGCGACGATCTCGAAGGGTTGTGTCACGCGCTCGAGATACGCGCCGAGTTGTGCCTTGAGGTTGTCGTCCAACATGGTGAATTTCCTTTCTAAGCGACTTTGGGAACCGGCCTCCTCATGGGTTGAAAGGCGGCCAGGGAGCGACCCCGCAGGCCTTCTGGGCCCACGGGTTCTGCAACTTCAAACCGGAGAGGCGTGGCCTCATCTCGGATCGGGGATGGGAATCAGATCTTGCCGACCAGGTCCAGCGAAGGCGCAATGGTCTTGGCGCCTTCGTTCCACTTGGCGGGGCAGACTTCACCAGGGTGAGCGGCGGTGTACTGGGCAGCCTTGAGCTTGCGCAGCGTTTCCTTCACGTCACGGGCGATTTCGTTGGAGTGGATTTCCAGCGTCTTGATCGTGCCCTTCGGATCGATGATGAAGGTGCCGCGCAGCGCCAGGCCTTCTTCGTCGATGTGCACGTCGAAGTTCTTGGTCAGTTGGTGCGTCGGGTCGCCCACCAGGAAGAACTGGGACTTGCCCACGGCGGGCGAGGTTTCGTGCCACACCTTGTGCGAGAAGTGCGTGTCGGTCGTGACGATGTAGACCTCGGCACCCAGCTTCTGGAACTCGGCGTAGTTGTCGGCCGCGTCTTCTACTTCGGTCGGGCAGTTGAAGGTGAAAGCCGCCGGCATGAAGATCAGAACCGACCACTTGCCTTGCAGGTCTTTCTCGGTGATGTCAACGAACTTGCCTTGCTTGAAGGCCGTGGTCTTGAAAGGCAAAACGGTGGTGTTGATCAGGGACATGGGTTTTCCTTGGGTTGGGTTAAGAAAAGAGGGAGCGATTCAGAAAGCTTTCCAAATCGCCATGCGGTGAATGATAGCAAACAACTAACGATCTCCAGGATTGATAGTCTTTATTCGGCCAATAGCTTTTTTGTTGCCATGAACCGCCCACCGCCGGGGCGACCGTGAGGTTTACCACATCCACAAGTCTGCGCCACCGCCAGGTTCTTAGCTGGCGGCAAGGGCCATCGACGTTCCTCGCACGCAACAGCGCGCAAAGTGGATTTCGCTTATCACGCAAAAATTATCAGAAACTTAACAAGAATCGTTTTCATTTGTAATAATGGCGGCAGTTGCCAGCCAGCCGCCCCTGAATCCGTCCTTTCGTGGATGTGTGCACCGAGTGGGAAGCACGCCAGCCCTTCCCTCCATCCACACATGCATACGCAAGGATTTTTCGATGTCGCAAGCACATCCCTCGCCGACCGTCCGGCGCGGCGTCACCTCGGCCACCCGTTTCCCGCTGCGCGCCACGGCCGTGGCCTGCGGGCTCTTCCTTTTGGGCGCTGCCGCTCAGGCGCAACAGGCCGAAACCACCTTGCCCGAAGTCGTCGTGTCGGCCTCGGGCTTCGAGCAGAAGATCACCGATGCGCCGGCTTCCATTTCGGTCATCACGCAGGAAGAACTGGCGAAGAAGCCCTATCTGACGCTGCTGGACGCGGTGCGCGACGTCGAAGGCGTGGACGTCGGCGAGACCCGCGACAAGACCGGCCAGGGCACGATCTCCATGCGCGGCATGGGCTCGGACTACACCCTCATCCTGGTCGACGGCAAACGCCAGAACAACCACGGCGACATCTACCCGAACAACTTCGGTGGCAACCAGTTCGGCCACGTACCACCGATGGACGCCATCGAGCGCATCGAAGTCATCCGCGGCCCGGCCTCCACGCTCTACGGCGCCGACGCCATGGGCGGGGTGATCAACATCATCACCAAGAAGGTCGCCCACAAATGGAGCGCCTCCGTCACGCACGGCCGCACCTTCGAGACCGATGACGCCTACGGCAACGACCGCACCACCGACTTTTATCTCTCCGGCCCGCTCGTGGAGGGGAAGATCGGCCTGACCCTGCGCGGCAGCGTGTACAACCGCGACGCCTCCAACCCGCGCTACGCCTCGGTGGCCGATCCGGCCGGGTTCGTGTGGGACCGCTCACTGGGCTTTGGCGGCGGCGGCAAGACCGTGGACAATGAAAACAAGGCCCTGGGTGCGCGGCTGTCCTGGGCACTCACGGACAGGCAGACGGTGTATTTCGACGTCGACACCTCGCGCCAGACCTACGACAACACGCCCCGCATCAACGACGCCGGCGTGGCCGAATACCCGGTCGGCACGGTGGACGACTACGCCGCCATGCTGCGGCTGGGCACGGGCGCCAACAACGGCCGCGTGGAGCCACGGGCTGGCTATGCCCCCCAGCAGGAATTCACGCGCGACACCTTCTCGGTCACGCACGAAGGCAAGTGGAGCATCGGCAAGAGCACGGTCTCGCTCTCGCACATCGCCACCAACAACAACGGCCGCACCCTGCCCTTCAACGTGGCCGAACGCCAGAGCCTGCAAACGCTGTGGAACACCGCCTGCGTGAGCGCGGGTGGCACCGTGGGCGGCTCGGGCTATTGCCCGACGACGGGCACCGGCTTCAACAACAACCAGTCCGAAGCCCAGAAGCTGGCCTTCATGCAGGCCAACCTGTCGCCGGCCGAGTACGCCGCGCTGCTGGCCTACCTGCCGCGCCCCAAGCGCACGATGGAGAGCCGCCAATGGACCCTCGACGGCAAGCTGGACATCCCGCTGGGCAACCACATGGTGGTCGTCGGCGCCCAGGCCATCCGCGGTGAGCTGGAAGACGGCGTGTTCGGCATGGAGGCCGGAACACCGGGCGGCGTGCAGAAGCACAACATGATCTCCGTCTTTGCGGAAGACAGCTGGAACATCGTGCCTCCCTTCGTGCTCACCAGCGGCCTGCGCTACGACCACCACAACGTGTTCGGCAACCACGTGAGCCCGCGCCTGTACGGCGTGTACACGATCAACCCGAGCTGGACCGTCAAGGGTGGCGCGGCCACCGGCTTCAAGACGCCCAAGACCACCCAGCTGTACGACGGCGTGACCGGCTTCGGCGGCCAGGGCGTGAGTCCCATGTTCGGCAACCCGAACCTCAAGCCCGAGACCAGCCTGAGCAATGAAATCGCGGTGTACTGGCAGCATCCCCGCGGCCACAGCTTCAACGCCACATACTTCCACAACGCCTTCGACGACAAGATCGCCAGCCAGCCCTGCGGCCCTGGCGAGGCTCAGGCCTGCAACACCACGGGCGACTTTGGCTCGATCGGATATGGCCCCAGCGCCAGCCGCTCGACCAACATCGACAAGGTGGTGATCCAGGGCGTGGAGCTCGCCGGCCGCTGGCAGATCGCCCGCCACTGGGGCCTGCGCGGCAACTACACCTACACGGACAGCCAGCAGAAGAGCGGCACGGAACGCGGCCTGCCCCTGGGCAACACCGCCAAGCACATGTTCAACGCCTCGGTGGACTGGCAAGCCAGCGACAAGCTGAGCTTCCTGCTGAGCATGCAGGCCTTCCAGGACCGGTTCGACAAGCTGCACCCCATCACGAACCAGCGCGTGAACTTCAAGGACTACCACGTCTTCAACCTGGGCGCCTCGTACCAGATCAGCAAGAACGTGACCTTGAACGGCCGCATCAACAACCTGTTCGACCGCAACTTCACCAGCTACCGCGCCGAATTCCGCGACCTCGACGGCAACGGCAATTTCCAGGGCACCAACGAAGCCCTGTTCTTCGACGACTACAACAACAAGGAAAAGGCCCGCAGTTTCTGGGTCAGCCTGAACGTGCGTTTCTGACGCCACCGCGAAGCGCTGAACAAACCGTTTCAGCGTCCCGCGCCACGGCCTGCCGGCCCTGGCGCTTTTCGGCGTTTCCACAACAATTGGGAAGAATTGTGAATAGGAATGATTTTTATTTGTAATAATTCACCGCGAAGCCAGCCTTAGCCCCCGACTGCCGACTTGCCTTGCCCTTGCGGGGTGATGTTGCGATGTGGACGCGCGCCAGCCAGATCACCATCGCATCCCGCAAGGACAACCTCCATGGCACACATTCGCAGTCGCAAACACAACAAACCCATCCAGCTCCTGGCGCTTCTCGCCGCGTCCGTTCCCGCCGCCGGCATGGCGCAGACCACCACCACCTTGCCCACGGTGACCGTGAAGGAAGCGGCGGAAGTGCCTTACAAGGCAGACAAGTCGGCCAACGACAAGATCGTGGCGCCGCTGGTCGACACGCCCAAGACGATCCAGATCATCAAGAAGGAAGTGCTGGAAGAGCAAGGCGCCGTCACGCTGATGGAAGCGCTGCGCAACACCCCCGGCATCACCATGCAGATGGGTGAGAACGGCAACACCTCGGCTGGCGACACCTTCCAGCTGCGCGGCTCTTCGCTGCAGCAGTCCACCTTCGTCGACGGCATCCGCGACCTGGGCGCGGTGACCCGCGACACCTTCAACCTGGAACAGATCGAAATCATCAAGGGCGCCGCAGGTGCTGAAACCGGTCGTGGTGCCGCCACCGGCCAACTCAACCTGGTCACCAAACAGGCGCACCTGGGCGACGAGAGCAGCGTCTCGGGCACGCTCGGCACCGGCAGCCGCAAGCGCGCCACCATCGATCTGAACAAGCAGTTGAGCGACACCTCGGCCTTGCGCGTCAACGGTTTGGTGCAGGACAGCGGCGTGGACGGCCGCGACCACGTGGAGAACACCGGCCAGGGCTTGGCGCTGTCCTACGCTACGGGTCTCAACAGCCCGACCCGCCTGTACCTGTACAGCCAGCACATCCGCCAGAAGAACGTGCCCGATGGCGGCATTCCGTCGATCGGCTTCGAAGGTTTCTACAACGCCAACGCCACGATCCGCGCCGGCGCCAAGGTCGACCGCGAGAACTACTACGGCAGCGTGAACGACCGCGAGAAGATCAATGCCGACATGTTCACCGCCAAGATCGAACACGATCTGGGTCAGGGCACGACGGTGCGCAACATCACCCGTGTCGGCAAGAACAGCATGGACCGCGTGCTCACCGGCATCAACGCCATCAACGGAACGACGGCACCCGCACTGATCGGCGATCCGTCCACCTGGACCATCAGCCGCTCGCGCCAGCGCGTCGACCAGGACAACACGATCATCGCCAACCAGACCAGCATGAACACCGAGTTCGCGGCTGGCGGCATGCAGCACAGCTTTGCGGCTGGCGTGGAGCTCATGCGCGAGTCACAGACCAGCCGTGCGTTCTCCACCACGGGCCTGACGACGCCAGCGGCCAACCTGTACAACCCCAATCCGCTCGATGCGATGCCGATGCCGTACGCCACGGGTGCAGAAGACCACGGCAGCACGAGCACGCTGGGTCTGTACGCGTTCGACAACGCGAAGATCAACGACCAGTGGTCGATCAACGGTGGCCTGCGTCTGGACCGCTACAAGACGCGAACCCGCGAATTCACGGCCGGCGGCGTCTTCAACGATCTGAAGGATTCCGACACGCTCGCCAGCTGGAGCATCGGCGGCGTGTACAAGCCGGCCGCCAATGGCAGCGTGTACGCCTCGTACGCCACCTCGCAGACGCCTCCAGGCAGCAACAACTTCGTCCTGGAAGCGGCGGCCAACAACCAGAACAACGCCGCCCTGGACCCGCAGGAAACCTCCACGGTCGAAGTCGGCACCAAGTGGGAGCTTCTGAACAAGCGGTTGAATGTCGCAGCGGCTGTCTTCCGCAGCGTGAACGACAAGCAGACCTCGATCGACCCGGTGACCAACACCTCGCAGCAGTTCGGCAAGACGCAGGTGCAAGGTATCGAGCTGTCGGCGGTGGGCCAGATCACCAACTTCTGGCAGATCAGCGCGGCCCTGGCCAAGACCAGCACCAAGCAGATCGACCAGTTCAGCGGTGCGGGCGGTGCCACGATCACCGACGGTGTGCGCTGGTCGCCCGACCTCACGCTGACGCTGTGGACGTCCTACCAGTTGGACAAGCTGACCCTTGGCTTCGGTACCCGTTATGTGTCGGAGCAGAAACGCGTGGTCAACGGCGCCAACCCCGCCGCCTCCAATGTGCCGAACATCCCGTCCTACTGGGTCGCGGACGCCATGGTCGGCTACCAGTTCAGCGACAAGGTGAGCGTGCGCCTGAACGTGTACAACCTGTTCGACAAAGAGTACCTCTCGGTGCTGAACAACGGCGGTTCGCGCCTGGCATTGGGCGCTCCCCGCTCGGCTGCGGTCACGGCCAATTTCAAGTTCTGAACTCGGACTCCCCCCTGCGCCGCTGCGCGGCTTCCCCCCTCCGTTGCGCGCCTTCGGCGCTTCGAGGGGGGACGGCAGCTTGGGCCGGCGGAGCCGTCCCTCGTTGCCTCTGGATTCAGGCACTGCTCTCCGGAGAGAGTGTCTTGCTCCCTCGCCCCTCTGGGGAGAGGGCTGGGGTGAGGGGCACGCGCGCCGGAGAACGCCTCGCAAAACGCTAATCTCTGAATGGCCCGCCCCCTGGCGGGCCATTTCCCGTTTCTGGAGCTCGCCCCATGCTGCTGCACATTCCCCAGGTACTCACGCAGGCCGACGTGGCGGATATCCGCAAGACGCTCGACACCCAGGGCTGGGTCGACGGACTTCGTTCCACCGGCCCGCAAGCGGCCAACGTCAAGCGCAATCTGCAACTCGACACGGCCTCGCCCGTCTTCGCATCGCTCTCGCAGCGCATCGCGCAGGCGCTGCAGATCCATCCGCTGTTCGTCTCGGCCGTCCTGCCCGGCAAGGTGCTGCCGCCCATGTTCAACCGCTACGAAGGCGGTGGTACCTACGGCAACCACATCGACAACGCGATCCAGACCGACCGCTTCAGCGGCCAGAAGGTGCGCACCGATGTCTCCACCACCGTGTTCCTGAGCGGCCCCGACGAATACGAAGGCGGTGAGCTGATCGTGGAGGACAGCTTCGGCACGCACGAGGTCAAGCTGGATGCGGGTGACGCGGTCATCTACCCGTCGACCAGCCTGCACCGCGTCGAGCCCGTGACCCGCGGCGTGCGCGTGGCCTCATTTCTCTGGACGCAGAGCCTGGTGCGCGACGCGTGGCGGCGCTCGATGCTGTTCGAGTTGGACATGACGATCGTCAAGCTGCGCGGGCAGTTGGGCGACAACGCCGAAGTCGTTGCGTTGACCGGTCACTACCACAAGCTCCTCCAGCAATGGGCTGAGACTTGATCAGTACACGTCGCGGCGGTAGCGGCCTTCGGCGGCCAGTTGCTGCAGCGCCTCTTCGCCCAGGATGCTTTGCAGCGTGTCGTTGACCTCCCCGGCCATGCCCTCCAGGCTGCCACACACATAGATCGCGGCACCCCGGGCAACCCAGTCTTTCACCTGCGCAGCCGACTCGGCCAGTGCATGCTGCACATAGCGCCGCTCGGCCTGGTCGCGCGAGAACACCCAGTCCACGCGCTCAAGCCGGCCTTCTCGTTGCCACGCATCGATCTCTTCGCGGTAGTGCGCGTCGCAGCGTGCATGGCGCTCGCCGAACAGCAGCCACAGAGGTGCCTGGCCCTGTCCCGCCGCGACGCGTGCGCGGATGTGCCCGCGCAGTCCCGCGAGCCCCGTGCCATTGCCGATGAGGATCAGCGCACGCTGCGCGTTGTCGGCGATGCGGAAACCGCCATGCGCGCGCACGCGCATCCGCACGGTGTCACCCACCCTCGCGTCCTGCGCCAACCAGCCCGATGCCACGCCCGCACTGCCGTCCGCGCGGCGCGCCTGGCGCACCAGCAGGTGCACCGCGCCGTCTTGCGGCACCGAGGCGATGGAGTAATCGCGCGGCTCGCCCGGTGCGCCAGGCACTTCGATCTGCACCAGATCGCCCGCCTGCCAGTCGGGCAACGCAGCGCCGGCTTCGGGCACGAGTTCGAGGTGGTGCACCGGCTCACCGGCGCTGCCCGGATTGAGGTGCAAGCGGGTGCGCAGCCGCCAGGGCTCCAAGGCCGGCGCTTCCCAGTCGGGCAGATCGCTCGTGCCCGCCAGATGCCCCAGGTGCTGGCGCCAGCGCAGCAGCGCTTGCGGGTCGCTTTTGTCCACCTCGATGCGCTCGAACAAGGCCTGCGCGCCCTGCGACAGCAGCCACTGGTCGAGCGCGCGGCCGAAGCCGCAGAAATTGGCGTAGGTCCTGTCGCCCAGGGCCAACAGCCCCACGTGCAGGTGCGACAGCGACGCGCCCGCCGTGGCCATGACCTGCCGCGCGAACGGCACCGCGCTGTCGGGCGGATCGCCTTCGCCGTAGGTGCTGGCGACGCACAGCAGGCGGTCGGCCTGCTGCAGGTCTTCGAGCCGGATCTGGCTCAGCGGCGCGAGCCGCACCGGCACGCCCGCCGTGTGCAAGGCCTGCGCGGTCTGCAGCGCCAGCTCTTCGGCCTGGCCGGTCTGGCTCGCATAGGCGACCCACCACGCGGGCACGCCGGGCGTGGCGGGCAACAGCGCCTGCACCCGCCGTTGCGCCGCGCGCTGGCGGTTGCGGTATTGCCATGCGATGGCACCGCACATCAGCGCATAACAGAGCACCGTGGCCAGGGCATAGAGGATTTTTTCGAGGGTCATTCGGCGAGCTCCTGCATCGCAGAGGTCAGGGTCTCGGTGAGTTGGCCGTCGCGCTCGCGCTGCACGAACAAGGCGGCAATGCCGTGCGCGGTGGCCAGGGTCATGCCCTCTTCCTGTCCCAGCACGCAGAGCGCGGTGGACCACGCATCGGCCCACAGGCATTCGGTGTGCAGCACGCTCACCGATGCGAGGCCGTTGGCCAGGGGTTGGCCCGTGCGGGGGTCGATGGTGTGGGGTCGGCGCACGCCACCGTGCTCGAACACGCGGCGGTAGTCGCCCGAGGTCGCCACGCTCAAGCCGTGCAAGGCCACGCGCGTGGCGGGCCCTGCAGGCTGCCCGGGCGCCAGCGGTGGCGCTTCGAGATCGACCCACCAAGGCTGCCCACCGGAGCGCACACCGTGGCCGCGCAACTCGCCACCCACCTCCACCAGCGTGTGCGGCAGGCCCATGGCGCTCAGGCGGCGCGACACGAGATCCACCGCGTAGCCTTTGGCGATGGCGGAGAAGTCCAGCAGCACGCCACCGGGCTGGCGCAGTTGGCGGTGCATTGCGTCCCATCGCAGTGCGCGCCAGTCGGTGTGCGCCCATGCGCGGCGCACCGCGGCATCGGAGGGTGGCTCAAAGCCGGCATCGGTGTAGCGCGGGCTCGGCCCGAAGCCCCACAAGTTCACCAGGGCGCCTGCGGCCGGGTTGAACGCTCCACCGGACCATTCGGCCAACGCGCACGCGGCCTGCAGCACCTCGGCCATGGCCTCGGGCACGGTGTGCACACTGCCTGCGGGCGCGCGGTTGAAACGGTCGAGATCGGAGCCCGGCAACCAGGTGCTCATCTGGCCGACGACGAGGTCCAGCGCGTCCTGCACGGCCGCGCGCACGCGCGCGGCCGTCACCGCCATGGTGTGGCCCGCCCAGCGCACCTGCCAGGTCGTGCCCATGGTCTGGCCTTCGAGGCTGTGCACCTGCGCCCCCAGCAGCGGCGCGGCGGCTTCCATCGCCAGGGGCACCAGCACGCGGTTCATCCCCAAGTCAGTTCGGCAGCACTTCCAGCGTCAGGCTGTAGCCCGAGCGGCGCACCGGCTCGGCCAAGGTGCCGGCAGGACCGCTGGGCGCGGGGCGCGCGGCGCCAGCCGCCATCGGCGCACCCGCGCCAGGTCCACCCGGGCCACCCGCACCCGGCGCGCGCGGGGGCGCGATGTTGAGCCAGTACATGCCCGCCGCAGGCCACTTCACCTGGATCTCGCCGTTCTTGTCGGTCTCCATGCGGATCTCGCCCAGTTGGCTGCGGTAGCGCAAACCCGCCAGGATCACGGTGGCGTTGTAGCCGGCGGCCGGCTTGCCGTTGTCCAGAAAACGGAACGTCGCCGACTCGCCGGCCACCAGGTCGTTCGGGTGCGTCACCGGCACCAGCTCGATGCCCCGGTTGGTGGGCTTGAGCGCATCGATGGTGGGCTTGCCCGAGGTCACGAAGGTCTCCACGCGGTTTTGCGACTGGCTCACGCGCAGGTCTTCGGCGTTGGCCGGGATGTCCTTGGCCAGCGATTCGGCCGTGCCGCGCAGGCGCTTGGTCTCGGTGCCGACACGGAAACTGGCGGTGATGCTGTCGTTCACCAGCGCCAGGCGGTAGGTGCCCTGCTTGTCCAGCTTCACGTCGAACATGCTGCGGTAGCGACCCTTGGCCTGGTTCTGCGCCTCCACCGCCTGGCCGTCGGGCCCGATCACGACCAGGTTGTCCAGGCCGGCGGCGTTGTGCTCGTAGTAGAAGATGTCGTTGGAAACGGCGGCGTCCACGCTCACCCAGGGTTGCTGGGCCGAGTAGATGGTGCCCGAGGGCAGCAGCCAGGAGCGGTGGGCATGCGCGGCCATGGGCAGCGCGAGCGCCACGGCAGTGGCCAGGGTGAATGCACGGGCACGCAGAAAAGCGGGTGTCATGGCGAAGGTCTCCAAAGAATGAAAGGTCAATGGAAGGTGTGAATGGGTTCGCACCTTCCTAGGGTTTGACGGTGACGCTGATGGCGCCGAGTTCGTGTTCGCCTTTGGCTTGCGCCGTCGCGGCGGCTTTCGGGGGCCACACGAACGGCACTTTCACCTGTTCGCGTCCGCCCACCTCGCGTGCGGCTTCGAGCACCAGCTGGTATTCGCCCGGTGCGAGCTTGCCCAGCGCGCTGCTGTCGTTGAACTGCAGCGCGTGCTCACCCGGCGCGCGCGTGGCACCGCTCAGGCCATCCACCGGCATGTTGAGTTCACGCCCGCTCTTGCGCCACCAGGCGCGCATGTCCTTGAGCCACTTGGTGCCCTCGTTGTTGCGCAGCTTGATGTCGTACCAGACCGCGAGGTTGCCGGCGAACGACTGGTCCGGCTTCTCGATCCAGATCGCCACGTAGGGCCGGTGGTACTCGGCCACGGCCAGGCGCGGAATCTCGACCTTGAGCGCCAGGTCGGCGGCCATGGCGGGCCAGGCCAGGCCGGCCGCTGAAAGGGCGGCGGCGTATCGAATCGTCGTCATGGGAACGCAGCTCCTTCTGCAATCAATGGATGAACAGGATCACGAGCAGCAGCGGTATCACCAACCCTGCGCCCACCATGGGCCACACCGTGGGACGGCTGGCCGCGTGGAACTTGAGGATGAACAGGCCGGTGATGCAGAACACCAGGCAAGCCACCGAGAAGACGTCGAGGAACCACTTCCAGGCCAGTCCGGTGTGGCGGCCCTTGTGCAAGTCGTTGAGGTAGGAAATCCAGCCGCGGTCGGTGCGCTCGTACTCCACGGCGCCCGACTCGCGGTCGATGCGCAACCACGCATCGCCACCCGGACGCGGCAGCGAGAGGTACACCTCTTCGGGCGACCACTCCGCCGCGTTCCCAGGCAGGCTCACGTCCAGCGAGGTCGCAAGCCAGCGGTGCAGCTCGGCCGGCAACACCGCGTCCTTCGGTTCGTTGTCCTGGGGCGCGAGCTCGGTGACCAGTTCCGGGGGCAGTTGCGCTTCCTTGTGCTGCACCTGCGGCTGCGCGGCAATGTCGGCCGCGTGGTTCAGCGTGATGCCGGTGATGGCGAACAACAGCATGCCGATCAGGCACAGCGCCGAGCTGATCCAGTGCCATTGGTGCAAGGTCTTGAGCCAGTAGGCGCGGCTGGACGCCGCGTGGGCGAAAGGAGGATTTTTCACGGGAATGTCGGGCGCAAAAACAGGTCGGCGCCCAAGGCATTCCGGGCGGCGCGGGCACACGAAGCGCGTACGCGCAACAGGCTGCAAATTATAACTATTCTCATTTAGAAAATGACGAAAAGCTTGCGCAAGTGCGCGGTGCGCGCCGTTTTCTTCTTAGCTCACCACTGCGCCGAAGCGCGACCCGCAGCGCATGAAACAACGCAGCCCAGGGACACCGAGGGTCCGGCTTGGCCGGCCCCAGGTGTCGCCCCCCTTCCAGGGGGGAGCGCCGAAGGCGCGCAGGGGGTGTTCCATTTCAGCTCAGGGGCGGTGGCGCGACCCAGTCGCCGCCCAGCGCCTTGTACAGGTCCAGGGCCGCGGTCAGGCGCGAAAGACTTTGCGTGGACAGCGCATCGAGCGCGGCGAACAGCGTGCGCTGCGCGTCGAGCACCGAGAGCAGATCCCCACTGCCCTCGCGGTAGCGCAGCTCGGCCAGTTGCAACGAGCGCCGTGCCTGCGCCACCACTTCCCGCTGCAGCGCTTCCTGCCGCTGGCTGCGCTCCACGCTGCCCAGGCCGTCGTCCACTTCCTTGAGCGCGGTGCGGATGGCCTTGCCGTAGTTCTCGATCAACACCACGCGCTGCGATTCGGTGCTGCGGATCTGCAGGCGCTGGCGACCGCCATCGAAGATCGACTGCGCCAGCGACAGGCCGACCGACAGGCTTTGGGTGGGATCGGCCAGGCTCAGCAAGGCCGAGGTGCCCAGGCTGCCCGAGGCCGACAGGGACAAGCTGGGCAACAGGGCCTTGCGCGCGGCCTCCACGTTGGCATCCGAGGCGGCCAATTGCGCCTCGGCCGAGGCCAAGTCCGGACGGCGCGTGAGCAGGGAAGACGGCAGGCCGGGCGACAGGGCGGGCACGCGCAGCTGCCCGAATTCACCCGCTTGCGGGGCATAGCCTTGCGGCACACGGCCCAGCAGCAAAGCCAGTGCCGACGCGGTCTGGCGTTGCTGCAACTCCAGCGGCAGCAAGGCCGTGCGTTGCGACAGCACCGTCGTGCGCTGTTGCGATACCTCGAGCGCGGTGGCCACCCCGTTGCGCTGGCGCGCTTCCACGATGCCCAACACGCGCT
The DNA here is from genome assembly GCF_009859475.1 of Hydrogenophaga sp. BPS33. Lineage (NCBI taxonomy): Bacteria > Pseudomonadati > Pseudomonadota > Betaproteobacteria > Burkholderiales > Comamonadaceae > Hydrogenophaga > Hydrogenophaga sp. BPS33. The sequence goes on from NZ_CP044549.1 coordinate 3,939,864, forward strand.
CGGCAATCGCCAGGTTCTCGCGCGCGATGCGCAGGCGCTCGGCGGTGTTGAGCCACAGGAAGTAGTTGTTCGCCACGCTGGTGAGCAGGGCCAGGCGCGCGGTTTTCCAGTCGTACTGGCTGGCCTGGAACGAGGCTTCGCCCGCGCGCACGCTGGCGGCGATGCGACCCCACAGATCCACCTCGTAGCTCACCGACAGGCCCACGCTGCTCGACTCGCGCGTGGTCGCCGCGCTGCCGGGCGCGTCGGTGCGGCCGGCGGACGCGCCGGCACTGCCGTTGACCGAGGGCAGCCGCGAGATGCCGGCCTGCTGCAAGGCAATGTCGGCCTGGCGCATGCGCTCGACGGCGATGCGCAGGTCCGGGCTGCCGGCCTGCGCCTCTTCGATCAAGCGCTCCAGCGGCTGCGAACCGAACGCCTGCCACCAGGCCGTGGTGGCTTGCTGCGTTTCCACCGCGGGCAGCGCCGGACCATAGCTCGCGGGCATGTCGACGATGGGCCCGCGCGCGGAATCGGTGGTGGCACAGGCGGTCAAGGCCAATGCCGCGGCCAGGACCACCGGCTTGGCCAAGGGAAACGAAAGCGGTTTCATGTGCGTGCTCATTCGGAAGACAGGGCGACGACGGGGTCCAGGCCCGCGGCCTTGCGCGCGGGCAGAAAGCCAAAGACCAGGCCGGTGGCGAAGGCACAGCCGAACGCCAGCACGACGGGCGCCACGGAGTACTGCACCGCCGTCCCGGTGGCGTCGATCACGAAGGCCACGCCCAGGCCAATGACCACGCCGACCAGGCCACCGATGGCCGAGACCACCAGCGCCTCGATCAGGAACTGCTGCAGGATGTTGCGCGTGCGGGCGCCGGTGGCCATGCGGATGCCGATCTCGCGGGTGCGCTCGGTCACGCTCACCAGCATGATGTTCATCACCCCGATGCCGCCCACCAGCAGCGAGATCGCCGCGATCGAGCCCAACAGGATGGTCATGGTGTTCTGCGTCTCGGTGGCCGTGTCGATGATCGAGGCCATGTTGCGGATCTGGAAGTCGATCACGCCATGGCGCTCGGCCAGCAGCGACTCCACCGCCGATTGCGTCTCGTCGATGCGGCTCACGTCGGACACCGCCACCGTCACGTTGCGCAGGAAGCGCTGGCCCGACAGCCGCAACTGGCTCGTGGCGTACGGCACCAGCACCACGTCGTCCTGGTCCTGTCCATTGGGCGAGGCGCCGCGCGCGGTCATCACACCGGTCACCTGGAAGATCAGGTTGTTGACCAGGATGTACTTGCCCAGGGGATCTTCGCCGCCCGGGAACAGCGCGTTGGCCACGGTCTGCCCGAGCACCGCCACGGTGGCGTATTCGGCCTCGTCCTCGTCGGTGAAGAAGGTGCCTGTCTTCACCTTCCATTGCCGCGCCAGCGGGAACTTCGACGAGGTGCCGAGGATGCTGCTCGAATAATCCGCCTCGCCGTAGCGCAGCGTCGCGTTGCTGCTTTGCTCGGGCACGGCCGCCAGCACGTTGGGCACCTCCTTGTCGATCGCTTGCACGTCCGGCAGCACCAGCGTGGCGGTGTTCTGGAAACCGCGCTGGTTGGGCGCGCCGGGGCGCACCAGCAGCAGGTTGGAGCCCATGGCGCTGATGCGGTCGATCACCACCTGCTTGGCGCCGTCGCCAATGGCGAGCATGGCGATCACCGAGGCCACGCCGATGACGATACCGAGCAAGGTGAGGATGGCGCGGAACACATTGGCCTTGAGCGCGCGCCACGCGGTTTTCGCGGCCTCGAGAATGTCGCTCACATGCGAGATGCGGCCTGCGCGCGCGGTCCAGTTCTGCGCGGCCAGCGCCGCCTCGCCTTCGGGCGGCCGAGGCCCGGCGTCGGAGACGATGTTGCCGTCCTTGATCTCGATCACGCGGTGTGCGTGTTCGGCCACTTCCCGCGCGTGGGTGATGAGGATCACCGTGTGGCCCTGCGCGGCCAGTTGCTTGAGCAAGACCATCACGTCCGCACCGCTCTTGCTGTCCAGCGCGCCGGTGGGCTCGTCGGCCAGGATCACGCGGCCGCCGTTCATGAGGGCGCGCGCGATCGACACGCGCTGCTGCTGCCCGCCCGAGAGCTGGTTGGGCCGGTGGTGCATGCGGTCGCCCAGACCCAGCGAGGTGAGCAGTTCGGCGGCCCGCGCGTGCCGCTCCTCGGGCGGAATGCCGGCGTACACGGCGGGCACTTCCACGTTGTCCGCCGCCGTGCCGGTGGCGATCAGGTTGTAGCTCTGGAACACGAAGCCAAAGGCGTCGCGGCGCAACTCGGCGAGTTCGTCGCGCTCCAGTTCCGACACGTCGCGGCCCATGAAGCGGTAGCGGCCGGTCGTGGGCTTGTCCAGGCAGCCGAGAATGTTCATCAAGGTGGACTTGCCCGAACCGGACGCCCCCATGATGGCCACCAGTTCGCCCGGATAGATCTGCAGGTCGATGCCGTGCAGCACTTCGACCGACAGATCGCCGTTCTGGTAGGTCTTGGTGATGCCGCTCAGGTCGATCAGCGGCACGCCCAGCCCCTGCGGCGCGGCGCGCAGCGCTTGCACTTCGGGCGACTGCGGCAACTGGCTCATCGACGCGCTCCGGCCGGCGCACCGCCGGGACCACCGAAGTTCTGCTGGCCCACGCCCGTGCCCTGGCGCTGCGTGTTGGTGGTGGCGCGCTCGGGTTCGCGCACACCGGCGATCACCCGATCGCCTTCGCTCAAGCCCGAGAGCACCTCGGCGTGCACGCGGTTGGAGACGCCGATGGTGACCTCGCGCTCCTCGATGCTGCCGTCGGCCAGCATGACTTTCACCTTGGCCTGGCGCGGGCCCCGCGGTGCGCGCAGCCCGCCCTCGCCTCGCGGCATGCCGCTGAGGTTGGCGTTGGCGTTGGCCGGCTTGCCGTCGGCCGCGGCGGACGGCGTGCGCGCCGCACCGTTGGCGCCCTGCGCTGGCGCGCTCGGCTTCTTGCCCGCTTCGGCCGTTGCGCCACTGGTGCCACTGGCAGCTCCACCGCCCTTCTGTGCCTGCGATCCGTTCTGCTCGCGCTCCTTGCGGCGCTGCTCGCGCAACTTGGCGCGTTCTTCTTCCGACATGTTCTGGAACGCTTCGCGGTCCATGCGCGGGCGCTCGCCCGACGCACCGCCGGCCTGCGCCAAGAGCACCGTGTCCGCCACGGTCTTGAAGGCGTCGCCGGGAATGGACGAGGTGCTGGTGCCGCGCGGCGCCGGTGTAGCGGGAGCGGGGGTGCCCGAGGGCGACGAAGGTGGCGTCGCGGCGGGCGCTGAAGGACCGGAACCCGCACCGGGCCCGCGACCACCGGCACCGCCCTGCTGAGCGCCCCGGTTGCCCTGGGCACCCCGCTGCATCGTCAGCGCCGACATCGGCACCACCAGCACATCCTTGGCCTCGGCCACCACGAAGAACACCTGCGCAGTCATGCTCGTCATGAGGCTGCGGTTGTTGTTGGGCACCTCGAAGAGCGCGTTGTACAGCACCACGTTGTTCGTCACCGTGGGCGTGGGTTCGATCTTCTTGAGCTCGCCATACCAGCGGCGTCCCTGGCCGCCCAGCGTGGTGAAGTACACCGGCATGCCGCCGCGCAGCTTGCTCACGTCGGCTTCGGACACCTGTGTCTGCACCGTCATCACCGACAGGTCGGCGATGCGCAGGATGGTCGGCGCCGACTGGTTGGTGTTGAGCGTCTGGCCCTGGCGCGCGGTGATGCTTACCACGGTGCCGGCCATGGGCGCATAGATCTTGGTGAACTTGAGGTTGGCTTCTTCGACCCGCATGCTGGCCTGCAACTGCTCCATCGACGCCTTGAGCGAATTGATCTGCGCGCGCGCGGTCTTCACCGCCGTCTCGGCGTTTTGCAAGGTCTCGGTGGTGGTGGCCTCTTCAGCCATCAGGTTCTTCTGGCGCTGCAAGTCGCGCTCGGTTTTGGCCAGCGTGAGTTCGCGCTCGGCCATCTGCGCCGTCTGCGAGCGCAACTGGGCGCGGCTCGCGTCCACCCGCGCCTGCGAGGTCTCGGCATCGATCTCGGCCAGCAGGTCGCCTTCCTTCACCTCGGAGCCCACTTCCACATGGATCTTGCGCAACTGGCCCGATACCTGAGCCCCCACGTCCACGTAGTCGCGTGGCTGCAGGGAGCCGGTGGCACTCACCTGGTCTTCGATGTCGCCGCGCTGCACCGTGGCGGTGATGTAGGCGTTCTCGGTCTTGGCGCCCGGGCCCCAGCGGTAGTACGAGAAACCGCCGACCCCGCCGATCACGGCCAGGCCCACCAGCGCGATCAGCGCCCGTTTCCAGGTCTTGCGGCGGGCGGTGGGCGCCTTGCCCCCTTCACGTTTGACTTCGTTCATATCGGTGGTGGTTGGAATGGAGCGGCACCAGGACGGCGGTGCGTGCTCGGAAATGTAGGGGGATATTGCCGCGCAAATATGGAAAGAATGAGCACGCAGATCGACACGGCTTGCACAAAGTTTGAAAGATTTGCGTTTAGTCTCTGTAGCGCCATGCCTTTCCCGACCACCACGCCCTCCCCTCGCCCGCGCGGCTGGCTCTCGCGGTTCGACACCCTGCGCACCAAGCTCTTCCTGGCCATCGCCGGCGCCAACGTCGTGCTGGTCATGACGGCCTACCTCATCTACAGCTGGAGTTTCGACAAGGGCCTGGTCGAGTACCTGAACCGGGTCGACGAGACGCGCCTGCAGCCCCTGGTCGTGCGCCTGGCCGACGGCTACCGCCAGAACGGCCACAACTGGGACTGGATCGTGGGCGACCGCCAGCGCTGGTTCGAGCTCTCGCGCGAGACGCTCGGTGGCGGCAACCGCCAGCAGCGCCGGCCCGGCGAGCAAGGACAACTGCAGGGCACCTCCGGCAGCGCAGCCCCGGCGGACGCGCCCGGTGCGCAAGCCACGGCCACTCCGCCTGCGCCGCCACCACCACCCGAACCCAGCAGCAACGCCCAGCCCGCGCTCACCATCGACCCCCGCCTCATGCTGTTCGATGCCCAGCGCGAATTGATCATGGGACCCGAGGGCCGGGCCGAGCAGGCGGTGTTCAAGCCCATCGACGTGAACGGCCAGCGCGTGGGCTACCTGGGCTATGTGCCGCGCCTGCAGATGGTGACGTCGCTCGAACGCGTGTTCCAGGCGCAGCAGACGCGCACCTACGCGGCCATCGCGCTCGGCCTGCTGGCAGCGGTGCTGCTGAACGCGGCCCTGATCGCGCGCTGGCTGTCGGGACGCCTGCGCGAACTCGGTGCCGGCACCAGCGCGGTCGCGCGGGGCGACTACGGGGTGCGCCTGCAGGCCCAGGGCCACGACGAGCTGGCCCAGCTCGCGCAGGCCTTCAACCACATGGCCACCTCCTTGCAGGCCGCGCAAACCGCACGCCAGCAATGGATCGCCGACATCGCGCACGAACTGCGCACGCCGCTGGCGACCTTGCGCGCCGAGATCGAGGCGCTGCAGGACGGCATCCGCCAGCCCGACCACGCCAACCTGAACTCGCTGGCACAAGAGGTGAGCCGGCTCACGCGGCTGGTGGAAGACCTGCGCCTGCTTTCGCTGTCCGACTTGGGCGCGCTGGACTACCGTTTCACCGCCGTCGACCTCGGCCGCTTCGTCGACCACCACCTCAGCGACGCGAACAGCCCGCCGGGCAAGGCCTTGCAGGTACAGACCGATCTGGCCGACGGCCTGGAGATCCGCGCCGATGGCGACCGGCTCGACCAGGTGCTCTCCAACCTGTTGCAGAACACCCAGCGCTACAGCGACGCGCCCGCCACGCTGCGCGTGCAGGTGCAACGCGACGGCGCCGAGGCCCGCCTGACCTGGGAAGACAGCGGCCCCGGCGTTCCGCCCGAGGCCCTGCCCCATCTGACCGAGCGCCTCTACCGCGTGGATGCCTCGCGCGCCAGCGCCAGCGGCGGCTCGGGCCTGGGCCTGGCGATCGCCAACGCCATCGTCGAAGGCCATGGCGGGCGCATGCAGGCCTCGGCCAGCGCGCTCGGCGGCTTGCGCTGGGACATCTGGTGGCCGCTGCAAACCGAGACCGCGAATGGCTGAACGCATCCTGATCGTCGAAGACGAAAACAAGATCGCTGGCGTGCTGCTGGACTACCTGCGGCAGTCGGGCTACGACACGCACCACCTCACACGTGGCGACGAGGTCGAGCCCTGGCTGGAACACCATCTGGTGGATCTCGTGCTGCTCGACCTGATGCTGCCGGGCAAGAGCGGCCTGGACATCTGCAAGGCCCTGCGCGCCGGCGCACCCGGGCGGCCCGCGCCGGCCATCATCATGGTGACGGCGCGCGTGGAGGAAATCGACCGGTTGCTCGGCCTGGAGCTGGGCGCGGACGACTACATCTGCAAGCCCTTCAGCCCGCGCGAAGTGGTGGCGCGCGTGAAGGCGGTGCTGCGCCGCGGCACGCATGCGGTGCCCGCCACCGAGGAGTCGCTCCAAGGCCTGGTGCTGGATGACGCCGCCTGGCGCGCCACCATCGCCGGCCACGACCTGGGCCTGACCGCCGTGGAATACCAGTTGCTCAAGGTGCTGAGCGCGCGGCCCGGGCGCATCTTCTCGCGCGAACAGCTGATGGATGCGATGTACCAGGACGAGCGCATCGTCTCGGACCGCACCGTGGACAGCCACATCAAGAAGCTGCGGCGCAAGATCCAGGAACGCTTACCCGAGTACGAACTCATCCACTCCGTGTACGGCCTGGGCTACAAGTACGAGCCCCCCCCGCAGCCGCTCACGGTGTGAGCGGCTTCCCCCCAGGGGGCGCTCCCTGGGACCGGCAAAGCCGGATCCTCGGGAGCCCTGGTCGTGTGGTCACGTCGCGCCGGACACATTGCCGGCTGTTGGCTTCAGCGCTGTGCGATCGCACTCAGCCGTTCGCTGTTCTCGCGCAGTTCCGCGATCGGGTCGCGGCCTTCGGTTTGCAGCACGATGGTTTTCACGCCGGCTTGTTGCACGGCCTGCGCCACGGGGGCCGGCAGCTCGCGGTGGTGCAGCACGGCGGCCACCGACGCACTGCGCAACTGCTTGGTCAGGTCGGCCAGGGCTTGCGGGGTCCAAGCTTCGTCGGCGCGCGCGTCGGTGCCCGCGAGATCGAGGTTGAAGCCGTTGACGAGGTAGTGCAGCCGGTCCGACAGGCTGAACACGGCCACGTTGCTGGCCGTGGCCAAACGGGCTTCGCTCTGCGCGGTGATGTCCAGCACCTGCCGGCGCAGCGCGGCGGCATTGGCCTGCAAGCGCGCCTTCGCCACCGGCACCAGGCGCGCGACGTCGCCCACGATCACGTCGGCCATGCGGCCGAGGTTCACCGGGTCCAACCAGGGCAGATCGTTCGCAGAAGCGGCCTGCTCCTGCAAGGCCATGCCCGGCAAGGAGGCGTCGAGCGGCCGCGCCGCATCGATCTCGATCAGGCGAATGTTCTCGCGGCGTGCCAGCGGAAACAACGGGTCGTCCGGCCAGATGGAGCGCAACGCGACCACGGCATCGGCCTGCCGCGCGGCTTCGCCCAGCGCGTTCGCGCCGCGGCCGGAAAAGAACGCGAGCTGGCGGTTCGGCGGCAGCGTTTCGGGAGCCGGCCGCAGCACGCCGATGCCAGTGTCGTGCACCAGCACAGTGGTGAGCGCGGCCACCACCGGGTGCGAAACGAGCAGGCGCGCCGGCATGGCCGCTGACGCAGCGGGCTTTGCCGCTGGCTGCGCGAAGGCCACCGACGTGGCGCCCAACGACAAGGCCAGGAGCCCGGTGCGAAACCACGGGCCCAACCACGGACCCAAAGAGCGACGCGAGGTCATCCGGCATGTCCTTTCAACGACGGGGTGAACCCCCGCACGATGGCCGCGAGCGCGAACAACGCGCCGGCCGTGAGAATGATGGCCGCGCCCGAAGGCACCGGCAGTTCGAGTTCGATCGGCACCAGAATGCCGACCAGGGTGCTGACGGTAGCGATCAGCACACTCAGCCAGAAGAAGCCGCGCAAGGACAGGCTCAGCAGCCGGGCGGCGGCGGCGGGAATGATGAGCAAGGCGCCCACCAGGATCGCGCCGATCACCTTCACCGAAGCCACCGTGACGATCGTCACCAGCACCACGAACAGGTAGTCCAGCAGCTTCACGCGCACCCCGCGCACGCTGGCCAGCTGCGGGTTGAAGCTGGCCAGCATGAAGCGGTTGTAGAGCGGCACGGTGAGGGCCAGCACGAGCGCACCGACCACCGCGAGCACCAGCAGGTCGTTGGCATCCACCGTGAGCACCGAGCCGAACAGCACGTTCTCCAGAATGTGGATGTTCACGCGCCCCGAGAGCATGAGCAGCAGGCTCGCCCCCATCGCCAGCGAGACGGCGAGGAAGACGCCGATCAAGGTGTCGGGCGAGAGGCCGGTGCGGTTGCGCAGGTAGTTCAGCATCATGCCGAACAGCAGGCAGTACGCGAACAGGCTACCGTAGGGCCCGGTGTAGGGTTCGCCCAGCAGAATGCCGATGGCCACACCGGTGAGCGCCGCATGGCCCACCGCCTCCGAGAAGAAGGCCAGGCGCTTGACCACCACCAGCGTGCCCAGGCCACCGAGCACCGGGCCGATGCACAGGCCGGCCAGCACCGCGTTGACCACAAAGCCGTAGGCCAGCGAGGCCGGCAAGCTGCCCTGTTCGGCCATGTGCTGGATCGACTGGCGCAGGGATTCCAGAGCGCCCATCACGCCACCTCTTTCTCGTCGCGCCGCGCGCGGCTGGAGAACAGCGCCAGCACGCGTTCCGGGGTCAATGTGGTGGCGGCGTGACCATCGAACAGCACCTGGCGGCTCAGGCCGCTCACGTGGTCGGCCATGCGCGTGACGGCATCGAGATCGTGCTCGATCCACAGCACGGTGACGCGGGTCGCGCGCCAATGCGCGAGCAGGCGCTCGAAGGTGTCGACACCGGCCTCGTCCAGCGCGGACATGGGCTCGTCGAGCAGGATCAGATCGGGCGAGGGAATCAGCGCCTGCGCCAGCAGCACGCGCTGGCGTTCGCCGCCCGAGAGCGCACCCATGCGGCGAGCGGCTTTCTCCCACATGCCCACCTGCTGCAAGGCCTGCTCCACCCGTGGCCTCCAGCGGGGCGACAAGCCCAGGAACACCGGTCGGCGCTGGCACATCGCGCCCATGAAATCCAGCACCGTCATCGGCAGGCCGGCGTCGAAGGCCAGCGCCTGCGGCACGTAGCCCACGGTGCCGGGCCGATCGCCGGGCCAGGTCATGCGGATCTGCCCTCGGTGGGGCATCTGGCCCAGCAGGGCCTTGAACAAGGAACTCTTCCCGCCGCCGTTGGGGCCGACCAGCGCGTGCACGCTGCCTGCCGCCACGCGCAGGCTCACCTGCCGCAGGATCTCGGTGTGGCCGAGCGAGAGATCCACCCGGTCGAACACGATCTCCGGGCCTCCCGCCTGAGCAACGGTCATGCGGACTCCTGGATCGCGCGCACCACGGTCGCCAGGTTGCGGGCAATCTCTTTCTCGAACTTGTCGGCGGTGTACGCACCGTGCGAGATGTGGGTCAGCGCGTAGAGGCGCACGCCGGTTTCGCGGCGGATGGTGTCGACGTAGGCGGAAGGAAAGTCCATCTCCGAGAAGATCACCTTCACGTCGAGCGAGCGGATCTGGTCGATCGTGCCCTTGAGCTGCGACGGGCTGGGTTCGATGCCGTGCGCCGGCTCCACCACCGCGGCCACTTCGAGCCCGAACTCGCGCAGCAGGTAGTCGTAGGCGCCGTGGATGGTGGCGATGCGAAAGTCTGCGCCGGGCGCCTTGGCCAGCTGGCCCAGCGCGTCGGCGCGCAGCTTGCGCAACTTCTGCGCGTAGGCGCGCGCGTTGTTCGTATAGGCCGGGGCGTTCGACGGGTCGAGCTTGCCCAGTTCGCGCGCAATGGTGTTGACCTGCGAGATCGACGCCGTCACCGACAGGAAAGTGTGCGGATTCACTACCTTGCCCGAGGTGCCGCGGCCCGTGCCCACCGCCGCCAGCAGCGGCACTTGTGCATTGGCCTCGATCACCTTCAGGTCGGGCTTCTCGCTGGCCTTGACCATACGGCCGGCGAAGTCGTCGTGCCCGACGCCGTTGAGCACGATCACATCGAGCGAGCCGATGCGTTTGATGTCTTCGGTGCGCGGTTCGTAGGCGTGGGGGTTGAACCCGGCGGGAATCACCGGCACCACCTCGGCCAGCTCGCCCACCACGTTGGCCACGTAGCTGTAGTACGGGTGCAAGGTCACACCCACGCGCAGCTTGCGCGCCTGCGCCCAGGCGGGCGCGCTGGCCGCGCACAGCGCCAGGGGCGACCAGGCCAGGGCGGACAGCAGGGTGCGGCGGCGCGCGGAAGGCTTGTGGCGGTCTTGCATGAAAGGAATTCCGAGAGAAGAAGAGAAACGAAAACGGACGCTGCGCCGATCAGTGCGCGACGTCCTTGCGCGTGACGCCCGCGTCGTAACGCACCACGACCTGGCGCCAGCCCTGGCGCGTGAGCGCAGCGTCATCGAGCGGCTCGGGCCACGGGTGTGCGTCCTGGCCCTGGCGCTGCACCCAGACCTGGGGCTCGCCGCCATGGCCATGCGCGTCATGCGCGCCCTCGGGGTCCGCGGCAGGCAGGCGCAGCAGCATGGAAGCCGCCACATCGGGCGCTGCGCTGCGCCCCGCATACGCCCTGTTCTGGCCCTGCGCGATGGCGCGCCATTCGTGCCCGCCGCGCGTGCCCGCACCAGCGCCCACGGCGAACGGCGGCAGCTCCATCTCACGCAGTTGCTCGATGCGCGGCAGCGCCTGCTCGCCTTCCATCAGCGCGGCGATCTCCTCGGCCGCCACCAGCAGATCGGCGTGCACGCCCTGCTCCACCGCGTTGAGCTGTGTGCGCGCGTCGATCTGGTTCGCCGCCAGCGAGGCGTCTGCTGCGGGCTGCGCGCGCGCGCCGATCAGGATCGCCGCGACCAGCACGGTGCAGGCCGCCGCCAGCAACACCCACAAGGTTTCGTGGCCGGCGCCCGCCGGTTTCACGACTTGCACGTTCATGGTTTCACGTCGGCATGGTCGACCTCGGCGGAGTGCTCGCCGCCGTCCTCCAGACGCACGAAGAACTCGCCCGCGGGGCGCTTGAACGTCCAGGACGAATCGCTGCCCAAGGTGCTCTTGAGCAGCACGCGTTCGTCGTAGGCCTGCACCTGCACCGACATGCCCGCCGCGTCACTGCCGTCCGAGAACTCGCCCACACAGCGCACCATGCCTTCGGCCGCCGGCCGGCACGTGAGCAGCAGGCTGTGGGCCGACGCCAGCCCGGGCAGCAAGGCCGCCGCGAACAAGCTCACGGCCAGGAAAAACGGACGGATTCGGAAGTGCATGACCAGCGTTCGACAAACATCCACGCCAAGCCGGTGCCCGGCCGAGGGTGGACGATAATGGATATGAATGAGAATGGTTCCCAATTATAGTCGGCAAAGCACCCCACAGCAGCCCGCTGGCGCTCCTGTTTTTGCTGCAGCATGCCCAGGCCCATGACCGCACACCCCGCTCCCGCCGCGCCGCGCCGCCACCTGCCCGACACGCTTGTCACCCTGGCCGACCACGAGCGGCACGCGCGCGGCGTGCTGGACGAAGCCACCTGGGCCTACCTGTTCGGCGCCGCAGGCGATGAACTCACTTTGGACCGCAACCAGGAGGCCTGGCGCGCACTGGAGCTGCTGCCCCGCGTGCTGCGCCCGTTGGCGGGCGGGCACACGCGGGTGGACCTGCTCGGGCGCACGCTGGCCCACCCCATCCTCGTCGCCCCCATGGCCTACCAATGCCTGGCCCATGCCGACGGCGAGCACGCCACGGCACTGGCCACCGCCGCCCTTGGCGCGGGCCTGGTGTTCAGCACGCAGGCGTCGGCGCGCCTGGAAGACGTCGCCGCGGCCTTCCTGCCCGAGGCCGGACGCGGACCGCTCTGGTTCCAGCTGTACCTGCAACCCGACCGTGGCTTCACCGAGGAGCTCGTGCGCCGTGCGGAGGGCGCGGGCTACGAAGCCCTGGTGCTCACCGTGGACGCGCCCGTGCAAGGCGCGCGCGACCGCGAGCGCAGCGCCCGCTTTCGCCTGCCCGAGGGCCTGCGCGCGGTCAATCTCGACGGCCTGCGCCACGCGCCCGCACGCACCCTGGAAGCGGGGCAAAGCGCCTTGTTCGACGACCTGCTGCACCACGCCCCCACCTGGGACGACGTGGCCTGGCTGCGCTCGGTCACCCGCCTGCCCGTGCTGCTCAAGGGCGTCCTGCACCCCGACGACGCCCGGCAAGCGCTGGCCTGCGGTGCAGCCGGCCTGATCGTCTCCAACCATGGAGGCCGCACGCTGGACACCGCGACCGCTACCTGCGCCGCCCTGCCGCGCGTCGCGCAGGCGGTGCAAGGCGCGGTGCCCGTGCTGGTAGACGGCGGCATCCGCCGGGGCACCGACGTGCTCAAGGCCATCGGCCTGGGCGCCAGCGCCGTGCTGGTGGGCCGCCCCGTGCTGCAAGGCCTGGCCAACGCCGGCGCCAGCGGCGTGGCGCACGTGCTGCGCCTGCTGCGCGACGAGCTGGAAATCGCCATGGCCCTCACCGGTTGCCGCACGCTGGATCAAGCCCCGTCGGCACTGACCTGCAACTGGCCCCCTTAAAAACTTTCCTTTTTTTTCGATGGAATATGCGAATGCGAAACATTCTCGTTTAGAATGACCACAGTTTCCCGATACACGCCGGCCCAGGCCGCCCACCCGAAAGGTTCTCCATGACCACTGGTCTCGCCGTTCTCGGTACCAGCTTCATGCTCATGTTGGCCGCTGCGGGGTGGATTTTTCGGCACAGATAGTTCATAACAAGGCCTCTTCAGCGGCCCCCACGCCACCGAATTGCAGAGTTTCTCGCGTTACCCACCATGTCCACCGCCAGCGCCAGTGCCGCGCCTCCCATGCCTTCCCTGCTCCACACCCCAGCGCGCCGCGTGAACCGCCGCGTTCTCGTGGTGGGTGCCGTGGTCGGCCTGCATGTGCTGGTGGTCTGGGCCTTGCAAACCGGCCTGCTGCACCGCGCCGTGGAAATGGTGATTCCTGTGCAGGTCCTGGCCGAGCTGATCGAGCCGGCCCAGCCGCTGGTCACGCCCGAACCGCCGCCCCCCGCACCGCCCAAGCCCGTGGTGCAGAAACCGCGCCCTCAGCCCAAGCCCCTGCCCCGCCCCGAACCCACACCGCTGCCGGTGCAGCAACAGGCGCCATCCCCCGTCGCGCCGGTGGTGGCCCCGCCCGAACCCGCTCCGCCGGCCCCTCCTGCGCCGCCAGCCCCTCCGGCTCCGCCTGCTCCGCCGGCCCCGCCCGCGCCGCCCCGCATCGAACTGCCCTCCAGCAGCGCCGACTACCTCAACAACCCGCGCCCACCCTACCCCTCGCTCTCCAAGCGCATGGGCGAACAGGGCAAGGTCGTGATCCGCGCGTTCATCGAGGTCAATGGCACGGCCAGCCGCGCCGAGATCCAAACCTCCAGCGGTTACGACCGGCTGGACCAGACCGCGCTACAAACCGTGCAACGCTGGCGCTACGTGCCCGGCAAACGCGCCGGGGTGCCTGCAGCCATGTGGTTCAACATCCCCGTCAATTTCGTCTTGGAATAAACCTCTTCCCCTGGAGTCAGAGCATCATGGATCCGCAGTTCGCCACATCGGGCATCGCCCACGTCTGGACACAAGGTGACTGGGTCACCCGCTCGGTGGCCCTCGTGTTGCTCGTCATGTCCCTCGCCACCTGGATCATCATCCTTTGGAAGGCGCTGGATCAGCGTGCGCAACGCGCGCAGGCCAAGGGTGTCGAAGGCTTCTGGCACAGCGCCGATTTCGCCGAAGGGCTGGACAAGCTGGGTGCGCCGGAAGGCAACCCCTTCCGCGCCGCCGCCATCGAAGGCCGCGAGGCCACCCGCCACATCCTGCACAAGGACGGCTTGAACGGCGCACCCGCACAGCGCCAATTGCACGACAGCCTGGATGTGAGCGACTGGGTCGAGCGTTCGCTGCGCAAGAGCGTGGACGACTACACGGCGCGCGCGCAAAGCGGTTTGTCGGTCCTGGCTTCCGTCGCCTCGACCGCCCCGTTCGTGGGCCTGTTCGGCACGGTCTGGGGCATCTACCACGCGCTGCTGAGCATCGGTGCGGCGGGCCAGGTCAGCATCGACCGCGTGGCCGGCCCGATCGGTGAGGCGCTGATCATGACCGCGCTGGGCCTGCTGGTTGCCATTCCCGCCGTGCTGGGCTTCAACGCCCTGGTGCGTGGCAACAAGACCATCAGCCACCAGCTCAACCGCTTCGCACACGACCTGCACGCCTACTTCGTCACCGGCGCCCGCGTGACCAGCGCTGCCGATAGCAAAGTACTGCCGATGAAGAAGGCTTCGTAAGAAGGAAGAGGAATCGCGCCATGGCCATCGGAACCCAAGAAGACAGCGACGCCATGATGAGCGAGATCAACATGATCCCGTTCATCGACGTGATGCTGGTCTTGCTGATCATCTTCATCATCACGGTGCCGGTCATCAAGCACGCGGTCAACATCGAGTTGCCGCAAGCCAGCATGGAGAAGGTGCTGGACAAGCCCGAGAACATCCGCCTCTCCGTGGATGCGGACGGCCACTATTTCTGGAACGACCAACGCGTGGACGACGCCGACTTCGCCAGCCGACTCACCGCGGCGGCCGCGCAGGAACCCCAGCCCGAATTGCACATCCGCGGCGACAAGGCAGTGCGCTATGAGCGCGTGGCGCAAGCCATGGCGGCGGCGCAACGCAGCGGGGTGAAAAAGATTGGATTCATCACGGAGCCCGCAACGCCATGAACCTGAACCCGAACACCGCTTCTGCGTCTGCACCCTTGTCCGCATCGCCTGCCGCAGCAGCCTCGGAAACCCAGCACGTCTCCGTGCTGCCCAGTGCCGAACTGTTGCGCGGCCAGAAGGTCGTGGCGATCGATCACAACGGCTCGTTGTACCGTTTGCAGACGACGCGCCAGGGCAAGCTGATCCTCACCAAGTGAGCAAGGACAGCCGCCGCATTGAAGCGTTGAGAAATCGTGGGGCGACCCGGGGATCACCCTCCCCGGCGTCGTTTTTGGCCAGCCAGGGGGCTCGTCCCCAGTAGCCAGGCATTTTTTGAGTTTTTCGTGGGGCGACCGGGAGAGCCACTCTTCCGTGTCGTTTTTGGCCCAGCCAAGGAGCGCATGTCTCCGTTAGCCAAGCATTTTTTCGACCGCGAGAATAACAGATTCGAAACAGGCCCCGGTCGCAGGGACCTGTCATCCCATCAAAGGCCGATGGCGGCGATGCCAGCGCGCGCGATCTGCGCGTCTTCGTTGGATTTCACACCGCTTACGCCCACCGCGCCGATGCACTGGCCGTCCTTGAGGATCGGCACACCACCTTCGAGCATGCCCTCCAGCGCGGGCGCGCTCAGGAAAGACATGCGGCCCTGGTTGATCACGTCTTCGTAGATCTTGCTTTCGCGGCGCCCCAGCGCAGCCGTGCGCGCCTTGGAGGGTGCAATGTGGGCGGAAATCGCGGCCACCCCGTCCAGGCGTTGCAGCCACAGCAGATGGCCACCATCGTCCACGATGGCGATCGTGACCGGCCAGTTGTTTTTCAGAGCTTCGGCTTCGGCCGCTGCCGCGATGGATTTGACGTCAGCGATTTCGAGAACGGCCTTGGTTTTCATGAACTTGGTCCTAAATGGGGAATCAGAGAAGCATTGCAGGTCGGGCGTATGACGTCCGGGTGCGCTATGCGAACGATAACGCGTGCATTGGTGACCCTCAGGTCACAAGTAACCTTACCAAAACAAGCGTGTGTTCGCTCGGCCGGCCCGGCAAATCGGAGTCCTACAATGCAATTTCGCCGGTTGCGCGTCATCCCGACGCGCAGCGACCGGCGCACCAGTCGTCAGATGATGAAGGAGATCACCACCATGACCGACCATGTTCAAACCAGCGGCCGCTTCGGCACCGCCGTTTCCTCCGATGCACAGCGCAACAAAGTCATGCGCAACACCTACTGGCTGCTGGCGCTGTCCATGCTGCCCACGGTGTTGGGCGCCTGGATCGGCGTGCAGACCGGCATCACCGCCAGCCTCACGGGCGGCATTGGCCTGATCGTTTTCCTGGGCGGCGCATTCGCCTTCATGTTCGCGATCGAGAAGACCAAGAACTCGGCCGCCGGCGTGCCCGTGCTGCTGGCGTTCACCTTCTTCATGGGGCTGATGCTCTCGCGCCTGCTGGCCTCGGTGCTGGGGTTCAGCAATGGCTCCAGCCTGATCATGACGGCCTTTGGCGGTACGGCCGGTGTATTCTTCATCATGGCCAACCTCTCCAGCGTGATCAAGCGCGACCTCTCCGGCCTGGGCAAGTGGCTCTTCGTGGGTGCCCTGGCCATCATGATCGGCGCGATCATCAATGTGTTCGTGGGCAGCCCGATGGGCATGGCCGTGATCGCCACCCTGGCGATCGTGGTGTTCAGCCTGTACCTGCTGTACGACCTCAAGCGCATCGTCGATGGCGGCGAAACCAACTACATCACCGCCACGCTGGGCCTGTACCTGAGCCTGTTCAACATCTTCCAGAGCCTGCTGATGCTGCTGGGCATCTTTGGCGGCGATCGCGAATAAGCACGGCACGCCACCGCGCTCCTCGAGAAAGGACCTTCGGGTCCTTTTTCTTTTTTCCACGCCACCATCAAGTTCCAGGCCCGTGCGTCGAAACAAGTGGGACCCCATCCACACCACCGCCATGCGACGCACCGCCCTCACCCTTTCGCTCGTTGCCGCCGCCAGCCTGCTGAGCGGCTGCGAGGCGCTGGGCATCGAAACGGCCACGCAGATCAACGCCAAGAAGGAAGCCGAAGGCAAGGCCATTGGCAGTGCCTGCCGGCACGCGGTGAAAAGCATCGAGGCCTGCTTCGGCGCTTACCCCCGCGCGGGCAAGGCTGCGGTGTTCGCGGGCTGGCGCGAGATGGACCAGTACATGCGAGAGAACGCGGTGGTGGGCATGCCCACCGAATCCGAATCGAGCGCGACGAGCGCACCCGAAGCCCAGAAGGCCGCCTCGGGCAACGCGCAGAGGTCCTGAGCCGCTCAGGTTTGGGCGGACGTGTCCGAGCCGCCCGGCACGCGCGCCGGGTCCAGTTCGAACACCGCCATGCTCTCCACGTGCGCCGTGTGCGCAAACATGTTGACCACGCCCGCCGCCACGCAGCGGTAGCCCGCCTGGTGCACCAGCAGACCCGCGTCGCGCGCCAGCGTGGCCGGGTTGCAACTCACGTAGACGATGCGCTGCGGGGGCGTCCAGCCGCCGCGCAGCGAAGGATTCTGGTGCAGATCGGCCATGGTCTTGGCCAGCGCGAACGCGCCTTCGCGCGGCGGGTCCACCAGCCACTTCTGCGCCACGCCATCGGCCACCAGTTGCTCGGGCGTCATCTCGAACAGGTTGCGCGCGGCGAAGGTGGTGGGCGCCAGCGGCTTGCCACGGGCCATCTGATTGCCCGCGAGGTTTTCGCGCGATCGTGCCACCAGGGTTTCGCTGCCCTCGATGCCGAGCACCTCGCCCGCCGTGGTGGCGATGGGCAGCGTGAAGTTGCCCAGGCCGCAGAACCAGTCGATCACGCGTTCGTGCGCCTGCGCATCGAGCAGGCGCAAGGCGCGCGAGACCAGCACCCGGTTGATGAAGGGGTTGACCTGGGTGAAGTCGGTCGGCTTGAACGGCATGGTGATGCCGAAGTCCGGCAGCGCATACGACAGCGTCGGCCCCACCTCGTCCAGCAGCTTCACCGTGTCCGGCCCCTTGGCCTGCAACCACCATTGCACGCCGTGCTGCGCGGCGAAGGCGCGCAGGCGCGCCATGTCGTCGGCGCTCAGCGGCTCCAGGTGGCGCAGCACCAGCGCGGTCACGTCGTCGCCGCAGGCCAGTTCGATCTGCGGGCAGGTTTCGCGCGCGTCCATCTCGAAGATCATCTGGCGCAGCGGCATGAGCATGGCGCTCACGTGCGGCGGCAGCACGCGGCAGACCTGCATGTCGGCCACATAACGGCTCTTGCGTTCGTGAAAGCCGATCAGCACTTCGCCCTTCTTGTGCACGTAGCGCACCGACAGGCGCGCGCGGTAGCGGTAGCCCCAAGCCGGCCCCTCGATGGGACGCATCATGGTCTCGGCCTTGACCTTGCCCAGATGCCAGAGGTTGTCTTCGAGCACGCGCTGCTTGATGGCCACTTGCGCGGCCTCGTGCAGGTGCTGCATCTTGCAACCGCCGCAGGCGCCGGCATGCAGGCCGAAGTGGGGGCAACCGGGGCGCACGCGCTGCGACGATTCGCGGTGCACGGCCGTCACCGTGCCGGCTTCCCAGTTGTTTTTCTTGCGGTGCACGTTCACGCTGACGTGCTCGAACGGCAAGGCGCCTTCGACAAAGACGACCTTGCCATCGGGTCGGTGGGCGATGCCCTGGGCATCGATGTCAAGGGATTCGATCGCCAGCCAGCCTTCGGGCAAGGCGGTAGATGCAGTGCCCGGTGCGGGGGCGCTGGCGGTGGTGAGAAGGCTGTTTTCGTGGGCTGTGGACGCTGTCATGCCCCGATTGTCTCAGGCGTTGGGGCAACGATCCGGCGCAGGGCCGCCCCAAGCCGGATCAGCCCCCTCGGGGGGCAGCGACCCGCGCAGCGGCGCAGCGTGGGGGCCACACCGATTCAGGACCAGGCCTTGAGATATTCGTCCCAATGCGGCTCGGCAGGCGCCAGGTTGTCCAGCGTCTCCTTCACCATCGCGATCTCCTGCTCGTACTCGGCCTCGGTGAAGCCACCGCGCATCTTCTGGAAGCGGCAGTACACCAGGTAGGTGTTCATCACGTCGGTCTCGCAGTAGCGGCGGATGTCCTCGGTCTGCCCGGCCAGGTATTGCGCATAGACCTGCGAGCCGTCCATGCCGAGCTTGCCGGGAAAGCCGCAGAGCTTGGCCATGGCGTCCAGCGGTGCGTTGTTCTTGGGCGAGTACATGGCCAGCAGATCCATCAGGTCCAGGTGGCGCATGTGGTAGCGACCGATGTAGTTGTTCCACTTGAACTCGCGGTCGTCCTCGCCCATGTCCCAGTACTTGCTGGCCTCCACGCCATGGCGCAAGCCGCGGTAGTGCAGCACGGGCAGATCGAAGCCGCCACCGTTCCAGCTCACCAGTTGCGGCGTGTGTTTCTCGACCGTGTGGAAAAAGGTCTGCACCACCTTGCCTTCGCTGCGGCCATCGCGGTCGACGAAGGAATGGACGCGCAGACCCTCTGCATTGCGGAAGACGCAGCTGATGACGAGCACGCGCTGCAGGTGCAAGGGCATGAAGTCGCTCTGGCCTTTGTCGGCGCGTTCCGCCAGCCAGGCCGCGTAGACCTGCTCGTCACTGTGATCGGCGGGTGCACCACGCAGCAGACGCAGGCCCTCCACGTCTGGAATGGACTCGATGTCGAAAACGAGAACCGGCCAGCTCATGGTGGATCAGGTTCCGACTACACCCAGCGCCTCAGAGGGCGACACCCGGCGCGCGATGTCTTCGTCCAGGGGTAGCAAGGGTCCGGCTCCGCCGGCCCGAGCTGCCGTGCCCCCTCGAAGCACCGAAGGTGCGCCACGGAGGGGGGAAGCCGCGCAGCGGCGCAGGGGGGTGTTCACCTCTTCGGCAGATGCGCGATCGGGTCGACCGGCTTGCCCATGCGGCGCACCTCGAAGTGCAGCTTCACGCGGTCGGTGTCGCTGCTGCCCATTTCGGCAATCTTCTGCCCCTGGCGCACGGACTGGTCTTCGCGCACCAGCAGCGCCTGGTTGTGGGCGTAAGCCGTGAGGTAGGTGTTGTTGTGCTTGAGGATGATCAGGTTGCCGTAGCCCCGCAGGCCGGCACCAGCATAGACCACACGGCCGTCGGCCGCGGCCACCACCGGGTCACCGATCTTGCCGGCGATCGACACGCCCTTGTTGTTGGCGTCGTCGAATGGCGTGATCACCGTGCCTTGCGCGGGCCAGATGAAGGTGATTTCATCGGCACCCGCGGACGGCGCCGGCGCAGCAGGCGGCGTGGCGGGCGGCGCTGCAGCCGACGGTGGCGTGGACTCCAGGGGGCGGGACACGACGCCGGAGCTCGCGACCGGGCTGGTGGTGGGACCATTGGGAGTCGCGGGTGCGCTGCTGGTGGCCGAGACGGGAGGCTGCACGCGCAACACCTGCCCCACTTCCAACGCATTCGGGTTGCTCAGGTTGTTCCAGGCCTGCACGTCGCGCCAGTTCTGGCCACTGTCCAGCGCGATGCGGAACAGCGTATCGCCGGGCTTGACGGTGTAGTAACCGGGCTTGCCGGCGTTTTCGGCGCCGGGCATGGCGACGACAGCGGGCGGGCGCGCCGCGCCTCCCCGGTCTTCCACGGGGGCCGGACCGGACACCCGGGTCGTGGAGCAGCCGGCTGCGATCAGCATGACGGCCATGGCCACAACGCCTTGCCACACAGGCCGCGCCGATGCCCGACGGTCACTTTGGAAAACAGGTTTGCTCATGAAAACTCCCACAAATGGCAAGGGTCCTGGCCGCAGCCGCAGCCAGGACCCTGAAAGATTCACGTTGTGCGGCATGCAACAAGCACAACGTCATGCGACACCCGATTTTAGGGGCACAAAGAGAACGGCCTCCAGCTCGGTACGAACGATGCCGGTGACCGTTTTGTCGACCACCACCAGGTTCTGCCGCCCCGCGGCGGTCACCGCCGGTGCCACCAGGCGCCCGCCCACGGCCAACTGGTCGATCCACGCCGCCGGGATCTGCTCGCCCCCCGCCGCCGCAATGATGCCGGCATACGGCGCCCCTTTGGCGTAGCCGAGCATGCCGTCCCCGAACAACAGGTGGACGTTGGACAGGCGGAACCAGCGCAAGTTCTCGCGCGCTTTCTCGTGCAGCCCCTTGAGCCGCTCGATGCTGTACACCTCGCGCGCCAGGTGGCTCATTAACGCGGCCTGGTAACCGCAGCCGGTGCCGATCTCCAGCACGCGGCCCAGCTTCTCACTGCGGCCCTGGCTCAACAGTTCGAGCATGCGCGCGACCACGCCGGGCTTGGAGATCGTCTGCCCCAGGCCGATGGGCAGGCTCGTGTCTTCATACGCCTGGTTGACCAGCGCCGTGTCGACGAAGCGGTGCCGCTCCACCGCCTGCAGCGCGGCGAGCACACCCACATGCGTGACGCCTTGCGCCTGGATCTTGCGCACCATCGACGCGCGCACCGCCTGCGACTCCATGCCCAGGCCCACGGGCGTCACCGGCCGGTCGGGCACGTGCACGGCGGCTTTGGGCCTGAGCACGGGGGCCTTGTTTTCGCGCGGTGCCGCTTGTGCGGCCACCGAGGGTTTGTGGCGCGGCGTGGCCGCGGGTGCGGACGATGGCAGGCGCGCGGGAAAACCAGGTCTGGGTTTCACGGTGCCTTGCCTTCGTTGGACAGCTGCGCCGCGGTGGGCGCCCAGTACGCCAGCCGGTCGTGGTCGGTGAGATCGACCTTGAGCGGTGTGAGGGTGGCGTAACCCTGCAACGACGCGTGGAAATCGGTGCCCTCGGCATCGTCCTTGGCCTTGCCGGCGCTGCCGATCCAGTACATGGTGTCGCCGCGCGGGTTGGTCTGCGAGATCACCTGCTCGGCCGCATGCCGCCGCCCCAGGCGCGCGACCTTGAAGCCGCGCATCGCCTCCAGCGGCTGGTTCGGGATGTTTACATTGAGCAGCCAGGGCTCCACCGGCGGTCCGTTCTCGAGCGAAGGCAACAGTTGCTTCACCAGCCTGGTGGCCATCGCACCCGCGGCTTCCAGGTGCGCCCAGCCCTTTTCGGTTTGCGAGAACGCGATCGCCGGAATGCCGAACAGATAACCCTCCATGGCCGCGCCCACGGTGCCGGAATAGATTGTGTCGTCGCCCATGTTGGCGCCGTTGTTGATGCCCGAGACCACCAGGTCGGGCCGGTAGCCCAGCAGGCCGGTAAGCGCGATGTGCACGCAGTCAGCGGGCGTGCCGTTGACGTAGCGAAAGCCGTTGTGCGCGCTGTGCACGTACAGCGGCGAATGCAGCGACAGCGCGTTGGACTTGGCGCTGTTGTTGTGCTCGGGCGCTACCACCTCCACCTCGGCCAGGCCCTTGAGGGCTTCGTACAAGGCCACGATGCCGGGCGCCTGGTAACCGTCGTCGTTGGAGATGAGAATTTTCATTGCGGCGATTCTAGGTTGAACGTGGGGTCACGCCCGTGACAAGCACGGGGCGTGCCTGTTGCGGGCAGGGTGCGCCGCTGCCTATCATCGGACGCTTTCAAGACCAACCAAACGAGGACTTCACCATGCATGCCTGGCTGTGCGAGAACCCTGTGGGCGTCGAGGCGCTGACCTGGAAAGAACTGCCCACACCCGAGCCCAAGGCGGGCGAGGTGCTGATCGAGATCGAGGCCGCGAGCCTGAACTTTCCCGATCTGCTCATCGTGCAGAACAAGTACCAGATGAAGCCCCCGCTGCCCTTCGTGCCCGGTTCGGAATATGCGGGGGTGGTGCGCGCCGTGGGCGAAGGCGTGAAGCATTTGCAAGTGGGCCAGTCGGTGGCGTGCCTGAGCGGCACGGGCGGCTTCGGCACCCACACCATCGCGCCAGCCGCGCTGTGCATGCCGCTGCCTGCGGGCTTCCCGGCGGTCGATGCGGCCGCCTTCATCATGATCTACGCCACCTCGTGGCACGCGCTCATGGACCGCGCCGCGCTCAAGGCCGGCGAGACGGTGCTCATCCTCGGCGCAGCCGGGGGCGTGGGCACCTCGGCGATTCAGATCGCCAAGGCCGCCGGCGCGCGCGTGATCGCCGCCGCCTCGAGCGACGAAAAGTGCGAACTGTGCAAACAACTCGGCGCGGACGCCACGATCAACTACAACGTGCACACGCCAAAGGAAGGCCTGCGCGAGGCGATCAAGCAACTCACCGACGGCAAGGGCCCGGACGTGGTCTACGACCCCGTGGGCGGCGACTTCGCCGAGCCCGCGTTCCGCTCCATCGCCTGGCGCGGACGCTACCTGGTGGTCGGCTTCGCCAGCGGGCCCATTCCCGCGCTGCCGCTGAACCTCGCCCTGCTCAAGGGCGCGAGTATCGTGGGCGTGTTCTGGGGCGACTTCGCGCGCCGCGAACCCAAGGCCAATGCCGAGATGATGCAGGCGCTGGCGGCGATGTATGCCAAGGGCCAGGTCAAGCCGGTGATCGACCAGACGCTGCCCATGAGCGAGCTGCGCAAGGCCTACGCGATCATGGGATCTCGCTCGGTCAAGGGCAAGCTGGTGATGGTGAATCCGGCGAAATGACACACCCCCTGCGCGCCTTCGGCGCTCCCCCCTGGAAGGGGGGCGACACCTGGGGCCGGCCAAGCCGGACCCTCGGTGTCCCTGGACTGCGTTGCTTCATGCGCTGCGGGTCGCGCTTCGGTCGGGTAGAAAACTGAAACGCAGCGCGCCGAGTAAGTGAATCCCCCGGGTTCACTTACCTCAACCGGTATGCAATCATGGCGGGTACTGATTTCGTTCCCGTTCCCGTTCCCGTTGCTGTTCCCGAGCTCATGCAGACCGCCCCCATCCCTCACAACGAGGAACAACGCTTAGACCGGCTGCGCGGCCTCTGCATTCTCGACACCCTGCCCCAGAAGGCGTTCGACGACCTCACCGCGCTGGCCCAGGTGATCTGCGGCATGCCGGTGGCGTTGATCTCGTTCATCGACCGCGATCGCCAATGGTTCAAGTCCCGCGTGGGCACGGAGGTGACCGACATCCCGCGCGAACTGGCCTTCTGCTCGCACGCCATCCTGGAGCCCGACAAGGTCATGGTGGTGGAAGACCTGCGGCTGGATCCCCGCTTCCTGGACAACCCCTTGGTCACGGGGCCGACCAGTGTTCGCTTCTACGCCGGCGCGCCCATCATCACCCACGACGGTTTTGCCCTGGGCACGGTCTGTGTCGGCGACCAGATGCCGCGCACGCTGCACTCGGTGCAGATCTGCGCCCTGGGCCGCCTCGCAAGCCTGGTGGCCACGCTGGTCGAGCACCAGCGGATGCAACGGCTCGAAGCCGTGCGCAACGCGCGCGCTGCACACGAGGAGCACGAAGAACTCATTGCCATGGCCGCCTCCGGGCTGGACCTGCATGCCTACATCGACGCCGATGGCGTGTACCGCCACGTCAACCAGACCTTTCTGAATTACGTGGGCGCCACGCGCGACGAAGTCATCGGCGCGACGATGAAGGAACGCCTGGGCGAGGTCACCTACAGCCTGGTCGGCGCGCGGATGGAGCGTGTGCTCGCCGGTGAAACCGTCATCTACCAGCGCATCTCCCAGTTCAAGGCCGCGGGCAGGCGGCACATGGAAATCACCTTGCTGCCCGTGCGCGATCCGAACGGCCTGGTCACGGGCGTCGTCATGCGCGGCCGGGACATCCAGGAGCTCAAGAACAAGGAAATCCAGCTCGGCGAAACCATTGCCCGGCTGGAGAAGAAAACGCTGGAGCAGGAGCGCTTCATCCACATCCTGTCGCACGATCTGCGCGAACCCGTCAACGCCATCAACAACTTCGCGTCCCTGCTGCAGGACGATCATGCGCATGCCCTGCCCACCGAGGCGCAACGCTACCTGGGCTTCGTGCGCGCGGGCGGACAACGCCTGGCACGCTCGCTCGACGACCTGCTGCGGTATGTGCGGCTGGACCGCCACCGCCTCGCCCGCGCGCCGGTGGACATGGCCGAGCTCGCGCGCCAACTTCGCGACGACCTGGGCGCCACGCTCGAACAATCGCAGGGCAGCCTGGAATGGGAAGCGCTGCCCACCGTGCAGGCCGATGCGCCGCTGCTGCACCTGGTCTTGAAACACCTGGTGTCGAATGGACTGGCGTTCGCGCGTCCCGGCGTGGCGCCGGTGGTTCGGGTGCGCGCCACGCGTGAAAATGGTTTCGATCTGATCCACGTGGAAGACAACGGCCTGGGCATCGCGGACGAACACCAGGCCTGCGTGTTCGACATGTTCAAGCGCCTGCACCCGCGCAAGACGCATCCCGGCACCGGCCTGGGGCTGTCCACCTGCCGGCGCATCGCGGCACTGCACGGCGGGCATGTCTCCATGACATCGACGCCGGGCGTGGGCAGCAGGTTCACGCTGCACCTGCCGCTGCCGCACGGCACGCCCTCCTGATCGCGCCATGCCTGTGCCCGAGCGCTTCCTCCTCGTCGACGACAACGAGGCCGACAACGTCTACCACGAGATCGTGATCCGGCGCGCCGGCTTCACCGGCGAAGTGCGGGTGTTCGAGAGTGGCGAGGCGGCACTGAAATTCCTGCTCGACGACCCACTCTCACGGCCCAGTTGCCTGCTGCTCGACATCAACATGCCGCATATGAACGGCTTCGAGTTCGCACGACTGGCCACAGCGCTGCTGAAGCACAAGGCCACGGTGCAGGTCCAGATACTGACCTCGTCCGACGCCCCGCAAGATCTGCGGCGCGCCAGCGACGTTCCGTTGATCCAGGGCTTCATCACCAAACCCCTGACGCGCGAACGGGTACAGGCGCTGCTGGGGCACCCCCCTGCGCCGCTGCGCGGCTTCCCCCCTCCGTAGCGCGCCTTCGGCGCTTCGAGGGGGACGGCAGCTTGGGCCGGCACAACCGTCCCTCGATGCCTCTGGGGTCGGGCACGCGCGCCGGAGAGAAGACGGTGTCTCGGGCCGACTTGGGCGTGTTGGAGCCACCGACATTGGTTGTCTTTGGCAAATTTTTACCTGATTGAGTCAAGTAAATGCAGCAGAATCGGGCGCATGAATGCCCCACTGCCCCCCGTCGACCCCGCCCAGGTGCGTGCCCTGCGCGCCTTCAACCGCTTCTACACCCAGCGCAGCGGCCTGCTCGACCCGTACCTGGGCAGTCCCTTCTCGCTCACCGAGGCGCGGGTGCTCTACGAGCTTGCGCACCACGGGCCCTGCGCCGCCAGCGAACTCGGGCGCCGCCTGGTGCTCGACGCGGGTTACCTTAGCCGCATCGTGCGCCGTTTCACCACCTCGAAATGGATCACGCGCGCCCCGTCGCCCACCGATGCGCGCCAGCATGTGCTGACCCTCACCCCCGAAGGCCGTGCGGCCTTCGAGCCGCTGCAGCAACGCTCGCGCGACGAAGCCGCGCGCCTGCTGGCCCCCTTGAGCAGCGAACATCGCAGCGCCCTCATGGGCGCTCTCTCGCAAGCCCAGGCCCTGCTCGGCGCCGACGCTCCGGCGCACGCGCGCACCGCCGTGCTGCGCGATGTCCGGCCCGGTGACATGGGTTGGGTCGTGCAGCAGCACGGCGAGCTCTACGCCCGCGAACACGGCTGGAACAGCGAGTTCGAAGGCTTCGTCGCCGAGATCGTGGCGGGCATGATCCGCCAGCACGACCCCGCCTGGGAACGGGGCTGGATCGCCGAACTCGATGGCGAGCGCGTGGGCTCGGTGTTCGTGGTGCGCAAGAGCGAGACCGAAGCCCAGCTGCGCCTGCTCATCCTCACCCCCGCCGCGCGTGGCCTGGGCCTGGGCGCCCGGCTCACGGACGCCTGCCTGGACTTCGTGCGGGCCAAGGGCTACCGCAAGGTGGCGCTCTGGACCACCAGCGGGCTGGAGGCCTCGCGCGCCATCTACAGCAAGCGGGGTTTCGTGAAGGTGCACAGCGAGCCCTACCACGGCTACGGCAAAGACCTCGAAGGCCAGACCTGGGAACTCCAGCTGTAGGCGCCGCCGGGCAACTCCGCAAGAAACGTCAGGCCGGGGCCGTTAGATTGCAGGTTCTTCATCCACCAAGGGAACCGCCATGCACATCGTCCCAGCAGAAAACGCCCTGCGCATCATCGGCATCGAGCTGCGCACCTCCAACGCCGAAGCCATGCAGACCATCCCGCCGCACTGGCAGCGGTTCCATGAAGAAGGCGTGCTCGCGCGTATCGCGGGCAAACTCTCCGACGAGGTCTACGCGGTCTACACCCACTTCGAGAACGCGGGCCTGAACAACGACGGCATCTACTCGCTCATCATCGGCGCACCCGTCTCCAGCGCCGAGCCCGTGCCGCCGGGAATGACCCACGCCGTGCTGCCCGCCTGCGCGCGTGCGGTGTTCCCCGTGCCCCAGGGCCGCTTCGATCAGGTGGGTCCCGTGTGGCAGACCGTGTGGGAGCGCCACGACCTGCCCAAGACCTTCATCGCCGAAGTCGAGCGCTACCGCGCCGATGGCCAGATCGACATCTGCATTGGCCTGCGCCACGGCGCGAGCGCATGAACCCGCCCCACGGCTGGACCGACTACCAGCAACGCATGGGCCGCGTCGTCGGCTATTTGCACGACCACCTGGACGAGCCGCTGGACCTGCACCGACTGGCCGAGGTCGCGCACCTCTCGCCCTACCACTGGCACCGCGTGTACCACGCGCTGCATGGCGAGACCATCGCGGCCACCGTTCGGCGGCTGCGGCTGCACCGCGCCTCGGGCTACCTGGCCAACACCGCGCTGCCGGTGGAACAGGTGGCGCGGCGCTGTGGCTATCCCAATGCGCAGTCCTTCGCGCGCTCCTTTCGCGCCGCCTACGGCATGGGCCCGCTGCAGTACCGGCAACAAGGGGGGCACGCGGCTTTCCTGGACGCCTGCGCCGCGCACACCACGCCCCAGGGCTACCCGGTCGAACTGCGCGAAGTGCCCCGCGTGCGGCTGGCGGGGCTGGACCACAAAGGTTCGTACATGGCCATCGGCAAAGCTTTCGAACGCTGCTTCGTGCAACTCGCCGCGCGCGCTCAGGTGCAGCCCGATGCGCGCTGGATCGCCGAGTACCTGGACGACCCCTTCGCCGTGCCGGAGAAACAGCTGTGCTCCCGCGCCGGCCTCAGCGTGGCGGCACACACCGAAGTGGCGCCACCGCTGATGGCCTTCGAGGTCGGCGGTGGCCTGTGCGCCGTGCTGCGCCACCGCGGCCCCTACGCCACCATGCGCGCGGCCTACCAGTGGCTCTACGGCCACTGGCTGGTCCACAGCGGCCACGCGCTGCGCGACGCGCCCGTGTTCGAGGAATACCTCAACAACCCGCGCGACACCACGCCGAGCGACTTGCTCACAGACATCTGTTTGCCGCTGGTGGGCCATCACAACGCTTGATGCGCGGCCTGGTCTTCCCGCCAGATAATCGCCGGATGCCTGCCCCCCACCCCCTTGTTGCCGACGCGGCCACGCCACCGCCCCTGAACCATCCCCAATCCAAGACCGACCTGTTCATCTCCTTCACCTGGCTGGCGCTCCAAGGCTTTGGCGGCGTGCTGGCGGTGGTGCAGCGCGAATTGGTGGAAAAGAAGCGCTGGCTCTCGCGCGACCAGTTCATCGAAGACTGGGCCGTCGCGCAGATCATGCCCGGCCCCAACGTGGTCAACCTCTCGATGATGATCGGTGGCCGCTACTTCGGCCTGCCAGGCGCGCTCGCGGCGCTGGCGGGCATGCTGACCGCACCGCTGGTGGTCGTGCTGCTGCTCGCCGTGCTCTATGGCAGCGTGGCCGACAACCCCACGGCGCAGAACGCGCTGCGCGGCATGGGCGCGGTGGCCGCGGGCCTCATCACCGCCACCGGCATCAAGCTCATCGGCGCGCTCGACCGGAACGCCATGGGCAAGGGCGCGTGCATCGCACTGGCCGCGCTCACCTTCGTGGCGATCGGGTTGCTGCGCTGGCCGCTGTTGTGGGTGCTGCTCGGCGTGGGCGGCGGCGCCTGCCTGTGGGCTTACCGCGTGCTGTCCGACTCCGACGCCGATCGCCAGAAGGCCCAGGAGCCACGGCCATGATGCAGCCCACCGCCGCTCACTGGCTCGACCTCTTCACCCACTTCGCCTCGCTCTCGCTCCTGGGCGTGGGCGGCGCCATCACCACCGCTCCCGACATGCACCGCTACCTGGTGCACGAAAACGGCTGGCTCAGCAACGCGCAATTCAACGCCTCCATCGCGCTCTCGCAAGCCGCGCCCGGCCCCAACGTGCTGTTCGTCGCCCTGCTGGGCTGGAACCTCGGCCTCAACGCCGGTGGTGGCCCCGCGGGTGGCTGGGTCTCCTGGGCGCTCGCACTTTTCGGCGTGCTGGTCACGATGCTCGGCATCATGCTGCCCTCCTCCGTGCTCACCTACAGCGCCACGCGCTGGGCGCACAAGAACCGAGAACTGCGCGCCGTGCGCGCCTTCAAGACCGGCATGGCGCCGATCGTGATCGCGCTGCTGATCGCCACCGGCTGGGTGCTCACCGGTTCGCACGACCACCCGGCGCGCGACTGGCCTTTGTGGGCCTTGACGGCGGGCGCCACCTTGCTGGTGTGGCGCACCCGTATTCACCTGCTGTGGCTGATCGGGGCGGGCGGGCTGCTGGGGGCGCTCGGCTGGGTTTGAGGCCCATTGGTGTGCGGTTCAAGCCAACAAGCGCATGGCCTTGCCCAGCGACACCGCCGCCTTGTCGTATCCCTCCCATGGCGCATTGCCCTTGCGCAAGCGCTCGTCCACGCTGCGCACCGTCCAATGCGCGCCGCCAGTGAGTTTGCCCAGCTCCGACCACGCCACCGGCACCGAAATGCCCATGCCCGGACGCGCGCGCGCCGACCACGCGGCCACCGTGGTCGCGCCCCTCCCATTGCGCAGGTAGTCCACGAAGATCTTGCCCACGCGGTTGCGCGGCCCGCTCTTGGCCACGAAACGCGCGGGTATGTGCGCCGCCAGGTGCTGCACCACCCGCTGCGAAAAACCCTTCACCTCGTCCCAGCCGTGCAGGCGCTTGATGGGCACCACCACATGCAGGCCCTTGCCGCCGCTGGTCTTGAGGAAGCTGGGCAATGCCAGTTCGTCGAGCAGCGCACGCACCAGTTGCGCCGCTTCCTGCACCTGCTCCCAGGCCACGCCCTCGCCCGGGTCGAGGTCGAAGGTGATGCGGTCCGGGCGTTCGATTCGGTCCTTGCGCGCGTTCCAGGTGTGGTACTCCACCACGTTCATCTGCGAGGCCGAACGCAGGCCCTGCGCGCTGGCCACTTCGATCAGCGGCGCGTGGCCTTCGTCGAGCGACGGGTCCAGCAGCCGCACCCCTTCGAGCTCCGTCTTGTCCAGGTGCTTCTGGAAGAATTTCTCCCCTTGCACGCCATCGGGCGCGCGCACCAGTGCCACCGGGCGCGCCTTGAGATGCGCCATCATCAGCGGCGCGACCTTGTCGTAGTAGCGCGCGAGGTCCAGCTTGGTG
This sequence comes from Hydrogenophaga sp. BPS33, assembly GCF_009859475.1. NCBI lineage: Bacteria > Pseudomonadati > Pseudomonadota > Betaproteobacteria > Burkholderiales > Comamonadaceae > Hydrogenophaga > Hydrogenophaga sp. BPS33. Next base: position 3,970,213 of record NZ_CP044549.1, read on the forward strand.
AGCCCGCTGTCGGCATCGATCACGCGCTCGGGGTTGGAGAGTTTCATGGTGTTCACCGGTAGGGGCCTTTCCTGAACGATGTCGGTGGCGGGCTTGTCGGTGCGCAGGCCGTGAAAGACCGCGTGGCGCAAACGGCCTTCGCGCGTCCAACCGGCAAACGACACTTCCGCCAGCAGACGCGGCCTTACCCAATGCGCCCGGCGTTCGATGCGGTCGGACTCGGCAAACGGTGCGCGCTCGGCCTGGAGCTTGAGCAGCTTCGCATGCAGGGTGTTGAGCGTGCGTTCGCTGAAGCCCGAGCCCACGTTGCCCACGTAGCGCAATGCACCACCTCCGTCGTCGTCGTGCACGCCGAGCAACAAGGATCCAATGCCGCTGCGCGAGCCTTGCGGGTCGGTGAAGCCGCCGATCACGAACTCCTGGCGCAGCTGGCACTTGAGCTTGATCCAGTCCGCGTTGCGGCGCGACACGTAGGGTGCGTCCTTGCGTTTGCCGATCAGTCCTTCGAAGCCGATCTGGCAGGCCGACACCATCAGATCGGCGGGCGGCGCATCGAAGTCGGCGCTGAAGCGCACCTGCGCATCGTTGGATGGACCGAGCACGCGCTGCAAGCGCGCACGCCGTTCCACCAGCGGCAGGCCGCGCAGATCTTCGCCATCGGCAAAGGGCAGATCGAACGCGTAGAACACCAGGCCTTGCGCCGTGGACGCGCTCTCAAAGGCGTTTTGCAGCGCCTGAAAACTCGGGACGCCCTCGCCGTCCAGCGCCAGCACTTCGCCGTCGATCCAAGCCGACTTCAAGGGGAAGCGGCGCAAGGTGGCGGCCAGGTCGGGCATGCGCGATGTCCAGTCGTGGCCATTGCGGGTGAACAAACGAACCTGGCCACGCTGTACGCGCGCGAGCAGGCGGTAACCATCGAACTTGAGCTCCCACAGCCAATGCGCCGCGTCGGCCGGCGGCGCATCGACCAAAGTGGCCAACTGCGGCGACAAGGCTTCGGGCAATGCCGCCTTGCGCGCAGTCGGCTTCTCGGCGGCGGGTTTTCGGGTCCGTGCCGGGGCCTCGGAAACCCCGGGCAGATGGCCCACGCTGTCGGGCATCGCCTCGACCACGTTGAAGCGGCTGGCCGGCCGTTCGTGCGCATCGTGCTCCTTGATCAGCAGCCACGGTGGCGACTTCTCGTCCGCCTTGCCGTTCATGCGCACCAAGGTCCAGCGCCCCTGCAGCTTGTGGCCGTGCAACTCGAACTTGAGCCGGCCCTCGCGGTAGCCTTTGGCCGCGTCGCCCAGCGGTGACCAGTGCCCCTTGTCCCACACGATCACTTTGCCCGCGCCGTACTGGCCCGCCGGGATCTGCCCCTCGAAGGTGTTGTAGGCGATGGGATGGTCCTCCACCTGCACGGCCATGCGCTTGTCCGCCGGGTCCAGGCTCGGCCCCTTGGGCACCGCCCAGCTCTTCATGGTCCCGTCGAGTTCAAGGCGCAGGTCGTAGTGCAGATGGCTGGCCCAGTGTTTCTGGATCACATAGCGCAACGCCCCGGGCGATGCCTCACCGCCCGACGCCGGTTCCGGCGTGAGCGCGAAGTTGCGCTTCTTGCGGTAGCGCTCGAGTGTGTCGGCCATGCCCGTTCGCCCCGCGCTGCATCACGCCGCGCGCCGCGCGGGTTTTCGAGTCGCCGCTTTCGCGGCAGCCTTCTTCGCGGGCGTCTTGCTGGCGGGTGTCTTGCGAGTGGCCGGCGCCGCCTTTTTCGAAGCCGGCGCTTTCGCGCTCGGCAGTTGCGTCACCGTGGCGGCCTCGCCTTTTGCCGCACCGCGCTTGCCTCCCAGGCTGCGCTTGAGCAAGGCGGTGAGATCCAGCACGTTGGACGTGCCGCCACGCGCGCCCTCTTCTTCTTCGACCTTCTCCACCCGCGTCACCTTGCCGGCCGTGGCCTTGGTTTCGACCAGCTTGTGGATCTCCTGCGCGAACGAATTGCGAAAGCTGTCCGCGTTCCAGGGCTCGGTCATGTCGTCGATCAGTTGGCGGGCCATCTTGAGTTCGGCCTCCTTGATGCCCGCCGCTTTCGCGCCCAGCGGGGGCAAGTCCAACTGCTCGAACGAGCGGATCTCGCCGCCCCAGCGCAGCAAGTTGAGCACCATCGCGCGGCCGCAGGGAATGAGCACCGCCAGGTGCTGCTTGGACTGGATCACCACCTTGGCCACACCCACCTTGTGGCTTTGCTGCAGCGACTCGCGCAACAGCGCGTACACCTTCTCGCCGCGCTTGAGCGGCGCGGTGTAGTAAGGCCGTTCCAGGTAGACGAAGGGAATCTCGTCGGCGTCGACGAAGGACTCGATCTCGATCGTCTGCGTGGTCTTCGGATAGGCCGAGGCGATCTCTTCGGGCGTGAGCACCACGTAGTGCCCTTCTTCGACTTCCACTCCCTTGACGATGTCCGACATGGCCACTTCCTTGCCGGTCACCTTGTTCACGCGCTTGTAGCCCACCGGTTCCATGGAGCGGCGGTCCAGCCAGTCGAAGTCCACACCCGAAGGGGCCGTGGCCGAGTACAGGCCCACGGGAATGTGCACCAGGCCGAAGCTGATGGCACCCTTCCACATGGTGCGGGTGGAGGTGGGTGCCTGCGCGTCTTCCGCTGCAGAAGGGCTCGCGCGCTTGGACGGGGTTTTGTGGGTGGTGCGGGTGCGGGTGGCCATGGGCGGCTCCTGGGGCGGGCAACACGGCCAAGGTAGCACCGGCCTTGACGCCCCGCTGTAGGACGGTGCCGCGATGGGCGTCGTCCGGCGCGCCACCGCTACCCGGAGGGCCCCTCTTCTTCCTGCGTGTACCGGGACCGTGGCGCGGGCCACCCACCACGGTCGCCTGTGCCTGGTGCCGTGGGCGTGGTGGTGGTCACGACAACCAATTCGTCCACCTCAATCTGCGTGAAAGCTGCCTGCAGGGCGAGAGGATTGCTGGGGCGCCAGTCGCGCGGCAAATCCAGGATCAACTTGGCACGGAAGGGCTCGCCGTTGGCGGCAAGCGATTTCAAGTTCGTGTTGTAGGCCGAGAACACCTTCACGAGGCGAGCCCACCGGCTCTCTCTTCGTGCGCAGCTTTATTCGCGCCGCACCGGGTAAGCCACGTAGCGCACGATCTTCCAGCTGCCGTCGGGCTGGCGGGCGAAGACATCGAGGCCTTGCTCGTCTTCGGCCTGGGCCTTGCCGTTCGGCGCGGTCTCGGTGGAAGTCCAGGTCAACCGCACCACGGCCTGCGCTCCCGACACCATCACGTCCTGGATGCGCAGCGCCAGCTGCAGGGACCCGGCGGGTTCGGCCATGGCCTTGCGCAAGCGCGCGCACACCGCCGCGTGGCCGAGCTCGGGCATGCCCTGGAAATCCGCGCGCAGCTCGGGCGCAAAGAGCTCGCAGATGCGCGCGCCGCGGCGCGCGTTGAAATCCTGCCGCCACTGTTCGAGCGTGGCGCGGATGGCCGTGGCGTCGGCGTCGGCCCGCGTGGGCGCTGCGGCACAACCGGTCAGCGCCACGAGCATGAAAGACCACCACCAGACGCGCATTCGGCACTCCTCGAAGTTCGGAGTGCCGACTATAGACGCGCTCACTCCTCCTGCAGGATGGCCCGGAAGTCCGGCGCGGCGGGCGCAACAGGCGCGCCCTGGCGCTCCATCAGTTCGATCACCACGCGCTCGATCACCCCACCTTCGAACCGCCCCGGGGGCAGGCACTGCTCGCTCACCGGCGCGTTGCCATAGCCACAGGTGAAGCCGGCGGTGATGCCGTAGGTGGTCCAGGTGTTGGGCACGGTCACGTCGTGCACGGCCTGGCCGTCGAGCTGCAGCGAGAAGCGCGCGGCCTTGCCTTCGAGCCGTTCGCACCGCACTTTCACGTCGAAGGCGCCCGACGGAAAGGGTGCGCGCAGCGTGTAGGTTTTCGAGTCCGAGTACACGTACTCGAACACCACTTCGCCCTGGTCGCAATACAGCAGATAGCCACCGAAGCGGTTGCCGCAGGACACGACGATGCCGCTGGCACCCGTGCCCTCGGAGCGCAAGCGCGCATCGATGTGGAAATGGCGGTCGTTGATGGAAGGCACCAGCAGGCGGTCGAAGCGGGCCATGCCGGCTTGCAGTTCGTAGCGCAGCGGCAGGTCGTCGCGGAAGAAGGCGAAGGCGCGTTCGGACTCGCGGTCGTCCAGCGGCAGCACGCTGTAGCGGCGTGCCTCGTTCCACCACACAGCCACCATCTGCTGCACACGCTCGGGGTGTTGCGCGGCGAGGTCGTTCGTCTCGGAGAAATCGCTCTCCAGGTGGTAGAGCTCCCAGCGGTCCTGGTTGAAGTCATCGCCCTTCTGGTGGCGCGCCACGATCTTCCAGCCGTCTTGCCAGAGTGCGCGGTCGCCCACGATTTCGAAGTGCTGCACCGCCTTGCGTGTGGGGGCGTTCGCGTCGCGGAACGTGTACGCCATGCTGATGCCGTGCAGCGGCAGCTGCGGCACGCCTTTGTAGACCTTGGGCGCCTCGGCCTGGATGAGGTCGAGCACGGTGGGCACGATGTCGGACACGTGGTGGTACTGCGGGCGCACCGCGCCATCGGCCTGGATGCCTTGCGGCCAGTGCACGATCAGCGGCGCGCGGATGCCGCCGCCATGCGTGTTTTTCTTGTACCACTTGAGCGGCGCGTTCGACACCTGCGCCCAGCCCATCGGGTAGTGCGGGAACGAGAACTCGCTGCCCACGATGTCCAGCCGCTCCAGGATGTACTGCACGCTCTCGCGCTCGGTCTGCAGGTGCTTGCGGATGTTGATGGCGCCGGTCGGGCCACCCTCGCCGCTGGCGCCGTTGTCGGAGAGCAGCACGATCAGCGTGTGGTCGAGTTGGCCGGTGGAGCGCAGGTAGGCCACGAGGCGGCCGATCTGTTCGTCCGCGTGGTCCATGAAACCGGCATAGGCCTCCTGCAGGCGCGCGCAGACGCTGCGCGCGTCGTCTTCCATGTCTTCCCAGTGCGGCACGCCGGGGTTGCGCGGTGCCAGGGCCGTTCCTTTCGGGATGATGCCGAGTTCGAGCTGCCGCTGGTGGCGCTGCGCGCGGATCGCATCCCAGCCCGCGTCGTAGCGGCCCCGGTACCTGGCCATGTTCGCCTTGGGCACGTGCAGCGGCCAGTGGCCCGCGCCGAGGGCCAGGTAGGTCATCCAGGGCCGCTCGGCCGCGGAGGTCACGTGGTCGCGGATCTGTTCGATGGCGTGGTCGATCAGGTCTTCGGTGAGGTGGTAGCCCGGGCGCGGCGTGTGGCGGATCGGGTGGTTGTCTTCGTGCAGGTCCGGGTTCCAGTGGTCGACGTAGCCGCCCAGAAAACCGTACCAGCGGCTGAAGCCACGCCCCAGCGGCCAGTGCTCGTGCGGGCCGGCCGTGCCGTAGTTGGCCAGGTTGGAGAGGTGCCATTTGCCGACCGCGTAGGCGCCGTAGCCGTTCTCGCCCAGCATCTCGGCCACCGTGGCGGCGTTCGGCGAAATGCGGCCCTGGTAACCCGGGAAGCCGTTGGACCATTCGGCGATCGCGCCCACACCCACCGCGTGCGCGTTGCGCCCGGTGAGCAGGCTCGCCCGCGTCGGCGAGCACATGGCGGTGACGTGGAAGTTGTTGTAGCGCAGGCCCTTGGCCGCGAGCGCATCGATGTGCGGCGTGTGGATCTCCGAGCCATAGCAACCCAGGTCGGCGAAGCCCACGTCGTCGAGCACGACGAAGAGCACATTGGGCGCGCCCTTCGGGGCCTTCAGCGGTTGCGGCCACCACGGCGTGGATTCGCGGTAGGTGTCGCCGATGTGGCCTTGGAAATCGGTCGGGTTCATGGGCGCGTGTTCACTCTGCCTTGAGGCCCAGCTTGCGGATCAGTGCGCTCCAGCGCTCGGTTTCGGCGGCCATGAACTTGCCGAAGTCAGCGGCCGACAAACCGGTGGACTCCGCACCCAGGCCGGCCAGGCGTTCTTTCACCGCTGGGTCGTTCAGTGCCTCGCCGAAGGCGCGGTTGAGCTGGTCCACCACCGGCTGCGGCGTGCCCTTGGGCGCCAGGATGCCGTACCAGGCCGCCGCGTCGAATTTGGGCAGCACGGTCTCGGCCACGGTGGGCACGTCGGGCAGGAAGGTCGAGCGCTTGGCCGTGGTCACCGCCAGCGCGCGGAAGTTGCCGGCCTTGATCTGCGGCAGGAAGGACGCGACGGCATCGGAATTGCAATCGATCTCGCCCGAGAGCAGCGCGGTCGTGGCCGGGGCCGAGCCGCGGTAGGGCACGCTGGCGATGTTGAGCTTGAGCTCCGACTTGAACTGCTCGAAGGCCAGGTTGGTCACGGTGGCGCCACCGCCGCCGCCGGCACAGTTCAGCACGCCCGGACGTGCCTTGGCATCGGCCACCAGGTCCTGCAGGGTCTTGTACTTCGACTTGGCGTTCGTGGCGATCACCACCGGCGAGACCGCCAGACCGATCACGGGCGCGAAGCCGTTCACCGGGTGGTACGGCAGGCTCTTGTAGAGCTCTCCGGTGCCGGCGTGGCCTGCCGTCACCAGCAGCAGGGTGTGGCCATCGGCCTCGGCACGCGCGACCACGGCCGCGCCGATGGTGCCGCCCGCGCCCGATTTGGGGTCGACCACGATGGGTTGGCCCAGCTTCGTGCCGATGCTTTGCGACAGCACGCGCGCGAGCTGGTCGGCAGCACCGCCAGCGGCGAACGGCACCACGAGCGTGATGGGCTTGGTGGCGTAGGGTTTGTCTTGCGCGTGCGCGGCGGTGGCGCCGCTCAGGGCGATGGCGGTCGCGCTCAGCGCGCCGATGAGAGGGCGAAGGTTTTTCATGCGTTGTCTCCAGCGGTTCGGGGAAAAAATGCGAACGGGCTTTGCACCCGAGGTGTGCCGAATCTACCGATGCACGGTCATGCAAGGAAGTGCGAATATCGAAACAGGCGATGCAAGAATCGCAACACCCTTCCTCTTCTCGCAAAGGCACTCTCCATGAACGAATCGGTTCCGCCCTTTCCGGCCCAGGTGCCCAGCCGTCTGATGCGGCGTGCGCACTTGCTCGGCGACTTCCTGGTGGTGGCCAACAGCGGCGGCATCCGGCAAGCGGCCGACAAGCTGCACCTGAGCCAGAGCGCGCTCACGCGGCGCATCCAGGACCTGGAGACCACGCTGGAGGCCGAGCTGTTCGAGCGCACGGCGCGCGGCATGACGCTCACTCCCTTTGGCGAGGCCCTGCTGCACCATGCCAGCATCATCGCGCTCACCTGCAAGTACGCGCTGGCCGAGCTGGGCGATCTGCGCGAAGGCGAGGCCGGCGAGCTGCACATCGCGGCCGGGCCAGCATGGGCCTATGCCCTGCTGCCCGACGCCATTGCCCACCTGCAGGCCGTGCACCCGAAAGTGCGCGTGACGCTGATCAACCAGTTGAACGACTCCACCCTGCCCCTGCTCTCCAGCGGCCGGCTCGACGTGGTGCTGGGCGGCCTGCCGCCGCCCAAGCTGCGCGATCCGCAGATCGCCTACGAGCCCCTGCTCACGGTGGAGCATCTGGTGTACGCGCACGAATCGCACCCGCTGCACCAGCGCGAGCAGGTGCGCGCGGCCGACCTCGTGGCCTTCCCGTGGATCTGGTTCATCGAAGCCGTGGCGGCGCGCGATCTGGTGAAGAAGTATTTCCAGCGTGCCCGCCTGCCCATGCCCGCGGCCGCCGTGGAGACCTCGGCCGTGCAACTGGGTTTTCGCCTCATGCAGCACGGCCGGCACGTGATGGTGCTGCCCTCGACCCTGCGCGAGATCGGCGCGGGCCATGGGCTGCGGCCGCTGAAGCTGCAGGGTACGCTGGGCCGCTTCACCTCAGGAATGATGTACCGGCCTTCGGTGCGCCGCCTCAAAGCCTTCGAGGTGTTTCGCGGCGCGATCCTGGAGGCCTTGTGCGCCGAACACTAAGTCAAGTGGGGAGTGCCTTCGGCCCGCCCTCGCCCAGGTGCGCCTGCAGAAACGCCACGCACGCCCGCACCTTGGCCGACTGGCTCAGGCGCACCGTGCTCGCCGCCCAGATGTCGGCCGGCTGCGCATGCGTGCCCAGCACGCGCACCAGTTGCCCGCAGCGCAGCGCCTCGTGCACATCCCAAGAGGTCTGGAACAGGATGCCGTGGCCGTCTTCGGCCCAGCCGCGCACGAATTCGGCGTTGTTGGACGTGAGTCGGCCGCTGACCTTCACTTTCTCGAGGCCGTTGGGTCCGTCGAGCTGCCACACGCCAAAGGCCAACCGGCCTTCGCGCAGCACCAGGCATTCGTGCCGGGCCAGCTCCGCCAAGGTCTGCGGCATGCCCCGGCGCGCCAGGTACGAGGGCGCGGCGCACAGGATCTTGGTGCTGGGCGCGATGCGGTGCGCCACGAGGTGCGACTCGTCCACCGGGCCCACGCGGATGTCCAGGTCCACGTTTTCGCGCAGCAGGTCCACGCGCCGGTCCACCGCGTCGAGCGAAATGTCCAGCCGTGGATAGCGCTGCGCCAGCAGCGAGAGCGCGGGCGCGATGTGCAGCCGGCCCAGCCGCACGCTGGTGGTGATGCGCAGCACGCCGCGCGGCTCCTGCCGCCCACCGGCCACCGTCTCGCCCATCTGGTCTACCCCGTCGAAGATGCGCTGCGCCGACTCGTAGACCTGCTCGCCTTCGAGCGTGACCGTGACGCGCCGGGTGGCGCGGTGGAACAGCTGCACGCCCAGCGCGCGCTCCAGCAGGGCGATGCGCTTGCTCACGTAAGCCGGCGACACGCCGAGCTCGCTGGCGGTGGCCGCGAAGCTCGATTTGCGCGCCGCCACACAGAACAGGCGCAGGTCACCGAGTTGGAAGTCAAGATTCACGATCCGTAAATCATAAAGCCACGAATTGCCTCTTCAATTTCCATTTCAAACTCTATAAATTTCACCGCTCCTGCCCTTTCGCCCCGACCTCGTATGACCCGTCCCCTTTCGCTCGCCGCGCTGACCGTGCTGGAGCTGGCCCCCGAAGACAGGGTGAGCTGCGCCGCAGAAGCCGGCTTCAGCCACATCGGCATTCGCCTGATCCCGGCCACCGACACCGAGCCTCGATACGACCTGATCGGCGACACGCCGCGCCTGCGCGAAGTCGAGCACCGGCTGCGCGACACCGGCGTGAAAGTGCTGGACGCGGAAATCTTCCGCATGCAGCCGCAAACCCGCGTGGCCGATCTCGAAGCGGCCGTGGCCACCGCCGCGCGCCTGGGCGCGAGCGAATTGCTGGTGGCCGGCAACGACGCCGACGAGGCGCGGCTGATCGACACCTTCGCCGCCTTCTGCGAGCTCGCGCAACGCTACCAGTTGCATGCCGCGCTGGAATTCATGCCCTGGACCGACACCCGCCACCTGCGGCAGGCGGCGGAGCAGGTGCGGCGCAGCGCCCAGCCCAATGCGGGCGTGCTCGTCGACGCCTTCCACTTCAGCCGCTCGCGCAGCGAGCTCGCAGACCTGGCACGGGTGCCACCCTCGCAGTTGCGCTACCTGCAGCTCTGCGACGTGCCCGCGCCGATCCCGCCGACCCCGGAAGGCATCCTGCACGAAGCGCGCGCCGAACGGCTGTTCCCAGGTGAAGGCGGGCTGGACCTGGTGGGCCTGCTGCAGGCCATGCCCGCGGGCATTCCGATCAGCCTGGAAGTGCCGACCCACACGCTGGCCCGCAGCATGAACGCGGTCGAGCGCGCGCGCCGCGCACTGGTGGCCACCCGGCGCTTGCTGGCGCAAGTCGACGCCACGCCGAGCGCCGCATGAGCGATCGCATCGACTGCGACCTGCTCGTCGTGGGCTCCGGCGCGTCGGGCCTCTCGGCCGCGGTCACCGCCGCCTGGCATGGCCTGAAGGTGGTCGTGGTGGAGAAGGCCCCGGTGTTCGGCGGCGCCAGCGCCTGGTCCGGCGGCTGGATGTGGTTGCCCGGCAACCCGCTGGCGCAGCGCGCCGGCTACCGGCAAGACCCGGCGCAGGCGCGCGTCTTCCTGAAGAACCTGCTGCAGGAGCGCCACGACCCCGAACGCGTGAACGCCTTTCTCGACAACGCCGGTCCGATGGCGGCGTTCTTCGAGCAACACACGGCGCTGCAATTCGCCGAAGGCAACGGCATCCCCGACATCCACACCCACCTCGCCGGTTCGAGCGATGCCGGCCGCCAGGTGATCGCCGCGCCGTACGACGCGCGCGAACTCGGCGCGCTCCACCGCCGCCTGCGCCCGACGATGCGCGAGACCTCGTTCATGGGCATGCCCATCATGGCCGGCGCGGACCTCGCGGCCTTTCTCTCGATGACGCGCTCGGCGAAATCCTTCTGGCACGTTGCGCGCCGCTTTCTGCGCCACCTGCGCGACCTCGCATTGCATGGCCGCGCCATGCATCTGGTCAATGGCGTGGCCTTGATCGGACGGCTCGCGAAATCGGCCGACGACCTGGGCGTGCGGCTGATCGAGTCCGCGCCCGCGCAGCGCCTGCTGTTCGCAGAGGGCGCGGTGCGCGGTGCGGCCGTGCGAACGTCCCAAGGCGACATCGAGATCCACGCAAGGCGCGGTGTGGTGCTGGCCGCCGGCGGTTTCCCGAACGACGTGGCGCGGCGCAAGGCCCTCTTCCCACGCACGCCCAGCGGTCAGGAACACTGGGCCTTGCCACCCACCGAATGCGCGGGCGATGGCATCGCCCTGGGCGAGTCGGCCGGCGGTGCCCAGGCCACGCACCTGGCCTCGCCCGTGGCCTGGGCGCCGGTCTCACGGGTGCCGCACCCCGACGGCAGCGTGGGTCATTTCCCCCACATCATCGACCGCGCCAAGCCCGGCGCCATCGCCGTGCTGGCCAACGGCCAGCGCTTCGTCAACGAGGCCACCGGCTACCACGACTTCGTCGCGGCCATGGTCGCCCAATCGCCCGGCACCGAGGTGTGCGCCTGGCTGGTCTGCGACCACCGTTTCCTGCGCCGCTACGGCCTGGGCTTCGTGCGGCCCTTCCCCGTGCCCTACCGCCGCTTTCTGCGCAACGGTTATCTCCAGCGCGGCAAGACGATCGAATCGCTGGCCCAGGCCTGCGGTGTGCCACCCGAGGCCTTGCGTGCCACCGTGGACCGCTTCAACGCGCACGCGCGCCAGGGGCAGGACCCCGACTTCGGGCGCGGCAGCACGCCCTACAACCGCAAGATGGGCGATGCGCTGCACGACGGCCCCAACCCTTGCACCGCGCCGATCGAACGCGGCCCGTTCTACGCCGTGAAGCTGCTGCCCGGCTGCTTCGGCACCTTCGCCGGTCTGCACACCAATGGCCATGCGCAGGTGCTCAACGGCCAGGGCCGTCCCATCGAAGGCCTCTACGCGGTGGGCACCGACATGGCCAGCGTGCTCGGCGGCCACTACCCCTCGGGCGGCATCAACCTCGGCCCGGCCATGACCTTCGGCTTCATCGCCGCACGGCACGCGGCGGGCGCGTCCCCCTCTTCACCCTCCTCAAGATGATCAACGGCAAAACCCTTCTGCTTCCCCTGCTCGGCTACCCCACCGACAACTTCAAATCGCCCCTGATCTACAACCCGTGGTTCGCGCACAAAGGCATCGATGCGGTGCTGATCCCCATGGGCGTGAGCGTGGAGGACTACCCAGCCACCCTGCGGCAGATCTTCACCTTGACCAACCTGCGTGGCGCGCTGGTGACGATGCCGCACAAAGTGGCCACGGTGGCGCTGGTCGATGAACTCACACCCACGGCCCACATCGCGGGCGCATGCAACGCCGTGCGCCGCCTGCCCGATGGCCACCTGCTGGGCGACCAGTTCGACGGCGCGGGTTTCGTGCGCGGCCTGCAGCGCAAGGGCGTTCGGGTGCAAGGTGCGCGCGCGCTGGTGGTGGGCAACGGCGGCGTAGGCTGCGCCATCGCCGCCTCGCTCGCCCAAGCGGGCGCTGCCGAGCTCGGCCTGTACGACGCCCGCGAGGCCTCGTCGCTCGCACTGGGCGCGCGGCTGCACCAGCACTACCCGCAGCTGATCATCGGCACCGGCGCCAACGACCCAAAGGGCTACGACATCGTGGTCAATGCCACACCCATGGGCGTGCACGCCGACGACCCCTTCCCTTTCGATGTCGAGCGCCTCACACCAGGCAGCTTCGTCGGCGAGGCGGTGATGAAGCCGCAGCTCACCGCGTTGCTGACAGCGGCGCAAGCGCACGGCTGCGGTGTGCAGGTGGGCTCGGACATGTTGTACGAGCAGATCCCGGCCTACCTCGAATTCTTCGAACTGGGCAGCGCGACGCCGCAAGAACTGCGCGCCATCGCGGCGCAGGCCGGCGTGCAGGTGTAGAGCTTCAACGCAGCGCCTTGCCGTGCAGCGGCAGGCGCACCACCTGCAACGCCTGCAACTGCGCGCGCGCAATCGCCAGGAACGATGTACCCAGGCGAGAGAGCGGGCGGTGCCGGTTGCGCACCGCGAAGATGGCGAAGGTGGGCCGCCCGGGCAAGGCGGTGAACACCAGGCCCTCGGGGCGGTGGGCCCGCGCGGAGAGATCGTCCACGAACGCCACGGCCGCCCCGGTGGCCGCCACCGAGCAGGCCGCCAGGCCCGAGCGCACCTCGGCCGCGACATTGCGCGCCACGCCGCGCGCCTCGATCCAGTGGTCGATCACCGCGCTCTGCGGTGCCTCCGGGCTGTACACCACCAGCCGGCCCGCGAGCACCTCGGCCATGGTCGGACGCGCGCGCTGCAGGATCGCATGGCCGGCGGGCAAGGCGCACAGCAACTCCCAACGGCCGATTTCCTCGATGTCCAGCGCCGGGTGGTCCAGCGGTGCGCTGGAGATCGCGACGTCGGCCTCCTCGGTCACCAGGAGCTTGACAATCTCGCGCGTGGGCAGCGACTCGAACAGCACGCGCGCGCTGGTGTGTTCGCCCACCAGCGCCGCCATGCTGCGCGGCACCAGTTGCAGCGCGGTGTTGGCGCTGGAGAGCACGCGCAACGTGGTCCTGGTGCCGAAGCGCAGGTGCGCCGCCACGTCGCGCACGTGCAGCACGCCCCGGTAGACCTTCTCGATTTCCTCGTGCAGTTCGCGCGCTTCGGCCGTGGGCACGAGCCGGCCGCTGCGCCGCTCGAACAAGGCCACGCCCAGTTGCAACTCCAGGTGCCGCACGAGGCGGCTCACACCCGGCTGCGACACGTGCAGCAGCCGCGCGGCCTCGGTGGTCGAGCCGGTGGTCATCACCGCGCGGAACACTTCGATCTGTCTGAGGTTCATGGGCGCATTTTCGCCCGTAATAACACTGTGTTATTCGCACGTGGCGTAAAGGTATTGGATGGCATCCGCTCTCCTGCCTAGCATGGGCATGGATATCGGTCCCCGGCGACACGCCGGCAACTCAGGAGACAGACATGTTCAAGCCTTCGCGGCGCCAATTCGGGCGCACCTTCCTCGCCACCCTCGCCTTGAGCGCCTGCGCATTCGCGGCCCACGCCCAGGGCCCCGTATGGCCGAGCAAACCCATTACCCTGTCCGTGGGCTTCGCGCCCGGTGGCTCGGCCGACATCGTGGCCCGCGAGCTCGGCCGCAAGCTCACCGAGGTGCTGGGCCAGCCGGTCGTGGTCGACAACAAACCCGGCGCGGGCGGCACCATCGCCGCGGCCGGCGTGGCCTCGGCACAGGCCGATGGCCATACCTTGCTGCTGGTCACCAGCGGGCACGCCGGCAGCGGCGCGCTCTACTCCACGCTGCGCTACGACCCGATCAAGGCCTTCGCGCCGATCGCCAAGTTGGCGGCCACGCCGGTGGTGATCGTGGTGCCGAGCCAGCAGCCCTGGAAGACCCTGCCCGAGTTGCTGGACGCGGCGCGCAAGGCCCCCGGCAAGCTGAACTACGCGGCCGGCGGCGGTGGTGCCACGACCACCGCGCTGGCGGCCGAGTTCCTCAAGAGCGACACCAAAACCAACATGGTGCAGGTGCCCTACCGCGGCTCCGGCCCCGCACTCACCGCGCTGCTGGCGGGTGAGGTCGAGGTCGGCTTCGAAATCCCGTCCAGCGCCCTGCCCCACATCCAGTCGGGCAAGCTGCGCCCGTTGGCGGTGACCACACGGGCCAAGAGCGGCGCGTTGCCCGAGGTGCCCACCGTGATCGAGCAAGGCGTGCCCAACTTCGAGGTCATGGGCTGGTTCGGCCTGCTGGCGCCGGCCGGCACTCCGCAACCGGTGCTCGAGCGCCTCAACCGCGAGGTCAACACCATCCTGCAGCAGGCCGACATGCGCAAGCGCCTGGCCGACCTGGGCATGGACGCGGGCGGCGGTACGCCGCAGGAATTCCAGAAGCTGATCGAGTCCGACGCCAAGCGCTACGGCGAGGCCATCCGCCGCCTCGGCATCCAGGCGAACTGAATGACACACCCCCTGCGCGCCTTCGGCGCTCCCCCCTGGAAGGGGGGCGACACCTGGGGCCGGCGAAGCCGGAACCTCGGTGTCCCTGGACTGGACCGTTTCATGCGCTGCGGGTCGCGCTTCGGCGCGGTGGAGAACTGAGATGCAGCGAACAGGAGGTTGGGAAGCCGACGTGGCGATCGTCGGCGGTGGCCTGGGTGGCGTGTCGGCCGCGCTCGCGGCTTTGCGCCTGGGCCAGCGCGTGGTGCTCGTGGAAGCCTTGCAGTGGCTGGGCGGCCAGCTCACGGCCCAGGCCGTGCCGCCCGACGAGTACCCCTGGATCGAATCGGTGCACGCTTCGCAGAGCTACGCGCAGCTGCGCGCGGCCGTCCGTGCCTACTACCGCGAGCACCTGCCGCTCACGCACGAGGCCTTCCACACGCTCTGCCTCAACCCCGGCCAGGGCAATGTGAGCACGCTGTGCCACGAGCCCTGGGTGGCTGCGCGCGTGATCGATGCACTGCTGGCGCCGTGGGAACAGCACGGCCAGTTGCGCATCCTGCGCGGCCACCGCGTGCGGCGCGCCGACACCGCGGGCGACCGGGTGCTGGCGCTGCAGTTGTGCGAGACAGCCAGCGGACACGAAGGCGTGTTGCAGGCGCCGATCTTCATCGATGCCACCGAGACCGGCGAGTTGCTCGATCTCGCCGGCGTGGAGCACGTCTTCGGCGCCGAGGCGCAGGCCGACACGCAGGAGCCGCACGCACTGGCGCAGGCCGACCCGTTCGACCAGCAGGCCGTGACCTGGTGCTTTGCCATGGAGCACCGCCCCGGCGAGCACCATGTGATCGACAAGCCCGAAGGCTACGACCGTTTTCGCACGCTGCAGCTCGACTGCTGGCCCAACGCGCAGTACAGCTGGACGCTGTCGGACTTCGTCACCCACCAGCCGCGCACCCGCGCGCTGTTCGCGGGCGACACCGACGCGCGCGGCGTGTACGACCTCTGGCATGCGCGGCGCATCGCCTGGCGCGGCCACTTCGTGCCGGGCACGTACGAGAGCGACATCACGCTGGCCAACTGGCCGCAGATGGACTACTGGGAGCGCCCGCTCATCGGCGTGTCCGAGGCGGACGAACAGATGGCGTTGAAGGACGCCAAACAGTTCAGCCTGGGCTTTTTCTACTGGATGCAGACCGAAGCCCCGCGGCACGATGGCGGCCTCGGCTACCCGGGCCTGCGCCTGCGCGGCGACGTGCTCGGCAGCGAGGACGGCATGGCGCAACAGGTGTACTGGCGTGAAGGCCGGCGCATCCGCGCCGAGTTCACCGTGCTGGAACAACACATCGGCGTGAGCGCGCGCGTGGGCCTGGAGGGCGCCGAGCGCTTCCACGACAGTGTGGGCATCGGCGCCTACCGCATCGACCTGCACCCCAGCACACGCGGGCGCAACACGGTGGACATCGACTCGCACCCGTTCCAGATTCCGCTGGGCGCGCTGCTGCCGCAGCGCGTGCAGAACCTGCTGCCGGCCTGCAAGAACATCGGCACCACGCGCATCACCAACGGCGCCTACCGCGAGCACACCACCGAGTGGAGCATTGGCGAAGCCGCGGGGTCGCTGGCGGCCTTCGCGCTGCGAAAGGCGCTGCCGCCGCGCGCGGTGCGGGCACAGCCCGCATTGCTGCAGGACTTTCAGCGCCTCCTGCGCGCGCAGGGCGTGCTGCTGGAGTGGCCGCGCTTTGGCGCGCTCACGCCGCTGCTGCGCACGGGGTACCAGCACGCACAGCGCGGATCCGTTCTGCACAAGGTGGCAGACACCTCAGATGTTTAGGTAATAAACAACCAAAAAACCATTCGTTCCTGGTCCGAGCGCTTGAAAGGATCATCCGGCATCCCCTCAACGCATCCCGATAAGGAACGACATGACCACCCGCCGCCAACTCCTCCAGGCCCTGGCCGCCACCGCCCTCACCGCCAGTGCAGGCGCAACCTGGGCGCAGCCCGCACCGGTCACCCTGCTCAACGTGTCGTACGACCCGACGCGCGAGCTCTACGTGGAATACAACGCGGCCTTCGCCAAACACTGGAAGGCCAAGACCGGCCAGGACGTGACCATCAAGCAAAGCCACGGCGGCTCGGGCAAGCAGGCGCGCTCCATCATCGACGGGCTGGACGCCGACGTGGCCACCCTGGCCCTGGCGGGCGACACCGATGCCCTGCACAACAACGGCAACTGGATCCCCAAGGACTGGCAGAAGCGCCTGCCGCTCAACAGCTCGCCCTACACCTCCACCATCGTGCTGGTGACGCGCGCGGGCAACCCCAAGAACATCAAGGACTGGGACGACCTGATCCGCCCCGACGTGAAGGTCATCACCCCCAACCCCAAGACCTCGGGCGGCGCGCGCTGGAACTACCTGGCGGCCTGGGAGTTCGCCAAGCGCAAGTACGGCAGCGAGGCCAAGGCCAAGGATTTCGTGGGCAAGCTCTACGCCAACGTGCCCGTGCTCGACACCGGCGCGCGCGGCTCGTCCATCACCTTCGCGCAGCGCAACCAGGGCGACGTGTTCATCTCCTGGGAAAACGAGGCTTATCTGCTGGAGAAGGAGTTCGGCAACAAGGTCGACTTCGTCTATCCCTCGCTCTCCATCCTGGCCGAGCCGGCGGTGACCGTGGTCGACAAGAACGTCGACAAGAAGGGCACGCGCGCTGTGGCCACTGCCTACCTGGAATTCCTCTACACCGAAGAAGCGCAGGACATCATCGGCAAGCACTTCTACCGCCCGACTTCTGCCAAGGCCCAGGCCCAGTACGCCAAGCAGTTGCCCAAGCTCCATCTGTTCAAGATCGAGGACGCGTTCGGTGGCTGGGACAAGGCCGCCAAGGTCCACTTCGTGGATGGTGGCAGCTTCGACCAGATCTACTCGAAGAAGTAAACCGCGCTGCCAACCGCCACAAGAACGAACGTCTCAGGGAAACACACCGTGTCCATTCTTCTGATCGCTGGCAGCCCGTCCGAGCACTCGCGCTCGGCCGCGCTGCTGGCGAAGTGGTCGCGTTGGTCAAGTCGACGGAAGTGTCCATCGCGAAGCTATGAGGTCTCTGCGCGCGAGCGCCGGTGCGGCGGGCAAAATGCTCGGGGCACTCCGAGCAAGACCCCCTCGGTCGGCGAGTGCCCTCAGCCCTCTGAATCCCACATACAGGAGAACCGTCCCCCATGTCCGCGAACTGGAAATTCGAAACCCGCTCGGTACACGCTGGCTACAGCCCCGATCCCACCACCAAGGCAGTCGCCGTCCCGATCTACCAGACCGCCGCCTACGCCTTCGACAACGCGCAGCACGGTGCAGACCTGTTCGACCTGAAGGTGCCGGGCAACATCTACACGCGCATCATGAACCCGACGCAGGATGTGCTGGAGCAGCGCGTCGCCTCGCTCGAAGGTGGCATCGCCGCCCTCGCGCTGGCCTCGGGCCAGGCTGCCGTCACCTACGCGATCCAGACCATCACCGAGGCGGGGGACAACATCGTCTCCAGCACCGCGCTCTACGGCGGCACCTACAACCTGCTGGCGCACACGCTGCCTCAATTCGGCATCACCACGCGCTTCGCGGACCACCGCGATCCCTCGAGTTTCGAGCCGCTGATCGACGCGCGCACCAAAGCCATCTTCGTCGAATCCATCGGCAACCCGGCAGGCAACATCACCGACATTGCCGCCGTCGCCGAGATCGCGCACCGCCACGGCGTGCCGCTGATCGTGGACAACACCGTGGCCTCGCCCTGGCTGCTGCGCCCGATCGAACACGGTGCCGACATCGTGGTGCACTCGCTCACCAAGTACCTCGGCGGCCACGGCACCAGCATCGGTGGTGCCATCGTCGACAGCGGAAAATTCCCCTGGAGCGAGCACAAGGCACGCTTCAAACGCCTGAACGAGCCCGACCCGAGCTACCACGGCGTGGTCTATACCGAAGCCCTCGGCCCGGCGGCCTACATCGGGCGCGCGCGCGTCGTGCCGTTGCGCAACACCGGCGCGGCGATCTCGCCCTTCAACGCCTTCCTGATCCTGCAAGGCATCGAAACGCTGGCCCTGCGCATGGACCGCATCAATGCGAACACCCTGCGCATCGCCCAGCACCTCGAACAGCATGCCAAGGTGGGCTGGATCAACTACGCCGGCCTGCCGGGCAACGCCGACCACGCGCTGGCCCGGAAGTACCTGGGTGGCCACGCCTCGGGCCTGCTCACCTTCGGCGTGAAAGCCGCCGCGGGCGAAGGCCGCGCCGCCGGTGCGCGCTTCCTCGACGCGCTGCAGCTCTTCACCCGCCTGGTGAACATCGGCGATGCGAAGTCGCTCGCCACGCACCCGGCCTCCACCACCCACCGCCAGCTCTCGCCCGAGGAGCTCGCCAAGGCGGGTGTTTCGGAAGACGCGGTGCGCCTGTCCATCGGCATCGAACACATCGACGACCTGCTGGCCGACCTGGAACAGGCACTGGCCGCGGTCTGAGAAGGTTTGAACGGTCCGCCGTCGCGCCATGAACTTCCAGCAGCTTCGATCGGTGCGTGAAACGGCGCGCAGCGGCTTCAACCTGACCGAGGTCGCTGCCATGCTCTACACCTCGCAACCCGGCGTGAGCCGGCAGATCCGCGAGCTGGAGGAAGAACTGGGCGTGACCATCTTGGCGCGCGCCGGCAAGCGCCTCACCGGCCTCACCGGGCCCGGTGAGGCGCTGCTGCCCATCGTCGAGCGTCTGTTGCAGGAAGCCGAGAACCTGCGGCAGGCGGGCAAGGACTTCATGTCGCGCGCCGAAGGCGGTCTGTCCATCGCCACCACGCATTCACAAGCGCGCTACGCCATGCCCCACGCGGTGCGCGACTTCCGCGCGCTGTTCCCGCAGGTCACCCTCAACCTGCGCCAGGCTCGCACATCGACGATGCCTTCGTGAAGCAGGGCCTCAAGCCCCACGTGGTGATCACCGCGATGGACGCCGACGTGATCAAGACCTACGCAGAGCTCGGCATGGGCGTGGGCATCGTCGCCTCGATCGCGGTGGACCCGGAAAGGGACCACCACCTGCACGCCATCGAGGCGCGGCACCTGTTCGAGATCAACGTGACGCGCCTGGCACTGCGGCGTGGCACCTTGCTGCGCGGCTATGCCTACAGCTCCATCGAAAACTTCGCGCCCAGCCTCACCAGGCAGGTGGTGGAAGAAGCGCTGAACGTCGAGATCGTGACGGTGTGAGGGATACCCGCAGCCTTGCCGGCCAGGCGCCGGCCATGGGCCAGGGACGCGAACCACTTTTCAGTCTCCGTTACGCAAACGGTACACGGGGCCAGCAGGACGGCCGTCATATGCGCCTCGTGTTCAACCAGGATGCTCCCATGACCACCATTCAGAACCACGTAGCCCATCAACAGACCGCAGCGCAGAACGCCGCTCCCACGAAGGACGTATCGAGCGTTCCAACGGCCAATGCGGCTGTGGTGATCGCCAAACAGATTGAAGCGGAAAAGGCGGTCATTGCCGACAACCTCGCGAGAATCGATACCTTGACGAGCAAGCTCACAGCGGTGGAGAAATCTGCGGCCCGCCAAGCCGAAATTACAGACCTCAAGAAAAGGCTCGCCGTGCAGGAGTCTGAACTGCAAATCCCCAACCGCCACCCCAAGGAAACAGCACTCCTCCAATTTGCCATTTGCGAGACCGAAGCGCGCCTGGCTTGGCTCGAGAAGGGGCAAAGCCGCACGGATTTCTGGAAAGGCAAGCTTCAGGAGTGGAAGCTGGAGGCCGGAACATTGCGCAGCCGCTTGAGCGATGGTGGCGTGACATTGGACAGACGGGGTATCGAAATGCGCCTCGAATGGCTCGATGAGGCGATCAACGAGGTGAGCGAAGACCTCGAGAAAGTCCTATGGGAGCGCGTCATCAACTGACGCAGCGCGGGTGGCCCACAGGAACCGCCGTCGACCGACTGCCATGGGGTGCACACAGCGTGCAAGACGTCCGCCTCGAGCCGCGCGAGAACCTCATTCGTCGACGCGGACCCATCCTTCCCGCACCGCCATCAGGATCACTTCCCTCTCGTGTCCCGACAGGGACTGCACCGCCTCCGATTCGGACTTCGCAATGAAGCCTTCAACCGCCAGCGAGGCAGCCCGCTGGCGGAGAAACCGGCGTCCGTCGGCAACCGCCTCCACGACGTTGAGCAATTCGACCGAGGCCGAGTCTTTCAGCAGGTAGCCAAAGGCTCCTTGCCGCAGGGCCTGCGCGACGTGTCGGGGGTTCTCGGACGTCGATAGATGTCAGCCATGGCGGCAACCCTTTCACGGATGGATCCGTGTTGACCTCCCGATCACGATCATCCGTGGGGTGTCGAACACACGCGCGCAAGACCCTGTCCTATATTGGCTTTTTCCGTCTACTCCCGGAGGCCTCCATGTACCTAAAAGGCTCTTGCCACTGTGGCCGTGTCCAGTTTTCGCTGGAGTCCACCGAGCCCATACCCTTCATGCGTTGTTATTGCTCCATCTGCCGCAAGACGGCGGGCACGGGCGGCTACGCCATCAACCTCGGCGCCGATTTCCGTACCTTGAAGGTCAAAGGCAAGCGCTACCTGCGTGTCTACAAGGCCCGAATCGAGGAGGATGGACATGTGCGGCAGAGCAGCGGCCAACGCCATTTCTGCGGCACGTGCGGCACAGCGCTGTGGCTCTGGGATCCGAGCTGGCCCGACTTGGTGCACCCGCACGCCAGTGCCATTGACACGCCCTTGCCCGAGCCACCCTCCAACGTTCATATCCTGTTGGACTCGAAGGCGCCCTGGGTGCAGGTGGAGGGGCGTAAGGGCGATCTGCGTTTTGGCGCCTATCCGGACTTTTCGCTCAAGGAATGGCATGAGGCCCAGGCGAAGAAGAAACCGAAGAGAAAGCCCGTGCCGTGACACGGCGCGCCTCGGCGGCCGCGCTCGTGGCCTGGTTCGCCGCCCAGGGTTGGAAACCCGCGCCCTTCCAGCAAGAGGTCTGGCGCCACTGGCAACGCGGCACCTCGGGCCTGCTGGTCACGCCCACGGGCAGCGGCAAGACACTGGCCGTGCTCGGCGGCGCCCTGCTTGATGGCTTGGGCGAAGCCGCCGCGCCAGCGCCGGTCCGGGGCCGCGATACACCACCGCGCCTGCGCCTGCTCTGGGTCACGCCCTTGCGCGCGCTCGCCACCGACACCGCGCAGGCGTTGCAGGCCGCCATCACCGGCGTGGGCCTGACGTGGACCGTCGCCAAACGCACTGGCGATGCGAGTTCGCGCGACCGCCGCCTGGCGCGCCGGGGTCAGGCCGAGGTGCTGGTGATCACGCCCGAATCGCTCGCGCTGCTGCTGTCCTATCCCGACAGCGCTGCGCCGTTCGCGGGCCTGCGCGGCATGGTGGTCGACGAATGGCACGAGCTGCTGGGCAACAAGCGCGGCGTGCTGCTGCAATTGGGCCTGGCGCGCCTGCGTGCGCTCGCGCCTTCGGCGCCCGTCTGGGGCCTGTCGGCCACGCTGGGCAACCTGGAGGAAGCGCGCGACGTGTTGCTGCCCCACCAGCCCGATGCGCCCATCGTGCGCAACGCGCCGCGGCGCACGGTGACCCTGCGCACACTGCTGCCCGAAGCGGGCGAGCGCTTTCCCTGGTCGGGCCATCTGGGTTTGTCGCAGCTGGAGCGCGTGCTGCAGCTGATCGCAGGGGCACGCAGTGCGATCCTCTTCACCAACACGCGTGCGCAGGCCGAGCTGTGGCACCGCGCCCTGTCCTCGGTCTGGCTCGAAGACCCGGGCACCCTGGCCCTGCACCACGGCTCGCTCGATGTGGGCTTGCGCCAGGCGGCCGAACAAGGTCTGCGCGACGGCAGCGTGCGCTGCGTGGTGGCCACCTCCAGCCTGGACCTGGGCGTGGACTTTCCCGCCGTGGACCTGGTGTTGCAGGTCGGCAGCCCCAAAGGCATCGCGCGCCTGCTACAGCGCGCCGGGCGCGCCCACCACCGCCCGGGTGCCCCGGGCCTCATCCACTGCGTGCCCACGCATGCGCTGGAGCTGGCCGAGATCGCCGCGGCACGCCGCGCCATCGCGGCCGGCCAGATCGAAACCCGGCCACCGCCACGCCTCTCGTTGGACGTGCTGGCGCAACACTGCGTCACGCTCGCCTTGGGTGCTGGCTTCGAGGCCGGCCCCCTGCTGGCCGAAGTGCGCGGCACGCATGCCTTCGCCGCGCTGAGCGACGCGCAATGGCAGGCCGTGCTGCAATACATCGAGCGCGGCGGCCAGGCCCTGGAAAATTACCCCGACTTCCACCGCGTGGTGCGGGACGCCGACGGCATCTACCGCGTGACCGCACGCCGCATCGCCCTGCACCATCGGCTCTCCATCGGCACCATCACCGCCGACGGGTCGGTGCAGGTGCGCTTTCTGAGGGGCGCGTCGCTGGGCTCGGTGGAAGAGAGCTTCATCAGCCGGCTGCGCCCGCGCGACCGCTTCCAGTTCGCCGGCCGCACGCTGGAACTGGTGGCGGTGGAAGACATGACCGCCTATGTGCGCAAGGCCCGCCTTGCCAGCGTGGCCGTGCCGCGCTGGCAAGGCGGGCGCATGCCGCTGTCGACCGAACTGGGCGCTGCGGTGGAAGCTGCGCTCGATGGTCCGCGCGACAGCCCCGAAATGCGGCGGCTCGCACCCTTGCTCGACCTTCAGGCGCGCACCTCGGCGCTGCCCACGCCAGCCACCTTGCTGGTGGAGGCCGTGCACTTGCGGCGGGGCGGCGCACTCTTCGTGTACCCCTTCGCGGGCCGCACGGTGCACGAAGGCATGGCCGCCTTGTTCGCACTGCGCTGGGGCCGCCGCACGCCCAACACCTTCGTCTATGCCGTCAACGACTACGGCTTCGCGTTGACCCACCAGCAGCCCGCGCGCGTGGACGCCGCCCTGCTGGCCGATCTGCTCTCCTCGCACGAACTCATGGACGATCTGCGCGAAGGCATGAACCTCACCGAGATGGCGCGCCGCCAGTTCCGCGAGATCGCGCGCGTGGCCGGCATGCTCACGCCCACCGTGCCGGGGCGCGCCCAGCGCAGCCTGCGCCAGGTGCAGGCATCCAGTGGCCTGCTGTTCGACGTGTTGCGGCGCTACGACCCCACGCACGTGTTGCTGGCGCAGGCAGAGCGCGAGGTGTTCGAGGCGCAGCTCGACATATCGGCCTTGTCCG
This sequence comes from Hydrogenophaga sp. BPS33, assembly GCF_009859475.1. Classification (NCBI taxonomy): domain Bacteria; kingdom Pseudomonadati; phylum Pseudomonadota; class Betaproteobacteria; order Burkholderiales; family Comamonadaceae; genus Hydrogenophaga; species Hydrogenophaga sp. BPS33. Next base: position 3,993,831 of record NZ_CP044549.1, read on the forward strand.
AGACCTTCGCGCGCTGCGCCGCCCGCCGCATCGATCTGCGCCAACCGGACACGCTCACACCGCTGTCGTTCCCGCTCTGGGCCGAGATGGTGCGCGGCGAACTCAGCACGGAAGACTGGGCCGCCCGGGTGCGGCGTGCCGCCGAGGAATTGCAGGCACGGCATGGCTGAAGCGACACAGGACATCCCACTGGCCGGCGAGACCCTGCGCTTGTACGCCGATCGCGCGCTGTACTGGCCAGCGAAGCGCCGCCTGTTGGTGGCCGACGTCCACCTCGGCAAGGACGACGCCTTCCGCGCCCGCGGCATCGCCCTGCCCCGAGGCAGCGCGCACGACGACCTGCAACGCCTGAGCACCCTCCTGGAGCGCAGCGGCGCCACGTCCCTCTGGGTGCTGGGCGATCTGTTGCACGGCCCAGGGGCGAATGCGCGCTGGCCGCACGACTGGGCGCGCTTTCGCGAGCGCCATGGCGGCGTGGACATGCTGCTCATCGAAGGCAACCACGACCGCGCGGCGGCGGGCGCCGGCCTGGGCATCGCCCGATGCGCGGACGGTCTGACCGACGGTCCCTTCCTGTTCGCCCATGCGCCGCATCCGTTCACCCCGGACGATAGCGAACGCATCGCGGTTTGCGGCCACCTGCATCCGGTCGTGCGCGTCGCAGGATTTCGCGCCCGCTTCCCCGCCTTTGCCCTGATCGAGCGCCAGTTCGTGCTGCCGGCGTTCTCGGCATTCACGGGCGGCTGGACGGTGCGCGGCGCGCAGGCACGTTATGCCTGCATGGGCCCGCACCTGCTGGCCATCGACCGATGACGCACGCCTTACCGGTACATTCAGCGCTTCACCCCAATTCAAAAAGGAACCGACGCCATGCCCAAGGCCTACTGGATCGCCACCTACCGATCGATCCGCAACCCCGATGCCCTGGCCGAATACGCCAAGCTGGCCGGCCCCGCCATCCAGGCCGCGGGTGGGCGCTTCCTGGCCCGTGGCATGCCGGTCCATGTCTACGAGAAGGCCGAACACCAGCGGGCGGTGCTGATCGAATTCGACAGCGTGGCCAAGGCCACCGAAGCCCACGACAGTCCGGCCTACCAAGCCGCGCTCAAGGCGCTCGGTGACGGCGCAGAGCGCGACATCCGCATCATCGAATCGGTGGAATAGGCCCCACCCCAGCGACGGCCCGTGGGTGCCCTGCTCATGTCATTGCGGTGGCCACTACTCGCCTGCGCGGCGCTCGTCGCGGGCTGTGCCACGCCACGGCCCACCGACACCCTGGGCATCGCCTTCGTGCAGGTACCTGCAGGCACATTCCAGATGGGCAGCGAAGAACCCGCGCAAGCCTTGTCCCGGGCCTACCCGACGCTGGAACGCCAACGCTTCGAGAGCCTGTCGGACGAGGCGCCGGTGCACCGCGTTCGAATCACGCGGGCCTTCGAAATGAGCCAGCACGAGGTGACGGTGGGACAGTTCCGCACGTTCCTGCAACGCTCGGGCCACGTGCCGGAATCGATCGCCGACGGCACCGGTGGTTATGGCTACAACCCGGCCTACGACCCCGCCACCAGCGCGCGCGGCGACGCGTTCGAAGGTCGATCTCCGCACTACTCGTGGCAAGACCCCGGCTTCGCGCAAGGCGACGACCATCCCGTGGTCAACGTCACCTGGAACGACGCGGTGGCGCTCACCCGATGGCTGTCGACCCAGGAAGGCCGCGTCTACCGCCTGCCCACGGAAGCGGAGTGGGAGTACGCCTGCCGCGCAGGTGGCTCGGGCCGATATCAGCACGGCGATGACCCACAGGGGCTGGCAGCCGTGGGCAATACGTTCGACCAGGATGCCGCGGCCCATTGGCCGCGATGGCGCGACCAGGCACTCTCCGGCCACGATGGCCACGCGTTCACCGCGCCGGTCGGGTCGTACTCCCCCAACGCATTTGGGCTGTTTGACCTGCACGGCAACGTGTGGGAATGGGTGTCGGACTGGCATGGTGACGGCTACTACGCGCAGTCGCCCGTGGACGACCCACAAGGACCCAGCGAGGGCCACGTCAAGGTGCGGCGGGGCGGCTCATGGCACACCTGGCCGCTGTATGCGCGCTGCGCCTTTCGCAACTGGAACACGCCGCAGACGCGTTACACGCTCGTGGGCATCCGCCTGGTGCGCGAGCTGTCGCCGTGAGCGAACCCAGGCGCCTCGCGTTTCAGAAGCTGAGCTTGCGGGCGCAGGTAGCACCTTCAGATGTCAACTCAGCGGATCAGGAGCCGGTTCGTGTACGCGTCGTAGAGATGGCTGTCTGCCACCGTCACAGGTTCGTATCGATAGATCGGTGACGCGGTCATGGTGTAGGTGCAATTGAAGAGCAATCGAGGGCGCACCGATGGCGGCACGCCCCGATGCACCCCCCACATATTGCCCAGGAAGGCCGTTCCCTTTGGGCCGATGATCGTCTTTACCCTCTCGCGACCGAACTGCCGATCGATCTGTTCGTCGGTATATGGCTTCAAACGAAGGCGCCCCATCCTCTTGTGCGATTCGGCGACGAATTGGTGCGGCCCACTGTCGTCGGAAACATCGGTCAAATAGATGAACATGCGCAAGATTTTCCAGTCCTCCGTGTCCCGGTGGAACTTCTGTACCTCGATATCTGCCTTGCCACCATCGGCAAACGACCAACGCAGGCCGACCCCGGAGATCGTGGGGTTGCAGCCCAGGAAGCCCGCGGCGATCTGCAGGATGGCGGGATCGTTCATCGCCTTGAGCAAATGTGGACAGGCGAGGATGGTCGGCGCGTCGTACACCGCAGACGACACCCCTTTGCTGCTGACGGTGACAGGTTGTCCGTGTGAGCCCAGTGCAACGGGCGCGGTCTTCAAATAAGCAAGCACGTCGTCCACCTGCTCCGGATTCAGCGGGCTGGTGATCAGCGCGACGCCGGCGTCGCGCAGGGTCCTCAGGACGGACTGCGCCTCGCCCCCTTCAGCGGCAGCAGCCGCGCCGTGCATGACGGTAACGCACGTGCGAATGGCCGCGATGAAGCCGCTGCGCAGCAACGGATGGGGAAGAAGACGCGAGAAGTAGTACGCGCCATAGCGCAAGGCACTCTCACGCTTCAAAGGCCTTATTGGAATCATGATGTCTCTCTTCCCCATCATGGCCATGCCACGGTTCGCCCCAATGTAAGCCCATGGCCCTCATCGGGGGGGAGCTTTCTTGCCAGATTCTCGGTGTCGGCGGACCGCTGACCATCGCCTGCGCAGCAGTTCCTCGGTTTGCTCGATGTCGAGTCCATCCGAGCCGGCTGCGCCTTTGTTGGCCTTGACCCGCTTCCACGCTCGGCCCTTCGTGCTCGCCTTCTGGCCTCATCGGCCCCGGCTCGCGCTACTACGGCCTCTGCTGACTTCTCACTCCGGCATAGCCGTCGGCCTTTCAGCCGCGAGGCGAGATCTCCCCAGGTGAGAACGCACTCCTTCGTCGCACAACCGCCGCATCTACGCCACTTCGCCTTGGTCACGAGACCTTCGTGGCTTTTTGCCCACTCGCCCTGCTCGGCAGCGCCTTCTATACGGTTCTTGTTCATCGGCCCGCAACTTACGCTCCACGCTTCCTTCCCACACTCGGTCACCCTCATGCAGCTGCGCTTCGCTTCACTCGCTGTGACCAGCTCGGGGCGGGCCTTGCACCCGCAGAAGTGCGCCCATGCTGGGCGCACAAAAAAAGAAACCCGCCGAAGCGGGTGGAACCTCCAGGTTGGAGGAGAAGCTCGGGAGGAGAGCTTCGGAGACCTTGGTGTCTGGCCTTGATCGTGTATGACAGTGAAGTCAGTATCGCCAACCACAAGATCTGCCGGTGTCGGACGCGCGCCGCTTGCCCTGTAGGACAAGGCGAACTCGACGTGCGTCACGCGTGCACGCTCGGACCCGTTCAGCGCACCGCCACGATGAACAGTCTGGGAAACGGCAACAAGACAGTGCCATCGGCCAACGCGGGATACGCCTGCGAGATCGCGGCAAGGTAGCGCTGCAGGTACTCCGCGCGCTCCTCCTCGTTCAAAGGCGCGAGGTAGGGCCGCAAGGCGGAGGTCTTGAACCACTCCACCACCGCCGGCGCACCACCGCTCAAGGGATGAAAGTAAGTCGTGCGCCACACGTCCAGCGCCTCGCAATGCGGTTTGAGCAGTTGGACATAGAACGCGGGGTCGTGCCGCGTGGGATGGCGGATCGCGCCAATTTTCGCGGACCAGGGCCCATCCGCGGCAACCTCGCGCGCGAGGACGTGCGCAGGCTCCTCCAGGTTGTCCGGCGTCTGCACGGCCAGGCTGCCGCCCGGTGTCAGTTGGTGCACCAGGCGCGGGTACAGCGTGGCGTGATCGGGCAGCCATTGCAGCGACGCGTTGGCCAGGATCACGTCGAACAAGCCTGCTGTCTGCCAGGTCTCGATGTCGCCCAGTTCGAACGGCACGTGGGGCAGACGCTTTCGGGCGGCGGCCAGCATGTCCTCCGAGCTGTCCAGTCCGCTCACCCGTGCCTGTGCAAACCGCGCCGCCAGCACCTCGGTGGAGTTGCCCGGTCCGCAGCCGAGATCGATCGCGTTGCGCACGTCTTGCGTTGGGATCGCGGCGACGAGGTCGCGCACCGGGCGTGTGCGCTCGCGTTCGAACACCGAGTATTTGTGGGCAGACCAGTTCATGGAAATCTCTTTCAGAAGTCGGGCCGAGCGTGTGGAAGAAGGCTGAGCGCCATTGTGCGCACAAAGCGTTTGTCGATCTGAGCGAAGCACGGGGCCGCGTACGCGCTGCCCACCCGTTGCAGGCCGTCTTATGCAAAGAGCCCATAAACAAACTACTTCATAGTTGTTGATTTATGCAGAGACCGTCCAGACAATGGCAGATTTGAAGGAGACCCCATGAGCACGCTTCGCCTGGGCGACACCGCGCCCGACTTCACCCAAGACTCCACCGACGGCCCGATCCACTTCCACGCATGGGCGGGCGACCACTGGGTGGTGCTGTTCTCGCACCCGGCCGACTTCACGCCGGTTTGCACCACCGAACTCGGCAAGACCGCCGCGCTGGCCACCGAATTCGCCAAGCGCAATGTCAAACCCATCGCGGTCAGCGTCGACCCGCTGGACTCGCACGGCAAATGGGTGCTCGACATCAACGAAACCCAGAACGCCACGGTGAACTTCCCCATCCTGGCGGACGCGGACCGCAAGGTGGCCACGCTCTACGACATGATCCACCCCAACGCCTCGGCCACCGCCACGGTGCGCAGCGTGTTCATCATCGATCCGAAGAAGGTGATCCGCACCACCCTCACCTACCCGGCGAGCACCGGGCGCAACTTCGACGAGATCCTGCGCGTGATCGACTCGCTGCAACTCACCGACAGCCACAAGGTCGCCACACCGGCCAACTGGAAGGACGGCGACGACGTGGTGATCGTGCCCGCGCTGCAAGACCCGGCCGAGCTCGCGCAGCGTTTCCCCAAGGGCTACAAGGCTGTGCGGCCGTATCTGCGCATCACGCCGCAGCCCAACCGCTGACGCCGCACGGCATGGCTTCGCCCACGGTCATCGTCCTTCCCGGCTGGCGCAACTCCGGCCCTGGCCACTGGCAGACCTTGTGGGCCGACAGCCTGCCCTCGGTGCTGCGGGTCGAGCAGGACGACTGGGTCGCACCGGTGCGCCAGGCCTGGGTGTCGCGCTTGAGCGAGACCATCGAGCAGGTGTCCGGCCCGGTGATCGTGGTCGCCCACAGCCTGGGTTGCATCACCACCACGCACCTGCCCACCGAGCTTGCGCAACGCATCCAGGGGGCCTTGCTGGTGGCGCCGGCCGACCCCGAGCGCCGTGGCGTGCTGGCCGATTTCGCGCCTGTGCCTTACCAGCGCCTGCCCTACCGCAGCATCCTGGTGGCCAGCGCCAACGACCCGTACTGCCCGGTGCGCACCGCCGGTGCCTATGCGCGCGCCTGGGGCAGCGAGTTCGTGCGGCTCAACGATGCCGGGCACATCAATGTCGACTCGGGGCACGGCCACTGGCCGTTGGGGCTGGCGCTGCTGCAGTCGCTCGGCGCGCAGGTGCCCGCTCCCATCACGGAGCCAGCGTAGTGCGTCGGCTTTATGCCTGAGTCTCATAAGGAAACAAGAACAAAGTCGTTTGGAATCAGAGGCCCCAAGCCCAGAATTCGATACATCCTGTTTCTGCTTGGAGCTCTCCGATGAAAAACACCTTGCGCGCGGCACTGGCCGCCGTCGCCCTGTCCACCTCCGCCCTCGCGGGTGCGCAAACCACCACGCTGCTCAACGTCTCGTACGACGTGGCGCGCGAGTTCTACAAGGACATCAACGTCGCCTTCGCCGCCAGCTACAAGAAGAGCACCGGCAAGGACATCAAGATCGACCAGTCGCACGCCGGCTCCAGCGCACAGGCGCGTGCCGTGGCCGACGGGCTGGACGCCGACGTGGTGACCATGAACACCACGACCGACGTGGACTTCCTCGCCGACAAGGGCGTGGTCGCCAAGGACTGGCGCCAGAAGTTTCCCAACAATGCCGCACCCACCGTCTCGACCATGCTGTTCCTGGTGCGCAATGGCAACCCCAAGAACATCAAGGACTGGGACGACCTGATCAAGCCCGGCGTGCAAGTCGTGGTGGTCAACCCCAAGACCGGCGGCAATGGCCGCTACGCGTATCTGGCGGCCTGGGGCTATGTGCGCAGCAAGGGCGGCACCGACGCGCAAGCCGCCGAATTCGTGGGCAAGCTCTACAAGAACGTGCCAGTGCTGGCGCGCGGCGGGCGTGACGCCACCGGCGTGTTCCTGCAACGCAACATCGGCGACGTGCTGGTCACTTTCGAATCCGAGGTCGAGTCGGTCAACAAGGAGTTCGGTGCCGGCAAGGTCGACGCCATCCATCCGAGCGCATCCATCATCGCGGAGAACCCGGTGGCCATCGTCGAGCGCACGGTGAACAAGAAGGGCACGGCCGCTCAGGCCAAGGCCTACCTCGACTTCCTCTACAGCCCCGAAGGCCAGGAGATCGCCGCCAAGCACAACATCCGCCCGCGCAACGAAGCGGTGCTGAAGAAGTACGCCAGCGCGTTCAAGCCCATCAAGCTCTTCGCCGTCAGCGACTATTTCACCTCGCTCGGCGAAGCGCAGAAGATCCACTTCAACGACGGTGGGCAGTTCGACAAGTTGTATACGGTGAAGTAACCCCCCGCCGCGCTTCGCGCGTCCCCCCTTGAAGGGGGGCGGCGCCTGAGGCCCGGCAACGCCGGTTCCTCGGCACCTCTGGATTGGCGCCACCTCATTCTTCCTGGCGCTTTTGGATCTCTAGCTCTATGACTTCCGCCACGCTGCCCTCGGGTGCGGCTCCTCTTTCCGGCCCACGGCGCGCCAGGCGCCGGGTGCTGCCGGGCTTCAACATCACGCTGGGCTTCACGGTGTTCTACCTGAGCCTGATCGTGTTGATCCCGCTCTCCGCGCTGATCTTCAAGACCTTCACCATGACCTGGCCGCAGTTCTGGGACGCGGTCACCGCGCCGCGCGTGCTGGCCTCTTACCGGCTCACCTTTGGCGCCTCGTTCATCGCGGCGGTGGTCAATGCCTTCTTCGGCCTGCTGGTGGCCTGGGTATTGGTGCGCTACAGCTTTCCGGGCAAGAAAATCATCGATGCGTTGGTGGACCTGCCCTTCGCCTTGCCGACCGCCGTGGCCGGCATTTCGCTCACCGCGCTGCTGGCGGGCAACGGCTGGATCGGGCAGTACCTGGAGCCCCTGGGCATCCAGCTGGCCTTCAATCCCAACGGCGTCGTGATCGCCTTGATCTTCATCGGCCTGCCCTTCGTGGTGCGCACGGTACAGCCGGTGCTCGAAGACACCGAGAAGGAACTCGAAGAGGCCGCGACCTGCCTGGGCGCCACGCGCTGGCAGACCTTTTCCCGCGTGATCTTCCCCAGCATCGCACCCGCGCTGCTCACAGGCTTTGCGATGGCCTTCGCACGCGCCGTGGGTGAATACGGTTCGGTGATCTTCATCGCCGGCAACATGCCCATGGTGTCCGAGATCACGCCGCTGATCATCATCAGCAAGCTGGAGCAATACGACTACGCTGGCGCAACCGCCGTGGCCACGGTCATGCTGTTCTTCGCGTTCGTTCTGTTGCTGCTCATCAACGCACTGCAGACCTGGCAACGCAAGCGTTCCGGAGGAAACCTGCAATGAGCGCGGCCCGTACCGAAGCACCCTGGGTGCGCCGCACGCTCATCGGCGTTGCGCTGGGGTTCATGTTTCTCTTCCTGGTGCTGCCGCTGGCCGCGGTGTTCACCGAGGCATTGCGCAAGGGCTTCGGCGCCTACGCCGAAGCGCTGAAAGATCCGGACGCCTGGTCCGCGATCCGCCTCACGCTGATCACCGCCGCCATCGCCGTGCCGCTCAACCTGGTGTTCGGCGTGGCCGCGGCGTGGGCCGTGGCCAAGTACGAGTTCCGTGGCAAATCCTTCCTCACCACGCTGATCGACCTGCCGTTCTCGGTGTCGCCGGTGGTCGCCGGCCTGATCTATGTGCTGGTGTTCGGCGCGCAAGGCTGGTTCGGACCGTGGCTGGCCGAGCACGACATCAAGATCGTGTTCGCCGTGCCCGGCATCATCCTGGCCACGATCTTCGTCACCTTCCCCTTCATCGCGCGCGAATTGATTCCGCTGATGCAGGCCCAGGGCAACGACGAAGAGCAGGCCGCGATCGTGCTCGGCGCATCGGGCTGGCAGACCTTCTGGCACGTCACGCTGCCCAACATCAAGTGGGGGCTGATCTATGGCGTGATCCTGTGCAACGCGCGCGCCATGGGTGAGTTCGGCGCGGTCTCGGTGGTCTCGGGCCACATCCGCGGGCAGACCAACACCATGCCGCTGCACGTGGAGATTCTCTACAACGAGTACCAATCGGTGGCCGCCTTCGCCATCGCTTCGCTGTTGGCCTTGCTGGCCCTGGTCACGCTGGTGATCAAGTCCATCTCCGAATGGAAGATGGAGCGCGAGATGAAGGCGCTGGCGGAATTGCCGCCAGAGCGTCCCACGGCTTTGGCTCTCCAGGAAAGAACATCATGAGCGCCGCGCCGGGCCGCCCCAAGCTAGCTCGCGCCGCAGTGCGCAGCACGAAGGACACTCTATGAGCATTGAAATCCGCGACATCAACAAGCACTTCGGCACGTTCCAGGCGCTGAAGAACGTCAACCTCGACATCCACTCCGGCGAACTGCTCGCATTGCTAGGTCCGTCGGGCTGCGGCAAGACCACGCTGCTGCGCATCATCGCCGGCCTGGAAACGCCGGACACCGGCAACATCCTGTTCAGCGGCGAAGACACCACCGACGTGCACGTGCGCGAGCGCAACGTGGGCTTCGTGTTCCAGCACTACGCGCTGTTTCGCCACATGACGGTGCTGGAGAACGTGGCCTTCGGCTTGCGTGTGAAGCCGCGCAGCGAGCGCCCGAGCGACGCGCAGATCAAGAAGAAGGTGATGGACCTGCTCAAGCTGGTGCAGCTCGACTGGCTGGCCGACCGCTACCCTTCGCAACTCTCGGGCGGCCAGCGCCAGCGCATCGCCCTGGCACGCGCGCTGGCGGTGGAGCCCAAAGTGCTGCTGCTCGACGAGCCGTTTGGCGCGCTCGACGCCAAGGTGCGCAAGGAACTGCGCCGCTGGCTGCGCCGCCTGCACGACGAGCTGCACGTCACCAGCGTCTTCGTCACGCACGACCAGGAAGAGGCGCTGGAAGTGGCCGACCGCGTGGTGCTGATGAACCAGGGCCAGGTGGAGCAGATCGGTGCGCCGCAAGACGTGTGGGACCACCCCGCCAGCCCCTTCGTCTACGGGTTCCTGGGTGACGTGAACCTGTTCCAGGGCCGCGCGCACGAAGGGCTGTTGCATCTCGACGGTGTGTCCATCGACACGCCCGAACATGCCGACGCGCAGGATGCCAAGGCCTTCGCCTACGTGCGCCCGCACGATCTGGATGTGCAGCGTTACGCGGCGGGCCTGCCCGGCATCGTGGCCAAGCTCGATCGCGCGGTGGTGGTCGGCCCGATCGCGCGGCTCGAACTGCTGCCGGTGGACCCACAAGCCCCGGGTGGGCACGATCCGCTGATCGAGGCCCGCATGCCGGCGGAACGGTTCCGCGAACTGGGCTTCCAGGAAGGTGACACCTTGATCGTCTCGCCCAAGAAGGCGCGCGTCTTCCTGCAGCCGCAGGCCCACTGACCTCGCCCGGATTTACACCGCTTGCATCGGGTATCGCGACCCGGTGAAGCGGTGTTTTTCATGAGTCGAGCTGGATCTTGCCTTCGCTCACATAGCGCTTGAAATCGGCCAGTGGCATCGCAGCAGAGCCGCGCGTCTCCTCATCCACCCAGCTCAAGGTGACGTCGTTCATGCCGGTCTGGACTTTCACCGGCCCGGGCCGGATCGTGATGTTCGGCCCATCGCCCTCGCGATACTCGACCTTGCCGACGATGTGTGCGGTATGTGCCGCCATAGGCATGCTCCTCGGTGTTGAAAGATGGCTTGCAGAATCGCGTCATGGCCTACACAGGTCTGTGCGTTGACGTACAGAAATGGGGGTGCGTGGGGCGTAGTCTGAAGACCAGCCGAAGTAGCGGCTGCTGTCATCAACCCCCTGCCTCAGCGCAGTTTTTCAAAGGACCCCGACCATGAACGCTAGCAAACTTCTCACCACTGCCGTGGCGGCTTTGACCGTCGTCGGCGCCGGCCTCGTCTATGCCCAGACCACGACCCCCGGCGCGCCTACCGGAACACCTGAGCCCGCCAATCAGTCGCAGATGGGGACGCCGCCAGCAACCAACATGCAATCGCCAGCGCCCACGACACCTGCCCAGGACACCACGCAGCGCAGCACGGCGCCCATGACCACGGACGCCCAAGCGGACCGCAATTGACGTCCAACCCGGCGCCCTGATCCTCTCGGATGCGGGGCGCCCATCTCCCCCTTGGGGCTTCAGCGTGAGCACTTCTTCCACCTTTCGCGATATCCGCAATGGCCTGCTGATCGGTGCGGTTGCCACCGCCATTTTGATTCCGGCCGTTCGTTGGACGCAGGGATCAACCGCCGCAGTTGAAACCGCACACGCCTCTGCGCTACCCGTCGCGAAGCGCACCGCGCCCGTGCCGGACTTCGGAACGATCGAACCCACGCCCGATGCCAGAGCATTGGTGCGCTGGATCGCGCAGACCAACGACAACCTCGACATGCCGTTTGTGCTGGTCGACAAACGCGCCGCCCGCGTGCACGTATTCAATGCCGCCGCCCGGCTGGAGGACAGCACGCCGGTGTTGCTGGGCTCAGCCCCAGGGGACGACTCGGTACCCGGTGTTGGAGAAAAGCCGGTACACGAGGTGCAACCCCATGAGCGCACAACGCCCGCAGGCCGGTTCGTCGCCCACCTTGGACACAACCTCACGGGTGAAGATGTGGTGTGGGTCGACTACGGAGCCGCTGTGTCGATGCACCGCGTGCGCCCCCATTTGGTCCCGCAGGAACGGCGTGCTCAACGCCTGGCCTCGGAAACCGTGGAAGACAACCGGATCTCTTACGGCTGCATCAACGTGCCTGCCACCTTCTTTGAACATCGCCTGCTGCCCGTGTTCTCCTCCATGCAGGCCGTGGTGTATGTACTGCCTGAAGAGAAATCACTGCAGCAGGTATTCGGTGCCTCCCTGGCGCAAGAACCCCCTCGGGAGCCACTGCGTGTCACGCGCTCTGCAGGCTTCGTTTGACCACCACCGTGGCCGCCAAGCTCTGCTGGCTCCCGGAAGAGTGGGTGTGCGAGCAGGACAGTTGGTCGTAGGCACGCCGTACCACGCCATAACACTCGCAGCTGCGCGCTTCCAGACCTGGGCGGTCGAGTATGGAAATACGTCCGCGGTGGTACTCGATGAGCCCGGCCTTCTGCAGCTTCAGGGCGGCACTCGTCACCCCCTCCCGCCGCACGCCGAGAAGGCCAGCGATGCGCTCCTGTGTGGCGGTCAAATCGGAACCTCCGCCTTGGCGATCCAGGTGTTGGAGCAACCAACGGCAGAGCTGCTGGTCCAGGCTGTGGTGGCGATTGCAGGTGGAGGACTGTGCCATGTGAATGAACAAGGCATGGGTGTAGCCCAACAACAGCTGCATGAACGCTGGCGAGCGTTGCGAATGCCGGATCAGGGCCTGCGTGCTCATGCGGCAGGCGATTCCGGAACGCTGCACCACCGCATCGCACAGCGCAGCTGGCGCGCCCATGAACCCGCATATGCCTACCATGCCCTCCCCACCGATCACGGCGAGTTCCGAGGACGCTCCATCTTCCAGTGAGGACACCAACGAAACCGTCGCAGAGTTCGGAAAGTAGACGTGGCGAACGGCATCACCGGTGGCGTGAAGGATGTCGCCACTGTGTACCTCGGTCCAGTCAAGGTCGGGCTCTATGTGCTCAAGATCGGCGCTGGACAGCGCAAAGAGCAATTGATTGCGTTCATAAAGCGTCGGATTGGAGGTCATGGCAGTGTGTCCCTTTCTTTGCCGCAGCTCGTGCGACCGGTCTGAAAACCCGCCTGCGTGAGCAGAAGCAGGCCGTGCCCAAATTAGGCGGGGGGCTGCATAACTGCTCTGTCAGACAACACGCCGTTTCTTCTTAGGAGGTTGCGAAGTCTCAGGTGCCGGGCTGCAGAGCAATTACCGCCATTCCCGTCAGGGCAATTGCCGCTCCTGCCACGTCCCAGCGGGTGAGCATCACGCCGTCCACCACCCTCAACCACACCAATGCGACCGCGATGTACATGCCCCCATAGGCCGCGTAGATGCGGCCGGTGGCGCTGGGGTGCAAGGTCAACAGCCAGGCGAACAGCCCCAGCGCCAGCGCGGCCGGCAGCAGCCACCACCAGGCCTTGCCCTGCTTGAACACCCACCAGGTCAGGTAGCAGCCGACGATCTCGGCCACGGCGGTCACGGCAAACAGGCCGGCAATGCGAAGTGCATCCATCGGAATTCCCAGAGAAGACAGGGTCAGTGATCCGGGTGGCACGCGCAGGCCTCGCCGTGCGCGGCCGACACCAGCTCATCGAGAATGCCGCACGGCGCACCGGCCTCGTGCTCGCCATCGCAGCGCGAACGCAATTGCAGCAATTGTTTCTCCAGCGCCCGCATGCTCTTGAGGCGGGCGCGCACGCGGCTGAGCTGCTCGTCCACCAGTTGGTCCACATTGACCCGATGGCCACTGGGATCGTCCACGAAGCCGAGCAGGCGCTTCACATCCAACAATGGCATGTCCAGCGCGCGGCAATGGCGGATGAACGAGAGCCGCTCCAGGTGCGGCTGGGCGTAGTTGCGGTAGCCGTTGTCCAGGCGCGCAGGCTCGGGCAGCAGCCCTTCTTTCTCATAGAAGCGGATGGTCTCCACGTCCACACCGGTGGCGCGCGCCAATTCCTTGATCTGCATGGTTTTTTCCCTTCAGGCACCTGACACGGCAGGCGATGGCCACACTGTAGCCGCTCCAGGGTTTTCACCCGAGGACGAGCGAGGAAACCCATGGATGGCGTGCACCCGGGCGCGCGCTTCGGATGCGCCAGGTCAGGTGCGTACACTTGGGACCCGGAAACGCCCACGCATGAGCCCACAAGACTACGTCCAGCAAAAAGCCGCCGCCTCCGGCAGCAGTTTTTATTACGCCTTTCTCTTCCTGCCGGCCGAGCGCCGTGCGGCGATCACCGCCTTCTATGCGTTCTGCCGCGAGGTCGACGACGTGGTCGATGAAGTCAGCGACCCGGCCGTGGCACAGACCAAGCTGGCGTGGTGGCGCAAGGAAGTGGCGCAATCGTTTGCGGGCTCGCCCACCCACCCGGTGATGCGCGCCCTGATGCCCCTGGCGCGGACCTACGAGATCGAATCGCGCCACCTCACCGCCGTGATCGATGGCTGCCAGATGGACCTGGAACAGAACCGCTACCTGGATTTCGCCAACCTGCAGCGCTACTGCCACCTGGTGGCGGGTGTGGTGGGCGAGGTGGCGGCGCGCATCTTCGGCCAGACCCAGTTGGCCACCACCGAGTACGCGCACCGCCTCGGGCTGGCGTTCCAGCTCACCAACATCGTGCGCGACGTGGGCGAAGACGCCATGCGCGGGCGCATCTACCTGCCGGTGAACGAATTGCAGAGCTTCAACGTCAAGGCCCACGAGCTGCTGCAGCGCGGCGCGGCTCCTGGCACCGACACTGCGGACTTCCACCGCCGGTTCACCGCGCTCATGCAGTTCCAATGCGCGCGCGCGCTCCAGACCTACCAGGAGGCCCTGGGCCTGCTGCCCGAAGCCGACCGCCGTGCGCAAAAGCCGGGCCTGATGATGGCCAGCATCTACCGCACCCTGCTCCAGGAGATCGCCGCCGATCCGCTGGCCGTTCTGACGCAACGCGTGGGCCTCACGCCCTTGCGCAAGTTCTGGCTGGCCTGGCGCGTGCAGGCGCTGGGCCGCTTGTGACGGAGTCGGGCTTGCTGAAAATCGCCATCGTCGGCGGCGGCTGGGCGGGCATGGCGGCCGCGGTGGAAGCCGCCACGCGGGGTTCGGACGTGACGGTCTTCGAAGCCGCGCGCACCCTGGGCGGACGCGCCCGCGCGCTCACGGCAGCGCTGCCCGACGGCAGCGCGCTCACGCTGGACAACGGCCAGCACATCCTGATCGGCGCCTACACCGATACGCTGGCGCTGATGCAGCGCGTCGGCCTGGACCTGTCACAGGTTCTCCTGAGCCTGCCGCTCGCCTTGCCCCATGCCGACGGATCGGGCTTGCGCACGCCACCCTGGGCCGCCCGCTGGCCCGCGCCGCTGGACGCGCTGGCCGCCATTGCCACGGCGCCGGGCTGGCGCTGGCGCGACCGGTGGTCGCTGGTGCGCACCTCGCTGCGGTGGCAGCGCGCGGGCTTCGCGTGCGACCCCGAATGCACGGTGGCCGAGTTGTGCGCAGGCTTGCCGCTGCGCGTGAACCAGGAACTGATCGAGCCGCTGTGCGTGTCCGCGCTCAACACCCCCGTGCACGACGCCAGCGCGGCGGTGTTTCTGCGGGTCTTGCGCGACGCGCTGTTTGGCAAGGGCTTCGCGCCCTTCAACGCGGCCAGCCTGCTGCTGCCGCGCACCGACCTCTCGCGCCTGTTTCCCGATGCCGCCGCAGCATGGCTGCGCGAACACCACGCCGACAGCTCCCGCGTGCGCATCGGCACGCGCGTGGGCACGCTGCGGCCGCTGGACACGCAATGGATGCTGGGCCATGAAAACGGCGAAGAGGCCTTTGACGCCGTGATCTGGGCCACCTCCGCCAGCCCGGCCGAAAAAGCCATCGGGCAGGCGGCCGACGACTGCGACGAGGCCACTTCGCAAACGCTGCGCGCCTGGGCCCACGGCACGCGAGACCTGCCCTTCACCGCCATCACCACGGTGTACGCCTGGGCGCCCGATGCCCGGCTGCCCGCGCCCATGCTGGCGTTGCGGCACGAGCCCAATGCCCAGGCCGCACCTGCGCAGTTCGTGTTCGATCGTGGCCTGCTCCACCCCGGCGATCCGGCGGCACAGGGCGTGCTGGCCTTCGTGGTCAGCGCCAGCGACGACGACCGGGAAAGCCTGCAAAACCGCGTCCTGCAGCAGGCGCAGCACCAACTCGGGATCGGCACGCTACAAGCGCTGCAGACCGTGGTGGAGAAACGCGCCACCTTTGCCTGCACGCCCGGCGCGCGCCGCCCCGCTCAGCGCATCGCGCCGGGGCTCTGGGCGGCGGGCGACTACGTTCAAGGCCCTTACCCTGCCACGCTGGAAGGCGCGGTGCGCAGCGGGCTGCAAGCAGCCCGGGAAGCGCTGCGCCCGGCCGGTTGAGCGCTTTGTCGGCATATCGGCGGAACCTCTGCCGCTCAACACGTTCACACTTCTGGACTTGTTGCAACCAAACGAAAGGAAGCTCTGCAGATGAACGGCACCCGCCTCGTCAAAACCTGGATCACCGCCGCCAGCCTGTGCGCGCTGGCGCTCACCACCAGCGTGGCCACCGCGCAGAACATGGTCAGCGTCAAAGGCAGCACGCTCAACATGCGCGAAGGCCCGGGCACCCACACGGCGGTGCTGTGGGAACTCAAGCGCGGCTACCCCTTGCGGGTGACCAAGCGCCAGGGCAGTTGGCTACAGGTGCGCGACTTCGAAGGCGATCGCGGGTGGGTGGCGCGCTCGCTCACCGGCAACGCGCCGCACCACGTCGTGAAGTCCAAGGTGGCCAACGTGCGCAGCAGCCCCAGCACCCAGGCCCGCATCGTGGGCAAGGCCGAGTACGGCGAATTGCTGCGCACCCGCGAGAAACGCGCTGGCTGGGTGCGCGTGGAACGCACAGAAGGCCCGGGAGGCTGGATCGCGAAGCAGTTGCTCTGGGGCTGGTGAATCCCCGCAAGCACCTTCAATCCAGTTGTCTGCACAGCGCCAACAGATCGCTCACGGTGGTGTGCGGCTGCAGCGGCGCGTGTTCCCAGGCGTGGCCCTCCCGGTTGAGCCACGCCACCTGCATGCCCGCTCCGAGCGCGCCGACCACGTCGAGTTGCGCGTCGTCGCCAATGTGCAGCACCTCGTTTGCCTGCGCGCCAGCCGCCTGCGCGGCGGCCAGGAAGATGCGCGCATCCGGCTTGCCCACGCCAAAGGCCTGGGCGCTCAGCGCGGCGCGGAAATGCACGCCCAGGCCCATGCGCTGCACATCCGCATTGCCGTTGGAGAGTGCCACCACGGGGTAGCGCGCCGCGAGCCATTCGAGCGCGGGCAACGCGTCTTCGAACAGCTCCACGCGTTGGCGTTCGGCAAAGAAGATGTCGAAAGCGGCCTCGGCCAGCGCCGGATCGTCACCGCTTTGCGTGAGCACCAGGCGGATCGATTCGCGGCGCATCGCGCCCAGGTCGTGCGCCAAGTCGGGACGCGTGAGGTGCATCTGGTTGCGCACCTCGCGCAGCTTGGTCGGGTCGCCCCATTGCGCGGCGGTGGCCGGCGCGTGTTCGGCGAGCCAGGCCGCGAGCACGGTCTCGGCGCGCGCGATGATGGGCCAGATCGGCCACAGGGTGTCGTCCAGGTCGATGGTGATGGCGCGCACGCGACCCGCGTCCAGCGCCGTGGCAAGGGAGGTGTTCATGTCTGCGGGAGAATAGCGCATGCCCTATCGCCCTGAACCACCGTTGCCCCTTGACCAGCCGTCCCGCACGGCCATCGTCTATTGCAATCTCGGCACCCCCGACGAACCCACCGCTCCCGCCGTGCGCCGCTACCTCGCCGAGTTTCTGGGCGACCCGCGCGTGGTGGAAATCCCGAAGGCCGTGTGGTGGCCGATCCTGCACGGCATCATCCTGCGCACGCGCCCGGCGAAGTCGGCGGCGAAGTACGCCAGCGTGTGGCAGGCCGAAGGCTCGCCACTGAAAGTCTGGACCGAACGGCAGGCCAAGCTGCTGCGGGGCTACCTGGGCGAACGCGGCCATGACCTCAGCGTGCGCTACGCGATGCGCTACGGCAACCCATCGATCGCCTCGGTGCTTGACGAACTCAAGGCCGAGGGGGTGGCGCGCGTGCTCATCCTGCCGGCCTATCCGCAGTACAGCGGCACCACAACGGCCAGCGTGATCGACGCGGTGATGCAATGGGCCGCACCCGTGCGGCATGTGCCAGACCTGCGCTTCGTCAACCGTTACCACGACGACCCGGGCTACATCCAGGCGTTGGCCCAGCGCATCCGCGCGCACTGGGTGGCCAATGGCCAGGGCGATCACCTGGTGATGAGCTTTCACGGCGTGCCCGAGCGCACCGTGCGCCTGGGCGACCCGTACCAGCGCGAATGCGAAAGCACGGCTCGCCTGCTGGCCTCGCACCTCGGCCTCTCGAACGACCGCTTCACCCTCACCTTCCAGTCTCGCTTTGGCAAGGCGAAGTGGTTGGAGCCCTACACCGAGCCCACGCTCGTGGCTCTGGCGCGCATGGGCGTGAAAAACGTGGACGTGGTCTGCCCCGGCTTCACCAGCGACTGCCTGGAGACGCTGGAAGAAATCAACATGGAAGTGCGCGAGGCGTTCGTGCACGCGGGCGGCCAGCGCTTCGAGTACATCCCCTGCGTGAACGATTCGCCCGAGTGGATTCGCGCGCTGAGCGACCTGGCGGAGCGGCACTTGCAGGGTTGGCCCACAAAACCCGTCAGCGCTTGACCGCGCTTGACGGCACTCAAGGCGTACGCCGAAAGTTGACGGTCCGATCCAAGCCCCGACTTGTGGTTGGGAAAAATCGGCACAACGGCCGGTCGTGTTCACCCCCGCTTCTCCGATAAGTTCACCCGTGGCGCCGCGTGCGCCATATCGGTGTTTCAACTTACAGGGAGGCTCATATGGCCAAGCAATTTCTTCAGCGTGTCGATTCAAGGCTCACGCCTCGGTCGCTGATGGCGAACAGTTCCAGTCTTGCCGTGTCCGAGGGCTCCGGCACAGGGGGTCATGAGCGTAGCAAGGAGGGGCACTCCCCACGGTCCGAGACCACTCACTTCGACAAGTTGGTCCATGGAGATTCCACCAAACCGACGTGGACAAAGGGTGAGTTGTGGAACGACAAGGTGTTGACTTACCAGAAGATGCTCAAAGCCGTACTGGAAGCCAGCGATGCGCCCGATGTCGCGCTGGTCGAGAAGATCCTGAAGGCCCTGGTCGATGAGAAGTACTCCATCTACCCGGGGTTCGATGGCAGCCAGCAGAAGATCAACCAGGCCACATCGGCGGTGGCACGGCGCATGAGCGACAGGGCCGACCTGCTCATCCCCCAGGTGAAGGATCCGGCCAGCCGGCTGCTGTTGGAGAACACCGCCAAATTCTGGAAAAGCTATGTCCGCCCCGAGCCCGAGACGAAGCCGGAAAAGCCCCGCGCTGCGGGCATTTGGCGATCATCCAGCAAACGGGGCACGACGAAACCTGTCGTCGTCGATGAACCACCGCCACCACGAGCGAAGGCGGCAACCTTTGCGGGCCGCATACCCCAGATGGACCTGAAGCTGTTCACGAACATCACCAGCACCACGGTGAATTCCCCTCGGCACAATCCGACGACGTCGACGACAAGCCCCTGCCCGCTGACCGTGACCACCGCACTGAGCAGCGAAAGCATGAGCGCCACAGGAAATACACCAGCAAGCGCCGCCCAAACGCCTCGCTTGCTCGCAGCCTCCGAGCTGACAGACCCGGAGGAGATCAAAAAACGGGCAAAGCAGCGCGAGGGCTTGTATGCCGCGTTGGCCACAAGGGGTCCCCAGGCCATCACATTTGCCCTTGCAGACGTGCCTCAAGAGACCAACCTCGCCAGCTACTTTCCGCTAGGAGATCCCGGACAGTTTCGCGAAGAGGTCCTGGAATCGGCTCAACAATTCGTCAAAACTTTTTTCTCGGACGATGAGCTGATCGCCTATCTTGATTGGTGCCAGACCCATGCCCATCTGACGACTTACATGGGCCGGATACTGGATGACGAAACAGGCGTGAAGAAGGTCATCAAGCCCGAGGTGATCGAGCTGTGCATGGCATTGCGGGCCGTGGATGATACGGCCGAAACGGCGGCCCTGGAGAAGAACGCCAGCGCCATCCAGAAGGCCATGTCGCACAAGAACATCACGGCCCTGGCGCTGGCGCAGCAACCTTTCGCCAGCACAAAAATGATGATGCAAAAATGCATGCTGCTAAAAAATTACAGCGGGCGTGAGGGCAAGGATTTTGACCACTTTCTGCAGACGCTGGAGAACGCACACACGATCCGCAAGGCGGCGCACGCGGGTCTTCAGCACGCCGTTCTCATGAAGCCCTTGAAGCAAAAGGATGTGCTCAACCTGGCCGTGAGCGCCTATGCGCGGGTCATGACGACGCCTACATTGGGCTATCTGCCACCGGACACCCCGCAAACCCAGCTCAAGGTCATTGACGGTGTGCTGGAAGCCATGATCAAACGCCCTGCCAAGCCCTTGAATCCCTTGCAGCTTGCTGCACTCACCCATGTGCGCGAAAGCCTTCAGGCACACGCCAGCAAGCCGCATTGACCCGAGCGCACAAGGCCGGCGGCATGCCGACCTATTCGAGCGGCACCCGCCTCTGCGCTGCCGCTGCTCGCAACACCCCATTGATCTCCGCGCCAAAGATCAACGTGGTGGCGCTGATGTACAGAAACACGAGCGTGGCGACCACGCCCGCGAAGCTGCCATAGATCAGGGCCAGGTTACCGGCCGTGCGCAAGGTGTAGGACAGCGTGGCCGCCGCCCCCACCCACAACGCCGCGCCCACCACCGCTCCAGGCAACACGGTGAGCAGGCGCGCGCGCACGTCGGGCAGCCAGGCGTACATCAGCGCGTACAACAGCACGAGCACCAGAAATGCCGAGCCATAGCGCACGCTGTGGCGCAACCACAGCGTCTCCTTTCCGGCGCCGAGGTTTTCCGCCAGCACCAGCCACACGTACGGCATGACCACCACCGAGCTGAACGCCAGCAAAATGCCGGCGCCCACCACCACCGTGAACAGCGTGACCTTGATGCGCGCCTTCCAGAACGGCATGCCGCGCTCAATGCCGTAGGCGCGGTTGAGCGCCGAGCGTATCGCCTGCATGCCCGAGGAGGCGGTCCACAGCGTGACCAGGAAGCCCACCGCCAGCAGCGCCTGGTTGCGCTGGGCAATCACCTGCTGGATCACCGGTTGCATCACGTCGCGCACCATCTGAGGGGCATACCCGACCACGCGGCTCACCAGATCAGCGGCGTCGCCGGGCTTGCCCAGATAACCCGCCGAGGCCGACAGCAGAATCAGCAGTGGAAACATCGCCAGCACCGACGAGAAGGCCAGGCTGCCCGCCTGGTTGGCGCTCTGGTGCAGGATGTAGTTGCGCATGGCCCGCAGGACCACCCCCAGGCCGGGCGCGTGCAGCGCGGCATGCCAGAGGCTCTGGATGAAATGGCGAACCTGGTTCATGGATCTGGAGGTCAAAGGCGACAGTGTCTTACATTGCATGCGTCCGCACAGCGTTAGAGTCGGGTTCCCGACCAGGACGCTCCCCATGGCTGCACATCCCATCTTCAAGACCGCGTTCGCCAAGGTATACCCGCTCTACGTGCAGAAGGCCGAGCGCAAGGGACGCACGAAAGCCGAGGTGGACGAGATCATCCGCTGGCTCACCGGCTACGACGCCGCGAGCCTGCAACGGCAGATCGACGAAGGCCACGACTTTCACACCTTCTTCGGCCAAGCCCCGGCCATGCACCCCAACACCGCGCTCATCAAGGGTGTGGTGTGCGGTGTGCGGGTCGAAGAAGTGGAAGACCCCTTGATGCAGCGCATCCGGTACCTCGACAAGCTCATCGACGAGCTGGCCAAGGGCAGAACGATGCAGAAGATCCTGCGCGCCTGAGGATCCGCGGCCGAGATCAGGTTCTGGTCAGGCCCCCTCCCCTAAGCTGACGGCACGCCCTGCAACGCCCGCGTGCAGGAACCGCGATGGCGCCGACGCGCGCATCGCATCCGTCACCTCTCCTTCTTCATGAAAACGACCCGAGACATCCACGACTTGGTGGGCGGCCTGCTGATGGCGACCACTGGCCTCTTCTTCGCCTTGTATGGGCTGAACTACACCTTCGGCACGTCCGACCGCATGGGGCCGGGGTACTTCCCCGTCGTGCTGGGCTGGACCCTGTTCATACTGGGCTTGCTGGTGGCGATACCGGCATGGTGGCGGCGCGGCTCGGCGATCCAGCTGCAATGGAGCAACCTGTTCTGGTGCGTGCTCAGCCTGCTGGTGTTCGCCCTCGTGCTCCAGCCCGCAGGTGTGGTGTTGGCATCCTTCGTCACCGCACTGATCTCGCTGGTCCCATCGACCATGGGCCTGCGCAAGCGCCTGACGGTGTGCGCGGTGATCACGCTGCTCACCACGCTGATCTTTCCGATCGGGCTGCAGATGCAGTTGCAGATCTGGCCTGCTTTCCTCTGAAACCAAGGACGCATTCCCATGGACCTGCTCGGCAACCTGGCGCTCGGACTGCAAGTCGCGGTCGAGCCCATGAATCTGTTGTACTGCTTTTTTGGCGTTCTTCTCGGCACAGTGGTCGGGGTGTTGCCCGGCATCGGCGCGCTGGCGGCCATCTCGATGCTGCTGCCCCTCACCTACCACATCCCCCCCACCACGGCCATCATCATGCTGGCCGGCGTGTACTACGGCGCGCAATATGGCGGCTCGACCGCCTCGATCCTGTTGAACCTGCCAGGCACGCCGTCATCCGCCGTGACCTGTCTGGATGGCTATCCGATGGCACGCAAAGGCAAGGCCGGCGTGGCGCTGTTCGTGACCACCATCGCCTCACTGCTCGGTGCGATGTCGGGCGTGGTGCTGCTCACGCTGTTCTCTCCCTTGATCGCCGAACTGGGTCTGAAGTTCGGGCCAGCCGAGTTCTGTTCAATGATGCTGCTGGGTCTGGTGGCCGCGTCGTCGATGGGCATGGGATCGGCCTCCAAAGGACTGTGCGCCATGGTCCTGGGTCTGCTGATGGGCCTGGTCGGTACCGACGTCAACAGCGGCGTGGCACGCTTTGCCTTCGACGTTCCCGAGTTGACGGACGGCATCAACCTTGTGGCGCTGGCCATGGGCTTGTTCGGTGTGGCCGAGGTCGTGCGCTGCATCAATTCCGAAGACACGAACCGCCAGCCGGAGAAAGTCACCCTGAGCTCCATGGTGCCCACGCGCGACGAATTCGGCGCCACCGTCAAGCCCATGGTGCGCGGTTCGGCGCTCGGCTCTGCCTTGGGCGCCCTGCCCGGCGTGGGGCCGTCGATCGCCGCGTTCATGTCCTACGCCATCGAAAAGCGCGTGGCCAAAGACCCGGGCCGCTTCGGCCAGGGCGCCGTCGAGGGCATCGCGGCACCGGAGGCGGCGAACAACGCCGCCGCGCAGACCGCCTTCGTGCCATCGCTCTCCTTGG
The DNA here is from genome assembly GCF_009859475.1 of Hydrogenophaga sp. BPS33. NCBI lineage: Bacteria > Pseudomonadati > Pseudomonadota > Betaproteobacteria > Burkholderiales > Comamonadaceae > Hydrogenophaga > Hydrogenophaga sp. BPS33. The sequence goes on from NZ_CP044549.1 coordinate 4,016,864, forward strand.
GCATTCCGGGCGACGCGGTGATGGCCGTGATGCTGGGCGCCTTGATCATCCACGGCATCCAGCCCGGTCCCATGCTGATCTCCGAGCAGCCCAACCTGTTCTGGGGGCTGGTGGTCAGCTTCGCCATCGGCAACATCATGCTGGTGATCCTGAACCTGCCCACCATCGGCTTGTGGGTGGCACTGCTGCGCATTCCGTTTGCCTGGATGTACCCGGCCATCCTGGTGTTCGTCGCGCTCGGGGTCTACAGCATCAACAACAACACCTTCGACGTCTATTCGGTGGCGGCCCTGGGCATCATGGGCTACGTGCTGATGGTGCTGCGCTTCGAAGCCGCGCCCCTGCTGCTGGGCTACATCCTGGGGCCAATGCTGGAGGAGTACCTGCGCCGGGCCATGCTGATATCGCGAGGCGATCCCATGATCTTCCTGCAACGCCCGATCAGCGCCACCCTGCTGGCGCTCACGCTGGCCCTGCTGCTGTGGGCCATCGGCTCCACGCTGCGCAAGAGCCTGCGCGCCAAACAGGAGCTGGACCGCCTCAACGCTCAGACAGCATGAGGTAGTCTGCGACCTATGCGAATTTTGCTGATTGAAGACGATGCGGTGCTGCGCGAGGTGATGGCGCGCAACCTGGAGCGCGCTGGCCACCGGGTAGATCCTGCGGGCAGCGTGCTGGAGGCGGACCACCTGTGGCGTGTGCAACCCTTTGACGCCGTTCTGCTGGACCTGCAGTTGCCACTGCACGAACGCCCCGGCAGTGCCATGGGCAACGGCTTGAGTGTCCTGCGCGAGGCCCGAGCGCGCGGCGATCGAACCCCAGTGCTCGTGCTCACCGCCCACAACCGCACCGAGGAGCGCATTGCCGGCCTCGACGCCGGTGCCGACGACTACCTGGGCAAGCCTTTTGACCTCGCCGAAGTGGAGGCACGCCTGCGGGCCTTGGTGCGCCGCGCCCAGGGCACGGACGACGTGGCGCAGCTCGGTGAACTGCGGCTGGACCGGCGCGCACGGCGCTTCGCCCTTGGAGACGTGCCGCTGGACCTGCCGGCACGGGAGTTCGAGGTGCTGTGCGAACTCATGAGCCCCCCGGGCCATGCCGTGAGCAAGCGGCAACTCTCGGACAAGCTCTCCAGCTACGACGAAGCCCTTGGCGATAACGCGCTGGAGGCCTTCATCTCCCGATTGCGCAAGAAGCTGATGGGCAGCGGCGTGTCGATCCGCACGTTACGTGGCATCGGCTACCTATTGGAGCTTGAGCCGTGACACTGTCAGCCCCGTCCATTCGACCCACGTCGTCGCTGCGCATCCGCATGCTGCGGCACGTGATGCTGCCCCTGGTGCTGACCTGGCTTGCCGGCACCGTCGCCACCCTGGGTGTGGCGAGTTACTTCACCGAAAAGGCCTTCGACCGCGCGCTGGTGGACGACGCCTATTCCATCGCGTCCTACCTGCACCGCCAGAGCGACGGACGCGTGGCCCTTCAGCTCACACCCAGCGAACTCTCTGCCGCCCTGTTCGATCAGTCCGAGACCGTGCGCTTCTCGGTGCTGCGGGCCGACGGTTCCTTGTTGGCCGGAACGCCATTGCCCAGCACACCCACGCCGTCCAGCGATCTGGGCATGCACTACTCGGACATGGTGGTCCGGGGCGAACTCATGCGCGCCGTGACCTTGCGCCACACCGTCGACGGCGAGCTGCTGTACGTGGTGATGGCCCACACCACTTCGGTGCGATCCGACCTGGCGCAGCACCTGCTCGTGTTCGGCGCGCTGCCGCTGTTGTTGCTGCTCACGCTGCTGGCGCTCTGGCTGTGGCGCGGCATCGAACGCGACCTGGCACCGCTGGCGCGCTTGCAAGCCACCCTCGCCGAGCGCGACGCGAACGACCTCAAACCGATCCAGATTGCGCCGTCCACGCGCGAAATCGAGCAGGTGGCATTCGCCGTCAACGCATTGTTCGACCGGCTCGGCCACAGCGTGCGGTCGCAGCGCGAGTTCATTGGCAACGTAGCGCACGAATTGCGCACGCCGCTGGCGCGCATCCGGGCCCTGGCCGATGACGGTCGCTCGCACCCGGACGCGGCCATGTCCCGACAACAACTGCAGCAGATCGCCACCAGCGCCGAACGCGCAGGGCGTCTGGTCAACCAGCTGCTGGACCTGGCCATTGCAGACGAAGCCCAGGTGGTGCTGCAAAAGGAGCCGGTCGACCTGGCACCCCTGGTGCAACAAGCGGTGCTGCGCCACCTGGACAAGGCCGATGCGCGCGGCGTCGACCTGGGTGCTCGCGGCCTGGACGAGCTGGCCGAACCGGTGCGCGTGTCGGGCCACATCGCCTTGTTCGAAGGCATTCTCGACAACCTGATCGACAACGCCCTTCGCTATGGCGGCCAGACCCTCACCGCGGAACTGAGCGTGGACAGTGCCACGCGCACCTGCGAGCTGGTGGTGGTAGACGACGGCCCAGGCATCGACGCCTCGGCGCGCCAGGATCTGATGCGGCGATGGACACAAGGAGGCCATGGCGATCAATGGCGCCTGGGCAGTGGTCTTGGCCTGTCGATCGTGGCGCGCTACGCGCAGTTGCTAGGTTCAGAACTGCGGTTGGACGATGCCGACAACGGCCTGGGTTTGCGCGCGGCGCTGGTGCTGCCGCTGCTGTGAAAAGGAATGCCCCGCACGGCAGCGCGCCTGCCGGCGCGGGTTCATCCGAGTGGGTGGACGATTGGCTAGAGGATATTCCAACGCTGACCCGCCGCATCGAGCGCGCCCGAGACATTGCCCATACTCAAATTCGCACGAATGATCGCATCGAGATCCTCCGCCGACATCTTGGACGAGCCCAAGGCTTTCTCCATGCCGCGCAGTTGCTCGATCTGCCCTTGGACCTGTCCCATCTTCAGCTCGACATCCCCCGCCTCGAGACGGTTCTGATGCAGTTCCACAACCGAGCTGGCCACCTCCGGGTTCACGGCGGCCGGGCGCTCGGGAGGCGTATTGACCGTCGGCATGGTCATGGTGTTCGGAAGTGAGGGGTTGATACCCGCCATGGCGTTTCTCCTGTTCGGCGCAACACCTGGAGGCGTAGGCCCCTCAAGCTGCGTACAAGGGGTGGGTCACGACGGGTCCAGTTCGGTTCCTGGCCTGCAAGGCCGCAGGGGTCTCCTGAGCCGTATTTCAAGTGGACGGTCTGGTCGATGTGATGTCCCGGCCACCACCTTGCTGATGCGCGCGCGCATTTCTTCAAGGCGTTTTTTGGGCGTCAGGGTTCGAACCGCCACCCAACTTGACTCTCAGGGCCTGAAGATCAGGATTCTCTATCCCGATCTCCTTATATCGCTCAATGAGGGCGTCGAGCCTGCGCAGATCAGGGTTGATGGACGCCTCTTGCTTCAGCAGGGCCCCGGGCTCTTCCTCGTTTCTTTTCCGAAGTAGTTCGAGGACCTCTGGGGCGGGGCGGCGCGAAAACCCATCCAGCGGGAGCACCTGCGCCTGCAGGTGTCGCAGACGGTCAGAGATCTCCGCCAGACGCTCAGAGGACAGCGGATGGCCCGCGGACGAACTGCCCAGCTCGGTCTCGATGGACAACAACTCCTTTTGCAGCGACGCGACCAGAGCACGGTCGTGGACCATCAAGCTCGTCAGTGCACGAATGTCCGCCAGCTTGCCGACCAAACGTTTCGATTCGAGATTGCTCTGTTCGATGTCGGCAGGCGTCTTGCTTTCATTGACGGGGGTGTAGGTGGGCGGCGTGGAACCGTGGATGGTGGTCATGAGTGGTACCCGTTCTGATCACAGCGCAAGTGAACGGATGCACGGCATGCTGCGACCTCAGTGCGTAACCCGCCCCAACCCAAGGTTCCGATCGATTCGATCAGTTCCCCGCCAGGAACCGCTGCACCAGCTCGAACTGCTCTGGCACGTTCAGCGCCGGTGCGTGGCCGTAGCCCGCGATTGTCACCACCAGCGCGCGCGGCCCGCGGTCGCGCATGGCTTCGGCAGTCTCGGCCAGCAACAGGTCGGACTCGGCACCCCGCAGGCACAGCACCGGCACGTCGATGCGGTCGTAGGTGGGCCAGAGTTCGTAGTCCTGCGGGTGGTGCGTGAATTGCCCCACCATGGCCGGGTCGTAGTGCGGCGTCACGCGGCCATCGAGCAGGCGGCGCGTGGAGCTTTCGGTGAGCAGGCGCCATTGCGCGTCGCTCAGGAAGCCATACGGTTTGTAGATGGTGCGGAAGTACTGCTCCAGCTCGCTCACGGTGGCGAAAGCGTCCGGCTTGCCCGCGTAGCTGCGGATGCGCTGCACCGCCGGTTCGGCCAACTGCGGGCCGATGTCGTTGAGCACCAACCGTTCGATGCGCCCGTGCAGTGGGCCGGCCGCGCACACCATGCCGATCGCACCGCCCATGGAGGTGCCCACCCAATGGAAACGCTTGAGCGCAAGCTGGTCCACCAGCGCGGTGGCGGTGCGCGCATAGAAGTCCAGGCAGTACTCGGCTTCGGGTTGGGGACTCCACTGCGACAGACCGCGCCCGATGGTGTCGGGGCAGATCACGCGCCAACCCTGAGCGCAGAGGTGGGCGGCCAGCGGATCCATGTCGCGCCCGGTGCGCGCCAGGCCGTGCCAGGCGACCACCACCGGGCCGGTGGGTGCCTCGGGTTCCCAGTCCATGAAGTGGATCTCTCGGCCCTCGCAGGTGATGTAACGCGAGCGCGGTGTGACGGCCAACGGGAGTTGCAACGCGTTCATGGCTGGCCCCTCCTGCGCGCGAGCACGGCGCGCTCTCGCAGTTTGCCGACGATGCCGGTCGGGAAGTAGTAGACCGACAGCACGAACAACACGCCCAGCCAGAGCAGCCAACGGTCGGGCGTGAGCAGCGCGGGTAACAGCGGCAAGCCTTCGGTGGCACTGCCGGCCAGGCGCAGCAGGTCTTGCAGGTAGCTCTGCGCGATCACGAACAGCACGCTGCCGATGAACGCGCCGTACAAGGTGCCCATGCCGCCGATCACGACGATGAGCAGGATGTCCAGCATGATCTCGAACGACAGCGAGGTGTCCGGCCCGTTGTAGCGCAGCCAGAGCGCGAGCAGGCAACCGGCGAGCGTGGCGAACGCGGCCGAGAGCACGTTGGAGAGTGTGCGGTAGACCACCGTGCGGTAGCCCAGCGCTTCGGCCCGGAAGTCGTTTTCGCGGATGGCCTGCAGCACGCGGCCGAAGGGCGAGTTCACGATGCGCAGAATGGTCAGGAAGATCGCTGTGACGGCGAGAAAGATCAGGTAGTAGGTGATCAGCCGGCCGTTCAGGTCGACCTCGCCCAGCGGCGTCACCAGCGGCTCTTCGGTGAGCGTGAAACCGGGCGAGAGCAGTTCGGGCACGCGGAAGGTCAGGCCGTCTTCGCCGCCGGTGAAGTCCGAGAGCTGCGAGGCCAGTGTGAGAAAGGCCGAGGCCACCGCGAGCGTGATCATGGCGAAGAAGATTGCCTTCACGCGCAGCGAGAACAGGCCGATCACCAGCGAGAGCAGCAGGGAAATCACCAGCGCGCCGAGCACCCCCAGCACGATCGCCCCCCACGACGGCGTTTCGGCCGCGTTGAGCGCGATTGCCACGCCGTAGGCACCGATGCCGAAGAACATGGTGTGCGCAAAGCTCACGATGCCGGTGTAGCCCAGCAGCAGGTCGAAGCTGGCCACCAGCGCCACGAAGATCAGCACCTTGGCCGCCACGTTGAGCGCCTTCACGCCCGGGAACAGGAAGGGCGCGAATGCCAGGCCGAGGAACAGCACGAGCAGCAACGCGACGAGCCAGCGGCTGCGGGGGAGGTCGTTGGAGAGGAGTCGGGACAACATGCTTCGGCTCCTTCAGCGGTTGGTGACGGGATACACGCCTTGCGGGCGCCAGAGCAGGATGGCGACCATCAACGCGATGTTGGAGAACAGCGCGACCTTGGGCATCAGGAAGCCGGTGTAGTTCGCCATCAGGCCCACCAGCAGCGCCCCGATGAGCGCGCCCAGCGTGGAGCCCAGGCCGCCGATGATGATGACGATGAAGATCAGCACGTTGACCTGCGCGCCCATCTGCGGCAGCACGGTCTGCTGGTACAGGCCCCACATCACGCCGCCCAGGCCGGCGAGCGCGCTGCCGACCACGAACACGCCGATGAAGAGTTGGCGGATGCGGTAGCCGAGCGACTCGACCATCTCGCGGTCCTGCACGCCGGCGCGCACCAGCAGGCCGACCTTGGTGCGGTTCAGCGTCCACACCATCGCCGCAAAAACCGCCGCCCCCACGAGCACGGCCAGCAGACGGTACTTCTCCACCGAGGCGTCGCCGAAGATGAAGGAACCGCGCAAGGTCTCGGGCAAGGGCAAGGCGATCTGCCCCGGCCCCCAGATGACCTTGATCATCTCCTCGCCGATGATCATGCCGCCCATCGTGATCAGGATCTGCTTGAGGTGCATGCCGTAGACCGGGCGGATGATCAGGCGCTCGAACACCCAGCCGAGCGCGCCGGCCACGGCCATGGCCACCAACATCGCGGGCAGCAGCGCCACCAGGTTGAGCCACAGGCTGTCGGCCGTGGTGTAGCTGCCCATGCTGGCCAGCACGGTCGTGGCGACGAAGGCACCGAGCGCGATGAACACGCCATGGCCGAAGTTCAGCACGTCCATGAGGCCGAACACCAGCGTGAGGCCGGAGGCGATGATGAAGACGATCATGCCCATGGCCAGGCCCGCGACGGTGAGCGTGAGCCAGGTGGAACCACTGCCCACGGCGGGCAGCGCGAGCAAGGCCAGCGCGGGCACGAGGGCCAGCGGCTTCCAGTCGAAGTCGGTGTTCAGCAGTCTCATTGGTGTGCTCCGAGAGAAAGACCCAGCAGCCTGGATTGCAACGCTTCATCCGCCGCGAGTTCGGCCATGGAGCCGCTGTGCACGACGCGGCCGTCGTCCATCACGGCCACGCTGTCGCCGAGCTGGCGCGCGAAGTTGAAGTTCTGTTCGACCAGCAGGATGGTGGTCTTGGCGGCCTTGAGTTCGCGGAAGGCCGCGATCATGTTCTGGATGATCGCGGGCGCGAGGCCCTTGCTGGGCTCATCGATCAACAACAGCTGGCGCGGCTCGACGATGGCGCGCGAGACCGCGAGCATCTGCTTCTGGCCGCCGCTGAGCTTGCCGGCCGGGTGCGACCAGAACTTCTTCATGGCCGGGAACAGGCCGAAGATCCATTCGAGGCGCGTGGTGTCGATGTCGTCCAGGCTGCGCGCGCCGCGCGCGGCCAGCAACATGTTTTCTTTCACGCTCAGGTCCGAGAAGATGCCCATGCTCTCGGGCACGTAGGCCACGCCGCTGCGCGCGATGTCGGGCGTGCTGTGCGCGGTGATGTCGGTGCCATCGAGCGTCACCGTGCCCTGGCTCGCATGCCACAGGCCCATGATGGTGCGCAGCGTGGTGGTCTTGCCTGCGCCGTTGCGCCCGAGCAGCATGGTGAGCTGATTGACAGGCACCACAAGGTCCACGCCGTGGAGGATGTGGTACGCGCCGATGTGGGTGTGAACGCTGTTGAGCGTGAGCAGGGGTTTTGTCATGCGCTCACCTCTTCTTCGGGATTGATGCCCAGATACGCCTGCTGCACAACCGGCGAGGCGATCACCGCGGCGGGCTCGCCATCGGCCACCAGTTCGCCGTTGTGCAGCACGATGATGCGGTCCGAGAGTTCGCGCACCACGTCCATCTTGTGTTCCACCAAGAGGATGGTCTTGCGCTTGTCTTCCTTGAGCTGGCGAATCAGGTTGAGGATGACCGGCACCTCGTCCACGCTCATGCCGGCGGTGGGCTCGTCGAACATGAACACGTCGGGTTCCAGCGCCATCAGGATGCCCACCTCCAGCTTGCGCTGGTCGCCGTGGGGCAGGCTTGAGGCGAGCGCGTCGCGCTTGTCTGCCAAGGCCACCGTTTCCAGCACCTCGTCGGCGCGCTGCAGCAGGTCGCGCCGGTCGCTCCAGATGCGCCAGAGGTTCAGGCCCGCGCCCGCCTTGGCCTGCACCGCCAGGCGCACGTTCTCTTGCACAGTGAGGTTGGGGAACAGGTTGGTGAGCTGGAACGCGCGGCCCAGGCCGGCCTTGGCGCGTGCCGGCGCGCCCAGAGACGAGATGTCTTGCCCATTCAAACGCACGCGGCCCGCGCTGGCCTTGATCTGTCCGGAGATCAGGTTGAAGTAGGTCGTCTTGCCCGCGCCGTTGGGGCCGACGATGGCTGTGAGCGTGCCCGGCGCGAACGCGCAGGAGACGGCACTCACCGCCACGTGCCCACCGAAGCGGACCGTGAGGTCTTGGGTTTCAAGCATGGAGGATCCGAAGAGCGAGGTCCACAGGCAGCGCCAGTGCGCTGCCCTTCCAGACATGCCGAGGAACCGGCTTCTCCGGGCCTCAGGCATGGTCCCCCTTTCAAGGGGGAAGCCGCGTCAGCGGCGCAGGGGGTTATCTCTTGTTCCGGATCGGAATGTCGAGGTCCGAGGGTTTGATCTCCCGCACCAGCTCCGGCACACCCCACGCAAACGCCGGATCGGCCTTGATCTTGAAGTGGTACATGCTCTGCATGGCCTGGTGGTCTTCCTTGCGGAAGGTCATCAAACCCTTGGGCGTGTCGAAGCTCATGCCTTCCATGGTCTTGATGAGCGTGTCGGCCTTGGTGTCGCCATTGGTCTTCTTCAGCGCCGTCACCACCGCCATCGCAGCGGTGAAGCCACCAGCGGTGAAGAAGTCGGGTGGCGACTTGAACTGCTTGTAGTGCTCGGACACCATCGCGTCGTTCACCGGGTTCTTCGGGATGCCGAAGTAGTAGTACAACGCGCCCTCCATGCCGGGGAACTGCTTGTAAGCGACCATCGCCGGCAGGATGTTGCCGCCGGTGGCGAGCTTGATGCCGTAGCGCTTCTCCAGCTCCATTTCCGCGATCTTGGGGAACGGCGTGGGCGCGCCCGACCAACCCACCGAGATGTACTTGGTGCCCGGCTGGTCCTTGAGCTTGTCGACGATGCGCAGCAGGCCGGCGGTGAAGTCGGTCGTGCCCACGGGCAGGTATTCCTCGTGCACGATCTTGGCCTTCTTGGTGAAGTCCTTGGCGGCCTTCACACCGTCGCGGCCGAAGGCGTTGTCGTTGGCCAGCATGGCGATCACGTTGCCCGGCTGGTCCAGCGCCACGGCATTGGCGGCCGCGTCCTGGCTGCTGTTGCGGCCGGTGCGGAAGATGTACTTGTTCCACTTGTCACCGGTGATCGAGTCGGCCACGGCGGGCTCGACCAGCAGGATCTTTTTGTATTCCTCGGCCACCGGCAGCATGGCCAGCGCCACGGGCGATGCGGTCGGGCCGATGGCCAGGTCGACCTTGTCGTCGGCATATGCGGTGGCCAGCAGGCTCTTGCCCACGTCCGGCTTGCCCTGGTCGTCCTTTTCGATCACGACGATCTTCTTGCCCGCCACCATCATGGTGCCGCCGGTGGCGTAGCTCAGTCCCATCATCAGGCCGGCCTGCGTCTGCTTGGCGTAGGCCTCCAGCGGGCCGGTCTTGCTGTGGATGTGCGCGATGCGGATCTCGCTCTTGTTGGCCTGTGCCGATGCGAGCGTGGTGCCGAGCGCGGCGGTGCAGGCGAGCGCGATGACCGCGAGGCGGCGGGTGCTTGGTGTCATGTCGTTGTCTCCGGGTTGGAAGAATCGTCACAGCGCTCACAGGGATGCGCCGTGCCTGTGCCTTGCAGGCTTCGTGCCAAGGTTTTACATCTTTGATTTCAAAGCGTTTTTTTCAGCATCAGAATTGAATCGTCCAAACTTTGGACAGCGTCCATTGGTTGAATCGCCTGAATTTCAGACAGATGTCTAAATTTCAGGCGACTCGCTTGGAGCGGCAAGGCGGTCGTACAGGCTGGCGCGTGAAATGCCCAGCAGCTTGGCCGCTGCGGTGCGGTTGCCGCCTGTGTGGGCCAGGGCCCGGGCAATGGCGCGCTGTTCGAGTTCGGCGATTTGCTCGGGCAGCGGCCTGAGCGCCTCGGCGTCGTGCACCGCCACCGCGGCACGGGCCGACGCAGGCGCGGCCACCACCAGCGCGGGCAGCCCCGCTTCCTGCAGCACCGCCCCCACCTGCGTGCCCGCGATGTGGTGCGTGTCGCTGCGCAAGGCCAGTTGCTCCAGCACGTTGCGCAGCTCGCGGATGTTGCCGCGCCAGGCTTGCGCGGCCAGCAGGGCCTGGGCATCGGCCGTGAGTTCGAGCTGCGCGCCGCCGCCGCGCGCGGCGATGTCTTCGCACAGGGCCTCGATCAGCAGCGGGATGTCGTCGCGCCGCTCGCGCAGCGGCGGCACGCGGATCGGCAAGACATTGAGGCGGTAGTAGAGGTCTTCGCGGAAGCTGCCTTCGCGCACCATCTGCAGCAGGTCGCGCGAGGTGGCGGCGACCACGCGCACGTCGAAGCGCACCAGCTTGTTCGAGCCCAGCGGCTCGATCTCGCCCTCCTGCAAGGCGCGCAGCAACTTGACCTGCACCGACATCGGCATGTCCCCCAGTTCGTCGAGGAACAGCGTGCCGCCGTCGGCCAGCTTGAATTTGCCGTCGCGCCCCTTCTTGTCCGCGCCGGTGTAGGCGCCGGGCGCCACGCCAAAGAACTCGGCTTCGAGCAAGGTGTCGGGCACGGCCGCCATGTTCACGCTCACGAACGGGCGGCCGGCGCGCGGCGAAGCGGCATGGATGGCGTGCGCCAGCAGTTCCTTGCCGGTGCCGGTTTCGCCCAGCAGCAGCACCGGGCTGGCCGACTGCGCCGCGCGGCGCGCCTGGCGCTTCACCTCCAGCGCGGCGGCGCTGCTGCCAACGAAGCTGGCAAAGGTGTACTTGGTGCGCCGCTGGCTGGCCAGTTCGCGGCGCGCTTCGCTCAGGTCCTGCTCCAGCCGCGCGAACTTGCTGATGAGGGGTTGCAGTGTGGTCTCGGGGTGGTCGAACAGCACGATGCCCAGCACGCCGATCACCTCGCCCGCGTCGTCGCGCAGCGGGATGCGGCTGACCACGAAGGTGCCCGCGCGGTTGGTGAGCAGGTCGATCAGGATCGGCTTGCCGGTGGCCAGCACCTGGTGCATCTGCGTGTTCTGCACCACGCGCGACACCGGGTGGCCGACGAAGTCTTCCTCGCGCTCGAAACCCAGGGCAGGCAGGAAGCGGCGGTATTGGTCGTTGATCCAGACCACCTTGGCGTCGCGGTCCACCAGCAGCATGCCTTCGCTGGCGTTGGCAAAGAGCTCGAACATCGACCTCGCGGCGAGTTCGAGAATGCTTTGGGCGTCGCGCGGCAGGCTCATGCAGGCATGGTAATGCCAGTGGGTACACCCCCTGCGGCGCTTGGAGGGGGGACGGCATCTTGGGCCGGCAAAGCCGTCCCTCGATGCCTCTGGATCGGGCACGCTCTTCGGAGAGGGAGCGGCGTTGGTTGGGGTCGTTGTTTCGTGCGTCGCGGTCGCGCTTCGTTGCGATGAAAAGCTCAGGTGGACTGCGGTGCGGCCCGGTCGGGCCACAGACGAACCGCAATCGACAACAGAGCCGAGGCCACGCACAGCGCGGTCACCGCGCTCCAGCCCCAGTGGCCGAACAGCGAGGTGCCCAGGGCCGCACCCAGGGCCATGCCGCCGAACATCACCACGAACAGCATGGCGTTGAGGCGACCGCGCGCGGCCGGGTCGGCACCGTAGATGATGGTCTGGTGCGACACCAGCATGCCCTGGAAGCCCAGGTCGAAGCCGATCACGCTCAAGACCACCAGCGCCAGCTGTGCCTCGCGCCCGAGCCAGGGCAGCAAGGCCATGAGCGCGAACGACACGAGCGCCAGCACCGCGCCCACCAGGGCCATGCGGCGCCCGCCGTGGCGGTCGGACAGGCGCCCGAACACCGGTGCGGCCAAGGCCCCGGCCGCGCCCGCCACGCCGAAGGCCCCGGCCGCCGCGCTGCCCAGGTGGAACGGCGCGCCGTGCAGCCAGAGCGCCAGCGTCGACCACACGGCGCTGAAGCCCAGGGCCAGCGCGCCTTGCGCCAGGGCCGCGCGGCGCACCGGCGCATGGCGCTGCCACAGGCCGAGCATCGAACCCATCAGCGCGCGGTAGCTCAAGTTGGTGGTGGGTTGGAAATGGGGCAGCCTGCGCCACAGGGCCACGCCCAGCAGCGCCACCGAGGCCGCGGCCAGTACGAACATGGCGCGCCAGCCCAGGTGCTCGGCCACGAAGCCGCTGACCACGCGCGAGAGCAGGATGCCGAGCAACAGACCGGTCATGACCGAGCCCACCACGCGGCCGCGGTGCGCGTCGGGCGCGAGCGAGGCGGCGGCGGGCACCACGTCCTGCGCGGCCGTGGCCCCCAGGCCGATCACCAGGCTGGCGACCCACAGAAGACCGATGCCCGGTGCCGCAGCGGCGCCCAGCATGGCCGCGACCAGCACCGCGCACTTCACGAGGATGAGCGTGCGCCGGTCGTGCCGATCGCCCAGCGGCGCCATCAGCAGGATGCCCAGCGCGTAGCCCAGTTGCGCGAGCGTGGGCACCAGGCCCAGGGCCTGCGGACTGGCGCCGGTGTCGTCGCCGAGCACGCCCAGCATCGGCTGGCTGTAGTAGATGGAGGCCACGGTGAGGCCAGCGCTCGCGGCCAACAGCAGCACGAGCGGGGTGGACAGGCCTGTTGCATTCGACGGTCTGGCCTCGCTGGCCGATGTATTCGTTGCTTGAATGAGTGACATGGTGGGCGTGGGTGCCTTGGAGATCGATGTCACCGAGTGTGCCTTGGAGAATCGCACGCCGGTAGCCCTGCAGCGTGCAGCTTAGATATACGATCAACGCATGAATAAGCCATCTCCGTGGGCGCGCAGCGCCCCCACAGGCACCGGCGACCGCCTCGAACTCATGCAGACCTTCGTGCGCATCGTCGAGGCCGGCAGCCTGTCCCAGGCCGCCGCGCAGATGCACACCACACAGCCCACCGTGAGCCGCCGCCTGCAGGCCCTGGAGCGCTCGCTCGGGCTGCGCCTGTTGCAGCGCTCCACGCGCGCGATGCGCCTGACCGAAGATGGCGAGCGCTGCTACGAACGTGCCAAGGCCTTGATCGACAGCTGGGACGCGCTGGAAGCCGAGGCGCGCGGCGTGGGCGAACATGCCAAGGGCCGCTTGCGCGTGCTGGTGCCGCACGCCTTCGGCCAGGAGCAACTGGTGCTTCCGCTGACCGAGTTTCTGCGCCAGCACCCGGAGGTGGACGTGGACTGGCTGCTGCGCGACGACGTGCACGACCTGATTGGCGCAGGCATCGATTGCGCGCTGCAGGTGGGCGAGATCCGCGACCCCTCGGTGGTGGCGATCAAGCTGACCGACGTGCCGCGCATCGTGGTGGCCTCCCCTGCCCTGCTCAAGCGCTCACGCCAGCCGCGCGAGGTGGCGGATCTGGCGCAGCTGCCCTGGCTGGCGCTGAGCACCTACTACCGCAACGAGGTCTCGCTCACCCATCTGCGCACGGGCGCGGTGCACCGCTTCGACATCCAGCCGCGCATGAGCACCGACAACCTGTACGCGCTGCGCCAGGCCGCCGTGCTGGGCCTGGGCGTGGGCATCGGGTCGAAGTGGATGATGGAGGCCGATCTGGCCGCCGGCCGGCTGGTGCACCTCATGCCCGAGTGGCAGGCGCCGCACCTGCCCCTGCACCTGATCTATCCGCACGCGCGCTACTACCCCGTGCGGCTGCGGCGCTTCATCGACGCGATGCGCGGGGCCATGCCCTCGGCCTGAGGGCGACGCAGGGGGGGGTGTTCAGAATCCAGCGTTCAGGCTCACCGCCAGACGGCGGCCCTCGTCCACCAGCCAGTTGCCCGCAAGCCCTGCGGCGCGCGAGCGCGTGTCCACCGGCATCACGCGGTCAGCGACGTTGAGCAGCGCGAACTTCAGCGAGAGCGTGCGGTTGAAATCGTAGGAGCCGCCGATGTCGAACGTGGCCGAGCCCGGGCGGCGCAAGGTGCCGTTGGCGAAGTTGCGAAATCCCGCCCAGTACTGCTCGGACATGGCGTTGACCCGCGCGAACAGCGCCAGGGCGTGGCTCGCCTTCCAGTCCACCTGCGCGTTGAGCACGTGCTCGGGCGTGCGGTCCAGCGGCTGTCCCGCCAGCGAACTGCCGTTGAAGGCCGGCTCGCCGCCCGCGCCGCGCTTGGACTTGGTATAGGTGTAGTTGCCCGAGAGTTTCCAGTTCTTCGCCAGCGGCGTGGATGCCGAGAGTTCGATGCCCTTGAGCGTGACCTGCGAGAGGTTGTCGTACACGTAGATGTTGCGCGTGGGCACGCGGGGGTCGGTCACGCCGGTGTCGTAGCTGGTCACCTTGTTCTTGAAGTCGTTGTGGAACAGCGTGGCGCTCACGCTGCTGCCAGCGGCGAAGTCGTGATGCAGGCCGATCTCGGTGTTGGTGCTGGTCTCGGGCTTGAGGTCGGGGTTGCCGCACAAGGTGCCCGGCGGCTGGAAATTGGCCACGGGGCCGCCCGAGGTCATGCAATAGCCGGCCGTGCTCTGGCGGATGGTGGGCGCCTTGAAGCCCTTGGACACGCCGCCGCGCAAGGTAGTGGCCTCGCTGAGCTTGTAGACACCGTGCAGGCGCGGCGTCCATTCGTTGCCGTAGCGCTCGTCGTGGTCCATGCGCACGCCACCGGTCAAGGTGAGGCGGTCGGTGAGGAAGTATTCGTCTTCAGCGTAGAGCGCCCAGTTGTTCAGCGACACCTTGTCCACGTTGGCGGCATAGGTCGAGCCGGGAATGGCGTCCTGGCGCGAGATGCCTTCGAGGTCCACGCGGCTGATCTGCGCGCCGAACTTGAACACGCTGTTGCCCAGGGGCGTGGTCAGGCCGGCGTCGAGCACGGTGTTGGTGAGGTCGGGCGACGCAATGGCCTGCACGCCATTGGTCCAGTCGGTGCGGCTGGCCTGCTCCTGCTGCAGGGCCACGCGGGTGGTCCACTGGCCGGAGCGGCCTTCGTGCGTGAGCGCCCAGTGGTCGCGGTCGTGGCGCGTGCGCAGGCGGTTGCCGTTGGCCGCCAGGGTCTTGCCCGGCGTCTGCTCCCAGGTGTATGCCTGCGTGCCCACTTCGGCACTCACGGTATGGTCGGGACCGATCTTGAAGGTGGCCTTGGCGGTGAGGTTGCGGTCTTCGCTGCCATAGGCGCCCTGGAAACCCGAATTGGGGTAGTACGCGGTGTCTTCCCGGCGCTTGGACACGCCGCCGTAGATCTGCAGGCCCACCACGTCGTGCTTGACGGGTCCGCCGAGCCAGAAGTGGGTGTTGCCGGTATTGCCGAGTTCGGAACGCTCCTGCACCACGCTGCCCACCTCCACGCTGCCGCCCCATTTCTGCGGCACCTTGCGCGTGATGATGTTAATGACGCCCCCCATGGCATCGGAGCCGTAGAGCGAGGACATCGGTCCGCGCACCACCTCGATGCGTTCGATGGCGGCCAACGGCGGCAGCAGGTTGGACTGCACCCCGCCTGTGCCCCGGTTCATGGTCTCGCGCGTGCTCTGGCGTTTGCCATCGACCAGGAACAAGGTGTATTCGCCCGGCATGCCCCGGATGGAGATGTCGTTGTCGCTGGGCGAACCGGCGGAGGTGACCACGCCCTCCAGGCGGCCCACCAGCTCGCGCAGGTTGGTCGCGGGCGAGGCGTCGATGTCTTCACGCGTGATCACGCTGATGCTGGCCGGCGCCTCTTTCACGGCCTGCTCGCGCGCGGTGGCGGTCACCACCACCGTGCCCAGGGTGGGCGTCGAGGCCTCGGGGTTCTGTGCGTGCGCGGTGGCGGACAGCGCGCACAGTAGCGCGAGGAACGTGGGGCGGAACGGAGGAAGGCTGGTCATGGAAAAGTGGGTCTGCATGGGAAGGACGTCAGATGAGAATGCTTTGCATTTACCAGGATCCCCGGATTCTTCCACCCGGCGGGCCTGGCTTGCTTTGCGGCGGCTACGAAGATGTTTGCGCGCGCCACGATCTGCGCGCCGGGCGGGAACTGCCGGCCCCGCGTCAGATCCGGCTGCGCGCGTGCTTGGGCATCAGGCCGAAGCGGCGCTTGTAGGCGGTGGAGAAATTTGCCGCGCTGGTGTAGCCGGCAATGCTGGCCGCCTGCGACACCGTCACGCCCTCGCGCTGCAGGGCGTCGCGCGCCCGCTGCAGGCGGCTGGCGCGGATGAAGTCGAACACCGAGGTGCCATACAACGCACGGAATTGGCGTTGCAAGGTGGTGGCGTTCACGCCGGCGTGGCGCGCGATGTCGTCCATGGAGAGCGCATGCGCTTCTGGCCGCGCGAGAAACTCGCGCAGATCGCTCAGGCGGCGCTGTTCCTGGGGCCGCAAGGCCGTGCCCGCCGCCAGCGCGCCGGGTTGTGCCCCGGCCAGGTGGCCCAGCGCCTCCAGCACCAGCTCCAGCGCGCGCGATTCCAGGTAGATGTTCTGCAACAGCGGGTCGACCATGGGCGGGCGCACCATCTGCTCGGCCAGGGCCACCGCACGCGCGGAGGCCTGCCACTGCGCCATGGCGAGATGCCGGGTGAGAAAGTCCCGCACGCCCTCGCCCGCGTCCATTAGACCGGCCTGCGCGAGCCACTCCCGACCCAACCCCATGGTCACACGTCGGGCGTAGTTGCCCTGGTGCGCCCGCCGCGTGAACACGTCGGGTTCGGCCACGGAAACGGCCAGCGCCTGTGCCGTCGGCCGCCGCCCGCCCGCACTGGAGAGCTGCACGCGGTGCTGGCCATACGACACGTCCACCGACCCCTCCAGCAGCAGCACGATGCGCAGCGCTTCGGTCAGGTCGCCCTGGCCGGTGAAGCCGACCGTATCGCGCACATCGTCGGCATGCACTTCCAGGCCGGGGCGCAGATGGCGTACGCGGCGCAGGTGCTCGGCGAGCGCGCGCGGTGTGCCCTGCTGGGCCGCTTCGGCGGGGGCAATGGGAGTGAAGGAAGACGACACTGGGTGCAGAGGAAAGACGGGGGCGCAGAGGGCGCAACCAGGGCCACCAGTCTAATGACCGCGCCCCTCAAATGCAAATAATTCTCAATAACATGCTATGACCGGTGCGGGCGATGGCTGCCCTCGCCAAACAAGACGGCACTGCGGGCCTGCACCCGAGGAAACCCCAGTTCCTGGCCTTGCTCATTTCTGCAATATTACAAACCACTTGGTCGGTTTGTTAATAGCCAAGACCACCACCCGGAGTGAGACATCACATGCCCAAGAACGACGACACCGCCCTGCGCCACCTGCTGGTCAAAGAACGGTTGCACGAACTGGAAATGGCTTACTGCCGCGGCGTGGACCGCCGCGACGCCGATCTGCTGCGCTCGATCTTTTTCGACGACGCGATTGAGGAACACGGCGAGATGTACCGCGGCAGCGCACAGGCCTTTGTGGACTGGGTGTTCCGCGACTTCATGCCCCGCTACGAGCTCACCACGCACTACGTGCTCAACGAGTGGTACCGCGTGGACGGTGACAAGGCCGAAGGCGAAACGCACCGCCTCTCCTACCACCGCGAGCGCGCGCCCGACGGCAGCGCCACCGAAGCGATCGCGGCCTGCCGCACCTTCAACCGCTACGAATGCCGCGAGGGCGTCTGGAAGATCGCCTTTCGCGCGGTGGTGCGCGACTGGGTGAGCGCGCGTCCGGTGGACGACAAGCTCTACCAGGGCCACTTCGGCATGGAGATCAGCGGCACCGGCGCGAGCGACGCCTCGTACCGCCTGCTCTCGATGTTTCCGCGCAACGAGCGCATGTAGGGAAGCCCCATGAACGTCGGCATCATTGGTACAGGCAACATGGGGCGCACGCTGGGCTGCGGCTGGGCGGTGCAGGGACATGCGGTGTTCTTCGGCGCGCGCGGTGGCGACACCGCACAGCAGGCCGCCGAGCTGGCCCGCGCGGCCGGCGCGCGCGAGGTGCATTTCGGCAGCAACCGCGAGGCCGCCGCCTTCGGCGACGCGCTGTTCTACAGCCCGCGCGACATCGCGCCGCTCGACGTGGTCGGGCCGGACCTCTCGGTGTTCGACGGCAAGGTGGTGATCGACCCGAACAACTGGCCCGTGCCGGCCGGTGGCTTCGACTTCGCGCCCATCGCGCAATCGCTGGCGGAAAAACTGCAGGCCGCGCTGCCGCGCGCACGAGTGGTGAAGTGCTTCAACACCATGGCGCAGGAACTGTTCGAAATGCCGGTGGAGACCTTGCGCGCCCAAGGCGTGTCGGCCTTCATCGCCACCGACGACGAGGGCGCGCGCCGCACCGTCGCGCAACTGGCCAGCGACCTGGGCCTGGCTCCCGTCGACATGGGGCCACTACGCAACGCGCGCCTCGTCGAGCCGCTGGGCGACGTGATCCGCTACCTCATCCTCGGCGCGGGCCTGGGCCCCTGGGCCACGCTGAAGGTGGACGTGCTCGAAGCCGCCGCCACCGGCCGCTTCGGCGGCCGCCGCGCCTCGGCCTGGTGGGCACGCAACAGCGCCGCCGAAACGGCCGACGACACCGCACAACCCACCCACTGAGAAGCGGGCTTTTTCCCCTGACCGACCACCCCACGGAGCCACACCATGACCCCATCACGCCGTCCTTTGCTGCGCGCCCTCGCGGCCGCCGCCCTCCTCGCGCTCACCGCCACTGCCGCGACTTCCACGCTCGCGCAAAACTTCCCCGACAAACCGATCCGCATCGTGGTGCCGTTCAGCCCCGGCGGCGGGCTCGACGCCACCGCGCGCGCCCTGGGCCAGGGGCTGACCAAGCGCCTGGGCCAGCCGGTGATCGTGGAGAACAAGCCCGGTGGCAACGGCGTGATCGCCACCAGCTACGTCGCCAGCGCCAAGCCCGACGGCTACACGCTGTACCTGTGCGTGACCGCGCCCTGGTCCATACTGCCCGCGCTCTACAAGCGCCCGCTCGGCTACGACGCCACCAAGGACTACACCGCCGTCGCACTGGTGGCCGAATTCCAGACCGTGATCTTCGTGAACCCCAAGACCAGGATCACGACGCTCAAGGGCTACATCGACCATGCGCGCGCCAACCCCGGCAAGCTCTCGTATTCCTCGACCGGCACCGCGCAGCCCTACACGCTGGCCACCGAACTGATCAAGTCCAAGGCCGGCATCGACATCCTGCAAGTGCCCTTCCCCGGTGCCGCGCCCGCGATCCAGGCGGTCGTGGCCGGCGACGTCGACTCGGCCATGTTCGACGTCGGCGGCTCCGCGCCCTTCATCAAGGCCGACCGCCTCACGCCGCTGGCCGTGCTGGGCAAGAACCGCGTGCCCTCGCTGCCCGAGGTGCCCACCGTGACCGAAGCCGGTTTGACGGGTGTGGACCTTCCCATGATCTGGATGGGCATCGTCGGCCCCGGCGGCCTGCCCCCGGCCGTGGTGCAGAAGCTCAACACCGAGATCAACGCCGTGCTGCGCAGCGAGGAGATGGCCACCATGCTCGCCGGCCAATCGCTCACGCCGCTGCCCGCCACGCCCGAACAAATGGACACCCAGATCAAGGGGGACGTGCGCGCCTGGGGCGGCCTGATCCGCCAGCTCGGCCTGCAACTGGACTGACCATGAACGCCGACTCCTCGTCCTCCTACGACGTCATCGTCATCGGCGCCGGCATGGCCGGCCACTGCGCCGCCATCGAAGCAGCGCAAAGCGGCGCGCGCACGATCCTGCTGGAAAAAATGCCGACCTATGGCGGCAGCACCGCCATGTGCGGCGGCGCCTTCGCGTTCGCCGGCACGGACGTGCAGAAGCGGCGAGGCATCGCCGACACGCCCGAACTGCTCGAACAAGACCTGATTGCCTGCAGCCACCACGCGGGCGACCCGGCCGTGATGCACGCGTATGCCGAGCACCAGTTCGAGGCCTACCGCTGGCTGGAAAACCTGGGCCTGGTGTTCGACAACGTCACGCTCAACGGTGGCCAGTCGGTGCCGCGCTTGCACAGCCTGGACCCCAAGGCCATGCTGCGCCTGCTGCACCAGAAGCTGGCCGACGCGGGCGGCGCGTTCCGTGCGAATGCGGGCGTCAAGCGCCTGCTCACGCGCGGCGAAGACGCAGAGCGTGAAGTCATCGGCGTCGAGCTGCAGAACGGCGAACCGCTGTGGGCCGAAGGCGGCGTGGTAATCGCCACCGGCGGCTTCTCGCGTTCGCGCGACATGGTGGCGCGCTTCGCCCCGCACCTGGCCGATGCCAAGCCCATGGGTGGCGAAGGCAACACCGGCGACGGCCTGCGCATGGCCTGGGCTCTGGGCGCGGACATGGTCGACATGGGTTTCACCAAAGGCACCTTCGGCGCTCCCGCCGACAAGCCCCTGCCGGGCAAGGAAGCCATCGCGCCGCACCTGGTGCACACCATGTACAAGGGCGGGCTCATCGTGAACCGCCAGGGCGAGCGCTACGTCAACGAATCCGAGTCGTACAAGGTGATCGGCGAAGCCACGCTGAAGCAGCCCGAGCGCATCGGCGTGCAGGTGTTCGACCAAACCATCATGGCGCAATCCGCTCCGTTCCCCACGGTGGACGACTACAACGCAGCGCTCGACGCCGGCCTCATCCAAAAGGCCGACACGCTCGCCGAACTGGCCGCGCGGATGGACCTGCCCACCGAGGCCCTGGAAGACACCGTGGCGCGCTACAACGCCGCCGCGCGGGGCCAGGCACCGGACGACATGGGCCGCGATTGCCTCACGGCCGGCTACGGGCAGGTGCCGCCGGTGGCCGTGGCGCCGTTCCACGCCATCGCCTGCACCACCGGCCTGAACTCCACCTACTGCGGCCTGCACACCGACGCGGGCGCGCGCGTGCTCGACGTGTTCGGCGCCCCCATTCCCGGCCTCTACGCCACCGGCGAGGTGATGGGAGGGCTGCACGGCGCGTCCTACCTCAGCGGCTCGTCGCTGGCCAAGGGCTGCATCTTCGGCCGCCTCGCCGCGCAGGACGCGAAGCGGCGCGCCGGCGCGGCGCTGGCCACCGCTTGAACCCAAGGAACCCCCGATGACCGAAGCAACCGTACTCGACGCACCCAGCGCGCGCTACGACGCGATCCGCAACGTCGACGAACTCGTGCGCGCGATCGACACACTCCACTGCACGCCGGGTTGGGTGCGGCGCGAGCAGCCGCTGTTCTGGCCCGCGCCGCGTTCGACATTCCTGCCTGTGCACTGGCGCTATGCGCAGATCCGCCCGGCCCTGCTCGCGGCCGGCCGCGTCATCGGCACCGACCTGGCCGAGCGGCGCAACTTCGTGCTGCGCAATCCGGTGCCGGGCAATCACTTCGCCACCACTCGCACGCTGGTGGGGGCCTACCAGTCGATCCTGCCAGGCGAACGCGCGCGCTCGCACCGCCACTCGCCGCACGCCCTGCGCGTGATCCTCGAGTCGCACGGGTCTTACTCGGTGGTCAACGGCCGCCAGCATCCGATGGAGAGCGGCGACATCGTGCTGACACCGGGCCACCATTGGCACGGCCACGGGCACGAAGGCAGCGAGCAGGCTTTCTGGTTCGATTGCCTGGACCTGCCCTTGGTGCACCTGCTCGAACCCATGCGCGCGGAAGACCACCCACAGCATTGGGAGCCAAACGCCGTGCGCGAAGACCACTCGCCCATGCGCATCGAATGGGCGGACACGCAGGCGCGGCTCGCGGCGCTGGCCGGCACGCCGGCCGACGCGCATGTCGGCCGCACGCTGGACGTGACCTCGCCCCTCATGCCCACCATCACGATCAAGGTGCACCACTGGGCGTCGGGTTGGCGCGGCGGCGCGTTCCGCCACGCGGCCAACGCCATCCACGTGGTGTTGCGCGGCAAGGGCAACACCACGGTGGACGAGGCCTCGTTCGACTGGTCGTTCGGCGACGTGTTCGTCGCCCCGCTCGGTGCGCGCGTGCGGCACACCGCCGACGAAGAGGCGGTGGTGGTGTCCTTGAGCGACGAGGGATTGATGAGGTTCTGTGGCTTCTACAGCCTGGAGGACGTGAAATGAACGACCCGGTTCTCATCGTGGGCGGAGGCCTCGGCGGCGTCGCCACGGCCCTGGGCCTGGGCCAGCGCGGCCATCGGGTGCGCTTGCTTGAGCAGTCCGCCGAAATCGCGCCCATCGGCTACGGCGTGCAGATCGGCCCCAACGTGTTGCCAGTGCTCGCGCAGCTTGGCGTGGAAGACGAAGTACGCCGCGCGGCCTATCTGCCGGACGATCTGCTCTTGCTGGACGCGGTGACCGGCGAGCGGCTCGTGCGCGTGCCGCTCAAGGGCGAGTCCTTCGAGGCGCGCTTTCCCGCGCCCTACATCTGCATCCACCGCGTCGACCTGCACGAAATCCTGTTGCGCGCGGTGCGCGCCGTGCCCGAGGTGGACCTGAACCAGGCCACCACCGTCACGGGCTATTCGCAGACGGCGCACGGCGTGCAAGTGCACACCGAACAAGGCACGCGCATCGAAGGCCGCGCACTGGTGGCCGCCGATGGCCTGCGCTCGCGGCTGCGCGCGCAGATGCACCCGAGCGACGCGACTCGCGACACCGGCTATGTCGCACACCGCACCATCGTGCCGATGGACCAGGCCCCCGCCAGTCTGCGGCGGCGCCAGGGCGTGACCATGTGGACGGGCGATGGCTTCCACGTTATCTACTACCCGCTGCGCGACCACACGGAGATGAACATCGTCGCCGTGTTCCGCGTACCCGACGGCATGGAGGCCACGGACAACGGCGCCTACCGCACCCACATCGAAACCATTGCCGCGCCATCGCAGGCCGAGGTGCGCGACGTGATCTCGGTGGTCAACCTGGAGCGGCGCTGGGCCATTGGCGACCGCAACCCGCTGCGGGGCTGGGCCGATGGCCGCGTGACGCTGCTGGGCGATGCCGCCCATGCCACCTTGCAATCGCTCGCCCAGGGCGCGGGCATGGCGCTGGAAGACGCGGCCGAACTGTGCGCCCTGATGGACGCGCACGGCAACGATCCGCATCGCGCCTTCGCCTTGTTCGAGCGCCGCCGCTTCGTGCGCACGGCGCGGGTGCAGCTCGAATCGCGCGCGCTCTGGCACACCTACCACTGCGGCGGTGTCGACGCGCAGGTGCGCACGCTGCAGCTACAGGAGCGCAGCACCGAAGACCTCTACCGCTGCTTCGACTGGCTGTGGGCACCCGCCACGGTGCGCGTGCCACAGCCGGCATGACACTTCGTTCCCACTTCAAAAAGTACCGCGAGAAACGCCGATGAAATTCTGCCGATTCGACTACGACTGCCTCGGACTGATCGAGGGCGACGTGGTGCACGACATCACCCCCGCGCTCGACGCGCTGCCGCCGCTGCGCTGGCCGGTGCCGCTGGGCGACCCGCTCATTGCCCACCTGCCCGCGCTCATGGAAGCCGCGCGGCGCGTTCCGCGCAGCGCCAGTCCGCGCCTCCTGTCCCAGGTGAAGCTGCACAGCCCCATCACCAACCCGAGCAAGGTCATGGCCGCGCCGGCCAACTACCGCCTGCACGTGCAGCAAGACACGAAGGACCCCGGCGTCGACCCCGGCGGCACGCACATGAAGGCGCTCGAAGGCGTGGAGCGCCCGGCCGAAAAATACGGCCTGTTCCTCAAGGCCACGTCCGCGATCGCGGGCGCTGCCGAGGGCGTGCAGATCGTGCTGCCCGAGCGGCGCACCGACCACGAACTCGAACTCGCCGTGGTGATCGGCCGCGCGGGCCACGCCATCCGCCGTGAAGAGGCCATGCAGCACGTGGCGGGCTATTGCATCGGCCTGGACATGACGGTGCGCGGCACCGAAGACCGCAGCTTTCGCAAGTCGCCCGACACCTACACCGTGCTCGGCCCCTGCTTCGTCACGGCCGACGAGATCCCCGACCCGCACGCGCTGAGCATGTCGCTCTGGGTCAACGGCGAGCGCCGGCAGCACAGCAGCACCGGCGCGATGACGATCGACATCCCCGACCTCATCGCCATCGCCTCCAGCGTCTACACGCTGCACCCGGGCGACGTGATCCTCACGGGCACGCCCGAAGGCGTGGGCCCGGTGCTCCCCGGCGATGTGGTGCGCGTGGCCTGCGACGGCCTTGGAGAGATGACACTAAGGGTTTCGCACCACCCTTAGCCCCTCTCAGGAATTCGCGCATGCCCAAGACCACCGCCGCACCCGCGACACGCCAACCCCGCCGCACCCAGGCCGAACGCACCCAGGCCACGCAGCGCAAATTGATCGACTGCGCCATCGACCTGCTCAAGGAAAAGCGTTACGCCAGCTTCCGCACGGCCGAGGTGGCCGAGCGGGCCGGCGTATCCAAAGGCGCGCAGACGCACCACTTCCCTTCGAAGGACATGCTGGTGCTGCAGGCGCTCGAAGAGGTCTACAAGGACACGATGGAACGGGCGATGGCGCGCATCGACGCCGCTCGGCAAAACCCGCGCCAGTTGCTGGCGCTGCTGGTGGCCGACAGCCGCGAGTTCTTTCTCGGCGACGATTTCCTGCTCTCGCTCGACCTGATGATGGTCGACCCCGGCTCTTCGCTCGGGGCCGACGTCAAGCGGCTGGCGCAGCAGTACCGCCTGCCGGTCGAACAGGCCTGGCTCGAAGCCTTCGTGGCGGCTGGACACCCGGCGCGCCAGGCCAAGGACGTGGTGCGCCTGTCTTTCGCGGTCGCCCGGGGCTTCGGCATCCGCCAGCTCGTGGCCGGCCCCGACGAGGAATTCGATGCCCTCTTCCAGACCTGGACGCGCATGGCCGAAGCCATGCTGCTGCTCTCATCCCCATCCGGCCCCCCATAGGCCATCGCATTTCAAACCACCGGAGACACCCACCATGACCTACCCACTCCACACGCCCACGGCAACCCGGCGCACTTTGCTGCGCGCCATGGCCGCCGGGCTGGCGGCATCCACCGGCCTGCCGGCACAGGCACAGGGCCAGTCCTTGCTGAAGGTGGTGGTGGGCAGCCCGCCCGGTGCGCTGGGTGACGTGATCGCGCGGCTGGTGGCCCAGAAGCTGGGCGAACAGACCGGCATGGCGAACATGGTCGACAACAAGGCGGGCGCCAGCGGTGCGATCGCGGCCGACGCCGTGGCCAAGTCGGCGGGCGATGGCCACACCCTACTGGTGGCGCCGGACGCGGTGATGGTGGTCAACCCCTTCGTCTTCTCCAAACTCTCCTACGACCCCACGCGCGATTTCCGCTCCGTGGCCTTGCTGGGCAAAGCCACGCTGGTGCTGCTGGTGAGTCCCGCGCTCAAGGTGAAGACCCTGCCCGAGTTCGTTGCCCTCGTGAAGTCGCGCCCCAAGGAGGTGAACTTCGGCACTGGAGGCCCGGGCCATCCCTCGCACATGGCCATGGAGCTCGTGGCCAACCGCCTGGGGTTGCAGATGACCCACGTGCCCTACAAAGGCACCTCGCTGGCGCTGCAGGGGCTCATGGGCGGTGAGGTCAGCGCGGTGATCGTGAGCATGGCAGAGGCCATGCCGCAGGTGAAGGCGGGCAATGTGGTGCCCATCGCCACCAGCGGCCCGGCTGCCAAGGAGGTGTTCCCCGACCTGCCGGAATTCAAGCAATCCCACCCCGACCTGGACATCGCCGTGTGGTTCGGCCTCTTCGCGTCGGCCGCCACACCGCCCGAGCGCGTGGCGCGTTTGAATGCCGAGGTCAACAAGATGCTGGCCCAGCCCGACGTGAAGAAGCGCCTGGGCGAGTTCGGGCTCACCGCCTCCAACAGCGCGCCGGCCGAGCTCGACCAGTTGATGGTCGCCGACCGGGCGCGCTTCGGACCTTTGGTGAAGGCGTTGGGGCTGACAGCGAACTAACGGGCCGCTGAGATATCCCGAGCGGCTCCCTCCCCCGCTGGGCTTTGGTATCTACACATGTTGTGGTGCTTCAAATACGCCCTCACCCCAACCCTCTCCCGCAAGCGGGAGAGGGAGTAAGACCCGCGCTCCGGCTGCTTTGCGTGCACGCCAGAATCGCTTGCCGGCGACCGTACCTTACTCCCTCTCCCGCTTGCGGGAGAGGGTTGGGGTGAGGGGAGCGCCGGAAGTGGTCTTCGCGGTAGGTCGCCGCCAAAACTTGTGTAGATACCAAAGCCCAGCGGGGGGAGGAGCAAATTCGCAGCCACGCCCTTGAACGCACGCCCACCCACCACTCGCCGAGGGCTTGGGGCGCTGGGCCGAGGGCGCCTATGCGCAGGCGAGGAGCGCAGCGCACACAGGTTGCCGCGCGCAGCGCGGTCAAGTTCGCGTGTTTGAGCGCAGCGAGTTTGCGAACTTGCCTGTGTGTGCGAGCACCGCAGCGAACCCCGAAGGGGCTGCGCATCGGCGCCCTCGGCCCAGCGCCCCAAGCTCTCGGCGCGCCCACCAGGACACGCCAGAAACAATCCAGCAACCCGTCAACCCAGCTTCCGCTTCGCCAACAAGCGCGGCACCAGCAACACCAGCACCACCACCACCAGCAGCGTGGCCGACATCGGACGCTGCAGGAACACCATGAAGCTGCCTTCGCCGATGGACAGCGCGTTGCGCATCTGCGCCTCGGCCATGGGGCCGAGGATCAGACCGACGATCACCGGTGCGGTGGGGAAGTCGTAGCGGCGCATCACCACGCCGAGCAGCCCCAGCCCGACCATCAGGAACAGGTCGAACGCGCTCTGGCGCATGCCGTACACCCCCACCGTGGCGAAGATCAGGATGCCGGCGTAGAGCTGCGGGCGCGGAATCTTCAGCAGCTTCACCCACAGGCCCACTAGCGGCAGGTTGAGCACCAGCAGCATCACGTTGCCGATGTAAAGCGAGGCGATCAGCGCCCACACCAGCGCCGAGGAGGTCTGGAACAGCTGCGGGCCGGCGTTGATGCCGTAGTTCTGCAGCGCGCTCAGCAGAATGGCCGCCGTGACCGACGTGGGAATGCCCAGTGTGAGCAAGGGCACCAGCGTACCGGTGACGGCCGCGTTGTTCGCAGCTTCCGGGCCGGCCACACCTTCGATCGCACCCACGGTGCCGAAGTCCGCCTTGTGCTCGGGCGCGGCCAGTTTCCGTTCGGTGGCGTAACTCAGGAAGGTCGGAATCTCGGTGCCGCCGGCCGGAATGGTGCCGAAGGGAAAACCGATGGCGGTGCCGCGCAGCCAGGCTGGCCAGGACCGGCGCCATTCGCCACGGGTCATGTGCACCTTGTTCATCTTGTTCATGCTGGCTTCGCTGCGGCCTTCGTACAGCGCGTTGTAGAACGCCTCGGCCACCGCGAACAGGCCCACCGCCACCAGCACCACCTCGATGCCATCCATGAACTCCAGCACGCCGCCGGTGTAGCGCACGGTGGCGGTGATCTGGTCAATGCCGATGAGGCCCAGCGCGAGGCCGAAGAACAGCGCCGTCAAGCCGCGCAGCGTGCTCTGCCCCAGCACCGCGCTCACCGTGGTGAAGGCCAGCAGCATCAGGCAGAAATACTCGGGCGGGCCGAGCTTCACTGCGAACTCGGCCAGCATGGGCGCGAACAGCGTCACCAGAATGGTGGCGATGGTGCCGGCGAAGAAAGACCCGATGGCCGCGGTGGCCAGGGCCGCGCCCGCGCGCCCGCTCTTGGCCATCTTGAAGCCCTCGAGCGCGGTCACCATGGTGCCCGTCTCGCCCGGCGTGTTAAGCAGAATCGACGTGGTCGAGCCGCCGTACATCGCGCCGTAGTAGATGCCGGCGAAGAAGATCATCGACGCCGTGGGTTCCACCTGGCCGGTAATGGGCAGCAGCATGGCCACCGTCACGGCCGGGCCGAGCCCGGGCAGCACGCCGATGGCGGTGCCCAGCGCACAACCGGCAAAGGCCCACAGCAGGTTGATCGGGGTGCCGGCAGTGGCGAAGCCGGCGAGCAGTTGGTTGAGGGTGTCCATCATGGTGGTGCTGCCTTCGGGTTAGATCCAGCCACTGGCGGTCACACCGGGCAAGTTGACCGCCAACACCTTGGTGAAGAGCCAGAACACGGGCGCGGCGATCAACATGCCGGTGACTGCGTCCTTCAAGGTCTGCATGGCGTCGCCCGCGCGCCTGCCCTCGCTCATGCGCAGGCCGCGCACCGCGAGCACGAAGCACAGGGCGCAACTGAGGATGAAGCCAATGGTGGTGATCAAAGCCGCGTTGAGCAGCACCCCGGCCAACACCCAGGCCAGAGCCCGCCAGTCGCCACGCGCCGAGCCCGAGGGCTCCTCCATCTGGCGGTAGCCGCCGGTCAATACCTCGCGGATCAGCATCACGCCGCACACAGCGAGCGCAGCGCTGACCACCCAAGGCAGAAAGTTCGGCCCCACACCCGCGTAGCCCGCATCAGATGGAATGGCGGCCGCACCGAATGCCAGCACAGCCGCAACCAGAAGGGCTCCAACGCCCATGGCCAGCTGACCAGGGCGATGGAGATTCGCGGAACGCGAAGCATCGTTGTTCATTGCGTGAATCCTTGATAAGAGGGCATCGGACCGGCGGGCGTGTCTGCATCCAGGGGCATCGAGGGACGGCTCCGCCGGCCCAAGATGCCGTCCCCCCTCCAAGCGCCGAAGGCGCGCAAGAGAGGGGGGAAGCCGCGTCAGCGGCGCAGGGGGGAGCTACACCATGCCTGCCCTGATCATGGTTGCGCGCAACGAGGAGAAGTCCTTGTCAACGAATTCGTCAAAGGCCTTGCCGGTCAGCAGCGCGGGCGTCCAGTTGTTCTTCTCCACCGCCGCCGCCCACGACTTGCTCTTCGTGGCCTTGACCACCATGTCGGTCAGCGCATCGCGCTGCGCCTGCGTGATGCCGGCCGCGCCATACACGCCGCGCCAGTTGCCGATCTCCACGTCGATGCCCTGCTCCTTGAGCGTGGGCACGTTGATGCCCTTGACACGCTGCGCCGAGGTGACGGCGATCGCGCGCATCTTGCCGCTCTCGATGTACTGCTGGAACTCGCTGTAGCCGCTGCCGCCCACGGTGACGTTGCCGCCCAGAATGGCCGCCGTGGCCTCACCGCCGCCGCGGAAGGGCACATAGTTGATCTTGGAGGCCGGCACGCCCACCGCCTGCGCGATCTGCGCGGCGGCAATGTGCTCGGTGGAGCCGCGCGAACCGCCGCCCCACTTCACGCTGCCCGGGTCTTTCTTGAGCTGCTCCACCACGTCCTTCATGGTCTTCAAGGGCGAGTCGGCGGGCAGCACGAACACGTTGTACTCGGTGCTCAGGCGGGCGATCGGCGTGAGCTGCGTGATGGACACCGGCGGCTTGCCGGTGATGATGCCGCCCAGCATCACCGCGCCCATCACCATCAGCGAATTCGGGTCGCCCTTGTTGGCGTTGTAGAACTGCGCCAGGCCGATCGCGCCGGCCGCGCCGCCCTTGTTGTCGTAGGTCACCGAAGAGGCCACGCCCGCGTCGCGCATGGCGTCGCCCAGCGCGCGGCCCGTGCCGTCCCAGCCACCACCCGGATTGGCCGGGATCATCATCTTGATGTTGGCCGCCGCCCAGGCCGCGTTCGGCAAGGCGCCAGCAGCGGCCAACGCCGCCAGGGATTTGAGGAAGGTGTCGCGACGCATGGTTTGTCTCCTTGAATGGAAAAAATCGACCTGCCTATCTTCTGCCTGCTCGCTGTCAGTTGGCTGTCCGACTCATCGGTGAAAACCCTAGTCAGAGCGGCGCAGCCCACGTGGAAACCACAATCTCGCGGCCGTGGCGCGTGCCCATAATCGTCCGGCATGAAGCTGCTGCTGATCGAGGACAACGCCACCATGCAAGCCACGTTGCGGCGCAGCTTCGAGCGCCGTGGCATGCAGGTGCTCGGGTGCGAAGACGGCGCGCGTGCACTCGGCCTGTGGCAGGCCAGCCTGCCCGACGCGGTGCTGCTCGACCTCAGCCTGCCCGGCCAGGATGGCCTGGATGTGCTGCGCCAGGCGCGCTCGGCCGGCCTGCGCACACCGGTCATCGTGCTCACGGCGCGCGGCACCGTGGGCGACCGCATCCTGGGCCTGAACAGCGGAGCCGACGACTACATGGCCAAGCCCTTCGATCTCGACGAACTCGAAGCGCGCGTGCGCGCCCTGGTGCGCCGCTCGGGCAATACGAGCGACCTGCCGCCCGGCACCAGCGCCGCCTGGAGCGGCATGCACGTGGACCGCGACAACGGTGCGGTGTACTTCCAAGGCGAGCCGATGGAACTCGCGCCGCGCGAACTCGCCCTGCTGCAGGCGCTGCTGGGCAAACCGGGCCACGCGATCGCCAAGGAACGCCTGTTCGAACTGGTGTTCCCCGGCCAGACGCAGGTGCAGCCCGAAGCGATCGAGGTGGTGGCCTACCGCCTGCGCAAGAAGATCGCGCACACCGGTGCGCAACTGGTCACGCTGCGCGGTCTGGGCTATTTGCTGAAGGCCTCGGCTTGAACCGCCCGCGCCCGCTCTCGCTGCGCCGCACGTTGCTGCTGGGCATTCTGCTGCCGGTGCTCGCCTTCATCGTGGTCAACACCGTGGTGCTCTACCGCCAGGCGCTCGCCGCCGCCGACACGGCCTACGACCGCACCTTGCTGGCCACGGCCAAGTCGCTTGGCGAGCAGCTCAGCGTGAGTGGCACGGGGGACAACGTGCGCATCGAGTCCGCCCTGCTCTACTCGGCGCTTGAAGCGTTTGAAGCCGACAACCGCAGCCGCATCTTCTACCGCGTCAGCGGCCTCAAGGGGGAGATGGTGTCGGGCTTCGAGGACATGCCGCCTTGGCGCACCGACATTGCGCAGAAGAACCTGTACGCCGCGCTGGTGAACTTCTACGACGACGAATACCGGGGCGTTCCGGTGCGCATGGCGGTGTTGCTGCAGCCGGTCTCGGGCGTCTATGAACAGGGCATGGCCACCATCCAGGTGGCCGAGACGCTGGAACTGCGCGAAACCCTGGCGCGGCAGATCCTGATCGACACGCTGTGGCGCCAGGCGGCGCTGGTGATCGTGGTCGCGCTGGTGGTGGTGCTGGTGGTGCAGCGCGCCACACGCCCGGTGCGCGCGGTCAGCCACGCCCTGGCCATGCGCAGCGAGAACGATCTGTCGCCCCTGTCCACCGATGGCGCGCCGCGCGAACTGCTGCCGCTGCTGGACGCAACCAACCAGCACATGCACCGCCTGCAACACCTGCTCGAACACCAGAAGCGCTTCGTGCGCGACACCTCGCACCAACTGCGCACGCCGCTGGCGGTGCTCAAGACCCAGGTGCAGTCCGCCCAGCGCGGCGACCTGCCGCCCTTGCAGGCGCTGGACGAGATTGGCCACACGGTCGAGCGCGCCACCGAACTGGCCAACCAGATGCTCGCGCTGGCCAAGGTGGAGCAACTGCGCCAGGAGATGGCTGTGTCGGTCATCGACTGGTCGGGCGTGCTGCGCGCGGTCGCCCTGGACCTCTCGGCCCTCATCGCCGATCGCTCGCTCGACTTCGCCATCGACACCCAGACCACGCCGGTGCGTGCGCACGAATGGGCGCTGCGCGAACTCAGCCGCAATCTCCTGCACAACGCCATCAAGAACACCCCGCGGGGCTCGGCGCTGTCGGTGTCGCTGGTGGCCGACGGGCACAACGCCGTGCTCACCGTGCGCGACAGCGGCCCCGGCATCTCCGCCGCGCTGCGCGAACGCTTGTTCCAACCCTTTGCCACCGAGCAGAACCAGGCGCCAAGCCTCAGCGGTTCGGGCCTGGGCCTGGCGATATGCCGCGAGATCGTGGCATCGCTGCAGGGCGAGATCGCGCTGGAGAACCGCACGCTCCAGGGGCGGGTCGTCGGGCTGGACGCCATCGTGCGCCTGCCGCTGGCATCATCGGCGCAGGCATGAGCGCCGCACGGCCGTTCCGAAGGCTCACCAGTGACCACATCCACCCTCCACGACACCAAGGTCCGCCTGGACAAATGGCTATGGGCCGCGCGCTTCTACAAGACGCGCGGCCTGAGCACCGAAGCGATCGACAAGGGCCACGTGCGCCTCAACGGCCTGCCGGTGAAGCCGTCGCGCGAGGTGAAGATCGGCGACACGCTGGAGCTGCGCATGGCCCAGCAACCACCGCGCACCGTGGTGGTTCGTGGCCTGAGCGGGGTGCGCGGCCCGGCCCCCGTGGCCGCGCTGCTCTACGAGGAAACGGCGGCGTCCATCAACCAGCGGCAAGCCGCCGCCGAACAGCGCCGGCTCGCTCCCGAGCCCGCGCACACGCAGCCCATGGGCCGGCCTACCAAGCGCGACCGGCGCCACCTCGACGACCTGCGCGAGGCGCCACCCCGCGACGGGTGGAACGACCGCTGGAGCGCATCGCTCGGCGACGAAGACTGAGACCGACGGCGATCCGTTCGCGCAAAACCAGCCTTGACACAAAATTTAGATCGATCCAAATTCGCGTCACTTTCAAAAAGGTACACGATGAAACTCGGAGGGGAGGTGGCAATGCCTGCCGGTTTGCGCGAGGAAGCTCCGGTTCTCACCCCGTTCGGGCCGCCGAACCGAACAGGGAGAAAGCCGCATACCCAAGCTCAATCGCGCTTTCAGCGCGTTCAGATCTGGCGGCTGAGAAACCACAGAAGATTCAACAGACCGTGTCTGTTGAATTCCCTGAAACGACTCGAAAAAGCTGCGGCACGAGGGTGTACGTAGTCGGACTCCACGCCCTTGACGTGGGGGACTGCATGCGTCAGCGGCCAGTGAAGGCCGGCTTGGCGCGGGCGAAGAAGGCGTCGACACCAATGCCGAAGTCCGCGCTGGCGGCGCACACCTGGAAGCCCTGGGCTTCGCGATCGAGCTGCGTGGCGAGGTCGTGGTCCAGGCTGCTGCGCATGAGCCGGCGCAGTTGCCCCAGCGCCACGGTGGTGCCGGCGGCCAGGCGCTGCGCCAGCGCCATGGCTTCGGCGGGGAGCGCGTCCGCCGGCACCACGCGGTTGACCAAGCCCATCTGCTCGGCCGAGACCGCGTCCACGGTGTCGCCCAACAACGCAATTTCCAGGGCGCGGCGCAAGCCGACACGCCGCGGCAGCGCCCAGGAGGCACCCACGTCGCAACTCGTGCCGATGTTCACATAGGCCAGGTTGAAGCGCGTGCCTTCGGCCGCGATCACGAAGTCGGCCTGCAGCATCAGGCTCAGGCCCGCGCCGGCGGCCACGAAACCCTTGCCTTCGCCGCGCAGCAGGACGGCGCGCACCCCGCGGTCGGCCGCGATCTCGCGGACCGCAGCCAGAAAGCCCTGTGCCATGGTCACGTCGATGGCGTTGAGCGCCTGCGGCCGGTTGAACGTGATCGTGGCGACCGCGCCCTCGCGGCCCCCATACGCACTCGAACCCAACCGTCGGTTATCGATGTGTGATCAGGCGAAATCCAGCAAGGGTTTTCGCCTTCATTGTCGCCTTGCAGAGGCGAAGAGGCCGCACCTGCTCCAAGCGAGGCACTACAAGCCGCTAACCCTTGCGCAAACCCAGCCACATCACGGTAGCCACCACCACCAACCCACCGACCACTTGCACCGGTGCGATCGCCTGACCCAGAACGGCCCAGGCCAGCACGAGCGCGAAGATCGGCTCGACGTTCATGATCGCGGAATTGCCCACCACGCCGAGTTTGGGCAGCACGGTGAACATGATGGTGAAGGCCGTGCCGTAGAGAAAGGTGAGCCCAGCCAGGCCCCACCAGCCGATCGGTGCCGTCGGCAACGCCAGACCGCCTTGTGCCGTGGCGGCGGTCAGCGCCATCACCGCGACGATGCCCATGGTGCAAGCCGTGCGCAGCCGGCCGTCGAGGTCGCCGGTCTCGTGCTGTGTGAGCACCAGCGCCAGACCGAAGGTGGCTGCGGCAGCCAGGGCAAACGCCACGCCCACACCGATGCGCGCCCAGTGCCCGGAAGCGCCCAAGCCAGACGCTGCGCCCGACACGTCGAGCGCCAGCGCCAGGCCCACCAACATGACCGGCATGGCGCGCAGCACGCTCGGCTGTGGCCGCTGCCGGTACACGACGCGCGCCCACAGTGCCGTCCACAGCGGGTAGGTGTTGAAAGCGAGCAGCGCCAGCGCCACGGGCAGACGCGCCACCGACGCGTACAGGCACAAGCTCTGCACACCCACCAGCAAGCCGATGCCCAGCAACGCCTTGCGGTGCCGGTGTTGCAAGCGCAGGGGCACGCGATAAGCACCGAGCAGAATCGCCACCACGATCGCCGTGACGCCACTGCGAAACGCCACCGCGGTGGTCACGCTCACTCCGTTGTCGAATGCCAGCCGCGCGGCCACGTGGTTGGCGCCCATCATGAAGGCGACCAGCAGCAGTGTGGCAAAGGCAGCGCGGCTCAGGGCGGCGGGCGAGGACGGTGTCGTCATTAGCGCAATTGCTGCCCGAACAGGTAGGTCATGTTCACGCGGCGCCCCTCGTAGCGGTCCACGAAACGAACCGTGTCGGTCTCGTGCAGCAGGGCCGAGTTGAACAGCACCGCGCGGTTGCAACGGTGCGGCACCGTCACGCACCGGGCACCGTGGCGCTGCAGGAAGTCGTAGATCAGCACGCTGTCCGCGTTGTATTGCTCGAAACTCCACTCGGCCGGTGCGGGCACGTCGTACACCTTGAGACCGCCGCTGTCTGGATCCAGGTTGTGCGCATCCGGTGCGATCCAGAAGTTCAGATTCACCTTGGCGAAATCGGCGTGCACATTGATGCCTTTGGTGGTCGAAGGCTCGTACTTGAAACCCCAGAGCTGCGTGAGCCTGTAGTCCTTGAACACGCGCGGCATGCGCTGCCGGAGTTCGCGTGCCAGCTGCAGGTGCAGTGGGCTGCTGAAGCCGCGGTTGGCGAACGCACCCAGGTAGTTGCGGGCGTACTCGCCATGCCACACCCGCGAGGCATGGGCGAAGGCCTGGAAAGCCTGCAGCGCGGGTTCGCTCAGGAAGCGGTCGATGGTCAGGATCTCGGGCGTGCCCGCCAGGTACCGATCTTCCAGCGCCCGCCAGTCGTTGTCGGGGTGAAGCACGTGCGGCAACGACGCGGGCATGGGCAGCAGCCAAGGCGCGCTCAGGAACGGCTGCATGCGGGCCAGCTCGGCGCCCGACACGCGCAGCGCGCCGGCAGCGCCCTGTTCCAGTGCCGTCTGCAACAGCGCCGGACCGGTGTCCAGGAAGGCATCGAGTCCGGGCACCTCGTGACCGTGCTCGCGCAGCCACTGGGCCTGCTGCACATCGTGCTTGAAGCGGGACAGGCCCAGCGCCAGGCCGGCCTGCTTCAGCGCGGGCGCCTGGTAGGTGGCCCGAAGGTAAGCCGTCAGGCTGGCCTGCCCTGCTCCGATCACGCGCGGCGTTTGCGCCACTTCGTCGCTGAGCACCGTGGCGGCCAGGCCGGTGTGCGCCGACAGCAACTCCGGCGCCAGCGCCAACGCCTTCTCGTAGCTGCCCACCGCGTCGGCCGTGCGATCCAGCATCTTGAGCGCGCCACCCCGCTCCACCCAGGCCGGTGCGTGACGGGGATGGGCCTGGGTGGCGTGGTCTGCATGGCGCAAGGCCTCGTCGTAGCGCGCCAGTTCGCGCAACACATTGGCCAGATTGCTCAACACCACCGGGTTGTCGGGTGCGGCGGCCAGCGCCTGCTGGTAGCTGTCCAGCGCTTCGGCGGACCTGCCGAGCTGCTGCAGCACGTTGCCCCGGTTGGTGAGCAGCGCCACGTGTCGCGGATGGAATTCCAATGCCGCGTCGAACACCTCGATTGCCTGCGGCAGTTGCTGCAGACGCTTGTGCAACAGCCCCAGGTTGACCGCGACATCGGCATCACCCGGCTTGAGCGCCAGCGCGCGGCCATAGGCCTGCAACGCCTCGGCATCGCGCTCCAACTGCTGCAGGGTGTATGCGAGGTTGTTCCACGCGTCGGCGTTCTGGGGATCGATCTGCGTTGCGCGCGCGAAATGGCCGGCGGCCTGGTCGGTGCGCTGCGCCTGGGTCTCCAGCATGCCCAGGTGATGGAGCACGGCAAACTCGGCGGGGAACTGCTGGAGCAGGCTTTCGTACAACGCGCGGGCTTCGTCAAGCTGGCCATGCGAATGGAAGTGCACCGCCAGCTGCATTTGCTGGGCAGGCGCGAGACGTGAGGCAGACATGGAGACGGGCTTGCAAAAAATGGTGACAGCGGCGCGTCACTGTCGCAGAAACAAAAAGCCCCACTGCTTGTGGGCAGTGGGGCTTTTGGGTCATATGCCGGCGGGTAAGCCTGGCAAAGATTTGGCGGAGTGAGAGGGATTCGAACCCTCGATGAGGCTCTACACCCCATACTCCCTTAGCAGGGGAGCACCTTCGGCCACTCGGTCATCACTCCGGAAGCTGCGTATTATGCCTTAACTCAAGAGGCATCCGAGCGCTGCGGCACTCAGTTCGTGAGGCTGTCGGCGGCCTGGTCCAGGTCGAATTCGCGGTGCAGCGAACGCACGGCGAGCTCCATGTACTTCTCGTCGATCACCACCGAGGTCTTGATCTCGGAAGTGGAGATCATCTGGATGTTGATGCCCTCCACGCTCAGGCACTTGAACATGCGGCTGGCCACACCCACGTGGCTGCGCATGCCGATGCCGACGATGCTCACCTTGCAGATGCGCGCATCGCTCACCACTTCGGCAGCGCCCAGTACGGGCACGACCTTGGCCTTGAGCAGATCAAGCGTCTTCTGGTGGTCGTTGCGGTGCACCGTGAAACTGAAGTCGGTCAGGCCGCCCTTGCTCAGGTTCTGGATGATCACGTCCACCTCGATGTTGGCATCGGCCACAGCGCCCAGGATCTGATAGGCGATGCCAGGCGTGTCGGGCACGCCGAGCACCGAAATCTTGGCTTCGTCGCGGTTGAAGGCAATGCCGGAAACGACGGCTTGTTCCATGTCTTCGTCTTCCTCAAAAGTGATCAGGGTGCCGGAGGCGGCTTCTTCATTCAGGTCGATGTCCCAGGGCGTGAAGCTGGAGAGCACGCGCAGGGGCACCTTGTACTTGCCGGCGAATTCGACCGAGCGGATCTGCAGCACCTTGCTGCCCATGCTGGCCATCTCCAGCATCTCCTCGAAGCTCACGCGGTGGAGTCGGCGGGCTTCGGGCACCACGCGCGGGTCGGTGGTGTAGACGCCATCGACATCGGTATAGATCAGGCACTCCGCCGCCTTGAGCGCCGCGGCCACGGCCACGGCCGAGGTGTCGCTGCCACCACGGCCCAGGGTGGTGATGTTGCCCTGCGGATCCACACCCTGGAAGCCGGTGACGATGACCACCTTGCCCGCGCCCAGATCGGCGCGCACGCGCACATCGTCGATCGACTCGATGCGCGCCTTGGTGTAGGAATTGTTGGTCTTGATGGGCACCTGCCAGCCGGCGTAGCTCACCGAGCCAATGCCTTCGGCCTGCAAGGCAATGGCCAGCAGTGCGGACGAAGCCTGCTCGCCGGTGGCCGCCAGCATGTCGAGCTCGCGGTTGTAGGCGCTGTCGGTCTTGCTGGGCGCCAGTTCCTTGGCCAGGCCGAGCAGGCGGTTGGTTTCGCCGCTCATGGCGCTGGGCACGACCACGAGCTGGTGGCCCGCGCGGTGCCACTTGGCCACGCGCTTGGCCACATTGCGGATGCGCTCGGTCGACCCCATGGAGGTGCCGCCGTACTTGTGAACTATCAAAGCCATCGGGAGGGATTGGATTGGGTTGATCGCGGCCGCGCAGCGGGCTGTCTGCACGGCATGCCAGGGCTGCTAAGCCCCCTCTGGGCAACCTAGGATTATATGGGTGGTGCGAAGTGCAGCCGGGAACCCTCCCGGGTAACGAAACCATGGGCCACCTTGAGATGGATGCGGTGACCGCGCGTGGTGCAGGCGGCGATCTGGTCGAGCAGCTCTTCGAGCTGCGCGGCGCTGGCCGCCACATTCGCTTGCGTGCGCAGCCAGTGGCGCACGGCGTTGCCCTGCCGGTCGCGCGAGAGCGACTGCAAGGCGCGGATCTCCGGTGGCATGCCGACCTGGGCGAGATCGATGGCCGCCAGCTCGTCGAGCAGCCGCTGCGCCTGCGCGGCGTGGGCAGCGCTGCGTGCCAGCATGGGGCGAAAGCCCGGGAAGCAGGCCTCCCAGGCGGGCATCAGCACGGCGCGGATGCGGTTGCGCGTGTAGCGCCGATCGGCATTGCTCGGATCGTCCACGAAGGCATGGCCGGCCGCTGCCAGCCAGTCGCGCAAGGCGGCGGACGGCAAGCCCAGGA
This sequence comes from Hydrogenophaga sp. BPS33, assembly GCF_009859475.1. Classification (NCBI taxonomy): domain Bacteria; kingdom Pseudomonadati; phylum Pseudomonadota; class Betaproteobacteria; order Burkholderiales; family Comamonadaceae; genus Hydrogenophaga; species Hydrogenophaga sp. BPS33. The sequence goes on from NZ_CP044549.1 coordinate 4,055,098, forward strand.
TGGGCCGGCCAAACACCTGGCCATGCCGCTCGAACCGCTCGCCCATCGCTGCCAGGCCCGGCAACCCTGCACCGCGGCTGAGCGCGAGCAGCACGGTTTCGGCCTGGTCGTCGGCGTGCTGGCCCAACAAGACGCAGCCCACGCCGGCCTGCCCTGCCATGCGCGCCAACGCAGCGTAGCGGGCCTGGCGCGCCGCGTCTTCGGGACTCTCGCCCACCGCATGCGCGGCCTGCACCCGCTCCGTGAGAAAGGCGATGCCATGTCGCGCACAGAACGCCTGGGCATGGGCTTCGAAAGCATCGGCGGCGGCCTGCAGGCCATGGTGCACGTGCAGTGCCGTCACTTGGCCCGGCCAGCGCTGCTGCGCGGCGAGCAACAGCGCGGTGGAGTCGGCACCCCCGCTGTAGGCAACGGCGACAGGTGCTGCCGCAGGTTCTGATCGCCAGCGGCCACACCACGCAGCCAACGCCTGCTCGCAGGGATTGGCCGGGGTTGGGGAGGCGTTCACCTCACAACCACGCTGCTCAGCGCTTGTCCTTGCTGTCGGCCTTGGTGTCGGTGAAGCGGCCGTAGCTGTTCAAACGCGCGTAGCGCCGGTCGACCAGTTCCTTCACCTTGAGATCGGCCACCTGGCGCCAGGCATCGTTCAGGGCGCGCTTGAGGAAAGCGGCCATCTGCTTGTGGTCCCGGTGCGCGCCACCCACGGGCTCGTTGACGATCTTGTCGACCAGGCCCAGCGCCTTGAGGCGGTGCGCGGTAATGCCCAGTTCCTCGGCCGCCTCGCTCGCGCGGTCGCTGGTTTTCCAGAGGATCGACGCACAGCCTTCGGGGCTGATGACCGAGTACACCGAGTACTGCAACATGAGCACTTGGTCGGCCACCGAGATCGCCAGGGCGCCGCCAGAACCACCCTCACCGATGATGGTGGTGATGATGGGCACTTCCAGCTGCGCCATCTCGAAGATGTTGCGGCCGATGGCCTCGGACTGGCCGCGCTCTTCGGCATCGATGCCGGGATAGGCGCCCGGCGTGTCCACAAACGTGAAGACCGGCAGTTTGAACTTCTCGGCCAGCTTCATCAGGCGCAAGGCCTTGCGATAGCCCTCGGGCTTGGTCATGCCGAAGTTGCGCAGGCCGCGCTCGCGCGTGTCGCGCCCCTTCTGCTGCCCGAGCACCATGCAGGGCTGGCCGTTGAAGCGCGCCAAGCCACCCACGATGCTCAGGTCGTCGGCGAAATGGCGGTCGCCGTGCAGTTCCACGAAGTGCGTGAAGATCTCGCGCACATAGTCCAGCGTGTAGGGCCGGTCGGTGTGGCGCGCGATCTTGGTAATCTGCCAGGGGGTGAGGCTGCTGTAGATGTCCTTGGTCAGTTGCAGGCTCTTGCCTGCCAACTGCTCGATCTCTTCGGAGATGTCGACGGCGGACTCGGTCTGCACGTAGCGCAGTTCTTCGATCTTGGTTTCGAGTTCGGCAATGGGTTGCTCGAAGTCGAGAAAATTCTTCTTGGCCAAGGTGGGCTCCTTTGGTCTTGTTTGCACGACGCGCCGGTGAAAACCGGTGCGCTCAGTAACTCACCGGCAGCGGGTCGAGCGATCGCCAAATATACCAAGTCGCCACGCTGCAGAAAGGCGCCCAGGTCGTGGCGACCTCGCGGATTTCGCTGCGGCTCACCGGCTCGCCCGAAAAATAGGCTTGGCTGATGCCATTCTGAAGACCAAGGTCGTCCAGCGGTAATACGTTGGGCCGCATCAGATGGAAGATCAGGAACATTTCGGCCGTCCATCGGCCAATGCCGCGGATCGCCACCAGCTCACCAATGATGGCTTCGTCGTCCATTTCCGACCAGGCACTCACGTGCACCTGTTCGTTGGCGAAGTGCAGCGCGAGATCGACGAGGTACTCGACCTTGCGGGCCGACAAGCCGGCCGCGCGCATGTCGTCCACCTTGAGCTTGAGCACGTGCGCAGGCGTGAGCTTTCGGGGCAACGCCTCGAAGCGGTCCCACACCGATTGCGCGGCCTTGACCGAAATCTGCTGCCCGACAATGCTGCGCGCCAAGGTGACGAAGGCGTCGCCACGCGATTGCAGGCAGGCGCTGCCGTACTGCGGGATGAGCTTCTTCATCACGCGGTCGCGCTTCATGAGATGGCGGCATGCGTCGACCCAGTACGCGGGCGCGTCCGGGCTGAGATCGGGGAGGATGGAGCTGGCCATCAGTGGCGCTCCCAGGTCGTGCCGGTGGGGCTGTCCTTGAGCACGATGCCCTGCTCGGCCAGTTCTTTGCGGATGCGGTCGGCCTCGGCGAAATTCTTCGCCTGCTTGGCGGCATTGCGCTGGGCGATCAGGGCCTCGATGTCAGCGCCCTCCTCTTGGCTCGCCTCTCCTTGCAGATAGGTCTGCGGGTCGGCCTGCAAGAGGCCGAGCGTGCCGCCCAGCGCACGCAGCAAACCGGCCGTGGCCGCATCCTTGCTGCGGTTGACCTCGCCCGCCAACTCGAACAGCACCGCCACCGCCTCGGGCGTGCCGAAGTCTTCGTCCATCGCGGCGCGAAACTTCTGCGCGTGCGGTTGGTGCCAGTCGATCGCCGCGACCGATGCCGCCGGCACCAGCGAGAGCGCGGTGTACAGGCGCCTGAGGGCCCCGCGCGCATCGTCCAGGTGCGCATCGCTGTAATTGAGCGCGCTGCGGTAGTGGGCACGCAGGATGAAGAAGCGCACGGTCTCCGGGTCGTACTTCGCCAGCACGTCGCGGATGGTGAAGAAGTTGCCCAGGCTCTTGGACATCTTCTCGTTGTCCACGCGCACGAAGCCGTTGTGCACCCAGAAGCGCGCCAGCGGCTTGCCGCTCGCACCCTCGCTCTGCGCGATCTCGTTCTCGTGGTGCGGGAACTGCAGGTCGGCACCGCCGCCGTGGATGTCGAAGGTCTCACCCAGTGTGCTGCAGCTCATGGCCGAGCATTCGATGTGCCAGCCCGGGCGGCCCGGACCGAACGCACTGGCCCATTGGGCTTCTTCGGGCTCGTCGGGTTTGGCCGACTTCCAGAGCACGAAGTCCAGCGGATCGTTCTTGTCGCCGGCCACGGCCACGCGCTCGCCAGCGCGCAGGTCGTCGAGCGATTTTCCGGACAGCTTGCCGTAACCCTCGAACTTGCGCACGGCGAAGTTCACGTCGCCGCTGTCGGCCTGATAGGCCAGGCCCTTCTTCTGCAGCGTCTCGATCAAGGACAACATCTGCGGCACGTACTCGGTGGCGCGCGGCTCCAGCGTGGGGGGCTCGATGCCGAGCGCGCCGATGTCCTGGTGCATCGCGGCCGTCATTTCGTCGGTCAACGCACGCAGCGTGATGCCGCGCTCCAGCGCGCGCTTGATGATCTTGTCGTCGATGTCGGTGATGTTGCGCACATAGGTCACGCGGTAGCCGCTGACCTTGAGCCAACGTTGCACGACATCGAAGGCCATCATCATGCGGGCGTGGCCGATGTGGCAGAGGTCGTAGATCGTCATGCCGCAGACGTACATGCGGACATGGCCGGGCTCCAGGGGTTGGAAGACCTCCAACCGGCGCGACAAGGTGTTGTGGATTTTCAAGGTCATGGAGCGGCGGGCACGGAATTCAGAGGGGCTTTCGGAGGCAGCAAACCGGCGTCAACAAACCGCCAATGACACCCTGTGCGCAGAGGGTCCTGCGGGTGTTCCCTACGGTCTGTCGTGGCCGTTGGAACGGGACCCCTCAGATACAATCCGCCAGTATATCCAGCCCGAGGGCGCGGCTCAGCCGGTCTTCGGTCACCCGATCAACGCACCACTGGCGCCATCTTCAGTTCCACAAGATGCCCAGGCTCGCTTCCGAGGTCCCATGCCCCAAGCCGTGAATCCACAAGCCAGCCTCCACCGCCCCGCCCGCTCTGCCCCCTTGTCTCGACAGGCCCATCGCCTGGCCCTGGCCATCATGGTGGCGCTGGGTCTGTGCGGCACGCTTGCGTGGGCTCAAGGCGACGAGTACGCCGAGGTCAACCGGCTGGTGCGGGCAGGCCAACTCAGCGATGCCTTGGCGAAGGCCGATCAGCACCTGAGCAGCAAGCCGCGTGATCCGCAAATGCGCTTCCTCAAGGGTGTGATCCAGACCGAAAGCGGCAAGTCTTCCGACGCGATCACCACCTTCACCAAGCTCACCGAGGACTATCCCGAGCTGCCCGAGCCCTACAACAACCTGGCCGTGCTCTATGCGGGGCAAAGCCAGTTCGACAAGGCGCGTGCCGCGCTCGAAATGGCGATCCGCACCAACCCGAGCTATGCCACCGCCCACGAAAACCTGGGCGACGTGTATGCCAAGCTGGCCAGCCAGGCCTACAGCAAGGCCTTGCAGCTCGACGCAGGCAACGCAGGGGTGCCACCCAAGCTCAGCCTGATCCGCAGCCTGTTCGCGCCGGACACGCGTGGAGCGCGACCTGCAGCCGCCGCTGTGGCAGCCAACACCGCCACTCCGAGCGCGCCGGCGGCCGCACCCGCGGCGAGCAAGCCGGCTGCGGCCCCTGTCGCACCGGCGTCCCCGGCACCGGCCACCGACGCCACGGCACAGAACGACGTGGAAGCCGCGGTCACTGCCTGGGCCAAGGCGTGGTCCTCCAGGAACATGTCCGCCTATCTGGGTGCTTACGGCCCCACCTTCACACCGCCGGGTGGTCAGGCCCGCTCGGCCTGGGAAGCCGAACGGCGCTCGCGCATCGAACCGCGCTCGCGCATCGGCGTGGACGTCAGCGAGCTGAGCGTCACCACCAACGGCGACAAGGCCACCGCGCGCTTTCGCCAGGCCTACACCTCCGACACCCTGAACGTCACCAGCCGCAAGACGCTGGACCTGGTGCGCAGCGGCAACCGTTGGCTGATCGTTCGGGAATCGACGGGTTCTTGATGGCAGGTCGGCGGTTCGCTCAGCGGGGCCACGCCAGCCTCTCGACCGAGTTCCCCGGCATGGCAGCGGGCTTGGGTCGCCGCACAGTGCCTCGGCCACGGATCTTCGTCGCGGTGGCAGCGTTGGCGCTGGCGGCTTTGGTGGTGGTGTCACTGCGGCATGGCGCGCGCGAACAGCGCGACACCCTCACGGGCACGACCACGACGTCAGCCCCCACCACGCTGATCGCCAGCGCGATGGCCCGTGTGCAGGAGGCAAGCCGCAGTATCGGCAGCCTGTCCACGCCTGCATCGGGCCTGACGCCCGTGCACCTCACCTCGGACCAGTTGGAGGCATCGCGCCATCGAATGGGACAGGCCGAAGCGCGCCTGATCGAGATCTACCAACTCATCGGGCAAGCCCGGCACCGAGAGGCGCTCCAGCAAGCCGAAGCCTTGGTGCAGGCGCACCCCAATTTTCAGCTGGCGCACCTCGTGCTCGGCGATCTGCTGAGTCTGCAAACCCGGCCGCTGCGCCAATGGGGCGATGTGCCCGACACCACGGCAATGGCAGCCGCTGCGCAACTGGACGCCTTGCGCGAAGAGTCGCGCCGCCGGTTGCAAGCGCTCACCGAACGACCACCCGAAGGCAGCGTCCCCCAGCAGTTCCTCACGCTCTCGTCCCAGAGTCGCCACGCCATTGCCATCGACGCATCCCGCTCCCGGCTGTACCTGTTCGAGAACCTGAACCCGGAACGTGGCGCCAACGGTGCCGACCGTGCGCCCAAGCTCAAGCTGCTGGCCGACTTCTACATTTCGGTGGGGCTGTCGGGCATCGAGAAGAACGTCGAAGGCGACAAGCGAACACCGCTGGGCGTCTACTACATCACCAGCAACCTCAACCCGGCCGATCTGCCCGATCTCTACGGGGTGGGCGCACTGCCCATCAACTACCCCAATCCGCTCGACGTGCAGCGCGGGAAAACCGGCAGCGGCATCTGGCTGCATGGCACGCCGAGCGACCAGTTCGTGCGCGCGCCGCAAGCGTCGGATGGCTGTGTGGTGCTGTCCAATCCCGACCTCGAACGTGTGTTGGCCACGGTGCGCATCCGCACCACGCCGGTGGTGATCGCGTCCTCGCTCCAGTGGGTGCAGCCCGAGGCGCTGACGGCCGATCGCGAACAATTCGAATCCGTGCTCGAAGACTGGCGCCGCGCACGTGGCGATGGCGATCTGTCCGGGCTCAAGCGTTTCTACTCCAGCCGCTTCGCCCACCAGGGCCGCAGCCTGGACCAATGGTGGCCGAAAATCGAAGACGAACTTCGCGCCAACAAGGCCCGTGGACTGCACATCAAGGACCTGTCCGTCTTGCGCTGGCAAGACCAGGACGACACCCTGGTCGTGACCTTTGGCGAAGTCGCCGCGGGCCAGAGCCGTGGCGTCACCAAACGCCAGTACTGGGTTCGCGAGCAGGACCGCTGGTCGATCTTTTTTGAAGGAACCATCTGATGACACCGCTTGCCTTCCTCTCGCGCCGCCGTGCCGTGGCCCTTTGCCTGGCCGTCGCTGCCAGCGCCGCCCTGCTGCCCCTGGGCGCCCACGCACAAAGCGCCGCACCACGCGTGAAACTCACGACGTCGGCCGGCGACATCGTGGTCGAGGTCTATCCCGACAAGGCCCCGAAAACGGTTGAAAACTTTCTGCAATACGTGAAGGACAAACACTACGAAGGCACGGTGTTCCACCGCGTCATCAGCGACTTCATGGTGCAAGGCGGCGGCTTCACCGCCGACCTCAAACAGAAGCCCACACGCGCACCGATTCCCCTGGAAGCCAACAACGGCCTGAAAAACGACCGTGGCGCCATCGCCATGGCCCGCACCTCGAACCCGCACTCGGCCACGTCGCAGTTCTTCATCAACACCGTGAACAACGACAACCTGAACGCGCCCAAGCCCGATGGCCATGGCTACACCGTGTTCGGCAAGGTTGTCGCCGGACTGGACGTGCTCGACAAGATCCGCGCCGTGCCCGTGGGCGACCAAGGCATGCACCAGAACGTCCCCAAGACCCCCATCACCATCCTCAAAGCCACCCTGGAGAAATGAACATGGCCAACCCCAAAGTCGAACTGCACATCACCGATCACGGTGTGATCACCCTGGAACTCGACGCCGAGAAAGCGCCGCTGTCCACCAACAACTTCCTCGCCTACGTCAACAAGGGCCATTACAACAACACCGTGTTCCACCGCGTCATCCCGGGCTTCATGGTGCAAGGTGGCGGCTTCGAGCCGGGCATGACGCAAAAGCCCACGGACGCACCGATCAACAACGAGGCCAACAACGGTCTGAAGAACGACACCTACACCGTGGCCATGGCGCGCACCAGCGACCCGCACTCGGCCACCGCGCAGTTCTTCATCAACGTCTCCAACAACGGTTTCCTCAACCACACCGCGCCCAGCGCACAAGGCTGGGGCTACGCCGTCTTCGGCAAGGTGGTCTCGGGTGCCGAGATCGTGAAGGCGATCGAAGGTCTGCCCACCGGCCGCAAGGGCTTCCACGACGACGTGCCCAAGAACGACGTCGTGATCGAAAAAGCCGTCGCGCTGTAATGGCCGGGGCGGCACCGCCCCGGCTCGCCATGACCACAGCCCACACAGACCGCTTCGCCGACCTCATCGCTCCCGCGGGTTGGCAAGCGGTCGATTTCATGTCCGACCTGCATCTGCAGTCGGGCGAACCCGAGACCTTCGACACCTGGACGCGCTATCTGCGCAGCCCGGCGTCGCAGCGCGGCGATGCGCTGTTCATCCTGGGCGACCTGTTCGAGGTATGGATCGGCGACGATGTGCTGAGCGCCCACGCCACCACATCGGCAGAACCCCTTTTCTGGCGCGCCTGCGCCGCCGAGCTGCACGCATTCAGCGCCCATACGCCGGTGTACTTCCTGCACGGCAACCGCGACTTCCTGCTCGGCCCCGCAGCGCTCAATGCCTGTGGCATGCACGGACTGAGCGACCCCACGGTGCTGGCTTTTCTCGGACAGCGCTGGCTGCTCAGCCACGGTGACGAACTCTGCCTGGCCGACACCGACTACATGCGTTTTCGCGCCCAGGTGCGCACACCCGAATGGCAGCGCTCCTTCCTGGCACAGCCCCTGGCACGGCGCGAAGGCATCGCACGCGACATGCGCACGCAAAGCGAAGCGCGCAAACGCAGTACCGGCCACGATCCGAACCTGTGGGCCGATGTCGATACCGCCGCCGCACGTGACTGGTTGCAGCGCGCCGACGCGCACACCCTGATCCACGGCCACACGCACCGACCGGCGACCCACGCACTCGGCGAGGGTGGACTGCAGCGCGTGGTGCTCAGCGACTGGGACCTGCGCGCCGCCCCACCCCGGGCCGAGGTGCTGCGCCTCGATGCCCAAGGCCTTCGGCGCCTGCCGCTGGCCTCAGAACCCACCCCATGATCGATTGGCTTCAACGCTGGCTGCCCCGTTCGCTGCGCCGCCCCCCATCCATTCCCGACGCGCTGTGGCTCGACACACTCGCGAACCATCCGTTTCTGCGGGCCCTCGATGCGCCCGCCCTGCAGCGTCTGCGTGCGCTGTGCACCCACTTCCTCATGGAGAAGGAGTTCCATGGCGCCAACGGCCTGGTGGTGACCGACCGCATGGCCCTGGCCATTGCCGCCCAGGCCTGCCGGCCCCTGCTGTTCATGCGCGGGGTGTGGGGCGGTCCCACGAAAGACCCGCTGAAGCTGCTGGACTGGTACGGCGACTTCGTCGGCATCGTGGTGCAACCCGGCGCCGTGGTGGCGCGGCGCAAGACCATGGACCGCGCGGGCGTGGTGCACCACTACGACGAAGTGCTCGCTGGCGAAGCCATGGACGGTGGCCCCCTCATGCTGAGCTGGGAAGACGTGGAACATGCCGCAGACCGCGCGCCGCAAGGACACAACGTCGTGATCCACGAATTCGTGCACAAGCTCGACATGCACGACATGCAGGTCGGCGATGCACCCGATGGCGCACCGCCCTTGCCGTCGGGCTTCATGGGCACGCGCAGCGCCGTGGCGGCACGCGACCTCTGGCAACGGACCATGCAGGCCAACTACGACCGCTTCTGCGAAGCGGTGGCGATGGCAGAGCGTTTTGGCGGCGAGGCTCCCTGGCTCGACGACTACGCGGCCAAGGACGCGGCCGAGTTCTTTGCGGTGACCTGCGAGGCCTACTTCGTCAACCGGCCCCGGTTCGAAGCCGAGTTTCCCGAACTCGTGCCTCTGTACGACGGCTTCTTCGATCCTGACCGCGCCAGGCCCTGAGGCCCTGATGAAGGCCCCGCGCTCAGCGCTTGAGCAAGGCCTTCAACGCGTTCTGCAAACGGCGTTCAGCCGCTGCGTCGTGGCTGGATGCCAGCACCGCGGCCACATCGTCCACCCAGGTCTCGGCGGGTGAGGCCGCATGGCGACGCGTGAGCAACTGCAGTTGCAACATGCGGCGTTCGCTCAAGTGCTCGGCCGGCGTGGGCACATCTGCAGCCATCTCGAGCCGCAACAGGGTTTCGTCCGCCAAAGGCGCCGCAGGCTTGGACAAGGCCGACGACCAAGCCGAGCGGTTCGTGGCGTTCACGCGCCCACCCAACGCCTGCGCGGTCGGCAGTTGCTGCGCATCGCGTTGCTGCCAGGCACTCATCAGCTGCGTCAGCACTTCGCCGTGTGCCTGGGCCGCGAGCTTGCGCAGGCTGGCCTGGGCCGCCTCAATAGCCTGGCGTTGGGCACGGAAAGCCGCATCGCCCAGACGCGGGCCGCGCGGTTCTCGCTCCTCGCGCCAACCACGGGCATCGACGCCACGGCCACCACGCGCATCGGAGCGGCCCGGCGCACCGTCGCGCCGGCCATCGGGGCGTTCGCTGCGGCGGCCATCGCGCGCGGCCGGTTCGGCCTTCTTCATACCCGGTCGATCGTCGCCCCGCACCGCCACCACCTTCTTGGGCGGAGCGGCGGGTTTGGCAGGCGCTACAGCCGGTGGCGCAGCGCCCTCTTCTGCCAAGGCGTTCTCACTGGCGGCCTGTTCGGCCGGTTCGGACGGGTCGGCCGCCGGCACATCCTCAGCGGGCGCGGTCTGTGGCGCAGGCGCAGGCGCGGGTGCAGCTGCGGAGGCCTGTCCGGCCAGCGCCATTTCCAACTCCGTCATGGCCGCGCGGATGCGCTGGGCGTCGCCGCTGGCGCTTGCGGCTTCCAGCGCACGCGAAGCGTCCAGCACCCGTTGATCGTGCGCGTTCACCGTGCTCGCGGCCTTTTCCCGCTCGCTGCTCTTGCGCGCAAAGGCCTCGTCGATCGGTTGGCGGAAGGCCTCCCACAGCTTTTGCTCGTGCTTGCGCTCCAGGGGAACCGCATGTGCCTCGGCCTGCCAGCGCTGCTGCAGCGCCTTGACGGCATCGATGCGCAGCGTGGGCGCGGCGCCCAGCGCGGTGGCTTCCTCGATCAGCGCCTTGCGGCGCGCCGTGCTCTGCGCCTGGGCACCTTCCAACGGCCCGTGGGCCTTGTGCATCGCGTCCTTCCAGACCGGCTGGATCTCGGCAAAGGCTTTCTCGCTCAGGTGACCGGCTTCGCGCCAACGCTCCGAGAACGCGTGCAACTCGCGCACCTGGGCCTTCCAGTCGGTGCTCTCGGCGTGGGCCAGTGTCCAGGCCTTGAGCTCCTCGATGATCGCCAGGCGCTGTGCCTTGTGCGCCTCGCCCTGCTGGCGCACCTGGACCAGCCAGGCCTCCACCAGTTTGTGGGCTTCGGTGCAGGCTTCGTCGAAGCGCTTCCAGAGCGCGTGGTTGGGCTGGCCGCCCTGGTCGGTGGCCTTCCACTGGTCGCGCAGGCTGCGCAGGGTTTCCTGCATCTTGCGACCGCCCAGGCGCTGGCCTTCCGGCGCTTTCAACAAGGCCTCGGCCTTGGCCACCAGTTCTTCGCGCAATTGGTCGGCGCGCCAACGCTGCCACCCCTCGAGCTCGCCCGCCTGCGCCAAGGCGGCCTGGGCCCGCGCATCGAGCGCGGCCGGCACATGGCGCCCCAGGCCCTTGAGCAGCGCGCGCACGTCACCAGCGGCCTTGGGCGTGGCCTTGCCATGGCCCTCGGCCAGTTCGCGCTCCAGCACGCTCAGCGCCTGATCGAGCTCCGCCGCCAGACGCGCGCGCTTTTCCTGCTGGGCCTGGGCGTCCTGTGGCGACTTCTCCGCCGGCGCGCTCACCTCCTGGCCGCGCGCGGCGCGCAGCTCGTCGGCCCACACGGGCACGGCGGGCAACGGCGCCTGGGCATCGGCATCGGCTGCCACCGTCTGTGCCAGGGCGGCGTCGAAGGCCTCCCACACCAGTTGCAGCTGTTGGAGCGACGCGTCCAGCATCGGCGGGAACTTCACATCCACGCTGGGCCACTGCGGATCTTGCGACAAGGCGCTGGCCTGCTGCTGCCACTGGCCCACGTCGGCGCGCAGCGTCTCGGCGATCTGCTGCGCATCGCGCCACGGTTTGGTCGACAGCACCTCGATGCGCTGTGCGATCAGCACCGCCGCTTCGCGCTCGACCTGAACCTGGTGCTGCAAGTCTTCGATCGCCTTGACGCGTTCGGCCAGCTGCTGGCGCAAGGTCGCCAAGGGTTCACGCGAGAGCGGCGCACCGGCACGCGCCGCATCGCGCTGCCAGGCCAATGCGTCGGCCAGGTTCAGGCGCGACTGGCCGATCAGGGTCTGCGCCTTCTGCGCCCATTCCACCGCGATCTGCTCCTGCGACTTCTGCCGCTTGAGTTCGTCCAGCTTCTCCTTCAGCGGTTTGGCAGCGCCACGGTCGCGGTGCGAGAGCTCCTTGAACACTTCGTTCATCTGCTCCAGCGACGGCTCGGTGTTGAGCCACTCGCGGATGCGCGCGGCGCGTTCGCCCGACGTGGAGGCAGAAAACGCACCGCCGGTCACGGCGTCCAGAGGGTGGGCGGCGTTCGGACTGGCCGGCTTGGGAGAGGTAGGCGTGTTCACGGCAGATTCGGAAGCGTTGGACGGGGACGGGGTTTTGCGCAGGGAAAACAGCGACATGAAAAATGCAACAAGGTCAATTCGGGTCGGCGCCGCATCGGCGCGACGGACGCGTATTGTCGCCGCAGTTGGAGGACAGAAGAACGGACCCCGTTCAGCGCGGTGCGAGCTTGAGTTCGGCCTGCGGACGCCACTTCTCGCCCTGGCGGGTCAGTTGGGGCGCCCCCATGAACATGCGGTCCTCCGGCAACTGGCGACTGGCCAGGTAGTCCTTCACCACCACGCCACGGGCCACGGCGAGCTCGCGCATGGCATCGGCGGTCACGGGAATCGAGGCCAGCAGCAGCGCCTCCATCTCGCTTTGCGGGATGTCCTTGGCCAGGCCAATCACGTTGCGCGGCTTGGGGATGTCGGCACGCTTGTAGACCTCCTTGAGCAAGGCTGGGTACTCTGCAGGCGTGACGGCCAGGGTTTCGCCGACACTGGAGCTTCCCCCATTGCGCGCCGCCTGCCGCCGCTTCTCGGCCAGCACAAGCTCGTCGAGGCGGGCGCGCTGGTAGCCGCTGCGTTCGGCTTCCAGGTCGCTGTGACCCACCACGGTGACCTGCAACGCCGGCCGATCCGCCAGCGCCTTGGCCACCGCGTCCAGGCGCTGCCGGCTCTCGGTGCCCAGCACCTTGCTGCCGGGGTCGAAGGCAACCTGGCTCATTTCTTCGCCCCCGCCTGCGAAAGCACTGCCGATCAAGGCGAACGGCGAGGTAATGGCCTTGCCGATCAAATTGAAGATGAGCCGAAAGATCAGCGGCGCCAGTTTGAATTGCGGGTCGTTGAGCGAACCGCTGACCGGCAGGTTGATGTCGATCACGCCGTTGCGATCGGCGAGCAGGGCCACCGCCAGCTTCACCGGCAGGCTGGGCGCTTCGCTGGTCGCTACGCGGTCCCCGAAGCTGAGCTGGTTCAGGATGATCTGGTTGCTCGCCGTGAGCTGGCCATCGGGCTCGATCTTGTAGGCCACGTTCATGCTGAGCTTGCCGCGCTCGATGCCATAGCCCGCGTACTTCACGGTGTAGGGCGACAAGGGCGGCAACTCGAGGTTGCTCACACGGGCCTGAATGTCCAGCGCCAGCGGCTGCGCCAGCGGGTTGAGCTTGCCGTCGATTTCCAATGCAGCCGTGCCCTCGGCGCGTCCGCGCAGGGTCAGATCCGCCATCTGTGGCGCGCCACCCGGCGGCACGCTGGCGAACGCGCTCAGGCGGCCAGTGAGTTCGCTCAGGTTGGCGGAGTAGTTCGGCTTGATGAAGCGATCGGAGAACAGCACGCGGCCGTTGACCAGGCTGATCGGACCGAAACGAATATCCGGGTTGGGTAGGCCTTCAGCCTTGGCGACCGGAGCAGGCGTCGGGGCGGCTGCAGGGGTGCTGGGTGGTGGGGCGCTGCCGCTGGCGGGCGCCTGCGCTTGCTCGTCGTGCTTCACCAGGTTTTGCAAGTTGATGCGCCCGGTCTCGTCGATGATGACCCGCGCAAAGTAGTCGCTGAGCACCGTTTCAGCCACCGCGACGCGCGTGACCACTCCCGGCGCCATCGCCAACTGGAGGCCGCGAATCTGCAAGGATTTCCAGGCCAACAGGTCCTCGGCGGGCGACGCGGTGTTGGCCGCGAAATCGTCCAGCGCCACGTTGCCGGCGACCGCCAGTCTCAGGCCTGCCGGCGGCAGCGCCGCCTCGACCGTGCCGCGGTAGCTGGTGTCCGCTCGCAACAGGTCCAGGTTCAGGCGGTCCCCGAAATAAGGCTCCAGCGCGTGGAGCGGCAGTCGATCGGCTTGCACGGTGAGCTTGGTGCGCAAGCTGTCGGCATCGCGCTGGCCCGAGCCCGGCAATCGCAGCGTGCCATTGAGCGACACGCGCCCGGGCTCGACCCGGTTGCCCTTGGAGGCCCCCATGCGCAACTGCAGCGCCACGGGCATGTCTGGCTGCGTGGTGGCCAGCGGCTGGAGGTTCTTGAGCTGCAGCTTGAGCTGGCTCAGATCCAGGTGAACGGGCCGGGACGCCGCAAGATCGTCCAGCGACACCGCGCCGCCGTCGACCTGCACGTCGGCCAAGGTCACTTTCCAGGGCGACGGCTCGGCCCGCTTATTCGGGTCCGGCTCGGCAGCAGGCGCATGGGACGCCTTCTTGATCCAGCGGTCCACCATCCAGCGGCCTTCCTTGTCACGCTGCACGCGTACCTGCGGCCGGGCCAGCACCGTCTTGCCCACCATGACGGTATTCGCCGCGAGATCCAGCTGCACGTCCTGCACGTTCAGCGCACCCCAACTGGCCAGGGGCTGGCGACGGGGGCCCAGACGGGCCTCCTCCAGGTCCATGCGAGAGACGCCCACCTTCAGACCCATCGGCTGCTCACCCTGGGCAGCGCGCCAGTCCACCCGCAGGTCAGCGGCCAGTTGCCCAGCCACCTCCGGCTCGAGCACGCTGGCGACGTAGGGTGCGAACGTGGACAACGGCAGCGGCGCCAACGCAAGCTGCGCCGTCGCCTCGGCATCGGTCGCGCTCCCCTTGAGCGTCAGCGGCGTTTCTCCCAGCCGCGCGGACACCTCGAACGGCACCGGCGCCTTCATCGGCCAGGCGAGCGCCTGCATCTGCACGTCCAAAGCCTCCAACGCCAGTTGCGCCGCCGGCTTCACCGACGCATCGCTCCAGCGCACCGTCCCACCATGGAGCTTCACGCTGGCGACACTGACGTTCCACCGCGGACCCGCACTGCCATTGGCCGCAGGCGCCTTGAGCGCATCGTTGGCTGGCGCGGTGGCTGCGCCACCTGCTTTTCCGGCCCAGGCCTGGGCCACCCGCTGCAGGTTCAGCACACCCGCGGCATCGCGCGCGAGAGACACCACCGGCGCCTTCAATTCAACAGAGGCCAGATCTACCACCCCTGCCAGGGGCTCCACCCGGTTCAACACCAGGTCAAGGCGCTCCCAGGCCAACAGGTCGACCGTGTCCGAGGCGCCCAGCTTTTCAACCACACGCAGATCCGAGAGCGCGGCGGTGCCCGACAGCGCAAGGCGCGGCGTGTCCCGCTGTTCGAAGCCGACGTTGAGTGCCAGGTGCAGCACACCTGCTTCGGGTTTGATAGGCCAGACCGCCGGCCAATACGGCAGATAGGGCGCCAGGTTCAACGACGGAATGGACAAACTGGCGTCCGTCTCACGCGTCTGGGCAAACGGCGTCGTGCTCGCCTTCGAATCGAACGCACTGCCATTGAGTTCGAAAGCCAGCAAAGGCTTGGTCACCACTTCGGCACGAGAAGGCAGATTGCTCAGGAAGGGGATGCCTACCGACAACTTTTGCAGCTCGTGTGTCGCACCGACGTCGTCGTCCACAAACGCCAGCTCGCCGTCCGACAACTCTATATTGAAGAAGGCAAACCGCATCGGATCCGAAGGAGGCTCGTCGTCCTTCGGACGCAAGCGAAGCAGAACATCGTCGATGTCGTACCGCCCATTGCCCAAGTGCCGAACCTTTGCCCGCGGATGCTCCAGCACCAGAGCATTGATCACCGGCGCAAGCCGAAACAGCGATTGCAGCTCGGCGTCGACGTAGAAGCGCCCGAGCGAAAACTGCTCACCCGCGCCGTCCGCAGTGGCAACGCGCAACTCCTCGACAGCGACTTCGAGCGACCAGGGGCGGAAGTCGACCCGGCCCACCGTCACATTGCGCCCCAGCGCGGCCGTCGCCTGCTTCTCCAACTGCCACTTCAATAAGGGGGGCATGCCTACCCACGTCACCAACCAGAGCAGCAAAAGACACGCAAGCGCCCACAAAAGGCGCCGCCCCCATCGGGATCGGGGCAGTTTGGAAAAAAGGACGTTCATCTTGCGGTCGGAGGCCAACGTATGCCAGGAGTGTCGCCGAACTCTAAACAGCGGCGGGCGGCTCCTCCATGAAGACCGGAAAAAAGAAACCCCGGCAAGCGTGGCTTGCCGGGGTTGACGGCGGGCAATAGTGCACTTGCCGTCGGTTTTGGCGGAGGGAGTTGGATGTCTCTCCAGCCTGGAAGCAAGAGATTGCTCCCGTGGGTTGCCGACTTGCGGATCACCGCGTCGTCAGCGGATGCCAGTCTTCCGACAGGCAACTGCAGGTTACTCCCCTTGCCAGGGCGGCACAAGACAGCAGAAGCCATCTTCCATGGAGATTTTTTATCGCATCCACACGGGTCATTCGGCGAGACCAAGATGGTGTTTTGGAACGTGAAAGGTGGGTAAAAACCGATAAACGGTCGGACCTTCGCGTCCGCCAGAACGCCTTGTCTTCACTGCCGTTGCCGCTACCAAAGCCCACGCACGGCCTTTTAAATTACTTTTTAGAATTTAAAATTGATTCTTAAACATTGACTTGATATTAATAAATCCATAGGATGCGCCAGTTTTTGCCCTCCCCCGGGGGAACCCTAACCGCTGCCCCACAGGCTAACTCGACCGCTCTCCCGCAGATTGGGCCGTCGATGGCGACCAATCCAGTCGACCGTGCCCCCACGCACCCAGTCGACGCAGAAAGGAGCGATCAGATGACTGCGCACAACGACAGGCCACCCCAGAGCACCACAGGTGCCGTAGCATCTCTCAAAACCGCGGTAGGTGATGCCTACCAAGGCTTCTTCGACATTACCCACAACGGTCTGGCCCTGCTGGGCACCTTGCTGGCGGTGGCCGTGATCACGCTGAGTGCGCGTGCGGACCTGCGCGAGAGCACCGAAGAACGGCTGCTGGGTTGGCTTTTGGAACGGCAGGAAGCAGCCAATGCCTCCGCCCTTTACGCCGCCGAGCCCACGGCGGTCGATCGCGTGACCGCGGCGCAACCCGCCAGCCTGCCCAAGCAGCAAGCCAATGTGACCTTCTGGCTCAGCCGCAAGTACCGCGTGGCCCCAGAACCTCTGAGCGTGCTGGTGGCCGAGGCCTTCGAAATTGGCGAAAAAGCCAAGCTGGACCCCACGCTGATCCTGGCGGTCATGGCGATCGAGTCTCGATTCAACCCCTTCGCGCAAAGTCCCGTGGGCGCACAAGGTCTCATGCAAGTCCTCACCCGTGTGCACACCGAAAAATACAACGACTTCGGCGGTCAACTCGCGGCGTTCGACCCCGTCTCCAACCTACGCGTGGGCGCCAAGGTGCTGCAAGACGCCATTGCCCGTGCCGGGTCGGTTGAAGGCGGCCTGCGCTTGTACGTTGGCGCTGTCTCGCACGATGGAAGTGGCTACATCAACAAGGTAATGGCCGAGCACTTGCGTATCCAAAGCGTCGCCCTCGGCAAGCCCATGCAGCGCTATGCGCCCCCACCCGCTGCGCCCATACCGGTGGTGGCACCGGCCGCACCCAACGCCACACCGGATGCGGAAGCGCTGGCGCCGGCCACCACACCTGCGGGCACCCCGCTCACACAGTCCTGAGCGCCGGAAGGTGCCGCGACGTCGGCTAAACTAGGTCGGTACGCGACTGGCGATAGGCGCGCTCCCCCATCCGCACCCGCTGCGACTGGGTGGCAGCCGCTGACGTGGCCCCCCTGAACGATCCGCGATCGAACTACAGGGACAACCACTGGGAAGCGTGCCGCCCCCACCAATAGGTTGGGGTGTTCAGCCGTTCGCCTGGGCAGCCCTTGTCACCACGCAAGGATCCACGTCTTGAAGGACTGCCATGTACGACCGCAACATTCTCATTGAGCAAACCGACCCAGAACTGTTCGCCGCGATCCAGGCCGAAAATGCGCGCCAGGAACACCACATCGAGCTGATTGCCAGCGAAAACTATGCGTCGCCAGCGGTCATGGCGGCCCAAGGCACGCAACTCACGAACAAATACGCCGAAGGCTATCCAGGCAAGCGCTACTACGGTGGCTGCGAGTTCGTCGACGTCGCCGAGCAGCTCGCCATCGACCGTGTCAAGCAGCTCTTCGGTGCCGAGGCTGCCAACGTACAGGCACACTGCGGCGCCTCCGCCAACGAGGCCGTCTTCCTGGCCTTCCTCAAACCCGGCGACACCATCATGGGCATGAGCCTGGCCGAAGGTGGTCACCTCACGCACGGCATGGCACTCAATATGAGTGGCAAGTGGTTCAACGTCGTGTCTTACGGCCTGAACGAGAAGGAAGAGATCGACTACGAGGCCATGGAGCGCAAAGCCCATGAAACCAAGCCCAAACTCATCATCGCGGGCGCCTCGGCCTACAGCCTGCGCATCGATTTCGAACGCTTCGCCAAAGTGGCCAAAGACGTCGGCGCGATCTTCATGGTCGATATGGCGCACTATGCGGGCCTGATTGCGGCAGGGGTCTACCCCAATCCGGTGCCGCATGCCGACGTCGTCACCTCCACCACCCACAAGAGCCTGCGCGGCCCTCGTGGCGGCATCATCCTGATGAAGGCCCAGCATGAGAAGGCCATCAACAGCGCCATCTTCCCGGGCCTCCAAGGAGGTCCTTTGATGCACGTGATCGCAGCCAAGGCCGTTGCGTTCAAAGAGGCGCTCTCCCCCGAATTCACCGCATACCAACAGCAAGTTTTGACAAATGCCAGCATCGTCGCCGAAACTCTGACGTCGCGCGGCCTGCGCATCGTCAGTGGCCGCACGGAAAGCCATGTCATGCTGGTCGACCTGCGGGCCAAGGGCATCACCGGGAAAGAAGCGGAAGCCGTGCTGGGCAGTGCCCACATGACCATCAACAAGAATGCCATCCCGAACGATCCGGAAAAGCCCATGGTCACGAGCGGTGTGCGCATTGGCACACCAGCGATGACCACGCGGGGCTTCAGGGATGAAGAGGCGCGACTGACCGCCAACCTGATTGCCGACGTGCTCGACACCCCCCGCGATCCGGCCAATATCGAAGCGGTTCGAGCCAAGGTCAATGCGCTGACGGCGCGCTTCCCGGTCTACAAGTGACCGAATCGGGCGGCATCCGGCCATGAAGTGCCCTTTCTGCGGTCACCTGGAAACCCAGGTCGTGGAGACCCGCATTTCGGAAGATGCGGATTTCATTCGCCGCCGCCGCCAGTGTGGCCATTGCGAAAAGCGCTTCACGACATACGAGCGCCCGGAAGTCAGTTTTCCGGCTGTGGTCAAAAAAGACGGCCGCCGGATGGACTATGTTCCAGGCAAGCTGCGGGCCTCGTTTGCGCTGGCCTTGCGCAAACGCCCCGTCAGCACCGAGCAGGTCGATGCCGCCATCGAGCGAATTGAAGAAAAACTCCTCAATCTAGGAGCCCGGGAAGTGCCGGCCACGAGGCTGGGCGAAATGGTCATGCGGGAACTCAAGAAGCTCGACAAGGTCGCCTACATCCGGTTTGCCAGTGTCTACCGAAGTTTCGAAGACATTGACGAGTTCAGAGCTTTGGTGGACGAAGTCCGGCGCTGACGGGAATACATTAAATCGAAAGCATACCCCAGCCCGTTTGTCGCGCCGCCTTTGTCACTTATCGGATCGCCTCAACGTTAGCAGGTGTAACCGGCAGACTTGGGCGATGCCAAGTTCGCGCCAAGCCGTCTTCCGCTTGCATCTACGTCGTCACTCGGGATTCACTTTGGTCGAGTTGATGGTCGTGGTCGCGCTCGTGGCGATTTTGGCCATGTTGGCATTGCCCGGCTGGCAATCCTTGCAAGCGCGCAATGCCATTCGCGCCGTGGTGAACGACTACACGCTGTCGGTCTATTTCGCCAGAACCGAGGCCGTGCGCCAGAACGCGCCGGTCACGGTATGCCCAAGCTCCACTGGAACGGCTTGCACCAACAGCGGCCTTGAAAGTGGCTGGGTGGTTTTTGTGGGCTTGGCAGACAACGCCAACCCAACGCTGCTTCAGGACACGCCCGGCCGTCCTCGCGTCACGACGACCTTTACCGACAACGCGCTGGCCAGCCAAGCGGTCACCTTCCTCCCCAACGGCCAACCTGCTGCGGCGTTCGTGGGCAACACATTGCGCGTATGCCCGACCGATGCGGCCTACAACAGCATGTCTCGCGAGGTGACGATCAATCGATCGGCGCGGATCACTGTGACGAGCCCCAGTACCTGCAACTGATCGACGCCGGACATGTTCACACACGACACCCCATTCACTCCGCCACTCCAGGAAAAAGGTGCATCGCTGATCGAGGTGCTGATCACACTTCTGGTCGTCGCCGTGGGCCTGCTGGGTGCCGCCGGCCTTCAATTGGCGTCGACCCGGTACCAACTGACTTCGTCGGTTCGGGCGCAGGCGCTGGGCCAGGCAGACTTCATCATCGAAAAGATGCGCGTGAACAATGCGAACCTGCGCTTCGCGAATCTGACCGCAGCAGCCGCCGCGCCAGAGACCGCCTATCTGGCTGAAGACGGCTACACAGAAGCCGATCCCGATAACGGCGCGCTGCCGGACGATCCCGAATGCGGACTGGCAGATCAAGCGGTGTGCACGGCCGCACAAGCTGCGCAGCGCGACCTGCGCGAGTGGCGACAGTCCCTGGCCCGGGAACTGCCCGGTGGTCGCGGATCGTTGTTTGCGGTTGCCGCCGGTGGTGTCACCGAACCCAACGCGCGCCGCGTGGTGGTGATGTGGCGCGAGAAAGCAGAGGCAGCGACCCAAAACGATCCAGGGCAAGCGGCAGCCGAAGCCGTCGATGCGGGTTGCCCTGGCGACCAGGTTCCTGGAATCCGGTGCCTCAATCTTTGGGTAACGCCATGACCATGAACATGCACACCCCCTCAAAGCGCCAACAGGGCTTGTCGCTCATCGAGCTCCTGATCAGCATCACCATTGGCCTAGTGATTCTGATTGCCGTGGCAACCGCCTATCTCAACACCACCAACATGACGCGCCAGCGCGAGAATCTGGCCGAACTCGACGATCCGGCTCACAACGCCGTGCGGATGCTCAAGCACGACCTGACGCTTGCAGGGTATGTCGACATGTTCGACCTGAACCCGATCAACGCCAACAACGCCAGAGCCGCATCCCTGTTCGCGCCAGGTCCTCAGAGCAACATGTACATCCGTGCAGTGGGAGGCACCGCACCGGCCATCGTGTCACCGATCAGTCGCTTCTTCGATGGCCTGGCACCGATATTCGGTTGCGACGGGGCCATGACCAGCGCGCCCAACACCATCCTGACCTCCCCTCCACCGGCCGCAATGGCCTGCGGAACCGCCAGCGCCACGCGGCACACCTTGCAAATTGCCTACCAAGGCGTGCCGGCCAGTGCCGCCAATCTGCCCAACAGCCTGCAACCGGCCAACGCCGCCACCGGGGACGGCCTCGATTGTTTGCAACAGACACCGCCCGCCGGGCAGGTCATGGTGGTCAACCGGTACTCAGCGCCCGCCGTGGCGGCCGGCGCAGTGTCTCAAATGAATTGCGAAGGATCCGGTGCCGCAGGCGCGCAGCCCATTGCCAGTGGCGTGGAAGAGTTCGTGTTGCGCTATCAGCTGGCAGCGCCGGGGGACCCGCTCAACCCAACGGCCGCGGGCGGCGGGCAGCAGCGCTACGTCAATGCCGCCGCGGTGAGCGACGTCGCCAATCCACAGGGCTGGGCAGGCGTGACCGCCGTCGAGATCTGCATTGTCTCGGCCACGCCCGTCACCAGTGGTGCGGCAGCCCAAGGCACCGTCGCTCTGCAGCCGACCCGCCCCACCTGCACACGCAATGCAGATGGCGTCTTCGATGCCAACCTGGCCCGCGCAGCGGGCGACAACCGCCTGTGGAAGCGCTACACCGCCGTGGTGTCGCTGCGCAACACCGTATTCGCCACCCCTTTCTGAGCAGCACATGAAACAGCAGCACCTGCAACAAGGCTTCGTGTTGGTCACCAGCCTGATCTTTCTGATCGTGCTATCGCTGCTGGGCGTCATGGCATTGCGGGGAACGCTCTTCGGAGAGCGCATGACGGCCAACAGCCAGGACCTCTTCTCAGCCCGCGAGTTCGCCGAACTGGCGCTGCGCGATGCCGAGCGCGACATTCTTGGACTGCGGTTCGACGGCACCACCTATTGCCGCACGACCTCGACCACCGTCTGCGCAACGGCGCGGCCTGAAAACACGCGCCCGAAGGAAGGCGCCAACGATGAAGCCCCCTTCTGGTTGGCCTCCAGTCCGGAGATCGACGATGTCGCCCTGGAGAACGGTGGCCTGAACGCAGATGTCAGTGTGCAAGGCGTTTACACCGCGGGGTCTGCGGCGGCCTGCGGCATGCCCGTCTGGAGCGGCGCCGATTGGCAGGACAACGCGAACCCGGCGCGCAGTTGCGCAGGCACCATTGGCGCGGCCGTTCCCACCATCGCCTACGGGACCTTTACCGATGCCCCATTCAACGGCCCCAATGGAACCGTTCGCCCACGCTACATCATTGAGATGTTCAAGGCCGACGAGCTCAACATCTCGCCGTCCTCCAACAAGATCTTCTTCCGCATCACGGCGGTAGGCTTTGGCCGCACGCAGGGTGTCGCAGGGCGCACCTCCGTCACCTTGCAATCGGTTTTTTCACCGAACTGAAGCACTTCCAGGGAACCGTCCATGCACACGCCATTTCAACGCCGATTCGCGACAGGGCTGCTGGTCGCCAGCATCACGGCATCGTCTTGGGCCTTTACGCCCAGCACGCAACCACCGTCCACGACGGCGGTGCCCGGCAACGTGTTGCTGGCGCTGTCGGTGGAATTCCCGACCGGCTTGCAGGTGTCCTACACAGCCACGACTTACACCAGCGCGACCAAGTACGAGGGCTACTTCGACAACCGCAAGTGCTACACGTATGACACGACAGCCGAGGTGTTCAACCCCACCAGCGCCACCACGTCGACTGGCTGCGGTGGAAGCGCGGAGTGGAGCGGCAACCTGCTCAATTGGTTGACGATGACCAACATCGATCAGTTTCGCTCGGTCATGACCGGTGGCACACGAGACAACTTCACGAGCAAGGCACTGAGCAACAACAGCTATCACGGTGACACCGTTGACCGCACGATCCTGATCCGCTCGTTCAGCGACCGAAACAGCTACAACCCGAACAAGACCCTGCCCAACACGGCGGCGCTGCCCAGCGCGTTCCGCTCGAAGAGCGTACGGTCCGGCGGCTACGGCTCCAAGTTCATCGTGTCCGACAGTGGCTTCAGCGACATGAGCGACGCGCAACGCAAACAGAGCTGCAGCGAGCACAGCGGCCTGAACCGCCTGGGCTGCTTCAATATCCGTGTCTCCGCCTGTGTGATGTCGGCCGCGCAAGGTGTCACGGGGAACACCCGTGAAGCCAACTGCCAGGCCAGGTACTCCGGTGTCGCCAAGCCTGAGGGCCTGGTTCAGGAGTACGCCGCCACGCTGCGCTTCGGTGCCTTTGGCTACCTCAAGCAGGATGGCAACGATCGCAACGGCGCCGTGTTGCGGGCCGCGATGAAGAGCGTGGGCCCCGTTGCCGCCACCAGCACGGGCGTCGTCGCCAATGCCAACGCCGAATGGAACACCACGACAGGTGTGATCTTGAGCAATCCCAACCCCACGGATGCCACCGCCAGCAATGTCAGCAATTCGGGGTTGATGAACTACCTCAACAAGTTCGGCTACGCCGCTGGCTACAAGAGCAACGACCCCGTGAGTGAGCTCTACTACGCGGCGCAGCGTTACATGCGCGGCTATGCGCTGCCGTCCGACTACACCAGCATGCCGTCCGACGCGGCCACCGCAGCGAGCTACAAGGATGGATTCCCCGTCATCACAGGCAACGCGCACCTGCGTGGAGGTACGCGCGACCCCATGATCAACACCTGCCAGAGAAACTTTCTTCTGGGCATTGGAGACATTTACACCCACCAGGATGGTCAATTGCCTGGCCGGACAGGAGGGCCTTCGGACGGGGACAACCTGAACGTAGAGACCCTGTGGACCCGACTGACCACACAGGAGGGATCCAGCTCCTGGACGGGCGGATCGAGTGGCGGCACGCAGTACATGGCCGGCCTGGCCCACTGGGCCAACACCAACGACATCCGCAGCGACCTGTCGGGAACACAGACGCTATCGACTTACTGGGTCGACGTGCTGGAAAACGGGAACGCTGTGAGTGGCATGCCTGCGGCGGGCACCTTGAAAACGCAATATTGGCTGGCAGCCAAGTACGGCGGGTTCGACACCACGCTCACACCAGGCGACAACCCCAACATCAAACTCAACGAAACCGATCCCGCCGCCTGGGACAAGAATGGCGATGGCGTGCCCGACAACTGGTTTGCGGGCAGTACACCGACCTTGCTCAAATCGAGCCTTTCCGCCGCGTTCAGCAAAATCAACAA
The DNA here is from genome assembly GCF_009859475.1 of Hydrogenophaga sp. BPS33. NCBI lineage: Bacteria > Pseudomonadati > Pseudomonadota > Betaproteobacteria > Burkholderiales > Comamonadaceae > Hydrogenophaga > Hydrogenophaga sp. BPS33. The sequence continues at coordinate 4,079,309 of NZ_CP044549.1, forward strand.
CGAGGCGGGTGCGGCCGCGGCATCTAGTGCAGCCGTGACCTCAAACCGCCAGACCTCCAGTAGTCAGATCATCTATGCGGGATACAACCCCAAAGACTGGACCGGCAGTGTACGGGCCTGCACGCCCAACCAAACCGCCGTGCAATGCAACACCGCACCGGTATGGGATGCGTCGCACTGGCTCAACTCGGCACCCACGCCGGTGGCCACAGCAGACAAATTGACGGCAACGTCCCGCAAGATCTTCACATCCCACCGTGCCACCACCGCACCGTACGCATTCACATCGATGCGGTTTCAGTGGGACAACCTCAACGCCAACCAACAAGCGGTGCTCAACGCCGACAGCAATGGTGCCAACCGCGTGGACTTCATCCGAGGCAGTCGCACCCATGAGGGCACGCTGTTCCGCGTACGGCCGACCAATCTACTGGGCGACGTCGTGAACGCCGGCGTGACGTACCTCTCCGGCGCGAGCCGAGCGCTGAACGGATCCAATTTCCCTGGGCACGCCGCCTACCGCGACACCACCCGAACCCGCCCGGCCGTGGTGTATGTGGGTAGCAATGACGGCATGCTGCACGCCTTTTCCGGCACGAATGGCAAGGAACTCTTCGGGTACATCCCGGGCAGCGTGTTGAGCAAACTCAATGGCCTCTCCGCGTTCAACTTCCGCCACGAGTATCTGGTCGACAGCACGCCGATGGTCGGCGATTTCGAGAAGACGGGATCGACCGCTGCGTCGCCCAATTGGGGCACCCTTCTCGTTGGAGGCCTCGGCGCTGGCGGCAAAGGCTACTACGCCCTGGACATCACCTCACAAAGCAGCTTCGCCACCAGCAACGAAGCCACGCTGGCCTCGACCCTGCCCCTGTGGGAATTCACGTCCGTCGACGACGCCGATCTGGGATTTACCTTCAACGAGCCTTTCATCGACAACATCACGGGTGCCTACCGACAAATCAACAAGTACGCCGACAGCACCGTGGCATCCGGCGTCTGGCGCATCGCCGTTGGCAATGGCTATGGGTCCACCGCCGGCAAGGCCGCTCTCTTTCTGCTCGATGCCAACACCGGTACGGCGCCCACCAAACTGGTGGCCGACACCAGCGGTGCGAACGGCCTGTCCGCCCCAACCCCCCTGGATACGGATCGCGATGGTTTGATCGACACGGTGTATGCAGGCGACCTCAAAGGCAACCTGCACAAGTTCCAGTTTTCCAAGGAGTCTGGATCCGACTTCGTGCTGGCCAAGTCGGCGGAGTCGGGTGGCGCCTGGCGCCATCTGGGTATCGTCTATGCCAGCGGCCAGCCCATCACGACGGCGCCGTCGGTGGTCGCGGCCTGCGAGGGCGCCGGCTGGAATGTCATGTTCGGAACCGGCAAGCTCAATGAAGATGGGGACTATGCGGACACAGCCGAGCGCGGCTTCTACAACGTCGTCGACAAATCCCCCTCGTCCACCTTGACGGTCCCTGCCGCCGACGTGGCAGTGATCGGCGCGTTCAGTGCCGTCGATCTGGGCGGCGGGGCGGTGGGACGCAATTGGAGCACGCCGGACCTCAATGGAAAGCGCGGCTGGCGCATGAGCTTTGCCGGTGGGGAGCGCGTGTTGAGCAACTCCACCGTTCCGCCCGACACCGGCGCCATCGTATTCGCCACCACCCAACCCAAGGGCGACGTCTGCACTCCTGGCAACTCGGGCTATGTGATGTCGGTCAACATCTGCTCAGGAAAGATCGGCGATCTGATCGTCAACGGCCGCACGGTGGGAGGCATGGCCATCGACTCGTCCGGCATCGTCAAAGTCAGCAACACCTATACGGACAAAGACGGAAAGCCGACCGTGGTCTGCAACCAGGATGACTGCGGCAAAGGCCCCGACGCGGCGAAGCTTCTTCCGTCAAGCGCACCCCGCGGCCGCTACAGCTGGCGCGAAATCCTCACGAAGTAAAGCCATGAAAACCCCTCGTTCAAACCAGCAAGGCTTTACCCTCATCGAGGTCATGATCGTCGTGGCCATCATCGGCATTCTGTCGGCGATCGCCTACCCCAGCTACACGGCTTACGTGCAACGGAGCCACCGCGCCGAGGCCAAGAACTATCTCCAAACGGTCGCGCAGCGCCTCGAACAGAACTACACCCTCTCGGGTCGCTACAACGCCCTCCAGAATGGCGACCCCATCAACAACACCACCACGTTCATTGCCGACACCGGCTTTGCAGTGGTGCCCGCGGGCGGACCGGCGCGGTACAACATTTCCTTCGCACCCGTCACGGCGCCAGCCACCAACCCCGCGCCAGCCACGTTCGTCCTCCAGGCGGTGCCCACGGGAGCACAAGCCAACGACACGTGCGGCACGTTGTTGCTGAACAGCCAGAACATCAAGGGCGCGGGCGGTGTTCTGAACAACCGGGCGACACTGACTTTGGATTGCTGGGGTCGATAGCGAGGGCTCTCCTCTCAAAGCTCAGGTTCGACATACCCCATACGGGTATGTAAAACTAAAGAAATCAACAAATATGTGAATTCAATGGTTATACGGAGAAATTTTAGAAACTAAAGAAACAAAACCCTCGAACAGCCGAAACCTACCGCGTATCTGAAAACGGGAATTCAGAACGCGTGGCGTTCGATACATTGCGCATCGGAGTACCACCTTCGATGCACAAACCTACCTCCCCCCTCCACCCCGCTCACCCAACGCAGGGCTTCACCCTCATCGAGTTGATGGTGACTTTGACCCTGGCGGCCATCCTCCTGGCCGTCGCAATCCCGGGTTTCACGAATCAGCTGCAAGGGTGGCAGCGAGACAGCGCGACGCAGGCCTTCACCAGCCATATACGCCTCGCGAGGACCGAAGCGATCCGGACTTCGCGCCGCGTGGTGATGTGCACCAGCGCCGACGGCTCCTCGTGCGCAAAAGACACCGTTTGGCAAACCGGTTGGATCGTCTTCGTCGACGTCGACGGCAACGACGCCCTGAACACCGGTGACCACGTCCTCGCCACGCGCGGCGTCTCCAGCGGACTCAGATCCATGCAGACGAATGGGAACGTCCAACGCCTCGTGTTCATGCCCAACGGCCTGATGGCATCGAATGCCACAACCCTTGAGGTCATCCCCACCGGCAGTGCCGTCAGAACGAACGAGGTGACGGTGAACCGCGTCGGCCGAGCGTACGTCACCTCGGCAGACCAGAAAAAAACCTGATCATGCGTGCCGACCCGATCTGGACCGCTGCGCCTCGGCGAAAAACAGGTGATTCGCGCCGTCAAAGCGGCGTCGGCATGATTGAAATTCTGGTGGCTTTGCTGCTGGTCTCGTTGGGCCTGCTGGGGATCGGTGGGTTGACGGCCGCCACGTTTGGCTACAACAAGGTCGCCCAATTGCGTCTCACAGGTCTGAATCTGGTCAACGACTACGCCGACCGGGCACGGCTCAACATCTACGGCTACGACCTCGGCAGCTACGCCATCGCACTGTCCGATGCGGCTCCCACGACCCAGGAGATGGCCGACGCAACAACCGCCATGAAGGCCGACGAAGCCGTTGCTGTGACGGCGGCCAGGAACGTCGCCACATTCGACCGTCTCCTTTTCCAACGCACGGTCGCGAACCGCCTTCCCCAGGGTCGCGTCGTTGTGGTCACCACCCCGACAAACCAGGTGCGCAATCTGGATGTCTGGTTGCTATGGCAAGAACCGACAACGAGAGTCGGCGACGCGTTGTTTGCTGCTGGCCAGTTCAATTGCCCCAGCGATTTGACCGACGACGAGAAAACCATCTACAGCTGCATGTACTTCAAGGTGGGTCTATGAAGCGGCCAACCCTTCGTGTCCGGTCACGCGCTGCTCGCTCAGCGTTTGCCGAACGTGGCTTGAGCCTTGTTGAACTCTTGGTCGCTATGACCATCGGTCTGTTTCTGATCGGCGCCGTTGCCGCCCTCTACGTGGCCACGGCCAACGGCTCGCGCGCCAGCACGTTGGAGTCGCAGATGAACGAGGATGCGAGCCTGGCGCTCGACATCCTGCAACAGCAACTCCGCCTGGCGGGCTATTCCGCCATGGGTGCGGACGGCACGCGGCATTTCGACGGCGTCGGTGTGCGTGGTTGCGATGGCGGCTTCGCCGACAAATCGCCAGACGGCAGCTTCGACGCCGTGGCATGTGCAGCAGGCGGCAAAGGGTCGGATGCCATCGCGATTCGCTATGAAGCAACCTTGCTGAACACACAGCCCGTTGCGGACAATTCAGGTGCTGTGCGTCCCTCCAACTGCGGCTTCAACGGCATCACCGCGTGGGACATCGGGACAGGTGTCAACACGACGTTGGCAGACAACCGCTTCTACATCGCACCTGACAGCAACAACAACAACGTTCCAACCTTGTACTGCAAGGGGAAAGATGGCTCCTCAAGCAGCTCTGGATTCGCCAACGCAGAGGCACTCATCCCGAACATCGAGGACATGCAGATCACCTATGCGGTGACCAGCGCCCCCGAAAAAGACAAGCCGCTGCCGCACCAGATCACGGGCTATCTGAATGCCGGCGATGCAGAGCTGGGCCCGTCCTTTGATGCAGCCCACTGGTCGCGGGTGGCAGGGGTGCGCATCTGCATCCTGGCCCGCACAAGCCGACCCCTGCCCACCACCGGTGGTGAGCGCGCCACGCTCGGCAGCTACGTGGATTGCGAGGGCAATCGACAGGACGGCAATGACGACGGCTTCCTGCGCCGGACATACCAGACCACCGTTCAGTTGAGGAACGCGCGCCCTGCCGTTCCCGCTCCCTACCCAAAGCTTGGAGCGAATGTTCGCGATCCATGGGCGCATCTTGTGGAAGGGCAATAAGGTGAGCTTCATGTCCATGCGATCGCACCATGAACAGGGCATCGTGCTGCCCATGGCGCTGATCATGCTCGTGATCATTTCACTGGCAGGCCTTCTCGCGGCCAGAAATTCGGCGACCCACGAACAGTTCTCGAACAACACGCGCACCACCCAGGTGGCCAGACAGTCCGCAGAAGCGGCGTTGCGCTTCTGCGAGAGCGCGGTTACCAACGAGGATCCGGCTTTCAACACCATCAGGACAAACATCGTGGCGACAGAACTGGAGCCCGACAAGATCGCGGACGGCGTCTGGAACACGAATTCGAACTGGGCCACGGGGGCAAGCAACCTCATCACCTACAAACCCGCGTTCGACCCCCACGTGCAGCAAGCAGCACAAACCAGGGCCGGCAACCACCCGACCTGTCTGATACAGGCCATGAAGAACGGCCGCTATCTCATCACGGCGCGAGGACTTTCCAACGATGCGGTTGTCGACAGGGACAACCGACTTTCCCAAGGCTCGGAGATCTGGTTGCAATCCGTTCTGACGCCAGAAATTCCGAACCACTGACCCCCGGGGCGCACATCCCGGCGCCTTGCGAACAACAACCGACGGAGAGGCAACCATGTTTGAAACTGCGCATGCGAAATCCACGGCACGGCTACTCTTTTGCGCCGTGATCTTGCTGGGGGCCTCCATGCGGGACTTCCAGGTTCAAGCACAACCCAGCAAGAAGCCGCTGCTGGCGAGCCAGTCCAACGTCAAGCCGAACTTGATGATCACGTTGGACAACTCCGGGTCCATGGCATTCAGCTACCACGAGACCTATGGCGTCGTAGACGATACCAACGATGAACTCACCATCTACAAGTGCCCGGACAACGAGTGGAGCTTGTTTTCAGGCGACTGGGTCCAAGGAGGTATTGCAGGCTTCAGCACGGTCAACAGCTGCATCAATCATGAAAGAACCCAGTACACCAGCCACGCAACTCCCGTGCAGATTACAGGCTCCTGGTCCGCGCAGCGCTCCGCCGATGTCAACCCTGTCTACTACAACCCGCGTACCACCTACCGCCCGCGCTTGGACGCGAACGGCCAGCCGCTGGTGGCAAATGACGGTATCACATGGGTGTCCAACCAGGGCACCACCACCATGCAATACACCGTCTACAAGAACAACGCAGACCAGATCATCGCGAAGCACTCGATGTTTGCGGACAGCAAGAGCGACCTGCCCGTTGGCTACTCCAGGGTCTATGGCTTCGCTTTTCCGTGGAAGATCCCTGAGCACATCGCCTACACGTCAACCAACAGCAGCACGCCAGGCTTCACGTACGCCTTCTGCACCAAGGTGATCACCGTGGCGGGATTGCAGGTGGGTTGCGACAAGGGCGCATGGACCGGCGTGACCATCTTTCACAAGGGGACCTCCGATGTCACGCTTCCGAAAGGCCACAACCGCACCGATTGCGGGGTGACCAGCACAACGTGCTCCCACGAAAAGGAAGTCGACAACATCCTGAACTGGTACCGGTACTACGCGTTCCGGGCCCCAGCCGTGGCCACGGCGATCGGTCAAGCCGTGTCCAACGACGCGTTCTACGACCTCCTGCGCATCGGCTATCTATCGATCAACCGCCGAAATGGCTTGACCGTTGGCGCCGTCGATCAGACACCGGGCATCGACACGGGTAACAACGCTGTGCTGCGAGGCGTCCGTCTGCATTCAAAAGGCTCACCGGATACGCAGCGCTTCTACACCTGGCTCTACGATCAGGACGGAACCGCCAATCGCACATCCGACGATGGAAAAGACCCTAGCTTCAACTCGGCGACACAACGGCGAGACGCGCCTTACGGAGGGACACCGCTGCACAACGCCATGACAAAGGTGGCCGACTATCTGAGCGTGGGCACGAATGCCAAGGAAAACCCCTGGGCCACAGACCCATCCCAATTGGCCAGCAGCAGCAACCCGGAGAAGAGCTGCCGGCGTTCGTTCAATCTGATGTTTTCGGACGGCGCCTGGAACACAGGCTCGTCCACCATCGCAGGCATCGACTACGACAACACGGATGGCCCCTCGTTCACGAGAACGCTGAGCAACGGACTTACCGACTCGTTTGTATATCGGAGGGCGGGGCTCGACAGTCCCGAGACAAGGCGTGCCTATACGCCGTTTCCGAGCACGGGCACGGGCGGCTTGGCCGACCTGTCCGCCAAGTACTTCTGGCACACGGACCTCCGCACCGACCTCGCCAACGAGGCAACCACCCGCGCAGGCCAGCCCACGTTCTGGCAGAACATGACCACCTACACGGTCGGATACCTGATTCGCCCCACAGGCGAGATTCCCGGCAAGAACGGCTTGACCTTCGGCCAGATCAAAGCATACGAAGCGGGATACGCCAGCGACGGGTACGAGAAGGCACCCAAACCCGCGTGGGCAGATGGCGATATCAGTGCGGCCGCCTCCGACCAGACCCGCGTCGATGACTTCATCCAGGCGGGCTATACCGGAGGTGGGAGAGGTTTCAGCGCGAGAACCGCCGACGACGTGCGCACGATCTTCGACACCATCATTTCCGAAATCCTGAACGCCATGGGCCGTGATGCGGGTGTGGCGGTGGGGTCCAAGGAGGCCACCGGCGACGAAGGCCCGCTGAAGTACAGCGTGAGCTACCGGACCTTGGACAACTCCGGCGACCTCATGGCGCAAGAGTTGGACGCCAACGGAAACGTGAAGAAAACCCCGTGGAAGGCGGCCGATCTCATCAAAGAGCACGGAGATCGCAAGGTGTTCACGATGTCCGGAAACACCAGCGCCACCAATTTCAGTGGTCCGCTGTCCCAGCTTCCCGCCGATGTTCAAGCGGCCTTGAAGCCGGCATCCGCAGCGGACGTCGAACGCATTCCCAGCGACAGCCGTTTTGTAGACTACCTGCGCGGCAAGGACCCGGTGACCGACAACAACGGCGCTCTGTTCCGGCAACGTTCCAGCAAGATCGGCGCCATCGTCAACGCGCCCCCCCTCTTCATGGGAGACCGCCGTGACTTTGCGTACGACCTGTACAGCACGGTCAGCGGGAAGGAAAAATACGAAGCGTTTGTCAAGGCCAAGCGAGCTATGCCGGCGTCGATATTTGCAGCGACCAATGCCGGAGTGATGCACGCCCTGAACGCGAAGAATGGCGAGGAGCTTGCCGCTTTCATGCCACGTGGCAGCCTGCGCCGCATGCTGGACTACGCGAGGACGAACTACAGCTTCGACTACACGCTGGACGGACCTCTGAGCGAGCACGACATCTACGACAGTGAAAATTGGAACCACGTGGCCATGGGCAGCGGCGGCCGAGGCGAGAAACTCCTGTACGCGGTGCGCTCGCCGCTGAACGCCAGCATCCAGCCAAACCGAACACCCGAGCAACGGGATTTCCTGTGGGAATCCGGCCCCGAACTTATCGATGACGACCCCCTGACCAACGGCGTCACGATGGGATACATCACCAACCCCATCCGCAGCGGGCAGACGGCCAACGGCGAATGGATCGCCGTGGTCAACAGCGGTCATCTCAATGGCAACGTCGACGGCTCACGACACGGTCTCGTGATCCTGAACGCCATGACCGGTGCAAAGATCCGCAACATTCCATTGCCAAAGGGATTCCTGCCGAAAGACAGCTCAACAACGGGCTACACCACCGGGCTCGGAGGTGTCACATTGATGCGCAACGCCCAAGGGCGGATCGTTGCCGCCTATGCTGGCGACGCGAATGGCAATCTTTGGCGGTTCGATTTGAAGGGCGCACCCTCCACCTGGGCCGTGTCGTACGGCGCGCCACTGTTTACCACGGCCGACAACCGGCCCATCTACGGTGCCCCGGCCTGGCAACCCCACCCCAAAGGTGGCGCCATCGTGGTGGTGGCCACCGGCATGTTGCTGAGCGACGAAGACCTGAAGAACACGCTGGCGAACGAGGCGATCTATGGCATCTGGGATCCGACCCCCATTGGCGGAGAGAACGTCAAAGAATTCAAGACTGCCACTGTAGAGCAACTGCTGGCCCAGACGGTGTTGACGGACACCGCCAATGTGGTGGGCAGCAACACCTATTACGCTGCCAGCAAGAACACCATCGACTGGAAGGTCCATCGCGGCTGGACCATGCCACTGGGCCGAGAACACACCGGCGAGAGGTCCTTGGACCAGATTCAGAACCTGAGCAACATCGTGCTCGTCCCGACCACCGTGATCACCGCGCCCAGCTCCTCCGCGGAGGATACGTGCACGGCTTCGCCGATTCCACCGAACTACATCTATGCGCTGAAGGCGCTCGACGGATCTTCTGTCCGCTTTTTCGTGAACAGGAGAAACGATCAGACCGAATACGCCTCCGTGGTGTTCGTCGGTGAGGGTGGGTTCGCCAGAGGCATGGCTGTGGTCCAGGACGATGAACGGGCTCCTGTAACGAGCTCCAAACGCCTGACATACGCACCTGCAGAGAATGATGGCGAAAGCATTCCCAGCCAGGACGGCATCCTCAACAAGAAGTGTCGGCCTCAGCGCGCTCGGTTGACAGGTACCGACGACGAGAGCCTGGACGGAAATCTGCAGTGCTCGGTGGCCGGCTGGAGCCGCACCCAATACCAACTCAGCCGCCCTCCTGCCAACTGAGCGAGCCGCGCCATGCCCCTGTGTTCACACCATCGGACCCGCCACTCCCGCGGCTTCACCCTGATCGAGCTGATGATCGTGGTGGCCATCGTCGGCATCCTCGCGGCGATCGCCTACCCCTCCTACACCGAATACGTGCACGCGTCCAGAAGGGCCGACGTGCAACGCGCCTTGGCAGAGGTCGACCAGTACATGAAGCGCTACTTCAGTGCGCGTGACACGTTCGAGGAAGCGACCTTGCCGGCGGACCTCGCGCGCTCCCCCAGGGATGGCGCTGCCCCCGCGTATACCATCTCCCTGGTCGAAAACGGATCTCTCGTGAACAAGAGCGAGGCCGCCACGACCTACACGCTTCGAGCCACCCGCACCGGTGCCATGACCAACGACCGTTGTGGCGATCTGACGACCACGCACACCGGCGCGCGCGCGATCAGCAACAATGCGGCAGGCTCCACCCTGGCCGATTGTTTCAGGGGGTCCTGAGCCGTTCCCATCCACTACTGCGTGGCCGCCTGCGGCCTCGCCACTGCTTCATGCGTCAAATCGACACGGAACTGCTCCATCGTGTCCAAGCCTTGTCTGCACAGGCACTGCGGCTGTCCAACCCCAACCCTCGCGTGGGTTGTGTCATTGCCGATGCGTCCGGGCGCGTTCTGGCCGAGGGGTACACGCAAAAGGCCGGTGGTCCGCACGCAGAAGCCATGGCGTTGCGGGACGCACAGGCCCGCGGCCATTCTGTGGAAGGGGCGACCGCCTACGTGTCGCTCGAACCTTGCTCCCACCACGGCCGCACCCCGCCCTGTTGCGACGCGCTGATCGCGGCTCGGGTGGCCAGGGTGGTGGTCTTCACAGGCGACCCCAACCCGCTGGTGGCCGGCCAAGGCATTGACCGCCTGAGAGCTGCAGGCATTGCAGTGGAACTGCTCGCACCCGATAGCCCGCAAGCGCGCGCCTCGCGCGAACTCAACATCGGCTTCTTCAGCCGCATGATTCGGCATACCCCCTGGGTCCGCCTGAAAGCCGCCAGTTCGCTCGACGGCGTCACAGCGCTGGAGAATGGCGTCAGCCAATGGATCACCGGGGAAGCCGCGCGCACCGACGGCCATGCCTGGCGCGCGCGCGCCTGTGCGGTGCTGACCGGCATCGGAACGGTCCTGGAGGACGATCCTTCCTTGGATGTCCGGCTCGTGGAAACCCCGCGCCAACCGCACCTCGTCATCGTCGACAGCCGCCTGCAGACACCATCGACCGCGCGCCTGTTCCAGGCCCCTGCCCACGGGTTGTCGCGCCAGATCTGGATCTACCACGCAACACGAGATGCGGCCAGAGAGGCCGCGTTGCAGGCACAAGGTGCGACCCTGGTTCACATGCCAGGCGCCAACAACAAAGTGGACTTGCCCGGCTTGCTGGCCGATCTGGGGCGTCGGGAAGTCAACGAACTGCATGTCGAAGCGGGCCACAAGCTCAACGGCTCGTTTTTGCGCGAAGGCCTGGTGGACGAGTTGCTGCTCTATGTCGCGCCCACGCTGCTGGGACGCGGGGCCGGTGTGGCCCACTTCGGCCCCTTGGAGCAGCTCGGCGACGGTCCCCAGCTCCGTTTCGGGTCGATCGACCCCGTCGGACAGGACCTGCGGATCCTGGCCCGGGTGCAGGGCCGCGACCTATTCCTCCACCAAACCCCTGCCTCCGAAACCCTGCGAAAATAGCCGGATGTTTACCGGCATCATCACCGGCGTGGGGCGTATCGCCGACCTCCACGACCTGGGCAGCTCTTTGGAACACGGCAAGCGACTCACCCTGGAGGCGCCGCCGGGTTACCTCGACGACGTGGGCCTGGGTGACAGCATCGCGCTCAACGGCGCCTGCATGACCGTGACCTCGCTGGACCTGCCCCAGCACCGCTTCACCATCGACATTTCCGCCGAATCGCTGGCCCGCACCACGGGCTTGGCGCAGGCCGGCCGCCGCGTCAATCTGGAAAAGGCCTTGCGCGCGCACGACCGGCTGGGTGGGCACATCGTGTCTGGCCACGTCGATGGCGTGGGCACGGTCACCCGCTTCGCACAGGTTGGCGAAAGCTGGGAGCTGCGCATCCAGGCGCCCGCCGAATTGGGCAAGTACCTGGCCTACAAGGGCTCCATCACGGTCAACGGCGTGAGCTTGACCGTCAACCAGGTGGCGGACAATCGCATGGGTTGCGAATTCAGCATCAACCTCATCCCCCACACGGTGCAGAACACCGCGCTGGGCGAATTGACCGACGGCGGTTCGGTCAACCTCGAAATCGATACCGTCGCCCGCTATGTCGAGCGCATGCTCAGCGCGGGCGTGCATTTCAACAAGGAAGTCTCCGCATGAACGCCCCCGAAACCCTGGCACCCGTGGCCATCTCACCGGTCGAGGACATCGTCGCCGACATGCGCGCCGGGCGCATCGTCATCCTGGTCGACGAGGAAGACCGGGAAAACGAAGGCGATCTGGTGCTCGCGGCCGACCACGTCACACCCGAAGCGATCAATTTCATGGCGCGCTACGGGCGCGGCCTGATCTGCCTGACCCTCTCGCGCGAACGCTGCGAACGCCTGCGCCTGCCGCCCATGGTGCCGCGCAACGGCACCAAGATGGGCACCGCGTTCACCGTGTCGATCGAGGCCGCCGAAGGCGTCACCACCGGCATTTCCGCCGCCGACCGCGCGCGTACCGTGCAAGCGGCGGTGGCGCCGAACGCGCAAGCCAGCGATCTGGTGCAACCGGGCCACATCTTCCCGCTGCAGGCGGTCGAAGGCGGGGTGCTCATGCGCGCGGGCCACACCGAAGCAGGCTGCGATCTGGCCCAAATGGCCGGCTGCAGCCCTGCGGCGGTGATCTGCGAGATCATGAAGGACGACGGCACCATGGCCCGTCTGCCCGACCTGCAGGTGTTCGCGGCCGAACACGGTCTGAAGATCGGCACGATTGCCGATCTGATTGAACACCGCAGCCGCCATGAGCGCATGGTGCAGAAACTCGGCACCCGCACCTTGAACACCGCCTTCGGTGAGTTCCAGGCCACCGCCTACAAGGACGAGCCCAGTGGCGCGCTGCACCTCGCCCTGGTCAAAGGCCAGTGGGGGCCGGACGACAGCGTGGCGGTGCGTGTGCACGAGCCGCTGTCCGTGCTGGACGCCCTGGAAGTCGGTCGTTCCATGCACTCCTGGAGCCTGGAGGCAAGCCTGCGCCACATCGACCGGGCGGGTGAAGGCGTTGCGGTTCTGCTCAACTGTGGCGAATCGGCCGAACAGCTGCTGGCCCAGTTCGAAGGCACGGCACGCTCGGCCCAGGCCCCGGAGCGCGGCCGCATGGACTTGCGCACCTATGGCGTGGGCGCGCAGATCCTTCGAGACTGTGGCGTGCACCGCATGCAATTGCTGGGTCAGCCACGGCGCATGCCCAGCATGACGGGCTATGGCCTGGAAATCACCGGCTACCTCGGTCACGACGACTGAATCTTCTTCTCAATTTTTCTCCTCCCAGAAACGGATATCCCCATGTTTGGCGCAGACAAAGGCACCACGACGGTGCCCGACGGCAAGAAACTCAGCATCGGCATCGTGCAAGCCCGCTTCAACGAGGGCATCACCGATGCCCTGTTCGAGGCTTGCCTGGCCGAGTTGCTGCTGCTTGGCGTGCAGGACAAGAACATTGCCCATGTGAAAGTGCCGGGCGCACTGGAGGTGCCGGTGGCATTGCAGGCCATGGCCGAGCGCGACGATTTTGATGCGCTCATCGCATTGGGCTGCATCATCCGCGGCGAAACCTACCACTTCGAACTGGTGGCCAACGAGTCGGGCGCGGGGGTCACACGCCTCTCGCTCGACTACCAGATCCCCATCGCCAATGCCATCCTGACGACCGAAAACCTGGAGCAGGCCGTGGCCCGCCAGACCGAAAAGGGCCGTGACGCTGCTCGCGTGGCGGTGGAAATGGCGCATCTGCTTCAAGAGATCGGCTGAACACCATGTCCTCCGCAGAGACCTCTCCCAAATCCAAGAACACGGTACGCAAGGCCGCCGACAAGTCCGCCCGCACCCGCGCGCGCGAGTTTGCGTTGCAAGCCATCTACCAGCACCTGGTGGGCCGCAACGCCACGATCGACATCGATGCTTTCACCCGCGACCTGGCCGGCTTTCACAAGGCCGACAGCGTGCACTACGACGCGCTGTTGCACGGCTGCATCGCCGAAGCCGCGGCCATGGACACGCTGATCGCCCCACGCCTGGACCGTCCCCTGGCCGAGCTCTCGCCGATCGAGCACGGCGTGCTCTGGATCGGTGCGTATGAATTCCAGCACTGCCTCGACGTGCCCTGGCGCGTGGTGCTCAACGAGTGCATCGAACTGGCGAAATCGTTCGGTGGCACGGATGGCCACAAGTACGTCAACGGCGTGCTGCACCAGTTGGCCTCGCAGCTGCGCCCGGTCGAAGTGGCCGCAGCGCCCGCCGCGCGCGGCGCCGGACGCAAGCCCGCCTCATGAGGATTGCCCAGCGCGCGCAGCGCGTCGAGCCGTTCTACGTGATGGAGCTGGCCAAGGCCGCCTCCGCCATGGACGCGCAGGCCGGTCCCGCCGATCGGCCGATGATTTACCTCAACATCGGCGAGCCTGATTTCACGGCGCCTGCGCTGGTCACCCAGGCCGCCAAGCGCGCCATTCAGGCCGGCCGCAGCCAGTACACCCCCGCCACCGGCCTGCCCGCGCTTCGCGAGGCCATCAGTGGCTGGTATGCCACCCGCTTTGGCCTGCACATCGACCCGGCACGCATCGTCGTCACCGCCGGTGCGTCGGCCGCGCTGCAACTGGCTTGCCTGGCCCTCATCGAGGCGGGCGACGAAGTGCTCATGCCCGACCCGAGCTACCCCTGCAACCGGCAGTTCGTGCAAGCGGCAGAAGGGCGCGCGGTGCTGATCCCCTCGGGTCCGGCGCAACGCTTCCAGTTGAGCGCCGAGCAGGTGGAGGCCGCCTGGAAGCCGTCGACACGCGGCGTGCTGCTGGCCTCCCCGTCCAACCCCACCGGCACGAGCATTGCGCGCGACGAGCTCGAACGCATCGCGCGCTTCGTGCGTGCCAAAGGCGGCATCACGCTGGTGGACGAGATCTACCTCGGCCTGAGTTTCGAGGAAGCGTACGGACACAGCGCCCTGGGCCTGCCCGATGGCCTGGGCGACGAGGTCGTCAGCATCAACAGCTTCTCCAAGTACTTCAACATGACGGGCTGGCGCCTGGGTTGGCTCGTCTTGCCGCCCGCGTTGGTGCCCGCCGTCGAGCGGCTGGCGCAGAACCTGTTCATCTGCGCCAGCACCATCGCGCAACACGCGGCGCTGGCCTGCTTCGAACCCGAAAGCCTGACCGAGTACGAGCGTCGGCGCAGCGAGTTCAAGGCGCGGCGCGACTACTTCATCCCGGCGTTGAACCGCCTGGGCCTGTCGGTGCCGGTCATGCCCGATGGCGCGTTCTACGCCTGGGCCGACGTGCGCGGCCTGTGCGAACGCTGGGGCATCGCGCCACCCGGTGCGCGCCCCGATGAAGGCGGCAGCTGGGCACTGGCGTTCGAGCTCATGCGGCGCTGCCAATTGGCCACCACACCCGGGCGCGATTTCGGCCATGCCGACCCGGGCCACTACCTGCGCTTCTCCACCGCCAACGCGATGGCGCAGTTGCAGGAGGCCGTGGCCCGGCTGGAGCAGGCACTGTGAACAAGGCAGCAGCCCCGTTCACCTGGCCGGTGCGCGTCTACTGGGAAGACACCGACGCCGGCGGCATCGTCTTCTATGCCAACTACCTGAAGTTCTTCGAGCGCGCGCGCACCGAATGGCTGCGGCACCTGGGTGTCGAGCAACAGACGTTGCGCGACACGGTGGGCGGCATGTTCGTGGTCAGCGACACCCAGGTGCGCTACCACCGTCCGGCCCGGCTCGATGATTTGCTTCTCGTTACAGCATGTGTCCAGGAAGCGGGCCGCGCGTCGTTGACAATCCAGCAGACCGCGCGCCTGAAACCCCACGAAGCCGGCGAACCGCCGGTGCTGCTGTGCGAGGGCACCATCCGCATCGGTTGGGTGGATGCCGCCAAGCTGCGCCCCCAACGCATTCCCGACGTGGTCTTGCAGGCGCTGTGCGTGCAGCCCACCTGAGCGCGCTGAAACTTTTCCGTCACCTACCGCATCCGATTTGCCATGACCCATGACCTCTCCATCGTTCAATTGATGCTCAACGCGAGTTGGATCGTGCAGGCCGTGGTGGCTTTGCTGGTGGTGGTGTCCGTGGTCAGCTGGGCGGCCATCTTCCGCAAGGTGTTCGCGCTCAAGCGGGTTCGCGCGCACAACGACGACTTCGAACGCGAGTTCTGGTCCGGCACCAACCTCAACGACCTCTACGCCTCGGCCGCACAGAACGCCAAGCACGGCGGTCCGATGGAACGCATCTTTGCCAGTGGCATGCGCGAATACCAGAAGCTGCGCGAGCGCCGCATCACCGACAGTGGCGCCCTGCTCGATGGTGCGCGCCGTGCCATGCGCGCGAGCTTCCAGCGCGAGCTCGATGCGCTGGAAACCAATCTCTCCTTCCTCGGCTCGGTCGGCTCGGTCTCACCCTACGTGGGCCTGTTCGGCACCGTCTGGGGCATCATGCACGCCTTCACCGGCCTGGCGGCGCTGGCCCAGGTGACCCTGTCCACCGTGGCGCCGGGCATTGCCGAAGCTTTGGTGGCCACGGCCATCGGCCTCTTCGCCGCCATTCCTGCCGTCGTGTTCTACAACCGGTTCTCGCACGACATCGACCGCGTGGCCAACGCCATGGAGACCTTCATGGAAGAGTTCTCCAACATCCTGCAACGCAACCTGGGCGTTCATGCCCAGACCGCATCGGGTCACTGACATGCCCGCCGTCTCCTCACGCGGCCGCGGCCGCCGCACCATCAACGAGATCAACATGGTCCCGTTCATCGACGTGATGCTGGTGCTGCTGATCATCTTCATGGTCACGGCGCCGCTGATCACGCCGAGCCAGATCGCCCTGCCCAGCGTGGGCCAG
The DNA here is from genome assembly GCF_009859475.1 of Hydrogenophaga sp. BPS33. NCBI lineage: Bacteria > Pseudomonadati > Pseudomonadota > Betaproteobacteria > Burkholderiales > Comamonadaceae > Hydrogenophaga > Hydrogenophaga sp. BPS33. Next base: position 4,095,885 of record NZ_CP044549.1, read on the forward strand.
GCCGGGCGCCAGCCCGACCAGTTCGTGGCCGTGGTGATCGACAAGGACGAGCAGATCAAGGTGCGCGAAGGCTCTTCGAGCGCGGAGCCACAAGCCGTGGCCATGGGCCAGTTGGTCGCCCGCGTGCAGCAGCTGCAGGCCAGCCGCGGCAGCCCGCCCGAAGGCGGCGTGCCGGTGGTCATCAGCGCCGACAAGAACGTCAAGTACGAAGCCGTTGTTCGCGTGATGGACACCTTGCAGCGCGCGGGCATTGCGCGCGTGGGCCTGTCGGTGCAAACCTCTCGCTGATCCACGCCCTCTTCTTGCCATGCAGACCACCGCCGACCACCTCGACCTCACCCCGCCACGCACCGGGCGCTGGCTCGGTCCTGTCGGGCTTGCGTTGGTGGCACACGGCATCCTCATCATTGCCTTGACCTTCGGTGTGCAATGGCAGAACGACGGCGAGCCGGTGACCGTGGAGGCCGAACTCTGGTCGCGCACACCGCAGCAGGCCGCGCCGCGCGCGGTGGAGCCACCTCCACCGCCACCCGCGCCCGCCCCGGCGCCAACGCCAGCACCCGCCCCCAAACCCGCGCCGGCACCCACCCCGGCCCCACCGCCTCCCGGGCCGACCCAGGCCGAGATCGCCACCGCTCAGGCCAAGAAGAAGGCCGAGGCGGAGAAGAAGGAACGCGAAGAAGAGGCCAAGAAGGTCGCCGTGGCGAAGGCTGCCGCCGAAAAGAAAGCGGCGGCAGAAAAGAAAGCCGCGGCCGACAAGGCTGCTGCCGAGAAGGAACGCCAGCAGAAACTCGCGGCCGAGAAACGCGAGCAACAGCGAGAAGCCGAAGACGCCAAGCGCAGTGCGGAGCTGCGCGCCGAGCAGATGAAACGCATGATGGGCCAGGCCGGCGCCAGCGGTGGACCGCAGAGCACTGGCACGGCACAACAGTCCAGCGGGCCGTCGCCGGGCTATGCGGGCCGCGTGGCGGCGCGCATCAAACCGAATGTGGTGTTCACCGAAGTCGCACCAGGCAATCCGCGCGCCGAAGTGGAAGTGCGCACCTCACCCGACGGCACGATCACCTCGCGCCGCCTCGTGAAAAGCAGTGGCAACAAAGACTGGGACGATGCCGTGCTGCGCGCCATCGACCGCACCGATTCGCTGCCCAAGGACACGAATGGGACCGTGCCTTCGTCGCTGGTGATTGGGTTGCGGCCGTTGGATTGAGGCTGAGAACTCCCCCCTGCGCCGCTGACGCGGCTTCCCCCCTCCGTTGCGCGCCTTACGGCGCTTCGAGGGGGGACGGCACCTGGGGCCGGCGGAGCCGGACCCTCGGTGCCCTTGGACAGACTTCCCCTCACTCACACGCTCTTTCTCGCCCGTGCTGTTCCCGGAGCGCGTGCCTTTGTCCAGAGACAGCGAGGGACGGCTTGTATGGTTGAGGTGTTGGGGTGGAGGGCCTGGAAGTACGGCTATCGGCTTGGACCGACTGGCGGAGATTGCCCCCACCCCGCCTTTCAGCGTCGATAAGGAACTGAGCGGCACCCAGTAGCGCCGATCTTGAAGCAAGCTAACGCGGCTGGCGGGAATTTCCACCCCAACACTTGCCATTCTTTCTCGCAGGAGGTTGCCATGCAAGAAGTCCATGTGTTCATCGGGGTAGATGTGGCCAAGGCCGAACTCGTCGTCGCCACGGCCTCCCAACCAGGATGCCGCAGCATCGCCAACGAGGTCGGCGCCATCAGCGCCTGGCTGCGTGAGCTACCAGACAACACCCTTGTGGCCATGGAGTCCACCGGGCGCTACCACCAACTGCTCGCCACCCTGGCACACGCAGCGGGTCTGCAGGTGTTCGTGCTCAACGCCCGCGATGTGTTCTTCTACGCCCGCGCCCTGGGCGCTCGGGCCAAGACCGATCGGCTCGATGCCCATGTGATCGCCCGTTACCTTCTTGAACATCATGAGCACCTGCACCCCTGGCAGGCTTGCTGCCCCGCGCTCGCTCAGGTCAACACCCTGCTCGCGCAGCGTTGGACGGTAGTGACCAAACGCACCGCGCTGCACCAGTCGCTACAGGGCTGTGATGCAGCCATCGCTGCCGAGCTAGGGGCCCTGGATGCGGCCTTCGCCACGCTGCTCAAGGCCATGGATGCGCGCATCGCAGCACTGTTCGCAAAGGATGCCCGCTTGGCAGAGCAACGGGCTTTACTGCAAAGCATCGTGGGCGTGGGCGCGCAAAGCAGTGCATTGCTGGCCAGCGTGCTGGCCCAGCTGGACTTTGCCAGCGCCGATGCCTTGGTGGCCTACAGTGGGCTGGACCCGCGTGCCTGTGATTCGGGCCGCAGTCGAGGCCACCGAAGGCTCTCAAAACGCGGACAACCGGCTCTACGACGCCAGATGTACCTCGCCGCCATGTCGGCCTGCCACACCAAGACATTTGAAGCCACGTACAAGGCTTTGCGCCAGCGCGGCCTGAAGACCACCGAAGCCCTCGTTGTACTGGCTCGCAAGCTCCTGCGTATCGCCTTTGCCGTCTGGCGCTCTGGCAAACCATTCGAGCCTCAGCGATATGCACCCAGCGCTTGACTTCTATCCATAGAACCTCCGCCGGCCCCAGCTGTCGTCCCCCCTCGAAGCGCCGTAAGGCGCGCAACGGAGGGGGGAAGCCGCGTCAGCGGCGCAGGGGGGAGCTTCGACTTTTAGTCGAAGACGATTTCCGCCCGCTGCTCATGCGCCTGCGCCATCCAGCTGGCCAGCGCCGCATCCGTGGGGAAGAACAGCGCACGGTCGTCCAGCTGCAGCTCGCACTGCGCCCCCTCGCGCAACAGCGCCAGCCGCACCGGCAACCCACGCACCAGTTCGCCCTGCTCGGTGACCTCGCGCTTGGGTGGAAATTCGCGCACCAGTTCGGCAATCGATGGCGCGGTGCCGTTCACCGCCACGCGCAGGTACTTGCCAAAGCGGCAGCGCGCGGCCGCCAGGTCCCACACCTGCTGGATCTTCAGGCGCACGCCGCCGGAGAAACGGTCGGGCTGGGCCACCGCCTGCACGATGATGAGTTCGTCGTCCTTGAGCACGTTGCGGTGCTGGTTGATCAGGTTCTCATCGGCACTGGTCTCGAACATGCCACTCTTGTCGTCCAGCTTGAACAGCGCGAGCTTGCCGCGCTGGCCATTGATGACGCGGAAGTCGGTGACGATGCCGGCCAGGATCATCGGGTCGCGGCTCTCCACCACGTCGCCCAGCGGCGTGCGTGCAAAGCGCCGCACCTCGCGCTCCACCTCGTCGAACAGGTGGCCCGAGAAGTAGAAGCCCATCGCCGTCTTTTCGAGCGTCAGGCGCTCCTTCACACCCCAGGGCGTGGTGGCCACGAAGTCGGGCTCCTGCGTGCTGGAGCCGTGGTCGTCGTCGCCCATCACATCGAACAAACCGCCCTGGTTCGCATTGGCCAGGCTGGCGGCGGCGAATTCGAAGGCACGGCCCACCGAGGCCAGCACCTCGGCGCGGTTGAGGTGCAGCGAATCGAAAGCACCGGCCTTGACCAACGCTTCCACGGTGCGCTTGTTCAGACGCGTGCGGTCCACGCGGACGCAGAAGTCGAACAGGCTCTTGAAAGGGCCTTTTTCGGCGCCACGCGGCCCTTCGCCACGGCCTTCGCGCGCGGCCACGATGGCCTCGATCGCCAGCTGGCCCGTGCCCTTGATCGCGCCCAGACCGTAGCGGATGGACTTGTTGGTGATCGGCTCGAAACGGTAGAAGCCCCGGTTCACATCGGGCGCCTCGAAGGCAATGCCCATCTTCAGCGCGTCTTCGTACAACACCTTGAGCTTGTCGGTGTCGTCCATTTCCACCGTCATGTTGGCGCAGAAGAACTCGGCGGTGTAGTGGACCTTGAGCCAACCGGTGTGGTACGCGAGCAGCGAGTAGGCAGCGGCGTGCGACTTGTTGAAGCCGTAGCCCGCGAATTTCTCCATCAAGTCGAAGACCTCGTCGGCCTTCTCCTGCGTGATGCCGTGGGTAGCCAATGCACCGGCGCGGAACTTCTCGCGGTGCTCGGCCATTTCCTCGGCCTTCTTCTTGCCCATCGCGCGGCGCAGCATGTCGGCGCCACCGAGCGAATAGCCGCCCAGGATCTGCGCGGTCTGCATCACCTGTTCCTGGTAGACCATGATCCCGTAGGTCTCGGACAGCATCTCGGCCACCGCCGGGTGCGGGTACTCGATAGGTTCCTTGCCGTGCTTGCGGTTCACGAAGCTGGGGATCAGGTCCATCGGGCCTGGTCGGTACAGCGCGTTGAGCGCGATCAGGTCTTCCAGGCGCGAGGGCTTGGCGTCTTTCAGCATGCCTTGCATGCCGCGGCTTTCAAACTGGAACACAGCTTCGGTCTGACCGCGCGAGAACAGGGCGTACACGCGCTGGTCGTCCAGCGGCACGTCTTCATAGCGGAAGTTTTCCTGGCCCGGGTGGCGCTTCATGATGAATTCGCGCGCGATTTCCAGAATGGTCAGCGTCGCCAGCCCCAAGAAGTCGAACTTCACCAGGCCGATGGCCTCCACGTCGTCCTTGTCGTACTGGCTCACGGCCGAGTCGCTGCCTGGCTGCGCGTACAGCGGGCAGAAGTCGGTGAGCTTGCCTGGCGCAATGAGCACGCCCCCGGCGTGCATGCCGATGTTGCGCGTCATGCCTTCGAGCTTCTGCGCCATCTCGATCAAGGTCTTGACGTCGTCTTCCTTCTGGATGCGCTCGGCCAGCACCGGCTCCATCTCGATGGCGTAGTTGTTCTTGTCACCCTCCTTCTTCGGCACCGGCGGGTACTGCAGCGTGACCGACATCCCCGGTTTGTTCGGGATGAGCTTGGAGATGCCGTCGCAAAAGCCGTAGGAGAAATCGAGCACGCGGCCCACGTCGCGAATCGCCGCGCGCGCGGCCAAGGTGCCGAAGGTGGCGATCTGGCTCACCGCTTCCTTGCCGTATTTTTCCTTGACGTAATCGATCACACGGTCGCGGTTGCCCTGGCAGAAGTCGATGTCGAAGTCGGGCATGGACACCCGCTCCGGGTTCAGGAAACGTTCGAACAGCAGGTTGTATTGCAGCGGGTCGAGGTCGGTGATCTTCAGCGCATAGGCCACGAGAGAACCGGCACCCGAGCCCCGGCCCGGGCCGACCGGGCAACCGTTGTTCTTGGCCCAGTTGATGAAGTCCCCCACGATCAGGAAGTAACCCGGAAACCCCATGCTCAAGATGGTGTTGATCTCGAACTCCAGGCGTTCGACGTAGCGCGGACGCTCGGCATCGCGCTTGGCCACGTCCGGGTACAGGTGCGCCAGGCGCTCTTCCAGGCCCTCGAACGACGATTGCCGGAAGAAGTCCGACATGGGCATGGGCACACCGTCGATCAGCGGGGTGGGGAAGTTGGGCAACTGCGGCTTGCCCAGCACCAGCGTGAGGTTGCAGCGCTTGGCGATTTCCAGCGAGTTGGCGACGGCCGAAGGCACATCGGCGAACAGCGCCTGCATCTGCTCGGCGCTCTTGAAATACTGTTCCCGCGTGAAGCGGCGCACACGCCGGTTGTTGGCCAGGATTTCACCTTCGGCGATGCACACGCGCGCCTCGTGCGATTCGTAATCGTCGGGCTCCAGAAACTGCACCGGGTGCGTGGCCACCACCGGCAGGTGCAGGCGCGCGGCCAATTGCACCGCCGCGATCACATGGCGTTCGTCGTCGGCACGTCCTGCGCGCTGCAGCTCGATGTAGAAGCGGTGCGTGAAGATCGAGGCGAGCCGCAGGGCCACATCCGACGCACGCTCGACATCGCCCTGCACCAGCGCCTGCCCGACCGGGCCGGCTTGCGCCCCCGAGAGCAGGATCAGCCCGCCGTTCAACTCCTCCAGCCATTCGCGCTGCACCAGCGCCTGGCCGCGGCCGTCGTTGCGCGTCCAGGCGCGCGCCAGCAGCTCGCTCAGATTCAGATAGCCCTGCTTGTCCTGCACCAGCAGCAGCGCGCGCGGCGCGGCGGGCTGGTGGGCACCCGGCATGGCGCCGGTGGTCTCTTCGCTGAAGCCTTGCAACAGCACTTCGGCGCCGATGATGGGCTTGATGCCCGAGCCACGCGCTTCCTTGTAGAACTTGACCGCGCCAAAGAGGTTGCTCAGATCGGTGATGGCCAGAGCGGGTTGGCCGTCGGCGGCCGCTGCGGCAATGGCGTCGTCGATGCGGGTCGTGCCGTCGACGACGGAGAATTCGGTGTGCAGGCGCAGATGGATGAACATCGGGCCATTTTAGAAGGCGCGCGGCGCCTTCGGCGCTCAGTTCGGCGGTGGTTCTTCGTCCTTGAGGATGGTCAGCACATCGGAGCGGAACTCGCGTGCATAGAGAATGGCGACCACCGTCAACGTGCCCAGCACCATGGCCATGGGCGAGACGAACCAGGCCAGCGCGGCAAACGAAAAGTAGTAGCCCCGCAGGCCGTCGTTGAAGGCCTCAGCGGCGGCGGCCACCACCCCGGCGGCGCGCGTGGCATACGCGCGCCGGTCGTGTTTGCCGGACGCGAAGTCTTCGGCGGGCGGCATGGCACCGATCACCAGCGCCAGAAAGGTGTACTGCCGCATGCACCATGAGAAACGGAAGAACGCGTAGACGAAGATCGCGATCAGCACCAGGATCTTGAATTCGAACACCACCAGGGTGGTGGCCTGGGCAAAGGGAATCTCGCTCATCAGCTCGGTGGCCTTGTCGGTGGTGCCGAGCAAGGCGAAGAGGCCGCCGATGATCAGGATGGAGGTCGACGAAAAAAAGGCAGGGGTGTTGGACAAGGCCTGCGTGATGAGGCCGTCCAGCATGCGCGGGTCGCGCGCCGTGGTCTGCATCATCCAGTAGCCGCGGTAGCGGTTGGTGGTGTGCAGCAGAGAGCCCATCTTGCGGCCCCACTCCCGGGCGAACCAGGCGTAGCCCATCCACAAGGCAAAAAAGCAGGCCAGCGCGAGCCAGTCTGTCCAGGGGATGATGCTGAGGAACTTCATGATCTGTGGATAGTAAAGGCTCCCCCCTGCGCCGCTGCGCGGCTTCCCCCCTCTGTGGCGCGCCTTCGGCGCTTCGAGAGGGGACGACACCTTGGGCCGGCGCAGCCGTCCCTTGGTGTCTCTGGATCAAGGCACGCGCGCCGGAGAAAGGGCTTTGCCCCCTCTCCCGCTTGTGGGAGAGGGTTGGGGTGAGGGTGACCCCGATCCCGTTTTCCGCCGTCGGGCCGGGCTGAGCAGCGCAGGGGTGCGGGGAAAAAGAAGTTCGCGTGTTTGAGTCCGCACAGCGGGCGAGTTTGCGAACTTCTCCCCGCACACCGAGCAGCGCAAGGAACCCCGAAGGGGCCCGGTCTTCGGCTCGCCTTTCTTTGGGCTACCTTTCTTTGGCGAAGCAAAGAAAGGTAGCTCGGCCGCCGGGCCGAGACCCGGCTCGCCACGAAAGAGAAAACACCCAAAAAACGCCAGACAACCTCGGCCATGGTGACCACAGCATCACATCTTCTGCGGCCCCTCCACACACCGCAATGCGGGTAAGTCCGAACGCTTACGGCATACATTTCCTGCCTATAGTGGAAATGTCTGAAACAGGCTGCTCCAGGAGACCTCTAATGAGTGCCAAGGACAACGCCGCCGTGATGCAGCTGTTCGATCTGCTCGAGTCCCGTTACGCCATGCGCGTGATCTGGGCGCTGAGCGATGGCCATCCCCAAACCTTCCGGCTGCTGCAGGACAGTGTGGGCGGGGTGACACCCAACACCCTGAACACCCGCATCAAGGAATTGCGCGCCGCCCGGCTGGTGGAACACGACGGGAACGGGTACCGGCTCACCGCCTTGGGCGCCGATCTGGCGCGGCGCATGGTGGATGTCCAGCACTTCGCCGGCAAGTGGAACCACCAGCAAGTACGCACCGCCAACGGCGCCCCGCCGCCCTAGCGCTACACGAAGTGCACCCGCGGCGGCGTCTTCATCAAGGCCTCGCCGCCTCGCTCGTTGACCAGCAGCGGAAACTCCAGCCGCATCCCGCCCACCTGGGGCATGTACAAGTGCGTGCCCAGCGCCATCACCATGCCGGTCTGCACCACGTCTTCGCTGCGCAGGTTGATGAAGGGGCGCGTGCGCGCGCAGGTGCCCAGGCCGTGGCCGAAGGTGGGCAGGCAGTACCCGCTCAGGCCGTGGCGCTCGAACACCGCCAGGCCCTTTTTCACCACCTCCGGAATCGGTTCGCCCGGGCGCATGTGGTCGATCATGGTCGACACAACCTCCTCCCAGCAATCGATCAGCTTGCGCTGCTGCGCATCCGGTTTGCCAATGAACACGGGGATGGACGAGTCGGCCAGGTAGAGATCGATCATCGGGTGCAGGTCGAGGATGACGAACTCGTTCTGCTGAATCGTCTTTTCCGTCGCCTGTTGCGTCACACCGTGCAGGTACCCCGTGCGCACGCCGGAGCCCACTTCGGTGCCGCCGGTGATGGCCCAGGCCCAGGTGCTGCCGTGGTCGCGGATGGCCTTCTCGATCGCACCCGCCACCGCGTTCTCCGTCACACCGGGTTTCACCGCCGCGCGCCCGGCCTCGAAGCCGACGTCGGCCACGCCCGCGGCAAAGCGCAGGCGCTCGATTTCCTGGGGTTCCTTGATCAGCATGACGTCGTCGATGAGGTGCACGCCGTTCTCGATGCGCGCCCCCGGCAGCTCATCGCGCAGCTCCAGGTATTCGCTCGCGGTCAACATGCCCGGCGCCACCTGCGCGGCGCCCGGGTGCGACAGGTCGATGCCAATGCGGCCCTGCGCCAGGCCAAGCGCCTGCAGCCGTTGGCCGATGGTCTTGACGAAGTCCGAGAAGGTGAAACTCTCCAGATCGAGCCCGTGGCCCTCCTCTCGCACGCGGCTGGCGTCCCATGCCCAATAGACGAACTTGCAGTCGCCGTTGGCCGTGATGATCACGGCGCCGCGCCAGGGCATGAAGCTGCCACTGAAGTAATGCAGAGCGGCCTGGCGGGTGCCGACGTAGGCGTCGAAACCGGCGGCCTTGACGGACTGGGCCACGCGGGCGCGGCGGGCCGCGAAATCGATGGGAGCGAAGTTGGGAATCATGTTGAACGAGAGAGAAACTGGGAGAGAAAGAGGAAGAGTCCGGCTCAATCGGGTTGGATGTTGGCCGCGCGGATGATCTCGGCCGACTTCTTCACCTCGGCCTCGATGAAGCGCTGAAAGTGCTGGGGCGAACCGGCCACGATCTGCAGGCCTGCTTCCTGCAGCTTGCGGGTGATCTCGGGGTCGCGCAGGGCATTGACGATGAGGCGGTTCAACCGCGCCATCGTCGCCTCGGGAATGCCGGCGGGGCCGACGAAGCCGTACCACGAGCCCGCCGTGTAGCCCTTGACGCCGGCCTCGTCGATGGTGGGCACGTTCGGCAGCTCGGGCAGGCGCTGCGGGCTGGCCGCGCCCAGCGCGATCAGCTCACCCGCGCGCACGCGCGGCAGGGCTTGCGGAATGATGTCCATCAGCAGCGTGACGCGGCCGGCCAGCAAGTCCACATAGGAGTTGCCCGAACCCTTGTACGGAATGTGGTTCATGCGAATACCGGCCATGCGCGCGAACGACTCCATGGCCAGGTGCATCGATGAGCCACTGCCGCCGGAGGCGTAGACGATGGTGTTCGGCGCGGCCTTGGCCTTGGCGATCAGTTCGGCCACCGTCTTCACACCCAGGCTGGGGTGGGCCACCAGCACCATGGGCGCGTTCACCGCGAGCGACACCCCGGCGAAATCCTTCACCGTGTCGTAAGGCACGTCCTTGTACAGGCTGGCATTGGCCGCGTGGTTGCCGGGCGTGGCGATGCCGATGGTGTAGCCGTCGGCGGGCGCTTTGGCCACCATGGCCGATCCGAGCATGCCGTTGGCGCCGGGGCGGTTTTCCACCAGCACCGGCTGGCCCGTGTGGTCGCCAATGTGCTTGCCCACCACGCGCGCCAGCATGTCGGTGGTGCCACCGGCCGCATAGGGCACGACGATGCGAATGGGTTTGCTCGGAAAGTCACTGGCGCTGGCGGCCAGGGGCATCAGGCTGGCGAGCGTGAGCAGCGGCAAGGCACAGATCGAACGGCGTTTCATGCGTCTCCTTCTTTATGGAAAGTCATCGGGAAGCGAGACCATAAAACCCGGCGCGGGATTCACCAAGACGGCCTGCCTTTAGCTGATATACGCTACGCGCATGACCTCATCTTCGCCCGATCTCGACTCGCTGCGGCTGTTTCTCAAAGTGGCCGAACTCGGCAGTATTTCCCAGACGGCGCTGGCCGTGGGCCTGAGCCAGCCGTCGGTGAGCCGCTCGCTGCGTGCGCTGGAAGAGAACCTGCAGACCTCCCTGTTCCACCGCACGGGCCGGGGCGTGCAACTCACCGAAGTCGGCGAACAGGCGCTGGCGCGTGCCCGCGCCCTGGTCGACGGAGCGGACCAGTTCGCCGACGACATCCGAGACCAGGCGCGTGCGCCCACCGGCGTGGTCACGGTGGCGCTGCTCACCGCGTACATGCGCGACGTGGCGCCCGATCTCTTCGAGGAAGTGCGCCGGCGTTTTCCGGGTGTGGTGCTGCGCCTGCTGGAGAGTTTCAGCGTACAGCACGAAGACTGGCTGGCCAGCGGCCGGGTCGACATCGCGCTGGTCACGCGCTACCGCAAGCCCAGCCGGGACGGCCAGGAAGTGCTGGCGGTATCGGACATGGTGGTGGTCGGCAACCCGGCCATTGGCAGCGGCGAGGAACTCATGCCGTTTCGCGAACTGGCCTCGGTGCCGCTGGTGCTGCCCGCTGCGCCCAACGGCTTGCGGGTGCGCATGGAAGACGTGGCGCGGCGCGTGGGCATCCGGCTCAACGTGGTGCTGGAGGCCGATTCGATCGAAGCGCAACGCGCGCTCATTTCCCGCGAGCGCTGCTACCTCCTGTGGAGCCAGCACTCGGTGCGCCAGGCCGGCATCGACCATCTGTTCGCCAGCCGCCGGATCGTGGAGCCGCGCCTGCCGCGCTACGTGGTGATGCAGACCACCACCCACCACCCCTTGAGCCGCGCCTCGCGCGAGGTGGCGCGCATTCTGCGCCGGCTGGTGCTGGCGGCGCATGGGCAGGTGGTGGTTTGATTCAAATTAAAGCCGGCTTTATTGCGACGCACCGCAATGAAAGCGGGCTTTCATTTGAACTACGCCGATACCCGCAAGGCAGCGCGAAGTTCGATCTTGTCACTGCCAACTTTCGGCCAGCGCTTCCGCTTGTTGCAGCACCAGATCCACTGCGGCGTCCTGCATGTCGGGCGGGTACTTGTATTTGCGCAGAATGCGCTTGACCATCAACCTCAACGTGGCCCGCACACTCTCGCGCTTCGCCCAGTCCACAGAGACGTTCTGCCGCAAGTTCTCGGTGAGTTCGTGCGCGATCTTCTTCAGAGTCTCATCGGCCAGTTCCCGCACCGCCGACTCGTTGTCGATGAGTGCGTAGTAGAACCGCACCTCGTCTTCAGACAGCCCCAGCTGTTCGCCCCGGTTGATGGCCTCGCGGAACTTCCGGGCCATGTCGACCAGCTCTTCCATCACCTGCGCCGTCTCGATGCTCCGGTTCTGGTACCGGGTGATCACGCCCGCCAGCAGATCTGAAAATTTACGTTGCTGCACCACATTGCTGGCGAACTTGCTCTTGATCTCGCCCTCCAGCAAGCGTTCCAGCAGCTCGACCGCCAAGTTGCGTTCCGGCAGGCTCTTCACCTGGGCCAGGAACGCTTCGTCCAGCAAACCGATGTTGGGCTTCTCAAGCCCCACGGCATCAAAGATGTCGACCACCGCATCGCTGACGACCGCCTGGCCGATGATCTGGCGAATGGCCGCGTCGCGCTGGGCATCGGTGCGCTTCTGCTGGGTGGTGTCTCGCTTGGTCAGCAGCACCTTCACCGCCTGCAAGAACGCCACTTCTTCGCGCACCGCCTTGGCCTCGTCCAACGTGCAGCACAGGCTGAACGCCTTACTCATGGCCAGCGCCGTATCGGCAAAACGCTTTTTGCCGTCGCGCTTCGCGTCATTGCCCTGCGGCACGATGCCCAGCACGTGGTCTGCGGCGCCTGCCAAGACTTTGTGTCCACCCGTCTTGAAGCCGGTGTAATCGAAGCCATGCAGCATAGCCTGTAGCAGGTCGAGTTTCTCCAGCATCACGGCCAGCGCCTCATGCGCGTCCACCGTGGGTTTGCCACGGCCCTGGCTCGCCGTGTACTCCTTCATCGCCGCCTTCAGCTCGTTGCCGATGCCGATGTAGTCCACCACCAGGCCGCCTTGCTTGTCCTTGAAGACGCGGTTCACCCGCGCGATGGCCTGCATCAGGTTGTGCCCCTTCATGGGCTTGTCCACGTACATGGTGTGCACGCAAGGGGCGTCGAAGCCGGTGAGCCACATGTCGCGCACGATCACCAGCCGCAGCGGGTCGGCCGGGTCCTTGAAGCGTTTCTCCAGCCGCTTCTTGGTTTGACCGCTGTAGATGTGCGGGCGCAGCAGCGCCTTGTCGCTGGCGCTGCCGGTCATCACGATCTTGATGACGCCTTTCTCTGGGTCGGGGTCGTGCCATTCGGGCCGCAATTGCACGATGGCGTCGTACAGATGCACACAGATGTCCCGGCTCATGGTCACCACCATGGCCTTGCCTTCTTGCGCCTTGTTGCGCTCCTCGAAGTGCGCCACCAGATCGGCCGCCACGCTGGCCACACGGGGCTCGGCACCCACCACTTTCTCCAGCGCGGCCCAGCGGGACTTGAGCCGGGCCTGCGCGCCCTCCTCTTCGTCCTCGGCCAGTTCGTCCACCTCGTCATCGATCACCGGCAAGGCCTCATCCTTGAGCCGAAGTTTCGCTAGGCGGCTCTCGTAGTAGATGGCGACCGTGGCGCCGTCTTCCTTGGCCTGCTGCATGTCATAGACATGGATGTAGTCGCCAAACACAGCCCGTGTGTCGCGGTCGGTGCTGCTCACGGGCGTTCCGGTGAAGGCCACGAAGGTGGCTTTGGGCAAGGCGTCGCGCAGGTGCTGCGCGTAACCCACCTGGTAGCTGGTCGTGTATTCGGGTGGTGCGAACTCGGCTGTCAACGCCTGCGAGGTGTGTTCACCGTCGCTGGTGGTGAGCGCCGCAGAAGGCCGTGCCGCGCCTGTCTTTCGGGTCTTGAGTTTGGCCTCGAAGCCGTACTGGGTGCGGTGCGCTTCGTCGGCGATGACCACGATGTTGTGCCGATCGGAGAGCACGGGAAACATGTCCTCGTCCTCGCCCGGCATGAATTTCTGGATGGTGGCGAAGACGATGCCACCCGAAGGCCGGTTGCCCAGCAAGCGGCGCAGCTCCTGCCGGGTGGACGCCTGCACCGGCTGTTCGCGCAACAGGTCTTGCGCGAGGCTGAACACGCCGAATAGCTGGCCATCGAGGTCATTGCGGTCGGTGATCACCACGATGGTCGGGTTGGCCATGGCGGGCTCCTGCATCACCCGCGCGGCAAAGCAGGTCATGGTGATGCTCTTGCCGCTGCCCTGCGTGTGCCACACCACCCCGCCCTTGCCGCGCAGGCCCGCATCGCTGTCGGTTCGGGAGGCGGCCACCACCTGCTCGATGGCGGCGCGCACCGCGTGGAACTGGTGGTAGCCCGCGATCTTCTTGACCAGTTGGCCATCGTCCTCGAACAGCACGAAATAGCGCAGGTAGTCCAGCAGCACCTTCGGGTCCATCAAGCCCCGCAGCAAGGTCTGCAGCTCCTGAAACCCGCCCAGCGGGTCCAGCGCCACGCCATCGATGGTGCGCCACTGCAAGAAGCGCTCGGCGTTCGCCGAGAGAGAACCGAGGCGCGCGTCGCTGCCGTCCGAGATCACCAGCACCTCGTTGTACTGGAACACGTCGGGCACCTGTTCCTTGTAGGTCTGGATCTGGTCGTAGGCCTTCCAGAGATCGGCGTGCAGGTCGGCCGGGTTCTTGATTTCGATCAACACCAGAGGCAGGCCGTTGACGAACAACACGATGTCCGGCCGCCGTGTATGGTGGGGCCCTTTGATGGTGAACTGGTTCACCGCCCAGAACACATTGCGCGCCGGGTCGCTCCAGTCGACCAGCCGCACGAAGTCGCCCACGGTTTCGCCGTCTTTCTGGTACTGCACCGGCACGCCATTCACCAGCAGCTTGTGGAAGGCACGGTTGGCCGTGAGCTGCGCGGGGATGCCCAGGTCCATCACACGCTGCAGGGCGTCTTCGCGGGCGGCCACGGGAATCTCGGGGTTCAACCGCGCGATCGCCTCGCGCAACTGGAACGGCAACAACACCTGGCGGTAGTTCGCCCGCTGCGGGTCGGTGCCATCGTGGGCAATGTCAGGGCCGAAGCGGTGGGTGTAGCCCAGTTCGACGAGCCAGCTCAGCGCTTCCTGTTCCAGTTGGTCTTCGGTCATGTCGGTTGGTCTTCTTGTTCGTCTGGCGGGTGCGGTGCCTTGGGCGCGGTCACGTCGCCCGCCAGCTCGGCCTCGATCTCGGCAATGCTGGGCAGGCTTTTCTCCAGCCGCTGCGGCAGGTCGCGCAGCAGTTGGTACTCGGCCACGCCAATGGGTTTGTCGATGCCCGAGAGCGCGTATTCGGCCACCAGCCGGTTTTGCTGGCGGCACAACAGCAGGCCAATGGTGGGCTTGTCGTCGGGAGCCTTCACCTGTGCATCGACCGCTGCCAGGTAAAAGTTGAGCTGCCCGGCGTGCTCCGGTTTGAAGGCGGTGGCCTTGAGCTCCACCACCACGTAACACTTCAAACGCGTGTGATAGAAAAGCAGGTCGATGAAGAACTCATCGCCGGCCACTTCCAGCCGAAACTGCCGGCCCACAAAGGCAAAGCCCGCGCCCAGTTCGAGCAGGAAGCGGGTGATGTGGCGGATCAGGCCGCTCTCGATCTCACGCTCCTGCGCGTCGTCGCCCAGGCCCAGAAAGTCGAACAGGTAAGGGTCTTTGAGGGTGTCGTGCGCGAGTGCCGAATCGGGTCCGGGCAGACGGGCCTGGAAGTTGGTCACCGCCCCGCCCTGGCGCTGGTGGAGCCGGTTCTTGATGTGTTGGGCCAGCGTGGCGCGCGACCAGCCGTGCTGCACCGTCTGCACCGCGTACCACTCGCGCTCGGTGGCGCTGCTGAGCTGGGTCAACAGCGTGACGATGTGGAACCACGGCAATTGGTCAGCAGGCTGCTGACCAAATTGGCCGTCCGGGCAATGCTCGGCGAAAAACCGCATGTACTTGAGGTTGCTCGACGACCAGCCGCGCATATCGGGAAAGCTGTCTTTCAGGTCG
Organism: Hydrogenophaga sp. BPS33; assembly: GCF_009859475.1. Taxonomy (NCBI): domain Bacteria; kingdom Pseudomonadati; phylum Pseudomonadota; class Betaproteobacteria; order Burkholderiales; family Comamonadaceae; genus Hydrogenophaga; species Hydrogenophaga sp. BPS33. The sequence continues at coordinate 4,111,204 of NZ_CP044549.1, forward strand.
CGGGCCAATCGGTCGATTACCTTGGCGCCCCAGCCTTGCGCCTGCTGACGCTGGAGAATCTCATGCCCGATGCGTCCGTACAACAGCACCAGCTCGGCGTTGACCGCCAACGACGCACGATGCCGGGCCTGGGCGATCTGGCTTTTGAGCTGGGCCAGCCAGTCGGCATAGCCTTCCGGCAAGGGCGGCGGTGTCTGGCTGGCGGCGATCATGGGCGGGCGTCTCCAAGCGGCTTGTCTGAATACTAGCGGGCGCGAGTCAGGAAATCCCTTGATCTCCCAACTGGGCGTTCAACCGTGTCGGCGTTCGGGCTAAGCTCGCGCCCCAAGTGGATTGGGGGTTCCTGGTTGGCGTCATAGCCTCGGTGGGTTCATCGGGGCCTTTCGCTTTCTGGGGGCGGTCATTGCGCTGTCGCCTCGACCAGGGCTTGTGCTTCTGGCGGGCGGAGTTGGCCGGAGATTAGGCGGGGGAGAAGGGTGTCGCGGAGGGTGGCCAGTGTTCTGCATTGCTCCTCGTTTTCGACTATCCGCTGATCGATAGGATGAGAAAGGTCTTCGTACGCGCAGAGCAGTTCCTCCCCTGGATCGACCACAGGTAGTGACTGAAAGTCCTTTTTATTGATCGATCCAAAAACCGTCCCTTCAGAATCAAATGTCTTGAATCGCTCACCTAGCCCCCGAACCGCATAGAACGTAAAACTCCGGTAGCCGTTCGGATGCCTAAGGGAGGAAACGCCTCGGCCAATGCAACTCCTCTCAATTGCCATATTGACATCACCGACAGGGGCGCGAACGCTCACCAGCGTATCTCCTTCCTCAGCAATGCGCGTTGGAGCATTGCAGAAAACGCGTTTTGTTGGAAAGCGGAAACCAAAATCCGTCCTCCCCTGATAGAACGGCAAGCCGTCGCCTTCGTTGTTGTAGGTATCCCCGGGTGGCGATTGACCCATCGTGAGAATGAAAGAGTCGCCCACGGTCGTAACACGCCAACCCTTCGGCAACATCCCCAGTTCTGACGTACCAAATTCTTCAGGAAACAGGGCCGCCGTGGCTTCGTCCATGCCTTCGGGCACGCGGCCCTCGACCTTGGCGCGCACGGGGTCGAAATCGACGAACCAGGATTTGAACAGCGCCTGGGCGATGGCTTCGAGCGTGGCGTTGGTTTCGCGCAGGAGCGTGATTCGGTCGTCAAGAGATCCAAGGATGGCGGCGATCTGCTTCTGAATCGACAAAGGCGGAACCGGTACAGGCGTCTTCTTCAAGATCCCCAAATTTGTGTGGGGCACTCCCGTCTGGATTGATGTGCTGCGAATGTAGTCAAGCTGGTCCTGCGAACAGAAAACATAGTAGAGATACTCAACATCGGCCTTCGTTGGATCAACGGTGACTTTCATCTGACTCTGACTGACGATGTATTCGGCAAATGGGTTACGTGGCACCAATGCCACCTGCCCTAGAGTGCCTCGTTGAGTAAACACAAGATCACCTGGCCTGGCTTTGTTCGCGCCAAGTGCCTCAGCCTTACTTGGTGAAACGTAAACGAACTCGCCACCTACCCACCGACCTCCCATGTTCTGCCCACGAATTACCGGCACACCTCGCTCAGCGTAGTCCTTTGAAACCAAATTGGAGCCGAATGGACCACCGACAATCGCGTTCTTCGTTGGCGCTGCCAGCTCAGCCAGGAGTTTGGTCTCAAAACTCATACCCAAGCCCCCCCAACTTCACCCGAATCAACGCATCCAACTCCGCCCCCTTCGCCATCTGCTCCCCCAACTGCTCGGTGAGTTTCTGCATCTTCTCGGCAAAGGCTTCGTCGTCGTCTTCCACGGCTTCGGCGCCCACGTAACGGCCTGGGGTCAGCACGTGGCCGTGTTGGGCGATCTCTGCCAGGGACACGCTGCGGCAGAAGCCTGGGATGTCGGCATACGGGATCGGGGAGCCCTCACCCCCGCCCTCTCCCGCCAGCGGGAGAGGGGGTAATTCACCTCGCCAGGCGGCTACCGTGTTGGCGATGCGGGCAATGGCCTCATCGTCCAGCTCGGCCTGCACCCGACTGATCATCTTGCCGAGCTTGCGCGCGTCGATGAACAACACCTCGCCTTGGCGTTGCTTCTTCTGCTTCGCCAGGAACCACAGGCAAGCCGGAATCTGCGTGTTGAAGAACAGCTGGCCCGGCAGCGCCACCATCGCCTCCACCACGTCCGCATCCACCATCGCAGCACGGATCACGCCTTCGTTGTTCTGGCTCGAACTCATGCTGCCGTTGGCCAGCACGATGCCCGCGCGCCCGGTGGGTTTGAGGTGGTGCAGCATGTGCTGCAACCACGCGGTGTTGGCGTTGCCCTTGGGCGGATCGCCGTACACCCAGCGCGGGTCGCCCTCCAGGCTGCCGTGCCACCAGTCGCTGATGTTGAAAGGCGGATTGGCCAGCACGAAGTCGGCTCGCAGATCCTTGTGCTGGTTCTGCGTGAAGGTGTCGGCGGGCTCGCGGCCCAGGTTGAAATCGATCCCGCGAATGGCGAGGTTCATCGCCGCCAGGCGCCAGGTGGTGGGGTTGGCTTCCTGCCCGTAGATGGACACATCGCCCAGCTTGCCGCCGTGCGATTCGATGAACTTCTCGCTCTGCACGAACATGCCGCCCGACCCACAACACGGGTCGTACACCTGCCCCTTGTGCGGCGCGAGCACGGCCACCAAGGTCTTGACGATGCTCGCGGGCGTGTAGAACTGCCCACCGCGTTTGCCCTCGGCATTGGCGAACAGGCCCAGGAAATATTCATAGACCTGCCCCAGCACGTCGCGCGCGGCGTTGGCCGTTTCGCCGAAGCCGATGGTGGAGATCAGGTCCACCAGCTCGCCGAGCTTGCCGTCGGGCAATTGGGTGCGTGCGTAGCGCTTGTCCAGAATGCCTTTGAGCTTGGCGTTCTCGGCTTCGATGATCGTCAGCGCGTTGTCGATGAACTTGCCGATCTGCGGGCTCTTGGCCATGTCGCGGATCGACTCCCAGCGCGCGCCCTCGGGCACCCAGAACACATTCGCGGCTTTGTAGTAATCGCGGTCGTCCAGCTCGGCCTGCAGGTCTTCGGGCGTGGCACCCGCAAAGTGGTAGTCGTCGTTCGGGTCCTTGAGGCGTGCCTCGATCTCGGCGCGCCGCGCGGTGAAGGTGTCGCTGATGTACTTCAGGAAGATCAGGCCCAGCACCAGGTGCTTGTATTCGGCGGCGTCCACGTTGGCGCGGAGTTTGTCGGCCGTGGCCCACAAGGTTTTCTTGATGTCGTCGAGCATGAGGAGCTGTGTCGCGGATGGGGAAAGGCGTACCGGCATGGGCAGGCCGCACGTATTCTGCTGCATAGGGCGCCGTTCCAAGGGGGAACCTCAGCACGCATGGGGCATGCAGGGGACGTTTGCGAATTCTTTCTAAACACCTTGAATGCTTTCGATGCATTGAGGTAAAGTCGCCCCGCTCACGTAAAAGGTGAGTCGGGTGTGAGAGCCCGGAATCCCTTTGCGGCCTGAAGGCCGCTGTACACACCGCTTGGACAGCGGCCTTCCTCGTTCATGCTCGCTTTTTGGCGGCCTGGACGGGAGGCCGCGAGGCCTACCGGTTCTTCGCAAGGGGATTCCCGGTTCTCACCCCGTTCGGGCCGCCGCCACTCTGTCACGTGGCGGCGGTTGTTCCACGAACAACGAACCAGGGAGAAAGCCACATGCCCAAGCTGGCGCACAAGCAACAGAAACTCGCCGTGTTGATCGATGCGGAGAACGTCCGTCACCTCAACCTCCGCGCCATCCTCCAGCGCGCCGCCTGCTACGGCACCTTGCTCGTCAAGCGCGCGTATGCCGACTGGTCGCTGGCCAAGATGCGCGACTACCGCAACGTCCTCTACGAAAACGCCATCGAGGCGATGCAGGTGGTCTCGTACGCCAAGGGCAAGAACGCGGCCGACATCGCGCTGTGCCTGAATGCCATGGACCTCGTGCACACCGGCCATTTCGACGGCGTGTGCCTCGTGTCCTCCGACAGCGATCTCACACACCTGGCCCTGCGCCTGCGGCAAGAGGGTGTGCGGGTCTACGGTTTTGGCGAGCGGCAGACGCCACGGGGTTTCGTGATGGCGTGCAGCAGCTTCATTTACACAGATGGGTTGGGTTTGGCCAAACGCTCTCACGGGAGCGCTTAAGCCGCAGTAGCGCTCTCATAGGAGCCCTTGAGCAACCCCATCACCTTCCCCGTTTCGCAAATCCGCAGGGGCTCTCTTCAAACCCCAACCCCCGCCAACGCCAGCACCCCCAGCACCGCAAAGATCAACGCCGCCACGCTGTGCACGATCTTGATCGGCACCTTGCGCGTGATCGCGTCGCCGAAGAACACCACCGGGGCGTTCGCCAGCATCATGCCGAAGGTGGTGCCAAGGACCACCGCCACCAGGGGCTCGTACTGCGCGCCCAGCGCAATGGTGGCAATCTGCGTCTTGTCGCCCATCTCGGCCAGGAAGAAGGCCCAGGTGGTGGCGAAGAAAACACCCATCTGCCGCTTGGGCACGGCCTCGTCGTCGTCCAGTTTGTCGGGAATCAGCATCCACCCCGCCATGGCGATGAAGGAGACGCCGAGCACCCAGCGCATGGCGTTGGGCCCCACGGCGGCCATGATCCACGCGCCCGCCGCGCCAGCCAGGGCATGGTTGAGCAAGGTGGCCGCGAGAATGCCCCAGACAATGGGCCAGGGCCGCTTGAAGCGCGCGGCCAGCACGAGCGAGAGCAACTGCGTCTTGTCGCCCATTTCAGCGAGCGCGACGATACCGGTGGAGATGAGAAAGGCGTCCAAGACAAAACTCCGAGGGCCAGCAGAAACCAGAAGACCACACGGCATCCCCGGCCCAACCGGAGGCAGTGTGGTCAAAGGTCTTGCCAGGCTGGAGGCTGTCTGCGCCATGGCCGTGGGAGCCAAGTGTGTTGACGCAGACCTCGGCAGGTGCCGAGCGGCTACTCCCCAATGACGGGTGAAGGCCGGGAGTATACCCGCCCAAAAAATCAGATCAGCGTGACGCCGGTCTTGGACTGGATGAACTCGCGCGTCACGCCCGGCGCCATCTCCACCAGCTTCAAGCCTTGGGGGGTCACGTCCATCACGCCCAGGTCGGTGATGATGCGGTGGACCACGCCCACGCCGGTCAGCGGCAGCGTGCAGGCGGGCAGGATCTTCAGGTCTTCGGTGCCGTCCTTCTTTTTTGCTACGTGTTCCATGAGCACGATCACGCGCTTGACGCCGGCCACCAGGTCCATCGCGCCGCCCATGCCCTTGACCATCTTGCCCGGGATCATCCAGTTGGCCAGATCACCCTTCTCGCTCACCTGCATCGCGCCCAGGATGGAGAGGTTGATCTTGCCGCCACGGATCATGGCGAAGCTGTCGTGGCTGCCGAAGATGGCGGTGCCGGGCAGCGTGGTCACGGTCTGCTTGCCGGCGTTGATCAGGTCGGCATCGACCTGGTCTTCGGTGGGGAATGGGCCGATGCCGAGCATGCCGTTCTCGCTCTGCAGCCACACTTCCTTGTCACCGGTGTGGTTGGCCACCAGCGTCGGGATGCCGATGCCCAGGTTCACGTAGAAGCCGTCTTCGAGTTCTTGCGCCGCGCGTGCGGCCATCTGGTCTTGGGTCCAAGGCATGTCAGGCTCCAGCTTTGTCGGTGATGGTGCGCTTCTCGATGCGCTTCTCGGGGTTCGGGTTGTGCACGATGCGGTGCACGTAGATGCCGGGCAGGTGGATTTCGTCGGGGTGCATGGCTCCGGTCTCGACGATCTCTTCCACTTCCACCACGCAGATCTTGCCGGCCACGGCCACGGCCGGGTTGAAGTTGCGCGCGGTCAGGCGGAACTGCAGGTTGCCGGCCTTGTCGGCGCGAAATGCCTTCACCAACGAAACCTCGGGCACCAGCGAGCGCTCCATGACGTAGGTTTCGCCGTCGAACTCGCGCAGTTCCTTGCCCTCGGCCACCAGCGTACCCACGCCGGTCTTGGTGAAGAAGGCCGGAATGCCGGCGCCACCGGCGCGCAGTTTCTCGGCCAGCGTGCCCTGCGGCGTGAACTCCAGTTGCAATTCCCCGGCGAGGTACTGGCGCTCGAACTCCTTGTTCTCGCCCACGTAGCTCGAAATCATCTTGCTGATCTGGCGCGTCTCCAGCAGCTTGCCCAGGCCGAAGCCGTCCACGCCGGCGTTGTTGGAGATCACGGTGAGGTTCTTCACGCCGCTGTCGCGCAGCGCGTCGATCAGGGCTTCGGGAATGCCGCAGAGGCCAAAGCCTCCGACGGCGAGCAACTGGTCATTGGCGACGAGGCCCTTGAGGGCTTCGGCCGCGCTCGGGTAAATCTTGTTCACGTCGGCGTCTCCTGGTGGTCACGTGGAAGCCGCTACGATACTACGTAGCCACATACGTAGTATTTCGTAATGCCTAACCCCAAGCCGTCGCACCAGGACGCCACGGTCACCCTGCCGCTCGACATCGATTACCGCCTGGCCTTCGAGCTGGCGCCCGTCGGGCTTGTGCTCTCGCGCCAGCGCATCATGGTCGACTGCAACCAGGTCATGTGCGAAATGTTCGGCGCCACGCGCGAGCAGTTGGTGGGTCAGAGCTTTCAGCTGCTGTACCCGAGCGCAGACGAATACGAGCGCACCGGCGCGCGGCTGGTGCCTCTGCTGGGGCGCAAAGGCACCTATGCAGACAACCGCATCATGAAGCGCGTGGCGGGTCCGCTGGCGGGCGAGACCTTCTGGTGCCACGTGACCGGACGTGCGCTGCGGCTGGACGCGCCGCACGCCGAAGGCATCTGGGGTTTCGAAGACCTGAGCGCGACACGTGCGGTCAAGGCCGAACTCACCCCGCGCGAGCGCGAAGTGGCGGCTTTTCTCATGGACGGGTTGACCAGCAAGCAGATCGGCAAGGCGCTGGATATCAGCCACCGCACGGTGGAGATCTACCGCGCGCGGCTGATGCGCAAGTACCAGGCGCACAGCACGCCCGATCTGGTGCACCGCCTGCTGGCGGGCTGACGCTACCGCGCGGCAGCATCAACCGCTTCACGCTCAGGGCGCGAACTGCCCCACCAGACCATCGACCTGGGCGGTCGACATGCCCTTGCCCTTGGCCTGTTCGCGGGCCTTGTTCTGGCCATCGCTCAGCACCTTGTCGTAGGCCTTCTGCACCTCGTTGGCGAGGTCGGGCATGTCGTCTTCGAAGGTCTTGCCCATCGAAGCGAGGATGTCGCGCATCTGCTCGTTGTCGGGCTGCAGGCTGTCGCAGGTGCGGTCCAGCTGCGCCTGGAAGAGGCGCGTGACATCGGCCGACGGCATGTCTGCCGGCACCGCCAGGCCCAGCTTGTCCAGGGCCTGGCGCTGCTGCGCCACCGTCAGCACGCCGAGTTCCTTGCCGGTGAACTCCATCGCGAGTTCCTTCAGCAGCGTCTCGCGCGCCTCGTCGCGCAGAGCCTGCACCGCGGCGGTGATGGCTGCTGCCGCCTGCACCTCGGGCTCGCGCAGCAAGCTCATGGCGTTGGCCCGATCGGCGATCGGGAACTGACCCGCCAGGCGCACCAGCGTGTCCATTGGCGCCGGTGCTGGCTCTTCCTCGTCTTCGAGCGGCAACTGACTGGTGCCGTGCGCGCCGAACGAGGTCAGCGCCTCTTTCCAGCGCTCGACCTTTTTCAGGGTTTGCTTGGCCCGCGTGCTCAAGGCATAGGGGTTCTTGACGCGCGCACCCTCGTTCTCGGCCGCCTTGGCCGCCTTCGCAGCGGCAGCCTTCTCGGCCGGCGTCATGAGCTTCTCCATCGCCTTGGCCGCTTCGTCGTGCGACTTCTGCGCGGTCTTCTGCGCGGTGAGGAAGGTGTTCTCGCTCTCCTTCTTTCTGGCCGCTTTTGCCTTGTCGTCCAGCGCGGTGTCGGCGTCGATGTCCGCATCGCGCTTCTCGCGCGCGGCCAGCGCCTTGGCTTCGTCGGCCGTGGCCTGGGCGTCTTTCTGCTGCGCCGCGAGTCGGTCGTTGGCCTTCTGCGTCTCGGCCGTGTGACGGGCGTTGGCCGCGTCAAGCGCCTTCTGCTTGGCCACCGGGTCGGTCAGCTTGTGGGCTTCGGCGGTCTCGCGCGCCTTGGCCTTGTCGGCCGCCTTCCTGGCCAGTTCGGCGTCGTGCGCGAACTTGGCGTCATCGGCGACGCGCTGGTTCTCCGCCTGTCGGGTCTTCGAATCGGCCTCCAGTTCGCGCTTCTTCTGATCGGCTTGCTCCTGCGTTTTCGTGCCTGCTGTGACGGCGGCGTCCTCGGCGGCCATGGCCGCGTCGTGCGCGGTCTTCTCGCCGATCTCGACGGTGCGGCGGTCGCGGTCCAGATCGGCCCTTTTCTCGCCGTTCTGGCGCTGCTCCCGATCGGCATCGCGGACCTCGTCGCGCACGCGCTCGCGCTCGGCGGTGCGCTCGGCGTACTTGTCGGTGATCGCTTGCTCCTTCGCTTGCTTCTGCGGATCTCGGGAATCGATCGCCGCACGCTCGGCCGCCTCGCTGTCTCGATCGCGCGCCATCTGCGCCGCGTCGATCGCGTTCGCGCGGTCGACCGCAGCCGCCTCGCGCTCCATGGCTTGCGTGTAGGCCACGTCCTTCAGTTTGTCCGCACGCTGCTGATCGCTCAGCGCGCTGTCCTGCTCGGCCGCACGGCGGGCGTCTTCGGCTTTGCGGTCGGCGCGGGTCAGGTCCGTGCGCTCCTTGTCCGCCAGGGTCGCGTTCTCGCGCTGGATGTCCGCGTCCCGGGTGGCCTTGGTTTCGGCGGCCGTTTTGGTGTCGTCCAATTTTTGACGGTCGGCGTCCGCTTTCTGCACCGCCTGGGCATGCGCGTCGCGGGCGGTATCGGCTTCCTGCTGGTACTCAGCCTGGGCGTCGTTTTTGGCCTGTGTGGCGGTGGCTTCTTCGGCCTGGCGCTTGGTGTTCGCCGTCTCTTCGGCGCTCGTGCGGTCGCTGTCGCGCGCGGTATCGGCGTCCGTCTTGGCCTGGTTGAGCGTGGTGTCGGCTGCGGCCACGCGCTGCGCATGCTCGTCCTGCGCTTTCTGGCGCGCAGCGTCCTTCTGCGTCTGGCTCAGACTGCTGTCCGCATCGACCCTTGCCAGTTCGGTATCGCGCAGGGTATCGGCGTCCTGTTTGCTCGCGTCGCGCGCGGCCTCGGCGGCGCGCACCGCATCGTCGCGCTGTGCGTCGGCATTGTTCTGCGCCTGTCTCAGGTCGTCGGCGATCTTCTGCTTCTCGGTGTTGAGCGTGGTATCGGCCGCGTCCTTCGCGGCCTGCAGCTTGCCGTCCGCCGCCTGGTTGTCGGCGGCGAGCTTGTCCCGCGCCGCGTCCTTGGCCGCGGTTTGCGCGGCGTCGGCGGCGGCCTTGTCGCGGTTGTGGGCGTCTGCGGCCAGCTTCTTGTTCTTGGCTTCTTCGGCCGCGATCTTCGCCTGCTCCTGCTCCTTGCGGTTGGCCAGGCGCGTGTCTTCCTCGTTCCGGGAGTTGGTGCGCTTGTCGTCGTCCAGCTTCGTCTGCGCCTGGTCGATTTTCTGCTGGGCCGTGTCGGCGTTGGCTTGTTTGGCTTGCTGCTTCTCGGCGTCGGTCTTGTTGGGATCGGCATCGGCGGCGGCATCGGCGGCCAACTGGTCCCGGCGCGCTTGCTCGCGCGCGGTATCGGCTTCCTGGTTGGCCTGGCGGTCCTTGTCGGCGAGCTGCTTCTGCGCGTCGGCGTCCTTCTTGGCTTGCTGGGTGTCCGCGTCCACGTTGGCCTTGCGCTGATCGCTTTCGGCTTTCACGCGGTCCACGCCTGCCGTGTCTCCCGCCTTTTGCAGTGCGTCGACCTTGCGCTGCGTGGCCTCGTCCTCGGCCTGCTTGCGGCGGGTCTGGATCTCGTCGGCCGCATTCTTGCGCTGGTCGGCCGCTTCGGCCGCGTTCTGCAGCTTGGTGTCCTCGGCGGTGCGGTCGTTGGTCTTCTTCGTGTCTTCGAAGCGCTTCTCGATCGCGGCGCGGTCCTTGTCCTGATCGGCTTGCGACTTGGTGGTGTCGATGCCGGCCAGGGCCTGATCGCGTTCACGCGCGGCCGCGTCGTTCTGCGTCTGGCGATCGAAGTCGGCCTTCTGGTCTTTCTTCGACAAGTCCGACTTGATGCCCGAGTCCCTCTGGGTATTGGCGCGATCGGCCTGCGTCTGGTTGCGCGTGAGCTTGCGGTCTTCGGCCGCCTCGGTGCGCCGGGCGACGCTGGCGGGATCGGAGTCCAGGGCGTTCTTCGCTGACGTGCTCACGTCGGTCGCCTTGTTGCGCACGGCGGCCACGGTGTCGCTGTCGCGCACGCTGCGCGCCTTGTCGGCCACCATGTCGCGCGTCTTCTTGCTCGGCACGATCACACCCACGCTCACGCCGAATTTGGTGGACGAGGATTCGTCCACATCAGACAGCTGCGTGATGTTCACGTTGGCGCCGTTGAGGTTCGTCGCGCCCGCCACGATGACGCTCTCGACCCCGGCAACGTCCTTGCCTTTGATGTCGATGCCACCCGCCGCCTGGATGTCGGCCGTGCCGCCAATGTTGAGCACCGCGTTGTTGTTGCTCACCTTGTTCTCGGTGGTGCGCTCGCCTTGCGCCTTCACGCTGCCCTGGCCGCTCTTTTCCTTCGTGTCAGCCGAGAGGGCCACACCCACTTCGGTGTTGTTGATGCGCTTCTCGCTCGTGCTCACCGCCGCTTCGATGGTGAGCGCGCCGGTCCCCGTGTCGATGCTCGCGTTCTCGGCCACATTCACCTGCGTGCCCTCCAGGCGCACACCCGAGCCGGCGTTGATGGTGAGATTCTTCGCCGTGAGCGAACCGCCGGTGCGGGTGGTGCTGCTCTCGAACTCGTCGGTGCGGCTGCCGCTGGCCTCCACACCGCCACCGCTCTTGCCGGCTTCGATGCTCACATCCATCGACCAACCGTCTTTGGTGCGCGTGTGCGTGTCCTGCACGGCCTGGAAGTCGACCTGGCCTTCGCGCGACTCGAGCGTGGCCGACTCCTGCGCGGTGAGATTCGTGCCCACCAGCGTGATGTCGTCCTTCGACTTGAGCACGATGTTGCCCGCGTTGATGGAGCCCGCCTTGCCCGTGGTGCTGGTTTCGGAGGTGCTCATCTCGCCGCCACCGCCGCCCACGCTGCCCGACTTCTCCACCACGTTGACCGATACGCTGGCGTGTGCCGACATTTCGTAGCTGGACGAGGTGGTGGTGTCCTGAGCGGCCTCGAACTTGATCCCGCCTTCGCGCGATTCCACCGAGGCGGTCCCGCCCGCTTCGATCTCGGTGCCACGCAGAGTCACGTCATCGCGTGCGCTGAGGTTCATGTCGCCACCGGCCCTGAACGCGGCGGCCTGCTGCGAGGTGCTGCTGTCCGTTTCAGTGGAACGCTCGCCCGAGCCGGACGCGGAGATGGTTCCGTCACCGGACACGCCCACGCTCACGCTGGTCTCCGAGGTGTTCTGCGTGGCCGTTGTATAGCTGTCGGCGGTGAGGATGTTGATCGCGCCCTTGTCGGCGGTCACGTCGATGTTGCCGGCCGCGTCCACGTTGGTGCCGTGGAAGGTGGCATCTCCATCGCGCGCCGTGAACGACACGTTGCCACCGCTGCTGAAGCCAGAGGCAATGGCCTGCGAGCCGCTGCCGGTGTTGCTCTTGTTCGTCACCGTCACCGTGAGCTCTGCCTTCACCTGGCCCGGGTCGGGCATGCTGAGCGCGTTGATGCTCTGGCTGGCCTGCGCCATGTCGAAGCCGGGTTTGTTGTTGGCCGGGTTGATGAAGCTGGAGACCAAGCCGTCCAGGCCGGTCTCGGCGGTGACGCCCAGGCCCACGCTCACCGTGCGGGAGCTGCCGCTCTCGGTGGTGGTGTTTGCCGCAGCTTCGCTGGTGATGGTTTGGGCCGCGACGCTGATGTCTCCCCCGGCGGCCACCTGGGTGCCCTGCTCGCGGAAATTGCCAGCGGCGTCGATGTTGATGTTGCCGCCCGCGCTCAGACCCGAGACCTGCGCCGTGGTCTGCGTGGCCGTGTTCTCGCTCGTTTCGTTCTGGAAGTTGAGCGACACGCCGGCACCGCCCACCGAGGCATTGGCCGTGACACCGAACGAGGAGCTTGAACGCGTGGTCGTGACCGTGGCCGAGTCGTTGGCAGCCAGCACGTTGATGTCACCACCGGCGTGCAGGTTCATGTCGCCACCGGTGGCGATGTTGGAGCCGGTGATGTTGATGTCGCCTGCGATCGCGCCTGGGCCGGCGTTCAGGTTGCCGCCCACCGAGATGCCCGAGCGCAGGTGCGACGTGGCGTCAATGGTCGTGGTTTCGGTGCTGCGGCTGAACAGCGTGCCGGAGGCCGAGACTTCGCTGGCGGCGATGTTCTTGCCGGCATCGGCCTTGGCCTGCCCCCCAAAGACACTGCTGGTCTTGGTGGTTTGCGTGACGTCCAGCTTTTCTTCGAACGTGGTCACGTTGAGATCGCCGCCGATGCGGTCGACGTTCAGGTCGCCCCCCACGGCCAGCTGCGAGCCGACGATGTTCGTGTCTTGGCCCGAGGCAATGGTCAGGTCGCCACCGAAGTTCACCGTCGAGGCCTTGCCCGTGGTGTGGTCGATGGTGGTGTCCTGCGAGTAACTGCTGTTCCAGCTCTTGGTCGAGGTCGAGGTCTCCGTCTTGCGGTTCTCGGCCGCGGCCGCGATGTGGATGTCGTTGCCGGCATCCAGGCTGCCACCACCGGCCACATCGACCGAGCTGCCGATGATGTTGATGTCGTTGCCGGCCTTGGCGTTCAGGTTGCCGCCCACGTTCAGACCCGAGCCGACCTGGCTGGTGACGTTCTCGCGCGTGGTGGTCACCGTGGTGTGCCCACCCGATTTCGAGACTTCGTGCGTGGACGTGAAGGTCTCCTTCTCGACCGTCGTGAAAGTGATGTCGCGCCCCGCGTTGAGCGAGGCGTCGCCACCGGCGTTGATCTCGCCTCCGCGCGAGACGATGTCGTTTTTCGCGTCCAGCTTGAGCGTGCCCGTCGATTCGATGGTCGCGGTCGGCCCGAGGTGGGTGACATTGCCCATGTCGCCAAACGTCTGCGTCGCGGTCAGCGTTTCGTTGATGATCGAACCTTCGGTGGACACCACCGACACATCACCACCGCGGATGGTGCCGCTCTGGTTGAGGATGTCGCCCACGGCCTGGATGTTCAGGCCGTTGGCCGCCACCAGCGTGCCACCGGTGTTGGTGAAGGTGGTGCCGGCGTCGACCTTGAGGTCGTTCGACGCCACGAAGGCACCGCTGTTGACGAACGCGCCTTCGGTCTTGATGTCGATGTTGGACGCGACGAAGCGCGCACCCTGGGCCAGGCTGGCCTTGGTCGCGTCCGACAGGTACAACTGGGGCACCAGGGCCTTCTTGCCGTTGACCTCGGTCTCGACCATCCACACGATGTCCTTCTGCAGGTTCGCGATCTGCTCGGCCGTGAGGGCCACGCCCACACGCAACTGCAGATCGCCCTGGGCGGCAATGCCGTTTTCCATCAGGAATTTGAACTGGTCGTTTTCGCTGGCCAAACCATTGGCCACAAACAACTGGCCGGCTTGGGCCAGCAGTTGCTGGCGAATCAGTTGCTGTTCGAAGTACGGGTCGCCCACACGCAGGTAGTCCGTCGGATCCAGGCCCAGGCTGTTGAGGAACAGGTCCGAGCCGTACAAGCCTTCCAGGCTCATGAGGCGTGGATCGGTCTCGAACAGGAACGGCGAGGTCGGGTTGCTGCTGGGCACAAAGAAGGGGCTGCCCGTGAGGCTGCCGATGGTGCCGCCCGTGGGAGAACCGCTGGCGGGAGCCGTGCCCGGCACGATGGTCGCGCTGGGGGTTTCGCCGCGCTCGCCGCTCTGGTTTTCCAGGCGCGTCACGTTGACGGCGATGGTGCCGCCCGCCTGCACCGTGGAGGCCATGCCCACGGTGTAGTGGGTCAGCGTGCCCGGCGAGATGTCGACGAATTTCTTCTTGTACCAGCTGCCGTTGGATTCCCAGAAGGAATCACTGCCAACGACCGAAAGGCCACCCTTCTCATACCGGTAGACAAGCGCATCCTTGTCGTGGCGCAACTCGACGGCACGGTTGAAGAACGTGCCGGTGCCGTTGAGGGTGACGTTGCGGCCGGCCGAGATCAGGCTGATGTAGTTGAGGGCTTCCGTCTCGATCCAGGCCGAGAAGTCATTGCCCGCGATGATGCGTCCCCGAGGTGAGGTGTCGGGACTGCTGAGGGTCTGCGAGGTGGTCTTGACCCACTGAGCGCACACCTTGCCGACCTCATTTCTGTCGAAGTGGTCGTCGTTCGTTCCGCAGTCGCTCTCGATGCTGATGTTCGGCGTGGCAGGATTGTTGTCGTGGTCGTAACTACCGTACTGGTTTTGCGCGGTACCGTTGCTCACCACTGGCACGTTGCTGGTGGTCTTGCGCAAGTAACTGGTGAAGATGTCGACGTTGCCGATGCGCGCTTCGATGTCCGAGTCGGTATTGGCGATGGTGATGTCCTGCGCCGCGCTGCTCACCTCCGACGCGTTGTTCGCGCCCAGGAGCACGTTGCCGGTGTTGGCGAAGGTGGTGGCGCGCTTGCCGGCGTGCCGTTTGTTGTCGAAGAGCCGCGAGACCAGCACGTTCACGCCGGTGCCGCCGAAGAGCAGGCCGCCGGCGTTGGTCACCGCCTGGCTGGCCGCCGCGCCGCTGCGCGAGTCGATGCGCAACAGGCCGTCGCGCGCGACGATGGATGCGGTGTGCTGCGCGGTGGAGGTGTTGTCCAACGTGTGGTTGCCCAGCACGCTCAGGTTGTTCACGGCGTACAGCTCGGCCTTGCTCGTGGCGGTGGACACGTTGTTGAGGTCGGCCACGTTGAGCGTCATGGACGCCCCGGACCCCACCAGCTTGCTGTTGTTCAGCGTGTTCGCCGTGAGCGTGACGCCGGTCTGGCCCAGCAGCGTGCCGCTGTTGGTGACGGTGTTGGCGTCCACGGTGATCGCCGTGTCGCTGGCGATCAGGCCGGCGTTGGTGATGTGGGTGGCGCTCACATCCACCGCGCCTGTGCCGCGCACGCCCAAAGTGCCGCCCGCGTTGCTCGCCGCGTCCACGCTGATCGAACCGGCCACCACGTTCAGGTCCGCGCCGCCAAACAACGCGGCGCCGTTCAACTCGAGCGCGCCGGTCACGGTCACGTCGGTGCGGCCGGCGGGGCCGACGCCATCGGCCTCGCCCATGAGTTTCGCGCCCGAGGCCAGAACCATGCTGCCCGCGCTCACGGTGAGATCCGAGCCCGCGACGGCGGCGCCGCCGGTGATGCGCACATCTCCGCCTTCCAGACGCAGCTGTTCGATGGCACCGAGCTGCACGTTGTCGAGTTCGATCTCATCGCCCGCGGCCGAGGCGAGCTGTGTGGAGCGCAGCGTCACGTGGCGCTGCGCGCCCACCACGTTGTCCTTCAGGGAGATCTTGCCGTTCACGTCGAGCTCGACGTCGCTCACCGAAGCGGCCACGTTGCCCAGCATGCGCACGCCCAGGCCGGCTTCGGTGCCGATGAGCGAGATGCGCCCGGCGTACATGCCGCCCAGCGCCGACGAGTCCAGCGCAAACGACGGCGCGGTGCCCGAGGGCGTGCGCGCCGTGGCCGCGAGCGTCGCGTAGTCGACGTCGTTGGTGCCCAGGCGCAGCGACAGGTCCTTCGCGTTGATCTGGCCATAGACCTGCGCCGAGCGCGTGAGGATGTCGAAGTAGTCCACGCCCGTGGCGTTGAGGCCACCCGCGCCGATGCTCACGTCACCGCCGTCGATGCGAAAGCCCATGAGGTTGTCGCCGGTGAAGAGCGGCGTGCCGGTGGTGAGCGTGGCGCGGGGGAAGTTGATGAAGCCGCAACCGTCGCACGTGATGCCGTTGGGGTTGGCCAGGATGTAGGCGGCCTGGCCACCGAGCAGTTCCTGTGTGCCTTGCAGGATGGAGCGGTTGTTGCTGGTGACTTCGTTGAGGATCAGCCTGGCCTGGCCACCGGCGAGATGGGGGTTGGCCACCACCGCGCCACCGATGTTGGAGATCGCGTTGATGTTGGAGTTGTTGATCACCAGGCCCTTTGTGTCCACGTTGAAGGTGCTGAACTGGTTGTGCGAAAGCCCGGCCGCGTTGGGCGCGGCGATGTTCTGCACCGCCGTGCCGTTGAGCGACTGCGTGATCGTGGACTGCTTCGCCGCCGCGGCCGCCGGGTCCACCACCTGCTGGGCGTGGCTCACATGCAGCACCGGGATCATGCCCATTGCAGCGCCCGTGAACGCGGCCTTGAGCGTGGCCTTCATGGTGATCTTGGTCATGTCTGTCTCTCCCTGTTGTCAAAAAGCGATGGAAGCGCGCGCGTACAGCGCATAGCCTTCGATCTCACCGCGCGCCTGGATGGAGGTGGAGGCACGCAAGGGTTCGCCGTAGCCGATGTCCAGACCGATCTTTCCGCCCACGGTGCGCATGCCCACCACCATGCCCGCCAGGCTGCCGGTGAACTGGCCTTCGCGGCCGTAGATGCGGCCGGTGTCGATGGCCACATAGGTCTGCAGCCGGCCAAACCACTTGGCGGTCACGGGGTCGGCCGCTGGCGCAAAGGTGACGGCCAGGTCGTTGCGCCAGTAGGCGCCGCGCTCGCCCGACGCCGAGGTGCCGTCAAAGCCGCGCACGGTGTGCATGCCGCCCACCGACATCTGCTCCGATCCGTAAAGCACGTGCGGACTGGTCTGCATCTGCAGGCTGCTCGACCAGGTGGCGTCCAGCGAGCCCAGGCGCAGCGGACGGAAGTAGGAAATGCCGGCGTTGTAGCGCACGCCCGTGGGCGTGGGCACGTTGTTCATGCCCGCGCCCGGCAAGGCCTGTACGCCGAACGCCTTGAGGCCCTTGTTGAGCGAGGTGTCGACGGTGAAGGTGCCCGCGCCCACTGCGAAAACCGAGGTCAGCCCGAGGCTGAAATCGGTCAGCTTGGGGCTGCTGGCCGTGAGCAGGCTGCCTTCGATGTAGTTGCGCGAGTCCTTGTGCGCCAGGCCCGTGTTGAGGGTGAGCTTGCTGGTCTGCCCACGCAGCAGCACGCGTTGCGCGCCGATGGAAAAAGTTTCGGTGTTGCCCGAGCTGCGGAACTGCTGCGTGAAGCTGCGCACCGTGCTGGCGTAGGCGCTCTTGCTGATGTTGGCACTGAAGTTCCAGTAGCCGTAGGGGTAGTTGGCCCCGATCATGAAGCTCTCGGACAGGCGCGTGCGCGGGTGCGCGTCGAGGTTGCGCGAGAAGCTGGCGAACCACGCGTCGTTCACGCCATAGAGGTTGTCCACCGAGAGGTTCACCGTGCCGCGCAGATCGCCGGTGGATGGGCTGCCGTAGTTGTCGACCGTGAGGCCGGCGTTGACGCGCTCGCGCGGCCGGTTCTGGATCAGCACATTGGTCAGGCCCGGCTCGTTGCTGGGCTCCAGCGACATGGTGGCGTTGTTGGAGCCCAGGCGGTTGATCTGGTCCAGTCCCTGTTCGATGTCGCGGATGTTGAGCACGCGCCCCTGCAGGCCGGGGAACGCCGAGGCCAGGTCCACGCCGGCCTGTTCGTCGCTCAGGCGCACCGAGCCGACCTTGCCTTCGAGCACCAGCAGCTTGAGCAGCCCCTGCCCCATGTCCTGCTGCGGGATGTAGACGCGCGTGGTCACCAGCCCGATGTCGACGTAGTGGTTGGTGATGGCGCGCATCAACTCGCGGATGCCCTTGAGGCCCACGCATCGACCGATGAAGGACGCGGTAAGACTGGCCTGCTCGGCCGCGCTCAGGTGCAGAGCGCCATCGAGCTCGATGCGCTCCACGTTGAAGCACTGGCCGTCATCGGCCGGCTCGGGTGGGGCGGCGGGCGCCGGGACGTCGACCGTGCCCGGCAGGCGGCGCGCGGCATCCTGCTCGCGCAGCAAGGCTTCGCGCCTTTGCTGCTCCTCGCGTTGCAGTTGCTCCTGCTGCTGGCGGATCTGGTCGATCTGTTGCGGCGTGGGACCCGCAGGCTGGGCCTGAACGGCACCGAGGCTCACAAGCGCCGCAAACCCAATGGCCCACGCCGCGATCGGCCCTTGGATGAATTCCCTGTTCTTGTCGATGTGCACACTCGCTCCACACGGTGGAGCGCGCAGCCGCTTGGCTGGCACCCCGCCCCAAAAAAGGGCGGAGTGTGCGGATTTGTTTCAGAGCGGGCCATTGGACCAAAGACGCAAGCGGCCACCGATCCGTGATCGATGTCACGGGCCAGAAGTCAGAAGAAAGACCATCGGCGACAACCGGTCGCCCTGGGCCTCCGAGCGGCAGCCCCAGTACCCCGGCATGTATGGATATCATCGAACATCTATTATCTTTTTTGTAGCGCCAAACCCTTGACAGATCGTGCCTTGCACGTAGCTGGTCAACGCCAATTGATGAAACTTCTTGTGATCGATGACCACCCTGTGATGCTCGAAGGCCTGGCCTCGCTGGCCGCGCAGGCCTTGCCGCAACACACCGTGCTCAAGGCGAGCAGCTTTGCCGAAGGCCATCGCATCGCGCAGGCCGAATGCCCCCCCAGCCTGGTGCTGCTCGACCCGGTTCTGCCCGATGTGCCCCGTGCCCTGGCGATCCGCAGCATCGTCAACGCAGCGCCGGGTGCCAGCGTGATGGTGATCTCGGACAGCGACCAGTCGCACGACCAGGAAGAGGCCTGGGCGGCCGGTGCGCATGCGTTTGCCTCGAAGTCCGCGCGACCCGAGGCGCTCATTGCCGGCCTGCATGCGGTGGCCAATGGCCAGCGGGTGCTGGTCACCGCCACGGAGCAGCGCAAAGCCCCGCTGGCCGAAAAAAGACACCGGGGCGAACTCAGCGCGCGTCAGTTCGAGGTGCTCACCGCGCTGTGCGAGGGCCTGACCAACAAATGGATCGCCCAGCGTCTGCAGATCACCGAGAAGACGGTGAAGTCGCACGTCACCGCCATCTTCGAAAAACTCGGCGTGGCCAACCGCACGCAGGCCAGCCTGGCCGCGCGGCGCCTGGGCCTGATCACCGAGACCTTGCCGCCGCCGCCGTAACGCGCCGGCCTTGACCGACGCGCCGCGCGCTCACTGCGGCTGGAAGCCGCTGTCCTTGATGATCTTGGCCCACACCTTGCCGTAGGCTTGCTCGCGCGCACCCAGTTGCGCGCCGCTCATGAAGCCCACGGTGAGGCCCATGGCGGTGAGCTTGTCGCGCACGTCGGGTTGCGCGATGGCCTTCTGCACCGCCTGCGCGATGCGGTCGATCGCCGCCTTGGGCGTGCCGGCTGGCGCGAACAGGCCGTAGTACGGCACGTCTTCGAAGCCCTTGAGGCCGAGCTCGGCGAAGGTGGGCACCTCGGGCATGGCGGCCTGGCGCTGCGAACCCATCACCGCCACCACGCGCAGCTTGCCCGCCTTGTGGTTCTCGATGAAGTCGGGGATCGAGGCCACACCGGCCGGGATCTGGTTGCCGATCATGTCGCCCATCATGGGCGCGCTGCCCTTGTACGGCGCGGCCACGAGGTCGAGCTTGTTCTGCTTGGCGATCACGTCCACCAGGAACTGCGGCACCGAAGCGGGCGCGGGAATGCCCACGGTGCTCTTGCCGCCGGCGGCCTTCACGCCGTCGATGTAGGCCTTGAACGACTGGGCCGGCGTGCCGTTGGACACGGCGAAGGCGTTGACGAAGGTGGCGAAGCCGGCCACCGGCACGAAGTCCTTCGCCGAGTCGTAGCCCGGGTTCTTCGTCACCATGGGCAGGATGGTGATGCTGTGGTCGTGGCTGAGGAACAGCGTGTGGCCATCGGCGGCCGAAGCCTTGAGGGCCTGCGCGGCGAGCTGGCCGCCCGCGCCGGGCTTGTTCTCCACCACCACCGGGCTGCCCAGGTCCTGCTGCAGCCGCTCGCCGAGAATGCGGGCGATCGCGTCGGTGCCGCCACCGGGCGGGAAGCCCACCAGGACGCGGGTGGTGGACTGTGCCTGGGCCAGTCCCAGGGTGCCAACCAGGCCGGCCGCCAACAAGGCGCGGCGGACCAGCGAAAGACGGGAAGCGGTCATGACGAAACTCCAGAGGGTAAAAATGGAAAACCCCGACTGTAGCGCCGCCACGGACTGTCGCTACAGTCGGAGCCAGCCGCCCTTCCCCCTTCCCCCTTCCCAACCACACCGCTGGAGACGCCCATGAGCCGCTATCCCATGCCCGACCTCAAAGACCTGCCCGAGGACATCAAGACCAAGGTGCTCGAAGTGCAGGAGAAGGCCGGCTTCGTGCCCAACGTGTTTCTGGCGCTGGCGCGCCGCCCGGCCGAATGGCGCGCGTTCTTCGCGTACCACGACGCCTTGATGCTCAAGGAAGACGGCTCGCTCACCAAGGGCGAGCGCGAAATGATCGTGACCACCACCAGCGCGGCCAACCAGTGCCTGTACTGCGTGGTGGCGCACGGCGCGATCCTGCGCATCTATGAGAAGAAGCCGCTGGTGGCCGACCAGGTGGCGGTGAACTACCGCAAGGCCGACATCACGCCGCGCCAGCGCGCCATGCTCGATTTCGCGATGAAGGTCTGCGAGCGCTCGCACGAGATCGACGACAACGACTTCCCGCCCCTGCACGCGCACGGCTTCTCGGACGAAGACATCTGGGACATCGCCGCCATCACGGCCTTCTTCGGGCTCTCCAACCGCATCGCCAGCTTCAGCAACATGATGCCCAACCCGGAGTTCTATTTGATGGGGCGCGTGCCGAAGGTGAAGCCTGCGGCTTGAATATCAGAATCCGCTGACAGCATGTTTGCGCGCGTCAAGGTTCAATCGGTCGCATGCCCACAACAACTCAAGGAGAGTTTTCATGTCGATCAAACCATCCATCACGCGCGCTTTTCTGTTGACCGCAGCCCTCGCCTTGGGCACCGGGGCGGCCTTTGCCGAAGACATCAAGGGACGCATCACTTCCGTCGACGCGACCGCCAAAACATTCACGGTGAACAGCGAAGTTATCTACGTCACCGACAAGACCGACTACGAAAACGACTACAAGCGCTTTGAGGATCTGTGCCAGGGCCACTATGTGGAAGTCGACATCGACCGCCGCGATGGTCGCCTGTATGCCGATGATGTGGAGTACAAGGCCAGCGCGAAAGAAAACAAGCAGTAAGAAGGCAGCCTCGGGCCACTTCAGCCACCGATGCGCAGCAGCTTGCCGCTCGCGCCATCTGTGAGCAGGTAGAGGCGCCCGTCGGGGCCTTGCCGCACATCGCGGATGCGCTCGTTGCGCGTGGCCAGCAAACGCTCGCGGCCAGCTTCACGCGTGCCATCGAACTTCAGACGCCACAGCGCCGTGCCGGCCAAAGCGCCCACGAAGACGCTGCCGTTCCAATTCGCTGGAATGTTCCCGGTGAAAAAGGCCATGCCACTGGGCGCGATGGACGACTTCTGGCCACCGGTCCAGGCAGAGCCGTCACTCTTCTCCCAATACGCCACGGGTTGCTCCATGCCGGCCTTGGCGGTTCCTTCGCCGACTTGCGTCGTGGTGCCGTATTCCTGGCCATAGCTGATCACAGGCCAGCCATAGTTGCGCGCGGCCAGCGTGCGGTTGATTTCATCACCGCCTTGCGGGCCATGCTCGTTCGTCCACAACTCACCCGTCTCGGGGTGCAGCGCCGCGCCCTGTGGGTTGCGGTGGCCATAGCTCCACAAACCCGTCATGCCCCCGGCGATCACCGGATTTCCCGGGGCAGGATTGCCGTCGGTAGTGATGCGCACGATCTTGCCGTTGCCACGGCTCACGTCCTGCGCAAACACGCGCTGGTCGGCGCTTTCGCGGTCGCCCAAGGTCACGAAGAGATGGCCGTCGCGGTCGAACACCAGGCGCGACCCGAAGTGGGCCGTGCGCGCGACCTTCGGGGTCTGGCGGTAGATCACCTGCCAGCCCACGAGGGTCAAGGCACCGGTGTCGAGCTCGGCGCGCGCCACCGCTGTGCCGTTGAGCGTGGGGTTGCCGGTATCGCTCTCGGCGAAGCTGACATAAATGCGGCGGTTGCTCGCGAACGCGGGGTCGACCACCACGTCCAGCAAGCCGCCCTGCCCTGTGGTGCTCAGGTTCGAGAGGCCCGCAAGGTTGATGTTGTTGAACGACAGGCCATCCGCCGTGTAGAGCCGCAAGTTGCCCAGGCGCCCCGTGACGAGCATGCGGCGGTCGGGCAGGAAGGCCAGGCTCCAGGGATTGGGCAAACCGGTGGCCAGTTCGGTCACCGCCACCGACCCGGTGGTAGGCACAAACACCGGAGCAGCCGGGCCCTTGGATTCACCGTCGCCGCCACCACAAGCGGCCACCAAAGCCAGTGAAAGGCTGAGCACCGCCAGCAGGGCAAAAGGAGGGGAATAGGCTCGCATGGGGTGATGCTAGTGCGCGCCTGTCACCTGTCGGTGCGCCACCGCACGCTCAGTCAGCACCACTTGGAGCGGGTGCATGGCGTTTCATGTGCCCGCACGCTGCCTGCAGCACGGCATGCACAAGTTCACGCCGGGTCTGCGGCAAAAATGCCGGCGGTGCGGCGGTAGTGCTCGGCGATCAAACGCTGTGCCTCTTCCAGCTGAACGCCCATGACCGCATCGAAGATGGCCCGGTGCTCATCCAGTTCATGACGGCGTTTGTAGGCCTTGCGCGCGGCAAGCTGCCGGTAACGATAGGCCTGGTCGTACAGCTGTTCGCAAAAACCGAGCAGCAGCGACGAACCACAACCCTTGAGCAAAGACTCGTGGAACGCCCGGTGCAGGCGTTCCCATTCCGGGTTTTCTTCGTAGCCCTCTGTGCTCACCGAACGCGACGTGCGCGAGAGCCTGTGGAAGGCCAGCACCATGTCTTCTTCCCAGGCCGGCGTGCGTGCTGCAAACGCTTGCGTCAGGGCCAACGATTCGACCGCAATGCGGGTGGACACCAGGTCGTCCAGTTGTGCCTGCGTCGCTTGCGCCACGCTGAATCCACGCTGATCGCTGTGCACCACCCACTCTTCGCTCGCGAGCCGGTTGAGTGCTTCGCGCAGCGGGCTGGCGCCGACCTGGTAATGGTCGCGCAACTCGTGCATCAACAGCTTGCGACCTGGCTGCCAACGGCCGGACAAGACATCGGCACGCAGCCGGTCGTACGTGGTGCGCGCAAGGGTGGGCATCGAGATGTCGGGCGAAGGTTCGGACAACATAGGGTTTTCACTTAATTATCGACAACAATATGCGACGCATAATTTTATCGACAAAATGATCTGACACAGGATTTATCGACATCATGCCAAAATTTGCGCGCATTGCCACCGTTGCGGGAGGGCCAACCCATTGGGCCGTCCAGCAGGGAAACGACCTCATCGATCTCGGCCCTGCTCCGCCGGGTGACGACACCACCGCATGGTTTGAGTTGCTGGCAAGTGGCGCCAGCGCCTCGGCCCTGGCGCGCGGCCAGCGCTGCGATCCATCGCGCGTCGAGTGGCACACGCCCGTCAGGCGGCCGGGCAAGGTGATCTGCCTGGGGCTGAACTACTCGGCGCACGCGGCCGAGGGAGGCAACGCCGCCCCCGAATACCCGAGCTTTTTCATGCGGGGCGCTACGTCGTTGATCGCACACGAGGCTGCGCTGGTGCGCCCACGCGTGTCCGACAAACTGGACTTCGAAGCCGAACTTGCGGTGGTGATCGGTCAACGCGCGCGCCACCTCACCGAAGCCAACGCCTTACAGGCCGTGGCCGGCTACGCCTGCTTCAACGACGGCACACTGCGCGACTACCAGCGCCGAACCGCCCAATGGACCATTGGGAAGAACTTCGATGGCACCGGCGCTTTCGGCCCCTGGCTGGTGTCGGCGGCTGACCTGCCAGCGGGGGCCAGCGGACTGAAGATCGAGTCGCGCCTCAATGGCCGCGTGATGCAGAGCGACAACACCGACCACATGGTCGTGTCGGTGGCGCAGGCACTGGTGTTGCTCTCGGAGGTGCTCACGCTGGAGCCCGGCGACGTCATCGCCATGGGCACGCCAGCGGGCGTCGGCTATGCGCGCACACCACCGGTGTGGATGCAGCCGGGCGACCGCATCGAGATCGAGATCGACGGCATCGGCTTGCTGTCCAACCCCGTTGTCCAGGAAAAAAACTGATGGAACCGCGCATTACCCGACTTCCCGACGACTTCCGCTGGCCTGGAGGCCACAAGCTCGCCGTCATTTTCAACATCGCCTACGAAGCCTGGTCCGATGGGCAGGCGCCAGGCATTGGTCCGATGGGCAATGTGCTCAAGCCCGGCTTCTTCGACACCAACGCGCATTCCTGGGCGTCATTCGGCCTTGTGCGCGGCATCCACCGGTTGCTGGCCATTCTGGAAAAGCATGGCGTCAAGGCCAGCGTCATGGTCAACGGCGTGATCTGCGAACGCGATCCAGCCACGGTGCGCAAACTGACCGAACTGGGTCATGAAGTCATCAACCATTCCTGGGGCATGGACGTGATCCCGGTGTACTTCGAAGAGGCTGGCGAACGCGCCAACCTGCAGCGAAACCACGACTTGCTCACACAAACCACCGGCATTGCGCCCGTGGGATGGATCAGCCCACGCGGCACGGGCAGCCCGATCAGTTCGCGCTTGCTGGCCGAGGCCGGCTACCTGCACCACGGCGACGTGAACGACGACGACCGACCCTATGTGATGGACTTTGGCGGCAAGCGCATCGTGGGCATTCCGCTGACGATGGATGTGAACGATTTGCCCACTTGCATTCGGTATGGCCAGGGACCGCGCCACATGCTCGACACCTTCGACGACACCTTCGCGGCCATGCGCGCGGAGAACGCGCCTTTGATGCTGGACGTGACAGCGCACACGCATGTGATGGGTCGCCCCTCCGGGGCCTGGGTTTACGAGGAGATCGTTCAGCGCGTCAAGGCAGCAGACGGCGTCTGGGTGTGCACGCGCGAAGAAATGGCGCGCCACGTTTTGCAGTCAATCTGATCACCTGGTGCCCACGGCATCCATTGAAACCACCATTTAATTCAGGAGACAAAACATGATTCAACGTCGCGCATGTTTGCAATCGCTTGGGGCCCTGGCTGCAGCCGTTGTGTGGCCCGCCGCTGCACAAACGGACTTTCCCTCCAGGCCAATACGGGTGTTGCTGCCATTTGCCGCAGGGGGTGCGCCCGACATCCTGGCACGCCTGATCACCCAGGCCGTTACGCAGCAGAACGCTGCCTACAACTTCGTGATCGACAACCGCCCAGGTGGAAACGGCATCATCGCAACGGATGCAACCGCCAAAGCGGCTGCCGATGGGTACACGCTTCTCTACACCACGGGTTCGCACACCATCAACTCGCACGTCTACAAGAAGATCCCCTACGACATCGCCAAGGACTTCGTGGCGGTCACGCAGGTCCGCACAGCGCCAGGCGTTGTGTTGGTGGTCAATCCCGCACTGCCGGCAAAGAACCTGCAGGAGTTCCTGTCGCTGGCGCGCGCGGGGAAGGTTGCCTACGGCTCCCCCGGGGTCGGCAATACGCTGCACTTGCCCGGCGAGTTGCTGAACATGATGGCTGGCGCGAAGATGTTGCACGTCCCGTACAAGGGTGCTGCGCCGGCTCTGAACGCCGTGATCAGCGGCGAAATTCAGGCCGCATTTCTGAGCGTCACGGCGGCACTTCCCCCCATGAAAGCCAACCAGGTGCGCGCATTGGCGGTGTCGAGTCCCGCGCGCCTGCCTGGCTTGCCGGATGTACCGACGATTGCAGAAGCGGGCGTGCCCGGCTACGAGATCGATGGCGGATGGCAGGGATTTTTTGCCCCTGCGGGCACACCGGCGGATGTGGTGAAAAAGCTCTCTCAACAACTGGCGGGCGCCATCCGGTCGCCAGAGATCCAGCAACGTATCCTGTCCGATGCCTCCGTGCCGGTGGGCAACACATCGGCAGAGTTCGAGAAGTTCGTCGCGGCGGATGCAGAGCGCGTCGGCAAGATCGTGAAGAGCGTCGGCATCAGCATTGATTGAGCGAGACACAGCATGATCATTGAAAAAGATGTCCCCATCGAAATGTCCGACGGGTCGGTGCTGTACGCGAATGTCTTCCGTCCGGAGGCAGCGGGCACATGGCCTGTGGTCATGGCCTTTGGCGTCTATGGAAAGGACGTGCATTTTGCCGATGGCTGGCCCGCGCAGTGGAAGCGGCTCAACGAGATCTATCCCGGCCTGTGCCAGGACGGGTCGACCGGAAAGCATCTCGTCTGGGAGGCTGCGGATCCCGAACGCTGGGTTCCGGACGGGTTTGTGATCGTCATTGTGGACGGGCGCGGCAGTGGTCGCTCGCCTGGGTATCTCGATGTCTTTTCGCCACGGGAAACGCGTGACTACCACGAGTGCATCGAGTGGGCCGGAACGACAACGTGGAGCAACGGCAAGGTGGGGCTTCTGGGCGTGTCGTACCTTGCCATCAAGCAATGGCAGGTAGCCGCGTTGCGGCCACCCCATCTGGCGGCCATCGTGCCATGGGAGGGGGCCAGCAACTACTACCGCGACTCGATTCGTCACGGGGGGATCCTCAGCAACGGTTTTCGAGCCACCTGGTGGCCCAAGCAGGTGTTGTCGAGCCAAAACGGGAACGCGGAAACAACGCATCGGGATCGCGAAACCGGCTTGCACACCAACGGCAACTCGCTGTCCGCCGACATGTTGGCGGGGTCGCGCAGCGACTGTCCGCGCGACATGCTGGAGCATCCGCTGTACGACGCCTGGGCGCAGGACCGGGCGCCTCGGCTGGAGCGCATCGAAGTACCCGTGCTATCGGCAGCGAACTGGGGCGGGCCTGCCAATCATCTGCGTGGAAACGTCGAAGGCTATCTGGGAGCGGGATCGAAAGAAAAGTGGCTGTTTGCGCACATCGGAACGCACTACGAGAGCTTCTACCTGCCGCACTATGTAGCGATCCAAAAGCGATTCCTCAACCACTATCTGCGTGGCGAGGAAAACGGCTGGGAATTCGAGCCCCGCGTGCAACTGGAGGTCCGCCGCCCCGACGGCACCGCCACGACCCGCCACGAGCACGAATGGCCTTTGGCCCGCACGGAATGGACACGCTTCTACCTGGACGCGGCAAGCGCCACGATGGGCACCGAACCGAGCGACGCCGAGGGGTCGGCGACCTATGAGGCGATGAAAGACAGCATCAGCTTCTCAACGGCACCGTTCGAGAGCGACACCGAATTCACCGGCCCGGCCAGCTTGCGGCTGTGGGTGTCCTCCTCCACCAGCGACCTTGATGTCTTTGCTGTGCTGCGCGTGTTCGATCCCGATGGCCAGGAAGTGACCTTCATCGGCGCTCACGAGCCAGTGCCCATGGCCTTGGGCTGGCTGCGCGCGTCGCACAGAAAGACGTCTGCAGAGCTCAGCCATCCGTACAGGCCGTGGCACACCCACGACGAGGTCTGGAAACTGACACCTGGCGAAGCCGTGGCCCTCGATGTAGAGATCTGGCCGACCAGCATGGTCTTTCCCAAAGGTTGGCGGCTGGTGCTCACCTTGCAGGGACACGATTTCATCGTGGTACCGCCTGGACGCATGCGGCACGATCACCCGCTGGACCGGCCAGCGGACGAGTTCGGCGGCGCCAACACGGTGTTCACGGGAGGCGACAAAGCCAGCTACCTGCTCATGCCGCTGGTTCCCGCTAGGACCGACTGAAGCCGACAGCCAGTAGCCGGAGCGAAGGGACTCCATCCAGAGGCACCGAGGGACGGCTCTGCCGGCCCAAGGTGCCGTCCCCCCTCGAAGCGCCGAAGGCGCGCTACGGAGGGGGGACGCCGCGCAGCGGCGCAGGGGGGTGTTCCAATTCAATCCGCTTTGATCTTGCGTTCCTTGATGATCGCGCCGTAACGCTTGCTGTCGTCGGCCATCACGGTGGCGAACTGCTGCGGCGAAAGCGGTGGCGGGCAGCGGCGGCCAGCGGCACGAGGTCCTTGACGACGACAACGACTTCCCGCCCCTGCACGCGCACGGCTTCTCGGACGAAGACATCTGGGACATCGCCGCCATCACGGCCTTCTTCGGGCTCTCCAACCGCATTGCCAGCTTCAGCAACATGATGCCCAACCCGGAGTTCTACCTGATGGGGCGCGTGCCCAAGGCCAAGTGACGCGCGGCCTGCGGCACGTCCAGCGCCTGCAGCAACACTTCGACCGGGTGTCGCAGGCGTTGCCCCTTCCACCGCTGCACCTGGCTGCGGCATGAATAGCCCGTGGCGAGCAGCTCGCCGTCGGGATCTGCCGGGGACTCCAGCAAGGGCCGCCAGCTCTGCTCGAAGATCACGCGGGACGTCGCGACGTTGCGCGATTCGTGGCCGTAGGTGCCCGACATGCCGCAGCAGCCGCTGGCCTGCGCCGTCAAGCTGAGGCCGGCGCGGTCGAACAGCTGCAGCCACATCGCTGCGCTCGCGGGCGCGTTGGTCTTCTCGGTGCAATGCGCGAGCAGCCGGTAGCGCACCGGCAGCGTCGCGCGCGCGGTATCCGGCCAGGCGTCGAGCAGCCACTCTTGCGGCAGGCGCACGACAGACACCGGTGCCGCACCTTCGACGCCGAGGTATTCCTGCCGATACACCAGCGTCATCGCCGGGTCCAGCCCCACCAGGGGAACGCCGGTGCGCGCGAGCTCGGCCAGCAAGGCCGCGTTGCGCCGCGCGGCGCGTTCGAAACGCGGCAGGAAGCCTTGTGCGTGCAGGGGCTTGCCGTTGGGCCTGAACGGCGCCAGGTAGGCGCGGTAACCCAGTCGCACCACCAGCTCGGCGAAAGCGGCGAACACCGGGGTGTCGAACCAGCGGGTGAACGCGTCTGGCACCAGCACCACGCTGCGCTTGCGCTCGGCGGGCGAGAGGCCCTCCAACAGCGCGGGCGTCGCTTCGCGCAGACCCAGGCGGGCGCAGGTGGCGGCAAAGTCGAACCGGCTGAGCAGCGGGCTGTCGACCATGCCGGCGTGGCGCTCCAGCGCGCGCCGCATCCACGGCGAGCCCATCACGCCGTTGTAGGCCGCAGGCCAGCGCGCGAGCCACGGCACCGTGAATTCCAGCGAGCCGATGAGGTAGTCCTTCAGCGGGCGCAGGTAGCGCTGGTGGTACAGCGCCAGAAAGCGCGCGCGGAACTCGGGCACGCTCACCTTTACCGGGCACTGGCCCGCGCAACTCTTGCACGCCAGGCAGCCGGCCATGGCTTCGTACACCTCGTGCGAAAAATCGTCCGGGCAGTTGCGGGTGTTGCGCCAGCGCTGGACGAACCCACGCCAGAAACCACCCGTGGCGGTCTGCAGCACGTCGGCACCGGCCTGCTGCTGCAAGCGCAGCCATTCGCGCATCAGCGCGGCCCGTCCCTTGGGCGAATGCCGGCGCTCGCGCGTGCCCTTCCACGACGGGCACATGGCATCGTCGGGGTCGAAGTTGTAGCAGGCGCCATTGCCGTTGCAATGCATGGCGGCGCCGTAGCTTTGCCACACGCGCTCGTCGATACCGCGATCGGCGTCGCCCCGCAGCGGCACGCCATCGATCTTCAACAACCGCGCCAGCGGCAGCGTGGCGGGTGTGGCGATCTTTCCGGGGTTCAACTGGTTGCGCGGATCGAACGCCGCCTTGAGTTGCTGCAAGGCCGGGTAGAGCTCACCAAAGAACCTGGGCGCGTATTCGCTGCGCACGCCTTTGCCGTGCTCGCCCCACAACAAGCCGCCGTAACGCTGCGTGAGATCGGCCACGCCGTCCGACACGGCGCGCACCAGCGCCGCCTGGGCCGGGTCCTTCATATCGAGTGCCGGGCGCACGTGCAGCACGCCGGCATCCACGTGGCCGAACATGCCGTAGCGCAGGCCATGCCGGTCGAGCAGCGCGCGGAATTCGGCGATGTAGTCGGCCAGGTTCTCCGGTGGCACTGCCGTGTCTTCCACGAAGGGCTGCGGCCGCGCTTCTCCTTGCACATTGCCCAGCAGGCCGACGGCGCGCTTGCGCATGCCGTACACGCACTCCACCGCCTGGGCACCCGCCGCCAGCGTATGGCCCAGCCGGACCACGCTGGTGTCGCAGCGCAGGTGAGCGGCAAATGCGGCCACCTTCGCGTCGACCTCGGCCACATCGTCGCCGCTGAACTCCACCAGGTTGATGCCCTGCGTGGCGACCGTGTCGTGCCCGGTCGGGAAGTACGGGGCCACGCTGTTCCACACGATGTCCTGCATGGCCAGCTGCAGCACCTGCGAGTCCACCGTTTCGATGGACAGAGGCCGGTGCGCCATCAAGACCTGCGCATCGCGCAAGGCGTCCATGAAGCTGGCGTAACGCACATTGACCAGCACGGCGTAGCGCGGAATCGGCAGCACGCCCAGCTCGGCTTCGACGATGAAGCCCAGCGAGCCTTCGGCGCCACACAGCACGCTGTTGAGGTTGAAACGGCCATCGGCTTCACGCAAGTGGGCCAGGTCGTAACCCGTGAGGCAGCGGTTGAGGGGCGGAAATTTCTCGGCGATGCGAGCGCCTTGCGTGTCGGCGATGTGGGCCGCGCTGCGGTACGCGTCGCCCACCCTGCCCGCTTGCGCCAGCCGCGCCTGGAAGTCGGCTTCGGGGAGCGCATGGCTTTCGAAGCGCTCGCCGCCGAGCAGCACGCAGTCGAGCGCGCGCACGTGGTCGCGTGTCTTGCCGTAGGCGCAGCTTCCCTGCCCACTGGCATCGGTGTTGACCATGCCACCGATGGTCGCGCGGTTGCTGGTGGAGAGCTCGGGCGCGAAGAACAGGCCGTGCGGTTTGAGCGCGGCGTTGAGCTGGTCTTTCACCACGCCGGCCTGCACGCGCACGCGCCGCGCGGCGGGGTTGATCGACAGGATGCGGTTCATGTGCCGCGAGAGATCGACCACGATGCCGTCCGTGAGCGACTGCCCGTTGGTGCCGGTGCCGCCCCCGCGCGCGGTCAGCACGATGCCGTGGTGCGCGGGCTCGTCGGCCAGGCGCGCCAGCCGCTGGACGTCCTCGGCGTGCCGTGGGAACACCACCGCCTGCGGCAGGCGCTGGTAGATCGAGTTGTCCGTGGCCAGCACCGTGCGGTCGGCGTACCGGCCACTGATCTCGCCCTCGAAGCCCGCAGCGCTCAGGGCCCCCAGGAACGCGCGGTAGCCCATGGCCGCGCCTGGTGGCAGGCGTATCGGGGCGATGGCGGGTCGTCGCGCGCGGGCCGTTGTCATGGAGCGACGGACGCGCCCTCGATGCCGTTGCGCTTCAAAGCCTCGCGCACGAAGCCCGTGGCCTTCATGCGCTCGACAAAGTCGCTGAGGTAGGCGGCAGCGGCGTCCCCTTTGCTCTGCGGGCAGCCCATGGCCTGGCGGATCACCATGAAGCTGCCGGGCAGCAGGCGCACGCCGCCCAGGCGGGCCGCATCCTGTTCCAGTTGCTGGCGCACGCCCGCGGCCACCGGATGGCCGTCGGCGAGCATGGTGTCCACCACCACCTGCGATGTGGCGGTGCGCACCAGCGTGGCGTGGCGCAACTCGCGCGTGAGGAACAGGTCGTAGGCGCTGCCCTGGGCCACCACGACGTGCGTGCCGGCGCGGTCCACCTCGTCGCCGGACACCCGCGCATCGCCGTCGCGCACCAGGTAACTGCCTTCGATCAACACATAGGGCGGCGTGAAACGGATGCCCTCGCTGCGCGCCGGATCGATGGCGAAGAAACCGATGTCCGCACGCTCCTCGCGCAGCGCTTGCACCGACTTGGCGGCGCCGTCGAACACGATGGTGTCCAGCTCCGCGCCGAGCTCGGCGGCGAAGGCGCGCGCCAGGTCCACCGAGACCCCGCCCGGCCCGTGCGGGTCGCGCCGCGCGAGCACAGCATTGCCGGCGTTGATGGAAGCGCACAAGCGCCCCTGGGGTGCGAAGGCAAGGCGCACGGCCTCGGGAGCGAGCATGGCGGGATGGGTGTGAGCAGGCGTGGTGTTCATCGGCGCATTGTCACTCGGCTTTCAGGCCCAGTTGCCGGACCAGGCCACCCCACTTCACGTTCTCTTCCGCAATGAAGCGGGTGAACTCGCTGGCCGAGTTGGGCACGATTTCAAAGCCCATCTTGGTGAACTGCTCGCGCACCTCGGGCTGCTTGAGCAAGGCCAGCGTTTCGCGGTTGATGCGCTCCACCACCGCTGGTGGCGTCTTGGCCACCGTGACCAGCCCGAACCAGGTGATGACCTCGAAGCCCGGGTAGCCGGACTCTGCGATGGTCGGGATGTCGGGCGCCATCGGCGAGCGCTGCAGGCCAGACACCGCGAGGGGCCGCAGCTTGCCCTGCTGCACCGACGGCAGAAGACCTGCAATGCTGGACATCATCATCTGCACCTGCCCGCCCAACAGATCGACCAGCGCCGCCGCGTCGCCCTTGTAGTGCACCGAGGTGAGATCCACGCCGGCAGCCTTGCGGAACAGCTCCATCGACATGTGCGGCGACGACCCGATGCCCCCGGTGGAGAAATTGATCTTGCCGGGATTCGCCTTGGCATAGGCCACCAGCTCGCCCAGGCTCTTCACCGGGAACGACGGGTTCACCACCATCAGCAGCGGGTTGTGCACCACGCGCACGATGCCGGTGAAGTCTTTCACCGCGTCGTAGCCCACGTTGGGGTACAGGTACGGCGCCACGGCGTGCGTGGTCTGCACCGCAAGGTACAGCGTGTAGCCATCGGCCGGTTGCTTGGCCGCATAGGCCGCACCGATCGAGCCGGCCGCACCGGGCCGCGCATCGACGATCACCGACTGCCCGAGCTTCTCGCCCAGGTGGTTGGCAATGATGCGCGCGACCTGATCGGTCGGCCCGCCGGCGGTGAAACCGACCACGATCTTCACCGGCTTGTTGGGGTAGTCACCGCTCTGCGCGCGAGCGGCGCCGGTGACGGTGATGGCGATGAGGCCGAGCGCTGTGCGGCGGTTCAAGGCGTTGTGTTCCATTGCGTGTCTCCTGCGCTCGGTGGCGCTTGGGGTTGAGGCCTTCTCAGGGGTGCGCGGCGAGCACCATCTCCGCACCCTTTTCTGCGATGGCCATGGTGGGCACGGCCGTGCCCGACGAGGGAAGCGTGGGGCAGATCGACGAATCGATCACGCGCAACCGGTGAATGCCGTGCACGCGCAGTTGCGGGTCGACCACCGCCAGGTCGTCCTGCCCCATCTTGCAGGTGCCCACCATGTGCCACGAGGTCTGCAGGGTCTCGCGGATGTAGGCCAGCAGGTCGGCGTCGTCGACCACGCCCGGGCCCGGCCGCGTCTCGCGCACCACCAGTGGCTGGATCGCCGGCATGGCGGCAATGCCGCGCGAGATGCGCATGCCGCGCAGGAACAGCTGCGCGTCGTCGTCGTGGGAGAGGTAGCGCGGGTCCATGCTGGCCTGCTCGCGCGGGTCGGTGGAACGGATATGCACCGTGCCGCGCGACTTGGGCTGCAAGGTGGTCACGCCGAAGGTGAACCCCGGGAACATGTCCATGCCGGTGCCGGGCGTGCGCGCGTAACGGTCGCCCCCGGAGAGCGGCTGCAGGCGCAGCACCAGATCGGCCTGTTTCTTGTCCGCGCTGCTGCGGTAGTTCATCTGTGCCGTGGACGATGAGATCGTCAGCAAGCCCTCGCGCTTGAAGATGAAGCGCAAGCCCTCGCGCATCTTGCGCAGCGGGCTGCGCAGCACGTCGTTGACGGTGATCTTTTCGCTGCACTCGAAGGTCAACCGCGTATTGGGATGGTCGCGCAGGTTTTCGCCCACGCCCGGCAGGTGGTGCAGCACCGGTACGCCGTGCTGGCGCAGCACCGCTTCCTGGCCGATGCCCGAGCGCTCCAGCAGCGGTGGCGTGGCCAGCGGGCCGGCCGACAGAATCACTTCCCGGCGCGCAAGCGCCGTGGACGTGGCGCCCGACGCGTGCAGCAATTCCACGCCCACCGCGGTACGCCCTTGCATCACCAGCCGCGACACCACGGTATTGGGCAGGATGGTGAGGTTGCGCCGCTTCTGCGCGGGTTTGAGGTAGCCCGCCGCCGAGT
The DNA here is from genome assembly GCF_009859475.1 of Hydrogenophaga sp. BPS33. NCBI lineage: Bacteria > Pseudomonadati > Pseudomonadota > Betaproteobacteria > Burkholderiales > Comamonadaceae > Hydrogenophaga > Hydrogenophaga sp. BPS33. The sequence goes on from NZ_CP044549.1 coordinate 4,145,306, forward strand.
TGTTGCGAAAGCCCTTGCGGGTCGAGTACTGCAGGTAGAACGCGCCTTCGTAGCTGCCGTCGTTGTAGTCGGGCACTTCGCGGTAGCCAGCTTCGGTACAGGCTTTGACGAAGGCCCCGGAGAGTTTGTCGAACCGGTCCAGCCGCGTGCAATGGATCGGGCCGCCACGGCCGCGCAGCGCGGGGTCGCCCTGCGGAAAGTCTTCCATGCGTTTGAACACCGGCAGCATGTCGGCATAGCCCCAGCCCGGGCACCCGAGTTCGACCCAGTGGTCGTACTCCACCGGATCGCCCCGGGCGAACAGGTTGCCGTTGATGGAGCCCGAGCCGCCGATCACCCGGCCGCGCGTCCAGCGCTGTGGCTTGCCGTTGAGCGAGCGCTGCGGCTCGGTCATGTAGGGCCAGGTCACGTCGGGGTTGTTGATCAGGTTGACCACCAACAGCGGCACCTTGATGTTGATGTTGTTGTCGCGCCCACCCGCCTCGATCAGCAGCACCTCGTGCCGCCCGCTCTGGGACAGCCGCTCGGCCACGATGCAGCCGGCACTGCCGGCCCCACACACGATGAAATCAAACTGCGCATCCGCGGGCAGCGAATCGACGTACATCGGCTCGGTCTCCTTCGTTCTTGTGAATGGCAGCGCTCAAGGCGGCTGAACCGCTGCGCAGTCTGCCGCAAGAGGAGCATGACGAAAAATAATATTTGGGCATCGCTGCATCGTCAGATGGAATGCCCGCGTACCCCGGCTTTGTCTTTCAGAATGCCCTGCCCACATACTGGGATGCCAAAGGATTATTTGTAGCGATCCTGCGAGCGCTGTAGGGTGCTGTGATGACCGATCTCTACCGACTTTTCATCGATGGCCAGTGGCGCGAAGGCGCACAGTCGCGCTGCTTCGACGCAGTCAACCCCTTCAACCAGGCTGTATGGGCCCAGGTGTGCGAAGCCTCGGAGGCCGACGTGCGCGACGCAGTGGCCGCCGCGCGGCGCGCCTACGAGACCACCTGGCGCAAGACCAGCGGCACGCAGCGCGCGGCCCTGCTCCACCGCCTGGCCGACCTGCTGGAGCGCGACGCGCCGCGCATGGCGCAATTGGAGAGCACGGACAACGGCAAGACCATCCGCGAGACGCACGCCCAGATGCTGTACGTGGCGCGCATCTTCCGCTTCTTCGCGGGCTACGCCGACAAGATCTGGGGCGCGGTAATTCCGCTGGATTCGCGCGACGTGTTCGACTACACGGTGCGCGAGCCCTATGGCGTTGTGGGTGTCATCACCGCCTGGAACTCGCCCATTGCGCTGCTCGGCAACAAGTTGCCCGCCGCCCTCGCGGCGGGCAACTGCGTGGTGATCAAGCCGTCCGAGCACGCCTCGGTGACCACGCTGGCGTTCTGCAAGCTGGTCGAGGAAGCCGGGTTTGCGCCCGGTGTGGTGAACGTGGTGACCGGCGACGTGACCATCGGCCGCGCGCTGGTGGGCGGTGGCGGCATCGACAAGATCACCTTCACCGGCAGCGGCCATGCGGGCCGCGACATCGCGTCCATGGCCGGCAAACAACTCATTCCGGTCACGCTGGAGCTCGGCGGCAAATCGCCCAACATCGTCTTCGCCGACGCCGATGTCGAGAAAGCCCTGGTGGGCGCGCTCGCCGGCATCTTCGCCGCCGCCGGGCAGACCTGCATCGCCGGCTCGCGCCTGCTCGTGCAACGCCCGCTCTACGAAACCATGGCGCAACGCCTGGCCGAACGGGCGCAGCGCATCGTGCTCGGCAACCCGTTGGACAGGACCACCGAGATGGGCACGGCCGCCAACGAGCCGCATTTCAAGCGCATCCTGTCGGCCATCGAGCGCGGCCGCGAAGAAGGCGCGCGCCTGATCACCGGCGGCGGACCCAGCACCGATCCCGCGCTGGCACGCGGCTTCTTCGTGCAGCCCACGATCTTTGCCGACGTGGACAACCGCATGCGCCTGGCGCAGGACGAGATTTTTGGCCCGGTGCTGTCCATGATTCCCTTCGACACCGAAGAGGAAGCGCTCGCCATCGCCAACGACACCTGCTTCGGCCTTGCCTCGGCCGTGTGGACGCAGGACATTTCTCGTGCTATGCGCATGACGCGCGAACTGCGCGCGGGCGTGGTGTGGGTCAACACCTACCGCATGGTCTCGCCGCAAGGTCCGTTTGGCGGCGTGAAGGAAAGTGGCTATGGCCGCGAGCGCGGCGAAGCCGGCCTTCAGGAGTTCACCATCACCAAGAACGTGATGATCGATTTCTCCGACGAGGTGCGCGACCCTTTCGCCATCAAGGCCTGACCTTTCTGGAAGACCCCACCATGATCGACCGCATCGAGATTTTCGTCACCGAACTCCCCGTGCGCCTCAAGCGCATCTTCTCCAGTGGCAGCTACGACACCGGCCCGCTCGGGCGCGTGCTGGGCAAGCCGGTGCTGGTGCGCATCCATGCCGACGGCGTGGTCGGCTGCGCGCAGATCCGCCCGATCGCCCCCGGGCACTTCGTGGCCGACACGACGCACAGCGTGGTGGCCGCGATCCGCGAGATCTACGGGCCAGACTTGCTGGGCCGAGACATCTTCGACATCGAAGGCATCACCGAGCGCTTCGACCTGCGCCTGGCCGGCAACCCGGCCGCGCGCGCCGTGCTCGACATTGCGCTGCACGATGCCATGGGCAAGGCCGTGGGCTTGCCGGTGCACAAGCTGATCGGCGGCGCCTGCCAGCCGGTGATTCCACTGGAATGGTCGGTGAGCCTGGCCGACGACGTGGGCGTGATGGTGGCCGAGGCCACACGCGCGGTGGACGAGTTCGGCATCCAGGTGTTGTGCCTGAAGGCGGCCGATCGGCGCGGCTGGCGCCAGGACGTGCGCCATTTCGAGGCCGTGCGCAAGGCCGTGGGCGACGAGGTGGTGATCGGTGTGGACCCGAACACCGGGTGGTCGGTGGCCGATGCGATCGCGGCCACGCACGCGCTGCGGCCCTTTGATCTGGGCTACATCGAGCAACCTGTGGCACGGCGCAACCTGCGCGGCATGGCGGCGGTGCGGCGCGAAGCGGCGGGTGTGCCGGTGATGGCCGACGAAGGCCTGTTCACGCCGCAAGACGCCTACGCCCTGGCCGAGGCCGGCGCGGCCGACGCTTTGTGCATCAAGCTCTACAAGATCGGCGGCCTCACGCCCGCGCGCAAGATCGCGGCGGTGGCCGAGGCGGCGGACATCCAGCTCAACGTCGGCGGGCTGGCCACGCAGTCGCAATTGGAAGCTGCGGCCGCCGCGCATTTTTACGCCAGCGTGCCGCAACGGCGGATGATGGGCGCGGGCGAATTCGTGTTCGGACTGAACACCACGGCGCCAGACCCGCTGGTGCCGGAGACGGAGTTTGTGGTGCGCAATGGCAGCGTGGCGGTGCCGACTGGGCCGGGCCTGGGGGTGACCCTCGACGAGGACGCGCTGAAGAAGCACACCTTGTTGCACGAGGTGGTGAAGGCGTAAGGCTTCAGCCTGCGCGCCTCTTAGCGCCCTCCCCCACTGGGGGAGTGCAAGCCACGCACCAGCAGGCGGCCTTCGAACAAGCGCCGCTGCGTGCGGTAGAAGCCTCCGCTCTCCACATGCCAGGCGCCATCGGCGCGCTGGCGCACATCGGCGGCCACCTGCAACACGCCCGACGGCATGCCGATGCGCAGCGGCCCGCCGCCCGTCCGCGCAAGCGGTCTGCACACCCGGTTCACCACCGACCCCTCGATGCGCGCGGCCGCGGCCATGCACATCGACACGCCCAACGGCAGCGCGCGGTGCGGCTGGCCGTTGGACAGCGCGCGCGCCAGCAGGTCCATGGACGATGCCACCAAGGCGTCGCCCGACAGCGTCACGGCGTCGGTGGGTGGCGCCACCACCGCGATGAAGGGCACCGCACTGCGCCGCGCCGCCTCCTCGGCATTGGCCGCCAGGCCCATGCGTTGCGAAGCCTCCAGGCGAATGGCCAACAGCCGCTGCATCAGCGCCAGGTCGTCCTCCATCTGCGTGGGCGACTCGGTGCCGGTGAGCCCGACGTCGGCCGCACGCACGAACACGCAAGCGTTGCTGGCATCGACCAGCGAGGCGTCCACCCTGCCCACTCCGGGCACGTCCAGCGTGTCCACTGCGTTTCCGGTCGGCAGCAGGCGGCCGGTGGTCGCGCCACCGGGGTCGAGGAAATCCAGGCGCAACGGCGCACCGCTGCCGGCCACGCCCGGGATCTCCAGGTCGCCGTCCACCTCGGCCATACCGTCGCGCACCTCGAAGTGGGCCACGATGAGCTTGCCGGTGTTGGTGTTGTGGATGCGCACAGCCGCCGGCCCATCGGGCACGCGCACCAGGCCTTCATCCACCGCAAACGGGCCGATGGCCGCGGACATGTTGCCGCACAAGGGTTGCCAATCGATCTGTGCGGTCTTGATCAGCACCTGGCCGAAGGTGTAGTCCACATCCGCATCGGGTCGGCTGGCCGGGCCGATCACGCAGACCTTGGAGAGAGACGACAAGCCGCCCCCCATGCCATCGAGCTGTCGGCCATAAGGGTCGGGGCTGCCCATGGCGCCAAGCATCAGAGCGTCCCACTGCGCACGATCGGCCGGCAGGTCGCGGGTGTGGAACAACAGACCCTTGCTGGTGCCCGCGCGCACGAACACGGCGGGCAATGGGATCTGCCGCATCAGTCCACCTTCGCGCCCGCGTCCGCCACCGCTTTGCGCCACTTGGCGATGTCGCTCTCGAGAAAACGGGCGAACTCCGCCGGCGTGCCGGCCACCACCTCGTTGCCATCGGCCGCCAGGCTTTGGCGAAACGCCGGCTCGCGCGCGAAGCGGGCGACATCGCGCTGGATCTTCGCCACGATCGCATCGGGCGTGCCCGCCGGGGCCAGCAGGCCGTACCAGGCCGAGACGTCGTAACCCGGCACGCCGGACTCGATGGCGGTCGGCACCTCGGGCAACACCGGCGAGCGCCGCGTGCCGGTCACCGCGATCGGCTTGAGCCGCCCGGCCTTGATCTGCGGCACCACCGAACCCAGCGCGCCGAGGTAGACCTGCACTTGTCCGGCCATCACGTCGGCCAGCGCCGCCAGCGCACCCTTGTACGGGACGTGCGCCATCTCGATGCCGGCCGCCTTCTTGAACATCTCGGGCGCCAGGTGGTTGAGCGTGCCATTGCCGGCCGAGGCGTACATCAGCGCACCCGGTTTCGCCTTGGCCAGCGCGATCAGCTCGCGCACGTTGTTCGCCGGCACCGACGGGTTGACCACCAGGATGTCGTCCACGGTATTGAGCAGCGTGATCGGTGCGAAGTCGCGCAGCGTGTCGTAGGGCAGGCTCTTGTACAAGCCTGGCGCAATGGCGAAGCTCACATCCGTCATCAGCACCGTGTAGCCGTCGGCCGGGGCCTTGGCGACCACGCCCGCGCCCAGCGTGGTGCCGGCACCGGGCCGGTTCTCCACCACCACCGGCACGCGCCAGAGTTCCGAGAGCTGCTGGGCCAGGTTGCGTGCGATCAGGTCGATGCCGCCGCCCGGCGGGTACACCACGACGAAGCGCACCGGCCGCCTCGGCCACTCCGTGCCCGCAGGCGCTGCGCTCTGCGCGTGCGCGATCGCGGCACCACCGAGCGCGGCCGCGGCCAGCAGCAGGCGACGGCGTTTCATGCCGAGGCTCCCGAGGGCTGTGCGGCCGCACGGCGCGCCAGCTCCTGCTTGACCCAATCGGTCACGCCCCCCATGTCGATGATCTGCTGGATGAAGGCCGGCAGCGGTTCGGCGCGGAACTCGCGGCCATCGAGCAGCACGCGGCCGCTCACCGTGTCGACTTCGATGGCCTGGCCCTGGCTCGCGGCTTCGGCCACTTCGGGGCTGATGAGGATAGGCAAACCAAGATCGATCGACATGCGGTAGAAGGTGCGCGAAAAACTTGCCGCGACGATGCAACTGATGCCCAGCGCCTTCAAGCCGAACGGGGCCTGCTCGCGGCCCGAGCCGCAGCCGAAGTTGCGGCCCGCCACGATCACATCCCCCGGCTTCACACGGCCCACGAAGCCGGGGTCGACCTCTTCGAAGATGTGTTTGGCGATGTCCGCCGGGTTCATCAGCGAGAGGTAGCGGCCCGGCACCATCACGTCCGTGTCCACGCTGTCGCCCAGTTTCTGCACGTTGCCTTTGAATTGCATGGCGTCGATGTCCTTGTGCGTGCGCTCAGAGAAGCGCCGGGTCGATGATTTCACCGGCCACGGCGGTGGCGGCGGCCACGTAGGAGTTGCCGAGATAGACCTGCGCGCCCGCGTGCCCACCACGGCCCTTGAAGTTGCGGTTGATGGTGGCAAAGCCCACTTCGCCATCGTCCAGCGCGCCGTTGTGGCCCCCGAAGCAGGCCCCGCAGGTGGGCGTGCTCACGGCCGCGCCGGCCTCGATGAAGATGTCGATCAAGCCTTCGGCCATGGCCTCGCGGTAGATCTTCTGCGTGGCCGGCACGATCATGGCGCGCGTGCCCTTGGCCACCTTGCGGCCCTTGAGCACACTGGCGATCTGGCGCAGGTCGGTCATGGTGCCATTGGCGCAGTTGCCCATGTAGACCTGGTCCACATGCACGTGGCGAATGTCGTCCACCGCCACCACGTTCTCGGGCGAATACGGCTTGGCCACCATGGGACGCATGCGGGCCAGGTCGATGTCGTGGCGCGAGTGGTACTGCGCATCGGCATCGGCCACGGTGGCGGTCCAGGGCCGCTTGCAGGTGGCTTCGGCCCAGGCGCGGGTGATGTCGTCGAACTCGACGATGCCGGTCTTGGCGCCCGCCTCCACCACCATGTTGCAGATGCCCATGCGCTCGTCCATGTTGATGTCGGCCAGGCCCGGGCCGGCGAACTCCATGGAGCGGTAGAGCGCGCCGTCCACGCCGATGTCCTGCAGGATCTGCAGGATCACGTCCTTGCCGGTCACGTGCGCGGCCTTCTTGCCGCGCAGGGTGAAGCGCATCGATTCGGGCACGCGGAACCAGGTCTCGTCGATCTGCATGATCGCGGCCATGCCGGACCAGCTCATGCCCGTGCCAAAGGCGTTGAAGGCCCCCGCGGTGCCGGTGTGCGAGTCGCCCCCGGCGATGAGATCGCCCGGGCCGCACAAACCCACCTCGGGCATGAGCGTGTGTTCGATGCCGCCCTTGCCCACGTCGTAGAAGTGCTCGATGCCCTTGGACGTGGCGAAGCGGCGCATGTCACCCAACATGCGCGCGCCCGCCGCGCTCGGTGCCGGCGCGAAGTGGTCGCAGACCATCATCACCTTGTCGGGGTTCACCACCTTGCCGCCGCCCATGTTGGCGAAGTGGCGGAACGCCACCGGGCCATTGGCATCGTTGAGCAACACCAGGTCCACCCGGGCGCGCACCACGTCGCCGGGTTCGACGCGGTCGCGCTCGTCGAGGCGGTGGGCTTCCAGGATCTTTTCTGCGATGGTCTGTCGGGTCATGAGAGGGCTTGCGGTGCGGTGGTGGGAGAAGCAGCAGCGGATCCCGGCGCGCTCGCGTGGCTGCGGGCATGGGCGCCCGCGCTGGCGCCCGCCAGGCGGCCGAACACGGCCCCGCTCGTGAGCCCGCTGGCCCCGGGGTAGTTGAAGTAGAAGATGCCACCCACCATTTCCCCGGCGGCGTACAGGCCCGCGATCGGCTCGTGGTTGGTGTTGACCACCTGCGCTTCCCGGGTGATCTTCAAACCGCCGAAGGTGAAAGTCACGCCGCAGGTGATGGCGAACGCCTGGTAGGGCGGCTTGTCGATCTTCAGCGCCCAGTTGGACTTGGGCACCGGCAAGCCGCGCGTGCCCTTGCCGTCCTTGATGTTGGGATCGAAGGCCACGCCCTCGTCCACCGCCGCGTTGAACGCGTGAATGGTCTTGAGGCATTGCTCGGGGTCCACGTCGTCGAGCTTTTGCACCAGCTCTTCCAGCGTGTCGGCCTTCACCTTGGTCACGCTCTTGGTGCGGTACTCGTCGAGCAACAGGTGCGCCACCTTGTCGTCGTAGATCTGCCAGGCGAACTGCCCCGGCTGCTCCAGGATCAGGTGGCCGTACTTGGCGTAGGTGAAGTTGCGGATGTCCGCGCCCTCGTCGAGAAAGCGTCTGCCCTCGCCGTTGACCATGATGCTGAAGGTGTAGCTGTGGCGCTGGAAATGCGGCGTCACATCGAGGTCGCCGAAGTCGGTCGCATAGCGCTCCCAGCCCACCGCATGGCAGCCGGACCAGTGGCCGTAGGGTTGCGCGCCGATGTTCAGCGCCATCGCCAGGCCGTCGCCGGTGTTGAAGCGTGTGCCCCGCACCTTGGCCAGGTCCCAGCCCTTGCCCAGGTAGCGCGTGCGCCATTCGCTGTTGGCTTCAAAGCCACCGCACGCCAGCACCACGGCGCTGGCGGCAATGCGCTGCATGCGCCCGTCGATGCGCGCCACCACGCCGTGCACACCGTCCACGTCGTGGATCAGTTCCTTCACCCAGGCGTCATAGCAGATCTGCACGCCCACCTTCTCGGCTTGCTTGTACAGCGCCTCCACAAGGCCCGGGCCACCGCCGTAAGTGGCCAGCGGCGCGCCACCCCAGAACTTGAAGCGCCCGTTGGTCTTGTAGGCCTGGCGGCCGTAGTTGGGCTGGAACTTCACGCCATTGGCGTTCATCCAGCGCATGACCGCGTTGCTGTTGCGCACCAGGATTTCGCACAGGTCCGGATCGGTGCGGTGCATGGTCACGCGCGCCATGTCGTCGAAGAAATCGGACTCGGGGTACGCGCCGAAATCGGTGTTGGCGATCTCGTCCTCGGTGAGGTCGCCCGACAACGCGATGATGTCATCCACACCGTCGTAGGCGAAGCGCATCTTGCCGTCGGTGTAGGCGGTGTTGCCACCGCGTTCGGCGAACGGCGCTCGCTCCAGCAGCAGCACGCTGGCACCTTGTTCGCGCGCGGAGATCGCGGCGCACAGTGCGGCGTTGCCTCCTCCCACCACCACCACGTCGTGTTGTTTCTCGTCAAAGTTCATGGATTCCATCCCGTGCGCAACAGCATCCTGGGTTGATTGATGCAAGCCCCATTCACTCCGCGCGGATGTTGGCGCGCGCAATGATCTGGGCCCATTTGTCGATCTCCGTCTGGAGAAAGCGGCCGAATTCCTCGGACCCCATTTCCATCGGGTCCATGCCTTGCGACAGCATCTTTTCGCGCACCTCGGGCCGCTTGATGCCGGCGCGAATGGCCTGGTCGATCCGGTCCACCACTGCCTTGGGCGTGCCCGCCGCCGTGACCACGCCATACCAGGAAGTGGCTTCGTAACCGGCCACGCCAGCCTCGGCAATCGTCGGCACGTCGGGCAGCGCTTGCGTGCGGGCGCGTCCGCTCACGCCCAGCGGCACCAGCGTTCCGGCCTTGATGTGGGCCATGGTGCCGGCCGCCGCCGCCATCAGCACCTGCACCTCACCCGCGACGGCGGCGGTGGTCGAGGGCGCGCCACCTTTGTAGGGCACGTGTTTGATGTCCACCTTGGCCATGTAGTTGAACAACTCCATGGACATGTGGGTGATGTTGCCGATACCACCGGAGCCGAAGTCCAGCTTGCCCGGGTTCTGCTGCGCATAGGCGATGAGCTCGCGCACCGAGCGCACGGGCAGCTTGGGGTTGACCGCGAGCACCGAAGGGCCGGAGGCGATCATGGACACGGGCACCAGATCCTTCTTCACGTCGAAGGTGATCTTGGGAAACATCGACGGCATGGCCAGCGTCGCGTTGGCGAGGTACAACGTGTGGCCGTCGGCCGGCTGCCGCGCCACGAAGTCGGCGGCGATGTTGCCGGCCGCGCCGGGCTTGTTGTCCACCACCACCGATTGACCCAGGGTGTCGGACAGGCTCTGCGCGATCAACCGCGCGACCACATCGGTGGCGCCGCCCGGTGCAAAGCCCGAGACCAGCCGGATCGGCCGGTTGGGAAACGGCGCTTGCGCGAACGCGCTGCCCGCCATGAAAACCAAGCCCGCCGCCAAGGCGGTTCGGCCCAGCCACCGCCGGGTGTGCCACATCGCATCGCTCATTGCAGTCTCCTTCGTTGTCGGGGCAACACCTATTGCCCGTTGTCATCACGTGGCGGCACGATAGCGCTCCTCGCAATTCACTGCCAGAATATTGCGTTATCACATCATTCGATTCGTTCATGCTGGGAACACGATGAAACTGCTGCAACTGCGTTATGTGCTGGAAGTTCACAGGCACGGCAACCACATCTCCAACACCGCCGAGGCCTTGCACACGTCGCAGCCCGGCATCAGCAAGCACATCCAGCAGATCGAGGCCGAGCTGGGGTTCGAGATCTTTGCCCGCAAGCGCAACCGCATCGTCGGCCTGACGGAAGCCGGCCGCGAAGTGGTGACGATCGCCAAACGCGTCATCGGCGACATCGACAACCTCAAGCGCCTGGGCGAAGAAATTTCGGCGCGCGACACGGGCAGCCTGTCCATCGCCACCACCCACACGCAGGCGCGCTACGTGCTGCCCAAGGTGATCGAGCGCTTCATCCAGCGCCACCCCAACGTGCGGCTCCACCTGCGCCAAGGCAACCCGACGCAGATCTGCGAAATGGTGGAATCCGGCGAGACCGATATCGCCATCGGCACCGAGACCATGCGCAAGTTTCCGGCGCTGGTGCGGCTGGAATGCTTCGAGCTGGAGCGCATCGTCATCGTGAAAGCCGGGCATCCCTTGCTCAAGATCCGCAAACCCACGCTGCACGACGTGGCGGCCTACCCCATCATCACCCACGACCCCGCGTTCAGCGGCCGCTGGAAGGTGATGGAGGCGTTTCAGAAAGTGGGGATCGAGCCCAACATCGTCTTCGGCGCGGTCGATGCCGACGTCAGCAAGACCTACGTGGAGCTGGGCATGGGCATCGCCGTCATGACGGCCATCTCCTACGACCGCCGCAAAGACCAGGGCCTGCGCGCGATCGACGCCAGCCACCTCTTCAAGTCCAGCATGCTGTCGATCTCGCTGCGCGCCAACAGCTACCTGCGCAACCACACCTACGACTTCCTGCGCATGTTCACGCCCAGGCTCACCAAGGACTACGTGCGCGATGCGCTGGAGCAGCAGGCGGAGACCACGCGATGAAATTCCGCCTGCGGCAGATGGAGGTCTTCCGCGCGGTGATGCTCACCGGCTCGATCAACGGCGCGTCCAAGCTGCTGTTCATTTCCCAGCCCGCCGTCAGCCGCATCGTGGCGCACACCGAGCAAACCCTGGGCCTGGCGCTCTTCACCCGCGCCAAGGGCAAGCTGGTGCCCACGCCCGAGGGCGAGGCGCTGTTTCGCGAGGTGGATGGCTTCTATCAGCAGGCGCTGCGGGTCGACGAGTTCGCGCGCAACCTCGCGCACGGCTCCACCGGCACGCTCATGCTCTGCTCCAGCCCCTGCCTGAGCCGTGGCCTGATGGCCCGCGCCATCACCCGCTTCGTGCAGCGCTACCCGCAGATCCGGGTGAACTACCACGTCACCCTGCTGGCCGACATGGCGGCAGAGGTGCTGGGGCACAAGGTCGATCTGGCGGTCTCGGTGATGCCCTTGCAGCACCCCAACCTGCAGACCGCGGCTCTGATGGAGGGCCGCATGGTCTGCGTGATGCCGCGCGGGCATGAGCTGAGCCAACGGCCGGCGGTCGCCGTCGCCGATCTGGCGCGCTACCCGCTGATTGCCCACGACCGCGGCATCGCGTTCGGCCAACTCGTCACGGCGGCGTTTCGCAAGGCCGGCGTGGAACTGGTCTCTCGCATCGACATCCAGCAGACCGAGGTGGCCTGCTCGCTGGTGCGCACGGGGGCTGGCCTGGCGCTGGTGGACGAGTTCACCGTGGACGGCATGGACTGGCCCGATCTGCAAGTGCTGCCCTTGGTGGAAGACATCGTGCTCACGCCCAGCGTGGTGCGCTCGGTGTTCGACCAGCGCACCACCCACGCCGACAAGTTCGTGGAGGTGCTGCAGCAGCAGGTGGCCGACGACGCGCGGCGCCCGTTGCAGACGGGCACTTGACGCTTAACCCGAAGCTATACCCCACGCTCGAATTGGCATTGGCGTTGTGAGCGCCGCGCTCCTAGGATGCACGCCACCAACCCCGACCCGGGGTTGCGCTGACAAGGACGACGACACCATGAAAATCGGACTGATAGGACTGGGCAACATCGGGGTGCACTTCGGCACCCGCCTGCTGGCGGCAGGCCACGAACTGGTGGTGCATGACCGCAGCGCCGCCGCACAACAACGCCTGGCCGACAAGGGCGCCCAGGTGGCCGGCAGCGCACACGAACTCGCCTCGCAGGTCGAGACCGTGCTGCTGTGCCTGCCCATGCCGGCCATCGTCAAGGACGTGGCCATCGGCGCTGGCAACGTGATCGACGGTAGCCGAGTGCGTCTGGTGCTCGATCTCTCCACCACGGGCCCGTCGGTGACGGGCGAAATCGCCAAGGCCTTGGCCGAGCGGAACATCGCCTTCGTGAGCGCGCCCGTGAGCGGCGGCACGGTTGCGGCCGAAAAAGGCACGCTGGCGGTGATGCCGGCCGGCGCCGAAGCGGCGTACCAGGAAGTCGAACCCCTGCTGCGCGTGCTGGGCAAGAACATCTTCTACCTCGGTGCCGACCCGACGCTGGGCCAGACCATGAAGATCATCAACAACACGCTCTACGCCACCAGCATGGTGGCCAGTTGCGAGGCGCTGGTCTATGGCGTGAAGGCCGGCCTGGACGCCAAGACCATGCTCGACGTGCTCAACGCCTCCAGCGGCCGCTCGTTCGCCACACTGGAGCGCATCCCGCAATGCGTGCTCGATCGCAGCTTCCCGGTGCGCTTCACCACCGAGCTGCTGCACAAAGACATCAAGATGTGCATCGACGAGGCCGAGAAGCTCGGCGTGCCCATGCTGGTGAGCCCGGCCGCGCGGCAGTTCCTCGCCTTTGCCATCACGCAAGGCGACGGGCCGCGCGACAACGTGTTCCCCATTCGCCATTTCGAGCAATGGGCGGGCGTGCAGTTCGGCAGCGCGCCGGACGCCGCGTGACATCCTCCCATTCCACTTTCCGGAGCGCTCCACCATGTCCCTGATCCACGTTCGCAAAAAACTGCTGACCCTCGAAACCATCTACCACGAAGGTGGCCCTGCCCGCGCCGATCCCATACTCATGGGCTCCATCGTGGCGGTGGTGAACAACCCGTATGCGGGCCGCTACGTCGAAGACCTCACCGAACTGGTGGAGGCGGCGAAGGTACTGGCCAAGGAACTGGTGCCCGAACTGCTGAACGCGATGGGCGGAGCCGAGCGCATCCAGGCCTACGGCAAGGGCGCCATCGTGGGGGTGAACGGCGAACTGGAACACGGCGCCATCTGGCACGAAGCGGGTGGTTGGTCGATGCGCGCGAACCTGCCCAAAGCCAAGTCCATCGTGCCGACCTCGAAGGTCGTTGCGGCGGCCGGCATGCGTTTGCCGATCCCCATGCACAACATCGAAGCCGCGTACGTGCGCAGCCATTTCAGCACCATGGACGTGGGCGTGATCGACGGCCCGCGCCCCAACGAATGCCTGTATGCGCTGGTCATGTCCACCGGCGGCCGGGTGCACGAACGGCTGGGCGGCTTGCGGGTCGACCAGATCTCGGTGGGTGACGGTCAGCGTTAGGGCCTAAGCTTCATCGCCATGAAACCCAAGCTGCTCGTCCTGGTCTACCTGTCCGAAGAACACCGCGCCCTGGTGACGCAATCGTTCGACATGGTCTACGCGCCCATCGAAAAGCCCCGCGTGGACCGCTCGGAGGCGGCGGCGCTCATCGCCGCGCAGGGCAGCGACTTCCGCGTCGTCCTCACCAATGGTGCCACCGGGCTCACCGCCGACGAGTTCGCCGGCCTGAGCGCGCTGGAGATCGTGTGCAGCCTGGGCGTGGGTTACGAGCACATTCCCGTGGAAGTGGCGACCGCGCGCGGTATCCGCGTGTGCAACGCCGCCGGCACCAACGACGCGGCCGTGGCCGACCACGCCATGGCCATCCTGCTCGCGGCCATTCGCCGAATTCCGTTTCTGCACAACGGCGTGCGCAAGGGCCTGTGGCGCGACGACATCCCGCGCCCGCCGCACGTCTCGGGCCGCAAGCTCGGCATCTTCGGCCTGGGCGCGATCGGCCGGCAGATGGCGCGGCGCGCGGCCGGCTTCGACATGGAGATCGGCTACTGCAGCCGCACGCGGCGCGACGACAGCGGCTTTCGCTGGTTCGACGACCTCCATGCGCTGGCTACCTGGTGCGACTACTTGCTCATCAGCGCGCCGGCCGGCCCGGACACCCACCACATCGTCAATGCGCAAGTGCTCGACGCACTCGGGCCCAGCGGCGTGCTGGTGAACGTGGCGCGCGGCTCGCTGGTGGACACGGCGGCCCTGGCCGACGCCTTGCGCGACCAGCGCATCTTCGCGGCGGCGCTGGACGTGTACGAAGGCGAACCGCTGCCACCGGCCGCGCTGCTGGAATTCGACAACGCCATCCTCACGCCGCACATCGCCGGCATCTCGCCGCAGGCCATCCACGCCTCGGTCGTGCGCTTCATCGACAACGCCACCCGGCACTTCGCGGGCGAGCCTTTGCTGACGCCGGTGAATTGAGGATCGCCCACGGCAACCGCGCGATCGATCGGCTGGCCGCGGGCGCTCAGTCCTTGAGGCTCAAGGTGGGCACGAGCTTCTGGTTGCGCGCGAATTCGGCCTGGGCAAAGCGGCCCAGGGCATCGGCCGAGCCGCTGCCCGGCGACGCGCCCTGCTCGGCCAGCCGCGCTTTCACTTCGCTGTCGTTCAAGGCGTCGTTGAGCGCCGCGTTCAGCTTGTCCACGATGGCGCTGGGCGTGCCCTTGGGTGCGAAGATGCCCGTCCAGCTGAGCACGTCGTAGCCTTTGAGGCCAGGCATCTCGTCAAACGTCGGCACGTCGGGCAACGAGGCCAGGCGCTGCTTGCCCGTCACACCGAGTGCCTTGAGCGTGCCGCTGCGCACATGGGGAACGGCGCTGGCACTCACCAGCATGGCCAGGTCCACCTGCTTGCCCATCACGTCGTTGGCGATCTGCGCGCCACCGCGGTACGGCACGTGCGTCACGAAGATGCCCGAGCGTTGCTTGAGCTGTTCCATCGCCAGGTGCAGCACCGTGCCCACGCCCGACGTGGCGTAGGTCTGCTGGCCCGGATGGGCCTTGGCCAGTTTCACGAAGTCGGCATACGTCTTCACCGGCAAGTCGGTGCGCGAGACCAACACCATCGGTGCGGTGTTGAGCATGCCCACCGGCACCAGATCCTTCAGCGGGTCGAAGCGGTAGGCGGCCGGGCTCACGAGCTTGCCGATGGCGATGGCGCTGTCCGGTCCGGCCACCAGCGTGTAGCCATCGGGCGCCGCGTTCACCGCTTTCTGCAATCCCACGGCACCGCCCGCGCCGGCCACGTTCTCGATCACCACCGTCTGGCCGATGCGCGCGCTCAATTTGCCACCAACCAGGCGGGCGATGAAGTCGACGCTGCCACCGGCGGTGAACGGCACGATCAGCGTCACCGGTTTGGCGCTGGGCCAGGCAGGGCCCTGCGCATGGGCGGCGCAGGCCAGCAGCAAGGGGGCGACAACAAGAGCAAGGCGTGAGCGTGGGATGGCCATGGCAGACTTTCAGGACGGTTGCAAAGGGGAGGAGAACGCGGACGGCTTGGACATGGCGCCGCGCAGCACATTGAACGCCGTGCTCCACTCGGCATGCCAGCGGCGGCGCTGCGTGTCGTCGATCCAGGCGCCGTCCAGGCCGTTGTGCATGAAGCTGCGCAGGTCGTCCAGGCCGTAGCCGAAGTCGCGCACCATCATGTGCCAGGCACCGGTCGGCGTGACGTGGTGCAGCGTGGGATCGTCGGTGTTGGGATGGATGCGCAAACCCTGGCCCGGCATGCGCCGGATCGGGTGGTCCAGCGCCCAGCGTTCAGGCGGCAAGGTGCGCAGGTAATAGGAGTTCGTGGGCACCACGGTGAACAGCACCCCGCGCTCGGCGCATTCCTGCGCGAAGGCCGGGTTGTCCACCACCGTGTAGCCATGGTCGATGCGGTCGACTTGCAGCAAGTCCAAAGCGGTGCGCACATGGGTCCAGGGCATGCCGAACTCGCCCGCGTGAGCGGTGGTCTTCAGGCCCGCGCGGCGCGCGTCCTGGTAGGCCCGCGCGAACAGCTCGGGCGGGCGGTCGTTCTCACGGTAGTCGATGCCGATGCCGATCACCTCGTCGCAGCGGTTCTCGCACACCCATTGCACCATCTCGGTGGCGGCCTGCGGACTCGCCTCGCGGTCCACCGCCGCGATCAGGCGGCCCACGATGCCGCAAGGGCGTTCGGCATCGCGAATCGCCTGCACGATCGCGTCCTGCGCGGCCGCATAGGGAATGCCAGACACCTGCACGGTCCCGGTCGGGTTCCAGAAGAACTCGCTGTAGCGCACGTTGTGAGCCGCCGCGTCTTCCAGGTATTCGGTGGTGAGCCGGTACAGATCGTGCGCCGAGCGCACCAGTTGGGCGTCCAGCGCCCGCAACACCCGCAGCACGCCCACGGGCTTCTCGCCACGGGTGTAGAAGCCGATCACCTCCTCTTCGCTCAAAGGCAGGCCGGCCTCGCGGTTCAACGCCGCAAACGTCTCGCGCCGCACGGTGCCAAAGAGATGGCAGTGCAACTCCATCTTCGGCATCGCCCGCAGAAAGGACAGCAAAGTCGGGGCGCCAGGATGTTCGGAAGATGTCATGGCGATCAGTCTAGGCAGCACCATTTGATAAGAGAAGTTTTATATTTCTATAATTTCATTCATCCAAGTTATTGCCATCGGCCATGGAAGACCCCGCCATCCGGGCGCTCACACTGCGCCATCTGCAGTTCTTCTCCGTGCTCGTGCAAGAAGGCCACTTCGGCCGCGCCGCACAGCGCCTGTCGATCACGCAGCCGGCCTTGAGCAACGCCATCAAGCAGATGGAAAAGCTGCTCGGCGCCCAACTGCTCACGCGCAACACCCACCGCCTGGAGATCACGCCGCTGGGCACCGAAGTGCTGGCGCGCACCGACTTCCTCGTCAACACCGTGGACCTGGCCCTGCAGGACATCCAGCAGGTGGTGCAGCGTGGCCGCTCGCTGGTGCGTGTGGGCGTCATCCCCTCGGCCAGCACGCGCGTGGCCATGGCGGCAGCGGCTTTCCAGCCGGCTGGTGCGCCACAGGTCGAGTTCACCTGGCGCGATGCGCCCTCCACCGTGCTGCTGCAGGAGGTGCGCGAAGGCCGGCTGGACCTGGCACTGGCCGCCATCACACAACCACCCGACGGGCTGACCTGCATCGACCTCTTCCACGACCCCTTGGTGCTCGTCGTACCGGCGGACCACGCGCTGGCCCGCGCCGGCAAGGCCAGTTGGAAATCGATTGGCCACGAACGGCTGGTCCTGTTCGAGAGCGGCAGCATGCCGGCGCTTGGCGAGCCCGCGCGTGCGCAGTTCGGCCTGAGCGCGCAAGCCGCGTACCGCGTGCAGTACTCGGAGACCTTGTACGCCCTGGTGCGCGGCGGCCTGGCGCTGGGCCTCATGCCTCACCTCTACACCACCGCCTTGCACGACCCGGCGCTGGCCGTGCTCGAATTGCAGGAGCCGCGCATCGAACGCCGCGTGGTGCTGGTCTACCGGCAAGGCCCCATGCGCAACGCCGTTGCGCGCGAATTCATCGACTTCCTGCGCGAGTACCTGACGTCGTCCACGAAGCTCAACGTGCGGCGCATGACGCGGAGCAGCAGGCAGGGCAAGGCCGGCGCGACGCGCAACCGATGAAGAATGCTCCGGTGCGGCGCGGTGTTGATCACTGTATTTAGGCGGTGCCCTCGTTCTTCAGTTCCGCAAACTTGGCGGCCATGGTGGGGTTGCCACGGATGAGCTTCTTGACGGTGAGATCTTCGGCCTTGTCGTTGGCCAGGCGCAGGTTGTTGGCCGACTTGTAGAGCGCGTCTTTGGTCTTTTCCAGGTCCTTGATGGCTTCGTCGATGCGCTTGACGGCTTCCTCAAAGCCTTCGGAGGCAAGACGCCAGTTACGGCCAAACGCGGTCTTGAAGTCGTCGAGTTGGTCCTCGAAGCGCGTGATGTCCACGTTCTGCGCTTTCACCAGGGCCAACTCGGACTTGTAGTGCAGCGAGTTCAGCGCCGCATTGCGCAGCAACGTGATCATGGGAATGAAAAACTGCGGCCGCACGACGTACATCTTGGGGTAGCGGTGCGAGACATCGACGATGCCGCTGTTGTAGAGCTCGCTGTCGGGCTCGAGCAGCGAGACCAGCACCGCGTATTCACAGCCCTTCTCCGTACGGTCCTTGTCGAGCTCCTTCAAGAAGTCTTCGTTCTTCTTCCTGGTGGCCGTCTGGTCGTTCCCGTTCTTCATCTCGAACATGATCGAGACGATCTCGGTTTGCGCGTCGTCGCTGTCACGAAAGATGAAGTCGCCCTTGCTGCCGCTGCTGGCGTTGTTGTCCTTCTCGAAATAGGCTCGCGGAAAGGCACTGGCGCGAATGCGGTTGAACTCGATTTCGCAATGTTGCTCCAGCGTCTCGCCCACCATCTTGGTCGACAGCTTGGCCTTCATGTCGCGCAAGCGCTCGATCGCTTCGTCACGGTCCTTGAGCTGGGTTTCGTACTTGTCCTTGAGCGATTGTTCGGCCAATTGCTTTTCCAGCGCGGCGCGGTCCACGTCGTTCTTGAACGCGTCGCGCTCTTGCTGCACCTTGCCCACGGCCTCGGCGATCGCCAATTGGTGACTGACCGACGTCGCATCCAGTTGAGATTTCAGCGTTTGCAATGCGAGCTCTTTGCTGGTGGTGGCTTTTTGCAGCTCGCTTTCCAGCCGCGCCTGCGCCAGTTCGGCCTGGGCTTTTTGCTCCAACTGGGTCTGGCGCAGCTGCTGCGCCAACTCGTCGCGCTGCCGGTGCGCATCGCTGATGGCGTTGTTCACGGCCAGCTGACGCGCCACAGTTTCACCGTCCAGCAGGGCTTTGAGTCTCTGGATTTCCGCATCCTTGGCCGCAGCGGTTTTGTCCAGCTCGGCTTGCAGCCGCGCGGCAGCCAGTTGTTCGGCGCCATGCTGCGCGCTCTGTGCTTGAGCCAGTTGGTTGAGCAGCGCGTCACGCTCTTTTTCGATCCCGCTCAGGGCTTGGGTCACGGCCAGCTGGCGGGCCAGCGAAGCCGCCTCCAGTTGGTTTTTGAGCTCTTGGATTTCAGCATTCTTGTTGGCGGCACTGCTCGTCAGTTCGCTGGCCATCCTGGCTTTTTCCAGCGCAACGGCATTGCGCTTTTCCTGCTCAGCCAGATGCAGCCGCTCGTGCAACTGCTTCTCCAGCTCTTCGCGCTGCTTGTCGAACTCGCTGTCACGAACCTGCTTCTGAATATCGGCGTAGCCCGCTTCATCGATCTTGAACGCCTTTTTGCAATGGGGGCAGATGATTTCGTGCATGGAGGGTTTGGGGTTGAGACCGTATGGCGAGTGGATCTGGGGAGGATGAGCGCGGGGCCACTGCATCGCGACGAAAACGGTCTCGGTAGATGCGTTTTCGAGTTGTCTGGATCTCGTCGGGATCGGGCCCGCAGGCGCTGCTTACTGTACCGGTGAAATGACCGTCACCGTGTTCCCTTGTGTCACGAGACCAGCCGGCATTCCACCCGCTTCACCAGGAACGCCTACAACACCGGTCGCTTACAGCTGCACCCCATCAGAACTTGGGAATGCGCAAGGTCTTGCTGATCATGGCAGTGCCTGACAACGCAAACAGCAGGCTTATGGGATGCAATTGCCAAGGCCCGAGTTGCCAGACTCCGCCCCATAGCTGCGCGCCCAGTGCTCCCTGCCAGGCGGCCCATGACAGCACCGCAGTGAGGAGCACGCTGGTGGGGATCGGCGTGCCTTCAAAGTAAGCCACCTTGCCCGAGTCGGTTGTCAGTTGTTCGGACGTGACGTTGAAGCGCGCCAACCGGCTGACGCCGCAGCAGACGAAGTAACACAGGATGAGCATGTCCCAGGCTCCCTGCAGCCCCGCAGCAAAGCCCAGCGCGGCCGGGCCGACGCCAAAGGAGATGACGTCGGCCAGTGAATCAAGTTCGCGTCCAAGCGGCGAGTGCTGGTGACGCCAGCGCGCCACTTTGCCGTCGAAGACGTCAAAGACGAAGGCCAGCGGCGTCATTGCCGCAGACAGCAGAAAGTGCGTGAGCGAGCCGCTGGCCATATACATCATCGCCAGGAAAACCGACAAGACGCCGCATGCGGCATTGCCCAGTGTGATGAAGTCGGCCAGATGAAACCCGCGGATCATCGAGAACCGAAGTGGCTTGGGGGTATGGGGCGTCATGTCGAAGTCTCCGTGGTCGATGGAGATGATTAAACATGGAGTGCCACGCTCGAACCTCACGGTCATGGCAACAACCACACGCATGCGTCTAACGTGCCATGGCCCTGCCCTGCGTGGCTATACTGCCCCCGTCAAGCAAACAAAGCTTGATCGGGATTGGAGTCCCGCCGAAGCGTCTGTAGCGAAAGCCGCAGAACTCATGAACCGCAGAGACTGCGGCTTCTTCGCTTGAGCCCCTTTTGGCGGCCCGGGCGCGGAGCCTGACGGCTCGCCGGTTCCTGCAGAGGCTTCCCGGTACTCCAACTCGTTCGGGCCGCCGCCCCTCATCAAAAAGGGGCGGCGGTTTTTACCAACGGGAAGTCTTTCAGGGAGCCGCACAGCATGGCAACGAGCAATCTCACCGTCTCCGCCGGCAGCGCCTGCGACCGGCGCGCACAGTTGGGCGCGCTGTTGCACACGCTCAACACGGACATGCAGCGGCGCATCGGCGCACTCGCGCACATCACAGCCGCCTTGCAGACGGAAGCGCAAGCCCGACCGGATGGCGGCGGGGCGTGTTAGCAACTCGCGCTCAGCGCCCGCTTGCAAACCGTTCCAAGCGATAGACGCGACTGGCCGTTCCGCGGAAGAGATCGTCGCGTTCGCTGGCGGAGAGCGAAGCCGTGACCCGCTTGAAGGCGTTCCACAGCGCGGTGTACCCGCACGACTGTTTGTCGACGGGGAAGTTGGCTTCGAACATGCAACGCCGGGTGCCAAACGCTTCGATGCAGGTCTCGATCAGTGGCCACCAGGCTACGGCCAATTCCTCCGAAGCCGGGGGCCGGTCGGCATGCTCGAAACCGAAGCCGAACACCGGCATGCCCAGCCCACCGATCTTGATCGACACATTGGGCAGCTGCGCCAGTCGACGCAAGCCGCTGCGCCACTGCGCAAGGTGCGCAGCCCGGTGGGCGCGGTAGCCGTCTTCGGCCACGCCGATCAGCCCGCCTACGTGGTTGACGACGATGGGCGTGTCGGGCAACGCGGCCGCGAAGTCGCACAGCTCGTGCAGTTGCGGGTGGTACACCCAGGCATCGAAGCTCAGGCCCCAGCGCGCGAGTTGCGCGGCGCCCTGGCGAAAGGCCGGCTCCATCAACACATGCGCGCGCGGCGATCCCTTGATGTGGCGGCCCACCACGCCAGCCTCGTACGGTGTCACGTGGCGAATGCCGCGCAAGCGCCCTTCTGCGACCGCAGCGTGCGCGGCCAGCACCTCGGCCACCGCAGCGCCAAGCGTCAGATCGGCATGCGCGACGATGCCAGCGGCCACCTGGCATCCTGAGCGCGTGGGCGTGCGCGTGAGGGCCACGATGCGCTCGACTTCGCCCACCGGCCGCAACGCCTGCGGCCCTCCGGTGCGCCAGCCGGGTTCGTAGGCTTCCACGTACACCGTGGCCAGCACGCGGTGCGCGCCCGAAAGATCCCGTTCCAGGTCTTCCAAGCGGTAGTGGTGTGCGTCGGCCTCGTTGCCGTAGAGGTGGTGGTGCGCATCGACGATGGGCAGCTCGGGTTCGAGCGCCTCTTCGTGCGGTGCGCCTTCGTGCCAGGCGAGCAGTTCGCGCGTGGTGCGGTGCAGCGTGCCCCGGTAGGCGGGGAACGCTCCCTCGGGGCCACCGCCGCCCTGGCCCTGCGCGGTCTTTGCCATCGTGCGCCGTCACATCTTCTCAGTGCCCGCCGCCGAGGTACACGCGCTGCAGCAGATCGCCTTCGTGCAGCTCGCGCGGGTAGGCGCCCGCGGCGATGCGCCCGGTCTCGAACAGATAGGCATAGGTGGCGTGCCGCAGGGCTTTCTCCACCAGTTGCTCCACCAGCAGAATGGCCAGGCCGCTCTTGCACAGGTCGGCCGCCACTTCAAGAATGCGGTCGATCACCAGCGGCGCGAGGCCACCCGAAGGCTCGTCGAGGATGAGCAGCTTGGGGTCGCCGATCACGCCCTGCCCCACCGCCAGAATCTGCTGCTGCCCGCCCGAGAGGCGCGAGGCCATCTGGTGTCGGCGCTCTGCCAATTCGGGAAACAGCGCGTAGATGCGGTCGAGCTTGCGGCGATCGCCACGCGGGTTGGCGGCGTAGGTGCCCAGCAGCAGGTTGTCTTCGACCGACAGCGTGTGGAACACGCGGTGGCCTTCGAGCACCTGCACGATGCCAGCCTTGACGATGTCGCGCGGCGTGGCGCGGCTGATGTCGACGCCTTGGAAACGCACGGTGCCCGAGCGCATCGGCACCAGGCCCGAGATGGCGTGCAGCAGCGTGCTCTTGCCCGCGCCATTGCGGCCCAGCATCACCACGAATTCGCCGGCGCGCACGTCCATGGAAACACCGTGCACGACTTCGGCCTTGCCGTAGGCCACGTGCACGTCGCGCACGTCCAGAAGCACCTCGCCAGGACGTGTGTTCTCCATGTTCATGCCCCCAGGTAGACGCGGATGACTTCCGGGTCGTTGCGCACGTCATCGGGTGTGCCGTGCCGGATCATCTTGCCCACGTTGAGCGTGGTCACGCGGTCGCAGATGCGGAAGACAAAGTCGGTGTGGTGCTCGACCAGCAGCACACCGATGCCCGCGTTGCGGATGGTGTGGAGCAAGGCGCCGAGGTGGTGGATCTCGTGCGAAGTGAGGCCGCCGGCGGGTTCGTCGAGCAGGATGAAACGGGGCCGCAGCATGAGGCCTCGCGCGATCTCCAGGAAGCGCTGCTCCGCGTGCCCCAGCAGATTGGCGCGCCGATGCGCCGCGTGGCCCAGGCCCACCCCGTGCAACAGTTCCAGCGCGCGGTCTCGCAGCGCCCGGGCTTCGCGCCGCACGCCAGGCAGGCCGAACGCCGTGGCCAGGAAGCCCGAGCCCGCGTGCGTCCAGGCACCGAGCATGGCGTTGTCGAGCACGGTGAGCGTGGGCATCAGCCTGGGTTTCTGGAAGGTGCGCGCCACGCCGATACGCGCGCGGTGTTGCACCGACGCCTGGGACAGCTCCTCACCCTCGTGCGCAATGGAGCCGTGCGTGGGCTCGTAGTAGCCCGAGAGCATGTTGAGCATGGTGGTCTTGCCACTGCCGTTGGGGCCGATGAGGCCATGCACCTCGCCGCGGCGCAAGGTGAGCGAAACGGCGTCCACGGCCTTCAAGCCACCAAAGTCCTTGGTGAGTCCATCGGCCACGAGAGATCCGTTCGTCTCGCTCATGCCTGCTCTCCCAAGGCCGGTTTTCTGAGCGCGGTGGCGGGCGGCGCGGCCCCGCTGGCGCCGGGCTCGGCCAGTGCGCGTTGCAGCCGCACCAGATCGGGCTGTACGGTTTCGTTCGCCACCTTGCGCGGCTTCCAGCGCTCTTGCAGCACCTCGAACACGCGGCCGATGCCTTCGGGCACCACCAGCACCACGACGAGCAACAACAGGCCATAGAAGAAGTTGCCCAGCTTGGCCAGCGGCGCCACCAGCTCGGGCAAGGCGGTGAGCACGGCGGTGCCGAGCAAAGGGCCGACGATGCTGCCCCGCCCGCCGATGATGATGCTGACGAAGAAGAACAGGCTCAACTCGAAGACGAAGGTGTCGGGTGTGATGTAGCTCTGCAGGCTGGCGAACAGCGCGCCCGAGACGCCCGCTGCGATGCCGCTGAACACGAAGATCGTCAGCTTGACGCGAAAGATCGGCACGCCCACGGCTTGGGCCGTGACCTCGGTGTCGCGGATGGACACGAGTCCCAGACCCCACATGTGCCGCACCACATTCCAGGTGAGCAGCGTCACCGCGAGGGCCACCATCACCACCAGGTAGTAGTAGCCCACCGGCGTGTCGAACGGCGCGGGAAAGATGTCCACCGGCATGCCGATGCCGCCGCCGGTCCAGCCGTCGTTGGCGAGCACCAGTTCGTTGACGATGAGCGCGAAGGCCATGGTGGCCATGGCGAAGTAGAAGCCCGGCAGGCGCAGCGACGGCAGGCCCAGGGCCAGGCCGCACAGGCCGCACACGGCGCCCGCGACGAGCACCGCCAGGCCCGGGTGCCACTCGAGCTTGCCGGTGAGGATGGTGAAGCTATAGGCGCCGATGGCCAGAAGACCGACGTGGCCGATGGAAATTTGCCCCGTGTAGCCGATGACCAGGTTGAGGCCAGCCACCAGAATCCAGTACACCGCGATCAAGGCCGCCAGGTGCAGCTGGTACTGGTCGCCCGCCAGCCACGGCAAGGCCACCACCAGCAGCGCGCCGACGGCAAGCGCATAGGGCTTGAGTCCAGACGTGGGGGCGTTCATCACACCGGCCTCACGTTGCGCGAACCGAACATGCCTTCGGGCTTCACGAGCAACACCAGCAACAAGATGCCCACCGCGATGGTCTGCTGGTATTCGCCGCCAAACCAGTAGCTCGCGAAGGCGTTGAGCAAGCCCAGGATGGCCCCGCCGAGCAATGCGCCCAGATTGCTGCCCAGTCCGCCCACCGCCAGGGCGATGAAGCCGTTGAGCGTGAGCAGGTGGCCCAGCGCGAAGAACGCGAATGTGAGCTGACCGGCCGCGAAGCCCGCCAGGCCGCCGAGCGCGCCCGAGAGCACGTACGACAGCATGCGGATGCGGTCGGTGGAGATGCCCCGGGCCCGCGCCGCGAACGCGTCTTCGGACATGGCCACGAACAGCTTGCCGTACATGGTCCGGCGGTAGAACAGGCTCAGGCCGATGGCCATGACGATGGTCGCGCCGATGGGCAGCCAGAACTTCTGGTCGAGCACGCCCACGCCGAAGTCCTGCGCGAAGAGGCGCGGAAAAGGCTTGGGCTCCGTGCCCCACCACAGGGCCACGCCCTGCTGCACCATGGTGGCCACGGCCAGCGTGCTCAGCAGCCACAGGTGTTCGTCGCTCTTGTTGAGCACGCGGCGGATCGCCAGCAGTTCGGTGACGAGCCCGAACAGGGCGCCGACGGCCACCGAGCCGAGCATGGCCAGCCACCACGGCATCTGCCACGCCTGGATGAACCAGGCCCCGAAAACCCCACCCAACATGGCCAGGTGGCCGGTGGTCAGAGACAGCACTTTGGATGTCGAGAACATCACGTTGTAGGCCAAGGCGATGGCTGCATACAGCATGCCCACCGCGAGCCCGGTGACAAAAACCGTGAGCACGCTGGTGTCCCTTTCGTTCGATCGGGGCGCTTCAGCGCGGGGCCATCTGGAAGCTACCGTCCTTGAAGGTATTGGCCGCGTTCATCACCATGTTGCTGTCGGGAAAACCGTTGCGTTCGTTCGGCCCCCAGGTGTAGTTGGCGTACACGCCTTGCAGGTTGCGCGTGTTCTCCAGTGCCTTCTGGATCGCCGCGGGCTCGAACGAGCCGGCGGTTTTCACGGCGTGTTCGATCACCTTCACGGTGTCGTAGCCCATGGTCACCCACCAGAAGGTCAGGTCGATCTCACCGCCGCCGAACTTGGGCCGCATGCGGTCGATCAAGGCCTTGGTGCGCTCGGGCACTTTGCCATCGGGCCCGTAGGTGGTACTGGCGTAGCCGGGTGCGAAGGTGTTGGCCCAGTACGCCGGCTTGTTGAGCAGCTTGCGGATCTGCGTGGCCATGAGCGAGGGGTGGCCGATGATGGGCACGTTCCAGCCCATGTCGCCGCGCGCGTTGAGCAGGCGTGCCAGCAGGCCGGTGGACGAGGTCCAGGTCATCACGATCTCGGCACCGGCCGCCTTGGCCTTGTTCATCTCGTCGGTGACGTCGGTCTTGTTGGGGTCGACCAGCGCGGTGTACACCGCTTCGCCGCCGGACTTCTTCAGGATGTCGGCCGCTTGCTTGCTGCTGTGCGTGCCGAAGCCCGAGGTGTCCGCGATGATGGCGATCTTGTTCTTCTTCAGCGTCTTCACCGCGTAATCGTTGGCGGTGGTGAGCCACTGCTGGCTGGTGCTGACCACGCGGAACGCGAGCGGGTACTTCTTCGGATCGGCCAGTTCATCGACCACGCTGATCACGATGCTGGGCACGCCTGCGCGCGCCAGGATGGGCGTGGTGGCCAGACCCTCGCCCGAGTTCACCGGGCCGATGACCGCATGCACCTTCTCGCTGTACGCCAGTTGCTGCGCGAAGTTGACGGCCTTGGTGGGATCGCCCGCCGTATCGCGCGTGATCAGCTCGATCTGGCGTCCCAGCACGCCGCCACTCTTGTTGATTTCTTCGACGGCCTGCTTCACGCCTTCGTTCTCGGCCAACGCCGCGGCCGACAACGCTCCGGTAAGAGAAGACAGCCAACCGATCTTGAGGGTCTGCTGCGCGAAGGCGCCGACCGAAAATCCGAACAAACCCGCCGCCAGGGCGCAGCGAAGCGCAAACGTCGCGAAGTGACTTCTCATGATTGCCTCGATGTAGGTGTTGGTCTTGCACGCCGAACCTTCGACCGCGGCAGTTTGCGGGAGATGCCTCATAACGCCGAATTATTCTTTTTCATAGTGCGATCGAGGAATGGCATGCTGGCTCAGCGTGATGGCCAGCGCGTGAATGTCGTCCATCAGCAGGCGGCAGGGTGTGGAGGGCTGCGCATCCTTGCGCAGCACGAATCCCACCTCGCGCTCGCTGCCGGGCAGGTCCATGTCGAGCACCACCAGGGTTCCGGCCTGCAGTTCGTGCAAGAGGTGCTCCGGCGACACGGCGCTCAGCAAGTCACTTTGCATCAGCAAGCCACGCAGCAAGCCGAGGTCGCCGGCCTGCACGGCCACGCGCGGCGATGCGAGCCCGATGCGCGCGAACACCTGGTCCAGCAACTGGCGCGAAGGCGCGCTGGGATCGCGCAGCACCCATGGGTACCGGGCCAGATCGCTCGCGGTCAGCTTCGCGCGGCGCGCCAAGGGATGCCCCGCGCGGGCCACCAGCACCAGTCCATCCCTCGACACGGGTTCGACCCGCAGCTCGCGCCGTTGGTATTCGGGTCCGATGCCGGTGTAGATGACATCGATCTCGCCCGACTGCAGACCCGCGAACAGCACGTCGAAAGGCGCATCGACCACCGTGACCTGCACGTCGGGATGGCGCTCGACGAAGTGGGCGATCGCCTGTGGCATCAGTGCGGTGCGCGACGAGGGCAGCATGGAGAGGGTGACGCGGCCACGGACCGAACCGAGCGCGCTGCCGACGTCGGCCCGCAGGTGCTCGATTTCGCTGCGCACGCGGCGCAAGCGAAACACCAGCAACGCCCCCGCCGGCGTGGGCACCATGCGCCGCAGGCCCCGTTCGAACAAGGGCACTTGCAACGACTGCTCCAGCTCGCGCAGCGCACTGCTGATGGCGGGCTGCGACATACCCAAGGCCTCGGCCACCAAGGGCATGCGCCCGAGCTCCGCGAGTTTGAGCAGCATCTCGATCTGGCGCGCGCTCATCATCATGGCGAACAGGGGTGCATGCCGTACCACGCCGAGATCGACAAGGTCCCGGTGGGCCGCGAGGAACTCGCCTTCCATGCGTTTGGCCCGCCGATAGGCCACTTCGGCGGCCGGGGTGGGCAGCATGCCGGCGGTCATCCGCTCGAACAAGGGCGTGCCCAAGGCCCATTCAAGTTCCTGCACGCTCCGAGACACCGCCGACGGCGCACGCAGCAGCACCTGGGCCGCCCCGGCGACAGTGGATGCCTCGTAGACCGCGATCAGAACCCGCAGGTTGCGCGGCGACAATTTGTCGATCATGGGCCCATCGTAGCCCGAAGCGATTCAATTTTTCGATGCCATCGGGGCCCGATTGAAATGGGCATATCGCCACGCGATCGCTACAGTCGTTCGCATGCATCCCGATGAACTTATGGACCCCGAACTGCAGTCGCAACTGGACAAGCTGGCACAAGGTTGCCGCATCCTGGAGATGGAAGGCCATGGCGACATGACGCTGGGCCATCTCTCGCTGCGCGACCCCGCCCACCGCGGCTTCTGGCTCAAGCGCAACGCGTTCGGCCTGGGTGAAATACAGGACGCCCGCGACTTCGTGCTGGTCGACCACGAAGGCCGGCAGCGTGCGGGCGAAGGTGGGCGCCATTCGGAATGGCCGATCCACTCCAAGATCCTGCTGGCGCGGCCGGACGTGCAGGTGGTGGCCCACACGCATCCGCCGCACGCCAGCGTGCTGTCGGCCTTTCGCGGTGCGCCATTGCCTTACACGCTGGACGCCGACTACTTCGCGCACGTACCCCGGTTCGAGGGCGACAGCGCCCTGCTGAAGACAGCCGACCAAGGCGCGGCGCTGGCCGATGCCCTCGGCCCGCATTTCGCCGTGCTCATGGCCAACCACGGCGTGACCTTCTGCGGCACCAGCATCGAACATGCCGTGTGCGTGGGCGTGTTTCTGGAGCGCGCGGCGCGCCTGCATGTGCTGGGTGCGGCGGCCACGGCCGATCGCGCGCCCACGTTTCCGGCGCAGCCTGCGCGCGGTCAGAGGCATGGGCAGATCATGAGCCCCGTCCACATCGACCATTGCTGGACCTACTTCTGCCGCAAGCTGGCGCACCGCGCCCGGACCCAGGGGGACCCTCGGGTCTTTTCCTGACGTCGCGCCGCCCCTTTTTTCCCCCACCCCTTCCGGAGCCCCACGATGCGCGCTGACCTGACCAAGACCCTTCCCCTGATGACCGCGTCCGCACTGGCCTTGGCCGGGGGCGCGGCCCAGGCCGACAACTTCCCGAGCAAGCCCATCCGCGTGATCGTCTCGACCTCGCCCGGCGGCCTCACCGATCTGGTGGCCCGCACGGTGGGCAAGCTGATGGGCGAAGGGCTCGGCCAGTCGCTGGTGATCGACAACCGGCCTGGCGCCGGCACCTTGATCGGCATGTCGGCCTGCGCCAAGGCACCGGCCGATGGCTACACGCTGTGCCTCACGGACAACCAGTCGCTGGTGTTCAACCCGCTGCTGTTCACGAAGCTGCCGTACGACGCGAAGACCGGCTTCATGGCCATCGGTGGCGTGGTGCGCACGCCCAACGACGTGATCGTGGCCCACCCCTCGGTGCCGGCAGAGACCTTCCGCGGCCTGATGGCGCACGCCAAGGCCAAACCCGAGGCGGTCAGTTTCGCGACCTGGGGTCCGGGCAGCGTCCCGGCCATCTACTACGCGTGGATCGCCCGCCAGAATGGCGTGCAGATGACCCCCGTGCCCTACAAGGGCTCGGCCCCCTCGTTCCTGGCGGTGAACAGCGGTGAAGTGAACCTGGCCTTCAGCAGCCTGGCCCTGGCCAAGCCGGCGGTGGAAGCGGGCAAGCTGAAGATGGTGGCCGTCACGGGCACGCAGCGCGCGCCCGCGTTCCCGCAGGTACCGAGCCTGGGTGAATTCAACAGCGACCCCGGAATGGGCACGTTCTGGGGCTTGTATGCACCGGCGAACACGCCGGCCGCGGTAGTCTCGCGCCTCAACGCCGAGTTGAACAAGGCCGTGACCAGCCCAGCGTTCAAGGCGTTCGCGGCGCAGAACTACATGGAACCGCTGCCCGGCACGCCGGCGCAGTACGCCAGCCACCTGACGCAGGCCCAGGAGCAGGCCGCGCGCACGTTCAAGGAGATTGGCATCCAGCCGTCGGACGCGCCGAGCGACACCCCCGCGGCAGGCCGGTAAGGAAGCCGCCCAGCTCTCTGGATCTAGGCGCCAAAGCCGTCGTCGGCCGCGATCACCGCGCCGTTGATGAAATGGCTTTCGGTGGAACACAGCATCACCAGCAGCGCATCCAGATCCTTGGGCGAGCCCAGGCGCTTGCGCGGCGTCATGTGGATGAGCTTCTGGCCCTGCTCCGTCTTCCAGTGGTGGTGGTTCAACTCGGTGTCGATATAGCCCGGGCAGATCGCGTTGACGTTGATGCCGAAGCGCCCCCACTCCTGCGCCATGGCCTTGGTCATCTGCACCACGGCGGCCTTGCTCATGGCATACACCCCGATCTGCGGCAACACCTTGAGCCCGGCCATGGAGGCGATGTTGACGATGCGCCCGCCCACATAGGTGCCCGGTGCCGCGCCGTTGGCGCGCGCCAGCATGCGCCGCCCCACTTCCTGTGCCACGAAGAAGGCGCCCTTGGTGTTGGTGTCGAAGATGAAGTCGTAGTCTTCCTCGCTCACGTCCTGCAGGCGCTGCGTGGTGCTCACGCCCGAGTTGTTGACGAGAATGTCGATCGCCCCCACTTCGGTTTCCGCATGGGCCACGGCCGCCTTGATCGAAGCCCGGTCGGTCACGTCCATGGCCACCACGTGCGCATCCCCACCTTCGGCCTCGATGCGCGCGCGCAGGGCCATGAGGCGGTCGGTGCGGCGGCTGGCCAATACGACGGCCGCTCCCGCGTTCGCAAGCGTCTTGGCGAACTGTTCGCCCAAGCCGCCCGAAGCGCCGGTGATCAGCGCCACGCGCCCCGACAGGTCGATGCTGTATGCCATGGAAAAGCCTCCTCTTGTGGATGTGGAATGGGGGGTGGCCCGGTGTAACACAGCGCTGCGGCCGGCCACCCAACATCATTGTGCGTCATGGCCCATTAAAATCCGCGATGACCACGACATCGGCATCCCCCCCACGGGCTGCCGCCATGAACATCCTGCGGGGACATTTCGCCCCCGCCCGAACGAGACCATTTCACATGACATCCGAAGAAATCCTGAGCACCTACGGACCCCGCGAAGCCATGGAGTACGACGTGGTCGTGGTCGGTGGCGGCCCGGGCGGCCTGGCCACGGCGATCCGCCTCAAGCAGATCGCCGCCGAGAAGGGCACCGAGATCAACGTCTGCTTGCTGGAAAAAGGCTCCGAGCCCGGCGCGCACATTCTCAGCGGCGCGGTGATGGACCCCAAGGCCATCACCGAACTGCTGCCCCAGTGGAAGGAAGACGGCGCGCCGCTGAACCAGCCTGTAACGGACGACAAGCTGCTGTGGCTGACCGAAAACGGCGCCATCGACACGCCCAAGTTCCTGATCCCGAACAACTTCCACAACGAAGGCAACTACGTGGTGGGCCTGGGCAATGTGGTGAAGTGGATGGCGGCGCAAGCCGAAGCCCTGGGCGTGGAAATCTTCCCCGGTTTTGCCGCCGCCGAAGTGCTCTACAACGACGACGGCTCGGTCAAGGGCGTGGCCACCGGCAACCTGGGCATCGGCAAGGACGGCGAACCCAACGACAGCTTCCAGCTCGGCATGGAGCTGCACGCGAAATACACCGTGTTCGCCGAAGGCGCACGCGGCCACCTGGGCAAGCGCTTGATCGCCAAGTTCCATCTCGACGAAGGCAAGGACCCGCAGGCCTACGCCATCGGCGTGAAGGAACTCTGGGAGATCGACCCGGCCAAGCACAAGGCCGGCCTGGTGATCCACACCGCTGGCTGGCCGATGAAGAACGACACCTACGGCGGCGGCTTCCTCTACCACCTGGAAGACAACAAGGTCACGCTCGGCCTGGTCACCGGCCTGAACTACAGCAACCCCTGGCTCAGCCCGTTCGAGGAAATGCAGCGCTGGAAGACGCACCCGCGCATCAAGGAATTCCTCGAAGGCGGCAAGCGCATCAGCTATGGCGCGCGCGCCATCACCACCGGCGGCATCATGGCCTTGCCGCAGACCACCTTCCCCGGCGGCGCGCTGGTGGGTTGCGACGCGGGTTACCTCAACGGCGCGCGCATCAAGGGCAGCCACGCGGCCATCAAGAGCGGCATGCTCTGCGCCGAGGCGGCCTATGAAGCCGTGCAAGGCGGCCGCCAGCACGACGAGCTCAAAGCCTACCCTGCCGCGTTCGACAAGAGCTGGCTGAAGGACGAGCTGGAAGCCTCGCGCAACTTCAAGTCGTGGTTCAAGTACGGCAACATCGTCGGCGGGCTCATGGTGGGCATCGAACACTGGCTGCTGCCGCGCCTGGGTTTCAAGGCGCCGCCCTGGTCGCTGCACCGCGAGAAGGCCGACCACCTCTACCTCAAGCCCGCGGCCGAGTGCGAGAAGATCGTGTATCCCAAGCCCGACGGCAAGCTCACCTTCGACAAGCTGGGCAGCGTGTTCGTGAGCAACACCAACCACGAAGAGCACCAGCCGGCCCACCTTACGCTCAAAGACGCGAGCGTGCCGGTGAAGATCAACCTGGCCAAGTACGCCGGCCCCGAAGCGCGCTACTGCCCGGCCGGCGTGTACGAGTTCGTGAAGAACGAAGACAACACCGATCGCCTGCAGATCAACGCGCAGAACTGCGTGCACTGCAAGACCTGCGACATCAAGGACCCGACGCAGAACATCGTGTGGGTCACGCCCGAGGGCGGTGGCGGCCCGAACTACGCGGGCATGTAAGCAAAGCAAGAGCGCGCCACGGCGCGCTTTTTTCTTTCAGTTCCAGCCTTCCAGCACCACCTTGCCCCGCGCCTTGCCCGACTCGATCAGGGCGTGCGCGCGCTGCAGGTTGGCCGCGTTGATGGCGCCGAAGCGCTCGGCCAGCGTGGTGCGCACCAGGCCCGCGTCGACCAGGGCGGCCACTTCGTTGAGCAGCCGGTGCTGGCCGATCATGTCGTCCGTGCCGAACAGCGCGCGGGTGAACATCAGTTCCCAGTGGATGGAGACGGACTTGCGCTTGAAAACACCGATATCCAGCGATTGGGGGTCGTCGATCAGGGCGAACTTGCCCTGCGGTGCGATCGCTTCGGCGATCTGCGCGAGGTGCGTATCGGTCTGGGTCAGGCTCGCCACGTAGTCCATGGTGGGCATGCCGATGCGTTTGAGTTCGCCCGCGATCGGCTGGCTGTGGTCGATGACGTGGTGTGCGCCAAGCGCCTTCACCCAGACCTGCGTCTCGGGCCGCGAGGCGGTGCCGATCACGGTGAGGCTGGTGAGGCGGCTGGCCAGTTGGGTCATGATCGAGCCCACGCCGCCCGAGGCGCCGATGATCAGCAGCGACTTGCCCGTGGGCTGCTTGCCCGGTGCGATGCCAAAGCGGTCGAACAACATTTCCCAGGCCGTGATGGCGGTCAGCGGCAAGGCTGCGGCCTGGGCGAAGTCCAGCGTCTGCGGCGCATGGCCGACGATGCGTTCGTCCACCAGATGCAACTCGCTGTTGGTGCCCGCCCGCGCGATCGAGCCGGCGTACCAGACGCGGTCCCCGGGTTTGAACAGCGTCACCGCGGGCCCTACCGCCTTGACGATGCCGCTGGCGTCCCAGCCCAGCACCTTGTGGGTCTGGCCTTCAGCCGGCGAGGCGCTCTTGCGCACCTTGGTGTCCACCGGGTTGACCGACACGGCCTTGACCTCGACCAGGAGGTCGCGACCCGTGGCCACGGGCTCGGGCAAGGTGATGTCGACCAAGGCTTCGGGATGGGTGATGGCTTGGGGCTGGGTATAACCAACGGCTTTCATGGGCGTCCTCCTATGGGGTGTCGGGGTGGTGAGCCGCGATGATCCCGTAAAACTCTTTTCGGAGAAAGCCGGGTAGCTATGTGCAGGCGCTCCAGCAGGCCAGCGAGCCGCGGCGCCCGCCCAGTCGCCACATGCCTTTTGAACATGGGCTCCAGAAGAATCTGGGATTGGACGCTCCTCTGCACGGCTTCTATCGTCACAACTCCTGGCTTTACCGGCGATGCCGGCAAAGTGTGTTGAACCCGTCTGGTGCTCGCTCGAACCAGACTCCATCGGAGATGACTTTCATGAATGCCCTTACATCGATCGATCAAAGCCAAGGCACAGGCTCCACCGTGCTCTACAACGGACCCCACTCCACATGCAGCCAGAAAGTGCGGCTGGCGCTGTGGGAGAAGTCGATTGCCTTTGTCGATCGCCGAATGAACCTGGCGCAAAACGAACATCTGGAGGACTGGTACCTCCAACTCAATCCCAATGGCGTCGTGCCGACGCTGGTGCACGAAAGCGAGGTCGTGACGGACTCGTCTGTCATCAACGAGTATCTTGAAGAAGTCTTCCCGCAAGTGCCGCTGATGCCTCGCACGGCCATCGAACGGGCGCGCATGCGCGCCTGGCGCCAATACATCGACGAAGTGCCCACGCCGGCGATCCGAGTGCCGTCGTTCAACGCCTACATCCTGAAGATGTGGAACAACGTGCCGGACGCGGAGTTTCAGGCCTTGGTCGAGAAGCGCACGGTGCGCAAGCACCTCTACCAGAAGATTGGGCGCAAAGGTTTCGCGGAGCACGAAGTGCGTGAGGCGCTGGAGCGTTTGCGCCAGACCTTGCTGCGCATGGAGTCGTCGCTGCGCTCGGGTCCGTGGCTGTGCGGAGAACCGTTCACGCTCGCCGACATCAGCATCGTGCCGACGGTCGTTCGTCTGGAGACACTGGGCTATACGCACATGTGGCGCGACCTGCCCGGCGTTGCATCCTGGTATGAGGCCGTGAAGCGCCGGCCTTCGTTCTCGGCCACTTACCACGAAGCCTCACGACCGCCCCTGCCAACGGCGCAAAACACCCACGCACAGGATGCGTCGCAGGGCTTTTGCTGACAGGGCTTTGCCCAAGCGCTGGCTCACCAGCCCCGCGCGTCAAACCGGTGAAAACGAAGCCGGCTTCAGGATCTTGCTGTCCTGCATCTGGATGGCGTCCAGTTCCCGGTAATGGGCGCGGTACACCGCCCAGGCCGGATCGGCCTCCAGGGTCTGGCGGCGCTGTTCGCGATCGGCCAGGCTCGCGTAGCGCCACAGGTGCACGATCTGGTTCAGTGGCCCGAGTTCGGTGACGTAGAACCCCACGAGTCCGCCCAGATGCTTCTGCTGCAAAGCCAGGGCCTCGTCTTCGTAGAGCTTCAGGAAATCGGCCGTGCGGCCAGGCTTGGCGGTATAGGTGCGCAGTTCAAAAATCATGTGATGCCTGTCGAGAAGGCGAACCACTGCTATTGGCTCAGATCGAGATGGGCATCCTTGATCACCTTGGCCCACTTGTCGTGTTCGGCCCGGATGAACTGCCCGAATTCGGCCGAGCCCGACGCGTTGAGTTCAACCGCCTGTTCTCCGAGGCTCTTGACCATCGCGGAGTCTTTCACGGCCTTGGCAATAGCGGCACGCAACTGGCCCACGATCGGCTCCGGTGTCCCTGCGGGTGCGAGGATGCCCATCCAGGCACCCGAGTTCAGTTGCGCGAAGCCGGCTTCGGTCGTGGTTGGAACATCAGGAAGCACCTTGGCCCTGCGCGAGCCGGTGACCGCGAGCGCTGTGAGCCTGCCGGCATGCAC
Organism: Hydrogenophaga sp. BPS33; assembly: GCF_009859475.1. Taxonomy (NCBI): domain Bacteria; kingdom Pseudomonadati; phylum Pseudomonadota; class Betaproteobacteria; order Burkholderiales; family Comamonadaceae; genus Hydrogenophaga; species Hydrogenophaga sp. BPS33. Next base: position 4,180,896 of record NZ_CP044549.1, read on the forward strand.
ATGGGGCACTGCGGTGCCTGCCGCGAACACCACCAGCTGGATCTGCTCGCCCATCAGCGCGTTGAGCGCCGGCGCGCCTCCCTTGAAGGGAATGTGCAGCATGTTGGCGCCTGTCAGCACTTTGAATTGCTCCGCGAGCAGGTGGCCTGAACTTCCCGCGCCCACCGATCCGTACGACAAACCCGCCGGGTTCGCCTTGGACTGCTGCACCAGTTCTGCGAGGTTCTTCGCAGGAAAACCAGGCGTGCTCGCAAATATCAATGGGATCGTACCAACGCTCGACACGGGTGCGAAATCCTTGAACGTGTCAAATGGCAGGTTCTTGTAGATGAGTGGATTGACCGCGTGGGTATCAAAAGCCATCAGCAATGTGTAGCCATCGGCCGGCGATTTGGCCACGAATTGGGTGCCCACCGATCCACCTGCGCCGGGGCGGTTGTCAATCACCACCGACTGTCCCAATGTTTCGCCCATCTTTTGGCCCAATTGGCGAGCCGTCACATCGACAATGCCGCCTGCGGGAAATGGCACAACCAATCGCAATGGTCGATTGGGATAACTTTGAGCCGCCGCCGCCATCGTGCACAGCACGCCGATCAACAATGCCGCCCCGCGCACCAGAATGGCGGACGCACTGACGGCGCCATGGGTGCTCAATAGGGAGGAAGGAGCGCTTGGGTCGCGTCGATTTTTTTTCATCTCATGTCTCCGAAATGGGGTTGGAAGGGCAAGTCGTTCTCGGGTCTATCGGCCGAGATAGTGAGCGGTTCTCTGCTCCACATGCGCAGCGATCGCCTCATCGACGTCGCTGCTGTATTCCAGAGCACGGCGCAGATCCCAGGACAGCCTGTGCGCGGCATTCGGTCCCTGCAGCACGCTCGCTTGCGCGACGCGTTTGGCGCCTCTGATGCCCAGAGGCCCTTGGCTGGCGATCTTCTCGGCCATCGCGGCGACCGAGGCGCGGAATGTATCGGCCGGCAGGACGTGGCTCACCAGGCCCATGCGCAGCATCTCGTCGGCGTCGATCTCGCGTCCCGTGGCCATCAGTTCCACCGCCCGCCCCGCACCCACCACCGCAGGCAAACGCACGGGCGCGCCCGCACCTGGAAAACAGGCATAACTGGTCTCATGGAAGGCCATCGTCGCGTGATGCGCGCACACGCGAAAGTCACACGCCAGTGCAAGTTCACCACCCCCAGCGCGCACGGTGCCGTTCAGCGCCCCTACCACCACTTGCGGCAGGGCCTCGATGGCGTCGAAGGCATCATTGGCCAACCGAACGATGTCGAGTGCATCTTCCTTCGAGTAAGCGGCGCGCAACTGGATATTGAAGATGCCCGCCGAAAAATGCGCGGCGCCAGCGCCGCTGATCACCACGCAACTGGTCCGGGCATCTTTGGCGAGTGCGGTGGCGGTGTCGCGCAGGTGGGCCAGGGAAGCGGGCGTGAGCCGGTTCCCTTGCTCCTCGCGGTCGATGGTGATCCATGCGGTGTGGTTGCGCACCTCAACCAGCAGGTCTGACGATTGCCTCAGATCATCACTCAATGTGCGTGCTTGATTTATCATGGTCCGCGCTGAATAGGAAGACGGCAACCATAATTTTTTCGCTGCGCTGGGTCCAATCGCTTTTTACTCTGGACTCCATGCCACAAAGGCATCGCCAACACGCCTGGTTTTTTTGATTGTCGATGGCCGTGAAATAAATCAGACCGCGCACCATGACTCCGAGGCAACTGAAGTACTTTATTGAGATCGCGCGCCAACTGAGCTTCACCAAGGCATCGGCCGTCTTGCACATTACGCAGCCCGCGTTATCGCGCCAAATCCAGGAGCTCGAAACCACCTTGGGGGTCAAGCTGTTCACGCGCTCGGATCTGGGCGTGAGCCTGACAGCCGCCGGACAATTGTTGAAGGAGCGCGCGCCCAAATTGATCGAAGCGTATCGGCAGGTGAGCATGGACGTCGCGGCCCTGGCAGAGACACCCGCTGGCAGCTTGCGATTTGGCGCGCCACCCTCTCTCTGCGATCTCGTCACGCTTCCCAGTGCGCGGGAATACAAAAGCGCTTACCCCGGGGTAAAGCTCAGCATCATCGAAGCATCGAGCACCGAATTGACCGAACACATTTCGTCCGGATCGCTCGATTTCGCCATCGTCGCATTGAGCGGGCCCACGCACGTCTTTTCCTGCACGCCCTTGCTGCGCGAGCAGATGTACCTGGCGTCGCGCCCGGGCAGTCTCACGGCGCCGGCACGCGTCGATCCGACATTTCTGAAACCGCTTCCGCTGGTGGCTTCACGCCAACCCAATGCCCTGCGACGGCTCCTCGATGAAACGATGCTGGAAGTGGGCGGAAAGCCGCAAGTCGTTCTGGAAGCCAATGCCGTGCGCATCCTGACGAAAGCTTCCGCGGAAGGCCTGGGGCATTGCGTGCTGCCCTATTCCGCCATCGCCGAACCTGTTTCTCAGAGGCAGCTCGAAGCGCGCGCAGTCAACAAGCTGTTCGTCACCTGGGCGCTGTTGCACGTGCGCAATGTCGAACCAACGCCCAGTGTGGTGGCGCTCATCAACACCATCATCGCGGTCGCCAGAAAGGCCTGTTCGGACCAACGTTGGGAAGGCCTGGAGTTCCTCGCGGAGTCGATGCCCGAGACGCGCCGGTAAGCACCATACGGCCAGCGGACGTCCCGTGCCGCAACACCACGATGTCACGGCCCGAATTCAAGCCTGATGCGCGGCACTTCACCGCCACGTCGTCGCGAACTGGCGCGGACAAGGTGAGGCTCGCATGCGCATGTTTTCTCCAAGCCGTGGACAGAAGAAAACATTGGAACGTTTGTTTTTTATTGATGCCATGTGCGGGAGAATGACGGCGCAAAAAAAAGCGCATCAAGATGCGCTTTTTTGCGGGCCACGGCCAAGCCACCGCCAGGCCGTGGCCTTGTGATGGCCTCACTCCAGCTTGATGCCCCGGCTCTTCACCACGTCGGCCCAGCGCGCCATTTCAGCCGCCACGTACTCGCGCGTTTGCGCCGGCGTGGCGATCTCGGGTGTCACGCCGAAGCCGTCGAAGCGCTCGCGCACGCTCTCCTGCTGCAAGGCGGCGCGCAGTTGCGTGGCAAAACGCTCCACGCCGGCGGCGGGCACGTTGCGCGCGGCAAACAGCGCGGCCCAGCCGGAGATCACGAACTCGGGGCCCAGGGTGTTGAGCGTCTTCACACCGGGCAAGGACGCCACCGGCGCCTTGGAGGTGACGGTGACGGCACGCAAGCGGCCGTCCTTGATCAGCGGCAGGGCCACCGGCAGGTTCATCACGGCCATCTGGATCGTGCCCGCCACGACATCGGGGATGAGCTGCGCGTCGCCCTTGTACGGCACGGCCATCAGCTTCAGGCCCAGCTTGCGGTTGAGCAGTTCGGTGGTCAGGTGCGAGAGCGTGCCCACGCCGCTGTTGCCCGTCGTGACATCGCCGCTCTTGGCGCGTGCCACGAGGTCATCGAGCGACTTGATGGGCGAGCTCGCGGGCACGGCGAACACCACCGGCTGTGAAGAAATCATGCCGACGGCCTGCAGGTCTTTCTGCACGTCGTAGCCGAGGTCGTTGCGCAGCGCCGGCAGGATGGTCATGGACGTGCTGCCCATCAGCAGCATGTGGTCGTCCTTGCTGTTGGTCACGTATTGCGTGCCGGGAATGCCGCCGCCACCGGCGCGGTTTTCCACCACAAGCGGCTGGCCCAGGGTCGGGCCGATGATGTCGGCAAGAATGCGCACCGAACCATTGCCCGCGCCGCCAGGCGCAAAGGGCACGATGACGGTGACGGGTTTGGTGGGCCAGCTGGTCTGCGCAAAGGCGCTGGGCAAGAAGCCCGTGGCGGCAGCGGCCGCAGAGGCTGCGAGCAGGGTGCGTCGTTGGATGGATGGGTTCATTGCGTTCTATCTCCGGGTAAAAAAATCTTCGGGCTCAGTCCGCCTTGACGCCGGCGTCCTTCACCACTTTCGTGTAGAGGTCGAAGTCGGCCTGCATGGCCTGCTGGAAGTCCTTGGCCGAGCTGCCCACGCGCACCACGCCCGCGTCACGCAGTTTGGCTTCGGTGTCGGGCTGGCGCAAGAAGGCCTGGATCTCGGTCGAGAGCTTGTCGACGATCGCTTGCGGCGTGCCGGCCGGCGCGACCACGCCGTGCCACGGACTCACGTCGAAGCCGGGCACGGTGTCGGCGATGGGCGGCACCTCGGGCGCGAAGAAGGCGCGCTCCTTGGTCGACACGCCCAGTGCGCGAAACTTGCCCGCCTTCACCTGCGGCAGCGAGGTGGTGGCCGCGTCGATGGAGGCCTCGATCTGGCCGCCGATCAGTTCGGCCACCATGGGCGCCGAGCCTTTGTAGGGCACGTGGATCATGGAGGTACCGGTGCGCATCAGGAACAGTTCCATCGCCAGGTGCAGCGACGAGCCCACGCCCGAGGAACCGTAGCTCAGCTTGCCCGGGTTGGCCTTGAGGAAGGTGATGAAGCTGGCCAGGTTGGTGGCCTGCACTTTTTCGGCGTTGACCACGAACACGAGCGGCGTGACGCCGACCATGGAGATGGCGGCGAAGTCCTTCACCGGCTGGTACGGGAATGCGGCCGGCCTGACCGCCGGGTTGATCGCGTTGGCCGCGATGTTGCCCATGCCGATGGTGTAGCCATCGGGCGCGGCCTTGGCCACCACGTCCATGCCCAGGCTGGAACCCGCGCCGGGGCGGTTCTCGACCACGAAGGGTTGGCCGAGCTTGGCCTGCAGGTGGGCCGCGATCAGGCGCGACATCATGTCGGCCGCACCGCCCGCGGGCACCGGCACGATGAACTTCACGGCCCGCGAAGGGTAGCTCTGTGCGTGGGCGGCGGCGCTCGCGAACACGGCGGCGCCGAGCGCGAGTGCCACGGCAAGTGCGCGGCGGGTGATCCTGGCTGTCATGGCATGTCTCCTAAGGTTGTTGTCGCACGAAAAAAACTGAAGGCATTCAGCCGTGCCAGCGCGTGATGAACTCGCGTGCGCGGTGGGCCGTGTCGGTGGCCGAGCGGCCCGGTGTGTACAGCGCGGAACCAATGCCCGCACCGCTGGCACCCGCGGCCTTGAAGGCCGGCAGGTTGTCCAGGCTCACGCCGCCCACGCTGAACATCGGCGTCGTGCGCGCGAACACCGCGCGCCAGGCCTTGATGACGGCAGGGCCGAGCAACTCACCCGGAAACAGCTTGAGCGCGTCCGCGCCCTCGTCCAGCGCGTCGAAGCCTTCGCTCGGCGTGGCCACGCCTGGCATCGAATACAGCCCGTGCGCCTTCGTGCACCGCACAACCGGTGCCTTGAAATTGGGCGAGAGCACCAGTTGCGCGCCCGCCGCGGCCACGGCATCGACGTCGCGCTCGCGCAGCACCGTGCCCGCGCCCACGATGGCCTTGCCCTTGAGCGCATCGGCCAGCAGGCGGATGCTCACCAACGGCTGGGGCGAGTTCAGCGGCACTTCAATCACGCCAATGCCCGCGCCGTGCAACGCGAGACCGACCTCCACCGCCTCGGCCGGCGTGATGCCACGCAGGATGGCCACCAGCGGGCAGGCCACCAGCGCCTGCGCCACCCCATCGCTCACATCGTCTTCGTGTTTCAGATTCATGGCTGGCGCTCCACCAAGCCAGCGGCTTGCGCCACGCGCCATTGGCCGCGCGTGGTCGCGCCATCGGCGGCACGTGTGCTCGCGATGCCCGCCAGCTCCAGCGCCTTCGCATAGCGGCTGCACAGCCCATCGTCGCCCAGCAACACCACAGCACGCGGGCGCTCGGTGCGCGTGGCACTGGCGATTTCGATGCCCATGAGAATGCCCGAGAGGTAGTCGGGCAAGCCTTCTGCGGGCACGCGGCCCATCAGGCCGGCGGTGCGAGCGGCAAAGATCACGTGCGTGGCGTTGTCGTGCTGCTCCAGCCCCAGGCGCACACCGGCCTCGAAGGCTTCGGGCGACGACTGGCCGAAGGTCATGAGTCGGCCCAGGATGCCGTGTTGCGTGAGAAGACCGTAGAGCTCGCCGGTCATGTAGGTGGCAAAGCGGGTGACCTGACCCGCCTCACCGATCCAGGCCCATTTGGCGTGCGTGCCGGGCAGCATGCAGATGCTGCCCGGCGCGAGATCGGCGCCCCACATCTGCGTCTCTTCGCCGCGCATCACATCGTCTTCGCCGTCCGGGCTGCGGCAGGTGAGGCCAGGCACGATGTGCAGCGGCACGTCGGGCAACACGTCCACGCGCGTGAGCTGCGCGGCGGCCTCGGCCAGCCCCGCCGGGCAGTCCAGGTAGGCCGCTTCCTTCCAGCCCTGGCGACTGCCGACCATGCCGCTGGCGATGAGCGCGTCCGCGCGGCGTTCGATCCAGTCGCCACACAGCGCGAGCAGGGCCTCGCCGAAGGCGCCGTTCTTTACGGCCATCACGCCACCGGGCGTGGCGCGCGTTTCGATTTCGGCGCCGCTGGCATCGAGCAGGCTCGCGCGCAGGTTGGAGGTACCCCAGTCGATGGCGATGAGGGCGGAGGCAGGAGACGTCATGAAACTTGGGCTTTCTTGCGCAGGAAGAACCAGAGCGAGGCGTTGGGCTCGATGCCCAGGCCCGGTCCTTCGGGAAGGTGGAACGCGCCGCTTTCGCAGCGCATGGTGGTGTCGACGTATTGCAGATTGCGGTCGAACACCGAGTGCTGGTATTCGTGCATGGGCACGTTGGGCAGCGCGGCCGAGGCGTGCAGGCTGGCGGCCTGGAAGATGCCCACGCCGATGCTGGCGTGCGGGATCACGCGCATGTGGAAGGCGTGCGCCATGCGGCCGATCTGCAGGAACTGGCTGATGCCGGTGTGGCCCATCTCGGGCTGCACGATGGACATGGCGCGGCGCTCGAAGCGCGGCAGAGCCTCGTGCACCGAACGCCACTCTTCACCCAGCGCCACCGGCACGCGCGCGGCAGCGGCCACGCGCGCCTGGCCTTCCAAGTCTTCGGAGGCGCACGGCGCTTCGACGAAATACGGGTTGAAAGGTGCGAGCTGGTCGATGAGCTGGACCGCCTCGCCCGCGTCGAACTTCCAATGCAGGTCGACCATCAGCCTGGCCTGCGGGCCGAGGGCCTCGCGCAGCGCGCGCATCTCGTCGACGATGCCTTCGAACGACACGGCGGCGGCGTACTTGAACGCGGTGAAACCGCGCGCCGCGAAGTCGCGCGCGATCTTCACCTTGTCCTCCAGCGTCTTGCCCGGCAGGCCCGAGATGTAGGCCGGCACCCGCGAGGTGCGCTGGCCGCCCAGCAGCTTGGCCACCGGCAGGCCGGTGAGCTTGCCGGCCAGGTCCCACAGCGCGATGTCGATGCCGGCGATGGCGTCGCCCCAATAGCCGCCCGAAGCTCCGCGCACGCGCATGAGGTCGTACAGGTCTTCGTGGATGGCCGTCGCGTCGCGCGGATCGCGCCCGACGATCACCGGGCCGAGCACGTCGTCGATGATGGCGGTGACCGCATCGGGTGCGACGATGCCGTAGGTCTCGCCCCAGCCCACCGTGCCATCTTCGGCCATGACCTTGATCAGCACCGACATGTCGGTGCTCGGGTAGATCGTGCGGTTGCCCTGGCGCACCAGGTAGCCGCGCTCGCTCACCCGCTCGCCTTCGCCCAGGGGACCCAGGTAGGGGGTGTCGCGGGGCAGCGAGACGATCAGTGTCTCGACCGCGGCGATGCGGGGCGGCGCACTCATCTGGCGTTCCGACGCAGCGGATGCGCCGGCAGCAGGAGGTCTTGCACATCCGCCAGGAAGGCGTCCACATCGGCCTTGTCCAGCGCGTCCAGGCGCGGACCGGCCGCGCGCTGGTTCTCGCTGCTCAGCAGGCCGCGCGCGCTCAGCACGTACTTGGTGAGCGACCAGCGGAACACCGCCTGCACGTTGAGGATGGGCAACATGCGCGTGAACAGTTCGCGCACGCGCGCCTCGTCGCCAGCCCGGTGGGCCTTGAACAGCGCCACGTGCACCTCGGCGAGTTCGATCGCCGGCATGGTGCCGGCCGCGCCGCGGCGCAGCTCGTCGGTGATATAGCGCCCGCCCGCGCCGCCGAACACGCCGGCCAGCGTGGCCGGACCGTGTTCGCGCAGCACCGTCAGGCGCTGGCCGCTGGGCAGGGTTTCTTCCTTCACGTAGCGGATCGAGGGCACGGCCTGGGCCACCTCCACGATCGCTTCGGGATCGAGCCCGGCGCCCACGGGCATGGGCACGTTCTGCAGCACGATCACCGCGCTGGGCACCGCCGCAGCGACTTCGCGGAAATAGTCGATCTGTTGCGCGGCGCTGGGGCGGTCCGGCGGCACGGCCACCATCAGGCCGACCGCGCCCTGCCCGATCGCCGCCTTGGCCAACTCGATCGTGGTGGCTGCCTGCGCGCTGGAGACGCCCGCCACCACCGGCACGCGACCCGCCACCTCGTCCAGCACGGCAGCCGTCAACGACAGGCGCTCGGCCACGCTGAGTTGCCCCACTTCGCTGGCCACGCCCGGGTAGGTGATGCCGTCCACGCCCGCCTCCAGCAGGTAGCGCACCAGACCGCGCAAGGCCTTTTCATCGGCTTGCCCAGCGGCATCGAAAGGGGTGGGAAGCACAGGGAAGACCCCGGAGAGGGAAGCAGGAGATGTCACGTCGTCGGTCCAGTTTGTGGTGTGGGGGTTGGCTTGTTTGTTCCGTTGAATGGAACTTTTATTGTAGACCAGCCACAACCATCCACACAAGTTCCATTCATTGGTACTTACCCGGATGGCGCCGTCCCCTAGAATTCCGCCTCATTCCGCCATGTCCGACGCTGCACCGACCTCCATCCCCGCCCCATCCACCGCCCCTGGCATGGGCGTGCTGGAAAAAGCCATGTCGGTGTTGAACCTGGTGTCGGCCGCTCGCGCGCCCATGACCTTCACCCAGTTGCAGCGCGCTTCCTCCCTACCCAAGGCGACGCTGCACCGCATGCTGGGCACGTTGGTGCACGAAGGCCTGTTGCGCCACGACAGCTACAACAAGACCTTCCAGCTCGGTTTCCGCTTGTTGGAACTCGCACACGAGGTCTGGAGCGACTTCGACCTGCGCGTGGCCGCCCAGGACGAGCTGGTGCGCCTGCGCAATGCGTTCGATGAGAGCGTGCAGCTGGTGGTGCTCAGCGGCCAGCAGATGGTGGTGGTGGCGGGCGAAGACGCCAGCCGCGAACCGCAAGCCGCTTCCAAGGTGGGCCTGCGCCTGCCCATGCACGCCAGCGCGGCGGGCAAGGCGATCGCCGCCCATCTCGCGCCCGCGCAGCAGGCGCAGTTGCTGGCGGCATCGCTGCTGGAGCGCTTCACCGAACACAGCATCGCCGACGAGCAGGCCCTGCGCGCCGAGCTCGACCTCACCCGCGCCCGCGGCTATGCGCTCGAAGTCGGCGAATACGACGACCAGCGGGTGAGCGTGGCGGCACCGGTGTTCGACTACGAAGGCCGGGCCATCGGCGCGGTCGCCGTCACCGCCAACGCCGCGCGGCTGGATGCGCGGCGCGCACACAGCCTATCGGCCGAGCTGATCGGCGCGGCGCGCGCCATCACGCACAGCGCGGGCGGCCAGCCCATGTCCCTGCTGGAGCACCCCGAACCGCCGAACGCGCCCACGCCGGAGGTGCGTGCCATCGGCGAAGCGCATGCCTTGCTGGGCGAAGGCCCGGTCTGGTCGCCGCGCGACAACGCGCTGTACTGGGTCGACATCCTGGCGCCGGCCATCCACCAGCTCGACGCCGCCAGCGGCGCGCTGCGAGAGACCCGGCTGGGCGCGATGGTGAGCATGGTCGTGCCCATGGCCTCCGGCGGCCTGCTCGCGGCCACCCCGGCGGGCCTGATGGCGATGGCGTCGGACACCAGCCGCATGGTGCTGTTCGCCCACCCCGAATCGACACGCCCGGGCAACCGCTACAACGACGGCAAGTGCGACCGGCGCGGGCGCCTGTGGATCAGCTCGATGGACATGGGCGCCATGGCCAACCGGGGCAACCTGTTCCGCGTCGACCCCGACGGCAGTTGGGAGAAGGTCGACAGCGGCTTCACCGTGCCCAACGGCCTGGGCTTCAGCCCGGACAACACGCGGATGTACTTCACCGACACCTTCCGCAAGACCATCTACGAATACGACTTCGACCTCGCGGCCGGCAGCATCTCGAACCGCCGCCCGCTCGTCGTGTTCGGTGCGGGCGAAGGCAAGCCGGACGGTCTGACGGTGGACGCGGAGGGCTGCCTCTGGGTCGCGGTGTGGGACGGCTGGGAAATCGCGCGCTTCGCGCCCGATGGCCGCGAACTGCTGCGCGTGCGCCTGCCGGTACCGCGCCCCACCAGTTGCTGCTTCGGCGGTGCCGATCTCGCCACGCTCTACGTCACCAGCGCCTCGGTGCGGCTGGGCGCCCAGGCCCTGGCCAGCGCGCCGCTCTCGGGCGCCTTGTTCGCGCTGGAAATCCCCGGCGTGCGGGGTTTGCCGGAAACCACGTTCGCCGGCTGATCGCGCGCTCCCGCGTTCATAGCAACGTCATACAAGCGGGCCACAGTGCGGGTTCCCGTGAACGACGCCGTGGACCCATGCCCAACAAGACCGACAAGGCCCGCGCCGACACCGTGCGATACACTCGCCCGGGTCAGGAGAGAAGCCCTTCATTTCGATGACACGGCTCGCCGAAGGCGCAGGCGGCACCGCACACCGGGTGCTCTGAACGCTCAGGCAAAAGGACTGGCAAACATGGACTGCAAAGCCCATGTACCCCCCTGGAGAGAGACCGTTCCTCGAAGCGGTCCACCGAAGGAGCAAGCGCAGCATCGCCCGCGTGAATCTCTCAGGTAAAGCGGACAGCGGGGCAGCGCACGGATGCACCGTGTCCCGCCCATCCGGGCCTGCCCTCTTGAATCGCCATGTCCAAAGCCAAGCCCGCCGCCGACCTCCTCCAGACCCCGCTGCACGCCCTGCACCTCGAACTTGGCGCCCGCATGGTGCCCTTCGCCGGCTATTCGATGCCGGTGCAGTACCCCACCGGCCTGATGGCCGAACACCTGCACACGCGCAAGGCCGCCGGCCTGTTCGACGTCTCGCACATGGGCCAGCTCAAGCTGGTCGGGCCCGATGCCCCGGCCGCCCTGGAGACCCTCATGCCGGTGGACGTGATCGGCCTGGGCGTGGGCAAGCAGCGCTACGGCCTGCTGCTCAACGACGAGGGGGGCATCCTCGACGACCTGATGTTCGTCAACCGCGGGCACGACCTGTTCCTCATCGTCAACGGCGCCTGCAAGGCCGCCGACATCGCGCACATCCAGTCGCGCATCGGCTCGCGCTGCGACGTCACCCCCCTGCCCGACCGCGCCCTGCTCGCCCTGCAAGGACCGCTGGCCGTGAACGTGATGCAGCGCCTCGTGCCCGGTGTGGAAAAGCTCGTTTTCATGACCGGTTCTCCTTTCCAGTGGAACGGCGTCGACCTGTACATCACCCGCAGTGGCTACACCGGTGAAGACGGCTTCGAGATCTCCGTGGCGGCCGACCGCATCGACGCCTTCGTCCGCACGCTGCTCGCGCAACCCGAGGTCTGGCCCATCGGCCTGGGCGCGCGCAACTCGCTGCGCCTCGAAGCCGGTCTTTGCCTCTATGGCAACGATCTGGACACCACCACCACGCCCGTGGAAGCCGGGCTCAACTGGGCCATGCAGAAGGCGCGCCGCGCTGGCGGCGAACGCGCGGGCGGCTTCCCGGGCGCAGCCCGCGTGCTCGCCCAGCTCGACGGCAGCGAGCCCTTGACACGCAAGCGCGTTGGCCTGGTCGCCAAGGAATGGGTGCCGGTGCGTGAAGACGTGGAACTGCAGACACCCGATGGCGAGGTCATCGGAAAGACCTCCAGCGGCCTCATCGGCCCCAGCGCCAACAAGCCCGTGGCCATCGGCTACGTCAAGCCCGAACACGCCGCCATCGGCACCGCCGTGGTGGCCATGGTGCGTGGCAAGCCCGTGCCCATGGAAGTGAGCACCATGCCCTTCGTGCCCAACCGCTACTACCGCGGCTGATCCTTCTTTTTTGCCCCCCGTTCAACCCACCGAGGAGAAAACACCATGACCACCAAGTACACCGAAGACCACGAATGGCTCACCGTGGAAGGCGGCATCGCCACCGTCGGCATCACCGTGCACGCGCAGGACGCGCTGGGCGACGTGGTGTTCGTCGACCTGCCCGAAGTCGGCAAGACCTTCGCGCAGAAGGACGTGGCCGGCGTGGTCGAGTCCGTGAAAGCCGCGGCCGATGTCTACATGCCCGTGAGCGGCGAGATCACCGAAGTCAACGAAGCCCTGCGCGACGACCCCTCGCTGGCCAACACCGACCCTCTCAAGGCCGGCTGGTTCTTCAAGGTCAAGCTGTCGGATCCGGCGCAGGTGGACGCGCTGCTCGACGAGACCGCCTACAACGCCTTCGCAGCGAACGCCTGAGTTCTCTTTCAAACCAAGTCACAACCCTTTTCCGTTCGGGCTGAGCCTGTCGAAGCCCTCTCACATTGTCTCGTTCGCTGCCCTTCGACAGGCTCAGGGCGAACGGTGTCCAGGTCATGACCATGCTGATGCCCGCCGTCAAACCCCTCGGTGAACTAGAGAACCCGTCCGAATTCGTGGCGCGCCACATCGGCATCGAAGAAGCCGACGAAGCGCTCATGCTCTCGGTCATCGGCGAGGCTTCGCGCCGCGCCCTGATCGAAGGCATCGTGCCGCGCAGCATCGCGCGCAGCCAGGGCATGCAACTGCCGCCGGCGGTCACCGAAGCGGCGGCGCTGGCCGAGCTCAAGGCGCTGGCGCAGAAAAACCGCGTGTTCAAAAGCTTCATCGGCCAGGGCTACCACGGCACGCACACGCCTGGCGTGATCCTGCGCAACATCCTCGAAAACCCGGCGTGGTACACGGCGTACACGCCCTACCAGGCCGAGATTTCGCAAGGCCGCATGGAAGCCCTGGTCAACTTCCAGACCATGGTGACCGACCTCACCGGCATGGCGATCGCCAACGCGTCCATGCTCGACGAGGCCACCGCCGCCGCCGAAGCCATGACCCTGGCCAAGCGCTCGGTCAAAGCCAAGGGCAACGCCCTCGTGGTCTCGGGCGACATGCACCCGCAGATCATCGAAGTGGTGCAGACGCGCGCAAAACCCCTGGGCCTCACGGTGAAGGTGGCCATGTCGGGCGAAGAATGGGATGGCCTGCTCGCCGCCGACGACTACTTCGCCGCTCTCACGCAGTACCCGGCGTCCAGCGGCTGGCTGCACGACTGGACGCAAGACGCGGCCACGGTGCACGGCAAGCACGCCGCCTTCATCGTGGCTGCCGACCTGCTCGCGCTCACGCTGCTCAAGCCACCTGGCGAGATGGGCGCAGACATCGTGGTCGGCACCACCCAGCGTTTCGGCATGCCCATGGGCGCCGGTGGCCCGCACGCTGGCTACATGGCCTGCCGCGACGAGTTCAAACGCTCGCTGCCCGGGCGTCTCGTGGGCGTGAGCGTGGACGTGCACGGCAAACCAGCCTACCGGCTCGCGCTGCAAACGCGCGAGCAGCACATCCGCCGCGAGAAGGCCACCAGCAACATCTGCACCGCACAGGTGCTGCCCGCCGTGGTGGCGAGCATGTACGCCGTGTACCACGGCCCGCAGGGCTTGAAGCGCATCGCGCAGCGCGTCGCCGCCTACGCCGCCATCCTGTCCAAAGGGCTGGCGCAACTCGGCTACAACGACACGCACCACAACGAGCGCGGTGTGTTCGACACGATCAGCCTGCACACTAGGGAACACACCGACGCCCTCCTGGCACGCGCCGTGGCCGAAGGCGTCAACCTGCGCAAGGCCTGGGACGAGTACCTCATCATCTCGCTGGACGAGACCACCACGCGCGACGACATCGTGCAGCTGTGGCAGATCTTCGCGCCCTATGGCCACCAGTTGCCAACGTTCGACGCCTTCGAAAAAGGCGTGGAGCCTCTCATCCCCACCGAACTGCGCCGCACCAGCGACTTCCTCACGCACCCGGTGTTCAACAGCCACCACAGCGAAACCGGCATGCTGCGCTACATCCGCGCGCTGTCCGACAAGGACCTCGCGCTGGACCGCAGCATGATCCCGCTGGGCTCGTGCACCATGAAGCTCAACGCCACGAGCGAGATGATCCCCATCACCTGGCCCGAGTTCGCGAACGTGCACCCGTTCGCACCGGCCGACCAGTTGCAGGGCTACCAGTTGCTCGACGAGCAGTTGCGCGCCTGGCTCTGCCAGGCCACGGGCTACGCCGGCATCAGCCTGCAGCCCAACGCGGGTTCACAAGGCGAATACGCCGGCCTGCTCGTCATCCAGGCCTACCACGCCTCGCGCGGCGAGAGCCACCGCAACATCTGTCTCATTCCCAGCAGCGCGCACGGCACCAACCCCGCCAGCGCGCAGATGGTGGGCATGCAGGTGGTGGTGACCAAGTGCGACGACAACGGCAACGTCGACCTGGCCGACCTCAAGGCCAAATGCGAACAGCACAGCGCCAACCTGGCCGCGGTGATGATCACCTACCCCAGCACGCACGGCGTGTTCGAAACGCAGGTCAAGGAACTCTGCGCGCTGGTGCACCAGCACGGCGGGCGCGTATACGTGGACGGCGCGAACATGAATGCACTGGTGGGCGTGGCAGCACCCGGTGAATTCGGCGGCGACGTGAGCCACTTGAATCTGCACAAGACCTTCTGCATTCCGCATGGCGGCGGCGGCCCGGGCGTGGGCCCGGTGTGCGTGGTGGAAGACCTCGTGCCCTTCCTGCCCGGCCATGCGGCGGGCGGCCTGGCGGTCAACGGCGTGGGCGCCATCAGCGCAGCCCCTTTGGGCAACGCCGCCGTGCTGCCGATCAGCTGGATGTACATCCGCATGATGGGCGCCGACGGCCTGCAGCACGCGACCGAAGCCGCCATCCTCGCGGCCAACTACATCAGCAAGCGCCTGGCGCCGCACTACCCGACGCTCTACGCCAGCGCCAACGGCCATGTGGCGCACGAGTGCATCCTGGACCTGCGCCACTTCAAGGACACCAGCGGCGTGATGGCCGAAGACGTGGCCAAGCGCCTGATGGACTACGGCTTCCACGCGCCCACGCTGTCGTTCCCGGTGGCCAACACCTTGATGGTGGAGCCCACCGAGAGCGAGACGCTGGAAGAGCTGGACCGCTTCATCGACGCGATGATCGCCATCCGCGAAGAAATCCGTCTCGTCGAACAAGGCCAATGGCCGCAGGACGACAACCCGCTGAAGAACGCGCCGCACACCGCCGACAGCCTGATGAGGGCCGACTGGCCACACCCTTATGGGCGCGACGTGGGCGCGGCCAGCGCATCGACCCGGGCACACGCCAAGTACTGGCCGCCCGTGGGCCGCGTGGACAACGTCTACGGCGACCGCAACCTGTTCTGCAGCTGCGTGCCGTTGAGCGATTACGCGGGGGATTGAGCGCCGCCGTGGCGGCGGCTCACTTGCCGCCCGCACGCCACTGCTTGCGCCAGATGGCGTTCAGATCGATCAACATCGGACCGGGCGGCTGGCCGAAGCTCTGCTCCCGGTTGTTCTGGTGCACCAGCCCGTACACGCGGCCCTGAGCCGCGTCGTATAGCAGCACCGCGTTGTTGTCGCCGCAGTCGTGCGGCTTGCAGAACGCGGCGACGGTGTAGTCCACGCCACCGATGCGCACCCGGGTGAGATCCGGCGCGGGGCCGTTCATCTCGGCCATCCAGGGCAGGCGTGCCAGCGGCCCGAGCGCCTTCTGGTAAGCGGGCTTGAACGCCGGGTCGCGGATCAGCTCCGAAGGGTGCCTGGCCGTGCCGGACGCGACGGGCGCACGCGCCGCCGCCGCGGCCTGCTTCGCCTCCTGCTGCTGCGCCACCGCCTGTTGGTTGGCGGCCGCGTTGCAGTGGCGGAACCTCGCCTTGCCCAAGGCGCCCAGGTTTTTCATCACGGTCGGGTCGCCATCGAGCTGGATGTACTGGCCCCGGCCATCGGCATTCACCGAGGCGATCACGTCGAACTTGCCTTGCACCTGGCCCAGCAGCGCCACCCGGAATTCCGGCGGCGGGTTGTTGCCGAAGTAGCTGAAGGCCGAGTCCAGGTTGGCCACCGTCATGCGCTGGTTGCCCTGCTCGATCAGCATCTGCCGCTCCTGCACCAGCACCCTGGGAGAATCCGGCCTCGCGCAATCGACCGCGTAACGCCCGCCAAAGCCGGTCATCAAGTCGGGCCGCAGGCCTTGCGCGCCCGCCGTCGCGGCGAGAACAGCCCAGATTCCCGACACCACCCAGTGCTTGCCATGTGCCATGGTCATCTCCTGCCCGATCTGCCACCAGACCGTCTGCGCATGCTAGGCCGGCGCAAGCCCCTCGTCCACTCCCCCGTGGCATTGGGCGACTAAGATCACCCCAGCCCCATTGCCTTGCCCCATGACCACCCACGCCCTGCGCGTGCTGAGCCTCATCCCGCCGATGACGCAGCTCAACACGCCCTACCCCTCCACCGCGTACATCACCGGCTTTCTGCGCTCGCGCGGCGTGGACGCCGTGCAGGCTGACCTGGCCCTCGCGCTGGTGCTGAAACTCTTCACACCTCAAGGTCTTGAGGCCGTTCGCGAGCGCGCGCTAGCGCAGCCCGAAGCCGAGCGCAGCGCCAGCGTGCACGCCTTCCTGGACCAGTTCACGCGCTACCGTCACACCATTGCGCCTGTCATCCGCTTCCTGCAGGGTGGCGACTCCACCCTGGCGCACCGCATCGCCGCGCGCGAACTGCTGCCCGAAGGCCCGCGCTTCCAGTCGCTGGAAGCCTATGTGGACCCGAACTTCGGCGGCGACGAAGGCGGTGACCCACTGGCCTGGGCCTTTGGCGCGCTCGGCGTGCAAGACAAGGCACGCCACCTCGCCACGCTGTACCTGAACGACCTGGCCGACGTGCTGCGCGACGCGGTGGACGAGCGCTTTGCCTTCGTGCGCTACGCCGAATCCCTCGCCAGCAGCCAACCCAGCTTCGACCCCATGGGCAACGCCCTCGCCGCGCCCTTCACCTTGGTAGACGAACTGCTGCACGGCCTCACGCTCGCCACACTGGCCGAGCACCAGCCCGACGTGGTGCTGCTCTCCGTGCCCTTTCCTGGCGCGCTGTACGCCGCGCTGCGCATCGCGCAGACCATCAAGGCGCACCACCCGACGATCACCATTGCCCTGGGTGGTGGCTTCGTCAACACCGAGCTGCGCGAACTGGCCGAGCCGCGATTGTTCGACTTCGTGGATTACGTGACGCTGGATGCCGGGGAGCGGCCCCTGCTCGCGCTGCTGGAGCACTTGCAAGGCAAGCGGTCAAAGCAAAGGCTGGTGCGCAGCTTCGTGCGCGAAGACAGCGCGGTGCGTTACATCAACTTCGTCGAACCCGACGTACCGTTCGAAGACGTGGGCACCCCCACCTGGGACGGCCTGCCGCTCGACAAATACCTGAGCCTGCTCGACATGCTCAACCCCATGCACCGCCTCTGGAGCGACGGGCGCTGGAACAAGCTCACTGTGGCGCACGGTTGCTACTGGAAGAAGTGCAGCTTCTGCGACGTGAGCCTGGACTACATCAGCCGCTACGAAACCGCGTCGGCGTCCACCCTGGCCGACCGCATGGAAGCCATCGTCGAAGAAACCGGCCAGACCGGCTTCCACTTCGTCGACGAAGCCGCGCCGCCAAAGGCACTCAAGGCCCTGGCCGAAGAACTGCAACGCCGGCAACTGCCCGTTTCGTGGTGGGGCAACATCCGCTTCGAAAAAACCTTCACGCCCGAGCTGTGCCAACTGCTCGCCGACAGCGGCTGCATCGCCATGAGCGGCGGCCTCGAAGTGGCGAGCGACCGGCTGTTGACGCTGATGAAGAAAGGCGTGTCCGTCGAACAGGTGGCGCGCGTCACCAAAGGGTTTTCGGACGCGGGCATTCTGGTGCACGCGTACCTCATGTACGGCTTCCCGACGCAGACCGTGCAAGACACGGTAGACGCGCTGGAATACGTGCGGCAACTGTTCGAGAACGGTTGCATCCAGAGCGGCTTCTTCCACCGCTTCTCGTGCACCGTGCACTCACCGGTGGGGCTGGACCCGACGGCCTACGGCATCGAATTGATTCCCCTGCCCGAAGTGACCTTCGCCAAGAACGACATCGGCTTCATCGACCCCACCGGCGTGGACCACGACGCACTGGGCATCGGCCTGCGCAAGGCGATCTACAACTACATGCACGGGATCGGGCTGGACGAGGATGTGCGGGGGTGGTTCAGTCACCTGAGCGACCCTGTGCCCAAAACGCGGGTGAAGCGGCACGTCATTGCACGCGCTCTGGAGCGCAACGAACGGGTCTGAAGCGCGTTGGCCCCGTGCTGCGCGCATGGGTGCGGCCGGCGGAAAGGGAACCGAATACTGGGGAGGGCTACTCAGCATCAGCGCGCTACAACCAGGATTCGCCATGAGAACGTCCACCTCCTCGACCGAAATCCGGCCCCTGCCCCAAAGACCCAAGAGCCCACCTCCCACCGAGATCCCGATTTGGAAGCACGGGCAAGGCAGAAGCGTGCAGGTCACGACTGCACGGTCTCCCACCGAGAAGTCAGTGGACGGGGATGGGAAAAGCGTTCGCCGAAGTTCCACGGAAAAAGTTGACGTATCAGATGGCGGGGATGGGAAAAGCGTTCCCCCCTCTTTCACGGAAATATTTCACACACTACCGTTTACGGCCCATGAGATCGAAGTCACGCCCGCCAATCCTCCGCGCACTCGGCAGGAGGTTCGTGATGCACTGAAGGCGGCAGACAAGGCGCTGCGCAACGTCATACTGGCAACGAGGAGCAAAGCGCCCAATGCCGTTGCGCTAGCCAGCCAAGAGCTCCGATACACACTGAACTCACTTGTCGGAAAAAAGCAAAACGATCTAGACGCCTCGGAACTTCTGGGCACGCGTTTGTGCAGGTGCATCCCAGACATGAATCTGCTCCATCTCCAGGCATTGGACAAGGCCCTGGACGCTCTCCTGAACGATCCCCAAAAGCAGCATGCGAAAGACTCTGTCCTCAACCACCTTGCCTTTGCGGTCAAGGCGGAACTTCTGAAGCGCCAGTCGGACGCGAGCGGCTGGGCGCAGGCAGCACCTCTTGGCACGGGCAAATTGCCCATGACCCCGTCGCGCATCGCGCACCTGCGCCAGCTGAGCGACCTTCGAAAGTCCGTCCAGGAATTGTCGGCGTTGATGCCGACCCACAAAAACGCAGACACAGGGCCACGACCACTCACGGGTACGAACAAGCAGGGGCAGGTTGAAGGCGCGCTGCCCGGAACACGGCTCACGCGCCAGCATCTGGAACACATCGAGAAACTGGCCAATGATGCGGCAAACCAACTGAACATTCATGCGCTTGAGTTGGCGGCAGACGCAGTCCATGACCTGGTGCCGAAAAAGGTCACGCAGGCATCGATGGACAAGCTGAAACAAACGTACGAAGCGGTTGCCTGGCTCAAGCAGGAGCAGGGCGGCTTCAAAACCGGGAGCGATTTGGAGCATGTACACAACGCGATCGAAACATTCATCAAGAAGACCGACCTCGCCATCGTTGACAGCCTTATCGGCGAGGCGCGTCCCATCACGGTGACCGCCTTGAAAGATTGGGAACTTATCGGTCTGAAGCAGAGAATCGGCGCGCAAGACTACAAGCCGGATTTGCTCTTGTCCGTATGTGAAATGGTGGAGATGGAAATCTCCACCCACAAAGGAAGATTGTTCAAAAACTTCAGTCCCGACCTAGGTGAATCGATCAAAAGGGCGGCTGAAGAAACCGACGCGGAGGGCTTGCTCAACTGCCTCCTGCGTGAAGCCATGCACACCCACGCAGCCGTGACGGCATTGGCCCCCATGGGCAAATCTATGAGCGACGAAGAGCTCACTGGACACTTGCGCACAGCGCTGAGGGGCTCTCCATTTGTAAAAGGCCTCGCGAATGCACAAAGTTTGCACCGATGCTTGAACAGCGGTGATGGCAAGCTCATGCGCGAGCTGCTGTCACCGGCGGCTTCAAATCCACAAGCGGCATTTGCCGCCCGTTTTCTGAATCTGTTGGATACCGCTCTCAATGCGTGGCTTCCTGTGCAGCAAGCGCCATCGCAACAAACGCCTAGAAACGTAAAGCAGCTGACACCCGCTGGCGTCGTAGCATTGCGCACCATCCTGCAACTGGATATCAATAAAAGCGCGAAGACCCCTGAAACCAGGTTCAAGGACCTCGGTCCACGCATCATGCTCTACAAGGGCATCCTAGCGAGGGCTACAGCACAAGCCTCTAATCCCAGGAAAGTGCTCGACGCCATCTCGTTCATGCTCACAGTGACCAGCGATGCCACCGGGTTGATGGAGCTACAGATGGCGAACGCGCCCATGCTCAAGAGCACCGACGCAAGCGTGAAGCTTCGAGCCAAGAAGCTGGCCGAAGCATTGGAACCGGCGCTGCTGCAGGCCACAACACCCGGCACCATCGCCGAAATGCTGCTCGACGAATTGCAGGAGTTTGACGCGCTGCTGAAAAAACGCGTGACGCTCGCCACACCGGATCCCAAACACACCCGGTTGCGCACAGCCGTGGATGCCCAGATCCGCCTGCGCATAGGCCGAGCGAAGACCGAGTTTCAAGCCGCGTTGCGTGCAGCGATTGCCGAACCCAAGGCGAGCCAGTTGCCAGCCAGACTGCTGCACTCCTCAAACCAGGCACATGCGGCCGCAAAAACCTTCGCAAGCTTGAACAATCCGTTCGACGACACGGTACTTGACCAGTGGATCAGCGAGGTCGTTCAAAGCACGAACCCCAGCAATACCACGGCCTTGCAGCGCGACCTGACCCATGGGCAGGGACGCCGGATTATCCAGGGCCTGACGAATCGCAAACAACTTCGGCAAGCCAATCCCAGGGCGCAGTTCGCCTTCAACTACCTGGAAAAGCTGGCCGCAACTGTCAACACCCACCTGGGACCGCTCGACACCACGGCAGATAAACAGCCAAATCCTCCCACGAAGGCCTCGACCCAAGTTGCGCTGAGGCGCTACCTTCACATCGGCGTTCAGAAAGCAGGCAATGTCGTCAAGTACTTCGACTTGCAGCCGGCCATTCTCGACGCCAGGGCCGCGGTGGCCCAGGCAAGCGGCCGTGACTTGAAGGCGATCGGGATCGATGAGGAAAAGGCGTTGAAAGCGCAGTGTGCGCTGTTGCTGGACACCACGATCGACATCCAGGAGCTGCAAGGTTTGCAGACTGTCGTCCGTGGCTTGGACAACAGCACGGCAAAGGACGGGCTTCCCCAAATGGCGGAAGACGCATTGGCATACGCCAAACTGCACCACCCCATTGCGTAAAGCCGCGTCCGTACCGCTTGCGCCCACCCCAACGGGCCACCGGCTTGTTCAACGCTGGTGGTACCCAGCTGAAATGGGCGATAGGAGAAGCAAACTCTGTGGATGAACGAACGCCTTCTGGGCATTCTTCTGGACACCGACGTCCCCCCGTTTTCAGTAGCACTGGGCTTTGGAGTCCGGGGTTAATTTAACTGGCTTTTCATCAACGTCTTGGCGTAGGCCGCCGGGGTCAATCCGCCAAGGGACTTCTTGGGTCGCTCATCGTTATATTCACGGCGCCAAGCCTCGACGACCACACGGGCATGTGCCAAGCTAGTGAACCAGTGCTCGTTCAGGCATTCATCACGGAATCGCCCGTTGAATGATTCGATGTACGCGTTCTGGTTGGGCTTGCCTGGCTCGATCAGGAACAGTTGCACGCCCCGCGCATGCGCCCAAGTCAGCATGGCGCGGCCGCAGAACTCCTTGCCGTTATCGGTCCGAATCGCTTTGGGAAGACCCCTTGAGCTGGCGAGCTGCTCCAAGATTCGCACCAGTTGATTGCCGCCCAGTGCACGCTCCGACACGATGGCCACCGCTTCATGCGTTGCGCCATCGACCACCGTCAAGTTCTTGATGCTGCGCCCCTCGGCTGTGCGGTCAAATACAAAGTCCATCGACCACACCTGGTTGGCCTGCGTCGGCCGCTCCAATGGATGTCGCTGCGCCAGCGGGATCTTCTTGCGCTTGCGCTTCTTCACCTGCAGTCCGGCTTCGGCGTACAGGCGATCCACTCGCTTATGGTTGACGATCTCGCCGGCCTGGCGCAGCTTCAGATAGATCATCTCAGCGCCATAGCGGCGGTGGCGCTGCGCCAGGGCGATGATCTTGGCCTTGAGTGCGCAGTTTCGGTCTGAAGCAGGCTCGTAGCGGTAGGCGCTGGCGCTCATGCCAATGACGCGCAGCGAGCGCCGCTCGCTCAGTCCATGGTCAACCATGTGGCGCACCAGCTCCCGCCTTGCCGGTGCGCTCACCACTTTTTTCTCAAGGCTTCTTTCGTCACCTCGTTCTCCAGCATGGCTTCGGCCAACAGTCGCTTGAGCCGCCCGTTCTCTGCTTCCAGCTCTTTGAGCCGCTTGGCGTCCGAGACGCTCATGCCGCCGAACTTGCTGCGCCAGAGGTAGTAGCTGGCCTCGGAGAAGCCGTGCCGCCGGCACAGCTCCGCCACCGGCAAACCCGATTCCGCCTCCCGCAGAAAGCCAATGATCTGTTCTTCCGTAAATCGCTTCTTCACGTCCAATCTCCTATCGTTGGGGATTGGACTCCAAGCTCAGTCGCTACTCAAATCCGGGGGGACGTCGACGACACACGTATGGAACCCGATTGGATTTGCGCCCACTCACGATTGGGCAAGACATGCCCCCTCAAAGGATTCCAACATGCTCGCAGCGACCACCTTCGCCAAATTCATCAAGCGTCACCTGCACACAGAAGAGTCCGGCCCCCAAGAGCAGACAAGAACCAGGCGAAGTGCTCAGACCCAAGCACCCAGGTCTTCGTCTTCGAATGACCGCCACATTCAGCCACAGACCGCAAATTCTCCCAAGGCCACAATTCAACAAGAGGTTCGCCAAGCACTGGCAGACGCAAACAAGAACCTATCCAACGTGTTCCAGGCTGTGCTGTTTGACGAGGAGAACGATGTCACGCAGCGTTTGAATGAACTCGTCAACACGTTGAAGCCCTTGGGTACCAAGCTCGCACAAGAAGCCGGCCGCGGGAAAGGCAACCCAATTGACGATGCATCCAAAGCAAAAGAGGCTCAAAAAGCGCTTGAAGGAAAAGCCATGTTCAACGTAGTCGCGCGGCTTGTTCGCGAGCGAGTCTGCGGCGTGGAGCCGAGTCCAGGTATGCAACCGAAGGAGCTGGAAGTCCTGAGCAACAGGCTGCAAAAACTGGAGAAACCCGCTCCAGAAGGAGACGGCAGGATTGATTTTCTTGCGTACGCGGTTCGTGCCGCCCAGCTGATGCAGCAGGCTGACGCGGTGGAGTCTGGTGGTACGAAGTTCCAAGGAACACAAAACTTGGATCTGAGCAATCACGACCTTGCAGAACTGCGCGAGCTCTCCGAATTGAAGGGCCTTGCAGATAAAGTCGATGGGTACTTCGACAACTCCAGGGCCCAAGGAAAATGGCTTCCAGGCACAAAGCTCACACCAGCAAGGCTGAAGGCCATTCAGACGATGGGCAGCGCAGCCGACAACGCAATATCCAAACGCGCACAACAGCTGACCTCCGATCTGCGGGCCGCGTTGGGTAGGAAGCTGCAGCGAAGCGAACTCATGAAGTTGGACGAGGCGTTGAAAGATTGGCTGGCCGCGTTTCCGTCCGACGACAACCTGAAGGGGGCCAAGAAAACGATCGACGCACGGCTCAAAGCCCTTGACGACAAGATCACCAAGGACGTTATCGGTTCTGCGGATGTGCCCAATCTACAAAAAATGACGGAGCAAGAACTGGTAAAACTGAGAAACAAGATCGCTAAACGGCAGTACTTGCCTCCAGCGCTTGTGCACGCCAAGGGCGTGGTCGAGGGCGTCATCGCGCAGCGAAAGACTGCTGCAGAACACAAGGCCAGGGACGAATTTCAAAGTTCACTCTTGGCCACTACTGTCCGGTTAAAAGTCGAACAAATTCAATTGGTTAACGGCGTCGGGCATATCGGTCTGGGACGCGTCGGCCTGCAAGGCGCATGAAATCTCGGTTTTCTCGAAGACCGACACCGACAAGATCTGTAGACATGTGTAAAGCGAGACATCGAGTTGAAGCTCCTTCTTGACGATGGCAATGAGCACGTAGGTGGCCACGGCACACCACACCTGCGTCTTCACGGCGTTCTCGCTGTTGCCGAGAAACTTCTTGATGCGCAGATGCTGCTTGATCCATTTGAAGAACAGCTCGACTCGCCAGCGGCTCTTGTACAGCGCGGCGATCGTCAGCGCCGGCAGCGCCGTGTTGTTGGTCAGGAAGATCAGTGTTTTGCCGGACTCGGGATCCTTGAATCGCACACGCCGCAAATGCTCGGGATACTTCTTGGCCGAGTAGTGACCGTTGAGCATGACCTGCTGGTCGCTGATGACGCCAGTGCTGCGGTCGGTGGGTGCCGAGTAGACACGTCTGGCATCCATCGGCGACTTCGCGCGCGTAACGAAGAAGGCGCCAGCCTGGTGCAGCGCATACAGCCGTGCGAAGTCCACATAGCCGCGATCCATCACGTAGAACGCACCGGCCTCGAAACTCAGCATGTCCAGCACGTTCACGTCGTGCAGCTTGCCATCGCTGATGTGGATGAAGGCCGGGATAGCGCCGCGCAGATCCAGCAGCGTGTGCAGCTTGATGGCCGCCTTGGTCGATCGAAACGGTGCCCAGTCGAACAGGCTCAAGCACAGATCGATGGTGCTGGAGTCCAGCGCATAGACCGTGTTGTCCAAGTCGACGCCGAGCGCATCGTTCGCGTACAGCTTGCGTGCGCGCCGGATCAGCAAGGCAGCCAGGTCCGACCAGATGCGCCAGTCGCGCGATTCGTTGGCGTCGGCCAGCGTGGAGCGCTTGACCGCCGAGCGAAACCCCATCGCATACAGCTTGCCGGCATTGGCCGACAAGCTGGCCTCGATGTCGCGCAGACTCTCTCGCCAAGTCAGCTGCGCGAAGGCCATCGCCCGGAACTGCTCGGCGCACGACAGCGCTCGCACACCCGAGTTGCCTCCATGGCGCTGCACGATGCGCGCGAAGCTGGTCCATGGGACGAACTCCATGATCTGAGAAAACAAGGTCTTGCCGATGTGCACGCGCTTCCCCAGAGACAGTCAAGCCCGGGAAAGTACGCGGTTTTGGAAGAGCGAAGTTCAAATCGGCACCAAACGAAATCGGTCTGCAACCCGCGCCAATGCTTGATCTCAGGCTCGGCGCGGACCATTTAACCGGACAGTAGTGACTCTTGGCTGCCGTTCAAGTGACCGACGCGGACGAGATGCGGCTAAAACTCGTGGCCTGCGCGAAGCCATTGCGAGAGTGCACGAAGATGTTGCAGACGCTTGGCGAAGAATTGGAACCAGCAAACACCACTCTATGGATCGGGCAGGCTTTGCGCAACGTAGACGTTGCGCAGTTGGAGACCGTGCACGAGGCCCTGACCGAGCCAGAAGGCAAAGCATTTCTAGCGGATATTTCAAGTAGCAAGATCGCCTCTTCGAAACTGGCTTCTCAATACATGGGTCTTTTGGGCAATTACCTCGACGCGCTATTTCGAGGCAATCAAACGCCCCGGCGAAGCTGACCAAGCGGCTGCGGATTTGGCGATACCAGCACGTTCCAACGCAGCGATCGCATCCTCCCCCAACCCAGCCCGGGCCAACACGGCCCGGCTGTTCTCCCCCAACGCCGGCGCGCCCGCATCCGTCGCGCCGCCGTCGTGCTTTGCCGAGAAGCCGATGCCCCGCGTGCGCACCTCCCGCGTTCCCTGGCGGAAGCGGTAGTCGGGCAGGTTCACGCAGCCGGTATCGTCCACTTCCTTCAAAAACTCCTCCAGCTTGCGCACCCGCCCTGCGGGCACGCCGGCAGCGGCCAGGGCTTCTTCCAGTGGTGCGGCATGGCGCTGCGCGAAGGCGGCGCGCAGGCGTGCCGAGACGTACTCGCGGTCATTGGGCACCACGAAGCCGTTGGGTGCGTTGAAGGCGGTGAGGTCGAGCGCGCGCGCGTCGTCGCACAGGGCTTCGATGCCGAGCGCCGCCGCCAGCCGCCGAAACTGCGCCGGGGTGTTGGCCGCCACGGCGATCCAGCCGTCCGCACAGCGATACGTGTCGGCCGCAGGACTGCCGGTGTAGCCCCGGTTGCCGACGCGCCGGGTTTCGGTGCCGTCGGTGAGGTAGGCGCAGGCGTTGGGGTACATGAGCATCAACGAGGCCTGCACCATGGACGCATCGATGTACTGGCCAGCACCGTCGCGCGCCTTGCGGTGCAGTGCGGCCACGATGGAGAGCGCACCCAGCATGCCGACCGCCACGTCGATCACGGGGAAGCCGACCTTGAGCGGCGGCGCGTCGTCGCCCTCGCCGGACATCATCATCATGCCGGTGAGTGCCTGCACCACGTGGTCGTAGGCGCCACGCTGCGCCCAGTTGCCTTCCTGTCCAAAGCCGGAGATGGAGCAATAGACGATGTCCTGCTTCACGGCCTGGATGGATGCGTAGTCCAGGCCGTAGCGCGCCACCACGCCGGGGCGGAAGTTTTCGATGAAGACGTCGGTCGACGCGGCCAGTGAGCGGATGAGCTCGGCGCCAGCGGGCGTGCGAATGTCCAGCGCGAGGGACTGTTTGCCAGCGTTGATGGCGGCGAAGCCCGTGGGCGTGTCGGTGTCTTCACCGCCCTTCATGGAACGCATCACTTCGCCGGAAACCGGTGGCTCCACCTTGATCACTTCGGCACCGAGCTGGGCCAGGTAGAACGACGTGAGAGGCCCGGCGATGACGTGCGACAGGTCGAGCACGCGGATGCCTTCGAGTGGCTTGGAC
The DNA here is from genome assembly GCF_009859475.1 of Hydrogenophaga sp. BPS33. Classification (NCBI taxonomy): domain Bacteria; kingdom Pseudomonadati; phylum Pseudomonadota; class Betaproteobacteria; order Burkholderiales; family Comamonadaceae; genus Hydrogenophaga; species Hydrogenophaga sp. BPS33. The sequence continues at coordinate 4,207,919 of NZ_CP044549.1, forward strand.
ATGGTGTCTCTTTGGCTTAACCAGCGGTGACGCCGGTGAGTTTGATGATGTCGGCCCACTTGCGGTATTCACGGCGCACGAAGGCCGCGTCGGCCTGCGGGCTCGCGCTCTGGGTCACGCTGTTGCCCGACGCCTCGAACAGCGGCGCCACGGCGGGCAGCTTGAGCGCCTGCGTGGTGGCGGAGAAAAGCTTGTTCACCGCCTCGGCTGGCGACTTGACCGGTAGCCACAGGCCGAACCAGAACTCCTGCACGGCGAGGTCGCTGCGCAGCACGGACTGCAAGGTGGGCACCTGCGGCAGTTGCGCCATGGGCGCCGCGCTGGTGACGGCCAGCGCGCGCAGCTTGCCACCCTTGACCTGCGGAATCGCGGTGCCGGCGATGGTGAAGGCGAAGGCGGTGTCGCCACGCAGCAGGGAAAGCGGAATTTCCACCGAACCCTTGAGTGGCACATGCACGGCACTGGCGCGCAGCAGCGACACCAGCGTGGCGCCGCCCAGGTGGGCCGCGGAGCCAACGCCGCCCGAGGCGTAGTTCAGCTGGCCGGGCTGGGCATGCAGCGCGGCCATGAGGTCTTGCACGGTGCGGTAAGGCGAATCGGCCGCGACCACAAGCACGCTGGGCGAGGTGCCGATGACCGTGACGGGCGTGAAGTCGTTGACCGGATCGAACTTGAGATGGGGCTGCAATGCCTTCTGGATCAGGTGCGAGTTGGAGCCCATCAGCACGGTGTAGCCGTCGGCCGGTTGATGGGCCACGTACTGCGCCGCGAGCACGCCGCCGGCGCCCACCTTGTTCTCCACCACGATGGGCTGGCCCAGGGCTTCACCGAGCGAGGGGGCGAACTGGCGCATGAGCACGTCGGGTCCACCGCCCGCGGCGTAGGGCACGACGGCTCGCACCGGTCGGGATGGGTAGGGATCTGCCGCGCGCGCCATGCCGCTGGCCAGGAGGCCGCCGGTGCCGAGGGTGCTCGTCGCACCCAAGGCGCCCAGGGTGCGCAGGCAGAACCGGCGCCGTTGCTGGAAGTCAAGCTTCGTGGTCATCTTGTCTCCTGGTGGTTGTGACGAGATCGTAGGCACGCCGCCCATAATCTGGAAATATCCAATACGAAACTGGCCATTCGGATCCGATATGACAACTTCCACGCGCATCAACCGCTTGCAGATACGGCATCTGCAGTTGCTGGACCACATCGTCCGGCTGGGCTCCTTGAGCGCGGCCGCCGCCGGCATCGGAGTGAGCCAGCCGCGTGCCACCAACATGCTGCGGGAAATGGAAGACGCCTTTGGTTGCGCGCTGCTGGAGCGTTCATCGCGTGGCGCGCGGTTGAATGCCGCAGGCGTGGTCGCACTGGAGCGCCTGCGCATCGCCTTGGGCGCGCTGGACGCGGCCTGCATCGCGCTGCAGCATCGCCAACCCCGACCCGTGGTGCGACTGGGCGTTCTGCCCCTGGTGGGCATCGACCGGCTCAGCCGCCTCGTGGCCCAGCTCGAAGCCGACGACACGCTGCCCCGGCTGGTGCTGCGGGTGGGCACAGTGGGCGAGCTGCTGGCCATGCTGCAAGCCGGTGAGGTGGACGCAGCGATCTGCAGCCTGGACACCAGTCGCGCCAACTTGCCCGACGGCGATCGCCTGCACATGGTGAACCTGTGGGAAGAACAGGTGCTGATCGTGGCGGCCAAGAACAACCCGCTCACCCGACGCCGCCGAGTGAGCTTGAAGGATCTGCTGCAGCACCCCTGGTTGCTGATGGCCGGGCAAAGCGCCAACCGCCAGGCGCTGGAGCGCAAGTTCCTGCAGGCCGGGTTGATCCCGCCCGAGCCTCAAGTGCAAACCGATTCGCCGCACATCTGCCTCGCGCTGGTGGGCGCCAGCCGGATGGTGGCGGCGGTGCCCGAGAGCGCCTACCGCCAGGCCGCAGACCGCGTGCGCCGTGTGCGGGTGGACTGCGTGTTTCCCTCGTCGTGGATCAACCTGATCACCTTGCGCGACGTGCCGGTGCTGCCTTTTGTGAATGAGCTTGCGAGAAGACTGTTGAATACAGCGCGGTAACGGGCGTGGCTGGCAGCATCCGAGGAACTCGGTGTGTGGCCATGGTACTTATGGGGCAACAGCCCAAAGGATCGACCATGGCCATCATCGCCAGCCTCGCACGCAAGATTCTTAACAAGAAGCACGAACAAGAGCCGAAGGCGCCAAAGGAGACGTACGTCCAACAAACGTCCGCCAAGCAGCGCGTTCCCTGTGGCAGAACCGAGCGCCCCCCCATCGTGAGCGGGCGTGCCATCGAGAAGGAAGACGCCAGCCCTGCTCGCGCGCACATCGATCGCGTCTACCCACAGCGCTTGATGACGTCAAGCAACGGCAGTTGAAGATGGCGCGAGAGAGCTTGAACGACCAGGAAGGCAAGCAGATCCGAAAAGATCTTCTGGACAAGAAGAGCTTGGCCGCTGCACAGCAACAGGATCCTCAAAAGTTGAAGACTTACAAGTTTGATTCCGAACAGGACCTTCGGTACGTGGAGCTGTTGAGCAAGCACCTCGATGGATGGGTGTGACTTGAAGCGCTGGCGCAGCCCCTAAGGCCAAATCTGCAAAGGAATGGTTTTGTCACAAGCTTCCTCTTCCTCCTCCCGAAACTCCCTCACGGGCAACGACGTCGACAACTTCGCTCCGCTCAGCGCCACCACCAAAACCACCAAAAAAGAAAGCACGAAACGCAGCGGTAGCACAGGCCGCACCGCCGACAACCTTCCCGCCCCACCGCGCCCCTTGGCGACCCGCGTGATCCAGGTGCTGCTGCCCAAAAAGAACTTCGCCGCATGGGAGAAAAGAAGCGCCCTGAGAACGGCGGACAAGCACTTGTTCGCGACCCTTCGGGCCGTCAAATCCAAAGACCCCCAGGCCGCGACAGACGCCTGCGCAAAGGTGCGGGCGGCACTGGATCCGCTCACCCGGCATTCAGACACCCCCGACGCGGATTTCCAAGACATTTGCGGCCGGCATTTCTTGAAGTACGTGCCCAAGCTTTCCGACGACAATCTCGAGCGCCTGGACAGGCTCCTGGAACAGCAGACAAAGAGCCATTCAAACGACGCGATTCGGCTCATGCAGTTCTCGGTCAAGGCCGAGCGGCTGAAACGCAAGACCGATGACGTGCAACAGAACCTCACCGACCTGAGCGGCCCGAAGAAGGTGTCCATCATGGAACTGAAGGCGGGGGAACTGGGCGGCTTGGCGGACCTGCAACCCCTCGCGGACGAACTGGTGGATATGCTGCCCATGCTGGCGGACACGGACGGTGCGCTTCCTGGAACACAGTTCAACAAGGACGAACTGTTCGATATCCAGCACCATGCCACCGATGCCGCGAACGCATACCGGAGCGTCACGACGGATGCCGCCCAGTTGCTGAAAGCAACGCCGGCCAGCGTCTCGACCATGCAGGTCGACATGCTCAGGAAGCTGTACGCAGCGCTGGACTTGGAAGGCGCATTCGGGGACACGCCCGACCCCACGCATGTGCCGCTGCGGGAAGCGGTACAGGCGCGGTTCGAGGTCCTCACGAACGCGGGCGCCGAGACCGTGGTGGGTCCGTTGGCCGGATTCAAGGTGGATCGGCTGACGAACGACCAACTCGCCACGGCCAGGGACCGGATCGAAGCGCTACCGCTGCGCCCCATCGAAGTCGCGAAGACCATCCACGACCAAATCGCCTCCCGCAAGAACAAGGCCAGACGCGAGTTCCAAGCGGCGCTGCGTGCAATTGAAGGTGCCGCCCCGAGCAATGTGCCAGAAGGACTGCTGCAGTCCGCCACCAAGGCACAAGTGGCCGTCCACACCCACCAATTGTTCGACGGCCCATTCGATCCCCCGGAGCTGGGCGATTGGATCGGCACCGCGCTTCAACAATCTCGTTTGAAGAACTTGCAGCAGAGCCTGGCCACCGGCCAGGGCCGCTTGATCCACGTCGCGTTGATCAACAGCGCACAAACCCGACAGAGCAGCGAAAGAGCGGCCTTCGCCTTCGACTACCTGAACACGTTGAACAACGCGTTCCATGCCGCCGAGCCCCGTCCCTCGGGCCGAAAAGCACCCATGGCCGTAGAACCGGTGGCTGTGCATGCGTTCACCCATGTTGCGTTGGCGCGCCACCTGCATCTCCAAGTCAAGGCAGGCACCTCACCGCTCGAACTCGACGACATGACACCGTCCATCGATGCCGCCAGGAGGTTTCTGGACCAGGCGGGCAAAGGCTCCGTATCTGTGAAGGAGCTGATCACGCACGTCGAGCTGCTGTTGAGCGCCTCGCCCGACACCGAAGAACTGGAGAAGATGAAGCTGGCGATCGAAGGGGCGATCAAAACACCTGTCGACCAGGGCGACCGCACGAGGCTGAACAGCCTGCTCAAGCGGATGAACTTTGAACTGCGCCCACGCCAAGCGCCCTCCACGCCGTCCACCTGAAGAGCCCCGAACGCTACAGGCTGTGCCGGATGACGAGCTCGTACGGAATGCGGCGTGTCAACGCGTCGATTTCGCCGGTCTCGATCTTCTGAACCAGCATCTCCCCCGCCGCCCGGCCCAGCTCCACGCCGTTTGTTTTCACGGTGGTGAGGCCCGGCGGCACTTCGGCCGCAATTTCATAGTCACCCCAGCCGGCCACGGCGAAGCGCTCGGGCACGCTCCATCCCCGGCGCATGCATTCGAACAGCGCGCCTGCGGCCATCACGTCGGTGATGCAGCACAGGCCTTGCAGCTTCGGCTCCTGGCGCAACAAGGCTTCCATGGCCAGGCGGCCGCCCGCGAAGCCGGCGGACTCTGGCGCGAGGAAGATCAGGTCGCTGCGCAGCCCGCCGTCTTCCATGGCTTGCTGGAATCCCCGCTGGCGTTGCAGATAGCGTTCGCTGTTCGGCTCGTCGTGCCCGGCCCAGCCGATGTGGCGCAAGCCTTTGCGAACCATCAGCTGTGCCATGTCGCGCGACGCGTCGAACAGGGAGAATCCCACAGCCATATCCAGGTTGGGTGATGCATCGCGCCAGGTTTCGACAACGGCCACGCCCGATTGGCGGATCAGCTCCAGGCTCAAGGGGCTGTGCTCGCCATCGGTCAGCACGATGCCGGCCGGCCGGCGCCCGAGCAGTCCCCGCAGCACCTTCTCTTCGCGCTCCATGTTGTCGGTCTCGGCGAGCAGCAGCTCGTAGCCACGGGTGTGCAGGTAGTCGCCCAGGCCCTTGAGGGTGCGGGCGTAGTTCGAATTGCGCAGCGAAGGCACCAGGGCCGCGATCATGCGGCTGTTGCCCGATGCCAGGCTGCTGGCGATGAGGTTGGGCACATAGCCCAGGGCGGCAGCCACTTCCAGCACCTTCTTGCGCGTGGCGGGCTGCACGCGCTGCGGATGCTTGAAACAGTTGGACACCGTCATGGGCGAAACGCCCGCGGCAGCGGCCAGGTCGGCCATGGTGGCTTTCGCGCGGCGCTCGCTCTTCATGTCGCGAACGCTTGCATTACAGGAAATTGTAGCGCTACAATTTGCCTGTCTATCCGGTTTGACAACTTCATCCGTGCCTCTAGTCGTGTGTGGATCTTGCCATGTTCATTGAAAGCAAGATTTTATAGCGCAACAAAAGGGCACGTTCCGCCACCCCTGCCTTGTCACGAGCCATGAAACCTTTCGTCCATCTTGCGGCGCTGTGCGCGCTCACCTTTTCCATGCTGTCCCATGCGGACACCTTTCCCAACAGACTGATCAAGATCGTGGTGCCCTTCCCGGCCGGCAGCGACCTGGACCCGATCGCGCGTGGCCTGGGCGAGCACTTCCGCGCCACGTGGGGACAGCCATACATCGTCGAGAATCGCGCCGGTGCCAGCGCCCAGATCGGCACTGGCCACGTGGCCAAGCAGCCCGCCGACGGCCACACCTTGCTGATCTGCTCGCCCGGTCCGATCACCATCAACCCGGGTCTCTACCCCAAGCTGCCCTACACGGTCGGCAAGGACATCGTGCCCGTGGCCCAGCTCGGCACGACGTCGATGGTGCTGGTGGCCAGCAAGCGCATGCCGGTGCGCACGTACCCCGAGTTCGCCGCGTACGCCAAGGCCAACCCCGAGAAGATCTTCTATGCGTCGGCCGGCGCCGGCAATCTCACGCATCTGACGGCGGAGTTGTTCTTGCGCCAGGCGGGTCTCACCGCGCTGCACACGCCCTACAAGGGCGGGCAGGCGGCCATCAACGACCTGCTCGGTGGCCACGTCGACCTGTACTTCAACCCCTTGCCGTCGGCGCGCGGCTATATCCAGGCGCAGAGCGACAAAGTGACGGCGCTGGCGGTCACGTCGCTGGAACGCTCGCCCTTTCTGCCCGAGGTTCCCACGCTGAACGAGCTGGGGCTCAAGGGGTTCGATGTCTCCTCCTGGTATGGCCTGTGCGTCCACGGCGATACGCCGCGCGACATCGTGGAGAAGCTGAGCAAGGAAAGCGCCCGCGCCCTGGCCGGCCCGGAGCTGCAGGAACGCCTGCGCGCCGTGGGCACGACGCCGAGCACCCTGACCAGCGCGCAGTTCGGCGAGCAGGTGCGACGTGAGAGCGCCAAGTGGGCGGCGATCATCAAGGAAAAAGACATCAAGGCCGATTGATCGAAAGCGCCGCGCACCATGACGATCCCCGACATCGCCGGTGGCCTGCCGGCCATCGACCACCACTCCCACGCCTCGATGGCGCGGTTTCGCACCGTCGAGCAGATCGAGCGGCATTTCTCCACGGCGCATCTGGAAGCCAACGTGCCAGCCGAGGTATACGACCAATACATCGGCGCGCGCAACCAGGGCGACACCGCCACGCTGGAGCGCTTGCAGGCCGAACACGGCACCGAGACGCTGATGCAGAAGGGCGTGGAGTTTCGTTCGACCACCTTCTTCTCGCGCGCCCTGCGCGATGGCAGCCGTGCGCTGTACGGGTCCGAAGGCGACTGGGACTCGCTGATGGAACGGGCGCGCGACTGGGGCACGCGCGAACCCTGCTACGCCTACGACCAGGCGGCGCGCGTGGCCAACACGCCCGTGGTGCTGACCGACGTACCGCGCATCGACCGCACGCTGTGGGACCCGAAACGCTACCGCCAGATCATGCGCATCGACGGTTATGTCTACCCATTCCACAGCGGCCAGACCCGCGCCTTGCGCGGCACCGAGTTCCAGCGCTTTCACGCAGGATTTGATGCGGTGCTGCGCGCCGAGTTGGCGCGGGATGGCATGGACGCGCCGCCACCCACCTTCGATGCGTACATCCAGTTCATGGACGCTTCGTTGGAGCGGCGCGTGCGCGAGGGCGTGGTAGGCCTCAAGATCGCATCCGCCTATGTACGCCCCATCGACTTCCAGCCTGTGGACACGGCAAAGGCGGCCACCACCTACGAAGCGCTGGCCGCCGGGCGCGAGGTGGACCGCCGGCCGTTCGAAGACTTCGTGGTGCGCCGCTGCGCGCAATACGCCGCCGACCATAAGCTGCCCATGCAGATCCACGTCGGCATGGGCCACCCGGAACCCGGCATGCTGGTGTCCAACAGCGGCCCTCTGTTGCTCGAGACCTTCCTCAACATCCGTTCGCTCAACCGTTTGCAGGTCACGCTGCTGCATGGCGGGTATCCGTTCTCCAGCCAGGTCGCGTCGTTGGTGCAGACCTACGGCAACGTCTTCCTCGATTTCTCGTGGATGCCCTACCTGCACCACTTCTACCTGCGCCAAAAGCTCACCGAGTGGCTGGAGATCTTGCCGGCCAACAAGCTGCTCTACGGCTCGGATGCGGGGGCACCCGAATTCCACGTGGCCGCGGCGCACCACGCGCGACAGGCGCTCAACGAGGTGCTGAGCGACGGGCACCGACGCGGGGTCTGGAGCGGCCGTCAGGTGGAGTGGCTGGCGCAACGGGTGCTGTGGGACAACGCTGCCGACCTGTACGGGATCGAGGACTGAGCACCGAAGCCCCCGCGAAACGACGACAGCACCGCGCCCGGCATGCCGGGCAACGCGGCCTTCACACCCCACCGCGAACTATTCGAGAGCGCCAACAGCGGGTTCGCGCTCGAATGCTGACCCCGCTGTAGCGCTCGGAACCCGGCACCCCCAGGGGTTACGCAGCGTCCTCTCCACCACGAAAGGACGATCCATGCGCCCCACAAACCCAACTCCAAAAAACCTCAACACATCATCCACCCAGGACACCAAAGAATCGGGGTCTTCCAGCGGCAAGTCTGTCGAGAAGGAAAGGCCAACGGCAATGTCCTCAAAGTCAAGTTTGCCAAACACTTCGAATCGGCGAGCCGTCTGATCACCCAGATAAGCCCCAGAGGCAAACGCGCAGCCAAAGCAGAAAAGAATGCTGCCAGCGCAGATGCCCAGGAACATCCGGACAAAGCCGGCAAGCCGCAGTCGGCACCCACCACCACCACGACGACATCAACAGGGCAGCTGGGGACCACAACGACCACCACCACAGCAACGACAACCCACACCAACACCACGACGACGCTGGCGGGCTATACGGCAGCGCCCGCCGACGCCAGCAAAGTCTTGAAGGCCCTGGTGGATGCGCTTCAACAGCCCACCCCAGCAGGCTTGGACTCCGTCGCAGTGCGCGGCGCGTTTTTGAGCCAGCAGATCCCGGGCATGGACCACACCGAACTCGACGCGTTGAACCGCCACCTGGACCAGTTGAGCGCGGATGATCTGCAAGATCCGGCCATCGCCCATCTCACCGTATCCGTGAAAGCCACGCTTCTGGACAGGCATGTGCGCTCGAATCCCATGCTGAGCGACGCGCTGGATCCGAACACCACTATCAAACTCTCGAACTTGAGCGCGCCCGACCTGGCCGCACTCGTCGGGCTGCAACAGGATGCCCAGAACCTCAGCCGTCCCCTGAATTTCAGCCAGATCTACCTGTCTCAGACCGACGATGAACCCACAGGCCTCATACCGGGCACGAAGGACTTCAGCTTCGAAAGATTGAACCACATCGAAGCCACTGGCAAGGCAGCCAAGGAACAGCTTCTCGATCGCGAGTACGCTGGAGATTCGGCCGCCAAGCAGGCCCTTCAAAACATGAGCGTGCGAGACGACGAATAGGTGAGATGCGCACGCGCCTGACGCGCCAAGGCTTCAGGCGCTGGCCTCACCCGCAATCTGCCGCAATGCCTGCTCGAACACCGCCGCCGGTTGCCCGCCCGAGATCAGGTGGCGGTCGTTGATGATCACCGCCGGCACGGAGCGGATGCCGTGCCCCTGGTAGAAGGCTTCGCGTTCGCGCACGTCCTGCGCGAATTCGTCGCTGCTCAGAATCGCTTGGGCGCGGGCCTCGTCCAAACCGGCTTCGCGCACACAGGCGAGCAGCACGTCGTGGTGCCCCATGGCTTCGCTGCGGGTGTGGCAGGCCGCCATCAAGGCCTTCTTCAATGCATGCTGTTGGCCGGGCGCTCCCTCCTCGTCGGCCCAGTGCAGCAGGCGGTGCGCATCGAAGGTGTTCCAGATGCGGCCGCGCCCTTCGGGGTTGAAGGCGAAGCCTACTTCCGCACCGCGCGCGCGGATGGTGTTGCGGATCTGCGCCTGCTGTTCGGGCGTGGAGCCGTACTTTTCCGCAAGGTGTTCGCCGATGTCCTGGCCGCCGGGGCCCATCTGCGGGTTGAGTTCGAAGGGTTGGAAATGCAGCTCGGCGCTCACGTGGTCGCGCTGGAGGGTCTGCAAGGCCTCTTCGAGCGCGCCCAGGCCCACGGCGCACCAGGGGCAGGAAACGTCGGACACGAAATCGATCTTGAGGGGGGTGGTGGAGGTGTTCATGGAGGCGATGGTAGGCCGGCTCCCAAGCCCGCAGGCGCGCCAGGGACTCCCGAAGGCCTTGGGCCACAATGTCGGCTTCCCCAACGCAACGCCGCCCATGACCGACCGCTACGCCGTGATTGGCCACCCCATTGGCCACAGCAAGTCCCCCCTGATCCACGCCATGTTCGCCCGCGCCAGCGGCCAGGACATGGCATACACCGCCATCGAAGCGCCGCTGGACGGTTTTGCCGACACGGTGCACGCGTTTCGCGCCAGCGGCGGGCGCGGGGTGAACGTGACCCTGCCTTTCAAATTGCAGGCCTGTGAAATGGCCACCGAGCCGACCGCGCGCGCGCGTCTGGCCGGCGCGGCGAATTGCCTGAAGTTCGAAGAAGGCGGTCGCACCCTTGCGGACAACTTCGATGGCGTGGGGCTGGTGAACGACATCCAGCGCAATCTGGCTTGCCCGATCGCGGGCAAGCGCGTGCTGCTGTTGGGCGCGGGCGGCGCCACGCGCGGCGCGCTGCAGCCGATCGCGGCCGAACGCCCGGCCCTGCTGGCCGTGGCCAACCGCACGCCCGAGAAGGCGCACCAGTTGCGACACGACTTCGCTGCCCACGCACCGTTGCAGACCGGTGGCTACGAGACGCTGCTCGGCCAGTCGTTCGATGTGGTGATCAACGCCACGTCGACCGGCCTTTCACAGGACCGCCTGCCATTGCCCGAAGGCCTGTTCGCACCCGGTGCGCTGGCCTATGAGATGGTGTACGGCAAGGGCCTCACGCCCTTCCTGAAGCAGGCGCAGGCGGCTGGCGTGGCACGCGTGGCCGACGGCGTGGGCATGCTGGTGGAACAGGCGGCCGAGGCTTTCCTGTGGTGGCGCGGCATGCGACCCGACACCGGCCCCGCACTCACCACCCTGACCGTGCCGCTGGTCTGAGCCAGACCACGATTTCACCCCACCACCTCCCACGAAAGACCCGAGAGACCCATGCCCACCTTGCTGCTGCTCAATGGCCCCAACCTCAACCTGCTGGGCACCCGCGAACCGGGCATCTACGGTGCGACCACACTGGCCGATGTGGAGGAACAGGCCCGCGCCACGGCGCAGCGCCTGGGCTACGGGCTGGAAGCTTTCCAAAGCAACCACGAAGGCGCCCTGATCGACAAGATCCACGAAGCCGGCCGCCGCTTCAAGGACGGCGACGTGGCCGGCGTGGTGTTCAACCCCGGCGCGTTCACGCACACCTCGGTGGCGATCTTCGACGCCATCAGCGGCGTGAAGCCCTTGCCGGTGATCGAGATCCACATTTCCAACGTGCACACACGCGAGGCCTTCCGCCACCATTCCTATGTGTCGCCGGCAGCGGCCGGCATCGTGGTGGGCTTCGGCACCGACGGCTACACCCTGGCCATCGAAGGCCTGGTGCGCAAGCTCAAGGTCAGCGCCTGAGCGCCACCGGTGCAGAGCCGCCAGTTCGTCCAGATCGTCGCGCTCTCTGCGCTGTGGGGCGCGTCGTTCATGTTCATCCGCATCGCCGTGCCGCTGATGGGGTCGATGGTGGTGGCCGGCCTGCGCGCGGCACTGGCCAGCCTCACCCTGGTGATCATCATGGCCGCGATGCGCGAGCCGTGGCCTTGGCGCCATTGGCGCGAACTGCTGCTGCTGGGCACGACTTCGGTGGCCGCGCCGTTCCTGCTGTACTCCTGGGCCGGGCTGCACCTGCCTTCGGGCTACGGCGCGCTGCTGAACACCACGGCGGTGATCTTCGGCATGCTGGCCGCCGCCTGGACGAAGGAAGACACGATCACACCGCGCAAGCTGCTGGGCTGCGTGTGCGGCTTCGTGGGCATCGCCCTGATCGTGCAACTGGGTCCGGTGCAGATCACCACCACCACGCTCGCCGCAGCCCTGGCTTGCGTGTTCGGTTCGTTCTGCTACGGCGTGTCCACGCCGCTGATGAAGCGTGCCACCACGCGCATGCAGCCGCTGGCCATCGCGGCCGGCCTGCACCTGGCCGCCATGCTCCTGCTGTTGCCCGGCAGCCTGTGGGCACTGCCGCAGGCGCGGTTCACGCCGGGCGCCGTGGCCGCCGTGGTGGTCATGGGCATGCTCACCTCGGGCGTGGCCTATTGGGTGCACCTGCGCATCATCCGCGTCGTGTCGCCGGTGGCGGCGATGAGCCCGATTTTTCTGATCCCCGTCTTCGGCGTGACCTGGGGCCATCTCTTCCTGGGCGAGGCCCTGTCCTCGGGCATCTTCCTGGGCGGCGCGCTGGTGCTGCTGGCCGCGGCACTGGTGACCGGCTTCAACCCCTTGCGGCGATGGTGGCCCGGCACGCCCCCACTCTGAAGCTGACGCGCGCGGTGGTCCGGCCTATACTGCACAAATGAACGAAACGGTACATTCCAGACGGCGCAGCGCCCGCAACGCCGCGCCCGCGAAGGAACCCACCCGCACCAACGACCCGGAGCGAACCATGGCCAACATCATGGAAGTAGCCATTGCCGAGTTCGCGGAGAAGGGACTGGCGGGCGCGCGCATCGACGAGATCGCCGCCGCGACGCAGACCAGCAAGCGAATGATCTACTACTACTTCGGCAGCAAGGAGGGCCTGTACCTGGCCGTGCTCGAAGAGTCGTACCGGCAGATGCGCGAGATCGAAAGCCAGCAGCACCTCGAGGACCTGGAACCCGAGGCCGCGCTGCGCAAACTGGTCGAGTTCACGTTCGACCACCACGCCACGCACGAGAACTACATCCGGGTGGTGATGTCGGAGAACATGAACCGCGGCCAGTACCTGGCGCAGAGCCAGACCATCCAGCAGCTCAACGTGCCGGCGATCTCGTCCATCCGCAAGCTGTACCAGCGCGGCGTGGCTGCGGGCGTGTTCCGCCCCGGGCTTGACGCGATCGACATCCACGCGTCGATCTCGGCCTTGACGTTCTTCAATGTGTCCAACCGCCACACCTTCGGCCTGATCTTCAAGCGCGACCCGAGCGAGCCCAAGGCCGCCGCCGCGCGGCGCGCGGCCATCACCGAGATGGTGGTGCGCTATGTGAGCTTGAACACGGCCACCGCGTCCACCATCTGAGCCGCCTGCGACTTCAGGCTGGAGGCGGCTGCGGCGCTCTGCTCCACCAGCGCCGCGTTCTGCTGCGTGGCCTGGTCCATCTGCGTCACGGCCTCGCCCACCTGGGCCACACCGGAACTCTGTTCGACGCTGGCCGCGCTGATCTCGCCCATGATGTCGGTCACGCGTTGGATCGAACCCACCACTTCGGCCATGGTCACGCCCGCCTGGTCGACCAGGGCGGCGCCCTGCTCCACGCGGCCCACGCTGGCGGTGATGAGCTCCTTGATCTCCTTGGCGGCCTGCGCGCTGCGTTGCGCCAGGTTGCGCACTTCACCCGCCACCACCGCGAATCCACGGCCTTGCTCGCCGGCGCGCGCGGCTTCCACCGCCGCGTTGAGCGCCAGGATGTTGGTCTGGAAGGCGATGCCGTCGATCACGCTGATGATGTCGGCGATCTGGCGCGAGCTGTCGTTGATGCCCTTCATGGTGTTCACCACCTGCGCCACCACTTCACCCCCCTGGATCGCCACGGTGGACGCGCTCTTGGCGAGCTGGTTGGCCTGCTGGGCGTTGTCGGCGTTCTGCCGCACGGTGGAGCTCAACTCTTCCATGGACGCGGCGGTTTCTTCCAGCGCGCTGGCCTGCTGCTCGGTGCGCGCGGACAGGTCGTTGTTGCCCTGCGAGATTTCGGCGCTGGCGCTGGCCACGCTCTCGGCGTTGCCGCGCACGTTGGCCACCACGCGCACCAGGCTCTCGCGCATGGTGCCCAGGGCCTGCAGCAGCTGGGCGGCTTCGTCGCGGCCCTCGGCTTCGATGCGGTGGGTCAGGTCGCCGTCGGCGATGCGGCGCGCGTTCTCGGCAGCCTGGCGCAGCGGCAGGGTGATGGAGCGGGACAGCACGAAGGCGGCAGCCGCGCCGAGCAGCAGGGCCAACACGCCACCCACGATCAGGATGGTGCGGCCATAGGCGGCCTTTTCTTCCGCCTCCTTCAGCGCGTCCGCGAATAGGCCCTTCTGCCGCTCCTCGAGTTTGAAGATGGTGTTGATGTAGGTTTCGGCCAGGGGTTTGAGGTCGCGGTCGAGTGCGCCGCTCACGTCTTCGCCGGCCAGCCGCGCTTTCATCACGGTGGCGCGCGGCGTGCGATAGCCCTCGCGCGCGGCGTCGATGTCGGCGATCAGCTTCTTGCCGGTGTCCGAGTGCACCAGCTCCACCATGCGATCGCGCGAAGCCTGCGAGATCTTGGACGTCTCGTCCATGGCGGCCTGCCAGGTCGGGATGCGGCTGGTGTCCGAATCGAGAAGCGCGGCACGGGTACGGACCCAGTTGATGTCGATGGTGTTGCGCCAGCGCTCGGCCAGCTGCAGTTTCTCGCTCTCGGTCGTGGCGAGCCTGCGCGTGGTGTCGACCAGTTCCTGCAGCCGCCAGATGCCGATACCGGCCATGAGCGCGGTGATGAGCAGCACGAGTCCAAAAGCAAGGGCCAGGCGGCTGCCGACCTTGATGTCATTGAGTTTCATAGGGGAAGTTGGAGGTCGAAAACAGGAACCGCACGAAGGGCTGGAAGCATGGACGGCAACGCCTCGCGTGCGGTGCCGTGTGAACCTGCTGTGACATCGGCGGCTCCTGCCCGATCTTGAGCCATGGCACGGCGACAACCGGTCGCTTCACCTAGGGTAATTACCGATTCTTGTAAAACTAACCAGTTCGTACATTACAAAAAACAAACGGAAACCCAGGAGACACGCGTGATCCAGAAACTCATCAACGCCTACTGCCGGCTGCTCGCCTGGCTGATGGTGGCGGCCCTGGCCCTCATGGTGCTCATGGTGTTTGGCAACGTCGTCATGCGCTACGGCTTCAATTCCGGCATCACCTTGTCCGAGGAGCTGTCGCGCTGGCTCTTCGTGTGGATGACCTTCATGGGCGCCATCGTGGCGCTCAACGAGCGCGCCCACCTCGGCACCGATTCGCTCGTCTCGCGCCTGCCGGTGCTGGGCCGCAAGCTGTGCCTGGCCGCGAGCCTGGCACTGATGCTCTACGTGTGCTGGTTGATCTACCAGGGCGGCTGGGAGCAGGTGAAGATCAACTGGGACACCACCAGCGCGGTGATGGAAACCTCCATGGGCTACTTCTACGCCAGCGGCGTTCTATTCGCGGTGCTGGCTGCGCCGATCCTGCTGGCGCAGCTGGCGCGCCTGCTGAGCGGACGCATGAGCGAAGGCGAACTCGTGGGCATTCGCGAGTCCGAAGACGCGCCGCACAGCAATGCCCAACCCTGAGGCGCAGGAAGAACGACCATGACCATCGTGATTTTCCTGGGCTCCTTGCTGGCCGCCATGGCCATCGGCGTTCCTATTTCCTTTGCCCTGTTGCTCAGCGGTGCCGCACTGATGTGGCATCTGGGCATGTTCGATGCGCAGATCCTGGCGCAGAACCTGATCGAGGGTTCCAACAGCTTCCCCCTGCTGGCTGTGCCGTTCTTCATGTTGGCGGGCGAGATCATGAACGCGGGCGGCCTGTCGCGGCGCATCGTGAGCTTCGCGATGGCGCTGGTGGGCCATGTGCGCGGGGGCTTGGGCTATGTCGGCATCATGGCGGCGGTGTTCATGGCCGCGCTCTCGGGTTCGGCGGTGGCCGACGCGGCCGCCCTCTCCGCCCTGCTGCTGCCAATGATGGTGCACGCGGGTCACGACAAGGCGCGCTCCGCGGGCCTGCTGGCCTCGGCAAGCATCATCGCGCCCATCATTCCGCCGAGTATCGGCTTCGTGATCTTCGGCGTGGCAGCCAACGTCTCCATCTCCAAGTTGTTCCTGGCCGGCATCGCGCCGGGCGTCCTGCTGGGTGTCGCGCTGTGCTTCACCTGGTGGTATGTGGCACGCAAGGAAATGGTCGCGCCGCCAGGGCGCAAGACCCGCCGCGAGATCCTGGCCGCGCTGAAAGACGCGCTGTTTGCCCTGGGCCTGCCCCTCATCGTGGTGGTGGGCCTGAAGTTCGGCGTGTTCACGCCGACCGAGGCGGCGGTGGTGGCCGCGGTGTATGCACTGGTGATCTCCCTGTTCGTCTACCGCGAACTCAAACTCAACCAGTTGTTCGACCTGTTTCTCGCGGCGGCAAAAACCACGGCCGTCATCATGTTCCTGGTGGCCGCTGCCATGGTCTCGGCCTGGCTGATCACCGTGGCCCAACTGCCCGACCAGCTGGTGGCTCTGCTGGAGCCCCTTCTGGAGCACCCCCGCCTGCTGATGGCCGCCATCATGGTGCTGGTGATCGTGGTGGGCACAGCCATGGACATGACGCCCACCATCCTGATCCTCACCCCGGTGCTGATGCCGATCGTGAAGGCGGCGGGGATCGACCCGGTGTACTTCGGTGTGCTCTTCATCATGAACAACGCCATCGGCCTGATCACGCCGCCGGTGGGCACGGTGCTCAACACCGTCGCAGGCGTGGGCAAGGTCAGCATGGACGACGTCACCAAGGGTGTATGGCCTTTCATGGCGGCGCAGTTCGCCCTGATGTTCCTGATGGTGATGTTCCCGCAGATCGTCATGATCCCGGCGCGTTGGCTGGCGGGCTGAATCCGCTTCGCTTCCCCAGCCTGGCTTGTGCGTGGTGCGCCACGGCCGAGGTTCCCAGATTCCCGCGCACTGCCTCTTTACCCATTGGAGACACCATGAAACGCCTGATGCTCAAGACCCTCGTTGCCGCGCTCGCCGTGACCGCCTTTGGCGCCGTGCACGCGCAGGACAAGACCATCAAGTTCGCGACCCAGAACCCCAAGGGCCACCCGATCGTGATGGGCATGGAGAAATTCGCCGAGATCGTGGCGGCCAAATCGGGCGGCAAGATCAAGGTCAACCTGTTCCCCGGCGGCACGCTGGGCAGTGACCAGGCCAATGTGTCGGCCATCCAGGGTGGCACGCTGGAGATGGCCTCGATGAACTCGGGCATCTTCGCCAACCAGGTCAAGGAATTCGCGATCTACGACTTCCCCTTCATGTTCGCGAACTCCAAGGAAGCCGATGCCGTGGTCGACGGCCCCTTCGGCAAGAAGCTGCACGACAAGCTGCAGGAGAAAGGCCTGATCGGCCTGGCCTACTACGAGCTGGGCTTTCGCACCATCACCAACAGCAAGCGGCCCATCACCAAGGCGGACGACCTCGAAGGCCTGAAGCTGCGCGTGATCCCCAACCCGATCAACGTGGACTGGGTCAAGGCCTTGGGCGCCAACCCCACGCCCCTGCCCTTCCCCGAGGTGTACGCCGCGCTGGAGCAAAAGGCGATCGACGGCCAGGAGAACCCGCTCACCGTGATCAACGCCAACAAGTTCTACGAAGTGCAGAAGCACGTGGTGCTGAGCAACCACCAGTACAACCCGCAGTCGGTGATCATCAGCAAGAAGTTCTGGGACACGCTGGACGCGGCACAGAAGAAGATCATTGCCGACGCCGCGCAGGAATCGGCCAAGTACCAGCGCGAGCAGGCGCGTGGCCAGGTGGCCTCGGCGCTGGACAACATGAAGAAGGGCGGCATGCAGGTGACCGAGCTCTCGCCCGCCGAAACCGACAAGCTGCTCGACAAGCTGCGCCCGGTGATCGCCAAGTACGCGGTGGCGGTGGGGCAGGAGACGGTGCAGAGCCTGCAGGCCGAACTCGCAAAGGTCCGGAAGTAGGCCCACCCCCGCGCCGGCCCGATGCTCGGGCCGTCACCCCCTCAAGGGGGCCCACCCGGGGACCGGCAAAGCCAGATCCTCGGGTGCTCTGGATGAGGCGCGTCGCTTCGAGCGCACCTCCCACCCACCTCTTGCGTTTCGCCTCACCATGTCCAAGACCCGCATTGCCGTTGCCGGTGCCGGCCTGATCGGCCAGGCCCACATCCGCGTGCTGCAAGCCAGCCCGATGTGCGCCTTGTCCGCCGTGGTGGACCCCTCGCCCGCCGCCGCGACGCTAGCGGCACAAGCGGGTGTGCCGCTGTTCGCCTCGCTCGACCAACTGCTCGCGCAGAACCGGCCCGATGGCGTGCTGCTCGCCACGCCCAATGCGCTGCATGTGCCGCAGGCGCTGCAGTGCATCGCGGCGGGTTTGCCGACCCTGGTGGAGAAGCCGATCGCCACCACCGTGGCCGATGCACAGGCGCTGGTGGACGCCACGGAGAACGTCGGCGCCAAAGTGCTCATCGGCCACCACCGCGCGCACAGCCCCATCATGGCCAAGGCCCGCGAGGTGATCGCCTCCGGCCGCCTGGGTCGGCTGGTCGGCGTGATGGGCAGCGCCACCTTCTTCAAGCCCGACCACTATTTCGACGACAGCCCGTGGCGCCGCGAGATCGGCGGCGGCCCGATCCTCATCAACATGATCCATGAGGTGCACAACCTGCGCATGCTCTGCGGCGAGATCGTGTCGCTGCAGGCCATCGCGTCCAGCGCCACGCGGGGTTTCCCGGTGGAAGACACCGTCGCCATCAACCTGCGTTTTGCCAACGGCACGCTTGGCAGCTTCATGCTCAGCGACACCGCCGCCTGCGCGCGCAGCTGGGAGCAAACCTCGCAGGAGAACACGGCCTACCCGAGCCACGGCGACGAAGACTGCTATGTGATTGCGGGCACCCACGGCAGCCTCTCGGTGCCGACCATGCGCCTCAAAAGCTACCCGCGCGACGAAGACCGTTCGTGGTGGAAACCGTTTGAAGAATGCACCGTGGACATGGTCCGCGACGACCCGCTGAAGCTGCAGATCGAACACTTCGGCGCGGTGGTGCGCGGCGAAGCCCCGCCCCTGGTGAGCGCGCGCGACGGGCTGCAGAACCTGAAGGTCACCGATGCCATTTCTCAAGCCGTGCGCAGCGGTGGCGTGGTGGAAGTGTGCTGAACCTCTTTTTTGTTTTTCGACAGGAGCCCCGATGAAAGTCCTCATGCTGCACGGCATCAACCACAACATGTTCGGCAAACGCGACCCGAAGCAGTACGGCACGATCACGCTCGACCAGATCAACGAGCAACTGAGCATGCTCGGCGGGGAAATGGACGTGGAGGTGCAGAACTTCCAGACCAACTTCGAGGGCGCGATGTGCGAGCGCATCCACCAGGCCTACCTCGACAACGTGGACGCGGTGCTGATCAACGCCGGCGCGTGGACGCACTACAGCTACGGCATCCGCGACGCGCTGGCCATCCTGACCTGTCCCATCGTGGAACTGCACATGTCCAACATCCATGCGCGCGAGCCGTTCCGCCACGTCTCGGTTTTCGCCGAGATCGTGCAAGGCCAGGTTGCCGGCTTCGGCGTCGACAGCTACCTGCTGGCCCTGCGCACCGCAGTGAACCACGCCCGCGCGCGCAAACCCTGACCCCCCTACCCGGCCCGCACCATGATCAACGGCACCACCGAACTCATCGCCCACATCGGCTACCCGACGCACACCTTCAAGTCGCCAATGATCTACAACCCCTATTTCGAGCACGTGGGGGTGAATGCGGTCGTGGTGCCCATGGGCTGCCAGCCGCGCGACTACCCGGCATTTCTGCAGTCGGTGTTCACGCTCAGCAACATCCGTGGCGCGCTCATCACCATGCCGCACAAGGTCGTCACCGTGGGCCTGCTCGACGACGTCACACCCACGGTGCGCGTGGCCGGAGCGTGCAACGCGGTCAAGCGCACCTCGGAAGGCCGGCTGGTAGGCGACATGTTCGACGGTGCGGGCTTTGTGCGCGGCGTGCAGCGCAAAGGGTTGAACCTGCAAGGCGCGCGCGTGCTGGTGGTGGGCAGCGGCGGCGTGGGTTGTGCCATCGCGGCCTCACTGGCGGGCGCGGGCATTGCCTCCATCGCGCTGTACGACGTGAACAGTGCCTCGGCCGAAGCCCTGGGCCAGCGCATCCGGGCCAGCTACCCGGAGATCGAGGTGGGCACCGGAAGCAACGACCCCGCCGGCCTGGACCTGGTGGTCAACGCCACGCCCATGGGAATGAACGAAGGCGATCCGCTGCCGCTGGACGTGTCCCGGCTGGACCCGCGCACGTTCGTGGGCGAGGTGGTGATGCGCACCGAGATGACGGCCTTTCTGCTGGCCGCGCAGGCGCGCGGTTGCCGCGTGCAGGTGGGCTCGGACATGCTGTTCGAGCAGATCCCGGCGTATCTGGAATACTTCGGCCTGCCCACCACCACCGCCGAGGTCTTGCGCTCGGTGGCGCGGCTGAGCTACTAAGGCCATGTGAACCCAGACCCTGCCCATCCTTCCTCGCGCCGCACCGCTCTGGGCATCGCGCTGCTGGTCACCGCGACGCTGTGTTTCGCGCTGCTGGACACCACGTCACAGTACGTGGGGCCGGCTGTGCCGGTGGTGATGGCGGTGTGGCTGCGCTACCTCACCCAGACGCTGATGACCACCGCGCTGCTCTGGCCGCAACGCGGGCGCAGCTTGCTGCACACGCACGCGCCGGGCTGGCAGTTGTTCCGAGGGGTGTTGATGATGGGCTCCAGCGTCATCGCCTACATGGCGCTGCGCCACGTGCCGGTGGGCGAATTCACCGCCATCATGATGCTGGTGCCCCTGGCCGTCACGCTGTTGGCCGCCTGGATGTTGCGAGAGCGCGTGTCGGCGCTGACCTGGGCCTTGGTGGCCGGTGGACTGACCGGGGCGCTGATCGTGGTGCGGCCCAAGGGCAGCGATTTTCACGGGGCGATGTTGCTGCCCTTGTTGCTGGTGTTCATCAACGCCAGCTACCAGATCCTGACCAGCCGTATGGTGCGCACGGAAGACCCCGGCACCATGCATTTCTACACCGGCTTGCTGGGCCTGGCCTGCTGCTCGCTGCTGCTGCCCTGGGGCTGGGCGCCCATGGCGGATGCGAAGCTGTGGGCGCTGGCGGGCCTGCTGGGCGTGTTCGGCTCGATCGGGCACTACCTGCTGATCCAGGCCTACCACCACGCGCCGGCCTCGCGCCTCACGCCCTACCTGTACGCGCAGATCGCCTTCGCCACGTTGGCCGGCTGGATGGTGTTCGGCCACGCACCCGATGCCTGGACGGTGGCCGGCATCGGGCTGATTGCGCTGTGCGGCTGGCTCGGGACGCGTCTGCGCAGCGGCTGAGTCACTTGCGGTGCGCCAAGGGGGAGCCGCCCGCACCTCGAGCTGGCGGCTGGCGTGCCTCTGTTTCATGCTTGCGCCTCGCGCTGACGGCTGGCGTGGTCCGCGTTCTCCGGCGCACCTCTCGGTCGGATGCCCGTGCACGCCTTCTCTCCTTCGTCAACACCGCATGCAGCACGCCCCCGTGCAGGCAACCGCGAATGGCGCCTGCGCCCGCGAACCCCACCATCCGTCGAGATTGGCAGGGTGGCACACATCGGGTTTTCTCCGGCCCCCGATCCCTCGGTCCTCCGGTGGTACGCCCACGTGCTACTGGGGTCGATGGTGTGGGTGTCCGGGCGCAGGCGCCATTCGCGGTTGCCACAGAGCTTGCGTGCAAACCACGGTGTTGACGCCAGGGTTTTTGAGCGCACGGGTATCCGACCGAGAGGTGCGCCGGAGAACGGGCACACGCACCAGCGGCCCGGAGGAAACCCATGCCAGCAAGGACCTCGAATTCAGGCGGAGGTCGCGTCAAATCCTCGACTTCGCCGCGATGTCGGGCGTGGGCAACTGCACGTCGCCGCACTGCGCACGCTGCAGCAGCACGTGGTCCATCACCACCAAGGCCAACAGCGCCTCGGCGATCGGCGTGGCGCGGATGCCCACGCAGGGGTCGTGGCGGCCCTTGGTAATGACTTCGGTGGATTCCCCGGCAATGTTGATGCTCTCGCGCGGCACGAGGATGGAGCTGGTGGGTTTGATGGCGATCTGCACCTCCAGGTCCTGCCCGGTGCTGATGCCCCCGAGCACGCCGCCGGCGTTGTTGCCCTTGAAGCCTTCGGGCGAGAGGCTGTCGCCATGGGTGCTGCCCTTGTGCGCCACGCTGGCGAAGCCGGCCCCGATCTCCACGCCCTTGACGGCGTTGAGGCCCATCATGGCGTAGGCGATGTCGGCGTCGAGCCGGTCGTACAGTGGCTGGCCCAGGCCTACAGGCATGCCTTGTGCGGTTACGCGCAGACGCGCGCCGCACGAGTCGCCACTCTTGCGCAGTTCGTTCATGTAGCCCTCGATGGCGGACACGTCGGCCACCGGGGCGAAGAAGGGGTTGTTGGGCACGTGTTCCCAGCTTTCGAAGGGAATGGCGAGCTCGCCCACTTGCGTCATGTGGCCGCGAAAGCTGACGCCATAGCGTTCCTTGAGCCACTTTCTGGCCACCGCACCCGCGGCCACGGTGGGCGCGGTGAGGCGCGCCGAGCTGCGTCCGCCGCCGCGCGGGTCGCGGATGCCGAATTTCTGCCAGTAGGTGTAGTCGGCGTGGCCGGGGCGGAAGGTCTGCAGGATGTCGCCGTAGTCCTTGCTGCGCTGGTTGGTGTTGCGGATCAGCAGGGCGATGGGGGTGCCGGTGGTCTTGCCTTCGTAGATGCCGCTGAGGATTTCCACCGTGTCGGGTTCGTTGCGCTGGGTGACGAACTTGCTGGTGCCGGGGCGACGGCGGTCCAGGTCACCCTGGATGTCGGCTTCGCTCAGTTCCATGCCCGGGGGGCAGCCGTCGATGACGCAGCCGATGGCCGGGCCGTGGGATTCACCGAAGTTGGTGACGCAAAACAGGTTTCCGAAGGTGTTTCCGCTCATAGGAGGGCGATTATCCCCGAGGCATGGCGGTGCGTCCGTGGGCCACTCTGGTGCATGGCTTGGGCCCATGGGGCGGCGCGGGCGACGGGAACATTTTGTGCTTGGTGCTGCGCCGCAGCAAATGGTTGCTGCGCTTCACCTGAAAGGGGCGTCCCATGCTCGACCGAACCTCCACGCTGTTTTCACACCTCAAGGGCGATCAAGGCGACTACGTGAGCGGTGGCCTGCGCGATTTCTTCCTCTACCGCGACCTCGGCATTGCCGCCGCCACGCACGGCAAGGTGATCGCGCACCTGGTCAAGGCCAACATGCCGCCGGACGAGGGCACGGGCTGGCACCGGCACGAGGCGGACTTCCAGATCGTGATCATGCTCAAGGGCTGGGCGCGCTTCATGTACGAGGACCAGGACACCCTGGTGCAGGCCGGTGACTGTGTGCACCAGCGCCCGGGCATTTCGCATTTTCTGTTCGACTATTCGCCGGATATGGAGTACCTGGAGATCGTGTCGCCAGCGGATTTCAAGTCGATCGATGTGGAGCCGGTTTGCGAGGTGCCGAAGCCTGTTCCTTGGACGTCTTGAATTCGGGGTCCTTGCTGGCGTGGGCTTCTTCCAGGCCGCTGGTGCGTGTGCCCGTTCTCCGGCGCACGCTCGCGGTCGGATGCCCGAGCGCTCAAGAACCCTCGCATCAATACCGCATGCAGCACGCCCCCGTGCACGCAACCGCGAATGGCGCCTGCGCCCGGACACCCACACCATCGACCCCAGTAGCACCTGGGCGCACCACCGGAGGGGCCGGAGAAAACCCGAGGTGTGCCACCCTGCCACTCTCGACGGATGGTGGGGTTCGCGGGCGCAGGCGCCATTCGCGGTTGCCTGCACGGATGCGTCATGCATGCGGTGTTGACGAAGGGGTGAAGGCTTGCATAGGTATGCGACCGAGAGGTGCGCCGGAGAACGCGGACCACGCCAGCCGTCAGCGCGAGGCGCGGGCATGAAACGGCATGGAAGGGCCCTAGAACTCCGCCTCCAACTCATCGATATCGTCCGGCTCCGCTTCCGCCGCCGCCACCCATTCCCGCATCGCCGGCAGCGCCATGATGGTGTCGCAGTAGGCCACGCAACGGTTGTCGATCGGCACCTGGTAGGTGATGAAGCGCGTGACCACCGGCGCGAACATGGCGTCCGCCATGCAAGGACGCGATCCGAACAGGTAGGGCCCGCCATAGGCCTGCAGGCACTCGATCCAGATGGTCTCGATGCGATCGATGTCCGTCTGCGCCCGCGACCAGAGCTTGAAGTTGGGAAAGGATGCCTTGATGTTCATCGGCAACGACGAACGCAGCACCGAAAAACCCGAATGCATCTCACCGCAGATCGCGCGGCAGTGCGCCCGCGCCGCGCGATCGGCCGGCAACAAGCCTGCCTTGGGCTTGACCTCGTTGAGGTATTCGCCGATCGCCAGCGTGTCCCACACGTGGACGCCCTCGTGCTCCAGCGCGGGCACCCGCATCGAAGCCGAGAGCAGCAACATCTCGGCCCTCATCGCCGGGTCGTCGGGCGAGATCACATGCTCGGTGAAGTCCAGCCGGGCCAGCCGCGCCATCAACCAGCCCCGCAGGGCCCAGGCACCATAGTTCTTGCTGCTGATCGTGAGTACCGCTTTGGACATGACATGCTCCTCTAGGGCCTGCGTACAGCAAGGGCTGTGCCATCGCTGTGCGCCCCTCGCGCACCGCACCGGTGCAAGGCGTAGCTGGCCCACAACTTGCCTGCCATGCGACACGTTGACTCAGGAACAGAACGATGCTGTACCAGGCCTACCAACTCCAGTCCGACCTGCTCTCACCGTTGCGCCTGGCGGCCCAGCACCTGAGCGCATCGCTCTGGCTGAGCGACACCGAAGGCAGCCTGCTGCGCAAGGTATCCGCCGCCTGCGATGTGGTCTCCCGCCTGCGCCTCACCCACACGCGCCCGCCCTACCAGATCACATCGGTCGCGGTCGGCGAACAGGTGCACCCGGTGGTCGAAGAAGCCACGCTCACCCTGCCCTTCGGCACCCTGCTGCACTTCCGAAAGATCGGCGCCGAGCCGCAACCCAAGGTACTGCTCGTGGCGCCGCTCTCGGGCCACTTCGCCACCTTGCTGCGCGAAACTGCGCGCACCCTGCTGCTAGACCACGACGTCTACATCACCGACTGGCATAACGCGCGCGACGTCGCGCTGCACCACGGCGCCTTCGGACTGGACGACTACATCCGCTACATGATCCGCTTCACCGAAACCATCGGAACGGGCGTGCACATGGTCGCGGTATGCCAGCCCTGCGTGGCCGCACTCGCCGCCACCGCCCTCATGGCAGAGGACGACCACCCCGCCCAGCCGCGCAGCCTCACCCTGATGGCCGGGCCGGTGGACTGCCGCGTCAACCCCACCGAGGTCAACAAGCTCGCCACCAGCCAACCGATCGAATGGTTCGAGAAAAACCTCATCAGCCACGTGCCGTTCCCGCACGCCGGCATGATGCGCCGCGTCTACCCCGGCTTCGTGCAGCTCACCGCCTTCATGAGCATGAACCCGGACCGCCACAAACAGTCCTTGCGCCACATCTACGACCACCTGGAAGCGGGCCGCACCGAAGAGGCCGGCGTGATCCAGGCCTTCTACGAGGAATACCTCGCGGTCAACGACCTGCCCGCCGAGTTCTACCTGGAGACGGTGGAGAAAGTGTTCCAGACCTACGACCTGCCGCGCGGCGTGCTCACCTGGAACGGCCGCACCGTGAACCCGGGCGCCATCCGCCGCACCGCGCTCATGACCGTGGAAGGCGAGCGCGACGACATCTGCTCGGTCGGCCAGACCGTGGCCGCGCTGGACCTGTGCAGCAGCGTGCGCCCTTACCTCAAGACACACCACGTGCAGACCGGCGTGGGCCACTACGGCGTGTTCAGTGGAAGGCGCTGGAACCAGCAGATCTATCCCAGGGTGCGCGAGATGATCCACAGCATGTCTTGACCCTTCTGGGCCAACGCCCTTTCGGGCGAAATATGAAACGCATACAATTCATATACGTTTCATATAAAGTCAATCCATGGGCATCGTCAAGATTTCGGACCTCATGCACGAAAACCTGCGGGTAGCGGGCAACGCGCTCAGCCGCTCCATCAATGCGCAGGCCGAGCACTGGATGCGGGTGGGCATGCTGGCCGAGATGCACCCGGCGCTCAACCTCCACGAGATCAGCCAGATGCTGGTGCGGGCCGAGCTCGACGGCGGCCTGGACATTGCCGTGGCGCTGAACGCGGCGGCCGCCCCGCCGCGCGCGGCCTCGGGAGGGAAGCGCTGATGGCGCGCGGCATCACCCTCAAGACGGCCGAAGACCTGGCAAAGTCCCGGCGCGCGGCCCAGCTCGCCGCCGAGGTGCTCGCCATGATCGAACCGCACGTGCTGCCCGGGGTCAGCACCGAAGCGCTGGACCGCCTGTGCCATGACCACATCGTGAAGGTGCAGAGCGCCATACCTGCCAACGTCGGCTACCAGGGCTATCCCAAGACCATCCTCACTTCGGTCAACCACGTGGTGTGCCACGGCATCCCCTCTCCCGAAAAGATCCTGAAGAAGGGCGACATCGTGAACATCGATGTCGCCGTCATCCAGGACGGCTGGTTCGGCGACACCAGCCGCATGTTCTGCGTCGGCACGCCCTCCCCGCTGGCCCGCCGGCTGGTGGAGACCACCTATGAAGCCATGGTGGCCGGCATCCACCAGGTGCGGCCTGGCGCGACGCTGGGCGACATCGGCCATGCGATCCAGTCGGTCGCGCACCGCGAACACTTTTCGGTCGTGCGCGAGTACTGCGGGCACGGCATCGGCCGCGTGTACCACGAAGACCCGAACGTG
The DNA here is from genome assembly GCF_009859475.1 of Hydrogenophaga sp. BPS33. Lineage (NCBI taxonomy): Bacteria > Pseudomonadati > Pseudomonadota > Betaproteobacteria > Burkholderiales > Comamonadaceae > Hydrogenophaga > Hydrogenophaga sp. BPS33. The sequence goes on from NZ_CP044549.1 coordinate 4,234,405, forward strand.
CTGCACTATGGCCGGCGCGGTGAAGGCATGGCCCTGGTGCCGGGCATGGTGTTCACCATCGAGCCCATGCTCAACGCCGGCAAGCGCGAAACGCGCCTGTTGGCCGACGGCTGGACCGTCGTCACCCGGGACCGCTCGCTGTCCGCGCAATGGGAGCACATGGTGGCCGTCACGCCCACCGGCTACGAGGTGCTGACCACCTGGCCCGGCGGCACCGGGGCCTACGCGCCGATCTGACGCCTCCCCGCGCCCCAAGCAAAACGCCCCGGCAGGCGGGGCGTTGGACGGACCTGGCCGAGGCTCAGGGGAAGTTCGGCTCGCTCTTGCCGGTTTCCTCTTCCGGCCAGTCGCGGATGTAGGCCTTGAGCATCTTGTTCTCGAAGTTCTGGCTGTCCACCACGGCCTTGGCCACGTCGTAGAAGCTGATCACGCCCATGAGCATCTTGTTGTCCATCACCGGCATGTAGCGGGTATGGCGCTCCAGCATCATGGGGCGCACCTGCTCCAGCTCGGTCTCGGGGGTGCAGGTCATGGGGTGGTCGTCCATCACGCTGCGCACGCTCTTGCCGCCCAGCGAGCCGCCGTTCTGCGCCAGGGTGTGGATGACCTCGCGGAAGGTGAGCATGCCCACCAGTTCGCCGTGGTCCATCACGGCGAGCGAGCCAATGTCGAACTGCGACATGGTTTCGATCGCGCGCTCCAGGGATTCCTGGGGTTGGATGGTGTAAAGGGTGCCGCCCTTCAAACGCATGATGTCGCTGACTTTCATGGCCGTTCTCCTCAGTGTCTGTCTGTCTCCAGCGGGGCTGGCGTTCGTGCAATATAGCCCACAATCGCGGGAGTTGGTCCCCCCGCGCTCCACCGCTGCGCGGGTCGCTGCCCCCAGGGGCTGACCCGCCTTGGGGCGGCCCGGCGGCGAGTCGTTTTGGTCCCCGCGCCGACGGCGCGTCGGTTCAGAACCTTTTTCGAGGAGAGACACCCCATGCCCGGCTATTCCGACCCCGGTTTCGACACGCTGGCCCTGCACGCTGGCGCCGCGCCCGACCCCGCCACCGGCGCGCGCGCCGTGCCGATCCACCTCACGACCTCGTTCGTCTTCGAGTCCAGCGACCACGCTGCCGCCCTGTTCAACCTGGAGCGCGCGGGCCACGTCTACAGCCGCATCAGCAACCCCACCAACGCGGTGTTCGAGCAGCGCATGGCCGCGCTGGAAGGCGGCATCGGCGCCATCGCCACGGCCAGCGGCCAGGCCGCGCTGCACCTCTCGGTGGCCACGCTCATGGGCACGGGCGCGCACATCGTCGCCAGCACCGCGCTCTACGGCGGCAGCCAGAACCTGCTGCACTACACGATGCGCCGCTTCGGCATCGAGACCACCTTCGTCAAACCCGGCGATATCGACGGCTGGCGCGCCGCGGTGCGGCCGAACACCAAACTGTTCTTCGGTGAGACCGTCGGCAACCCGGGCCTGGACGTGCTGGACATTCCCACCATCGCCCAGATCGCGCACGAGTCCGGCGCGCCCCTGCTGGTGGACTCCACGCTCACCACGCCCTACCTCATCAAACCCTTCGAGCTCGGTGCCGACATCGTCTACCACTCGGCCACCAAGTTCCTGAGCGGCCACGGCACGGTCATCGGCGGCGTGGTGGTCGACGCGGGCAGTTTCGACTGGGAGCGCGCCGGCAAATTCCCCGAACTCACCGAAGCCTACGAGGGCTTTCACAACATGGTGTTCAGCGAAGAGAGCACGGTGGGCGCGTTCCTGCTGCGCGCGCGCCGCGAAGGCCTGCGCGACTTCGGCGCCTGCATGAGTCCGCACAGCGCCTGGCTGATCCTGCAGGGCATCGAGACGCTGTCCCTGCGCATGGACCGCCACATGGCCAACACCGAGAAAGTGGTGCAATTCCTCGCCAGCCACCCGATGGTGGGCCGCGTGGGCCACCCGCTGCTGGACACGCACCCCAGCCACGCGCTGGCCGAGAAGCTGCTGCGCTTTGGCGCCCGGGGCGCGGGCTCGGTGTTCAGCTTCGACATCCGGGGCAGCCGCGCGCAGGGCAAGGCCTTCATCGAAGCACTCAAGGTCTTCAGCCACCTGGCCAACGTGGGCGACTGCCGCTCCCTGGTGATCCACCCCGCCAGCACCACACACTTCCGCATGAGCGACGAGGCGCTGGCGGCAGGTGGTATCGGGCCGGGGACCATTCGCTTGTCGATCGGCCTGGAAGACGCGGACGACTTGATCGACGACTTGAAACGCGCCTTGAAGGCCGCCGAGAAAGCGGGGGCCTGACCATGTTCCTTCAAGTCAATGGCGCCCCCACCTATTGCTACACCGGCGGCAAGCCCTTCGACGCCGCCAAGCCCACCGTGGTCTTCATCCACGGCGTGCTCAACGACCACAGCGTCTGGATCCTGCAAAGCCGCTACCTCGCGCACCACGGCTGGAACGTGCTGGCGCTCGACCTGCCCGGCCACTGCAAGAGCGAAGGCGAAGCGCCCGCCTCGGTGGAAGCCGCGGCCGACTTCATCGCCGCGCTGCTCGATGCCGCGGGCGTGCGCACGGCCGCGCTGGTCGGCCACAGCTGGGGCTCGTTGATCGCGCTCGAAGCGGCGGCACGCCTGAAAGAGCGCGTGAGCCACCTGGTGCTGGTGGGCACGGCCTACCCCATGAAGGTCTCGCCCGCGCTGATCGACGCCGCGCTCCACGCACCCGAAAAGGGTTTGCAGATGATCAATGTGTTCTCGCGCAGCACACTGGCCGCGCCACCCTCGGCGCTGGGCCCGGGCACCTGGGTGTACGGGTCGAGCCTGGCCCTGGGCCGCCGCGTGCTGCGCAGCAATGCCCAGGTCAACGTGTTCCACCGTGGCTTCGTGGCCTGCGACAGCTACACCGGTGGCGAGGCCGCCATCGCGGCCATCACCTGCCCGGTGCTGTTCCTGCTCGGCGGGCTGGACCAGATGACGCAGGCCAAGGCGGCGCAGCCGCTCATCCAGGCGGCACAGGCCAGCGGCAAGGCGGTGAGCACGGTCACGCTGCCGGTCGGCCACCACCAGATGACCGAGACGCCCGACGCCACGCTGTTCGCGATCCGCGATTTCCTGGCCTGTTAGACCACGCACCATGAGCCTCTTGCGCGACGCGATCACCCCACCCATGAGCGCGGCGCGCGCGCAGGCGATTGCCCAGAGCTTCGACCTGCGCGCCCTGCCTGCCGATTTCCTCGCCAACCCCTACCCGGTCTACGCCGCGCTGCGCGAGGCGCAACCGGTGCGGTGCATGCCCGATGGCTCGGTGTTCCTCACGCGCTCTTCCGACCTGGTGGCGGTGTACCGCGACGCGCAGTCCTTCAGCTCGGACAAGCACGTCGAGTTCGCGCCGAAATACGGCGAAGGCTCGCCCCTGTTCGAGCACCACACCACCAGCCTGGTGTTCAACGACCCGCCCTTGCACACGCGGGTGCGTGGACTCATCATGGGCGCGCTCACGCGCCGCGCCATCGCCGCGATGGAGCCGGGCCTGACCATGCTGGTGGACGGCCTGCTCGACGAGATGGACGCGCGCGGCGGCGGCGACCTGATCGAGGACTTCGCCTCGGCCATTCCCGTGGAGATCATCGGCAACCTGCTCAACGTGCCGCACGCAGACCGGGGCCCGCTGCGCGCCTGGTCGCTCGCCATCCTGGGCGCCCTGGAACCCACGCTCACAGCGCAACAGCAGGCCGATGGCAATCAGGCCGTGAGCGAGATGACCGCTTACCTGCGCACCCTGGTGGCCGAGCGCCGCCGACGCCCCGGCGACCCCGAGCACGACGTGCTCACGCGGCTGATCCAGGGTGAGGCCGGTGGCGAGCAACTCCGCGAGGTGGAGCTGCTGCAGAACTGCATCTTCCTGCTCAACGCGGGGCACGAGACCACCACCAACCTGATCGGCAACGGGTTGATCCTGCTGCAGGAATTCCCCGAGGCGCGTGCCGGCTTGCTGCACGCCCTGCGGGAAACCGCGGGCGATGCGGCCGCGCAAGAAGCCGTGCTGGGCCGTGCGGTGGACGAGTTCCTGCGCTTCGAATCTTCCAACCAGTTGGGCAACCGGCGCGCCGTGAAAGACACGCAGGTCGGCGGCGTGGACCTGCCAGCCGGCACGCTGGTCACACTGTGCATCGGCGCGGCCAACCGCGACCCGGCGCAGTTTGCCGAACCCGACGTGTTGAACCTTGCGCGCGAAGGCAACAAGCACCTGGCGTTCGGTTTCGGCATCCACCAGTGCGCGGGCCTGAGCCTGGCGCGACTCGAAGGGCGCATTGCGATCGGGCGCTTCCTGCAGCGCTTTCCCCACTTCCGTCTCAGCGATGCGCCCACGCGCGGCGGACGGGCGCGGTTCCGGGGATTCCTGCGGGCCCCTTTCCTTCTGGTCTGAAGCGCGCGACCTCGCGCGGAACCCGGAGATATGGCCCGGTACTGAGCAGCGTCAGAGCGCCTTCGCGCTCAGGAACTGAACCATGGACCTGCGCCACCTCCTCAACCCATCGAAGTCCAAGCCTCTACAAACCTCTGTTCAGAATCCAACCACCGAGCCAGCACCTACCCCCGTCGAGTCGCCGCTCACCATTGCGGATCGGGTGGGCAGGGAAGCCAAAAAATTCGAAGGCCTTTGGAAGCGCACCACGCTGGACAGCTTCGAGGCCACGCCCAAGTGGCTGAAGCCGTCCCAGCGAGCTCGCTTGCGCAAGATCGACAGGAACGCAGGTGCCGAACTCTTCCTATCCAGCGACGGGCTGCCGCGCAAGGAACAAGCAGGCGATCTATCGCTCGCTGGCGTCTCGGCGGGCACCAAACGGGGAACAGACGAAGTTCGTGGCAAAGACGATGACGAGGAACATCCTTCGAAGCGGTTCAAGCCCATTGAACAGCCGCGGACCGGCCTGTCTGCGGTCGCGCCGCCGCCACTGGCAATACCACCGGCCTCGGTAGTGTTCACCATTGCGCCCACCCGACAAGGCCGTGCGAAGAGCGGTGTCTCATCAACCTCGCGGAGGTGCGCGCGGTGCTGGGCAACCCAGGTGCATTGACCCTGGAAGCGATTCGCATGGCCTACAGCAGGGCGCAAAGCAAGACCATCGCCAGCAACAACACCGTGTCCACGGCCATCCTCGATTTGCTGGAGATGGCCGGGCAACACCGATCTGGCCCACCCATCCACAAACGGACGGACCTAGATCCAGCAACCTGAGCCCGGCGACGCTCCGCACGGCGGCTCCTGTTGCGACCGCGATACCTGTTCGAACCGAACGCCTTCACCGGACCCTCCCATGAAAATCAGCGACCTTGTCCATCCCACCAACCAGCCGACCACGCAACACCATGCAAACGGCTCGCCCGCGTCAACGCCAAAGTCAACGCCAGTCACCACCCATTCGCCCATCGCAGAAACTTTGGCGCCGGGTGCGGCTCCGGGCTTGCCGATTCCCACCCACCGGCTTCAACAACGGCTCGAGTCGCAACTTTCCGTGCCCGCCTTCTATACGATACCGCCCACAGAAGCTCCGCCCCGGTCGCAGCAGCCTCCTGTCGAGATCGCCACGGCGCGCTCCGCCGTCATCACCCTCCCGACGACGATCGGGCCGATCCCTCTGCGGATGATCCCGGCCGAGCTAGCGGAGCGGGTTCGGGCAACTGCCGCCGACTTCCACAAGTTGTGGCTGAACGGGGAATGGGCCGCGGCTCACGAGCAACTGCGGTTGCTGGGAAAGACATACCCGAAGTGCGGCCCCATAGAGCTGTTGCCCGAACTGAGCGAGGCGAACAAGGCCATCGGCAAGCTCAAAACCGTTGTCGGCTGCTTCCTCAGGGGAAGCGGCCATTACCACTGCAACAGCACCCCAGCCTCGGCGTGGAAGCGCGTGCTGCGTTACCAGACGGCTTCAGGTCAGGATGCCTCCAGCATGGACAACGTCGTCACGAACGACGCCATGCGTCAAGCCACCCCACAGACCATGCCTGCGGCCATCAAAGGGACGATGGTGCATCTCAGTTGGTTGTTGCCCGACTGGAAGCTCATGGGAGGCACCACCCAGCAGCATGAAAAACGCATCGCAAAGGCCCTGGGCCTGCTGTTCAAACGCCTGGATGAGATACACAAGGAGTGGCAGCGGAGTTCGCCACCCGACGAGCTTCTTCCTCACGTACTGAACGCCGTCAAACCCGGCTATTGCTCTCCTCAATTGCGCGCCACCCTGAAATCGTTCAGCGATGTCCCGGACTGGCTGAAAGAACCATTGCACCTGCATTTGGACAGCATCGCCAAAGACAAGGGCGCAGAGCTCTTCCCACCGAACGAATTGCCACAAGTTCATCACGCCATCGAATCACCAGCCCGGGTCATTCAGGGCGTCAACGCGACGCCGAACGGCGGTGGAACGAAGCGCTCGCACGACGAGATGCGCCGCGACAGCGCCAGCGACGAACCCGCGCCGCAGTACATGCGGTCAGATGCACCGCCACACATGCCGCCAGGGCACGGACCGCGCAGTGCATTCACACGGCCGCGCCCCCTGGCTTCCACGCCATTCGTCATTCCAGGTATTGAGACCAGGAACGCCCCGCCCGAATCCCCGACGCGGAGCCTGCTGAAGGCCATCGAATCGCAGCAGATCGCGGCGGTCGAACTCGCGTTGATGCAGCCGGGCGCGTGGACCAACCGGGCACTGGCGCTTGCGCAATCGATGGCCGGGTCCCGCAACAACAACATGGCCTACACCATTCTCCAGTCGCTCACCAACGCGACGCCAGCGGCAGGGGCGGTCAGCGAAGAGGCCGATCCGCGCAATCAAGACACCTGACGCCCTCGCAACCCCTCTCGTTTCGCCACAGCTTCGACCATTCGGCGTTCACCACATGAGTGAAATCACGAATACCCCACCCAGACCGATGCCGCCGGCCGCTTCATCGGAACAGCGTCAGGCGTCGGCGTCGACCAGCAACACCACAAGCTTCTCCGCCACGCCCACGCCTCTGCCCACGCTGCCAGCCACACCGCTGGCCAGCTCCCCAAAGCCCGGCGGGGACATGGTGTCTCCCGGCATCTCCCCCCATCTCGCGCCACTGACCGTCGCCCAGCAGATGTTCACCATTCCCGGCGCCGTGCACGCCATCATCATGACGGAAGAACCGCCCTCTTTGCTGCCGGGCGTCACCAACATGGCCACACCGCTTGCCGCCGAGGTGCTTGCGCCTCCACAGGCGCTCGCGCAAAACATGGTGAGCGACACAGTGCGTGTAGACAAAAAGCGGCCGCCAGAAGGTGCGCCGGACGCCTCCGACGCGCAGGCTCACCGAGACAAGCGCTCGCGGCTCGACAAGACCGCATCGAATGGAGACGAGCATTCCACTTGAGCGTCAGTCCATCCACCGCCCGCCCTGCTCGCTGGAAAGGGTTGCCACCCCCAACGCCTGCGCCACGGACATATCCATCCACCGGCTCTCGGTCCAGAAGCGCGCGGTGTGCGGCTGGTGCGCGAGCAGCAAGCGTTCGACCAGTGGGGCCACCGGCGTCATGGCCGGGTCGATCAAAAGCACATAACGCTCGCCGTCTTCGTCCAGTCGGCCGAGCCAGTCCAGGCGCACCATCACCGCCACCGGCTCTTCCAGTTGCAGCGCGTCCACACGCAGCACCTGGGCCAAAGCCTCCAGGCTCAAGCCCTTGGGAGCGGCGTGGCGCGCGGCCTGCAACTGGTAGAGCAATTCCAGCGCGAGCTGAAACGGCCAGCCCGGCGTGTCACCCCGCCGCGCCACGCCCGACCGCAGGCTGGGCATGTAGGCCGCCACCACCGCGCCCAGCAGCAGGATCACCCAGGCCACGTAGAACCACACCAGCAGGATCGGCACGGTAGCGAAGGTGCCGTAGACCACCGAGTAGGTCGGCACCTGCGCGAGGTACCAGGCCAGCACCTTCTTCGCCACCTCCAGCCCCGCGCCCACGAACAGCGCGCCGAGCAAAGCGTGGCTCCAGCGCACCCGCGTGTTGGGCACATACCGGTACAGCGCCGCGATGCCACCGGTCAGCAACGAGAATTGCACCGCTTCCAGCAGAAAACGCACACCGCCCGGCAGCGCCGAGACGACGCCGCGCGATGCCGTCACCAGGTACGAGGTCACCGTGAGGCTGCCCGCCAGCAGCAGCGGTCCCAGCGTGAGAACGGCCCAGTACACCAGCACGCGCTGGGTCAGCGAACGGGCCTGGCGCACGCGCCAGATGTCGTTGAGCTTGCGGTCGATCGTCAAGATCAAGGCGAGCGCGGTCACCAGCAACACCAACGCGCCGGCCCATCCCATCTGCCCGGCCTTGCTGGCGAACTGGTTGAGGTAGCTGAACACCTGCTTGGCGATGTCGGGCGGCACCAGGCTTTGCACCAGCCAGCGCTGCAGCGTGACCTGCAGCCGGTCGAACATCGGAAAGGCGCTGAAGATGGCCAGCGCCACGGTGAACAGCGGCACCAGCGAGATCGTGGTGGTGAAGGTCAGGCTGCTGGCGGTCACGCCCAGGCGGTCTTCTCGGAAGCGCTCGCGCAGCGTGAGCGCGGTGGTGTGCCACGGAAAGTTCAGGGCATCGCGCCACAGGTCGCGGGCCAGGGATTCAAGTGCCCGCAGGCGCTCTTGGAAGGTCATGCCGGTATCATGCCACCCTGTTTTTCTCGCCCTGCCATGCCCACCTCTCCCCCCTCTGGCGCACCCGCCGCCGCCCCTTTGAGCGCGCCCTCCTTCGCGGTGCGCGGCACACGCTGGCTCGCGGTGGCAAGCCTCATCGGCCTGATCGTGCTGGGCCTGGCCTGGGAACTCTGGCTCGCGCCCCTGCGCGAAGGCGGCTCGTGGTGGGCCCTCAAGGTGCTGCCGCTGACGATTCCGCTGGCCGGCCTGCTGAAGAACCGCATGTACACCTACCGCTGGGTGAGCCTGCTGGTGTGGCTGTATTTCACCGAAGGCGTGGTGCGCGCCACCAGCGAGTCGGGCACCTCGGCCTGGCTGGCCGCGCTCGAAGTGCTGCTGTGCATCGCCTTGTTCGTCGCCTGCGCGCTGCACGTGCGCATGCGCCTGCGCGCCGCCGGCCAGGAAGCCGTAGCGGCCGACGTGGCCCGCAACGTTCGCCCCTGAACGCGACGCTGCGTCGCACGGAGGTTTTTGAATGACAACCGAACTGCTGACGGCGCTGCGCAACGCGGTGGGACCGTCCCACGTGCTCACGCACGACGACCCGAAAGCCGACCTCTCCGCCTGGGAGAACGACTGGCGCAAACGCGCCTTCGGCCGCGCGCTGGCCGTGGTGCGCCCGGGCAGCACGCAGGAAGTCGCTGCCGTGGTGCGCGCCTGCGCGGCGGCGGGCGCGGGCCTCGTGCCGCAAGGCGGCAACACCGGCCTGGTGGTGGGCTCGGTGCCCGACGGCTCGGGCACCCAGGTGGTGCTGAGCCTGACCCGCATGAACGCGGTGCGCCACATCGACCCGGCCAACCTCACCTTCACCGTGGAAGCCGGCTGCGTGCTGCAGGCGCTGCAGGAGGCCGCTGAGAAGGCCGGCTTTCTGTTTCCGCTGAGCCTGGCGGCCGAAGGCAGCTGCACCATCGGCGGCAACCTGGCCACCAACGCCGGCGGCACCCAGGTGCTGCGCTATGGCAACGCGCGCGAACTCTGCCTGGGCCTGGAGGTGGTGACCGCCCAGGGCGAGGTGTGGAACGGTCTGACCGGGCTGCGCAAGGACAACACCGGCTACGACCTGCGCGACCTGTTCATCGGCAGCGAAGGCACGCTGGGCGTGATCACGGCGGCCACCTTGAAGCTCTACCCGCAACCTGCCGCGCAGCTCACCGCCTGGGCCGCCGTGCCCACGCTGGAGGCCGCCGTGGCACTCCTGGGCATGGCACAGCAGCACCTGGGCGCCGGGCTCACCGGCTTCGAGGTCATGGGCCAGTTCGCGCTGAGCCTGGTGGACAAGCACTTCCCCGAGCTGCGCGTGCCCTTGTGGCAAACCTCGCCGTATTGCGTGCTCCTGGAGAACAGCGACAACGAGTCTGAAGCCCATGCGCGCGGCCAGTTCGAGCGCCTGCTGGAAACCGCTTTGGAACAGGAACTGGTGAGCGACGCCGTGGTGGCCGAGAGCCTGGCGCAGGCGCACGGCCTGTGGCACATACGCGAGAGCATTCCGCTGGCGCAGTCCGAAGAAGGGCTGAACATCAAGCACGACATCAGCATTCCCGTTTCGCGCATCCCGGCCTTCTGCGCCGAGACGGACGCCTTGCTGCAGTGCAGCATGCCGGGGGTGCAGCTGGTGAACTTTGGTCATCTGGGCGATGGCAATTTGCATTACAACGTTCAAGCTCCAGCCGGCGTTGATGCCAAAAAGTTCCTGATTGAGCAGGAAAAACGGGTGAACGATCTGGTGTTCGAGGCAGTGGCTCGCTACGATGGCTCCATCAGTGCCGAGCACGGTGTTGGCAGCCTCAAAGCCGACCATCTGCCCCACTACAAAGACCCGGTGGCCCTGGGTCTGATGCGGTCCATCAAACAAGCGCTGGATCCCCACAACCTCATGAACCCAGGCCGCGTGCTCACCGTCCCATGAAGCTTCGCCCTCTCGCCGTCCGCTGTGTGTTCGCCCTGGCCCTGGCCGGCGCGGCATCGGCGCATGCGGCGGAGATCGACGCCGCGCAGCGCCAGGCCTGGCGCGAGCAGGCCCGGTGGCTGGAACATGGTGAAGGTGTGCCGCGCGACACCGACGCCGCCATCGCGCTGTACTGCCGTGCCGCGCTCGCGGGCGACGCCGACTCGGCCTACAACCTGGGCTGGATCTACGCCAACGGCCGGGGCACGCCGCGCCACGACGGCTACGCCGCGCATTGGTTCGCGCGCGCCGCGCTGCTGGGCGACACGCAGGCCGAAGCCATGTTCAAACGCATGGATGCGCCAGCGGAGAAGCCCAACTGCGTGTTGCAAGCCGAGCGCGTCGAACAGCAGTTGGCCGAGCAGACCGCCAAGGCCGCGGCCGAAGCGGCCGAGACCGAAGCGCTGACCACGCGCTACCGCGAATGGGTGAACACGCCCGAGCAGCAGCGCATCATGAAGATCGTCTACAAGCTCGCGCCGCAGTTCGGCATCGAGCCTGGTCTGGCGTTCGCGGTGATCCGCGCCGAGTCCAACTTCAACGTCAACGCCCTCTCCGACAAGAACGCGCAGGGCCTGATGCAATTGATTCCCGAAACCGCCGCACGCTTCGCGGTGCGCAAGCCCTTCGATGCGGAGCAGAACATCCGTGGCGGCCTGTCCTACCTGCGCTGGCTGCTGGCCTACTTCAAGGGCAACGTGCCGCTGGTACTGGCCGCCTACAACGCCGGCGAAGGCACCGTGGAGCGCTACAAGGGCGTGCCGCCTTTTCCTGAGACGCAGGGCTACATCAAGCGCATCCAGCAGGTCTTCTCCCTGCAGACGCATCCCTTCGACGAGCGCGTGACCGCACCGTCGCCGGTGGTGGGCCGCGTCACCGCCACCATCGGCCACTGAGCCCCCGAATCGGTAGTAACCCCATGAGGTAGTCATACGACTATCACGCGCCGCGCTGCGTTCCTAGAATTTTTGAAACCACCCGCCCCGAGTTGCAACGCAACGCAGCGGCCACAGGAGACAAAGTTCCATGAATGTTGCTCGACTGCTCACGCGCTCGGCCAGAACGTTCCCTGAACAGGACGCGGTGCTGGTAGGCACGCGTGTGTGGTGCAACTACCGCGAGCTGGCACGCCGCGCGGGCGCGCTGGGCCGCGGCCTGACCGAGCGCATGGGACTGCAGCCGGGCGATCGCGTGGCGCTGCTGCTGCACAACTGCCCGCAATACCTGGAAATCCTGTACGGCGCCTGGGCCGCCGGGCTGGTGGTGGTGCCGATCAACCACAAGCTGCATGCGCGCGAGGTCGAGTACATCCTGAGCGACAGTGGCGCGCAAGCCTTGTTCACCTCGGTCGACCTCGGCGCCGATCTGCGGCTGGATGCCCGCCTCGCGGCGATCGACGTGGGCACCACCGACTACAGCGCCCTGCTCACGGGCGAGGTGCTGTCGCCGCTGCAACGCGCGCCCGACGACATCGCCTGGCTGTTCTACACCTCGGGCACCACCGGCCGCCCCAAGGGCGTGATGCAGACGCACCGCAACCTGCTCTCGATGGGCTTGTGCTACTTCGCCGACGTGGACCCGGTGCAGCGCGGCGACGCGAGCCTTTACGCCGCGCCCATGTCGCACGGCGCGGGCCTCTACAACCTGCCGCACGTCATGGCCGCTGCACGCCATGTGATTCCCGAGTCCGGCGGATTCGATCCCGACGAGATCCTCTCGCTCGCCAGCCGCCTGCGCGACGTGTCCCTGTTCGCCGCGCCCACCATGGTCAAGCGCCTGGTGGAGCGTGCCATGGCGCGTGGCCTGGATGGCGATGGCATCAAGACCATCGTCTACGGCGGCGGGCCGATGTACGCTGCCGACATCGAACAGGCCATTGCTGTGATGGGGCCGCGTTTCGTGCAGATCTACGGCCAGGGCGAGTGCCCCATGGCGATCACCGCGCTCTCGCGCGACCACCTCATGAACCGCACGCACCCGCGCCATGCACAGCGCATGGGTTCGGTCGGCGTGGCGCAGAGCAGCGTGGAGATCCGCGTCGCGCAGCCCGACGGCACACCGCTGCCCTTCGGTGAGATCGGCGAAATCCTGGTGCGCGGCGACCCGGTGATGTCGGGCTACTGGGGCAACCTGGAAGCCACGGGCCAGACCCTGCGCGACGGCTGGCTGCACACCGGCGACATCGGTGAACTCGATGCCGACGGTTTTCTCTCGCTCAAGGACCGCTCCAAGGACATGATCATCAGCGGCGGCTCCAACATCTACCCGCGCGAGGTCGAGGAGGTGTTGTTGCGCCACCCCTGCGTGCGCGAAGTCGCGGTGATCGGCCGCCCGCACGGCGAGTGGGGCGAGGAAGTGGTGGCGTATGTGGTGCCACGCCCCGGGCAAGCGCTGGACACGGATGAGCTCGACGCGCTGTGCCTGGCCCACATCGCGCGCTTCAAGCGCCCGCGCCAGTACCGGCTGATCGACGAACTGCCCAAGAACAGCTACGGCAAGGTGCTCAAGACCGCCTTGCGCGAGCTCACACTCAACGACAGGAGACAACCCACATGAAACTGGTGACATTCGACTTGCCCGGCGGCCAACGCCACATCGGCGCCATGCTCGCGGGCGAACAGCGGGTGGTGGACTTCACCGCGTCCTCCACCTCGCCCGCCATGCGCGACATGCTGGCGCTGATCGATGGCGGCGAAGCGGCCTTGAAGGAAGCGCGGCAGCTGCTGGAGCGCGCCACGGTGACGCATGGCCTGGCCGACGTGAAGCTGGCCGCGCCGCTGCCCGAGCCGCGCCAGATGCGCGACTTCCTGTGCTTCGAAAAACACTTCCGGCAAGCGCGCGCCAACCGCCACTTGTTCGGCGCCACCGACGGCGAACGCGACCCCGCCAAGGTGGAGATTCCAGCCGTCTGGTACCAGGAGCCGATCTACTACAAGTGCAACCGCTTCTCGGTGGTGGGCACGGGGACCGACATCGTCAACCCGGCCTATTGCCAGATGCTGGACTACGAACTGGAGTTCGCCGCCATCCTGGGCAAGGGCGGCAAGAACATCCGCAAGGAAGACGCCCGCTCGCACATCTTCGGCTACCTGATCTTCAACGACGTGAGCGCACGCGACCAGCAGATGAAGGAAATGGGCGGCTCGCTCGGCCCCACCAAGGGCAAGGACTTCGACACCGGCAACGTGCTCGGCCCCTGGCTCGTCACCGCCGACGAGGTGGGCGACCCCTACAACCTGACCATGCTCGCGCGCGTCAACGGCGAGGAATGGTCGCGCGGCAACAGTGGCGAGATGCACCACCGCTTCGAGGACGTGCTGGTCCATGCGTCGAAAGACGAGACTCTGCACGCGGGCGAGTTTTTCGGTTCGGGCACGGTCGGCAACGGATGCGGACTGGAACTGGGCCGATTCCTGAAACACGGCGATGTCGTCGAGCTGGAGATTCAGAAGCTCGGCGTGCTGAAGAACCGTGTCGTGTTCCGTCAGTGACGGTGTTCGTTCCCCAACTGAAAACCAACTGGAGACAACCATGCGCCTCTTTCCCGTGACCTTGCGCTCCCTCGCGCGCACCCTGGCGGCGGCCACGCTGCTGAGCGCCGCCGCCGCCCCCGTGTGGGCCCAGAAGATCGTCTATGGCTTCTCGGCGTCCACGGCGTTCGCCAACGCCTTCGTCGCCGCCAACGAAGGCATCTTCAAGAAACACGGCCTGGATGTGGAGATGAAGCTGGTGCCGAACTCGGCCACCACGCCGGCCGCGCTCATGGCCGGCAGCCTGCAGATCGCCACGCCGACCGCGCCCAACACCATGCAAGCCGTCGAACAAGGGCTGGACCTGGTGGTGCTGGCCGGTGGCGGCTACTACACCAAGGGCATGGAAGACGTGGCCATCATGGTGCAGCCCAACAGCCCCATCAAGACCGCCAAGGACTTCGAAGGCAAGCGCGTCTCCACCCCCGGCCTCAACGCCTTCTTGCACGTGCTGTTCCGCAAATGGATGGCCGAGAACGGCGGCGACTACAAGAAGGTGACCTTCACCGAGAACGCCTTTGCGCAGTCGGTGGACGTGCTGCGCAACGGCCAGGTCGACGGCATCCTGGCAGTGCAACCCTTCCTCGCGCGCGCGCTGGAAACCAACGCGGGCCGGGTGGTCGCCTACTACATCGCCGCGCTCGAAGGCGAAGTGCAGTCGGGCTGGCACGTGGCCAACCGCAAGTGGGCCGACGCGAACCCCAAGCAGGTCGCCGCCTTCCGCGCCGCCATCGAGGAAGCCTCGGCGCTGGCCGCGAAAGACCCGGCCGTGGTGCGCAAGGCCAACCTGGTCTACATCCCGTTCCCGGCCGAAGTGCAGGCCAAGTTCCCGGATCCCAAGTTCCGCCCGGTGATCACGCCCGACGTCGTGCAGAACTGGAACAAGATCATGATGGACCAGGACATGTTGAAGAAGCCGATCGATCCGGCCAAGCTGATCTACAAGTGACGCGCGTCTTTCTCCACCCGGACCCACTCTCTGCATGAGCGCCGCGCCGGGCCGCCCCAAGCAAGCTCGCACCGCAGGCGAAGCCGAAGGTACAACAGTGACACAAGCCAACGCCCCCGTCCTGTCCGTGAACGGACTGGATTTCACCGTGGGCTCCCTCAACATCCTGAGCGACATCTCGCTCACGGTGCACGAGAAGGAGTTCGTCTGCATCGTCGGCGCCTCGGGCTGCGGCAAGACCACACTGCTGCGCCTGATGGGGGGCTTGCTCAGTCCCACCCAGGGCCAGGTGCAATACCGCGGCCGCACCGTCGACGGCCCCAGCCCGGAACTGGCGGTGGTGTTCCAGGACTACGGCCGCGCGCTGCTGCCCTGGCGCACCGTGGCGGGCAATGTGGAGCTGGCGCTGGAGGCGCGGCGTGTGCCCAAGGGCGAGCGCGCGCCCATCATCCGCGACATGCTGGAACGCGTGGGCCTGGCCGAGCGGGCCGACGCCTACCCGATCCAGCTCTCCGGCGGCATGCAGCAGCGCCTGCAGATCGCGCGCTGCATGGCGCAGGCGCCGCAGGTGCTGCTCATGGACGAACCCTTCGGCGCGCTCGACGCGATGACGCGGCAGACCTTGCAGGACGAAGTGGCGCGCCTGTGTGCAGATGCGGGCGTGACCGTCGTCTTCATCACGCACGACCTGGAAGAGGCGATCTACCTGGGCGACCGCGTGATTTCGATGGACAAGCACCCGGGACGCCTGTCCGAGACGCTCACCATCGATCTGGAACGCCCGCGCAACCAGCTCACGACGCGCGAGGACGCGCGCTTCCTGGCGTACCGGCACCGTCTGTTCAACCTGCTCCCCCCTGGACACTAGATGAATCACCCCCTGCGCCGCTGCGCGGCTTCCCCCTCTCTCGCCTGCGGCGGGAGGGGGACGACATCTGGGGCCGGCAAAGCCGGACCCTCGATGCCCCTGGATGGGCGCTTCTTCATGCGCAATTGATATGCACCCGACCATGACCCGTGTGTTCAAGGGCCTGCTGTTTCCCGCAGCGGTCCTCATCTTCTGGGAGTTCGCGGCGCGCTCGGGCTACCTCAAGGCCGAGAGCCTGTCCTCGCCGAGCGCGATCTTCCTGGCGGCGGTGGGCGTGGTGGCCGATGGCAGCCTGTTCAAGGCGGCGCTGGAGACCTTCGGCGGTGCGGTCGGCGGCCTGGCTGTGGGCGCGAGCGCCGGCATTCTGGTGGGCATCGCCTTCGGCTTGTCGCAAGTGACCTCGCAACTCATGCGCGTGTCCACCGAAGCGCTGCGGCCCATTCCCTCGGTGGCGCTGATTCCGCTGGCGCTGCTGATCCATGGCTACGGCTTCAAGATGGAGAGCAGCGTCGTGGCCTTCTCCTGCTTCTGGCCCTTGCTCATCATCACCGAGAGCGCGGTGCGCGGTATCGAACCGCGCCTGCTGGAAGTGGCGCGCGTGCTGAACTTCGGTTTGCGCGAGCGTGTGACCAAGATCATCCTGCCGGCCGCGCTGCCGCGCATCTTCGTCGGCCTGCGGCTGGCGGCGGCCATCTCGCTGGTGGTGGCAGTCACCGTGGAGATCACCGCCAATCCCATGGGCCTGGGCTATGCGCTCATCGTCGCGCAGGAAAGCATGCGGCCCGACCGCGTGTTCGCCTTCATCGGCTGGATCGGCCTCATCGGCTGGGCGCTCAATGCCTCGCTGCTGCGCGCGCAGCAGCGCTGGTTCGGACGCATGGGCAACTGGGCGGAGCAATCGTCATGAAACGACCCTACGGCATCCTGATGTGGCTGGCCAGCCTGGGCGTGCTCGCCGCGCTGGTGGGCCTGTGGCAGCTCGCCGCCCATCTCGAACTGGTCTCGCCGGTGTTCTTCCCGGCCCCGATGCGCAGTTTCGAATCGCTGTGGGACCAGATGGGCACGGCCGACTTCTGGCTGGCGTTTCGCGAAACGCTCTCGCGCATGGCCATGGGCTTCGTCACCGCGTCGATCGCCGGCGTGGCGCTGGGTGCGGTGATCGGCCTGTCGCCCCGGTTGCGCGCCTACATCGAGCCCACGCTGGAGCTCATCCGCCCGCTGCCGGCCTCCGCCATGATCCCGGTGTTCGTGCTGCTGATCGGCCTGAACGACCGCATGATCGTGACCGCCATCGCGTTCTCCTCGCTCTGGCCGGTGCTGCTCAACACGGTGCACGGCTTCAAGACGGTGGAGCCTCGGCTGCTGGAGGTGGCGCGCATCCTGCGCCTCTCGCGGCTGGAGATGGTGTGGAAGATCGCCTTGCCCAACGCCATGCCCGACATCTTTGCGGGCCTGCGGCTGGCGCTGACCGTCTCGCTGATCCTCGCGGTGGTGGCCGAAATGCTGGCCGGCACCATTGGCCTGGGACAGAACATCACGCTGGCCGCGCGCTCGTTCCGCAGTGCCGACCTCTACGCCGGGATCATCGTGCTCGGCGCCATCGGCTACGTCACCAACATCGTGCTGCAGCGCGCCGAGCAATACCTGCTGCGCTGGCGCACGCCCTGAACCCGTTCCCCCTCAACGACAGGAGACAACCCATGAAGAAGTGGCAATACACCAAAGGCCTGCACGACATCGGCAACGGCAACTACGCCTGGCTGCTGCCCGACGGCACCTGGGGCTGGAGCAACGCCGGCCTGGTGACCGACAGCGGCGAGTCGCTGCTGGTCGACACCCTGTTCGACCTCAAGCTCACCCGCGAGATGCTGCACGCCATGCGCAACGCCGTGCCCTCGGCACTGGAGATCGGCCAGGTGGTGAACACCCACGCCAACGGCGACCACTACTTCGGCAACCAGCTCGTGGCCGATTCCGAGATCATCGTCTCGCAGGCCTGCGCCGACGAGATGCGCGAACACCCGCCGGAGAAATTGATCGACCGCTTCCGCAACTACAAGGAGCTGGGCGACGGCGGCGAATTTCTCATGAAAGCCATGGGGCGCGTGTTCGACTTCCGCGGCATCGTCTACACCCCGCCCACCAAGACCTTCAGTGGCGAGATCGACCTGAAGGTGGGCAACAAGACAGTGAAGCTGGTGGAAGTGGGACCTGCACACACCAAGGGTGACGTGCTGGCCTACATCCCGGAAGACAAGATCGTCTACACCGGTGACATTCTGTTCAACGGCGGCCACCCCATCGTGTGGGCCGGCCCGGTGGACAACTGGATCCGCGCCTGCGACCTCATGCTCGGCTGGGACGTGGAGGTGGTCGTGCCCGGCCATGGCCCGATCACCGACAAATCTGGCGTGCGCGCGCTCAAGCACTACCTGGAATACGTGAAGGCCGAAGCGCGCAAGCGCTACGACCAGGGCATGACGCTGGAGCAGGCGGTGGACGACATCTCGCTCAAGGAATTCAACTCCTGGACCGACGCCGAGCGCATCTACGTCACGGTGAACAACCTGTTCCAGGAATTCAGCGGCGACAAATCGCCCCCGGACAGCATCAAGCTCTTCGGCCTGATGGCGCACTACGAAGAGCGCCAACGCCAGTTGCACGGCAACGTGATCGGCTGCGGCCCGAACTGCAACCACGCGGGCCACCAACACTGATCCCGTCATTCACCTTCGAGGAGACAAACCATGGCCTGGAGAATCCGCCGCGTCGTCACCGGGCACGACGCACAAGGTCGCTCGACCTTCATCATGGACGGGCTCGCGCCCAACATCAAAGAGATGGCGTCGATGCCCGGTGTGGCCTTGACCGACCTGTGGGAAACCACCACCGCGCCCGCCGACAACACCGGCACGGCCGATGCGGCCGGGCGACCCGTGAAGCTCGAACCGCCGGAAGTGGGCAGCATCCTTCGCATCGTCGAGTTTCCGCCCGACACAATGTGGCAGGGCGCGGACGCGGCCAAGGCGTTCGAATCGATCGGCGCCGGCCACGCGCCCGACAAGCATTCTGACGACCCGATGCGCCACAAGACCAGCACGATCGACTACATCATCGTGCTCAAGGGCGAGATCCACGCCATTCTGGACACCGGTGAAACGCTGCTCAAGGCCGGCGACATCCTGGTGCAGCGCGGCACCATGCATTCCTGGAGCGTGCGCGGCACCGAGCCCTGCATCGTGGCGGCCATCCTGATCGGCGCGACGCCGCACGCTTGACGTTCAAGGCGAGGGCGGCATGCCCAGGATGCGGGCAATCAGCTCGCCGGTGGAGTTCACCTCGAGCTTGCGCATCAGCCGCAGGCGGTGCGCCTCCACCGTGCGGTGGCTGACGTTGAGGTCCTTGGCGATCTGCTTGCTGGTCAGGCCTTCGATGACGCGCGCGGCGATCTCGCGTTCCCGAGCGGTCAGCGGCGCACTCATCGGCCGCGTGTCGCTGATGTCGTCGAACACCCAGATCACCGAGGCAAAGGGCGATTCCGGCGTGAAGGAGCGGCCCGAGACCGAACACCAGAACATGCGCCCATCGGCGTGCCGCATGATGCGCTGGTCGCGGTGGTTGCCGGTCTGGCGCATGCTGGCGACCCAGGTCTCGCCGATGTGCTCGAACTCCTCGTGCGAGGGATAGAGCATTTCCGTCGATTGCCCGACCAGCGCGCTGACCGGATAGCCGAACATCGCCGACATGGCCCGGTTGCAGCGCTGGATGATGCGTTGGTGGGTCACCATCAGCCCCACCGGTGCGAACTCGAAGATCATTTGCGGCTCGGCAATCGAGTCCGCCAGGGTCTTTTCGGTCATGGGTCCTTGGAAGTGTTGCGAGATGATGGGTGTGGGGATTCACGGCGGGGGTCACGCCTGGGACAGCCGATGCGGGCACAATTCCCCCTTTCGCCCTCGCCTGCGTGCCTGCCTCGCCGCCCCCACCATGACCCAACGCCCCATCCGTTCCCAGTACGAAGACTTCATGCGCCACGTGTTCACCACGGGCGTGCAGAAAACCGATCGCACCGGCACCGGCACGACCAGCGTATTCGGCCATCAGATGCGCTTCGACCTCAACGAGGGCTTTCCCTTGGTGACCACCAAGAAAGTATTCACCAAGGCCATCATCGTCGAACTGCTGTGGTTCCTGCGCGGCGACAGCAATGTGCAATGGCTGCAGGAACGCGGCTGCACCATCTGGGACGAATGGGCGCGCGAAGACGGTGACCTCGGCCCGGTGTACGGCGTGCAATGGCGCAACTGGCCCGCGCCCGACGGCCGCCACATCGACCAGATCGCCGAGGTGGTGAAACAGCTCAAGACCAACCCCGACTCGCGCCGCATCATCGTGAGCGCCTGGAACGTGGCCGACCTGGACAAGATGGCGCTCATGCCCTGCCACGCCTTCTTCCAGTTCTACGTGGCCGACGGCAAGCTCAGTTGCCAGCTCTACCAGCGCAGCGCCGACATCTTCCTGGGCGTGCCGTTCAACATCGCCAGCTACGCCCTGCTCACCCACATGCTCGCGCAGCAATGCGACCTGCAAGTGGGCGAGTTCATCTGGACCGGCGGCGACTGCCACATCTACAGCAACCACCACGAGCAGGTGCAAACCCAGCTCGCGCGCGCCCCCCACCCTTACCCCACGCTGCGCATCAAGCGCCGCCCGGCGTCGATCTTCGACTACGAACTCGACGACTTCGAGATCCTGGACTACCAGCACCACCCGGCCATCAAAGCCCCGGTCGCGGTGTGATCAACCGCCGCCAGCTCTGGGCCCTGCTCGCGCTCACGCTGATGTGGGGCGTGAACTGGCCCATGATGAAGCTCTCGCTGCAGGAGATCACGCCGCTGTACTTCCGCGCCGCCACCATGGTGCTGGGAGCGGCCTGGCTGTTCGTCTACGTGGCGCGCAAGGGCGAACGCATGCGCCCGAGCCGCGCGGAATGGGCCACCATCGCCTGGCTCTGCCTGCCCAACGTGCTGGCCTGGCACACGTTCTCCATCTTCGGCGTGCGCGAGCTCGCCTCGGGCCGGGCCGCCATCCTGGGCTTCACCATGCCGATCTTCACCGTGCTGATCGGCGCGGCCTTTTTTGGTGAGCGCATCACGCCACGTGTGCGCCTGGCAGTGGTATGCGCGGCCATCGCCATCGGCCTGCTGCTGTGGCACGAACTGCAAAGTCTGAGCGGGCGCCCGGTGGGCATCGCCTGGATGCTCGGCGCCGCCTTTTGCTGGGGCCTGGGCACGCTGCTGTTCCGCCGCGCCAGCTTCGCGCTTTCTCCCATGGTGGTCACGGTCTGGATGCTGCTGCTGGGCAGTGCGGTGGTGTGGGTGCTGGCGATCGCCTTGGAGCCCGTGCCTCAGCCCGCGCGCTTCTCAGTGCCGATGTGGATCAGCCTGGCCTATGGCGTGTTCATCAACTACGGCTTCTCCCAGCTGATCTGGTTCGGCATGGCGCGCGACCTGCCACCGGCCACCAGCGCCATGAGCGTGATGGCAATTCCCCTGGTGGGCACGCTCAGCGCCACCTTCATCGTGGGCGAAGTGCCGCACTGGCAGGACTGGGTGGCCATCGCCTTCGTGATGGTGGCGATCGCCAGCGTGCTGTGGCCCTCGCCTGCCGCAGGTGCCGCTGCACGGGCGGCACGGGCGGCACGGACGGCACAATAGGCGCATGCTTTCTTCTCCATCGCACCCCACACGGCTGCACCTCATCTTCGCCCGCGCCGCCAACGGCGTGATCGGCAAGGACAACGCCCTGCCCTGGCACCTGCCGGAGGACATGGCTCACTTCAAGCGCACCACGCTGGGCCACCCGGTGATCATGGGGCGCAAGACCTGGGACTCCCTGCCACCGAAGTTTCGACCGCTGCCGGGCAGGCTCAACATCGTCGTCACGCGCGACCCCAGCTGGCAGGCCGACGGCGCCTCCCGCGCGAATTCGCTGCAGGAGGCGGCCTCGCTGTGCCCGGCGGGCTCGGACGCCTGGGTGATCGGTGGCGCGCAGATCTACGCCGCGGCCCTGCCGCTGGCGCAGAGCGCCGTGGTGACGGAAATCGCGCAGAACTTCGAGGGCGATGCGTTCGCACCCGCCTTCGGCGCGGACTGGGCGGAGACCGCGCGCGAAACCCATGTGGCGGCCAACGGCTTGCCGTACGCCTTCGTCACGCTGGAGCGCCCCGCGCGCTGACCTGCCATGGGCTACGCCGTCAAGGAAGTGTTCTACACGCTGCAAGGCGAGGGCTTGCGCGCGGGCCGCCCGGCCGTGTTCTGCCGCTTTGCCGGCTGCAACCTCTGGAGCGGACGCGAGGAAGACCGCGAGCGCGCCGTCTGCCGGTTCTGCGACACCGACTTCGTGGGCACCGACGGTGTGCGCGGCGGCAAATTCGCCGATGCCACCCAGGTTGCGGCATTGGCGGCATCGCTCTGGCCCGTGGGCGAAGGCCACCGCTACATCGTGCTCACCGGCGGCGAGCCGATGCTGCAGGTGGACGCCGCCCTGATCGACGCGCTGCATGCCGAAGGCTTCGAAATCGCCGTGGAAACCAACGGCAGCCTGCCCGTGCCCGAAGGCATCGACTGGATCTGCGTGAGCCCCAAGGCCGGCGCCGACTGGGTGCAACGCAGCGGCAACGAGCTCAAGCTCGTGTGGCCGCAACCCGATCTGCTGCCGGGGGATGTGCAAGCCCTGGACGAACTGCGCTTCGACCATTGGCTGCTGCAACCCATGGACAGCCCACAACGCGCGGCCCACACCCGCAGCGCCATTCACTTCTGCCAGCAACACCCGCGCTGGCGCCTGTGCCTGCAGACACACAAGATTCTGGACATTCCATGAACACCCCCGCCACCGCGCTGCACGAGCTGTCGCAGCGCTTCTACTTTGAATCGGCGCACACCTTGCGCCGCGAGCTCGAAGCCGAAGGCAGCCGCCGCGTGCACGGCCACACCTACGAGGCCGAGGTCACCGTTCGCGGCACGCCCAACGCAGCGGGCATGGTGATAGACCTCGCCTTGCTGCGCGCCGAAATCGCCCGCGTGCGCGACCGCCTCGACCACCACTTCCTCGACGAGGTGGCGGACCTGGGCATTCCCACGCTCGAAAACCTCTGCAGCTTCATCCGCGCACAACTCGCGCCCACCGTGCCCGGGCTGTGCGCCGTTACGATCGAACGCCGCGCCAGCGGCGACCGCTGCGCCCTGCGCTGGTAACAAGGACATCCCACCATGCAACTCGCCACCTGGAACATCAACTCCCTCTCCGTGCGCCTGCCGCAGGTGCTCGACTGGCTGGCCGCCAACCCGGTCGACGCACTCGGCCTGCAGGAGCTCAAACTCGTCGACGAGAAGTTCCCGTACGACGCCCTGAAGGAAGCCGGCTACCACGCGGCGGTCTTCGGCCAGAAAACCTACAACGGTGTGGCTATCCTCAGCCGCACGCCGGTGACAGATGTGGTGCGCAATATTCCCCAACACAGCGACGACCAGTCGCGCGTGATTGCCGGCACGCTGGACACACCCGAAGGTCCGCTGCGGTTGGTGAACTGCTACTTCGTCAACGGCCAGGCGCCGGGCACCGAGAAGTTCGCCTACAAGATGCAATGGCTCGAAGCCCTGCACCGCTGGCTGGTAGAGGAACTGAAGGTGCATTCGCGCCTGGTGCTGATGGGGGACTTCAACGTCGCGCCCGAAGACCGCGACTCGTTCGACCCCGTCGGCCTGAAAGACACCATCCACCACACGGTGGAGGAGCGCCAGCATTTCCAGGCCTTGATCCAGCTGGGCCTGACGGACAGCTACCGCATGTTCGAGCAACCCGAAAAAAGCTATTCGTGGTGGGACTACCGCATGCTCGGCTTCCAGAAGAACCGCGGGCTGCGCATCGACCACATCCTGGTCAGCGAAGCCCTGCGCGGCAGCGTCACCGCCTGCCACATAGACCGCGCGCCGCGCAAGAACCAGCAGCCCAGCGACCACGCGCCGGTAGTCGTAACGCTGGGCTGAAACGGCGCTAATCCAGGTTCAATTCCTGGATCTTGCGCGTGATCGTGTTGCGCCCGATGCCGAGCTTGTGCGCGGCCTCGATGCGGCGACCACGGGTGTTGGCCAGCGCGGTCTGGATCAGACGGGTCTCGAAGCGGCGCGTCAAGACGTCCCACACGTCCGTGCGACCCTCTTCCAGCAAGGCCCGAGCCTCGGCTTGCAGCCCGCTCTCCCACGCCTGCGCTCCCGCGCCGACGGCCACGCTGGCGACCTCGGCCAGGTTCGCAACGGCTGCGCTGCTGTGGACGGCCGCGGGCTCGGGCATGGCCGTCGTTGCCATGGGCGACAAGCCGAACCCGGCGGGCGGCAGGGCGGGCGCCGTCGTGGCGTCGGTGCCCGAGGGGTGCAGCGCCGACAGCACTTCAGGCGGCAGGTCCTTGACCTCGATCACCTGGGCCGGCGCCATCACCGTGAGCCAGTGGCACACGTTCTCGAGTTGCCGCACGTTGCCTGGAAAATCGAACGTACCAAGCAGCCTCAGCGCGGCCTCCGAAATGC
Source organism: Hydrogenophaga sp. BPS33 (assembly GCF_009859475.1). Lineage (NCBI taxonomy): Bacteria > Pseudomonadati > Pseudomonadota > Betaproteobacteria > Burkholderiales > Comamonadaceae > Hydrogenophaga > Hydrogenophaga sp. BPS33. Next base: position 4,258,988 of record NZ_CP044549.1, read on the forward strand.
GCTTGGGCTCCACCCCCAGTTGCTTCGCGCTTTGCTGCAGGAAGAAGCGCGTGAGCATGGGCACATCTTCGCGCCGCTCGCGCAAGGCAGGCAGGCGCAAGCGGATCACGTTGAGGCGGTGGAACAGATCTTCACGGAACACGCCATCCTTGACGCGCTGCTCCAGGTTCTGGTGCGTGGCCGCGATCACGCGAACATTCGCGCGCACCGCGCTGTGCCCCCCCACACGGTAGAAGTGGCCATCGGACAACACGCGCAGCAAACGCGTCTGCAGGTCGAACGGCATATCGCCGATTTCATCGAGGAACAGCGTGCCGCCATCGGCCTGCTCGAAGCGGCCGCGCCGTGCGGTCTGCGCGCCGGTGAAGGCACCGCGCTCGTGACCGAACAGTTCGCTCTCCAGCAGATCCTTGGGAATCGCGGCGGTGTTGATCGCCACGAAGGGCCCCGCCGACCGCGGTGAATGCTTGTGCAGCGCGCGCGCCACCAGCTCCTTGCCGGAGCCGGATTCGCCCGTGATCAGCACGGTCACCTGGCTTTGGCTCAGGCGGCCGATCGCACGGAACACGTCCTGCATGGCCGGTGCCTGTCCGAGCATTTCGGGCGCGGCACTCATGCGCTCTTCGGCCACTTCCTCGCGCAGACTTTCCTCCACCGCGCGGTGAATCAACTCCACCGCCTTGGGCAGATCGAAAGGCTTGGGCAGGTACTCGAACGCGCCGCCTTGGAAGGCCGAGACGGCGCTGTCCAGATCGGAGAACGCGGTCATGATGATGACCGGCAAGCCCGGCAGCTTCTCCTTCACCTTCTCGAGCAACTCCAGCCCCGATCCGCCAGGCATGCGAATGTCGCTCACCAGGATCTGCGGACCTTCCTGGTCCGGCGTGTCGATCAAGGCCTTGAGCACATCTTGCGGGTTCGTGAAGCTGCGCGTGGGCAGGTTCTCGCGCAGCAGCGCCTTTTCGAGCACAAAGCGGATCGACTGATCGTCGTCCACTATCCAGATCGGCTTCATTGCGTTGTCATCCCTTCTTGTGGCGCGGCGTTCAAATGTCGGTGGCGGCTAGGGCAACGGAATCAAGATCTTGAAGTCCGTCTCGTTCGGCACGCTCTCACACTCGATCAGGCCATGGTGTTGCTGCACGAAGGTTTGAGCCAACGTCAGCCCCAGGCCGGATCCACCATCGCGCCCCGACACCAGCGGGAAAAAGATGCGGTCCTTGATCGAGTCTGGAACGCCAGGCCCGTTGTCGATCACATGCAATTCCAGTGCCAGCCGATAGCGCTGCTTACCAAACGTCACTTGTCGGCCGATGCGCGTGCGAAACACGATGCGCGCATCGCCCGCTGCGATGCGTTCGTGCAGCGCCTGCGCCGCGTTGTGCGCGATGTTGAGCACCGCCTGAATGAGCTGTTCGCGATCGCCGCGAAACTCGGGGATGGACGTGTCGTAGTCGCGCACGACTTTCAAGCCCTTGGGAAACTCGGCCAGGATCAACGAACGCACGCGCTCACAGACCTCGTGGATGTTCACGTCGCCCACGACGTGTGGACGTCGGTGCGGTGCGAGCAGCCGGTCCACCAAAGATTGCAGCCGGTCCGCTTCGTGGATGATGACCTGCGTGTACTCGATCAGCTCACGCGACTCCAAGTCCATCTGCAGCAACTGAGCCGCGCCGCGAATGCCTCCCAGCGGGTTCTTGATTTCGTGCGCGAGGTTGCGGATGAGCTCCTTGTTCGCCTGCGCCTGGTCGATCAACCGCTCTTCGCGTTCCTGCCGCGTCTGCTGCTCCAGCGGCAGCAGCTCCACGATCACTTCACCGGGGTTGTCCGTCTGCGCCACCACCACGTGCACGGGCAAGGTGTCGTGGTTCAGCCGCTTGAGCCAGGCGTCATAGCGCAGCGCGGCGAACTGGTTGCCACTGGCGCCCACCAGGGCACTTTCCAGCAGCGCAGGTTCCGTGAAACAAGCTTGCAGCATGGACCCCGCGATGCTGCGGCGTGACATGCCCAGGGCGTCTTCCAACGCCGCGTTGGCAAACAGCACGCGGCCTTGCGAATCCACCACGGCCACGAGCGTGGCGAGCAGGTCGAGCGCCTGGAATTGCGAAGGAGCCAGAGACTTGCGCGCCGCCGCCGCGAGGCCGTGCGGGTGGGCAGAGACGCGCTGGGGAGCGGCAGGGGATGGGGGAGCGTTGGGCTTTTTCAAGCCACTTATTTTGCGGCAGAACCGCCGGGGCTGGCCGAACCTGGCAGGCGGCTGAGTTCACGCTGAAGGCCCGCAACGTCGCTTTCAGCCCGCCCCACCGCGGCCTTGAGTTCGGCCACACGGTCCAGGTAGCGCTGGTAGTTGCGCGATTCAATGCCCTGCTTCTCGGGCTCGCCGTTGGCGTATTCCTTGCGCGCCTGCGCAAGACGTTCCTCGGCCTTGCGCATTTCGGCTTCGAGAATGGCGCGGGCGTCGCTGTCGCGCGCGCGTTGCGCCGCAGGATCGACCCGTTCGTTGCCGCTGCTGCTGCGGGCCGCCGCCACGGGTGTGCTGCTGCGAGCAGGGGCAGGCTTCGTGCCCTCGATGACGGTGATGTTGCCGCCCTCCATCACGTTGCAACCCTTGGCCTTGGCCACCAGGGGATCGTTCGTGTACTCGTTGCCGCAGCGGTAGATGCGACCCTGCGCATGCGCCTGCAGGACGCACGAGGCCAAGGCGACCAGAGCAAGCGAGCGAATCATGGGCAAAGGCATCGGGTTCAAGGTGACATCCACTCCAACAGGCATTTCGAGAGGGGCACGCACCCCGGCAAAGGCTTTTCAGTATGACCGAAAAGCCTCACAAAAGTGCCGCGCCAGCCCCTCAGCGGTGGCAATGGCCCGCTCGAATACCCAAGAAAAGGGCCGCTTGCGCGGCCCTTGTGTCAATCTGGAAACTGCCCGGCAAGCCGGGCATGCCTCACAGGCTGTAGTACATGTCGAACTCGACCGGGTGCGGCGCCATGCGGAAACGCGTGACCTCGCCCATCTTGAGCTCGATGTAGGCGTCCAGCATGGAGTCGGTGAAAACGCCACCCTTGGTCAGGAAGCTGCGGTCCTTGTCGAGGTATTCCAGCGCCTGGTCGAGGCTGTGGCAGACGGTCGGCACCAACTTGTCTTCTTCGGGCGGGAGGTGGTAGAGATCCTTGGTGGCGGCTTCGCCCGGATGGATCTTGTTTTCCACGCCGTCAAGGCCCGCCATCATGAGGGCGGAGAACGCCAGGTAGGGGTTGGCCGAAGGATCGGGGAAGCGCGCTTCGATGCGGCGGCCCTTGGGGTTCGCCACATAGGGAATGCGGATCGAGGCCGAGCGGTTGCGCGCCGAATAGGCCAGCTTCACGGGAGCCTCGAAGCCGGGCACCAGGCGCTTGTACGAGTTCGTGCCGGGGTTGGTGATGGCGTTGAGTGCGCGGGCGTGCTTGATGATGCCGCCGACGTAATACAGCGCGAAGTCGCTCAGGCCGGCATAGCCGTCGCCAGCGAACAGGTTCTTGCCGTCCTTCCAGATCGACTGGTGCACGTGCATGCCGCTGCCGTTATCGCCCGCGTAGGGCTTGGGCATGAAGGTCGCGGTCTTGCCGTAGGCGTTGGCCACGTTCCACACCACGTACTTGAGCACCTGCGTCCAGTCGGCGCGTTCGACCAGCGTGCTGAACTTGGTGCCGATTTCGTTCTGGCCTGCGCCGGCCACTTCGTGGTGGAACACCTCCACAGGAATGCCCAGCGATTCGAGGATCAGGGACATCTCCGCGCGCATGTCTTGCGTGCTGTCGACCGGGGGCACGGGGAAATAGCCGCCCTTCACGGTGGGGCGGTGGCCTCGGTTGCCGCCTTCGAGCTTGGCGCCGCTGTTCCAGGGCGCTTCGTACTCTTCGATCTCGCACATCACGCGACCGGGCTCATTGCTCCAACGCACGCCGTCGAAGATGAAGAATTCGGGCTCCGGTCCGAAGAAGGCGGTGTCGCCCAGACCGGACGCCTTCAGGTAGGCTTCGGCGCGCTTGGCGATGGAGCGCGGATCGCGGTCATAAGCCTTGCCGTCACCCGGCTCGATCACGTCGCACTGAAGGTAGAGCGTGGTTTCTTCGAAGAACGGGTCGATATTGGCGGTGTTCGGGTCGGGCATGAGCTGCATGTCCGAGGCTTCAATGCCCTTCCAGCCCGCCACCGAAGAACCGTCGAACGCGTGGCCCGAGCTGAATTTGTCTTCGTCGAAGTGAGACACGGGCACGGTGACGTGCTGTTCCTTGCCTCGGGTGTCGGTGAAACGGAAGTCAACGAATTTCACTTCGTTGTCTTTCACCATTTGCATCACGTCTGCGACGGTCTTGGCCATCAAAAATACTCCTGTAGCTGGGTGAGTGAAAACTGAAATCGACGCGGGTGACAAGCAGAATGTGTGCCACAGGATGGTTCACGCGCCTGCGAACGCATCACCCACAGAACGCGGACGGCGGGATTATGGCGCAGCCCATGCGCCAGAAAGGGTCAGAAGAGGCCTTCTTGCCCCTGCAAGGCGCTTGCAGCACGAAGTTGACCCGTGGCATTGCTCGCATTTGGTGCAATCTTGAGAGGCACCAACTTGGTGCAACTCAAGGACGCACCATCTCGGGGCCCAGTTGAGCCCCATGCTCGGCCAACCCGGCGATCAACTGCGCATAGGCGATGGACACCCCCTCCGACGCGCCTTTGACGCCCAGTTCGATGTGGCGCCCGAACGTCGGATGGTCGACGCTGGGCAAACTGAAGACCTTGACCGGATGGTCGCGTTCGATCTGCTCCATCAGCGGCGTCAGCAAGGCCTCCATCGCGCCAAACACGATCACCGACCGTTCCTGCCAGGTACCTTGGCCGTGCAGATGCGCGTATTGCGTGTCGAGCACACCTTCAATCATGGGCCACGCCATGACAGGAAAACCCGGCACGAAATGCACCTGCCCGCCGCCCGCGCCATCGCAGGTGAAGCCGGGGATGCGGTTGTAGGGGTTGGGGATGATGCGTGCGCCCACCGGAAACACGCCCATGTTGAATCGGTGGACGTTGTCGGCGCGATCTGGCTCGAACACTTCGCCTCGCTCGGCCGCCGTGTCGCGCATGCGGGCCTCGATCAACAGCTTGGCTTGCGGGTGCAGAGCGAGGTCCACGCCCAGTGCCGCGGCGGCGCATTGGCGGGTATGGTCGTCGGGCGTGGCGCCAATGCCCCCACAGCAGAACACCACATCATCGCCAGCGAAGGCATCGCGAAGCGCCGAAGTGATGCGCTCACGGTCGTCGCCCACCAGCCGCATCCAGGACAGCGACAGCCCCCGTTGCGCCAGCAGCTCGATGACTTTGGGCAGGTGCTTGTCGCTGCGTTTGCCAGAAAGGATTTCGTCGCCAACGATGATCAGGCCGAATGCACGCGTCATGTTTGAGAGGGAGGCAAATGGTGGGAGGAATCCAGGGAGGGCGATTCGAGCGCTTCGACCACAGGAGCCGACGTGCGCGCGTTGGGCGCGGCATGCGCCCTCAGGCGCTGCAGCTGCGCGAGCGCGAAGTGCGCGAACCACAGGGACGCAAAAGCAAACACCAGGGTATAGATCCAGATCGCCACCGGAATCAACAAGGGCGCCAGCGCGATGAACATGGCGCCAGACGCCCACAGGAGGCTGGGCGCCGCGCCCAGATAGCCACAGAGCACCCCCATGAGTAGCAAGCTGCCGCGGTGCTGGCGCACGATGCTTTTTCGCTCGTCGGGGCTGGCGTGCGCAGCCAGGGCGTCAAAGGCAAACACGCGGTAGGTCAGCCACCCCCAGATCAGCGGCGGCAGGATCAGAACCAAAGGCGGCACAAGCCACAGCGGCATGGACAGGACCAGCGCCACCACCGCCAGCAAGGTCGAGCCCAGCGACCACAACACGCTGGCGACCCACGTGCCCCCCTTCTTGCGCTCCAGGCTCGGGAAGCGCCGCTGCCCGACCAAATCCACCATGAACGGCGTCATGAACATGGCCACCAGCAGCAGACACAGCAGCACGATCACGGGTGTGGCCATCACCAGCACCAACAGCGGTGCGAACACCGTGCGCAGAGACCCCAGGCCCAGGCGCTCGAGCCAGCCCAGAAACGCCTGCAGAAGATCGAACGCATCCAACCAGGACGCCACCCCTGCCACGGCCGCGTCCCAGAAAAAGTAGCCCAGGCCGAACGACAGCAGGACCATCAAGATGAGCGGCAGAAACGAAAGCGCGATCACCCGCGGGTGAACGCAATACGCGACGGCTCGCCAAAAGGAATCGAACAACTGCGACATGGCGACGAGAATACATCCAATCCCGCCGAGCAACCCGACGCACGCAGGCCGGCTGGCGCGGCGATAGGATGGCCGCATGAACCGCATCGACATCGCAGGTATCGGCCTCGAAGTGGCCCATGTTCCAGGCGCCACCGACAAAGCCCCGTTGGTTTTTCTGCACGAGGGTCTGGGCAGCGTTGCCATGTGGCAGCAACGCGATCGGCACTGGCCCACCGAACTGTGCGCGGCCACGCAGCGGACCGGCTGGCTCTTCTCGCGTCGGGGCTACGGGCAATCCGATCCCGTGGTGGATGTGCGCGGCGAGCCGCGCTGGAGCGGCGAATGGCACATCGGGCGCCACGAGCCAGACTACATGCACCACGAAGCGTGGTGGGTCCTGCCACAGCTGTTGGAGCGCCTGAACATTTCCGAACCGATCCTCGTCGGGCATTCGGACGGCGCCACCATTGCACTGCTGCACGCCAGCCGCCATGCGGTCACAGCGTGCGTGGCCATCGCACCCCACGTGTTCGTGGAAGACGTATCGGTACACGCCATCACACAAGCCAAGGCCGCGTATGAAAGTCCCGAGAGCCCCTTGCGACAGCGTTTGAGCCGTTACCACGCGGATGTCGACAACGCATTCTGGCAATGGAACGACGTCTGGCTGAGCCGCGCCTTCCGCGGGTTTGACATGCGAGCGCAATGCCGCACCATCACAGCCCCGCTGCTGCTGGTGCAAGGTGCCGAGGACGAATATGGCACGCTGGCGCAACTGCGGGACATCGCACGCGAAGTCTCCCACGCTCAACAGCTTGAATTGCCCCACTGCGGCCACAGTCCACACCGCGATCAACCGCTCATGCTGACCGACGCCCTCACGCGATTCATGGGCGAACTCCGCTGATTCCACCGATGTGGGATAGCTGACATGCAACAGCCCGGGCACAATTGAGCGCTATCGAACGGCATGTCGCACGCCCAAAAGCAGGCCTTTCGAATTCATTTCCCAATCAAACATCGCAAAACCGTTCAAAAACCCAAGAAGTTCACGCCAGAGATAAGTCCATAGAAGGACGAGCCGACCGAACGGGCAACGGCAATCTACACTTTGATACAAATCGACCCACCTAGCCTTTCACATGAACCATTTGCTCAATCCATGGCTGCTGGCCGTGCTGGCGCTGGCGCTCCTCGCGCTGGGAGCGTTTCTGCACGGCATGTGGGTTGACAGGCAGACTCGGGAACGGCGCCGCATTCCCAAGCACTGGCCCCTGAGCACGCGCGCATTGGCCAACAGCGAAGAGGCCCGCGTCTGGCACTGGTTGGCGCGGGCGTTCTACGACCATCACATCATGATCAAGCTGCCGGTCACGCGCTTCACGCTTCCGCGCGATCGTGAACAAAGCATGAACTGGTACAAGCTGCTGGGCAGTGTTTACTGCACTTTCACCGTGTGCCGTCCGGACGGGCGCGTGATCGGCTGCCTGGATGTGCCAGGGAGTGCGGGACTGCCGCGCAGCACCCGCACGCTCAAGCATTCACTGCTCACCCAATGCGGACTCCCCTACTGGGTCGTGCGCTCCAACAGCCTGCCCACCGTCGCGGAAATTCGCGCGGAGTTCCTGGGCGAATCGGCCTTGAACCACTCGGGGCGCGAGCGCGAAATGGAAGAGCGTGCCATCGTCGCCGCACAAGCCAATCTGCGCACCGCCCTGACCCGCCAACGCAACAACCGACACAGCGACTTCGGTCCCTTGTCGAACTGGCCCAACAGCACCACAGGCGATCCTCGCAGCGACTTCAACTCCCAGTGGCAGGAAAACTCCTTCCTCATGCCACTGGACAGCCGCCGGGGCGATCTGCTCTGAACGGGCGCAGGTAGTCTCCCCCAGAGGCGAGGACCACGCTACTCGATCGTCGCGCCCGCTTTCTGCGTCAAGGCCTGCACTTCATCCGAGGTCAGCCAACGCCATTGCCCGGGCGGAAGTTCGGGGCCCAGCACGAGGCTGCCCATGGACGATCGGTGCAGCGACTCGACCCGATTGCCCACCGCGGCCACCATGCGCTTGACCTGGTGGTACTTGCCTTCGGTCAGCGTCATCCGCAAATGCAGAGCACTCGGCGCTTCACAAGCCTGGGCCCGCACCGGCCGGGGATCGTCGTCCAGCACCACGCCCGCCAACAGACGCTCGAGCTGCGTCGGCTCCAGCGGGTGTTTGACGCCGACCTCGTACACCTTGGGCACATGGTGACGAGGAGACGTCATGCGGTGGATGAACTTACCATCGTCCGACAGCAGCAGAAGTCCCGTGGTGTCGTGGTCCAGCCGACCGACCGCCTGCACGCCGGCGGCGGCGCCGCCCCCGCGCTGCCGCAGCGGCCCGGGCAACAAGGTATAGACGCTGGGATGCGCCCCGGGCTTGTGCGAGCACTCGAAACCAGCGGGTTTGTGCAACATGAGATAGGCCCGAGCGTGGTACGCCCAGCTTTCGCCTTGCACCTCAAAGGCAAGTCCCTCTTCTTCAAACATTTCGGTCGCATCGGTGCATGGCGTTCTGTCTTTCCCGACGAACACCAACCCTTGCTGCACCAAGCCGCTGCAAATGCGGCGCGTGCCAAAGCCCTGGGTGAAAAGAATGTCCTGCAGTTGCATCATCGTGAGGCAGGCGCTGCGGCGAGCGCGGTAAAAAGCCCGCCCGACGGAGCGCCGGGCGGGCTTATAAGGATGGTGGAGCTGGGGGGATTCGAACCCCCGTCCGCAAGCCTTCTTCGAGCAGTTCTACATGTGTAGCCGTCTGTTTTGAGTCTCGCCGCCCAAGTCGCGCAGTGGCACGCTAAATGGGAAGCCAGCATCCTTGAATCTCACTCTGCGCCAAGGTGCCCGACGCAGAGCCAGCCGATGTGAATGTCCTCGCAGCCGGGAGATCTTGCGATCCCCTTGCCCAGCCCATCGGCCTGCTGTTGCGAGGCTCACCGGTGTTTAAGCGGCGAGTGCGAAACGTTCGTCGTTTGCAGTTGGTTTTTTTCTGCGGATTAACGAGGTGACAGAACCTCGACATGCCCTGCTGCGCGTCCGAACCCACGTCGAAACCGGTGCAGCCCCGGACCAGAGAGTTTAAGGCAGTTCCAACAATTTCAAGACCTGCATCGGAGAAGAAACCATGGCATCCGCACCCCATGTCGCCACATCCGCTCCTGCACCCAGGTATCCGTAACAGGCGGCGACCGTGCGCATGCCGGCGGCTTTGCCCGCCCGAATGTCGCGTTCGTCATCCCCCACATACGCACAGGCATGCGGCGGCAACCCCATTCTGCGGGCCGCCTCCAGCAGCGGTTGTGGATGAGGCTTCGCGTGGGGCGTCGTATCGCCGCTGATGACAACGGCAGCGGTCTTGAAGAGTGCCATCGAGCGGGCAATCGGCGCAGTGAACCGCTCTGCCTTGTTGGTGACGACACCCCAGGGCATCCCTACCGCAACCAGCAAGTCCAGCATGTCCACGACTTCATCGAATGGCAGCGTGCGCTGCGTAAGGCAACTGGCGTACTCGGTGAAGAATTCCTCCTTGAGCAGATCGTACCCATCGTCTTCTGATGCGACATCGAATGCCGCGCGCAACATGCCGCGCGCACCAGATCCGGTAAAGGGCCTGTAGTGATCCAGCGGGAGGGACGCCAAGCCTCGACGCACACGCATGGCGTCGACCGCGGCACCGAGATCGGGCGCACTGTCGATCAGGGTGCCATCCAGATCAAACAGAACGGCGCGAATGCCCTCACACGTCCAGGTCATGGCTTGCGCGTGGCAAACAAGTAATTCACGCTGGTATCGCCACTCAACCAATAGCGCTGTGTGACCGGGTTGTATTCCATGCCACGGGTGCACTCGAGGTCCAGGTTCGCAGCCCGACAATAGCCAGCCAATTCGCTCGGACGAATGAACTTGGCGTACTCGTGCGTGCCTTTGGGCAGCAGCTGGAGCACGTACTCCGCGCCCAGCACCGCAAACAAGAAGGCCTTCGGATTGCGGTTGAGGGTCGACAGGAACACCCACCCCCCAGGCTTGACCAATGTCGAACAGGCTTGCACCACGGAGGCGGGGTCCGGCACATGCTCCAACATCTCCATGCAGGTGACGACGTCAAAAGCCCCAGGCTGGGCCAGCGCCATCGCCTCCGCACTGATCTCCTCGTATCGCACGTCCGGGGTGTTCGCCTCCAAGGCATGCAACTGGGCCACTCTCAGGGCCTTGCTGGCCAAATCGATACCCACCACCCGAGCACCTTTTCGCGCCATCGAGTCGGAAAGAATGCCGCCGCCACAGCCGACGTCCAAAACATCTTTGCCCGCCAGACTGGCAAGTCCGTCGATCCAGTTCAATCGCAATGGGTTGATTTGATGCAATGGACGGAATTCGCTCTCGGGATCCCACCAACGATGGGCTAGATCGGAAAACTTGGCCAATTCGGCCGGATCGGCATTGAGCGTCGGGTTCATGGATTCATTATCGTCAACACAATAAAAAAACCGCGCCGAAGCGCGGTTTTTTGGCAAAGCTGAGTCAATCAGTTCTTGCGGGTACCCACCACTTCAACTTCCACGCGGCGGTTCTTTGCACGACCTTCCTTGGTCTTGTTGTCCGCCACAGGCTGGGTCAGGCCCTTGCCTTCGGTGTAGATGCGGTTGCTTTCAATGCCCTTGCTCACCAGATAGGCCTTCACGGCTTCAGCGCGGCGGACCGACAGCTTCTGGTTGTAGGTGGCAGCACCAGTGGAGTCGGTGTGGCCCACCGCAATCACCACTTCAAGTGCAATGCCGGACACCTTACCAGCCAGATCGTCCAGCTTGGCTTTGCCTTCAGGCTTCAGCACGGCTTTGTCGAAATCGAAGAAAGCGTCAGCAGCGTAGGTGACCTTCGAAGCAACTGGGGCAGGCGCAGGTGCTGGTGCGGGGGCACGAGCCGGAGCCGCTGCAGGAGCAGGAGCCGGCGCGGGGGCAGCGGGAGCCGGAGCTGCCACCGGAACGATGGCGCCGTCGCAACCTTTTGCGGCCGTCGCAGGCGTCCAGTTGGCATCGCGCCAGCAGAGTTCGTTGGTGCCGTTTTTCCAGACCAACTCGCTGGTGCCATTGCGCCAGTTGTCGATCGTTTGAGCGCCAGCGGCGGTCGCCATGGCGGCGGTTGCCAACAGCATTGCCACTTTGTTGAGTTTTTTCATGGTTTTCCTCTATATAAGCCGCAGAGAACTGCGTGACAAAAGACGACGCTTCAAGTGACCACCACTAAAAACGCTGGAATTTATTGTGCCACAAGGAGGGAATGGCCAAGCGCTGGAGCAATGCGGCCCGGGCGAGGGACACAGCGCCTCGCAGCATTCGTTGCTCATGCACAACAAATGCCTCCAACAGGCCCCCAGAGTTCAGGCCCTTAAAATCCCGGGTTGCCTTTCAGGTCCATTCACGCACATCGCCGCCGCTCATGACACAGTTTGCCAAAGAGACCCTGCCTATCAGCCTTGAAGAGGAGATGCGGCGAAGCTACCTCGACTACGCAATGAGCGTGATCGTCGGCCGTGCGCTGCCCGACGCGCGCGACGGACTCAAGCCCGTGCATCGGCGGGTGCTGTTTGCCATGCATGAGCTGAACAACGATTGGAACAGGCCCTATAAAAAGTCTGCACGTATCGTGGGTGATGTGATTGGTAAGTACCACCCGCACGGCGACAGCGCGGTCTACGACACGATCGTCCGCATGGCGCAGGATTTCTCGCTGCGCCACATGCTGGTCGATGGACAGGGCAATTTCGGGTCGGTCGACGGCGACAACGCTGCCGCCATGCGCTACACGGAAATCCGGCTATCCAAGATCGCCCACGAGATGCTGGGCGACATTGACAAGGAGACCGTCAATTTCGGCCCGAACTACGACGGCTCGGAGAAAGAGCCGCTGGTGCTGCCCTCGAGGCTGCCCAATCTGCTCGTCAACGGTTCAGCCGGCATCGCGGTCGGTATGGCGACCAACATTCCGCCGCACAACCTGAACGAAGTGGTCGACGCCTGCCTGCACTTGCTCAAAAGTCCGCAAGCCTCGATCGACGATCTCATGGAGATCATCCCGGCGCCCGACTTTCCCACCGCCGGCATCATCTATGGCATCAGCGGCGTCAAGGACGGATACCGCACGGGGCGTGGCCGTGTCGTCATGCGCGCCAAATGCCATTTCGAGGACATCGACCGAGGCCAGCGCCAAGCCATCATTGTCGACGAGTTGCCCTACCAGGTGAACAAGAAAACGCTGCAGGAGCGTATTGCCGAGCTGGTGCACGAAAAGAAGATCGAGGGCATCAGCCACATTCAAGACGAGTCGGACAAATCGGGCATGCGCCTGGTGATCGAACTCAAGCGTGGCGAAGTACCGGAGGTGGTGCTCAACAACCTGTACAAGCAAACGCAACTGCAGGACACCTTCGGCATCAACATGGTGGCCCTGGTGGATGGCCAGCCTCGCCTGTGCAACCTGAAAGACTTGATCCAGGTGTTCCTGGAGCACCGCCGCGAGGTGGTGACCCGCCGCACCGTTTTCAACCTACGCAAGGCACGCGAGCGTGGCCACGTGCTGGAAGGCCTGGCCGTCGCGCTGGCCAACATCGACGATTTCATCCGCATCATCCGCGAGTCGCCCACGCCACCGGTGGCGAAAGCCGAACTCATGTCCCGGCCCTGGGACAGCCAGCTGGTGCGCGAAATGCTCACCCGAACGCGCGCCGACGGCGGTGTGATCAATGCCGACGACTACCGCCCGGACGGATTGGAAAAAGCCTTTGGCATGGGCGGCGACGGTCTGTACCGCCTCTCCGAAACCCAGGCGCAGGAGATTTTGCAGATGCGTCTGCAACGCCTGACGGGGCTGGAGCAGGACAAGATCGTCGCGGAATACAAGGAGGTCATGGGCGAGATCGACGATCTGCTGGACATACTCGCCAAGCCAGAACGTGTGTCGACCATCATCGGCGACGAGCTGACGATCGTGAAGCAGGAGTTCGGCCAGACCAAGCTGGGCGCGCGCCGAAGCGAGATCGAGCACAACGCGCAGGACTTGGCCACCGAAGACCTGATCACCCCCACCGACATGGTCGTGACACTCAGCCACAGCGGCTACATCAAGAGCCAGCCCCTGTCGGAGTACCGATCGCAAAAGCGCGGTGGGCGTGGCAAGCAGGCCACCGCCACCAAGGAAGACGACTGGATCGACCAGCTCTTCATTGCCAACACGCACGACTACATCCTGTGCTTCTCCAACCGCGGGCGGCTGTATTGGCTCAAGGTATGGGAGGTGCCAGCGGGTTCGCGCGGCTCGCGCGGTCGTCCGATCGTGAACATGTTCCCCTTGCAAGAAGGTGAAAAGATCAACGTGGTCCTGCCTCTGACGGGGGAGATGCGCGCATTCCCGGCCGATCGCTATGTGTTCATGTCCACCAGCATGGGCACGGTCAAGAAGACGGCGCTGGACGAGTTCAGCAATCCGCGCAAGGCCGGCATCATCGCGGTGGACCTGGACGAAGGAGACTTCCTGGTCGGTGCCGCGCTGACCGACGGTGCGCACGATGTCATGTTGTTCAGCGATGGCGGCAAGGCGGTGCGGTTCGACGAGAACGACGTTCGACCGATGGGCCGCAATGCGCGCGGCGTGCGCGGCATGATGATCGAAGACGGTCAAAGCGTGATCGCCATGCTGGTGGCCGAAGACGAGGAGCAAAGCGTCCTGACCGCCACCATCAACGGTTATGGCAAGCGCACGCCCATCGCCGAATACACCCGCCACGGCCGCGGCACCAAGGGGATGATCGCGATCCAGCAAAGCGAACGCAACGGCAAGGTGGTGGCGGCCACGCTGGTGCACAACGACGACGAGATCATGCTGATCACCGACAAGGGCGTGCTGGTGCGCACCCGTGTGTCGGAGATTCGCGAAATGGGTCGGGCCACGCAGGGTGTCACGCTGATCGCGCTGGACGAAGGCGCCGAGCTTTCGGGCTTGCAGCGGATTGTGGAAAACGATGCCAACGCACCGGACGTGGGTGAAGGCGACGACACGGGCGAAGCCGACGCGCCGGGCACCGCAGCGTGATGGCGCGACCCTACAACTTCTCCGCAGGTCCGGCGGCGATGCCGGCCGAGGTGTTGCAGCAAGCCGCTTCCGAGATGCTGGACTGGCACGGCAGCGGCATGAGCGTGATGGAAATGAGCCACCGTGGCCAGGAGTTCGGCGCCATCCTGGAGTCGGCAGAGCGGGACTTTCGCGAGCTCCTCGCGGTGCCCGATCATTTCCGCATCCTTTTCATGCAGGGTGGCGGCTTGGCGGAAAACGCGATCGTGCCCTTGAACCTGTCGCGCGGCGAAACGGTGGACTTCGTGGTCACCGGCAGTTGGAGCCAGAAATCCTTCAAGGAAGCAGGCCGCTACTGTGCGGCACGCATCGCCGCCAGCAACGCGGATGACGGGCACACCACGCTTCCCGAACCGGCCTCCTGGCAGCTGTCCAGCAACGCGCAGTATGTCCACCTATGCAGCAACGAAACCATCAACGGCATCGAGGTGCACGAACTGCCCGATCTCAAGTCGCTCGGCTCCAACGCGCCTCTGGTGATCGATTTTTCATCGCATGTGGCCTCGCGTTCGGTGGATTGGTCGCGCGTGGGTCTGGCCTTCGGGGGGGCCCAGAAAAACCTGGGGCCAGCCGGCCTCACGCTGGTGGTCGTGCGCGAAGACCTGCTGGGACATGCTTTGAAAATCTGCCCCAGCGCGTTCGACTACAAGACCGTGGCCGAAAACCACTCGATGTACAACACGCCTCCCACGTTCGCGATCTACATGGCCGGGCTGACGTTCCAATGGCTCAAGCGCCAGACCGAAGGTGGGCTGACCGGCATTGCGGCCATGGAGGCACGCAACATCGCCAAGGCAGACCTGCTCTACAACTACATTGACCGATCGGCGTTCTACGTCAACAAGGTGGCCGCCAACTGCCGCTCGCGCATGAACGTGCCTTTCTTCCTGCGCGACGAGTCGCGCAACCAGGCGTTCCTGACCGGAGCGAAGGCCGCGGGTCTTCTGCAGCTCAAGGGTCACAAGTCGGTCGGTGGCATGCGCGCCAGCATCTACAACGCCATACCCCTTGAAGGTGTGCAAGCGCTCGTGGCCTACATGCGCGACTTCGAAAAACAACACGCTTGAACCCATGACCGAACCTTCACAGTCAGCCCCCCTCGCCGACCTTCGTGTCCGGATCGATGCGCTGGATCAGCAATTGCTCACCCTGCTCAACGAGCGCGCGCACGTGGCCGAGCAAGTCGGCGACATCAAGCGCGCAGAAGGCTCGCCCTTCTTCCGACCGGATCGCGTGGCCCAGGTCATCGAGAAGATTCAGGGTGCCAACAAGGGCCCTCTTCTCAACCAGCACGTGGCGTCCATCTGGCGCGAGATCATGTCGGCCTGCCTGGCGCTTGAGGCGCCCCAACGCGTCGCGGTGCTCGGCCCTCAAGGCACCTTCTGCGAAGAAGCGGCGATCGAGTTCTTTGGCAGCGCGGCCAATCTGATCCACTGCGCCAACTTCGACGAAGTCTTCCACGCCACCGCCGCCGGGACCGCGCAGTACGGCGTGGTGGGCATGGAAAACTCCACCGAAGGGGTGGTGGCACGCTCCCTCGACCTGTTCCTGCGATCGCCCGTGCATGTGGTGGGTGAGGTCAGCCTGCTGATCCGCCACAACCTGCTGCGCCAGGTGAACAACCTCGAGAACGTTGAAGTGGTCATGGCGCACCCACAGGCGTTGGCGCAATGCCAGAACTGGCTCACGCAGCACCTGCCCCAGGCCGAGCGCCGCGCGGTGTCCAGCAATGCCGAAGGCGCGCGCCTGGCCGCCACCAACCCTCGGTGGGCGGGTATCGCCAGCGAGCGCGCGGCCGCGCAGTTCGGGCTGCACATCGTCTCCCATGCCATCCAGGACGAGGCATACAACCGCACGCGTTTTGCCGTCATCGCCCTGCCGCAGACGATGGCGATGCCACCGGCTTCCGGCCGCGATTGCACGAGCCTGGTCGTCTCGGTCCCCAACCGCCCCGGCGCCGTACACGACCTGCTGGTGCCGCTCAAGAACAACGGCGTTTCGATGACGCGCTTCGAATCGCGCCCCGCCAAGTCCGGGCAATGGGAGTACTACTTCTACATCGACCTGGCCGGCCACCCATCTCAACCCCATGTGGCGGCCGCTCTGAAAGAGCTGCAGGGACTGTGTGCGTTCTACAAGGTGCTGGGTGCCTACCCGGTGGGCGAATGATGTTTGAACAATTGGGCCTGATCGGCTGCGGCCTGATGGGCGGCTCCTTCGCCCTGGCCCTCAAGCGGGCCGGACTGGTCAAGCGGGTGGTCGGTTACAGCAAGTCACCCTCCACCACCGAACGGGCACGCCAACTCGGCGTGATCGACGTCGAGGCGCCGTCCGCACTGCTCGCGGTGTCGGGTGCCGATCTGGTCTTGCTCGCCGTACCGGTCGCCGCCACGGAGGCCACCTTCAAGGCCATACGCCATCTGGTGCGCGGCAATGTGCTGATCATGGACGTCGGCTCCACCAAACGCGACGTGATCGACGCGGCCCGCCGCGTCCTCAAGGATCAGGTCGGCGTGTTCGTTCCCGCGCATCCGATCACGGGCAAGGAAGTGGCCGGCGTCGAGCACGCCGATGCCGATCTCTACCAGGGCCGGCAGGTGATCCTGACGCCCATCGAGCGCACCTTGACGGCCAACCTGGAGAAGGCCGAGCAACTCTGGACGGCGCTGGGGTGCCACGTCAAGCAGATGTCGCCCGAGGCGCACGACGCGGCCTTCGCAGCGGTCAGCCACTTGCCGCACATGGTGGCCTTCGCGCTGATGAACGCCATCCAGGGCCAAAGCACCGGGGCGGAGTTCCTCTCATTGGCCGGGCCAGGCTTCCGCGATTTCACACGCATCGCGGCCAGCGATCCCACGATGTGGCGCGACGTGCTCATGTCCAACCGCGAAGAGCTGCTGGCCCAATCGCGGCATTTCCAGCGCGCCCTTCATGCCCTGGAGACCGCCATCAGCGCGGGCAATCCCGACGCGCTGGAGGCGTTGATCGAACAGGCCAGCGGCGCGCGCGCGCGCTGGCGCATGACCGCCATCAAGCCCAGAAGCTGAGCGTCGTCACCCACGGCGTGGATCTCTACCCCCCATGTTCGCCATCCCTCATCTCGACATTCCCCCGCTGTCCACCGCCGGTGGCACCGTCCACCTGCCGGGCTCCAAGAGCATTTCCAACCGTGTCCTGCTGCTGGCCGCGCTGAGTGCGGGCCACACCGACATCCACGACCTGCTCGACTCCGACGACACCCGCGTGATGCTCGCGGCCCTGTCGCAACTGGGCTGCCGAACCGAACCCCAGCCCCACGGCGCCTTGCGCGTCCATGGCCTGGGTGGCGAACTGCCCATCCGGCAGGCGCAATTGTTCCTGGGCAATGCGGGAACGGCGATGCGCCCTCTCGCCGCCTCGCTGGCCCTGCTCGCCGCGCGGCATGGAGGCCAGTTCGAACTCAGCGGTGTGGCGCGCATGCACGAGCGCCCGATCGGCGATCTGGTGGACGCTCTGCGCCAGCTGGGTTGCCCGGTGACCTCTCTGGCCCACGAGGGATATCCCCCGCTGAAGCTCGGCGATGGTCAGACCCACACACTTCAACTGGGCCAGGCCATCCAGGTGCGAGGCGATGTCTCCAGCCAGTTCCTCACCGCCCTGCTGCTGGCCTTGCCTTTGGTGGCGCAGCACAGAGAGGTGGTGATCGAAGTCGTGGGCGAGCTCATTTCCCGGCCCTACATCGAGATCACGCTCAATCTGCTGGCGCGCTTTGGCGTGGAGGTGCGCAACGAGCATTGGCAGCGCTTTGTCATCCCCGCGGGCAGCATCTACCGCTCGCCGGGGTCCATCGCCGTGGAAGGGGACGCCTCCTCGGCGAGCTACTTCATCGCGCTGGGCGCACTGGCACCCGCCACGCCCGGTACCGATGGCATCACCATCGAAGGCGTGGGCCTGGCCTCGATCCAGGGTGACATCCGTTTCGTCGAGGCGGCGCGGCTCATGGGTGCACAGGTCTTCGGTGAAAACAACCGCCTGCACATCCGGCGCGGTGCCTGGCCGCTCAAGGCCATCGACCTGGATTGCAACCACATCCCAGACGCTGCCATGACGCTGGCGGTGATGGCGCTGTACGCGGACGGCACGACCACGCTGCGCAACATCGCCAGCTGGCGCGTGAAAGAAACCGACCGCATCGCTGCGATGGCCAACGAATGCCGCAAGCTCGGCGCCACGGTGGAAGAAGGCGCGGATTTCATCCGCATCACGCCACCGCGCGACACACAGGACTGGCAATCGGCGTCGATTCACACCTACGACGACCACCGTGTCGCCATGTGTTTTTCGCTCGCCGCCTTCAATCCTGCGGGCGTGCCCGTGCGGATCGAAGATCCCAAATGCGTGGCCAAGACCTTCCCCGACTACTTCGAGACCCTGTTTGACGTGTGCGCCACGCCACCGGCCCACATACCGGTGATCTGCATCGATGGACCCACCGCGTCGGGCAAAGGCACTTTGTCGGCCGAAGTGGCCACCCGTCTGGGCTACCACTTGCTGGATTCGGGCGTTCTGTACCGCCTGGTCGGTCTGGCCGCCGAGAAAGCCGGGCTCTCCACTCAGGAGGAAGCGCTTCAGGACAACGCGCACGCTCAGCGCCTGGGCGATCTTGCAGCGCGTCTGCCGGTCCGGTTCGTGGGCCTGAAGACCCTGCTCGATGGGCAAGACGTGAGCGACGCCGTGCGCACCGAAGCCGCAGGCATGGCCGCCTCCCGCGTCTCGGCCGTTCCCGCCGTGCGCCAAGCCTTGCTGGAACTGCAGCACGCGTTCCGACAGGTCCCAGGCCTGGTCGCCGATGGACGCGACATGGGCACCGTGATCTTTCCAGACGCCGCTCTCAAGGTGTTTCTCACCGCGAGTGCCGAACAAAGGGCCCAGCGGCGGCATAAGCAATTGATTTCAAAGGGGATTGCTGCTAACATCCCCGGTCTTTTGGCCGACCTGAGGGCGCGGGACTTGCGGGATTCTTCTCGCTTGCATGCGCCTCTCAAGCCAGCCGAAGATGCCTTGCAACTGGACAACTCCGGCATGGACATCGAGCAATCGGTGCAGCTGGTGTTGAACTGGTGGCAAGACAAAGCGCCGTTTTCAGGCCACTGAAAACGCGCTCTTGATGGCCCTGACGGCACCGCCGGGCGTTCACAGCCCGCAGGCCCGAAGGTTCTTTTCACTTAACCCCGCGGTGTCACGCACCGCACGTCAACGCCGCCCTCCGTCGATCGCCGCACAGTCCGGGTCTTTCCCGTGGACCGTGCCGACGTTGAGTGGTTTAGGAAATTCAATGTCTGAATCTTTTGCCGCCCTATTCGAAGAGTCCCTGAAACGCGCCGAAATGCGCTCGGGCGAAGTCATCACCGCCGAGGTCGTGCGCATCGAGCACAGCCACGTCGTGGTCAACGCCGGCCTGAAGTCCGAAGCCTACGTGCCGCTGGCCGAGTTCAAGAACGATCAGGGCGAGCTCGAAGTGCAAGTGGGCGACTTCGTGGCCGTTGCCATCGACTCCGTGGAAAACGGCTTCGGCGACACCCTCCTGTCGCGTGACAAAGCCAAGCGCCTGGCCTCCTGGATGTCGCTGGAAAAGGCCCTGGAGTCCGGCGAGTTCGTCACCGGCACGACCTCCAGCAAGGTCAAGGGCGGCCTCAAGGTCATGGTCAACGGCATCAGTGCCTTCCTGCCGGGTTCGCTGGTCGACAGCCGTCCGACCAAGGACCTGACCCCGTACGAAAACAAGACCCTGGAATTCAAGGTCATCAAGCTCGACCGCAAGCGCAACAACGTGGTGCTGAGCCGCCGCGCCGTGGTGGAAGCCTCCATGGGCGAAGAGCGCGCCAAGCTGATGGACACGCTCAAGGAAGGCGCCATCGTGCATGGCGTGGTCAAGAACATCACCGAATACGGTGCGTTCGTGGACCTCGGTGGCATCGACGGCCTGCTGCACATCACCGACATGGCATGGCGCCGCGTGCGCCACCCGAGCGAAGTGGTCACGGCCGGTCAGGAAATCACCGCCAAGATCCTCAAGTTCGACACCGAGAAGCACCGCGTCTCGCTGGGCCTGAAGCAGATGGGCGACGACCCGTGGATGGGCGTTTCGCGCCGCTACCCGCAAGGCACCCGCATGTTCGGCAAGATCACCAACATCGCCGACTACGGCGCGTTCGTGGAACTCGAGCCCGGCATCGAAGGCCTGGTGCACGTCTCCGAAATGGACTGGACCAACAAGAACGTGGCCCCGTCCAAGCTGGTGTCGCTGGGCGACGAAGTCGAAGTCATGGTGCTTGACATCGACGAAGACAAGCGCCGCATCTCGCTGGGCATGAAGCAATGCCGCGCCAACCCCTGGCACGAATTCGCCGAAGCCACCAAGCGCGGCGACCGCGTCAAGGGCCCGATCAAGTCGATCACCGACTTCGGCGTGTTCGTGGGCCTGGCTGCCGGCATCGACGGCCTGGTGCACCTGTCCGACCTGTCCTGGAACGAAACCGGCGAAGCCGCCGTGCGCAACTACAAGAAGGGCCAGGAAGTCGACGCCATCGTGTTGGCCATCGACGTCGAGCGCGAGCGCATCTCCCTGGGCATCAAGCAGCTCGATGGCGACCCGTTCACCACCTTCGTGTCGGTGAATGACAAGGGTTCCATCGTGACCGGCAAGGTCAAGACGGTGGATGCCAAGGGCGCCGAGATCGACCTGGGCGAAGACGTGCTGGGTTACCTGCGCGCCAGCGAGATCAGCCGCGACCGCGTGGAAGATGCGCGCAACGTGCTCAAGGAAGGCGACGAAGTCAACGCCGTGGTGGTGAACGTGGATCGCAAGACCCGCAACATCCAGTTGTCGATCAAGGCCAAGGACGCTGCCGACCAGCAAGAAGCCATGGCTTCGCTGAGCCAGCAGTCGGCCCGCGAAAACGCAGGCACGACCAGCCTGGGTGCTCTGCTGCGCGCCAAGCTGGACAACAACCAGAACTGATCGAAACCGGTTTGGCGCTGGTCGACTTGCATGCCCCGAAGGGGATGCGAGTCGGCCGGTGCCAACGCCTTCTTGCCCCATCAAACCCGACATGACCCGTAGCGACCTCGTTGAAGCGCTGGCCAGCCAGTTTGGCCAGTTGACCCACCGCGATGCAGAATTTGCCGTCAAGGCGATCCTGGATGCGATGGGCGACGCGCTGGTCAAAGGTCACCGCATCGAGATCCGGGGCTTTGGCAGCTTTTCTGTGAACCGCCGTTCTCCCCGCATCGGCCGCAATCCGCGGTCGGGCGAGAGTGTGATGATTCCGGAGAAGCGCGTGCCGCACTTCAAACCCGGCAAGGCCCTGCGAGAAGCGGTCGACAAGAAGACGGCCGAGATCCTGGGTCGCGATACCCAGAAGCGCGCCTGACGCCGGAACCCGATCGGTACAATCGCCCCACCACAAAGGGGACGACATGAAATACCTGATGTGGCTGCTCAATGCAGCCATTTTTTTTGTGCTCTTCGCCTTCGCGTTGAACAACCAGGACAGCGTCACGCTTCATCTGTTCTTCGGCGCCAGCTGGCAGGCGCCGTTGGTGCTGGTGATCCTGATCGCGCTCGTACTGGGCGTGTTCCTGGGCGTTGTCGTCATGCTGCCTTTGTGGTTGCGTGCACACCGCGCACGCCGCCAGCATGGCGCCTCAGCCTCCATGCTGGGCAACACCTCATTTGACGGCGACACCAGCTTGATGCCACCCCCTACACCGCACGGCCGCCGGCATGGACTTTGATTTCACCTGGCTGCTCTGGGGTCTACCCATTGCCTTCGCGCTCGGTTGGGGTGCTTCACGCCTGGATCTGCGGCAATGGCGCCTGGAGAACCGTCAAGCCCCCAAAGCCTATTTTCGCGGACTGAACCACCTGCTCAACGAGCAGCAGGACCAGGCCATCGATGCGTTCATCGAGGCGGTACAAGGTGACCCCGACACGGCCGAGCTGCACTTCGCGCTGGGCAACCTGTTTCGCCGCCGCGGCGACTACGACCGTGCCGTGCGGGTGCATGAGCATCTGCTGTCACGGGCGGACATCGGGCGCAAGGACCGCGATCGCGCTCAGCACGCCCTGGCACTGGATTTCCTCAAGGCCGGTCTGCTCGACCGCGCCGAGTCCGCGCTCCACAAGCTCGAAGGCTCGGAATTCGAAGGCGAGGCACTGCTCGCGCTGCTCGGGATTTGCGAACGTTCCCGCGACTGGCCGAAGGCGCAGCAGATTGCGCAGCGGCTCGAGAAGGCGGAACAAGGCAGCTTCGCCACCCGCCTGGCCCACTACCAATGCGAAGAGGCGGAGCTGGCATTGCGCGCCAATGACACGGGCCGCGCACAGGGCCTGCTCGAAGCGGCCGTTCGGCAATCGCCGCAACTCGCCCGCGGCTGGATGGCGCTGGCGGCCCTCAAGGCCCAAAGCGGAGATGCCATGGGCGCCTTTGACGCCCTGCTCCATTTGAACCGGCACGCACCACAAAGCTTGCCGCTGGCGGCCAAGATGCTCGCCGATCTCGCGCAGACCACGGGCAGACAGGCCGAGGCCGTGCAAGTGCTGGAAGCCGGTCACGCGCGGGTCCCGTCGATGGACGTCACCGAAGCGCTGGCCAGTCTGGACCAGGACCCGATCCAGGCGCGCAACCGGTACATGGAGCACCTGAAACGCGAACCCTCACTGGTCATTGCGGCTCGGTGGATGGCCGGAGAGACCTTGTCCAGCACCACCGCCCAGGAGCGGGTGCAGGCGACGCTCGACAACGCCAGCGCACCGCTCAAGCGCTACCGCTGTGCCGCTTGCGGCTTCGAAGCACGCCAGCACTTCTGGCAGTGCCCCGGGTGCCAGACCTGGGACAGTTACCCGGCAAGACGGGTCGAAGAACTGTGACCAGGCGTCCCCCCGCGCCACGCCTGCGGCGTGTCACCCCCTGAAGGGGGCAACACCTGCGGCCTGGCAAAGCCAGTTCCGCGGTGTTCTTGATGGGTCACTTCGCTAGGGCCTGTTCCGTACCCGCCGCCTCCCGGCGTGTGGACCTCGAAGATGTCACCCGGTTGCATCTCGGATTGCCCGATATGGCCGAGCTCCTCCTTCGACCCGTCCGCACGCACCACGCGGTTGATGCCCACTTGTCCCGGCTGGCCACCGGCCATGCCGAAGGCGCCGTACAGGCGGCCATTGGAAAGAATGCTGGCCGTCATGGCCTCCAGAAACCGGACTCGCCGCACGCCGCCGTGTCCGCCCTGCCAGCGCCCTGAGCCACCGGATCCGCTGCGGATCTCGTAGCTTTCGAGCCGCACGGGGAAACGGAATTCCAGCACCTCGGGGTCGGTCAATCGGGAGTTGGTCATGTGCGTCTGCACCACGCTCGTTCCATCGAAACCCTCGCCCGCGCCACTGCCGCCAGCGATGGTTTCGTAGTACTGATGCGCCGCGTTACCGAAGGTGAAGTTGTTCATCGTGCACTGGCTGGCGGCCATCACGCCCAACGCGCCATACAGGGCATTGGTGATGCAACTCGATGTCTCCACATTGCCCGCCACCACGGATGCGGGCGGATCGGGGTTGAGCATGGAGCCCTTCGGAATGAAGACGTTGAGCGGCTTGAGACACCCCGCGTTCAAGGGAATGTCGTCGTCCACCAGCGTGCGGAACACGTACAGCACGGCCGCCATGCAGACGGCCGTGGGCGCATTGAAGTTGTTGGCCTGTTGGGCCGATGTGCCGGTGAAGTCGATGTCCGCGCTGCGCCGCGCCGCATCCACGCGCACCGACACCTGGATCTGCGCGCCATTGTCCAAGGGCAGCGTGTACGAGCCGTCCTTCAGGCGCGTGATCACGCGGCGCACCGACTCTTCGGCGTTGTCCTGGACGTGGCGCATATAGGCCTGCACCATCTCCAGGCCAAACCGATCCAACATCTTGCGCAGCTCCTGCACACCCTTCTCGTTGGCCGCGATCTGCGCCCGGAGATCGGCCATGTTCTGCTCGGGATTGCGCGACGGAAACTCGCCACTGCGAAGCAAGGCCATCATCTCGGCTTCCCGCAGCACGCCCCGGTCCACCAGCTTCACATTGTTGAGCTGCACGCCCTCCTCTTCGATGCGCGTCGAGAACGGGGGCATCGAGCCTGGCGTCGTGCCCCCGATGTCCGCGTGATGTCCGCGGGAACCCACGTAGAAGGTGGGTTCGTCGCCGTGGTACACCGGTGTGATCACGGTCACGTCCGGCAAATGCGTGCCACCGTGGTACGGGTCGTTGAGCACGTAGACGTCGCCCGGCCGCATCGTGCCCTTGTTCTCTCGAATCACGGTCTTGATGCTCTCGCCCATGGACCCCAGGTGCACCGGCATGTGCGGTGCATTGGCGATCAAGTGGCCTTCGGCATCAAACAGGGCGCAGGAAAAATCGAGCCTCTCTTTGATGTTGACCGAGTACGCCGTGTTCTGCAGCTGCAGCCCCATCTGCTCGGCAATGTTCATGAAGAGGTTGTTGAACACCTCCAGCAACACGGGATCCACCACCGTGCCCACCGCATAGGTCTGCGGGCGCGCAACCCGCCGCTCCAGCACCAGATGGTCCATGGCGGTCAGCACAGCCTCCCAGCCGGGCTCCACCACGGTGGTGGCGTTCTTCTCGGCGATGATCGCCGGACCGGGAATCACGTCGCCCGCACGCAGGTCTTCCCGCACCACCAGGGCGGCATCGAGCCACTGGCCACCGGCGACCATGCGCACGGTCTCGCGGCGGGGCGCTTCGCGTGGTCCATGCGTGTCATGGCATTGCTCGTCGGGCACATCGCCCGCCACCACGGCTTCGACGGAGACCGCCTCCACCACCAGGCCCTTGCCTTCCATCAAGAAGGCGAAGCGTTGCCGGTAAGCGGCTTCGAAGGCCGCCTGGATCGACGCCATGTCGCCGAAGGGCAGTACCAAGGCTGAGTCACTGCCTTCGTAGCGCACGTGCACGCGCCGGTGCACCACGGAGGTCCCCGTGTTGACCTGTTGGCGCACCAACGCCGTCTCGGCGGCCAGAGCCAGCGCGTCGAGTGTTTCAGCGACGGGGGACATGGAAGCGGCCGCCAATGGCAATTCGATCGCCTGCTCGCGTATCACGCTCTGGTCCGCCAAACCCATGCCATACGCGCTGAGAACCCCTGCCAGGGGATGGATGAAAACGCGCGTCATGCCCAACGCGTCCGCCACCAGGCACGCGTGTTGTCCGCCCGCGCCGCCGAAGCATTGCAGCGTGTAGCGGGTGACGTCGTAGCCGCGTGCGACCGAAATCTTCTTGATCGCGTTGGCCATCTGCTGCACCGCGATCTGGATGAAGCCTTCGGCCACTTCCTGCGCCGAGAGACCGGTTTGCATGGCCAAGGCCTCGAACTTCGTCTTCACGGCCTCATAGCTCAAGGCTTCGTCCGCCTTGGGGCCGAACACCTTGGGGAAATGGTTCGGCTGGATCTTGCCCAGCATCACGTTCGCATCGGTCAGCGCCAAGGGCCCGCCACGGCGGTAACTGGCCGGACCCGGGTTGGCGCCCGCGCTCTCGGGGCCGACGCGAAAACGCGAACCATCGTACGACAGGATGGACCCGCCGCCTGCGGCGACGGTGTGGATGCTCATCATGGGCGCGCGCATGCGGACCCCGGCCACCTGGGTCTCGAACTCGCGCTCGAACTGCCCGGCATAGTGCGACACGTCGGTGGAGGTGCCGCCCATGTCAAACCCGATGACCTGGTGCTGGCCTGCGAGACCGGCCGTGCGTGCCATGCCGACAATGCCGCCGGCCGGGCCCGAGAGGATGGCGTCCTTGCCCTGAAACGTCCGCGCATCCGTCAAACCGCCCGAGGACTGCATGAAGAACAATTTGACGCCCGGCATCTCGCCGGCCACCTGCTCGACATACCGCCTCAAGATGGGCGAGAGGTAGGCGTCCACCACGGTCGTATCGCCACGGCTGACGAACTTCATCATCGGGCTGGTTCCGCTCGAGGTGCTCACCTGCGTGAACCCCACCTCGCGCGCCAGGCGCGCGGCGGACCGTTCGTGCGCCGTGAAGCGGTAGCCGTGCATGAAGACAATCGCCACGCTGCGCAGGCCACGGCCATACGCGGCTTGCAACTCGGCGCGCAGGCCTTGTTCGTCCAGGGGCTGCAGCACGTCGCCATGGGCCGCCACGCGCTCCTGTGCCTCGACCACCTCGCAGTACAACAGCTCGGGCAAGGCGATACGGCGGTCGAACAGGCGCGGGCGGTTCTGATAGGCGATGCGCAGCGCGTCGCGAAAGCCCCGCGTGGTCACCAGCAGGGTGGGCTCGCCCTTGCGCTCCAGCAGTGCATTGGTGGCCACCGTGGTGCCCATCTTCACGCATTCCACCAGGGCCGAGGTCACCGCTTCACCGGGCTTCAAGCCCAGCAGATGGCGAATGCCCGCCACGGCCGCATCGCGGTAGTGCTCCGGGTTTTCCGACAGCAGCTTGTGCGTGATCAAGCTGCCATCGGGCCGCTTGGCCACGATGTCGGTGAAGGTGCCGCCACGGTCGACCCAGAATTGCCAGCGCTGGCTTGGAGGAGAGGGTTCGATTTGCATGTCCTGGAGACTTTAGCGTTGAATCCGGCCACCCGGCGGCATCCTCTACACTGCCGTATTCCCGCCGCCGCCCTGCGGCGGTTTGCTTTTCTCAGAGGATTCCCGTGTTCAAGAATGTGACGATCTACCGCATCGCGCCCGGCTGGGCCGCGTCGCTGGAAGACATGGAGGCCGCGCTGGACGCGGCCCGTTTCGTGCCCTGTGCGGCCTCGCAGGACAAATCCGTGGGTTGGGTCGAGCCGCGTGGCGAGGCCCATGGTCCGCTGGTGGAGTCGGTGGCGGGCCAGCGCATCCTGAAGTTCCAGATCGAGACCAAGGGCGTGCCCGGTGCGGTCGTCAAGAAAAAGGCCCAGGAAGAAGCCGACCACATCGAGGCCACCACCGGCCGCAAACCCGGCAAGAAGGAGACCAAGGCATTGCGCGAAGATGCCTTGCTGTCCCTGTTGCCGCAAGCCTTCGCGCGCCAGATGAGTTCGTGGGTCTGGATCGACCTGCAAAATGGCTGGCTGGTCACCGATGCCAGCAGCCAGGGCAAACTCGATGAGCTGGTGACCGCGCTCGTGCGCGCCTTCGACGGCCTGGCCATTACGCTGCTGCAAACCGCGGTGACGCCGCAGACCGCAATGACGCAATGGCTCTCGGCCACCACGCCGGACGAATGGCCGGGTGGCTTCGCGGTGGAACGCGAATGCGAACTCAAGTCGGGCGACGAGGAGAAGTCGGCGGTGAAGTTCACACGCCACAACCTGGCGACGGACGAGGTGCGCAAGCACATCACGGAAGGCAAGCTGCCCACGCGGCTGGCCATGAGCTGGGAGGGCCGCATCGGCTTCATGCTCACCGAGTCGCTGCAGTTGAAGAAAATCAGCTTTCTCGAAGGCGTGTTCGATGGCCGGCCCGAGGAAGGCGAAAACGGTTTCGACACCGATGTGGCCCTGTCCACGGGTGAACTGCAAAAACTCATTCCCGAGCTGATCGAAGCGCTCGGTGGCGAAATGGCCTTCGGTGCCGCCTCGGGCGACAGCGAGGCGACGCCCGCACCGCGCGAAGCTGTCACCGCGGACGCGGACGACGACGGCCCACCGTTCTGATCGACACTGACCCACGGACCGCGCCATGCACAGCGTCATCGCCATCAGCCTGGGCGCCGTGCTGGGCGCGCTCGCACGCTGGCGCCTGAGCCTGTGGCTCAACCAGAGCGCGGCGGTATTGCCATGGGGCACGCTGGCGGCGAACTGGATCGGCGCCTACGTGGTGGGCGTGGCCGTGGTGTTCTTCCAAAGCCAGACGCAGTTCGACCCCGTCTGGCGGCTTGCCGCCATTACCGGCTTCCTGGGTGCGCTCACCACCTTCTCGACGTTCTCGGCCGAAGTCCTGTCCATGCTGCAGCATGGCCGTGTGCTGCTGGCCATCGGCACCACCAGCCTGCATGTGTTCGGCTCCTTGCTGCTGACCTGGCTGGGCATGCGCACCGCCTCGATCTGGTTCACACCGGCATAAGCCAGCGGCGGTTCTGTTCGCCAACGAACAGACGCCGTCATGCGGCCGCGGCAAGCTGAAACACAAGGCCACAGGAGACCGCGATGCCCTTCATTCCCAGCACAAGCCGTCCTCTGCGCAAAGGTCGGATCCCCACACCGCTCTCGCACCTGGAGCGCCAACGGCAACAGCAGTCCCGCATGGTCCGGGAGCAACCGGATGACACACCGCGGGACCAGCGTGCACCCGGCATCCCGCTGGGCGAGCGTCAAATGGGCTAACCCCGGTCGCGCGCGTACACGATCGCCTCCGCGCGCGTGTGCACGCCCAGCTTGTCGAAGATGCTCGACACCTGGTTGCGCACGGTCTTCTCGCTCTTCTTCAGTTGCCGCGCGATGCTCAGGTTGTCCAGGCCCTGGGCCACGAGGCGCAGCACCTCGCGTTCTGCGGCGGTGAGCGTCACTGCGGCAGCTTCTTCGCGCGCATCGGACGGCGCGGGTCTCAGAAACCCACGCAATTCGCACAGAAACAGGGGCCACGCGGGCTCGCTGTCGAGCAGGACATGGTTGTCGCTCTCCAGCGGCACGAAGCGCGCTCCCGGGATCAACGCCGCCAGCCGCACGCCTTCGTCGAACGGCACGCGGGCATCGCCGCGCGCATGCAGCACCAGCGTGTTCACCCGCAACTGGCGCGCCAGTCCGGTCACGTCGACGCGGTGAAATGCATCGAGCGTGCGCGCGGCGTTCTCGGGGCTCGCGGTCAGTCGCTCCAGCTCGTTCCACCATTGGTGCTGGGCCGGTGTGCCCTCCGGAATGAATTGGTTGGTGAACACCTGGCGGAAGGCGGCGTTGTCGCGCCCCCAGCCGAGCCGGATCAGGTTGACCAGGGTCTCGGCCTCCAAGCGCTCCGCATCGCTGGTGGCCCGCTGCAATGCGCCGCGCGCGTACGCACCGTGCAGCACCAGATGCGACACCCGCTCAGGATGTCGCACGGCGTAGGCGATCGCCACGGCGCCACCCTGCGACATGCCGATCAGCGCGAAGCGGCGCAGGCCCAGGCTGTCGACCACCGCCTCCAGATCGCCCACCCAGGCATCGAGTGAAAAATCCGCCACGGTGCTGTCGGACAGCCCGCAGCCACGCTGGTCGTAACGGATGTACTGGTGATCGCGCGCCAGCTCGGTCAGCCAAGGCCGCCAGACCGGGCTTTTCAGGTCGTGTTCGACGTGGCTGAGCCAGTGCGCGGCGCGCAGCAGGGGCGGGCCGGCGCCGATGGACGCGATCGCGATGCGTGTGCCATCGCCTGCTGTGCAGAAACGCAAGTTCTGGCGCAAGTTCGGGGGCGAACGCTGAACAGCGGACATGCGCCATTCTCGCGCGCCTGGGCCTCGCGTCCTACGGCCGGGAGCCCGAAATGTCGCCCCGTGGGCGAACACGGGACATCTGCCCCATGCGCGCCGGCGCGCGGCGGTGAATCCTGGGTTCACGTCGACACGACGGAACCCCATCGAAAGGAATTGCCATGCACACCACGACCACCAGCGCCACCGCGCCACTCGACACCGCACGTTACGCCAAGACCATCGAAGTGTCCAAACGCATCCGCTGGGACATCGACCGGGACGTGATCCGCGAGCGCCGCTTCGACCTGGCCCACACCTTCCTGCCCGACGGGCTGTCGCTGGCCAACGAGCTGGCCTTCCTGAGCGCGGCCGAACACCGCTTTCTGAGCCAGGTGCAGGGCCGCACCTACGCCCACATGTTCGGCCTCGTCGAGCGCTTCATCGGCGCGAAGATGCTGGATGTCAGCCGCGACCATTGGCTCGGCGACCAGACCGCGCTGGAAGCGATCGTGCGCTTCACCGACGAGGAGTTGAAACACCAGGAGCTGTTTCGCCGCATCGAACAGCTGGCGGCCGCTGACATGCCAGCGGGCTACCGCTTCGACATCTCGCCCAACGACGTGGCCGCGTTCGTGCTGGGCAAATGCACCTGGGCCGTGCTGGCCCTCACCTGCCACATCGAGCTGTTCTCGCAGGCCCACTACCGTGCCAGCATCGAAGCCGCTCAGGGCCTGTCGCCGCTCTTCAAGGATGTGTTTCTCTTCCACTGGAAAGAGGAATCGCAGCACGCCATCATCGACGAGTTGGAGTGGGCGCGCGAAGACGCGAAACTTCAGTCGGACGCCGAGCGCGACGCGGCCGTGGACGATCTGATCGCCCTGGTCGTCGGCGTGGACGGCCTTTTGCAGGCCCAGGCCAGTGCCGACGCGGCCTACTTCCTCACTGTCTGCGGCATGGCGGAGGACAGCCCGCGCGCCGAAGCCGTGCAGGGCACGGTGCTCAAGGCCTACCGCTGGCAATACATCGTTTCCGGCACGCTGGAGCCGCGGTTTCAGAAGCAGCTGGGCCAACTCGTCAGCGGCGCTCAGATGGCGCGCATTCAGGCGGCACTGGCGCCACTGAGCTACGCCGTGCCCACGCGCGTGGACGCTGTGACGGCGACCACACACTGAGGCGCTAGGCTGCGGCCGGGTCCCAGAAGCGGCGCGACAGGCCTTGCCGCCCGGGAAAGAACTTGAAGAAGGGCCGGGCCGCGTCGACGGTGCGCGCCACCGACGCCCGTGCCTGCAGGCGCTCGAAGTAGTCCGCCAGGCGTTCGTGCCCGGCCGGCAGCGGCACATAGGCCAAGGCATAGAACAAGGCGGGTGCGGCGGCGCAATCGGCCATGCTGAACGCGCTGCCCGCCACCCAGTTGCGGCCCTCCAGATGGCGGTCGATCATCGCGTAGGACGACAACAGCATCTCCCGGGCCGGGGCCACGTTGAGCGCGTCGCGGTCGGCTTCGGCGCGCAGCAGGTCGGTGGTGAAGGCATTCATCGGGGTCATCACGTACTGGTCGAAGAGGCGGTCCCACAGGCGCACTTCCAGGGCCTGCTCGGCGTCGTTCGGAATGAGCGTGCGACCGGGGGCGGCATGTTTGCGCTGCAGGTATTCGATGATGATGCTGGTCTCGGCCACCGGCTCGCCCTGGTCGACCAGCAGGGGCATCTTGCCGGTTGGCCACAGGGCCCGGAAGGCGGCACGTTGCGCGGGATCGCCCAGGTTGAGCAGGCGTTTTTCCACCGGGACGGCGAGTTCTTCGAGCGCGATCAGCACCTTGTGGCAGTAGGAAGACAGCGGGTGGTAGTGCAAGGTGAGCGCGGTCATGCGGATGGTCCGAGGTTGCCAAGGGCCGCAGTATTGACGATGCCGTTGCGATCGCCAAGCCGGCATCTGCAGGGCGCAAACAACGGTGCGCTGGCGAACAGACGCCCGGGTGCGCCGCTTCCATATTGGCTACCCGCCCCCACGCCCGTCCATCCCATGATCCAGATCCGCAAAGGACAAGCCCCCGCGCCGCTCCAGCGCGAACAGTTCGGCGAACGCTTTCGAGCCCTTTTCATGGACCCGGCGTTCCGCGCCGAGGACGAGAGCATCGAACGCCTCGAAGGAATTGCCTGGGACGCCTACATCGAAGGCCGCAAGGCGCCGCAGACGCAGAAGGCGGGCCCGGGATACGCCGACCCGGACTACGACCTGTCGTCCGAATGGATCGCGACCCGCCAGCGCATCGACGCCGCGCAAGCGCGCTGGTCTGAAGCTGGCACGCCGTCCCGCGTGCTGCTGATCTGCGGCGCAGCACGCAATGACGGCACCTGTCCGGGCGAAATGTCCAAGACCTTCCGATTGACCCAGATCGCGCAAAAGGCGCTGCAAGCCCAGGGCATCGAGGTCGACCTGCTGGACCTGAGCCTGCTCACCTCGTCCTACGCCCTGCACATCCACCCCTGCAAAGGCTGTGTGTCCACCGCCATGCCGCTGTGCCACTGGCCCTGCAGCTGCTACCCCAACCACGCCTTGAACCAGGCGAACGACTGGATGGCCGAGATCTACGAACGCTGGACCGCCGCGCACGCCGTGCTCATCGTCACCCCGGTCTACTGGTACCAGGCCCCCAGCCCGCTCAAACTCATGATCGACCGCCTCGTGTGCGCGGACGGAGGCAACCCCGACCCCACCTCCACCGGCGGCAAGAAGCCGGACAAGGCCAAGGCGCTGGAGATGGCGGGCTGGGACTATCCCCAGCACCTCGCCGGGCGCGCGTACGGCGTGGTGGTGCACGGCGACGTGGCCGGCATCGAAGGCGCGCGCCGTGCGCTGTGCGACTGGCTGGACTGGATGGGCTTCATCGACGCCGGCCCGCAAGCCCGGCTGGACCGCTTCATCGGCTACTACGAACCCTACGCCAACAGCCACGAAACGCTGGACGACGACACCGCTGTGCAGGACGAAACGCGCAACGCGGCGCTGGCCGTGGCCAAGGCGGTGGTGGAGTTGCGCGCCGGCCGGCTGCAGGCGCTGCAGCCCAGGCTGCAGCGCCCACGGCCCAAATAAGCCAGCGCGGAGGGCGCACGCCGGCCCGGGGTATTCTGCGAGGAACACCCGCGCCTCTGGCGCGCAGGGTGAGCCCCATGAACTCCGTGGCGCCCTGGGCGTCCAACCGCCCACATGAAACACTTGCTCCTTTGCACGGCCTTGCTTCTGCTGTCCTCGAACGCATCGGCACAGGCGCTCTGGCGGGGCGTGCCTTCGGGTGCCACACCAGCGGAGGTGAGCGCACTGGTTCCGGAGGCGGTCCCGGTCCCACCGGCCGGCGTGGCGACGGAGGACGGCCAGGTCCGGCTTCGCATCCCGGCCCAGGAACTCGTGGGCACCGACTTCGAGGTGGCCTTCGGCTTCGAGCAGGA
The DNA here is from genome assembly GCF_009859475.1 of Hydrogenophaga sp. BPS33. Classification (NCBI taxonomy): domain Bacteria; kingdom Pseudomonadati; phylum Pseudomonadota; class Betaproteobacteria; order Burkholderiales; family Comamonadaceae; genus Hydrogenophaga; species Hydrogenophaga sp. BPS33. The sequence goes on from NZ_CP044549.1 coordinate 4,292,332, forward strand.
CAAGCTGCAAACCGTGGTGCTGCGCGCGCGCGGCGCTTCGCCGCAACAAGCGCGCGCCATCGCCGAGCGGCTGACGGCCTCGCTGCGGTCCCAGTACGGGCTGGAGATCAGCACCAAGAGCCGCCGCGAGCCGGTGCTCGCCGGTGTCGACCGCAAGTGGTCCTACCGCCGGACGAGCATGCACCTGCAAGTGGTCGAAGGCTCGGTGGTCCAGCTGCGTTACCGCGCCGAAATCCCCAGGTCGGCGAACCCGCAACTCTGATCACGTCTCAATTTGAGAATGATTGGCGCAGCTGCAGCGTTTTGAGGGTAAACCCGCAAATCACCGACCCAGCGCCGTGCTCAACTTGTTGTGCCCCACCACCACAACAAGGAGACAAACCATGCAGGTTCAACTCACGGTCAACGGCAAACCCGTGACGCTCGACGTGCCGCCGCACACGCTCTTGGTCCAGGCGATCCGCGAACACCTCCGACTCACCGGCACCCATGTGGGTTGCGACACCGCCCAGTGCGGCGCCTGCACGGTGTTGCTCGACGGCATGGCGGTGAAGTCCTGCAATATGCTCCTGGCTCAGGTGGCGGGCCGCGAGGTGACCACCATCGAAGGCCTGGCCGCCGCCGACGGCACCATGCACCCGATGCAGGCCGCGTTCAAGGAGTGCCATGGCCTGCAATGCGGCTTCTGCACGCCGGGCATGGTAATGAGTTCGATGAGCCTGTGCCAATCGAACCCGGGCGCGAGCGCGGGCGAGATCCGCGAACTGCTCGAAGGCAACCTGTGCCGCTGCACGGGCTACCAGAACATCATCAAAGCCGTGCAGCAGGGTGCTGCGAACATGAAAGCCTGAGGAGAATCACATGGGTGCATCCGACTTCTCCAAACTCCCGCACATCGGCGAATCGCTCAAGCGCAAGGAAGACTACCGCTTCCTCACCGGCGCGGGCCAGTACACCGACGACATCGTGCTGCCCAACATGCACCACGCGGTCTTCGTGCGCTCGCCGCACGCGCACGCCAACATCCGCAAGATCGACAAGAGCGCCGCGCTCAAGGCCCCAGGCGTGATCGGCGTGTTCGACGGCGACGACGTCGCGGCCGACAAGATCGGCGGCCTGCCCTGTGGCTGGCTCATCACCGACACCGCCGGCCAGCCGATGAAGGAGCCGCCCCACCCCATCCTCGCGGCCGGCAAGGTGCGCTACGTGGGCGACCACGTCGCCATGGTCGTGGCCGACACGCTGGAGAACGCGAAGAACGCGGCCGAACTGGTGGACGTGGACTACGACCCGTTGCCCGCCGTGGTCGACGTGCGCGACGCCATGAAACCGGGCGCGCCGGCGCTGCACGAGGCCGCCGCCGACAACCACTGCTACAAGTGGGCCATCGGCGACAAGTCCCAGGTGGACGCCGCCTTCGCCAACGCCGCTCACGTGACGAAACTCGACCTGATCAACAACCGCCTCGCGCCCAACCCGATGGAGCCGCGCGCGGCCATCGCGTCGTACAACCGCGCCGGTGACGACTACACGCTCTACGTGGCCAACCAGAACCCGCACGTCGAACGCCTGTTGATGACGGCCTTCGTGATGGGCCTGCCCGAGCACAAGGTGCGCGTGATCGCGCCCGACGTGGGCGGTGGCTTCGGCGCCAAGATCTACCTCTACGCCGAAGACGTCTGCCTCACCTGGGCCTCGAAAAAACTGAACTGCGCGATCAAGTGGACCTGCGACCGTTCCGAGGCCTTCCTGTGCGACGCGCACGGGCGCGACCACGTGACGCACGCCGAAATGGCGCTGGACAAGGACGGTCACTTCCTCGCCTTGCGGGTCCACACCGACGCCAACCTCGGCGCCTACCTCTCCACCTTCTCCACCGCCGTCCCCACCATCCTCTACGCCACGCTGCTCGCGGGCCAGTACAAGACGCCGCAGGTGTACGTGGAGGTCGATGCGTGGTTCACCAACACGTCACCGGTGGACGCCTACCGCGGCGCGGGCCGCCCCGAGGCGACCTATCTGCTCGAACGCATCGTGAGCCGTTGCGCCTGGGAAACCGGCCTGTCGCAAGACGAGATCCGCCGCCGCAACTTCATCACCGAGTTCCCGTACCAGACGCCGGTGGCGCTGCAGTACGACACCGGCGACTTCCCGGCCTGCATGGCCAAGGCGAACGAGCTGGCCGAGATGTCGAGCTTCGAGCAGCGCAAGGCCGCCTCCAAGGCCAAGGGACTGCTGCGCGGCGTCGGCTACAGCAGCTACATCGAAGCCTGCGGCCTGGCGCCGAGCAACATCGCGGGCGCACTCGGTGCGCGCGCCGGCCTGTTCGAATGTGGTGAAGTGCGCGTGCACCCGACGGGCAGCGTCACCGTGTTCACCGGCTCGCACAGCCACGGCCAGGGGCACGAAACCACGTTCGCGCAAGTCGTGGCTTCGCGCCTGGGGCTGGACCCGTCGCAGGTCGACATCGTGCACGGCGACACCGGCCGCGTGCCCTTCGGCATGGGCACCTATGGCTCACGCTCCATCTCGGTGGGCGGCGCGGCCATCATGCGCGCACTCGACAAGATCGAGGCCAAGGCCAAGAAGATCGCCGCCCACCTGATGGAGGCGGGCGATGCCGACGTGGACTTCGCCAACGGCGAGTTCACCGTCAAGGGCACCGACAAAAAGGTCACCTTCGGACAGGTCGCGCTGACCGCCTACGTGCCGCACAACTACCCGCTGGACAAGCTGGAACCAGGCCTGAACGAAACCGCGTTCTACGACCCGACCAACTTCACCTTCCCGGCCGGCACCCACATCTGCGAGGTCGAGATCGACCCCAACACCGGCGTGGTGCGCGTGGACCGCTTCACCGCCGTGGACGACTTCGGCACCATCATCAACCCGATGATCGTCGAGGGCCAGGTGCACGGCGGGCTGGTGCAAGGCATCGGCCAGGCGCTGCTGGAACACTGCATCTACGACCGCGACACCGGCCAGTTGCTCACCGGCACTTTCATGGACTACGCGATGCCACGCGCCGACGACGTGCCCGACTTCCGCCTGGGCCACGTGGTCACGCCCTGCACCACCAACCCGCTGGGCACCAAGGGCTGCGGCGAGGCCGGGGCCATCGGTTCGCCGCCGGCGGTGATCAACGCCGTGCTGGATGCGCTCGCGCCCCTGGGCGTGAAGGACTTCGACATGCCGGCCAGCCCGCACCGCGTGTGGGAAGCCATCCGCGCGGCCAAGCCATAAGGAGTGACACCATGTACGCATTCACCCTGGAACAACCCAAGACACTGGCCGATGCAAAGCGCTTCACCTCGGGCGGCGCAATGGCGCTGGCCGGCGGCCAGACCCTGATCGCCTCGATGAAGCAGCGGCTGAGCCGACCGGAAAACCTGGTCGATCTCGGCGGTATCGCCGAGCTGCGCGGCGTGAAGATGGAAGGGCAAAACCTCGTCATCGGCGCCATGACCTGCCACCAGGACGTGGCCAACAACGCCGACGTGCGAAAGCACATTCCCGGGCTGGCCGCGCTGGCCGGTGGCATTGGCGACCGGCAGGTGCGCGCGCGCGGCACCCTGGGTGGCTCGGTGGCCAACGACGACCCGGCAGCCTGCTACCCCAGTGCGGTGCTGGGCCTCGGAGCCACAGTGGTCACCGACCGGCGCGAGATCGCGGCCGACGACTTCTTCCAGGGCCTGTTCACCACCGCGCTGGAACCGGGCGAGCTCATCACCGCGATCCGTTTTCCGATCCCCCAGAAGGCGGCCTACGCCAAGTTCCGCCAGCCGGCCTCGCGCTTCGCGCTGGTGGGCGTGTTCGTGGCGCAAACCGCCAGCGGTGTGCGCGTGGCCGTCACCGGCACCGGCAGCGGCGTGTTCCGCCACGCGGGGCTGGAAGTGGCGCTGGGCAAGAGCTTCACGCCCGAGGCGGTGGACGGCGTGGCCATCGACGGCGCTGATTTCAGCGGCGATCTGCACGCCAGCGCCGCCTACCGGGCGCATCTGGTGACGGTGCAGACGCAGGCCGCGGTGCGCCAGGCCAACGGCGGATGACACGGGTGCCCGACGACACCCGCAGCATCGACGGCCTGACCCGGGCCCTGCAAGGCGTGGGTTACCACGCACCCCGGCGGCTGGCCACCGCCGTCTTCCTGGCCATGCGCCTGCAACGCCCGCTGCTGCTCGAAGGTGAGCCCGGCGTAGGCAAGACCGAGCTCGCCAAGGCGCTCGCCAAAGTGCTCGGCCGTCCACTCGTGCGCCTGCAGTGCTACGACGGCATGGAGCAACGCGAAGCGCTCTACGAATGGAACCACACGGCGCAACTGCTGCACATGCGCGCGGTGCAGAACACCGCCACGCCCGACGAGATCGAACGCGAGGTGTACCAGGCGCGTTACCTGATCCGCCGGCCCTTGCTGCAGGCGCTGCAGACGCCCGAACCGGGCGCGGTGCTGCTGATCGACGAAGTGGACCGCGCCGACGAGCCGTTCGAAGCCTTTCTACTGGAGTACCTGGGCGAATACCAGGTGAGCATTCCCGAGCTCGGCACCATCCGGGCGGTGGCCGCGCCGCTGACCATTCTCACCAGCAACCGCACGCGCGATTTGAACGACGCGGTGAAGCGGCGCTGTCTGTACCAGTGGCTGGACTACCCGGACCGCGAACGCGAACTGGCCATCGTGCGCAGCCAGGTGCCCGAAGCAAGTGCGGCCCTCACCGAGCAGGTCACGCGTTTTGTCTCGCGGCTGCGCAACCAGCCGTTTGCCAATGCGTTTCAGCGCAGCCCCGGTATCGCGGAGAGCGTTGAGTGGGCCAAGGCATTGGTGGCACTGGACACGCTCACGCTCGACCCCGAGGTGATCCAGGACACGGCAGGCATCCTGTTCAAGCAACGCGAAGATGTGGCGGCCTTGTTGCCGATGCTGGACCAGTTGCTGGCGCCGGAGCCTGTATGAATTCGGGGTCCTCTCTGGCCTGCGTTTCTTCCGGGCCGTTGGTGTGTGTTTGTGAATTCGGGGTCCTTGCTCGCATAGGTTTCCTCCAGGCCGCTGGTGCGTGTGCCCGTTCTCCGGCGCACGCTCGCGGTCGTATACCCGTGCACGCCTTCACCCCTTCGTCAACACCGTGTTGGGCACGCAAACACCCAGGCAACCGCGAATGGCACCTGCGCCCGGACACCCACACCATCGACCCTAGTGGCACCTGGGCGCACCAGCGAGGGGCCGGCGAAAACCCGGTGCGAGCCACCCTGCCACTCTCGACGGATGGTGGGGTTCGTGGGCGCAGGCGCCATTCGCGGTTGCCTGCACGGGGGCGTACTGCATGCGGTGTTGACGAAGGGGTGGTTGAGCGCACGGGTATGCGACCGAGAGGTGCGCCGGAGAACGCGGACCACGCCAGCCGTCAGCGCGAGGTGCAGGCATGAAACGGCGAGGCACAGGCCAACAACCCAGAAGAACACCAGCGGCAAAAACATGATCCTGGGCGACGCCAGAAGCGGGAAACTCCCCGACCACATCACCGCCTTCGGCCGCGCGCTGCGCCGTGCCGGCGTGCCGATGGACAGTGAGCGCATCGCCAACGCCATCATCGCAACCGAACTCGTGGGCATCGAGCACCGGGAAGACCTGCGCGCCGCACTCGAAACCGTGCTGGTCAGCCGCCAGCAAGACCTCGCCGTGTTCGGCGAGATGTTCGAAGCCTTCTTCCGCAACCCCGAACTGGCGCAGCAACTGCTCGCGCAAATGTTGCCCAAGGCCGCCAAAGCCCACCCGGTCAAACGCAAGGCCCGCGTGCAGGAAGCCCTGAGCGTCGCGGGCCTCAAAGCCCGCACACCGAACCAGGGCGAAACCGAACTCAAGTTTGACGCCGCCATGACCGCCAGCGACCAGCACCGCCTGCGCCATGCCGACTTCGCCGGTCTCTCCGCCAGCGAGTTTCGCCTCGTCGAACAACTCGTGCGCGACATCCCCCTGCCCCTGCCGCCCGTGCGCTCGCGCCGCGAACGCGCCGCCGCGCGCGGCCACCGGCCGAACTGGGCGCGTGCTCTGCAGGAAGCCCGCCGGCACGACGGCGAACTGCTGCGCGTGCCCATGATGAGCCGCCGCCCGCAGCCACTGCCACTGCTGATCCTGGTCGACATCTCCGGCTCCATGGAGCGCTATGCCCGCCTGCTCCTGGCCTTCCTGCACCAAGCCACGCGCGGCACCCCGCGCACCGCGTTCGCCTTCGGCACCGAACTCACCGATCTGCGCGCCGCGTTCCGCCACCGCGACACCGACCAGATGCTCGAACTCGCCAACGCCGCCATCGCCGACTTTGCCGGTGGCACGCGCCTGGGGGCCTCGCTGGCGCAGTTGCGCACGCAACACAAACGCAGCCTCGTGGGCCGGCGCACCGTTGTGTTGCTCATCACCGACGGCCTGGACACCGGCGCACCCGAAACGCTGGAAGAGGAACTGCAATGGCTGGGCCGCCACAGCCGCCGCCTGCTCTGGCTCAACCCACTGCTGCGCTTCGACGGCTACGCGCCGCTGGCGCGCGGTGCCAGCGTGCTGCACCGCCACGCCCACGGCATGCTCGCCGTGCACAACCTCAGCCGCCTGGAAGACCTCGCGCGGTCCATGGCTGCGTTGTTGAAATGCGGCTGAAAAACACCCTTTCCTTCATCATCCGACCCGACAGGAGAACCCCATGGACATGCAAGGCAGCCGCACGCTCGCCGTCACCCAGCAACAGGCCTGGGAAGCCCTCAACGACCCCGAGATGCTCAAGGCCTGCATTCCGGGCTGCGAGAAATTCGAAGCCACCGAGCCCAACACCTACGCCGTGACCACCGCCATCAAGATCGGCCCGGTCGCCGCGCGCTTCAGCGGCCGCGTGCTGCTCTCCGACATCGTGCCTCCGCAGTCCTACAAGATCGGTTTTGACGCGCAAGGCGGCGTGGCCGGCTTCGGCAAAGGCGAAGCCGCCGTGCGGCTCGCACCCCAGGACACGGGCTGCGAACTGAGCTACACCGTGCACTCCACCGTGGGTGGGAAAATTGCCCAGCTGGGCCAACGCCTGATCGACGGGGCGGCCAAATCCTTGGCCGAAGACTTCTTCCGCCGCTTCGACGAGGCCCTGCAGAACCGCTACCCCAGCGCAGCAGCCGCCGCCACAGCGGTGGTCCCCACCGCGCCGGAACCTGCGGCCCGCAAAGGCATGCCGAGCTGGGCCTGGGCGGCCATCGCGGTCGTCGTGGCCGTGGTGATTTACCTGACAACGAAAGGATAGAGAGAGTGGAAAACCTGGATGTCACCGTTCTGCGCACCCTGCAAGGCTGGCGCGCGCAAGGACAGCGCGCCCTGCTCGCCACGGTTGTGCGCACCTGGGGCTCGTCGCCGCGCCCGGTAGGTTCGGTGATGGCCCTGTGCGAAACCGGTGCCGTGGTCGGCTCGGTCTCGGGCGGCTGCATCGAAGACGACCTGATCTACCGCTACAGCCGCGCCCATGGCGCCGTGCAAGGCAGCAGCGCGCCCGCCGGCATCACACACGAGATCCCTACCGGCGCGCCCGAGCGCGTGAAGTACGGCGTGAGCGCCGACGAAGCCCACCGCTTCGGCCTGCCCTGCGGTGGCACGCTGGAACTCGTGCTCGAGTTCAACCCCGACGCCACCTCGCTCGCCGAGCTGGTGGGCACGCTGGCCAGTGGCCATCTGGTGGAGCGCCGCACCGAGCTGGCCAGCGGCCGCGTGGAGCTGCGCGCCGCCGCCACGCCGGCCGCGCTGAGCGATGAAGGGGGGTGGCTGAGCAACACCTTCGGCCCCGAATACCGCATGCTGCTCATCGGCGCGGGCCAGCTCACCGAGTACCTCGCCACCATGGCGCTGTTCAACGGCTTCGCGGTCACCGTGTGCGACCCGCGCGAGGAATACCGCGGCGCCTGGGCCGTGCCCGGTGTGGCCATCGCCACCGACATGCCCGACGACGTGGTGCGCGCCTTCAACGTCGACCGCCGCAGTTGCGTGATCGCGCTCACGCACGACCCCAAGCTCGACGACCTGGCCCTGCTCGAAGCGCTGGAAACCGACGCCTTCTACGTCGGCGCGATCGGCTCGCGCCGCAACAACGAAGCGCGCCACGCCCGCATGATCGAGCACTTCGACCAGACACCCGAAAGCCTGGCGCGCCTGCGCGGCCCGATCGGCATCTACATCGGCAGCAAGACGCCCGCCGAGATCGCGGTGAGCGTGATGGCCGAGGTATTGGCGGTGAAGAACGGCGTGCCGCTGCCGCGTGACATGGAAGTGGCGAACGCGAAGAACACGCTGGCGGCGGCCGAAGCCTCGGCCCCCACCTGCTTCGTCTCGCCATGAAAACCGGTTTCGTCATCCTCGCGGCCGGCGCGGGCCGGCGCATGGGCGGCGTCGCCAAATGCCTGCTGGAGCTCGAAGGCCGCAGCCTGCTGGAGCGCCTGCTCACCCACCTGCAGCCGCTGCGCGGCAAGGCACGGCACGACCTGGTGCTGGTGCTCGGCCACCACGCACACGACATCCAGGCCCATGTGGCCCGGTTGCCGCCAGCGATCGAGCCGCTGTGCGTGATCAACCCACGCCCGGAAGACGACACCGCGTCATCGTTGCGCGCCGGCCTGCGCGCCTTGGCGCACGACGTCCAGCAGGTGGTGGTCCTGCTGGCCGACCAGCCCCTGATCGACACGGCCGACGTGCAGGCCGCGCTGGACGCCTTCGCCGCGCGCGGTCCGGGCATCCGTGTGCAGGTGCCCCGGGTGCACGGTCAGCCAGGGCATCCGGTGATCTTCGACGCCCACGTGCGGCAAGCCCTGATCGGCCCACTGCAACCCAGCCTGCGCCAGTGGCGCGCCGCACACCCCGAGGCAGTGCGCCTGTGGGCCGTCGACAACCCCCACTACACGCGCGACCTGGACACCCCGGCCGACCTCAACGAGCTGGTGCGCGAGACCCGCTGGAGTTGGCGCTGGCCGGGCTAGGGCTGGCGGGGGATGCGCGGGCAGCCGAACGCTGCTCTAATGGCAGGCACTCTCTCGCTTCATGCGTCATCTCCAGCCCGGCCCCGGCCCAGCCACCACACAGACGATCGTGACCTCACAGCCCCTGCTCCCGGTGTCCCAGCCCCAGCGGCTTGCCCAGATCGAGCATGCGCGCCAGCTGGTTCTGGAACACCGCGCACCGCAGGCACAGCCGCTGCTGGCGCCCTGGGTGGAGCGCTCGTGGCAGCGCTGCCTGACCATGGGCTTCGAGCCGCGCCAGCACGTCGCCTTCGCACCCGTGAGCACCGGCGCCATGCAGCATGCGCTGGAGGCCAACCAACTGCTGCTGCGCGCTGCGGCGCCGGTGATCCAGTCGCTCACCCGCGCCATGGCGCACACGCGCTACTTCGCCATCCTCACCGACGCGCACGGCGTGGTGATCAATGTCAACGGCCCGGTCGATCGCAACGACCCGCGGGCGGCCAACATCGCGCGCGTGGGCGTGGACCTGTCCGAACGCGCCGTGGGCACCACCGCCATCGGCGCCACGCTGGCCGAGCTGCAGCCGGTGTGGCTGCACCGGGGTGAACACTTCTACGACGACACCAGCATCTACAGTTGCGCGGGCGCGCCCATCTGGGGGCCGGATGGGCAGTGCGTCGGCATGCTCGACCTCACGGGCGTGAACGTGATCGAGCAACCCGCGCTCAAGCACCTCGTCACGCAATCGGCGCGCAGCATCGAAAACGCCCTCACCCTGGCCCAGCCGCACCGCCTGCTGCTGTGCCTGAACTGGCCCGGACGCGTGCATGGCGACGACAGCGATGGCCTGGTCTGCGTCGACAGCGACGGCCTGGTGGCCGCGCTCAACCGCCCCGCGGCGGACATGCTCGGCGTCGTGCCCGGCATGTCGCCCGGCCACTGCAGCGAACTGTTCGCGGTGCCGGTGGAGACGCTGTTCGACGCTGCGCGTGCGCAACGCGGACCGGTGGAAGTCCCCCTGTGGTCGGGCTTGCGCCTGAGCGTGCTGGCGCAACTCAATCCCGGCGGCGAACGCGGCCCTGTGCACAGCCCCCACCGCGGCGCGCCCCTCAAGGACGTGGAGACCGCGCTGATCCGCAAGGCGGTGGACGACGCGCGCGGCAACGTGAAGGAAGCCGCCCGCGCCCTGGGTATCAGCCGCGCCACGGTCTACCGCAAGCTGGGCGCGCAGCGCGAGCGGGGTTAGGGGTTAGCGTCTGGGTCGGGAGACCGACCGGTCCAACGCCTCATTCCGGCAGCGCCACCACCAGCGAAGCGGCGCCCATGCTCGCCGTGGCCACCGCACCCACCCTGGCGGCGAAAGGATGTGGTGCGAAACCCACCCAATGCCCGCCGCCCTTGAGCGCCAGCACCACTTCGTCGCGCACCCCGCCCGCGGTGATGCGCTCGACCTTGCCACCGAGCCGGCACGTGGCGAGGTCATGGGACTCCAGCGGCGCTGAGCCCGTTGCCACGATCACCGCCGTGGCCTTGCACAAGAGCAGCACCGGTCGACCCGGTTCGAGCGCCAGCAGATCCGCGCTTTCCCGCGTGACACTCGCACGCAGCACGGCGCCGCCCGCGCTCTCGGCATGCACCCACACGGTGGGATCGTCGTCGGCCACCGCTTCGCAACGCAGCACGGTGCAGGGCAACTGGTTGCGCATGCTGGTGCGCAGGCCCAGTCCCGCGGCCAGGACGCGTCCCCCCGCAAAGCGCGTCAAGACCTGCTGACGCGCCTGCGCCAGCGCATCGGCCAACGCGAGCAGTTGCTGACCCTGCGCGGTGATCTGCGCGCCACCTCCACCCGCGCCACCCACCGTGCGGTCCACCAACGGCTGCCCGCTCAGGCTGGAGAGCGTGTCGATCGCTTGCCACGCTGCCTTGTAGCTGATGCCCACCTCGCGCGCCGCCTGCGAAATGGAGCAGCCCGCGGCGACCTGGCGCAGCACGTCCAGGCGCTTGTCGGCGCTGCTGTCGACCAGGGCCTGGGGCAGCGCCTGGAGGCCCTTGAGGGCATTGGGTTTTCTGGAAGCCATGAGAGTTCGACGAGCGCTTATACTGCACCGCTATTCTTATTTGGAATAGCGATTTCTGACCCAAGGAGTTCCCGATGTTCGCACGTTCTTTTCTGCGCTGGCAGCTGCTCGCCCTGGCTGCCATGGCCGGTTCGCTGCACGCGGCCGAAGCCAACGTGGCCGTGGCCGCCAACTTTGCCGACCCCATCAAGGCCGTGGCCTCGGTGTTGCAGAAGACCACCGGCCACACGCTGAAAATCACCGTGGGCGCAACCGGTGGCCTGTACGCCCAGATCAAGAACGGCGCGCCGTTCGACGTGATGCTGGCGGCCGACACCAAGACACCGGCCCAACTCGAAACCGATGGTCTGGCGCAACCCCACAGCCGTTTCACCTACGCCACGGGCAAGCTGGTGCTGTGGTCGGCCGACGCCGCCAAGGTCGACGCGCAAGGCAGCGTGCTCAAGGGCGAAGACTTTCGCAAGCTGGCCATCGCCAACCCCAAGACCGCGCCCTATGGCGCGGCGGCCGTGGAGGTGATGAACAAGCTCGGCCTGTCCGCCGCGCTCACGCCCAAGCTCGTGCAGGGCGAGAGCATCGGACAGACCTACAACTTCGCGCACACCGGCAACGCCGAGATCGCCTTCGTGGCCATGTCCCAGGTGTTGAACGAGGGCCGCCTCAAGAACGGCTCGATGTGGGTGGTGCCGCAGAACCTGTACGCGCCCATCCAGCAGGACGCGGTGCTGCTCAAGCGCGCCGCGGACAACGAAGCCGCCGTGGCGCTGATGAAGCTGCTCAAGAGCGACAACATCAAGACGCTGATCCGCTCGTACGGCTACAGTATTTGAACGACCCATTTGACACCAGGGCCCCGTGCTGCTCACCCCGTCCGACCTGCAGGCCATCGGCCTCACGCTCCAAGTCGCCAGCCTGACCACGCTGATCCTGCTGCTGGTGGGCGTGCCGCTGGCGTGGTGGCTGGCGCGCAGCCCGTCGGCGTGGAGCCGGCCCATCGGCGCGCTGGTGTCCATGCCGCTGGTGTTGCCACCCTCGGTGCTGGGGTTCTACCTGCTGGTGCTCATGGGGCCCCATGGCCCGGTGGGCCAATGGACCCAGGCACTCGGCCTGGGCGTGCTCACCTTCAGTTTCCCTGGCCTGGTGATCGCCTCGGTGTTCTACTCGCTGCCCTTCATGGTGCAACCGGTGCAGAACGCCATGCAGTCCCTGGGTGACCGCCCGCTGGAAGCCGCCGCGAGCCTGCGCGCCTCGCCGCTGGACACCTTCCTCACGGTGGTGCTGCCCCTGTGCAAACCGGGCCTGGTCACCGGCGTCATCATGAGCTTTGCGCACACCGTGGGCGAGTTCGGCGTGGTGCTCATGGTGGGTGGCAACATCCCGGGCGTGACACGCGTGATCTCGGTGCAGATCTTCGACCACGTCGAGGCGCTGGAATACGGGGATGCGCACCGCCTCGCGGCCATCATGCTGGGCTTTTCCTTCGTGGTCCTGCTCACCCTGCAGCTCTACAACCGGCGCCAGCGCGTCCGCCAGGCATGAGCGCCGCCCGGCCGCTCCGAAGGCGCTCGGCCCCGCAGTGCACAGCACGGAGGGTAGTCCAGTGAGCGCCGAAGGCTTGCAACTCTGCGCGAAGCTGCAGCGCCCCGGCTTCCTGCTCGACGTCGATCTGCGCCTGCCCGCGCGCGGGGTGAGCGTGCTGTTCGGCCCCTCGGGCTCGGGAAAAACCACCTGCCTGCGCGTGCTCGCCGGCCTGGAGCCCAAGGCCAGCGGCCGGGTGCGCGTGGGCGACGAGCTGTGGCAGGACAGCGCCCAGCGCCTCATGCGCCCGGTGCACCGGCGCGCGCTGGGCTACGTGTTCCAGGAAGCCAGCCTGTTCGACCACCTGAACGTGCAAGGCAACCTGATGTTCGGCTTCAAGCGCACGCCCGTGGCGGAACGCCGCCACCCCTGGGACCATGGGCTCGAATTGCTCGGTATCGCCCACCTGTTGCAACGCTTGCCGCACGAACTCTCGGGTGGTGAGCGCCAGCGTGTGGCCATCGCGCGCGCACTGGCCACGAGCCCGCGCGTGCTGTTGATGGACGAGCCGCTGGCGGCTCTGGACGCCGCGCGCAAGGCCGAGATCCTGCCCTGGCTGGAGCAACTGCACGAGCGGCTCGACATCCCGGTGGTCTACGTCACGCACTCGCCCGACGAACTCGCACGCCTGGGCGACCACGTGGTGCTGCTGGACGCGGGCCGCGTGCGCGCGCAAGGCCCGGTGCTGGACCTGATCACGCGCCTGGACCTGCCGCTGGCGCATGGCGACACGGCCGCCGCGCTCATCGATGCCCGTGCCGTGGGCTTCTCGGCCTGCGACCACCTGGGCGAGTTCGAGTTCGATGGCGGCCGCCTGCTCTTGCCACAGGCCAGTGCCCTGCCCGCGCTGACCCCGGTGCGCATCCGCATCCAGGCGCGCGACGTGAGTCTCTCCTTGCAGATGCCGGAGCAGACCAGCGTGCTCAACGTATTGCCGGCCCGTGTGGCCGACATCGCGAACGACACCCCGGGCCACGTGCTGGTGGGCCTGCAACTGGGCGACGGCTCCCGGCGAGCGCGCCTGCTCTCGCGCATCAGCGAGCTCTCGGCGCGCCGGCTCGGGCTGGCGCCAGGCGTGGCGGTCTTCGCGCAGATCAAAGGCGTGGCGCTCATGCGCTGAGGCCGTGGTCCCGTGGCGCCCTATCGGGAGCAACACCCTTGACCAGACGGTGCACAAGGATCAATGTGAAGGCCCTGTCACCAACGAAAGGCCTTCGATGAACACCTTCTTCCAACGGCGCACGGTTGCCACCCTGTTCGCCGGCGCCGTCATCGCCACCCTGGCGGGCTGCGCCCAGGTCAGCAGCATGGCCAGCAAGGTCACCGGCGGCCTGCCGCTCTCGGGCGCACAGGAAGTGCCACCGGTCAACACCTCGGCCACCGGCACCTCCACCATCGCGATCGCAGGCGATGGCAGCGTTGCCGGCAGCGTCAAGACCACCGGCATCGTGGCGACCATGGCCCATATCCACATGGGCCCTGCCGGGCAGAACGGCCCGGTGATCGTGCCCCTCACGAAGTCGGGCGACAACGAGTGGAGCGTTCCATCGGGAGCAAAGCTCACGCCAGCGCAACTCGCCGCCCACAAGTCGGGCTCGCTATACGTGAACGTGCACTCCGACGCTCACAAGGGCGGCGAGATCCGCGCCCAACTCAAACCCTGACGGCCAGCACAAACCCCAACGCCCCGGATCGGGGCGTTGGGGCTGCGTGCAGGATTCCGCCCAAGATCAGCCCATCAGCTGAACAACTCCTTCGGCACATTGCCACCGTTGGCCGCAATGTGCGCCAGCACGTTCTTGTGCAACCACATGTTCATCTTGGCCGAGTCGCCCATCAGCTCGTCGGGGCAGTAGAGCTCCTTGGCCAGCTGCTTGCGGGCCTCCAGGCTGCTGTCGAGATCGAGCAGCTTGAGCAGATCGACAATGGAGGTCTTCCAGTTGAGCTTCTGGGGATTGGCCTTGGCCTTCTGCTCCATCAGGCTCATCACGTCGACCATGGTGATCGAAGCCACGGCCGGGGCTGCTGCTGGTGCAGGCGCGGCGGCGGGTGCCGAGGCGCTGGGTGCTGGCGCCGCAGGCGTGATGACTGGTGCCGCCGCGGCGGACGACATGCCGAGCTTCTCAAGAATGTTGCTGAAAAATCCCATGGTGTTCTTCTCCGGGTTGGGTTGAAAAAGCCCGCCTGGCCCTCTGAGGTGGCGCGCCTCCCGAGCATAGGCCAAAAGAACCGCCCGCTTTCGTGCAAACTGCGCCCACATGCAGAAGCGAAAGCCCCAGGCCGCATCCCCCTTGCAGAACTGGATCGACACCGCTGCGGTGCGCATCAGGGCTTCCCTGACCGACTTCAGGCTCTCGGGCAGCGTGGACGAGATCCGCAATGTGCGCTGGTTTGCCCGCGGCGCGGCGGCATGACTTGGCCTGGTTCTCCGCCATCGATGCCCTGCTGCTCGCCCACCTCGAAGACGAATGGGCGCATGCCAGGTACTCCGCCCATCTCTTCGCGTTGATCTGGCCGCTGATGGCGCCCGACGAGCAGGTGTTCTTCGGGCCGTCGACGTGCGCCGCAGCTTCACGGCAGCCGGCCTCCTGGACCTCGACCAGGGCCATTGAACCCCCGGGGATACCGTGCGTTCAGCGCACCGAAATTGCGCGAAAAACGGGATCGCCCGAGGCCGGAACCAGACGATAGAGGTCGCCACTCATGGGGACAAAATCACCCGGAGCCGACATGAAGAAACGCACCTCCTCCTCCTCACCGCGTGGCAGTGTCTGGCCCAACGCCAACACGCTCGCGGTCGCGCGGGGGTTGCAAGCGAGAGACGCCCCCTTCCAGGACGAAGAAGAGGCCTTCTTGCTCAACAGCGCCCGCCGAAGCGCCATCTGCGCCCGGTACATCCAAAGGCTCAACGACCTGCAGGGTCTGCTGGTGCAGGACTCGTCCGTGGTCATGGAGCGGATGCTGAAACTGCCGCCCAGAAAGCGCGAGGGCATGGCGCGCGAACTCGGAAAGCGGCACATCCTGCAGAAGCTGCTGCAGCCACGCGGCGGGCAGCCGGGCGCCTGGAAGGTACTGGCCGGACTGGACGAGAGCTTCGATCGACTCAGCGCCGAGCAGCAGGCAGCCCGGTTGATCTGGCGTGAGATGGAACTGTTCGTCAAGAGCGCCACGGACCTGACCAAGACCGAAGCGCAATACAACCTGCTCATCAAGCGGGTGTGGGAGTACAAGAGCGTACTGGGGCCCGAGAGCGCACAACGCGAAGGGGCTGGTGAAAGCCCATGGTCACCCAGGGCAGCGCCGTTCGTCACTCGCGCAACCCACGGCTGAATCGCCTGTCCGATCGCCCTGTTTTTCAGGCCGGCGGCATCCAGTCGCTCAACACCTCGTCAGGCGCGGGCTTCTTGAATTTGGGTGCCCCGGATTTTCCAGCGGTGCCCAACACCACCCATCCCACCAGACGCTCCCCCGGACCGCAGAATGCGGCCACCACGGGCGCCGCGCGCACCTTGGCGCCGGACAGCATCTTGCCCGCATAGCCCAACGCGTGCGCCGCGTTCATGAAGTTGGTGAGCGCCCCCCCCACGGCCATCCACTGCTCGTGCTCCGTGGCCACCGGGTGCCCCGGGTCGATGCGCGCGATCACGGCCACCAGCAGGGGGGCATCCAGGGCACGGCTGCGGTCGCGTTGGGCCTCCTGCGCGTCCTTGCCCGCCAGCAGCGCGGCCTGCTCGTACAGATCGGCCAGGCGGCTGCGCGCGTCGCCACGGATGGCCGCAAAACGAAACGGAACCAGACCGGCATGGTCGGGCGCGCGCAGGGCGGCCTCGGCCATGCGCCGCAGCGCCTCCAGCGAGGGCGCGGGCCGCGCAAGGTGTTTGGGCCCGACCGAAAAACGGGTGAGCAAGCCCGCCAGGGGATCGGTCGTGTCGGCCTGGGTCACGGCTGCAAGCGGCGCGCGATCTCGCCCACCAGCTGGCGCGCCAATGCCAGCTTGGATGCGCGGGGCAACTCGGTCAGGCCGTGCTCGTCGACCAGCAGCAGCGCGTTGTCGTCCTGGCCGAAGGTCGCCGGACCGATGTTGCCCACCAGCAGCGGCACGCCCTTGCGCACGCGCTTGGCCTGGGCATGCTCTTCCAGATCGTGGCTCTCGGCCGCGAAACCCACGCAGTAGAGCTCACCGCTGCGCGCCCGCGCGGAGGCCGCGATGCCGGCCAGGATGTCCGGGTTCTCCACGAACGACAGCGTGGGCACCTGACCCGAGCCGTCTTTCTTGATCTTCTGCTCGGCCGAGGTGGCCGGGCGCCAGTCGGCCACCGCCGCGGCCGACACGAACACCGTCGCGCTGGGCACCAGCAGCTCCAGGCTCTTCTGCATGTTCTGAGCCGACTTCACATTCACCCGCCCGACCCCACGCGGCGTGGGCAAGCCCACGGGGCCCGCCACCAGCGTGACCTGCGCCCCAGCCTCGTGCGCGGCGCGCGCGATGGCAAAGCCCATCTTGCCGCTGGAGAGGTTGGTCAGGCCGCGAACCGGGTCGATCGCCTCGAAGGTCGGGCCGGCGCTCACCAGCACGTGCTGGCCCGCGAGCGGCTTGGGCTGGAAGAAGCGCACGATGTCGTAAAGCATTTCCTCCGGTTCGAGCATGCGGCCGTCGCCGACTTCGCCGCAGGCCTGCTCGCCCGCGCCCACGTCGAGCACGGTCGCGCCGTCGGCGCGCAGCTGCTTCACGTTGCGCTGGGTGGCCGGGTGTGCCCACATCTCGCGGTTCATGGCCGGGGCCAGGATCAAAGGTACCGATTCCAGCGGCCGGGCCAGGCACATCAGGCTGAGCAGGTCGTCGGCCCGGCCGTGCACCAGCTTGGCCATGAAGTCCGCGCTGGCGGGTGCGACCACCACGGCATCGGCCTCGCGGGTGAGGTTGATGTGAGCCATGTTGTTGTCCATGCCGCCCGAGGTGCGCGCGTCCCACTGCGAGGTGAAGACCGGCCGGCCCGAGAGCGCCTGCATGGTCACGGCGGTCATGAATTGTTCGGCCGCCTCCGTCATGACCACCTGCACCGTCGCACCGTCTTTCACCAGTGCCCGGCAGAGTTCGGCGGCCTTGTAGCAGGCAATGCCTCCGCAGAGGCCCAGGACGATGTGTTTTCCAGCAAGGTCGTTCATGGGGCGCAATGTATCAGTCAGCGCTGGCTTTGTCGGCGAGGGGGCAAAGGTGGGCCTTTATAATCGCCATTTCCACCTCCTGCGAGCGACCGGCTCGCCCGAGACATGACCAAATTTGTGTTCGTTACCGGCGGTGTGGTGTCCTCATTGGGCAAGGGCATAGCCTCCGCATCTCTCGCCGCTCTCCTCGAGTCCCGCGGCCTCAAAGTTACCCTCATCAAGCTCGACCCGTACATCAACGTGGACCCGGGCACCATGTCCCCCTTCCAGCACGGCGAGGTCTTCGTGACCGACGACGGCGCCGAAACCGACCTGGACCTGGGCCACTACGAGCGTTTCATCGAAACGCGGATGAAGCAGTCCAACAACTTCACCACCGGCAAGATCTACCAGTCGGTGCTGGAGAAGGAACGCCGGGGCGACTACCTCGGCAAGACGGTGCAGGTGATCCCGCACGTCACCAATGAAATTCAGGAATTCATCCAGCGCGGCGCGGGCATCGGCACGCCCGATGCGGTGGACGTGGCCATTGTGGAAATCGGCGGCACCGTAGGCGACATCGAGTCCCTGCCCTTCCTCGAAGCCGTGCGCCAGATGAGCCTGCGCCTGGGCCCGAACAACTCGGCCTTCCTGCACCTGAGCTACCTGCCCTGGATCGGCGCGGCCGGCGAGCTCAAGACCAAGCCCACGCAGCACACCGCCAAGGAACTACGCGCCATCGGCATCCAGGCCGACGCCCTGCTCTGCCGTGCCGACCGCCGCGTGCCCGATGAAGAGCGCGCCAAGATCTCGCTGTTCTCCAACGTGCCCGAGTGGGGCGTGATCTCCATGTGGGACGTGGACACCATCTACAAGGTGCCGCGCATGCTGCACGAACAGGGCCTGGACGGCCTGATCTGCGACAAGCTGCGCCTGAACACGCCACCGGCCAACCTCAAGCGCTGGGACGATCTGGTGTACGAGGTCGAGCACCCGAAGCACACGGTGAAGATCGCCATGGTCGGCAAATACGTCGACCTGTCGGACAGCTACAAGTCGCTCAACGAAGCGCTGCGCCACGCCGGCATGAAGAACCACGCCAAGGCGCAGATCGAGTACATCGATTCGGAAACCATCGAGCCTGGCAACGTCGCGAAAATTCTCGGCAAGTTCGACGCCATCCTGGTGCCCGGCGGCTTCGGCAAGCGCGGCGTAGAAGGCAAGATCTGCGCGGCGCGCTACGCCCGCGAGAACAAGGTGCCCTACCTCGGCATCTGCCTGGGCATGCAGGTCGCCACCATCGAATACGCCCGCCACGTGGCGGGCCTGAAGGACGCCAACAGCACCGAGTTCGAGGCCCATGCGCCGCACCCGGTGATCGCGCTCATCACCGAATGGAAAGACGCCGACGGCAGCATCCAGCAGCGCAGCGCCAGCTCCGATCTGGGCGGCACCATGCGCCTGGGCGCACAAAGCTCCGACATCGCACCCGGAACCCTGGCACACCAGATCTACGGTCCGGTGGTCACCGAGCGCCACCGCCACCGCTACGAAGCCAACGTGAACTACCTCGACCAGCTGCGCAAGGCCGGCCTGGTGATCTCAGCGCTCACGCAGCGCGAGCACCTGACCGAAATCGTCGAGCTACCGCAGGACGTACACCCCTGGTACATGGGCGTGCAGTTCCACCCCGAGTTCAAGTCCACCCCCTGGGATGGGCACCCGCTCTTCAACGCCTACGTGACGGCCGCCCTGGCCCACCAGGCGCAGACCCGCGCCAAGACGCCCATCGCGGCCTGAACGAGCGTTCTCCCGGAATACCGCCCATGAAACTCTGCGACTTCGACATCGGCCTGGACCGGCCGTTCTTCCTGATCGCCGGTCCTTGTGTGATCGAGTCCGAGCAATTGCAGATGGACGTGGCAGGCCAACTGAAAGAGATCACCGGCAGCCTCGGCATTCCCTTCATCTTCAAAAGCAGTTTCGACAAGGCCAACCGCAGCAGCGGCACCAGCTACCGCGGCCCGGGGCGCGACAAGGGTCTGGAAATTCTGGCCAAGGTCAAGCGCGAACTCGGCGTGCCGGTGCTCACCGACGTGCACAGCGAAGACGACATCGCCGATGCCGCGAAGGTTTGCGACGTGCTGCAGACGCCCGCCTTCCTGTGCCGTCAGACCGACTTCATCCGCGCCGTGGCGCAAAGCGGCAAGCCAGTGAACATCAAGAAGGGCCAGTTCCTCGCGCCGCACGACATGAAGAACGTGATCGACAAGGCGCGCGCGGCCGCCAAAGAAGCCGGCCTGAACGAAGACAACTTCATGGCCTGCGAGCGCGGTGCGAGCTTTGGCTACAACAACCTGGTCTCCGATATGCGCGCCCTGGCCATCATGCGCGAGACCGGCGCGCCGGTGGTGTTCGACGCCACGCACAGCGTGCAGTTGCCCGGCGGGCAAGGCACCAGCAGCGGCGGGCAGCGCGACATGGTGCCGGTGTTGGCGCGCGCGGCGGTCGCCGTGGGCGTGGCGGGCCTGTTCATGGAAACCCACCCCGACCCGGCCAATGCCCTGTCCGACGGCCCCAACGCCGTGCCGCTCAAGCACATGAAAGCGCTGCTGGAAACCCTGCTCGCGCTCGACACCGTCACCAAGAAGAACGGTTTTCTTGAAGACCACTTCAACGCCTGATTTTTCGAGTTTTCACATTTCCTGTTTTTGACGCAAAGGTATTGAGACCATGAGTGCAATCGTTGACATCGTTGGCCGCGAAATCCTCGACAGCCGAGGCAACCCCACCGTCGAATGCGACGTGCTGCTGGAGAGCGGCGTGATGGGCCGCGCGGCCGTGCCCTCGGGCGCCTCCACCGGCAGCCGCGAAGCCATCGAACTGCGCGACGGTGACAAGAGCCGCTACCTGGGCAAGGGCGTGCTCAAGGCGGTGGAGAACATCAACACCGAAATCTCCGAAGCCGTGCTGGGTCTGGACGCGTCCGAGCAGGCCTTCCTGGACAAGACCCTGATCGACCTCGACGGCACCGAGAACAAGGGCCGCCTGGGTGCCAATGCCATGCTCGCCGTCTCCATGGCCGTGGCCCGCGCCGCCGCCGAAGAAGCCGGCCTGCCGCTGTACCGTTACTTCGGCGGCATGAGCGCGGTGCAGATGCCCGTGCCCATGATGAACGTGGTCAACGGCGGCGCGCACGCCAACAACAACCTCGATCTGCAGGAGCTGATGATCATCCCCGTGGGCGCGCCGAGCTTTCGTGAAGCGCTGCGCTGGGGCGCCGAGGTGTTCCATGCACTCAAGAAGATTGTGCACGACAAGGGCATGAGCGTGGCCGTGGGAGACGAAGGCGGTTTCGCACCCAACGTGGAAAACCACGAAGCCGCGATCCAGATGATTCTGCAAGCCATCGCCGACGCCGGCTACACCGCAGGTGAACAGATCGCCCTCGGCCTGGACTGCGCCGCCAGCGAGTTCTACAAGGACGGCAAGTACCACCTCGAAGGCGAAGGCCTGGTGCTCAGCGCCGAGGACTGGACCAACATGCTGGCCACCTGGGTCGACAAATACCCGATCGTCAGCATCGAGGACGGCATGGCCGAAGGCGACTGGGACGGCTGGAAGGTGCTCACCGAGCGCCTGGGCCAGCAGGTGCAGCTGGTGGGCGACGACCTCTTCGTCACCAACACCAAGATCCTGAAGGAAGGCATCGACAAGCGCATCGGCAACTCGATCCTGATCAAGATCAACCAGATCGGCACGCTGACCGAAACCTTCGCCGCGATCGAAATGGCCAAGCGCGCGGGCTACACCGCCGTGATCAGCCACCGCTCGGGCGAAACCGAAGACAGCACCATCGCCGACATCGCCGTGGGCACCAACGCCGGCCAGATCAAGACCGGCTCTCTCTCGCGCTCGGACCGCATGGCCAAGTACAACCAGTTGCTGCGCATCGAGGAAGACCTGGGTGACGTGGCCGTGTACCCCGGCCGTGAAGCGTTCTACAACCTCAGGTAATCTCCGCCCATGGCCCGCCGCTTCATCCCTGCCCTGCTGATCGGACTGCTCGTCATCGTGCATGCGCAGTTGTGGTTCGGGCGCGGCAGCCTGCCCCGTGTAGCGAGCCTGAAGCAGCAGCTCGCCACCCAGGAGCTCGCCAACCGCGACGCGCAACTGCGCAACGACCAATTGGTGAGCGAAGTGCGCGACCTGCAGGAAGGCCTGGGCATGGTGGAGGAGCTGGCCCGGCAGGAGTTGGGCATGGTCAGGCCCAACGAGATCTTCGTGCAGATCGCCAAGGGCAGGCCTTGACCCTGTGCGTGGCGCTGCTGGGCGGAGAGTCCAGCGGCAAGTCTTCGCTGGCAGCGGCCCTGCACACACAACTTCAAAACGTACACGGCCTGCGCGCCGTCGTGGTGCCCGAACATTTGCGCGGCTGGTGCGAAGGTCACGGCCGAGCACCGCAAGCCCAGGAGCAGACGGCCATCGCCGCCGAACAAACCCGGCTCATCCAGGTGGCTCGGCAAACGCTCGGCGTGGACGTGGTGATCGCCGACACCACCGCCTTGGTGGTCGCGGCCTACAGCGCGCTCTACTTCCAGGATGACAGTTTGATCGCGCCCGCGTTGGCCGTGCAGCGCAGCCTCTTCGGTGTACACCTGCTCATGGGCCTGGACCTGCCCTGGGTGCCCGATGGCCTGTTGCGCGACAGCCCTTGCGTGCGCGACGCCACCGATGCGCTGCTGCGTGACGCGCTGCAGGGCGCAGGCATCGGCTTTCAAACCGTGTATGGGCAGGGCGAGGCGCGTGCGCAGCAGGCGCTGCGCGCGGTGGGCACCGCGCTGGGCCGCCCGCTCGTGTGGCAGGACCCTGCACTGGCCAACGGCCTGCGGCCCTGGTCCTGTGAGAACTGCAGCGATCCCGAATGCGAACACCGGCTGTTCACCGGGCTCCTGAGCAACCGATAACCAGGAATACGGCGAACGGTGAGCGTTCAGTGCTTCTGGTCGCTCGCCGGCACCTGCTGCGCCGGCTGCAGAAACACCTGCGCCGCGTCCACCGGATCGAACCGGTACTTCGCACCACAGAACTCGCAACCCACCTCCACCTGGCCCTGCTCGCTCAGGATCGATTCGACTTCGTCGCGCCCCAGACTGCGCAGCATGTTGCTCACGCGATCGCGTGAACACGTGCAGGCAAAGCGCGGGCCGCTCTCGCCCGTGAGTGGCTCGAACCGGCGCACATCCTCTTCCCAGAACAGGCGGCGCAGGATGGTGTCGGCGTCCAGGCCCAGCAGCTCCTCGCGCTTGAGGCTGGACGCCAGGATCGCGATGCGGTTGTAGTCCTCATTCACGCCAATCTGGTCTTCGTCGCGCGCGCCCGACTGGCCCGCCAGGTTGTCCTGGCCTTGCAGCGGCAGGCGCTGGATCAGCAGGCCTGCGGCCATTTTGTCGTCGGCCGCGAGCACCAGCCGCGTGTCGAGCTGCTCGCTCTGCAGCATGTAGTGCTCGATCACCTCGCTGAGTTTCTCGAGCTTTTCGCGCTTGTCGCCAAACAACGGCACCACGCCCTGGTAAGGCTGCTGGCCCGGCAGGCGGTCCGTGGGGTCGAGCGTGATGGCGCAACGGCCCTGGTTGGTCACGTTGACCATGTGCGAGAGCGGCGCATCGGCCGCCACCTCGCCCACCACGGTGGCGGTGGCGCGCAGGCGCAGGTCGGGCTGCACTTCGGCCACGGCCAGCTTCACCGGGCCATCGCCCATGATCTGCATGATCAGCGCGCCGTTGAATTTGATGTTGGCCTGCATCAGCGTGGCCGCCGCCGTCATTTCACCCAGCAGCTCCGTGACGGCCTCGGGGTAGCCGCCCGCTTCGCGATGGCGCTGCAGGATTTCCTGCCAGGCGTCGGTCAGGCGCACGAGCATGCCGCGCACGGGCAGGCCTTCGAAGACGAATTTGTGGAGTTCGGACACGCGGTGCTTTCTGGGGCGTTCAAAAAAAATGCGAAGCGGTTCAGATGGGATTCAACCGACCTTTTTCAAGCCCTTGCGGTAGCGCGCGGCATTGGCGATATAGCTGCGCGCGCTGCGGCGCAGGCCTTCGATTTGTTCAGGAGAGAGCGACTTCACCACCCGCGCCGGGCTGCCGAGGATCATGCTGCCGTCGGGGAACTCCTTGCCTTCGGTGACCAGCGCGCCCGCGCCCACCAGGCAGTTCTTGCCGATCTTCGCGCCGTTGAGCACGGTAGCGCCAATGCCGATCAGCGATTCATCGCCGATGGTGCAGCCGTGCAGCATCACCTGGTGGCCTACGGTCACGTTGTCGCCCACGGTGGTGGGCACGCCAACGTCCGCGTGAAGCACGCTGCCGTCCTGGATGTTGGAGCCACGCCCGATCGTGATGGTCGCTGTATCGCCCCGTATCACCGCGCCGAACCAGACGCTGCTGTCTTCGGCCATCACCACGTCGCCGATCACCGAGGCGCAGTCGGCAACCCAGGCGGAGTCGGCCATGCGGGGAGCGGTTCCATCGAGTTCGTAAAGGGCCATCGGGCGTTCTCCTGTGGGGTCTGCATTCTCAAAACCTAGAATTGTAGGGATGCAAGCGCCCGCTCACCCGACACCTCCGCCCTTGACCTCGCTGCGCGCACGAGCATTGGGGGCGCTGTGCACCGCCGACCCGGGTGCCAAGGTCGCGGCGACCCACGCCTTGTTCGGGTCCCAACAGGCGGGCCGGTTGCGGATCGACCCGACCGAGCACCTGCAAGCCGATGCCACAGCGCCACTGCCCGGGCGGCCGGCGCGGCCGCTGCTGGTGGCGCCGGTGGACGTGCCGCAGCGCTCGCCCTTCACGCCCGAGGGCCTGGCCATGCTGCTGCACGCGGTGGCGCACATCGAATTCAACGCCATCGACCTGGCGCTGGACGCAGTCTGGCGCTTTCCCGACATGCCGGCCGACTACTACACCGACTGGCTGCGCGTGGCCCACGAAGAAGCCACGCACTTCCACTTGCTGCGCACGCACCTGCAAAGCCTGGGGCACGACTACGGCGATTTCGTGGCGCACAACAGCCTCTGGGAGATGTGCCTGCGCACGCAGCACGATGCGACGGCGCGCATGGCGCTCGTGCCACGCACCATGGAAGCACGCGGCCTGGACGCCACGCCGCCGATGCAGGCGCGTCTGCGCAAGGTCGGCACACCAGCAGCTTTGCGCGCGGTCGAGATCCTGGACGTGATCCTGCGCGACGAGATCGGCCATGTGGCGGTGGGCAACCGCTGGTATGGGTGGTTGTGTGCGCAGCAAGACATCGAACCGCTGGGCCACTACCGCCGTCTGGCGCGCGCGCACTCGGCACCGCGCCTGCGGCCACCCTTCAACGATACGGCGCGGCTGGCGGCCGGGTTCAGCCAGCCCGAGCTGGACGATCTGCTCGCGGCCGCATCGCGCTCGTGAGAGTCGGAAGTCTTCCCGCACATTCGCTGCGATAGATCACGGGCAAGGGCGCGCGGCCGGCCACTGCAGCAGCGCATCTGCATGCGCATCTGCACCGGCAGGTGCGACGCTCTCTGCCCAAGGGAGATGGTCCTTTTGGCCGCAGGGTCTAGAGGTCGGACAGGCAGCGACGGGCGCAGCACAAGGGTGCGGCGAAGACGGATGCGATCGACGTGCATGCTCCAGCAAGAGGCAGTACATTCGCGAGATGGAGAAGAGGATCGAACTGAACGAATACCTTGGGCAGGCGTTTGATCGCATCCCGGTAGCCATGATCGTGGTCAATCAGCGGGGCGAAATCACCCGCCTCAACCAACTCGCAGAGACCACCTTCGGCTACGAAAGCGCCGAACTCATTGGGCGCCCTGTCGAGATATTGATTCCCTCGCGCTACCGACACGCCCATCCAAGCTATAGACAAGGTTTCCTCGCAGAAACCAGCGCAAGACCCATGGGCGCTGGGCGCGATCTCAGTGGACTGCGCAAGGACGGCAGCGAGTTTCCGGTCGAGATCGGCATCAACCCGGTGCAGACGGGGGAAGGGCCGATGATCCTCTCCGTGATCCTGGACCTCAGTGAACGCAAGCTGAACGAGAAGCGCATCCAGGACGCGCTGCAACAGAAGGATCTGCTGCTGCGCGAGGTGCACCACCGCGTAAAGAACAACCTGCAAGTGATCCACAGCCTGCTGGATCTCCAGGCACTCAAGAGCAAGGACAGCGAACTCATCGGCATGTTGCGCGACAGCCGGAACCGCGTGCGCTCCATGTCGCTCATCCACCAGACCTTGTACCAGTCGCAGAACTTTGCGCAGGTGGACTTTCAGCGCTTTCTCGGTGAGTTATTGCCTCGCCTGACCGAAGCGTACGGATCGACATCCCACCTGATCGCGATCGAAATCAATGCGCACGACGTCAAGCTCCCCATCAACGAAGCCATTCCCTGCGGACTCATCGTCAACGAACTGGTGAGCAATGCGCTCAAGCATGGCTTTCTCGGCCGGCAACGCGGCAAGATTGTGGTGGACATTCGGGAGCTGGACGACAAGCACGTGGTGCTTTCGATCAGTGACGACGGCCGGGGCATCCAGGAGGACCTCGATCTCGATCGCACCGGCTCGCTTGGCTTGCAGCTCGTCAATCTTCTGACCCAGCAGTTGCACGGAGAGCTGACGATCCAGCGCGCCAACCCCACCCGGTTTTCGCTGCGTTTCCAACTTGGAACAAGCCCATGAAACAACCTGCCAGGATCATGATCGTGGAAGACGAAAGCATCGTCGCCTTCAACCTCAAGCAGCGCCTGTCCCAACTGGGTTACGACGTGCCGCATGTGGCCGTCTCGGGACAGCAGAGCCTTGAGATGATTTCTCGCTCTCGGCCCGACCTCGTGCTGATGGACATCCACATCGAAGGTGAGATGGATGGCATCGAAGTGGCCTCCCGGCTCAACCAGGACAACCCGGTACCGGTGATCTACCTCACCGCGTATTCCGAAGATTCCACGCTGGAGCGGGCGCGCAAGACGCGTCCCTATGGCTACCTGATCAAGCCGTTTTCCGAGCGCGAGCTGCATGCCACTATCCAGATGGCGCTGGAGCGCCACGCCGTTGAAGAAGCCCTGGGGGAAAACCGCCGGCTGCTGCAACAGGCGCTGGACGCCGCCAGCCTCGGCATCCTGGAGCTGGACACCTCGACCGATGCCATGGCCGTCAACTCGCGCACGGCGGAACTGCTCGGGCGGCCGGCAGAGCAAGCCATGAGGCTCGACGATTTTCTGACTGGCATCGATGAGAAAGACAGGGCCAACGTCGCCCTGCGGCTCAAAGAAGCACTCGACCCGCTCAAGAGATTCAGCGAAGAGTTTCGCCTGCAGACCAACAGCAAGCCCGAACGCTGGATCAAGCTGGATGCCCGTGCGATGCCCTGCCACCGCATCAGCGGCGTCTTACAAGACATATCGGCGCGCAAACACGCGGAAATCCGCCTGCGCAGACTGAACACCGACCTGGAAAGCCTGGTGAGTGAGCGCACCAACGAACTGCGCGAGAGTTTGAAGGAACTTGAAACTTTCAGCTATTCGGTCGCGCACGACCTGCGCTCGCCCATCCGTGCGATTGCAGGCCTGAGCAACGTGCTGCTGGAAGACCACCGGGCCCAGCTCGATGACGAGGGTCTCAATCTGATCGCGCGCATTGCCTCCAAGAGCGCCCAGATGGGCACCCTCATTGATGCCCTTCTGAACCTGTCTCACCTGTCCTCTGTGAAGCCGCAGATGAGTGAAGTGAATTTGAGCGGCATCGCCGCCGACATCATCGAACAACAGATGGAGACGGAACCCCAGCGGGTGGCCGATGTGCGCATTGCACCGAATCTGGTGGCACATGGCGACCCTGTTCTGGTGCGCAGCGTGCTAGACAACCTGCTGCGCAACGCCTGGAAGTTCTGCGCCAAACGGGACGTCACCCGCATCGAGGTCGGCCGCGCCTCAGCGGAGGGACGGGACGCCTTCTATGTGCGGGACAACGGCTGCGGGTTCGACATGGCCCAGGCCGATCAGCTGTTCAGCCCGTTCCGGCGGTTGCACAGCGACACCGAATTCAAAGGGACCGGCATCGGCCTGAGTATCGTGCAGCGCATCGCGGCAAGACACGGCGGTCGCGTCTGGGTGCAGGCCGAGCAGAACAAGGGCGCCACGTTCTACTTCACGCTCACGGCCTGACATGAAACACCCCCCTGCGCCGCTGACGCGGCTTCCCCCCTCTTTGGCGCGCCTTCGGCGCTTCGAGGGGGGACGGCATCTTGGGCCGGCGTAGCCGTCCCTCGATGCCTTTGGATGGGGGCACGCGCGCCGGAGGGGCAACACCTGGGGCAGGACCCTCGATACCTCTGGGCGCGGTGGAAAACTGAGATGCCGCGGCTGCGCGCGCCACGGGCCCGGCGCCGATAATCGGTGATGACTTCCGCACCCTCGACCGCCTTCAGCACACTCCCCCTCTCCCCCGCCACCCTGGCCAACCTGGAGCAACTGGGCTACACGGCCATGACGCCGATCCAGGCCGCGGCCCTGCCACCGGCCTTGCTGGGCAAAGACATCATTGCCCAGGCCAAGACCGGCAGCGGCAAAACAGCGGCCTTCGCCCTCGCCCTGCTCGCCAACCTGAATCCGCGCCGCTTCGCCGTGCAGACGCTGGTGCTGTGCCCCACGCGCGAACTGGCCGACCAGGTGACCACCGAGATCCGCCGCCTGGCGCGCGCCGAAGACAACATCAAGGTCGTCACGCTGTGCGGCGGCGTGCCGCTGCGCGGGCAGCTCGCCACGCTGGAGCATGGCGCGCACATCGTGGTCGGTACGCCGGGCCGCCTCATGGACCACCTGGAGCGCGGCAGCCTGCAGCTCGAAGCGCTCAACACGCTGGTGCTTGACGAGGCGGATCGCATGCTCGACATGGGCTTCTTCGACGACATCGTCACCGTTGCCCGGCAGTGTCCCAAGGCGCGCCAGACGCTGCTGTTCTCCGCCACTTACCCGGAAGCCATCGCCAAGTTGAGCGCGCAATTCATGCGCGAGCCCATCACCGTGAAGGTGGAAACGCAGCACGCGGGTGCGCAGATCGAGCAGCGCTGGTACGAGGTGAGCGAGAACGAACGGCTGGATGCGGTCAGCAAGCTGCTGGCCCACTTCAGGCCCGCGAGCACACTGGCCTTCTGCAACACCAAGGCGCAGTGCCGCGACCTCGTCGCCGTGTTGCAGGCGCAAGGCATCAGCGCGCTGGCGCTGTTTGGCGAACTGGAGCAGCGCGAGCGCGACCAGGTGCTGGTGCGTTTTGCCAACCGCAGTTGCTCGGTGCTCGTGGCCACCGACGTGGCCGCGCGCGGCCTGGACATTGCCAGCCTGGCCGCCGTGATCAACGTGGACGTGACGCCCGACCCCGAGGTGCACATCCACCGCATCGGCCGCACCGGGCGCGCGGGCGAAAGCGGCCTGGCGCTCAACCTCGCCAGCCTCGACGAGATGGGCAGCGTGGGCAAGATCGAACAGTTGCAGGGCCGCGAATCCACCTGGCACCCGTTGGGCGAACTCAGGCCCACGAGCCACGAACCACTGGTGCCTCCCATGGTCACGCTGCACATCCAGGGTGGCCGCAAGGAGAAGATCCGCCCGGGCGACGTGCTGGGCGCGCTCACGGCCGACCTGGGCTACACCCGCGAGCAGGTGGGCAAGATCAACGTGAACGAATGGTCGACCTACGTGGCGGTGGACCGCGCCATTGCCCAGCAGGCCGCGAGCCGGCTCAACGCCGGGCGCATCAAGGGCAAGAGCGTGAAGGTGCGGGTGCTGGAAGACTGAGCTAAGGCCTGTTCACACTATTTTTCCAAGTGCGAAGGGGTTGAACACTGCGCCCATCTAGGCGCGCGACGACGGCCAGACTGGGCGTCTGGCCTAGGAGTGCAACGACGAGGGGCGCTGTGTTCAACCCCTTCCCTTCGGGTTGCGGATCCAAAAGGCCGTGCGCCGCGTTGCGAAGCCTCGCCGGGCCACCGGCCCGTCTGCGTTTCGCGCCTTGCGCATGGCCTTTTGGATCCGCAACGCATCTTGGAAAAATAGTGTGAACAGGCCCTAGAAAGTCACCACCACCGAGGCCGCGCTGCGTTTGGCCTCGCCATGGAACACCGCCTCGATGTTGTTGCCATCGGGGTCGATGACGAAGGCACCGTAGTAACCCGGGTGGTACTTCCGGATGCCTGGGGCGCCGTTGTCCTTTCCACCCGCGTCCAAAGCGGCCTTGTAAAACGCATCGACCATCGCCTTGTCCTGCGCCTGGAAGGCCAGATGGTGGCGGCCCGTCAGCTCGCCGTTCGCAGCCTCGCTGTCGGCCGTGGACACGAACAGCTCATCGGCCCAGAAATAGTCGTCGCCACTGCCACTCAGGGGAATGTCCAGCGCCTTGAACACGGCGGTGTAGAACACCTTGCTGGCGGGCAGGTCCTTCACCACCAATTGAATATGGTCGATCAGACGACCGCGGTGCAGTTCGTGTGTTTCCATGGGCACTCCTGTTTCAGGACGAGGAAGGGAAACCATCCTAGCGGTACCCAGCACTAAACTCCAACCGATGCCTGGCGTAAAAATCTGCAAACCCTGTCTCTGGACCGCGCTGCTGGCGGCGGGGTTCCTCTTCATCTGGTACTTCAAAGTCCTGGCACTGGGTTTCTACTGGCTCACCACCACCCTCAACGCGGCGCAGTGGAAGGACACGGCACTGTGGCTGCCCGACTACCGCGTGGCGGTGGAGGGCTTGCCGATCCAGGGCTTGACGCGCAACACCTCGGGGCTGACCTTCAACGAGGAAACCGGCACCCTGTTCACCGTGATCAACCGCCCGCCGCAAGTCGCTGAACTCACCACCGATGGCCGCCTGCTGCGCGTGATCGACATCGACGGCCTGAAAGACCCCGAGGGCATCACCTACGTGGAGCGGGACACCTACGTCATTTCCGACGAAGCCAGCCACAGCATGTACTGGGTGCGGATCGGCCCCGACACCCAGCGCGTCTCGGTCACAGGCGCGTCCAGCCTGGGCCTGAGCATCGACACCGTGCACAACGCCAGTTTTGAAGGCGTGTCCTGGGACAGTCTGGAGCACCGGCTGTTCGTGGTGAAGGAGAAGATGCCGCTGCGCGTGCTGGTCATCAGCGGGCTGGACGTGTTCAACGAATCCATGGGTTTCAACATCGACATCAGCGAATGGCAGTCGTCCAGCGCGGCCTCGCTGTTCATGAGCGACCTGTCCTCGCTCACGCTGCACGAGCCGACCGGGCAGTTGCTGTTGCTCAGCGACGAGTCCGCGCTGATCGTGGCCTACGGGCCCGATGGCCACCCGATCAGCATGCTGCCCTTGTGGCGCGGGTTTCATGGCCTGAGCAAGAAGGTTCCCCAACCCGAAGGTGTTGCCGTGGGCCCCGACGGTGCCATCTACGTGCTGTCCGAGCCCAATCTGTTCTACCGCTTCGAACGCAAGACGAGCCCGTAGACTATCCCCCTCACACAGACAGGAGCACCACCATGGGCGCGCAATGGAAAGCCAAACACAAGGACCTCGCCGCGAACGCCAGGGGCAGGCTCTTCGGCAAACTCGCCAAAGACATCATGATCGCCGCGCGGCATGGCGCCGACCCGGCCTCGAACGCGCGGCTGCGCCTGGTGGTGGAGCAGGCGCGCAAGGTCTCCATGCCCAAGGACACGCTGGACCGCGCCATCAAGAAGGGCGCCGGCCTCACCGGCGAGACGGTGCACTTCGAGCACGTGGTCTACGAAGGCTTCGCGCCGCACCGCGTGCCGGTGATAGTGGAATGCCTGACCGACAACCTGAACCGCGCGGCCTCCGAGATGCGCGTGCTGTTTCGCAAGGGCCAGTTGGGCACCTCGGGTTCGGTGGCCTGGGATTTTGACCACGTGGGCATGATCGAGGCCGAACCCAGCTCAAAGGACGCGGACCCGGAGCTGGCCGCCATCGAAGCCGGCGCGCAGGACTTTCACCCGGCACACGACGAAGGCGTGACCCTGTTCCTGACCGACCCCACCGACCTCGACCTGGTCGGCCGCGCGCTGCCCGCGCAGGGCTTCACCGTGCTCTCCTCCAAGCTGGGCTACAGGCCCAAGAACCCGATAGACCCCGGCAGCCTGAGCGCCGAACACCTGGAAGAGGTGGAGGCGTTTCTCGCCGCGCTGGACGCGAACGAAGACGTGCAGAATGTCTTCGCCGGCCTGGGGGGCTGAGTCGCCCACCGCTTCTCACCGACAATCGCAGCCATGAACGACACCACCAGCCCTTCCCGCCCGCCCCTGCCCGACCACCTGTCCATCGATGCCCGCAGCCCACACCACGTGGCCGCCGTGTTCGAGCACGACATCGGCATCCACTTCAACGGCAAGGAGCGCTTCGATGTGGTCGAGTACTGCATCAGCGAAGGCTGGGTGAAAGTGCCTTCGGGCAAGACGCTGGACCGCAAGGGCAATCCCTTGCTGATCAAGCTCAAGGGCCAGGTGGAGGCGTTCTACAAATAGCGTCCCTTGCTCACGCCGAGCGCTGCCGCCAGTTCGCTGGCCGGCGCTCGGCGAAAGCACGAAAGCCTTCCTGCGCATCGGCGCTTTGCGCCAACAGCGGCAGCAGGGCCTGCGTGTAGTTCAGCGCATCGGCATACGACAAGTCCGACGCTGCGTTCAGCGCCCGCCGGCCGATCTGCAACGCCGTGGGCGCACACAGCCGCAGCCTGGCAATGGCTTGATCGACCGCCGCATCCAGCTCCTCGGGCGGCACGGCGCTGTTCAACAAGCCGATGTGGACCGCCTTCTCGGTGCCGAACCGCTCGGCGTAGAAGCACATCTCGATCAGCGCCCGGCGCGGAATCACGCGCTGCAGCGCGGGCAGGATCATCATGGGAAACAGGCCTACGCGGCCTTCGGTGGTGCCGAACAACGCGCCCGTTGCGCCAATGGCGATGTCGCACGCGCAGACCAAGCCCACGCCCCCGCCGAAGGCACTGCCGTTGATGCGCCCCACCACCGGATGCGGGCAACGCTCGATGGCGCGAAACAGGTCGGCCACGGGGTGGTCGAAGCGCTCGGCATCGAGATCGAACGGCCGGCCTTCCTGGCTCGACGTCAGTTGCCCGCCCGCGCAGAAGGTCTTGCTGCCCGCGCCGGTGAGCACCACGGCATCGAGATCGCGCCGCTGCCCTGCGCTATCGAAAGCCTGCGCCAGTTGCCGGAGCATCTCCTGCGTCATGGTGTTGTGCCGCTCGGGGCGGTTGATCGTGATGTGCAAGACGCCGTCGCGCACTTCGCACAACACGCCGTCGGGTGCCACACCCGGGGCGCTGCTGGTTGTGTTCGATGTCATGGGATTTCGATGCTCCATGTGGCGGGCACGTGCAAGGGTGCTTCAAGCAGCATCTGCGCATGGCTCTTGCCCTGGGGGTCGTAGCGAAGGGATGCGACACCGCCGCCCCCGAGCGCGCGTTCGATCAGGAAGTTGAAGGCGTTGAGGCCTGGCCAGTCAAAGCGCGTCACGGGCCCTTCGGCCAGATGGCGCAGATGATCGGCGACGCGTTCGGCGGTCAATTGCGCGGCGATCACCGGGAGGTACTCCGGCTTGCGCGCGATCACGGCGATGTTCGAAGCGTCCCCCTTGTCGCCGCTGCGCGCGTAGGCGAGATCGATCAGCCGAACCGTTCGAGTGCCGTCCGGCGCGGCACGGGTCGCGGGTGCATCGGCAGTGACCGGTGGCGCCTGCCGCGCGGGCAGTGCGGCCCATGCGCTGGCGGGTGGCCCGGCCACGTCGTCCAACACGTGCTCACCGACATGCACGCGAACCTGCGCGGACGATCGGGGCAGCAACACCGAGTACAAGCGCATGACGGGTTGGACTTTGGGCCGGCCACCGAAGATGCCCGAGATGCCGGGGGCCATCGCCGTGGCGCTGGGGAAGATTTCGCGCGAAAAAAGCTCCAGCGCCGCCGCCTCGGTGTGGCGAGCGGCCACTTTGAGCACCACCTCGCGCCAGGCACGGGTGGCCGCGTGCGGACCGTAGCTTTCTTCCGCGCCCAGGATCTCGACCGAGGTTTCCGCGAAGTCGGCCCAGCCGTTCTGATCGAACATCCGGCGGCAACGCGCCAGGATCGCCTCGCCCATGGCCCTGGCCTTCGCGGCCGCGTCGATGCCCCGCACCATCATGGTGGCGAGACAACGGTAGCCCTCGGGCGCGGTCACCGACACCTTGTACGTGGGCGTGCACGGCTTGCCGCGCGCGCCGCTCACGCGCACCTGGTCGGGGCCGACCTGCTCGACGCGCACCTGGGACAGGTCGCACACCACGTCGGGCAACACATAGTTCTGCGGGTCGCCGGTTTCGTAGGTCACCTGTTCGCTGATCACATCCACGTCGACACGCCCGCCGGTCTGCGCCGGCTTGGTCACGGTGAAGCTGCCGTCGCGGCGGCACACCGCAATCGGGAAACCCATGTCGGCCCAGTCTTTCGCGGTGGCTTTCCAGTCGGTGGCATAGCCCCCCGTGGCCTGCACGCCGCACTCGATGACGTGGCCAGCCAGCGAGCCCGCGGCCAGCAGGTTCCAGTCGGTGGGCGACCAGCCGAACTCGTGCACCAAGGGACCGAGCACCAGCGCGCTGTCGGCGCAGCGGCCGGTGATGACGATGTCCGCCCCAGCGGCCAGGGCGCGCGCGATCGGAAACGCACCCAGGTAGGCGTTGGCGGTGGCCATGCGTTCGGGCAGCGGCTCACCGCTCCACATCTCCCGCCACGTGCCGGCAGCAGCCCGCACCTCGCCCAGCACGTCGTCCCCGGTCACCGCCGCCACCTTCAGCGCAATGCCCTGCCTGGCCAATTCACGTTCCAGCGCCTGCTGGCAGGCCAGCGGATTGCAGCCGCCCGCGTTGGCCACGACCTTGACGCCTTTGGACACCAACTCCTTCGCCAGCGGGGCGATGACGTGCGTCACGAAATCCGTCGCGTAACCCGCTTGCGGATGGCGCTCCATGGCCCGCGCCATGATCGACAACGTGATCTCGGCCAGGTAGTCCAGCACCAGGTAGTGGATGTCGCCCTGGCGCACCAGCTGCGCGGGCCCATCGGGCGAATCGCCCCAAAAGCCGGCTCCTGCGCCGATGCGCAGCTCTTCTCGTCCTGGGTTCATGGACCTTGTCACTCCATCGTCGCGCCAGACACGCGCACCACCTCGCCCCAGCGCGTGATCTCCGAATTCATGAAGGCCTTGAACTCCGCGGGCGGCAACGGTATGGCCTCCTGTCCCTGCGTGGCCAGGGTCTTGCGCAGGCCCGGGTCGTCCAAGGCCAGCTTCAAGGCAGCGTAGAGCTTGTCGCGGATCGGCGTCGACAACCCGGCCGGCGCGAGCACACCCACCCAGCCGCTGGACGTCACGTTCTCGAAGCCCTGCTCGCGCGCGGTCGGCACTTCCGGCGCGAAGCTGGCCCGCTGGTCCGACAGCACCGCCAATGCGCGCAGGTCGCCCTTGCGCACGTGGGGCAACAGGGGGGCGTAGTAGATCATCATCTTCACGTGGCCCGCGATCAAGTCGGTGATCGCCTGGCCCACGTTTTTGTAGGGCACCTGCACCAGCTTGGCCCCGGTCTTCATGGTCAACAGCTCGGCCGTGAGGTGGCCCGAGGAGCCTACGCCTGAGGAGCCATAGCTCACGCCTTGCGGCTGCGTGCGCGACCACTCGACAAACTCCTTGAGGTTGCGCGCCGGCACCGAGGGATGCACGACGAAAAACGCGGGTGGCGCCACGGCCAGGCCGATCGGCGTGAAGTCGCGGTTCACGTCGTAGGGCAGCTTCTTCATCAACGAGACCAGCGTGCCGTGGGAGGTCACACCGCCCATCACGAGCGTGTAGCCGTCAGGGGCGGCCTTGGCCGCGGTTTCGCTGCCGATGATGCCGCTGGCCCCGGCAATGTTCTCCACCACGATGGTGCCCTTGAGCGCCTCGGCCATTCTGGGCGCGAACAGGCGCGCGGTGCCGTCGGTCAGCGAACCGGGACTGAACGGCACGATGAGCTTGATCGGCCTGGAAGGGTAGGCCTCCACCGACTCGTTCGCCCGCACGTGCGGGGCCACACCAGCGGCCAGGCAAGCACCGCTCAGTTGAAGAAGTTTCCGTCTGCGCATGGTTGTCTCCTGTAAATTTCATATACATGAACCACAAGTCATGTTCATGAACTTAATTTTAAGAAGCGTCGAGACCCGACATCGATAGGAAATTACCCTAATCATTTGCCACTTGACATCGCGATGGCCTTCTGGAAAATGAACCCATCCATGATCCATAGTTCTCATTTATGAACCAAAAAACAAAAAACCCAGGAGATGGGCCGCTGGCCGGTGTGCGCGTGCTGGATCTGTCGGCCGTGATTTCCGGGCCGTTCGCCGGTCAGATGCTGGCCGAGCTCGGTGCCGACGTGGTGAAGATCGAGCCCCCCGATGGCGACAGCCAGCGCCGCATCGGGCCTGCGCGCGGCGAGGGCATGGGTCACATCTACATGAACTCCAACCGAGGCAAACGCGCGCTGGGTCTGGACTTGAAAAAGCCGGCCGGCCGCGCGGTATTGCTGCGCCTGGCGCGCACGGCCGACGTGCTGCTCTACAACATGCGGGCCCGCGCCATGGAGCGCCTGGGCCTGAGCCACGCCGTGCTCGCCGAAACGAACCCACGCCTGATCTTCGTGGGCCTGTTCGGCTTCGGGCAGGACGGCCCTTATGCCGACAAGCCCGCCTACGACGATCTGATCCAGTCGGCAGCCGGTGTAGCGCACATCATGAGCCGCAAGCTCTCGTCCGCGCCGCAGTACGTGCCGTTGGCACTCGCCGATCGCAACGCCTCGTTCAATGCGGCGCTGGCGATCTGCGCGGCGCTATACGAGCGCGAGCGCAGCGGGCTGGGACAACGGATCGACATTCCGATGTTCGAGAACACGGTGTCGATGGTGATGGCCGACCACCTGGGCGGCCTGAGCTTCGAACCTGCCTTGGGCGAAGGGGGCTACGCGCGCCTGCTCGCGGCCGGCCGCAAACCCTATCGCACGCAGGACGGCTACATCGCGGCCATGCCCTTCACCGACCGCCACTGGCGCCGTCTCTACGAGGTCATCGGACGCGCCGACGACTTCGAGCGCGACACCCGCCTGCACACCATGCAGTCCCGCAACCAGCACGTGGACGCCATCTACGCCGAGTTCGAACAGTTGCTGGCGGGCCGGCCCTCGGCGCATTGGTTGCGTGTGTTCGAAGAGGCCGACGTTCCCAACATGCCAGTGCACGACCTGCACAGCCTGCTCGAAGACGAACACCTGAGAGCGGTGAACTTCTTTCCGAAGGAATCACACCCGAGCGAAGGCGTGTTGCGGCGCACGCGCCACCCCAACCACTGGTCCCGCACGCCACCCCAGCCCACGCGACCCGCGCCCCGTGTGGGCGAGCACAGCGACGAGGTGCTGCGCGAAGCCGGCTTCGACGCCGCGGAAATCGCCGCACTGGTGCAGGACGGCATCGTCGCGCAGGCACGCATGCCCGAGGCGCAGTGGTGAGTCCGAGCGTGCAAGCTTCGCCTCTGGACGGCGTGCGCTGGACGGTCGAGCGTCACGTGGGCGAGTTGACGCTCGCCGAGCCCGACACACGCAATGCCTTCTCGACCTCCTTGCTGCGTGGCGTGCACCGCGGGCTGGACCTTGCGCAACAGAACCCTGAGGTGCGCGTGCTGCTCATCCTGGCCGAGGGTCCGCATTTCTCGGCAGGTGCGGATCTGAAGAGCCTGATGCAGGCCCACGCACATGACGAAGAAACCCTGGTGGCGCACGCACAACCCATTGCAGACTTGTTCCGGCGCGTGGGCGACTTTCCCAAGCCCGTGGTCGTGGGCATACAGGGCGCGGCCATCGGCGGAGGCTTCGGACTGGCGTGCGCCGCCGACCTGGTGGTGGCCGCCAGCAACGCGCGCTTCAGCTGCCCCGAGGTGCGCCTGGGGTTGTTTCCATTCCTGCTCATGCCCGCCTTGCGCAAGGCGCTGGGCGATCGGCGCGCGCTGCAACTGGCCCTCACCGGCGAAGAACTCAACGCAGAACAGGCACTGGCGGCCGGCGTCGTGGGCGACGTCGTGGCGCCTTCGTCCCTGGACGCCCAAGCCCGCGCGCTGGCGCAGCAGGTCGCACGCGCCAGCCCGCGCGCGCTGGACCTGGGCATGCGGGCGTTTCGCGCCACCACCGGCCACCCGTGGGAGCAGGCTCTTCAGACGCAACTGCGTCTGCGCTCGCGGTGTCTGCGCGGGACCGATGTGCGCGAAGGTGTCTCGGCCTTTCTGGAGAAGCGCGAGCCGCAGTGGGCACCTCGACAGCCCACTGGATAGAATCCGCCGCATTCAAACGGTGGATGACATGGTCGAACAAACGCCCTCCCTTTCAGGCGAAGAAGGCAGCAACGTCAAGAGCGCCTTGCGGGTGCTCAAGGTGCTGGAGTTCTTCGCCCAGACCCGCAAACCCGCCACCGCCGCCGACCTGCGCCGCCACCTCGACCTGCCCAAGTCCAGTTGCTCGGCCTTGATGGAGACCCTGCGCCGCGCGGGCTTTCTCTATCCGGTGGGACGCGAAAGCGGCTACTACCCCACGCGGCGCTGGCTGGAGCTGGCGCACGCGGTGTCGGAGAACGACCCGGTGCTGCAGGCACTCGAGCCCATGCTCGAAGAAGTGCGCGACGGCTCGGGCGAAACCGTGATCCTCTCCAAGATGATGGACCAGCAGGTGCTGTACCTCGATGTGGTCGAGTGCACGCACGAGGTGCGCATCGCGGCCCGATCGGGCGAACTCAAGCCGCTGTACGCGTCGGCTGCGGGCCGTGCGCTGCTGTCCACCCTGCCCGACGAAGAAAGGGCGGTGCTGATCAAGAGCCTGGACTACAAGCCGTACACCTCGGCCACGAGCAAAGGACCGGCGGAACTGGAAGCGCGCATCCAGGCCGGCTTGGCACAAGGCTGGTTCCTGGCGATCGGTGAACACCGCGACGACACCATTTCCCTGTCGATGCCCTTGCAGTTGGGCAGCCAGCACTACGCCGTGACCATCGGCATTCCGCGCTACCGCATGGACACCAAGCTGGAGCAGAGCCGCCTGGTGTTGGGCAAGGCTGTCCAGGCCTTCCAACGCCAGCACCAGGGCAAGGTGTAAGCAGGCGTGGCGCACGCGGAACCCGGCGCACGCGTGCGCGTCCAACGCCCCATGCAACGCAGAATCCTCCTCGCCCTCCTCCCGCTCGCATGGAGCTTGCCTCTGCACGCCCGGGCGGACAATGGCGAAGTCCCCGAGCGCGCCACGCCGCAGGGCTATCCGGTCTCGCTGGCCCAAATGCAACAAGAGGTCGGCAAGCGTTTTCCGCGCCGCTACCCCGTGCAAGGCATCCTCGATCTGGACCTGCAGACACCGCGCCTGCAGGTGCTGCCCGACGAAAACCGCCTGCGCGCCGCCATGGAAGTGCAAGCCACGGGGCCGGCGCTCAACCGATTGCACCAGGGCAGCTTCGACCTCGATTTCAAGCTGCGCTACGAAGCCAGCGACCGCACGCTGCGCGCGCACGAGCTGCGCCTGGCACGCTTGAAGTTCCCCACACTGCAGCCGCGCGTGGAAGAGATGCTCAACCTGTACGCACCGCGCCTGGCCGACCAGTCGATGCGCGAAGTGGTGCTGCACGAACTCGAGCCCAAGGACCTGGCCATGCTGGACCGCATGAACATGCAACCCAGCACGATCACCGTGACGCCCAAGGGCCTGGTGATCGGGGTGGAACTGAAGTAACGCGGCAGCGCCGCATCACCCGCGCGGGTGGTGCTGCGCCACGATGGTCTTGAGCCGCTCGCGCGCCACGTGCGTGTAGATCGTGGTGGTGGAAATGTCCGCATGGCCCAGCAGCATCTGCACCGCGCGCAGGTCCGCGCCGTGGTTGAGCAAATGCGTGGCGAACGCATGGCGCAAGGTGTGCGGTGACAGCGGCACGGTGATACCGGCCTGCGCCGCGTATTTCTTCACCAGTTGCCAGAACATGGCACGCGTCATGGCCTCCCCCGCGCGCGAGCCACGCGAGGTGACGAACAGGTCTTCGCTCTGCAGTCCATTGAGGATCTCGCCGCGCGACGTGCCCATATAGCGTTGCAACCATTGCCCCGCCAGCTGGCCAAAGGGCACCAGGCGTTCCTTGTTGCCCTTGCCGGTGATGCGCAGCACGTGTTCGTTCATGCCCACGTGCCAGGTCTTCAGGCTCACCAACTCGCTCACGCGCAGGCCGCTGGCGTAGATCAGTTCGAGCATGCAACGGTCGCGCAAACCCAGTGGCGTGCCCACATCGGGCGCGTTGAGCAGGGCCTCCACCTGCGCTTCGGACATGGTCTTGGGCACACGCAACGGTTGGCGCGCGGGCGAAAGGCGCAGCGTCGGGTCGACGACGACGAAACGCTCGCGCAGCGCCCAACGAAAATAGCGCTTGAACACCGTGAGGCGCCGGTTGGCCGTGGTGGCGCGGGTCTGGGCGTGGCGTTCGCTGAAGTACGCGTTGAGATCGGCTTCCGAGGTCTCGGGCAGCGTCTTGCCGTGCCCCGCCAGCCACTGCCCGAGCAACACGAGATCGCGCCGGTACGCATCGAGCGTGTTGCGCGAAAGCCCCTCTTCCAGCCAGAGGCTGTCGACAAAGGCCCCAGCGAGGTTTTCGCTGGTCGACGCCAGGGCCTGGTCCATCATTCCAGAGACAGCTTCTGCTTGGCCACCACCTGCTTGTAGACCTCGTACTCGGCCTTGATCTGGGCGGTGAACTCGGTCGGCGAGTTGCCCACCACCAGCGAGCCGGTGTCCTCGATCCTCTTCTTCACGGCCGGGTCGTTGAGCGCCTGCTTGGTGGCGTTGTAGACCTTGTCCACCACGTCCTGCGGCAAGCCCTTGGGTCCGATCAGGCCGTAGTAGGCCATGCGGTTCACCGGCTCCAGGCCGACTTCCTTGAAGGTCGGGATGTCGGGCAGCACGGCCAGGCGTTGCGGCGCGGCCACCACGATGGCGATGAGGCGGCCCGACTTGATGAAGGGCAGCGCCGAGGGCAGGTTGTCGAAGATGATCGGCACCTGACCACCCACGGTGTCGTTGAGCGCGGGGCCAGCGCCGCGGTACGGAATGTGGGTGATGAAGGTGTTGGTCAAGCTCTTGAAGAGTTCGGTCTGCAGGTGGCCGATACCGCCCGTGCCCGAACTGGCGTAGCTGTATTTGCCCGGGTTCTTCTTGATCTCGGCCAGGAACGACTTGAAGTCCTTCGCCGGAAAGCTCGGGTGCACCGCGATCACGTTGGGCGTGGCCGCGATGTTGATGATGGGCGTGAAGTCGGTCAGCGTGTTGTACGGAATCTTGGGGTTGATGGCCGGGTTGGCCGCCGTGGTGGACACCGTGGCCATGCCCAGCACGTAGCCATCGGGCGCGGTGCGCGCGAGTTCGGTCGCACCCACCACACCGCCGCCACCGGACTTGTTCTCCACCACCATGCTCTGGCCCAGGGCTTTGCCCAATGCATCAGACATGACCCGCGCCACGATATCGGTGGTGCCGCCCGGTGCGAACGGCACCTGCAACTTGATGAGCTTGTTCGGGTAGGCCTGTGCCCACGCGCTGCCCGCTGCGGTCACAGCGACGGCAAGCAGACCTATTGAAACCATCTGACGACGAAACATCATGAGAGCCCTCCTTGAATGCGATGACGATGACAAACATGCAAACCCGACGCCAATGTAACCTCGACTGGCTCCGCGCCCAGGGAGCAATGGCGCCCCGGGTGTCGGCCCGTACGCGCCGATCACTCGCCGCACGAAGCCTGCGCCATCTGATGCCTCGGGGAAAACCCGCCCCATCCGGTGTCTCGGACCGGAGGCCCATTCGCGGCAAGTTGCGGTATTCTGGCCGCTCGCTTTTTTAACGACGACAGGAGACATTGACCATGCGTCTGATTCACAAAGTGGGCTTGAGCCTCAGCCTGGGCGCCGCGCTTATCGCGGGTGCCGCCACCGCGCAGCAACAACAATTCGTCAACGTGTTGACTGGCGGCCAAAGCGGTGTGTATTACCCCATGGGCGTCGCCCTCTCGCAAATCTACGCCAAAGGCATTCCCAACGTGCGCTCCACCGCGCAAGTGACCAAGGCCTCCGCCGAAAACCTCAACCTGCTGCAAGCCGGTCGCGGAGAACTGGCCTTCACGCTGGCCGATGCCCTGTCCGACGCCTGGAAGGGCAACGCTGAGGCCGGCTTCCCGAACAAGCTCGACAAGCTGCGCGGGATTTCCGCCACTTACAACAACTACATCCAGATCGTGGCCAGCGCCGACTCCGGCATCAAGACGCTTGCCGACCTGAAGGGCAAGCGTATTTCGGTGGGTGCCGCCAAGTCGGGTACCGAGCTGAACGCACGCGCCATCTTCAAGGCGGCGGGGCTCTCCTACAGCGACCTGTCCAAAGTCGAGTACCTGCCGTTCGGCGAGTCGGTCGAGCTCATCAAGAACCGTCAGCTGGACGCCACGCTGCAGTCTGCTGGCCTGGGTGTCGCATCCATCCGAGATCTGGCCACGTCCGTGAAGATCGTGGTCGTGGCGGTGCCTGCCGATGTGGTGGCCAAGGTCGGGGACCCTGCCTACCAGCCCACCGTGATCCCGGCCAACACCTACACCGGACAGACCACCGACGTGGCCACCGCCGCCATCCCCAACTTCCTCGCTACGCACGCTGGCGTATCCAATGAGCTGGCGTACCAGATGACGAAGCAGATATACGAGAACATCGACACGCTCTACGCGGCGCACAACGCGGCCAAGACGATCAAGCGCGAGAACGCCATCAAAGGCATGCCGGTGCCCCTGCATCCTGGCGCCGAGCGCTACTACAAAGAAGTGGGCCTGATCAAATAAGGCAAAGGCGTCCCGCCTTGGGCCTTCATTGACCCGAAACGGCCCCACCGAGGGGCCGTTTTTGTTTCCGACTCTCGAGGTCTTCATGCACAACGACAACGAAATCCAGCACCTTCGTCCGAGCCACGCGATCTTCTGGATCGCCATTGCTTTCTCCAGCTTTCAGCTGATCACCGCCTCGTTCAGTCCGCTCAGCAGCCAGGTGGTGCGCGCCATCCATGTCGGCTTCGTGTTGCTGATGGTGTTTGCGTTGTATCCCCCATTTGCCCACCGAACGGGAGGATGGGCCACCTTCGGCAAGGTGCTGGGCTGGACACTGGGCATCGTCGGCTTTGCGTTCAGCCTGTACCACTGGTACTACGAGGCCGATCTCACGCAACGCGCGGGCGAACTCATCGCTTCGGACTGGGTGATTGGCGTGGTCACGATCGCACTGGTCTTCGAGGCCGCACGCCGCGCCATGGGTTGGGGACTGCCCCTGATCTGCGGGATCTTTCTCGCATACGCGCTCTTCGGCAATCATCTGCCGGGCATGCTGGCTCACCGCGGCTTTGGCGCAGACCAGGTAGTCAGCGCGCTGGGCTTCGGTACGGAAGGCATCTACGGCACCCCCACCTATGTGTCGTCCACCTACATCTTCCTGTTCATTCTGTTCGGCTCCTTTCTGGAACAGGCCGGCATGATCCGCCTGTTCAACGACTTCGCCATGGGCACCGTGGGCCACACGCGTGGTGGACCGGCCAAGGTGTCGGTGATCTCGTCGGCCCTCATGGGCACCATCAACGGGTCTGGCGTGGCCAACGTGGTGACCACCGGCCAATTCACGATCCCGCTCATGAAGCGCTTTGGCTACAGCCCGGCGTTCGCCGGTGGCGTCGAGGCCACGTCGAGCATGGGCGGGCAAATCATGCCGCCGGTGATGGGGGCCGTCGCCTTCATCATGGCCGAGACCA
Source organism: Hydrogenophaga sp. BPS33 (assembly GCF_009859475.1). Lineage (NCBI taxonomy): Bacteria > Pseudomonadati > Pseudomonadota > Betaproteobacteria > Burkholderiales > Comamonadaceae > Hydrogenophaga > Hydrogenophaga sp. BPS33. Next base: position 4,336,050 of record NZ_CP044549.1, read on the forward strand.
TCAACGTGCCTTACATCGACATCGTGCAGGCGGCCGTGATTCCCGCCTTCCTGTACTTCGCCACGGCCTTCTGGATGGTGCATCTCGAGGCAGGACGCAAGGGTCTGCTCGGTCTGCCCAAGGAAGAATGCCCCAACCCCTGGACCGCCGTGCGTGAGCGCTGGTATTTGCTGTTGCCACTGATCGGCCTCGTGGCCCTGCTCTTCTCCGGATACACGCCGCTGTTCTCCGGCACCATCGGCCTGGGCCTCACGGTCATCCTGATCTTCGGCGCGGCGGTGATCAGCGGCGTGAAGGGCGTCGCGCTGCGTGGCCTGGCCTGGGCGCTGCTGGGCTTCGCGTGCGCAGGCTTCTACGAGTTCGGCGTCGGCACCTTCTTCGTGCTGGCGGCGCTGCTCGTGGCACTCACCTACATTCTTCGCCGGGGCGAAGACGCGCGCGCGCTGGCCGTCAAGAGTCTTGTGGACGGCGCGCGCCATGCGCTGCCCGTGGCCATTGCGTGCGCGCTGGTGGGCGTCATCATTGGCGTGATCAACCTCACCGGTGTCGCCGCCGAACTGGGTGGGTACGTCATCGCCGTCGGCAAGGACAACCTGTTCCTCGCCCTGCTTTTGACGATGGTCACCTGCCTGGTACTGGGCATGGGCATTCCCACCATTCCCAACTACATCATCACCAGCTCGCTGGCCGCGCCGGTGCTGCTGCAACTGGGCGTGCCGCTGATCGTCTCGCACATGTTCGTTTTCTATTTCGGCATCATGGCCGACCTCACTCCACCGGTCGCGCTGGCGGCTTTCGCGGCCGCGCCGATCGCGAAAGAGACCGGCTTGAAGATCAGCGTGCAGGCCATCCGTGTGGCCATCGCAGGCTTCATCGTGCCGTTCATGGCGGTGTACAGCCCTGCGCTGATGCTGCAAAGCGGCGACTGGCTCGATACCGCATGGATCGTGTTCAAGGCACTGGTCGCCATTGCCATGTGGGGTGCGGGTGCTATCGGTTTCCTCATCGGCCCGTTGAACTGGATCGAGCGCGTCGTGGTCATCGTGGCGGCGAGCTTCCTGGTGGTGGCGCTCCCGCTCACCGACGAGATCGGCCTGGGCGCAGTGGTCTTGTTCGTGGCCTGGCACGTCTGGCGCACGCGGCAGCCGCGCGCTGCCGGCGCCCTGCGCTGAGGCCCACGCGCCATGGCATTGCTGGGCCTGTGCCTGGTGCTGGCTGCGGCCGGCACCGGTGCGCCGCCCACCTTCGTCGCCGGTGAGCGCTTCACCCTGGCCTGGACACATTCCATCGAGAAGGTGCGCTGGGAAGAAGACTACGTGGTGAAGCCCGGCGCCACCGTCGGCGACGCACCTGTGCTGTACGCAATGGCCGCCCGGGTGCGCGGGTCTGCGGCCGGCATGGAGCCGCCGCCCGACGCGGTGCTGCGCGATGGCTGGTACACCTACACGCCCACCCAGCGCAGCCCGAGCCAATTGCCACTCATGCGATCGACATACACCGCCGACTTCGACCTGTGCACCCCGGACGGCTGTCACCCCATGTCGGCCTGGCTGAAGTCCGACGGCGGCGTCACGCTGCTGCGTCCCTGCCTCGGCACCGCCCCGCGTTGAACCAGCCGTTATGCTCGCCGCGTGAATTTCGCCCAACTCCTCTTCCCCGACTTCTCGCTGATCCTCTGCGGCTACCTGGTCTGCCGCTTCACCGTGCTCAACCGCAAGGTCTGGGAGCAGGTGGAAAGCCTGGTCTATTACTTTCTCTTTCCGGTGTTGCTGTTCCATTCCATCGTGAAGAGTCCGCTGGACCTGGGCGCGGCCTCCAGCCTGGTGGGTGCGGGGCTGTCGTTGGGCGTGTGCGGCATCCTGCTGAGCTACTCCTTGCCGCATTGGCCCTGGATCGGCCGACGTCTGGACGTGCGCATGCACGCGGCCAGCGCGCAGGTGGCGTTCCGTTTCAACTCGTTCATCGCGCTGGCGCTGGCCGAGAAGGTGGCCGGCCCGCAAGGCCTGCTGATGATCTCCGTGCTCATCGGTGTGTGCGTACCGCTGTTCAACGTGGGTGCGGTGTGGCCCATGGCCCGGCACGCCAACCGTGGCTTCGGGCGCGAGTTGCTGCGCAACCCCTTGATCGTGGCCACGCTCTCGGGCCTGGTCGCCAACCTGCTGGGTTTTTCCATTCCGGTCTGGGCGGAGCCCACCGTCAACCGCATCGGGCAAGCCTCCCTGGCGCTGGGGCTGCTGGCCGCGGGCGCGGGCATGCAGTTCGGCATGCTGGCCAGCGCCAAGACGCTGGGCGGGTTGATCCTGGCCTGCAAGCACCTGGGCATGCCTTTGATCGCCTTGGGCATGGCCCACCTGTTCCGCCTGGACCCGACGCAGACCACCATCCTGCTGATGTTCTCGGCGGTGCCCACCGCGTCGAGCTGCTATGTGCTGGCCGCGCGCATGGGGTACAACGGGCCGTACGTGGCAGGGCTGGTGACGCTGTCGACCGTGCTGGGCGTGGTGAGTTTGCCGTTTGCGCTGGGGGTGCTGGGGCCGATGCGTTGAGCCGGTGTGGTTCTCACGCACAGGCAGCGTGCGCAGGTAAGGGCAAAATACCTGCGACGTGACGCGCCTCGACCCCGACTTTCTCCAAGCCATCCGCAACGAGTTCTCCAGCACCCGACACTGGATCGACCGTGCCATCGTGCTCGCCTACGCCACGGCGGCCGGCTTGGCCGTGGTCGGCTTCACCATCCTCTCCGAATGGGCCTTTGGCGGCTTCCACGCCTTGCAGTCGATCAGCCCCTGGCTTGCGCTGATCTGGACGCCCGCGCTCACCGCAGCCATCGTCTGGACTACCCGGCGCTGGTTCTCGGGCGCCGGTGGCTCGGGCATTCCACAGGTGATGGCGGCGTTGGACCCGGTGATGCCGCCCGAAGGTGGCTCACGCTTCGTGTCGTTGCGGCTCTCGCTGGGCAAGATCGGCCTGTCCTCGGCGGGCTTGCTGGCCGGCCTTTCGCTGGGCCGCGAAGGACCGTCGGTTCAGGTGGCGGCCGGTGTGATGCAGCATGCGCAACGCTGGTTGGGGCCACGTTCGGGCATCGATCGCCGCGCCCTGCTGGTGGCCGGAGGCGCGGCCGGCATCGCCGCGGCCTTCAATGCGCCGCTGGCCGGCGTGGTGTTCGCCATCGAAGAGCTCTCGCGCAAACTCGAGTCGCGCAGCAGCGGTCTGATCCTCGCGGCTATCGTGCTGGCGGGCCTGATGGGCGTCTCGGTCTTCGGCAACCTGACCTATTTCGGCCGCATCGCCGTGCCACGGCTGGGCTGGGACGCATTGCTGCCCGGGCTGGCGGTGGCCCTGCTCTGCGGCCTGCTGGGCGGGCTGTTCTCGCGCTTGCTGATCGCTTCGATGACCGGTGGTTCGGCCGAGCGGCTCACCCGCTGGCGAGCGCGCCGTCCGGTCGCGTTTGCCGCGGCGTGCGGCTTGCTCATCGCGGTGATCGGGCTGGCCAGCGGCGGCGACACCTTCGGCGCCGGGTCCGAAACGGTCAAGCTCATGCTGGCCGGCCAGGCCGAGGTGCCGCCCCTTTACGTGCTGCTCAAGTTCGCGGCCACCTGGCTCACGAGCTGGTCGGGCGTGCCCGCGGGCATCTTTGCGCCATCGCTGTCGATCGGCGCCGGCGTAGGCCACGATGTGGCCCGCATCGCCGGGGGCGACATTGGTCCGGCACTGATCGCCATGGGCATGGCCGCGTTTCTGGCGGCGGTGACGCAGGCCCCCCTCACCGCGTTCATCATCGTCATGGAGATGGTCGATGGCCACGCCATGGTGCTCAGCCTCATGACGGCGGCCATGATCGCCAGCCTGGTCTCGCGCATGGTCAGCCGCTCGCTCTATGCGACGCTGGCCGAAGCCATGGTGGATTCGGTCATCGGCCAGCGGCATCCCGAGGCCGTCTCACACAAGCGGCCAGACGAGGGGTGATCATTTCTCGCACAAGGCCTTGAGCGCCGCCAGCGCCTTGGGCCACACGGCCTCTATCATCGCCGCATGCTCTTCCTGCATGTCCTGCTCGATGGTGAGCTGTGTCCCACCACCCACCGCCTCGAAGCGGTAGTTCTCGTAAGCCGGCGCCCAGGCCGTGACAGCGTCGCTCGTGGTGTCGTCCTTGCCATTGGCCGTGAAGCCCAGATGCTTGATCGAGATGAACGCATGCGGTTCGTTGCGCGCGATCATCGCCACCATGCCTTCGCCATTCGGGGCAAGGAAACGGATAGTGCAACCTTCGTCCCAAGAACCTTCGAAATACGATCCTTCCATGAACGGTTTCGTCCATTCGCGGTAGCTCTGGGGATCGAGCATGGTGCTCCACACCACCTCGCGTGGCGCGTGGATGGTGATGTTGAAAGTCAGGTGTTTCATGGCGATTTCTCCTGTGTCGTCCAGACAAGGACCCAGGCAATCCACGTGCCCGGGCGGTTCAGCGCAGCAGATCGATGCGCCGTTGCAGCCGTGCCACCTCGCCAGTGGCGCCCGCCGTCTGGGCACGCTGCTGTTGCACCAGCAACCAGGCGCGCAACGGTGTGCGCCAACCGCGGGCGGACGCCGTGACAACCGCGCGTTCGGCCACCGCAGCGCTGGCGCGCCCGCTGCGCTGCAAGACGCCCGCCGCCACCAGTTGCGACAAGGGATCCTGGATGGCGTTGAGCGCCGCATCGGGCACGGCATCTGGGCCCAGCATGGCGCGGTGCGCCTCGGGCAACAAGGCGGCATCCGCGGCGGTGGCCGTGCCAGCAAGGTAACGCGCATAGGCTTGCTCGGCCGCAGCGGCATCTTGCGCCAGCGCCTCGAAACCGGCGCACGGCTCGAACACCAGCGAGGCGACCCGCGTGGCGCAGCGCAGCAGCTCGGCGCGCGCCAGCAGCGCCGGTTGGCCGGTGCTCGCCAGCGCGCTGCGCACCCGCGCGAACTCGACCGCTTCGATGCGCGCATCACCGCGCAGCCAGGCCTCGGTCGCGCGGTCGGCGCTGCCCTTGGCGTTCACCTGCCATTCGGGTACGGGCGGCGAACTGGAACATGCCGTCAACGCCCATGCGGCCATGAACACAGACACACCCCGCCAGACACTTCGCGCAACGGGTATGGGCTTTTTCATGGCAGTTTGATCTCGGATTCTCGGGTGAAGGGCCACCGGCGGTTGATGTCGTTGATGAGCGACTCCACCTTGCGCAGACTCGCTTCGACCTCGCCACGCAGCGTGCCCAGATCGCCCGTGGCATCGCGCGTGTTGCTCGCCACGCCCTGCACTTCGACCAGCACCGCGTCCACCTTCTGCAAGCTGGTGCGCGCCTGACCCAGCAGTTGGGTGAGCTGTTGCACCGTGGCGCGCGCGTCACCCACCATGCTGCCTTCGCCGGGCGCGGCACCCTGGCCAAACACCTGGCGATCGGCGTTGGCCGCCAGACTGTCCAGGCGCCGGGTCAGCGCATCGGCGCGCAGCAGCAAGGCGTTGGCGCGGTCCACCGCCAGCACGAGCTTCTTCGCGTCCTCGTCGTTGCCCATCAACAGGCCCAGGCCGCCTTGCGGCCCCTTCAAGCGATCGGTCGCCACACCCACACCGGTGAGCGCGCCGGCCAGCGCGCCGTCGCTTTTTGTCAGTGCGGCCAGGTTGTCGAGCACCTCGCGAGCACTGGCCGCAAGCTTGGGGATTTCGGCCGCCGTGTCGCCGCGCAACACCGTGCGCTCTGCGCCATCGGGCAAGGGCGGGTCTTCGAGAATGCCGCTGAAGGCACGGATGCGCGTGCCGCCCACCAGGCCGCGTTCCATGGTGAAGATGCTCGAGGTGCGCAGCCACTTGGCGTCGGCGGTCGGCACGTCCACCAGGATGCGCACGTTTCCGTCGTCCGCCAGTTCGATGCGCGACACGCGGCCGATCGGAAAGCCGGCGAAGGTCACGTCCAGCCCCACGACCACACCCTCGGAATCGTCCGAAATCAGCACCAGCCGCTGCGTGGGTTCGAGCACGCCGCGCGCATACAGGATGTAGGCCACCGAGCCCACCAGCAACACGGCCATGAGCATCAGCAACAGGCCGGCCTTGAACTCCAGGTTCTTGATCGGCCGTGTCTCGGGTGGCGGCGGTGGCGTGGGCGTCATGGGTTTGTCGGGATCCAGTCCATCAATAGTAGTTGCCCACCAGCGACGCCACTTCGATCAGCAGCACCACCGAGAACAGGCGCGCGAATTCGCTCATGTCGCCGCGCCGGCTGAAGCGGCTATCGTGGTCAGGCAGCGACGCCGCGGCCAACGGCACCACCGCCACCGCAAGGGCGAAGAAGAAGGTCTTGAGCGCGAAGATCAACGCCACGGCCGGCGAGAACACGCTGCCCACCGCGCGCGTATAGCCTGGAAAGCCCCAGGGCGAAAAACCGTAGACGGTGAGGTAGGTGAGCACCAGCGCCACCACCGAACTCAGGCCTGCCAGCAACAGCACCGAGAACATGCTGCCCAGCGCCCGTGGCAACAACTGGTCGGCCAGCAGCATCTGCCGCTCGGGCAATTCGCCTTCGCGCTGCTGCAGCGCGAGCTGCTTGCGCACCTCCTGCGCGCCGGGCATGGCATAGCGCACGGCCACGAACATGGCCACGTACAGCGGAATCAGTTCGAGGACCAGCGTGCGCACCAGCACCTCGAGCGCGTATTGCGAGAGGCCGTAGCTGTAGGCTGTGGCCACCACGATGCGGATCAACACCAGGCTGACCAGCGCCGAGAGCACCAGGAACCAGGTGAGCAGCGGCGCGGTGGCGCGGTACAGGCTGCTCAGCACGCGCTGGCGGTGGGTCCCGGCTCCATAGCTCGAAGGCGTGAGGGCCAGCACCAGGATCTGCGCGCCCACGAACATCGTGTGCCACCAGGCGCGCCAGGCCAGGCGCAGGCTGCGGCTCCATCGTCCCAAGGCTTCGTGTGCGGCGTTCACCGGATGCATGGGGCCATGATAGCCCCGGGCTCAACGCGGGCGAACCGCGCTTTAGCCGCCGAGCGTTTCGTGGTGGCCGACGCTGCCGCGCTTCCAGTAGGCCGAGGCGCGCACACGCGACTTGTCCAGCCCGTGACCATCCGGATTCACCAGCGCCTGCCGCACCGCCACCATGCTGGCGGCCTCGCCGCCGGCCCATGCGAAGCCCTCGCCCGTGGGCAGTTTCAGGCCGGCCACCACTTTCGCCAGGGCGTCGGTGGCGCCGGTGTCGACCCAGTGGGCCTGCAACGTCGCACGGCTGGTGAAGTCGCGCCGATCGGCCGCGTCGGCGGTCTCGATCACCGTGATGGCCTGCGCCGTCTCGGGCAGTTCCTCCAGCCGCCGCGCGATCGCGGGAATGGCGGACTCGTCGCCCACCAGCAGGTGCCAGTCGAAACCCGTGGGCACCACGAAGGAGCCTCGCGGCCCGCCCAGGCCGACCTCGTCGCCGGTCTGGGCGGCCTCGGCCCAGAGAGAGGCCACGCCCTCGCCGTGCAGCACGAACTCGATGTCGAGCGTGCCCGCGGCCGGGTCGAACTGGCGCGGCGTGTAGTCGCGCATCATCGATTTCTGTGCGCCGGGCGGCAGGGCCAGGCCATCGGGCCCGGGCTGGGGCAGCACGAGAGGCTGGCCGGGCTGGGCCGGCAGCATGAGCTTGGCGTGGTCGTCGAACGAGGCACTGATGAAGTCGCGCAGCGCATCGCTGGCGAAGCGGATGCGCACGAAATGCGGGCTGATGCGATCGAAGCGCTGCACCTGCAGGCGGCGCACCTTGATCTCGTGGCGCACGCGCTCCACGGCAAGGGTTGGGTGGGTGCTTGTGTTCATGGTCTTCATTGGTTGATAATAACAACCATCATGCCGCCATTGGATGACACTGTCAACCTTAGGGACAATCCAGAATGAAAAGATCCACGAACACCGAGGTGCTGGACCGCATCCACGCCCTCATGCATGGCCTGCGCCGCCACCTTCAGGACGCCACGCGCCAGGACGGCGAGGGACTGGGGCCGATGGAGGCGCGCTGCCTCGGATTCTTCATGCGCAATGAAGGCGCGACGCAAAGCGATCTGGTGCAGCACGCGGGGCGTGACAAGGCGCAGATCGCGCGCATCGTCAAGGCGCTGCACGAGCGCGGCTTGCTGCAGAGCCACCCGGACCCGGACGACCGCCGCAGCCAGCGCGTGAGCGTGACGGCCGAGGGACAGGCGCTGCAACGCAAGATGCAGCAGCACCGTGTGCGTTTCGAGAAGACGATGGTGGCGGGCCTGAGCGACAGCGAGCGCAACACCCTGCTCGCCCTGCTGGACCGCCTGGAGGCCAACGTCGGCGAATAGGATCAGCCCACCTGCGAGAGCGCCCAGTCGACGTGCTCGCGCACCAGTGCACTGGGATGCTCGGCGCGGCTTTGCAAGGCACACAGAAGGTCTTCGTCCGGGCCGACGCGCAGGGCATTGCCCATCGCCACCGCGATGTTGCGCAACCACCGCTCGTGCCCGATGCGCCGGATCGGACCGCCTTCGGTGCGGCGCAGGAACTCGGCTTCGCTCCAGCCGAACAAGGTGACCAGCGTGGCGCCGCTCAGACCTTCGCGCGCGTCGAAGTCGGGCAATGGGCTGCGCTGCGCGAACTTGTTCCAGGGGCAGATCGTCTGGCAATCGTCGCAGCCATAGATGCGGTTGCCGATCAGGGGTCGCAGCGCCTCGGGAATCGCCCCTGCATGTTCGATCGTGAGGTAACTGATGCAACGGCGTGCGTCCAGCCGGTGCGGCGCAGTGATGGCCTGGGTGGGGCAGATGTCGATGCAGGCGCTGCAGCCTCCGCAGTGTGCGCTGACGGGCTCGGTGGGCGGCAGCGCGAGATCGGTGTAGATCTCGCCCAGGAAGAACATCGATCCGGCCTCGCGGTTGAGCAGCAGGGTGTGCTTGCCGCGCCATCCCTGGCCGCTGCGCTGCGCGAGCTCTTCTTCCAGCACCGGTGCCGAATCCGTGAACACGCGGTGGCCCATCGGCCCCACGGTCGCCTGGATGCGCTCGGCCAGCGCCTGCAGGCGGTTGCGCAGCACCTTGTGGTAGTCGCGGCCTCGGGCATAGACCGAGACGATCGCCTCACTAGGACGCCGCAGGCGTTCCAGCTCGACCGCCTGCCATTCAGAGGGGGTGTCGCGCGGCAGGTAGTCCATGCGCGCGGTGATCACGCTCAAGGTGCCCGGCACCAGCTCGGCCGGGCGGGCGCGTTTCATGCCGTGCGTGGCCATGTAGGCCATGTCACCGTGCCATCCAGCCGACAACCAGGCCTGCAAACCGGGCTCCGCGGCCGACAAATCCACACCGGCCACGCCAATTTGGGAAAATGCGAGCTCCTGGCCCCAAGCCTGAATCTGCGAGACGAGTTGAGCGGCATCAAAAGCGAACTTCATGTGAAGCCCATTGTAGGAACCGAGCCGGCTCCTGCGGGCCTTGCGCCCTCTGGCGAACGCTGGCAGGGCCATTGGAATTCCGAGGAGGACACCGAGTCCTTCGCCCGCCAGCTCGCCAGTTCGCCCGCCATTGCCCATGCCACCCTGACGCTGCAGGGCGATCTGGGCGCGGGCAAGACCACGCTGGTGCGCCACCTGCTGCGCGCGCTGGGTGTGCGCGGCCGCATCAAGAGCCCGACCTATGCGGTGGTCGAACCGCACAGCGCCATCGGTTGCGCGGCGATGCCCGAAGGCGAGCCGCTGCCCATCTGGCACTTCGACTTCTACCGCTTCAACGACCCGCGCGAATGGGAAGATGCGGGCTTTCGCGAACTTTTTGCCAGCCCCGGCCTCAAGCTGGTGGAATGGCCTGAGCGTGCCGGTGATTTTCTGCCGGTGGTCGATCTGCAGATCGACATTCAACCCGACGACATGACACCAGAACGTTTGACCGACCCCGACCAGGTCCCGCGCCGAACCGTGCTGGCCACGGCGCTCACACCCACCGGCCGGCGACTGCTTGAGGTGCTGAAATGAGTGGGACGCTCAACCGGCGCACCCTCCTGCAAACCGGCTCGCTGGTGCTGCTGCTCGGCGCACAGCAGATCGCGCGGGGCGCCAGCGTGCTGGCCGTGCGCATCTGGCCGGCCGAAGACTACACGCGCGTGACGATCGAGTCCGATGCCCTGCTGCAGGCCCGGCACCAATTCGTGGGCGAGCCGCCGCGCCTGGCGGTCGACATCGAGGGCATGGACCTGCTGCCCGGCCTGCGCGAGCTGGTCGGCAAGCTCAAGTCGGACGACCCCAACATCGCCGGCATCCGCGTGGGGCAGAACGCTCCGAACGTGGTGCGGCTGGTGATCGACCTGAAGAAGCCGATCAAGCCGCAGGTGTTCAGCCTGCAGCCGGTGGCGGCCTACCAGCATCGGCTGGTGTTCGACCTCTACCCCTCCACGCCGCCCGATCCGCTCGACCAGTTGATCGCCCAGCGCATGAAGGACCTGGACGAGTCCAGCGAACGCGCGGCGCGCCTGCTGGGCCTGGAGGCCGAGAAGGTCACGCGCCCGGCCCCGCTGCAGAACGACCCGTTGGGCGATCTGATCGCCGGGCGGGACCGTCCGGCCAAGACCGAAGCCAAACCGGATGCGCCAGCGGCCAAGCCCGCCCCCAAGGACGAGGACACGGCCGTGGCCAACGCCGAGCCCAAGGGCAGCTCGGCCAAGCAGGTACCCGCGACCGGCAAGGGAAAGGGCAAGACCGAACGCCTGATCATCGTCGCCCTCGACCCCGGCCATGGCGGCGAAGACCCGGGCGCGATCGGCCCGAGCGGCACGCACGAGAAGAAGGTGGTGTTGCAGATCGCGCAGAAACTGCGCGACCGCATCAACGACACGCGCGTCAACGGCAACCCCATGCGCGCCTACATGACGCGCGACAAGGATTTCTTCGTGCCCTTGCAGGTGCGCGTGCAAAAAGCCCAGCGCGTGCAGGCCGATCTCTTCATCAGCATCCATGCCGACGCGTTCATGACTCCCAAGCCCCAAGGGGCCAGCGTGTTTGCCCTGAGCACACGGGGCGCCAGCAGCGCGGCCGCGCGCTGGATGGCCGACAAGGAGAACGCCGCCGACCTGGTGGGCGGCATGAACAGCAAGGCCGCCGATGCCACGGTGCACCGCGCCTTGCTCGACATGAGCACCACCGCGCAGATCAACGACAGCCTCAAGCTCGGCACGGCCATGCTGGGCCACGTGAAGAAGATCGGCAAGCTGCACAAGCCGCGCGTGGAGCAGGCCAACTTTGCCGTGCTGCGCGCGCCGGACATTCCCAGCGTTCTGGTGGAAACGGCGTTCATCAGCAACCCGGACGAAGAGAAACGCCTGAACGACCCCAATTACCAGGACGACCTGGCCGACGCGCTGCTGCGCGGCATCGTCGCCTACTTCAGCCGGAACCCGCCGCTGGCGCGCAACCGGCAGATATAGAGAGGCACCCCCGCCGCGCTGCGCGCGTCCCCCTCAAGGGGGCGCACTCTTGGACCGGCGAAGCCGGTTCCTCGAGTGCCCTGGAGGGCGTGCTTGGCACTCAAGCGGGGTTTTGCTTTGCTTCTCGGCTGGCCTTCCAGGCACCGAAGATCGCAATGACGCCGGGCACCAGGATGAGCGCCCAGATGAGGACGCTCAGGTTCTCCTGCACCCAGGGAAGGTTGCCGAACAGGTAGCCCGCGCCGGTCAGGCCCACCACCCAGATGAGCGCGCCGATCACGTTGTAGGCGGTGAACTTGGCGCGCGTCATCTCGGCGACGCCGGCCACGAAGGGCGCGAACGTGCGGATGAAGGGCATGAAGCGCGCCAGGATGATGGTGATGCCGCCGTACTTCTCGTAGAAGGCATGCGCCTGATTGAAAGCATTGCGGTTGAAGAGCCGCGAGTTCTCCCACTGGAACACCTTGGGTCCGAAGTAGCGGCCGATGGTGTAGTTGGTCTGGTCGCCCAGGACGGCCGCCACCACCAGCAAGGCCATGGCCAGTGGCAGGCTCATCAGACCCACACCGCACAGGGCGCCGACCACGAACAGCAGCGAGTCACCGGGGAGGAAGGGCATGACCACCACGCCGGTCTCGGTAAAGATGATCAGAAACAGCAGCGCATAGACCCAGGCGCCATAGTTCTGCACGAAGGTCTGCAGGTGCTGGTCGATGTTCAGAATGAAGTCGATGAGAAAGGCGATGAGTTCCATGGGGGCATTATCCCTGCCACCTACAATTTGCCCGTGACAAGCCTACCCATGCTCAGCGCCCTTACCCGCCGCCCCATCCGCGAACTGCCCGACGAGCTGATCAGCCAGATCGCCGCGGGCGAAGTGGTGGAGCGGCCGGCCTCGGTGGTGCGCGAACTCGTGGACAACGCGCTGGACGCCGGCGCCACGCAGATCACGCTGCGCCTGCAGGCCGGCGGTGTGCGGCTCATCAGCGTGGAGGACAACGGCTGCGGCATCCTGCGCAGCGAGTTGCCCAATGCCTTGAAGCGGCACGCCACGAGCAAGATCGCCAGTCTCTCGGAGCTCGAATCGGTCGGCACCATGGGCTTTCGCGGTGAGGCGCTGGCCGCCATTTGCTCGATTGCGGAGGTCTCGGTGCTCACGCGCGTAGACACTCCCGACGAAACGCACGGCTGGCTGCTCGATGGCCGCAGCGGCGAACTGCAACCCACGGCGCGCGCGCCCGGCACCACCGTGGAAGTGCGCGAGCTGTTCTACGCCACGCCCGCGCGGCGCAAGTTCCTCAAGACCGATGCCACCGAACTGGGCCATTGCATGGAAGCGGTACGCCGCCATGCGCTTGCCCGGCCCGACGTGGGCTTTGCCATCTGGCACGAGGGCAAGCTGGCCGCCCAATGGCGCGCCGTGGCCGGCGATGGCATGGACGCCTTGCGCCAGCGCCTGGCCGACGTGCTGGGCGAAGACTTCGTGCAACAGGCCGTGGCAGTGAGCTGGCCCATCGACCCGCCAGACGACGGCATGGAACGCCTGCGCGTCTGGGGCTTCGCCGGCATCCCCGACGCCGCGCGCTCGCGCGCCGACTGGCAATTCGCCTATGTGAACGGGCGCTATGTGCGCGACAAGGTCATCACCCACGCCGCGCGCAGCGCCTATGAAGACGTGTTGCATGGCCACCGCCAGCCGGTCTACGCGCTCTTCGTCTCGCTCGACCCTGCGCGGGTGGACGTGAACGTGCACCCCACCAAGATCGAGGTGCGCTTTCGCGACAGCCGCGAGGTGCACCAGGGCGTGCGGCATGCGGTGGAAGGCGCGCTGGCGGTGCCGCGCTCGGGTAGCCATACCGCGGAGGCCAGCACGCCGGTGGCCGCACCGGTGGCACCCGCGTGGACGCCGCCCGCGCGGCAAGCACCTTTCTCGTTCGCGCCGCGCGAGCCGGAGGTGGGGCATCGGGTCAGCGACGTGGGTGCGTTGTGGGGCACCGGGTCTGGCGGGGCTTCGATCCTCCGACAAGCTCAGGATGAGCGGATTTCAGTCGGAACAGATGTTTTCGCTGTCTCAGCACCCACACCCAACGCCGTTCGGGCTGAGCCTGTCGAAGCCCTCGCCAACCCCACACCGCTGCCCGACGGCGAATGGCCACTGGGCCGTGCCATCGCCCAACTGCAAGGCGTTTACATCCTGGCCGAAAACGCCCACGGCCTGGTCGTCGTGGACATGCACGCGGCGCACGAACGCATCGTGTACGAACGCCTCAAGCAGCAACTGGACGACCGGCAGGTCACCAGCCAGCCGCTGCTGATTCCCGCCACGTTCGCCGCCACACCCGACGAGGTGGCCACCGCCGAAGACGGCGCCGAGGTGTTGGCCGAACTGGGCCTGGAAGTGAGCGCGTTGTCGCCCAAGACGCTCGCCGTGCGTGCCGTGCCCACCACCCTCGCGCAGGGCGATCCTGTGGAACTGGCGCGCAGCGTGCTCGCCGAACTGGGCCAGCACGAAGCCAGCACGGTGGTGCAACGCGCGCGCAACGAATTGCTCGCCACCATGGCCTGCCACGGCGCGGTGCGCGCCAACCGCCGCCTCACGCTGGACGAGATGAACGCGCTGCTGCGCCAGATGGAAGTGACCGAGCGTTCCGACCAGTGCAACCACGGCCGGCCGACTTGGCGCCAGATGGGCATGAAGGAACTGGACGCCCTGTTCCTGCGCGGACGCTGAAGCCCACCCAGCCGCCACGCCGCCATCACGGCGGCTTTTTTCTGCACCAAAAAAGCAAACACCGCCCCGCAATGGGCGGTTTTGCCGGCCAGAGCGCGCCAAAAACGGGCGTTTTGCGACACGAAATGCCGGTTGCGCATAATCTCATGCACTTTTTTGAAGCACACCTCCCACACAGACGGCAATGAAATACACCTCGGCCCATCACTTCCTGGAACACGTCGCACAACAAAACCCCGGACAACCTGAGTTCCACCAGGCCGTCTCGGAAGTGATGGAAAGCCTCTGGCCCTTCATTGCCGCCCACCCGAAGTACGCCGAACACGGCCTGCTGGACCGCCTGGTCGAGCCCGAACGGGTGGTGATGTTCCGCATCTCCTGGGTCAACGACCACGGCGACGTGCAGGTCAACCGCGGCTACCGCATCCAGCACAGCTCGGCCATCGGCCCATACAAGGGCGGCATGCGCTTTCACCCTTCGGTGAACCTGTCGATCCTGAAATTCCTGGCCTTCGAGCAGACCTTCAAGAACGCACTGACCACCTTGCCCATGGGCGGCGGCAAGGGCGGCTCCGACTTCGACCCCAAGGGCAAGAGCCCGGGTGAGGTGATGCGTTTCTGCCAGGCGCTGGTGACCGAGTTGTTCCGCCACGTGGGCAGCGACACCGACGTGCCGGCCGGCGATATCGGCGTGGGCGGGCGCGAAGTCGGCTTCATGGCCGGCATGATGAAAAAGCTCAGCAATCGCGCCGACTGCGTGTTCACCGGCAAGGGCCTGGCCTTCGGCGGCTCGCTGATCCGCCCCGAAGCCACCGGCTACGGCACGGTCTACTTCGCCGAGGAGATGCTCAAGCAACGCGGGGTGAGCTTCCAGGGCCTGCGCGTGAGCGTGTCGGGCTCGGGCAATGTGGCGCAGTACGCAGTGGAGAAGGCCATGGCGCTGGGTGCCAAGGTGGTCACGGTGTCCGACTCCAGCGGCACGGTGGTCGACGAGGATGGCTTCAGCCCCGCCAAGCTGGCCGAGCTGATGGAAGTGAAAAACCACCTCTACGGCCGCGTGAGCGACTACGCCGCACGCACCAAGACGCGCTTCGAAGCCGGCCAGACGCCCTGGAGCGTGCCGGTGGACGTGGCCCTGCCCTGCGCCACGCAGAACGAGCTGAACGCGGACGACGCCGCCACGCTGATCAAGAACGGTGTGATTTGCGTGGCCGAGGGCGCGAACATGCCGACCACGATGGAGGCCGTGGAGCGCTTCGAGAGCGCCGGTGTGCTGTACGCGCCGGGCAAGGCCAGCAACGCCGGTGGCGTGGCCACCTCGGGGCTGGAGATGAGCCAGAACGCGATGCGCCTGTCGTGGCCGCGCGACGAGGTCGATGCGCGCCTGCACACCATCATGTGCGGCATTCACGAGGCCTGCCTGCAACACGGGCGCCGCGCCGATGGCACGGTGAGCTATGTCGATGGGGCCAACATCGCCGGCTTCGTGAAGGTAGCCGACGCGATGCTGGCGCAAGGCGTCATTTAACTTTTGAAACAGGGCGCGGGCGTGCGCGGGCTAGACTGGCCGCATGCCCGCCGACCTGCCCGACCTGCCGTATCCCCGCGACCTTTCTTTTTTGCTGCAGCGCCGGTACGGCTTGCTGGCCACCGCCGCCGCACTGACCGTCCCCACGGCTTCGCTGTTCGCGGCCGACACGCCGCCTCCCCCGCCATCCTCCCCGCCATCCCCCAGCGAGAGCGTGCGCCCCCGTGCCCTGGCCGTGCCGGGCGGCATCGTCCGGCTCTCACTCGGTCCGGCGGCCATGCGCCCGATGGCTCGGCAAGGCGACATGCCCCTGCTGGTGCTGGGCGACCCCATCGAGTGGACGGCGGTGGTGGGCATCCCCCTGAGTGCCGAGCCTGGCATGGGCCGCATCACGGTATCGGCGCCCGGCACCCCGCGCGACATCCCCTACCCCATCCAGGCCAAACGCTACGCGGAGCAGCGGCTCAAGGTCGCGCCGGGCCAGGTCGACCTGTCACCCGAAGACGAAGCGCGCTACAACCGCGAGCGCGCGCACCTGGCCACGGTCATGGCCACCTTCAGCGAGCCGCCGCCACCCTCGCACGATCTTGCGATGCGCGCACCGGTCGAAGGCCGGCGCTCGGGGCCTTTCGGCCTGCGCCGCGTGTTCAACGGCCAGTCGCGCAATCCGCACAGCGGCATGGACATCGCCGCCCCCACCGGCACGCCGGTGCGAGCGCCCCTGGCGGGACGCGTGATCGACACGGGCGACTACTTCTTCAACGGCCAGACGGTCTGGCTCGACCATGGCAGCGGCCTGCTCACCATGGTGTGCCACCTGAGTGCGAGCGATGTGAAACCGGGTGACAGCGTGTCCGCCGGAGACGTGTTTGCCGCCGTCGGCGCCACCGGGCGGGTGACCGGGCCGCACCTGCATTGGTCGGTGATGCTCAACCGCGCGATGGTCGACCCGGCCCTGTTTCTGCGGGACGGTTCTTGACGCGGCCCCACCGCGCCAGCGTTCTGGCATGGAATCTGCACCGGGGGAAACCCCCAAGCGTTCGGGATGAACTTTTCCCGGCCGCAGGGCATCCATTACCGCCATGACCCGTCTTCTTGTTGCCGCGTTCACCGCTTTGGCCCTGTTGGCCGGGTGCGCCACGCTGGACGAGAAGCAACGGGTCTGGATCTTCCAACCCTCCGACCGCACCTGGGCCGGTGGCCTGGCCGCCGCCGAAGGCATGGAAGACGTCTGGATCGATTTCGAATCCCCCAAGTCCGGCAAGCCGGTGAAGCTGCACGGCCTGTGGGCTGCGCACGAGAACTTCGAACAGCGCAAGGACGCGCCCGTGCTGCTCTACCTGCACGGCGCGCGCTTCAACGTCACTGGCTCGGCCTTTCGCGCCCGCCGCATGGAGGAGCTGGGTTTCTCGGTGTTGGCAATCGACTACCGCGGCTTTGGCAAGAGCACGAACGAACTGCCCTCGGAAACCACCGCCTACGAAGACGCGCGCGCGGCGTGGGACTGGATCGGCCAGAAATACCCGGGGCGCCCGCGCTACATCTTCGGCCACTCGCTGGGTGGCGCCATCGCCATCGAGCTCGCGGCGCAGGTAAACGACGAAGCCGGCACGGTCGTCGAAGGCACCTTCACCTCCATCCCCGACGTGGTCAGCACCTTCAAGTGGGGCTGGCTGCCTATCTCGTTGTTGATCACCCAGCGCTTCGAAGCGGTCAAGCGCGTGGCCGACATCGGCTCGCCGCTGCTGGTGGTCCACGGCGGCGAAGACCGCCTGATCCAGCCCGAGCTCGGGCGCAAGCTGTACGAAGCGGCCCAAGGTCGCAAGGCCTTCGTGCTGGTCGATGGGGGCTCGCACCACAACACCAACTCGGTCGGACAGGCGCAGTACCGCACCGCGCTCTCCAGCCTGTTCGGCCTGCGCGACGACGCAGCGAGTGGTGTCAACGTGAAGATGGTCGAGCGGTAGCCGCGCTTGCCCGCGCGCAAGCCGCACCCGCTGCGGCGTTCTGCTACCCTCGAACGGATGCCCGCCGCCACGCCCTCTTCGTCTGCCATGTCGCCCGGCCTGATCGTGCTGGTGCTCTCCCTGCTGCTGGGCCTGCAGCCGATTGCGACCGACCTGTACCTGCCCGCACTGCCCGCGCTCACCGCCGGCTTCGGCGCGTCCATGTCGCAGGCGCAACTCACGCTCACCGCGCTGTTGCTGTGTTTCGGCCTGTCGCAGCTCGTGTGGGGTCCGCTGTCGGACCGCTTCGGCCGCCGCCCGGTGTTGCTCGTGGGCCTGTCTGCCTTCGTGGTGTCCTCGGTGTGCGCGACGTTTGCCGCGACGATGGAGCAGCTCATCGCCTGGCGTGCCCTGCAGGGCGTGGCCATGGGCGCGGGCGTGATGTGCGCACGCGCCATCGTGCGCGATCTGTACGCACCTGCCGATGGCGCGCGCGTCATGTCCAAGGGACTGACGGGGCTGGGCCTGATCGCCTGTACCGCCTCGCCCGTGGGTGGCCTGTTGGCCGGCTGGCTCGGGTGGCGCGTCTCGCTCCTGGCGCTGGCGGTGTTCGGCGCGGTGGCGCTGGCGGTGGTGGCCTGGCGTTTTCAGGAAACGCTGTCGCACAAGAACCCGCGCGCGCTGGCGCCACGCACCCTGCTGCACAACTGGATGGAGATCGCGCGCCACCCCACGTTCTGGGCCTTCGCGCTGCTGTCGACCGCATCCTACGGCGGCTTGTTCACCTATCTGGCGGCCTCGTCCTTCGTGTTCATCCGCGTGCTCGGCGTCTCCACCACGGTCTATGGCTTGCTGATGTTCAGCATGTCGCTGCTCTACATCGTCGGCACCTTCCTGTGCCGCTACCTGCTGCCGCGCCACGGGCTGCGGCGCACCGTGGCCATTGCGGGCGCCATCACGCTCACCGCCGGCACGGTCATGGGCGTGCTCGGCCTGCTGGGCGTGCACAAGGTCTGGGCCATCCTGCTGCCGTTCTGGCTGTTCATGCTGGCCCACGGCGTGCACCAGCCCTGCGGCCAGAGCGGCGCGGTGGGCCCGTTTCCGCAAGCCGCGGGCGCGGCCTCGGCGCTCAGCGGATTCCTCTCGATGGCCGCCGCGTTCGCCATGGGCGGCTGGCTCGGCTGGAGCATGGCGGGGGCCGACAGCGTGTTGCCCTTGACCCATGGCGTGTGGTTCTGGAGCGTGCTCATTGCCATCGTCGCGTGGACGCTGGTGCAGCGCCACGGCGAGGCCCGTGGCGCACCCCAGCGCGTCGACACCGCGGCACAGCCCGAGCCACGCGCGTGACGAAGCCGGCCCCGCGTTGCATCGCCCTGGCCGGGCCGACGGCCAGCGGCAAGAGTGCCGCTTCGCTGGCCATCGCCGCGCGCTGGCCGGTGGAGATCGTCAGCGTCGACTCGGCCCTGGTCTACCGCGGCTTGGACATCGGCAGCGCCAAGCCCACCGCCGCCGAACGCGCCCAGGTGCCGCACCACTTGATCGACATCCTCGACCCCTTGCAGAGCTACAGCGCGGCCGACTTCGTGCGCGACACGCTGCGCCTGGTGGACGACATCGCCGAGCGCGGCCGCACGGCCTTGCTGGTGGGCGGCACCATGCTGTACTTCAAGGCGCTGCTGGTCGGGCTGGACGAGATGCCGCAAGCCGACGCGGCGGTGCGCGAACGCATCGAGGAACGTGCGCTCGCGCTCGGCTGGCCCGCCTTGCACGGCGAACTCGCGCGCGTGGACCCGGCCACCGCCGCGCGCCTGCCGCCCAACGATTCGCAGCGCATCCAGCGCGCGCTCGAGGTCTACGAAGTGTCGGGCCAACCGATCTCCAGCTTTCAAACCGGGCGCAGCCACAACCCGGCCAGCCCGCTCGCGCCCGAGCACCTGATCTCGCTGGAGCCGCAGGAACGCAGCTGGCTGCACGCGCGCATCGCGCAACGTTTCGACGACATGCTCGCCGCTGGATTTCTCGAGGAGATGCGCACCCTGCGCGCACGGGGCGATCTCTCCACTGCACTGCCCTCCATGCGCTGCGTGGGCTACCGCCAGGCGTGGGAATCGATGGACGCGCACGGTGATGCGCTCACACCCGAACAGATCGACGAACTGCGGCTCCTGGGCAGCGCGGCCACGCGCCAGCTCGGCAAACGCCAGCTCACCTGGCTGCGCTCGATGCCGCAGCGCCGCGTGATCGCCTGCGATGCACCCGACGCGCTGGCACAGGTACTGCACGCCGTCGAGCAACGCTTGGGCAGCTCTGCATGAACACGACAAAGGCCCTCGAGGTGGACCAGTTGGGCAAGCGCTACGGCAGCACCCCCGTGTTCAGCGGCGTGAGCCTGGACGTGGCGCCGGGCGAATTCGTCGCGATCGTGGGCGAATCGGGCGTGGGCAAGAGCAGCCTGCTCAATTGCCTGGCCGCGCTCGACGATTGGAGCGAGGGCCGCATCGTGCACCACGGCGTCGACCTGGGCACCCTGGACGAAACCCAACGCGCGCACTGGCGGCGCGAGCACCTGGGCTTCGTGTTCCAGGCCTTCCACGTGCTGCCGCATCTCGATGTGGCGCAGAACGTCGGCCTGCCCCTGTTGCTGCTGGGCCGGCCCGACGCCATGCGCGTGCAGCAGATGCTGGACGCGGTCGGCCTGGGTGGTCTGGCTGCGCGGCTACCGGCCGAGTTGTCCGGAGGGCAACTGCAACGCGTGGCCATCGCGCGCGCGCTGGTGCACCGCCCCAGCCTGCTCCTGGCCGACGAGCCTACAGGCAATCTCGACCCCACCACCGCCACCCAGGTCATGGACGTGTTGCAGCAACAGGCCGCCGACAGTAGCGCGGCGCTGGTGCTGGTCACGCACTCAAGCGCGGCCGCCGCGCGTGCCCAGCGCATGCTCCATCTCACCGCTTCGGGTCTGCGGGCCGGCTGAAACGCTCAGGACGTGCTCACGCCCTGACACGTTTTCCCCGTGCGCACGATGGCGCATCGGGGTAAGGTCGGCACTGTGGCACAAAGAACCAAGCATGTAACTTTGTGGCGTTAACATCCACAAAAACAAGTAACTAAATTAGATCATGCCCTTTTCGCTCTCATCGAACCCCGATCCCGCCATCGCAGGGCCCATCGACCTGGTGATCTTCGGTGGCGCGGGCGATCTCTCGGTGCGCAAGCTGCTGCCCGCGCTCTACATGGCGCATCTGCACCACAACCTGCCCGAGGCCACGCGCATCCACGCGCTGGGCCGCCAGCCCTGGGACCGGGACACCTTCACCGCCTTCGTTCACGACAAGGTGCGCGGCTTCATCGCCCCCGACACATTGGACGAGACCGCCTGGCAGAACTTCCTGGCGCGCCTGAACTACGTGTGCCTCGACGCCACCCAGGCCAGCGACTTCGCCCACCTGGCCGCCGCATTGCAACCGGCCTCGCTGCGCGTGTTCTACCTGGCCACCGCGCCCACGCTGTTCACCGCCACCTGCGCGAACCTGCATGGCGCGGGCCTGATCGACGAGCGCTCGCGCGTGGTGCTCGAAAAGCCGCTGGGCCACGACCTGGCTTCCGCGCGCGCCATCAACCACGAGGTCGGCCGCTACTTCAGCGAAGCCCAGACCTTCCGCATCGACCACTACCTCGGCAAGGAAACAGTGCAGAACCTGATGGTGCTGCGCTTTGGCAACACCATCTTCGAGCCGCTGTGGCGCAGTCCTTACATCAAGAGCGTGCAGATCACGGTGGCCGAATCGGTCGGCGTGGGCAGCCGCGCCGGTTTCTACGACGGCACCGGCGCGCTGCGCGACATGGTGCAGAACCACTTGCTGCAACTGCTGTGCATCGTGGCCATGGAGCCCCCGGTGTCGCTCGACCCCGATGCGGTGCGCGACGAGAAGCTCAAAGTGCTGCGCTCGCTGCGCCCCATGACCGAAGCCGACGTCGCGCGCGACACCGTGCGCGGCCAATACACCGCCGGCGCCGCCAACGGCGACAAGGCCGTGGGCTATCTGCAGGAAGCCAATGTGCCCCCCGACAGCGCCACCGAAACCTTCGTGGCCCTGCGCGCGCACATCAACAACTGGCGTTGGGCCAACGTGCCGATCTTCCTGCGCACCGGCAAGCGCATGGCCGAGCGGCGCTCGGAAATCGTCATCGAATTCGCCGATCTCCCGTTCACCATCTTCCCCGACGCGCCGCGCCAGCCGGTCAACCGCCTGATGATCCGCCTGCAGCCCGAAGAGCACGTGCAACTGCAGATGATGGCCAAGGAGCCCGGCAGTGGCATGCGCCTGCGCCCGGTGAGCCTGGACCTGGACCTCGAATCGGCCTTCAGCACACGCCGCGCCGAGGCCTATGAACGCCTGCTGATCGACGTGATCAAGGGCCGCCTCACCCACTTCATGCGGCGCGATGAACTGGAAGCGGCGTGGACCTGGGTGGAGCCGATCATCGAAGGCTGGAACAACCTGCGCGAGAAACCCCGGGCGTACACCGCCGGCAGCTGGGGCCCTGCGGCTTCATCCGCACTGATGGCACGTGAAGGCTCGGCCTGGGCGGAGGAAGCATAGCCATGAACCTGCGCGACGATGGCCCACCACCGCCGAGCCTGCTGCAAGTACACGCCGCCGACAGCGTGGAGCAGCTCGCGCAGCAACTGGCCCGGCACATCGCGCGCCGTTTGCGCAAAGCCATCACGCAGCGCGGCCATGCGGTGCTGGCGGTCTCGGGGGGCAAGTCGCCCGTCGCGATGTTCGAACAACTGCGCCAGCAACCCCTGGAATGGTCGCACCTGACCGTGCTGTTGGTGGACGAGCGCTGTGTGCCACACGACCACGCCGACAGCAACACCGCGCTGGTCCACACCCACTTGCTGCAGGGCGAGGCCGCGCAGGCCAGCTTCGTGCCTTTTTTCGACCACCTGCCCGACGTGCTGGACGATGTGGCGCTGGAAACCCTGGCCGACAACGCCAATGCGCGCCTGGCCGCGCAGCCCTGGCCCATCGACGTCGCGGTGCTCGGCATGGGCGAAGACGGCCACACCGCCTCGCTGTTCCCGGGTGCCGCGCAGTTGCCCAGAGCCTTGCACAGCAGCGGTCCGGTGACCTGGCTGCGCCCCCCCGCCGCGCCCCACGCGCGCCTCACGCTCACACTGCCCGCCTTGCTCACCACGCACGAGCTGATGCTCTCGATCACCGGCGCGACCAAGCTGGCCGTGTACCAGCAGGCCCGCCTGGCCGCAGACGAAAGCCTGCCGGTCTCGCTGGTGCTGAACCAATATTCCACGCCGGTCAGCATCTGGCTGGCTTGAAGAAAAGAACCCACGACATGACCACGACCGCTCCTCTCCACCCCGTGCTGGACCGCGTCACGCGGCGCATCACCGAACGCAGCGCCGACACCCGCGCCACCTACCTCGCCGCGATGGCCGCACAGCGCAAGAACGGCACGCAACGCACCGGCATGGGCTGCGCCAACATGGCCCACACCACGGCCGCGCTGCCGATGGCCGACAAGCTCAAGATCCACGCCGAGCGCGCGCCGCACTTGGGGCTGGTCACCGCCTACAACGACATGCTCTCGGCGCACCAGCCCTACGAGACCTACCCGCAGAAGATCCGCGAACACGCGCACGCGCTGGGCGCCACCGTGCAGGTGGCCGGCGGTGTTCCCGCCATGTGCGACGGCATCACCCAAGGTGCGGCCGGCATGGAGCTCTCGCTGTTCTCGCGCGACGTGATCGCGCTGGCCACCGCCGTGGCGCTCTCGCACAACGTGTTCGACGCGGCGCTGTACCTCGGCATTTGCGACAAGATCGTGCCCGGCCTCTTCATGGGCGCGCTGCAATTCGGCCACTTGAGCGCGGTGTTCGTGCCCGCCGGCCCCATGACCTCGGGCCTGTCGAACGACGCCAAGGCCAAGGTGCGCCAGCAGTACGCGCAAGGCCTGGTCGGGCGCGAGGCGCTGCTCGAATCCGAAGCCCAGGCCTACCACAGCCCCGGCACCTGCACCTTCTACGGCACGGCCAACAGCAACCAGATGCTGATGGAGATCATGGGCCTGCACCTGCCCGGCGCTTCCTTCGTGAACCCCGGCACGCCCTTGCGCGAGGCCTTCACGCGCGGCGCGGTCAAGCGCGCGGTGGCCAACACCGGGCGCACCGGCGAGCCCGCGCTGTGCCTGGCCGACATCGTGACCGAGAAGAGCCTGGTCAACGCCATCGTCGGCCTGCTAGCCACCGGCGGCTCGACCAACCACACCCTGCACCTGGTGGCCATGTCGCGCGCGGCCGGCGTGCTGATCGACTGGGACGACCTTGCCGAACTTTCGCACGCGGTGCCGCTGCTGGCGCGCGTCTACCCCAACGGCAGCGCCGACGTGAACCACTTCCACGCCGCTGGCGGCATGGGCTTTCTCATGAAGGAGCTGCTGGGCGCCGGCCTGCTGCACCCCGATGTGAACACCGTCATGGGCCACGGCTTGGAGGCCTACACGCGCGAGGCCTGGCTCGACAACGGCCAGCTCGCCTGGCGTCCGGCCCCCGAACAGAGCGGCGATCTCGCGGTGCTGCGCCCAGTGAGCGCACCCTTCAGCGCCGACGGCGGCCTGCGCCTGCTGCAAGGCAACCTGGGGCGCAGCGTGGTCAAGGTCTCGGCCGTGCAACCGGAGCACCGCGTGGTGCGGGCCCAGGCCGTGGTGGTACAGGACCAGCAGGACCTGCTCACGCTGTTCAACGAAGGCAAGCTCGAGCGCGACCTGGTGGCCGTGGTGCGCTACCAGGGACCGCGCGCCAACGGCATGCCCGAGTTGCACAAGCTCACCCCTCCGCTGGCCGTGCTGCAGGACAAGGGCTTCAAGGTGGCCCTGGTCACCGACGGGCGCATGTCCGGCGCTTCGGGCAAGGTGCCGGCCGCCATCCATCTCACACCCGAAGCCTTGTCCGACGGCCCGATCGCGCGCGTGCGCGACGGTGACTGGATCACGCTCGATTGCGAACGCGGCGTGCTCGAACTGGAAGTGGATGCGCGCACGCTGGCGCGGCGCAAACTGCGCCACCCCGACCTCAGCGCCAACGCGCACGGCTGCGGGCGCGAGTTGTTCGGCCTGTTCCGCCAACAGGCCAGCGCGGCGGAGCTGGGCGCATCGCCGTTGCTGGGAACGCTTTGACGATGGACCTTTCATGACCACCACCTCCTGCTTCACCCCTCCCCGCTTCAAGACCCGTGTCCTGCCGGTCATCGTCCTGAGCGACGAGGCCCAGGCCATTCCCCTGGCGCATGCGCTGCTCGAAGGCGGCATCGACGCGATGGAAATCACCTTGCGCTCGGGCGTGGCGCTGCGCGCCATCGAAGCGGTCGCGCGCGCCGTGCCGCAGATGCACCTGGGCGCGGGCACCGTCACCCGCGCCGCCGAGGTAGCGCAGGTGGTCGATGCGGGCGCGACCTTCGCGCTCTCGCCGGGCTGCACCGACGCCCTGGTGGATGCCGTGCGCGCGGCGCGGCTGCCCTTCATCCCGGGCGTGATGACGGCCAGCGAAGTGATGCGCGCCCGCGACCATGGCTTCACCCTGATGAAGCTCTTCCCCTCCGCACAGGCTGGCGGCATCAGCATGCTGAAAGCCTTGGGCGCGCCCTTGCCCGACGTGCGCTTCTGCCCCACCGGCGGCGTGAGCATGCTCAACCTGCGCGACCTGCTCGCCGAACCCAACGTGGCCATGGCCGGCGGCTCCTGGCTCACCCCGGCCGATGCGCTGCAAGATGGTGACTGGAAGCGCGTGGCCCGCCTCGCGCGCGAGGCCAGCACGCTGGCCGCTGGCGTCTAACCTCTGGCCAACCCGGACCGAACACCCCAAGACATGACCCCACCGACTTCCTTGCCCGCCTGGGCCCAACTGCAGGCGCTGGCCGCAGCACCCCAAACCCACCTGCGCGACATGCTGGCCGCCGACGCTGGCCGTTCCAGTCACATGACCCTCACGGCCGCCGGCATCGAGCTCGACGCCAGCCGCCAGCGCGTCTCGCCCGCCATCCAGCAGGCCTTGCTGGACCTGGCCGAACAGGCCGCTGTCGCCCCGCAGCGCGACGCCATGTTCAAGGGCGAACACATCAACCTCACCGAAGACCGGCCCGTGCTGCATGTGGCACTGCGCGCCGACCCCATGCACACGGGCCCCTGGGGTCCAGCGGTACAGGCCGAGGTGCAACGCGAACTCGCCCGCATCTGCGACTTCGCCGAAGCCTTGCGCGCGGGCACGGTGCGCGGCCATGCGGGCGACGCCATCACCGACGTGGTGAACATCGGCATCGGCGGCTCCGACCTCGGCCCGCGCATGGCGGCCGACGCCCTGGCCCATCTGGCCCACCCCGGCGTTCGCGTGCACTACGTCTCCAACCCCGATGCCTGGGCGCTGTGGAGTGTGCTGCGCACGCTGGACGCCAAACGCACCTTGCTGATCGTCTCCAGCAAGACTTTCACCACGCAGGAAACGCTCACCAACGCCGCCAGCGCGCAACGCTGGCTGACCGACAACGGCTGCCCGGCCGATGCGCTGGCGCAGCACCTGGTGGCCATCACCGCCTCTCCCCAGCAGGCGGCCCGGCTCGGCTACCCCAGCGAGCGCACGTTCCTCTTCTGGGACTGGGTGGGCGGGCGCTACTCGGTCTGGTCGGCGCTGGGCCTGCCGCTGGCCATCGCCATCGGTGCCGAGCATTTCCGCCTGTTCCTGGCGGGCGCGCGCGCGATGGACGAGCACTTCTGCCACACACCGCTGGCGCAGAACCTGCCCGTGCAGATGGCGCTGCACGGCATCTGGAACCGCAACTTCCTCAGATTGCCGACGCACCTCATCGTGCCGTATGCCTCGCGCCTGGCGCGCTTCACGCCGTTCGTGCAACAGATGGACATGGAGTCCAACGGCAAGCGCACCCACACCGACGGCACCCCCGCCGCCGTGGCGACCGGACCGATCGTCTGGGGCGGCCTGGGCATCGACGGGCAACACGCCTATTTCCAGCTCATCCACCAAGGCATGCACACGGTGCCGGTGGATTTCATCGGGGTGGAGAACGAAGACACCCCCTTGCCCATGGCCGCCACGCACCACGAGGTGGTGAACCTCAACTTGCGCGCCCAGGCCGAAGCCATGGCCCGAGGCCGTTCGCAGGCCGACACGCAGGCGATGTTGCAAAAGGAAGGCCTGAGCGCCGCCGAAGCCCGGACCCTGGCACCACACCGCAGTTTCGAGGGCAACATTCCCAGCCACATCCTGTGGCTGGATCGGCTGGACCCCGCGCGCCTGGGCGCGTTGATCGCGCTGTACGAACACAAGGTGTTCACGCAAGCGGCCATCTGGCGCATCAACGCCTACGACCAATGGGGCGTGGAACTCGGCAAGACCATGGCCAAGGCCCTGGCGAAAACGGCGTGAAACCAGGCGGCACGAACGCCTGCACCGCCAATTCAGGCCCAAATACCTTGCACTGCAGCATTTTCAGGAGCGAAGCCCTGTTGACGCCGCACGGCTTTCCGCGAGCGCAAGTGCTATCGCATAGGGTATAAATCTGCATCTCAAAAGACTCTCCCAGCACATTCGGCACGATCCGCAAGGCATCCCAAAGCATGCAAAGAGTCAGAACCTTTTTCAGCACCTTGACGTCGATCATTTCGCCGAATGCGGAGACGCCGGCCAGCGCGCCCGATCCGCAGGCGATGCTGCTGATCCAGAAGTCGATGTTGCGCGTGCTGGGCGTGCGTGGCGCAGAGCTGAACCCCCAACTGGAACACCGCATCCGCTTCGCGCCGAGCATTGAAGCACTGTGGTTCCTGCGTGCCGATCTGGCCCAGGCGCTGTGCCTGCAGCGCGACGAGAACAGTGCCCTGCAAGCGGTCACCGACCTCACGCCCTTGTTCGACGGCCATATCGCCAAGTCCCAGTTGCAAGCCTTCCAACTCGGACATCGGGGGCCAAGGCGCATTGCCGAGCGCAAGTAGGGCCAACGCCCGCAGGCATCCGCCGTATGCTCCAGCCTCCCCTGGAGACTCAACGCACCACCTACCTGCCGGGGGGCATGCTTTACCTGCCCAAGGCGCAGCAGATCGACCGGAGGCTGGTGGTGGGCGGCCTGGTCTTTCGTGTGGGCTGGGGCCTGGCGGGCTTCTGCCCGGGGCCGGCACTGGTGGCTGGGGCGGCGGGCGAAACCAATACACTGGTGTTCGTCGCCGCGATGGTCGTCGGCATGCTGGTGCACAGCGCAGTCGACCGGCGCACTTGAGGCCGTGCTGGAGGCAGAAGCAAGCCGTCTACAATTCCGCGCTTCGGGCCGTTAGCTCAGTTGGTTAGAGCAGAGGACTCATAATCCTTTGGTCGTTGGTTCAAGTCCAACACGGCCTACCAGACACCCCTACTTGTGGTGGCTCAACGCATTCCCCACCAGCTTGGAGGTGACGTCGACGATCTGGATCATGCGCTCGTACGACATGCGCTGCGGGCCGATCACCCCCAGCGTGCCCACCACTTGGCCGTCCACCTCGTAGGGCGCGGTGACCACCGAGAGTTCTTCGTACGGCACGACCTGGCTCTCGCCGCCGATGTAGATGCGCACCCCATCGGCCTGCGCCGACACGTCGAGCAGGCGGATCAGCTGGGTCTTCTGCTCGAACAGGTCGAACAGGCGGCGCAGGTTGCCCATGTCGCTGGAGAACTCGCTCACCGACAGCAGGTTGCGCTCGCCCGAGACCACCACCGCGTCCTGCTCTTCGCCCCCCTCGGCGCCAATGTCCACCGCGGCCTTCATGAGATCGGCGATCTCGCCGCGCAACCGGTCCACTTCGGTTTTCAGACGCTCGCGCACCGCTTCCATGGTGAGCCCGGGGTAGTGCGCATTGAGGAAGTTGGCCGCCTCCAGCAACTGCGGCTGGGTGAAATTGACCTGGGTGTGGATGATGCGGTTCTGCACCGTGCCGTCGGGCGAAACGATGATGACCAGCACGCGCCGCTCGGACAGGCTCAGGAACTCGATATGGCGAAACACCGAGGCGCGCCGCGGCGCCGTGACCACGCCCACGAACTGCGAGAGGTTCGACAACATCTGCGCCGCGTTGCTGATCACCCGGTGCGGCTGGCCCGCATCGATGACCGGCCCGCCCATCTCGTTCACACCGGTGAGGTTCTCACGCCGCACCGTCAGCATGGTGTCGACGAACAGGCGATAGCCGCGCGCGGTCGGAATGCGGCCGGCCGAGGTGTGCGGACTGGCAATCAGTCCGAGCTCCTCCAGGTCGCTCATGACGTTGCGGATCGTGGCCGGCGACAGGTCCATGCCACCGGCCTTGGCCAGCGTGCGCGAACCCACGGGCTGCCCGTCGGCGATGTATCGCTCGACGAGCGCTTTCAGCAGCAACTTGGCGCGGTCATCCAACATGGCTTCATTCTAAGGAGGGATGGGCCTGCGCGCAGCGCAGCCGACGCGGGTTTTGCGCCATTCCGCCACAAAGAAGCTGTGCTGTAATGCGCCGCATGACCCTGACCACGGACGCCAGGTCCGCACCCTCCCGTTCGATCCGGCCACTGCGTTTTGCGCATGTCGTCATCGTGGGCAAGTACCACGCACCCGGTTCCCGCAACGCGGTCGACGAGATCGCGCACTTCCTGCACGACGAAGGTTGCGACGTGTCGCTGGAACAGGAAACCGCCGCCAACACCGGCCTGAGCCAATACCCCGCGCTGGCGGTGCCCGCGATCGGCAAGACCTGCGATCTGGCGCTGGTGGTCGGCGGCGACGGCACGATGCTGGGCATCGGCCGTCAGTTGGCGCGCTATGGCGTGCCGCTGGTGGGCATCAACCAGGGGCGCCTGGGCTTCATCACCGACATTCCCTTCGACTGTTACCGCGAAACGCTGCGCCCCATGCTGCGCGGTGAATTCACCGAAGACGCCCGCACGCTGATGGCGGGCACGGTCTGGCGCGACGGGCACTGCGTCTTCGAGGCCACCGCGCTCAACGACGTGGTGGTCAACCGCGGCGGCGTGGCCAGCATGATCGAGCTGCGGGTGGAGGTCGACGGCCATTTCGTGGCCAACCAGCGCGCCGATGGCCTGATCATCGCGTCGCCCACCGGCTCCACCGCCTATGCACTCTCGGCTGGCGGCCCGTTGCTGCACCCCGGCATCGACGGTTTCGTGATGGTGCCGATCGCGCCGCACACGCTGTCCAACCGTCCCGTCGTGATTCCTTCCCACAGCGAGATCGCTCTGGAAATTGTTTCCGGCCGCGACGCGAGCGCCAATTTCGACATGCAGTCGCTCACCAGCCTGCTGCACGGCGACCGCATCGTGGTGCGCCGCTCCGAGCACGCGCTGCGCCTGTTGCATCCCGTGGGCTGGAGTTACTTCGACACCTTGCGCAAGAAGCTCCACTGGAACGAGGGCGGGTGAAAGGCCGGGCACAATACGGCCGCCTCCTTCATCACCTGCCGCACCGCCCATTGCCATGAGCCTCCGACGCATCGTTCTGCGCGACTTCGTCATCGTCGAGTCGCTGGACCTCGAACTCGACCCCGGTTTCGGTGTGTTGACCGGTGAGACGGGCGCCGGCAAATCCATCCTGATCGACGCCCTGCAACTCGCGCTGGGCGCGCGCGCCGACAGCGGCGTGGTGCGCGAAGGCACGGCCCGCTGCGACATCGCAGCCGAATTCGACGTACCCGCCTCGCTCATGCCGTGGCTGGAAGAACAGGGCTTCTCGGCCGACGACAGCCTGCTGCTGCGCCGCACGGTCGACACCGACGGGCGCAGCCGCGCCTGGATCAACGGCAGCGCGGCCACCATCGCCCAGCTCAAGACCCTGGCCGATGGCCTGGTCGACATCCACGGGCAACACGCCTGGCAGAGCCTCACGCGCGCCGACGCGGTGCGCGACCTGCTCGACGCCTACGCCGGCATCGACACCGAGCCCGCCGCCAAGGCCTGGGCGCAATGGCGGCAGCGGCGCAAGGCGCTCGATGCCGCCACCGAAAAGCAGAACACGCTGCAGCAGGAAAGCGAGCGTCTGTCCTGGCAGATCGCCGAGCTCGACAAACTGGCGCCCCAGGCCGGGGAGTGGGCAGAGCTCAATGCGCAGCACGGCCGCCTGGCGCACGCACAAGCCTTGCTCGATGCCGCGCAGACCGCGGCCAACGCGCTGGACGATGACGAAGCGAATGCGGCCGCGCTGATCCACCGCGCGCTCAGTGCCTTGCAGGCGCAGGCGCACATCGAGCCGCAGTTTGCCAGCACCATCGAGGCGCTCGACGCCGCGCTGGCACAGGTACAGGACACCGTGCACGCCCTGCACCAGTACGCCCGCCACACCGAACAGGACCCCGCCAGCCTCGAAGCGCTGGACCAGCGGCTCTCTCTGTGGATGTCGCTGGCGCGGCGCTACCGCCGCGCCCCCGAAGAACTGGCCGAGGTGCACGCGCAATGGAAGGCCGAACTCGCCCAAGTGGACCAGGCCCTGGATCTGGACAGCTTGCAAAAAGCCGAACGCGCCGACCGCAAAGCCTTCACCGCCGCGCTGGTGGTGATCACGAAGGAACGCCAGAAGGCCGCCCCGAAACTCTCCAAGGCCGTCACCGCCACCATGCAGACACTGGGCATGCAAGGCGGCGTGTTCGAAGTCGCGCTGGTGGCACTGGAAGAACCGCAGGCCCACGGCGCGGAGCAGGTGGAGTTCCGCGTGGCGGGGCACGCCGGCGCCACACCCAAGCCGGTGGGCAAAGTCGCTTCGGGCGGAGAGCTCTCGCGCATCGCACTGGCCATTTCGGTCGTCACCAGCCGCCTGGGCCAGGCCCCCACGCTGATCTTCGACGAGGTCGACTCGGGCATCGGTGGCGCCGTCGCCCACACGGTGGGCCAACTGCTGCGCCAGCTCGGACGGGACCGCCAGGTGCTGGCCGTGACCCACCTGCCCCAGGTGGCCGCCTGTGCCGACCACCATCTGCTGGTCAGCAAGCAGGCCAATGGCCGGCAGACGCAGAGCACGGTGTCGCCGATTGCCGAAGACGCGCGCGTGCGCGAACTCGCGCGCATGCTCGGTGGCGGCGAGCAGTCCGAGATTTCGCTGGCCCATGCCCGCGAAATGCTGGCGGCCTGAGCGATTCGCGCATGAACACGACCACGCCCTACTCCACGCAACTCGTCCTGATCACCGGCATGTCCGGCTCGGGCAAGTCGGTCGCGCTGACGGCCCTCGAGGACGTCGGCTTCTACTGCGTCGACAACCTGCCGCCCGAGTTGCTGGAATCTTTCGTCGATCTGCAGCGCACCAATGGCACGCCCAAGATTGCGATCGCCATGGACGTGCGCAGCGCGGCGTCACTGCCAGGCCTGCCTCGCCGTCTGGAAAAGCTCAAGGCGCACACCAGAGGCACCGTGCAGCTCACAACCGTGTTTCTCGACGCCACCACCGACACGCTGGTGCGCCGCTTTTCCGAAACGCGCCGCCTGCACCCGCTTTCGCTCAAACAGGAGCGGGATCAGCACCGAGCGCTCACGGAAGCCATCGAACACGAACGCGAACTGCTGGGCGAGTTGCGCGAGCAGGCCCTGGTGCTCGACACCAGCCTGATCCGACCCACCCGCCTGCGCAGCCAGGTCAAGGAATTGATCGGTGCCGGACCATCACCGTTGACGCTGGTGTTCGAGTCCTTCGCGTTCAAGCGCGGCATTCCCATGGACGCGGACTACGTGTTCGACGTGCGCATGCTGCCCAACCCGCACTACGAGCCCGAGCTGAGACCCCTCACCGGCCTGGACGGGCCGGTGGCCAAGTTCCTCGCGGCGCAGCCCGACGTGCAGCAGATGGAACAGCAGATCACCGCGTTCCTGCGCCAGTGGCTGCCGCACATGCTGCGCGACCACCGCAGCTACGTCACGGTGGCCATCGGCTGCACCGGCGGGCAACACCGCTCGGTGTACCTGGTCGAGCAACTGTCCTATGCGTTCGCCACCGAGTGGTTCACGCGCGTGCGGCACCGCGAAAGCGACCAGTGGCCCGGCCCGGACAGCCGGATACACGCATAAGCGAACGGCCGGGCAGCGCGAAGCCGGTCTTGCCGACCCTCAGACGGTTTTGCTCAGCGCCTGCAGCAGCAACTTGACGGGCGCCGGCAGACCACGGGCCTCCAGATCAGCAGCCCCCACCCACTGTCCTGGCGGCAGGTGTTGCGCCCGCTCGGGGGAGACGTCCAACAACAAGGGGTGCAAACGCAACTCGCGGTGCGTGAGGCTGTGCGCCACGGCGTCGAGGGTCTCCAGCCGATCCTGCATGGCCGCGGGCACCGCGGCCCGCAGAGCCGCTTCATCCGCGTACACCGGCGGGCAGTACAACCCCGCCCAGATGCCGCTGGAAGGCCGGCGCTCAAGCCAGAAGCGCGGCGCCTGTGCACTCGCATCGCGCCCCAGCAAAAGCCACCAGTTCTCGAAACGGCGCACCAGGCGCCGTGACTTGACCGGGAAACGTTGCGTCTGCCCGATCGCGTGCGCCTGGCAGAGGGGTTGAACCGGACAACGGTCGCATAGGGGCTTGGAGCGCAGGCAAACGGTTGCGCCCAAGTCCATCAAGCCCTGGGTGTACGCGGTCATGTCATCGGGTTCAGGCGCCTGCGGCAGCAGTTCCTGCGCCAACGCCCAGAGTTCGCGCTGCGGGCCCTGCTGGGCAAGATCGCCCTCGAACGCCAGCAGACGCGACAACACGCGCCGCACGTTGCCATCCAGAATCGAAATGCGCTCGCCGTAGCAAAAGGCTGCGATCGCCGCGGCGGTCGATGCCCCGATGCCCGGCAAGGTCTGCAAGGCTTCGGCGGTGCGCGGAAAGACACCGCCGTGCTCGTCCACAACGACCTGCGCGCAACGGTGCAGGTTGCGCGCGCGGCTGTAGTAGCCCAGGCCACTCCAGAGCGCCATCACCTCGTCGGACGAGGCGCGGGCCAGGGCCTGTACATCTGGGCAGCGCGCGAGGAACCGAGGGTAGTACGACAGCACCGAGCTGACCTGGGTCTGCTGCAACATGACCTCGGACAACCACACCAGGTAGGGGTCGCGGGTGTTCTGCCAAGGCAAGCCGCTGCGCCCCGCGTGGCGTTGCCACCGAATGAGCAGGAGCGCGAATGGGTTCGGCTGCGCCACGTCAAGCGCGCACGCTTTCACAGCGGCGCGCGTCATGCCACCAGGGCTTCGTCGGCTTGGTCCTCTTCGGAAGAAGACTGCAGCAGGTGGTCTGTCAGTTCACCGAGTTTGGCATCCAACAGATTGAGCTGATCCTGCTGCGCCTGCAATTCGTGGATGCGCTCGTCAAGGCCACCGGCGGCCTGCTGAATCCGCGACACCGCCTCGATGCGCCGGCCAAAATTGCGCCGGCGTTCGCGCAACTGCGCATCCAGTTGTGCGGCGGCCGACTTGTTCCAGAGTTCCACTTCGTTCACGGCGGTGTCGTAGACGACACGCAGGCGGCTCATGAGCGCACGCGCCAGACGCTCGGCGAACTCGGGCTGGGCCAGGCGCAAGGCGTTGCCCAGGCTGAGGTACTGAAGGTGGCTCTTTTCGATCAGATCCAGGTCCCGGGCGTATTGCGCCAGCTTGGGCGATGCGGGCGCCTGCAATGAGAAGCCGTACTCCGCGTTCAGGTTCTTGAAACTGCCTTCGAGCATGGACTGGATGTCGCCGGCCATGCGATCGGCCTTGGCGAGGTCGCTGCGCAAACGCTCGAACGTCTGGTTGTAGGCACGGCGCACGCCCAGCTTGATGCCGGGTTGCTTCAACAGCTTGCCCAGCGCGCCCACCTCGGCCTTGAGGTGCGACGCACTGAGCATGGCAAACAGATCCTTGAGCAGGCGAAGATGCACCGAGCGCACGGCCTGGATCTTGGCACCGCTGGCATCGAATTCGGCCTGTTCCTGCTCGATGCGCAAGCGCATCTGCTTGATCACACCGGCGTTCTTGCCGCGCAGCCCTTCCAACTCCTGGATCTGCTCCACCAGGTCGCGCGCGCGTGTATGAACCTGTCGGCCGGTTTCCGCCCGCAAGGCCTGGATGCCGCTGGCCACCACGGCGCCCAGGATCTTGCGGCGCTGCCCCAGGAGGTCCTCGCCCAAGGCGGTTTCCAGTTCCAGCAGCTTGCTCGCTTCGAGCAATTTCTTGTCGCGATGCACCTTGGCCAGCAAGCCCTTTTGCGCCGACACCGCCAGCACCTGGCGCGGCGACACGCCAAGAATCTCGGCCGAGTCGGCGCGTTGCGACGCGATCTGCGCCTCCACCTGTTCGGGTGAACTCAGCGCGTCCCACATCGTGTCGATCTTGTTGAGCACGACCAGGCGCGACTCGCGCCCTTCGCCCAGCACGGAGAGATGCTGCCGCCAGATCGTCAGGTCGGACTTGGTCACGCCGGTGTCCGCCGCCAGGATGAACACAACCGCATGGGCTTGCGGCAGCAAGCTCACCGTCAACTCGGGCTCGGCTCCAATGGCGTTGAGGCCCGGCGTGTCAAGGATCACCAAGCCCTGTTTGAGCAAAGGGTGCGCCATGTTGACGAGCGCGTGGCGCCACTTCGGCACCTCGATCAAGCCGTCAGGGCCGGGCAAGGGATTGTCGTCGTGGGCCTCGTCGTGCCAGAAGCCCAGCGCAGCAGCCTCATCGCGAGAGACCCGGCGCACTTCGGCCACCTTGTGGATCATGCGCGCCAGCTGCTTGGGGTCGTTCACGTCCAGATCCACGCGCTCCCATTTGTCGGGTGCATTGCGCCAGTCCTGCAGCGACTGCGGCTGCAGGCGCGTTTCGATGGGCAAGAGACGCAGGCAAGGCGGCACATCGGGGTCGTACGCCAGTTCGGTCGGGCACATGGTGGTGCGGCCCGCACTGGCCGGCATGATGCGCCGGCCATAACCCGCAAAAAACACGGCGTTGATCAGTTCGGACTTGCCACGGGAGAACTCGGCCACGAAGGCCACCGTGATCTTGTCGTTCTTGACCTGGGCGTGAAGCTGGTCCAGCCGCTCGCGAATGCCGGGTTCCATCAGGTCGTGATCGGTCAGCCACTCGGACAACAGCTTCAGACGCAAGGCAAACTGCTTGCGCCACGCACCGTGCTGATCAAATTCCTGATTGAAACTCATGGGCTGATTTTTCGAGAATGGACCAATATAGCATCGGCAACGGCACGCAGACCCACCGGTGCCGGAGCCCGACAGCCGGCCCGTCGGGTGCGATCGCGCCGCGTCATTTCTTTTGGCACACCGGACAGAAGAAGGTGGACCGTTGCCCTTGCCGCATCGCACGAACAGGCGTCCCGCAGGCCCGGCAAGGCAGGCCTTCGCGGCCATAAACCATGGCATCGAGCTGAAAGTACCCGCTCTGCCCTTCGGCGCTTGAGAAGTCGCGCAACGTGCTGCCGCCCAGGGCCACGGCGCGTTGCAGCACCGACACGATGGCCTGGTGCAGCCGCGCCGCCCGGGGCTTGCTCAGGCGATCCGCGCGCAGCGCGGGGTGGATGCCTGCCATGAACAAGGCTTCGGACGCGTAGATGTTGCCCACGCCTACCACCACGTCCCCCATCAACAACACCTGCTTGACGGCCGCGCGCCTCAACTTCAGTGCGCGGTGAAAGTCCAATGGGTCGAAACCCGCTTCCAGCGGCTCCACCCCCAGCCCGCTCAGCAACTTGAGTGCGCGCGCGTCGTCCGGCGACGCCGCGTACACCACTGCGCCGAAGCGCCGGGGATCGTGCAGACGCAGCATCCCCTGGCTGGTGGAGAGCTCAAAGTGGTCGTGTACACCGCGCGGCGGCAGTTCCAGCGCAAACTGCAGACTGCCCGACATGCCCAGGTGCAACAGCAACAGCCCTTCGTCAAAATGCACCAGCAGGTACTTGCCGCGGCGCGCAACCGAACACACCCGCTTACCCATCAACAGGGCCGGGGCGCAACCCAACGGCCAACGCAGGGGTTTGCCCATGAAGACGGCCTGCACCTGCGCGCCAGAGATGCGATCGGCAAAGCTGCGCCGCGTGACTTCCACTTCGGGCAATTCGGGCATGTATGGGCTTCTTTCTGAAGATGGCCGGAACGCCCGCGCGATCTCACGATCACACCCGGACGCCCCTGTGTCCTTCCCATTATCATGAGCCGATGGTGCGACTCGAAGTCGCTTCATAGTCGTCTACACGACGACATAAAACGATAGCCCGTTTCCTCTATGGAGAAGGCGGGAAACGCCCCCTGAAATGGGGCGAATTTGTGCAGCCGAAAGGCCCTCTCTCGGCTGCAACAGACGGACCCCCACAAGGGCATCCGAACGTTCGATTGGGCTCCTCCGGGACCTGATTCGTAGCTGAAAAGAGACACAAATCTCCGCTCGGAGGTTAAATTGCGCGCGTTTTACAAATCGTTGCAATTGACCAAGGAGCGGGATATCGATTGAGCGACACCTCTCAAGGTGTCTTGTTCTCAACCAGAACCACGTCTGGAACGACGTGTCCTCGTCCGCACATGCGTCTGGAGTAATCCGGGAGTGTGAAGCTGTGGATAAACATCCTGAGCCGCAAGGCTCACAGGCCATGCGCGAGCATGGTCCAACCTTCGAAGCAAGCCAGAAGGAGGATGACGAGGAATAGGGTATGGGAAGCGTAATGTCAACTCACGCTTGAACCGCCGTAATCATGAAACAGCTAACGCTTGTCTCCACCCGCTCGCGGGTGGGAGCTGTGGCCAAAAGGCATGATGCTCGGGAGCCGAAGATCATCGACGGAGGCTCGTTCCCCGATGAGTATCCGGCGGATAGTGAGTCCCTAACCCCATCTGTCGGTCTGCCGACCGACTGGGCACCTTGGGAAACGAGGTAAACCCGATGCACCGCCACAGCCCATCCGGGCCGTGGCAACCCAAACGCAAGTGCGGGCCATGGTGCAGCGGGCAGAGGACGTGACAAAAAGCGAACGGCCGCCTGTAATGGGTGGCATAGGGGTTCAAGATTTGCCCCGGGGTGAAAGCCCGCTGACTTGTCATAGGCATCTGAGACCGCGCGAGCCGTGCGCGTCTTTCAACAACCGACCCGGAGGGCATCGTCCCTCCGGGGAAGGTGCCTTCAACCGGGTCCTAACCGAACCGGAGAAGGTATGGATTACACCGAAAGCGATTTCGATGCTGCGTCTCCGGACGAGGTGAGCGAATGGCACTCCATTGACTGGAAGGCCGTCCAATACTTCGTAGGGAAAGCGCAATCGAGAATCGCGCAGGCAGAACTGGAGAAGGACTTCCGCAGAGTCAAACGACTCCAACGAAGCCTGATCCGATCCTGGCAGGCCAAGGCATTGGCCGTCAGGAAAGTGACCGAGAACCAAGGGAAGCGGACCAGTGGCGTGGACCGCGAACTTTGGGATACGCCGCAGAAGAAGTGGAACGCAATCAGTCGATTGAATCTCGTCGGGTACCGGGCCAAACCGCTTAGGCGGACCTGGATCCCTAAGGCGGATGGAAGGGAGCGCCCCCTGGGCATCCCGACCATGCACGACCGAGCCATGCAGGCCTTGTTCCTGCTGGCGCTGGAGCCGGCCGCGGAATGCCACGCCGACCCGAACTCGTATGGGTTCAGAAAGGGTCGGTCGACGCACGATGCACGGCAACAGTTGTTCGTGTCCCTTGCCAAGCAAGCCTCGGCGCGTTGGGTGCTGGATGCGGACATCACGGGGTTCTTCGACAACATCAACCACGACTGGCTGCTCGCCAATGTTCGTATGAACAAACGGGTGCTGGGGCAGTGGTTGCGTTGCGGAGTGGTGGACAAACAGCAGCTTCAGAAAACGGAAGCGGGGACGCCCCAAGGGGGGATCATCTCGCCGCTGCTGGCGAACCTGACGCTGGACGGACTTGAAGCGGGTCTCACGCGGTTCTTACACGACCAAATGGGAACCGTCAGAGTCAAGAAAGCCAAGGTGCATCTGGTGCGGTATGCCGATGACTTCGTGGTGACGGGCGACTCGAAAGAGGTGCTTGAAACCGTGGTCAGACCGTGGGTGGAAGCATTCTTGCGCGAGCGAGGATTGCAACTGCACGCAGGGAAGACGCGCATCGTGCATATCGACGAAGGGTTTGATTTCCTAGGGTGGAATTTCCGGAAATACTCGGAAAAACTGCTCATCAAGCCAAGTCAGAAGAACGTGAAAGCGTTCTATGGCAAGGTCAGGGAAGTCATCGCAAGACATCTCTCGAAAAAGAAGGCGGTATTGATCGCGAAGCTGAACCCAATCCTGCGGGGTTGGACTCGATACCATCAAGGCGTAGTGGCTAAGGCGACGTTCACCAAGCTCAACCACCTGATTGTCTGGCGGTTGTGGCGATGGGGGATGCGCCGACACCCACGATGGACCCGAGGCAAAGTATTCCGGCACTACTGGAATCACGACTCGGGCCGCTGGGAGTTTGAAGCCACAGTGCTCAACCGATGGAAAGAGGAGATGCGGCTGCGGCTGTACACGCTGGCGGACACGAAAATTGTCCGCCACAAGAAGGTCAAGGGGGAATACAACCCCTTTGATCCTGCATGGGAAGCCTATGGAGAACGCCTCAAACGCGACAGAATGGTGCAAGCCATCTGGAGTGGACAGAGGCTGGAACTGTGGATGAACCAGAACGGCAAATGTGCGCACTGTGGAACAGAGATGGACCACGACGATAGCGGGCTCGACAACCACCACATCGTCCCAGTACGGTGGGGTGGCACGGACAGTCTGCAGAATCGTGTGTTGCTACACCCATGGTGTCACCGGCGTATCCACGCCCTAGGTTTGGAGGTCACCAAGCCGGTCCCAGCACGGGGACTTTAATCTGACAGAAACAGGTAAGGACCAATGCAGTCCTGTGATCCTGCGGAGTTAGAGGTCGTGCATGAGCCGTATGCGTTGAAAGGCGCACGTACGGTTCTCAGGGGGGGATATAGTGGAAACACTATGTCCCTACCCTCCAATACATTGCACCGAACCGCAGCCTTGGTCTTGATGAGCCTGGCGTTCGGAGCGGCCGCGCAGCCCACCGCCACGGCGGCCGACACCAAGCCCGCCGCAGAACCAGCCTTCGTCAACTCAGACCTGAACGCCCCCCTCCTCTACCAGCTTTTGCTGGGCGAGCTCAACGTCAGTGCGGGCGAGCCGGGTACCGGCTACTCGCTCATTCTGGATGCGGCACGCAAAGAGAAGAATCCCGAGCTCTACCGGCGAGCGGTCGATGTGGCCTTGCAGGCCCGCTCCGGCGAGGCCGCGCTGACCGCGGCACGCGCCTGGGCCGACGAACTGCCCGCCAGCTCGGAAGGCAACCGTTTCGTTCTGCAGATCCTCCTTGCACTGAACCGCGTCAGCGAAAGCGGACCGGTCCTGCAGAAAATCCTGCAAAACGCCCCCGCGGGCGGGCGCAACGACATCATCAACGCCATTCCGCAGACCTACGCCCGGATCACGGACAAGGCCTTGACCGCGACGGTGGTTCGAAACGCCTTGGAGCCCTGGCTCAAGCAACCCGCCCATGCCGCCGCAGCCTGGACCACGGTCGGTCGTCTTGACCTGGAACAAGACCGGCTACCCCAGGCCCTGGTGGCGGCGCGCGAGGGCCACACCATCGAGCCCGCATCACCCTTTCCGGCGCTGTTGGCGCTGGAGCTGATGGAGCGCGGACAACCCGAGGCCGAGGCCGTGGTGCGCCAACAGCAAGCCGTCCAGAAGGTGCCTTCCAATACAAACACCGCAGTGGCGCTGTCCTATGCCCGCATCCTCATCGACCAGCACCGCAACGGCGAAGCGCGTGCGCAACTCCAGACACTGACCTCGCGCCAGTCCGAACTGGCCGATCCCTGGCTCCTGCTGGGCACCTTGCAGGCGCAAGACAACGATCTGCCAGGCGCATCCGCCTCGCTCGAAAAATACATGGCAATGGCGCGCAAGAGCAGCGATGAGCGAAGCGCGCGCGGCCTGACCCAGGCCTACTTGTTGATGGCGCAGATCGCAGAAAAGCAGAAGGACTTCCCCGCCGCCAATGCTTGGCTGGACCGCATCGAGAACGCCGACGACATCATGGCCGCCCAGTTGCGGCGGGCCTCCCTGCTGGCCCGCCAGGGACAGATGGCGCAAGCCCGCACCTTGCTGCGCAACCAACCCGACCGCCGCCCCGAAGACGCCCGCCTCAAGCTGGTGGCCGAAGCGCAGCTGTTGCGCGATTTCAAGCAATGGCAGCAGTCGTACGAGGTCTACAGCGAAGCATCCGCCCGATTCCCCAACGACACCGACCTGCTCTACGACCAGGCGATGATGGCCGAGAAGGCCGGCAAACTGGCCGACATGGAGCGCTTGCTGCGCCAACTCATCGCGGCCAAACCCGACTACCACCACGCCTACAACGCGCTCGGCTACTCCCTGGCCGATCGCAACCTCCGACTGCCCGAGGCCAAGCAACTGATCGAAAAGGCGGTTGAACTCGAACCCGGCGATGCGTACATCCAGGACAGCCTGGGCTGGGTCGAGTTCCGCATGGGCAACACCGCGCGCGCCTTGTCGATCCTGCAAGCGGCCTATTCGAAGCGCCCAGACCCCGAAATCGCGGCTCACCTGGGTGAGGTGCTTTGGGCCGGGGGTCAGCGCGAGCAAGCGCTCAAGATCTGGCGCGAAGGCCTGCTGATGTCGGCCGACAACGAAACGCTGCAGGGAACCCTGAAGCGCCTGCAAGTTCGGCCATGATGCGGTGGCCCGTGCGACGGCTCCATGCTCGGTGGACCGTGCTGGCATGCGCCACCGTGCTCGCGGCCTGCGCCACGCCCCCGCGCCCCGCCGAGGTGGGTGAGGACGTGTGGAGCGGCCGTCTGGCATTGCAGATCGACAGCGCCTCTCCACAGTCGTTCTCGGCCGCCTTTGACTTGCGCGGCGCGCCCACAGCGGGCGAACTCCAGTTGACATCCCCATTGGGCAACACCCTGGCCACGGTGGTGTGGACGCCCGCAGGCGCCGAGCTGAGGCAGGGCAGCCGCGTGACCCGGCGCGGCAGCCTGGACGAACTCACACGTGAGCTCAGTGGCACGGAAGTACCGGTCGCCGCCTTGTTCGGCTGGCTGCGCGGCCAAGCCGGTGACGTGCCCGGTTGGCAGGCCGATCTTTCGCGCCAAACCGAAGGGCGGATCACGGCGCGGCGCACCTGGCCGCTGCCGACCGCCGAATTGCGTGTCGTGTTTCAACCATGACCTGTCCGCCGTTGAAGCGGCTGCTGGACGTACCCGCCCCAGCCAAACTCAATCTGTTCCTGCACATCACCGGGCGCCGAGCCGACGGCTACCACCTGCTGCAATCGATCTTCATGCTGGTGGACTGGTGCGACCACTTGCATTTCGAACTGCGCCCAGACAGCGACATCAGCCGCGAAGACCTCACGGGCGGTGATCTGCCCACGCAGGACCTGTGCGTGCGCGCCGCCCGGGCACTCCAACAAGCCACAGGCTGCCGCCATGGCGTGCACATCGGACTGGAAAAACGCCTGCCGGCTGAGGCCGGCATGGGCGGCGGCTCCTCGGACGCCGCCAGTACGCTGATCGCGCTCAACCGCCTCTGGGGCCTCGGACTGGCACGGTCTCAATTGGCCTCGATAGGACTGCAACTGGGCGCCGACGTGCCGTTTTTCATCGGCGGACGCAATGCCTGGGTCGAAGGCGTGGGCGAGCAGCTCACACCTGTGGCCATTCCTGCGGCCCGCTTCGTCGTGGTCAAACCGCCCACCGGCGCGTCGACGCAGCGCATCTTTGGCTC
The DNA here is from genome assembly GCF_009859475.1 of Hydrogenophaga sp. BPS33. Taxonomy (NCBI): domain Bacteria; kingdom Pseudomonadati; phylum Pseudomonadota; class Betaproteobacteria; order Burkholderiales; family Comamonadaceae; genus Hydrogenophaga; species Hydrogenophaga sp. BPS33. The sequence goes on from NZ_CP044549.1 coordinate 4,378,528, forward strand.
GACGGAGCTAAAACGCGATTCAAGAACTGCTACAATCCGAGGCTTTGCTGCAAACGATACGTGTGAAGACGCAGTGATCGATCTCCAGAAAGTTCTGGCGGCCGGACACAACGACCTTCAACCCGTCGCGCAGGCGCTGTGCCCCGATATAGGGCGTTGCATTCAGTGGCTCCAGAGCCATGGTTTGCAAGGGCGCATGACCGGCTCGGGAACCGCGGTGTTTGCGCAATTGCCGCATGCGATGGACTTGACAGACGCCCCTGGCGACTGGACGGTTCGAGAATGCGGCAACATGGATGCACATCCATTGCTCGACTGGTGCACCGGTTAGAATCCGAGACGCACAGCCCAGGCAGTGGTTGCGCAACCTGCGACGTTTTTGTGGTGGTTTGTTGGGCGTGAGCCGAACAGGCCTCCTGCGTAGGGGAGTCGCCAAGTTGGTTAAGGCACTGGATTTTGATTCCAGCATGCGAAGGTTCGAATCCTTCTTCCCCTGCCACCCGTTTACACACAAGGTGTACTGGAACGGCCATCCCCGGATGGCCTTTTTTCATGACGATCCTCCGGGGTCAACGTTCAGATCGCTGGGAACGCCATGCAAGTTCAGCCCCCGGATTTCATGATCTTCACCGGCAACGCCAATCCGGTGCTGGCCTCCGAAATCGCCCAACACCTGGGCACGCAACTCGGCGCGGCCAATGTGGGTCGTTTTTCTGACGGTGAAGTCACGGTCGAGATCACACAGAACGTGCGCGCACGCCATGTGTTCGTGATCCAGTCCACCTGCGCGCCGACCAACGAAAACCTGATGGAGCTGCTCATCATGGTCGACGCGCTCAAGCGCGCTTCGGCCGAACGCATCTCCGCCGTCATTCCCTACTTCGGTTATGCCCGCCAGGACCGCCGCCCGCGTTCGGCGCGCGTGCCGATCTCGGCCAAGGTCGTGGCCAACCTGCTGCAGACCGTGGGCGTGAGCCGCGTGCTGACCATGGACCTGCACGCCGACCAGATCCAGGGCTTCTTCGACATTCCGGTCGACAACATCTACGCCTCGCCCGTCTTGCTGGGCGACCTGCGCCAGAAGAACTACCCCGATGTGCTGATCGTCTCGCCCGACGTGGGCGGTGTGGTGCGTGCCCGTGCGCTGGCCAAGCAGCTCAACTGCGACATGGCCATCATCGACAAGCGCCGTCCGAAGGCCAACGTGTCGGAAGTGATGCACGTGATCGGCGACATCGAAGGGCGCAACTGCGTGATCATGGACGACATGATCGACACCGCAGGCACGCTGGTGAAAGCCGCCGAGGTGCTCAAGGAGCGTGGCGCCAAGAACGTGTACGCCTATTGCACGCACCCGATCTTCTCGGGCCCGGCCATCGAACGCATCGCCAAGGGCTCGGCCCTGGACGAGGTGGTCGTGACCAACACCATTCCTCTTTCGCAGGCCGCGCAGGCCTGCACCAAGATCCGCCAACTCTCCGTGGCGCCGCTGATGGCCGAGACCATCGCGCGCATTGCCTCGGGTGAGTCGGTCATGAGTTTGTTTGCCGATCAGGACAACCTTTTCTAGGCAGCAAAGCGTGGGCGGCCTCCATGGTGGGGGCAGCTCTTTTCAAACCGAGGCGTTCTGGTCGCGGAACCCCTCATCAGGAGTAAGTCATGCAATTTGTCGCTTTTGAGCGCGCCAAGCAGGGTACGGGTGCGAGCCGCCGTCTGCGCAACACCGGTCGCGCGCCCGGTATCGTCTTCGGCGGTGAGAAGCCGGCCGACACGATCGAACTCGATCACAACGCCCTGTGGCACGCCCTGAAGAAGGAAGCGTTCCACTCGTCCATCCTCGACATGGAACTCGCCGGCAAGGTGCACAAGGTTCTGCTGCGCGATGTGCAATACCACCCGTACAAGCCGCAAGTGCTGCACGTGGACTTCCAGCGCGTGGACGAGAAGACCCGCCTGCGCAAGAAGGTGCCCCTGCACTTCGTGAACGCCGAGAACTCGCCTGCGGTGAAGACCGACAAGTGCGTGATCAGCCACGTGCTCAACGACATCGAAATCGAATGCCTGGCCACCCAGTTGCCCGAGTTCATCGAAGTGGATCTGGGCGAAGTCGTCAAGGGTGCAACCGTGCACACTGGCGATATCAAGCTGGCCAAGGGCGTCAAGCTCGTGACGCATGGCCGCAAGAACATCACCGTGGCCACCGTGGTCGAGCCGGTGGAAGAAGTGGTGGCCGCTCCAGTGGCTGCTGCGCCTGCCGACGACAAGAAGGGCAAGAAGGGCAAGAAGTAATTCTTTGCTGCCTCGCCAGAAGGGCCCGCTCACGCGGGCCTTTTTGTTTTCGCCTCGATAATCCCGACCATGATCCGACTCATCGCAGGCCTGGGCAATCCCGGCCCCGAATACGAACACACGCGCCACAACGCCGGCTTCTGGTGGGTGGACGAGGCCGCGCGCCTGCTCAAGGTGTCGCTGCAGATGGAGCGCGCCCACTTCGGTCTGGTCGCACGCGCCAACGTCGCGGGCCAGAGCGTCTGGTTGGTGGAGCCGCAGACCTACATGAACCTGTCGGGCAAAGCGGTGGGCTCGATCGCCCGCTTCTTCAAGATCGCACCCGAAGAGATGCTGGTGGTGCACGACGAACTGGACCTGCCCCCCGGCGAGGTCAAACTCAAGAAGGGTGGCGGCCACGCGGGCCACAACGGTCTGCGCGATATCCATGCGCAACTGGGCAGCCCGGACTATTGGCGTCTGCGCGTGGGCATTGGCCACCCCGGCAACAAGAACGAAGTGGCCAACTGGGTGTTGAAAAAACCCTCACCCGACGACCGCATCGCGATCGCGCAAGCGCTGGACCGGTCTCTCAAGGCGCTGCCGAATCTGATCGCAGGCGAGATGGACAAGGCCACCGCGCTGATCCACACCAGCAAGCTCCCGCGGCCCAAACCACCCCGGCCTGCGGCCGACCCTCAGGCCGCAGGCGGCTCGGCGCCATCCGCCGACGACAAGGGCTGACCCGCGCTCTGCAGGCGCTGGTACTTCTGCCACAACGTCTCTCGCGATTCGATGTGGTTCGGATCGACCGGAATGCATTCCACCGGGCAGACCTGCACGCACTGCGGCTCGTCGAAATGCCCCACGCATTCGGTGCAACGCGAGGGGTCGATTTCGTAGAACGCTTCGCCCATGTGAATGGCCTGGTTCGGGCACTCGGGCTCGCACACATCGCAGTTGATGCATTCGTCGGTGATCAGCAGCGCCACGGCAACCGCTCCCTAGGCCTGCACGGGCCGTGGCTTGAGGTTCTGCGCCACAGACGCACTCACCATCTGCGAGATGTCCCCGCCGAGCTGCGAGATTTCGCGCACCAGCGTGCTGGAGATGCACTGCAGATCCGCTTGCGGCAGCAAGAACACCGTTTCCACCGCGGGGTTCAGCTTGCGGTTCATCGCGGCCATCTGGGCTTCGTAATCGAAGTCGGTGAGGTTGCGGATGCCACGCACGACCGCAGTGGCGTTGTGCTGGCGGCAGAAATCCATGATGAGGCCGTCGAACGGCAGCACGCGCACCCGCCCGGGCATGCGCGAGGCGGCAACGGCTGCCATGTCCAGACGCTCCTGCAGCGTGAATCGGGTCTTCTTGTGGTGCGCGATAGCCACCGCGATGATCACGTCTTCGAACAGCTGCGAGGCGCGGCGCGCCACGTCCTCATGGCCCAGGGTGATGGGATCGAAGGTGCCGCTGTAGACCGCCACGCGGCCGTTGCCACCGGTTGAAGCAAGGGCTGAACTCATGCCGGCGATTATGCGCGAGGGGCCCCTCGCCCCGCCTCACTGCGCGGGCAATGGCCGCAACAGATGAAAGGCCACCGCGCCGGCTTTGCCTTGGCGGTGGATCTGCAGGCCCATCTGGGCCAACTCGTCCTCGCTCCAGGTGCGCGGGGCTTCCAGGTAGATCCAGCCATCGCGGCGCACCGCCTGCCGCGCGGCGGCCAGCGCGGCCATGTACAAGGCTTCGTTCTGGCCATCGCCGAAAGGCGGGTCGAGAAACACCGCGTCCACCCCCTGCCCGCTGCGCTGGCGCAATGCGGCCACCCCGTCGCCACGCTCCACGCGCACACCCGAGGCCTTGAGCTGGGTGGTGATGCGGCCGAGGTTGGCCAGCAAGGCGCTGTCCTGCTCCACCAGTACCACCTCCGTCGCGCCGCGCGAGGCAGCTTCCAGTCCGAGCGCGCCAGTGCCTGCGAAGGCGTCGATGCAACGCCAGCCGCTGAGGTCCTGCCCCAACCAGTTGAACACCGTCTCGCGCACCCGCGAGGGCGTGGGACGCAGGCCCGATTTGTCGGCCACCGGCAATTTGGTGCGCTTCCAGAGGCCGCCGATGATGCGCACCTCGTGCGGGGCGTTCGCGGCGGTGCGGGGAACTTTGGGGGTTGGCTTCTTCATGGAGGCTGCGAGCTTACGCGTTCCTCAGGGCTGCTTCGCCCCCACCACCACCGTGACCATGCGCTCGGGCTGCAAAACACGCGCAAAGGCGCGCCGGATGTCCTCGACGCGCAGGCGCTCCACCTGTTGCGTCCAGGTCTCCAGATAGTCCAGCGGCAGATCGTTCCAGGCGATGTTGGCGACGTTGTCGAGCAGCTTGCGGTTGCTGTCCAGGCGCAGCGCTTCACCGTTGATGAGGAAATCCTTCGCGGCCTGCAGCTCGGCCTCGGTCGGGCCTTGCGCCACGAACCCGCGCACCACCTCGCGCACCACGTCGACCGCCTGCGCGGCCTGATCGGGTCGCGTGGTCAGGCTGATCTGGAACGACCCGGCCTGGCGGCCGGTCACGAAATAACTGGACACGCCGTAGGTCAAGCCACGCTTCTCGCGCACCTCGTTCATGAGTCGCGAGACGAAGCCGCCGCCACCAAGCACGTAGTTGCCCACGAAGAGCGCCAGGAAATCGGGGTCGGTGCGCGGAACGCCCGGTTGGCCGATGAGCACCTGTGCCTGCGCCGCCGCGAAAGGCAGGCGTTCGTCCACGGCCTGCTTCAGCGGCTGCACCAGGGGCAGCGCCGGCAAGGCGCTGCAGCCGTGGTCCTTCACCGCCGCCATGAGCTGGTCGACGATGCGGTCGGCCTGGGCGCGGTCGATGGCGCCCACCATCGACACCTGCGCACGGCAGGCCGCGGCGTGGCGGCGGTAGAAGGCGCGCATGTCGGCCACGGAGATGGCTTTGTAGGTGCTGGCCTCGGGCCGCAGCCCATAGGGATGCGCGCCGTACACGGCCTTGGAAAACGCGCGGCTGGCATGGGTGCCCGGGCGGTTCTCGGCTTCCTTGAGTGCGGCCAGCAGGCGCTCGCGGTCGCGTTGCCACACGTGCTCGGGCCAGGCCGGCGCGGCGAGCTGGCGAGCGGCCAGCGCCACCGCGCGCTCCAGCAAATCGGGCTCGGTCAGGCTGCGCAGGCTGAGGCTGAAACGGTCCAAGGTCGATTGCGCGCCGAATTGCGCGCCGAGGTCCGCCCAGGCTTCGCTGAGTTGGTTTTCGTCCAGGGCCGGCTGGCCATTTCGAGCGGCCACGCCGCCCGACAGCAAGCCGGCCGTGACACCGGCCAGCCCTGCCCGGTCCGCCGTCTCGCGGCGGCGACCGCCGTCGAAATCGATCTGCACGTCGAGCATGGGGATCGATGGACTGGTCACGAGATGCACGCGCGCGCCACTGGCGTGCGTCCAGCGCTCGATGGGAATGGTGGCATGGGCTGCCGTGGCCATCACCGCCGCGAGCGGCCAGGCCAGCAACGCGGGACGTGCCAGGGGTTTGAGCAGGGCGAACAGATTCAGCATGGCGTGTGTGGGCTCAATGGCGCGTGAGCGCGGGGCGCTGGCCAGCGGCCGGTGCGGCTTCGCGGCGCGAGGGGTCGGGCACGAGCACGCCGGTGGTGAGCTGGTCATCGGTGAAATAGCGCTGCGCCACCGATTGCACCTGTGCTGCGGTGACGGCGCGCAAGCGTGCGATGAGACGGTCGCCCGTGTCCAGGCCCAGGCCCTGGATCCAGTAGCTGCCGAGTTCGCGCGCCTGGTAGGCCAGCGAATCGAGCTTGTAGATTTCGCCAGCGGTCCACTGCGTCTTCACGCGCCGCAACTCCGCTTCGCTGATCCCCTCGCGGGCAATGCGCGAGATCTCTGCCTTGAGTGCGGTCTCTACCGCTTCGGTGGTCACACCGGCGGCGGGCACTCCGGTCAGCATGAACAGCTGCGGCCCTCGGCCCATGAGGCCGTACGAGGAGCCCGCGCTGTCGGCGATGCGTTGGCCGCTCGCCCCGCCCTGCACCAAGGCACGGTCGAGCCGCGCGCCATCGTAGCCATCGAGCACGGCCGAGAGCACGGTCAACGCGAGTGCATCGCGGTCGGTGTCGTTGTCGACCTCGGCGCCACGCCACTGGGGCACCTTGTACGCCAATGCAATCAGCGCCTGGTCGGCCACTGCGCGGTATTCCAGGCGGCGCGGCCCGGCCTGGGGCGGCTCTTCGCGCGGTTTGCGCGCGGGCACGGCGCGCGCGGGAATCGAGCCGAAGTGTTTCTCGGCCAGCGCGCGTGTCTGCTCCACGTCCACGTCACCCGCGATCACCAGCGCGGCGTTGGCCGGCACGTACCAGCGTTGGTAGAAGGCCCGCAGGTCCTCGGGCGTCATGGCGTCGAGGTCGCTCATCCAGCCGACGTTGGGCCGGCGGTACGGGCTGGCCTGGAACACCATGGCGTTGAGCGCTTCGAACATGCGCGCGCGTGGCGACTCTTCGGTGCGTTGGCGCCGTTCTTCCTTGACCACCTCGATCTCGCGCTTGAACTCGTCGTCGGCCCACTGGTTGCGCGCGAAGCGGTCGGCCTCGAGCTGCATGACGGCCTCCAGGCGCCGCACGGGCACCTGCGTGTGGTACGCCGTGGCGTCGCGCATGGTGAAGGCGTTGTCGATGCCACCGATCGCGGCCACACGGCGCGAGAACTCACCGGGCGGCACGTCGGGCGTGCCTTTGAACATCATGTGTTCGAGTGCATGGGCCACGCCGGTGGTGCCGTCGACCTCGTCCATCGAGCCCACGCGCACCCAGAGCATCTGCACCGCCGTCGGAGCCCGCCGGTCGGGTTGCACGATGAGCGTCATGCCATTGCGCAATATGAAGCTGTGGGGCTGGTTGTCCTTGGCGGGGGGTGAGGACTGCCCCCATGCGCCTGGGGCCAGCAGACACAGCGCCATCAGAAGCGCGGGCAGACGTGTGGAGATCAAGGGCATGCGGCGTTTCATAGAATGCAATGGATTCTAGAGATGGAAAAATGTTCTCGTTCTTTCGAAAAAAGCCCCCCGCTCCCCCCGCCGAGCCCGCGCCGGATCTGACCGAGCCCCCTGCTCCCGTCCCCGAGGCACCCACGCCGCCCACGGTCGCCGCGCCGGTTGCGATGGCCGTGGCCGTGGCCGTGGCCGCGCCGCCCGAGCGCAAGGGTTGGCTCGACAAGCTCAAGTCCGGCCTGCGCAAGACCGGCTCCAGCATCGCCACGGTGTTCACCGGCACGCAGATCGACGAAGCGCTGTACGAGGAGCTGGAAGCGGCCCTGCTCATGGCCGACACGGGCGTGAAGGCCACGACCGATCTGCTGGTCGACCTCAAGCGCCGCGTGAAAGAGAACAAGACCACCGACCCGAAAGCCGTCAAGGGCCTGCTGGCCGATGCCATCACCGACCTGCTCGCGCCGCTGCAAAAGCCGCTGGTGATCGGCGAGCACAAACCCACCGTGGTCATGGTGGCCGGCGTCAACGGCGCGGGCAAGACGACCTCCATCGGCAAACTGACACGCCACTTGGCCGATGAGGGCGCGACCGTGCTGCTGGCCGCTGCCGACACCTTCCGCGCGGCCGCGCGCGAGCAGCTCGCCGTCTGGGCCGACCGCAACACGGTGGAGATCATCACCCAGCAAGGCGGCGACCCTGCGGCCGTGAGCTTCGACGCGGTCACCGCGGGCAAGGCGCGCGGGCGCGACGTGGTGCTGGTCGACACCGCCGGGCGCCTGCCCACCCAACTGCACCTGATGGAAGAGCTGCGCAAGATCAAGCGCGTGGTGCAAAAGGCCGAGGCCAGCGCGCCGCACGAAGTGCTGCTGGTGATCGATGGCAACACCGGGCAGAACGCGCTCAACCAGGTGAAGGCGTTCGACGACGCGCTGCAGCTCACCGGCCTCATCATCACCAAACTCGACGGCACGGCCAAAGGCGGCGTGCTCTGCGCCATCGCACGCGAGAAACCGGTACCGGTCTATTTCATCGGCGTGGGCGAAAAGCTCGAAGATCTCGAAACCTTCGACGCACGCGAATTCGCCCAGGCATTGCTCTCATGAACACCACCACTCTCTGGCTGGAAGCCGCGTTTCTCGGCCTGATCCAGGGCCTGACCGAGTTCCTGCCGGTCTCCTCCAGCGCCCACCTGCGCATCATCGGCCCGCTGCTGCCCTCGGGCGGTGACCCGGGCGCGGCCTTCACCGCCATCACGCAGATCGGCACGGAAGCGGCGGTGCTGCTTTATTTCCGCCACGACATCGTGCGCATCTTCCTGGCCTGGTGGGCCTCGCTCACCCAGCCCGCGAAACGGCAGGACCCGGACGCGCGCATGGGCTGGCTGATCATCATCGGCTCGGTGCCGATCGTGGTGCTGGGCCTGCTGTTCAAGGACGCCATCGAACATTCGCTGCGCAACCTGTACATCACCGCCACCATGCTGATCGTGTTCGCGGTCATCCTGGGCCTGGCCGACCGCTTCGGCCGGCGCGAGCGCCCGCTGAGCCAGCTCACCTGGGGCCACGGCCTGCTGTTCGGCCTGGCGCAGGCGATGGCGCTGATCCCCGGCGTGTCGCGCTCCGGCGGCACCATCACCGCAGGGTTGATGATGGGTTACACGCGCGAGGCGGCGGCGCGTTACTCGTTCCTGCTCGCCATTCCGGCCGTGATGGGCTCGGGCTTCTACCAGTTGCTGCGCAGCATCCAGCACGGCAGCCCCATCGCCCCCGGGCCCACCGCCCTGGCCACCTTGATCGCCTTTGGCGTGGGCTACGGCGTGATCGTGGTGTTCCTCAAGCTGGTGTCCACACGCAGCTACATGGTCTTCGTGGTCTACCGCATCCTGTTGGGCCTGCTGGTCTTCGGCTTGCTCGGTGGGGGTGTTCTGAGCGCGCTCTGAGCCCTCCATCCAGAGGCATCGAGGGACGGCTGCGCCACCGAAATGCCCCGCTCTCTCCGGCGGGCATGCCCCATCCAGAGGCATCGAGGGACGGCTGCGCCGGCCCAAGATGCCGTCCCCCCTCCAAGCGCCGAAGGCGCGCTAGAGAGGGGGGAAGCCGCGTCAGCGGCGCAGGGGGGTGTTCACTTCATCACGCTATACCAGTCGACCTTGCGCGTGGCGACCATGATCGATGCGAGCACGCCGAAGAGCAGCAGCGAGCCCATCATCAAGGCGTTGTCCTCCGACATCAGGATGCCGTAGAGCACGCCGTACAAGGCCACCAGCAGGCCGCTCATGAGCAGGCCCGGCTTCCATCCGCCCAGCACGTGCCGCAGGTAGTGCGCCAGCAACCCGATGCAGGCGGCGCTGGCCGACAGGTAGGCCGGCAGGAAGCCCAGGTGCTCGGCGATCGACAGCAACAGCAGGAAGAACAGCACCAGCGCCGCGCCAATCATGAGGTACTGCATCGGGTGGATGCGCCAGCGCTTGACCATCTCCAGCACGAAGAAGGCGGCGAACGTGAGCAGGATGAACATCGCGCCGTACTTGGTGGCGCGATCGGTCAGGCGGTAGACGTCGACCGGATCGTCCAGCGACACCGAGAAGCTTTCGGGCGTCTCGGGCCGTTCGCCGGTCTGCGCGAACTGCCGCTGCGCCTGCGTCGACAGGGACGGCACGCTCCAGGAGGCCTCGAAGCCCTGCGCGCTCACGGATCGCGTGCGCGGCAGAAAGTCACCCCCGAAGCTCGGGTGCGGCCAGCTCGACTGCAGGTGCACGCGGTTCTCGTCGGCCAGGGGCACCCAGCCGATGCGGCCCGTGCCGGCCAGTTCGAGCTGCAGCGAAAACGGCAGGACCGCGCCCGCGCGCAACTGCGCAAGGTTCAACGGCGCCACCAGAGGCAAGGGAAGGCGCTGCGCCGCGCGGGCCGGCGCCACCGCGATCGCGCGGCCCTCCACCTTGAGCTGCGGCGCGTTCAACAGGCCGCGCAGATCGCTCACGCCCAGCAGCAGGCTCGGTTGGCCCAGTGTGATCTGGCTGTTCTTTTCCTTGGGCTCCACGTCGCTCCAGACGAACTGGCCCGTGCTTTCGTTGACGCTGGTGAAGACCTTGACCGGGAACACGCCGCGCCAGCGCGTCTCGGTCTGCAGGCGGCTGCGCGTCTCCATCACGCTGGGAAAGCGGATCGCGACGTGCGACTGCGTCACCAGTTCTTCGCGCGTCTGGCCACCGTCTAGCACGACCTTGCGCAAAAAGGTTTCGGTGTATGGCACGTACAGCACCGGACCGGTGAGGGTCTGTTCGCCGGCGTGGGCGCGCGCCACGTCCTGGGTGGCGGCCTCGCGGTTCATGCTGCGTTCCTCGATGGCACCGCGCACCATCAGCAGCGGGATCGACAGCAAAAGCATCAAGAGGCCGATGACCATTACTTTGCTGAGCAGGGGATATTTGTTCAAGGCAGGCTCCGTTGTGAGAACGGGGTCAGTCTGCGTGTGCCCTGTGCAGCGGGCGTGCGCCGCCGCGGTGTTTTGTGAAACGGGCGTGAAATGCTCAGGCGGGCAGGCGCCAGCGCGCCAGGCAGCCGCGAGACTCGCTCACGTTTTCTACTCGCAACTCACCGCCATGGAGCTGGCTCACCTCCTGCACCAGACACAGCCCCAGGCCCGAACCCTTGTCCTGCCCTTCACCGCGCGGCAACGAGTAGAAGCGCTCGAAGATGCGTTCGCGCGCGTAGTCGGGAATGCCGCTGCCCTGGTCGCGCACCGACCACTCGAGCCACGCGCCATCGCGGCGCAAGCCGACCTCCAACTCACCGTGCGGCGGTGAAAAATCGATCGCGTTGTCCAGCAGGTTCTGCAAGGCCTGGCCGATCAGAAACGGATCGCCCTGCACGGTCTGGCCCTCGCCCAGTGCGTCGCGCACACGCAGCGATTTCAGGCGCAGGCGCGGCTCCAGGCGCTGCAGCAGTTCGCGCGTGAGCGCGCTCAGATTCACAGGCTCGCGCGTGACCAGGCCCTGCATTTGCTCGACATGGGCGAGGTTGAGCAACTTGTCCACCAACTGGTGCAGGCGCTCGGCCTGGCGCTGGATGTTGCCGGCGAAGCGTTGCCGGTCCTGCGCCGGCATCTCTTCCTGCAACAGCTCCGAGGCGCCGCGGATGGCCGCCAGCGGGCTCTTGAGTTCGTGCGTGAGCGTGTGCACGTAGCGCTCGACATAGGCCTTGTCTTCGAGCTGCACGCGCATGCGCTCCAGCGCCTGGGCCAGCTCGCTGAATTCGGTGCTGCCGCTCATGCGCCCGAGCACCGGCAAGGGCACGCGTTCACCGCGGGCCACCGCGTTGGCATAACCGCGCAAGCGCGACAGCGAACTGGCGATCCACCAACTGAACAGCACGCCGATACCGAGCGACAGGCCCAGCAGCACCCAGGACCAGCGCAGGATGCGCGTTTCGCTGCGCTGGATGTACGGCTCCAGGCGCGCATTGGGCCGCGAGACGCTCAAGACACCGATGACGCGATCGCCATCGCGGATCGGCGCGGCCACGTGCATCACGGTGCTGTCGGGCGCGTAGGGACTGGCCGGGCTGGAGCGTGCGCCGTATTCGCCGCGCAGCGTGCGGGCCACGTCGTTCCAGCGCGAGAAGTCCTGCCCCACGGCTTCGTGCCGGGAGTCGTAGCGCACGATGCCCTGGGCGTCGGCCACCACGATTCGGTAGTCCACGCCGTCCTTGCGAAAACCCGAGATGTTCGCGCCCGGCTGGGCATCGTTCAGGCCTTGCAAGGACTGGGCGAAGCTGCCGTTGGCGATCGCACCGGCTTTCATGTCGGGCGTGGCCAGCAAAGCCAGGGTGTAGGCCGCATCCACCAGGCTGTCTTCCATGGCCAGACGGGTGCCGGGCTTGACCTCGTCGAGCAGCACCCGCAGCACGACGAACAGGGCCAGGCCCAGCACCAGGAAAAAGCCCAGCAGCAGTCGCAGGCCGATGCGCATGGTTAGAGCCTGTTCACACTAGCCCGCCAGGCGCAGGGAATAGCCCATGTGCCGATGGGTCTGGATCACCTCGGTCTTCACACCGTGTTCGCGCAGCTTGGCACGCAGCAGCTTCACATGCGCGTCGACGGTGCGATCGGCGGTGTGCGGCGCGTCGCCCCACACCAGGTCCATGAGTTCGGTGCGCGAAAAAATGCGCTCGGGCCGGCGCATCAGCGTAGCGAGCAACAGATATTCGTAACGTGTGAGCGGCAGCAACGCATTTCCGACGCGAAAGCGTTGCGCCGCCTCGTCCAGGATGAGCCCATCAGATGCTTCGGCTGCGGTGGTCAGGACCGGGAACGGTGCCGTGGACATGGCAGCCGCACTGCGGCGCAGGATCGCGCGTACGCGGGCGCATACCTCCCGGGGCGAAAACGGCTTGACCACGTAATCGTCCGCACCCAGCTCCAGACCGAGCACGCGGTCGATCTCTTCGCTGCGCGCGGTCAGGAAGACGATGGGCAGTTCACTGGTCCTGCGCATGGTGCGGCACACCTCGAAGCCGTTGCCATCGGGCAGGCCCACGTCGAGGATGGCCAGATCGGGCGGGTTGTCCTGAAAGGCTTCGAGCGCCTGGCGGGCCAGCGCCACGTGCCGCACCTCGAAGCCCTCGCTTTGCAGCGCATAGAGCAGCGTGTCGGCAATGGCCTGTTCGTCTTCGAGCAGCAGGATGCGCTTGCGCATGGGGGTCTGGAGGGACGGATGGGGCGGTCATCTTACCTTCGCGCTCCTGGAGAAAGGGGCCTGCGCGCCGTCACAGCTGGTTACCTGCACGACGCCTGAGCACACTTTCGCTTCACACGGGCGCGGGATAATCCAGCCCCATGCTTCAAAAGCCCATCCTGCGCCGCACGGCGCTTGCCCTGGCAGTGACCGCCGCCGTGGTCGTTGCGCTCCCGGTGCCCGCGTCCACGTTCGACATGCCGTCGCTCGAGCGCATCGTCCACTACCAGCCCAAACTGCCGCTGCAGGTCTTCACCGCCGACGGCGTGGAGATCGCCCAGTTCGGCACCGAGCGGCGCGAATACATGCCAATCTCGCGCATCCCGAAACAGATGCAGCAAGCCGTGCTGGCGGTGGAAGACGCGCGCTTTCGCGAACACTCGGGCGTGGACCCCAAGGGCATGGCGCGCGCGGTGGTCGCGGCCATCACCGGCGGGCGCCGCCAAGGCGCATCGACCATCACCCAGCAGTTGGTGCGCACCATGCTGCTCACGCACCAGTTCTCGGCCGAACGCAAGGCCAAGGAAATCTGGCTGGCGCTCAAGCTCGAAGACGAGATCTCCAAGGACCGCATCCTGGAGATCTACATGAACGAGATCTTCCTGGGCCAGCGCGCATACGGCTTTGCAGCGGCTTCGCAGATCTACTTCGGCAAACCGCTGGACAAGCTCTCGTTGGCCGAGACCGCGATGCTCGCGGGGCTGCCGCAGAACCCCTATTACGCCAACCCGGTGGCCAACTTCGAACGTGCCACGCAACGCCAGCGCGTGGTGCTCGATCGCATGCGCGCCACCGAGGCCATCAACGACCAGCAACTGGCCACCGCACGCGCCGAAAAGCTCGTGATCCGCGCCCCCGGCTCGCGCAGCGTGCACGCGGCCCACGTGGCCGAAATGGCGCGCCTGGCGGTGGTGGAGCGCTTCGGCACGGAGGCCTATTCATCGGGCATCCGCGTGACCACATCCTTGCGCGCAGCGGACCAGCGCGCCGCGCACAACGCGGTGCAAAAGGGCGTGCTCGCGCTCGACCGCCGTGGCGCCTGGCGCGGCCCCGAGGATCTGGAAACGCTGCCTTCGGACAACGGTGCGGAACTCGAACGCGCGGCCGCCGAAGCCCTGAAGGACCACCGCGACGACGAGGACCTGCGCGTGGGCATCGTGCTCTCCGCCAGCCCCAAGGCGGTGCAGGTGCAGCTGGCCAGTGGCGAACGTGTGACCGTGCAGGGCGCCGGCCTGCAGTGGGTGCAACGCGCGCTCGATGCGAAGGCCAAAACCCCGGTGAAGATCGTGCGTGGCTCGATCGTGCGCGTGGTCACCACCGGCAAGACCAAAGACAAGAAGAGCGACGTGTGGGCCATTTCCCAATGGCCCGAGATCGAAGCGGCCATGGTGTCGCTCGATCCGCAGACGGGCCGCGTGCGCGCACTGGTCGGCGGCTTCGATTTCGCCAAGCAGCCGTTCAACCACGTCACGCAGGGATGGCGCCAGCCCGGCTCCGCCCTCAAGCCCTTGCTGTACTCGGCCGCGCTGGAAGCGCGCGTGATGCCTGCCACCCTGGTCGACGACCTGCCCTTCACCGCCGCCAATGGCTGGAGTCCCACCAACAGCAATGGGCAATACGAAGGCCCGATCACCCTGCGCCACGCGCTCATGAAATCGAGCAACTTGGCCAGCGTGCGTGTGCTGCAGCACACCGGCACCCGAGCGGCCCGCGACTGGACCGCACGCTTCGGTCTCGACCCGGCGCGCCAGCCCGATGATCTTTCGCTCGCTCTGGGCACGGGCAGCGTCACCCCCCTGCAGATGGCGCAGGCCTATGCCACGGTGGCCAATGGAGGCTGGCAGGTGGCGCCGGTGGTCATTGAGAAGATCACCGATGCGCAAGGCAAGGTGCTGTTCGAGGCGCCGCCTGCTGCCCCCCTGAGCGAAGAGTCGCGCGCGATTCCCGCGCGCAACGCCTTCGTGCTCGGCAGCCTGCTCAACGACGTCACGCGCTCGGGCACCGCGGCGCGCGCGCAGGCCTTGCTCAAGCGCCCGGACATCTATGGCAAGACCGGCACCACCAACGACGCGGTGGACGCCTGGTTCGCCGGCTACCAGCCCTCGTTGGCGGCCGCGGTGTGGGTGGGCTACGACAAGCCGCGCAGCCTGGGTGGTGGCGAGTCGGGTGGCCGCATCGCGCTGCCGATCTGGATCGACTACATGGGCGCCGCGCTCAAGGGCGTGCCGGTGGCGCAAACGCCCGCGCCACCGGATGGCCTGGTGCGCGAAGGTGACGACTGGCTGTATGCCGAATGGCGTGACGGCGGCTGGGTGTCGGCGATTTCGGACAGCGCGGGTGTGCAGTACCAGACCAACGTCGGCGCCGAGATCGGCAAGGTGTTCAATTCGTTTGGCGCCTGGTTGCGGGGCGAGCGCTAGATAGACATGCTTACCTGTCGCGCCGCATGGTGTGCGTGAGACGAAAGCGGCCTTCGGGGTACAAGCCAATGGCCACATAGAAACGGCCTTCGTCGCCGTCACTGTAGAGCCGGTAGATCGCGCGCAGCGCCGGGCTCTTGGGCGGCACACCCAGCACCTCGGCCACCGCCTTCGGGATCTTGCAAGCCTCCACCGTCTGCTCGATGCACTCGATCGGGCGCTGCTGCAGTTCGTTCATGAACTGCCACACCGAGCCGCGCTTGTGCCCGATCAGCGGCACCAGGCTGCGGTGCTCGGGGCGCAGGTAGAAGTCGGTCCAGGAGGCGGCCTGCTTGGTCTCTGGCGAGTCGCGGTAGGTGGCGACCTTGATCCAGGGCTCGCCCACCTCACAGCCCAGGTCGGCCGCGAGTGCGGCGTCGGCCACCACGTCTTCGGTGCTCACGTGGTGCAGTTCGGAGATGGACGAGAAGCGCAGCACGTCGCCTGCGCTGTCGGTCTGCACCAGGTACGAGCGCTGCGGGTTCTTGGCCTGCACCACGCTGCCGATGCGCGGGCGCCGCGTGACGTAGCCTTGCCGCTGCAGAGCGGCCAGCGCGGCACGGGCGGTGAAACGGCTCACGCCGTGGATCTCGCAGAGCATGACTTCCGGTGGCAAGGTGGAGCCAACAGGGTATTGACCCGATGCGATCTGCTGCTGCAAGGTTTCCGCCAGCTCAACGTAAATAGGCTTGCCCAATCTCACCCTCAATCGGTTGTTGCGCTCTGCGTTCTCCGGCTAAGCATCGCAGGCCATGATGGCATCCAGAGCGATCACGCCCTGGCCTTGGGGCAAGACGATAACAGGGTTGATGTCCATCTCCGCCAGGCGCCCGGCATGGTGCGCGGCGAACTGCGAGAGGCGCACCATTGCCTCGACGAGAGCGTCTTCATCGGCCGGCGGCTGCCCGCGAAAACCGCGCAACAGGGCGGCCGCACGCGTCATGCCGATCAGCGCGCGTGCGCGCTCCGGGCTGAGCGGGCAGGCGCCAAAGGCCACGTCCTTGAACAGTTCCACCGCCACACCGCCCAGCCCGAACATGAGCATGGGCCCGAAGGCCGGGTCGCGCTGGATGCCAAGCGCCACCTCCACGCCGCGCGGTGCCATCTGCTCAACCAGAAAGCCTTGAAAGTCCAGCTCGGGTGCACGCTGGCACATGGCCTGGGCGGCGGCCTCGGCGGCCTGCGGCGTGCCCAGGTTCAGCGCCACCAAGCCGTGTTCGCTCTTGTGTGCAATGCTGCGCGCCATGCCTTTGACCACCACTGCGCCCGACAGCTGCTGCGCCGCGGCCGCCACCTCGCTCACCGCCCGCACCACCCGCGACTCAGGCACGCGCAGCCCCAAGGCCTTGAGCAGTGCCTTGGACTGCACCTCGTCCACCAGACCGCCTGGCGCGGGCAGCGGCGGCATGCCCTCGCCAGCCATCCCGGCGGGCAGCACCGGTTGCTGCACCGCTCGCGCCTGCCCGATCATGCGGGCCGCCGCACGCAGGCTGCGCGCCACCGGCAGACCCAGGCCACGCGCGCGCTCGAAGCCCGGCTCCTGCACATAGCCCGACACCGGGATGACCATGCCCGGCTTGTCGCTCTGTCCCAGCACGTCCAGCGCCTGGTTGAGCCAGAGCTGGGAGCGCTCGTCGCGCGGTGCGCCCACGCCGACCCACAGCACCGCATCGACCGCGTCGTCTTCCAGCGCGATGGCCAAGGCATGGCGCGGCAGCTCGGGGTCGCTGAACACCGCGCCGCCCACGTCCAGCGGGTTGGACGCTTTCACGTACGACGGCAGGATCGCCTCAAGCCTGGCGAGTGTGGTCGCGGACAGCGCGGGCAACGGCACGCCGGCATCCGCGCATTCATCGGCCAGGATGGACGCTGCGCCGCCGGAGAGCGTGAACACCAGCAACCCACCCTGCCCCACCGGCCGCTTGTGTTTCCATTGCGCCAGCATCGCGGCCGAGGGCAACAGGTCTTCGCTCTCCTGCACGCGCAACACGCCGTGCTCGCGGCAGACGGTGGAGAAGATCGCGTCCGACCCGGCCAGTGCGCCGGTGTGCGACATCACCGCCTGCTGCCCCAGCTCGGACGCCCCGGCCTTGAACACGACCAGGGGTTTGCCCAATGCCTGGGCGCGCCGCGCGGCTTGCACGAACCGCTGGGGCTGTCGCAAGCCTTCGACCATCAGCGCCACCACGTCGATCTGCGGGTCGTCCAGCATGTACTCGACGGTCTCTTCCATGCCGATGTCCATGGCATTGCCCACGTGCGCATAGAGCCCCACGTCGGCACCGGCGTCTTCGCCGTTGAGCAGCAGACCGCCCATCATGGCGCCGCTCTGCGTGACCAGGCCGACACGGCCGGTGCGCGCGTGCGCCATGGATTCGAAGCTGCTGTTGTAGCCCAGGCACAAGCCGGCGGCCGGGTTGCCCGCGCCCAGACAGTTCGGGCCGAGCATGCGCATGGGCGTGTCGGCCAGCAGGGCCTTCAAGCGCTCCGCGCGCTCCACGCCTTCGGGTCCTTGCTCTTCCCAACCCGCGCTGCACACCACGACGGCTTTCACACCGGCGGCCTTGCAGTCGGCCACGGCGTTCAGGCTCATCTCGGCGCTGAGCGCGATCATGACGAGCTCGGGCACTTCGGGCAGCTCGGCCAATGAGGCGTAGCAGCGCACGCCGAACAGCGTGGGGTACTTGGGGTTGATGGGATAGAGCCCGCCCGCAAAACCGTGGCGCAGGCAGTTGCGCAACCCGCGCGAGGCTGGGGTATTGGGGCGCTCCGAGGCGCCGATGAAGGCGATCGACCGGGGATGAAACAGGGAAGACAGTCTGCCTGCGGCAGACGCCAGCATGGCGTGGTCGGTGAAGGTGTTCATGGTGGGGTGGTAGGCGCTCGGGTGAAACGGGAGGACGCACTCAGGTGCGCATGAAGCGGCGGCAGCCGTGGGAGTCCAGCGAGGACGCGAGCAGCCCCTCGTCCTCCAGAAAGTTCAGGTGCGCGATGGCCTCGCCCAGACCGAAGCCGATTTCCTCGTGGCGCAAGGCGCGGCCGAACAGCGTGGGCAGAAACTCGTAGCCCGTCATCGGGCGCTCGCAGGCTTGCAGCAGCGTGAGCAGGCGCTCTTCGTGATGCGCGCGAATCTCGTCGACCCGGGTGGCAATGCCATAGGCGGGTTGCCGGTGCGAGGGAAGCAACAGCGTGGACGCGTCAAAGCCTTCGAAGCGCTGCAACGAGGCGAGGTACGACCGCAATGGGTTCTGGTCGCCGCCCGGCCACACGGCGATGTTGGGCGTGATCTCGGGCAACACCTGGTCGCCGCCGATCAGCACCTGGCCGTCGTCACGCAACAGGCTCAGATGGTCGGGCGAATGGCCCTGGCCGATCACCGGCGTCCACCAGCGCTCGCCCAATGCCAGGGGGCGCGTGGGATCGATGTCCGCCACCTGCGCGGGCAAGGCGCACACCTGCACACCATAGCGCGGCATGTGCCGGTACAGGCCCTGTGCCACGTCGGCGGGCAGGCCGTGTTCGTTCCACAGCGGTGTGCGCTCGGCCACCACGTCGCGTGCGGGGTCGGCATAGCGGCCCGCCACCTCAAGTTCACCGCGCGTCATGAGCACCGGCGCGCCACAGCGCTCGGCCAACCAGCCGGCCAGACCGATGTGGTCCGGGTGGTGGTGCGTGACCACGATGCGGCGCAGCGTGCGGCCGGCAAACCGCGGGTGCTGGAAAACCCGCTCCCACACGGCACGGCTGGCCTCGGTGTCGATGCCGGTGTCGACCACCGACCAGCCGTCGGCCTCGGGCAACAGATACACATTGATGTGCTTGAGCGCAAATGGCAGTGGCAAGCGCAGCAGAAACACACCCTCGGCGATCTCGTGCGGCACGCCGATTTCGATGCGCGCCGCGTGGTACCGCAACGGTGGCAGCGCGTCGCGCCGCGTCCACAGCCAGGGTCCGATGGGCGAGGGCGTGGGCCGCGTGGGGGACGGCGCGTCGTGCAGCGGCTGCATTCAGAGCCCCATCTGTTTGGCAATGATGGTGCGCTGGATCTCCGACGCGCCCGCGCCGATCATGCCGATGCGCGAGTCGCGGAAGAACAGCTCCATGTCGTACTCCTTGAGCACGCCATAGCCCCCCATGATCTGCACCCCGTGGTTGGCGATCTCGAACATGGCTTCACTGGCCCAGAGTTTGGCCATGGACATTTCCTTGAAGCACGGCAAGCCTTGCTCCAGCATCCACGCCACGCGGTAGCCGAGCAGGCGCGCCACGTCGGTCTTGATCTGCATGTCGGCCAGCTTGTGCTGCACCGCCTGGAACTTGGAGATGGACTGCCCGAACTGGCGGCGCTGCTTCGCGTAGTTCATCACATAGTCGATCATGGCCTGCGAGGTGCCCGCGTACATCATGGCCACGCTCAGGCGCTCCATGCCCAGGCCGCTGTTCAGGTTGGCCCAGCCCTCGTGCAGCTGGCCCATCATGCGGGTGCGCGGTACCTTCACGTCGCGGAAGAACACCTCGTTGGTGTGCGTCGCTGAGCGACCCATCTGTTTGAGCGGGCGGATCTCGATGCCGGGCGCGTCCGCGTCCACGAGAAAAATGGTGATGCCGTGGTGCTTCTTCTCGGGTTTGCGCAGGGTGCGCGTGACCACCACGATCTGGTTCGCCACGTGGGCGTTGGTGGTAAACATCTTCTGGCCGTTGAGCACGAAGTGGTCGCCCTGCTCCTGCGCGAACAGCTCGACCGCGGCCGCATCCGACCCCACATTGGGCTCGCTGAGCGCGAAGGCCAGTTTGGTCTCGCCCGCGATCACTTTGGGCAGGAACTCCTGCTTCTGCGCCTCGGTGCCATAGGTGAGGATGTTGTAGGCGCCCAGCACCACGGTCGTGAAGTAGGCCGTGCCAGCGCCGTACCAGCCATAGCCCGCCTCTTCCAGAAATATGGCGAGCTCCATCGGCCCCAGGCCGGCGCCGCCGTACTGTTCGGGAAATGGAATCCCCATCCAGCCTTGCCGCGCCATGTTGGCGTACAGCTCGTGCGGGAAGCGGTCGTTGTCGCTGCAGGCGCGGATGTACTCGCGCGTGCATTCCTTGGCCATGAAGCGGCGCACCGATTCGCGAAACAGTTGCTGGTCTGGGGTGAAGCCGAAATCCATGGTGGGGTGTCTCCTGGTTGACGGGGCCTCAGGCCTTCGAGGCCGTGGCCTTGCGCTGCAAGAACTGCTCGACCGCAGCGCGGTGCTCGATCGAGGTGAACGATTCGCCCAGCGCGAGGGCTTCCTGCTCGAGCGTGGCCGCCAGATCGTGCTGGCGCGCGAAGTGCATCAGGTGCTTGAGGCGCGCGACGGCCGGCGCGGGCAACGAGGCCAGGTGATCGGCCCACTGCCGCGTCGCGCTGGCCAGCGCTGCGTGCTCGACCACGCGGTTCACCAGGCCGTGCTGCAACGCCGTCGCCGCGTCGATGAATTCACCGAGCAGCAACCACTCCATCGCCCGGCCCACGCCCACCACCCGCTGCAACAGGTAGGAGCAACCGAACTCGGGTGTGATGCCAAGGCGCGCGAAGGGAAAGCCGAAGCGCGCACCGTCCGAGGCGATGCGCAGGTCGCACGCCAGCGCGATCGTGGCCCCACCGCCCACGGCCAGGCCGTTGACCGAGGCGATCACCGGCTTGCCCATCGTCTGGATCGCCAGCGCCAAGGCGTTCGGCCCCTCGCGGATGCGGTCGCTCCACTGCCGGGCGTCCATCGATGCACCGCGCTGAAAGGTGTCTTCCATGTCGCCACCCGCGCAGAAGGCGTCACCCTGCCCCTGGATAACCACCACCTTCACCGCCGGGTCGTGCGCCGCGCGTTGACACAAGCACACGAGTTGGCGCGTGGTGGTGTCGCCCAGCGCATGGCGCCGCGCAGGCCGGTTGAAGGTGATCCACGCCACCGCGTTCTCGACCCCGTACAGCAGGTCGGTGATCGCCATGTCGGGTCGTGTGTTCGATTTCATATGTCCGGACAATAAATCAATCCAGACAAAATCTCAATCTTCAAAATCGTCAGACTTATAGGTGAATACGCTAGGCGAAATCGCATTGACACGCCCACGACCCGGGAATATTGTCCGCACCAGCACATGTGCATCTCAAACCCGATCCGAAGAACCTGCGGTGCATCGCGGGTGTTCTCGACCCTATCCACTGAGGAGTTGTGATGAACCGCCGTCTTGTCTTTCTCGCTTCGCTGGCCGCGCTGGCCGCCAGTCCGTTCGCGCACAGCGACGTGGCTTTCCCCAACAAAGCCGTCACCTTCGTCGTGCCGCTGGCCGTGGGTGGGGGCACCGACATCCTGGCGCGCAAGCTGGCGCAGAACCTCTCGACCTTGTGGAGCCAGTCGATCGTGGTCGAGAACGTGAGCGGCGCGAGTTCGATCATTGGCACGCAGCGCGTGGCACGCTCGCAGCCCGATGCGCACACGCTGCTGGTCACCACCAACGGCGCCATCGTGGGCAACCGTTTCCTCTTCAAATCGCTGCCTTACGATCCCGACAAAGACCTGGTGCCGGTGGCGCAGCTGGCCGACATCGACATGGTCTTGCTGGCCCACCAATCGCTGGCGGCCAAGAACCTGAAGGAACTGGTGGCGCAAGCGAGGAAGGACCCGGGCAGCGTGACCTACGCCTCCTACGGCATCGGTTCGCAGCCCCACCTGTTGATGGAGCTGTTCAACAAACGCGAAGGCATCCAGATCACGCACGTGCCCTACAAGGGCCTGGGACCTGCGCTCACGTCGGTGATGGCGGGCGAGACCATGCTCACCTTGACCGGCCGTGGCTCGGGGGACGCGGCCATTCGCTCGGGCAAGACCAAGGTGCTCAACTACAACGCCGACAAGCGCGACCCGCTGCACCCCGACGTGCCGGTGTCTGCCGAATCGGGCTACCCCTACTTCCGCGTGGCCACCTGGCACGGTGTGTTTGCACCGCGTGGCACACCCAAGGAGGTGGTGGCGAAGATCCACAAGGACATCCTCACGGTGCTCAACCAGCCGGAGTTCCGCGAGGACATGGTCAAGCGCGGCTACGGCGTGCCCACGCGCAGCCCGGACGAGTTCGCCGCCGTGATCCAGGAAGAAGTGCGCGCCACCGGGGATATGGTGAAGGCGGCGGGATTGAAGCCGGAGTAAGGCCGGCATCGGTGAGGGGGCGTTCGCCCCCCTCCAAGCGCCTCAGGCGCGCCAGAGAGGGGGAAGCCGCGTCAGCGGCGCAGGGGGTGTACCCTTCAGATCGTCGCGCCCGTCACCCGCACCACCTCGGTCCACTTCTTCAACTCATCGGCGATGAAGGCCGACGATTGCTCCGCGCTCAAGGGCAACGGTTCCATGCCCATGGCCAGCAACTTGTCGCGCGAGCCCGGATCCGAGAGGTAGGCCAGGACGCTGGCGTTGAGCCGCTTGACGATGGCGTCCGGCGTCTTGGCCGGCGCCAGCACGCCGTACCAGGCCTTGAGGTCGAACTGCGGCAGCCCCTGTTGCGCCAGGGGCACCACATCGGGCAAGGCCGGCGACGGTTGCGCAGCGGTCAAACCCAGCGCGTGCAGCTTGCCGGAACGAACGTAGGGCGCCGCGGTCGGGATGTCGGTGAACATCATGGTCAGCTGCCCACCGAGCAGATCCTGCATGGCCGGCGCACTGCCTTTGTAGGGCACGTGGATCATGTCCACCTTGGCGAGTTGCTTGAACAGCTCGCCGCTCAGGTGCTGCGAGGTGCCCGCGCCCGAAGAGCCGTACGACAACTTGCCAGGCTGGGCGCGCGCCAGGGCGATCAGCTCCTGCACGTTGCGCGCGGCCACCGTGGGGTTCACCACCAACACGTTCTTCTGCACCACCGTGGCCGACACGGCGCTGAAGTCCTTCAAGGCGTCGAAGGGCAAGCGCGGGCCGTACATGCTGGGTGCAATGCCGTGTGTGGCACTGGAGCCCATCACCAGCGTGTAGCCATCGGGCGCGCTGCGCGCCACGAATTCCGCACCGATGTTGCCGCTGGCGCCGGTCTTGTTTTCGACCACCACCGGTTGGCCGAGCTGCTCGCTGATGTGTTGCCCCAGCAGGCGCGCGAGCTGGTCGAGCGCGCCGCCGGCCGCAAACGGGTTGATCAGGCGGATCGGCCGCGCTGGATAGGCCTGGGACCAGGCCCACCCGGGCGCGAGCGCGCCGGCGGCCAGGGTTTGAATCACGTGGCGTCTTTGCATGGTTGTCTCCTGGGTCGTTGTCGAAAGGCTTGAGGTCAGAGCTTGCCCGCGTAGCTGACCTGGAACGCGGCCGCCGGGTCGCACTGGATGCCATACGGCGCGATGGGGTAACGGATGCCATTGCCCGCCAGCCAGTCCAGCCCGGTGGCGATTTCCTGCAGGTGCGAGACCTGCAGCGCGATGAGCATTTCGTCGTCCTGCACACCGCCGAACTTGCGTTCCGCAAAACAGGGAATGGCCAGGCTCGGCTCCTTGGTGGCCAGACCCGCGCCCCAGCTGTCCGCGCAGGCCGACTCGCCGGTGGTGCCGAACTGGTAGCGCACATAGCTTCGGTGCTGCAAGGCGTTGATGAGCGTGACCATCTGGCCCGGCGTGGCGTAGATCAGCACCGTGTCGGGCTTCTTCAAACGACCCGTGGCCAGCGGTGAGAGCACCACGCCCACGTACTTGCCGTGCGGCACGCGCGGCATGCTCGCCTGGTGCTCGCGCGACGCTTCGATCGTGGCGAACCACACGCCATGGAACATGCTGCCATCGAGGTACTTGGTGCCCGGCGCGTTCAGGCCCATCACGCCACCGCAGTTGCTGTTGGCCGGCACGTTCTCGTGCGTCACGCCCAGCGTCCAACCCAACCAGCGCGCCTGCCCAACGAGTTGGCACATCGACAAGCGCACACCGGCCGCAGGCCAGCGAATGCCCTTGATGCTTTTCATCTCGTCCACGGTTTCGAACAACTGCAGGGCCAGCGGCGCGGTGCGCAGACGTAGGCGCTGGGTGAGCCGGTTCACCAGGTCGTCGTAGTCGATCGCGGGGCTCTCTTCGCACACGTCATTCATGGGGCAGTCCTTGGGTGGTGTTGTCGGTGATCGGTCGTGTGGCGGCGGCCAGCAGCGCGCGGCTGGTTTCGCCCCAGCGCGGCGCGGCTTCGCAGTCGATGTCGATGAGGTCGAGGCAGCGCATCACGCTGTGGTCCACGATGTCGGCCACGCTCTGCGGCCGGTTGTAGAACGCCGGAACCGGCGGGAACACGATCGCGCCGGCCTGCGAGACGCGCAACATGCTCTCGATGTGCCCCACGTGCAGGGGGGTCTCGCGCAGCATCAGCACCACGCGGCGGCGCTCCTTCAAAGCCACATCGGCCGCGCGCGCCAGCAGCTCGCCGGTGTTGCCCCAGGCGAGGTTGGACATGGTCTTGATCGAGCACGGTGCGATCACCATGGCATGGATGCGAAACGAGCCCGAGGAGATCGACGCGCCGATGTCCACGCTGGAATGCACCACGTCTGCCAGCGCTTCCACCTGCTCGATCGACATCGAGGTTTCCAGCTGCATCGTCTGGCGCGCCGAGCGGCTGACCACCAGGTGCGTTTCCACATCGGGCACCGCGCGCAGCATCTCCAGCAAGCGGATGCCATAGGCGCTGCCGCTGGCCCCGGAGATGCCGACCACGACGCGCCGCCTGACGCTGGCACGGGTCGCCGTCATTCGACGCTGACCTTGAAGCTGACCTGCCCCCAACTGCCGTTGCAGAAACCCGCGTCCTGGCAGCTGAAGGAGTTGAACCACATGCCGTCGGGATTCAAGCCTTCGGTGATGCGGTCGTGCGCCATCGCGGCGTGAATGGTCATGGGCGCCACGGCGTAGATGCAGACGTTGCAGGACTTCACCACACCGGCCGCACTCACCTCGATGCGGTCGCCTTCCTTGAAGCCGGCTGCGCAACCATGGCTGGCCACGACGGTGGCGACCACGGTGCGGCGGTTGGCCTCCGGCAGAGCTTCGGCGGCACGGCGGCGGCGGTCGTCGGCGCGAAACTCGGCCATCTGCTCGTCGGTGTAGCCCATGTTCCCCTGGAACTTGTCCCAGTTGAACGGCTTGGCTGGCTTTGAGGGGTTGGAGGGATCGCTCATGTGCTTGCCTTTCGGGTTGCGGATGCGTCGGCCGACGCGGGACGGGTTCAGTAGCGGCGCGCGAGCAGCGACGAGACGTAGTCGGGCTGGCGCGCGCGCAGTTGGGCGGCGGCCTCGGCGCCGATCCAGTCTTCGATCGCCACGTTCTCGAACACGCCACGCTGGTAGCGGTCCGATTTGGTGAAGGGCGCGGTGGCGTCGATGTAGACCTTGCGCCCGGTGCCGGCGGCATCGCCCTCGGCCAGCATGCCGCTGACCTTGGCGCGCGGCGAGAGCATGAGGCCCTCGCGCATGTCGGAGCGGGTGATCACGGCCCACATCACGTCGTCGGCGTTGGTCAGATCGATGTCGTGGTCCACCGCGATCACCCAGCCCAGATCGGAGTGGGCCGAGAGCGCGCCGAAAGCCAGGTTGTTCTGCAGGCCCTCGTCGCGAAAGCTCTTGCGGTTGATGCGGATCACCACGCCCAGGCAACCGCGCATGCCCTGCAACACGTGGCAGGTGTCGAACACGCGCGGGCTGATGCGCTGGCACGCGTCGAACACCGAGGCTTCGGCCGGCAGCGCCATCAGGTTGGTGGTCTCGGCGTTCACCGCCAACGGGAACCAGTACACCGGGTTGTGCCGGTGGGTGATGGCGGTCACGTTGAATTCCCACACGCGCCAGGCCCGCCCCATGTAGCCCCCGGCCTCGGGCATCATGCCTTTCTCGCCGTCCTTGCCCGAGTCTTCTTCGGAGGTCAGCCGGTCGGTGTCGATGTAGCCCTCCAGCACGTACTCGGCTTCGGCCAGGCTCCAGGCTCCTTCTTGGGTCTTGCAAGGCGCTACTTCCACCGCCTGCCCTTGCAGGGCGCCGCCCATGCCGAGTTCGTCGTAGCCCAGGGGCGTCAAGGTCTGTTGGGTGCTGCCAGAGCAGGCCAACAGCACCGCCGGACTGGCGCCGATGTTCACGCTGATGGGAATGTGCCGCTCGCCACGCGCGCGCAACTTGCGCGCGATCTCCAACAAATGGCGGCCCGCCTGAATCGTGATGCAGGTGAGGTTCGGGCCCAGCACGCGCATGCGGTGGTAGGAGCCGTTGAAGGCGCCGGTGTCGGGGTCGCGCACCAGGGCCAGGCCGCCGGTGATGACGCAGCCCGCGTCGTCCTTGGTCTGCTGCGCCAGGGGCAAGGTTTTGAACAGGTCGATGCCGCTTGTGATCACGTTCTGCTGGCTCGCGGCTTGGTCCGTGATGCGCGAGGGAATCGGGTTCAGCGCGGCGTGTGCGATGCGGCGCGGCAGATCCACCGCCTCGACACCGCACCAGCGCGCAATGCGCTTGCGGTCAGAGAACACGTTGGTGACGATGCGTTGGCCTTCATGGCCGCGCAATCTGTCGAACACCACCACCGGGCCCGCATCGGTGGTGCGCGCAATGGCAGCCACTTCGAGGTAGGGATCGGCCTCGCGCGTGATGCGCAGCAGATCGTCGTGGGCCTGGGCTTCTTCAATCGCAGCCGAGAGGCTGGTCACACCTTGCATGTCGTCTCCGTCAGTATTTAATTGTCCGGACTATACAAGTTGAAAAAAGCTTGTCAATGGGGCGAACGCGCGCCTGGAAGCGGCTTCGATGGAGGGTGGGAATGCTTTTCCATCAATAGCCATCGCAGGGCGGGAGACACCAGGACACGCTCACAGAAGGCGCCTTTGAAACTGCGAAGAAGGGGAGGTCTTTGTGCAGACAAATATGGACCTCTTGCCCCAAGAGGTCCCTGCACCAGCCGCGGGTTACGGACGGCTGTCCGCCCAGGCCCGTTCCCGCGACCGAATGGCGGGCTGCACCTCGGCCCGGTGCGCATCCGCGCTTCGGCCACCGCGTTGCGCGTAGGCCATCACGACCAACCGGGTCGCGGAAACGCCCTCTGCGGGCACTGGCGCATCGGCCCCGACCGGCATCGCGGCCAGGAGGGAAAACGCCTGCTGCTCAGCGGCCAGCTCGGCTTTTTGAATGGCCGCTCTCAGCGCCTGCGTCCGAGGATCGTCCTTGGCCATCGCGCGACGCGCCGCAGCGGACGCAGCACCTGCTCGCGCCAATCCCGCACCACCGCATCGGCGGCGTTGACATGGCTTGCCTGCAAAGGGCATTGGCGCTGCCTCTCCACATACCCGAGATGCAGCAGCACCACGACATCCACGCCCAGTCGGTCCTGCAGCAGCAGGCAGGCCTGTGCGACGCCAGGGCGGCCGTAGAGCGCCAGCACGTGGCGCCATTCATCGCTGCGCAGAAATGCCGGCTCTGCCGTGGCCATCGCGTCTGTCGCGCGGCTCGGGCAGGTCAGCTGGCGCAGATTCGCGCCTTGGCCGCGGCGTATTCGCGTTTGAAGCGCGCGATCAGATCGGCGGCGGGCAAGACCTCCTGAATCGCACCAATGCCCTGGCCGCAGCCCCAGATGTCGCGCCAGGCCTTGGCCGCGTTGGCACCTTCGCCGGTGGAAAAGTTCATCTTGCTCGGGTCGCTCTGGGGCAGGTTGTCCGGATCCATGCCGGCGTTCTTGATGCTGCCCTTGAGGTAGTTGCCGTGCACGCCGGTGTAGAAGTTGCTGTAGACGATTTCGTCGGAATCCGAGGCCACGATCATTTCCTTGTAGCCCTCCACAGCGCGCGCTTCCTCGGTGGCGATGAAGGCCGAACCGATGTAGGCCAGGTCCGCGCCCATGGCCTGGGCAGCGAGGATCGCGCCGCCGGAGGCGATCGCTCCCGAGAGCGCGATCGGACCGCCGAACCATTGGCGCAGCTCCTGCACCATCGCAAACGGACTCTTCACGCTGGCGTGTCCTCCCGCGCCGGCGGCCACGGGAATCAGGCCGTCGGCCCCCTTCTCGATCGCCTTGTGCGCGAACAGGTTGTTGATCACGTCGTGCAGCACGATGCCGCCCCAGCTGTGCACGCCCTGGTTCACGTCTTCGCGCGCGCCCAGGCTGGTGATGACGATCGGCACCTTGTACTTGGCGCACAGCTGCATGTCGTGCTCGAGGCGGTCGTTGCTCTTGTGCACGATCTGGTTGATGGCAAAAGGCGCGGCCTTGTTGTCCGGGTGCGCCTTGTCGTGCGCGGCGAGCGCCTCGGTGATCTCGGCCAGCCACTCGTCGAGCTGCGATGCGGGACGCGCGTTGAGTGCGGGCATCGAGCCCACCACACCGGCCTTGCACTGCGCGATCACCAGCGCAGGCGTGCTGATGATGAACATCGGCGAGCCGATCACCGGGAACTTCAGGTTCTTGAGAACGGGTGGCAGGCTGCGAGCGGGTGCGGTCATGGGGTCTCCGGTGGGGGGCAGATCAGAACGATTCGATGGCCAGTGCGGTCACCGCCTCGGCGCCGTCCACGATGGCGTCGCGCACACCCGGCGCGCGGCTGAGGATGTGGTCGGCGTAGAAACGGGCGGTGGTGATCTTGGCGTCCATGAAGGCCTTGTCCTGTCCCTTGGCGGACAGGTCTTCCGCCACCATGAGCGCGCGCGCCATCTGCCAGCCCGCCACAAGGTTGCCGGCGAGCATCAGGTACGGCACGCTGCCCGCGAACGCCGCGTTGGGATTGGACTTGGTGTTCGCGGCGATGAACTCGACCACGTCCACGAAGGCCAGGCGCGCGGCCTTCAGACGCTTCAGCACGGCCTTGGCGTTGGCGCTGCTGCGCTGGGCCAGTTCGCTTTCGGTCTTCTCGATCTGCGCCGCGATCGCCTTGGCGCCGGTGCCGCCGTCGCGCGCGGTCTTGCGCCCGACCAGATCGTTGGCCTGGATCGCGGTCGTGCCTTCGTAGATGGTGAGAATCTTGGCGTCGCGGTAGTACTGCGCCGCGCCCGTCTCCTCGATGAAGCCCATGCCGCCGTGCACCTGCACGCCCAGGCTGGTGACTTCCAGGCTCATCTCGGTGCTGTAGCCCTTGATCAGCGGCACCAGGAATTCGTAGAACGCGGCGTTCTGTTTGCGCACATCGGCATCGGCGTGGTGGTGGGAAGCGTCGTAGGCGGCGGCGGCCACGCTGGCCATGGCGCGGCAGCCTTCGGTGAAGGCGCGCATCGTCATCAGCATGCGCTTGACATCGGGGTGGTGGATGATGGGTGCGGCCGCGCTCAGCGAGCCGTCGACCGGGCGGCTTTGCACGCGGTCCTTCGCGTATGCCACGGCCTTCTGGTACGCGCGCTCGGCGATCGCGATGCCTTGCACGCCTACCGCGTAACGCGCCGCGTTCATCATGATGAACATGTACTCCAGGCCGCGGTTTTCCTGGCCTACGAGGTAGCCCACAGCGCCACCACCGTCACCGTATTGCAGCACCGCCGTCGGACTGGCCTTGATGCCCATCTTGTGTTCGATGCTCACGCAATGCACGTCGTTGCGCGCGCCGACCGAGCCGTCCTTGTTCACCAGGAACTTCGGCACCACGAACAGGCTGATGCCCTTCACGCCTTCGGGCGCGCCGCTCACGCGCGCGAGCACCAGGTGCACGATGTTCTCGGCCATGTCGTGCTCACCGTAGGTGATGAAGATCTTGGTGCCGAACACCTTGTAGCTGCCATCGGGCTGCGGCTCGGCGCGGCTGCGCACCGCCGCGAGATCGGACCCAGCCTGTGGCTCGGTGAGGTTCATGGTGCCGGTCCATTGGCCGCTCACCAGCTTCTCCAGGTAGGTGGCCTTGAGCTCGTCACTGCCCGCCGTCATCAGCGCTTCGATCGCGCCATCGGTCAGCATGGGGCACAGCGCAAAGCTCATGTTGGCGCTGTTGATCACTTCGCCGCAGGCCGCGCCGATGGTCTTGGGCAGACCTTGGCCACCGAAGTCCGTCGGGTGCTGCAGGCCCTGCCAACCACCATCGACATATTGTTGGTACGCGTCCCTGAAGCCCGGGGTGGTGGTGACCACACCATCCTTGAAAGACGAAGGGTTGGTGTCACCGTCCACATTCAACGGCGCGATCACGCCTTCGTTGAGTCTGGCGCATTCCTCCAGAACGGCTTGCGCGGTTTCCAGACCCGCCTCTTCGAAGCCAGGCAATTGCGCCACCTGGTCGATGCGGGCCAGGTGTTCGATGTTGAACAACATGTCTTTGAGGGGGGCGGTGTAGCTCATGATCGTCTCGTATTCGCGGATTTCAGGAAGGCAGACAAAAGGGCATCGCGAACGATGCCCTTGTGGTTTTCAAGAGCTCAGAGCGCTTTGACCAATTCCGGCACGGCCGTGAACAGGTCGGCCTCCAGGCCGTAGTCGGCCACCGAGAAGATCGGTGCCTCCGGGTCCTTGTTGATCGCCACGATCACCTTGCTGTCCTTCATGCCCGCCAGATGCTGGATGGCACCGGAGATGCCGGCGGCGATGTAGAGCTGCGGCGCCACGATCTTGCCGGTCTGGCCCACTTGCAAGTCGTTGGGCGCATAGCCCGCGTCCACCGCAGCGCGGCTGGCACCGATGGCCGCACCGAGCTTGTCGGCCAAGGGCGTCATCACTTCGTTGAACTTCTCGCTGCTGCCCAGCGCACGGCCACCGGAGACGATGATCTTCGCGGCGGTGAGTTCGGGGCGGTCGTTCTTCGCGATCTCGCTGCCCAAGAAGGAGCTCTTGCCTTCGCCCAGTGCGGCCGTGGCGGTTTCCACCGCCGCGCTGCCACCGCTGGCCGCGGCCGGGTCGAAGCCGGTCGTGCGCACCGTGATCACCTTCTTCTCGTCGGTGGCCTGCACCGTGGCGATGGCGTTGCCCGCGTAGATCGGGCGCTCGAAGGTGTCGGCGCTGATGACCTTGGTGATGTCGCTGACCTGCCCCACGTCCAGCGCAGCGGCCACGCGCGGGGCCACGTTCTTGCCACTCGCCGTGGCCGGGAACAGGATGTGGCTGTAGTTGGCCGCGAGTGCCAGCACCTGCGCGGCCACGTTCTCGGCCAGGCCGTGTTCGAAGCCCGGCGCATCGGCGTGGATCACCTTGGCCACGCCAGCGATGGCCGCGGCCGCCTTGGCCGCTTCGGCCGCGTTGTGCCCGGCCACGAGCACGTGCACGTCGCCACCGCATTGGGCTGCGGCGGTCACGGTGTTGAGGGTCGCGCCTTTGATCGAGGCGTTGTCGTGTTCAGCAATAACGAGTGCGGTCATTTCTTTCTGTCCTCAGATCACTTTGGCTTCGGTCTTCAACTTGTTCACCAGGGTGGCCACATCGGGCACCTTGATGCCCGCACCGCGCTTGGGCGGCTCGCTCACCGTCAAGGTCTTGATGCGCGGCTTCACATCCACGCCCAGGTCTTCGGGTTTCACAATGTCCAGCTGCTTCTTCTTCGCCTTCATGATGTTGGGCAGCGTCACGTAACGTGGCTCGTTCAACCGCAGGTCGGTGGTGATGACCGCCGGCAGCGTGATCGCCAGCGTCTCCAGCCCGCCGTCGACTTCGCGCGTCACGTTGGCCTTGCCGTCGGCCACTTCGACCTTGGACGCAAACGTGGCTTGCGGCAGACCGGCCAGCGCCGCCAGCATCTGCCCCGTCTGGTTGCAGTCGTCATCAATGGCTTGCTTGCCCAGGATGATGAGTTGCGGTTGTTCTTTGTCGACCAAGGCCTTCAAGAGCTTGGCCACGGCCAGCGGTTGCAGTTCTTCGGTGGTCTCCACCAGGATCGCGCGGTCCGCACCAATGGCCATCGCCGTGCGCAGCGTTTCCTGGCATTGCGCCACGCCGCAGGAAACGGCGATCACCTCGGTCACCACGCCCTTCTCCTTCAGACGCACCGCCTCTTCGACCGCAATCTCGTCGAACGGGTTCATGCTCATCTTGACGTTGGCGATGTCCACACCGCTGCCGTCGCTCTTCACGCGCACCTTGACGTTGTAATCCACCACGCGCTTGACGGGGACGATGACCTTCATGTTGGCTAGCTCCTGCTGTTTGAAAAATGGCTTGTCGAATTGACGTGCACGTCAACTCAAAGATTGTATGTCGGCGATCTCTGCCCCCCGGACCCCCTGCCAAAGCCGGGCGCCACAGGGCATCTTAATCGAACGATCGTGCTTTTTTGATTCACCCGTGGTCCGCCATTCGGCGAAGATTGCACATTGCAAAACACACATGCACGAAGCAGCGGCCGTTCGGGCAAGTCAATTCTTAATAGATTGTCAAATCGGCTGTGCTTCAATGGAAGCATCGATATATTCGTACAAACAATTTCATACTCTTACTCCTTGCCTTACTGTCCCTCCCATGCGCATTGCCGCCGTAGATGACGACCCCGCGCAACTGGATCTGCTCAAAGCTGTCGTCGTGTCCATGGGCCACGACTGCCATTTGTTCGAAAACGCGAACGCGCTGATGCGCGTGCTGCCGCGCGAAACGTTTGATCTGTTCATCGTGGACTGGGAACTGCCTGACATTCCCGGACCCGATGTGATCCGTGCCATCCGCGGCATGGCCCTGGCGCCCGTGCCGATCCTCATGATGACCAACCGCAGCGACGAGCGCGACATCATCGAAGGCCTGAGCAGCGGCGCCGACGACTACATGGTGAAGTCCGCCCGCGTCGGCGAACTGTGCGCGCGCATCATGGCCTTGTTGCGCCGGGGCGGCCACACGCCTCCCCCGTCGGAAATCGCCTGGGGTCCGTACCGCTTCCAGCTCCAGGACCGCCGCGTGTGGCTCGAGGAGGAGGAGATCGTCTCCCTTACGACCAAGGAATACGACCTCGCGCTCACGATGTTCCGCAACCTCGGACGCTTGCTGTCGCGCGCGCATCTGATCGAGGGCGTCTGGGGGATGGGCGCGGACATTTCCTCGCGCTCGCTCGATGTCTACATGTCGCATGTGCGCAGCAAGCTGCGCCTGCGCGCCGACACCGGCTACAAACTGGTGTCGGTCTACAACCACGGGTACCGCCTCGAAGACCTGGCACAGGAGGCCTCTCCCACGGAGCGGCGATCGCCATGAGCGCCGCACAGCCGCTCCGAAGGCGCTCAGCCCCGCAGTGCGCAGCGCGTAGGGTAGTCCAGTGATCCGCGTCCCGCCTCACCGTTTCTCGGGCCTGCTGGCCCTGGCCCTTCTCGGCGTCGCCCTGCCGGCCCTGGCGCAATCGCCGGACCGCATCCATACCGTGCAACCGGGCGACAACCTCTACAGCCTCGCGCAACGCTATCTGGACGACCCCGCCCAATGGCGCGCGCTGCAGCGGCACAACCAGGTGGCCGACCCGCGCCGGCTGGTGCTGGGTAGCGTATTGCGCATCCCGGCCGCGCTGCTGCGCGCGGAGCCGGCGCCAGCCGAGGTGCTGCATGTGGCAGGACAGGCCCGCGTGCGCGGCCAGGCCGCACCGCTCGCGGTGGGCGCTCGGGTGGACGAAGGCGCGCACGTCGATGTGGGGGACGACGGCTTCGTGACCTTGCGCCTGGCCGATGGCTCGGTCGTGCGCCTGGCCGCAGGCACACAGGTTCAGCTTCGCGAGTTGCGCCACGCGCCCGGCTCGGGGCAGGGGCAGACCGAACTGCAACTCGAACGCGGCCGTGTCGATGCGACCGCCAAGCCGCAGCGCGCCAAGGGCAGCCGCTTTGAAGTGCGCACGCCATTGGCCGTCGGGGGGGTGCGCGGCACCACGTTTGGCGTGGCCGTGGGGGAAGGCGGTGCGTTCATCGGCGATGTGCGCGAAGGCGCCATCCAGGTCCGCTCGCTGGCAGCAGCACAGGAACAGGCGATGGTGCAGGCCGGTGAAGGCGCGCATCTGGCGAACACGCCGGGGTCGCGCTTCTCCGTCATGCCCTTGCTCGCGGCCCCCGACCTGTCCGGCCTGCCGGACGTGCTGGAAGACATCTCCATCATCGAGCTTCGCTGGCCGCAGGATGCCCACGCGAGCGCATGGCAGGTGCGCATCGCCAGCGGTGACGTGGCCGATGGCGTCGTGCGCAATGCGAGCTTCGCGCAACCCCTGGCCCGGTTCACCGCGCTGGACGATGGTGACTACCTGCTGGCCGTGCGCGCCGTGGACGGCCGGGGCATCCCGGGCCAGGAAGCCGTGCGCCGGGTCGTGGTCAATGCGCGCCCGCAAGCACCGCTGCTGCGCGAGCCGCCGTCCGGCGCCCGGCCAAGCTCGCCCGACGTGGTCTTGCAATGCACCCAGGGCGATGTGCAGCTGCGCTACCGTTTCCAGGTCGCGCGCGACGCGGCCTTCACCGATCTGGTCGCGCAGTCCGCCGACCTCGGCACGTGCAGCCACACGGTATCGGTCCCGGTGCCGGGCACCTACTTCTGGCGCGTGGCAGCGGTCGATCGCGATGCCAAAGGCGCACGTGACCAGGGTCCGTTCAGCGCGCCGCTGTCGTTCCAGCGGGTCGCCCTGCCCCCCGTGCCAGCCGCTCCCCGTCTGCGCAGTGGCGACACCTCCACCTTGCACATCGTCTGGGGCGCAAGCACTGGCGGCCCATGGCGGCACCAGATCCAGGTGGCGCGCGATGCCGCGTTCGCCCAGTTGGTGGACGAGCGCCAACTGAGCGAGCCGGTGTACACGCGGGCCATGCCGCCCGCGGGCACGTACCATGTGCGGGTGCGGCAGATCGCCGCCGATGGACTGGAAGGCCGATGGACCGATCCGCAGCGCTTCGAGGTACACCGCCACATCGCGACCACGGACGCCCAGCCGCTGACCTCATCCGATGGACAGCCCGTGCAACCGGGCGCTCGTTGATGCCCGTTTGAACACACAACCGACCGACTCCACACAGTCCCAGTGGCAAGATCCACCCGCACGCGCGCAACGCCCGCGAAAGCGCTGGCTCGAGTGGGGTCTGCTGGCGGCCGTGTTGCTGGCCCTGGTCGTGGCCTTGAGCAGCTCGCGCACCCTCGAACACATCGACCTCGCGCTCACCGACCAGTTGGCCCGGCTGAGCCAGCAAGACGTGTCGCCCGACATCGTGATCGTGGCGATCGACGACAAGAGTCTCACCGACATCGGCCGCTGGCCCTGGCGGCGCGCCTTCCATGCCGCCGTGCTCGACCGCATCACCGCCGCGCAACCACGCGCGGTGGGGCTGGACCTGATCCTCGTCGAGCCCAGCCCATCCGACACGGCCGATGACGCGCTGCTGGCCGCAGCCATCGCGCGCAACGGCAAAGTGGTGCTGCCCCTGGCGTTGATGGACCAGCAGGGCGCGGGCACGCTCACGCGCATGAAACCGGCGCCCATCCTGGCCGAACAGGCGGCCGCGATCGGCCACATCCACCTCGAAATCGACAACGACGGCATCGCGCGCAGCAGCTTCCTGCGCGAAGGCCACGGCTCGGAATGGTGGGAGCACTTCGCCGTCGCGCTGCTGCGCGTGGGCGGTGCCACCTTGCCCGAACCTTTGCCCGGCACGCGCGCGCCCGCCCCGCAATACGCCGACACCTGGCAGCGCGACCACTGGCTGCAGATTCCGTTCGCCGGCCCGCCCGGCAGCTTCGAACATGTCTCGTACGTCGACGTGCTCAAGGGCCGGGTGCCGCCCGAGAAACTCGCCGGCAAGTACGTGCTGGTGGGCGCCACCGCGGCCGGCATGGGAGACGCCTATGCCACGCCCCGCTCGGGCGAAGGCGAGCTGATGGACGGCGTGGAAATCGCGGCCAATCTGATGAACACGCTGCTGCAGGGCCAGCGGCTGGAGCGCGCCAACGGGTGGCAGAACGCCTTGTTCTGCGTGGTGCCGGTGGCCTTCGCGCTGCTGGCGGTGCTGCTGCTGGCACCCACCGCATCGCTGTTGACCTGCGCCGGCCTGTGGGTGCTGACGCTGGCGGGGGCGGCCGTGGCGCCGTCGCTGGTGGGGCTGCAAGTCGCCCCCATCGCCGGCTTGCTCGGCGTGCTGCTCACCTACCCCTTGTGGGTGTGGCGACGCCTGCGCGCCGCCATGGGCTACCTGATCGAAGAGTTCCAGCGCATGGAGACGCGCCGCGAACTGCCCACCATGATGCCCACCGCGCGCTCGGGCGACGTGCTCGACCGCCATATCGACGCGCTGGAAAACGCGTCGCAGCAGTTGCGCAACCTGAACCGTTTCGTGAGCGAGACGCTCAACAGCCTGCCCGACGCCACGCTCATCGCCGACCCCCAGGGCCACGTGCTGGTGGCCAACCAGGCGGCCTACCGCTACTTCCACAAGCAAAGCGTGACCCGTTTGCGCTGCGCCCCTTTGAGCGCGTTGCTCGACGGCGTGCACCGCGTGGGCACGCAAACACCGGTGTTCGATCTGGCCCGATTGCACGGCCCCCCCCAACCCTGGGGCTCGGAGGCGAGCGATGCGTCCGGGCGCGACCTGCTGGTGCGTTTCGTGCCGTGCTTCAACACCGACGGCACGGCCACGAGCTGGATCGCAAGCCTGGTTGACATCACGCCGATTCGCGAAGCCGAGCGCCAGCGCGACGTGGCGCTGCGCTTCATCTCGCACGACATGCGTTCGCCCCAGGCTTCCATCCTGGCGCTGCTGGAGTTGCAGCGCCTGCAGCCCGGACAACCCATGCCCGCCGAGACCCTGGGGCGCATCGAGCGCCACGCGCGCCGCACCCTGGACCTGGCCGAGGAATTCGTGCAATTGGCCAGGGCCGAGTCCAGCGCGTACCGCCTGCAGACGGTAAACCTCACCGATCTGCTCGATGAGGCCGTGGACGAAGTGTGGCCGCAGGCACAGGCGCGCCAGGTGCGGCTGGACGTGCAGCGGCCCGACCAAGCCGCCCTGTGCGAGGCCGACCGCGGCCTGCTGACCCGCGCCATCGTCAATCTGCTGGACAACGCGGTGAAGTACGGCGGCGCGCAAACGCGCGTGCAATGCGCCGTGCAACACACCCCGGACGGCTGGCAGCTCAGCGTGAGCGACGAGGGACCGGGCATGACGCAGGAACAGCAACACGCGCTGTTCCAGCAGTTCGCGCGCCTGGAGCCCCACCAG
This sequence comes from Hydrogenophaga sp. BPS33, assembly GCF_009859475.1. Lineage (NCBI taxonomy): Bacteria > Pseudomonadati > Pseudomonadota > Betaproteobacteria > Burkholderiales > Comamonadaceae > Hydrogenophaga > Hydrogenophaga sp. BPS33. The sequence continues at coordinate 4,416,034 of NZ_CP044549.1, forward strand.
CGCACCACGCGCGGGGTGGGCCTGGGCCTGGTGTTCGTGCGCACCGTGATCGAGCGGCACGGCGCGCGCATCGGGGTGCGCAGCCAGCCGGGGCATGGCGCCACGTTCCATTTCACGCTCGCGCAGAGCCCGTACCCGGCGCCCGCCGAGCAGGCCGCCCACGGCTGAACGTGAACCCTGCCGCACGCGCGGCAGGCACTCTGTTAAGCCACTGTTAAAGCGTTTGAGCCGCGCGGTGCACGCCGCTAACCTGCCCTCACGTTTTGAATCCCCTACGCAGAAGTCCCATGAATGCCTCCCCCGTCGCCAGAACCGAAACCCACCTGCCCAGCACGTGGTGCAGGACGGTCGCGACCGTCTCTGACGCGCCAGAACCCGCGGGCCGCCCCGACCTCGCACCGCCCGTTCTGACCCACGACGAGTACCGCAGCATGACGACCCCGCGCGACGCCGAGCACCTGATCACCTCGATGCGCCAGATCGGCGGCGCCGTGCGCATGCTGTTCAGCCGCCAGGAACCCGAGCGCGTGCAAGCGGTGGCGGTCGAACTGGCCGCGGCCACGTCGACCCACGCCGGCCTGGACGATCCGGTGCGGGCCTGGGAGCCCGCGCTGCAGACCGATCGCGGCCTGGGCCGCGCGCGGCGCCTGCAGCGCCTCATCCACAGCCCGGTCTGGCACAGCGAACACCGGACCTCTCGCGCCGACAAGTCGCTCGACAACAGCGCGGCGGACTACCTGTTCACCGCCGTCATGAACCTGCTCCCCCAGGCGCCCTTGCCGGACGAGCTGCACATCTTTCGCCTGTGGTACATCGCCGCGCGCGCGGTCAACCCGCCGGAGAACGCGCTGCGCCTGTTCGGCGACCTGCGCGAGTTGCCGCCCCACCAGCAACTGGCCGCCGGCGCGCGCATGCTGTTCACGCTCGAGTCGGGTCTGGCACCCAGGGGCACACCCCGCCACCGACTGGGCACGCCCCATGGGGTGGCGCTGCCGGCGCGCAAGTGAAGCCGCGTTTACCCAACGGCCGCCACCACAGCCATTGACAAACCAGGTGGTCGGCGAATTCGGGTAAGTCTGGGGATCGCGATGGGGGCGAGTTCCGTATATTGGGCCGCGTCAGCATTCCACCACCACGGAGTCACCGCATGAAAACCCGCCCTGTGTTCGCTGCCGCCCTGTCCACCGCCGTGCTGTTCTCGGGCGCGGCGTCGGCCCAGACCGTGTTCACCGCCTCCAGCTGGGTGCCGCCTACCCACACGCTGAGCATGGCGCAGAAGAGCTGGTGCGACCTGCTGGAGAAGGAAAGCGCGGGGCGCATGAAATGCAACATCCTGCCCAAGGGCGTGGCCGCCGCGCCCGGCACCTTCGACGCGGTGCGTGACGGCCTGGCCGACATTTCGTACACCGTGGACGGCTACACGCCGGGGCGCTTCATCAACACGCAGGTGGCCGAGTTCCCCTTCCTGGGCAACAGCGCCACCGCCACCTCGCTGGCCTACCAGCGCATCTACAGCAAGCACTTCGCACCGCTAGGTGAGCACCGCGGCGTGAAGACACTGGCCGTGTTCACCCACGGCCCCGGCATCATCTTCACCGTCAAGCAGCCGGTGACCAGCGCGGCCGATGCGGCCAAGCTGAAGTTCCGCATCGGCGGGGGCAACATCAACGAGCTCTCCAAGGCCATGGGCTGGAACACCACGCTCAAGCCCGCGCCCGAGTCGTTCGAAATGCTCTCCACCGGCGTGATGGACGGCACCTTCTTCCCCGACGAGTCGGTGGCCTCGTTCAAGCTCAGCATGGTCAAGCACGCCACCACGTTTCCGGGCGGCCTCTACAACACCAGCTTCGTCTTCATGATGAACGAGGACAAGTACAAGGCGCTGTCCGCGCAGGACAAGGCCGTGGTCGACAAGATCTCCGGCGAGACCGCCACGCGCATCTTCGGCGAGGGTTGGGACCGCGTGGATGCCTCCAGCCGCGAACTGCAGAAAACCCAGGGTGTCACGCGCATCGAGGCCAACGCGGCCTTCGTGCAGGCGGTGAAAGACAAGCAGGCCGCGCTCGAAAACAAGTGGGCCGAAGCCGCACAGGCCAAGGGCCTGAAGGACCCCAAGGCGGTGCTGGCCGAGTTCCGCGCCGAAATCGCGAAGGTGAAGTAAACACGCCAGGCAGCAGGGCCGGCGGGGCAGTCCATCGCGCACTGCCCCGCCGGCCTTTTCACATCAAGGCGCCCCCTTCATGCTCAAGACACTGGAACGCATCCTGCTCTGGTCCGCGGGTCTCATGGCCGCCATGGCCCTCTTCGCCATCATGTGGCTCACCCTGGTCGACGTCACCGGCCGGCGCTTCTTCAACCACTCGGTGCCCGGTGGCCTGGAGCTCACCGAGATCCTCATGGTCATCGTGATTTTCGGCGCGCTGCCCATGGTGTCGTGGCGCAATGAGCACGTGGTGTTCGATTCGCTCGACAGCTTCCTGCCCGACTGGGTGCGCGACATCCAGGCGCGTGTGGTGCACCTGGTCTGCGCGCTGGGCTTCGGTTTTCTGGGCTACCTCATGACCACCCGTGCCGACCGCCTGGCCGAGTACGGTGATACCACCGTGCACCTGCAACTCTCCATCGCCCCCGTGGCCTGGATGATGGCCGTCATGCTGGGCGTCACCGCCCTGGTGCATCTGCTGTTCGTGTTCTTCCCGGTGCCGGTTCCCTCGCCGCACCACCCGCCGCCAGCCCGGTTCGACGACCCGGGGGCCGCACCATGATCGAAGCCACCCTGGGCTTCCTCGCCGTCTTCGCGCTCGCCTTTCTGCGCGTTCCGCTGGCCTTGGCCATGAGCATCGCGGGTCTGGTCGGCCTGGGTCTCATGCGCGGCTGGCATCCAGCCTTCGCCAGCACCAGCCAGGTGATCTTCGAGACCGGTTTTGCCTATGTGCTCTCGGTCATCCCGCTGTTCGTGCTCATGGGCAACTTCGTCGCGCGCGCCGGCATGGCGCGCCAACTGTACGGCGCGGCCAATGCCTTCGTGGGCCACCGCAAGGGCGGGCTGGCCATGGCCAGCGTCATCGCCTCTGGCGGCTTCGGCTGCATCTGCGGCTCCTCGATCGCCACCGCCGCCACCATGACGCGTGTGGCCTTCCCAGAGATGAAGCGCCACGGCTACAAGGACACCCTGGCCACCGGCTCCATCGCCGCGGGCGGCACGCTGGGCATCCTGATTCCGCCCTCGACCATCATGGTGATCTACGGGATCATCACCGAGACAGACATCGGCAAGCTGTTCATCGCGGGCGTCCTGCCTGGCCTGGTGGCCGTTGCCTGCCTGTGCCTGGCCGTGGTCTACGTCACCTGGCGCGACCCGCTGGCCGGCCCGCCCGCGAAACGCAACAGCTGGGCACAACGCCTCGCGGCCATTCGCGGCATCTGGGCGGTGGCGGTGCTGTTCGCGCTCGTGATCGGCGGCATCTACGGCGGCTTCTTCACCGCCACCGAGGGCGCGGGCGTGGGCGCCTGCGGGGCCTTCTTCTTCGCGCTCTTTCGCGGCGCGCTCACGCCGCGCGTGCTGATGGACATCCTGGTGGAGAGCACGCGCACCACCGCCATGCTGTTCACCATCCTGATCGGCGCGATGATCTTCACCAGCTTCATCAACTTCACCAGCATGCCGGGCGACCTGCGCGACTTCCTGCTGCAGTTCAGCCCGCACCCGATCCTGGTGGTGGTCGTGATGATGGCGATCTACGTCACGCTCGGCCTGGTGATGGAAGAGCTGTCGATGGTGCTGCTGACCATTCCGGTGTTCTTCCCCGTCATCACCGGACTGGGCTTCGACCCGGTGTGGTTCGGCGTGCTGATCGTGACCATCGTGGAGATCGGCATGATCTCGCCGCCCGTGGGCATGAACCTTTTCGTGATGAACTCGCTGCTGCCGCAGGTGAAGCTCAAGCACATCTTCCAGGGCGTGTGGCCCTTCGTGATGGCCGACGTCGTGCGCCTGGGCATCCTGATCGCGTTTCCAGCGCTCTCGCTTTGGCTACCCAGCCTCATGGCCCGCTGAAGCCTGCGCGGCAGCGAGCGCCGGCATGTCCTTGACGTGCAGCACGCGCTGGGGATACGGCATCTCGATCCCGTTCTCCTGCAGCATCTGCAACACGCGGTTGTTGATCTGCGACAGCAGGCGAAGTTGCACCGGCGCGTCGCCCGAGTTGATCCAGTAGGCCATGGTGAATTCCAGGCCGTTGGCACCGAAGGCCGAGAGCGAGGCCTGCGGCGCCGGTTCCTTCAGTGCGGCCTCCTGCTCGTCGATCGCCTGCAGCAGCAAGCGGCTCACCAGCTCCGCATCGCTGCCATAGGCCACGGTGACCACCGAGGTCTGCCACACCCGCGTGATCGCCGTGGACAGATTCTCCACCCGGTTGATCACCATCAACTCGTTGGGCACGATGGACTCGCGGCCCGCCGCCGAACGGATCACGCTGTAGCGTGTGTTGATGTCCAGGATGCGGCCCTCGAACGAATCCACCTTCACGTTGTCGCCAATGCGCAGCCGGCGCTCGGCCAGGATCACGAAACCGCTGACGTAGTTGGAGGCGAGCTTCTGCAGGCCGAAACCAATGCCCACGCCGATCGCGCCGCTGAACACCGAGAGCGCGGTCAGGTCGATGCCCACCGCCGAGAGCGCGACGATGAGGCCCACGAAAAGCAGCAGGGCGCGCGTGGCGTTGCTCACCGCCTTGCGCATGGACAGGTCACCTCCGGTGGCCTTGCGCAGCAAGCGCTTCTCGATCGCAGCCGACAACCACAGCGCCAGGATCATCACCGCGCCCGCCGTGACCGAACCTTCGATCAGCGTGCGCAGGCTCAAGGTGGTGGAGCCGATCTTCCAGGTGATCTCGCCCAACTCGGCCAGCACCACCGGCAGCAGCCCACTGACCCACAGCACCATCGCCAGCCAGGCGACCCAGGAGATGGTGCGCTCCATCACGCGCACCCACGGTGCGGTGGTGAAGGCCGCCTGCAGCACCTTCACGCCCACGCGGATGACCACCAGCGCGACGAGCACCGGAATCGCCACCTTGAACGCCGTCATCGGCAGGAACTTGAAGACGATGGCACGCGCCACATAGGCCAGCAGCAGCAACACCAGCGGGAACATCGCGCCATCGACCACGCTACGCCCGAAGAGCACCGAAGACGGGTCGTCCTGCATGCGCAAGGCATTGCGCAGCAGCTTGCTGAAGCCCCAGGCCAGCGCGACGCACACCGCCAAGGCCGCGATCTCCACCAGGACGCCGGGTTGCTTGAAGCCCTCGATCCAGAGTCCGAAATCGTCGATGGGTTGGGGGCGGCGGTATGCGGTCATGTCGGAAAGAAGAAAGACGTGGACTCGGAGCGAAAGTCGTGCGTCAGCTGCGCCAGTGCGGCGCGCGCTTCTCGATGAAGGCCTGCACGCCCTCTTGCGCCACGCCGTGCGCCATGTTGCAGGCCATGGTCTGGCCCGCGAGCTGGTAGGCCGATTCGATGCCGGTTTCCAGCTGTCGGTAGAACAGGGTCTTGCCCAGGGCAATGGCCTCGCGCGGCTTGCTCAGGATGCGATCGACGAGCGCGGCCACTTCGGCATCGAGCGCCTCGGGGGACACCACGCGATTGACCAGGCCCCGCGCGCGCGCCTCGTCGGCCGGGATGAAGTCGCCCGTGAGCAGCATTTCCATGGCCTGCTTGGGCAGGATGTTGCGCGAAAGCGCCACACCCGGCGTGGCACAGAACAGTCCCACGTCGATGCCGTTGACGCCAAACGTGGCGTTGTCGCTCGCCACCGCGAGATCGCACTGCGCCACGAGCTGGCAGCCCGCTGCGGTCGCCAGGCCGTGCACACGCGCGATCACCGGCACTTCGAGCTTGCGGATGGCGAGCATGAGGCGCGAGCACTGCGCGAACAGCGCCTGGTAGTAGCCCAGCTCGGGCGTGGCGCGCATCTGCTTGAGGTCGTGGCCGGCGCAGAAGGCGCGGCCGTGGGCGGCGATGACCACCAGCCGCGCCTGCGGGTCGGCCGCCACCGCGTCCACCGCCTGCTGCAGCGCACTCAGCATGGCCTCGGACAACACGTTGAAGCTGCGCGGCGTGTTCAGCGTGAGGGTGTGCACGCCGCGCGCATCGCGCGAGGACAGCAGCACCGGCTCGGCGGACGGTGGGGTTGGCGTGGTCGGCTCGGTCATCGGAACATTATCCGGCGATGCGATCACACCCCGGCCAACACCCTCACATGCGCCTCCACGCTGCGCCCGAGCGCGCTGAGCGCATAACCCCCTTCGAGGCAGCTCACGATGCGGCCCTGGGCGTGGCGCTGCGCCACTTCCCGGATGCGCTCGGTGATCCAGGCGTAGTCCTGCTCCACCAGGCCCATCTGCGCCATGTCGTCCTCGCGGTGCGCGTCGAAGCCCGCGCTCACGAAAATCATCTGCGGTTGGTGGGCTTCCAGGCGGGGCATCCACATCATGTCGATCAGCTCGCGGATCTCCATGCCCTTGGTGTAGGCCGGCACCGGCAGGTTGCACAGGTTGCTGGCGGCCGAGTGTTCGCCCATTGGATAGAACGGGTGCTGGTAGAAGCTGCACATGAGAATGCGCTCGTCGCCGGCCACGATGTCTTCGGTGCCGTTGCCGTGGTGCACGTCGAAGTCGACGATGGCCACGCGCTTCAAGCCATGGCGCTCCAGCGCGTACTTGGCGGCCACAGCCACGTTGTTCACGAAGCAGAAGCCCATGGCCTTGTCGCGCATGGCGTGGTGGCCCGGTGGGCGCACGGCGCAGAACGCATTGGCCAGTTCGCCGGCTATCACGGCATCGGTCGCATCCAGGGCCGCGCCCGCGGCCAGCAGGACCGCCTCCCAGCTGTGGGTGTTGATGGACGTGTCGGGGTCGACCTGCGCGTGGCTCGGGCCACCGGCGGCCATGTCCTCGCGCAGCTGTTCGCTCAAGCCCCGCAGCGCCGCGAGGTACATGCGGCCGTGGGCGAGTTCGAGGTCGCTCAAGGCGGCGGGCGTGGGTTCGCGGCGCTCCAGCGCGATGTCCAACCCGCTGATGAGCAGGCGGTCTTCGATGGCGTCGAGCCGCGCGGGGCATTCCGGGTGACCGGTGCCCATTTCGTGCTTCCAGAACGCCTTGTGCGTGAAGTACCCGGTGGCCTGGCCCATGGCGGTTTTACGGTATGGTTCGCGGCATGCAAGCCGACACAAGAATCCAACTGCTGCTGAGCCAGCTTAACACGGTGATCGTGGGCAAACCGCAGCAGGTCTCGGACTGCGTGGCCTGCCTGCTCGCGGGAGGGCACCTGTTGATCGAGGACGTGCCCGGCGTGGGCAAGACCACGCTCGCGCACGCACTGGCACGCTCTTTCGGGCTGCAGTTCTCGCGCGTGCAGTTCACCGCCGACCTCATGCCCAGCGACCTGGTGGGCGTGTCGATCTACGAACGCGGCCGCGAAGATTTCGTGTTCCACCCCGGCCCGGTGTTCGCCCAGGTGCTGCTCGCCGACGAGATCAACCGCGCCAGCCCCAAGACGCAAAGCGCGCTGCTCGAAGCCATGGAAGAAAAGCAGGTGACGGTGGAAGGCGAGACGCGCCACCTGCCCGAGCCCTTCTTCGTGATCGCCACGCAGAACCCGCACGATCAGCTGGGCACCTACGCCTTGCCCGAGTCGCAGCTGGACCGCTTCCACATGCGCCTCTCGCTCGGGTACCCGGACCGTGCGGCCGAGCGCGAACTGCTGCGCGGCCAGGACCGGCGCGACATGCTCGACCACCTGCGCCCCGCGCTCACGCCCGCCGACCTGGCCTCGCTGCAGCACACGGTGAGCCAGGTGCACACCGCCGACCCGGTGCTCGAATACCTGCAGGACATCGTGGCCGCCACGCGCAGCGGGCGCTGGTTCGCGCAGGGCCTGTCGCCGCGCGCGGCGCTGGCCGTGGTGCGCTCGGCCAAGGCGCAGGCCTACCTGAGCGGGCGCGACTATGTGGCACCGGACGACATCGCCGCCATCCTGCCGCAGACGGTGGCGCACCGTTTGACGCCGGTTCGAGACGCGGGGCGCGGCCCGGTGGAACAAGTGCGCGCTCTGATCGAGGCTGTGCCTCTACCGTGAACAAGTTCCGCGCGCGTTTGCGGACCTGGTGGCACAACCGCCTGCCGCGCCGCGACACGCTCACCCTGACCCAGCGCAACGTCTACATCCTGCCCACGCGAGCAGGCTGGATGCTCGCGCTCACGCTCTTGCTGCTGCTCGTGGCCAGCATCAACTACCAGCTCAACCTGGGCTACCTGCTCACCTTTCTGCTCGCCGGCAGCGCGGTGGCGGGCATGCACATGTGCCACGCCAATCTGCGCGGCCTCACCTTGCACCTGAACCCGCCCGAGCCGGTGCACGCGGGCCAGGCCGCCGTGCTGGAGATCCGCCTGAGCAGCGAGCGCAAGCGCACGCGCCATGGCATCGGCATGGGCGTGATCGGTGCGAACCTCGCGCACGCGCCTCTGGCCTGGACGGACGTGCCCGCGCAAGCCAGCACGACCTTGCAGGTGAGCTGGCCGGTGCCCGCGCGCGGCCAGCACGCGCTGCCCGCGCTCCACGCGTTCACCCTGTTTCCGCTGGGCACCTTCCGCGTCTGGACGGTCTGGCGCCCCGCGTCCACCGTGCTGGTCTACCCAGAACCGGAAAGCGCGCCCCCGCCACTGCCGCCGGGCGAACCGCAGGCCGGCAGCTCGGGCAGCGCGCGCGTGCAGAGCACGGGCGAGTTCGACGGCGTGCGCGCCTACCGCCGGGGCGACCCGATCAAGGCGGTGGTGTGGAAGAAGGCCGCGCAGGCTTTTGCCGCCGGGCGCGACGAACTCGTGAGCCGCGACGCACTCTCCACCCAGCGCCAGCAACTCTGGCTCGACCATGCGCAATGCGGAGCCGGCGACCTCGAAGGGCGGCTCTCCCGCCTGACCGCCTGGGTGCTGATGGCGGATCGACTTGGACTGGACTTCGGCCTGCGCGTGCCGGGTCGTGAGATCGCGCCGGACCAGGGCCCAACCCACCGCGCTCGCTGCCTGGAAACTCTCGCGCTGTGCTGAAAACCGCCCTCTCCGCCCTGCCGCGCGACACGCGCGACACGCTGTTCCTGCTGGCCGTCGTGGCCTGGGTGGCCGTGATGCAGATCCCCCATGTGCCCTGGTGGTGCAGCACGCTCACCGCGGGCGTGCTGCTCTGGCGCACCACGCTCACGCTGCGCGGCCGGCCACTGCCCAACTGGCCCTGGCGCCTGGGCCTGCTGCTCATCACGCTGATGGCCACCTGGGCCACGCACGGCACCTTGCTCGGGCAGGACGCGGGTGTCACGCTCGTGGTCGTGCTGCTCGCGCTCAAGACGCTGGAGATGCGCGCGCGGCGCGACGCCTTCGTGGTGTTCTTCCTCGCCTTCTTCACACTGCTCACACACTTCTTCTACTCCCAGTCGCTGCTCACGGCGGCGGGCATTCTGATCGCGCTGCTGGGCCTGCTCACCGCGCTGGTGAATGCCCACATGCCGGTGGGCCGGCCTTCGCTGTGGCAGGCCGCGCGCATCGCCGCGGGCATGGCCGCGATGGGCGCCCCGATCATGCTGGTGCTGTTCCTGCTGTTCCCGCGCTTCTCGCCGCTGTGGGGCGTGCCGGGCGAAGACCGGGGCCGCAGCGGCCTCTCCAGCACCATGCGCGTGGGCCAGATCGCCGAACTCGTGCTGGACGACGGCATTGCCTTGCGCGTGCGCTTCGAAGGCGACCCGCCACCCCAGGCCGAGCTCTACTTCCGTGGCCCGGTACTGAGCCGCTTCGATGGCGTCGAATGGCGCCCCAGCCGCGCCGAGTTTCCCGGGCGCCGGGCGCTGCAAAGCGAGCTGTCCGTGGCGGGAGACCCCATCCGCTACGAAGTGACGATGGAGCCCAGCCAACGCCCCTGGCTGTTCCTGCTCGAAGCCGCTGAGCAGGCACCCCAGGTGCCCGGCATGAACGTGCGCATGACGCCCGAACTGCAATGGCTGACCGACCGGCCCATTGGCCAACTGGTGCGCTACGGCGCGATCAGCCACACCACGTTTCGCCACGGCCCGCTCGAGCCGGTGCTGGCGCTGCAGGAACAGGTGGCCCTGCCCCCCGGCTTCAACCCGCGCACGCTCGAACTCGCGCAACAGCTGCGGCGCGAACACGGCCGCGGCCCCGAGGCCACGCCCCGCCTCGTCCAGGCGGTGATGGAGCGCCTGCGCACCGGCGGCTACCTCTACACCCTGGAGCCGGGCGTGTACGGCCAGCACACAGCCGACGAGTTCTGGTTCGACCGCCGCCAGGGCTTCTGCGAGCACATCGCCAGCAGCTTCGTGATCCTCATGCGCGCGCTCGACATCCCCGCGCGCATCGTCACTGGCTACCAGGGTGGCGAGCTCAATGGCATCGATGGCTTCTGGACGGTCCGCCAGCGCGATGCTCATGCCTGGGCCGAGGTGTGGCAACAAGGCCTGGGCTGGGTGCGCGTGGACCCGACCTCGGCCGTGGCGCCCGGGCGCACCGGCTCGCTGCAACGCCTGAGCGCTGCCGAAGGCGCTTTCGCGGGCGCGATCCGCAACTTCAACCCCACCCTCGCAGCGCAGCTGCGCGCGGCCTGGGAGGCCATGAACAACCGCTGGAACCAGTGGGTGCTGAACTACACCCAGGGCAGCCAGCTCGACCTGCTGAAGAACCTCGGCTTCAAGTCGCCGAGCTGGACCGACCTGGCCTATGTGCTCATCGGCGTGGTGGTCCTCGTGAGCCTGCTCGGCGCGGCCTGGACGTTGTGGGAGCGCCAGCAGCACGACCCCTGGCTGCGCCTGCTGCGGCGCGCCCGCACCCGGCTCGCCGACCTGGGCGTGGCCAGTGCCGACCACACGCCACCGCGCGAACTCGCGCAACGCGTGCGCCAGCGCTGGGGCGAGACCGAAGCCGCGCGGCGCATTGCACAATGGCTGCTGCAACTCGAAGCCCAGCGGTATGCCCGCCCGGGCGCCGCCCCATCCCCTTCCCTGGCCACGCTGCAACGCGAGTTCCGGCAGTTGGCCTGGCCTCGAAAAGATCCCCGTTGAAAAACGCCATCGCACTCCTCTTCACATCTTCGGCCCTGGCGCTGTGCCTGCACGCCCCGGCGCTTGCGCAGTCCGCCGCGAAGACACGCCCCGCGTCCATCAAGACACCCGCTTACAGCTACGCGCAAAGCGCCACCGCCATGGCCTTTGCCACCGACCTGGCCGAGCGCCGCGACCTGGACCCGGCCTGGGTGCGCCAGCACATCGGCGCGGCCCAGCGCGTGCCCACCGTCATCCGCCTCATGCAACCCGCGCCCAGCGGCACGCCCAAGAACTGGGCCGCGTACCGCGCGCGTTTCATCGAACCCGTGCGCCTGCGCGCCGGCCAGCGCTTCTGGGAGGCCAACCGCGAGGCGCTGGCGCGCGCGGAGCTGGAATACGGTGTGCCCGCCAGCCTCATCGTGGGGGTGATCGGCGTGGAGTCGCTGTACGGCCAGCACACCGGCAACTTTCGCGTGATGGACGCGCTCACCACACTGGCCTTCGACTTTCCGGCCAGCCACCCGCGCGCGGCCGCGCGCAGCGAATTCTTTCGCGGCGAACTCGAACAATTCCTGAGCCTGGCCGAACGCACCAGCACCGACCCGCAGAGCTACCTCGGCAGCTACGCCGGCGCCATGGGCTGGCCGCAGTTCATGCCCAGCAGCTGGGTGAAATACGCGATCGACTTCGACGGTGATGGCAAGGTCGACCTGTTCAACAGCCAGGCCGACGTGATCGGTTCGGTGGCCAACTACTTCAAAGCCTTCGGCTGGCAGACCGGCGTGCCCACGCACTACCCGGTGCGCCTGGACACCGCACAGACCCGGGAACAGCTCGACGAACTGCTCGCCCCCGACATCCTGCCCAGCTTCGGCGTGGCGAGCTTCACCGCCAAGGGCGCGGTGCTCGAAGGCCCCGCGCTGGAACACACCGGCAAGCTGGCGCTGGTGGAGCTGGAGAACGCGGGCGCGCCGTCCAGCTACGTGGCCGGCACCGACAACTTCTACGTGGTCACGCGCTACAACTGGAGCAGCTACTACGCGCTGGCGGTGATCGAGCTGGGCGAGGCGGTGAAGGCCTCGATGGGCGAACGCTGAGCCGCGTTTGAAGCCCTCAGGCGCTCAAGATCTGTCCGACGCCTCACTCGCGCCGACGCCCATCCCCATCCCCATCCCCATTCCCAGGCCGGCGCCACCGCCACCTCCACCTCCACCACGCGCGCCACCCGCGCGCGCGCCCGAAGCGTCGGCACCGCGCCGACCCGCGGCACCCGAGCTTGCGCCAGACACGCGCAATGGCCCCTGGTTCGGCACGGCAAGCGTCGCGGGAATCGGCGTGAGATCCAGCGCTGCGCGGATGAAATGGCGCAGCGACACCACCAAGGCCGCGGTGTCCACGTTACGACCGGCCACCATGTCGTTCGCGGCCCGCGCGGCGAGCTCCACCTGCTCAGGCGTGCCCAACAGGATCACGTCCGAGAGCGCAGCCTCCACGGCATCGCGGATGCGGCGGCGGCGCTCGGCCACGGTGCCAGGGGCGTCGGCATCGCCCCCCTCCTCGGCGGCCTCGTGCCGCCTCTCGCGCAGGTGCGTGGGGTCCACGCGCAAGTCCCCGGTGAAAGAACCGCCGAGTGTCTTGTAGGCCGCGATCAGCACCTTGAGACGCTCGTTGATCTGCCGGTTCTCGCGCTCGCGCCGGCGCTGGAACGTCTGCATGAACACCAGCCGGATACCCACCAGCACCAGGGAGGCGAACACCAGCCCGAGGAGCGTGGTCGCCACGGTCGACCAAGAACTGAAATCCAGCATGCCGCGCATGGTCCAAGTCCTTTGGAGAAGAGGGGCCACGAGTATGGCACCGCAAGCCGCCGGGATTTCCGAGCCTCCTGGGTGGCGGATGATCGCGCGTATAGTGGCCTTTCCATCCGAAAACGAGAGGACCATGAGCACGGTGACCCCACACGCTTCAGCTCCCCCATCCCCCAGCGCGCCGCTCGGCACGGGCGTTGCCGGTCTGGACGACATCCTGGGCGGTGGCCTCACACCGGGCCGCCTGTATCTGGTGGAAGGCACACCCGGCTCGGGCAAGACCACCATCGCGATGCAATTCCTGATGGAGGGTGTGCGGCAAGGCGAGCCGGTGCTCTACATCACCCTGTCGGAAACCGCCGACGAACTGGAGGGAGTTGCGCATTCCCACGGCTGGCATCTGGACGGCATCGAGATCCGCGAAATGCTGCCTGCCGCGGACGCGCTGTCGCCCGACGAGCAGTACACCGTCTTTCACCCCTCCGAAGTGGAGCTGGGCGAGACCACGGTCCGCATCCTCGCCGACGTGGAACGCATCAACCCGACCCGCGTGGTATTCGACTCCTTGTCCGAGCTGCGCCTGCTGGCGGGCAGTTCCTTGCGCTACCGGCGCCAGATCCTGGCGCTCAAGCAGTTCTTCGCGGGACGCCACTGCACCGTGATGCTGCTGGACGACATGACCGCCACCGAACACGACCTGCAGGTGCAGAGCATCTCGCACGCGGTGCTGCGCATGGAGCAGATCACCCCCGACTATGGCAACTCCCGGCGCCGCCTCACCGTGCTCAAGTACCGCGGCCAGGCGTTTCGCGGCGGCTACCACGACTACAAGATCGTGCGCGGCGGCCTGACCGTGTTCCCGCGCCTCGTGGCGGCTGAGCACGTCGAGCCCGTGCGCCAGACCAAACTGCCCAGCGGCCTGCAGGAACTCGACGACCTGCTGGGCGGCGGCATCGAACGCGGCACCAGCACGCTGTTCGTCGGTGCACCGGGCACGGGCAAATCCAGCGTGGCGATGCAGTTCGCCCTGGCCGCGGCCGAACGCGGCGAGACAGCGGCCCTGTTCATCTTCGACGAAAGCGTCGCCACCTTGCGCACCCGCTGCGAGGGCATGGGCATGCCGATCGGGGGACTCATAGACTCGGGCCTCATCCGCGTGCGCCAGATCGACCCGGCCGAACTCTCTCCCGGCGAATTCGTCCATGAAATCCGGCAGGCGGTCCAGGAGCACCACGCGAGCGTGGTGGTGATCGACAGCCTGAACGGCTATCTCAATGCCATGCCCGATGAGCGCTTCCTCATCGTGCAGCTGCACGAATTGCTGACCTTCCTCGGCCAGGCCGGCGTGGCCACCCTGTTGATCGGCGCGCAGCACGGCCTCATAGGATCGCAGATGCACTCCCCCGTGGACGCGAGCTACCTGGCCGACGCCATCGTGCTGATGCGCTACTTCGAAGCCGACGGCGAGGTGCACCAGGCCATCTCGGTGCTGAAGAAGCGCAGTGGCCTGCACGAGCGCAGCATTCGGAGCTTCACCATGGGTGCCCGGGGAATTCTGCTGGGCCCGCCTTTGCGGCAATTCCGCGGCATTCTCACCGGCGTACCGGTGCCGCTGCAAGGCCCGGGAGCGGGCACCGACTCCCCATCGGCATGACGGAGGGGAGCGCGCCGTCGCACGAGTTGCGTGTGCTGCTGCGCATGGTGACGGCGAAAGACGCGGCCATGACCACGCAGTTGTTGGCGCGCTCGGACATCGAGGCCGAGAGCTGCGCCGACGCCGCCATGCTGGCCAGCGAGATGGCGCGCGGCGCGGGCGCCGTGTTGATCGCGGAAGAAGTCCTGAGCGACCAGGGTTTTGGCCGGGTGATGCTGGCTCTGCGCGCGCAGGCGCCCTGGTCCGACATTCCCGTGATCGTCGTGGCGCGCTCGGGCCTGGAGTCGCTGGTGATCTCTGAAGCTGTCGAGCAACTGGCCAACCTCACCGTGCTCGAACGGCCGATGCGCGTGTCCTCGCTGGTGAGCGCGGTGCGCACCGCGTTGGCCGCACGGCGGCGGCAGTACCAGTTGCGGGCCACGCTGGAAGGTCTGCGCGAAGCGGACCAGCGCAAGACCGAGTTCCTGGCCACGCTGGCGCACGAACTGCGCAACCCGCTCGCGCCGCTGCGCACCGCCCTGAGCATCCTTTCGGAAAAGCAGCCGCCACCGGAGACAGCGAAACCGCTGTACGCCATGATGGACCGACAGGTGACGCACATGGTGCGGCTCATCGACGATCTCATGGAAGTCTCGCGCATCACGCGCGGCAAGGTCGAATTGCAGCTGGCCCCGGTCGCCCTGGACCGCGTGCTGCGGGACGCGGCCGAAGTCAGCAAGCCGCTGCTGGCCTCGGCGCGGCACGAACTGGTGATGGACCTCTCCACCGCGCCCTGCGCGGTGCAAGGCGATGCGGTCCGTCTGACCCAGGTGTTCGCCAACCTGATCAACAACGCCGCGAAGTTCACGCCGGCGCAAGGACGCATCGTGGTGTCGATGCGGCCGCACGGCGACACCGTGTGCGTGCAAGTCGCCGACTCAGGCATCGGCATCCCCGCGGACATGCTGGATTCGGTGTTCGACATGTTCGTGCAGATGAGCGACACCTCGCGCCACGCACAGGGGGGCCTGGGCATCGGCCTCACGCTGGTGCGCAGCCTCGTGGAGCTGCACGGCGGCACGGTCACCGCGGCCAGCCCGGGCCGCGAAGGTGGGGCCACGATCACGGTAGCGTTGCCCCTTCAGGCGTCGCGCGCGCCACAACCCGAAGAGCCATCCATCCGCGCGGTCGAACAGGTGGCTCGGGGCCAACGCATCCTCGTGGTCGACGACAACCGCGACGCGGCCGACTCGCTGGCCGAACTGCTGCGGCTGATGGGGGGCAGTGCATCGGTCGCCTACGGGGGCGAAGAAGCACTGTCCGCCCTGGCGGCCTGCCCGCCCACCGTCGCCTTCGTCGATATCGGCATGCCCTTGATCGATGGGTATGCGCTGGCCGCGCGCATCCGCGCCGACCCAGCCACCGCCGGGGTAGTGCTGGTCGCGCTGACCGGGTGGGGGCAGTCGACCGACCGCGAACGCATCATGGCCGCGGGTTTTGACCACCACATCATCAAACCCGCGGACCTCCAGCAACTGAGCGACGTGTTCAAGACCGTCAGCTGACGCCCACCTGCGGATCGGTCTCGCGCTCGGGGTGGCGGCGCACAGCCAAGGCGGCGACGAATGCGCCGATGTCAAGCCCTGTCACCAGCCCCGGATCGGGGTCGCCCGAGGGCAGTACGCGCGGGATGTCGCTCAGGTCGAGCAGCGCTTGCGAGGCCGGCAGCGCCATGATGGGCTTGCAATGGCGGTACTGGTCCAGGATGAACTCGCGCGTATGGCCGTCCCCGGACAACGCGGCGACGCCATCGGCGCCATCGGGCAGCACCAGCGCGTCGAACAGAAAGCCCGGCTCGTTTTCCAGCGATGCGTCGGCATCGATCGGCACGCCATCCGCGGTCTTCACGGCCCCGATGCGCGGCGCGACGAAGCGAGGCACGGCGCCCTGCTCGAACAAGGCCGCATGCACCTGCCGCGCCGACTGGCCCTCTACGCCGTCGGCCACCAGCAGTGCCACCTTGCACCCCTTGATGGAGCCGTCGCCCGGGCGCGCCTTGAGCGAGAGCGCGGGCGAGTGCATCACTTCCGCGGGCGCCGGCTCCTCCAGCACACGCGGCATGGCGGGCGGCAATTCGCGCATGCCCAGCCCGGCCGCCACCTGCGCGGCAAGCGCCTCGGACGCATTGCGCAAGGACGACACCATGCGCTCGCGGATCGCCGGCACCGTGACCTTGGACAGTTCGAAACGGAATGCCGCGGCAATGTGCGCCTGCTCCACGGGCGTCTGGCTTTCGTAGAACAGCGTGGCCTGCGTGTAGTGGTCGGCGAACTTCTCGGGTTTGGCGCGCACCTTGCCTTGCTCGTCGCGCGCCGCGATGCGCGCGGGCACCGACACGAAGCCTTGTGCGGCACCCGCCTGGAAAGGGCAACCGCCACCCAGCGAGTTGGGCTCGTAGTTCACGCGGCCCCGGTGGATCGCCTGCCGGTGCATGCCGTCGCGCTGGTTGTTGTGCACCGGTGCCAGTGGCGCGTTGATCGGGATCTCGTGGAAGTTCGGACCGCCAAGGCGGCTGATCTGCGTGTCCACGTAGGAATGGATGCGACCCGCCAGCAAAGGGTCGTTGGAGAAATCGAGGCCGGGAACGATGTGGGCCGCACAGAACGCCACCTGCTCGGTTTCGGCGAAGAAGTTGTCGGGGTTGCGGTTGAGCACCATGCGCCCCACCTTGCGCACCGGCACGAGTTCTTCGGGCACGATCTTGGTCGCATCGAGGATGTCGAAACTGAAGGCATCGGCCTGTTCTTCGGTGAAGACCTGGATACCCAATTCCCATTCCGGGTACACCCCGGCCTCGATGCGCTCCCACAGGTCGCGGCGGTGGTAGTCCGGATCGGCGCCCGAGATCTTCACGGCTTCGTCCCACACCAGCGAATGCGTGCCGTACACCGGCTCCCAATGGAACTTGACGAAGACCGAATCGCCTTCGGCGTTGACCATGCGGAAGGTGTGCACGCCAAAGCCCTGCATGGTGGCGTAGCTGCGCGGTATCGCGCGGTCGGACATGACCCACATCAGCATGTGCGTGGACTCGGGCATGAGCGAGACGAAGTCCCAGAACGTGTCGTGCGCGCTGGCCGCCTGCGGCATCTGGTGGTGCGCCTCAGGCTTGACCGCGTGCACCAGGTCCGGGAACTTCATCGCGTCCTGGATGAAGAACACCGGCATGTTGTTGCCCACCAGGTCCCAGTTGCCTTCGTCGGTGTAGAACTTCACCGCGAAGCCACGCACGTCGCGCGCGGTGTCCTTGGAGCCGCGCTCGCCCTGCACGGTGGAGAAGCGCACGAACACCGGCGTGACCTTGCCCGCCTCCTGGAAGGGCGCCGCGCGGGTGAGCTCGGTCAGCGGTTCATAACATTCGAAATAGCCATGGGCGCCCGAACCCCGGGCGTGCACGATGCGCTCGGGAATGCGCTCGTGGTCGAAGTGCGTGATCTTCTCGCGCAGGATGAAGTCTTCGAGCAGCGCCGGGCCGCGCAGACCGACCTTGAGCGAGTTCTGGTTGTCGGCGATGGGCACGCCCTGGTTGGTCGTGAGCCTCTGGCCCGACGAATCGACGCGCGCGCGGTCCAGCGACTCGATGGTCCAGTTCATGCCATCGGCGGCAGAACTGCCGGTCTTCTCCGAGTGGTTCTCCTCCGACAGGGTGCTGCCCGTGGGCAGACGGGACTCGGGCTCGACGGTGGCGCCGGCTTCCACCGCCACACCCTGGTCAAAGCCATGCTCGCCCGCCTTGTTGGCGTTGAACGGCATGGCTTCAGCCAGATGACCCGCCTGCAGTGCTTTGACGGCGGCGGGGTCCTCGGCAGGCGTCACTTTGGAGGGTCCACTGTCCGTGTTGCGCGCGGCCGCCCGCGGCGCCGCGCTCTTCAAGGACTTCTCGGGATTGCTGTTATTGGATGAATTGGGAGGTGTCATGGGAAAGCTCCAAAGTGCGGATTCACGCCGTTGCCACTCAGGCCACTTCCACGCCCATCAGGGCGTCCTTGCGCGCCTGCAGCTCATCACGCATGGCCACCAAATCGAGCTTGCGCGCAGCCCGTGCCTTCGGAAAGATCTCGTTGCGCTCTTCCTTCACGTGGTGGTCGATGTATTCGCCCAGCACCGTCACCTTGGCATCGAACATTTCGTCCGCCGTGTCCATGGCCTCGATCTGGGCGATGAGGTCCTTCGCGCTGGCGTGCTCGACTTCGGCCTCGGCCAAGAGGTCGGTCTCGCTCAAGGCCTCGCGCAAGGCCGGGTAGAAGATCTCTTCTTCAATCTGGGCGTGAACCGTCAGTTCCTGGCAGATCTGTTGCGCCAGTTCCAGCTTTTTCTTTTCGGTGCCGCGTGCCTTGGATTGCGTCAGTTCCTCGTATGCCTTGAACATCTTCTTGACGGCTTTGTGGTCGTTGTCCAGAAGGGTGCAGGCGTCTGCCGTCGTGCGGGTGGTGCTCATTGAAATTCTCCTGATGCGTCGTGGGGGTACGTGTGTGTTCTATCGTGGCCGGTCGCCCTGCCCGCTGACGCTGCAGCCGGGCAAAGCAACCGGCGCGTTCGTCATTCGCCGTCTTCGACGCGCTGGCGGTCGGTATTTCCGCCTTGCTGCTGACGCGCACCGCTGCGGTCGTTGTCCTGCTGAATGGAAGGGTTCAGGGTATTGCGACCCTGTTGATCGGAGCCGCCCGGGTTGCTTTGCTCGCGTTGTCCGGGCTGCTTGTTCTGGTCACCCTGCTGCCCCTGGCGCTGCTGGCCCTGGTCTTGCTGGCTCTGGCCTGGTCGCCCTTGTTGACCCTGCTGATTCGGGCGCTGCTGACCTTGGTCTTGCTGACCCTGACCTTGTTGGCCTTGTTGGCCTTGTTGGCCTTGTTCACTCTGCTGACTCTGGTTGCTCGATGCCATGGAGTTTCTCCTGCGTATGTGTGGAAAGGAAAGCAGCCGTCGCGATGGACCGACCGCTCCTGCACATGGCAAAGCGCGTGCCTACGCCCACCAGCGCGAGCGCTGCCACGGTCGCGTGTCGCACTTGAGGATGTCGCGCATGTAGGCCAGGGCCGCTTCTTTTTTCTGCGGCGACTCGGCCGCGGTGCAGTCTTCGGGGGCATGCACCGACAGGCGCCGCAAAAACGCATCGGCGGCGCTCAACTGGATGCAGATGTCCGTGGCCAGGCCCGCGATGATCAGAGAACGCACACCGATCTGGTCCAGGAGGATGTCCAGCGGCGTACCGAAGAACGCCGAATGCATCGGCTTGAGCAGTGTGAGGTCGCCGCGTTGGGGCCGCAGCAGACGAGCGATGGACGCGCTGGGGCTGTGGCCTTTGCTCAGGCGCACCACCAGGGTGGAAAAGTCCGAGCGCCAGCGGCCAAAGTTGTCGTTGGCGTAGATCACGGGGATGTTGCGATCGCGCGCGGCACGGGCCAGCCTGCTCGCCGCCTTCGCGGCAGTCAAGGCCGAGGGGGCCAGGTCAGGCGCTTGCGGAAAGTCCAGCGGGTTGATGAAGTCGATCAGCAGCAGCGCTCGGCGGCTGCGAGGCAGGTCGGACTCATCCATCGGGGCCACCTACTGGCCGCACCGAGGCCGACGACTCTTTCAGCACGCTGATCCCCCCATCGGCCTCCAGGAACGCGTATTGCATGTCTTTCAAGTCGCAATCGGCTTCGCGCAGGGCCCGCTCCACATCCAGCCGCGGCACGTGGTTGCGCCGCAGCGTCTGGTCGAAAATCCTGCCATCGCGCCCGATCAGCACCGGCGCGCCTTCCACGAGCGTCTGCATGCGCATGCTGCGTGCACTGACCAGTGCGACCAACGCGTTGAGCCCGACCAAGGTGGCGGCCGCGAGCAGACCTCCCGTCACCGAATCTTCCCCGCCGCTGAGGCCCGAGGACACGGACTCGCTCAGCAACATGACCACGAGCAGATCGAACGGTGTGAACTGGCCCACCGTGCGCTTGCCCGAGACGCGCACCAGCACCAGCAGCACCAGGTAGATGATGGCGGCCCTGACAGGCAACTCCCACCAGGGACCGTAGAGCGCAAACATGACGCACCTCGCCTTGGGTGATCGAAGACCCGCACGTGGCAATCCGCGCGCCCGCCCGGCACCGCTCTTCGTGGCAGGGTCCCGGCTTTACCGCTTCTTGTTTCTTGCGGCAAATTTTTCCATCCGCCTGTGTGCCGTGTCGAACAGTCGGCGCGTGCAGATGCCGGCACCATCCGGCACGCACCACTTCAAACTCGCACGATGGATCTGCTCAATGCCCTGCAATGGCCTGCCATGCTGGTCACGCTGCTGGCGTCCTGGCTGGTGGCATCCCGCCACGCCCCACGGCGCAACGCCGGCTTCTGGCTGTTTCTGGCCAGCAATGTCCTGTGGGTGGTCTGGGGCTGGCATGCGGGAGCGCATGCGCTCATCGCCTTGCAGGTGGGGCTGGCGGCCTTGAATCTGCGCGGCACCCGGAAAACCGAAGATCGCAGTGGGTAGGCGCGTGCTGGTTGCGCTGTGGGAGGCGATCAGCCGCGCCGTGCGGCCTCGATCGTCGCGATGTCGATCTTCGCCATTTTCTGCATTGCGTCGAACACGCGCCTGGCCGCGGCGCGATCGGGGCCCGCCATGGTCTCGGTGAGCACACGCGGCGTGATCTGCCAGGAGACGCCCCAGCGGTCCTTGCACCAGCCGCACACGCTCTCCTGCCCACCGTTGCCCACGATGGCGTTCCACAGGCGGTCGGTTTCGTTCTGGTCGTCGGTCGCGATCTGAAAGGAAAACGCTTCGCTTTGCTTGAACTGCGGGCCACCGTTGAGCCCCACGCAGGGAATGCCCATGACGGTGAACTCGACCGTCAGCACATCGCCTTCCTTGCCATCGGGGTAGTCGCCCGGCGCGCGCATGACCGCGCCCACCGAACTGTCCGCAAACGTCTTCGCATAGAACTGCGCCGCTTCAACAGCGCCACCCTCGTACCAGATGCACACGGTATTTGCCCGGGTCATATGCATTCTCCGAAGTTTTGTTGCACCCCCGGCTCAAGAACCGGTCACAGCCTCCATCGTAATACCGGACGTGCCTGAACCCGTCGGACGAACCGGATGGTGTCGTAGGTTTGCACCGACAGGCAACCTTCAACTGCCCGTCGAAGCGTAACGGCGCAACCCGATGCGCCACGCACCAAAAGCGAGCGCGAGGAACACGAATCCGGCCACGGGCGACACCCCACCCACCCAGCCCGGTGCGCCCAGCGGATCGGCTTTGCCGAGGATGGCCAGCGCGGGGTAGTACGCCACACAGGCCAGCGGCACCGCGAAGGTAAGCACCGCGCGGAACCAGCGTTCGTACAAGGCCAGCGGGTACTGCGCCGCCTGCACGCCACCGTAGGTCAACACATTGGCGACCTCCAGGCTCTCCACGGTCCAGAACGACAGCGTGCCCTGCAGCACCAGAATGCCGAGGAACAAGGCCACGCCGCCAGCCAGCGCGAACAACGCGATGGCGACCGTGGACGGGGTCCACACGATGCCTGCCGCGGACGTCGCAAAAGCGAGCACCAACAGCCCCTGCGCCAGGCGGCCGAGGCGGCTGATGCGCACGTCGTGCCCCATCAGCTGCAGCGCCAGCGGGCGCGGGCGCAGCAGCAGGCGGTCGAACGCACCGGTGCGCAGAAACTCGGTGCCCAGCGTATCAAAGCCGCGCCCCAGGGCATCGGCGACGGCGAACATGCAGTTCACCAACCCGTAGAACAAGGCCACCTCGCCCAGGCGCCAGCCCTGCACGTCGCCGAAGCGGTGGAACAGCGCCCACACCGCGACCACCTCGATGCCGGTGGCCAGGAACTGGCCCAGGGTGAGCATCAGCGCCGAGGCCGGGTAGCGCGCCTGGCCACTCAACGAGGCCACGGCGAGGCGGGTGAACATGCCCAGCGAGCCCATGCCCATGCGCTTCATCCGCCCTGCACTTCCAGCCGGCGCATGGTGCGGCCCATGGCCACCCGGCCCACCAGCACGATCACGGCCATCCACGCCGCCTGCAGCGCCAACCCGCCCAGCACGGCCGCACCCGAGAACTCCCCAAAATAGATGCGCGCGGGAATGTCCATCACGCCCGCCAGGGGCTGCAGGAGCAATGCGGTCTGCCATGCGTCGGGCAGCAGCGCCAGCGGCAGCAGGTTGCCGGAGAACACGATGACCAGGGGCGCGGCCAGCGCATTGATGCCGCGCTCGCTGAGCGCCGACACCGTGGCGATGTTGAGCAACATCACCATCGAGGTCGACAACAGCAGGGCGAGCAACACCGACAAGGTGAAGCCGATGCCCGCGGCCATGCCGGCCGGCGGTTGCCACGCCCACTCGCCCAGACCTGCCAGCGGCAAGGCCACGCCCGCGAACGCCAGCATCAGCGCCGCGCGCGGCAGCACGCGTGCCGCCGCCCAGCCCGCCGAGCGCACGAACCAGAACCCATAGGCGTCGACCGGCCGCAGGCGGTCGTAGGCCACGGCGCCCGTGCGCACGGCCTGCGCCACCTCGGGGTCGCCCAACCATGGCAGCAGCGCCAACAGGCCCTGCGCGAGCCAGGTGTAGGTGATGGCCTGTGCCAGGGACATCGGCGCATCCGCCTCCGAGGCGCCGTTGTAGAACGCCATCAGCACCATGACCTTGATGCCGCCCCACCAGCACTGTGTGACAAAGCCCGCATAGGCCGCGGTGCGGTATTGCAGCATCTGCAGGAAGCGGGAGGCAAAGGCCGCGCCATACGGGCGCAGAAGATCGCGGGGAGCCATGGGAGAAGCGCTCTCAGGGTTCGGTCGCGCCGTGCATGGCGTAGAAGCGCGCGATCACGGCCTCGATGGTCATGCCTTCGTCTTCCGCGTCTTCGGGCAGGCCATCGTTCAAGCGCCGCGCGGCCACCACCTGGGCGCGCAGCGCCTCGACCGCGCCATCGGCCAGCACGCGGCCGTGCCCGATCACGATCACGCGCTCGGCCAAGGCTTCGATGTCGTGCATGTCGTGCGTGGTCAGCAGCACGGTGGTGCCGCGCTCGCGGTTGGCGCGGCGCACGAAGTCGCGCACGGCGAGCTTGGAGGGGGCATCGAGCCCGATGGTGGGTTCGTCGAGAAACAGAATCTCGGGCTCGTGCAGCAGCGCCGCCGCGATCTCGGCCCGCATGCGCTGGCCCAGCGACAACTGGCGCACCGGCTGGTCGAGCAGGCGATCGAGCTGGAGCAGCGCCACCAGCTCGTCGCGCGTGCGGGCGAAGCGCACCGGCTCGATGCGGTAGATGTCGCGCAGCAGCGCGAAGCCATCGCCCACCGGCAGGTCCCACCACAGCTGGGTACGCTGGCCGAAGACCACGCCGATGCGCGCCACGTGTGCCTGCCGGTCGGTGAAGGGGTCGCGCCCGTTGACCTCGACGCGCCCGCCGTCGGGCCGCAGGATGCCCGCCAGGATCTTGATGGTGGTGGACTTGCCCGCCCCATTGGGCCCGATGAAGCCCAGCAGCTCGCCGCGCTGCAGCTCGAAGGACACGCCCGACAGCGCCTCGACCGTGCGGTAGCGCGGCCGCGCCAGGGCACGCAAAGCCCCGAGCACGCCCGGGTCGCGCTCGTGGATGCGGTAGGTCTTGCGGAGTTGGTGAACGGCGATCTGGGGCATGGCGCGGCGGGGGGCGGATTCTACACAGGCGCTCAGCGGGTACTTCATGCGTGCCCCTCACCCCAACCCTCTCCCCAGAAGGGCGAGGGAGCAAGGCACGGCCTCCGGAGAGCAGTGCCTCATCCAGGGGCATCAATGGTCCGGCTCCGCCGGCCCGAGATGCCGTCCCACCTCCAAGCGCCGAAGGCGCGCAATAGAGGGGGGAAGCCGCGTCAGCGGCGCAGGGGGGTGTTCTCTATTTCAATGCGCCGGCAGGCTCTCCACCGGAAAGTCGTAGTGCGCATCCACCACCCGCGCGGCCATGGTCGGCAGCATGCGGTCGATAAACACCTCGCCGATCCAGCGTCGCAACGCGGGATTGCTCATCGAACCGGCGCCTTGGAGGGTCATGGCGCTGAAGGTGTTGATGCCGTCTTCCATCAGCAGGCCCATGGGCACGGGCGGCAGGCGCTCGGCGGACGCCGCGGTGGTGGCCTGGTGCCAGGCGCTGAGGAAGCGGTCGAAGCCGCCCACAGTGCCGTTGCGCCAGACCTCGGCGACATAGAACAACCAGGCGCCCTGGTCTTCCACCACAAAGCCCCAGGAAAATTCGTGAATGCCGTCGGGCGCCTGGGCAAAGACGCCGATCTCGCGCACGTCCTCGCGCGCCATGAACTCAAGGAACAAGGGGCCGGGGCCGGAGAGTTCGCCGCGCACGAACTGGCGCACGAGGCCGGGGTCGGAACTGAACAAAGGCAAGGGGTCGCTCCATTCGCGCTTGGCGCGGTTGATGAGGCGCGCGGTCGCGTCCGAACTTTTCTGGGCCTGGATGCAGCTGTCCATGAAGGTCTTGCGCCCCTCGGGCGTGGCGATGAGTTCGATGGTCTTGTCGAAGGCCGCGTCCTGCTTGAGGTAACCGTCCTCGCGCAGGCGCAGCACGATGTCGAGCATGGAGCTGCGGGTGATGTGTTCGAGCATGTAGGCCATGTCGCCATCGGGGTGGTCGGACATTGACTGCGCCACCCAGGCCATGGTCTCTTCGTGCGAGAGGCCCTGCGGCGCCCGAGGCATGTCGTTGAACAGGGCACGCAGCACCCTTACCGTATCCAGATCGCTGGCCATTCTTACTCCGTGATGGGCTGATCGGCCGATCCGGAAAAAACAGGGCCCGGCCGACCTGTCGCGCAGGATAGGCGCTGACGACCCCGGCCCGGCCAGCGCCCAGGCGATGACCGTGATTTTTGCTAGCGATGGCGCGGTTTTGCGTGCCGTTCAGGCCGTTTTTTTGCACCCGGCCACCTGCCCCTGCCGGCCCAAGATGCGTCCCGCTCCGGCGCGCGTGCCGTCATCCAGAGGCATCGAGGGACGGCTGCGCCGGCCCAAGATGCCGTCCCCCCTCGAAGCGCCGAAGGCGCGCTACGGATGGGGGAAGCCGCGAAGCGGCGCAGGGGGGAGTTCAATGACTCGGGACCAGGAAGTCCTGGCTGATGCGGCCGCCGAGCTCGTTGATCCGATCGAGGAACTGCGTCAGGAAGGCGTGCAAGCCTGTCGCCAGGATCTCGTCGATGCGCGCGAACTGCAGATCGGCCTTGAGCTTGCCCGCACGCCGCAGCGTTTCACCGCTGTGCTCGTTGGACACCACGGCGAGGTTGTTCACCACTTCGTTCAAGCTGGCGGCCAGGCTGCGCGGCATGTCGGCGCGCAGCATCAGCAACTCGGCCACGCGCTCGGGCGTGATCACGTCGCGGTACACCTTGCGGTAGACCTCGAAGCCGCTCACGCTGCGCAGGATCGCGCTCCAGTGGTAGAAGTCGTATTCCTGGTCCAGCTCACTGGCGGCACCGAAGAAGTCGCTGTGCACGGCGTGGAACTTCACGTCGAGCAGACGCGCGGTGTTGTCCGCGCGCTCCAGGAAGGTGCCCATGCGGTAGAAGTGGAAAGCCTCGTCCTGCAGCATGGTGCCGATGGCCACGCCGCGCGAGAGGTGCGAGCGGAACTTGACCCACTCGAAGAACTCGCTCGGGTCGCGCTCGAAGTTCTTGCTCTTGAGCGTGCGGTTGAGCTCCAGCCAGGTCTGGTTCTGCGTTTCCCAGAACTCGGTGGTGAGCGCGCCGCGCACCGCACGGGCGTTCTCGCGCGCGGCCCGCAAGCAGGAAAAGATGCTCGACGGGTTGTTCTCGTCGCGCACCATGAAGTCGACCACATTGCGTGGCGTGATCTCCTTGCCGTATTTCTGCGTATAGGCGTGGGTGAGCTCGCTGATGGCCAGCAGCCCCTCCCAGCCCACCTGCGCCACGGCGGCGGACTGGGGCAGCAACGAGGTCTGGTAGTTGACGTCCAGCATGCGCGCGGTGTTCTCGGCGCGCTCGGTGTAGCGGGACATCCAGAAAAGGTGATCGGCGGTGCGCGAAAGCATGTCAGTCCTCCAAGATCCAAGTATCTTTCGTGCCACCGCCTTGTGACGAGTTGACAACCAGCGAGCCCTCCTTCAACGCCACACGCGTCAGGCCGCCCGGCACCATCTGCACCTCCTTGCCGCTCAGCACGAAGGGGCGCAGGTCGATGTGGCGCGGTGCCACGCCGCTCTGCACATAAGTGGGGCACGTGGAGAGCGACAAGGTGGGCTGGGCGATGTAGCCCGTGGGGTTGGCGGCCACGGCCTGGCGGAATTCCTCGACCTCGGCCTTCGTCGAGGCCGGCCCGACCAGCATGCCGTAGCCGCCCGCGCCATGCACCTCTTTCACCACCAGCTCTTCCATGTGGGCCATGATGTATTTGAGGTCTTCGGGCTCGCGGCCCATGTAGGTCGGCACGTTGTTGAGGATCGGTTTCTGCCCGAGGTAGAACTCGATCATCTTGGGCACGTAGGGATAGATCGATTTGTCGTCGGCCACGCCCGTGCCCACCGCGTTGCAGATCGCCACATTGCCGCTGCGGTACACACCCAGCAGGCCAGCGCAGCCCAGCGTGGAGGTGGGTCGAAACACCAGAGGGTCGAGGAAATCGTCGTCCACGCGGCGGTAGATCACGTCGACGCGCCGGGGGCCGCGCGTGGTGCGCATGTAGACGAAGTTGTCCTTCACGAACAGGTCCTGGCCCTCCACGAGTTCCACGCCCATCTGCTGCGCCAGGAAGGCGTGCTCGAAGTAGGCGCTGTTGTACATGCCGGGCGTGAGCACCACCACGGTGGGTTCGGCCGTGGTGGCCGGGCTGCTGGCGCGCAGGGTCTCCAACAGCAGGTCGGGATAGTGCGCCACCGGCGCGACCCGGTTCTCACCGAAGAGTTCGGGGAACAGGCGCATCATCATCTTGCGGTCTTCGAGCATGTAGCTCACGCCGCTGGGCACGCGCAGGTTGTCTTCGAGCACGTAGTACTCGCCCACACCGTCGGCGTTGGGCGCGCGCACGATGTCGATGCCGGAGATGTGCGAGTAGATCTGATGCGGTACGTCCACGCCCATCATCTCGGGGCGGAACTGCGCGTTCTGGAAGATCTGGTCGGCCGGCACGATGCCGGCCTTGATGATGTCCTGGCCGTGGTAGACGTCGTGGATGAAGCGGTTGAGCGCGGTCACGCGCTGCACCAGCCCTTCCTCCATGCTGCGCCATTCGTGGGCCGGAATGATGCGGGGGATCAGGTCGAAGGGAATGAGCCGCTCGGTGCCCGAGCCGTCTTCGTCCTTGGCGCCGTACACCGCGAAGGTGATGCCCACGCGGCGGAAGATCATTTCGGCTTCTTCGCGCCGGGCCGCCATCACGTCTTCGGGTTGTTGTGCAAGCCACCGCGCGTAGTTGAGGTAGTGGGCCCGGACCTCGCTGGGCGAGGCGTTCATTTCGTCAAACATCGGTCTGCTCATGGGCTTTTTCTCCTGAGCACAGCATAGCAAGGAGTAGGCCAGGGTTGTCCCTAGGCAGTCGTCAGGGCGACGCCACCGCGCAGGCGGGCATGGACCTCTTCTCTCACGCTCGCGGGCGCGTCCGTCAGCAGCGCTGGCCAGTCGGCCTGTGCCGCTTGAACCAGCGCCTTGCAATGCCGCAGCACCACGCCTTTGCGCAACAGGCCCGCGCTCTCGATCAGCGCTTCGAGCTGCGCCCAGGTGAAGGCGCGCTGCGTGCGGTCGATGGCGCGGTTCACGCCATAGTCCGTCGGCGGCAGGCCGGCAAAGAACGCGCTCACGCACACCGGGTCGTACAGCGGTGCCAGTTGCGGCTCGACGCCGTCGGGGTACATCAGCGCCCAGTTCTTCAGGTGCGCGTCGGTGTTGCCCATGAGGATGAAGGCGACGAGGCGGCCGAGGAACTCGCGCGTGTCGCGCGCGGGCTGGGTGGAGTAGCGGTTGAGCAGGCGCAGCATCTGGCCAAAGTCGCGTTCGATGCCTTTGCCGTACTTGTGCCTGGGTGCGTAACCCAGCACTTGCGCAAACTCTTCCATGTGCACGCGCAGGCCGTGCCGGCGGTCGAAGCGCTCCACCGCCAGGATGTGCGGGAACTCGACCGGTTCGGGCAGTTGCGCCTGTTCACGCGTGATGACCGTGGCGCGCGCGCAGTCCAGCCCGAGCGCGCCGCACAAGCGGTAGCCCGTGGCCTCGTTCTCGACCAGATCGGGATGCCGCGTGCTCGGCAGCTTGAGAATGTGGCTGCCCACCACGCCGTGCCGCTGCACCACGTAGCGCCGCCCCTCCTGCACGGCGGAGAACTTCGTCACCATGCCGGGCAGCGAGGCCGCGTCCTCCACGGGCAGCTCGACGAAGCCAGGCTCCAGCACGTCCAA
Source organism: Hydrogenophaga sp. BPS33 (assembly GCF_009859475.1). Classification (NCBI taxonomy): domain Bacteria; kingdom Pseudomonadati; phylum Pseudomonadota; class Betaproteobacteria; order Burkholderiales; family Comamonadaceae; genus Hydrogenophaga; species Hydrogenophaga sp. BPS33. The sequence goes on from NZ_CP044549.1 coordinate 4,445,013, forward strand.
CCCCAGCGCCGCATGCCAGTGGCGCACCACGTGCGGGATCGCCTCATCGGCGGGCACCGGTTCGACTTCGAGCGCGCCCATCAGGTCGTGGCCAGCGGCGGCCAGCAGCTCGAATTCGTCTTCGGTGGTGCAGCCGCGTTGCGCCGCGAGCCGCTCCCGGTTGTGGCCTTCGGGCAGCAGGTTCTGGAAGAACACCGGCCATCGGCCATCGTTGCGCACCAGGCGCTCGTCGCGCGTGGCGCGCAGGATCTGCTGGGTCGACGCGTCGTCCACGCCGCGCAGACTCATGGAGAGCGTGGGCCTGCGCGCGTCCTGGATATACGACTCGTCGAAGGACAGGCGCAGGATGTCGCCGTACTGCGAGAGATAACCCATCGCCCGCCGCTCCCCCGTGGGGATGTGCATGAACAGGCGCAGGTAGCGGATGGAGGTGCTCAAGGCCCGCGCCCTCGGGACGGCTTGTCCAGCAGGTCGACCACGGACTTGGGCGCCCCCGCACCCGCGGGCTGCCCCAGCACGCGTCCGCCGGAGCGGACGAAGTCCTCCACCTCGGCCCGCAGCGCGCGCGGCACCAGCATGAGTTCCATGCCCATGGCCCGGGCCAGCTCCTGCAGGGTGGACAGGCGCGGGTCCATGCCGGCCTCGATGCGCGAGACGGTCATGCGGCTCACACCGGCGCGCTGCGCAAGCCCGTCCTGCGTCAGTGACGCGGCTTTGCGGCTGCTTTCAAGCTCGTCGACAATGCTCATTGAGTAGATCTTTTTCAGCCATTTGATAAGCAAATTTATCACAACCGCAGAAGACCCGCATCATTTTGATCAATATAACGATCATTTTTTATATTTTGATCTATTTATTGATCAATGCATGCCAATACCGCCGAGCGACCTCGCGCTGGCACACCACCGCCTCGGGCTCGGCGCTGCGCCAGGCCGCCGCACCACAGGCCGGTGAGTTCACCCAGGGAATCTGCCGCTGTGCATACCGTTCCAGCACCACGGGCGCCGGGTGGTTGAAGCGGTTGCGGTAGCCCGACTGCACGACCACGAGACGGGGTTGCAACGTGTTCAGCAGCACCGGGCTGCTCGAGGTCTGGCTACCGTGGTGCGGTGCGAGCATCACCGTGGCGCGTTCGTCGGGCCGCGCCAGCGCCAGCCGCACTTCGTGGGCGGCATCGATGTCACCACCGAGCCAGGCGCTGTGCGCGCCGTTGGACACGCGCAGCACGCAGGACATGGCATTGCTGGAGAGCCGGCCCTGGCCGTTCTCCGCATAGTCGCCGGGCTGCGGGTGGAGCACTTCGAAGTCCACACCGTCCCACTGCCAGCGCTGGCCGGCCACGCAGCGGCGCGCAGGGTCGGCGTCGAACGAGGACAACCACCGTGCCTGCGGCTGGTCGGCCTGCACCGTGGCGGCACCGCCCGCGTGGTCGCTGTCGCTGTGGCTCACCACCACGGCATCCAGCCGTTCGCCCAGCGCGCGCAACAGGGGCAACACCACGCGATCGCCCGCGTCCGCCGCATCGGGCTGCGCTCCGTAGCGTGGGCCGGTGTCGTACAGCAGGCTGTGGTGCGCGGTGCGCAGCAGCACGGCGCTGCCCTGCCCCACGTCCAGCGCGAGCAATTCGAATTGCCCCTGTACCGGGCGCGGCGGCTCGTAGAACACCGCCGGCCACAGCAACAGCACACCCGCGAGCCGCACGACCCAGGGTGCGCGCAGCACCAGCAACACCCCGCCCAGCACCGCCGGCAGTGCCAAGGTCCAGGGTGCGACGGGCCGGAACAGCGCGGCCCAGGGCCATTGCGCGAACCACTGCAACACGAAGGACATGGCCTGCACCGCCCAGGCCGCCACATCCCACAGCGGGGACACGGCCACGCCGAGCAGCGCCAGCGGCGTGACGAGCAGGGTCACCCACGGGATCGCCACCAGGTTGGCCGCCAGTCCCACGACCGAGAACTGCCCGAACAGCAGCAGCGTGAGCGGCGCGAGCGCCACCGTGACCACGCCCTGCTCGCGCACCAGCGACACCACCGCGCGCGCCGCGCGCCGTGGCCACGGCCGCAGGTCTTCGGCCTGCGCACGCTGACGCCGGCCGGGGTCGGTGGCGAACAGAATGCCCACGGCCACGAAGCTGAGCCAGAAGCCCGCCTGCAGCAGCGCCCACGGGTCGAGCAACAGCACCGCCGCCATGGCCAGCAGCCACACCATCGGCCAGGGCCAATGGCGCACGGACAGGCGCAAACCCACCACCACCGCGAGCATGAGCACGGTGCGCTGCGAAGGCACGCCCCAGCCGGAGAACAGCGCGTAGGCCGTGGCCAGGGCCACACCGCCCAAGCCGGCGGCCCACGGCACGGGCACGGCCAGCAGCGCACCCGGCACCTGTTGGCCGAGCCGCCGCCAGCCAGCGCCGATCAGGGCGATGGCGATCCAAGCAAACAAGGTCACGTGCAAGCCTGAGATGCTCATCAAATGCGCCGTGCCCGTGGTGCGGAACAGGTCCCAGTCGCCGCGCTCGATTGCTTCTGGGTAAAAGAGTCGTTCGCTCGGTTTTAAGTCGTTCGCTTTGAATTACCCATTGAAAGTCGTTCGCTTTCGAAGCACTTGCGAGCTCGACCCTGGGTAAAAGAGTCGTTCGCTTTGAACCTAAGCTGTTGATTTTTATTAGATTCTTCGCAACGTATAGCTGACCGATCCTGTCCAAGCAAAGACAGCCTCAGAAGGTGGGTCCACCTCGTCTAAACGTGTCTAAGAAAATACCGGCTGGAAGACTCCAAGGACCGACCCTTGATTTCAAAGGAGATTTTCTTTTGATGGGTAAAGAGTCGTTCGCTTTGACCACCACAACCACTTGCGCGCGGACCACTTGCTCGACGTGGCAGTTCCATCTATCGTTGGAGCGATGTCAACACCACAGCCGCCCCCAGAAGCAAAGAATGGCGAAGTGTCGTCCCGCGCCGAACGACTTGACTTAGATGCCTTGCAGACAATCAAGTGCGTGCCCACAGAGGTCCTCATGACCTTCGCCAAAATTTCCGACCCGAGGAATAGGCACCTGTTCACAGCCGAAGCAGCTTGCAAGGCTTTTGGAAGCGTCAAGCTCTGAGCTCAAGATCTACCGGCTGGATGTTGGCTACGCTTGTATTCGAAGGCTAGCCGTCAAATTCGAACAGCAACCCTCGCAGGCGATTTTTCCAATCTCGAAGAGCGCCTTTGTATATAGAAGGGCGGCTATGCGAGGCCCTCGAGGTATTCGACGAGCATGTCGCGAGCCGCCCGAAGGCTATCTTCAGAGGTCAATACGGACTGGACTTGCTCGTGCCGCAAAGGCCGCAGGAAGAGCACTACCTCGAACTCGACCTGCGGATGCTCCGCCCTTAACTCAACATAGGCCTGCAGCAACTGCAAGAGTTCTTCTGGCGACTCAGGCCAAGCCGTTAAAGACCTGCGAAGTTTCGGCGCGCGCATGCCTACATTTTCACCCCCTCGGCACAGAGTCACGTACAGAGCGCGTTGCGCCTACGTGCGATGAGCACATCGCCCCAACCTGGTCGGGCTATGTCTTCATTGACTCCCAGACAGAGGTCCGAGCATGCACAGCGAAAGCACGCTTGGTTGCGCCCATCTTGCTCTTCCTCGACCAAGTCTCCCCTGTAGGCAACTGATAGGTGACGCCTACCTCCGGCGGTTTGCCGTGGCTGTCCAGGTCCGAGCGCTCCTTCATCGGCGTACGGGTACCACCAACAAGATCGGCCAGCGTCGACTCCATCTCGGCCGCGCGCATCATCTTCAAAAGATGGATGACCGCATCCTTTTTCGTGCGCCCCATGCGGACCAATTTGTCTGACAAGAAGTTCATTGTGCTTTCGAACTCCTTTACAGACTGCTCCTCGGCTTGCTTCATCAGCACCGCAGCCATGGCGCGGAGCTCCTCGGAACTCATTTTTGAGGTGTCTTGGTTCATGGTCTTTAGATGGTTGTAGGGACCGCCTTCAGCTGCCAAAGCCACTTTCACCTTTGGCGAACTTACTCGTCCGCGTCGTCAACAATGATGTCTCTGCCCGTGTAGCCCATCAGCTTCGATGCCTCCACCCAGCTGGCGCCCAGCTTGATGTGCTTGATGCTTAGCTCTGTTTCGCCCATAGCTCGAAGCATGAGGAGGGCATAACCTAAATTAAATGAGCCCCTGTTTACGCGCAGACCGAGGGCCTTCTCCGATATTGGGTAGCCCAACGCCTCGAGGCGGGCGGCAAGCGTTTTAAACCTAAAACCGCGGGTGGCCATCACCCCCTTTATCAAGTTGCGCGCCTGAACATCCCACTCATCGGGCGAGCGATCCTCGACTTTTTCGGCCTTTGGCCCTTGGTTGCCCACTTGCATTTTCCTGTACTTGAGGTCGAGAACACCCGATTTACCTCCTATCGGATGCAAATAACTTCATTTTTGATCCAGACGACCGATAGATCCCTGTAGGTGATGAGCGTCTCGATAGGCGAGGCGCGCAAAGGATCAGTTATGGGTCGTAGACGCTTACCGTGGACAGAAGCTTACATCGCACGCCGCATTCGTGAAGGTATAGGACAAGGCGAGGGCTATGACTATCAGCCGTGGATAACCACACAGTCTTTCGCATCTCGGGGCACGCAAAGCCGCATCCCCAATCCCGGCATCGGCAGTGCCGTGCATGTGATGTCGAACATCGAGCGGCACATGTTTGAATCGCCCCGGGATTCGCGGAGGCTGTTTGGTTTAAGTCAGGCCACCACCTCGGTGTTCTGACTGGCGAGTTGCCGGTAGTAGTTTGCCTCAGCCTCTGCTGGCGGTATGTACCCGATGGGTTCGAGCAGGCGATGGTGGTTGAACCAGGACACCCATTCAAGGGTCGCCAGCTCCACCGCCTCCTTGGTCTTCCATGGCGCTCGACGGTGAATCAACTCGGCCTTGTAGAGCCCGTTGATGGTCTCTGCCAAGGCGTTGTCGTAGCTGTCGCCCTTGCTGCCCACAGACGGCTCGATGCCGGCCTCAGCCAGCCGTTCGGAGTATCGGATGCTGACGTATTGAGAGCCCCTGTCGCTGTGGCATATCAGGCTTCCATCGCGCTCTGGCTGCCGGGCGTACAGGGCCTGCTCCAGCGCATCGAGCACGAAGTCCGTACGCATTGAACTGCTCACCCGCCAACCCACGATGCGTCGGGCAAACACGTCGATGACAAAGGCCACATAGAGCCAGCCCTGCCAGGTCGAGACATAGGTGAAGTCGCTGACCCAAAGCTGGTTGGGCCGCTCGGCCCGGAACTGCCGGTTCACGCGGTCCAGCGGGCAAGGTGCCTTGGCATCACTGATGGTGGTGCGCACGACCTTGCCACGCATCACACCGCGCAGCCCGAGCTTGCGCATCAAGCGCTCGACCGTGCAGCGAGCCACAGACACGCCTTCGCGGGCCAGTTGCCGCCACACCTTGTCGGCACCATAGACCTGCATGTTGGCCTGCCAGACACGTTCAATCTGTGGCATTAGCATCTCGTCGCGCTGCGCCCGGGCGCAGCGCTTGTGGGGCTCTCGCTGTTGCGCAGCGTGCCTTCGATATGCCGATGGGGCGACCTGCAAGACCTTGCAGAGCGGCTCGACCCCGAAGGCATCGCGATGCTTGTCGATGAAGTCCTTCAGGACTTGAGCCGGCGGTCGAGCTCCGCTTGGGCGAAAAACGCGCTGGCCAGCTTCAATATCTCATTGGCCCGGCGCAGCTCCTTGACCTCGCGCTCCAGCTCCTTCATCCGCTGAGCCTCGCTGGTCGTGACGCCCTCACGCACACCGGCATCGACCTCGGCGCGCTTGACCCATTCGTTCAAGGTCTGCGGCACGCAGCCAATCTTGGGCGCAATGGACTCAATGGCCGCCCACAGCGACGGGTACTCTCTACGGTGCTCTTGCACCATCCTCACTGCCCGCTCACGCACCTCGGGCGAAAACTTGTTCGACTTGCTCATGGCTCAATCCTCTCAGAGTGTTGAGCCTCCTCAAAACCCGGGGCGATTCAGTTCTTGCTGCACCGCCACAGGGGCGGTTTGGTGGACTACCTTTCCCAGTTCCCCTTGCCACGTGACATTACGCTGGCTGTCGCCAGGGAGCTGGGAATTCGACACCCCATCTATCCCAAGACGAGAGTTCCAGTCGTGATGACGCTGGACGCGCTAGTTACCACTCGCACAGTGGAAAACCAACTGCTCAGGTGTGCGTGGGACGCCAAACCCCACTCCGAGCTCGACAACAAGCGCACCCTAGAGAAGCTCTCATTGGTCAGGGGTGCTTGCGCTTTGCTGGGCTATCCCCACCAAGTCTTCACTGACAAGACCGTACCTCGCACCACCATCCGGAGCATCGAATGGCTGTCTGCGGCGCGCAATCGGGCTGGAGAGTGCCAAGTCGAGACCGAGATGCTGAGAGCGCACAAGGTGACGCTCGTGGCAGACCTGTGGAACAAACGTCCACGCAAGACCATCGACCAGTACTGCACGCGCAGTGACGCATCCAACAACCTCCCACCTGGCCTGAGCCTGCGCGCGCTCAAGCAACTGGTTCTTGAAGACGTCCTCAGCGTCGACATCACCAAGGAGCCATACGAAATCATGGCGTCGCGCATCCCGTTCCCTGTCTCGCCGCTGCTCTTGCAACCAAACGGCGAGGAGAGCCCATGAACCACTTTTACCTCAACGACGTCTTCTCTCTCGACGGGAAGCGGTACCGCGTGATCGGCGTCAAGCCGAAGGTCACGATTTATGGCTACCCCATTGATGATGCGAACGGTATGCCGGTAGGGTGGGAACTGGAAAAGTTCAGCTCGTTGCCCTCAACCAGGTTGACTCTCGTGGAGGCGCCAGAGCTCAAGCGGCCGTTGGTAGCCTCTGTGCAGTCGCAGCAAGTGGCAGACAGTCGATGGCTCGACGTCAAGCCGCTCCTTGACGCGTGCCAGCTTGAACTTCTGGAGCGGAAATCTCGCGCCCAGACCATCCTGCGCTACTGCGATGAGGTTGGGAAGTCCGACCGCTACGTGATGAAACTCCTGCGCCTGCTCTGGCGCTTCGGCATTCACAAGTCATCTCTGGTCGCTGACTTCACGAACTGCGGACGAGTCACCGTCATCACAGACGGTGCGCTCGTTGTGGAAGCGCACCCGCCAACCGGCTCTCAGCAAATTGTCTTCGCGCCCCCTTCACAGCGCTCGCGCGGGCGACGCCCGGTCTTCGAGGACTACGAGCCATACAGTTACCCACCGAAGTTCAAAGAGAAGCTCATCGAAGAGATTCGCTCGATGTACCTCAAGGATGAAACTGTCTCGGTGCGGGCTGTAGAGGAAGAGGTACTGGCCAAATACTTTGCGAAGAGGGACTCCAGCGGCGCAGTCATACGCACGAAGAACGGTAGGGCTTCGCTCTTTCCAATGGGAAAGAGGCCGAGCCCAGACCAAGTCAAGTACCTCATCAAAAAGGCAGTCCCGATCCACGAGGCGCATGCTGCGCGCGTGGGGGATGCCGACTACCGCAACAACATCTCCAAAAGCGACGGGACTGTTCACGACGACTGCGTGGGCCCGGGCGACGTCTATGAGATTGACGCGACCATTGTCGACCTATGGCTGGTCAGCCGGTATGAGCGTAGCGTCATCATTGGCAAGGCAACCCTCTACCTGGTCGTTGACAGGAGCACCGGCCTCATCGTCGGCTTCTATCTGTCCTTGGGTAAGCCGAGCTGGGAAGGCGCCAAGCGCGCCATATTGAGCATCGCGTCTGACTGGGAAGCGCTGTGCAAGATGGCCGGAGTCAGGTACGACGAAGACGACTGGCCAGCGAGACGCGTCTTCCCGAATCGCTTCTTCGCCGACCAAGGTGAGGGGGCCTCCAAGAAAAGCGATGTCGTCGTCGAAGTGGGCGGCATTGAGGTGTCAGCAGCACCAGGCGCGTCCCCTCGCAGGAAGGGTCTCGTCGAATGTAGCTTCGCGATGGTTCAGGTGCCCATCAAGGACCACATGGGTGGCTACGAACCTCAGAAAAACGTAAGGAAGCGTCTGGGGAAAAAGTATCACAAAGACGCCTGCTACTCGCTGGACGAAATGGTCAAGCCATTTCTTCAAATCATCATCAAGCACAACCACACGATCCGCGAGAACGCGGTTCTGGACCCTCGCCTGGTCTATCAAGGCTTTGAAGCCTCCCCAATCAACATCTGGAACCACAACATCGCCCACTCGATGGGTCGCCCTTCTCGTCACGACTTCGAGTACATGCGCGAAAGGCTCCTGCCTACCAGCAAAGGTGTGGTGAAACAAAGCGGGGTTGCCTACGGCGGCTTGCTCTACTCGTTCGATGCTCCTCGCTATCACGTGCTCACCGCCTACGCAGGGCGCGGTCGCGAATCTGAGGTCATCGTCCAATACGACCCGGCTCGCGCCGGAGACTTGTGGGTCAGCGAGAAGTCGGCCCCTGACGTCATCTACCGAGCTTCACTTACCAGCACCTTCTCGCGCTTGGAAGAGCTTTCTTGGGAAGAGGTTGCTCACCTCCAGCAGACGGCCTCCGCGCTGACCTATAAGGGAAAACAAGCCAATAAAGAGCTGCGTGTCGGCCACGTGCTAGACGTCGCGGAATACAACCAGGAGTTGGCGCAACGAGCTAAGCAAGCATCGCGGGGCATTCCCATGGGTACCCGGCTTGCGGTCGGGAAGAAGGCTCGCGTGCTTGAGGCCGAGGTTCGCGAGTATGACCACCAGACGTCGATGACCGCGGCCACCGTTGCTGTTCAGGGCTACCAGGCGCCTGCCGTGGAGGAACCCATCGAACTCGACGTCGCTGGCACTGGAGACATCGACGGCGGCCTCGACCCTGAGCCAGCGAACCATGGAGCCGCAGAAAGACCAATGGATGCAGACGCCACAGCCTGCTTTCCTCCGAACGAAGTGGTGCCGGAGAAGGCGCAATCCGAATCCAAGCCCAAGTCGCCTTCGTCGGGCCTGCTCTCCAACCTCCTCGGAATGCTTGACGAGGAGAAGGATTCTTGAACCTGTAGCACGTCCCCCGCCCCGATCTGCGCGGCCCCACCCAGCAACTGACTCAGACCCCAAACATCATGAAACCTAAGAAACCCGCACCCGCACCCGCACCCGCACCCGCACCCCAAAACATAACCGGACTTCCTCACAACGCATCGGCGCCGTTCGTGGAAGCCGTATACCGAAAAGAGCTTGACCCGGACCTGAAGGGCAACCCCTTTGTAGAGGCCCTGCCTGCCTTGCACACCCTCGAGGAGTACCAACGCAAGCTGATGCGTCATCTCAAAGTCAGTCCGGAGGAACGCTCCCTAAGCGCAGTCCAACGGCTCGTTCGGCTTGGCACCCTAGGTGAGATTTGCATCCCTCTTCCCCGGGTGGTCGCCCTCGCTCAGTCAATTCACATGATGTTGTTCGAAGGGTATAGAACACGCAGTCCGTATACGCCAGAGGACCAGAAAAACGCCCAACGTCTCTACGAGGCGCAGCAGGCCGGAGAGCTGACTTCACCTGGCGACCACCATCACGCCAGTCAGCTTTCGATGGCGCTTGTTGGCGTACCTGGCGCTGGCAAGAGCTTCATCCTGAAGAAGATTGGCAACATGTTCCCCCCCGTCATCTTTCACAGAGAACTGGGGAGATGGCAGATTCCGTTTCTCTTCGTCGAGATGCCGTATGAGGGGGAGAGCCGGCTCGCGCTCGCTTCCCACATCTTCACAGAACTCGACCGGCTCATGCCGAACAGCAACTTCAGCAGCCATATGGAAACCAAACGCCCGAATGCCGAGCGTTTGCTCGCGCAGGCGCTAAACATCGCATACCAGCTGGGCGTTGGCCTGATTGTTGTGGACGAGGCACAGAACAGCCGCTCTATCGGCAACGAACTGGACATGGCGCGCAAGCCACTGTCTTCCGCTGATGTCAAACGAAAGGAGACGAGCCTGAAGAAGCTGCTTATCTCCGCTTCCAACGTTGGTCACATGCCTATTTTGTTCACCGGCACGATGGAACTGGAGTCCACGCTGACAGAACGTGCGTCGCTTGGACGCCGCAAGTCCGGTCACGGATCTGCCACCTGGCAGCCGCTCAGCCCAGTCGCAGTTACTGCGGGAATCCCATCAGAGTTCGACACCTTCATGAGCATCCTGTTTTCAATGCAGTGGCTGCCCAAACCGGTCGCGTATGCCACGAAAGATGGGCCGGACTGGTCCAAGCTCTTCTTTAAGCACACCGAAGGCATTCCGGACTTGATGGTCAAGCTGTTCCGCTCAACCCAAGTGGCGGCCATCCGGGCCAAGGCTGAGTCGATTGATGAGACGCATGTCGAAGAAGCCCTCGCAGAGTTCCGCTCCGCAAGGCCTATCGTCGAAGGCCTGGCCAATCTCGACGAAGCCTCTCTCGCGTCTCTCACCGACCTCTTTGGAATCAGGGCGATTCAGGTCGCGCAAGCCCCGGCCCCGCGTACTGTCGCGAAGACAGTAAAAATCACGAGGGGAGAGAAGGCGGCAGAACTCCTTGAGCTCATCGACAGGAAGGTGACGGCCAAGAGAAACAGACCGGCCTATCGAGAGGCACCAGGCGCAAGTCCTTCAGCCGCCGAGATTCCCTCTGAGCTGCTCGATTCGCTGGCTCAAGCCGACGTCAGGAAAGCCCCGCCCGTGGCGACCAGCCCCTTGAGTCGCCCAGCAGCCTGAGATGGAAAGCTGCTATGCGCTATCTCCTGCAGAGACCTCTCCCCGACGAGATCCTGACCAGCGCGCTGGTCAGGACCTGCGTTCAATTCGATGTCGCCATCAAGCCGCTGCTCAAGGCATTGGACGTCAATCCGAGCTCGCCCAGCTTCTTTCACATGTCGAACATTGTGGTGTATGCAGAGGTGCTGCGGATGGACCCCACACTTCTACTCGGTAATCCCCCCGCAAAACCATTGAGCTGAGAAGTAGAGACTCTGACAGGAGAATCTCTACCATGAAGAAATCGCGATTTACCGACAGCCAGATCATCGACGCACTCAAGCGGGCGGAGGCGGGGCTAACGGTGCCTGAGCTTTGCCGAGAGCTGGGGATCAGCTCGGCGACGTTCTACAAGTGGCGGGCCAAGTTCGGCGGCATGGATGCCTCACTGATGGCGCGCATGAAGGAGCTGGAGGCGGAGAACGCGCGGCTGCGCAAGATGTATGTCGAGGAGAAGCTCAAAGCCGAGGTCGTGGCGGAGGCACTCGCAAAAAAGTGGTGAAGCCATCTCGCCGACGCGAGATGGCACAACAAGCTGTGCGCCAGCGCGGGCTGTCGATCAGGGCTGCTTGTCAGGCATTCCAGATCAGCCAGGCCTGCTACCGCTACGAGGCCCGTCGCGGCCTTGAGGACGACGAGATCGCCCAATGGCTGCTGCGCTTGACCGACAACAACCGCAACTGGGGCTTTGGCCTGTGCTTCCTGCACCTGCGCAACGTGCGCGGCTTGCCCTGGAACCACAAGCGCGTGTATCGGGTTTACCGGGAGCTGGAGCTCAACCTTCGCATCAAGCCGCGCAAGCGCCTGGTGCGCGAGAAGCCCGAGCCTCTGACGGTGCCCAAGCACAGCAACGAGGTCTGGTCGATGGACTTCATGCACGACCAACTGGAGGACGGTCGCAGCATCCGGCTGCTCAACGTGATCGACGACTTCAATCGCGAGGCCCTGGGCATGGAGGTGGACTTCTCGCTGCCCTCGCAGCGTGTGATCCGCACCCTGGCGCAGATCATGGCTTGGCGCGGCAGGCCCAACGTGATTCGCTGTGACAACGGGCCGGAGTACATCAGTGCCACGTTGCTGAACTGGGCCAGTGCCAGAGGCATTCATATCGAGCACATCCAGCCGGGCAAGCCCCAACAGAATGCCTACGTCGAGCGCTTCAACAGAACGGTGCGCTACGAGTGGCTGTCCCAGTACCATTGGAGCGACCTCGACGAGGTTCGCGAGTACGCCACGCAGTGGATGTGGCGCTACAACCATGAGCGCCCAAACATGGCCTTGGGCGGCATCACCCCGAAACAGCGGCTGGCCATGGCCGCATAGCTCTACTTCTCGGAGCCGTGGAATTCGGGGGGATTACCACTGGACTGGTGAGCGAAGACCGGCAGGTAAACGCCGGCGCTGCGCGCGAATGGATAGCGGGCCACCTGAAGGGTATGGCTGGCTCCAATGGGCTGCTTCAGGTCGACCCAACCCTCTCCTGGGTAGACCTCATCTTGCGTGAGCGACCCGGGATCCCGTTCCCTGCATGCAAGCATCTGATCATTCAGGCTGCGCTCGCTACCACCCCACGACCGAATTCTCCCAGCCTCGACCACAAGTCCACTGGCTACAGCGGCAAAGACGTAAGGGAGCTCGATCTGAGCAAGGCCAAGGAGCTCGATGCTCAACTGCAGCAACGGCTCGCCGTTGAGGAAAGGTTTTCGCTGCAGACGGAACTCCAAGCCCTAGGAGTCTGGCACGGGTTTCGTCACAACCGCGCGAAGTATCCGGCCATCTCAAGAGTCATCGAACGGCATCGGCCAGCGATGTTGCGTCTGAAGAATCGACGCGATCGCTCACCCAACGTCTCTGAATTACAAGCGCAAAGTGTCGCACGATACATATAGCCTGACGATGGTGGTTCGACTCCAACTAGCGCGCCAGTCGCGCTATCCCACCTGACGCGACGGCCGTCCCTACTTCAATGCAATATCCTTCAAGGGCACATGGAACTGAATTTCGTTCAGCGCCAAGGCACCTATCCAATGAATCCAGGCCACCTACTCAACATGCCAGAGACCCTAGTCGACCCAATCATATGTGAGCACTGCCTCGTCAACAATGAACTGAAGTGGGAGTTGCAGGAACGAGGAACTGCCATTGAAGAGTGCCCAATCTGCCATCGAAGCGGTGGCCGTTCGCTCTCAGCAACTGATCCCAAAGTGAAGCGAATCTTCCGCGCGTTGATCCGTCTAAATTTCTCCGAATGGGACTACAACACTCACCTTGGCGGTGAACCCCTTCAAGGCTTGGTTATGGAAAGTCAAGTCATTTTCAATCTCGGCCAAGATGCCTCAGCCGATGCGTTTGAAGATGCCTACCTCCAGATGGAGGCCAGTTGGTATCCAGATGAGGACGAAGGCATCTCTCTTGGCGGAGGTTACTGGGACGGCGGAATTCTGGATGGACTACGGGATCGCAGGGACTCCTCCGTCGAAGGGGTAATCCAAGCGGCTTTGGAGAAGAACTGGTTTGAAACGGAAGCCGCAGCGGCTGAACTCGTAGAGAAGCTGCGCGACGACATCACCACTGTCATCCCTGCTGGTGAGCAATTCTTCCGCGGCCGCATAGGGGTGAGGTCTCGCCTCTCACCGCGCCTAGCGATGCCAACGGAAGGTCGGAATTTTCGCTACGTTCCTTACACGGGCACGGACATCGACCGCCCGCCGTTGAAGCTTGCGACCGAGGGCCGGTTCAATCGAGCTCGGGTATCACTCCTGTACCTGGCGTCAGACGCAGAGACCGCCGTGGCAGAGCTTCGCCCTCATCCAGGCCACCTGGTGTCAACGGCTATGTTCCGTCTCAAACGGGACATCACAATCGCGAACTTCGCCATCCAAGATATTCGGAATTACCTCTCAGATAGCAGACTGGAGCAACTGCGCCGTATCCTTTCCATCGCAGATGTGCTTGACGTTCCTGTTCAACCTGAACACCGCGTGCTGTATGCCGTCACCCAGCTTTTGGCCGACTCGCTTCGCACCGCCGGCTTCGAAGGCGTCACTTTCAACTCCAGTGTCGGGCAGGGAATCAACTTGACTTCATTCGTGGGCGATGCGTTTGAACTGGTTCTGGGCAGCGAAGACGTTCAGGACGTCTTAGCCTTGTCGTACCGGATGAAGCCTTCGCAGGCAATCCGTCCTGACTACGATTCAGAAGACTGGAAGGAAGACGATGACAGCCCACTCGCAACTCTCCTTCATGGAATGGCCCGACGTCGCAAATGATTGAGCCAGCAGTGCCAGGGCCCGGTAGCCTCGCTGGCCATTGCATGCGCAACATCGTGACCACTCGTCGGATATAAGCGTCCACATGCCTCGACGTCTTCAACCACACACACAACCCAGGTTCCGGGAGCTCGATGCAGAGGAATGCGTGTTCTACCGTGACCGCTTTCGAGAGGCTCGCTACGCGGCCCTCGCTGACGCCGAAGGTTTCGGTGCGATCTGCTTCGCACTTGAGTCTCTAGGCCTTCGGCTGTGGGGCAAGCAGGCCACGCTAGAACGATATAGCCACCGAATTGCAGAGCGGTCAGAAAGATCACCTGTCTTGACGAGTCTGGCGGAACGCTTCCCTTCTACGTTCAAGCCATTCTGGGCACTTTTCAGAACGGTACAAGCCGCTCGCAATGATGCGATGCACATCGGCGCCTATGCGCGCCACGCAACCGAGGCCGCCATCGAGCTGTGCATCGGACTGGAGGAAGCCTTGATGTCTGACGTGGAACGAATAGTTGGCAATTTTATGGTCGCATCGCCCGTAGCTGTTCAGCTCTGGCAACCGGTGGCTCACGCTCGGCAACTCATGCTCATGCACTCGTTCTCCTTTCTACCAGTACGACTCGGAAAGTCCTGGTACTTGGTTTCCGAGCTCGGCCTTGCAAAGTTTCTGAGCGCGAACAGCGAAACCAAAAAGGCTCGCCTGGGTGAATCCGTCGAAACTGCCAAATCCTCTGGCTTGCAATTGGTAAAGGTTCGAGACACAGACTTGCTACGAGTGAGTACGCCAATTAACGAAGTTCTGCAACGATCCAAAGTTCAGAAAGGACCGATGCTCTGGTTGGTGGTTGATGAGGCCCACCCTGAGTATCTCGCTGGCGTCTTGTCGCCTTTTGAACTGATGTAAGCCTGCGCGAAGCTCACTCAAGAGCTTCTTGCAGGGCTCGGAGACATCTTGGCCATGCTAGCCGCTCCTGCTCCAGCCGTACACGCACGCCGTGTGTCTGTGCCCTGAGTGCGCTGTAGACCCGATGCTCGTCCTCACTGAGACGCTCAAGCCGCTCCACCTTCGCCTGCACGGCCTCTTG
Source organism: Hydrogenophaga sp. BPS33 (assembly GCF_009859475.1). Classification (NCBI taxonomy): domain Bacteria; kingdom Pseudomonadati; phylum Pseudomonadota; class Betaproteobacteria; order Burkholderiales; family Comamonadaceae; genus Hydrogenophaga; species Hydrogenophaga sp. BPS33. Next base: position 4,460,136 of record NZ_CP044549.1, read on the forward strand.
GACCCACTGCTCTCGGCCGCTGACCAACGTTTCCTCATCCATGAGCACCGATTGCAGATCAGGAAACAGCCCTCGCGCCCTGGCCAAGATGACAAACCCATGGGTGTCGAGGTCTCCCCAATAGAGCAAACGACTGGGTCGCCCCGATCCGGCTGCATCCCCAAACAACCAAGGAATGTGGGCACGGTCAGAGATGGCGTGGCCCAGTTTCATGAATGCGACGGTACCTGGCATAGGCGGCAGCGCCAGACCTGTGGCCAGGTTCTCTACCACTAGAAGAGTTTTCGGGCGCAGTTTGAGTTGTGCGAGATCTTCAATGGGAGCTTCGATATCGGACAGGCCGCCCACCGTTTGCCGCAACAAAGGGCACAGCACCCGCATGCGTAGGGTCGCCGGCGCCCGGCGCAAGCCGCAAACGTCGTGAAAGTCCCCGCCTGCTCGAAGGCCTTGTGTGGCCAGGAGGAAGTCTCTGATGAGAGCACGGCGTGGCTCTACCCATTTGGTGTCTATGCCCGGAACGGGGAGCTGCCGCAGATAGAGCTGACTGCTCGGGTTCTTCTGGAGCCATGCCAGAAGATCCATCAAGCGGCTCACATCTTCGATTCCCCATGAGGTTGCCACTTCCTCATATCGGCTCCAGGGCGACGCTGCGCGCATTGACGGGAATCGCTCTTCAAAGACCTCACGACGTGCGCACGCTTGCCCCCAGCTCTTGGCGTGGCCCGTCCACAAAGCCAAAGCATTCGCGTCCTGAACGACAACTGCCACGGGAACCTGCTGCTGTCCGAGAAGGGGCCACTGCCGCGGTTCCCATAGCACTTGCACACCGTCAGGCAAATCTCCTTGAGCCCGATGCCATGACTGAACCCATTGCAGCACTGCGCTGACGTCCTTCATTGCTCTTGCCTCAGTCAGCGCGCCCAGACTGAAACGCATCGGCCAGGTCCTGCCTTGATCGTCCGCAACCGTCTCAAGCTCGGCGCTGTCAGGCACGAGCTGGGGTGTTCCCTGACGACAGAGCCAGGCTCCCAGCCGCTCGGCCATGCGTCGCTCGAATGTCTGCTTGACCTCCTTTGGCGTAACGAGTTCGCCGCTCGACGAACGCCGCGAGATAGTGGAAGCCATTGAGTCAGGCCCCTCGTTGCGCCAGCGCACGCTCGCTGTCAGAGAACGCCAAGCCTTGCCTCTCAGAGTCGTATTGCACCAGCGAAAAACGCGAGTACTTCAGGTCGGCGATGTGCACAACGGCCGCTCCGCCCACAAAAGGCTCCAGTGTCATGACCGAGCGCATGGGCGTGGCGATGATCGTTTGGAAACCGAAATTGTTGAAGATGGTCATGGCGGCTGCGGTGAACTGCGGATCGGCCTTGTCAAAGGCCTCATCCAGCACGACTGTCGAGTAGCTGGGAACGCTCTTGTCCTGTCCCCCCAGCTGATATCTCAACGCAGCGGCCAAGCAGGCTGCAGCGAGCTTTTGGCGCTGGCCTCCTGATTTGCCGGCGCCACTGTTGTAAACCTCTCGCTCAACGCCTTCGCCATCGAACTCGCGTACCAGGAACTCGACCTGAAGCCTGACATCCAGAACGAGCGACTTCCAGTTCCGGTCAGCGGCCTCCTGACTGGAGAAGCGCTTGACCAGGGCACTTAGAACCGCGAAGCGGCGTTCGGCCAGTTCCTTGTCGGGGCTGAATGCCTGCGAAAGAGCTTCCTTCAGCTGCTCCCTGAAGGCTCGCACTTCTTCACCAATGCGGTCGTATGGGTCGATGAAAAGATAAGTGCCGGGGTTGTAGGCGGCCGTACGCAATGTGCCATTGACTTGATCGAGCCGGTCATAGATGCGTTTTCGCTCATCGCTCAGCCTGTGCTGCAGTGCCACCAGGTTCTCAGTGCTCTGCTTTTGCAGCAACTTAAAGAAATTCTCTTCTACCCGAGGTAGATCGTCAGTCTCCAAGCTCTCAAGCTTTGCGAAGAAGTCCATTGCGCTGTCAAGCTTGGCGTCCAGGCCGCCCGCCTGCGCCGGCCAATGCCGTATGTACTCAGCGAACACTTTTTCGATATCAGCTTTCAGTTCTGCAGACTCACTTTGCAATCGAGACCGGTCGTGTGAGAACAGTTGGGTAAGCCTCAGCTGGATGCTTGGGAGCGTCTCCAGACTGACAGTCTTGTCCAGTTTGGCCACGCGCTGACCAAGAGAGTCCCGGATTTCTTGCGTACAAGGTTTCGGCACACGCAAGTTGGCGAGCTTGACCCGCATCTCTTCACGGCTATCCCGAACCCCGCGCTCATGGGCTTCCTTGTCCTGCCGAGCACCGACTGCCTTGTCATAGTGCACCTTCTGATTTCCGAGCTGCTCTTGCAGCTTGGCCAAGTCCGGTCGAGCCTGAGTCTCTAAGTCCAGACTTTGCTCAAGCCGCGAGATCTCGAGCAACAAGCTGTTGATGTCGACGTCCGCCCAGCTCAGATTGACCAGGGTGTTTGCGTTGCGACGGCGCTTGTCCAGAACGTCACGCTCTGATTTGAACGCCGCCAGATCTTTGTTCAGAACCGCAATTCGCTTCTCCACCGACTGCGCGTCGGCTTGAAAGTCCGCAAGCTTTCCGAGGTTGTCCAGACCCAACACCCATCCCTGCCGGTCATCCACCGAACGACGATCGTCTTTCTCATGTCGCGTAGCGCTGTGTTTGACTTGGCCTTTGATGGTTACGGCTCGTGTGGCACTTCGGAACTCCATCATGTCCTCTGCGCAGACATAGTCGAAATGCGAGCGCAGCTGCTGGCTCACAAACTCCTTGAATGGCCCCGTGGTGACCTCAATCTTGCGCACCAATGAGTTCTCGCCAGGGACGTGGCGAGGAGCGTCAGAAGCCGTCAGCGCACGCAAGTATGTGACGCGCAGGCCTGTATGGCGAGCATCCAGGGCGTTCGCAAACTCGGCATAGAGTTCTGGCTTGAGAACAAACGACAAGGAAAACGAACGGAGTACACGCTCGACTGCACCTGTCCAACGAGCTTCATCCCGGCGAACACCCATGAGCTCGCCGGCAAAGGGCAGCTCCTGAGGCTCTACCCCCATGTCCTGCGCAAGTACCAGCCGCAGTCGCAAGTAGTCCCGGGGAATGTTGGAGGGATTGAGTTTGAGGGACTCGATCTCATCTTCAATTTTCGCCAGACGTTCAGCGGCCTTGTTGCGTTCGAAGAGAACTGGGTCTCGCCGTTTCTCGATGTCTTCCGAGTCAGAGGTGTCATCAATCACAGCTCGAGCCTCCCTTTGGAGTGCAAGAAAGTCTGTAGCGGACTTTGGCGCCTCGATTTCAAGTTCGCGACATGCCAGCTCCATGCCTGCGACGCGCTGGAGAATGGGGTCTCGGCGACCTTTGGCGTCCAGGATTTGTTTGCGAATCGTCTCCAGAAACTGACCGCCCTCGCCCTGGAGTTGGGTAAAGAGTTGCTGCCACCTACCTTTCTCGTGGTCCTCATCGGCAAGGGCTTTGGTGACCGCAAGCTCCGCCTTCTGGGACTCTTGAAAGAGGTGGGCTATTTCCTTTTCGAGCTCCTTGGCACGCAATTCCAGGATGTAGCTCTCAAGGTGCTCGTCGAGCAGATTGAGCTTTGAACGCTCCACCTCAATCGAGCTGCGCTGTTCAAAGAGCTCACGTGCCGGACGCAGTGTCTCGATCTGCCGGCGCGCGGAGACCACCTCGGTATGCGCTTCATTGAGTTCTTGAAAGTCGCGCACCAGATTGTCCGCATCGTCGAACGTCTCTGGTGGGTCGAGCATGAAGTCTCGCAAGAAGACGTTGATATCACCAAGATCCTTGGTGGACTGCGTCTTGTGCAGCAGGCGCAGTGCGCGGTCGCTCTCAATGCCAAGAAGCCGGCAAAAGCGCTCTTGGTAGGCGGAGAACTCCTCGCGAATGAAGGCATCGGGAAAGGCCGCTTTGAGAGGACGGACCTCCAGGTTGGCGGCTAAAAACGTGTCTTTGAGCTCAAGGAGGTCGAACTCGCGCTCGAGGACCATGTACTGATGACGCACGTCGCGCTGATTGCTCGAGCTCCCCCGTATCCAAAGCACCATGGCCAGCGTGACCACTTGGCCCTGCATGTTGCGGTAAGTGGCTGCGAGCGCAGTGAGCGTGGTCTCCGATCGCAAGAACTTCTGAACGGATTCCCGTTCGGAGTTACTTTGTCGCGCCCAGGCACCTCGGATATAGGTCACCAGATTTCGGTCTGTTCCCCGGCGCTCTGTCCCCATTGCGGCAGCGTTGAAGTGCCGATAGCTGCCAGGGGTTGTCAAGGCTGCGAGCGCGTCAAGCACGGTGCTCTTACCAGAGCCAGAACTACCCACAAAGAGATGGCCCTTTGCTGCGATTGGGAAGTCGGCTAGGCCGTGAAAGGTGCCCCAGTTGTAGACCTGCATGCGGCGAAGGCGAAACTGAGCGCGAACATCTGGGTCACTCGGCTCTTCGAGCGCGTCGTCCATCGGAGTCGCGACCAACTTTGGAAATCCCGTTGTGGTTTGGCTAGTTGCATCTGCGGCGATGACCTGAACGCCCACGTCCGCACGGCCAGTTGGAGCTACAACTTCAACGTCCGAAGGTTCTTTCAAGGGCTGACGCAACAGGAAGGCGGGAACCGTCGAGGCGAAGAGGTCCACGTCGGCCGCCGAGGCCTCAGACATCCCCAAGGCAGGGTTTTCTTGATCGCTCACGCGTCGTCCTCCAATTCCTCATCACCCGAACCGCCTTCCAGGGCGACGCCTTCCTGCTTGCTCGCAGCCTCATAAGCCGCTGTCAAACGCTCTATCTCCTCCGCAGGGAAGAGCAGTTTGAGAGCGGACGAGACCTCCATGCGCTCATTGGAGCCAGCCAGCTTGCGCAGCAGCCCCAACTTCTTGGCCTTTTCCACGGCGGCTTCGCACTGGCGGCCAAACCTTGCCTGGTCGACGTTGTCGGATCGTTCGTAGACCTTCAGATGCTCGAGCATCTCCTGGGGACTGAGCACCGCACGCTCGCCTTGGCTGTCTGCTTCCGTGAGCCGCAGCCGAAGAAAGAGAAGTAGAGCGGTCTCGATGAAGGTCAGCGTGTTGCGGCGCAGCAAGATAGGCACATCCACTTCGTCACTGACGACTTGCCGCAAGAATGCGACCTGGTGATCGCGGTCAAGCACCAGGTCCAGAAACAGGTCATGCAGGCGGCTTCTCAGGACCGCCTCATCTCGAAGCACAACTTCCCAGGACTTGGTATGTCGCTGCCCATCCACAACGGGTCCGGCGAGCAACTGCACCAGAACACGCCGAGTCTCCAAGGTCAACTGGCCTGTATCGCCCTCGAAGCGCGTTTGCTGACTTTCTTGTAGGGCTTGGATGGACTGTACGACGGCGTCGCCGCCCTCATCCAAAGGCTCAGAGCTCGAGTTCATGAATGTCCTTGCGGAGAAAGAAGATACTTGGTGCCTGAGCGCGACGACGCTCTCCATCGCTGCCGGTCCACTCGATTTGGCAAGGGGTCGCATCCACGACCTGTCCGTGCTGCTGCGCCAGTGAGATGTACCCCACCACACTGCCAAGCCCCTGCTCCGCGTCGTAGCGCTCAAGCAAGTCGTTCAGGCTCACCACGTCCCTCTCGCCGAGCAAGCTGACGATGTTGTGCTTGAGCCCTCGGATGTCGATTTCCGACTGCCGCACCATGCTCGCGAAGTCCTCCAGCGAGAGATCGCTCTCCGGGATGAGGTCCATGTCTGTCGACGCGATACGCGAAGCAGGGTCCAATGCGCCCCATTGCGCGATCGAAGAGACTTTTGCACCCGTGAAGGTGAGCGTGTACCCGATGCCCCCGTTTGCGCGAAGCTTCTCCTTCGCATCCAAGGCTCCCCTCATCCCGTTGCGAATCAGCCCATGCAAGCGCCGGTTTTCTCGGAACTCACGGCTCTTGACGAAGCTCTTCAGGCTACGCGCGAAGGTCTGTTGCGTCTCATGTACCTCTGAACCCTCATCGAGCAAAGAAGATGTGAGGTTGCGAAGCTGTCGCCGCTCGGTGGTGTTGAGAGACCGTGAAAACGCGCGAGAACTCACAGCGTCGATAGCTTCGTGGAGTACTGCGGACTGTTCGGGGTCGTTGAGCAGGCGCCAGAATGCGTTAAAGGTCTTTCCTGCCTCGCTCTCTCCGATGAGATCCACCCCTGCAAACACTTTTTCCAGGAGAGCACCACGGCTGCCTTCAAAGTCCATGAGTTGCTCACGAAGACCTCGATTGAGGTCGTAGAATTCTTCCCGAACTACCCGAAAATCCGACACCAACTCCTCGGCCAAGTGCAGGATTTCGCGGGCACGCTCCAGCGCTCGATCCTCTGGGAGCACCTGGATGTCGCCGCTGTTGACCCTCGCAATTTCTTCGTCAAGACGAGCGCGCTGCTCCAGCAATGAGGCGAGCCGACTTTGGCGGTCGCCGTCAGTCTCGTCGGCCAGGCTCCGTAGCTGAGAGATGACGATAGCCAAGTGACTCTCTGTGGCACTGCGTCTAGGTTGGGAGCTGCTCATCAGGAATCGCACGGCGGAGGCCGCATCACTGGTGAGCGTGTATTCCTCCTCCGATGCACCAGCAGGCAGTCGGCGGGAAAGCCAGCCTGAGTTGAGCCACTCGTTCAGATAACCAGTGGCCTCGTGTGGCAAGTCGTTCCCGGCGGCACGAAGCGCTTGCAAATCCCGAGTAAGCCTTTCCTCCATCACCGAAGCGGAAAGAGCCTTGTCTGCACCCAGAAGCAAATTGTTCAGCAGGGCAGCAATCAAAGGCGCGCGATCTGCCTGCAACAGCTTCCACGTCGGTAGCTCTCGTTGATTTCTCAGCGTTGCGGCGACGCGAACAAGCGCGGCGCCGCTCACTGAGCGTCCTTAGTGTTGCGGGTCATCTCCCCTCCTGGGCCGGGTCCAACATACGGGTGGAAAAACACCCTAAATGTAACGGGGAGCTGCTGAGGTGGGACGAGCGCCTTGAGCGTGAAAAAACCCATACCACTTCCGACTTCGTCGGCCTTGTGCGGCGAATTCTTTGCGCTGCAGAAGCTCGAGCGAGCGAATGGTGTCCCGCACGCTCCAAGTGGAGACGCTCCAGACGCAGAGCGAAGCACAGGCGCCCATCTCAAGGAATTCGGCTATCACGCACCGACTGCTCGCAGAGGTCAAGTGCCGGATCCACAGGCTCTCTGTTGACATATGCAACACAATCAATCATGTAGATGGCGATGACTACGAATTGACTCTCCCACACGTAGCGCATTTAACTTTCAGCCTCAACGGCGTCGTCGTGCGGCAGCCGTGCGTTCCCCTCAGTCATTCGGAGACGGTCGATTCAAGCCATGTCGCGAATTCCAGCTGATACAAAACACAGAAAGCCCCTGAGTTCGCCGAGAAGCCACGAGGACGCAGGTACTTGGCCACGTCATGCGCCGTTGCCCGAGGCGGTGAATGGCGCTGGAAGACGTCGACGACGGATGTCCTGCAGAACGCTCACAGATCATCACCACCGACGAGCGCCTGGGCATCAGTGCTTCTGGCACCGCAGGTCTAGTGCGAGCGGTGCCGGAGAGCATGCACGACGGTGCTTGAGACTTCATGAGGGCGACCTCACTTGCCCGGTGAGCAACTGGTACTGCTCACCACTGTCTCCTCGTATCTGCGCATCTAGGCGCGCAGCGAGTGCGGCGGCTGCTCTCCAAACGGGATGGCCTGTCTGAGTGGATTCGAAGCGCAACGCGAAGCGGGCGCTGTTCTCCGCCCAGCGAAACACGGGCTGCCAGGAGCCGTCCGGAAACAGCACCTCCACATCCCCTACGCCGACGCCGAAGCGCATGACGTCGGCGACGTTTGGATTCGTGAGCGCGTGTGAGGTCCTGTCTGCCAAGCGAATGCCACGCTCGCTGGCCACTGCTGCCTGCCATTCTGTGAAAGCGATCAGACGCCCGCTCGGTCTTTCAATGTGTAGCTCGTATGCCATGGCGGTACTTTAATACTGCACAAGTGTGCACCGTTCAAATTCCGTGGACATTTGTTCCACGCACGCCAGCCAAACGGTGAAGCTGACGATTCGGAGGACGGGCTCTCACCGCGCCAGCATCGGATTGACCTCTCGAAGCGACACGAGCGGCGTTGACCACCTGTACAGCTTCAAGGGCTGCGATTCTTCGCAACCGATGCCACCCTGCAAGGGTTCCTTGAACCTTGGAGCGCACCTTCGCCCAGTGCGACCACTCATGCATCGAACGATTCCTCGCGGGTAGCTCGATGATGAGATGGTCGCCCCTGCCGTCCGGAATGACCGGTCGACGGGGCGCGGCTTCTCCAAAGCCCATGCCACGACGCGCGATTGCCATCGCCGCGGCCTGATGTACTGAGACGCCGAGGGGCTTGGCGTACTTCACCCGTCCGATGACGGACGTGTATGCGGGGTTGACCTCCAGGCTTGCCACGCGCATCAAGAGCGCGTTGCTCTGCAGCGACTGGATGAAGCCCGAATAGGCAAAGCTGGACAGTGCACGTGAAAGCTGGGCGTTTCGCCTGTCGCCGGCGAGTTCCTGCTTGCGACGGCTGAAGTCCAGTTTCTCGTGTACAAGCGGCTTGCCCACCTTCGCCGCGTAGCCGACCACAGCCTTCGCGGCAGATCGAACAACTTCCTGGCGCTGCCGGGCAGTCTTGCCGTGGGTGACACAAGGTACCGAGAACCGATGCACCAGGTTGCCGAAGCGGTCGACCTCGGAGACAGCCAGGTGCTCGGCGTTGATGTCCACGCCCACCGTGCCGAGCTGCAGGTCGGGCTTGCTGCGGTAGTCTGCTCTCGCGGTGCTGGCGAAGACACGCCAGCCCTTGTCATCGCGCAGGAAGCGGTAGCTGATGGCCTGCTTCTCATCCAGCGCCGCCAACAGCTCCCACTGGCCGTGTTCGAACCAGACGTTGTGAAGCATGAGGTACTTCTCGCCCGGGTGCTCAATGAGTGCATCCGGCAGACGCAGGCGCAGGGAGAAGGTCCCGTTCTCGGCCACCGCTGCGGTGCAGCTCTGGTTGCCGGATGCTTCGTCCTTGGAACCCACCAGGCAGAACTGGCTGGATCGGGCGTCGCGCCAGGCAGATAGCCACTCGGCGTGGTCCCTGAAGCCGCTGGCGGCCAGGTCGAACTGAGCTCGGAAGAGCTTGCGGCTGCCGAAGCACAATGCCACCCGCCCAGTCGACAGTTCGAGCTCCTTGGCCTCCAGGCGGGCTAGTCGACGCTTCTTGGCCGCCCAGGACCGGCGCTGGGTCGCGTCCAGCGGCCCGGCGCACTTAAGCAGCTTGGCCAGCGACCGACGCACGGCCTTCAGGTCTTCGCGGACTTGGGCGAGAGCGGATTTGTTGACCTCCTGGCGTGAGGATATCTTGCCCTTGAGGAATACGGAGACGGCGTTGAACTGGCGGGCTGTGATGCGGTGCTTGGCGCAGATGGTGCTCTTGAGCTTGTCCATCGCACGCACCTCGCCCGTGCGGCTATAGGCCGCGAAGAGCTCGTGCTCCACAAGCGCGTACAGACCCGCAAAGCGATTGAGCACCGCCATGTCGTGTCCGCCCAGCTGCACCCGGGTTTGAAAGGTCGCTTGCATGGCCAGGTCTCAGGCCTCGTGGGCCCGAGCAACCGTGGCCGCGGCCTTGCGCTTTGCGCTGCGGCGCCCGTAGAGCCTGGCGCAGAACGAGGTGAGCACCTCGCACATGTCGCGCACCAGGTCGTCTTCGAACTCCTTCTGCTCAACAGCCTGAACGCGTCGCCCAGAGACCGTCAGCGCCGCCTCGAGATAGTCGAATCCAAAGCGGCTCAGTCGCTCACGATGCTCAACAACCAGGACATCAAAGTCTCCGCGGCGCAGCAACGAAAGGAGTTTCGGGCGACTGCCGTTCATCCCAGATCCGACTTCGGCCACCACCGTGGCCACGCGCATACCCTGCCCGACCGCGTGCTGGGTCAGGCGGGCAACCTGGCGGTCCAGGTCCGCTCGCTGGTCGGAGGACGATACCCGCGCATAGATGGCGGCGCCTCGCTCGGTGCGATGAGCGGCTTCCACCAGGATGCTGCCCGATGCGACCTGGTGCGCTGGCACGGGCAATGTCCCCTGGTGGAACCACCGCCATGCCGTCCTGTACGAAATTCCGTTGAGCTTGGCCCAGTCTTTGAGCTTCATTGACGCCTACCACATTGAACATGTTTGTTCAACGTATAGGCACCTGTTTATTACCCTATCCGCATCTCAAAGGAGTTACGACCTAGGGCTACCCACCACACCTAGCACCTTTTTCACGTACTCTCTGGCCCCGGGACCCGCGGCCACCGTTCCCGAACGGTCGGCCAATGAATCTTCCACCCGGAATGAAGCTCGCTGGTGATGGGCCTGTCGTGATTCGAGATGGCCGTCACAGCGCCGCGATCTACCGCCGACAGCGCGGGCTCGCTGAGCTCCAGATGCCGGCCATACCCAAACCCATCCAAGGTAGACGCAATTCGAACTCTTATGAGCCGCAAGCGACCAGCAACTACCTACTGTGCAAGCGAAACCTTACTGCTTTGATATGAGTTCGGGCTTTCGAGAAACTCGCGGTGCAAACCACCACCGTGCAGGCATCGAAGCACCTTAACGATCTTGTCAAGATAGCGCTAGTCGGCGCGCCAGCCGCACCACAGTCACGCCTTTGCGAGCCTGCCGCGTCGAAGGCATCACGAGCACGCAGTTGTCATATGGCGTCTTCACAGGTTCGCCGTCGTTGTCCCCGATCGCCGTGCCTGCATGGGGAATGACCTCCAAACCCTGGAAGGCCTCCGTGAAAGCGAAGTTCTGGCTTCTTGCCACCACGGCGTCGGTCACATGCAGGGCCCACTGGATAGGAGCGTCCGGCATCTTCCAGCCCGGCAACGAGCGCTGCGCAGATGATGCCGTGAGCGTGCCCGCGGCTACCAGAAAGCGCGCGCACTGGTCCCGCGCCACGCCGGCGCTCGCAGGGTCACGGTGGTACCCGCACTCGATCAGCAGCGAGCGCGTGTCGGGCTGTTCTGTATCAGGTTCGTCAAAACGGCCGTAGTCGCGCATACGCACGCCGTCCCGGTGGCCGGCATCCACCACCACGTGGACCGGGGCGCGCAATTCGCGGGCCAGCGCCAAGTTGCGCGCATGGGTGCCTACCAGCGAGAGTGGCAGGCCGGGCTCGTGCATGGAATGAAGATCCAGCAGCCAGTCGGCGCGCTGAACGAACGGTGCCAGCGCGGCGGCACGCCGGCGTTCGCACGTGTTGCCCATGGCCAGACGCCCCTGCACCCATTGCCGGTTCATGTCTTCATCGACGAAGCGCGATGCGTCGCCGTGGTTCGGGTCGAACCGGTCAAACGCGTCAAGGTTGCAGAACGCCAGGGTGAGCGAGCCGCAAGCCGGCCGCACACCGGCCTCCAGCAACTCCTTCAGGGCCCATGCTCCGCAGAGTTCGTTGCCGTGCACCAGTGCGCTCAACATCACGCGGCGCCCCGGTACATCGCTTTGAAAATGCCACACGCCTTCAACGCCGGTATTTCCGGCGCGCCACGGGCCGAGATCGGGAGGGGTCAGCGAAAACACGATGCCTCTCACTCCTTGATGTTCGCGAACTCGACGATCTTCTGGTACTTCGCCGTTTCATCCATCAGGAACTTGCCCATCTCCACGTTGAGCGGCGCCACGGTGGAACCGCTGTCCTCCATCTTCTTGCGAAACTCCGGCGTCTGCAGCGACTCGGCCAGCGCCCTGCGCAGGCGGGCCGTGACGGCCTCCGGCAGGTTGGGCGGCGCCATCAGCGCGAACCACACGCTGATGTCCATGTTGCTGAGCGCCGGGTGATCGGCCAGCGGTGCGATGTCTGGCGCCACGGCGGAGCGCTTCTTCTCGGTGATGCCGAGTGCGACCACCTTGCCACTGCGGATGTGTGACAGCCCGCTGGACAGCACATACACGCCGAAATCCACCGTGCCGCCATACAGGTCCGTCGTCAGCGGGCCAACGCCCCGATACGGAATATGCGACATGAACAGGCCGGCCTGCTGCTTCGCCATTTCAGCAGACAGGTGCAGCGCGGTGCCCACGCCCGAGCTGCCATAGATGTATTTGCCCGGTTTTGCCTTCACCGTGCTGACGAACTGGTCCGCCGTCTTGATGCCGCTCTGCGTGGAAGCGACCAGCACCATGGGTGTGGAGGCGACCAGCCCGATCGGTGTGAAGTCCTTGTAGCTGTACTTCACCGAAGTCGATATGAGGCGGTTGATCGCGATCTCGTTGTTGGCCCCGAGCAGCAGCGTGTAGCCATCTGGCGTCGCACGCGACACCTTGTGTGCGCCAATGGCCCCACCGGCACCACCCACGTTTTCCACGATCACCGGCACGCCCAGCTTCTTGGACAGCTGGTCGGCCACGGCCCGGCCGGTGAGGTCGGTACTGCCGCCGGGCGGATAGCCGACCACCACCGTGACCGGGCGATCGGGGTAGGCCTCAGTCTGGGCATGGGCCAAGGAAACCAGGCCCGTGGCCAAGGCCATGGACAGGAAGGATTGAATGTGGACGGGGGTGAATCGCATGTATGTCTCCTGCTTTGAATAGCTGCGATTCTTGGGGCAACGCTTTTCGGCGAATGTGCCAAAACGGCACCGATGCGTGCTTTTTGCGAAATGGTCAGTGCAACGTGGACATGTCCCACAGAGTCTCAGCCAATGGGGACAGGCGCCGCTTGGTTCGAACCATGCGCACCTCGAAAGCAACTTCAAGCGCCTTCCCGGCGAGCGGCGCGAGCTTGCCCTCCTTGTGAGCGCCAACGGCCAGCGACCACGGCAACCAGGCCACACCCATCCCCTTGAGCACGTATTCCAGCAGCGCGTCGGCGGAGTCGCATTGCAAGATCGGCTTCAGGCGAGGCGCTTGAGCGTGGTTCGAGAGATGGTCGGACACCAGTTGTCCCAGCGCCAGGGTGTTGGCATAGGCCAGGTACGGCACTGGCTTGTTGGGGGAAAAGCGAAAGAGCGTCTTTCCGCCTGCGCTGGCGCGCGACACCGGCACCAGCCGGTCATGCGCCATGGTGTGCTGCAGGTACAGAGACGGTTGCAGGCGAGTGGTCACCGCCGGGTGGTAGTAGGTGAGCATGAAATCGGCCTCGCCGCGCTCAAAGCGCTGCAGTGTCTCGGCCATAGAGCCGGTGCGCACCTGCACCCGCGCAGCGGCGGTGTGCGCTCTCATGCGCCACAGCCAGTCTGCGGCCAAGGTTCTGGCCAGTGTGCGGCCGGTGGCCAGCGTAAGAACGCTTTGACCCGGCAAAGCTTGGTCTTGGATTTCACTCCGCGCGGAGGCGAGCGCCTCCACCGCCTGACGGGCGTGCTGAAGCAGACTCTCTCCCGACTCGGTGAGCTTCACCGGTCCACTGCCTCTGTCCACCAGAGTTGCGCCGGCCCATTCTTCAAGGCTCCTAATTCGGCGGCCGAAGGCGGGATGGGTGACATGTCGTTGTGCCGCAGCCCGCACGAAGCTCTTTGTCTCGGCCAGAGCAATCAGGTCTTCCAGCCATTTAATCTGCATCGTTCGTCCTTCGTTGAACCAGGCCTCAGCGTGGCGATGCACAGCATACGCATCCTCGGTTCTCTCAAAGAGAAAGCTGAAAGGCTACCTTAAGCACTTCCAACAATCACGCGCCCTCTTGCTTTGACTTCAGATCCGATCAGAGGTCAGCTTCAATCTAGCGGCAGCCTCGCTAGACAACATGAGCATCAGTCGAGCGGCGACACACCGTCTACGGCGCGAGCGGCGTCCCCGAGAGTTACGAGGCTGTCAAGCACACATCTTGAATGTGCTTGGTCATCATCACTCTTCGACTCCATCAACACCCAGTAGGAGAGCCGCCACAGTGCAAGGGTCACAGCTTCCATAAGAGCGGGTGCTGCAGCGAAAACTTCCGCTGACTTCATGTCGGCAATCTCGGAGGCGACGACCTTGCCACCCTCCGTGGTCACTTCGTACATCCCAGGGTCACGCGATGACTCGCGGACGTAGAGGCCATACGACAGGTGGCGATGTTCAGCTTTGAGATGGTTTGGCGTCATGGCGATACTCGAGAGGGTTCACACGTACATCTCAAATAGGAATGCGATTTAAACGGGTGAGGTGGCTTCAAGACCGGGCCGCCGCATCGTCTTCGACCCACAAGACATCCTCGAGAATTTCACAACCACCTGGCTTCACTATGGAACGCATCACCAAGCTGGATCAAGAGCTCACAAACCTCTTCCATGACTTCTCCGCGCTGGCCAAGACCATCGAAATTCCATACATTTGCGACCTGGCGGATGAAGCCAAGATTGCATCACTGAGCTATCCGGGAATCTATCGAATTGACGTGTGTTCCACAGGGACAACTCCAGACTTCAAACCATGGGTTGACGAATTTCGCGCTGAGTGGGAGCACGAGGACTTTCTGAAGAAGTTCACGGCAAACTTCAAGGTCAAGCGCATCGCTCAACACAAGGCGCTTCAGGAGTGGATGCCGCTGTACCTGGGAAAGTCAAAAAACGTCGGCAAGCGAGTGCTCGAGCACCTGAATCTTCCATTGAATAAGTCCACCTTTGCGCTCAAGATCAAGGCAAGGCCTGAAAGCTCAAAGCGGAAGTTCCGCCTGCATGCGCTTCACATGCCAGTGGTCAACTACAACGTGCTTGCGATGATGTTGGAGTCTTCCCTCCGGGAGCGATTTCATCCATTGGTTGGGAAGCAGTGAGGCACTCGCTCGGCATAGGCAGCGCGATGAAACGGGACAGACATCCGAGCACAGAAGGGAAGCTCCATTGATGAAAAATCACTTGAGTCAACCTGTAGAATGAGAATTATTCTCATTTTTAAGGGATCAGGCGCCGATCCCTGGACGCCCGGTTCAGGAGTTCGTCTTGTCCACCGCCAACTGCCCTCATTCGCTCCATCAACAAATCGAGGTTTTGTACAGCCATCACCATGGTTGGTTACGGCGTTGGCTAAGCAGAAAGCTCGGCGACTCGCAACAAGCCTCCGACTTGGCGCATGACACGTTCATCCGCCTGTTGACAAGAGAGGAAGCCATTGCAATTCAGGAGCCACGCGCGTTCCTAACCACCGTAGCGCAACGCGTACTGGCCAATCACTGGCGACGCCAGCAATTGGAGCGCGCATACCTGGAGGCGCTGACCGCCGTGCCAGACGCGCTCGCGCCCTCCGAGGAGGAGCGCGCCATGCTGCTGCAGGTACTGGTTGAAATCGACCGCTTACTCGACGGCCTACCTGCGCCGGTCAAGCGTGCGTTCCTGCTGACGCAGCTTGATGACATGACGCACGCCGAGGTGGCGCAGCTGATGCAGATCTCTGTCACCACCGTCAAACGGTACCTCGTCAAAGCGACAGGGCACTGCTATTTCGCCGATGTCCTTCCAGCGTGACGATGACCGCCAACTCGCACGACAGTCCCCCAGCCTCGATTCCAGCGGAGGTGGCACAACGCGCCGTGGAATGGCTGGTGGAACTCCAGTCCGATCACGTGTCTCCGGCCGTTCAAGCCAACTGGCAGGCCTGGCGCCTGGCCCATCCAGATCACGAGCTTGCATGGCGACACATCGAAGCCATGGAAGGCCAGATCTTCGGCAAGCTGCGGCATCTGGCTTCTCCAGTGAAATCCGCTATGGCGCAGGCCAGCTTGACGCCACCACGATCTCTCGCGCGCCGACGCGCCATCACGACGCTTGCCGTGATGCTGTTCGCTGGCGGGGCGGCCTGGTCGGTCCGGCAAGACGGCCGCTGGAGCACTTTCGTGGCCGACTACGGAACCGCTACGGGCGAGCGCCGAACCGTGGTGCTGGACGATGGAAGCACGCTGGAGCTCAACACCGCCAGCGCTGTGAACGTGGCGTTCAGCGAAACCGAGCGGCGCGTGCGCCTCGTCGCAGGCGAGGTGCTGATAACGACCGCCAGCGACAAGGCAGCGCGACCGTTCCTGATCGAAACCGCGCAAGGCGAAGCCGAAGCACTGGGCACGCAGTACATCGTTCGGCTGCACGAAGCGACTTCCGATGTGGCCGTGTTTGAGGGCGCGGTGCGCCTCACTCCCCGCGAAGCATCGGCGCGGCCGCACCTCTTGCAGGCGGGCCGAAGGGCACGCTTCAACACGCACGCGGTGACAGCGGAGCAAATGGCGGACCGCGACAGCGCGGCTTGGACCGATGGGATCATCGTCGCCAAGGGTATGCGTCTGGCCGACTTCCTCACTGAGCTCGCTCGGTACAGCCAACGCCCTCTCTGGTGTGACCCAGCTGTGGCCGATCTTCGCATCTCTGGCTCGTACCCCTTGGCCGACATCGACAAAGTGCTCGACACCCTGTCGGCCATGCTTTCCTTACAGGTCGAGACCGTCACCCGCTTCTGGGGCCTGCAGACGGTGCGCGTCCAACTCGGGCCGCGACGACCTGCCTGAGAGAAAAATTTCGAGCCAGGGTGGTCCGTTTTGGATTCTCGCGTGACAAGGAAGGTGAGAGCGCTCATCTTCTTCATCCGCGAAGGTCAAATCATGCACCACCGTCCCTACAGACTGCCACAGCAACCCACTGCCCGAATCGCGCGGGTATTCCACTGCGGAGCGCTGGCCTACGCCGCCGGGCCCGCCCTAGCGGTCAAAGGCGTGGCCATCGCAGCGGCCCTGATGGCGGCGACCGCGCCCACTTTGGTGTTGGCCCAAGCGGCGGACACGCAGACCCGCGACTACAGCATCCCAGCAGGCCCACTGGAGAACGCGCTGAACCGCTTCGGCCGCGAGACAGGCATTCTGCTGTCGTTTACTCCCGAGACCGCCGAGGACCTGCATAGCGGCGGCCTGCAAGGCCGCCATTCCGTGCAAAGTGGCTTGAATGCGCTCTTGGCCGGAACCGGCGTTCAGGCCATCCGTCAGCCCAATGGCAGCTACCTGCTGGTCAAGTCAGCCGCGCCGCCTTCGCCGGCGCCAGCCGCCTCCGGACCTGCAGCCACACTGCAGACCGTGACCGTCACGGCCGAACGCTTCGAAGAACAGGCCACCGGTCCCGTGGGTGGCCTAGTCGCCCGACGCAGTACCCTCGCGACCAAAACCGACACGCCTCTACTGGAAACGCCGCAGACGATCAGCGTTGTTTCACGAGAGCAGGTGGAGCTGCAGGACGCGCAGAGCGTTACCCGCGCACTGGAGTACACACCCGGCGCCGTGGCCGCTTTTGGTGGCACAAACAGCCTGTTCGACGTCGTGCAGACCCGCGGCTTCTTTGCTCGCGACCACCTCGATGGCCTGCGCCTGCCCTTCAGCGCCTACAGCGTGGCGGTGCCGCAATTCGACCCTTACATGCTCGAACGCATCGAATTACTCCAAGGCCCAGCCTCGGTGCTGTTTGGCCAGTCTTCGCCTGGCGGTGTGCTCAATATGGTCAGCCGCCGCCCTCAGACTGAGACCGCGCATGAAGTATTGCTGCAGACCGGCAGCCACAACCGTACCCAGTTGGCGTTCGACAGCACTGGCGCCATTGGTGAGGATGGGAAGCTGTTCCATCGCTTGACCGGACTTGCTCGCCAGAACGACGGACAAGTCGACTTCTCGAACGAGAAGCGTGAGCTGATCGCTCCGTCGTTCACTTGGAGGCCGTCGGCCGACACATCGTTGACGCTGCTCACGCACTACCAGCGCGACGAGCAGTTGCCCCAGTACCAAGCGGTTCCTGCCGCAGGCTCACTGCGACCCAACCCGAACGGCCCGATCCCGCGCACCCTCATGACGGGCGATCCGGGATGGGACCACATCGCGCGGGACCAGTACGGGGTCGGCTACGCCCTCGAACACAGCATCAACGAAGGCTGGACACTGCGCCAGAACATGCGCCATACCGAGGTGAAAGTCGACAGTCGCGCCCTGCCGGGTTACATGCTGGCGGCAGACAATCGCACCTTGATGCGTGTGGCGTCGGCCAGCCAGGCTGAGGGCAGCATCTTCGCGATCGACAACCAGGCGCAAATGCGCTTCTCCAGCGGTACCTGGGCGCACACGCTTCTGATGGGCCTTGACTACATGCGGCAACATGACGACTACCGGTTCGCGTCGCAGCTTGCCCCCTCCATCGACCTCTATGCACCGGTGTACGGCGTCACCATTCCCGCGCTCATCCCGCGCCTTTCCACGCGGCACACCATGGAGCAGACCGGGCTGTACGTACAGGATCAGATGCGCAGCGGTCGGTGGGTGTTGACCATGGGTGGTAGATACGACGAAGCGGATTCCAATACCGCCAACCGACAAGCCGGGACCTCGGTGCGCAAGTCCGATGGTGCGTTCACTTGGCGCATGGGCGTGAACCACGTATACGACAACGGCCTGGCGCCCTATGCCAGCTACTCCACTTCGTTCGAACCCCTTGGCGGCACCGACTTCACAGGTGCACCCTTCCTACCCACGGAAGGCCGGCAACTGGAAGCCGGGATCAAGTACCAACCGGCTGGCGGCAGTACGCAACTCTCACTCTCAGCGTACCGTCTGACCCAGGAAAACGTGTTGACACCTGACACCACGCCCGGCCGTGCCAGCTTCAGCATCCAGACCGGCGAAGTTCAGTCGCAGGGCATCAGCGCCGAGGCCCGGATGCGGCCCCTACGCAACGTGGACCTAGTGGCGACCTACGCGTACACCGACTCCCAAGTCACGCGCGCAAATCCCAGCGCGCCGGGCGTGTCGCTGCTCGGCAAACCGCTCTCGCGCACACCCCGGCACCTTGCTTCTCTGTGGCTTGGCTACCGTTTCACGCAGAGCTCGTTCAAAGGGTTCACCGCCGGCTTGGGAGTGCGCCACATCGGCGAGAACTACGCGGATACGGCCATCACCATGAAGCTGCCCGCCGTCACCCTCTTCGACATCGCGCTGCACTACGACTTCGGTGCCTCGCGTCGGCAGATGGACGTTTGGCGCCTCTCGCTGGGCGTATCAAACCTCGCGGGGAAAGACTTCATCAGCTACTGCCTCAACACCACGCAATGCTTCTACGGTCAGCCGCGCACCACCCAGGTGACGCTGCGCAAACGCTGGTGACCAGTAGGAAGGCCACAGCGCCATGAAGGCCGCCACGCTGCGCGCATGGTCGTGGGTTCATAAATGGAGCAGTCTGGTCTCGACCGTGTTCCTGCTGCTTCTGTGCATCACCGGCCTGCCGCTCATCTTCCATGAGGAGATAGAGCACGCTTTCGAACCTGCACCTCAAGCCACCGGTGAGTTCGTCGCCGGGACGCAAGCGGGCGAGGCACCGTCGCTGGACAGCGTTGTGGCACATGCGCTCCAGCAGGCGCGCGGCGGGCACGTGAACTTCGTGTTGATCCAAAGGGAAGAGTCGCTGGTCCAGGTGGGCACGTCCCCATCACGGCAGCCCTCACCGGACGAAAGCCGCACCCACTTGTATGACCTGCATACCGGTGCAGTGCTGCAGGCACCGTCGGCCGGCGACGATGGATTCATGGACGTCATGCTGCGCCTCCACACCGACCTGTACATGGGCCTGGGAGGCACGCTGTTCCTCGGGTTCATGGGCTTACTCGTGGCTGTGGCAGTAGTGTCGGGCGTGTTGCTCTACGCGCCCTTCATGAGCAAGCTCCCCTTCGGCACCGTGCGCCACGACCATGCTCGCCGCACCCGCTGGCTGGACATGCACAACCTGCTGGGCATCGGAACAGTCGTCTGGCTGACCGTGGTAAGTCTCACCGGCACCATCAACACCCTGGAGGTGCCCCTGGGCCATCTGTGGCGCAACAACGACCTGGCGGCCATGAGGCAACGCCATGCAGGTGCCCCACCTGCGCAGGCCTTTGCATCCTTGCACCAAGTGCTGGCGGCGGCGCGCGAGACGGCGCCGAAGTCCCAGGTGGACAGCATCATCTTTCCTGGCATGAAGATCAGCGGGCCCCGCCATCACCTCGTCATTCTTCGAGGGGACAAACCAGCCACGCGGCAATTGGTGCAGGTGATGCTGGTTGATGCTGAATCCGGTCGTGTCAGCGATCATGCGTCCATGCCCTGGTACGTCCAAGCCCTGTCGATGTCGCAGCCACTGCACTTCGGGGACTACGGTGGCATCCCTCTGAAGGTTCTCTGGGCTGTATTGACACTTACCAGCATCGCGGTGTTAGGCAGTGGGCTCTATCTGTGGTTAACCAAGCCCTCGAAGGCGCGCATCAAGAGCAGAGCGCCGATAGACGATATAAGGAGTGGAGACCTGCGGCCATGAAGCGCTCCAAGGTTTCGAACAACGGCCAAACCCTACACCTCTGGCAGGTCTTTCGCCTACCGGGGTTGCTGGCGATGTCGAGCATCGTTGGGTTAGTGTCAGCCCTCTTGGGCGACGGCAACTGGGATGGTAATCCCCCCGAATTCCACGGCTCCGAGAAGTAGAGCTATGCGGCCATGGCCAGCCGCTGTTTCGGGGTGATGCCGCCCAAGGCCATGTTTGGGCGCTCATGGTTGTAGCGCCACATCCACTGCGTGGCGTACTCGCGAACCTCGTCGAGGTCGCTCCAATGGTACTGGGACAGCCACTCGTAGCGCACCGTTCTGTTGAAGCGCTCGACGTAGGCATTCTGTTGGGGCTTGCCCGGCTGGATGTGCTCGATATGAATGCCTCTGGCACTGGCCCAGTTCAGCAACGTGGCACTGATGTACTCCGGCCCGTTGTCACAGCGAATCACGTTGGGCCTGCCGCGCCAAGCCATGATCTGCGCCAGGGTGCGGATCACACGCTGCGAGGGCAGCGAGAAGTCCACCTCCATGCCCAGGGCCTCGCGATTGAAGTCGTCGATCACGTTGAGCAGCCGGATGCTGCGACCGTCCTCCAGTTGGTCGTGCATGAAGTCCATCGACCAGACCTCGTTGCTGTGCTTGGGCACCGTCAGAGGCTCGGGCTTCTCGCGCACCAGGCGCTTGCGCGGCTTGATGCGAAGGTTGAGCTCCAGCTCCCGGTAAACCCGATACACGCGCTTGTGGTTCCAGGGCAAGCCGCGCACGTTGCGCAGGTGCAGGAAGCACAGGCCAAAGCCCCAGTTGCGGTTGTTGTCGGTCAAGCGCAGCAGCCATTGGGCGATCTCGTCGTCCTCAAGGCCGCGACGGGCCTCGTAGCGGTAGCAGGCCTGGCTGATCTGGAATGCCTGACAAGCAGCCCTGATCGACAGCCCGCGCTGGCGCACAGCTTGTTGTGCCATCTCGCGTCGGCGAGATGGCTTCACCACTTTTTTGCGAGTGCCTCCGCCACGACCTCGGCTTTGAGCTTCTCCTCGACATACATCTTGCGCAGCCGCGCGTTCTCCGCCTCCAGCTCCTTCATGCGCGCCATCAGTGAGGCATCCATGCCGCCGAACTTGGCCCGCCACTTGTAGAACGTCGCCGAGCTGATCCCCAGCTCTCGGCAAAGCTCAGGCACCGTTAGCCCCGCCTCCGCCCGCTTGAGTGCGTCGATGATCTGGCTGTCGGTAAATCGCGATTTCTTCATGGTAGAGATTCTCCTGTCAGAGTCTCTACTTCTCAGCTCAATGGTTTTGCGGGGGGATTACCGGATCTTCTGTCTTGGATCGCGCTAGGAGTTCCCTGCGCGCTCTTGGGGTGGCATATTCGGCCAAGGTACTCACCTGACCAAAGGCCTGCCAAAAAGTAGTTCAAGGAGTTGGGCGGAACTGAGCAAGAAGCTTGTCAGGCGCGGCGCTTGTGTGAAGTTCGCAGAGCAACGGCGTGGCCGAGAGCTTCGTCAACACACCGACTCCAGCTTATAGGCCAGCCGGATCTCCACGAGCTTGCGGAGGACGCGCGCTCTAAAGCAAGTCTCAAATGGCATCTGCCGTGCCATGAGCGCAGAGCCCAAGACGCGCGGCGGTGGCGCTTAACTGTGAACGCCTACACATTCAACGATTTGAATGCGTCACCAATGACGACCCCTCAAGATTGGCGAAGCGCAACCAACGCGGCGACAAAGCCGTTGAACCACCTCATGTCAACTGGCTTCTGAACAGTGACGGTTTGAGCGGGAAGACCGCCCTGCTCCGTGACTTCTGCTGGCGACAGACCGGTCATTGCCACCAGGACCATGGAAGAGAAACTGGCGTTCGCACGCAGCGTGCGCAACAACTCGAACCCGTCTACGCCCGGCATGTTCAGATCCGTGATAAGCACGTCCGGCTTGAGCGTGTTGATGTCAATCAAAGCCTCCATGGCGGAGGACATCAGCGAGACGTCGATAGGCAACGTCCAGCTGTCGATCGTCGACTTGAACATCTCCAAAGTGGCAGGGTCATCCTCCACCACCAGGACTTTAAGAAACTTAGCCTTTTCGGCAGTTTCCGCCAATCCATGTTTTCGCTGGTACTTGCGGATGGACTCCATCGAAATTCGACGGTGGCCACCCTTCGTCTTCCAAGCGGTCAGCTCATTTTTCTCGACCAGTGCTTGGATAGTCCCGACTGAGAGCCCAAGCAGCTTGGCTGCAAAAAAAGTCCCGCAGTAGTCTTCAGGAGTAGTCGCATTCATGTACTTTGCACTCTCATTTTTCTTAGTTTAACTGGAAATTTCATAAAAATTTGTTAAGACAACACTCCGACACATCTATAGGAAGATAAGTCTAGAGCAATATAGACTTGACATTTTTATCATTTATGGCATATTTATCATATTTACAATAAGACCGATAACTCTCTCGCTTACATCCAGCAGTATTAGGACGAAAGAAAGCCAGCAGATCACAACTCCACGTGTGCGGTGTAGGGGCGACGTGTTGCCGCGAACCAAGAAAGCACCTACATGAGACTTCCAGCCATCAAAACCACTGCCGACTCGATAAAGGAATTCTTCGGTACCCGCGGCAATTTGGATGCGCCCGGTGTGACCTCTCCCGCGCTTGTAATGCTTGAGTTTTATAATATCGAGCCAACGGGACAACTGTTGATGGTTTGCGAGACCTCGCCGCTGGCCGCCGGAGATTGGATAAGAATCGACGATCTGGAGTTTTCGGTGGACGAGCAGTTGTCGCAAGATGAAGTAGCCCAGTGCATTTTTGTCGTCTCGGGCGGAGCCCTCGACGAGGTTGCTGCAGTCGGCGAAACCGCCAACTATCAGGTGTATTACAGCGAAGAACTGAAGGGCAAGCTAGGGCTCGTACCTAAACGGATGACCTTAAACAATGATATTTATCATGCCTAGTGCCAACAACATCAATTTGGCGCCTAGCAAACACCGTCGGACCAGCTTGCCAACTGTTGGGGAAATCCACCAACAAGGTGGCGATCACGCCTCCGATGACAGCGCGGTGACAGATGCTGCGCCGCTCGACTCAGTACCGAGCTCGACTGGACTATTCAGCGCCAGCATGGGCTCCGTTGGGCTGTTTTGTGTCACCCTTGCCGCGCTCTACTTCGTCATTCTGTAGGTCTTTTCGAAGTCGTTACAGCCTCCAACGCTTGAAAGCCTGCGTATTCCGGCCTTGCTGAGCAGTTGGTCCGACGCCCTGATCAGGCGGTCCAGCGTTCATGATTAAAAGAATCTGAACTCGACGCGGGCGTTGGCGGCGAGGGAGTCGGGGGCTAGACTTCCGGTATCGGCCGAGGCTGTGTGAAAACGCTTCCCGGCACGTCGGTTGGAAATAATCGCCTAATGCGCTGGTGAACCTGCATCTGCAATTTTCAGGACGTGGGTGCAACAGTCAGCGCTAGTTGAAAAAGGTAGCTATGGGTGACTTCGAGCGAACATTTGGGGCGGGTGCCAACGCCGACTCAATCATTGATCACTACAGTAAAGCCTATTCGCGTAAGACACGACGAGATGCGGGCCTTCAGTCGCGAGCCAAAAATTTCTCGTCGTTTCAGGAGGCTGCAGCGTGGGCCAAGAGGAATCCTGGCAGATCCATAGTCCGAGTTCCTGGGACCGACGAGTTCATGATCAAGGAACCTAATCACGCGCCTGAAAAAAATTGGTTTGCCGAATCAATTGCAGCTTACGAGCAAGAGAACCGAGCTCTTATGGGGAGGAGACCGGAAGAAAGCAAGCGCTAATCTTCGGCTCGAGTCGACCCGCCGACGGCTCATTCTGGCCGGTAGCCGAAGTCTAGCCGCCGCGCACGCTGCGGCCAACATCTGGAGACGATGCGGGCTGTGGCTTAGCGGGGCTTGATCAAATTGATCGGTCTGCCTGTGCAGCTCGAACAAGACTGCTTGGTCAAATCGTACTGGACCGGCCGATCACGAAGGAGTGGAATACGCAAAGCCCACCAGAACTCCGATTCACGGCAAAAGGTGATAAGTGTAAAAGCCCAGTCCGGTCCTGACCGTAGGTAAGGCCATGCTTAGCCATCAAGCACCGACAAACCGAGACCTAGGTCGCGCAGAGCTGCATCACCTAGCGCTCAAGCTCGGGACAATCAGCGTTAAACCGCAGTGTTGTTCCGCAGGAAAGTGCAAGCAGCGAGAAGTGGGGGAATTAGTCCAACGGTCAGGGGCGCTTAAGTTTTGGGGATGGTGGCTCAGAGCCAGCGACCCACTTTTGAGAGGTTGTGCCAGGCCAGTGCTTTCCAGCCACCCACGCGAGCGCTCCGTAGCGATCTCAATTCCTCTATGGGTATCCGCAGCGCGTTGGGCAGTTGCCGGACTTCAGGAAACACCAGCCTTTGCCGCACCACTGGCCGCTCCAAATACACCGCTTTGAAAAACTGATGTGAAAACAAGCGCAGCGAAGCGTCGTAATCTGCAGCCAGTTTAAGCTCAGGCGCAAAACCCCCAATACGTCTATACCAAGACCTTCGAACGAAGAGCGCGGTCGTCGGAGGAACCAGTCCAAGTGACAGCCGCTCGCGACTACATGCACCAACATTGTGATGTCTGACCACGTGCCTGGCATCTTGGGCATCTACGCAGAGGATGTCACCGTATACAGCAGACACCCACGGATTAGCAAACGCTTGAGCCACTCTTTCAAGCACATCTGGACTTGCCAACTCGTCAGCGGCATCGACAAAGCCCAGTACGTCCCCGGTTGCCTGCCCTATGCCCCTGTTCCATGCCTCGAAGCGTGTTTCACCAACACCACCATAAACAATACTGAGCCGGTCGCGCTGGGCGTAGATTAGTTCGGGAGAATCGTCCTTGCTATGGCGGTCAACCACCACATGCTCAACATTGCGAAATGTTTGCCCTGCTACCGACGACAGACAGCCTTCTATCGTTGATGCGTTGTCTCTGCACCCAGTAACGATGCTGATTTTCAAAGAAGGGGCGGTCTCCAAGACGCACGTTTCGTCCGGTATGTGGAGGGCAAGATCGAGTTGTCCCAGAGTCATGATGCCGCCGCCAGTCTTTGCTCCTGCTGCCTATAGTCTCGGTACATGTGCGCAAGTCCCGTCTCGAGTTCTATCTGCGGTGCCCAGCCCGTACTACGCATGCGATGCGTGTCCAGGTAGAAGTCTGCGCCCTCATCAGCGACGTCACCATCGACATTCAAGCATCCCCTATATCCCACAACCTTCGCCACGGCCTGAGCAAGTTCCAAGGTCGTGCTTGCCCGGCCACTGCCCAGATTGACGTGCGGTCGACGCTCATCCGTGAGGAGACGGTACGAGCGATCGGGAAGGTCGAGAAGCCCAATGCACGCCTCAGCCATATCGTCAACATAGAGCCAGTCGGCCCGTCTGAACCCATTGCATCGAAGGTTCACCGACGAGAGTTTGAACGTCTTCGCTTGGTGGATGTGGCGCATCAGTGTCAAGAGCTCCCCAGCCGTCGATGGCTGCAAGTCATCACCTGGTCCATAGAGGTTTCCCACCACGACTGACCGATAGGTCAGGCCAAGGAGTTCACCAAACTCATGCGTGTAGGCCTCACAAAGCCGAATTCCAGCCATGTGCGCAATCGCCAGCGGTTCGCGTGCACGGTCAGGACGCGCAAAGGCCAGGTCTTCCTCCGCCATCGGCAGCACAGGACATCCCCCGTAGACTTGATGCGAGGCGATGAAAAGAAGCTTTCGCACACCGGCATACATGGCCTCGTGGATCAGCTGAACCGGCCCCAAAAGCGCGTCCCCCATGTAGGTACCTCGCCGTGAGCTGTTATCGCTTGGATTTCCCCAGGGCCCAACTGCAACGTAGATGTGGTCTGGCGTCGAATCACGCAGGTAGGAGCGCACGGCGGCTTGGTCATACAGGCTGTGATCAGACTCATCCCACGTGTCAATCTGGTCGGCCACAAAGCCACTGGCCATCAGGCGTCTCACAATCGCCTGGCGTGCCGCACTGGCAGGACCGGCCACAAATACTTTGCGAATGGCATTCATGATGTTCTACACAAGAGTCAATGGCGACGCTCTTGAAACGCGAGAGGGGGAGTCAACTGGATCCCGACGCTACGCTGCACCTCACCGTACCAGTCAAGTGCTGCATGCAGCGATTTGGCATCGAAGGCCGGCCAATGAAGGTCCGTGAAATACAAGGCCGTCTTTCTCGTTTCCCACAGCATGGTGCGATGCACGGGCATGTGTCCCCCAGTGCGAATCACGAAGTCCGGAGCGCTGTCCAGCATCACTCGGGCTGCATCTGCGACCTGCGAGTCGTCCGGCGTCCCATTTAGGCCTAGCGATGGCTTGGGGTCCACAAGACCGTTGATGGCCACAATCAACTGCATGCCCTTGTTCAAATTCGTACGCCGTGCGACGTGGTTCAACAAGCCTCGAGTGATGGCATCCAACCCGTCCAACGCGCCCTCAATTTGCAGCCGCACGTCGTTGCGGTGGAGGTTTTGGGCCCCAGCGGTGATGTAACGCATGAACGAGCCAAATGCATCACCTTGACCTCCCTGGGGTAGAAGCAAGAGGTCATCAGTGAAGACGCACAAGGTGACCTTCTTTATTGACCACATGGCGCAAAAGTCGATCAGTTCGAGGATGCGCCCCGCTCCTGCGTTCACCGCATCTGAATAAGAGAGCGAATGGTCATGAGCCCATTGCCTATGTCCCTGAAGAACAATGGTGAGATGCTCTGGCTTGCGCTCATATTCCTCGCTTACGGCTGCGTTACTGTGCAATCGCATTGGTACCGTCGCAGGCAACGCAGGTACACGTTCTTCTCTCACCATGTCGAACCTCCAAACTGAACATTGACTGACCGAAGTGCGACAAACCTAGCAAAGCTCCGCCAGGATCCGCACTTTTAAGTCGAACGACCCGATTCAGGTCAGAAATTCAATAATAGATGGTTAAACTGATAAATGATATTAATTTTGACGATTTTCTCGAAATGTCGTGACTTTTTATCAGTTTTTGATGGCACGTTTGATGAAGCCCTTCTTCAATCACCGCGGTTCACGTGCCGCCGACCGTGCCGCTGCCCAGTTGGCCGATCAGCGCGGCGATTTCTGCCTCGAGCAAGGGGAACGCTCTGGCAAACAGCCCCCACTCGCCTGCATGCCTCGCCATTTCGAGACCGCGGCAAATGCGCAAGACCCGCTCCGCTCTCAGCGCAGAGAGAGCCTCCACTAGAGCCTCGAGCTCCAGTTGCGCAGCAGTCGGATCGCGTCGAGCAAGTGCGCTCTGAAGACTCTTCGTTTTTCTTTCGAGTGTTTGTTGGATGTGTGCGTTGCGTTTTCGCGTTGAGGCCGGATAAATTGCGTGCCCCTCTGAAGGTTGCGTGTCGCGCACCTCACCCGAGGCGCGGGTTTCAAGGGCCTTCGACATGGTTTGAAATAGCCTCGGAAAATCCACAGGTTTAGATACATATCCCGACATGCCAGCAGCTAGGTAAGCTTCTTGGTCGCCGGCCATGGCGTTTGCGGTGACCGCAAGGATCGGCACGGGCGGACGTTGCATGCGACGTTCAAGCTCCCGAATCCGTGCGGTCGCTTCGAGCCCACTCACCCCGGGCATCTGCACATCCATCAGCACCAGGTCAGCGGTCCACTCGCGCCACTGCTTGATTGCCTCATCCCCGTTTCTTGCAACACGCACTTCGCAGCCAATCTGCCTGAGGGCATCGCGCATCAGCCGCACATTGACAGTGTTGTCTTCAGCCACTATCACACGAATGTTTTCGAACCTTCTGTCTGTGAGAACGTCCGCCTTTGCCACAGTCTGTGGCGCCATTTTCTGGTCGCTCTTTGGGAGCGATATATCCTTGACTGGAAGTTCTACTTCGAACTTGCAACCTTGACCAAGAGAGCTTTCAAGCCGAATGCGCCCTCCCATCGCCTTGACGAGCGTGGCGCAAATGGCTAGGCCCAAGCCGCTCCCTCCGTGCTGGCGTGCAGTGGAACTGTCGGCCTGAGTAAACGCTTCAAACATGGCCTTATGTTGCTCGGGTGCGATGCCAATACCGCTGTCAGCAACCTTAAAGATCAGCCTCTTTACCAGGCCTGCTTCACGAGATGCATCGACCGAGAGAGAAATCTGCCCACCTGCTGGGGTGAACTTCACTGCGTTGGACAGCAAGTTCGTCAGCACTTGGCGAATCCTCAAGGGGTCTCCCAACATAGAGGACGGAAGTTCGGGCGACATGTAGACTTTCATGTCCACCGACTTGAGCCGTGCCTGCTCCAAATATGTCTTAGAGGTACTTTCGAAGAGCGGCCTGAGGGGGAAGGCAATGTTTTCGAGGTGTAGCTTCCCGGCCTCAATGCGTGCGAAGTCCAAAACATCGTTGAGCAGGTTCAACAGCACGCGCGACGAGTCATCCATCAATTGAAGCCATTGCCGATGCTCGTTGCTCTGCTGGGATCCCAGCAGCAACTGATTGAGCCCCATGATGGCATTGAGAGGAGTACGAATCTCGTGGCTTATGTTGGCAAGAAACTCGCTCTTGGCTCGACTGGCCTGCTCTGCCATAAGCAGCGCTTGGGTAGCCTTCTCCTCGATTTGCTTACGCTTGGTGATGTTGGCCTGGGTACCCATCAGGCGAGTCACTCGACCCCGCAAGTCAACTTCGGCCACCATCGCATGCGCTTCAAGCCAGACCCATTCTTCTCCGGCTTTGAATCGGTACTCCACTGAAGTACGCTGAACCTCTCCATCGAGCACTCGACGAAGCTGTCTCCTCAGCCCATCCAACTCTTCTGGATGCAGTCGTTCGACCAAATCTGCCGCACGCCAATTGCCTTCCAATGCAATGTCTCCCAACAACTCTCCCCATCGAGCAGAAAGGTAGACATCGGTAAATGGATATCGGCAGTCCCATAACGCTAGGCCAGCGGCATCCAAGGCAAGTTGTAAGCGCTCCTGAGACTCTCCGAGCGCTACCTCCGCTTGCAGCCGGCTATCGGTCTCAAGGGTTGCAGAACTCTTCACACGCGAGAGTTCACTCTGTGTGCGGTTCAATTCTGCGAGCAATTCAACCGAGCGTTTTCTCTCAGCTAGGACTTCCAAGTTGGCCCGTTGTAGGTCACGTGCCAAGCGATGGGGAGAGTTGGCGTCACTGTCTCGGTTCATAGATCTAGCAAAGTCACAACCAAGGCTGTGCTCACAATCAGTCATAAACAGTACATCACGCCCCCGACCCAAGAACCCCAAGCCAGGTTGTTTTGTGCAGTGACATGCCCGAACGCGACAAAGACTTGGCAATTGAAGGAAAACGACGCTCGTACCACGTCGTCACATCTTGTTCGGCCCATTGAAGCCAAGTGCGGCTTCACTGAAACCGCCGCTACGCAGAAGTCAGAGTGTCAGAAGACTTGCAAACACCTAAGACATCAACTTATAGAGGCGGTACATCCACAGGGATGGTATTCCGCAAAACTGACATTGGCAAACACAAAGTGATACAAATGTGAGTTTATTCACAAGTATCACTTAAAATGACAATTCGGCAATTTCTGTGAGAATCGTGTCAATGGCAAGAGTGGCTTAGTCAGCCTGCACGAGTGCAAACAATCGCATGCAGCGTGAAAGCCAGATACCAACGGTCGTGCAGGGGCACCCTTAGCCTGTACTACGATTGAAGCGTGCCGCTCAGGCAACCGGCGAAGTCGTTGCCAAATTCTTGCCTTGAGGTATATCGACATGCGCGCACCGTTTTTAACATTTTGTTAACACTCTGTGGTGCGCGTAAGGAGCGAAAGTGACTTTCCCCCGTGAAATCATTGACTTGACATCCTCCCCGTCCTAAAGGACGGGGATTCCCACAACTGGACGGTCATGCCCGACCGCGCACAGGCCTGAAAGCCCATGCTCATTCACGACGGGTTCCTCGGCTCTCGCCTCCCCCGCCGTGGAAAATTCGTTCTCCAGCCAAGCCAACCCTCGCGCTCGAATCACGAGCGCGCTGTTCACGTCTCGGTGGTGGTGCGCGCCACAGGCGCTGCACTCCCAGCTGCGTTCGCTTAGGCCTGCCAGGCCCTTCGGTCCGGTGCGCGCGCCACAGGCGCTGCACTCCTGGGTGGAGAACTTCTCGTCAACCTCCTTGAACCACACGCCTGCGTCATCGCACTTGTACTGCAGCATGGTTCGAAACTCGCTCCACCCGGCGTCCAGGACGGACTTGGCCGGGTGAGCGCCTGGGCGTTGACGTTGCCCACGAAGACCGCTTGGTGCGTGCGCACCAGATCGGTCGAGAGTTTGTGCAGGTGGTCCTTCCTGCGGTTCGAAATTTTGACGTTGATAGCTCTCACGCGGCACTTGCGGCCGGCGCGTTGCGCTACCGCCAGCCGGGGCTCCAGGCCGCGATAGAAGCCTTGTGCCGGTACGAACTCGCCTTCGCTGGTGGTCAGCAGGTCTTTCAGCCCCAGGTCGATGCCCACGGCGTCGACCTTCACCTCAGCTGCAGGGCGAAGGAGTGTCTCTTTCCTCACCTTGACGCAGACGTTGAGATACCAGCGACCGCGGCTGTCTTCGCAGAGGTTGCCCGCGCCGAGCTCGTAGTCGGCCAGGCCGTAGCTGTCCCACAGGGAGAGCTTCATCCCCTGGAAGGACACCTGGCCGGCCTTGTAGCTCAGCGAGCGGGCCTTGAATGGAATCCAGCCCAGGCTGCGCCTGGTGCCGCGCGAGACGCGCCAGCGCAGCTTTACGCGCTTGGCGGCCCGGCGCTTCTTGGCGAACTCCTCGGAGACTTCCTGGAACACGGCCGATCCAATGCTCAGGCCCTCCTTGGAGGCGCCTCGGGTGTACGGGCTGAAGTCGAAGCCGCTCATGAAGCGGCGTTCGCGTTCCCAGACCTTGAACGAAAGCTCGTTGCAGTAGTTCCAGACGAAGTTCACGTCAGCCGCCATCGTCAAAAGCGTGGGGGCATGCCTGTCCTTGAGCCGCAGGTGCAGCACGCGCGTGGTGTGCGACGCTTCGGACGAAGGAAGACAGGAACGTTTGGGCATCCCTGTGTCTAGGCACAGCGTTTAGCCCTCTCCAGAGAAAAGAGTTCACGCCATTCCTCCCGGACCTGAAGGACCGGGTCTCCTGGCGTTTTGGGATGATGACAAACGGCAGTCTCTCAGGGTGATGTGCAAGAGCAGCGTATGGTGTCGCTTACATGCCATCTATGCGTTTAACGTAGCCGTCCCAGTCGTCAAGGTGCTCAACCTCTGCGACGCATCGTTGCAGCACACCTTGCCAGTCCAGAGGCAGCTCGGCGCCGCAAATCACGGCTCTCTCCATCTTGTCCACAGGCAGACCATTGCGGATCAGATCTGTGGGAGTGCTCACGATTACAAGAGCCTCCAGTCCGCGATGACGCAGCGCGGCGCGAACGGCGGACCACGCCTCCTTGTTTATGCCTTGCAATGACAACCCACCAATGCCGCCCTGTGCGCCACATACCCAGCCTATGGTCGGATCTGCCGAATGCTTTAGCAGGTCGTCCGTTGCTTTCGCCACCGTCGCCTCCGGCAAGACGACCAGCGTCACGGGAATACGGCCAGGCCGTTCACCCAGCACCGCCTCCGCAATAGTCTCCGGCGCCCAACCTGCGGCGATGACGGCATCCAAGCCAGGGATTGTGTTGGCCTCAATCAGGCGGCCCCCAGTCAGGCTCGGCGCTCCGCCGATGTCGGTGGTGATGTAGTCCAACCCGGCCGTGCCTAGACCGAACGCCTGCACCACCGCTTCGGCAAGCTGGCGGACCATCGGGTGCACCTGCGCCGTCACGTCCACGCAGACACCGCCGCTGGACAAGTTCGCGTTGCTGCGCAAAGTCACGCGCTGCCCCGCCGCCAGCATCGTCTCAAGCGTCAGCCCCTGGCCAGCCAAGTGCTCTGCCAGCACCGTGTCGGACGCGATCGTGCGCAGATACCGGCTCTTGACCATATTGGATGACCGCTGCGAGTTAAGCGCCTGCACCAGTTCGCGCAGCGTGCGCTGGCCATCGCCCACTACGCTCGAAGGCTCCCGGCGGATTGCAGCCATCAGGCGCCCCTCCACGACCATCAGGCGATGGTCGTCCCCGGGGACAAAGGCCTCCACCATCACGGGGCCCTGGGTGTAGCGACGCGCGTGTGCAAACGCCTTGTGCAGTGAACCCGACGAGGCGATGCCCGCAGTCACCCCCCGACCGCCGCCTTGATCCATCGGCTTAACCACACAGGGCCATCCAACCACATCGGCCGCAGCCTCCAGTTCGCTGGGCTGACTCACAAGACGGTGCTTGGGCGTTGGCACACCAAGGCTGGTGAACACTGCGTGGCTCAGCACCTTGGACTTCTGCCACTGACTGCCCAGGAAGCCGTCTGTGTTCGACGCCGATTCCATGAACACTCTCGAGCGAGTGCCCCACCCGTACTGCCAGTAACGGCTACCGTTCACGAAGGGAAGCACTGGCACACCCCGAGCCCGCGCACCCTCCATCAGGATTCGGGCCTGGTAGTCAGGGTGGTACTTTCGACAGAGTGCCCAAAATCGTTGCAGTGGGACCTCCATCGCCTCGCGCGAAAAGCCCACACCGGGCCGCGCCGCTTCGGCCAACGCCCGCTGGGCCAGCTCCAGCGCCATCTTGGTCACACCAACGTGATGAAATCCCACCCATAGCCGCGCCCCGCCGGGCACGGCTTGGGCCCCAGCGTCATGGAGAAAGCCGCGCACTTCGTTGAGAGCACCCAACGCCCAAGCTGCCAGCAGTCTGGCTGCCTCAGTCTCCTCGTCCGTTGCAGGCCCATCCTGATTCAGCCATTCGGGCCAAAGCGCACGCAGGCGGGCGCAGCTCGTAGCTAGCGCGCCGGGTGGTAAAGACCGGGAGAAGCGCACCCGCGCTGCAAGCACCGGTCCCAGCGCGCACACATTCGGCCCGTGAAACACAGCCTCATAGGCAAACTCAAACACAGGACACGGCCACCGCGGCTTCTCGTTCGCGCAAGGCCTGCCGTATAACCGGCAAGGCTCCTTCACCCACTAGGAGCACGAGCAGGTCGCCTGCTTCTGCGGTTTGCAGACCTTGGCGAACGGCTTCCAGGACATCGGCAATGATCGTCACGTTCGCCCCATCCATGCCCGCCTCGCACAGCGACTGCTCAAGCTGAGCCAAATGTTGCACCTCAGGGTGCTCTCCTGTCCAGTCACTCTTGTGGCGAACGAACCATGCATCCTGCGAAATGACTGCGTCATCGAATACCGCCGCCACATCGGGTGCCAGAAGCGCGACGTGGCTTCGATGTCTGTTGCCGATGTGAGACGTGACAAGTCGCCGCCGACCAGCCACGGACCAGCGGCGCGCCACATTACAGATTTCTCGTATCCCGTCGGGGTTGTGACCAAAGTCAAGCAACACCGTGAATGGGAATCCCCCGATGACGTTGTAACGTCCGGGATTGTGCTCCAGCGTGTTGGCAAAGGTGCCCAGTGCGGCGCGCACCGTGTCCAACGGAATACCTTGAGCCCAGGCCAAAGCCGCTGCACTCAGCGCATTGGCCTCGTTAAAGCGCAGCAGCCCGTTCATGGTCGCCGGGATTTCGTTCAACGGCATCAGTGGCGTGCGTGTCTCCCCCTGCGCCATCACGATCCACTCGGCGCCTGCGTGCCATGCCACGAGCACGGCGTCCTTACCTTCGGCCAAGTGGGCACCCACCGCCGGATTTGCATCACCTACTCGCGATACCAGCACTTGGCGCGTTGCGCCAGCTTGCCCTCGCACCGACAGGCATAAGGCGTCGTCGGCGTTGATAACCACGGCTTGGCTCGCGCGCTCCAGCACCTGGGCCTTGAAGCGCGCCATCGCTTCCATGGAGTCGATGCCGTTGACGCCGATATGGTCATCCTGCACATTGAGCAGCGCAGCTACGTCGTAATGGTCACAGGGGTGGCCCAGAGTGATCAATCCTAGCCTCGGCAGTTCGAGCACCACCGCCTCCACGCCCGGATCGTCCAGCAGCATGCGCGCGCCCGTTACGCCCACTGGGGCCTTCTCTAGCATCCGGTCGGACCCGACCCACACGCCTGAACTAGAGCTCAATCCTGCGCAGCGACCTGTTGCCAACCAGATGTGGTGCAGCATTCGCGCTGTCGTGCTCTTTCCATTGGTTCCGGTGATTGCCGCTGTTGGCACGCGAGTACCTCCACGGCACAGCCATTCGACAATCTCAGCATTCACGTCACGCGCGGGGTCGCCCAGCCAATGCGGGCGGAAACCCGGCTGCGCGTTGACCTCGCAGATCGCGCCACCCACCTTGCGCCAGGAACGCGCGATGTCCGGGCAGAGCAAGTCGATGCCTGCGATATCCAGCCCCACCACCCGCGCCGCACGCTCGGCCAGCCAACGGTTGTCTGGATGCACTTGGTCCGTCACATCCAACGCCGTGCCCCCGGTGCTTATGTTTGCTGTGCGACGCATTGTCACGAAGCGGCCTAGCTCGACCACGCTGTCCGCGTTCAGACCTTGCTCGGCCAATCGGGTAGCAGCTTCTTCATCGAGCTCAATCGTCTTGAGCAGGCTGCGCTGGTCGGTGCCTCGGCGCGGGTCGGCGTTGAGCTTCGCGAGCAATTGCGCCACAGTGTGATGACCGTCACCCGTTACCCCACCGGGCAGACGCCGTGTGGCAACCAACAGCCGCCCGCCAACCACCAATAGACGGTGATCCGCGCCTTCCACGTGCTTCTCCACTAACACCCGGCCCGAGCTGAGTGCCGCAGCCCGTTCGAAGGACCGGCGCAACAAATCTTCATCGTGGATGTCGGGCACCACGCCCTGTCCTTGGTCCAAGTTGGCGGGCTTCACTACGACCGGCCAGCCCAGTTCCTGGGCGACCTTCAGCGCCTGGTCCCAATTGCTCACCAACGCAGAGCGTGGCACCGGGAGACCGGCACGCGCCAGCAACGCGTTCGCGAGCGGCTTGTTCTTCGCGATGCGGGTCGCCAGTACACTCGTCTGCCCGGTGAAGCTGCTCTCCATGCGCTGTTGCCGGGAGCCCCAGCCCAGCTGGATGACGCCGTAGCCAATGGTCGATACCGGATGGCCGAGTTCGCGTGCTGCTAGCGCAAAGCGCAGGGTGTTGGGTGCAAGACTTCCACCCTGAACACCGCGCAACCATTGGCTCGTCGCCTCGGCCAGCTTTTTTTGAGCCGCTGGTGCGATTGCCTGTTTTATCCAGAGCCGAAAATGATCCAACATCAGTGGCAGGCCCGAGTGCAGCACCTCACGCCGGTGGTAAGGCAGCGCCAGCACCCATGCCCCCTTGCTGGCTGACACCACGCGAGCCAGCCCCACGGCATCGCGCGCTGCTCGCTGAAATGCCACGCATAGCGCGGCCAGCATGGACGCGGCCGCCATTTCCACTCCGCCCCTCAGATGAGGACCGGAAAGAAGTGCTTCAGGCAAGCCCTCAGCGGGAATCCCATCAGCATGCGCAAAATTTGCACGCGCTCGAGACACCAGCCGCTGCACGGCGTCCCCATCAATGCGGCCCTCGATCTGCAAAGTCAACACCGCCGTCGGATCTGACAGACCGTGCATCTGGCCAATATGGAATTGCAGCTTGATGGCTAGGCCCTCCCAATCGGACCTTGCCGGAAGTTCGCCCAGGACAACAGATGGGCGTAGACCAAAGGCAACGCCCCGCTCTTGCGCAAGGCGTTGAATGCTTCGTCGCTCAGCGCGTTGAACGCCTTTTCATCCACCGCCCTCAAACCCGAGACGCGGGCATCGGGATGTCCAGGGCGTTTTACACGCACCGTACGCTCCACAAAAAGCCCTGCTGCCGCAATCGCTTGCACCATAGCTCGCGTCGTAACCTGGCGGCGTGACATGGCACGCAGCAGGTCGACAGAGCGCTGAGCCACAGGTGTAAGCGACTCACCATCGAAGACAGGCTCGCCTTCTATTTTTGACCACAGCGGTGAGTCGGCATCCATCATCACCACGTGATCTTGGCCATCACCCTTTCCCGGCAATCGGGTCAACATGAATGGGTAGTGGCGAATGTGGGCTGGCACATAGCTGGCCAGCCACTGACCGTTATCGCCGACATAAGCATTTCGTCCGCGCTGGACTCCCAACAAAACTGCGGGTAGAGCTGCATCGCGTGGAAACACGATCGGATACTCTCGCGCGGCTTCGGCCAATTCATCAACGACGATTGGAGCCAGCATCAGCTCACTGGCGAAGTCGTAGTTGCTCACCGGCAGCAAACGCAGTCCTGCGTGCTCTGTGTGACGCAGTGGAACCAGGTTCTTGTACATGCTCATGATTCAAAAATCGTAGAAGGCAAGCGGCAACCAGGGGATGGCCGCAAGAAAGGGGAGAAAGGACATGCTCCCTCCTCCCCTTGCTGTCGAACCGCGACTACCTAAACATCAAGCAAAGATGATGCTGTTGGTCACGTTCGTGATCACGTCGGTAGAGGTGCTGTACTGGTCGCCAACGCCCACCAAGAGAATCGAGGAGTCCTCCATCCCAGCAGTGTTGAAGGTGATCAGCACGTCCGAAAAGTAGCCCTGATCGTCGTTCACCACCGAAATGGTCAGGTCATTCGCACCTCCCATCCCCGAGGCATCGCCGTTCAGGTCGAACTGGCTAAAGTCCAGCCTGTCGCCCCAGCGCAACGTTCCATCCACGTTGTCGGCACCCACCGGCTTGGCGAAGAATCCGCCAATCACTACGTCGCCAATCTCGTCACCGACGAACTGGAAGACCTCCTGCACCGCATTGCCAATGCCATCGGTGGCCACCTTCCCCGGAATGTTTTCCACTTCCATAGGCTGGTTCACCGTGTCGTTGTTGTCCACAACCATCGTTGCAGTCGTAACTGGCTTGAGCGCACTTCCGTCTGACGGGCCCGTCAAAATGAAGCGGTCTACGCCGTTCCACTCAAAGCTAGCCACGCCCAGCGACTCCTCGAATGCCTCCAGGCCTACATCGGTATCGCTCAACCCGATGTGGAAGTCGTCCATCCGGTAGCTGAAGATGTCCTCTCCGTGGGTGTCCTCTCCCGAAATGTACTTCTCAATCGCCACGGAGTACGACGTGCCGTCCACCGTGAACTTGTAAACGTCTTGGTTCTCTGTGCTGGACGGCGCTCCCCATGTCTCGATGTAGATCTCGTGCGGGGTTGGCGCGAGGTAGTTGTCGCCGCTCTCGCCCAGCGAGTACCAGCCCGAACTGCTGCCGTTCCAGTCACCGTGGAAGTTCCCGTTTGTGCCAGCGTCCTGCACGAGTGAGCCGGTAAACCCGCGGCCGATACCCTGCTCGTCGCGAACGCCGTACATCGCGTTGTACTGCAGGTCCCCGGTGCCAATCTTCACCACGATGTGATCCGACAGCTTGAGCTCATCAGACCCATTGCTGAAGTCCGCACCCCAAGTCTCCACATAAGCGAAGTCCGTGACACCCGACAGATCCAGCGTAGCAAAGTCGTCCATCTCCCCTTCGAGGAAGACGTTTGCATCGGCGCCGGAAATTACCAACGAATGAACGTCAGGCGTGTCGATGAGCGTGGCGTACACGGTGTTGTCAGCATCTGCGCCGTTAGAGCCATCCAACACGATAGAAATGCCGTCTTCCAACGCATTCAGGAAGGCCTCCGTCGCCTCGACCTCTGCCTCGGCCGTTTCAAGCGCTTCCTGTGCCAGCGCAAGAGCAACGTCGTCACTGCCAGCGTCTTGCACAGCGATGTTCGCGGCCTCGACTGCCGCCAGGGCATTACCCAGATGGTCGGCCGCATCTTCGCCGACGGCACTGTTGAGCGTGACATCGTTCATGTAGAAGAAGATGTTGCCGCTCACCGCGCCCTCTGCCGTTGCCGACGTGACGTGGATATTTCCGACTGCCAGCGAACCATGGGAATCAGCGGACAGCAAGACGGCTGCATCGTTGCCAGCGCTCACTGCAATGTTCCCGAGAGCGACATCGGTTTCATAGTTGGCATCGGTCGCCGCAGGCGTGTACTGCAGTCCAACACTAAAGTAGTCCACTCCTTGGTTTGTACCCGTGAGGTAGCTATAGCCTTGGTTGCTGTAAGCGCCCACCGCGACACCTGCAAGGCCACGCGCTCCAGTCGTTTGCACCCTGATGTCACCTGCCGACACATCCACGTTGCTCTGGTCAACGATAGAGAAGCCCGCGAAGTCAAATCCCGTCTTCGCATCTGCGCTCAGACTCACGTCGCCGAACTCAAAGCTCGAGTCCGTGTTCTCGTCCAGATGGAAAACCGCCACCGCCTCAGAGTCCTCGCCACCGGTGGCGGCAGCGCTGACGTCCACATCTCCGACCTTGACATGCAGCTCTTCGTTCTCCATGAGCACGAAAGCCGCACGAGCTTCGCTGATAGTCATGGGCACGGACATCGGAGTGAATTCATCCTCCCCAATAGGGTTGGTGTTGGCCGTGATTGTGACGTCACCCATCTCGATCCACGAGTCATCTTCTCCACCGATGTCCTCACCACCGATGTTGCCGAGAACAGCCACTCCAGCACCAGCATAGGCAGCGCCATAGGTCGAAGTTGCTGAGGCGCTGGAAGACACGTCTCCCAGCTTGATTCGGACGTTCTCGTTGGCAGACAGCTCGACGTATGCCAAGCCGGTAGCTTCATCAAAGACGGTCGTCGCATTGCTCTCCAGGGACACGTCGCCCATCACTATTGCAACAGTCTCGTTTCCTTGAACGCCATTGCTGCCGCTCGCACCAAAGAAGCCGGTCTCGCCAATGTACAGGCCTGTCTCGGCGTAGGCATCTTCGCCGCTAGAAGTGGCATCCGCAGACATCTGCAGATCGCCAGCAACGATGATCGTCTGCTCGTTTCCGAGAATCGACATCCTGGCATCTGCATGGGCATCGACATCGTTTGTGTCTTTAGCAGTAAGAGCCGTGGACCCGAGTAGCACAACGTTGAAGTCATCTTGGAAGTCTTCTCCCGAGGTGAAGTTGTTCTCGATCTCGAAATCAATAGAGGTAGCGTCCACCTCGATGCCTGGCCCAGCGCTCGAAAGCGCTTGCTGAATGCCATCCATGTTCTCAAGGATCTGGCCGGCCAAGCCGCTGAAGACCCCCTCGACTCCTTCCGTCACTGCGCTTGCCGGCAAGCCAACTGCAATCAGCGAATTCTCATTGCCGTTGATCTTGACTTTTGCCTCGTCCTTGGCGTCAATGTCCACGGCACCAAGAACAGCCGCGAAACCGTTGAAGCTGTCTTGTGAATCCTCACCGCCGTTGTCCTTGATATAGAGACGAACGTCGCCGTCTGTCGACTCAAGTTTGATTGCGGGCGAGGCCTCGGAGTCTTCTCCTTCTGCGCTGCCAGGCATGAACACCAAAGTAGCCTTGTTGTCGCTCAGCTCGAAACGGACATCATCCGCAGCTTTCAGCGACACATCGCCCATAACTCCAAACTGAACCCCGCTGTTGCCCTTGAAGCTCAAAGTTGCATCGTCCTCTTGTGACGCAATGGTGATGTCGCCGTCGACGAGCATTTGGAGGCCTGGGCCTTCGTCTTCACCAGCTACGTTGGAACGAATCACAAGCGCAGCGTCATCAAGTGCAGACAAGGCGACGCTACCGAGGCTGAATTGCGTGTCCTGGTTGTCCTTGATGTAGAGGCGAACGTCATCCGTGTAGGAGGTCATCGCCACATCGCCAAGACTGATGTCCACCACGACGTTGTCTTTCATCCAAAGATTGACGTCATCGTTTGCGGTTGCCGAGAAGTCCCCGATTGATACGCTGGAGAGATACAGATCTTCCGAATCCGTCACGTTGCCGCTGACGGATGCACTGATGCGGTCCGCCGAATTCAGCGTGACTCCACCCATTGCCACATTCACATTGGTGTTGTCTTTGACCTTGAACTCAATGTCATTGCGAGCCGAGATGTCAATGCCCTCGTCTTCCCCAGTGGCGAGCTCCACCTTTGCCCAGGTGTTTCCTTCGATTGCCAAACTGGCCTCATCACCCGCATCCATAGCGATGGCGCCAGAGTTCAAAGTCGACCAGTCCACACTGGCGCTCATTCCCTCTTCGTAGTCCAGGCCGCTGTTGTTGGCCACGCGGAAGGAGGTGTCTTCTTCACAAGAGACCATGTCCACCGCCCCGAGGGTGATGGTATTGGCTACGTTGTTTTCAATCGTGACCAGCGCGTCTTCGCCTGCGTACATGCTCAGGTCACCCAGCGTGATCACCTGGTCGGCTTCGAGTTTGTCGTCTCCGTTGCCGCTGATAGAGACAGTTGCCTCGTATTCGCCGCGCAGCGTCACACCACCCAACGCGCCGACGCTGATGTCCGTGTTGGTGTTGTCGTAAATGGCCAGACGTGCATCGCTATCTGCCTCAGCCGACAAGGAACCTACGGTCACCGAGCCGTCCGTATTGTCACGAATCGTGAACTTTGCATCGTCACCGCGACCTTCAAGAGATGCCTCACCAATTGTCACAGTCCGATTGACACCGTCGCGCACATAAACAGAGGCTTCAT
This sequence comes from Hydrogenophaga sp. BPS33, assembly GCF_009859475.1. NCBI lineage: Bacteria > Pseudomonadati > Pseudomonadota > Betaproteobacteria > Burkholderiales > Comamonadaceae > Hydrogenophaga > Hydrogenophaga sp. BPS33. Next base: position 4,501,032 of record NZ_CP044549.1, read on the forward strand.
CGTCCCTGGAGACCACCGACAAAGTGTTGAGCGCATCGTTGCCAAGCGCAAACGTAACGTCGCCCAATCCACGAACACTCAGGTCCGTCACGCCAACAGCGGTGAGTACGCCAGTGTCCTGCAGGTCAAGGTCACCCTCCGATGCCTCCAGAAGCAAGCTGGCGGCGGTCCCAGAGATGGTGAGGTCGATATCTTCTCCCGTCACGGTCACGGCCCAGAGGTCGATCTCTTCGACCGTATTGGGCACGGATGTCTCCATCATGCTCAAGGTCGCATCTTCGCCCAGCACCACGCCGTTGAGCATATTCAGGCGATGCAGTTGCGTGAGGCCTTCAATTTCGGAAACACGCGCCAGGTCGGCTCCGGCAATCGTCCGAGGAACGGCGTCACCGCAGTCCTCCACCCAGCCCCAGCCCAGCGAAAGGGTGTTTTTCCCCGTCCCCAGGTCAACTGAGCTGCCTTCATTGACCAGCGCCCACGCGTTGGTAATGAGGTGGTCGTCGCCGCTCCCCGTGCTGACGTTAACAACAGCATCCTCACCCACCAGAGCATTCTGCAGGTCGGTATCGTACTGTTCCACCGTGAGATTGGCCTCGGAGGTGGAATTCACATCCGCTGCCCGGATGTTGTCCAGGTAGATGGAGGCCCCGGCTGCGCCGCCAGTGAGCACGATGCTCTCGCTGAAGTTCCCTTGGTGGCCGTTCGTGTTGATGTAGTGGCTGAATTCATCCACGACGTTCAGGTCGAGGTGTTCGTACTGGCCAACTCCGTCGCCCACGATCTCCAAGTCAAACGCGCCGTAGCCGTCTACCGTGAGGTCCATCGTGTCGTTGTCGGTGTTCTCCGCAAGAGTCGCCTTGGCGGTCACGTCGATGTCGCTGTCGTCTTCCGCATCGCTGGCTTGCACAAACTCCGCGAATGTCTTGTTGACGTAGCTGCTCTCCATGCGGGTGACCGACCACGATGCTTCCAATTCACCGCCCAAGGTCACCACGCCGAAGAATGCGCGCACGCCAGTGTTGCCGGCGCCATTGACTGCTGCAGCAACTTTCTCAGCGATTACATCGCCGATATGACGGTCGCAGCACGCATCCAAGTCTTCTTGAAGGACGGTGTAGGTGATGAGCTCTTCGCCAACTTGCAGACTGATGACGTCGCCCGTCTGGATCGAGTCCAAGCAATTGAAGTCGATCCGGTCCTCGAATGAGCCCTCGGACCCATACAGCGGACTCGGGCTAGCATTCGGCCGGGTATGACTGACAGATATCTCGGTCGAGAGGGAAGAGTCTGTTCCGATGAGCGTGATGTGCCTCCCATCTACCGCCACAGAGAAGGGCCAATCTTCGTTGTTGGCCTCCTGCAGGATACCGGCCAAGCGGGTAGCAATGGCATTTGCGTCAGCCACCGCACTTTCCCCGTCCAAGTCCTCAGGCGTGATCACCATAGAGTACGTCTGACCGCCAAGGGAAACAGAAATCACGTCGCCAACATGGTGGTCGCCATCTTGGTCACCGATTTGAATTCCGTCGACCTGCTTGCTCCCCGTGGCAGTCACTTCGTGACCGCGAACAGTGATCGCCTCGCCACCCTTTAGATTGAGCAGATTGAATTCCGTGGTTCCGTCAATGTCGCAATTGTCTGCGTACTCGTCGGTCCGCTCGTAGGCCCCATTCACCAACTCTTGTTCACCGATAACGTCCACGACGGTGACCGCGTCAATCTTGACCTGGCTGTCAAGCACGATGTTCTGAACACCGGAGATGTAGGAGAAGTCGGCAGTGATCTCGCGTGCGGTGAGGCCCGTGTCCTCTCCCACGTTGTTGAGAATCTCGAGCTTGAGAGTCTCGAAACCACTGATGCTGGCATCAGCGAGTTGCTCAGTGGTGATAGCGCCATCCACTTCGGCCTCGTTGAGCCAAAGGCTGGCGCTGACATCGGCTGCGATGGCGCAACCGTTGCCCGTGAGAACAATCTTTCCGTCCACGATGCTCGCAGAGAAGGTCGTGCTTTCGCAATCGACCAGCGCCTCCAGCGCAGAAGCGACCTCTTCAGCCGTCTGAACCGTGCGGTCTGCACCGTCGGCACCCGCGGCAGCCGAGTGACTCGACGAGGCATCGACGTTTTCGGCGTCAGCAGAAGTTCCCGTCAGCGACAGTGTGTAGGTACCCTCGACCTCACCTGCAACGACATTGATAGAACCAAAACCTTCGATGGAAGGATCTGCGCTGTCGATAGCAGCCTTAATGCCATCCGCAACCGCCTGCGCAGCCGCGCCTGGACCCCCTTGAGCACCGGGGAACAGGAACGAGTAGGTCTCGCCGCCAACGGTCACCGAGTAGGTCTGATTGGCACTGTAGGAATATGAGCCACCGAACGTAAACTCGAGCACCTGCGCCGTTGTGTACTCGACGGTGTGAGTGAACTCTTCTTCTCCAACCTTCAGGGTCACTACATCGCCAACGTCGTAGCTTTCAGCCAATTCAACCGACAACTCTTGATGCTCGGTACGGCCCACAACGTTCACGTCGGAAGTTGCCTTGATGGTCAACGTGTCATTACCCTGCCCGCCCTCGAGCGCACCGCCCGAGCGAACCAGCGTATTGCCGTAATGCTTCGAACCGATGAGCGTCACTTGGTCATCGCCAGCGCCGACGTCAATACGGGCCGCTTGGCCGCCGTCGCCACCCACGCTGCCTTGCTTGTGCTCATTGCTGCCAACGGTGACAGTGTCCGCGCCGCCGCCCAAATTGATTTGGCTTCCATCGGATACCTTGCCGCCCACGACAACGGTGTTGTCGCCACCCGTTGCGCTAATGAGTGCGCCGTCGTCGAGCTCACCACCGACATTCACCGAGTTGCCACCGTCGCCTAGAGCGACGGTCGAGTTGTCCAGGTCGTCACCAATGCTCACAACGCTGCCGCCGCCGGCAAGGGTGATTTCCGATTCCTCTTCGACATCACCGCCAATGGTGACCGTGTTGCCGCCCGCGGCAAAGCTCAATGAAGAGCCTTCAACGTCATCGCCCACGGAGAGAACGTTCCCGGCGCCAGCGAAGCTCACCGTGGACTCGACGATGTCGTCGCCCACAGAAAGCGTGTCTTCGCCCGCCTCGCCCGTCAGAGAAATCGCGGATTCGTTGACGTCTTCACCGACGTAAACGATGTTATTTCCACCACCGACCGTGATGCTGGATGCATCGACATCGCCCAAGACGAAGACCCCCGCGTCGTCAGGCGCATCTTCGCCAACTGCAGCCATTTGGCCGCTGTTGCCACCGCCGGCAATACTGATGCTGGAGCCCTCGACATCGCCGCCAACATAGATTCGGCTGCCGCCGCCGATCATGGAGATGCTGGAGCCGTCCTCCAGATCATCAGAGATTTCCACCCGGTTGGCGCCAGCCCCAAAGCTCAGTTGGGAAGCCGTGACGTCATCGCCGACTTCAACCGTACTCGCCGCACCAAAGAAGGCGACCTGCGAGTTTCGAATGTCGTTGCCGACATACAGACCGTTGCCCGCGCCACCCGTGCTGTCTTCGCCACCGAAGGTCACGCTGGACTGCTGCAGATTTTTGTCGATCCCGACGTTGTTTGCACTGCCTTCACCAAACGAAATGTCTGCCAACTGAACGCTGCCGTTGCGAACCAGGAGAGTGTTATTGCCGCCAGCTCCAAAGTCGACGTTTACACGGACCTCTTCGATCACCATGTCTTCGCCGACGATGGTTGTGAGTTCATGTCCTTCGATGCCGTTCGAATCTTCTCCACCGAACGCGTTCACATCCATCGTGTTGCCGTCACCGGCGAACGAGAATTCGGACACGACGCCGTCACCACTGGTGACTTGCCCAGCAATGTTCGCGTCAGCAGAACCACCAGCGAAGCTCACTGACGTGTTATGGGCTCCACCGCTCACCAACAGCATGTTGTCTTCACCCGCACCAAATGCCACGGTCGAGTCGCTCAGATCTTCGCCAACGTACATGACGTTGCCGCTGCCGGCGCCAAAACTGGTCGAGGAGTCTGCGACACCACCGTAGACGGTCAGCTCATTTTCGTTTCCGTTTTCGAACGTAATGGTCGACTCAAAAACGTCATTTCCCGTGGCCAGAACGTTTCCGTCACCGCTGCCAAAACTAACACTGGAGCCCTCAAGATCGCTCCTAATGAGGACAGCGTTTTGACCGTCACCAGAGCTCACCGACGAGTCCCGCACATCCTCCACCACCTGCAGGATGTTGTCTCCATCGCCGAAAGTGACACTCGAGTTGACGACCTGCGTCGCGACATCCATGCGATTGTCGCCATCGCCAAACACAATGTTGGCGTGGCCCACACCCGCTCCACCAACGGGCACATCCTCACCGTCGAACTCGGTGGCAACCAGGAAACTGTTGTTACCATCACCGAACGTAATGGACACACCCGTTTCGGAGTCTTCGCCTACTACCCCATTGACACCACCCGTGGTGTGGACGGAGTTGTTTCCATCACCCAGCGTGAGGCTTGCACCCTCACCGATACCGTGTGCACCGACGATGACTTCGTTGTCGCCGTCACCCAGGCTCACCACTGCATTTCCCTCGATGCCGTCCACCGTAATGGAGTCGGCGCCCGCGCCGGACGTGATGGAGCCTTCAACGACACCTGCTGTGAGCGTGTTGCTGCCCGCACCCATGTCAATGGAGGCCCCTTCATTCACGGACCCCGAGATGGAGATGGTGTCGTTACCGGCACCGGCATTGACAGAGCCGCCGACCGTGCCGGAGACATTCAAGCTGTTGTTGCCCTGGCCCAGGTCATACACGGCGTCCGATTGATAGATGCCGCTGGTCGACGTAACGACATCGTCACCCGCCCCGGTGGTCAATGTCTTGAGATTGGAGCCGGCATTGAGCGTCAGGTTTCCGACAAACTCTGAACTGTCCAGCGATGCTGCGCTGCCGTCCTCACCAGTAAGCGTGAGTCCAAAGCCTTGTCCAGAACGGCCACCCACAATCGTGGTCGATGAAAGAGCATTGATGCTCATGTTGCTGGCATTCGGCGAACCGGCGTCATCGTCCACGGAAAGGCGCACACCCTCGACCTGGTCGTCAATAGTCAAACCGCCCTTAAACGCATTGACCGAGACATTGAGTTCGTCATCTTCACCCGCCGTAACATTCGGCTCATAGGCCAGCGCGACGTTTTTGCTGCTCTTGGTGATGCTCACATCGGCCAGGGTCTGCTGATCGCGCACTGCGACGTCTTGCTTGGCCTCGATGATGTTGAGCTTCGCAAGGCTGTCATCCCAGTCCGTCAGATACAGATTAACGGCACCAGAGTCGCCAGCCAAGGCCCGAACGTCGAGGGCCTCGATGTTGCTCACGATGGCTCCATCGCCGTACGTGCCGCCGGTGAGCTGCAGCTGCAGCGTGTCAATACCTTCGCCGCCGTTGACCACGTCAGCCGGCTGGAACGTCGTGGAACTGCCGATGATGCGATCTACACCACACCGCTTGACATTGTCCAGGCCGGTCGTGAGTTGATGGACAGTCTCAGTAGGTTCCGGTTCTGGTTGGGGAGCAGGGGCCGGAGGAGAAATAGGCGCTGGCGCAGGTGCAGCAGGAGGCGTAGAACCACCACTGCTACCACCCGCGCCCGCCACGGCTGCAACACCAGCGCCGACCGTGCAATAGTGCCCACGAATCCGCGGCGGCAGCCCCACCAGCTGCACCGGCGGCACCAAACCTGAAGCCCCGATAGTTACCGGCGCGACAGAAGGCGCTATCACCGCTGAAGCGCCGCCCGCGCCAGGCAGAACGGCGGGCCTGCTTGCGCGAGCAACACATCCGTTTCAGCGACCGGAAGGCGTCTGACTGCGCCACCACCTCAGCTGAGTGGCCTCTTCTTGAAGGGCGCCTCTTCTCTTGAGGCTCAGGCCTTTTTCTTCCCGCCACGCATCGGGCGCTACCAACGCGGGTTGCACACCCAGAGGCGAACGGCTTTCGCGGACAGCACAGAGCCACGGCTTCGCACCAGCGGCGACGGCTGCACGAGTGGTTGTTGCACGTCAACAGGGTTGGCAGAGGGGGTTTTAGCCATGTTCAAGACTTCCTTTGGGTGTTAACTGGGTGTTTGCGCATCCGGGGCGGCCCGGGATGTGATCTCCGGTCCGGATACTATCATTTGATTGTGCATTTTCATTTTGAAATGATAGAAGTTATTTTTTATAGATTTTTCGATAAAAATGCCACAAACTGATGGCCTCGTTCTACCAAGCGGAGTCGCCGTGGACTTCGCCTCTCATGGTCAGACGCTTCAACTCGCACGTCTGTGGCAACTTGATTGATGGCGCCGGGGTTTGGAAATAGGTGTGGCGGCCTCTGCCGCTGGCATGAGCCTTGGAAAAAGAAACGCCGATCGTCCGCTCGTACCGGATGACTGGCGCGACCACCTCATCGCGGAGTTACGCGAGTGAAATCGCTAGATACAAGCGCGCTCGCACTGTGTGAAGGTGTGCTCTCCTGCCTGAGGCCCCTTCCTGTCGAGTGACCAAGAAACGATGCTGGAGAGACACCTTGCCCCGCTCCGGCAAGGTGCTCATTTGCCAAAACATCAGCCCCAAGCGTCAAGCTTTTGCCGAGGTCCCACCGTAACCGCCTCATTGCAATCCGTTCAACACGCTGCAGATCTGACCGCGACCGTCCAGTCCGACCTGCTTGCCATTGCCGCAGCGGCTGGCATGGGGGGTCCATTCGGGTCTCCCAGACTTCCGCTGTGAATTCCACCGACCTCAGATTTTGAGGGTTTGCCGTGCCGAAATACTCGCGCGCCTAGCCTCCAATGGCGCCGTCGGACCTGCGGGTGTGAGGCCAGTTCGGGAAACAAAAATTCAGTCAATACAGCCGAGCGCGATCAGCATCGTGGCCATCGAGTTGGGTGAGATGTTCTTCTTCGGTCGAGCCGGCAGCGCCTTCACGCTGGACGAACCGTCCGGGACTACGGTAAACACATCTTCAAAGTAGTAACCTCCGCCCACCTCCTGCTACTACGACACGAAGCTGTAGCCGGTTCTCGCGCGCGGGAGAATTCAGTTCCTGCACCATTTCCGTGTAGTGCTTCATGCCTTTGCCGCGGCGTAGGCGTGGACGAACGAGGACGTTGATTCTGCCGGCCATACCCCAACCCTTGGCAGCGTGCAGCGCTTTTGGGCGGAGAAAACTCCGCCTAGCTTTGGTGTGTGAGCTCAACCTTTTGCGGTGTAGCTTGGCCTGAAGGATTACTTTTCGCACCCTAGGTGTCCGCACAACTGCTAAGGCGCCTTCAGTTCTGCCCCTGAGAGTTCGAATCGGAAGACGCTTCCCAAACCGCGTCCTTCGCTCGCTCCCGAAATTACACCGCCGTGCATCTCAACGATCATGCGTGACAGTGCCAAACCGATACCCAGTCCAGGCTGATGGGTTTCACGCTGTGCTTGCCCTTGGGCAAAAAGAAGGAAAAGGTCATCGACCGTTGCCGGGTCCATGCCAAGTCCGTCGTCCTTCACCTCCACGTGCAGACGGCTGCCACAGACCTCCACGCGTACCTCGACATGCCCGCCTGGCAAGGTGAACTTCATCGCATTCGATAAAAGGTTCTGGACACCTGCGTGATTCGAAGCTCGTCTGCGTTCACCCATATCTCCCCCTCGGGTAGAAGACTTCCAAGTCCCGCTCGCGACGCTCAATGTCGGACGAAAAGGTCTCGACAGCTTGTTCGATGACCTTTTTGAATGGAATCTGGGTGGGCGAAATGCGGAGTTTTCCGCTTGTAACCCGACCTACATCCAACAGCTCGTCCAGCAGTCGGTCAGAGGGCCAACTGACGGTCGTGGATGCCCACGCAATGTTCTCCTCGTGTCAAGCTACCGTGCTCCTGAATGAAGGTTGACGCATAGCGAATCGGCCCCAGCGGGTTGCGCAATTCGTGGCCAAGCATGCAATGAACTCGTCCATTCGTTTGAGCGAGCGCTCAAGCTCTCGAAGCCGCCTCCGTTCGGTTACGTCCCGCGTGATCTTGGCTAGCGAGGAGGGTGCCATCATCGTCAAGGATTCGACTGATGATATGTTGGCCCAAAAAACAGAGCCGTCCTTGCGCACCCGCCAGCCTTCTTCCTCGGTTTTGCCGTGCAAGCGCGCTCGTGACAGTTGCCATTCCGGCACGCCCTCTGCCACGTCCTGAGAGCGAAAGAAAATGCTGTAAGACTTACCCAACACCTCAGTGGCTCGGTATCCCTTGAGCCGTTCTGCACCTGGGCTCCACGACTCTATGAGCCCATCCGGGCCCAGCATGTAGATCGCGTAGTCGTCGATTGCCTCCACGACAAGCTGGAAACGATCAGCACTTGATAGAGCCGGACGTACTGGAGGAGGCACGTTGGCCCCGCCAGCCGATGATGTAGACATTTCGTTCCATGGTAGGTGCTCGCACCCCGCAGCTGCGATGGGCGAGCTAGCAATGTCGTTCGGATCAGAGCGTGCAATCTATCACGAAAGCCAATTCACACGCGGAAAAACGGTTGCACTTTGAAGGGCGGGCAAGGGGGATCTACTCACGCACTTTGTCTGAGAGGCACCCTCTAGCTATTGGTTCCACGATGTTTCGTCAGCGACGGCCGAAAAGGGCGGAAACGGTCGCTTAAAACGCAAAATGTTTGGATGCGTTTTCTACTAGAAACAGCTTCCACCTGCCTCCAACCGCCTGGAATGTCTGCACTGCTCGTCACACAAATCAGCGGACTCTAACGACGTGGAACCGGGTCCCACGTCAATGCCCGCTGCGCGGGCATTGATGACGGTCATCCCCCGGCTTAGTACTGTTTTGACACATCATCCTCGGAATGCTGAGCACGCCGGACGGGACTCAATCAGATCAACTGCCCAACAGAGTCGCACGAAGACTCCACCACAGTTGGTTCGCAGCTTCCCTAGCCCAGGTCTTTTTGCGGGTTCGAAGCCTTCAAAAGCTGTCGGCCCTGCCAGACGCAGGATGCAGTTTAGTCCGTAAAAGAAGCAGCACGGGGCGTGCGATGCCGTTGGGATGTCGCGTCACTGGTCACGCGAAGCATTCGCGTTGCAAGCGCTCCACGCCGTGGCCGCCCTACTACGAAGTGGTCGTCCGGCCTGAGGTCTAACTCCCCACCGCGTTTCTGTACCCCTACGCCTAACGTAGCGTCACCGGCATTCTTTATCGCTCGCCCAAAGAGTCACCAAGAGTTTTCACGATTGGCTTGGCAAGGTACTGCAATACCGTTCGCTGACCAGTTTTGACCTCGATGGTGGCCGTCATGCCCGGTTGAATCTCCAGCACACTATGTGCCCGTTTGCTGAACTCACGTGAGGTGGTGCGCACCTGCACACGGTAGTACGGGTCCTCACCTTGACGAAGGTTTTCGCTCAAGGTGTCTGCACTGATAAAAATGAGTTTTCCAGGCAGGCCCCCGTAGACGGTGTAGTCGTAGGCATCTATCTTGACGGTCGCATCGAGGCCAAGGGTGAGAAAGGCAATATCCGCAGGTGAAACTTTTGCTTCGATGACCAGGTCATCTTCAAGCGGCACGATTTGCATCACCTCCTCCCCGGGTCGGATGACGCCCCCTTGAGTGGTGATACGCACGTTTTTCACCACACCGCGCAAAGGAGCTCGCAGCTCGGTCTGGTCAAGCTGATTTCGGCGCTGCGCAAGGATCTGCTGTACCCCAGCAAGCTCCTCTTGCGTCTTGTTGAACTCAGCTTGCGCATCTTGGAAGTACTTGTTGCGCTTGTTCGTCATCTGTGCCTGCATATCGGCCACTTGCCGCTGCAGACGCAAAACCTCAGTGCGACTCACGTCACCTGATTGCACCAACGGAAGGTTGAGCGAAAGTTCTTCTTCGACCAGGGATTTCATGCGCCGAATTGCAGTGAGGTCTTCATCAAGCGCAGCCCTCCTCTTGCGAAGCAGATCGTTCTGGCTGCGGCTGAAATCAGGGTAATTCTTTAGCTCTGCCGCATATCGTGGCTGCCCTCCAAAGACCTCTGCTTGCAACCTGGCGAGGGATGCGCTCAGTGCTGCGGCCTTCGCTCTGGTCTCGAGAAACGCAGACTCCGCGCGAGTGCGCTCAATGCGAGCCAGTAGTTGCCCCGCCTCGACTTTGTCACCTTCGCGCACAAGCATTTCCTCAAGCGTCCCACCATCTTGTGACTGAATGAGCTGCGTACGTGAGCTTGCGATGACAGAGCCAGGTGCGCGCGTGACTTGGTCCAGCTCTGCATGCCAGGCCCAGGCGACAAACAATCCGATGCTGAGGAATGTGACCCACATCACCCAACGGGAGCCCCGCAACTGCTCAGACAGCGGCCCCTGGTCGCTTTTCGACCGCTTGTTTGGTTCGAGAAACCAAAGAATTTTCATGACGAGATCTCTTTATGGGTATGCGGGGCAGCCGCAGCGCGTCCGGTAATGGCGTTAGGCGTCTGGCCGCTCAGGCGAGCGAGCACCTGGTCGCGCGGCCCATCCATGACGATTCGGCCTTTGTCAACAACGATGATTCGATGCACATGCGGCAGCATGCCCACCTTGTGCGTTACGACGACCAGAACAGACTCGGGAGGAGCTTCCTGGAACAGGTGTTTCATCACTCGAGACTCAAGCTGCACATCCATGGAGGCCGTAGGTTCATCAAGCAACATCACGCTGGACCGAGCAAGCAATAGGCGAGTGAGGCCCACGAGCTGACGCTGCCCGCCAGAGAGCCCTCGGCCGCCTTCGGTGATCTCCAGCTCCAAACCCTTAGGGTGGCTCTGGATAGCTTGGTCCAGCCCCGTCAGGCGCGCCGCGTTGAAAATCACGCTGTCACTGGGTGTGGGAAGGCCAAGTGTGAGGTTCTCTCGCAGAGTGCCACTAAACAAGCGCACGTCCTGCGGCAAGTAGCCAATGTGCTCTCGCACAAATTCAGGAGCCAGCTGGTCCATGTCCACGCCATCGAGGTACGCGGCTCCGGTCTTTGGCTTGTAGAGACCGGAGAGCATCTTCACAAGCGTCGACTTACCAGACCCTACGGCGCCGAGCACGGCAATGCGCTCTCCCGGCTGTATACGCAAGTCAGCGATTTCCAGAATAGGCTTGTCTTCCCGATACCCAAACGTCGCGCTCTCCAGCCGCAACTGCCCTGCGCACCGCTCGGGTACCACCAAGCGCTGATGGCTGGAACGGTCACTGGGCATTGCCATGATGGCGTCAAGCGACTTCAAGGCAATCTTGGCGTGCTTCCACTGCACCACCAACTGAGGAATTTGAGCCAGCGGGGAGAGTGCGCGCCCACTGATGATGGAGCATGCAATGAGTCCCCCCATGGAGAGTTGGCCTGAACTGATGGCGTAGGCGCCAGCGGCGATTAGACCCACGTAGTTCAGCTGCTGAATCGTCTGCGCGAGGTTTGTGGAGCGGGTGGAAAGGGCCTTGAGCTGAAGCTCACTTGCTGCAATGGTGGCTGTCAGGTCGCGGTAACGGTCCAGCATCTTCCACTCGCCGCCGGCGGCCTTGACTGATTCGATACCGTCCACCGCTTCAATGAGAAGACCGTTCTTACGATTGGACTCTTGCATGTTCTCAGCAGAGAGCCGCTCGATAGACCCCCGAAAGAACAATCCAGCGATCACGGCGACGGGGACCATGACGAGAGGCACGAGCGCCACGGGCCCAGCGATCATGGCCATGACCCCGATGAACATCAAGGCGAACGGGGCATCCGCCAGAATGAACAGGGTTGTCGATGTCATGAAATTCCGCACCGACTCGAAATGCCGAATCTGAGAAGCGAAAGTACCCACCGTGCTGGGCCTTGCATCCATGCGAATTGCCAATGCCTTGTCGAAGAACACACTGGAGAGCTCTTGGTCGATGACCTTGGACGCCCGGTCAACCATGTGCGCACGCACTTGTTTCATGGTGAATTCGAGCACGACCGCTAGCAGTACACCGATTGTCAGAACCCACAGGGTCGAGAACCCCTTCGTTGGCACCACACGGTCATACACCTGCATGGTGTAGAGCGACGCGGTGAGTCCGATGGCACTGATCATGAAAGTCGCGAACACGCCGTCCAGGAAGACGCGCCTGTGCTTTCGAATGGCAAAGGCAAACCAATCCGTAGCAGTTTGCGGGCCGTCTTCTCTTGCGCCTTCAGTACTCTCATCTGCACGCAACGCAAGCAAATGCCCATCTCTGACGTTGGCCTCGTCAATCTCTTGCGAGATCCCGTCCATACCTTCAGTGGAAAAGGCGCCATGACTGAGCCGCCCACGCACAATGCGAACATCTACGCCACTCGAACTGATCCAAAGGAGGGGATAGTCGCCACGCTTTACAACCGCCGGGGTGAGCTCACGAATCTGCGCTCCGCTAAATCGGGCCTTCCACATCTCGCGAGCACGCCGGTGTGGTGCAAGCGTTGCCATCTCAATACCGTCCTGGCTGCGCTCGAGCATGCTGAAGCGAAAAGCCGGCACTGCGTGGCCCAGCAGGGATGCAAGTCGTGATAGCAGGCCAGACAATGCCTGGTCTTGCGGCAATGGTGAGGCGGATGCGTCTAAGGCCTCCACCGAAGTGTTAGCGGACATGATTGGGAATCGGGTTTTGTGCGTTCAGTTGGCCAGCGAGCAAGAGGAGCCGAACTTCCGCGTACAGAATGGGAGACTCAAGATCTGCCAGGGCGTAATAGGCCTGGGTCTTTTCACGTAGAGCATTAAGCACATCGAGCCAGTTCTTGCGTCCAACTTGAAACTGGCGAAGATAGGAGGCAACGATCTCATCCGCCCCGCTGAGCAAGGCTCGCACCGGTTCGACTTGTCGGCCCAAGGCTTGCCGCTCGGACCAGATCGAGCGAACTTGTTGAGTTAGGGTGCGTTCAAGGGCGTCAATGGCATCCAGCGCAGCCTGCTTGCGCGATATGGCCACCTGCACACCCGACATGCTGGACAGGCCAGCGCCGGTCTGAAGCTGTAGCGCCACATAGAGTCGTCCTCGGTCTTCACCTGGCAGCAGGTTTCCAAGACGGGATTGGTAACCAGCCACGACCGTGGGCATCAGCTGAGAACGTGCAAGGTCGATTTGGGCATTGGCGACGGCCACCTGCGCTTCAAGCCGTCGACGCTCTGGCGAGAACGAAAGGGCCGCATCAAGCAAGCTGTCTTCGTTCCAATTGCCAAGTCCGATATGCGGGGGGGGTGCAAGCTCTGCGACCTTGCGACCAACCATCTGCTCCAGAGCGAGACGGGCCGCCTCGATCTGACGCTGCGTCTGGATTCTTTCTGTGATTGCCTGATTCAACCGTGCCGCCGCCTGCGTCTGGTCCGTCGCGGGACTGACCTGAGACTGCACACGTCTTTGGATGATGTCGAACAAGCGCTTATGTTCGGTTTCGCTGGCTCGCGCTGCATCCAAGCGTGACTCCAGGCGAAGAATCTCGAAGAAGGCACCAGCAGTCTGACCGAGCACGTTCTGCTCTATCTCCGCAACTGCCGCTTCGGCTTCACCCACCCCTGCGTCGGCCACTCCAATTCGACTGGTGATTCGTCCGCCGGTCCAAAGTGGCTGCTCCACCTTGATCACCGTCTGAGGACCTCCAGACTGGGTCTGGAGTTCGGTCGTGAGACTAGGATAGCGACCCCATCGGGCACCTTCGAGCTCGTAGCCTGCTGCTCTGGCATTGCTCTTTCGGCTCCGCACATCAGGATGCTGCGTCACGGCCTCGCTCATGAGCGTCCCGAGGTCTACAGGAACAGGCTGAGCGCTCGCGGCTAAGTGCGTGCAGAACATCCCGATCCCGCACGCTGCGACCGTCAGTGAGAACATTCGATTCACATGGAACTCCGGAAAGCGCGACCGGTTGAATGAGGTCGCGGAACAAGGGGAAGGGTGCGGATGGCTTGGGAGATCGCGCCGTCAGACGCCTTCGGCTGCCCGCCACTCGACCTCAGCCTCTACCTGCGCTCCTGAACTGATGGTGATGAAGCGGTAGCTCACCTGCCCCTTGACCTGCGCAGAGGCCGCGATGATCAGCTCGTCGCAAATCAGGACGCCATCAAATCGACCCTTGACGGTCAGGCTGCTGCAAACAAGATGCCCTTCGATGAATCCGCCTGCACCGACATTGGCACTGTCGACCTTCACATTTCCAATCACACCGCCTTCAACGTGGAGGACCCCGCTGGAGTCCAAGTCGCCACGCATCACAAGACCTTCACTAATGATGGAAGGCTTCTCGGCAACCGGAATAGCTTTAACAGCCTTTGCGCCCCACCCACTCACTGGGGCGGCACTTTGAGCAGCAGGCAATGGCGCAACGCGCACATCAGACGCGTTGTCGGACTTAGTTTTTGATCTGCTGAACATAGTTGGCCGTGTGGATTACCCGCAAAGGATCCACCGGGAATCCTCCGACTGAAATTTCAAAATGCAGGTGTTTTCCCGTTGAGGCACCGGTGTTTCCTACCAGCCCAAGTACGGTAGTGATGTCGACTTCGTCACCCTCGGCGACGTTTATCCGGTCAAGGTGGCCATAGAGGCTTTCAATGCCGCGGTCATGACGGACCACAACGGTATTCCCGTAGCCACCATTCATTCGCGCCAAGACCACCTTTCCGGCCTTGGTCGGATAAACCCTGTCATCGTTATGCGGCACTAGGTCGACACCAGCATGAAATCGCGGCTGCTTGATCAATGGATGGGCGCGCATTCCATACTTGGACGTGATGTCATGACCTCCGACAGGAACGCGCGATGGCAAGGCCAACATGACTTCTTTGAGTTCACGATTCTTGGAAGCCTCGTCCGCGAACCGTCCGCTTAGCAACGACCGACTCGACTCGGTTGGCTCAGGCCCAAATCCACCGACCGCTCCGCTGGATTGAATGAGTGTGATAGTTCGCGCTGTCAGGCCCGATGCGTCCAGGCGCGATTTGAGCCCATGATTCTCAGAGGCCAGTCCCTCAGTGGCAATATCCACCAGACTCCGGACCTCGAGATCGCGCTCTCGAATAACACGGGCCAGGTTGAACATGTCATCATCATTCATCTCCTGCACTTCGGGAGTTGAAGCGTCAGCTGTTCCCATAAGCAATGCGCTGTAAATCTCGCGATGCGAGTGCTGCAATCGCAACTTTCCATCATGTTGGACCCGGGCATACGCAAGCAGAAACAGCAACACAAACAACAGTACTGTGGCCAGGATCAAACCACCTCGAACAGCGTAGCGCTGCCACCGTCCCGCAATCGCGTAGTAGCGCAGCTCGCCTTCTTGCTCCAGGATGATGCGAACATCAATGAACTCGCGGCGCCACAACGCAAGTGGAATCGCAGGCACACGCAGAACCCAAGCGGCAGTTGATGCGGTCTTCCGGATCGTATTTAGCATCTGGCTCTACCCGACCTACTCAAGCGCCTTCTCACCCTCATTGAGTGAGACAAGCTTGTCGCCCAACAAGAGCAGTCGATCGTTCAACACAGGGACTTCTTTGGCTTCGGGTTTGCCCTGCCGCAACGCGCCTTGAATGTTTCCACCGCGCTCGACTTCGACTTCGCCATACGCCACATGGCCTTGAATGCGACCACTGGCTCGAACAATCAAGTGCCCGGTGACGAGGAGCTCATCGCGAATCTCGCCCTGAACGTCAGCCTTGCCAACATGAGTCTTCCCAGCAATCGTGCCGGCAAGGCCCAAGGTCAACTCTTCGGCGTATAGCTCGCCTTGAAAATCGCCATGGATGACCGCCCTGCCGGGCACCTTGAGGACACCGCTTATGCTGACGCCCTCGCCGATGACGACGGTGCCCTTTTGATCGTTGCGCTCGCTCATACAAACCCGTTGTTCTTGGAAAAAGGGAGATGGATGCGCTGAGAGCCGTCTTCGCAGAAGACGCCATCCAATGGCGCTATGCGCATCCTTGACAGTAGTACACAAAATGACAAATACAGTATAAGCTCAGTTTTGTGATATTTCGCCATCCAATATGACACAACCAGCAAACCAAAGGAGGTTGGATGACATTTATCACATTGCCCTGGGGAGCAAGACTTTATGCGCGGGGGTCGGCGAGGGGGCACTACGACCTCGGAACGGAGTTCAAGCGTCCACTGGCGCAGATCGAAAAGTGGCCGCCCGCCCCACGCGATGACAGCTCGCAAAACGAAGCATGAGGTGGCTTGGACAGATACTTGGTCGACTTCGTGCAACCGCAGATCGCAAGTCGGTCTAGAGACGCGACCGACCTACCAAAGTGGGCCCAGCCGTTCCAAGCACCGGAGCACCTATGAACATCGCGCGTCGATCGCGACTTCGCCTTTTGGTGGCCGACGACAGCCCCATCAACATCAACTACATGGCCCTGCTCCTTGAGAAGATGGGACATGAGGCAACCTTTTGCTCGAACGGGCTCGAAGCGCTTGCGCTGCTTAAGCAAGAATCCTTTGACGCGGTGTTTTTGGATTACCACATGCCGGGGCTGGACGGCCTGTCCACGGCCAAGACCATTCGAGATGCTCCTGGCTTGCCATCGGAGGTCAAAGTCCTGCTCCTGACGGCAGATGTAGCTGGAGACATCCGAAAGCTCGCACTTGAGGCTGGGATTGACCGCTTTGTTAGCAAGCCGTTGACGATGCAGGACCTCAATCATGCGTTGATTGAATGCGGCTTGCTCGATGAAGAAGTCCCCAACAAAGGCGACAGTCTGGCCGGAGATAGCACATCGTCGACCTTGGGGAGTGCAACCAAGCCATCGCCGCCAGCAATAGATGTTGCGATCTACTATCAGCTTCAGCCCTTCACATCTCGCGCAGCGCGCGCTCACATGGCGGCTATGGTTCTGGCCTCGGATACGGGTTCGCTTGATGCACTCATCAACGACATGGAGCGCGGCAACCAGTCCTCCATTGAGGCCGTTGCGCACAAACTCAAGGGCGCGGCCATGCTGTTGGGCTTGGCTAGTATTGCATGCACTGCAGCGGAGATTGAAAGCTTGGCGGGCCAGCGTCTGCTGACGGACCTCCCCAGTTGGACGGCTACGCTCAGGCGACTGGCTGAACAGAGCAAGGACGAGCTCATGACTCTAGAAGTAGTGATGGAGGACACTCCTGACTCAGTTGCCTGAGATACGCCCCCCACTCCGTGCAACGACGCAGGCAGGATCTGAAGCATTTGAGCGGTGACAACGATGCCGGGCACCGAGGACACCCAATCACCCAAAACGCCAGGAAACCCGGTCCTTCAGGTCCGGGAGCAATGGCGAGAACTGCTTCTCAATAGAGGGCTAAAAGCGGTGCCTAGACACAGGAATGCCCAAACGCTCCTGTCGCCCTTCGTCCGAAACATCACACGCCACGCGGGTGCTGCACTTGCGGCTCAAGGACAGGCACACCGCCCAGCTTCTGAGGATGGCCAGCGACGTGAACTTCGTCTGGAACTACTGTAACGAGCTCTCCTTCAAGGTCTGGGAACGCGAACGACGCTTCATGAGCGGCTTCGACTTCAGCCCCTACACCCGAGGCGCCTCCAAGGAGGGCCTGAGCATTGGCTCGGCTGTGTTCCAGGAGGTCTCCGAAGAGTTCGCCAAGAAGCGCCGTGCCGCCAAGCGCGTGAAACTGCGCTGGCGCGTCTCATCCGGTGCCAGGCGCAGCCTGGGCTGGATTCCATTCAAGGCGCGCTCGCTGACCTACAAAGCTGGACAGGTATCCTTCCAGGGGATGAAGCTCTCCTTGTGGGATAGCTACGGCCTGGCCGACTACGAGCTCGGCGCCGGCAACCTCTGCGAAGACAGCCGCGGCCGCTGGTATCTGAACGTCTGCGTCAAGGTGAAGAAGCAACCTCTCGTGCGTGAGCACGCGCAGATCAAGGTCGACGCCGTGGGCATCGACCTGGGTCTGAAGGACCTGCTGACCACCAGCGAAGGCGAGTTCGTACCGGCACAACGCTTCTACCGGGATCTGGAGCCCAGGCTGGCGGTGGCACAACGAGCCGGCCGCAAGCGCCGCGTGAGGGCTATCCACGCCAAGATTGCAAACCGCAGGAAGGACCACCTGCACAAACTCTCGACCGATCTGGTGCGCACGCACCAGGCGGTCTTCGTGGGCAACGTCAACGTCCAGGCGCTCACCCAGACCAGGATGGCCAAGTCCGTCCTGGACGCCGGGTGGAGCGCATTTCGAACCATGCTGCAGTACAAGTGCGATGACGCAGGCGTGTGGTTCAAGGAGATTGATGAGAAGTTCTCCACTCAGGAGTGCAGCGCTTGCGGCGCGCGCACCGGCCCCAAGGGGCTGGCCGGCCTGAACGAGCGAGCCTGGGACTGCAGCGCCTGCGGCGCTCACCACCAGCGCGACGTGAACAGCGCGCTCGTGATTCGAGGGCGCGGGCTGGCTTGGCTGGAGAAAGAGTTTTCCACGGCGGGGGAGGCGAGAGCCATTGAAGCCGTCGTGAATGAGCGCGGGCCTTCAGGCCTGTGCGCGGTCGGGCATGACCGTCCAGCAGTGGGAATCCCCGTCCTTTAGGGCGGGGAGGATGTCAACATGGATGACTCGCCTACTCCGACGGCCTGAGCCCTGCTGCACCTTCGCTCCGCTGGCAAGGGAGTCAACTTAAAGTCGGCCGAACGACCGCGGCGACCGCGCACTGGGTGGTCACAGGACCACCGGTCACTCGAGCAGGACCACGGCGTCTGACTCCTGCACAAACTCAAATGGCTGAAGGCCGCGGAGAACTTGCTCAACGTTAAGTCGCTGACGGTGGCAGTATTCAACGATGTGCTCTTGACTCTCGGCTCGACCTCGAGCACTACGCCGAAGCTCGAATGCGTGAATTGCTTCGGCTTCACTCGGATTGGTCAACAGGTACGGTGTGTTTGGGTGGCTGCAAGAGCGAACGACGAGGAAGGCGTAGGTGAGGCCGCGCTCTGAGGTGTCACCCACCACGATCTGACGAGGTCGTGCCCTGTCCCATGCCACCTGCCCATGGCGCAACTGCAATGGGGCAGGAATGACATGGAGTCTGTGTTGCACACTGGCCCTGAACGCATAGCCCACGGGCGTAGGTGTTTCAAGCACCACTGTAGCCAGAGGCCTCCACCGAGCCACTGATGCAAGGCAGCTCTCAACTGCAGCCATGTCAAAGCGGCCGTTCTCTGCACGAAAGACAGGTTGCTCCGCAACAATAACCAGATCAGCTCCGGCAAGGGCACGCGCATAGCTGTCAGCAAATTCAATGTTCCTCACAGTACGCCTCAAGAGCTGGTCCAGCTCTGGCTCGCCTGGATACATCGGCAGTCCCGTCAGTCGCCTGGTGGCACGATAAGCACCCGCCTCGCCCAAGAGCACACGGTGATGGCGAGACAAACAGATCGCGCTGGCCAAGGCTTTGGGGCCAGCACCCAGCACTGCGACATTGAGACGTGCCAGATTTGGAAGCATGGGTCAGGCTGCGGTCTGTCCGCTCGCATGTATGGTCATCGCGTCGGATGGCAAACGACCGCGGCACACGAAGCGAGAGAGCAAGTTGAGGTCCATGCCAGCTCAACGAAGGGAGTTCAAGCGATAGACCAATCCGATATCGCGACTTATGTTGTAGTCGCCCGCGGCCATCAGACTGCGGAGGAATACTTGCGCGTGAAACGGAATGGACACTTTCGACTCACCAGCGGCAGCAATGACCGTGCTGGTTGAAAAGTCGATTACTTGATAGGCGTTTTTGGGCAACGCTTTGCGCAACGCCCGATCTGAGAACAACTCGACTTGAATTGACGGAGTCGTAGCCTCACCGTTTCGCGCCGCATCACCACCAACCCCCAGCAGGGCAAGCTCCACCACCGAAGGTTTGCCTGACGTGCTGATGCACAGTACGTCAACATGTCCTCGCACATATTCGGGCTCGCTTAGCGGCAAGCTCTTGGCCATCGCTCCGATTTTTACCGACGTGATAGTGCATGTCACTGGGGCGTTGGCAAGTGCCGCCGACGGTATCAGCAGTGGCAGCCAGACTGCCAATTTTGCAAGACGTTGAATGAAGCAGCTCATTGGACTTTGCAATACGCACAAGTAGTAAGGGCGCGCTCTCGGTCGCGAGCCCGCTAGGGCCGCAAGGCCCTCGACGCGACTGACGCTCCCGGTTCACATGGAATCGAGATGGCAAATAAATGCGTCTCTGCTACCGTGTGCGTCGACCTTGAGTCAACTTCAGTTCTTTGCCAGGACACAGGAGCATCAGCAAGAATTGAGTAGGTTACGGCAGTTTTAAATGATAAACAACATTTAAACTATCAAAATCGTCACTCCGTCAAAATAGTCACACTGTATGTTGCTTGTGTCCGTCCAGGCAGGACATTCAGAGTCGACGGTGAATAGAAATAATTGCCTAGTAGAGGTGTTTGGGATTCTTTGTGGTTACTTTCATGGACAGCCTTGAGGTTCCGTCACTCACCAAAGCCATGGTCGTAGAGGTTTTGGCTACTCGCATGGATGTCAATACGCGGGCGTCCGGTGAGCTTGTGGAAGCGTTTTTTGAACTGATCCAGGAACGACTTTGCAGCGGTGAAGATGTGAAGCTCGTTGGATTTGGACACTTCGACGTTAGGAAAAAGGCAGCCAGAGTTGGCCGCAATCCAAGGACAGGTGAGGCCGTCCTCATCTCCCCTCGTCAGGTGGTGACGTTTTCCGCCAGTCCCACACTCAAGAAGCGATTGGCGTCGGGACGCACAACGGAACCGACATCCCACACGTCGTGACTTCAGTTGGGACGATCCTGCACGAGAGCCCGCTCATGCAACTGAAAGGGCCAATCAGCGAGACTTGAAAAATCGAGCCAACCACCCTTTGGGCGTCTTGAGATTGAGGGAGTGCGTTTTCAAACCCGTGGTCAGCGAAACCTCGTATTGGGGGTAGTGCCCGATGACTTTGAAGGCCGCTGACGCCGGGGCCTGTTTGACTGAAGGCGCCTCTTGAACCATGCCATGCCCGCTGTCCGGGACTCCTGCCATGTTCAGATCCGCAGCGCAGATCTCCGCTGGCGGCCGGGTCTCAACGAATGACTCAGCTGAGTACAACTGCGGGTGCGACGGCATGAAACCCTTTATAAAGCGTGCCGCGTGATCGGCTCGCGCTCTATGCAAAAGCGGCCGTTCAACAGTCGGCGGAACAGTCCCCTCAGCACCAACATCTCTGAGCAAATGAGCCAACCAGTCCAACAGCGGCTGCCAATGAAGCAAACGGTCAGGGGACTCTCCATCTGCTCCATCAAAAACGCTGCTTCCAGTCTCCAAGCATGACCGATACACGGGGTCGTCCGGAATGACCGTCAAGAAAGGCAACGGTTTCGGCACCCCATTGGACTGCCACACTTGCGCAGTGTCACCAGGCCAGCGCATCCCAACGACTGCCACCTTGCAGCGACCACTTGCCACTCTAGGGTGCTGGCAGAGCTCCCGGAAAAATTCAACCGAGGTTTCGAGATCGAAGATGGACGGCCCCACCGGCATCACGATCGCGTCCACGCAAGCCAAGAGCTTGGCCAACTCCAAGCCGTGAATGCCTCCTGGTGTGTCGACTACGTGCGTAAGGCCCTGAACGGGTCGAAACGTCTTACCGAAGTCGCTGGGCCAACTGGAAATGGTCGCGTCCGCAAGACTGCGGCGGCCTAACCACGCCTGCGTTGAACGCTGCTTGTCAGTGTTGCCCAGCATGACGCGTCCGCCAGTGCTGGCGCACCAAGCGGCGATATGTGTAGCGAGGGTGCTCTTCCCGCTACCACCCTTGCGGTTCATGACAGCGATGATCGACATGGAACTGGGCGAGTAAGGAGGCTGACAGCTCGAAGAAGGACGTCAAACGCCCAAACGCTGTGCCGCCAATGGAAATGCCAAAAATATCCATTAAATTGATAATAACACCAATTCACATAAAACCCTACGAACACCTGTAGATGTGCATCCCTACTGCTAGGATGCGTCTTTTCCCTATGAAAGAGATAGATTTTCGCTAGACAATCGATCCAATTTTCATCTTGCATGGCTCCATAAATTGTCATTTTTATAGTGACATTTTACATTTTTACCATTTATGATGAGTCACAAGCAGTTACGGCCACTTGTGTGCTTGTCCCGATGGGAGCGATGTTGCTCCGAAGTTTCTTAAAAATGGAGTTCGATATGAAGACGAAGTTGATCCGGCTGGCTTTGGCCATGGGTACTGTGTTTTTCGCGGGCGCAGCGGCCGCGGCAGACGACACATCGGAGATTGAAGTGAGCGCCTCGATCGCGGCCGCATGCTCGGTCGGTGACGGCACAACCATTGACCTTGGTGCGCTGCAGATGATCACGGCCGAGGGTGTGCAAAACACCGCAGACGACGTTGATTCCACAACGTTTTCCGCAATCTGCACAACAGGCACAACCATGCCGACTTTCAAGTACGTGTCGGCCAATACGACCGGGACCGACTTTGTATTGGAAGGCGCCACGGAGTCCATCGTCTACACCCTCCACCAAGACACTACCGGCACGCTAGCGGCGGTCACGCACAACACAGATGCTGCGCATCCGGACTTCGTGGTTGATGGCACTTCGAAAGACTTGCCCATCGCTGTCAAAGTCACGCAGGCACAAAAGGCCGGCAAGCCCACCGGCGCGTATACCGATCTGATCACCGTTACCGTCACGTTCGACGACGGCGTCTGATCGCACCCCAGCCGTGTATCGCTTTTCCCTTGCGCGTTGCACGGCATGCGTCCGTGAGTTGGCGCCTTTCTGTGTCACCGTCTGGGCCGCTGCACTCGTTCTTCCAGTAGGTGTTGCAGCTGCCCAGGTGTTGATTCAACCGGTCGTGGTGGAGCTGAGCGCGCGGCAGCGCGTTGCTTCCGTGGCCATCTCCTTGTCAAGCAAGGCAGCTTCGCCGCTGCGCTTGCAGGCAGACGTCCTGAGCTGGACCCAGGATCTGAACGGCCGCCCGGTGACCGAGTACACGGACGACATCCTGGTCACGCCTCCTCTGGTGGAAATACGCCCGGGCGAACGCCAGGTGTTCCGCTTGGCCTTTCGGGGGCCAAGGACGTCGACCGATGAGCTGGCGTATCGGCTGAAGCTTGAAGACATCTCGGCCGAGAAAGATGCGGCCGAGGTGGTGCCGGGCATGCAGATTAGCTTTCGTTCGAACTACGACCTGCCGGTGCTGGCCGCGCCCGTGGGAACGGCGGCCCCTCTTTTGCGCTGGAAACCCTGCCCCGGTAGCGAAACTGCGGACGTGGCGCTCCCCGGCCAGACCCATTTGAAAGCCCCCACGCCTCGCGCGACCGCCACGTGCATCCGTGTGCTGAACGATGGAACCCGCCGCGTGAAAGTCAACAAGTTGATGCTGTCTGGTGACGGTTGGCAGGAGATGCTCACCTTGAAAAATGGCGAGACAGTACTCGTGGGGACGGAACGTGAGTGGCGGGTGCCACGATCCCCGGGCAGCATCGGTACGCCCTCGGGTGTCCAGATCGAAACGGCGCAAGGGACTACCTTGAAGGCCGAGGCCGGGGGGTTTTGAGTTGCGGCTCGCATTGGCCGTGGTGGTGTTGGTAGCAACGCCACTGGCCAGGAGCGAACAACCGGCACCGGCTGCTGGCGTCCTCACGCGTTCTGACAATGAGACACGCGTCTCTAGCGTGGAGCCCGCCAACCAGCAATCGCCTTCCGTGCGGCCGCGCCGAGTGGCCCTATCAAGCGGCAACGGCAGCGGCAGCGGCAGCGGCAGCGGCAGCGGCAGAAAGAATGGCAGCGACAACGTCAAGGTGTGGTTCGTCGATGTGTCTGTCAACGGACAACGCCTGAAAACCCTGGCTAGGGTCGAGCGCCATTCAGACGGCACCTTCCTGCTGCCTACAACCACTTGGGCCGAAGCACGGCTGGCGCCCCCGCAAAAGTCCCGTGTCCTGGGTGATGGCTCGCCAGCGTTTGCGCTCAACGACGTGACCCGCGCGAACTGGAATCTCAACGCCAAGACGCAAAGCCTTGAGATCAACGTGCCCGCCAAGGCATTCGTCCCGTCCACGCTGGGCGATCGCGGCATGTTGGCAGAGCCGCCGCCAAGGCCTCCGCCGGGCATCCTGCTCAACTACGACGCCGCCGTATCCCAGGTGCAGAATGCGGCGCAGCCGACCGGCGGCGTGGCCTTGGAGGCGGTCTTGTTCAATGGCTTCGGCAGCTTCGTCACGTCCGGTCTCGTGCGATACGACGGACACGCCAACGAGGCCTACCGTCTCGACTCGTTCTGGCGCTACGACTTTCCCCATCGGATGGCCGCCGTGGTGGTCGGCGACACCGTGGGCGCCAGTGGGGGATGGAGCAGGCCGGCGCGGTATGCGGGTGTGCGCTTCGGGCGCGATTTCTCCATGCGCCCCGGCTTCGTGACTGCACCCCAATTGTCTCTCGCCGGCGAAGCCACGCTTCCCTCCACGGTGGATGTGCTCGTCGACAACGCCAGACGCTACAGCCAGCCGGTGCAACCCGGGCCGTTCGATCTGACCAATGTGCCCATGACCAGCGGCGCGGGAGAAGTCAACCTGGTCGTCCGCGACCTGTTGGGACGCGAAACCGTCGTCACGCAAAGCTACTACCAGTCCCCTCGCCTTCTGGCACCCGGCCTGTCCGACTATTCGTTCGAGGCGGGATGGCTTCGCAGAGGCTACGGCGTCAGCGACAGCTACGACAAGGACCCTTTCGGCGCTATCACCTGGCGTCAGGGACTCAACCCCAACTTGACAGGCGAAGTGCGTCTTGAGCTCCAGCCAGACCGCCAGGCCACCGGCATCGACTTGAATGGTTTGCTCGGTCACTGGGCGGCCGCGCGACTAGCCGTGGCCACCTCCAGCCAGAAGATTCCCGGCGGCGGAACCGAGACGGGCCAGATGATGCAGTTCGGGCTAGAACGGTCAGCGGCAGGCAAGGGAATTTCATTGCAATACGAGCGCGCCAGTCGGGATTTCTCGCCTTTCGGCGAAGCGCTCCTGACCTCGGCACACACGGCCGACGTTCTGGGGCAGCGGCCACGGGAGACGCTCTTTCTGGGGGTCGGCGGGACGCTGCAAGGAAAGCTCAGTGGCGGCTTGAACTACGTGCAGAGACTGCGCTGGAGTGGTGAGACCGTCGAAGCGGTCGGCGCTTCGTTGAGTTGGTCCGCCTGGCAACGAGCGAGATTTCACCTGTCCCTGAATAAGCGGCTGGACAACGATCGCGAATGGCGTGCGGCCTTCAGCGTTCACATCCCGTTGGGGAACGGCGTGAGTTCGTCGGCCAGGGTGGAGCGCAATTCCGAAGGCACGACGACGTCGACGGTCACCGCGCAACGCAACCCTCCTGCTGGACCCGGACTTGGCTGGAACATTGAAGC
Source organism: Hydrogenophaga sp. BPS33 (assembly GCF_009859475.1). Classification (NCBI taxonomy): domain Bacteria; kingdom Pseudomonadati; phylum Pseudomonadota; class Betaproteobacteria; order Burkholderiales; family Comamonadaceae; genus Hydrogenophaga; species Hydrogenophaga sp. BPS33. The sequence goes on from NZ_CP044549.1 coordinate 4,526,439, forward strand.
CTCACAACATGACAGTTCGCAAGCCAGAGCCGGGTTGCAATACAACACCAGCAACGCTGAATTGTCAGCGGATGCCAGTACGCGAAGAGGTGGTGATTGGGCACTTCGCCTCGGCGGGCGTGGCTCCGTTGGCTGGCTGGCTGGCGTGCCATTTGCCTCTCGACCAGTGGGCCAAGGTAGCTTTGCAGTCGTCGAGGTGGGTGGTGTGCCGGGGGTACCCGTGAAACGCAGCAACCAGGTCGTCGCCTACACCAACGCAGATGGCAAGGCGTTCATACCCAGGCTGGTGCCTTGGCTGAACAACCAAATCGAGATAGACCCCATCGACCTGCCGCTGAACGTGGAGGTCCATGAAACGACCAAACCGGTGACACCGTACCCCCGCAGTGGAGCGCTGGTGAAGTTCGACTTGCGGCGCACTCGCCAGGCGCTGCTGACGCTGGTGCAACCGGATGGTGAGGCAGTGCCCGCTGGTGCGCGCGTGCGCTTGCTTCCGGACGGCCCGGAGTTTTTGACAGGACGCAGAGGCAAGGTCTGGCTCACCGATCTGAGCAGTGCACGCCAACAGATTCAAGTGCGCTGGAACGGCTCGCATGGCTGCTTGTTGATTCTGGATGTCCCCGAGAGCAAAGATGGCTCCCCTGGTTTGCTCGGGCCTTTGACGTGTACCAGCCCCAAGCCATGACCCATCGTTGCCCAACCCGTGTCGACCAAAAGCTCCCTCGAGGCGCCCTGCGCATCGGTCTGAAAGATGCACTCCGCGCAGCGATCACAGCCGCAATTTGTGTGAGCACGCCGGCTTTATGGGCCGGATCCTGCGAAGTCACCGCAGGTGCCTTGGCCTTTGGGCCGTATCAGCCGCTGACGTTCCAAAGCAAGTTGATGTCGCTCGACAAGGACAGCACGGCCGATATCACGGTGGATTGCATCGCCATAGACCAAGGCGGCGCCTATTCCATCAGCCTTGGAGAAATCAACGGAAGCATCGCCAACCGCACCTTGCGGATTCAGAAGCCGGGCTCTCCAGCGATGAACTTCAATATATTCATCAATCCTGATCGCACCGTGATCTGGGGTGATGGCACCACAGGTGCGGTGTTATCAGGTTCGATCCCTGCAAACAACAGCACCCAGAGCCACACTGTTTTCGGAAGAATCCCTCAGGGACAGCACTCGTTGCACGTTGGGGAGGATTACACCGGCCAGGGGACTGTCACGATTACCTATAACCCTTGATTGGTCGCTCGCGGACAGATCTACTCAGCCCTTGGACGGCTGGGGTGCTCCGGTTGGAGGACGGTAAAGCCGACTTGAGGAGTGGTGCCTATACATGGCTCCACTCATCAGATTTCGGGCTACTCCAATGTTCTCCTTGCTCATCACCATCCTCAGCGTGGCGCTCGTCGGCGCTCTTGCGATGGCTACGCTCTACTACGGTGCGTCCGCCTACACCAAGAGCATGGCCGAAGCTCAGGCCGCAAAACTCATCAACCAAGGCAACCAGCTCCTGGGCGCGGCAGACATGTACTTCGCGCAAAAAGGGATGTATCCCTCATCCTTGCAGGAGATGGTTGATACCGACTTCCTCAAATCCATTCCCGTCGCCTCTCGCGAAGGCGACGGCGCGGGCATGTCGAACGCATTCGCCGACGAAGGCGAGTGGTCCATTGCACCGGGCAAGGCGCTCTTCACCCATGACTCTGCGGCGACCAGGGAAACTTGCGTCTCCTTCAATCAGAAGGTGCCACCTGGCCACGCCGGCATTTTGAAGCAAGCGTACGTCGAGCTCAACTCGCAATGCTTTGGTGAGTCCGGCAGCTACACGGTCCTCGTCAAGAGGTCTGAGGCTACGACTTTTGAAAATGCACCCTTGAATGTGGCCGCGCTCGCGACAGTACCTTTGAGCGCGGCGCTGGGAGACCCGGAAGCTTGGGACATGGAGCCTGAAGCGGACGAAGCGCAAGCTCCGGATGACGAGCCGGCGGCTGAAGACTCCATCGTAATTGCTGCCATCGCTCGCGCTCCCGGCGCATCCTTTTCGACACCCATGAATGTGAGCGGCTCGTCTACGGCTGGCTTTGTAGCCAACTTCCTGGACCCCGGCTCAGCATTTTTGTCCGTTCGCAACATCAGCCCTGAGCCCGTGACCGTCGCGGTACAAGGTGCCACGGTGGATGGCTCCTACTTCCGCACGGCGGAGGACTACTTCGCGCTGGGCCAAACTGCGGAACAGGTAGAAAGCCTCTTTACGTCCACCGGCGCAGAGCCTTGCCGGGCTTCCACTCAGCTCGCGCCCAATGAAGCATGCGCCATCCTGGCCAGCATCACCCAGGGACCGCCTGGCACCGCCTATCCCGTTGCAACCGTAGGTACGACCAGTCTCCAGATGGGATTTACTCCAGATTGGATGCCTCTTGTGGCCTCCAAGATGTGGGCTTCCATCACCCGCAACATCTACGTGGCCAGTGGAGACGGCAACTGGGGCGTTGGTAGCGGCTCTGCATCGACCATGGGGGCATTGCCCGTCACGAACGGCTCTATCAAGACATTTACCCAGACGCAACACAGCTTTGTCGAAATGATGGAAAACAGTTCGGCGGTGCTCCTGGTTAAAGCTGACGGCTCCCTCTGGGGACGTGGCAATAACGTCTATGGAGGTCTCGGCACAGGCAATACCAATGCTGTCTCCACACTGACGCAGCTGAGCATCAATGGCGTGAACAAGGTCTACGTGGATGGGTTCAGAACCTATGTCATCAAATCAGACGGCACTTTGTGGGGCTCGGGCACTGGCACGGGCGCCGGTCGCACCTCAGCAAACAACAACTGGTTTCATCGGCCTCTCCCAGAGTCCGTGGTGGACGGTGCCATCTGGAATAGCGGCATTTTTGCCCGAGCCGCAAACGGCAATCTCTACTATCGAGGGACCGTTTATTACCCAGAGACCCCCAGCGGAACACAGTACGACACGAACACGCCCTTCATGACCGGTGTCGCAAAGGTCGCCAGCCTCGGACGCCATGCGCTTATTCTCAAAACGGACGGAACGGTATTGAGCGCCGGTTACAACGAGTACGGGCAACTCGGCATCGGGAGCAAGGTCGAGTACCGATTCGATTTCCAGCCTGTTTTCTCCGGCGCATCAGATGTGTTCGCAACGAGTCGCCAGAGCTTCGTCATCGGCAATGACGGTCGTCTGTATGCTGCCGGCTCCCCCGGTATCAACACCACGAGCAGCGCACTGGGCTTGGGCGATAGGGAAGAAGCATTGAGTTTCACCCTGGTTCCGGGTCTGGACAACGTAGTGAGCATCGCCAGCACCGAGCAGACCACGCTGGCCCTTCGCCGGGATGGCACTGTCTGGCGCACCGGGGCGGGCACCTATCTTCTGCGCAGCTACTACGGCAATACCACCTTCTTCGTTCCCGCGTACTTTTAGACGCCACCACGAACCGCGCTTTCAGGGCGTCGCGCAAGGAGCGTCATCACAAAACGCCATTCCTCCCGGTCCTTCAGGTCCGGGAGGAATGGCGCGAACTGCTTTCTCAATAGAGGGCTAAAAGCGGTGCTTAGACACAGGAATGCCCAAACGCTCCTGTCGCCCTTCGCACGAAAGACCGCACGCCACGCGCGTGCTGCACCTTCGGCTCAAGGACAGGCACACCGCCCAACTTCTGAAGATGGCGGCTGACGTGAACTTCGTCTGGAATTACTGCAACGAGCTTTCGTTCAAGGTCTGGGAACGCGAACGCCGCTTCATGAGCGGCTTCGACTTCAGCCCGTACACCCGAGGCGCCTCCAAGGAGGGCCTGAGCATTGGATCGGCCGTGTTCCAGGAGGTCTCCGAGGAGTTCGCCAAGAAGCGCCGGGCCGCCAAGCGCGTGAAACTGCGCTGGCGCGTCTCTCGCGGTTCCCGGCGCAGCTTGGGTTGGATTCCATTCAAGGCCCGCTCGCTGAGCTACAAGGCCGGCCAGGTGTCCTTCCAGGGGATGAAGCTCTCCCTGTGGGACAGCTACGGCCTGGCCGACTACGAGCTCGGCGCGGGCAACCTCTGCGAAGATAGTCGCGGTCGCTGGTATCTCAACGTGTGCGTCAAGGTGAAGAAGGAGACGCTGCCTCGCCCTGCGGCTGAGGTCAAGGTCGACGCCGTGGGCATCGACCTGGGGCTGAAGGACCTGCTGACCACCAGCGAGGGTGAGCGGGTCCCCGCCCAGCGCTTCTACCGCGACCTGGAGCCCCGGCTGGCGGTAGCGCAGCGCGCCGGCCGCAAGCAACGCGTGAAGGCCATCCACGCCAAGATTGCGAACCGCAGGAGGGACCACCTGCACAAACTCTCGACCGATCTGGTGCGCATGCACCAGGCGGTCTTCGTGGGCAACGTCAACGCCCAGGCGCTCACCCAGACCAGGATGGCCAAGTCCGTCCTGGACGCCGGGTGGAGTGCGTTTCGAACCATGCTGCAGTACAAGTGCGATGACGCAGGCGTGTGGTTCAAGGAGGTTGACGAGAAGTTCTCCACGCAGGAGTGCAGCGCCTGTGGCGCGCGCACCGGACCGAAGGGCCTGGCGGGCCTAAGCGAACGGAGTTGGGCGTGCGGCGCCTGCGGCGCTCACCACCACCGAGACGTGAACAGCGCGCTCGTGATTCGAGCGCGAGGGTTGGCTTGGCTGGAGAACGAATTTTCCACGGTGGGGGAGGCGAGAGCCGAGGAACCCGTCGTGAATGAGCACGGGCCTTCAGGCCTGTGCGCGGTCGGGCATGACCGTCCAGTTGTGGGAATCCCCGTCCTTCAGGGCGGGGAGGATGTCAACAAAGTGCAATAGCGCTCAGACCAATGCGATCCCACACAGACGGCCACCTCGAGTGGCCTTCTTCACGTTCGAGCTTAAGCGGGCCGCCGCGTTCACCTTCGGCCCCAATGCCAGATCATGCCTCTCGCTCACTGCATGTGAAAACTGACAACTTTTGAGCCAAATTGTCATTTAAAATATCATAAACTATTTTTATCAGTATAAACTGGCGATCAGATTGCAAGCCACAAACCTCACTCAGCACTCTGCGCCATGCCCATCCAGACTTCTCCCACTGCTAACAACGGCGGCACATTCCGTCTCCCGTCTCTGCCACCGGCGAGGCAAGGCACGCGTGTGCTTGTGGTGTTTGAAGGCACTGAACACAGCTTGCCGAGCGAAGTGGCGACCACATTGCTCTCAACGCTTCTCCCCAATGTCGCAGTTGACCAAGCATGCATCGCAGCGCCTGACGCCTATCTCGACATCCTGTCGTCACAACTGATGACGCTCAATCATTACCGACTCATATTGGTGGCCTCCGAGAGACTCCGAATTGCACTTCGCGCCGCGCTACCGAGCCTTTCAGACCGAATCTATCGACTTGACCACTTCGGTGACCTCAGTGCCGAGGGCAGCACGGCGAAGGACAAGGACGACGTCTCTCATGAACTCTCATTGCAACAGGGCTTGAGTCACTGGTCCGTCTGTTTGTCTCAGTTGCTTAACTCGCCATCCTGGTACAGGTTGAACTGACGGTTACGGCAACGTCGACGAGTGGATGAACCTCAAGCTGCTCGCACAGAACATGAAGGTGCAGACCTCCCGGGTGCTGCGTCGCGATGTGCGAGCCAACCTGGCCAAGGTGATCTACACCCCGGATCAAGTATCAACTCGACCCTGCCCACCTGAAGCTGTACCAGCGCATCGCCGAGGAGCGCCTGGTGAGCCTGGGCGACGGGGTGGAGATCGACGCCATGCTCGTCGTCAAGGCTCCGACAACGCCGACACTCTTCACGCAAGTGGTGGCGCGGCTCGATCGAGATGGGCAGGAGGACGTTGTGAACTGTCGAGTCGCGATGGCGCGAGGGACTGCCCAGGTTCGAATGTTCGACGACCTACTGGCCAAGGACGCTCTCGCGCCAACAGCGTTCAGGGCAGTTTCAAAGACCTGAAGGAGGCCATTTTTGGCGACGAGTAACACCCGCACTTTCCTTGACGATGCCGAGAGCCACGATGCAATCATCGACACCATGCCCGAGCGCGAACGGCACGAATACCGCAGCTACGCAGCACTCAGTCTGGAGGCCGTCTTCCCCAACCGGGTGATGGTGGTCTACGACTTAGTTGGCGGCAGACCTCTCAATCCAGAACTGCTCAAGTTCGGAGACATTTCAGTCACGAGGATCCAAGGACCTATCTTCGAATTAGAGTGCGGAGGAAAGCACTTCGATATTGGCCTGACCCCTACCCGCTGGAAGGGCCGAGACGTCTTCCTGCACGTCCCGCAGAACTTCATTTTCAAATGGAAAGGAAAGAAAACCCCTGATAGAGAGGTTCAGTTTGCGCCACACTATGCGGTCCTGATTAGGACCCGGAGCAAAGAGCACCTCCAGGTCGATCAGCACACGTACTGTGTGACGCTGAATAAATTCAGCGAGCGGTTCCCGGAGGTCAAACTCCGGTACTGAATCTCTCGACTGAGCCGTTCAAATTCAATGGACAACTGTTCCATCGACGCCAGCAGAACGGTTGCGCTGACGATTCGGAGGACGGGATCTCACCGCACCGGCATCGGTTTGACCTCTTGAGGCGGCACAGGCGGCGTTGACCACCTGTGCAGCTTCAAGGGCTGCGAGTCTTCGCAACCGATGCCACCCTGCAAGGGTTCCTTGAACCTTGTAGCGGACTTTTGCCCAGTGCGACCACTCATGCCTCGAACGATTCCTCACGGGTATTCGTTGACATCCTCCCCGCCCTAAAGGACGGGGATTCCCACAACTGGACGGTCATGCCCGACCGCGCACAGGCCTGAAGGCCCGCGCTCATTCACGACGGGTTCCTCGGCTCTCGCCTCCCCCGCCGTGGAAAACTCCTTCTCCAACCAGGCCAGCCCGCGCGCCCGAATCACGAGCGCGCTGTTCACGTCTCGGTGGTGGTGCGCGCCGCAGGCGCCGCACGCTTCGAAACGCGCTCCACCCGGCGTCCAGGACGGACTTGGCCATCTTGGTCTGGGTGAGCGCCTGGGCGCGGCTTCTCCAAAGCCGATGCCGCGAAGCGCGATGGCCTTCGCCGCGGCCTGATGTACTGAGACGCCAAGGGGCTTGGCGTACTTCACCCGCCCGATGACGGACGTGTACGCGGGATTCACTTCGATACTGGGCACCTGCATCAGCAGTGCGTTGCTCTGCAGCGCCTGCACGATGCCAGAGTAGGCGAAGCTCGAGAGCGCCCGCGACTGGCGCGCCTGGTCGAGCTTGTCCTTGGTGCTGGCCAGCTCCTGCTTGCGCCGGCTGAAGTCCAGCTTCTCCATCACCAGGGGCTTGCCCACCTTCGCGGCGTGCGCTAGCACCGCCTTGGCGGCCAGGCAGCAGTGGAAATCCCCGTCCTTTTGGGAGGGAAGGATGTCAACGGGAAGCTCACGGAGATGTCAATCCACCTTGGCACTCTCTCGCAGTGCCCTGAGCTGAGCTTGCAGCGTTTTTTTGGCAAGGGCTTGGAGCAGCTGGGGTTTGACCTTGTCTATCGCGGGCGCGACGAAGGCGCGCCGCTCTTCCAGACGCAGCACCTGCCAGCCAGCGGCAGTTTCCACGGGCCCGGCGGCAAGTTGCCCTTTCTCCAGTCCCTGTAGCACCTTCACCACCGCCGGAGAGAGCACGCCCATCGGTATCCATTCGGTCAGACCGCCCGACTCGCGCGTAGCTGCATCGCTGGAAAACTGCGCAACCACCGGCGCGAACGGGGCGCCACCCTTAATCTGCGCATACACCTCCTGCGCCTGCTTTTCGTCGGCTACCAGCACATGGCGCAGCCGCACTTCCTCGGTGCCCAGGGCCAGAACCTGGCGTTGATATTCAGCCTGCAGCTCGGCGTCCGAGGGCTGAACGCCTTGCAGGGTCTGCTGTTGCCACGCTTGTGCCAGGGCATTTTGACGCGCCAGATCGAGCCTGGCCCGGACCTGCGGCTGCTGGTCCAGGCCAGCCTTCACCGCCGCCTGCGCCATCACGGTCTGATTAATCAGCGTCTCGCGCAGCACGGACTGAAGTTGCGGCGTGTTGGCGGCCCCCCGGGCGATCTGCTCCTGCAGCAGCAGCTGACCACGTTCGGGGGGCTGTGCCTCACCGTTGATGTTGACCGCGAACGCGGTGGTCGGCTGCGCCAGACCATGGCTGACAGGCGCCAGACCGGCCACGAGTGCGACGGCCAAGGTGAGCATGGATCGGGTAAAGGAAACAGGTACGGTGTTCATCAAAAAGTTAATCAATGTTCAGTTTGAAAAAGTGAAACGAGTCACCCTGTTTCAGTAGCCCTTCGGCACGGTCTTGGTTCCGCCAGCCACCTCGACAAGGAGTTGGTTCTGGTTCGGAGCCAGTCCAGTGATTTGACTCACTCGGACTGAACCGGCTTGGGTTGTCAGCTTGCTGATTCCGACAGGTCTCGTGACCGACAGGGTGCCGATGTTGATGTCGCCAAATCTTGCAAGCACGTCCACCAGACCGTTGCCCACATACAAGCCGCTGCCCGAAATGGCATTGCCGCCCGACCAGGAAGTTGCGGCATCAAGCGTGATACCGGTGCCGGCCCTGAGGGTTCCGAAAGCCAGCCCTCCGTCGGTGGAGGTTGCGCTGATCTTGCCGCCTGACGAGGTCGTCAGGTTACCCAGCGATGCATGGCCGCCGCTGGTGATCGTGATGTCACCACTTGTCTGGCCGGTGCTCAGCAGCGTGGCTCCGCCCGATTGCAGCACGGCATTGCCGGCCGTCACGTTGAAGCTTCGAATGGTCAGCGCATCGTCGCTGCGGGCGCTGAACGAAGTCTTGGCGGTGGCACCATTGACGGTGACTGAACCAGCGATTGATTCCACATCGACGCTTGAGGTGGTGCTGGTCAGCGAACCGGCTGTCAGCCCGGTGCCGGCCGTCAAGTCCAGCGCGGTGTGCGCCTTGAGGGTGTTGGCCGTCATCGTGCCTGCGGCTTCTGCCGTGATGCTGCCGGCGGTCGAGGTCAGAGTGGCAAAGAGCGCGTCTCCCTCGCTGCGCAGGTCCATGGCCCCGGTGGTCGCGCCGGTGCCGGCAACGGTCAGGCTGGTGCCCGCCTGCAAGCTGGCCGTGGCCGCGTTGAAAGCCTTGACGGTCAGCGAATCGCCGCTGGAGGCATTGAACGCTGTTTTGGCGATGGCGCCGTTGATCAGCATGGAACCACTGTCCGTGGACACATCCACGCTGGACAGCACGCTGGTCAGTGAACCAGCGGTGAGCCCGGTGCCGGCCGACAGGTCCAGCGCGGTTTGCGCCTTGAGGGTGTTGGCCGTCACTGTGCCGGCGGCTTCTGCGGTGATGCTGCCGGTTGTCGAGCTCAGGGTGGCCAGGACGGCATCGCCCTCGCTGCGCAGGTCCATGGCCCCGGTGGTCGCGCCGGTCCCGGCCACGGTCAGGCCGCCGGTGCCCGCCTGCAAGCTGGCCGTGGCCGCGTTGAAAGCTTTGACGGTCAGCGAATCGCCGCTGGTAGCGTTGAACGCGGTCTTGGCGACGACGCTGTTGATCAGCATGGAGCCACTGTCCGTGGACACATCCACGCTGGATAGCACGCTGGTCAGCGTGCCGGCGCTCAGCCCGGTGCCGGCCGACACGGCCAGCGCGTTCTGCGCCCTGAGCGCATTGGCTGTCACCGCGCCTGCGGCTTCTGCCGTGATGCTGCCGGCGGTCGAGGTCAGGTTGCCCAGAAGCGCATCCCCGTTGCTGCGCAGGTCCATGGTCCCGCTGGTCGCAGCAGTGCCCGCAACGGTGAGGCTGGTGCCCGCCTGCAAGCTGGCGGTGGCGGCATTGAAGGAGCCCACCGTCATCGCACCCTGCAGCGCCTGCGCGCCGAACATGGTTTTGGCGATGACCGCACCGGCACTGAGAGACACGCCGGTGGATGCCAGCTCAACCCGCCCTGCGGTCGAGGTCAGCTTGCCGAAATCGGCATTGCCGCCTGCCAGCGCGGTGATGTTGCCTGGCAGGGTTGCCGACGCCACCGCCATGCTGCCGGCTGCCATGAGTGCGAGATCGCCACGCGTAGTGCTCACCGCGCCCGCGCTCAGGTCGCCCGTGGTGGCGGTCAGGGTGACATCCTCGGCGGCGGAGACCTTCTGGATGTCCAGGTTGCCCGCAGCGGTGGTGGCGTCGACGGAAGACGTGGCACTGGTCAGCATGGAAGCTTGCAGACCGGTTCCCGCCGTGACAGTCACCGCTCCCCTGGCCGATCCAGCCAGCAGAGATGCCGCCTGGCCGGCGCTCACGGACAGCAGCCCGTTGCTGCTGGTGGCATTGGTCAGGCTGACGTTGCGCGCGGCATTCAGCGCCACGTTGCCCAGCGCGGTGGTGAAGTCCACCGACAGATCCGCCCCACTGGACATCGTGACGGCTCCGGTGTTGGCGAGCACGCTGGTGGCACCGATGTTGCCCGTTGCCGCTACGTCAATGCCGTTGGCAGCCCGCCAGGACACACCTTGCACGCCGCCGCCCAGCGCGGTCAGGTTCAGTGCGCGACCGGCTGTTGCGGAGGTCAGGCTCATCGAGCCGCCCGCCGTCACGGTCACGTCCTGGTTGGACAACGCGCTGGCCAGGTCGATGTCGTCGCCGGCGGTCAGGCGGATGCTGCCCGTGTTGGCCGTTGCGTTGCTGCCGCTGATGCTGCCGCCCGCCCCGATCACGATCTGGCCGCCCGCGGTATACATCAAGCCAGTGACGTCGCCGTCAATTTCGGCAAAGATGCTGCCACGCGCCTTGACCGAGCCGACGTTGTGCAGATCGCCCGTCGCCGTCGCAAAGAAGTCGAGGCCGGAGTTGACCGCATTGACGGTCAGGCCAGAACCGGCTGCGCCCTGCAGGAAGACCGAATAGCCGAGCGCGGACGTGGCATTGACACCGCCCGAGCCGACCTTGACCACCAACGGATTGCCGCTTTCGCCGACAGCTCCCCCCTGCGCGGTCAGCGTGAGTTCGTTGGCCTCGATCGAGCGAACGGCGCGGTCGCCAGCGGCCGGGTAGTTAGTCACGGCACGGGCATCGTGAATGGCACCCGTGGCTGACAGCGTCGCGCTGCCCGGCGTGTAGATGTCGGCGGCCCGCATGTCGCCGATTTCATGGATCCAGATGCCGTCGTTGGCCCGCGCCACCAGTGTGCCCGTGGCATTGTTGGCCAGGGTGATCTGCAGCGGTTTGGCGGCCGAGCCGATGCTGCCCTGGGCCGCTTCCAGCACGGCCTTCTGGGCTTGGATAACCGAGACGCCGGCGTTGGCGACGCTCAGGATGGAGTCCGTCACCTTGATGCGAACCTCACCGGGTGCCTTGATCAACTCGACATTGGCGGTACCGCCGTTGGTGTAGGTGTCGGTGGTATCGGCGCCCAGGTAGACGAAGCCGTTGGACTCCACGTTCAGGCGGTTCGACAGCACGTTGAAGGTGTCCTTTTTGACCACCGTGAGCGTCCAGTTGTCCCGGTCCAGGACCATGTCGTCGCTCTCGGCTGACATGATGGCCAGGCGCTCGTCGGCCGTCAGCTCAGGCGCCAGACCCTGGGCAATGCGGTCTTCACGCTTGAGCGAAATCACCACCTGCCCGTCGTCGTTGCCGATCTGTCCGCCGGAGCGCAACACCACGCGGTTGCCGACCACGTTGGGCTCTTCGATGCGGGTCTGCGTGTCGGTGCTGCTCTTGCTGAACACCGCGCTGGGCAACGGGCTGTAGAGCTCCGCGTCGGTCCATTCCGCCAGCGCACCGACCTCCGATTTTCCGTTCGCCGCGTTGGCGACGTTGATGGCCGTGATGATGCGGTCGTTGTCGGTCTGGTAGTCGGTGTCGCCGAACTGCGCGTGCAGCGCCTTCATCTCCGTCGTGCGCGCCGCCTCGATCGCCTCGATCTGCGTTTCGCTGAGGCCGCCGTTGAGGTATTGCTCACGCTCTTCGGTGCCGAAGCGGAAGACGTAGGTCGACGGGTCGATGGCATCGGCGTCGTAGCTGGTCACGTTGCCGTTGCCGTCCGTAACCACGTTGCGCACATCGCGCAGGCTCCAGTAGCGGCGGAACTGCGACCGGGTCGTGGTCATCGTCAACTGCCGGCTGTCCTCGGCCGAGCTGCCCTGCAGCGCGGCCTGGTCCCACAGCGCCAGCAACTGGGCTTCGGTGCGCTCGTCGCGCGACTCGTTGCGGTTGTTGTCGATCAGGTCCCCGGCCGTCTCGAGGTACACGTCGCCACCACTGACGACCTGGTTGACCCACAGGTTGCCGGTGCCCTGCTTGATCGCAATGCCGTTGCGAGCCTGCGCCGTAAGGCCGCCGTTGGGCGCGTCCAAGGTCTGGATGTTCAGCGTGGACTTGACGCTGCCGTCGACATTGAATTCACCGATGCCGCCGCGCGGCGCCGACAGGAAGATGCGGTTGCCGATGACATGGACCTTACTGGGATCGAGCCCGACGATGCTGCCATCGCCATCGAGCCAGACATCGCCCTGGGTCGACACCTGGTTGATGCGAAGCGCGCCGCTCATGCCCTTGAAGCTGATCGGACCCGTGTCGGAGACGGCCGTGAACGACCCAGCCCCCGTGATCAGGTTGACCGGTGCGGCCTCTCCCCCAATCCCGGTCTTTGCCCGGAAGTTCAGGTCCACACCCTCCACCACCGCGCCGTTGTTGAGCTGGCTGATGGACCCCTGGGTCGAGGTCAGTGACACCGTGCCGCTGTCGTTGGTGATGTTGCCACCCAGACGGATGTCACCCACGCTGCTGACGTTGAGCACGCCGCTGTCATAACCCACCAACTCGATGTTGATTGGGTGATCGGCCTTGACGCGCTGCGTGAAGACGTCCTTCATGCCGACCTCGGTGCGCCGGTCCACGTAGTAGGTCTTCTTGATGCACAGGAAGCCACACTTCTTCCAGGAGCGGTAGTAGATTTCCTTTTCGACGTCGGTGATGAACCGGTTGGACTGGATGGAGAACGATCCGCCGCCCACGGGCGTGATGGTGCTCACGTAGACATCTTCGGCCAGGGCATTGGCCGTCTTGACGTAGGTGTCGACGCTGTCCCAGTTGGTCGTACCGCCGGGGATGAAGCCGAGCCAGGACGAGGTTTTCAGGTAGTAGCGTTTTTCCGTCGAATAGTCGTAGCCCGCTGACCACGAGTAGGTGCTATTTTCCGCCGGGTTGTAGGTGAAGCGAGCTTTGACGCCGTCAGCCAGGCTGGCCGACGAGGAACCGGTGGTAGAGAGGATCGCGGCACCCACACCCCGCCCAGCCGTCACGGTGGCGCGGAAGACGCCGTCGGCGTCGCGCTGGTAGGTGGTGACCTCAAAAGCCCCGTTGCTGTTGGCCACCGGTTTGCTCATGTCGGTGATGCGGATGACGCCAGCGTCGCCGCCAGTGTCAAGTCCCATCAAATCCAGCCCGTAGCCGGTCTGGTTGTCGATGTTGATGCGCGCATAACCGTCGAGCGCGCGCACCACGCCACCACCGGTGTTGATGATCGAGCCGACGAGTTCGACCAGACCACCCTGGACGTTGGTGGCCGCGACCTGCAGCCGGTTGGTCTGTGCATCGAAATAGACGATGGGTTGCAGCCGCCGCGTCGCCATGGCCTGCAGCATCGTGGTGCGCTGGCTGGCCGAGATCGTGCCGTTGGCAAATTGCTTGTTGACTTCGGCCTCGCTGTCGGTCGGCAGCGCACCCGTCAACTGGACCAGAGACGATTTTCCTTGCGAGAGGTAGAGCCCGCCCTTGTTCTTCCACTCGTTGGCCCAGGCGGTGATCTTGCTGCCCACCGTGCTGTCGCTCAGCACCACGTTGTAGTCGGCCTGGCCGGACTGCACCGTGCCGTTGATGTTCAGGTAGCGGGCACCGATGAAGATGCCACCACTGGCGTACACCCCGCCGGCCCCATTGACCACGCAGTTGGCGTTGTAGGTGGTCTCGGAGGTTCCTGGCCGAGCCGAGCCGCAGGCTGTCACGCCCAGGTTGTCCAGAATCTGTTCCTGGTCGTCGTTGTAATGCACCGCATACAGCGACTCCGGCGAGCCGCCGACCGACTGGCTGATGGTGGGCGAGGACAGCACAAAGTTCTTGCCCGCCGACACCTGGATTTCTTTGCCGTCCAGGCGCGGCGTGTAGCCCGGGTTCTCGGCATAGACCGAGATGCTGCCAGCCGTGTTGATCAGGTCGATTGTTCCCAGCTTGTTGTAGAGCCACCCGTTGACGCGCATCTCGGGCGCGCGCATCTGATCCTCGCGCAGGTCGGCCCAGGTGCCGTCGGCCGCGCTGGCGATCACGGCGATGTCGGGGTTCCACGCCGCTCCGGGCATGTATGTGTTCTTGATCGTCAGCTTCGGTAGTTCCTGCGACGCACCACCGCCGCGCGTGTCGATGCTGTCCACGCTGAGTCCCGTGGTTTTGGCCGTGGTATTGAGCGCGCCAATGTCGGCGGCGCTCATCAGGTAGGTGCCGTTGTACTTGGCAAAGCCGCCGTTGGCGTCGACCACCATGTCGTACACCCGCAGGTTCAGCGGGCTCTGGTTGTCGATGTAGATCTCGGAGTCGGCGCGCGCCATGAGCGACGCAGAGCCGGTCACGTTGTCGCCGAACAGTTCGATGTTGCCGCTGCCCGCGCGCAGGTCTAGTATGTTCAGGAAGTTGGCGGCAACGCCACTGGAGGCCACGATGACCTTGCTGCCATCTTCCATTGTCATCTCTTCGGCCAGCCCTTCGTTGAGCAGCGTGGCGAAATAGAAGGCCAGTTCGGCTTCGACAAAGGCCCTTACCTCGGGCACATCGCCGTAGCGCGCCAGCTGCGCGTACAGCCGGTCGATGTAGGCGCCGGCCGAAGCCGACAGGTCTTCGTTGGTGATGGTGTAGCGAACGTCGCCTTCGCTCTCCAGAATCTGGCCATTGAGGCCGATCACCAGCCGCTGCTTGTTGCCAAAGCCGGCTTCGAACTCGCCGTTGAGGACGGCGGTGTTACTCAGGTTTTTGTTTGAGCTGCCATAGTCGCTGCTGATGCCCATCAGCTCGCCCAGCTCGCGGGTCCAGTCACTGACCTTGCCCTTGCCTTCGACCACCAGGGTGCCTTCGACGCCACCCAGCTTGATGGTGCCGCCGGAGCGGACCGCGTCGGCGTTGACCGTCACCGCGTTATTCAGGTTGAGGGTGGCGTCCGCATCGGGGTTGATCGACACCGGAATCGCAGAGTGGTTGAACAGGTCGGCGCGGGCCGTGACGAAATGTTTGTTGCGGTTGAAATTGCGGTCCTGCCCGGCCAGCAGGCTGAGGTCTTCGGTGCTGCGCAGTTCGCTGCCGGTGCCAAGGGTGACCCGGTTGTTGACGTTGGCCGTGGCGTAGGCATTGCCCTGCGCCGCCGCCGCGAGACCATAGGTCTTGGACACCGAGTTGGCCTCGATGTCGATGTATGACAGCGCGTTGACCGCCGCTTCGCCGTACACGTTGATATCGGTGTTCTGCCCGATGGTGGCATCGGCGTTGGCGTTGGTGCTGATGCGCGTGTTAACCAGCGCAATCGGCACTGCGCCGCCAACGTCCATCTGAGCGCGCGATGAGCCGCGCACTTCGTTGTACGCGCGAAGCTCCAGCAGGTCTTCCAGCAGGATGCTGGCGTTGCTGCCGATGCTTGCCGTGGCATTGCCGTTGAGTTGGGTGACCACGTCGGCGCCGGCGCCGCTGAACACACCGCCGCCGCCACCCACGGCGCTCTGGCCCGTGAGGTTGGTGCGGGCCAGGTCGTTGGTGGCAAGCACACGCAGGCTGCCGCTGTCCAGCGTCGAGCCGTCGAGCAATCGGGCCGTCGCCGAGCCATCGAGCGTGGCCCGCGTGACTGCTCCGGAAGCGCCCACGGCCGCCGCGTTCACGGCTGTCGTCGTGCTGTCGTAGCGCACCTGGCGGCTGGCTTCTACGGTGGTCATGCCACCGACCAGGAGCGCGCTGCCGGCCGTGACGCCGAGGTCGGCCACGACGGACTGGTCGTGGTTGACCGAGGCCTCGGCTCCCGCGCCTGCTACCACACCACCCGAACCGGCCACGGCGTCGCTGTCGATGGACTCGCTGCCGCTGGCCTTGACTTGCAGGCTGCCACCCACCACGCCCCGGATGCCCGCCGCATCGACGGCGACCAAGGTGTCGCTGACGGCACTGGAGAAGGCCATGCCCAGGCCCACGAAGCCGGCGCCGATGCCGACCGCACTGGATTCGATGCGCATCGAATCGGTCGCCGTGATGCCGGCGTCCCCGGTGGTGACGAGCACCGCGCCCTGCGCGAGTTCCACTCTGGAGAGGCCTGTGTTGGTCGCGGTGGCCGAGGCGCCCGTGGCACCGAGCAGCAGCGCGCCCGCGCCGGCCGAGGCCTGGCTGGTGACGGACGAGTCGCCCGATCCCAGCACCGACGAGACGTTCACCGTGTCGCCCTTGAGCGTCAACGCGCCCAGGCTGGTGACCGACACGTCCGAATCGACGTGGGCTTCGGCGACCGAAATGCCCACCGCAGCGCCGCCGGCCACGGCCACACCCACGGCATCGGCTTCGGCATGCGGATTGGAACGGGCCGAAATGGCCAACGCGCCCTGCCCCGCGTCGAGCGCGGCACCGCTGGCCAGCGTGACACGCACCGTGCCGCTGTCGCTGGCGGTCGCGCCGGCACCGCTGCCGGCAAACACGCCGGCCACGCCTCCCACCGCAAGCGCCGACACGCCGCCTTCGCGCCCCGCCGTGATGGCAATCCCGTCACCATTGATGCTGCCACCCACCTGCGTGGCGACACTGCCAGTCTGCTCGGCCGTGGCGACGACCACGCCCACGCTCGCAACGCCGACCGAGGCGCCGAAGGCCTCGCTCAGCATGGATGCCTGGTCGAGCGAGGTCACGCTCACGGTGCCACCCGCATTGACCTGGCCCGACAGCGTGGCCGAGTTGGCGGTCCGGTTGCTGGCGACCGAGACCGCCGCGCCCACGCCGACGAAGCCGCCCGAACCGGCGATGGCGCGGCTCGTGATGGCTGGCGAACCTTGCACCGGGGTGCGGGTGCCCGAAGCGATAGCGATGCCGTCCTGGCTGGTCAACTGGCTGGCACTCACGCTGGCGCTGTTGGCACCGCCCAGAATGGTGACGGCCACACCGGCGCTCACGCCGGCGGCAGTGCCGCCGGCGACGGCACCCGCGTTGTTTTCCACCGAGGTGCGGTCCAGGCTGCTGACCGTCACCGCACCGGCCTGGACGCTGTCTGCGCTCAGGTCGGCCGAGGTCGAATGCTGGCCAGCGGCACCACCGAAAGCGCCCGCGGTGTTGTAGCCCGCACTGGCGTTGAGCGCATCGGCCTCGGCCTGGCTCAGCGAAGAACCGGTGCCCTGCACCTTGTTCGACTCGGTACCGGCGGACACACGGCCGATCGTGCTGCCGCTGCCGCCGTTCAGTTCGGCCGTGGCGTTGCTGTCGGGCGCGCTGCCGAACAGCAGCACACCGACGGCGCCGCTGATGCCGGTGTTTCCGCCGCCGCCCGCGGTGGCCGTGATCATGTCGACCTCGGCTTCCCGCAAGGCCGTCACCGCCAGGTTGCCACCCACGGTGATGGCCGATCCGGATGCACGAGCCGCCACCTGGCTGCGCCCGATCACCACGTTGGCGGCAGACCCCACGCCCGCCACGCCACCGGCACCGATGCCGCCGGCGTTGTGGTTGATGTCCACGGTTTCAAGTGCCGCCACGGACAGCGAATCGACGCCCGCAGCCTTGGTGAACAGCGCTCGGCTCGATGGAGAACCAACGACCGGCGCACCGTCGCTCACGTCGGTGTAGACGATCGCGGTCAACTGACCGTCGCCCAGCGTCGACAGGTCTGCCGAGTAGCTGCCGTCGGCGTTGAGCGTCGCGGTGACTTCCCGGGTGCCGTCGAAGACCTTGACCACCGCCCCCTCGCCCAGCGACGCAGGCTCCTGCGCCACTTCAAAGGTTCCATCCTCAAGCTCCGTGCTGATCTCTCGCGTGAGCACGAACCGAGCTGTACCTTGTTCATCGGCCGTGACGACGCCATCGGTCGAGTCGAGCTGCAGCGTCACGTCCGCACCGCCCGCGAAAGCCACGGTCCCGGTGGCCCGGGTGCGCCGCTCCACGCTGGAGTTGCCGCTCAAGGCGGCTTCGGTGTTGCCTTCGAGCACCGTCACTGCCGCGCCGATGGCCACGCCGGCAATGCCGCCACCGCCCACGGTGGCGGCCACCGCCAGCTCTTCGGTCACGTTGGTGGCATGGATCTTCACGTCGCCATCGGCCTGCAAAAGACTGTCATCGACCAGCGCGCGGACATTCGAGCCCGAGACGTTGACGGTGAAGCTCAAGCCCGCGCCGGTCACACCGCCGCCACCGATCGAACCGGCGATCTGGTTGGTGCGGTTAGCGCCTTCGGCCAGCACGCTCACGTCCCGCGCGGCGATGCTGGAGCCGTCCACCCACGCCCGCGTGTCACCGGCCAGCAGCACCACATTGCCGCTGCCGGCCACACCGGTCGTGCCACCGCCGGCGGCACCGGCGGAGATCTGCGCCACGGTCGCGGTCGACACCGCCTGCACGCTGGCGTCGTTCACGGCCTGGACCGTGGCGCCATCCAGCACCTCGGCATGGCTGCTGCGCGTCACGGTCTCGGTGCCGACCGCACCGGCCACACCCGTGGCCTCCCCACCGGCCACTGTGGCGACGGTGCTGGCGATCAGCGCATGGTCAGCAGCCAGCACCGTGACGTCCTGGGCTTGCGCGCCACCGGCCAGCGCGTTGATGCTGGCACCGTCCACATAGGCGCGGGTGCTGCCCTCGATGCTGTCCACGTTCACGGCAGCGCCGACACCCACCGTGCCGCCGCTGGCCACCGTCGTGAGCGCCGCGATCTGCTCGATGGAGGTCGCCTGAACGGCAACGCCGCGCCGCATGTCCGTGGCAAATACGGGGCGTGACAAGGCCGCGTCGGTGACGGCCGTGATGTTCATCAGGTCCGGGGCGGAAGCAAGCGCAGCCGTGTTTGCGCGCACACCGTCCGCGTTGGCCAGGCCACTGACGGCCGTGTCGGCGCCGTCGATGCCGGCAGTGGTGTGGCTGGTGATCATGTTGACCAGCACGCCACCGGCCACGCCGACGCCCGCCGCGCCCAATGCACCGGCACCGGCCAGGGCCTTGATGCGGACACTGCTGTCGGCCGTGACGGCCACGCTGTCCCAGGCTTCCACCTGGGCTCCGCCGTCGATCAGGGCCGAGGTGTTGGCGCTGAGCATGCTGACGGCGACCGAGCCTTGGACGCCCACCGTGCCGGAGGCGCTCATGCCCACGGCCACCGTGTCGATCTCGGCATCGTTCTGCGCACCGACTTCCACGTCGCCCGTGCGCACATGACCGGCACCCGTGCCCGAGAGCGCGGCGCTGACCTCGGTGGCCACACGGTTGACCGCAGAGGCAGCGCCCACTGCAGCCGTGCCGCCCCCGGCAAAGTTGCCCGCCAGCGACTCGATGCTGGTGGCGTCTTGCGCCTGAATCTTCAGCGACCCGGTGTTCGCGCCGACCAGGCTACTGCCCAACCAGTTCGCGCTGATCGTGTCTTCCAGGATGTTGGTGGTGTTGGAGCCGGTCACCGCGAAGGTGCCACCGCCGCCCGCCGCGACGCCCATCGACTGGATGGTCGAATCCGAGCGTGCCAGCACGTTCACCGCGCCCGTGACCTGGAGGTCGCTGTCGCTGACCTCGGCAAGCACCAGCTTGCTTGCCGCCTCATCGGCCGCCGTGCGGCCCAGGAAGTTGAGCGCGAGCGCAGCGCCCACAGCGGCATTGCCGCCGCCGGACACCGTGCCGGCCAGCGACCGGATGGTCGACTGGTCTTTGGCCAGCACATCGAATGCACTGGACGCCAGGTGCTGGGTCAAGTCCGTCACACTGGCCTTGACGGTCGAGGTCAGGCTGTTGGTCGTGTTTGATCCGTTAACCGCCACCGTGCCGGCACCGCTGCCCGCCGCGGCGATGGACTCGATGGTGCCGGCCATGCCGGCCTCGACCGTCACCGCACCGCTGGTGCGCAGATTCGAACTGTCGAGTTGCGCCGTCACGGTGCTGGCGATGTCGTTCACGGCGATCGCGCCGCCGACCGCGTTCGTGCCCGCGCCGTTGACCACGCCGGCCAGCGAAGCGATGCTGGCGGTCTGGTCGGCCAGCACGTCCAGCGTGCCGCCCGTGGCGGTCTGTGTGACGTGGGACACCAGCGCCGAGACCTCGCCCGCGATCACGTTGCGCGTCACGCTGCCGTTGATGGCGTTGGTGCCCGAGCCGCTGCCCGCCACCGCCACGCTGTCGATGTCTCCGCCGAGCGCGGCCTCCACCCGGACCGAGACCGGGGCGGCAAGCGTGGTGTTGGTCAGACCGGCATGGACACCGAAGTCGTCCGAGCCGTCGCCCATCAGGTTGACGGCCACCGCGCCGCCAATTGCGCCCGCCGCGCTGCCCGATAGCGTACCGGCCAGCGCGTCGATGTTGCCGGACTGCGCCGCATGCACCGTCAGCGAAGACGCCGTGCCTTGCAGGGTCACGCCATCGACCAGGGCCGTGGTGCTGCCGTTGAGCCAGTTGACGCTGGACGACCCGGCCATGGCGTAGCTGGTGCCGGACGCCGCCAGCGTGGCCGACAGCGTCTCGATGCTGCCTTGCGCATCGGCCCGCACCGACACGGCGTCGGACGCGGTGATGGTGGAGGACAGGATCTGCGCCGAGCGGCTCGATTCGATGGTGTTGAAACCGAACGCCAGCGCCGCCGAATAGCCGTTCGACGCGGTCAGGCCGCCCGCCAGCGAGCGAATGCGCGCGCTGCTCGCACCAGTGTCTTCGCCGGCCTGCACATCCACATTGGCAGCGGTCACAGTCGCACCGCTGATGCGCGCATCGGTCACGTCGCCGATCTCGTTCCAGGTGAACGCACCGCCAAAGGCCAGGTTGCCGTCGCTGGCAACGCCCGAGGCAGCTGCGGCCATGGTGTCGCTGGTGTTGTTCGCCCGCACCTCGACGTCGCCGGAACCCACGTTCACTACGGTGTTGCTGACCGAGGCTTCGTTGCCCGCAGCGCGTGTGCTCACCGCGTCGTCCGCGTCGCTGAAGGTTCTGGTGCCGGTCTGGTTGTAGGCCACCGCAGCACCGGCTGCCGATCCGCTGCCGCTGCCGACCGCAAAACTCAGGTTGCCGGCGAGGCTGAAGAGGTTGCCGGTGGTGCCGGATTCGACCCCCAGGGTGGCCGCGTCGACGTTGCCACCGCTCACCCGGGCTTGCGTCTGCTGGCCGATCAGGTTGACCGATGCTGAGCCCATGCCCGAGAACTTGCCTTTGGTGGCGCCCAGGCCGGCCGAGATGCCGATGATGTCGGCATCGCTCACCGCGTCAACACGCACATGTCCTGCCGCCGTCACGGTGCCCTCGAGCTCGGCGCGGTAGCTGGTCTGGATGTTGTTCTGAACGTATGACAGGCCGACGCTGTTGGCGTTGTCGCCCAGCGTGACGCTGAGGGTGCCGGCGACGCCGACAATGCTCTCGCCGCCCACGGCCGACTTGAAGTCGTCGGTGTAGCCGTTGCCGCTGCTCTCCATCTCGTAATCGGTCACATAAGACGTGCGAACCTCGCCCATCATGGCGTCCAGGCTGTCGTCCGACGGTGCGCCGCCGGCCTGCAGGTCAAGGTCGCCCGACAGGTTGACCTGCGCGCCGCCAGTGATGCCTGCAGACACCGTGTTGTTGATCTCATTGAACACGAAGGCGCCCATGAGCTGGCCTTTTGAATCCGAGGCGGTTTGTACGCCGGCCACCGCGCCGATACCCACCACTTTTTGCGATGACAGGGCGGCCACGGTCAGGTCGTGCACCTGGGTGATAGCGCCGCCAATGACCTTGGCCGAAGTGCTGCCTTGCAGATCGACCAGCGAAATCGTTGCGCCGATGCCAGCCGAGCCCTTGCCCGTGCTAAAGGACAGCGCGCCGCCGCCAGCGCCGATTCGGCTGCGGTCGTAAGCCACGACCCGTGCGTCGAGGTTGGCGGGGGTGACCACAGCGCCGGTGAGGGTTGAGCCCTCAATGCTGGCGGCGGTGTCGTCACTGACATGGGTGATGGACGCCGAGCCGGCGACAGACACGCTGGTGGTACTGCCCTGGGACAGGTTGAGTGAAATGCCGGTGGCCACGGCGGTGCGCTCGCCGCTCTTGAGCGCCTCGACCGTCAGGCTGCTTGCCCGGTCGGCCAGGCCGCTCACGGTGGTGTCGACAATACGCGCCGTGGTGTCGTCGTCCGAGTCCTGGATCGCCACCGCGCCGGCAATAGCCGCGCTGAAGGTGGTCGAAGAGTTGTTGGCCATGGCCAGTGCGCCGCCGCCGGCCACGCTGACCTGCGTCAGATCGGACAAGGCCCGAACGCCCACGCCGGTGGTGCCGCCATCCTGGCCCAGCACAACGGCGCGGTCGATCAGGGCCGAGGTGTCGACGTCACTGAAGTTGGTGACGATGGCGCCAGCACCGGCGATGGAGAAGGCCGGCGGCTTGCTTTCGCCCTCGCCTTCCTCTTCCCCTTCACCCCCGCCCTCACCTTCACCGGCTGCGCCCTCGGCAGCGAGTGAATCCCCGACGCCGCTCAGGGCGGCCGTGCCGGAGCCGTCCAGACCGGACTGCGCGCCACCGCCGCCACCACCACTGCTGGCCTTGTCGCCCATGCCCGAGGTGCTGCTGCCCCCGGCCATGGCGCCGGCCACGCCCACCGCCACGATCAGGCCATCGCTGCGCGCGCCCACGTCGAGTTGCCCGGTCTGGATGGAACCGGCGGTGCCCTCGGCGGTGTCAGCCCCGCCACCGTCGGTGTCGTTGTCGCCGATGTAGGCCTTGGTGTTGCCGGTGACTTCGTTCATGGCAACACCGATGCCCACGCCGGAGTTCTCGCTCTTGGTCACGGCGCCCGTGACCGCGAGCACGCCCAGCGACAGGTCAGCGTTCACATTGACGGACTGTGCGTTGACATACGCCTCGCGGCTGATCGACGCCAGTGTGGTCTCGTGGAGTTTGTTGTACGACACCATGCCGTTGGCGGCCACGCCTTCGCCGTCGCCCGAGGTCGGCGACAGGGTCAGCAGCCAGTCGGTTGTGTGCGCCGCCACATCGAGCTGGCGCGTGTTGACCACGGCCGCGTCGGCAATGCCGGCAATGGCCGTGTTGTCCCGGGAGACCATCGAGAAGGTGCCGCCCACTGCGCCGCCATCGCCACCCGCGGTCGAGCCGTCGCCACCAGCCAGGTGCAGCGTCTGCACCAGGTTGCTCGCGCGCACCACGGTGGAAGCATCGAAGCTGCGCGTGAGGTCGATGGCTTCGTCGGGTTCCACGCCGATGTCGTGGACGCTGTAGCTCCAGGGGGCCGCATCGGCCACGGTGGTGGTGATCTGCGCGCCGGTGTCGACCCAGGCGCGCGTGTCGTTCTTCAGGTACGACAGGCTGACCGCGCCCGCCAGGGCCAGCGAAGCATCAGAAGCGGCACTCGCACCCACGCGCGTGTTGAAGCCGTCGTACAACGGGTCGGTTCCACCCATCAGATTCTCATAAGCGCTGAAGGCGTTGCTCCAGTCCAGGTCCAGCCCGGCCGAATAGAACTCGGGGATATCGGTGGCGGCGTTGACCGCCACATGACCGGCCATGATCTGCGCGTTGGCACCCACCCGCGCCTGCGTGGTGAAGGCGTGGTCCGCGTAGTTGAAGGCGACGCTGAGCGCCACGCCCTGCGCCTCCGATTCGGCCGCCGCCTCGGTCACGCTCTGCAGCTGACCGACCAGGGTCTGGGCGTCGACGACGGCATCGCCCCCCGCCGTGATGTGGGCACCGTCGCCCACGGTGGCCCGCGTGGTGTGCGCGGACTCGGACCAGGTCATCACGCCGGCCATGCGCAGGGCCGGCGAGCTCGACTCCCCGCCGGACGCTTCGTCGGACCCCGCGGCCACCTCTTCGGCCATGGCCATGAAGCCTTCAAGCAGCGTCTGCTTGGCATCCTCGACCGCGTCCTCTTCGGTGTATTCGAGCGAAGCGGGCAGCGGCGACTCGGGCTCTTCCTCCGGTGCAATGGCCGAGCTGGCCGAAATGACGTCCTTCGCCGTGGCGTTCAGGGCCAGCACCCGCACGTCGCCACCCGCGTTGACGGTGCCGTCGACCGCCACCGAGGTGTCGGTTTTGTGGAGGGACAAGGCCCCGACCACACCGGCCGCGCCATCGCCGTACACGGTGACTTCGGCCGCGGTTTCGTAGCTGCCGGCATGAAAGGCCTGCACATGGGTGTCGGCACCGCTGAAGAGCATCGCGCCCGCGCCGACCTTGACGGCCGTCGTCACGTCGGACTGGGAACCCGCGAACACCACGGAAGCCACATTGGCCTCACCGGACTCCTCGTCGGTTTCGCCCGCCGCCGCGCTGTTCATCTCGATCGTTGTCTTCGACGCCGCGACCAGCTCGATGTCGCCACCTGCGCTCAACTCCGCACCCGACTGGATGTCGACCAGCGTGGTGCCGGTGACGCGTGCAAAGCCCGCGCTGAGGTTCACGCTGGAGGTGCCACCGGTCTGCAGCTCGGCGCCGGCCTCGCGCTCGGCCAGCGCGATGATGGAAATGTCGTCGGTCGCGTCCAGTACCGCCGTGTCCCGGACCGTCACGGTGGCATCGCCCTTGGCTTCGACGTAGGCCATGCTCAAGGACAGCGGCAGGTCCAGCCCGGCTTTGCCCAGGGTCAGATCGACCAGAGCTTGCTGCACCGCTCCCGCATCGCCGCCGAACACCGCAGACGAATTGACCGAGGCTTCGAGCGTGATGTTGCGGCCCAGGAGCAACCCGGCCACATCGATCGACGCATCGGCATCGGCCAGGCCGACGAGGGTCTGCCCGTTGCTGGTGTTGTGGGCGGTCAGCGTGATGTCGCCGGCGCTGTAGTTGCTGCCGTACTCGTTGACCACCGAGGCGTCCAGCAGGCTGCCCGCCTCCACTGTGATGTGAGGTGCTGCCAGACGGATGTCGCCACTGTCGCCGACCGACGCCACCCCGGGATCGGTGGCGTCACCGGTGCCCACGTCGCGCGTGTTGATGACGGCGCCCGTCTTGACCGTCAGTGTGTCGTCGCCCGCATACTCGAAATCGGCGCCCCCGGTCAGGTTTTCACCCTCGACCGTTGCATGTGCGGGATCGACAAACACCAGGCCCGCCTGCCCCGCATCGCTGCCCGCGTTGAACTTCATGCTGCTCAAAGTCAGATCGCGCAAGCCCGAATACTCGATGGCGCCACCCGCGCCAGCGCCATCGCCCCGCGCGCGCAGCTCGGCACCTTGTTCGTTGGCGATGTCGCGCTGGGCGAACAGCGTCACCTGGCCGCCGGCCTCGCCGGAGCCTGCTGCGCCCGAGGCCGATACGCGCGCGTTCGCGCCCACGCCGATGTCGTTGCCCGCGACCACGCGCACCGCTCCAGCACGGCGCCACAGGGAACTGTCGGAGATCAGCACGCCATCGAGCCGAATGGAGCCCGGCGTCGTGATGTCAATGACACCATCGAGGTCCTGTAGCGGCGCCAGCGATTTCAGATCGCCCAGGTTCACCGCCGAGCCGGCAGCGCGCCCCTGCACCATCACCTGCCCCGTGATGCTCACCGCGGGGCCCACGCCGCCGCCGGCACCCCCCATCAGGCTCACGCCATCCAACGCCGTGATTCGACCCTGGATATCCACCGCGCCGGTGGCCGAGCGTTCGAATTCACCGGCCAGCAGACCGTTGACGGTGGCGCCGGACAACACGCCGCCACCGGCCAGCAGGCCATCGACAAAGGCGGTGGACGGCGCGGCAAACGACAGCCGGCCAACATTGACCTGGCCCGTTGGTCCGACCGCGAAGCCGTGGCTGTCGATGAACATGATGTTGCCGCCGATGCTGCCGTTGGTCAGCCGACTCTCCAGCAGGCCGTTCACGGTCACCCGCGAATCGCGCACGATGTTGACCCACCAGTTCGCGCCCTGAGGCACCGCCATCGTGACGGTGTTGCCCTGTCCAACCTGGAACGCCGAGTAGGTGCTGAACGCGTTCCCGTCCCGCAGGCTTTGGGTGGAGACCACCGTCTGCGCGCCCTGCGTGCTGACCACGGTCGCCGTCTGCCCCGCGCCGGTCAGAGGCGTGATGATGGTTTGCGCATGCACCATCGGCCCGGTCGCGCCCAGCGCGACCGCTGCGGCCAGTGCCATGGGTCGTACCCGCACCAGCAGGCGTCGACGGGCAAGGCGGGCCATCCGGGCGCGGGTACGGATCGTCAGTGCGGAGAGTTTCATGGCGGTGGTCCTGGTAACCGTCGAGCGAGCGACAGCGTGGCAAAGTGAAAAAGGGGGAAAGACGTGTCAGGCCGTCGACGGCTCGGGCTCGACCGGTGCAACCGCAGTCCCCGGCGCAGAAGGCTCCTGCTGCGCCGCGCGCTCCATCAGCGGGCGGAACCGCCGCAGCGACAGCAGGTGCAGGTAGGCCAGCGCCAGCGCGCCCTGACCGTGCAGTTCGCCTGCCTGAGCTGCGTCCAGCGCATTCAGCTTGCTCTCGTCGACGCTGAGGAATCCGGTCAACTCCATCTGGCGTCCGCCGGGCAAGACGACTTGCAGCGTGCGCTCGTGCAACAGCCCGGCGGCATCCAGCGCGGCCACGGTGTCCGAGGTGGTAGAGGCCGCAGCGTCCAGCGCGACCAACTCCTGCAGCACCGCCTGCAGCCAGGGCATTTCCTTGCCCTGGTCGTCAAACAGCGCCTCGCCTTCGCTCAGGCTCAGCGCGGGCTGGTGCACGGCCACCGGCCGGGCGTCTTCGTCGTCGTATTCGTTCAGTAGCCGAAACGGCCAGGTGCGCAGGACCGCTGGCAGGTAGTTGCCCGTCCAGCGTCCCGTGGTTTCGTCCACGTACAGATTGCGCCCGTTCTCCAGACCGGTGATGGCCAGCAGCTTGCCGCCACCGCCGGCCACACGCGTCATGACGCACGGGAATTCGACCGCCGCTGCCGGCATCTCTGCTGCGGCGAGCGCCACGGTGATCTGGCTGCCGACCCAGCGCATGTCGCGCTGGTCGCGCTTCAAGCGCTGATGGCGGTGGGCCTCGCGGTGAAGGATGGTGAACTGGGATGCGGCCGCCGCCCCCGGCGCGGTGGTGAACGCGGGAACAGATGCGCTTTTGGCTTTTTTCATGAGAAGGTCATTTCGACGGTGAAAAGGTGATGAAGGGGCTTATGGCAAACGCGTCGGGCGGCTACCAGCTCGCGCTCGCGCGCAGCGACAGACGCGTACGGTCGCCCTGGAAACCGGCGGTCTGTTGGGCCAGGGTGGCGTCGACCGCGAGGTGTCGGTTCACCTGAAACTGCACGCCCGCACCGGCCGAGGCGATGCGGCGCGACCAGCCTTTGCTGTAGACACGGGCGTGGTCGGCAAACACATACAGTTCGGTTGCCTCCAGGCCTGGGACGGTGACGGGCTGGTAGAGCGCCATCTGCACGGCATAGCCGCGCTCGCCCATCGCGGTGCCGCTGTCGAAGCCGCGCACCGAGTTGCTGCCGCCGGCCAGCCAGGCGTCGATCACGTCCGGCGTGTCGTGCGCGGTCAGCCGCGCCTGGCCGTTGATGCGGAACAAGGGTCCCGAAGCCCCGAGCCGTTGCGCGAACATGCCTGCCACTTCGGCAAAGCTGTAGGAGTTCACCGGCCCGCGCGCCGTGGTGACCGAGGCGCGCAGCGACGCGGGCGAAACCTCGCCGGGCTCGCGAGCCGGCCAGTCGGTCGATGCCGTCAGCGTCAGTTTGTCGACGGTGCGGTCGCTGAGCTCGAAGCCGCTGATGGTCGAGCGGGACTTGATCTGCGTGGCGGAGCCGGAGAGCAGCAGCAACTGGCGCGCGCTGACGGGCACATGGCGACCGACCTCCACCGCCACCGAGCTGGACGCCCCGTGGATGACCAGGTCGGGCACGCCGGGCACCGAGGACGCGAAGCTGGTGCGCGAGCGCGAGCCCGAGGCGCTGGCACCGAGCCGCCAGCCCTGGTGGCCCAGCGGCAGGCTGCCGGACAGACTGAGCGTGGCGGCGTTCGAGCCGGCAATGGCCATGACATCGAAGCGGCCGCCCCGAAGACCGAGCGGGAGCAGGCGCAAGCCGGCGATCACGCTGGAGCGCGCGGACGAGCCGGTGTCGGGCATATCCACCAGGCCCCAGAGCTGCTCCTTCGAGCGCTCCGGCACGTGGACCAGCAGATCGCTGCGGCCGAACTCGGCGCCGGGCACATATGCGGCCTGGGCCGCAAAGTCGCTGGCTACGTTGAACACGCCGAGCCGGCGCTCGAGTTCCTCGGGCCTGATCACGGAGCCGGCGGCCAGGTCGAACCATTGCCCGACCCAGGCCGGGTCAATGCCGGACGCACCCTCGACCTTGACCGCGCCGAGCCGGCCTTCGACCAGAAGCACCCGCAGGGTGCCGCTGCGCAGATCCTGCTGCGGCAGCACCGGCACTGCGGTCGTCACGCCCTTGCTCAGGTACAGCGTCTGGATAGCACGCAGAAACGCGTTGAGGTCCTGGCTGGACACGTCGCGCCCAAGATAAGGCTGGGCCAGGGCGCGCAGCTCGTCGTCGCCGAGCAGCTCGCTGGGCGAGAACAGCACCTCGTTGAGCAACACGGTGCTCGCGAGGGTCGGCGCCTCGGGCACGGGCGGGGGCGCCGCTGGCGTGGCGCGGGGCGCCGCCGGCAGCTGCGGCGCAGCGTTGTCGGCGCGGCGCAGCTCGTCCTGCAGGCGCGCGGCCGGGTCGAGCACGGGGAGGTCGGCCGCGATAGACCGGCCACACACCAGCGCGAGGATCGCAGCGCCCAGCGCCAGGCGGCGCGCGGCGGCCAGGGGCTTCGAGAAATGGAGATAAGCCGCTCTGTCCTTGTCGGACCAGCCTGCCGTGCGGAATGCGCTCATGAGTTTCTTTGACCCTTTCGACGGAACCGTTCTTTTTTCGCAGCAGCCTGCACACCACTAACTGCTCTGAAAAAAGACCCGCACGGCAAAAAGAAGTACGGGCCGAAAACCCAGGCGGGCGGGAAGCCTGCCTGGGCCAGGGGGTTGCTCAGCGAGGCGCGGCCATGATCGAAGAGGCCACCGAGTTGCCGACGGCTGAGGCCGATATCTGGTTGCCGCTCACGTTCACCGTGCTGCCCGACATCGCGCCGGAAATGCCGGCACCGAAGTTCACGCTGGTGACCGTGGCGGTGATCGCGCCGCTGTTGCGCTGGTAGTTGGCCACCGCCGAGGTTGGGGTGCCGGTGTTCAGCGCGTTGAGCGTCAACTGGTTGACCGCGCTGTTGCCGTAGGCTTGCGCTGCCACCTGGTTGCCCGTCACGGCCATGTTGCTGGCAGTAGAACCACCCGCGTTCAGGGCGACCTGGTAGCTCACCGCCGTGCTAGATGCCGAAACCGCGCCGGTGTTGTGCTGGCTGTTCAGGATGCCGGCGTTGGCGTTGACGGCGAAGCCCGTGAGAGCATCACCCGCGTTGACCAAACCACCCGTTGCCGGACCATAGTTGGCGCCGGCCAGCGAGTTCAGCACGTTGCTCGCGCTGTTGCCGCGGGCCAGTGCCGTCGTGCTGTTGCCGTCCAGCGCCACACTGCTGTTGTTGAGCGCGCTCGATGCCAGCGGTGCCAGCGATACACGGGCGGCGCTGGTGGCGCTAGCCGTCACATTGGCACTGCTGTCCTGCATGTTGCGCAACGCCACGCTGGCCGCCTGGCTGGCCGTGCCGGTGACCGACGCCGAATTGAGCGCCTGGTTGGCGGTCGCTTCGGCAGCCGTGGTGTTGCCCAGGATGGACAGCGTGCTGCGAACCGCGCTGCCGGTCTCGCTGACCATTGCTTCCTGGTTATTCAGCGTGGTGGTGGCAGTGCTGGTGACCGCGCTGCTGGCTGCCTGCTGGTTGGCCAGCACGTGTTCGGCCGTCAGTGTGTCGTCGAAGGTCCCGCCGACGCTGATGTCTGCGGCCTGGCCGGTTCCGACCTGGCTGCCCTTGACGGTCACGGTGTTCGTGGCGTCGTTCATCACGGCCAGTGCGATGTTGCTGTTGTTGGACAGCAGCACGCTGGTGTCGGTGACCGCGCCCGGGGCGAACAGGTTGAGGCTGGACGCCGCGCTGACCGCCGAGGAGCTCATCTGTGCGGATTGCAGCGCAGACACCGCCGTCACGCCCGTGCCGTCCAACACCAGGCTGCTGGTCCCGGTGTTGGCCCTGGCCTCAGCCATCTGTGTGTTGCCCGACACACTCAACGAGGAACCGCTGATGGCCGCGCCCGGCTGGGCGTCGATGAAGAAGCTGCCGTAGACGTTGCTTTCAATGGCGGCTCCGGCGGCCTGCTGCAGGTTGGCCAGCGAGTGGTCGGCCACCGTCTCCAGTCCCTCACCCGTGAAGGATGCACCAGCGCTCGCCACGGTGCTGCTGCTGCCGGAAGCGATTGCGTTGCCCTTGACTTCCGTGCGGTTGGACGCCACGTTGCCGCGGGCCAGACCGTAGGTGGTGTTGCCGCTGACGGACAGCGCGGACTCGGTGACCATGCCGCCGACAGCCATGTTCACGCCGCCGAGATGGGGCGTGCCGTCGATGGGCGATGCGACTCCTGACCCGGGCAACGTGCCACCATTCATGAAGTCAAGGTATTCCTGACCAGACATGGCGTAGCCAACTGCGCTCTTTTCGACCGAATCTGCACCAGCGGAAGTCCAGCCATCTCCCAGCAAATAAGCGCGTTCCGCAGCACTCAGCGCTGTCGTGTCAACGGTCAGCGTGCCAGCTGTAAGCTGACCCGCACCGTCGCCCAGATCTTGGTGACCAAGACCACTGCCCGTGATGACGAAGTCGAATGGACCGCCAGCCGAAGCGGCAAGACCCGCCTGTCCGACGAGCGCATTCACGCCTGCGGTAGTCATCTGCACGTTCTGTTGCGCACTGCTGCTGGCCAGTTGGCCGGAGGCATTGATGGCGAGCGCGTTGGAGGCGTTGTTGCTGGTGGCGGCGGCCCTGGCGGTATTGCCGTCAGCGACCACACTGGAGCGCATCACGTCGCCGACGATGCCGACGCGCACGTCGGACGCCAGCGAAGCATTGTCTGCGTCCCGCAAGGTGGCGGTCACGCTGCCTTGGCCGGTCTGCACGTTCTGCAGGCTGAACGACGCAGTGGTGGTCAGTTCGCCGTCCGTGGTGGTCCCGAGCGGCCCTTCAGCCGCTGTTGCGATGTTGGTCGCGCTCACGCCCATTGTGTTGTTCACGCGGCTGCCGGTGGCCTGTGCGTCGATCCGGTTGCCCGAAGCCGACACGCTGGAGGCGGTGTCGACGGAGCCGACGTTGCCGTTCACGGTGGTCAGTGCGACCGCCCCTGTGACGGACTGGGCCGTGATGGCGGCGTCGACCGCTTGCAGACTGGTCAGGTTGGCCACGCTGGAGAAGTCGCCACTGGTCACGTTGGTGGCGTTGAGCGACAGGCCACTCTGACCATAGTTGCCGTAGGCCTCGGTGGACAGGGTGTTGGCATCGTTGAGCGCGGTACTGTTGTCCAGGGAACCGCTCACCGCGATGTGGGCCGACGCATCGTTGCTGGTGGCATGAGAACTCACATCAGAAAGCACCGACTGGTCATTGAGCAAGCCGTAAGCGGCTACAACTTGGCCGTCCAGCGCTTTCACCGCGTTGTTGTCGATGCTGACGGTGGATGCCACGCCCAGAGTGCCAGGTGCAGCCACCGTGGTGCCCGAAACCACCATGGCATTGTTGCCCAGGTTCCCATAACCAATGGCTTCCTGCAGGTTGTCGGTCACGGCCAGCGTGCTGCCCGACACGCCACCGCCTTCGATGAAAGCGCGGGCGCCAACGAGCGAAGCGGAGACAGCGGAATTGGGAAGGTCGTCTTCTGGATCAACCCGTTGCTGGTTCAGGATGCCAGCGCCGCTGCCCACCGTGGTGCCAGTGAGCGTGAGCTTGTTCGAAGCGTTGTTGGACAGTGCCACGGCGTCCTGGATGTTGCCGGTGACCGACAGCGTCGTGCCGGTGACGGCCACGGCGCTTTGGCCGATCAACGATCCGGCGTTCAGGGAGGTCACAGGTGCGCCGGTGTTGACCTGGCGGTTGCTGACCGTGGCAGCGCCGGTGGCTTCCAACAGCTCGTCGAGGCTGCTGAGGCTGACCGTCTCACCCAGCGCAAGCGTGGTGGCATTGAGCGACAGGCTCTGGCCCACCTCGTTGCCGCGCGCGCTGGCGCTGCTCTTGTTGTCGGCCACCGCGACGCTGCTGTTCTGCACGGCGCCTGCCGTGGCTTCGATACTGGAGCCGAGGTTGCTGGCCGTGACAGACACGTTGGTGTTGTCTTGCTGGTTGGCCAGCGCCGTGCTACCGGAGAAGGACGCGGCATTGGCGCCGCTGCTCAGGGCGCTGCGGGCGGCGTTGCCGGTGGCGCTGGAGCCGATGCTGTTGGTCGACAGGGCGACCGCACCGTTCACCAGGGTTTC
This sequence comes from Hydrogenophaga sp. BPS33, assembly GCF_009859475.1. Lineage (NCBI taxonomy): Bacteria > Pseudomonadati > Pseudomonadota > Betaproteobacteria > Burkholderiales > Comamonadaceae > Hydrogenophaga > Hydrogenophaga sp. BPS33. The sequence continues at coordinate 4,559,021 of NZ_CP044549.1, forward strand.
CACCGCGGCGGCCACAACACCATTGCTGGTGACGGCGTCCACGTCCGACCCCAACAGGCTGGTATTGGTCTGCAGGTTGGAGATCACCAGGTCGGCATTGACCGCCGTGCCGTCTGCATAGCCGTTGAGGGTGGCGCCAGAGGGCACGATGCTGCCGCTAGGACCCGCAAACGACAGGCCGTCGGCCAGCAGGATGCGGTTGCCCACCGGCGACGTGCCGCTGCCCAACGCTTCGTTGCCCATAGCGGCGCTGCTGATGCTGTTGCCCGACACGGCCAGCGAGCCGCCCAATGCGCTGGTGCCCTCAAAGCCTGTCACGGTGGCTTGGACGCTGCCGTTGATGTTGTTGGCCGCTGCGGAGGCGTTCGTGCCGAGCTGGGTGTTGCTGACCACGGCCGAGCCGGTGAAGGTGGGAGCACCTTCGACCGCCTGAATGTCGATGGTATTGGCGCTGCTGTTGCCCTTCATGCTGGCGACGATCTTGTTGCCGGTGACCGCTGCGCCGGCTTCGAGGGCGTCGGCCAGGAGGTCTGCGCTCAAGGTCAGTGCGACGGCATTGTCAGCAGCGCTTGCGCTGGAGGTCACTCCACTGGTTTGCTGCGCCGTGGTCACGACGATGCTGCCCGCCGATGTGGATTCCATCGGGCCAAAGGTCGAGCTCACACTCGTGGAGCCCGGGGTGACGGAGGTGTAGCCGACCGGCACGGCACCAGCAATGGAAGAGGTGCCCTGGTTGACGACGGTGCTGGCGGAAATGGTGTTGTCCTTGTTGACCGCACTGCCACTTTCAAAGCCGGTCAGGACGATGGACAGGCCGTTGTCATCCACCAGGCTGCTCACGACACCCGTATTGGTCGAGTACAGCAGCGAAGCGAGGCCCGTATTGCCACCGGCGGTGTCGCTGATCAGGGAAAGGTCGATCGACGTGTCGACAGGCTCGGCAAGGTTGCCAACGGCGCTGGCGCCCATGGCGTTGCCCGTGAGGAAGGTCGAATTGGCGGTCTGGGCGCCATTGGCGCCGATGTTGCCCTGGCCGTTCTGCAGCGTGGCATTGATCAAACCGGAGTTGTTCAACAGCAGGTTTTGGGTCTGGTGACCATTGGCGACCGCGGTGATACCGTCAAAGACGAAGCTGGTGTCGGCGGCGTGGGCGCCGCTGGCGATCAGGGTGGCAACAACGGCCACGCCGATGCTGCTGAGGGCCGGCTTGCGGCCGATGTGGTTGCGGTTGCGGTATTGACTGTTTTTCATAAAAACTCCTCAGGCTATAGGTGCCAGTGACGGCGATAAATGACTTAAAACAACGAACGAAAAAACGGAAAACGCGCGAAATCCAGGTCAGCCGCCGATGCGCAGCTTGGCGATCTCCTGAAGGCCGGGACCGTCCCGGTGGATGGAACTGTCGGCCGCATCGGGCCGCCAGATCACATTGACAGCAGCCGGCGCAACGCCCCGGTTGGCAAGTGCAGATGTGAATGCGGCAACGCGTTGGTTGATCAGGTCGTCGCGCTTGCCGGCATCCCAGTTCTCGCTGTCGCGCGCCACCAGCATCACGTCGACGGAGCCTTGCTTGGCAGCCGCCGCGATCTGGTCCACGAGCGCCATCGTCGACCCGCCCAGTTGCGTCGCCCCGAATTCGAACGGCAGCTGCACGACGCTGCCGGTGGGCGCCGCGCCGGTCTGGCTCGACGCATTGACCGCCGTGCCCCGCTGGCCGGTTTGCACCGGCTCACCGGTCACATCGACCAGGGGGTTCTCCACCTTGCGCAGCATGGCGGCTGGCGTGGTCTGGATGCTTTTTCCCGCGCCGGGCAGCAACGGCAGGCAGGGCGCGTGGTCGACCTGGGTGACCGCACCAACCAGACGCACCACGCCCTCTTCGAGCGCCGCGCGCACGCCGAGCTGCACTGGCTCCTGGCCCTTCGCGCCAAAGTCGATGTCGAACAGGTTGCTGTTGAAGAAGCGGAACACATTGAGGCCCACTTCGTAGCCGGTGAACTGCTTGGTCAGGCTGATGGTGCGCACGACCATCAGGGTCTTGGTGTCGACGATGCGCAGATCTACACCCACCGACTGGCTGAAGGTGCGGGCCTTGACCGAGACCTGGTCGACGCCGATTTCACCGCCGCCCGAGTTGATGTTGTAGTTCAGCTCGGTGATGCCGCCGACGATGAAGTAGTCGGACTTGTTGATGGTGCCGCCGAAATACGGCATCCAGGGCACGTTCTGGCCGGCACCGCCATTGGCACCCGCGAGCACATGGTTGCGGCCGTCGCCGAGTTGTCGGCGGTCGGCGTAGCCCAGCTCGCGCTCCGCAATCATGGGATCGAAGCGTTCGGCGATGCGCACTGCGCCGCTGAGCTTGCCGAGCGCCGAATACACCATGAGCGCGCCGCCCTGAGTGATGGCGTTGCCCTCGTTAATGTTGTATTTGCCGGTGTAGTCCTTGACATCGCCGACAGCCACCACCACGGGCGTGCGTCCGGTGGCCGCCACACGGTCGGCAAAGCAGGCCATCAAGGGCTCCATCGGCGTGATGTTGTCGCGCACGGAAGGCCCGAGGACGGTCGGCATCTCACCGGGTGCCATGCGCTGCATGGACGGGGTGGCGCAACCGGCGAGCAGCGCGGCGGCCGAGGCGGCCAGCACCAGCCGCAGTCCGGGCGTGGCGAGGGCAGCAGCAAAAGAATTCGGTTTGGTGATCATGTCTGTGTCCGCCGCTCAGTTCAGTACGCCGAACGAGCAACCGGTGCTGCCGGCCAGGCTGGCGCTTTGGGTTCCGCTGTTGCCTTGCTGGTTGTTCAGCGCCTGGTCGGCGGAACCCCTCACTTCGGTCGTGGTGTTGCCGTTGACATTGGAGCCGACGCTGCCGCTGTTGCCCTGGTCGCTGTTCGAGGTGCCGCCCGCGGCACCACCCGAGTTGTTGTTGGCGTTTCCGGTAGCGTCTGAGGTGGCGCCGCTGTTGGAGGGCGACAGGGCGGCGGCGCCCTGGCTGCTCTCATTGCCCACGGCGCTGGCGGTCTGGTTGCAGTTGATCTGCCGAGCGATGTTGGTCGTGTAGACCGGCGCCGTGTAGTAACCCATGTTCCGCTTCTGGATCATGTCTTGGATCACGGCCTGGTTGACCTTGTCGGCACTGCTCTGGAACTGCCAGGCGGCGTTTTCCCCCGGGCCGTTGGCCAGCGCGAAAGGGACGGCGATGACAGCGAGCACGACAGCCAGCAGGCCATTTCGGCAGGCAGCGCACCGCAGGGCTGCGAGGCGCGAAGGAGCAGGAAATAGTTGGGTTTTCATGAAGAAATGAATCCTGGGTTGGGAAGGCCCTGACGGCGTTGGGTCGGGGCGGGCCACGGCTTGAAACTGGAACAAATGGCGTCTGGGCTTGGCTGGAGATGTTTTCATCTCGGGTAGCCGTCACATTGAGCTCAATTCGAATACTAGCGGTTTTAATGATAAAAACGATATTCAAATGATAGAAATGAGATTTTACGGGCCTGCGCGTAAAAAAAGCCACACGCTGAGCGTGTGGCTTTGAGTTCAACGGGGGGAGGCGAGCCGTTGAAGCCGTCGTGAATGAGCACGGGCCTTCAGGCCTGTGCGGGGTCGGGCATGACCGTCCAGCAGTGTGAATCCCCGCCCTTTAGGGCGGGGAGGATGTCAACCGTATCGCGCACCTTCCAGCTCACGATCCTGCGGCTGTACAGGTCCAGGCAGGTGGCGATGGAGTCAGCGGTCGAGTGCTGTGCCGGCAGATAAGTCACCCCGGCCCCCATCTGCAAGGGCGCGGCTGCAATGTGCATGGTGGGCGGGCGCACGGCTCTGGGTGCCTTGACGCCAATCCCTCTTAAGCAGGTCCAGCATCCTTGCTGTAGTTAAACGCACTTCAAAATGCTATTGTACTTTTAATGATATTTTTCACATTCAATATGGTATTGTCAGTGTATAACCGAGACATCGACCACGATCTTCTTTGTCGCCACTCGAGCGGACAGGATGAGGGCAGGGGTGGATTGCAGCTTGGTGGGTCAACTCGTCCCACAAGCCAGAACTGCTAAGGCGGAGGCTCTGCCCTCCCAAGTCACCCCAAAGCCCCCTGTTGTCCCCAGCGACAGAGGAGCACGGGCGATGCGTTTGGCCTTCAACGTGGCCTTCCACATACACCTTCAAAGGAGTTCAAGGTGAGTTTTCAGTATTCAAAATTGACAAAACTACTCGCAGGAGCTGCGACAGCGCTGGTAGTAGCAGGTTGCGGCGGTAGCGGAAGTGGTGGTTTTGCAGAGACCCCGCCTTCCCCTGCCGGCGACAAAGTGAGCGGCCTCGCAGCTGTAGGGGCACCCGTTGCCGGTGCACAGGTCATCTTGCGCTGCGCAAACGACGTTACCGGTCAAACGACGACGGATAGCGAAGGCCGGTGGACACTTGAACTCAGCAATCCACAGTACCCGTGCTTGGCAACGCTCTCGAATAGCACGTCGCACCCTGGTGTGACGCTGCGTTCAATCGCGCAGTCGACCGGACATGTGAATATCACGCCTCTGACAGAACTTGTCCTGGCCCGCGCTGCGAAGCAGGCATCTTCATCACTGGATGACGTCGACGGCCTTGCCCTTTTGGAACTGGCTTCTTTCCTAGAGGTAGCTCAGTCAGAAGTGATCACCATCTTGGTTGCCCAAGGTTTCCCTGCCAGCGACCTTGCCGTATTCACGGGACAATTCCAGGCGACCAAGGGCGATAGCTACGACGATTTGCTTGAGCACATTGCGCTGTCGCTGGCCGACGACGGAAAAACACTTGATGACCTCATCGAAGTGATTTCTGAGGCGGATCCAGAAGACGTTCCACCATTGCCCAACACCGCAATCCTGAGTGCTGCAGCCGTGGGCACCATGCCTCAAATCAACAAGGCGTCTTTGAGCATCGAAGAGGGTCTCTTGAAGATGTCTCTTGAGGCAGGTTCGAACACGGTTGGCGGGTTCGTCGGCGGCGGAGCCGGAAACAAAGCTGTTCTTCAGTTGGCAGGCTTGAACGGCATGAAGTTGCGCGACTTCCACTCGATGACCGTCGAGCTTCAGGGCGATGAAGCAGGCGTCACGTCTCAACCAGTTTCACCGTATGTAGCCATCAATCTGACGATCGACCCGCAGTGCAGCGCAGACCCTATCCCTAGCGATGCGACGCTGAATCAACTGCGCGAGCGTCGCCGGATTTTGAGCTTTGACCCCTACTACCACTTCATCCAGCCCGCACCTCACCTCTCCAGCGAAGAGCTTAGGGTGATGACCGTCACTCCGGCCACGCCAGGATGGCGCCCTTCGGCAGGGACCGCCATTCTCGGCAAGAGCCAACCGGACTTCAATCCGAATAACCACGCGGGAAGGCTTGAAGAGTTTGACTTCGAGTCGTACCCAGAGGCCTGCATTGTTGACGGTGCGACGGGCGACGCGGGCATGTACCGCGACGTGACGGACGAGACCTGCGCAACAAGCAATGCACTTGACGGGACCGCGTCGGCTCGATGTGGTCTTCCATACAGCGGAGCGCTCCTCTTCCTGGGCAGCAGCTCAGCCACGCAAGTGTCGAACTGGCTTGTGAAAGAGATCAAGGTCTTCCGCAAAGAGAACGTCAACGGTGGCGGTACGCCGGACGACTCCGTGGAGCAAGCCATTCGGACCTATCGCTTCCAGTGATGGAGCCGTTGAGGGGGCGCATGTGCGCCCCCTCATCTCTCACACCCCCTTGAGGACCGGCGACCGAACACACCCTGTGAGGGCGATTGCCAACGGCTCCGTGGACTGCCCCCGGTCTAGTAGACAAACCGTCGCCTCAAGCCGAAGCGCGTTCAAACGCTTCGGGACTGACGCCGCCCAGGTGGCTGTGGCGGCGGGTTCGGTTGTAGAACGCTTCGATGTAGTCGAAGACATCGGAGCGTGCCAGGTCCCTGGTCTTGTAAATGCGCTTCTGGATGCGCTCTTTCTTCAGGCTGCTGAAGAAGGACTCGGCAACGGCATTGTCCCAGCAGTTCCCCCGTCTGCTCATGCTCGGCTCGAGGTCGTGGGCTGAACAAAACCGCTTGAAGTCGTCACTTCCGTACTGGCTGCCCTGGTCGCTGTGCACAATGACCCGCTGTTGGGGCTTTCGACGCCACACGGCCATCAGCACAGCGTCCAACGCGAGCTCTCTGCTCAACGAGGGCTTCATGGACCAGCCCACTACCTTGCGGGCGTAGAGGTCCAAGACCACCGCCAGATACAGCCAGCCTTGCCAGGTCCGGATGTAGGTGATGTCGGTGACCCAGACCTTGTTGGGCGCGTCCACCGTGAATTCGCGTTGCAGGTGGTTTGGCGCAATGAGGGAGGGTCTTCCTGCAATCGATCGAGGCTTCTTGTAGCCACGCACAGCCTTGATCTTGTGGCGCTGCATGAGGCGCTCCACACGATGCAGGCCGCAGGTTTCACCCGCCTCGCGAAGATCTGCAAACACCCGCCGAGCACCATAGACGCCGTGACTTGCTGCGTATGAATTTCGAATCATTTCAAGCAGCCGAGCGTCGTCTTTGGCCCGCTCGGACTGCGGGCATTGCAGCCATGCATAGAAGCCTGCGCGCGCCACCTGCAGCACCCTGCACATCAGGCTCAGGGCAAATTCATGACGATGTTCGATCATGAAGCGGTACTTCACTCGGGCTCCCTGGCAAAGTACCGCGCGGCTTTTTTTAGTAGGTCGCGCTCCTCTTCAATGCGGCGCATCTGGGCACGCAGCCGAAGAATTTCGCTCTTGGCCTCCAGCAACTCCTTGGATTGCTGCTCGGACTTGTCTGGCGCAACGGCCTTGACCCACTTGTACAGACTGTGTGCTGACACGCCTAAACGGGCGGCCACATCGGGCACGGTGTAACCGCGTTCGACGACCTGTTTGACTGCCTCTTCCTTGAATTCTGGTGAAAACCTTTGGGTGCTCATCGCACTTCCTCCTATGCTCAAAGGATAGGCGGGGTTTGTCTACCGGACCAGGGGCAGTCCACCGACCTCCAACAACCGTGTGAACGGTTCAAGGCACCTTCAGGCTAAGCACCCCCAGGCGGAAGATGAGATGACCTACAAGACTGATCGCATATTCGTCGCGAATCATCAATCGGTAGTCGGCTCCGCAATCGTTCGACGTCTGACGCAACTGGGACACCGCAGCACCCACATTGTGTCCTGTCCGCCTGGGCAAGTCTGTTGGCAGAACTACTCGTCCATTCGAGCATTCTTCGCCAAGGAGAGGCCAGACCAAGTCTATCTCTGGGCGATGAGCGATCTTCTTGCCGCATCAGCACCTGGGACATACGCCGCCCCACGTAGTGAGGGCATCGCACAAGAGCCAGTCGGCACCGCTCATATTGTCGAAGCGGCCTTCCGCTCAGGCATCAAAAGGCTCATCAATGTCGCCACCCATGCGGAGTTGGGTGAGGCCGGTGGCAACAGACTCGGCGCACTCCAGGTCGAGAATGACGTTGATACCCGATCTTCTTTGCTCGACGGCATGTTGCTGTGCCAAGAGTTGACCATAGCCTACGGTGCGACCCAAGGCGTCGACTATCGTGCCGTGCAGGTATGTGAATCCTATGGACCGGGTTGGCCTGCTTCCAAAGACTGGTTGCACAGTCCGGGTGACCCCTCAAACCGCATCATTGCAGAACCACTTCATGCCTTCGAGCGAGCGATGGAGACAGCAAGCGGGCGAGCAAGCCTGTCCATAGCCAAATCGGAGCTCTTTGACCTGATGTATAGCGACGATGTCGCCGATGCGGTGATCTTTCTGAAGGAGCTTGCGCTTCCCAAGTATCTCTCAGGCCTCGGGGCAGAAGGTTCCCACATCTTTGTGAACTCGAGTGCGCGCATCAACGGTGAGCATCTCGCGCAGGCTCTTTCAACTGCATTAGGGTTCCGGGGACAAGTTGAATTTGAATCCGATCCTCGCGCGCTACGTGGCCTCTCCACTCAGATCCCATGGCCAAACGCTCGCGACTTTGGCTGGAGCCCCTCCATCGACGTCAATACAGGACTGGAGCTTACGGCGCTGGCCTACCGCATCTCCCAAGTCGCACGACGCAAAAGAATCACCGCGCCCCTGGCGCTACGCAGTATCCGGTGTTAGCTAACCGCGCACGGCACGAAAGTGATATTCGATCGTATGAATATGGCAATTTTGTCAAAGAATATGGCATTTATCATTTTTGAGCTACCATTGCCTCGGCTGGTCGCTTAGCGGTCACCAGCCATCCTCCCCTCCTTGTGTTGCAAAGACACAGGTTCAGCTCGCGCCTCGCGAGCTTTTTTTTGCCCTCATTGGGAACTAGGCGGTTGAGACGCGTTTACCGATATTCGACTGGAGCCCCTTCGCTCATATGCGCGGCGCACCTCTAACACCCGACAGGGAGCTTCAAAACGAACGACCCGACAGCCGGGTAGTCGCATGGCCAAGTGCTTTTTCGATGAGCGCCACGCGATGGTGCACCTCGGCTCTTCCGCAGGCCAGGTCGCCTAAAAGACCGTCACAGCAGGCAGCCAGCGACACGGCGCCGATGGTTTGCGCGGACGACTGGAGACGGCGCGTCAATTCAGCTAGGGACGCACAGTCGCCGCGGTTGGCCGCGCGGCGCATGTCTTCCATGGAGCTGTAGGCGGAGGTCACGAACATGTTGCGAAAGTCAGCCCGCAGTGTGGCGTCATCACCCGCCAATTGTTCAAGCGCCAGATCGTCATATACATAGTCCAACTCGACGTCCCTGCTAAGCGGATTCTCCAGGTCCTTTGGATCACTCGGCGCGGTGGCTGATGCCTCGTCGGACGGAAACCAGCGCTCGATCATGTCGCCCAGCTGTTCGGTCCGTACCGGTTTGGTCAGGAAGTCGTCCATACCGGCAAAGCGATAGCGGTCGATGTCGCCGCGCAGAGCGCTTCCCGACAACGCCACGATCGGGATACGCGCACCGGCCAGTTCCTCGCTGCGGATAGTGGAAGCCAAGGTGTAGCCATCCATGCCCGGCATGCGCAGGTCGGTGAGTAGCAAGACATACCGCTGAGTGGCCTGCCCAGCGCGCCAGAGGGCCAACGCCTCGAGTCCGTCGCTAGCCATGTCCACCGACACGCCCAGAGTGCTCAGTTGGTGACCAATGACTTTCTGGTTGATGGCATCGTCTTCGGCCAGCAGCACCCGGCCGTTGTGCTGGCGCTTCTGTTCGTCGGCCCGATGCCCCTGTCGTGTGCCGTGGTCATTCATCACTGTTCTATACGTCTATCGAGAAAATGGTGAACCGCGTTCAACTCGGCCTCAAAGACTTCTACCAGAGATTCAAGCGTGGCAGCGGGTGTCTTGCTGGCGGCGGCTTCTTCAATGTCGGCGCAGATTTGGCCAAGGCGCACCGCACCGATGGCACGCGCAGCTGATTTCAGCTTGTGAGCGGCATCGGACATCGCCTGGAGCGCACCCCCGGCATGGGCATTTTCCATGGCCCGGGCTGAGTCCACCGTGCCAGTGCGAAACGCCATCAGAACGTCCTGTATCACATTTGGGTCCTCTCCGAGGAGATCGACGAGCATATCGAGGTCGACCGGACTCGGTGCAGTGGATGACAATGGTTCAACCACGGCCACGCTTGGCCGGGTCGGCACCGCCTGCAGCCAAGAAGCGATTGCGGACTTCAGTTGCGCCAGACGCACGGGTTTCGTCAGATAGGTGTCCATGCCGGCCTCGCGGCAGCGCTGCTCCTCGCCGCGCAAGGCGTTGGCGGTCAGAGCAATGATGGGCAGGCGCGATCCCACCTCTTCTTCAGCACGCACGGCTGCCGCCAGCATGTAGCCGTCCATGGCAGGCATGTGCAGGTCGGTCAACAGCAAAGCATGGCCCCCGCGGCGCCAGCTGGCCAGGGCCTCCAGGCCGTTGTTGACCATCTCGGCGCGGTAGCCAAGCAGCGCGAGTTGCTTTGTGAGCACTTGCTGGTTGACCTTGTTGTCTTCCGCGACAAGGATCAGTGGGCCCGCATCGGTGCCCAGGGCAGACGCCGACACCGCCTTACGTGTCTCGACCGCACCAGGAACGTCCACGTTTTCCCCCAGCCCGGCAGCGAATTCCACAGCGCGCAGGAATGTCGCACAGTCCAGGCCGTCGCCGTCCACGTCCACCTGGTCAGATTGCTGCCGATGGGGCCGGCGTCGCCGGCCGGCCTGCACTACGACGAAGGCCAACACCAGTTCGGTGCGCTCCCGCGCGACAGCACGGCAGGCCGCAAGAACCTCCTCGATGCCCTCCGCCGGGCCTGCGACCACGACGACACAACGACCCGGGGCGGCAGCTTGCAACCATGCCAAGGCCTCGCCCAACGTCGCCGCGCGTTGCACTGCACAGCCTTCGTAGTTGAGGTAGTCAGCCAGGTCGGCGACCACGTCGGCTGCACCCAACATCAGGCAAGGCAGCCCGGACAGCGACTGCGCAACGCAAGTTACGTCGGTCGATTCCTCCACAGGCAGGCGCACCGTGAAGGTCGAGCCCTGGTCGACAGTACTCGTCACCGTGATCTCGCCGCCCATCAATGCCACGAGGCGGTGCGAGATGCTCAGCCCCAGGCCCGTGCCTCCGAAGCGCCGCGTCGTACTGGCATCAGCCTGTGTGAAAGGTAAGAACAGACGGTTCAACGTGTTGGCGTCCATGCCGACACCGTTGTCGGTCACCTGGAGCACCAGTGTGTCCTTGCCAGCTCCATCGACGAGGCGTTCCGCCCGCAAAGACACTAACCCCGATTGTGTCTGGCCACCGCTGAACTTGATCGCGTTGCCCACAAGGTTCATCAGCACCTGACGCAACCGCCCCGCATCCCCGAGCATCCGAGAGGGCAGCCTTGGATCTGCGTACACGCTCAGCGCAACGCCCTGGTTATCGGCCAGTCTACGCAAGACATCACCAACCCCTGCAACCACTGCGGTCACGTCTGTAGGGAGACGATCTATCATGAACTGCCCGGTCTCGATCTTGGAGAAATCGAGTACGTCATCGACGATGGTCAGCAAGGCGAATGCTGACTCTCGCACGGTTTTCACCATGTCACGCTGGTCGCGCCGCAAGGGACTCTCCTCCAGCACCTCGATCATGCCGACGACACCGTTCATCGGAGTGCGAATTTCATGGCTCATCGTCGCCAGGAATGCCGACTTGGCTCGATTGGCCTGCTCCGCGAGTTCACGTGCACGCTCCAGTTCAAGCGTGCGTTGATGCACCCGGTCTTCGAGACCGGCATTGAGCTCGCGCAACGCCTCTTCGCTCCGGCGCCGTTCGCTAATGTCGCGCATGACGAAGACAAAGTGAGACACTCCTTCGCCGCCAGCGGCAACCGGCGTGAGGTCGAGCTCTATCGGGTGCTGTCGGCCGTCCTTGGTGTATTGCACCAGCTCGACGAAAACTGGCACGGAACGTTCAACAGCAGAGCGTACGCGGGCCAGCTCTGCAGCACCCGTTAAAGGCCCGTCTAGCAGCGCGGGTGACTGGCCTATCACTTCATCCCGCTCGTAGCCGCTCAGGCGCACGAAGGCATCGTTGACGAACACGATGCGAAGGCCATGCGGCAACTCAGCTGCCGGCTCGGTAATGACAACGACGTCGTTCAATTGCGCCACGCTGGCCTCGAGCAACTTCAGTTGCAAACGCACCGCCCGAGCTTCGGTAACGTCGCGAAAATACACAGCGAGGCCGTCATCCACTGGATGACAGTCAACGCCGAACCACCGCTGCCAAGGCGCGAAAAAAGCTTCGCGCCCGATGCCCGTCTCGCCATCCATGGCCCGACGGTAAGCGTCTTCGAAGACGGTGCCCACAGCCTCAGGGAAGACCGCCCAGAGGACATGCCCCAGCATGGTGTCCCGCTCGCGCCCCCACAACCGCTCGGCCTCCAGGTTAATGTAGGTAAAGCGCCAGTCGCTGTCGACGGTGAAGAATCCGTCGGTAAGACATTCAAGCGTGTTGCTAAGCCGATCTGCCAACTTCTGAGTCTGCAGCGCCGCCTGCTTCCGCTCGGTTATATCTTGCAGCGCGCCCTGGATGCGCACGATGCTACCTGCTGTGTCGCGCGCGGCTTCTCCGATGAAGCGCACCCAGTGGCGGCGTCCGGTCGCTGATACTTTCTCGGCCTCTAGGTCAAACGGAATGCCTAGCTGGATGCAGCGCTCCAGGGCGTCGCGGACGGCTGTACGGTGCTCGGGGGTGTACGCCGCCAGGATCTGCTCCATCGTGGGCGAGTGGCCTGCCGGTCCGCCGTTCAGACTGGCGATCATGTCAGACCATATTAGGCGCCGCTCGGTCAGGTCGAAGGTCCAGCCGCCGACCTTGGCGCTCCGACTGGCGAGGTCGAGCATCGCCTTGCTGTCGCGCAGCGCCTGCTCGGCGTGCCATTCATCGGTTATGTCGCGGCAGATACCGATGACACCAATCACGCCATCATCGCCGTCGCGATACGGCGTCTGTGTCAAGCGAAAGAGCCGCCGCCCGCTTACTCCCGTTAGCCAGAGCTCAGTGGGGTGACCGGAGCGGGCTTCGTACATGACAGGGTCATGGTCGCGCAGCGATCCGGCCTCATCCGTGTTGTACAGAGCGAGGTCGTCGCAGCCCAGAATCTGTTCCAAAGGGCGCCCCGTGAATTCAGCTAACGCCCTATTGCACAGCAGGTAGCGACCATCAAGGTCCTTGATGTAGACGAGGTCTGCAATGCCATTGACGACCGCCTGCAACAGTTCCGAGCTGCGCTGCATAGCTAGCTCCGCCCGCGCTCTTGCGCTGACGTTGATGTGCATCACCACTGCGCCTGCCTGACGGACCGTCGATAGAGGTGTAGCTTGCATCATGAACCACCGTTGCTCGTGCGGCGAGTCGCATGAGTACTCGATGGAAAAGCTGCTCCGCTCCCCCGTGAGCACGGCCCGCAAGCCAGCAGCTACAGCCCAAGCACCCGCCCCAGTCACATCGCTACCCGGGGCTGGCTCGCATGCCTCTAGGTAGTTTCGGCCGACGCTGTAATCTGCATCGCTCAGACCGTTTTCTTCAGCGAAGTCGCGCCATGCATCATTGACGGTGACAATTACCCCTTCGGGATCAAGCACCGCAATGTGTGCAGGCATCGCGTTAAGCAGCGCAATCTGGTCGCCAACCGCCCACCCCCTAGTGGAACCAGACGGAAAAACTTGATGTTTCTCGTCGCCCTTTTCAGAGGTCAGCATCTTCAGTTCTCGCTCGGCCTCGCGCAGGGTTTCAAGCAGTGCGGCAATGCGTGCTTGGCGTTCCAGTTGTGTGCCTTGTGATTCCGAACTCATAGTTTGCCCTGCCATAGCCTAAAAACTGCGTCTATCCGCTTTCGGCGCACTTGGGCAGTCGTGGCAAGGAGGCGCCCTTTTCAGAATCCGATTTTGCCAGCTCGCTTGCGAAGTCGCGGGTTTGTACTGAATAACACAGCATCTGGTCCTAGATAAATTGCAGTGGCAAAAGCGACTCCTGAGGCCTTGCAACACCACGAAGGAGCGCAACTACTCAACCTTGTCGGCATTTCCTGGCCACTCTCACACCCGAAATTTTGAAGCGTGACAGGCGCGAAACCGGATCAGGGAAAGCGACAAGCCGCCTGCCTCAATGATCCCGCTGCCGCCTTTGCGAGGCTATGAAACGCGAATGCGTACCGAGCCATCAGGTACTTGGTAGGCCTCGAGAAATGCTGGCGCGGGCCAGCATAAAAAGCGATCACGTTGGCTGCCGGACGTCTTCGGGCCATGGGCCAGCTAAACGGCGAGTCGCAAGGCTCGTGAAAGAAGCGGCGGAATGAGGTTGCCTTCAGGCGGCCGCTCCCTCGAAAGAGGCCCTCGCGATATTCCGAAATGCTTCCCATGTGGAGGCATTTCATTTTCTGGCGCAGCGCCATGTGCAATCCAAGTTGCGTCACCAGCGCACACAGGTTTCGCCCGCGCGCTGCGGTGACGGTGTATTTACTGCGTGCGCTCGTGCGACTGCGTGAGCTTGCCCTCCGAGCGTCAAGCTCGCCAAGCTGTGAGGGAGAACTCGAGGCAAATCTTCGATGCATGCGCTAACTCCTGACGCCGCACCATCTTCCCCAAGCAGGCCACCCGTTGCTCAGCAGGTTAAGACCGACTGAAGACGCCTCTGACTGCTGTCCGCGGGGAGGCTGCACGTAGTCGTACGCGCGACCCAATGTACTGATGTCTTAGACTGCTCAGTAGACAAGATGACCAGGAGAAATCAAATGAGATCCGAAGTGGCGTTTCGGCAGGCCGGGCTGTTGCGCGGTTACGGTACCGTCAAATGGTTTGGTGGCATAAACAACAAGACTGGCCGGGAGAATCGCTTCGGATTCATTGAAGATCTCAGCGGCAAGAGCGTTTTCTTGCACACGGGCGAGTGGCGGGGAAAGTCTCAGCCTGCGGAGGGCCAGTTGGTTACGTATCTGGAAGAAGAACGAGATGGAAAGTCCAGCGCCCGCCAAGCGGAAAGCCTGGACACCTGCGAAATGCGTGCGCCGGAATTGTATTCAGCACTGTGCACGCCGCCCCTGAATGCGGTCGAGCCGGCCTCCTCAGAGCTCCACAAGGCGATAGAGGAGAAGCTGCGGCGAAGCCTAGCCAACAGCGGATTTTCGGACTTGCGCCAAGTGCTCGAAGCGTCGCAGCAACCCCAAACCCCCTCGATCTTCCGCCTTGTGGCCACCGGCATAGATGCAGCGAAGAACTACGTTGTTCTGATGGACGCTGCCGGCCTACGCATCACTGACGCTGCTCCATGGGAAAGCCTATCGCACCCGGTGGCGAGCCATTTCGAGGCCGAGATCGCAACCTACCTAGGTAGTTTAGAACCTCAGGTAGCACGAGACAAATGCTCAGATCACCTGACAGTCCTTCCGTTGTCTCTCCTTACATATCTGCTCACGAGAGGAGTCTTCACAACCACCGACCAGCTTGAGCCGGCGTGGGTGAAGAATATCTACCGCTATTTGAGTTCGGTGATTGTCCGCGGCACTGCGACTTTCCCGGGCTACTTGCGAACCAGCTTCGATGCGAGTCTGGTCGCGCCTGACGGTCTACCTTCCAACCTGATACTCCGCGACATTGTGGACAATCTGCGTTTCAAGAAGAGTCTTTTTGAGAAGAATACTGACTTCATCGACATCTACAACGCGTCGGCCCGCCTGCACCGCAACGTCGAGACCTTCATCCTCAACCACCTACTGAGGCTTGTTGTCGCCGGGAATGATCATCAAGTGGTGTACAGCACGTTCATGCAGCGCCTTTGGGAGGCCCTGACGTCAAAGGTCCTGCCACTTGAACATCGGAAAGCGCAATTTCAGTCCCTCTTTCCTTCGTGCACGACGATGGGCCCCAAGCTGTCCTGCGAGGCAGTTCATTGGCCCAAGAAAAACCTCTTCCTGTGCCGAGGCAGGATATGTTCATCCCCCAAGATTCTGCCGACCCCTGCCCACCACTTCCTAGACTTCAACATATACGATTGGTTGAATCACTACGGCATCACCTACATGGCAAGCGAACGGCCACAGGCCAAAGATTTTCCGATCAAGCTGGCCAGCTACTTCAACCGTTTACGGGAAATCTTGCCAGTGTTGCACTGCCGCGCTTGCGGCGAACTACTGCTGCCAAACATGAAGTACGCTCGGACTCAATACAAGGAACTGGTAAGGGGAGCTATCGAGGTCAAGGAGATGGCTGCGGCCTATCGGCTCACTGTGTTTCACTGCAACAGTCAAGACTGCGAAGAGTTCGACATCGGCCACTACATTAGTCATTGCGTCGGATTTGGGTGCTACCACATCATTGATTCGCGCGACATGAAGCAGCGATGTAATGAAGGCCGCTATGTCTGCAAGGGCTGTGGAAGTTGCTGCCCGAGGCATGCGCAATCGCATCCCGTGGGGCTCTGCGCCGAGTGCGGTGACGAACTCGAGGTCTTCCGCGAGACAGTGCGTGGGAAACACGGGATCTACACAAAAAAACACGCGAAGTGCCAGTCGGCGTCGTGCAGCTTCACGATCGCCGGCGACGACTTGCCCCCCAAGTTCAGTCACCTCCCTACGAAGAACGATGCCGACATCACCACGGCCAATGAATTCTTTGATCTTGACTAGACGCGGATAGGTTCCTCATCTATTTGAAGCGGCTTGTGTAAAGTCTTCGGGTTCAGTGCTCTGCCAAATCGAAACCTATACTACGTGTATAGAAAACGAAGGAACTCGAATGACTACTTTTGCCGAATCCCTCAAGAAGGAGATGTCTCGCCTCGCGAAGAAGGAGCAGAAGGGAGAACTCACGGCTTTGCGCAAGGCCGTGACTGCTCACCGGTCCGAGATCGCGGGACTGAAACGACAGGTGAAAGGGCTGCTATCCGCACATAAAGCTCTAGCGAAGGGCCTGTCCAGGCCGGCGGCCTCACCTTCAGGGGACAACAAAGAGAACACCGCAAAAAGTCGCCCTGGCCGAAAACGCATCTTCAACGCGGAGGCATTCGCCGCCAAGCGCGCCTCCTTTGGAATCACCCAGGGACAGATGGCCAAGTTAGTCGACTCGTCGTCACTCTCTGTCTACAAGTGGGAAAGCGGCCAGGTCACCCCGCGCGCCGCACAGCTCGAGCGCATCTTCGCGGTGATGCAGATGGGCAAACGTGAAGCAAGGGCCGTACTCGAGCAGTAGCGCTTCTGAGGATCACCAACCGCCTGGCAGTGACAGTTGGTCGAGCAGGATGCTGCCCTGTACGAGCCGTTTTGAACATGAAAAAGGGCCGCAATTGCGGCCCTTCCTTTGCACTGTTCGCGTGGGAACCAAACTCCCTAAGGTTGAACCATCAAAGCGCGGCGTCCTTCACCTTCTTGAAGAAGCGTGCTTTGACTTTGACCGAGGCTGGCTTGGCAGCAAACATGCGCTCCACCTTGGTGAACGGATCAATGCCTTTGCGCGCCTTCTTGGCAGGCACCTGAAGGGCAGTGACCTTCACGACGCTGGGCCACGTGAATTCGCCGGCGCCTTTCTTATTGATAGACGCCAACAGCGTGGACTCGAGAGCTGCAAGGACGGCTTTCACCACTTTGGGCTCTTGGCCAGACGCCTGGGCAACGTGAGCCAGCAGGGACGTTTTGTTGAAGATCGTCTTGATGGGCTTGAGGGGAGGGGTCGCAGCCGGAGCAGGCTTCTCAACAGCCGCCTTCGTCAGTACTTTCTTTGCAGCGACCTTCTTGGTTGCAGTCTTTGCGGATGCCTTCTTTGCAGTTGCCATGAGTGAGATGTTCAGTTGTTGAAGTGGTGGGTCGCATGCAAGCGACGGAGCGGTTTTACGACGCAAGCAGGCCAGATCGTCTGCAACACGCTTCGGACTGTGTATACCAGCGGTGGCTGAGCAGTTGTTCTGGTCTCCTGATCACGGAGTCCAGTGTTCATTATCAACAGCGGCTCCTCGAAGTCTGCATTCGTTGCGTGACGGCAAGTGCGTGCGGCGATTACACGTTGCAGACGACGCGTCGCGCACCTCGGTGCGAAGCGATATTTCAGCTGCCAAAGATCGCTGCCAACGCGAAGAGAAGGAGCCAGTATCCGAGCATCGACGAGAATGCGAACCCAAATCTCAACTTGAGTCTTTGCCACCAACTTTGGTGGTACTTGGCTGAGTTCGCTTGAAAATACTTTGGATAAAGCCAGAACGCAGCGATCCCAACAAGGGGAAAGACTAACAATGCAATGGCCTCAATAAGTTTCGAGTTGGTCGAGGAGGACTGCTTCACTGCGGAAACGGACTCAGTTTTAGGATTGACCGGCTCGGTAGAGATGAGAGATGTCGAAGCGGGTACTGAGGTCGTCGAGGCGGTGCTTTCCGAGACTGGAGGCGTGGTAGGTGAAATTTCGCCGGCGATTTGAGGTCGCGAAGTGGCCAGCATCCATCCGTCGAGACTTCCAGACTTTTTGGCCTCATCAAATTCAACTACTGCCTTCTGCAGTTTGCTGAGTAAATTTCTTTGTGCCTCGTCAAAGGTCGTTGGCTGCGGGGAACCCGCGTTCTCAAACCAAACAGTAAAACGTTCTTGAAGTTCGTTCACTTGCTTTGGATCATCAACCGAACCCTCTATCTTTCCTTGGATGCGATGAAACTCTGCACCCACTTCAGGGGACATTTCAAGCACGGAAGTCGGAAGATGAACCTGAGGTGTCTCTTGCGCATGCAAGCTGAGGTGCAGACAGCAAGCAAGGACACCTGCAATAAGCTGACGATACATACGAGTGCTTTCAAACTAAGGTAGCTGCAAAATTGGATCAATTGGCGTCTAGGCTGACTTTCCGCTTCCGCCGATAACCGAAGTCTAGCTGCCTCGCGCGCTGCGGCCAATGTTCAGGAGAAGGATGTTGTGGAGTTGACCCGAGTCCGTGGACACATCATTCTTTGTGTTCAAGGAGTCGCAAATGTCCAAAGTCAGACCGCCGTACCCGGCGGAGTTCCGTCAGCAAATGGTCGAGCTCGTTCGAGCGGGTCGCTCACCAACGGAGCTCTCGCGCGAGTTCAATGTCACCGCGCAGTCCATCACCAACTGGGTCGGCCAAGCCGCCATTGACAGCGGCAAGCCGTTGCCCGGCAAGGAGGGCTTGACCAGCGCCGAGCGCGAGGAGTTGGTACGGCTGCGTCGTCAACTGCGTCAGGTTCAGCAGGAGCGCGACATCCTGGCAAAGGCTACGGCCTGGTTTGCCGGTCGCAGCGATGCGACTTCAACGAAGTCTTCGGACTCGTGATGGCGAACCAGGCCGACTTCCCTGTGCGCACCATGTGCCGCGTCCTGGGTGTGTCCGCCAGCGGCTTCTATGCCTGGCGGGAGCGCGCGCCCTCCCAGCGCAGCATCACCAACGCGGTGATGACCGAACGGATACGCCAGATTCACAAGGACTCCTACGAGTCCTACGGTATGCCGCGCGTGAGGGCCGAGCTCATCGAGCAAGGTGTGTGCATCAGCCGCCAGCGCGTGGCGCGTCTCATGCGTTTGGCCCACATCCGGGGCATCAGCCGCCGCCGTGGCTTCACGGTGACCACGCGCCGTGACAAACGCAACTCGCCAGCCAACGACCTGGTCAAGCGTCAGTTCAGGGCCAGCGGCCCCAATCAGCTCTGGGTGGCCGACATGACCTACGTGCCCACCTGGACAGGGTTCCTGTACCTGGCGGTGGTCATCGATGTGTGGAGTCGTCGTGTGGTGGGTTGGTCCATGGGCGAGCGCATGACGGCCGACCTGGTGCTCTCGGCACTCAACATGGCGTTGACCCAGCGCAAGCCGCAAGACGTCATCCACCACAGCGACCAGGGCAGCCAGTACACCAGCCTGGCCTTCGGCGAGCGATGCAGGCAGATGGGCGTTCGCCCCTCCATGGGAACGGTGGGCGATGCCTACGACAACGCGATGGCCGAGAGCTTCTTCGCCAGCCTTGAGGTCGAACTCATCGAGCGCCACAGCTTCGAGTCCAAGGCCCAGGCCCGCATGGCTGTCTTCACCTGGATTGAAGGTTGGTACAACCCCAGGCGCCGCCACAGCGGCCTAGGCTACCTCTCACCCCTGAACTTTGAAAGGAGCCAGCAGTCCCGATTCAATGCCCGCGAGCATGACCAACAACATGCAGACAAAGCATCCCAGACGGTTTGAGAATCAAACTGGAAACCGTCCACCGAACCGGGTCAACTCCAGTTGGCAGTGGATGGGCAGGGCTTGATCAAAACGATCGGTCTGCCGTGCTGCTTTGAAGCAGGCACCTAGTCATGTCGTACTGGACTAGCCGATCACGAAGGAATACGCACGGGCCCCGACCAACAACTTGGATTCGTCGACACAGAAGTCCGATGTCTCTACAAAAGAGAAGGCCGCTTTCGCGGCCTTCTAAATCAATCAGTCTTGCTGAACTCCCGGCAAGTCCGAGCCCTCAGTGCACATGCTCCAGCGCTGGTTGCGTATGCACCGTCGCCAGGAAGCCAACCTGAACCTCGTAAAAGTTGAGGCCAGTCCGAGAAGCCACCACGGCTTCCACAACACCAGGCTCAAGAATCTTGTTGAATCGCGTCTGCAGGTCCGTCAGGTAGCCCTTGCGGTCGCTGTCTTCGAAGGCCTGCCTGTAAATCTCGTTGAGCTGAAACTGGTGGCGCACCAGGCCACACGGTCCTTCGGTCGTTTCCAACCACACTGGCATCACGCCAGTCGCCCCCCAATACCGCATGGCTGCAATTACCTTCGGGTCACCGGCGCTTGCGACGTTGCAGAAGTACTTGCCTCCCGCCTGAACATCGAAGAAGAGCATGTCACAGCCGTCGATGGCAGTGATGCCAAAGTGAGCCGACAGGTCAATGGGTGGGGAGTCGATAGGGATGACCAGAATCGGGCCCTTTGGAAGGGTGTTGGGGCCGACCACTTTGCGTGCGAGCTTGCAGGAGTCCACCAGCTTTACGCGACTCACGCGGCGCGTGAACGGGATTGCGAATGATGAAGGAGGGTTTTGTGTCATGTAGAGGTCCTAAGAAGAAGGCAGATCGCCTGCCTGTCAGGATGTGTAGCAACAGCCTTCCCAAGCGTGCATCAGCGTCTCAACCCGCTTGACATCCTCCCCGCCCTAAAGGACGGGGATTCCCACAACTGGACGGTCATGCCCGACCGCGCACAGGCCTGAAGGCCCATGCTCATTCACGACGGGTTCCTCGGCTCTCGCCTCCCCCACCGTGGAAAACTCCTTCTCCAACCAGGCCAGCCCGCGCGCCCGAATCACGAGCGCGCTGTTCACGTCTCGGTGGTGGTGCGCGCCGCAGGCGCCGCACGCCCAACTCCGTTCGCTTAGGCCGGCCAGGCCCTTCGGTCCGGTGCGCGCGCCACAGGCGCTGCACTCCTGGGTGGAGAACTTCTCGTCAACCTCCTTGAACCACACGCCTGCGTCATCGCACTTGTACTGCAGCATGGTTCGAAACGCGCTCCACCCGGCGTCCAGGACGGACTTGGCCATCCTGGTCTGGGTGAGCGCCTGGGCGTTGACGTTGCCCACGAAGACCGCCTGGTGCATGCGCACCAGGTCGGTCGATAGTTTGTGCAGGTGGTCCTTCCTGCGGTTCGAAATTTTGGCGTGGATAGCTCTCACGCGGCACTTGCGGCCGGCGCGCTGCGCTACCACCAGCCGGGACTCCAGGTCGCGGTAGAAGCGCTGGGCGGGGACCAGCTCACCCTCGCTGGTGGTTAGCAAATCCTTCAGCCCCAGGTCGATGCCCACGGCGTCGACCTTCACCTCAGCTGCAGGGCGAAGGAGTGTTTCTTTCCTCACCTTGACGCAGACGTTGAGATACCAGCGACCGCGGCTGTCTTCGCAGAGGTTGCCCGCGCCGAGCTCGTAGTCGGCCAGGCCGTAGCTGTCCCACAGGGAGAGCTTCATCCCCTGGAAGGACACCTGGCCGGCCTTGTAGCTCAGCGAGCGGGCCTTGAATGGAATCCAGCCCAGGCTGCGCCTGGTGCCGCGCGAGACGCGCCAGCGCAGCTTTACGCGCTTGGCGGCCCGGCGCTTCTTGGCGAACTCCTCGGAGACTTCCTGGAACACGGCCGATCCAATGCTCAGGCCCTCCTTGGAGGCGCCTCGGGTGTACGGGCTGAAGTCGAAGCCGCTCATGAAGCGGCGTTCGCGTTCCCAGACCTTGAACGAAAGCTCGTTGCAGTAGTTCCAGACGAAGTTCACGTCAGCCGCCATCGTCAAAAGCGTGGGGGCATGCCTGTCCTTGAGCCGCAGGTGCAGCACGCGCGTGGTGTGCGACGCTTCGGACGAAGGAAGACAGGAACGTTTGGGCATTCCTGTGTCTAGGCACAGCGTTTAGCCCTCTCCAGAGAAAAGAGTTCACGCCATTCCTCCCGGACCTGAAGGACCGGGTTTCTCCTGGCGTTTTGGGATGACTTAAGGCCGTGCGGCGCCCAGACGGCAAAGACAAACCAGCGCCCCCTCCAACAGAAAGCCGGAGCTCCGCCCTTTCGCTTCCTCAAACCGCTCCTCGCCAACCTCACGAACAGCGTTGTAGTGCGGCCCAGTTGTGTCCATCGCGACCTGGCACCCGATAACGTAGCCGTCCAGGTCGTCACCTGTGAGCAGGTGCCGCATGTCCACGACCCAATCGCTTCCAATGAAGACGACTCGTACGGTGCTTTGACTCTCAGAAGCTCTGAGGCACTTCGTGTACCACAGGGGTTGAGAACTGGTGCCTACACATTGAACAAACATGTTCAACGGTAGGCGTCAATGAAACTCAAAGACTGGGCCAAGCTCAACGGAATCTCGTATAGAACGGCGTGGCGATGGTTCCACCAAGGAACGCTGCCCGTGGCAGCCCGGCAAATGAGCTCGGGCACTATCCTCGTCGATGCGACGCTCAGCGCCGCGCATGGTGTGGCTCTACTGCTATAGAGCTGGCTCTCCGTTCTCATCAGAATCGACCACGACGCGCAGAGCATCTTGCGCCATCATGGTGGCTGTGAGCTGCTCCAGCTGCATGACAGCCTCGCTGCGTTCCCCAGCAAGCACACGGGCTGCATCTGCGGCCATGTTGAGCTCACCATTCAGAATGGCCGCGAAGGTCCGTTCAGCATCCTCCATTACCTCCGGTTGAATCGGGAGAGTTCCAAAGTCGGTTCTCTTGTGGTCGACCTCAATCCGCAGCTGATCGTACGCGGTGCGCTCCTGTGCAATGCGACGGCCCCGAAAGCTCCAGTAGGCATCAACGCCATTGAGTTCAATCAAAGGCCTGGTGACTGCCGTAAATGCATCGACAGTAGGGGTCGGCAACGCCCTTACGCCCGCAACTTCACACCACTTCAGAGCCTCGACTTGTGCAGCAAACGGAACTTCATGCCCGGCCACGGCCCACAATGTGAGCCCGTATCCATCCAGAACAGGCAGGATGCATATCCTGCGCCCCTCGCCAAGCGCTGCTCGAAAATCGGCCCAGCTCGCAGACAAATCAGAAATGCCGTCTGCAGGCAATACCAAAAGGACATCGGCGGGAGGCCAAGCAAGGGAGTCGGCTTTACTGTCAAGGAGATACAGGCTGCGACCGTTCTCCGCAGAGCAAAGTTGAGATCGCAATGCGGACTCGACCTGTGCAACTCGGGCTTCCTTAAAGGTCGCTGCCGCCCGGCAGGCCCCATCGAACAAGGCACCCTTCTTTGCGGTGTGGCGAGTATGCGTTCGTATTGGTGACCGCTGACGGACTGACGCCTCCCGTGCCAGCGCTTGCATGCCTTCGAGAATGCGGGTCCATTCCATTAATTCTCCGGGAGCCTGAGTGCCAATCAGATCCCATGATTCTTCCGACACAGCGCTTTTCACATTGTCCAGGATGGAGCCTACCCAGCCAATGTATGACGCACTCTCCTCAGGCAGTCCGGCAAACCGGCGCAGAAGCTCTGCTGAACAGTCAAACAGAAGAGATTGGAGCGTTGAGTACCGTTGCGAAAGTGTTCCGTCAGCATTGAGCTCCGGAGGGGGCACTGTCTCCAGCGATGCTTCATGCACCTTTCCCAGAGTTGCGATCGCACCTGCTTCTTCCCGCCCCCGGAGTGCTGCATCCAAGTAGATTTTCAGGCAGCGATTGACCACTCGTATGTGATCTAAGAATTGCGACAAATAGGCGGTCCTGGAGACTGACGACAGGTGAGAGCTCACTGCCTGAAGCCATCTCCGATTGCTACTGACAGCTGCCGACCCTGGGGAGAAGCGACGCGGGATGCGCTTCTGGGCAGATGGTCGACCAGCGCTCATCATTTGAACTCGGCCGTCTGCTCCCAGAACGTCGCACGCCCCGATGTCGGCGTCCGGCGCAATTGCAAGCAGGGTCTCTACCGTACGCACAGCAGCGTCGTTGGCGTCCTGGGTGGGCTCCGAGACAACGGCCCAAAAGTTGGCTCGAACTTCGATTCCCTCTTCGCAAGGAGACAAAGTTGGCACGGACGTCCACGCAACGGACTCAGCGAACCTTGCAAACAACTCATCCTGGCTCACCCGATCTACCCACCTGCGGGCAATTAGCGGGCTCGCTGCGTGAGCCGCTGCAAGCAGCTCCACGACTTCGCCAAAGGCCAATTCTCGCGTAGGCGGGTTAATCTGAGAGAGCATCTCCACCACGTCATCAGGCAAGGCCTGGTCATTTAGTGATGCCAACATCAGCGTCAGTTCGCCCGTCCCCCCTGCTGCCGCAATGCTGCGTATCCCGGCGACCCCCAGTAGGGCGATGAGCCTCTGCGTAAGGCTGCTAAGTGCACTGGCATTTCGGAGCTCGGTAAGGCGTCGGCTAGCTGGTGCGAACTCACTAGACCCGCCTAAGACAGGCGCGTCGACGCCACTTACTCCGAAAATTCCGGCCAAACCCAGGTGCGCCCGGGGGATGCCCGAAGCCTCGGGACTCGCTAGCCAGTCGCGCACGATGCGGTGCGCTTGAGCGAGGTCCAGTCCTTTCACCACTTGACTAAACATGATGGCACTGGGTTCCGCCATAACTCGCCTGGATACCGCCTCCAGTAGCGCTTCATCGTAGGACGCGCAGGCCGTCAACGTTCTCTCGAGAAATCGCCCGAGATCTCGCCCTGGTACGACATATACAGCGGCAGCGACTGTCGAAGACATCAACGGCGGAGGGAAGCGATGCGACAGCCGCAGGATTTCAGCAGACCTGAGCTCGTGAAGGCCCACCACCTGCCCCTCCTCGGCTCCAAAAACCATGTGCTCGTCGATGAGTCTAGTCAACGCCAAGGAGACATTCGAGCTCGACTTCCCGAGAACTTCCGGCAGACGAACGACCTCCGCGCTGCATCCAGTGGCGTTTGCGCATGCAACAACGCGCAAGACATCGAGTTCGTCGTGGCGATTGCGGTCGTTCTGTCTTGCAGACACTTGCTCGTCCAATGTCTCACTAAGTCGACGGCCCTGGGTCAGTATGTGGGTGTACTCCAGGAGATGGCCGTTTGACATCACCCAAGGCTCTCTCCATCCCTGCCAACTTGTCTGTCCGCGCTCGCGAAGCTCTTTCCAGATTCGTTCAGCCAAGCCTGCGTCGCTTTCGACCTGCACGTGATGCGCCTGGCCTCTATCCTCAAGCGGGTACCGATCCTCTTCTCGCACAGAGCCGAGTAAAAGGAGCCCCGGAGTCCTACGGACCTCTTCGGCGAGAGCGGTCCACGCGTCGGAAAAACCGCGGCCGACATCGTCAATGATGAAGCCAATCGGAGCATCAAGGGAGGCTCGCCTGGAACGAGCCAACATTGCGATTCGACCTACGTCTTCCAACGTCAGCTGTCTGATTTGGAACCAGCGAACTGAATGTCGGCTGTAGTAGGCGACATCCCAAAGAATCGCGGACTTTCCGGAGCCAGATGGTCCATGAATAAGCACATTCCTGCGGTCGTTCAGACCGTCCATGGCGGCAGCACGCAACTCGGGGCGTTCGACCACCAAGCCGGCTGCGACGTGCGAAGCCTGCGCATCAACCCCCATGTAGAACAGTCGATCCTCATCCGCGGTGAGGAAGTCGACAGCTACGCAAAGACCTGTGGTGAGAGCCTCTTCGACCAATGCGGAGGAAAGCAACGGCCGCAAAGAGTCAAAGCGTTGCTGGACATCAGACACGGCAAGGCCACGGTAGTCCTCAGGTGCGCGCATCCCGTTGTCATCGGCCGCGGCTCCGACTATGCCGAGCAGATCTGAAAAGTACAGATCGGCCTCTTGGAGGGTGCACTGTTGAATTGCCGACACATCCAACAAAGCATCTGTGCGTGGACTGGGGAGCACGTACACCTCCGTCCTCGCCACGTCGGCCGCCAGACCACGCCGGCCTTTGAGCGCAGCCAAGACTTTTGGATAGTTGTTGAGGTTTTGACGGCTGCTTTGTGTACTGCTGCGCTCATCAACACCACTCTCAAGAACCAACAGGAAACAGTCCTCTGGCCGGCGGGCCTTGTTGTCCCACATTTTCTTGAGGAAGCCAGCAACGGCACTTGCGTTGAATTGCCCCATGTGGTCCCGGCGAGACTTTACCTGGCAGAGGGTCCGAAACTCCGGTCCACGAAGCTCCAGGTCGTCGCGTCCTTCGGGAAAGACCATTCCGCCCGGATACCGATTCGCCAATCCCATCACGGCTAGATGCGCTGCCACTACATCTTGGTACCTGAATCCTCTTCCTGCGTGCGATCCCGCTCTAGACGACATAATTTCTCCAACACTCTCTTCTTAGAACATCATTGTTGTTCATGACTCAAGGCAACTGCAATCTTCGGCAGATGCGCGCCAATCCCGCGACCAGAATAGACCCTCTTCCAGCAGTCAGCTTGTGGACACCAGATCAGTTGCCCGTAAACATCACTATGTGCCGCAGGGCTACCTTGCGGCATTCACGGACACTGGCGCCAAGGATGGTCAGTTCCACGTGCTGGACGTGCAGAGTGGTCATGCGTTTCGTACCTCTCCAGGCAACGTGGCTGCGCAGCGAGATTTCAACAGAGTCGACATTGAGGGCCGATCTCCGGATGCAGTAGAGAACGCTCTAGCTCCCTTCGAGGGCCAAGCGATTGCAGCCATCAGGCGCGTCATTGAAACTCGATCCTATCCTCGCGACAAGGACTGGAATCTGATTGTGAACCTGCTCACTTTGATAGCCGTTCGTAACCCACGACTACGAGAGTCGTTCAATCGTTCGAGGGAGCAAGTTATCCGACGGACCAGTGAGCTGCTCGTCTCTGAAAGAAGCCTCTGGGAGCGGCATGCGGAAAAGGCGAAAAAGGCAGGCGAGGAGTTGCCTGACGTTTCTTACGAGAGAGCCAAGGCCTTCATCGAAGAGGGACAGTACGACATTGTGTTCTCGCCAGAAGGAAACCTGCGCATCGAGTTCGACACATTTGACAAGGTTCTTCCGCTACTGGGCAGCAGGCACTGGTCGGTGCTCGTTGCCCCAGACGACGGACCTGAGTTCATTTGTTGCGATTATCCCGTGGCGCTCACCTGGAAAGGGGCGCGAAGCGGCCCCATCGGTTACGGCCTTGAACACACCGAGGTGTTCTTTCCCTTAGGCCGCAGAGTCGGCCTTTATGGCGTCTTCGAGTCACCGATAAATGAGGTGGTCCACTGCCAGCCAAAGAACGTAGGCATCATGAACCGGCACGTTCTTGAAAGCGCTGAAAGGCATTTGTACTCCGCTCACGACACATTCGTCGTATGGGCAGAAGGTGACTTGCGCGAAGTCCAGTGCCAATCATGATTCGAAGCATGCGCGTGCTTCAACTCATGCTTCGCCCGAGCTTGAACTTGAAGGCAACGGCGCCGACGCCGGCTCAACACGCTCGCCGTTGACGTAGGCGACACCATCAACGATGTCGATTTTGATCATCCCGAAGCGACTCTGCCACTCGAAGTGAACCGGCAATTCGACTTCCTCGAGATCGCGCTCTGTTTGCGGCAATCGAGCGCTCATCTCACTTGTCCTTTGGTGGCGCTGTCTTGAGCAGCCAAGTCAAAAGGTCCAGTTGCTGCGACACAGAGCCAAGCCCCTGGATACCGTTGATGAAAAGTGTGTTGAGCGTCCCCTCAGGGAACTCGTGCGGCGCGTCATCGAGCACAAGGTAGTCAGTGAACTTCCCCTTGTTCGCCTGCAGCACCATTTGAATCACTTGCTCACGCGGCCCACGCGGCGCACTGCCGACAAAGCGCTCGCCCAGTTCGCCAAGAAGCTCGCGCAGCTCATTGTCCGTGTGGTCGTAGCGCCATGTGCTGTGAACAACGATCTTCACGTCAGGGAAGTTCGCCAACAGCTTCACCAGCGCTGGCAGCCAGCGGAAGTACTTGCCGTCGAGCTCAGCGCGGCTTGAGTGGAGGACTCCATCGAAGTCTAGGAAGAGGATGCGCACGATGAGCTTTCGAGAGTGAAACGAAGGGCAGTCTCCCGCCGATGGATGCTGTACGTTCATACAGTATAATGAGGCTCATGTCGAAACGCTAGCCCCCTCTTCCATCGAACCCCATGACGAGCACAAGCCACCTTCCGCATTCGCCTCGCTCGGCGACCGTTTTGCCTCGCGGATATGGCGGACTGCTCCTCTACCTCGACTACGATGGAGTACTGCATCACCACAATGTGCTGTGGCACCCGGAGAGAGGTCCATACGATGGTCCGCCGGGATTCCAGCTCTTTGAACATGTCGCGTTGCTGGAGCGATTGCTCGAGCCCCATCCAGATGTCCAGATTGTTCTCAGCACGGCATGGGTGCGCCGATATGGTGTCTACACGACGTCCAAGCGCCTTCCCCCCAAGCTGCGCAGCCGGGTCATCGGCGCCACCTATCACAGCAAAATGGACGAGGCTGAGTTCATCGCAAAGCCGCGGGGCGTTCAGGTGCAGGAAGACACCATGCGCCGCCAACCTCTTAGATGGGTTGCACTGGACGATGTAGATGAGGGATGGCCGGGAGAGCGCTCGCACATCTTCATCGCCGACGAGGCTCTCGGCTTGGGCGCGCCAGGAGCCGCAGACAGCGTACGCACGCTCCTGCAGAGCGTCTTCGGATAAAACGCCAATCGCCACTGCCGGGGGGGGCCGAGCAAGAACGGGCATGGCACCCAGCGATAGGCGGCTTGGATTTCGTGGTCACTTCTAAAAGGTCTGAAGGAGGGATAAATGGCGGGCGCTACACCCTAGATCACGGGAAATGAAGTCGTGGGTCAGATCAACGCGCATCACAAGGACCTATCCATGCCAGCCGTCACGCATTTCGAACTGAGCCACGCAATCGGCGAGTCAGTCCCTTTTCTATCGCACTGGCATATCCGCGCATTCGAGGGCGACGGCCGCACTCTGTACGAGGTCCGGGACTCAAGCGGGACTTTGGTGGCAGGTGACATCACGAGCCTCGAGCACGCACGCCTCTTTGCATTGGCTCCGCTCGTGTTCCACAACTTCAAACTGCTAGAGGTAGAAGCAGTACGGGCGCTTTGGCATATGGTCGACTCCAACCAAGGCACAGTTGACGTTAAGGATGTCGCAGAAGACTTCGAAGGCGAGTTCGAGAAGGCAAGTCCCGGTGCACCTGAGCATGCGCAATGGTTGATGGAGGTCAGCGCTCTTCGCGAAGCCGTCGGTGAACAGGATTTCCCCCCGACAGGCATTCCCCGGCAGCAAGGTCTCTTTGTCAATTGAAGATGGCAGGTCAACTGCCCGCGTACCCTGCGAGGCCTAGAGAGCTCACATTTGCTCGTGGCCCGATCTGTCAGAGGTCAGATTGGGCCACTTATCCAAGGCAAGCCACGAGTTCCCCGGCGATGCCTCGTGCGCCGGCATCTGCTGAAACACTGCGCCGCACTCTGACCTCACGGATGTCCCAACCGGCATAGAGCGCGCGCGTGGTTGCCGTGTCGTGGTTCGAGATGAGCACTGTCGCTCCGCGCTCCACCGCGGCTTCGCACGCTTGCACCAGCTCATACTGCTGGTCGATACCGAAGCGTGCCGAGGTGTACTGCGTGAAACTGGGCGCCGAGTCATCTACATACGGCGGGTCGCAATACACCACGTCCCCCTCCTCGGCCATCTCGATGGCAGCCCGAAACCCGCCGTTCAGAATCAAGCAGCGCTCGAGCTTTCGAGAAGCGGCTTCCATCTGGTTCCATGGGAAATTCGGAAGGACCTTGGGCTGCCCGTATGGAACGTTGAACGCACCCTTCGCGTTGACCCGGAAGAGACCGTTGAAGCCAAATCGGTTGAGATAGGGCAGTAGAACCGCGCGCTCAAACGAGTCGACCTCTGCATTGAAGCGTGCGCGGATTGAAGCGTAGGCATCCGGAGATTGGTTCTCATCCACGAAGAGTTCGGCCGCGCGCTCCATGTACTCACGCGGACGAGCCTGGAGCGCGGACCACGTTGCCACGAGGTCTGGATTCGCGTCGTTGATGACGCTGCAGTCGTAGCCGGTGGCGAGGAAGATGGAGCCAGCACCCACGAATGGCTCGATAAGCCGATGCTTTCCAACGGGAAGAAGTGGAAGCAGTTGGGAGAGGAGACGCTGCTTGCCTCCGGTCCACTTGAGAAAGGGCTTGGATGCGGCGGCTGTCGTGGCTAGATGTGTGTACATCCAGCCTGTAGCTAGGCAATTTATTTAGGTCGAGACGCGGACCTTTGGGTGGCAATTTAGATAGCGATGGTCAGTTTGATTTCCGGTGCAAACGTTCGCTTGCAAATGCCATAGCGATAGCCAGCAGGTTGAGCAGTTGAACCGCACCCAACACGAATAAGCGGGCGGCATTGCGTATCGGCCGTGTTGGAGCTGCAAGGCAAGATCATCTTCTGCCGCCCCGCCAACATGGATCGGCCTTCACTTGCACTCTGCCCCAGTGTGGCGGACCTGCATATCCGCATGCGGTAACGGGCTCACGTCATCGACCTGACAGGAATCGACGAGCTAAGCTTGACCGCGGCTGCTGCGATTACCATAGGGGAAACCGGTACGGTGGCGCGACCCCGCGGGCGTTTCCATGGCAATGCAGGACAAGAAATGGCAAAGGAATGGGCCCCCTCGCGGTGGGGCATGCATCTAACCGGGTCATCGGATTGGCGCTTGCGCCTGAAGGGACTGGATCTCGCCCTGACGCTGCTGGGCCACTCCCACCGAGTCAACGTTGAGGACGAGACTACCTACCGCGTCCAAGCCGGGACGTTCTGGACGGATATCACGTTCTATCCTGGGCAGGAGCGTGAGGTGAAGGCCGATGGGCTGCCTAACGCCCAAGGCGCAACTCTCGTTCAAGCGTTGAATGTCGCCTTGACAGAGCAGCGTCTGCGCAGAGATCTATGGTTTCTCCAGGGCGAGCAGCAAAAAATTGACCGCTGGCTGGAGCAAAAGGCCGATCAGGAACGGGCCTGCGCAGAGCAGCGGCGCTGGCTCACCCACGAGCAGCAGGACATCGTCTTGGCGGCCCGGCCGACCGTTAACCCCACCGCCGTCCGATCCCGCCTGCAGAAGGCTGGCGTGGTGGTCCGGTTGGGCGCGCAGGCGAAGGCAATCGAGCGCGCGCTGACCGCGTGGGAGGCCGACTACCGCCCCGCATGGGCCGCGCTCAACGCCGCCCACGTCGCACGCGAGCTGGTAGCCTGCAAGAATCTGCTCGACCGGGTCGAGAGCAAGCCGCTGACCGAGGAGCAAGCCCGGGCCGTGGTCTACTTCGACAACCGTGTGCAGGTCGTGGCCTCGGCCGGCTCCGGCAAGACCTCCACCATGGTGGCGAAGGCGGCCTACGCCATCCACCGAGGCTTCGTGACGCCCGAACGCATCCTTCTGCTGGCCTTCAACAAGCAAGCAGCAGAGGAACTCAAGGAGCGCGCGGCCCAAGCGTTTGAACGCCTGGGTATGGAAGGCGTGACTGTGGAGGCTTCCACTTTCCACGCCTTGGGCTTGCGCCTCATCGGCAAGGCCACAAAGGAAAAGCCCGACATTCCCGACTGGGCGACCGACGCGACAAGTGGGGTGCGAAAGCTCACCGAGATCGTCGACCAGTTGAAGGATGGTTCCCTCGCGTTCCGTCGCCAGTGGGATCTGTTCCGCTTCGTCTTCGGACGAAACCTCCCTGCCTTTGGTTCTCCGGAGCCCGCCGACGTGTGGGACGCTCAAGGCAAAGGCGCGTTGGTCACAAACCGGGGCGAGCGGGTTAAGAGCCTAGAAGAGGTGATGATCGCCAACTTCCTGTTCTTGAACGGGGTCGAATACCACTACGAGGCACCTTACCCGCACCGTACCGCGGACGAAGCGCACCGGCAATATCGCCCGGACTTCTACTATCCCGATCTGGACCTGTTCCACGAACACTTCGCGCTCGACGCCCACGGCGTGCCTCCACCCCATTTCGAGAACTACCTGGAAGGGGTGCTCTGGAAACGGCAGTTGCACGCGGAGAAGGGCACGACGTTGTTCGAGACCACCTCACACGGCCTGCGCCACGGTGACGACTTCGAGCGACTGGAGCGCGAGTTGACCGCTCGTGGGGTATTGCTCGATCCCAACCCAGACCGTGAGATTCCCGAAGGTGGGCAAAAGCCCATGGAGTCTATCGAGTTGATCGGGCTGATCCGCACCTTCATGAGCCACGCCAAGAGCAACGGCTTGAGCATTCCCGCCCTGCAGCAGCAGTTGGACGCGATGCCCCAGGATATCTTCAAGCACCGCCACCAGAGGTTCCTGGACATCGCCGCCCCCATCCTGGCAGCCTGGGACCAAGCACTGGCGGCCGAGGGTGGAATTGACTTTGAGGACATGCTCAACCTTGCCGCCGGGCATCTGGAGAGTGGCCGCGTGGAGTCGCCTTACGATCTGGTGATGGCCGATGAGTTCCAGGATGCCTCGCGTGCCAGGGCTCGCTTGTGTCGCGCCTTGGTTCAGCCGCCTGGCCGGTTCTTCTTCGCGGTGGGCGACGACTGGCAATCTATAAACCGGTTCGCTGGCGCGGACGTGGGGGTGATGACGGGTTTCCGCGAGTGGTTTGGCCACGGCCAGGTGCTCAAGCTCGAACAAACCTTCCGCTGCCCGCAAGCGTTGTGCGACGTCTCCAGCGCGTTTGTCTCGAAAAACCCCGCTCAAATCCCCAAACGCGTGCATTCCGCCACCCCGGCCCAAGGCCCGGTGCTTCAGGCGTTCCAGGTACACAGCAAAGACCAACTGGCTGATGCTATCGACCGGTTCGTGATGACCCTTGCAGAGGGGGTGCGCGAGGGCACCATCCCAACGGGCCGCAGTGGCAAGGTTTCCGTCTACGTGCTCGGGCGATACAACACTGACAAGCAATACGTTACAGCGAACCAACGTCGCCTCAACCGCTGGGTGGACATTTCGTTCCTGACCATCCACCGCTCCAAGGGCAGCGAGGCGGACTACGTCATCCTGCCGGAGATGCTCAGTGTCCTGAAGGGGCGCAGCTTCCCCAACACGCGCACCGACGACCCCGTCTTGGCCTTGGCCATGCCCGATGGGGACAACTTCCCACTGGGGGAAGAACGTCGCCTGTTCTACGTAGCCCTGACCCGGGCCCGGCGCACGGTGGCGATGTTCACGGTTAAAGGGCGATGCTCAACGTTCCTTCGAGAACTTGAAGATCAGGGAGCCCTGGTGCTCACCGACACCGACGGCAAGGCCGTCAAAGAGGATGCCTGTCCGGCTTGCAAGCAAGGCGTTCTGGTGCTGCGCTCGGGGCCTTATGGGGAGTTTCGCTCCTGCTCAAACTACCCCTCGTGCCACTACAAACCACGCCGGCATTGGTCGACGCCTGCGCCTGTCGTTCCTCGAAAAGGAAAACGTTGGTTGGGCTAGCTTGCCCTCTTAGAGACAGACGCGACCTTTCTGCGCACTTCCTCGGCCGGCGCCACTATCACTATTTCGCGCAAGGGCGTTGCCCCTACACCCAGGGCTTTTTCGACTACTAGCTGGCCTCCCAGAGAAGCAATATGCTCCTGGAGATTGCTGAAATCACCGCACCATGTCTCTTCCTCCGCGCGGTCCTTCGTCATATCGCGTCCCTTGTGAAACGCAACGGATCGCACCTGCATTCGAGACAGGTCTCCAGCCCCCATGACCTGCACTCCATAGCCAGGCCGATTCGGACTCTTCATCACCAGACCTCCATTTTCAGTGGCAGCAGTGCCCAAGCCCTCATGCAGCGTGTATCCGAGTTGCCTTAGCCCATCGAGAACAGCGCGCCTCCTGGCTGATGCTGCGTGAGACTTCTGAACCTCGAGAAGCTCCTCCCTAGCCGATACGAGGATGCCCTCTAAGTCTCCGAGCCCCAACGTCATGTCAGCGCCCTTGAGGCGACCCAACAGTGCAGCGTTGGACGACCGATCTGAGAGCTGAGTGGCCAGGTGCTCTGCCTCAGCCAGCGCACTGGCCTTTTGACGCGCAACAGTCTTGCTGTGTCGAATCGCCATCTGCAAGCTGTCCATCCTCATGCTCCGTTCTGCTGAAGCTGGACTGAGCAACAACTGATCGAGCTTGCTCTGAGTGGAGGCTGCCCCTTCCACATCCCGCAGAAGCTCCAGCTCAGCGATGTCCGTAAGCACTT
Organism: Hydrogenophaga sp. BPS33; assembly: GCF_009859475.1. Lineage (NCBI taxonomy): Bacteria > Pseudomonadati > Pseudomonadota > Betaproteobacteria > Burkholderiales > Comamonadaceae > Hydrogenophaga > Hydrogenophaga sp. BPS33. Next base: position 4,593,166 of record NZ_CP044549.1, read on the forward strand.
CTTGTAGACGCTTGTCGGTCTCAATATGCTGAGCACGCCAACTCTCAACAGTTGCTCCAGCGCCAGCACCGAGTCGAGTTGCAAGTTGCTTCTGCTCCTCGGTCAACCCTTCATCCGACAACGTCGCAAGAGAACGATTCGCCTCAGAGAGCACGCGATCCAAGTCATCAAGCGCGAGCTCTCCTCTTGAAGCCATCTCAAGACGTCGCTGTAAGTCGGCGGCGAATCCTGAGGATGCTGCCAGCAAGGCAGTGGCGATTCCCTTGCCATTGAGAGCGCGGGCGCGAGCAACGGCCTTGGCCTGGGCAGCAGCTTCTCGCCTCCTCGTTGCATCCGCATTCAGAAAGACAACCTCTGCAGTGGCAGCTCGCTCAAAATCCGCGAACTTGTCTTCACGCAGCAGCGTCTCGAGTTTGTCACGTCGCTGCTTGGTACTGTCCTGCTCGGCATTGCTCACGCCCGAAGTGCCCTGAGAACGCTGCCAATCGACAACGGCCTGATTCAGTCTGGAGAGCAACGTTTCCCCTGCCGCGACGAGTTCTTCCCGCGTCACCACGCGGACGACTTTAGGACCGCTCATACTCCCTCCTGGATGGTCAGCGCAACCCGGACGGCGCCGACAAGGTTCTGACGTTCGCGCTCGCCGTCGTGGTACCACCCATGACACGAGACGCGGTGCAGCACCCGCAATGACCGCTGCAGGACCTGGGGGCGCCAAACCTCGCGTGCTCGCGCATGCTCCAAGAGCGGGTGTCTGGGTGCGTCGCACTCAATGCCGATGGCGAAGAGCCCAGTATCCGGATGCTCAATCGCGTAATCAAGACCGAACGCGTCAGAGTCTGCTGAACTTTTAACTAAATGGCCTAGCGACCGCAGGAACTCCCCCACGGCCTGGTGGAATGCGTCATGTGACCTCTCGCCATGGACAGAGCGAGCCGCTTCGCGTCGGACGGTAAGCCTGGAGAGCAAGGACCTCGAGGTCAAGAGTTCTCCGGAGGATACGAGACGGGCGTATTCCATATAGCCTTGCAGGAAGTCCCGAGGCGTTGCCGGTGGACGCCGCGTACTCAGAAGGTCGCTGATCTCCGCGATAGGCATGGAGGTCACCATGTAGACCTTGCGACGAGAGCGCGTCACAGCCACATTCAGGCGCCGCTCGCCGCCCTTTTGCCCGAGCACTCCGAAGGCACGGCGGAAAGTGCCTTGCTCATTCCTGCCGAATGTGGATGAAAACACGATGACATCGCGCTCGTCGCCTTGCACGTTTTCTACGTTCTTAACGAAGACGCCCATGTCCTCGCCTTGCTCGGAGCGCTCACACTCCTGGCCATAGGCTTCTCTGAAGACCGGATCGGCCTCGGCTCGACTCTCGATGACCTCCTGAATCAGATCCGCCTGCTTACGGTTGAATGTCACAACGCCAACAGACGGGCGGTCAACATATGGCGCGCGCCATATCTCCTGAAGCACATCGACGACACGCTCGGCCTCTGCCTGATTGGTCTGCTCGCGATAGACGCCATCAACGCGAATCATCTCGATGGGACGCACTCTCTTCACAGTTTCATCGGGAACAGTGACGGGGACGCTCAGGTCGTTTCCGTAAAAGGCGGCGTTTGAGTACCCAATGAGCTCTCGGTAGGCAGACCGGTAGTGAATCTGCAATCGCTCGCTCGGAAGGTTGGCACGTGCCAAAAGAAGGAGGTCGGGGCAATCCTTGATCTCGCGCCGATTCCATGTTTCCTCAAAGACATCGCGCTCTTCCTCGCTGGCGCCCTCCTCCAGCATTTCGCCATCGAACTCCGCAGCCTCGTCGCTCTCCACCTTGCTCGCAAAAAAGGCGGTTGGCGGCATCTGTTTCTCGTCTCCACTGACCACCGTGACCTTGCCGCGAAAGAGTGTCGGAAGCGCATACTCCACGGGCATTTGAGACGCCTCGTCGTAAATAACGGTGTCAAAGAGGCCTGGCTTTAGAGGCAACAGTCGGCTGGCGACATCGGGGTTCATGAGCCAGACGGGGCGCAGCTTCATCAGTCCCAGTCCTGCACCGAGTTCCACAAATTCGCGAAGCCGTCTGGCTCGCTGCCCTGTAAGCCGGGTGATGTCCTCCCAATCCCGGATGGGTCGAATGCTTGACGAGTCGAAGTGAACCTTCAGAAACTCGCGATTGAGCTGGCGCATCTCCTGATCGAACTGCTCCAGCGACGCAACCTTGCTTTCAAGCTCAGGCCGCTCAAGCATGAGATCTGGACAGCTTTGCTCCAAGGCACCCTTCCATGCTAGACGGGCCTCTCGATTTAGTATCCGCCGCGCGGCCTTCTCAAGCTCAGATGGGGTAATCGCGTCGAGCTGGTCTTCTTTGATTCGCAGGATCCCTAGCAAGCTGATGGCCAGTTGGCTGAGTTGCTTGGCGCGACCTCGGAACAGTTGGTAAGCGGCCAGAGTCGGGAGAGCCCGCTCCAACGGAGCAATGCGAGCGCCGTTACCGAGATTGCTGCCGATGGCCGTTTCACATTCCTGCACCCACAAAGCTGTCATCCAGCTCTTGAGCCTTCCCAGGGAGGTGCAACTGTCAGTTCTGACTTGGTGCCTCGCGAATGCGGCGTCAAATTCTGTGAAGAGGTGGATGAATGCATCGCGACTACCCTGCTGCGCCACATTGTCCAGCTTTGCAAACCAGGGCGATGCCTGTAGATGGGCGGCATGGCGCGCAACCGTCTGCAGCATCGAGAAAACCGTGTTCGCCGTGGCCAGAAGGGTGGGCCCACTGCTTTCTTCAAGCGCCGGAAGCCCGAGGTGGCCGTGAAGTTCGGAGAGCTCCTTGCGTAACGGCCGCCATGCCAGCTCAAGATCTGCGGCTCTAAGCAATGCCTCCAATCTTGGATGAGATGGCGTGTCCCCCACTGATTGCAAGAACTTCAAAACCCTGCGCTTGCGACTCCACTTGAACAAGTTGAGAGACGACCAGAAACCACTCACTTCTACCGTCTCAGCTGTGAGCTTGCGCAGTTCCGCGAGCTTGCCCGGATTGATGCGACAGAGAAGCGGGGAAAGCTTTGGGTCGCAGTCCTGAGAACGACATCCGCTCAACGCGTCCCGCGTCCGTCGAAGTCCATCCAGATACGCCATGCCCACCATGTCCCCACCAGGCGACGCTTCTCGGAACAGCTTTAACCACTTCGCCAGCGGTTTACGCTGCTCCTCGGGCATCTGCAGAAATTCGTTGCCGTAGGAGCTCAACCAAGTCGCATGGGGAGCAGGGTCGTCCACTTCGAAGCTGGTGGGCTTGGTGGTCAGCACCTGATGGCGCACGTCCTCAGCACTTGTGAAAGCATTGAAGGCCTCCCGGAAGTCATTCAAAGTAGCCAGATCCGCAGAGAACGCCTCGGTACTCGCGAGCGCACTGCCCTCGTAGCGCGCGGGCAGCCAGTATCGAACCACTGGAGCCAGCTCTTCCTCCAACGTCGCAAGTTCCGCAATGTTCAATCTTTGGAGCATTGGTCGCAAGGCTGGCACTTCCAGGGGAGTGTCTGGTGTCTCGAGCTCAATGAGCTCCCCGATGAGCGCGCGGTAGCTCAGACCTACCGCTCCATCAATCCTGTGTAGGGCAGCGTGATGGTTGTCCAATGTGGCTTCATGCGCTTCAATACGCGCGGCCTTCATCTCCCGCTTGCGCTGGATCTGGTCAACGATACCGGTGGGGCGACGGGTCAAGGCTTCAAGCTGCTCGCGCACTGCCTTGATGATGGGCTGGCGGTCCTTGTTGACATCATTCACAAGGACGACGCGGTCGCCCAAGTCCTCTGCGACGAGCCGTTTGTAGACCACCTCGAGTGCGGCGTGCTTCTGACAGATGATGAGCACGCTACGGCCCTGCCCGATGGCGTCCCCCACCATGTTCACAATGGTCTGGCTCTTACCCGTTCCTGGTGGACCCTCGACGAGCAGCCCGGGTGCAGTTCGTGCCTGCAGAACTGCCTTCTCCTGTGATGGGTCACTGAACACGGTAAAGAACCGATCCACCTCTTTTGGGCGTGCAGTCTCTGCCAGCATAGGCTCGTTCTGGCGCAGCCTCAAAGCAGTCTCAAGTCCGGTGCCAATCGGGCTTTGCGTTTGGAGTTGCCGAATCTCCTCGCCAATTGCTTGACCCATAAAGGTCATGTGAAACAGCACTGCAGCACATTCCAGCTGCAAGCTTCGAACAGGAACATCTACCTTTGGCCCTGGGAGGACAACGAGCGACCTGTTGCGAGGTACGGCCAGCGAGCCGAATGCGTCAATCACATCTACTGCGCGCAGCGACGATCGCCCGAGCAACTCTTCTGTAGCCCGCACCCACTTCTTGTAGGTTTCCTGGCCGACGAGAGTCTCAAGTGCCGGGTTCAGTCGTATTTCCTCGCGCTCGCTGTCAAACGAGACCTGGACGTTGGTCCTCGCCCCTACCTCATGGTGAACGCGCACGGGCCACAGCAGTACGGGGGCAATCCGGACGGCGGTTGTGGCCTTTGCATCCTTCGTCAACAGGAATGGGAACCCCAAATACAAGCCGTCAATGCCAGTATCTCTCTTGTAGAGCTGGCTATGGCGCTCCAGGGAATGCAGCCTATGTGCTGTCGTTCCCTCCGCAAGAAGAGGCGTGGGGTCAAGAACGATGGGGTTCGAGTTGCGCTGGAGCAGGTGATCCAGCAGCCCTGCAGCGTCCAACCTTGGTGCGTGGAGCTCTTGAAGGTCAACCCGCGGCGTACTCTTGCCAATCGTCATGCGCACCAGCGGTCCGCGCAAAACTGTCGTCACAACCTTCTTCTCGAAGAATGTGAGTATCTGGGAAACATACTGCTGCTTGTGAGGCTCCTGCCATTGTTGCTGTGGCACGGCCAGAAGAACCAGCGCCTGCGCCAAAGGCAAGCGGCGCTCAAGACGAAACTCATCCGCCCAACCGTTGACAACAACGTGGCCGCACCGCGCGAATCCCTCGATGCGCTCTGCCACCGCTTGAAATTGCTCGCTCCTTGGCCAGGTCACCTGGTCCCGCGCGACCTCGTCTTCAAATGTGGCGACGTTGTTGGCTTCAGCCAGCTGCCTCGCCTCCTCCACAATCGCATCGCACGAGCGGAACAACGTGGGTGCGGCAGAGAGGACGACAATGAGATCCTCTTCACTCAGGCTTCTGCGCTCGATCAAGCTCAGCAGGCCCATGTGCTCAGAGTCCGGGAACACTCGTCTGCGCGTATCCCATTCCGCACTCAGTCTTGCGCGAGAGGCGCTCAGCAGATAAAGGCGCAGGGTCGCCTCGTCGAGTTCGACATTGAGGTTGGCCGCCCGCTCGCGCACGGCCTGTGCTCGTGACTTGAGGCGTGAGAGCCAACTATCCTGGCCCAAATCTTGAAGTAGGTCGGGTACCGTCCCTGTCACCAGCTCGTACCCTTCGACAGGACTCTCGAGCAACCAACGGGGGCTCACGATGACGCCCCGCATCACCGGAGGCATGTCAGGATTCAGTACCTTCAGGCCCAATAGCAAACGGCTGTCGTTCGATAGCGACTCGTCCCTGACAACTCGGCGCAGGTCGGCCAACTGTTGAGGCGGCACATTCAGCGTTTGCGCCCAGGCTGTCACCACTCCGCGTGCGAGCTGGTCTCGTCCCTCCTCCCACCCACTTTGGCTCGCGGCCGCGAGTGCATAAGATGACAGTGTGAAGAAGCGCTGCCCCCCAAGCGATACGGATGGACCAGAAGGCTGCGATGTGCCTTCACCGAGTCCATCAAAGACTTCCGGAGCTTTGCCGTCAAGCCACTCCTGCACCTGCGTCCACTTCCAGCGGCGCTGTCTATCGCGCGTGAGGAGGCCGCGCAAAAGCAGCGCAACATCAGAAGGAATATCCTTAGGGACGGGAACCCCGTTGGTCAGGACGTGTATGAGAAACGCCTGTGGCTCAATGCCCTCAAAGCACTTTCCACCTGTAATCTGCTCCAGGAGCACGATACCGAGACTCCACCAGTCCGAAGCTGCGGCAACCCCACCAGCAACGGCCTCCGGAGCGGTGTATCTGGTGATTTCCAATGGGGCCACAATGTCGAGGTCGTACTCCGACAACCTGGCGGACCCGAAACCGCTGACTACCAAGTCCAAGGGGTCGCGATTGCGCACCAGCAACGTTCCTGGACGGATATCGCGATGTCGCAACCCCACTTCGGCCAATGCGTCCAACGCCTTGCCCAGTTCGTACGCAATGCGACGAATACCTGTCGAGTCGACGACTACCGTACCCAAGTCCGCGAGTGTTCCGGCAGTGAGTTCCTCAGCAACCTCGAAGGCTCGCTCTTCCCATCGACCGAAGGCAAACGTTCGGGGAACATGTTCGTTGGATACACGCTCCAGCGTTTCGTACACAAGCGGATCCGGCTCCCATCCATGGTGATACAGCGTGAGGACTCCCCGGCGTCCAGCACCATCCTCCTCCACAAGATACCGGTCACGCCTGCCAGTCGTAGAACTAATTTGCTGCAGTACGTGCCAGCCGCCAATGACGGTTTCCGACGCAGGCTGCTCGACTTCCGGTGCGTCTCCTGGTGCAGCGACATCTGCACCGCATTCAAGGCAGAGCAGGTCGCCGTCAGCAACAGGATGACCGTTGGTGCACACCGCCCCCTCTGAAGCTCCGGGCTCCGTTGGCGCAATGGATACAGCGGCGATGACCGGCGCAGGGCGCCAGCCTGAGGGAGAGATAGGAATGCCACTCAGGTCCCAGTTGCAATTCGAATCACCTGCTTGTCCCTCGCATGTCATCTCAAAAAGAGGACGCTCGGTCGTACAGCTCGGACAGACACGCACGAGCTCAGTCATTGACGCCCCTCAGTAACCGAAATGACATGTCCTTGGCTGGCAAGGAGCGCCTGAAGCTTTCTCATATCTCCCCTCTGCGGGATGCCGGCTAACCAGACGGCGCCATCGTTGTCCACCATGAAATCGAGATTCTTTGTATCGCCACTGTCGTCTCGTTCGAAGCAAGAAAACTCAGCCTTGCCTTTCTCAGTCAGCAGGTGCAACCGTTGGTTGTCGCTGCCTCGAAGCAATAGCGTCTGTCTTTCGTCAAGCATGAACGGCTCGGACATGAGCGCGTCTATGAGCCCCTCTGCCACTGCTGGATGGGAGCAGATCGAACTATAAGAATGTCCGCTGTAGACGAATACTGAACCATGTGTGAGATGCCGCACCCCCTCCACTACCGCCATAAGCGCGTCGGGCTGGTCAAATGGCTCTCCACCAGAAATGGTCACGCCGTCGCTCTCGGCGAGCCACCCTCGAATGGACTCCAGCAGCATTGATACCTCCACATCCGCTTGCCGTGGGTGCCAAGTGTCCATGGATATGCAGCCTGGACAGCGCACTGAGCACCCCTGGAACCAGATTCCTACACGTCGCCCAGGCCCCAGAGTGGTCACCGGGAAGTGCACCCGGGACAATGCGACTTTCATGTCTGCACGCGCCTGAGACTCAGCGCGCCAGCGCTTAGCTCAACCACTTCAAACTGCTCGCCGGCCCGGGCGTCCGTATCAAAGAGCTCACGAGCCAACGGGTTGAGCAGATGGGCCTCGACGTGATTGCGGATGCCCCGTCCGCCGTTCGAGAGATCCTGAAGGCACAGTACCCGAAGACTTCCCAGAGCATCTGGAAGTACTGTCACTGTCAGTTGCTGCGCGGAAAGGTCCGAAAGGGTGCTGCTGACCATTTGATCGAAGATTTGACCTGCCACGTCTTCACGAATGAAGTCAAATACGATGACGTTTTCACCCATGCGGTTCAGAATCTCGGGGCGATTCAGCACGTACTTGAAGTGACGGTCAATCTCGTGCTCGACCTTGTGCTTGACCGCAGCGTAGGGCTCATCTGGTGACACGTTGAGCACTCTCTCGCCGTGCTCGCCCAGCTTGTAAATGCCAAGATTCGAGGTGAAGACAATGAGCGCTTCTGAGAAGTAGACACGGTCGCCTCGGCCCGAAGTGAGGACGCCGTCATCAAGAATCTGAAGAAACTTATCCAGCACCCTTGGGTGTGCCTTCTCGATCTCGTCGAAGAGGACCACACTGAAGGGCTTCTCCCGTATCGCGTTGGTAAGCTCGCCGCCCGCGTCGTAGCCGATGTAGCCGGGTGGCGCTCCAATAAGGCGCTGGTCTGCGTGCTCCGCGCTGAACTCGGACATGTCGAAGCGGATGTATGCACTTTCGTCGCCGAACAGAAGACTGGTAACGGTCTTGGCAAGCTCCGTTTTTCCAACCCCGGTTGGTCCCGCCAGGAACGCCACACCTCGTGGACGGCCGCCCCTGCGTCCCCCTCCAACGCCAGTCATAGCGCGCTTAACCATATCGAGCATATGCACGACGGCATCTGGCTGCCCTTTGACGCGCTGCCGAATGAACGCATCAGCGTTCTTGATTTTCTCCCTGTCGATGCCCTGCCAGGGATCCTCGGTGACGCCGACCTTGTATCTCCTTACTGCGTCACCGATGCGGTCCAGAGGCACGGCTTCGACCCGTGAAAGAACTGCGATGGAGTTGAGGTCAATGAGCAGCATGCCTTCGGTGCCGTCGACGAACTCGTTCAGAGCCTTTTGCACAACTTCGGGGGTAGCCTTTGCGGCCAACGGCCGAAGCAAAGCCGGAGCAAGAGCCCTACGCACCCGGTTATCAGGACGGGGCACCGGAATGTGGCGCACCCGTGGATTCCCAACCAAGAACCAATCGGGAAGGTCTCCCTCCTTGTCAACAACCCACACCACTGTGTTGAAGAAAGGCTTACGTGCTTCACCGACGGGTCGAGCTCTAGCTTGGTGAGACAACATCAACGCCCTGGTAAAGAGCTGGTGCTCCTGCGCACTGAGATCTGTCGGACGAGTGAGAAGGCGGGCCGCAAAGTCAATGACGAGGGCAACTGGTGCGCCTTGGCGTTCAATCAGTCTATGCAAGCATGACGAGAGACCTTCGGCTCCTGCTCCACCTTCCATCAAAGTCCCAAGGTCAGAACCTGCTTCTCCAGCAGGAAACCCGGGAGCTTGCAGTCGACTGAATCCTGTCAACGGGGCGTAGTGCAGCGTCTCCGCATAGCCCGCCTGTCTCAAAGTCAATGCCAGGGTTTCTGCGAGGGGCTGAGTGGTGACGATGCCCTCAGTAATCTGGACAGCCTGAAAATCGCGCACGTTTCCGGAGAGCACGAACTGGCTCTTAAGTGGCAGAAAGCGCTCCAAGTCTCGCTGCCACCTGGGCACCTCAAAACCTGCTGACATCGACTGATCTCCTTTCTGCGACTTTTTGGTTACGCGCGGACCGTGCCTCGATTCGCTGCCGACATGACCCTGACCGCACCGGCAAGGGAGTCGAACCCTCCGTCCTTTGAAATCATGAGCCGGATATCAAGGCCCTCAGAGGTTGCCATGTTCAATTGGTGGTATGCGCAGAGCGGATACTCGCGGTTGTCTTTGAAGCGCCGGTCGGGTCCCCCGGACTTGTTGACGTACTTCCATGTTCTTCCCACCACCGTCGCATCACTTGGAACAGAGCCAGTCTCCACAAACTGTGTCCTCTGTGCGACGGCTTGAAGTCTCTCATACAAGATAGCGCCAACCGCCTTCCCCTGAAAGGCAAGGATTCTGTCTGGGTAGAACGCGAGTGTCGTTCGCCCGGCTTGCAAGATGGGGACATCAATGTTCGCCTTCACACCGGGCACCTGACCCAACTTCAATGTAGCCCCTGAGAACTTCAGTCCCTGGCTTGCACCAGCGGAATACTTGAAGTCTGCATAACGAGACGTGCTCGAGATGGCCTTGACCATCTTTGAAGAGCCGGCAGATCTCGCGGCATCGCAGATAGCTTCAAAGTCAGCCTTGGCAGCGGAATCGGGATCGAAGAACAGAACTGTGAGCTTCTGCATCGAGTCTCGCCAATACAGCCACGCGACAACGGACATGAGGACAACTGCGAGCAAAATTCGCCACACCCCGGATTCCGCTCCTATGAGCGATGAGAACCAGAAATACACCACGACTGCGATGGCAACAGCGACAGGCCAGGTAGATGACTTCTTGCGCTGCTCGTTAATGCTCAGTAGCAGGCCGTCGCTATTTGAATCGGTCAGCTGCAAAACGCATGTGGTGTCGTGTTCTGTCGTAGCGACGACGTTTGGTTGTGGTGCTTGCGTTGCGCTGGACTCAAGTGGCTGCGTTGTGGCCGCGAGCGCCTGTCGCCGAGTCGTCCTGCCACTCAGGCTACTGCGATATCTAAAGCCGCCTGCTCCGCCGCTTATGTAAGCGCCACGCGGCCCCGTACCGACGCGCAGACCTGGCACGCCCACGGACATGCCGATCCCTGAGCCGGAGAAATTGAAGCGCACCGCGCCGAAGCGAACGCTCTTGGCAAACGTAAGTCCCATCAGGCCTCCTCCACTTGGCTATGTTCAACACACGCTCGCTGTGTCGCGATCGCAAGACGGCAGCTACGGCTGTCAATTCATCGTAACATTCTGTCGCATTTGCACATTTAGCAATGGTGCCCACGGAGTGCGCCGAACCCTCGTGTGAGATCGTTCATGCGTCTGCGTCACCTGAATTGATCCGGCGCAGGTGTATCCGCCGGCGAGGCGGTGGTGCCAGCCTCCGAATTGGCCGCGGCCCGGGCCGAGATTGCAGAGCTGCAGCGCGTGCTGGGTGAGAAGACGCTGGAGAACGAGATCCTCAAAGAGGCCGTGGAGTGCGCCGCTAAAAAAAGTGGATTGCGCGCTCGCCCTTGTTGTCTGGGGACGGCCAATGATGGCTGTGTGCCAAGCACTCGGTCTGGCGCGCTCGAACGTTCACGAGCTGCGCAGCCGGCCGGCCTCTTGGGTCGAGGGCCGAACTGCACACGCGCCGCATGGCGACGCTCAATTGCTACAGACATCCGTGAGCAGATCACAGGGTTGCCCAGCGAAGGCTACCGGCGCGCGTGCGCGCTGGTCAATCGCAAGCGCGCAGCCACGTGTGCGCCGCGTGTGAACACGAAATGGACGTCCACGGCTTCCACCCAGATCGCGGGAAGGGCCAGGCTCCGAGCGCACGCGGGAAGAAGTGAAGCGCGGCATGGCGTGGACTGTAGGGCGGGATGGTTTTTCCGCATGCTTTCGGGTACTCAGATTAAAGAGTGCGCGATTCCTGCCGATCAACAAACGGGGGGATCTACCTTCGCCAACCTACGAGGCGATTCACTCCGTTTAAATGGAGTGAAGCTTGCTGTGTCGCTTCGTCACAGATCTCGCGTTGCCTAGAATTCGGTCAACTTCAACGTCATGTTCAGGAGGCAAAAAAAATGCGCGAAGAATCCATCAAATCCGATACCGAAAATGGGCCTGGGCAATCAAAACGACTGCACATACCGGAGGCCGCTATTCCGCCTTATGTGGCCACGCAGATGGAGTCAACCCAGCTCGGCAGATTTTCAGCCAAAGGCGGCACGGGGTTCGCTGCCGAAGACGTCAACGCATTGGCTGATGAACGATTGGGCCGTGTCGTTGAAAAGACCGGGTCGGACAATTTGAAGAATGGAGCGGATCGCATAGCGGACGGCATCTCTATTCAGACGAAGTATTTTGATACTGCAAGCCGCACGGTTGGAGCGGCGTTCGACGATACAACTGGACTGTATCGCTACAACGGCATGCAGTTGGAGGTGCCGAAAGATCAGTATGAAGCGGCCGTCAAACTGATGGAAAAACGCATTGAAGACGGGAAAGTTCCGGGTGTTGCTGATCCGGCAGACGCGGGCAAGCTGATCAAAGAGGGCAGTGTCACCTATCAGCAGGCCAAAAACATTGCACGTGCCGGCAACATCGACAGCTTGAGCTACGACGTGCGAAATAGCGCCGTGGTTTGCGGCGCTGCCTTTGGGCTGGGTTTCGTCATGGACTACGGCACGGCAATCTGGAGCGGCGAGAGCCAGACAAACGCCTTGAAGGGCGCTGCGCTCCAAGGCCTCAAAACTTCAGGCGTCGCGTTCTTCACCAGCGTGGGCAGTGCGCAACTGTTGAGAACACAAACCTCCCGCGCGAGCACCATTTTGGTCAGAAGCGGCCTGAAGAGCGTCGCCAAGACGGGCTTGGGGAAAACTGCCATCGAAAAGGTTGCCCATGCTTCTCTAGGAAAGGCCGTGCATGGCGCCTCGGCGGTCAATCATGTGTCCAAGTTGCTCCGAAGCAACGCCATCACAGGAGTCGTCACAGTCACCGTGCTCACGCTGCCGGACATTTACAGAGCAACGATCACCGGCAGCGCATCCTGGGCACAGGTAGGGAAGAACCTCGTTGTCAATGCCACGGGAGTTGCGGCAGGCACAGCGGGCTGGCTCGGCGGGGCCGCCCTTGGTGCCGCTGCAGGCAGTGCAGTCCCCGTTGTGGGCACAGTCGTCGGTGGGGTCGTTGGGGGACTGGCCGGAGCTCTTGGTGCAGGCGCTGCGGGCGGCATGATCGCCGCAGCGGCGATGGACCGCCTTGTCGACGACGACGCAATTCAAATGCAGGCGCTTCTTGATAAAGAGCTCAGGGTCATCGCCGAGGAATATGTGATGAGCAAGGAGGAGTTCAAAACCTTTTTGAGCTTCATTGGCGCGTCCATTCCCGGTGGATTTCTGGAGGCCTTGTATGCCTCCAAGGGCCGATCGCAGTTCATTCGAGACCATTACGAAGCGTATGCGTTCGAGATCGTCAAGAACCGCAAAACCATCACCCCTCCGCAAGATCAGAAAGTTCTCGATTTCATCGAAAAATTGCTCGAAGACGCGGAGGCAGGCGAAATTTCTGAGGAACAGGATGAGGTCTACGATCCCAGCGCCTACGTTCCGAATTTCGTCCTCGACTCCCATCCCCATGGCGATGAAGCCATTGCGGCCAAAGAAGCAGTTTCGATGGTCTATCGCCATGCGTGATGAGCCAGATGCGCCCGCTAAAAGTGAGTTGTTCCTCAAAAGCTCGAATCAGTTTCGCCGAGCTTTGCGAAGGATGATCAACCAATCTGGCACCGCCCCCAATGGTGAGGTCAAGTCGGTTTCACGGCAGGCTTTGAGCGCAAGTGCTGGCATCGCCGCCTCCACCTTGAACAAATTGCTCGTCAGCGACGAAAAAGCTAAAGAGGAGCCTCCCAATCCTACGCTTGAGGTGATATGCAAATTGGCAGCCGCGTTGAATGTGTCTCCTGGCCTGCTGCTGCTGACCGAAGACGACTGGAAAAAGCTGGGCTCGTCCGTCGCCACCTACATGGCCCTGGAGAGAGCAGATAACTTCCGTGAGTTTGTATCCGACACCGTGCTAAGCAATGAATACAGCGGTGTCGCCTCGGATGTTGCTCGGGACGCCCAGCAGATTGCCCAGATGTGTGGGTTTGGGTCTCGTGCGACAGAAGCAGCCAGAACCAACATCGCAGCCACCAGCCAAGTCCTTTCTTTTCGCGGGCTCAATCCCGAACATCGCCCTTTGTTGATGGTGATTTGCGCCATTTTTGCTCTGTCTGCAACTCCGCCTCGCACTTCACCAGAATCCAACCCAAGCTGACAAATGTCCAAATACAGCCCTCTGCTCAACAATCCCGGTAGCTTGCACACACTGCTGTCCGTGGCGGACTCGGAAGATCTCGCTCTGCTGGCCGACTACATCTCTGACAACGGGTCGGGCCGGTTGTCGCTGAGCAACGATGCTTGTAAACGGTTGACCGCATGCAGTAACCACAAACTTTTCACGCCAGGCGACCGCTCGCTCGTAGCCAATGAAATTCTCCTGTTTGGTGGAAACTCCATCGCCAATGTCTATCGTGGATTCTTCAAGAAAAGTGCTGACAACGCGGGCGCGACGGCAACGATTGACTATGCCGAGTTGGTGAGCGATGTAGCGAAGAAGGTGGATGCTTCCTTCGGGGAGGGCGCGTCCGTGCCTGAAATCGAAGACGCCATACTGTTGCGAATTTTCAAGCAGGCGTTCGACAAGATGCCGGAAGCTGAGCGAAAAAAGGTACTAGAGGAGCTGGGCGTGACAAGCTTTGGAGCGCTTCGCGGTGTGGGCGCAGGCGCAGTGGTCAGCGCAGCGCTGTCCATGGCTAGCTTGAATGTCGCCTCCTCCGTCGCTTCCGCTGTTTCGGCCCAAGTCTTGGGCCGGGCAGCCATGACCTCTGCATCGTTGGTGGGCTCGCGAGGCCTGGCGGCGATCGCCGGGCCTGTTGGCATCGCTGTCGCCACACTCTGGACACTGGCCGATCTTTCGAGCCCGGCTTATCGCGTGACGCTGCCTTGCGTGGTGCAAGTGGCCTACATGCGCAAGAGGTATCTGGCAGAGCTTTACGCAAACAAGTGCCCTCACTGCTCTCACGACAACCATGCTGCCGCCAAGTTTTGCGGCGAGTGCGGCAAGGCTCTGGAAGCTTCCTGAGATCGCCACAGACAACGGCCTTTCGCCGGACGTCCGGGCGTATGCTGTGTGCGAGGTTATCTTCGCAACCCTTTTGCCTCGATCAGGTTCCCAATGTCACGGCGCGCGGTTGCTCAATATCGGACGTAGCCCGATGAGCCCGAGCAGCGGGCCAGGCAACAGCACCCACGACACGGCACCCGCTCGATGTCTCGCAAGGCATGCTCACCTGACAACGCCGCTTGTGAAGGCTTCTTCGGTCGGCTGAAGAACGAGCTGTTGTATCCTCGGCACTGGAAGAACGCCACCATTGAGCAATTCATCGAGGCGGTCGACTCCTACATCCGCTGCTACAACGAGAAGCGGATCAAGATCTCTCTTGGCTCTCTCAGCCCTACCGAATACCGGGTGAGCCTTGGACTTGCGGCATAAAACCGGTCCAAGTTTTTATCCGCCCCCCCCGACGGAGCATTTTTACATGCTCGCCGAACCGATCGCACGCAACGTGCGCTGGCCTCCGCCGCCAGACTTACGCTTTCAACGAACTCGTGTGAGAGCGCCCCAAAGAAAAAGGCCACGTGCGCGGCCTTCGTCAATCATAGGGGGCAGTTGCGTACTCAATGCGTTTCGTCCCAGTGGAATGGCTTCAACGCAGGCTGCGTGTGCACGGTTACCGCAGGGCCATGTCAGCTCAATGGCGCTCGGTCCCAGCGCGACGTAGAAGCACCACCTCTCCCGGTATTGAAAAACCAGCTCTCCGTCCTTTGACCTCCTCAAACTCGGCATCGGAGTGTTCTATACAGGCGTTGTAGTTCGGACCCGAGGTGTTCGTCAGGGCCTGCCATCCGACTAGGTAGCCGTCCAGGTCGTCACCGCTGAGATGGTGACGCATGTCGATTACCCAATCGCGTCCAATGAAGACGATTCGCACGACGCTCTGTCCCTCACAGATGTTGAGGCACTCGACGTGCCAAAGGGGAATGTAGATGGCGTCGTCCTCCGGACCCAAGAAGGCGAAAGACTCCTTGTATTCAAGGTTCTCCGACTTCAGGTTGATGTCCTGCAACGGGAGGGAGCATTTGCTCAAGAGTTCGGCCTTTTCGTAGTGGTCAGCACGTACGAAGAGCACATGATGTGAGGCCGGGCACGAATCGCTCGGACCTGGAAGCCAGACCTCAGCGCCATACAGAGTTCCCCAGTCGTTCTCTGGCAGACCGGCCTTCAGGTCGAAGATTCCTCTAAAGCGGTCCTCAGCTTCGGACATGGACAAGATTTGGTTCGTGATTGCGTACATGGGTAGTCAGTGGTGGGTCTTGCGACGCCAGGGTGGCGACAACTCATATAGCGACCGTCTGCCTAAATTTTTACCCGTTTCAGGCTTTCTTCTTCTCGAGACCCGAACGACCGGTCTAAAGCAACAGATCAGACACAAAATCCCGAGCATCCGACGTCAACGGCTGAGAGCGACAACGCGTGCCGTGAAGGGATAAACCAGGTTCATATATTTGTAGATCACGGGAAAGCCGTGAGAAGCAACACCAAAGGACCTCAGCGTGAACACATCCGACATTGCCCCTCTTCGCCCCATTCAAGGAGAACACGTTCCCTTTGACGCCCGCTGGGGTAATCCCCCCGAATTCCACGGCTCCGAGAAGTAGAGCTATGCGGCCATGGCCAGCCGCTGTTTCGGGGTGATGCCGCCCAAGGCCATGTTTGGGCGCTCATGGTTGTAGCGCCACATCCACTGCGTGGCGTACTCGCGAACCTCGTCGAGGTCGCTCCAATGGTACTGGGACAGCCACTCGTAGCGCACCGTTCTGTTGAAGCGCTCGACGTAGGCATTCTGTTGGGGCTTGCCCGGCTGGATGTGCTCGATATGAATGCCTCTGGCACTGGCCCAGTTCAGCAACGTGGCACTGATGTACTCCGGCCCGTTGTCACAGCGAATCACGTTGGGCCTGCCGCGCCAAGCCATGATCTGCGCCAGGGTGCGGATCACACGCTGCGAGGGCAGCGAGAAGTCCACCTCCATGCCCAGGGCCTCGCGATTGAAGTCGTCGATCACGTTGAGCAGCCGGATGCTGCGACCGTCCTCCAGTTGGTCGTGCATGAAGTCCATCGACCAGACCTCGTTGCTGTGCTTGGGCACCGTCAGAGGCTCGGGCTTCTCGCGCACCAGGCGCTTGCGCGGCTTGATGCGAAGGTTGAGCTCCAGCTCCCGGTAAACCCGATACACGCGCTTGTGGTTCCAGGGCAAGCCGCGCACGTTGCGCAGGTGCAGGAAGCACAGGCCAAAGCCCCAGTTGCGGTTGTTGTCGGTCAAGCGCAGCAGCCATTGGGCGATCTCGTCGTCCTCAAGGCCGCGACGGGCCTCGTAGCGGTAGCAGGCCTGGCTGATCTGGAATGCCTGACAAGCAGCCCTGATCGACAGCCCGCGCTGGCGCACAGCTTGTTGTGCCATCTCGCGTCGGCGAGATGGCTTCACCACTTTTTTGCGAGTGCCTCCGCCACGACCTCGGCTTTGAGCTTCTCCTCGACATACATCTTGCGCAGCCGCGCGTTCTCCGCCTCCAGCTCCTTCATGCGCGCCATCAGTGAGGCATCCATGCCGCCGAACTTGGCCCGCCACTTGTAGAACGTCGCCGAGCTGATCCCCAGCTCTCGGCAAAGCTCAGGCACCGTTAGCCCCGCCTCCGCCCGCTTGAGTGCGTCGATGATCTGGCTGTCGGTAAATCGCGATTTCTTCATGGTAGAGATTCTCCTGTCAGAGTCTCTACTTCTCAGCTCAATGGTTTTGCGGGGGGATTACCCTGGCACATTCGCCAATTTGATACAGCCGAAGGCACCCACTATGAGGTCAGGGACTCACGCGGCGAAGTTGTTGCAGGAAACATCAAGTGCCTCGAGCATGCACGGCTCTTCGCTCTCTCGCCGTCATTGCTCTCAGACTTCGACCGTCTCACGAACGAAGCGCAACGGGTCCTGCACTTCATGGTGGACGAGCAAGAAGGCAACCTGGACCTCCGAGAGGTAGCGGAGGACGTAAACGGCCAGTGGGAAAGCGTCTCTGACGGAGCGCCCAAGTTCGCGCAATGGCTACTGGACATTGAGGACCTGCGAGCGACCATTGGTCCTCAATCGCCGGTTGAGGGCGTGGCGAGGCAAGGCGTGCTCGACCTCGACCATGAGGATTGAAGAGGCTTACCGGAGGAATGAATAAATGCCAGTGTCTACAGAGCAGGAAGGAGCCTACTCAAATGACCTGGATCAGCCACATCTCAAAAAGCGCCGCAGATGGCCACCTGCACTGCCACACCCAGGGCCTTGACGGTCTTCAGTCCGTCCTGCCAATCCATCAAATCCCTGAACGACTAAAACTTGGTGGAACTAGCCTTGCAGCCACATTGGACTCAAAGGCTCATTCTCTCGACAACATCTCGCTTTACTTGAATCTGATGGGTTGGGAAGAGCTCCCACCTCAAGGTCAAGCACTCCACCGTTTCACCACTCCAAGCCAGGAGATTTGGGTACCCAGCCAGCTCCTCGTTCAGTCGCTTCACTGCAAAACACCTCCACTTTCCAACTGGCTCTTGAGCCCGAGACCACCCACTGAGTCCTGCCGACCTATCTACGGGTCTCCGACGAGCCAGGTCGATACCTTGCCAACTCTTCGGCGAACATCCATTTGGGCTAGCGGTACTGCGCAGCAACGTCTGGGTTGGTTGGTTCACAGCAGATCTGCGATGCGAAGCTGGGCAAGCACATACAGGCACGCGCTTGATGGCCGCCTAGACTGCGCCATGCCAGATGCCGTGCTTGAGTGCTGGGTTCGTGGCACTGCCTTCAAAGACATCTTCTGCGTCACGTCTTTAAAGGTGGCGAGTATTTCCTGCGAGGATATCTACACGCGCGACCATGAGCGCTCGCAAGTATTTCACTGGAGTCTAAAAGCTCAACGTCTAAGAGACTACGTCGATGCTGTCCAACAGAGGTCAAAGATTCATCTTTCCAGCGCAAGCGAAGTCTCAGACGCCGAGGTCGGTGAGATTCTTGACGTGCTGTACGCGGGCAACCTGCTGAAGTGCCGCGCCACACGTCTCAACGAAACTGCGGCTCTTAAACGGCAGCTGAACGCCCTAAAAATCAAACTGCAAACTTATTGTCGATGGTCTGAGTTGCCAGGAGAGAAGGCGGACATGCAGTACGCGCGCAGACGCGTCGCAAGCCTCACTAAGGCAGGTAAATGGGAGGCTGTTCGCGACATCCTCTTGAAGGAAACTCGCTCCTGAAGCGCTTCAAGGTGTGATACCGATGCTGACCCGACGGAAGCGCGCTCTTCAAATCGTCAGGATCTCTGGCCGGTTGACTTGCATGGAGCAGGTGTCCATGGATTTGAACGAAGAGAGCGAGCCACGCCACACTCGGTGTGTTTGTGCGCCCGCGCCGACCGCCCGACCAAGAAAGACTTGAGCACATCACCCATTCTCTTTGGCTCCGCCTCAGAGATCGCCTCGTGCTGTTCAGGCGTAAGCGGCTTGAGCGTGTCGAACCTTTATCCGGTTTCGTCCGGGTAGCGGTTCGAGGCAACAAGCTCTGCAGGTTGCATATCCATTTCACTCGTCATTTCGCCTCCACGATCTCGAGTAGGAGCTACATCATCGCACCAGCTAGACGCGTCAACGTCTACGAGCGCAAGACGAGGAGGACGCGCAAGCGCGAGTTCCTTGATGAGATGAACCTGGTGGTGCCGTGGGCCGAGCTGGTGTCGTTGATTGCCCCGCATGCACCTGGCACTGGCGCCAAAGGCGGTCGCCCGCCGTTTGCGGTCGAGACGATGCTGCGCATCCACTTTCTGCAGCAGTGGTTCAAACTGTCGGACCCTTCGATGGAAGAGGCGCTGTACGACACGCCGATGTTTCGGGAATTCACCGGGTTGGATATGGGCGAGGAGAACCTGCCTGACGAGAGCACCATTCTTCGGTTCCGTCACCTGCTGGAGAAGAACAACCTGAGCCTGCAGATGCTGGCCACGGTCAACGCCACCCTCACGGCCAAGGGCCTGTTGCTCAAGCAGGGCACAGTGGTTGATGCCACGCTGATAGCCGCGCCCAGTTCGACCAAGAACGCCAGCGGCGAGCGCGACCCTGAGATGCACCAGACGAAGAAGGGCAACCAGTGGCACTTCGGGATGAAGGCTCACATCGGTGTTGATGCCGATTCGGGCTTGGTGCACACAGTGGTGGGCACAGCGGCCAACGTCAACGACGTGACGCAGGCCAGTGCGCTGGTGCATGGAGAAGAAACAGATGTGTTCGCCGACGCGGGCTACCAGGGCGCTGCCAAGCGCGAAGAGACGCAAGGCATTGATGTGAACTGGCATGTGGCGCTGCGCCCGGGCAAACGCCGGGCCCTGGACACGAGCACACCGTTGGGCGCGGTCGTGGACAAGCTCGAACACGTGAAGGCCAGCATCCGGGCCAAGGTCGAGCACCCGTTCCGGGTCATCAAGCGCCAGTTCGGGCATGTGAAGGTGCGCTATCGAGGGCTTGCCAAGAACACGGCGCAGTTACACACGCTGTTTGCGCTCTCCAATCTGTGGATGGTGCGCCGAACGCTTTTGCAAGAGGTCCGGGGATGAGTGCGCCCAAAGGAGACAAGAGGCCGCCAACGGGACGAAAACCGGCCCTGAAATGACCCGCGTCGCGTTGCGGCTTCCGCCATCTGAAACATCGCGCATCAGGGCGCATTGCGGCGAGCGTTGTGCAGACCTTCCCTAGTGAGTGCACCAAGCATTCGCCTCCTCCGTGACCAATTTCTGGCATCTGTGGCCACGTCTCTGTTAGGCTCAATCGCTTAAAAACCATAACGTCAAGCCGGGGATGAATCTCAGTATACGGTAGTGACTAAATAACAATCGCTATTGAGGAAGGCAATATAAATGAAGAGCTTGGGAAAAGAAGACCACGCCACAACCACAATACAAAACAAAGTGAGGGGACTGGTTTCAGCCTACAGATCAAAAAAGTTCATTATAGACCGTAGAGACGACCCACTGCGAGACTTACGGATTGGTATCAGACATCAGTTCCTAGATGCAAGAGCGGTCTTGAGTCAAACGCAGTTCGAACCATTCATTCAATGGGTCGATACGCAATTGACAGCTCAGGCCACGGACTATTTTCGCACTTCAAGTTCCTACGATGATCTAGCAGGTGTGCATGATGCTCCTGTTGTGCCGCTTGAGCGCGAGTTGACGTGGCTCACGGCGCGCCTCAAAGCCCTCAAGGATAGAGTCAACACCTTCCTGCAATTGAAGGAGCTCGTCGAGCTATCCACGATGGCGCGTGGATATGAAGATGCCATCAGATGTATCTCTCAAATCGAAAAATTTCTTGGCTGCTCCATGTGGTCGGTGCAAATGCGCATCGCCCTCGAACACCAGGCCGGTGGGCTGGAGCGACAAAAAAAGTATGTAAGCGAAGTCCGTTCTGTTTTTCGCAGCGGGCTGCTAGGCTTCGTCGCTTACCACACGAGTGTGAGAAATGAAGACAAAACGACCTCAGGCAAGTTTATCGACGACATCTGCGGCCGTATAGAGAGAAACCCCAAGTACAGCGATGGAGTAAAGACTTACCTGAAATGCATCTTGGCGCAAGAGTGGCCGCAATCAGAGGACAAACTATCAGAAATTCTCAGAGTCGCGCAGAGTCATTCGTTTGCTGACATGTATGAATCGCTGATAGGCGTGTCTCAGGTACTGATTCGAAATGGGGTGTCGGGCGGCACTCGCACGACTTTGCTTCGTTGCCTGAGCGAACTGAGCCGACATGTCAGGGACGTGCGTATTGGAAAAGCTCTGTTCATTCTCACAGAGGGAGACCACGAAGGCACTCTTCACCAGCGCAATACAACGCTTTCCGATTCGCTTTTTCTCGCGAATACTGGCAGGCGTGTCCGCAAACCATTTGCGCCACCGCATTTTGCCGACCCTTGGTTCTGGATCTACTCAGGCTTTCAGAGGGCCATTATTGGAGCATCTCGAAATCGAGTACTCCGGCAACCTGCAGATCTTCCATTGTTGCTCGGACGCGTCTTAAATCAGCGAAATCAGGAAGAGGACTCCCTAGCCCACATCTCAAAACTAAATCTCAACTTTTCAGGTTTAAGGGTGATAACGGGCCTTTCAGAATTTTCACAGATTCTTCGAGTGCTAGATGTGGATCAAATCTTGAGCCCACATTTCGTTGGCCTTAACAGCCCAACTTTTGGGATCGAAGATGTGCCATTGGGCGCGCAGTCTTGGAGCGCATACCGGCAAAGGATAGACGCCATCGAGGATACCCCTACGAAACAGGCGTGGCAAATCTATCTAGATGGGACCGCTGGAGAGGAAGGGACGCCAGAAGAGAAGCCGGAGACTTCAGCGGTCACGCTGCTTCGTGCAATAAGGCTTTTCAACACTAAGGACTTTTCGAGAGCTTCTGACGTGCTGCAGCGACTCACGAACGATAAGAGAGCGATCGACGCCCACTCCCTAGTGACAACACTGCAATTGCGTGCCCTCAGCAATTATGGCGCAAGAAAGAAACTCATTGAGCTAGTCGCTTATGAAGGGACAAAGGGTCATCAATCCGCTTCTATTCTTCCAATAAACCAGCTATTTGAAAGATATCAATGGGAAGACTTTGCCTCATGCTCTGATTCTGTGAGTGCATCCATCGCCCTCCAATTGTGGCTCGCCGAACGAGATAACGAGGAAGTATTGAGCTGGCTTAGATTTGCCACAGCGAAATTCTTGAAAATATCAGATTGCAGGCTACCTTCGCGCTTGATAGATTCTGCAGAGCGACCACCTTCCTGCCAACTAATATACTTCCTGAAAAACGTTTGCACCACTTCCATTTTGGATGTGTCGCGCGTTTTGAAGGGGACGCGACAAGTGCTTGAAGAGCGACAAGCCATTTTCGCAGCGCTTAGAGAACTGGACCCACAGTCCAAGGAAGAGTACCAAGACGAGATTTCCTCTATTGGCAATGATTTGGCCTTGCAAGAGGGTCAATCTATCGTAGATCAGTCAAGAATTCACGTCGACGCCATCGCACTTAAGAAATGGGCGGTCCGAGAGTTGGCAGAAGACTTTGAACGCTACTTAGATTTACTGAAAGTCGACCTAAGACAGACCAAAGACTTTGACGAAATTGTCAAAGAACTGCTCGATGGCAATCTCCCACGCGACACGTTCACACCCGAAAACGAAGCCGATGCCCTTCTCTACTCGATGCTGCGAAGAATCGCGGAAGAGTTTCTATTAAATCCAACATTTGGCTTTGACTTCTACCTCAGCAAACGTGTGAGGCATCAGTCTTTCATCGGACTAATCAGAGGTCCACTGGAATTCTCAAATCTCATCACCACCCGCGAATCTGAGGGAAGCAAGTATCGAGACAATACTTACTGGATGGAGAAATTTGTAGAAATTGGGACATCCGGCGCAGACCAGATCAACGAGTTGCTGCTGCGATTTGGAGCGCGATTCGATGATATTCTATTTAATGCCAAAAACAACTTGTTTCACGTCAGATCAGCAGAGAAACCAATAGGGCTGCTTGGCGTTGAGCTAACGTCTCAACACATCATGGTTGTTCGAGCGCTGGTTCACCCAGATGAAGAGGTTGGCGATTTCGTTGATACAGCATTAGCCATGATATGGGCCTCGTTAGAACACAGCCTAATCGCCGTTCGCAAACTGATTGCGGATGATATTCAGATAAAGATTGCAGCATACTTTGATGAGTTGAAAGCTGGCGTGAGGAAAATCGCTGACACCGGTGAGAGCTTAGTCGAGTTTAACGCCCAGGTCGGACAGAGTTCAGCTGAGGTCCAGCGGGCTCTCGATGACGCGTCTCGTTGGTTCGCGCGTGCGAGTCACGAGGCACAAATGCGACTGTTTAGTTTAGAGCAAGTGGTAAAGGTTGGAGTTGACTCCGCCCTAAAAGCTCAGCGTGCTTTCAACCCGGAGATCGAAACTTCTGTTCATGGATCAATGTCACTGCGCGCCAGTGCACTTGTCTTCGTACATGATGTGTTCTTGGTTGCTTTGGATAATGTGCGCAGCTATTCCGGCCTAAAGCAACCAAAGGTCAAGATACTTGTTGAGATAGGACCTTCGGGCGATGAGCTGCGCATTGAGGTTCGCAGCCAGACCAAAGGAAACAACCGATCGGAAAACGAAAGAAGGATGGGAGACATTCGCCAAGCCATCGCAAGTCAAGCCATTGGGCAACGCACTAGGAAAGAGGGGTTGTCAGGATTTATTAAAATCGCTGCAGTGACAAGCCAATCGTCAAAGGGCCGAATCTCTTTCGGGTATGCGAGCGACGAGGAATTTGTTATGAGCGTAACTTACTCACTCGTGGTAATTGCTGAGGAAGGTGATGAAGATGTCTGATAACTTCACCATTCTTCTAGTCGAAGATGAAGCGCCCAAACGCGCTCACATTGAACGATTCGTCTTAGAGGTAGTGTCTACGGCTCGAGTATTCTTTGCGCGTTCAGTAAATGCTGCGATGGATGCTTTAGATGCCTCCTTACCGGACCTCATGCTTCTCGACATGTCTCTTCCAACTTTCGATATCGACAAGAATGAGGCTGGAGGCCGCCCCCAAGGCTTTGGAGGCAAGGAAGTCATGCGCTACATGAAGCTTTCGGGAATTTCCTGTCCTGTAATTGTTATTACGGGATATGAGGCGTTCCCAAGGGAGGCAGGCAAGCCCGTGGACCTGGATCAGATCCGAAAGGAACTTGCGGCAGAGTTCCCTTCTATGCTCGTCGGCCTTCTGCACTACAACTCGACTTACGAAGAGTGGAAGAATGAGCTTAGAGAGAGCTTGAGCAAGCGGGGAATCCAATGAAAATTCTTATTGCGGACGATCAAACAAGGCGATATGAAAGACTCATCGCCCAGCTTTTAAACGAGGGGTTCTCACGTTCAAACATTCATCTTGTGGCCAGTGCAAATGACGCTCGCGACAAGATGGAGAGCATTACATTTGACTTGCTTGTTTTAGATTTTATGCTACCGCTTTGGCCGGACCAAGAGCCGAACGTGCAGCATTCGATAGACCTGCTTTTTGAGCTGCAAAACGGTGATGCGCTAAAGCGACCACGAAAAATCCTAGGGATTACCGGAGACATATCGCTGATGCCCGATGCAAAAGCGAACTTCGAACGAATGACTTGGAACGTGCTTGAGTTCTCAGAGCGGGATGATGCATGGTCAAACTCCATACTTGCCAGTGCAAAGTATCTCGGAGTGACAGGTCAACGCACCGCTGTTGAGGGCGCTGATGTGGTCGTAGTATGCGCACTGCGAAGCCCCGAGCTAGATCAAATTCTGAAGCTCCCTTGGAAATGGGGTCCCTCTGAGCCGATTGATGACCATACCTTTGTTCATCGTGGGACTTTTTCTTCCGGAACGAGGACTTACTCTGTCGCGGCGGCATTTGCACCGAGGATGGGAATGGTTGCCACAGCGCTGCTGTCTGCGCGTCTGATTGCAGCACTGAGGCCTAAGCTGGTAGCGATGTGTGGGATCTGCGCTGGCGTACGCGACAAGACGAACTTTGGTGACGTGCTGATTGCTGACCCTGCGTGGGACTTTCAAAGTGGCAAGCAACAGCAGCAAGGCGATTCCGCTTCGTTAGCGTTTGCACCTCATCAGATTCCATGCACACCTCTGGTTCGATCTCATCTTGAGCAACTTCGAGATGACAACGCTGCACTTTATGAAATCCACACTCACTTTGAAGGCACCTCGCCAGGCAACGTCCCGCGGATCGTGGTTGGGCCCGTAGCATCCGGTTCAGCGGTGATAGCGAACGGAAACATCGTTGAGGAAATCAAAAAGCAGCACAGAAATCTTGTGGGTGTAGAGATGGAGGGATATGGGCTGTACGCTGCAGCACAAGACGCAGCAACCCCACAGCCTAGTTTCGTGTCTCTAAAGTCAGTCTGCGACTTTGGAGACGCCCACAAGGGCGACGACTACCAGCGGTATGCAGCTTATACGAGTGCACGAGTGTTTCAGCTCCTCATGGAGCGCTTCGGCACTCGACTACTTTCAAGTGAGCAGCCGCAAAGCAAGCGTGGCAGGTGACAGGTGTACTGCGCACGTATCAGTCAATGGCATGTAGGACAAGTCGATGTCCATCCTTATTCCCTCGTTCAATTCTCCGGGTTCCGACTTTGAAAAGCTCGTAAGTCAATGCCCCAATAAGATAGCTCGCGGCTCCACACGCGACGTGTTCGAGATCCCGGACCATCCCGACAAGGTGCTCAAGTCGGCGAATGTGCCTACCAACTACGCAAACTGGGCGGAGATGGTTGTCTACCACTCGGCGGACGAGAACCAGCGCTTCTTCGCCAAGGTTCACAGCATCAGTTGGTCCGGCAAGTTCTTGGTCATGGAACGTCTCTCGAGGGTCACCTTTGCCGAGGTCTCGCCCGTGCTTCACACCTTTCCAAGATTTATCAACGACCGCAAGCCTGTCAACTTTGGAAAGGACTCGGAAGGCAATATCAAGATGCTTGACTATGCGCTCGTGAATCTTGGCCCGCCGCCCGAGACTTTTGCTCCATCTATTCTTTCACCCTTGGGGGGCTAGCTTCTCACGCGTCCAACCAATCCTTTCTCGACGGCCGATGTTCACAGAAGTTGGTCAGCCGTTCTACTAGGGACGCTAGCTACACCACTCTTTTTATTGAGATCAACTTGAAAGATGTCGGGCTCGAATAGCTTTCTATTGAAGCGACACATCTGCGTCCGCGTACTCTCCGGGTACCGCGCAGTCACCTCAGTCTTTATTCGAAGGTGCTGATTCCACGAGCCAAGTGGCAATCACCAGCTGCTGTGACGTTGGACGGATCCCTACGCCATACGACGGTCCGACAGGGTTCAAGCTCTTCGAACACGTCGCGCTACTTGAGGAATTGCTCGAGCCTTGTCTTGGCCCGCTGCACGGTCGAGCGCTTGATGCGCCAGCTCGGGCTGCACGGTGTGATGCGAGGCAAGGTCGTGCGCACCACCATCAGCGATGCCAAGGCGCCGTGCCCACTGGACCGTGTGAACCTGCAGTTCCGGGCCGAGCGACCCAATCAGCTGTGGGTCAGCGACTTCACCTACGTCTCGACCTGGCAGGGCTGGCTCTTCGATTTCGTCGTCCTTGATGAGACAGGCTTCCAGCTCATTCCGAACCCGCGAGAAGACATGCTTGATTTGGCTGGGGAGCACTGGGTAGTCTGGAGACACTTGGAGAACAAACAGAGCTGAGGCAGCCTCTACGGACTAGCCCCGCCCAAGGTACGCCACCATCAAAAAGCTGAAGGCCGCAATTGCGGCCTTCAGCTTTACAGCGTCGAAAGACGCACGCCACCCACTTAAAGCGCTGCTCCTGCGAGAACTTGGGCTTCCGGCCCGCGTAGCCCGCTGGCAAGTCGAGCTTCTGCTGGTATTCGTTGTACCAGCCCTTCAATGAATTCTTTGTTGGATAACACAGCTGGCGGACGGTGGGTCTGACGCGTTTGCCCAGCTTGATGTAGAGCGCAACGGCTCGAAGCCGATCTTCGTAGGAATACATGAACTACCTCCTGATAGTCCAAGTTTTCGTCCGCACCCCCACTGGGTCAGTTTTCAGTGAAAGACGACGAGCGCACGCACAGCAGACGATCAAGCCATTGCCCCCCACTTCGCCCAGAATTCAGGAAACTCAAAGTAGGCGCAAGCTCAGTTGCTTGAAATCCATCGGGCACGGCAGTCTGGCTTAGGACATTTGCGGCTCCTTGTCCAGAAAGATCGTATGTCCAGCGAACGGGTCAACTACACTTCGTGGCAAACGAACACCCTTGGTAATTCGGCCCAGGGTCTCCGCTATCGCAGCAAGGTCCTCGAATGGCAACTGCAAGAAAAGACTACGGCGATAACGAGCACAGCATCCTGTATGGCGAGACAAACGGATGTTGTCCTCTTTGCTCAAAGCCGATCCTGTTTCGCAAGCCAAACTCAGGCAGGCTTAGCAAGGGCTATGAAGTGGCTCACATCTATCCGCTTAATCCGACCACTGCTCAAATCAAAGCTCTAGTCGACAGGCCCCCTCCTGCGAACATCAACGGCTTGCAAAACGTCATCGCCTTGTGCCCCAACTGTCATACAACATACGACACGGACTTCCAGCTTGACGAGATGGACAAGCTCAGAGGAATCAAAGACCGCTTTCTAGCTGATGCGCGGGCCAACGCTACGATCTCCGACTACACAATTCAGCAAGAGGTCTATGCCATCCTGGATAGCATCTCTTCCTTGACCAGCAGTGAGCTTGATATCCCCCCGGCTAACTTTGACGCCACGACAGTTGACAAAAAACTCCATACGGGCATGAGCCCTTTGCAAAGACTCGAGATCAAAACCTACGCAGTCACCTTCTATGTTCGCATTCGGGACCAGATCCGGATGCTGGAGCAGAACGACCAAGCCGCCATTCGCTTGCTGCAGAACCAGATCAACACCTACTACCTAGCGATGCAGCAGCAGAACCCTGACAACAAGGACGCCGTCTTCAACTTCGTAGCGCAGTGGATCAGCACTCGGACTAGACGGCCTTTGTTGGCAGCGAAGGTACTGACATCGTTCTTCGTCCAGAACTGCGAGGTCTTCGATGCTAGTTCCTAGTAAGTTCACTCGCCTTGAGGAGTCGACGTTGTTCAAAATGAGAAAGGTCTTGGCCGAAAGATCAGATGGTGAGACGGTGCACGACGTTTACCGACGCACGCAGGGCGTCTTCCGGGACGCGACTGAGTTTCTGCATGCGCTGGACGTGCTGTACGTGCTCGGTGTATTGACCATTGAAGAAGAGACGGGTTCGATTAGCTATGCTTAAGGAAATCCGCTGCGCTCGCTTCAGCCATTCTCCAATCATTTTCCACCCTGGCCTCAATGTCATCCTGGGTGACGATGATGCCAAGAACTCCATCGGCAAATCGACGGTCTTGATGGTTATAGACTTTGTGCTTGGCGGCTCGACTTTTACGGAAAAAGACGATGCGGGCGCAATCCGCGAGCTGGGTCCGCATCGCTATGACTACTCTTTCCAGTTCGGCTCTGAGCGCATGTACTTCTCGCGCGCCACCGACAGTCCTGACTTGGTTCAAGAATGCAATGAAGCCTATGAGGCGCAACGCGAACTTGGGCTCGACGACTACAACAGATTGTTGAAACGCATGTATGGACTGGACGGGTTGGACGGTACGTTCCGAAGTACCGTCGGCCCGTTTGCACGGATCTGGAAGAAAGGCGGGCTAAATCCAAGCCACCCATTTATCGCGGCGGACAAGGAAACAGTTGCAGTCGCTATCAGCCGCTTGGTTGATCTCTTCGGCCGCAGCTCAGACGTCGCACATGAGCGCAAGACTTTAGACGGCCTTAAAGGCCGCAAGAAGTTGATCAATGAGTCGATGGCTGCCAGCATAATTCCAAAGATCACCAAGAAGCAGTACGAAGAGAATGTGCGGTCCATCGAGACCAATCGAGCTCAAATTGAGCAACTCAAGGACGGCTTCGCTGGCGCCCTCAACGTCTATGAGTCCCTGTTTGATGAAAATCTGCAAACGAAGCAGCGGCGCAAGGTGGAGCTCGGAGGTCATCGCGTCGAGCTGCAAAACAAGATTCATCGCTTGGAGCGGGAGATATCAGGAATCACGCCGCGTCTCGCAGCCAACATAGCCCTCATAGCAGACTTCTTTCCGACCGTCGACGTACAGCGTCTGGAACAGGTGGAAGTTTTTCACCAGAAGATTGGGGGCATCGTCAAAAGGGAACTGAAGGACGAGCTGATCGGCACAGTCGAACAGGAACGCGTGGTCGCGGCGGAGGTTGCCCAACTTGAGACGGAAATCCAAGCCTCTTTAAGGTCGAAAGGGATGCCCGACGACGTCTTCAATCAAGTGTTCGAGCTAAAAGGTGCTGTCGACAAGGCAAGCAACGAAAACGCGCATTTTGAAAGCAAGGTCAACATCGACGTGACCATAAAAAGCGCCAATGAACGCCTTGAGAACATTTATTCAGGAATCTTCTTGACTATCGAGAGCCAAGTAAACAGCAAGCTTCGCTCCTTCAACAAGGTGGTCTACGGTGCCTTGCGAGTTCCTTCGGAACTGCGCATAAAAAGTGCTACTTCATATCTTTTTACTTCGCCAGATGACACTGGAACTGGTAAGTCCTACGCGGGCTTGGTTGGCTTTGATCTGGCAATGCTTTCATTGACCAAGCTTCCTTTGGTGCTCCACGACTCAGTTATCTACAAGAACATTGAGGTGCCGGCGACATCTCGGATTCTTCGCATCATGGCTGCGATGCGGTCGAAGCAGGTATTCCTGTCGTTCGACGAAGCAAAGAAGTTTGGACCTGACATTGAGCAACTCCTAAATCGTTTCACCGTGCTCAAACTGGCTCACGATGACCTCCTCTACGACAAAGATTGGCGTACCCGGAAGTAGCGACAAGCCACGACCTTCACATACGTGCTGAACGTCGTTGGCACACCTCTGAGGCAGTGCTAACCGCCTTTGCAGCTTCAGGGGCTGCGATCCTTCGCAACCGAATGCGACCCTGCAAGGGCTCCTTGAACCTTGGGGCGGACCTTTGCCCAATGCGACTACTCATGCGCCGAACGACTGCTCACGGATTGAATCGCCCCGGGATTCGCGGAGGCTGTTTGGTTTAAGTCAGGCCACCACCTCGGTGTTCTGACTGGCGAGTTGCCGGTAGTAGTTTGCCTCAGCCTCTGCTGGCGGTATGTACCCGATGGGTTCGAGCAGGCGATGGTGGTTGAACCAGGACACCCATTCAAGGGTCGCCAGCTCCACCGCCTCCTTGGTCTTCCATGGCGCTCGACGGTGAATCAACTCGGCCTTGTAGAGCCCGTTGATGGTCTCTGCCAAGGCGTTGTCGTAGCTGTCGCCCTTGCTGCCCACAGACGGCTCGATGCCGGCCTCAGCCAGCCGTTCGGAGTATCGGATGCTGACGTATTGAGAGCCCCTGTCGCTGTGGCATATCAGGCTTCCATCGCGCTCTGGCTGCCGGGCGTACAGGGCCTGCTCCAGCGCATCGAGCACGAAGTCCGTACGCATTGAACTGCTCACCCGCCAACCCACGATGCGTCGGGCAAACACGTCGATGACAAAGGCCACATAGAGCCAGCCCTGCCAGGTCGAGACATAGGTGAAGTCGCTGACCCAAAGCTGGTTGGGCCGCTCGGCCCGGAACTGCCGGTTCACGCGGTCCAGCGGGCAAGGTGCCTTGGCATCACTGATGGTGGTGCGCACGACCTTGCCACGCATCACACCGCGCAGCCCGAGCTTGCGCATCAAGCGCTCGACCGTGCAGCGAGCCACAGACACGCCTTCGCGGGCCAGTTGCCGCCACACCTTGTCGGCACCATAGACCTGCATGTTGGCCTGCCAGACACGTTCAATCTGTGGCATTAGCATCTCGTCGCGCTGCGCCCGGGCGCAGCGCTTGTGGGGCTCTCGCTGTTGCGCAGCGTGCCTTCGATATGCCGATGGGGCGACCTGCAAGACCTTGCAGAGCGGCTCGACCCCGAAGGCATCGCGATGCTTGTCGATGAAGTCCTTCAGGACTTGAGCCGGCGGTCGAGCTCCGCTTGGGCGAAAAACGCGCTGGCCAGCTTCAATATCTCATTGGCCCGGCGCAGCTCCTTGACCTCGCGCTCCAGCTCCTTCATCCGCTGAGCCTCGCTGGTCGTGACGCCCTCACGCACACCGGCATCGACCTCGGCGCGCTTGACCCATTCGTTCAAGGTCTGCGGCACGCAGCCAATCTTGGGCGCAATGGACTCAATGGCCGCCCACAGCGACGGGTACTCTCTACGGTGCTCTTGCACCATCCTCACTGCCCGCTCACGCACCTCGGGCGAAAACTTGTTCGACTTGCTCATGGCTCAATCCTCTCAGAGTGTTGAGCCTCCTCAAAACCCGGGGCGATTCAGATAGCTTGACGACGAGGTAGTTCGAAAGCGAACGACTCTTTTACCTAGTTGACAGAACATGTCTTTCTGGAACCCGAACGACTTAATTACCCAGCCGGTCGTGGTGCTTGAGCGAGAGTGTTGATTTTCCTCACTTTTTCAGCGAACGACTCTTTTACCCAAAACCACGATGGCCGACTGGTCGCCCACCACCAGCGCGGCGAGCACACCCGCGCTGCGGCTGTCCGCCACGCGCTCACCGATGCGCTCGCTCACCGCCTGGCGCAGCGTGTCCAGCGGGTGCCACCCGGTGTGGCCGAGGCGCTCGGGCACCGGGTCGCGCGGGCCGCTGCGCACATAGCCCGTGGCCTGGATGCCTTGTTCCCAGAGCCAGCGCTCCCGGTCAAACCCATGCGGGTTCGCGTTGCCGTGCGGGCTGCGCAGGCGCACCTGGAAACGCCAGCGGTCGCCCGCGCGCAGGCCGGGACTGGCGCTGGACCGCGTGGCGCTTTCGATAGGAGCGGCAAAACCGTTGGTCCAGCCCAGTTGCAGGCGCTCGGGAATGTGCACGGCCAGGCCGGCGTGCCGCGCCGACTCGACCACGAACTCGAACCGTTCGCCCTGCGCGCCGCGTTGCGGCAACGAAGCCACGCGGCCCGTCACCTCGATGTCCAGGCCCTGCAAGGCGGGGTCGAGCGCGCGAGAAGCGAAATGCGCCGCGCGCAGGCCGGTGAGCCCCACGCCGAGGCATGCACCCGCCAGCAACGCCAGCGCGAGCACCACGGAGGTCTTTCTGGCGCGCAGCAGAACCGCCCCGCCCACCACGCCCATGACACCGGCCAGGAGCAGCACCGCGTACCCCCGCACGGGCCAGAGCGCGGCCTGCTGCAACTGCAGGCCGACGCCGAGCACCCAGCCGGCGAGCAACACGAAGCCGCGATGGCCCATGGCGTCGGGCTTCACCGCAATTGCGCCCCATCCTCCGGCTTCAAGCGCCGGAAGCCCCGCACGCACAGCAGGGTGAACGCGCCGATGGCGAAGAACACCCACGTGAAGTCGCCCGCCTGCAACACCGCGTCGGGTCCGCCACGCCAGCGGCTGGCCAACGCCAGCAGGCTGGAGCCCACCACCACGCCGAACGTGACGGACAACTGCTGCACCATCGTGGCGGCCGTGGTGGCATGGCTGGCCTTGTCGCGCGCGATCTCGCTGTAGCCCAGCGTGTTGAGCGCGACCATCGCGCACGCGTTGAACAGGCCACCGAGCAACATCACACCGAACATCAGCGCGTGCGGCGTGGCGGCGGTGAACAGCCCATAGCCCGCGTAACACAGGCTGGCGCCCACGGTGCCCGCGATCAGCACCGCGCGAAAGCCGAAGCGGCGCAGCATCCACGACAAGGTCGTGCGGCTGGAGAGCGAACCAATGGCGCCTGCAAACGTCATGAAGCCCGATTGCAGCGGCGACAGGCCAAAGCCCACCTGCATCAGCAAGGGCAGCAAGAAGGGCGCGGCGCCAATGGCCACGCGCAGGGGAATCGCGCCCAGCGTGGCGGTGCGGTAGGTGAAATGGCGAAAGATCCGCAGATCGATCAAGGCGTGCTTCGACCGTGCGCTGTGCCGTGTGTAGAGCCACAACGCCAGCAGGCCGGTGCCGATCAACGCGGCCGTCATGCCCGGCGACACCAGGCTCTTGCCACCCAGCTCCAACCCGGCGATCAGCGTGAGCAGACCGACGGCCAGCAGCGCGAACCCGATCGCGTCCAGCGACGTTCGGGGGCCACGGTGCTCGGCCGGCGCATCGGCCGGGATCATGCGCCAGGCCAAGGCCATGCCCAGCAGGCCCAGAGGCAGCTGGACCACGAAGATCCAGCGCCAGGACACCAGGGTGACAACGCCGCCGCCGATCAGCGGGCCGGTCAAACGCGCCACCGTGCCCGGTACCGTGAACCACATCATGGCGCGGATCATGTCGGCGGGTTGCACATTGCGCAGCAGGATGAGGCGCGCCACCGGCACCATCATGGCGCCACCCACGCCTTGCAGCAGGCGGCTGGCCACCAGTTCGCGCAGGTTGTGCGACAGGCCGCACAGCAAGGAGCCCAGCGTGAAGAGCGCGATGGCGATGCAAAACAGGCGCTTGGCGCCCCAGCGTTCGGCCAGCCAACCGCTGACGGGCAGGAACAGCGCCAGGCTGAGGAGATAGGCCGTGATCGCCAGGTTCAGGTGCAGCACCGGAACGCCCAGCGCGGTGGACATGGACGGCAAGGCGGTGGCCAGGATGGTGGAGTCCATGTTCTGCAGAAACATGGGCCAGGCGACCACCAGAGGGAGCCAGCGGGACGCGCTCATGGGATGGCGCGGGATTCGGGGGGGTGGGTGGTCTGGGGCACGCGGTAGTTTAGGGGCGGGTGGGGGTGCTCCGCGCCCGCCCAATGGCTTGTTCACGCCTCAGCTTCCTACGCCCCGAATGGCTCTGCGGCTTGCATTAGCCGAGTGGCAATAGCTTCCTCAATCGCTCCCTCATGTCTCGGCATTCTTCCGTTGATGAGATGTTTCCGGTAGAAACTGGCCCCAAAAAAACTGCAGAGCGTTCAGCGCAGGGTCCTTTTCCAGTATGGGATACGGGTCTATGCGAGCGATTTCTGCGAGGAATTTTGCTATCGCGCCCAACTGTTCTCTGTTGTATGTATCGACGATGGGCTGGAGACGGTAGTTCATCTCACCTTTGGCCATCTTCAAGAGTGTGTTGACCAGTGAATCGCCGAGCAACGCCGATTGGTCAGAATCTCGGTTTTCGAGTGTTAGTCGGATGAGACCTGGAAGAAAGAACGAGAAAGCCTCGTCGGTTAGCAAGTGGTGACATGACGAATAGTCGTACGGAAATTCATCGAAGGCAGATTGCAGCAGATCAGCGTTCGACTTTCCTTCAAAAAATTGGGCCGTTCCATCACTCTCCCATTCATCACCTCGTCTTGCCGGATCCACCACGGGTTTATCAGCGGGGTAGGGGCGTTGGCCGAACAAGCTCAGATCGATAGATTCGCTCATGGCAATCGTGTCGGCTCAGCCATCGTTGTGATCGGTCTTTGGCAGATAGCTACCCCAGAATCGCTCTAGTGCAGGTGTGGCGTTGTCTTGATCCCCAGTAACTGCGTAGCGCTCCTCAGCCATGCAACGAAGAAATCGGCCAAAGAAACCCATTTGACTGTCTGTGTATTGCGTCATTGCCGCTCTTGTTCTCGGGTCGTCTTTGTTGAATGACATGGACCAAAGGCTCAGTACAAGGCTATCAGCCAACTGATCCACGAACGGCCGCTCGTACTTCGTTAGCGCGACATCCACGAGCGCCGGCAAAAAAATACAAACGCGCCCGGCAGCAGAAAGTTGTGACCGCTCCACCAGCCCCGCCCATATTCGCTGGAAAGGGAGTCGTAAGTGACCTTGTCCAAGGAGCGCAGCCGGTAGTAATGCTGAGCATCGTGTCTGTCGGTATCTCGATGCATCTTGTCGCCCAGCAACTGAGGGTCGACAACATCACCACGGTAGACCTCGTTTGAGAAAATTTCCAAGCTCATCGCGAACGTCCGAGGGTGTTTCGCCGACGAAGGGATTTTTGAACTGATGCCAGAACAGGTTTAGAGCCATTGCTGCATCGTTGTCACTGCCAAGCGCATGGTAGTAGCGGTCATTGACCTCTTGTAGGTAGGTGGCAATGAATGAAAGCTGCGCACTGGTAAACGTTCTCAAGATGGGCAGCAATCGGCTGTCCAGCTCTCCGCGAGCCATCTCCAGAAAATCACTGATCACAGTGACGGTCAGTGTGGGCGTCTCGCCCTGCTCATAGTCCTCAAGAGCAATCTTCATGAATGCAGGAAGAAAGAACAGGTAGGCATCTTCGTTCAAAAGGCATGGAGCAATGGACCAATCCTTTCTGTACTCTTCTGAGAGTGACTGGTAGTTGACGTCTTTAGAGTGTCTGCCTCGAAAGAAGCGCTCCGCCTCATCGCCCTCCCAGCTGTCACCGATTCTTGACTCCTGTGCGGCCGGTTTGTCCTGGGGATATCGGCCTCGATGGAAGATTTCGAAGTTCATGGAATTCTCGACAAAATTGATTCACAGTTGGCAACGGATTTCCAGGCTTTCACGGCCTCGTTGCGATGGTTCATGTCGCCTCCAGCAAAGCATTTTTTATTTATTTTGTCGCGCGCGACACCGCAGGCTCTGCCATTTTTTATTCTGTCCAATAGATCATTCTTGGTCATGCCGACGCGGCAAGCACGAGGTGACTCCTTGCATTGCTGATCTACCTCGTTCTGAAGTTGATCATGATCGCCGGGAGTGCAGTTCCCCGACTTTGTAAGAGTGCACGCCACAGGGCTAACCAACAATCCTGCTTGATCGTATGCAGGAGCAGCAGGTGTCGAAGAAGACTGCATTTGCCCAGACAGCAAGACCCCGATCTGCGTGAGCCATCCAACGGTAGCCACTGACGGTACGGAAGCAGCAGCGCCGCCTTTGCACGCGGCCCCGCAGCTTAGGGCGCCAACGCCTTGAGCGGCCGCCACATTCTTCTTCTGCGCCTCAGCCACCGCCATGATCCCCAGCACGATGCCAGCCGGCACCAGCACCACCACCGGATTGGCCCGGGCTTGCGGGACCAGCATCTGCGAGATGCGGTCTCCGCGATCCCCCAGCCATTGCGCCACCCGGTGCATGAGCCGTTGAGGATCCAGCCCCTCGGCGTCATTGCTCGCGATCTGCTCAACCAGGCCGGAACTGTCTCGAATCTCGATGAGCTTCTGTGCGGCGTTGTAGGAGTAGCGCACCCAGCGCCCATCGCTGAAGCGGATCTCATGGATGAGATTGCGCGCGTCGTAGGTGTAGTCCACGTTCCCGCGAGGCGTGTAGGCAGCCGTCATCTGGCCACGGCTGTTGGCCACGAAACTGGCCACGGCACCATTGCTGGCGCTGATGCGCGTGAGACGCCCCTGTGCATCGTGGGTCAGCGCGGCACTTTGGTTGCCCGCTGTGACGTCGGTGATGCTGGCCAGATCACCCCTGGCGTTGTAGTCCAGTGTCCAGCGCTGCGTCTCCACACCGTCAGCCAACTCGACGATGGCGGTGTTGAGTCCACTGTCGTTGTAGGCATAGCCTGTGGCCAGAACAGCGCTGCCGATGGTGGCGTTGAACGCGGCCGCGCCGGTGGCATCGGAGGTCTGCGCCGTGCTGTGGCCCACGATGCCGTAAGGACCGTAGGCGTAGGAGGTGATGCGTTCGGGTTCGGCGATCTGGATGGGCAGGTTCCAGCTCGGATGCCACTGGGTCGAGGTGACGGACGTCGCGTGTGCGAGGCTCGGGCGCGTGGTGGCGTTGGCCAGGGTGGCGGGGAAACTGGCGCGTTCGATCTCCTGGCCGCGCTCGTTGTAGCGGTAGAAGGTGATGGAGCCTTCGTGCTGGCGTTCGCGCAGCTTTCTTCCCGCGTCGTCGTACGCAATCTCCTGTGCCGTGCCACCGCACAGCGCACAGGGCGCGCTCGCACCCGCAGGGCGCAGCATGCGGCCCTGCTGTGTGAAGCGGTGGGTGCGGGTGGTGGGCACACCCGAGCCCGAGCCGAAGTCGGTGATGGTGGTGTTTGGTGCGCCACTGGCATCGGTGCCGTAGCCGAACTGCACACGGTCCACGCCGTTGGCACGCTGGGTTTCGGCCACGCGGCCTTGCGCGTCGTAGCGGTACGTGCCGATGCGTTGCCCCGTCTCGTCGGTGATGCCGGTGAGCGCGTGCGGGTGGCGCGGATCTTCGTAGTGGTAGCGCTTCGTGTGGCCGTCGGGCCAGGTCACGGACAGCAGCTTGCCCTGCGGGTCGTGACCAAAACGGGTGATCTCCCCGCCCGGGGCAGTGAGGCTGGCGAGGTGGCCGTAGGCGTCGAAGCTCAGGGCGAGCTGTCGACCGAAGGCGTTGGAGACCGTTTGCAGGAAGCCCGCGCCGTCGTACGTCAGCGAGGTCGTCCAACCGTTGCGAGCCGTGATCTGGAGCAGCTTTCCACTGTGGTCGTAGGTTTCCTTCTGATGGGTCTGGTGGCGAAGCAATACCCAGCGCACGGCGGCCGGCTCGCTGGAGGGGACTCGGGTCAAGGTGTCGCCCGACTCCTTCGATGCCCAGTTCTGCGCGGTGTTGCTGGGAGCGAAGTGCAGTACGCTGCCGTCGGCCGCCAGCGCCTGCACGTCATTGACCCAGGGGTCGATGTGCAGACGGCCCGAATAGCTGTGCAGCCAGGTGCCACCGCGCAAGATCGAACGGCCCGAATACCGGGAGCGGTAGTTCAGCTCAAACGCCAACGGCGCAGAGAAGCTGGCGGCGTAGATCGGTTCGTTGTGGGTCTTGGTACCCGTGCCGGGCAAGGTGGGGTTGCCCACCGAGCAGGAGGTCTCTTCGGCCTGGTATTGACAGCTGCGCTCCTTGAACCAGCCCACGTCCTGCTGTGCGATCAGGCCCCTATTGCCGTTGCTGCACACGAAGCTGCCCTTGCGTTCGCAGATCAAACCATTGGCCGACAGGGTGCCGACGTAGTCCACCACGCAGGGGTAGCCCTCGTTCACCTTGCCTTGGTACAGCTCGGCCGATGCGGCGCAGGCCTCTGCCTTGGAGCTGTACCAGTCGGTGTAAGAGGTGTTGAAAGATAGGGTCTGGTACTCCAGGCACTGGGCGTAAACCCCACTCCCTGTCGCCAGACCCGTGCCAAGCGCGATGCACCACAAAATGCATGTGCGCACCCCTCCCCAACGCTTCATATCTGTTCCCCCCTGTTGGGTCCACGTCGGACTCAATGGGGCGGGAATGTAGCGTGAAAGTGCTTGCGGGCGCAGCCAGTCTCGTGGCGGGTTGACAGTGTCGCGAATGCTTTTCGAGAGGACTTCAGCGTGTGTGTGTCAGCCGCGCTCTGCGGCAGCCATGCGTTGCCGCAAGGCGTTCGACATCCGCCGCGCGGCCTTCTCACCGGTCATCTCGACATGCAGCAGCGGCACCGGCCAGGCTTCAGCGGCGCACGAAAAAGCCCGGCAGTGCCGGGCTCTTCAAGGTGCAGGATCGCGAAGCGTCAGACCCCGATCACGCCCCCGTCGGTGCGCGTGATCACGATCGTGGCCGAACGTGGGCGGCCCAGCGGGCCATACGCCGCGCTGGTGGAATTGCCCGGCCACTGGCTCTGGAACACGAACGGACCGGCACCCAGCGCGGGCGTGTTCTCCCCCGGGTGTTGGATGTTCACGAAGATCGCGCGGCCGTCGGCCGACTCGGTGATGCCTGTGACTTCCGCGCCTCGCGGCGACACCATGAAGCGACGCAACCGGGCTTCGCCCAGCGCCGCACCGATGAAGGTGTCCTGCGTGCCGCTCGCGCCTCCCAGGCTGTTGTTCACGGTGATCGGCCCGCCGTCGCCCACCGCGCCGGGAATGGCGGCCAGCAACATGCAATTGCTCTGGTCGGTATAGGCCCCATCGTCGGTCTGGATCCAGCAGATGCCCGTGGCCTTGCTGAACCACAGGCCATCGGGCGAGGAAAAGTCGTTCTTCGCGGTCAGGCCCGAGAGGTTGATGTCGGCGCCGGCGTCTTCCTCTGCACCGAAGAGGAAGATGTCCCAGGTGAAGCTGGTCGCGGTCGACACACCGGCCGTTTCCTTGAAGCGGATGATGTGGCCGTTGGGGTTGCCGCTCTGGTTGCGGCCATCGTTGTCGGCGTACGAACGCGGGTTGGCCGCGTCGGTGCCGGCCACCGGGCGGCTGGCGGCGTTGCTGTTGGTCATGGTGAAGTAGACCTCGCCATTGGCCGGGTTCACCGCGCCCCACTCCGGGCGGTCCATCTTGGTGCCGCCCACGGCGTCAGCGGCGTGGCGGGCGTTGACCAGCACGTCGGCCTGGTTGGCGAAGACATAGGTGGCGTAGCCGCTGATGAGCGGGTTGGCGATGTTCAGCTCGATCCACTCGCCATCACCGGTGTCGTTGAACTTCGCCACGTACAGCTTGCCTTCGTCGAGGTACTTGTTGCCGGCGGCCATGCCACCGCCCACGTCGGAGGCGTCCCACACCGCGGCGGAGACGAACTTGTAGATGTACTCGTTGCGCGAGTCGCAGCCCATGTAGAAGGCCAGCGGCTGGCCTGCCACCGGCAGCGCACACACCGCGGCTTCGTGCGCGAAGCGGCCCAGCGCCACGCGCTTGGTGGGCGTGCCGCTGACCACGGGGTCGATCTCGACGATGTAGCCGAAGGTGTTGGGCTCGTTGCGAAAGTCCTGCGCGGCGGTGGCCCCCGGTGCCGATACGTCCCAGCGGCCGAAGCGGTCGTCGGTCGCGGCGGTGGCGGTGTGGGACCAGCCCTGCGAGCCAGCCGTGGCACCCGCATGGGGCGCGCGCATCACGCCATAACGCTGGCGCGAGGCCTTGGTCTTCGCATCCACGTCGACCGAACCACCGGGCATGAAGAAATAGGCAGCCCAGTTTTCTTCGCACGCGAGGTAGGTGCCCCAGGGCGTTTTGCCATGGCCGCAGTTGTTGAGCGTGCCGCGCGAGGTGGCGCCGCTGGTGTCGTGTGCCGTCACCATGAAGCTGTGGATGTCGCCGAGGTGGGCGGCCGGGCCGGCGATGCGCATGGGCGACTGGCCGGTGACGCGGCGGTTGTAGATGGAGTCGAGCTTGTACTCCCATTGGCCCGCGCCGTTCTTGCCGACCTCGGCCACCGACACGCCGTGGTGGTTGATTTCCTTGAGCACTTCGAGTTCGGGGCGCAGCCCCAAGTCCCAGCTGTCGAACTGGCTGAATTTCTTGCCCGAGACGCCGCCCGAGGTCTGTCCATTGGCGTGGAAGAAATGCGCGTCGGCCGAACTCTCGTGGTTCATCACCAGCAAGGCCCGAGGGGTTTCGGTCGGCGAGTAGTTGCCAGCGCCGTCGACGTAGAACAGGTCCATGCCGTCGTGGTGATCGCCCACGCGCATGGTCCATTCGTCGGCCTCGGCGCCGGTGTTGCTGTAGGCCGCAATGCTGGAGACGAGGCGGTCGCCGGTGGCATGCACCACGCGGTAGGTGTAGCCGGCGGGCAGGACCACGTCGTCCAGCAGGCTCTTGTCGATGGCGGCGAAGCCCAGCGCCTTCTCGGCCGGTGTGCCCGGCACGGGTGGGGGCGTTGCGTTGCTGCCACCACCGCCACCGCATGCCGCCAGGAACGGAATGGAGGACAGCGCGGCAAGACCGACGCCACCGCGGATCAGGTTGCGGCGCGAGAGCCTGGCGCGGTCGAGCACCTCGTTGAAATGTTCGTTGGCGGAGTCGTTGAGGTTTTCTTCGGGATCGTGGTGAGACATGGTGGCTCCGGGAAGTTGAACAAAAAGCCTGCGCAGTCTCTCGTGGGCAGATGACCTGCGCGTGACCTGCGCAATGGCCGAGCAACGCGCTTCGGTACACGCGTTTTCATCAAAGGGTCATGCCGTGCCCGCGGTCTGCAGGAACAGCGTCTCCACCTGCTGCGCGACCTGCTGCCAGTCGAGTTGGGCCACCTGCGTGCGCGCCAGCAGGCTGGCTTGCCCGATGCGTTCGGAGTCCTGCGCCAGGCTGGCGGCGATGGCGGGATAGGCGTCGTCCTCGCCCAACGGCACCAGCCAGCCGTTCGCGCCGTGGCGCACCCAATCGGCTGCCGCGGCGGTGTCGAAGGCCAGCACCGGCAGGCCGCTGGCCAGCGCCTCGACGGTCACGTTGCCGAAGGTCTCGGTGAGGCTGGGGAACAGGAACAGGTCCGCCGATGCGTAGTGCTCGGCCAGCGCTTCCTGCCGTTGCGTGCCGGCGAACACCGCCGACGGACAACGCTGGCGCAGGCTCTCGCGCAGGGGGCCATCGCCGACGAAGACCAGCTTCACGTCGGGGTGGACCGCGCGCATGGCCTCGAAGGCGCGCAGCACCATGTCCAGGTTCTTCTCGGGCGCCAGGCGGCCGACCGCCAGCAGCACCAGGCTGTTGGGCGAAGCGCCCCACTGCGCGCGCAGATCGGCGCTGCGCCGCTCGGGCCGGAACAGCTGCGTGTCCACGCCGCGGGCGACCACGTGCACATCGCGAAAACCGCCGGCCAGCAACTCGGCGCGCAAGGCTTGTGTGGGCACCATGGTAAGCCGCGTGAGGTTGTGGAACTTGCGCAGGTAGGCCACGATGGGTTTGCGCAACCAGCCCAGGCCGTAGTGTTGGCTGTAGGCGTGGAAGTTGGTGCGAAAGTCGGACGTGACCGGCAGGCGCAAGCGGCGCGCGGCCTGCAGTGCGGACCAGCCCAGCGGGCCTTCGGTGGCAATGTGCACCAGGTCCGGCCGCTTGAGCGTCCAGGCCTGCACCAGCGCGCGCTTGCCCGGCAGACCGAGCTTGAGTTCGGGGTAGCGCGGGATCGGCATGCCGCGCATGAGCATTTCTTCAAAGCCGCTGTCGCGGCTGGCCTGGTCGGCCTGCGTCTGGCGCGGCCGGATCAACTGCACCTGGTGGTTGCGCGCGCACAGGCCCTGCACCAGGCGCGACAGCGTGAGCGACACGCCATTGATTTCAGGTGGCCAGGTCTCGGTCACCACCGACAGGCGCAGCGACGGCCGGTTGGCGGGAAACTCCTCCAGCACGATCTGGTCCGATTGCAGGATTGTCATGCGGCCATCTTCAGCAGCCATTGCAACAGCCAGATGACAGCGCGCACCTGTCACCGGGTTTTCACACACCCCCACCAACATGACACGCGTTTGATGCGCCCCCTTCCCCCCACCGGAGCACCCCTTGAACGCATTCTTCAAAGCCCTTGCCGTCCAGCGCTGGGACGACCACCGCTACTACCACCACAGCCGCATCAACCAGACGTTGCACCTGATCAGCGCGCTGAGCTTCGTGACCGCCTACGCGCTGCTGTGGACCGACCCGGTGCTGGCCGCGCTGGTGGCCTGGCTGATCTCGATGACCAGCCGACAGGCCGGTCATTTCTTCTTCGAGCCCAAGGGCTACGACCACGTGAACCAGGCCACGCACGAACACAAGGAAGACATCAAGGTCGGCTACAACCTGCGCCGCAAGGTGGTGCTGATGGCCCTGTGGGCCGGCACGCCGCTGCTGGTGTGGGCGCAACCCGGGGTGTTCGGCCTGTTCGAGGCACACACCACCGGCACCGAATTCATCCGCCAGGTCGGCACGCTGTGGCTGGGGCTGGGCGTGGGTGGCTTGCTGTTTCGCACCGTGCACCTGTTCTTCATTGCCGACGTGCGCACCGGCCTGGTGTGGATGACCAAGATCCTCACCGACCCGTTCCACGACATCATGCTGTACCACAAGGCCCCGTTCTACCTGCTGCGGGGCCAGCTGATCGACCCCGGTGTCGCTCAGCGCAGCTGAGCCAGCATCTCCCGCAGCAACTGCCGCCGGATCGCCTTGCGCGTGAGTTGCGGCGAGGCCCACCACCAGCCCTGCGCCTGCATGTCCTTCGCGGCGGCCACGCAACGGCGCAACACCTCTTCGAACTCGTCGTCGTGCAGGTTCAGGCCGAAGATCAGCCGACCGGTGCCCACCCAGCTCAGCGCCAGGCCGTGCCAGCGCAGAAAGAATTGGTACATCCAGTGATAGCGACCGGGCTGCGTGTAGTTCAGCGTCCAGATGCTTTGCAGATTCGCCGCGCGCACCGGGAATCCGTGTTCGGACATCGCGTCGTTGAAGCGCTGCGCGCGGGCATTCCAGACCGCGTCCTGGTCCACGTACAGCGCCTGCAGGGACGGCGTCTCCCACTGGCGCAAGAACGCGTTCATGCCGCCCATCACGTAGGGGTGCGCATTGAAGGTGCCGCGCGCGAAGCACACGTCGGCCGGGCGCTCGGGGCGAAAGCGTTGCATCAGGTCGGCGCGGCCGCAGACCACGCCCACGGGAAAACCACCGGCCAGGGTCTTTCCGTAGGTGACGAGGTCGGCGCGCACGCCGAAGTATTCCTGCGCCCCGCCCGGAGCCAGACGGAAGCCGAGAAACACCTCGTCGAAGATCAGCACGATGCCGCGCTCGGTGCACACCTGGCGCAGCTGTCGCAACCACGCGGTGTAGGCCGCGCGGTCGTAGCCCGCAACGCGGCTGCCGTCGACCAGGGTGGAGTCGCCCGGCGCATTGCGGTTGGGATGAAGGGCCTGCAGCGGATTCACCAGCACGCATGCGATGTCGCGCCGCGTGCGCAGCACGGCCAGGCTCTTCTCGTCCATGTCCTTGAGCGTGTAGGTCTCGCGCGGTGGCAGCGGGTTGCCCGGGCCGGGCTGCACGTCTTCCCACCAGCCGTGGTACGCGCCACAGAAGCGCACCAGGTGTTTGCGCCGCGTGTGGTAGCGCGCCAGGCGCACGGCCTGCATCACCGCTTCGGTGCCCGACATGTGGAAGGACACCTGGTCCTGGCCCGAGATCGCTTTCAGGCGCGCGATGTTGTCGGCCACGCAAGGGTGGTAGGCACCGAGCACCGGCCCCAGCGACGCGCCGATCTGCGCGCCCTCGGTCATGCAAGCCTTGTAGAAGTCCGCGCCGAACACGTTCACACCGTAGGACCCGGTGAGATCGATGAAGGTGTTGCCGTCCAGGTCGGTCACGGTGTTGCCCTGTGCGGATTGCACGAAGGCCCCGACCGGGAGGTGCTCGCGCAGATACGGGCTGAACGGGAACGGCACGCGGTAGCGGCCGGTGAACTGCAAGTCCGCCAGCCCCTTGCGGGCTTCGGCGGTCAGTGCCAGGCTCTTCGCGTAGCGCTGGGCAAAGCCGGACGCCAGCATCTCCAGCGAGTGCCGGCGCCGCAAAGCCACGTCGACTGGCGCACCGTCGGCATCGAAGAAGCGGTCATCGGCGTAGGCATAACCCGGCAGCCAGGTGGCCAGGCGCTTGGCCATGCGCGAATGGCCGGCCAGCGAC
Source organism: Hydrogenophaga sp. BPS33 (assembly GCF_009859475.1). Taxonomy (NCBI): domain Bacteria; kingdom Pseudomonadati; phylum Pseudomonadota; class Betaproteobacteria; order Burkholderiales; family Comamonadaceae; genus Hydrogenophaga; species Hydrogenophaga sp. BPS33. The sequence goes on from NZ_CP044549.1 coordinate 4,637,539, forward strand.
CGGTGCTTGGCGCGCGAGAGCTGCAGCCGCTGCCGCAGGTACGGCAGGGCCAGCACCAGCGAGCCCAGTGGCAAGGCATAGGAAAGGTAGGACATGTGGCAAGCGCTCCAGAGCGGTTGGTGTGTGTCGTTTGTAGGTCGCTCACATGACGCTCACATGAACATTGCAAGACAACTGCGGCGCATCGCGCTCAACGAAGACATCAACTTCCTGCTCACCAACCGCGTGCCGCGCGCGGCGCTCACGCGCTTCATGGGCTGGTTCAGCCGCATCAGGCATCCGTGGGTGCGGGGAGCGTCGATGGCGGTATGGCGCACCTTCACCGACCTGGACTTGAGCGAAGCCAGAAAGACCTCCTTCGAGAGCCTGCACGACTGCTTCGTGCGCGAACTCAAGCCCGGCATGCGCCCGATCGACCCACGTGCGGACGTGCTGGTCAGCCCCTGCGATGCGATCGTGGGCGCGTGCGGCCGCATCGGCGACGACCCGCTCGCGCAGGTGTTCCAGGCCAAGGGTTTTCCGTATCCGCTGGCCGACCTTCTGGACCACGACACGCGCGGACGCGCACTGCTCGGCACCTTGCGTGGCGGCCACTACGCCACCCTGCGACTGACCTCCAGCATGTACCACCGTTTTCACGCGCCCGGCGCCCTCACGCTGGAGCACGTGACCTACATCAGCGGCGACACCTGGAACGTGAACCCGATCGCCTTGAAGCGCATCGAGAAGCTGTTCTGCAAGAACGAGCGCGCGGTGCTGCACCTGCGACTGGCCGATGGCACGCCCTTGCTGCTCGTGCCGGTGGCTGCCATCCTGGTGGCAAGCATGCGGCTCAAGGCCGTGCCCGATGTGGCTTTGAATTTGCAGTACCGTGGCCCCAATCAAATCCCTTGCCAGGCTGCGTACCAGAAGGGCGAGGAAATGGGCTGGTTCGAACACGGCTCCACCATCCTCGTGTTCACACCGCCGGGCTTTGCCCTGTGTGACGGCATCGTGACAGGTCACCGCATTCGCATGGGCGAGGCCTTGATGTCACGCAGCGCGTAACTGTCATGAAAATTTCACGCGGCTTGCACATGATCCGCTGCATCCGTCACCAACGCCCCACGAAGGCAGCAGCAGCATGTCCAACCAGCCCTACTTCAACAACGAAGATTCCAACACCAGCGCCAACACCCACTTTGACAGCGTGCTCAGCGCGCGCCTGAGCCGGCGCAACCTGTTGCGCGGCTCGGCCTCGGTCGCCGGTGTGGGCGCACTCGGCAGCGCCGCCGCCCTGGGCGGTTGTGCCACGTTCTCGCCGGTGTCGCCGGTCAATACCCTGGGCTTCGCACCCGTGGCCAAGACCATGGCCGACCAGGTCAGCGTACCCGCCGGCTACACCGCGCGCGTGATCTGCGCCCTGGGCGATCCGTTGAACGCCGCCACGCCGGCCTACAAGAACGACGGCACCGACACCGACTTCGGCAACCGCGCTGGCGACCACCACGACGGCATCGAATGGTTCGGGCTGGACGCGTCGGGCCAAGCCTCCGACACCTTCTCCTCGCGCGGCCTGCTGGCCATGAACCACGAGGCCACCACCGACGAGAAGCTCAGCTCCTTCTTCATCCACGCCAACGGCGGCACTTCCACGCTGCCACGCCCCGCGGCCGAGATCGACAAGGAACTGATGATCCACGGCATCGCCGTCGTCGAAGTGCAGACCGATGGCAAGGCCTGGGCCGCCAAGCCGGGCTCGGCCTTCAACCGCCGTGTGACCACGATGACGCCGACGGTCATCCACGGCCCGGCGCGTGGCAGCGAACACCTGGTGACGAAGTACAGTGCCGACGGCACGCAGGCGCGCGGCACGCTCAACAACTGCGGCACCGGCCGCACGCCCTGGGGCACCTTCATCTCAGGCGAAGAGAACTGGTTCGGCTATTTCTTCCGCGATGCCAAGGACGACGACGCGCGCAAGAAGGACAAACAGGTGCAGGCCCTCAACCGCTACGGCCGCAAGGCCGGCGCGGCCAGCCGCCACGGCTGGGAGAGCGGCGGCGCGAGCGACACCTACGCGCGCTGGAACAACAGCGCCATCGGCGCCAGCGCGAAGGACGACTTCCGCAACGAGATGAACACCTTCGGCTATATCGTGGAGATCGATCCCTACGACAAGAGCCAGGCCTTGCGCAAGCGCTCGGCGCTCGGCCGCCTGGGACACGAGAACGCCACCTTCGCGCGCGTGTCCGCCGGTCAGCCGGTGGTGGCCTACATGGGCGACGATTCGCGGGGCGAATACATCTACAAGTTCGTCTCCGACGCGAAATGGGACACGGCCGACGCCAAGCCGGGCAACCGCCTGGCCGCGGGCGACAAGTACCTCGACAAGGGCACGCTGTACGTGGCGCGGTTCAAGGACGATGGCAGCGGCGAATGGATCAAGCTGTCGATGGACAACCCTGTGATCGCCAACAGCTCGTACTTCGAGTTCAAGAACGATGCCGACATCGCCATCTTCACGCGCCTGGCCGCCGACGCGGTGGGCGCGACCAAGATGGACCGCCCCGAATGGGCCGGTGTGAACCCGAAGAACGGCGAGGTCTACATCACGCTGACCAACAACAGCAACCGCACGCCCGCCAGCGCCGATGCGGCCAATCCGCGTTCGTACACGGATCTCAAAGCCGGCAAGGAACAGAAGGGCAACGTGAACGGCCACATCGTGCGCCTGGCCGAGAAGAACCCGGCCGATGCCGCCTTTCAGTGGGACATCTACCTGTTCGGCGCGCAAGCCGACGCCGACAGGTCGACCATCAACCTCTCCAACCTGAGCGACGAGAACGACCTCTCCTCCCCCGATGGCCTGGTGTTCAGCAAGGCCACTGGCGTGTGCTGGATCCAGACCGACGACGGCGCCTACACCGACACCACCAACTGCATGCTGCTCGCCGCGCTGCCCGGGCAGCGCGGCGACGGCGGCAGCAAGGCCTTGAAGCACGGCGAGCGCACGGTGACGACCCACGTGGGCAAACCACAGACGCCGGCCACGCTCAAGCGCTTCCTGGTCGGCCCGAAGGGCGCGGAAATCACCGGCATCACCGAAACGCCGGACGGCCGCGCGATCTTCGTGAACATCCAGCACGCCGGTGAGAACACCAAGATGGCCGACGTGAACGACCCGTCGAAGTTCGAGAGCCAGTGGCCATCGAACGCGGGTTACGGCGCGGGCCGGCGGCCACGTTCGGCCACCATCGTGATCACCAAGAACGACGGTGGTGTCATTGGGAGCTAACCCCCTGCGTCGCCTTCGGCGCCTCCCCCCTTGAAAGGGGGGCGACACCTGGGGCCGGCGGAGCCGGACCCTCGGTGTCTCTGGAAGGGCTGCCTCACTCGGTACCGATCACGCTTCGAGGGTGCTCCGCACTCAAGTGATCGGTGTTAGTTTGGCCACGCTGAGCGCCAGCCACTTGGTGCCGTGGCGCGTGAAGCTGACCTGCGCGCGCGCATCGTCGCCCGCGCCTTCCACCGCCAGCACCTTGCCCTCGCCGAACTTGTTGTGAAACACGGCAAGACCTGCGCGGATCTCGGTGCCGCGGTCGGGGTCGGGCGCCTTTTGGCCCAGGCCCTTGGGGTCGCCCTGCTCCTTGAAGCCGGGTGACCACGACGGCTGCAGCGCGGCCGGTGCGCCGTATGCACGCCGCCCGTTCTGCCACTGGCCACCACCGCCACCGCCCATGGGCGCGGACCAGGCCGGCTGCGGTGGCGTGAGCCACTTCAGGCAGGCCTCGGGCAGCTCGTCGAAGAAGCGGCTCTTGAGGTTGTAGCGCGTCTGGCCGTGCAGCATGCGCGTCTGCGAATGGCTCAGGTAGAGCCGCTTGCGCGCACGCGTGATCGCCACATACATCAGACGCCGCTCTTCCTCCAGGCTTTCGCGATCGTTCATCGAGTTCTCGTGCGGGAACAGGCCCTCTTCCATGCCGGTGATGAACACGCAATCGAATTCCAGGCCTTTGGCGGCGTGCACAGTCATGAGCTGCACGGCGTCCTGACCGGCTTGCGCCTGGTTGTCACCGGACTCGAGCGCGGCGTGGGTGAGGAACGCGGCGAGCGGACTCATGGTTTCGCCGGTTTCGGCATCGGGCGCGAGCGGTTCGTCCACCACCGGCAGGTTCGGGTCCAGCCCCTGGCTGGCCGGACTCTGCGTCAACGGCTGGCCCTTCGCGTCCACGGTGCGCGCCACCGCGTCGCGGCCAAAACCCTCGATGCCGACAAAGCTCTTGGCCGCGCTCACCAGTTCTTCCAGGTTTTCCACGCGGTCCTGCCCTTCGCGCTCTGCCCGGAAGTGCTCCAGCAACCCGCTGTGCTCGATCACCAGCTCGATGATCTCGCTCAGCGTCATGCCGTCGGAGCGTTCGCGCAGCACATCGAGCTTGGCCACGAAACCACCAATGGCCACACCCGCGCGGCCGGTGACCGCGCTCACCGCGTCGTGCAGCGAACAGCCCGAGGCGCGCGCCACGTCCTGCAACTGTTCGATGCTGCGCGCGCCAATGCCGCGCGGCGGAAAGTTCACCACGCGCAGAAAACTGGTGTCGTCGTGCGGGTTCTCCAGCAGGCGCAGGTAAGCCAGCGCGTGCTTGATTTCGGCGCGCTCGAAGAAGCGCAGGCCGCCGTACACGCGGTACGGCAGGCCGGCGTTGAACAAGGCCGTTTCCACCACACGGCTTTGCGCGTTGCTGCGGTAGAGCACGGCCATTTCGCTGCGCGGCACGTCTTCGCGCGCGAGCTGCTTCATCTCGTCGACCATCCACTGCGCTTCGGCGAAATCGCTGGTGGCTTCAAACACGCGCACCGGTTCACCCGCGCCCGCGTCGGTGCGCAGGTTCTTGCCCAGGCGCTTCGTGTTGTGGCTGATGAGCTCGTTGGCCGAGTCCAGGATGTTGCTCGCGCTGCGGTAGTTCTGCTCCAGCTTGATCTGGTGGCGCACGTGGAACTCGCGCACGAAGTCGGCCATGTTGCCCACACGCGCACCGCGAAAGGCGTAGATGCTCTGGTCGTCATCGCCCACTGCGAACACCGCGTTGCCCGACGACGGCAGGCCTTCGAGCGGTGGCGCACTGAACATCTTGATCCACGCGTACTGCAGGCGGTTGGTGTCCTGGAACTCGTCGATCAGGATGTGCCGGAAGCGCCGCTGGTAGTGCTCGCGCACCGGGTCGTTGTCGCGCAGCACCTCAAAACTGCGCAGCATGAGCTCACCGAAGTCGACCACGCCTTCGCGCTGGCACTGCTCTTCGTAGAGCCCGTACAGCTCGATCTTCTTGCGGGTTTCCTCATCGCGCGCTACCACGTCGCGCGGGCGCTGCCCGTCTTCCTTGCAGCCGCTGATGAAGTACTGCAGTTGCTTGGGCGGAAAGCGCTCGTCGTCGACGTTGAACTGTTTGCACAGCCGCTTGATGGCGGAGAGCTGGTCCTGCGTGTCCAGGATCTGGAAGGTGGCCGGCAGATTCGCCAGCTTGTGGTGCGCGCGCAAAAAGCGGTTGCACAAGCCGTGGAAGGTGCCGATCCACATGCCGCGAACGTTGATCGGCAACATCGCGGAGAGCCGCGTCATCATTTCCTTGGCGGCCTTGTTGGTGAAGGTCACGGCCAGGATGCCGCCGGGCGACACCTGCCCGGTCTGCAGCAGCCAGGCGATGCGCGTGGTGAGCACCCGCGTCTTGCCCGAACCGGCGCCGGCCAGAATGAGCGCGTGCTCGGGCGGCAGCGCCACGGCGGCGCCCTGTTCGGCATTGAGGCCCGCGAGCAGCGGGGACGGGGCAACGGGATCTTCAAACAGCATGGCGTCGATTGTAGAAAGCACGAGCGCGCGGTATGCGGATAGCCATATAGCGCTCATATGACAAGGCATACCCCATGGGCCAGGGGGGCATTGCGGGTGCGTCTAGAATCGGGCACCGGGCCCAAGCTTCTTGCGCCCGGTTTTTTTTGGCATGCTGCATGTGCCACCAAGACCGGCCAGACCAAGCGCTCACCTGTTCAACAACAGCTTTCTGGAGCTTGGTTTCTCATGGAAATTTTTGACTACGACAACATCCTGCTGCTGCCGCGCAAGTGCCGCGTGGAGAGCCGTTCGGAGTGCGACGCGAGCGTGGAGCTCGGTGGCCGCCAGTTCCGCCTGCCGGTGGTACCGGCCAACATGAAGACGGTGGTGGACGTGCCGATCTGCACGCAATTGGCCAAGGACGGGTATTTCTACGTCATGCACCGCTTCGACCTGGACAACGTGCAGTTCGTGCGCGACATGCACGCGGCTGGCGTGTTCGCCTCCATCTCGCTGGGCGTGAAGGCGCCCGACTACGCCACGGTGGACCAACTGGTGGCCGAAGGCCTGGTGCCCCAGTACATCACGATCGACATTGCGCACGGCCATGCGGACAGCGTGAAGAACATGATCGGCTACCTCAAGCAGAAGCTGCCCGCATCGTTCGTGATCGCGGGCAACGTGGCCACGCCGGAAGCGGTGATCGATCTGGAAAACTGGGGCGCGGACGCCACCAAGGTGGGCGTGGGCCCGGGCAAGGTCTGCATCACCAAGCTCAAGACCGGCTTTGGCACCGGCGGCTGGCAGCTCTCGGCGCTCAAGTGGTGCGCGCGCGTGGCGACCAAGCCCATCATTGCCGACGGCGGCATTCGCAGCCACGGCGACATCGCCAAGAGCATCCGTTTCGGCGCATCGATGGTGATGATCGGTTCGCTGTTCGCCGGCCACGAGGAGTCGCCGGGCCTGACCGTTGAAGAGAACGGCCAGCGCTTCAAGGAGTACTACGGCTCGGCCAGCGACTTCAACAAGGGCGAGTACAAGCACGTCGAAGGCAAGCGCATCCTGGAGCCGATCAAGGGCTCGCTGGCGCACACGCTGATCGAAATGGAGCAGGACGTGCAAAGCTCGATCAGCTATGCGGGCGGCACGAAGCTGATGGACATCCGCAAGGTGAACTACGTGATCCTGGGCGGGGACAACGCGGGAGAGCATCTGCTGATGTGAGGTTTTGGGGCCGCAACGCTGTGGTCTTTTTTGGCGCGGCGTTTCTTGTCTTGCCCGCACCTCGCGAGCGCGTGAGCGATGGGCGCTCTGCTCCGCGGGTGTCCCCCGCCGCCGGGAGGGCGGCTCCTCCTTCACCCCGCTGCGCAGAACGCCCATCGCTCACGCGCAGAAGGACCGCAGGCGTGCCTACGGACCGAGTGCCCACGAGGTCATCGGTGGCCATGGGGTGTGGCGCAGCGGGGCAAAGGAGGAGCACGGGGCGAAGCCCCGGGCGGGGGACACCCGCGGAGCCGCGCCCCGTGGCCGCCGATGACCGGAGCCTCCGGCCACAAAGCAAGCTCAGTCCAACAACAAGGACAACACCATCCGGTGCAAAGGCTGCGAAGGGTCCGCCAACGCATTGACGATGCTGAAGTGGTGCAAGCCCGGCAAGGCTTCGCTCACCGGCACCGCCCGCGTTCCCCAGGCCTGCTGGATCAGGCGGTTCTGGCGCAGGAACTCGCTGCTCTCCAACGCGCCCACCACCGCCGACAAGCGCCCCCGATCGCGCTCGCGCTGCGGCGGCGCGGGCAACCACGCCGGGCTGGCCATCTTCACCTGCTCATCGGTCAGATGCAGCGCAGCCTGCAACGAAGGTGTGTGCTGGATCGGCTCCAGATCGAACAACCCGGACATCGCCAGCGCATTTTTCACCAGGGAGGCCGGCAGATCGTCGCCCACCTGGGTCCAGTCGCACGCCGCCATCATGGCCGTGAGGTGGCCTCCCGCCGAATGCCCCACCACCGTGATGCGATCCCGATCGCCCCCGTGCGCACCGATGTGCCGGTACACCCAGGCCAGCGCCTTCACCATCTGCAAGGTGATCTCCGGCACCGTCACCGCCGGACACAACGCGTAGTTCGGCACCACCACGCACGCGCCCTGCTGCACGAACGGCGGAGCGACGAACGAATGGTCCGCCTTGTCCAGGCTGCGCCACCAACCGCCATGGATGAACACCAGCACCGGCGCAGGCGGTGAACCCGGCTTGCGCGGCGCGGGGAACACGTCCAGCGTCTCACCCGCGCCGTGGCCGTAGCGCACATCGATCAACACGGGGCCTTGGGCACGCGCCTGGGCCGAGTCATGGGCCCAGCGCTCAAAAATCGCAGCAGACTCTGGCACCCGGGCGCGGTTGTTGTGCTCGCGCTCCAGCCAGGCGGGATCAAAACGGGGAGTGTTTTTCATGGTGCACGCATTGTGTCATGGGCTCTTTTTGACCTACATTGCCCAGCAGCCACGCACGGCGCGGCGCTCGCCACCGACCCACCCGGCCTTTCATGAACACCACCTCCTCGCCACCACCCAACGCTCCCCTTTCCTCGACCCGCGTCGCCGTGCTCGGCATCGGCATGATGGGTTTTCCCACCGCGCGCCGCCTGCGCGAAGCGGGCCTGCAGGTCAGCGCCTGGAACCGTTCGCGCAGCAAGGCCGAACGCCTGCTGCCCATGGGCGCGACCGTGGCCGACAGTCCCGCGCAAGCGGTGGCCGAGGCCGACGTGGTGATCCTGCTGCTGGAGGATGGTGGCGTGGTGGAAGACGTGCTGTTCCGACAAGGCGCGGCGCAAGCCATGCGCGCGGGCACGCTGGTGTTGGACATGTCGTCGATCCAGCCGCGCCAGTCGCGCGACCACGCCACGCGCCTGTCCGCCTTGGGCATGCACCACCTGGACGCGCCGGTCTCGGGCGGCCCCATGGGCGCAGAGCAAGGCACGCTGGCCATCATGGTCGGTGGCAAACCGGCACCCTTCGAGCGCGTGCGCCCCCTGCTGGAGCTGCTCGGCAAGCCCGTGCACGTGGGCTCGCATGGCGCGGGACAACTCGCCAAGCTGGCCAACCAGATGATCGTGGGCATCACCATCGGTGCCGTCGCCGAGGCCTTGCTGCTGTGCGAAAAGGGCGGCGCCGACATGGGCAAGGTCAAGCAGGCCATCACCGGCGGCTTCGCCGACAGCCGCATCCTGCAGGTGCACGGCCAACGCATGATCGAGCGCGACTTCACCAAGCACGGCGCGGTGGCCGTGCAACTCAAGGACATGCGCAACGCCCTGACCACGGCACAAGAGGTGGGGTTCGATGCGCCGATCACGCAACTGTTCGAGCAGCTGTACGCGCAGGCCGTCGACCACGGGCTGGCCGACCTGGATCACTCGGCGCTGTTCGTCGAACTGGCCAGCCGCAATGGCATGACCTGAGGCTGGCTTCATTGCCGGTCAAGCTCGGACCCTATGTCACAAAGCCCCGCACATCCCCTCGTCCTGAGCCTGGCGCAATGGGCCGGCACCCACGCGCTGGCGCTGTTCATTGCGTCCATGCTCGGCTGGCTGCTGCTCACCTGGTGGTTCTGGCGCAGCGTGGGCAGCTACGCGCGCCCTCGCAACACGCTCCATGCGTTTTCCTGGATGGCCTTGCTGGTGCGTATGGCCATCGCTTTTGCGCTGATCGTCGCCGGGGCCGCGCTGTTCACCGAGATCGCCGAGGCCTTGCACGGCGAACAGGCGCTGGGCGCCATGGACGACGCCTTCACCACCGCGCTCGCGCAGAGCGTGCCCGCTGCCGCGCTGCAGGTGTTCGCGGCCGTCACGCGCCTGGGCGATCCCGCCACCCTGACGGTGCTGTGCGCCGTGATGGCCATCGGCCTGCTCTGGCGCGGCCACCGCTGGCTCGCGGGGGCGTGGGTGGCCTCGGTGGCCGGCATGGGGCTGCTCAACGCCTCGCTCAAGCTGGTGTTTTCCCGCGTGCGCCCCGTGCACGACGATGGCCTGGTGCAGGCCACGGGATTCAGTTTTCCCAGTGGCCACAGTTCGGTGTCGGTGGTGGCCTACGGCATGCTGGCCTATTTGGCCCTGCGCCTGCTGCCCAGGGCGTACCACCTGCCGGTGGCACTGGCGATGACCTTGCTGGCGGGCACCATCGGCGCGAGCCGCCTGTTTCTTCGCGTGCATTTCGCCAGCGATGTGGCGGCCGGTTTCTCCATCGGCGTGGTGTGGCTGGCGTGTTGCGTGGCCTGCATCGAACTGGCCCGCCACTGGAGCTGGTGGCGGGCCTCCAAGGGCTGAGCGTCCCTATCTGTCCAGGCCCGCGGCCTTGACGGTCTGTGCGTACCGTGTGATTTCGGACTTCACGTAACCGGCGAAGGCCTGTGCATCGCGCGTATCGGGTTCCGCGCCGATGTCCCGCAGGCGTTGCGCCATGGTGGGGCTTTGCAGAATCTGGGCCATGGCGGTGGAGAGTTGGCGCACCACCGGTTCGGGCACCTGGGCGGGCGCGAACAGCCCGAACCAGGCGCCGACCTCGAAGCCCGGCAGGCCACTCTCGGCCACCGTGGGCACGTCGGGCAGCAACGGGCTGCGCTGCAAGCCGGTGACCGCCAAGGGCTTGACCTTCTGCGCCTTGATGTTGGGCAGGGCGGTGGTCTGCAGATCGAACATCAGCGGCACATGGTTGGCCAGCACGTCGGCCAGCGCGGGCGCGCTGCCTCGGTAGGGCACGTGCAACAGGGAAATCTTGGCCGCGTGGGCCAGCATCTCACCGGCCAGGTGGTTGGAGGTGCCAGGGCCAGCCGACGCGTAGCTGATGCGGTTGCCCTCGCGCTTGGCCGCCGCGATCAGTTCGGCCACCGTGCTGTAGGGCGCGGCCGGGTTGGCCACCAGCACGAAGGGAATCGAGGTCAGTGCGCTGACCGCCACGAAGTCCTTGCCAGGGTCGTAGCCCACCTTGCTCATGGCCGGGTTGATGGCCTGCGAACTCACCGTGCCCATCAGCAGGGTGTAGCCATCGGGCTTGGCCTCGGCGACGAAGCGCGCGCCGATCGCAGTGCCCGCACCGGCCTTGTTCTCGATGATGACCGGCTGGCCCAGCCGGGTGCCCAGTTGTTCGCCCATGGTGCGGGCCAGGATGTCGGCCGAACCGCCCGGTGGATAGGGCACCACCATGGTGATGGGACGGGTGGGATAGGTTTGTGCCGATACGGAAACGGCGCACAGGGCGGTGGCCAGCAGCAGCGCGGCGGCGGGCAGCTTGTTCATGAAAGGCATCGTGGGCTCCTGGTTGAAATCGGGCTTTTTCACCCGTCGTCAAGGCCGCATGGTGCAAACGGCCAAGCCCCCTGTCCAATACCGACTGCAGCGCAAACCCATACATGGATCGAATCACCAAGCCGTCTCGTCCCGTTTCAGCGCGACGGTGCCACCACCTTGTTCGCCACCGAGAGGAACGACTGGATCACCGGGTTGTCGTTGTCGTGGCTGTAGGCGAAGGTCAATGGGTAGGTGGGCGGCGAGCGCTGGCCGGCGACGTCGAGAAACGCCACGTCCTTCATGGCCAGCATGCGCATGGACGCGGGCACCAGCGCAATGCCCAGGCCGCCGGCCACCAGCGTGAGCACGGCCTGCATCTGCGAAGCCTCCTGCACCACCTTGGGCGAGAAGCCCGCGGCCTTGCAGGCGCTCAGCAGCGCGGCCACGAAGCCCGCGCCTTCGGCCGCCGGGAAGGCGATGAAGCGCTCGGCCGCCAGCGCCTTGATGCGCACCGCCTTCTGCCCGGCCAGCGCATGGCTGCGCGGCACGGCGATGACGAAGTCCTGCGCCTTGAGGTCGACCAGGACCAGGTCGGGCACGTCCTGCAGCGGCCCGACCAGCAGGGCCAGATCCACCTCGGCGCGCCGCAGCGCTTCGACCTGCCGGCTGGTGGTGTCGGCGGTGACCTGCAGGTGCACGGTGGGATAGTCGTGCTGGAAGCGCTTGAAGATGTCGGGCAGCAGGTCGATGGCGGCGCTCGGCACGAACGACAGGCTGAGCGATCCTTCCTCACCTTGCGCGGCACGGCGCGCCCGTTCGGTGGCCACCTGGGCCTGCACCAGCAGGCGGCGCGCGTCCTTCAGGAACACCTTGCCCGCGGGCGTGAGGCGAACGTGGTGCCGGCTGCGATCGATCAGCAAGGTGCCGACCGTGTGCTCCAGGTTGCGGATGGCCACGCTCAGGGGTGGCTGGGACATGTGCAGCTTCTCTGCGGCGCGACCGAAGTTGAGTTCTTCGGCCACCACCACGAATTGGCGCAGTTGCCGGAATTCGATCATCGTGGGTCCTCGCGTGGGATGTCCGGTCTTTATATCGAAATCGGATCACCACCGCATTCCATCGGTATTGGATGTATCAACGCAGGCTGCATAGCATTGCCACCGTTGCCCATCCCACGCATTCAGGAGCCCACATGCAGCCCTCCCTTCTCGAAGAAATCCCCGCCGTTCCGAACCCCTATCCGGTCGTCTCCAAGATCGAGTACCCGGAGGTGTGGCGCCTGTGCACGCAAGCCCGCGACCTGGCCTGGGATCCGATCAAGGACATCGACTACTCGGATCTGAAGGACGCCGACCTCCCGCCCGAGGTGCGCACCGCCGGCGCCGAATGGTGGAGCCTGCGCGCCTGGATGGAGCACGGCGCCACGCCCTATGGCGCCGAGCGGTTGCGCGATGCCATCTTCCAGCACCAGCCGTTCGAGGTGAAGCAGCACATCACCAACTTCATCGCCGAGGAGTTCCGCCACCACGAAGCGAGTTTTCGCATCGCCGATGGCCTGGCCGCGTACGAACCGATGCCACGCTCGGACTACTTCAAGGACATCATCCCGCGCTTTCACGACGAGTCGGACGAGAAGGCCATGAGCTTCTTCGCCGGTCTCTCGGTCAACACGCTGTTCGAACAGCTCTCGGGCGACCTGCTGCAGGCGCGCTACGAAAACGCCCGCTTTGCCTCGATCAAGGAAGTGTGCCGGCTGATCCTGCGCGACGAGGCGCGCCACATCCAGTTCGGCCGCATCATCATGCGGCGCTTCTTCACCGAGCTGTCGGCCGAGGAAAAACGCCTGATCGGCCTGAAGGTGGCCAAGAAGTTGCGCGGCAGCCTGCTCAACGGCGTGTACGCCGTGGTCAACCTGCCCGACGCGGAACGCGCACGCTCGGGCCGCAACCGCGCGCTCGCGGCCGACCATGGCCTGGGCGCCACGCATCCCGACGAGGAGATCGGCATCATCCGCATGGGCGTGAACAAGATCCGCGAAGACATCGGCGTGTATGGCGTGGAGATCCCGACCATCCCCGAGATCGACCAGGTGGTGCACTGATGGCCATGACCCGCTCCCAATGCATCGCGCCCGACACCGTGGCGCCTCCGGCGGGCCTGTACAGCCACGCGGTGTTGACCCACGGAACGGGCCGCTGGCTGCACATTGCCGGGCAGATCGGCACCGACCGCGCGGGCCAGCTGGCCCAGGGCTTCGAGGCCCAGGCGCACCAGGCCTGGACCAATCTGGTGGGCGTGCTGCAGGCCGCCGGCATGGAGGTGTCCGACCTCGTGAAGGTGACCACCTACCTGACCGATGCCACCGACCTGCCCAAGCTGGGCGCGGTGCGCGCGGGCTATCTCGGCTCGGCGCGGCCGGCGTCCACCCTGGTGGTGGCCGCTGCGCTGGCCCACCCCGACTGGTGCTTCGAAGTCGAGGCCATAGCCTTCCGCCCCGACTGATGCCCATGCACACCGTGCCACGCCCACCGGCGATCGAGCGGCTGCTGCGCGAAGTCGGGCCGGTGTGGCACCACGACATCCGCAGCGCCGGTGACCGTGTCAAAGAGGCCTACCTGCCCTTGTTGCTGGCCGCGCCACGCGAAGGCGTGAACGTCCACCGCGACCTGCCCTACGGACCGCATACGCGCCAGGTGCTCGACGTCTACCAGCCCGACGGAGCTCGCCAGGCGCCGGTGGTCGTCTTCGTGCACGGCGGCGCTTTCGTTCGCGGGAACAAGGACATCAACGCCGCCATGTACGGCAACGTGCTGACCTGGTTCGCGCGCCAGGGTTGCGTGGGCGTGAACGTGGAATACCGCCTGGCTCCGGAAGCGGCGCACCCCCACGGCGCACTGGACGTGGCCGCGGCCTGCTCCTGGGTGGGCGAACACATCGGCGCATTCGGCGGCGACCCGGCCAGCGTGTGCCTGGTGGGGCACTCGGCCGGCGGCACCCATGCCGCCACCTACGCCTGCGACCCGGCGCTGGACGCGCAGCGGCGCGACATCGCGTGCGTGGTGCTGGTGTCGGCGCGCCTGGCCGCCGATACCTTGCCGGAAAACCCCAACGCCGCGGGCGTGCGGGCGTACTACGGCGACGATGAACAGCGCTACGCCGCCCACGCTCCCATGACGCATGCGGCACGCCTGGCGCTGCCGGTGTTCGTGGTCAACGCGCAATACGAGAACCCGCTGCTCGACGTGTACGCGGCCGAGTTCACGCACCGCATCGCCCAGGCCCGCCGCGCTGCGCCGCGCCACATGAGCGTGGCCGACCACAACCACGTCTCGGTGATGGCGCACTTCAACAGTGGCGAGCAACTGCTGGGCGAGCAGATCCTGGACTTCTTCGAGGCAGCGCGCCGCTGAACGCGCTGCTTGAGTGGTTGTCTACTGTCAACCTGCAACGGTATAACCGCTGTGCCGGCGATCTTGCCGACGCAACCGGAGAGATCGCATGAAAGCCAATCCCGTCGGCTGGTTCGAGATCTATGTGCAGGATGCCGCAAAGGCACGCGCGTTCTACGAAAAGGTGCTGGGCACCCAGCTCGCAGCCTTGCCGGGTACGGACATCGAAATGTGGGCGTTCCCCATGGCGCAAGGCGCATCGGGTGCGGCCGGAGCGCTCGTGAAGATGGACGGTTTCCCCTCGGGAGGAAACAGCACGCTCGTGTACTTCGCGTGCGACGACTGCGCCACCGAAGAAGCACGCGTGGTCGCCAACGGCGGACGCGTCGAGAAGCCCAAGTTTTCCATCGGCGAATACGGCTTCATCACCCTGGCCATCGACACCGAAGGCAACATGTTCGGCCTGCACTCGATGAAGTAACGCAACCCGCGGTGTGGCGGGAGCGGGCACGCGATGTGCCCCGCACAGGGTTCGTCAACCCCCTCTCGCACGGGAGCATGCCATGCCACACAACAACACCCTCGATCAGCAGAAGTCCATCCACGAAACGCAGGACCAACGCGACGCGCGCAAGCGCAAATCGGGCGCCTCTGCCGAGAAGAAGCCACCCCCTCGCACTGGCGCCCGTTCACAGCCCAGCCGGTTGCCTGCGCAGCACCTGAGCGTGGACGAGCAGGAATCGGACCTCGAAGTCCGCCCCCGTTTTCTCGCCCCCGACTACTTTGGCAGCCAGAAGTTGCAAGGCCAGGCCGCCCTCATCACGGGTGGCGACTCGGGCATCGGCCGGGCTGTGGCCATTCTGTTCGCCCGTGAAGGGGCGGACGTGGCCATCACCTACCTGTCTTCCGACGACGACGCCCGGGAAACCCAGCGCTGCGTGGAAGCCGAAGGCCGACAGTGCCTGGTGCTGCAATGCGATGTGAAGAGCGCCGCCGCGTGCAAGAAGGCGGTGGCCGCGACGGTGAAAACCTTTGGCCACCTGGATGTTCTGGTGAACAACGCGGCCTTTCAGAAACACGCGGACAGCCTGGACGACATCGACGATGAGCGCCTGCAGGAAACCTGGGACACCAACCTGGGCGGCTACTTCCGCATGACGCGCGCGGCCCTGCCCCACCTGGCGGCGGGCGCCTGCGTCATCAACACGGGCTCGGTGGTGGGCCTGCGCGGCAGCGCGCACCTGCTCGACTACGCCGCCACCAAGGGCGCGATCCACGCGTTCACCAAATCGCTGGCGAGCAACCTGCTGCCGCGCGGCATCCGCGTCAACGCGGTCGCGCCGGGCCCGGTATGGACGCCGCTCAACCCAGCTGACCTGCCGGCGGAAAAGGTCGCGGAGTTCGGCAAGAAAACCGACTTCCAGCGCGCCGCGCAACCCGAGGAGCTCTCGCCTGCCTATGTGTTTCTCGCATCGTCCACCTGCTCGGGCTACATCACCGGCATCGTGCTGCCCGTCACCGGCAGCGTGGGTGCGATCTGACGTGCCCTAGAAAACGGGAAGGTGCGCAGCCTTCCCGTTGATCTTGAGAGGTCCGTGTCGAACAGGATCAGCTGTTGTCCTTGTTCGACTTGCCAGGCGTCGAGCCGGCCTCGGTCTTGCCCGATGCGCCCGTGCGCTGGCCCCGGTTGTTGCGCCAGGTGGAGAACTCGTCGGAGAACTTCTTGAAGCGGTCTTCGCGCCACTGGTTGTAGTCCTCGTCCAGCGCTCTCACCTGCTCACGCCGCCACTGGTCGTAGTCGGGGTCGAACTGCTGGTGTTGTTGGCCGCCGCCATAGCGTCCACGGTCCTGGCCACCATAGTCCTGCCCACCGTAGCCGCCGCCATAACCCCCAGGGCCGGCGTAGCCTGCGCCGCGGTAGTCGCGGTCCAGACCGCCAGCGCGCTCGAAGGGGCTGCGTCCCGGGTCGCGCAGGCCATACTGGCCATACTCGCGTCGGCCGTATTCACGGTCCTGGTCGCCGTAGTCACTCCATTGCGACGGTTGCCCACCGCCGTACGAGCCACCCCGCGTGTGGGGCTCGTCCCACTCGCGCTGGCCCGATGCCTGGCGGTAGCCATAGCGGTCCTGCTCGCTGCGTGAGCGCCAGTTCTGGGAGCTCTGGTCGTCCTGGTAGCCGCCGCGGTAGTCCTGCTCGCGGCGCCAGTCACCACTTACGCCGGTGGGATGTCCACGGTCTCTGTAATGGTTGCCGTAGTCGCCCTGCTGCTGGCGCGGCGACTCGCTGCCGCCCTGCTGGCGCGAGGGTTGGCTGTAGGCCTCTTGTTGAGAACCGCCCTGTTGACGGTTCCGATGGTCCTGATGGTTCATGAGAATGTCCTTCCGGTGATAGGTCGAAGATTGCAGACAGATGCCAGGGCCGCGCAAACGCCTTGGGCATCTGCCGGCGTGCGGCAATGCATGTGCCTGGTCATCTCGCTCACTTGGACGCACGCTTGGGGACCTTGCCCCCCGCCTCCCGCGCCTCCGACAGACCGATGGCAACGGCCTGCTTGCGGCTCGTCACCTTCTTGCCCGAGCCGCTTTTCAGCGTGCCCTCCTTCATTTCGTGCACCGCCTTCTCCACCTTCTCAGCCGCCTTGGGTCCGTACTTCGTCATGCCGATCTCCTGCAACGAAGACCTCCGAGAGCAATCGGGATGCCCAAGCCCTGCCGACAGGACGCCCCATCCATGGCGGGTCTTGCCGCAGAGCTTGCCGCAAGCGCCAGACGCTCACCGGCGTGGTGCGAGAGGTGCACGCCCTGCGGCCTGCGTGGGCATCCTCTTGCGCCGTGCGGCCATCTCGCTCCACCCATAGGCCGGCAGCGCAAAGGCCAGCGGCAACAGGTAGTACACGGCGCGGTAGGCCAGCACCACCGCCACCACTTCGCTGGTGGGCAAGCGGCCCGCGAGCACGGCCACAAAAACCGCTTCGAGCACCCCCAGGCCGGCGGGCACGTGCGTGATCACGCCGGCCATTGCCGCCATCAGCAACGCGCCCAGCGCCTCGGGGTAGGCCACGCGCCCGCCGAACAACACCCAGATGATGGCGCCCATCAGCATCCAGCTGGCCGCGCCCGCCAAGACCTGCAGGAGTGCCAGGCGCCCACCGGGCAATGCGAGCGTGTGCTCGCGCCAGCGCAGGGTGCGCCGCTTCGACATCGCACACAGGACGAGATAGGCCAGGCTCAGCGCGATCATCAGCGCGCCGGCGCCGCGCAACAGCGCTTCGTTCACAGCCCAGACTTCGGGAAGCCGCGGCGGCCACCCCAGCAAGACCACACCACCCAACGCCAGATAGCCGGTCCAATTCGTCACCATGCTCAGCGCGATCACTTTCGCCACGGAGGGCGCGTCCAGGCCACCGCGCAGGTAGAGGCGCAGCCGCATCGCGAAGCCGCCCACCAGCGCGCCGAAGTTCAGGTTGAAGACATAGCAGGTGGCCGCCGTGGCCAGGGTGCGCGGCACCGAAAGTGGATGACCGGTGAGGTAACGGCCCACGAGGTCGAAGCTGGCGTACACGCCATACCCCACCACCGCGAGCGCCACGGCCCAGACGAGCCGTGCCGCCGGCAGATCCCGCAACGCCTGCCACACCGCCGGCCAGTCAACCGCGCGCGCCTGCTGAGCGACCAATGCCAACACCACGGCCGCCAGGACCCAGGGCGCGATGCGCTTGAACCACCGCCATGCGCCCCGCGCCGCCGGGCTCATGGCGGGGTTCCAGGCGCCGCGCGCTGGGTCACGGCGCGGTCTCCGGCTCGATGGCCACCACCCGCGGCGCCTTGGCCGAGGACTGCCGAGTCCAGTCCGGAAAACGGCGCAGCGCGTGGAACACCACCATGCTGCGCACCGCGATCCAGGCCGAGTGCAGGCGCCCCGGCGTGGGCAGCTCCACCCGGTCGCAGCAAGTCTCCAGCAGGTCGTCGATGCGCGCTCGCAAGTGCTGCGCGAAGGCCTCGTCGCGCACCACCACGTTGGCCTCCAGGTTCAGGCTGAGGCTGGTGGGATCCAGGTTGCTCGATCCCACGGTGGCCCACTGGTCATCGATCACCGCCACCTTGCCGTGCAGAGGCCGCTCTTTGTATTCGTAGATCCGCACGCCCGCGCGGATGAGGTGGCGGTACAGGAGTTCACTCGCGCGCTTGACCCACAGCATGTCGGGCCGGCCCTGCAAGAACAGGTCGACCTGCACGCCCCGGCGCGCCGCGCGCCTCAGGTCACGCAGGAAGCGGTAACCCGGAAAGAAGTACGCGTTGGCGATGAGGATGCGCTTGCGGGCGCTGCGAATGGCGGCACGGTAATGGCGCTCGATGTCGGTGCGGTGCTCGTTGTTGTCGCGCGTGACGAAGGCGGCCAGCGCGCTGTCGCCGCTGGCTTCGACCACGCCCTGGCGGCGCAGGCTCGCACGCCAGCGGCGCAGCCATTGGCCACGCGAGGGTTGTGGTGTCTCGATGTTGGCGCGGCAGAAGGCCTGGATCTGCCCCACCAGGGGGCCGGTGATCTCCACCGCGTAGTCCTGCTTGGACAGATCGCCGAATTCGACCAGGTGGTCGATGGAATAGTTGATGCCGCCCACGAAGGCCACGCGGCCGTCCACCACCACGATCTTGTTGTGCATGCGGCGCAGCAGGTTGACGCGCGCGCCCAGCACGCGCTGCACCGGCTCGAACGCGCGCAAGCGCACGCCGGCTTCCAACAGGGGCTCGGTGAACGAGGCGGGCAGGTCCGGCGAGCCCCAACCGTCCACCAACACGTGCACCTGGGCACCTCGCTGCGCGGCCTTGAGCAAGGCCTCGTGCAATTGCCGGCCTACCTTGTCGTCGAACAGGATGAAGGTTTCCAGCAGCACTTCCTTCTCGGCGTTGGCGATCGCTTCGAAGACGCGCGGGTAATAGCCCTCGCCGTTTTCCAGCAGCGTGAGCTGGTTGCCAGGGACCCAATGCGAGTTCATGCCGCAGCCTCCAGGGCGATGTCGGCGGCCAGCGGCGCATGGTCGGAGAGCCGGTCCCACGGCTGGCGCGCCAGGGGCACGGGCGCGGCATAGGCCACGTCTCTCACGTAGATGCGGTCCAGCCGCAGCAGCGGCCAGCGCGAGGGAAAGCTGCGCGCATGTTGGCCATGCGCCAGCCGGAACACCTCGTTCAAGCCGCTGGGGGCCAGCAGCCCGTCGGCTTTCAGGCGCCAGTCGTTGAAGTCACCGGCGACCACCAGGGGCGCGCCATCCGGCACGTGCTTGCCCACGATGTCGCAGATCTTCTCCAATTGCTGGCGGCGGTGCGATTCGCGCAAGCCCAGGTGCGCGCACATCACATGCATCTCGGGTCCATGGCCAGGCACGTCCAGCACACAGTGCAGCATGCCGCGGGGTTCGAAGCCGGGGATGGACAGGTCGTGGTTCTCGTTGTGCAGCACCGGGTAGCGCGACAGGATGGCGTTGCCATGGTTCAGGCCTTCGGCCACAGCGTTGCGGCCATAGGCATGCTGCGGCCAGATCTGGTCGGCCAGAAACTCGTACTGCGCGGCGGTCGCGCTGGTGCCACCATCCACCTCCTGCAGGAAGACGATGTCGCTGCCGACCTCCCGCACCGCTTCCCGCAAACCGTGGAGTACATAGCGGGTGTTGAACACGTCGTAGCCTTTGTGGATATTCACTGTCAGAACCTGCATGCTGCATGCTAGGTTCGCCACCCGGCCTCACCGTGTCAGACAAACGCGCATTCCCGCGTGGGCCAAATGCGGCCGGGTACGTGGCTTGCCTCAGAGGCGCGAATACGCAAGCCCGGCGGCCACGCCGCCGAACAAGTCGCCTTCCACCAGCGGCACGCCTGCGAACGCCTGCTGCAGAGCCTGTTGAAACGGCCGCAATGCGGACGAGCCGCCGGTGAGGTAGATCGCATCCAGGCCGCTGCCCTGCAGACCGGCGCGCTGCACGCATTCGCGCGCGCATTGCACGGTGCGCGCCAGCAAGGCGTGCAGATGCTGCGCCATGTCGGCCGGGGCCAGGGTCGCGGCCAGCGCCGGCTCCACGTCGGCCAGGTCCACCACCGCCTCGGTGCCATCTTGAGAACAGCGGATCTTGGCCTGCTCCACCGCGTGCGCGATGCGGTGACCGTCGTGCTGTTGCAGCACCCGCATCAGGCGCTGGTGCAAGCGCGGATCGCTGTAGTTGGTGCGCAGCGCCTGGGCCTGTGCGATCGCGCGCGGCAGGTACAGCCATTGGATCAAGTGCCAGGTCGACAAGTCCATGAAAACACGGTGAGGTACCTCGCGGCCATCCGGGCCGTGGTGGCGGTAGCCCAGCAGCGGCATCACCCGCGCCAGGCTCAGGCGCTGGTCGAAATCCGTGCCCCCGATGTGCACACCCGCCGTCGCCAGCACGTCCCGGCCCCGCTCGCTCTGCGCCATGCGCTGCGGCCCCAGCCGCACCACGGTGAAGTCCGACGTGCCGCCGCCCAGGTCGACCACCAGCACCACGTTCTCGCGGGTGAGTCGGCGCTCGAAGTCCAGCGCCGCGGCGATCGGCTCGAACTGGAACGACACGTCGTCAAAACCCACGGCCAACGCCGCGTCGTGCAGCGACCGCTGGGCGCTCGCGTCGCGCGCGGGATCGTCGTCCACGAAATGCACCGGCCGCCCCATCACCACGCGGCAAGGCGCCTGGCCCAGCGCCTGCGCTGCGCGCTCGCGCAACTGGTGCAGAAAGATCTCGACGATCTGCTGGAAGCTGACCTGCTGGTGGTTGACGACCGTGGATTCGTTCAGCAAGGGGCTGCCCAGCAGGCTCTTGAGCGAGCGCAGCAGACGCCCTTCGGTGCCGCCGAGGTAGTGCGCAACGGCATCGCGTCCGAAGTGGGTGAGGCGGTCTTCGGCGTTGAAAAATACCGCGGTGGGCATCGAAGTGGCATCGCCTTCCAGCGGCAACAGCCGCGCGGCGCCACCGGGCGCGGCCCAGGACACGGCGGAGTTGGAGGTGCCGAAATCGATGCCGAGCATGCCGGCGGACGGAGATTGCATGGGAAAGGGCGTGAAGAAAGAGAGAGGTGCCAACGGCATCCGCGTCAGCGACAGCGTTGGGGAGCGGGGATTCTGCCAGCGCGGCCGCGCCGTCAGCGTGCAGGCGGGCGCGGTGCCTTCTGGGCGATGCGGTCCCAGTCCCGCAGCGTTTGCATCAGCCGGTTTTTCGCGTCGGCGTGGCTGCTGCTGAAGAGCTTCGTCAGGTGCTTCTTCAGCGCCTCATCGGCGGGTGGCGCCCCCACGGCCTTGAGGCGGTCGATCACGAGCATCACGGTTTGAAAGCTGCCCGAGCGCATCGCCATCGACAAAGGCGTGCGGCCAAAGTCGTCGGCGACGTCCAGCACATCGGCACCGTGTTCGATCATGTACCTGACCAGGCCGGCCTTGCCGTGCGCGCAAGCCCAGTGCAAGGGCACCAGGCCGTCGTCCAGCCGCGCATTGAAATCGGCCTCGGGCGCCAGCAGCTCCGGTGCCAATGGCCAGCCGGAGGCCTTGATCATCTGCTGGGTTTTCCAATCGGTCACGTGCGTCCAGGGTGTGGTGTGGGGTGAGGGAGTGTACGCAGGCGGGCCACCGCGCTCACGCCACAGTCGGCGTGGCAGCGGTTTTCGCCCACCGGAAACACCCCAGCGCGACCAGGGCCAACGCGAACTGCGTGACCGCACACGCCACCACCGGGTCGCGTCCGTAGCCCACCAGAAAGGTGCTCAACGCACCCATGGCCATCTGGTTGAATCCATAGATGCCCGCAGCGGAGCCGGACATCGAGGGCACGACGCCCATGGCCCGGCCGAGTGCGGCCGGACCTGCGATGCCCGCGCCCATGGTCATCGTGACGGTGATGCCCACCAGCCACGCTGGGTTGAGCCATCCCAAGCCGTACACCGCCACGAACAACACGGCCACGGCCATCTGCAGACCGACGCCAAGCGTCAGGAAGAACTCGGGCGGTCGTGTACCGGAGAGGCGGCGGGTCAGCAGGGTCCCCAGGCCGGCGCCCGCGATGGTGACGGCGGCAAACCAGCCGATGCTCTGGATGGGCAATCCCATCTGCTCGTGCACGATGTAGGAGACGGTCGCCAGGTAGGGAAACAGCACCGAGCTGCAGCATGCACCCCCCAGCGTGAAGCCCGCGAAGCGCCGGTTGAACAGCAACTGGGCGTAGCCATTGGTGAGGGCGCCCAATTGCAAGGTCCTCTGCTGGACATTGGTTTCGGGCAGGCGCCAGACCGACAGCCCCAGGGCAGCGCAACCAAATATCACCAGAAACACGTAGATCGCGCGCCAGCCGAAGTCGCTCGCGAGGTACGACCCCAGGATCGGCGCGAGCCCCGGCCCCACCAGCGCCAGCAGGTTGAGCAACGCGAGGTCCTTGGTGACACGCGCCGGCGTCGCCGTGTCCCGCACGATGGCACGCCCCAGAGAGAGCCCTGCAGCGCCACCCAGCGCTTGCAACAGGCGCGCCGCCGAGAGCACCTCGACAGTGGTTGCGAACAAGGCCACCAGGCTCGCCGACAGGTAGATGCCCAGCCCCAGCAGCAGCGCCGGGCGGCGGCCGGTCACGTCCGAGACGGGGCCGTAAATCAGTTGCCCCACCGCCAGCCCCACCATGTACAGCGTGATGGTCTGCTGCATGCTCGATGCCGAAGCGCCGAGCGCCTGCCCGGCCAGGGTCAACGCAGGCACGAAGATGTGCATGGCCATGGTGCCGCTCAAGGTCACCAGCACCAGCAACCACAGCGGTGCGGCCGGCGTGGATCCGATCGGAGAGGCGGCCGAGGCACTCATCTAGGGGCAGTTGCCATGGCTGTCATGTTGATGGAGCGCTTCGAAGCGGCCCGCGATCTTCTCCAGCGTGCGACGCGTCACCGCCAGTTCCTCGGCGCTGAGACCTTCGAGGATCAAGCGCTCGATCTCCAGGCTCCTGGCCAGAATCTGCGAGGCGACTTCGCGGCCCGATGGCGTCAATCCGATGCATTTCGCACGCCGATCGGCGGGATCGGGTTCCCAGTCCACGTAGCCGGCATCGCGCAACTGCGAAAGCACGCGCACCAGCGAAGACGTGTCCAGATGAAGGGTCTGCGCCATGTCCTTCTGGCGCATGTGCGCCCCGTCCTGCGCGTAGAGCGCCAGCAGAGGCATTCGGGTGGCGTCGGACAGACCGAGGGTCTTGAAACTCAGATCAACCTGTCGGCGCCATTGGCGGTACACACCGCCCAGAAGCAAGCCGAACCGGGAACGCGCTCGGGAAACATCGCTTTCAGGCACATCCGAATTGGTTTGCATGCCAAGCATTCTCCCGCATCGGGGAAGAGTGGGCCTCGAAACCAAGGGGAAACCCTAGGCTGCAACCGGGCATCGTGTCGGCGCGGGGCCCACTGCGCGTGTGGCGCCCCGCGTGAATCGCGGCGTGGGGCTGACTGGTCCAGCCCCTTGCTCTCACAAAAAAACAGGATGTTTACAGCGTCAGCGAGGCCGTGCCGATGCCCGGAAATTCCACCGTCACGGCCTGGCCTTCGGGCACTTCCAGCACACCGCACCAGGTGCCGGTGCTGACCACGGTGCCTGCGGCCATCGACGCGCCGTGGCGTGTGGCGTGGCGCATCCACGCGGGCAACACCCAGGCCGGGTCACCAATGCCCAAGGAGCCGCGAAAGGTCTGCACGGCGGCATCGCCGATGCGCACGCGACAGTCCTGCTGGCTCCATGCGCGCGCCGAAAAGGGCACGAAGTCGCCCAATACCAAGGCACCGTGCATCAGCAGGTCGGCCTGCTTGAGCAGGAGCGGCGCCTCACGCCCGCCGCGCCAGCGCGAGTCGAGCAACTCGATCGACACGCACATGCCGTCCAGCAGCGTCCAGGCGTCTTCCAGACCGATCCGTTGCGCTTCCTTGGGCGACACCTCGCGGCCGACACGCAAGGCCACTTCGGCTTCGAACAGGCGGTGGCCCAAGCGCAGATCGCCCACGTCGGAGCCGCTTTTCCTGACACCTCTGGCGGGCAGCGGCGCGTGCTTCGACACATCCACACGCGTGGGCGCGCCGGACTTCCAGTGCATCGGACAGGCACCCGGCGATGCACCGAGTGCCGCGAGCAGGCAGTCTTGCGCGGCATACGCCTGCTCTTCCGTGTGGAGGAGCCCCTGATGGGCCTGGTCGTCCGCCAGAGGCCCGCCCTGGTGCACGCGCAGCAGGCTCTGCACGACCGTGTCGACGGTGTCCATGGCGCCGGTCTGAATGGGGGTCATAGCTGGGGCTCGCGCGTCGGCGCGCCCGGGAGAAGAAAGGGAAAGTCGCAGCCTTCGCTGGCCTGGCTCACGTGGTCGTGGAACAGGCGACCCCAACCGCGCTGAATCGGCGGCTCGGGCATGACCCAGGCGGCGCGCCGGCGTGTGAGCTCTTCGTCGCTCACGTCGAGGTGGATGCGTTGGGCATCGACGTCGAGTTCGATGAAGTCACCGTCCTCAACCAGCGCCAACGGACCACCCACCGCGGACTCGGGGGTGACGTGCAGCACGACGGTGCCGAAGTGCGTGCCGCTCATGCGCGCATCGGAAATGCGCAGCATGTCGCGCACGCCTTGTTGCAGCAGCTTTTGTGGGATGGGCAACATGCCCCACTCCGGCATGCCCGGCACGCCACGCGGCCCGGCCGAGCGCAGCACCAGCACGGTGTCGGCGTCAACATCGAGCGTCGGGTCGTCGATGCGCGCGGTCATGTCGTCGTAGTTCTGGAACACCAGCGCGCGGCCACGGTGCTTCAGGCGCGCCGGATCGGCGGCCGAGCGCTTGATCACACAGCCATCCGGCGCGAGATTGCCGCGCAGAATCACCAGGCCGCCTTTGTCCTTGACCGGTTGGTCCATGGGCCGGATAACGTCCGGGTGGTAGACCTGCGCACCATCGATCGCCTGGCCCAGCGTCATGCCCGAGACGGTGGGCACCGACAGATCGAGCACGTCGCGCATCATGCTGAGCAAGCCGCGCACGCCGCCGGCTTCGAAGAAATCTTCCATCAGGTAGTCGCCCGAGGGCTTGAGGTTCACCAGCACGGGCACGCGGTCGGCAAACGGCTCGAAGTCGCTCAACGACAGGGGAATGCCCGCGCGCCGCGCCATGGCGATGAGGTGGATCATGGCGTTGGTGGAACCGCCGAGCGCCATCAACACCGCCAGCGCGTTGTCGAAAGCCTTTCGCGTGAGGATGGCGCTGGGCCGCAGGTCTTCCCACACCATGTCCACGATGCGCCGCCCACTGAGCGAGGCCATCTGCGCGTGGCGCGAGTCGGGCGCTGGAATGGCGGCGGCGCCGGGCAAGGTCATGCCCAACACCTCGGCCAGCGAGGTCATGGTGGCGGCCGTGCCCATGGTCATGCAGTGGCCGGGCGATCGCGAGCTGGCCAGCTCGCTTTCGACGAAGTCGGCGTGGCTGAGCTGCCCCGCCTTGTATTCCATGAACAGCTTGCTCGTGTCCGTGCCGCTGCCCAGCGGTTGACCACGCCAGCGGCCGGAGAGCATCGGCCCGGAGGGCACGAAGATGGCCGGCAGGTCCATCGACATGGCGCCCATCAGCAGGGCTGGCGTGGTCTTGTCGCAACCGCCCATGAGCACCACGCCATCGATCGGGTGGGCGCGCAGCATCTCTTCCACCTCCATGGCGAGCATGTTGCGGTACAGCAGCGCCGAGGGCTTGATGTAGGGCTCACCCAGAGACATGACGGGCACTTCCACCGGGAAGCCGCCGGCTTGCCACACGCCCTCCTTCACGTGTTGCGCGCGTTCGCGGAAATGCCCGTGGCACGGATTCAGATCGCTCCAGGTGCTGAAAATCCCGATGACGGGTTTGCCCTCGTAGTCCTGACGCGGGTGCCCGGCTTGCGCGGCGCGCTGCCGGTGCACCGAGCCCATGCGCGTGGGCGCGGCGTACCAGCGGGCGCTGCGCAACTCGTTCGGCTGGCGGCGCGTCATGGGCCGCTATTCCGGAAAGCCGAGGAGCGCCTTCACCTCGAGATACTCTTCGAACCCGGCCACGCCGAACTCACGCCCGTTGCCCGACTGTTTGTAGCCACCGAACGGCAGGCTGCGGTCGAACGGCGCGCCGTTGAGGTAGACCCGACCGGCCCGGATGCGGTTGGCCACCCCACGCGCGCGCGCCAGGTCCTTCGACTGCACGAAGCCCGCCAGGCCAAACGGCGTGTCGTTGGCGATGGCCACGGCTTCGTCCTCGCTGTCGTAACTGATGATGGACAGCACCGGGCCGAAGATTTCTTCGCGCGCAATGCGCATGTCGGGCGTCACATCACCGAACACCGTGGGGCGCACGAAGTACCCGCGCGCCTGCTCGGCGGGGCGGCCGGTGCCGCCGGCCACCAGCGTGGCGCCTTCGTCCAGGCCCGACTGGATCAGGTCCTGCACCTTGGCCACCTGGGCCGGGCTCACCAGAGGGCCCATGGTCGACGCCGGGTCCAGCGGGTCGCCCAGCCGGATGCTGGCCACCGCCTCGCGCGCCGCCGCGAAGGCGGTCTCGCGTTGTGCGCGCGGAATCAACATGCGCGTGGGCGACTGGCAGTTCTGGCCGGCATTGGTGTTGCAGGCGTGCACCCCCGCGATCACGGCGGCTCTCACATCGGCGTCGTCCAGGATGATGTTGGCGGACTTGCCACCCAGTTCCTGCGCCACGCGCTTCACGCTGTCGGCCGCGAGCTTGGCCACCTTCACGCCAGCCGCGGTCGAGCCGGTGAAGGACACCATGTCGATCTCGGGATGGGACGCGATGGCTTCGCCCACGGTCGGGCCATCGCCATTGACCAGGTTGAACACACCCGGTGGCAAGCCGGCGTCGTGCACGATTTCGGCAAACAGCATGGCGCTCAGGGGCGCGATCTCGCTCGGTTTGAGCACCACGGTGCAACCGGTCGCCAGCGCGGGCGCGACTTTCGACGCGACCTGGTTCAGCGGCCAGTTCCACGGTGTGATCAGCCCGCAAACGCCGATGGGCTCGTGCCGCACGATGCCGGGGCCCATGCGCTCTTCGAACTTGTAGTCCGCCAGCACGCGCAAGGCCTCTTCGAAATGGAACAAGGCCACGGTGGCCTGGCGTTCGGTCGAGAACGTGATGGGCGAACCCATCTCCAGCGTCATCATGCGCGCGAGCTCGGGCAGGCGCGCGCGAAAGCCGTCGATGATGCGCTGCAGGTAGCCCAGGCGCTCTTCGACACGCACGGTGGAATAGGACGCGAAGGCCCGGCGTGCGGCTTTCGCCGCACGGTCGACGTCCTCGCGCGAACCCAGGCTGATCTCGGCGAACGCCTCTTCCGTGGCGGGGTTGATGACCGGAATAGGCGACGGGGTGACCGGGTCGACCCAGGCCCCGTCGATGTAGAACTTCAGACTTTGCATGGGATGGCGGTGGGCTCAGTCCAGGGAGATCTTGGCCGACTGCGCCACTTGCTTCCACTTGCCAGCCTCGCTGCGCATGAGCTCCTGCAGTTGCGCGGGCGTGCCGCCCAGCGCTGTCATGCCCAGCGATGCCAGCTTGGCCTTGCCCTCGGCCGACGCGGTGTACTTGTTGATCTCGCTGTTGAGCGACTGGACGATCGCTGGCGACAGGCCGGCCGGGCCGACCATGGCACTCCACACCGTGGCTTCCAGGGGCACGCCTTGCTCGTTGGCGGTGGGCACGTTCGGCAGACCGGCGAAGCGGGTCTTCGAGGTGAACGCCAGCGCCTTGAGCTTGCCGGCCTGTACGTGCTGAATCTGCGAGGTCACCGGCACCGAGACCGCCTGTACCGTCCCGGCCAAGGTGTCGGCCAGCGCGGGCGTGTCGCCCTTGTACGGCACGGACCTGAACTTGCCGCCGCCGTTGACGCTCAGGAACTCGATGGCCAAGTGTCCGATCGTGCCATTGCCAGGGTGCGCCATCAGCAGGGGATCGGTCGACGATTTGCTCAGGGCGACGAATTCCGCGAGGTTGTTCGCCTTCACCGAGGGATTTACCGAAATCAGCAGCGGTATTTCACCGACCAGCGCGATCGGGGTGAGGTCTTTCTCCGGATCGAAAGGCATGGACGTGAACAGCGCCTTGTTGTTCGCCAGCGGCCCCGAGGTCCCCAGGCCCAGGATGTACCCATCGGGCGCCGCTTTGGCGACGAAGTCGACCCCGATGTTGCCGCTCGCGCCGGCGCGGTTCTCCACGATGAATTGCTGGCCATAGTGCTGCGTCAGGTGCAAGGCCAGTTGCCGGGCCACGAGGTCCGAACTGCCACCCGGCGCAAACGACGCGATGATGCGCACCGGCTTGTTGGGCCAGGGGCTTTGCGCCTGGGCAGCGCCCTGGAACGACAGGATCGCGCCGGCCGCGATGGCCAGGGCAAGGGAGAAAGGGCGAAGGATGCGGGTCGTGTTCATCGTTGTCTCCGTAAAAAACCTGTTTGCGCAGTTTCGGCACAAAGCGCAGCCGCCACAACCGGATGTTTCCGAGTTTCCGAGGCGCGAAACTTCGCCGCCCCCCCGCCCGGCACACTGGCGCCTCAACCGAGCACGAAGCCCGCCTCGATGTCGATGAGCTGCCCGGTGCTCTTGGTGGCCCCGGTGGCGAGCCAGTGGGCCGTGCGGGCCACGTCCTGCACGCTCATCACCGCGTTGAGCAAGGCGCGCGATTCCCAGCGCTGGCGGCGCTGCTCGAACACCTCGGGACCCAGGCCATTGCGCATCCAGTCGCCGTCGATCATGCCGGGCAGGATGGCGTTGACCCGCACCTGCGGCGCCAGCGACCGGGCCAACGCAAGGGTCAGGGTGTTCAGCGCGCCCTTGGAGCAGGCATAGGCGATCGACGAGCCGGCGCCCATGCGGCCGGCGAGCGACGAGATATTGACAATGGCCGACAGCGGGCCCGCCTTGAGCAGGGGTGCCAGCGCCCGCGACATCTGGTACGCGCCAATGACGTTGACGCGGTAGGTGGCTTCAAAGTCGTGCTCCGACAACGCGTCCAGGTCCTTGATGTCGGCGAACTTCGTGGAGATGCCCGCGTTGTTGACCAGCACATCGGCACGACCCCAGCGATGGCGCACGGCATCGGCCAGCGCGCGGCACTGCGCGTCGTCCGCCACGTCACCCTGCACCACCAGCACATCGGCCCCGGCTTCACGGCATTGCTCGGCCATGTTTTGCGCCGGCTCGGCCTTTTTCACGTAGTTGATGACCACGTTGTGCCCTTGTTGAGCGAACAAAAGCGCCGTGGCCGCACCGATGCCGGAGGAGGAACCTGTCACGACACAGACGGGCTTTGCAGAAGGGTTGTTCATGGAGCAGCCTGCCTTTCGGTTTTGGTTTGGATTTCGGAGGTCGCGTGCCAGTACGGCGCGCGAAGTTCTTTCTTGGACAGCTTTCCCAAAGCGTTGCGCGGCAGTTCGGGCAGCAGCTCCACGGCGGACAGGCGCTGCGTTTTTCCCAGTTGGCTGTTGGCCCAGTCGCGCAACGCGTCGGCGCCGAGCGTGGCCCCGGACTGGAGCACCACCAGCGCCAGCGGCGTCTCGCCCCATTGCGGGCTGGGCACGCCGATCACGGCGGCCTCGAGCACGTCGGCGTGACCTGCCAGTACGGCTTCGAGATCGGCGGCGTAGATGTTGTTGCCCCCCGAGATGATCACGTCCTTCTTGCGGTCCAGCAGCGTGAGGAAACCGTCGGCGTCGAAGCGCCCGATGTCGCCCGAGCGGTGGTACACGCGCCCTTCGGCGTCGAACCAGCGCATCTGCGCGTCGGCATCCGGGCGGTGGTGGTACCCGACCATCATGAAGGGCGAGCGCCCGACCACCTCGCCGGTGACGCTCTCACCGGGCGTGAGCCGCTGGCCGGCGTCGTCGATCAGAAACACGTCGGTGCCGGGCGCGGCCTTGCCCACGGTGTGCAACTTGTCGGGGTGCTCGCGCATCTCCAGCAGGCAGGTCACGCCGCCTTCCGTGAGGCCATACACCTCCAGGAAGCGCCCGGGCCAGCGGGCCAGAATCTCGCGCTTCAAAGCTGCGTCCATCGGCGCGCCGGTGGTCTGGCTGAGGGCGAGCGCAGAAAGGTCGCTGCCGGCGAAATCGGGGTGCGCCAGGATGCGCTGGACCTGCACCGGCACCAGCATGGTGTGGGTGGCGCGGTGCGCCGTGGCCATGGCGATGAAGCGGCCGGCGTCGAACTTGCGCATGAGAATGCAGGCGCCGCCATTGGCCACCGCACCCAGCATCGGCATGATCGTGGTATTCGAATAGAGCGGCGTGGACAACAGCGAACGGCTGGTGGGCGAGAAGGCAAACCCCTTGCGGCTGGCCTGGCGCTGGCGCATGCCGTGCGCGTGCACGATGCCCTTGGGCACGCCGGTGGTGCCCGAGCTGTAGATGATGTTGAACGCATCGTCCGCTTGGGCGCGTGGCAAGGCTTGTTGACTGTCCGCGCCCTTTGCCCGCCAGGCCGCAAAAGCAGCGCCGTCGCTGCCGGCGTTGCCAAACGGGATCACCCGCACCACGCCATGGGAAGCCAGGCGCTGCGCCAACTCGGCAATCGCCGGGCCCGTGTCGGGGTCCAGAAACAGCAGCCGGGCGCCGCTGTCGCGCACCATTGCCTCCAGCGCCGCCACGCTGGCCGAGGCCGGCAGCGGCACGGCGCAGGCGCGCGCCGCCACGGCACCGAAGAAACATTCGATGTAAGCCAGCGAGGACAAACCGATCAGCGCCACCTTGTCGCCCGCGCCCATGCCGTCGGCCGCCAGCGCCCGCGCGACCTGCACCACCTGTTCGTGAAAGTCGCGCCAACTCAGGGCACGATCGTCCACCTGGAACGCCAAGTGGTCCGGCTGGGCAGCAGCGTGCGCGGCGATCGCCTGGGCAAACGACACGAAGGCCGGGGTGTCGGGGACTGCGTTCGGGATGCTCATCGGTCGAAGATCTGAACGAGGGTCTCGGCAACGAGTGCGGGCCGCTCCTGCCCGTCAATGTCAACGGTGCAGTCGAACGTGAAGCGTGTGCCGCCCTCCACCGCCACGCACGCCTGGAGGGATTGGCGCAAGCGCACCCGCGAGCCCACCGGCACGGGGCTGATGAAGCGCACCCGGTTGCAGCCGTAGTTGAGGCCTTTGCCGCGCTGGCGGATGCTGAAGACACTGCGCTGCAGAAACGGGATCAGTGCGAGCACCAGAAAGCCATGCACGATGGTTTTGCCTTGCGGCATTTCCTGCGCGGCACGCTCCACATCGATGTGGATCCAGTGGTCGTCCCCCGTGAGTTCGGCAAAGGCGTCGATCTTGGCCTGGTCCAGCGTGATCCAGCCGCTCACGCCCAGCGGCTGGCCGACGTAGGCGGCCAGATCGGCGGCGCGCTCCACGGCGACGGCGCTCACGGGTGTACCTCGCGGCAGGGAATGCGGCTGGCGGTGAGCAGCGTCATCGCGGTCTCGCCGTTTTGCGTGCGCACGCTCACCCGGGTGCGCACGATACCGTGCGTGGGGCTGGAGCCCGAGCGGCGCAACTCGATCACCTCGCGGTGGACGGTGATCACATCACCCGCACGCACCGGCCGGTGCCAGCGCAGCTCATCCACACCAAGACCGACCACCGGCGTGCCGCCGTAGCCACCCGCGCGGTGGAATTCGCGCCAGGAGATGGCGGCCACATGCCAGCCGCTCGCGATCAAAGTCTTGAAAGGCCCCTGCGCCGCCTGGGCCGCGTCGATGTGCATGGGCTGTGGATCAAAGTCGTGGCCAAACGCCACGATTTCTTCGGCAGTGACCACGGTGGGCGGGCTCTCCCAGGTTTCGTTCAACTGGAAATCTTCAAAGAGTCGGTGGGCAACAGGCTGCGGCGTGGGCATGGGGTGAGGAAAAAAGAAGAAGGAGATCTGAAGCGGCGCACGGCCAGTCTAGGGAGGACCCCTTGGCGCGACAAGCAAGGATTGGCGACTTTTCGCAGATCGAAATACGGCCACCGGCTCCGCGCATCCAAGGGTTTTCCTGCTCCACCCAGGCCACCGGATGCCGGACAGTTCCGGTGTGCAGACCGTGTCTGCGGTGGATGGGTGCTTTTCATGAAAGTGTTGACATGAGTTCGTCGCCCCCCGTGCGGGCCGTGGTGCGCGCCATCGACCTGCTACAGGCGCTCAACCGCCAGGCGGTGTCGACACTGGACGTGCTGCATGCGCAGACCGGGATGCCCAAGCCGACGCTGGTGCGCCTGCTACAGACCTTCGAGAACCGGGGCATCGTCAAGCACGCACCGCAACATGGCGCCTATTTCCTCACCTCGGGCGTGCGGTCGCTCTCGTCGGGCTACCACAGCGAACCCATGATCGTGGAAGCGGCTGCGCCCTTGATGGACGAGCTGACCCTGCGTGTGAAATGGCCCACGGCCGTGGCCATGCTCGACCACAGCGCCATGGTGGTGCGTTACAGCACGATCCCGCTCTCGCCCCTGTCCATGCGCCACTCGACGATCAACTTTCGGCTCAGCCTGGTGACCCGCGCGCTGGGCCGGGCCTATCTGGCGTTCTGCCCCTCCGACCAACAGGAAGCCCTGCTCAAGGACATCCAGACTTCGCCCCACCAGCCCGAGGACGAGGCCGTGCGCGACCGGGGTGCGCTGGACCATGTCCTGGCCAAGGTCCACGACGCGGGCTATGCCTTGCGCGACCCCACGGTGGTGCCCGCCACCAATACACTGGCGGTGCCGGTGTTCGATACCCACGGCGTGGCCGCCACCCTGGGGATGACCTTCTTCTCCTCGACCATGAAGCCGGAACAAGCGGTCGAGCGCTACCTGGCCGACCTGCAAGCCGTCGCCCGCCAGGTCAGCGGACGCCTGAAGGAGCTGCAGGCGACCGCTTAACCGGTGCCCCCTGGCGTGAAGGAGTTTGCGGCGCCGCGCCTCCCAAGTGGTTCCTACCTATAACCAGTTAATGGGGAATCTGATAGAACTCCAGGGTTCTGCGCGGGTCTATCCGGACGTCGGCTACTGGAGCCTGGTCCCCAAGGGGGGCGCTCCTGGAACACTAATTGCGTCGCCAGCCTGCCCGGTTTACACAACCGACATGTTTCGGTGCAACCATGTGGAGGACTTTTGCGCTGCTGTCTGGCAGCGTGGATGTCCTCATTTTTGTGCGCGCCTCTCGACTGTTTGCCCATTTCATGCCATTCACTGCCACGACCTCTGTCGACTTCTCCACCTCCCCGGTCGCCGCGTATCCGTACGGCGCGGGCCGGTCCATGCGCCTTCGCTGGACCGCGCTGGGATTCGTGTTGGCCGGTGTGGCGACCTTGGCCGCCTGCAGCGGCAAGGACGCCTCCAGCGCCACGGCCCCACCGCCGCCACCCGGTGTCGGCTACATCACGATCGAGCCGAAAGCCCAGGGGCTGCACACCGACCTCACCGGCCGCACCAAGGCCTCGCAAAGCGCGGAAGTCCGGCCTCAGGTGTCGGGCATTCTGCAAAAAAGGCTGTTCACTGAAGGGGCCATCGTCAAGGCCGGGCAGCCGCTCTATCAGATCGACTCACGCTCGCTGCAAGCGGCGGTGTCCAGCGCCGAAGCCGCGCTGGCCAAGGCGCGGGCTTCGGCTCAGACCTCCAAAGCCAACGCCGCGCGCAACGCCGAATTGGTGAAGATCGACGCCATCAGCCGCCAGGCCAACGACGAAAGCCAGGCCCAGGCGGCCCAGGGCGCGGCCGATGTCGCCGTCGCGCAGGCAGCGCTGGAAAATGCCCGCATCAACCTGCAATACAGCAGCATCCTGGCGCCCATCAGCGGCCAGATCGACCTGTCCACCGTGCTGCCCGGAGCCCTGGTCACGGCCAACCAGACGCAAGCCCTCACCACCATCAGCCAGCTCGACCCGATCCTGGTCGACATCACCCAGTCCAGCGCCGAGCTGCTGGAACTTCGGCGGCAATGGCAGGCCGGCGTGTTCGGCAAAGTCGAGGGCAGTGGTGCCAAAGTGCGCCTGATTCTCGAAGACGGCAGCCGCTACCCCCACGTCGGCACCTTGCAATTCACCGGCACCAGCGTGAGCCAGACCACCGGCGCGATCACCCTGCGCGCCACCGTGCCCAACCCGGAGCGCGTGCTCATGCCGGGCATGTATGTGCGCGCGCAACTGGCCACCGGAGAGGCGAGCGAGGCCGTCGTGATTCCTCAGCCAGCGCTGCGGCGCGACCCGGCGGGCAACCCGAGCGTGCAGGTCATCAACGCCGAGAACAAGATCGAGAAGCGCCCGATCAAGCTGGGCCAGGCACTGGGCTCGCAGTGGATGGTCACCGAAGGCCTGGCGCGCGGCGACCGCGTCATGGTCGACGGCTTCCAGAAAGCCCGCGTCGGCCAGAACGTGACACCGCTGGAGATGCGCATGGAGGGCGGCCGGGTGGTGACCGCCCAGGCCACGGCGGATGCGGGTCCCGGCAAGGCGCCGGCCAAGGCCACGCCGGCGCCCTGAAA
Source organism: Hydrogenophaga sp. BPS33 (assembly GCF_009859475.1). NCBI lineage: Bacteria > Pseudomonadati > Pseudomonadota > Betaproteobacteria > Burkholderiales > Comamonadaceae > Hydrogenophaga > Hydrogenophaga sp. BPS33. Next base: position 4,672,530 of record NZ_CP044549.1, read on the forward strand.
GCGCCACGGTGACAGGCACACCCCAAGGGCGGCCCCTGGCGCTTTGAATCAACCGACCCCCGGAACACCGCCACATGGCTTATTTCTTCATCCATCGCCCGGTCTTCGCCTGGGTGCTGTCCATCGTGATCATGCTGGCGGGCGCGCTGTCGATCTTCACGCTGCCCCTGGAACAGTATCCGGACATCGCCCCGCCGCGCGTCTCGCTCAACGCCACCTACACCGGCGCATCGGCCGAGACGGTCGCCGATTCGGTCACGCAGGTCATCGAGCAACAGCTCAAGGGCATCGACAGCGTGCTCTACATGAGCTCGACCAGCGACTCCGCCGGCCGCTCGCGCACGCAGATCACCTTCGCACCCGGCACCGACATCGACGTGGCCCAGGTGCAGGTGCAGAACAAGCTGCAAACCGCCATGAACCGCCTGCCCGAGGCGGTCAAGAGCCGGGGCGTGTTCGTCAACAAGGGCGGGCAAGACAACCTGATGACCTACGTCTTCACCTCGCCCGACCCCTTGGTGACGCAGGTGGCGATCGGCGACTACATCTCCAGCAACGTGGTGGACGTGATCTCGCGCATCGACGGCGTGGGTGATGTGAGCGTGTACGGCACCAACTACGCCATGCGGATCTGGATGGATCCGGCCCGCATGGAGCAGTTCGCGCTGATGCCGTCCGACATCATCTCCGCGCTGACCTCGCAGAACGCCCAGGTCTCGGCCGGCCAGCTCGGCGCGCTGCCCGCGGTGAAAGACCAGATGCTCAACGCGACCATCACCGCGCGCACCAAGCTCAAGACGGCGGAGGAATTCCGCGCCATCGTGCTCAAGTCGGCCAACGACGGTTCGCTGGTCACCATCGGCGACGTGGCGCGGGTGGCCCTGGAAGCCGACAACCTGCTGGTGAAGTCGCGTCTGAACAACCGCCCGGGCGCGGGCCTGGGCATCGTGCTCGCCGACGGCGCCAATGCCATGAAGGTGGCCGGCGCGGTCAACGCCAAGATGGCCGAACTCGCGCCCTTCTTTCCCGATGGCATCACCGGTGTCATCAGCTCCGACACCACACCCTACGTGAAGGCCTCCATCAAGGAAGTGGCGATCACCCTGTTCGAAGCGCTGTTGCTGGTGGTGATCGTGATGTTCGTGTTCCTGCAGAACCTGCGCGCCACGCTGATCCCGGCCATTGCCGTGCCGGTGGTGCTGCTGGGCACCTTCGGCGTGCTCTCGGCCATGGGCTATTCCATCAACATGCTCACCATGTTCGCCATGGTGCTGGCCATCGGCCTGCTGGTGGACGACGCGATCGTGGTGGTGGAAAACGTCGAGCGTGTGATGCACCAGGAAGGCTTGCCGGCCAAGGAAGCGACCATCAAATCGATGCGCGAGATCACGCCCGCGCTGGTGGGCATTGGCCTCACGCTGTCGGCCGTGTTCATCCCCATGGCCTTCTTCTCGGGTTCGGTCGGTGTGATCTACCGCCAGTTCTCGATCGCCATCGTCTCGGCCATGGCCTTCTCGGTGCTGGTGGCGCTCACGCTCACGCCGGCGCTCTGCGCGACCATCCTCAAGCCAACGAACCACTTGCACGAAGGCGCGCCGGCGCGCAAAGGCTTGCTGGGATGGGTCGACCGCTTCTTCCGCTGGTTCAACGCCGGCTTCGACCGCAATGCCACGCGCTACCAAGGCATCGTGGGCAAGCTGTTGACGCGCAGCAAACGCATGATGCTGATCTATGCCTTGCTCATCGGCGGCGTGGTGCTCATGTTCCAGAAGCTGCCCACCTCGTTCCTGCCGGTGGAAGACCAGGGCTTCTTCTCGGTCTCGGTCACGATGCCCAGCGGCTCCTCGGACGCGCAACTCGAAGTGGTGCTGCGCGAGATCAACGACTACTTCTACCAGCAGCCCGATGTGCTGCGCGTGAACTCGCTGGCGGGCAACAACGGCAACCAGAGCTCCGGCATGATTTTCGTGCGCCTGAAGGACTGGAGCGAGCGGCCCGATGCGTCACAGAGTGCCGACGCCATCGCCCGCAAAGCCACCCGCGACCTGGCCAAGATCCGCTCGGCACGCATCTTCGTGAGCCTTCCACCGGCCGTGCGCGGCCTGGGCTCCAGCTCGGGCGTGAACTTCATGATCAAGGACATCAACGGCCTCGGCCACGAAGCCTTGCGCGCCGCCAAGGACCGCGCGATCGAGATGGCCGGGCAGCGCCCTGAACTGCGCAACATGCGTACCACCGATTTCGACAACACCTCGGAGCTGCAAGTGGTGGTCGACGACCGCAAGGCCGCCGCGCTGGGCCTGTCCACCAACGACATCAACAGCGTGCTCTCCAGTGCCATGGGCGGGTCCTACGTGAACGACTTCGTGCACAACGGCCGCGTCAAACGTGTCTACGTGCAAGGCGACGCCCCGTACCGCATGCTGCCGCAGGACATCGGTCAATGGACCGTGCGCAACCGCAGTGGCGAGATGGTGCCCTTCTCCACCTTCTCCACCACCCGCTGGACCAGCAGCGCGCCACAGCTGATGCGCTACAACGGTTCACCGTCGATGGAAATGCAGGCCGATGCGGCGCCGGGCGTGAGTTCCGGCGCGGCGATGCGTGCGATCGAAGAGATCATGAGCGAGATGCCGGTGGGCATCGGCTATGAATGGACCGGCGCGTCCTTGCAGGAGCGGCAGTCCGGCGCGCAGGCGCCCCTGCTGTACGCCATCTCGATCCTGTTCGTGTTCCTGTGCCTGGCCGCGCTGTACGAAAGCTGGAGCGTGCCGTTCTCGGTCATCCTGGCGGTGCCGCTGGGCGTGATCGGCGCACTGCTGGCCACCTACACGCGCGGCCTGTCCAACGACGTGTACTTCCAGGTCGGCCTGCTCACCACCGTCGGGCTGGCGTCGAAGAACGCGATTCTGATCGTCGAATTCGCGGTGCAGCTGCAGAACCAGGGCCGCAGCATCGTGCAGGCCGTGGTCGAGGCCGTGCGCCTGCGCCTGCGCCCGATCCTGATGACCTCGCTGGCCTTCGGCTTCGGCGTGCTGCCACTCGCGCTGGGCAGCGGCCCGGGCGGGGCCAGCCGCCAGGCCATCGGCACTGCCGTGCTGGGCGGCACCGTGCTATCCACGGGACTGGGCCTGTTCTTCGTGCCGGTGTTCTTCCTGCTGGTGCGCAGCTGGGTCAGTCGCAGAACGAAAAAAACGCCCGAACCGGCCGACACGCCGCACGCCCACACCGGCACCGGCACGCAGCCCCTGGCCACGCAGGGAGATGCCTGATGCCTGGCCGCAGCCCTCATCGCTTCGAGAAGAGACTTTCCGTGAACCATCGACCCTGGATGCCGCTGGTGCTGCTGAGCGCGGCCGTGCTCGCTGGCTGCGCGCTCACACCGCCCGCCCCACCCGACGTGCAAGGCGTGGTGCCGCCGGCCCTGGGCCAGTCGCAACCGCCTGCCAACGCCACGCAGCAGGCGCTGGACGAGGCCCAGGCGCTGGCCTGGGTGCAGCACCCCGGCCTGCGCCAGACCATCGCCCAGGCGCTCACTCACAACCGCGATCTGCGCACGGCGCTGTTCAACATCGAGCGCGCACGCGCCCAGTACGGCATTGCCAGCGCGGCCCAGTTGCCCACCGTGGCAGCCAACGCCCAGGGCAGCCGCACACGCACACCGGGTGATCTGTCCAGCTCGGGCAACCCCACCACCAGCACGCAGATCACCGCGCAGCTGGCCATCACGAGCTTCGAGCTCGATCTCTGGGGCCGGGTGCGCAACCTCAACGAGGCCGCACTGCAGCAGTTCCTGCAGTCCGAGGCCAACCAGCAGAACGTGCGTATCACGCTGGTGGCCGATGTGGCCAACGCCTGGCTCAACCTGGCCGCGAACCAGTCGCGCCTGAAGCTGGCACAGGACACCCTGGCCGGCCGCGAGAAGGCTTACCAGCTCACCGAGCGCATCTTCCAGTTGGGCGCCACCTCGGGCCTGGTACTGGCGCAGAACCGCAGCACGGTGGAGACGGCACGCGGCGACGTGGCCGCCTTCACCGCCCAGGTGGCGAAAGACCGCAACGCACTCATCCTCCTGGTGGGCAACGGACTGAACGCCGACTGGCTGCCAACGGCCGACACCTTGCAAGGCACACAGGCGCCAGCGGCCTTGCTCGAACGCCCGGCGACGATCGACTCCTCCGTGCTGCTCCAGCGCCCGGACGTGCGTGCCTCCGAACTCAACCTGCGCGCCGTGTCGGCCAACGTCGCTGCCGCGCGCGCCGCGCTGTTCCCCACCATCAGCCTGACCACCAGCGTGGGCACGGGCAGCCGCGAGCTCGACGGCCTGTTCGGCAGCGGCAACGGCAGTTGGAGTTTCGTGCCGCAGATCCGCCTGCCGATCTTCGATGGCGGCAGCGGCCGCGCGGCGGTGAACGTGGCGCAGGCCAACCGCGACATCGCCATCTCCCAATACGAGAAAGCCATCCAGACTGCGTTCCGCGAAGCGTCGGACGCATTGGCCGAGCGCGCGCAATGGCAGGCGCGGCTGAGTGCGCAGGAAGCCGTGGTGGCCGCGAATGCGCAGGCCTTTCAACTGTCCGAGGCGCGCTTCACCTCCGGCGTGGACAACTACCTCACCGTGCTCGATGCGCAGCGCAGCCTGTACGCCGCGCAGCAGAACCTGATCGCGCTGCGCCTGTCCGAGCAGGCCAACCGCATCGCGTTGTGGAAGGTGCTGGGCGGGTAGCGCACTATCTCGCGGCGGTCCATAGAAAAAAAAGCCCCCCGGCTCGCACCGGGGGGCTTTTTTCTCCATGGGTGAGGCACTGGCACGAACCTGCAAAGGTTCGGCGTGACGCCCTTGCCGGAACGGCTTAACGCGGCGCGCGGCGTGCCACGGGGCGGGCTGGGCCGCCTTCGCTGCGGCGCGGGGCGAACTCACCACCGCGCATGGCACCGCGTTCGGCATTGCCACGGTCGCTGAAACCACCACGGTCACCACCAGCAGGCCTGTCGCCACGGCCAAAGCTGCTGAAGCCGTTATTGGGCCGTGCGCCGAAGCCCGGACGCGCGCCTGTGGGTGCGCGGTCGAAGCTGCGGCCAGCGGGGCGCGTGTCGTTGCGGTAACCGCCCTGGTCACCACGGCCTTCGCCGCGGTGGTCGAAACGGTTGTCGTTGCGGCCTTGCGGCTCTTCACGGCCTTCGAAGCGCGGGTCGAAACGCGGGCCTGGGCGGCCGTGGTCGGCGCGGGGAGCCGCGTCGAAGCGACCTTCCGGGCGGCCTTCCGAACGGCCTTCGAAACGCGGGCCACGCGGAGCCGGGCCACGGGCATTGAAACCACTGCGGTCGGCGTAATTGCGATCGCCGCCACCGCCGAAACGCTCACCACGGCCACCCGGGCGGCCACGGCCACCAAACTCGGGCTGCGGTGCGCGCTGGCGCGGCTCCAGGCCAGGCACGGTTTCCACGTTGATGCGCTGGCGCGTGTAGGCCTCGATGTCACCGATCTTGCGGCGGTCGCGGAACTCGGCGAAGGTGACGGCCAGGCCGTCACGGCCGGCGCGGCCGGTGCGGCCAATGCGGTGCGTGTAGTCCTCGGCCTTCATCGGCAGGCCGAAGTTGAAGACGTGGGTAATCGTGGGCACGTCGATGCCGCGTGCGGCAACGTCGGTGGCCACGAGAAACTGCGTCTGGCCGTTGCGCAGCGCCATCAGGCGGCGGTTGCGCATGCCCTGGCTGAGCGCGCCGTGCAGCGCCACGGCGGCAAAGCCCGATTGCTGCAGGTCATTCGCCAGGCCATCACATTCCACCTGCGTGCTGCAGAACACCACCGCCTGGTTGATGGTGGTGTCGCGCATCCAGTGGTCGAGCAGCTTGCGCTTGTGGTCGGCGTTGTCGGCCCAGAAGAGCACCTGCTTGATGTTGGCGTGTTGCTCTTGCGGCGAATCGATCTGCACCTTCTGCACGTGCTTGCCGTTTTCGTGCATCACGCGCATGGCGAGTTGCTGGATGCGCGGCGCGAAGGTAGCGCTGAACATCATGGTCTGGCGGCGTTCGCTGGTGAGGTCGTTGACTTCGGCAAGGTCGTCGGAGAAGCCGAGGTCGAGCATGCGGTCGGCTTCGTCGACCACGAGGAACTGCACCTTGTCGAGCTTGAGCTGCTGCGAACGCTGCAGGTCGAGCAGACGACCAGGCGTGGCAACGACCAGGTCGGCGTTCTGCAGACGTGCGATCTGCAACTGGTAAGGCATGCCGCCGACCACGTTGGCGATGCGCAGGCCACGGCAGTGGCGCACGAGGTCGATGGCGTCGTTGGCCACCTGCTGCGCGAGTTCGCGCGTGGGGCACAGAATGAGCGCGCCGGGGGTGGCGGCCTTGAAGTTGCGCGGGCTGGTGGGGTCCTTGCGCTTGGGTGCCTTGGGTGGGGCTTCGCCGCGGGCGATGGCCTCGGCCGCGAGGCGCTCGCGTTCGGCGCGTTCCTTGGCGTCGTTCTCGGCGCGTTGCTGCAGCAGGGTGTGGAGCACAGGCAGCAGGAAGGCCGCCGTCTTGCCGCTGCCGGTCTGGCTGGAGACCATCATGTCGGCAAAGCGCTGTTGGCCCTCGGCCTGCATGGCCTTGGGGATCACGTTGTTTTGCACGGCGGTGGGCTGTGTGTAGCCCAGGTCCACGCAGGCTTGCACCAGCTCGGGTGCCAGGCCCAGCAGCTCGAAGCCGTTGGGTGCTACGGGCGCTTCGCTCACGGTGGTGGAGGTGTCGGTGTCCGCGTCGGCAGACAGGATTTCGGGCGAGAGTTCGCCGCGTTCTTCAAAAGAGTCGCTCATGTTCGTCCATGCGCCTATCGGCGCAATTGAATGCAAACGTCAGAGGGAAGCCGGCCTGAAAGGCCGGCGGCTCCGTGGCGTCGGATGCGTTCGTGGTTACAAAACATCAACCATCAAACGATCGACGCGCCTTGGGTCACAGAGGAGAAAACGTGACGCCGGGAGCGAGGGCTCCATCCGCTGGCGTTGGTGAGGTCCTGGAGCGGACGACGTGCCAACGGGGTGTTCGGGGAGCCTGGTGTGTGAGGCAGATGCACAAAATTCGCAGTTGCCTGCGAAGCCCGCGATTATGGCACAGTTTCAGGGAAAACCCCAAGCGAGATATGGGAACACCCCCCTGCGCCGCTGCGCGGCTTCCCCCCTCTCTTGCGCGCCTTCGGCGCTTGGAGGGGGGACGGCCTCTTGGGCCGGCGCAGCCGTCCCTCGATGCCCCTGGGTTCGGGCACGCTCGCCGGAGAGGGGACGGCCTCTTGGGCTGGCGAAGCCGTCCCTCGATGCCCCTGGATGGGGGCACGCGCGCCGGAGAGGGGGCGGTCCACACCGCCTAACGTTCACGGCAGATTTTCGCGGAACATGATCTGCCCGCGCACCGCTTCCACACCGGTGAGCGCGTCGCGCCCGTCGCGCAGGTTGGCAAAGATGCGCACGCAGGTGAGCATGGCGCCTTGCGGGCTCTGGCTGATGACGGCGTCCATCGTGCCGTCGATCAGCAAGGCGCGCGTGTCGGGCGAAAGGCCATGGCCGATGAACACCACCTTCTGGTCGCGCCCCGCTTCCTTCAGGGCGCGGCCCACGCCATCGGAGGCGCCGCCGATGTTGTAGATGCCGGCGAGATCGGGGTATTGGTCGAGCAGCGTGCGCGTGAGCGCGTGGTTGCGCTCGGCGTCGTCGTGCCCCTCGCGCAGGCCCACCACCTCGATGTGGGGAAACGATTCCTTGAAGAGGTAGAGAAAACCCATCTCGCGCTCTTCGTGCGCGCGGTAGCTCAGGCTGCCGGCGATCATGGCCACCTGTGCCGGGCGCTCACCGATGAAGCGCGCGATGAGATAGGCCGCCGTGCGGCCGGCGGCGCGGTTGTCCAGCCCCACATAGGCCGCGCGCCGCGCGCCCGACAGATCGGAGATGAGGGTCACTGTGTGCACACCGCGCTCGGCGAGCTGGTCGACCGCGTCGCGCACCAAAGGATGTTCGAGCGCCATGAAGGCGATACCTTGCGCGCGTGCGCCATGGCGCAGCAAGGCTTTCGCCAGCACCTCGGGGTTGAAGCCCTCGACGAACTCGACCTTGCATTGCACGTTGTAGGGCGTGCAGTGCTCCTGCGAATAGCCGATGGTGTCGCCGAGCATGCGCAGGAAACGGTTGCTGCCCGCGGGCAGCAGGAACACAAGTTGCATGGGCGGGGGCTGCAGTGCGGCGCGCACGTCGGCATCGGGCAGATACTGCAGGCGCTCGGCGGCCTGCATCACGCGCTCCACCGTGGCCCGGCGCACACCCGGTCGCCGATTCAGCACACGGTCCACGGTGGCGGTGGAGACGCCGGCCATGTGGGCGATGTCGGGAATACGGGCGACTTTGCTCATGCGAAAAATCCATCAAAAACCATCAGATCTTCAACTGGCCGTTGAAGGATTCAAACGATACCATTCCTCTCGATTCTGATGCATCAAAACATCAAATCCAATCAAACAAGAGCCGAAGACCTTTCACCGTCGGCGGCGTTCCAGGAGACGACATGCCCATTGCCTTTCGCCCTTGCCGCCCCAGCGCAACCACGTTCCCCCGTTGCTGACGAGGCTCGGCGCGCGTGACCTACGAATTCGATTTCGCCAGCGTGCTGGCAGCCTGGCCGCTCTTCCTGGAGGGCGCCTGGATGACGATCCAGCTATCGTTCCCGGCCACAGTGCTGGGCTTCGTGATCGGCACCGTGCTGGCCATCGGCCGTCGCAGTGACGTGCGCTGGATCTCGCGGCTGTGCGGCGCGTACGTGGAAGTGATCCGCAACACGCCATTGCTGGTGCAGGTGTTCCTGGTGTTCTTCGGCCTGGCCAGCCTGGGCTGGAAGGTCTCGGCCTTCACGGCCGCGCTGGTGTCGCTGGTGATCAACGTGGCAGCCTACTCGTGCGAAATCATGCGCGCGGGCATGGACTCGATCCACAAGGGCCAGCTCGAAGCGGCCGAGTGCCTGGGCCTCACGAAGCGCCAGGTGTACTGGCACGTGGTGCTGCGCCCGGCCATGGAAAAGGTGTATCCCGCCCTCACCAGCCAGTTCGTGCTGCTGATGCTGGCCACCTCCATCACCTCGCAGATTTCGGTGGAAGAGCTCACCGCCATCGCGGCGCGTGTGCAGTCTGAAACCTTCCGGCCGTTCGAGGCCTACATCCTGGTGGCCGTGGGTTATTTGCTGTTGTCGCTGTTGATGCGCGCCGGGCTCTGGGTGTTCGGCCAGCTCGTCTTCACGCGCAAGCGCCGGCTCGGTGCAGGGAGCGCGAAATGATCGACGGCGGACTCAATCTATTCCACCTGCAGTTCCTGGGGGTGGGCGTGCTGTGGACGCTGTGCCTGTCGCTGATCGCCTTCGTGGGTGGTGGTCTGGCCGGCGGCGTTGTGGCCCTGTGCCGCATCAGCCCCATGGCGCCGGTGCGCTGGCTCGCCATCGGCTGGATCCAGCTGATCCAGGGCACGCCGCTGCTGGTGGTGCTGTTCGTGTGTTACTTCGGCCTGAGCATCGTGGGCCTGGAGCTGCCCGGTCTGGTGGCCGCGAGCATCGCCATGGTGGTCTACGTCAGCGCCTACCTGGGCGAGATCTGGCGCGGTTGCATCGAGTCGGTACCGCGCACGCAGTGGGAAGCGGCCGAATGCCTGGCACTCTCGCGCAGCCAGCGCATGCGCCTGGTGGTGTTGCCACAGGCGCTGCGCATCGCCACACCGCCCACGGTGGGCTTCATGGTGCAGATCGTGAAGAACACCTCGCTCGCCTCCATCGTCGGTTTCGTCGAACTGGTGCGTGCGGGTCAGCTCATCAACAACTCGATTTTTCAACCCTTCCTCGTCTACCTGATCATCGCGGCGCTGTACTTCGCGATGTGTTTCCCGCTGTCGGTGTGGAGCCGCCGACTCGAGAGGCGTTTGAACGTGGGCAGCCGCATCCAGGGCGAAGCATGAAGAAAGACACCAACGCCATGACCCCAGTCGTCGAACTCAAGGACGTGCACAAGCGCTTTGGCAGCAACCAGGTGCTCAAGGGTGTGTCCTTCGCCATTCCCAAGGGCCAGGTGGTGGCCATCATCGGCAAGAGCGGCTCGGGCAAGAGCACGGCCCTGCGCTGCATTGACCGCCTCGAGATCATCGACAGCGGCAGCATTCAAGTGTGCGGCCACGCGGTGCACGACCCGGCCATCGACCTGCGCAAACTGCGCATGGACGTGGGCATCGTGTTCCAGAGCTACAACCTGTTCCCGCACCTCACGGTGGAACAGAACGTGACGCTGGCGCCCAAGGCGGTGAAGGGGTTGTCCAACGCCGATGCGAAGGCCGTCGCCGAGCGCACGCTGCGCCAGGTGGGTCTGGCCGAAAAGGCGCAGGCCTATCCGGAACAGCTCTCGGGCGGGCAGCAGCAGCGCGTGGCGATCGCGCGTTCGCTGGCCATGGAGCCGCAGGTGATGCTGTTCGACGAGGTCACCTCCGCGCTCGACCCGCAGCTCACCGGCGAGGTGCTGCGCGTGATCGAACAACTGGCCGAAGGCGGCATGACCATGGTGCTGGTGACGCACGAAATGGAGTTCGCCGCGCGCGTGGCCGACACCATCATCTACATGCACGAGGGCAAGGTCTGGGAGACCGGCCCCGGCACCATGCTGCGCGAGCCGCAGACGCCCGAGCTGCGCGAGTTTCTTTCCCACGGTCTCTGACCTGCTTCTTTTCCCCGTTCTTTTCAACAACACCTGGAGACACACCATGAACACGTCCCGCATCCTGCGCCGCACCGTCCTCGCCGCCACCCTGGGCGCGCTGTGCCTGCCGGCCATGGCCGATCTGGCCGACATCAAGGCCGCCGGCAAGATCCGCATCGCGATCGACCTGAGCGCGCCGTTCTACGGCTACGTGGACGACAAGGTGAACCCGGCCGGCTCCGATGTGGAAGCGGCGCAGTTGCTGGCGAAAGACCTGGGCGTGCAACTGGAGATCGTGAACTCGACCAATTCGGCGCGCATTCCCAACCTGCTGTCGAACAAGGCCGACCTGATCATCTCCTCGCTCTCGATCACGCCCGAACGCCAGAAGGCGGTGGACTTCTCGATTCCCTATGGCGCCATCCAGGCTGCCGTCGGTGCGCCCAAGAGCCTGAAGATCACCGGCATCGACGACCTCGCCGGCAAGACCGTGGCCGTGACCCGTGGTGGCCCGCAGGACAAGATCGTGACCGAGCGCGCGCCGCAGGCCAAGGTGGTGCGCTTCGACGACGAAGCCGCGTCCATCACCGCCGCCGCCAGTGGCCAGACCGACATCGTCGCGATCACGCCGCCCATCATCGCGGCCATCGCCAAGCGTGCGCCGGCGAAAGAGTTCGAAGTGAAGTTCGTGCTGCAGTCGTACCAGCTCGCGGTGGCCATGCGCAAGAACCAGCCCGAGCTGATGAACTGGGTCAACGGCTGGGTCAAGACCAACCTGTCCAACGGCAAGCTCAACGCCATCCACCTGAAGCACGCCGGCGTGCCGATCCCCAAGGAAATCGTCGACGGCGCGAAGTGAACGCCATCGTCTGTATCCGCACCTGAGAGAGAAATCACATGAGTCGCCATTTCGGAGAAATCCGCCAGCTCGGTTATGTCGTGCACGACATCGAAGCCGCCATGGACTACTGGAGCCGCACGCTGGGCGTGGGCCCGTGGTACTACAACCCGCGCGTGCCGATCAAGAACTACCAGTACGACGGCCAGGACTACGAGCCGCACAACTCGGTGGCGTTGGCGAACTCCGGCTTCGTGCAGGTGGAGCTGATCCAGACGCGCAACGACGTGCCGTCGATGTACCGCGACTTCCTGCAGGCCGGGCGCACCGGTCTGCAACATGTCGCCTATTGGACGAGCGACTACGACGCCGACCTCAAGCGCCTGCTGGCCGAAGGCTTCAAGCCCAAGATGCAGGGCGAAGTCGGCGAGCGCGGCCGCTTCATCTACTTCGACACCGAGTACCACCCGGGCACGGTGATCGAGCTGTCGGAAGTGGCCGGCCCCAAGGGCCGCATGTTCGACCTGATCCGCGAATCGTCGAAAACCTGGGATGGCGTGACCGAGCCGGTGCGCCCCTTTCCCGACCTGAGCAAAATCTGACATGGCATCCGAGCGCCTGCACGCCACCTACCTGATCGAAACCCCGTTGGAGCCCGCGCAGGTGGCCGAGGTGATGGCGGGCGAACAGTCCTGCGGCACCTTCACGCGCGTCGCGGGCGAAACCGACGACCTGCGCGAGCGCGCGCGCGCCACGGTGGAGCACATCGAGTTGTTGCCCGACGCGCCCGCGCCGAGCCTGCCCAACGCCTGGCTGGAGCGCCAGGGCTGCACGGGTCCTTGGCGGCGCGCGCGGGTGCGCATTGCGTTCCCCACCGCGAACATCGGCGCGAACCTGCCGACGCTGGCCGCCACCGTGAGCGGCAATCTGTACGACCTCGGTGAAGTCACGGGGTTGCGCCTGGAGTCGATGCAACTGCCAGCGGCTTACCGCGCACGCTTCGACATGCCGCAACTCGGCATTGCCGGCACGCGCCAACGCACCGGCGTGACCAGCGGTGCGCTGGTGGGCACCATCATCAAACCCAACGTGGGCTTCTCGGCCGCGCAAACCGCCGAGCTTGTGGCGCAGCTCTGCGCGGCTGGCGTGGACTTCATCAAGGACGACGAGGTCTGTGCCGACCCCGAGCACGCACCGCTGGCCGAACGCGTGCCCGCCGTGATGGCGGTGGTGCGCGAACACCAAGAGCGCACCGGCAAGCACGTGATGGTGGCCTTCAACATCACCGACGAAACCGACGCCATGCGCCGCCACGCCGACCTGGTCGAACGCGAAGGCGGCTCGTGCGTGATGGCCAGCCTGAACTGGTGCGGCTATTCGGCGATGCAAACCTTGCGCCGGCACACGCCGCTGGCGATCCACGGCCACCGCAACGGTTTTGGCGCCCTTGCGCGCCATCCGCTGCTGGGCATCGGCTTCCAGGCCTACCAGACGCTGTGGCGGCTGGCCGGCGTGGACCACATGCACGTGCACGGCCTGCAGGGCAAGTTCTCGCAAACGGATGAAGAAGTGGTCGAGTCCGCGCGGGACTGTCTCGCGCCCCTGACCGATGGACATGCCGATGCGGTGATGCCCGCGTTCTCCTCCGGCCAGTGGGCCGGCACCGTGCCCGCCACCTGGAGCGCGGTGGGCACCGACGACCTGATGTTCATGTCCGGCGGCGGCATCCTCGCGCACCCGCAGGGGCCTGCGGCCGGCGTGGCCAGCATCCGCCAGGCCTGGGCCGCCGCGCGCGCCGGCACGCCGCTGGCCGAGGCCGCGCGCCAGGCGCCCGAGCTCGCCGCCGCGTTGGCGTTCTTCGGCCCCAAGACAAAGTAAACCCGTGAACACACCCCGGCTGGCCTGGTACGGCGACGACTTCACCGGCGCGACCGACACCCTGGCCACCGCGGCACAAGCGGGGTTGCGCAGCCTGCTCTTTCTCGGCGTGCCCAGCGCTGCCCACTTGCAGGCGGCCGGCCCGCTGGACGCCATCGGTATCGCTGGCGCGGCGCGCGCGATGGACCCGCAGGCCATGGCGGCAGAACTCGAACCCGTGGGCCGCTTCTTCGCCGCGCTGCGCGCGCCGGTCGTGCACTACAAGTGCTGCTCCACCTTCGACAGCGCCCCCCACGTGGGCAGCATCGGCCAGGCGGTGCGCGTGCTCAACCGGCACATCGGCAGTGCCTGGGTGCCCATCGTGGGCGGGCAACCCAATATCGGCCGCTACTGCTGCTTCAGCCAGCTGTTCGCTTCGGCCGGCGCGCAAGGCGAAGTGCACCGCATCGACCGCCATCCCACCATGAGCCGGCACCCGGTCACGCCCATGGGCGAGGCCGATCTGCGCCGGCATCTGCAGGCGCAAGGTCTGGCGCGGGTGGCCGCCCTGCACTACCCCGCGCATGCGCAGACCGCCGACGCACACGACGCCGCATTGCAGCAGTTGCTGGCGACGCAACCCGATGCGGTGTTGATGGACATTTCAGGACCTCAGGACCTCGGCCCGGTCGGCCGCCTGATCTGGCGGCGTGCGCAAGAAGCGCCACTGCTGGTCGTGGGCCCCAGCGGTGTGGTGCAGGCGCTGGCCGCGCATTGGCATGGCGCAGCGAACCCGGCGCCCGCGTTGCCTGCACCCACGCCGGTGGACAGCCCGGTGTTCGCCTTCGCGGGCAGCCTCTCACCGCAGACCGCGGCGCAAGTGGCCGCCGCGACATCGTTTCAGAAGATCCCAGTCGACGTGCGCCGGCTGCTGGAAGAGCCGGACTATGCGAGCGCCTGCTGCGACGCCGTGCTCGCCGGCCTGGCCGCGCGGCGCCACGTGCTCGCGCACACCGAATCCCACACGCGCCACGCCGACCTCGACGCACACGCCATCGCTTCGGCCACCGGCGATCTCGTGGCCAGCGTGGTGCGCGCGCGCGCGGCATCGGCCGTGCCCTTGCGCCGCGTCGGCATCGCGGGCGGCGACACCTCCAGCCTCGCCGTGCAGCGGCTGGGCCTCTGGGGGCTGGCCTGCCAAGGCGTGCTGGCACCGGGCGTCACGCTCAGCCGCGCGCGCAGCGATGCGCCATCGCTCGATGGCCTGGAACTCATGCTCAAGGGCGGCCAGATGGGGCCGCTAGACATGTTCGAGCGGCTGCTCCACGGCACGGTGCCCTGAAGTTCAGTCGAGAACGGCGCGAACGATGTAGAACAATACGGCCGCCAGCACCGCCGTGGCCGGCACGGTCACGATCCAGGCGGCCACGATGCGCATGACCACCGAGCGTTTGACGATTTCCTTCTTGTAGGCCTTCTTGAACGCCTTCTGCTCCTTCTTGGCGAACACGGCGCCGTCTTCGTCCGTGGCGACGGCCTCGCGCTGCCTGGCGCGTTGTTTCAACTCCGCGAGCATGCGCTTCTTCTCGCTCACCTCGGCCGCCTCGAAACGGCTCAAGTAGGCCTCGACCACGTCGCGGTCGGCGCCCTGGTGTCCCTTGCGCACCACGGCTTCCATCTTGGCGTAGTTCACCTTCAACAGCTCGCGCAGAAAACCGACGCCGAACACCGCGCCGATCGAGATGTGGGTGGTCGACACCGGCATACCCATCTGCGAGGCGACGATCACCGTCAGCGTGGCCGACATGGCAATGGCGTAGGCACGCATGTTGTCCAGCTCGGTGATTTCCTTGCCCACGGTGCGGATCAGGCGCGCACCGTACAAGGCCAGGCCCACCGCCAAGCCCAATGCGCCCAGCACCATGATCCACATCGGCGTGCCGGCCGACGTGGCGATCGCACCGTCCTTCACCGCCTCGTAAATCGCCGCCAGCGGCCCGATGGCATTGGCCACGTCGTTCGCGCCATGCGCGAAGCTCAGCAGCGCCGCCGAACAGATCAGTGGCCAGGTGAACAAGCGGTTGACGCTCTTCTTGCTGTTGTCCTGTCGGCGCGCCATGGTCGCGATCGGCTTGCGGATCAACACCCACACCAGCAACGCCATCACCACCCCGGCCACCAAGGCCTGCAGCACGTTCACATGCACCAGCTGGCCCAGCCCCTTGAGCAGCATGTACGTGGTGTACACGCCGACCATGAGGGCGATCAGGATCGGTACCACGCGGCCGGCGGCCTCGATCATGTCGCTGCGGTAGGTCACGCTGCGCTTGATGATGTACAGGAATGCGGCGGCTATCGCGCCGCCCGCCAGCGGCGAGACCACCCAGCTGATCACGATCTGGCCGATGGTCCCCCAGTTCACCAGGCCCCAGCCGCCCGCCGCGATGCCCGCGCCCATGACCGCGCCCACGATGGAGTGGGTGGTGGACACCGGCGCGCCCACCGCAGTGGCCAGATTCAACCAGAGCGCGCCGGCCAACAACGCCGAGAACATCACCCAGGCGAACAGCGCCGGGTCGGAAATGGCGCGCGGGTCGATGATGTTGCCCTTGATCGTGCCCACCACGTCGCCCCCGGCCACGATGGCGCCCAAGGCTTCGAAAACGGCCGCGATCAGGATCGCCCAACCCATGGTCATGGCCCCGGAGCCCACCGCGGGCCCCATGTTGTTGGCCACGTCGTTGGCGCCGATGTTCATCGACATGTACGCGCCCACGGATGCCGCGACGATGAGCAGCCAGATAGCCGATGTGCTCAGCCCCGCGCTGGACGCGCCGGTCAGCGAGGCATACGCCCCGACCACCACCAGGAACAGGAGTGCCACGCTCAGTTGCAGCACCTCCTGGTGCTTGATGAGGAAGCGGCGGCGGGATTTTTTGGTCATGCTGAACTCAGCGGAAGTACGGGTTGGACACGGGGTCGCGGCGCGATCGCGCCGAGCGCGAAGAAAATCGCGCGGGTCAGCGCAGGAAATGGGTACGGTAGTGCTCGAGCTCGTCGATCGACTCGTGCACGTCCGCCAGGGCGGTGTGCCGCTGGTGCTTCTTGAACGCGTCGTACACCTCGGGCCGCCAGCGCTTGGCCAGCTCCTTGAGCGTGCTCACGTCCAGGCAGCGGTAGTGGAAATAGGCCTCCAGCTTGGGCATGTACTTCACCAGGAAACGGCGGTCCTGGCTGATAGTGTTGCCGCACATGGGCGAACTGTTCTTGGGCACGTACCGGCCAATGAACGCCAACAACTCGGCCGTGGCCTGTTCTTCGTCCACCGTGCTGGCCTTGACCTTGTCGATCAGACCGCTCCTTCCATGCGTGCCCTTGTTCCAGGCGTCCATGGCGTTGAGCACGGCGTCGCTCTGGTGCAGCACGATCACCGGCCCTTCCACGCGCGGCGTGAGCTGCGGACCGGTGATGACCACTGCGATTTCCAGCAAGCGTTCTTTTTCGGGGTCCAGGCCGCTCATCTCGCAGTCGAGCCACACCAGGTTCTGGTCGCTCCTGGCCAGTGTAGGGATGTCGCTGGAGGGGGTTTCAACGGCCGCGCTGGCCGGGGGGGGAGAAGAAGTCATGGCGGGGATTTTCGCCGATCCGCCGCCAGACCCGTCGGCGCGCGATCCGGGCCCACTTCGATAGACTCGGCCCATGGACACCGCCTCGCTCTCTTTCACCGCCCTCTTCTGCGCCCTGCTGGTGCTCGGCCTGGTCGTGCGCACCGTGCTCGCCAGCCGCCAGATGCGCCACGTGGCGCGCCACCGCAGCGCCGTACCGGCCGCTTTCAGCGGCACCGTTTCGCTCCAGGCCCACCAGAAAGCCGCCGACTACACCATCACCAAGACCCGCTACGGCCTGCTCGAAGCCACTCTGGACGCCGCGCTTCTGCTGGGCTGGACCTTGCTGGGCGGGCTGGACTGGCTCAACCAGTCGCTGCTCTCGGCCATGGGGGGTGGCCTGGCACAGCAGCTCGCGCTGCTGGCCGCGTTCGTGCTGATCGGCGGTCTCCTCACCCTGCCACTGGGCTGGTACGCCACCTTCCGCATCGAGGAACGCTTTGGCTTCAACAAGATGACGCTCGGCCTCTGGCTGGGCGACCTCGTCAAAGGCGCGCTGGTCGGTGCGCTGATCGGCCTGCCCATCGCCGCGCTGGTGCTGTGGCTGATGGGCGCAGCCGGCCCGAACTGGTGGCTCTGGGCCTGGGGCGTGTGGATGGCCTTCAACGTGCTCGCGCTGGTGCTCTACCCCACCGTCATAGCGCCACTGTTCAACAAGTTCGAACCACTGTCGGACGAGACGCTCAAGGCGCGTGTGAACGCGCTCATGCAGCGCTGTGGCTTCGCGGCCAAGGGCCTGTTCGTGATGGACGGCAGCAAGCGCAGCGCGCACGCCAATGCCTACTTCACCGGCTTCGGCGCGGCCAAGCGCGTGGTGTTCTTCGACACCTTGCTCCAGCAGCTCAGCCCCGATGAAATCGACGCGGTGCTCGCGCACGAACTGGGCCACTACAAACGCCGACACATCCTCAAGCGCATCGTGCTCATGTTCGCGCTCAGCCTCGCCGGCTTCGCCCTGCTGGGCTGGGTCTCCAGCCAGGCCTGGTTCTACAGCGGCCTGGGCGTCACGCCGTCCATGGACACGCCCAACGACGCCCTGGCCTTGCTGCTGTTCATGATGGTCGTGCCCCTGCTCACCTACTTCCTCTCGCCGCTGATGGCCCAGCTCTCGCGCAAGCACGAGTTCGAAGCCGACGCCTATGCCGTCGCGCACACCAGCGGCAACGATCTCGCCGCGGCCTTGCTCAAGCTCTACAAGGACAACGCCAGCACGCTCACGCCCGATCCGCTCTACGCGCGTTTCTACTACTCCCACCCACCCGCCAGCGAACGCCTTTCCCGGTTGCAGGCGGCCTGAAGTGAACAAGAGCTCGATATGAACCCCATCCACCAAAACCGCCGCGCACTCTCCGCCACCGAAGTCGTGACCCAGCTCACCCAGCTCAACGGCGATGCCGCACAAGGCTGGAAGCTGATCGACGGCGCGCTGGAGAAAACCTACCACTTCGCCAACTTCCACGAGACCATGGCCTTTGTCAACGCGCTGGCGTGGATCGCCCACCGGGAAGACCACCACCCCGACCTGGCGGTGAGCTACAACCGCTGCACCGTGCGCTTCAACACGCACGACGTGAGCGGCATCTCGGTCAGCGACTTCCATTGCGCTGCCGCGGTGGACGCGTTGCAGAAGGCCTGATGGCCCAGCTTCAACCGGGACTGGTGGTGGCGGCCCACGGGCGCCACTGCCTCGTCGAAAGCCCCGACGGCGAACGCCGCATCTGCCACCCGCGCGGAAAGAAGAACGCCGTGGTCGTGGGCGACCAGGTGCAATGGCAGACCACGGGCGACGAAGGCAGCATCGAGCGCGTGCAGGAGCGGCGCAACCTGTTCTACCGACAGGACGAGATGCGCACCAAGTCGTTCGCCGCCAACCTCGACCAGGTGCTGGTGCTGGTGGCGGCCGACCCGGAGTTCTCCGAAAGCCAGCTCACGCGCGCGCTGATCGCAGCGCAGGCCGAACACATCGACGCCCTGATCGTGCTCAACAAGAGCGATCTGCAGCCGGCGTTCGATCGGGCCTGGGCCCGGCTCGAACCGTACCGCCGCATGGGCTTGTCCGTGCTTCCCTTGCGCCTGAAATCGGCCGACGGCAGCGAAGCCGGCCTGGGCGAACTGCAAGCACGCCTGTTGAACAAGCGCACGTTGGTGCTAGGCCCTTCCGGTGTGGGCAAGAGCACGCTGGTGAACCGGCTGGTGCCCGAGGCACGCGCCCAGACCGGTGAGATCTCGCGCGCGCTCAACTCGGGCAAGCACACGACCACCAGCACGACCTGGTACTGGGTCGATGACACGCGCCAGACCGCGCTGATCGACTCGCCAGGTTTCCAGGAATTCGGCCTGAACCACATCGAACCGATGCAACTGGCCCATCTCATGCCGGATCTGAATGCCACCCTGGGTGCGTGCCGCTTCTACAACTGCACTCACCTGCACGAGCCCGGCTGCGGCGTGGTGGCGCATGTACAAAGCGGCGACGCGGGCCAGGCCGGTGCGGATCCTCTGGCCATCAGCGCCAACCGCTACCGCTTGTACGGCGAACTGTTCGCGGAACTCTCGGACAAGCGAAAGTACTAGAGCCCTGCCAGCGTCAAC
Organism: Hydrogenophaga sp. BPS33; assembly: GCF_009859475.1. Taxonomy (NCBI): domain Bacteria; kingdom Pseudomonadati; phylum Pseudomonadota; class Betaproteobacteria; order Burkholderiales; family Comamonadaceae; genus Hydrogenophaga; species Hydrogenophaga sp. BPS33. The sequence continues at coordinate 4,692,172 of NZ_CP044549.1, forward strand.
AAAGCGAGCAGCAGCATCCACAGCACCACCGAGCGCCACACCAGCCCCACCACACTGCCCAGGTGGGCGAGTTGGGGCTCGGGACGGTCACCGGGGTCGTCGTCTTCCGGCACGGCGAGCGCGTCGGGCCGCGGCGCCAGGCGCACGTTCAAGGCACCCGAGGTGGCGGCCAGCACCACGCCGTCGCTGCCCGGCGCAAAGCGCTCGGCGTCGGCGCGCCAGCTCGCCAACGCTTCCTCGAAGTTGCCGACGACGGCAAACCCGAGCGCGGTGACGCGGGCGGGCACATGGTCGATCCAGCGCCAGGCCGTGGCGGCCGCGCGTTGCAACCCGGGGCTGGGCGTGCCATCGAGCCTTGCGCGCCAGTTGCGCGACAGGTACTCGGCCATGCGGTAGAACACCGCCCCCGCAGGCCCCAGGCCCACCACCCAGAACACCACGAAACACACCAGCACGCCGAACACATGGCGGTGCGCCGACAGCACCGAGTGCTCAATCACCTGGCGCAGCAGCTCGGTGCGTGGCAGGCTCGACGCATCCACACGCAGCCAGTTCGCCAGCTTCTCGCGCGCGAGCATGTCATTGCCCTCGTCCAGCGCATGGCGGATCTCGCTGAAATGGTGGCTGAACTGGCGAAACCCCAGGGTGACGTAGAGGATGCCCACCGTCCAGGCAAAGGCCAGCACCGAGCTGAACTGCCACAGGCCCCAGTACACGAGGCCGGCCACCACGGCGGGCACGCCCACGGCCAGGCACCAGGCCACCCAGCCGTGCGAGGCCTGACCCGCATCGAGATTGCGCCGCACCGTGCGCGCCCAACCGCGCAGGCCCGCGTGCACCGGGTTGTCGAACGCAAGTGGACGTGCTTGCTCCAGCAGCAACGCAAGAAGAATGGCAAAGAAACTCATGGCGCCATCATAGTGGCGTCCCCCACCCCGCCCCACAAGCCCACGGCACGGGAATATCCGCTACTCAGGCGCTGAGCAGGCGGTAGAAATTGCGCAGCATGCCCGCCGTGGCGCCCCAGATGAAACGCTCGCGGTCGCCGTCCAGGTACGGCATGGAATACCACTGGCGGACCACGCCTTCGAAGTCGTGCGCATGCCGGCGGTGGTGCAAGGGGTTCATGAGATACGCGAGTGGCACTTCGAACACATCGTCGACCTCGTCCGGGTTGGGCATCAATTCAAAACCGGGCTGCACCAGGCCCACCACCGGTGTGACCGTGAAAGACGTGCCTGTCACGTACACGGGCAGCGTGCCCAGCACCTCCACCCGCTCGGGCATCAGGCCGATTTCCTCGTGCGCTTCGCGCAAGGCCGCGGCGGTGGCATCGGCATCCTGCGGATCCAGCTTGCCACCGGGCAAGGCGATCTGCCCCGAGTGCGTGGACAGGTGCGTGGCGCGCTGGGTGAGGATCAGGGTGAGTTCGTCGCGCATGACCAGGGGCAACAACACCGCCGCTTCGGCGGGCTGGCGATCGGCGAACTTGGGCTCGCGGCGCAGTTCGGGCGTCCACACGGGTGGGCGGGCAAACAGTTCGCGCAAGCCCGCGGGCGTGAGGCGCTGTGCTTGCGCGGGCAGCAGCACTTCGTCATCGGTGTCCGCGACGATGGGCACCAGACGCGGGTCAAAGGCAGGGAGAAGCTGGGTCATGAGAGGATCCAAGCATAGCGACATGTGGGCCGCCTTGCCGTCTGCGGGTCGCAAGCCGGAAATGCCTGTCTCCAGACGCAAAAAAGCCGCTTCGGAGAGCGGCTTTTTTTGGGACCGGAGACGGACTCCGATGCGCTTTACGCGCCCAGCTTTTCCTTGATGCGGGCCGACTTGCCGCTGCGCTCGCGCAGGTAGTACAGCTTGGCACGGCGCACGGCACCACGGCGCTTGACTTCGATCTTGGCGATCAGCGGGCTGTACAGCGGGAAAGTGCGCTCGACGCCTTCACCGTTGGAGATCTTGCGCACGATGAAGCTGGAGTTCAGGCCACGGTTGCGGCGGGCAACCACCACACCTTCGTATGCCTGCACACGCTTGCGTGCACCTTCGATCACGTTGACGCTCACGATCACGGTGTCGCCAGGGGCGAACGGCGGGATGACTTTGCCGAGGCGAGCAATTTCTTCTTGCTCAAGGGTCTGGATGAGGTTCATGGTTTCCTGTTCGTCGATCGTGACCGCGCTGCACTAAAGGCTGCGAATCCGGCAAGGGCCCCGTCCATTCCCTTGCGGGTCTGCGGGCTGGCCCGGTCACAGCGGCCGGTCAGAGGATCGAAAAGCCTTGGATTATAGCAATCTCTGAGAGCGCAGAAAAGCCAGGTCGGCCTTGTCGAGCAAACCCTGCTCCCGGGCCAGGGCGAGCAGGTCCGGCCGCTGGCGCGCGGTGAGTTGCAGGCTCTGTTCGCGGCGGTGGCGGGCAATGCGCTCGTGATGTCCCCCCAGCAGGACCTCGGGCACCGGCTGGTCTTGCCAGACTTCGGGGCGGGTGAAGTGCGGGCTGTCCAACAGGCCGTCCAGCGCGGGATTGAAGCTGTCCTGCTGGTGGCTGCCCTGATCGCCGAGCACGCCGGGTTGCAGGCGCGCGACCGCATCGAGCAGGGCCATGGCCGCGATTTCGCCGCCCGAGAGCACGAAATCGCCCAGGCTGATCTGCAGGTCCACACACGTGTCGATGAAGCGCTGGTCGATGCCTTCGTAGCGACCACACACGAGCACCGCGCCTTGGCTGCGCGACCAAGACTCCACGCGACCGTGGTTCAGGGGGGCGCCAATGGGCGAGAACAACACGACCGGAGCACGCTCGGCATCGGGCTCGGCACGAGACGCACGAACCGCCTGCAAGCACTGCCACAGCGGCTCGGCCATCATGACCATGCCGGGGCCACCACCGAACGGTCGATCATCGACGCGGCGGTAGTTGCCTTCAGCGAAATCGCGCGGATTCCACAGGTGCACGTCCACCAGGCCAGCGTCGAAAGCACGGCGGTTGATGCCGTGCTGCAGAAATGGCGCGAAAAGTTCAGGAAACAGGGTGATGACGTCGAAGCGCATGGCGGTGTGGCCGGCGCGGGCGTCAGTAGTCTTTTTGCCAATCGGCGGTGATGCGCCGCTGGGCCTTGTCCACATCGTCGATGTATGCCGCCACGAAAGGGATCATGCGCTCAGCGACGCTCTCCGAGCCGTCCACCGTTTCGGTGTATTCGAGCACCAGCACCGAGGTAGGCCCCGTGGGCATCAGATCGCGGACCACACCCAGGTGCTCGCCTTCGCGGTTGACCACGTCCAGGCCGATCAGGTCGACCCAGTAGTACTCGCCTTCGGGCGTGGCCGGGAACGCGCTGCGCGGCAGGTAGAGACGCACACCTTTGAGCGCCTCGGCCGCATTGCGATCCGCCACGCCTTCCAACTGGGCCACGAGCCCATCGGCATGCGCCTTGACCTCAAGGACGTTCACGCCCACACAACCCGAAAACGCCGAAAAGCCGCGCGCGAAGCGGGCTTCGGGCGGCTGCAGGAACCATTGAGAGGAAGCAAACAGCGCCGACGTGTCGGCGCTGTGAGGCAGGATTCGAACCCAGCCCTTGATGCCCCACGCGTCCTGTATGCGCCCCAGCTCGACGGCATCGTCGGGCAGGGACGACGCCTGGAAGGCGCCGGACGCGGGCGTGCTCACCGGGGCAAGGACGGGATCAGGCCGCGGCCTTGGCGGCGTTTTGCTTGACCAGGCGGGCCACGGTGTCCGAAGGCTCAGCGCCCACACCGGTCCAGTAGGTCAGGCGGTCCACGGCGACGCGCAGGGGCTCTTCGCCACCGCGGGCCAGCGGGTTGTAGAAGCCGATGCGCTCGATGAAGCGGCCATCGCGGCGGTTGCGCTTGTCGGCAACGACGATGTTGTAGAAAGGACGGGCTTTGGAGCCGCCGCGGGAGAGTCGAATGACGACCATGATTTATCCTTCGGGTGGAGAGGTACCAACAGTGGTACTTCACGGGATCTTGCGATCCGCTTTTCTGCAGCGCTTGAGACACACGACTGACCACCCGGCCAGCGAAACGCCACGAAGCCCGCGATTATAGCCCGTTCGCCGGTTTCCCCCAGACGCCCCCTCTCCTGAGTTCGAAACACCCATGCCCCTGATACGCCCCAGCCGCGACGAAGACCTCGACGCGATCACCCGCATTTACGCCCACCATGTGCTGCACGGCACCGGCACCTTCGAAACCACGCCGCCCACGGCAGCCGAGATGGCGGCACGCCGCGCCGACGTGCTGGGCAAGGGCCTGCCCTGGCTGGTGGCCGAGGAACAAGGCCAGGTGCAGGGCTTCGCCTACGGCAACTGGTTCAAGCCGCGCCCGGCCTACCGCTTCTCGGTCGAGGATTCGATCTACCTCGACCCCAACGCACACCGCAAAGGCCTGGGCCGCGCGCTGCTGACGGAACTGCTGGCGGTGCTGGAGCGCGCCGGCACGCGCAAGGTGATGGCCGTCATCGGCGACTCGGCCAACGCGGGTTCGATCGGCGTGCACAAGGCCTTGGGCTTCGAGCCGGTGGGCGTGGTGCAGTCGTGCGGCTGGAAGTTCGACCGCTGGCTCGACATCGTGCTGATGCAGAAAACCCTGGGTGCTGGCGACACCACGCCACCGGTCGAGGGCGTCTGAGCATGGCCTACAGAAAAAACAAGACGCTGGCGGTCTGGCTGGCGCTCATCGGTGGCGTGCTCGGCCTGCACCGCTTCTACCTGCGCGGCCTGGGCGACTGGATCGGCTGGTTGCACCCGATTCCGGCCGCATTGGGCCTATGGGGCGTGGACCGCGTGCTGCTCTACGGACAGGACGACAAGCTCTCCTGGGTACTGATCCCGCTGCTGGGCTTCACGGTAGCGGCCAGTTGCCTGGCCGCTATCGTCTACGCGTTGACCGAGCGGGAGAAGTGGAATCTCAAGTTCAATCCCGAGCTGCCCGCCGACGCCGTGGCCGGCGGCACGAACTGGCTCACCATTGGCGCCCTCGTGTTCGCGTTGCTGCTGGGCACGGTGGCGCTCATGGGCAGCCTGGCCTTTACCTTTCAGCGCTACTTCGAATACCAGGTCGAGGAAGGCCGCAAGATCAGCCAGTGAAGCTGGGCCCTAATTGAGCCAGGCCATGAGCAGCATGGTCAGGCTCAAGGTGAACAGCGCCAGCACGGTCGACAGGCCCATGCTCGCAATGGTGACTTCCTGCGCCACGTCGTAACGTTGAGCGAACAGAAACACGTTCGCGCCTGCAGGCAGGGCCGCGGCGACCACGAGCACGGTGAGCGGCATGCCGGTGATGCCGAGCGCCCAGGCGCTCAGGCCCACCAACACGGGCAGCACCAGGTTCTTGGCCACGCACACCCACAGCGCCTCGCGCAGATGGCCTGCCATGGACGTGCGCGCGAGCGTGACGCCCACCAGCACCAACGCAATCGGCGCGAAGGCGCTGGCCAGCAACTGCAGCGGCCGGTCGATCACGGCAGGCAATGCCAGGCCGGTCTGCGCGAACAGCAGGCCGCAGAGAATAGGCAATGGAATGGGATGGATGAGCGCACCCTTGATGGCAGACCATGCCGTGGCCAGCACGTGGGGCGCGCGCGCGCCACCTTCACGGGCCTCTCGCGCCACCGCGAGTTCGAGCGTGATCGAACCGATCGTGAGCAGGATCAGCGCGTGCACCGATACCAAGGTGAGCAGGGTGACTTGCGCCTCCTTGCCATAGGCGAGTTCGATCAGCGCGATGCCGATCATCACCATGTTGGAGAAGGTGCTCGCCAACCCCAGCACCACGCTGCGGCGGTTGAACCCGCGCCATGCGATCGACGCACCCAGCAGCGTGAGGGCCGCCAGGAAATAGGCCAGCACCGGCCGCCAGTCCAGCGTTTCGAAGTGCACCGAGGCCATGGTGCGGAACATCAGCGCCGGAATCAACAGCAGGAACACCAGGTTGGACAGGTCGCGCACCGAAGATTCGCGGATCCATTGGCGCCGCCCGGCCAGGAAGCCCAGCGCGATCAGCAGGAATACCGGTGTGAGAGAGGCGACGACGGGATGGCTGGCGATGTTCACCCGGCGATGGTACTCATTCGACCCCGATGGCCTCGGTGATGCGGTAGTACAGACCGTAGGGGTCGTTCTGCAGCACGTGGAAAGTGCCCTCCACCACCACCGCTTCCAGCCGGTATTTCACGGGCTTGCGAGTGCGCACCTCAACCATGCTCTCAGGCCCGCCCGGCGTGCAGAAACTGCAGGTCAGGGGCACGGATGCGAGAAGAAAGTGGCGCTGCGTTTCTCCCGGTCCCAGCGGCATCATGAAACCTTGCAGGCGCAGCTTCTTCTGGTTCAACGCTGCCACTGGCGCGGGATAGACCGGCACGATGCGCTTGTTCACCACCTGGGTGGTGATGTCGGTGAGGGTCGACCAGGCCACCACGTCGTTGCGCCTGGGCAGCGGCGCAAAGGGGCTGAGCGGGCTGTGCACGCCTGCGCCCTGACCTGCGTGCGGCAGGCCCGGGGCCTGCGGGGACGGCGCGCCCGTGCCACTGCCCGATGGCACCGGCGAACTCAGCACCTGGGCGTGGGCGCCGCCAAGCAGCAAGCTGCTCATGACCACGAAAGCGGCGAGAGGCGAGGCGCGACAGGGAAGGAGCACGTGCTTCATCGGCGTGGACTTCGAGGCGTGCGCATCAATGCGCATGGCGCATGCCGCAGTACTTGCCCAGCGCCAGACCCTTGCAGGCGACCGAGAGTTCCGCCATGCACACCTTCTCGCCCTTGCCCGCTTCCAGGCACTTGGCCGCGCCTTCGTGGGCGGCCGCCATGGCGCGGTGGCGCGCGATGTCTTCCTGGGTTTCCTTGTCGGAATGCTGGGCCAGCGCGCCGGTCGACAGCAATGCGGCAGCGAACAGCAGGGAGGACGGGATTTTCTTCATGGCAATGCCCTTGAGTTGAGAAGTTGAGAAACATCGACGCGGTAGGCGTGAAGGGCCGGCAACAACGCCGCCACCACCGCCACCCCGAGGGCCAGGACGGGCACCCAGGCTTCACCCGGCACCCACTGCCAGCCCGTGATGGCCAGCGACTGCCGGGCCATCAGCATGTCGCCTGCCACCGCAGTGAGTGCGTGCGCGGCCAGCAGGCCGATCGCGCAGGCCAGCACGGCCAGCCAGAGTGCTTCGCACAAGAGCACGGCGGCGATGCGCGAAGGCGGCGCGCCCAGCATGCGCAGCATGGCCAGGTCGGCGCGGCGCTCGCGCACCGCGCTCCACAGCGCGATGAAGACCGACAGCCCGGCCACCACCAGCAGCACCGCCGCCAGGGCGCGCAGCACCTGCGTGCCCACGCCCACCATGCTCAGGAGGCGGGTGATTTCCAGCGCCGGCGCGGCCGCCTGCAGCGGTGTGGTCTCGTTGATGGAGCGCGGGAAGCTCACCGCGGCCAAGGGCGTGCGGTAGCGGATCAAGGCCAATGTGATTTCGCGTTCGGCGGCCAGCGCTTCGTTCAATTCCGCGCGCTCGGCAGCGTCCATGCCGTCGCCCGCGTGCATGTCGTCGTGCACCTGCCAGACCGACTCGGTGGCGGTGAGCACGAGCCGGTCGAGCACGCAGGCGCAGGGCTTGAGCACACCGCTGACGGCATACGGCGTCTCGCCGTGCGATGCGCCACCTGCCCCCAGCCCGTGCGCGCCTTCGAACGCCTGGCCGATCCGCAAGCCCGTGCGCTCGGCCACTTGCGCGCCCAGCACCGCCTGCATGGGCCCGCTCCAGAGCTGGCCGCCGGCCAGTTGCGCGCCGTAGTGCGCGGGGTAGTCGTGCGTGGTGCCGACGATGCGAAAGCCATCCAGGTTGTCGCCCAGGCTGAGCGGGATCAGCTGCGCCACCTGCGGGTGCCGCGCCAGCGCATTCGCTTCGGACAGGGGCATGTTGCCGGGTGGCACGTCCAGGTGGAACACACCGGCGAGGATGAGCTGCATGGGGCTGCCCTTGGCGCCGACCACGGCGTCGATGCCAGCCAGATCGCGCTCGAACGCGCGGTCGACCTGGTCGCGCGCGATCAGCACGAAGGCCAGCGACGCCAGCCCGAGCGCGAGCAACACCAGGTTGAGCACCGTGGCCAAGGGCCGCGACCACAGGTAGCGCCACGACAACCCCAACACATTCATGCAGCCACCCGGGCGTCCAAGGCCAACACCTGTGCGCGCGGCAGGGCTTGCGCCACGCGAGCGTCGTGCGTGGCGATCACCAGCGTGGCGTCCAGCGTGGACGCACTGTTCTGCAGCAAGGTCAAGGCCGCGGCACACGCGCCGTCGTCCAGACTGGCGGTGGGCTCGTCCACCAGGAACACGCGCGGGTTCAACAACATGGCGCGCGCCAGCGCCACGCGCTGTGCCTGCCCCCCCGAAAGCTGCGATGGACGGCGCGATGCGAGCGCGCCACCCACCTGGAGGGCGTCGAGCGTGCGCGCGATGGCCGCGTGGTCCACCGGCAGACCGGCCGCGAAGTACACCAGCGCCAGGTTGTCGGCCACGCTGAGCGCTTCGCTCAAGTGCAGCTTCTGCGGCAGAAAGCCGATGTGGCGCGCACGCCAGCCGTCGCGCGCGGCCGGTCCCAGGGCCGCCAACGATTGGCCCGCGACGGTGATTTCGCCCGCGCTGGGGGCCACCAGACCCGCCGCCAGCGCCAGCCAGGTGGACTTGCCGCTGCCCGAGGGGCCGCGCAACAGCAGGCGGCCGCCTTGCGCCACCGACACATCGCGCAAGTGCAAGGGCTCGCTGCCCGGATAGGCGTATGCAAGACCACGGGCTTCGATCACGCCGCCGCCTCGGTGCAGTCCGCGCAGGTGCCGTGCACCGCGACGTCCACCCGTTCGCTGCGGTGACCCAGCTGCGCCGCCAGGCGTTGCAGGTCGCGCGCCAGCGCGCGCAATGGCTCGCCCGCCCCCGGGAGTTCGAACTGGCGGTGGCAGGCATCGCATTCGAATGGCAGCAGGCCTGCCGCCTTGGCCGCGCGGCTGCCCACGCCTTGCTCGGGCGCCAGGCTGAAGCGCCAGGTGCGCTCCTCGTCGTCCGTCTGGCGCTGCAGCACACCGCAGACGGCAAGCCGGTCCAGCAGGCGGTAGAGCGTGACGCGGTTGATGTCCAGCCCGCGCGCGGTGAGCGCGTTCATCGCCTGCGCATGGGTCAGCCCGCCCGGGGGTTGTGCCAGGAACAGGCCGAGCACCGCGCGCGTGGCCAGAGTGCGGCGCAATCCCGCAGCTTCCAGGCGGGTCTGGATGTAGGACGGCACGGTCGCGGCGTCCTGGATGGAACGGGTCGGCATGGCGAATTCCTTATTGCAACATTGTTGCGTTAATATGCGCACTATCGCAATTCAGTTGCAATATCTTAAAGCCAAGTGCCCGTGCCGTCACCCAACCTGCCTTCCCAGCCCCGAGCGGCCATGGTCCTGCACGACCTCACGCTGGGCTACGAGCGGCACCCCGCCGTACACCACCTGTCCATGGCCATCGCGGACGGTGCCCTGCTGGCCGTGGTGGGCCCCAACGGCGCGGGCAAATCGACGCTGATCAAGGCCTTGGCGGGCCGGCTCAAACCCATTGGCGGCTGGATCGATGGCCTTTGCCAGCGGCGCGTGGCCTGGCTGCCGCAGCAGTCGGCCATCGACCGCAGCTTTCCGATTTCGGTCCGCGACATGGTGCTGCTCGGTCTGTGGCACGAGGTCGGTGCGCTCGGCCGCCCCACCGCCGCGCACCGGCAGGCGTGCCACGATGCCCTGGCAGACGTGGGCCTGCTCGGCTTCGAACGACGCGGCATCGACACGCTGTCGGGCGGGCAATTCCAGCGCGCGCTGTTCGCTCGCCTCATCGTGCAGGACGCGCCGGTGGTCTTGCTGGACGAGCCCTTCGCCGCCATCGACACGCGCACCACCGACGATCTGCTGGGCCTGCTGCACCGCTGGCACGCCCAGGGCCGCACCGTGGTCGCGGTGCTGCACGACCTGGCCCAGGTGCGTGCCCATTTCCCGCAAACCCTGCTGCTGGCGCGCGAGCCCGTGGCGTTCGGCGCCACCGCCGACGTGCTCACACCGGCGCACTGGCAACGCGCGCTGCGCCTTCAGGAGCCGTTCGACGAAGGCGCTCCCGCCTGTGAGGCAACGGCGCGTGGCACGGCGGTGGAGGCCTGCGCATGAACATCCCCTTCGGCAGCCTGTGGCTCGCACCCTTCCTGGAATTCGGCTTCATGCAACGCGCCCTGCTCGGCTGTGTGGCACTCTCCCTGAGCGCCGCGCCGGTGGGCGTGTTCCTGATGCTGCGGCGCATGAGCCTCGTGGGCGATGCAATGGCCCACGCCATCCTGCCCGGCGCGGCCATCGGCTACCTCGTGGCCGGACTGTCGCTGGGCGCCATGACGGTCGGCGGCATTGCCGCGGGCCTGGCGGTGGGGCTGGGTTCGGGCTGGGTGTCACGCCACACGGTGCTGCGCGAAGACAGCAGCCTCGCCGCCTTCTACCTGCTCTCGCTTGCCCTGGGTGTGCTCATCGTCTCCACCCGGGGCAACAGCGTGGACCTGCTGCACGTGCTGTTCGGCACCGTGCTCGCGCTGGACGATGCCGCGCTGCAATTGCTGGGGTCCATCGCGGCGATCACCCTGGTCTCGCTGGTGGTGTTGCGGCGGCCGCTGGTGCTCGAATGCCTGGACCCGGACTTCCTTCGCGGCAGGAGCCGCTGGAGCGCGGTCGCGCACCACGGCTTCGTGGCCCTGATGGTCATCAACCTGGTGGCCGGCTTTCATGCGCTGGGCACGCTGATGGCCGTGGGCCTGATGGTGTTGCCGGCCGCGACCGCCCGTTTCTGGGTGCGCCGACTCGGCTCCCTGCTCATCGCCTCCGTGTGCCTGGCCCTCGTGGCGAGCGTGGTCGGCCTGCTCGTGTCGTACCACGCCGACTGGCCCACCAGCCCGGTGATCGTGCTGAGCCTCGGTGCGATGTATGCCTTCTCGCTGGTGTGCGCGCCCCACGGCCTGCTGCGCCACCGGCGCTCTTCGTTTTCCCACCTCCAAGCCTGAACCGAAAGCCTTTCATGAAACTGCAGCAGACCTTCGTCCCTACGCGCCGCCAAGCCATCGTCGCGGCGTCCTTCGCTCTTGCGCTGGGCACGGTCGCAACGCCGCTCCAGGCACAAACCCCAACACCCGTGCAGGCCGTCGCCAGCTTCAGCATCCTGGGCGATCTGGTGCGCCAGGTCGGCGGTGACCGCGTGAAGGTCGAGGTGCTCGTGGGCCCGGGAAGCGATGCCCATGTGTTTCAGCCCACGCCCGCACACGCCCGTGCCGTGGCCCAAGCCCGGATCGTGTTCGCCAACGGCCTGGGCTTCGAAGGCTGGATGGCGCGATTGCTCAAGACCTCGGGCAGCAAGGCACAGACCGTGGTGGTCAGCAAAGGCGTGAAGCCGATCCAGGAAGACGGGCACGGCCACGGCCACAAGAAGGACCATGCGCACGACCACGGCCACACCGATCCACACGCCTGGCAAAGCGCGGGCAACGTGAAGCTGTACGTGAAGAACATCGCGCAAGGCCTGTGCCGGGCCGACGTGGCCGGTTGCGAGGTGTACGACCGCAACGCGAAGGCCTACACCGCGCAGCTCGACGCGCTGGATGCCGAGATCCGCGCGGGCTGGGCATCCATTCCCGCCGCGCAGCGCAAGGTGATCACCTCGCACGATGCCTTCGGCTACTACGCCCGCGACCACGGCGTGAGGTTCCTCGCGCCACAAGGCGTGAGCACCGACAGCGAGGCCTCGGCCCAGGGCGTGGCGCGGCTGGTGCGCCAGATCCGCCAGGAACAGATCCGGGCGCTCTTCGTGGAGAACATCGCCGACCCCCGGCTGATCGAGCAGATCGCGCGCGAAGCCGGCGTAAAGCCCGCCGGCGCGCTGTTCTCGGACTCGCTCTCCGCCCCGGGCGGCGAGGCGCCCACCTACATCGACATGATGCGTTTCAACACCCGAGCGCTCACAACCGCGGTGCGAGGCGGGTAAGACCATGAACAAGTTGCTCTCTTCTCGCGGCGCACGCCGCCCCCTGCCGCTCGCCTTGGCCATGACAGGCGCCATGTCCTGCGGTGCCGGCCTCGCGCAAACCGACACCAGTGGTCCGGCTGACGCCACCATCACGCTCAAGGAAGTGCAAGTCAGCGCAGGGCAAAGCCCGGTGGATCTGCAGGGCAAACGCCTTGCCGTCATCGACGACAGCGTCGGGCTGCCGTCCGCCGTTACGGTCATCACGCGGGACGACATCGACACCCTCAACGTGGGCCGCGACATCTCCAACGTCTTTCGCCGCGTGCCCGGCGTGGTGGCCAACAACATCGACCAGGGCGACACCGGCAACGGCTTTCGCATGCGCGGCTTCGCCACGCAGGGTACGCACGGCGCGGACACCGCGGTCTATGTGGACGGCGTGCCGCAGAACATCCCGTCGAGCCAGGCCGGCGCAGGACACGGTCCAGCCTTCCTCGAATGGCTCACGCCCGACATGATCGGACGCATCGACGTCATCAAAGGTCCCATCTCCGCCCTCTTTGGCGACCAGAACCGCGCGGGCGCCGTTCATATCGCGACGCCCAGCGGACCCATACCGTCCAGCGTAGGGCTGTCGCTCGAAAGCTTCGGTGGTCGTCGGGCATCGCTCGTGTTGTCGAACACCTTCAGCGACGACATCCAGTCGCTCCTCATCGCGGACCGCTACCGCAGCGACAGCTACCGGCGCGACGGCGAGCAGTCGCGCGACAACCTCTTCTGGAAGCTCTCCACCCGCGCGGGCGAGGGCCGCTACAGCCTGCGCCTGAACCACTACAAGGCCCACGCCCAGGCGGCTGGCTACCTGCTGCTGCCCGATCTGCAACGGGGCGTGGTGGATCCGCGGTCCACCCAGTTCAACGTGCCGGGCTTTGGCAGCGGCGAGCGCACGGGGTTTGTCTTCCACCGAACACCAGCCATCGGCGAAGCCGGCTGGTCGGCCTCCGTGTATGCGGAACGCTTCGAACGCGTGCGTGGCATCACGAACAGCGCCGTCCAGCACACGGTGGGTTCGGACGACCGCCACTTCTTCGGTGGCCGGTTTTCGCAGAACACCGTCATCAGCGACAAGGCCTCGCTCACGCTGGGTGGGGAGTTGCGCCGCGACCAGGGCGATGCCGACCGGCGCATCTGGAACACCGGACAACCCACCGCCAACTACGTCAACAGCCACCATCTCGACCTCGTGACCACGGGCTTGTTCGCACAGGGGCAGTACAAACTGACGCCCGGCGTCAAGCTGCTGGGCGGCGTGCGGCGCGACTGGTTCGATCACGACATCGAGAACCGCAAACTGCCCGGCGCCTCCACCACCTACAAGGCGGCGGTCACCACGCCGAAGCTGGGCGCCGTGTGGAGCGCCGCGCCCACGCTCGATCTGTTTGCCAACGTGGCCGAAGGCTTGCGTTCCCCGGCCGCCGAACAGATCAGCAGCAGCGGTCCCATCGGCCCGCTCGGCGCGGCAGGCGGCACGGTCTACGGCGTGCAGCCCTCCAAGGTGCGATCGCACGACCTTGGCTTTACCGCCACACCCGCGCGGGACTGGACCGTCTCGGGCGTCGCCTACCGCACGCTCAACGAGGACGAGATCGTGGCCCAGGCCGATGGGTCCTTCCGCTCGGTGGGCAACACCGCGCGCAAGGGCTTCGAGCTGGAGACGAGGCTGCGCCTCGGTTCGAGCTGGTCGGTCTACGGCAGCTACGGCCGCATCCTCAAAGCGCGCATCGTCAATCCGTTGCCCAACACCGGCGCGCGGCTCTCGGTGCCCGAGCACCAGCTCAAGCTCGGTGCCGAATACCGGCAGCGCCTGGGCGCTGGACGGCTCACGCTCAACGCCGACGCCTACGTGACCTCGAAGAACCCCTACTACGTCGGCACACCACAGATCCAGCTGCGCGCGATGCCCACTTACGTGCGCTACGACCTCAAGGCCACGTATGACATGGAGAAGCTCCAGCTCTCGGTCTTCGCGATCTTCCAGCCGCACCGCTTCGCCTCGGACATCGCGTATGGCAGCGCCGCCGGTTTGCTGCTGTCGCCACAGCCCCGCACGCAGATCGGCGCATCGGTGCGCTATTTCTTCTAGAAGCATGGAACCCGGCATCCTCTCGCTGCGCGCGCTCGTGGTCGAGCGCGGTGGACGGCGCACCATCGACGGACTCGATCTGGACGTCCACGCCGGGTCGGTGTACGCCCTGCTCGGCGGCAATGGCGCGGGCAAGACCACTGCGCTCAACGTCCTGCTGGGCCTCGTCGCACCCGCATCGGGCGAAGCCCGGGTCGCGGGCGCCTGTCCCATCCAGAACGCCGTCCAGGCGCGCCAGCAGTTGGCCTATCTGCCCGAGAACGTGGCGCTCTACCCCTACCTGAGCGGTGTGGAGAACCTGCAATACTTCTGCACGCTGGGCGGCATCGCGCTCACCACAGCCCGGGCGTGCACCCTGTTGGCACAAGCGGGACTGCAAGACAAGGCCCACACGGCACGTGTATCCACCTACTCCAAGGGCATGCGCCAGAAAGTCGGCCTGGCCATCGCGCACGCCAAACAAGCCTGCGCGATGCTGCTGGACGAGCCAACCTCCGGTCTGGACCCGGGCGCCGCCAACGACTTCGCGCGGCGCATCCGCTCGGCCGCCGACGCGGGCCTGGCGGTTTTGATGGCGACGCACGATCTGTTCAACGCGCGCCAGGTGGCCGACCGCATCGGGATCCTGCGGGAAGGTCGCCTGGTTGCCGAGTTCGACGCTCACACGGTCGACCACGACGCCCTGGAACGGGCCTACCTTCTGCACACCCGCCAGGACAACGCGGTGCCATTGCCATGATGCGCGCGGTGGTTCGCAAGGAGTTGCGCGCTCTCTGGCGCGACGGCCGCTTCGCCGTGCTCGTCCTGTCGCTGGCGCTGCTCCTCGCAGGGATCGTCGTCGCGTCTGCACAGCAACACCGGACGATGGCCGAAGAAAAGAGGGATGTGGCAGCGATCGTGCGCGACCAATGGGATGCTCAAGGCGACAAGCACCCGCACCGCGGCGCACACTTCGGCCTCTACGCGTTTCGGCCTGACTCACCGCTGGCGGGCATCGATCCCGGTCTGAACGACTTCTGGGGCCAGGCGCTCTGGCTGGAGCCGCACCGGCGCAACCTGGCGCGGTTTCGACCGGCTGCCGATGAAGCGCCTTCGGTGCGCTTCGGGCAACCCACTCCAGCCTTCGCGCTGATCACGCTGCTGCCCCTGTTGATCATTGCGCTGGCCTTTCACAGCGTCAGCGACGAGCGCGAAAGCGGCACCCTGCGCATGTTGCACAGCGCCGGGCTGGCCAGCGGCCGCTTGCTGCTCGGCAAGCTGCTCACCTTGCTCGTGGTGGTCGCGGTGTTGCTGTTGCTGGTGCTCGGCGGCGGCCTCGCGCTGGCCGCTGGCGCAGGACCATGGCCGCCCGATGCCCTGGGGCGCGGCGCGCTGCTCGCCATGGGCTACCTGCTGTATGGCGCGGTGTTTGTGGCATTGGCGCTGGCGGCGTCGGCCTGGATGCCGACCAGTCGGCTCAGCCTCTTCGCACTGCTGGCACTGTGGATCGCTTTCGTCTTCGCAGTGCCGCGCCTGGGCGCTGCGGTGGCGCAGAGCGCCGTGCCGCTGCCCGCGGCCGAACACTTCTGGGCTGGCATCCAGCGCGACTACACGCAGGGCCTGCCTGGCGATCAGGATCTCGCGGCCCGGGGCAGGGCGTTCGATGCCGAGCTGCTGCAGCGCCACGGCGCCCAACGGGTCGAGGACCTGCCCTTCGGCGTGGCCGCGGCCCGGCGCCTGGCCCGCGACGCGTATGCGGATCGCGTGCATGCCCTGCACTTCGATGCGCTGTGGGAGCGCTACGCCCGGCAGGAACGCTGGCTGCGGGCCGTCGCGCTGTTCAGCCCCGCCGTGGCCATGCGCTCGATCTCGATGAAGATGGCGGGCACCGACCTCTCACACCAGCAGCACTTCGAGGCGCAAGCCGAGACGTACCGGCGCGAGGTCAACGCCTCGATCGACCGCTGGGACATCGACAACACCCAGGGCATCACGTCCTTCGAGGACCGTTACGCCGACAACCGCCTGTGGCGCTCCATCGCCCCGTTCCACTACACGCCACCCCGCCTCGGGTTCGCGCTGCGCGCTGTGTGGCCCGACCTCGCCGTGTTGCTCGGCTGGGTGCTGGTTGCCGGGGCACTGCTGCGCGCCAGCGTCCGAAAGCTCCGGCCGTGAACCTCTCGATCGCACGTGCCGAGTGGCGGCGCTTCGTCCGCCAACGCCTGAACCTGGGGGTGCTCGCCGTGTTCGCGCTGCTGCTGGGCGCCAGTGCCCTGTGGTCCGGCCTGGGCGCGCGTGAGTACCGCGCAGCAGCGGCGGGCCAGCAGGCAGACGCAGAACAGGCTCGCCTGAAAGCCCAATGGGCTGCCACGCACGCACCGAACGGAACCCAGGCCATGATGGCCGCGTTCCAGTTCGCGCGGGCCGACGCGCCACCGGCACACCTGCCCGCGCTCGGTGGCCTGGCCCTGGGCACCGGCACGTTCATGTTGCTCGTCCCCGACGTCCGCGTCACGGTCGAGAGCCGGCACACGGACGCACGCAAGGCCGAACGGCTGAGCAACCCGCTGCTGGAAGCATTCGGCCTCCCCGACTTCGCCACCGTGCTCGCACTGCTGTTGCCTCTGGCGTTGCTCGGCCTCACCTATGGCTGGGTACAGGAAGCGCGCGAACAAGGCCAGTGGCGGCTGGTGGTGGCGCAGTGCGCACGGCCCGGCCGGCTTTTTGCCGCGGCACTGGCGCTGCGCGGCACGGCCGTCTGGTGCGTGGCCGCGCTGGCATCCTCGCTCGCGTTGGCACTCGACCCCGGCGCCACCCCGGGCGCCTGGCTCGGCTGGCTTGCCGCCGTGGCAGCGTTCTGCGCGGTGTGGCTGGCGATGGCGGGGCTGTTCTGCCTGCTGCCCTTGTCCTCTGCCGGCGCGGCCTTGGGCCTGCTGGCGTGCTGGCTGGTGACCACCTTCGCCGTTCCCGCGGCGCTGGTGGCCAGGGCGGACCAGGATCTCCCCATGCCGTCCCGGCTCGCCGCGACCGCCGCCGTGCGAGAGGCCCAACAGGAAGCCGAAGTCCACATGGACGCGCTGGTCGCCCACTGGTACGCGGCGCACCCGGGCGTCGAGCCCGCCGCACGCCGCACCCACACCTGGCCGGTTTCGTTCCTGCCGCGCTACCTGGAGCAGGATCTGACCATCCGCCCTCTCATGGAAGATTTCGACCACGTGCGTGCGCGGCGGTACTTGTGGCTCGAACAGCGTGCCTGGCTCTCGCCCAGCCTGGCGCTGGCGATGGTCGCGGACCGCTTGGCGGGCATTGATGCGCCGCGGTACCGTCGCCATGTTCAACAGGTCAACGCTTTCGAAGACGCTTGGCGGGATTTCTTCGTGCCGCACCTCATGGGCTACCGGGGGCTCGCGCTGCAGGACTTCGACCGCCTGCCGCGTTTCGAGGCACTGGAAGAAGGCCTCGACAACGAAGCGATGGCGCCGGTCATGGCTCAGCTCGTGGCGCTGGCCCTGTTGGCGATGGCCCTGGCAGCCGGCGCAGTGGCCGCGCGCCGGTCGCTGCACCGACCTTGATGTGTGCCGCGCACGGGCCTCGCGGAGATGCCAACGATGCCGTCCCCGGCCGTCGTCGGGTTGTTCGGCCATGGCTACACTGCGGGCACCTCACCCCTACGGAGCCACACCTTGCCCACGTCCCACCTGCTGCTCGCCCTTTCGGTGGTGTTCGTCTGGGGCACCAACTTCGTGGTGATCCGCTGGGGTCTGAACGGCCTGCCGCCGTTTCTGTTCGCCGCGCTGCGCTTCGCGCTCTCGGCCCTGCCCTGGCTGCTGTTCATGCCCCGTCCCACCGCGCCCTGGCACAAGGTGGCGGCCTTCGGCGTGCTGCTCGGGGTGGGCCAGTTCGGCCTGTTGTTCCTGGCGATGCGCAGCGACATTTCGCCCGGCCTGGCGTCCCTGGTGGTGCAGTTGCAGGTGTTCTTCACCATCGGCCTGTCGCTCTGGCTCCTGCACGAGCGCGTGAGAGGCTTCCAGGTCGTCGGTCTGCTGCTGGCGCTGGCCGGCCTGGGCTTGATCGCAGCCAATCTGGACGCAACCGTCACCCTGGTCGGCATGGGCCTGGTGTTGAGCGCGGCGTTCTTCTGGTCGCTCGCGAACCTGGTGGTGAAGTCGCTCGGGCCGGTGAACATGCTGCACTTCATGGTCTGGAGCAGCCTGTTCGCCGTGCCCCCGCTGCTGGCACTGTCGTGGTGGCTCGAAGGCCCGCAACTCATGCGCTCCTCGCTCGAACACGCCAGTGGCCTGGTGTGGGCCAGCGTGCTGTGGCAGGCCGTGGGCAACACCCTGTTCGGCTACGGTGCCTGGAACTGGTTGCTCGCGCGGCACCCGGCCGCCACCGTCACGCCCTGGGCCTTGATGGTGCCGGTGTTCGGCATCGGCGCCTCGGCGTTTTCGCTGGGCGAGGCACTGCCCGGCTGGAAGCTGGGCGCGGCGGCACTCGTGCTGATGGGATTGGCGGTGATCGTCCTGTGGCCCCGCGTGCAAACGCACTCGCGAAAAAAATAGCTCTTTTTGAATCCAGTGCGGGGTCGCGCTGCGTATCTCCTTCAGCCGCAGTTCCGGCTGACAACCCAAGGAGATTTTCATGATCAAGCAGACCCTCGGCAAGACCGTACTCGCCCTCACCATCGGCACCGCATCGCTCGGCGCCTTCGCGCAAGTCATGGTGGGCGGTGCGCCCATGCTGGCGAGCAAGGACATCATCGACAACGCGGTCAATTCCAAGGACCACACCACGCTGGTCGCTGCCGTCAAAGCCGCCAGCCTGGTCGACACCCTCAAGGGCCCGGGCCCCTTCACCGTCTTCGCGCCCACCAATGCGGCGTTCGCGGCCTTGCCCGCCGGCACGGTGGACACCCTGCTCAAGCCCGAAAACAAAGGCTCGCTCACCAACATCCTCACCTACCACGTGGTGGCGGGCAAATGGGACGCTGCCGCGATCGCCAAGATGATCCAGGACGGCAAGGGCAGCGCCTCGATCAAGACCGTGGCGGGCGGTACGCTGGTGGCGAAATCGGCGGGCGGCAAGGTAACCCTCACCGATGAAAAAGGCGGCTCGGCCAACGTGACCATTGCCGACGTCTACCAATCGAACGGCGTGATCCACGTCATCGACAAGGTGCTGCTGCCCAAGTAAGCCACACACCTCGCAGGCAAAGGCGGGCTCTCAGGTTTCGGGAGCTCGCCTTTTCCAGGCGCTGTCTTACTTCGCCAGCCGCGCAAAGGTCTTGCGGAATTTCGCGACCTTGGGCGCGGCCACCGCCATGCAGTAGCCCTGGTGCGGGTTCTTTTCGAAGAAGTCCTGGTGGTAGGCCTCGGCCGGCCAGTAGTTGTCCAGCGGCTTCACCTCGGTGACGATGGGCTTGCCGAAGGCGTTGTCCTTCGCGAGCTCGTCGAGCATGTCTTGCGCCACCTGCTGCTGCTCGGGCGTGGTGAAGTAGATGCCGCTGCGGTACTGCGTGCCCACGTCGTTGCCCTGGCGGTTCAGCGTGGTCGGGTCGTGCACCACGAAGAAGATTTCCAGGATCTCGCGCGTGCCGATCTGCGCCGGGTCGTACTCGAGCTTCACCACTTCGTTGTGGCCGGTGGTGCCGGTGCACACCTGCTCGTAGCTCGGTTGTTTCACCTGTCCGTTGCTGTAGCCGGACTCGACGTCGGTCACGCCCCGCACTTCCTTGTAGACGGACTCGGTGCACCAGAAGCAGCCGCCGCCCAATACCAGCACTTGTCTGTCGCTCATCGTGTTCTCCAGTTGAGCGCCCTACTCTATCGGGACCGCAAAAGCCCGCACGGCGTCCAGGAATGCAAACTGGGCCGTGGTGTGGCGCTCGCCGATCCACAGGCAGTGCGTCTCGTAAGGCGGCGAGTCCACGTCCAGCGGCACGAACACCACCCCCGGCAAACCCGCCTGCCGCATCGCGGCCGGCACCAACGCCACCGCCAGGCCCTGGGACACCAGCGACACCACGCTGAGCCAATGGCGCAATTCGTAGCCTATCTCGGGCACGAAACCCGCGTCCGCACACAGGCCCAGGAAGCGCTCGTGGTAGTCCGGCGACACCGCGCGCGACACCATGGCAAAGGGCTCTGCGTGCAGGTGCGCGAGCGGCAAGCGCCGGCGTCTGGCCAGCGCATGTCCCGTGGGCAGGCAGGCCACGAAGGGTTGGCGCGAGAGCAGGATCTGCGAGAAACCCGCCGGCACGTGCGTGGTGTGCACGAAGCCCACGTCCAGCCGCTCGTGCCGCAGGTCGATGAGCTGCTCGCTCGAACTCATTTCCTGCAGCACCAGCCGCAGCCGAGGATGCGCGGCGCCGAACGACTTCAGGATGTCGGGCAGTCCCCGGTACAACGCCGTGCCCACGAAGCCGATGCGCAAGTTGCCGACAAGCCCCTGAGACACGTCGCGCGCCTCACGCGCCGCCTGTTGCGCCTGGTCCAGCAGCGCCCGCGCCGCCGGCACGAAGGCTTGGCCGGCCGCTGTGAGCTGCACCCCCCGGCTGTTGCGCGTGAACAGCTGCGCCCCCACCGAGGCTTCGAGCTGCTGGATGTTCAGCGACAGCGGCGGCTGGGTGATCGCCAGGCGCTGGGCGGCGCGGCCGAAGTGCAACTCTTCGGCGAGCACAAGGAAGTAGCGCAGGTGTCGGAATTCCATAAATTCAAGTTTTGTATGGCCGAATACACCATCGATATTAGACAAGTATTCATGTGAAACCGACAATCGCGCCATCGCGCCTCGTCCAACCCCGGAGACACACACCATGAGCACCAACGCCAAAGCCCGCTTCAGCTGGGAAGACCCTTTTCACCTCACCGCCCAGTTGAGCGACGACGAACGCCAGGTGCAGGACGCCGCCCGCGCCTACTGCCAGGAAAAGCTGCTGCCGCGCGTGCAGATGGCCTTTCGCAACGAGACCACCGACGCCAGCATCTTCCGCGAGATGGGTGAACTCGGCCTGCTCGGCGCGACCATCCCCGAGCAGTACGGCGGCGCCGGCCTGAACTATGTGTGCTATGGCCTGGTGGCGCGCGAAGTGGAGCGCGTGGACTCGGGCTACCGCTCCATGATGAGCGTGCAGAGTTCGCTGGTGATGGTGCCGATCAACGAGTTCGGCACCGAGGCGCAGAAGCAGAAATACCTGCCCAAGCTCGCCACGGGCGAGTGGATCGGCTGCTTCGGGCTCACCGAGCCCAACCACGGCTCCGACCCCGGCAGCATGATCACGCGCGCCAAGAAAGTCGATGGCGGCTACAGCTTGAGCGGCGCGAAGATGTGGATCACCAACAGCCCCATCGCCGACGTGTTCGTGGTCTGGGCCAAGGACGACGGCGGGCAGATTCGCGGCTTCATCCTGGAGAAGGGTTGGAAGGGCCTGAGTGCACCCGCCGTGCACGGCAAGGTCGGCCTGCGCGCCAGCATCACCGGCGAGATCGTGATGGACGAGGTGTTCGTGCCGGAAGAAAACGCGTTCCCCGACGTGCGCGGCTTGAAAGGCCCGTTCACCTGCCTCAACAGCGCGCGCTATGGCATTGCCTGGGGCGCGCTCGGTGCGGCAGAAGACTGCTACTTCCGCGCCCGCCAGTACGTGCTGGACCGCCAACAGTTCGGCCGCCCGCTCGCGGCGAACCAACTGATCCAGAAGAAGCTGGCCGACATGCTGACCGAGATCAGCCTGGGCCTGCAGGGTTGCCTGCGCCTGGGCCGCATGAAGGACGAAGGCACGGCCTCGGTGGAGATCACCTCCATCCTCAAGCGCAACAGCTGCGGCAAGGCCTTGGACATCGCCCGCGTGGCGCGCGACATGATGGGCGGCAACGGCATCAGCGACGAATTCGGCGTGGCGCGCCACCTGGTGAACCTGGAGGTGGTGAACACCTATGAGGGCACGCACGACGTGCATGCGCTGATTCTGGGGCGGGCGATCACGGGGATTGCGGCGTTCAACTGAGTTGTGAACGGGCTGCCATTGCAGCCTACGCCTGCGCCGCTCTCGACTTGCCACATCGGTGCTGCATTCAAACCGCCCCGTCGTGCGCGCACGAGATGCCTTCACAACACTCGGCCACCAAGGCACGCAACCACTTGTGCGCCGGTGAATCGTCGTCGCGCTGGCTCCACAGCGCGTGGTAGTGGGCCACCACGCCGTCGAAGGGCAGTTCGAACTGCCGCAGCGGCCAGCGTGTGCACAGCTCGTCGGCGAGGGTACGTGGCAAGGTGCACAGCATCTCGCTGCCCGTCAGAAGATTGGCGATGCCCGCCAGGAACGGCACCTTGACGGCGACACGCCGCCTTTGTCCGTGCGCCGCGAGCACACGGTCGACGATGCTACGCTGCTCGGTTCCCGCGGACACGAGCACGTGGCGCATCTGCAGAAACGCCGGCATCGTCAGACCGCCTTCGATCAGCGGATGGTCGTGCATGGCCACGCACACATAGTCCTCCGAAAACAGATGCTGGAGGGAGAAACGCGTGGGGTGATCGCCATTGGCCACCACCGCCAGATCCAGCTGGCCCGTGTCGAGCCGATCGCGCGCCTCTTCCGGCCCCGCGTGACTGGTTTCGATGTCGATGCCTGGCGCTTCGCGCTCCAGCCGATGCACTAGGCGCGGCAGCAGCACCGATGAGGCGTAATCCGTCAGGCTGATGCGCAGCTGCATCGTGGCGGTCTCGGGGTCGAATCCGTTCGCCGCGTTCAAGGCCTGCTGAACCGCCGCCACGGCGGGCGAGATGAGGCCGGAAAGCTGCACGGCTCTGGGCGTGGGCGTCAGCCCATGGGGTGCCCGCACGAAGAGCTCGTCGTCGAACAACACACGAAGACGCCCCAGCGCATGGCTGGTTGCCGATTGGGTCAGGCACAGAAAACTGCCTGCACGGGTGAGGTTGCGCTCCCGGTAGATGACGTCGAACACCCGAAGGAGGTTCATGTCGACGGTGGTGATATTAATTTCACGCATCTCGCTGTCTCGAAAAATGAGGTGGCTTCGTGGTCTGCAGCTATCGATACTAGGTTCTCTTGAATGTTCCACCCAACCGATAGGAGCCCCGAATGTCCCCGAGACCCGCCGACCCCACCACGGAGATTTCCCCATGAAGGCCTGGACGATTCGCGGCGATGCGGCTTCGCCTGAGCTGGTCCTGGGCGAGAGTCCGCGGCCCGAAGCGGGCCCGAAAGAGCTGCTCGTGCGGGTGCGCGCCATCGGCGTCAACCGTGCCGATCTGGCGCGCCGCACCGGTCACTACGAACAGCTGCAGCGGTTGTCGGATGCGCCGATTCCCGGCCTCGAACTGGCCGGCGAAGTGGCCGCCGTGGGTGCGAACGTCACAGGCTGGCGTGTGGGCGATCGCGTGATGGGCCTGCCTCCAGCCGCGTATGCGGCCTTCGCGCGCCTGCCGGCGGACATGGCGATCCGTGTGCCCTCCTCGCTGAGCTGGGAGCAAGCCGCCGCGCTGCCCATGGCCTACCTCACCGCGCACAACGCGCTCGTCACCGAAGGGCGCTTCGCGCGTGGGGATCACCTGCTGGTGCACGGCGTCTCCAGTGGCGTGGGCTTGGCGACGGTCCAGATCGCACGGCTGCTGGGCGCGGGCGTGATCGCCGGGACGGCGTCGCCGCAGAAGCATGCGGCGCTGGCGCCCTACGGCGTCGATGTGCCACTCGCCCATGGCGACGCGCAGGCCGCGGAACGCATCGGCATCGCGACCGGCCAACACGGCGTGGACGTGATCGTCGACATGGCCGGCGCATCGGCAGCCCAGCTTTCACAACAGGCCGCTGGTCTGCGTGCCCGGTGGGTGCAGGTGGGTCGGCTGGGCGGCGCCAAGGCCGACATCGACCTGGACTTGCTGGCGCGAAAGCGCCTGTCGCTGATCGGGGTGACGTTCCGCACGCGCAGCGTGGAAGAGATCGCGGCGCTGGTGCAAGCGGCCGCGCACGACCTGACCGAGGCCTGGGGCTCCGGACAACTGTCCATGCCGATCGCCAAGGTCTTCCCGTTCGAGCAGGCCGATGCGGCACAGGCGTTCATGCGACAGAACGCCCACGTCGGAAAGATCGTGATCGAGGGTTGCCCGGACTGAGTCCACGCCCCGGTTCGCGTCACCCAGGGCCGCGCCTCGCTCGGCCCCGTTCACAACAGTTCAAAAGGAGACTTCACATGCCGTCATCGCACAGAAGAATTGCGCTTGCCACCGGCCTCGCCGCACTGGTGTTGGCCACCACAGCCACGTGGGCGCAAACCGCATCGTCCTGGCCCAACCGCCCGGTGCGCATCGTCAACCCGGCCAGCCCCGGCGGCACCGCCGATGCCTTGACGCGCATCGTGGCCGACAAGCTGAGCGCGGACCTGGGC
This sequence comes from Hydrogenophaga sp. BPS33, assembly GCF_009859475.1. Taxonomy (NCBI): domain Bacteria; kingdom Pseudomonadati; phylum Pseudomonadota; class Betaproteobacteria; order Burkholderiales; family Comamonadaceae; genus Hydrogenophaga; species Hydrogenophaga sp. BPS33. The sequence goes on from NZ_CP044549.1 coordinate 4,716,722, forward strand.
CAGCCCTTCATTCTGGATTTCCGCGCGGGGGCCAACGGCATCATCGGCAACGACCACGTAGCCAAAGCATTGCCCGACGGCTACACGCTGCTGCTGTGCAATTCCGCGATGGTGGCCAACGCCTCGCTGTACACGAAGCTGCCTTACGACACGGCCAAGGACTTCGCGCCCGTGTCGCACTTCTTCGAAACGCCGTACTTCCTTTTCGTCAGCACCAAGCTCGAAGCGCGCAGCTTGCGCGAACTCGTGGCCCTGGCGCGCAACGCGCCGGGCAAGCTCACCTATTCCTCGTCCGGCATCGGTAGTACCCCGCACCTGACCGGCGTGCAGTTCGCCCAGAAGGCAGGCACGTCGCTGATGCATGTGCCGTACAAAGGATCGGCACCGGCAGTGACCGCGACCGCGTCGGGCGAGACCGACCTGCTGTTCATGAGCCTGCCTGCCACCCGCAAGCTCGTCGAAGACGGCCGGCTGCGCCTGCTGGGCACCACCTCCGCCGAGCGTTCCTCGTTCGCGCCCGAAGCCCCGACGATCGCCGAAGCTGGCCTGCCCCCGCTGGTGGCCAGCGCCTGGTTCGGCTTCTGCGCACCAGCGGCCACACCCGTGGACGTGCAGGAGCGGTTTGCCGCCGCGCTGGTGCGCGCGATGGCGCAGCCCGACGTGCGGCAGCGTTTCCACGACGCGGGCGCCGTTCCCACGGCGAACAACCCTGCGGCGTTCCGCGCCTTCTTCCAGAAAAGCATCACCGACACCGCATCGGTGGTGAAAGCCTCGGGCGCGCGGCTCGAATGACGCCACGCCCTTCACCCTTTCTCGAACCACACCACCCAAGGAAAATCACAATGCAAGTCATGGACGTCATCGCCGAGATGCTCAAACGGGAGGGCATCGACACGATGTTTTGTTACCCCACCACACCGGTCATCGAGGCCGCCGCGCGCGCCGGCATCCGCCCGGTCTTGTGCCGGCAGGAACGTGTTGGCGTGGACATGGCCAACGGCTACACCCGCACACGCAACGGCAAGCCCTTCAGCGTGTTCGCCATGCAGTACGGGCCGGGCGCGGAGAACGCGTTCTCCGGTGTCGCCACGGCGTACTCGGACTCCGCGCCGATTCTTCTCCTGCCCCTGGGCCATCGGCGCGAAGTCGCACAGGTGCCGCCCACGTTCCGCTCCTCGCGCACCTTCTCGACCGTGACGCGATCGGCCGAGGAGTTGCTGGAGCCCCACGAGATCGGCAACGTCATGCGCCGCGCCTTCAACCACCTGAAGAACGGCCGGCTCGGCCCGGTGATGGTGGAGTTGCCGATGGACCTGGTCGAACACGAGCTGGGCGACTTTCCGATCGTCTATCAACCGGTTCGCGCGACCCGATCGGCGGCCGATGAACGCGACGTCGACGATGCGGCGCGGCTGCTGCTCGACGCGCGCTGTCCCGTCATCCAGGCCGGCCAGGGCATCCTCTACGCACAAGCCTGGGACGAACTGCGGGAGCTGGCCGAGCTGACCTCGATTCCCGTCATCACCACGGTCGAAGGCAAAGGCGCCTTCCCGGAGAACCATCCGCTGTCGCTGGGCACGACCGGCGCGGTACTGACCGGCCACGGCCACCACTTCATGGGCGAGTGCGACCTGCTGTTCGGCGCCGGCAGCAGCCTGACGCGGCACTTCCTGACCAACCGGGTGTTGCCGGTGTCGGGCCGCAAGGTGATCCAGGCCAGCAACGACCCGCGCGATTTCTACAAGGGGTACGAAATGGACGTCGCATTGCTGGGTGACGCCAAACTCGTGCTGCGGCAACTGGTCGAGGCGGTTCGGGACCGCTTGAACGGCAAGCCGCGGGTGAACGACACGCCGCATCAGATCGCAAAAATCAAGCAGAGCTGGCTCGCGGAGTGGGCGGCCAAGCTCACGAGCAACCAGACCCCGATGACGCCCTACCGCGTCGTCGCGGAGTTCAGCAAAGTCGTGGACCACGACAAGACCATCGTGACGCACGACTCCGGCAGCCCGCGCGATCAGATCCTGCCGTTCTACGAATGCACCGTGCCCAACGGCTATCTCGGCTGGGGCAAGTCCCACGCGCTGGGCACAGGGCTGGGCTTGACGATCGGCGCCAAGCTGGCCGCACCCGACCGCTTCTGCGTCAACTTCATGGGCGATGCGGCGTTCGGCATGACCGGCCTGGACTTCGAGACTTCGGTGCGGGTCGATGCGCCGATCTGTACCGTCGTTCTCAACAACTCGACCATGGCGATCGAGACGCGCGCCATGAAGCTCTCGCATTCGATCTACCGCACGCGCGACATCGGCGGCAGCTACGCGGCACTGGCGCGCGACCTGGGCGGCTGGAGCGAAAAGGTCGAAGACCCCAGCCAGATCGCAGCGGCGTTCGAGCGCGCGCGCGAGCAGAACGAGAACGGACGTGCCGCCTTGCTGGAGTTCGTGACCAACGAAGAGACCGACTTCTCCTTCCGCCGCACCCACTTCAGCCACTGAGCACGCAGGCGCGCCATGCATCTCATCGACTGCTTCGAACGCGGCCATCGGCTGGCGCCGCACGCCCCCTGCTTCGTCGAGCCGGACGGCCGCACGCTGACCTACCGGGAAACGGCCGACCTGTCCCACCGCGTCTGCAACGGCCTGCACGCCGCGGACGTGCAGCGCGGCGACAAGGTGGGCCTGCTCGGCGTCAACCACCTGCTGACCTTCCCGGCGGTGCTAGGCGTGATCCGATCCGGCGGCGTGTGGCTGCCGGTGAATGCCCGCAACACGATCGAAGAAACCATCAACATCTTCGCGCGCAGCGGCTGCCGGTTCCTCTTCGTGCACAGCGCGTTCGCGGAACACTTCGCCTTGCTGCGGGCCTCGCTGCCTTTGCTGGACATGGTGTGCATCGACGGACCTTGCGCCGGCGTGCAAGGCCTGGAGGCATGGGCAGCGCCCTACGACAACGCATCGCCGCCGCCCACGGCGCAGCCCGACGACGTGATCGCCATTCGCGGCACGGGAGGGACGACGGGCCTTCCCAAAGGCGTGCAAGCCACGCACCGCATGTACCGCGCCATGCTGGCCAACTGGTTCGCTTCCATGCCCGTGGTGGAAGCCCCGGTGCATCTGGTGGTGGCGCCCATGACGCACGCGGCCGGCACCATCGTCCTGCCGACCTTGATGTACGGCGGCTCGAACATCATTGCCCGCTCCACGGACGCGGCGGAAATCCTGGGGCTGATCGAGCGCTACCGCGTCACCCAGCTGTTCCTCACCCCGACGCTCGTCTACCGCCTGCTCGATCACCCCGGCATCGAAGACAGGGATCTCAAGTCGCTGCGGTACCTGGTCTACTCCGCCGCGCCCATGTCGGTCCACAAGCTGCGCCAGGCATTGCGCATTTTTGGCCCGGTGATGGTGCAGCTGTACGGGCAAACCGAAGCCCCCCTCACGATCACCTGCCTCACCGCGTCGGAGCACGTGACGCACGGGGACGCGCGGCGCGAGGAACGCCTGGCCAGTTGCGGTAGGCCTTGCCCCTTTGTCGACGTCGAGATCCTGGGGCCCGATGGGCGCTTCCTGGGCACGGGAGAGCGCGGTGAGATCGTGGTCAAGGGCGAACTCGTGATGGGGGGTTACCACGACAATCCGCAAGCCTCGGCCGCCGCGCTGAAAGACGGCTGGCTGCACACCGGCGATGTCGGCTACCGGGACGAGGAGGGTTACCTGTACGTCGTCGACCGCTTGAAGGACCTCGTCATCTCCGGCGGTTTCAACATCTCGCCCAGCGAGATCGAACAGGTGTTGCTCGGCCACCCCGCCATTGCGGATTGCGCCGTGATCGGCGTTCCCGACGAGACCTGGGGCGAGGCCGTCAAGGCCGTGGTGGAACTCAAGGCCCATGCGGCCTGGGACGAGCAGGCGGCGCTTGCCACCTTTCGCGCTCAGTTGGGCGGCATGAAGACACCCAAATCCATCGAAGTGTGGGAACAGTTGCCCCGCAGCGCCGTGGGCAAGGTGCTCAAGAGCGAGATCCGCAAACGCTATTGGGACGCCACAGGGCGCCAGGTATGAGGACGCCTTCATGACCCACGCCGGCCAGGCCTTCGTCGTCGGCGCATTCGAGCATCCACAGCGCCACGCGCCCGACCAATCGGTGGCGCAATTGCACGCGGAGTGCGCCCAGGGTGCCCTGCGCGACGCCGGTCTGCAGCTGTCCGACGTCGACGCCTACTTCTGTGCTGGCGATGCGCCCGGCGCGTCACCTGCGTTCATGGCGGACTACCTGAACCTGCGCTTGAAGCACGTCGACGGCACGGAAGTCGGTGGCTGTTCGTACCTGTCGCACATCGGCCATGCCGCCCAGGCGATTGCGCAAGGGAGCTGCAACGTCGCGTTGATCACGCTGGCCGGCAAACCCCGCAGTTCGGGCCAGCGGACCGGCACCGAGCGGCGGCACATGCCGGTCGACCGCCCGAACGCCGCCTGGGAAGCGGCGTACGGATGGACCGTCGGAACGCTCTACGGCAATCTCGCGATGCGCCACATGCACCTGTACGGCACCACCCCCGAACAACTGGCCTGGATCAAGGTGGCCGCCTCCGTGCACGCCCAGCACAACCTCCATGCCTTGCTGCCGAACGTCGTCACGGTGGACGAGGTGCTGGCCTCGCCTCTGGTCGCAGACCCCCTGCACCGGCTGGACTGCTGCGTCATCACCGATGGTGGCGGGGCGCTGGTGATCACCCGGCGGGAGATCGCAAAATCCCTCGACCGGCCCTTGGTGCGGGTGCGGGGCTGCGGCGAAACGGTGAAGACCAGCGGCGGCGGTTACGGCGACATGCTGCAGACCGGCGCGGCGCAGTCCGGTGCCGAGGCTTTCCAGCAGGCGGGCGTGCGACCGCAGGACATCCAATACGCCTCGATCTACGACAACTTCACCATCATGGTGTTGCTGCAGTTGGAAGACCTCGGCTTCTGCGAAAAAGGTCGGGGTGGTCGCTTCGTCGAAGACGGCGGCCTGATCGCCGGGCAGGGCCGCCTGGCCTGGAACACCGATGGTGGTGGACTGTGCAACAACCACCCGGCCAACCGCGGTGGCATTACCAAGGCGATCGAAGCGGTGAGGCAGTTGCGCGGTGAGGCGGCCGCGCCGCTGCAGGTGCCCGGCTGCAGCCTGGCGCTCGCGGCCGGGCCGGGCGGCGTCCACGGGCTGGGCCATTCTCATGCGACAGTGATCATGGAGCGCATATGAGCGCGGCGTCGATCGTTGATGAGTTTGCGGATCCGTATGTGGCGGCATTTCCCGAGACCGCGCCCTTTTGGGAAGCTTCCCGTCGCGGTGCACTGGTGTTGCCCTGGTGCGAGGACTGCGGGCGCAGCCACTGGCACCCACGACCGTTCTGTCCCTTGTGCGGGGCATCCCGGCTGGTGTGGCGTCTCTCCACGGGGCGCGGCCAGCTGTATTCCTTCAGTGTCGACAGGAAGGCAGCGGTACCGGTGGTCGTGGCCTATGTCGCTCTGGACGATGGCCCCCTGCTGATGACGAACATCGTCGGTACCGACCCCGGCGAATTGCAGATCGGGCAGGCGGTGCAAGTCGCGTTCCGCGCAGCGCCTGAGAGTCGGATGGTGCCGGTGTTTGAGGTTTTCCCACAATCATCACCCGATTGACGTCCGGCTCAAGACCTCTTATCGACGCTCTAAAGCCGAGCTTCCAGCATCAACTCCGCCGCCGTCAAGTCCAGCATGGCGGCGATCTTGAACAGCGACATCGCGCCCGGGTTCTGCTTTCCCCGCTCGATCGAGCTCATGTACGCGCGATCGATATCGCAGCGATTGGCAAGCTCTTCCTGAGAAAGATTTCGCTCCGTGCGAAGCCGGCGAATCGCGTCTCCCAAGGCAACCAGGGATGGATCGTCAGCGTACCGGGGTGAGGATGAAGGCATCCCGGGATGTTTTTTCATTGATGACGATTTGACTACGGACGATCGTCCACATACACTTTGAATCACCCACTCTTCACCATCAACAATCCATCACATGACCCATCACGGCCGCACGCGAAACCAAGAAACGTTGACCACTTCGCCTCGAAAAGATCTGGCTCTAGAGGCGACACAGTTGCTGATGGTGTTCAGGACCCTATCGATACACCATCAAAGCCTCACGATGGAGCTTTTGAGGGCCTTGCAACAAGCGAAAGCAGCTCAATCCAAAGCCTGCCGCGCCAGCCCCGCCACCACCAACTCCTTGTCCGCCTGATCCCGCTCGCCATCCTCCAGAAACCAGGCGGCCGACAGCGCCGCGTGCGCCATCACCCACTGCAACAAACGACGGCGATCCAGCCCGGCGGTAACGACCACGATGTCAACCTGACGCGCAAAGCGCACCGGGTCGGTACAGGTTTCCAAATCGGGGTTGCACAACACGTTGACGTGGTCGTAGCACCGCTCGCCGGTCACGCGCTTGGGATCGATCGCCAGCCAGCCGCGTTCGCCGAAATCCAGGATGTTGCTGTGGTGCGCATCGCCATGCAGCACCACGTGCTCGCGCTGCGAGGCGAGCAGCTCGTCGGCCACTACCGCGCACTCGGTCATCAGGCCGCCTTCGCGGCGCGCCATGGGTGCCAGCGATTCGAAGAAGCGCGTCAGCGGCAGCAATTGCTCGGGCGGTGGCGTGGACCGCTTCAGGTGCAACCGTTCAAGGGTGCGGCACACGATGCGTGTGGCCGCGTCGTCTTCACCCTTCATGGCCATGTTCAGGAGGCGTCTTTGACCGGTGGCACGCTCCATCAACATCACGCCCGCGTTCCCGTCGAGGGCATAGATGCGCGCCGCACCGTCACCTTCCCACCAACGCATCACTTCACCGCCGATACGCTCATCGACGTGCTGTGCGATCTTGATCATGGCAGGGCGGCCATCGTGGCGGACCGGCATCAGGTGGCCGGAATGCGTGGCGAAGGGTTCGCCGTCGGGCTGAGCGTTCCAGCGTTGAAGATAGGGTTCGAACAGGCTTGCGTGGCGAAGGCTTCCAGCAAGTCGCTCTGATAGGTCTCTCACCACGGGCGCAGATCCGCACCTGGAATGTCATCGAACCACACGCTCAACGAAGCTTCGTCCGCCCCAAGCGTTTCGCATTCGCCACGGCCTTGCGATGAATGGGCGCAAGCCCCGCAGCGGTGATGCGAGACGCAGCCTTCTTCGCCTGCGCAGAACGCTGGCGGGACGTGGCCGGCAGCCACATCGATAACGCGAGCTGCTGCTGCAAACGCACGCCCTCGGCGAACATGTTCATCCATGACTGCGCAAAGGCGACCTGTTTCTCGACCACCATCCCGGTGAATTCCTTGCGGTCGCGCGCGTTCGGCGCCCCCCCGGCCAACGCCATGCGGGTGACCCGGTGTGCAATCACTTGCGAAGCGGCCACGGACATTTCAGCGAGCTTGGCCGTGGCGGACGTGGAACGGGGGCGTTTGGCTTTGGGCATGCGCCCACTGTAGCGCGCACAGGGCAATGGCAAACGCCACCCGCCGCCTCGGTTACAGTAATAACCCGCCGGTCATTAGCCAGACGCCATGCCTTCCGCCCCACCCACCCCTTCCTCCGACCACGACGCCGCGCCGCGCCAGCGCCGCGCCCGTCGCAAGGAGGCGCGCCCGGGTGAACTGCTGGACGCTGCCCTGCAGCTGTTCGTGGAAAAAGGCTTCGCCGCCACACGGGTCGAGGAAGTGGCCGCCCGCGCCGGCGTGTCCAAGGGCACCTTGTTCCTTTACTTCCCCAGCAAGGAAGAACTGTTCAAGGCCGTGGTGCGCGAGAACCTCGCCGGGCGCTTTCCCGAATGGAGCGAGGAGCTGGACCAGTTCGAAGGCCACAGCGCAGAGCTGGTGCGCTATTGCCTGCACACCTGGTGGGAGCGCGTGGGCATGACGCCCGCCTCCGGCATCACCAAGCTGGTGATGAGCGAGGCCGGCATGTTCCCCGAGATCGCAGCCTTCTACCAGCAAGAGGTGATCGAGCCCGGCCACGCGCTGCTGCGCCGCGTGCTCCAGCGTGGCATGGACCGGGGCGAAATGCGCGTGCTGGACCTCGACTACGCGGTGTACAGCCTGATCGCACCCATGATCTTCCTGTTGATGTGGAAACACTCGATGGCGCCCTGCTGCGCCGCCTCCGCACAGATCGAACCGCTCACCTTCATCGACAACCAGGTCGACCTGCTGCTGCACGGCATGCTCGTCCCTGGCCCCACGCCCTGACCCGCCCATGAACGCTGCCCGCTCCCGCTCGACCTGGATCCAATGGTTGCTGTTGGCCGCGCTGGTGATCGCGATCGCGCTGGGCGTCGTGCGTGCGCTGGACAAGCGCAAGACCACCGCCGACAACGCCCGCGCCGCCGCCGAAGCGCTCAAGACGGCGCCCGTGTACACGCTCTCCGAGCAGGACGTGGTGACGGTGCAGGCGCTGGAGCTCACGCAGACCGTGGCGATTTCCGGCTCGGTGCAGGCGCTGCAGACCGCGGCCATCAAGGCCCGCACGGCGGGCGAGATCCAGGGTCTGAACAAGCGCGAGGGCGACAGCGTGAAGGCCGGCGAGGTGGTCGCGCGCATCGACAGCACCGAGGCCCAGGCACGCGTGCGCCAGGCCGAGCGGCAGGCCGCATCGGCCCAGTCGCAGACCGCGATTGCCCGGCGCACGTTCGAGAACAACCAGGCCCTGGTGAAACAAGGCTTCATCTCGGCCACGGCGCTGGAAACGGCCACCGCCAACCTGGCCGGCGCCGAGGCCACGCACCAGGCCGCGCTCGCCGCGCTGGACATCGCGAAAAAGGCCCTGGCCGACACCACCCTGCGCTCGCCGCTCACCGGCCAGATTTCGGCGCGGCTGGTGCAGAACGGCGAACGCGTGGGCGTGGACACGCGCGTGTTCGACGTGGTCGATCTCTCCGCCTTCGAGATGGAAGCGGCGATCACCCCGGCCGATGCCGTGGCGGTGAAGGTCGGCCAGGCTGCGCAACTGCGGGTTGAAGGCTTGGGCCAGCCCGTGCAGGCCACGGTCTCGCGCATCAACCCGAGCGTGCAGGCCGGCAGCCGCAGCGTGCTGGTGTACCTGCGCATGCCGCCCGCCGATGGCATGCGCCAAGGCCTGTTCGCGCAGGGCCAGATCGCTACCGGCACGGTCACCGCGCCGGCGGTGCCGCAGTCGGCGGTGCGCAACGACAAGCCGCAGCCCTATGTGCAAGTGCTGCGCGAGGGCAAGATCGCGCACCTGACGGTGGAAGGCGGCGCCACCGGCCTGCGCGGCACCGAGCCGATGCGGGAGGTCAAGGGCCTGAGCGCGGGCACGCAGGTGCTCAGCGCGCAGGCCGGCGCACTGCGCGAAGGCACGGCCGTGCGCGCTGCGGCCTCCCCGAACTGATTGGCACCAGCGTATGTGGTTCACCCAGGTCTCGCTGCGCAACCCGGTCTTCGCCACCATGGTGATGGCCGCCTTCGTGGTGCTCGGTCTGTTCTCGTTCAACCGCCTGCAGGTCGACCAGTTTCCGAACATCGACTTTCCCGTGGTCGTGGTGCAGGTGGCCTACCCGGGCGCATCGCCCGAGATCGTCGAGTCCGAGGTGACGAAGAAGGTGGAAGAAGCGGTCAACGCGATCGCCGGTGTGAACACCCTCACCTCGCGCAGCTACGAGGGGCAGTCGCTCGTCATCATCGAGTTCCAACTCACGGTGGACGGTCGCAAGGCCGCCGAGGACGTGCGCGAGAAGATCGCCATCCTGCGCCCGGTGTTCCGCGACGAGGTGGAAGAACCGCGCGTGCTGCGCTTCGACCCGGCGAGCCGCTCGATCTGGTCGGTGGCGGTCATCCCGCAAGAAGTGGATGGCAAGACGCCGAGCGCCGTCGAGCTCACGACGTGGGCCGAGCAGGTGCTCAAGAAGCGGTTGGAGAACGTGCGCGGCGTGGGCTCGGTGAACCTGGTGGGCGCCACCCGGCGCGCGATCAACATCGAGCTCGACCCGTCCGCCATGGAAGCGCTGGGCGTGACGACCGAGCAGATCAACACCGCCGTGCGCAACGAGAACCAGGACCTGCCGGTGGGCACGCTGAAAACCGGCGCGGCCGAGCGTGTGGTGCAAATGCTCTCGCGGCTGCAGAACCCGCAGGATTTCGAGCAGATCATCGTCGCGCGCCGGGGCGGCCAGGCGGTGCGGCTGGGCCAGGTGGCGCGTGTGAGCGATGCCACGCAGGAAGTGGAGAGCCTGGCGCTCTACAACGGCCAGCGCACGCTGCTGCTGCAGGTGCAGAAGGCGCAGGACGAGAACACCATCGCCGTGACCGACGGTCTCAAGGCGGCCGTGGCGGGGCTGGGCGCCGAGCTGCCGCCAGGCATGCGGCTGGAACAGATCGCCGATGGCTCGCGGCCGATCCGCGTGTCGGTGGAAAACGTGCGGCAGACCCTGATCGAAGGCGCGCTGCTCACGGTGCTGATCGTGTTCCTGTTCCTGAACTCGTGGCGCTCCACGGTGATCACTGGCCTTACGCTGCCCATCGCTTTGATCGGCACGTTTTTCTTCATGAACCTGTTTGGGTTCACCATCAACATGATCACGTTGATGGCGCTCACGCTCTCGGTGGGTCTGCTGATCGACGACGCAATCGTGGTGCGCGAGAACATCGTGCGCCACGTGCAGATGGGCAAGAAGCCTTTTGATGCGGCCATGGACGGCACGCAGGAGATCGGCCTGGCCGTGCTCGCCACCACCTTGTCCATCGTGGCGGTGTTCCTGCCCATCGGTTTCATGGGCGGCATCATCGGCAAGTTCTTCCACGAGTTCGGCATCACCATGGTGGCGGCCGTGCTCATCTCCATGTTCGTGAGCTTCACACTGGACCCGATGCTCTCCTCGGTGTGGCACGACCCCGAAATTGAAAAGCACGGCAAGAACAACGCTCCGCGCAGCGTCTACGACAAGACCATCGGCCGCGTCACCGCCTGGTTCGACCGCGTGCAGGACGACCTGAGCCACACCTACCAGGGCACGCTGCGCTGGTCGCTCAAGCACAAGCTGGCCACCCTGGGCGTGGCGCTGGCGACCTTCGTGGGCAGCCTGTTCATGATGCCGCTGCTGGGCACCGAGTTCGTGCCCACGGCCGATTTCTCGGAAACCTCGCTGAGCTTTCACACCCCCGTGGGCTCCTCGCTCGAAGCCACCGAGGCCAAGACGCGCGAGGTCGAAGCCATCCTGCGCGAATTTCCCGAGGTGCAGTACACCCTGTCCACGCTCAACACCGGCAACGCGCAGGGCGCCATGTACGCCAGCATCTACGTGCGCCTGACGGACCGGCACGCGCGCACGCTCAGTGCCCTGGACATGTCGGCCCGCCTGCGCGAGCGGCTGCGCAGCGTGCCCGGCATCACGGTCACGCACGTCGGCCTGCTCGACGCGGTGGGCGGCAACAAGCAGGTGGAGTTCTCGCTACAGGGCGACGACCTGGCCGAGCTGGAGCGCCTGACGCAACTGGTGACGGAGCGCATCCGCCCCATCGTGGGCCTGGTCGACCTGGATGCCAGCGTCAAGCCCAACAAACCGACGGTGGACGTGCGCCTCAAGCGCGAACTGGCGTCCGACGCGGGCGTGAGCGTGGCCGCCGTGGGCGCGAGCCTGCGCACGCTGGTGGCCGGCACCACGGTGGGCAACTGGCGCGCGGCCGACGGTCAGAGCTACGACGTGAACGTGCGCCTCGCCCCCAGCGGTCGCGAGCGCGCGAGCGACCTCGAACAACTGCCGCTGGTGATCGGCACCGAAGCCGATGGCAGCGCCCGCGTGGTGCGCCTGGGCCAGGTGGCCGACGTGGTGCCCGCCACCGGCCCGAACCAGATCAACCGGCGCAACCTGAACCGCGAGGTGTCGATCAACGCCAACGTGTATGGCCGCTCGCCGGGCGAGGTGTCCAACGAGATCCGCCAGGTGCTCGACGGCATCGCCTTCCCGCCCGGCTACCGCTACGAGTTCGGCGGCTCCACCAAGAACATGCAGGAGTCGTTCGGTTATGCGCTCTCGGCGCTGGCGCTGGCGATCATCTTCATCTACATGATCCTGGCCAGCCAGTTCCAGAGCTTCCTGCAACCCCTGGCGCTCATGAGCTCGCTGCCGCTCACGCTCATTGGCGTGGTGCTGGCGCTGCTGATGTTCGGCTCGAGCATGAGCATGTTCTCGGTGATCGGCATCGTGCTGCTGATGGGCCTGGTGACGAAGAACGCGATCCTGTTGGTGGACTTCGCGATCCGCGCGCGCGAAGGCCGCGCCGGCCAACCGCCGATGGACCGCGAAAGCGCGCTGCTGCTGGCCGCCAAGGTGCGGCTGCGCCCCATTCTCATGACCACCTTGGCCATGGTGTTCGGCATGGTGCCGCTGGCCTTCGCGCTCACCGAAGGTTCGGAGCAGCGCGCGCCGATGGGCCAGGCCGTCATCGGTGGCGTCATCACCTCGTCCCTGCTCACGCTGGTGGTGGTGCCGGTGGTCTATTGTTACCTGGACGACCTGACCCTCTGGCTGCGCCGCCGCTTGGGCCTGCCACCCACCCACCACGCGGACCCGACTCCTTAAAATCGTCCAGTTCCGCCTTCCAGAAACACCGTTCTTCAGCGAGTTGATGCCATGACCACCTCCCCCACCGACCTCGGCCTGAACCAGGCCCGCTTCAACATGATCGAGCAGCAGATCCGCCCCTGGGAAGTGCTGGACGCGCGCGTGCTGGAACTGCTGAACCACGTGCACCGCGAGCACTTCGTGCCCGCCGCGCACAAGGCACTGGCGTTTGCCGACCTGGAACTGCCGCTGACCTCGCCAGCGGTCGAGGGCCAGGTCATGCTGGCGCCGCGCGTGGAAGCGCGCCTGCTGCAGGACCTGCAGCTCAAAGCCACCGACAAGGTGCTGGAGATCGGCGCCGGCAGCGGTTTCATGGCCGCCCTGCTGGCCAGCCTGGCGCAGCGCGTGGTGTCGATCGAGATCGACGAGGCCCTGGCCCGCACGGCGCGCGAGAACCTGCAGAAAGCCGGCATCGCCAACGCCGAGGTGCGCTGCGCCGACGCCACCGCCAACGGCTTTGCCGCCTGCGGCGCCGAGGGCCCGTTCGACGCCATCGTGCTCAGCGGCTCGGTGGCCGAAATCCCCGCCGCGCTGCTCAACCTGCTGGCCCCGGGCGGCCGCCTGGCCGCCATCGTCGGCTTCGAACCCATGATGCGCGCCACCTTCGTCACCCGCACGGGCGACGCCGCGTTCCAGACCGCACAGCCTTGGGACACGGTCGCGCCGCGCCTGCGCAACTTCCCAGCACCCTCGCCTTTCAAATTCTGATCACGAGGCTGCCATGAACGCCATTTCCCCAGGTCAACTCAGCGACTGGCTGCAACACCACACCGACGCGAACGCGCCCGAGGCCCTGCCCGTGGTACTGGACGTGCGCGAGCCCTGGGAGCTGCAGACCGCATCGGTCAAGCCCGAGGGCTTCGAACTGGTCGCCATGCCCATGCGCAGCGTGCCCGCGCGCGTTGCCGAGCTGGACCGTGATCGACCCATCGCCTGCCTGTGCCACCACGGCGCGCGCAGCGCGCAAGTCGTGCAGTTCCTCGAAGGCCAGGGCTTCACCCACGTCGTGAACATCCACGGCGGCATCCACGCGTGGTCGGCGGAGCGCGACCCTGGCGTCCCTGTTTATTGACCCGTCCCGGCCTACGCCCTTTGAAGACCCCCGTATGAACGCTGCCCCGACCGTACGCCTCCCCTGCACCTCGAACCGCTCGATGGCACCGCGCCATCGCGCCCTGGCCGTGGTGCTGGCCATGTCGGGTCCGTTCTTCGTCGGCGGCGCGCAGGCACAAAGCCTGGTCGAGCTCTACGAAGCCGCGCGCGGCTTCGACGCCACCTACCTCGCTGCCCGCTCGCAGTACGACGCCAGCCTGGCCCAGGCCGCGCAGGCGCGCGCCGGCCTGCTGCCCCAGGCCGGCCTGGGCGTGGCGGCCAACTGGGCGCGGCGCGAGGTGCCGCAATACAGCGCACTCGATGGCAACAGCAACAACCAGAGCGCCACACTCTCGGCCAGCCAGCCGCTGTACCGCCCGATCAACAAGCTCACCAACGACCAGGCCGTGCTCAGCACCGACATCGCCCAGGCGCGCCTGGTGCAGGCCGAGCAGGACCTGATCGTGCGCAGCTCGCAGGCGTATTTCGACGTGCTCGCCGCGCAGGACACGCTGGCTTTCGTGCAGGCGCAGAAGTCCGCCGTGGCCGAGCAGCTGGCGGCCGCCAAGCGCAATTTCGAGGTCGGCAACGCCACGGTGACCGATTCGCGCGAAGCCCAGGCGCAATACGACCTGGTGCAGGCGCGCGAGATCGCCGCCGCCAACCAGCTGCGCGTGAAGCAGCTCGCGCTGGACCAGCTGGTGGGCCGCAGCGGCGTGTCGCCGCGCCCCTTGGCCGCGCCGGTCGCGCTGCCCGAACTCACGCCGGCCGACCCGCAGGCCTGGGTCAACCGCACGGCCGAAACGCACCCGGCCATCCTGCAGGCCACGCGCAACCTGGACATCGCCGAACTCGAAACCCGCAAGGCCGAAGCCGGGCACAAGCCCACACTGGACCTCGTGGGCCAGTACCAGGTCGCCAAGGGACCGTCCACCGTCCTGCCCGTCACCGCGGGCAATGTGCGCACCAACACCGCCAGTGTGGGCCTGCAATTCAACCTGCCACTGTTCGCCGGCTTTGCGGTGCAGAACCGCGTGAAGGAAACGCTGGCGCTGGAAGACAAGGCCCGCACCGACCTGGAAGCGGCGCGGCGCAACGTCGACCTGGCCACGCGCAGCGCCTACCTGGGCGTGGTCTCGGGCCAAGGCCAGGTGAAGGCGCTGGAAGCCGCCGAGGCCTCCAGCCAGAGCGCGCTGGACGCCAACCGCCTGGGCTACCAGGTGGGCGTGCGCATCAACATCGACGTGCTCAACGCGCAAAGCCAGCTGTTCCAGACCAAGCGCGACCTGGCCCAGGCGCGCTACGACGTGCTGGTGAACCAGTTGCGCCTGCGCCAGGCCAGTGGCTCGCTGCTGCCCGAGGACCTGCGGCCGATCGACGCGCTGCTCGCCAAATAGACCATCCAGGCGCTCCGCTACACTCGACCGCCGGGTGCGCGCCAGCCCACCCCCGTGCACCGCATCAGAGGAAGCCATGCAAACCGTCAACGTGTTGTGCATCAAATGGGGCAAGAAATACGGCCCCGACTACGTCAACAAACTCCACAGCATGGTGTCGCGGCACCTGCACCGGCCCTTCCGTTTCGTCTGCCTGACCGACGACGGCGCCGGCATCGACCCGAGCGTCGAGGTCAAGCCGATTCCCATGGTGGGCTTTGACGAGTTCGACCATCGCAAGCCCTGGAGCTTCGGCCACGGCTGGCTCAAGCTCACCAGCTTCACCGAGCCGCTGTACGACCTCACCGGCCCCACGCTGTTCCTGGATCTGGACATCGTGATCGTCGGCAGCCTGGACGAATTCTTCGAACAGCCGGGCGAGTTCATCGTCATCAAGGAATGGGACAAGAAGGACGGCACGGGCAACACCTCGTGCTACCGCTTCACCATCGGCGCGCACACCGACGCGCTGGAACACCTGAAAAACGGTTACCCGCAGTCGATCGCCGACGTGCGCAACGAGCAGGAATACATCACCGGCTTCCTCAACCAGCAGGGCAAGGTGAGCTACTGGCCCGAGGCCTGGTGCCGCAGCTTCAAGCGCCACTGCATGCGCCGCGGTCTCATGGGCTGGTTCTCGCCGCCCACCATTCCAGCGGGCGCAAAGATCATCGTGTTCCACGGCAAACCCAACCCGCCGGACGTGATCGCCGGCGTGAGCGGCAAGTGGTACCGCCGCGTGCTGCCCGCCCAATGGGTGTCCGACCATTGGCGCTGAGCGCCGTGTCCTGGCCCCAGCGGGCCTATCGACTGGCCAGCCGCGCACTGGCCTTGCCCTTGCTGGGCTGGTTGTGGTGGCGCGGACGGCGCGAGCCCGGCTACCGGCAGAACTTGCGCCAGCGGCTGGGCTTCATTCCCATCGAGCCCGAATCCTTCGGCTGCATCTGGGTGCACGCGGCTTCGGTGGGCGAGGTGCAGGCGGTGCAACCGCTGCTGCATGCGTTGCTGAAGGAATGGCCCGCGCACGCCATCGTGGTCAGCACACAGACCCCCACCGGCGCGCGCGCATTGCACGCGCATTGGGGTGAGCGCCTGCGCCACGTATTCGCCCCGATCGACACACCCGGGGCCATGGCGCGGTTTCTCAACCGCCTGCAACCCCGCCTGCTGGTCCTGGTGGAGCGCGAGCTCTGGCCCGAATGGCTGCAGCAGTGCCGCGCGAACGCGGTGCCGGTGGCGCTCGTCAACGCGCGGCTGTCCGAGCGTTCGGTGCGCACGTATTCGCGGTGGCGCGGGCTGATGCAGCCGGTGTGGGCGCAGCTCACGGTGCTGGCCGCGGACCCCGAAAGTGCGGCGTGCTTTCGCGCACTGGGTGTGCCCGAAGCCCGGTTGCACGAGACCGGCAACCTGAAGTTCGACATCGCCGCGCCCGGCGCGCCTGCGGCATTGCCCAGCGCCTTCGACGGCCGCACGCTGATCGTCGCGGGCAGCACGCACGAGGGCGACGAAACCGCGTGGCTGGACGCCTGGAAAGAACTCGCGTCCGAGCATCCCCAATGGTTGCTGGTGCTGGTGCCGCGCCACCCGCAGCGCTTCGACGCGGCCGCACAGCTCGTGCAAAGCCGCGGTTTCTCCTTGGCGCGGCGCAGCCGTGGCGAAACGCCCAGCGCCGCCACCCAGGTGATGCTGATCGATGCCATGGGCGAACTCACGCATTGGTACCAGCACGCCGCTCTGTGCTTCGTCGGCGGCACGCTCGCGCCCATCGGCGGCCACAACCCGCTGGAGCCCATGGCGGTCGGCCAACCCGTGCTGTTCGGCCCGCACACGCACAACGCCGCCGCGCTGTACAGCGAAATCGAGCGCACGGGCGCAGGGGTCTGCGTGCGCGATGCGCAGGCGCTGGCCCATGCGGCGCGTCGGTGGTTGACGCAGCCGGCCACGCAGGCGGCGCATGCCGACGCCGCGCGCGCCCTGATCGCGCAACACCAGGGCGCGGCCGAGCGCAGCCTCGCGCGGTTGCAGCCACTCTTTCGGCCTGCGGGCATCCCGAATGTGTCGCGGGTCGCCACCGCCACGATGGGGAAGAGCACGGCCTGGTTCGACCCCGCCCTGCTGAACGCGGTGACCGAACAGACCTTCGATCCGCAAGCGCGTGCTGGGAGCACCGCGCTGGCCACCGGCAGCGGCCGTGGCCAGGTCTTGCGGATCGGCGACGGCGAGCGCGGCCAGGTGCTGCGCCACTACCGGCGCGGCGGCCTGATGGCCAAGCTCAGCAAGGACCGCTTCTGGCGCACCGCGCCGCACGAGAGCCGCGCCATGCGCGAGTTCGCCCTGTTGCGCCAGATGCGCTCGTGGGCATTGCCGGTGCCCGCGCCCGTCGCCGCCAGCCACCGCCCTCGCGGTGCGTGTTTCTATGAAGCCGACATCGTGGTCGGCCTCATTCCCGACAGTGCCAACGCCGTGCAGCTGCTGCAGCAACGTGCGCTCACCACCACCGAATGGGCCGCCCTCGGCCAGGCCATCCGCCGCATCCACGAGCGCCAGGTGTTCCATGCCGACCTGAACGCGCACAACCTGCTGCTCGATGGCGCGGGCCAGGCCTGGGTGGTCGACTTCGACAAGTGCGAGGTCCGCGCCGGCGAGGACTGGAAGGCGCGCAACCTCGAGCGCTTGCTGCGCTCGCTGCGCAAGGAAGCGGGCCGCGTCACGCCCTACCACTGGACCGAAGCCGCCGATTGGGCCGCTTTGATCGGCGGCTACCAAAGCATTTCTACATTCCCATGACGGTGTCCTCCTTTCTTCAAACGGCCGCCAAAGCCTCGTTGGTGTTGGTGTTCTTCGCGTTTCCGGTCTCGGTCGCGCTGGCCAATGTCGGCTTGTTGTTCACGCTGCTGTTCTGGCTGCTCGGCTGCGTGTGGGGCACCTCGTGGCGCGACACCCGCGCGGCGCTCTCCAACCCCGTGGCAGTGCCGGCGCTGGCGCTGTTCGCGTGGATCGCGCTGGCCGCGCTGTGGTCGCCCGCCGAGGGATCGCAGATCGGCGCGGCGCTGCAGAAGTACACCAAGTTCCTGCTGCTGCCGCTGTTCATCGGCCTGTTGAACGACGCCAGCACGCGCCGCCGTTGCTGGCAAGGTTTCGCGCTGGCGATGTTGCTCACGCTCGTGGTCACCTGGCTCAACGTCTGGTTCGACTTCTCCTGGACGCGCACGCACAACCAGGGCTTCGGCGAAGACCACACGGTGTTCAAGGACTACATCTCGCAGGGTCTGCTGATGTCGCTCTTTACCATCATGGCCCTGCACCATGCCATGAACGCACGCACCCGGCGAGTTCGTGTGCTGGCGGCGGTCATCGCGGGTCTGTCAACGTTCAGCGTGTTGTTTCTATCGTCTGGGCGCACCGGCTACCTGGCCTTGCTGGTGGCCCTGCTGGTGTATGCAGTGTTCGCTTTTGGGCGGCAATGGCGCAAACTCCTGACCTCCATTGCGGCGGTTGTCCTATTGGCGGCAGCGACCATCCTCACGTCCACCCAACTGCAATCCCGCATGCAGCAGGCTTGGCAGGAAGCACAGGCCAGTAGCATCCACGTTCCGGTGACATCGACCGGCTCGCGTGTCGAGATGAGCCGATTTGTGCTCCAGAGCTCGCTGGAGAAACCCTTGCAGGGCCATGGCACGGCCTCGTACCCTTCATTGGCCAAGGGCCATTTCACGGGCTTCGGCTGGTGCGCCGTGGTCTGCGTGCACCCGCACAACCAGTTCGCGTTCTTCCTGTTCGAGCAAGGCGTGATCGGCCTGCTGCTGTTCCTCTGGTTCATGGCCGCCATCGCTCGCCAGGCCTGGCGCGAAGAGGTGCCGCAACGCGCCCTCATGCTGGCGTTTCTGGCCATCATGGCCGCGGCGAACCTGTCGCACAGCTCGTTCTGGCTCTCGACCGAGAACCACTTCTTCATCCTGATGACCGCGCTGCTCATGGCCGCCGCGCGCCCCCGGCAGCCGGCATGAAGAAGACCATCGCCTTCCACTCCAATCAGCTGTCGATCCGCGGCACCGAGGTCGCGCTGTACGACTATGCGCTGCACAACGAGGCGGTGCTGGGCCACCGCAGCGTCATCGTCTACAACACCACGAGCCCGCACAACGACGCGGCGGCACTGGCGAAGTTTCAAGCCCGCTTTCCCGTCGCGGGCTACCGCGATCGCAGTGAGCTCGATCCGCTGCTGGCGCAACACGGGGCCGGTCTGCTCTACACGATCAAGGCCGGCAAGGACGATGGCCTGTGGTCGCGCACGGTGCCCACCATGGTGCATGCGGTGTTCCCCACGAACCCGTCGCAAGCGCACGGCGCGTCCTACGCCTTCATCTCGGAATGGCTGAGCCGGCACTGCTCGAACGACAAGATTCCCTGTGTGCCGCACATCGTGGACCTGCCCGACGTGGATGGCGACCTGCGCGCCGAACTGGGCATTCCCGCCGAGGCGAAGGTGCTGGGCTGCTACGGCGGTGCGCACAGCTTCGACGTGCCCAGCGCCATCGAGGCGGTGCGCCAGGTGCTCGATCGCACGGCCGACACCTGGTTCGTCTTCCTCAACATTGCCCGCTTCGTCGACCACCCGCGCGCGCTGTTCCTGCCGGGCAGCAGCGACATGAACACCAAGACCCGCTTCATCAACACCTGCGACGCGATGCTGCACGCGCGCCTGCAGGGCGAGTCCTTCGGTCTGGCCTGCGGCGAGTTTTCGATCCGCAACAAGCCGGTGCTCACCTATGCGCGCAGCAAGCACCGGCACCACATCGACGTGCTGGGCGATGCGGCCTTCCTGTACACCGACGCGGCGTCGCTGGTGCAGATCATCGAGAAGCTGGACCCGGTAGCCCTGCAGCAACGCTCGTGGGACCGCTACTCAGCCCGCTACAACCCCGAGGTGGTCATGGACCTGTTCGACCAGCACCTGATCCAGCCCGCGCTGCGCAACCCCGGCCGCGCCAAGCCCCAGCTGGACTTGCGTTGGGGCGATCGCATTTCTTACTACCGGCTCAAACTGCGCATGCGCCTGGGCAGTTGATACGCCTCAGCGGTGCGCGATCACGTCGATGACGCACTTGCCGCCATAGGGATTGGCGGCCACGCCCACCACGGTGCGTGCGGGCCGAGGGTCCTGGAAGCGCGTCTCGAACTGGCGGTTCGCATGCTCGCGCAGGCCCAGGTCCACGAGGAAATAAGTGGCTTTGACGATGTGGCGCAGTTCGAGACCCACGCTGCGCAGGCGGCGCTCCACCTCGTCCAGCGCGGCATCCACGGCCTGCGCGTCACCTTCGACGGGCTGGTGTGTCGCGTAGTCGATCGATGTCGCACCCGAGATGTAGACCACACCGTCTTTTTCGAACGCGAGGCTGTAGGGATGTTGGCTGGAGCTCATCGGAATTCCTTGAGGGGAAGTTGAAGAATGCGGTCAGTGGCCCGCCGTCGCCACGGCCGGCCGCCACGCCAGCAGGCGCCTGGACAGCATGCCCAGCAGGCCGTCACTGGACAGCACCAGCGCGGTGACGACCACCAGGCCGGCGTACACACCCACGGTGTCCGAGGTCTGGCGTGAGTGTTCGATGTAGTAGCCCAGGCCGCTCTCGGCCACCAGGAATTCGCCGACCACCGCCGCACTGATGGCGCGCGGTATGGCCACCTTCAAGCCTGCCAGCAGATAGGGCGTGATGGACGGCAGCAGCACTTCGCGGGTCGCTTGCCAGGACGACGCGCCCATCAGCCGCGACATCTGCAGCAAACGGCCATCGACCGCCCGCAAGCCCGAGATGGCCGTGATGAACACCACGTAGAACACCATCAGGGTCACGACCACCGCCTTGGGGGCATCGCCGATGCCGAACCACAGGATGAGCAGGGGCGCCAGCGCGAATTTCGGCACCCCCATGGAGGCCATGATGTAAGGCTCCAGTGCGGCGGCCAGGCGTGCGCTGCGCGCCATGGCCAGGGCCACGAGCAAACCTGCGCACCAACCCGCCACCAGACCGATGGCCGACACCCGGGCGGTCGACACCAGGTGCTGCCACACGGTACCGTCCTGCGCCATGTCCCACAGGCGCTCGAACGTGTCCAGCGGCGAAGCGATGGTGTATGGACCCAGCCACCGATGCGCGCCCTGCCACAGGAACAGCAACACAAGCAGCATGGCCCAACGTCCCGCCACCACCGACCACGTTCCACGTCCGGTGTTCGTCGCAGCGCTGCTCATTGCACCTGCGCCCGGATGCGTTCGTGCAGGTCCGTGAAGCCGGGCTGCCCCAGCAGCGACTCCAGCGCCCGGGGCCGAGGCAGATCCACCACGTGTTCGCTGGCGATGTGTGTCGGCGCGCGCGACAGCACAAGCACCCGGTCGGCCAGGCCGATCGCTTCGATGATGTCGTGCGTGACGAACAGGATGGTCTTGCGCTTGACCGTCCAGAGCTTGAGCAGGTCGCTTTGCAGGTGCAGCCGGGTCTGCGCGTCCAGAGCGCCGAAGGGTTCGTCCATCAGGATGATGGGCGGGTCGTACACCAGCGTGCGGATGACCGATGCCCGCTTGCGCATGCCGCCCGAGAGCTCGTGCGGGTAGTACTTCTCGAAACCCAGCAATCCCACGGCGTCGAGCAATTCGCGCGCGCGTTCCAGGCCCTGGGCGTCCAGGCGGCCCTGCACCTTCAGCGGGAACACCACGTTGTCGAGCAGGTTGCGCCAGGGCAGCAGGTTGTCGTCTTGCGTGACGTAGCCGATGCGGCAGTTCAGGCCCGGGCTGGCCAGCGGCAGCGAAGCGTCGGACACGCGCTCTCCCGCCAGCCAGATCTCACCCTTCGAAGGCAAGTCGATCTGCGACAGCAGATTCAGCAAGGTGGACTTGCCCGATCCCGATGGTCCGATGATGGTGACGAACTCGCCCTCGGCCACCGAGAAGTTCATGTCCTCGATCACCCAGCGCACCGATTCTGCGGCGTCGCGCGTCTGGAACGCGCGTCCCAGGGTTTTGACTTCAAGCAGCGCAGGGGTCATGGCTTCATCCGATGGAAGAGATCTTGTGGGCATCCGAAGAGACGGGCGGCCGCCAGGCGAGCAGCCAACGCTCGAGCAGCGCCACGCAGACATTGGCCACCAGCGAGATCAATGTGATGGCCAGGAGCGCGACGAAGACGCCGCGCGTGTCGAAGTCGGTCGCGCTGGCCTGCACGAGATAGCCCAGCCCCCGGTTCGACGAAATCAGCTCCGTGATGACCGCGCTGCTGATGGCGTACGGCACCGCCACGCGAAAGCCGCTGAGCACATAGGGCAGCGCGCCGGGAAGCGTCACGTGCCATGCCACATGGCGCCCGTTGGCCCCCGCGATGCGCGCCATGTTCACCAGGTTGCGGTTCGCCGACTCGATGCCCGCACGCGTGCTGAACAGCACGATGAAGAACACCGCGCTGGCCACCACGGCAATCTTCGATTCGATGCCGATGCCGAAGACCACGATGAACAAGGGCGCGATCGCCACCTTGGGAATACCGTAGCCCGCGACGAGGTAGGGCTCCAGCATGTCTTGCAGCTTCGGCCAGTGCTGCAGCAGCAATGGCACGGCGATGCCCGGCACACCACCGAGCACGATGCCCACGAGCGTGGCCTGCAAGGTGTAGCTGGCCTGGAACGCCAGGGTGCCGTTCGTGGCCACCTCGACGAAGCCCTGCACCGTTGACCATGGCGACGCCACCCAGTATCTGCCGGCGGCCCAACTGGCCACTTGCCAGATGGCCACGAGGGCGACCAGCACCCACACGCGGTCCCAGGTGGCCTGCCGCAACCAGGCGCGCTTGCTCATACGGCCGTCGCAATGCCAGTGGCGAGATTGAGAACGGGATCGTGGAAACGCCCTCGGTCCATGAGGACTTCGCCATCGAGGTGCACCGTGCAGTCGCACATAGGCATGTCGATGTGCCCCTTGGTGTCGCGCTTGCCACCCATGTCGGTGTTCGGCCCGGTGGAGAACAGAAAGTTGCCCGAGAACACGCGCGCCATGATGTGCAGTTCGTCGAAGTCGTTGCCGTGCCGGATGATCTGGTCCCAATGTCCACCGGGGTGCAGACCCACACCGAGGTGCGACACCGCATACGGGTCCAGGTCGTCTTCGGCGCGCTTGTTGCTGTCGAGCCAGTAGCGGAAGGCCTTGGCGTCGAGCCCACCGTCCACGCTGCGGATGAAGCCATCGCGCACCTCGAGCCGCACCGGGTTCTCCACCGCACGGATGTACGGCAGGATCCACATGTCACCCGGTTGCAGCACCACGGTGCCGTTGGCCGAGCCTTCGTCGGGGAAGTTGGTGATGTGGCCCGCGCCCCAGGCATCGAAGCGCCCCGCCTCCTCGGAGAAGCCGTACTGCTCCTTCACACGGAACTCGCCGCGGCTCCACGTCAGGTCGGTGCCGGCATCGGAGGTCAGGCGGATGTGCTTCGCCGCGCCCCAGAGCGCGGACGCCCGCTTCACAGCCTCCTTCAATCCCGGTGGCGACTGCAGCTTGGCCAGCACCTCGGGCGAATCGGCAATGGACAGCACACGGGCACCGGCCGCGCGCACCGTCTTCTGCCAGCCACTGAAGTTGGGCGGGTGGAACACGCAGATCAGATCGGCACTGCTGAGCGCCTCCAGCATGCCCTTGGCCTTGCCCACCACTTCGACGCCGATGCGCAACCAGTCGGGCGAGTTGCTCATGCCGATCTCGTAGGCATTGGCACCCAGGTCTTCGGCAGCGGCAAAGCCCGCCTGCACGTAGTCGCGCCGGGTGCTGCCATCGGTGAGCAGCACCACGGTCTCGCCCGGCGAGACGCGGCAGAGCTCGAACTGCTTGCGAAACAACGCAGGGATGCGAGCGGGGTTGATCTGTTGTTTGCTCATGCGATCTCTTGTCCTCTCATGCAATGGTGCAAGCCACGGTTCGTCACGGGTTCAGATGGGCTTCGACGGCTTGCGCGAACTGCACCGGCTTCTCCAGAAAGGACCAATGCCCCGCGCCCTCGATGGCGCGGTACTTGGCGCCTGGAATGGCTTGTGCGATGCGCTGGTTGAGCGGCTCGGGCGTAACGCCATCTTCGGTGCCGCAGATCACGGCGGTGGGCGCTTCGATCTGACCGGCAAAGGCGAACAGGTCCGACCCCGCCACCATGCGCGCCGCCTGGCCAAAGCCCGGCTGCCGCAGCCGCGCCAGCATCGCGCTGGCATGCTCCAGCAGCTCCGGCGATGCCGAAGCAGAAAGCAACTTCGGCGCCCTCGCCCGGGCATAGACCCAGGGATCGCTGGCATCCTGCGTGAGACGCGTCGACAGGATCTGGCTGCGCTTTTGCTCGTCGTAGCCCAGGTGACCCGAAGAACAATCGGCCAACACCAGGCGGGCGACGCGCCGCGGCCAGAGACTGGCCAAGCGCGCGGCGATCAAGCCCCCCATCGAGTGCCCCAGAACGTTCGCACGCTCCAGACCCAGGGCATCCAGCAAGTCCAAGGCCGCGCGGGCGTAATCGTCCAGCGTCGGGTCCGGCACCGCAAACGGCGTCGATCCGCCATAACCCGGCGCGTTCCAGGCCAGCAGACGCCGCCCCTGGCCCAGCGCCGAGAAGACGATGTCCCAGGCGTCTGTGCCGCCCCCCACGCCGTGCATCAGCAAGAGCGGCTCCCCTGTACCTTCGTCCCGAACCTCGACATCGCCTCCGCGCGACAAGCCCACACGGCGCAAGACTGGCGCTGCGGTTTCAACGGACATATTGGTTGTTGAAAAGGGTTTCGTATTCCTTGGAGCGGTCTGCTTCCTTGAGCAGGCCCGCGCGCACGTTGTAGAGCTCGACGTTCTTGAGCTGGTCCACGTTCACCAGGGGCACCTTGGGCGTTGCGCGCTTGAGGTATTCGACCGATTGCGCCAGCACGTCCTTGGACAGCGCGGGGAAGCGCTTGGCCAGAATGGCCTGCGTCTCGGCCGGCTTGTCGTGGATGAAGGCAGTGGCCTCCGCGAACACCTTGCCCATGGCTTCGCACAGCTGCTTCTTCTCGGCGCACACCTCGGGACGCGTGACGACAAGTTCGTGCGCGAAGGGCATGAGGTCGGAGGGGTCGCCATCGGCGCCGCTGGCCAGCATGACAGCCTTCTTTTCCACCACGGGCGGCAACGCCCACGGCAAGGTCATGCCGAATGCATCGATGCGTCCCGACTCCAACGCGGTCTGCATGCTGCTCGGGTCCATGGGCACCACCCGCAACGTGGCCGGATTGATGCCGCCGGCCTGCGCCACCAGCATCACATACGCATGGGCGATCGAGTTGACCGCGTCCACCGCAATGGTCCTGCCGGCGAGCAGCTTGGCCCGTTGTGCCAGCGGTTGCGAAGCCTGGAAGCCGGCCGCATCGGCGAGATCCTTGCGGAAGGCGATCTGCACGATCGGCCGATCGATCGTGGTGGCGATGGCCAGCATCCGCTGCCCCCGCGCAGCGGCCCGCGTGAACGAACTGCCTGAAGACTGCGTGAAGTCCGTGGCCTTGGAGACCACGGCGTTGAAGGCGCCCACGCCCTTGATGACGGTCGTCTTCACCGACATGCCGTGCTTGCCCCACAGATCGAGGTCGTCGGCGATGTAGCTCACCGTGAAGGCGAGACTGGTCGCGGGAATGGCCATCGTGGTCTCCTCGGCAGCGCTGGCCGCGTGAGGCACAAGAACACCCCCCAACAGACAACCCGCCGCCAGCCACATGCTGCGCAATAGATTCATGTCAACACCTCCATCCACAAAGGAACAAAAAAAATGGACCACGAACAACGCCAGGAGAAATCAGTTTCCGGGATCATCGTAGACCAGATAATGGGACACAGCAACAACTGAGTTACGATCGTCCCAATTTTTGAGACATCTCCTTTTCGCGTTCACACCATGTCCGATTCGCCCATACTCAAGAAAGGCCTGGAGGCCGTACAGATCGTCGCGCTGCGCGGAGAGGTTTCAGCCCGCGAACTCGCCGATGCGATGAACCTGCCCAAGAGCACGGCGCATCGGCTGCTGACCAACCTGGTCGGTGTGCGCCTGCTGCAGATGGCGCGCCGCCCCGAAGGCGACCACTACGCCCTGGGCTCCCTGGTCGGTGAACTCAGCGGCGCCGCGTTCATGTGGCGCCCTTTGGTGCAACACGCCAAACCCGAGCTGGCCGCGGTGCGCGACGACACCGGTGAGACCGTGGCCATCCACATGCTGTACGGCAACCGCCGCGTGCTGCTGGACCAGGTCGTGAGCTACCACCAGTTGCGCTGGGTCTATGGACATCACATGGCGCCCATGCCCTTGAAGGCCGGCGCCACCGGAAAGATGTTCCTCGCGATGCTCGAGCCGCACGAGCTGGAAGAGGTGCTGCGGCGCGAACTCGGCCAAGCGCAGAAGCGCGATCAGGCCAAAACCCTGGAAGCCTTGCGCGCGAAGATCGACGCCATCCGATCGCAGGGCTATTCGATTTCTGCCGATGAACTCAACCCCGGCATCACGTCCATCGCCGTCCCTGTCGTGCAACAGCAGACCGATTCGCTGCCGCGCGCAGTGATCAGCCTGGCGGCACCGAGCCTGCGCGTCACCGACGCTGCCTGCAAGCAATACGTGCGCCGGCTTCGCCAGGCCGCCAGACGCATCGCAGCATCCATGGCGGCCGCTGCCTGAGCTTCAGGTCACGCCGTCCACGCTCGACGCCAACGCCACCGCCTCGTGCAAGGCCGCCAGCTGCGCCGAGTGCTGCGCGGCCAGTTTCGCCAACTTGCGACGCCCCGCCGGCAACAGATGCACTTCCACCTGCCGGCGGTCGTGCTCGCTGGGCTTGCGCACCACCAGCCCGTGCTCCTCGCAACGCGTCACCAGCGCCACCGCGCCGTGTACCTGGGTCTGAAGGCATTCGGCCAGCTCTGAAATGCTCGCCCACTGGCGGCCCGCAAAGCCCTGCGTGTGCAGCATGAGCTGGTATTGAAGCGCGGTAATGCCTTCTTCTCGCGCCGCGTCTTCGCTGAAGCGCAAGAAACACCGCAGCTTGTAGCGGAAGTCGGACAAGGCTTCGTAACGGTGCTTTTCCAGGGATCGGTCTTTCGGGGGCATGGTCCTTCCTCATCCACGAGCCGCCGGACTATATCAGCGCGCCCGAAAAAGTTCCCTTGGCGCGCACCAGGGAAATTACTCATGTCATGATGCAATTTAGTTCATATCATGATGGACCTGACCAGAACCTGACTCAGCTGTGCACCACAGCAGCAGGTGCCTCCGCAAGCGCCCGACCCAACGGGCCGCTCTTGTTCACCCATTCCCCTCCACCATGCAAATCAAAAGCCGCAAAGACTTTGCCTCCGGCCTGATGTTCATGTTGATCGGTGCCAGCTTTGCCATCGGCGCGACCAACTACACCATCGGCAGCGCCGCCCGTATGGGCCCCGCCTACTTCCCCTTGATGCTGGGCATTCTTCTGTGCGTACTGGGCGCAGGCGTGGTCTTCTTCTCGCTGATCAAAGGGCGGGAGGACGGCGCGCCCATCGGCCGCATAGCCTGGAAACCCGTGCTGCTCATCATCGGCGCGAATCTGCTCTTCGGCATCCTGCTCGGCGGCATTCAAACCCTGGGCGTGCCGGCCGTGGGGCTCATCGGCGCCATCGTCGTGGCGGTGGTCATCGCCAGCATGGCGGCCAGCGAATTCCGCTGGCGCGCCGCCCTGGTGCTGGCCGCGGTTCTGGCCGTGGGCAGCTATCTCGTTTTCGTGCTTGGGCTGAACCTTCAGTTCCAAGTGTGGCCCCATTTCCTCGCAGGTTGAACCACCATGGAATTGCTTGACCACCTCGCGCTGGGTTTTGGTGCCGCCTTCACGCTGCAGAACGTGCTGTACGCGCTCATCGGCTGCCTGCTGGGAACGCTCATCGGCGTGTTGCCCGGCATCGGCCCGCTGGCGACCATCGCCATGCTTTTGCCCACCACGTACGCGCTGCCACCGGTGGCGGCCTTGATCATGCTGGCCGGCATCTACTACGGCTCGCAATACGGCGGATCCACGACCGCGATCCTGGTCAACCTGCCGGGCGAGTCGTCGGCGGTGGTCACCGTCATCGATGGCCACCAGATGGCCAAGAAGGGCCGCGCCGGTCCGGCGCTGGCAGCGGCGGGCATCGGCTCCTTCTTTGCCGGCAGCGTGGCCACGCTTGTGCTGGCCGCATTCGCCCCGCCGCTCACCGAGCTCGCCCTGAAGTTCGGCCCGACCGAGTACTTCGCGCTGATGGTGCTCGGCCTGATCGGTGCGGTCGTGCTCGCCTCCGGCTCCCTGCTCAAGGCGATCTGCATGATCATCACCGGCCTGCTGCTGGGCCTGGTCGGCACCGACGTGAACTCGGGCGTGGCCCGCTTCTCCTTCGACATTCCCGAGCTCACCGACGGCATCGCCCTGGTCGCCATCGCCATGGGCATCTTCGGCTACGGCGAGATCATCGCCAACCTGGCCAAACCGGAAGAGCACCGCCAGGTCTTCACGGCCAAGGTCAAGGGTCTGTTCCCGACCGCGCGCGACTTCCGCGACATGGTGCCGGCCATCCTGCGCGGCACCGCGCTGGGCTCCGCGCTGGGCATTCTTCCTGGTGGCGGCTCGCTGCTGTCTTCCTTCGCGTCATACACGCTGGAGAAAAAGATCAAGAGCCGCCCGGACGAGGTGCCGTTCGGACAAGGCAACATCCGTGGCGTGGCAGGCCCCGAATCGGCCAACAACGCGGGCGCGCAGACCTCGTTCATTCCCCTGCTCACGCTCGGTATTCCCGGCAATGCGGTGATGGCGCTGATGGTGGGCGCGATGACGATCCACAACATCCAGCCGGGTCCGCAGGTGATGACCAGCAACCCCGAACTGTTCTGGGGCCTGATCGCCTCGATGTGGATCGGCAACGCGATGCTGATCATCCTGAACCTGCCGCTGATCGGGGTCTGGGTCAAGCTGCTGACCGTGCCTTATCGCTGGCTGTTCCCCGCCATCGTGGTGTTCTGCGCCATCGGCGTCTACTCCACCAACAACAACACCTTCGACGTGTGGATGCTGGGCTGGTTCGGCATCGTCGGCTACATCTTCCACAAGCTGGAGTGCGAGCCCGCGCCCTTGCTGCTCGGCCTGATCCTGGGTCCGATGATGGAAGAGTATTTGCGCCGCGCGCTGCTCATTTCACGCGGGGACTGGAGCGTGTTCGTCACCCGCCCGATCTCGGCCACGCTGCTGGCCGGTGCGGTGTTACTCGCGCTGATCGTGCTGCTGCCCAGCGTGAAGCAGCGCCGCGAGGAGGCATTCAAGGAAGAAGGTTGATCCTCTTCACCATGCGTTCCACAAGCGCAGCTTGAGCTTCTCCCAACCCGACGCCTTGCCGCGGCGTCGGCGTTCGGCCAACACCACCGCCACATCGTCCACCGGTCGGATCGCGGCCGGTGAAAACAGCTCGGGCCGCTGCGCGAACCACTGCGCCACCACGGCATTGCCGAAGTCGCCCATGTGCACCCGGCCCCAGCGCTTGGCCCGGCGGTAGATGTCCTTGCCCGCGTAGATGCGGGCCAGGTTCTTCTCGCGGTCCTTGTACTTGGGCTTGTTCAGGTTCTGGTGCGAGAAGCGCTCGAGCTTGCGCTCGATCATCTCCATGCCGCCGAGGTAGCTGAAGTGCCAGCCGGCGTCCGGCACGTCGACGACTTCGGCAGCGGCGTCGCGCAGCTCGCCGCTGTTGCGGATGTCTTCGGCCTCATGCGCCAGCGCATAGGCGCCGCTGACCGCCACGGCCTTGCACCAGAACGGCTCGGAGACCATCAGGTAGTCGCAGTAGAAGTAGAGCATCAGCATCTCGAACACGTGCACGCTGCCGGGCGCGACCGCGCCGATCTTCTCCGGGCGGACGATCTCGTCAACGTCGGCGATGATGACCACGTCGTGCGCCGCCGCGTCGGCGTAGCCACGGCGCAAGGCATTGCGCTGGAAGCGCTCGCGGTCCCACGCGGTCTTGCAGTCCGCGAACTCGGCCGCCGACAAGCTGATGTAGCGGATCTTCGAACGGGCCCAGGCGTATTGCCCGGGATCGAACTGCAGCGCCTTGGGCGTGCCCGCGAAGGTCAGTTCGGCCTCGACGATGACGAAGTGGTCCACGCGGTCCCAATGGGTGCGCAACCGCAAGTCCAGGCAGTCCTCGCCGTCGAAGGTGAAGCAGTCGTAGACCTTGTAGGAAGTGGGCATGGGTGGTTCGAAAGCCATTCAGAGAAAAGCGCCGATCAGTCGCGCTGCCGCCACTGGACCAACCCCATCCAGCGCCCGGCCATGCGCGCTAGCAGGCGCGGCGACCACGCGATCGCGCGCAGCGGCAGGGCTACGGTGGTGCCCAGCAACACCGACCAGCGCTGGCGCCGTGCCTGCTCATGCGAGCGGTGCTTGGCGGTGTAGATCAGCTTGGACTGCGCGTGGTGGTAGCCGCGCAGGTACTCGCTCTTCCACGGCGTCTTGCCCTTGACCGAGCCGCGCGCGCGGTGCACCGCCGCCACGCCCGGCCACACCACGATGGGCCGGCCGTTCTGGAACAGGCGCAGGCACAGGTCGTCGTCCTCGTAGTAGAGGAAGAAGCGCTCGTCGAAGAAGCCGATGCCTTCGAAACGCGACAGGCGAAACAGCATGGCCGCGCCGACCACGAAGCCCACGCAGGCTGGCCCATCGGCCCCGGGTCCGCGCGAGGCCCAGGCGGTGCTCGGCCAACGGTAGTTCACATCGGGCTTGCCCGGTGTGCCTTCCAGTTGCGGTGCGACGATGGCGGCATCGGGCATGGCCTGGGCCGCGCGCACCAGCTCGCGCAGGCCATCGGGCGTGACCTCGCAATCGGGGTTCACGAGGAACACGAACGGCGTCTTGGCCACGGCGATGGCGCGGTTGTTGGCCGCACCAAAGCCCAGGTTGCGCCCGTGCTCCAGCACCGTCGCCTGCGGCCAGCTCGCGCGCGCCTGCCCTGGCGTGCCGTCGGTGCTGCCGTTGTCGGAGATCACCACGTGCGGGCAGTGCGCAAGCAGGTTGTCGAGCGCGGGCAGACAGTGCGCGCTGTGGAAGGTGACCAGCACCACCGTGACCTGTTTCAGCAGGTCGGCGTCGTTGCTCATGTTCAGTGCGCGCTCGCGCCAAGGACCGCGTCGGGCTTCACCTGCTTCAGGAGATCCAGCATGACCGCCTCGATGCGGTGCAAGGCTTCAGGCGTGTGGCCTTCGAAGCGCAGCACCAGAACCGGCGTGGTGTTCGATGCGCGGATGAGGCCGAAGCCGTCGGGCCAGTCGATGCGCACGCCATCGATGGTGGACAGCCGGGCCGGCGCGTCCACCTTCGCCAGGGCCACGAGTTTTTCCACGGCCGCATGCGGCTCGCCTTCGGCGCAGGCCACGTTGAGCTCGGGCGTGCTGTGGCTGGTGGGCAGCGCGTTGAGCACGGCGCTGGCATCGGGGCTGCGGCTCAAGATTTCCAGCAGGCGCGCGCCCGCGTAGGTGCCGTCGTCGAAACCGAACCAGCGCTCCTTGAAGAAGATGTGGCCGCTCATCTCGCCACCGAGCGGGCTGTTCAGCTCCTTCATGCGCGCCTTGATCAGCGAGTGGCCGGTCTTGTAGATGTGGGCCACGCCGCCGGCCGCTTCGATCGCAGGCGCCAGGCGCTGTGAGCACTTCACGTCGAACACGATGTCGCCACCGGGCACGCGCGAGAGCACGTCCTGCGAGAACAGGATCATCTGCCGGTCGGGGTAGATGGTCTGGCCGTCCTTGGTGACGATGCCCAGGCGGTCGCCGTCGCCGTCGAAGGCCAGGCCGAGCTCGGCGTCGGTCTCGCGCAGCGTGCGGATCACGTCCTGCAGGTTCTCGGGCTTGCTCGGGTCCGGGTGGTGGTTGGGGAAGTTGCCATCGACTTCGCTGTAGAGCTCGATCACCTCGCAGCCCAGCGCGCGGAAGATGCCCGGGGCGGACGCGCCGGCCACGCCGTTGCCGCAATCCACCACCAGCTTCATGGGGCGCGCGAGCTTCACGTCGGAGACGATGCGGTCGCGGTACGCGGCCGACACGTTGACCAGGCGCACACGCCCGCCCTCGGCGCGCACATGCGATTCGGCTTCCATGGTCTTGCGCAGGGCCTGGATGTCTTCGCCATAGATCGCGCGGCCGGCCAGCACCATCTTGAAACCGTTGTAGTCGCGCGGGT
Organism: Hydrogenophaga sp. BPS33; assembly: GCF_009859475.1. Classification (NCBI taxonomy): domain Bacteria; kingdom Pseudomonadati; phylum Pseudomonadota; class Betaproteobacteria; order Burkholderiales; family Comamonadaceae; genus Hydrogenophaga; species Hydrogenophaga sp. BPS33. The sequence goes on from NZ_CP044549.1 coordinate 4,749,129, forward strand.
TGTGGCTGCCGGTGACCTGGATACCACTGTGGCACAAGGTTGCCGCTGCGAAGTACAGCATGGGCGTGGTAGCCAGGCCGATGTCGATCACATCCACCCCGGCGGCCACCAGGCCCCGGATCAGCGCCGCCGAGAGGCCCGGGCCGCTCAGGCGGCCATCGCGCCCCACGGCAACGGTTTTTTCACCGAGCTTCATGGCCTGGGTGCCGAACGCCAGCCCCAGGGCCTCGGCCACCCCTTCGTTGAGGGCGGTGGGCGTGATGCCCCGGATGTCGTAGGCCTTGAAGATGGAGGCTGCAACTTGCATGGAATTCCTAAAGTCGGGCAAAAAAGGCATTGTAGGAGGGGGTATTCACCCGCCTTGAAGGACATGTCCGAAAACGGCCAGTCAAAGCGCGATCCCGGGCCTACCATGGCAATCCATGAGCCTGACCCACCGCATCGACGACGACGCCTGCTACCGCGCGCTGTGCGCGCACGACGCACGCTTCGACGGCCGCTTCTTCACCGCCGTCACCTCCACCGGCATTTATTGCCGGCCGGTCTGCCGCGTGCGCACGCCCCGGCGCGAGAACTGCCGCTTCTTCGAGCACGCGGCACAGGCCGAACATGCGGGTTTTCGCCCCTGCCTGCGCTGCCGCCCCGAACTCGCGCCGCTGGAGCGGCACTGGTCCACCGAGGACGCCTCCGCCATCCTGGCCCAGCAGGCCACGCGCTGGCTGGACGACCCGCAGCACTGGCAGGACGACGACGCTGCTCCAGTGAGCGAACGCCTCGCCGCCCGCCTGGGCGTGAGCGACCGCCACCTGCGCCGCGTGTTCGAGGAACGCCTGGGCGTCTCGCCGCTGCAATACCTGCTCACGCGCAAGCTGCTCACCGCCAAGCAGTTGCTGGCCGACACCGGCCTGCCCATCACCCAGATCGCGCTGGCCAGCGGGTTTGCCAGCGTGCGCCGGTTCAACGCCGCGTTTCTGGAGCACTACCGCCTGAACCCGACGCAGCTTCGGCGCGAAAGCGTCCGCGTGGAAACCGACGCCGGCACCCCGGTGCGCCTGGGCTACCGGCCGCCCTACGACGTGGCGGCCACCCTCGCCTTCTTCCGCCAACGCATGATCGAGAGCGTGGCCTTTCTGGACGGCACCTTGCGCCTGGGCCAGACCCTGCGCATGGACATGGCCGGCCGCACCCACACAGGCTGGCTGCTGGCCACGTTCGACGAAGAGCGCCACCAGCTCGTGCTGCGCGTGAGCGACTCGCTGCGCGAGGTACTGCCCCAGGTGATCCACCGGCTGCGCGCCGCGCTCGACCTGGATGCCGACCCGGGCGCCATCAACGCCGTGCTGCACAGCGCGTTCCCGCACGGCGACGGCCTGCGCGTGCCCGGCGCGCTCGACGGTTTCGAGCTGGCCGTGCGCGCCGTGCTCGGCCAGCAGATCACCGTGGCCGCCGCGCGCACGCTGGCGCAGCGCCTGGTGAACCGCTTTGGCGAACCGATAGACACACCCTTCGCCCCGCTCACACGCCTCTTTCCCACGCCCGCCGCGCTGGCGCAGGCCGAAGGCGATGCGCTGGGCCAGTTGGGCATCGTCAAGCAACGCCAGGCGGCCATCGTGGCGCTGGCGCGGGGCGTGGCCGAACAAGGCCTGGTGCTCAACGGCAGCGCCGACGTGCCGGCCACGCTGGCCGCGCTCAAGGCCATGCCCGGCATCGGCGACTGGACCGCGCAGTACATCGCCATGCGCGCGCTGCGCTGGCCCGATGCGTTCCCCGCCGGCGACGTGGCCCTGCACAAGGCGATGGGCGTGCAAGGCCTGAAACAACCGGCCCGCGAGGCCGAAGCCCTCTCATTGGCCTGGAAGCCCTGGCGCAGCTACGCTGTGGTGCGCGCCTGGGCGGCAGGGCAAGTATCTTCTGGAGTTCAAGCATGAAACACGATCCCCTCACCGTCTTCACCACCTGGCAAGGCCCGCTGGGCGCCATGGTCCTCGCGGCCACGCCGCGCGGCCTGAGCGGCGTCTGGTTCGACGGCCAGCGCCACGGGCCCGACACCTCGGGGTGGCGGCGCGATCCGGCGCATCCGGTGCTGCTGCAGGCCATCGAGCAACTCGCCCAATACTTTGACGGCCGGCGCACGCAGTTCGAGCTGCCGCTGGACCTGCAAGGTGGCACGCCCTTCCAGCAGCAGGTGTGGCAGGCGCTGCTGCGCATCGCACCGGGCGATACCACCAGCTACGGCAGCCTGAGCGCGGCCATCGGCAAGCCAGCGGCGGTGCGCGCGCTCGGCGCGGCTGTGGGGCGCAACCCGATGAGCATCGTCGTGCCCTGCCACCGCGTGCTGGGCGCCAACGGTTCGCTCACCGGCTACGCGGGCGGGCTGGAGCGCAAGACCGCACTGCTGTCGCTCGAAGGCGCGCGCACGCTTGAAGCGCATTGAGTCGCGGCCCTCATCAATGTCCCGCCGATCCGGCATCAATGCGCCCCAGGCCTGGCCCGGGAGCGCGTGCACAATTTGACGCATGAGCCCCCTCCTCGCCCTGGAATTCCTGTTGCTGGCCGCCCTGTGGGGTGCGTCGTTCCTGTTCACGCGGCTGGGAGCGGCCGAGCTGGGCGCGGTGCCCACGGCGGGCATGCGCGTGGCGCTGGCGGCGCTGTTCCTGCTGCCGGTGTTCCTGGTCAAGGGGGTGTGGGCCGACTTCCGCCAGCACGCCGGGCGCATCCTCTACATGGGCTTGTTCAACTCGGGCCTGCCCTTCGCCTTGTACGCCTTCGCGGTGCTGCACATCACCACGGGCTTGAGCTCCATCCTCAACGCCACCGTGCCCCTGTCGGGCGCGCTGGTGGCCTGGCTCTGGCTCAAGGACCGGCCCACCCGCTCGCGCATGCTCGGGCTGGCGGTGGGTTTCGCGGGTGTCACGCTGCTGGTCATGGGCAAGTCGGGCTTCAGCGCCACCGGCGTGGCCGGGCAAGGCGACAGCGCCATCACGCTGCTGGCCATGGGCGCCTGCGTGCTCGCCACGCTGAGCTACGGCTATGCCGCCAGCTTCACCAAACGCTACCTCACGGGTGTGAACCCCCTGGCCACCGCCACCGGCAGCCAGATCGGCGCGGCGCTCGGCCTGGCCATCCCCACCGCGTGGCTGTGGCCGAGCCAGGCGATCAGCGCCACGGCCTGGGGCGCGCTGGTGGCCGTGGGCCTGCTGTGCACCGCCATCGCCTACATCCTGTTCTTCCACATCATCGCCAAGGCCGGCCCGAGCCGCGCGCTGGCGGTCACGTTCCTGGTGCCGGTGTTCGCCTTGTTCTACGGCGTGGTGTTGTTGGGCGAGGCCATCACGCCCTGGATGATCGGCTGCGGCGTGGTGATCGTGTGTGGCACGGCGCTGTCCACGGGCCTGGCGAAAGTGCGCTGGCTGGACGCGCGCTCGACCTGATTCACTTCACCGCACGCGATTTCGCGCGGCCCTTGCCCAACGCACCCGCACCCGGCAAGGCCAGCGCCACCTCCTCGATGTACCGGGCCAGCACCTGCGCCTCTTCGCTCAAGGGGCGGATGGCCGAGCGGTAGATCTCGGTCCAGAGTTCCACACGAGGCCGGAACGGGCGCGAGACGATGTCTGGAAAGATGCCCGTGGACAGCAGCATCGGGTTGATCAGGCCGATGCCCACGTTCTGCTGCACCAGCGCGCACACGCCCATGGACGTGCTGGCCACGATGCCCTTGTCCGGCTGCACGCCGGCTTCCTGCAAGGTCGCGCGCAGCAACAAGGACGTCGGCGACTCTTCGGGCAGCGCGATCACGTCCAGGCCCACCAGGTCCTCGGGCCGCACGGTGCTGCGGGCCACCAGCGGATGGCGCCGGTGCATCACGGCCACCATCAGGTCTTCGGAGATGGTGCGCCGCTCGCACATCTGCACATAGCTGATGGTGTTGGGTGCGGGCGGGTTGGTCACGCCCAGGTCCACCTCGTGGTGCGCCACCTGCTTGAGCACCTCCGGCGGCCCCACCACCTGCACGCGCACGTTGACATGCGGATGCGACACCTGGAAACGCTGGATCGCCTTGGGCAACAGCGCCATCAGGGGCGGCGCGTGGGCCGCCACGGTCACGGTGGGCGTGGAGGCCTGCGCGAGCGCGGTGGCTTCTTCCAGGGCCCACGCGAGGTGGTTGGCCGCCTGCTCGGCGCGCGGCAGCAAACGGCGCGCGGCGGCGGTGGGCACCAGCCGGCCGTGCTCGCGCGCGAACAGCGCCACACCGGTCTCGCGTTCCATCAGGACCAGCGTTTTGCTCACGGCTGCCTTGGAAATGCCCAGCTTGAGCGCCGCCTCGGCCAGCCCGCGGCTGCGCATGACGGCGGTGAAGATCTGGAAATGGCGGCCGTTGAGCAAAGAGGAATCGGGCATGGCGCTTGCAAGTCGAAGAGGAATCCGACGGCAAAAACCGTCAACCGCAGGTTAACAAGAAAACCCACGTCGAAACACGGTGCTCCCTAGAATTTCCTGTCATCACGCCGTCACGGGCAGTTGTGCCAAGCGACGTGCCACACCCTTCCAACGAACGAGAAAGCCTTCCGTGATCCGCCATTTGATTCCCGCCCTCGCCTTGTCCGCCTGCGCCACCGGCGCTTTCGCACAAGCCTTCCCCAACAAGCCCATCACCATCGTGGTGTCGGTGCCCGCCGGCGGCACCATCGACGCCATCGCGCGCATGGTCGCCAAGGACATGGGCGAAGCCCTGGGCCAGCCGGTGGTGATCGACAACCGCGCCGGCGCCAACGGCAACATCGCCGCCGACTTCGTGCGCCGCTCGCCCGCCGACGGCCACACGCTGCTCATGCTGGCCTCCAGCACGCTCACGCTCGGCCCCTACGTGATGGACAAGGTGCCCTTCGACCCGGTGAAGGACTTCGCGCCCGTGGCCATGACCGCCGGCCTCAACATGGCCTTGATTGCCCACCCCAAGGTCGGCGTGAGCGACGTCAAGGGCCTGGTTGCCGCCATGAAGGCAGCGCCCGGCAAGCTGAACTTCTCCTCCACCGGCAACGGCTCGTTCCCGCACGTGGCCGGCGCGCTGCTCAACCTGGAGACCAACACCACGGCCACCCACGTGCCCTACAAGGGCCTGGCACCCTCGATCCAGGATCTGCTGGCCGGCGTGGTCGACTTCACCTTCGACTCCGGCAGCGCCATCCACGTGAAGAACGGCAAGCTCAAGGCGCTCGCGGTCATCGGACCCAAGCGCGCCGCCGCCCTGCCGGACGTGCCCACCTTCCGCGAACTCGGCCTGCCCGAGCTGGAGAAGGTGAGCGGCTGGCACGGCGTGTTCGCGCCCGCCGGCACGCCAGCGGCCGTGGTGAACCGCCTCAATGCCGAGATCAACAAGAGCCTGAAGAAGCCCGAGTCCGTCGAGCGCGTGCAGGCCATGGGCTTCGAGAGCGTGAGTACCACGCCGGCCGAACTCGGCTCGGTGCTGCAGCGCGACTTCAAGACCTTTGGCGAGCTGATCACCCGCACCAAGATCAGCGTCAACTGAGCGGCCTCTTGCCCGCTCGCACCGAGGGCAGCAGCCCTCGGTGATCTGTCCTTCTCCCCCCCTCCTTCCTTCACATCGCAGCCCGCCTGCGAGGGGCTTCCTCGCGCGTGGGCTGCGCTCCTTTTTGCCGCGCCATGCTCCGATTCCAGTTCGACTCCCCACCCCGCCTCGTCTGCCAGCGCGGCGCGGCCCTGGCGCTTGCCCCGTGGTTGCAGGCCAGGGCGTGCATGCATGCCTTCGTCGTGACCGACCCGGGCCTGGTGCGCGCCGGCGTGGTCGGTGCGCCGGTGGACGCGTTGCGCGCCGCGGGCCTGCGCGTGACGGTGTACGACCAGGTCGAAGCCGACCCACCCGAGCACGTGGTGCTGGCCGCCGTGCAAGCGGCGCGTGACGCGGGCGCGGACGGCGTCATCGGCCTGGGCGGCGGCAGTTCGCTGGACACGGCCAAACTCGTGGCCCTGCTGGCCGCCACCCCGCAGGCGCTGCCCGACATCTACGGCCCCAACCGGGCGCGAGGACCGCGTTTGCCGCTGGTGCAAGTTCCCACCACGGCGGGCACGGGCTCGGAAGCCACGCCGACGTCGGTGGTGTCCACGCCGGACCACCAGAAGCGCGGCGTGATCAGTCCGCTGCTGCTGCCCGACGTGGCCGTGCTCGACGCCACCCTGACCCTGGGCCTGCCGCCCGCGCCCACGGCCATGACCGGCATCGACGCCATGGTGCACGCCATCGAGGCCTACACCACGCGGCACTTGAAGAACCCGGTGTCCGACGCGCTCGCGGTGCGCGCGCTGCAGTTGCTGCACACCCACCTGGGCCGCGCGGTGCAGCACGGCGACGACCTCGACGCCCGCGAAGGCATGCTGCTGGGCTCCGCCCTGGCCGGCATGGCGTTCGCGAACGCACCGGTCGCGGCCATCCACGCACTCGCCCACCCCTTGGGAAGCCACTTCCATGTGCCCCATGGGCTGGCCAATGCCCTGGTGATGGTGCCGGTGCTGCGCTTCAACCTGCCGGTGGCCGGCCACCTGTACGCGGAACTGGCCCGCGCCCTGGACCCGGCATGGCTGGGCAAGGGCGAGGCCGTCGCGGCCGACGCCTTCATCACCCTGATGGCACAACACGTGTCGCAAGCCCCGATCCCGCAACGCCTGCGCGACGTGGGCATTGCCGCGCCCGAGGTGCCGACCTTGGCGCAGGCGGCCATGGACGTGCGCCGCCTGCTCGACAACAACCTGCGCGACGTGCAAGAAAGCGATGCGCTGGCCCTCTATTCAGAAAGCTTCTAAGCCATGACCGAACCTCTCAAAGCCTTCATCGCCGGCCAATGGCGCGACGCCAGCGGCCCCGAATACACCACCGAATACCCGCACGACGGCAGCGCCGTGGCCCGCCTGCACGCGGCCACCGCCGCCGATGTGGACGAGGCTGTGCACGCGGCCGAGCGCGCGCGCCAGCAACCCGCCTGGGCCAAGCTCAAGCACCACGAGCGCGCCGCCATCCTCTACCGCATCGCGGGCGGCATCCGCGAGCGCAGCGAAGACCTCGCCCAGCTGCAACGCCTGGACAACGGCAAGCCCATCAAGGAATGCCGCGCCCTGGTCGCCAGCGCTGCCGGCACCTTCCAGTTCTTCGGCGCCGCCGCCGAAACCTGGGAAGACACCATCACCCCCTCGCGCGGCGACTTCCTCAGCATGAGCGTGAACGAGCCGCTGGGCGTGGTCGGCGCCATCACGCCCTGGAACAGCCCCATCGCCAGCGAAGCGCAGAAGCTCGCCCCGGCGCTTGCCGCCGGCTGCGCCATGGTCTTCAAGCCCGCCGAGATCACGCCGCGCATGGCGCTTGAACTCGCCAAAATCGCGCAGCAGGCCGGCGTGCCCGACGGCATCATCAGCGTGCTGCCGGGCAAGGGCAGCATCGTCGGCGATGCGCTGGTCAAGCATCCCCTCATCAAGCGCATCGCCTTCACCGGTGGCACCACCGTGGGCATGGGCATCCAGCGCCTGGCGGCCGAGAAGTTGATGCCGACCTCGCTGGAGCTCGGCGGCAAGTCGCCCATCATCGTCATGCCCGATGCCGACCTGGACCACGCCGTGGCCGGTGTGCTCTACGGCATCTTCAGCTCCTCGGGCGAGTCCTGCATCGCCGGCTCGCGCGCCTTCGTGCACGAGAGCGTCTACAACGAGTTCAAGGCGCGCCTGCTCGAAGGCGTCAAACGCCTGCGCGTGGGCGACCCGTCGAAGGAAGAGACGCAGATGGGCCCGCTGGTCAACCTGGGCCACCGCGCCTCGGTGGAGAAGTACGTGCAACTGGGCCGCGACGAAGGCGGCACCGTGCTCTGCGGTGGCGAGCGTCCCAGCGGCGGCTTCTACGACGGCGGCAGCTACTACCTGCCCACCATCTTCGAAGGCCTGCCCAACAGCGCGCGCATGTGCCAGGAAGAGATCTTCGGCCCGGTGCTCGCGCTGCTGCCCTGGAAGGACGAGGCCGACCTGATCGCGCAGTGCAACGACAACATGTTCGGCCTGGCCTCGGGCATCTGGACGCGCGACTTCAAGAGCGCCTGGCGCATCGGGCGCGCGCTGCAGACCGGCACGGTCTGGATCAACACCTACAAGGTCTTCTCCATCAGCACGCCCTTCACCGGCGTGAAGATGAGCGGCTACGGCCAGGAGAAGGGCCGCCTGGGCATCCTCGAATACACCAGCCAGAAGAGCTTCTACTGGGGCCTGAACGAAGCGCCCATGCCCTGGGCCACGGCCTGAGAGACGTCAGTTCTTGATTGGCGGCGTGGACGAAGGATCCAAGGGCTCCAGCAAGCTCTTGGGCGGGTTGCGCTTCATCTCGTCGGCCATCGTGAGCTGCTCGGGGCTCATGCATTCGTCGGCCAGGCGCGCGCCCAGCTTCTGGCTCATGAGCATGGACTTGTTGCCCAGCTGCAGCCACATGGCACCGCGCTTGGGGTCTTCCAGGCGGATGGCGCCGGTGCGGCTTTCCACCGGGTGCATGTAGTAGCCGCCGCGCTGGTTCTTCACGCGGACGATGAAGAACCCTTGGCGCTTGGCGGGCTCGATCTTCACGGAAGCACCGAGCTCGCACGGAATCGCACCCAGGTACACGCGTTGCGCAACCGCCAGATCGGCCTCTGAGAGAGAGACATTGCTGTCCTCCTCGATCGGCGTCACCTCTTCCACGGCCTTGGCGGCGGAGCGCGCCAGGGGCGCGCGCTTGGTGGTCTGCGTTTTCGCAGCGGACTTGGCGGCGGCAGGCTTGGGTGTGGTGGTCTGTGCCACGGCAGCGGTGCACACGAGGGCCGCAGCGCTCAGCGAAAGAACGAGGGAAATGGGTTTCATGGGCTTCCTGGAAAACGGATCAGCAGCAAGTCTGCCCGCACCGGGGTCGAAAGGGTGTTCGCAAATGTTTCACCCCCGGCGCGAGACAGATTTTCGCCGAAGCCCCCGCTCACCGGTTCGCCGTCACCAGCCACATCGCGATGTCCGGGAACACCAGCAGCAGGCACACCGCCAGAATGTAGACCAGCATGAACGGCATCACACCCGAAAACACGTCGGTGATGGGCCCGGCTTGTCGTCGCATGCCTTGCAGCACGTAGAGCACCGTGCCGTCGGGTGGGCTGATCATCGCGATCTCCACCAACATGGTGATCACGACACCGAACCAGATCGGGTCGTAGCCCAGCGCCACCACCACGGGAAAGATCAGCGGGATGGTGGTGATCACCATCGCCATGCCTTCCATGAACGTGCCCATGGCCAGGTAGAAGCAGATGATGATCAGCATGACGCCCCATCCTGGCAGCGGCAGTTCGGTGAGGAACTTTGCGAGCATCTGCGGCACGCCGAGCGAGGACAGGATGTAGTTCAGGAAATACGCACCGTAGAGGATGAGCGCGATCATGGAGGTCGTGCGCGCCGTGGCGCGCATCGAGTCCATCATCATCGACCACTTGAGCTTGCGGTCGACCAGTGAGATGACAACCGCGCCCGCCACGCCCAGGGCCGCCGATTCGGTGGGCGTGGCCCAGCCGGCGTAGATCGAGCCGAGCACCAGCGCGATCAGGATGACGGTGGGCAACAGATCCGCCAGCGACGCGATGCGGTGCCGCCAGTCGACGCGCTGCTTCTCGTCCGTGTCTTCGTAGCTTTTGTTCCGGCTGTGGATCAGGATCACCGCCGTGAACAACAGGATCACGAGCAGGCTCGGCCCCACCGCCGCCAGGTAGAGATCGCCCACGGAGGTCTCGGTGATCAGGCCATAGATGATGAAGGTGATGCCGGGCGGAATGAGGTTGCCCAGGGCGCCGCCGGCGGCCAGGGATCCCAGCACCATCTTGGGTGAGTAGCGGCTCTTCTCGAAGTACGGCAGGGCCACGGAGCCCATGGTCGCCGCCGTGGCCACGCTCGATCCGGCGATGGCCGAGAACACGCTGCAGGATGCAATATTGGTGTGCAGCATGCCGCCCGGCATGCGTCCCATCCAAATGTTGAGCGTGCGGTAGAGCTTCTCGGAGATGCCCGCACGCAACATCACCTCACCCATCAGCAGAAACAGGGGCACCGAGACCAGCACGAAATTGTTCGACGGCGCCCACAGCATGTCGCCGATGGAATTCCAGAACGGCCGGTCTGACAGGCCAAAGCCTGCCAGCAGGCCCAACAGACCGAGTGCGGCGCCCACGTACACGCCACCCCCGAAAAACACCACGAAAGCCGCGAGCACCGCCCCCAGCGCCCACCAGGGGACCGCGGTGGCCGCGCTGGCGGCGGCACCGGCATTGGGCGCAGCACCAAAAAGAGACGCGATGCCCACCACCAGGCCCACGATGACAATGAATCCAATGGCCAGCATTTACAAACCCTTGTTGTCCACACCACGGCCCTGCCCGACCGCTTCCAACGTTTCCGTGGCTTCGTCCACGTAGCTGCGCGCCACGAGCAGTCGGTCGATACCGTCGTAATCGCGATTGCACATGAGCGAAGCGGCGCGCGCGATGAGCGCCAGCACCCCGAGCAGCAACAACGCGAAGCCCGCAGCCCAGACACCCTGAGGAATGGCCAAGGGGATATGCCAGATCGACAGATCGGTCGCGCCGATCTCGTAGGTGTCTTTCACCAGGAGCAGCGCGCCCCAGGCCATGAACGCGCCGAAAATCAGCAGCGCGGCAATCGCCACGCCGTGCAGCCACACACGCACCGACAGGGGTGTCTTCTGTACCAGCACATCGATGCGCACATGGGCGCGTTCGATGAGCGTGCCGGCCAGACCCCAACTCATCGCGGCTGCCATGAGATAGCCGGTGAGCTCGGTGGTGGATTCGGTGGAGAAGCCGAGCAAGCGCCGACCCACGACGTCAAAACAGATCAGTAGCGTGATCGCCAGATAGGCAAACCCCGCGACGGTCAGCGCATGGCTGCTGAGCCAGGTGATGAGACGCAGCATGCTTGCTCAACGCGGTGTGTAGGGGATGCCGGTCACCGGCGCGATCACTTCCTTGTAAGCGGCCAGGCACTTGTCCCCGCAGCGCTTGAACCAGCCCGGCAGCACCGATTCGGTGAGTTGCTGGTGAACGGTTTGGATGGCTTCGGCCTGCGGCTTGTTCTCCACCATCGGCTTGCGCACCGGCTTGTGGATCTTGCAGTCGGCATTGCGTCCCACGTTGCAGGCGATGCCATCGGTGTTGGCCTCCAGGCCGAGCGCCCACTGCGCGTTCTGCACATCGGCAAAGGTCTTTTCCATGAGCGCGCGAACACCCGGATCGAGCTTCTCCCACCAGGCCAGGTTGACGAAGTATCCGGCCACCGACCACGACAGCGGCAGAGAATACAGGTGCGAACTGACCTCGGCCCAGTTGGCGCTGCTGCCCGCGCTCGCGCCAGACACGCTGCAGTCCAGCGTGCCGCGTTCCAACGCGGTGTAGACCTCGCCGAAGGCTATCGAGACCGGCTGCGCGCCAATGCCCTTGAGCAGATCGGAGGTCGACGGGCCGTTGGTGCGGATGCGCAGGCCCTTCAAGTCGTTCAGGCTGTTGATCGGCTTGCGGCAATAGAACATTTGAGCCGTGAACGGAAAGGTTGCCACCAGCTTGATACCCAGGCGCTGCAGCTCCTTGTTGGCCAGCGGCATCATGCCGTCGGCGATGCGGCGCGCCTTGTGGATGTCGGTGCTCAAGCCGGCCAGATCGATGCCATCGAGAATGGGCACATCGCCCGACACCGTCGTGAGCGGCGAGGTGGAGATGTCGATCTGGCCCGATCGCACCAGACGCAGCACTTCGGGGCCGGACACGTTGCGCTCCGGCCAGGTCGAGAGCACCACTTCGATGCGCCCGTTGGAGGCTTTGGCCAAACCATCGCGCAGGATTGGCTGGTCCACGCGGGTGTATTGCGGCAGCGTGGGCGTGGCCTGCGTCACGGCCTGGATCACCACTTTGGGTCCCGGCGCGAGCTGGGCAATGGCTGCGCCGGGCAGCAAGGTGGCGGCGAAGGCAAGCGGGAGAAGGGTTTTGAGGTGCTTCATGTGCGTACGTCCGTTGAGGTGGGGCCCATCCCGTCGCTGGCGTTGTCCGCCGCCAGTGCGATCGGCGGAGAAAACGGCGCGGGAACCAAGATTTCGTTGTGCATATCCCTGATGAGTGGCAACACGGTCGGCACGAAGGCCTGCCATTGCGGGTCCGCGTAGAGGTTTCGCCGCCGCCGCGTTCGCTCGTCGTGCGACTCGAACGCCCAGAGGTGCATCACCTTGTTGATCGATCCGAATTCGGTGGAATAGAAACCCAGAAGACCGCCCAGATGGCGCTTCTCGATCTCGATGCCACTCTCGGCCATGAGCTGCATGAAGCGTGCCACTTGACCCGGATGCAAGACGTAGGTGCGGGATTCGACGATCATGGCGCGCGCCTCACGACCAGAGCACCAGTTCGCCATCAGGCATGCGCCCGACAAACGATCCGATGGAGATGCGGCTTCCGCCCGGCTGGGGCGTGCCGCCCGCGATCTCGTGCGGATTGCGGGTGTTGAAGATGACCACGTCTCCGGCCGAGGCCTTGTACACCGCCTTGGGCGCTCCTTCGACCAGTTCGCGTGAGAGTCCGTAGCTCTGCGGAATTTCTTCCTCGTCCACCTCCGGGTCCCACGGTGCGTTGTGCACCGTCGTCTCACCGCCGGACTGCAATTCTTCGGCAAAGAAGTTCCAGCCCAGCTGGCCGTCGATGCGGCCGATGGCGTAGTGCGGCGAGTTCACCGGCGCCCAGTCCACATGCAGATCCACCCCTTCGCCGGCGAAGCGGATGATGCCCGCGTAGTATGAACCGAGATCTTCCCGTGCCACGTGCACCGGGTTCGGCCACACCGCCTGCAAGCGGTCGATCAGGCGCTGCAGGGGATCGAACGTGCAGCGTTGCACGACGTCGACCAGATCGCGATCCGCCTGGGGAACGGCGGCGAAGAAGTCTTCCTTCTGCCGTCCCCAGCGGTACTCGAACTGCGCCATGCCGATGTAGCCAATGCGCTTGGCCACGCTGTAGTACTTGATGTTCCCGGTGCGCGCGGCTTCGGTGAAGCTCTTGCACTCGGCGAGCGTGGCAAATCCGGGGATGCGGATCACCGCGATCCGGTTGTCCAGCAACAGGCGCAGGTTGTCCTGCGTCAGCCCGTGCTCGCCTTCGGTGGTCCAGGTGGGTGCGGTGGAGGCCATGGCTTGCGCTCCTCAATCCTGCGACACCCAGGTCTTGCGGACCGGCGATTTGATCTCGAGCTGCTCGCAGTCCTCCAGCGCCTCGCTGAAGTGCGGCACACCACGGGGATGCCGCCAGGAGGTGCCCGGGCCTGCGATGAACTCCTCGCCCCCGATCACCAGACGGAGCTTGCCGCGGATCAGGTAGGCCACGGTCTCGTGGTCGTCGTGCTGGTGCACCGGATCGATCAAGCCCTTCTCGCGCAGCACGTGGAGCATGAGGATGTCCTCACCCACCATGGCGCGTCGCACTTCGACGACGCCCTTGGGCTTGACGCCCTCGACGGCGGCAAGGCGCTCGGGCGCGATGGCCGCCAGGGTGGTGAAAAAGCTCGCGGTGGGCGCGATGTAGCGGGGGTCGGTTGCCGTGGTCATCGTGGTGTCGTGCATCGGATTGCAGAAGCCCGCAGCGTAACAGCGATGCATTCAATTGTCGACAATCAACGGCGATTTTTTTGAAATCGCTTTTCATACTCCCTTGAACCACATCAAAACGGAACTTGATTGTGTACAATTCGACCAAATTTTCCGACGTCTCAGGAGAACACTTTGGGCGACTCACTCGGCTGGCGGCAGAAGTTCGCCGTCCTCATTCCCTCCACCAACACCAGCGTGCAACCCGAGTTCGATGCCATGCGCCCGGTCGGCGTCACGAACCACATCAGCCGCATCCGCATTCCCAACATCGCGTTGAACGGCGACGCCGATTTCCAACGCCTGATCACCCTGATCGCCGATGCCCAGGACGAAGCGGTGGACGCCGTGATGTCCTGCGAACCCGACCGCCTGGTGCTGGGCATTTCCGCCGAAACGTTCTGGGATGGCCTCAAGGCCAGCCGCGATCTGAAAAAGCACCTGGAAGAGCGCACGAAGCTGCCGGTTTCCATGGGCTCCGAAGCCTGTGCCGCCGCGTTCGCCGCCTTGGGAATGCGGCGCCTGGGTGTGATCACGCCCTACCAGCCCGTGGGTGACCGCAACGTGCTGCGTTTTTTCGAGGAATCGGGATTCGAGGTCCGACGCATCAAGGGCCTGAAGTGCGAGAGCCCGGTGAAGATCGCTCACGTGACAGAGACCGAGCTGCGCGACGCCCTGATCGAAGTGGACGGCGACGATATCGACGGTATCGTGCAGGTCGGCACCAACCTGGCGATGGCGCGTCTGGCGGCCAGCGCGGAGATCTGGCTCAAACGCCCGGTGGTCGCCATCAACACCGCCATCTATTGGCACGCGCTGCGCGAGTCCGGCATCACCGATCGGGTGAGCGGCTTCGGCGCTCTGCTGGAACGACACTGAAAGTAGCCGCGAGCATGACCATGGAAACCGTTGCAGGGCGTATCTACGGCGCCATCAAGGAAAAGATCATCGATGGCCGCTACCCGCCCGGAGGCCGCATCACCGAGCAGCAGGTCGCGGCCGAATTCAACACCTCTCGCACTCCCGTGCGCGAGGCCATGCGCCAACTGGTCGCCGATGGCTTCGCGCGTTTCAAGCCCAACAGCGGCACCGTGGTACGCGAGTGGTCGGCCGAAGAAATGCGCCAGATTTTCGAGCTTCGGGTGTTGATCGAAAGCGAAATCGCCGGATATGCCGCCACACGCATCACCGCCGAAGAGCTGGCGGAGCTGGTGCGCATCCAGGACGACATCGAACGCAACGGGCCCGACATCGGCACGGAGAACACTGCGCGCATCGGTCGGCTCAACCGCGAGTTCCACCGCATCGTCGCCCAGGCCAGCCGCAACGAACGGCTGGTGTCCATGCTGGCCAGCGCGATCGAGGTGCCCATCGTGCAGCAGACCTTCCGCCAGTACACCAGCAAGCGGCTGGCGCGCAGCTTCGGCCATCACCGCGAACTCATCGACGCCTTCCAGACCCGGGACAGCGCATGGGCGCAAAGCGTGATGAGCAGCCACATCCACTCGGCCAAGCAGACCCTGCTCGCGGAGAAGCTCCATGACAACGCCTGAGGCCACTTCCAGCGCCTTCGGCGCCTCCGTGGGATATGGCAGCCGCCAGGCGTTGTTGATGATCGACTTCGCGCAGGCCTACTTCATGCCGGATTCGCCCTTGTTCGCCAACTGCCCCGCGGTGGCCGAGCAGGCCGCGCGCCTGCTGGCCTGGGCTCGCGCGCGACGGATGCTGGTGTGCCACACGCGCGTGAGCTACCGCGCGGACGGTCTGGACGGCGGCGTCTTCTTCCGAAAGATCCCGGCCCTGCGCGTGTTCTGCGAAGGCCATCCGCTCGCCGCCTTCGTGCCCGCGGTGGCCCCGCGCGACGACGAACCCGTGGTCACCAAGCAATACGCCAGCGCCTTCTTCGGTACCTCGCTGGCGAGCCTGCTGCGGGCACAAGGCGTCGACGCCGTGTTGATCGCAGGCATGAGCACCAGCGGCTGCGTGCGCGCTAGCGCGGTCGATGCCATCCAGCACGGCTTCATGCCGGTGGTGGTGGGCGATGCCTGCGGCGACCGCCAACCGGCGCCTCACGAAGCCAACCTGTTCGACCTGGACGCGAAATACGCCGATGTGCGCACCCTGGCCCAGGTCCAGACCTCTCTTTCCTGAACACCCTTCGACCCATGGCACTCGAACACATCACCGTCCTCGACCTGACCCACATGCTCTCGGGGCCTTACGGCACCATGCTGCTGGCCGACCTGGGCGCACGCACGATCAAAGTGGAGCCTCCCGGTTCGGGCGAAGGCACGCGCCGCCTGCTGGAGCACGACCCGGACTATTCGCGCCATGGCATGGGGGCCTATTTCCTCACGCTCAATCGCAACAAGCACAGCGTCTGCATCGACCTCAAGAGCGAGGGCGGGCGCGCCGTTTTTCTCGATCTGGTGCGCCATGCCGACGTGGTGTTCGACAACTTCAGCGTCGGCGTGCCGCAGCGCCTGGGCATCGACCATGCAACGCTCGCGGCGGTGAACCCGCGCATCGTCACCTGCAGCGTCACGGGTTTTGGCGAAACAGGCCCCGACACGCAGCGGCCCGCTTTCGACCAGGTGGTGCAGGCCATGGGCGGCGGCATGTCCATCACCGGCACGCCCGAAACCGGCCCCGTGCGCAGCGGCATTCCCATTGGCGACCTCGGCGGCGGACTCTTCGGCGCCATCGGCGTGTTGTCCGCCCTGGCCGAACGCGAGCGCACCGGCTTGGGTCAGCATGTGGACGTGTCGATGCTGGACGTGCAGATCTCCATGCTCAACTACATGGCCACGATGCACCTCATGTCGGGCCACGTGCCCGAAGGCATCGGCAATGGCCACTTCGTGCACGTGCCCTACAACTGCTACCCCACCTCTGACGGTCATGTCATCGTGGCCTGCATCGGCGACGCCTTCTTCGAACGCTTCGCCGCCTTCAGTGGCATTCCCGAGCTGCAAGCCCCCGCCCTGAAAAAGCAGCCAGCGCGCTACGCCGCCAAGGCGCGCATCGACGCCTTGATCACCGAGCAGTTCCGCCAGCAGCCCACGGTGCATTGGGTGGCCCGCCTGCAGGAAGCGCGCATTCCGTGTGCACCCGTCAACAACTTCGCGCAGGCCTTGTCCGACGCCCAGGTGCGCGCGCGCGAGATGGTGAAAGACGTCACCCTGCACACCGGCGAGGTGCTGCCGATGCCGGGAAATCCGATCAAGCTCTCGGCCGCCCAGCCAGGCGAGTGGACCGCGCCGCCCACGCTGGGCCGCGATACCGATCGCGTGCTGCACGAACTGATGGGCTATGACGCGCAACAAGTGGCCGCGCTGCGCGCCGCTGGCGCGGTGGGATGATGGAGCGCATCCACATCACCGACGTCGCCCCCCGCGACGGTCTGCAGAACCAGGCGGTGCCGGTTTCCACGGCGCAGAAGCTTGCGCTGGTGGAACGCCTGGTGGCCGCCGGTGTGAACAGCGTGGAGATCACCAGCTTCGTCTCGCCCAAGGCCGTACCCCAGATGGCCGATGCGGCCGAACTGCTGCCGCAGGTGCTCGACCGGTTTGGCGCCTTGCGCAGCTCCGTGCTGGTGCCCAATCTCAAGGGGCTCGAGCGCGCGCATGCCGCGGGAGCGCGCGAGATCGCGGTGGTGCTCTCGGCCACCGAGACCATGAACCGCAAGAACATCAACATGGGCCTGGACGAGGCCACCGCGGTGAGCGAGCAGACCCTGCAAGCGGCGCTGGCGCTAGGCCTTCGCACACGCGCCTACGTGGCGGTGGCGTTCGACTGCCCCTTCGAAGGTGAGACACCGCTGGAGCGTGTCATCGCGCTGTCGCGGCGCATGGCCGAGGCCGGCGCCCACGAAGTCGTGATCGCCGACACCATCGGGGCCGCCTCTCCCGGCATGGTCAAGGAGCGCCTGAACGCGCTCACCCAAGCCATGGCGGCCGACCAGCTCGCGGTGCATTTCCACGACACGCGCGGCATGGGCGCCGCCAACGCCTGGGCCGCGCTGGAGGCCGGCATCCGCCGCTTCGACGCCAGTGTGGGC
This sequence comes from Hydrogenophaga sp. BPS33, assembly GCF_009859475.1. Lineage (NCBI taxonomy): Bacteria > Pseudomonadati > Pseudomonadota > Betaproteobacteria > Burkholderiales > Comamonadaceae > Hydrogenophaga > Hydrogenophaga sp. BPS33. The sequence continues at coordinate 4,766,885 of NZ_CP044549.1, forward strand.
GGCATCGGCGGCTGCCCGTTCGCACCCGGTGCGGCGGGCAACCTCGCCACCGAAGACCTGGTGCTGCTGGCCGAGCGCAGCGGCTTTTCCACCGGCGTGTCGCTCCCCGGCCTGCTACAGGCGATCGATCTGGCGCAGGACGTCTTGCAGCGTCCGCTGGGCGGACGTTCCATGGCCTGGTTGCGCCGGCAACAGGCGCATGCGCGCGACGGCGCAAAAGGCGCCACCACCCGCTGAGCATCACGGAGTTCGTCAGGCGGCTGGCGCGCGCCGGGATGTTTCTGGTGGCGGCGTCAATCCCAGCTGCACCTCGATGCTGCGCGCGTCGAAGTAGTCGCGCTGGCGAAACATCTTGCCGTCCTTGAACTCGATCACCGAGGTGTACGGCAGCGTCACGTGGTGGCCGTTCTTGTCGTAACTCTCCACGCCTTCGCAGACCAGCACATCGCCCTGGCACAACAGGTTGAGCACCGTGAGGTGGTGGTTGCTCATGCCCTTGCCGAACCACTCGAAGAACTTGCGCCGGTCCTGCTTGCGCATCACGCGGTCGTAGGGCATGTTGCGGTACTCGACGTCGTCGTGCAGCTCGGCGATCAGCGCGTCGGCGTCGCGCCGGTGCACCGCGTCCATGTAGCGGTGGAAGGTGTCCAGATGGGATGGCGACATGGTGTTCATTTCTCGGCGAAGGCGCGCTCGATGACGAAGTCACCCGGCGTGCTGGTGTTTCCCTCACGAAAGCCCCGCCCCTCCAGGATGTGCTTGAGGTCCGCCAGCAGGCCCGGACTGCCGCACAGCATGACGCGGTCTTCGGCTGGATCGAGCGGCGGCAACCCCAGGTCGGCACTGAGCTTGTCCGTCTCGATCAACTCGGTGACGCGCCCCTGGTTGCGGAACACCTCGCGCGTGACGGTGGGGTAGTACAGCAGCTGGTTCGCGATCGTCTCGCCCAGCAGTTCGTGCCGCGGCAGGTGGTCGGTCACCAGGTCGTGGTACGCGAGCTCATCCACCTGGCGCACGCCGTGCACCAGCACCACCTGTTCGTATTTCTCGTAGGTGTCGGGGTCGCGGATGATGCTCATGAAAGGCGCCAGGCCGGTGCCCGTGCCGACGAGGTAGAGGCGGCGGCCCGGCAGCAGGTAGTCGATCAACAGCGTGCCGGTGGGCTTGCGGCCGACGATGACCGTGTCGCCCACCTGCACGTGCTGCAGGCGCGAGGTGAGCGGTCCGTCTTCCACTTTGATGCTGAGGAACTCCAGGTACACCTCGTGGTTGGGGCTGACGATGCTGTAGGCGCGCAACAGCGGCTTGCCGTCCACACGCAGACCCAGCATGGTGAAGTGGCCGTTGGAGAAGCGCAGACTCTCATCGCGCGTGGTGGTGAAGGTGAACAGGCGGTCCGTCCAGTGGTGGACGGACAGCACCTTTTCTTCGCTGAAGGCGCTCATGGAGTACCTTCGCCCTGCGGGCTGCGGGCTGCGGTGCGAGCTTGCTTGGGAACGGCCCGGCGCTGCGCTCATATCTGTGGTCGGGCGGTGTAGAGCAGATCGTCGGGCTTGCGCCGGCCGCGCACCAGCTTCTCTGGCGCGGGAGCCACCAGGCCGCGCCCCCAGGTCTCGGTGAACGGCATCTCGTGGTTCCAGTCGTAGGCGACGCGGTGCACCGCGATGCGCCATTCGCCGCCGCGCCGCTCGAAGCGGTCCACGAAACGCGACATGGTGAGTGTGTCGAACTTCTCGCCGTCCTTCTTCAAGCGGGTGAAGTTCAGCACGTGCGCCTCGGCGTGCGCGGCGTCGCCATCGATCTCGATCAGCACGTTGCTCAGCGAATGCGTCACCACGCGCGCCGGATGCACGATCAGCGCGGCCCACTTCTCGATGTACTCGGCCATGGGCAGGCGCGTGTGCCCTTCGTCGCGCACGGCGTCGGGGTGGAAGCAGGCGCGCATGAGGTCCAGGTCGCCCCGGTCCGAGGCACGCGCGTAACGGTAGAACACCTCGGTGATGGCCTGCTTGTCCAGCAGCGCCTGCACGGGGTCCGTCACTTGAGGCCGCTGCGCTTGATCAGCGCGCCCAGTTGTGCCGAGTCGTTGCGTCCGAGTTCGGCGAACCGGGCTTCGGTGAGCGTACCGGGGTCGTAGCCCATGGCGAACAGTTTCTCGACGACGCTCGGTTGCGCCAGCACCTTCATGGTCTCGTCGGCCACGCGTTTGACCACTTGCGGCGGTGTCTTCGCGGGCATGAACAGGCCGGCCCACGAATACGTGGTGAAACCCGGGTAGCCCGATTCGCCGAAGGTCGGTACCTGGGGCATGGCTTTGGAGCGCGCCGCGCCCGAGACGGCGATGAGCCTGACCTTGCCCGCGTCCACCATGGGCTTGATGCCGGCGAGATCGAGAATGGCCATCGGTATCTGGCCGGCCCCGAGATCGGTCGCCGCCGGTGTCGCGCCCTTGTAGAGCACGTGTTCCAGGCTCAGTCCCGCGGTCTCGGCGAGGTTGAAGCCCATGAGGTGGCCCAGCGAGCCCTTGCTGGCCGAGGCATAGAAGCGCATTTGCGGATCGCGCTTCATGTGTGCGATGAGTTCGGCGACCGTGGTGGCGTCGGTGCGCGCGGTGCTCACGCCCATCCACAACTGCGCCTTCACCATTTCGGCCACGGGCGCGAAATCGTCCAGCGGCTTGTAGGGCAGCGTGTCGTTGAGAAACGCGTTGAGCAGCAAGGCCTGGTTGTTGAGCAGGATGGTGTGGCCATCGGGCGCGGCGCGCGCCACGTATTCGCTGGCGATGATGGTGCTCGCACCGGGCTTGTTCTCCACCACGATGGGCTGGTTGAACACCGGGCGCAACCCGTCGGCCAGCAGGCGGCCCAAGGCGTCGCCGCCGCCACCGGCCGCGAACGGCACGACCAGCTTGATCGGCTGGCTGGGCCAGGCGGTCTGCGCGGCGGCGGGTCCACGCGCCAGGCCACTGGCCGCGAGCGCGGACCAGGCCAGCACGTGTCGGCGGCTGAGCGGGCGTGAAGGTGCATTGAAAGCCATGGTGCGTGTCTCCAGTGGGGTTATCGGTCTTGGGGAGGCGGATGAGGTTCAGGCTGGCGAGACATCCACGGGGATACCGCCCTGGTGGACCATGCCGGTCAGCGGGTCGACGCGCGCGCGGCTGCTGGTGAGCGCGCAGACATTGGCGTCGATGTAGCCGTGCGGAAAACTGACCACGCCCCGGCGCAAGGCGCTGCTCGTGCGCACCGTGCCGGTCACGCTGCCGGTGTCGTTGGAGAGGCGTGCGGCCATGCCATCGTTCAGGCCCGCGGCGGCGGCGTCTTCCGGGTTCATGAGAATGTCGGGCTCGTCGCGCCCGCCGCCCACCAGCGCCATGCCGGCCAGTTGCGAGTTGTAGTGGCGGAACTGGCGGCGCGGAATCATGCGCAGGCCGTCCACGCGGTGCTCGCTGCGCGCGCGCAGCTGGTCCACCAGCAGTTGGGGCGCGAGCGTCCAGCGGCCACCGGGCAGCATGTGTTCACGCACCCAGCCGAAGGTGGCGTGCTCCGACACCACGGCCGTGGGGGCGTCGCGCAGCGCATTGAAATCCACGCGTCCACGGTCGGCCATGAGCCGCAGGATGTCGTCGTTACGCGCGGTGGCCGCGTCCAGGTCTTTCGGCGCCACGCGCAGGCCCAGTTCCTCGCCCAGGCGCACCATCACCTGCCACATGGGCCGACGCTCTGCGCTGGGTTCGAAGATGGCGGGCGTGTAGGAGCCCGACACGGCCTGGCCCAACCGGCCGAGGTAGAAGTTCACGTCGGAGCGTTCCAGCGGACCGAGCACCGGCGCCACGTGCGTGGCCAATGCGGTGGTGGCGTTGTCGCGCAGCTCGGCGACGATCAGCACGTCCAGCTGGGCCAGGGCCGCGCGGGTGCGCGCCACGTCGGGGTACGAGGTGAGGATGCTGTTGCCGATCAGCACGACCGCGCGCACGTGGCCGGCCTCGATCTCGTCGCACAGGGCCGCGCCGGGGTGCTCGAAACCGATCGAAGGAATGTCGGGCCGGCTCGAGGGGCCGCCGCGCTCCACCGTCTCGGGCGCCGTCTCCATCGCGCGCGCGGGCGGGCGGCGGTCCATCTGCGAGAAAAAGCCCGGGTTGAACCACATGCCGCCCTCGGTGTCGTACGACCCGGTCACGATGGACAGCGCCCAGGTGAGCCATTCGGTGAGGTTGGCCGTCTCGGCAAACGTGACCCCGGTGCCGGTCTGGATGGCCACGCGGCGGTGGCGGCGAATGGCCGCGAGCAGTTGCCCGGCCTGCGCGGCGGGGATCTGCGTGAGTGCCACCACGCGCTCCAGGTCGTAGCTTTGCACGGCTGCGCGCAGGCCGTCCACACCGCGTGCGTGGCGCTCCAGGTAGTCCATGTCCGCGCCCTCTTGCAACAACTCGCGCACCAACCACGCCAGCAGCGCGTACTCGGTGCCGGGCACGGGCGCCACGTGCGCGGTGGCGAGCTTGGTGGACTCGGTCTGGCAGGGGTCGATGATCCACAACTCGCCTTGCGCGGCCAGCTTCTTCAACTGCACCACCGGGTTGCAGAAGGCGTTGCAGTGCCCATGCGAGACCACCGGGTTCATGCCGATCAGCACCACCAGCGTGGCGTTCTCGTGGTCCAACATGGGCGCGAGCCCATAGGTGCCGCCGACCAGCCGCGACACCAGCGGCTTGCAGGGCGTGTCCACCGTCATGTGGCTGTAGCGGCTGCGGCTGCCCAGGGCCTTGTGGAAGCGGTCGGTCATCCAGCGCCCGGTGGCGTCCGAACTGAGTGCGGCGCCGGTCACTACCGCGATCGCGTCCGCGCCGTGCGCCTCGCGCACCCGCCGCAGTCCCTCGCCCGCCGAGGCGTACCAGGTGTCCCACGCCACCTCGCCCTCGCCACGGATGCGTGGCCGGTTCAAACGGTCGGGATGCGCATGGTCCAGCCCCATGGCCAGACCCTTGGGACAGGAGTGCCCTTGCGACAGCGGATGGGCCTTGTCGCCACGCACCTTGGTGACGACGCCGTCCTCCACCGTGACGAACATGCCGCAGGTGGCAATGCAGTAGCGGCAGAACGTCTTGTGCTCGGTCTTCACAGGTGCTCCAGAATTTTCAACTATCGTAATGAAAGTGAATTTTGAGCCAAGCCGCCACTTTTTCCACAAGGGTTTACTCCAATATGGCGAGTGATTCGGTATTTCAAAGGCGCCCATATACTTTCATTAGGAAAGCTATCAACCCCAAACCAAAACCCCATGATCCTGTACCTCGCCGATCAGATCGAGGCTTTCGAGCACGCCGGCTGGTGGCGCGAACGCACGCTGGCCGATGTGTTTTTCGCCCACGCCCAGGCGCATCCCACTCGCCTGGCGATCGTCGACGCGCCGAACCGCGAGGCCCTGGTGGGCACGGCGCCACGGCGGCTGGACTACGCCACGCTGGCGCGCGAGGTGCGCGAGACCGCCGCGCGCCTCTGGGGTGTGGGTGTGCGGGCCGACGATGTGGTGGTGCTGCAGTTGCCCAACATCCTCGAACTGCCAGTGATGTACCTCGCATGCGCCACGCTGGGCGCCATCGCCAGCCCCATGCCCGTGCAATACCGCGAACACGAAATGCGCGAGGTGTTCGCGACGCTGGGCGACGCGGTGCGCGCCGTCGTCTCCACCGCCACCTTCAAAGGCGCGCCCCTGGCCGATGCGTTGTTCGAGACGGCGCGCTCTCTGCGCCCGGGCGTGCCGTTGCTGCACGTGGGCAGCCCGGGCGAGGTGGCGGGTGGCACTGCGCTGGCGCGCCTGCCGGCCGCGCCGCTGCCGGCCTCGAACGTGGGCGGCAACGATGTCTGCACGCTGTGCTGGACCTCGGGCACCGTGGCCCAGGCCAAGGGCGTGCCGCGCACGCACAACAACTGGCTGCTCAGCGGCGAAGGCCTGGCCGAAGTGGCCGGCCTGGTCGATGGCGACCGCGTGCTGTGCCCGTTCCCGATGGTCAACATGGGTGGCATCGCCTCCTCGCTCACCACCTGGCTCACGGTCGCCGGCACGCTGGTGTTGCACCACCCGCTGGACATCGAACTGTGCCTGCGACAGATCCAGGACGAACGCGTGAACTTCACCGTGCTCGGCCCCTCGCTGCTCAACAGCGTGCTGCAGGACGAAGCGCTGCTCACGCGCTACGACCTGCGCTCGCTGCGCTGCGTGTTCTCGGGCTCCGCCCCCCTGTCACCCTGGATGATCGAGCAGTACCAGGCGCGCCTGGGCATCGAGATCGTCAACTCCTTTGGCTGCAGCGAGGGCCTGTCGATGCACGCCACCGCGCGCGACGTGCCCGACCCGCGCGAGCGCGCCGTGCTGTTCCCCCGCCTCGGCCACGACCCGCGCTGGCAATCGCGCCTGGCGCAACGCATGGTCACGCGGCTGGTGGACCCGCTCACCGAGCGCGAGATCACCGAAGCGGGCATTGCGGGCGAGCTGCGCGTGCGCGGACCCAGCGTGTTCTCGGGCTACTACGGCCGGCCCGACCTGAACGCGACGGCCTTCGACGCACAAGGCTGGTTCCGCACCGGCGACATGTTCGAGATCGCGCCCGACGCGAGTGGTGCGCTCGCTTACTATCGCTTCGTGGAACGGCTCAAAGATCTGATCATTCGCGGCGGCATCAACATCGCGCCCGCCGAACTCGAGGCACTGATCCTCACGCACCCGCAGGTGCGCGACGCGGCGGTGGTGGGCTACCCCGACGCCATCCTGGGCGAGCGCGTGTGTGCCGTGGTGGTGCCCGCGCCCGGTGCGACGCCCGACCTGGCCAACCTCCAGCAGCACCTCAGCCACGCCGGCCTGGCCCGCTTCAAATGGCCCGAGCGCGTGGTGCTGCGCGAGGCGCTGCCGCGCAACCCCATGGGCAAGGTGCTCAAGCGCGAACTGCGCCAGGAGATCGCCTGCTGATGGTTCCCGCCGGCATCTGCTCCAGCGCCTTCGCGCGCGCCTTCGCCGAACTGGCCGCCGACCGCTGGGGGTTTCTGGTGATCCTGGGCGCCTTCCGGGGCAACCGCCGCTTCCAGGACTGGGAACGCAGCGCCGGCTTCACGCCCAGCGTGCTCGCCAACCGCCTGCGCCACATGGTCGAGGTGGGCGTGCTGCGCCAGCGTCCCATCGACGGCAACGGCGACCGCCTGGAATACCGGCTCACCGACAAGGGCCTGGGCCTGCACGCCTGGGCCTTGGCCGTGTGGCGGTGGGAACGCGATTGGCACGAGATCGCATCCGTTGCCGACGACGGCCGCTTCCCCGTGCTGGTGCACCGCAGTTGCGAAGCCGAGACCACGCCGCAATTCGTGTGCGACTGCTGCGCCGCACCGCTCGAACCCGAAGCCGTGCGCTGGCGCGCCGGGCCTGGGCTGGACGACCACAACTACCTGGCGGGCCTCACCTCGCGCCGCGCCGAAAGCAGCGCGAGCGATGCGCGCCCGAAGTACGCGGGCGGCGCGTTCGACCTGATCGGCGACCGCTGGACGCTGGCCCTGACCGTGGCGCTGTTCCAGGGCATCCGCCGCTACGAAGCGCTGCGCACGGAGGTGGGCGTGTCCACCAACATCCTCGCGCTGCGGCTCAAGCGCATGGTGGAAGACGGACTTATCGCGCGCGAACGGCAAGGCGAACACTCGGAGCGCTTCGAATACACGCTGACCGACAAGGGCCGTGCGCTCTACCCCGTGGTGCTGGGCCTCACGCAATGGGCCGACCGCTGGCTCAGCGGCAAGGATGGCATTCGTTTTCGCATGCACCACATGGGCTGCGGCGCGGACTGCCGCACGGAAGTGCGCTGCGACGTGTGCGCACAACCGCTCACGCCACACGATGTGGCGGTGCGCCTGGTCAGCGGCAAAGAACTGGAGCGTGCGCGCCGACGAAGGAAGAAGAACATCTGAAGGCCAGAGCACGAATAGACCGAGACTGCTGCCACGGCGTGCGGACGGTCGTCACACTTCAAGCGACAACGCCCCACACTCAAAGCCCCGCAAAGCCGTCACCAGCACACCACCCAACTCGCGCTGCCGCGCACGCGACATGCGCACATTGCGCGCGGCCACGCTCACGCCGACGAAACCCGTGTCGGACAGACGCACCGCGCAGCCCACGCCACGCGCTTCGCCGGTTCGGTGGTCCGACGCCTGCGCATAGCCCAGCGAGCGCGTTTGCGCCACGCCATCGTGCAGCCACGCCAGCGAAATGCCGGCAGTCCGGTATTCCGCCTGGTGGCGGTCGTAGGTGGTGGCGATGTCATCGTCGGACCAGCGCGCCAATACGCCCATGCCCACCGCGCTCACGCCCAGCACGCGCCGAATGCCCGGCGCGACGATCAAGGCCTCTTCCGGTTGGTGTGCCTCTTCGCGGTGCAGGCACAGCGCATGGTCGCCGCTGCGCACCATGAGGAACACGGTGTCGCCCGACTGCCGCGCCACGTCTTCCATCAAGGGCCGGAAGCGTTGCACCAGGTGTGCGCTGGCCGAGGGTGCCACACCCAGTTGCATGGCTTCGATGCCCAGGCGGTAGCGCTTGCTGTCGGGCGCGCGGTCCACGAAACCTTCTTCGATCAGGCACGCAAGCTGGCGGTGCACGGTGGAGCGGTCCAGGCCACTGAGCACGATCGCGTCCGTCAGGCGCAGCCCTTGGGGATGGTGGCGCGCCACCAGGCGCAACAGCTCCAAAGCCTTGCCGGCGCTGCGCGCGCCCATCACGCGCCGGGTCATTCCTTGCGCTCCCCGGGCCAGGCGTGCGGCCCCAGTTCGTGCGCCAGCAGCGTGCCGAGTTCGTGGCGGCGCTCTGGCGGCATGCGCGCGTCCAGGGCCACGATGCTCATGCCGACCAGGCTGTTGGCCGAGAGGTGAACCGCGCCGCCGACGCCGCGCAACAAGGTCTGGCGGTGGTCCTGCCGGTCGGCAAAGCCCGCGCTGCGCGCCTGCCGCCACGCCTTGTGCAGCACGCCGAACGGCATGGCCACGCGTTCGTATGCGGTCAACTGGCGTTGGTGCGACGCGGCCAACTCGGCCTCTTCCAGCTGCGCCAGCATCGCCAGGCCCGCAAGGCTGCGCCCCAGCAGCACCTGCTGGCCGACCTGCACCGCCAAGGCCTTCACCACCGGTCCGCCTTCCTCGCGGTGCAGGCACAAGGCATGGTCGCCGGTGCGCACCATCAGAAACACCGTGTCACCGGTCTGGCGCGCGAGGCGGCGCATCAAGGGCTGGAAGCGTTCCACCACCGGCGACATGCCGGCCGACACCCAGCCCATTTCCAGCGAAGCCATCCCGAGCCGGTACGCCTTCGAAGGCGCGGCACGCTCGACGAGACCGTATTCCTCCAGGCAGGCCAGCAGGCGGTGCGCGGTGGAACGGTCCTGGCCGGAGCAGGCCATGAGCTCGGTGAGCCGGATGCCCTGCGGGTGGTGCGCCCCGACGTGCCGCAGCAAGGCCATGGCCTTGCCGGCGCTGCGCGTGCCACTCAGGGGGTCGACGTTTCTCATGGATTGGGAAAGACTTGCGGAACCAGTTGCGGAGGCAATTGTGGACCAGTTCAATGGCACTCCGAATGTCGCGCGCGACCGGCCGAGTCTGGTGCGTGGTCTCTTTTCTTTTCAAGGGCACACGATGAAAGCAATCGAAATTTCCCAACCCGGTGGACCTGAGGTGCTGGTCCCCGCCGAGCGGCCCGTCCCCACACTGCGCGCGGGCGAGGTGCTGATCCAGGTGGCGGCTGCGGGTGTGAACCGGCCCGACGTGGGCCAGCGCGCCGGCCGCTACAACCCGCCACCGGGCGCGTCCGACCTGCCGGGCCTGGAAGTGGCCGGCACCATCGCCGCGCTCGGCGAAGGCGTGAGCCAATGGAAAGTGGGCGACGCGGTGTGTGCCCTGACCCCGGGCGGGGGCTACGCGGGTTTCTGCGCCACGCCGGCCGACCACTGCCTGCCGGTGCCCGCCGGCCTGTCGATGACCGAAGCGGCGTCGCTGCCCGAGACCTTCTTCACCGTGTGGAGCAACCTGTTCGGCCCGCACGGCCTCAAACCGGGCGAGAGCGTGCTGGTGCAAGGCGGCTCCAGCGGCATCGGGGTGACGGCCATCCAGCTCGCGCACGCCCTGGGCCACAAAGTGTTCGCCACGGCGGGCAGCGAGGCCAAGTGCAAGGCCTGCGAAGCCTTGGGCGCGCACGCGATCAACTACACGCAGCAGGACTTCGTGGAGGTGGTGCAGGAAGCCACGCAAGGCCGTGGCGTGGACGTGGTGCTCGACATGGTGGGCGGCGACTATGTGCCACGCCAGATCCAGGTGCTCGCGCCCGACGGCCGCCTGGTGATGCTGGCCTTCCTGCGCGGCGCGCAAGCCGCCGTGCCGCTGGGCGACGTGGTGTTCAAGCGCCTGGTGATCACCGGCTCCGCCTTGCGACCGCGCTCCATCGAATTCAAGGCCGAGATCGCGCGGCAGCTGCGCGAGAAGGTCTGGCCCCTGATCGAGGCGGGTACTGTGCGGCCGGTGGTGCACAGCACCTTCCCGCTGGAAGAAGCGTGGCGCGCGCACGCGCTGATGGAGTCCAGCCAGCACATCGGCAAGATCGTGCTGACGGTGGACTGAAACCGACTCAGCTCTTCGGTGCCGTTTTGCCTTGAGCGGCCAATAGCTGGTTGCGGTCGTAGTACTCGCGCCAGAGCGAGATCAGCGGGCCGTCGAACTCCAGGATGCCGACGACGGGCACGGAGTTGCTCACGCCGTCGACGATGACTTCGTCGCGTCGCTCGCACACCACCGCGCCCGCCACCACACCGATGCGGTCGATGTGCAGCTTGACCTGCTTGTCCGGCGAGGTCAGCATGAGCATGCGCTGGTAGAACGCCTCGCGGCCCCGGGTGGGCTCGTCCTTCATCATGGAATGGATGGCGCCGTCCTCGGTGAGCAGGTCGGCGCAGGTGCGCCAGTCCTTCTTCTCCCAGGCGTCGGCCATCTTGCGGAAGGTGGCGATTTTCTGTTCGTCGGTGAGTGTGGATGCCATAGCCTCGAGACCCTTCATGAAATGGATGGAACAGGTGCTACGGTAGACCGGCCGCGCCCGGCCGGTCAACGCCTTTTCCAGGGCATTCCCAATGGATGGGAATTCAGACCGGGCGCGGCGGTTCGGCCATCACCAGCAGCACCCGCGCCGGGGCGTTGCCGTGGTTGACCAGCATCCGCGCTTCGCCGGGCGCAATGCGGCAACTGTCGAGCGCGCGCAGCACCTCGGTGCGCGAAACGCCGTCGGGCAAGCAGCCGGTGATCTCCAACGTGCCGTCGATCACCACGTAGAACTTCTCCGCTGCCGACGCGGTGAGCGTCGTGCGCCCCCCGGGGGCCACGAGGGACAGGCCGATCCAGGCCGCGTCGCCCGGCCCGGCCTCGCGGCCCTGCAGACGCCGCATCTCAAAGCCTTCGTGTCCCGGCGCATCGTAGGCAGGCGCTTCGGCGTGTCGAACCAGGTGCATGCCGGTCTCCAGGTTCAGGGCGCGAGCACCACGCGCGCGGAAGACCCCGCGATCACGCGCTGGTAGGCGTCTGTCGCCTGGTCCAGCGGCACCAGGCTATCGGCATCGACATCGAACGCCCGCAGCGAGCCGTCGTCGAATCCCGGGGCCAGCGCCTTGAGGATGGCCGCGCAATCCACCACGCTCAGCTTGAGGCTGTCCACGCCGAGCAGGTGCAGGTTGCGGCGGTAGAACATCAGGATGTCGAACGGCACCGTGCGTTCGATGGTGGAAATGAGGATCTGCGTGCCACCGACGGCCAGGCCCTGCAGCGCAGCGGCGAAGTAAGGCGAACCCACGCTGTTGTAGGCGATGTCCACGCCGCGGCCGTCCGTGGCCGCCAGCAAGGCCTCGCCCAGGTCGGCGCGCGTGCCATCCAGTGCCAGCACCGGCTGGCTGCTGTGGCCGCCGTAGCCGCGCGCGCCGCGCTCGACGGCGATCACGCGCGCACCGGCGCGGGTGGCCAGCTGGACCGCGGCCTGCCCCACCTTTCCGTTCGCACCCAGCACCGCCACCGTCTGGCCCTCGCCGCGCAGGCCCGCGCGGCGCAAGCCTTCGAAGGCGGTGATGAAGGGGACACCCACGGTGCCGGCCGCTGCCATCGGCACGCGCCCGGGCTTGCGCACCAGCGCCGCCACCGGCAGCACCAGGTAGCGCGCGTGGCTGCCGTCGCGGGTAATGCCCAGGTCACCGCCCGTGCCCCAGACCTCGGCACCGATCCATTCGGCGGGCCCGGACACCACGCGCGCGGCGAAGTCGCGCCCGGGTGTGCGTGGCCAGATCGCCTGGGGCATCAAACCGAGCGCGGCCTTGACGTCGCTGGGGTTGACGGCGGTGGCCAGCACTTCGACCACCGCATGTCCGGGCAGTGCCTCGGGAGCTTCCTGGGTTTGCAGTTGCAATTGGAGCGCTTCAGGTGAAGCCGCTTTGTGCACCACGCGCAGCGCGCGCGAGGGAATGGAAGAGGTCATGTTGAAAATCCTTGGCGGGAAAGAAATCAGTGCAGCGCGTTGTTGACGCGCAATCCCCAGCGCTCGCGCGCCTGCCCTGGCGTGGCGAGTTGCCCGCCGAGGTCCTCGACGATGCGGCGCGCCTTGCGCACCAACTCCGCGTTGCTGCGCGCGAGCACACCCTTGTCGAGGTAGATCGTGTCTTCGAGCCCGATGCGCACGTTGCCACCGAGCAGGTGCGCCTGGGCCACGGCGGGAAAGGCATGCCGACCCACCGCGAAGGCCGACCAGCACGCCTGGGGCGCGATCAGCGAACGCGCCAGCGCCATCGCACCCGGCGCGAACGGCAACGCATACCGCACACCCATCACGAAGGTGTAGAGGCCAGGGCCCTGCAAGGTGCCGTCGGCGATCAGCGTCTGCGCCAGCACGAGGTCGCCGGTGTCGAAGCATTCCAGCTCAGGCACCACGCCATGCGCGCGGATCACGGCGGCCATGCGGCGCACGTTGGCCGGCGTGTTCATCACCACCTGCTCGCCCGAGTTCATGGTGTTGAGGTCGAGCGAGCACACATCGGGCCTGAGCGCGGCGATGTGGGCCACGCGCTGCTCGGGCGGCAGCAACGACGTGCCGGGGCCGGCCACGCGGGGCTCGTCGGCGCTGGGCACGAAGCGCCCGCCGGGTCCGGTGGTGAGGTTGATGATGAGCTCGGGCCGCTCGCGGCGCAGGGTGTCGACCACACGGGCGTAGAGATCGACATCCATAGACGGCGCGCCGGTGGCGGGATCGCGCACGTGGATGTGCACGGCCGCAGCGCCGGCATCGGCCGCTTCCAGGCAGGCGTCGCTGATCTGCGCCGGTGTGACCGGCAGGTGTGGCGTCTGGTCCGGCCGCGTGAGGTTGCCGGTGACGGCACAGGTGAGGATGGTGGTCTGTTCCATAGGAAAAAGAATCTGTTCAACCCAGATGGCGTCCGCCGTCGGCAACGATCACGCTGCCGGTGGCGTAACGCAACGCGGTGCAGCAGGCCACGATGGCGGCGGCCACGTCGTCGGCCACCCCCACGCGTTTCAGGGGCAGCGTGGCCCCGACGCGTTCGTTGAAGGCGGCATCGCGCCCGGCCACGAACGGCGTGTCGACCACGCCCGGGGACACTGCGAGGCAGCGGATCTGCGGCGCCAAGGTCTTGGCCAGCGCACGCGTGAGCGCATCGGTGCCAGCCTTGGCGGCGGCATATGCGAGGTTGCTGCCCAGGCCGGTGAAAGCAGCAATGGACGACACATTGACCACCACGGCATCGCCCGCCGCCTTCATCTGGGGTGCGAAGGCACGCACCGCTGCGAAGCTGCCGCGCCAGTGGGTGGCGAAGATGCTGTCGATCAGCGCGTCGTCGAGCCCGTCGAGGTCGGCCGCAGGCACCGGACGCGTGAAGCCGGCGCAGTTGACCAGCACCGTGGCCCGGCCCACTTCTTGTTCGACGGCCTGAGCGGCGCGGCGCAAGGCGTCGCTGTCGGTCACGTTGGCTTGCAGGGCGCAGTGACCGCTTCCCGCCAATCGCACCAACGCCGGCGCGGCGGCCGCGGGCGCACTGCGCTGCAGCAACACCACCCGCGCGCCCAGCGCCGCCAGGCGCTCTGCCGTGGCCAGGCCGATGGCGCCGGTGCCGCCGGTGATGACGGCGATCTCACCGTCCAGCCGCTCGCGCGGCGCGAAACTTCGTTCGTCTTGCATGTGTTTCTTCAAGGCAAAGGGCAATGGGGAAGATGGGGTTCGCCCGGCTCCAGACGCAACTCGATGTCCAGGCCGAAGCCGCCATGGCCATCGGGTTCGAAGCGGCGCAGCAGCGAGCCCACGGCGCCGAACACCACGTCCTCGTGGGCGTGTGGGTCTTCGATGTCGAAGTACTGCGTGGCCAGCACCTTGTGGCCGTCGGCCACGACGATGAAATGCAGATGGGCCGGGCGCATGACGCCGCGCCCTTGTGCCGCCAGCAGTTCGCCGCAAGGGCCATCCACCGGCACCGGGTAGCCGGCGGGCCGCACGCTGCGGAAGTGGAACCTGCCTTGCGCGTCGGTGAGGAACACACCGCGCAGGTTCATGTCTTCCTGCTCGGGGTCCTGGTTCTCGTAGAGCCCCTGGGGCGAGGCCTGCCAGGTCTCCACCCGGGCGCCCACCAGCGGAGATCCATCGAGCGAGCACACACGGCCCTTCACGAGCAGCGGCGCGCCAGGCGTGTCGGCAGTGGCGACGCTCTCGCCGTGCGCGCGCACCGGCTGGTGCGCGCGCCAGAACGGCCCGACCAGGGCGGGCTCGGTGCCGCCCCGGGCCAGCGCCTCGCGCGCGCCGCGCAGCTGCACCAGCGTGGCCAGGCCCAGGATGTCGGCCAGCAAGATGCCCTCGTTCTTGCGCGGCCCGCTGGCCTGGCCGATGCGCACCAGAAAGTCCAGCGCCAGGTCGAGTTCGGCCGGCGTCAGATCCACGTCGAGCGCGAAGGCGTGGACGTGGCGGATCAGCGCATCCATGACCTGCTTCAAGCGCGCATTCGAGGTACCGGCGTTGGCCCGCAGCACCGCGGCCAGCAGCTCGGCGGGGTCGGAGGCCGACAGCCCGGCAGAGGGGAGATCGTGCGTGTGCATGGTATTCGCGCCCGTCATCGCATCAACGCCTTGGCGTTGTCGCGGTAGATGGCCTGCAGCTCGCTGGCGCTCAGGCCCGATTTCTCCAGGCCCTCGGCAATCTTGGCCGGCTCGACCCAGGGGAAGTCGGAGCCAAACACGATCTGCGAGGTGGGCACGATCATCTTCAGGATGCCCATGTGCACCGCGTCGGCGGCCGCTGCCGTGTCGTAGTAGAAGCGGCGGAAGTGGTGCAACCGCGAATCGGGCGGTGCCACGCGCGCGAGCGACTCGGCCGTTTCGCCCACCAGAAAACGCTGCGCCCAGATGCTGCCGCCGCCGTGCGACCAGATGTAGCGCACATCGGGCGTGGCCTTGGCGGTACCGCCGTGGATCAGGCTCACCATGGCGCGCGCCAGGTCCGAGCCCAGTTCCACGAAGGTGGGCAGGATGCCGGGCTGGAAGTTCCAGGCGCAGCAGTTGGGCGCGGTTGCGTGGGTGTAGACCACCGCCTTGCGCCGGTTGAGCTCGGCCCACACCGGCGCGAAGGACTTGTCGCCCAGCCACTTGTCGTCGTAGCTCGAGAGCAGGCCCACGCCGTCGGCCTTGAGCACGTCGAAGGCGTATTCGATTTCGCGCAGGCTGCCTTCCACGTCGGGCAAGGGCAGCACCGCGAAATGGCCGTAACGGCCCGGGTGGTCGGCCTTCATGCGCGCGGCAAACTCGTTGAGCTCGCGCGCGGCGCGTCGCGATTCGGCCACGTCGCCGAACCACACGCCCGGCTGCGTGACGGACAGAAAGGCCTTCTCCACGCCGCCACGGTCCATGGCTTCGAGGTCTTTCTCCACCGTCCAGCTCTTGAACTGGTCGAAGCCGAGCACGGGTTGCTTGAGGTGCTGACGCTCCACCAGCTTGACCCACTCGGGCGAGAAGAAGTGGTGGTGAAAGTCGATGCGCGAGCCTTTGCCTGCCAGGGTCTGGGCCAGTGGCCGGCCTTCGGGCACGAGCGCACCCGCGCCCAGCGCCCCCAGGGTGCCAAGCGAGCCGAACAGGCCCAGGAAGCCGCGGCGCGAAGGTGCGCAGGCCTTGCCGTCGGACGGTGTTTGTGGGGTGTGGTCCATGTGCATGCCTCCCGGTTCAGAAGCTGTGGCGGATGCCGAATTCAATGCCGTTGGCGTTCGCGCCGGCCTGGGCCGGCAGCGGCGATGCGGGCCAGTTGGGCAAGCCGGTGCTGCTGACCTGCTGCGCCGAGGCGCCCCGGTTGCTGACGAGCGCGTAGGTGCCGTAGACCGCCGTGCGCTTGGAGAGGTGGTGCACATAGCCCAGTGCGAGCTTGCTCCAATCGTCGGCGCTGCTCGCGCGGTTGTAGCGGCTGTAGGCCGCGCGCCATTCGCCCGCGCCCTGGCGCAACGTCGCGCCGATCAACAGGGCGTCGATGCGCGCGCCGCGCGTGTCGGTCTCGCGGGCCCAGAAGGCCATGGGCGTGATCGAACCGAAGCTATAAGACACGGCCAGGTTGGTGGCCTTGACCTGCGCCGGCACGATGGCGGTCCCCGTGTTGCGCCGGCCCACGGCGCCGGCCACGTTCAAGGCCTTGTCGGCATAACCCAGGCGCGCGCCGACGTAGTTGTTGTTGTTCGAGGCGTTTGCGCTGCCGGCGGGCTCCTCGCCCAGCGCGACCTGCGCCTGGCCATACCAGCCGCCGAGTTGGCGTGGCAGCAGGTAGGTCAAGGCGTTGCTCACGCGGATGGGCGAGCCCAGCATGCTGTACACGGTCGGCTGGCCGATACCAGTGCCGCCGAACGGATCGAACCACGAGGGGTTCAGGTTGGTAGCGGCCATGTCGCGGCCCAGCCGCAGCTCGCCCCAATTGCCCATGAGGCTGACGGTGGAGCGGCGCTGGAAGCCACCGGGCGAGATGCCGGTGTCGGCAGCGACCGTGCTTTCCAGCCAGAAGCCCGCGGACAGGCCACCGCCCAGGTCTTCGGTGCCGCGCAGGCCAAAGCGCGTATGGGTGTTGCCGCTGTAGCTCATGGCGGTCATGCCCGCATCGCCGTGCGAGACGCGCGCGACGCCGAGGTCGACCACGCCGAACAGCGTGACTTGCGATTGCGCGGCAGCGCCGCCGCAGGTGCCGAGCGCTGCGAGGGCCAAGGTGAAGGAGACGTTGAAGCAGGTTTTTTTCATGGAGGTGTCTTCTGATGGGATGTGAAAGGGAAACGGGCGCGCTGGCACATCAATGGCAAATAGAATGAATGCTCAACATTGATTCGAAATGCCAATGAACATCACCTTGCGCCAATTGCGCGCTTTCGTGGAAGTGGTGCACAGCAGCGGCTTCACCGCGGCGGCGCGCAAGCTGCATCTCACACAGTCGGCCACCAGCCTGCTGGTGCGCGAGCTGGAGTCGCAGCTGGGCCTGGCGCTGGTGGACCGCACCACGCGCCAGATCGCACTGACCGATGCAGGCCGCGAGCTGTTCGACAGCGCCGAACGCATCCTGGCCGACGTGGAACATGCGGTGGCCAACACGCAGGACCTGGTGCAGAAGCGGCGCGGCCGGGTGACGGTGGCAACCACGCCGTTTCTCGCCGCCAACTTCCTGCCCGAGGTGATCGCGCAGTTCCAGTCCACGCACCCCGCGATCACGGTGCGCATCGCCGACCTGCCCACCGACCAGTTGGTGCGGCTGGTGGAGAACGGCGACGCGGACATGGGCTTCGGCGTGTTCCCGCAGATGGACGTGGCGCTGGAACGCGCCACCTTGCTGCGCCACAGCCTGGGCGTGATGCTGCCCGCGGGCTGGCCGCTGGCGCAGCGCCGCCGGCGCCTGAAGTGGGCCGATCTCGAAGGCCAGCCCATGATCGGCCTGGTTCCGGCCGGCGGCTTTCGCAACCTGGTCGATCCGATGCTGCAGCGCGAAGGCGATCCCACGGCACTGCGCTTCGAGGTCGGCCACCTGAGCACGGCGGTCGGCCTGGTCGAGGCCGGTCTGGGCGCGACCGTGGTGCCCGCCTATGTGGGTGCGCTGGTGCGATCGACCCGCGCGCGTTTCCGCGAGCTCAGCGACCCGGTGATCCACCGACAGGTCGAGCTGGTGTGGCGCGCCGCGCGCTCGCTCTCGCCGAGCGCGAGCGCCTTTCGCAGTTGCCTGGAGGCGCGCTGCAAACAGCTCTGAGTGCTGGCGCACAGTGACCCCCTTGGCGTTCAGCGCGGCACGCACGGCTTGGCCTTGGAACAGGTGTCGCCGATCACCGCCACCGCGTGGATCTCGATCAGCATGCCCGGCACCGCGAGGTTGGACACCGTGATCTGAGCGCTCGCGGGAAAGTTGCGCTCGGGAAACATCTCGGTGCGCACCTTGGAGAACGTGGCGCCGTTGCGCGCGTCGGTCAGGTAGGCCGTCATGCTCACGATGTCTTTCAGGCTGCCACCGGTGCGCTTCAAGGTCTGCTCCAGCAGGGCGAAGATGGTGCGCGTCTGCGCTTCGAAGTCGCCCTTGATGTCCTTGCCGTTGAGGTCGGTGGTGGTGGTCTCGCCCGCGAGCCACACGGTGCGCCCGCCTTCGGTGACCACGGCGGGTGAATAGGAGCGGCCCTTCGTGCGCTCGCCATGTTCCAGGTAGTCGGCCGCGCCCGCGTGGGGCAGCAGCGCGCCGGTCAGGGCCAGAGCGGCCAGCCAGCGGGGGGTTCGGTGTTGCATCAAGGTCTCCTCAAGGGTGGTGGTGCGGCGGACTCTGCGGCCCGCCTGGGTTGAAAAAGCGGGTCAGGCCTCGGCGTAGCGCCGGGCCAGCGAGCGCATGGCGTCGGCCGCGTCGCGCACGATGGCGGTGCTGTCCCAGCGCGTCGGCTGGCCGCGGCGCAGCAGCACGCGGCCATCGACCAGCACCGTGTCCACGTTGGCGGGCTGGGCCGAATACACGAGGGCGTGGGCCGGGTCGAACACCGGGGCCAGGTTGAGGTCGGTGGCGCGCACGATCTGGATGTCGGCGCGCTTGCCCGGCGTGAGCGAACCGATGAGCGCGTCCAGCCCGAGATCGCGCGCGCCGTCCAGCGTGGCCAGGCGCAGCAGGCGGCGCGCGCTGAGCGGCTGGCGGCTGCCGAAGCGCTGCTTGTGCGACCACAGCAGCGCGCGCATGCAGGCGAAGAAGTCGGCGTTGGCAGAGGCGCCCGAGCTGTCGACCGACAGGCTCTGCTGCACGCCGGCCTCTTCCATTTCCTGGAACTGGATCACGCCGCGTGTGGCCTGCGCGTACAGCATTTCGATGGTCGGCGAACAGGTAATGGTGGTGCCGGTGGCCGCCATGCGCGCGCAGTCGCTTTCCGTCATGCCCTGCGGATGCACGAGCTGCAGGTCCTTGCCGAGCAGGCCGTGCTCGTCAAGCGCCGGCACGATGCCCAACCGGGCGTGCATGGTCAGCGGCAGGCCGAGCCTGCGCACGCTGGCGAACTCTTCGCTCACCACGGCAATGGGCACCGCACCGCGCGGGTTGGTCACCGGCGTGCGCAGCGCGGCACCCAGGGTGAGCAGGTCCGACGGCAGGCCTTGGCGCTGCACCCGGGCCAGGTCGTCCAGATCCATGGCCTGGTCCAACGGCCGGTCCTGCCCCCAGCCGTAGGCGAAACGGCCGCGCAGGCCCATCTCGGCCATGGCGCGCAGTTCCGCGTCGGCATGGGCAGGCGTGCGGATGTTGTGGGCCCAGTTCTGCACCGTGGTGATGCCCGAGAGCAGGCCCTCGGCCAGTCCCAGGCGCACCGAGCGGTAGCTGTCCTCGGGGGTGAACAAGGGCCCGGCCCCTAGCGTGACCGGAAAGTAGCCGTGCTCCGGGTCGTCACCGCGCACCAGGGCACGCAGCGCGCAATTCCACAAGTGCCAGTGCGTGTCCACGAAACCGGGCAGCACGATGGTGTCGCGCGCATCGATTTCGGGCACGCCGTTCGCCGCCAGCCCGGAGCCGACCGCGACGATGGCACCGTCGCGCACATGCACGTCGCCACCGGGCAGATCGCCCAGCGCCGGGTCCATGGTGAGCACGTGGCCGCCGCGGACGATGAGCTCCCGGTCGAGGCCGGAACGGGGTGACGGGGGTGTCGAAGGCACGAAGAATCTCCTGCGCCACGCGTGGGCGCATCGTTGTCGCTGACAGGGGAACGGGGAAAGGGCTACTCGGCTTTGGCGCCGGAGATGCGGATCAGCTGCGCCTTCTGGCGCATGTCGCCTTCGATGAATTTCGCGAACGCCGCCGGCGCCGAGAACTCGGGTTCGAAGCCACGCGCGAGCAGCACGCTGTCGCGAAATCCTGGGTCGTTGCCGATGGCGGCCACGTCCTGCTGGATCTTTTGCACCACGGCGGCGGGCGTGCCACCCGTGGCGAACAAGCCGAACCACGATTCGCCTGGATTCACCTCGGCAAACCCGGCTTCGCGCAGCGTGGGCACATCGGGCATCTCGTTCAACCGCGTGGCGCGGCCCACGGCCAGTGCCTTGAGCTTGCCCGCGCGCAGCAGCGCGAGCGCACCGGACACGCCCGCCAGGGTGAGCTGAACCTCGCCCGCGGTGACAGCGGCCACCGCCGGCGAAATGCCCTTGTACGGCACGTGCACGAGGTCCGCGCCGGTCTTGACCTTGAACGATTCGAACAGCAGATGCGGCAGGCTGCCCGACCCGTAGGACGCGTAGCTCAGCGCATTCGCACGCGACTTGCCCAGCGCCACCAGCTCGGCCATGCTGTTGGCCGGCACCGACGGATGCGCCACCACCATCTGCGGCAGGCTCACGATCTGGGTGATGGGTGTGAGCTCGCGCACCGGGTCGTACGGCAACTTCTCGAACAGGAACGGGTTGCTGGTGATGGTGGCTTCGCTGGTCAGGAGCAGGCTCAGGCCGTCGGGTGCGGCCTTGGCCACCGACACGGCACCGATCACCGTGGAACCGCCGGCCTTGTTCTCCACCACCACCGACTGGCCCCATTGCCGCTGCAGGCGTTCGGCCAGCATGCGCGCCACCAGGTCCACGCCACCACCGGCCGCGTAGGGCACCACGATGCGCACGGTGCGCGATGGCCATGCCGCGACTTGCGCCAACAGCGTTGGGCTGGCCGCGCCCAGGGCGAGCGCGGCCAGGGCCGCGCGGCGTGTGGGATGCAACACGGACTGGCTCACTTGATGCTTTCGAAATGCTTGTAGGAAACGTCGTTGCGCCCGATGTGGCCGATGACCTGGTAGCGCGATTTCACCAGCTCGGCCGGCACGTCGAGCACACGGCGATAGTCGCTCACGGTCTGGCGTCCGTCCAGTGCCCATTTGCCGTTGCGGCGCGACCAGGTGTCGAGGTAGCGCGAATGCATCCAGCGCTCTTCGTACAGGCTGGCATTGCCTTCCTTGGGCACCAGCAGCGTGGCGGTGCCGGTGGACTCGCTCACCGCGCGGTCGCCGTTGACTTCGATCAGGATGTTGCTGATGCGGTGGTTGTTGCCGGTCATGTCGTCGTGGGCCTTGATCAGCCAGTCCACGTAGGCTTCCCAGTTGGGGAAATCGCGCGTGCCGAAACGCATCTTGGCGCCCGGGTGGGCGAGCGACATCAGCATCTCGCGATCGGCCCGGTCCAGCGCGCGTGGGTACTTGTAGATCAGTTCGGTGATGGTCTGCTTGGCCAGCAGCTTCTCGATCTCTGCCGCGTTGGCCTGCTGCGCCTGCGCCTGCAGGGGCACCACCATGTTCAGCGTGAATGCGGTGGCCAGTGCCGCGAGCAGGTGGCGGCGCTTGTGTTGGGCTTGTAGTTCCATCGACGATGTCTCCGTGTGGTGGGCTTGGGTGGTTTTTCGGCCAGTGGCGTTCGGCTCTGGCCTGGGCGGTATTTCATGCGTTTCTGCGCCATCTGCCAAACGATATAAATCAATACATTCATGAGTTATTCATATCGTTTGGGACGGTCGTGCCGCGCGCATTCAGCTGCCACAATGCCCGCACAAAGCCGATCGCTCGCCACAGCCCCTGAATCAGATCAAGCCATGTCACGCACCTCCGCCGTCACCTTGCGCCAACTGCGCGCCTTCAATGCCGTTGCGGAGGAAGGCAGTGTGGCCCGCGCGGCACAACGTCTGCACCTGACGGCGTCCGCCCTGTCCATGCTGATCGGCGGTCTGGAAGCCGAGTTGGGCGTGCGCCTGTTCGAGCGCACGACGCGGCGCATGGTGCTCACCGACGAGGGCAACAAGTTGCTGCCGGCCATAGAGCAGGTGTTCCGCCATCTCGATGGCGCCATCACCGATCTGCACGAGTTCGTGCAGCAGCGCAGCTCGCGTTTGCGCATCGCTGCGTCACCGCTGCTGGCCGCCACGCTGCTGCCGCAGCTGATGGTCCTCTTTCGCGAACGTTTTCCCGCGGTGCGCCTGACCTTGCGCGATCTTCCCGTGGGCGCGGTGGCGCAGGCCGTGCGCGCCGGCGAAGCGGACCTGGGCATCTGCACCGCCGATGTGGACACCCTGGATCTGCAGGCCACCGTGCTGCACCAGGACCGTCTGATGCTGGCGTGCCTGGAGAGCCATCCGCTGGCGTCGCGCTTCGAGGTGCGCTGGAGCGAACTGGTGGGTGAAACCTGGGTCTTGATGCAACCCGGCTCGGGGCTGCGCAACCTGGCCGCGCGTGGGCTGGCGGAAATGGGCGAGCCGGTGGAGGCGGCGTTCGAGGTGGCCAACGTGGCCACTGCCGTGGGGTTGGTCGAGGCGGGCCTGGCGGTCTCGGCACTGCCGCGCTATGCGCTCACGCGCACCCGCGCGGTGGGGATTCGCGCAGTGCCCCTGATCGACCCGGTGGTGGAGCGCGACATCGTCGCGCTGAACGCACCGGAGCGCCCGCTCACCAGCGCGGGCGAGGCCTTCGTGGCCTTCTTCAAGCAGGCCGCCGGCCTGGATTGAGGCGCGTCTTCAGGCTATCTGGCACCGCGCGTGCCAGCTCTGCCAGTCACGCCCTGGGTGCACCTCGCCACACGTGGGACAGGTGCGCTCTTCGGGAGCGGATTCGTAGAACGATTGGTACACCGGCGGCAGGTCGTCGACGATGCTGGCGAGTTGCAGCTCGCTGCGGTGCACCAGGCCTCCGCAGCACGCGCAGTACCACTCGAACGCATCGCGCGTGCCTTTCGGACGCGGCATTTCCACCACCAGGCACAGGCTGCCCTGCTCCGGCCGCTGCGGCGAGTGGCGCACGTGCGCGGGCAGCAGGAAGATGTCGCCCTCTCGCAGGTCCACGCGTTCAAACTTGCCTCGGTCGGCGATCAGCAGATGGGCGTTGCCCTTGAACTGGTGAAAGTACTCCTCGAAGGGGTCGTCGTGAAAGTCGGTGCGCTGGTTGGGACCGCCCACCACGGTCACGATCATGTCGGCGTCTTTCCAGATCTGCTGATTGCCCACCGGGGGCTTGAGCAGGTGCTGGTGCTCGTCGATCCAGCGGGCGAAGTTGATGGGTTGGCGCATGCGGTTCTCCTGGTGACGCTCAGTTGATCTTGATGGATGCGCTCTTGATGACCGCATCGTATTTGGCCATTTCGCTGCGCATGAACTCGCCGAATTCGCGCGGGCCCGCACCGGACGATTCGGCGCCAAGCCGGGTCAGGGTGTCGCGCACCTCGGGCTGGCGCAGCGCCGCTTGCAACTGCGTATGCAGCTTCTGCAGCAGCTCGGGTGGCGTGCGCGCAGGTGCGAGCAGGCCGAACCAGGCCACGGTGTCGTAGCCGCGCACGCCGCTTTCCATCAAGGTCGGCACGTTGGGCAGCGCTGCCGCGCGCTTGGCGCTGGTGACGGCCAGCGGCGTCATGCGGCCATTGGCGATGTGCGGCAACACGCTGGGGATGTTGATGATGATGGACGCCACCTGCCCGCCCATGATGTCGGTCAGCGCGGGCGCGGCCCCTTTGTAAGGCACGTGCAGCAAGTCCAGTCCGGCGCTGGAGCGCAGCAACTCGGCCGAGAGGTGCGACAGGCTGCCGCTGCCCGCGGAAGCGATGCTGAGCTTGCCGGGCTGCTGGCGTGCCTGGCGCACATAGTCGGCGTAGCTGGCGATGCCCGCGTCCGAACGCACCACCAGCAGATTGGGGGCGGTGGCGATCAGCCCCACCGGCGCGAAGTCGGCCACGCTGTCGTAAGGCAGGCTCGGGTACAGGCCCGGTGTGACGCCGTGGGAGCTGGCATTGGCCAGGAACAGCGTGTAGCCGTCGGACGCGGCTCGGGCCACCTGCTGGGCGCCGATGCTGCCGCCCGCGCCGGGCTTGTTGTCGATCACGAAGGACTGGCCCATCGCTTCGCCCATGGCCTTGGACAAGGCGCGTGCGAGCACGTCGGAGCCGTCTCCTGCCGGCGATGGCACGACGATCCGGATCGGCCGCTCCGGGTACTGGGCAGCGGCCAGACCGCTGGTCCAGGCCAGTGCCAAGGCCAGCGCGGCTTGCGGCCATGTGAATCGACGCAGGGTGGCGAACAGGGTGAACATGGGATTCCTTTCAAGGGTTCAAAGTACGACGGCAGCACAACGGTTGAGCACCGCGCGCAACGCGCTGTGCGCGGTGACGAGCGAGGTGCGGGGGTTCTGGGGATCGGGGCGGTTGTCCAGGCGCAGCAGCAGATGGCCGGCCTCGCCCCAGGCCTCGACCTCGTGGCGGTTCTCGGTCACGCCCGGGTCGGCCCAGAGTTCGACGCGGGTGTGGTCCAGCCCCAGTGTGGCCAGCGCGACGGTGGCAGCGACGTTGGCATTGCGCGGAAAATCGCGCGCAGCCTGGCGCGCGCTGCCTTCGAAGACCAGCGCAGGCGCATCCAGCGACGACAGCTGCGCGACCGCCTCCGCGGGACTGCCGCGCCACGCAGCCGGGGGCTTGCGGCCCCGGTACACCACGTCGCGCAAGCCCGCGTCGCGGGCCGCCGTGAGCCAGTCGATGCCGCCGATGGCGCCCGAGACCAGTTGCACCTGCCGGCCCGATGCGGTGGCCAGTGACTGCAAGCGAGCGAGGCGATCGTCGTCGGTGAGCGAGCCCACGGAGGCCAGCAGCAGGTCGCAGCCGGCGCGCAAGACCGCTTCGGCATGCGCGTCCACTGCGGCGTGGCCAGCGCACTCCACCACCAGTTCGGGGCGCGTCGCCAGCCAGGTGTCGCGCTGGTCGGTCAACAAAGCCCGAACGCCCTGCAGATCACCCTGCGCTGCGGCCCGCGCGGGGTCGAGTTCGTGCACCAGCACACCGGTGAGTTCAACCGCCTCGGGATGCGCCAGCAAGCCGCGCGCCAGGCGCTGGCCAATCGCGCCGAAGCCGATGAGTGCGACACGCAAGCTCATGGCACGAGCCTCCACCACACGGCCAGCAGGCCCATGACGGCCAGCAGCGCGGCCACCCAGGACCAGCGCACGCACGCTCGCGCAGGCAAGGCCGCGGTCTCTTCCGGTGGCGCCACGGGAGCCAGGGTGCTGAGCTGCGCGGCAAAGCGCTGGAAGAAGTCTTCGCTCATCCTGCGCACCGTGCCTTCGATGAGCCGAGAACCGAGCTGCGCGATCTTGCCGCCGACCTGCGCATCGGCGGTCCAATCGAGCCGGGTCTGGCCCGGCGCGGTCTCCACCAGCTCCACGTGCGCTTCGCCTTTGCCAAAGCCGGCCACGCCGCCTTGTCCGGAAAAGCGCAGCGTGCAGCGGTGAGGCGCTTCCACGTCGGCCAGTGTCATGGTGCTGGTAAAGCGCGCGGCCACCGGGCCGATGCTGACCTTGACGGTGCTGGCAAAGCCGCTGTCGCTTGTGCGTTCGAAGGTTTCGCAACCGGCGATGCATTGGCGCAGCACGGCGGGGTCGAGCAACGCGTCCCAGACGCGCTGCATGGGTTGGTCGAGAAGTTGGGTTCCTTGGTAGTTCATGAAGATAGGACCATGTTTTGGACGGCGCGGCGCGCGAGCACGCCGGCCAGGTGCAGGCGGTACTCGGCACTGGCGTGCAGATCGCCCGCGGCCCGATCGGCGTCGGGCGTGAGTGCATGCAAGGCAACGGGCGCGAAGCGCTGCGCCAGCGCTGCTTCGGCCTGGGGCCAACGGCACGGGCCGTGGCCCAGCCCCGTGATGGCCACACGCACGCCCGATGCGGTGCGCGCCACGGCCACGCCGGTGATTGCGAAGCGCGAAGCGGGTTGTTCGAACTTGGCGTAGCAGAGCCTATCGGGCACGGGAAAGCGCACGCCGAGCAAGACCTCGTCCGGTTCGAGCGCCGTGGCGAACAGGCCTTGAAAGAAGTCGTCGGCGGCCATCTCGCGCCGGTCGGTCACCAGCGTGGCGCCGCAAGCGAGGACGCCCGCCGGCCAGCAGGCGGCAGGATCGGCATTGGAGACCGATCCGCCCAGCGTGCCGCGGTTGCGCACCTGCTGGTCGGCGATGCCCGAGGCCAGTCGCGCCAAGCCGGGCAGCCGCGCGCGCACCAAGGGAGATGCCGCCACCGCAGCGTGGGTGCACATGGCACCGATCCACAGATGGGCGCCATCGTCGCGCAGCGCGCGCAACTCGGTCACGCGACCCAGGTCGATCAGCAGCGGAGGTGCGGCCAGGCCCAGCTTCATGGCGGCCAGCAGGCTTTGCCCGCCCGCCAGCAACTTGGCGTCGGGCGTCTCGCGCAACCAGGCCACGGCGTCGGCCACGCGCGAGGCTCGGCGGTACTCGAACGGTGTCATGGGGTCGCGCCCCGCATCTCCCGCAGGCCCTGGCAGGTGGCGTTGACAATGCCGTGGTAACCCGTGCACCGGCACAGGTTGCCGGCGAGCGCATGGCACACGGCGTCGGGCTCGGCGGGAACGCCTTCGCGCTCCATGGCCACCGCGCGCATCACCATGCCGGGCGTGCAGTAGCCGCACTGCAGCGCGTGGTGCTGGCCGAAGGCGCGTTGCATCGGGTGCAATGGCCCGCCCTCGGTTGCCAGGCCTTCGATGGTGGTCACGGCCGCGCCGTCTGCCTGCACGGCCAACACGTTGCAGGACTTCACGGCCGCTCCATCGAGCAGCACGGTGCAGGCACCGCATTGCGCCGTGTCGCAACCCGGGTGGGTGCCGGTCAGGCCCAGGTCTTCGCGCAGCAGCGTGATCAAGAGGCGCTGCGCAGAGACCGAGCGCCGCACCGGCTGCCCGTTGACCGTGAGGGAGATGTCCAGGCCCATGTCACGCCAGCTTCAGACCGCTGCGCGCCAGTGCATCGCGCGTGGCGGCTTTCTCGGCCTCGGTCAGGTTGAGCAGAGGGCGGCGCACCGGGCCGCCCACCTGGCCCAGCAGTTCCAGCCAGTACTTGGAATAGGCCTGCGGCGTGCCCGATGGGCGGGCCGAGCGGAAGGCCTGGCGCGCGGGCTCCAGGCTGTCGCGCACGGCGCGCGCCTCGGCATGCTTGCCTTCAAAGGCCAGGCGCGTGTATTCGTTGATGCGCTGGTCGGCCGCCGTCTGCAACAGGAAGGGTGGCGTGGAGCACAGGTACAGCCGCCAGCCCAGTTCGATGATGTTGTCCAGCCACTCTTCTTCGGACGCGGTGCTCACCAGGATCTTGTCGCCCGCCAGCCGCGTCAGGCGGCTGTACTTCTCGCGGTCCACGCTGTATTTGATGGCGACGATGTTGGGCAGGTCGGCGATGCGCGCGCACAGCTCTGGGCTCATCTCGTAGCCGCAATCGGGGTGGTTCCACAGCGCGATGCCGATCTCGGTCTGCTCGCTCAGGTAACGGTAGTACTCGTACACCGTGTCGTCGGGGTTGTGGTGGAAGTGCAGCACCGGGCTGTGCACGACGATGTAGTCGGCGCCGATGTTCTGCGAATGGCGGGCCAGGTCGAGCACCACGTCGAGGTTGGTGTCGGAGCACGAGGTCACGACGCCGCAACGGCCGCTGGCCTCCTCGACCGCCAGTTCGAAGGTGCGCTTGCGCTCGGCCACCGACATGGAGAAGAACTCGCCCTGCTTGCCGCTGACGAACAGGCCGCCGAGCTTCAGGTCGCGGACCCAGTGGCGCAGGTTGCGGCGAAAGCCGGCTTCGTCCAGGCTCAAGTCTTCTTTGAAAGGGGTGGCCGTAGCGGCCCACACGCCGCGGAAATGTTCGCGGGCGTAGGCCTTGGCGTCTGGCTTGCGGTATTTGAGAGTCATGGTTGTGATGGAGAGTGGTTGGTGGAGAGGGCGCGCCACAGGCGTTCGGCCGTGAGCGGGAAATCGAGTTCGGGTTCGCCGCGCGGCGAGAGCGCGTCGGCCGCGGCATTGAGCAAGGCGGCCGGCACGCCAATGCAGCCGGCTTCGCCCACGCCTTTGGCACCGAGCGCATTGGCGCTCGTGGGCACGTGCTGGCTGTGCAGTTCCACCGGCGGCATGTCGTCGGCGCGCGGCACGGCGTAGTCCATCAACGAACCGGTGACGAGCTGGCCCTCGGCGTCGTAGACCAGGCGCTCCAGCAAGGCCTGGCCCAGGCCCTGCGCCAGGCCACCGAGCAACTGCCCTTCGGCAAGCTGGGGCGAGACGATCCGGCCCGCGTCGTCGGCCCACACAATGCGCTCCACGCGCGGCTTGCCGGTCTCGGCGTCGATGGCCATGCGGGCCATCACACAGCCGTAGCTCCAGGCTTCGGCCGGCGCGGTATAGACCTGATCGGCCGTGATCGGCAAGGCTTCTCCTGCGGCGCGGCGGCGCGCAGCGTCCTGCGCGGCCAGCAGCACCGCGCTGCCGCCAATCGCCATGCTGCGGCTGGCCAGCGCGCCGATGCCTTCGGGGCTGTGTGCGGTATCGCCATGGCGCACGCGCACGTGGGCGGGGTCGCAGCCCAACACCTGCGCGGCGATGGTGGCGTAGCTGGTTTCGTGGCCCTGCCCTTGCGCGCAGGAGCCGCTGGCGACCTCCACCGTGCCATCGGTCTGCAAGGTGACGCGTGCGCTTTCCCAGCCCTGGCCACAGGGCTCGATGTACAAGGCCGTGCCCACGCCCACCCACTCGCCCGCCGCGCGGCGGCGTGCCTGCTCGGCGCGCTCGGCCTCGTAACCGAAGGCCTGTGCGGCGCGCTCCAGCACAGCACGGTAGTCGCCCGCGTCCAAGGTCTCGCCGGTGGGCGTGGCCCACGGCATTTGATGGGCTTCGATGAGATTTCGCCGACGCAAATCGAGCGGATCCACACCCAGGCGGCGCGCGGCGCGCTCGACCAGGCGCTCCATCAACAAGGTGGCCTCGGGTCGGCCCGCGCCCCGGTAGATGGTCACGGCCGCCGCATCCGACGCCTCGACGCGCGCCCGGATGTCCACACCCGCGACGCGGTACGGCCCGGGCAGAATGCGCGCCGTGTTGCGGGCGGGCGCCAACACACTGAAGGGCAACCAGGCGCCGACGGGGAAGCGCAGGTGGGCAGACAGATGAAGGAAATGGCCTTGCGCATCCAGCGCGAGCTCGCCTTCGAGACGGGCACCGCGCCCATGCACGCCCGACGTGAATTCCTCGCTGCGCGTGGCGGTCCATTTGATGGCGCATCGGTGCTCGCGCGCGGCCCACGCCAGCACCAGTTCTTCAGGGCCCAACGACGATTTGGCGCCGAAGGCACCGCCCACGTCGGGAGCGATCACGCGTACTTTCCCGACGTCGAGGCCGAGCAGGCGGGCCACGTCCGTCCGGGCACGCGATGGTGTCTGCGTCGGCAACCAGGCCGTCAGTTCGCCGGCCGCACCGTCCCAACGCACCACGGCCGCGCGCGGCTCCAGCGCCATGGCCGCGACGCGCGGTTGCTGCTGGACGGCGCGCACCACCGCCGCACCGCCAGCTGGCGCATCGCCGGTGTGGTGGCGCACGCTGGCGACCACGGGCGCGCCGTCGGCCAGGTCGTTGCACGGGGCTTGGGCTTCGCAGTCGAACCACACCGCTTCGGCGGCCTGCCGCGCGGCCTCGGCGCTGCTCGCAAGCACCAGCGCCAGGGGCTGGCCCACGCTGCGAATGGCCTGCGTGGGCAGCAACAGCGTGGGTTCGGCACGCAGGTCCTGCAGCAGGCCATTGGGCGGCGGCAGAGTCAGCCCGCCGAGGTCGTGGCCGGTGACGATGGCGACGAAGCCTTCGACCTCGCGCGCGGCATCGGCGTCCATCGACACGATGCGCGTGCGGGGGTAGACGCTGCGCACGAACGCCGCGTGCAGCATGCCGGGCAGGGACACGTCGTGCACGTAGCAGCCGCGGCCGGTGAGCAAGCGCGTGTCTTCAACACGGGCCAGGGCTGCGTCGGCGGATGAGAGGGGAAGAAGAGCGTTCATGCGGGACCGGATCTGAGGGCTCGATTCCACGCGAACGACCCCGTCCCAGCAAGCGAATGTTTCTGAACGATTCCTCAGAAAATTTGAGCACCCCTTTTCAGGCCAACTTCCGCGCCAACGCCATCAGCTTGGGCGCCACGTCCTCCACCAGCCAGCGCTCATCCAGCTTGCGCCGCTGGAAGGACGCGTTGATCGCCAACAACTCGCCGCGGTCGACCTTGCCCAGGGCCACCGCCCAGCCGCGCGTAGTTCGCCAGGGCGTACGACAGGCGTTCCTCGTGCAGCGCCCATTCCTGCGGCGCCTTGATCTTGATCTGGTTCATCAGCGCCTGCCGTTCGCCCGGGCTGCAGGCCGCGAGATAGGCCCGCCCCACCGCCGTGCCGCACATCGAATACGTGCGGCCGATGTCGATCGGGTGGCCGCTGCGCACGCCGCCACGCGTCACTTCGATGCACACCATGTCCAGCCGGTCGCGGATCGCAATGGCCACCGTGCCCCGGATCTCCTGCGCCAGTTCCAGCATTTCGGGGCGCGCGCGCTGGCGCACCGGAAAGGTCTCGAGCAGCGGAAACCCGAGCGACAACACGGCCGAGCCCAGCCGGTACTTGCCCGAGTCGGCGTCCTGCGCCAGGTAGCCCATGCGCATGAGCGTGTAGGTCAGGCGCGAGACCGTGGGCCTCGGCAGATGGAGCTGCTCGGCCAGTTCCTTGTTGCTGAGCAGGTGCTGCACCGGCGAGAAACAGCGCAACAGCTCCAAGCCGCGCGCAAGCGTGGTAGCGAACTGGCGATCGCCTTCGTAGTCCTCGTAGGTGAGCGGCGCACGGTAGATGGGACGGATGTCCGAGGGATTTTCATCGTTTGACATATCGAAATTGTGAATCAAATATCGAAACAAGACCCTCGGGAGAAACACCCCCTTCCTACACTGGGCTGGCCAAGGAGACAAAACCGTGAATGCTGCCGATTTACCGCTGCACGAAATTCCCGCGCTCTCGGGAAACAACGCCCCCATCCACCAGGAAGACGTGTTCGACAACTTGCCCGTCCTGGGCACGGTGCCGGCCGACTTCAGCGGTCTGTATGTGCGCAACGGACCGAATGCCTACTACCCGCCCGACTGGCGCTACCACGCTTACGACGGCGACGGCATGCTGCATGCCGTGCGCTTTGACAAAGGCCGCGTGAGCTACCGCAACCGCTGGATCCAGACGGCGGGCCTGCAGGAAGAACTGGCAGCGGGCCACACGCTGTGGAAGGGCTTGAAGGAGCCGCCGCGCGCCGACCGGCCCGACCAGCCGCTGAAGAACAACTCCAACACCGACGTGAAATACCACGCCGGTCGCTTGCTCACCATGTGGTACCGCTCCGGTGTGCCCTACGCGGTGGACCCGTTCACGCTGGAGACCCTGGGGCCGGTCGACATCGACGGCCCGGCCACCCGCATCTCGGCGCACTCGCGGCCCGACGAACACACCGGCGAACTCATGTGGTTCGACTACGACACCAAGCCACCCTACATGCGCTACGGCGTGGTCGGACCTGACCGCCAGTTGCGCCATGCCATCGACGTGGACCTGCCAGGCCCCAGCCTGCCGCACGACATGGCGCTCACCGAGCACTACACGATCCTGCATGACTTTCCGCTGCACCCGGACCCCGATGCGCTGGCCGCAGGCCGCTACAAGGTGCGCTTCTACCCCGAGCTGCCCAGCCGCTTCGGTATCGTTCCGCGCTATGGCAAGGCCGAAGACGTTCGCTGGTTCGAGGCCAAGCCGGCGTACATGCTGCACGTGGTCAACGCGTGGGAGGAAGGCGACGAGGTGGTGATGGTGGGCACGCCCTACCGGATGCACCCGGGCGAAGACGGACAGATCGACAGCCGCCGCCTGGAGCGCACCATCAACCAGCGCCAGCGCGATTTCCTGCTGTACGAATGGCGCTTCGACCTGAAGACCGGCCTCACGAAGGAGCGCGTGATCGACGACGTGCTCAACACCGAGTTTCCGGTGATCAACAGCGCCTACCAGGGACGCAAGAACCGCTGGTCCTACAACGTGGTGTTCCCACCCGGTGGTCGCGAGGAGCCGCGCTTCCCAGGCCTGGTGAAGTACGACCTGGAAACCGGTGGCTACATCGCCTACAGCGCCGGCCCGCAGTTCTTCTACAACGAGCCGGGCTTCGCGCCGCGCGACAACCCGCGCTCGGAAGACGACGGCTACCTGGTCACGCTGGCCTGGAACCCGAACGAGCAGCGCTCGGAGATCCAGCTGTTCGACTGCTTTGGTGCGGCCTTCGCGCAAGGCCCGGTCGCGCGCGTGGTCCTGCCGCGCCGCGTGCCCAACGGCTTTCACGCCACCTTCGTCAGCCAGGCCACGCTCAACCGCTGGAAATAAACGAGCCCTCCATGATTCTGGTTCCCCAAGACAAGATCGCCGACTACGTCGGCAAAGGTTGGTGGGGCGAGCGCACGATGGGCGAGATCCTCATCGAGACAGCCCTGCGACAGCCCGATGCGCTGGCCGTCACCGACCCGCCCAACCTGGCCGCGATCTGCGGCGTGGCACCGCGCCGCTGGAGCTGGTCGCAGTTGCTGCAGGAAGTCGGCCGTTTCACCGCTTTCCTGCACGCCCAAGGCCTGCGCAAGGACGACGTGGTCGTCGTGCAGTTGCCCAATTCGGTCGAGCTGCACGCGATCTACCTGGCCTGTGCGGCCAGCGGCATCCTGGTCTCGCCGGTGCCGGTGCAATACCGGGGCCACGAGCTCACGCACGTGCTGGGCAGCACCGGCGCGGCGTTGGCCATTACCACCACCCGCGTCGGCAACCATGCCCTGGCGCAGGGATGGGCCGAACTCGCGCCGCGCATGGCGGACAGCTTGAAGCAGGTGTGGGCGCTGGGCGATGCGCCGCCCCCCGGCGTGCACGCCATGCGGCCCGCGCTGGACGCCACCACGCCGTGGAGCGCGCAGGCACTGCGCGACCACATGGCGCGCATCGGCGTGACCGCGCACGACGTGCTCACCATCTGCTGGACCTCGGGCACCGA
The DNA here is from genome assembly GCF_009859475.1 of Hydrogenophaga sp. BPS33. Lineage (NCBI taxonomy): Bacteria > Pseudomonadati > Pseudomonadota > Betaproteobacteria > Burkholderiales > Comamonadaceae > Hydrogenophaga > Hydrogenophaga sp. BPS33. Next base: position 4,800,307 of record NZ_CP044549.1, read on the forward strand.
AGCGCGTCCCAAGGGCGTGCCGCGCAACCACAACGAATGGTTGATCGTCGGGCAGTCGGTGATCGACGCGGGCCAGTTGCAGCCCGGCGCGCAGATGGTCATTCCGTTCCCGTTCGTGAACATGGCCGGCATCTCCACCAGCCTGGCGGCGTGGTTGCTGGTGGGTGGCACGCTGCACCACCACCACCCGTTCGACCTCGACGTGTTCATCGCCCAGTTGCGCGACGAGCCCACCGACTACACCGTGGCCGCGCCGGCGGTGCTGGCGATGCTGCTCAAGGAGCCGTCGAAGCTCGATGGCGTGAACCTCGGTCGCCTCAAGCGCGTGGGCTCGGGCGGTGGGCCGGTGGCGGCCTGGCTGTTCGAGCAGTTCGCGCAGAAGTTCGGCGTGGAGATCGTCAACTACTTCGGCTCCAACGAAGGCGCGGCCCTCTCTTCGGCCCCGCAGGACATTCCCGATCAACACGAGCGCAGCCAGTACTTCCCGCGCCTGGGGGTGGACGGCTTCGAATGGTCGCTGTCGAACTCGAAGAAGATCCGCACCCGCCTGGTCGACCTGGAAACGGGCGAGGACATCCAGGTGGCGGGCCGCGTCGGCGAACTGCGCTTCCAGGGCGCGACGATCTTCAGCGGTTACTACAAGACGCCCGAACTCACCGCACGCGCCTTCGACGAACAGGGCTACTACCGCACCGGCGACCTGTTCGAGATCGCGGGCGAGCGCCTGCAGTACTACCGCTTCGCCGGCCGCCACAAGGACATCGTGATCCGGGGCGGCATGAACATCTCGTCCGAAGAAGTGGAAGGCCTGTTGCTGGCGCACCCGAAGGTGCGCGAGGCAGCGGTGATCGGTGTGCCCGATCTCGTGCTCGGCGAGCGCGTGTGCGCGGTGGTGGCGGCGCAACCGGGCGAGGCCATCACCCTGGAAGACCTGGTGGACTTTCTGCGCGGCAAGGAACAGGTGGCGTCCTTCAAGTGGCCGGAGAAGCTGGTGGTGATGGACCAGTTGCCGCGCAACCCCTTGGGCAAGGTGCTCAAGCGCGACCTGCGCGAACAGATCTGCCCCAAGGAGGCCGCCGCATGAAGACCACCGTGCTTCTTTTGCCCGGCATGCTCAACGACGCCAGCCTGTGGGACGCGGTGGCCGCGCCACTGGCGGCGGTGGCCGACGTGCGCCGCGTGCCCACGCTGACCCAGGCCTCGGTGCCCGCGATGGCCGACGTGGCCTGGCAACGGCTGGCCGATCTGCCGGCCGATGCGCCGGTGGTGCTGGCCGGCTTCTCGCTCGGTGGCTACGTGGCCATCGACATGCTGGCGCGGCCGCAACGCGCGCTGCAGGCCGCCGTGCTGGTGTCCACCTCGGCGCGTCCGGAGTCGCCCGAATCGCAGGCCGCGCGGGAAAAGACCATTGCCGGCCTGCGCAAGAACTTTGCGCGCATGGTCGAAGGCATCGCCGGTTTCGTCTCGCACCAGCCCGATACGCCGGCGCGCATCACACCCATGATGCTGGCCGTGGGCATGGAGACCGCCATCGGACAGAACCAGGCCATCTCGCAACGCCACGACCACCGTGCCGCGCTGGGCAAGCTCGCGCTGCCGGTGGCGGTGCTGTGCGGCGAACAAGACCGCGTCACGCCGCCCGAGCTGTCCAGGGAATTGGCCGCGCTGATACCGCAGGCCACGCTGCGGCTGGTGGACGACTGCGGGCACATGCTGCCCATCGAGCAGCCCGCCGCGGTGGTGCAAGCCATCCACGACGCGGTAGAGCGATCACGACAACATTGACCACAACGTAGGAGACAAACATGCAAAGACGAATGCTGATGCTGGCCGTGGCCGGCGCCCTGTGCGCGAGCACCCTGCCCGCCCATGCCCAGACCTTCCCGGAGCGGCCCGTGCGCGTGGTGGTGCCGTTCGCGCCCGGCAATACGCTGGACGCCTCGTTGCGCCAGGTGGCCGAGGAGTTCCGCAAGAACACCGGCCAGGCGCTGATCGTGGACAACAAGCCCGGTGGCGGCGGCACCATCGCGGCGATGACGGTGGCGCAGGCCCCGGCCGACGGCTACACGCTGCTGCTCACCAACACCAGCATGCTGGCCATCAACCCGCACACCTTCAGCAAGCTGCCGTACGACGCGGAGAAAACCTTCAAGCCCGTCACCGGCTTCCTCGGTGCCTCGCTGGTGCTCGCGGTGAACGCCGCCAAGGTGCCGGCCAACACCTTGAAGGACTTCATCGCCTGGAACAAGACCAACCCGGCCGGCGGCGTGTCCTACGCCTCGTTCACGGCGGGCAACTCCTCGCACTTCGCGGGCGTTCTCCTGAACAAGCGCGCCGGCATCGACATGGTGCACGTGCCCTACAACGGCACGCCCCCGGCCGTGCAAGGCCTGCTCGCGGGCGATGTGCAGGCGGCCTTCCTGCCGCTGCTGGCGGTCAAGCCCCACGTGGAGTCCGGCAAGGTCAAGGTGCTGGCGATCTCCACGCCCAAGCGCTCCGATCTGCTGCCCGCCGTGCCCACCTTCACCGAGCAGGGCTTCGCGGATCTGGAGATCTACATCTGGTCCGGCATCTCGGCGCCCGCGGCCACGCCGGACGCGGTGGTCAGCAAGCTCAACGCCGAGTTCGTCAAGGCACTGCAGTCGCCCGAGATCGTGCAGAAATGGCGCGCGATCGACTTCGAACCCATGCCCATGACGCCCAAGCAGTACCACGACTACGTGCAGGTCGACAGCAAGCGCTGGGCCGAGGCGGTGAAGATTTCCGGCTTCAAGGCGAGCGAATGACATCACACGATTTTCTGGCGCGCCTGAAGGTGCCCGTGGTCTCCGCGCCCATGTTCCTGATCTCGGGCCCGCAGCTGGTGGTGGCAGCCTGCCGCGCCGGCATCGTGGGCGCCTTCCCCACGCCCAATGCGCGCCCGATCGAGGCGCTGGACCTGTGGATGCGCGAGATCACCGAGGCGCTGGCCCGCGCGCGCGACGAGCAAGCCGCCGAGACCATCGGACCCTGGTGCGCCAACCTGGTGACCCATTCGTCCAACACGCGCCTGGCCGACGATCTGCGCCTGATCGCGCAGTACCAGCCGCCCATCGTGGTCACCGCGCTGGGCAGCCCGAAACCGGCGATGCAGACCGTGCACGGCTACGGCGGCCTGGTGATCGCCGACGTCACCAACCTCACGCTGGCGCGCAAGGCCGTGGCCGCGGGCGCCGATGGGCTGGCCTGCATCTGCACCGGCGCGGGCGGCCACACCGGCTCGCTCTCGCCCTTCGCCTTCGTGAGCGCGGTGCGCGAGTTCTTTGACGGCCTGGTGATCGTCGGCGGCGGCATCACCGATGGCTGGGGCGTGGCCGGCGCGGTGGCCTCGGGTGCGGACCTGATCTACATGGGCACGCGCTTCATCGCCACCCAGGAAAGCATGGCCGATGCGGCCTACAAGCAGATGCTGGTGGACTGCACGGTGGACGACATCGTGGTGAGCGCCGGCCTCACCGGCACGCCCGCGAGCTGGCTCAAACCCTCGCTGCGCGCGCGCGGCATGGACCCGGACAACCTGCCCGCCGCCCCACCGCGCAGCTACGACAGCAACGACGTGGACAAGCCCTCGAAGTGGCGCGACATCTGGGCCGCCGGCCAGGGCGTGGGCGCCATCAAGGCCGTGGACACGGTCGACACCGTGGTGAAGCAGCTCCAGGCCGAATACGCCAGCGCAGGGCAGCGCTTCTCCAGCAAATTGCAAGGAAAGATTCATCATGGAAGTTGAAGTCGTGGAACGCGTACCGCACACGCTCGTGCCGGGCGAACACCCCTACATGACCGGGCCTTTCGCCCCCAACTACGACGAGGTCAACGCGACCGAACTGGAGGTGATCGGCGAAGTGCCCAAGCGCCTCAAGGGCGTGTACCTGCGTAACACGCAGAACCCGATCCACCAGCCGCTGGGCACCTACCACCCCTTCGATGGCGACGGCATGCTGCACGCCCTGCACTTCGACGAAGGCCGCTGCGAATACCGCAACCGCTTCGTGCGCACGCAGGCCTTCCACGAGGAACAGGCCGCAGGCCACGCGCTGTACGCGGGCCTGATCGACAAGCCCACGCTCGCGCAAAAGCCCGGCTGGGGCGCGCGCGGCGGCCTGCGCGACAGCGCCGCCACCGACGTGATCGTGCACGCCGGCAGCGCGCTGGCCACCTTCTACCAGTGCGGCGAGCCTTACCGGCTGGACGCGCGCACCCTGGCCACGCGCGGCACCTCGGCCTGGGGCGAACGCGTGATGGCCGATGGCGGCATCTCCGCCCACCCCAAGGTGGACCCGCGCACCGGCGACCTGCTGTTCTTCAACTACTCGAAGAAGGCGCCCTACATGTTCTACGGCGAGGTCGACCGCAACGACCAGCTGGTGCACTACGTGCCGGTGCCGCTGCCCGGCCCGCGCCTGCCGCACGACATGGCCTTCACCGAGAACTTCGCCATCCTCAACGACTTCCCGCTGCACTGGGACGAAGAGGCCTTGACGCAGAACCGCCACAAGCTGGTGTACCGCGAGCAGCAGCCTTCGCGCTTTGCCATCGTGCCGCGCCGCCACGCACCGCAGACCGGTGTGCGCTGGTTCGAGGCCAGCCCCACCTATGTATTGCACTGGCTCAACGCGTGGGAAGAAGGCGATGAGATCGTGCTGCACGGCTATCACCAGGCCACGCCCATGCCCAAGAAGGGCTACGACAACAGCGGCAACACGCTCGGGCCCGACCGCTACGGGCCCACGCTGTACGAATGGCGCTTCAACCTCAAGACCGGCCGCACGCACGAACGCCGGCTGGACGACCGCCTGCTGGAGTTCGGCATGATCAACGTGCAGTACTGGGGCCGGCCCTACCGCTATTCCTACAACATGATCGCCAAGCCCGGCGCCTTCCTGTTCGACGGCCTCCTGCGCTTCGACTGGACCACCGGCGAGTCGCAGCAATACCTCTTTGGCGAAGACCGCTACGGCAGCGAGTCGCCCATGGCGCCGTGCTTCGATGCCACCGCCGAAGACGACGGCTACGTGGTCAGCTTCGTCACCGACATGAAGGCCGACCGCTCCGAATGCCTGGTGCTCGACGCCAGCGACCTGGCCAAGGGCCCGGTCGCGCGCATCCTCCTGCCCCACCGCATCAGCAGCGGCACGCACGCCTGCTGGGCCGACGCGTCCGAATTCGCCCCCTCTTCTTCGCCACAGAAAGCACACGCATGAGCGCACCCACCTACATCCTCGGCGGCCACCAGACCGACTTTGCCAAAGTCTGGTCCCGCAACGGCCAGGACATCTCCGACATGACGCGCGAGACCACGCTCGGCGCGCTCGAAGCCTGCGGCCTGGACGCGAGTGCGATCGAGAGCATCCACGTCGGCAACGCCTTTGGCGAATTGCAGCGCCAGCAGGCGCACCTGGGCGCGCTGGTGGCGCAGGTGGTGCCCGAACTCTGGGGTGTGCCGGCCATGCGCCACGAAGGGGCTTGCGCGTCCTCGTCGCTGGCGGTGCTCAGCGCCATGGCCGAGATCGAAGCCGGCCGCTACGACTGCGTGCTGGTGCTCGGCGTGGAGGAGTTCAAGAACCTGCCGGGCAACGAGGCCTCGATGAACCAGAACGCCGCCGCCTGGCAAGGCCATGAAGGCTTCGACTGCAAGTTCATGTGGCCCGCCGCCTTCGGCCGCGTGGCGCAAGAGTACGAGCGCCGCTATGGCCTGGACCGGCGCCACCTCAACCGCATCGCCGAGATCAACTACACCAACGCCAAGTCGAACCCGCTGGCGCAGACGCGCAAGTGGGCCTTCGACGAGCTCAGCTTCACCGACGACGACCAGGCCAACCCCTGGATCGAACCCGGCACGCGCCGCCAGGACTGCGGCCAGATCACCGACGGCGGCGCGGCCATCGTGCTGGCCTCGCCGCGCTTCGCGGCCGAACACGCCAAGCGCACCGGCCGCTCGCTTGAGGGCATGGCGCGCATCAGCGGCTGGGGCCACCGCAACGCCGGCATTCGTCTTCAGGACAAGTTCGAACGCAGCCGCAACGAGCCCTACGTGTTCCCGCACCTGCGCACCGCGCTGGAAGACGCGTGGCGGCGCGCCGGTGTCTCGGGCGTGAACGACATGGACGGTGTGGAAACGCACGACTGCTTCACCACCACCGAATACGTGGCGATCGACCACCTGGGCCTGACCCCGCCAGGCCAGAGCTGGCAGGCGGTGGAAGACGGCAGCATCGCGCCCGGCGGCCGCTGCCCCATCAACATGAGCGGTGGCCTGATCGGCTGCGGCCACCCGGTGGGCGCCACCGGCAGCCGCATGCTGCTGGATGCCGCGCGCCAGGTCACCGGCACCGCGGACGCGGCCCAGATCGACGGCGCGCGCCGCCTGCAGACGCTCAACATCGGCGGCTCCTGCGCCACCGTGGTGAGCTTCGTCGTCGAAACCGCTGGCGCGTGATCGGCGCCACCGCTCTCTTCTCCTTCCAGGAACCGACATGACAACCAACAACACCGCCGCAAAGCCATCGCTGTGGCGCAATCCGGCCAACGCCCCGCTGGGCAAACTGATCAGCTTCTATGTGCGCTTCACGCCCAGCTACAGCAAGATCGGCTACCACGCCCGCAGCCTGTTCTGGCGCAGCCTGAAGCCCGACTTTCGGGGCCAGACCTGGCTGGTGATCGGCGGCTCTGAAGGCATTGGCGGCTCGGCCGCGCGCTCGGCGGTGAACGCGGGCGCGCGCCTGATCAGCGTGGGCCGCAGCGCCGAAAAACTCGCCGCGTTCGCCCAGTCCACCGACCATCCCGAGAACGTGCAAGCCGAGGTGGCCGACTTTTCCTTGCGCAGCCAGGTATGGGCCCTGCTGGACCGCTTGCAGGCGCAAGGCGTGAAGATCGACGTGCTGGTGAACAACGTCGGCATCCAGAAGCGCGACCAGATCATCACCCAAGAGGGCCTGGAAACCTCGTTCGTCACCAACATCCTGAGCCACTACATCTTCACGCGCGAAGCGCTGTCGCGCGGCCTGTTGAAGGACGACGCCACCGTGATCGAAACGGCGTCGGGCGGCATGTACAACCACCCGCTGGTGGTGAAGGACCTCAACATCGCCAGCGCCAACCACACGCCTGCCTACCTGGGCGTGCGCGCTTACGGCCTGTCCAAACGCGCCCAGGTGGTGCTCACCCAGTACTGGCGGCGCAAGTTTGCGGGCACGGGTCGTCGCTTCTATGTGATGCACCCTGGCTGGGTCGACACCGCTGCGGTGGGCCGTTCCATGCCGCGTTTTCGCGAGACGCTCAAGTCGGTGCTGCGCAGCGACCCGCAGGGCGCCGACACCATCGTCTACCTGGCCGCCAAGCGGCCCGACCAGCAGTCGGAGGAGTCGATCTGGTTCGACCGCAAGGAGCGCACCGCCCACATCTTCCCGCGCACCCGGGCCACCACCGATACACCAGAGTCCCTCGTCGCCGCGCTGGAGACCTACAGCAACCGTTCCTGAAAATTTTTAACCCTGGAGACAAAACACATGAAACACTTCAAACAACTGACTGCGGGCCTCCTGGCCATGGTCACCCTGTCCATCGCCGGCACGGCTGCGGCGCAGAGCTTTCCCAACCGCCCGATCAAGATCATCGTGAACAGCCCCGCGGGCGGTGGCAACGACTTCATCGCGCGCACCATTGCGCAGAAGATGGAAGCGTCGATGAAGCAGCCCGTGGTGGTGGACAACAAGCCCGGCGCGGGCGGCATCATCGCCTCGGACTTCGTCGCCAAGTCCGCGCCCGATGGCTACACCATCCTGTTCAACGGCCCGCTGATCGTGCAGACCGCCGCGCTCTACAGCAAGCTGCCCTACGACCCGCTGAAAGACTTCACGCCCTTGACCGACGTGATCCGCACGCCCCTGTGGCTCGCGGTGAACACCGAGAAGCTGCCCGTGAAGGACATGAAGGAGTTCGTCGCCTACGCCAAGGCCAACCCCGGCAAGGTCACCTACGGCTCGGTGGGCAGCGGCTCTTCCCACCACCTCTACGGCTACCGCGTGGGCAGCGAGACCGGCACGGAATTGCTGCATGTCCCCTACAAGGGCGGTGCACCGGCCATGGTGGCGCTCGTCAGCGGTGAAGTGAACGCCGCCTTTGCGGACTACGTGAGCTTGAAGCCCCACGTCGCTTCCGGCAAGGTGCGCCTGCTGGCCGTCACTGGCACGCAGCGCCCGGCCCTCACACCCGACGTTCCCACGCTGGGCGAACTGGGATTCAAGGGTTTCGAATCCTACGGTTGGGGCGCCTTGTTCCTGCCCGCCAAGACACCGGCCGACGTGGTGCAGAAACTCCACGCGGAAGTGGCCGCCGCCATCAAGGCACCCGACGTCGCGGCCAAGTTCACCGACGTGGGATTCGAACTCGGCGGCACGCCGCCGGCGCAGTTCGCCACCATCGTGCAGAACGACTACACCCGTTGGACCACGCTCATCAAACAAGTTGGCGTGAAACTGGATTGATCACCATGAACACATTGACCAAACGCGCATTCGTTCGCTGCTTGCCCCTGGCTGCGGCCATGGCCTTCGTCCTGCCTTCGGTGCACGCGCAATCGCCTGCCGCACCGGCGCCGTCCTCCGGCAAGACCATGCGCCTGGTGGTGTCCTTCGCACCCGGTGGCGCGGGCGACTTCCTCGCGCGCCTCATCCAGCAGAAACTGCAGGAGCGCCTGGGCCAGACGGTGATCGTGGAGAACCGACCCGGCGCCAGCGGCACCATCGGTGCCGACCTGGTGGCCAAGGCGGCACCCGATGGCAACACGGTGCTGATCACCAACCAGTTGGTGGTGCAGGCGCCCAACCTGATCTCGAAAATGCCGTACGACCCGCAACGCGACCTGGTCCCGGTGGTCGAGCTCGGCGGCGCCCCGCTGATCTTCGCGGTCAATGTCACCAAGACCAACGCCACGACCTTGAAGGATTTCTTCGACGAGGTGCGCAAGAACCCGAAGACCTACAGCTACGCGTCCGTCGGGCAAGGCTCGATCGGTCATCTGTACGGCGTGGTGCTCAACGACCAGGCCAAGACCGACCTGATGCATGTGCCCTACAAAGGCAGTGCACCGGTGGTGATGGCACTGGTCGCGGGTGAAGTGCAGTCGGCCTTCAGCGACTACGCCACGATGAAGCCGCACATCGAGTCGGGCAAGCTGCGCCTGCTGGGCGTGTCCCGTCCCTATGGTCCCACGCCGAACGTGCCGACGTTCACGTCGCTGGGCTACAAGGGTCTGGAGTCGTACAGCTGGATCGGCATGTTCATGCCGGCCAAAACGCCCAACGACAAGGTGCAGCAACTCTCCCAGGAGGTCAACCGCATCATCAAGATGCCCGAAGTCTCGGCGAAGCTGCAAGAGATGGGGCTGGAGATGCCACCGACGACGCAGGAGCAGTTTGCCGCGATGGTGAACAACGACTTCAAGAGCTGGGCTGTGATCATGAAGACGGCGGGGATCAAGCCGGAGTAATGACGATCGCTCCAGGACACGGTCGGCTCGCCGACCGATGTCAAAGCAGGCGCCTGGCGGCAACGTCAGGCGCTTTTTTGATGGGATGGGTGATGGAGATTTGAGATAGGAGCCATAGTTCACCCACCCCTTGTTTTGCCAGGCATGCAAATAAAGACCCGTGGGCCACGCCAAAGCGGCGCCTGACGCGTCACGTCGCACTGCTCTCGATTCAATCGTTACAGACCTTCCCTAGGTCGACTGCCTGCACCAGCCCTTCGCCACGGCGACGAAAGTCTTGACCGCAGGCGAGGCTTCGCGCCGCCGATAGGCCAGCGCAAGATGCACCAACTCATGGAAGTCCTTGATCGGCCTGAACATCACGCCGGGCTGCCGCAGCAGCTGGATGGATTCAGGGACGATGACGATGCCGTATCCTGCTGCCGCCATGCTGGTGGCCGTGATGAAGTCGTTGACGCGATAAGCCGGTGCTGCCTCAAAACCGGCCATCGCCGCCAGCTTGCCAATCACTTCCGCAAACCCTTCCAACTCATCGAACTGCGGGGAGACAAAGGTCTGGTCGCGCAAGTCCCGCACGCTCACCGTGGGCTTGCGGGCCAAGGGATGCGCCTGCGCCATGGCCACCATGAGCGGCTCGCTGTGAACGGTGGTGGCCTCCACGCCATCCGGATACCGACGACGTGGCCGCACGATGCCCACGTCGATCTCTCCCGACTCCAGCGCGGCCAACTGCTTTGGCGTCTCCATGGCCAACACTTGCATGTGAACGGCCTCATGATCCGGTCTGAAGTTCGCCAGAATTCTCGACAGCAGACCGGATGACACAGCCGATGCGACGTACCCCAGGCGCACGTTGCCGCTCATGCCTTTGGCCGCCAGGACGGCGACGTTCTCGGCCCGCTCAAGGTGCCGAAGTGCGGCGACGGCCTCGGTGTACAGCAGCACGCCGGCGTCCGTCAGCGAGATGGGCTGGCGCTTGCCCCGGTTGAGAAGCCGCACGCCCAGCTTGAGTTCGAGCTGCTGCAGCTGCACACTGACCGCCGACTGGGCAATCCCCAGGCGCTCGCCCGCACGCGAAAAATGCAGCTCTTGCGCGACAGCGACCAAGCACTCCAATTGGCGTCTCGTCAGCATCAATACGGTTTCCAGATCAAAGTATCTTGTTTTCGATCTGGATGTTATCAATGAACTCCGCTCCAATCCAGCTTCCAACCTGGAGATTGCACCCATGAACGCACGGACAGAGCAGAAGTTTTTAAAGCGCGCCAACGCGAAATTCGAGCTTTCGCAGAACCCCGACCACGAGCGGCTTCTTCACCTGAAACTGGATGAAGCCGCCCTCGCCGCCTTCCTTGAAGATGCCAAGGACGTCGATGTCCAGAATCTGGAATACGTGCCGTTCATGCGGTTTCACCTTGCCCAGGCGCTGACCGAGCGCATGGGGGGAGGATTCGACGAGACGCTGAGGAACCTGGTCAAAGACCGGCACCACGGTGGGTTCACCGTGGGACTCCAGGGCTTGTCCACCGAGCCTTCGGACTACGTGAAGTTCGGCACCGCCATCGGCCACATCCTGGGCCCCGGCAACCACGACTCCATGTCGGGCACCTACTACGCCCGGTTCCTGGTCAAGCACACCGACGAGAGTGACTCCTACTTGCGCCAGGCTTACCGCCTGTTCACCATGCACACCGATGGAACATTCGTTTCCGAAGCGACGGACTGGCTGTTGATGATGAAGTTCGAAGAGCGCAACGCCATCGGCGGGGAGTCTCGCTTTCTGCATCTCGACGACTGGACGGAGCGTGACGGGTTCGTGAACAACCCCCTTGGCTCGAAACCCTTTCTGTACAAAGCGCCAGGGTCAAAGAACGTCGGCGAGGTGGTGGAACGGCCTGTTTTTTTCCACGGCGAGTTCGGTCTTTCCATCTCCTTCATCGACCAGTTCGTGCAACCCCGCAATCTCTCGGAAGCGGCGTACCTGAGGGCGCTCTCCGAGTCGATGGAGGCCTCCTCGGGCACAAGGACCGTGCGCCTCCCCGTGGGCGACCTGGTGGTGCTCAACAACGCCTTCTATGTGCACGGCCGGGCGCCCTTCCAGAAGCACGAACAGCTCCACCGCGAGCTGATGCGCCAGCGCGGCATGTTTGCCCGTTAGCCCTCCCCACCCCGTTGACCCATTTCAAAGGAACAGCCGTGACTTCAACGACGTCGGACATCGCTGCGCACGCAGAGCCTGCAGCGGCCTATGGCAAGCGCGAGGGTATCCCACGTCGTCTTCAAAGCATCCTGTCGCTCGAGGACTTTGAACAGGCAGCCCGTGCGCACCTGCCGCGGCCGCTGTTCGGCTACATCGCAGGGGCGGCTGAAGACAACGCCTCCCTGTTGGCCAACCGATCGGCCTTCCTGGACTACGCATTTCGGACCCAGGTCATGGTCGATGTCTCCAGGCGCCATCAGAAAACCACCGTCTTTGGCACGACCTATCAATCGCCCTTCGGCATCGCGCCAGTGGGCATCAGTGCCATGTCTGCCTACCGTGGCGATCTCGTCCTGGCCACAGCGGCTGCACGCGAGGGTGTTCCAGCCATCATGAGCGGCACCTCGCTCATCAAGATGGAGGAGGTCGCAGCGGCAGCCCCATCCACCTGGTTTCAGGCCTACCTCCCCGGTGATGCGTCGAAGCAGGACGCACTGGTGGAGCGCATCGGTTCCGCCGGCTTCAAGACCTTGGTGATCACCCTGGACATTCCTGTCTGGGCCAACAGGGAAAACAATGTTCGCACGGGGTTCTCGATGCCTCTGCGCCCCTCGCTTCGGCTCGCCTGGGATGGTCTGGTTCGACCGCGGTGGCTCGTGGGCACCTTGCTACGCACCTTCGCACTGCATGGGATGCCGCACTTCGAGAACTCGTTTGCGACCCGTGGCGCACCCATGCTGTCCAACTCGGCCATCCGCGATACCACCGGCCGAGACCATCTCACGTGGGCTCACATCGAAGCCATCCGCCGGCGCTGGTCTGGAAATCTGGTCCTCAAGGGCATCCTGAGCGAGCGCGATGCGCGCCGCGCCGCCAGTCTGGGCGCCGATGGCATCATCGTGTCCAACCACGGCGGCCGGCAGCTCGATGGTGCCGCGACGCCGTTGGACATGCTGCCTCGCATCGTGGACCAGGTCGGCCATCAAACCGTCGTCATGATGGACAGCGGCGTGCGACGTGGCGGGGATGTACTCAAAGCCGTCGCACTGGGTGCGCAGATGGTGTTCCTGGGGCGCCCCTTCATGTACGCCGCTGCCGTGGGAGGTGAAGCAGGCGTTCGTCACGCCATCACCTTGCTGCGAGACGAAGTGGATAGAAACATGGCCATGCTGGGGACCAACGCCCTGCAAGAGGTCACGGCCGAATGCCTCCTGCACAAACGCGCGAGCGATCGCGCACCTTGAAACGCGTGCGCCCCTCTTGCGAAGGGCTGCGCACTGGCGTCAGAACTCGAGGGAATGGATCAGTCGTTCGGCCATCGGCCATTCGCCAAAGCCCGATGCCGGGTTGAGGTGGCCCACCGCTCCCACGGTCACCAGCTCACTGCCCCACTCGCTGGCCACCTGTGTCACGCGATCGAACTTTGCCAGCGGGTCGTTGGTGCTCGCCGCCACGATGCTGCGAAAGCTCAACGCGCGCCGCGGTACCGGTAGCCAACCATTCGCCTCCAGCGTGTCCTTCGTCGGATAACCCGCAGGAAGCGGCGACTCGAAGTCCGGCGGCGCCGCCAACAAGGCGCCCTGCACGGCGCGCGTGTCGTGCTGTTGCGCCCAGTGCATCAGCATGGCCACGCCGCCGCTGTGGGCGACGACGAGCACGGGACCGTCGATGCCCTCGATGGTCCGCTGGATCGCCGATACGCGCGCCGCGCAACTGAGTTTCTCGATCTCCAGCGGCGGCACGCAAACGACCTTGCGCTCGGCCGACAGCTTGCGCTCCAGGTGGGTCTGCCAGTGGTCTTCCACGTGGTCACGCAGACCGGGAACGATCAGGACCGTCGCTTGTGGTGAGGTGTTCATCTGCAGGACTTTCTTCCGGTTCAAACATTCGAGCCCGGTGCGGCGGGTCACCGGCGATGGCCTTGCTGGCCGAAGCGCACAAAGTATCATCGCGCCCGCTCGCCTCCGCTTGACAATAGACGACCCGCACTTATCCTGAAGTGCCAAACGCATACACATCCTCGTCCTCGATGGCCTCACTGGTCCGTGCCGCGTGCCTTACCAACTTCAGCGACGTCGCCCGCGCCAGTGGCCTGGACCCCGCTCGCATGCTGCGTCATGCCGGTCTCAGTTCCAACGTCGAGCTCGAACCCGACCTCATGATCCCGGTCGAGCGCGTCGGGCAACTGCTGCAGACGTCGGTGATCATGTCGGGCAACGAGAGTTTTGGTCTGTGCATGGCGGAGTCGCGCATGCTGTCCAACCTGGGCGCCGTGGGCATGCTGATACGCGATCAGGCGACGCTGCGCGATTCGCTGGACGTGCTGATGCGCTACCAGATGCTGCTCAATGGCTCGCTGACGCTGATGATCGAGTCGCACGCCGATGTGGTCTTCGTCCGTGAGGCCATCAAGGCCGGAAAACCGCTGCAGCCCACGCGCCAGAGAATCGAGCTGGCGCTGGGCGTGATGCTGCGCTTGATGCGTCAGTTTCTCGGGCCCAGCTGGCAGCCTCGGCGCGTGTGCTTCGAGCACCCGGCACCACGCGATCTCCGTGTGCACCACAGGCTGTTTGGCTATGGCATCGAGTTCGACGCCGAGTTCAACGGCATCGTCTGCTCGAAGACCGATTTCGATGCCCGCAACCCGGCGGCAGACCCCGCGATGGCGCGCTACGCGCAGCAATTGCTGGACGCGTCCGCCCGCCTGCAAAAGCCCACCATGCTCGAAGACGTGCGGCGCACCACGCTGCTGCTGCTGCCCAGCGGGCGCTGCAGCATCGAACAGGTGGCCGAACACCTCGGCGTGGCGAGCCGCACGGTCCAGCGTGGACTGGCAGAACAAGGAGAAAGCTTTTCGTCGATGGTCCATCAGATCCGCATGGAACTCGCCACGCGCCATGTCATCGAGAGCGATCGCCCGTTGACCGAGGTCGCCATGCTGCTCGGCTTTTCGGCGCCGAGCGCCTTCTCGCGCTGGTACCACACGCAATTTGGTTGCAGCGCCAAAGAGAGCCGTGCCGCGCGAACCACCGGGAAGTAGTCCGTCCAGGGCGCCCGCCGAAAGCGGTGGGGATGTCGCGAACCGCCAAGTGCAAGGCGTGGAATGTCAAGCGGGGGCTGGCGCAACGCCAGAAGATCCACTCCACGCCAGACATGCATCCCAGAGATCGCTCATCTGGTCCGACGTTCCCGACATCCGACATCCACGAGGCACACCATGAACTTCCTTGACGGCCACCTGTACCCCGAAAACCAGCAGCCCCTGATCATCACCGCGGCGCCCTACGCGCCGGGCTGGATTCCCTCGGACTTCCCGGAGGACATCCCCGTCACGATGGAAGACCAGATCCAGAAGGCGGTGGATTGTTACGAAGCCGGCGCCACCGTGCTGCACCTGCATGTGCGCGAAGAAGACGGCAAGGGCAGCAAACGCCTGTCCAAGTTCAACGAGTTGATCGCCGGTGTGCGCGCCCGTGTGCCGGAGATGGTCATCCAGGTGGGCGGCTCGATCAGCTTTGCGCCCGAGGACGATGGCTCGGCCGCCAAATGGCTCTCCGACGACACGCGGCACATGCTGGCCGAACTGACGCCCAAGCCCGATCAGGTCACCGTCACCGTCAACACGACGCAGATGAACGTGACGGAGCATGCGGGCGAAGACGACTTCCGTGGCGTTTCGCGCGGCTTCCCGCACCTCTACGCCACCTACAAGGACATGATCGTGCCCTCGAACCCGAGCTGGGTTGAGGAACACATCCGCCGCCTGACCGCCGCCGGTATTCAAAGCGAGTTCCAGTGCTACAACATCAACAGCTTCGAGACCATCGAGCGGATGATCCGCCGCGGCGTCTACAAGGGCCCGCTGGTGATGAACTGGGTCGCCATCAGCGGCGGCATGGACCAGGCGAACATCTACAACCTGGCCAACTTCCTGCGGGCCGCACCCGACAACGCCGTGATCACGGTGGAAAGCTCGGTGCTCAACGTGCTGCCGGTGAACATGATCGGTATTGCCCTGGGCCTGCACGTGCGCTGCGGCATCGAGGACGTGCTCTGGAACCAGACCCGCACGGGCAAGATGAGCTCGGTGGAGCAAATCAAGCAACTGGTGCGCATCGCCGGCGAATTCGGCCGCCCCATCGCGACGGCGCAACAGGCCCGCGAGATCATGAAGATCGGCGTGTTCTACGAAACCGCGGACGAGACGCTGCGCGAAAACGGCTTTGCGCCCAACCGCAACGGTGGCAACCAGGGCTTCCTGAAGAAGCCGGTCTGAAGCCTCCGCAGGCTCGTCCCCATTCCTCAAATACAGCCGGAGACAACATGGCAAAAGTCGTCAAGTTCTACGAAACCGGCACGCCGGACGTTTTGCGGTTTGAGGATGTGGTGGTGGGCGAACCTGCGCCGGGCGAGGTGCGCCTGCGCCACGTGGCCGTCGGCCTGAATTTCGCCGATACCTACTTCCGCAGCGGCATCTACCCGGTGCCGCTGCCCAGCGGCCTGGGCAACGAAGCGGCGGGCGTGGTGGAAGCGGTGGGCGCTGGCGTGAGCGACCTGGTGGTCGGCGACCGCGTGACCTACACGGGTTTCACCAACACGCTGGGCGCCTACAGCACGCAGCGCCTCATTGCCGCCGCACCGCTGATCAAGCTGCCCGCGGCGATCGGCTGCGAGACCGCGGCTGCCATGACCATGCGCGGCCTCACCGCGGCCTACCTGTGCCGCAAGATCTACCCGTTCCAGCGCGGCGACACCGTGTTGCTGCATGCCGCCGCCGGGGGTGTCGGCCTGATCGTGTCCCAATGGGCGAAGCTGCTGGGCCTCAACGTGATCGGCACGGTCTCCAGCGAAGCCAAGGCCGAAGTGGCGCGTGCCCACGGTTGCGACCACACCATCAACTACAGCCACGAGGATGTGGCCAGGCGTGTGCGCGACATCACCGACGGTGTCGGCGTGTCCGTGGTGTTTGACAGCGTGGGCAAAGACACCTTCATGTCGTCGCTGGATTCGCTCAAGCGCCGTGGTTTGCTGGTCTGCGTGGGAACCTCCTCCGGAAAGATCCCGCCCTTCGATCCCGCGATCCTGGCCCGCAAAGGCTCCGCCTACATCACCCGCCCCGGGCTGGCCGACTACATCGCGGACCCGACCGAAAAAGCGGCGCTGGTCGATGAGCTGTTCGGCCACGTGGCCGCAGGCCGCATCCGCATCGAGATCAACCAGCGCTATGCGCTGGAAGATGCCG
Source organism: Hydrogenophaga sp. BPS33 (assembly GCF_009859475.1). Classification (NCBI taxonomy): domain Bacteria; kingdom Pseudomonadati; phylum Pseudomonadota; class Betaproteobacteria; order Burkholderiales; family Comamonadaceae; genus Hydrogenophaga; species Hydrogenophaga sp. BPS33. Next base: position 4,817,275 of record NZ_CP044549.1, read on the forward strand.
TGCAGGCACACCGCGATCTGGAAGGCCGGAAAACCACCGGCTCCTCCCTCTTCGTGATTTGAACCTTTGGCTTTTCAAGGAGCTTCCATGACCTTCATCCCTGCATTGAAGCGGTGCGCCCTGGCGGTCGTGGCACTGTCCTTCGCCCTGGCGGCATCGCCAGCAGCGGCACAGGAATGGCCGAACAAGCCGATTCGCTTGATTGTTCCTGCGCCGCCTGGCGGTATTTCCGACATGGCGGCCCGCTTGCTCGCCGAGCAACTGCGCACGAACCTGGGCCAGACCATTCTGGTGGAGAACAAACCCGGTGGCGCGGCCACGGTGGCCGAGCAGACCGTGATGGCCGCCCCCGCCGATGGCCGCACCTGGATGGTGGGGCCGTCGAGCGTCATGTCCGATATTCCACTGTCCGTGAAGAAGCCCTACGACGTGCTCCAGACGTTCACCTACGTCGCGGAAACCAGCGGCATGGTCCACATGCTGGTGGCCAACGCCGCTTTCCCGCCCAACAATGTGAAGGAAGTGCTGGACTACGCCAAGCGCCATCCCCAGTCGGTCAGCGTGGGGAATCACAGCATCGGCACGCGTTCCAACCTCCTGGGCGAAATGCTCAAGGAGAAGAGCGGCACCGACATGCTGATCGTCCCGTATAAAGGTTCGGCGCCGATCCTCACCGACTTGCTGGGCAACCAGATCCAGCTGACCTTTGAGGTGGTGAGCAACGTCCTCCCGTTCATCAAGAGCGGCAAGCTCAAGGCGTTGGCGGTCGTCTCCTCGACGCGCTCCCAGCACCTTCCGAATGTGCCGACCTTCGGTGAACTGGGACTTGCGGACTTTGTATTGCCGCATGCCAGCGCCGGCGTGAGCGTGTTGAGCAGCACGCCCAAGCCGATCGTGGATCGAATCCGGCGCGAAATGGACAAGATCGTGCGCACACCCAAATTCCGCGAGGCGCTGGTGGCGCAAGGCCTGGAGCGGCCGCAGGAATCCTCGGTGGACCAACTGCAGCAGGTGCTGGCCGCCACCACGGCACACAACCTGGCCATCATGAAGCGGCTCAAGCTCAAGCTCGGTACCGAGTGACGCTGAGGCCGCCTCACATCCGGCCGCGCTTCCAGCGAGAAAACGCACTCAGGCTGCTGAAGCCGAGCAAGGGTGCGATGTCGGTGAGCTTGCGGTCACCGTAGCCCAGCAGGCGCTGGGCTTGTTCAAGACGGATTTCGTCCAGCAATTGCGTGAACGTCGCGTCCTGCTCGGACAGCCTGCGGTGCACCGTGCGGCGGTCCACGCCCAGGTGCATGGCCACCTGGTCCGCCCCGCAGCGCCCGGTGGGAAGCAGGGCCACGATGAGCTGCTCCACCTCCTCGCGAAACGTGAAACTGTGTCCGGGCAGATCGCCGTGCACCAGCCGGTGCACTTGCTGGCGCATCGTGGGGTCGGCCAACTGCAGCGGCGCATCCAGCTCCGCCGACAACACGGCAATGCCGTTGTAGTCCTGTGAAAACAGCAGGTTGCTGCCCAGGATGCTGCGATGCCAGGACAGGTTGGCAGGCGCGGGGTGCATGAAGCTCACGCTGCGGGGTTGCCAGTCCTTGCCCAGCGCCAGGCACAGGGTGTGATGAAGCGCGCCCAGCGCCAACTCCACCGATTGCCGTCCGGCACCGACCGAGGGCAACATCTGCTGTTCGATCACGGCCACGCCACCGGACTCGCGGATCTGCGTGGCCAGGCTTTCGTTGTGCAGGTACAGGTAGCGCGTGAGCGTGTCCAGCACCTGGCGCAACGTGGGTTCGTCGCGCGCCAGCATGCCGACGACGCCGAAGGAGGACAGGCGGCGCGTGACCGACAGGCGCAGGCCAAACGCCTCCTGGCCCGAGAGCTCGCCCGACAACTCCAGCAGGCGCATGACCGCGGCGGCGGGAATGCGCAACTCGGTGCTCTCCAGACAGGAGCGCGGCAGGCCCACCATGGACAGCATGGCATGTGGCACCAGGCCGACGCTGGTCGCCAGATCGGCGTAGTGCATCAGGCAAGCGCTGCGCATCAGAACGGACATACAGGTTTTCCCTTGGTGTCCCGAGAGGATAAATCAACGTCCCAATACGTCAAACACCAACCGGGCGAAGTGCCTAAATTCAGCTCCGCAAAAAGCACTTCTGGCACCCCGATACCCAACTGCACTGTATTGAAAGAAACCCCATGAACCTCCTCGACGGCCACCTGTTTCCCGAAAACCAACAACCGCTGATCATCACGGCCGCGCCCTATGCGCCTTCGTGGATGCCGGACGACTTCCCGGGCGAAATCGCGGTCACCATGGAAGATCAGATCCAGAAGGCGGTGGACTGCTACAACGCAGGCGCCCAGGTTCTGCACCTGCACGTTCGAGAGCTCGATGGCCGAGGCAGCAAGCGGCTGTCGAAGTTCAACGAACTGATTGCAGGCGTGCGCGCCCGCGTGCCCGAGATGATCATCCAGGTGGGGGGCTCCATCAGCTTCGCGCCCGAGACCGACGGCGCCGCCGCCAAGTGGCTGAGCGACGACACGCGCCACATGCTGGCCGAGCTCGATCCCAAGCCCGATCAGGTGACGGTGACGATCAACACCTCGCAGATGAACATCCTGGAGCAGTTCGATGCGCGCGACATCCAGGGCACGTCCATGGAAGACCCGGCCGTGTTCAACGCCTACAAGGAAATGACCGTTCCCGCGCAACCGGGCTGGGCCGAAGAGCACATCCGCCGCCTGAGCGAAGCGGGCATTCAGAGCGCCTTCCAGTGCTACAACATCAACAGCTTTGAATCGGTGGAGCGCCTGATGCGCCGCGGCATCTACAAGGGCCCGCTGGTGATGAACTGGGTCGCCATCGGCGGCGGCATGGATGCGCCCAACCTCTACAGCCTGGCCCACTTCGTGCGCGCCGTTCCCGACGGCGCCGTGCTGACGGTGGAAAGCTCGGTGCTCAACGTACTGCCGATCAACGCCATGGGCATGGCCATGGGCCTGCACGTGCGCTGCGGCACGGAAGACACCCTCTGGAACCAGACGCGCACCCAGAAAATGGGGACCGTGGCGCAGATCGAGCAGTTGGTGCGCATGGCCAAGGAGTTCAGCCGGCCGATCGCCACGCCCCAGCAGGCGCGTGAGATCTGCAAGATCGGCGTGTTCTACGACACCGTGGAAGAAACGCTGGAACAAAACGGCTTTGCGCCGAACCGGAATGGCGGCCAGCAGGGTTATCTGCGCAAGGTCGCCTGAGTGGCCCGAGTGAATTCCATCGACTTCATCTGGAGAGCAACATGAACTTCAACGCTTCCTCGTTCTCGCGCAGGACATGTCTTCTGGCCTTGCTGGTGGCCCTCCCGGGTGCCCACGTGGCAGCGCAAAGCGCGTGGCCCAATCGGCCCATCCGGATTCTCGTTCCCGCACCCGCGGGTGGCGCGTCCGACATGATTGCGCGCACCGTGGCGGAGAGCGTTCGCAAGAGCACGAACCAGACCGTCCTGGTCGAAAACAAGCCCGGCGCGGGCGGCATCATTGCAGTGGAGAGCATGCTGAGCGTGCCCCGCGACGGCTACACCTTCGTGCTCTCGCCCAACTCCCTGGTGACCGAGAATCCGCACAGCTACAAATTCCGGTTCGACCCGTTCAAGGACCTGGCCCCGGTGGCCGAGGTGGCCAGCGTCCCCCTGGTGCTGGTGGCCGACCCCGGTCTGCCCCTCGCGAACATCGCCGAGATGGTGGCGTATGTCAAAGCGCGCCCCGGCAAGGTGTCCTATGCGTCCTACAGCCCGGGAACGCTGTCGCACCTCAAGGGCATGCAGTTCAGCAAGGCCGCGGGGCTGAGCATGGAGCACGTGGGCTACAAGGGCTCACCACCGGCGCTGCAGGATCTGATGGGTGGCCAGGTGCAGTTCATGTTCGACGGACTGGGCACCTCGCTGCCCCTGATCAAGAACAACAAGGTGCGCGCGCTGGCCATCACGTCGGCCAAGCGCTCCCCCTTGCTGCCCGATGTGCCCACACTGGCGGAAGCCGGCTACCCCGCTCTGAGCCAGATCATGGGCACCACGATCTGGTCCACGCCCGACGTCCCGCAAGACATCCGCGAAAAATTCCGCCAGGAACTGCTCAAGGCCATCTCGACGGAGTCGGTGAAGAGCCAGCTCGCCGCACTGGGCATGGAGGCGGGCAACCCGTCGCAAACCGTCCCCGAACTGGAGAAGGCGCTCAAGAAAGACAACGAGCACACGGGCGAGGTGCTGCGGTCCATCAACTACAAACCCGGATGAACCCGACATGAGCGATCCAAAGACCCAAGCCCAGGCCCCAGGCGCCACGCCTGTCAGCGACACGCTGCGGGCCAGTGGCTACTGGAATCCCGAATGGGACAGTTTCACCGAACTCGACCCCTTGTGGACCGAGAAATTCCTGGACATGGCGATGCATCCGATGCGCAAGGGATTGATCGAGCCCAAAGTCTGGGAGTTCATCTCCATTGCGGTGGACGCGTCCTGCACCCACATGTACGGCCCAGGCACCCGACGCCACATTCGCCGCGCGCTGGAGCTCGGTGCCACCCAGGAAGAGATCGCCGCGGTGCTGCAGGGCGTGAGCGTTCTGGGCTTGCACGCCAACAGCATGGGCGCGCCCATGCTGCTGGAGGAAGTAGCCCGCTTCAAGGCCCAGCCGCCCCAACCCGAGAAATAACCGTCCCATGGCAGTACCCCAGAAAAAAGTGATCGTCACGTGCGCGATCACCGGTGGCATTCACACGCCATCCATGTCCCCGTACCTGCCCATCACCCCGAGGCAGATCGAGGACGAAGCCGTCGCCGCCGCGCAAGCGGGCGCATCCATCGTGCACCTGCATGCGCGCGACCCCGAGAACGGGCGCCCTTCGCAGGAACCGGCGCTGTTCCGCCAGTTCCTGCCGCAGATCGCGCAGCGCTCGAACGCCATCATCAACATCACCACCGGTGGTGCGCCCAACATGCTGGTGGAAGAGCGCCTGCAGCCGGCCCTGCAACTCAAGCCGGAGGTGGCCTCGCTCAACATGGGCTCGATGAACTTCGGCCTGTATCCCATGCTCGCGCGCCAGACAGACTTCAAGCACGACTGGGAGCGGCCGTATCTCGAAGGATCGGAAGACCGCGTCTTTCGCAACACCTTCAAGGAGATCCGCTACATCCTCGAATCGTGCGCGGACAACGGCACGCGTTTCGAGATCGAGTGCTACGACACGAGCCATCTCTACACGGCGGCTCATTTCATCGATCGCGGCATCCTGAAGCCACCGTTCTTTATCCAGTCCGTGTTCGGGCTGCTCGGTGGCATCGGCGCCCACCCTGAAGACGTGGTGCACATGCGCCGCACGGCGGAGCGCCTGTTTGGCGACGACTACGTCTGGTCCGTGCTGGGCGCAGGTCGCAGCCAGATGCCGCTGGCCACCTTGTCGGCCACGATGGGAGGCAACGTGCGGGTCGGTCTCGAAGATTCGCTGTGGGACGGCCCTGGCCAACTGGCCACCAGCAACGCGCAGCAGGTGGAGCGCGTGGTGACCCTGCTCAAGTCGCTCCATCTTGAGGTTGCAACGCCCGATGAAACACGCGCCCTGCTGCAACTGAAGGGCCAGAAGGCCGTGGCCTTCTGAACCACCAAGACAACTCGAAAAAAAGAACATGAACATACGAATCAACGGCCAGGCGCAAGGCGGGATGATGCAGATGCCGCTGAACGTGGCGGCACTGCTGCAGCACGCGGACCGCCACCACGGCAACACCGAGATCGTCTCGCGCCGCGTCGAGGGCGACATCCACCGCACCACCTGGCGCGAACTGCACACCCGAACGCGCCAGCTCGCCAACGCGCTCACGGCGTTCGATCTCGAGTCCGGCGACCGCGTTGCCACGCTGGCCTGGAACACCCACCGCCACCTCGAGCTCTACTACGCGGTGGGCGGCAGCGGCAACGTGGTTCACACCATCAACCCACGCCTGCTCCCCGAGCAGATTGCCTGGATGCTGGACCATTCCGGCGCGCGCGTGTTGTTTTTCGATGCGAACTTCCTGCCACTGGTCGAAGCCGTCGCACCACACTGCAAGGCGCTCGAACACCTGGTGGTGATGACCTCCCGTGTCCACATGCCGGCCTCGCAGAAGCTGCCGCGCCTGGGGTGCTACGACGAGATTGTCGACGCCGCCTCGCCGCACTTCGAGTGGCCCGCGCTCGACGAAAACAGCGCCTGCGGCCTCTGCTACACCTCCGGCACCACGGGCAACCCCAAGGGCGCGCTCTACAGCCACCGCTCCACCGTGTTGCACGCCTACGCGGCGGCACTGCCCGATGCGATGTGCATCTCCTCGCGCGACGTGGTGCTGCCGGTGGTGCCGATGTTCCACGTCAACGCCTGGGGCCTGCCCTACTCGGCGGCCCTGGCCGGCGCCAAGCTGGTGCTGCCCGGCCCCGCGCTGGATGGCAAGTCGCTGCACACGCTGATGGAGCAGGAACGCGTGAGCTTCTCGGCGGGCGTGCCGACCATCTGGCAGGGCCTGCTGCAGCACATGAACGCCGAGGGCGCGCGCTTCTCCACACTGCGCCGCACAGTGGTGGGCGGCTCGGCTTGCCCGCCCGCGATGATCCGCGCTTTCGAGGACCTGTACGGCGTCGAGCTGATCCATGCCTGGGGCATGACCGAGCTGTCGCCGCTGGGCGCGGTGAGCCGCCTGAAGGCCAAGCACCTCGACCTGCCCAAGGCCGAGCAACGCAAGGTGCTCGAGAAGCAGGGCCACGCGATCTTCGGCATCGACATGAAGATCGTCGACGAAGACGGCGCAGAACTGCCTTGGGACGGCAAGGCCTCCGGCGAACTCATGGTGCGCGGGCCCTGGGTCATCAGCGCGTACTTCAAGCTCGAAGCCCAACCGCTGCGCGACGGCTGGTTCCCGACGGGCGACGTGGCCACCATCGACGCCGACGGCTATATGCAGATCACCGATCGCGCGAAAGACCTGATCAAGTCCGGCGGCGAATGGATCAGTTCGATCGCTATCGAGAACGAGGCCAGTGCGCATCCCGCCGTCGGGCTGGCCGCGGTGATTGGCGTGCCACATCCCAAGTGGGACGAGCGCCCTGTGCTGCTGGTGGTGAAGAAACCCGGCGCCGACGTGACGCGCGAAGACATGCTCGGCTTCCTGCAAGACAAGGTCGCCAGGTACTGCGTCCCCGACGATGTGATCTTCACCGACGCCCTGCCCATGACCGCGACCGGCAAGGTCCACAAGCTCAAGCTGCGCGAACAGCACCGTGCTCACTTGACCCCTGCCTGAGGACGCCAGACATCGAAAAGAAAAAAAACCGCAGCTTCGAGCTGCGGTTTTTTTTCGAGGTGCGGCCAGTGGGACCGCGGCCCGCGTTTACTCCGGCTTGATGTTGCCCTTCTCCACGATCTGGCGCCAGACCGCGAGATCGTTCTCCAGGAGCTTCGTGAATGCCTGACGCGACACCACCGTCGGTGGCTCCACGTTGACCTTGCGGATCGCGTCTCTGAGTTCGGGCTCGTTCAGTTCCTTGTTGATCGCCGCATGCAGGCGGTCCAGGATCTGCACTGGCGTGCCCTTGGGCGCGAACACGCCTTGCCAGCCGGTCGCGGGGAACGCAAAGCCTTGTTCGGACATGAGCTTGATGTCGGGCAACCTGGGGCTGCGCACTTCACCATTCAAGGCGATGCCGCGCAGCTTGCCTTGTTCGATGAAGCCCACCGGGGACACCAGGTCGACCCAGCCGATGGGGATCACGCCCGCCACAATATCGGTCACCAGCGCGGGAATCGTCTTGTAGGGCACATGGTTGAAGGTGGGCAGTCCCGCCTTTTGCTTGATCCACTCCATCGTGAGATGGCCATTCGAGCCCACACCCCAGCTGCCATAGGTCTGGTACTTGGGGTCGCGCCGAATCAACTCCACCAGTTCGGGCAAGGTCTTGGCGGGGACCGAGGAATGCACCGCCAGAAGAACCCCGCCCGTCGCCGTCAGCGCGACGGGCGCGAGGTCGCGCAAGGTCTTGACGGGCAGGTCCGGGTTGAGGGCTTCGTTCATCACGCTGGCAGACGCCGACGTATGGACGATGGTGTAGCCGTCGGGGGCCGCATTCTTGACCGCCGTCAATCCGAGCAAGCCGTTCGCACCGGGACGGTTGTCGATGACGAACGGCTGACCGAAGACTTTCTGCAGCCGGTCGTACAACTGGCGGGCCAGCACATCGACCACGCCACCCGCGCCGCTGGGCACGATGACCTTGACCGGGCGAGTGGGCCAGCCCGCGCCAGCCTGGGCCCAGGACGCGCCGGGGAGCACAAGAGAAGCAGCGCTACCCAACATGAGGTGCCTGCGTGTGAGCGTTGCTTTCATGATTTCATTCCTTGATCAGATGGAGGTGCCCCCTTGATGTCTCCGATGGGGCACACCGTTATTTTATTTAATGTCGACATAAGTAACAAGAAAAAAAGGCCGATCCTGACCAGCGGTCAGATCGGCAAGGGAGAGAGGGTGAGCGCGCTGCAAGAGGACTTCCTCTCGCAGGCGCCAATGTGCTTCTAGTTCTCGAGCGTGATGCCGGTTTCGGTCACGATCTTCTTCCAGACCGCTGTGTCTTCCACGACCAGGGACCGGAATTGCTCCGGTGTCTTGTTGGGCGGCACGGCAATGTTCATCGACTTGACCCGCGTGCTCATCTCCGGCAGCGCCTGGATCTTGAGGATTTCGTCGTTCAACCGCTGCACGATGGCCTTGGGCGTTGCGGCGGGCGCGAACACGCCGAACCAGCCCACCGTGTCGAATGCATGGCCCTGCTCGCCCATCGTTGGCACGTTCGGCGTGCGCGACAGGCGCGTCTTGCCGGTGACCGCGATCGCGCGCATCTTGCCGGTCTCGACGAAGGGGATCGGGGCGGCCGGATCGGCCCATCCGATCTTGATGTTGCCCGCCATCAAGTCCGTCAGCAGTTGGGGCGTGGTCTTGTACCCCACATGCGTCATGTCCAGGCCGGTTTGCCGCTTGAGCCACTCCATCGTCAGGTGGCCCGATGAGCCCACGGCCCAGCTGCCATAGGTGAACTTGCCCGGCTGGGCCTTCACCACCTGGATCAGTTCCTGGAGATTCCTGGCCGGGAAATCGTTGCTCACAAGCAGCATGACGCCGCCCTCCGCGGTCTGCGCCACCGGCGCCAGGTCGCGCACGACGTCATAGGGCAAGGTCTTGACCAGCGCCGGCGCCATCACGCTGTTCGTGCCGTTGGTATAGAGGATGGTGTAGCCGTCGGGCGCCGCGCGCACCACCGTGTTGGTGCCCAACGACCCACTCGCCCCTGGCTTGTTGTCCACGACGACGGCTTGCTTGAGCGCTGTGGCGAGCCGGGTGGCCAACTCACGGGCCATCAGGTCGGTGCCGGAACCCGCGCCCGCGGGCACGACCATGGTGATCGGGCGGCTGGGCCAGACGTCCGTGTGTTGCGCGGATGCCGTTGCGAAAGTCGCCAGGGCCGCGAGGCCCACGGCTGTGCGCTGGATTGCTTTGCGTCTGTTCACGATGAATGCTCCGCGTGGTGGATGGAATCAGAAGGCATGGCGGATGCCGATGTCAATACCGGACGAGGTGCCGCCGCGGATGGGGATCGGGCCGGCGTCGGCGCCCGAGTTCACGGGCAACTGCAAGCTGCCGTTGTTCTTGATGCGTGCGTACGTGGTGTAGACGGCCGTGCGCTTGGACAGGTTGTGCACGTAGCCCACCGCGAACTTGCTGGCACTGCTGCCCAGGGCATCGTTGCGCGTCATGCGCGTGAAGGCCACCGGGATGTAGCCGGCCCCGACCGGGACCCAGGCACTGACCTGCCAGAACGGCGCCTTGTTCCCGCCACCGAGGGCCGCGACGGGCAGACCCGTCTTGTGCTGGCCCCACAGCAACATCACCTTGGCCACATCGAAGTTGTACGAACCCCCGACGCTTGTTTGCGTGTAGCCGTCCGCCGCTGCGTTTTTTGTCACGCCGTGCGAGACCGCGACGTCCCATTTCCCACCACCGTAGCCCAAACGCCCGCCGACATAACGTCCATCTTTGGAGTTCGCGGCGCCGGGCGCGTTTTCGCCCAGGGCGTAGGCGACCTGGCCGAAGAAACCCGGGCATACGAAGGCGGAACAACCCGGCGTGAAATAGCCCATGCTGTTGGACGCACGGAACACCGTGGAGGTACTGCCCTGCGTCGTGATCCCACCCAGGCCGACGCCGGTGCGGAACGCGTCGTACGCGAACAGGTTCCAGAAGCCCGGCGTGTAGTCGCGCCCCAGGCGAAGCTCGCCCAGGCGCTTGCTGCCCAGCGCGACGAACGACTTGCGGGCAAAGCTGAAGCCGCCGGCGGATGCGCCCGAAGGCTGGTTGTTGGTGTTGGTGGCCAGGGTGGTGCCCGTGTCGTTGAACAGGCCCGCTTCGAGTTCGAAGCTGGCGTACGCGCCATCGCCCAGGTCTTCACGACCCCGAAAACCCAGCCGGCTGCTCTGGTTGCCACCCGCGAGCACTTGCGTGCGGCTGGGCGCGCCCGTGGCGTGGTAGCTGCTGACCGAGGCGTCGACCACGCCGTAGAGCGTGACGGAGGATTGCGCGCTCGCGGCGCTGGCCGCGGCGAGTGCCGACAGGAAGAGGATGGAATGTCTCATGGGCAACCTTCTGGGTGAATGAACGGATGGATGTGGGCCGCGCCCGAAGGAAAACCCCCTGGACGACGTTGCGATTATTGGATAATATAATTTTTGTCGACATTAGGACAACTACCAATCCAGCCCACCGTCTGTCAGAGGACCGCCATGCAGATCTCACTCTTGCTCGACCGCTTCCAAGTGCAGCTGACCGCTCGCGCGCAACTGCATCCGCTCGACGACTTCAGTGCCTGGATCGAGACCACCCACGCCGCGGCCATCACGGCAGCGGGGGCCATCGAGGCGCTGGCTTCTCTGGACGGGGATGTGCAGCACCTGCCCGTCAAGCGGTCCGTGGCCGCGTTGGAAGTGCTGCGCGCCACCTGCACCCGGCCCGACCTGCTGCCACACGTCGCCGTCAGGCATTGCGAAGACGCCTTCGACGACGTTCACACGGAGCTGCGCGCGAGCTGCGATCACGCTTTAAGGTGAGGTAGAAAGCACCCCCCTGCGCCGCTGACGCGGCTTGCAACAACGCCCCCTCAGCCCACTGGCTGTGAATTGTCAATTCGCGGGATTCCTGAAGACACACACATCCGCCACTGGCCGAGGGCTTGGGGCACTGGGCCGAGGGCGCCTATGCGCAGGCGAGGAGCGCAGCACGCACAGGTTGCCGCGCGCAGCGCGGTCAAGTTCGCGTGTTAGGGCCTGTTCAGCCCATTTTTCCAAATGCGAATGGGTTGAAAACAGCGCCCATCTAGGCGCGCGACGACGGCCAGGCTGGACGCCTGGCCTAGGAGTGCAACGACGAGGGGCGCTGTTTTCAACCCATTCCCTTCGGGTTGCGGCCCAAAAGGCCATGCGCTGCGTTGCGAAGCCTCGCCGGGCCACAGGCCCGTCTGCGTTTCGCGCCTTGCGCATGGCCTTTTGGTTCCGCAACGCACCTTGGAAAAATAGGCTGAACAGGCCCTAGCGCAGCGAGTTTGCGAACTTGCCTGTGTGTGCGAGCACCGCAGCGAACCCCGAAGGGGCTGCGCATCGGCGCCCTCGGCCCAGTGCCCCAAACCCTTGGCGCGCCGACCAGGCAGGCTTGAAGTGAGAAGGTTGGCGCGCCTGCCCCCATCCCAGCCATCCCCCAGCGGGGGAAGGAGCCAAGTCAACCTCCGACGACGCAGCTCACGCCACCGTCCACGGCCAACACCTGACCGGTGATGTGCCGCCCCGCCGCCGTCGCGAACAGCAGCGTCGCGCCCTTGAGGTCTTCGTCATTGCCCAGACGGCCCAGGGGTGCGGCCTTGGTGACGTTCTCCTCACCCCAGGCCGCCAGCAGACCCACGGTCATTTTGGTGGGGAAGAAGCCGGGCGCAAGCGCATTCACGTTGATGCCGTACTTGCCCCACTCCGCCGCCAGCGCGCGCGTGAAGTTGATCGCCGCCGCCTTGCTGGTGTTGTAGGCGATGGTGGTCATCTCCGTCGGGTTGCCGCCGAGCCCGGCGACCGAAGCCACGTTGATGATGCGGCCCCTGCGGTTGGGGATCATGCTGGCGCGCGCCGCTGCCTGGCTGAAGGTGAAAAGACTGCGGGCGTTGAGGTTCATCACCTTGTCCCACGCATCCAGCGGGTGGTCTTCGGCCGGCGCGCCCCAGGTGGCACCCGCGTTGTTCACGAGGATGTCGATGCGCTTGAAGTGCTTCATCGTCGCATCCACCACCTTCTGTGCCGCACCGTCTTCGCTCGCATCGGCTGCCACGGTCTGGGCCTCGATGCCGCGCGAGCGCAATTCGCCCGCTGCATCTTCCAGGTCAACGGCCTTGCGCGACGTGAGCATGATCTTCGCGCCCGCTTCGCCGAGCGCGATCGCGATCTGCAGCCCAAGGCCACGCGATCCACCCGTGACGAGGGCCACTTGACCTTCGAGGTTGAAGAGTTTGGAAAGGGCGTCGTTGTTCATGAGGGTCCTCGTTGTGACAGGAAAAATCGATCGGCGTCAAAAGCAGTCGGCGCTCACCTGCAGGCAGGTCGGGTCGTTCGACGCCACCACGGAAAACCAGGCGTCGACCTTGGGCAACTCGTGCGCGAAGAAATAGCGCATGGCGAATTGTTTGCCTCGGGCGAGCGCATCGGTGCGGCCGTCGAGCCGCACGGCGATGTCGAGCCACAGCCAGGCCAGCACCACGTGGCCGAAGCCCTGCAGGTAAGGCACGGCGTTGGACAGCGCGGCCTCCGGTGGTGAGCAGGCCGCGCAGGCTTGCGTGGCCTGCTCCAGCCGCGCCACGGCGGCGGCAAGACGGGTCGCAGGTTCGCGCAACGCTTCTTGCGTGCACGCCTTCTCGACCGTGTCCTCGATGCGGGCCAGCAGCAGGCGCAGCGCGGCACCGCCCTCCATTGGCACCTTGCGGCCCAGCAGATCCAACGCCTGCACGCCGTGCGTGCCTTCGTGGATCATGTTGAGCCGGTTGTCGCGCCAGTGCTGCTCCACCGCGAAGTCGCGCGTGTAGCCGTAGCCGCCGTGCACCTGGATCGCCAGGCTGTTCGCTTCCAAGCACCATTCGCTCGGCCAACTCTTGGCAATGGGTGTGAGCAGTTCCAGCAAGCGTTCCGCGTCCTTCGCGGCAGCAGAATCGCCGGTGTGTTGCTCGTCGACCAAGCGCGCGCTGTAGAGCGCCAGCGCCAGGGCACCTTCACCGTAGGCCTTCTGCGCCAGCAGCATGCGGCGCACGTCCGCGTGCCCGACGATGGCGATCGGCGGTGCGCCCGCGTCCTTGCCCGAGGTGCCCACGCGGCGCCCCTGGCTGCGGGTGTTGGCGTACTCCACGCTCGCCTCATAGCCGGCCATGCCCAACGCCGTCGCGCCCAAGCCGATGCGGATGCGTGCCTCGTTCATCATGTGGAACATGCAGCGCAGCCCTTCACCGGGCGCACCCACGCGGTAGCCGATGGCGCCACCGTGTTCGCCAAAATTCAGCAGGCAATTGGTGGTACCCCGGTTGCCCAGCTTGTGGTTCAGGCCCGCGAGCGTCACGTCGTTGCGCTCACCGGTCAGCGCACCCTCGGCGTCCACGCGCATCTTCGGCACGATGAACAGCGAAATGCCGCGCGTGCCGGGCACCAGCTTGCCATCGGGCCCCGGGATCTTCGCCAACACGAGGTGCACGATGTTCTCGGTGATCTCGTGGTCGCCGCCGGAGATCCACATCTTGTTGCCGCTGAGGCGGTAGCGGGGCCCCAACGCGTCGTCCTCGAAGCCGCCGCCATCGGGCACCGCACGCGTGGCGATGTCGGACAGCGACGAGCCCGCCTGCGGCTCCGACAGGCACATGGTGCCGAACCAGCGGCCCGACAACTGCGGGGCCGCGAACACCTGCTTCTGCCGCTCGGTACCGTGCACCATCAGCAGGTTCGCGTTCGCGGTGGTCAGCACCGCGTAGCTCGAAATGCCGATGCTCGCCTTGTAGAAAAACGCACTGGCCGCCATCTCGACGACAAAGGGAAGTTGCATGCCACCCATGTCTTCGTCCTGCGTCGCGGCGAGCATGCCGGATTCCGCGTACTTCGCCAGCGCCTCGTGCGTCTCGCGCGGCAGGTTCACGCGTTCGCCGTCGAAATGCGGCTCCTGGGTGTCCACCAGGCGGTTCAGCGGAGCGAACTCGGTGGCCGCTAGGCGTTCGCTCATGTCGAGCACGGAGGCAAAGGTTTCCGAAGAGTGGTCGGCAAAGCGCGGGCGCCGCGTCAGCGCGGCCACGTCCAGCCATTCGTTGAGAAGGAAGTCCAGCGTGGCTCTCATCACGACGCCTTCGTTTTCTTCGCAGAAGCCGACGACGGAAACACCTCGAAGACGCCGGCCGCGCCCATGCCGCCGCCCACGCACATGGTCACGCACACGTGCTTCACGCCGCGTCGGCGGCCTTCGATCAAGGCGTGTCCGGTCAGCCGCTGGCCACTCACGCCGTAGGGATGGCCCACCGCGATCGCGCCGCCATTGACGTTGAGGCGCTCCATCGGAATGCCCAGGCGGTCGACGCAATAGAGCACCTGCACCGCAAAGGCTTCGTTGAGCTCCCACAGGCCGATGTCGTCGACCGTGAGGCCCAGCCGCTTGAGCAGCTTGGGGATGGCGAACACCGGCCCGATGCCCATTTCGTCGGGCTCGCAGCCGGCCACCGAGAAGCCGAGAAAGCGGCCCAGCGGTTCCAGGTTCTTCTGTTGTGCGTAGCGGTCGCTGGTGACCACGCAAGCGCCAGCGCCGTCGCTGAACTGGCTCGCATTGCCTGCGGTGATGAGGCCACCGGGAATTGCAGAGCGCAGACCCTTGATGCCGTCGTAGGTGGTGCCGGCGCGTGGGCCTTCGTCGGCGCTCACGGTCACTTCGCGGGTGCGAATGCCCAGCGCAGGGTCGGTGTAAGCCATGGTCGTGGTGACGCTGATCATCTCCTCGTCGAACAGGCCGGCGGCCTGCGCCGCACAGGCCTTCTGCTGGCTCGCCGCACCGTATTCGTCCATGCGCTCGCGCGAGATGCCATAACGGCTGGCCACCATCTCCGCGGTCCTGAGCATGGGCCAGTAGATCTCGGGCTTGTTCTCGTTGAGCCAGCCGTCGGTGAACATGTGCATGTTCATCTCGTTCTGCACGCACGAGATGCTCTCGACGCCACCGGCCACGAAGACATCGGCCTCGCCGGTCATCACGCGCTGCGAGGCCAGCGCAATGGTCTGCAGACCGCTCGAACAGAAGCGGTTGACGGTGGTGCCGGCTACGCTCACCGGCAGGCCGGCGCGCAGGCCGATCTGCCGCGCCACGTTCCAGCCGGTGGCGCCTTCGGGGTTGGAACAGCCCATGAGCACGTCGTCGACGGCACTGGGTTCGACACCGGCGCGCTCGACCGCGGCCTTGACCGCCAGCCCGCCCAGCGTGGCGCCATGGGTCATGTTGAAAGCGCCCTTCCAGCTCTTGGTGAGCGGCGTGCGGGCGGTGGAGACGATCACGGCATCGGTCATGGGATTCTTTCTGTGAAGGGCTGAAGTGCGGTTCAACTGAAGGACCGGCCTTCGGCGGCCAGGCGGGCGAGAAGCGGCGCGGGCTGCCAGAAAGCCCCGTCGTCGTTAGGGTTGCGGGCGAAGCGGCTCATCGTCTGCACCACGTTGAACAGGCCCTGGGATGCGGCGTAGTGCATCGGGCCACCGCGCAGCGCGGGAAAGCCGTAGCCACTGAGGTAGACCATGTCGACATCGCTGGCGCGGCTGGCGATGCCTTCGTCCACGATCTTCGCGCCCTCGTTCACCAGCGCGTACACGAGGCGTTGCACGATCTCTTCGTCACCGACGCGGCGCTTCTCGATGCCCAGCACCTGGCGGTGCGCATCGATCATCGCGTTCACGTCCGCGCTGGGGATGGCATCGCGCTTGCCGCTCGCGTAGTCGTACCAGCCCGCGCCGGTCTTCTGGCCGAAGCGGCCTTGCTCACACAGCAGGTCCGCGGTCTTGCTGTAGCGCATGTCGGGCTGCTCGACATACCGGCGCTTGCGGATCGCCCAACCGATGTCGTTGCCCGCGAGGTCGCTCATGCGAAACGGCCCCATCGCGAAACCGAAGCGCTCGACCGCCTTGTCCACCTGCTCCGGCGTGCAGCCCTCTTCCAGCAGAAAGCCGGCCTGGCGGAAGTACTGCTCCACCATGCGGTTGCCGATGAAGCCGTCGCACACGCCCGACACCACCGCCGTCTTGCGGATCTTCTTCGCCAACGCCATCACAGTCGCCAGCACGTCGGCCGAGGTCTTCGCGCCGCGCACCACTTCCAGCAGCTTCATCACGTTGGCGGGGCTGAAGAAGTGCATGCCCACCACGTCTTGCGGACGCTGCGTGAACGAGGCGATCTGGTCGAGGTTCAGCGTCGAGGTGTTCGACGCGAGGATCGCGCCTTGCTTCATGACCTGGTCAAGCCGGCCGAACACCTGCTGCTTCACACCCGTGTCTTCGAACACCGCTTCGATCACGAGGTCGGCGTCGCCGATGTCGTCGTAGGACAGCGTGCTGCCCAACAAGGCCATGCGCTGTTCGAGCGCACTCTGGCTGAGCTTGCGCTTGGCCACCTGGGCTTCGTAGTTCTTGCGGATGGTGGCGAGGCCGCGGTCGAGCGCGTCCTGCTTCGTTTCGAGCAGCGTCACTGGCATGCCGGCGTTCAGGAAGTTCATGGCAATGCCACCACCCATGGTGCCTGCGCCAATCACAGCCACCGTCTCGATGCGGCGCGTCGGCGTGTCGGCCGGCACATCGGGGATGCGGGCCGCCGCGCGTTCGGCGAAGAAGGCGTGGCGCAAGGCCTTGCCCTCCGGGGTCGCCATCAGGCCATTGAACAGCGCGTGCTCGCGCGCCAGGCCGTCGTCGAAGCGCGGTGTCAACGCGGCCGCGACCGCGTCCACGCATGCCAAGGGCGCGGGCTGGCCCTTCGCCGCCGCCTTCACCGCCGTGCGGGCGAACGCCAGGTAACCGTCGGGGTTGGCGTGCGTGACCTTGAGATCGCGCAGGCGCGGCAATGGCCGTTGGGCCGCGACCTTCTGCGCGAAGCCCACGGCTTTGTCCAGCAAGTCGCCTTCGGTCAGCAGGTCGATGAGCCCCTGCCCCGGCAATGCCGCGAGCGTTTCGCTGACCACCGGCTGGCCACTCACGACCATGTTCAAGGCCGCTTCCAGGCCGATGGCGCGCGGCAGGCGCTGCGTGCCACCGCCGCCGGGCAACAGACCGATCTTCACCTCGGGCAAGCCCATTCTCGCCCCCGCGGTCGCCACGCGGTAGTGGCAGCCCAGCGCCAGCTCCAGACCGCCGCCCAGGCACACGCCGTGGATCGCGGCGATCACCGGCTTGGATGCGTTCTCCAGCGTGCGGATCAATGTGAGCAGGTTGGGCTCGGCCAGGTCATCGGGCGTGCCGAACTCACGGATGTCGGCGCCACCGGAGAAGCCTTTGCCTTCGCCGGTCAATACGATCGCGGCGATGGCCGGATCGGCCAGGGCCTGGTCGAACGCCCGGGCCAGATCGCGCCGCGCCTGCAGGCCGAGGCTGTTGACGGGTGGGTTTTTCAAGGTCAGCACAGCGATGCTGCTGCGCGTGTCGAGGTGCACGGTCATGGGGGTTCGCTTGAAAGGTGGAAAGGGATTTACTCGATGGCCTTGGTCATGTCCTCGACGACCTTCTTCGCATCGCCGAAGACCATCATTGTCTTGTCCATGTAGAACAGCTCGTTGTCCAGGCCCGCATAACCCGCGGCCATCGAGCGCTTGTTCACGATCACCGTCTTGGCTTTGTAGGCCTCCAGGATCGGCATGCCGAAGATCGGGCTGCCCTTTTGCAGCGCGGCCGGGTTCACCACGTCGTTGGCCCCCAGAATGATCGCCACGTCGGCCTGCCCGAACTCGCCGTTGATGTCTTCCATCTCGAACACCTGGTCGTACGGCACCTCGGCCTCGGCCAGCAACACGTTCATGTGCCCCGGCATGCGCCCGGCCACCGGGTGGATCGCGTACTTCACCGTGATGCCCTTCTCAGTGAGCTTGTGCGCCAGTTCCTTCACCGCGTGCTGCGCGCGCGCCACCGCCAGGCCGTAGCCCGGCACGATCACCACCGTCTCGGCGTTGCCGAGCACGAAGGCCGCGTCGTCCGCGCTGCCGCTCTTGACCGGGCGCGCCTCGGCCTTGGCACCGCCCGCAGCAGCGGTGTCGCCGCCGAAGCCGCCCAGGATCACGTTGAAGAACGAGCGGTTCATGGCCTTGCACATGATGTAGCTCAGGATCGCGCCCGAGGAGCCCACCAGCGAGCCGGCAATGATCAGCATGCTGTTGTTCAGGCTGAAGCCGATGCCCGCTGCCGCCCAGCCCGAGTAGCTGTTGAGCATGGAGACCACCACCGGCATGTCCGCGCCACCGATCGGGATGATGATGAGCACGCCCAGGATGAAGCCCAGCGCGATCACCAGCACGATGTCGATCCAGCTCTGCGAGTGCCAGAAGCCGAAGCAGAAGAACACCACCGCCAGGCCCAGCAGCAGGTTGAGCTTGTGCTGGCCGGGGAAGGTCACCGGTGCGCCCTGGAACAGGCGGAACTTGTACTTGCCCGAGAGCTTGCCGAAAGCGATGACCGAGCCCGAGAAGGTGACCGCGCCGATGAAGGCGCCCAAGGCGAGTTCGATGCGGTTGCCACCGGGAATCGGCGCACCTTCGGCAACGATGCCAAAGGCCCAGGGTTCGGCCACCACGGCCACCGCGATGCAGACAGCGGCCAGGCCGATCATGCTGTGCATGAAGGCGACCAGCTCAGGCATCTTGGTCATCTCCACCCGCTTGGCCATGACGGCGCCCACACCGCCACCGACCACCAGGCCACCGAGCACCCAGGAGAGGCCTTGCGCGGCGTTGACCTGCATCTGCTCGGCCAGGGTGAAGATCAGGCCGCCCGTGGTGAGCACGGCAATCGCCATGCCGGTCATTCCGAAGACGTTGCCCCGGATCGAGGTGGTGGGGTGCGACAGGCCCTTCAAGGCCTGGATGAAGCAGACGCTGGCGATGAGGTACAGCAGCGTGACGAGGTTCATGCTCATTTCGCAGCCCCTTCAGCGGCCGGTGCCTTGCGTTCTTTCTTCTTGAACATCTCCAGCATGCGCCGGGTGACGAGGAAGCCACCGAAGACGTTGACGGCAGCCAGCGCCACGGCGAGCACGCCCATGGTCTTGCCCAGGTTCGTTTCGGTGAGCGCAGCGGCCAGCATGGCGCCCACGATCACGATGGCGGAGATGGCGTTGGTCACCGCCATCAGCGGCGTGTGCAGCGCGGGCGTGACGTTCCACACCACGTGGTAACCCACGTAGATCGCCAGCACGAAGATGATGAGGTTGAGGATGGTGGGGGATACGGCTTCCATGGGGTCCTTGATCGGTTGGGGACAGAGCTGAAGATCTGTCCCGCAAATTCATTGGCTTCTTTTCACTTCGCCGTTTTGGGTCATCAGGCAGGCGGCGACGATGTCGTCGTCCATCGGCACCTGCACCGCCGTCGCATCTTTGGGCAGCACGAGCTTGAGGAAATCGAGCACGTTGCGCGCATACAGCGCCGACGCATCGGCACCCACCATCGCCGCCAGGTTGGTCTCGCCCACGATGGTCACGCCGTGTTTCACCACGGTCCTGTCGGCCTCGCTCAGCGGGCAGTTGCCGCCCACACCGTCGGCACCCTTGCCCGCTGCGATGTCCACGATCACGCTGCCCGGCTTCATGGACTTGACCATGTCTTCGGTGATCAGCACCGGCGCGGCGCGCCCAGGGATCAGCGCGGTGGAGATCACCACGTCGGCCTGCGCCACGCGCTTGGCCACTTCCACCTTCTGGCGCTCCAGCCAGCTCGGCGGCATCGGGCGCGCGTAGCCACCCACGCCTTCGGCCGCTTCCTTCTCTTCGGCGGTCTCGTACGGCACGTCGATGAACTTGCCGCCCAAGGACTCAACCTGCTCCTTCACGCTGGGGCGCACGTCGGAGGCTTCGATCACCGCGCCCAGGCGCTTGGCCGTGGCAATCGCTTGAAGACCGGCCACGCCCACGCCGAGGATGACCACGCGCGCGGCCTTGACCGTGCCCGCCGCCGTCATGAGCATGGGAAAGAAGCGCTGGTAGTGGTGCGCGGCCAGCATCACGGCCTTGTAGCCGGCGATGTTGGCTTGCGAGGAGAGCACGTCCATGCTTTGTGCGCGCGTGGTGCGCGGCGCGGCCTCGAGTGCGAAGGCGGTGAGGCCCGCGCTGGCCAGGCGTTGCAGGCCGGCGGCATCGAAGGGGTTGAGCATGCCGACCACGGTCGCGCCCGGCTTCATCAAAGCCAGCTCGCCATCGCTGGGCGCGCGCACCTTGAGCACCAGGTCACAACCCAGCGCGCCGGCCGCATCGGTGATCTCGGCACCGGCGGCCACAAAGGCCTCGTCGGTCACGCTGGCGGCCACGCCCGCGCCCGTTTGCACGCGCACGCTGTGGCCTTGCGCCACGACTTTCTTCACCGTCTCCGGGGTCACGGCCACCCGGGTCTCGCCCGCTGCCGTTTCGGCGGGAACGCCAATCTTCATACAAGCCTCGTTCAGTTCGGGTTGGCGGACGCGTCGCAGAGCACCACCACGGTGCCCATCTTTTTCTTCGCTTCGACAGCGAGGTGGGCCTGTGCCGTTTCCTGCAACGGGAAACGCTGGTCCACGCTGTGGATCGCGCCGGGTGTTTCCTGCGCCCAGCGCTGGACCCCGAGCTGCGCCTCGCGACGCACGGGCGCTGACAGGCCGGACAGGTACAAACCGCGCAAGCGCAGGTTCTTGCGGATGACGCTGGACAGGGGCAAGGCCGTCACGGCCTTCGGTCCGATCGCGTACGACACCCAGGTCGCGCCGTCACTGGCGACGTTCATCACCAGATCGCTGTTGGCCACCGCGTCGACATCGACGATGCGCTGAACCCCTTGCGGACCGGCCGCGTCCCGCACCTGCTGCAGGGCATCGGCGTCCGTGTAGAGCACCACGGCATCGGCCCCGGCGAGGCGCGCGTGTGCGGCTTTCTCGGCGCCGCTCACGGTGGCGATGACCTTGGCGCCACCCCACTTGGCCAGTTGCACCGCGTAGTGGCCCACCGCGCCCGCACCACCGGTGACCAGCACCACGCGGCCTTGGATAGGGCTCTCGTCAAACAGGGCGAGGTAGGCTGTCATGCCGGGGATGCCCAGGCAGGCGCCCTCCTCGTCGCTCAGGTGGTCCGGCAATGTGCACGCCAGCTCTTCGGGCAGGCAGATGTATTGCGCGGCCGTGCCAAAGGCCCGGCCGCGTTGACCGAAGTAGACCCACACACGCTCGCCGATACGTTGCGCATCCACGCCCTCGCCGACCGCGTCGATCACGCCGGCACCATCGCTGTTGGGAATGATCTGCGCAAACTCCATCCCATGAAGGCGGCCAGCACGCCGGTTCGCATCCGCCGGATTGACGGCCGATGCGCGCAAGCGCACACGGACTTCACCCCGCCCGGGTGTGGGCGTGGGGATCTCGCCGTAAACGAGAACCTCGGGCGCCGAACCCTGCTTTTCGTACCAGACCGCCTTCATGTGCTTACCCCACCTTGACGAGTTGCTTGCCGAAGTTCTTGCCCGTCAGCATCCGGATGAATGCGTCCGGCGCGTTGAGCAGGTCCTCGGCGACGTCTTCCTTGAACTTGATCTTTCCTTCTTTCAGCCAGACCGACAGGTCGGCCAGGGCCTTGGGCCAGTACTCGCGGTGGTCCGCGATCACGAAGGCGTAAGCCGTCACACGGTGCATCAGCAAGTGGCGCAGGCCCTTGACGCCATAGGGTTCCTTGGCGTTGTACTGGCTGACGTTACCGCACAGGGCGATGCGCGCATGGTCGGCAATGCGGTTCAGCACCGCATCGAGAATCGGACCGCCGACGTTTTCGAACAGCACGTCCACGTAGTTCGGCGTGGCGGCGGCCAGTTGTTCTTCGAAGTCGGGTGCACGGTAGTCCACGCACACGTCAAAGCCCAGCTCCTCGACCACGTAGCGGCACTTCTCGGCGCCGCCGGCAATGCCGACGACACGGCAACCCTTGAGCTTGGCGATCTGTCCGACCACACCACCCACGGCGCCCGAGGCGGCGGTCACCACGACGGTTTCGCCGGCTTTCGGCTTGGCCAGTTCCAGCAGGCCGTAGTGCGCCGTCACACCGGTCATGCCCAGCACGCCGAGCGCGGCCGAGGGCACGCCCATGGCGGGATCGAGCACGCGCGCTGTCGTCTTGTTGATGACGCCATAGGTTTGCCAGCCCAGGCCGGCGGCCACCAGCGTGCCCTTGGGCAGCAAAGGGTCGCGGCTGTCGATCACCTCGCCCACCGTGCCCCCCGGCATCAGTTCACCGGGCTTGAGCGGCTCGGCATACGAGCGGATCGGGTCCATGCGGGGGCGCATGTACGGGTCCAGCGAGAGGTATTGGTTGCGCACCAGCGCCTCGCCATCCTTGAGTTCGGGCAAGTCGGACTTCGTGATCTCGAAGTCCTCGGGCGTCACCATTCCCTTGGGGTGGCGCTTCATGCGGATCTGGGTGTTCTGGGCGGTCTGGGTGCTCATGCCAATGCTCCTGGGACTTTGCGAAGAATTTCCTCTGCGTTGCGGTACATGTAGTCGTCCAGGGCCGAGTCCTTGATGGGCAGGTTCAGCGTGTCGCGCACGGAGTCGTCCACACCGAAGAAGGAATACGCCGAGGCGTAGATGAAGCGCTTGGGCAACCAGTTGATGCCGTCCACATAGGCCTGGCCACCGGGGGCGAAGGCGTACACGTCTGGCGAGACGAACACGTTCATCAAACCGGTCACGTCGCTCTTGAACGCCAGCGCCACCGCCTCGTTCACATACGGGTAGCAGCCGTGGCCCAGGATCACCGGCATGGTGGAGTAGCGCCGCGCCACGCGGTCAAAGCGCACCGGGTCGGTGTGGCTGATGTCGGGGCCTGCCAGCGGACCGGTCATGAACAGCAGCGGCACATTCAACTCGGCCACGCGCTCGTACAACGGGAACAGTTTCTCGTCATCGGCGTACATCGGCGTGCGCGCCAGCCCTGGTTCCAGGCAGATGCCCACCAGGCCCATCTCTTTCACCGCCACGTCGATACCGGCCAGGATGTCCGCCATCGGCTTGTCGAAGTCGATGCCGGCCAGGCCCAGCAAGCGCCGGTTGGTGCGCTCGGTCAACGCCTGCAGGTCGGTGTCCTCGATGTGCACCGGCACGGGGCGGTTGACGTTGTGGCGTCCGTTCATGAGCCCCAAGCGCACGCCCACGGAGTCCATCTCGGAGACCAGCGCGGCCAGGGCGCGGTCTTCCGAATGCGGCCAGGGTTCGGTGGAGATGGCGTACGAACGGGGCACGGCGTGACCCATGATGCGGTTGACGTTGCCCACCACGTTGGGGGTGAAGAAGGTGCGGTACGGACCGGTGGGGGGGCGCAGGCGGAAGTCGATGATCTTGCCGGCCAGGCGGTCGAAGCGGGCTTGGAAGTCGCTCATGGGTTTGTCTCCTGAAGAGCTGGGTTGGGGAGGTGGAAAACGTGCGGTGTGAAGTCACTATACACGATTAATGTCGACATGCAACATGTCGCGTGATAAATTGAGACTTCGTCAACACTCCAGAAAGAAGCGCTCTCCCATGACCTCATCCCCCATCGCGAATCCCTTCTCCCTTGAAGGCCGGACCGTGCTCGTCACCGGTGCGGGCCGTGGCATCGGCGGCAGTTGCGCCCGCACGCTGGCGCGTGCCGGTGCGGAGGTGTGGCTGATGGCGCGCAGCGCGGCCGAGATCGAAGAAGTCGCCGACCGGATCCGTGCCGAGGGTGGTCGCGCCCACGCCGCGCCCTGTGATGTGACGGACACGGCGGCGGTGCGTGCCGTGATCGCCCGCATCCCCACGCTCGACGTGCTGGTGAACAACGCGGGCACCAACACCCCGGAACCCTTTCTCGACGTGAGAGAGGAACGGCTGGACTTTCTGCTCAACCTGAATGTGCGGGCGATGTTCCTGGCGGCGCAGGCGGCCGCGCGCAAGATGCTCGAGCACCCGGAGCGTGCCGCGCGCGGTGGCGCAATCGTCAACATGACGTCACAGATGGGCCATGTGGGGCAGAGCTTGCGCAGCGTCTACGTCATGGCCAAGCACGCGCTGGAAGGGCTGACCAAGGCCACCGCGCTGGAACTGGCACCGCAAGGGATTCGTGTGGTCTCGATCGCACCCACGATGATCGAGACACCCATGATCGCCGAGCGCATGGCCAGCCCCGACTTCGCCGAGCGTGTTGTCGCGCGCATCCCCATCGGCCGTGTCGGACAGCCCGACGAGGTCGCCAACGCCGTGCTGTTCGCGGCCTCCCCGGCCGCATCGCTGGTGACCGGCAGCACCATCTTCGTCGATGGCGGCTGGACGGCGCAGTGAGTGTCCGCGTGGCAAGAACTACCGTGTCAAACCACGCCACGCAGATGAGGGGGAGCTAATGCAGGGATGCCGAGGGTCCGGCTCCGCCGGCCCAAGGCATCGTCCCACCTCGAAGCGCCGAAGGCGCGCAACAGAGGGGGGAAGCCGCGTCAGCGGCGCAGGAGGGAGTGCCGGTTACACCGGCACTTCGCCTTTGAGCGTGACGCGGTTGAGCACGCGCTCCTGTTCGCCGTAGTCATGCACCGCGTAGTGCATGGTGCAGCGGTTGTCCCACATCACCACATCGCCCACGCGCCACATGTGGCGGTAGATGTTGTCCGGCTGGGTGCAGTGCGCGTACAGGTAGTCCAGCAAGGGCCTGGTTTCCTCCGGCGTCATGCCATCGAAGCTCTCGATGTTGTCGCTTTGCGCGATGTAGAGCACCTTGCCGCCGGTTTCGGGGTGGGTGCGCACCAGCGGGTGGACGGCGCAGGCGATGTCCTTGTCCGCAATGCCCTGCATGCGCGCCAGCCGCACGCCACGAAAGCGCACCCGCACGCCCGCGAGCATGCGCTTCATGCCTTCGGAGAGGCGGTCGTACGCGACGTACTGGTTGGTCCACATCGTGTCGCCCCCGTTGGGCACCACCTGCGCCGAAAGGATCGAGAGCTTGGGCGGTACGGCCGTGAACGGGCTGTCGTAGTGCCACGCTTCGGTGGACGACGTGGCCTTCGGGATCTTCGTGATCTGCACCACTTCCGGGGTCGCGGCCAACTGGAGCTTGCTGAGCCCTGCCGTGACCACCGGCTCGCCCCACTGGCGCGCGAAGGCGATCTGCGCTTCAGGGCCGACGAACTGGTCCCGAAACACCAGCGTGCAGTACCTCAGGAACGCGGCGTTCAATTCGCGGAACACCTCGGGCGCCATGGGTTCGTTGAGGTTGATGCCTTCGACCGAGGCACCGACGTTTCCCGTGAGGGGCGTGATACGCAAGCTCATGTTTGTCTCCTTCGTTGTAGCGAAGAATACCATCCAATTTTATTTTTGTCGCCATTAATACATTTTGCAGCCAAGTGCGCAACCGGGAACAACATGGCGCGGCGATAATGTTTCACCCATGCCCGCCAAAACCCCTTCCTCGTCCATCGCCAAACCGCAACCCGATGACACGGCCGAGGGCCGTTCGCATGCGCTGTCGGCTTTGCTGATGCCCAAAAACGGTCTGATGATGGCCGTCGAACAGGCCCTTCTGCGGGGCGATGGCGCACATGCCTCTCCGCCGATTGCCGAGCAGATCGCCGCGCGCCTGGCCGGCTTGATCGCGCTGGATCTGCTCCAGCCGGGCCAGCGCCTGTTCGAAACCGACATCAGCGAGATCTTGCACGTCAGCCGCAGCCCGGTGCGCGAGGCGATCCGCATCCTTGAGCGCGACCGTCTGGTGGAAATGAGCGCCCGCCGAGGTGCCACGGTGACCGCACCTGAAGAGCGCGGCCTCCAGGACATCTTCGAGGTGCGAACCGCCCTGTATGCGATTCTTCTGGAACAGGTGATCGCAGAACGGCCCAAAGACCTCGACACGGTGTTCGAGCAGTTCCTGCCACGTCTCGTGCAGGCCTCGTCCGAAACGCCCGAGGCTTATGCCGTGCAGAGCTTTCTGTTCAACCTGGCCATCGCCGATCTGTGCAGCAACCACCTGGTCGTCGATCAGCTCAAGGCCATCTCGCTGCGCACCTTGCGCTATGTCCGCCTGGGTCTGGTGAGCTCACCCGAGCTGGTGCCGCGTTCGGTCAAGAGCTGGCGCGCGCTTCACGCCGCGGTATTGAAACGGGACGTGCCGCTCAGCATCGAAAGGTCCACCCAGCGCATCGGTGCGGTCCTCGATCTCACGGTCAGGGCGATCCGGCAGTCGCAGCCCGCGGCCAACAAGGGCCGCGCACGCGCTTAAGCCGGTTCGCGCGTCCGCGCGTACTGCGCGAAGAGGCGCTCCATCGAGGTGTGGCGCTCGTCGGCATACACCCATTGCGTGGGTGCGAGGTTGGTGGCCCGCACGATCATGTCCTGGGTGCCCACATCCACGATGTTGATGCAGGCCGGTGATTGCTCCAGACGGCCGAAGAAGGCCCGCCCCCCGGCCAGCGCGCGCGATAACAGGGCGCGGTTCACGCCGCCGTGCAGCACCAGCAGCATGCAGTCCCAACCCTCGCGGGCCAGCAGCGCGTCGAAAGCGGGCAACACGCGGTCCAGCATTTCACCGACCGACTCGCCGCCCAGAAAACGCTGGGCCTCCACATCGCGGGTCACCGTGAAGGGATGGGTGAACGCCGCCCTGAGCTGATCGTCCAGGAGAGCGGCCAGCGAGCCACCCCGGATTTCCGCCAGCGCGGGCGCCACCTCCAGTGCCAGGTGGCTCTGCTGGGCTGCGGCCAGCACGCGCTGCGCCGTTTCCTCGGTGCGCGGCAGTCCGCTGACCACGACGCGGTCGAACACCACGCCCTCTTTCGCGAACAGGGCACCGGCCGCATCGGCCTGCAGGCGGCCCTGTGCATTGAGCGGCACGCCATGGCTCTCCACCGGCGTGCCATCGGGCTTGAAGTAGTCCACGGCGCCGTGGCGCATCAGAACAATCCGGCGTCGCATCATGGCTGTTTCCTTGTTTGTGGGTTCATTTCAAGCTCCGATGGGTAGAGCGGGCGGGTGGTGCCGCGCCGCGAATGTCCAGGCCAGCTCGGCCAGCGGCCGCGCCAGCGCGCCGGCTTCGCGCGCCTGCGCGTTCGCAGCCACGCCATCCTCGGCCCGGCGGGCCACACCCTGCAGGATCGCGGCCAGGCGGAACAGGTTGTAGGCCAGGTAGAAATTCCAGTCGGCGGCGACGGCCTGCACATCGGTGCGGCCGGTGCGTTCGCCATAGCGTCGCAGGTAGTCGGCTTCGTCGGGTATGCCCAGCGCCGCCAGGTCCAGCCCGCCGATGCCACGCTCGGTCCGGTGCGGAATGTGCCAGTACATGCACAGGTAGCTGAAGTCGGCGAGGGGATGCCCCAGCGTGGACAGCTCCCAGTCGAGCACCGCCAGAACGCGCGGCTCGGTGGGGTGGAACATCAGGTTGTCGAGGCGGTAGTCGCCATGCACGATCGCGGGCCGCGTGTGTTCGCGCGCGCTGGGCGGAATGTTCTTCGGCAGCCAGGCGATCAACGCGTCCATCTCGCGGATCGGCGCCATCGCGCTGGTCTGGTATTGGCGTGTCCAGCGCGCGATCTGGCGCTCGAAGTAGTTGCCCGGGCGACCGTAGTCGGCCAGGCCAATCGCGGCCGGATCGACACGGTGCAGCGCAGCGATCACCCGATGCATCTCATCGTAGATGGCGCTGCGTTCCTCGGGTGCCATGCCCGCCAGCGACTGGTCCCACAGCACCCGGCCTTCGACAAAGGCCATGACGTAAAACGCACGGCCGATCACCGACTCGTCTTCGCACAGCAGGTGCACAGCGGCCACGGGCACATCGGTGCCGGCCAGCGCCTCCATGACCCGGTACTCGCGCTCGATCGCGTGCGCGGACGGCAGCAACATCGCGGCGGGCGCTGGCTTGGTCCGCATGACGTAGCGGGCGCCGTCGGTCACCAGCAGGTAGGTGGGATTGGATTGGCCGCCGCTGAAACGCTCCACGCGCAGCGGTCCCTGAAACCCCACGATCCGGTCGCTCAGATAGCGTTCGAGAGCGGCGGCATCAATGTCTTGCTGGACCGCGGCAGGACGGGTTTGCGTGGACGCATCCATCAGTACGGCACGTCGCCCACGATGCCGGCCCGCTCCATTTTGCGCGGCTGCGGCCAGTAGTCCATGACGGCGTAGTGGTGCGTGGCGCGGTTGTCCCAGATCGCCACGCTGTTCGGGCGCCACCGGAAACGCACCTGGTATTCCGGGATCGTCGCCTGGCTGTGCAGGTACTGCAGCAACTGGCCCGCGCCGGGGTTCTTGTCGATGCCGTAACGCACGTTCTCCGGCGTATGGAAGTTGACGAAGTGCGTCGTGAAGCTGCCCACGTACAGGATCTTCTCGCCGGTCTCGGGGTGCGTGCGCACGACCGGGTGTTCAACGGGCGGGTTCTCCCGGCCGAGTTTTTGGCGCGCCTGCACGTCCATCACGGAGCCAAACGAGTGCTCGATGCTCGAGATCGCACGCAGGTTCGCGATCTTCTTCTTCACGTCTTCGGGCAGCATGGCGTAAGCCTGGACCATGTTCACCCAGATCGTGTCGCCACCCACCGGCGGGCACTCGATACAGCGCAGCACCGCGCCCATCGGCGGGTTCGGCCGCCACAGGCCGTCGGTGTGCCAGTTGTTCTCGTAGGGGTTCTTTTCTTCGCTGCGGTAGACCTGCACGAGGCCGGGATGGTCGGGGTCGCTGCCGGCCACGGGATGGTCTTCCAGATCGCCGAAGCGGCGCGCGAACGCCACGTGTTCGGCGCGCGTGATGTCCTGGTCCCGAAGAAACAGAACGCGGTGCTTCAGCAGCAACGCTCTCATTTCGGCAAACAGGCCGTCGTCGCGCGACACATCGCCCAGGTTCACGCCAGAAACTTCGGCCCCGATACAGGCCGTCAGTTGTTCGACTTTCATGTCATGTCTCCTTCTCGCCCCAGAAAAGGGGCAGGTGTCGGTTGCAGTTGGTGCGAGAATATCAGAACATTTTATTTTTGTCGACATGAGAAACAATTGAAAAGTGGATGCACATGATCGCTGAAAAGCTTCGGGAGCCAGACCCAAAGATGAACAGGTTCCACCTCGCCGATGTCCGCGCGCTGATCGCCCCGGGTGAACCCATGGTGATGGCGGTCGAACAGACGCTCGCGCACGGCCACGGATGGTCGCGCTCGGCCGCGCCGGTGGCCGAGCGGATCGCGATTTCCATCGCCGGCGCCATCGTCTGCGACCATCTGTCGCCCGGGCAACGCCTGCCCGAGAAGGAACTCTCGGCCGCCCTGGGGGTGAGCCGCGCGCCGACCCGCGAGGCGATGCGCATTCTGGAGCGCGAGCGCCTGGTCGACTTCCAGGCGCGCCGCGGCTGCGTCGTCGCCGAGTTGGACGAAAAGGAGGTGATGGAACTCTTTGCGGTGCGCAGCACCCTGCACGAGATCCTGTTCGCGCAGCTGATGGCCGAGCAACGACCCGCCCTGGCCAGCTTGATCGCGCAGCGGCTCGCACGGCTCGATGCGTTGCAGCATGGCCCGACGGACCACTACGCGGTGGGCAGCTACTTGCTGAACCTGTCGATCGTCCACCTGTGCGGCAACCGGCTCGTGGCCGACCTGCTCACCTCGATCGCGCTGCGCACGCTGCGGCACCTGCGGCGCGGCCATGCCACCTTCCCGGCGTCGGTGGCGCGCTCCCTCCACAGCTGGCGCGCGATCCACCGCGCCGTGATGCTGGGCGACACGGCGCGTGTGCTGACCCTGATTCAGGAACGCACGGACGACGCCCGGACCGCATCGCTCAACGCGGTGCGGGCGAAGGACCAGAAAAATCACTAAACACAATTAATGTCGACATACCACATGTCGAGTGATACACTGTAAAACACCCCATTCAACAGAGGAGCACACCATGAAAGCAATGCGAATCGTCCCCGGCCCACAAGGCGGCCACCTGGAATATCTGGAAGTTCCCATGCCCACGGCGGGCCCCGGCCAGGTGGTCGTGCGCGTGATGGCATCGGGCCTGAACCGCGGCGAGATCAAGATGGTTCGCGAAGCCAAGGCCGGTGCACACCGCGCGGCGGGCGTGGAATTCGCCGGGGTGGTCCACAGCGTCGGCCCCGACGTCACCCAGGTGCGCGTGGGCGACCACGTCGCGGGCCACGGCGGTGGTGGCCAGGCCGAATACGTGCTGGCCGCCGCGCGCGCGCTGATGCCGGTGCCACGCACGCTGGGATGGGCCGAAGCTGCCGCCTTCCCCAACGTGTTCATCACGGCCCACGATGCGCTCATCGTGAACGGCGAATTGCGCAAGGGCGAAACCGTGCTGGTCAACGCCGCGGCGAGTGGCGTGGGCCTGGCCGTGATCCAGCTCGCCGCCCTGATGGGCGCGAGCAAGATCTTCGCGACCTCGCGCTCGGCCGAGAAAGCGGCGCGCCTGAAGGCCTATGGGGTGACGCACCCCATCGATGTTTCGACGCAGGACCAGACCGCGGCGGTGATGGCCGCCACCGATGGCCGTGGCGTGGACATCGTCATCGACATGGTGGGCGCCCCGGTGTTCGAAGCCAACATCCAGTCGCTCGCCGTGAAGGGCCGGCTCGTCAACCTCGCCCGCATGGGTGGCAACGTAGCGACCTTCGACATGACCGAGCTGTGGATGAAAAGGCTCAAGCTGATCGGCGCCACCTTCCGCACGCGCAGCGAGGAAGAGCGCCTGCGCTGCATCGAAGACTGCGCGCGCGACACGCTCCCCTTGCTCGAAGCGGGCCGCCTCCAGTTGCCCGTGGACCGGGTCTACCGGCTCGAAGACATGGCCGAGGCCCACGCCTACATGGAGACCGACCAGCACGTCGGAAAGATCGTGCTGGCCGTGGACCCGAGCGTCGCGGCCGATGCGCCCCTGGCTGCGTCGGTAGCGGGAGGCTGACATGCAGATCGCCTCCCACGTGGACAAGGTGCGCCGCCTCACCGCCCTGCGCGCCCGCTTCGACCCGCTGCGCGACTTCGAACTCTGGTACTGGAGCGGTCTGACGGCGGGCACCAACATGTGGAACGCCACGCTCCACGCCGCCGGCATTACCAGCGAAGAGCGCGTGTTCTCCACCATCCCGGGCGTGCACGTCGTGCCGCAGCCCGACGGCAGCTTCCGGCGCGAACTGCGCGGCCCCGGCGACGTGAGCCACGTTGGCTGGCCGGCGATTCCGGGCGTGATGCCCGAGCACATCCAGCAGCTCGAGGCCGCGCTGCACGCCCTGGAAGAGCACCGCGACCCCTGCCTGCGCGGCGACCGCCAGCCGACGCAAGCCATCGTCGACGAATGCGAACAGGCCTTCTCGAAAGCCGCATCCATCTTCGCCCAAGCCATTTCCCTGAGGACGCCATGAAAGCCGAAGACCACCGCCTCAAGGCCGAGCGCATCGAGCGCTCGGCGGCCTTGCTGACAGACGACGACTGGGAGATGAAGCTCGAAGCCGCGATGCTCGCCGGCACCCACTGGGCTAACTACGCCCTGCACCGCCAGGGGGTGAGCCGCGAGAATGAGGACATCGTCCACACGTCGATGTGCGTCGTGAACACGCTGCGCAAATACGCCCTGGTCGAAAAGGAACTGCTCGCGCAACTCGACGACATCGAAGAGCTTCGCCCGATCCATGTGCGCGGCGACGCCGAAGGCGGGCGCGAAGCCGGTGCGCGCGCGCTCGTGCTGCTGGCCGCCATTGGCGATCGCGCCCGCAGCATCCTTCCGCACAACGCCTGAGGAGCCCGCGATGCAAGGACTCATGATGGACCAGCCGCTGCTGGTCTCTTCGCTGCTCCGGCACGCGGAGCGCCACCACGGCAGCCAGGAAATCGTGTCGCGCCGGGTCGAGGGTGACATCCACCGATACGCATACCGCGACATGGCGGCGCGCAGCCGCTGCCTGGCCAACGCGCTGGGCTCGCTGAACGTCGCGCCCGGCACGGTGGTGGGCACGCTGGCCTGGAACGGCTACCGGCATCTGGAGCTCTACTTCGCGGTCTCCGGCACCGGCGCGGTGCTGCACACGCTCAATCCCCGGCTGCACCCGGACCAGCTCGCGTGGATCGCGAACCACGCCGAAGACCAGGTGCTGTTCTTCGACCTCACGTTCCTGCCCATCCTGGAGTCGATCGCACCGCGACTGAAGACGGTCACCACCTTCGTGGCCATGACGGACCGCGCGCACATGCCCGCGTCCACCACCCTGCCGAATGTCGTCTGCTACGAGGACCTGGTCGACGCCCATGACGACCGCTACGAGTGGCCTGTGTTCGACGAGAACACCGCGTCATCGCTGTGCTACACGAGCGGCACCACGGGCGACCCCAAGGGCGTGCTCTACAGCCACCGGTCGACCCTCCTCCACACCTACGGCGCGGCGCTGCCCGACTTCCACAACCTCAGCGCGCGCGACGTGGTGCTGCCGGTCGTGCCGATGTTCCACGTCAACGCCTGGGGCCTGCCCTACACCGCCAGCATGGTCGGTGCCAAGCTGGTGTTTCCGGGCGCCGCGCTCGACGGCAAGTCGCTCTACGAACTCTTCGAAGCCGAGCGCGCGACGTTCACCTGTGGCGTGCCCACCGTCTGGCAGGCGCTGCTGGCGCATGTCGAGCAACACGGCTTGAAGTTCCACCACCTCAAGCGCGTAGGCATTGGTGGCTCGGCGTGTCCACCCGCCATGCTCGCGTCGTTCGAGCGGGGTCACGGCATTGACGTGATGCACGGTTGGGGAATGACGGAGACCAGCCCGCTGTGCTCGGCCTCCACGCTCAAGTTGCAGCACGACGGCATGGACCTCGACCAGCAGTTGCATGTCAAGGCCAAGCAGGGCCGCGTGCTGTTTGGCGTCGACATGAAGATCACGGACGACGCCGGTGCCGATCTGCCCTGGGATGGCCAGACCTCCGGCAACCTGGTCGTGCGCGGCCCCTGGGTGCTGAACCGTTACTTCAAGAACACCGAAAACTCGCCGCTGCAGGACGGCTGGTTCCCCACCGGCGACGTGGCGTCGATCGACCCCGAGGGCTACATGCAGATCACCGACCGCAGCAAGGACGTGATCAAGTCGGGCGGCGAATGGATCGGCTCGATCGACCTGGAGAACGTGGCGATGTCCCATCCCGCGGTCGACATGGCCGCGTGCATCGGTGTGCCGCACCCCAAGTGGGACGAGCGCCCGCTGCTGGTGGTGCAGTGCAAACCCGGCAAGGCCGTGAGCCGCGACGAGTTGCTGGCGTTCTACGCCGGCAAGATCGCCAAGTGGTGGACGCCGGACGACGTGGTCTTCGTCGAGCGCATCCCACTCGGCACGACCGGAAAGATGCTCAAGTCTCAACTGCGCGATCAGTTCCGCAGCCACCGCCTGCCCACCGTTTGAAGGTGTTGCCATGATCACACTCTCCCCCGCCGCTCCCTGGGCCCGCGCTCAGGCCCTCTTCCCCGGCGTGATCGCGTGTTGCGTGATCGCCTCGGCCGCCGCTTTTCTGGCGGGGCAATACCACGCCCCCATGATGCTGTTCGCGTTGCTGCTCGGTGTGGCCATGAACTTCCTGGCCACCGAAAACAGCTGCGCGGCCGGCGTCGCCTTCACGGCCCGCACGGTGCTGCGCTGGGGCGTGGCGCTGCTCGGCCTGCGCATCACCTTCGGCGACATCTCCGCGCTGGGCTGGCAGCCGGTGGCGGGCGTGGTGGTCTCGGTGGCGCTCACCATCGTGATCTCGATCGGCGTGGCGCGCCTGGTGGGCTTTCGCACCACCTTCGGCCTGCTCTCGGGCGGCGCCACCGCGATCTGCGGCGCCTCGGCGGCGCTCGCGCTGGCCGCGGCGATGCCGCCGCACCCCCAGCGCGAGAAAGCGCTGAGCTTCACCGTGATCGGTGTGAGCGCGCTGTCCACGCTGGCCATGGTGGTCTACCCGATCATCGCGCGCTGGCTCCACCTGGATCCCTTGCAAGCCGGCATCTTCCTCGGTGGCACGATCCACGACGTGGCGCAGGTGGTCGGTGCGGGCTACAGCATGTCCAAAGAAACCGGCGACACCGCCACCGTGGTCAAGCTCATGCGCGTGGCGATGTTGCTCCCGGTCATCACCTTGACCGTGGCGCTGATGCGGGCGCGCACCGGCACGGTAGAGGGTGGCCAGAAGCCGCCGTTGCTGCCCTGGTTCGCGGCGGTGTTCGCGCTGCTGGTGGTCGTCAACAGCCTGGGCTGGATTCCGAAACCGGTGGCCACCGCGGGTGCCTCGCTCTCGGGCTGGTTCCTGGTGGCCTCCATCGCCGCCATCGGCGTGAAGACGCAGATCCGGCAACTGATGAGCGTGGGCCTCAAGCCCGTGGCGCTGATGTTTTTCGAGACGGTTTTGATGGCTGCAATCGTGCTGGGGCTGATGCACTTTTACGGCTGACGGGCGCGGGCGGCGGGGTCTCGATGGCACGAACTGCTGCATCGCGCGATGCATCGATCCGCTTGACAGCGGTCAGCAGCACCTCGTCGATATTGCGCTTGGCCACCGAGCGTTGCAGCGCGCGCCAGGACTTGATCGCCGTGTCGATACGGTCCGGGTCTGCGGCCAGACCCAGGCGCACGTAGCGCAGCGTGCGCAAGGAAATCGACGCGAGCAGGTCCGAGATGAGCCGGTTCTCGGACAGATCCAGCAGCGCGATATTCAACAGGAAGCTCTCGAGCGCGTACACGTCGACGGACCGTTCCTCGGCGGCCTTGGCGATGCGCGGCATGTGCTTTTCGAACACCGCGTCGATGTCGGCCGGACGGTGCTCCATCAACTGGCGCAAGAAAATCGTGTAGAGCGCGCTGCGCACCACGTAGATGTCTTTCAGGTCCTTGGCATCGGGGGCGGTGACGATGGCACCGCGCCGCGCCTGGAACTCGACCAGGCGTTCGCGTTCGAGAATGCGCAGCGCCTCGCGCACGGGTGCTCGGCTCACGTGCAGGACCTCGCTGATGTCCTTCTCCAGCAAGCGTTGCCCGGCGTGGATGAGGTCCATCGTGATCACGCCGGCCAGCCGCACGGCAATCTGCTCGGCGACCGGCGCGGCCGCGTGGGACCATTCGTGCCCGCGCAGGATGGCGTGCTCGACGGCCACCATGATCGGGGTTTGCGGTGTGAGCAGTGCGCTCAGGTCAGGGGTGTTGGTGGTTTTTTGCCTGGCCATTGAGAGTGTGTCTTCCTGCACGCGGCATGGCGCGCTTGATCGGTTGCGGGGATATTCGCCTCGGTCGCGATTTTCGCCCAATCTTCGGCATGTCCATGCACATATGGCGACATTAACAAACGAAAGGTTGGCCGGCATGCCGGCGAATGGAGTCCTCCGAGTTCGTCGGCATTCAGTCCCAGCCTTCCAGCACCCCCTTGCCGCGCACCGTACCCGGCTCGATCAGCGCGTGGGCGCGCTGGAGGTTGGCGGCGTTGACCGGGCAGAACTTCCCCTGCGGCGCGATGGCCTCGACGATCTGATCGAAGTGCGCATCGGTCCGCGTCAGGCCCGCGACGAGGTCCACACTCGAAATGCCGATGCGCCGGAGCAAATGGCCTGGGATCAGCTGCCACGCGTAACCGGCATCTCGACGTCGTTCTTCACCAGCATGTGCTTGGCCAGCTCCAGCTTGGCGATGGCCACGCGGTGCACCTCGTCGGGGCCATCGGCAAAGCGCAGCGTGCGCTGCATCGCGTAGGCATAGGCCAACGGGAAATCGTCGCTCACGCCGCCACCGCCGTGCGCCTGGATGGCCATGTCGATGATGTCGCAGGCCATGTTGGGCGCGATCACCTTGATCATCGCGATCTCGGCCTTGGCCACCTTGTTGCCCACCGTGTCCATCATGTAGGCGGCCTTGAGCGTGAGCAGGCGCGCCATCTCGATGCGGCAGCGCGCGTCGGCAATGCGTTCGTGCCACACCGATTGCGCCGAGATCGGTTTGCCGAAGGCGACGCGGCTGTTGAGCCGCTTGCACATCAGCTCCAGCGCGCGCTCGGCGATGCCGATGGAGCGCATGCAGTGGTGGATGCGGCCCGGGCCCAGGCGGCCTTGCGCGATCTCGAAACCGCGGCCTTCGCCCAGCAGGATGTTGCCCACCGGCACGCGCACGTTCTTGAGCACCACTTCCATGTGGCCATGCGGGGCATCGTCGTAGCCGAACACCGAGAGCGCCCGCACCACGGTGATGCCCTGGCTGTTGGCGGGCACGATCACCATCGACTGCTGCGAGTGCCGCGGCGCGTCGGGGTTGGTCTTGCCCATGAGGATGTAGACCGCGCAGCGCGGGTCACCCGCGCCGGAGGACCACCATTTGCGGCCGTTGATCACGTAGTGGTCACCATCGCGCTCGATGGTGCACTGGATGTTGGTGGCGTCGCTGGAGGCCACGTCCGGCTCGGTCATCAGGAAGGTGGAGCGGATCTCGCCGCGCAGCAGCGGCTCCAGCCATTGGTCTTTGAGCTCTTCGCTGGCGTAGCGCTCGAAGGTTTCCATGTTGCCGGTGTCGGGCGCGGAGCAGTTGAACACCTCGGCGGCGAAGGGCACGCGCCCCATGATCTCGCACAGCGTGGCGTACTCCAGGTTGGACAGGCCCTGGGGCGCGCGCGGGCTGCGCGGCAGGAAGAGGTTCCACAGGCCGGCCTCGCGTGCCTTGGGTTTGAGCTCCTCGACGATGCGTGTGGGAATCCAGGCGTTGCCCTGGGCGCGGTTGGCCGCGATCTCCTCGAAGAAACGCGCTTCGTTGGGGTAGATGTGCTCGTCCATGAACGCGAGCAGTTGCTCGCGCATGGCCTTGACCTTGTCGGTGTAGTCGAAGTTCATCGTGTCTCCAGTGGGGAATACGGGTCTAGCGGGAAAGGAGGGGGAGCCGCAGGGCTCCTGGTCGGTGGGGTTGAAAGGCCAAAACCTGCTGCAGCGACACCGCCACGTTCAGGCGTCGACGATGCACATGAGCGCATCGTCTCCTTCCATTGTCAGAATCGGTGCGCCCACGAGCTGTCTTTTGAGCGACATTATTATATTATTGTCGACATTGAAGCCAGACAATCACCTAGAACTAGATGAATCAGGTTGGTGGACAGGGTGTACTTCTTCGCCGCATCGCGCCGGTCGATGGCACCGCTGCGAAGGGTCAGAGATCCGTGAAATTCAACACAGCGGGCTCAGAGCAAGGGCATTGCCCTCCATCACATTCAGCCCGGCAAGCCCACGCCGAACGCCTATGTCGAGCGATTCAACAAGACCTACCGCACCGAGGTGCTCGACTGCGCCCCTCTGCTTCTGACTGGCTCAGGAAATCGAGGGGACTTCCTTCATATTCCAAAAACAATTCCAAACTCCAAAAAGCAAACGGGGCAATCACTGTTAAGCGATTGCCCCGTTTGGGATTTTTGGCGGAGTGGACGGGACTCGAACCCGCGACCCCCGGCGTGACAGGCCGGTATTCTAACCAACTGAACTACCACTCCTGGTAGATGGCGTTCGTTCTTTCGAACCAAGTGCCAACCACTTGTTGCCTACTTGCCTTGCGGCTTGTTTGGCGACCCTACGGGGATTCGAACCCCGGTACTCACCGTGAAAGGGTGATGTCCTAGGCCTCTAGACGATAGGGTCATAACCTGGACTCAAAGAGCCTCACATTGTAGCAGCAGAAGAACTTGTTTTTTTCTTCCGTTGCCGCGCTGAGCGACTCATTGCGACTTCAATCCGTGGTGGAGGTAAGCGGGATCGAACCGCTGACCTCTTGCATGCCATGCAAGCGCTCTCCCAGCTGAGCTATACCCCCACAGGGCTTGTTGATCTGCGCCTTTGACTTCGTCGCCAGTGCATTTCAGCAAGCCTCAAATTATAGCGGTTTTTTTCAGGTGTTCCGCAATCGGCTCAAGACCGTCTCGCGATTCTGCAGTTCGAGCACCGCATCGAGCGAAGGCGTCTGGGCCGTGCCCATCACCAGCACGCGCACAGGCATGGCAAGTTGCGGCATCTTCAGGCCGTGCGCGCCCAACACTTCCTTGATGGCCGCAGAGATGGCCGGCTTCTCCCAGACACAGGCCGACAGCTTGTCCGCCAGGGCCGCGAGCGCCGGGCGCACGGCATCCGTCACGTGCTGCGCGCGCTCTTCCATGTTGGGGGTGATATCGACGTAGAAGGCCTTGGCCCAGTTGGCCAATGCCACCGTCGTGTCGCAGCGGTCCTTGAACAGGCCACAGATGCGCGAAAGACGCGCGTCGGCGGCAATGCCCTCGGCTTCAAGATGCCCGGCCACCAAGGGCGCCAGCGCATCGTCGGCCATCGCCTTGAGGTGTTGCGCATTGACCCAGCGCAGCTTGGTTTCGTCGAACTGCGCGGCGCTGCGGCCCAGGTGGTCGAGGTTGAACCACTCCAGGAACTGCGCGCGGCTGAAGATCTCGTCGTCGCCGTGGCTCCAGCCCAGGCGCGCGAGGTAGTTCACCATCGCATCGGGCAGGTAGCCTTCGTCGCGGTACTGCGTGACGGGCTTGGCGCCGTTGCGCTTGCTCATCTTCTCGCCCTGCTCGTTGAGCACGGTGGGCAGGTGCGCGTACACCGGCGGCTCCTTGCCGAGTGCGCGGAAGATGTTGATCTGGCGTGGCGTGTTGTTCACGTGGTCATCGCCACGGATCACGTGGGTGATGGCCATGTCGATGTCGTCCACCACGACGCAGAAATTGTAGGTGGGGGTGCCGTCCGGGCGCGCAATCACCAAATCGTCGAGTTCGTCGTTGGCGATCTCGATGCGGCCCTTGACCTTGTCGTCCCACGCGACCACGCCGCCTTGCGGGTTCTTGAAACGCAGCACGGGCTTCACGCCTTCGGGCACGGGCGGCAGCGTCTTGCCGGTCTCAGGACGCCAGGTGCCGTCGTAGCGCGGCTTCTCTTTCGCGGCCATCTGCTTCTCGCGCAGCGCATCGAGTTCGGCCACGCTCATGTAGCAGGGGTACACCAGGCCTTTGTCGACCATCTCGGCGAGCACGGCCTTGTAGCGGTCCATGCGCTGCATTTGGTAGAACGGCCCTTCGTCGTGGTCGAGGCCGAGCCATTTCATGCCTTCGATGATCACGTCCACCGCGGCCTGGGAAGAACGCTCCAGGTCGGTGTCTTCGATGCGCAGGATGAACGCGCCGCCGGTGGAGCGGGCGAAAGCCCAGGGATACAGAGCGGAGCGGATGTTGCCCAGATGGATGAAGCCGGTGGGCGACGGGGCGAAGCGGGTGCGGATGGGTGTGGTCATGTCAGAAGGAAGAAAGGCCACGGTCGAGGTCGGCCTGGATGTCGCCCAGATGTTCGAGCCCCACCGCCACGCGGATCAGGCCTTGCACCACGCCCGCGGACTGGCGCTGTTCTTCGGTGAGGCGGCCGTGCGAAGTGCTGGCGGGATGGGCGACCAGGGTCTTGGTGTCGCCCAGGTTGGTCGACAAGGACAAGACCTGCAGCGAATCGAGCACGTGGAAGGCGCGCGAGCGAGCCTCTTCGGGGTTGGCGCCCTTCACCGCGAACGACAGCACCGCTCCACCGCAGCCATTGAGCTGCGCCATGGCCAGCGCGTGTTGCGGATGGCTTTGCAGGCCCGGGTAGAACACGCGCGCCACGGAAGCATGACTTTCCAGCCACTGCGCCAGGGCCAGCGCACGCGCCGACTGCGCCTGCATGCGAATGTCCAGCGTTTCCAGGCCCTTCAACACGATCCAGGCGTTGAACGGCGCCAGCGTCATGCCCGCGCTCTTGAGCACCGGCAGGAACGACTTGGTCACCATCTCCTGGCTGGCGCACAGCGCGCCGGCCATCACGCGGCCCTGTCCGTCGAGAAACTTGGTGCCCGAGTGCATGACGATGTCGGCACCCAAGGCGAGCGGGCGCTGCAACGCGGGTGTGGCGAAGCAGTTGTCCACGCAGAGCAGTGCGCCGGCGTTGTGCGCAAGATCGGCGAGCGCGCGGATGTCGCACACCTCGGTCAGCGGGTTGGTCGGCGTTTCAGCGAACAACAGCTTGGTGTTGGGCCTGATCGCCGCCTTCCAGGCCGCGATGTCGGTCTGCGGCACGAAGCTGGATTCGACGCCGAACTTGGCCATGTCGGTGCCAATCAGCTTGATGGTCGAGCCGAACATGGACTGCGAGCAGATCACGTGGTCACCGGCCTTGAGCAGGCCCATGCACATCATGAGGATGGCGGACATGCCCGAGGCGGTGGACATGCAGGCCTCGGCGCCTTCGAGCGCGGCCAGGCGCTTCTCGAAGCTGGCCACGGTCGGGTTGCCGTAGCGGCCATAGGTGAAGCCGTCTTCCTCGCCCGCGAAGCGACGCGCACCGGACTCGGCGTTCGGTTGTATGTAGCCGCTGGTGAGGTACAGGGCCTCGGAGTTTTCGCCGTACTGGCTGCGCTCGACGGCTTCGCGCACGGCGAGGGTGTCGCGGTGCAGATCGGTGGATGTCTTCTGTGTCATAAGCGGGTGTTGCTCAGGCCACCTGGGCGTTGGGCAAGGCCAGGCGCGAGGTGTCTTCTTCGCCTTCTTCGCCTTGGTCACGGCCGGCGTTGAGGCGCGCAATTTCTTCTGCCGTGATGTCGCCGGTGACGTACACACCATCGAAGCACGAGGCGTCGAAGCCGTTCAGGCTGGGGTTGAGCGACCCGATGGTTAGCTTCATCGCATCCACGTCCTGGTAGATCAACGCGTCGCAGCCGATGATCTCGCGCACCTCTTCCACGGTGCGGTCGTGGGCCACGAGTTCGCCCGGCGTGGGCATGTCGATGCCATACACGTTGGGATAGCGCACGGGCGGCGCGGCGCTGGCCAGGTACACCTTGCGCGCGCCGGCATCGCGCGCCATCTGCACGATTTCGCGGCTGGTGGTGCCGCGCACGATGGAGTCGTCCACCAGCAGCACGTTGCGGCCCTTGAATTCGCTGCCGATCACGTTGAGCTTCTGGCGCACCGACTTCTTGCGCACGCCCTGCCCGGGCATGATGAAGGTGCGGCCCACATAGCGGTTCTTCACGAAGCCTTCGCGGTACGGCAGCCCGAGCAGTTGCGCGAGCTCCATGGCACTGGGGCGCGAAGACTCGGGGATCGGAATGACGACGTCGATCTCATTGGGCGGCACGGTGGAAATGACGCGCTTGGCCAGCGTCACGCCCAGGTTCAGGCGCGCCTGGTACACCGAGATGCCGTCCATGACCGAGTCGGGACGCGCCAGGTACACGTATTCGAAGATGCAGGGGTTGTGGCTGAACGTCTCGGCGCACTGCTCGAACTGCATCTGCCCGTCGAGGTCGACGAACACCGCTTCGCCGGGCACGAGGTCGCGGTCAAGTTCGAAGCCCGTGCCTTCCAGGGCCACGGACTCGCTGGCGACCATGACGCCACCATCCTTTTTACGCCCGATGCACAACGGCCGAATGCCATGCGGGTCGCGAAACGCCAGCAGACCGTGCCCGGCGATCAGCGCCACCACGGCGTAGGAGCCTTTGACACGCTGGTGCACGCCACGCACGGCCGCGAACACGTCGGCCGGCTTCAGGGTGACGCCGCGCGTGACCTTCTCCAGCTCGTGCGCGAGCACGTTGAGCAGCACCTCGGAATCGCTCTCGGTGTTGACGTGGCGGTGGTCGGTCTGGAACAGCTCCTGCGCCAGCACCTTGGCGTTGGTCAGGTTGCCGTTGTGCACCAGCACGAGGCCGAAGGGTGCGTTCACGTAGAAGGGCTGCGCCTCTTCCTCGCTATAGGCGTTGCCCGCCGTGGGGTAGCGCACCTGACCCAGGCCACACATGCCGGGCAGCGCGCGCATGTTGCGGGTGCGGAAGATGTCGCGCACCATGCCCTTGGCCTTGTGCATGAAGAACTTGCGGCCTTGCTGGGTGACGATGCCTGCCGCGTCCTGCCCGCGGTGCTGCAGCAACAGCAACGCGTCGTAGATGAGCTGATTGACCGGCGCCTTGCTGACCACGCCCACGATTCCACACATGATTGAATCCTCAAAAAACTAACGGATATATCGGGCCACCGGCTCGGGCAACAAGGGCCTCACTTCGTGCAGCGTGGCGGACGACACCTGAGCCACTTTGGACTCGGCCCACCAGGCAGCGTTCTGCGTCTGGGTCATGCCCACCACCAGCGCCAGCGCCAGCAGGATCACCACCCCGCGCAACAGGCCAAATGCACCGCCCAGAACGCGGTCCACGGGCCTCAGCCCCACCGACGCCACCAGCTTCTGCACCAGCCAGGCCCCCAGCCCGGCCACGAACGCCACTGCCACGAACACCACGACGAAACCCAGCGCCACGCGCAGCGGCGCCGACAAACCACCGATGGGCAGCCAGGCCCCCACCTCGTCCGCAAAGGCCTGGGCCAGCACAAAGGCGGCGATCCAACCCAGCACGGACAGTACTTCGTAGACCAGCCCGCGCCACAGTCCGAGCAACACAGACAACAGCAGGCCCAGCAGCAGCACCCAATCGGTCAGGAGCATCGGCGCAACGTCCGTCCTCGGTTCACAGCGTCAAAACCGCCGCGGACAGGCCCAGTGCTTTCACGCGGGCGGCGGCCTTGTCGGCGTCGGCACGGCTGTCGAACGGTCCGACCCGCACCCGGATGCGCGTGCCGTCGGCGGTCTTGGCCACCTGGGTATACGTTTTGAGCCCGGCGCTTTCGAGTTTCTGGCGCACGGTACGCGCGCCCGCCTCTTCGGAGAACGCGCCCACCTGCACGACCAGGCGTTCGGCAGCGGCGATCGGGGTACTCGGCGCAGTGGGAGCGGGCTTGCCTTCGAGCAAGGCGCGCGCCCGCGCGGCATCGGGGGCCGCCGTGGCGGGCGCCGCGGGCTTGGCCGGCGCGGGCGCAGGAGCGGCCGCCGGTGCAGGGCTTGGCGCAGCCGCCACCGCAGGTGCGGGCTTGGGTGTGGGCTCCACCACTTCTTCGCGGGCGCTCAAGCCATCGCG
The DNA here is from genome assembly GCF_009859475.1 of Hydrogenophaga sp. BPS33. Lineage (NCBI taxonomy): Bacteria > Pseudomonadati > Pseudomonadota > Betaproteobacteria > Burkholderiales > Comamonadaceae > Hydrogenophaga > Hydrogenophaga sp. BPS33. The sequence continues at coordinate 4,860,566 of NZ_CP044549.1, forward strand.
GTGCGACACCGGCTCGGACGCGGGTTTTGCCGCCGGCGTGGCAGCGGGTGCCGCCGCTGCAGCGGTGGCTGGCTTGGCCGCAGCCGCGGGCGAGGTCTTGGCGGGAATCTCGATCGGAATGTCGACCGCGATCGGGCGCGGTTGCGTATCGAACAGCAGGGGAAAACCGATCACACCGACCAGCACCAGCACGCTGGCGCCGATCAAGCGGTGGCGTGCGCGCCGGCGCACGGCCTCGATGCTCTGTGGCGGGGGGGTCGAGGCGTTGCCCTGGGAGCCTGAACGGGATTTGAACATTCGGGATAGGAGCGCGGCGCCGCAAAAAAGTTTGGCCGGAAGAACGCTCGGTGTGAAGGCTAGGCGGACAGGTGTTTCGCCGACATTCGGGGTACGCCGTCCTGCAAAACGCCACCCACGGTGTAGAACGATCCGAAGACCACGATTCTATCAGCGGGGTCTGCGGCGGACACCGCAGCGCGCAAGGCATCCATCGGTGTTGCGTGGACACCGGCCACCCGGCTCTTGCCCCCGGGCGCGGTGGCCGGGTGGCTGTCCAGCAGGGCTCGCAGCGCCTCGGCCTTGCTCGCGCGCGGCAAGGGCAGATCGGTGAGGTGCCAGTGGTCGATCAGGGGCGCAATGCGCTCGAGCATGGTGCCCAAGTCCTTGTCGGCCATGGCACCGAACACCGCGTGCGTGCCGGGGTAGAACCCCATGGCGTCCAGGTTCTCCGCGAGTGCCGCCACCGAATGGGGGTTGTGCGCTACGTCGAGCACCAGTGTGGGCGTGCCGGGCACGATCTGGAAGCGCCCAGGCAACTCCACCAGCGCCAGGCCGTTGCGCACCGCCTGCGCCGTCACGGGCAACCGCCCGCGCAGGGCCTCTACCGCCGCCAGCACGCCCGCGGCGTTGACCAACTGGTTAGCGCCGCGCAGCGCCGGGTACGCCAGCCCGGCGTAGCGCCGCCCGCCGTGCGAAGGGTGCATGGCCCAGCCCCACTGCTGCTGATCGCCCGCGAAATGGAAGTCCTTGCCCAAGCGCCAGAGGTCGGCACCGATTTCCAGCGCACGGTCGAGGATGCTCTGCGGCGGCACCGGGTCGCTCACCACCACCGGGCGCCCGGTGCGCATGATGCCGGCCTTCTCGAAGCCAATGGCTTCGCGGTGATTGCCCAGCAAGGCCATGTGGTCCAGCGCGATGCTGGTGATGACCGCGCAGTCGGTGTCGATGATGTTCACCGCGTCCAGCCGCCCTCCCAGGCCCACTTCCAGGATCGCCACGTCCAGCCCGCTGCGCGCGAGCGTGCGCAAAATGGCCAGGGTGGTGAATTCAAAATAGCTCAGGCTGATCTCGCCGCCATCGTCGCCAGGCTGCCCTTTGCGCGCCACTTCGACCTCGGCAAAGGTCGGCGCGAGGTCGTTGGCCGCCACGGACTCGCCTGCAATGCGGCAACGCTCTTCGAAATGCACCAGGTGCGGCGAGGTGTAGACGCCGGTGCGGTAGCCCGACTGGGTGTAGATGGCTTCCAGCATGGCGCAGGTGGAGCCCTTGCCATTGGTGCCGGCCACCGTGATCACGGGGCAATCGAGCTTCAGACCCATGCGCTGCGCCACGCGCTGCACACGGTCCAGCCCCATATCGATGGTGACTGGATGCAGGCGCTCGGCATGGTCCAGCCAGTCGGCCAGCGTGGTGGGGTGGGAGGGCACGGGAATATCAAGCATGGGCGCGATTGTCCCATCGCGGACAATGCGGTCCATGATCACCCTCTATGGCATCCCCAATTGCGACACCGTGAAGAAGGCGCGCGCCTGGCTCACCGAGCATGGCGTCGACGTCACCTTTCACGACTTCAAGAAACAAGGCGTGCCCGAGGCGGCGCTGGACCGCTGGTTGGCCGCGGCGGGCTGGGAAACCGTGCTCAACCGCAAAGGCACCACTTGGCGCCAGCTCGACGAGGCGACGCGCTCGGCCGTGGCCGATGCCGCCAGCGCCCGCGCGGTGGCACTGGCCAACCCCAGCGTGATCAAGCGCCCGGTGGTCGAGTGGGCCGACGGCATTACCGTGGGCTTCAACGCCGCGGACTGGCAGCGCCGCATCTGAGCCCCGGACCGCGACCTAAAATCGCAGCTTCGCCTTTCGTTTCCGCATCACATCTCCCATCACCATGAGCACCACCCAATTCGACGGCGTGACCGTCAACACCCAGGCCAGCGTGTACTTCGACGGCAAATGCGTCAGCCACGGCATCACCTTTGCCGATGGCACGAAAAAGTCGGTCGGTGTGGTGCTGCCCGCCACGCTCACCTTCAACACCGGCGCGCCCGAAATCATGGAATGCGTGGCTGGCGGCTGCGAATACCAACTGGCCGGCACCAGCGAGTGGAAGAAGTCCGGCCCCGGCGAGAAGTTCAGCGTGCCCGGCAACAGCAGCTTCCAGATCCGCGTGACCGAGCCCTACCACTACATCTGCCACTTCGGCTGATCGATCCGCCGCCATCGACACCGAAAGACACCCCATGGCCACCATTCTTCAGAACCTCCCCCTGCAACAGAAAGTCGGCATCGCCTTCTCCGGCGGGCTGGACACGTCCGCCGCGCTGCTGTGGATGAAGCAAAAAGGCGCGATCCCCTACGCCTACACCGCCAACCTGGGCCAGCCCGACGAGCCGGACTACGACGAGATCCCGCGCAAGGCCATGGCCTACGGTGCCGAGAAGGCGCGCCTGATCGACTGCCGCACGCAACTGGCCCACGAAGGCATTGCCGCCCTGCAAAGCGGCGCCTTCCACATCAGCACCGCCGGCATCACCTATTTCAACACCACGCCGCTGGGCCGCGCCGTCACCGGCACCATGCTGGTGGCCGCGATGAAGGAAGACGACGTCCACATCTGGGGCGACGGCTCGACCTTCAAGGGCAACGACATCGAGCGCTTCTACCGCTACGGCCTGTTGACCAACCCCAGCCTGAAGATCTACAAGCCCTGGCTCGACCAGAAGTTCATCGACGAACTGGGCGGCCGTGCCGAGATGAGCGCCTTCATGACGGCCAACGGCTTTGGCTACAAGATGAGCGCCGAGAAGGCCTACAGCACCGACAGCAACATGCTCGGCGCCACGCACGAGGCGAAAGACCTGGAGCACCTGAACAGCGGCATCCGCATCGTCAACCCGATCATGGGCGTGCCGTTCTGGCGCGAGGATTGCGCGGTCAAGGCCGAAGAGGTCACCGTGCGTTTCGAGGAAGGCCAGCCGGTGGCCCTCAACGGCCAGACCTTCGCCAACCCGGTCGACCTGTTCCTCAAGGCCAACGAGATCGGCGGGCGCCACGGTCTGGGCATGAGCGACCAGATCGAGAACCGCATCATCGAAGCCAAGAGCCGCGGCATCTACGAAGCCCCGGGGCTGGCGCTGCTGTTCATTGCTTACGAGCGCCTGGTGACGGGCATTCACAACGAGGACACGATCGAGCAGTACCGCATCAACGGCCTGCGCCTGGGCCGGCTGCTGTACCAGGGCCGCTGGTTCGATCCGCAGGCCATCATGCTGCGCGAAACCGCGCAGCGCTGGGTGGCGCGCGCGATCACGGGCGAGGTCACGGTGGAGCTGCGCCGTGGCAACGACTACTCCATCCTCAACACCGAGAGCGCCAACCTCACCTACGCGCCCGAGCGCCTGAGCATGGAGAAGGTGGAAGACGCGCCGTTCTCGCCGCTGGACCGCATTGGCCAGCTGACCATGCGCAACCTCGACATCACCGACACACGGGCGAAGCTGAGCACGTACGCCAAGTCCGGCCTGCTGTCGTTGGGCGAGGGTTCGCAGATGTTGAAGCTCGAAGGCGAGTGATCGTTTTTTCCGTAGCGTCTTCACGCTGAGACCTCGCGGGCTTGGGCGCACAGGGCGCTCTGCTCCGCGGGTGTCCCCCGCCGCCGGGAGGGCGGCTCCTCCTTTACCCCGCTGCGCAGAACGCCCTGCACGCCCAAGCCATAAGCGATAAGCGATACACGCGCGACCACGCTTCGCACGCAGGGAGGTCGCCGGTGGCTGGGGTGATCGCCGCAGCGGGGTAAAGACACCGTTGTGCCTGTCAAGTGTTTGCATCGCAGAAACGAGTGGCATCGAAAGGTGTTCTGGATTTGAGCACGCCATAAACGATGGCCAACAGCTTGTGCATACATGCCACGACGATCACTTTGCCCGGTTTGTTCTGAGCCTTCAAACGTTGCCAGAACGCGGCCACAGCCGGGTTGTGCCGGCCCGCGACCATGGCCGGGAAGTACAGCGCATGCTTGAGCTGACGGTGGCCCTGCGCGTGCGTGCCGCCCCGCTTGTTCAGCGATGTGCCGGACTGACGGATCGCGGGCGACAGACTCGCGTAGGCAATCAACGCCTTGACGCTCTTGAACCGTTCGGGTCGGCCAATGTAGGCCAGCAACTGAGGGATGGTCCGATCGCCCAGTCCGGGGATGCTGTGCAACAGCTGGGCACGTCCTCGCAGATGCGGATCGTCATCAATGGTTTGGCGGATTTGCGCCTTGACCTGGGCGATCGTCTTGTCCAGGGTCGCCAGCATCTCGTGCAGCGAGGCTTGCACAACGCCATGGGCCACCTCCAGGCGGTTGGCCTCGCACTGGCGCATTTCCTGCAGGGCATCCAGTCTGGCGACCAAGGCCTGCAGCGCACGCACACCAGGCGCTGGCGCCTCCCACAGCTCGGGCGAGGCCATGCGGCAGAACCGCGCCAGGCTCTTCGAATCCCCCTGGTCGGTCTTGTTGCGCGTGCCCTCGAGTTCGATGAACCGCTTGACCCTCAAGGGGTTGACCACCGAGACCCGCACACCCAGGTCGTGCAGGTGCAGTGCCAGCGGTTCGTGGTACGAGCCTGTGGCTTCCATGCAAACATGCAGCGCAGCGAGCTCCTGGCCTTGCGGCAGGTGGGTCTGCAGCCATTGATGCAAGGCTGCGAAGCCCATGCCTGAATTGGCAAACACCTTGCAGCGGTACTTGCCTTCGTCGTTGAGCAAGGCCACATCGAGCTTGGCCTTGCTGACATCCACGCCCAGCGATGAAGTCATGCCGTTCTCCTGTCAACAACAGCGCCATATCCGACTTGCGCATCCTGATATGCGAGGTCGCCGCTGGCCACAGACCGGCGGCGCCCCAAGACACCGTTCGAGCTACAGCGTCGAATCCGAGAGCGTGCCCCACTCTTTACCGCGGGAGGCAATTCCAAAGGAGGAGATCGGGGTCACACTACGGGCTCTCTTCGGCGCGAGGAGAGCAGTTTGAACAATATCAGGAGGAGACCAGGGCGAAGCCCTGGGCGGGGGACACCCGCGGAGGCGATCACCCCAGCCACCGACGACCGGAGCAACGCCAAAGAAACCTCAACTCATCAAAGCTTCGCGCACCGCCGCCAATTGGCGCCGAGAAACCGCAAGGCGTTCGTCCACGCCATCCAGGCGCACCGTCCAGCCCTCGCCATCGACCGGGTCGTTGTACTTCTCCACCGCTCGAACCGCCCTGCGCGAGACCAGCGCGTTGCGGTGCACACGCACGAACAGGTGCGAATAGCGCTGCTCCAGATCGCTCAGCGCGCCATCGAAGATGTGCTCCTTGTCCGCCGTGCGCACGGTGATGTACTTCAGTTCGGCCTTGAGGTAGATCACGTCCGACAACGCCACCCGTTCGCTGCGACCCCGCTCCTGGATGATCAGGCTCTCGGGCAAACCGTTGTCCTGCACTGTATCGGCGGCGCTGCGCATGCGCACCACCTTTTGCAAAGCCTGTTGCAGCCGCTCACGCCGCACCGGCTTGGTGAGGTAGTCCACCGCTTCGAGTTCGAAGGCGTGCACCGCGTGTTCGGCGTACGCGGTCACGAACACAATGGCCGGCGGCGCAGGCATGCCCCGAAGCGTGGAAGCCAGGGCCATGCCGTCCACGCCGGGCATGTGGATGTCGAGCATGACCAGATCGCAACCGGTGCGCTGGATCTGGTCCATGGCCTGAACCGCATTGGAGCCCTCGCCCACCACGTCGACCCTGGGATCCGTGCATTCGCCCAGCAGCGTGCGCATGCGGGAGCGCGCCAGCGCTTCGTCGTCAACGATCAATACCTTCAGTGTCATGTCACGCTCCGTTGCCTGGGCCGGTCGTTGGGTTCATACCCCCGCTTATACCGGTATTTCGAGCCTCACCTGAAACACCCCATTCACCAATGCAGCCTGGAAGTGGCTCTGCATGTCGTGCAACAGCGTCAGCCGCTGCCGCACGTTGTCCAGCGCCAGCCCATTGCCGCGCCGCCCGCTGCCCGCCGGTACCGTGTTGGTGACCTTGATCACCACCACGCTACCCCGGCGCTGGGTGCTGATGCGCACCACCGCGCCAGTAGCACTCGGTTCCACGCCGTGTTTCACCGCATTCTCCACCAGTGGCTGCAGGATGAGGGGCGGCAACTTGGCCTTGGACGCCGTGTCGTCCACGCTCCACTCCACCCGCAGGCGTTCACCGAAACGCACCTGCTCGATCGCCAGGTAGTGCTCGGCCAGCGCCAGTTCCTGGCGCAAAGGAACCGCTTCCTTGCTGTCGGCCAGAGCGTGGCGAAACAGCTCGCTCAAGTCTTCCAGCAGGCTTTCGGCCTTGGCCGGCTCCTCGCGCACCAGGGCAATGGCGCTGTTGAGCGTGTTGAACAGAAAATGCGGGCGGATGCGGGCCTGCAGCTCGGCCAGGCGCGCCGTGGCGCCCGCCGGACCACGCGCCCGCGCGCGCCACATGAGCGCGGCCACCATTACCGCTGCCACCAAGGCCCCCGCTGCGCCGCTGGCCAACCACGGCGCTTCCTCGGCCAGGGCCATCCACACCAGCAAGCCACAACCGTACAAACCCGACAACGCCCCCAACCCCACGGACGCAGCCCACTGCCCGCCCACGGGCAACAGCCCGAGTTGCCGCTTGAGCCCGCAGACGGTGAGCAGCCAGGCCAGCACGGCCGGCAGCGCCGCACCGGTGAAGATCGCCATCTGCGTGATCCAGCCCAGCAGGCTCGGCGCCACGAACAAGGCCGCCACCGCCACGATGGCCTCCACGAACAGCACCGCGCGCAGCACCGTGCCGACCTGGCAGGTGTCGAACACCTGGATGCGAGCACGCACGTGCTCGGGCATCTCCGCGATCGGGCGCGCACCGGCCGCATGGGCCAAGTCCTGGAAGGTCGATAAAATTCTGGAGTCTTTCATGGGGTGCTCGTCCGTCTTCGGGTCAGTCCCCTGAGGGTCTGTGCAGATCTTGCGCCAAAAACCGGCCCGGGCCCCGTTGGCCCCAGCCCCATCCCGCGCGGTCCTCCGCTCCTTTCATTTCCCATCCGCCGCTGGCAACACCATGTCTACCAACCAACTCGACAAGAAATCCGAAGCCTGGTCTGCCCTATTCTCAGAGCCGATGAGCGAGTTGGTCAAGCGCTACACCGCCAGCGTCTTTTTCGACAAACGCCTCTGGCAGGCCGACATCGCCGGCAGCCTCGCCCACGCCGAAATGCTCGCGCACCAGTCCATCATCGCCACAGCCGACTTGGAGGCCATCCAGCGCGGCATGGCGCAGATCACGGCCGAGATCGAACGCGGCGAGTTCGAGTGGAAGCTCGACCTGGAAGACGTGCACCTCAACATCGAAGCGCGCCTGACCCAGCTCGTGGGCGATGCGGGCAAACGCCTGCACACCGGGCGCAGCCGCAACGACCAGGTCGCCACCGACGTGCGCCTGTGGCTGCGCGGCGAGATCGACCTCATCACCTCCCTGCTCGGCGAGCTGCAGACCGCGCTGGTGGAGGTGGCCGAGAAGAACGTGGACGTGATCCTGCCCGGCTTCACCCACCTGCAGGTCGCGCAACCGGTGAGCTTCGCGCACCACCTGCTGGCCTATGTGGAGATGTTCTCGCGCGACGCCGAGCGCCTGGGCGATGTGCGCCGCCGCACCAACCGCCTGCCCCTGGGCAGCGCCGCGCTGGCCGGCACCACCTACCCACTGGACCGTGAACGCGTGGCCCGCACCCTGGGCATGGTGAACGAGCGTGGCGAGCCGCAGGTGTGCATGAACAGCCTGGACGGCGTGAGCGACCGCGACTTCGCGATCGAATTCACCGCCGCCGCCTCGTTGTGCATGGTGCACATCAGCCGCTTCAGCGAAGAACTCATTCTGTGGATGAGCCAGAACTTCGGCTTCGTGAAGATCGCCGACCGCTTCACCACCGGCTCGTCGATCATGCCGCAGAAGAAAAACCCGGACGTGCCCGAACTCGCGCGCGGCAAGACCGGCCGCGTGGTGGGCCACCTCATGGGCCTGATCACGCTCATGAAAGGCCAGCCCCTGGCCTACAACAAGGACAACCAGGAAGACAAGGAGCCGCTGTTCGATACGGTCGACACGCTCAAGGACACGCTGCGCATCTTCAGCGAAATGGTGGGCGGGCAGGTGAACCCGGCCTCCGGCCAGAAGGAAGGCGGCATCACGGTGAACGCATTGGCGATGGAAGAAGCGGCCAAGAAGGGCTACGCCACCGCCACCGACCTGGCCGACTACCTGGTGAAGAAGGGCCTGCCGTTTCGCGACGCCCACGAAACCGTCGCGCACGCGGTCAAGGCGGCTGTGTCGCACAACTGCGACCTCTCCGAACTGCCGCTGGCAGTGCTGCAGGGTTTCCACGCGTCGATCGAGAAGGACGTGTACGAATGCCTGAGCCTGCGGGGCAGCCTGGAAGCGCGCAACACCTTGGGCGGCACGGCGCCGGCACAGGTGCGCGCGCAGATTGCGCGGCACCGCAAGCGCCTGGGCTAAGGCTGCCGCGCAGGCGACGCGTCGATGGTCGACTGCGCGTTGACCGTTGACGGGCTCGGTTTCCTCCTCAGGTACAAGGATCAGGCCGCGGCACCTCGGTGCAATACTGGTAGGCCTCGGGCTTGAGGCCACCGCCGACCACGCGGTACTGGTCGAAGCAGGCAGCGCTGGCCAGGTAGCGGTGCCATTTCGCCTCGCAGGCGCTGGTGCCGCGCGGCAGGGGCGCGTTGGCGGGCACAGCGTTGGCCCGGTAGCGCTCGGGAACCCAGGTGCCATACACCACCTGGCCATATTCGTCCGTCCACCGGAACACCTCGGCCGGCTGCGCCCAACCCGGCATGGCCAGCATCAGGGCGAGCGCGAGAACGGGAGCAAGGAACGGGCGGCTCATGGGGATTGGGATGGTGCCACGGTCTCACGGTTCCCGCCATTCGTCCACCCGTCTTTTCAAGCTACGCTTGGCGCTTGTCATGGAGGAAGCCTTGAACAAGATCCTGTCTCGTTTTGTCGCCATCGCCCTGCTCGCCGCTGCCCTGCCGGCGTCCGCGTTGCAGATCGTCAGCACCTCTCCCAAGGGCGAGGTCTCCCGGGTCCGCCAGGTCGTCGTGAAGTTCGACGAGGCCGCCGTCACGTTCGGCGACCCGAAAGCCCCCGCACCCGTCTCGCTCAGCTGCAGCGACGCACAGGCCACGCAAGGCAACGGCCGCTGGGTCAACGAACGCGAATGGGCCTTTGAATTCGAGAACGACCTGCCTCCAGGCGTGCGCTGCACGGTGCAGGTCAGGAGCGGCTTCAAGTCGCCCAAGGGCGCAGAGCTGGCGGTGTCGCGCTTCGCCTTCAACACCGGCGGGCCTTTCGTGCAGCAGGTGCGCCCCGGTGCTTCCTCGCGCATCGACGAGGAACAGTACTTCGTATTGCGGCTCAACGGCGCGGCGACACCGGCCAGCGTGCAATCGAACGTCTGGTGCGCAGTGGAAGGACTGGGCGAGCGCGTGCCGGTGCGGCTCATCGACGGCGACGAGCGCGCCGCGCTGCTCAAGGCCAACGGCTGGGACAAGGCCGCCACCCAGGAGCCGCAACGCCACCTGACGCTGGCGTGCAACCGACGCCTCACGCCGGACACCAAGATGTCCCTCGTGTTCGGCAAGGGCGTGGCCACACCCTCGGGCGTCGCGAATTCGGTCGAAAGGCGCTTCAACTTCCAGGTGCGCGAAGCCTTCACCGTGGGCTTCAACTGCGAGCGTGAAAATGCGCAGGCCGCGTGCCTGCCGATCCGGCCGATGTCGCTGAACTTCAACGCGCCGGTGCCGCGCAAGCTGGCAGAGGGCATCCGACTGAAGTCGCAGCGGCAGACGCACAAGCCGGCGTTCGAGGACGACAACGCCGACGGCGACAGCGTGGTCTCTTCGGTGTCTTTCAAGCCGCCGTTCGGCGAGAGCGCCGCGTTCACCGTGGAACTGCAGAAAGACTTCCAGGACGCCGCCGGGCGCAACGCGGTCAACGCCGACAGCTTCCCACTGGCCGTGTCCACCGGCCCCATGCCGCCCCTGGCCAAGTTCGCCGCCGCACCCTTCGGCATTGTCGAGCGCTTCGCCGAGCCCGGCGGCACGCCCCTGCTGCCGGTGACCCTGCGCAAAGTGGAAGCCGCGCTGAAGGTGCAAGGGCTCGCGCCGGGCCAGGTGAACGCGCTGCAGCCCAGGAGCGACGCGGAGATCATCGCCTGGTTCCGCAAGCTGCGGCGCTACGACCAGTTCAACGTCACGCGCGAACAGGCGCGCGCCGACACCGTCGGCCCGCTGCCCAAGGCACTGGAAGAGCGGGACGAACGCTGGGTGGAGTCGCGCGCGGTCTCGCTGCTCAAAGGCAAGCCCGGCGTCAAGGCGATGGACCTGCCCCAACCCGCCAGCAACGATCCGCGCCCCTTCGAGGTGGTGGGCATTCCGCTCACGCCCGGCTTCCATGTGGTGGAGATCGCTTCGCCCGCGCTCGGCGGCTCGCTGCTGGATCCGCGCTATGGCGCGCAACGCACGATGTATGTGCGCACCTCGGCCCTGGTGACCAACCTGGGCGTGCACTTCAAGCTCGGCCGCGAGAACGCGCTGGCCTGGGTGACCACGCTGGACAAGGGCAAGCCCGCAGCGGGTGCGCTCGTGCGCGTGTCTGACTGCACCGGCAAGGAGATCGCCACCGGCACCACCAACGCGCAAGGCGTGGTGGACTTGAAGGGCGTGCCTCCGCAGGCGCCCTACTGCGACAGCGAGGACGGCGCGAGCACCCAGGCCTATTTCGTGAGCGCGCGCCTGAAAGACGGCGCGGTGGACGACATGGCCTTCACCTGGAGCGACTGGTACCGCGGCATCGAACCCTGGCGCTTCAACCACCCCACCAGCCGCGAAGCCCGCCCCGACGAGCGCGCCCACACGGTGTTCGACCGCACGCTGCTGCGCGCCGGCGAGACGGTGTCGATGAAGCACCTCATCCGCACCGAAACCAGCCAGGGCTTCGGCCTGCCGCAAACCTTGCCCGATACCCTGATGGTCACGCACACCGGCAGTGGTCAGCAATACACGCAGGCCGTGGCCTGGCGCAAGACGGCCACCGGCGGCCAGAGCGCGGACAGCACGTTTGCCGTGCCCGCCAGCGCCAAGCTGGGCCGCTACGAGGTGATGCTCAAGAGCCAGGACGACAACGAACGCCAGTACGGCACGGGGGAATTCCGCGTCGAAGAGTTCCGCCTGCCGGTGTTAGAAGGCCGCATCGCGCCTGAAGAAAAACAGGCGCTGGTCAATGTGAAGGCGGTGCCGACGCAGTTGCAGGTCAACTACGTCTCGGGCGGCGGCGCGGCCAACCTGCCGGTGCGCGTGTCGGCCCTGGTGCGCAACAAGTTCCTGAGCTTCAACGACTTCGAAGGTTTCAGCTTCCAGCCGCCCCGCGCCGACGGCAGCGCGGGCGATGAGGAAGGTGAAGAAGAGGCCAGCGCTTCGCAGGACCAGCGCGTGATCGCGGACAAGCTGCCCCTCACGCTGGACCGCAATGGCGCGGGCAAGCTCACCATCGACCAGGTGCCCACCGCGCCGCAACCGCAGGAGCTGCTGCTCGAAGCCACTTACGCCGACCCCAATGGCGAGGTGCAGACGCTGCGCAGCGTCTCCACCGTGTGGCCCGCTCAAGTGGTGGCGGGCATCAAGACCGAGGGTTGGGTGTCGGCCAGCCAGAAGATCCAGTTCCAGGCCCTGGCGCTGGACCTCGCGGGCAAGCCCGCGGCCGGCGTGGCGCTGGACGTGAAGGCGCTGGCGCACATCACCACCACCAGCCGCAAGCGCATGGTGGGCGGCTTCTACACCTACGACAACAAGACCGAAACCAAGGACCTCGGCTCGGTCTGCAGCGGCAAGAGCGATGCGCGCGGCCTGCTGTTGTGCGAGACCCGGCTGGGCGAACCGGGCGAGGTGGAACTGATCGTGACCGCCAAGGACGCCTCGGGCCGCAGCATCCAGGCCGCCAGTGCCGTCTACGTGACGCGCCAGGGCGAGCTCTGGTTCGGCGGCGAGAACCACGACCGAATCGACCTGCTGCCCGAGAAGAAAACCTACCAACCCGGCGAGACCGCGAAGTTCCAGGTGCGCATGCCGTTCCGCTTCGCCACCGCGCTGCTCACGGTGGAGCGCGAAGGCATCATCGAATCGCAGGTAGTGCAACTCAACGGGCAGGACCCGACCGTGCAGCTCAAGATCCAGGAGAGCTGGGGACCGAACGTGTACGTGAGCGTGCTGGCCCTGCGCGGCCGGCTGCGCGAGGTGCCGTGGTACTCGTTCTTCACCTGGGGCTACAAGGCGCCGCGCGAATGGTGGACTGCGTTCTGGCATGAAGGCCGCGAATACGTGGCGCCGACCACCCTGGTCGACCTGAGCAAACCCGCTTTCCGCCTCGGCGTGGCCGAGATCCGCGTGGGCACCCAGGCGCACCAACTCGCCGTGAGCGTGAAGGCCGACCAGGAAAGTTACCCCGTGCGCGGGCAAGCAAAGGTCACCATCAGCGCGAAGCTGCCCAATGGCCAGCCCGCCGCGCACGCGGAGGTGGCGCTGGCCGCCGTGGACCAGGCCCTGCTCGAACTCATGCCCAACCGCAGCTGGAACCTGCTGGATGCGATGCTGCAGCAACGCGCCTGGGGCGTGGAGACGTCGACCGCGCAAATGGAAATCATCGGCCGGCGGCACTACGGCCGCAAAGCCGTGCCCGCGGGCGGCGGTGGCGGCAAGAGCGGCACGCGCGAACTGCTCGACACCTTGCTGCTCTGGAACCCCAAGGTGGCGCTGGACGCGAAGGGCCAGGCGGTCGTGACGGTGCCGCTCAACGACGCGCTCACCACCTTCCAGATCGTCGCCGTGGTGGACATGGGCACGGGCCTCTTCGGCACCGGCCAGACCAGCGTGCGCGCCACGCAGGACCTGCAAATCATCAGCGGCCTGCCGCCGCTGGTGCGCGAAGACGACCAGTTCCGCGCGCAACTCACCTTGCGCAACACGACGCAGAAGGCCATGAAGGTCGAGGTGTCGCCACGCGCCACCTTGCTCACGCTGGCACCGCAGACGCTGGACATTCCCGCGGGCGAAGCCCGTGAAGTGGCCTGGAACGTGACCGCCCCCGCGCAGTTGGCGCTCGCGCGGGCCGAAGCCATCCTGTGGGAAATCGAAGCCAAGGACACCCTGGGCGGTGCCAGGGACGCGCTCAAGGCGAGCCAGCGCATCGTGCCGGCCGTGCCGCTCTCGGTGCAGCAGGCCACGCTGGTGCAGGTCGATGGCGCGTTCCAGCTCGGCGCCAGTGCGCCGGCAGGCGCACTGGCCGGCCGGGGCGGCTTGAAGCTCGCGCTGCAGCCCAAGCTGGGGGAAGGCCTGCCCGGCGTGCGCGACTGGTTCGCCAACTACCCCTTCGTCTGCCTGGAGCAAAAAACCAGCAAGGCCATCGGCCTGCGCGATGCCCAACTGTGGCAAGGCGTGGTGACGCAACTGCCCAGCTACCTGGATGCCGACGGCCTGGCCACCTACTTCCCGCCGCGCGAAGGCGATGGCAGCCGGGGCAGCGACATCCTGACCGCCTACCTGCTCGCGGCCACGCACGAGGCCTCGGCCATCGACCCGGCCTTCGGCCTGCCCGACGACGCCCGCGCGCCGATGGAGCGCGGCCTGATCGCCTTCGTCGAAGGCCGCATCACGCGCGAGTTCTGGAGCCCGCGCAAGGACCTGGACGTGCGCAAACTGGCGGCCCTCGAAGCGCTGTCGCGGTACGGCAAGGCGCAGGGCCGCATGGCCGGCAGCATCACGATCGCGCCCAACCAATGGCCCACCAGCGCGGTGATCGACTGGATCAACATCTTGAAGCGCGTGGCCGACGTGCCCCAGCGCGAACAGCGCCTGGGCGAGGCCATGCAGGTGCTGCGCGCGCGCCTGAGCCACCAGGGCACCAAGCTCGTGTTCAGCACCGAGCGCGACGACTACTGGTGGTGGCTCATGGCCAACGGCGACGTGAACACCGCGCGCCTGCTGCTCACCGTGATGGACGACCCGGCCTGGCAGGACGACATGGGCCGCCTGGCCAGCGGCTTCATCGGCCGCCAGCAGAACGGCGCCTGGCACACCACCACCGCCAACCTGTGGGGTGGCTTGGCGCTGGAGAAGTTCTCCGCCAAGTTCGAGGCCACGCCGGTGGCCGGCGTGACGCGCGCCACCCTGGGCACCTCGTCAGCGAACATCGACTGGGCCAAGGTCGAGCGGGTGAAGAGCAGCGACGCCAGCGGCGCTGCGCACCAGACCACCGGGTTCGGCGCGCCGGCCAGTCCTGGCCAACTGAGGAACAACACCGGCTTCCTGCCCTGGAAGGCCGATGGCGGTGCCGACACGCTGCAGGTGGTGCACCAGGGCGCGGGCAAGCCCTGGCTCACGCTGCAGTCGCTCGCCGCCGTGCCGCTCAAGGCGCCGTTCAGCGCGGGCTACACGATCAAGAAGAGCATCACGCCGGTGGAGCAGGCGGTCAGCGGCCAGTACACGCGCGGCGACGTGCTGCGCGTGTCGCTGGAAGTCAATGCCTCGGCCGACATGACCTGGGTCGCGGTGACCGACCCGATCCCCGGCGGCGCGACCATTCTGGGCGGCGGCCTGGGGCGCGATTCGCAGATCGCCACCTCGGGCGAAAAACGGGCGTCGGGCAACGCCTGGCCGGCCTTCGAAGAACGCAGCTTCGAGGCCTACCGCGGCTACTACGAGTACGTGCCCAAGGGCGTGTTGAAGATGGAATACACCGTGCGCCTGAACAACGTGGGCGACTTCGCGCTGCCGCCCAGCCGCGTGGAAGCGCTGTACGCGCCCGAGATGTTCGGCGAGGCCCCGAACGCGCGCGTGAAAGTGGAGGCCGCACGGTGAAACTGCGCCGAGCGCTCGCGGCCCTGGCCCTGGGCCTGTGCGTGGCGCTGCCCGCGCAAGCCCTGCCCAGCTACGCCGAGGTGCATGCCGATTGGCGCTCGTCCGAAGCGCTGGTGCTCGACCGCCACGGCGAGCTGCTGCAGCGCGTGCGGGTCGACCCCCAGGTGCGGCGGGGCGCGTGGATGGCCTTGGGCGATGTGTCGCCCGCCTTGCGCACGGCCCTGGTGCTCAGCGAAGACAAACGCTTCCACGAGCACAGCGGCGTGGACTGGCGCGCGGTCTCGGCTGCGGCCTGGGCCAACCTCTGGAACACCCGCACGCGCGGGGCCTCCACCATCACCATGCAGCTCGCCGCCCTGCTCGACGAGCCCGATGGCGACTTGCAACGCGGCGCGGGCGGGCGCCGCCTGACGCAGAAGCTCGGCCAGGCGCTCGCCGCGCAACGGCTGGAGCGGCAATGGCGCAAGGACCAGATCCTGGAGGCCTACTTGAACCTCGTGCCGTTCCGCGGCGAGCTCGTCGGCATCGACGCGCTCTCGCGCACCCTGTTCAGCAAAGCCCCGCACGGCCTGGACGAGCGCGAAGCCGCGGTGGCCGCGGCGCTGGTGCGCGCGCCCAACGCCCGACCCCGCCAGGTGGGCCAACGCGCCTGCGGCGTGCTGCGGCTCATGCAGCCGGGCCACCCCGTCGATTGCGAAGCGGTGCAGATCACCACCGCACTGGCCTTGCAGAGCCGCGACTTCGCCGCCAGCGAAGGCATCGCGCCGCACCACGCGCGGCGTCTGCTGGCCGAGGCCGGCCCCGACGCGCGCAGCGTGCGCTCCACCGTGTCCGCGCCGCTGCAACGCTTCGCGCTGCAAACCTTGCAACGCCACCTGCGCGAACTGCGCGGGCGCAATGTGCAGGACGGCGCACTGGTGGTGCTGGACAACGCCAGCGGCGAGGTGCTGGCCTGGGTGGGCTCGTCCGGCCCGCTCAGCGCAGCCTCGCAAGTCGACGGCGTGCTGGCGCTTCGCCAACCGGGCTCCACGCTCAAGCCCTTCCTGTATGCGCAAGCCATCGCCGAGCGGCGCATGACGGCCGCGTCGCTGCTGGACGATTCGCCGGCCGCCATCCCCACCGCCAGCGGCCTCTACATCCCGCAGAACTACGACCGCCGCTTCAAGGGCTGGGTGTCCGCGCGCACCGCGCTGGCGGCCTCGCTCAACGTGCCGGCCGTGCGCACGCTGGTGATGGTCTCGCCCGAAGCCTTCCACCGCCAGCTGGGCCGGGTCGGCCTGCCGCTGCGCGAGAGCGCGGGCTTCTACGGCTACAGCCTGGCCCTGGGCAGCGCCGAGGTGCCGCTGCTCGCGCTCACCAACGCCTTCCGCAGCCTGGCCAATGGTGGACGCCATGGGCCGGTGGGCTCACCGCCGCAGGGCGCGCCCGCGATCGACCCGCGCGCGGCCTTCATCGTCGGCGACATCCTGAGCGACAGCAACGCGCGCGCGCGCACCTTCGGCACCGACAGCCTGTTGGCCACACGTTTCTGGTCCGCCGTGAAGACCGGCACCAGCAAGGACATGCGCGACAACTGGGCCGTGGGCTGGTCCGAGCGCTACACCGTTGGTGTGTGGGTGGGCAATGCCAGTGGCGCGCCCATGTGGGACGTGAGCGGCACCAGCGGCGCGGCGCCGGTCTGGGCCACGGTCATGCAACACCTGCACGCCCACACGCCGAGCCGCGCGCCCCAGCCACCTCCCGGCCTGGTGCAAGCCAGCGCCACCTTCGAAGGCCCCGAGAGCGATCGGCCCCTGGAGGCGGCGCGCAGCGAATGGTTTCTGAAGGGCACCGAGCAGACCCGCTTCGCGATGGAGCGTGCGTCCCCGGCAGAACGGAGCCGCGCTCCGCTGCACATCCGCTCGCCGGCGCCGGGCACCATCGTCGCTCTGGACCCGGACATTCCGCCCCGGCACCAGCGCCTGACCTTCACCGCCTCGGGCGCGGGCGGACGCTGGCGCCTGGACGGCAAACCGGTGGCACAGGGCGCACAATTCCAATGGCTGCCCTGGCCCGGCCGGCACGTGATGCAGCTCACCGACGCGCGCGGCACGGTGCTGGACGAAGTGCGTTTCGAAGTGCGTGGCGCCGGGGTGAAGGCACGCTGAGCCAGCCTCCCCTCAAAAATTTCAAACCGCGCCGGCGCGCTTTCACGCGGCTTTTCCGGGCCCGCCGCTAACATGCGTGCCAACCAGCGCTTGCGGCCGCAGGCCGGACCCACCCCCCAACGGAGACCCTCGCATGACCGTGATCACCACCGTGGAAGACCTGCGCGTCCTGGCCCAGCGCCGCGTGCCGCGCATGTTCTACGACTACGCCGATTCCGGCTCCTGGACCGAGAGCACCTACCGGGCCAACAGCGAAGACTTCCAGAAAATCAAACTGCGCCAGCGCGTGGCGGTGAACTTGGAGAACCGCAGCACGCGCAGCACCATGATCGGGCAGGACGTGGCCATGCCCGTGGCCATCGCGCCCACCGGCCTCACCGGCATGCAGCACGCCGACGGGGAGATCCTCGCGGCGCGCGCCGCGCGCAAGTTCGGCATTCCGTTCACGCTCTCCACCATGAGCATCTGCTCGATCGAAGACGTGGCGCAGCACGCCGGCGAAGGCTTCTGGTTCCAGCTGTACGTGATGCGCGACCGGTCCTTCATCGAACGCCTGATCGACCGCGCCAAGGCCGCGCGCTGCAGCGCCCTGGTGCTCACGCTGGACCTGCAGATCCTCGGCCAGCGCCACAAGGACCTGAAGAACGGCCTGACCGCGCCGCCCAAGATGACGCTGGCCAACATCCTCAACATCGCCAGCAAGCCGCGCTGGGCGCTGGGCATGCTGGGCACGCCGCGCCGCCAGTTCGGCAACATCGTGGGCCACGTGCAGGGCGTGACCGACATGGCCAACCTCGGCGCCTGGACCGCGCAGCAGTTCGACCCCAAACTCAACTGGGGCGACGTGGAATGGATCAAGCAGCGCTGGGGCGGCCCGCTGATCCTCAAAGGCATCCAGGACGTGGAAGACGCGAAGCTGGCCGTGGCCTCGGGTGCGGACGCGCTGATCGTGAGCAACCACGGTGGGCGCCAGCTCGATGGCGCGCAAAGCAGCATCGAAGCGCTGCCGACGATCGTGGACGCCGTGGGGCGCCAGATCGAAGTGCACATGGACGGCGGCATCCGCAGCGGGCAGGACGTGCTCAAGGCGCGAGCGCTGGGCGCGCGCGGTGTCTACATCGGCCGGTCCATGCTCTATGGGCTGGGCGCGATGGGCGAGGAAGGCGTGAGCAAGTGCCTGGACATCATCCACCGCGAACTCGACCTCACCATGGCCTTCTGCGGCCATACGCAGATCGAGACCGTGGACAAGGGCATTCTGCTGAAGTGAAGAACACCCCCCTGCGCCGGAGCATTCGTAGCTCCCCCCTGCGCCGCTGACGCGGCTTCCCCCCTCTCTGGCGCGCCTTCGGCGCTTGGAGGGGGGGGACGGCATCTTGGGCCGGCGAAGCCGTCCCTCGATGCCTCTGGAAGAGACACTGCTCTCCGAAGACCGTGCCTCAACTCCCTCGCCCCTCTGGGGAGAGGGCTGGGGTGAGGGGCACGCGTGAAGTAGCCCCTGCGCCACTCCGCGGATTCAAAACCCCACCCGGTACACGATGCAAGAACGCGTGCCAGGTGGAAAGGTCTGGCGGGTCTGGGTCTGGTCCGAGATGGACCGGCCATCAACCAGCCTTTTGAGCGATGTCCTTTGGGTTGAAGCTTTGATGTGATCTGCGCCGATCACAACCAGTTTCATCTCAGGGAGTCCTCCATGAACAAGCACCACCGGCGCGTGGCCGTTGCCACGGCCACGGGTTTTTGCGGCCTGCTGGTCATCGTCTGTACCCATGTCGAGGTGCGTGCCCAGATCGTGGCAGACCCCAACGCCCCGGGCCGCCAGCGCCCCACGGTGTTGAGCGCCCCCAACGGCGTGCCCTTGGTCAACATCCAGACCCCGAGCGCCGCCGGCGTCTCGCGCAACACCTACCGCCAGTTCGACGTGAACGGCCCAGGCGCCATCCTCAACAACAGCCGCACCGCCACACCCACCCAACTCGGCGGCCATGTTCCTGGCAACCCCTGGCTGGCCACGGGGTCCGCGCGGGTCATCCTCAACGAAGTCAACAGCACGAACCCCTCGTACCTCAAAGGCCCGATCGAAGTCGCTGGCCAGCGCGCCGAAGTGATTGTTGCCAACCCCGCGGGCATTCAAGTGAACGGCGCCAGCTTCATCAACGCCTCGGGCATCACCATCACCACCGGCGCCCCGGTGATGAACGAAGGCTCGCTGGAGAGCTACCGTGTGCGTGGCGGTCAGGTGCAGATCAACGGCCTGGGCCTGGACACCCGGGGCGCGGACTACGCCGCCATCATGGCGCGCGCCATCGAAGTCAACGCCGCCATCTGGGCCAACTACCTCACCGCCGTGGCCGGTGCGGCAGAAACCCAGGCCCGCCACAACGCCGACGGCAGCCCCATCACCACACCCATCGCACCCGACCTCAACGCGCCCCCACCACCCAAGCCCACCGTGCGCCTGGACGTGGCCGCCATCGGCGGCATGTACGCCGGCCACATCTTCCTGGTGGGCACCGAAGACGGCCTGGGCGTCAAAAACAACGGCACCATCGCCAGCCAGGGCCAGCTCACCCTGCTGCCCAACGGCCAGCTCATCAACAGCGGCCGGGTCTATGGGCAGAACATCCAGATTCAAAGCGCCAGCGAGGTGCGCAACCAGGACGGCGGTGTCATCGCCGCGCGCGAGAGCCTGAACATCGAGGCCGCTCAGATCCACAACACCGAAGGCGCCGAGCTCCTGAGCCTGGGCAAGATGGCGCTCACCGCCACCGAGCGCATCGAGAACCGCTCAGCGCGCATCGAAGCACAAGGTGATCTGGCCATCACCACCCCCACCCTGCTCAACGCCAACGACCACTTCCAGACCGAACTCGTGGCCCAGCCCGGCCAGCGCTACCTGCGCCTGCGCCACCAGGGGGTGGACTACAAGGCCGAAGAACTGGGGATGAACTTCGATCGGCTGGACCGGTACGAGGACAAGGCCGAATGGCAGGTGCTGCTGCCCTCGGGCGATTACCCCTTCAGCCAATACCCGGCACTGGCCGCGCAGTGGGCCGTGCCCCTGGGGGGCTGGAGCGGCAGCTTCCAGCTCGAAGCCAGCCGCACCGAAGAGCCCTGCCCGGGCTCGGACTGCAACCCGACCACTCGGGACACCTACGCGCCCGAGCACCCGATCTGGCAACGCCTGGGTGTTGCGCCCTTCGGTTCGCCGCCCGAGCCACCACCTCAGGGCGGCTCCGAAGACCCGGCCTGGCAGCAGCAGATGGCGCAGTACAACGCGCACAAGCGCGCGCAGCAAGACGCGCTGGACCAGAAGATCGGCGCCTACAACGCCAGCGTGGCCGCGCGCACGCTTGAAGACTGGGTGGTGATCGATGCCACGGCCACGGCGTACAACCCCAAGGTCCTGAGCAGCGCGCCGGGGCAGATCGTCTCGGGTGGGGACATGGCGATCAACGCGCGGGACCAGCTGCTCAACCACAACAGCGAGATCGTCGCCGGCGGGGCATTGAAGGTGCAGGGCGCCAGTTTGGAGAACCGGGGCAGCGAGGTACTCGCGCGCACCGAGCTCAGCGGGCAGGCGGTCTACAGCTGGCGGCGCGAAGAAGGCCTGTTCAAGAACGACGACCGGCTCTACGAACACAGCCCGTACCAGGCGGTGCAGGAGCGGGGAGCGCCCATCAACGTGGCGCGCAGCCAGGGCGGACAGGCCATCCCGCCGGTGATGCACAGCGGCTTGTTCAAGGCCAACCCCGATTCCCAAGGCAACACCCTGATCGAGACCGATCCACGCTTCACCGATCAACGCCAGTGGCTCGGCTCGGACTACCTGCTCAAGGCGCTCTCCAGCGACCCCGACAGCGTCCAGAAACGCCTCGGTGATGGCTTCTACGAACCACTACTGTCCGGTTAAATGGTCCGCGCCGAGCCTGAGATCAAGCATTGGCGCGGGTTGCAGACCGATTTCGTTTGGTGCCGATTTGAACTTCGCTCTTCCAAAACCGCGTACTTTCCCGGGCTTGACTGTCTCTGGGGAAGCGCGTGCACATCGGCAAGACCTTGTTTTCTCAGATCATGGAGTTCGTCCCATGGACCAGCTTCGCGCGCATCGTGCAGCGCCATGGAGGCAACTCGGGTGTGCGAGCGCTGTCGTGCGCCGAGCAGTTCCGGGCGATGGCCTTCGCGCAGCTGACTTGGCGAGAGAGTCTGCGCGACATCGAGGCCAGCTTGTCGGCCAATGCCGGCAAGCTGTATGCGATGGGGTTTCGCTCGGCGGTCAAGCGCTCCACGCTGGCCGACGCCAACGAATCGCGCGACTGGCGCATCTGGTCGGACCTGGCTGCCTTGCTGATCCGGCGCGCACGCAAGCTGTACGCGAACGATGCGCTCGGCGTCGACTTGGACAACACGGTCTATGCGCTGGACTCCAGCACCATCGATCTGTGCTTGAGCCTGTTCGACTGGGCACCGTTTCGATCGACCAAGGCGGCCATCAAGCTGCACACGCTGCTGGATCTGCGCGGCGCTATCCCGGCCTTCATCCACATCAGCGATGGCAAGCTGCACGACGTGAACGTGCTGGACATGCTGAGTTTCGAGGCCGGTGCGTTCTACGTGATGGATCGCGGCTATGTGGACTTCGCACGGCTGTATGCGCTGCACCAGGCTGGCGCCTTCTTCGTTACGCGCGCGAAGTCGCCGATGGATGCCAGACGTGTCTACTCGGCACCCACCGACCGCAGCACTGGCGTCATCAGCGACCAGCAGGTCATGCTCAACGGTCACTACTCGGCCAAGAAGTATCCCGAGCATTTGCGGCGTGTGCGATTCAAGGATCCCGAGTCCGGCAAAACACTGATCTTCCTGACCAACAACACGGCGCTGCCGGCGCTGACGATCGCCGCGCTGTACAAGAGCCGCTGGCGAGTCGAGCTGTTCTTCAAATGGATCAAGCAGCATCTGCGCATCAAGAAGTTTCTCGGCAACAGCGAGAACGCCGTGAAGACGCAGGTGTGGTGTGCCGTGGCCACCTACGTGCTCATTGCCATCGTCAAGAAGGAGCTTCAACTCGATGTCTCGCTTTACACATGTCTACAGATCTTGTCGGTGTCGGTCTTCGAGAAAACCGAGATTTCATGCGCCTTGCAGGCCGACGCGTCCCAGACCGATATGCCCGACGCCGTTAACCAATTGAATTTGTTCGACTTTTAACCGGACAGTA
The DNA here is from genome assembly GCF_009859475.1 of Hydrogenophaga sp. BPS33. Lineage (NCBI taxonomy): Bacteria > Pseudomonadati > Pseudomonadota > Betaproteobacteria > Burkholderiales > Comamonadaceae > Hydrogenophaga > Hydrogenophaga sp. BPS33. Next base: position 4,883,180 of record NZ_CP044549.1, read on the forward strand.
GTGTCTACGAACAAAGGCTCATCCGCGAGCAGGTGGGCCAGCTCACCGGGCAACGCTTCCTGGGCGACCACCGGGACGACGAAGCCCAATTCCTCGCGCTCATGAACGCGGGGCTGACCTTTGCGCAGGAGCACCAACTGCGCCCGGGCATCACGCTCTCAGCCGAACAAATGGCTGCGCTCACCAGCGACATCGTCTGGCTGGTGGCCGAGGACGTGACCTTGTCCGACGGACGCAAAGAGAAAGCGCTCGTGCCCCGGGTCTACCTGGCACCTCGCTCGGGTGATCTGAGCCCCAGTGGTGCGCTGATCGCGGGCAACACGGTGAAGATTCACATGAGCGGCGATGTGCTCAACAGCGGCACCGTGGCGGGTCGGCAACTCGTGCAAGTCAGCGCGGGCCGCGACATCAGGCACAGCGGACAGATTGCCGGTGACGTTGTGGCGCTCAACGCAGAGCGCGACATTCACATCCGGGGTGGCGAAGTCAGAGCCAAGGATGCAATCGTGCTCGATGCCGGGCGCGATCTGACCGTCGCCAGCACCACCCGCACGACCACCACGCAGGCCGGGAACAACACCTTCGAGCGCACCGGCATCGACCGGCAAGCGCGCCTGTACGTGAGCGACGAAGCCGCCGTGCTGCTCGCCCAGGCCGGGCGCGACGTGACCCTCACCGGTGCCGACATCCGCAACGATGGCAACGGTGCCACCCTCATCAGCGCCGGGCGCGATCTGAACCTCGACACCGCCCGCACCAGTGCCAGCGACGATCTGCACTGGGGCCCCGACCACCGCCAGCGCACCACGCGCACCCAGGAGCTGGGCACGCGCATAGAAGCCGCAGGCGATGTGGAGCTGAGCGCCGGGCACGACCTGCACGCCCGCGCGGCCAACGTGCAAGCCCAGGGCGATCTGAGCGCCCAGGCCGCGCGCGACGTGAAAATCGAAGCCGGCACCCAGACCCTGGACTACGCCGACGCGCACCACAAGAAGAGCAGCGACTTCCTCGCCAGTGGCAGCCTCACCACGCGCAGCACCGTGAACACGAGCGAGGCCGTCTCCAGCCAGATCGGCGGGCGCACGGTAGACATCCAGGCCGGGCACGACCTGGCCGTGGTCGGCTCCAGCGTTATCAGCGACCAGGGCACGGCGCTGCGGGCCGGGCGCGACGTGAGCATCACGGCCGCGCAGACCCGTTCGGACAGCACCCATTACCGCGAAGAGAAACACAGCGGCCTGATCGACAGTGGGGGTGGCCCCATGCTGGGCAGCCAGGCCCAGAGCCGGGACGAACAGCGCACATCCACAGGCGCTGCCGCCTCGACCATCGGCGCCATCGCAGGCGACGTGAACATCGTCGCCGGGCGGCACTACCGGCAAGTCGGCTCCGACGTAATCGCTGCGGGCTCTCGCACGCCTCCTACGCCTCCTACGCCACCCCCGCTCGTTGAAACACCGCCGGTGGAAACCCTCACCACCCAACCCTCGGTTCTTGGACCCCGAGGCGGCGACATCACCATCACCGCGCAGGACCTCCAGATCGTTGAAGCGCGCACCGGCGAACACCGCCGCGTGGAAGAGAGGTTCCGCCAAAGCGGCCTGAGCGTGGGCGCGGGTGGCAGCCTGGTCGAAGCCACGCAGAACATCGGCAACACCCTGGAGGCCACCGAGAAGACCGAAGACCGCCGCATGCAAGCCCTGGGGGCGGCAGCAGCGGGCTTGCAGGCGTACAACGCCGCATCCAGTGCGGCCACCAGTGCCGCAGCCGATCCTCAGTCCGGCGTGGGCATCACCTTCACCCTGGGATCGAGCAGCAGCCAAAGCCTGCACGAGCAAAGCTCCGATGAAGCCCGCGGCTCCCGCGTGCGCGCCGCTGGTGACGTGCGCCTGATCGCCCGTGGGGCTGGCCAGGACTCCGACATCCTCGTGCGTGGCAGCCAGATCCAGGCCGGAGAGAGCGCCGCGCTCAGCGCACAAGGCGACATCCACCTGCACGCCGCCCAGAACACCGCGGCAGAACACAGCCGCACGCAAAGCAGCAGCGCCAGCGTGAGCGCCACCTACAACGGCAGCTGGTCCTTCAGCGCCAGCGCCAGTTCAGGTCAAGGATCGGGCGACGGTGAAGAACGCCTGCACAGCAACACCCGCATCGAAGCTGGGCGGCAGGTCACGCTCCAGTCCGGGGGCGACACCGAACTTCAGGGTGCAGTGATCGCGGCCAACACCGTGCAGGCCCAGGTGAGCAAAGACCTGCGCATCCACAGCCCGCAAGACAGCAGCGTGTGGCGGGAACAAAGCTCCACGAAGGGCGGCTCGGCCAGCAGCGCGGGGGGCGCCAGTGCCAGCGCGAGCCGAACCCAGATCAACGCCGACTTCGCCTCGGTGGGCGAACAAAGCGCCATCCGCGCAGGCGATGGTGGCTTCCAGGTGGAGGTGCAAGGCAAGACCACCCTCATCGGCGGAGCCATCACCAGCACGCAGGCGGCGCTGGAGCAGGAACGCAACCGATTCGAGGGCCAAGGCGGCATTGAACTCAGCGACGTGCACAACCGCGCCCGCTTCGAGGCCAGCAGCGTGGGCGGGAGCGTGGGGGTGGGTAGCCAACTGGGCAACAGCGGGGCGGGCGTCGGATCGGCCTCGGGCTCGGCCAGCAGCACCACCACGGCAGCCATCTCCGGCATCGCGGGCGACAAGGGAGCGCGCACGGGCGACGCCCAGAGCGGCCTTGTGCCCATCTTCGAAAAGGACAAGGCCCGAGACGACGTCGAAGCCCAGGTGGTCATCACCAAGGCGTTTGCGCAGCAAGCCGCCAAAGCCATCGGCAGTTACGCCAATGGGCAATTGGCCCAAGCGCAGCGCTTGAAAGAAGCTGCCGCCTCCGAAGTCGACTCCGTGAAGCGCCAAGCCATGATGGACGAGGCCAACGCGTTGGAGGACACCTGGAAGGAAGGAGGTGCTGCCCGTGTGGCCCTGCACGCGCTGGCAGGCTTGGCCGGCGGTGGTGTGGCCGGCGCGGCCGGTGCTGGTGTGAGCCAGATCGCCGTGCCCGCCTTGGGCGAGCATATTGCCGCGTTGGACCTGCCGGTGGAGATCAAGCAAGCCTTGGTGCAGGCGGCAGGCGCCACGGTGGGTGCAGCGGTCGGAGGCAGCGCCGGTATGGCCAGCGGCCTGACGGCCACCGCCCAGAACTACCTCAGCGCGGCCGATCTGCGCAGCAAGCACCAGAAACTGAGCGCCTGCCGCAGCGCAGGCGACGCGGCCTGCGAGATCCGCGTGCTCAAGGAATACGAGCTCAAGAACGCCAGGAACAGCGGGACCATCGACTACGCCAGTGTGCTCAGCGAGAGCGCGCTGCAGGCCGAGAAAACCCAACTGGAGCAGTTGTTGCGCGATCCGGCGCTCAGCGAGGCGGCCAAGGCCGAAGCGCGGCGCAGCATCCAGGAACTCGACCTCGCCATCGGCGCGATCCAGCGCGCGCCGGCCATGCGCGATGTGGCCGAGCTGGGCTTGATCGCGATGGACGTAGCGCTGCTGGGCAAGCTCGCCGTGGCCAAGGCGCTGACGACGACCGTGGTGCGCCAGATGGTTCTGGCCCGCACGGGCAAGGAGATTGGCGAGATCGAGGCCGCGAGAATCGTCAACGGGATCTACCGAGACGGCTCGCTGGCCGACCCGGCGCGGGCGATGTCACCCATGGGAGGCTGGAAGTCGGCGGTGGAGATCACGGGGGCCGAGGCCGATGTGTTGATCGGGCAGCGCTTGCCGCAGGGGGCGAAGGTGGTATCTGTGGATGAAGCAAACGCCATCAACCTTGCAGTCACCAAATCGAACCCGGGTTTCGTGGCCCCCTTTGTGTCGGACACTCGAGTGGTCACGCTTCAAACGGACCAGACCGAGCAATTCGTTCGCGTGTACGTGGTTGAGGCGAACAAGTCCGACATGGCGGGTTCGTGGATGATGCGAGCCGATGACATCAAAGGCCTGACCCCCGAGCAGATCGCGAGCAAGTACGCTTTACCTCAGGTGCCGACGCATGTGGCCGACGTGACGGTCCCGGCCGGCAATACCATGCGGGTGTCGGTGGCCAACGACGTGCAGATCAAGCAAGGTCTTGGCGGCAATGGCGGGGGTGGTGGGGTGCAGTTTGAGGTGACTTCGCGCCCTGCGATCGATGCGGATTTTGAGCGCTGGTTCACCAATCCAAGGAGTCTGAAATGAGAGGTGAGGTATTGAGTGCTTTGGGTTCACAAGTGTCGTACGAAGTTGCCTTGGGTCGTGGGCAGAGGCTCGTGTCGATCAATCCGATCGAGCCACGCTGGAGCGATATCGAACTAGCCAATCACAACGTCTTTCGTCTAAACGCAAAGAACGAGGTGGTCTGGCAGGTGCGCAGGGTTGAGAACCCCGGAAGTCCAAGTTGGCCTGACAAGCACGCGATGGCTAGGCAATGGCACCAGCAAGGTTTGATCGATGGTGCATATACGGAAGACGGCTATCTCGACCCGTTCACCCGCTTGGCCATGGACGAACGCGCCGCGACTGATGCTGAGCCCCAAGGCATCTGGCGCCCTGGCTGTGTGGTCTACCTGCTCACGCGTTGGTGGAGTTACGTGCTCGACCCGCAGACCGGCATTGCAACCTGCACTGGCGATCAAATGAAGTAGGAAATGGCCGATGCGAGGGTCCCGGCGGGCAACACCGTGCGCGCGTCTGTTGCCAACGATGTGCAGATCTCGAGACCTCCCATCGACGGTGACTTCAAAAGTTGGTTTACGAATCCGAGGAGGCTGAGACACCAAGGCCATGGAGCTGCGCCGCCAAGGCAACGAGGCCGAAGCGCGCAAGTGGGACGAAGGCGGCGAATACCGCGTGGCGATGCACACCGCCATTGGCCTGCTCGGTGGTGGGGTAGGCGGTGCCGTGGGCGCAGCAGCCGGCGCCACGCTGGTGCCTGTGCTGGGCGAGGAGATCGCCGGCCTGAACCTGTCCGAGCCGGTGCGCCAAGGGCTCACGCAGGTGGTGGGGGCGGTGGTCGGTGGTGCGGCGGGGGGGCGCGGCGGGCGCGAGCACCTCGTTCAACCAGGCTGCGCACAACTACGTGAGCCACAGCCCGTTCGCCAATGTGCGGCGCACGGTGAGCCAGGAGAACGCGCGCTTGGTCAACGTGTGCGGTGCGAACTGCACGGCAGAAGACCTGCAGCGCATCGACCGGCAGATGGTGGCCTTGGAGCAGGCGGGCAACTTGGCCGAGATCGCACAGCGCGGGGTGATGACATCGCAGCAGGCGCAGCAGATGGCGCAATTGGTGTTCGAGCTCTACCCGGGTTACGGCAACGCCGAATCGTTCGCCCAGCTCATCACGGGGCAGAGCAGCCTCACGGGGGAAGCGGTCAGCCGCTTCTGGGCTGCGGTCGGGGTGATTCCCATAGCCGGGGGCGTCTTGAAGAAGGTGGGCGAGCCTTCGGTGGAGGCGTTGAATGCCTTGCTGAAAAAGGGCGAGGCTGCTCATAGTGCGGGCAGTGTCTTAAAGGATTTCAATCAAGCCCACAATGCGGCAGTTCAGTGGCTGGAAGTTCGTGGATTCAAGGCTGAGCAGGCTACCGTAGGGAAATTCGGCGACAACGCCGGTATGCCGATTGGTATGAAGTCCGCAGACGGGGAAATCAGGCTTTCGTGTGGAATTCGATGAAAGGCATGGCGCTCACATCAATGTATGGTCTGAAAAGGAAAAAGACACTTTTAGCTTTGACGGCAACCAGTCCCTGATCAATCAGGTCGTAAAGCAGTACATCAAGGAAAGACCATGAGCACATATGAGGATGACGTTCGATCGACGCTAAAAGCACTGTTCGACGTCGGAGAGCTTCTTGATGCTGGAGACGCGGTCGTATGTCGGTGACGGTGCGACCGACTTTGCATTAACGGGTGCCGTAGACGTGATTCGTAGGGTGTTGCCTGTTCTGTTGGAGGTTTCACAACACCACTACTTTTTGGGGCCAGAGTGCTCTTGGTGCATGTGTCTCACGATGGAGGGAGACATTGGATTCGGACGCAGTGAAAACACCAGTCGCCTTTCGTGCCCTTGAACGCTGGTTGGCCAACAATCCGGATGCGTCGAACTATCACGAGCTGGTTTTTGAAAGCGTGTTCTTCAAGCAAATGCCATCACAAGATTGGTTCACACAAAGAAATCCAACCTTGTAAAGCAGTTCGACTCGCCACCAAAAGTGCACACAGTTGACGCTCAGCCCAACACCCCCGCCGTCAACCGCAACACCCGCGCACAACGCGCCGCCAAGGTCTCGTCGTGCGTCACCACGACAAACGCCGTTCCCTGGTCGCGCGCCAATTCCATCATGAGCTCGAACACGCTGTCGGCGGTGCAGCGGTCCAGATTGCCCGTGGGTTCATCGGCCAGCACGCAGGCCGGTTGCGCGACCAGCGCGCGCGCGATCGCCACGCGCTGGCGTTCACCACCCGAGAGCTCGGCGGGACGGTGGTGCAGGCGCTCCGACAAGCCCACGCGTGCCAGGATCTTTTCGGCTTGCGCGGCCGCCTCGGCGCGCGGCAAACGGCGGATCCACAGGGGCATGGCCACGTTGTCGCGCGCGCTGAACTCGGGCAGCAGGTGGTGGAACTGGTAAACAAAGCCCAGGTGGCGGTTGCGCAAATCGCCTTGCTGCGAAGGACTCAGGCCCGAGAGCCCCTGCCCCATCAGTTGCACGCTGCCGCTGCTGGGAGCGTCCAATCCACCGAGCAGGTGGAGCAAGGTGCTCTTGCCGGAACCAGAGGCACCGACGATGGCCACCGTTTCGCCCGCGCGCACGGCAAGGTTCACGCCTTGCAGCACCGTAACGTCGAGCCGGCCTTCTTGAAAGCGCTTGGTCAGGCCCTGGGCCTGCAGAACGGTCTCACTCATAGCGCAGCGCCTCGGCAGGGTTCACGCGGCTGGCGCGCCAACTGGGATAAATGGTGGCCAGAAAGGCCAGCACCAGGGAGATCACCGCCACCGGCACGATGTCGGTCTGCTGTGGGTCGCTGGGCATGCGGCTGATGAGGTACACGTCCTGCGGCAGGAAGCTCGCGCCCAGCAGGCGTTCGAGCGCGGGCACCAGGGTGTCGATGTTGAAGGCCACGCCCAGGCCGAGCAGCAGGCCCAGGCCGGTACCGATCACGCCCACCATCGCGCCCTGCACCATGAACACGCCCATGATGCTGCGCGGGCTCGCGCCCAAGGTTCGCAGGATGGCAATGTCGGCGCGCTTGTCGGTCACGGTCATCACCAGTGTGGACACGAGGTTGAACGCCGCCACCGCCACGATCAACGTGAGGATGATGAACATCATGCGTTTCTCCAGCTGCACGGCGGCGAACCAGGTGCGGTTCTGCCGCGTCCAGTCGCGCACCAGCAGGCCCGGGTCGAGGCTGGCGGCAATGGAGATGGCCACCTCGCGCGCTTCATGCAGATTCTTGATCTTCACGCGCACGCCGGTCGGGCCTTCCACGCGGAAGATGCGCGCGGCATCGTCCTGGTGCAGCAGCGCCAGCGCCGAGTCGTATTCGAAGTGGCCGGAATCGAAGGTGCCCACCACGGTCATCTGGCGGATGCGCGGCACCACGCCGGCGGGCGTCACCTGCCCGCTGGGCGCGATCAGCGTGACCGTGTCCCCGGCGATCACGCCCAGGCTGCGCGCCAGCTCGCCGCCCAGAATGACACCGAACTGGCCCGGCACCAGGCGCGGCAGCAGCGTGTCGGACAGGTCGGCCACGAGATCGGTCACCTTGGGTTCGAGCGCCGGGTCGATGCCGCGCACCAACGCGCCCTTCATGTCCTCGCCGCGCGCGATCAGGGCCTGCGCGCCCACGTACGGCGCGGCACCCACCACCTCCGGGTGGCGCTCGATGCGCGCCAGCGTGTCGGCCAGGTTGGGAATCGCCTGGCCGTTGGGCTCGAACACCTCGATGTGCGAGAGCACGCCGAGCATGCGGTCGCGCACCTCTTTCTGGAATCCGTTCATGACCGAGAGCACGATGATGAGCGCGGCCACCCCGAGCGCGATGCCCAGCATGGACACGCCCGAGATGAAGGAGATGAAGCCGTTGCGCCGGGTGGCGCGGCCGGCACGCGTGTAGCGCCAGCCGAGAATGAGTTCGTAGGGTGTTTGCATGCGGTGGTATCCAGCGGGCATTGTGGCATCACCGACAATCGCGTCATGCCCGCCCCTTCCCCGGCTTCCGAGCCTTCTTCGCACCTGCTGGTTCCCTTTGCCAGCGCCAGCGACCCCGGCGCACGCGCGGCACTGCCCCAGTTGCACCTGCCCCAGCTGACCGCGCTGCTGGCGGAATGGAACCTCGTGTACACCGACACTGGCGACGACCACACGCTGAGCCCACCCCATGAGCGCGCGCTGGCGCAGGCCAGCGGTGTGGTGCGCGGCGACGGCTGCCCGTTCGACGACGGCCAGATCCCCTGGGCTGCGGCAGAGAGCACCAGGCCCACCGAACCGCAGGCCTGGTTCACGCCCTGCCATTTCCAGGTCGGCATGGAGCAGGTCACGCTGCTGCCCGGCGAGCAACTGGACCTGTCGGAGGCACATTCGCGCGCGCTGTTCGAAGCCCTGGCGCCGTATTGCGCGGAAGACGGCATCACCCTCACCTTCGTCTCGCCCACGCGCTGGCACGCCCAGGGCGAACCGCTGCGGGGCCTGGCCTGCGCCAGTCTGGACCGCGTGGCCGGCCGCTCGGTGGAGGCCTGGATGGCCGAGAGCACGGCCAACCCCGCGGGCGCCCAGTTGCTCAAGCGGCTGCAGAGCGAAGCGCAAATGCTGTTCTACACACACCCGGTGCACGATGCGCGCGAAGCCGCGCGCCTGCTGCCGGTGAATGGCTTCTGGGTCAGCGGCGCGGGCGCGTTCCTGAAGGCACCCGCGCTGCCAGCCGCTCCCACCGTGTCCGACGCGCTGCGCCGCCCCGCCCTGCAGGCCGACTGGGCCGCGTGGTCGCTGGCCTGGACCACACTCGACCAACACGACATCGCGGCATGGCGCGCGCGCGCCAAGCGCGGCGAACCGCTCACGCTCACGCTCTGCGGCGAACGCACGGCCCAGCGCTGGACCAACACCCACGCGGGCAGCGCGCTGGCGCGTCTGGGCCGCCGCATCTCACACCTGCTGGGCACGCCGCCGGCCTGGAAAACACTGGAAACTCTATGAAGATCATCGTTCGAGACGTGCCCCCACGCGCTGCCTGGGCACTTGAGCAGAGCGGCATGCACCCGCTGCTCGCACGCCTGTTCGCCGCGCGCGGCATCACCACCCCCGACGAGCTGGACGACGCGCTGGCGCGCCTGCTGCCACCCTCCACCATGCTCGGCGCGCAAGAAGCGGCGCGCGCTCTGGCCGATGCCCGGGCGGCCGGCAAATCCATCTGCATCGTGGCCGACTACGACTGCGACGGCGCCACGGCCTGCGCGGTCGGCCTGCGTGGCCTGCGGTTGCTGGGTTTCGAACGGGTGAACTACCTCGTGCCCGACCGCGTGACCGACGGTTACGGCCTCACGCCCTCGATCGCAAAACGTGTGAAGGCGCAGGGCGCGGACGTGCTGGTGACGGTGGACAACGGCATCGCCAGCGTCGAGGGCGTGCGCGCCGCGCGCGAGCTGGGCCTGGACGTGATCGTGACCGACCACCACCTGCCCGCCTTGAAGAACGGCGAGGTCACGCTCCCGCAGGACTGCATCATCGTCAACCCCAACCAGCCCGGCTGCGGCTTCGAGAGCAAGTCGATCGCCGGCGTGGGCGTGATGTTCTATGTGCTGCTGGCGCTGCGCGCTGAGTTGCGCGAGCGCGGCGTGTACACGGCACAGACCCAGCCCAAGATCGACACCTTGCTGCCGCTCGTGGCCATGGGCACCGTGGCCGACGTGGTCCGCCTGGACGCCAACAACCGCCGCCTCGTGTCACAAGGCTTGAAGCGCGTGCGCATGGGCGCGATGCCCGCCGGCATGACGGCGCTGTTCAACGCCGCCGCGCGCAAGCCGGCGGCGGCCACCGGGTTCGACTTCGGTTTTGCCCTCGGCCCGCGCCTGAACGCAGCCGGCCGCCTGGCCGACATGACGTTGGGCATCGAATGCCTTACCACCGACGATGGGTTGCGCGCCGACGAACTCGCGCGCACGCTCGATGGCATCAACCGCGAGCGCAAGGCGATCGAGGGCGACATGCGCGAGCAGGCCTTGATGATGGCCGAGGAGATGTTCGACGAGTCCGAAGAGCCGCCGCCCGCGCTGGTGGTGTTCGACCCGGACTTCCACGAAGGCGTGGTCGGCATCGTGGCCTCGCGTCTGAAGGACAAACTGCACCGGCCCACTTTCGTGTTCGCCGCCAGCGGTGCCGAAGGCAAGGAGCACGAACTCAAGGGCTCGGGGCGCTCGATCGCGGGCTTCCATCTGCGCGACGCGCTCGATCTTGTGGCCAAGCGCCACCCGGGCGTGTTGCTGCGCTTTGGCGGCCACGCCATGGCCGCAGGCTGCACGGTGGACGAGGAACACCTGGAAACTTTCGAAGCCGCTCTGCAGCAGGTGGCGCACGAATGGCTGGACGCCGCCACGTTGCAGCGCCGCCTGGAGGCCGATGGCCCGCTCGACCCGAAGTACCGCCGCACCGACGTGGTGGACACTTTGCACAAGGAGGTGTGGGGCCAGGGCTTCGCGCCGCCGGTGTTCAGCGAAGAAGTGCAGGTGGTGTCGCAGCGTCTGGTGGGGGAGAAGCACCTGGCACTCAAGCTCAAGCACCAGGGCGAGCCGGTCGACGGCATCTGGTTCGGCCATACCGACCCCTTGCCCTCGCGCGTGAAGATCGCGTTTCGGCTGGATGCGGATGAGTGGCAGGGGCAGCGGCGGGTGCGGTTTCTGGTGGAGGCTGCGGAGGTTTGATTCTTGCGCTCTTCGCTCCTGGACCTCGCGGAATCGGGGCGCCCCGGCGCTCTGCTCCGCGGGTGTCCCCCGCCGCCGGGAGGGCGGCTCCTCCTTTACCCCGCTGCGCAGAACGCCGGGTCGCCCCGATCCAGAAGGGCACAGGCGCACACATGGCTGCGTCTACTATGTGCGCGGCACGCCGATGCCGGGTGGCCTTGAGGTAACGCTGGCGCGAAACCGAAGTGAGAAGAAACGCCACGAGCGCAGAACGCTCAGACCACCACAGGCTCAGGCTCCAGCAAGATCCCGAAGCGCTCGTACACACTGGTCTGGATGGCCTTGGCCAAGGTCATCACCTCGCCACCGGTGGCCCCGCCGCGGTTCACCAGCACCAGGGCCTGCTTTTCATAGACCCCCGCATTGCCCACGCCCCGCCCCTTCCAGCCGCAGGCGTCGATCAACCACCCCGCCGCCAGCTTGATGCTGCCATCGGCCATCGGGTAGTGCACCACCTTCGGGTCGCGCGCGATGATGTCGGCGCACTGATCCTCGCTCACGGTGGGGTTCTTGAAGAAGCTGCCGGCATTGCCGATCACCGCCGGGTCGGGCAGCTTGGCGCTGCGGATCGCGCAGATCCAGTCGAAGATCTGTCGCGCGTCCGGCCGTGCGATGCCGGTCTCGGCGATCTTGCGCTCCAAGTCCGCGTAGCCCAGCACCGGCTTCCAGGGCTTGGGCAGCCAGAAGCGCACGCGCGTGATGGCGGCGCGCCCGGCGAGGCCAAAACCCTTGTCGCCCGCCGGCGTGTGCTTGAACACCGAGTCGCGGTACCCGAACCCGCACTGCGCGGCGTTCAGCGTGAACGGTTGACCGGTCTGCAGATCCACCGCGTCGAGTTCGTGAAAGCGGTCCTGCAGTTCGACGCCGTACGCGCCGATGTTCTGCACCGGAGACGCGCCCACGCAACCCGGAATCAGCGCCAGGTTCTCCAGGCCCGGCCAGCCCTGCTCCAGCGTCCAGCGCACGGTGTCGTGCCAGCTCTCACCGGCGCCCGCCTCCACCAGCCAGCCCTTGGCGGTTTCGTCCACCAGGCGCCGCCCGCGGATCTCCATCTTGAGCACCAGCGGCTTCACATCGCCCGTGATCACCAGGTTGCTGCCACCACCGAGCACGAAGGGCGCGGCCTCGCGCGTGAGTGCCGGCCAATCGGCGCTGGCCATGAGTTCAAGAAGATCGGCCTGCTGGCGCACACGCACCAGCCGCTGCGCGCGCGCAACGATGCCAAAACTGTTGTATGGCTGGAGTGCCACGTTGTTCTCGACTACCATCCCCGGATTGTCTCACCCACCCCCAGGATCCATTCGCCATGCCTTCTTTTGATACCGTCCTCGAAGCCGATTTCGTCGAAGTGAAAAACGCGGTCGACCAGGTCACGCGCGAGATCGGCACCCGCTTCGATTTCAAAGGCACCAGCGCGGCCATCGAACTCAAGGAAAAGGAGAAGGAAATCATCCTGCACGGCGATGCCGACTTCCAGCTGCAGCAGATCGACGACGTGCTGCGCGGCAAACTCACCAAGCGCGGCGTGGACGCGCGTTTTCTCGACGTCGGCAAGGTGGAGAAAGCCGGCGGCGACAAGGTCAAGCAAGTGGTCAAGGTGCGCAACGGCATCAGCACCGAAGACGGCAAGAAGATCCAGCAGGTCATCAAGGGCAGCAAGCTGAAGGTGCAAGGCGCGATCCAGGGCGATGCGGTGCGCGTGACCGGCGCCAAGCGCGACGACCTGCAGGCCGCCATGGCGCTGATCCGCAGCGAGCTCAAGGACCTGCCGCTGTCGTTCAACAACTTCAGGGATTGAGTGGACAGTATTCCTGGAGCAGGCCACCTCGCTCGTTGCGCCTTGGCGTTGACCGCGCTGGGCCTGGCCGCCCAGCTCGCCCTCGCCCAGCAGGTCGCGCTCTCCGGCATGGCCGGTGGCAAGGCGCTGGTGAACATCGATGGCGCGTCGCCACGCTTCATGGCGCCCGGGCAGTCGCACCAGGGCGTCAAGCTGCTGAGCCTGCAAGGCGAGGCGGCCGTGTTCGACATCAACGGCCAGCGCCAGACGCTGCGCGTGGGCGACGCGCCGGTGAGTGTGGGCAGCCGAGGCACGCCGGGCACCGACACGGGAGGCCGACAGCGCATCGTGCTCACGGCCGATTCGCGCGGCCATTTTTTTCCGTCCGGCCAGATCAATGGCCGAGCGGTGCAGTTTCTGGTGGACACAGGGGCGTCCTCGGTCATCCTGAGCGAGTCCGACGCCAAACGCATCAACCTCGACTACACGAAGGGGCGCCGCGTGATAGTGAACACGGCCAATGGCAACGTCTCGGGGCACCAGGTGAGACTGGACTCCGTGCGTGTCGGCGACGCACAGGTCTATGGCGTGGACGCCATCGTGCTGCCCCAGCCGATGCTCTTCGTGCTGCTGGGCAACACCTTCCTCACGCGCTTCCAGATGCAGCGCCACAACGACCAGCTGGTGCTGGAAAAGCGGTTCTGATCAAGCCGCCCTGACGGCGGCTGTCACCACGATCTCGATGCGCCAGGCCGGATTGGCCAAGGCCGCCTGCACCGTGGCGCGCGGCGGCGCGGTGCCAGGCACCACCCAGGCGTCCCACACCGCGTTCATGGCGCCAATGTCCGCGATGTCGGCCAGAAAGATCTGCGTGCGCAGGATGCGCGACTTGTCGCTGCCCGCTTCCTCCAGGCGCTGCTGCACCTGTTGCAGCACGTCCTCGGTCTGGCCGGTGATGTCGGTGTCGCCGCGCTCGGGGACCATGCCGGCGAGGTAGACCACGCCGTTGAACACGGCGGCTTCGCTGTAGCGCGCGGCCATGCCAACGCGTTGGATATCGGTGCTCACTTCTTCTTGGCTCCCAGTTTGCTTTCTTTGCCAGCGATCAGGCGGTTGATGTTTTCCGAATGGCGCCAGATCAAGAGCAAGGCCATCACGGCGAGCGCCAGCACCATCACGCCCGGGGCGTCCCAGACCACGCGGTTGCCCAGCAGGAAAAACGCCGGCGCGAACACCGCCGTGACGATGGAGGCGAGCGACGAATAGCGGAAGAACACGGCGATGATCACCCAGGTGGCCAGCGCCGCCAGCCCCAGCCAGGGCTCGAATCCGATGATGACGCCGGCCGCCGTGGCCACGCCCTTGCCGCCCTGGAAGCGGAAGAACACTGGGTAGAGATGGCCCAGGAAGGCCGCCAACCCGACCAGCGCCACCGTGCCGTCGCCCAGGCCGTAGGGCTCGCCCCACCACTTCACCGCCACCACCGGCAGCCAGCCTTTGAGCGCGTCGAGCAGCAGCGTGATGACGGCCGCCGCCTTGTTGCCCGAGCGCAGCACGTTGGTGGCGCCAGGGTTCTTGCTGCCATAGGTGCGCGGGTCGTTCAGGCCCATGAGGCGGCTCACCAACACGGCGAACGACAAGGAGCCGATCAGGTAGGCGGCCACCGTGGCCAGCAGGGAATAGGTCATACAGGAATCTCCTCGATCTCGTCGAAAGCCGCGTCTGTGCGCGGTCAGGGGTGGGCTATTCTGCCAGCGCGCAGTTCACCGCCCGCGCACCCAAGGGAGCGGACAACACCGCCGGGTCGAGCCCCACGAGAAAACCGCGCCGCCCGCCATTGATCCAGATCCTGGGCAGCGCGAGCACCGTCTCTTCCACCCACACGGGCATGTCCCGCTTGAGGCCGAAGGGCGAGGTGCCGCCCACCAGAAACCCACTGTGCCGGTTCGCCACCTCGGGCTTGCACGGCTCGACCGACTTGGCACCGATCTGGCGCGCGAGGTTCTTGGTCGACACGGTGCGGTTGCCGTGCATGAGCACCGCCAGAGGCCTGGCCGCCTCGTCCTGCATGATCAGCGTCTTGACCACCGCGAAAGGGTCGAAGCCCAGCACCTGCGCACTGTGCTGAGCGCCACCGTGTTCGAGGTATTCATAGGGGTGTTCGGTGTACACCACGCCATGCGCCTTCAGCCAGGCCGTGGCGGGCGTTTCGCTCACATGGGTCTTTTTGGCCATGCGTCCGTTTATTGAGCGGGATCCCTATGCGCCCAACGAATCTCGTCGATCGCGGCGCAAACCTCCTTGGACAACGCCGTGCCCCAGGCGTCCAGGCATTCGTCCAGCTGGGCCTCGGTGGTCACCCCGATGATCGTGCTGGCCACGCGCCAGTTGGTGTAGCAAAAGCCCAAGGCCATCTGCGTGGGCGTCAGGCCGTGTTCGCGTGCCAGTGCGTTGTAGCGCCGCGCGGCCTGCAGGGCTTCGGGCCGGCCCCAGCGCTGCTTGCGCACCGACTCGTAGAGGGCTATGCGGCCATGGTCGCCCACGAAGCCCGATGCGTCGTACTTGCCGCTCAAGAGCCCGAAGCCCAAGGGCGAATAGGCCAGCAGCGACACACCCAGGTGGTGGCAGGTTTCGTCCAGGCCGTTCTCGTAGCTGCGGTTGATCAGGCAGTACGGGTTCTGCACCGTGGCCACGCGCGGCAGGCCATGCTGCTCGGCCAGGCGCACGAACTCGTGCGTGCCATAAGGGGTTTCGTTGGACAAACCCACCGCCCTGACCTTGCCCGCCTGGACCAGCTCGGCCAGGGCCTCGAGCTGCTCCAGCACGGAAGGCGCGGGCTTGTCCTTGGCCGGGTCGAAATAGATCGAGCCGAATGCCGGCACGTTGCGCGCGGGCCAGTGGATCTGGTAGAGATCGATCACATCGGTCTTCAGGCGGCGCAGGCTGCCTTCGCACGCCTCGATGATGCCGGCCTTCGACATCTCCGGGCGCATCCACGGCATGCCGCGCGCCGGTCCCGCGACCTTGGTGGCCAGTACCAGCTTCGCGCGCGCGCCTGGCCTCTGCGCAAACCAGTTGCCGATGATGGTCTCGGTCGCGCCACTGGTTTCGGCGCGCGCCGGCACGGCATACATCTCCGCCGTGTCGAGGAAGTTGATACCGCGCTCCACGGCACGGTCCAGGATGCGGTGGGCCGTGGCTTCGCTCACCTGCTCGCCAAATGTCATCGTGCCCAGACAGATGGGCGTTACCTTCAGCGCGCTTGCGCCCAATGAAACCAATTTCATGCAAGTATTTGTAAATGGGAAAAAGGGAAATTGCCTGATGCACGACGCAGGGTATAAGTTTAGAGTGCATCGGTGAAACACATGGCACGGCCGGCGAGATGCCCAGGCTCTGCCTCGGTTTCATGGCACGACAACTTGTCCCAACCCATCCCATCAATAACGCAGTGGAGAAACACATGACACAACTCAAGACCTCATTGACCCGCGGCCTCACCGTGACCACCCTGGCCGCCGCGCTCGCGCTTGCCGGCTGCGCCAACATGACGGAGACACAAAGTGGCACGGCCAAGGGCGCCGGGATCGGCGCCGTGGCGGGCGCGTTGCTGGGCGCGGCCACCGGCGGTTCCAAGGGCGCGGCCACCGGCGCGGTGCTGGGTGCCGGCGCGGGCGCGGTGGGGGGTTATGTGTGGTCCAACAAGATGCAGGAACAGAAGAAGCAAATGGAAGCCGCCACGGCCGGCACCGGCATCGGCGTCAGCCAGACCACCGACAACCGCCTGAAGCTGGACGTGCCGGCCGATGCCGGCTTCGCCACTGGCCGCTCCACGGTGAGCCCGACGCTGCAGCGCGTGCTGGGCCAGTTCGCCGGCACGCTCAACGCCAACCCGGTGACGGCCGTGGCCATCGTGGGCCACACCGACAGCACCGGCAGCGATGCGGTGAACAACCCGCTGTCGTTCGACCGCGCCAATGCCACGCGCGACTACCTGGTGGGCCGCGGCGTCGCGGCCACCCGCATCGCCACCGATGGGCGTGGTTCGAGCCAGCCTGTAGCCGACAACGCCACGGCCCAAGGACGCGCTGCCAACCGCCGCGTCGAGATCTACGTGGCCGAGCCCAGCGCGCGCTGATCCACGCGCGCGCTCTCAACACCAACCCGGCGACGCCGGGTTTTTTCATGCCGCTGCAACGTGGACTTGTCGCAGGTTTGACCGCACCGCGCAACCGGAGGCAACCCCGTTCTCTATGATCGGGCGGATGTACCAAGAGCAGAAACCCTCGCGCACCGAATTCGTCCCGGTGCGCCACCTCTCCTACCACGTGCGCCAATGGGGCCAGCCCGATGCCGCGCAGCCGCCCCTGGTGCTGGTGCACGGCTGGATGGACGTCTCTGCCTCCTGGCAGTTCGTGGTCGACGCCTCGCGCAACGACCGCTGGATCATCGCACCCGACTGGCGCGGCTTCGGCCACACGCGCGCGCCCGGCCCGGCACCGGACAACTACTGGTTTCCCGACTACCTCGCCGACCTCGACCTTCTGCTGGACCACTACGTCGGCGAACGCGCGATCGATCTGGTGGGCCACAGCATGGGAGGCCACATTTCCATGCTCTACAGCGGCGTGCGGCCCGAGCGCATCCGCCGGCTCGTCAACCTCGAGGGCTTCGGCATGGCCGAAACCCAGCCATCGCAGGCGCCCAGGCGTCTCGCGCAATGGATCGACCAGCTCAAGTCGTTGCACCGGGGCGAGATGGCGCTCAAGGCCTACGACACGGTCGACGGCGTGGCCCAACGTCTGATGAAAACCAACCCCCGGCTGCAGCAGGACAAGGCCGACTGGCTGGCCCGCCACTGGGCGGCGCCCAACGCGCAAGGCCAATGGGAGATCCTGGGCGACCCTGGCCACAAGATCATCAACGCCCAATTGTTCAAGCTGGACGAAACGCTGGAGGTGTACCGCTGCATCCGTGCGCCCGTGCTGTCGGTGACCGCCGCCGAAGACAGCCTGGGCGGGTGGTGGAAGGGCTCGTACACGCTGGCGCAATTCCAGGAACGCCTGAAGGCCGTGCCCAACGCGCGCAGTACCGAGGTGCTGGATGCCGGGCACATGATGCACCACGATCAACCGCGGGAAGTCGCGCGGCTGATCGAAGACTTTCTGGACACGCGGAACTGAACCGCCGTCACAGCGTCGGACCAGGGGCAGGCGCAAGCGCCGCTTGTCCTACACGCCACTGGGCCCCATCGTCTTACGCTTGTTCATGTTCCGAGTTTTCTCCCCGCGCGCGCTGAGCGCGCTTGCCCTGCTGGCCACACTGTCATCGCCCACACTCGCTGCCGACTGGTCGCTGTGCCCCGGCCTGAACGAGCCAGGGGCCCCGGATTCCACCACGCCGCGCTACGAGGCGTTCTTCTCCCCCTATACCCACCACTGGCAGCACGACGACGAGCACCGGCCGGTGTTCGCCGCCAGCATGAGCCGCTTGCTGCCGAACGACCGCAGCTGCGGCGTCAGCCTGTTCAGGAACTCGTTCGGCCAACCGTCCGCCTACGCCTTCGTGGGCAAAACGTGGCCCGGCTTCATGCCCCGCTACCCCAAGGTCTACGCCTCGGTGACGGCGGGCATCCTCTATGGCTATGTGGGCCGGTACAAGAACAAGGTGCCGCTCAACATGGGTGGTTTCTCCCCGGCCATCATTCCCGCCGTCGGGTACCAGCTGACGCCCCGCAACCGCCTGGAAGTCCAGATCATCGGCACCGCCGCGATCATGCTGGGCACGTCCTGGCGGTTCTGACGCCCGACCACGGCCAAGCAACCCGGCCCATGAGAAAATCCCCGTCTTTGAACACAAGACCGCAGGAAACGTCCCATGGAAGCCGAACGCAGCAACGCCATCCGAAGCCAGCTTGAAGACCTGACCACCCGCGTGGTCGAGCTCCGGAGGTATCTTTGACTACGATGCCAAGGCATCGAAGCTGAAGGAAGTCGAGTCCGCTCTCGAAGACCCGACGGTCTGGAACGACCCCAAGCGCGCCCAGGACCTGGGCCGTGAAAAAAAATCGCTCGAAGACGTGGTGATCGTGCTCGACCGCCTGAGCTCCGAACTCGCCGACAACACCGAGCTCTTCGAGATGTCGAGCGAGGACGGCGACACCGCCGGGCTCATCACCATCGAAGGCGAGGCCGCCAAGGTCGCGGCCGAGGTCGAGAAGCTCGAGTTCCGCCGCATGTTCAACAACCCGGCCGATCCGCTGAACTGCTTCGTGGACATCCAGGCCGGCGCGGGCGGCACGGAGGCTTGCGACTGGGCCAGCATGCTGCTGCGCCAGTACCTGAAATACGCCGAGCGCAAGGGTTTCAAGACCACGGTGGAAGACGAAACCGAAGGCGACACCGCCGGCATCAAGAGCGCGACCATCAAGGTCGAGGGCGAATACGCCTTTGGCCTGTTCCGCACCGAAACCGGCGTACACCGACTGGTGCGCAAGAGCCCGTTCGATTCGTCGGGTGGTCGCCACACCTCGTTCGCGTCCATCTTCGTCTACCCCGAAGTGGACGACTCGATCGAGATCGACATCAACCCCGCCGACGTGCGCACCGACACCTACCGCGCCTCGGGCGCGGGCGGCCAGCACATCAACAAGACCGACTCGGCCGTGCGCCTCACGCACATTCCCACCGGCATCGTGGTGCAGTGCCAGGACGGCCGCAGCCAGCACAGCAACCGCGACGTGGCGTGGAAGCGCCTGCGCTCGCGCCTGTACGACCACGAACTGCGCAAGCGCCAGGAAGAACAGCAGAAACTCGAAGACACCAAGACCGACGTGGGCTGGGGCCACCAGATCCGCTCATACGTGCTGGACAACAGCCGCATCAAGGACCTGCGCACCAACGTCGAAATCTCCGCCACGCAAAAGGTGCTGGACGGCGATCTCGATCCCTTCATCGAAGCGTCACTCAAACAGGGAGTGTGATCCATGACTTCATTGCGTGAAGGCCCCACCACCGTGGTGCGCCGCGAAGACTACGCCGCCCCTGCGTTCTGGATCGACACCGTCGACCTCAGCTTCGACCTGGACCCGGCCAAGACCCGCGTGCTCAACAAGATGCGCCTGCGCCGCAACCCCGAGGTGCCGGCCCAGGCGCTGCGCCTGGACGGTGAGGACCTGAACCTCGCGCGCGTGCTGGTCAACGGCGCGGGCTGCTCGTTCAAGATCGACGGCAACCAGCTCGTGCTCGAATCCCTCCCCGAGGGTCACGAGCCGTTCGACCTGGAGATCTTCACGATCTGCGTGCCCGAGAAGAACACGCAGCTCATGGGCCTCTACGTGAGCCAGGGCACCTTCTTCACGCAATGCGAGGCCGAGGGCTTTCGCCGCATCACCTACTTCCTCGACCGCCCCGACGTGATGGCCAGCTACTCGGTGACGCTGCGCGCCGACAAGGCGAAGTACCCGGTGCTGCTGTCCAACGGCAACCTGGTGGAAGAAGGCGCCTTGCCCGATGGCCGCCACTTCGCCCGGTGGGTCGACCCGCACAAGAAGCCCTGCTATCTGTTCGCGCTGGTGGCGGGCCAACTGGTGGCACGCGAGCAGCACATCACCTCGCGCAGCGGCCACCCGCACCTGCTGCAGGTCTACGTGCGCCCCGGCGACATGGACAAGACCGAGCACGCCATGAACTCGCTGATCCACAGCGTGGTGTGGGACGAAGCGCGCTTTGGCCTGCCGCTCGATCTGGAGCGCTTCATGATCGTCGCCACCAGCGACTTCAACATGGGCGCGATGGAGAACAAGGGCCTGAACATCTTCAACACCAAGTACGTGCTGGCCAACGCAGCCACCGCGACCGACACCGACTTCGCCAACATCGAATCGGTCGTGGGCCACGAGTACTTCCACAACTGGACCGGCAACCGCGTCACCTGCCGCGACTGGTTCCAGCTGAGCCTGAAGGAAGGCCTCACCGTCTTCCGCGACCAGGAGTTCAGCATGGACCTGTGCGCCGAGCCTTCGGCGCGCGCGGTCAAGCGCATCGAAGACGTGCGCGTGCTGCGCACCGCCCAGTTCCCCGAAGACGCCGGCCCCATGGCGCACCCGGTGCGGCCCGACAGCTACGCCGAGATCAACAACTTCTACACCGTCACGGTCTACGAAAAAGGCGCCGAAGTCGTGCGCATGATGCAGACCCTGGTCGGGCGCGACGGCTTTGCCAAGGGCATGAAGCTCTACTTCGAGCGCCACGACGGCCAGGCCGTCACCTGCGACGATTTCGCCCAGGCCATCGCCGACGCCAACCCCGAGAGCGACCTCGCCCGCCTGCTGCCGCAGTTCAAACGCTGGTACAGCCAGGCCGGCACGCCGCACGTGCAGGCCGAGGGCGTGTACGACGAGACCGCGCACACCTACACCCTCACGCTGTCGCAAAGCTGCCTGCCCACGCCGGGCCAGGCCGCCAAGGAACCGTTCGTGATTCCGGTCTCGCTCGGTCTGCTGAGCGCCGACGGCCAGCCACTGCCCCTGCAACTGGCGCACTGGACGCAGGCCGAAACCGGCAGCCGCACCTTCGTGCTGACCCAGGCCAGCGAGACCCTTACCTTCGTGGGCCTGGACAGCGCGCCCGTGCCCTCGCTGCTGCGCGGCTTCTCCGCGCCGGTGGTGCTCGAATGCCACTACACCGACGCGCAATTGCTCACGCTGCTGGCGTCCGACCCCGACCCGTTCAACCGCTGGGAAGCCGGTCAGCGCCTGGCCCTGCGCCGCGCGCTCAAGGCCATCCTGGACGAAGGCGCGGTGCCCGCGGCGCCACTGGACGGCGCCTTCCTCGGGGCCATGCGCGAGGTGCTGCGCCACCACCAGTTGGATGCTGCATTCAAGGAACTCGTGCTCACGCTGCCGAGCGAAACCTACATCGCCGAGCAATTGGCCGAAGTCGACCCGCAGCGCGTGCACGCGGTGCGCGAAGCCATGCGCCTGCAACTCGCCACCGCCTTGCAGGACGAATGGGCCTGGGCCTTCGAGCACCACAAGGACAACGGTTCCTACCGGCCCGACCCGCTGAGCGCGGGCCGCCGCGCGCTCGCGGGCCTGTCGCTGTCCATGCTGTGCCTGGCCTCGCGCCACACCGGTGACAGCGTGTGGCCCGGCAAGGCCTACCAGCATTTCAAGGACGCGGGCAACATGACCGACCGCTTCAACGCGCTCTCGGCCCTGGTGGTCAGCGGACATGCGCTGGCGCGCGACGCCCTCGCCCGCTTCCACGCCCTCTTCCGCGACGAAGCCCTGGTGCTGGACAAATGGTTCGCCCTGCAGGCCAGCGCACCCGACCGCCATGGCGACGTGCTGCCCGCGGTCAAGTCGCTCATGAAGCACCCGGACTTCAACCTCAAGAACCCCAACCGCGCGCGCAGCGTCATCTTCAGCTACTGCAACGCCAACCCGGGCGCCTTCCACCGTGCCGACGCGGCGGGCTATCTGTTCTGGAGCGAACGCGTGGTCGAACTCGATGCGTTCAACCCGCAGGTGGCCGCGCGCCTGGCGCGCGCGCTGGACCGCTGGAAAAAGCTGGCGCAGCCGTACCGCGACGCCGCGCGCGAAGCCATCGCCCGCGTGGCCGCCCGCCCCAACCTCAGCAACGACGTGCGCGAAGTGATCACGCGCGCCCTGGCGGAAGACTGAGCCAACCACCACACACCGTTCGGGCTGAGCCTGTCGAAGCCCTCTCCCATCTGCTCAACATGACCCAACGCATCTCCCTCACCCGCTACCTCGTCGAGCAGCAACGCGTCGACGGCCACATCCCCTCCCAACTGCGCCTGTTGCTCGAAGTGGTGGCACGCGCCTGCAAGAGCATCAGCCAGGCCGTCAACAAGGGCGACCTGGGCGGCGTGCTCGGTGCCGCCACCTCGGAAAACGTGCAGGGCGAGATGCAGAAGAAGCTCGACATCATCGCCAACGAGGTGCTGATCGAGGCCAACGAATGGGGCGGCCACCTCGCGGCCATGGCCAGCGAAGAGATGGACAGCATCTACGTCGTGCCCAACCGCTACCCGCAGGGCGAATACCTGCTGCTGTTCGACCCGCTCGATGGCTCCAGCAACATCGACGTGAACGTGAGCATCGGCACCATCTTCAGCGTGCTCAAGAAGCCCGAAGGCAGCGCCGGCGTGAGCGAGCAGGACTTCCTGCAGCCCGGCTCGCACCAGGTGGCCGCGGGCTACTGCGTGTACGGCCCGCAGACCACGCTGGTGCTCACCGTGGGCGACGGCGTGGCCATGTTCACGCTCGACCGCGAACAGGGCTCCTTCGTGCTGACCCAGGAACACGTGAAGATCCCGGCCGACACCAAGGAATTCGCCATCAACATGAGCAACATGCGTCACTGGGACGCGCCGGTGAAGCGCTATGTGGACGAATGTCTGGCCGGCAAGGAGGGCGTGCGCGAGAAGGACTTCAACATGCGCTGGATCGCCAGCATGGTGGCCGACGTGCACCGCATCCTCACGCGCGGCGGTATCTTCATGTACCCCTGGGACAAACGCGAGCCGAACAAGCCCGGCAAGTTGCGCCTGATGTACGAAGCCAATCCGATGGGCTGGCTGGTGGAGCAGGCTGGCGGTGCGGCCACCAACGGCCACCAGCGCATCCTCGACATCCAGCCGACCAAGCTGCACGAACGCGTGAGCGTGATTCTGGGTTCGAAGAACGAAGTGGAGCGGGTCACCCGTTACCACCAGGCGACCTGATTTCCACCGCGCTATAATCGCGGGCGTTGCCGGTGTAGCTCAGTCGGTAGAGCAGCTCATTCGTAATGAGAAGGTCGGGTGTTCGATTCATCTCTCCGGCACCAACAAACGCTAAAAAGCCCGCCATGAAATTCATGGCGGGCTTTTTGTTGGGCGTTGCTTGCAGGGCTTCTGGCTGATGAAAGCCTACAGGCCCGCGTGGATCTTGGCAGCGGCAGCGATCCCCGCAATTCGGCCGAAGGTGGCACCGCGCATGACGGAGGTGCCGCCAACGTACTTGCGGTAATAGATCCCTACCATGGCGCCTGCGGCAAAGAGCCCCGGAATGCGGTCGCCTTCCGTATTCAAGACATGGGCGCCAGCGTCTGTCTTGATGCCTCCGTAAGTGATGATGCCGGACGGCACCACTGGATAGCAATAGAACGGACCTTGATCGATGGGCCTTGCCCAGTGCGACTTTGGTGGCAATACGCCTGTTGTCGAGAGATGGTCCCCTTTTCGCGGATCAAATTCTCCCTGACCACAGCCGGCGTTAAAACCATTCACGGTGTTGACCAAGGTCTCCACCGGTACGTCAATTCTTCGGGCGAGCTCTTCCAGGGTAGACGCTTCGATCGGTTGCTTGTCTGTGTAGACCAGCTTCTTCCAATCCGGCACATCCTGGATCTTCGAGTCCACCACCACGTACGCTGTGCCGTCGCGTTGCGCCTGGATGCCGTAGCACAACCGGTCGTAGTTGTCATAGGTGGCTGTCGACGCTTCGTCAATGAAACGCGTGCCCTGCTTGTTGAGCACAATGCCATACGGAAAGATAAGGATCTTGGCTTCGAAGCGACCCGATCGTTCATCGACGGGCGTGGCGTGGTACGCGTTGTAGTCGCCGCTCGGCGTGGCGCCGACGTCGAGCGCCATCCGAATGCCGTCGCCGCGGTTGAAGTGGCACCCCAGTGCCACCGGGCGGATGTTGGTCGAGCCCAGACCGACATACCGCGCCAACATTTCCGCGCTGCCCTCAAAACCGCCACTGGCCAGCACAACAGCGCGAGCGCTGAAATCCACGCGCCGGTTTCCCTTGGACATGGCGCTCACGCCCACGATGGAGCCCGACGCATCCTCCAACAACTTTCGGGCGGCAGTCTCGTAGAAGAACGCCACACCGCCCGCCTGCGCTTTGGCCATCAACGCGTCCATCATCGCCATGCCGCCTCCACTGGGTGCGATGAGTGCTGTTTCACCGCGCGTGGACAACTGTGGTGTCACGGCCGGGATGAAACGCACCCCCATGTCGCGAAGCCAATGCACGGCAGGGACAGCTTCCCTGGCGAAGGTCGCCAAAAACTCCGGGTCGTGGACCGGCGCGGTGCGCACGATGGCCGACCATTGATCGGGGGCCGCGTCGAGTGCCCTCACGATGTTCTGGTCCAGGTTGCCGCTGGCGCAGTCGGCCAGTTGAGCTTCAAAGTCGTCCGACACCGCATCCTCGCTCTTCATGCGCAGGAAGGCTTCTGTGTACCGCGTGCATCCGCCGCTCTCGTCTTGCGGTGCTCGTTCGAGCACCGCCACTTTTGCGCCGCCTTCCATGGCAGCCACGGCTGCACAGAGGCCGGCAATGCCGTGGCCGACAACCACCACATCGAATTCATTTTTCATGGGATCAACGTTCATACCTTCGTCTCCTTTTGTTGGGGGGTTCAATTCGCGCCGAACTGCACCTCGTCGCTGGAGGTCACCCGGCAAAAACGCGCAATGCTTCCCATGGAGTTCGCATGTTCCTCCGCCGAATGGGCGGCGCAGCAATCGTCCAGGACTGTGACCTCGTAGTCCCTATCGTGTGCTTCGCGCACGGTAGCCTGCACCACCGCTTGCGTCGTCACGCCGCAGCAATAGATGTGGTTGATGCCTGCGGTCCTGAGCTGCAAGTCGAGGTTCGTTTGATGAAACGGACTCACACGGTGCTTCACCACTTGAAGGTCCCCGGCCTGTGGCGCCAGATCCGGATGGACTTCCGAACCCCATTCGCCCAGCTTCAGAATGCCTGCCTTCGGCAAACCTCCGAACACAGGCGAACCCGGTGGGCATTCGCGGTAATCCGGAGAAAACCCGACGCGCACGTACCCAATGCGAACGCCAGCAGCGCGGGCCTTTTGAATCGCTTTTGCCGTGTTCGCGAGCACCTTTCGCGCGACCACCTGTGCGCCGAGCGGCGACTTGCCGCTGGGTCCATCGGCGTGGACAAAATCGTTCTGCATGTCCAGAACCAGAAGTACTTTTTTCATCAATTCATTGCTCCAAGTGAAGGTTCAATGAATGTAGAACGATGCACTGAAGCCAGTAAGATGGGCGCCGTGAAGTCAATCTTTCCCTGCGCGCAACAATGAACTTGCTCGAATGCGCACGAAGCTTTGTGACGGTGTCCGAGTTGGGCTCGTTCGCGCGCGCCGCAGACCGGCTTGATCTATCCGCCGCCGCCGTATCGCGCCACATCCAATACCTCGAAGAGTCCCTGGGCGAAAGGTTGCTACAGCGCACGACGCGCAGGGTGCACCTGACCGAGACTGGGCGGCTTTGCCTCGAACGCTATCAGAGGGTCTTTGACGAGCTCGATGAGCTCACGCAAATGGTGCAAGGTCGCCGCGCGGAGCCACAAGGGCTTCTTCGCGTGGCATCGACAACCTTGTTCTGGATGAAGCAGGTGGCACCGGTGCTGCCCGATTTTCTGAAGCGCTATCCCAAGATGAGCATTCAGGTCAATCTCACGGAAGACGTGGTCGATCTCATCGGCAACGGTTACGACCTGTCCCTGCATTTCCAGCGCCCCACCGGACAGACGCTGGTTGCGCGCTCTTTGCGGGTCTTGCGCCGTGTGCTCTACGCGTCCCCCGACTACCTGCGTGACCACGGAACACCTCGGTCCCTCAATGATCTGGCGGACCACAACTGCCTGGTCTACGCGCACTCGGGCGAACAAGTCGAATGGCAGTTCTGGGACAAGGACGGCTCCGACCTGAGGGTGCCCGTCAAGGGTAGCCTCAGGTCGAACGACGCGAGCACCTTGCGCCTGGCCGCGCTCGCGGGTTTGGGTATCGGCTGGGGCCCTCGTTTCATCCTGACGGAAGACCTGGATGAGGGGCGTCTCGTCGAACTTCTCCCCCAGTACCGGTGCGACGCGCGCGACCTTTGGATGGTCTATCCAAGCCGGCGCCAGTTGGCGCCCAAGGTGCGCTTCTTCATCGACTTCCTGGAAGAGCGCTGCCAGGACTGATGCTCATCGTGGCGTCTGCAAGCCCGGAATGCGGTAGTCCTTGAGCTGTTCGCGGATGCTTGCTTTGAGCATCTTCCCGGTTGCGCCGATGGGAATGGTCTCCACAAAAAGCACATCATCCGGGGTCTGCCAGTTGGCAATCTTCCCTTCGTAAAACTTCAGCAACTCGTCTCGGCTGACCGCAGCGCCTGGTTTCTTCACCGCGACGAGGATGGGCCGCTCGTCCCACTTGGGATGAAAGACACCGATGCAAGCCGCCATCGCGATGCCGGGATGGGCGATCGCGATGTTCTCGATCTCGATCGAACTGATCCATTCGCCTCCGGACTTGATCACGTCCTTGCTGCGATCGGTGATTTGCAAATAGCCGTCGGCATCGATGGTGGCCACATCGCCGGTGGGGAACCAGGCATTGCCGGCGGCATCCCTCACCAACAGATCGCCACCCTGCGCCTTGAAGTACTCGCGGATGACCCAAGGTCCCCTGACGAAAAGGTCGCCTGCGGCTATGCCATCCCAGGGCAATTCGCTCTCGTCGCCACCAACGATCTTCATGTCTACGCCAAAGAGAGCCCGCCCCTGCTTCGTTCGAACGGACATCCGCGCTTCATCGTCCAGGGCATCGTGGCGGTTCTTGAGCGCGCACACAGTGCCCAGCGGGCTGATCTCCGTCATGCCCCATGCGTGCAACACCTCGACGCCGTACTGCTCCTGAAACGCGCGGATCATGGCTGGCGGGCAGGCGGAGCCTCCGATGACGGTGCGCGTGAGTGTCTTGAACCGCAACCCGTTCGACTGCATGTGACCCAGCAACATCTGCCATACCGTCGGCACGCCCGCAGCAAACGTCACGCCCTCGGCTTCGATCAGTCCGTGCACCGACTTCCCATCGAGCGCGGGGCCGGGCAGCACCAACTTGCAGCCGGCCAACGCCGCCGAATAGGGAATGCCCCAGGCGTTCACATGGAACATGGGCACCACCGGCAGCACAGCGTCACGGGCCGACAGCCCCATCGCATCGGGCAACGCGGCCGCATAGGCATGCAACACCGTGGAACGGTGGCTGTACAACGCGGCCTTGGGATGACCCGTGGTGCCGCTCGTGTAGCACATGCTAGACGCAGCGTTTTCGTCGAACACGGGCCAGGCATAAACGTCGGCATGGCCTGCGATCCATTCCTCGTAGCTCACCAACCCCGGAATGCCGCAGTCGGCAGGCAACGCATCCGAGTCGCACAGAGCGATCCATTTTTTGACCTTGGTGCAGCTCGCATGCACCGCCTGGACCAGCGGGAGGAAGCTGAGATCGAAGCACAGGATCTGGTCTTCCGCGTGGTTGGCGATCCAGGCAATCTGATCCGCGTGCAACCGGGGATTGATGGTGTGCAGGACTCGGCCTGAAGCGGAGACGCCGTAATACAGCTCCAGGTGGCGGTACCCATTCCAGGCGAGTGTGGCCACACGGTCGGAAAACTCCAGGCCCTCGGCGTCCAATGCGTTGCCGACGCGGCGCGAACGCCTGGCGCATTGGGACCAGGTATATCGGTGAATGTCGCCCTCCACGCGCCGTGAAACGATCTCGGTGGTGCCGTGGTGGCGGTCGGCGAACTGAATCAATTGAGAGATGAGCAGAGGATGGTCCTGCATCAAGCCGTTCATGCTATTGACCAATCGCATGTCATTCGAACGCAGTGCCCACGGGCGGCGCGAGCAGGGCCAGCAGCTCGCGCACGTCGTCCAGTGCCTCGATGTCGAGCACCATCTCCTGGATCTTCCGCTGCCGCTCGGGATCAATGAGACCATCGGTGAGGCTGCAGTATTTCTCGGCCACCTCCTCGATGCTCTGGCGGGCCTCGATCGTGCGCGAGGTATGGCGTTCCACCTCAATGCGCTCACCATCTGTGAAGGTGACGGCCACGCGGCTGCGAAAGCGCATCTCAGCGCCGCCTTCGTCAAACTCGGGATCGTTGCGCACCTCGACCTTGGGTATCAGATTCCACACATCTTCGGCTTCGATGCGCGCAGGCGTGAACTGCCGGACCACCGCTTCACCGTCGAGGATGGCAACCGCCATGCAGTAGCCAATGTTCATCTGCGCACCGATCGAGGTGAGCGGGCGAACCGGTGGCCACCAGCCGTGGTGGTAGATGGGGTGCGACACATCTACTTCTACCCTGGCGATCTCGTTCGCCTTCAGCGCGCGCTGCCGGCCGATGTCGAACAAGGCGTCCAGCGGCGAATGAATGCCGCCCATCGCGGCATAGGGTTTGATCACGATGTGCTCGACCTCCCACAAGCTGCCCAGGTCCTTGCAGACCTGAGAAGGGTC
The DNA here is from genome assembly GCF_009859475.1 of Hydrogenophaga sp. BPS33. Classification (NCBI taxonomy): domain Bacteria; kingdom Pseudomonadati; phylum Pseudomonadota; class Betaproteobacteria; order Burkholderiales; family Comamonadaceae; genus Hydrogenophaga; species Hydrogenophaga sp. BPS33. The sequence continues at coordinate 4,912,274 of NZ_CP044549.1, forward strand.
GGGGTTGTGGCCTTCGCCGAAGACCGCAAGAAAGCCACCGTATTCGCGTTCGAACACGCGCTTGATGCCCGTGTAGCCACCCTGCGCGAGTACGGCCGAATAGAGCCCATTGCGCGACGAGAACCCGTGGTGCATGCGCTTGCACATTGCTTCGTACTGTGCCGCCATCAGGCCGGCGGACTGCGTGCCCGCCAGTCCCAGTGCGTCTTCAAAGCGCGCCGCGTCCAGCTGCATCAGTTTGCCCACGGCCGCCGCTGCGGCAAATGTGCCGAACACGGCACCAGAGTGCCAGCCGCGCGACAGCATCGCAATGCCACCCAGTGCCTTGCCCACGCGCGGCCCCACTTCGTAACCTGCGATCGCGGCCTCGAGGAACTGACGGCCGCTCACCTTCTCGGCGCCCTCCGACGCAGCCCACAGCGCCGGCAGCACCAGCGACGCGCTATGCAGCGGAGCCTTCGCATGGAAGTCGTCCAGCTCGAAGCCCTGAATGAAGGTGCCGTTCAAGAGCGCTGCCCCCGGTGCGCTCGTGCGGGCGCCCCAGCCGACGATGGTGCGGTCTCCCGCGCCTTCGAACTTCTGCACGATCTCGGCCGCCGTGTTCGACCAGGGCAGTTTCGCACCCACGATGGCGCAACCAATGCCGTCCAGCGTAAGTGCCTTGGCGCGGTCTCGAGCTTGTTGCGGCGCTTGCTGCAGGCTGAACGCGGCTAGCCAGTTGCACAGCACGCCGGTGGGGCCCTGTGGATCGGTGGCGGCGGTTGAAGTCGATGTCGTCGGTTGCATGTTGGAACTCAATGAAGGACTCAGGTTGAAAAAATTCATTGCGGCGGAACTGCGCCAGCGGTGGACCAGACCCACGGCCGCCGCTGGCGGTCGGTCCGCTGCCAGGCACAAATCGACGCGTCGTGGCGCAAGGTCAGGCCCACGTCGTCGAGACCGTGTAGCAGGCCATCGCGGCGCATCGGGTCGACCTCGAACGCAATGGCTTGTCCGCTCGGCGCCAACAGGTCGCAGCGGTGCAGGTCGACCGACAAAGGGGCGCCTTGCGCGCACGCCCTCGCGAGCATCTGCACCGTTTCTGCTGCGAGTCGAATGGGCAACACGCCGTTCTGGAAACAATTGCTGAAGAAGATGTCGCCAAAGCTCGGGGCGATCACGCAGCGCAGCGAGATGCCCTGCAATGCCCACACGGCAGCTTCTCTCGATGAGCCGCAACCAAAGTTGTCGCCCGCCAACAGGATCGGGGCGTTCCGAAACACCGGTTGGTTCAGGATGAAGTCGGGGTTTTCGGCGCCGTCTGGCACATACCGAAGTGTTTCGAAGGCGCAGGGGCCCAGCTCATGCCGTGGCAACGCGGCCAGGCGCTCGATGCGGATGATGATGTCCGTGTCCAGGTTGTCCTGGGGCAGATACGGGGCGGCGCCGGTGACGACCGTGAAAGGTTGCAGCTTCATGCGTTCACCTCGGGCAGATCGGCCACGTCAATGATGACCCCCGCCACAGCCGCCGCAGCGGCCATGGCTGGGCTGGCCAAGTGGGTCCGTGCGCCGGGGCCTTGACGGCCCACGAAGTTGCGGTTCGATGTCGAGACCGAGCGCCGCCCGCTTTGCACCTGCTCGCCGTTGGCCGCCACGCACATGCTGCAGCCCGGTTCACGCCACGAAAAACCAGCGTCTGCAAACACGGTGTGCAGCCCCTCGGCTTCGGCCGCGCGTTTGACCAGTTCGGAGCCCGGCACGACCCAGGCGGTCACATGCGCGGCCACCTTGCGACCCCGCACGACGTCAGCGGCGGCGCGCAGATCGGAGATGCGCGCATTGGCGCAGGAGCCAATGAACACGTAGTCCACCGGTGTTCCAGCAAGCGGCTTTCCGGCGGTCAGCCCCATGTACGCGATGGCAGCCGAATAAGCGGCCTTTTGCGAAGCGTCGGTAATGCTGTTGGGATCGGGCACCAGGCCATCGACCGCAACCGCGTGCTCCGGGCTGGTTCCCCACGTCAAGGTTGGCCGCACCGCAGACGCGTCGATGCATTCCTCGTGATCGAACACCGCGCCTTCGTCGCTGAACAGCGTGCGCCAATGGGCAATGGCGGCCTCCAGCGCCGCTCCCTGAGGCGCAAAGGGCCTGCCTTTGACGTACGCGAAAGTGCGCTCATCGGGCGCCACGAGGCCACAGCGGGCACCGAGTTCCACAGACAGGTTGCACAACGTGAGGCGGGCTTCCACGTCCAGGGTCTCGACCGCCGGCCCGCAGAATTCGATCACCGAGCCCACCCCAGCGGCGGTCCCCAGCTGGCCGATGATATGCAGCACCAGGTCCTTGGCGGTGACGCCTGACCGGAGCGCGCCTTCGCAGCGAATCCGCATTTGTCTCGGCTTCTGCATCCGCAAGGTCTGGGTGGCGAGCGCGTGTGAGCTCTCCGAGGAACCAACGCCGAAAGCGAGCGCACCCAGACCGCCATTGGTGCACGTATGGCTGTCGCCGCAAATCACTGTCGTGCCCGGCAATACGAGACCCAGCTCGGGCCCCATCACATGAACGATCCCTTGTCCGGGTTCACCCAGATCGAACATGCGCACCCCCATGCGGGCACTGGCCTGCTGGAGAGCGGCATGCAATCGTCCGCCGAGTGCAAACGTGGTTGCGATGCGCCCGGGTTGGCTGGACACGGCGTGATCAGGCGTCGAAAACACCAGGCCAGGATCGTGCAACGGGAGCCCGCGTTCTTCGACATCGGCCAACGCCGGAGGCCCGGACAGCTCGTGGAGAAAATGCCGGTCAATGTGCAGCAGCGCCCAGCCATTGCCCAAGTCGCTGATCACGTGGGCATCCCACAGTTTGTCGATCACGGTTCTTGCTTCCATGGGGTGGCCTATGCAGACTCGCGGTTCGGTTCGATGAACTGGTGGCGCAGGGCATCCCAGCGGTCGGCATCGAAGCGCCTGAACAAGTCGCCAATGCTCATGCGGGCGGGCGCCAGGCACATCGAAGCCTGCAGCGACGCAAGCGCCGCGTCGGCCGCGTCGATCGTTGTCATCAGCATGAAGCCGGGCAGGATCGCCAGCTTGTAGCCCATCGATTCCGCATCGTGCAGATCCGACACCGGCGTCTTGCCGCCAGGCACGATGTTGATCAGGCAAGGCCCATGCACTTTCCCAGGGACGCGGGCGGCCTCTTCTACCGACTGCGGTGCTTCCACAAAGGCCATGTCAGCACCCGCGTCGAGCGCGGCGTTCGCGCGCCACACCGCCTCATCGAAGCCGAGCACCGCACGGGCATCCGTACGCGCAATCAACAAGAAGTCGGCGCTGCGCCGAGCCGCCACAGCGGCGCGGATCTTGGCGATGAACTCCTGCCGAGAAACCACCTCCTTGCCCTCGGTATGGCCGCATCGCTTGGGCATGACCTGGTCTTCCAGGTGGATCGCGGCGACCCCGCGCTCTTCGTACTCTCTCACCGTGCGCGTCACGTTGAGCTCGTTTCCAAAGCCTGTGTCGGCGTCGGCGATCAGCGGCACCGAGGCCGAACGCACCATGCCCGCTGCGTTTTCCACCATCTCGCTCATGGTCAGAAGACCGAGGTCGGGATACCCCCGTGCAAGCGAGGTGCCTGCGCCGGTCATGTACGCCGCAGAGAAGCCCGCCTGTTCGATCAGGCGCACACCAATCGCGTCATAGGCGCCGGGCACCACCAGAAGGCCGGGGGCAGTGATCAGCTGTTTCAATACACCTTGTAGGTTCACGTCTTGGGTCCTCAGGTTGCGAGCTGTCGGATGGGTCACGCTCGGCCTCACCTGCGCGAACGCTGCACCGTGGCCAAGTCCACGCCGGGGATCAAGGCCGCCATGGAAAACCCTCCATCGACAGGCAGCGTCACGCCACTGATGAACTTCCCTTGGCTGCTCGCGAGAAACATGACGGCATCGGACACGTTTTCAGGCGTGCCGATCACAGCCATGGGCGTGCGCCGCCTCCGCTCTTCCCACCCGGATGCGTCCATCGTCCGCCTCGACATCTCGGAGGGGATCGCACTGGGCGCGATGGAATTAACGCGGATACCATCGCTGCCCAATTCAGAGGCCAGCGCACGGGTGAGCGCGTCGGTACCACCCTTGAGCGCGGCATAGGCACTGCTGTAGGCCACGCCCGCCAGACTCACCACGGACGAGAGGTTGAGGATCACGCCATGCTTGCGGCGGCGCATGCCCGGAACCACTGCCTGGCACATGAGCAGAATGCCCTTGAGACCTACCGCGAGCATGCGGTCGACCACTTCGGCCTCGATCTCTTCGATCGGTCCGTAACGCGCAAACATCGCGTTGTTGACCAGCACCGAGACGAAGCCGAACTCTTCGGAAGCTGCCGCCACGGAGGCATTGACGCTATCGGCGTTGGCCACATCCAAGGACAGCGCAAGTGCGCGGCCACCGCCCCGCTGGATGTCGGCAACTACTTTTCGCGCGCCCTCCTCGTTGATGTCGGCAACGACGACCGCCGCACCGGCCCGCGCGCAGGCTATCGCCATGGCTTCACCGAGGCCTTGTGCAGCACCGGTGATCAAGATGACTTCTTCACTGAGATTCATGGCAAAGCTTTCCCCTGGACGCCGCACTGCCGCGGGCGCCTCAAGAACAGGATGAATGGTTGGAACCGCGCGCAGAACGCACGCAGCGTGAAAGGCGCGAAGGCCTGTGCGCCGTGGGCTATTCCGTCGGAACTTTCGCCGACTTGATCAACCCGCCCCAGCGCTGCACCTCGTCCTCCATGAACTTCTGGAACTGCGATGGCGTCATGGCGGGATGGGGAAACAATCCAAGCTGGAGCAGCGCCTCGCCAAAGCTTGGTTTCTGCAGGAGCGCCACGATCTCCACCGAGAGCCTCTGCACGATCTCGGGAGAAGTTTTCGCTGGCACGCCGACGCCGATCCAGTTGACCACGTTGACGTTGTAACCCTGTTCGTTGAGCGTGGGCACATCCGCGATGAAGCTCACACGTTCCTTGGTCGTCACGCCGAGCACCTTCACCTTACCTTCCTTGCGCAAAATCTCGGCGCGGATCGCGGGCAACACCATCAGGTCCACGTGCCCACCCATGAGCGCGGACACCGCAGGCGCCTCACCTTGAAAGGGTACGTGCAGCACGTCGATACCAGCCTGTGACTTGATGACCTCCAACGCCAGATGCGACGTACTGCCCACGCCCCAGCTCGCCGCCGTCAACTTGCCCGGTGCTGCTTTCGCGGCGGCGACGAGCTCACGCATGTTGGCGGCGTTGATGTTTGCCCGGGCCACCACGGCGAATGGGTTGATCGCATAGGGCGCGACCATCGCGAAGTCGCGAACCGGGTTGTAAGGCAACGTCGAATACAGCGCCGGGTTGATGGCATGCGTCTCCGCACCGGCCAGTACCAGTGTGTAGCCATCCGCCGGCGCTTTGGCGGCCAGGTCCGCACCGAGACGGCCATTGGCGCCGGGCCGGTTGTCCACAACGATGGTCTGGTGCAGCCGCTCGCCGAGCTGCTGCGCCAGGATGCGACCCGCGGCGTCCGCCGAGCCACCGGCGGTCCACGGAACGATGTACTTGATCGGACGGTCGGGGTAGCTCTGGCCGAAGGCGGGAGCGCACGCCCATGCCGCCACCGCCACACATACACCGACGACCACACTGAATGCTGCTGGCGTTTTGAACTGCATGATGTCTCCTAATATCCTTCGGATGGTTGCTGGTTTTGTGAAGGCGATTCTTATATCGTGGGCTGCCGCGCGCAACGCTGCGCCCGTCAACTGACTATTGCGCACCACGAGATAATGCCGCGCGCGTGGGCCGTCACAGATCATTTGCCGTCAATGGCCCGTTCCGGACCACAAAACTTCTGGGTCTCTGACAACCCCACCACCCAGCTCGCGGTGGCGAACCTCACGAAAGACCACGATGGGCAAATGTGTGAGTCACAAAAATCGTCCGCACGATACCGACCAACACCACGAATTTGGTCTGGAGCGCCAGCAAGGCGACACCGAGCAGGAACATCCACACGCTGGTGATGTAGAACCCGCGTCGTGGCACAGCGCGACACCGCGCACAACCATGCAAAAAGCCCGCCATGCAGTTCATGGCGGGCTTTTTGTTGGGCTCTATCGGCAACGCCGAGGCCCGGGCGACACCTTCACTCCGCTTTCATCCCCGAACTCTTCACGACACGGGCCATCAACTCGCGATCGGCAATGAAGACCTTGCCGAACTCGGCCGTGGACATCGCATCGGTCTGCACGCCTTGTGTGGCCAGGCGCTGCTTGACCACGTCCAGCGCCAGCACCTTGTTCACCGCCGCGTTGATCTTCTCCACCTCGGCCTTGGGCGTCTTGGCCGGCGCGAGCAGACCGAACCACGATTCGAAGGCGTAGGACGGCAGGCCGGCTTCGGCGATCGTGGGCACGTTGGGCAGCAGCGGCGCGCGCTTGGTCGCGGTCACGCCGATGATGCGCAGTTTCGGGTCCTGTACGTAGGGGCCAATGCCGGCATTGGGCACGATCACCGCCTGGATCCGACCGGCACTGACCTCGTTGGCGGCTTCCTGGGTCGACTTGAACGGCACGTGCACCACGTCCACGCCAGCCACGTTGGTCAGATAAGCCATCGCCAGGTGGGTGGAGCTGCCGATGCCGGCCGAGCCGTAGTTGAATTCGCCCGGCTTGGATTTGGCCAGCGCCACGAATTCCTTGAGGTTCTTCGCCGGCAAGGCCGCGCTGATCATGAGCACGTAGCTCTGCGTGCCGATGTTGGCCACCGGCACGAAGTCCTGCACCGGCTCGTAGGCGGGTTTGGCGGCAATCTGCGCGGTCACGAAATGGCTGGAGGCAGCCATGAGCAGCGTGCGGCCATCGGGCTCGGCGCGCGCCACGTAGGTGGTGCCAATCGCACCGCCCGCGCCGCCCTTGCTCTCCACGATGAAGGTGCGCCCGAGTTCGGTGCCCAGCTCGGTGTAGAAGGTGCGTGCCAGGGTCTCGCGCGCGCCGCCGGCCGCGAACGGCACGACGATGCGCGAGACGTTGGCCTGCGCGATAGCGGCGCTGGACAGGACGCTGGCCGCGACGGCCAGCGAGAGGGTGATGAAGTTGCGCTTGTTCATGTGCGTGTCTCCTGGGTTCGTTTACAAGGCCGCGGCTTCGAGCGCGCGGGTGGTGTCGTCAAAGAGGTCGTCGACCGACAGCGGTCGGGCGAGCAGGTTCTGCTGTTGCGCGTACTTCAACAGCATGGCGAGCGAGGCGCGGTTGGCTTCGAGCCCGAAGGGCGTGAGATCGAAACCATCGACACGCGGTTCGGCCGCGATGCGCTTGCCTTCGCACAGCAGGCGCCAGACTTCGCGCACCACGTCGGGCCGCTCGCGTGCGAGGTCCGCATCCAGCGCGACCATGTGGTTGATGGACACCGCGCCATGCCGGCGCGACCACTCGCGCGCGGCCTGCAGCGGCTGCGGTATCACGGGCTGCAGGCGCGGATCGTCGGGCAGGCCGGTGCCGATGATGGCCGCGTCCAGTTCGCCGTCGTACAGGCGGTCCAGCAAGGGCTTGTCGCCCTGCGCGCGTTCCACCCCCGGCGGGTCGGTGAAGCCGTTGAGGTGTGCGTTCTCGAAGCTCACCCAGCGCACGCTCTCCAGGTCCACGCCATGGTCGTTCTGCAGGATGCCGCGCACCCAGGCCACGGTGGTCTGGCCGATGGAGCGGATGCCCACGCGCTTGCCCGCCAGGCTCTGCGGCGTGATCGGGCCGCTGCGTTCGGCGTTGTAGACCAGGCACTGGTGCTGGTGCCGCCCGGCGCCGATGACGGCGGGCATGAGCACCAGCGGACGGCCGGCCGCGCGCGCCTGGAAGAAGGTGATCAGCGCGAGTTCGGCGACCGCGAACTCGCGCGTGTTGACCACGCGTGGGAACACGCGGTTGGAGACCTTGGCGTCGCAGATGTCGAGCTCGAACAAGGGCGAGGTCACCAACTGGCTGCGCACCGCGCGCGTGCCTGGGTAGTCGCCCAGAAGGGTGGGAAGGCGGAGCATCACGACACGCTTTCCGCGGCCCCGGTGCGCGCGAGCGAGGTGTACAGGCGCTGCGCCGTGCCGCCGAAGATCGCCGCCTGCTCGGCCGGCGCGAGTTGCGCCGCAGCCTGGCGCGCGTCACGGAGCAGGGAAGGCAGGGAACCCGCGGAGGCCGGGAAGTTGGAGCCCCAGGCAATGCGCTCGGCACCGAAGGCGTCCACCGCGCGGCGCAGAAAAGCCTGCGGCGTGGAAGCACCGGCGGCCGACTCGCGCACGTTGTGCGTCGTGTATTTGAAGAACAGGTTCGAAAAGCGCGCCAGGTCGAACAGCGCCTGGGCCTTCGCGTACGGCGCGCCATCGTCCAGTTCGGGGCGCGCGAAATGGTCCAGCACCACGCGGGCCTGGGGGAAGCGCTCCAGCAGGGCCACCAGCTGCGGCAAGCCGTGGGCGCGCAGTTGCACCGCCACCGGCAAGCCGCGCGAAACGGCGTATTCCCAGGCGGGGAAGGCACGCGGGTCGTCCAGGCGCGCGCCGTCGTGGCTGGTGGTGTGGCCGGCAATGAACACGCGCAAACCTTCCAGGCCGGCGTCCACCCAGCGCGCGATGTTCTGCGCCGCGTCGGGCGCGAGCATGTCCACCGAGAACACGCCGCGAAAGCGGTCGGGGTGCGCGGCCACGGCTTCGGCCACGTAGCGGTTGTCGTGGCCGTAGCAGGTGGATGCCTGCACCAGCACGGCGCGTGCAATGCCCGCTTCGTCCATGGCACGCAGCAGTTGTGGATAGGTCGCGGGGCGTTCGCGCGACCAGGTGGACTGCTCGCCCGTGAGCGGTGCGAGCGGGTGGCGCGCGGGATCGTCGCTGATCACGTGCGGGTGGATGTCGGTGATGTCCTGTGCCATGGGGGCGCGTCCTTGTCTCCGTGAAAGGGTGGATCGGTGTGAATCCGTGCCGCCATCATGCGATGGACACCATAAGCAAACAAGACAGAAAATTCGCCCTTAACATCAGCATATCCTTATGACAACGGGGGCGCTCCATGTCCGAAATCGACCGCTTCTTCCGCGCGCAACTCAAGCCGCGCCACCTGCAACTGCTGGTGGCGCTGGACGAGATGCGCAACCTCGGCAAGGTGGCCTTGAGCCTGCACGTCTCGCAACCCGCGGTGTCGCTCACGCTGGGCGAGCTGGAGCGCGGCCTGGGCGTGCGCCTGTTCGAGCGCACCGCGCGCGGCGTGCACCCCACGGTCTATGGCGAATGCATGATCCGCCAGGCGCGCAGCATGCTCAGCGGACTGGCGCAGACGCGCGACGAAATGCGTGCACTCATCTCCGGTGCATCGGGCCGTTGCAGCGTGGGCGCGTTACCGGCCATGACACCGGCGCTGGTCCCGCAAGCGCTGAACCTGCTCAAGCAGCAGGCGCCCACCACCACGGTGGCCCTGCACGAAGGGCCGATGGACGTGCTGCTGCCCGCGCTGCGGCGCGGCGGCCTGGACTTCATCGTCGGCCGCCTGCGCAGCGAAGCCCTGGTCGACGACGGCTTGTCGGAAAAGCCCCTGTTCGACGGCGCCAGCGCGCTCGTGGTGCGCCCTGGTCATCCGCTGGCGCGCAAGCGGCGCCTGGACTGGTCCACGCTGGCGGACTTCGCCTGGATCCTGCCCCCGGTCGGCTCACTGCCGCGCGAACCGCTGGAGGTTGCGTTCCACCAGCACGGCGTGGGCATGCCGAGCAACACGGTGGAGACGCTGTCGACCCATGTGATCCTGGCTTACCTGCAATCGACCGACGCCATCGGCCTGCTCTCGCGCATCGCCGCCCTGCACTACCGCGAACTCGGTTTGCTGAGCGTGCTGCCCCTCGAACTGCCCCACCTGCTGCGGCCCATTGGCCTCACCTGGCGGCGCGGGGCCGCGCTGTCCCCGGCGGCACAGCAGTTCATGCGCGCCATCGAAGAGGTGAGCGCACGTCTGGTGCAAGGCAGCCGGCGGGCTACGCCGCAAACCGCGCCGGCGAAAAGGGCTGCACATCCACCCGGGGTGGTGCGCCCGCCACCATCGCCGCCAGCAGCTCGCCGGTGATGGGGCCGAGCGTGAAGCCCTGGTGGCCATGGCCGAAGGCGCACCACATGCCCGGCACACCGGGCACCGCCCCGAACACCGGCTTCATGTCGGGCATGCAGGGGCGCGTGCCCATCCAGGGCTCCCGCTCCACACGCTGCCCCAGCGGATAGACGCGCCGGGCGATCTTCTCGGCCGCCTCGATCTGCCCGGGTGTGCGCGGGGCGTCGGGCATGGCGAGTTCGGCGCCGGTGGTCAAGCGCAGGCCGTCTTTCATGGGGGCCACCACGAAGCCATGGTCGCCATCGATCACGGTGCTGTTGAGCGGCTTGAGCGGCTGCGGCGCGTAGTGCACGTGGTAGCCGCGCTTGGGGATCATGGGCACGGTGTAGCCGTAGCGCTGGGTCAGGTCGGTGGTCCAGGGGCCGAGCGCCACCACCACTTGCGGCGCTTGCAGCACATCGTCCGCCGCGTCCACCTGCCAATGGCCTGCATCCGTCTGGCGCAACGCGATCGCGTCGCCCAGGTGCAGCGTGCCGCGCCGCTGCGCGAACAGGCGCGCATACGCCTGCACCAGATCGCCGGGGCTGCGGATGGCCAGGGGATCGGTCCAGCGCACCGCGCCCGCGAACCTGCCCACGAGCGAGGGCTCGGCCTGCGCCACATCGACACCACTGAGCTTGACGTGGTTCACACCCTGGCGCGCGCGTTCATCGGCCACCTTGAACAGCTCGTGCAGATCGCGCTCGGAGCGGTAGAGCGTGAGATAGCCGCGCCTGGCCACGAGGTGACGGGCGTTAGCGTCGTGCATGAGTTGCTCATGGGTTTCGAGCGAGCACGCAATGAGGGTCTCGTACTCGGCGGCAATCTTCTGGTACGCCTCGGGCGCGGAGTTCTGGTAGTAGGACCACAGCGGGCCCAGGAGCCGGGCGGCATCGCCCAGGTGGTAGCGCACGTCGGTGCGCCGGTTGGTCATGCCCGAGAGCAGGAAGCCCAGGTCGCGGTCCAGGGCGTAGGGCGCAATGGCTTCGCGCTGGATGATGCCGGCGTTGCCGTACGAGGTTTCCATGCCGGGCGCACGCCGGTCCACCAACGCCACCGACAAGCCTCTGGCCTGCAGGTGCAACGCGCAACAGACGCCGACCATGCCGGCGCCGAGAACGATCGCATCGTGTTTCATGGTGTGGCGTTTCTTCGTTGTGCGCTGCTGGCACTGTATCTGACACAGACTTTCGTGGCACGGTGATGACAGACCTTGCGGGCAGCTGCGCCATGTGTTGTATCTCGGTGATAACCCCATTGCATCGGCTGTGTGTCACAGACTTGTCGCCGTGGTTCGATGAAATCAACCGGACTTCCTGCATGGTGCAAGAAGCACTGGACTCACCACAAGTCCTAAGACCATTTCATCGGAGCATTCACATGAAGAAGAGCCTCATCGCTCTCGCCGTTCTGGCATCCACCGGCGCCGCGATGGCCCAGTCCAACGTCACGCTGTATGGCCGCATCGATACCTCGATCGGCTCCAACAAGGTCAACGGCGTGAGCAACACGCAGATGTTCAGCGGCAACCTGTCCTCCACCCGCTGGGGCTTGCGTGGCAGCGAAGACCTGGGTGGTGGCCTCAAGGCCAACTTCAACCTGGAACAAGGCTTTGACAGCAGCGACGGCACCCAGAACGCCGGCAGCGCGTTCGATCGCCAGTCTTGGGTGGGTCTGAGCGGCGGTTTCGGCGCGGTCAAGATCGGCCGTTCTGACACCTCGTTCGACGACATCCGTGACCTCGCGGTGAGCAGCAACCTGTGGGACTCGGAATTCACGCCCACGAAGATCGCGTACACCGCCGGCGTACCCGACTACTCCAGCCGCGCCAGCAACCAGATCCGCTACGAGTCGCCCTCCTTCGCCGGCTTCAGCTTCGGCGTGGGCTACGGCCTGGACGAACAGGCTTCGCCGATCAAGCGCGACGTGCTGTCCTACAACCTGCGCTACCGCGCCGGCAACCTGGACGTGGGCGTGGGCCGCCAGGAGCAGAAGCACGAGTCCGCTCCAGCCACCGACCGCGAATACACCGCGATCTCAGGCGCCTACAACTTCGGCGTGGCCCGCGTCTCGGCCGGCTTCAACCGCGCCGAGAACGGCGCCAACCTGCGCGACAACGAACTGTCGGTGGGTGTGAACGTGCCGCTGGGCGCGTTCGAGGTGTCGGTGGGCTATGCGCGCAGCAAGTCCGAAGCCGCTGGCGTGACCACGGCCAAGGGCTCGGCCTTCGGCCTGGGCGCAACCTACGCCCTGTCCAAGCGCACCCGCCTGTACGGTGCGTACCTGGATGGCGACGTGGAGAACGGCGCTGGCGTGACGATCACCGATCGCCGCATGTACTCCTTCGGCGTGCGCCACGACTTCTGATCTTTGGATCCGGCGACCGTTCTGACACACGGTCGCCGTTATCTCGCGTTTGTTACTTCCTGACCTTCTCCAAGGTTTTTGTGCCCCATCGGTCTTCGCGGCCGGTGGGGCTTTTTGCCATGGGCATCAGGCCATGCCGGGGTTGCCTTCCATGCCCACGATGCGCGGCGTGTTGATCTTCACGCCCTTGATCACCTTCTTCTCACGCAGGTAACCCGAGACCACATCCCAGATCGGCTCACCCGTGGCACCTTCCTGCACCGAGGCCCAGCCCGCGACCTTGTAGGTCTTGCCGGCTTCGATCGGCTTGCCTTTAAGCGTCATGTTGTTGATGCGCTGGCCCATGGCCGCCTTGGGCGCCACGGTGTACTGCATGCCCCCCACGCGCACCATGTCGCCGCCCTGCTGGTAGTAGGGGTCGGGGTTGAAGATGTTGTCGGCCACGTCTTCCAGAATGGTCTTGATCTGCTCGCCGGTGAAGGTGTTGAGCGTGGTGGCCGGGTAGGTCATGGCCATCTGGTCCATCATGCGTTCGTAGGTGATGGTGTCGCCCGGCAGCAGCGAGGTGCCCCAGCGCACGCCGGGCGAGAACGCCATGTCGGCCCCCTTGTTCTGCATCAGCGCGTCGCAGATGAGCTGGTCCCACGAGCCGTTGAAGTTGCCCCGGCGGTACAGCAGGTCTTCGGTGATGGCGAGTTTTTCTTCCAGCTTGTCCTTGTAGGGCGCGCGCACCTTGTCGATGTGCGCCTGCATCGCTGCGTCGGCCGCCAGCAGGTTGGAGAAGATGGGCAGCAGCTTGTAGCGAAAGTCCTGCACCTTGCCGCCGCGCACGTCGAAATCGAGCACGCCGAGGAACTTGCTGTTGGAGCCGGCGTTGGTCACCAGCGTCTGGCCGCCACCGTTCTTCACGATGGTGGGCGCGGGCATGCCGTCGTGCGTGTGGCCGCCCAGGATGGCGTCGATGCCGCGCACGCGCGAGGCCATCTTGATGTCCACGTCCATGCCGTTGTGCGAGAGCACCACCACGACCTGCGCGCCCTTGCCGCGCGCTTCGTCGACCATCTTCTGCATGTGCTCGTCCTGGATGCCGAAGGTCCAGTCGGGCACCATGTAGCGCGGGTTGGCGATGGGGGTGTAGGGGAAGGCCTGGCCGATCACCGCAACCTGCACGCCATTCATCTCGCGCAGCGCGTAGGGCTTGAACACCAGGTCCTCGAAGTCCGTGGTCTTGACGTTCTGCGCCAGGAATTCGATATGGCCGTTGAGATCCTTCTCCACGATCTCCTTCACGCGCTGGGCGCCGAAGGTGAACTCCCAGTGCGGCGTCATCATGTTCACGCCGAGCAGCTTGCAGGCGTCCACCATGTCCTGCGCGTTGGTCCACAACGAGGTGGCCGAACCCTGCCAGGTGTCGCCGCCATCGAGCAGCAGCGCGTGCGGACGGCTGGCCTTGAGCTGCTGGATCAGCGTGGCCATGTGCGCGAAGCCGCCGACTTTGCCGTAGGTCTTCGCGGCCTGGCTGAAGTTGAGGGACGAGAACGCGTGCGCCTGCGCGGTGCCGGGTTTGATGCCGAAGTGCCGCAGCAGCTTCTCGCCCACGATGTGTGGTGGCTTGCCCACGGCATCGGCCACGCCCAGGTTCACGCTGGGCTCGCGGAAGTAAATCGGCTGCAGCTGCGCGTGGCAATCGGTGAAGTGCAGGAAGCTCACGTTGCCGAACTTGGGCACGTCGTACAGGCGCTCGCCCGCACCGGGCGCGGCGGCCAACACGTCGCGGTGGTTCAAGGCCATGCCGGTGGCGCTCGCCACGGCCAGCACCTGCATGAATTCACGGCGGCTGAAGCTCATGTCTCGTCCCTGTCTTTCAATAATTGATCGCTGATATTTGCGCGAAATTTTTTTGAACAAAAGCCCCGGCCGCCGCATTGGCGAAAACCGGGGCTCGGTGCTGTTATTTATTGACCGGAGAAGCCGGGTCGAGCAACAGCGCCATCACGTCCTTGAGCTGCTTCTCGTTGAGGATGGCGTGTTGGCCCACGCGCGGCATCTGCGAGCACGCGTTGTAGGCGCGCGAGTTCCACAGCTTGCCCCAGGTGTACTCCACGATGGCCTTGCCCGCCGGGCTGTTGGGGTCGGTCACGCCGCGCAGCTTGCCGTAGTTGTAGAGGCTGGGGCCGAGTGTGCCGAAGGAGATCTCTTCCTTGCTGATCTGGTGGCAGTTGTAGCAGTTGCCGCCGTTGACCGTGGTCGCGGTGTCGGTCCAGGTCATGCCACGGCCGCTTTGCGCGATGGCCTCGCCGGCTTTCCAGTCGCCGATGAACTTGCCGTCGCTCGGCCACTTCACGGTCTTCATGTTGGCCGCTTCGATGGCCTTGGCCACGGCCGGGTCGATGGGTTTGCCGGCCACGTCGGCGGCCGCGCATTCGCGGTTGGCATCGTCCTGCACAAGGCGGTCCACCTTGGCGATGCCGCGGTCCTGGAAGGAATTCTTGAGGATGTCGGCCGTGGCCTTGTCGTAGTCGGCGGACGATGGCGACACGGTGCAGGCGGAGAGCGCAAGCGCTGCCACGGGCAGCAGGACGAAGGTGATGTTCTTGTTCATGTTCGTGGTCTCCGGTTCAGCGCTTGATGGCGGGCACGATGGACTCGGCGGTCTTGGCGTTCACGCCCATGTAGACGCCGAGTGCAATGGTGGCGTCGCTGCCGAACTTGGGTTCGGGAAAGCGCTGCTGGCGGAAACAGTCGTTCAGGCGCAGTTGCATGCCCCACATCTGCGCGTTGGACACGCGGTAGGCGGGCCACGCGGCAAAGCCGATGCCGTCGCCCGGGTTCTTGGTGAGGTTGGGCAGGTCTTGCAGTCGGATGCGCTTGTCGCTCTCGCCGTGGCACGAGGCGCACGAGAAGTCGTGCGTGCCGCCGCGCGTGAAGAAGATGCGCTTGCCGGCTTCGTACATCAGTTTTTCCTGCGCATGCGATTGCGGCAGGTTGAAGCGCATGCCTTTGGAGGCCGTGGCCACGTAGGTTGCCAGCGCCGTCACGTTGGCCATTTCGCCACGGCCAAACGGCGTCTTGGCGATCTCGGCGGCGTTGAAGCCTTGCAGCGTTTCCATGCAGGTGATGAGACGCGTCTCCAGATCCTGCACGCGGCCGGTGTCCTTGAAGAAGCGCGGCATTTCCACGAAGACGCCTTTGATCACGCCCGGGCCCTTGCCGAGGTCGCACTGTTCGAGCGACACGTTCTTGGGGCCGCGTTTCTGTTTCCAGAGCTCTTCCCCCTTCATCTCGAACAGCTCGGCGGGGTTGCCGTCCTGCAGCATCTCGCGGTACTTGGCGATGCCTTCGGCGGTGGCGTCCTGCGCATGGGCCGTGCCCAGCGCCAAGGCCGTGAACGCCAGCGCGGCGACGGAGGGGAAAAGTTTCATGGGGGAGCTCCTCTTGTTATCAAAAAAACCGAATCACCACGGCACCGTCGCCGCGACACACCTCAAATCCAGGCCGCCGCGGAACCGGCTTCGCCGGGCCGCCAGCGACGCCCCCCTGGAGGGGGTCGCGCGCAGCGCGGCGGGGGTGGGTCAAGCTATTACAGCCTCATCCGTACGCGTGTCGTTCTTCGTGTCGGTCCACTTCACGACCACTTTGTCGCCCTTGGCGGCGCCCTTGAACTTGAACGACAGAAAGGGGTTCTGCGCCACAGAGCCGGTGAACAGCGCGCTCAGCACGACCTTGCCGTTGTGCGTGGCTTGCACGTCCTTGATGAAGTGGGCGGGAATGAGCGCGCCTGCAGCGTCGCGGCGCGTGCCGGGCTCCATGACGTGGGACATGAGAATGCGGACGGTGGTTTCGTCACCGGCGAGGGCGGCGCGGATGCGCATCGGATCGGCCATGTTGGACTCCTGAAATTCTGTGAGCGTTGGGCGTGGAAGGGCGTTGGACTCGGGGCGATCAGCCGCCGCAACCGCCCAGCGTGACCTTGGTTTCCTTGGTGGCCGAGTACAGCTTGCCATCGGCCTTGGCGATGGCGATCACGTTGCTGCTCTGACCCATCTTCAGGCGCGTCTGCACCTCCGGCGCGGTGCCCGCGGGAATGATGAAACCGCAGGACAAGGGCATCGGGTTTTTCTCGACGATCAGGTAGATCTCGGTGGTGTTGGGCAGCTTGCTGGAAGCGCCCACCGGCACCACGGCACCGTTCTCGGCGATGTCCGGCGCGACCACGGTCACCTGGTCGCTGTTGGCGGGCGTACCGCCCACGGCCTTGAGCGCGTCGGCCAGCGTCTTCACTTCGAAGCCGGCGCGGTCCACGGCGGCCTGTGCCTGGCTTTGGGTGATGATGCCCAGCGACACCAGCGTGGCGAACGCTCCAGTGGTCTTGAGGGTGGCTCGGCGGGTGTGGTTCATGGGGAACTCCTGAGGGATATGAATCAAAACGGTGCGAAGTTTACTGGGCGTGCGCTCACTTGTCGGGCGCACCGGCGAGGACCCAGCTTGCGAGCAGGGTGAGTTCGTCGTCTTTCAGCGTGGGCTGCGGCGGCATGGGCACGGGACCGTAGGTGCCCGAACCGCCGGACTTGATGCGCGCGGCCACCGCCGCCAGCGCACCCGCCTGGCCCTTGTGCTTGGCGGCCACGTCCTTGAATGCGGGGCCGACCAATTTCTTGTCCACCGCGTGGCAGGCCATGCAGGCGCTCTTGGCGGCCAGGGCTTTGGCGGCAGCGGCATCCTGGGCGTGGGCGCCTGCGCTCAGCAGCGCTCCAGCAGCGGCCAGGCACAACAGGATCGGTTTCATGGGCATAGGGTACGGTCTCCTTTTTTGAGGGGAAATGGGGTTTACGAGTAAATGCGCATATTTAAAAACATTGTGGCTTGAGGCGCCGATGCGCCTCGGGCCACTGCGGCATGCGCGCCACAGTCTTCCGTGTTACTTCGCGCCACTGGCAATCCAGCGGGCGATGGAGCGGGCGTCCGCGTCGCTGAGCTGGGGTTGCGGCGGCATCGGCACCGCGCCGTACACGCCCGATCCGCCTTCGCGGATACGGCCCAGCAGGTACGCCTCAAGATCGGCCTTGCCCTTGTGCTTGGCGGCGATCTCATTGAACCCGGGGCCGACGATCTTGTTCGTCATGCCGTGGCAGGCGGTGCAGCTGTTGGCGGCCAGCAGGGCCTTGGTGTCGGGCGCGCCGGCAGCGGGCTTGGCCGCCGCGACAACCACCGTGGGCGGCGGCGCGCTGCCCACGGGTGCAGTCGGTGGCGGCTTGGTGGTGTCGGCCCCGCGCACCGGGCCGATGACGCGGTTCTGCTCCTGGATGTTGCCGTGCGCATCGCGCGCGAAATCGGGCAGCGAGGAGCGGATGGTCGACTCCACCGGGCAGTCTTTCATGCAGGCCACGTTCTTCACGTCGCCCTTGCCGTCCACCTTCCACAGCGGCTCGTGGAACACCATGCCGTTGCGGTTGGGCATGCGCTTTTGCACCTCGGCGATGTTCTGGTCGCTCAGCGTGAAGTCCGCCGGCACCACATCGGCCAGGCTCAGGATGTAAGCGGTCACGCTGTAGACCTCGTCGGCCGTGAGCGACTTGGGCGCGTTCCAGGGCATGGCGCGGTTGATGTAGTCCCACAGCGTGGAGAGCGTGGCCACCTTCATCATGGTGGTCTTCTGCGGGAAGGTGCTGCCTGGCTCCAGGTTCTTCACACGGCCGCGTTCGATGTCGGCCTTGGTGGTGCCGCCGACGATGGGCGTGAACACCTCGTTCGATTCGCCGAAGCTGCCGTGGCAGGACGCGCACTGCGCCTCCCACACGGTCTCGCCCCGCGACACCGTGCCCGAGCCCTTGGGCAGGCCTTTGAAGTCGGGACGCACGTCGATGTCCCAGGCTTTGACTTCGGCCTTGGTCGCGTCGCGACCAATCTCGTGCCAGGGCTGGGTTTGTGCAAAGGCCGGAGCGGTGACGAAGGCAGCGGCCAACAGGATCAGGGTTCTCATGGGGCGCTTCAATAGACTTGCACGTTGGAGACTTCGCCGTTTTCAGCGACCCGCCACGACTGGATGGCGTTCTGGTGGTAGATCGAGCGCGTGCCACGCACGGCGCGCAGCTGGTTGATCTTGGGTTGCACGTAACCCGTGCTGTCGATGGCGCGACTCTGCAGCACGGCGGGCTTGCCGTCCCACACCCAGTCGATGTTGAAGCGCGTGAGCGCCTTGGGCAGCACCGGGCCTTCGAGGCGCGCCGTGCGCCAGCTGCGCCCGCCGTCCACGCTCACGTCCACCCGCTTGATGGCGCCACGACCCGACCACGCCAGGCCGGTGACGTTGTAGTAACCCTTGTCCAGCAGCGTCTGGCTGCCCGAGGGCGTGGTGATCACGCTCTTGCATTCCTGGATGCCGGTGTACTGGCGGTGCGTTCCATCGGGCATGTGGTCGATGTAGTGGACCGACTCGTCCTTGGTGGCCCACTTCTGGTCGCCCACTTCCAGTCGGCGCAGGTATTTGACCCAGCTCACGCCCTGCACGCCGGGCACCACCAGGCGCAACGGGTAGCCGTTCTCCGGGCGCAGCATTTCGCCGTTCATGGCCCAGGCAACGATGCAGTCGTCCATGGCGCGCTCAATGTCGATGGTGCGCGTCATCGAAGAGCCGTCCGCGCCTTCGGCCAGCACGTATTTGCCATTCTTCTTGTCGTACCCGCACATCTCCAGCAGCGTGGAGAGCAGCACGCCGGTGTATTCGCAGCAGCTCAGCATGCCGTGCGTGTACTGCACCGAAGGCAGCGCCACGTTGCCCCACTCCGGCGCGGAGTTGGCGCCGCATTCGATGAAGTGGATGCGCGAGACACTGGGCAGGCGCATCAGGTCGTCCATGGTGAACACGCGCTCGCGTTTCACCAGGCCGTTGACCATCAAACGGTGTTGGGAGGGATCGATGTCCCACCAGCCCTGGTGGTGGCGCTCGAAATGCAGGCCGTTGGGCGTGATGATGCCGAACAGGCCCTGCAGCGGCGCGAAGCTGACGGAGGCCTGCGGCACGCGTGTGAGCCCCGGGCTCTGGCGGCGCTGCAGATTGCCTTCCCACTTGCTGGGCGCGCCGTAGCCCAACGTCGCCACGGGCTGGCCCAAGCCGGTGGTGTGGGCAGGGAGTTTCAGAATGGCGTCTTCGCCTTCGGCCGCCAGTGCACGGGTGCTGGCCGTAGCACCGGTCACGGCACCCGCGCCCATGGCCAGGGCCTTGCCCATGAAGCTGCGCCGTGCCTTGCGGGCCTGCTCCAGTTTGTCGGTGTTCAGGTGGTTTTCGGGGGCGGGCAGAACGCGCCCGATGACGTCGCTCAAATCTTTGGACACAGGGGCTTCCTTCGCGGGTACAGAACGCTTTTGGCGTTGTTTCCGGGCAATATATTAGTTATTGCTGATATTCGGATTGGTAGAAACCCGTAACACACCCAATCCCCTTTCCTTTCTTCTTCTCTACTTGGAGGTCAGCCCCAGACGCCGCGCCAGGCGGTGGAAGTTGCTGCGGTCCATGCCGGCCTCCTCGGCCGCGCGCACCAGAGAGCCTTCGTGGCGCGCGATCGCCGCCTCCACCCAGCGGCGCTGGAACGCCTCGGTGGCCGCGCGCAGACCACCGGGCGCGCTGATCAAACCCTCCGCCACCGTGCGCGGCTCGGCCGATGCCCCCACGACCTGCAACGCCAGATGCCGTGGCTCGATCCCGATCCAGCGCCCGCCACGCCCCTGTTCCGACAAGGCCCGCAGCGCCGCGCGGCTCAGCAGGTGCTCCAGTTCGCGCACGTTGCCCGGCCAACCGTGCGCGAGCAGCGCGGCGTTGGCTTCGGGCGTCAGGCGCAGGTTGCGCGCCCCCAGCCGGTGCTGGTTTTCTTCCAGGAAACTGCCCGCCAGCGTGAGCACATCGCGGCCCCGTTCGCGCAGCGGCGGCACCTGCAGCGGATAGACCGAGAGGCGGTGGTACAGGTCGGCGCGGAAACGCCCGGACGCCACTTCGCCGCGCAGGTCGCGGTTGGTGGCCGCGAGCACCCGCACGTCCACGCGCAACTGCCTGTCGCTGCCGGGACGCTGTAGCTCACCGCTTTGCAACACGCGCAACAGCTTGGCCTGCACCGGGAGCGAGAGCTCACCCACCTCGTCCAGGAACAGCGTGCCGCCATCGGCCAGTTCGAACTTGCCCACGCGGTCCTGCACCGCACTGGTGAACGCGCCCTTCTTGTGCCCGAACAGTTCGCTGTCTGCCAGGCCCTCGGGCAGCGCGGCGCAGTTGATCTGCACCAACGCTTGTTCGGCGCGAGCGGAACGCAGGTGAAGGCGCTGCGCCACCAGTTCCTTGCCCACACCGGTCTCGCCCAGGATCAGCACCGTGAGGTCGGAAGCGGCCACGGTATCAATCTCGCGCTTGAGCTGCTGCATCGCGGCGCTCTTGCCCAGCAACTCGCGCGGTGCCGCCACGCCAGCGCGGCGCTCGCGCGCCAGCGCCTGCTCGCGCTCGGCACGGGCATGGGCCGCGTGCAAGGCCTCGCTGGCTTCGATGCCGGCTTCCAGCAGCGCCACCACCGCCTGCATCCGAGCCGGGGGCACCGCGTCAAACGTGTGCGGGTTCAGCGCATCCAGCGTCACCAGGCCCCAAAGCTGTCCGGCGTGGCGCAGCGGTGCGCCCATGCAGTCGTGCACCGCCAGCAGTTCGCGCTGCCCGGCCACCAGGCCGTCGTAGGGATCGGGCAAGCCGCAGTCCGCGGCGAAGCGCAGGCTCTGCGAACTGCCCAGCAACTGCGCCAGGCGCGGATGGGCGCCAACCGGGAAGCGGCGGCCCATGGCTTCCTCGATGAGGCCATCCACCGCGACGGGCACCAGGGCACCGTCACGCAGCCGCAACAGCACGGCGGCATCGCACGCCACCATGCCGCGCACGGCAGCGAGCAAGGATTTGAAGTGCCGGTCGTCGGTGGCGGCCGTCGTAGTCATACAGACAACATGTGGTCAAAAATACACGCATGAAACGTTGTCATCTTAACCACAACTAAAAAATCATCTTTGTGAATCAAGCACTTGCGAGTGGCACCGTCTTGGCACGCTTATTGATTGAAGAGAGGCATCTTCACTCCCCAGGGATTTTTCATGCCTTCGTTCTCACCCCAGACCATCGCCCTCGTCAAAGCCACCGTGCCCCTGCTCAAGGAACAGGGCGAGGCGATCACCCAGCATTTCTACCAACGGATGTTTCGCGACCACCCCGAGGTCAAGGCCTTCTTCAACGAAGCCCATCAGGCCCGGGGCAGCCAGGCGCGCGCACTGGCGGGCGCGGTGCTGGCGTATGCCACGCACATCGACAACCTGGAGGCCATCGCGCCCGCATTGCCGCGCATCGTGCAGAAGCACGCGGCTCTGGGCGTGCTGCCCGAGCACTACCCCATCGTGGGTGCCTGCCTGCTGAAAGCCATTCGCGAGGTGTTGGGCGAGGTCGCAAGCGATGAGATCCTGGCCGCCTGGGGCGAGGCCTACGGCGCGCTCGCACAACTGCTGATCGACGCCGAGGAGCAGGTGTACGCCGCCAACGCGGCGCGCGAAGGCGGCTGGCGTGGCGCGCGCACGCTGCGCCTGGCGCGCAAGGTGGTCGAAAGCGAACTCATCACCTCGTTCTACCTGGAGCCCGTCGATGGCCAGCCGCTGCTGTCGTTTACGCCAGGGCAGTACCTCACGCTCGTGCTGGAGATCGAAGGCCAGACCGTGCGGCGCAACTACTCGCTGTCGGACGCGCCGGGCAAGCCGTGGTACCGCATCAGCGTCAAGCGTGAGGCGGGTGGTCACGCGTCCAACTGGTTGCACGACAACCTGCAGGTGGGCATGGAGGTACAGGCCCAGGCGCCGTGCGGTGACTTCCTGTTGGACACGCAAGCGCGCCGGCCGCTGGTGCTGGTGACGGGGGGCGTGGGCATCACGCCGGCCATGAGCATGCTGGAAGCGAGCGCCGCGAGCGGCCGCCCCATCCAGTTCATCCACGCGGCACGGCACAGTGGCGTTCATGCCTTCCGTGAGCGTGTCGAGCGCCTCGCGGCGGCGCACAGCAACGTGCAGCCGTTCTATGTGTACGACGAACCGCGCGACACCGACCAGCCGCATGCGCAGGGTTTCGTGACCGAAGAGCTGCTGGCCGAACAGCTGCCCGCCGACCGCGATGTGGACCTGTACTTCCTGGGCCCCAAGCCCTTCATGCAATCGGTCTATGCCAGCGGGCGCAAGCTGGGGATTCCCGACGCGCAGTTGCGCTACGAGTTCTTCGGGCCGCTGGAGTCGCTGAGCGCGGCGGCTTGATCCGGATGGATGTCGATGCCCCGGATGTGCCCGTCCTTGCAATGGTGGATCGTCATCGATCGGGCTCCCGCGGCGCTCAGCCGCCGCTTCAGCGACAGGCCGAAACGGTCCGCCAGCTGTGCATCGTTCAGCGGCAGTGACGCTTGGCGGCGGTCCACGCCCCGGAAACGGTAGGCGTTGTAACGGGCCCAGGTCAGCAGGATGGCGGCGTTGATCAACGCCACGACGACGTAGATGCTGAGCGTGCCCATGGTCGGCAGCAGGCGCGTGAGGGCCGTCATGTCGGGCCCACCCTCGCGCTGGCCGCTCAGGACGTTGAGCAGGCTCGCGCCAAAGAGATAGCTGAAGGCGATCCACGCGATCGCGGTGAGCACGGCATCGATGAAGGAAGCGAGACGGGAACGGCTGGTCTTGATGATCATGACGAAGAACTCCGGGACTTGATGCCACGATCGGGGCTGGTCCAGCGCGCGCGCTTGCGGCGGACCTTGATCATGACTTTGGGGTAGCTCACGAGCGTGGTGGCCAGGCTGAGCATCCAGTAGATGACGGGGTACCAGATGACCCAGTACAACGCGCGCCACAGGCCCGGCTCGTAGCGCCGCTCGATCAGGATGCTCACGCCGAACTGCATCAGGCACATGAAGGCCAGCACCAGGCCGGTGAAGTCGGGCGGCGCCAGGTTGTCCACCCGGATGTGCGGCGGCAGGTCCACCACATGGCCCAGGGCCCACAGCAGGATGGACACGGCGAACGCGAACGCCCAGATGGTGGAGAGACAGAACTCCGCCACCATCGGCCACAGGCGGCGGTGGCGCCAGCTCCAGATGCTGAAGATGTTCTTCAGGAACACCTCCGCCCCACCCTGCGCCCAGCGCAGGCGTTGCTTCCAGAGTCCGCGCAGGGTCTCGGGCATGAGGATCCAGCACAGAGCGCGCGGCTCGTAGAAGACCGACCAGTGGTCGCGCTGCAGTTTCCAGCTGATGTCGATGTCCTCGGTGATCATGTCCAGGCTCCAGTAGCCCACGCGGTCCAGCGCGCTGCGCCGGAACGCCGAGATCACGCCGGAGACGGTGAACACCTGTCCGTAGACGCGCTGCGTGCGCTTGATCAGACCCACGATCGAGGAGAACTCGCCGACCTGGATGTGCCCCACCTGCGTGGAGCGCGTGCGCACCCGGGGGTTGCCGGTCACCGCGCCCACGCGCGGATGCTCGACCAGGGGCGCCACCATGTAAGCGGCGGCGTCGCGGTCCAGCAGGGCGTCACCATCGATGCACACCAGGTATTCGCTGCGCGCGGCCATCGCGCCCATGCGCAACACCATGGCCTTGCCCTGGTTGTGCGCGAGGTGGATCACGCGCAGCTTCTCGTGCTGCTGCACCAGGCGATCGAGCATGGCGCCCGTGCCATCGGTCGAGCCGTCGTTGATCGCGATCACTTCGATGTTGCCGTAGCGCTGGTTCAGGGCGGCCAGGATGGTGGACTCGCCATGCGCCACTTCGTTGAAGCACGGGATCAGAATGCTGATCAGGGGCTGGCCCTTCAGTTCGGGAGGCGGCACGTCTTCGCCCACGGGCCAGCGGCGCTCGCGCACCAGCCAGAAATACACGCCGCCCGTGATCCACAGTGCCGACATGAACAGCGGCCAGAAGAACACGAAGGCCAGGATGAATTCGCCCGAGACGACCACGGCCGCGGCGAAGGGTGCGCCCAACACCAGGCACAGCAGGAGGAAGGCAAGCAGTCGGTCAATCATGGTGCGGGTACCAGGCACTGGAGAGCGCGGGGCGGATCACGTCCAGCCGGGGCTCATTGCGGATGAAGTCGTCCGGGTAATGGCCGAAGTTGCGCGCGCCGCGCAATTGCAGGCGCTGCATCCAGCCGGCCAAGGTCTCGCCGGGCACGGCCGGCGCGCCGGGCTGACGCCAGTCTTTGGCCTGCAGCTCGAACACGGTGCGCTCCAGTGCGCCCGGACGGCGGGCCACGGCGTCGACAAGGGCATCGAGCCAGGCGTTGGCCCGTGCGGGTTCCACGCCTTCCATCCAGGGCATGGCCATGGGCGCGGTCCAGTCGTAGGCGGTGAGGAAATCGTCCAGGTTCTGCGCGAACCAGGCCTCGCTCTCGGGTTGCAGGATGGGCAGCGCGAAGAGGTTGCGCGCCGTCGCCACCTGCGGGCCGCGCACCGCGCGCACGCGCTCGGTGAGCTCATGCGTGAAGTCGATCAGCGCGCGGCTCTTGAAGCGGGTCCACCGCTGCAGGGTCTGCGGGTCCGCGCGCAACGCGGCGATGGAGCCCGGCAGGCCCGCCGCCTGGTAGGCCGCCAGCGCTTGCGGGCCGGCGTCCTCGAAGTCGCTCAGCACCGCATCGTCGTGGAACAGGATGCCCTGGAACGCGCTGTGCCGCGCGAGGTCTTCGTACAGATCACCGATGCGCTGGCGCACGCGGGGATCGAAAGGCGACAGGCGCCGGTAGGCTTTGGAGTCGACGTGGCTCTCGCCGCCAGCCTCGGCCGCGCGCGTGACGCGCGGCAGCTCTGCCGCCAGCTCGAAGCTGAGCACCGGCATCCAGGCATAGATCTCCACATCCGTTCGCGTGCGCAGCTGCCATGCCGCGCGGTTGAACAGATCGGCGCGCATGGGCAGCCAGCGGTTGGGGAAGTACACCTCACGGACCAGACCATCGCCATCGGGGTCCGCGAAGGCCTGCAGGAACACGGTGGTGATGCCAAGGTCCGCGATGCGCTGCACCAGCTGGCCCAGGTTGCGGTCCATCTGCGCCGGGTCCGCGTCGTACACATGGTCCAGGTCCACGTGGGCCACCCGCATGGTCTTGCGCGCCTCGGTGCCGACGACCGAAGCGGCAAAGTTGCGCGTCTGCGGGTCGGCAGAGAGCAGGAGACGCGGCGCGGACATCAGCCGGTCGACCGTGGCGAGGCCGTCTTCCAGCGTCAACGCCAGCGCGTACCCGTGCTCCTGCACGATCTTCAAGGCCGGTCCGCTGGCCGCGCCGTAAGGCCACACCCACACGCGCGGCGACTTGCCCGAAGCCTGGCTCACCTTGTCGGTGATGGCCTTGACGTCGGCGCGCAGCCGCGCCTCGAACACAGGGCCGGATTCGTACGCGCCCGATGCGGCGTCGTACCGGTGCGTCGCAGCCGCGGGTTGCTCGTTGCCCTGCGGGTTGGCGCGCAGGCCGTAGTGCAGGTTGTCCGTGTGCGCACCCACCTCCACCAGCGGCGAGCGGGCCATCTCGCGCACCTCGTCCCAGTGCAGGAAGCGGTCGCGCGCGGTCATCTTTCCGCCGAAGTCGACCTGCTGGTCCGCCGGCGTGTCCAGCCAGACGCCCACCGGCGCGAACACGAAAGGCCAGTGGTAGGCCTTGAGGATCGGAAACACGCGCGTGTAGAAGCTGCGGTAGCCGTCATCGAAACTCAGCAGCACCGCGCGCTTGGGCAAAGGCGCGCCACCGCTGCGGGCGGCGAGCACCTGATCGACGGAGACCGCCTGGTAGCCGTTCAAGCGCAGCCAGTTGAGTTGCTCCACCAGGTGGTCGGTGCGCACGCTGAGGTAGGACTGGTCGGGGTCGCGGTCCTCGACATCGTGGTAGGCCAGGGTCAACAGGCCGTCGGCCCAGGGCTTCTCGACCGTGGCCACCGTGCGCGCCGAAGGCGGCGCGAACACCGGAATGTCTTTCGCGCAGCCACCGATCACGGCGCAGGCCATGACCAGCCAGACACAGGCCAGGCGGCCTCGCGAACGCAATGCATGGAAGAAGGTTTTCATACGGACTCAGAAGCGGTAGGTCAGGTCGAAGGCGATGCGCAGATCGCGCTCGCGCTGGCCGTCGTAAGGGCGCGAGAGGCCGCCGATGCTGGCTCCCACTTCGAACACGTCGTGGGTGCGCCAGCGATGGCCGTATTCCCACTGGACCACGCCGCCACCGCCAAAGCCGCGCTGCGTGTAGCGTCCCGCGCCCACGGTCAGGTGGTGTTCCCAGACCGTCTCGTAGCGGCGGTACAGGATGTGGGTGAGCCGCAGCGCGGGCAGCAAGCTGGCGTCGGCACTGGGGTTGAAGTACGGCGCGCCGGCGCGGCTGTTGTGCGAAGCGCTCACGTCCACGAGCGCATCGAGCCAGTAGCGCGGCTGGGTGTAGAGGCGCTCACGGCCTTGCAGCAACAGCTCCTGGCGCTGGTTGCCATCGGAAAAGCGCGATGGGCTGTACCCCAGGCGCCACTCGCGGCGTTCGTCGGCGCGCCAGCGCACGTAGGTGTCCACGCGGTTCGCATGGATGCCGCTCTGCAGCGCCTGCAGCGGCGTTTCGCGCGAGCGGTGGGCCAGGCCCACGCCGATCTGCCAGTGGTCGTTCAGGTCGTAGTCCACCGTGAGCCCGGCGCCCGACCGGGTGCCCGAGCCGTAGCGGTTGGCCGACACTTCGCCCTGCACCGTCAGGTCGCGGCCGCGCCACTGCACGCCGCCGCGCAGCCAGCGGTAACGCACCGCCCCGTCCTCGAAACGGCTGGACGCCTGCCCTACGCCTGCAAAGGCGCGCCAGTGGTCGGCCATGGGCCGCGAATACAGCACGGCTTCCAGGCCCCGATCCCGGCTGCCGGTCACCGGGTTGTTCGATTTCAGGCCCTGGTAGCCGTTGACCTGGAGCTCGGCCTTGAGGTGCACCTGCCATTCGCGGTCGAGCCGCAGCACGCCGAGGTCTTCGGGGAAGCGCTGCACCATGTCGTCGCGCAGCAGTTGCGCCTGGCGCCACTCCTGCAACTCCAGCGCGGTGAAGCCCTGGCCCGTCATCACCGAGCGGTCGCGCGGCTCCAGCGTTTCCGCCATCTTGAGCACACGCTCGGATGCGCGCGGCAGTTCGCGCGCCCGCAGAACCTGCGCTTGCGCGCTCAGCAGGCCGGTGTTGTTCGGTGCCTTGGCCACCATGCCATCGAAGGCGGCCTGGGCCGTGCGCGTGTCGTTGGCGTACAGGCGCTCCAGGGCGGCCAGGCGCTCTACCGTGAGCCGGCGGTCGCTCGGCGTGCGCGTCTGCACGCCCTCGGCGTAATACCAGATCGGTTGCCGCTCGAGCGCCTCGCCGCTCACACGCGATGCCTCGCCGAAGACCTCGGACTCCATCAGCGCGTAAGTCAGGCCGACCTCATCCTCGGCCCGCGCATCCTCATCGCCGCCCGCAGCGTTCGCCTGCAGCGACTGCGCGTAGAGCTCGCGCGCCCGCTCGGGCTCACGCAGGTAGAGATAGGCGGCGGCCACATCGCTGAGCGCATAGGTAGGCACCGGGCCTTCGGCCGCCAAGGCGGTGTATTCCTCGACCACCTCGCGCATGCGGACACGCGCGTGCAGCGCGGCCAGGCGGTCGGTGCGCGCACGCCGGATGTCCGCATCGGGGCGTGGGACCTGGGCGCGCCACGCAGCCAGCAGCTGCTCGTAGCGTTCAAGCGCACGGTCGGCCACCGCGAAGCGCTCGGCCTCGCCCCGGCTGGGCAGATCGGCCATGCGCGCCATTTCCGCCGCCGCCTGGTTTTCCAGGCGGCGCATCAGCGCAGCGTCCACCGCCTGCGCATGTTGCCGGGCCACGCGCAGCGCGGGCTCGGCCATGCGCGCCTGCGACAGCGCGTCAACGTAGGCCAGCACCACGTCCTTGCGCGAAGGAGCCCGTTGGAAAGCGCGGTCCGCCTCGGCCAGTGCCGCAAAGGGCTGGCCCCGGCGTTCGTGCACGTAGGCCAGGGCCAGGTAGGCGTCTGGCTCATCGGCGCGCTGCCGAATGCGCTCGCGCGCGCGCCGCTCGGCTTCGTCCAGCCGCGAGGCATCGGCCAAGGTCGTCACGGCGCCACGCGAAAACGCGCCGTCGCCGGGAAACCGCCGCGCGCCGTCCTCGAACAAGGCCAGCGCCGCGTCCCAACGCCCCGCATCGCGGTACGCGCGCGCCACCTCGATCAGCGCGTAGTCCCGCAGGAGCGGCGTCGGCGCCTGTTCTTCGTAGACGCGCAACAACGCCGCCTGCCGACCGGCCCAGCCCGCCACCGCCAGGTAATCGTTGAGCTCGCGTTCACCGCGCGCCGCCTGGGACACGGCTGCCAGAAACGGGCCGTGATCGCCGGCACGTGCGCGCTGCAGGAGTCCTTCGTAATCGGACGCCGGGTTGGCTTTCGCCATCGACGCCACGAGGATGAGCGCGCACAACGGCAGTTGCCTCAAGGGCCCTGCAATGGCGCTCACGCCGCCTGAAATGAACTCGGACACGCTTCCCACTCCTTCGTCTTGCAACTTGCGAATGCCAACGTACTGGCCTCGCATGCCCCCAACGACCACCGCTAGGAGCATTTGGTTACAACCGAACTTTAAAAGGAGATTCGGGCGTCGAACGAAAAGTGGCTTCGAATTACGCCAAAAAAGTCATGGGCAGTATGGCATTGAGATATGCCATTTCTTCACATAATTCAAAACATCGTTGTTTTTAATGAATTTTTAACACGCACATACAATAACCATTTGCTATCAATGCTCTTAAATTAAGAGCTATTACATTAATTTTTGTATTTAATCGGATTTTTCAAGCGCCGCTGCCTTCGACCAATCGGCATACAGACTCTTGCGACGCGCCAGTTCCGGAAAGAACTTCGGCCAGGCCGCTGCGATCAGGCAGGTGGCCGAGCCACCCACCACCACCGCCGCCACCGGCCCGATGAGGGACGCGACCGAGCCCGACTGGAACTCGCCGAGCTGGTTGCTCGCGCCGATGAACACCGAGTTCACCGCGCTCACCCGCCCGCGCATCTCGTCCGGCGTTTCCAGCTGCACCAGGGTCTGGCGGATCACCACGCTGACCATGTCGGCCGCGCCGTTGACGAACAAGGCCAGCATGGACAGCCAGAAGCTCTTGGACAGGCCGAAGGTGATGGTGGCCAGGCCGAACACCGCCACCGACAGCAGCAGCTTGAAGCCCACACGCGTCGACGGCGGATGGCTCATCAAATAGAGCGACATGGCCAGCGCGCCCATGGCGGGCGCCGCCCTCAGCCAGCCGAGCATGCTCGGTCCACCCTCCAGGATCTCGCTCGCGAAGATGGGCAGCAGCGCGATGGCGCCGCCAAAGAGCACGGCGAACAGGTCGAGCATGACCGCGCCCAGGACGACCGGACGCCGCGCCACAAAGCGAAGGCCGGCAAACAGGTCCTGGGCCGAAGCTCCGCGGGCGGCCGTGTTGTGGCGGGCGATGCGCAGCCGGCTGGCCAGCGCCATGGCGATCACGAGCAGCGCGGTGGCCACCGCGTAGAGCACGTCGTTGCCCAGGATGAGCAGCATGCCGCCTGCCGCAGGGCCGGCGATCACGCTGCCTTGCGTAGCGGTGGACGACGCGGCCATGGCCCGGCTCAACAGGTTCGGCGGCACGGTGTTCGGGGTGGTGGCCTGCACCGCCGGCATCTGAAAAGCACGCGCCGCGCCGAGCAGCACCGAGGCGAACAGCAAGTGTTCGCGCGTCACCGCTCCACGCCATGAGTCCCAGGCCAGAACAGCGGCGACCACCGCTTGCAAGACCAGACACACCACCATGATGCGCGGGCGACTCCAATGGTCGGCCGCATGGCCGGCCGGCAAGGTGAAGATCAGCACCGGCACGAACTGGTAGAGCCCGACGAGCGCCAACGCCCAGGGGTCGCGCGTGATCTCGTACATCTGCCAGCCGATGGCCACCAGCACCATCTGGATGCCCAGCGTCCAGGCCACGCGCGCGGTCAGCAGTTGTCGAAAGGGGACGGTGCGAAAGAGTGCGGCGAGGTCGGAGGGCGCGCGGGCCGCCGCG
This sequence comes from Hydrogenophaga sp. BPS33, assembly GCF_009859475.1. Lineage (NCBI taxonomy): Bacteria > Pseudomonadati > Pseudomonadota > Betaproteobacteria > Burkholderiales > Comamonadaceae > Hydrogenophaga > Hydrogenophaga sp. BPS33. The sequence continues at coordinate 4,942,895 of NZ_CP044549.1, forward strand.
GGAGCAGGAGATGTCATGGCCGGGCGATTGTGCCCGCAGCCCCGCAGACACACGGTTGCACGCCGTTTAGCCATGCCACCGCCCTAGGGTTTTCACGCACCGGTGGGCGCGGGGTGCTGGCTAGGATGCACGAAGCCGGCACCCGCATCGGCGATGACTCAGAGCCCACAGAGACCATCTGCTACATTTTTTGCAGACTTCGTCCCACAACACCCCCACAGGAGAGACCACGATGGTGACAACAACGAACAAATGGCTGGCCGCCGGTGTGCTGTGCCTGGCAGCGGCCGGGGCACAAGCCCAGGTGAACCAGATCAAGGTATGGGCCGCAGCCTGCGCCAACTGCCACGGCACCGACGGCCGGGCCGCGGCCGGCGCCGTCTCCCTGGCCGGCCAGAGCAAGAACGACCTGGTGCAAAAGCTGCAGGACTTCAAGACCGGCAAGCGGCCCGCGACCATCATGCACCAGCTCGCCAAGGGCTACACCGACGAGCAACTGGCCGACATTGCCGGCTATTTCGCCGCCCAGAAAAAATAAGAGGAGCCCACACCATGTTGCAACGTCGTCAATTCGTTCAAACGCTGGGCGCCGGCTCGGCTGTCGCCGGCCTGGGTCTCATGAGTGGCTGCGCCACCTCCGCCGGCCGAGGTGCCAAAGTCGTGGTCGTCGGTGGCGGCTACGGTGGCGCCACCGCCGCCAAGTACGTGCGCCTTTTTTCTGACCACAACATCGAGGTCACCCTCGTCGAGCCCAATGCGGCCTTCGTGTCCTGCCCCATCTCCAACATGGTCCTGGGCGGGCACAAGACCATGGCCGACATCACCGTGCCGTACGACAACCTGAGCAAGCGCCATGGCGTCAAAGTGGTACGCGACACGGTCGCCAGCATCGACGCGACCAAGCGCACCGTGAAGCTGGCCAGCGGCGGCGAACTGCCCTACGACCGCCTCATCCTCTCGCCCGGCATCGACTTCATGTGGGACACGCTGCCCGGCATGGCCAAGGCCGGCGCGGCCGACAAGGTGCTGCACGCCTGGAAAGCCGGCCCGCAGACCGTGGCACTGCGCCGCCAGCTCGAAGCGCTGCCCGACGGCGGCGTGTACGCCCTGTCCATTCCCCTCGCCCCGTACCGCTGCCCGCCCGGCCCCTACGAGCGCGCCTGCATGGTGGCCAGCTACTTCAAGAAGGCCAAGCCCAAGAGCAAGGTGGTGATCTTCGATGCGAACGACGACATCACCTCGAAGAAGGGCCTGTTCATGAAGGCCTGGGACGAGCATTACAAGGGCCTCATCGAGTACCGCCCCAAGCACAAGGTGGTGGACGTGGACGCCGCCACCAACACCTTGAAGTTCGAATTCAACGACGACTTCAAAGCCGGCGTGCTCAACGTCATCCCCACGCAACGCGCGGGCGAGATTGCGGTGAAGACCGGCCTGGCCACCGCCAACGCGCGCTGGTGCGAGGTGGACTTCCTCACCTTCGAGGCCAAGGCAGCGAAGAACATCCATGTGCTGGGCGACGCGATCCAGATCGCGCCGGCCATGCCCAAGTCGGGCCACATGGCCAACCAGCACGGCAAGACCTGTGCGGCCGCCGTGGTCTCGCTGCTGCAGGGCAAGGAGCCGCCTTCGTTGCCGCTGTATGCCAACACCTGCTACAGCTTCGTGACCGCCACCGACGTGGTGCACGTGGCCAGCGTGCACAAGTACGACGCGGCCCAGAAGACCATGTTGGCCGTGCCGGGCTCGGGGGGGTTGTCCAGCGCGGCGAGCGCGCTGGAGGGTGAGTACGCGATGGCCTGGGCGCGCAATATCTGGGCGGACTCGCTGGCCTGATTCGGCGCGCTGCTTAGCGACAGAAGCCCCGCATGCGGGGCTTTTTTTCGCCTGGCTGCGATCAGCAACTCGACGAGCGCCTCCAATCACCCTCGCCAAATCGCATTTCACGGCACGTCCGCCAGGTTTCGTCGCAATCCGGTCGCCATTCGCACGCGCGCCCCGCACAGTGCGTTCCCGGCCTTCCTGCCTCAAACCTTTTATCTTCGCGGAGCTACCATGTTGCTGCCACTGCTCGCCCACCACCCCGAAGCCATCGTGCCCGTGTTGCGCAACACGCCAACCTGGGTATGGGGACTGCTCGCTGCGCTCATGGTGCTGGGTCTGAGCCAGGTGCGGGACCGCACGGCCAGCCTGGCGCGCGTGTCGCTGATGCCACTGGCCATGACCGTCTTCTCCGTATCAGGCACCTACACCGCCTTGGCTGCAACCCTTCATCAGGCGCTGGCCTTGGGCGCCTGGCTCCTCACCGCAGCGCTCGCATTTGCTCTCGTCGCACGCGGCTGCGCCGATGCGCAATACGACCCGTCGCGGCGCCTGTACCGGTTGCCGGGCAGCACCGTGCCGCTGTTGTTGATGTTGGGCATCTTCCTGACCAAGTACGTCGTGGGCGTGGATCTCACCATGTCACCGCAGTTGGTCCAGGACGCGGCCTACGTGACATGCATCGCGACGCTCTACGGCGCATTCACCGGCGTCTTTATCGGCCGGGCCTCGCAGCTGTGGCGCTTGCCACTGCGTGCGGCCCGGCAACGCGAGATCAGGCCGGTTTGAGTTCGGCACAGTCCTCAACGTGTCCAGGTGGGCTCGCGCCGTTCGGCGAACGCGCGAAAGCCCTCTTGCGCATCCTTGCTGGCGGCCAGCAGGGGCAGTAGCGCTTGCGTCTGGTTCAATGCATCGCTCAGCGACAGGTCGGCGACGGTGTTGATGGAGCGCCGACCGAAAGCGAGAGCGGTGGGGGAATTTTTCGCCAGTTTTTTGAGCACATCCTGGATAGCCGCATCGAGTTCGTTCGCGGGCACCACGCGGTTCAACAAGCCCAAGGCCTTGGCCTCGCTCGCGGGGAACCGCTCCGCATACAGGCACATCTCCACGAGTTGCCGGTGAGGGACGACGCGCATCAACAAGGGCAGGATCATCAGCGGAAACACGCCGACCCGGGCCTCGGTGGTGCCGTAGGAAGCACCGTCCACGCCGATGGCAATGTCGCACGCCGCCACGAGCCCTACGCCGCCACCATAGGCGCTGCCATTGATGCGTCCGATGATCGGCACGTTGCAACGATCCATCGCGCGAAACAGAAGTGCCACCGGGTTGTCGAACTGTTCAGGGTTCAGGCTGAAAGGATTGCCGTCTTTGCTACTGGTCAGCTGCCCGCCTGCACAGAAAGTCTTGCTCCCCTTTCCTGACAACACCACGGCACGCGCCGCGCTTCCCCGTCCGATGGCGTCGAATGCGGCCGCCAGGTCGAGCAACATCTCTGCCGTCATGGTGTTGTGGTGGTCGGGCCGGTTCAGCCAGATGTGGGCCACGCCGTCCAGGTGATGGACCAGCACTCGCGCTTCTTCGCCACTCGAAGTTGTAGACGTCATGTTCAATCCCCACTCATTCGGCAACGATGCCGGCTTCGCGGATCTTCTTTCCCCACACGCCGTATTGCTCGCCCAGGAAGGTCTTGAAATCCGCCGCCTTGCCTGGCGTGGGCTCCATGTTGCCGCGCAGCAGGCGAACGCGCACGTCGGGCTTGTTCAGGATTCTGATCAAGGCATCGCTGAGCTTCTGCGTGATCGTTGGTGGCATGCCGGCGGGTCCGAACATACCGGTCCAGGCTCGCAGGTCATAGCCTTGCAGGCCCAGTGTCTCCACGATGGTGGGCAACTCGGGTGCCAAGGCACTTCGCGTTGATGTGGTCACGGCAATGGCCCGCAATCTGCCGGAACCCACGAAGGCCTGGCTGGAGGCGAGGTCGACCACCATCCAAGGCACGAGACCGGCTGCCACATCGGCGATGGCGGGCGGACTGCTCTTGTAAGGCACGGCGACGGCGTCAAGGTTCGTGAGTTTGACCAGGGACGCGCCCGCCACCTGCCCTGGCGTGTTGCCATAGGCATAGCTCGACGTGTCTGCGTTGGCACGCATGTGCTGCACCAGCTCATGCGGCGTGCGCACGGGCAATTGGGGATTGACCACAAGGACGAACGGGAAGTCGGCCAACCGTCCGATGGGCGTGAAGTCCTTGTTGGGGTCGTAGCGCAAAGTCTTGTAGATGTGTGGGTTGACCGAGTGCGACGAGTTTGAAGTGATGAAGAGCGTGTATCCGTCGGGCGCTGCGTTGGCAACGGCTTCGGCCGCGATGGCCGCCGTGGCACCGGGACGGTTGACGACGAGGAAGGGCTGGCCCAGTTCAGCGCGCAGCTCCTCGGCCACGATGCGAGCCAGAATATCGGTTCCGCTGCCAGGTCCGAAACCGACCATCACGCTCACGGGACGATTGGGATAGTCGGCAACCTGTGCCGGAGCGGGTTGAATGACGAAAGCCGATATGGCCATCGCGGTGAACCATGTGGCGATGCCTTTGAATCTTGTCATGGTGGTGTCTCCTCGTTGGTGGTTGAGCGAAGGCAGGGCGGCTACTTCAAGCGGCGGTGTGCTGGGTCACCACGCCCCGCGCGATGAGGTCGGCGATCTCCTCAGGACCAAAGCCATAGCTTCGGAGCACGGCCTGCGTGTGTTCGCCCAACAGCGGAGGCGCGCATGCGGGTTGCTGAACATCCACGGACGCCATGCGAATGGGAATAGCCATGTGCGGCACTTGCCCGATGACCGGGTGGTGCGCGTGGCGCACCAGTTGGCAGTGCTGGACCTGGGCATCCTCGAACACCTGCCTGACGTCGTTGATCACGCCTGCCGGAATGCCCGCATTCACAAAGCGCCTCACCCACTCGGCGCGCGGTCGCTGTCGCATCCGCTCCTCCAGAACCCGATGCAAGCGATCGCGGTGCCGCACACGGTCCACGTTGGTGGCGTAGTCCGGGTCGTCGCACAGGGCATCGAGATCCAGTTCGTGACACAAGCTGTGCCACATGGCCTCGGTCGCGGGTGCAAGATTGATCGGGCCGTCGGCCGTTTCAAAGGTACCGTAGGGTGCAATCACAGGGTTGGCATTGCCAGTGCGTTTCGGAACGTCCCCCACGCTTAGATACCGCTGTCCCTGCACTCCCAGCATGCTGACCATGCTGGCCAGCAGCGAGGTCTCGACCCGCTCGCCCACGCCCGTTGCCTCGGCCTGGCGAAGCGCAGCCACGATACCCAACGCCGTCCAAAGGCCGGCCGTCATATCCGCAATGGCCACGCCCACGCGCGTCGGCGTTTCAGCACCGGTCAACGCCATCAGGCCACCATGTCCTTGCGCGATCTGGTCGAACCCCGGGGCATCGCGTGCCGGTCCTTCGCTGCCAAAGCCGGAGATGCTGGCGTAGATCAGACGCGGGTTCAATTGGCGCAGCACATCAACACCCAATCCCATCGCTTCAGCCACGCCGGGCTTGAAGTTTTCAATGACGACATCGCTATCGAGCGCAAGACGGCGCAACAAGGGCATCGCGTCGGCATGCCGAAAGTCGAGCGACAGGCTCTGCTTGCTTCGGTTGGCGCTGAGGTAATACACGCTCTGGCCGCCGGAGAACGGCCCCCAGAGGCGCGTCATATCGCCGTTTTCGGAAGGCTCCACCTTGATGACGGTCGCGCCCAGATCGCCCAGCGTCATCGTGCAAAAGGGGCCCGAAAGTGCGCGGGACAAGTCAAGAATCCGGATGCCCGTCAACGGACGCGAGGTTTGCGTTTCTTCAATGGACATGAGAGTCTTCCCGTAAGATCCGTGAGCACATTTCTCCTTGCGAGAGATGCTTGATGTCAGATGATCGGCTCATCGCCGTTGAACCATGCCACCCAGAAATCCGGAAAGCACCACTCGCAGCTTCACCCCTCCACGTGCCATCGCGCGTGTTCTTCAAGTCGTACGAGTCCTCGCGCTTGGCGGCCGTTCCATGGGCCTGGCAGAGCTTGTCGCCGAATTCGGCATGCCGCGCACCAGCCTCTTCGCCATCATGAAAGGGCTGGAGCGCGAGGGTTATGTGGTGTTCGAGAACGAGCGCTATTCCCTGGGCCCCGAGTCGGTCAAGCTCGGTCATGCGATTCTTCAAGCTCGCAGATTTCCAGATTCGGTCAAACCTGCCCTTGAGAAACTGGGGGGTATCAGTGGTGAGACCGTGATCCTCTCGGCACTTACAGACGACCGCCAGCATGTCGTCTACATCGACGTTCTGGAGGCGCAGAGCTCGCTGCGGTTCACGGTGAAGGTGGGTACACAGACGCCGCTCAACGCGTCTGCAACGGGGCAGGCCACGTTGGCGTTCATGCCCAAGTCGGAGCGGGATGCCTATCTCAAAGCTGGGAATTTCACACGCTTCACACCCCACACCGTGGCGACCACGGCAGACCTGCGAAAAGCCTTGGTCCAGGCGCGCGAGGCATGTTGCGCCGTGACCGTCGATGGCACCGTGCTGGCCGCCGTCGGCATTGCGGCCCCCTACTTCAATCAGCAGGGCCAAGTCATGGGAGCGGTGAATGTCGCCGGCCCCACAGCGCGGCTCGTTGAGCACATTCCTCGCTTGAAACAGGCCGTGATCGAATGTGGGGAAGCCGTCTCTCATATATTGGGGTACACCGGTGCGTACCCTCCACGGGACGTTTAGCAGCCGTTCGCAGCAGGAGAGCCTGGTCATTCGGATGTGTCACTCGAATTTGATGTTCGATGTGCGAATCAGATCCGAGTAGCCCTTGGTCTCACGCACCCAGCGCGACTTGAATTCCGACGCACCCAGGTCGGTTGTGACGGTGGCCGACTTGGCCAGCAATTCCACAAACGACGGCTCGTTCATCACCTTTCGAACATCGGCATTGATCTTCTGAATGAGACCGACGGGTGTGCCGTGGCGTACGAAGACACCCAGGCCAACCGGATACTCGAAGCCCGCGAAGCCAGACTCGGCGATCGTGGGCGCTCCCGGGAACTGAGCGAGGCGTTCCCCGCTGGTGACAGCCAACACGCGCACACGGCCGGCCTGCACGTTGGGCAAGGCGAGTTGCGTGGTCGCGATCATCGCGTCGATCCGTCCTGCGGTGAGATCGGTCAAAGCCGCCGCCGCGCCCTTGTATGGCACGTGTGTGATCTGCGTCTTCGACAACAACTTGAGTTGCTCAAGGGCCAGATGGAAGGAACTGCCCTGACCCTGACTTCCGAAATTCAGAGTGCCAGGTTGCTGGGCAGCGTGCTCCATGAAGGCCTTGAAGCTGCCATGCGGTGAGTTCGCAGGCACGATCAACACCGTGGTGCTCAACGCCACCAGCGCCACCGGCTCCAAGTCTGCCGCCGGGTCGAAGCCCACCTTCACGCCGGAGGCCTTGGTGATCGACAAGGCCTCTGGAATGGTGAACAGCAACGTGTAGCCATCGGCCGGCGCGTTGATCACCGCCTGCGCCGCGAGATTGCCAGCGGCTCCCGGCTTGGTGTCCACGACGACGGACTGCCCCCATACCGTGGACAGACGTTGGGCCAGTTGCCGGGCCGTCGAGTCCGCCAGTCCTCCGGGTGGATAGGGATTGACCAGCGTGACGGGTTTTCGGGGAAAGTCGCTTTGCGCCAGAGCGGACATGGACAGCATGGACATCGCAGCCCATGACAGCAGGATTCTTCGAATTCGGTTCATCTTTGTCTCCTTCGTGGTTCCGGTTATTGACGTTGTACCGACCAACTGGCAGGCACATGGAGGGGAAACTCCAACAGCATCTGAGCGTGCGATTTGCCCTGAGGGTCGAAGCGAAGGGATGCCACACCGCCACCGCCCAATGCCTCTTCCATGAGGAAGTTGAATCCGTGCAGGCCGGGCCAATCGAAGCGCTGCACACGACCTTGAACCACGTGTGCCAAATGAGATGCCACGGCTTCAGCAGTGAGTTGTGCGGCGAGCACAGGCAGGTACTTTGGATCGCGGGCGATCACGGCAATGTTGGACGTGTCACCCTTGTCTCCACTGCGCGCATAGGCCAGGTCGATGAGGCGAACGGGTTGTGTGCCTCCGGAGGCGTTGGTGGGTTCATCGCCTCGGACATGCGAAGGGCAGTGGTCGGTGGTTGCGGTCGATACCACATCGATCGTTGCGGGCTGTTCCAGCGGGATTACCCGACCCTCGAATTCCACCTGTTGCTGGACGCGCCGCTTGTCGAGCAGGAAGGAGTAGAGACGCATGACGGGTTGAATCTTGGGTCGACCACCAAAGATGCCGCCAATGCCTTGCGCCATCGCCGTAGCAGCCGGAAAAATCTCGCGGCTGAAATATTCCAATGCTTCCTTGCGCGTGTGCCGCACCGCGATCTTGAGGACAACTTCTCGCCACTCGCGCTGCGTTGCGGCTGCTCCGTATCCCTCTTCAGAGCCGAGGACCTCGATGGAGGTGTGCGTGTAGTCTTCCACGCCCTCTTCCTTCATCAACCTCCGTGTGCGTACCAGGATCGCCTCGCCCATCGCACGCGCCTTGACAGAAGCTTCCATGCCGCGCACGAACAGGGTTGCCAGACTGCGGAAGCCATCGGGCACCGTGGCAGAGACCTTGTATGTGGGGGTTGCGGGCTTGCCGCGCACCTGGCTCACCCGAACCGCGTCGGGGCCGATCTCTTCTACGCGTACCTGAGACAGGTCGCAGACCACGTCTGGCAGGATGTACGCGGTGGGGTCTCCAGTTTCGTAGGTGACCTGCTCTGCCACTGTTCCGAAGTTCACCATGCCACCTGTCCCGGGTGGTTTGGTGATCGTGAAAGAACCATCGGCCTCGCAGACCGCGATCGGGAAACCCATGTCAGCCCAGTCCTTGGCCACCAACTTCCAATCGGTGGCGTAGCCGCCGGTGGCCTGCACACCGCATTCGATGACATGCCCCGCGAGCGAGCCGGCCGCTAGACGGTCCCAGTCGTCGGGTTTCCAGCCAAACGTGTGTATCAGCGGCCCGAGCGCCAGCGCGCTGTCCGCACACCGGCCAGTCACCACGATGTCCGCGCCTTCGTCGAGGGCGCGGGCAATGCTGAACGCACCGGTGTAGGCATTCGCGGTGAGCACGTCGTCGGGCAAAGGCTCGCCAGTCCAGATCTCTCGCGTGCTGCCTTCGGCACGCAAAGCCTCCATGAGGTGCGACACATCGTCGCCGATCACAGCAGCCACACGCAGCTTGACACCGCGTCGGGCCAGTTCCTTTTGCAGCGCTTCGCAGCATGCACTCGGGTTACAGCCACCCGCGTTGGCGATCACCTTGATGCCCTTTCGCGCCAGTTCACTGGCCAACGGCCCTACCACGGTGGAGACAAAATCCGTGGCATAGCCGAGACCGGGTTTCTGCGCTTTGGCTCGCGCCAGAATGGACATGGTGATTTCCGCGAGGTAGTCGAGGACCAAGTAGTCGATATCACCGTGCCGCACGAGTTGTAGCGGGCCCGCGGGGGAGTCTCCCCAAAAGCCGGAACCGCCTCCAATGCGAACAGATTGCTTGGGTTTCATAGAAGTCCTTGTGGTAAGTGCATGGCCAATAGCCCTCAACGGCCATTCCAGCTAGGTGCTCGCTTTTCACGAAATGCGCGGACGCCTTCTTCCGCGTCTTCGCTGAGGTAGACGTGTTCAAACATGGTCTCCACGGCAGACCGAGATTGCGGCTCGTTGTCAGGGTCTCCAGCCATGCGAACCATCTTTCGGCATGCGCGCACCGAGAGCGGCGCGTTTGCCGCGATGGCTAGGGCCATGGACGTGGCGGCGTCCATCAGATCGGAGCCATTTGTCACCGCGTTGACGAACCCCAGCTCGCGCAGACGACTCGAACTCATGGGACGCCCGGTCAACAGCAACTCCGTGACCGCACGCGGGGGCAACATCTTCAGCAAGGGCGCTGCCCACGCTGCGCCTCGTCCCAGTCGCGCCTCGGGGATCGAGAAGATCGCATGCTCGGCTGCGACGATCAGGTCACACATTTGCGCCAACAGAAAGCCGCCGCCCAATGCGAGGCCGTTGACGGCGGCAATGACGGGCTTCGTCACCGTGACGCTCACGTCCAGGATCGGCAGGGATTCCAGCGTGAAGGGGCCTTCGGCTGGTTCATTCAGATCACGACCCACGCAGAACGACTTGTTGCCTGCGCCCGTCAGGATAGCCACCTGCGCAGCGGGATCTCCCTCAAATCGCTTCCACGCGTCAAACAGCGCCTCCACGGTTGCCCTGCTCAGTGCGTTGAGCTTTTCCGGGCGATTGAGTGTGATGGTGACAACGGCACCTTGTTGTGAATATAGAAGTGGCGAACTCATGCTTTTTTTGCTTCAAATTCCGTATTCGGATTGTCATTCCGATTTTTTGAAATGTCAAACTCGGCTTATGAAGGCCGTCTCAAGCTATGAGGGGAGTGGATTGATCGGAGACGCAGGCGGCGAAAGACGAGTTAGGTGGCTACGCGTCGAAGACGCATCGGTACCCACCTTGTCATGGCACCGCAGTTGCTCCAAGAAGCGCGCTACGCGGTCAGCCTCGCGGCGCTCTACGGCGCGTTCATCGGCATTTCATCGCAGTGCCCGCGTATATGGCACCTGCTACTGGGTGCGACCCCGGCGCCACGCGAGATCACGCCGGCTTGAGTTCGGTGAGCGCCTTGCCAGACCCATCCATCGCCATCGGCACCGAGTTGTGCATGTGGGTGATGCGCCAACCATCCTCACGGCGGGACAGGATGAAGGTCGCCCGGTACCACATGGACAGATCGCCGTCGTTCTTCTTGCGCCCATGCAGACGCTGCAGCCCATGGACTACCGCCAGACTGCCCATGACCATCACCTTGGCCGAACCGATTTCGGTGCTGATAGGGCCCACCCATGTCTCGAACCATTCTTCGAGGGCGCTGGGGTCGCTCAACGAATTGAAGTGGTTCTCCAGCGGCGGGGCGAAATCGAAGGTGACGGCTTCTTCCGCGAACATGCGGATCGCGGCGTCCGGGTCCTTTCGCTCGATCGCTTCCAGGTAGGTGCGCAGGGCGTCGAGCACGGCTTCGCGGTCGGCGGCGGCGGCGGATGGTGAGGTCGGTGTCATGCGGTCCTCCAATCGGTTTCCATGTTGGGCAACAAGCCGCCCGCCGCGTGTAGGACGACGGCTCTTTTGTCCGCAATGATCGTGCAGACACCACGGCCGTGATGCAGGCGCAGACCCTCGTTGACCAGGCGCAAGCACGATAGCCAAAATACTGTTTAAATATCCAGTATGATGACATCCAATCGCGCGGCACCATAGGTTTGGTCCCGATCGGTTGCCATTGTTTTCCTTGTCCATCAAGGGTCATTGCCCGCTCGCTTACCGGTGAGCGGGCATTTTTTTGTCGCAAAAATCCACTTTGCGCCAGTTTATTTGGCGCATAAAATGCTTTGCGCCACTTTATTTGGCGCAATCTTGCAACCTTCTCCACCACGGGCCGCATCCATGCCACGCACAACCTCACAACGGGAGTTGGACCGACTCGTCGACGAGGTCGGGGCTGAATCTCTGGGCATGGGCATCGAGGCCATCGCAAAACAACTCGGCGACCGCTATTCCCGACGAACGCTGCAGCGACGGCTGGCCTTGCTCGTGGCCCAGCAACGCATCGAGATGATCGGCGAGCGGCGCACGGCCCGCTACCGCCGTCGGCCCGAAGCGGCCGGCCACTACAAGATCGCTGAACCAGCCCCGCAGCCTGCCCCCCGGCAAGACGACATACCCGTCTCTGCAGAGGGCGCAGAGATCCGCGCCTATGTCTCGCAGCCACGGCACCTGCGCAAGCCGGTGGGTTATCAAACGGCCTTTCTGGAGCAATACCACCCCAACCACACGCCGTACCTGCCACCGGCCTTGCGCGATCAGTTGCATGCCATGGGCCGCTCGCCCGCCGCGCAGACGCCAGCCGGCACCTTCGCCAAAGACATCCTCAACCGGTTGCTGATCGACTTGTCGTGGGCGTCGTCCCACTTGGAGGGCAATACCTACAGCCGCCTGGACACCGAGCGGCTGATCGAGCACGGGCAGGCAGCGGAAGGCAAGAATGCGCTGGAAACGCAGATGATCCTGAACCACAAGCAGGCGATCGAGTATCTGGTGCTCGCCCCGGACCAGGCGCGCGTGCAAACCGACGCTCTGATCGCACTGCATGCGCTCCTGTCGGACGGCTTGATGGCAGACCCCGCAGCCGTTGGCCGCATCCGCCGCCGCGCTGTGGAAATCGGCGGCAGCGTCTATCTACCCCTTGCCTTTCCTCAGCGGCTGGAGGAACTGTTTGGCATCGTGGTGCAGATGGCATCGGAGATCACGGACCCGTTCGAACAGGCGTTCTTCCTGATGGTCCACCTGCCCTACCTGCAGCCGTTCGAGGACGTCAACAAGCGCGTGTCGCGGCTGGCCGCCAACATTCCGTTCATACGCCACAACCTCTGCCCGCTGTCCTTCATCGACGTGCCGCAGAAGGCCTATGTGGACGCCTTGTTGGGCGTGTACGAACTGAACCGCGTGGCGCTTTTGCGCGATGTGTTCGTGCGGGCCTACGAACGCTCATGCCAGCAATACGTCGCGGTCCAGCAGAACCTGGTGCTCCCCGACATGTTTCGCCTGCGCCACCGGCAGGCATTGGCGCTGGTGATCGCAGCGATCGTGAAACAAGGCGAAGCGGCCACGGCACAGGCGGTGCAAAGCCGCATGCCTCCTTCGGTACCGCTGGCCGAGCAGGCGCACTTCACCGCCTTGGTGTTGGGCGAGTTTTCGACGCTGCATGCGGGCAATGCGGTGCGGTTCGGCATCCGACCGCTGGAATTTTCAGCCTGGCAGGGCCGCCATCGAGATGAACGGTAACCCTGCCAGTCGGCGCGTTCGGAAGGCTTCTCAACAGTCCCGCATGCAGCGGTTCCCGCTCAGTCTCGCTCGGTCGTCCGACGGCTTGAAGCCCGCACGGTTCGGCATGCGCACGGCCGCCAAGGACTTTGCGTCGAGCACGGCGTTGTCGGGCACCACCTTGTCGCGGCTCAGCAGGTAGGCGGTCACGCCGTACACCTCATCCGAGGTGAGCGACATGGGCTTGTCCCACGGCATGGCGCGGTAGATGTAGTCATACACCGTGGTGGCGTAAGGCCAGAAGCTGCCGATGGTGCGCACCGGTTTGCCACTGCCCAGCGAACCGACGCCGCCCGCCAGCGCGGGCGCCGTCGCGCCTTTGCCATCCGCACCGTGGCATGCCGCGCATTTGGCGTCGTACACCGTTTTGCCCAACGCGACGCTGCCCGACCCTGCCGGCAAACCAGTGCCGTCGGGCCTGACGTCGATGTTCCAGCCGCGCATTTCCTGCGCCGTGGGGGCGCGTCCGATGCCCAGCGGCTGGCCGCTGTTGGCCTCCACGCCGGGTGCCCGCACGGCGCACCCCGCGGCCAACGTTGCAGCGGCGCAAGCGATCCACAGAACGTTAAGCGTGCGCATTGGACACCTCCCCGGAAGCCGCAACCCGCCAGCTTTGAATGGCGTTGTAGTGGTAGACGTAGCTCGATCCACGGGCCGCGACCAGCGCCTTGCGCGTCGGCTGCACATACCCGCTCTCGTCCATGGCGCGGCTTTGCAGCACGACGGGCGAACCGTCCCAGCGCCACGGCAACCTGAAGCGCGTCAGCGCCTTGCTGAGCACCGGGCCTTCCAACGCGGCCTCCTGCCATGTGCGCCCGCCGTCCACCGACACATCCACTGCCTTGATGCGCCCTCGCCCGGACCAGGCGATGCCGCTGATTTCGTGGAAGGTTCCTTTTTGAACGCGCTGCGTGCCCGACGGCGACAGGATGACGGACTTGGCATCCATGAGAAAGCTGAACTCCAGCGCGCTGCCGTCCGGCAAAAGATCGGTGTACTTCGACGTTTCTTCGCGTGTGTAGAACGGTTGATCGCCGACCTTCAAGCGGCGCAGCCACTTGATGCTCATGTTGCCTTCGATACCCGGCAGAAAGAGGCGCAGCGGATAGCCCTGCTCCGGCCGCAACTTCTCGCCGTTCTGCGCGTAGACCAGCATGCCCTCGGCCATGGCCAGTTCCATGGGAATGGAGCGCGTCATCGCGGCCGCGTCTGCGCCCTCGGCGAGGATCCACTTGCCTTGCGGCTTCACGCCAGCCTCGGCCAGCACGGTGGCCAGCCGCACGCCCGTCCACTGCGCGCAGCTCACCAGACCATGGATCTCCTGCGCGGTGCGTCCCGACGGACCAACATACTGCGACGAGCTGTTGCCCGAACACTCCAGGAAGTGGATGCGCGTGACGGAAGGAAAGCGAACCAGATCGTTCATGTCGAGCAGCAGCGGCCGGTCGACCAGCCCATGCACCATCAGGCGGTGCTGATCCGGATCGATGGCCGGCACCCCCGCGTGGTGGCGCTCGAAGAACAGGCCATTGGGCGTGATGGTGCCATGCAGTTTTTCCAGGGGCGTACGGGTCCCCGTGGGAAACGGGTTGGGGGCGCTGGGGAGCACGCGGACCACGCCCTTTTCAAAGGGAGAGGGTTGGCCATACGGTGGATTGAGGAACGGACCCCCGGGCCGCGTGGTCCATTCCGCATTGTTCGGCGGCAGATTGCCCGTTGTCCCCTGCGCGTTCACCTGCGACGCAAACCCGCCTGTGGCGGCCGTGAGCGCCGCGGATCGCCAGAGGACACTGCGTCTCGAAAGACGTTCGACCTGTTTAGCGGAACCGTCGTGAGCCATGAAAAACCTCCTGGCGTTGAGAACCGAAAAATGGGCAGTATCGCGAGGGTCGCTGGCGAGCGCTTCGCCATCACATGCGGCCCACTATAGACGGCATGGACCCGATGATCAACCAGGTTGATGATCTGGCAGAAGGCGCACCAAAGCGTCCACCGCCACCACCCCGCCAGGCGCTGGCAGCACCATGACCGGATTCAGCTCCACCTCGGCAAGCGCGTCCCCATGGATCTCCAGGAAATCCGACAACGAGACCATCAGTTCAACGAGCGCTTGCTCGTCCACCTTCGGCGCGCCCCGAAAGCCATCCAGCAGCGGATGGCAACGCAGTTCGCGCAACATGGCGCGGGCCATGGACGCGTCCACGGGAAGAATGCGATGCGACACGTCGCGGTAGATCTCGGTCAACACGCCACCCAGGCCCGCCGTCAGCATCCAGCCAAACACTGGGTCGCGCGTCGCGCCCAACAACACCGCCTGGCCGCCGGTGACCATGGGTTGCACCACCACACCTTCAACCCGTGCCTGCGGACACCGCTGGCGCGCGTTGGCCATCACCGTCTCGAACGCCGCCCGTGCGGCATCGGCATCTTTCACTTGCAGCACCACACCGCCAACGTCCGACTTGTGCGGGATGTCCGGACTCAACACCTTCACAGCGACAGGCCCTGCGAAGTCGGCCTGCGCCTGAGCAGCCTCTTGCGGCGTGCGCGCCATGCGCTCGCTCACCACGGGCAGGCCTGCGGCCGCCAACAGCTGCTTGCTCTCGGCTTCGTCCAGCAGCGCTCGTGCGTCAGCCCTGGCCCTCAGGATCACCGGGTGGTCCGGCGTTTCGCCGCCCTCGCGCCACCGAGGTGTCCAGGCATCGCCAGCGTCCAGAACACACCACCGCAAGAAGGCTGCGGTGGACGCGACCGCACGGCTCAAGTCACCGAACACCGCAATGCCCGCAGCGCGCAGGTCCTGCTCGCACGCCGCCGGCGCGGTGTTCACGACGATCAGCAGCTTGCGCGTGCGCTGCGCCAGCGCGACCAGTTGGGCGGCCATCTGGTCCAGGTAGTGGCCCATCACGTAGAACACCACGGCGTCGACATCGTCATACGACACCAGGGCATCGAGCACACGCCCCAGGTTGTGGGTGTCGTTGGTCACCTGCCCGGTCAAGTCCACCGGGTTCGACACCATGCCGTAGGCAGGAATGACCGCACGCATCTCGCGTTGTGCTTCGAGTCCGAACGAGGGAATGGAGACACCTTCCATGGCGAAGGCATCGGCCATCAAGGCGCACACCGCGCCCGACAGCGACACCACGCAAACCCTGGACCGCGAGGGTCGCCGGCCCAGCTTCCACAAAGACGCCAGGTCCACCAGACGGGCGGGATCCGATGACACGCCGATGCCGAGTTGTTGGAAGGCCGCTGCATACGCCGCCGCACTGCCTGCCATAGCGGCGGTGTGGGACGCTGTGGCTTCAGCGCCCTTCTCGGAGGAGCCGGCCTTGATCAGGAACAAGGCCTTGCCGAGCTCTCGCAACCGCCGCGCCGCCCGGGCGAAGCGCGGCCAGTCACGAACCTGCTCCACATAACCCAGGACCAGCTCGGTCGCCGGGTCTTCGGCGAAGTACTCAAGGTACTCCGCCAGGCCGGTGCTGGCCTCGTTGCCGGTGTTCACCATGTAAGACATGCCCAAGCCGGCCTGGTGCACCGAGCGCATGAGCACCGCCGCCATGTTTCCGCTCTGCGTGACGATCGCCACGGGCCCCGGTTGGTACGCATCGAGCTTGCGCAGGAAGCTGGGGAAGACGCGGCTCTTGAAATTGGCGTGGCCCAGGCAGTTGGGACCTTCCAGGCGCATGCCGGAGTCGCGCGCAAACTGTTCGATGCGGCGCTGGCGTTCTTCTGCCTGCGGCGTGCGCTCCTCGGCAAAACCCGAGGCAAAGATCACCGCGGCGGGAATGCCCCGCTGATGGCACTGCTGCAAGGTCGGCAGCACCTCTTCGGCACGAATGGCCAGGACGGCGAGGTCCGGCGCCACGGGGAGTTCGGCCACAGAGGGATAGCAGCGTATGCCGCCAATGTCCGAATGCTTGGGATTCACGAGGAAGAAGGGAATGGCCGGGTTGCCGCCCGAGAGGTAAGTCTCGACGGGAATACCGCCCGTGCGTGTCATCACCGGGCTTGCGCCCACGAGCACGACGGATCGCGGCGCCAGGAGGAGGTCAATGGAGTGCATGGTGCGAGCAAAGGTCGGCGTTCAAGCACCACACACCGCGCGGGCGATGATCTCGTGCTGGATTTCCGCGGATCCGCCAAAGATCGTGTACGCGCGGGTGTTGAGGTATCTGGAGACCAGCGGAACCACTGCCAGGTTCGTCGCCGGTTCGTGGTCCAGCGGGTGCAGCGGTCGCTGGGCCTCCCATGGCAAGGCGTCGTCGCCCAACACCATGACGCCGATCCTTGCCACCTGCTGGTGCAGCTGGCTCACGCGCAGCTTGAGCAAGGACGACATCGGCCCCGGATTCTGGCCCGCCTGAAGCGCCGTCATGAGGCGCAACTCCGTCATGTTCAGCGCCTCGATGTCGATCGACGCCTCCGTGATGGCCGCGGCGATGGCAGGGTCCTGCAGGGCCTCGCCACCGTGCGCTTCTCGCGCCTCGCGCACGATCTGGCGCAGCGCATAAAGGATCTTGCTTGCGGCCGGTCCGCCACCGCGTTCGAACTCCAGCAGGTACTTCCCCGTTCGCCAGCCCTCGCCTTCGGCGCCCACCCGATGGGACTGTGGCACCCGGACATCGTCGAAGAACACCTGGTTGACCTCGTGGTCCCCGCCAATCGTCTGGATCGGGCGCACCGTGATCCCGGGCGTGTCCATGTCGATCAGCAGAAAGCTGATGCCCTCCTGCTTGCGTCCCGCGTCATCGGTTCTAACCAGGGCGAACATCCGGTTGGCCTTGTGCGCCAACGTGGTCCATATCTTGGTGCCATTCACGATGTAGTGGTCGCCCGAGCGCACCGCCCGCGTCTTGAGCGAGGCCAGGTCCGAACCTGCACCGGGCTCCGAATAGCCTTGGCACCACGTGTCCTCGCCAGACAGGATGCGGGGCAGGTAGAAGCGCTTCTGTTCCTCGGATCCGAAGCCCATCAGCACGGGCCCCACCATCTTCAGCCCTGAGGGTGAGAGCACGGGCGCGCCGGCAATGGCACTTTCGTTCTCGAAGATGTAGCGTTGGGTGGGCGTCCAGCCCGTGCCGCCATATTCCCTCGGCCACGCAGGTGCCACCCATCCCTGGCGAAACAGGATGCGGTGCCAAGGCAGGTTCACCTCGGGCTCGGTGATCACGGTCGTCGTGGTGCGTTGACCGGCCCGCATGTCCTCGGTGAGGTGGGCGTCCAGAAATGCGCGCACCTCGTCCCGGAAGGCCAACTCGTCAGCAGAATATTCGAGGTTCATGCGGCGGCTCCTTGAAGAGCCCAATCGCTCAGACGCGCGTGGCGCTGGGCATGGTAGGAGAGCGTCCCATGCTGCGACTCGTAGGCCAGCAAGCGCTTGAGCCAGGCGCCCACCGTCACCTCGTCAGTCACACCCATGGCACCGTGAAGTTGCACCGCCTGCTCGGCGACAAAGCGTGCGCAGCGCACCACCTTGTGCATCGCGGCCGACACCGCGCGAGCGCGGTCGGGTGGCGAAGCCGCTGCCATCAGCAAGGCGTGCAGCAGCATCGAGCGCGCTTCCTCACAGGCAACGGACATGTCCGCCATGCGATGGCGAAGCACCTGGTACGACGCCAACGGCTGGCCAAACTGCACGCGCGTGCGGGTGTACGCCACGGTCGCGGCCAACAACGCGTCCATGCAGCCGACGGCATCGGCCGTGCAGACGATGCGGGCCTGGTCGCAACACGTGTCGATGGCCATCCCGGCGTCACTCGCACCGCGCAGACGGGCGTTGTCGTCCACGACAACGCCTTCCAGGCTCAGGTGGCAAGCGCGGCGCCCTTCGACCGTGATGAAGGCTTTCTCCACCAGCCCCTGCTGCGGTCTCGGCACCACAAACACGCCGATGCCCTGGGCATCGTCCGCAGCTCCGTCGATCCGCGCGGACACCAGCAGCGCATGGGCTGCCATGGCATCCAGGACGGTCTTCTTGGCACCGTGCAGGCGCCATCCGCCATCGACCCGCGTCGCACGGGCTTCCACGCAATGCATCTGGTGCCGGGTGTTCGGTTCCGCGTGTGCGAACGCCAGCCGGAGTTCACCGCCCGCGATCCGAGGCAACCATGTCCGACGCTGCGTCGGATCACCGAGGGTTGCCAGCAGACCACCCCCCAGGATCACGGTCGACACGTACGGCTCCAACACCAGCGTGCGGCCGAACTGCTCGGTCAAGACCGCGACATCGACCAGGCTTCCACCGAGCCCGCCCTCCTCTGCCGGCAGTGGCAGCGCGAGCCAGCCGAAGTCGGCGAAGTCCGTCCAGACCTCCTGGCTCCAGCCGCTCGGCGAGGCTTCGATCTGTCGTCTGCGATCGAAGGTATAGCGTGTGTCCACATACCGCCGAACGCTGTCCTGCAGCAGCCGCTGCTCCTCATCCAGTGCGAAGTCCATGCTGCCTCAGTACACGCTTTTCTTGATGGCCGAAGGCATGCCGCTGGGATCGATGATCGAGCCGAACTTCAGCATGTTGTTGGCGTGACCCAGTTGGTGCAGCACGAACGCCTGGTCGATGGCCTGCTGCTGCCCCATCTGGTCCACGGCGCTATTGACCGCCTGCTTGGTGATCTGCAGTGAGAAAGCCGGCTTGCGCGCGATCTGCTGCGCCAGCGCCAGCACATGGTCTTGCAGCTCGGCGCGCGGCACCACGCGGTTGACCATGCCCAGACGGTGAGCCTCCTCGGCGGTCCAGCTGTCGGCCGTGAACAGGAATTCCTTGGCCTTGCGCGGTCCGAGTTCCCATGGATGGGCGAACCATTCGACGCCGCACACCCCCATGGCGACCGTCGGGTCGGAGAACACGGCATCGTCGCTGGCCACGATCAGATCGCAGATCCACGCCAGCATCAGGCCACCGGCGATGCACTTGCCCTGAACGGCCGCGATGGTCGGCTTCGAAAGGTTGCGCCAACGGCGGGTGTTCTGCAGAAAGATCTCCTGCTCACGCGCATAGCGGCCTTCTACACCGGGCTTCTTGAACCCGCCCCAGGTGCCGATCGCGGGCTGCGTCTCGCCCAGGCGAACGGCACCGTCGCCGCTCAGGTCGTGCCCTGCGGAGAAGTGCGGGTCGCTCGCGGCCAGAACGATGACTTTCACCTCATCGTCCTGCACCGCACGGTCGAATGCCTCGCTGAGTTCGTACGACATCTGCACGTTCTGCGCATTGCGGTGGCTGGGCCGGTCCATCACCACGCGGGCGACACCTGGCGCCGCGAGTTCGTAACGGAGCGTGGAAAAGTTTTCGGTGCTCATGGTTCAGGGCAACTTGATGTTGCGGGCCTTCACGATGTCGGCATAGCGCTTGCGGTCGGCTTCGATGGTGGCGGCAAAGACCTCGGCCGGCTCGGCGTCCGACTGAACGCCCAACTCCACGAGCCGCTTGGCGACAGCAGGGTCGCGGATCGCCTTGGCCAGGTCGGCATGCAGGCGATCCACCACGGCCTTGGGCACCTTCTTCGACACGAAGATGCCGCCCCAGCCTTGCACGTCCACGCCGGGATATTTCGTCGCGATGGGGAACGCATCGGGGACCTCGGCTGCGGGCATCTTTTGCGTGACACCAAGGGCACGCAAGTCTCCTGAGCGCACATAGTTCGTGAGCGACAGCGGAGGCTCGATGCTGCAGTCGATACGTCCGGTGCGCAAGTCGGGGTAGGCCAGCGCGAAGCCTCGGTAGGGCACGTGCACGATATCGATGTTCGCCTCTTTCAACAGCAACTCCAATGCAAGGTGCGGTGCCGAGCCGACTCCGATGGTGGAGCAGTTGAGCTTGCCCGGACGGCTCTTCGCATACGCCACGAACTCATCGAAATTCTTGGCCGGGAAGTTCGACGCGACCACGATGGCGTAGGGTGAACTGCCCGTGCGGATCACCGGGACCAGTTCCTCCGGGTCGAAGGGCAACTTCGTCAACGACGGCAGGATCGCCATGGTGGTGGTTTGGTACACAGCGGCGTAGCCATCGGGCGGTGAAGCGAGCAGCGCCTGAGTGGCCACGGAGCCTGCCGCGCCGCCGGTGCGGTTTTCGATCACGATGGGCTGTCCCAGGAACTGCTGCGCTTTTTCAGCAATCGCGCGGATGACCAGGTCGGCCCCGCCACCGGCGGCCGTGGCGACATAGATGCGCAGCGGCCGCTCGGGATACTCCGCGTGCGCCAGCGATGCAGCCATTGCCACAGCGGCGCCGGCAATGGCCATCTTGAATTTCAAAGCTCTCATGGTTGTCTCCTCAGACGTTCAGCGATCTACAGACTTCTCGACACCGGCTCCCCAGTCCTTCTTGTAGCGTTCGTAGTTCTCCGCGTGGTCCGACTTGTGCACGGCCGCGGCGAAGCATTCGTGGGCGAAGTGCATGGCGAAGTCGTCGGTCATCAGGCGCTTCCACGGACGGCGCACGATCTCCACCGTCATGCGGCGCACGATGCGGTCCTGCTGCAGGATGAGATGCGCCAACTCCCATGCACGGGGCAACAGCTTCTCGCGCGGATGGACCTCGTTGATCAGGCCCCACTCCAGCGCTTCATTGGCGGGAATGCCCTGGTAACGCGTGTACATCGCATGCGCGGCGCGCTTGGTCCCAAGCAGCTGCTGGTACACCAGAAACTGTCCATCGCCAGGCGCCATGCCTCCACAGTAGTGCCGTTCCCAGAACAGCGTATCGTCGGCGGCGATCGTGAGGTCGCACAGCAGGCCGAATTCGGTGTGGAATCCCGGCCCGTTGATCACGGAGATGATGGGGAAGTTGCGCCCCCAAAGCACGTTCTCGACCAGGCGGGTGCCGTCGACATACCAGAGGTCGTAGATCGAGTTGACCCGTGTCTCCGGATCGTCCTCGACGGCTTTGAAGCTGGCGCCATCGCCCGTCTTGATCCAGTGGTCGCCGGTCCCCGTTAGGATCATGCATTCGTTCTCCGGGTCCTGGCCTACGTACTGGAACATCTGAGGCAGGGCACGGTGCAGTTCGAAACCCCAGAGCGCCTCCTTGCCCAGGGTATGGAAGCGGACTTCCAGGATGCCGTTCTCGCGGCGCATCACAAAGTGCTCTTTCAACCTCTCGCTGTATTCCTCCAAAGGAATGTGAGGAACAAAACTCGTCAATGACATGGCCGGAACTCCTGGATGGACGTTGCGGCGTCTGGGTTCGCGCCGCATCACGGCCCGAAATATAGGTAGAGGGCGCCGGGCCCGCCCCTCCCATGGCGGGAGGGGTGAGGGAGGGCACGCGGGGTTCGCTTACTCGATCAACCCCAGCCGCCTGGCGCGCCCCACCGCCGTGCGGCGATCGCCCGCCTCCAGTTTGGTGAACAGGTTCTTGACGTGCCATTTCACCGTCCCGTCCCCCAGCTCAAGGCAATTCGCAATCTCCTTGTTGCTCATGCCCTTTGCCAGGAGCGTGAGGACCTCCTGCTCACGTTGCGTCAGCAGCGTGGCGGCCTGCCTGGGGAGCGCTTGCGCCATCGGTGTCTGGGCCGACGCAGCAGGTGCTGGTGAGGTCTGAGCGGACAGGAATGGCTCCAGCACCGGGTCCACCTCCAGCAACAACCGCTGCAGTTTCAAGGACACCGCAGAGCTGGCCGCGTCGGCGAGATCGGCCTCGACCGTGCCCGATTCGTGCCAGGCGATCGCCGCCCGCACAAGGCGCGCCTCCAGTTCGACACGGCGCCTGCCCATGTGCTGGGCGCGTTCCGTGGCCTGCTGCGCCGAGCGGTGCGCGGACTTCCAATGCCTACGCAGCATCGCCCCGCGCGCTTGCGCAAGGTGCAACTGCAACACGACATCGCCCTCGCACAGACCACGCGCCGCCGGCCGTTCGCTCACCTGCAGCAACTCGTTCAACAGGGCTTCGACGGTGGTGGAACGCCCTGCAACCGCGTGCAACCGGATCAGTTCACCCAGGGCCACGGCTTCGTTGCGCGTGAGCGCTCGGGCCGCGGCACGCTTGCGAAAGGTTTCCAGGATGCTGAGTGCGCGATGTTCCTGTCCATCGACCCGCGCCAGGGTGGCGGCAGCGACCGTGGCCAACGCGCAGCCCCCCGGCAGCAGCCCGGGATCGATCAGGTCATGCCGGTCGGCCAGGAGCAAGCGGGCGCGCGCGGCATCGCCGAGTTCGCACGCGGCGAACGCCATCGTCCCGCCCAGCAGCACCGCCGGGCCGCTTCGGCGACCCAGCAGTTCCTCCACCCATGCGAGCACCGGCGACAACAGTTCCAGCGCGAGAACGGGCTGTCCCTCGTTCAGGTAGCCCACCGCCTTGAGTTGGTGCGCCAAGGCCTCGGTCAAGGCGGCCTCGCCCGTCCCGGTGAAGGACACAGGCCACGTGGCAGCACTGCCCAGCGGCCCATGACGGCCGGAGGTCTCGTCCAGCCAGTGGCGCATGCTGAAGAACGGCAGGCGCCAGGCCACGTCGTCGGTGGGTGGCTCCAGAGGCCACGGCGCGATGCAGTGCTGCGCCGCATCGGGATCGTCGGCATGGACAGCGGCACTGCCACAGACGAGCGCGGCCTTGTACCGGATCGATTCGCAGCCATGCGACAACAGGTCCGCCACCAGGCACCTGGCCCGCTCGCCGCCCCCCGCCACGGCCCAACTGCGGGCGACCGACAAGCGCAGGTCGACCGATTGCATCACCTCGGATTCGGGAAGCCGTTCCAGCCAGTCGGAGACAAGCTCCAACTTGCCTGCGCGGTGGGTGGCAAGAATGCCGTTCTTCACGCACTCGATCGCCAGTGCCTGGTCGGGGGCCGCGAACGCGTGATGGGCTGCCGCATCCCAGTACCCGCGGTCGGCGAACCACCGCGCCGCCCTCGCGTGCCAGTGGCGCAACCGGACGGCCGGCAGTCCATGCGCCTCCTTGCGCAGCGGCTCCAACGCCAACTGGTGCAGCCGGAACCACTCACTTCCCTCACCCTCTATCAGGAGGCCGGAGCCCGCGCGCAATTCGTCGATCACGGTCGCCACGTCGGGTTGATCGTCGATGGCCGCGCACAGGGAAACGCAGAAGTGATCCAGCAAGGACACCTCCAGCAGAAACTGCCGCGCACGTGGAGACAGATTGGCCGTGGCCTTCTTGAGGAGAAACGCACTGGCACCTTGTGCCTGCGTCTGCGCATCCATCAGGGCGGCCTCGTGCGGTGGGGCCACCTTCAGACGCGCGGCCGCGATCTCCAATCCGACGGGCCAGCCTTCCGTGAGCCGGTGAAGCCGGGCGAACAGATTGGAGTCGACATATTGCGGGCACTGGGCGCAAAGGAATTCGAAGGATTCCTCCAGCGTGAAGGCAAGGTCCTTCTGCGTGAGCTGAGCCAGATGGCCATAGGACTGCAGGTCTGCCACCCAATCGCGTTCCTGCAGAGGGCGGGTGCCGACCAGCAACCTGCAATGGTCTGGGAGTTGCCGGACCAACTGGAGCAAGACCGCCTGGGCGCGCGCGTCTGTGACGCGCTCGAAGTCGTCCAGCACGAGCAAGGGAGGATTCGCGAGAGCCGCCCACTCGGCCGCGAGGTGGGACACAGCGCCATCGGCATGCTCGAGGGCTTCGCTCGAGGCCAGCGCGTCAAACGCAAAACGGTGGCGCCCCGTCGCCTGTTGGATGGCCAGGGCAATGGCCTCGACCACATCCAGGGCGGTGTCCCGTTCGGCCAGCGTCACCCAAGCGACCGGCGCACCTGCGGCCATGGCCGCGCGCCGCCATTGCGCCAACAACACGGTCTTGCCAAACCCGGCAGGGGCTTCCACGAGCAGCACCCGGGTCTCGTCGTGAAGCCTAAAGAACTTCTCCAACCGCAAGCGAAAGACGAACCCTCTTCGGATCTTGGGTGCAATGACCTTCAGCGCGAGAGACGGCTTGTGCACACACGCTCCTTGATTCGACACGCCTCGCTGAGCGCCGGAGCATTCTAGTTCCCGTGGTGCTTCATGGCCTCAAGATGGTTCGCCATGCCCTCCCGCGTTCAGCCAGCCCCCTCACGGAGCTTCGATCTTGGCCTCTTTGATGATCTTGGCGAAGGTCTCGGTGTCCTTCTTGATCAGGGCGGCAAACTCGGCCGGGCTGCTGATCAGGGGCTCGGCTTCGATGGCTTCGAAGCGCTTCTTCACATCGGGCGTTTTCAGGATCTCCTGGATCGCCGTGCTGAGCTTGTCGATGATCGGGCGGGGGGTGCCGGCAGGCGCCATCAGGCCGTACCAGCTCTGCACGTTGAAGTCGGCCATGCCGGCTTCGGCGAAGGTGGGCACGTCGGGCAGGGAGGCCAGACGCTGCGGGCCGGTGACGGCCAGCGCGCGCACCTTGCCCGCCTTGATGTGCGGGATGTACACGGCCGGAATCTCAATCGCGTACTTCACCTGGCCACCCATCAGGTCCGTGGCGAGCTGGCTCGTGCCCTTGTAGGGGATGTTGACCGGACGCACGCCGATCTTGGCGTTGAACATTTCACTGGCCAGCCGGCCGATGCCGGCCGCGCCCACGGTCGGATACGGGTAGTCGTCCGGCTTGGCCTTGATCGTCTGGATCAGCTCCGCCAGATTGCGCGCGGGCATGCTGGGGTGCGCCAGCATCACGAAGTTGTTGACCAGCAGCGTGGCCACGGGTGTGAAGTCGCGCGTGGAGTCGTAGGGCAGCTTGGGCATGAGCCCCGGGTTGATGGCGAAGCTGCTGTTGGCGAAGAACAGCGTGTACCCATCGGCCGGCGACTTCGCCACGTGGTCCGCACCGATCACGGTGTTGCCACCGGGGCGGTTGTCGATGACCACCGGTTGGCCCCAACGCTCGGTGAGCTTCTCGCCGATCAGCCGCGCGGCGTTGCTCGTGCCGCCCCCCGTCGCAAATGGCACGACGATGCGGATGGGTTTGTTGGGGTAGTCGTTCGCGGCTGCCGCGCTCGACAACATCAGTCCTGCGGCCGCCAGTGACAGCGCGCCCAGCATCGTTTTCTTCATGAGGTTCATCTCCAGGTTTGGTTATGTCTTCGAGGTGTGGATACCGACGAGAAGTGGTGGGATCCACACCTCCATGCCGGCAGTTTAGGAAGCTCGTTATTTCACGACAAGCAACGTTTTTCTATCGATTGATATAGTTTTGGTGTAAAAACAGTCCGCGGTCCAAATTTGGCCATCACGCTCCATTACGCTTTCAAACTGTGTAAATGCAAGTCAACTTCAAACATCTCCGCGCATTTGTCACGATTGCAAACCTGGGCAGCTTTGTCGAAGCGTCGAAGGCGCTCCATGTGACACAGGCAGCGCTGAGCAACGCGATGCGCGAGCTGGAGTCCATCGTCGATTTGCGCTTGCTGGACCGCACGACACGCAAGGTCACGCTTTCGGCGGCCGGGGCGCAATACATCCGATACGCGGAAAAAGTCCTCCTTGCGCTGCAGGAAGCCGAGCGCTGCACCCGCGAACTGCGCAACCACAGGGCGGGCGTGGTGCGCATCGCCACGTCGCGCCTGGTGGGCTGGTCTTTGATGGCACCGGTGTTCGCTCAGTTTCACCGCCTGCACCCGGACATCCGCGTGTTGCCGGTCGATGCCCTGATCCAGGACATCCGCGCGACGGTCGAGACAGGCCAGGCCGACATGGCGATCTCCACCTTCGCGGACTCGGTGAAGCACGACCAGATCGAGACCACGCCGCTTTTCAAATCGCGGGTGCACGCCGTCTGCCATTGCGAACACCCCTTGGCCGAACGTCGCAGCGTGACCTGGTCCGATCTGGAACGCGAGCCGCTGATCTTTGTCGGGAGCTACCCGCTGTTGCGCCTGCGGCTGGAACTGGGCAAACCCTTCGAGCCGGCCAACATCTATGAAGTGGGTGACATGACCGCCGCCTTGGGCATGGTGGCGGCGGGCATCGGCCTGTCGATCTGCCCGGGGCTGGTGCGCTCGGCCACTGGCGTTCACCAGTTGCGCATGATCGAGTGCGAGTCGCCGTCCATCGTCCGTCAATACAACCTCTTCACCAACCGCATGCGCACCGCCTTGCCCGTGGCCGACGTGCTCAAGAATTTTCTGATCGACTATTTCGCCAAGACCGGCGGCTTGTGCGTGGAAGATCCGTCGCTGGGCATGGTGGCCTGAGCACGGCAAACGCGTGTACGCCCTGTCGCGGGTCTTCAGGAATCGCAAGACTGGCCTCACAGGTCCAGCACCAGGCGCGCCGAGCAAGAACGCGAGCAGCAGGGCGTGAACTGGTCGTTCTTCGCGCGCTCGTCATCGGTGAAATACATGTCCCGGTGTTCCGGCGTGCCTTCGAGCACCCGCACGACGCAAGTGCCGCACACCCCTTGCTCGCACGAGGTGCCCACTTCGATGCCGTGCCGGGCGAGGGCCATGGTCACGGGCTCGTCGGCGGGCACGGGAACGACCTCACCGGTAGACGCAATCTGGACCTCGAAGGCGCCGTCGCCACCCGTGTCGATGACCGCTCCTGCGAAGTACTCGCGGTGCAGGCGGTCCTCGCTCCAGCCCGCCGAGCGTCCGGCGGTCAGCACCCAGTCCATGAAGCCGCCCGGTCCGCATACGTACAGGTGCGCATCCCTGGCCCTCGGCGACTGGAGCAGGGCTGCGGCATCGAGCTTTTGGGACGGCTCGCCATCGTCGTGGTGCCAGGCCACGCGCTGCGCAAACGCACTCGCTGCAATGCGCTCTGCAAACGCGGTGGCGGCGCGCAAGCGCGTGCAGTAGTGCAATTCGAACGAAGCGCCCTGCTCGGCCAACGTGTGCGCCATCGCCAGGATGGGCGTGATACCGATGCCGCCGGCCAATAGCACGTGGTGCGGCACGCCTTCGGCCAAGGGAAAGTGGTTGCGCGGTGCGCTGATGGAGAGCTCCTCGCCCTCCTCCAACGCGTGCATGCCCGTGGAGCCACCCCGCGATTGCGCGTCTCGCAGCACGGCAATTTCGTAGCGTTGCGTCTCGCCTGGCGGGTTGCACAACGAATACTGCCGCACCAACCCGCAGGGCAAATGCACGTCGATGTGCGCCCCCGCCTTGAAGGCTGGAAGGCTTGCGCCGTCGAGCGAACGCAGCTCGAAGAGCGCAATGTCGGGCGTCTCGGCATGTTTGCGCGCCAAGCGCACCCGCAGGGTGTTCGCCGTGTTCATGGCCGTCAGATGACTTTGACGCGCAGCTCGCCCACGCCTTCGACGCCACCGGTCATGAGGTCGCCCTTCACCACCGGGCCGACACCTTCGGGCGTGCCGGTCATGATGAGGTCGCCGGGTTGCAGCTCCCAGGCGGCGGAGATGTGCTCGATGACCTCGGCCATGTTCCAGATCAGCGAAGCCACCGTGCTCTTCTGCCGTACCTGGTCGTTCACCCGAAGCCAGATCGGGGCCGTTTCGATACCAGGCACCTGCGCTGCCGGGGTGATGGGGCTGATCGGCGCGGAGTGGTCGAAGCCCTTGCCGATGTCCCACGGGCGGCCGATGTCGCGTTGCGCCAGTTGCAGGTCGCGGCGGGTCATGTCCAGGCCGACGGCGTAGCCATAGATGTGCGCCATGGCATCGGCGGCGGCAATGTTCTTGCCGCCCTTGCCGATGGCCGCCACGAGTTCGATTTCGTGGTGCAGGTTCTGCGTGAGCGGTGGGTACGGCATCTCGCCGGTGGCGCCGGTGGGCACGACCACGATCGCATCGGCCGGCTTGAGAAAGAAGAACGGCGGCTCGCGGCCGGTGAAGCCCATTTCCTTGGCGTGTTCGGCGTAGTTGCGGCCCACGCAGTACACGCGGCGTGCCGGAAAGAGCGCCGACTGGCCCACGACGGGGATGCCGACGGGCGCGGGCGCAGCGAAGGTGAACGTGCCCATCACATCAGTCCGCCGAAAGAGCCACCGTCGACTTGCAGGTTCTGGCCCGAAATGAAGCTGGCCTGCACCGAGCACAGGAACGCGCAGGCACTGGCCAACTCTTCCGGTTTTCCAAAGCGCTTGGCCGCGATGCTGTCGGCAAAGACCTTGCGCGCCTCCTCCATCGTGATGCCCTTTTGCTTCATCAGCCGCTCGGCCATGAAACGCTGGCGCGGCGTGTCGATGCGCTCGGGGAGCACGTTGTTGATGGTCACGTTGTCCACCGCCACTTCGCGCGAGAGGGCCTTGGAGAAGGCGGTCAACGCGGTGCGCGCAGCGGCCGAGAGCGACTGGTGGGCGCGCGGTTCTTTCACCATCGCCGAGGTGATGTTGACGATGCGGCCGAACTGGCGCGCGCGCATGCCGGGCACGTAGTGGCGAATGAACAGCGCGTGCGGGATCATGTTCTTCTCGAACGCACCCACCCACGCGCCGTGGTCCCACTCATCGAGGCTGCCGGGCTTGGGGCCTTCGTTGTTGGTCACCAGGATGTCCACGTCCTTCACCTTGGACAGGATGGTCTGGCGGCCTGCGTCGGTCGTGACGTCGGCGCTGACGGTGTAGACATTGCCCTTGGCGGTCTTGCGCAGTTCGGCGGCAGCGGCTTCCAGGCGTGTGCTCTCGCGCGCGTTGAGCCAGACGTTCACGCCCTCTTCGGCCAGCACCTTGGCGCAGGCCAGGCCCAGGCCGCTCGACGAGGCCATGACGAGCGCGGTGCGCCCGGTGATTCCCAGATCCATAGTGACTCCTTGTATTCGTGTGTGACGTTATTTGCCGCGGCCGGCCAGTTGGCGGGCTTTGTCCAGCGTGGGGTAGGTCTTGCTCGCGCCGCAGACGAGGATGCGGTAGCCCTCCTCGTAAGCGCGTTCGACGTTGTCCATGCCCACGTGCGGGTGCGCCACCGGCACGTTGAACTCGTTGCCGATCGAGCGGATTTGCGCCATGGCGTCGAGCAGGTCGGGGTGGTTGTACTGGCGT
This sequence comes from Hydrogenophaga sp. BPS33, assembly GCF_009859475.1. Classification (NCBI taxonomy): domain Bacteria; kingdom Pseudomonadati; phylum Pseudomonadota; class Betaproteobacteria; order Burkholderiales; family Comamonadaceae; genus Hydrogenophaga; species Hydrogenophaga sp. BPS33. Next base: position 4,972,590 of record NZ_CP044549.1, read on the forward strand.
GGCACGCCGAGTTCCTGCGACAGGTCGCCCTCTCCGATCATGATGGCGCCGATGCCCTGGACCTCGCGCAGCATCTCGCGCAGGTTGCCGATGCCTTCGACGTCTTCGATCATCAGGATGGCGAGGATTTCCCCATCCGGATTGAGCGGCCACACATCGGCCTTCTTGTAGTACTCGTCGCGCGACAGGCCCCAGTAACGCGAAGCGGCCATGCCACCATCGCCGCGCTGACCGAAAGGTTCGTGCAGCGGATGGCTCTTGAGCGTGGGGTAGCGGCAAGCGGAAATGGCGGCGTAGGCCTGCTCCACCGTGCTCACGTGCGGCCACACGATGCCGTAGGCGCCCAGGTCCAGCGCCTGCTTGGCCATCCACTGGTTCATCTCCGCGCCGTTGGCCGGAATGCGCACGATCGGCGTGACCGCGGGTGCGATCGAGCCCGAGTTCGCGATCTGCTTGCGGTTGAGCAGGTACTGGAAGGTGTCGCGCAGCGCGAGCGCGTCCCAGGGGTTGTGCTCGCACTCGATCATGATGCCGTCGTAAGCTGTGGTGCTGAAACCGATGGCGCTCTCTACCGTGGGCGGACAGAACGACATGGTCGCCACTTCGCCGCGTTCGAGACAGCGGATCAGGCCGTTGAGGCGTGTCTTGCTCATGCTGCGACGGCCTCCAGATGCTTTTCACGGCGTTCCAACGCGGCCTTCAGGCGCGGGAACACCTTGAGCGCGTTGGTCTCGTAGATCTTCTTGCGCGATGCTTCGCTGAGCGCCTTCGCTTCATCCACATAGCGGCGCGTGTCGTCGAAGTAGTAGCCGGTGTTGGGGTCGATGCCTTTCACCGCGCCGACCATTTCGGAGGCGAACAACAGGTTGTCGTGAGGGATCACGTCGGTCAACAGGTCGATGCCGCGCTGGTCGTACACGCAGGTGTCGAAGAACACGTTCTGGAACAGGTGCTCTTCCAGCGACGCGCGCTTGAGGTTGAGAGCGAGGCCCCGGTAGCGGCCGAAGTGGTAGGGCACCGCGCCGCCGCCGTGCGGAACGATCACGCGCAGGTTCGGGAAGTCCTTGAACAGATCGCCCTGGATCAGCTGCATCACGGCCGTGGTGTCGGCGTTGATGTAGTGCGCGCCGGTGGCGTGGAAGCAGGCGTTGCACGAGGAAGACACGTGCACCATCATCGGCACGTCCAGCTCCACCAGCTTCTCGTACAGCGGGTACCAGTGGCGGTCGGTCAGCGGTGGGTCTTTCCACCAGCCCCCTGACGGATCGGGGTTGACGTTGACCCCGACAAAGCCGAGTTCGTTGACGCAACGCTCCAGCTCCGGGATGCAGTTCCTGGGCGAGACGCCCGGCTCTTGCGGCAACTGGCAGGTGGCGGCGAAGTTGGCCGGGTACAGCTGCGTGAGGCGGTAGATCAGGTCGTTGCAGACCTGTGCCCACTGGGCCGAAACGCGCTCGTCGCCATAGTGGTGCTGCATGCCGGCCGCTTTGGGCGAGAAGATGGTGAGGTCGGTGCCGCGTTCGCGCTGGAACTTCAGCTGGGCTTTCTCGACCGACTCGCGCAGCATCTCGTCGGTGATGCCGAGATCCTCCACCTTGGGCCGCAGGGCCGGGTCGATCATGCCCGCGAGTTGGCGGGCGCGAAAATTCTCCAGCGCCTTGGGCGCGGTGGTGTAGTGACCGTGGCAGTCAATGATCATGGGAGCTCCAACTCAAGAAAAAAATCAACCGTTGTCGGGAACGGCTGCAATAGCCATCAGTTGCAACAAGGCACCGCCCCGCAGGGCTTGCACGGTGGTGTGCCGCGCGGGGCGGTCGTGTGGATCGGGGAAGTGGCGCAGCCACTCGGCATTGACCGCGTCGCGCAAGGACTCGTCCACGGTCAGCACCGTGACCTGCCCCACGTCGGCCATCGTGGCGCCACCGTTTTCCAGCAGCTGGCGCAGGTTCTCGAAGGCGTGAAAGGCCTGTGCGGTTGCGCCTTCGGCCAGCTTGCCGGTCCTCGGGTCCTTGCCGGCAATGCCCGACGTGAAGATCATGTTGCCCACGCGGGCGCCCATGGGGATGGGGGCGGATCCGTGGCCCAGGCCTTCGACGTCGAGGGAACGGGGGCGGCGCATGCTCATGTGTGGGTCTCCTTGTTGCGTATGACAGCCATCAATTCGAAAGGGGTTCGGCGGCCCAATAGCAGAAGCCGGCCCCCACGCCCGTGCCCGCTTCGCTGCGGTAGAGCGGTTGGTACTCGGCCATCTGCAACGGCAAGTGGTCGACCGCACCGGCGGTGAGGATCCAGTTCAGGATTTCCGAAGAGCCCGAGCGCAGCGCCTCGCGCGGCACCGAGCGCAACCCCTGCTCGTTGCCCTCGCGCAAGGCGTCGATGACGCGCAGATCGAGCTGTTCGTCCACCACGAAGTGCGACAGGCCACCCGAGGCCACGACCGCCACTTTCAGGTCCGACGGCATGGCCTCGATCGCCGCGCGCAGCTTGCGACCCACGTCGTAGCAGCGGCTGGCGCTGGGCACGTTGGGCGCGAAATAGGTGTTGAGCATCACCGGCACCACCGGCATGCTGCGGCGGAACAGGCGCTTGACGATGAAGCCGTAGGCGTGGCCGAAACCAGCCTTGCTCGGGTCTTTCACGCCGCCCACGGAGGCCACGTCGACCTCCATGTCGATCAGGCGTTCGATCAACTCCCAACCAAACTTACCGGCGGCGGGCAGGCGGTAGATGTCGTCCATCAGGAAACCCTTGCCGACCTGTTGCATCCAGTCGGGCGAGCTCTTGGTGTACTTGCCGGTGGTGGTGACGATCTCATCGCCGTGGTAGATCGCGAACGCGGGCTGGTTGTCGGATGAGAACAGCTCGGCTTGGTCATCGCCCACGATCACCACCACGTCGGGTGCGGCGCGCTCCAGCACATCACCCAGGCGATCCAGCGCCGCGTGGGCGGCTTTCTCGCGTTGTTCCATCAGGCCGATCTCGACCTGATCGCGGAACTTCGGGCCGCGCTCGGCCAGCAGCTCGGGGTAGTTGACCGTGCGGCCATCGGACAGCGTGAGCTTCGGGTTTTTGAAGTCGACCTCGGCGCGGTGTTGCCACTGGCTCGCCGACAGGTTGAGCATGGGGCTGTGGCTCGTGCCAATGCCCAGGGTGATCTGTGCCATGGTGTTCTGAAGGTGGGTGGGCGGAGGTGCGCGTGCTTACTCGGGCAGGATGCCCAGCGTCTGCCACTCGGCGCCCTTGGGGATCACGCCCTCGAACGAGCGGATGCGGCGGTGCGGCGTACGGGGCTCGACCGTGCCGATCGGGGGTTCACCACGGGCGAATGCTTTGACGGCTTCGACCATCACGCGGCGGAACTGCGCCACGGCCGCGTCGCTGGTGCCCAGGCGCTCTTTGCTGCGGTCGCTGATGGCGCCCATGCTCACCCACATCATGCTGTCCTGGTTGGCGATGCCGCGCACACCCGTGAAGCTGCCGTTGCGCATGGCAGTGCGGTCCTGCAGGAAGCGGTTGGCCGGCGTGCGCAGAGGCCAGTAGTCCTCGTCCACATCCACACCGACGGTGGCGCCCATGCGCGCACGCCACACGTCCTGCGCCACACCCTCGCCCTCGGTCTGGTCATCGGTCCAGCCCACAAAGTAGAAGCTGGTGCTGACGTCGTCCCGCGGGACGACGAACTGGATGGTGCTGTAGGTGCCGTTCGGTGGCGAGAGCACGATGCAAGGCGCAATAAAGGTTGCGATGCGGGCGTACTCTTCCGTCTCCGGGTTGGTGATGGGCGTGCGCAGCGCGACGTAACGCATGCCGTATTCGGTGCGGTGCACGTGCAGGCGCGGCGCCTTGTCCACCGAAGGACGCGTCAGCGTGTGCGTTTCGGCCAGGCCGGCGCGTGTGGTATTGCCCGTGGGGCGGATCTCGCTGGAGTGCAGCAGGGATGCGTGCGCCGAGTCGATGCCGCCTTCCACGATCTGCGCCCAGTTGCAAGGCAGGTTGATCTTCGCGATGCTGATGCGCGGGTTGGTGCCATTGGCGAAGGCCGGTGGCTCGAACTCGGGCATGGTGGCTTCGTCGCCCATATAGATCCAAACGAAGCCATGGCTCTCGCGCACCGGATAAGCCTTGTGCTGGATCTTCTTGGGCTCGGCGCCCTCACGGCGAACCTCGGCCGGCGTCTCCACGACCTGGCCTTTGACGTTCATCTTCCAACCGTGGTACAGGCAGCGCAGGCCACCTTCTTCGTTGCGGCCGTAGTAGAGCGAAGCGCGGCGGTGCGGGCACAGCTCGTCCATGACGCCCACGCGGCCCTCGGTGTCGCGGAAGGCGACGAGGTTTTCGCCCAGCACGCGCACCTTGATCGGGTCGCCGTCGGGCTCGGGCAGCTCCTGCGACATGCATGCCGGCAGCCAGTATTGGCGCATCAGCTTGCCCAGGGGGGCATCGTTTTCGACTTGGGTGAGAAGGTCGTTGTCCGCTTTGGTCAGCATCGGGTTACCGCTCCATGGCTCTGTGGTTGAGAGCTAGTGTGGGTTTGCCGACCTCCTCGGTTATCAAGAATTTTTTTGATTGATATCAAAAAATTCTTGATAGGAACTGCACGATTTCGGTCACATCGCCGACTGCTCGCTTTCGGTCTTGGCCAGCTTCATGAGCATGTGAACGATGGGCGAGAGATGGGCCTCTCGCCACACAAAGTAATAGTCCGAGTCCCCGATCACGGGGAGTCCGGGTACCTCGACCAAGACCCCGGAAGCCAGACGCTCCTTGATCAACACGTGCTGCGCATAGCCCAGGCCGCTGCTGTTCTGGATCATGTCGCCCAACACGCGGGAATCGTCGCAGGTGTTGACGTTGCGCATATGGCCGCCATGCTCGCGCAGGATGTCGCTCTGTTCGGTGTACAGGCGCGACGTCAGCGGTGGGGTCCATACCGGACCGCAATTGATGAGATCGTCCAGACGGGGCGGCTCGGTTGAGCGCGGGTAGGGCGCGTAGCGCTCCCACCGATCGGGTGTGGTCACCCAGATGCCCATGGAACGGCGTCCCAGACGCTCGGTGTGCAGGCCGGGGTAGTCGATCTTGCCGGCGGTGACGGCGATGTCCAGCTTGTCCTGATCGAGCAAAGGAATGAGCACGGTGGAGATGCCGATGGAGATGTGAAACCGCAGCTGTGTGTTGGCCGACTGCATGCGACCGATGACCTTGCCCAGCCAGGCCGACATGGCGATCTGCCCGCAGCCCACGCGGATGCTGGCGGGAACAGGCGCCTCGCGCTCGTTCAGGATCTCCTGCAGACGAAAGAACAAGGGCTCGACCTGCTCCAGAAGTTGGCGGCCCTTGGTGGTGAGCTCCATGCGCTGCCCACGGCGCGTGAACAGCCGATAGCCCAGCACCGCTTCGAGCTCGCGCACGCGGGCCGAAATGGCCGGCTGGGTGGCGTCCAGCTTGCGCGCAGCGCCACTGAAGGAGCCGATATGGGCCACGGAAAGCGCGGTTTCCAGATGCAGCAAAGTGGGTCGTGACACGTGGGCGGATTCCGTCAAGGAGGGAGAGGGCGATGCCCTCGGCAGGCACCGAGTTTAGAACCCCGATCGGCCATCCCGATCGCCGTCAGCGCATGAAGCGCGCGAAGAAGCCCGCAAGCTCCTCGTGGGCCTCCAACGGCAACACATGCGCGATGTACTGGTCCGGCCTCACCACGACCAGTGCCCCCTGCGTCCGGTGAATCCCGCGCAGCGCGAAGATGTCCCGGCCCGCGCGCGGGTCGGCGCAGAACAGCTTCTCGTGGTCCCGCAACCCGTAGCGGCCCTTGGGCGGGCAGAGCAGCATCGGCACGGCCTCCAGGTTCATCTCGGTATGGCGGCACGGGAAGATGGCGCGCAGATCGAACACGGCGTCCACGTCCTGCCCGGCGGGCGTGAAGCGGCGCAACGGTGAATCGTCGGCCATTTCCAGAAAGCGGCACAGCGCGCCGACGCCACCGTCTGCCACGCCCGGCCGCTCCGATGCGGCGGCGAAGGCGTACAGGCGCCAACGCCCATCGGCCTTGGCCACGTGTCCCAGCTCCAGCGGCCGCGCATCGAAGGCGCGCAGCACCGGCGCGGAATGAAAGCGCGTGCCCACCACGAAGCCGGTCGCCAGGGGCTGGTGGGTGGCCTCGCCGCAGATGAGAGACGGCCGGTAGTGCGTGCCCATGCCGGCGGTGAAACGGCCGTGCTGCTCGAAGTAGGTCTGGAATTCCTTGGGGTCCACGCCGCGGGATTGTCCGTTGGCGTCCTGTTGCAGGCGGTCGCTGAACATGGCGGCCCACTCGCGGTCGAAGTCGATCAGCTGCTGGGCCACGACCTGGCGTTCCTGTGTGTAGGTGCGCAGCAGTTCCGGGCCGCTCTGCCCCGCCAGCACGGCGGCCAGCTTCCAGCCCAGGTTGAAGGTGTCCTGCATGGAGAAGTTCATGCCCTGCCCGGCTTTGGGACTGTGCGTGTGGCACGCGTCGCCCGCAATGAACACGCGCGGATGCGCCCGGGGATCGTCCACGTCGTCCACGTTGTCGTACTGGTCGCAGATGCGCTGGCCGATTTCGTAGACCGACCACCAGGGCACTTCCTTCACGTCGAGCTTGTACGGATGAAGAATGCGCTGCGCGGCGGCGATGAGCTGTTCGAGCGAGATGCCCCGGCTGGCCACGCGTTCTTCTTCGCCCAGCTTGTCCATCTCCACGTAGAAGCGCACCAGGTAGCCGCCTTCGCGCGGGATGATGAGCAGGTTGCCTTGCGCCGACTGCACGGCCACCTTGTGGCGGATGTCGGGGAAGTCGGTCACGCAGAGCATGTCCATCACGCCCCAGGCGTGGTTGGCCGAATCGCCCACGAGCTGGCGGCCGATGGCCTTGCGCACTGCACTGCGCGCGCCATCGCAGCCGACCACATAACGCGCCTTGAGGGTTTCGATCTGGCCGGCGTGGGCTGCATCGGTGCGCTCCAGGCGCACGGTGACCGGGAAGTCCTGCGCCCGGTCGTCGATCGTCAGGCCCGCGAAGCTGCGCGCGTAGTGGGGCTGCAGGCGCGTGGGCGAATGGCGCATGAAGTCCAGATAGAAGTCGTGCACGCGCGCCTGGTTGAGCACCACGTGCGGGAACTCCGACAAGCCGTCTTCTGTGTCCTGCACCCGCCCGTGGCGCACGATACGCGCGGGGTGCTGTTCATCGGGCTTCCAGAACGTCACCTCGTTGATCCAGCAGGCTTCCTTGAGCACGCGCTCGCTGAAGTTGAAGGCCTCGAACATTTCCATGGTGCGGCAGGCGATGCCGTCTGCCTGGCCCATCTGCAAGGGGCCGTCCTTCTGGTCCACGATGCAGGTGCGGATGTGCGGAAATACCGAGAGCTGCGCGGCCAGGGTCAGGCCGGCCGGGCCGCAGCCGACGATGAGCACGTCTACCTCGGGTGGCACTGAATCGGTGTGGGCCAGGGCCAAGGGCGAGGCATCGGCCACTTCGGGGCTGCCGGGTGTGAAACCGTTGAGATGGAATTGCATGGCGCGCATTTTTCGTTCGACGCTCTATCTCGGCAACCATGTAAGCCGATAATACGTATTCGATTTTTAGATATTGGTGCAACGACGAAGCGCAAAGGCGGAGAAAAAGACCATGGCCAAACTCGACCTCGAATGGTTGACCGTGTTCGATGAGATCTACCGCACGGCGAGCGTGTCCAAGGCGGCGGAGCGGCTGGGCATTTCGCAAGCGGCGGCCAGCACCGCGCTGATCAAGCTGCGCGCGCACTACGGCGACACCCTGTTCAGCCGCACGGCGCGCGGCATGCAGCCCACGCCTTACGCGCAGGCCATACAGCCCTCGCTGCGCGCGGTACTCGACCACCTGGAGCAAACGCACCGCAGCCGCGGCGGCTTCGAGCCGAGCGAGGCGCGGCGCACGTTTCGCATTGGCATGACCGACATCAGCGAGATCGTGATCCTGCCCACCCTGCTCAACCACCTGCGCCAGATGGCGCCGGGCGTACAGGTCGACATCGAAAAGATCTCCACCGACAGCGTGCGCCGACTGCAGGATGGCGAGGTGGACCTGGCCGTGGGCTTCATGCCGCAGCTGGACGCGGGCTTCTACCAGCAAGTGCTGTTCGCGCAGAACTTCGTGTGCCTGGTGGCGGTGGGGCATCCGCGCATTGCCGCTCGCCTGAGCAAGGCGGCGTTCAGCCGCGAGGGACATGTGCTGGTCAGCTCATCGGGGACGGGGCACGCCATCGTCGACAAGGTGCTGGAGCGGGCTGGCGTTGAGCGCTCCGTGGTGTTGCGTGTGCCGAGCTTTCTGGGGGTGGCGCGGATTGTGGCGGAGACCGAACTCATCGCTACGGTGCCGCAGCGCTATGGGGAAGTGATGGCGACGCGCGAGCGGATCCGCTTGCTGCCGGTGCCGCATGCCTTGCCACAGTACGACGTGAAGCAGCATTGGCATGAGCGGTTTCATACCGATCCGGGGAATGCGTGGCTGAGGCGGACGATTTTTGATTTGCTGGGGGATACCGGCAACGAGGTAAGGGCAAGCTTGAAATAGGGGCGCACGCGCCAACACCAAACGTATACTCCCAACCCGTGCCGCAAGGCATATCCGCTAGGGGTGTTGCGACTGACAAGCCGCGACTGAGAAAGTCCCTTTGAACCTGACTGAGGTAATCCTCGCGCAGGGAAGCAGGCCGATACCGCTCCTCGCCAAACACCACACGCGGGGGCTTTGGCCCAGCCCACCTGCCTCAACTTTGCACGGAGCAAATTGATGGCATCCGCCCATTCCCCATCGTCCCCGGCCAACCAGGCCCTCACTCCCGTGCCGCAAGGCAACAGGGTCTTCCATTTCCACGAACACGCCGCGCTCTGGTTCAGCCTGGGCACGGGCTTGCTGGTCATGCAGATCGGCGCTTACCTCGTGCCCGCGGTGGGCACGCGCGATGCGGTCATCGCGATCCTGCTGGGCTCGCTCATCGGTGCCGGCCTGCTGGCCTGGACCGCGCGCCTGGGTTGCCAGACGGGCCTGTCCAGCGCGGGCCTGATGCACGCCACCTATGGCAGCGCGTTCGCGCGGTTGCCGGTGCTGCTCAACATCGCCCAGTTGCTGGGTTGGACCACGTTCGAGCTGGTGATCATGCAAGAGGGCACTGTCGCCATCGCCACGCAGACGCTGGGGCTGGAGGTGGGCGGATTCACCGGCAAGCTGCTGGCCACGCTGCTGTGGGGGGCCGTGCTCACCGCGCTCATGGCCGGCTCCATGCTGACGCTGGTGCGCCGCTTCGTGAGCCGCTTCGCGCTGCCCCTGGTGATCGCCTCGCTGGCCTGGCTCACCTGGCAGTTCGGCATGCGCCTGCATGCGCAGGGCTTCGATGCGTTCTGGAATCGCCCGGGCGCGGGCGGCATGGGCCTGTTCTCCGCGATGGACCTGGTGATCGCCATGCCCGTGTCCTGGCTGCCGCTGGTGGCCGACTACGCGCGCCACGGCAAACGCGCCGCGTCCACGTTCGGTGGCACCTGGCTGGGCTACGCGCTGGCCAATATCTGGTGCTATGCGTTGGGTGTACTGGTGGTGAGCACGGTGGAGCCGGGCACGAACCTGGTGGGCGCCCTGTTGCTCGCCCAAGGTGGCTTGATCGCCCTGGGCCTGATCCTGCTCGACGAGATGGACAACGCTTATGGCGACGCGCACTCGGGCGCGGTCTCGCTGCACAGCCTGCGCCCGCGCTGGAGCATCCGCGCCGCGGGCCTGGGCTTCGCCGTGGTGTGCACGGCGCTCGCGCTGGTGCTGCCCATCCACACGCTCGAGCCGTTCCTGCTGCTGCTGAGCTCCGTGTTCGTGCCGCTCTACGGCGTGATCCTGGGCCGCCTGGGCACGGGGGCGCAGGTGGTCGGCGCGCAACGCGCGGTGGACTGGAGTGCCGCCGGCCTGTGGGTGCTGGGCATCGCCTTCTACCACCTGCTCAAGGCCTACGCGCCCGATTGGGGTTCGGCGCTGCCGACCCTGGCGCTCACCTTTGTGCTGGCTGCGCTATCGCGGCCACGCGGTGCCGCCGGGCTCACACCGGCGCAGGCCTGATGCGCAAAGCCATCTCAGCCTCGCGTGACCTTGGCCGTGGCCACGGGCGCGTGCCCATGGTTGAGCGGGCCGTGCCCGGCACCGGTGTACACGTCGGCCCCCTGGGCGATGGCCTGCAGGATGTAGGCGCGCGCCTGTGCCACGGCCTGCTCGAGCGGCTGGCCCAGCGCCAGGTAGGACGCGATCGCCGAAGACAAGGTGCAGCCCGTGCCGTGCGTGTTGCGGCTCGCGATGCGCGGCGAACTCAGGCGCCGGGGTTCGCCCGAGCGGCTGAGCAGCAGGTCGGTCACCGTGTCGCCCGGCAGATGGCCACCCTTGAGCAGCACGGCCTGCGTGCCCATGGCGAGCAGATCGCGCGCGGCGGCTTCGAGCTCGTGTGCACCGCCAATAGGCCGGCCGAGCAGGAGCGCGGCCTCGTCCAGGTTGGGGGTGACCACGGTGGCCAGCGGGAACAATTCCGCCACCAGCACCTGCACCGTGTCGGCCGCAATGAGCCGGTCGCCGCTGGTGGCCACCATCACCGGGTCGAGCACGACCTGTTTCACGCCATAGTGTTTCAAGGCCCAGGCCACCGTGCGCACAATGTCCGGTGCGTGCAGCATGCCGATCTTCACCGCGTCCACGCCGATGTCGTCGAGCACCGCGCTCAGCTGGGCTTTCAGCATCTCGGGTGGCACGCCGTGGATGCCGCTCACGCCCAGCGTGTTCTGCGCCGTCAAGGCGGTGATGGCCGTCATGCCGTAGCAGCCCAGGGCCGCAAAGGTTTTCAGATCGGCCTGGATGCCGGCGCCGCCGCCGCTGTCGGAACCGGCGATGGACAGCACGCGGATGTAGCGTTGGGGTTCGTTGCTCATGGCGCGATTCTAGAGAGGCTCCCCCCGCGCGGCTTCGCCGCTCCCAGACCTCAAAATAAACCGACATGACCGTCACCACCACCATCCTCGGCGCAGGCCTCATGGGCCGCCTGCTCGCCTGCGCCCTCGCGCAACGCGGCCACACCGTGGAGGTCTACGACGCCGGTGGCCCCGAGGCGAAACACGCCGCCGCCCACGTGGCCGCCGCCATGCTCGCGCCGCTGGCCGAATCGGCCGTGACCGAACTCAACGTGGTGCGCATGGGCCAGCACGCGCTCACGCGCTGGCCGCAAATGCTGGCCCAGTTGGACCAGCCCGTGTTCTTCCAGCAGCAAGGCACGCTGGTGCTGTGGCACCGGCAGGACGCGGCCGAGGCCGAGCGCTTCGCGGGCCAGCTCGCGCGCACCAGCGCCGCCCTGCCCTCGCTGCCGCAGGCGCAACGCCTGGACGGTGCGGCCCTCACCGCCCTCGAACCCGCCCTCGCCCACCGCTTCGCGCAAGGCCTGTACCTGCCCGACGAAGGCCAGCTCGACAACCGCGAACTGCTCGCCGCGCTCGCGCACCAGATGCAGGTGCTGGGCGTCCAGGTGCACTGGCACACACCGCGCACCCCCGAGGACATCGACCCGGGTCCCGACGCCTGGCTGTTCGACTGCCGTGGCCTGGGCGCGCAGCCGCAATGGCCCGCGCTGCGCGGCGTGCGCGGCGAGGTGGCGCGTGTGCTCGCGCCCGACGTAAGCCTCTCGCGCCCCACGCGCCTGGTGCACCCGCGCTACCCGCTCTACATCGCACCCAAGCAGAGCGGGCTCTTCGTGATCGGCGCCACCGAGATCGAGTCCGACGACCTCTCGCCCGCCAGCGTGCGCTCCACACTCGAACTGCTGAGCGCCGCTTACACCGTGCACCCGGGGTTTGGCGAGGCGCGCATCGTCGAGCTGGGCGTGCAGCTGCGCCCCACCCTGCCCGACAATCTCCCTGCCCTGCGCCTCACCGCGCCGCGCAGAATGTCGATCAACGGCCTGTACCGCCACGGCTTCATGATCGCGCCCGCCGTGCTCGACGCGGCGCTCGAACTCATGGAACAGGACCACTCGCCCCTGGCCGAATCGCTCGGCCTGGCAGTGCTCCGCTGAAGAAAATTGGAACCCTGCATGAACGTGCTCATCAACCAGGAACCCCGCGAATTGCCCGACCACGCCACGCTGGCCGACGCCCTGAAGGTGTGGGAACCACCGGCGGTGTTCGCCGCAGCGGTCAACCTGCAGTTCGTGCCGCGCACCGCGTATGCGCAGCACCGCCTGAACGACGGCGATCGCATCGAGATCATCGCCCCCATCACCGGAGGTTGAAACGACATGGACATGACCACTCCCGCCACCCACGAAGACCCCTTGCTGCTGTACGGCGAAAGCTTCGCCAGCCGGCTGCTGCTGGGCACCTCGCGCTACCCCTCGCCGGCCACGCTCGAAGCGGCGGTGCGGCGCGCGCAACCCGCCATGCTGACCGCCTCGCTGCGGCGCCAGGGCGCCGCGCAACCCGAGGCCGGCAACGCCTTCTGGAAGCTGCTGCAAGACCTGGCCGTGCCGGTGCTGCCCAACACCGCCGGCTGCCACACGGCACAAGAGGTGATCACCACCGCGCAGATGGCGCGCGAGGTGTTCAACACGCCGTGGATCAAACTCGAACTCATCGGCGACGACTACAGCCTGCAACCTGACACGCTCAACCTGGTCGACTGCGCGCGCCAGCTCATCAACGACGGTTTCAAGGTGCTGCCCTACTGCACCGAAGACCTGGTGCTGTGCCAGCGGCTGGTGGACGTGGGCTGCCAGGCCGTGATGCCCTGGGCCGCGCCCATCGGCACCGGCCGTGGCCCCGTCAACCCGTATGCGATGCGCCTGCTGCGCGAGCGCCTGAACGTGCCGCTGATCGTCGATGCCGGCCTGGGCCTGCCGTCCCACGCCTGCACCGTGATGGAGTGGGGCTTTGATGCCGTCCTGCTCAACACCGCGGTGGCGCTGGCGCAGTCGCCTGTAGACATGGCCGGTGCGTTTGCCGACGCCGTGCGCGCCGGCCGCGCCGCCTTTCGCTCGGGCGCGATGCAGCCGCAGGACAGCGCCCAGCCCAGCACGCCGGTGATGGGCACGCCGTTCTGGCACCACAACTGAACGCCGTCGCCAATCCCCGCCGTTCGCAGAAGCACAGAGGCCCTTGATGAGCACCACGATCACTTCCACCGAGGCGATGGCGCAGGCCATCGTGGACGCGCACCGCGCCACGCTGGCACTGCCGCTGAAGCCCAACGCGGTCGCGCCCGCACCCGCGTCCGACGACCCGGTGTTCATCGCCGCCTTGCAGGCCTGCCACGCGCTGGGCTTCATCGACGCCGATGCGCTTTGCGTGGCGCGCGCGTGGTCCCACCGTTCGCGGCGCACCGGCCACTTCGACCCGCTGCAATGGCCCGACGAACCGGCCGACTTCGACATCGCACCGCACCCGCGCGGCAACGCGTATGCGCGCGTGCCCCAGCCCATCGGCCTCTACGCGGTCATGCCCGATGCGGCCTGGACCATCCGCATGGCACGCGCGGGTGTGCCCACGGTGCAGTTGCGCTTCAAGTCGGGCGACGCGCAGGCCATTCGCCACGAAGTGCGCGCGGCGGTCGAAGGCGTGAAAGGCACAGACGCTTGCCTGTACATCAACGACCACTGGCAGGAAGCGATTGACGCCGGGGCCCACGGCGTGCACCTGGGCCAGGAAGACCTGGAAGCCATGCCTGCCGAAGGCCTGGCCGCGATCCGCCAGGCCGGCCTGCGCCTGGGGCTGAGCACGCACGGCTATGCGGAAATGCTCATCGCCGAGCGCCACAGCCCGAGCTACATCGCCATGGGCGCGGTGTTCCCGACCACGCTCAAGCAGATGGCCACCGCGCCGCAAGGCACGGGCCGCTTGCGCGTGTACGCGCCGCTGCTGCGCGACGTGGAGCACATGGCGATTGGCGGCATCGACTTGAACAATGTCGCCTCAGTGGTCGCCACCGGCGTGCGCAATGTGGGGGTGGTGCGGGCCTTGATGGCGGCCGACGATCTGGACGCGGCCGTGGCCGAGTGGAAGGCCGCGCTCGGCTCCCGCTGAACCACCGGGCCGAGACGCAGCCTCACTGGGCGGCGGCCAGCTCGGCTGCCTTGCCCGCGTCCCGGCTCGCAGGCGCGGCCACCAGGAGATCGGCGATCTCCTTGATGTCGGCGCAGGTCTCCAGCGACTGCAGCAACGCACAGGCGGCCTCGGCCTTGGCCACCGGGAAATGCGCGAACCGCGCGCAGTCCATGAACTTGGCGTGCAGTTCGTCCCAACCCAATGGCCGGGCCGGGTGCCCGGGTGCAACGCTGAGCCGACAGGTTTCGACGGCGCCAGACGCAAGCGTCACGCTCACCTGCACGAACCCCTTGGCGCCTTCCAGCGCGCCGCCGATGGCCTGCGGGTCGGTGGTGCCACACACGTCCATTTCACAAGCCTCGATCTTCTTCAACAGTGCCTGAATCGCCGGCCGGTTCACCGCCTCATCGGTAAATGTCTGCAGTGAATAGGCGCCATCGAGCACACCGGCAGCCAGGACGTATTGCAAGCTGAATTTGCCTTCGAAGCCGGTCGTGGGACGGGGATAGATCGCGCCCTGCATGCCACCCGGATGCATCCAGCACGACAGGTGTTGCAGCGACGCCGGGGTGAGATCAACGCGGCTCTTCAGATCGAGCACGGCGTGCATCGGGCGTTGCAGCGCGTTGTAGCAGGCGAAGTTGCGCAAGCCGACGCCGGGCGAGCGGATCGCCCACGGTTCACCCCACGCGCGCAGCACCGCCTCGGTGTCGGAGGCAGCGTCGCCATAGGTTTCGAAGTAGCCCGCGTTCGCCTCCAGCGCTGTGGTGCAAGCCGTGACGCCGCTTTGCGCCAGGTTGACGGCATGGACCGACCACTGCGCCGCCCACCCCGTGTGCAAGGCCTTGGTCATGGTGCCGAAGTTGCAACGCAATCCGCTGGACATGGAACTCGCCATGCCAAGCGCGGCGGCAATGGTCTGCTCGTCGAGCCTGCGCAAGCAGGCCAGCACGGCGACACCGACAAAAACACCTAACGCACAGGTGCCGTGAAAGCCTCGGTCGTAGTAGCCCTTGGTGAGGCCCACGCCCAGTTTGGAACTCACTTCCAGGCCCACGATGTGCGCTTCGATCAGGTCTCGCCCGCTGATGGTTCGAAGATCCAGCTCGGCGGCCACCACCGCCATCACGATCGCGCTGGGGTGTCCGGGCATGGTGGACACCACATCGTCGAAGTCCAGTGCAGCGCCGAAGGTGCCGTTCACCAGAGCCGAAAGTTCGGGGGGCAGCCGCCAGTCCGTTCCCAACACGCGCGACGGGCCCTTCTGCGGCGACATGCCGAGGTAGTTCAATATGGGCTCGCGCAATTCGGACATGGCGCCGCCGACCATCACGGCGAGCGTGTCCATCACCACCTTGGCCGATTGCTCGCGCTCCCATTCGCTGAAGTGCTCGATCCGAGCGGTGTGGATGCGCCGCGCGAGGCCCTGGGTCAATGAGGTCATGGATGAAAGTGTCCGTTTGAGAAGAGGCAAAAAAGGGCAGGCACGGGCCGCGTGTGGCTGCGCTCAGCGCAGGCCAGCCGCGTCGCGCCCAGCCACACGGCCCATCGACAGGCAGTTGGAGAGCGAGCCACCGCCCAGGTAGTCGTGGTGGAACAGGCAGCCCGCCATCTCGCCGACGGCGTACAACCCGGGAATAGCTTGACCCGACCCAGCCAGCACCCTGGCCTTTTCATCGATCACCAGCCCGCCGAACGTGAGCGTGATCGCGGGGCGGCACGGATAGAGCGCATGGAACGGCGGCACTTGCAGAGGCGTGGCCCACGCCGTTTTGGCGGGTTGTGCGGCCATGGCCTTGCCATCTTCGATCGACGCATTGAAGGCGGCGACTGTTTCTTCCAGCCGCTCGGGTGGGACCTGTATCGCGGCCGCCAAGGTGGCCAGGTCGGGTGCCTCCAGCACGGTAAGCCCCATGTTCCTGTAGGTGGTCATGGCGGTCTGCACGCCCGGCATCGACCGGATCTGCGCATCGAACACGATGGCCACGGTCTGTCCGGGCTGCTTCAGCGCGGCCTTGCCGTTGGCCACGTAGCCTCTGGACTCGTCCACGTAACGCTCGCCGTCGGCGTTGATGGCAATGCTGTACGGAATAGCACGCGACGGGTTTCCGCCTTTTGGGTTGGACGGATCGACCGCGGCCACGTGCAGCGACTCGATGCCTTCCATGTTGCCGACCTGCGCGCCCACCCGCTGCGCCATCTCGATGCCTTCCCCCATCAACCAGTCGACCCCGCGCAGCGAAAGCCCCGCCGCCTCGGGTCCGACGAACTTCATCAACGTTTCCTTGTTGCCCGAGTAGCCCCCGGTGGCCAGCACGACTGCGTCGGCCTCAAACGCCACCTCCGCGCCGCCGCGCGTGGCCTTCACGCCCGACACAGCGCCCGTGGACGACAGCATCAGATCCGTGACGCGCGCGCCGTAGTGCACCTGCACACCCTGCGCATCGAGCGCCTCGTAGAGCGAGCGCATCAAGCGCGGCGTTCCGACGAACTGGCCAGGCTCCAACGGGTGCACGCTGCACCGGTGGGGCGGCGCGCAGGCATAAGCGGGCAGGAAGTCTGCGCCGCGTTGGGACAGCCACTGCAGGTCGCCCAGGACCCGGTCTGCGATGGCGCGAAACAGCACGCGGTTGCCGCGACCCAGCGTGCTGGCGTCCAGCGATTCCACGAATGCCTGGCGGGCCGCTTCGGTGTCGGCGCTGGGGGCGAGAAACGCACCGCCCGACACGGCGGTATTGCCGCCACGGCGCTCTTCGGTCTGCATTTCCAGCATCAACACCTCAGCACCTTGTGCACGCGCTTCCAACGCGGCGCAAATGCCCGCGAGGCCCGATCCGACAACAACAATTCTTTTCATGGGAGTCCGTGGTGACGTGCTGCTATGCGGGGTTGAAGTCGTGCGCGCGGCGCTGGAGCGACACGGCGGAATCCTTGAGGACCTGCTTGGCGACCTTGTGGGTCGGCGTGTGCGGCAGGTCGTCCACGAACAGGATGAAGCGCGGCACTTTGATGGCCGTCATGCGCTGCTGGCACCAGCGGTGCAGCTCGGCCTCGCTCAAGCTGTGGTCGGGCCGTTTGACCACACAGGCCAGCACCTCGTCTTCGCCCAGCTCGGAGGGCACCGGCACGGTCGCCACCTCGACAATGGCCGGGTGCTCCGCGAGCAGGCGGTCCAGCTCGGCGCCCGAGATGTTCTCGCCACGGCGGCGGATGATGTCCTTCTTGCGCGTGACGAACCAGTACACGCCATCGGCGTCCCGGCGCACCAGGTCCCCGGTCTTGAACCAGCCATCGTGGAACGCGTCGGCCGTTTGCGCCGGGTCGCCCAGATAGCCTTGCATGATGATCGGGTGGCGCACCCAGAACTCGCCGGTCTGCCCGTCGGGCAGGTCGACACCGTTGTCGTCGACGATGCGCGCCTGCGCCCACTGCCGGTCGGGATCGGGGTGCTGCCCGAGCTTGCCCATGCTCCCGCTCAACGCGGGCCCGCCGAACGGCACGCAGCAAACACCGGGAATTTCCGTCATGCCAAACCCGCTGATGAGGTAGCGGATGTGGAACTCGTCGCGGAAACAGTCCTGGATATCGGCACGCGCGCCGTACACGCTTTCGATGCGGTGATCGGGCCGGAACTCGCTGCGGGGCCGCGCCTTCAGGATGCGGCCGATGGCTTCGATGAAATTCACGGTGGTCGCGCCGGTGTCGACCGCGGTGTTCCAGAACGTGGAGGCCGAGAACCGCTCCAGAAGGATCATGCAGGCACCGGCCGCACACGAGCCGGCGAGCGAGTAGAACAGCGCATTGGTGTGAAAGAGCGGCATCACCGTCAACACACGGTCTTCAGGTTGCAACCACAGGCGCGACACATTGGCCTCGCCGCCCACCACGAAGTTCTTCTGGCTGTGCATCACACCCTTGGGGAATCCCGTGGTGCCCGAGGTGAAGATCACGAGACAGGTGGCTTCGGCATCCGGTTGGGGCAAAGGCGCGTCGATCGCCTGCGCCATCAGTTCGGCCAGCGAGGTGAGGCCGGACAGTTCGCGCGTGATGTCCAGCAGACGGGGTTGATCGGCAAGTCCGTCGATGGCTTCGCGTGTCACGGCCAGCGTTGCAGGCGATACCGCCACGGCGCTCACCTGGGACTTCTCCAGCACGTACCGCATTTCGGCGGCGGTGGCGGCTGGGTTGAGCGGCACCATGGCCGCGTTCAGATGCGCCAGCGCAAACAGCAGCAGCACATGCGCTTCGTGGTTCGTGGCGGTAATGGCCACGCGGCTGCCCGGGGACACGCCCCACGCGGCCAGGCCGGTGGCCAACTGGCGCGAGGCAGTCAGGAACTGTTGTCTCGTCCAGGTCTTTCCGGCAAACAGCAGGAACGGGGCCTCAGGGTTCTGCTGTTCGCGCGAGGCCAGCAGGCCAGGCAAGGTGGCACCATGGTCCGGGTACAGACGGGTGACTTCGAGGGGAGTGCGTCGTTGCATATCGATCTTCAAGACAGGAGAACCCGGATCACGGATACATCGCCCAGCCCTTGCGGTGGGTCTTGACCTGGAAGAAATGGCCCTGGAGCGACGTCACGAACAAGGTCGTCATGTCCGGCCCGCCGAAGCACAGGTTGGTGGGCATGGGCGCCGGCACCGGATGGGACTCCAGCGGGCGCCCGTGGGGGGAGATCACCTGGATCAAGGGACCCGGACCAGACACTTCCCAGCCGGTGCACGCCAGGATGTTGCCTTCCACGTCGAGGCACATGCCGTCAATGCCGCGGTGCACGCCCCGGTGGTCGCAGCCCCAGGTGGTGAGCGTGATGAACGGCCCCAGGGATCCATCGGCCAGGATCGGATACGCCCGCAGTTCGCGCACCTTGTCGCGCTCGAAGCCGCTTTCGGCCACGTACAGCGTGCGCTGGTCTTGCGAGAGCAGGACGCCATTGGGCTTGACCGTGTCGAACGTGACGCGGTGCACGGTGTAGCTGCCATCGGCTTGCGGATCGGCGCGCAGGATGGACCGGTGCCCCAGCTCTTCCTGCGCACCGGCTGGGAGGTTGCCGTCGGCGTTCCAGGGGTCTGAAAACCAGATGCGCCCCTGGCGGTCGATCGCCAGATCGTTGGGCGTGTTCAACCGCTTTCCATCCAGATGGCTGACCACCGTGGTCTGCGCCGATCCATCGGCTTCAAAGCGCACGATCGATCGACCACCGGAGCAGCAACCGAAGAGCACACCTTGTGCGTCGTAGGCCATGCCGTTGGTGTTCTGCGTGCCGCTGCGCCATTGCGTCAACGATCCACTCTTGGGGTCGTAGCGGTAGATCAGGCTCGCACGGATGTGGGTGAAGAGCACCACCTCACCATTCCACACCGGGCCTTCGGTGAGCGGGATGCCGCACGGTCTGCGAATCAGTTCAAAGTCCCAGCGCATGTCATTCGTCTCCAGAGATTGCGGAATGGCCTGTGGCCCGTTTCAAGCGCCGGACCGGACCACCAGGGCGTCCATCAGCGGGTCCAGCGTGGCCGCTTCGTCCAGCGACCGAAGCGCCTGCAGCACCTGCTCGGCTTGCGCAGGTTGGAAAACGCGTTGCGCCAGGATGCGGAACTTGTCGTTCACCTCGTCGCCGGACAACGGCGCCATGGTGTGGCCCTTGGGATACCTCGCCTCTTCCGAGAACGTCGCGCCGCTGTTCGTGGTGACCTCGATGCGGCACGGCGACATCTCGGGTGGCTCGGCGGCAAATGCAGGGTCCACGTCCATCGCGAGGCGGTCGAGGATGGCGTGAATGCGCGTGTCCTGAAGCCTCTCTGGGTCAAACAGCGCGTCGCTGAACACGCCATCGAGCAACACGCCCGCCACGATGTACGGGATGCTGTGGTCGGCCGTCTCGCGCGTGGTTGGCCGCCACTTCGCCGGGGTGTTCTCGATCATCCCTTTGACTTCGTAGACAAACACCTTCACGCTGGCAATGGACTCGCCGTTCAGCCGCGCGTGGAGCCGCAGCGCGAGCTCGATGGCGGTTTGCGCGTGGTAGTAGCACAGGAAGCATTTGAGGTGCGACTGACTCACGGCGAACGGGTGGTCGCGGTCGCCGAGTGCCGGAAACTTCAGGTCGCCGAACCGCTCCGCCAGGCCCGACTTGCCACGGACCGGTTGCTCCGGTCCCTCGATGCCTTCGGCCGCCAGCAGCGCACACATCACGCCGTCCCTCGCCGCGTACGGTGCCGCGCAACCCTTCCACATCGACAGATTGCCTTGGCGCGAGACCAGCAGCGCGTGGTTGGCCGTCATGGCAATGGCCAGGGCATGGGCGGTTTGTGCCTCGGACAGGCGCAGCAGTTTTGCAGCACCAGCGCTGGCGGCCACCGCCGTGTAGAAAGAATGGTCCCAACCCTTCTCGCGCACCAGCGTGCCGCGAAAGATCCAGTGGTAGGCCTCGTACGCCGCGACGACCGCCGTGAGCACCTCGGCACCGCTGCGTCGCAGCGCGTCGCCCATGGCCATGACGGCTGGAATCAGGTCGCTTGGGTGGCCACCGCCGCTCAGGTAGGTGTCGTTGCCATCGAGGTAGCGCACCATGAAGCCGTTGGCCAAGGCAGCGTACTCGGGCAACACACGGAGCTCGGTTCCGAGCACACGCGCACCATCGGGCACCTGAGCCCGGGCGGCCATGCGCCGGCCCACTTCGCCCGGCATGGACGGGAATCCGGCGATGCCGCAGCCGATGGCGTCCACGATCCGGTCTATGGCGTCGCGCCTGACCGACAGGGGAGTATCGCTTTCGACAAGACCCACCACATAAGAGGCCAGGCGCTGCAAGTCGGCGTCGGCGGCTGTTTTCATAGGGCTCCTTTGCACAATGAAAAAATTGTAGGCAGCGAATGCGGCTGTGATGGTCCATATGGTGGACGCGCATCCTCAGGCTGGTTCGATCATGCAAGGGGGCAACAGAGTCCACTTTATGGACGCATAATTTCTGCCGCTCTCACACAATGGCACCACCACCCGCCGTCCTGGGGGTCGGTGCAGCAAGGAGACTTATGGAAAACGCAAGCGGAGGCACCCAGAGCATCCAGCGCGCCGCGATGATCCTGCGCCACATTGGCAATGGGCACGACGAAGGTGTCAGGCTGGTGGACCTGTCCAACGAGCTCTACCTCGAGCGGCCCACGGTGCACCGCATCGTGAAGTCGTTGATGGCTGAGAACCTGGTCACCCAGGACGTCACCACCCGGCGCTACCACCTCGGCCAGGGCATCGTGGCCTTGAGCCTGATCGTCAACCGCAAGCTCAATTTCCAGCAGCTCGCACAGCCCCTGCTGGAAGACATGGCCCGCCAGACGGGCGACACCTTCTACCTCAACCAGCGCATCGGCAACGAAGCGCTTTGCCTGATCCGAACGGATGGGCATTGCCCGATCAAGATCTATTCCGTGGGGGTCGGCGACCGTCGGCCGCTGGGCGTGGGCGCTGGCGGTCTGGCCATGCTGAGCGAGATGCCGGTTGCCGAACGCAATGCCTGTATCGCGGCCAATGAGCAGGCGCTCTCGAAATACAAGGGTTTGAACAAGCGCGCGCTGCTCCGGCTGATCGAGAAGACGAAGACACTGGGATACGCCCACCTGGATGTGTACGGGCTCGCGGGCGTTCATGCGGTGGGCGTCCCGATCATGAGTCCACAGGGAGCCCCGGTCGCCGCTCTCAGCATCGCATCGATCTCCAACCGCCTGGGCACGAAGCGGGTCGAGGAATTGGTCGTGCTTCTGCGAAAGAACGCCCGCCAGCTGGAGCAGTTGATCAGCGACTACCACTGGTGATCGCCGCCCCATTTGCTTTCCGTCAGAGGGTGTCGGCGTCGCCCAGGATCACGGTCACGCCGGCGGAATACACCATGCCGTTGGCATGCACCAACCCCAGCTTGTGGTTGCGGGCCTGTGCGTCCCCGCGCTCGCCGCGGATTTGCCGCACGGCCTCGATCAACAGGAAGATGCCGTACATGCCCGGGTGGCAATAGGACAGACCACCACCGTTCGTGTTGACGCTGAGAGCGCCGCCGGGCGCGATCCTGCCGCCTTCGACAAACGCACCGCCCTCCCCTTTCTTGCAGTAGCCCAGGTCCTCCAGGAACATGATCGGGTTCAGCGTGAACGCGTCGTACAGCTGCAGGACATCGATGTCCTTGGGGGCCAACCCTGCCATGCGGAATGCCGCAGGACCGGAAAAGGCGGCCGGCGATACGGTCAGATCGGGCATGGCGGAGATGCTGGCGTGGCTCATGTGTTCGCCCACGCCCAACACATACGCCGGGGTCTTGCGCATGCTCCTGGCGCGAGTGGCGGAGGTGACGACGATGGCGCCCCCTCCGTCCGACAGCAGACAGATGTCGCGCACGGAAAACGGGTGGCTCACCATCCTGGCGTTGAGCACATCGTCGATCGACAGGCTCTCCTTTTCCCAGGCCAGCGGATTGAGCAAGGCCCATTGGCGCGCCGCAACCGCGACCTCCGCGAGTTGCCTGCGCGTGGTGCCGAACTGGTGCATGTGCCGCGATGCTGACAGCGCGTAGGCAGACGATGGCAGGAACGGCCGGTAAGGCGTTTCGTAGGGATTGAACTCGCGCTGGTTCACCTTGCTGCGGCCCATGAGCCGCTGCGTGCTGCCGTAAGCGATCAACGCCACCTCGCACAAGCCCGCCTGGATGGCCGCTTGCGCATGCCCGAGATGCGATTCGAACGAACAGCCTCCGATGTTCGTTCCGTCCTGGTACTTCGGCGTCACCCCCAGGTAGTCGCACAACTGCAGGGTCGGGTTTCGCAGCTGGCTGGTGGCGGCAAAGATGCCATCCACATCCTTCAAGGAAAGTCCACAGTCGTCCAGCGCTCGAATGCTGGCCTGTGCCATCAGGTCCACCGGGGTGGTGCCGGCCGCGACCGCGCCCAGATCGGATTCGGCCACGCCCACCACGGCGGCGCTGCCGCGTTCAAGTCCTGTCATGCCGCCTCGCCCAAAGGAACAAACACGGGATACGGCGGCTGACCATCGCCGCTCGGCGCAAAGCGGACCTGCACCCGCAGCCCAATGGCCACGTCGAGCGGCGGCACGCCCTCCACACGGCTCATCATTCGGTAGCCCTCATCAAGGTCCACCAGGCACACGTTGTGCGAAGGCTGGCCCTTCTCAAACACCACGGTGGTGGCGTGCACGGTGCCCCGACCACCGCTGATCTTCCAGTCCAGGCCCGTGCTGCCCGAGCCGGGCGCGACCACCCTTGGATGGAAGATGGCCTTGCCGGTATCGACCTCCACCTGGTAGGCCAGCAAGCCCTTTTCGCAATGCTCGGCGTAGATCTGGTGCGGGGACTTTTGCAGGGCGGGCATGGGCAGCATTACTGGATCTTGATGTTCAGGTCTTTCACGAACCGGGTCCATTTCGTGGTTTCGTCTCTGACAAACTTTTCGGACTCGGCCTGCGTGTGCGACTGCACCGTCACCCCGATGTTGGCGAACGCAGTGGCAACGGCGGGGTCTTTCGTGATATCGCTGGTGGTCTTGTGCAGGATGTCGACGATGCGGCGGTCGGTGGCCGAGGGCACCAGGAAGGCGTACCACGTGCCGACCGTGTTGGCCTTCAAGCCCGCCTCGGCGAGCGTGGGCACATCGGGCAGCGCGGGATCGCGCTTGGCCGTCGTGACCGCCAAGGCCTTGAACTTGCCGTTGCGCAGGTACGGCAGAACGCCTGAAGGGCTCGGGCAGTAGAGCTGCACCAGACCGGCCAGCATGTCGGTGACCGGTTGCGCCGTGCCTTTGTAGGGCACATGCACCATGGATATCTTCGCGGCCGCCATGATGCTTTCCACAGCGAGGTGCCCAGGCGCGCCATTGCCGGACGATGCGAATGTGAAGTTCTTCGGGTTCTTCTTCACGGCCTCGATGAACGACTTCAGATCGTTGATGCCGAGCGTGGCGGGCACCACGCACACGATCGGTGCTTCGGCAAATACCGAGACCGTGGTGAAGTCCTTGACGGAGTCGTACGGCAACTTGCCCACCAACCCGGGGTTGATGGCGTGAACGATGCCGCCCATGAGAATGGTCTCGCCATTGGGTTCCGAGCGCGCCACCAGCTCGGTGCCGATGACCTGGCCCGCGCCGGGCCGGTTCTCGACGACGAACGCTTGCTTCAACCGCTCCGACAACTCCTTGGCCATCAGGCGGCCAATGGTGTCGTTCGCGCCGCCCGCCGCGTAAGGGACGATGATGCGCACCGGCCTGGAGGGGTACGGGTCTTGTGCCTGTACCGCTTGTGGAATGCCTGCAATGCCTGCGACCACGAGGGTGGCAGCGCATGCGCCGAGAAGCGTTTTTGTGATGCGGGTGTTCATGTGTCGTCTCCTGCAAAAGATTCGGGGTTTTGTGATCTGCACAGCAAGATCACATGCACCGATTCTTTTGCCGAACGAGCGTCTTGTGAGTCCATATTGCGGAACAGTCAACCCAGTGCCGCGGCAGTCTTCTGCGGGTCGGCCAATGGACAAACCATGCCGCGGTACCGCTCAGGGCTCGGGGATCCGCGCCAGCGAAGAACGGATGCCGCTGGCCAGCGCAATGAGCGGAGGACCCAGCAAGCGCTCCACGCGGGATATCGGCTCTTCGGTAGACACGCTGACATTCAAGACGTAGACCCCTTCGGAAGTGGTGAGGGGAGTTGCCAGTGCCACCACCTCTGGCTGCCAGGAAGCCGCGCAATAGCCATGCGCTCGCACCTGTCGGATCGCTGCATTGATCTCAAGCGAAACCGCGCGCCAGTTCGCACCAGATCGCCGCTCGAACGACGCCTGTAGCAACCGTCGCTTTGGAATCGCCAGGGTGGACAGGTATGCCCGTCCCAGTGAGGTCAATTCCATTGGGACACGCTGCCCCGACACCACTTTGCGCAAGGCGACACGGCGGTTGTAGCGGATGGACTCGAGATACACCATCTCATCCTTGTCTGGCGCGGCGAGCCCGACATTGATGCGTTCACGTTCTGCCAGCTCGCGCATCAGGGGCGCAGCGATGCCCAGCACGGTCGACCCCGTCCTCATGGAGTGCGCGAAGCTCAACACCGGCGGAGCGAGACAATAGGCCCGGCGCTGCTGTTCGTACTGAAGCATGCCGGTCAAGACCAGTGTCTGCGTCAGACGGCTCACGGTGGAAGGAGAAAGACCCGTGCGTTCCGCGAGTTCGCCATTGCCCAGCCAGTTCGAGCCGGGCCGGAAGGCTCTGAGGATTTCAATGCCTCTGACCACTACTGTCCGGTTAAAAGTCGAACAAATTCAATTGGTTAACGGCGTCGGGCATATCGGTCTGGGACGCGTCGGCCTGCAAGGCGCATGAAATCTCGGTTTTCTCGAAGACCGACACCGACAAGATCTGTAGACATGTGTAAAGCGAGACATCGAGTTGAAGCTCCTTCTTGACGATGGCAATGAGCACGTAGGTGGCCACGGCACACCACACCTGCGTCTTCACGGCGTTCTCGCTGTTGCCGAGAAACTTCTTGATGCGCAGATGCTGCTTGATCCATTTGAAGAACAGCTCGACTCGCCAGCGGCTCTTGTACAGCGCGGCGATCGTCAGCGCCGGCAGCGCCGTGTTGTTGGTCAGGAAGATCAGTGTTTTGCCGGACTCGGGATCCTTGAATCGCACACGCCGCAAATGCTCGGGATACTTCTTGGCCGAGTAGTGACCGTTGAGCATGACCTGCTGGTCGCTGATGACGCCAGTGCTGCGGTCGGTGGGTGCCGAGTAGACACGTCTGGCATCCATCGGCGACTTCGCGCGCGTAACGAAGAAGGCGCCAGCCTGGTGCAGCGCATACAGCCGTGCGAAGTCCACATAGCCGCGATCCATCACGTAGAACGCACCGGCCTCGAAACTCAGCATGTCCAGCACGTTCACGTCGTGCAGCTTGCCATCGCTGATGTGGATGAAGGCCGGGATAGCGCCGCGCAGATCCAGCAGCGTGTGCAGCTTGATGGCCGCCTTGGTCGATCGAAACGGTGCCCAGTCGAACAGGCTCAAGCACAGATCGATGGTGCTGGAGTCCAGCGCATAGACCGTGTTGTCCAAGTCGACGCCGAGCGCATCGTTCGCGTACAGCTTGCGTGCGCGCCGGATCAGCAAGGCAGCCAGGTCCGACCAGATGCGCCAGTCGCGCGATTCGTTGGCGTCGGCCAGCGTGGAGCGCTTGACCGCCGAGCGAAACCCCATCGCATACAGCTTGCCGGCATTGGCCGACAAGCTGGCCTCGATGTCGCGCAGACTCTCTCGCCAAGTCAGCTGCGCGAAGGCCATCGCCCGGAACTGCTCGGCGCACGACAGCGCTCGCACACCCGAGTTGCCTCCATGGCGCTGCACGATGCGCGCGAAGCTGGTCCATGGGACGAACTCCATGATCTGAGAAAACAAGGTCTTGCCGATGTGCACGCGCTTCCCCAGAGACAGTCAAGCCCGGGAAAGTACGCGGTTTTGGAAGAGCGAAGTTCAAATCGGCACCAAACGAAATCGGTCTGCAACCCGCGCCAATGCTTGATCTCAGGCTCGGCGCGGACCATTTAACCGGACAGTAGTGGCCTCTGACCAACGATCGATTGGTCGGTGAGCGCCCCAGCCGATCACCCATCTCCTCATCTTTGACGATCTGCATGAAGACAATCCTTGAAAGATCGGACGCTATGTTCGACATTTCCATTCTATGGAATGGCGCTTCAACGACTGAGCAACGGTGCCGTGACCATCTTGAGCTGGCTGAAACCCAGGCGAAGGCTACGGTCTCGCTCAAGTTGGGTTGACGCTCCTGTCCAAGCGCCAGATGCGCGCGAGCAGCGCGGTGGATTCGGCGTCCCCGATCACAGGTGAGGCCAGTTCCAGCAACTTGCCCTCCAAGTCCTTGTCGGACAAGGGCAACTCGGGGTCGCCCTTGCGGTCGGTCTGCAAGTGCGAGAGGCGCCGGCCATCGCGCAACGCGATCTCCACGCGCGCACCACGGCGACCGGGGAAGGCGGCATCCACCTCCGGGTCCAGGGCCTTGTGAATGCGTTGCATCAGCGCGCGTGTGGCCGGATCTTGCAGACGCGCAGGCTCGAAGGCCGACAGCCGCACGCTGCCATGCACCAGGGCGCTGGCCACCATGTAGTGCAGGCTGAAACGGGCCTGGTCTGCGTTCTGCGGATCGACGTGCGGCGCGATGTCCAGCGTCGACTGGTACACGCCCAGCGCCACACGTTCGATGTCTTCGTGGGTGAAACCATGCAACTGCTGCAGCTCGAGCGCGCCATCGATGGCGGGAAAGGTGTGGCCGCAACCGATGTGGTTCTTGAAGGTGAGCCGCGTGATGTGGAAATCGCTGCCCAGCGTGGCCCCCACGGTGGACCAGTCCGGCCCGGTGCTCATCGCCTGGCCCAGACCCGCCTCGCCCTCCAGCACATCGAGCGAGCTGCGCATGCCGCCCGCCGCCAGTTGTGCCGCCAACACCCCGGCCTCCGCGGCTCGGCCCGCATGCAAGGGCTTGGCCATGGCTTCCAGGCGGAAGGCCTGCTGCAGGCCTGCGGTGAAAGTGGCGGCGATGGCCAGGGCGTGCGCGAACGCATCCTCGTCCAGTTGGAGCAGGCTCGCCGCTGCCGCAGCGGCACCGAAGCTGCCGATGGTGCCGGTGTTGTGCCAGTACTTGTAATGCGGGCGGCCCATCACCACGCCGATGCGGGTGGAGACTTCGTAACCCAGCACCACCGCGCGCAGCAGGTCCGGGCCCGAGGCCTTCACTGCCTGGGCCACCGCCAACGCGGCGGCAATGGTGGCCGCACCCG
Source organism: Hydrogenophaga sp. BPS33 (assembly GCF_009859475.1). Taxonomy (NCBI): domain Bacteria; kingdom Pseudomonadati; phylum Pseudomonadota; class Betaproteobacteria; order Burkholderiales; family Comamonadaceae; genus Hydrogenophaga; species Hydrogenophaga sp. BPS33. The sequence continues at coordinate 5,000,527 of NZ_CP044549.1, forward strand.
GGTGGAGCATCGCGTCGCGGAAACTGTCGTCCACCTCGGCGGCGTGTGCGGCCGTTCCCTGGATCAGTGCGGCGGCACGCGCCGTGGCCCTGCGCCCTCCCACGAGTTGCGATGTCCCGCGGTCCAGATCGTCCGCCAGGGTGCGCGTGAGGACTTGCACGGCAGGTGTGTCCAGCCCAGGGTAATAAGACGCGTACCAGTCGACGACCGCGCGCTTGGCGTGGTGGACCACCTCGGGTGGCAGCGGTGTGGTGGCGAAGTCGGCCGCAAAGCGGGCAAATACTTGAGAGGCGTACATCGTTCCGTTCTCCATGACCGAGCAGTGTTCGGCGTTGTCGCAAGGCACCCTCAGGCGAGCACCACGACACCGTCGGCGGCACGCACGCCCTCGCCCCTTGCCCGCACAAACACCGGGTTGATCTCGGCCTCGACCAGTCGATCACCCAACTGCGCCGCCATGCGCGAGAAGGCGACGATGGCATCCACCAGCGCGTCCACGTCCGCCATGGGACGGCCACGGAAACCGTCCAGCAGCGGCCAGGTCTTGAGATCCTTCGCCATGGCCAGCGCATCGGCGCGGCTCAGGCCGGTGAGGCCGTTCGCATCTTCGGGCAGCAGGCGCAAGGTCGTGTCCTTGAGCAGTTCGGCGGTCACGCCACCCATACCCAGCAAAACGGCCGTTCCCAACGCATCTCTGTGCATGCCCAGGATCAGCTCGGTCCCGCCGCCCACCATTTCCTGCACGAGGAAACGTTCCGGGCGCACCCCCGCCTTGTTGTGCACATCGGTCGTCATGGCTGTCAATCGCGCACCCACGGTATCGGGGGTGAGGCCGATCGCCACGCCACCCACGTCACTCTTGTGCGTGATCTGCGAAGACAGGATCTTGAGCACCACGCGTCCACCGAGCTCGCGCGAAGCCGCTTCTGCTTCTGCGGGCGTGGTCACGGTGCGTTCGGCCGCACAGGGAACGCCAAAGCGCGCGAACAGTTGCTTGGCCTGCGCTTCATCGAGCGAACCTGAAGGCAGATCGCCAACCGTGACCGCTGCGCACACCGAAGGCGCGTCGACCGGTGCCACAAATGCACGCACCGAGTGCATCGCGTCCAGGGCCGCCGTGCAGCTTTCGGCCGCGGAGAAGGCGGGGACGCCGTGCCGCGTCAGCAAGGCACCCACTTCGGGTGCATGCGGGCTGACGTAGGCCATGATGGGTTTGTCGGAATCCGGCAGGCAATCGCGGATGGCACCGGCCATCAACTCGGGCATGGCCAGGCTGGACGAGCCCACGATGATCACCAGGGCGTCATAGCTCGGGCTGGCCAGCAGCGCACGAATGGCGCCGCGCAGCAGGTCCGGCCTCAGGCCAGCCAGCGTCACGTCGATGGGATTGCGGTCCAGCACGGCTTCGCTGCCGGTCTGCAATGCACGCAGTGCCTCGGCTGTGGCGGCGTCGGGCGCGGGCGTCTCGAAGCCGGCCACACCGAGATCGTCGGACACCAGCGTACCCGCGCCACCCGTGCTGGTAAGGATGGCCACGCGCTTGCCACGCAAGATGCGGCCAGTGGCCAGGCCCACGGGAATGTCCAGCAGATCGTTGAAGCTTTTGGCGCGGATCACACCGACCTGCTTGAACAGCGCGTCGTACATGCGATCGGCGCCGGCCATGGCACCGGTGTGCGACACGGCGGCTTGCGCGCCGGCTTCGGAGCGACCGATCTTGAACGCGACCACCGGCTTGCCCGCGCGCGCCGCCTTGAGGCAGGCGGCGCGAAACTTCGCGGGATTGCGCACGGTCTCCACGTACAGCGCAATCACCTTGGTGGCCGGATCGTCCGCCAGGTGGTCGATGAAGTCGGCCAGCTCCAGGTCCACCTCGTTGCTGGTGGAAATGAGCTTGCTCAGGCCAATGCCGCGTGCAGCGGCGCGCGAGAGCAGCGAGCCCAGAATGCCGCCACTTTGCGACACGACACCGATGCCACCCACCGGAAACTCGTCCATCTCCAACGCACCCGTGGCCGAGAGCACGATCCTGTCGGTCAGGTTGACCAGACCGATCGTGTTCGGGCCGAGGATGCGCATCGGGCCGGCCGCATCGAGCAGTTGCTTCTGACGGCGTGCGCCGTCTTCACCCGTTTCCGTGTAGCCGCTGGCCAGCACCACGGCGGCTGCGCAACCGCGCGCAGACAGCTCTTTCACCGCAAGGTGGGCACGCTCCGCGCCCAGCAGCACGATGGCGACATCGGGCGTTTCTGGCAGCGACGCGATGTCGGCATAGCAGGGCAGATCGCCAATGCGATCGGCCTTGGGGTTCACCGGCATGATGCGACCGGAGAAGCCGTGCTTCTGGAGATAGGCCACCGGGCGACCTGCGGTTTTCGACGGATCCGCCGAGGCGCCGATGATGGCCACGCTGCGAGGGGCGAGGAGTCTGGAAATGGCGTTCATCGGATTCACTCTTTGCCGGTGGTCTTTGCCAGGAAGGCTTCCACCGACGCGCGGTGTTCGCTGCTGGTGTAGCAAATGCCCTGGGCCTGGCTGCCTTGTGCAAACACGTCGTGCGAGCTGAGTTCGAAGCTCTGGTTGAGAATGGTTTTGGTCAAGGCCAGCGCAGTGCCCGATGCCTGGCTCAACTCGGAGGCCCAGGCCTGTGCATCGGCCAGCAGCATGTCGGCGCTGGTCTTGCGGTCCACGATGCCCAGCGATACGGCTTCGTCGATCTTGACCTGGCGGCCGGTGAAGATGAGTTCCTTGGCCTTGGCCAGGCCCACGCGGCGCGGCAGGAAATACATGCCACCGCCATCCGGGACGATGCCGCGCAGCACATACGACCAGGTGAAGCTGGCCCACTCGCTGGCGATGACGAAGTCGCACGCCAATGCAGTGTCGGCACCCAGGCCGGAAGCTGCACCGTTCACGGCTGCGATCACCGGCTTGGGGCAGGTGTGCAGCAGGGCTTGTGTGTGGTGCACGCGCTGCTGGCGGTGCCAGCCATTGAAGCCCACTTCGCCGCCTGGCGCGTTCATGCGTTTCTGCATGCCGGCGATGTCGCCACCGGCACAAAAGCCCTTGCCCGCACCCGTGAGCACCAGTGCGCGGATGGCCTGGTCGGCTGCAACGGATTCCAACGCGTCGATGAATTCCGAACGCATCGCATCGCTCATGGCGTTGCGCTTGTCAGGACGGTTGAGCGTGAGCGTCGCCACGCGGTCGCTCACTTGCAGTTCGATCAGGGTGTAGTCCATGGTGTGGTACCGATTCAGTCCGACTTGATGTTGTTTTCCTTGACGACCTTGCGCCAGCGCGCCTCTTCGGCCTTCACATAGCGGTCAAACTCGGCCGGCTCGGAAGCGGAAACCACCAACCCTTCCTGCTCGACCTTCTGCACGAACTCCGGCGTGTGCGCGGCCTTCTTGACGGCGGCGTTGAGCTTTGCGATCACCGGCGCAGGGGTGCCGGCAGGCACGAAGAAGCCATACCAGCTTTCCACCGAGTAGCCGGGCACGGTGGCGGCAATGGTCGGCACGCCCTTGAACGCGGGCGATGGTTCCGGCGAGGTCACCGCGATCGCGCGCAGCGTGCCTTGGGACACGAACGAGGAGACGGCCGCAGCGGTGCCGAAGAACATGTCGACCTGGCCACCGCGCAGATCGGTCATGGCGGGACCGGCACCGCGGTAAGGAATGTGCAGCAACTCCACCTTGCTCAGGTTCGTGAACAGTTCGCCCGCGAGATGGGCCGAAGTGCCATTGCCTTGCGACGCGTAGGTCAGGCGCTTGCCGGCTTTCGCCGCGTCCAGAATGTCCTTCACCGTCTTGTAGGGGCTGTCCGGGCGCACCACGAGCACATTGGGGCCGCGACCGATCAGGCTCACGGCCGCGAAAGCCGTGTCGTTCGAGTAGGGCAGCTTGTTCAGAAGGCTGGGGTTGACCGCGTGAGCCAACGTGGCGATCACCATGGTGTAGCCATCCGGCGGGCTCTTGGCCGCCTGATCCGTCCCGATCACCGTGCCGCCACCCGGCTTGTTGTCGATGATCACCGACTGGCCCAACTCCTTGGCCATGCCTTGGCCCAGGGTTCGCGCGATCAAATCGGTGCCGCCACCCGGTGCGAAGGGCACGATGATGCGAACGGGTCGATCGGGGAACTGTGCCTGTGCATGCGCGTTGCCAACAAGGCCCGCCAGGCTGAGGACAACGCCGCTGGCGAGCGCACGAATGGGGGATAAAGCGAGTTTCATTGAATGTCTCCGTGAATGGAATGTGCGGTCGGCAGACGTCGGTGAGCGCTTGGTTCGTCCCGACTTCAGCTCCGAGGCGCAAGCTTAGGACGCAAGGCGCTGCTTGGCACCTGTCCTATTCCACTCTTTGGAATTGCCAAGGCGTCCACGGCGAACGCAGGTGGCTGGAGCGCGGCGCGCTCCGGGCAATGAAACTGTCTCGGAAGACCCTATTCGTTCCAGGTCGCCGAACGCTCCGAAATCGCGTTGCTCTGGAAGTCCAGCGAGGCCAGTTCGAAGCCGACGCGGAAATCCTTGATGTGCTTCTCCATCCACTGGGCGGCTTCTTCGGAGCGTCCGGCGCGCAGCGCGGTGAAGATGGCCTGGTGCGCCTTGTACAGCCGAGGACCCGCTTCGCCCACGCGTGACAGCACCGCTTCGAACGCCGGGTAGAACATGCGCGCCATCGGCTCGCGGCTCATGAGCAGCACGCGGTTGTGCACGCCGCGCGCCACCAGGTTGTGGAAGTCCACGTCCAGCGCGGCCAGCGTCTCGGGGTCGTCCAGGCTCTGCGCGGTCTTCTCCAGGTTGAGCTCCAGCGCTTCCAGGTCCTGGGCGTTCAACTGGTGCGCGGCCAGGGCGGCCATCTTGGGTTCGAGCACCATGGCGGTTTCCCACAGCTCGAAGAAGGTCACTTCGTGCAGGCGCATCGCGCGCTCGAGCTGCTGCGCCATCTCGCTGGTGCTGGGCCGGCTGATCACCAGGCGCTTGGCGTTGACCCGCCGCAGCATGCCGGTTTCTTCCAGCAGGCGCACGCCCTCGCGCACCGTGGAACGGTTGACGCCGAACTGCTCGCACAAGGCGGCCTCGGTCGGCAAGGCGTCGCCCGGCTTCAAATGCCCGCGCAGGATCTGGTCGATGATGCTTTGCGACAGCACCTTGTAGGTGGGCGCCGCCCCGGCTTTCTGCGTTTTCGTGTCCTGGCTATCCGCCACTGATGTGTCCTTCATGTTGCCGGCGATTTTGCGCTTCGCCGTCGCGCAACACCCGACGCAGCAGTTTGCCCGCGGCGCTTTTCGGCAAGCTGTCGCAGAAAGCGATCTCGCGCGGGTATTTGTACGGGGCGGTCACGCGCTTCACATGGTCCTGCAGCGCTTGTACCAAGGTCGCGCTGGCGGTCTCGCCCGCCCGCAGCACCACGAAGGCTTTGACGATGGCACCACGCTCTGCGTCGGGCACGCCGATCACGGCGGTTTCGACCACCGCCGGGTGTTCCATGAGGGCATTTTCCACTTCCATGGGGCCGATGCGGTAGCCCGAAGACTTGATGATGTCGTCGTCGCGGCCGCTGTAGAAGTAGTAGCCCTCTTCGTCGCGGTAACCCAGATCCCCGGTGATCCAATAAGACCCGTGCGGCGTCTGGGCAATGCCCTCCTGGGTGCGAACCGGGTCGCTCCAGTAGCCGAGCATGAACTGCGGATTGGGCAGTTGCATCGCGATGCGCCCCACCACGCCGGCGCCGGCAGGCTCCCCCTGTTCGTCCAATACATCGAAAGACGTGCCCGGAATGGGCTTGCCCATGGAGCCCGGCTTGACCGGCAGGCAGCCGTAGTTCAGGACGGTCATCAGGGTCTCGGTCTGCCCATAGCCGTCAAGCAGGGCGACGCCGGTACCGGCTTTCCAGCGTTGCACCACCTCCGGGTTGACCGACTCGCCAGCCGACACGCACAAGCGCAGGCGCGAGAGGTCGTAGGCCGAGAGATCGCATTGCAGGAAGTGGCGGAATTCGGTGGCTGCGGCGCAGAACACGGTAACCCCTAACTCGGCCATGCGTTGCAAGCGCTGCGCCGGGTCGAAGGGCCCGTCGTGGACGACGACCGTCGCACCCTGACCCCAGGGGGCGTAGAGCACGCCCGTGCCAGACTTGGCCCAGCCGGTGTCGGCGGTACACCAGTGGATATCGCCCGGCCCCACCTGCTGCCAGTAGGCGGCCGACAGACGCCAGGCGTACAAGCCGCGCGCCGCATGGGTCACGCCCTTGGGCATGCCGCTGGAGCCGGACGTGTAGTAGATGATGGCCGGCGCTTCGATGGGCGTGTCGTGGCAGGCGAAATCGGTCGCTTCGCGCGCCATTTCCGCGCCCATGTCCAGCCAGCCCGGCGCCGCCCCCGTGCAAAGGCGCAAGCGCAAGCCGTCGCAGCCCGCGTACTTGTGCACGTTGCCGGGCGTCGTCACCACAGCCACGGCACCGCTGTGCTGGATGCGGTAGGCCACGTCCTTGTCGGTCAGCATCTCCACGCAGGGCACGGGCACGGCGCCGAGCTTGGCGCATGCGGTCATCACCATGTGCCACTGGGCAATGCGGGGCAACTGCACCAGCACGCGATCACCCACGCCCACACCCTGGCGTTGCAGGAGCGCCGCGATCTGCGAACTTGCGCGCGCGATGTCGGAGAAACGGTACCGGGTCGACGAGCCGTCGGCGCGTGACGCAATCAGCGCCCATCGGTCGTCGCCAGCAGCAAAGCGGTCCACCACGTCGCGCCCGAAATTGAAATGGGTGGGCAATTCCCAGCGGAATTGCGCCACCGTGCGGTCGTAGTCGTGCATGGGCGGGATCTGCATGGTGTGTCCTGTGTGAAAAACGGATTCAGACGGCGCCGTCGCGCTCCAGCGTGGCGATCGCTTCGGCGCCATAGCCCAGCGAAGACAACACGTCGTGGGTGTGCTGACCCAGAAGCGGCGGCGGCATGCGGTGTTCGGCCGGTGTGCCCGAAAATTTCACGGGGAAGCCCAGCTGCGGAATGCGGCCTTCCACTGGGTGTTCACACGCGTACAACAAGTCGCGCGCGCGCGATTGGGGATGGTCGAAGGCTTCGGCGATGCCGTTGACGGGCGCGGCGGGAATGTCGGCGGCCAGCAGACGCTCGACCCAATGGGCCAAGGGCTGCGTGGCGAACAGCGCCGACAGCTCGCGGAACTGGACAGCGGCCGCCGCGCCCTGCGGCCATTGGTTGGCCTTCCACGCGGGCTGCTCCACCAGGTCGCACAGACGTTCCCAGAAGTGCGCCTCGATGATGCCCAGCGAGAGATGGCGTCCGTCGCCACAGCGGTAGACGTTGTAGCAGGGCGCCGAACCGATGAAGGCGCGTTCGCCGCCACGCGGCTCGACACCCGCGAACAGCGTGTCCGCGCCGTGATAGGCCAGCCAGGTGACCAGGCCATCGAACATCGACACATCGATGTACTGGCCTTCACCGGTGCGCTGGCGTGCCAGCAGCGCCGCGAGGATGCCGTAGACCGCCATCAGCGATCCCCCACCGACATCGGCGATGGACAGCCCCGGCACGATCGGTCCGGTCTCGGGCGTGCCAAAGAGTTGCAGCGCGCCGGCCAAGGCCATGTAGTTCAGGTCATGCCCCGAAGCCTCGCGCAGCGGCCCGGTCTGCCCGAAGCCCGAGATGGCGCACACCACCAGCGCGGGATTGGCCTCGCGCAGCGTGTCGTAGTCCAGACCCAGACGGTCCATGACGCCAGGGCGAAACCCCTCCACCACCACGTCGGCCTCGCGCACCAGGCGCAGGAACACGTCGCGACCCGCAGGCGATTTGAGGTTGAGCGTCATGCTGCGCTTGTTGCGGTTCAACAGCAGGAAAGAGCCCGATTCCTGGCGTGCGATGGGTTCGAAGCTGCGGTTGTAATCGCCCACGCCCGGCTGCTCGATCTTGAGTACGTCGGCCCCCAGGTCGCCCAGGAGCATGGTGCAAGTCGCACCCGGCAACAAGCGCGTGAGATCGAGCACGCGAAGGCCCTGCAGCGCATGGGTCTTGGCAGCGGCAGGCGCACCCCGGCGTTCGGGAGCCGTCATGCCGCAGGTCCTCCATGGGCGATGGCCTCCAACTGCGCATGCGCTTGCGGATGGCGCGCCTTCAGCGCCTCCCGCAACGCGTGCGTGCGTTCGCGCCAGGGCCCTGTGTCGTCGATCGTGCGCACCTCGGCACCGTGCTCCTGGGCTGTGGCCAGAGCACGTGCGTCGTCGTCCCGCATCTGCCCCCAGGCTTCGGTGACCGCCTGACGCGCTTCGCGTTCCAGACCCGCGCGCACTGGCGCGGGCAGCGCCGCCAGCCCATCGGCACGGCACACCAGAAAGTAGGTGATGAACATCAAACCGGGCACCCGGGTGGCAAAGCGCGCCTGATCGCCCAATTGCGTCTGCCAGCCGCCGGGCGAGGTGAACACCTGATCGAGCCGGGCTTCGGTGAAAGCCCTGGGGATGTCCGGAATCGGCATCACGACGGGCTCGGCCCCCAGTTGCCGCATCAGGGCCTGGTACGTGCCCGACCCGGCGACCCGCACGCGCTGATCCTGCAACTGCGCCAGATCGGCCAGTGTTGCCCGGGCCGAGGCGAAAAGCTGGTCGGCGCCGCGCATCACGGCCAGGGTTCGAAGACCTGCGCACGCCGTATGGCCGTCGACCCATTCCACCAAGGCCTGCGCCCGCCCTGGAACTTGCCACTGGGCGTCACCGGGCCCGAAAGGCTGGTGCAACACCGACAGCGGCGCCGCCAGCATCTCCAGGTGAGAGGCATTGACCCACACGCCGTCGACCTCGCCACGTTGCAGTGCGGCCATGCTGCGCTCGCCCGCAAAACGATCGCCGTCCAGCAGCAACTCGCAGGCGATGCCCGCCTCGGTCAAGCGGCGCGCCAGATGGCGAAAGTGAACCACCCGGGGATGCGCAGGCGGTATGTCCGCCGCCAGGGAAAGGGACGCCATGGTTTTCCTTTTAATGTCTGACATTAATTTCAGTTTACAGCATTCTTCGTGACGATGCAGCTTCTCATGACGCTCGAAATCCGGAGAATTACAGGGTAATTACCTATTTGACATCGCGGTCGAGGCCGATTTCATAATGTCGGACATTTTTTAAAAAGGAATCAACATGCGCATCCTGGCGTTGGGCAAGTGGGTGGTATCGCTGGCCGCCGCGTTGGTCGGACTTCAAGGCCACGCAAACGAGGCCGCGTGGCCGACCAAACCGGTGCGTCTGGTCGTGCCCTACAGCGCAGGCAGCACGGCCGACATGGTCGGCCGCATCCTCGTCGACCGGCTCGGCGCGCGGTTCAAGCAGCCGTTCGTGATCGACAACCGGCCGGGCGGTGGTGGCGAGGTTGGCACGCAGCACGTGGCGCGTTCCGCGCCCGATGGGTACACCTTGCTGCTCACGACGGGCGGGCCGCTGGTCATCAGTCCTTCGCTCAAGAAGGACCTGGGCTACGACCTCGTCAAGGACTTCACCCCGATCGCCGATCTGGCCTGGATCCCGGTCATCCTGGTGAGCCACCCGTCGTTTCCCGCCCGCACGCTGCCGGAATTGATTGCGGAGTTGCGCAAGCGTCCAGGTCATTACGCCTATGCGTCCAGCGGCGTGGGCAGCTATGCGCACATCGCCATGGAGATGTTCAAGCAGGCCTTGGGGGTGTCGGTGAACCATGTGCCCTATCGAGGGCCGAGCCAGGCGGAAAGCGATCTGGTGGGCGGTCAGGTGTCGTTGATGCTGACCGGTATCTCCACCGCCAGCGTCTTTCTGCAGAACAACCGGCTGCGCGCCTATGGGGTGAGCTCTCGCGAACGTTCACGCTTCGTGCCCGACGTCCCCACACTCATGGAGCAAGGCGTAAAGGAACTGGTGGACTACGAGGTGACGTCGCGCACCGTGCTGCTGGCGCCGGCCGGTACGCCGAAGAACATCGTGGCCGACATCAATGCGGAGATCAACCGCGCGCTGGCCTCGCCGGAGTTCCAGGAACAACTGCACACGAAGAATTTGCTGTCGCATGCGTCCACACAACCCGCCAAGGTGAGCGAGACGCTGGTGAACGAGCGCACGACCTGGGCCAAGGTCATCAAGGCGGCGGGCATTCAGATGGAGTGACGCGGCAGTGCCGTGCGCGCCGCTCCACTAGGGCTTTGGCGATGGCGGCACGTAGAACGCGGGCAACATTTCCTTCACGTTTTCCCCGTCCTCGGCCCACGCCTTGCACCGGTTCAGGAAGAAAGGCCGTTTGGGTGCCGCAGTGGCATCCGCTCTGGCCTCGCGCAAGGCGCGGTGCCCTCCGCTGATGGTCTGCATGGCGACGGTGGCGATGGGCCCCAGCAGTTCCTTGAGGTGGGTGCAGCTCTTGTTGCCGCCCAGTTTCTCGTTCCGCGTCCACGGTCAAGCGCAACTCCATGTCATGGATCGGCGTGCCGGGTGGCAGGTTGCCGCGCTTCATGTGGCGAAATTCGATCGACCTCATGGGTGCAGCAACGCACAGACTCGCCGCGGCAGGAAGCGCAGATTGGTGGCCCGGTTGTTGTCACACGACCTCAAGGAGCGACCATGAAAACCCCTAACACCCCCTTCATCGTCCGGCACCGCACCGCGCTGCTGACGGCCCTCGCCTCCGCGGCTCTCCTCGGTTGCGGCACCCCAGAGTCGCAGCGCTACCCGCCCCCACCCTCATCGACCGTCTACCAGTCCCCCCCGGTCTACCAGACGGCGCCCCCAGCCCCGCGCGACTACCGCCGCCGCGACAACGAGCCCCTGTACGAAGTGCCGGTCACCTCGTCACGCGCCATGTATGGAGCGACGGGGCAGCGCTGCTGGATGGAACGCGAAGAAGTGGAGCGCCGCCGCAGCGTGCCGGGCGCCATCGTCGGCGGCGTGATCGGCGGCATCCTGGGCCACCAGATCGGTGGAGGGACCGGCCGTGACATCGCCACCGTGGGCGGTGCCGTCGCGGGTGCTGCGGTCGGCTCCAACGTCGGCCGCAACAACCAGCCGCAGACGCGGGAGGTGCAGCGCTGCACCACCGTCAGCGACAACACCATGCCCGAGTACTGGGACGTCACCTACACCTTCAGAGGCGTTCAGCACGCGGTGCAGATGACATCACCACCGGGGCGCACCATCCTGGTCAACGGCAACGGCGAGCCGCGCATCTGAGCGTCGGTTCGAGCGTCGGTGTCGTCGGTGCGCAGGCGCGCGTGGGAGCCGCGCGCAAGATGTCGTCCAATAGCACCATGACACCGATGCCCCACACCCACGGCGAGGACACCGAGCAGCGCCTCGTGGACCTCGAAATCAAGGCCAGCTACGCCGAAGACCTTCTGGACAGTCTGAACCAGCTGGTGGCGCGCCAGCAGGAACAGATCGACCTGCTCCTGCGCGAGGTGCGCCACCTGCGTCAGCGCGGCGAACCCGAAGCCGCGCCCGGCGTGGCTCGCGACCCACGCGACGAGCTGCCGCCGCACTATTGAGAAGGTGTGAATGCACCCGCCATGGCTGCTCATCCCGCCCAAGCGCCCATGCACACGAACACGACCACGTCGCTGGCGTACGACGCCACCGCCCCCCTGCACTTCATCGTCAACGACGCCTCGGGTAACCAGGAACTGGACGGCCTGGCCGACAGCATCGCCTGCGCCCTGCGCGCGGCGGGCCGCCATGGCGAGGTGCACGTCTGCCCTCCAGCGCAGTTGGCGCGCATGAGTGCCGAGCGCGCGCAGCAAGCCAGGGCCACGCGCTCGGCCATCGTGGCCGTGGGTGGCGACGGCACCCTCAACACCGTCGCACAAGCGGCCCACGCCGCGGGCTGCGCCATGGGCGTGGTCCCGCGCGGCACCTTCAACTACTTCGCCCGCACGCACGGCATCGCCAGCGAACTGCCACAAGCCCTGGCCCAGTTGCTGGCGGCGCAACCCGCGCCGGTGCAGATCGCGGCCGTCAACCAGCAGGTGTTCCTTGTGAATGCCAGCGTGGGCCTGTACCCCGACCTGCTAGAAGACCGCGAAGCCTGGAAAGCACGCTTTGGGCGCAGCCGCCCCGTGGCGCTGTGGGCCGCGGCCGCCACCTTGCTGCGCGCGCAGCGCCGCCTGCGCTTGGAGATCGCGCTGGACGGACAGGTGCGCCGCGTGCGCACCCTCACGCTGTTCGTGGGCAACAACCGGCTGCAACTCGAGCAGCTGGGCGCACAGGTGAATCCGCTCACTGGTGCTGAGAACGGCCACATCACCGCGGTGATGCTCAAGCCCATCGGCATCCTTGGAATGCTGCGCCTGATGGCGCGCGGCGCCATGGGCTCGCTCGGCGATGACGACAGCGTCGAGCGGTTCGAATTCCAGGACATGGCGATCAAGCCCGCCCGCCTGCTGCGCAAACGGACCATGAAGGTGGCGTTCGACGGCGAGGTCACGCGCATGGCACCACCGCTGAATTTCCGTGTGCTGCCACAGCCTCTTTTTCTGCTCAAACCCGCGGCCGGCAACACCGCAGCGGCGGCATGAGCGTCAGTCACCAGAAGGGCAGCCCCGTGAACTGCATCCTGCACCTGTCGGATCCGCACTTCGGTACCGAAGTGACGGAAGTGGCACAGGCCGTCACGCGCCTGGCCCACCAGTTGCGGCCCGATCTGGTCGTGCTCTCCGGCGACATCACCCAACGTGCACGCACGGCGCAGTTTGCCGCCGCGCGCGCCTTCATGGACGGCCTTGAAGCGCCGCGACTGGTGGTACCGGGCAACCACGACATTGCGCTGTTCAACCTGTGGGGCCGGTGGAGGCGGCCCTACGCGGGTCACCGCGCTGCGTTCGGCGACGAGCTCGAGCCGGTGTTCCGCAGCCCCGCGCTGCTGGTGTTGGGCGTGAACACCACACGCGCGCACCGGCACAAGAACGGCGAGGTTTCCACCGATCAGATTCACCGTGTGGCCCAGCAACTCCACACCGCCACACCGCAACAGCTGCGCGTGGTGGTGGTGCACCAGCCGATCGAGGTGATGCACGAACAGGACGCGCCCGACCGGTTGATCGGACACGCGCAAGCCCAGGCCCGATGGGCCGAGGCAGGCGCCGACATGGTGTTGGGCGGGCACATCCACCTCCCCTACGTCATGCCCTTGCCCGGGCTGGCACGCCCAATGTGGGTCGTTCAGGCAGGCACCGCGGTTTCCAGGCGTGTGCGCCCCGAGGCGCCGAACTCGGTCAACCTGGTGCGCTGGCACGCCGCCGACGGCACCTGCGTGGTGGAGCAGTGGGACTACGACGCCACTCGGCACCTGTTCGAGCCGGTGCGCGTCACGAATATCACGCCGCAGCGACCTCGCTAACGAGAGAGGTGGGGCTCACACCACAACGCACACACATCCTGCGTGACATCCCCGCCCGACAAGACGAAGATCGCTGTCACAAGGGGGTTTTTGAATGTCCGAAGCACGCGTCGGGAACGAACTGCACACGCCACACGCCGGCGATCCGCCGGGTGTCGAGCGCCCGCGCCGCCAGCGTCGGCGTTGGTGGCTCTGGGCCTTGCTGGCCCTGCTGCTGCTGGGAGCGGTGGCGGCCCTGCTGTTGCGGCGCGAACTGCACACATCCCATTGGCAGGCGCGCGAAATCCACCGCTACGCCGCGACCTTGCGCCACCATGTGGCCCCCGGCGCGGCCGAGGCCATCCAGTTTCCGCTGCACGGGCCGTTCGACGAGCGTCTGGGCTATACCGAGATTCCCGGTTTCCTCACCCGTCTGCGGGAACGCGGCTTCGAAGTCACGGCGCAATCGCGCCAGAGCGAGGCCCTGCGCGAGCACATGGAGCGCGGCTGGTTTGCACCCTACGCGGAAAAGACCCGCGCCGGCCTGACCGTGCTCGACTGCAACCGCGAGCCCATGCACGCGTTTCGCTACCCCTTCCGGCACTTTGAGGATTTCGAGAGCGTGCCACCGGTGCTCGTGCAGACCTTGCTCTTCATCGAAAACCGCGACCTGCTCGACCCCACGCGCCCCGAGATGAACCCGGCGGTGGACTGGTTGCGCTTCACCCGTGCCGTGATCGCGCAGGTGGGCAGCCGCATCAACCCCGACATCGACGCGCACGGCAGCAGCACCCTGGCCACGCAGATCGAGAAATACCGCCACTCGCCCGACGGCATCACCCACGATGTGCGCGAGAAACTGCGCCAGATGGCCTCGGCCTCGGTGCGCGCCTACCAGCAGGGCACCGACACCCTGCCGCCGCGACGCCAGCTGGTGCTGGACTACCTGAACACCGTGCCGCTGTCGGCCGCGCCGCGCCATGGCGAAGTGCATGGCCTGGGCGATGGCTTGTGGGTGTGGTTCGGCACCGATTTCGAGCGCGCCCGCGCGGCTCTCTCGTCCACCGACGACAGCCCGGCCCTTGCGACCGAACGCGCTGTGGTGCTGCGCCAGGCGGTGGCCTTGATGATCGCCCACCGCCGGCCTTCGTGGTACCTGGCACAGGGCCGCGCCGAGCTCGACAGCGCCACCGACGCCCACCTGCGCCTGCTGGCCGACGCCGGCCTCATCGATTCCCAGTGGCGCGACGACGCGCTGCGCCAGCGGCTGGTGTTCCGCGACATGGTGCGCGACCCGCCCCTGCTGCCCACCACCGCCAGCAAAGGCACCAGCGCCGTGCGCACGCGGCTCGCCAGCCTGCTGGGCAGCTCGCTCTACAGCCTGGACCGGCTCGACGCCGACGCCGGCGCCACCCTCGACGGCAAACTGCAGGAAGCCGTGAGCACCTACCTCGGCCGCCTGGACGACCCGGCCTTCGCGCGCTCGCAAGGGCTGATGGGCGAGCGCCTGCTGCAACCCGGCAACCTGGGCGAGGTGCACTACAGCTTCACGCTGCTGGAGCGCACCCCACAAGGCAACCTGTTGCGGACACAGACCGACACCACCCAGCAGCCGCTGGACATCAACGAAGGCAGCAAGCTCGAACTCGGCTCCACCGCCAAGCTGCGCGTGCTCGCCACCTACCTCGAACGGGTGGCCGAACTGCATGCCCGTCTTGCCCCGCTCCCCCCCGAACAGCTGCGCGCCACCGAAACCCACCCGCAAGACAGCCTGTCGCGCTGGGCCGTGCAGCACCTGCTGGCCGCCAACGACCGCAGCCTGGACGCAATGCTTGACGCCGCGATGGAGCGGCGCTTCTCCGCCAGTCCGAACCAGGCCTTCTTCACCGGCGGCGGCCTGCACACCTTCCACAACTTCAACCGCAGCGACGATGCGCGCTCGCCCAGCCTGCGCGAGGCCATGCAGGCCTCCATCAACCTGCCTTTCGTGCGCCTGCTGCGCGAGATCGTGCAGCACACCCTGCACCAGGACCCCGACGGCACCGCGCGGCTGCTGAGCGACCGCCTCGACCCGCGCCGCGAAGCCTACCTGGCACGCTTTGCCGACCGGGAAGGCAAGGTTTTCCTGCGCCGCTTCTGGCGCAAGACCGACCAGCGCAGCCCCGACGAACTGCGCGCCCTGCTGTTCGATGGCTTGCGCCCCGGCGCCGAGCGCCTCGCGGCCGTGTTCCGCTACCTCGACCCCGAGGCGTCCCCCGAAGCACTGGCCAGCTTTCTGGCGCTGCGGCTGGGCGAACAAGCACCCGACGCGGCCCGCGTCGCCCTCTTGCACCAGCGCTACGCGCCCGAGGCCATGGACCTGCCCGACCGGGGCTACGTGGCGCGCGTACACCCGCTCGAACTCTGGCTCGTGGCCTACCGCCTGCGCCATCCCGAGGCCACGCTCGAGCAGGCCAACGCCGCCAGTGCTGCTGAGCGCCAGGCGGTCTACCGCTGGCTCTTTCGCACCCGTGCCAAGGACGCGCAGGACAACCGCATCTACACCATGCTGGAAGTCGAGGCCTTCCTCGACATCCACCGCCGCTGGGCGCGCCTGGGCTATCCCTTCGGGCACCTGGTGCCCTCGCTGGCCACGGCGCTGGGCAGTTCGGGCGACCGGCCAGCCGCGCTGGCCGAACTCATGGGCATCATCGTCAACGGCGGCGTGCGCCTGCCCACGCACCGCATCGCCGACCTGCGCCTGGCATCGGGCACCCCCTGGGAAACCGCGCTGCGCCCCCAGGGTCCGACGGGCGAGCAGGTGATGGCGCCCGAGGTTGCAAGGGCGCTGCGCAAGGCCCTGTCCGAGGTCGTCGAAGCCGGCACCGCAAGGCGTTTGGCGGGCAGCTTTCGCACGCGTTCTGGCGAGGACCTGTCACCCGGCGGCAAGACCGGCACCGGTGACAACCGCGTGGTGGTGGGGGGGCGCGGTGGCACGGCGCTCAACCGCACCGCCACCTTCGTGTTCTTCCTCGGGCCGCGGCACTTCGGCACCATCACGGCCTATGTGGTCGGGCCGCATGCGGCCGATCATCGCTTTACCTCTGGCCTGCCCGTGCAGATCCTGCGTTCGATGGGGCCGGTGCTGCTGGCCCATCTGGATGGCGGTCCGGGCAGCGGCTGCCGGCGCGAGCCTTGACGAATCGCCCATTCACCGCGTCCTGCTGTCACAAAGCCGTGTGCCCATCCGTCTTGAAGGCGTTCCTCCCGCCAACCACAAGACGCCACACGCATGAAGATCACGCGCTCCTACACCCTCGCCGAATTCCTCGACTGGACGCGGCGCAAGACCTACATCCTCCTGGTTCTGGCCGCTATACCCGCCACGCTGTACCAGGTCTTCGGTCTCACATGGATCGCCGCGCCCTGGTCGGTCGCTGTGCTCTTGGGTACAGCCACCTCGTTCATCGTCGGTTTCAAGAATTCGCAAACCTACCAGCGCACGGTTGAAGCCCAGCAGGTGTGGTCGTCGATCGTGGGCACCAGTCGGTACTGGGGGCTCATCTGCCGCATGTTCCCCACCCAAACCGCCCTGTCTGCCACGCTCATCCACCGCCATCTCGCCTGGTTGGCGGTATTGCGCCACCAGTTGCGCCAGCCGCGCATTTGGGAATCCGCGAACAGCCGCGCCAATGCCGAATACCGCCGGAAGAACTTCACCGTGCACGAGCACAGCATGTCGCTCGAAGACGAGTTGCAAAGCCTGCTGAACGAGTCGGAATTGCACCAGGTTCTGGGCACGCAGAACAAGGCCAGCCTGTTGCTCGCATTGCAGAGCGAGGACCTGCGCGCGCTGTACGCCCGGCAAGAGCTCGCCGTGCTGCACCACACCGAACTGCAGAAGACCATCAAGGAACTTCTGGACCAGCACAGCCGGGTGGAACGCATCAAGAACTTTCCCTATCCGCGTCAGTACGCGACCATCAATACCCTCTTCGTCTGGTGCTTCGCCCTGCTGCTGCCGTTCTGTCTGGTGCGCGAATTCGACCGCCTCAACGACAGCGTGACGGGCCTGATGGCAGGCCATATGGTGTGGCTCTCCATCCCATTCAGCGTGTTGATTGCATGGATGTACTTGTCGCTCGACCAGGTGGGCGAGAGCACCGAGAACCCGTTCGAAGGTGGTGCCAATGACGTGCCCATCACCCACCTGAGCCGCGTGATCGAGCACGAACTGAAGGAGATGTTGGGGGAAGACGCGGGTTTGGCGCCCGCGCCTGCACCGCATCAGAAAATCCTGCTCTGATGCGGGTGACGTTCAAGGACGAAGCGACATCATGCGATCTCCTTTTCCACCACCGGTGCGCACATGCCGATGGCCATGCGGTTCCAGGCGTTGATCTGGGCAATGACCCAGTTGAGTTCGACGATTTCCTGATCGCTGAACTGGTCCTTGAGTGCCTCGAACTCGGCATCGCGCGCGCCATGGTGTTCCACCAGGCGCGTGAGGGTCTCGGCCCAGCCGAAAGCGGCGCGTTCGCGCGCGCTGTACAGACCGGTTTCACGCCAGGTGCACAGGCTGTTGATGCGCTGCCAGGTCTCGCCGTGCTTGCGCAGGTCGCGCACGTGCATGTCGACGCAGAAGGCGCAGCCGTTGAGCTGCGACACGCGCGTCTTCACGAGCTCCATGAGGGCCGTGCCGAGTGAGGAATTGGCGGTGGTGGCGCCCACGGCAGCCATGGCCTGGTAGGCCTTGGGAGAAATCTGGGTCCAGGGAAGTCGGGGAGCATGGTGCATGGTGTCGTCTCGATGAGAGTGGTTGGGAATACACACCCAAGACGACCCAGCGTCGCGGTTTGTGACAGCGCCCAGGATTTTTTTCAAGGAGGCGGCACTGCGCCCGTGTCGCGGCCCAGCGCGGCGGCAATGCGCGCCAGCTTGTCCGGGTTGCGCTGCACGTGCAGCGTGAGGATGTGCTGGCCATCGGTCTCGAACGATTGCGCCGATTCCAGCGTATTCCCGATGAAGCGCAGCAACCCCCACTGCCCATTGAGCACCACCACTTCGAAGCGCACCGCATCGCCAAAGCGCCGGTGCGTGGCGTAGAAGAGTTGCGCGATGCGCCGGTTGCCCACGATCGGCACGCCGAAACTGGGCACCTTGCCGCCGCCATCGCCGATGAGTTGTGCATCTTGCGCCAACAAGTCGGTGAGCGCGGCGAACCGGCCGCTGGCGGCCGCGTCGGCAAAGCCGCGCAGCAGGCGCAATTGCGCGTCGCGCGGCACGGCGTAGCGAGGCCGTGCGTCCTGCAGTTGCGCCTTGGCGCGGTGCACGATCTGGCGGCATGCGCTCTCGCTCTTGCCCAAGGCCTCGGCCACTTCGCCGTAGTCCGCGTCGAACACTTCGCGCATCAGGTACGCGGCGCGCGCCTCGGGCGAGAGGCGCTCCAGCAGGGTGAGAAAGGCCACCGACACATCGTCGGCGCGTTCCAGCATCTGCTCGGGCGAAGGCGACGATGTCTCGGCCATCAACGGCTCGGGCAGCCAGGTGCCCACGTAATGTTCGCGCTGCACCTTGGCGCTGCGTAAGCGGTCGATGGCCAGCCGCGTGGTGATGGTGACCAACCAGGCCTCGGCGCTCTCCAGGCCGTCGTGCGCACTCTCGTGCCAGCGCAGCCAGGCGTCCTGCACGACTTCTTCGGCCTCGGCCGACGAACCCAGCATGCGGTAAGCAATGCCCTGCAAGCGCGGGCGCAGACGGTGAAACGTGTTCAGGGTGGTGTTCTTCATCATGGGTAGACGCAGCGCGCCGCGGTGTTGTGACACCGCGGCGCAAAGAACACACTCTACGCCCACCCACCGGTGGGCGGGTCACCACACTCTAGCGGTGCATGGCGGTTTCGGCTTCGTTGACCGCGTGGGTCTTGTCGTGGATGGCTGTGTGAAGCATGTTCACCAGATCCTTCACCGGCTGGATTTTCTTGCGTGAGATGCTGCTACCTGCTTGCTGGAGCCCCAGCAGTTCCTGGCACACCGCGTCCAGCTCGGCTTTCATCGCGTGGATTTCACACACGGCCTGGGCGATCGCTTGCTCGTCGGCCTTGATCTTCTGCGCCTCTACCACCAGGCGCACGAGTTCCTGGCCCGTCTCACCTGGACCGTTGGGTCTGGAGACGCGCGATGGTCTGGGATGGAACAGGGGAGCGTTGTGGATATCCAGGGCCATGACTTCCTCCTTTGCGAGCGCAGCGCTTGTGTGTAAACGGCTCGCGGTGCACCGGGAGCCAATCCTACGTAACGCCCAAATTTCGTTGGTTCCTGCCCGTACGGGGCCCATCGAACATGAGCGAACGGTGCGCCGACGCGCCGGCCATGGCACCCGCGCCCACGGAGATGGCCACGTTGCCGGCCGCGCGCGCGGCATCGCCGCACGCAAACACACCGGGCACACTCGTGGCCTGCAGGGCATCGGTGCGGATGAAAGCACCGGTCGGCCCCTCGTCCAACGCACAACCCAACTGCTGCGCCACGGTGCCTCCCAGATGGGTGCGGGTCACCGTGAACAGACCGTCCATCTCGAAGCGCCGGCCGTCGTGCAGCACCACGGTGGCCGCATCTGCCAAGCGCGCAATGGCACCGGCCACCACGGCGGCACCGCGCGCAGCCAGGGCCGCGCGCTGCGCCTCGTCCGGTTCGAAAGCGTCGTTGAGAAAGAAGGTGGTCGCTCCCCAATCCGGCAGCATCAAGGCGTGGTGCATGGACAGCGCACTCGACGCGAGCACGCCGATGCGCCCTTCGTCGAGTTCGTAGCCGTGGCAGTAAGGACAATGGAACACGCTCGTGCCCCACCGCTGCGCCAGGCCGTCGATGGCGGGCAACTCGTCCACCACGCCGGTGGCGATCACCAGCTTGCGCGCCTGCACGGGCGCGCCATCGGCCATGGCGACGCGAAATCCCCCGTCGAAAGATTCGGCATGGACCGCGCTGCCATCGCGCCAGACCACGTTGGGATAGGCCAGCAACTGCGCCCTGGCCTCGGCAGCGATGGTGCCGGGGTCGCGACCATCCTGGCCGATGAAGCCGTGCGATGCACGTGCGAATCGGTTGCGGCGCATGCCCTCGTCGATCACCATCACTCGCCGGCGGGCGCGCGCCAATTGCATCGCGGCCGAGAGTCCGGCATAGCTGCCACCGATCACGATGGCGTCATTCAGGTCGGTGGTGGTCTGCATTCGTGTGACTCCTGTCATGGGGGCGCTTGGCAAAGCGCTGGTTGAAATCGACCGACAGCGCGGCCAGCGTGACGCTGCCCAGGCGTTTGACCAACAGGTCTTCGGCCTCGCGCAGGGCGCTGTCGAGCGCGGCGTTCACAGCCTGCTCGACCAGACACTGCGGGTTGTCGGAGCGGTGGCCCATGGCAAATACCGCGGGCGCTCCAACGGCGTCGTACACGTCGCGCAGCGTCACATGGCGCAGATCGCAGGCCAGCATCCAGCCACCGCCGTGGCCCCGCTCGGCACCCACGAAGCCGGCTTCGCGCAGACCTGCGAGTGTGCGGCGCACGACCACCGGGTGGCTGCCCGGCATGCAGGCCGCCAGTGCGTCGGAGGTCATGGGCCGCTCGCTGTGCGCCATGTGCAGCAGCAAGTGAAGAACGGAAGAAAGTTTGCTGTCTATTTTCATGTAACTTCAATAGTTACATGAAATGAAAGGATCGACACCAGGCGGCCATTCAACCCTCGACGCCGGAGGGGTTTTCGCCCAGTTCAGATCACCGGCGGTGCGCCACGCATCACTTCGCCAGCGCGCGGCCCGAATGCACCGGCCCCGCGCGCGACTCGACCACGGCCTCCACTTCGCGGCGCAGGCCCATCAGAAAGGCCAGTTCGGCCACCACGAACAGCGGGCCGATGATCAGGCCCATGACGTCGTCGACGAAGGCTGGCTTGCGGCCTTCGAAGATGTGGCCCACGAACTGGATCACCCAACCCACCACGAACAGGCCGATGCCGAACGTGGCCCAGGCCCAGGTCGACAGGCTGGCGGTGGCATGGGCCACCGCGAGGCACAGTGCGAGCAACACGCCCATCACCGCGCCAAAACGCAGATCGAGCCGCAGGTAGTAGAGCGTGGCCGCGATCACGGCCAAAGTGGCGGCGGACACTGCCAGGCCTCCCACGTCGAACACCGGGCGCGCCAGCAACACCACGACCGCGAGCACGATCATGGGAATGCCGACGAAATGGGTCAGGATGTTGCGGCGATCGCGGTGGTAGGCCGCGTACTGGCTCAAGTGGTCGTTGAGGGTTTTCATCGGGGTCTCCTGTCGGACGCAGAGAAAAACATCATCGCCATTGAGGCGCCCGTGCGCCAGTGGGATTTCTCGCACGCGGTCACAACAGCGACTGCGCGTCGTCGTCCGGCCGCACCGCCGGCCCGCTGCGCGCCAGCGCCATCCACACGTGGAACGGCAGCTGCGCCACCGCACGGCGCGGTGCTTCGCGCGCGACCACCAGCCGCTCCCCCTCCAGTTGCATCACACCGCACGCGGGCGGCACTTCGTGCGGGGCGGCGATCGGCCGGCCCTTGGCATCCTGCCCGAGCACATACCAGCACGCGCCCGCCATGGCCAGATAGGCGGCCCGCTTGGCCGGCCGCTTGAGGTCGCCCAGCAGGTCGGCGCGGCTGACCTTGATCTCGTGCACCACGGGCTGCAGATAGGCCTCGACCGAGGTATGGCGCACCGAGAACACATCGGGGCAAGCCGTGCACCAGCCGTGCCCTGGCGCCAATGCCGCGGCTTCGCTTTCGAAAGCATCCAACTGCACCACCGGTGCGCCCACCTCGGGCTCGCCGCCAAGCAGGTCGCGCGGCAAGGGCACGCGCAACGCCAGGCCGCGCCAGGCAATGCGCCCGGCCTGTGCCAGCGCAATGGCCACGCGTTCCACCAGCGCCTCGTGCGGCGTGCGTGCGGCCTTGTTGCTCGCGAACACCTCGGCCAGTCGGCGCACACCCGCATCGGTCACGCGCAAGGTCTCGAAGCCGTCGGCCGAAAAGCGCCGTTCCAGCAGGCCGGCAGCCAGCAATTCCACCTCCAGCATGTCGTGGCAGGGCCAACCGGCCGAGCGGTAGATCTCGCGCAAACGCTGGTGGTGGCGGCGCGTCAGCGAAGGGGCACCCGGATGCATTTACTGACTATATATCCAGTACCATGCCGGTTGATGCGCACCGCCCCCCTGTCTGACGAATTGACGGCCACGGCCACCGCCACGGTGGCCGTGCGCGTGTTGTGCGCGTTCGCGGCCAAGACGGGCGATCTGGACCTGCGCTTCACACCCTCGCCAAGCGCGCAGGACGGCATCGCCGGCCATGCCACGGTCACATCGCGGCGCGCGCCGGGCTACCAGCGCGAGGTCTCGCTGAGCGCGCAGCACGATGGGCTGCGCGTGCAAGGCCGTGCCGACGGCTTCGACCCAGCCACGCCACGGCTCGAAGAGATCAAGACCCATCGGGGCGACGCGGCGCTGATTCCCGAAAACCACCGCGCGCTGCACTGGGCGCAGGCGCGGGTGTATGGCTGGATGTTGTGCCAGCAACTGGGGTTGGAGCGCATCGAACTCGCGCTCGTCTACTTCAACATCGACACCGGGCAGGAAACCGCGTTGCCGGTGTGGCACAGCGCCATCGAGCTCAAGGCCTTTTTCGAGTCGCTGTGCACGCGTTACGCCAGTTGGGCACGCGCCGAGCAGGCGCACCGGGCCGCGCGCAATGCCGCGCTGCAGACGCTTGCTTTTCCCTTCGACGGCTTTCGCCCCGGGCAACGCGAACTGGCCGCCGCGGTGTACCGCGCTCACGGTGCGGGCCGCCATCTGCTGGCCCAGGCGCCCACGGGCATCGGCAAGACCATGGCCACACTGTTCGCCGCCTTGCGCGCGGCACCGGCGCAAGGCACCGACAAGCTGCTGTACCTCACCGCCAAGACACCGGGTCGCCAGCTCGCACTGCAGGCCTTGCAGCGCATGCAGACACGGCCCCTGCGCGTGCTCGAACTCGTTGCGCGCGAGAAGGCCTGCGAGCACCCCGACAAGGCCTGCCACGGCGATTCGTGTCCTCTGGCGCGTGGCTTCTACGACCGCTTGCCACCCGCGCGCGAAGCCGCGGTGCAAGCGGCCTGGCTCGACAAGGCCGCCTTGCGCAATATCGCATCGCAGCACGAGGTCTGCCCCTACTACCTCAGCCAGGAGCTGCTGCGCTGGTCCGATGTGGTCGTGGGCGACTTCAACCATTTCTTCGACGTCAGCGCGCAAGCCTGGTCGCTCGCCGTCAACGACGACCTGCGCGTGGGTCTGTTGGTGGACGAGGCCCACAACCTCATCGAGCGCGCGCGGCTGATGTACAGCGCCGATCTGAACCCCGCCGCCTTCCACGCCGCGCGCCGCGGCGCGACGGGCACCTTGAAGAAGGCCATGGACCGGCTACACCGCCAGTGGAGCGCCCTGGCCCGCATCCACGTGCAACCCCACCAGTTGCTGCCCGAATTGCCGCAGGGCTTCATCGACGCCTTGCAGCAGCACAGCGCCGCGTTGTCCGAGCACCTGGCGCTCGAACCCAGCGCCGCACAAAACGAACTGCCGAACTGGCTTTTCGAGGTGCTGCACTTCGTGCGCATCGCCGAGTTGTTCGACACGCATTCGCTCGCGGACCTCACGCACCCAGCGCGTCCAGTGGGCCGCTCGCGCCACCCGGTACTCACCATCCGCAACCTGGACCCGGGCCCCCTGCTCCAACCGCGCTGGCAGAGCGCGCACAGCGCCACGCTGTTCTCGGCCACGCTCAGCCCCATGGACTACGCACACGACCTGCTCGGCCTGCCCGACAACACGCTGCGGCTGGATGTGCCTTCGCCGTTCCAGTCCACTCAACTGAGCGCGCGCATCACGCCACAGATCTCCACGCGCTACGCCGACCGCGCCGCTTCGCTGGACGACGTGGTCGCCGTGATGGCCCAGCAGTACGCCCTGCGCCCCGGCAACTACCTCGCTTTCTTCAGCAGCTTCGACTATCTGCAACAGGCGCTGCAACGCTTGCAGGCACTGCACCCCGAGCTGCCCGTGTGGGCGCAGTCGCGCGGCATGGGTGAAGCCGAGCGCGATGCGTTCGTGGCGCGTTTCACCGACGATGGCCAGGGTATTGGCTTTGCCGTGCTGGGCGGCGCGTTCGGCGAAGGCATCGACCTGCCGGGGCGCCGTCTCATCGGCGCCTTCATCGCCACGCTGGGCCTGCCCCAGGTCAACCCGGTGAACGAGCAATTGCGCGCGCGGCTGCAGACGCGTTTTGGCCAGGGCTATAACTACGCCTACCTGTTCCCCGGTGTGCAGAAGGTCGTGCAAGCCGCGGGGCGCGTGATCCGCGGGCCGCAGGACGAAGGGGTGCTGGTGCTGATGGACGAGCGCTTCGGCCGTGCCGAGGTGCG
Source organism: Hydrogenophaga sp. BPS33 (assembly GCF_009859475.1). Taxonomy (NCBI): domain Bacteria; kingdom Pseudomonadati; phylum Pseudomonadota; class Betaproteobacteria; order Burkholderiales; family Comamonadaceae; genus Hydrogenophaga; species Hydrogenophaga sp. BPS33. The sequence continues at coordinate 5,025,322 of NZ_CP044549.1, forward strand.
CCGCCTGCTGCCCACTTGGTGGTGTGTTTAGGGGCTCCCCCCTGCGCCGCTTACGCGGCTTCCCCCCTCTCTAGCGCGCCTTCGGCGCTTGGAGGGGGGACAACACCTTGGGCCGGCGGAGCCGGACCCTCGGTGTTTCTGGAATGAGGCACTTCGCGCCGGAAGGGGTGTCCGCTCCCGCTCCCGTTTTCCGCCGTTGGGCCGGGCTGAGCAGCGCAGGGGTGCGGGGAAAAAGAAGTTCGCGTGTTTGAGCGAAGCGAGTTTGCGAACTTCTCCCCGCACACCGAGCAGCGCAAGGAACCCCGAAGGGGCCCGGTCTTCGGCTCGCCTTTCTTTTGCTTACTTTTCTTTGGCGAAGCAAAGAAAAGTAAGTCGGCCGCCGGGCCGAGACCCGGCCAGCCACGAAAGGAAAGGCGGTACTTCAAGAAAAAGGGAGCAGAGACGTTAGCCGCCGGCGTCAGCCGCAACGCCATCGTCGACGACCTCGTCGGCCAGGCGCGAAATCACCACCTGATCGATGCGACGACCTTCGAGCACCAGTACCTCGAAACGCCAGCCCGCGCAATCCACGCTGTCGCCTTGCGCGAGCAGATCGCCCGCGACCGTCTGCATCAGACCCGCCACGGTGTTGTAGCGGCCCTTGTCCTCATCGGGCAGATCGTCGATGGACAGGCGCGACTTGAGCTCGGCCACCGGCATGGCCCCGTCGACCAGCCAGGTGCCGTCTTCGCGCTGCGTGGCCCAGGCGTCCACGGCCTTGCGCGGCGAGAGCTCGCCGGTGATGGCTTCGAGCATGTCCAGCGGCGTGAGCAGGCCCTGCACCACGCCGTATTCATCGACCACGAACACCATGCGCGTGGCGCGCTCGCGGAATTGTTCGAGCAGCTCCATGCCGCTGAGCGTTTCCGGCACGAACACGGCCGGTTGCACGTGGCGCAGCAGCGGCTCGTTGTTGCCCTCGGCCTGCAGCGCGAGTATGCGCGAGACCTGGATGACGCCCACCACGTCCTCCAACCCGCCCCGGCACACCGGGTACCAGGAGTGACCGGCAGTCCAGGCCTTCTGCACTGCGGCATCGATAGCGTCGTCCGCTTCGAGCCACTTGATCTCCGAGTGCGGCACCATGATCGAGGTGAGCTGGCGATCGTCGAGCAGGAACACGTTGCGCACCATCTGATGCTCGTGCTCCTCGATGATGCCGGCGTCCACACCCTCCTCCAGGCTGGCGTTGATTTCCTCTTCGGTCACGTGCTGTGCGGCATTGCTGTCGATGCGCAGCAGCTTGAGCACCCATTGCGTGGTGTGGGTGAGCAGCCACACGAAAGGTTTGGCCGCCTTGGCCACGAATGCCATGGGCCGCGAGACCCAGCGCGACACCGCTTCCGGGTATAGCTGACCGATGCGCTTGGGCACCAATTCGCCGAAGACGATGGTGATGAAGGTGATGACCGCCACGACCAGCGCGGTGGAAAGGACGCTGGCTGTGCCTTGCGCCAGGCCCTTGGATTCCAGCCAGAGCCCCAGATCGCCACTGAAGGCCGCCTCGCCCACGATGCCGTTGAGCATGCCGATGGAGGTGATGCCGACCTGCACCGACGAGAGAAATTGCGTCGGATTCTCCAACAGCTTCAGCGCCATGACCGAACCCTTGTCCCCGGCCTCTGCCATGGCCGCCAGGCGCGCCTTGCGGCTGGACGCCAGCGCCAGCTCCGACATGGCAAAAGCGCCATTGAGCAGGGTGAGGAAAACGATGAGGAGGGTGTCCATAATCCGTGGATGTCAATTTACATGATCGGTGATGTGCAGGGCTGCGATGCCGCCCTGGGCCGGCTGCTCGAGCACATCGATTTCTCGCCCAGCCGAGACACGCTGTACCTGCTGGGCGACCTCGTCAACCGCGGGCCGGCGTCGCTGGCGGTGCTGCGCCGGCTCATTGCGCTCGAAGGGGCCGCACACGCGCTGCTGGGCAACCACGACCTGCACCTGCTGGCTGCCGCGAATGGCGTGCGCAAATCGCACCGCCACGACACCGTCCACGACATCCTCGACGCGCGCGACCGCGATGCCCTGCTCGACTGGCTGCGCACGCGGCCCATGGCTGTATACGCGCACGGCTGGCTGATGGTGCACGCAGGTGTTCTGCCACAGTGGGACGTGGCCGATACGATGGCCCGCGCGGGCGAACTCGAGGCAGTGTTGCGCGGAGCTCACTGGAAGGCATTTCTGAAGACCATGTATGGCAACGATCCCGTGCAGTGGAACGACGCGCTACGCGGCACGGACCGCCTGCGCGTGATCGTCAATGCTTTCACGCGTCTGCGTTTCTGCAGCGCGCAGGGCGAGATGGAGTTCGAAAGCAAGGACAGCGCCAACGACGCGCCCAAGGGCTTCATGCCCTGGTACGAAGTGCCCGGGCGGCGCACCGAAGGCGTGCCAGTGGCCTTTGGCCATTGGTCCACGCTGGGCGCCCTGAACCGCAAGGACCTGCAAGCGCTGGACACCGGCTGCGTATGGGGCGGTTGCCTCACGGCGGCGCGCATCACCGGCACGCCCGGGCAGGTGGAGCGTCTGATGGTGCGCTGCGAACAAGCGCGCCAGCCCGGCAAGGATTGAAGAGGGGCGGTGGCGGCCAAGTGCCGCCTGGAAGACTCAGGGTCGGGCAACTTTGCCCTCAGCTTTCCTGAACCGGTGCGGGCGCGCTCTTGAACAGCGCGGGCACCTTGTTGCGGCGCGACTTGATGTTGGGCGAGACCGGGCTGCGCGCCGCGGGGCGCTGCGAAGCCTCCCACGAAGGCGGCGTGTCAGCCGGGGTGCTCGGCTCGTAGGGCTTGTCGAACAAGGGGTCGGCCGGTACACGCGGCGCGCGGGGAACGGGCCGATGATCGCCCCGACCGTCGCGAGATAGCCGGCTGTCGCGGCTCTCGCGGATCGCGCGCCGCTCGCCATCTTCGGGCTGCTGCCAGGCCCGCTGCCCGTCGTTAAAGCGGCCGGCCGGGCGGCGGTCGGCCTCGAATTCCAGCGCTTCGAGTTCGAGCTTCTTGCCCAGCAGTTTTTCCAGATCCCCCATCAGGCGCGTGTCGCGCCCGCTCACGAACGACACCGCCAAGCCCGACGCGCCCGCGCGGCCGGTACGCCCGATGCGGTGCACGTAGTCTTCGGCATTGAACGGAATGTCGAAGTTGAACACCGCAGGCACGTCCTTGATGTCCAGGCCGCGTGCGGCCACGTCGGTGCAGACCAGCAGATCCACTTCGCCAGCCTTGAAGGCGGCGAGTGCCTTCAGGCGCTCGTCCTGGCTCTTGTCGCCGTGCAGCGCGGCCGTGTTCAGGCCCTCGCGCTCCAGCGAGCGCGCCAGGCGCGCGCAACCGAGCTTGCTGTTGACGAACACGAAGGCTTGCTTGAGGCCACGCTCGCGCAGGACCTGCTTGAGAATGCCACGCTTGTCGTCGTCTTCCACGCGGTAGAAATGCTGTTCGACGGTGGAGGCCGTGGCGTTGGAGCGCGCCACCTCGATCGTCACCGGGTCCTGCAGGTAGCTGTTGGCCAAGCGCTTGATTTCGGGCGAGAACGTGGCCGAGAACAGCAGCGTGGTGCGCTGTTTGGGCAGGTAGGAGAGGATGCGCTGGAGGTCGGGAAGGAAACCGATGTCGAGCATGCGGTCGGCTTCGTCGAGCACCACGTACTCCACCTGGTTGAGCACGCAGTTCTTGGCCTCGATGTGGTCCAGCAGACGGCCGGGCGTCGCCACCAGCACCTCGACGCCCTTCTTGAGCTCGAGCGTCTGCGGCTTCATGTCGATCCCGCCGAACACCACCGTGCTGCGCAGGTTGGTGTACTTCGCGTACAGCTTGACCTGCTCGGCCACTTGGTCGGCCAGTTCGCGCGTGGGCAGCAGCACCAGGGCGCGCACCGGGTGGCGCGCGGGCGAGGTGGAGGCGTTTTCGTGCTTGAGCATGCGCTGCAGCAGCGGCAGCGTGAAGGCTGCGGTCTTGCCGGTGCCGGTCTGGGCTGCGCCCATCACGTCACGGCCTTGCAGCACCACCGGAATCGCCTGCGCCTGGATCGGCGTCATGGTCGCGTAGCCCATTTCGGCCACGGCCCGCTCGATGGCGGGCGAAAGAGAAAGTTCGGAGAAAGATTGGGTCATTGCGGTACGGGTGAGGGCCCTCGACTCGCTGGGCCAGGCGCCCCTCAGCAGGGGAGCAGCCGGCCCCGGGAACGCCCGACGAACGGCTAGAAAGCCTCGTATTGTCTCACTTCGACCTTATTGGGCTCAAAAAGCCGCCCGGGAGCGCCAAGTGCGTCGATCCAGGAGTGCCGAGGATCCGGCTCCGCCGGTCCCAGGCACTGCCCCCTGGGGGTGACGACGCAGGCGGCGCGGGGGGTGGGGCCGTTCAAAGCGTACCCGCTTTGAACGTGTCGCAACTCTGGACATTTCCGCTCTGCAAACCGGCATTGAACCAGCGCTGGCGCTGCGCGCTGGTGCCATGGGTGAAGCTGTCCGGCACCACCTGGCCCTGGCTCTTTCGCTGCAAGGCGTCGTCGCCGATGGCGGCAGCGGCGTTGAGCGCCTCTTCCACGTCACCCGGCTCCAGGATGGCTTTGTTCTTGTGGTTGTGGTGTGCCCAGATGCCGGCGAAACAATCGGCCTGCAGCTCCAGCTTCACCGACATGGCGTTGTACTCCCGCTCGCTCACGCGGCCGCGCGCCTTCTCCATCTGCTCGGTCAGGCCCAGCAGGTTCTGCACGTGGTGGCCGACCTCGTGCGCGATCACGTAGGCCTGGGCGAAATCGCCCGGGGCGCCGAGCTGGCGGCGCAAGGTGTCGTAGAAGCTCAGGTCGATGTAGACCTTCTGATCGCCCGGGCAGTAGAACGGCCCCATGGCCGCCTGTCCCGTGCCGCAAGCGGTGGGCGTGGCGCCCCGGAACAGCACCAGGCGCGGCTTCTGGTATTGCGCGCCCGCCTGCTGGAACACCTGGCCCCACACGTCTTCGGTGCCACCGAGCACGGCGGCCACGAAGCGGCCCATGTCGTCGGTCGGCGCCTGCGTCGGGCCTTGCGTGGTTTCCACCTGCGCGGTGGGGGACGAGCCATCGCCCACGCCACCGAGCACGCCCAGGATGGTCATGGGGTTGATGCCGAAGATCCAGCCCGCCACCAAGGCGATGGCGATGGTGCCCAGGCCAAGGCCTTTGCCACCGACGCGCCTGCCGCCCCCCAGGCCGCCAAAACCGCCACCACTGGGGTCAGAGCGGCGGTCTTCGACCTGGTCGGACTGGCGGTTGTTTTCCCATTTCATGGCATGCCTCCTGCGCAACGCAAGCCGTTGCAGGCGCCATTATCCGGCGCGACGCGAAGTCAGGCCTTCGGCAGCGTCACGCCAGTTTGACCTTGGTATTTGCCACCGCGGTCCTTGTAGCTGACCTCGCACACGTCGTCCTTGTCGCTTTCGAAGAACAGCACCTGGGCGCAGCCCTCGCCCGCGTAGATCTTGGCCGGCAGCGGCGTGGTGTTGCTGAACTCCAGCGTCACATAGCCTTCCCACTCCGGCTCGAAGGGCGTGACGTTGACGATGATGCCGCAGCGGGCATAAGTGCTCTTGCCCAGGCAGATGGTGAGCACGTTGCGCGGGATGCGGAAGTACTCCAGCGTGCGCGCCAGCGCGAAGCTGTTGGGCGGGATCACGCAGACGTCCTTGTTCACATCGACAAAGGAGTTCTCATCGAAGTTCTTCGGGTCCACCACCGTGCTGTGGATGTTGGTGAACACCTTGAATTCCGGCGCGCAGCGGATGTCGTAGCCGTAGCTCGAGGTACCGTAGCTGATCACCTTCTTGCCGTCCACCTGCCGCACCTGGCCCGGTTCGAACGGCTCGATCAGGCCGTGTTGTTCGGCCATGCGGCGGATCCATTTGTCGCTTTTGATGCTCATGGGCCGCGATTGTAGGTGCCGTCTCCAAACCTGCCGCTTCGTCAATCCCCTCATCAACTTACCGTAATTTCAGTAATTACTGAAAATTCAATCCAAAGCAGTTACAGTCCATGCCATGCCGCTGCAAGATCACCTTCCGCCGCTCAACCGCGAGTTCGTCGCCCATTTCGGTGAAATGGGCAGCCGTTGGGGCATCAACCGCACCGTGGGGCAGATCTATGCCCTGCTGTTCATTTCACCGAACGCGCTCAACGCAGACGACATCGCCGAAACCCTGGAGTTCTCCCGTTCGAACGTGAGCATGGGGCTGAAGGAATTGCAGGCTTGGCGCCTGGTGCGCCTGCGCCACCAGCCGGGCGATCGGCGCGAGTATTTCGAGGCTCCGGCCGATGTGTGGGAGATCTTCCGCGTGCTGGCCGAGGAGCGCCGCCGCCGCGAAGTCGAGCCCACGCTCTCCATGCTGCGCACCGCCTTGCTCGAAACCCCCAAGACCGAGGCCGAGCGCCACGCCCAGACCCGCATGCGCGAGATGCACGACCTGATCGACCGGCTCATGACCTGGTTCGACGACGTGCAGAAGCTCGCGCCCGAAACCGCCTTGCAACTAATGGGCATGGGCGCTACCGTCACGCGTGTGCTCGAACTCAAGGACCGGCTCACCGGCAAGGCCCCCGCCGCACGCGCCAGCAAACCCCACAAGACAGACCACAAGACCGACCGCAAGGCCACCTGATCCCGGGAGACCGCCATGGACCTCGACACACTGCTGCTCTCGCGCATCCAGTTCGCCACGAACATCAGCTTCCACATCCTCTTTCCCACGATCACCATCGGCCTGGGCTGGTTTCTGGTTTTCTTTCGCGTGCGCTACCTGCAGACGCGCGAGCACGCCTGGGAAGAGGCTTACTACTTCTGGACCAAGGTGTTCGCGCTGAGCTTCGCGCTGGGGGTGGTCTCGGGCATCACCATGAGCTTTCAGTTCGGCACCAATTGGCCGGGCTTCATGGAAAAGACGGGCAACATCTCCGGACCGCTGCTGGGCTACGAGGTGCTCACCGCCTTCTTCCTGGAGGCCGGCTTCCTCGGCATCATGCTCTTCGGCCGTGGCCGAGTGAGCGAGCGCGTGCACCTCATCGCCACCTTGCTCGTGGCCAGCGGCACCACCCTCTCGGCCTTCTGGATCCTCAGCCTGAACTCCTGGCTGCAGACCCCCGCAGGCTACGAGATCGTCAACGGAGAGTTCTTCGCCGCCGACTGGTTCGCCATCGTCTTCAACCCCTCATTCCCGTACCGCCTCGCGCACAAGCTGCTGGCGGCCACGCTGACCGCGTCCTTCCTGGTCGCAGGCCTGAGCGCCTGGCAGTTGCTCAAGGGCTGTGCCACGGATGGCACGCACAAGGCCCTGCGCGCCGCCGTGTTCGCCGCGGCCATTGCGATCCCGCTGCAGTTCTTCGTGGGCGACCTGCATGGCCTGAACACGCTGAAGCACCAGCCCGCCAAGATCGCCGCCATGGAAGCCGTGTGGGAGACCGAGAAAGGCGCCGCGCTCACCCTGTTCGGCATTCCCGACGAGAAGACGGGCACCACGCACTATGCGGTGAAAGTACCCAAGCTGGGCAGCCTGATCCTCACGCACGAATGGGACGGCGAACTCCAGGGCATCGCCGAATTCCCCAACGCGCACCCGCCGGTGGCACCGGTGTTCTTTGCCTTCCGGGTCATGGTGGGCGTGGCCTCGCTCATGCTGCTGGTGGCGCTGTGGGGCGTCTGGAAGCTGTGGCCGCAGCGCCGCAACGCCCAGCTGGCACTGCCGCGCCCGCTGCTGTGGGCGCTCGCGGGCATGACCTTCTCGGGCTGGCTGGCCACGCTGGCGGGCTGGTACGTCACCGAAATCGGCCGCCAGCCCTTCATGGTCTATGGCCTGCTGCGCACGGCCGACCTGGCCACCACGGTCGCACCGCCCTATGTGGCGCTCACCCTCGCGGCCTACCTCATGGTCTACGGCCTGCTGCTCGTCACCTATGTGGGCGTGCTCAAGTACATGGCCGAACACCCGGTGCATCCCGCGCCGGAAGCACCGCACGGTGAACTCGGCAAGGCAGGAGTCTGAACATGAGCTGGTCCGAATTCCTCCCCCTGTTCTTCATGGCCGTGATGGGCCTGACCCTGCTGGCTTACGTGGTGCTCGACGGCTACGACCTCGGCGTGGGCCTGCTGTTGCCGCTGGGCACCGACGAGCAGAAGGACACCATGATCGCCAGCATCGGCCCGTTCTGGGACGCCAACGAAACCTGGCTGGTGCTGGGCGTGGGTGTGCTGCTGATCGCCTTCCCCAAGGCGCATGGCCTGGTGCTGCAGGCCCTGTACCTGCCCGCGGCCCTCATGCTCATCGGCCTGATCCTGCGCGGCGTCGCCTTCGACTTCCGCGCCAAGGCCCCGGCCCCCTACAAGCCGTTCTGGAACCGCGCCTTCTTCACCGGCTCGCTGATGGCCAGCGCGGCCCAGGGCTGGATGCTGGGCAGCTACATCACCGGCTTCGACCACGGCGGCCTGGGCTGGCTGTTCAGCATGGGCATCGCCATCACGCTGCCGGCCTCCTACTTGCTGCTGGGCGCGGGCTGGCTGATCATGAAGGCCGAAGGCGATCTGCAACAGCGGGCGGTGCGCTGGGCGCGGCGCGGGCTGTGGCCCATGGGCGTGGCCCTGCTCGCGATCTCGGCGGCCACGCCGCTGGTGAACGCCTCCGTATTCGACAAGTGGTTCGGCATGCCGCAGCTCTTCGCGCTGTTGCCGGTGCCGCTGGTGTGCGCCGCGGCCTTCTTCGCGGTGCGCTGGGTGGTCATGCGGCCCGCGCTGATCGGCGCGGGCTACGGCTGGCTGGTGTTCGGGAACACGGTGCTCATCTTCGTGCTGGCCTTCTTCGGTCTGGCCTACAGCATCTTCCCGCACATCGTCATCGGCAAGCTCACGCTCTGGGAGGCCGCGGCCGCGACCCACTCGCTCACGGTGAATTTCATCGGCGTGGCGATCACGCTGCCGGTGATCATCGGCTACACGGTCTTCATGTACCGGGTGTTCTGGGGCAAGGCGCACCCGCTCACGTACAACTGACCCCCCCCCCCGCCGCACTGCGCGCGTCCCCCTCAAGGCGGCACACCCTCGGACCGGCAAAGCCGGATCCTCGGGTGCTCTGGCTCGCGGTACGTCGCGCCGGACCAGGGCCTGGTTACGCTGTGACCATCTCGCTCCTGCGACGAACGCGCTGCGCCGGCGCGAAGCCGAGCACGCGCGCCATATCGGCCACCAGCGCGTGGATCAGGACATGCTGCATGCCAGACCCGCTCTGGAAGACTTTGTCGGTCACGAAGCCGAAACACCGGTACAGCCTGGCCAGCAGCGGTGAGCAGGAGGCGTGCAGGTACTGCACATCGTTCGTCTTGAGCAACTCCTGCACGGAGAGCGCCACGCAGGCCTGCAGCGTGGCCATGCTGCGGTGCTCGGGTGCCACGATCAGCCGGCCCACTTCCCAACTGCTCGCGCCGAACGCGGCCTTCGACCGGGTCTCACCGGCCCAGGCCTTCTCCGCCAGGGTGACGCCGTGGCCACAGGGAATGAAGCGGATCGTGGCGATCAATGTCTCGTCTCGCCAGATGGCCATGACCATGCCCAAGCGGTCCTTCTGACGTTCCAGCGCCTGGGCGCCGGGATCCAGGTCGTGTTCCGCGTCGATCGGGGCGTGCTCGCGCAAGCCCATGATGAGCGGGCCTTCCCGGTCCATGTCGAGCACACGGACGGACAAGCGGGGCTCGGTGGGCGGCGCGGCGGCGCGCGCGCGATGGCCCTCTCGAAGGCCGGCGGCGGACCGCCCATGGAATGCGCGGTGTGCGCGGGCATGCGGTGTGCGTGCGATGGTTTGCATGAGATTTCCTCTGGGATGGACCCAACGACGCGCCGGATCGGCGCAGAGGAATGGTGGGGCGCGTTCATGGCACGGGAAACACCCGCCCCCGTACTTTCTGCAAACCAGAGGCCAGGGACGTCAGGCCGTGGCGGGCTGGGCCAGCGCAAGGCCGAGCGCGCGCGCCACGTCGTCCACCGGCGCATGGATCAGGACATGGGGCGCGCCGGTCTCGCCGCACACCGTGCTCTCGGTGGCAAAGCCAAACCAGCGGTACAGCCGGGCCAGCAAGGGCGAGCAGGAGGCGTGCAGGTAGCGCGCATCGGTGTGCTGCAGCAAGGTCTGCAGCGACAGCGCCAGACAGGTCCGCAGCAGGTCCATGCTGCGGTGCTCCGGCGCCACGATCAGGCGACCCACCTCCCAGCTGCGCACGCCAAACGCGCGCCTCGCCCGCGTCACATCGGCCCAGCGCTTTTCGGCCAGGGTGACGCCGTGGCCAGACGGCATCAGGCGGATGGTGGCGATCAAGGCATCGCCGTGCCAGAACGCCATCACCATGCCCAGGCGGTCCTTCACGCCCTCCAGCGCATCCGCGCCGGGGTCCAGATCGCGCTCGGCCTCCATGGGCGCGTGGGCGCGCAAGCCCGCGACGAGCGAGCGCTCCCTGGTCATGTCCAACACGCGGACGCGCAGCCCGGACGCCACGGGCTCATGGGGTGAGGCACAACGAAACCTCGCCTGGGAAGCGCGGCAGGAAACACGGTGAAAAGCCGGTGCGGCTGTAGGCATGAGAATCCTCCTTGGGTTGAATCAACAAGGCGCCTTTCGAGCGCGAAGGAATACTGGACAAGTTCAAACCGAACGCCAGATTCCCACCGTCAATTCATGCAAAAGGATTCGTTCTCAAAGAAAACCATCTAAGAAAACCATCTGATGCCCGGCCTTCGCCAGACCAGGCATCGGCGCTACCGGAGCGCGCCGCCCGCCGCCACCGTGCGCGCCACCACCCGGTCATCGCCCAGCACGATCAGCGCGAACAGCAGCTCGTCCAGGCTGTCGGCCTGCTGGGTCTTGCGCGCGAGCAAGGGCGTGGCCCGCGGATCGAGCACGATGAAATCGGCCTCGTTTCCTGGCTGCAGGTTGCCCACCACCCCATCGAGCCCCAGCGCGCGCGCCGCACCCGACGTGTGCTGCCACCACAGCTGGCCGGGCGTGAGGCTCAGGCCCGACTTGGTCTGGCCTTCGCGGCCCACGCAGTAGGCCGCGAGCATGGTGCGAAACGGCGAGAAGCTGGTGCCGCCGCCCACGTCGCTCGCCAGGCCATAACCCATGCCGGCCGCGTCGGCCGCGAGGTAGTCGAAGAAGCCGCTGCCCAGGAACTGGTTGCTGGTCGGGCTCACGGCAGCCGTGGTGCCGGTGCGTGCCATGAGCTCGCGGTCGGCCGTGTCGAGGTGGATGCAGTGCGCGTACACCGCGCGCTGGCGCAACAAGCCGAAGTCGCCGTACACACCCAGGTAGCTGCGCGAATCGGGAAAGAGCTCGGTGGCCCAGCGCACCTCGTCCCGGTTTTCCGCCACGTGCGACTGGATCCACACGTCGCCGTACTTCGCGGCCAATGCGCCCGCGCCGCGCAACTGCTCGGGCGTGCTGGTGGGCGCGAAACGCGGCGTGATGGCGTAGCCCAGCCGGTCCACGCCGTGCCAGCGCTGGATCAGGGCTTCGGTGTCGATCAGGCTCTGCTCGGTCTCGTCGCGCACGCCGTCGGGGCTGTGGCGGTCCTGCAGCACCTTGCCGGTGATGAAGCGCAGGCCGCGCTCGCGCGCTTCCTCGAACGCCGCGTCCACCGAGGCGGGGTGCGAGGTGGCGAAGGTGAGGGCCGTGGTGACACCGTTGCGCGCGAGCTCGTCGAAGAAAAACGCGGCCACTTCGCGGGCGTGCTCGCGCTCGTGGAAGCGCGATTCGTGCGGAAAGGTGTAGTTCTCCAGCCAGGGCAACAGCCCCGCCGCGGGCGCGCCGATCACGTCGGTCTGCGGGTAGTGGATGTGCATGTCGATGAAACCCGGCGCGATCAGCTTGCCGCTCAGGTCTTCCACCGCCACGCCCGGGTAATGGCCGATCAGCGATGCGTGGTCGCCCACGGCGCGCACCACGCGCCGGCCCTGCGCATCGGGCCCGACCACCAGAAGCCCATCGGCATCGAACACGGGAGACTGGTCGTCGGCAAAACGAAGGAGCGAGGCACGGTAGGCTTTCATGGCGCGCAGCTTAACGTTTTGCGCGTGCCGGCTCATACGGCACGGCCGATAGATGCCATGGCGGCACCGTATGCCGTTCAGCGCTCCAGCGAACCTTGAACGCCTTCGGCCAGCCACTTCATGTTGAGGATGTCGGCATCGGTGAGCGACTGGCCTGCCTTCAGCACGGTGCGCCCGGTGTTGTCGCGCAGGTCGGCGTGAGCGCTGAACACCCGGAGCTTGCCCTTGGCCATGTCGGACTGGCGCGCCTGCACTTCCTTGCGCACCTTCTCAGGCACTTTGCTGCCGAAGCTGTCGACGCGGATCATGCCCTCCTTCACACCGCCCCAGAGGCTTTCGCTCTTCCAGGTGCCGTCGATCACGGCCTGCACACGCCGCGTGTAGTAGTCGCCCCAGAGGTGGGTGACGGCGGCGATCTGCGCGTCGGGCGCGACCGAGCGCATGTCGGAGTGGTAGGCCACCGCGAGCTTGCCGCGCTCCTGCGCGGCGACCATCACGGCAGTGGAACCGGTGTGAAAAGCGAGGACCTCGGCGCCCTGGTTCATGAGCGTCATCGCGGCGTCGCGCTCGCGTGGCGGGTTGAACCACTCGCCGAGCCACACCACCTTCACCGTGGCGCGCGGATTCACCGAGCGCATGCCCAGCGTGAAGGCGTTGACGCCCTGCACCACCTCGGGAATGGGGAAACCCGCGATGTAGCCGGCCTGCGTGGCCATGCGTCCTGCGGCCACGCCCGCGAGGTAACGGCCTTCGTAATAACGCGCGTTGGCGGTGGCCACGTTGGGCGCGGTCTTGTAGCCGGTGATGGACTCGAACTTCACGTCTGGAAACTCGCGCGCCACCTTGAGCGTGGGCTCCATGTAACCGAAGCTGGGCGTGAAGATGATGCGGTGGCCTTGCCGCGCCAGATCGCGGATCACGCGCTCGGCGTCCGCACCCTCGGGCACGTTCTCGACGAAATGCGTCTCGACCTTGTGGCCCAGCGCGGCCTGCACGGCCTGGCGGCCCAGTTCGTGCTGGCGCACCCAGCCCGCAGGCGTGAGCGGCGTGACATAGACGAACGCGGCCTTGAGCGGTGCTTGCGCCTGGGTGGACGGGGGGAATAAAAAGCTGGCGGCCGCCAGTGCGCAGGCGCACTGGGCCACGAGGTTTTTGTACATGGTGTTCCTCTACATGGCCCCAAGGAAGAGAAGACACACCGGCCCGGGGGCACGGGACAGCGTGGCGCGGCAACGGCAGACGCCACCGCACGGCAAGCCCGGGATTGTCACCGATGGGACGCTCGGTCGCGCTCAGAGCACCTGTGCGCCCCGGCGCGTGCCACCGATCTGTCACAAAACTTCGGGGAACCCGACATTTTTTCCGGTTACGGATCGCGAACGTGCTGCAACGTTGGCGCGCATCGTTTTTCGACAAGGAGCGTCATGCCCGAATATTCCAGCCACGAACTTTTTTTTCGACTGATGAGCGATCTGGGTCATGAACTGGGCCGCGACGACATCGCCACCGTCGAACCCAGCCGGTTCGACCCGACCGTCATCGAGTTCGAGGTCGAATCCGTTGCCTTTCTGCTCGTTCATGCGCCCGACGACCGCCCGGATCGGTTGACGCTGATCTGCCGCTTTGGAACGCTGCCCGGGCACGAACGGGTCACCATCCTCGAACGCCTGCTTCAGGTGAACTTTTTGCTGGCGGGCTCCGAGATTCATCTGGCAATGGACCCGATGAACGAGGAAGTGGTGCTTATCAGTGGCCACCCCCTGATCGGCGTCACTGCGCACTCCCTGACCAACGCGATGACCATGCTCTCGCAACTGGCCCAACGCTGGCGCCAGGACTTCATGCTGGACACCACGCAACTCTCGACACCGGTCGCCGCGGGGCTGGCCCAACACGTGTGAGAAACATATGAAATCCCTCAGCGACTCACTGACAAGTTTCTTCCAACCCGCTCTGCCCCACGGGCAGACCGCCCCTGGCGGTCAGACTGGCGCGAGTTCCACCGACCCCGACACGAAAACCGGTGGCTTTTTCACCTGGGTCGACGGCGCCAGCGCGAGCGTCACGGGCTTTGCCAATGGCATCTTGGCCGCCGTCACCACGTTCGTCGAAGCGCCGGTGAAAAGCACCACGACCATCCTCTCCAACGGCGACGTCGCCGACGAGGACTCCGTTTCGGTCTCAGAAGAGGAGGTGGTGGTGGTGGCGGAGGAAAAGGGGAAGGGAAATGCAGACCATCCTGGCACCCCAGGGCGCCCGGCGCTCGGCAACGCGCCAGAGAAAGGCACCACGACCACCGTCCCGAACTTCGACTTCGAGGAGAGCGCTTCGGCATCCGGAGACGAGGAGGTGGAGGAAGCGCATGAAAGCGCACCGCCCAAGACCCCGCGTCCATCCCACAGTCCCCTGAGGCACAGCCAACTGCTCGCGGATGTCTACACACCGGACGCCATCGACACCCTGCTGGCGAACTCCAGGGCCCGGAGGAAGGAAGCCGAGCAACGGGAAGCCACCCAGCGTCGTATCGATGCGATCGTCCGTTGGTGGAAGCACGACACATCCCCGCCGCAGGAGATGTTGAAGCGCCTTGAAATAGAGATGGTCGACTTGCGATCGGTCGCCGTGTTGCTCAAGAAGCTGTGCGGTGAAGGATTCATGAGCCCGACCTACGAACCAGCCGTGGCGCTGGTGATCGCAGCCACGAACAGGGAAGATCGATCGCTGCACAGCCTCATCAACGACCACACGCAGGCGTCGCGACAAAACGCGACCAAGGGGGATCTCGAGTCAGACTTGAGACACGTCAGAGCAATGCTGGACGCCTGCGTTCCCAAGTTGAACTTCCAGAACTGGACGGTCCAGGAAGCGTTCAGCGCCATGCGTGTGGCCTGCCCGTGCCCACCCTCCCGGTTGCGCTCTGCGCTGGCTGTCCTGCAGAACGCGAGCACCGGACCCGCCGAGCGGACGCGGCTGGCCAGGGAGTTTCTGGCCGAGATTCGCTACTCGAATCGCGATACCCATGGATCGCCGCAACCCATGACCTTGGCCCAGTACCTGCTGTCCGGCATGAGGAGCACAGCCAATGGGCTGCGCGAGGGCAAGTGCCATTACGCCGCACGCATCGTGGTACAGGGTGGCGCCCTGTATCTGCTGTCGGGCGCCAGTCTCCCGTTGAGGATCGGGTTTGCAGTGCTCGGCACAGGTCTGCCGCAGCTCTATGCGTGCTGGCGCCTCTACGACGTCGAAAGCAGCGAATACAAGGCGGACCCATCCAAGGCCTTCACTTTGGCAAAAATCGTTTCCGTCGCCGGCCCCTTGCTCTTCACGCTCGGGCCTATTGCCGCGGGTGGCGCCATAGGCAGCCCTGCCTTGATGAGTGCGGGCCTCAGCCTCGGCGAGGGGTCCAGCATCAATGCCATCGGTCGGGTGCTTCGACAGGCCGTGCAGTCATGGAGCATGTCCTCCTGGACCGCAGGCATCAGCCTCGTTCATACCGATGGCATCGGGCTGAGCGCCGATGAACAAAGGAGCCTCAATTGCGTGCGAGATGCGTTGTACACCGCCACCAGCATCTTGCTGCTGGTCGTCGGCCCGACCGTTACGCAGGAATGGCTGAAACAGAGCATCGCCGCTTTGAAGGGAACGAACCTGGCACAGAACGCGTTCCTGGATGCCGTGCAGCGCAGCCTGTACGGCGGCTTGAACGAAATGTGCGACGGCTGGAACCCTGACGTGGCGAAGGTGGCTTGCAAGCTGCTTTGGGGAAGGGAATACATCATCCAACCCGGCACGCAACGCAACCCGGGCAAAGATCCTCAGCATTTCTTCAACCAGACCGCTTCGCGCCAGATCACGACCGCGCCCTCGGACATCCTCTCGGCAGCCGCTCATCTCGCCGATGAGTTTGGCGCGCCGCCAGCAGTCGGTATCGCGCTGCGATCGACATCCGCTTTGTTCACCGGCCTGTGGGGAAGCCTGCGGGGCAGGGTGGTCGGCATCGTCAACACCACGGTACCGATCGATCAGGAAGGCTCGCGCAATCCCAGCGGGCTCCTGTCAACGGCCACCAAGACCGTGCAGTCCCTATGGCGCCGTTCCCCGGCGGAGAATCGATCGTGGATGTACAAACGCCCCGCCCCGCCCCCCACACAAAGCGCCCCGCAGGCAACAGGCGAAGACGAAAGCGCCCGTGAGAACAGATTCGACATCTCGGACAGCGCTGACAACGACAACGATGCAGACAACCGGTAGACGCTGCCATCGGGTGGCGGATCGGCATGGCCAACGCCGACCCCAACGCAATTTCGAGGCGGGGATCACAGACCTTTCTGTGCGAAAGCCTCGACCGTCTGTTCAAGCTGTTCGATCCATCGGGCCTTGTCGGCCGCGTCGGCGAAACTGGCCTCCACGCTGTTGCGCGCCAGCGCGATGACGTCCTCACGTGTCAGGTTCAAGGCCTCGACGGTCTGCACGAAGTTGGCGTTCATGTAGCCGCCGAAGTAGGCCGGATCGTCGGAGTTGACGGTGGCGCACAGGCCTGCGTCGAGCAGGCGCTTCATCGGGTGGTCCTTCAGGTCGCGCACCACGCAAAGCTTGAGGTTGGAGAGCGGACACACGGTGAGCGGCACGCGCCTGCGCGCGAGTTCGGCCACCAGTGCCGGGTCTTCGAGCGAGCGCACGCCATGGTCGATGCGCTCGGCCTTCAGGTCGTTCAGGGCTTCCCAGATGTATGCCGGCGGCCCCTCTTCGCCCGCGTGCGCGACGATGCGCAGGTCCAGCTCGCGGCAGCGTGCGAACACACGCGAGAACTTCGAGGGTGGGTGGCCGACTTCGCTCGAATCGAGCCCCACACCAATGAAACGTGGGCGGTAGGGCAGCGCCGCTTCCAAGGTGGCGAAGGCGTTTTCTTCGCTCAGATGGCGCAGGAAGCACAGGATCAACGCGCTGCCGATGCCCAGCTCGGTTCGCGCGCGGTCGCAGGCGCTGGCCAGCCCGTTGACCACCGTGGCAATCGGCACGCCACGCGCGGTATGGGTCTGCGGGTCGAAGAAGATTTCGGCGTGCACCACGTTGTCGGCCTTGGCGCGCAGGAAATAGGCCCAGGCCATGTCGTGGAAGTCGGCCTCGTGCAGCAGCACGCTGGCGCCGGCGTAATAGATGTCCAGAAAGCTCTGCAGGTCGGTGAAGGCATAGGCCGCGCGCAAGGCCTCCACGCTCGGGTACGGCAGGCTCAGGCCGTTGCGCTGGGCCAGCGCGAAGATCAGTTCGGGTTCGAGCGAGCCTTCGATGTGGATGTGCAGCTCGGCCTTGGGAATGGCCGCCGCGAGTTGGGCAGGGGTGGTGCTCATGTCATGTCTTTCGATCAGCAGGTGCCCAGCGCAATGCCGAGACGGTTGAGATAACGGCGGTACGCGCTCGACACCCGGTCGGCCGGCCCGTGCACCTCGGTGATGGGGGCCGTGCGGCCCACAGGCAGCGCACGCGGCAATTGCGATTCGACCACGGGGCGGTCCTGCGCGAACACCGCGTCCTGGAATTCGATCAGCTCCTGGTCGGTCACGGGGTCGCCTTGCGTGGCCATCGCGAACCACGCCGTGCACAGCTCGTGGCCATCGGGCCGAATGAAGAGCGCGATCGCGTTGCTCACCGGGTCGCCGTGCGTGGCGTCCTTGCGCAGGATGGCGGCGAACGGGTGCGGCACGTCGTAGCGGTAGGCGATCCAGGCGCCCTCTTCCACGCCGGCATAGGCGCGCGGCTGCCAGGCGCGTGCCTCGCGCACCACCAGGCCGGCCAGGCCCGTGCCCTCGTCCACCGCGCCGGTCTGCACCTGCGCGTGGCTGCGTTCGCCCAGCCAGCCTTCGTGCACGAAGCCGAAGTGGCTCAGATCCAGAAAGTTTTCCACCAGACGCGGCGCGCTGGTGTTGAGTTCGTACGGGCCACAGAGCACGGTGCGCCAGGTGGTGTCCTCGCTCTGGGCGAACGCGGGCGGATCGGCGAACTCGGCGCTCAGGGCATGCGAGGGGGCTTGCAGACGCACCCAGATCAGACCGTGCTGTTCGCGTGCTTCGAACACGGTGGTTCGGTGCGCGGGCGGCGGCACGAAATCGGGCGCGGCGGGAATGTGCTGGCATCGGCCATCGCCCGCCCCGAACTGCCAGCCGTGGTACGGACATTCGAGGCGCGCGCCGTGCACGCCGATCAACACGCGGCCCAAGGAGAGCCGCGCACCGCGGTGCGGGCAGCGGTCGGCCCAGGCGTGCACACGCGCGCCGTCGTGCGTGTGCTCGCGCCAGAGCACCAGCGGCTGGCCCAGCAGGGAACAGGCCACGGGCTCGTGACGCACCTGGTGGGACGCGGTCACGGGGTGCCAGAGTTGCTGTTCGATCATGGCATTCACCTCGCCCAAACAAGAAAAGCCGCCCGGAGGCGGCTTTTCTTTCCAGTGGCACCGCGGAACCGGCTCCGCCGGGCCGCTGGTGCCGCCCCCTTGAGGGGGTCGCGCGAAGCGCGGCAGGGGTGGGTCAATTCGGGACCTTGCCCTCGACACCCTTGACGTAGAACTTGATGCCACCCAGGAACTTGTCGTCCGCGACCGTGTCCTTGGCCAGCACTTCCTTGCCGTCCGAACCCATGATGGGGCCCTTCCAGATCGAGAAGCTGCCGTCCTTCAAACCGGCGCGCACGGTGTCGACCTTGGCCTTCACCTCGGCCGGCACGTCTTCGGCCACGGAGACCATGTCGATTGCGCCTTCCTTCACGCCCCACCACACACCGCCGGTGGACCAGGTGCCTTCCAGCACATCCTTGGTGGCCCTGATGTAGTACGGCGCCCAGTTGATCACGGCCGAACCCAGGTGGGCCTTCGGGCCGTAGGCGGTCATGTCCGAGTCCCAGCCGAAGGCGCGCTTGCCCATCTTCTCGGCGGTCTGCAGCACGGCCGAGGAGTCGGTGTTCTGGAACAGGATGTCGGCACCGCCGTTGATCAGCGACGTGGCGGCTTCGGTTTCCTTCGGCGGGTCGAACCAGCCGTTGACCCACACCACCTTGGTCTTGACCTTGGGGTTGACCGACTGCGCGCCCAGCGTGAAGCTGTTGATGTTGCGGATCACTTCAGGGATTGGGATGGAAGCGACCACACCCAGCGTGTTGGACTTGGTCATGCTGCCAGCGATCACGCCTGCCATGTACGCACCTTCGTAGGTGCGGCTGTCGTAGGTGCGCAGGTTCTCGGCGGTCTTGTAGCCGGTGGCGTGCTCGAACTTCACGTCCTTGAAGTCGGGCGCGATCTTGAGCATGGGCTCCATGTAACCGAAGGTGGTACCGAAGACCAGCTTGTTGCCCTGACCGGCCAGATCGCGGATCACGCGCTCGGCATCGGCGCTCTCGGGCACGTTCTCGACGAAGCTGGTGACGATCTTGTCACCGAACTCTTTCTCCAGCGCCTTGCGGCCGTTGTCGTGCGCGAAAGTCCAGCCGCCGTCGCCCACCGGGCCGACATAGGCAAACGCAATCTTCAATGGTTCGGCCTTGGGCGCCTCGGCGGCGGCCGGCGCCGGCGCAGCGGGTGCGGCAGCCTCTTCCTTCTTGCCGCAGCCGATCAGCACGGCGCTGGTCAGCGCGGTGACCGCAGCGACCTTCATCAGAGAACGTTTGCTCAAATCTGTCATGGATAACCTCTTGGTTGGGGGGTGCAGAAACGCTAGCGAAAACCAAAAATCATTATGCCCCTGGGTAGAAGGGTTTTCCGATCGACGACGGCATGTTGATGCGGATCCACGTCGGGTTGCGCGAGATCAGCACCAGCACGACGATGGTGGCCACGTAGGGCATCATGGTCAGGAACTGGCTGGGCACATTGACGCCGACGCCTTGCAGGTGGAACTGCAGCATGGTCACGCCACCGAACAGGTACGCACCAAGCAACACGCGTGCCGGCCGCCAAGTGGCGAAGGTGGTGAGGGCGAGCGCGATCCAGCCCTTGCCGGCGATCATGCCCTCGACCCACAGGGGCGTGTAGACGGTGGACACATAGGCACCGGCCAGACCGCAGAGCGCGCCACCGGCCATGACCGCGACAAGCCGGATGCGGCGCACCGGGTAGCCCAGCGCATGCGAGGACTCGGGGCTCTCGCCCACGCTGCGCAGCACCAGGCCGGCGCGCGTGCGGTAGAGGAACCAGATCAGGAAGACCACCAGCGCCACGCACACGTAGACCATCGGATGGTGGCGGAACAGCGCCGGGCCGATCAGGGGAATGTCGCCCAGCAGCGGGACCACGTGGCGCGTCTGCTCGGGCAGTTTTTCCTGCACATAGCTGGTGCCGGCGAACGCCGAGAAGCCTGCGCCGAACAGGCTGAGGGCCAGGCCCGTGGCGTACTGGTTGGTGTTGAGCCAGATCACCAACCCACCGAAGATGGCCGCGAGCAAAGCCCCCGCCGCCATGCCGGCCGCGAAACCCAGCACTGTGCTGCCGGTGTGCACCACGGTGGCGAAGCCCGCGAGCGCGGCGCACAGCATCATGCCCTCGGCACCGAGGTTGACGATACCGGCCTTCTCGTTGATGAGCAGGCCGAGCGAAGCAATGGCGAGCACCGTGCCCGCGTTGAGCGAGGAGGCGATCAGGAGTGCAATCGATTCCATCAGTGGTCTCCGTTGGCGGTGCGGGATGTTGGAGCGGTTGCGTCCAGAGGCACCGCAGAACCGGCTCCGCCGCGCTGCAGGTGCGGCCCCCTTGAGGGGGTCGCGCGAAGCGCGGCGGGGATGAATCTCAACCTATATGCAATCAGGGTGTCGCAGGCCAGCAGCGCAAACAGCAGCAGCCCCTGGAACACACCGGTGATCGACTTGGGCAGCCCCAGGCGCGACTGCGCCAGTTCGCCGCCGATGTAGAACATGCTCATGAGGATGGCCGAGAACACGATGCCCACCGGATGCAGCCGCCCGACGAAGGCGACGATGATGGCGGCGAAGCCGTAACCCGCCGGCACATACGGCGTGAGCTGCCCGATCGGGCCCGCCACTTCCAGGCCACCGGCCAAGCCGGCCGCGCCGCCGGAGATGAGCAACGCGGTCCACAGCGCCTTGCGCGAGGAGAAACCCGCATAGCGCGCCGCGGCCGGCGCAAGGCCGCCCACGAGCTGCGCGTAGCCCGAGTAGGTGCGAAAGAGGAAGATCCACACCGCCACCACGCCGCCCAAGGCCAGCAACAGGCCGATGTTCACGCGCGAACCCTGCATGAGACGCGGGATCTGCGTGACCGCCTCGAAGGTCTTGGTCTGCGGGAAGTTGTAGCCACCCGGGTCTTTCCACGGGCCGTAGACCAGGAAGTTCAGCACCTGCACGGCCACGTAGACCAGCATCAGGCTCACCAGGATTTCGTTGGCGTTGAAGCGGTCGCGCAGCAACGCGGTGATGCCCGCCCACAACATGCCGCCCAGCACACCCGCCGCGAGCACGGCGGGCACGATCCAGGGGCCGGTGGTCTTGTCGGCGGTGAGTGCCACGCCAGCGGCGAAGATCGCGCCGATGATGTACTGGCCCTCCGCGCCGATGTTCCACACGTTGGAGCGAAAACACACCGCCAGGCCCAGCGCGATGATGAGCAGCGGGGTGGCTTTCACCATCAGTTCGGACAAGGCATAGGTGCTCTTGATCGGCTCCCAGAAAAACACCTGCAGGCCGCGCACCGGGTCCTTGCCCAGCACAGCGAACAGGATGACGCCGATCACCACCGTGATCAACAAGGCCAGCAAAGGCGAGGCATAGCCCCAGCGCGCCGAGGGCTGGGGACGGACTTCAAGCCGCAACATGGGCACTCTCCTTCTTGTGGTGGTTGTGCGGTGCCGTGTCCCACAGGCCGGACATCCACACGCCAATGCGTTCGATGCTCGCGTCCGCCCGGTCCAGGCTGGGCGACAGGCGGCCCTTGGCGATCACGTGCAGGCGGTCGCTGATTTCGAACAATTCGTCCAGCTCTTCGCTCACCACCAGCACCGCGCAACCCGCGTCGCGCAGTTTCAGGATCTCGCCACGGATCTGCGCGGCCGCGCCCACGTCCACGCCCCAGGTGGGCTGGCTCACGATGAGCAACTTCGGCCTGGCCTCGATCTCGCGGCCGACGATGAACTTCTGCAGGTTGCCGCCCGAGAGCGACTTGGCCGCCGCGTCCGGCCCGTTGGCCTTGACCTTGTAGCGCGCGATGATGTCGGCCGCCTGCGTCTTGAGCGCGCCCACGCGGATCCAGCCACCCGCACCCAGCGCGTCCTTGCGCGAGAGCAGCAGGTTGTGCGCCAGCGACAGCGTGGGCACGGCACCCCGGCCCAGGCGCTCCTCGGGCACGAAATGCAGGCCAAGCGCGCGCCGCCGCGCGGGGCCCTGGCGCGAGGCGTCCTGCCCGCCCATGCGGATGCTGCCGGCCGGTGCGCGCTTGTCTTCGCCCGAGAGGCTGTAGAGCAGTTCACTCTGCCCGTTGCCCGAGACGCCGGCAATGCCCACCACCTCGCCCGCGCGCACCGTGAGCGCAATGTCGCTCAGGTGGGTACCGAAAGGGTCGTCGCTCTGCAGGCTGAGGCCGCTGACCTCCAGCACGGGCGCACCGGCGTGCAGTTCGCGCACCTCCAGCGCCGGCGGCTCGGCGCCGATCATCAGACGCGAGAGCGAGGCATTGCTTTCCTGGCGCGGGTCGCACACGCCCGTCACCTGCCCGCCGCGCAGCACCGTGCAGGCGGTGCACAGCTCGCGGATCTCGTGCAGCTTGTGGCTGATGTAGAGGATGCTGCAGCCTTCCGAGGCCAGCTTGCGCAGCACCACGAACAGTTTCTCCACCGCCTGCGGCGTGAGCACCGAGGTCGGCTCGTCAAGGATGAGCAGTTGCGGGTTGGTCAGCAGCGCGCGGATGATCTCCACACGCTGCATCTCGCCCACCGAGAGGGTGTGCACCGGGCGCGAGGGGTCGACGTCCAGCCCGTACTCCGTCGCCTTGGCTGTGATGCTCGCGCTCACCTGCGGCAGCGTGAGCGACTTGTCCAGGCCCAGCCACACGTTCTCGGCCACGGTGAGCGTGTCGAACAGGCTGAAGTGCTGGAACACCATGCTGATGCCCAGCGCGCGCGCCTCCTGCGGGTTGCGGATGTGCACCGGCTTGCCGTTGAACATCACCGAGCCCTCGTCGGGTTTGACCGATCCGTAGATGATCTTCATCAGCGTGGACTTGCCCGCGCCGTTCTCGCCCAGCACCGCGTGCACCTCGCCGGGCAATACGGTGAGCGAGACACCGCTGTTGGCCACCACGCCCGGATAGCGCTTGGTGATGCCGCTGAGTTGCAACCGTGTCGTGGTCATGTGTCTCCTTCTCGTGGTTCTTGAGGTTCAGTTGTCTGCATCGGGCCGCTTGAGCGAAGCGGCCACGCTCTTGATCTGTTCGCGCAGCCAACGCCCGGCCTTGGAGGCGTGGGTGCGCTCGTGCCACAGCTGGTAGTACATCATTCGCGGAAACGCCACCGGACAGGGCAGCACCTGCACGGGCAAGACGCTGGTGAAGCGGTCGCAGTACTGGCGGCCGGTGGTCAGCACCAGCAGGCTGCCGGCCACCATGGCCGGGATCAACCCGAAATGAGGGCAGCGCGCGGTGATGTTGCGCACCATGTCCAGCGTGGCCAGGTGCTCGTCGATGAAGCCGCGTGCACCCGGGTGGGTCGGCATGGGCGCGATGTGCTCGGCGCCCAGCCAGGCTTCCACGTCCCAGCCCCGGCGCACCGCCGGGTGCTGGTTCGACACCAGGCACACCACCTCGTCGCCGAACAGGCGGCCCAGGTGCAGGTCTTCGGGTGGCTGCGACCAGTTGCCGATCACCACGTCCACGTCGCCCTGCGCCAGGTGGTTGCGGTAGTCGGAATCGCGCGACAGCGGGTGGATGTCGATCGGGCAGTTGGGCGCCTGGCTCTTGATCTGGCTCACCAGCTGCGGCAGGAACAACGGGTCCATGTAGTCGCTGGCGGCCAGGCTGAAGCTGTGGTGGGCGGTGGCGGGCTCGAAGCTGCGCGCGTCGGAGAACAGCACCTCGGCGCTGCGCAGGATGTCGGCCGCCGGCTCGATCATGCGCAGGCCGGCCACCGTGGGCACCATGCCGGCGCCCGAGCGCACCAGAAGGGGGTCGCCGGCCAGTTCGCGCAGGCGTTTGAGCGCCGCGCTGACCGCGGGCTGGTACATACCCAGCCGCAGCGCCGCGCGCGAGACACTGCGCTCGGTGAGCACGGTGTGCAGCACGCGGATCAGGTGCAGGTCAATCTTGTCGAACATGGAGACGTATTTCATACCCAGCCTGTATGCGTCTGAATGGTGATTTGGGCATTCTGGACATATGGTCGAGCATATGTTGTGCCACGAGGCCGACGCTATGCTGGCACGCATGAGCACCGAAATATCCGCACAAACCCTGACCTTCCTGCGCCGCGGCGAGGCCGTGACCCTGCACCACGTGGCGCCCGACCGCACCCTGCTGGAGGTGCTGCGCGAAGACCTGCACTGCAGCGGCACCAAGGAGGGCTGCGGCGAAGGCGACTGCGGTGCCTGTACCGTGGTGCTGGGCGAGGCGGTGGACGGGAAACTCGAATACAAGGCGATCAACAGCTGCATCCGGCTGGCGCATTCGGTGCAGGGCCTGGCGGTGTGGACCGTCGAGGACATCAGTGCATCGGAGCACCTCGGCGCGGGACACGATCCCGCCGCCGGGCCGCCCCAAGGCGGGATCAGCCCCCTTGGGGGGCAGCGACCCGCGTCAGCGGCGCAGCGTGGGGGCCATCTCCACCCGGCGCAAGAAGCCATGGTCCAGTGCCACGGCAGCCAGTGCGGCTTCTGCACCCCGGGCTTCGTCATGAGCCTCTTCGGCATGTACCAGAACACGGGTGGCGGCAAAGGCATTGACCGCGCGCAGGCACAGGCCGACCTGTCAGGCAACCTGTGCCGCTGCACCGGCTACCGCCCCATCCTGGACGCGGCCCAGCAGATGGGCTCGCTGCCCCTGCCCACGGGCTGCGCGGTGAACGAAGCCGAGACGGTAGCGGCGCTGGAGAACCTGAACCAGAAGCATCCTGCGGCCGATGCGACCTACCTGCGCCCGGCCACGCTGGCCGAGCTGCTGCAGCAACGCGCCGCCCACCCCAAGGCCCAGGTTGTGGCCGGCTGCACCGACGTCGGCCTGTGGGTGACCAAGATGCACAAGCGTTTTGCCACCGTTCTGGACGTGACGGCCGCGCGCGAGTTGAGACGGGTGGAACGCTACCCCAACCACATCGCCATCGGCGCGGGCGTGAGCTTGACCGAGGCCTACGCCGCGCTGGTGCAGGACCGGCCCCAGCTCAAGACCTTCTCCCAGCGCTTCGCGGGCCTGCCCGTGCGCAACTCGGGCACGCTGGGCGGCAACGTGGCCAACGGCTCGCCGATTGGCGACTCGATGCCGCTGTTGATCGCGCTCGGCGCCAGCGTGGTGCTGATGCGCTGGGATCCGAAGAAGGGCCAGATCGCTCACCGCGAGTTGCGGCTGGAGGACCTGTACACCGGCTACCGCACGAACGTGATGAAGGCCGACGAGTTGCTGTGCTGGATCAAGGTGCCCTTGCCGACCACGCCGCCCGGGTTCATGCGCGTCTACAAGATCAGCAAGCGCTTCGACGACGACATCTCTGCCGTCTGCCTGGCCCTGGACATCACCGTGCGCAATGGCGTGGTGCGGCATGCCTCCATCGGCGCCGGTGGCGTGGCCGCCACCCCGGTGCGCGCGCGCCGCACCGAGGCCGCGCTGGTCGGCCAGGACTGGAACCCGGACACCGTGAAGCGGGCCACCGAGGCCCTGCGCGCCGAGTTCCAACCCATCTCCGACATGCGCGCCAGCGCCGCCTACCGGCACACCGTGCTCGGCAACCTGCTGCAACGCTTCTGGCTGGAGAGCCAGGGGCTGCAGCGCATCAACCTGGAAACCCTCGACGCGGCAACGCTGGAGGCACTGGCATGAACGCGCGCGACAAAAACAACCCCACCGAGGCGCCCATGGTGATTTCATCCCGTGCCGACGCGGTCGCGGAACCAGCCGACGAAGCCCTGGCGCGATCCCATCCTTCCGTTCGCCCTGAGCCAGTCGAAGGGCTCACCCAGACCTTGGCGAAGGTTTCGACAGGCTCAGCCCGAACGGAGGTGGTCCGCACGCGTCAAGCGAATCCCGCCGCCGGTGTCTCCCGCTTCCACGAAAGCGCCCGCGCCCAGGTGGCCGGCGCGGCCACCTACATCGACGACATCCCCGAAGTGCGCGGCACGCTGCACGCCGCACCCGTGTGCTCCCACGTGCCGCACGGCACGCTGCGCGGCTTCGACGCCTCAGCCGCTTTGGCGGTGCCCGGCGTGCGTGGCGTCTTCGGCGCAAACGACATCCCGGGCGATCCCACGCTGGCCGCGTTCGCGCACGACGAACCGGTGTTCGCCCACGAGACCGTGCAGTTCACCGGCCAGGTGGTGGCCCTCGTCGTCGCCGACGACGTGATGACCGCGCGCCGCGCGGCACGCCTCGTCAAACTGGACATCGCGCCCCTGCCCGCCGTGCTGTCGGTGCAGGAAGCGCATGCCCAGGCCAGCTACGTGCTGCCGCCGGTGCACGTGAAACGCGGCGATGCGGCCGCGGCCTTGAAGCGCGCGCCCCACGTGCTCGAAGGCCGCTTCGACGTGGGCGGCCAGGAACACTTCTACCTCGAAGGCCAGATCGCCTACGTGCTGCCGCTGGAGCAGAACCAATGGTGGGTCTATTCGAGCACCCAGCACCCGGGCGAGGTGCAGCACTGGGTCTCGCACGCGCTGGGCATCCACAACCACGCCGTCACGGTCGAGTGCCGGCGCATGGGCGGCGGCTTCGGCGGCAAGGAAACGCAGGCCGGCCACCTCGCGGTGTGGGCCGCCGTCGCCGCGCACCGCCTGCAGCGCCCGGTGAAGCTGCGGCTGGACCGCGACGACGACTTCATGATCACCGGCAAGCGCCACCCCTTCGCCTACCACTACCGCGTGGGCTTCGACGACAGCGGCCTGCTCTGCGGCCTCGACCTGGAGATGCTGGCCAACTGCGGCTTTTCCGCCGACCTCTCCGGCCCGGTGGCCGACCGCGCCATCTTCCACGCCGACAATGCCTACTTCCTGGAAGACGTGTCGATCTCCAGCTACCGCTGCAAGACCAACACCCAGAGCCACACGGCGTTCCGGGGCTTCGGTGGACCGCAGGGCGTGATCGTGATCGAGCGCATCCTGAGCGACATCGCCCAGGCGCTCGGCATGGACCCGCTGGACGTGCGGCTGCGCAACCTCTATGGCATCGACAGCCGCAACGTCACCCACTACCAGATGAAGGTCGAGGACAACATCCTCGAGCCTCTCATGACCGCGCTGGCCAACACCAGCCGCTACCGCGAACGCCGCGCGCAGATCGCGGCCTGGAACGCGAAGAGCCCGGTGATCAAGAAAGGCATCGCGCTCACGCCGGTGAAGTTCGGCATCAGCTTCACGGCCACGCTGTTCAACCAGGCCGGTGCGCTGGTGCACGTGTACACCGATGGCAGCGTGCAGGTGAACCACGGCGGCACGGAAATGGGCCAGGGCCTGAACACCAAGGTGGCCGCCATCGTGGCCGATGAACTGGGCGTGCCCTTCGAGCGCGTGCTCAGCACGGCTTCAGACACCAGCAAGGTGCCCAACGCGAGCGCCACCGCAGCCAGCAGCGGCACCGACCTGAACGGGCGCGCCGCGCAATTCGCTGCGCGCCACGTGCGCGACAACCTCGCGGCCTTCGTCGCCGGGCTCGATGGCTGCGGCGCGGGCGCGGTGCGCTTCGAAGGTGGACAGGTCATCACGCCCACCGCCACGCGCTCGTTTGAAGAAGTCGTGCACGCCGCCTACGCCAACCGCATCCAGCTCTGGAGCGACGGCTTTTACCGCACACCCAAGATCCACTACGACAAGCACACGCTCACCGGCCGGCCGTTCTACTACTTCGCCTACGGCGCGGCGGTCGCCGAGGTCGCGATCGACACGCTCACCGGCGAGAGCCGCGTGCTCAAGGTCGACATCCTCCACGACGTGGGCCGCAGCATCAACCCGGCCATCGACGTCGGCCAGATCGAGGGCGGCTTCGTGCAGGGCATGGGCTGGCTCACCACCGAACAACTGGTGTGGAACGACAAGGGTTACTTGCAGACCCACGCACCCAGCACCTACAAGATCCCGGCCACCGGAGACGTGCCCGAACACTTCAAGGTCGAGCTCTGGCCCGAGGCCAACCGCGAAGACAACGTGCACGGCAGCAAGGCCGTGGGCGAGCCGCCATTCATGCTGGCCATCAGCGTGTTCGAGGCATTGCGCGATGCCGTGGCGCAGGCAGGCGGCAAGCCGTTGGCGATGAACGCGCCGGCCACGGCAGAAGAGGTGCTCAGGGCGATGGACCGTTGAAGGGCGCACCACAGGAACCGCTCCCCCCCGCCTGTTCCTGAGGGGCTTCTGCTACCACAGGAGCCACCCTTGTCTGCCGCTCAATCCCCTTCCCGCGAAACACAGATTCGAGCCGTGACGCCAGCCCTCACGGCGGCCATGAACAAGATCGCCCCAGCGCTGCGGGCCGCCCTTGGGGAGGCCCACGATGGACGGTAGCACGGGCAGCAGTTCCGAATCGCCGCGCTCCGTCGATCCGACGCCACGCGTGACCAGGAGCAACCAGGTGAGCGCGCACAATCCCGCGCACAACGGCCAAGGCCCGTGGAACGCCCTCGAGTCGATCAACGACATGTACCTTGGTCCCGACCCCGAGCCTGAGCCCGAGACCAACGCCATCGCCCAGACCCCATTCGAGACGCGGATCGAGACCACCACCGACATCGATTCAAGCGTCTCGCCCCCCCGATTCGTCCCCCCGCATTCCAGCAGCGCAGAAGGCCTGGACACGTCCGCACCGGCTCTTCCCCAAGTGACACCGCCCCTGGCCAGCACACCGCCACCGGTCGACCTCTTCGCCCAGTTGAAGAGTATCCGGGTGCAAGTTCCACAGCTCCCCGCAAACTCGGCCCTGGCGCCACGGGCCTCTGCATTGCAGCAGCACCTCGACCATCTGGCGACCGTGAGGCCGCCGTTCTGCTGTCCGAACCGGTACCTGGCCCTTATCGGCGTGGCATTGGGGGCCATGTCTGTGGCCGTGTATTTCGGCATCCAACCGGGTAGCAACGAGAGGTATGCGGCAATAGCGCCCCTCCTCCTGGCTCTTGCGTTCATAACCCAGGCCGCCATGCGGCACTACCTTGCGCGTCTGCTGCCCACGGAATGACCTGACCCATCTGCGGATGGGAACCATGCCCTGGTCCGTCCACTCAGTGGCTTTCATCGCACCCCAGGAGAAACCCCTTGTCCGCCAGTCACACCCCACCCCGTAGCACCGAACTCAGAGCCGTGATGGAAGCCGTCACCGCCGAACTGAACGAGCTCGCGCCCGCACTCCAGCAACTGGACCCCAACACGGTACCGGCCGGCGTTTCTCTGGGCCAGTTGCGGGGCTTGACGGCGTCGACCTACCTGCCCGTCTACGACGCCGCCCGTGAGCTGTGCGATCAAGGCCGTTTCCAGGAAGCCTTGCCATTGGCGATCTATCTCGTGGGCCACGAGCCGAGGTACCAGCCCTTCGTCTTCATCGCCGCCTCGTGCCTGCAACGCACGGGTGAGTTTGCAGCGGCAGCCGAGCTGTACGCAGCGGCCGCCAACGACGGCGCCAACGATGCGCTCGCCGTGTTCCGCATGGGCGAGTGCCTGGAGGCGTTGAAGCTTCGCAAGGAGGCGGGCGAAGCGTTCGACGAGGCCCTCGATCTGGGCCGGCGCAATCCGGCCCTGTGGCAACTTCAGGATTGGGCCATGAGCCGCGCCCAAGCCCTGAACGCCCAGCCGGCTTCGGAGGCCGGCCAAGGCTGACAAGCCGCTTTCCCCGGCCATGTTCGCGCCCATGCCGATGCGCCCAACGAGGCGAGCAGCCCCTCTCTCTCCAAGAGGAACCCTTCCAAAAGAGGCGTCACACAAGCTCTCCAACCTCTATCCGTGGAGACCTTGCACACATGCCCACCCACCGCAGCCCACCCGACGAAGCACAGCTCATGGCCGTGCGAGACGCTGTCCGCGCTGAACTCCAAGACCTGAGCGCCTTTCTGGAGCGCTCCACCCTTCTGACCTTGCCAAAGGCGTCGCTCGGCAAATTGCGGGGTCTGGACGCGGCCACCTACTTTCCCGTGCACGAAGCGGCCGAAGCCCTGTGCGACCAGGCCCGGTTCGAAGAAGCGCTCCCGCTGGCGCTCTATCTGATGGTGCACGAGCCAGGACACCAGCCGTTCAACTTTCTCGCGGCCTCCTGCCTTCATCGTCTGGGCCATCTCCATGAAGCCGCCGAGCTCTATGCCTCGGCGGTCAACGGCGGGCCCGACGATGCCATTGCCCTGTTCCGCCTGGGCGAATGCCTCGAAACGTCACAACGGCGCAAGCAAGCCCGCGAAGCCTATGAAGCCGCTCTGGACGTGAGCCGGGACAACGCCGATCTTTGGCAACTTCAAGATTGGGCCATGGCCCGATCGCACGCACTGAACCACACCCAGGAGAGCCAACATGAGCGCTAAATCCACCCAGCCATACAGTTCACCCAACCCCATTCCCCAAACCACCCCGGTTGAAACGAAGGCCGATGACGCGCACGCCAACAACACGGGCTCTGCGCAAGGCCGGTGGAACGACCACACCACGCGCGCCAAGGAAGTTCGAATCGACTCGGGCGTGCCCACCGACGCAGAGATCCCGCAAGCCCGTTCAGAGCAGAAACCAAAAGGAGCCGTGGAGAACCTCGTGAGGAGCTCCATCACGGATGGCAATGACGCAGACAACGGCCCCTTCAGAGCAGGCCTGCAGAATGTCGCCAGACGGATCCCTCCCTCAGCCCCAGACTCTGCAGGGGTCATGAGCATGCAGCAGCGGATCGATGATGCGTCCCCAAACCCGCGGGTGGCCCGTGCGACTCTTTCCCTGGGCATGAGCCTGACCCAGGTCGGCACAGTACGTTTGATACAGCTCTGCGTGACCCCACCAACAGCACCTTCAACATAGGGTGATGGACCGGCGCAGACGGCATGGAGTCCATCGCGCCTTGAGGCCTCACATCAAAGGAATCTATTCCTTCGGGTTGTTACTGAGCGGCGTCTCGTCACAACCCTAGGAGATTTCTTTGTCAGACTGTCACACCCCACCCTGTACAACGCAACTCAGAACCGTGATGGAGGCGGTCACGGCCGAACTCAACGGGCTTGCTCCCGAACTCGATCGCTTGGATACCAACACCTTGCCGCCCGGCGTTTCCCTGGGGCAGCTCCGGGGCCTCACGGCGTCGACCTACCTGCCCGTTTACGACGCCGCGCGGGCCCTGTGCGACCAAGGCCAGTTCCAGGAGGCCTTGCCGCTGGCGATCTATCTCGTCGGCCACGAACCGAGATACCAGCCTTTCGTCTTCATCGCCGCCTCGTGCCTGCAACGCATGGGTGAGTTTGCGGCGGCCGCCGAGTTGTACGCTGCGGCGGTCAACGACGGTGCCAACGATGCCCTCGCCGTGTTCCGCATGGGCGAATGCCTGGAGACATTGAAGCCTCGCAAGGAGGCGGGTGAAGCGTTTTTCCGATCGGGACCAAGCCCGCGCCCATCACCGCCGGCGCCACCTCGAAGTCTCAACCAGTCCCCCACCAACTGAGGGTGACTGGAAAGACCTCGTGTTGGACGAGGTCGTCGATGGGGCGCCCAATACCGGAGCGCGGACCGAAGGAGCCGATCCGTCGACCACCGTCTCCAACGATCTGGGCAACCCAGCCGAGGTCAACGACCGCGCCCCGCAGCTGACCGTTGCGGTGCAGGTGCCGCAGGACACGTCGCCGCAAGCCACCGCACTGCAGCAGCGCATCGACGCTGTGGTGGCGGAAAACCGTCCCCTCTGTTGCTCGAACAACGCCTTGCTCGCTTTTGGGATGGGGGCGTGGGTGATGGCCATACCTGCGCTGCGGATGCTTCTCGCGCAATGTCCCGCGCCGGGTTGAAGGGCGCATTCGCGTAACCCGAGCGCACACGAAAGACAAGCCAAACGCATGCGCTTGGGCTAAGCTGCAAGCCCATCAGGGTGGCCCGGCGCATTCAGAAATGACCTAGGTACAGACGACATGCGCCCCTCGAAACGGAGGTCATGCCCATGGTGTTTCCCCCCGAGCTTCTGCCCTACCTGCTGCCCGAAGAAGCACCGCCCGAGCAGTACGCCATCGGCCGCACGCGAGGGCGGGCCGAAGACATCCGCGATCCGTTGCTGCGGCGCTCGTACCTCTGGGCCAACGCGCTGACGCTTGCGGCGCTCGAAGCCACCACACGCTTCAGCGGCAAGTTCTCCGGTCTCTCGGCGGGCATCGTCTCTCTCAATCCAAACCAGCGGCCTGCGTCCATTCAGGCCGTCGAGGGTTTTGCGTTCGGCATCGGCGTGCACTTCGCGGCCGACGAAGCGCGGCCGGGCGAGGTGATCACCGTGGAAGTCGGCGGCCGCGCGTTTCCCTTGGCCATCGCGCTCGGCCCCTACGAACCCCATGGCCTGCCACCGCACCCCGCGGGCGGCACTGGCACTTGCTGGATCACCAGCACGAACCGCTCGAAGTGGCACCACGGCATCCTCACCTGCCGCCATACGCTGGCCGCGCTGTCCCTGGGCGCATCGGTCGGCTTCCAGACCAACGGGGTCCATGTGCAACCCACGCGGGGTCATCTGGCCGACATCGACGCCTGCACCATCGACGCGGCCATCGTGGAAATCGCGCCGGGCGACTGGCCTGCCGGACTTTCTCGCCTGCCCATCTGCCACACGGTGGCACCGGGCCAGTCCGTGTCGTTCCAGGGGCGGTTCGGCTCGGGCAAGGGCACGGTGTTGCGGGTGTTCCAGGACCCGATCTATCTGGGCAATCTGTTCGGGCAACGTGTGATCACCGATTGTTCGGGCGGCCCGGGCGACAGCGGCAGCCTGCTGGTGGACAACACCAGCGGTGCGGGCGTCGGCATCTACATGGGCGAGATTCCCGACGGCCAGGGCGGACACGAGGGCATGTTCCAGCACCTGGCCCAGGCGGCCACGTATTTCGGTTTTTCCACCCACCTGTGATTGAGGAGAACACCATGGCCAGTCGCGCGACACCGAGCAAAACAAAGATCCCGCTGATCACGCTGGCCCCAACCAGCGCGGCCCCCGCCGACCGGCTCGGCGGCAAAACACATGGACTGGTGGACCGGCTGGCCAACACCGTCGAGGTGGACGCGGAAAAGCTGCGCAAGAACCTCGAAGAGGCGATCACGAAACTCGATGGCGCCCTGGCCAAGCTGCCGCAGGCCGTATCGAAGAACTGGAAGATCGAGAACATCTCGGTCGGCCTGAGCGTGAGCGCCGAAGGCTCGGTGGGCATCGCCACGGCGGGCGTGGAGGCCTCGATCGAGGTGACGTTCTCGCCGAAGACGCCCTAACCGGGATCGCCCAACCCCTACCCCAATCCCAAGGCCCGCATCTTGCGCCACAAGGTGGCGCGGCTGATGCCCAGTGCCTGCGCGGCACGGCCTCGGTGGCCATCCCATTGCGCCAGGACCGCGCGCAGCGTGGCTGCGTCGTCCACCGCACGGGCGGCCATGGGCGGCTGCGCGGGCGCGAGTTCCGGGCAGTCGTACAGCAGGTCCTGCAGCGACACCGCCTCCACGCTGGGCGCCTGCGCGTGCAACACCGCGATGCGGTCACACACGTTCTCCAGTTCGCGCACGTTGCCCGGCCAGCCGTGGGCCTGCAGCCTGGGCAACAGGCGCTGCACGATGGCCCGCGGGTCGTGCCCGCATTGCAACTGCGCCAGCCGCCGGTGCAGCGCAGCGATGGCCAGCGTTTCGATGTCGCCCGTGCGCTCGCGCAAGGGTGGCACCCACAGGCGCAGCAGGTTCAGGCGGTAGTACAGATCCCCGCGAAAGCGCCGCTCAGCCACCATGGCTTCCAACGGCTGGTGGGTGGCCGCGACGATGCGCACATCCACCGGAATCGGCGCGTGGCCGCCCAGGCGCGTGACCTCACGCTCCTGCAACACGCGCAGCAGCCGCGTTTGCAGGGGCAGCGGCATGTCGCCGATTTCGTCGAGAAACACCGTGCCCCGGTGCGCGGTCTCGAACAGGCCCGGCTTGCCGCCGCGCCGCGAACCGGTGAAGGCCCCTTCTTCGTAGCCGAACAACTCGCTCTCGAGCAAGGACTCGGGCAAGGCCGAACAGTTCAGCGCCAGAAACGGCCCGTTGGCGCGCGGGCTGGCGTTGTGCATGGCCTGGGCCAACAACTCCTTGCCGGTGCCGCTCTCGCCGGTGATCAGCACCCCGAGCTCGGTGACGGCGTAGCGGCGCGCCGCGCGCACAGCCTGCCGGAAGGACGGGCTCTGGCCCAGCAGGTCGTGGAAGCGGTGTCGCGCTGCCGGCATGCGCCGTCCCTTGCGTCGTGAGCGCAAGCTGGCATCGGCCTCGGCAATGCGCCGGGCGTCGTAGAGCGCGAGCACCGCGGCGGTGATGCGGTCGGCCTCGCGCAGGGGCGTGCGCACCGCCAGCCAGTCGCGACCGGCGAATTGCAGCACCAGGCCGGGTTCGTCGGGAAGGCCCTGCAAGGTCTCGCCCAGGGCGAGCTCGGGCGCAACGTCGCGCAGATCGCGCCCGTGCAGCGCCGCGGCGGGAGCGCCCAGCACCGCCTGCATGGCCGAGTTCACCGCCACGATGCGGTGTGTGGCGTCCACCGCCAGCACCGCTTCCTGCAGGCTGTGCAGCACCGCCGACACCTGTTGGCTGCGCGCGCTCTCCAGGCGGGCGACGCGCGCCATCTCGATGCCGTTCTCCAGGCCGGCGCGCACCGAGGCCTGCGAATACGCCAGCACACCGCGCAGCCCGATCGCACGCGCCGCCTCGACCACGAGACTGGGGCCGACGATCACCTGACAGCCGGCGCCGTTGAGTTCGGCCACCCGGTCGCGCGCCTGTTCGGGCGTGGCGTAGGCACGCTGCATCACCTCCACGTTCAGCAGCTCCTTCACCCGTTCGAGCGGCTCGATGGTCTCGCCATAGGTGACGACACCGACGCCGGCCACGCCATGGGCGCGCGCCTGGCGCAGCGCCAGCAGGATGTCGTAGCCGTTGATGTCGATCGTGGCCACGGGCAAGGCCACGGACTGGCGCAGCAAGGCCGCGTTGGAGCCGGCGCTCACGAACGCGTCCACCTCGCCGGACTTTTCACGCGCCCGCGCGGCCAGCAGGGCGGGCTGGAAATGCGCGTCGACCACCTCGATCTCGACACGATCGGCGTATTCCGCGAACACCGGCGCGGCCAAGGTGCTCAGGTGGCGGTGGCTGAGAAAGCACAGGCGCAGGGGGCGGTGGATTTGTTTCATGAATGTCTCAAGATCGTTGCACGAAACAATTCCAGGTCCTACAGGACAAACCAGAAGAGGAAAAATTCTTTTCAAATCAAGCACTTGAAAGAGTCCGCAGGATGGGCATGCCGCTTGCAGATGAGGAGACATGGCACCGCTCTCCGGCATCACCGTCCTCGACCTGACCCACATGCTCTCCGGCCCTTACGGCACCATGCTGCTGGCCGACCTCGGCGCACGCACCATCAAGGTGGAGCCGCCCGGCCGCGGCGAAGGCACCCGCCAACTGCTGCGCGACGATCCGCAGTACGCCCGCGATGGCGAGGGGGCCTATTTCCTCACGCTCAACCGGAACAAGCACAGCGTGGCGATCGACCTCAAACAGCCCGAGGGTCTGGCGGTGTTCCACGACCTCGTGCGCCACGCCGACGTGGTGTTCGACAACTTCGCCGCGGGCGTGACCACGCGCCTGGGCATCGACCATGCCGCGCTGTCGGCGGTGAACCCGCGCATCGTCACCTGTTCGGTCACCGGCTTCGGTGGCGACGGACCGGATGCGCACCGGCCCGCGTTCGACCAGGTGGTGCAAGGCATGGGCGGCGGCATGTCCATCACCGGCCAGCCCGACGGCCCGCCCACGCGCGCGGGCATCCCCATCGGCGACCTGGGTGGCGGCCTGTTCGGCGCCATCGGTGTGCTCGCGGCGCTGCAGGCGCGCCACAGCACGGGGCGCGGCCAGCATGTGGACATCTCCATGCTCGACGCGCAGATCTCGCTGCTGAACTACATGGCTACCATGCACCTCATGTCGGGCGTGGTGCCCGAGCGCATCGGCAACGGCCACTTCGTGCACGTGCCCTACAACACCTACCGCACCGCCGACGGCCACATCATCATCGCCTGCCTGGGCGATGCCTTCTTCCAGCGCCTGCTCGACGTGCTGCACAGCGAGGTGCTGTGCGAACCGGCCTTCGCCCACCAGCCCGCGCGCCTGGCCGCCAAGGACCGCATCGACGCCGCCATCAACGCCGAGCTGGCTGGCGCCGATACCGCCACCTGGCTGGCGCGGCTGAACGCCGCGCGCATTCCCTGCGCGCCGGTGAACGACTTTGCACAGGCCTTGAGCGACCCGCAGGTGCTGGCGCGCCAGATGGTGGTGGACGTGCCGCTGCCCAGCGGAGAACGCCTGCGCATGCCGGGCAACCCGGTGAAGCTGTCGGCGGCGGGCACCCCGGCCTACACCGCACCGCCTGCCCTGGGCGCGCACACCGATGCCGTGCTCGGCGAGCTGCTGGGCTTCGCCCCCGAGCGGCTGGCCGCGCTGCGCGCGCAAGGCGCGATCGCCTGAAGACTTTTCCCCAGCCCCCAGAAAGAAGGAGACCTTTCCATGACAAGACCGAAGGACCCCCGCATCGACCTCACCATGGTCGGCGACTGGGGCACCGCCAATTTCCACACCATCTGGGGCTGGGTCTCGGCGCATCTGCGCTGGCGCTCGGCGCCGCTCTCGCGCTTCACCATCCGCACCGGCAGCGCCTACCGCGACAGCGTGGAGCTGGTGGGCATGGGCGAGGCCGACCTGGCCATCACCACGCCCACGCACATCGGCGTGCGCTGGGCGCGCGAAGGCGTGCACTTCTACAAGAACCGGGCCTTTCCCAACCTGCGCACGCTCGGCCACCTGCCGCAGGACGACCGGCTCACGCTGGCCGTGCGCGCCGACACCGGCATCACCTCGTTCGCCGACATCCGTGAGAAAAAGCCGGTGCTGCACATCGCCATGCCACCGCGCGCGGACGACTGCCTGTGCAGCTATGTGATCGACCTCATCTTCCGCGCGCACGGCATCGACCCCGAGGACATCGTGCGCTGGGGCGGCTCCTACTACGAACACGAGAACCCGCGCGCCTGCCTGAAGGCAGCGCAAAACGGTGACTGCAACGCGGTGTTCAACGAGGCCATCATGGTCTCGAACTGGACCGAGCTGGTCACGCAGTACCCGATGAACTTCATCCCGATCGAACCCGACGCCATGCGCACGCTGGTCGATCAATATGGCCTGCGCCCAGCCGCCATCGAAAAAGGCCGCCTGCTCAACGAGCAAGACATTCCCTGCCTGGACTGGTCGAACTGGGGCATTCTGTGTCGCGACGACATGCCCGAGGACGTGGCCTACCGCGTGACCGCCGTCATGGTGGAGGAACGCGCGGAGTTCGAGGGGCGCTTTCGCCACATGCCGGTGCACCAGAGCCCGCTGACCTACCCCATCGAACCCAAGCGCATGCCCACGCGCGTGGACCTGCCGCTGCACCCTGGCGCCGAGCGCTACTACCGCGAACACGGTTTGCTCGACTGAACCGGCAGCAACCCCACAACAGGAGACACCCCATGACCGACACCCGTCGCACCACCACCACGCGCCGCACCGTCCTGCAGACCGCGGCCGCGGCCTGCCTCGCGCCGCTGACCTTCGGCGCGCACGCCGACACCTACCCCTCTCGCGTGGTCACCATCGTCGTGCCCTTCGGCCCGGGCAACGCCTACGACATGATGGCGCGTTACCTCGCCGATCGATTGCGCGAATCGATGGGCCAGCCCTTCATCGTCGAAGCGCGGCAAGGCGCACTGGGCGGCGTGGCCGCCTCTTTCGTGGCGCGCGCGCCGGCCGACGGCTACACGCTGCTGTTCGGTGCGAACTCCACCCACGCGGCCAACCAGCATCTGTTCAAGACCATCCCTTACGACCCGGTGGCCGACTTCGCGCCTGTGACCACGCTGGCCACCATCCCGCAGGTGCTGGTGGTGCCGCCTTCGCTGGGCGTGAACAACCTGAAAGAACTGATTGCCCTCGCGAAAAGCCGACCCGGCAAACTCAACTACGGCAGCTCCAGCGCAACAGGCCGCATCGCCTCGGAAGCCTTGCGGCAGATGGCCGGCATCGACGCCGTGCATGTGCCGTACAAAACCTCGGGCCAGGCCCTCACGGACCTCGCCGTGGGCCAACTGCACTTCCTCGTGACCGACGCTGGCCTGGGCATGGCGCAGGCGCAGGGCGGCCGCGTGAAGGTGCTGGGCGTGAGCTCCGCGCAGCGCGTGCCGGCGATCCCCGACATCCCGACCATCGCCGAAGCCGGTCTGCCCGGCTACGAGTTCACCGCCTGGCTCGCGATCTTCGCGCCCAAGCGCACACCGGCCGATGTGGTGAACCGCCTGGCCGACACCATCAACGGCATCGTGCGCAGCCCGGGCATGCAGGAGAGCCTGGCGCGCATGTACGCATTGCCCTATCCGGGCACGCCCGAGTCGTTGCGCGAGCTGGTGGCGCGCGACGGCAAACGCTGGGGCGAACTGGTGAAGGCAGCCGGTATCGAGCCGGAGTGACGGCGGCGGAAATCCTTCAGCGCAGCGCAATCCCGCGAGGGGAGGCAATGCCTGCGGTGGCCGTGCAGGCGCCCAGACTGCCATCGCCGTTGACTGGGCAAAACGACACCGCGTTGCTCCCGCCTTCTGCCACATACGCCTTGGTCCCGGTGGGGCTCAAGGCCATGTCGTAGGGGGCGCTCAAACCCGTCGCGACCGCGGTGCACGGTGCAAGACTGCCATCCGCCTGCACGCTGCACGAGGACACGGTTCCATTGCCGCCGTTGACCACATAGGCCCGCGTGCCAGCTGGGTTCAGGGACACGCCCGTGGGCAGGGAGAAGCCCGCGTTGGCGACGCATTCTGTCAAGCCACCAGCCGCTACCTTGCAGTGGGTGACGGTGTGGGTGTTGAAATTGGTGACGTACGCGATCGTCCCGCCCGGATGGAGTGCAATGCCCGTGGGACTGCTGAATCCGCTACCGGTCGGCGCACATGGACCCAGGCTGGCGTCGCTGGCGATGGGACAGGCCATCACGCTCCCGTTGCCATTACCGACATTGGTGACATAGGCCGTCAACCCCGCAGGGTCCATGGCGATGCGGCCGGGAACACTGAACGAGGCAGCGCCTGTCACGCAGGCGTCGAGTTCGCCGTCACTTTGCAGCGCGCAACGGCTGATGGTGTTCCCGCCCGAATTGACCACGTAGACCCATGTGCCGGCAGGATGTACCGCCACGCCATACGGCTGGTCGAACATGGGTGCACTGGTGTTGCAATGGCCCAGTTGGCCGCTCGCCGTGATGGCACATACCGACACGGTGTTGGCGGACATGTTCGCCACATACACCTTGCTGCGAACCACCAACGTGGCCGAGTTGCTGTGGACGGCGCCCACCGTTGCCTGGATGTTCGCCGAACCGCTGGCCACTGCGGTGGCCACACCCGATGCCGACACAGTGGCCGACGGGTCTGACGAGGTCCAGGTCAGCGCGGGGTCGGCGCTGATGTCGGCCGTCGAGCCGTCCCGATAAGTTGCCGTGGCGGTGTAGGCCTGCGTGGTCTCGATGCCGATGTGGGCGGCGGTCGGCGCGACGGCAATGGAGACCAGCGCATGGCCCGGCGACGCACCGCCGTTGCCACCGCCACAAGCCGCCAGCAAAAGGGCAAGAAACAACACGTGCCATGTAGGTTTCATTCACATCACCTTTTCGTTTGAATACCCGAAAATTCCGGGCCGTTGAAATACGCGCCGTTGCTCATGGCACCGCGATGCCGTAGGGGAAGCTGAAGCCTGCGGTGGATGTGCAAGCGCCCAAGCTGCCATCGGGGTTGACCGGGCAAAACGACACCTCATCGCCGTGGGTCAAGTACAACTTGGTGCCGGTCGGGTTGAAGGCAATGTGAGTCAGAAAACGGATGCCACTGGCAGCCGTGGTGCACGGCCCGAGACTCCCATTCACTTGCACGCTGCATGAGGATACGGTTTCAACGTTATTGGCCCGATAGGCCAAAGTGCCTGCGGGGTTGATGGCGACACCGATAGGGATGAGACCGGTTCCCACGGTAACAACGCATGCGGTCAAGCTGCCATCCGACACCGTGCAGTGGGTGAAGGTATCGTTGGCCTGATTGGTGACATAGGCCATCGTCCCACTCGGGTTCAGCGCAATGCCTTCGGGACGGCTGAACCCGCTCCTGGTAGAAACGCAGTTACCCAGACTGCCGTCGACCTGGATGGGACACGCCTGCACGGCATCGCCGACAGCTTCCGTCACGTAGGCGGTGGTTCCCGCCGGGTTGATAACAATGCTGGCGGGACTGCGAAATAGGGCCGCGCCCTCGACGCAAGCCTCCAATTCCCCATCGTTCTGCAGCGCGCAATGGATGATGTTTTGTCCCGCCTTGTTGGCGACATAGGCAAACGTCCCGTCGGGGTGGATCGCCACGCCAGTGGGGGAGTTGAACAATCGGTCACTCGTGTTGCACGTACCGAGGTTCCCGCTGGCCGTGATTGCACACACCGACAGGGTGCCTGAGTTAGCGTCAGTCACGTAGACGCGACTGCGAACCCGCAGCGTCGCCATGTTGCTGTTGACAGCGCCCAACGTGGCCTGGATGTTCGCCGCGCCGCTGGCCACCGCAGTGGCCACGCCCGATGCCGCCACGATGGCCGCCGGGTCTGAGGAGCTCCAGGTCAGCATGGGGTCGGCGCTGATGTCGGCCGTCGAACCGTCCCGATAAGTTGCCGTGGCGGTGTAGGCCTGCGTGGTCTCGATGCCGATGCGCGCGTTGGCCGGTGTGACCACAATGGACACCAGCGGATTCGCTGGCGGCGCCCCGCCACCGATGCTTCCACCGGCGCTGCCCACGTTGCTACCGCCACAAGCTGTCAGTGCCATCAAAAGACAAAGCCGCCAGAACAACCCATGCCACGCCTGTTTCATCACGTATCTCCTTCTCAATGAGCACATCAAAATCTGATCCAGATTCGTCACATCAGGGCAGCGCGACGCTGTAGGGGGAACGGAAGCCTGTCGTGAATGTGCAAGCGCCAAAACTGCCATCGGCGTTGACCGGGCAGAACGACATGGCGTCGTGGGCGCTGTTGGTCACATAGGCCTTGGTACCCGTTGGGTTCAAGGCCACGTCGTACGCGAGGTTGAAACCGCTGGCGGCCGGGGTGCACGGCGCGAGGCTGCCATCCATCTGAACGTCGCACTTGGAAACCGCCGCGTCATTGGCCACATAAGCCCGAGTGCCAGCGGAGTTGAAAACCACACCCCTTGGGTTGGAAAAGCCCCCGGCGCTCACGGCGCATTCCGTCAGGCTGCCTGCCGACACCTTGCAATGGGTCACAGTGCCAAGCGATGGATTGGTGATGTAGGCCCTCGTTCCGCCCGGATTGAGCGCGATG
The DNA here is from genome assembly GCF_009859475.1 of Hydrogenophaga sp. BPS33. NCBI lineage: Bacteria > Pseudomonadati > Pseudomonadota > Betaproteobacteria > Burkholderiales > Comamonadaceae > Hydrogenophaga > Hydrogenophaga sp. BPS33. Next base: position 5,067,173 of record NZ_CP044549.1, read on the forward strand.
CCGGTCGGTCGGTCGAACCCGCTGCCGGCCTCCCGACACCCACCCAAGCTTCCGTTGCGGAGGATGAGGCATGCCTGCACGGTGCCGCTGACGAGGGCCGTTGCATAGAGGGTGGTGCCGGTAGGGTCAATGGCGACGCGGATGGGCCCCCAGAGGGTGACAGCGCTCGTGTTGCAACCGCCCACCAGCTCACCGTCACTTCGCAACTCGCAATAACTGATGTTGCGACCCCTTTGGTTAGCCACATAGGCAAATGTGCCCGCCGGGTGGATGGCCACGCCAGTCGGCCCATCGAACACGGCGGCGCTCGTGTTGCACGTACCGAGATCCCCGCTCGCCGTGATCGCACACACCGACACGGTATTGCCATTCAGGTTCGCCACGTACACCCGGCTGCGGACCCGCAACACCGCCACGCTGCTGCTGACGGCACCCAACGAAGCCTGGATGTGGGCCGCCCCGCTGGCCACCGCAGTGGCCACGCCCGATGCCGACACGGTGACCGACGCGTCTGAAGAAGTCCAGGTCAGCCCGGGGTCGGCGCTGATGTCGGCCGTCGAGCCGTTCTGGTAGGTAGCAACAGCGGTGAAGGCCTGCGTGGTCTCGATGCCGATGCGCGCGTTGGCCGGTGCGAGGGCGATGGACACCAGTGGGCCCGCCGGCGGCGCAGTCCCGCCTCCCCCACTGTCGCCGCCTCCCACGCTGCTCCCACCGCACGCTGTCAGCGACATTGCGAGAAACCACCACCAGAACACCCTGCACCCTGCATCGCTCATCGCGCACCTCCCCTGTGTTGGAACCACGAAGCCGGCCACGCGCCGCGGCTGCGCGGGGGGGTGGTCGGGCTCCCTGACGCGCCGTTGGGAACCGGTAGCGATGCCCGGTTCCCCGCCGGCCTCAGGCCAACGCCGGGTACAGCTCGCGCAACGGCAGTGCAGTCCCCGCCGCCGCCGGGTCGTAGCCCGGCAAGGCCTCCAGCGCCACGCGGAACACCGGGTCGCGCAGCGCGGCCAACACCGTCTGCAGGGCCGGCGTGGCCATCACAGCGTCGCGGCACAACAGGAAGTAGCGCTCGGTGGCAATGGGCACGAAGTCGAGCTTGAAGTGGCGCGCCGGTGGCTCCAGGCCAAAGCCCACGTCGGCCATGCCACTGGCCACGTAGGCCGCCACCGCCGCATGGGTGTACTCGCCTTGTTCAAAGCCGGCGATGCGCGTGGGCGCGATGTCTTGCGACTTCAACAAGCCTTCGAGCAACAAGCGCGTGCCCGAGCCGGGCTGGCGGTTGATGAAGCGCACGCCGTCGCGCACGAGATCGGCCAACGCGAACACCTCCTTGGGGTTACCGGGGCGCACCATCAGGCCCTGGCGGCGCGTGGCGATGTCTACCAGCGTGAGGTCCAACCCCTGCAGCCAGGGCCGGTAGTGCGCCACGGCCATCGCCTCCATCGGCCCGATGGGAATGTGGAACCCGGCGATGTCGCACGCGCCTTCGCGCAACGCGGCGGCAGCGGCCGAGCTGCTGGCATACGAGAAGCTGAGTTTCAGACCGTCCTGCGCCAGCCGCTCGATCAGGCGTTCGACCGCAAAGCCATGGCTGGCCTGGATGCGCAAGGCCGAAGGCGCCTCGCTCAGCGCGCCGCGCAGTTCCTCGGCCAACTCCGAGGACAGGGTTTCCAGCGAAGGCCGCAGGCGGGCATGGATGCGTTTGTCCGCCCAGACGATGCGCGCGCCCAGATCGGTGAGCGTCGAACCCTTGCCGCGCGCCATCACCAGCAACGGCGTGCGAAAGTGCTGCTCGCCCAGGCGCACCAGGTCCCAGGCGCGGCGGTACGACATGCCCAGCGCCCTGGCAGCGTGCAGCAGGCTGCCGGTTTCGGCCACCAGCACCAGCAGTTCGATCAGCCGCGCGGGCAGCGGCGCGCCATCGGGGTCCTGGATGGTCCAGACGGGGCGGATGGAAACCTGGGTCATGGGATCGTTGAAGGGGAGACTTTATGCAGCGCGCTGCCGATGCATTGGGCCCAAGGCTTCATATTGCGCGCGGCTGGAAATCGGGAGAGCATGGACGAAGGTGAGCATTCTCCCCGCAATGCTGGCGCCACCGCTGGCACCGAAAGACCATGAGCGAACAGAAGATCGAGTTTTATAAAGGCCCCGCGGGCGGCTGGGGCGCGTTGAACAGCGTCACGCACACCCTGCTGCGGCAAGACATTCCGATCAAGGGCGCCAAAACCCTGCTCTCGGCCAACCAGCCCGACGGCTTCGACTGCCCCGGCTGCGCCTGGCCCGACCGCCACCACGCCTCCACCTTCGAGTTCTGCGAAAACGGCGTGAAGGCCGTGGCCGCGGAAGCCACCGCACGCCGCACCGGACCCGAGCTGTTCGCGCAATACACCGTCACCGAACTCGCCGCGCAAAGCGATTTCTGGCTCGAAGACCAGGGCCGGCTCACGCACCCGATGGTGTACGACGCGGCCAGCGACAAGTACCAGCCCATCGAATGGGACGCGGCCTTCGCGCTGATCGCGCGCCACCTCAACGCCCTGCCCGACCCGAACCAGGCGATGTTCTACACCTCGGGCCGTGCGAGCAACGAGGCGGCGTTCCTGTACCAGCTGTTCGTGCGCGAATACGGCACCAACAATTTCCCCGACTGCTCGAACATGTGCCACGAGCCCAGCGGCAGCGGCATGCGCCCGCAGATCGGCGTGGGCAAGGGCACGGTCACGCTGGACGACTTCGAGCTCGCCGACGCGATCTTCATCTTCGGCCAGAACCCCGGCACCAACCACCCGCGCATGCTCGGCGAACTGCGTGCGGCCGCCAAACGCGGCGCGCGCATCGTGAGCTTCAACCCGCTGCGCGAACGGGGGCTCGAGCGCTTCCAGGACCCGCAGAGCAAGCTGGACATGGCCACGCTAGGTTCCACACCGATCAGCTCGCACTACTTCCAGCTCAAAGGCGGCGGCGACCTCGCGGCGGTCAAGGGCATCATGAAGCGCGTGCTGGAACGCCACGATGCGGGCGAAGCGGTGCTCGACATGGGCTTCATCGCCGAACACACGGCAGGCTTCGACGCCCTGGCCGAAGACCTGCGGAGGGAGCCGTGGAATGTCATCGTCGAGGAATGCGGGCTTACGCTGGAGCAGATCCACACCGCCGCCGACATCTACGCCACGGCGAAGAACACCATCCTCTGCTGGGGCATGGGCATCACCCAGCACCAACATGCGGTGGCCACCATCCAGATGCTGGTGAACCTGCTGCTGCTGCGCGGCAACATCGGACGGCCCGGCGCGGGCCCCTGCCCGGTGCGCGGCCACAGCAACGTGCAGGGTGACCGCACCATGGGCATCTGGGAAAAGCCACCGGCCGCGCTGCTGGACCGGCTGCAACAGGTGTTCGGTTTCGAGCCGCCGCGCGCGCCTGGCGTGGACACGGTGGAGGCGATCCAGCTCATGCTCGACGGCAAGGGCAAGGTGTTCTTCGCGCTCGGTGGCAATTTCGCCGCCGCCACGCCCGACACCTACGCCACCTGGAAGGCACTGCGCCAGTGCGACCTGACGGTGCACGTGGCCACCAAGCTCAACCGCAGCCACGTGGTGCACGGCCGCGAAGCGCTCATCCTGCCCTGTCTGGGCCGCACAGAGATCGATGTGCAGGCCCAGGGGCCACAGGGCGTGACGGTGGAGGATTCGATGAGCATGGTGCACATCTCCATGGGCATCAACCCGCCGGCGTCGGAACACCTGCTGTCCGAGCCCGCCATCGTGGCGCGTCTGGCCGAGGCCACACTGAAGGCACGCAGCCGCACGCCCTGGTTGTGGCTGGTGGAAGACTACGCGCGCATCCGCGACCAGATCGAAGCCGTGTTCGACGACGACTTCAAGGACTTCAACGCGCGCGTGGCCGTGCCCGGTGGCTTCCGGCTGCGCAACACCGCCAGCGAACGCGTGTGGGACACGCCCACACGCCAGGCCACGTTCTTCCCGCACCCTGTGCCGCGCGACACGCCGGTGCACCGCGCGCGCCGCGCGGCCAAAGGCGACACCATCGTGTTCTCGCTGCTCACCACACGCTCGCACGACCAGTACAACACCACCATCTACGGCATGGACGACCGCTACCGCGGCGTGTTCGGACAACGCCGTGTGGTCTTCATCCACGCCGAGGACCTGCGCGCGCTGGGCATGGCCGATGGCGACTGGGTGGACCTGCACACCGTGTGGGACGACGGGCAGGAGCGCCGCGCCGACCGCTTCCGCCTGGTGGCCTACGACATCCCGCGCGGCTGCCTGGCCGCCTACTACCCCGAGACCAACCCGCTGGTGCCGTTGTCTGCCACCGCCATCGTGGCGGGCACGCCGACGTCCAAGTCCATTCCGGTGGTGTTGCGGCCGCACACGGCATGAGCGCCGCGCCGGGCCGCCCCAAGCAAGCTCGCACCGCAGGCGGAGCCGAAGGTACACCAGTGAACAACGCCCCCCTGGCAGAAGCCATCCTGCGCGAACTCGCGGGCGAAGCCGGCGGCATGTCCCTGCCGCGCCTGGGCAAACGCCTGAGCCAGGGTGTGAGCGTGCTGATGCGGCAGCTGAGCCTGATGGGCGATGCTTCCATCGGCGGTGTACCGGGCCCGGGCTGGGTGCGGGTGGAACAGATCGACGACCGCTGGGTGGCCCACGTCACACCCGCGGGCAGCGCGGTCCTGTCCACGCCTGACGCGGCTCCCTCGGGTGCCCGCGCCTTCGAGGTGCGCACCTTCCGGCAAGGCGAAGCCAGCACAGGCACCGATTGGCTGGCCGACGAGGTGCCCGTGGCGCTGGTGTTCAACGGCCTCTCGCACGCGGTGATGATGGCCACGCCGGCCGACCTCGACGACTTTGCGCTCGGCTTCTCGATCACGGAAGGCCTGCTGCGCGTGCCGAGCGAACTGCGCGGCGTCGACGTGGTGCCCACGCGCGAGGGCATCGAAGTGCGCCTGGAGGTGTCGAGCGAATGCGAATGGCGCCTGCGCGAGCGCCGGCGCAACCTGGCTGGGCGCACGGGTTGCGGGCTCTGCGGCACGGACTCGTTGTCGGCCGTTCGGCAGGCGCTGCCCAGCTTGCCCGCCGTGACCGTCGACGCCTCGGCCGTCGCCAGCGCCTTGTGCGCCCTGCCCTCGCTCCAGCCCTTGCAGCAACGCACCGGCGCCACGCATGCGGCGGCGCTGTGCCGAAGGGACGGCAGCATCGCCCTCGTGCGCGAAGACGTGGGCCGGCACAACGCGCTGGACAAACTCATCGGCGCGGCCTTGCGCGAAGGCATCGACCTGCCACAACACTTCGTGGCCATCACCAGCCGCGCCAGCTTCGAGATGGTGCAGAAGACGGCGCTCGCCGGCGTGTCGGTGTTGGCCGCCGTCTCCGCGCCGACCAGCATGGCGGTAGACCTGGCGCGTGCCAGCAACCTGCTGTTGCTCGGCTTCGTGCGCGACGGCGACAGGGTGGCGTATACGTTTCCAGAGCGGGTGGGCTGAGCGCTGTCCGCCATGCTTTTCTGTTTTCCGGGAACAGAAAATGGATCTGTTGCCTACGGCCGAGCGGCGAAATAAACCCATTTCAGGTCAAAGTTAGATCTTGCCGGGTCTAATTCGACCCCCTACGATGCCCCTCCAGTGCCACACCACGATGGCACCCGAACGGAGACAAGCACGTGAACTGGAAAGGCCTGAAAACCGGCGAGCGCAAGGTGCTGGACCACGTGTTCTGGGCCAGCGGCATGTCGCGCGACGCGCTCGCGGCGGCTTCCTCCTTCTCCAAAACGCGCGCCAACGCGGCCGTGGCCGAGCTGCTCGAACAAGGCCTGCTGGAGCAGACCGGTGAGCAAGTGCCCACCGGCGGGCGGCGCGCCGAAACCTTGCGCCTGAGCCGCAGCCTGGGCGTGCTGATCGGCGTGGCCGTGGGTGCCACCGGCCTGGAAGTGGGCATCCTCAGCCCCGATCTCACGGTGCTCGCGCACCACAGCGAACCCGCCGACGTGCGCGACGGCCCCGGCCCGGTGCTCTCGCGCATCCGCAGCCTCATGCACGAACTGCTGGCGCAATGCGGGGTGCCCGCGCGCCAGGTCATCGGCATCGGCATCGGTCTGCCCGGCCCGGTGGATTTCGACAGCGGCCAATTGGTGAGCCCGCCGCTCATGCCGCTGTGGGACGGCTATTCGATCCGCGACGACCTCGCCGTGGACTTCAGCGCGCCGGTGTTCGTCGACAACGACGTGAACGTGATGGCCCTGGGCGAACTCTGGCGCATGCAGCGCAGCCTGCAGAACTTCCTGGTGGTGAAGGTGGGTACCGGCGTGGGCTGCGGCATCGTCAGCCACGGGCAGGTCTACCGCGGCGCCAACGGCTCGGCCGGCGACGTGGGCCACATCTGCGTGGTGCCCGACGGCCCGCGCTGCCATTGCGGCAACCTGGGCTGCGTGGAAGCCATGGCCGCCGGCCCGGCCATCGCACGCATGGCGACCGAGGCCGCCGAAGCGGGCCAGAGCCCGCTGCTCGCGCGCCTGCTCGCCGAGCGCGGCACATTGCGGTTGCAAGACGTGGCCGAGGCCAGCCGCGCCGGCGACATGGCGGCCAACCAGGTGATCCAGCGCTCCGGCGCGCTGGTGGGGCAGATGCTGGCCTCGGTGGTGAACTTCTTCAACCCTTCGCATGTGTTCATCGGCGGTGGCGTCACGCGCGTGGGGCCGCTGTTCCTGGCCGCCGTGCGCCAGAGCGTGTACCACCGCTCGCTGGCGCTCTCCACGCGGCACTTGGAGATTCAGTACACGCCATTGGGCGAACGCGCAGGGTTGATTGGCGCGGGCGTGCTGGCCATGCAGGAAAGCCTGCTGCAGATGGAGGCGGCCTGATGGCGACGCCCCCGGTCACCACCATCGAGACCGCACCGGGTGTGCGCGTATCGATGCGCGGCATCGTCAAGCGCTTCGGCCCGGTGCAGGTGCTGAATGGCGTCGATCTGGCTTTCGAACCCGGCCGCGTGGTCGGCTTGCTGGGCGAGAACGGCGCGGGCAAGTCCACGCTGATGAAGATCCTCGCCGGCTACGAAGCGCCCAGCGACGGCACGCTGCAGGTGAACGGCCGCACCGTGCGCTTCGACGGACCACGCGCCGCCGAGGCCGAAGGCATCGTGCTGATCCACCAGGAGTTCAACCTGGCCGAAGACCTCACGGTGGCGCAGAACATTTTTCTGGGCCACGAGAGGCGGCGCGGCCCCTTGGGACTTTGGCTCGACGACGCGGCCATGCGCGCCACCGCGCGCGGTGTGCTCGACGAGGTGGGCCTGCACAAAGTGCACCCCGATACGCGCGTGCGCGAGCTCATCGTGGCCGAACGCCAACTGGTGGAAATCGCCAAGGCCTTGTCGCGTCAGGCGCGCGTGCTGGTGATGGACGAGCCCACCGCCACGCTCACCCCCAGCGAAACCGGGCGGCTGTTCGAACTGGTGGCGCGCCTGAAGGCCGAGGGTGTGACCATCGTCTTCATCTCGCACAAACTGGACGAGGTCGAGCGCATCACCGACGAAGTGGTGGTGATGCGCGATGGCCGCGTGGTGGCGCAGCAAGCCACGGCCTCGCTCACGCGCGCGCAGATGGCGAACCTGATGGTGGGCCGCGAGCTGGCCGATCTCTACCCGCCACGCCATCCCGTACCCAACGACGCACCCGTGATGCTGGCGGTACAAGACCTGCAAGTGCCCGGCTGGGCGCAAGGCGTGAGCTTCGAGGTGCGCGCGGGCGAAATCTTCGGTTTCGCCGGCCTCGTGGGGTCCGGCCGCACCGAGCTGTTCGAAGGCCTGCTCGGGCTGCGCGCGCGCACGGCCCAGTCGGTACACATCGCCGGCAGCGCCGTGCTGCCGCGCTCGCCGCGCGAAGCCGCCAGCGCCGGCCTCACCTACCTCAGCGAAGACCGCAAGGGCAAGGGCCTGCACGTGCACTTCGGGCTGCGCGAGAACCTCACGCTGATGGCGCTGGACCGCTACGCGAAGCCCTGGCTCAATCCCGCCAGCGAAGCCGCTGCGCTGCAGGACGCTGTGCGCGAGTTCGGCATCCGCGCCGGCTCGCTCGATGTGCAGGCCGGCTCGCTCTCCGGCGGCAACCAGCAGAAAGTGGCGCTGGCCAAGGTGCTGCACCCGGGCCCGCGCGTGGTGGTGCTCGACGAGCCCACGCGCGGCGTGGACATCGGCGCCAAGCGCGAGATCTATGCGCTCATCCGTCGCCTGGCCGACGAAGGCCGCGCGGTGGTCGTGGTCTCGTCCGAACTCATGGAACTCATCGGCCTGTGCCACCGCGTCGCGGTGATGCGCGCGGGCCAGCTGCAGGCCACGCTGTCGGCCGAACACCTCAACGAACAGGAGTTGATCGCCCATGCAACCGGAACACACTGACAACACGGGCAAAGCCCCGGCGGCGCGGCGCGCGTTGCGGCTGCCCGCCGTGGGTCCGCTGCTGGGCCTGGCCCTGCTGTGCATCGTGGGCACGATGCTCAATGGCGAGTTCGCCACGGTCGACAACGGCCTGAACGTGCTCACGCGCACCGCCTTCATCGGCATCATCGCCGTGGGCATGTGCTTCGTGATCATCTCCGGCGGCATCGACCTGTCGGTGGGTTCGATGGCCGCGTTGATCGCGGGCGTGACCATTCTGCTGATGAACAGAATAGCGCCGCTGGGTTGGCCCCCGGTGGCGGTGGTGATGGTGGGCATGGCCGCTGCCGTGTTGCTGGGCGCGCTGTTCGGCCTGGCGCACGGCCTGCTCATCACGCGCGGGCGCATCGAGCCCTTCATCGTCACGCTGGGCACGTTGGGCATCTTCCGCGCCTACCTCACCTATTTCGCCGACGGCGGCGCGCTCACGCTCGACAACACCCTGGCCGACGTGTACGGCCCGGTCTACTACGGCAGCTTGCTGGGCGTGCCCATTCCGGTGTGGGTGTTCATTGCCGTAGCCCTGGGCGGTGCGCTGCTGCTCAACCGCACCGCCTACGGCCGCTATGTGCAGGCCATCGGCTCGAACGAACAGGTGGCGCGCTATGCCGCCGTGGACGTGGACCGCACCAAGGTGCTCACCTACGCGCTGCTCGGCGTGTGCGTGGGCATTGCCACGCTGCTCTACGTGCCGCGCCTGGGATCGGCATCGCCCACCACCGGCCTGCTGTGGGAACTCGAAGCCATCGCGGCGGTGATCGTCGGCGGCACCGCCTTGCGCGGCGGCGCGGGCAGCATCGGCGGCACCGTGGTCGGCGCGATCCTCCTCTCGGTCATCAGCAACATCCTCAACCTCACCAGCATCATCAGCGTGTACCTCAACGCGGCGGTGCAGGGTTTCGTGATCATCGCCGTCGCATTCATGCAGCGGCGGCGTCCTTGAAGGCCATGGCCTTCTGTTTCTCTGTCAGCAACACCATCCCAAGGAGACAAGCATGAAGAACCGCATCCGTCTGCACGCGCTGGCCGCCGTGGCCACCATCGGCCTGGCCAGCCCGCTGCTGGCACAGGCCCAGAACAAGGTGAACCTGGGCGTGGCCATTCCGGCCGCCACCCACAGCTTCGCTGCCGGCCTGGTGTACTGGGCCGGTGAGGCCAAGAAGGAACTGGAAAAAGATCCCAACATCAAGGTCACGATCAAGACCGCCAGCGGCGCGCCGGAGCAGGCCAACCAGCTGCAGGACTTGCTCACGGCCACCAAGATCGACTCGCTGGTGATCCTGCCGTTCGAGTCCGCCGCCCTCACGCGCCCGGTGGCACAGGCCAAGGCCAAGGGCGTGTACGTGACCGTGGTCGACCGCGGCCTCACCGACACCGCCGCGCAGGACGCCTATGTCTCCGGCGACAACACCGCCTTCGGCAAGGTGCCGGCCGAGTACCTGGCCAAGGCCCTGAATGGCAAAGGCAACATCGTGGCGCTGCGCGGCATTCCCACCACCATCGACAACGAGCGCATGGACGCGTTCAACGCGGTGATGAAGAACCACCCCGGCATCAAGGTGCTCGACGCCAAGCACGGCAACTGGAACCGCGACGATGCGTTCAAGGTCATGCAGGACTACTTGACGCGCTTCAAGCAGATCGACGCCGTGTGGGCGGCCGACGACGACATGGCGTTCGGCGTGCTGCGCGCGATCGAACAGGCCAAGCGCAAGGACATCAGAATAGTCTTCGGCGGCGCGGGCGCGAAGGCGATGGTGAAGACGCTCATGGACGGCAGCAACCCGCTGATCCAGGCCAACGTGTCGTACTCGCCCAAGTTCCTCTACGACGCGATCAAGATGACCGCGCTCGCGCGTGCCAAGGGCGAGAAGCTGCCGGCCAACACCATCGTGCCGTCGGTGCTCATCACCAAGCAGAACGCCAAGGATTTCTACTTCCCCAATTCGCCGTTCTGATCCCGCGCGCACCAGGAGGACCCCACATGAAAACGATTCAAGGCCCTGGGATCTTCCTGGCCCAGTTCATCGGCGACGCCACGCCCTTCAACTCGCTCGACGGCCTGGCGGGCTGGGCCGCGTCGCTGGGCTACAAGGGTTTGCAGATCCCCACGTCGGACGCGTCGATCTTCGACCTCGCACTTGCCGCTGAAAGCGACGCGTATTGCGACGAGGTGAAAGGAAAGCTCGCCGATCACGGCCTGTCGATCACCGAGCTCTCGACCCACCTGCAAGGCCAACTGCTGTGTGTGCACCCCGCGTACGACCTGCAGTTCGACGCCTTCGCCGCGCCGCATGTGCGCGGCTACCCGGCCGCGCGCACCGCGTGGGCACACGAACAACTGCTGATGGCCGCGAAGGCCTCCAAGCGCCTGGGCCTCCAGGCCCACGCGTCGTTCTCCGGCGCGTTGGCCTGGCCCTATCTCTACCCTTGGCCGCAGCGACCGCCCGGCCTGGTGGAGGCCGCGTTCGCCGAACTCGCGAAACGCTGGCGTCCGGTGCTCGACGCCTTCGACGAAGCGGGTGTGGACGTGTGCTACGAACTGCACCCCGGCGAAGACCTGCACGATGGCATCACCTTCGAGCGCTTCCTGGACGCGGTGGACCAGCACCCGCGCGCCCACATCCTCTACGACCCCAGCCACTTTGTGCTGCAGCAGCTCGACTACCTTGCCTTCATCGACCACTACCACGAGCGCATCCGCGCCTTCCACGTGAAGGACGCCGAGTTCCGCCCGAACGGCAAGCAGGGTGTGTACGGCGGTTTCGCGAACTGGATTCACCGCGCCGGGCGCTTCCGCTCGCTGGGCGACGGGCAGATCGACTTCAAAGGCATCTTCTCGAAGATGGCGCAATACGGCTTCGCGGGCTGGGCCGTGCTGGAGTGGGAGTGCTGCCTCAAACACCCGGAGGACGGCGCGCGCGAAGGCGCGGCCTTCATCCGCGACCACATCATCCGCGTGGCCGACCGCGCCTTCGACGACTTCGCCGCCAGCGCGGGCGATGCCGCCACGCTCAACCACCTGCTGGGGCTTGACCGATGACCGACGACCGCCGCACGCGCCGCATCCGCCTGGGCATGGTGGGTGGCGGCGAAGGCAGCTTCATCGGCAGCGCCCACCGCATCGCCGCGCGCCTGGACGACCAGTTCACACTCGTGGCCGGCGCACTGTCGTCCCAGCCCGAGCGCGCGCACGCGAGCGCGCTGAAGTTGCACATCGCGCCCGAGCGCAGCTACGCCGACTACGCCGAGATGGCGCGCGCCGAAGCGCGGCGCGAAGACGGCATCGACGCGGTCGTCATCGTCACGCCCAACCATTTGCATGTGCCGGTGGCGCGCGCCTTTGTCGAGCAGGGCATCCACGTGATCTGCGACAAGCCCCTGGCCACCTCGATGGCCGAGGCACAGGCGCTGGCACAGGCCGTGCGGGAACGCGGCCTGCAGTTCATGCTCACGCACACCTACGCCGGCTACCCCATGGTGCGCCAGGCGCACGAGCTGGTCGCCGCAGGTGAACTGGGCGAGATCCGCATCGTGCAGGTGGAGTACGCGCAGGACTGGCTGGGCACGCCACTCGAACAGCACGGCAACAAGCAGGCCGAGTGGCGCGCCGACCCGCAGCGCGCGGGCCCAGCCGGTGCGCTGGGTGACATCGGCACGCACGCCTACCACCTGGCGCGGTATGTCAGCGGTCTGGCGGTGCAGGAACTTTCGGCCGAACTCAGCACCTTCGTGCCGGGCCGCGCGCTCGACGACCACGTGCAAGCCCTGCTGCGTTTCGAGGGCGGCGCGCGCGGCATGTTGTGGGCCAGCCAGGTGGCCAGCGGCGCGTGCAACGCGTTGCGCTTGCGCGTGTACGGCACCAAGGCCTCGCTGCATTTCGACCAGGAGCAACCCGAGTTCCTGGGCTTCGCGCCGCAGGGCGAACCGGTGCGGCAGCTGCGCCGGGGTATGTCACCGCAGACACCTGCGCTGGCGGCGGCGAGCCGCATTCCCGCAGGGCACCCCGAGGGTTACCTGGAAGCTTTCGCGGCGCTGTACCGCGATTTCGCACAGGCCTGGCGCAGCGGCATAGCACCGACCGAGATGCCCGGCCTGCCAGACGGGCTGCAGGGCATGGCTTTCATCGAGGCTGTGCTGAGCAGCCACCGGCAGAACGCGCGCTGGGTAACGTTGGGGTCGTGAAGAACTGGGTGAAGTTGGCTGCCTGACGACACAGACGCGGCAGGCGGCATGGCGCCCCCCCTCGCTCACATGTGTAGATACCCATGCCCGGAGGGGGAAGGAGCCAAGTCAAGCGGCCTCTCCCGCTCCCTCGCCTTCTGGGGAAGGCGTCAGGCGGACGGGGCGCGCAAGCGCTCGATCAGCGCCATGGCAGCCGCTGGCGCGCGCTCTTTCGCGCCGCTGATGAAAAACATGAACACGTCGCGCGCAGTGGCCTTCTTGCCGGGACTGTCAAGCAAGGGCACATCGGCCGGCACGCCGCCAGCAGCCCAGGTCTTCGCCGCCTCGGCCCACCGGTCCAGCGCCTTGGCAGCGTAGCCGGTCTTCACACTCGACTGGGTGCGCATCAAACGCGCATAGACGAAGTCACCCGTGAGGTCGGCAAAGGAAGGGTAGTCGTCCGAATCGGTGAACACCGTGGCGCACTGGTACCGCCGGGCGAGCGCGAGATAGGCCGGATCCATGAAGCTGTTGTGCCGCACATCGAGCGCATGGCGCAGCGGCAGGCCGTTCACCTCGCGCGGCAGCAGCTTCAGGAAGGCCTCGAAATCCACCGGATCGAACAGCTTGGTGGGCGCGAACTGCCACACCAGCGGCCCGAGCTTGGGGCCGAGTTCGCTCAAACCGCTGCCGATGAACCGTTCGATGGAATCGCCCGCTTCGGCCAGAACCCGGCGGTTGGTGGTGAAGCGGTTGGCCTTGAGCGAGAACACAAAGTCCTCGGGCGTTTCGTCGCGCCACTTGGCGAAGGTGGGCGGCTTGAAGGTGCTGTAGTAGGTACCGTTGACCTCGATGGCGGTGAGCTGGGAACTGGCATACGCCAGTTCCTTGCTGTGCGCGAGGCCCTTGGGGTAGAAGTTGTCGCGCCAGGGCTCGTAGGTCCAACCGCCCACGCCGGAACGGATCGCGCCAGACGACGCCTTTTTCGTTGCCATGCCCGTCTCCTTGGAAGCACGTCAGGAAACCGCATCCTGACGCTTCGCATCCCAATGTACCCGCGGTGTTCGCAAAAAAGCACAGGAGATCAAGCCCACGCCTACAGCTGCGCAAATATCTTGCCCGGGTTCATGATGTTGCGCGGATCGAGCGCCTGCTTGATGGCGCGCATGACGGCAATGGCCGCACTGCCCGCCTCCTGTTCCAGGAAGCCGATCTTGTGCAAACCGACGCCATGTTCACCCGTGCAGGTTCCACCCAGCCGCAGCGCCCGCTCCACCAGGCGCCGGTTCAGCGCTTCGGCCGTGTCGCGCTCTGCGCTCACACCCGGGTCGATGAGGTAGCCAAAATGGAAGTTTCCATCTCCGACGTGGCCTACCAGAAAATACGGTATCCCGCTGGCGTTGGCCTCGTCGATGGATTCCAGCAGGCAATCGGCCAACCGGGAAATGGGCACGCAGACATCGGTCGTCACCGCCCTGCAACCGGGTTTGGACTGAATGGCTGCAAAGTAGGCGTTGTGCCGCGCCGTCCACAAGCGGGTACGGTCTTCGGGGGTGGCGGACCATGCAAAGGCGTTGCCGCCATTGTCAGCCGCGATGTCCTGGACCAGTTCCGCCTGCTCCTTGACGCTGGCAGGCGAACCATGAAACTCCATCAACAGCATCGGCTCTTCGCGCAAGGCCAGTTTGCTGTGAACGTTGACCATGCGCACCGTATTTGCATCGAGCAATTCGACACGTGCAATCGGTATCCCCATCTGGATGATCTGAATCACGGTCTCGGTCGCCTGCGAGATCGAAACAAAGGAGCAGACTGCCGCCGAAATGGCTTCGGGGGTGGGATACAGCCGCACAGTGATCTCGGTCATGACGCCCAGCGTGCCTTCGCTGCCGACGAAAAGACGGGTCAAGTCGTAGCCGGCCGATGACTTCTTGGCTCGGGTACCTGTGCGCACACGCTCCCCGTTGGCCGTGACAACCTCCAATGCCAGCACGTTCTCGCGCATCGTGCCGTAGCGAACCGCATTGGTCCCGGAAGCACGGGTGGCCGTCATGCCGCCAATGGATGCGTCCGCGCCCGGATCGATCGGAAAGAACAGGCCAGAATCCTTGATGGCTTCGTTCAGTTGCTTGCGGGTCACGCCCGGCTGGACCGTGACGGTCATGTCCTCTGCATTCAGCGAGACGATCTGGTCCATGCGGCTCACATCGATGCAAATGCCGCCCTTGACGGCCAGCAAGTGCCCCTCGATCGATGAGCCGGCGCCATAGGCGATCACGGGAGTTTCGAACTGCGCGCAGAGACGCACCGCGTCCTCGACATCGGTTGTCCGCTCCGCGAACACGACCGCGCTGGGTGGCGGTACGTCGAACGGCGACTCGTCGCGACCGTGCTGTTCGCGCACGGCCATCGACGTGGAAAGCTGACTGCCGAAGCGCTCTCGCAATTGTCCGATGAGGGACTGCGGTGCGTCGGCATGGGCGATGACGGGCCAGTGAGTGGGGAAGGCGATGGGGTTCATGTTTGCGCGTCCCATCCGGTCATTCCGCCTTGATCGCAAATCGCTTGATGGTTTCCTCGTGCCGTTTGAGTTCGGTCTTCATGCGCTCACCGAACTGGGCGCCCGGGAGAGCGACCACTTCCGTGCCCATCTCGGCCAGCTTGGCGCGGATGTCTGGTCGCGCCAGGACATCGGCAATGGACTTCCGCAGCGTGTCGACGATCGCCGGCGATGTGTGGGCGGGAGCCAACAGGCCGTACCACGTCGTGTAGATGTCCACGCCCTTCACGCCCGAGGCTTCCTCCACTGTCGGGATGTCCGGTGCCAGCCGGCTCCGATGGGCCTGCGTGACGGCCAACGCACGCAGCTTGCCCGAACGGATCAGAGGCATGAGGGGCGGTGAGCCTGCGAGCACCAATTTCGTCTGCCCGCCAAGCGCGTCTGCGACCGCCGGCCCCGCGCCTTTGTAGGGCACGTGAACCAGTTCGCTCTTCGTCGAAGCCTTGATGATTTCAAGGGCCAGATGCTGCGCCGAGCCCTGACCGGGCGTGCCGACGGCCACCGGGCCGTCCACGCCTCGGCCGGAGAGGATGTCGCCCAGCGAACCCTTCACGCCAGGATGCGCGGCGAGGATGTTGGGTGACTCCGCCACCAGCATGATCGGAATGAAGTCGCGCGTCACGTTGTAGCGCATCGCAGGGCTCAGCGCGGGGTTGATCACCAACTCCGGGTTGCCTGCCATGAGCAAGGTATAGCCGTCCGGTGCCGACCTCGCCACGTGCTCCGCGCCGATCATGCCGCCGCCACCGGCGCGGTTGTCCACGATGAGGCTTTGGCCCAGGCTTTCGCTCATGGCCTGGCTCACAAGCCGGGCAATCGCGTCGAGACCGCCGCCTGAGGCATAGGGCACCACCATGCGAATGGGCTTGGTGGGGTAAGCCGGTTGCGCCTGCGCGATGGCGCTCAGACCCATGCTCACCAAGAGGGCGGCTACGCCCAGAATGCGTCGTTTCATGTTTTGTCTCCTGTGGGTTCGCGGTCTTGGCCAATCGGCATCGTCAGTAAAAGCGGGCACCTTCTCCGGGCGCCGGCGTGTTGCCAAAGTCACCCCGCTGGACGATGGCCTCGCGCCCGCCGTGCCGTTCAATCAGCTCGGCCTGACGGCCTTTGGCCCGGCGTTCGACGTCTTCAGGGTTGCAGATCGCGCGCAATGTGCGCTCGCAATCGGCCAGTTGGACCGCATAAGCAGGGTCCTGGGCGACGTTGGTCAACTCTTCCGGATCTGCTTCCAGGTCGTAGAGTTCGGCAGGCAGGTTGATGTAGTAAACGTACTTCATCTTGCCTTTGCGCAGCGCGAACGCACCCGCCGCCGACCCTGTGGCGTGGTATTCAACGAGCAGGCCCCGATCGGGCTTCGCGCCCTCGGCAAAGGCCTTGAGCGAAATGCCGGGCCGCTCACCCATGAGCGGCGTCGCGTCCTCACCGGTGCTCTCGAAGATGAACGGAAAGACATCGATGTGGCCTACAGGCTCGGTGACCACTTTGCCCTGCGGCAACCCTTCTCCCGCAATGATCAGCGGGCAGCCTGCCGACTCTTCGTACATGGTGGACTTTCCCCAGAGCCCACGTGAGCCGAGGTTGTCGCCATGGTCGCTGGTGTAAACGACGCGCGTGTTCTGCTCCAGGCCGGCATCGCGCAAGGCTCCCAGGACCTTGCCGATCTGCTCGTCCAGAAACGTGCATAGCCCGTAGTAGGAGGCCAAGGCTTTGTGGACATGTGCATCGTCTTCGAAGTAGGCGCCGTAGTCGATGCACGACGCATAGCCGCGCACATAGGGATGAAGCTGGTCATCGGGCCGCTGGTGCAGCTTGGGCATCGGCAGCTTCTGATCGGCGTAGCGGTAGTAGTGCTCGGGCGGTGCCGTGAGAGGGAAATGGGGAGCAACGAATGAGACGAACAGCACCCAGGGCTTTTCCTGGTACTGCTGCGCCTTCTCGCGCAACCACACCTGGGCCTGCGCTGCAATGGCGCGGTCATAGGTGGTGTAGGTCGACTCGCCGGGGCCGGCGGTCGCCGCCAACTTCCGAGCGTGGCCACGGGCAGCCAGTGGGTCTCGCAACAGGCCGATCAGATCGCCCTTGCCTTCCACCACATGCATGGGCAGGATCTCCTCGGAGAAGCCGTTGTCTTCATCGGTGCTGCGAAAGTGGAGCTTTCCGATGGACGTCACCTGATGCCCGCGCTCGCGCAACAGGTGATGCCAGCTCTTGATCGAGCCGTCGTACGGGTCGGCGTTGTCCCAGAAGCCAATCTGGTGAACGTACTGGCCCACCGCGAAGGCAGCCCGCGCCGGCACGCAGATGGGGCTCGTGGTGTAAGCATCGGAGAAGCGGGTACCGCGTTGCGCCAGTGCGTCCAGGTGGGGGGTGTGCACGATGGGATTGCCATAGCAACCCAAGGTCTTGCGGCTGTGCTCATCGGACATGATGACGAGCAAATTCTGTGGTGTCATGTGGTCTCCTTGACGCATCGCGGGATGCGTCAGGGCAGTTTAGGCAGCACCACAAAAAGCACACCGCCGTTTTCTAATGTGACATATGATTTTTCTTATGTCTAAACCCCGATTCGAAGCCGTTGGCGAGGCCGCTGCGGCACTGCGGCGCATGACCATGGCCGAACTCCGTGCGCTGTCAGCCATCAAGTCGGCTGGCAACATCTCGCGCGCCGCCATGCAGATGGGCGTCAGTCAACCGGCGCTCAGTCAGCACGTCCGCGAGCTGGAAGACAAGTTGGGCGTTTCATTGTTCGTGCGCCACCGCCGTGGGCTCGACCCCACGCCATTCGGCAGCACACTGCTGCGGCTTGCCGATGCGATGCGCGTGGATTTCGGCATCGCCGCCGAGGAGTTGGTGCGTGCCTCTCGCGAGGATCAGGTCCCCTTGCGCGTGGGCAGCATGCCCGTGACGTCCGCGGGCTTGTTGGCAGTCGCCATCGGCCGCTTTGTGGGCGAACCTTCCCATCCCGACGCGGTCATCGTGGAAGGGCCACGCGAACTCCTGATGGAACACCTGCGCCACGGCCGGATCGATCTCTTCGTGGGTCGACTACCCTCTGCCGATGCAACGTCGGGCCTGAACAGCGAAACCTTGTTTTTGGACGGTGCGGTGGTCATTGCCTCATCGCGACATCCACTGGCGCGCAAGTCGAGGGTTCTCCTGCCGTCCCTGCTTTCACACCCTTGGATCCTGCCGGCGGAAGACACTTCGTTTCGCCAGCAGATCGAGGAATCCATCCGCAACGCAGGTCATCCCTTGCCCCCTGCACGCATCGCGACCTATTCCATGCTGTCTTTTCCAGCCGTCGTCGCAACATCGGATCTGCTGGGTTTCCTGCCGACCTCGCTGTTCGCGTCAGGCACCTTGTCCAGCTCTCTACAAAGACTGCCCGTCGAGATGAGCTGGATCCCGTCGCCGCTGGGCGTCCTGACGCGCAAGAACATGGCGGACCCTCAACGGGTTGAAAAGCTTCTCGCCATCCTCCGTTCGGTGGCCGCCAGTGCCAATGGCGCCTTGACCCTGAACTGACCCCAGGCCAGCGGCCTGCTCAGCGCGCCACGCGCGTCGCACTCCAGCGCTCACCCTTGTCGGTCGTGCCCTTCATCGTGCGGCCATCGAACTCGCCGCTGTAGGCAATGTGGTCCACCGAGAAGCGGATGCGCGTGCCCTCCATCTGCGCGCTGCTGATCTGCGTGGCCTTGCCGGCTTCGCGCAGCGTGCCCTCGAGCATCTGGAAGTTCTGCGCCACCACCAGCTCCTGGCCACCCCCCAGGCGCCAGATGCCTTCGACGCGCGCCGGGACGGTCCATTGGTAGGCCTCGCAATAGGTGCGGCAGCCTTCGGTGGCGCGCTGGGTCTGGTCGGGCTTCCATTCGCCCATGTCGAACGAGTTGGAGACGATGCGCGTGCCCGGTTTCATGTTGAGCAGGATCGGGCGCAGGCGCGCGTTGAGTTCGGGCAGCAGGAACATCGTGACCACCGTGGCCTTGGAAAAGTCGGACACGAAGATGTCGGCCTTCTCGAAGGTGGCACGCGCGCTCACGCCCGCTTCGCTGGCGGCGCGCTTGGACAACTCCACGAGCTGCGGGTTGTATTCAATCCCGTGTCCGGTAGCCCCCCGCTGGGCGGCGGTGATCACCAGGCGGCCATCGCCCGAGCCGAGGTCGACCAGATGGTCCTGGGGCGTGAGCTGCGCCATGGCCAGCATGCGGTCCACCAGCACCTGCGAGGTCGGCACCCACATCACGTCCTTGCCCATCTGCCCTTCCTTGGGCGTGTACTCGGCAGCGGCCGGCGCGGGCGCGGTCTGCGACCAGGCCGGCGCGCTCACCGCGGCGAGCATCGAAGCGCAAGCGGCGGCGCACAGGGCAAAACGAAGGTTTTTCATGGACGGTCTCCAGAGGGATGGGGATTCTTGATCAACACGAGCGGGGCCTCGGTGTCGGCGGGCAACGGGTCGATCAGGCGACGTCCCGATTTGAACAAAAGAAGGGGCGCACCCGCCAACAGCACGCCCACGCCGACCCAGGCTGCAGCGCCGGTGTAGACCACGCTGGCATAGAGCATGTAAAGGCTGGTGAGGCAGAACACGATGGGCGTGAGCGGGTACAGCGGCACCTTGTACGGCAACACGCGCTGCGGCTGCCGCCAGCGCAGCACGAACAGCGCCAGACCCACCAGCAACAGGAACAGCCAGAACACCGGCGCGGTGTAGTCGACCATGGCCTTGAAGCCGTCGTGCGTGACCGTGCCCAGGCCGATCAAGGCCAGCGCCATCGCGGCCTGCAGCAACTGCGCGTTGACCGGCGTGCGGCGGCGGTGGTCCCACTCGCCCATCCAGCGCATCACGGTCATGTCGCGCCCGATGGCGTAGAAGGCCCGCGCGCCCGTGAAGATGGTGGCGTTGAGGGTGGAGATCGCGGCCACCACAATGGCCAGCGTCACGATGGTCTCGCCCACCGGCCCGGCCGCCAGGTGCATCATGTCGGCCGCCACCGCGTCGGAATTGCGAAGGCCCTCCAGGCCCAGCACGGACAACAAAGCGAAATTGGCCAGCAGGTACAGCACCACCAGGATGGCGGTGCCCAGCGTCAACACCTTGGCGATGTTGCGCGGCGCGTCCTTGAGCTCACCGCTCAGGTACGCGGCCTCGTTCCAGCCCCCGTAGGTGAGCAGCACGAAGATCATGGCCATACCCAGCGCGGCGGTCTGCGGCGGCACCACCGGCTCGCTCAGGGGCTGCGGCGGCGCCGAGCCGAACAACCCGAAGACGATGATGGCCAGCATGGCCCCGATCTGCAGCGCGGTGACAACGATCTGCAGCTTCTTGCCCTGGGCCGTGCCCACCACGTTCACCGCGGTCAACACGACCACCGACAGCGCCGCGTACAGCGCTGGGCCCTGCGGGCCGATGGGCACCACGCGCGCGGCGTAGTCGCCCAGCAGAAAGGCCACGGCGGCGATGGAGCCGGTCTGGATCACGGTGCAGCGCGCCCAGCCGAACAGCATGGCCACCGAGGTGCCGTAGGCGCGCGAGAGAAAGTGGTACTCCCCGCCCGCATGCGGGTGCGCGGCGGCCAGCTCGGCATAACACAGCGCCCCCACCCAGGTAATGAGGCCGCCCACGAGCCAGACCAGCATGAACATCCATTCGGAACTCACGCCCGCGGCCACGAAGGACGGCGCGCGGAAGATGCCGATGCCGATGACCAGGCCCACCACGATGGCCACGGCATCCCACACCGACAGGTGTGCTTGCGGCTCAGGCCGATCGCGATCGGCCATGTGGCACCTTGGGTTCTTGTTCTTGTCTCAACAGGTGTCTCCAGATTTTTCTATCTGCTCATGGAATGCGCTTGGCTGGCGGAGTTCCCGGCAAGACCCCGGTTTCTCAAGGCCGGACCGACGCGGATGGTATCGCAGCCCGCGCAGGCCACGGCGGGGGCATGCCATCCCAGGGGGATAAGCTAGGGCGTTTTCCAAACCCGCTCGCGCCTGCGCCATGAAAGACTTCCTCCCCGACTCCGCCCACCCCTTCATCGACGTCATCACCATCGCGCTGCAGGTCGCGCTGATCGTTTTCGTCGCACTGTTGCTGCGCTCGGTGCTGCATCGCCTGATCGGACGCCTCGGCACCGAGAAGCAGTTGCCGTTGGAGATGGTGGTGGGCGCCCGCCGCATCGTCACGTTCTTGCTGATGGGTGCGGCGCTGTTGCTGGTGCTGGACCGCGTCGGCATTTCGGGCACGGTGATCTGGACCGGCTTCACCGGCTTCGTCGCGGTCGGCGCGATAGCCTTCTTCGCCGCCTGGAGCGTGCTGTCCAACATCTTCTGCGCGCTGCTGATCTTCACCTCGCGGCCCTTTGGCCTGCACGACCAGATCGAGGTGCTGGAAGGTGGCGACAAGCCCGGGCTGGCGGGCGAGGTGATGGACATCAACCTGATCTACACCACGCTCAGGGAAACCGTCGCGGAAGGCGAAACGCCCTCCTACCTGCGCGTGCCCAACAGCCTGTTCTTCCAGCGCACCACGCGCCTGCGCACGCATGCGTCGGCGGTGCGGTCGTTGTTGGGTTGAAGCCGCTCAGTCCAACGGCCAGGGCAGCTCGCGCGTCGGCGTCGACACCGGTGTGGGTGCGGCGCGCTCCGGTGCCGATGACCCCAGCCCCGTGGCGCGCCACCACGGTGCTACCGGCCTTTGCAGCGCGGGCTCCACGGCTTCGCCCAGACGCGGCAGCAGCAGCGCCGTGTCCTGCGCGCCCGCCAGTTGCAGCAAGGTCTCCACCGGCTCGTCCCAATCGTGCATGGCCAGGCCGAAGGTGCCCCAGTGCACCGGCAGGAAGGCACCGCCGCCCAGCAAGGCATGGGCCTTCAGGGCATTGGCCGGTCCCAGGTGAATGTCGCCCCACGACGGGTGGAAGGCACCGACTTCCAGCATGACGAGATCGAAAGGGCCGAGCCGTTCGCGGATCAGCCCGTACTCGGTGGTCAGGCCCGTGTCGCCGCTGAAGAACACGCGGTGGCGATCGGTGTTCACCACCATCGACGACCACAAGGTGGCGTTGCGGTCCTTCAAGCCGCGCCCGGAAAAATGCTGCGAAGGCGCTGCGGTGATGGTCAACCCGGTGCCGGGCACGCGGTGGCTTTCCCACCAGTCGAGTTCGGTGATGCGCTCGGGCGCGACACCCCAGGCCTCCAGGTGCGCGCCCACGCCGAGCGAGGTCACGAACGGCACCGCGCTGTGCCGCGCGAGCGTGTGAATGGTGGGGTAGTCCAGGTGGTCGTAATGGTCGTGCGAGATCATCACCACGTCGACCTCGGGCATGTGCCGCAAGCGCAGCGGCATAGGCTGGAAGCGCTTGGGACCGACCAGCCGGAAGGGGGAGGCGCGCGCGCCCCAAACAGGGTCTGTCAACACGCGGTGGCCGTCGATTTCGACCAGCACCGTGGAGTGGCCCAGCCAGGTCGCGCGCAGGCCGCTGGCGATCGGCCGGCGCCAGGCCTCGCGCGGGTCCACCAAGGGCAGCGGGCCAGCGGGTGTTCGACGACCGCCCGAGCTGAAAAAGTCCTTGAGCGTGGGCTTGGCCGCCGTGGGGTCGCGCAGCCCCGGCAGCACCGGGTGCAGATTGCGAAAACCCATGCCGTCCCAGCGCGGGGACGCCTGCATGCGTTCCAGGCGCAGGCCTTGAGCGCGTTTGCCAAAACTGTTCATGGAATGCCTCCGCAGGGTGTCCAATGACGACCGAGACAGGCACTCTAACAGCGCCACAACAGCCCGCGCGCCGTCAGTACAATCGCCGACCCACCGCCTTTTTGAACCCCATGCAGTACTCCCTCTCGCACCACAAACTCAAGCTCATCCTGGCCGCCCAAGGCCTCAAGACCGGCGATGCCGGCGGCATCGACCAGCTCTTCGGCGGCAAGGACGGGTACTACTGGTACGGCACCCTGCGCGACCTGTGCCCCGAAGGCAAGACGCTGTCCTGGGAGAACCAGTACGCCATGGTGGCGGCCATCCAGGCGCACGAGAACGCGACCGCGGAAGAAGACGAGATGAAGCCGCAGGTCCCCAGCGCGGCCAACATCGCCGCCATCTCCAAGCTGCTGGCCGACCCGATCTGAGCGGGCGAACTCAGCCGCCCGGCGTGGGCGGCGTGGTCACCACCTGGCCGTCCTTCACGGGCAAGGTCGGCCCCGGTTTGAACGAGGTGCGCACCGTCTCTTCCCGCCCATCGAGCCGATACGTGACCTGGTAGCCATTTAACTTTTGTGACTTCTGGTTCACGGTTCTGCAACGCCGTTCGGTCGTGGTGATCACGTCCTTCTGCTGCATGTTCTTCTGCACCTGGTTGCCCGCATAGCCCCCGGCTGCTGCGCCCGCCACGGTGGCCAGCGTCTTGCCGTTGCCGCCGCCAATGGTGCTGCCCAGCAGCCCACCGGCCACGCCACCGATTACCGAACCCGCGATGCGGTGCTGGTCTTTCACCGGCGCCTGGCGGTTGACGGCCACGTTCTCACAGTGCTCGACCGGCGTCACCACGGTCTGCATCACGTCCTTCACGGCGACCACCTCGGCCTCCTTGGGTTTCATGAGCGCCTGGTAACCCGTGACGCCACTCGCGCCAATCACCACCGTGGCGAGACCGCCGACGACCAAGCCTTTCATCATGGATTTGTCCATGGTTCTATCCATCCTTTCTTGTTGAAACATCACGCTGGCAATCTAGACCCCCGCAAGCCGTCGCTTGTGACAAGACGTGACAGGCACCCCGCACGCGAAACCCACCACATCCAAGGCACGCAACCGTCGAAAACCGCCATGCAACTGGGCGCGGACATCCGGGCGTTCTGCGCAGCGGGGTAAAGACACCGTTGTGCCTGTCAAGTGTTTGCATCGCAGAAACGAGTGGCATCGAAAGGTGTTCTGGATTTGAGCACGCCATAAACGATGGCCAACAGCTTGTGCATACATGCCACGACGATCACTTTGCCCGGTTTGTTCTGAGCCTTCAAACGTTGCCAGAACGCGGCCACAGCCGGGTTGTGCCGGCCCGCGACCATGGCCGGGAAGTACAGCGCATGCTTGAGCTGACGGTGGCCCTGCGCGTGCGTGCCGCCCCGCTTGTTCAGCGATGTGCCGGACTGACGGATCGCGGGCGACAGACTCGCGTAGGCAATCAACGCCTTGACGCTCTTGAACCGTTCGGGTCGGCCAATGTAGGCCAGCAACTGAGGGATGGTCCGATCGCCCAGTCCGGGGATGCTGTGCAACAGCTGGGCACGTCCTCGCAGATGCGGATCGTCATCAATGGTTTGGCGGATTTGCGCCTTGACCTGGGCGATCGTCTTGTCCAGGGTCGCCAGCATCTCGTGCAGCGAGGCTTGCACAACGCCATGGGCCACCTCCAGGCGGTTGGCCTCGCTCTGGCGCATTTCCTGCAGGGCATCCAGTCTGGCGACCAAGGCCTGCAGCGCACGCACACCAGGCGCTGGCGCCTCCCACAGCTCGGGCGAGGCCATGCGGCAGAACCGCGCCAGGCTCTTCGAATCCCCCTGGTCGGTCTTGTTGCCCGTGCCCTCGAGTTCGATGAACCGCTTGACCCTCAAGGGGTTGACCACCGAGACCCGCACACCCAGGTCGTGCAGGTGCAGTGCCAGCGGTTCGTGGTACGAGCCTGTGGCTTCCATGCAAACATGCAGCGCAGCGAGCTCCTGGCCTTGCGGCAGGTGGGTCTGCAGCCATTGATGCAAGGCTGCGAAGCCCATGCCTGAATTGGCAAACACCTTGCAGCGGTACTTGCCTTCGTCGTTGAGCAAGGCCACATCGAGCTTGGCCTTGCTGACATCCACGCCCAGCGATGAAGTCATGCCGTTCTCCTGTCAACAACAGCGCCATATCCGACTTGCGCATCCTGATATGCGAGGTCGCCGCTGGCCACAGACCGGCGGCGCCCCAAGACACCGTTCGAGCTACAGCGTCGAATCCGAGAGCGTGCCCCACTCTTTACCGCGGGAGGCAATTCCAAAGGAGGAGATCGGGGTCACACTACGGGCTCTCTTCGGCGCGAGGAGAGCAGTTTGAACAATATCAGGAGGAGATCGGGGTCACACTACGGGCTCTCTTCGGCGCGAGGAGAGCAGTTTGAACAATATCAGGAGGAGCCGCCCTCCCGGCGGCGGGGGACACCCGCGGAGCAGAGCGCCCAGCGTCCGCGAACCCGCGCGGTCTCTGCCAGAAACAAACAAGCCCTAATCCGCCACCCCATGCTGGCGCAGGATCTCGCCCCACGCTGCGAGCTTCCGATCAAAACTCCAGCTCGCGTTCGCCGGACTGGTCGACGGCAGCTTGTACACCGGCACACCGAGCATCTCGGTGTGGTGCGCGTGCCGGAAACTCTCGCTGCCGTTGTGCACGATGGCACCGAGCTTGGGGCACTGCCAGCGCACCACGGAAAAGTCGTTGAGCGCCGCGTTCCGGATGTCCGCGTCCAGACTGCCCTCGCGCTCGCACGCGCCATACACGTCCCACACGCCCAGCCCATGCGTCTGCAGGGCGTTCACGCGGTCCTCGTAGCCCATCGTCGACAAGGGCAGGTTCCACAACGCGCCGAGGATTTTCCAGAAGTGGTTTTGCGGGTGCCCGTAATACTGCTGCGAACGCAGCGATGCAACCCCTGGGAAGCTACCCAGCACCAACACCCGCGTGTCCGCGCTCAACACGGGCGCCAGGCCCTGCAGCCGGCTCACGAGGCAACCCTCCGCGCTGCGCGCTGCGGTGCGAGCTTGCTTGGGGCGGCCCGGCGCGGCACTCATGACACGGCCTCCAACGCCGCCAGCCTGGGCAGCGCGGCCAAGGCATTCGAGGTGGTCGCTCTCATCAGTTCCTCCACAGGACTCCCACGCAGATCCGCCACCACCGCGCCAATGCGTGGCAACTCCGCCGGGGTGTTGATGCCTTGCGCACGGCCACCCGCGCGCGCCTGCACCGTCACGTACAGCCATTGCGGCGCCATGTCGGGCGCATCGGTCTCCAGCACCAAGGCCGACAACGGCAGCCCGGCCGCGAGCCGGCGCAGTTGCCGCGCGGCATCGAAGGTGCAGGCACCGCCGAATCCCAGTTTGAAGCCCATGTCCAGAAAGCTGCGCGCCTGCTGCTCGCTGCCATTGAAGGCGTGGGCAATGCCGGCCACGGGCAACTCGCGCAGGTGCTTGAGCAGGTGGTCGGCGCTGCGGCGCACGTGCACGATCACCGGCAGGCCATGCCGGCGCGCCAGGCGCAATTGCGCGCGGTAGAAAAACGCCTGCCGCTCGCGCATCTCGGGCGTGCACAGCGCCGGCACGAAAAAGTCCAGGCCGATCTCGCCCACGGCGACCAGGCGGGGGTCGTCCCGGTGCGCCGTCAACGCGGCGTCCAGAGCCGCCAGGTCGTCGTCACCGGCTTGCGGCACGCACAGCGGATGGATGCCCAGCGCATAGGCGTCACCCAGGCGGTGGGCGAGCGTGCGCACGGTGTCAAAGTTGGCGCGCATCACGGCGGGTATCACGCACAAGCCCACGCCACGTTCGCTCGCGCGTTGGCGCGCCTCGAACGTGAGCGCGTGGTCCGCGCCGAACTCGGGCGCATCCAGATGGCAGTGAGTGTCGATCCACATGGCGGTATAACGGCCATTGTGCCGGCAAGGCCTGCCCCCGTTGGCTGGCCCATGCAGAACCCCCCAAGCCAAAATCGAGAAAGGATCTCCCCTCATGTCACACACCACCCGTCTTGCCTGGATCGTCGCGCCTGCCCTGTTGGTCTTGAACGCCTGCGCCCTGCCCGGGGCATCGGCCCCTGCGCCGCTGGTGGGCAGCGAATGGTTGCTGGAAGACCTGGGTGGACGCGGCGTGCTCGACCGGGTGCAGGCCACCCTCGCGTTCCCCGAGGCCGGGCGCGTCGCGGGCAACAGCTCGTGCAACCGCTTCTTCGGCTCCTACACGCTGATGCAGGACAAGGTGGCGTTCGGCCAATTGGGCGGCACGCGCATGGCCTGCCCGCCCGCCGTGGGCGACCAAGAAGCGCGCTACCTCGACGCGCTGCAGAAGGCGCAGCGCCTGGAAGTGCAGGGCAAGACGATGCTGATGCACGTACAAGGCCTGGACAAGCCGCTGCGGTTCACGCGCACCCAACCCTGAGCGCCCTTCGCCATGCTGGGCTCGCTCCAACAATTCGCCGTGGCCCTGGTCGGTGCCGTCGGCGTCTTCCTGCTCGGCAAACTCCTGATCGCAGGAGGGCATCGCGCATTCGAGCCAGCTCTGGCGTGGATTCGACCGGTGCTGCTGCGCATCGATCACGCGCTCGCCATGCCGCTCGCCCGGTGGATTGGGCTCGATGAAAACAGGGCCTGGCGGCGATGGAGCCGCCTGCTCGGTACCTTGTGCGCACTCGGTTTCGTCGGCGCCGTGGCGCCCTGGCCGCTGGGCGTCATCGCGTTGTCGCTGGGCTTGCTAGCGGTGCTGGCCGTGTTCCGGCGCTGGGCGTGGGACGAGAACGACCGCGAGCTGGGTCTTCCCAGCGAGGATCGGCGCTTTCGGAACGGCGAAGACTATGGCGATGAGGCGCTGGCCGCGCTGGCCGCCGTGGTCATGTTGAGCAGCCTGCTGGTGTGGCGCCTGACCGGGGTCCACGCCTTCGAAGGCCCTGTGGCAGAAGGCGAACCCGGTTATCTCCTGCACATCCTTTCGGAGACGTTGGCGGCCTTGCCCATCATCGGCAACGTGGACGTGTTGGGCTACGAAGACCCCTCCGGCGTGCGCGTGCTGCAGCCCAACGGAGGCCCGGTCGCGTTTGCCCTGCGCATGGCGATCGACCTGGTGGTGATCGGCGGACTGCTCAAGGCGGTCGACATCGCTCGCCGCATGGCCCGGGGGCAGGACTTGCGCCGCGAGGAAGAGGCACTTGCCAGCCGCGATCTGGCGCGCGTGCTGCCCTCCATCCACCGCCTGCGCCGCCTGGCCGTGGGCGGCGACGCCAATGCCATGAACCTGCTCGCCTCGGCGGCCGCGAGCCCGGCGGCCGGACAGGCGCCGCGTGCACGCCTGTGCGCCGTCCATGCGTTGCGAAGCGCCGCGGAGCAACACCCCGAATGGGCCGGCACCATCCTGCTGGACAACCGGCTGGCCTGCGCGGCCGTGCTGGCCGATCCGGCCACGGCCGATGCCGACCTGCTGGGCGCCGCGCATCTGGAAAACGCGGAGAACGCATTGGCAGAGGCACGAATGAGCCAGGACCACGTCGCCGCCAAACTCATCGGCAGCGCGATTGCCGGGCTCTCGCAGGCCGTGATGGCCCAGGGCCTCACACCGCTGCCCGAAGCATTCCTGCTCGACCGGCCCCCGCAGACCTCCATGCCGGCGCGCAGCGCGCTCGTGCTGCGACTGGCCGAGCTGAAACTCAGGCTCACGGAACACGTGCACACGGACAGTGCCGCCGAGATCCTGCAGGAAGCCTTGGGCCACGTCCAGACCGTTCTCGCCCACCTGCCCGCCGAGGCAACCCCCGATGCCCGGTTGCGTGTCCACCAATGCCACGCGCAGATCCTGGCCAGACTCGGCGAACGGGACCCGAGTTACGAAGGCAGTGTGCTGCTGACCGACGCGCTGGATGCGTTTGCCCATGCACAGACGCTGGTGGACGACGGCGATGCGCTCGCGCGCATCGGCCTCTGGACCGGCCGCGGGGTCGTGCACGAGATCCTCGGCCACCGAACCGAGGGCCCGCCATCGGTGGCCCATTTCGCCGAGGCGGCCCAGCTGTTCGATGCCGCCGCTACGCTCATGGTCGACGCACAGGTGGGCACGGCCGATGCCGCGCAGTGCTTCATCAACCTGGGCAACGCCTGCGGTGCCGCTGCTCAAGCCACGGAAAGCGTCGCCATCGACGACGACCAGGCCACACCCGTACAAGCCTGGCTCGACCGGGCCGTGCAGGCCTATTCCAACGGCTTGCGGCTGGTCGGCGCTGGCCACTGGCCCGGCCTGGCCCACAACGCCTTTCACGGGCTGGCCGCGGCGCACGAGCATCGGTTCTCGCGGATGGGCGAGCGGCACGACATCGAAGCCGCGATCGGTGCGCGCCTGAGCATCCTCGACGAGATCGACCCTCGACAGGCCCCGGCCGAGTGGGCCCGCGCGGCCATCGAGCTGAGCCAGGCCGAGCACCTGGCCTTGCCCTCGTCCGCATCGACCTCGATCGGCCACAGCGCGGTCGACCGGCTGCGGCAAGCACGCGAACGGCTCGCGCAAGCCGGCGATGAGGAAGCCCTGCAGCGGTGCGACGCGCTGATGGAGGCGATCCGCGCCGACGTGGCCGCGCGCGACCGCGGGTGAGCCGCTATCCTCCTGCGGTGCCCGCCCTTTCACCGTCAGCCCCACTGCGCCGCATCGCCCACCTCGACATGGACGCCTTCTTCGCGTCGGTCGAGCTGCTGCGTTACCCACAACTCAAGGGGCTGCCAGTGGTGATCGGCGGCGGTCGGCGGCGTGAAGACGCGATGCTCGCGCGGCTGCGCGAGGTCTACCCCGAACGCGCCTGGACCGACGAAGACAGCGCCCACATCCCGGTGGAATTCTTCCCGCGTCTGGAGAGCTACGTCGGCCGGGGTGTGGCCACCACGGCCACCTACCCCGCGCGCCAGTTCGGCGTGGGCTCGGCCATGGGCTTGATGAAGGCCGCCAAGCTCTGTCCGCAGGCCATCCTGCTGCCGGTGGACTTCGACGAGGTGCGCCGCATCTCGCGCCTGTTCAAGAGCACCATCCGCGAGATCGCGCCGGTGGTGGAAGACCGGGGCGTGGACGAGGTTTACATCGACTTCACCGACGTGGCCGGCGGCCAGCGCGAAGGCGGGCGCGTGCTGGCGCGGCTGATCCAGAAGAGCATCCACCAGGCCACGGGCCTGACCTGCTCGATCGGCGTCGCGCCCAACAAGCTCATCGCCAAGATGGCCAGCGAATTCCAGAAACCCAACGGCATCAGCATCGTCCACATCGAAGATCTGGAACGGCTCATCTGGCCGCTGCCCTGCCGCAAGATCAACGGTGTGGGGCCCAAGGCGGACGCGAAGCTGCAGGGCCATGGCATCCACACCATCGGCGAACTCGCGCAGCGCGAGCGGCACTGGCTGGTCGAACACTTCGGCAAGAGCTACGGTGCCTGGTTGCACGACGTGGCCCGGGGCCGCGATGACCGTCCCGTGCAGACCGAGAGCGAGCCGGTGAGCATGAGCCGCGAAACCACCTTCGAGCGCGACCTGCACGCCGTGCGCGACCGCGCCGAGCTCGGCGCCATCCTCACGCAACTCTGCGAACAGGTGGCCGATGACCTGCAGCGCAAGGGCTACGTGGGCAAGACCATCGGCGTGAAGCTGCGCTACGACAACTTCCAGATCGTCACGCGCGACACCACGATCGACCACTACACCCACGACCCGGCCAGCGTGCGCCGCCAGGCCGGCCTGTGCCTCAAGCGGGTCGACCTCACGCGGCGCATCCGCCTGCTCGGCGTGCGCGTGGGAACGCTCGCCAAGGTCGGCGAAGTACCCCTCGAACCCGAACGCCTGCCCGACACCGCGCCGCTGTTCTGATCTCCGCCCAGCGGTCGTTGACGGAGCCTGACGCGAAACTTACATTGACACAGACCGACTGTCAGCCGTCAGCCGCATTCGCTCGGGGGCCTGCCATGTTCTTCTGTCTCAATCTGGCCGAGTTGGAGCGCATCAAGCGCTGGCACGTGGCGCACCGCCAGGAGCATCCCCTGGAATACCAGCTGTGGGACGCGGTGCTCACCGTCTGGGTGATGGGCTGGGTGGGCTGGGTGCCTGCGTTCTATTCGCACGCGCTGTGGCTGGTGCCACTGTGCGTGTTCGGCATCAACATGCCCGGGCTCTATGTGCGGTGGCGGCGCAAGGTGCATGCCGCGCACCGGCTGCGCTGTGACTGGCTTGATGAGTAAGAACACCCCCCTGCGCCGCTGCGCGGCTTCCCTCCTCCGTTGCGCGCCTTCGGCGCTTCGAGGGGGGACGGCATCTTGGGCCGGCGCAGCCGTCCCTCGATGCCTCTGGATGCAGTCACGCGCGCCGGAGAGAGCTGGTGCCTCGGGCCGGCGGCCGTCCCTCGATGCCTCAGGATGGAGTCACGCGCGCCGGATAGGGGTCGGATGGAGTCACGCGGGCGGAAAGGCGACTACAGTGGCCGCACCGTCCGCCAACGACGCCACGCACACGAGGCCCCATGACCGCACCGACCTGCTTTTCCCTCACCACCACCGACCACATTGCGCACCTGGTGTTGAACCGCCCCGCCGAACTCAACACCATGCACCCGACCTTCTGGCGCGAGCTCGACGAACTGCTCACGCAGCTCCACCACGAAGGCAGCGCGCGGGCACTCGTGATCAGCAGCACCGGCAAGCACTTCAGCGCCGGCATGGCGCTGGAGACCTTCGCGGGCGCGATCAGCATGGACGACCAGAGCCCCGAAGGCCGCGCGGCCATCTTCGACCTGCTCACCGACATGCAGGCCACCTTCACCAAGATCGAAAACTTGCGCATCCCGGTGATCTGCGCCATCCAGGGTGGCTGCATCGGCGGTGCGGTCGACATGGTCACGGCCGCCTGCATCCGCTATGCCAGCGCCGACGCCTTCTTCTGCATCCAGGAAATCAACATCGGCATGGTGGCCGACGTGGGCACCTTGCAGCGCCTGCCCAAGCTGGTGCCGTTCGCGGTGGTGAAAGAGCTGGCCTATACAGGGCGCCGACTGCCTGCCGCCCGCGCGATGGCGTATGGCCTGGTGAACGAGGTGTTCGACAACGCCGAGGCCACGCTCGCCGCCGCGCTGCAATGCGCCCAGGAGATCGCCAGCAAACCCCCGGTGGCGATCTGGGGCACCAAGCAGGCCGTGACCTATGCGCGCGACCACACGGTGGAAGACAGCCTGCGCCAGATGGGTTGGCTGCAAGGGGCGATCTGGAGCAACGCCCACGTGCGGGAATCGATCGCGGCGATGAAGGAGAAGCGGGCCGGTGACTTCACACCGCTGTCGGCGCTCAAGCCGTTCACGGCGCTGGGTTGATCGCTCAGGAAAGCCGGTACGTCGCCAGATGCAGGCTCGTCTCGGTGCTGCTGATGCCGCGGATCAGGCGGATGCGCTCGAGCACCTGTGAGAGTTCCGAAAGGCTGGAGGCGCGCAGCTCGGCCAACAGGTCCCAGCGGCCGTTGGTGTCGTGCAGCGCAGCCACGCCCGGCTCGCCCAGCAAGCTGGCGATGACCGCGCGCGTCTGGTTGCCTTCCACTGCCACGCTCATCCAGGCGCCGATCTCGTGAGGCTGTGCGTCTGGCCGCAGGCGCACGGTATAGCCCACGATCATGCCCTCGTCTTCCAGCCGCGCGATGCGGTTGTTGACGGTACCGCGCGACAAGCCCAAGGCCTTGGCCAAAGCCGCGACGTTGGTGCGCGCATCCTTGCGCAGCAGGGCGATCAGTCGTTGGTCCAGCGCGTCCATAGGAGCATTGTGCGATTCGCTGCTGCCAATATGTCAATCTTCTGTCGAAATTCATACAAAGTTGGCGATTGTTTTTGACAGCAGGGGTTGGGAGACTGGGTGCCAGCCCCAAGGACTTCCCATGAACACCCCCGCCCTGCCCACCCTGTTCCTGAGCGCCCAGGACGTCGCCACCCTCGTCCACCGCATCGGACTGCCCACAGTCCTCGAACGCATGGCCGACACGGTCCACGCCGACTATCTGCGCTGGCCCGCCTTCGACAAGTCGGCCCGCGTGGCCCACCACTCGTCCGACGGCGTGATCGAGCTGATGCCGATCGCTGATGACACCACCTACGCCTTCAAGTACGTCAACGGCCATCCCAGGAACACGCGCGCGGGCCTGCCCACCGTGATGGCCTTCGGTGTGCTGGCCGACGTGGCCACCGGTGCGCCGGTGCTGCTGAGCGAGCTTACGCTCACCACGGCGTTGCGCACGGCGGCGATGTCGGTCGTGGCCGCGCGCGCGCTGGCGCGGCCGGACAGCCTCCGCATGGCCCTGATCGGCAACGGCGCGCAGAGCGAGTTCCAGGCCCTGGCCTTCCACCACCTCATGGGCATCGACGAGATCCGCCTCTTCGACACCGATGCCGCCGCCACGCGCAAGCTGATGGCCAACCTCGGGCACGAACCCGGCCTGCGCCTGATCGCTTGCGACAGCGTGGCACAGGCCGTGTGCGGTGCCGACGTGGTGACCACCGTCACCGCCGACAAGACCAACGCCACCATCCTCACACCCGAGATGATCGAGCCCGGCATGCACATCAATGGCGTGGGCGGCGACTGCCCCGGCAAGACGGAGCTGCATCCGGACGTGCTGCGCAAGGCGTCGGTGTTCGTCGAGTACGAGCCGCAGACCCGCATCGAAGGCGACTTGCAGCACCTGCCGGCCGACTTCGCCGTGACCGAACTCTGGCAGGTGCTCGCGGGCCAGGCCGCCGGCCGCACCGGCGCGGCCCAGGTCACGCTGTTCGACTCGGTCGGCTTCGCCTTGGAGGACTATTCGGCGCTGCGCTTCCTGCGCGAAGCGGCGAGCGAACTGGGGCTGGGCCACGCGCTGCCCTTGATCCCCGCCCTGGCCGACCCGAAGGATTTGTTCGGCCTGCTGCGCCAACGCACGCCGCGTAAGCTCGCCCTGGCCGCCTGATACGGCGAGACAGCGCGCTCCGCCTTACGCGTCGAGAAACTCGCGAAACGCCCCGACGACGCGCTCCGCGCTCGATGCATCGACATCCATATGCGTCACGAGCCGCAGGCGGTATTGCCCACTGACCCACACGCTGCGCTGACGCAAATGGTCGATCAGTTGCGGCGTTTTGTCCGCATGTCCCCCACGCAGCTCCAGGAAGAGCACATTGGTCATCGGTGCTTCAACGTGCAAACCGTCCAAGCCCGCCAGCCCGGCGTGCAGACGCTGCGCCAGCCGATGGTCTTCGGCCAACCGTGAAACGTGGTGGTCGAGCGCAAAGAGAGCCGCAGCAGCCAGGACGCCGGTCTGGCGCATCGTCCCGCCCAAGGTACGTCGAAGGCGGCGCGCACGGGCGATGAACGCAGCGCTGCCGCAGAGCGCACTGCCCGCGGGCGCACCCAGCCCCTTGCTGAAGCAGACGGCCACGGAATCAAAGTGGCCTGCGATGCGGCGCGCCTGAGCCAGTGGTGTCAGTCCCAGCGTTTGTGCCTCGTACACCGCCGCATTGAACAGACGGGCGCCGTCCAGGTGGGTCGACAGGCCTTGTTGCGCAGCGAGCGCGCACGCGGCGTCCAGGTACGGCTCGGGCAGCACCTTGCCACCCAGTGTGTTTTCCAGCGCCAGCAACCGGGACGTGGGGCAATGGTCGCCCGGTGGCTTGACCGCGTCGGCGATGCCGGCCAACCCGATACGCCCATCGGCCTCGTGCTCCAGCGGCTGGGGCTGCACGCCGCCCAGCATGGCCGCGCCACCGCCTTCCCACCGATAGCAATGCGCCTGCTGGCCGACGATGTATTCGTCGCCTCGGCCGCAATGTGCCAGGATGGCGCAGAGGTTGGCCTGCGTGCCGGTCGGCATGAACAGCGCCGCCTCGAAACCCAGGAGCGCCGCCACCTTGTCCTGCAGGGCATTGACAGTGGGGTCCTCCCCGTAGCCGTCGTCGCCCAGTGGCGCGCGCGCCATGGCATCGCGCATGGCGGGTGTGGGCTGGGTCAACGTGTCGCTGCGGAGGTCGATGATGGGGTTCATGCGCGCCCCAACCTTCCGCCGAGTTCCTGGTTCACCAGGGACAGCCAGTACGCGATGCCATAGGGCAGAACCTTGTCGTTGAAGTCGTAGTGCGGCGAGTGCACGTTGCCCCCGCCGTCGCCGTCGTGGCGGCCATTGCCGATGAGCATGTAGGCACCGGGGCGTTGGTGCAGCATGTAGGCGAAGTCGTCGCCGGCCGTGATGCGCGGCAAGTCGTCCTGCACCGCCTGTGGTCCCACCACGTCGGTGGCGGCCGACACGGCCGTCAGCGTGGCATCGGGGGTGTTGAACAGCGGAACACACAACCACCAGCAGGTCACCTCTGCGGTCGCGCCTTCGCTCTGTGCGTAGGTTTCGGCGTGTGCGCGGATGCGCGTCTCCAGCAGCGTTTGCGTCTGCGGATTGAAGGCGCGCATGGTGCCCGCAATGGTGAGTTCGGCAGGCATCACGCTCAAGGCCTTCGCATCGCCGGCCCCGAGGTGTCCCACGCTCACGACGGCGGACTCCGTCGGCGCCAGGTTGCGGCTGACGATGGACTGCAGACCGAGGATGAAATGCGCGGCGACGACGCTCAGGTCGTTGCTGCGGTGAGGGCCTTCGCCGCCGTGTCCTCCGGAGCCCTTGAAGACCACGCGAAAGCGCCCAGAAGCGGCCATCATCTCCTTGGGGCGGGTGCCGAAGCTGCCCACCGGCAGGGCCGGGTAACTGTGCATGCCGAAGATTCGGTCGCAGGGGAAGCGTTCGAACAGTTGCTCCTGCAGCATGGCCGGCGCACCGCCCAGGGCTTCTTCCGCGGGCTGGAAGATCAGGTGCACCGTACCTTCGAAATCCGGGTTTTCGGCGAGTGCGCGCGCCGCGCCCAGGAGCATGGCGGTATGGCCGTCGTGGCCGCAGGCGTGCATGCGGCCTGGCACCTTCGAGGCGTGGGCCAGCGCATTGCTTTCGCCGATGGACAGAGCGTCCATGTCGGCGCGCAAGCCGATCGACCGCGCACCCGCACGGCGTCCACGCACCGTGCCGACGACCCCGGTGGTGGCAATCCCCTCGGTCACCTCGACTCCCCACGAACGCAACTTCTCCGCGATCACCGCGGCGGTGCGCGTTTCTTCGAAACCCAGCTCGGGGTGCGCGTGGATATCGCGCCGGATCGCAATGATTTCGTCAAGGCCTTGCTGGGCCACATTCAACAGCGTGCTCATCGTGTGGCTCTCAGTCCTTGCTCAACTTCATCTTCGACACCGTCTCGCGCATCTGCGCGCGGTCCTCCGCCACCTTGGCGGAGAAACCGGCTTGCTCGGCGCGCGCGGCGGGCGACAGGCTCGCGCGCTGGAGCTGGCTGCGCACGCCCTCGTCGGCCAGCAGCGCCGTCAACGCGGCGTTCAGCCGGGTGGCCACGTCCGAGGGGGTGTTCACGGGCACAAAGAGCCCGATCCAGACGTTTTGCTGAAGGTCTTTCAGGTACTGGCCTTCGTTCAAGGTCGGGACCCGCTTGAGGCTTTCATCGCGCCGCAGACTCGTGGTGCCGAAAGCCCGCAAACGGCCTGCCTCGATGTGGTCGGCCGCGGCCGCGGGCGTCACGATGGCGAGGTCGACCTGACCGCCCAGCACGTCGCTGATCAGCGAGGAGCCACCCCGGTAGGGCACGTGCAGCATCGATGCGCCGGTCCTGGCCTGGACCATCTCCATGATGACGTGCTGCATGGAGCCGATGCCGGAGGTGGCGTAGGTGAGCTTGCCCGGGTTGCTGCGCGCGTACTCGACCAGCTCGTCGGTGTTGCGCGCGGGAATGTCCTTGCGCCCCACCAGCACCAGCGACGACTCGCCCACCTTGCCCACCGGCACCAGGTCGTCCACCTTGTAGGGCACGGTGCGGTTCACCAGCGGCACGACCACGACTTCGTTCACCGTGCCCAGCAGCACCGTATAGCCGTCCGCCGGCGCGCGCGCCAGGCGCGCCGCGCCAAGACCGCCACCGGCGCCGCCCACGTTTTCCACGACCACGGGCTGTCCGAGCTGGTTGCCCAACGGCACGTTGATCACACGGGCGATCACATCGGCCGAACCGCCCGCGGGAAAGGGCACGATCAGCGTCACGGGCTTGCTCGGATAGGGCGCGGGCGTGGCGGCCTGGCTGCTCGCCGCGGCCAGGCCCAGCAGCGCGAGAAAAATGGCGAGTCGGACTCGGTTCATGAAGAAGGCACTCCAGATGTTTGCGAGGAGCCGATTCTTTGGCCGCGACCGATGAAGAACAAATGAAAACGCGCCATCAGCTATGTGCTTCTCTTATGGCACATGCAACGGCGCCGCACGCGCTACGCGTGCTGTTTGGCGTAGCGGCGCAGAAACTCCAGAAAGGTACGGGCGGCCGGGCCCAGGTCTTCGCCGGCATGGAGAACACCCAGCGGCGCATAGGGCATGGGCTCCTGCACCGGCAGGATCACAAGCAGACCGAGGTCCACCTGCTGGCGCACCACGCTGTAGGGCGCCAGCATCAGCAGGTGTTCGCTGCGCAGCTGTGTCAGTGTCATGCTCGGCGAGCGCGTGCGCAGCCTGGCGAATCGCGCCACGATGCCGTGCGCCACCATCATCTCCTCCAGCACGCGAATGGCATTGGTGGACGACGGCAGGAGCAGCCAGGTCTCCTGGAGCACCTTGGGCAGGCGCAGGCCGCGCCGCCCCACCAGCGGATGCGCGGGTCCCGCGACCACCACCAACCGGTCCTGCATCAGTTCGGCGTAGTCCCAGCCCTCGGGAATGACGTCTGGTTGTCGGCACAGCAACATGTCCACTTCGCGGTGGGCCATGAGCGCGCTCTGGCCACCCGTGCCGTCTACTTCCTGCAGGTCGATCAGGATGTCCGGCTTGGCGCGGCTGAAGACCGGAGAGGCGCGCACGAGCAAGCCGCTGATGGCGCCATGGATGGCGCCCACACGCACCACGCTGTGCGCATTCAAGTGGCGGTGCGCCACGAACTCGGCGCCCCCTTCCAGCGCCGTCAGGGCACGCCTGACGAAAGGCAGCAGCTCGCGCGCCATGTCGGTGGTACGCATGCCACGCGCGTGGCGGTGGAACAGATCGCACTCCAGCAACTGCTCCAGGTCGGCGATGAGGTGCGTGACCGCGGGCTGCGTCATGCCGATGGCCGTGGCAGCGCGGCTTGCGCTGCTGAACTCCGCCACCGCGGCGAACGCCTGCAGATGACGGAACCGGGCGCCGGCCATGAGGCGCGCAAAAAGAACAGAAGGAGAGGAAACCATTGGTGGATTGTGGACAGAGCCATAAACAGGAGCAATAGCTCACGTCTCAATCTTATTTGTTCTCAATAGGTCTGTTGCCGAAGATGACCAGCGTTCGTCCACCCACAAACCCATGGCACTTCTCATGAAAAAGACCCTGTCCACATTCGCTGTATCGGCCACCTTCTGCGCGGCGGCCGCCGCGCAATCTTCCGTCACCCTGTTCGGCGTTGTCGACCTGAACCTGCGAGCGGTCGACAACGCAAGGGCAGGCAGTCTGACCACGGTCAGCTCCAGCGGCATGGGCAGCAGCGTGCTCGGCTTTCGCGGCACGGAGGACCTCGGTGGTGGCCTGCAAGCCAGTTTCTGGATCGAGACCGGGTTCTTCCCGGACACCGGGGCGTCCGCATCGGCAACCAAGTTCTGGAACCGCCGCACCACCCTGGGACTGAAAAGCACGCGCTGGGGCGAACTCCGAATGGGCCGGGACTACACCGCCACCTTCTGGAACATGCCGACCTACGACCCGTTCTCCACCAACGGGGTGGGCGCCAGCTTCAACATCTTGCCAACGCCCAACATCGTGCCGGTGGCTACCCTTACCCGCGCCGACAACATGCTCGCCTACTACCTGCCCGGCAACCTGGGCGGCGTCGACGGCATGTTGCAGTACGCGTTCGGTGAGGGCGACGATGACAACAAGTACGCTGGCGGGCGCCTGGGCTACGCCGCAGGGCCGTTGAGCACGGCCATTGCCTACGGCAAGACCTGGACCAGGACAAGCACACATGTGCACCTGACCGACTGGGGCGCGTCGTGGAAGTTCAGCGCCGCGACCCTGATGGGGCAGATCATCCACGTCCGGTATGGCCGCTACGCACGCACCAACTACCTCGTCGGCGCCACCATCCCGGTGGGCGCGAACGCCATTCGCGTGTCCTACCTCACGAGCCGGTTCAAAGGGCCGACCGCGATCGCGGACGACGCCCAGCAATTCGCGATCGGCTATGTCCACAACCTGTCCAGGCGCACGGTGCTCTACACCACCGCCTCGGTCCTGAGCAATGGCCGCAATGGCCGCTTCGTATTGCCCAGCGGCCCGGCGGTGACTGCGGCCCACAATGGGCTGCAGTCGAAGGGAGTGGAGTTCGGGATGCGCCACACGTTCTGATGTGAACAGACCCCAACAGGCGATCGGTTGAATCCAGCGGCGCGCTGGGTGCGTATCCAGTTCGCCATGACACGGCCCCGACCTCCCAGCCGCCCCTGCGCACCCAGCCCGGCGCACCCGCGTCCACGGCCCACCCTGGTCTGGAGCCGAGCGGATAACCCCACGCCAGCTCGGGCACGTCACAATGCGCGCATGAGTGACCACCCCGACGATGCCCTCATCGCCCTGATCGACCGCGTGGCCCTGCGCGACGAGAAAGCCCTGAAAGCCCTCTACGACGCGGTGTCGTCCAAGCTCTACGGCTTGTCGCTGCGCGTGGTGGGCAAGCCCGAATGGGCCGAAGACGTGCTCCAGGAAACCTTTCTGCAGATCTGGCGCTCGGCCGGCGACTACCGCGCCAGCCTGAGCCCGCCAATGGCCTGGCTGGGCTTGATCGTGCGCAGCCGTTCGCTGGACTTTCTGCGCCGGCGCAGCGCCGAGCGCACCCACCTCACCGACGAGATCGACGAGGCGATGGCCGACACGATGGCCGGCGACGCGCCCAACCCCATGGACGTGAGCTTGGCCAGCCAGCAAGCCTGGGCGCTGCACCAGTGCCTGGGGCGGCTGGAGAGCCGCCAGCGCGAGGTGGTCAGCCTGGCCTACCTGCGCGACCTGAGCCATGGCGAACTGGCCTCGCAGCTCAAGCTGCCGCTGGGTACCGTCAAGACCTGGATCCGCCGCGGGCTGGACCAGCTTCGCACCTGCATGGCGCACTTTGCGTGAGGACGGCCGCGCCATGAACCTCATCCAACACCCCGAACTGCTCGATCGACTCGCCGCCGCCCACGCGCTGGGCACGCTGCGCGGTGGCGCGCGCCGCCGCTTCGAAGCCATGGCGCGCGAACAGGCGCCCGTGCGCGCCGCTGCCCTGGTGTGGCAAAGCCGCGTTGCCAGCATGAACGAATTGCAGGCACCCGCCGAGCCGGCCCCTGCGGTCTGGACACGCATTGAAAACCTGGTGCACGCCGACCAACAGCAACAGGCCATGGCCAGCGCGCGCTCGCGGCCGGCTCCGCCGCGCAGCGGTGGCTGGTTGCGCAGCCTGGCGCTGTGGCGCGGCGCCACCGCGGCCGGTGCCCTGGCCACGGTGCTGGCGGTGGTCACCGCCGTGGGCCTGCGCGACAACCTGGGCGCGCGGATCGGCGAGCTGCAGGCCCAGCTGGACACGGCGCCGCAAGTGCAATACGTTGCCGTGCTGCACGACGACAATGCCCGCGCGTCCATGCTGGTCACCTTCGACCCGAAACACAACCAGCTGACATTGCAGCGCGTGAGCGGCTTTCAGGAAGCGAGCGACAAGTCGCTGCAGCTCTGGGCGCTGCCCCCTTCGGGCGGCCCGCGTTCACTGGGCGTGCTGAGCCACGAACGGCTGCTGCAGCTCACGGCGGGCGAAGGCGATGTGCACGAAGTGCCCACGCTCGCCGTCACCCTGGAACCCAAGGGCGGCGTACCGGTCGGCAGCGGCCCCACCGGGCCTGTGCTGTTCAAGGGCGCACTGATTCAGAAAATGCTCTGACGCCCCCAGCCCGTGCGGCGTGGCGGCTACTGCCGCGCCGTGCGCACGTTGGCCGGTGGCGATTGCGGGTGGCTGCTGCGCCAGGGGTTGATGTCGAGCCCGCCACGGCGCGTGTAGCGCGCATACACGGTGAGCTTGGCGGGCTTGCAGCGCTGCCAGATGTCCATGTAGATGCGTTCGACGCATTGCTCGTGGAATTCGTTGTGGTTGCGAAAACTCACGATGTACCGCAGCAGGCCGGCCTGGTCGATCTGCGGGCCGCTGTACGCGATCTGCACGCTGCCCCAGTCGGGCTGGCCGGTCACCAGGCAGTTGCTCTTGAGCAGGTGGCTCACCAAGGTCTCGGTCACCGGCTTCTCGTTCAGCGCGGCGCCCAGCAGCTCGGGCGCGGGCTGGTATTGCGAGCACTCCACATCGAGCCGGTCCAGCAGGAGGCCGCTGAGTTCGTGCATTGGCTCGCGGTCGAAC
The DNA here is from genome assembly GCF_009859475.1 of Hydrogenophaga sp. BPS33. NCBI lineage: Bacteria > Pseudomonadati > Pseudomonadota > Betaproteobacteria > Burkholderiales > Comamonadaceae > Hydrogenophaga > Hydrogenophaga sp. BPS33. Next base: position 5,108,582 of record NZ_CP044549.1, read on the forward strand.
TGCTCGGGCAGCAACAGCTTCACGCCCGCACCGGCCTGCACCGGGCCACCGTGCCAGATGGCGGCGCTCACGTCGTGGCGGATGGCGTCGCGCACCGCGTCGGCGCTGGAGAAACGGGTGTTGTTGAAGCTGTTGAGGTAGAGCTTGAACGACTTGCTCTCCACGATGTGCGTGCTCTCGCAGGGCACGGTGATGTGGGCCAGCGCCACCATCGGCTTGCCGCGCGTGTTGAGCCAGCTCAGTTCGAACGCGGTCCAGAGATCGGCACCGAGAAAGGGCACGCTGCCCTGGATGCCGATCTCGCGCCGCTTGGTCTCTCGCGGCAGTGGGAAGAGCAGCGAAGCGTCGTACTGATCGACGTAGGCCGAGGTCTTGCCGAGCTGCGATTGTTCGGGCGTGTGGGCATCCATCAGACGAACTCTCTTTCGCGCAGCCACTTGGTCGCGATCCATTTTTCACCCTCGATCACGGGCGCCCCGCCATGCAAGGTTCTGGTGGAGGGATAGGGCCGGTCGTAGCTGAAGAACACCGCGTTGCCGCGCACCGGCGCCACTTCCAGGCCCACGTCGGGGAAGGTGGTGCCGCCACCGCGCGTGGGTTCGTTGAGGTACATCACCAGGGTGGCCACGCGTTGTCCGCCACGGCGCAGGATGGTGGGCGTGCCCGGCTCGCTGGGATCGAAGTAGTCGTAGTGCGGTTTGTACTCCGCGCCCGGCTTGTAGTTGAGCACCTGGAAGCCTTCGCCGTTTTCCAGCGGCCAGTTGAGCAGCCGTGCGATGCGCGCTTCCACGAGCGCTACCTCGGGCGTTTCGCCGCGCGCGAAAAACATGCCGCTGCTGGTGCGGTCCTCGTTCTCCTCTTCGCCGCCGGTCTTGGTCTGCACCGTGAGCGAGCGCGCCAGGCGCGGGCGCGCGGATTCGATCAAGGCCTCGCACTCTTCGACGCTCAACAGGTTGCCCAGCACGACCACACGCGGATTGTTCAACGTGACGACCACGTCGACCATGCGGTCGCCCGCGTCGAGCTGGCGCGGTGATTCGCTCAGCGCGAAATCGGGCACCGGCACACCGACCGATGGGTCCTGGGTCTGCGCCTGCGCCACGGCTTGCGCCTGCGCCATGGCGGCCGGGTTGTCGCGCAGGTGTTCGCGCAAGGTGGATTCCATCGCGTTCACCGCCACGGCCTCGTTCCATCCCGAGGCCACCATGGACGCGAGCACCGCCTCGGGTTGGAAGCCGGCCGAGGCCTGCTCGATGATCCAGCGGCGCAGTTCGGGGGTGATCTTCTGGCTCATGGCGATGTCGGGTCCTGCTGTTCACGGCGAAACACCAGCCGGTCGGGCGACGACGCGGCGGGCACGTAGCGGTAGCCCTCCAGGTCAAAGCCCTTGAGCTGTTCGGGCGTGCTGGCGCGCTGCATGACAGCGTAGCGCACCATGAGGCCGCGCGCCCGTTTTGCCATGAAGCTGATGATCTTGTAGCCATCGCCCTTGCGCTCTTCAAACGCGCAGGTCACCACGCGCGGCAGCAGGGCTTTGCGGTCCACCACCTTGAAGTACTCCTCGCTGGCCAGGTTGATCACCACCGGGCTGAGATCGGCCTTGGCGCGCCGGTTGAGGTAGTCGGCCACTTGCGTGCCCCAGAACTGGTAGAGATTCTTGCCTTTGGGCGTCTGCAGGCGCGTGCCCATTTCCAGACGGTAGGGCTGCATCCGGTCCAGCGGACGCAGCACACCATACAGCCCGCTCAGGATGCACAGGTGCTGCTGCAGCCAGTCCAGCTCGGGCTCGCCCAGGCTTTTGGCGTCCAGGCCGCCGTACACGTCGCCATCGAAGGCGAGCACGGCCTGCTTGGCGTTTTTCGCGGTGAACCTGGGCCGCCAGGCCTGGTAACGCGCCACGTTCAGCCCCGAGAGCGCGTCGGACAGGTCCATGAGTTCGGCGATCTGCTGGGGCGATTTTTCGCGCAGGACGTCGATGAGCTCGGTCGCCTGCTTGACGAACAGCGGCTGGGTGTGGGTGGGGACGTGCGGCGGGGTCTCGTAGTCGAGGGCCTTGGCGGGCGAGATCAGGAAGAGCATCTTGGAGTGAAAGCGCGGGGTGGACACCCAGGGGAGTTCTGGCGAAAAGCTTCGATTATGACCATCGGTGCGGGGTGCTTCGGGGGCATCGACACCCGTTGCGCAAAGCCGCAAACTGGGGTCGACCTCAAAGCCCCAGAATTACGATAAGAGAAATGCGTTGCATAATGGTGAATCGTAAAGTCGCCCTTCCGACCAGGAGAACGCCATGCCGAATCCCGCCGCCCTGCCCCCGCCCGCGCCCATCCAGCAGTTGCACCACTACGCTTACCGCGCCAAGGATGCCGAGGAAACGCGCCGCTTCTATGAGGACATCCTGGGCCTGCCGCTGTACCACATCATCCAGAGCGACCACGTGCCCAGCACGGGCGAGTACTGCCCGTACACGCACTTCTTCTTCCGCCTGCAGGACGGTTCGTTCATCGCCTTCTTCGACCTGGGCGACGACATCGCGGCCGAGCCGTCGCCCAACACGCCCAAGTGGGTCAACCACATCAGCTTTCGCGTGAACACGGTGCAGGAGCTGGAGAACACCAAGGCACGGCTGGAGGCCGCCGGCATCGAGGTGCTGGGCGTGACCGACCACCACATCTTCAAGAGCATCTACTTCTTCGATCCCAACGGCATCCGCCTGGAGTTGACCGCGCAACTGGCCGACGAATTCCAGATGCTGCAGGAAAGCAAGACCACGCACGCACGGCTGGCCGAGTGGACGGCGCGCAAGGAACAGTGGCGGCGGGAACGCTCTGAAGGGAAGTCTTCGGCACCGCTCAAGCCGCAGCAGAACGATCGGCCTGAGGTGGTGGGGCGGTCTTAAAGGTTGTTGGTGTTGGCGTGGGTCCGGTCGGCACGCAACCACTAGAGAAGAAACAACGAACGACACACGACAAACGCGACGTACCTTGGTTCGATGTCGTAGGGCGTTCTGCGCAGCGGGGTAAAGGAGGAGCCGCCCTCCCGGCGGCGGGGGACACCCGCGGAGCAGAGCGCCCTGCGGCATCGAGCCCGCGAGGTAGAGGAGAGCAAAAGAGAGAGAGAGAGAGAGAGAGACAACGTGAACACCAGCGAACACGAAGAGGAACAACGCATGTCACGAACCGCGTACCAGGAAACCACCCACACCAACAGCTACGAGTTCACCAGCGGCAAGGGCTACGTGCTGCCCGAATACCCGTTCGTGCCACCCCCTGAATTGCAAAAGGGACCACGTGCAAGGCATCCGATCGTCATCGTGGGCGGAGGCATCACCGGCCTCACGCTGGCTTGCTCGCTGGCGCGCCTGGGCACACGCGCAGTGCTGATCGACGAGGACAACACCGTGGGCGTCAAGGGTGCTTCGTCGCGCGGCATCTGCTACACGCAGAAATCGCTGGAGATTTTCGACCGCCTGGGCATCTACGAGCGCATCGCCGCCAAAGGCACGCAATGGAGCGTGGGCCGCACCTTCGCGGGCGACGACGAGGTCTACAACTTCGACCTGCGCCAGCAAGGCGCCTTCCACCTCTCCACCCAACCGCCCTTCATCAACATCCAGCAGTTCTACATCGAGGCCTTCCTGGTCGAGCGCATCCAGCAACTGGGCCACGTCGAACTGCGCTGGCAAAACCGCCTCACTGCCTTCGAGCAGAACGCCGAGTGCGCGACCCTCACCATCGACACGCCGGCCGGTCCGTACCGCATCGAAGCCGAACACGTGATCGACGCCACCGGCTCCAACAGCCCCCTGCGCAAGTGGCTCCACGTGCCCTTCGACTCGCGCCGCGGCGACGACCGCTGGTGCATCGCCGACGTGCGCTTCACCACCCACCCGCCGGTGGAGCGCCACACCTGGATCGAAGCGCCCTTCAACGAAAACCGCGCCGTGTGGCAACACCTCATGGCCGACGGCGTCTGGCGCATCGACTACCAGATGGCACCCAACGCCGACCCCGCCGCCGTGAGCCGCGAGGACGTGGTGCGCGAGCGCCTGGCACGCCAGTTCGGACCCGACGTGGGCGTGGACATCGTCTGGGTCGGCCCCTACGCCTACCGCAGCGAATGCGTGCATGCCCTGCGCCACGGCCGCGTGTTCCTCATGGGCGATTCGGCCAAGGTCGTCAGCCCCTTTGGCGCGCGTGGTGGCAACACCGGCGTCGCTGATGCCGACAACCTGGCCTGGAAGCTGGCCGCCGTGCGAAGTGGCAAAGCCCCTGCCACGCTGCTGAAGAGCTACGAAGACGAACGCCTGGAAGCGGCGCAGCAGAACGTGAACGTCACAAACCGCACAGCGCGCTTCTTGCGGCCGGCCGACGGCAGCGAACGGCTGTTCCGTTGCGCGGCCATCGGCCTGGCCCGGCAGTACCCGTTCGCCCGCGCGCTTATCAATACCGGGCGCATGGCCGTGGCCAACCCCTACAGCCGCTCCACCGTCTGCACCTACGGGCCGGGCAGCGCGGCGGGCCAGTCGGTGCAGAACGTGCCCTTCACCTGGGCCGATGGCACAACCGGCCGAGTCAACGATCTACTGAACTGGGCCGATGGCGACTTGCTGGTGCTGACCTTCGGCCCGCTCGCGCCCACCGACGCGCCGCGCCTGCGCCGGCTGTGCGCACACGCGCCGGTGCGCGCGCTGCAAGTGCTGGAGAGCGGCGCCCCAGCGCAAGCGGTGGAGCACGTGCGCGATCCCCAGGGGCAATTGCGTGGCGCATGCCAGGTCGAGGGCCCTGCCTGGGCGCTGCTGCGACCCGATGGCTATCTGGCCGCCACGGGGAGCGCCATCGACGCCACCCTCGTCGTCGCCCTCGAACGCGCGCTCGGATTGCAGGAGGACACGCCATGAACACGACCTTGAATTTCCAGGATGCCGACACCTTCTACGAACAGCTGCTCGACGCCCACGCCGGTCTCAGCCGCGAAGATGCCGAACTGCTCAATGCGCGACTGATCCTGCTGCTGGCCAACCAGATCGGTGACGCGCAGGTGCTCAAAGACTGCATCGCAGCGGCCCAACGCCTGCCTCGCTAAAATCGACCGCTTCCCTGCTTTCCCAGACGGCATCCTGCGGGATGCCGTTTTTACTTTGGCGCGCCCATGACCGACACCCTGAACCAGCCTGGCCTGCAATCCCTGGCCAAATCGTTCGAACCCGCTCCGCTCGAAGCCCGTTGGGGCCCCGAATGGGAACAGCGCGGTCTGGGCGTCGCGGGCTACCGCGGCACGGGCCAGCCCCAGGCGGACGCGCCCTCGTTCGCGATCCAGCTGCCGCCCCCGAACGTGACCGGCACCTTGCACATGGGCCACGCGTTCAACCAGACCATCATGGACAGCCTCACGCGCTACCACCGCATGGCCGGCGCGAACACGGTGTGGGTGCCGGGCACGGACCACGCCGGCATCGCCACCCAGATCGTGGTGGAACGCCAGCTGCAGGCCCAGGGCATCAGCCGCCACGACATGGGCCCCACGCCCGTCGAGGCGCGCAAGAACTTCGTCGCCAAGGTCTGGGAATGGAAGGAACAGAGCGGCAACACCATCACCACGCAGATGCGCCGCATGGGCGACAGCGTGGACTGGAGCCGCGAGTACTTCACCATGGACGACAAGTTGTCGACCATCGTCACCGAAACCTTCGTGCGCCTGTACGAGCAGGGCCTGATCTACCGCGGCAAGCGCCTGGTGAACTGGGACCCGGTGCTCAAGACCGCGGTGTCCGACCTCGAAGTGGAGAGCGAAGAGGAAGAAGGCTCCCTCTGGCACATCGCCTACCCCTTGAGCGACTGCAGCGGCTCGCTCACCGTCGCCACCACCCGACCTGAGACCATGCTGGGCGACGTGGCGGTGATGGTGCACCCGCAAGACGAGCGCTACACCGAGCTCATCGGCAAGACCGTGCGCCTGCCGCTGTGCGATCGCGACATCCCGGTGATCGCCGACGCGTACGTGGACCGCGAATTCGGCACCGGCGTGGTCAAGGTCACGCCCGCGCACGACAACAACGACTACGCCGTGGGCCAGCGCCACGGGCTGCCCCTGATCGGCGTGCTCACGCTGGACGCGGCCATCAACGAGAACGCGCCGCCCAAGTACCAGGGCATGGACCGTTTCGTGGCGCGCAAGGCCATCGTGGCCGACCTCGAAGCCGCCGGCCTGCTGGTGGAGACCAAGAAGCACAAGCTCATGGTGCCGCGCTGCGCGCGCACCGGGCAAGTCATTGAGCCGATGCTCACGGACCAGTGGTTCGTGGCCATGAGCAAGGTGAGCGAGCAGGACCCTACGGGCAAGTCGATCGCGCAAAAGGCCATCGACGCCGTCGCCTCTGGCCAGGTCAGCTTCGTGCCCGAGAACTGGGTCAACACCTACAACCAGTGGATGAACAACATCCAGGACTGGTGCATTTCGCGCCAGCTCTGGTGGGGGCATCAGATCCCGGCCTGGTACGACGAAGCGGGCAACGTGATCGTGGCACGCAACGAAGCCGAGGCCCAGGCCAAGGCGCCGGGAAAGACGCTCACGCGCGACCCGGACGTGCTCGACACCTGGTACTCGTCCGCGCTCGTCCCCTTCAGCACCATGGGCTGGCCGAACCAGACAGACAGCGCCACCGACGACTACAACCTCTACCTGCCCAGCACCGTGCTGGTGACGGGCTACGACATCATTTTCTTCTGGGTCGCCCGGATGATCATGATGACGACCCACTTCACCGGCCGCGTGCCGTTCAAGCACGTCTACATCCACGGCCTGGTGCGCGACGCGCAGGGCCAGAAGATGAGCAAGAGCGAAGGCAACGTGCTCGACCCGGTGGACCTGATCGACGGCATTTCGCTCGCGCCGCTGCTGGAGAAACGCACCACCGGCCTGCGCAAGCCCGAGACCGCGCCCAAGGTGCGCAAGCAGACCGAGAAGGAATTCCCCGAAGGCATTCCCGCCTACGGTGCCGACGCGCTGCGCTTCACCTTCGCCGCGCTGGCCTCGCTGGGCCGCAGCATCAACTTCGACAGCAAGCGCTGCGAGGGCTACCGCAATTTCTGCAACAAGCTCTGGAACGCCACGCGCTTCACGCTGATGAACTGCGAAGGCCACGACTGCGGCCTGAAAGAGCACACCAAGGCCGAATGCGCGCCGGGCCAGCCCTTCCACAACTACATGTCCTTCAGCCAGGCCGACCGCTGGATCAGCTCGGTGCTGCAGAAAGTGGAAGCCGAAGTCGCCAAGGGCTTCGCCGAGTACCGCCTGGACAACGTGGCCAACGCGATCTACGACTTCGTCTGGAACGAGTTCTGCGACTGGTACCTGGAAATCGCCAAGGTGCAGATCCAGACCGGCAACGAGTCGCAACAGCGCGCCACGCGGCGCACGCTGATCCGCACGCTCGAAGCCATCCTGCGTCTGGCGCACCCGATCATCCCGTTCATCACCGAAGAGCTGTGGCAGAAGGTCGCACCCGTGGCGGGCCTGCCGGGCGAATCGGTGAGCGTGGCGCGCTACCCCGAAGCGCAGCCGAACAAGATCGACGAAGCCGCCATCGCCCACGTGGTCAAGCTCAAGTCCCTGGTCGATGCCTGCCGCACGCTGCGCGGCGAGATGAATGTCTCGCCGGCCACCCGCCTGCCACTGTACGTGGTCGGCGACACCGACTTCATGCGCGCCGCCGGCCCGGTGCTGCAAGCGCTGGCCAAGCTGGGCGAAGTGCGCGTGTTCGACGACGAAGCCGCCTGGGCTGCTGCCGCGCAGGCCGCGCCGGTGGCTGTGGTGGGGGAAGCCCGCCTGTGCCTGTTCATGGAGATCGACGTGGCCGCGGAAAGGGCCCGCCTGGGCAAGGAAGCCGCGCGCCTGGAAGGAGAGATCACCAAGGCCCACGGCAAACTCTCCAACGAAGCCTTCGTGGCCAAGGCACCGCCGGCGGTGATCGACCAGGAAAAGAAACGCGTGGCCGATTTCAGCGCGACGCTGGGCAAGGTGCGCGAGCAGTTGCAGCGGCTGGGCGCGTAAGGCCAAAGAAGGCGGCGAAGAAGCCCACAAACGCTCCGGCGCGAGAAGCCCCGTCCAGAAATGCCGCGGGACTGGCTTTGCCAGACCGCAGGCATTGCCCCCTTTCAAGGGGGGACGCGCGCAGCGCGGCGGGGGGTTAACTCCTGTGCAACGCGATGGAACTCCACTGCGACGGCGTCACCGCCTGCGGGTCACCCATCGTGTCCTGGAACTCCGGGTTGTCGAACACCGAAAAGTCGCTCGTACGAGCCTCGATCTTCGCGCTCTCTGGCGAGAGCGTCTCGTGGATGCGGTGCGCCAGGTACCAGCTCGCTCGCAGTTTGGCTTCCCGGGTGTGCGAGCCCAGCCGCGGCGTGAGGTGCAGGTTGGGGATGCCATAAAGCGGCGTGCCCTCGGCGGCGAACTTCGGATTGGCGCCGTCGAGCATGCAGGCGTCGATGCGGCCGTCGCACAGCGCCAATGCCAGCGCCTCGGCGTCGAACAACGCACTGCGGCTCACGCCGACCCACAACTGGCCCGGCTTGCAGTGGTTGAGGGTGCGCTCGTTGATCCAGCCACGGTAGCGCGAGGCGTACACCATCTGCAGCGAAATGGCGTCCGAATGCGTCAGCAGCTCCTGCATGGTGACGGGTTCGACCTTGAGCTTGTCCCAGACGTCCGCCGCGTAGTGCACCGCCGGGTCGTAACCCAACAGGCGCACGCCCAGGCTGCGCAGCATGGGCGCCAGGGCGTGGGCGACGGGGGCCAGGCCCAGCAGGCCTACCGTGCTGCCCGAGAGCTCGCGGCCCATGCGCACCTGGGAGAGCGTGCGCCCCAGCAGGGCACTGACCATGCCGCGCCGGTACAGCATCAGCAGGCCATACAGGATGTACTCGGCATTGGAGCGCACGGTGGCGCTGCGGGCCTGCAGCACGCGCACGTTGCGGCGGGCGCAGGCGTCCAGGTCGGTGTTGTCGCTGGAGATCTGCATGCGCGCCACGATCTCCAGCTTGGGCGCGAAATCCAGGAACTCGGCCGTCACCACCACGTGCGGCGGCAACACGAGCGCGCGGCTCTTGGAGATGTGCTTGCGCAGTTCCAGCGGGTCGTCGGCCAGCTCCGGCCGGAAGGTGACCTCATGGCGCTCCTGCAACCAGGCCAGGGCCTCGGGCACGAGCGGATCGAGCAACAGGATTTCCATGGTGGCAGGGCTTCGAAGAGGAGTGTTTTCGGAATGCGCCTGCCGGAAATCAGCGGCGCTTGAGCAGGCTGATGTGATCCCCGCCCACGGTCTCCTGTTGCAGCAGCACGTTGCCGGTTTGCTTGGCAAAGGCCTGGAAATCGCGCACGGAGCCGGCGTCGGTCGAAATCACCTTCAGCGTCTGGCCGCTGAGCATGTCGGCCAGCGCCTTCTTGGCCTTGAGGATCGGCAACGGGCAGTTCAGGCCGCGGGCATCGAGTTCTTTGTCGGCAGTCATGGGTATGGGATAGGTCGGAGGAACGCTGGATTTTAAGCCGTGCCACGCACGAAGGGTCGATCGGTTCAGCGCGCCATGTCTTCCATGAACACCGGCTCATGCCCCTGCGAGCGCAGCCACTGCGCCAGCGCCATGCCGGTGCCGGCGCGCCAGCAGCGCACCTGTTCGGGCCTCATGAGCTTGTAATCCACCAACTCGGGAGACAGCCGCACCTCGCCATGCGCACGCGCGTGGTAGGTGATGATGACTTGGTTCATGCGCTGGAAATCGTGCACGCCCACGAGCGAGAGCGCGTCCACCGACAGCGCCGTCTCCTCGGCAATCTCGCGCCGGATGCCCTCTTCGGGCGTTTCGCCGGCCTCCATGAAACCCGTGATCAGGCCGTACATCTTGTTCATCCACGCGGCATTGCGCGCGAGCAGGATCTGGCCCTCGACTTCCACAATGGCCGCCAGCACCGGCGTGGGATTGTTCCAGTGCGTGAAGCCGCAGGCCGGGCAGCGCAGGCGTTGCACCAGCCCGCCGTCTTCCTCCTGGGCGATCAGGGTAAGCGGCGTCGCGCATTGGGGACAGAAGCGGAATTCGGCGCTCATGCGGGTCGTCGCCCCGGCCTCAGGCCGGGAACACACCGGTGGAGAGGTAACGGTCGCCGCGGTCGCACACCACGAAGACGATGGTGGCGTTCTCCACCGTTCGGGCCAGCTGCTGCGCGACCCAGCAGGCGCCGGCCGCCGAAATGCCGCCGAAGATGCCCTCTTCGCGCGCCAACTGGCGGCACATGGCCTCGGCGTCGTTCTGGCTCACGTACACCAGTTCGTCGACCGAGCTCGGGTCGTAGATCTTGGGCAGGTACTCGGTGGGCCACTTGCGGATGCCCGGGATGCGCGAGCCCTCGCTGGGCTGCGCGCCGATGATGCGGATGGCCGGGTTCTTTTCCTTGAGGAAACGCGAAACACCGGTGATGGTGCCGGTGGTGCCCATGGCGCTCACGAAGTGGGTGATGCGCCCTTGCGTCTGCGCCCAGAGCTCCGGGCCGGTGGTCTCGTAGTGGATGCGCGGGTTGTCGGCGTTGGCGAACTGGTCGAGCACGCGGCCCTTGCCCTCGGCCTGCATCTTCTCGGCCAGATCGCGCGCGGACTCCATGCCCCCGCTCTTGGAGGTGAGGATGAGTTCGGCGCCGAAGGCCTTCATGGTCTGCGCACGTTCGATGGACAGGTCCTCCGGCATGATCAGCACCATGCGGTAGCCCTTGATAGCCGCGGCCATCGCCAGCGCGATGCCGGTGTTGCCCGAGGTGGCTTCGATCAGGGTGTCGCCGGGCTTGATGTCGCCGCGCTCCTCGGCGCGCCGGATCATGGAGACTGCGGGCCTGTCCTTCACCGAGCCGGCCGGGTTGTTGCCCTCCAGCTTGCCCAGGATCACGTTGCCTCGTTTTGCGTTGTCGGCAGCGCCGATGCGCTGCAGGGCCACCAGGGGTGTGTTTCCGATGGCGTCTTCAATCGTCGGGTAGTTCATGCCAGCACTGTGCCATAATTTCCGCTTCCGCTCAGAGCTGCCCGGGTGGTGAAATTGGTAGACGCGCCGGACTCAAAATCCGGTTCCGAAAGGAGTGTCGGTTCGATTCCGACCCCGGGCACCACGTGATCGCTGCCTAGCGATCCTCATCGACGTATCGCTCTCGGCGCTCCCCCTATTTGCATTTGCGATTGAACGGTTCTGCCCTTGAGCCGTTTCCGAGCGCCTCTACAGGCTGCTCAAAATCGGGGCGATTCATTTGCGGCATGCTGCCATAAAACAATCGTCTGGCGAAAGACGCCCAGGCGGGCTATGGTGCCCCTGCGCACCGGGACAAGGGCCCACATGAGGCACCGACGGGCGTGGAGACCACACCCGGATGAGCCCTAAAACCGTCATCACATGCGCCATCGTCGGCGCCAGCACCAGCCGTTCCCAGTCGCCCCACCTGCCCATCACGCCGGCCGAAATCGCCCAATCGGCGCTGGACGCCGCGCGTGCCGGTGCTGCCGCCGTGCACATCCACGTGCGCGATCCGCAGACCGAGAAGGCCAGCATGGACGTGGCGCTGTACGCCGAAGTCGTGCAGCGTATCCGCGACGCGGGATCGCCCATCATCATCAACCTGACCACCGGCGCCGGCGCGCGCTTCGTGCCCAGCGCACACGACCCGAAGGTCGCCGGACCGGGCACCACCCTGGTAGCGCCCGAGCACCGCGTGCAACACATCCTGGCGCTCAAGCCCGACGTCGCCACGCTAGACCTCAACACCATGACCTCGCGCAACCAGGTCGTGATGAACACGCCGGACATGGCCCGTGAGATGGCGCGCCACATCCAGGCGGTCGGCGCCGTGCCCGAGATGGAGTTGTTCGACTCGGGCGACATCCAGTTGGCCAACGCGCTGATTGACGAAGGCACCGTGAAAGGGCCGTACCTCTTTTCCTTCGTGCTCGGCGTGAAATACGGCTTTGTGTCGACCCCCGAAACCGTGCAATACGCGCGCAACCAGTTGCCTGCGGGGGCGCACTGGACCGCCATCGGAATTGGCAAGCAGTCGTTCCCCATGGTGGCGCAAAGCTGGCTGATGGGTGGACACGCCCGGGTAGGCATGGAGGACAACGTGTACCTCGGCAAAGGCAGACTCGCCCGAACGAACGCGGAACTCGTCGAACAGGCGGTCAACCTCCTCCATCTGCTGGGCGGTGAGGTCGCGTCGCCGGCCGAAGCCCGCGCCCTCTGGGGCCTACGCACCTCGCCTGGCGTGCCGGCCTCCGACCCGCTGGAGAGGAGGGCCGCATGAGACGCGAATTCCTCAAAAGGTCCGCGGCCCTGTCGGCGTCGCTCGCCACCTTCCCATGGGCCTTCGCGCAGTCCGACTGGCCCAGCCGCCCAATCACCTTGCTCGTGCCATATCCGCCGGGCGGAGCGCTGGATCCCATCGCCCGCGCACTGGCCGCGCAACTGCCACCTCTGCTGGGACAACCGGTGGTGGTCGTGAACCGCCCGGGCGGCAACACCTCTATCGCCTCGACCGCCGTCCACCGGGCCGAGCCCGATGGCTACCTCCTCGTGATCAACTCGCCGACGACACAGGTCCTGCACACCATGCAGGCGCCACGCGGCTACGACCCCATCAAAGGGTTCACACCCGTGGCGACGGTGTCGCATGGCGACTGGGTGCTGGCGGTGCATGCGTCCGTGCCTGCCGAGACCTTGCCCGCGTTCTTGGCCTACGCGCGCGCCAACCCGCAGAAGGTCAGCGCCGGCGTCACGGGCGCGGGCACGGCGGATCACATGGGCACGGAGCTGTTCAAGCACGCCGCCGGCCTGAACATCATGTCCGTACCGTTCAAAGGCTCGGGTCCCGCGCTCGTCGATCTCATTGCGGGGCGTGTGCAGATGATGATCAGCACCAAGACCGTGCTGCAGCCGCAGATCGACGCGGGCAAACTGCGTTTGTTGGCCTACACCAGCCAGCCACCGGGCGAGACGTCCGTGCCCACCTTCGCGCAGCATGGTCTCGCAGGCTTCGAAGTGTTTGGCACCACCCTCATGGTGCTGGGCCCGCCCGACATGCCCGCCGCCATCGTGGACAAGCTGAGCAGCACGATCAAGCGTGCCATCCAGATGCCCGAGACCAAGGCGATGCTCGCGAAGGTCAACCAACGTCCGCTGTACGACGCTCCAGAAGGCACGCACAAACGCCTGGTGACCGCACAGGCGACCTTCTCCGATATCGTGCGCAAGACTGGCATCAAGTTCGAGGAGTGAACTGGAACACCCCCCTGCGCCGCTAACGCGGCTTCCCCCCTCTCTGGCGCGCCTTCGGCGCTTGGAGGGGGGACGGCATCTCGGGCCGGCGCAGCCGTCCCTCGATGCCTCTGGATTCAGGCACGCGCGCCGGAAAGGGGGGCGGTATCTCGGACCGACGGAGGTTCTATGGATAGAAGTCAAGCGCTGGGTGCATATCGCTGAGGCTCGAATGGTTTGCCAGAGCGCCAGACGGCAAAGGCGATACGCAGGAGCTTGCGAGCCAGTACAACGAGGGCTTCGGTGGTCTTCAGGCCGCGCTGGCGCAAAGCCTTGTACGTGGCTTCAAATGTCTTGGTGTGGCAGGCCGACATGGCGGCGAGGTACATCTGGCGTCGTAGAGCCGGTTGTCCGCGTTTTGAGAGCCTTCGGTGGCCTCGACTGCGGCCCGAATCACAGGCACGCGGGTCCAGCCCACTGTAGGCCACCAAGGCATCGGCGCTGGCAAAGTCCAGCTGGGCCAGCACGCTGGCCAGCAATGCACTGCTTTGCGCGCCCACGCCCACGATGCTTTGCAGTAAAGCCCGTTGCTCTGCCAAGCGGGCATCCTTTGCGAACAGTGCTGCGATGCGCGCATCCATGGCCTTGAGCAGCGTGGCGAAGGCCGCATCCAGGGCCCCTAGCTCGGCAGCGATGGCTGCATCACAGCCCTGTAGCGACTGGTGCAGCGCGGTGCGTTTGGTCACTACCGTCCAACGCTGCGCGAGCAGGGTGTTGACCTGAGCGAGCGCGGGGCAGCAAGCCTGCCAGGGGTGCAGGTGCTCATGATGTTCAAGAAGGTAACGGGCGATCACATGGGCATCGAGCCGATCGGTCTTGGCCCGAGCGCCCAGGGCGCGGGCGTAGAAGAACACATCGCGGGCGTTGAGCACGAACACCTGCAGACCCGCTGCGTGTGCCAGGGTGGCGAGCAGTTGGTGGTAGCGCCCGGTGGACTCCATGGCCACAAGGGTGTTGTCTGGTAGCTCACGCAGCCAGGCGCTGATGGCGCCGACCTCGTTGGCGATGCTGCGGCATCCTGGTTGGGAGGCCGTGGCGACGACGAGTTCGGCCTTGGCCACATCTACCCCGATGAACACATGGACTTCTTGCATGGCAACCTCCTGCGAGAAAGAATGGCAAGTGTTGGGGTGGAAATTCCCGCCAGCCGCGTTAGCTTGCTTCAAGATCGGCGCTACTGGGTGCCGCTCAGTTCCTTATCGACGCTGAAAGGCGGGGTGGGGGCAATCTCCGCCAGTCGGTCCAAGCCGATAGCCGTACTTCCAGGCCCTCCACCCCAACACCTCAACCATACAAGCCGGACCCTTGATGCCTCTGGATTCAGGCACGCGCCGGAAAGGACACAGCGCTTGGTCGGCATCAACCGTCGATCTTGACGGTCTTGCCCACTTCCTTCCATTTCATCAGGTCCTTTTCCAGGTACTCGCGAAAGGCGGCAGGTGTGGTCGTCACCGGCTCGACGGAAAACCGGTCACGCATGTGTTCGACCACTTCGGGCATCGCCCCCACCTTGTTGAACGCCTGGTTGATCTTCTGGATGACCGCTGACGGCATGTTCGCCGGACCGACCAAGGCGTAGTAGCTGAAGCCGTCCATGCTTTTCAGGGCAGCGTTGGAGCCGGCCTCGGCCATGGTGGGCACATTGGGCAAGGCCGGCAGCCGGCGGGTGTTGGTCACGGCAATGGCGCGCACGCGCCCGTCGTTGGCCAGTGGAATGGCGGTCTGCGCAGGCGCCAAGCCAAACTGGACTTCGCCCGAGACCACCGACTGCGCAGCTTCGGGTGACGACTTGTACGGGATGTGGGTCATCTTGATGCCTGCGCCCTGCATGAAGTACTCGACTTGCAAGTGGCTGCCGGACCCCACGCCGGACGACGAGAAGTTGACCTTGCCTGGGTTCGCTTGGGCGTAGGCCACGAAGTCGCTGACGGATCGCACCGGCAGTGCAGGGTTCACGTAGAACACACCCGGTGCCGTGGCGACCATGGCCACGTGGCTCAGACTCGTCAGTGGCTCATAGGGCAGGTCCTTGCGTATGCCAGGGCCGATCGAGAGCGCCCCGCCCGCGGCCAGCCACAGCGTGTAGCCGTCGGGTGGCGACGCGATCAATGCGCGCACCGCTTGCAGCTCCGAGGCACCCGCCTTGTTCTCCACGATCACAGGCGTATTGAGTTCCTGGCGAAGGTGTTGTGCGTAGAGGCGAGCGATCAGATCCGAACCGCCGCCGGGGGCAAATCCGATCAGGATCTTGATGGGTCGGCTGGGAAAGTCCTGGGCATGCGCCTGCCCCATCCACAGGGCGACCATGCCCAGCAGCGCGCAAGCCGCAACACGGCCGCAAATTGAATTCCACGACACGGAGGTCTCCTTGTTGAAGGCTCTGCCCATGGCTGCATCGAATGCCAGCACGTTCTGATGTCCCCTTGCAATGGCGCGCGGGCCATCGTAACGAGATCGCCTCGACAAGACCAAGACCGATGCGTTATCCAGCTATTCGGTTTTTCCATACTGAGCAAACGGCTCGACCACCGCGTGCCCTGCCTCGAGGTTGCGGCTTAAAGGTGCAGTAGCTGGCGGGCCTCGTCCGCATTGGCGACCTGTCGGCCCGCATCGCGTGCGTACAGGGCCAACTGGGCGATCAGTTGGCCGTTCGACGTTGCCTTTGCGCCATCGGGCAAATAGAAAGTGTCTTCCAGTCCCGAGCGCAGATGGCCACCCATCTCCGCGCATCGACGATGCAGGGGCCAGATCTCCTGGCGCCCGATGGCCGTGACCTGCCAGTTCGCGTCAGCCACGGCGAGCCTGGTCAGGATGGGCAGCAGGTCGGGATCGGCCGGCATGCCCGAAGACACGCCCATCACGAAGTTGTATTCCAGTGGCCCGTCGTACATGCCCACCTGGCGGTACATGTCGACACATCGGACGATGCCCACATCGAAGCACTCGAACTCGGGCAAGCATCCCACGGAGGCCATCGCGTCGATGAAGTCCTTCACCTTCGCGGGGGCGTTGTCGAACATCATCGGGGGCCAGGCCCAGGTGCCATCCGATTTGACCTTGAGGTAGTTCAACGACCCCGCATTGCACGCAGCCATCTCCGGACGGGTCTGTCGGATGCACGCCAACGCGCCACCATAGTCCGGGCCCACCACGCCAGTCGTGTGGTTGATGATGACCCCGGGGCAAGCCTCGCGAATCGCGTCTTGGATGTCCTTCGATACCACGGGGTCCCAACTCGGCAGGTGGCCCTTGCCCGGCGCTTGCTGCCGGATATGGATGTGCATCACCGTGGCGCCCTCGTTCCAGGCGGCCTTGGCTTCTGCGGCCATTTGCGCTGGCGTGACGGGCACGCCATGTTGATGTGGATCGGTGAGCACGCCGGTGAGGGCGCAGGTAAGGACGACTTTGTCGGACATGGAAACAGCCCTTCGTTTCTGGAGATCAACGACCGGCGAAGACAGGTCGTCGCTTGTTGTTGAATGCGTCAAACCCTTCTTTGGCGTCTTCCGACAGCGCGAGCAAAGGGACCTGCCCCTCGACACACGATAGACCTTGATCGACCGTCATGCCAACCATCTGGCGCATGAAATTCTTCCCGCGTCGCATCGCGGTGGGCGACACGCGCGAAAGCACCGGCACGAGCTCCAGGGCACTTGCCCTTCAAGCCCCGCCCGACGCCACCAGGCCCTGCGCCACCGTCGGATAGCGCAAACGCAAGCGCAGTTCGTCTTTCATGCGTTGGTTACTCAAGCGCCGCGACTCGCTCATGAAACTCAGCAGCACCAGCGGCAACTGGTCACCCGCGGCATCGCGTGCCACGCGCTGCGGACGGGGCAGGCCATAGAGATCGGCCGCGAGGTCGAAGTAGTCGCCCATCTTGAGCTCGGTGTCGTCCACCACGTTCACATTGCGCTGCGGCCGCCCCCGCCAGAGCGCGAGCACACAGGCGCGCGCCAGGTCGTCGGCGTGGATGTGGTTGGTGTACACGTCGTCCTCGGCGCGCAGCACGGGTGTGCCGCGCTCCAGCCGCGCGCGCGGCGTGCCACCCTCGCGATCGGGCGCGTAGATACCCGGGATGCGCAGGGCCGTGGTGCGCACGCCGGTGGCGCGGCCCACCCAGTGCACCGCCGCCTCGGCATCAACCCGGCGCCAGGCGCGGGGCGTGAGCGGCTGCGCGGGCGTGGCTTCGCTGGTCCAGCGGCCTTGGCGATCGCCATAGACCCCCGTGGTGGAGCCATACACCAGCGCGCTGGGCAAGGACCGCTGCAACAGCGCCTGTCCCAGCGCACGGGTGCGCGGGTCGAGCCGCCAGTCGGCCTGTTCGCCCGAGGGGGGCGGCGCCAGATGCAACACGCGGGTGGCCAGGCCGGCCAGGCGGCGCAGGCTGCGCGCGTCGTCCAGGTCGCCTTGCAACGGGGTGATGCCCAGCGCGCGCATGGCGGGCACGCGCGCGGGGCTGGAGGTCAGCGCCAGCAGGCGCACGCGCCGACCACCCCCCAGGACATGGGCGGCGCGCTGGCCGACATCACCACAACCCACGATCAGGACCCGTTCACGCCGGAAGCGCGCAGGCAAAGCGCCGAGAAGGCTCATGAGAAATCCGAATTTGAGACAATGGCCGGTTGCTGCGAGCGCCTCGCCGCCGCCGGCCTTTCCATTTTTTCAGCCCGCCAGTATGACATTCACGATCACCGTCGAGCCCAGTGGGCGCACCTTCACCACCGAACCCGAAGAGTCCATGCTCGCAGCCGGCATCCGCCAGGGCATCGGCCTGCCCTATGGCTGCAAGGACGGGGCCTGCGGTTCCTGCAAATGCAAGTTGGTGTCGGGCAGCGTCACGCACGGCCACCACCAACCCAAGGCGCTGAGCGCCGAGGAAGAAGCCGCCGGCTATGTGCTGACCTGCTGCGGCGTCGCGCACAGCGACGTGGTGCTCGAATCGCGCCAGGTCACCGAGGCCGGCGCATTCCCGATCAAGAAGATGCCGGTGCGCGTGAATACGCTGGAGCGCGCGTCGCACGACGTGATCGTGCTGCGCCTGCAACTGCCCGCCAGCGACGCCTTCCAGTACCACGCCGGCCAGTACGTCGAATTCCTGCTGCGCGATGGCGACCGCCGCAGCTACTCCATGGCGAATGCGCCGCACACGCAAGCCGTGCAACCGGGCCTGGAGCTGCACCTGCGCCACATGCCCGGTGGCAAGTTCACCGACCACGTGTTCGGTGCGATGAAGGAGCGCGACATCCTTCGCATCGAAGGGCCTTACGGCAGCTTCTTCCTGCGCGAGGACAGCGACAAGCCCATCATCTTCCTGGCCTCGGGCACCGGCTTTGCGCCGATCAAGGCGGTGATCGAGCACATGCAGCACAAAGGCATCACGCGCCCCGCCACCGTCTACTGGGGCGGCCGCCGCCCGGCAGACCTGTACCAGAGCGCCTGGATCGAGGCCCGCCTGGCCGAGATGCCGAGCCTGCGCTACGTGCCGGTGGTCTCCGACGCGCTGCCCGAAGACGCCTGGACCGGTCGCACCGGCTTCGTGCACAAGGCCGTGCTGCAGGACTTCCCCGACCTCTCGGGCCACGAGGTGTACGCCTGTGGCGCGCCCATCGTGGTCGAGTCGGCGCACCGCGACTACGTGGCCCAGGCCGGACTGCCCGACGAAGCCTTCTTCGCCGATTCGTTCACCAGCGCCGCCGATAAACTGGACTGACACCCCCGCCGCGCTGCGCGCGTCCCCCTCAAGGGGGGCAGCGCCTGCGGCCCGTCCTGAGCTTGTCGAAGGGCGGTGCCGCGGCACTTCTGGTTTTGATTTCACCCCATCGGAGACAACGACATGCTGAACCGCCGCCAACTCATCACCCGCACCGCGCTCGCTTCCGCCAGCGTCGCCCTGCCCGGCCTCGCCCTGGCGCAAGCGAACAACACCACGCGCATCGTGGTGCCCTTCGCCGCGGGTGGCCCGATCGACGTGACCGCGCGCATCCTCGCCGATGCGGTCAAGGGATCGCTGGGCACGGTGATCGTGGAGAACCGGCCCGGCGCGGGCGGCAACATCGGCATGAGCGCGGTGGCCAAGGCACCCGCCGACGGGCTCACGCTGGGTGTGGCTACCACCGCCTCGCACGGCATCAACCCCTGGCTGTTCAAGCAGTTGCCCTACGACCCGGCGAAGGATTTCGCCGGCATCACGCAGATGCTCAGCGTGCCCAACGTGCTGGTGATGAACGCCGAGACCGCCGCGCGCCTGAAGATCCAATCCGTGGCCGACCTGATCGCCTACGGCAAGGCCAACCCCGGCAAGCTGAACTACGGCTCGGGCGGCAACGGCAGCGCGGGCCATCTCGCGGGCGAGCTGCTGAAGAACCAGGCCGGCATCTTCGCCGTGCACATCCCCTACAACGGCGGCAACCCCGCGCAGCTGGGCCTGCTCTCGGGCCAGGTCGACTTCAACATCGACAACCTCGCCACCGCCGCGACCAACATCCGCTCGGGCAAGCTCAAGGCCCTGGCGGTCACCACCGCGCAGCGCAGCAGCGCGATGCCCGACGTGCCCACCGTGGCCGCCACCCTGCCCGGCTTCGAGATCGACACCTGGTGGGGCCTGGTCGCGCCGGCCGGCACGCCGGCCGACGTGGTGCGCAAGCTCAACACCGCGTTCGCCGATGCGCTGAAGTCGGCCGAGGTGAAGACGCGCTTTGCCGCGTTGTTCGCCGAGCCCGCGCCGAACACCCCGGAGCAGTTCGACGCGTTCATGAAGCGCGAGCGCGCGAAGTACGAGCGCCTGGTGAAACTGAGTGGTGCGAAGGTCGACTGAGTCCACCTGCCACGCCCGCTCCATGCAAAAGCCCCGCTGAGCGGGGCTTTTGTGTATCTGGCGGGGTACGGCCTCAACCCAGGCGCACCGGCACGAAGATGCGGTCGCCATCGCGCTGGATCAGCAGCGCCAGCGATTGCCGGTCCTTGCCCAGCATCGCGCGCACCTGCTCGACGCTCTGCACCTTCTGGCCATTGACGGCGAGCAGCACGTCGCCCTGCTGCACGCCCGCCAGCGCGGCCGGGCCCTGCGCGTCCTCGACCAGCAGACCGCCCTCCACGCCGACCGCGCGCTGCTCCTGCGGCGCAAGCGGTCGCAACGCCAAGCCAAGGCGGCCTTGATCGGCGCCCTTCTGGCCCTTGGCCGCCACCGGGGTCTTGGCGCTGGCATCGCCCAGTTGCGCGTTCAGGGTCACGTCCTTGCCTTGGCGCCACACGGTCAGCTTGACCTTGTCGCCGGGCAAGGACTGGCCGATGTACGCGGGCAGATCGCCCGAGCCCACGATGGCCTGGTCGTTCACTTCGCGAATCACGTCACCCACTTTCAAGCCCGCCTTGTCGGCGGGGCCACCGGGCTCCACGCTGGAGACCAGGGCACCCGCGGCTTTGTCGAGCTTGAACGATTCGGCCAAGGTCTGGTTCACCTCCTGCACGGACACGCCCAGGCGCGCATGGCTGGCCTTGCCGGTGGCGACGATCTGGTCCTTCACCTTCAACACCGTTTCCATCGGGATCGCGAACGACAGGCCCTGGTAGCCGCCGGTATGGCTGTAGATCTGCGAGTTGATGCCCACCACTTCGCCGCGCGCATTGAACAGCGGGCCACCGGAGTTGCCGGGGTTCACCGCCACGTCGGTCTGGATGAAGGGCACGAAGCTGTCGTCCGGCAAGGAGCGCCCCTTGGCGCTGACCACGCCGGCGGTCACGCTGTTCTCGAAACCGAAGGGCGAGCCGATGGCCAGCACCCATTCGCCCACCTTGAGGTCCTTGGTGTTGCCCAGCGGTACCACGGGCAGGTCCTTGGCGTCGATGCGCAGCACCGCCACGTCGGTCTTCGGGTCCGAGCCCAGCACCTTGGCCACGAACTCGCGCCGGTCGGTGAGCTTGACGGTGACGCGCTGCGCGTTGCGCACCACGTGGGCGTTGGTCAGCACCAGACCGTCGGCGCTGATGATGAAGCCCGAGCCCTGGCCACGCGTGGGCGCTTGGCGACCACCTTGTGCGCCCGGTCCCTGGAAACGTTTGAAGAACTCGAAGAACGGGTCGTTCGGGTCGATGCCCGGGATCTGGTTGGAGGCTTGTTGCTGTTCGTCGTCGCCGGCTTTGCCGATGACGCTGATGTTGACCACGGCCGCGCCGTGGCGCTGCGCGATCTGGGAGAAGTCGGGCAAGCCCGCAGCGTACAGGGGCGTGGACTGCGTGGCCACCGGCGCGTTCGCATTGGCCGCCGCGTTGGCGTGGGTCCCGCTCACCAGCCCGACGCTGGCGCCACCGACGATGCCTGCGGCCGCCAGGGACAGCACCAGGCGCGTCGCGGTTAGAGACAAGGTTTTCATGAGAGCTCCTTCAGCAAGGACAGGTTGAACATGTCCTCGAATATGGGCCCTCAGAGTTAGAGGATTCTTAGGCTGCGGGCCGATCGAGCGGCAGGCGCAGCCCGATGCGCAGGCCACCCAGGCGCGGTGAGCGGTCCAGTTCGAGCCGGCTTCCGTGCAGCTGCGCGATGGCGTTGGCAATGGCCAGGCCCAGTCCGCTGCCGTTGGCGGGTGATCCGGGCAGGCGGTAGAAGCGGTCGAGCACGCGGGCACGGTCGGCGTCGGGAATGCCGGGCCCGCTGTCTTCCACGCAGAGCAGGAGCCGATCGGCTTCGCGCCGCACCGACACGTCCACCGTGCCGCCTTCGGGCGTGTACTTGAGCGCGTTGTCCACCAGGTTGCCGAGCAGGATGCGCAGGGGTTCGGCGTGGCCCAGCACCTGTCCCGCATCGGCTTGGCCCAGGCCGAGGTCGATGTGGCGCGCGTTGGCGCGCGGCACCGCGTCGGCGATCACCTGCGCCGCGAGTTCGGCCAGCGAGACGGCCTGCGCGGGCTCGCCGCTGGAGGGTTGCGCCTGCTGGCGGGCGAGCATGAGCAACTGCTCCACCAGGTGCGTGGCCCGGTCGATGCCGGCGAGCAGGCGCTCCACCGCCACCTGGCGCGTGTCGTCGTCGCGCGCGCGCTGCAGCCCTTGCGCCTGCAGACGCAACGCGGCCAAGGGTGTGCGCAGTTCGTGCGCGGCTTCGGCCACGAAGTTCTTCTGCGCATCGAAGGCCTGGCGCACGCGTGCGAACAGCAAGTTGAGTTCGTGCACGAGTGGCTGGATCTCGTCGGGCAAGCCCGCCTCGCTCACCTCGCCGAGTTCGTCGGCCTCGCGCGCGGCCACCTGGCGCCGCACGCGCGCCACCGGCGCCAGCGACATGCTCACCACCGCCCAGGCCACCAGCATGAGCAAGGGCGCCATCCAGGCGATCGGCAGCACGGTGCGCCAGGCAAGCGCGCGCGCCATGATCTGGCGCGGACGCATGTCCTGCGCCACCTGAACCACTTGCGTGCGCGATTGCATCGAGAACACGCGGTAGGGTCTGCCGTCGACTTCGATGTTGGAGAAGCCCAGCACCGCACGCTGCGGCAGGTCGGCGCGCGTGCCGGACTGGAACACACGCAGGCCGTCGCTGGTCCAGACCTGTACGAAGAAATCGAACGCATCGGCAGGCAGGCCCGGTTCGTCCAGGGGCGAAGGCCTGCCCGGCGGCACGACGCCCGCGCGCAGGGCTTGTGCCATCTGCTCCATGTGGTAGTCGAAGATGCCGTCGGCCTCCGCCCTCGCCTGCCGGTACACCACAGCCGCCTGCAGACCGGCCGCGAGCACGATGGCCAGCAGCAGCAGGCCGATCAGGCGTGCGCGCAGCGAATGGATGGCGAACACGCGCACAAGCCTCATGCCTTGGGGATCATGTAACCGACGCCGCGCACGTTCTGGATCAGTCCGGCGCCCAGCTTCTTGCGCACGCCGTGGATGTACACCTCCACCGCGTTGCTGCTCACGTCGTCTTTCCAGCCATAAAGCTTTTCTTCGAGTTGTGCGCGTGAGAGCACGCGCCCCGGGCGCGCGATCAGCGGCTCGAGCACGGCCCACTCGCGCGCCGAGAGCACCACGGGTTCGCCCTGCAGGGTCACCTCGCGCGTGGCGGTGTTGATGCTCACGCCCATGTGTTCGTACACCGGCTCGGCACGGCCAGCGGCGCGGCGCAACAGGGCACGGATGCGCGCGAGCAGTTCGTCGAGGTCGTAGGGTTTGAGGATGTAGTCGTCCGCGCCCGCGTCCAGGCCTTGCACGCGCTGCTGTACCGAGTCGCGGGCGGTGGCAATGAGCACAGGCACGCGGTTCTTGCGGGCGCGCAGTTCGCGCAACACCTCCAGCCCGTCGCGGCGCGGCAGGCCCAGATCGAGCAGGATGAGGTCGTAGCTTTCCGCTTGTGCGGCGGTCGCGGCCATCTCGCCGTCGCGCACCCAGTCAACCGCGTAGTGCTCGGCGCGCAGCAGGTCCAGCACGGCCTCGCCGATCATGGTGTCGTCTTCGACCAGCAGCAGTCTCATGGATGCGCGTTCTCCAGATCCGTGGTTGTCGAATGCCCCGACGGGGCACCCCGTCTGCATGATGCGGGATTTCGCTTAGAGCGGCCTTATTTTTACCGCGCAACGCGGGGGGCAAATGCAATCCACCCGGAGCACGTGCCTGTATCCAGAGACACCAAGGGACGGCGCCGGCCCAAGATGCCGTCCCCCCTCCAAGCGCCGAAGGTGCGCTACGGAGAAAAGAAGCTGGGCCATGCGCGCAGCGGCATGGCAGCTTTGCATGTCTCCGGCGAGCGTGCCCCTCACCCCAACCCTCTCCCCAGAGGGGCGAGGGAGCAAGACACGCAACGCGAGAAGTATCTTCGTCCAGAGGCAACGAGGGACGGCTGCGCCGGCCCAAGATGCTGTCCCCCCTCCAAGCGCCGAAGGCGCGCCAGAGAGGGGGGAAGCCGCGTCAGCGGCGCAGGGGGGTGTTTCAAATCACGCGCCGTCGAGCAGTTTCTTCACGTCCCCAGCCAGCGCCGCCGCGCCACTGCCGTAGCGGTGGTACAGACGGATGCGGCCTTGCGGGTCGTAGACGTAGCTGCCGGCCGAGTGGTCCATGGTGTAGCTGGTGGGCGTAGGACCGTCGACCTTCTTGTAGTACATCTTGTAGCTCTTGGCCAGCGCGGGCAGCGCGTCGGGTGCCGCGTACAAGGCGAGGAAGCTGGGGTCGAAATTGCCCACGTATTGCTTCATCACCTCGGGGGTGTCGCGCTCGGGATCGACACTGACGAACAGGCCTTGCAGGCGCTCGCCGTCGGGGCCGAGCAGGCGCTTGGCTTCGGCCAGTTCGCTCATGGACGTGGGGCACACGTCCGGGCACTGCGTGAAGCCGAAGAACATCACGACCGCCTTGCCCTTGAAGTCGGCCAGGGTGCGGGGCTGGCCGTTGTGGTCGGTGAGCGAGAAGCCGGTGGCGTAGTCGGCACCGGTGATGTCGATGCCGGCGAACGCGGCCGGCGCATCGGCCTTGTCGGTACAGGCGGCCAGGCCCAGCGTGCCCAGGCCCAGGGCGAGAAGTTGTCGGCGGTTCATGAGGTCTTCAGACATAGTGGTCGACCAGCAGGGCGGCAAACAGGGCCGCGAGGTGGATCAGGGAAAAACGGAAGGTCTTGCGCGCGAGCGCATCGGAGTAGTTGCGCCACAGCGCGAAGGCATAGGCGCAGAAGCCGATGCTCAACACGACAGCCACCACCAGGTAGATCCAGCCGCTCATGCGCATCACGAAAGGCATGAGGCAGGCCGCGAACAGCACGAAGGTGTAGAGCAGGATCTGCAGGCGCGTGAACTCGGAGCCGTGCGTGACCGGCAGCATCGGCAGGCCCGATTTGCGGTAGTCCTCGACGCGGTAGAGCGCCAGTGCCCAGAAGTGCGGCGGTGTCCAGAGGAAGATGATGAGGAACAGGATCAGCGCTTCCGGGGCGACCGTACCGGTCATGGCGGCCCAGCCCAGCACCGGCGGCATGGCGCCCGACGCACCGCCGATCACGATGTTCTGCGGCGTGAGCGGCTTGAGGATCACGGTGTAGACCACCGCATAACCGACGAAGGTGGCGAAGGTCAGCCACATGGTCAGGGGGTTGACGAGGAAGTACAGCACGGCCGACCCGCCCGCGCACAGCGCGGCGGAGAACGTGAGCGTGTGGGCGTTGGTGAGTTCGCCCTTGGCGGTCGGCCGCCAGGCGGTGCGCTTCATCTTGGCGTCGATGCGCTGCTCGACCACGCAGTTGAACGCCGCCGCCGCACCGGCCACGAGCCAGATGCCGAAGCAGGCGATGGCCGCCAGCCTCACCTGCTCCCAGGTGGGCAGGCCGGGCACGGCCAGCACCATGCCGATCAGCGCGCAGAACACGATGAGCTGGATCACGCGCGGCTTGGTGAGCGCGTGGTACTGGCGCCAGACCGAAGGCAGGGCCACGGCAACAGATGGGGTGGGTGCGGAACTCATCGAAGGGGCGTGGAGAAGGGCGTAGGAGAAAGTGTCGATGCGGGGTGGTGCGCGCTCGCGCGGCGCGTGCCGGCGAGCGCGCCGGTAAGCACGATCACCAGCGCGGCGGCACCACCCGTGTGGCCCACGGCGGCGAGCAGCGGCCAGTCGAGCACCACATTGGTCAGGCCGCTGGCGAACTGCCACACGGCCAGCAGCAGCAGCCCGCGCGCGGTGGCGCGCATGCCGTCCACCCGCCACAGCCGCCAGGCCAGCCACAACAGGGCGGCCAGCACGCCATAGGCCGCAAGCCGGTGCACGTAGTGGATCGCGGTGAGCGCGGGAAAGGCGATGGCTTCGCCCAGGTGGTTCAAGCCCAGCTCGCGCCAGAGGGTGAAACCTTCGCGCAGATGCATCTCGGGCCACCAGCTGCCCTGGCAGGTCGGGAACTCGCTGCAGGCCAACACCGCGTAGTTGGTGCTGACCCAGCCGCCGAGCGCGATCTGCAGCCACAGCAATACATACACGCCCAGCAGCGCCCAGCGCAACCGGCCGGGCAGGCCCACCGGGGCGCAGTGGCCGGGCTCGGCCAGCGCATAGGCCGTGGCTTGCGCGCGCAGCAGCGCCAACAACACCAGGCCACCGAGCAGGTGCAGGGTGACGATGGCCGGGAACAGCTTCATGGTCACAGTGAGCGCGCCGAAAGCGCCCTGCAGACACACCCACACCAGCGTGAACAAGGGCCACACGTACGACACGCTCAAGCGCTTGCGCTCGACCAAGCTCACGAGGGAGAGCACCAGAATCAGCACGCCCACCGCCGTGGCCAGGTAGCGGTGGATCATTTCGATCCAGGCCTTGGAGAAGGTCACGGGGCCGTGCGGCATGGATTCCTGCGCGGCCGCGATCGCACTGCTCGCACCCACCGGGCTCACACTGCCATAACAGCCCGGCCAATCGGGGCAGCCCAGGCCGGAATCGGTCAGGCGGGTGAAGGCGCCGAACAGCACCAGGTCGAAGGTCAGGAACAGCGTGACCAGGGTCAGCACCCGAAGGCGCTGCGCGGGCGGCGCATGGCGGTTGCGCACCCACACCCACGCCAGTGGGCCGAGCGCGATCACCACGCCCAGAAACATCATGCGCGCGATGGGGGTGAGGTCGTAGAGCGGCTGCGTGTCCATGTCAGTTCGCGTCCCTGCCCTCTTTGTCCCAGGAGGACGAGGCGCGCAGCAAGCGGTCCAGATCGCGCTTGGCCTGCGCCGGATCGAGGTTGGCGGGGAAACGCATCATCCAGTTGCCCAAGGGATCGACCACATACAAGTGGTCTTCGATGTTCTGACCCGGCGCGGGCTGCAGCCAGGTGGCCAGCGCCGGCGCGTCGACTTTGAGCACCTGCGCGGCCACCGTGGCCTGCTGCAAGGACGCGGGCAGGGCCGCATCGCCCGTGCGCAGCCAGACCCAGTCCAACCGGTCCTTTTCGCGCCCCAGCATCTCGCGCAGCTGGCGTTGCAGGTACAGGCGCTGCACGCAGGCCTCGTTGCAGGCACCGTCGGACACGCTCACGAGCAACCATTGTTTCTTCAACGCGTCCAACGGCACGGCGCGGCCCTGGGTGTCGATGCCCGTCCAGTTCGGCAACGGGCGCTGTGGGTCGATCAACTCGCCATAGTTGGTGCGACCCTGTGGGCGCACCACGTAATACATGAAGTACGACGCAATGACCGGCGCGGCGCACACCAGCATCAGGCCCAGCATCTTCCAGCGACCCTTGCGCGTGGCGGCGGCCGCATCGGCGCTGGCGCGATCGAGCTGCGGCAGGCTGTGCACGGTCAGTGTCAGGGGTTCATCGGGCGTCTGTGCCATGGAGTCTGCGCTTTCGGCGGGGAGAGAGGATTTGGAACCAGAGATAGAGCGCGCCCGCAAGGGCACAGAGCGCAAACCACTGGAAGGCGTAACCGTGGTGCTTGCTCACGTCGACCGCGAAGCGGGGCCATTCGCGCAACAGGCCATCAGGGGCCGTCCCACCTGTCTGCAGGACGGACACGCCCAGCAGGGACAGGCCGGTTTCCTGAGCGTAGGCCGCGAGGTCGACATTTTGCCGGATCGGTCCCGTCGCATCGTCGCCCAGTTGGTATAGCTTGGCGGGCGGGGGGGCCAATCGCCCTTCGAGCTCGACGCGGCCGTTGGAGGTGGGCACATCGGGCACCCGCGAGCGGTCATTGAAATCGCGCGGCACCCAACCGCGCTGCACCAGCACCACGCGCTCGCTGCCTTCCAGCCGCAGCGGGGTCAGCACGAAAAAGCCCACCCGGGCGCTCATCTGGCGGTTGTCGAGAAAGACGTTGTGGCCGGGCATCCACGTGCCCACCAGGCGCACCGGACGGTACACGCCGGTCTGCGGATCGGCCGCAGCCAGCAGTTGCTGGGTGCTCCAGGCCGGCAAGGCCGCCCGCTCGTCGATCTGCGCCTGCAGCGCCAGCTTCTGCTTCGCGCGATCGAGTTGCCACAGACCCAGGGAAGCGGTGGCCGCCATCGTCACCACGGTGGCCACCGTGACGACCCAGAAACGCCAGGCGCTGCGCTGCGGATTCACTGGACGCCCCTCCTCGCTGCCATGCCCCTGCCACAGGCCCATGCCCGTCCTGGGGCCTTGCCCTGGAAGCGGATAATTGCGCGCATGAAGTACTTGGTCATCGCGGCATTCATTGCCATCCTTGGAAGCCTCGCCACCGCCCTGGTGTACATGATGCGCGGGGGCAGCGAAACCAACGAAGACGGCACGCCGCGCAAAAACCACATGGCGCGGGCGTTGGCGTTTCGAGTGGGGTTTTCCATCCTGCTCTTCGTGGTGGTGCTCGTCAGCTACCGCATGGGCTGGATCCAGCCCACGGGGTTGCCGCTGCGCGGTTAGCCTGCCCGGTTCCCGTCAACAAAAAAGCGCCTCTCGGCGCTTTTTCTTTGTGAGGGGCCGAGCAAGGTGGATCGACCACCATGACCCATTACATCCAGTAGACCAGGATGTACAGACCCAGCCACACCACGTCCACGAAGTGCCAGTACCAGGCAGCGCCTTCGAAGCCGAAGTGGCGCTCGGCGGTGAAGTGGCCTTTCTGCAGCCGCAGCGTGATGAACAGCAGCATCAGCATGCCCACCAGCACGTGAAAACCGTGGAAGCCGGTCAGCATGAAGAAGGTGGAGCCGAACACGCCCGACGAGAGCTTGAGGTTCAGATCGGCGTAGGCGTGGGCGTATTCATAGCCCTGCACGCACAGGAAGATGATGCCCAGCAGCACCGTCATCCACATGAAGGCGATGGTCTTGCCGCGGTTACCGACCTGCAGCGCATGGTGCGCGATGGTCAGCGTCACACCCGAGGTGAGCAGCAGCGCGGTGTTGATCGTGGGCAGCCAGAACGGGCCCATGGTCTGGAAGGGATCGACAATGCCGCCCGGCGAAGCCGTGGCGCCAGCCTGCACGCTGGGCCATACGGCAGAGAAGTTCGGCCAGATCAGCGAGTTGTCCAGACTGCCCAGCGCCGGCACCGAGTGCGTGCGCGTCCACCACAGCGCGGTGAAGAAGGCGCCGAAGAACATCACTTCCGAGAAGATGAACCAGCTCATGCTCCAACGGAACGAGAGGTCGATCTTGCGGCCGTACATGCCGGTTTCGCTTTCGTGCACCGCGTCGCTGAACCATTGGAACAGCACGAACAGCCAGAACACCAGGCCGAAGGCCAGCGAGTACGCACCCCAGCCGTGGCCGTTGACCCACTGACCCGCGCCCAGAATGACGAAGAAGAGGCCAATGGCCGCCATCACCGGGTGGCGCGAGGGACCGGGAACGAAGTAGTAGGGCGTCGTGCCGTGGGTTGCTGCTGACATGCTCACTCCAGTTGTGCTTTCGCTTGTATCTAATGTCTAAAAATCAAAAATCGTCCTGCGCCGCCGTGTCTCAGCCGGCAACCCAGTTCACCAGCAGTATCAATACCAGCACGAACAGGAACGCCATCCCCACGCCGACGGCCATCAGGTGCAGCGGGTTGAGTTTGGAGATGTCCTTCTGGTAGTCGGCGTTGCGGCGAATGCCCAGGAAGCCCCAAGCCACGGCCTTGACCGTGTCCATGAAGGTGCCCTTGCGTCGGTTCTCTGTGGGTGTGGAAGTCATACGTCCCCCGTGGTCTTGGATGGCACGGCGCTGGCCTGCGGCGCGGCGTCGGTGTCCGGCGCTGCAGGCACTTTGCCGCCGACTTCGAAGAAGGTGTAGGACAGGGTGATGGTGGTCACGTCCTTGGACAGGCGAGGGTCGATCACGAACGCCACCGGCCATTCCTTCTTTTCGCCCGGCTGCAGTGTGTACTGCGTGAAGCAGAAACACTCCAGCTTGTTGAAATGCGCCGCGGCCTGCTTGGGCGCGTAGCTCGGCACCGCCTGTGCCGCCATGGTGCGGTTCTGGATGTTCTGGAACTCGTACATCACCGTGGTGAGTTCGCCCGGGTGCACCTGCAACGAGCGCACGGCCGGTTTGAAGTGCCAGGGTCCGCGCGCATTCGTGTCGAACTCCACGCTGATGGTGCGCGTGCGGTCCACCTGCGTGTTCGCGGGCAGGCTCGCGGCACCCGGCACACGCAACTCGGACACCGCCAGCACGTTGATGCCCAGGGCCTCGCAGATGTGGCGGTAGATCGGCACCAGCGCATACCCGAACGCGAACATGCCCAGCGCGATCACGCAGAGCTTGCCCACCATGTTGAGGTTTTCGCGTCGGAGTGCCAAGGTATGAAGTCCCGTGCGGGGTTGCGCCGGCCTCAGAGGCCGAACAGGAACCGCTTGCCGATGAAGCCCAGGAAGAACACGAGCGCCACTGACGCCAGGATCAGCCCCAGGCGGCGGTTGCTCTTCTTCTGTTCAGGCGTGGTCATGGCGTTGCCCATCGGTGTTCGCGCTGGCTCAGCCAATCACCTTGGTAGCGGTGGCGTCGAGCTTGGGCGGGTTCTCGAAGGTGTGGAACGGTGCCGGCGAAGCCACTTCCCACTCCAGGCCCACAGCGCCTTCCCAGGGGTTCTGCGGCGCCTTCTCACCCTTGCCACGCATGGCGGGAACGATCACGGCCAGGAAGAAGTACACCTGTGCCAGACCGAAACCGAAGGCGCCGATCGAGGCGATGGCGTTGAAGTCGGCGAACTGCATCGGGTAGTCGGCGTAGCGGCGGGGCATGCCGGCCAGACCCAGGAAGTGCATCGGGAAGAAGGTGATGTTGAACGAGATCATCGACCACCAGAAGTGGATCTTGCCGCGGGTTTCGCTGTACATCACACCGGTCCACTTGGGCAGCCAGTAATAGATGCCGGAGAACATGGCGAACAGCGAACCGGCCACCAGCACGTAGTGGAAGTGGGCCACCACGTAGTAGGTGTCCTGCATCTGGATGTCGATCGGCGCGACCGACAGGATCAGGCCGGTGAACCCGCCGACGGTGAAGACGAAAATGAAGCCGACGGCCCACAACATGGGGGTCTCAAACGTCATCGAGCCCTTCCACATGGTCGCAACCCAGTTGAAGATCTTCACGCCCGTGGGCACGGCGATCAACATGGTCGAGTACATGAAGAACAACTGGCCCGTCACCGGCATGCCGGTGGTGAACATGTGGTGGGCCCACACGACGAAGGACAGGATGGCGATGGAGCCGGTGGCGTAGACCATGGAGGCGTAGCCGAACAGCTTCTTGCGCGCGAAGGCGGGCACGACCTGGCTCACGATGCCGAAGGCCGGCAAGATCATGATGTACACCTCGGGGTGGCCGAAGAACCAGAAGATGTGCTGGTACATCACCGGGTCACCGCCGCCGGCGGGGTTGAAGAAGCTGGTGCCGAAGTGGCGATCGGTCAGCGTCATGGTGATCGCGCCGGCCAGCACGGGCATCACGGCGATCAGCAGGTAGGCGGTGATGAGCCAGGTCCAGCAGAACATCGGCATCTTCATCAGCGTCATGCCGGGCGCGCGCATGTTCAGGATGGTCACGATGATGTTGATCGAGCCCATGATCGACGAGGCGCCCAGGATGTGCATGGCGAAGATGCCGGCGTCCATCGAAGGGCCCATCTGCAGCGTCAGCGGCGCGTACAGCGTCCAGCCGGCAGCGGGTGCGCCACCGGGCATGAAGAACGAGGCCACGAGCATGATGGCGGCGGGGATCATCAGCCAGAAGCTGAAGTTGTTCATCCGCGCGAAGGCCATGTCCGAAGCGCCGATCTGCAGCGGGATCATCCAGTTCGCGAAACCCACGAAGGCCGGCATGATGGCGCCGAACACCATGATCAGACCGTGCATGGTGGTGAGCTGGTTGAACAGCTCGGGGTTCACCAGTTGCAGGCCGGGCTGGAACAACTCGGCACGAATGCCCAGGGCCAGCAGGCCACCGATCATCAACATGGTGAACGAGAACAGCAGGTACAGCGTGCCGATGTCTTTGTGGTTGGTGGCGTAGACCCAGCGGCGCCAGCCCGTGGGGGCGTGGTGGTCGTGGTGGTCGTGGTGGTCGTCGTGGCCGTGTGCACCGTGGTGGTCAAGAACTGCACTCATGGTCGATTCCTTTGAGACTCAATATTTTTCTATGAACAGATCACTTGCGGGCGGCCAGTACTTCGGCCGGTTGCACGATCTGCTCCGTCTTGTTCGACCAATTGTTCTTGGCGTAGGTCATCACGGCGGCCAGCTCGGTGTCGGAGAGCTGTTTCCACGCAGGCATGGCACCGCCAGCCGCGCCTTGGAGCACGACGTTGATCATCTTGCCGTGGTCCTTGTCGTTCACGATGGCCGAACCATCGAGCGGCTTGATTGGGCCCGCACCCTTGCCGTTGGCCTGGTGGCAGGCCGCGCAGTTGGCGGCATAGACGGATTCGCCACGCTTGACCAGATCGGCCAGCGTCCAGACCTTGTTCGGGTCATCGGCGGCGGCGGCCATGGCTTTCTGGCGCTCGGTAACCCAGGCGGTGTAGTCCTCGGCGCTCACCACCTTCACGTGGATCGGCATGTAGGCGTGCTCCTTGCCGCACAGCTCGGCGCACTGGCCATAGAAGTCGCCGGTTTTTTCGGCGCGGAACCAGGTGTCGCGCACGAAGCCGGGAATGGCATCCTGCTTCACGCCGAAGGCGGGCACCATCCAGGCGTGGATCACGTCGTTGGCGGTGGTGATGATGCGGACCTTCTTGTTCACCGGCACGACCAGGGGGTTGTCCACCTTCAGGAGGTAGTCGTCGGTGGCTTCGGGCTTGCCGCTGTTGGACATGACGCGCTGGTTGTTGTCCAGCGTGGAGAGGAAGCCGATGCCTTCGCCTTCGCCCTTGAGGTAGTCATAGCCCCATTTCCACTGCATGCCCGTGGCCTTGATGGTCAGGTCGCTGTTGGTGGTGTCTTTCTGGGCCACGAGCACTTTGGTGGCGGGCAGCGCCATACCGATGACGATCAACAGGGGAACGATGGTCCATCCGAGCTCCACCCAGATCGGCTCTGGCAGCACCTCGGCCTTGTGCCCCACCGACTTGCGGTGCTTGAGGATGGAATAGAACATCACGCCGAAGACGATGACGAAGATGACGGCGCACAAGATCATCATGAACCAGTGCAGCCAGTGCTGTTCCTCGGCGATGCGGGTCACCGGCGGATGAAAGTTCAGCTGGTTGACGGCCGGGCCACCGGCAAGGTCATTGACCGTCTGAGCAGCGACCGTGGTCCAGGCGCCTGCGCCCAACGCCAGCGTGGTACCCACAGCGCGGATTGCGGCCCACCGGTTTCGTAGGGAATGCACCTTTTTATTCGTCGTACTCACTTTAAGCGCCTCAAATATAAGTATTGATTTATATCAATGCCGATTAGAACAAATTTCCCGGGCTCACCCACCCATCACCCACCGCCACGTACCACGCAACGAGCGAACAGACACACAGGGAGGCACAGGGCCATTCCAATGGCGCGGGCGTCTCAAACACATGTGTTTTCAGCGACGGCCCCGGGCCTTGGCAGACGTACAAGGCTCACCACCCATCGCCGGCTCAGGCTGAGCGCGGCCATGAGGCGCGCGCGTTGACGCAGGGAAACCACCCTTGAAATCTGGATCGCCGCCAATTGTAGCGGCGAGACCATGGCAACCTCCCGATAAAGCCGGTACATCGGTCCCGGGCTTCGCGCGTGGCGCCAAGAGCTTAAGTCTTTCTGCCGCGCAACATCGCGCGCATGTCCTCCATGGGCACGGTGGTGGATGGTCCCATCGCCACCCGCGGCACCGGCTTGAAGGCATGGCCGTAGATGATCTCGAAGGTCAACAGCAGACGGCCATCGGGCGCGCGGGGCAGGCTGGCCTCGATCGCATCAAGAAGCCTGGCGCGCCAATGGCGCGAACGGCAACCGGTAAAGCGATCGGCGAACAGGTTGCGCCCCAGGCCCCGCAGCTCGGCCAGCAGCGGCTCGGCACCGCTGTACGACAAGGTGATGCGTTCCATGTCCATCACCGGTTCGGCAAAACCGCTGTGCACGAGCATGTCACCCCAATCGTGCATGTCGGTGAACGCATGGGACGGCGCGGGCCACCCTTGTTCTGCGTAGACCGCGCGCAACTCGCGCAGGCTGTCCGGCCCCAGGCACGAGAACATCAGGAAGCCGTCGGTTTCGATGTGGGCATTCCAGCGTTTGAGCAGGGTTTGGGGCTTCGGCTCCATGTGCAACGCCATGTTGGCCCACAGCATGCGCACGCGTGTGGCCTCGCTCGCGGCCTGCGGGCTTTTGCCACGTCCCCACTTCAGGGGGTTCCAGGCCGACGCAGGAGATTCGCGCGTGGCGTCCAGCGCCTGCGGCAGGCGCTGCGCCGCGACATGGCACGGCGCATCGGGAAGCTGCGATCGGATCCGCCGGTGCGCCTCCAACCCGCCGCTCACGGGCTCCCAATGCATCCAGCTCGAGGGCGGTTCGCGAAACCACTTCAACCGCTCGACCATGCGCGAGGCCACTTCCTCGTGCAACCAAGGGGTGGCGGACACGTCACGCCTCTGCCAGCGCAAGGCGGCCACAGGGTCCATGCCGGGCACCGGCGTTTCGGAAGGGGTGGGAGCGTTCAAAGGAAAAGCGGACGGGGCAGGACGCGGTGGGGCGTCCCAGTATATTGGCCCCATGTTCACGCTTTGGCGCACCTTGTGGAATTCCCTGCCCAGCATCTGCCATGTGTGCGGTGCCTGGCCGGCCAGCGCGGTGTGCGATGCGTGCGCCCAGCGGTTCCGGGGCGCTCCGCGGCGCTGCGGCGGATGTGCCGCACCCTTGGTGGCCGACGCCACGCGGTGCGGCACCTGCTTGACACAGCCCACACCCGCGCCGCTGCACACCTGCGTGGCGGCGGTCGACTACGCCTACCCCTGGAACGGTTTGATCGCGCGTTTCAAGTTCCGCAACGAGCCCGGCTGGGCCGGCCCGTTTGCGCACCAGATGGCGGCCGCACCGCTGGCCGCCGATCTGCTCTCGCAATGCGACCTGATGGTGCCGGTGCCGCTGACCCGCTCCCGGTTGGCCCATCGGGGCTACAACCAGGCCTGGGAGCTGGTGAAATCCTTGCGCCGCCTATCCCCGGGCCAGCACGCGGCGCGACCCGATGCACTGGTGCGTTTGCTGGAAACGCCCGACCAGCACAGCCTCGCGCGCGAACAACGCCTGCGCAATCTGCGGGGGGCTTTCGCAGTCCATCCCCAAGGCATTCGCCAGATCGAACAGGCGCACGTCTTGCTGGTGGACGACGTGATGACCACCGGCGCGACCCTGCAGGCAGCCGCGCAAGCACTTCAGCAGGCTGGCGCGGCGCGGGTCAGCGCAATGGTATTTGCGCGCACGGCGGCGCCCTCCACCGAATAAAACCTCTCCGCTCAAACTGCTCTACCGCCATGTTCCATATCGTCCTCGTCGAGCCCGAGATCCCACCCAACACGGGCAACGTGATCCGGCTCAGCGCCAACACCGGCTGCACGCTGCACCTCGTCGAACCGCTCGGGTTCTCGATGGAGGACAAGCACATGCGCCGGGCGGGCCTGGACTACCACGAGTACGCGGACCTGCGCCGCCACGCCGACTGGAGCAGCTTCCTGCGGACCGAAATGCCCGACGCGCAACGCATGTTCGCGTTCACCACGCGCGGCAGCCACAGCGTGTTCGCCAACACCTTCCAGGCCGGCGACTGGCTGGTGTTCGGCTCGGAAACGCGGGGCCTGTCGCCCGAACTGCGCGACGCGTTTCCCGAGCCACAGCGGCTGCGCCTGCCGATGGTGGCCGGGCAACGCAGCCTCAACCTGTCCAACGCCGTTGCCGTCACGGTGTTCGAGGCCTGGCGCCAACTGGCGTTTTGCCATGCAATTTCGTGATGCAGGTCACAAAGGCGATCTGCAGGGAAATGCGGTGGCCGAGGGAAGCGCGCAACATGGGGCCGATTCCGAGCGGGCTTTGTCCCGTCACGCACATGGAGGGCCTCTTGATCCACGTTCTCACACGGATGTTCCGCGTGAAGGTCGCGCCCCGACCACGCACTGGCCGCAGCGCCAGTCTGCGAGACCTGGCGCGTATCCGGCGCCAGCTGGAGCGCAGCATCGAGGATTGCCCGAGCGAGTCCGCGCAGCGTCTGCGCCAAATGATCCATGAAGCCCGAACGCCTCTGGAACTCTGGCTGTTGCGCAACGACGCCTACCAGCTGATCTCTCAACGGCACGATCAAACGATCGCCGCACGCCGCATCAACGCCCTGATCCACTGCTTCGAAGGCTGGCTCGAGCCCAAGCAGCTCGTGCCGATCAAATAACGCCGGCCTCAGGGATACAAGCGCACCACCGACTCAGCGAAGCACACCGGCTTGTCGACGCCTTCGCGCCGCACCACCACGGCCCAGGTCAGCTGCTGCCCATCCTGCTCAACGACCTCGACCGCCTGCAAGGTCAGGTGCGCGCGCAGCCGGCTGCCCACCGGCACCGGTGCGGTGAAACGCACCCGGTTCAAACCGTAGTTCACACCCATGCGCACACCGCGCACGCTGAACGCCGAAGCCAGAAAAGCGGGGAGCAGGGACAGCGTCAAAAAACCATGCGCAATGGGCGCACCGAACGGACCGCTGCGGGCGCGCTCCACATCGACGTGGATCCACTGCTGATCGCCAGTGGCCTGGGCAAAGAGGTTGACGCGCTCCTGCGTGATGTCGACCCAGTCGCTGATGGCCACTTCCTGGCCCACACAGGCCGCCAGCGCCGCCAGGGATTCAAAGGTTTTCATGCGGCGCACTGTATCGCGCGTGCGCAGGCAGGTGCTGTCGGTCCGGTGACAGGTGGCGTTCGTTCACCGGTCGAGCCAGTCGCAGATGCCCTGCCACTGCGCAAGATCTTTTTCCACCCGGCTGGGCGCCACGTCGAACAGCGTCAGCCCACGCGCGGCCAGATGCACATAGTTCTGGGTGTCGCGCAGCGCGCCCAGCACCGGCAGCCCCAGGCCATTCACGAACTCCCCCAGCTTGTCGGCGGCAATGGTGCGCATGTCCACCCGCATGCCAACGATGCCCACCTGTATCTTGCCGGCGCGGCGCGACTCGGCGAGTTCGTCGAGAAACGCGCGCGTCGCATAGATGTCGAAGATGCTGGGCTGCAAGGGCACCAGCACCTTGTCGGCGACCTTGAGCACGTCCTTCAGCCGCTGGCCATGCAAGCCGGCAGGGGTGTCGAGCACGACATGGGTCACATCCTTGGGCGGGCGCGCAACCAGTTCGTCGGACACGTCCCAGGTCTGGATCGGCCTGGCCTCGGCCGGCCTCAGCTTGAGCCACAGCGCCGACGACTGCTGCCGGTCGGCATCGCCCAGCATGACGGAGCGACCCTTGCGGGCAAAGTACCCGGCGACGTTGGTCGACAGCGTGGACTTGCCCACGCCTCCTTTGGGATTGGCCACCAACACGACGGGCATACGGAGCTCCTTTTGGGGTCGGACGCCGCTCGCGCGATGCGCGGCGGGGCATGAAGGATCGGGCCCCTATGTTATCGCCACCGCCTCCTGCACCTGCTGGACCGGCGCTCAGGGACATGGAACGACAATCCGGCGATGCAAAACGTTCAATTCTGGGGCGAGTCGGTGCGCCTGCTGGTGGAGCTGGCGGCCACGGCCGCTTTCGCGCTATCGGGCATTCTGATGGGCGCGCGCACGCGGCTCGATGCGGTGGGCGTGACCGTGGTCGGCTTTCTGGCCGCGTTTGGCGGTGGCACGCTGCGCGATCTGCTGCTGGACCAGCGGCCCTTCTTCTGGGTGCAGCATGTGGAGATGTTGTGGGGCGTGCTCGCGCTCTGCGTGCTGGCCATGGTGTTCCTGCGCCAGCAACACGTGGGGCTGACCGAGCAGGCCATCCAGTGGCCCGACGCGCTGGGCCTGGGCCTGTTCACCGCCACGGGCGTGCACCAGGCGCTGCTGCTGGAAATGCCCGCGCTGGTGGCGGTGCTCATGGGCTTGATCACGGGCGTGTTCGGCGGCGTGCTGCGCGACGTGGTGTGCAACCAGATACCCACCGCGTTTCGCGATCACCGGCCGTACGCGCTGTGCGCCTTCGCCGGTGGATGGCTCTACGTGGGCCTGTGGCACCTGGAGGCACCGGGTTGGCTGGCGCTGGTGGCATGCGTTCTGGTCACCGCCGGGCTGCGCGCCCTGGCGTTGTGGCGCAACTGGCAGTTGCCCATGTGGAAGTTCTGAAGGCGAAACCGTATGAGGCATGCGGGACAATCGCCCCATGTTCAATCCGACCCAGGCCGACGTGCGTCGGTTTTTCTGCGCCGTGCACGCCAAGCGCCTGCAACAGCAACCCATGGAAGCCATCGAGACGCTGGCGGGCCAGTGGATCGCGGAGCATCCCGAGCACCACGCCGAGCTGGCCGATGTGGATGCCGCGCTGGCGCGCCTGGGCGAACCCGATACCGGGCGGGACAACCCTTTCCTGCACCTGTCCATGCACCTGTCGATCAGCGAGCAATGCAGCATCGACCAGCCACCGGGCATCCGCCAGGCCGTGGAGTTGCTCGCCGCGCGGCGCGGTGATCTGCACGCCGCCCACCACGAAGTGATGGAGTGCCTGGGCACGATGCTGTGGGAGAGCCAGCGCGCAGGCCGCCCGCCCGATGGCCAGGCGTACATCGACGCGGTGCGCCGGCGTGCGACGCGGGACTAGGATGAAACACCCCCCTGCGCCGCTGCGCGGCTTCCCCCCTCCGTGGCGCGCCTTCGGCGCTTCGAGGGGGGACGGCGCCTTGGGCCGGCTGAGCCGGACCCTTGTCGCCCCTGGTCTGCATGGTTTCATGCGTTGCGGGGTCGCGCTTCGGCATGGTGGAAACCGATACGGTTGAAGGCGAAACCGCATGAAAGCAAAAGGCCGCTCTTGGAGCGGCCTTTTGCAGAGACAGTGCGCCCGATCAGCGGAAGCGCGATTGCGGCACGGTTTTCAGCTCGCCTTCGACGGTCGACAGGTACTTGGCCATCTCGCGCATTTCGGCGTGCGTGAATTGCTTGGCGATGCCGGCCATGATGCCGTTGGAGCGGCCGACCATGGCGTTGCCTTCGACCGTGTAAGCCTTGAGCGCGACGTACAGATAGTCGGCGTGCTGGCCGCCGATCTTGGGATAGCTGGGGTCGATGGGCTTGCTGAAATTGGCGCCATGGCAAGAGGCGCACGCGCCCTTTTCAATCAGCGCGGCGGCTGCGGTGCTGGCGCTGCGCGGTGCTTCGGCGGCGGTCTTGCCGCCTTGCGACGCGTAGAAGGCGCCCAGGTCGGCCATGTCCTGCTCGCTCAGCGAGCCGGCGATGCCGCGCATGGTGGGGTGCTTGCGGTCGCCCTTCTTGTAGGCCGTCAATGCCGACACGATGTACTTGTCGGACTGGCCCGAGATCATCGGCACCTTGTGGATTTCGGGGAAACTGTTCTGATAAGCCGGAATGCCATGACAGCCAATGCACATCTCGGCCTTCTTGTGGCCAGCCTGCACATCACCCGTCACACCTTGGGCCTGAGCGGCCACGGCAACCGCTGAAAACGTCGCGGCAGCGACAAGGGAACGGACGATCGTGGGCAACGTTTGAATCATTTTGCAAGCACAATGAATGGATCGGCGGGGAAAAATCAACCGCCGATTATATAGACTGGGCAAACGGCGCCCCTCTCCCAGGCCCCGCCCGCGCGTGTACCTGCCGAGTCGCAAAGGCCCCTCTGCCGCGCGACATCCTGTCAACCTCTCCTGCCAAGCGACCATGAAATTCCAAGGCTCCGAAAACTATGTGGCCACGCAAGACCTGATGCTGGCGGTCAACGCGGCCATCACGCTCAAGCGTCCCCTGCTCGTCAAGGGCGAACCCGGCACCGGCAAGACCATGCTGGCCGAGGAAGTGGCCGGCGCGCTCAAGCTCCCGTTGCTGCAATGGCACATCAAAAGCACCACCAAGGCGCAGCAGGGCCTGTACGAGTACGACGCGGTCAGCCGCCTGCGCGATTCGCAGCTCGGCGACGAGCGCGTCAAGGACATCCACAACTACATCGTCAAAGGCGTGCTGTGGCAGGCATTCACGGCCGACGAACCGGTCGCGCTGCTGATCGACGAGATCGACAAGGCCGACATCGAATTCCCCAACGACCTGCTGCGCGAACTCGACCGCATGGAGTTCTATTGCTACGAGACGCACGAAATGATCCGTGCCAAGCACCGCCCGCTGGTGTTCATCACCTCGAACAACGAAAAGGAATTGCCCGACGCCTTCTTGCGCCGCTGCTTCTTCCACTACATCCGGTTCCCCGAAGCCGAGACCATGCAGCGCATCGTCGACGTGCATTTCCCCAAGCTCAAGAAGGAGCTGCTGACCGCGGCCATGAAGACCTTCTACGACGTGCGCAACCTGCCCGGCCTGAAGAAAAAACCCAGCACCTCCGAGCTGCTGGACTGGCTCAAGCTGCTGATGGCCGAAGACATTCCGGTGGAAGCGCTGCAGAGCGCCGACAGCAAGGTCAGCGTGCCGCCGCTGGTGGGAGCGCTGCTGAAGAACGAGCAGGACACCACGCTGTTTGAAAAGCTGGTGTTCATGAACCAGAGAAATCGCTGAGGCCGCCATGGACCCGCAGATCCGCAACGCACTGAAGGAGGGCTTGGCCGACGCGTCGGGGTTTGTCATCGGCTCGCTGGCCGGCTGGGCCTTGGGACGGCAGCTCGGCTGGGACTTCTTCGCCGCACCCGATGCGTTCGGTTGGCGCGAGATGGCCGGACTGGCATTGATCGCGCTGGGCTGCGGCGTGGGCAAGATCGTGGCGCGCCGCCTGATCGCGCCTCGGCCTTCCCACTGATGGACCTGCGCACCATGGCCTTCGTCGAACCCGTCACCCTTCGCGACCGCGGCATCGCCCTGGTGCCGCTGTCGCTCGACCACGAGGCCGGCCTGCGCGCGGCGGCGGCAGACGGCGCGCTCTGGACCCTGCGCATCACTTCCGTGCCCGAACCGCAGCAGACGCGCGCCTACATCGAATCGGCCCTGCAGATGCGCGCCGAAGGCACGCGCTTCGCCTTCGCCGTGACCGACGAGGCCAGCGGCGATGTGCTGGGCAGCACCAGCTACCACGACATCATTCCCAGCGTGAAACGCGTGGAAATCGGCTACACCTGGTACGCCCGCCGCGTGCAGCGCACGCATGTGAACACCACCTGCAAACTGCTCATGATGGGCCACGCCTTCGACACGCTGGGCTGCCACGTGGTGGGCTGGCGCACCGACAACTACAACTTCGCCTCGCAAAAGGCCATCGAGCGGCTGGGCGCGAAAAAGGACGGCGTGATCCGCGGCCACTTCCTGCGCCGCGACGGCACCATCCGTGACACGGTGATGTACAGCATGCGCGCGGGAGAGTGGCCTGAGGCCAAGGCCCAGTTGCTCTACCTGCGCGGTAGACACGAATAGGAGATCACCATGCTGATCGATTTTTTCTACACCCTGCGATCGGCCAAGCTGCCGGTCTCGGTCAAGGAATACCTCACGCTGCTCGAAGCGCTGCAGGCCGACGTGGTCGGCCCGCGCAATCCCGAGGCGTGCTCCATGGACGACTTCTACTTCCTCGCGCGCACCGCGCTGGTGAAGGACGAGAAGCACTACGACAAGTTCGACCGTGCCTTCGCCGCCTACTTCAAGGGCGTGGAGATGGTCGCGGACTTCACCAAGCCGATTCCCGCCGACTGGCTGCGCCAGGAGCTCGAACGCATCCTCTCCGAAGAGCAGAAGGCCAATGCGCCCAAGATGGATTGGGACGAGCTCATGGAGACGCTCAAGAAGCGCCTGGAAGAGCAGAAGGAGCGCCACGAAGGCGGCAGCAAGTGGATCGGCACCGGGGGCACATCGCCTTTCGGCAACGGCGGACAGAACCCGCAGGGTATCCGCATCGGCGGCAAGGGCGGTGGCAAGACCGCCGTGAAGGTGTGGGAGCAGCGCAGCTACCGCGACTACGACGACACACAGGAACTGGGCACGCGCAACATCAAGGTGGCCCTGCGCCGCCTGCGCAAGTTCGCGCGCGAAGGCCACGACCTCGAACTCGACCTGCCCGATACGATCCGCGCGACCGCCGCCAACGCCGGCTACCTGGACATCAAGATGATCCCGGAGCGGCACAACAACGTGAAGGTGCTGCTGCTGATGGACGTGGGCGGTACGATGGACGAGCACATCCAGCGCGTGGAAGAGCTGTTCTCGGCGGTCAAGAGCGAGTTCAAGCACCTGGAGTTCTATTACTTCCACAACTGCGTCTACGACTTCATGTGGAAGAACAACCGGCGCCGCTACGCCGAGAAGTTCCCGACATGGGACATCATCCGCAAGTACAACAAGGACTACAAGCTGATCTTCGTCGGCGACGCGACGATGAGTCCTTATGAGATCCTGCAGCCGGGCGGCAGCGTCGAATACAACAACGAAGAAGCGGGTGCGGAATGGTTACAGCGCCTGACACATGCGTTTCCGAAGTTCGCGTGGATCAATCCGGAACCTCAAGGGGTGTGGCAGTATCGACAGAGCATCAGCGTGATCCAGCAGTTGATGGGCCAGCGCATGTACCCGCTGACCCTGAAGGGGCTGGAAGACACGATGCGCATGCTGTCGAAATAGCCGCCGAATGAAATTCCCCTTCCCGGGCCATGCCCCATGGGCGTGGTCGATCCTGTTGTGCGCCAGCTTGTCGACCTGGGTGTGGCCGATCGCCGCACAGGCCCAGGCGGCTTCTGCCGCACCGGTGCGGGTCGAGGAACCCTCCGACACGGACGATGACGACACCCCTGCCGAGCGCGAGCGCGCCCGCACGCAACGGGCCGCCGCCGCGGCGACGCCCCGCTTCGAGATCGACATGCAGGCCCCCGAGGCCATCGGCAACTTTCTGCTGCGCCACATGGAGGTGCAGCGCTACCGCGAATTGCGCAACCTCGACGCCAACGAACTCGGCCGCCTGCTCGTGCTGGCGCCGGCCAATGTGCGCGAACTGCTGGCCACGCTGGGGCATTTCTCACCCCAGGTGGAAGTGATCCCGCCCGCGGGTCTGGGCGAGGCGGCCACCGATGCCGACGATGCCGAGCGCGCACCGCGCACGCCGTTCCTGGGCACCGTGGTCGTGAAGATCGCTCCCGGACCGGTGACCCAGATCGAGCTGGTCAACATCTCCTTCGTGGGCGACATCGCCACCGCACCCGAGGCCGCCGAGCAACGCGCCGACATCCAGCGCGAGGCCGGCCTGATCGCCGGGTTGCCCTTTTCCCAGGCCGACTGGAACAGCACCAAGACCGCCGCCTTGCGCGCCCTGACCGCCAAGCGCTATCCGCTGGGCCGGGTGCAGAACAGCCTGGCCGACATCGATGCCGAGGCCCACCAGGCCCGGCTCTACATCGAACTCGACTCCGGCCGCGCCATGCGCATGGGCGATGTGGTCGTGCAGGGCGCCGAACGCTACGACGCCATCACCGCCCAGCGCCTGGTGCGGCTCGCCGGGCTCACCGAAGGCAGCGACTACGACCTGGCCAAGCTGCAGGACGCGCAGCGCCGGCTGGCCGAGACCGGCTACTACGACTCGGCCTTCGTCTACGTCGAGCCCACCGCCGATGGCGAAACGCTGCCCGTGCAGGTGCAACTGCGCGAGGCCAAGCGGCAGAAGGTGGTGATCGGCATCGGCGGCAGCACCGACAACGGCGCGCGCCTGTCCTTCGAGCACATCCACAACCAGGTGCCCGGCATCGGCTGGCGCGCGGTGAGCAAGATACAGCTCGAACGCGAAGACCAGCTCGCCAGCACCGACTGGAGCTCCATTCCCAACAACGATGGCTGGCGCAAGATCGTCGGCGGGCAGCTCGCCAAGCAGACCGACGATTTCACCACCACCACCAGCCAGCGCCTGCGCGCGGGGCAAACGCAGCTCGGGGTCGAATTCGACCGCAGTTTCTACCTGCAGTACGACCGGGCACGCGTCAAGAGCAGCCTGCTGGCACCGGCCGCGCAAGACGATGCGAAGTCTTCCATCACCGCCAACTACGCCTGGACGCGGCGCCGC
Organism: Hydrogenophaga sp. BPS33; assembly: GCF_009859475.1. Lineage (NCBI taxonomy): Bacteria > Pseudomonadati > Pseudomonadota > Betaproteobacteria > Burkholderiales > Comamonadaceae > Hydrogenophaga > Hydrogenophaga sp. BPS33. Next base: position 5,152,912 of record NZ_CP044549.1, read on the forward strand.
TTCGACGACATGGTGTTCCCCAACCGCGGCTACGGCCTCGCGGTGGAGGTGGGCGCGGGCTACACCCTGGGCAGCGACCGCCAGCCCTTCGCCCGCACACAGGCCCGCTGGCTCACCTATTGGCCGCTGGGCGCGATCCGCCAGGCGGCCGATCCGGTGCCCGGCCAGGCCCGCGATGTGGGCGCCCCCGGGCGGCGCACGCAGCTGGGCCGCCTCGCGCTGCGCGTCGAAGGCGGCGCCGTGGTCGCGCGCGATTCGGCCCCCATCCCCGACACCCAGCTCTTCATCACCGGGGGCGACAACACGGTGCGCGGCTATGGCCTGCGCGACATCGGCGTGCCGCGCGCCGACGGCACCATCGGCCCAGGCCGCTACAAGGGCGTGGTGAGCCTGGAATGGCAGCGCCCGATCTTCAACGCCGACCAGCGCTCCAACTGGGAGAACGTGCTCTTCATCGACGGCGGCGCGATCGCCAACAAGGCCGGCGACCTCAAGCCGGTGTGGGGCGTGGGCACCGGCATCCGCTACAACAGCCCGGTGGGCCCGCTGCAGCTGGACCTGGCCTACGGCCTGGAAACCAGGCGCTTTCGCATCCACCTGAACGTGGGCTTCACGTTCTGACGGCCCCGCGCGCATGAGCAGCACCGACGCCGACACCCTCGCCCCGCCACCCTCGCGCATCGGCCGCGTGGTGCGCTGGGTTCTCGGTGGCCTGGTCACCCTGGTGTTGCTGGTGCTGCTGGGCTTTGGCGTGTGGGCCGCGTCGGCAGGCTCTCTGGCGCAGGCGATCGGCTGGGGCCAAGCCTTCATGGCCCGACAGGGGCCGGACGCAGGCACGCTGGAGGTGGCCGACGTGCAAGGCAGCCTGCTGCGCGGCGGACAGATCGCGCGGCTGCAGTGGCAGCGCGATGGGCTCACCGTGGTCGCGACCGACACGCGCATCGGCCTGAACCCCTGGTTCTGGGCCGACGCCTTGCTGGGCCGCGGCGTGCGCCTCTCGCAGCTGGACATCGCACGCCTGCAGATTCACGACCAACGCCCGCCCGGACCCGACGAGCCGCCCGAGCCGCTGCAGCCCATCACGCTGCCCCTGCCGGTCACCCTGCCCTGGTCCATCGGCGAACTCGTGCTGGAGGGCGGGTCGCCGCTGCGCTTCAGCGGCATGAAAGGCCTGTACCGCTACCGCTCGGCCGAGCGGGGGTGGAACCTGGGCGTGGACGACGCGCACCAGTTCGATCTGGACAGCGTGCAAGTCGCCGGCGGCCGCTACCAGCTCAAGGCCATCCTGGGGGCCCAAGCGCCCATGCCCTTGCGTGTGGAGGCCGGCGGCGAGGTGGACACCACTGTGCCCGGTGGCAGCGAGCGCCTCGCGCTGCAGGCCATCGCGAAGATCACCGGCACCCTGGCCACCACCGATGCCGCGCTGGATGCCACCGCCAGCGTGAAGACCGCAGGCAACGCGACCGCGTCACCAGACGCCCCTTCGCTGGAGGCCAGGGCCCGGCTGCGGCCCTGGGGCGCGCAACCGCTGGAGTCCGCCGACGCCACCCTGGCGCGCATCGACCTGCACGCCTTCTGGCCCCAGGCGCCGGTCACCTTGCTCAGCGGCACGGTCCAGGCGCAACCCGAAGGCGACGCCTGGCGTGCCCAGGTGAATTTGGCCAATGCGGGCAGCGGTCCGGCCGACCAGCAGCGGCTGCCGCTGGATGCCCTGCGCGTCGACCTGGAACACCGCGGCATGCGCTGGACGCTCTCGCGGCTCGATGCGCAACTGGGCGGTGGCGCGGTCAAAGGCCAGGGCTGGTGGGAGCCGGCCACCGGCGCTCAGGCCTCGCCGCTGGGCCAGTGGCAGGGCGACATCCAGGCCACTCGCATCAACCCGGCCCGGCTCTGGAGCAGCATCGTGCCCTCCGCACTCGATGGCAGCGTGACCGCGCGCACGGTGGACGCGGCCATCGATCTCAGCGCGCGCGTGCAGCCGTCCGACACGCAACCGCGCGGCAGCACCTTGTCGGGTGTGCGCCTGCGCGAACTCGATCTCAAGGGACGTTGGCGGCCCCAGGCGAACGATGCGGCGCAAGGCGTGTTCGAACTGCGCGAAGCCCGCCTGGACGCGGCCGGCCTCCAGCTCGACGGCAAGGGCGCGTTCGACACCGTGGCGCGCAGTTTCGATGGCCAACTGGCGCTGCAACTGCCCGGGGCCGAGGCTCGATGGAAGGGCAAGACCGCGCACGCCCAGGGCGAAGGCGAACTGGACCTGAACCTTGCCGATGCCAACCGCGTGCTCGCCTGGGTGCGCAGCTTGCAGACCCTGCCAGTGGTCGGTCCGCAGATCCGCACCGCGCTGGACAGCCAACCGGGCCTGCAGGCCGAAGGCAGTGCCCAGCTCGACGCCCACTGGCAAGGCGGCCTCGGCGTGTTCGGCTATCCGCCCCCGATCACCGACGCCCGCACCGCCGCACCGCCGCGCCTGCGCATCGGCCTGAACGCGCCCAGCCTGCGCATCGCGCGCGAAGTAACCGAAGGGGCCACTGGCCAGAGCGACAACCCGACCACCACCCAGAACGTCCTGGTCCGAGCGCTCCAACTCTCGGCCGACGGACCGCCCGAACGCCTCGCCATCGAACTCGCCGGACAAGCCGAACAAGGCCCTTGGCGTGCCGTGCTCGATACGCAGGGCGTCTTGGCGCTCGGCCATCCGCGCCAGCCCGACTTCGACACCGGCCGCCTGGCCCTCAGCCGCTTGAAACTGCAAGCCACCGACAGCGCGCGTCCCGACCGCACCGTCGAATGGACGCTGGAGAGCGCGGCCGCGCTGGCGGTGCAGTGGCAAGGCGCGCGCAGCGTGCTGCAGGTCCAGGTCGACCCGGGCCAGCTCCACCTGCAACCGGTGTTCCGCCGGCGCGCGGCGCCCACGCCCAACACCACCGTCTCGCCCACCGCGGTGGCGGCCGCAGCTGCCACCCCCACCGTCACCAGCCCGCTGACACTCGCCTGGGAGCGCATCACCTGGCGTGCCGGCGCGCTGGACACGCGTGGACGGCTCACCGGCCTGCCGCTGTCGTGGGTGGACGCGCTGGCCACCGCCGAAGGCGCGCGCCATGGACCGTTGAGCCAAGCCGGCCTGGGGGGCGACGTGGTGTTCGACGGCGCGTGGGACCTGTCCCTGCCGGCCGACGCCAACGCGCCGCCACGCCTGAGCGCCCAACTGCAGCGGCGCAGCGGCGACCTCTCGGTGCAGACCGACGGCAATTTCGACGAGAACACGCCGTCCGCCCAACGCCTGCAGACCGGCATCCGCGCCGCGCAGCTGGATGTGGAAACCCAAGGCAGCCAAGTGGTCGCGCGCCTGCGCTGGGACAGCGAACGCCTGGGCCAGGCCAGCGCCGACGTCAGCACCACACTCAGCCCGCCCAACGCAGAACAGAACGCCTGGCACTGGGCCGAGCAGGCGCCCTTGCGCGGCACGCTCAAGGCCAGCCTGCCGCAAATGGGCGTGTGGTCGGCCCTGGCCCCACCCGGTTGGCGCGTGCGCGGCTCGCTCGGCGCCGACCTCACGCTCAGTGGCACGCGCGACAAGCCGCTGTTCAACGGCGCGCTCAATGCCGACGACCTCGCCTTGCGCTCGCTGGTCAATGGCATTTCGTTCTCGCGCGGCCAGTTGCGCGCCACCCTTGCGGGCGAGCGCATCACCATCGAGCGCTTCTACCTGCAAGGGCGCGGCGGCGCCGAGAACGGCGGCACCTTGCTGGCCACGGGCAGCACCGAGTGGCGCATGGTCACGGTCGATGGGCAGGTACGCCGCCAGCCCTACATCAACCTGCAGGCCACCGCCACCCGGCTGCGCGTGTCCAACCGCGCCGACCGCCTGCTCACGCTCTCCGGCCAGTTGCAGGCGGAGTTGGCCGGCACCGCGCTGCAGCTGCGCGGCCAGCTCAACGCGGACGAAGCCCTGTTCGTGCTGCCCGACGAGTCCACGCCCAGCCTGGGCGCCGACGTGGTGGTGCGCGGCACGCAGCGGCCGCTGGAAGACCCCGACGCCTTTCGCGTGCAGCCCGATGTGCTGGTGGACCTGAACCTGGGCGAGAACTTCGAGGTGCGCGGCCTGGGCCTGCAGACGCGCCTGAGCGGACAGCTCAACGTGCGCAGCACGCCGGCCTCGCCCGAACCGCGCGTGATCGGTGAAGTGCGCACGGTGCGCGGCACCTACCGCGCCTACGGCCAACGCATGAACATCGAAACCGGCGTGCTGCGCTTCAGCGGCGCCTACGACAACCCCACGCTGGACATCACCGCGATACGCCCCAACACCTCGCAACGCGTGGGTGTGGTCATCAGCGGCAGCGCGCAACTGCCGCGCGTGCGGCTGTTCTCCGACCCCGAGTTGCCCGACAGCGAAAAGCTCGCCTGGCTGGTGCTGGGCCGCCCGGCCAGCGGCGCGGGTGCCGAAGCCGCCGTGCTGCAGCAGGCCGCGCTGGCGCTGCTGTCGCGCAATGGCGGCGGGTTCGAGGGTGGCCTGGCCGGCGCGTTCGGCCTGGACGAGCTGTCCTTCGCCGGCAGCGCGACCAATGCCGACGGCAGCACCACGGCAGCGGCCGTCACGCTGGGCAAGCGGCTGTCCAACAAGCTCTACATCACCTACGAAAGCAGCCTGGCCGGCGCCATGGGCACGGTATCGATGTTCTACGACCTCTCGCGCCGCGTCACCGTGCGCGCCCGGGCGGGCGATGAGAACGCGATCGATCTGATCTTCACCACGGCGTTCGATTGACGCGCCCATCGCTGCAATAACGCTGCCATGCCCACTGCGCGCGCCCTCCTCCTTCTGATGCTTCTGCTGGGGCTGTCAGGGCTGCTCGCGCCGCCCTTCGCGATGGCGGCCGTGGCGCCACATGGCGCACCGCAGGCCTCCACCGTTGCGGCACCCCACGGCGCTGGCGCGCGCGACGCAAGCCACTTGGGCAACCACTGCAACGGGTACGCCAAGGTCTGTGTCGAAACCGACTGCAGCACCTGCCACGCACACGGCGCGGCCATGGCCCTCGGCGGCACCCTGCCGCCCTGGCGGCTGCAGGGCAGCGCGCCGCGCTCAGCCGCCGAGCACGCGCGCACACCACCGTGGCGCGAGCGCCCCGACCGGCCTCAGTGGGCCGCCCCGTCCGACCGGGGCTGATCCGTCCGCACAGGCCCGCGACCTCACGGGCCTCATCCCCGATCGGCACATGTCGACGGCTTCGCCTCATGCGAAGCCGCGCGGTTCTCGTTCGCTGAAAGGAATCCTTCATGCCTGCTCACTCAGCCGCCTGGCGCTGGCTCGCCGCGGCCTGGCTCGTCGCGATGGCCGCGACCCTGGGCGCACTCTTCATCGGCGAGGTCATGGGCATGACGCCCTGCCTGCTGTGCTGGTACCAACGCATCTACATGTTCCCGCTGGCCGCCATTCTGGGCATGGCCGCCTTCATGGACGACCGGCGTGGCGCGCTCTATGCCTTGCCCCTGGCGCTCGTGGGCGTGGGCTTCGCGGCGTACCACAGCGCGTTGGTGCTGCAGTGGGTGCCCGTGTGGTGGGTGCCTTGTGGTGCCGGCCCGTCGTGCAGCAACCAGGCCCTCACCCAACTCCACGGCGTGCAACTGCCTTTTCTCTCCCTGGCGGCCTTCCTCGCGATCGCCGCCAGCTTGTGCATCCATCTTCGAAAGACCCGGCCATGAACGCCAAGAAAATTTCCATCGTCCTGATCCTGGCCGTGTTGGCCGTCGCCTTCTTCATCGGCATGAGCACCTTCCGCCAGCAGGAACAGGCCGCGCAGGAAACCACCGTGCGCGCCGAAGCCACGCGGCTGGCGCGCATGCACTCACCCGTGGTGGGTCCGCAGAACGCGCCGGTCACGGTGGTGGAGTTCTTCGACCCGGCGTGCGAGGCCTGCCGGGCATTCCACCCGTTCGTCAAACAGCTGATGGCGCAGTACCCCACGCAGCTCAAGGTGGTGGTGCGCTACGCCCCGTTCCACGAGGGTTCTGACCTGGTGGTGGGCATGCTCGAAGCAGCGCGCCGCCAAGGCCAATACGAAGCGGCGCTGGAGGCGGTACTGACCAGCCAGCCGCAGTGGGCCGACCACCACCAGCCCCAGCCGGCGCTGGCGTGGAATGCCCTGGCGGGGCTCGGCCTGGACCTCGCACAAGCCAGGAGCGATGCGCAGCGCCCCGAAATCGCAGCGGCGCTGGCGCAAGACGTGGAAGACCTGCGCGCGCTGCAAGTGAACAAGACGCCCACCTTCTTCGTCAACGGCCGCAGCCTGCCCGGCTTCGGCCCGGAGCAGCTCGCAGCGCTGGTGGCCGACGAGGTCAAGCGCGCGGCGAACGCGCCCTGAAGCGCCCGGACCCGGTCAGGCCGTCTTCGCGACCTTGGCTTCGTTGGCGGCTTCCGCCACGTGCGCGCGGATCTCGCCTTCGGCAGTTTCCAGGGCCTTGGCCTTGGCGTCCGGGCCCATGCCCACCCCTTCGGCGCGCACGAAGCGCACATCGGTGATGCCGAAGAAGCCGAAGATGGTCTGCAGGTAGGTTTCCTGGTGTTCCATCGCGCGGCCGCCTTCGCTGGTCGAGTACACGCCGCCACGGCTCAGCACCACGATCACCGTCTTGCCACCGGCCAGGCCCACGGGGCCCTTCTCGGTGTACTTGAAGGTGCGGCCGGCTTGCGCCAGGCGGTCGATCCAGGCCTTGAGCTGGGTCGGGATAGTGAAGTTGTAGAACGGGGCGCCGATCACGACCACGTCGGCGGCCAGGAACTGGCTCACCAGCGCCTCGGACAAGGCGTTTTCACGGCGCTCGGCTTCGGTGGACGCGGCCTGGCCGGTGCGAAAACCCAGCGACTCAGCGCTCAGGTGCGAAGGCGCGTCCTTGGCCACGTCCAGGTACTGCACTTGCGTGCCGGGGTGGGCGGCCACCCAGGACGCCACCGTGCGGGCCGTCAACTGGCGGGAAACGGACTGGTCGCCGGTGATGGCGGAATCGATGTGAAGCAATGGCATGGTGAAGTCCTTATGGATGGGGCCATACGACTGGTATGGCGTTGGTGTTATTGTCTTTTCAGCACCAATCTTTGATAAGTCGGCAAAATTGCGACATATCGTTCCATCAATAGAACAGTCAATCGACCCATGCAAGACTTGAACGACATGCTGTTGTTCGCCGAGGTGGTCGAGCGCGGCGGCTTCGCGGCCGCGGGCCGAGCGCTGGGCATGCCCAAATCCCGCGTCTCGCGCCGCGTGGCGGGGCTGGAGGCGCAGCTCGGCGTGCGGTTGCTGCAGCGCACCACTCGCAAGCTCTCGCTTACCGACGTGGGCGAAACCTACCTGCGCCACTGCCAGGCCCTGCGCGAATCGGCGCAGGCCGCGGCCGACGCGGTGGCCAACGCCCAGACCGAGCCGCGCGGCACGATCCGCGTGGTGTGCCCGGTCACCTTGGCGCAAACCGTGCTCGGCGGCGTCATGTCGATCTATCTCGCGCGTTACCCCCAGGTGCGCATCGAGATGGAAGTGAACAACCGCGTGGTGGATCTGGTGCAGGAAGGCGTGGACGTGGCGCTGCGCGTGCGTCTCACGCTGGAGACCAGCGGCAGCCTGATCGTCAAGCGGCTGGACGACGCACATTCCGTGCTGGTGGCCAGCCCGGCGCTGCTCGAGCGCCAGGGCACGCCCACCACGCTGGAAGAGGTGGCCCGGCTCGACAGCGTGGCCATGTCCGCCACCGACGGCGTGGCCAGCATCCGCCTCACCAGCCCACAGGGACGCGAGACCTTGCTGCAATACCACCCGCGCTACATCGCCGACGACCTGCTCACGCTCAAGTTCGCGGTATTGGGCGGCAGCGGCATGTGCTGGCTGCCCGACTACATGTGCGAAGCGGAATTGCGCAACGGCCAGTTGGTGCGCCTGCTGCCCGACTGGACCACGCCCGTGGGCGTGGTGCACGCGGTGTTTCCGTCGCGCCGGGGCATGTCGCCGGCGGTGCGCAGTTTCCTGGATTTCCTGGGCGAATACATGCCGATGTGCAGCGAGGCGCAGCGCAACGCAAGTGAGGAACACCCCCCTGCGCCGCTGCGCGGCTTCCCCCCTCTGTAGCGCGCCTTCGGCGCTTCGAGGGGGGGACGGCATCTCGGGCCGGTAGAGCCGGACCCTTGATGGTTCAAGGCACGCTCGCCGGAAAGAGCACGACTGCGGCAGATAACGCTGCATGAGCGCCTCGTACAATGCGGGCTCTTTTTTGCCGCCATAGTTCAATGGATAGAACGAGCGCCTCCTAAGCGCTAGATACAGGTTCGATTCCTGTTGGTGGTACCAGTCGAGCGCGGACCCTGCCGCGATGCCCGGCGCTCTTGGGGCCGCCGCCACAACTCGACAAACTTTCGGCCGTAGACCTGCCTACGCTGCCCTCCCCCGAAGACGCCCGCCCGGCGCAAAGCCGGTGCCCGAAGTTCCGCGGCCGCGGCGCCATGCCAGCCGCCGCTATTCCCCTGGCTTTCACAGTTTTTTCAACGTTATTGATAATAATACTCATTTAGAATCGTGATGTTAACCAGAGGCAGCCACCAGCCACCCACGGAACTCTTGCGCGCAGCGCTATCACTTTTTCCTCCTCCCCCTATTGCTAAGGAAACCATGAGCCAAGCCAACCGCTTCGTTCTGACCAAGTCCGCCACCGTCCTCGCGCTGGCATTGGGCTTGGCAGCCTGCGCCACTTCGACCTTCCAGGCGCCCGACGCCAGCTTCAAGGGCAGCGTCAGCGTGGTGGAAACGCCGCTGATCGTGGCCGGCACCGAAGTGAAGTTGGCGGGTCGTGACTTCAAACCGGGCCAGCAGGTCAACCTGATGATCGGTGGCACCTCGTTGTCCTCCACCCCGGCCACCGTGGGCGCCGACGGTACCTTCCGCACCCAGTTCAAGGTTCCCGCGACCGCCGAAGTGGGCAGCCACTCGCTGGTGGTCAACGCGACCCAGCCCGCCGCCGCCTTGGTGGTGCCGGTCAAGGTGTCGCCCAACCTGCCGCTGTCGGGCCAAGCCGCCTTCGAACTCAAGTCGGCCAAGCTGCCCAACGGGCTCTACCAGGCCGCCTACAGCGCCAAGAGCGACCGCCTCTTCGTCACGTCCGCCTCGGGCCGGCCCCCGATCACGCAAACCACGCTGATCAAAGTCCACCCGCAAACGCTGGCGGTCGAAGCCCAAGTCAAGCCCGTGGCCGCGCCGGCCCAGCCTGCGCGTCCTGGCGCACCCGCCGCCGCGCCCCGCGATCCGGGCCTGTATGCCGTGTATGGCGTCGGCGTGGACGACGCCAACGGCACGGTGTGGGTCACCAACACCCGGCAGAACACGGTCGCCGTCTACAACCAGGCCGATCTGAAGCTGATCAAGCAGTTCGAACCCGGCACGGCGCCACATGCGCGCGACGTGTACGTCGACACCCGCAACGGCAAGGCCTATGTGTCCACCGTGAGCAAGGACATCGCGGTGTTCGACACCAAGACGCTGACCCCGCTCAAGAACATCACCATCGAAACCAGCGTGGTCCCCGCCCGCGGCCAGGCCAACAACGACCGCGGCTTCGCCACCATGAGCCTGTCGCTCGATGCCGCGAACAGCAAGCTGTTCACGGTGAGCATGGCAACCAACGAAGTGGCCGTCATCGACACCCGCACCGACAAGGTGGAGAAGGTGTTCGTGCTGGAAGGCGCCAAGTCCGCCATCGGCGTGGACTACGACCCCAAGAGCCAGCGACTGCTGGTCGCCGCGCAAGGCAGCGACAACCTGCTGATCGTCGACGCCAACAGCGGCAAGGTGCTGCACGACGTGAAGGTGGGTGCCGGCGCGCTCAACGTGGCCTTCGACCCGGTGAAGAGCCTGGCCTACGTGAACAACCGTGGGGCCGACACCATCACCGTGGTGAACCTCAACGGCAAGATCGTGGCCAACCTGCCTGCCGGCAGCTTCCCCAACCACGCCACCATCGATGGCAAGGGCGGTGTGTATTCGGTCAACAAGGCGCGCGGCTCCGACGACCCCAAGGGCGACCACATCGCGTACATCAAGCCACGCTGATCGTTTGAATCCCTGATGTCCATGTCGCGCTGTGAAGGTCAGGGGGCCCACGGCGCGACAACGCATTTTCAGAATCGAAGAATGCCATGCCCACCTTCACACGCATCTCCTCGGCCTTGAGCCTGGCCGTGCTCGCCGCGGTCTTCTCCCCGCTGGCCTCATCGCAGGCGCTGCCGGCCGGCTGGCAGTCCGTCGCCGGTGCGCAGACCATCAAGGCGATCAAGGCCGCGCCGCGCCTGCCCGTCTCCGCCGCATCGGACGATGGCGCCACCGTGCGGGTGACCGACGCCGCGCGGGTCATCGCCGGGGGTGACGACGTGATCGACATCATGGAAACGCTGGGCCTGGGCGATCGCGTGTTTGCCGCGCCCGAGAGCGCGGTGACCGAAGCGGGGCGCAAGGCGCCACGCCACTTCCTCTTCAACCGCACCACCGGCGCCGAAGGCGTGCTCAGCCTGGACGGCACGCTGTTCCTGGGCAACAGCCTGCGCCGCCACGCCAAGCTGTCCGAGACCCTGCGCGCCACCGCGCTGCCCGCCGTCGTGGTCGACGACTTGCAGCCCGCGCCGCAGAAGATCCGCAAGGTGGCCGCCGTGTTCGGCCTGGCCACCGAAGGCGAGGCCCTGGCCAAGGCCGTGCAACAACAACTCGACGAGGCCGCCGCCATCGGCAAGCCTTTGACCAAGCGCGCGCGCGTCATCCATGTCTCCGCCACCGGCGGCGGCGGCAAGCCCACCGTGGGCGGCAAGGACACGGCCGCGGCACAACTCATCCGCCTCGCGGGCGGCATCAACATCGGCGACGCCGCCAACACCGGCGACTACACCGCCTTGAGCAACGAAGGCGTGGTCGCGGCCATGCCCGAGGTGGTGCTGATCACCCGCAGCGACCTCGCCCTGATGGGCGGAGAAGCCGGCCTGTGGCGCAACTACCCCACGCTCAAGCAGACGCCAGCCGGCCAGGCCAACCGCGTGTGGGTCATGCCCGACGTGCAACTCAAGATCGTGGGCAGCCAATCGGGCGCGGGCGCCATCGCCCTGGCCCAGGCCTTCAAAGCCTTCGCCACCAAAACCCCGTGAGCACGGCCGCCGTTCAACCTGCCCTGCGCGCCGGGGTGCGTCGGCCCAGCGGCCCTTTGCTGCTGCTGGTGCTCACGGCCTGTCTGCTCATCGCCATCGTGCTGTCGTTCGGCATCGGGCCGCTCAAGGTGGCGCCAGGCGACGTGCTGCGCATCGTGTTCGCGCGCTTCGGCCTGGTCGATGCCGAGGGCCTGAACGCGCGCGACATGGCCGTGGTGTGGAACCTGCGCATTCCGCGCGCGCTCATGGGCGCGCTGGTGGGCGCAGCGCTGGCGCTGGCCGGCGCGGGCTTGCAAGGCTTGTTCGGCAACCCGCTCGCCGACCCGGGCGTGGTCGGCGTGAGCCAGGGCGCGGCCCTGGGCGCGGTGGCGGCCATCGTGCTCGGCGCAACCGCGCTTGGTGACTGGACCGTGCCGGTCGCGGCCTTCGTCGGCGGCATCGTCTCCACCACCTTGATCTATCTGCTGGCACGGCCCGGACACGGCAGCGGCACCGTCACGCTGCTGCTGGTGGGCATCGCGGTCGGCGCGGCCTGTTCTGCCGCGATCGGCTTCTTCACCTACCGCGCCAGCGCCACACAACTGCAGTCGCTGGTGTTCTGGCAGATGGGCTCGCTCGGCTCGGCGGACTGGTCCGACCTGGGCGCCGCGCTGCCGGTGTTCCTGATCGGCCTGGCCGGCATGCTGATGCTGGCCACCCCGCTGGACATGCTGGCACTCGGCGAACGCCAGGCACAACACATCGGCCTGGACGTGAAGCGCACACGCGCACTCCTGGTGATGTTCTCGGCGCTGCTGGTCGGCGCGGCCGTGGCCTTCGCCGGCACCATCGGCTTCGTTGGCCTGGTGGTTCCACACATCGTGCGCCTGCTCGCCGGCCCGCGCCACCGCTGGCTGCTGCCGCTGTCGGCGCTGGCGGGCGCCGCACTGATCGTGGTGGCCGACACCGCCGCGCGCACGCTCGATCCGCCGTCGGAAATTCCGCTGGGCCTGTTCTCGGCCGCCATCGGTGCGCCGTTCTTCCTGTGGCTCGTGTTGCGCCAGCGCGTAGGAGGCGCACGATGAGCGCCGCGCCTTTGCTGGCCCTGCGCGAGGCCAGCTTCGCCGTCAATGGCCAGACCCTGGTCGACCGCATCTCGCTGGACTTTCACCCTGGCACGCTCACCGCGCTGGTCGGTCCCAACGGGGCCGGCAAGTCGACCCTGCTCTCGCTGATCGCGGCCGACCACGCGCCCACCAGCGGCAGCGTGAGCCTGCACGACCGGCCCATGGGCAGCTGGCGCGTGCGCGACCTGGCGCGCGAGCGCGCGGTGCTGCCGCAAGACCATGCCGTGCGCTTTGCCTTCAGCGTGCGCGAGGTGGTGTCCATGGGCCGCCTGCCGCACCCGCCGGACCCGGCGCGCGACGAAGCCATCGTCCACACCGCCCTGGCCGACGCCGACGTGACGCACCTCGCGCAGCGCGACGTGCAATCGCTCTCCGGTGGCGAGGCTGCGCGCTCCGGTTTCGCGCGCGTGCTCACGCAGCAGACGCCGCTGGTGCTGCTGGACGAGCCCACCGCCGCGCTGGACCTCAAGCACCAGGAAGCGCTGATGCGCAGCGCGCTCGCGCTCAAGCAATCGGGCACCTGTGTGATTGCCGTGCTGCACGACCTCAACCTCGCCGCGGCGTATGCGGACCGCATCGTCATGCTCAGCGGCGGCCGCGTGGCCGGCGACGGCACCCCGCGCGACGTGCTCACGCGCGAGCGCATCGAACAGATCTACGGCCAGAGCGTCACCGTCATCGAACACCCGACGCGGCCCATCCCTTTGATCGTCACCACCGACCCATGATGCCGACCTCTCCCCCCCATCACCTGCCTCGCCGCCGCCTGCTGCTCGCGCTTGCAGCGGGCACGGCGCTCACCGGCTGCGCCAGCGCCTCCAAGACCATGACCAAGCCCATGACCTCGGACCTCACCGCCTTGCCGCTGCCGCCGATCAACCAGGACCTCTCGGCCTACTCCTTGTCCCGCCCCGTGGGGCCCACCGTCGCGGACCGGGGCTCGTCCCACTACCGCTTCGAGCGTTTCAGCCTGGACTCGGCCGATGGCCAGCGCCACTACCGCGTGCAGCTGGCCATTCCCAAGGCGCCCGCGCCCCGCCCCGGCTACCCGTTGCTGGTGATGCTCGACGGCAACGCCGCCTTCGGCTCGCTCACCGACGAACAGCTCACGCTGCTGGCCACCCACGGCCAGCCACTGGCCATCGCGACGCTGGGCTACGAGACCCACCTGGGTGTCGACGTCGACGCCCGCTCGTTCGACTACACGCCTGCCGTGCCCGGCGAGAACCCGACCTGGGACGACCAGGCGCGCAACCGACTGGGTGGCGGCGCCGATCTGTTCCTCGATCTGCTGGAGCAGAAGATGCTGCCCGAGATCCGCCGCCGCGTGCCCAGCGACCCCGCGCGCACGACGCTCTGGGGCCACTCCTATGGAGGCCTGCTCGGGCTGTACACCTTGTTCACGCGCCCGCAGCTGTTCCCGCGCTACGCCGTTGCCGACCCCTCGCTGTGGTGGCACGACGGCTACATCCTCGACGTGGAAGCCCACGCCAAGTCGCTGCCCTGGGGCCACCGCACCGAGCTGCTGGTGATGGCCGGCAGCGCGGGCCTCGAAGTGCAGAACGAGACCCGCGCGCTGCGCCCGGGCCTGGACCCGGCCCTGGTGCTGGCCGCGCGCGAGCGCCGCCGCGCCGTGCCGCCCGACGCCACCCCGCGCCTGGCCGAACGCCAGGGCGCACGGCGCGGCCTGGACATGATCTGGAAGCCCTTCCCCGGCATCGGCCACGGCCCGATGCGGCCGACCTCGATTCCGCCCACGTTGGAGTTCGCCGCCCGATGACCGACACCCCTTCTGCGCATCCGCAGCCGTTTCGCCTGATGCCGCTGGCGTTTGCCGCGCTCGCCGGCACGATGGCGATGATGGCCTACGTGGCCGTCATCGGTCCGGTGGTGCGCCGCCTGGGCCTGCCCGAGTGGGTCGCGGGCCTGTCGGTCACCGCCGGCGGTGTGTTCTGGATGCTGTTGGCGCGCTGGTGGGGCGGCGTGAGCGACCGGCACGGCCGCAAGCCAGTGCTGCTGATCGGCCTGGGCGCCTTCGCGCTCACCTATGGCGCTTTGGCCCTGGGCGTTGATCTCGCCCTGCGCGGACTCGTCGCCCCGTTGGGCGTGATCGCGCTGCTGATCGTCACGCGCTCGCTCGTCGGCGCGTTCTACGCCGCCGTGCCGCCCACGGCGGCCGCGACGATCGCGGACCATACGCTACCCCAGTGGCGCGCAGCGAGCATGGCCAAGCTCGGCACGGCCAACGCACTGGGCATGGTGGTGGGGCCGGCAGCGGCCGGCTGGCTGGCCACGCACGACCTGGGGCTCGCGCTGTATGCCGCGGCCATGCTGCCGTTGCTGGCGCTGCTGGTGGTGAGCCTGGGCGTGCACCACCGCGTGCCCCCCCGCGTGCCCCATGCAGCGGCCCCTGCCGGCGGCAAGAAGCCCGGCCCCGCGCTGGGCCTGTTCGACCCGCGTTTGCGACAAGCCTGCACCACCGCCTTCCTGGCCATGGTGTCGGTGGCCATCGCGCAAGTGCTGGTGGGTTTCCTCGCCATCGACCGGCTGGGCCTGAGCGAACAGGCCGGCGCGCGCGTGGCCGGCCTCTCTCTCACCGCCGTGGGCGTTTCGCTGGTCGTGTCGCAGCAATTCGTGATGCGCCTCAAAGGCGTGCCGCCCACGCGCTGGATCTGGCTGGGCGCCTTGATCGCCGGCCTGGGTTTCGGTGGCGTGCTGTTCGCCTTCAGCCAGAGCGCGATCCTGCTGTGCTACGGCATCGCGGCCTTCGGCATGGGCCTGATCTTTCCGACCTTCCAGGCGATGGCCGCGAACGCGGTGGAATCGCACGAACAAGGCGCCGCCGCCGGCGTGCTCTCCGCCGCCCAGGGACTGGGCATGGTGCTGGGTCCGCTGGGCGGCACCCTGCTCTACCACGTTGCGCCCGCGCTGCCGTACCTGGTGGTGGGCGCCGCGCTGCTCGCCCTCAGTCTCTTCACCGCTGTGCGCGGCGGGGTGCGCCCCGCTTCCCGCGCCCATTGATGCCATGGCCACCTTGAACGCCTCTGCCACCCAAGCCAGCCCGCTGCTGGCTTGCGACGCCCTGCTCGCCCGCTACCAGGCCGGCGACAGCCTGTTCCTCTCGCCCGCCGGTGCCCTGCTGGGCCAGGGCATGGTGTGCGCTCTGCCCGCGAATCCGGCGCGCCCGACGACGCGCGCAGCCGCCGGGCGCGCGCTCAACGAACAGGTGCGCGCCTTGCTGGACCAGGCGCGCAGCGAACACGGCATTCACAACCCCGTGGCCATGGGCGCGGTGCCCTTCGATGTGCGCCGCCCGGCGCGCCTGAGCGTTGCGCGCCACCTGCACCGGGGTCAGGCGCCACGGGTCGGGGATGCGCCCGGTGCGCCGCTGCGGCTGCGTGCCGAGCGTTCCACGCCCAGCCCCGAGCCGGCGGTCTACGAAGCGGCGGTGGTCGATGCGCTGGCGCGCTTTCAACGCGGAGAACTCGACAAGGTGGTACTCGCACGCGCGCTGGACCTGTCGCTCGACCACGCCCCCAACCTCCATGCCTTGCTGAGTCGGCTGGCGCAGAACAACCTCAACGGCTACACCTTCGCCATGCCGCTGCCCGGCGAGAGCGCCGACGCCCCCGGCAACGCGGCCTTCGTGGGCGCCACGCCCGAGCTGCTGGTGCGGCGCATCGGCCGGCGCCTGATCGTCAACCCGCTGGCGGGCTCTGCGGCAAGGCATTCCTCGCCCGGCGACGATGCGCGCGCGGGCCAGGCCCTGCTGGTCTCGCTCAAGGACCAGCGCGAACACGCTGTGGTGATCGACGATGTGGTGCAGGCCCTTCGCCCGCTGTGCCGCACGCTGGACGTGCCCGCCGGTCCCTCGCTGCTGGCCACCGATGCCCTCTGGCATCTCTCCACCGTGCTCACGGGTGAACTGGCCGACCCCGACACCACCTCGCTCGACCTCGCGCTCACGCTGCATCCCACGCCCGCGGTCTGCGGCCGCCCGCTGGACCGCGCCTTCTCGGTCATCGAAGCGCTCGAGCCCGTGGACCGCGGCCTGTTCGCCGGTTTCGTCGGCTGGTGCGATGCGCGTGGCGACGGCGAATGGGCCCTGAGCCTGCGCTGCGCGGAACTGCGCGGGCGCTCCGTGCGGCTGCACGCAGGCGCGGGCATCGTGCCCGGCTCCGACCCGCGCAGTGAGAGCCTGGAGACCGGCACCAAATTCCGCACCATGCTCAGCGCGCTGGGCTTGGCGACTTCGGTCGATTGAACGACCCCCACACCGCTTCGAAGATTGACATGAGCATTCCCGCCATCACGCCCTATCCCATGCCCACCGAGACCGCCAGCAACCGCGTGGCCTGGCGGCCCGACGCCCGCCGCGCGGCCTTGCTGGTGCACGACATGCAGGCCTACTTCCTCAACAAGTTTGACCGCGCGCAAAGCCCGGCGCCCGAACTGGTGGCCAACGCGTTCGCGCTGCGCGAGGCCTGCTCCGCCGCCGGCGTGCCGGTGTTCTACACCGCGCAGCCGGTGGAACAACCGGCCCACGACCGAGCCCTGCTCAACGACTTCTGGGGCCCCGGCCTGACCGATGCGCGCTTCCACGCCGAGCAGCCCATCATCGACGAGCTCGCACCGCGCGCGAACGACGTGGTGCTGACCAAGTGGCGCTACAGCGCCTTCCAGCGCTCCGACCTCGCCGAGCAGCTTCGCGCGCTGGGACGCGACCAACTCATCGTCTGCGGCATCTATGCGCACATCGGCTGCATGGCCACCGCGCTCGAAGCCTTCATGCGCGACATCCAGGCCTTCCTGGTCATCGACGCGGTGGCCGACTTCTCGCTCGCCGAGCACCGCATGGCGGTGGACTACGTCTCGCGCCGCTGCGGCGCCAGCCTGACGCTGGCCCAGGTCAACGACGCGTTGAAGGACCGAGCATGACCATCGCCGGATCGGAGTTCAAAGGCTGCCACGTGCTGATCACCGGCGCGGCCGGTGGCATCGGCCTGGCGCTGGCGCAGCAGTTGCTGGACGAAGGCGCGAACGTCACCGCGCTCGACGTGGACGCCCGTGGCCTGGAGGCTTTGCGAGCCGAACGCGGCGACATCGCACCCCGGCTGTTGACGCGCGTCGTCGACGTGAGCGATGCGAACGCGGTGAACGCCGCCGTCGAAGCCGCCGAACAAGACCTCGGCCCGATCGACCACCTTGCCTGCGTGGCCGGCGTGCTGCAGATGGGCCGCGTCACCGAATTGAGCGACGCGCAATGGTCGCGCACCATGGCCATCAACATGGGTGGCGTGTTCAACACCTGCCGCGCCGTGGCGCGCGGCATGACCGAGCGCCGTCGCGGCAGCATCGTCAACGTCAGCTCCAACGCGGCCACCGCGCCGCGCGCGGCCATGAGCGCCTATGCCGCGTCCAAGGCCGCGGTCACCCAGTTCAGCCGCTGTCTGGCACTGGAGCTGGCCGAGCACGGCGTGCGTTGCAACACGGTCTCGCCGGGTTCGACCGACACCGAAATGCAGCGCGCCATGTGGCGCCAGGGCTCCTCGCGCGAGACCGTGATCCAGGGCGATGCGAAGGCCTTCCGCCTGGGCATTCCGCTGCGCAAGATCGCCACGCCCGAGGACATCGTCGAGTCCATCCTGTTCCTGCTCTCGGACCGCGCGGGCCACATCACGCTGCACGACCTGCGCGTGGATGGCGGCGCCACGCTCGACCAGTGACACCGCCCGAGAACCACAAGATGAATACCCCACCTCTGCTGCCCCTGCACCAGACCTGGCCCGACGATTTCGTGGCGCGCTACCGCGCCGCCGGCTACTGGCGCGGCGAAACCTTCCCCGCCTTCCTGCGCGAGCGCGCCGCGCGCCTCGGTGAGCGCACCGCCATCGTCGACATCGATCAGCGCTGGACCTACGCACAACTGCTCGAACGCGCCGAGACCATCGCCGCCGGCCTGCTCGCGCTCGGCCTGCAGCGCGGGGACCGCGTGGTGATCCAGATCGGCAACGTGCCCGAGTTCTATGGCGTGGCCTTCGGCCTGTTCCTCGCCGGCCTGGTGCCGGTGTACGCGCTGCCCGCGCACCGCATCACCGAAATCGGCCACTTCGTGCGCAAGTCTCAGGCGGCGGGCTACATCGCACTGCAGCACTACGACAACTTCGACTACCGCACACTCGCGCGCGAGTTGCAGGCGCAAGAGCCGGCGCTGCGGCACGTGGTGATCGCGGGTGAAGACGCGGCCGAGTTCACGCCCTTGCACAGCTTCCAGCCCAACCCGGCGCTGCTGCCCACGGAGAACCCAGACCCGCAGTCGGTCGCCTTCCTGCAGATCTCCGGCGGCAGCACCGGCCTGTCCAAGCTGATCCCGCGCACGCACGACGACTACATCTACAGCTTTCGCGCGAGCAATGAGATCTGCGGCATCACCGAAGACAGCCGCTACCTGATCGCGCTGCCCGCCGCGCACAACTTCCCCATGAGTTCGCCCGGCGCCATGGGTGTGCTCTACGCCGGCGGCACCGTCGTTCTGTCGCGTTCGACGCTGCCCGAGAAGGCCTTCGAGCTGATCGAACGCGAGCGCGTCACCGACCTCGGCCTGGTGCCTCCGCTGGCCCTGCTGTGGGCGCAGGCCGCGCCGCAGACCGCGCGCAATCTCTCCAGCCTGCGCGTGCTGCAGGTGGGCGGCGCCAAGCTCACCACCGAAGCCGCGCGCCGCGTCATCGCCGGCTTCCGCTGCCAGTTGCAACAGGTGTTCGGCATGGCCGAAGGCCTGGTGAACTACACCCGGCTGGACGACGGCGAAGACACGGTGCTCAACACCCAGGGCCGCCCCATCAGCCCCGACGACGAGGTGCTGGTGGTGGACGACCACGGCAACCCCGTTGCGCAGGGCCAGAGCGGCTACCTGCTCACGCGCGGCCCGTACACCATTCGCGGTTACCACAACGACGACACCGCCAACGCGCGCTCCTTCACCGACGACGGTTTCTACCGCACCGGCGACGTGGTGCAACGCTCGGCCCAGGGCTACCTCACGGTGCAGGGCCGTGCCACCGACCACATCAACCGCGCCGGCGAAAAGATCTCGGCCGAAGAAGTGGAAGACCACCTGCTGGCGCATCCGCAGGTGTTCGACGTGGCCGTGGTCTCCATCCCCGACGACTTCCTGGGCGAGCGCATCTGCGCCTTCATCATTCCGCGCGGCGAGAAGCCCAAGCCGCCCGCGCTCAAGGGCTGGATGCGCGAACGTGGCCTGGCCGCGTTCAAGATCCCCGACCAGATCGTGTTCGTCGACGCCTTCGAGACCACAGCCGTCGGCAAAACCAGCCGCAAGGAACTGCGCGCGCGCCTGCGCACCGAGTTCCTGCGCGAGCAATCCCAGAGCTCCAAGACCGCCACCCCATGAGTACCCACCCCACCACCCCCTTCACCCTGGAGCGCATGCGCGCCGACGTGGCGCGCGTGATCGGCGAGCCCGCCGAGGACATCGGCCTGGACGACAACCTGATGGACTGGGGCCTGGACTCCATGCGCCTGCTCAGCCTGGTGATCGACTGGAACCAGGCCGGCCTCGCGCTGGACATCTCCGAACTGGGGCAGCACACCTCGCTCAACGGCTGGTGGACGCTGGTCCAGAAGCGCCAAGGCCAAGCCTGACCCCATGACCGTTTCCGTTGCCGCTGCCTCAGCCCCTGTCCTCCCGGCACCGACCACCCCACCCACGGCCACCATGCCCTGGCCACTGACCGAAGGCCAGGAGGGCCTGTGGTACGCGCAGCGCATGGCCCCGGACAACCCGAGCTTCAACACCGGCCACGTGACATGGATCGTCGGGCCGCTGGACGTCGCGGCCTTCACCACCGCGGCCGAGCAGGCGGCGCGGGAAGCCCAGTCGCTCTCCCTGGTCCTTCGCGACGGCCCGCAAGGTCCGGTGCAATGGCTGGACGCGGCACGCAGCCCGCGCCTGGAACACATCGACCTGAGCCACCACGCCGATCCGCGCGCACAAGCCCGCGCCCTGATCGAGCGGGACATGCAGGCGCCGATCGACCCGCGCCAGGACCCGCTGGCGCGGCAGTGCCTGTACCAACTCGGGCCACGCCACTTCGCCTGGCACCAGCGCGCGCACCACCTCACCAACGACGGCTACGGCATGGCGCTGTGGAGCACGCGCCTGGGCGAGCTCTACAGCACGCTGGTCGCAGCAGCCCCCGGCCACGAAGCGCTGGCGCCGCTGCAAGGGGTCATCGAAGAGGACGCGGGCTATCGGCACAGCGAGCGCCGCGCCAAAGATGCCGCCTACTGGCGCGAGACTTTCAAGGAGATGCCCGAGGTCGTCGGCATGGCCAGTGGGCGCGCCGTCGCCGCACACACCTGCCACCGCCTGACCACCTCGATCGAGCCCGGGCTGCTGCAGCGCCTGGTGGCCTGCGCACAGTCGCTCCAACTGCCCTGGCCCGACGTGCTCACGGCCCTCACCGCTCTCTACGTGCTGCGCATGAGCGGCACCACGCACAACGTGGTCGGCGTGCCCACCATGGGCCGGCTCGGCAGCGCCAGCGCGCGCGCCACCGCCACCGTGATGAACGTGCTGCCGCTGCGCGTGAGCGCGCACGACGACATGCCCCTGGCCGAGTTCGTGCAGGGCATCGCGCGCGACCAGTTGCGCGCGCGCCGCCACGGCCGCTACCGCAGCGAACAACTGCGCCGCGACCTCGGCCTGCTCGGCGGCCAGCGCCGGCTGCACGGCCCACTCATCAACGTGCAGCCGTTCTACCGCGCCTTGACCCTGCCCGGTGTGCAGCTCGATCTGGAGATCCTGAGCACCGGGCCGATCGACGACATCACCATCGGCTATCGCGGCGATGGCGCGCAACACCTGGACCTGGAGATCGAGGCCAACCCGGACCTCTACAGCCGGCCCAACGCGCAAGCGCACCAGGAACGCCTGCTGGCCTTCCTGCGCCACGCGCTGGACGCACAGAACGTGGGCGACATCGCGCTCGCCAGCCCCGCCGAATCGCAGCGCTACCTGTTCGACGTCAACGCCACCGACCACCCGGTGCCCGACACCACGCTGAGCGCGCTGATCGAAGCGCGCATGGCGCAGACGCCCGAGGCTATCGCGCTCGAATACGAAGGCGAGACCCTCAGCTATGGCGAACTCGACGCGCGCACGCGCAGCCTCGCATCCGCGTTGCAGGCGCGGGGTGCCTGGCACC
Source organism: Hydrogenophaga sp. BPS33 (assembly GCF_009859475.1). NCBI lineage: Bacteria > Pseudomonadati > Pseudomonadota > Betaproteobacteria > Burkholderiales > Comamonadaceae > Hydrogenophaga > Hydrogenophaga sp. BPS33. The sequence goes on from NZ_CP044549.1 coordinate 5,174,415, forward strand.
ATCGGTTGGTGGCCGTGGCCCTGCCGCGCTCGCTGGAGCTGCTGGTGGGTCTGGTGGCGGTGCTGCGCGCGGGCGCGGCCTACCTGCCGCTGGACCTGAGCCACCCACCCGAGCGCCTGGCGCGCATCCTCGCGCTGGCCCAGCCGGTCTGCGTGCTGGTGCGCGACGAAGACGCCGCCGCGCTGCCCGCCGACACCGCGCGCTTCGACCCCCGCGCCTGGCCCACCCCCTCGAAGGACGCGCTGCTGGGCATCGGCCTGCGTCCGCACGATGCGGCCTATGTCATCTACACCTCGGGCTCCACCGGCGAACCCAAGGGCGTGGTCGTGGAACACCGCGCGATCGTCAACCGCCTGGAGTGGATGCGCCAGCACTACGGCTTCGACGCGTCGGACCGCATCCTGCAGAAAACACCGGCCACCTTCGACGTCTCGGTGTGGGAATTCTTCCTGCCCCTGATCACCGGTTGCACGCTGGTGATCGCGCCGCCCGAGGCGCACCGCGACCCGGTCTGGCTGGCGCGTCTGATCCGCCAACGCGCCGTGGGCACCTGCCACTTCGTGCCCTCGATGCTCGCGGCCTTTCTCGGCGCATCCGGCGCGCGCGGCCTGCGCATGCGCCGCATCTTCTGCAGCGGCGAAGAGCTCAGCGCGCCCTTGCGCGACCAGTTGCACGCCACCCTGCAGAGCGAACTGCACAACCTGTACGGCCCGACCGAAGCGGCGGTGGACGTGAGCTACTGGCCCGCCGACGCGCAAGACCGCAGCAGCCCGCTGCCGATCGGCTTTCCGGTGTGGAACACGCGGCTGTACGTGCTCGACGCGCGCATGCGCACCCAGCCGCCCGGTGTGAGCGGCGACCTGTACCTGGGCGGCGTGCAACTCGCGCGCGGTTATCTCGGGCGTGACGATCTGACCGCCGAGCGCTTCCTGCCCGACCCGCACCGCCCCGGCGAGCGCCTCTACAAGACCGGTGACCTCGCGCGCTGGCGCGAGGACGGCGCGGTGGTCTACCTGGGCCGCAGCGACCACCAGATCAAGTTGCGCGGCCTGCGCATCGAACTGGGCGACATCGAGGCCGCCATGGCCTCATCGAGCCTGGTCGAGCGCGCGGCCGTGATCGTGCGCGAAGACCACCCCGGCGACAAACGCCTGGTGGCCTACGTGCAGGCCGGTGCTCCGTACAGTGAAAAAGCCTTGCGCGCTCACGTGGCCGCACAAGTGCCCGACTACATGGTGCCGGCGGCCTTCGTCGCGCTCGACGACTGGCCTGTGACGAGCAACGGCAAGCTCGACCGGGGCCGCCTGCCCGCGCCGCAGATCACCGCCGCGCTGGGCGAAGCCCCGCAAAGCCCGACCGAGATCGCGCTGGCGCAGATGTTTTTGCAAGTGCTGGAGCTCGCACCCGACACGGTGCTCAGCGTCGACACCGACTTCTTCGCCATCGGCGGTGACTCGCTCTCGGCCGTGGAGCTGTTGCTGCAGATCCAGAACCGCTGGCGGCGCGACCCTGGCCTGGGCGGGCTGTTCGCCACGCCCACACTGGGCGCGCTCGCGACCGCGATCGATTCGGAAGAAGTGCGCTTCGACAGCGGCCTGGCGCCCGTGCTGCAACTGGTGGCCGGAGAACCCCAGCGGCCCATGCTGTTCGTGGTGCACCCGGCCGGCGGCATCGCCTGGGGTTACCGCCACCTGGCGCGTGCCTTGGCCGACGCAGGCGACGGGCGCAAACGCAGTGTCTACGGCCTGCAGTCGCCCGCGCTCGACCCCGACGCGCCGCTGCCGCACAGCATCGACGAACTCGCGCAGCAGTACGTGCAACGCATCCTGGACCTGCAGCCGCAGGGGCCGATCCATCTGCTCGGCTGGTCGGTCGGCGGCATCATCGCGCAGGCCATGGCGGTCGAGCTGCGCGCACGGCAACGCCCGGTGGGCCTGGTGGCGCTGCTCGACGCCTATCCGGCCGATGTGTGGCGCAGCGAGCCCGAGCCGACCCCGCTGCAAGCCCTGCGTGCGCTGCTCGCCATTGCCGGACACGACCCGCAAGGCCATCCCGAACTCACCACGCGCGAGGCGGTGATTCGCTTCCTGCACGAGGGGGACACCGCGCTCGGCCACCTGCCGGCGCGCGCGCTCGAAGGTGTGGTGCGCGTGGTTACCGACACCAACCGGCTGATCCGCCAGCACCACCACCGCCGCTTCGACGGCGCGGTCACCCACGTGCGCGCGGCAAACGACCACGCGACCAAGCCTCAATTGCAAGCCGAACGCTGGGGCCCGTACGCCGCCGACGTCGACACGCTGGCCTTGCCGCTGCTGCACGCCGAGATGACCAGCGAGCACGCGACGCGCCGGATGGCGCCGCTGCTGCTGCAGCTCATGGCCAGCGCATCGGACCGCTGACGCGCCGAGATGTCAAGCTGGCCCCAGCCACCGCTGCACCAGGCGCACGAAGAAGCTCGCGCCCAATGGCAGCAGGTCGTCGTTGAAGTCGTAGCTCGTGTTGTGCACCACGCACGGCCCTGCGCCGTGGCCCAGGTCGCGGTGGTCGCCGTCGCCATTGCCGATGAAGGCATAACAACCCGGCACCTGCTCCAGCATGAACGCGAAGTCTTCGGCCGCCATGATGGGCGTCTGCACCACCACCTGCGAAGGCGGCAACATCTCGCCCAGCACCTCGCGCACAAAAGCGGTCTCGGCCTCGTGGTTGATGGTGGAAGGGTAGTTGCGCTGGAACACGAAATCGTGCTCGGCGCCGAACATGGCGCAGGCGTGCGCCACGATCTCGCCCATGCGGCGTTCGATCAGGTCCAGCGTCTCGGCGGTGTACGCACGCACCGAACCCTGGATCGTGCAGGTGTCGGGAATCACGTTGGGCACCTCGCCCGCGTGGACCATGGTGATGGACACCACCGCCGTCTCCAGCGGCTTCTTGCTGCGCGTCACGATGGTCTGCAAGGCCGGCAGGATCTGGCTGGCCACGGCGATCGGGTCGACCGACAAATGCGGGAACGCGGCGTGGCCGCCCTTGCCGCGCACCGTGATGCGGAACTCGTTGTTCGAGGCCAGCACCGGCCCGGGCGAAGCGGCGATGGAGCCCACCGGAATGCCCGGCATGTTGTGCATGCCGAACACCGCGTCCATCGGAAAGCGTTCGAACAGGCCGTCGCGCATCATCTCGCGCGCGCCGCCGCCGTGCTCTTCGGCGGGCTGGAAGATCAGGTAGACCGTGCCGTCGAAGTCGCGCTGCTGCGCCAGGTACTGGGCCGCGCCCAGCAGCATCGTGGTGTGGCCATCGTGGCCGCAGGCGTGCATCTTGCCGGCGTGCCGGCTGGCGTGCGCGAACTGGTTGGACTCCTGCATGGGCAGGGCGTCCATGTCGGCGCGCAGGCCGATGGCGCGCTTCGAACTGCCTTGCTGAAGGATACCCACCACGCCCGTGCGCCCGAAACCGCGGTGGATCGGGATGCCCCACTGCGTCAGCAGATCGGCCACCAGGTCCGAGGTGCGGGTTTCCTCGAACGCCAGTTCGGGATGGGCGTGGATGTCGCGCCGCACCGTCCGCAGGTAGGCGGACTGGGTCACGATGTCATCGATGAGCTTCATGGGAGATTCATTCGGTTTGCGTTTTTCGCCGTGCCAAGGAACGTGAAGGGCTGGACAAGGGCCAGTCTAGCGACAAGTTTTTTGATGTGAACAGGAAGGTCTTTTCATGCGACTGAAATACCCAAGCACCCTCGCCGCAGCCCTCGTCGGCCTGCCACCACTGGGCCTGGCCGCGGGCCTGGACGTGCAGATCCAGCTGCCACGGCTCAACGTCTCCGAGTACCACAGGCCCTACGTCGCCGCCTGGATCGAGCACGCCAGCGGCGAAGTCGGGGCCAACCTGGTGGTGTGGCACGACCAGAACATGGGCATCGAGGAAGGCGGCAAATGGCTGCGCGAATTGCGCCAATGGTGGCGGCGCAGCGGCCGCGAGATGCGCATGCCGGCAGACGGTGTGAGCGGCGCGACCCGCCCGCCGGGCAGCCACCGGTTGCAGTTCAGCGAAGGCAAAGCGCCTCTGCCCCAGCAGCTCAAGCCCGGCAGCTACCGGCTGGTGGTGGAAGCGGCGCGCGAACAGGGCGAGCGCGAAGTGGTGCAACTGCCGTTCGAATGGCCACCGGGCAAGGCCTCGCAGGCGACGTCGCGCGGCATCACGGAGCTGGGCGAGGTCACGCTGGAGCTGAAACCGTAGGCTTCACCGGAACATCGCGTACCCCACCCCGATCGCCGCCGCCAGCCCCACCACGTCGGCGAACAGCGCGCACGCCAATGCGTGCCGCGCTTGCTTCACGCCGACGCTGCCGAAGTACACCGCGAGCACATAGAACGTGGTCTCGGTCGAGCCCTGCACGATGGCGGCCAGCCGTCCGGCAAACGAATCCACGCCATGGGTCTGCATGACGTCGATCATCAAACCACGCGCGCCGGAGCCCGAGAGGATCTTCATCAGACCCACGGGCAGCGCCGGCAGGAAGTCGGTGTTCCAGCCCATCGCCGCCACGGCCGCGCCAATACCCGCCATCAGGAAATCCATGCAGCCCGCCGCGCGGAACACGCCGATGGCGATCAGGATGGCGATGAGGTAGGGCACGATCTGCACCGCCACGGCAAAGCCTTCCTTCGCGCCGTCGATGAAGGCGTCGTACACGTTCACGCGCCGCCACGCACCCGCGATCAGAAACAGCGCCACCACGCCGAGGATCACGCCCGCACCGGTCGCCCCCGCAATGCGCGCGGCTTGCTCGGCGGGCAGGCCGGCCAATGCCGTCACCGCCCAGGCCAGCAAGCCGCCAGCGAGCAGCACCGGCAGCAGGAAACGCGGGCGCCACAGCGGCAGGCGCTGGCACACCGCCACGGCCAGCACACCCGCCAGCAGCGAGATGAAGGTGACCAGCAGCACCGGCAGAAAGATGTCGGCCGCATTGAAGCCCGCGCCCAGGCCCTGCTTGAGCGCGATGCTCTGGCGGATGGCGATCACCGAGGTCGGGATCAAGGTGAGGCCCGCGGTGTTCATCACCACGAACATGATCTGCGCGTTGCTCGCCGCGCCCGCCTTCTCGGTGTTGAGGGTCTGCAGCTCGCGCATGGCGGTGAGGCCCAGCGGCGTGGCCGCGTTGTCCAGCCCGAGCAGGTTGGCCGAGATGTTCATGGTCATCGCGCCCTGCGCCGGGTGGCCCTGGGGCACACCCGGGAACAGGCGCCGCAGCAAGGGACCGGCAACGCGCGCGAGCAGTTCGATCATGCCGGCGCGCTCGCCCACCTTCATGAGACCGAGCCACAGCGCCATCACGCCTGCCAGGCCCAGCGAGATCTCGAAGCCCGAGCGCGCACCGTCGAACATGGCCGACAACAGCGCCTGCGGCAGGCTGTCCTCGCCCAGCACCCAGCGCACCAGCGCGGTGGCAAACGCCACAGTGAACAAACCGATCCAGACCCAGTTCAACGCCATGGAGAGCGATGGTAGCGGTTGACCGCCCATCGGCGCGCCCTGCACCGGGTGTCGAAAGCGCGCCGCCCGGATCGTCGTCAGGGTGGCAGCGGGTGGACACCACCCGGCCTCATCCACATTCCCTTCAGGAGATCCTCATGCCCGCCCAACTCTGTGCCTACCTGTCCTACAACGGCAACTGCGCCGAAGCCATGCAGTTCTATGCGAAGGTGCTCAACGCCAAACTGGAAGCCTTGATCACCTACGACCAGATGCCCGGTGACGAACCCGTACCGCCCGGCATGGGCAACAAGGTCATGCACGCCTACCTGGTGCACCCCGACTTCGCGCTCATGGCCGGTGACGCCATGCCCGACACGCCGTTCGACGGCATCAAGGGCGCGATGATGGCCTTGACCTATCCCGACGTCGCACAGGCCGAGCGCGTGTTCAAGGCCCTGTCCGAGGGCGGCAAGGTGAGCATGCCGATGGAAGAAACCTTCTGGGCCAAGACCTTCGGCATGGTCACCGACCGCTTCGGCACACCCTGGGCGGTCAACGGCGGACCCAAGGACATGCCCAAGGGCTAAAGCTGGCCTTCGGTCAGCGTGTCGAGCTGGAAGCGGCCGCTGCGGTCCCACAGCCAGGTGTCGACGTACTGCACCCGGCCCAGGCCAGGCGGTGACGGAAACGGCGCGGCCGCGCGCACCAGGCGCTCGATCTCCACCATGACCTCGGGTGCGTGGCTCGGCCCGCGCAACCAGCGCGTGGAGCCCACGCGCCCGCCCAGGTGGATCTCCACCTCGAGCACGCCGATGGCATACAGCATCGGCGGCAGCTGGCCCCGGTAGATGCGATCGGGGTACTTGAGGTAGACGTGGGAGGCGGCCTCGCGCCGGTAGGCGGGGCTTGCGGGGGCCTGGCCCGGCAGGGGTGCGCCTATCGGTCCGATGGAGCAACCTGCGGCGAGAGCGGAAGCCGCAGAAGCAGCGGCCAGGGCCATGAAGTGGCGGCGGTCGTCGTGTGAGGCGGGGTGTCGTGAATGCATCGCGGCATTAAAGCAGTGCGCCACGCCGGGCACAAGCGCGGCAACAAGCACTTACGGACGTCAGCGCTGCCGCAAGGCCCGGCTGAGCAGAATCACCGGCACGAGGCCTACCAGCACCAGCGTCAACGCGGGCAAGGCCGCCTCGCCCAGGCGCTCGTCGCGCGCCAGCTGGTAGGCCACCACCGCCAGGGTGTCGCTGTTGAACGGACGCAGCACCAGGGTGGCGGGCAATTCCTTCATCACGTCCACGAACACCAGCAGCAAGGCAGCGGCGGTGGACCGTTTCAACAAGGGCCAGTGCACACGCGCGACCAGGCCCAGACCGGTCGCGCCCAGCATGCGCGCCGAATCGTCCAGGCTGGCTGGCACGCGGGCATAACCACTCTGCATCGACTGCAAGGCCACGGCGGTGAAGCGCACCAGGTAGGCCCAGACAATGCCCAGCGCCGTGGCCGTCACCCAGTAGCCCACGCTCGACTCGGGGTGCACCGACTGCACCCAGCCCACGGGCAAGAGAATGCCCACCACGATCACCGCCCCCGGCACGGCATAACCCAGGCTGGTGAGTTGTGCCACGCCCCGTGTGACACGGCCCGGGCGCGTGCGCACCGCAAATGCCAGCACGAGTGCGATGGCCGTGGCCATCGCAGCGGCCAGGCCGGCCAGCCAGATGCTGTTGCGCGCCCATTGCAGGAACGCGGTCCAGGGCAGCTCGTCCCAGCCACCAACCAGGGGGCGCAGCATGAACAGGACCGGCAACACGAAACCGAAGGCGATCGGCAAGGCGCACACCAGGATGGCCGCTGCCGCGCGGCCCGCGCGCAGGCGCGTGGGCAAGGCTTCGGCGCTGTTGGCCCGCTGGCCACGCAAGGTCGAAAAGCGCATGCGGCGCTGTGCGCGGTGTTCGAGCCAGAGCAGCAGCGACACCGTGGCCAGCAGGATCGTCGCCAGTTGGGCCGCTGCCATGCGGTTGTCCATCGACAGCCAAGCTTTGTACACGCCCGCGGTGAAGGTCTGAATGCCGAAATAGCTGGACACCCCGAAGTCGGCGAGCGTCTCCATGAGCGCCAGTGCCACACCCGCCGCCACGGCTGGGCGCGCCAGCGGCAATGCGATCTCGCGGATGCGCCGCGCCAACGGGGCACCGAGCAGGCGCGCCGCCTCCATCAGTTGGCCGGCACGTTCGGTCAGCGCCGTGCGGGCGAGCAGATACACATAGGGATAGAGCGAGAACGTGAACACCCAGACCGCGCCAGGCGTGTTGCGCACCTCCGGAAACACGCGGCCGGTGAGGCCGAAGGTCTCGCGCAGCCCCACCTGCAGCGGCCCACTGAACTGCAGGAAGTCGGTGTAGGCGTAGGCCACCACATAGGCCGGCATGGCCAGCGGCAGCAGCAGCGCCCATTCGAAGAAGCGGCGGCCGGGAAAGTCGAACAGCGTGACCGCGCTCGCCGTGCCCATGCCCACCACCGACACGCCCAGCGCCACACTCACGCACAGCACCAGCGTGGTGAGCGTGTAGTCGGGCAGCACGGTTTGCGCCATCTGCGCGAGCACGTCCTGCGCCACCGCGTCGAACTGGAACCACGACGCGCCCAGCGACAGCACCGGCAGCGTGAGCAGCAGGGCAAGCAGGATCAAGAGGGCCGGAGCCAGCCAAGGTCGCATGGGCAAGGGTTTCGGGAGCTGGGGCGCGGAGCCTGTTCAGGGTCCAGACCCACGTCAATACAAATGAGAATTGTAGACATCTACAATCGAGCGACTATGTTCCTGCAAGTCTCTCAGCTCAGCGTGCGGTATGCCGGCCTCTCGCACGCGGCGGTCGACGGCGTGTCGCTGGGGCTGCGCGCGGGTGACATCGGTGTGCTGATCGGCCCGTCGGGTTGCGGCAAGACCACCTTGCTGCGTGCGGTGGCGGGTCTGGAGCGTGCCAGTGGTGGCAGCATCCAACTCGATGGCGAGACCGTGAGCCAGGAGCGCTTTCACATGCCGGCCGAGCAGCGCCGCATCGGCATGGTGTTCCAGGACTACGCGCTCTTTCCGCACCTGGACGTGGGCCGCAACATCGCCTTTGGCATCCACCGCCTGCCGCACGCCGAGCGCGATGCGCGCGTGGCCGAGGTGCTGGCCCTGGTCGGACTCGCGGGCATGCAGTCGCGCTTCCCGCACGAACTCTCCGGCGGGCAGCAGCAACGCGTGGCATTGGCCCGTGCGCTGGCGCCGCGACCGCGGCTGCTGTTGCTGGACGAGCCCTTCTCCAATCTCGACGTCGACCTGCGCGAGCGATTGGCGCACGAAGTGCGCGGCATCCTGAAAGCCGCGGGTGCAACGGCGCTGTTCGTCACGCACGACCAGCTGGAAGCTTTTGCCATCGGCGATGTGATCGGCGTGATGCACGAAGGCCATCTGCACCAGTGGGAAGACGCCTACGCGCTGTACCACCGCCCGGCCACGCGCTTCGTGGCCGAGTTCATCGGCCATGGTGTTTTCGCGCCGGCGCAGATCCACCTGGATGGCGAATACGGCGTGACGGTGCAGACCCCGCTGGGCGTGCTGCGCGACGTGGAGGAATGTCCGTTGCCCACGGCCTACGAGGCGGGCCTGTGCGACGTGCTGCTGCGCGCCGACGACATCGTGCACGACGACAACGCACCGGTAAAAGCGCAGATCGTGCGCAAGGCATTTCGCGGTTCGGAGTTTCTCTACACCTTGCGCCTGGCCAGTGGAGAAGTGCTGATGACCCATGTGCCCTCGCACCACAACCACGCGGTGGGCGAGTGGATCGGCATCCGCGCCGAAGTCGACCACGTGGTGACCTTCGAGCGCGGCGCGGGCGCAAGCGCCCCGCCCGCGCCCGGTGTGGCCAGGGCACCCTCCTTCTGAGGGGAAGCCCGCTCCCGATCCCGCTCCCGCATTCCGCCGTCAGGCCGGGCTGAGCAGCGCAGGGGTGCGGGGAAAAAGAAGTTCGCGGGTTTGAGCGAAGCGAGTTTGCGAACTTCTCCCCGCACACCGAGCAGCGCAAGGAACCCCGAAGGGGCCCGGTCTTCGGCTCGCCTTTCTTTGGGTCACCTTTCTTTGGCGAAGCAAAGAAAGGTGACTCGGCCGCCGGGCCGAGACCCGGCTTGCCACGAAAGCAGAAAAGCCACAAAAGAAGAAGAAGAAGAAGACGTTGTCAGAGGACCCCCTCCCTCAAGCGGGAGAGGGAGTAAGACACGAGGCCATCGAGCAACAGCACCGCCACCAACACCAGCCCCGTCAGCGGAAACGCCAACGCCACGAGGCACATGACCACCGCCCCACCCTTCCAAAGCGGCAAGTCCCGAGGCAGCGGCGGCGCACCGAGGCGCCAACGAGCACCCGAAGGCCGACGCCTCCACCACACGACCACACCGCTGACACACAGGAACACGATGGCCAGACAGAACAGCACATTGAGCCAGGCATTCCACAGCCCAAGGTCTCCCTGGTGCAGCGCCACGCCCACCGCCATGGCCTTGGCCAGCCAGGGATAGTCCGCGAACCCGACCTCGGCCAGCACCCGGCCGCTGTAGCGGTCCACGTGCACCGTGCGGTCCTGTGTGGGAAGGCCCAGGTCGCCGCTCATGGTGTCGGCGGAAATCGTGAACACGCCCGTCTCGCCTTGGGGCAGCTGAATGTGGTGCTGCCCCGCGAAGCCCAGCCGCTTCGCCAGCGCGGCCACGGTGTCGAGGTTCACCGGCTCACCCAAAGGTACGCCCACCGCACCGACCGCCGAACCCGAAGACGGCAAGGGCGTCTGCTCCAGCCCCCATGGCACCTCGTGCAGGCCCGCCGGATTGAGTTCTGCATGCGTCGCATCGGACGGCGGCACCGCGTCCCACTTCGCGGCGGGAAAGGTGCCCCAGGGTTGCACGAGCTTCGCGCCCCAGACCCCGGTCCACGACAGACCAGTGAGCAGGAACATCAACAGCAACGCGCTCAACCAGAACCCCATGCTCGCGTGCAGCGAGCGCCACCACAGCCGGCCCTTCAGGCGCAGATTCGGCAGCAGCACCTGTACCCAACGCGTGCCGCCCCGCGGCCACCACAGGTACAACCCGGTCACGATCATCACGATGCCCAAGCCCGCTGCAATTTCGATCAGCCGGTCGCCCACGTCGCCGAGCAGCAAGGTGCCATGGATCTTCTGAGCCCAGGCGAACACGGTGTGGTCCTTGTCCACCAGTTGCAGCACCTGCGCGGTGTAGGGGTTCACCGCCACGGCTTCGGTGACGCCGTCACGCGCCACCACAAACCAACTCGCCTGGTCCACGGCGCGCGGCGCGATGTACTCGCGCAGCACCGCCTGCGAGCGCAGTTCGAGCACCGCCTGCGCTTGTGCGCTCACAGGCAAAGGCCCTTGCTCGGTCACGCCCACCGTCACCACCGGCCCGAGGCGGGTCTGGAAGCCGGTGAAGAACACCATGACCAGGCCCGTGAGCGCGAGCATGAGCAGAAAGGGCACGACGTACAGGCCGGCGTAGAAATGCCAGCGCCAGGCGACGGCGTGAAACCGGGACGGCTTCGTCCCCGCGCCCGGTGTGGGCACGCGTTGCGCAGCAGTCATGGCCGCCTCAGTGCTTGTGCTGGCTGTGTGCGTCCGGCACGGCCGCAGCGGGCGCGGCCGTGCCGCCGCCCAGCGCCCGCACCGGCGCCTTCACCGCGAGCGTGGAGCGCTTGCCGTCCGGGCCTTCGAGCACGAAGGTCAGGGGTACCACGTCGCCGGCCTTCACCTGGCCCTTGAGGTCCATCAGCATCACGTGGTAGCCACCAGGCTTGAGCTCGACCGGCTGGCCCGCGGGCAATGGCAGTCCGGCCTTGAGTTCGCGCATGCGCATCACATCTTTTTCCATCGCCATTTCGTGGATTTGCGCCACGCCTGCGATGGGTGACTGGACACCGACCACGCGCGTGTCGGCCCTGGCGGTGAGTTGCATGAAGGCGCCTGTGGCCTTCTGCTGCGCGACGGTGGCGCGCACCCAGGCGTCCTTCACGTCGACAAGTGCGGGCGCTTGCGCCCAGGCGTTGGCAGTGATCGCCAAGAGGGTGGAGATGAGCAGTTGTTTCATGGAAACATCCCTTGCAAAAAGGCATTGATGATCGGAATCGCACGAGCGCACCGGGCGTCGGGGTCGTGAACAAGCGCGTGCCAGGACGGGGCACGCGAACCGCGGCGGATCAGGCCTGCGGTGGTGGCGCGCGCGAAAGCGCGGTCGGCCAGGGCGAGGCCGGCGTGGCCGAGCGGATCGGCGCCTGGGGTGCTTCGGCATGGGTCCCAAACGCATGGGGAGATGCCGGTGGTGCGGGCGGCAATCCGAGCGCGCCGTTCAATGCAGGGCAATGGCGCTGGGCCTCGGCGAAGCTCGCACCCATATCGCCTGAAGTGTCGCCCGAGGTATCGCCATCCACCGCGTCGACCTGCCGCCAGACCATGCCGCTGGCGCTGCACACCTGCACCCAGCCCGCATGGCCTTGCGACGACACCACCGCCTGCGCCACCGTGGGCGCGAGCGCGCCCAGCAACCAGGCCAGCATGGCAAGCCAGGCGGCGAATCGGCGGGTGGCGCGGGTGAACGGCATGGCGGGCGATTTTACCCACCGCGTGGCGCGTCAACTGTGCGACCCCGGCACCCCCCCTTCACCGCTACCATGCCGCCCAGACCCCACAACGGAGACACCCATGCTCAAACTCTGCGGCTTCTCGGCCAGCAACTACTACAACGTCGTCAAGCTCGCCATGCTCGAAAAGGGCGTCGCGTTCGACGAAGAACTGGCCTGGATCGGCGAGACCGACAAGGCCAGCAGCCCGCTGGGCAAGGTGCCCTATCTGAAGACCGGCGCGGGCGCGATGTCGGAGTCGACGGTGATCCTGGACTACCTCGAATCGGCCTACCCGCAACACCCGCTGGTGCCCACCGACCCGTTCGCCGCCGCCAAGGTGCGTGAGCTGGTGCGCTACACCGAGCTGCACCTGGAACTCGTGGCGCGCAACCTCTACCCCGAGGCCTTCTTCGGCGGCAAGGTGAGCGACGCCGCGAAGGAGAAGATCGGCGAGCAGCTGGAGAAGAACGTGGCGGCGTTCGCCAAGCTGGCGGTGTTCTCGCCCTACCTCGCGGGCGACACGTTCACACTGGCCGATTGCGCCGGCATCGTGCACCTGCCGATCGTGAGCGGTGCGACCAAGATCATCTATGGCCGCGACTTCCTGGCCGACCTGCCGCTGCGCGACTACATCAAGAAGATGGGCGAGCGGCCTGCCGTGCAAAAGGTCAACGCCGATCGCAAAGCGAACACCGAAGAGATGTTGAAGCGCACGAAGGGGTGAACGCCCCCTCAGCGGAACTTGCGCACCAGTTCCACACCGACCGCCCACGCGCGTCCCGCGCCCGGTTCGAAGAAGCGGTTGTTGCCTTCGTTGACGATGACCGAGCCCGCGTAGGTGCGGTCGGTCACGTTGTCCACGCGCAGGAACTCGCGCCAGGTCCAGTCACCCCGCTGCTGCTCGAAGCGCACACCGAGGTTGAAGACGGTGCTGGCGGCGGTGAAGTCGGTGTTGCGGTCGTTCACGGCCATGCGCCCGGTGTGCAGCGCTTCCAGCGTGAACACGCTGTTGGCCCAGCCCGGCTCCCACGCCACCTGCAAGTAGGCCTGCTGGCGCGCCAGCCCCGGCAGGCGGCTGCCCGCGGGCACCGACACGGTGGGCACGGCGCAGGGTGAGGCGGTGCAGGTGAGGAAACCATCTCGGTAGCGCGCGTCCATCCAGGTGAGTGCCGGGGTGATGGTGAACGGGCCCCACTGCATCAGGCCCGCGAGTTCCAGGCCATGGCGGCGCGTGCGCCCCGCGTTCTGGAAGGTCGACCGCCCGCCGGTGTTGGAGAGCACCACGATCTCGTCCTGCGTGCGGGTCTCGAACAGCGTGGCGCTCCAGCTGCCCCAGCCTTGCCGCCCACGCAAGCCGGCTTCGGCGCTCAGGCTGCGCGAAGCGTTCACCGCGCTGTTGAGGCCGGTGAGGCCCGAGGGGCGGTAGGCCACTTCGTTGAGCGTGGGCGTCTCCAATCCCCGGCCCAGGCTGGCGAAGGCCTGCAGCTGTGGCGTGAGTTCGCGCCGCACGCCCAGCACCGGGCTCCAGCCGTCGAACTTCACCGCGCCGCTGTCGTCCGGGTTGCCCGGCGCGATGTAGTGGTCGGCGGACTTGAAACGCACGCTCGAATGCCGCAGGCCGGCCATGTAGGTCGTGGCCGAGGTGCGCCACTCGGCTTGCACATAGGGGTCGAAGGTGCTGGCGCGGTTGGTCTCGTCGCGGCGCAGGCGGCCTTGCACGCCGAGCGTGGTGCCGACGAAGTTCTCGTAGCCCAGGCGGTCCTCGCTCTGCTGGTCGGACGCGATGCCGGCCGCCACGGTGAGGCGGCCGCTGTCGTAGGTGCGGTCGAGCCGCCAGCGCGCGTTCCAGCCCCAGTAGTCGCGGTCCAGATCGATCACGCCGCCTGCGCTGCCAGCGGGAATTTGTGCACCGCTGGGAATGGCCTGGAACTGGCGCACCGCGCGCTGCCCCCCATAGCCCATGAGCTCGAGGCGGTGACCGCCGCCCAGGGCCTGCTCCCACGCCAGGCCGACCTGGGTCTGCGACACGCTCTTGCGTGTGTTGAACTGCGTGGCGGCACCGGTGGTCTGGCGCGGGTTGGCGTCGAACTCGGCGCGCGTGAGGCCTAGCGGGTCCAGTGCCTGGCTGCTCTGGCGGTTGAGCACGAGCACGGTGCGCCCTCCCTCGTGCGCGCGGCTGAGCTTGAGGTTGCCGGTGCTGCGCGACGCGGCCGACTGCGGGCGTTCGCCATCGGTGGCGAACTTGCCCGCGTCCAGCGTGTACGACCAGCCGGGTTGTTCGGCCGTGCCGGTCTGCCCGCTGACTTGGGTGGAAAAGCGCCACAGGCCGTTGGCGCCGGCGACCAGGCCGCTGCGCCATTCGGTGGGGCGCTGCCCGTCCTGCGTGTAGAGCGCGATCACGCCCCCGGCCGATGCGCCGTAGAGCGCGGAGAACGGCCCACGGATCACTTCGATGCGGTCGGCGCTGCCGAGGGGAAAGTTCGCCGCCTGGCCTTGCCCGTCGGGCGCGCTGGCGGGAATGCCGTCCACATACAGCCGCACGCCGCGCACACCGAAGGGCGCGCGCGCGCCGTAGCCGCGCATGGAAATCTGCAGGTCTTGCGCGTAGTTCTGCCGGTTGCGCACCACCAGGCCCGGCACGCGACCCAGGCCTTCGGAGAGGTTGATCTGCAACTGGCCCGCGCGCAGTTCTTCGCCATCGACCACGTCGAGCGAGCCGGGCGCGAGCCAGCGGTCCTGCCAGGCCGAGCTGCCGGTGATCACGACCGGGGCGAGCGCGCCAGCCACGTCGCGCTCGCCTGTCGTTTGTGCGTGGACCGTACCCGCCATCGCGAGGCTGGCGAGCGCGCCAAGCGCAACGCTAGTTCTTCGGCCGAATGGCATCGGCCGTACCTTGGATGAAAGCCTTGATTTTCTGGACATCGTCGTTGGAGAGTTTGCCGGTGAAGTCCGGCATGCCGCGCGCCTGGGCCGGGCCATTGAAGACAAACTTGTCCAGATTCTCGATGAAGGCGCTATCCATGTACGCGAGGTTGGGTATGTTGCCGCCGCGGTCCACACCCGGCACACCGTGGCAGAACACGCAGTTGCTCACGTACAGCGCGGTGCCGGCCTGCACGTGCGCGGGGTCGTACTTCACGCCGGCCACGAGCTTGCCGAGCTGGTAGTTGACGAAGGCCGGTGGCTGCGCCTTGCCGCCCACGGCAAAGGTGTAGACCGTGCCCGGGCCCTTGCGGTCGGTGGCGCGCTGCGCCAGACCGTACACGCCGCCCCAGCCCACGGCGATCGACACGTATTGCTTGCCGTCCACGAGGTAGGTCGATGGCGCGGCGATCACGCCGGTGCCGGTGGGCGTTTCCCACAGCTTCTCGCCGCTGGTGGCGTTGTAGGCGATGAAGCGGCCATCGGCCGTGCCCTGGAACACCAGATTGCCGGCGGTGGTGAGCGTGCCGCCGTTCCAGGGCGAAATCTGCTCCTGCGTCCAGCGCGCTTCCTGCTTCACCGGGTCCCAGGCCACGAGGCGGCCGAAGGGTTTGCTGCTGGGCGGCTCCACGTTGGCGAAGGTGGCCAGGTTCCAGCCCATGTTGGCGTGCGGTTCGCCCGGTCGGTCGGCGTTGAACTTCCAGTCCTTGTTGTCCATCAGCGTGAGCGGCACGCCCTGCACCGGCATGTAGACCAGGCCGGTGGCCGGGTTGTACGACATGGAGTGCCAGTTGCGCGCACCGAACGCGCTGGGGATGATTTCGCGCGGGCGGTCGGCCGTGCGCGCAGCGGGCGTTTCGATCGGGCGGCCC
Source organism: Hydrogenophaga sp. BPS33 (assembly GCF_009859475.1). Taxonomy (NCBI): domain Bacteria; kingdom Pseudomonadati; phylum Pseudomonadota; class Betaproteobacteria; order Burkholderiales; family Comamonadaceae; genus Hydrogenophaga; species Hydrogenophaga sp. BPS33. The sequence continues at coordinate 5,190,348 of NZ_CP044549.1, forward strand.
TTCTTGTCGTAGCCGGTGGCCCAGTTCACGTCGACGAAATTCTTCGCCGAGATGAACTGGCCGGTCTTGCGGTCGATCACGAAGAAGAAGCCGTTCTTCGGCGCGTGCAGGATCACCTTGCGCGGCTTGTTGTTGACGGGGATGTCGGCCAGGATCATCGGCTGCGTGGAGGTGAAGTCCCAGTTGTCGCCGGGCGTCTCCTGGTAGTGCCACACGTACTTGCCGGTGTCGGGGTTGAGCGCGACGATGGAGGCGAGGTAGAGGTTGTCGCCACCGGCCGGGCTGCGCTTGCTGCGCGCCCAGGGCGAGCCGTTGCCGGTGCCGATGTACATGAGGTTGAGCTCGGGGTCGAAGGCCATGGTGTCCCACGCGGTGCCACCACCACCGGCTTCCCACCACTTGCCTGCCGGGTCCCAGGTCTTGGCGGCCTTGGCCATGGAGGCATCCTCGAACGGCTTGCCTGGGTCACCCGGCACGGTGAACCAGCGCCACTTCTGGTCGCCGGTCTTCGCGTCGTACGCAGTGATGTAGCCGCGCACGCCGTACTCCGCGCCGCCATTGCCGATGATCACCTTGCCCTTGAACACGCGTGGCGCGCCGGTGATGGTGTAGCTGAACTTGCGGTCGACGATGGTGTCCTTCTCCCACACCTTCTGCCCGGTGGCCGCGTCCAGCGCGATCAGGCGGCCGTCGTACGCGGCCACGAACACCTTGCCTTCGAACAGCGCCACGCCGCGGTTGACCACGTCGCAGCAGCCCTTGTAGCCGGCCTCGCGCGCGACCTGCGGGTCGAAGGTCCACAGGCGCTTGCCGGTGCGCACGTCCACCGCGTGCACCACGCTCCAAGACGCGGTGACGTACATGATGCCGTCGACCACCAGCGGCGTTGCCTCCACGCCGCGCGAGGACTCCAGGTTGTACGACCAGACCAGGCCCAGGTCCTTCACGTTCGCGGTGGTGATCTGGTTGAGCTTGGAGTGGCGCGTCTCGGCGTAGTCCAGGCCGTAGCTGGGCCAGTCGGCGGTCTGTTGCTGGTTGTTTTTCATGAAGGCCGCGTTGACCTTGCCGACGGCGGCCTTGATGTGCTCGGGCGAGCCCTTGGCCGGCGCCTGCGCGAACGCAGCGCCGCAGAACACCAGTGCGGTGACCAGACCAGCCGCCGCGCGGCGCCAGTTTGAAGCGTGGGGTGACGGTTTCATGTTGTCTCCTTGTGCGGCCTGCCCAGTGTGGGGAGTGGCAGGGCTGTGGTGGGGCTGCCGGGACGGGCATGCGCGGCCCGGCGTCGCCATCTTCCGCGTCCGCGGTGCGCGATTCATCCTCGGGATTTCCCTGTGCCCGAAGTGTTCCGGCGTGGAACACATGGGTCCCGGCCCGACATGGCCGCCGGTCGGAAGCGCCCGGGAAAAGGGCTTTCCCGCATGCCTCTGGCCCTGCGCCGTCGGATACTGCGGGCGGAGACAAGAACATGCCCCACGCACTTCACGGGCAGGCGAGCACGCCGCACCCGCTCTTCTTCCAGACCGCCGAGCAGCGCACCGCGCTGGCGCGGCAATTGTTCTTCGACGAAGGCACGCGCCCCTCGGGCCTGGTCGGCGAAGCGGTCATCCAGTCCTGGCTGCGCTGCGCTTCGGCACACCACCGCCCCTCGGAGGTGGTGGCCTTCGAGCAGGTCACGCGCAGCCGCGCCCACGCCAGCCTCAACCGCAACCGGCAACTGCTCGAAGCCGGCAACCTCGAACTGCACAACATGGAAGCGGCATTGGCCGGCACCGACTGCCGCGTGTTGCTCACCGACGCGCAGGGTGTGGTGATCCACGCCACAGAGCTGCCGCAGACGAGCCACCAGCCGCTGCTCAAGACCGCCTCGCGCGTGGGCGTGAACATCGCCGAGAGCCACATCGGCACCAACGCCCCAGGCGTGGTGGTGCGCACCGGCGAGGCCTGCACCGTCACCGGCGCCGAACATTTCTTTCAGTGCCTGCAGACCATCCACTGCGCGGCCGCGCCCATCCGCGACATCCATGGCCACCTCGCGGGCGTGCTGGACGTGTCGATCGAAGCCGGGCGCTTCCAGTTCGACGCCGCGTCGGTCGTCGGCATGTACGCCACCACGATCGAAAACCGCTTGCTGCTGCTGCAATCGGCCGAGCACCTGGTGCTGCACTTCCAGGCCAGCCCCACCTTGCTGGGCACGCCGATGGAAGCGCTCGCCGGCATCGACAGCCATGGCCGCGTGCTCTGGCTCAACGGCGTGGGCCGCCGCCTCACGGGTTGCACCATGGAAGGTCGCCCCCTGGTGGACGAGGTGTTCGGCGCACCGCTGCAGCGCCTGCTGGCCTTGCCGCGCCAGGCGCATGCGCACACGCTGCACCTGCCCAATGGGCTGGGGGTGTGGATGAAGGGCACGCTCACGGCCAGCGATGGCGCGGACTTCCAGCACGCGGTGGCCATGCCACTCGTGCCACAAGCCAGCGAAGCGATCGCGAGCCCACCGGCCGAGATCGAACCGCCAGCGCCCCGCGCCCACACGACTGACACGCTGCTCGACCACAAACAGCGGCTGATCGAAAACACGCTGGCCGCGTGTGGCGGCAACATCGCCAAAGCGGCGCGCGCGCTGGGCGTCTCGCGCGGCCTGTTGTACCGGCGGCTGCAGAAAACCGCGGCGCCCGAACCTGGCGCCTGAGGTTTCTTCAACGGTCCTCGGATCGGCGCAGCCGGTCGATGTCGGTTCGCAAGTCCTGGGACCAGACGCGCCGATCGCGGCCCTGCGCCTCTTGCGGAGTGCCATACGTGACCACCGCGCGCAGGTGGTCGGCACTCAAGACGGCCCAGACCGAGCCGACCAAGGTCGTCTCGCCCACGAACACCGGCGCGGGATGCGGCTCGCCCATCCGGTTGTTCACGAAACGCAAGCCCACGGGCAACACCGGCGCCTTGGCCGCGATCGCCGCCTGCAACAAGTTCGCATGGAAGGGCAGCAGCTCGCGGCCATCGCCCGTGGTGCCCTCGGGAAACACCGTGAGGATGTCCCCCAGCGTGAGGCGCTCGGCCATGTGGTGCACCATGCGCATGGCATCGCGCCGGCTCGAACGCTCGATGTAGAGCGTGCCCGCGCCGGTGATGAGCGCACCCAGCAAGGGCCAGCGTTGTGCGTCGGCCTTGGAGACGAAACGGCTCGGCCGCGCCGCGTTCATCACCAGGATATCCAGCCAGGAAATGTGGTTGGCGACCTGCAGCAAGGGACCTTGCTCGGGTGGCGTTCCCCGCACTTCCAGCTCCACACCCATGATGTGCAGCATGCGCCGCGTCCATTCGCGCACCAGCCATTGGGTCTGGGCGGGCGTCAGGCGGCCGAAGTCGGTGCGGATGGTCCACAGGCCGCGCACCACGTGCACGGTGGCGCGCACGGCGCGCAACAGCGTGCGCAGCAGCTTCACGCGTGCGCGAGCCGTTCGGTGGCGGTTTCGGCCTGGTAGGCCACTTGCCCCGCCACCAGCGTCGCGCGCACGCGCGTGGGCAGTTCGTGGCCACCGAATGGCGTGTGCTTGCCCTGGCTGCGCAGGGCGTCGGGGTGCACCGTCCAACTGGCGTTGGGATCGAAGACACACAGGTCGGCCACGCCGCCCACGGCCAGGCGCCCCACGCTGGCTTCCAGGGTGCCCAGGCTCGCGCCCAACACGCTCTGAGGTCCACAGGTGAGCACCTGCAGGGCCTGCACCAGGCCCAGGCCGTCCTGCTGCGCCCAGTTGCAGGCCAGGCCCAGCAGCAGTTCGACGGCGGTGGCGCCGGGTTCGGCTTCGGCGAAAGGCAGGGTCTTGGCGTCGCTGTCGACCGGGTTGTGGTCGGACACGAGGGCGTCGATGGTGCCGTCGGCCAGGCCCGCGCGCAGGGCGTCCCGGTCGCGCTGCTGGCGCACTGGCGGCTGCAGGCGCAGGCGGCTGTCGTAGAAGCCGATGTCGACATCGGTCAGGTGCAGGTTGTGCACGCTCACGTCGCAAGTCACCGGCAGGCCTTCGGCCTTGGCCTGGCGCACCAGCGCGAGGCCGGCCGCGCTGCTGATGCGGCACAGGTGCACGCGCGCCTTGCTCGCCGTGCCGCGCATGAGCTCGAACAGGGTGTGCAGCGCAATCGTTTCGGCAGCCACTGGAATGCCGGAGAGGCCCAGGCGTGTGGCCAGCGGGCCGCTGGCGGCCACGCCTTGGCCGAGATGGAAGTCCTGCGGCCGCAGCCACACCGTGTAGCCGAAAGTGGCGGCGTACTGCAGCGCGCGTTGCAACACCTGCGTATTGACGATGGGCACCTCGGCCTGACCGAAGCCAATGCAGCCGGACTCGGTGAGTTCGGCCATCTCGGTCAACACCTCGCCTTGCAACCCCCGCGTGAGCGCGCCGAGCGGAAACACGCGCGCGCGGTGCAGTTTTTCAGCGCGAAACTTGAGCATGTCGACCAGGCCGGGTTCGTCGAGCACCGGGTCGGTGTCGGGCGGGCAGACCAGCGAGGTGACGCCGCCAGCGACCGCCGCGGCCATCTCGCTTTCGAGCATGCCGGCGTGTTCCTGGCCCGGCTCGCGCAGGCGCACGGCCAGGTCCACCAGGCCGGGCGCCACCACGCAGCCGCTGGCGTCGAGCGTGCGGCTGGCGTGGAAATCCGCGGCGACGTTGCCGATGGCAATGATGCGGCCGGCGGCGATCGCCACATCGGCGATGTCGTCGCGGCCGGTGGCCGGGTCCATCACACGGCCGTTCTGGATCAGGATCTTCATGCGGATGCCACCTTGATGTGATTCTGGAGAGGCGCGAGCAACTCGCTCAGTGCGTGCACCAGGGCCTCGCACTCGGCCTGCGAGCCGATGGTGATGCGCAAGTGGTCGGCGATGCGCGCCTGGTTGAAATGGCGCACCAGAATCTTGCGTTCGCGCAAGGCCTGCTGCAATGGGGCGCCCCGGTGCTGCGGATGCCGCGCCAGCACGAAGTTGGCGCTGGAAGGCAGGCACTCGAAACCCAGCGCGGCCAGTTGCGCCACCAGCCACGTGCGGCTGTCGACGATGCGCCGGGTGATCTCGGCGAAATGCGCCTGGTCGTCGAGCGCGGCCTGCGCCCCCGCGAGCGCCACACGGTCGAGTGGGTAGGAATTGAAACTGTCCTTCACCGTCGTCAGTGCCTGGATCAGGTCGGCATGGCCGAGTGCGAAGCCCACGCGAAGTCCCGCCAACGCGCGCGACTTGGACAGCGTCTGGATCACCAGCAGTTGCGGGAATTCGCCGATCAAGGTGGCGGCGCTCTCAGCACCGAAGTCCACATAGGCTTCGTCGACCACCACCACGGATGCGCTGTTGCGCTCCAGCAGCCAGCGCAGCTCGCTCAAGGGCAGCGCGATGCCGGTGGGCGCGTTCGGGTTGGGCAGCACGATGCCGCTGTTGGGCTGCAGGTAGTCGGCCACGCGCACGCGGTAGCCATCGTCCAGCGGCACGGGCTGGCAAGTGATGCCGTAGAGCCCGCAGTACACCGGGTAGAACGAGTAGCTGATGTCGGGCACCAGCAGCGGCAGGCCGTGGCGCAACAGGCCCATGAAGGCGTGTGCGAGCACTTCGTCGGAACCGTTGCCCACGAACACCTGGTCGATTTGCAAGCCGTGCTGGGCCGCGATGGTCTGGCGCAGCGCGATGGCTTGTGGGTCGGGGTACAGGCGCAGCCGGTCGTCCACGGCGTCGGCCATGCGTTGCAGTGCGAGCGGCGACGGGGGATACGGGTTTTCGTTGGTGTTGAGCTTGATCCAGCCACCACCCTGCGGCTGCTCGCCCGGCGTGTAGGCGTGCAAGCCGCGCACCGCCGGGCTCCAGAAACGCGTGCGGTCACCGCTCATGCTTCGTTGCCCGCCACGATGCCCATCACCGCCATGCGCACGGCGATGCCGTAGGTGACCTGCGGCAGGATCACGCTCTGCGGCCCATCGACCACGGCCGATTCGATCTCCACGCCGCGGTTGATGGGGCCGGGATGCATCACGATGGCGTCCGGCTTGGCCCAGCGCAGGCGCTCGGCGGTGAGGCCGAAGCTCTTGAAGTACTCCTGGCTGGAGGGCAGCAGCGCGCCGCTCATGCGTTCGTTCTGCAAGCGCAATGTGATCACCACGTCGCAGTCCTTGATGCCCTCTTCCAGCGTGTGGCACACCCGCACGCCCATGTGAGACATGTCGCCGGGCACCAGCGTGCGCGGGCCGACCACGCGCACATCGGGGCAGCCCAGCGTGGTGAGCGCATGGATGTCGGAGCGCGCCACGCGCGAGTGCAGCACGTCGCCCACGATGGCCACCGACAGGTTGGTGAAGTCCTTCTTGTAGTGGCGGATGGTGTACATGTCGAGCAAGCCCTGCGTGGGGTGCGCGTGGCGCCCGTCGCCGGCGTTGACCACGTGCACGTGCGGCGCGACGTGCTGCGAGATCAGGTACGGCGCGCCCGACTCGCTGTGGCGCACCACGAAGATGTCGGCCGCCATGGCACTCAGGTTGGCGATGGTGTCGAGCAGCGACTCGCCCTTGGCGGTGGAGCTGCGCGCGATGTCGAGATTGATCACGTCGGCCGACAGGCGCGTGGCCGCAATCTCGAAGGTGGTGCGCGTGCGCGTGCTGTTCTCGAAGAACAGGTTGAACACGCTCTTGCCACGCAGCAGCGGCACCTTCTTCACTTCGCGGTTGCTCACGCTGGTGAAGTTGGCGGCGGTGTCCAGGATCTGCGTGAGGATCTCGCGCGAAAGGCCTTCGGTGGAGAGCAGGTGGATCAGCTCGCCGTTCTTGTTGAGCTGGGGGTTCTTGCGTTGCACGTTCAGGCTTCCTTGGTTTCCAGCACGAAGCTCAGGCGGCCGTCGTTGTCCCGCGCGAGCTCGAGCGTTCGGTGGGCCGGCAGGTCCAGGCGCGCGGCGCACACATTGGCTTCAATGGGCAACTCGCGCCCGCCCCGGTCCACCAGCACCGCCAGGCGCACGCTGGCCGGGCGGCCGTAGTCGAACAGTTCGTTGATCACCGCGCGCAGTGTGCGGCCGGTGTAGAGCACGTCGTCGATCAGCAGCACGTGGGCGCCGTTCACATCGAAGGGCAAGATGGTTTGTGCGCTGGCGGCGAGACCGCGTTGCGCGAAGTCGTCGCGGTGCATGCTGGACGAGATCACGCCCTCCACGCCGCTCAGTCCCAGGTCGCGCTGCAGGCGCTCGGCCAGCCAGGCCCCCCCGGAGATGATGCCGGCCAGCAGCACGGGCTGCGGGGACGATGCCAGCAGTTGCTTCACGCCGCGCAACAGCTCCCCATACAGCGCCTCGGCATCGGGCAGATCGGACGGTGACAAAGGCGTCAAGGCAGGCTCCTCAAGAACTGTTCCAGGATGATGCAGGCCGATGCGGCATCGGCGTCTTTCGCGCCGAGGCTGTGAGCCTCGGTGGTGCTGTAGCGTTCGTCCACCTCGAACACCGGCAGGCCGTGACGGCCGCGCAGCTGGCGCGCGAACTTCAGCGCGCGCGCGGTGTTCTCGTGCGGGGTGCCATCGGGGTGGCAAGGCACGCCGACGACCAGGGCATCGGGCTGCCATTCCTTCAAGCGCTGCGCGATCTGCAAGAAACGCGCATCGCCCTCAGCGGCAATGGTGGCCTGCGGGGTCGCGGTGCGTGTGAGCCGGTTTCCAATGGCCACGCCAGTGCGCTTCAGACCGTAGTCGAAGGCCAGAAACATCTGGCAATGCGCGGGCACCTCGGGAGCAGTAGGCGCGGGCGTCTGCACGCTCATGCGTGCCCCGCGTCAGGGGAGAGCATCCAAGGCTGCAGGCCGCCCAACAGACTCATCGCCCGCTCATACCGCTCTTCCACGGGTGCGTCGAAGATGAGATTGGGGTCTGCCTCCACGGTAAGCCAGCTGTTCTCGGTGATTTCCGATTCCAGCTGACCTTGTCCCCAGGAGGCATAACCGAGCGAGACGAAGACCCGGCGCGGGCCGGCGCCCGACGCCATGGCCTCCAGCACGTCCTTGGACGTGGTCATCTCCAGGCCACCGGGGATGGAGAGGGTCGACGCGTACACCGATTCGCCCTCGCCCGAGACCGCTTCGTGCAGCACGAAGCCCCGTTCGGTCTGCACCGGACCACCCTGGAACACGGGCAATTGGGTGAGGTCGTCCCGGCCCATGCGCAGGTCGACCTTTTCGAAGAGACGGGGCAGGAGAATGTCGCTGGGCTTGTTGATCACCAACCCCAGCGCGCCGCGCTCGCTGTGCTCGCACATGAACACCACACTGCGGCCGAAAAGCGCGTCGCTGAGGCCGGGCATCGCAATCAGAAAGTGATTGGTCAGATTGATGGGGGCAAAATCAGCGGACATGGCGCGATTTTAAGCCGCCTACCCTGCCGGGCCGTTCCCGGGCGGGGGCCACCACACCGCCGCGACCATGAACAACTACGACAAAGGCCTTATGTGGTTCCGCCGCGATCTGCGCGCAGAGGACAACGCGGCGCTGTACCACGCCCTCAAGTCATGCCGCCAGGTCTGGTGTGTGTTCGTGTTCGACACCGACATCCTCGACGATCTCCTGGAGCGCGGCCTGCGGGCAGATCGCCGCGTGGAGTTCATCCGCGAGTCGCTGGTGGAACTGGACGGGCAATTGCGCGCACTGGGACGCGAGCACGGCAGGCAAGGTGTCGGCTTGATCGTTCTGCACGGCCCGGCGCGCCAGGCCGTGCCCTCCCTGGCGCAGAAGCTGGGCGTGCAGGTGGTGTTCGCCAACCACGACGATGAACCCGCCGCGCTGGCGCGCGATGCCCAGGTGCTGGGCGAGCTGGCTCACGCCGGCATCCTCCTGCACAGCCACAAGGACCACGTGATCTTCGAGCGGCGCGAAGTGCTCACGCAGGCCGGCCATGCGTTTGGCGTGTTCACACCCTACAAGAACGCCTGGCTCAAGGCGCTCACGCCCTTTCATCTCAAGGCGTATCCCGTGGCCACCTATGCAGGCGTGCTCGCCGACGTGCCCGCTGCGCAGGCCAGGCCCATCCCCGCTCTGCGCGAGCTGGGCTTCGAGGCCACCAACCTGGCGCGGCTTGCCCTGCCCACGGGTGCCCGCGGGGCGCACCAATTGTTCGAGGATTTCGTCGAGCGCATCGAGCGCTACGGCGAGGCGCGCGACTTTCCCGCCGTGAAAGGCCCCAGCTACCTGAGCGCGCACCTGCGCTTTGGCACCATCTCGATCCGCCACATCGCCTCGGTGGCCTACCAGATGCATCTGCAAGGCATTTCGGGCGCCAGCACTTGGTTGTCCGAGCTGGTGTGGCGCGACTTCTACCACCAGGTGCTCGCCAACTTTCCGCACGTGACGGACAAAGCCTTCAGGCAAGAGTACGACGCGATCAAGTTCGAACACGGCAAACACGCCAAAACCCTGTTTGCCGCCTGGTGCGAGGGCCGCACCGGCTACCCGCTGGTGGACGCGGCGATGGCGCAGATCCATCAGACCGGCTACATGCACAACCGCCTGCGCATGGTGGTGGCCAGCTTCCTGGTGAAGGACCTCGGCATCCACTGGCAATGGGGCGAGCGCTACTTTGCCGACCACCTGATCGACTTCGACCTCGCCGCCAACAACGGTGGATGGCAATGGGCCAGCTCCAGTGGATGCGATGCACAACCCTGGTTCCGCATCTTCAACCCCGTGACCCAGAGCGAAAAGTTCGATCCACAAGGCAAGTTCATCCGGCGCTACCTGCCCCAGTTGGCGGGTTTGCCGGATGCCGCGATCCACGCGCCCTGGAAGGCCAACGACATCGAACTGGCCGCCGCCGGGGTGGTGCTGGGCGAGACGTACCCGCATCCCATCGTCGACCACGCGGTGGCGCGTGAGCGCACCTTGCAGCGCTATGCGGTGGTGAAAAACCCGGGCAGGCTTTAAACGGCGCACGCGGCGGGGCAGGCCCCGCTCGCCCATGCCCACCGCGAAGATCAGGCCTCCAGACCGGCCTTGGCGTAGTGCCCGATCAGCGCCAGCAATTCGTCTTCCGAATACGGCTTGCCCAGATAGTGGTCCACGCCCAGCTCGCGTGCGTGCTCGCGGTGCTTCTCCGCGATGCGCGAGGTGATCATGATCACCGGCAAGTCGGACAAGCGCGCGTCGTTGCGGATGTTGCGCACCAGATCGAAGCCGTCCATGCGCGGCATTTCGATGTCGGACAGCACCACGGTCGGACGTTCCGATTGCAGCTTCTCCAGCGCCTGCAAGCCATCGGCCGCCAGCGTCACACGGTAGCCTTCTCGCTGCAGCAGGCGCTGCGTCACGCGGCGCACCGTGATCGAATCGTCGACCACCAACACCAGCGGCACCGCGTTGACTTCAATGACGGGTTGGGCGACAGGGGGCGCATCGCCCGCCACCGCCTGGACCGGCGCGGCACCCTGCTGACGGGCGAGCCATTCGGGCACCAGCGCACCGTACACCGCCGACAAGGCCACCGGGTTGTAGATCAGGGCCACGGCACCCGAGGCCAATATCGACATGCCTGCCAGGCCGGGCAAGCGCGAGAGCTGCGGCCCCAGGTTCTTCACCACGACTTCCTGGTTGCCCAGCACTTCGTCCACGTGCATGGCCACACGCTGCGCCGCGCTTCGGAAAATCACCACCGGATGCGTGCGGCCCTGACCCTCTGTCGAGTGCGCGGAAGATTGCAGCAGCGCACCGGCCCAGTGGAACGGCACATCCTCACCGGCCACATTGAGGTGACCACTGGCGTACGCCTTGGCGAGGTCGTCGTGGCTCAGGCGCCGTACCACCTCCACGAGGTTGGAGGGTACGCCCATCGTGAGCGATCCAGCCCGCAGCATCACCACTTGCGTGACCGCCGTGGTCAGCGGCAGCACCAGCTTGAAGCTCGTGCCTTTCCCGGCCTCTGTGGCGGTCTCGATCCGACCACCCAATGCCACCACGTCGTTGCGCACCACGTCCATGCCAATGCCACGGCCCGCCAGCTCCGACACCTCCTGCGCGGTGCTCAAGCCAGCTTCGAAGATCAACTGCGAGGCCTCTTCGTCGCTCAGTTGCGCGCCGGTCGGCGTCAATCCTTGGGCCTGTGCCTTCTCCCGCAAGCGCGCCAGGTCCAGGCCACCACCGTCGTCGGCGAACACGATGGACACGTCGTTGAGCTCGTGGCCGAGCACGATTTCGATCTGCCCTTCCGCGGGCTTGCCCAGTGCCACGCGTCTTTCGGGCGTTTCGATGCCATGCACCACGCTGTTGCGCAGCAAATGCTCGAAGGCGCCGGTCATGCGGTCCAGCACGCCGCGGTCCATGTCGATATGGCCGGTGATATCCAGGCGCACCTGTTTGCCGGTTTCCTTGGACGCCTGCCGCACCACACGGTACAGGCGCTCGGAGATGCCTTCGAATTCGACCATGCGCGTGCGCAGCAGATCGCGCTGCAATTCGCGCGTCTGGCGCGCTTGTGCCACCAGACTGTCTTCGGTGGATTCCACCGCGCGCTGCAGGTTGCGCTGCACCGTGGCCACGTCGTTGACCGACTCGGCCATCATGCGCGTGAGTTCCTGCACCCGCGTGAAACGGTCGAACTCCAGCGGATCAAAGGACTGATCGGCGTCCCGGGCCTGGGCCAGACGCGATTGCATCTGGGTTTCGGCCTGCAGTTCGATATCGCGCAACTGACCGCGCAAACGGTCCAGGTTGCCCGTGAGGTCCTTGAGCGAACCGCGCAAGGTCACCAGTTCGGATTCCATGCGCGCGCGCGTGGTCATGACCTCGCCGGCCTGGTTGACCAGGCGGTCCAGCAACTCGGGACGCACACGCACGGCAGCGCCCGCACGCGCGGCCACCACCGAGGGCGCCACCGGCATGGGCAAGCCCGACAAACCACCCTCGGCTGGGTCCGGGGCGGCTCCAGGCTGCACCGGCGTGGCCGCGTCCACGGAAGTCGGCGGGGGCGCAGCATCGGCTGCCGCCGGTACGAGCTCGGGTGCGACTTGCACCATGTCTTCCTCGCGACCATCGGCATTTCGCAGCTGTTCAAAACGCGCGGCGATCGCATCGAACTCGGCCTGCAGCGGTTCGATGTCCGCACTGCGCTGCACGTCGGTACCCAGCCGCTCGGCCGTCGTCTCCATGCGGTGCGCCAACTCGCCGAGCCGCAAGGCGCCTGCGAGGCGCGCGCTGCCTTTGAGCGTGTGCAGGTTGCGCAGCACTTCCGCGCGGGCGCTGCTGTTCTCCGGGCGCGCGACCCATTGGCGCAATGCACTGCCCAACTGCGGCATCAGTTCCTGCGCCTCTTCCGCGAAGATGGGGAACAGGTCCACGTCAATCGTGTCGTACACGTCGATGTCGTCGTCGATGTCCTGCACCCGTTCGTGCACACGGGCGGTGTCGGCGTGTGGCGCGGTGAAGGTGGGCGCATGCTCGACGGGGGCCGGTGCCTCGAAGCCGGTCAGCGGCAGAACCGGCGATGGCACGGCTTCGGGCTCGGGCTCGTGCACCACGCTGTACAGCGCAGCCACCAGATCGGGGCGGGCCTCTTTCAGGAAGCCGGCCGCAAACTGGTGCAGCAAGCGGCGAATGTCTTCGGACGCATCGACAAACAGCTGCGCCTGGTCAGCGGTGGCAGGCCGGCCCCCGCGCTGACGCGAGGCCACCGACGCCAGCGCATGCTCCAGCCCACGGGACACGTTCGACAGCGATTCGAAACCCACCGTGGCAGAACTCCCTGCCAGCGAGTGCGCCAATGCCTCGGCTTGATCGGGCATTGGCTCGTGGCGTTCGAGCGACCATTCCGTCAGCACCGTGTTCAACCGGCGCGACCACTCGTCTGCCTCGTTGAGGTAGACGTTGTAGAGCTTCAAACCGATGCGCAGCGGGCCGATGACACGGGTCTGCTCATCGTGAGAGGTGTCGAACACCGGATCGGCCATGGGCTCTGGCTCTGGCTCTGGCTCTGGCTCTGGCAAGAGAATCTCATCGACCTGAACGACCTCGGGCGCCGGTGGCACCACTTCGTCGACGTCCAAGGACACGCTGGCATCGAACGGCGCAGCGCTCTCGGCGATCGGTTCGCTCGGCGCCGCCACCGGCACCTCCAGGCTGCCAAAATCGATGTCTGCCAACAGGACTGCGGGCTCCGCGCCCGCCACGCCCTCCGGCGGCGGCATGTCCCATTCGCTCTCAGCCTTGGGAGCAAACTCGACCACATCTTGCGCCGCCACGTCTTCGGCAGCCAATGCTTCGGTTGAAGCCTCGGGAACTGGCGCTTGCGACGGTTCGGCCAGGGCGGCGTCCGCCACCAGCGCGGACGGCACCAAGGGCAGGTAGTGCCCCTGGTCGCGCAACGCTTCGGCACTGGCACGGAAAGGCTGCGAGCGCTTCGACGAGGGACCACGCGCCGAGATCTCGTCCACCCAGAGCGCGAACTCGTTCATCGCCTCCGCCGCCAGCGCCAGCAAGGGCGGACTGGCGGGACGCTGCTCGGCCAGCACGGTGTTGAGCAACTGCTCCATGGCCCAGGCGGCATCGCCAAACTCGTCCAGGCCCACCATGCGCGAACTGCCCTTGAGCGTGTGGAACGCACGCCGCAGGGTGGTGAGATGCTCCAGGTCGCTGGGTTGCGCCTGCAGATGCGACACCGCCTCCAGCCCGTTGCCCACGACCTCGCGGGCTTCCTCCAGGAAGATGTCGAGCAGGTCGTCCTCGTCGTTGTCTTCTTCGGCGGCAGCCACCGGCTCCTCGACCTGCAGGATGCTGGACGTTTCCGAAAGCCCCACAAGCGCCTGTGCGCCGACCGAGGCATGGTCCTTGACCACGGCCTCTGCGGCCTCTCGAGCGGCACGGGCCACGCCGGATTGCTCGGCCAGGGAGGCCTGATCGGCCAGAGAGTCCAATTGCTCGCTCAGATCGACCAGGCTGAGGCCGTCCTGCGCGCCTTCGACCACACGCTGCACACCATCGCTGATGGCTTGCGCCTCGTCTCGGGAAGCCGGGTGCAACATGCCTGCGCTCGCAACGCGCCCCATCACCGGCAGCAGTTCGCCCTTCTCTTCGTCAAAAACGAACAGCTTCTTCGCCAATGCAGGCTGGTAGTTGAGCATGTCCACCAGAAAGCTCATCGCACTGAGGTTGTTGCCCAGCTGTTGGAACGTGCCCGCCTCGCGCGCCATCGCCTCGTCGACTTCCGTGTCGAGGATTTGCTCCACCGCGGCGCGCATGCGCACGACCGTCTGTACCGCCTGATCGAGCCCCAACACCGAAAGCACACCGCGCATCTGCGCCAATTGCGACACCGCCAAGTGCAAGCCGGCCTTTTCCTGCGGATGGCGGAAGAACTGATCGAGCGTTTTTTCGACTTCGCTCAGAGAGACCTTGATCTCTCCCACCACGCTGCCCATGGTCTGGCGATCGCTCACCCGCCGATAGAGTTGCTCCATCCAGGCATCCAGCGGCTGCGCGGGCTGCCCGGCCAGCACGGACTCCAGCCGCTCGGCCAGGGCTTGCGTGCGCTGCGCGAACTCGGGTGCACTGGGATCGAAATCTTCGAAGGAGGCCTCCAGGAACAAGGTCGTGGTCGCCACTTCCATGGCGAGCTCGGGGCGCACGCCCCCGCTCGCCTCCTGCACCGCCTGATCGGAGGCCTTGATCAAGGCCTGCGCCAGCACCGTGCTCGCCGGATGCAGCTTGAGAAGCGAATCTCCAATCAAGCTGAACTGTTCCACCACTTGCCTGGCACGGCTGTTGTCGCCACCGGAATACAGCGACCAGGCCTCCTTGGCCGTATGAATCCGCTTGCGGGCCTGCGCGAGTACCGCGGGGTCATAGCGCCCCAACGTGGACTTCTGGTAATCCACCGGAGGCAGTTTGCCCAGGCCAAAAGCCTCGCGCACGGCGGCAAGGTGCGGCGTTGTCGCGGCCGACACGTTGGCAGGTTGCGCACAGAAGAACAGCAGATCGTGCAGCAAGGTCCCCGAGACCTGCGGCTTGCCCTGCGCGAGATTGACGAACTGCAACAGAATGCGCGACGTGGCGCGTTTGACATACACGTCTGCCGGCAACAGCGAATGCGCCACACCCTCGAAATAGCCGGCAGACACGCGCCAGAAGGTGCGCGCGCGCGGGTCGTCCGTTCCCGCCGAAAGACCTGCGCTGAGTTTGGCCAGCTGGCCGGCCGCAGCCACGCTTTGGGTCTTGACCACCAGCAACACCAGGCGATCGAACAGCGAGCGGATGGCGGCGTTGCACTGCAGAGGCGTCACACCCGCCGCCGCAGCGAGATCCACACCGCGGTGTTCGAAGGTCCAGAGATCGGCGGGATGGATGCGCTCGGCTCCAGCGACTTCCTGCACGTCGCGGTACTGCGAAAACAACGCCACGGGCTGCATCGGCTTGTTGCTCAGCACCGCTTCAAGGTATTCGATCAGCGCGAAGCTGGCACGCTCCACCTTGCCGACGGCTTCTTCCGTGCACGTCTGAGGGCGCTGAACGAAACGCTGGACCGCGGCCTCCATGGCGCGCAGCACCTGGGCAGGAGCACCCAGGCCCACCATTTCCAGCGCGCCCACCGCCTGGTGCAGCTGTTGGCGTGCCAGGCGCAACGACCCCGGATCGACCGCTTCGAGATCGTTGTTGCGCGACTGCTCGGTCTCCCGGACAAATCGCTTGATGGCCTTGTTCGCGCCGTCCAGCGACTTGCGCAACTCTTCGAAGACCCACGCCAGCGGGCCCAGGTCGGCGACCGGCATATCCACATTCAGGCTGTCGGAGTCGGTGGCAGTGTCGAACATGTTCTTCCAGTGGGTTTACACAGACGGACAGGCGCTGACCTGCGCTACGCGATCTTGAATCGGGCCACCGACTGACGGAGCTCCTCGGCCATGGCGGAAAGCTCCCGCACCTGCTGGGCAGTCGACCGCGTACCTTCGCCGGTCTGCTCGGTCACCGCAAAAATGTGCTGGATGTTGCCCGCCACCTCGTTGGCCGAATCGGCCTCGCGCGAAGCGGCACTGGAAATCTGTTCGATCAGCTCGGCCAGTCGGCGCGACACACGGTCGATCTCCGACAGCGCCGTACCGGCGTTGTCCGACAGCTTGGCCCCCTCGACCACACCCTGCGTGGAGCGCTCCATGGCGGCCACCGCATCCTGCGTATCGGTTTGAATGGCCTTCACGAGCGCCGAGATCTGCCGCGTGGCATCGGCGGAGCGTTCGGCCAGCCGCTGGACTTCTTCAGCCACCACCGAGAAGCCTCGACCGGCTTCACCTGCGGACGCCGCCTGGATGGCCGCGTTGAGTGCCAGCACGTTGGTCTGCTCGGTAATGTCGGAAATCAGCTCCGTGATTTCACCAATTTCCTGAGACGATTCACCCAGCCGCTTGATGCGCTTGGACGTTTCCTGGATCTGGTCGCGAATGGCGTTCATACCGCCGATGGTGTCTTGCACCGCCTGCAGGCCCGACTCGGCGGCCTGCAGCGAGGCCCGCGCCACCGTGGCGGATTCCTGTGCTTGACCGGACACCTCGTTGATGCGCTGCGCCATGTCCAGCACCGATTGGCCGGTTTCGCGAATCTCGCGCAATTGCTCGGTGGATGCAGCCAGCAGTTCGGTGGACGTGTTTTCCACCGCCGACGTCGTCTGCGCCACACGCGTTGCCGTGGCCTGCACGTTGCCCACCAGCGAGCGCAACTCTTCCACCGTGTAGTTCACCGAGTCGGCGATGGCACCGGTGATGTCTTCCGTCACCGTCGCCTCCTGCGTCAGGTCGCCTTCGGCCACGGTCTGCAGTTCGTTCATCAGGCGAAGAATGGCGGCCTGGTTGGCGTCGTTGACGCGCTTGGCATCCTGCTCCTGGGCTTCGGCGTTGACGCGCTGGGACTCGGCGGTCCGTTGGCGCTGGCGGCTGTCTTGCAATTGCACATAGGCCAGGCCCGCAGCACACAGCAGGGCAAATACCGCTGTCAGAAGGAGCGCCAGGAACTCACCGCCACCGAGTCCCGAACGCGACGACAGGCTGCTCTGCAGTTGCTCCAAGCCCAGCCGAAGCGGCTCGCTGTCCGAGATGATGGCGGATTGCGCCTCGCGCGCAGACACCAGGCCCTGCAGGTTGCCCAGAATCGCGCCCGCTTCGACCCGGGTGGCCTCGTACAGCTTGAGCAGGGCCTCCAGTCGGTCGCGGATCTGAGGGTCGCGTGCGGGAGCCAGGCGCAGTTCCTCGCTGCCCTTGAGCAAGCCTTCGGAAATTTCCTTGAATGTGTTCAGGTCCCTGCCCAGCAGGAACACCGCTTCCGGGCTCACGCCTTCCATGGTCAGGAACTCATTGGCCGATTTGCCGATGCGCTGCGTCAACATGACGAGCTGACCTGCAGCGGATACTTCGGTGGCCGGCGCGTTCTGCTGGAGCTTCAGCGAAGAAATGGTTTCCGCGACTTCGAGCAGATCGGACGACTGGCGGTTGATCGAGCGCAAGGCGTTGCCCACCTGGGTCAGGATGCTTTGCTGGGCCAACACCGCCGCAGCGCTGCGTTCGGCCAGTTCCACCTTGGGCATCAACGCGTCCAGCTGGCCGGCGTAGTCGGCGCCCAGGGCGCTGAGCGACATCTCATCGTCGCCCTGCTGGAGGCCGCGCACGGTCCGGGCCATTACGTCCGAACTCTCCTTGACCTCGGGAAAAGCCGCGGTGCTGCCTATCAGCGCCTGCGACACGCTCTTGGCCAAGCGTTGCGACTGCATCAGCGCCTGGCCACTGGCCGCCACCTGCTGACCGACCTTCTCGGTTTGGCTCAGCACAAAAAAGGTCACCGCGCCCAACACCACCAGGCCCGCGGCCAACAACACCGCCAAGGTGCGTTGGTGCTGATCTGCACGACGCCGCCCCAGCAGCGGCAGCGACACAAACCCGGCCTCCTCGACGCTGCCATCGTTGTCATCCTGCATCGGGGTGGCCATACCACCGTCCGCGATCGCATGGGGCTGCAACCTTGCGGCGGCCAGTTCGGCCACGTCCTGGTCGGTTGCGTTGGAAAGATCGGGTTCGTCGCTGGCAGACTTCTTGAAGAGTCCCTGAAATCGATCAAGCATGGCCATGTAATAACCTTCCAACTGAAAACAGAATGACAACAGAACGACAAGAGAGCGGGCCACAGGCGGCCCGCAGATCAACCGTCAAGCGGCAATGGCGAGGAACTCGGGTTCGACCACAAGCGCCTGCAAATCCAACTCTTGCCACACCTGGCCCTGCAGGTCGACCAGCGTGCGGGTGAAATAGGACGGTGCCCCGTCAGGATTGCTCCCCGCGGAGGCAAACATCGAAAGGTTGCGCAAGCCCAGCAGGCGATCGATCCAGATCACGGCATTGACGCTGAAGGCCGCGTGCAGGCTGACCAGGCGCGACTCGGAGGTGACCCGTTCGGCAGGCGGCGGGGTGGAGGCGGCAGATCCCACCAGACACGCGAGATCGATCACGCCGTACAGCCCCCCACGCAAACCGGCAACGCCTGCATACCAAGGCTTGGTATACGGCACGCGCTGCACCGCAGACCAGGGAAAGATTTCACCCGACTGCACCAGCGGGAGAAGGTAGCGGCAACCATTGGCCTCTATCGCGAGCCAGGTCGCCGTGACGGCCTCGGTTTTAGCGGCCGTCAAGCGCTGCGCCAATCGTTCCTGGAGCTCCTTGAGTGATTGACGTTTTGCCATGCTCGGTGGATCCGCTTAATGGACGGCGGTTATCCCAGTGCCCGAATCTTCGACAACAGCTCCTGGGCGTCCACGGGTTTGGTGACGTAGTCGCGGGCCCCTTGGCGCATCCCCCAAACGCGGTCGGTCTCCAGATTCTTGCTGGTGCACATGATGATCGGGATGCTGGAGAACTGAGGGTCTTTCGTGATGGCCCGTGTGAGCTGAAAACCATTCTGGCCGGGCATCACGACATCCATGAGGATCAAGTCCGGCTTTTCCCCGGCAAGGCGACGAAAGGCCTCGTCCGCATTCTCTGCGGTGTCGACGATGTAGCCGTTTTTGCCCAAAAGATCGGACAAAACCATCAGCTCGGTTTTCGAGTCGTCAACGACGAGAATCTTTCGGATGGCCATCACACGGCTCCAGTTAGGTTGGCGCCAAACTGTTGCACGGCTTGCAGCAGCTGGTCTTTGGTGAAAGGTTTGGTGAGGTAGTCCTGCGAGCCCACCATGCGGCCACGCGCCTTGTCAAAAACGCCGTCCTTCGACGAGAGCATCACCACGGGAATATTGGCAAAGCGCGCATTGCGCTTGATGATCGCGCAGGTCTGGTAGCCATCGAGCCTTGGCATGAGGATGTCGCAGAACACCAGGTCGGGCTGGTAATCGTTGATCTTCGCAAGCGCGTCGAACCCGTCGTCGGCCAGAAGCACTTCGTGCCCACCCTGCTTGAGAAAGATCTCGGCACTGCGGCGTATGGTGTTGCTGTCGTCGACCACCAGGACTTTGAGTGCAGGCGTTGTGCTCACGATTCACTAACTCCAGAACGTTGACGGGCCAGGGGCAGCGAAAATGGGGAACAGGAAAAACGGGAGGCGGACTCGCAATGCGATCAGGCGCAATCCGAACGGACTCAGATCTGCACCATCTCGAAGTCCTCCTTGCGAGCCCCGCATTCCGGACAGGTCCAGTTCATGGGCACTTCGGCCCAGGGGGTTCCCGGCGCGACACCGTGATCGGGAGCACCCTCGGCTTCGTCGTAAATCCAGCCGCAAATCAGGCACATCCAAGTCTTCGGTTCGCTCATACTTATAGGGGGCATTGTCTTAGAATGCAACCATTGTATCGACCCATCTACGCCACACTGCGCCGCTCCGCAAGCCAGCGGCACCGGCTGTCGATACCGTCGCGCACCGCGCTTCGACTCTGTCCCAAGGACTGTTGCGCAACCCCCATCCCCATCGACTTTCATGCCCGACACACCCGAATCTTCCGCGCGCACCTCGGTCGAGAGTCCCGGCGAGGACGCGCTGCCCTGCGTATTGACTTTCAACGCCAACGATCCGAGTGGCGCCGGGGGCTTGAGCGCGGACATCGCCGCCATGTCGAGCGCTTCGGCCCATGTGCTCGCGGTCGTCACCGGGGCCTATGTGCGCGACACCTCCAACATCCACGACCACATCGCATTCGATGAAGAGGCGGTGGCCGATCAGGCCCGTTGCGCGCTGGAAGACATTCCCGTGCAGGCCTTCAAGGTCGGCTTCGTGGGCAGCCCCGAGAACCTGAGCGCCATTGCCGAGATCACCACCGACTACACCGAGGTGCCCGTGATCCTGTACATGCCGGATTTGTCCTGGTGGGACGAGCTGGCGATCGAGAGCTACCTGGATGCGTGCACCGAACTGCTGCTGCCGCAAACCACCGTTCTGGTCGGCAACCACAGCACCCTGTCCCGCTGGCTGTTGCCCGAGTGGGAGGGCGACCGCCCCCCCAGCCCCCGCGAAGTGGCCCGCGCCGCTTCCGTGCATGGCGTGCCGTACACACTGGTCACCGGCTTCAATGCGTCCGACCAATTCCTGGAGAGCCATCTGACCACACCGGAGACGGTGCTGGCCACGGCCCGCTACGAACGCTTCGAAGCCACCTTCGCCGGTGCCGGCGATACGCTCTCGGCCGCGCTGTGTGCCTTGATCGCAGGCGGCAGCGACTTGCAGTCGGCGTGCGCCGAAGCGCTGACGTACCTGGACCAGTGCCTGAACGCGGGCTTCCAGCCCGGCATGGGCCATGCGGTGCCCGATCGCCTCTTCTGGGCGCACGAGGATGACGACGAAGGCGAAGACGCAGCGTCGAGCGAGTCCGCCACCGACAGCATGCTCGACGCAGACGACTTTCCCCTGGACACCACACGACACTGACCGACGCTCTGCGCCCCATGACCTCCCTCGACCGCAACCAACTCCTGTTCGACCGCGCCAAGGCGCTGATTCCCGGCGGCGTGAACTCGCCCGTTCGCGCCTTCCGCGCCGTCGGTGGCACGCCCCGTTTCGTGCAGCGCGCGCAAGGCGCGTACTTCTGGGATGCGAACGGCCAGCGTTACATCGACTACATCGGCTCCTGGGGTCCCATGATCCTGGGCCATGGGCATCCGGCTGTGGTCGAAGCGGTGCAGCAGGCGGTGCTGGAAGGCTTTTCCTACGGGGCACCCACCGAGCGCGAAGTGGAGCTGGCCGAGGCGATCATCGAACTGGTGCCCAGCATCGACATGGTGCGGCTGGTCAGTTCCGGCACCGAAGCGGGCATGAGCACGATCCGTCTGGCGCGCGGCGCCACGGGTCGCAAGAAGATCATCAAGTTCGAGGGCTGTTACCACGGCCACGCAGATGCGCTGTTGGTGAAGGCGGGCTCGGGCCTGGCGACGTTCGGCAATCCGACCAGCGCTGGCGTGCCGCCCGAGGTGGTTCAGCACACGCTCGTGCTCGAGTACAACCACATCGCACAGCTGGAGGCGGCATTCGCCGAGCACGGCGCGGACGTGGCCTGCCTGATCATCGAACCGATCGCGGGCAACATGAACTTCGTGCGCGCCAGCGCGCCCTTCATGAAGCGCTGCCGTGAGCTGTGCACACAGCACGGCGCCTTGCTCGCCTTCGATGAGGTGATGACCGGTTTCCGCGTGGCGCTGGGCAGCGCGCAAAGCGTTTACGCGAAGCTGATCCCCGGCTTCGAGCCCGACATGACGGTGATGGGCAAGGTGATCGGTGGCGGCATGCCATTGGCCGCGTTCGGCGCCAAGCGCGCGGTGATGGAGCAGCTCGCCCCGCTGGGCAGCGTGTACCAGGCGGGCACCTTGTCGGGCAACCCGGTGGCCACGGCCTGCGGCCTGGCGACCTTGCGCGAAATCCGCAAGCCCGGTTTTTACGAGGCGCTGTCGGCCACCACACGCTCGCTGGTCGACGGCCTGAAGTCCGCCGCCGCGGCCGAAGGTGTTGCGCTGTGTGGTGACAGCGAAGGTGGCATGTTCGGCTTCTTCCTGTTCGACGAGCTGCCGCAGAACTACGCCAAGGTGATGACCACCGATGGCCCGCGCTTCAACAAGCTGTTCCACGGCCTGCTCGACCGCGGCGTCTACATCGCGCCGGCCTTGTACGAAGCCGGTTTCGTGAGCGCGGCGCACACGGCGCAAGACATCGAAGAAACCGTGGCGGCAGCACGCGACGTGTTCAAGCAGCTCTAACGAAACCAGAGGGCAGGTCACCAGCGAAGCGCCCCATCTGCGCAAAGCCAAGCCACGAGCGAAGTGCCTCTTCCAGTGCCGACGCGGAACCGGCTCCGCCGGGCCGCAGTGGCGCCCCCTTGAGGGGGTGACGGCGCGCAGCGCCGGCGCGGGGGTGCTCAATCAGTGCCTGAAGTGGCGAACGCCCGAATAGACCATCACCACGCCACGCTCATCGGCCGCGTCGATCACCTCCTGGTCGCGCATCGAACCACCGGGCTGGATCACGCAGGTCGCGCCCGCGTCTACCACCACATCGAGGCCGTCGCGGAACGGGAAGAATGCGTCGCTGGCAACCGCTGTGCCTTGCAGGCTGAGCTGGGCATGTCCGGCCTTGATGCTGGCGATGCGCGCCGAATCCAGGCGGCTCATCTGGCCCGCCCCCACACCCATGGTCATGCCGCCTTTGCAGAACACGATGGCGTTGGACTTGACGTACTTGGCCACCTTCCAGGCGAACAACAGGTCTTCGATCTGCTGTTCGGTCGGCTGGAGCTTGGTGACGACTTTGAGGTCAGAGCGCTGCAGCACATGGTTGTCGGCGGTCTGCATCAACAAGCCGGAACCGACGCGCTTGACGTCCATGAAGTTGAGGCCCTGGTCCCACGGCGTGGGGCCACCGGGCGGCAGATCGATCTGCAGCACGCGCACGTTGGCCTTGGCCTTGAACACCTCCAGCGCCTCGGCGGTGTAACCCGGCGCCATGAGCACTTCGACGAACTGTTTGCTGATGGCTTGCGCGCCCGCACCATCGAGCGTGCGGTTGAGCGCGATGATGCCGCCGAAGGCGCTGGTGGGATCGGTCTGGAAGGCCTTGCTGTAGGCCTCGAGCGCGTCCTTGCCCACAGCCACGCCGCAAGGGTTGGCGTGCTTGACGATCACGCAGGCGGGCGCGTCGAAGCTCTTGACGCATTCCCACGCCGCGTCGGCGTCGGCGATGTTGTTGTAGCTCAGTTCCTTGCCTTGCAACTGCTTCGCGCTCACCAGCGAGCCCGGCGCAGGATACAGATCGCGGTAGAAGGCCGCACTCTGATGCGGGTTCTCTCCGTAGCGCAGGTCCTGCAGCTTGACGAAACGGCCGTTGCTCTGCGCCGCGAACATCGTGCGCTGTGGCACGCTCGCGCCTTCTTCGAAGGCGATGCTGGAGAGGTAGTCGCTGATGGCCGCATCGTAGTTGCTGATGCGGTTGAACGCGGCGACCGACAGCGCAAAACGTGTCTTGTCGCTGAGCTTGCCGCTGGCCTTGAGCTCGTCGATCACACCGGCGTACTGGGCGGCATCGGTGAGCACGGCCACGTCTTTCCAGTTCTTGGCGGCGCTGCGCACCATGGCGGGGCCGCCGATGTCGATGTTTTCGATCGCGTCTTCCAAGGTGCAGCCGGCCTTGGCGACGGTGGCTTCGAAGGGGTACAGGTTGACGATCAGCAGGTCGATGGTGTCGATGCCGTGGGCCTTGAGCGCGGCCATGTGTTCGGGCAGATCGCGGCGCGCCAGCAAGCCGCCGTGCACCTTGGGGTGCAGCGTTTTCACGCGGCCATCGAGCATTTCGGGGAAGCCCGTGACTTCGGCCACTTCGGTGACGGGAAGGCCTTTGTCCGCCAGCAGCTTGGCGGTGCCGCCCGTGGAGATGAGGGCCACACCCAGGTTGTGCAGAGCCTGGGCGAGTTCGACGATGCCGGTCTTGTCGGATACGGAGATGAGTGCGCGCATATCAAGTCAAGGGAAGAAAAGATTGAAGGGGTTCTGAATCAAGTCGGGGCGCGGCGGGGGGAGCCATATCAATCGACGAGCTTGTGTTCGAGCAGCTTTTTTCGCAACGTGTTGCGGTTCAGGCCCAGCCATTGCGCAGCGCGCGACTGGTTGTTCTGTGCCTGCTCCATCACGACCTCGAGCAACGGCCTTTCCACCGCCTTGACGAGCATGTCGTGCAGGTTGGCGGGGTCGGTGCCATCGAGGTCGCGGAAGAAGTCTTCCATGCTGGAACGCACGCAGTCGTGCAGGTTGTTGTGTTTCATGCGGCCAGTTCCCAGGGTTCGCTTGTTGTTGTTGCGTTTGTCATCTCGGTGCTCCACGCGTCCAGGCTGTCGCTCACGCAGCGCAGTTGCGCTTCGACCGTGGTGATGGCGTTCACGCGCGATCGAAACAGCGCCGCGGAGCCGGCAGGCAACGGGAGGGACTGCGCGTACCAGCCCAGGTGCTTGCGCGCGCTGCGCACGCCGGTGCCCTCGCCGTACAGGTCGTAGTGGTCGTGCAGGTGGTCGAGCAACCAGACCCGCACCTCGCTCAAGGAGGGCGGCGGCAGGTGTTCGCCCGTCGCCAGGAAATGGGCGATCTCGCGGAAGATCCAGGGGCGGCCCTGCGCGGCGCGGCCGATCATGATGGCGTCGGCACCCGTGGCCTTGAGCACATCGCGCGCCTGCTCGGGGCTGTCGATGTCGCCGTTGGCCACCACCGGGATGCGCACGCGGCTCTTGATGTGGGCCACGGTGTCGTGTTCGGCCTGGCCTTTGTAGCCTTGTTCGCGCGTGCGGCCGTGCACGGTGAGCATCTGCACGCCGGCCGCTTCCGCGGCGAGCGCCAATGTGGGCGCGTTGCGCACCTGGGCGCACCAGCCGGTGCGCATCTTGAGGGTGACGGGCACGCGGTGCGGCTCGCACGCCGCCACCACGGCCTGCACGATCTCGATGGCCAGCGCTTCGTCCTGCATCAGCGCCGAGCCGGCCCATTTGT
This sequence comes from Hydrogenophaga sp. BPS33, assembly GCF_009859475.1. Lineage (NCBI taxonomy): Bacteria > Pseudomonadati > Pseudomonadota > Betaproteobacteria > Burkholderiales > Comamonadaceae > Hydrogenophaga > Hydrogenophaga sp. BPS33. Next base: position 5,215,312 of record NZ_CP044549.1, read on the forward strand.
TGCAAACCTTCTTGGCCGGGCAACCCATGTTGATGTCGATGATCTGCGCGCCGCGGTCGATGTTGTAGCGCGCGGCATCGGCCATCATCTGCGCGTCGGTGCCGGCGATCTGCACCGATATCGGTGCGGCTTCGCCATCGTGGTTGGCACGGCGCGAGGTCTTGAGGCTGTCGCGCAGGTCGGGGCGCGAGGTCACCATCTCGCTCACCGCATAGCCCGCCCCGAGCCGCTTGCAGAGCTTGCGGAAAGGCCGGTCCGTCACCCCCGCCATGGGCGCGACGAACAGGGCATTGGGCAGGGTGAAAGCCCCGAGTTGCATGGCGGTGGGAGAATGGGTGTCGAGCGGTTGGTTGCCGCGCCACCGGTTGCGGTGGAGGCGAAGGAAGGCGATTGTATCTGCCTGTTTTTTCAGCAGGCAATATGCCCGGCTCTTTTTTTCAACGGTCTGTCCATCGCCTGGCGCCATCGCGCAAGGCGACCCTGCTTCATCTCACATGCACGCTTGGCTCAACCACCTGATGCAATTGCTGGCCTTGCCCGAGTTCGGGCTGAGCACGGTTTTCGTGGTGGCCTTCCTCTCGGCCACGCTGCTGCCGCTGGGGTCGGAGCCCGCGGTGTTCGGTCTCATCAAACTGAGCCCGGCGCTGTTCTGGCCGGCCATTCTCGTGGCGACGACGGGCAATACCTTGGGCGGCGCAGTGAGCTGGCTGATGGGCCTGGGCACGCACAAGGCGGTGGACCGCGCACGCGGCAGCCATGTGGATGTGCGCGCCTTGCGCTGGCTGGAACGTTTCGGGCCCAAGGCCTGCCTCATGTCGTGGTTGCCCGTGGTGGGCGACCCGCTCTGTGCGGTCGCGGGTTGGCTCAAGTTCCCTTTCTGGCCTTGCCTCTTCTACATGGCGATCGGCAAATTTGCCCGCTATCTCACCATGACGGCCGCTCTGTTGTGGTTTTTCCCCGGCGCCCTGCATCCATGAAGATGTCCAACCGTGGCCTGCCGCGCTCGCTCTGGGCGCTCATGGTCGGCAATTTCGTGATCGGCACCGGCGTGATGGTGGTGCCCGGCACGCTCAACGACATCAGCCAGGCCTTGGACGTGTCGATCCCGCAGGCGGGCCAGCTGATCACCGCCGCAGCGATCCTGATGGGTGTGGGCGCGCCGGTGCTGGCCAGCCTGGTCGCGGGCTGGGACCGCCGGCGTTTGCTGGCGCTCTCGCTGCTCTGGTACGGCTTGTTGACCGCCGCCTGCGCGCTGGCGCCGAACTACGCGGTCTTGCTGCCGCTGCGGGTGCTGGCGGTGATCTCGCCGGCGGTCTTTACGCCACAGGCGGCGGCCAGCGTGGGCTTGCTAGTCGGTGCGGCGCAGCGGGGCCGTGGCATCACGTTCGTCTTCCTCGGATGGTCGGTGGCCTCGGTGTTGGGCATGCCGATGTCGGCGTGGATCAGCGGCGAGCTCGGGTGGCGATGGGCATTCGCTCTGGTGGCCTTGATGGCGTTCGCCAGCAGCGCCTGGGTGTGGCGCGCGATGCCCAACGGGATTCGACCCGCGGCACTGTCTCGGGAATCGTGGGGCCGCACACTGGGTTCGGCGGCGCTGATGACGGCGGTCAGCGTGACGCTGCTGTCGTCGTTCGGGCAGTTCGTGCTGATGGCCTATTTCGCGCCCTACATCGCACAGGTGTTCGGCGGTGGCGGCGTCCTGCTGTCGCTGATGCTGCTGTGGTTCGGCGTGTTTGCGCTGGCGGGCAACATGGCCGCGACGCACTACATCGACCGCATCGGCGCCGCGCGCACGGTGCTGATTTCCGTGGGTTGCATGGCGCTGACCATGTTGCTGTGGCCCCTGGGACGCCACGGCGCGTGGACCCAGGCGCTCGTGTTCATTCCCTGGGCCCTGGGCTGTTTTGCCGCCAACTCGGCCCAGCAGGCGCGCCTGGTGCACATGTCGCCCGAGCTGGCGCCGGCCACGGTGGCGCTCAATTCGTCGGCCATCTACGGCGGGCAGGCCATGGGCGCGGCATTGGGTGGGGTGATGATTGCGCAGGGCGGCATGCTGCGCCTGCACGAGGTGGGTCTGGTGGTCCTGCTGGCCGCGATGGCCACGAGCGTGTGGGCGGGGTGGCTTCAGAAGCGTTCGTTGGCGCTCAGGTAACGCCACTGGCCCACGGGCAGCCCGCTCAGGGAAATGCGGCCCAGCCGCTGGCGGCGCAAGGCCGTGAGCTGCAGGCCGGCGCGCTCGCACAGGTGTGCCACCTGGCCCGGCTGGTTGCCCTTGATGGCCAGGCGCAAGCGCAGCTCGCTCTGCCAGCTGGCGCGCGCCGACGGCAGGGACCAGCCGTCGAAGAACAGTGCCTTGCCCAGGGACTGGACCACGGCTTCGCGCCGGGCGGCGTCCCGCAGCGCGGGGTCGTCCGCCACATCGGCCAGCCATTCGTGCTCGATCAGGCCGGCGTCCTCGGTCAGCTTGCGCGCCACCGCCGGGTTCTGGGAGAACGCCATGAGTCCGCTGGACTTGTGGCCCAGGGGGGCCAGCGGTTGCAGCTTGTGCAGATGCGCCTTGAGCGGGCGCACACCCGAGCGGTCGCCTTCGAAGCGGTGCGCGCTTGCGAACCATTTGCCGGCCAGGGCGTCCGGCAGCAGCGGCTCATCGGGCAGCACGCGGTTGGCCGGCTTGTGCCAGATCAAGGTCATCGACGCCAGGGGTTCGAGCCTGGCTTTCGGATCCAGCAACACGGTTTGCTCGTCGCGCACGCGCACCATGGGTTCTTCGACGACCACACCATCCACCCGCACCCAGCCGCCGGCAATGTAGTTTTCGGCGTCGCTGCGCGAGCACGGCAGTTGCGCGGCCAGGCGCTTGGCCAGGCGTTGGGGTTCGGGCCGGCCGGGTTCGTTCATGGGGCCGGGCTCAGCTGCTGAACAGGAAGTTCATCACGTCGCCGTCCTTGACCACGTAGTCCTTGCCTTCGGCGCGCATCTTGCCCGCGTCCTTCGCGCCCTGCTCGCCCTTGTAGGTGAGGTAGTCGTCGAAGCCGATGGTCTGGGCGCGGATGTAACCCTTTTCGAAATCGGTGTGGATCACGCCCGCCGCTTGCGGGCCGGTGTCGCCGACGTGGATGGTCCAGGCGCGCACCTCCTTCACGCCGGCGGTGAAGTAGGTCTGCAAGCCGAGCAACTGGTAGGCCGCGCGGATCAGGCGGTTGAGGCCCGGCTCGTCCTGCCCCAGCTCCTTCAGGAATTCGAGCCGGTCGGCATCGTCCATCTCGGAGAGCTCGGCCTCGATCTTGGCGCAGATGGCGACCACGGGCGCGTTCTGCCTGGCGGCGAATTCCTTCAGGCGATCGAGCAAGGGGTTGTTCTCGAAACCGTCTTCCGACACGTTGGCCACGAACATCGCCGGCTTGGCGGTGATCAGGAAGAACTGCTTGAGCTGGGCCTGTTCTTCCTTGCTGAAGTCGATGGTGCGCACCGGCTGGGTGTCGTTGAGCGCGGCCTGGCATTTCTCCAGAATCGCCACTTGCTTGATCGATTCCTTGTCGCCCGAGCGCGCGGTCTTGCTCACGCGGTGCAGGGCTTTTTCCACCGCTGCCAGGTCGGCCAGGCAGAGTTCGGTCTGGATCACTTCGATGTCGGCGATCGGGTCGACCTTGTTGGCGACGTGGATCACATTGGGGTCTTCGAAGCAGCGCACCACGTTGACGATGGCGTCGGTCTCGCGGATGTGCGCGAGAAACTTGTTGCCCAGGCCTTCACCCGTGCTGGCGCCGGCCACCAGGCCCGCGATGTCCACGAACTCCACGATGGCCGGCACGATGCGCTCGGGCTTGACGATCTCGGCGAGCTTGTGCAGGCGCGGATCGGGCACCTCCACCACGCCGGTGTTGGGCTCAATGGTGCAGAAGGGGTAGTTCTCGGCCGCGATGCCGGCCTTGGTCAGCGCGTTGAAAAGGGTGGACTTGCCGACGTTGGGCAGGCCCACGATGCCGCATTGGAGGCTCATGGAATTTCCTTGTAAATCAACCCCTCTTGCACTATCGAGCCCCGCACCGGCGTGGTGGAGGTGCCCGATCCGCGTTTGCAGTCGCTGGCCGAAGATCGCTTCGATCCGGGTGTCGGCAAGTCTGTTTTCAGAGGACGTTGTCCTCGTTTTGCCAAGGGGAAACTGGTGCCGATTGTACTGATCAGCGAATCTTTGCTTCGCCGCAGCTCGGTGACTGATGGGCGCATTCTGCGTGACCGCGTGTTGAGCGGCTTGCGGTCATCGATAGCGAATTCGCCCGCTGGAGTCTGTGGTGAAAAAAGCGGACCTCAAGGTGGACTGACACCGGTGCGTTGCTTTCCGACCTGACGGATGCAAGGAAAGGGCAACGAGAAGCGATGAAAGAAATGGATAGCGCACTCCTTGCTCGGTCGGCACGCCGACAATATGAACCAATGATCTGCCCACCGGCGAGGACAATAAAAAAACCGGCTGAGCCGGTTCTTTTATTCGGTGAATTTAGTCGAATTCAGTAACGGCCACCACCATGACCGCCATTGCCGTAGCCGACATCAGCGCGCGAGGTCGCCTTGAAACCGTCGGCGCTATAGCCCCCTGAATCACGGCTCTCTTCGCGAGGACGGGCCATGTTCACGACGATCGAGCGCCCATCCACGGACATGCCGTTCAACTCTTTGATCGCGGCCTGGGCAACATCCGCAGACACCATTTCTACAAAACCGAAGCCTTTGGACCGGCCGGTTTCGCGGTCCATCATGACCTTGGCGGAGAGAACGCCGCCGTACTCGGCGAAGTTGCGCTCCAGGCTGGGACCGGTCACAGAATAGGGCAGGTTGCCCACGTAGATTTTGCTGCTCATGGAAGAGCCTTTCTCAAGGATGGTGCGCAACGATGGCCGCACCGAAGGAACTGGATGGAATGGCATCCCGACAAACGGGAAGGCCTGCATGAATCTGCGTCAAGCAGACCATCAAATAGCAGGGGGATGCACCATGCTCGTTTGCAGCCAACCCTGGGTGACTGCAAACATCCGCGCGGCCTCGCGCGAGTCGAACAACTTGTCCAAGCGGAATATGCGGCAGTAGCTGCCGTTACCCCGGGACCGAAGGAGCGAGAACGAGGCGCGGAAGCGGCCGCAGTCGGACGGGTGTGTCGCGGGCGAAACGACGTACTGGCCCATGGAAATAGAGGACGGTGTAATTTAGAGCATTCAGAGTCACAGGCTCGAAAAGGCCTGCGTGAGCATCAGGGACTTGGTCGGCTGCAGCTCGGCAGACCAACTGGGCGACCAAGGTCGCGAAAAGTGCATCAATCGGACAGCTGCCGCAGAGCATCCGTCGGATATAGCGACCAACAGAAGCTTTTACGGCACAGAGCATGCGAAGCACGCCCTGGATTGCGCTGCAGATGATTAGTAACGACTGCCGCCGTAGCCGCCAGCACGGGGCGAGCGCGCCTCCATTGGCTTGGCAATGTTCACGACCATGTCACGACCGCCGAAGTCCTGACCATGCAGCGCCTCGACGGCGGCATTGGCTTCGGCAACGCTGGACATCTCGACAAAACCGAAGCCCTTTGAGCGGCCACTGTCGCGGTCCATGATGACCTTGGCGCTATTGACAGACCCGAACTCACCGAAGGTGCGCTGCATGTCGCTGTCGTTGAAAGCATAGGGCAGGTTGCCCACGTAGAGTTTGTTTTCCATGATGTCTCCATTGAGGAAGTGCCGCGCAGCGGCATGCCACGCGGTGCGTAACGCAGAGAGCATCGAGGGGAATTCAGACGACGACGCGGCGGATGTCAAATACGCCGGAGGGAGAAAGCAAGACCTGAAGAGCGATGAACTGTATAACGTTCAGCGACGCGCAGACTAACACTTCGTGAGCATTTGCGCAATGCGGCTGCACTTTCATCGCGACTGGGGCCGCGAATCGACCCGCGATGGCACCTCGCCGAGCTCGCACCCGGCCGTTACGTGCCGGGATGGACCGATCTGATTCGTGAGGACGCGGCCCCGTTTCAGCCTCAGGGGAAACAGCCGGCCATTGCACCGACCGGGTCACACGACACCGGGAGCCTCGCTCCCGTGGAGCGCGCTGCGCGACCATTCGACCGCACGCCTGGCCAGCGCGGCGGTGGCGTCGATCGTGGGCAGGGGCGCGTTCTGGTCGTTGAGGACCACCGGAATCTCGGTACAGCCCAGGACAACCGCCGCTGCGCCGCGCTGGTGCAGCGCGCAGGCCGCCCGCAGCAACAGATCGCGACCTTCATCGAGTCGACCGGCCTTGACGGCGGCGATGCCGGGCGACACGCACTGGCGGATGTCCCACCCCGTCGGAAGGATCCACTCCACCACCCGGCCATCGGGCGCGCAAGCGTGCTTGCCGTAAAGGCCCGATGCCAGGGTGGCTTGCGTCGCCAGCAGCCCGATCCGCAGACGAGCGCCGCAGGTCGCCAAAGCCTCCTCCATCACGGCCTCAACCATGTGCAGCATGGGAATTCCCATCGCCGTCTGGAGGTCCTCGAACCAGATGTGGGCCGTGTTGCAAGGGATGACGATGACCCCCGCGCCTGCCGCCTCCAAGCGTTTCGCGCAGGCAAGCATCGCCGGCAAAGGCGATGCCCCTCTTCCCTGGAACGCCTGTGTGCGGTCGGGGATCTGGGGGATGGCGCTGATGAGCGCGGGCACATGCTCCTGGTCCCGTGTCGCAGGCGTTGCCGCCAGCAACTTCTGCATGAAGTCGACGGTGGCCAGCGGCCCCATGCCGCCCAGCACACCGATCAAGCCCGGCAACACCATGGCGTTCAAGGCGCGAAGCGCTCGCGGCCGAAGGGATAGAAATCGGCCAGCCGCAGGTGCTGGTAGGGCAGTGCCTCCAGGCGCGTGGTGCCCAGGAACGGCTGTTCAGGCTGCACCAGCAGAATGCAGGGAGAGAACCCGCTGTCGTGAAAGCCTCGGCGAAAATGGACGCGGGACTTGATGACGAAGACGTCGAAGTCGCTCAGTTGAAAACCCATCTTCTCGAGCTGCGAGGGTTCGACAATCTGCATCAGGAAAGCACTCACGACCAGCACGTTGCCCTCGCCAAACCCCACCGCCACCCATGTCCCGAGGCCGCGGCCGTCACCGCCGGGCAGCCCTTCGCCGACCGCCAGCACGGTGCCCGAGATGCGCACGGGCTCCCCCGAGGAGGCATCGGCCATGCCGCCCACGGCTTCGTCGAACCGATCGCCCGGCTGCACGCCTTCGGCAACGAGCCTGCCCACCAGCTTGCCGTCGGCCACCGACGCGATGAGCACACGCTTCATCGACCGCTCCAGCAGGCGCTTCAACACCCAGGTCGCGTGTCCCGAGCGGTCGCTGTGATCGGCGATGACGATCGGCACGGCCCCTTGCTCCACTGCTGCGCCGGCCATGGCCACGCCCTCGTCGATGCCGTGCACCTGGGCGGCCGACACCAGCGCCTCGCGCTGGCGCCACACGAACGATGCCATGTCCCGGGCGATGCACTGGGCCAGCGCCAGATCGCCATCGGTGGTCACCTGCACCGCCATGCCGGCGTCGGGCGTGTCCGCCCAGGGAAAGCCGAAGAACACATTCACGAAACTGTCCGGTTGGCGGGCCTCCCAGACCAAGGCGCGCTGGACCACATCCATCCACGGCGGCGCGCCCGTCCACTGCACCACCGTGGGCGAGAGGATGGGCACCTTGATGCATGCCACCTGCGGGACGTAAGTGCCACGGATGGCGCGCACCAGGGTGCGCGCGGCGCGCTCACCTTGCAGGTGCATGTCGTAATGCGGGTAGTACTTCGCGCAGAATCCGAGGTCGGCCGACGCGAAGAAGGCCTCGTCCTCGTTGCCGTGCGGATCGAACGTGGCGGCGATGGTGGCCGCCCGGCCCACCGCGTGGCGCACGCGCGCCGCGAGTTCTGCCTCGGGCCGGGCAACGCCGCGCACGGCCATGGCACCGTGGAGCGCCATGTAGACGCCGTCGAACGGACCTTGTGCGGTCAACGCCCGCACCATGATGCCGGCGAAGTGTTCGAACGCCTCGCGGGCGATCCAGCCGGAACCGGTGCCGGTCTTGGGGAACAAGGGCGACTCGATGCCCACCAGCTCGACGTCCGCGAACTCCCGCGCGCAGCGCACGAACCCCGCCATGCTCGCGTTGGACCTCGTGGACAGCAGCGCTTCCCCCTTGCAAGGCGAGCCGGGGTAGAGGAAGTCGTCGGTGGTGGTGTCGTTGGAGAGAAAGGTGACCGTCTCGTGCATGAAGGTCAGTACGGCGATTCTCATGCTTCGGTCATTCGATGGCCGCGCCACTCTTCTGGATGAACGCCCACACCGAATTCACGTCGTTTCATCGAACACTCCAATGAAAAAAAATCGTTCCGGCCATGCCGCCGCTGAAACAGAATGCTAGGCCGACACCTCGCCGATTTCCAACGACTTCCACGCATGGAATGCATACCCGATCGTCATGAAACGTAGCCTGCACGCCGCACTGCCGTCGCTCGACACCCTCATCGTCTTTGAACACGCGGCGGCGGAGCTGAGCTTCACCAAGGCGGGCGAACACCTCGGCCTGACACAGAGCGCGGTCAGCCGCCAGATCCTTGATCTGGAAGCCTTGCTGGGCATCGAGCTGTTCTCTCGGCAGAAGCGGGCCCTGTCCCTGACGCCCGCCGGCACCGAGTTCCGCGAACTCGTCAGGCCTTCCGTGCAAGGGCTACAGGAAGCCGTGCTGGCCATGCGCATGCGCATGTCCCCCAGCAACGTGGTGAACATCTCGGTGGCCGCGAGCTTCTGCAACCTCTGGTTCATTCCCAACCTGCCGCGCTACTACCAGGAAGCCGTGGGCGCGCAGGTCAACGTGGTGCCCCACGTGGGCCAGGTGTCGTTCAAGAACCGGGGCAGCGATGCGGCCGTCGTGAGTTCCATCGGGCCGCCGCCCCACTGCTGCAGCATGAAGCTCATCGATCTGGCCTTGATTCCCTACGCCTCCGCGGCCTTGATGAAGAAGCTCGGCGTGCAGCGGTTCGAGGACTTCGACACCATTCCAGCGCTTCAGTTGATCGAGAGCAGCGGCCTCTGGTCACAGTACTTCGCGCACGTGGGCTGGCCTCAATCGCGCGTGAACTATTCGGGCACGAACGGCCTGCATCTGTTGAACTACGAAGCCGCCGTGGCCGGCCTGGGCGTGGCCCTGCTGCCCCCGGAATTCGTCGTGCCCGGCGAGCAGCACAGCGGGCTGCTTCCGCTGCACGATGCGATGCTGACCATCTCGAGGTCGTACTACTACTGCTGGCCCGAAGGCAGCGAGAAGCAGGAAGCGGTGGCGTCGCTGGGGGCCTGGCTCCAGCGCGAAGTCCACCTCGCAAGGCAGCGCCGCAGCCGCCTGCCAGGGTGAAGGGCAACAGGCCCTAATCGAACTTCCAGTCCGCGCTCACGGCCTGTCCCACGCGCAGCATCTGCGCATCGCCTTCGACCACGATCGCGTTCATGCCGAAGGTAATGCCGCCGTTGACCCGCGGGTCCTGGCGGTAGGTCTGCAGGGTGTCGTTCACCTCGGGGCTGGAGCGCGCAGTGGCCGGGTCAATGTTGGGAATGGGGCAGCGCGCGCACGGCTTCACCGGCTCGATCACGGCCCGCGCGCCCTCGCCGGTGGCGATGTGCAGCGCGCCGATGCGGTCTTCGTCGTGCGCCTCCACCCCCGCCAGCACGAGGTTGGGCCGGAAGCGCTCCATCACCACCGGCGCGTGGCCGCTGGCCGCCAGGCGCGCATTGAGATCGCCGAGGGACGCGGTGCTGGTCACCAGCAGGCTGAAGCCGTCGGCAAACTGCGTGATGGCCTCGCGCCCGCCGGTCCATCGGAGGCTGCTCACGCGCCGCACCTCGGGATCGAAGCGCGCCAGGCGCAGCCGCTTCAGGTTCGGCGGCGCATCCGGCCCCAGAAAGTCGCTGAACCATTGCGCGGCCACGTCGCCCATGTCGCAGGCCATCACCTCGTCGTCCCACACGCGCACCTTCAACGGCCCCTCGGCCGCGTCCAGCTCCAGATGCAGCGCCAGCATGCCGGGCGCGCGCACCACCAGTTGCCCCATCTTGAACGCGGTCTGGATCAGCGCCATGCGCGGCAGTTCGCGTTGCGACACAAAATCGCCATGCGCATCGACCACCATCCAGGCCCGGTCGTAGAGCAGGCCGGTCTCGGTGAGCTCGGCCTCGCGCAGGCGGATGCCGGCGCACGACTTGATGGGATACACCCACAGCTCGGCGATAGTGGCCTGAACGTCGGTGGGCGCGTTGGAGCGGCTGTCTGTGCTCATGGAAACGGGCATCGGTCGGGAATGAGGGCCGGGGATCGCCCCGCGAAGGCCCGGATTGTGCCCTGCTCCTAGAATCCCCGCATGAACTTCCCCGCACCCCGCCCCGGCTCCGGCCGGCGTTTTGACGTCGCCATCCGCGGGGCCGGCGTGGTGGGCCAGGCCCTGGCCCTGCTGCTGGCCAAAGACCGGCTGCGCGTGGCCCTCGTGGGCACCCCCCGCAGCCCCCAGGACACCCCCGACGTGCGCGCCTACGCGCTCAACGCCGCCTCGCGCGACCTGCTGCGTACGGTGCGCGCCTGGCCCGATACCGATCCGGCCGACAGCCGCACGCCGCCGATCACACCGGTGAGCGCCATGCAGGTCTGGGGCGACGACGGTGGCGAGCTGCAATTTTCGGCCGACGAACAAGGCGCCGATGCGCTCACCTGGATCGTCGACGTGCCCGCGCTCGAACAGCGGCTGAACGACGCGATCGGCTTCCAGAGCGGCATCGAACGCATGGCCGAAGCCCCGCCCGCCGCGCTCACCGTGGTGTGCGAAGGCAAGCGCAGCCGCACGCGCGAGGAACTCGGCCTGGAGTTCGAGGTGCGGCCCTATCCGCACAAGGCCGTGGCGGCCCGCCTGCACTGCGAGCAACCGCACGGCGGCATCGCCCGCCAGTGGTTTTCGAAGGGCGAGGTGATGGCCCTGCTGCCGCTGGGCGGCCCGTTCGGGAACTCCGTGGCGCTGGTGTGGTCTGTTCCTGCAGAACAGGCCGACGCCTGGCTGCAAGCCGACCCCACCACCTTCACCCAGGCCGTACAGGCGCGATGCGCCCAGGCCCTGGGCCACATGCACATGGAAAGCCCCGCCCAGGCCTGGCCTCTCGAACTCGCCCGCGCGCAGCGCTGGATCGCGCGCACCGCCCAAGGTGGCGTGGCCTTGGCGGGCGATGCGGCACACACCATGCACCCGCTGGCCGGCCAGGGCCTCAATGTGGGACTGGCCGACGCGGCCGAACTCGCGCGCGTGCTGCAGGCGCGCGAGTACTGGCGCGAGCTGGGCGACCTCAAGTTGCTGCGCCGATACGAACGCGCGCGCGCCGCCGAAGTGAGCGCCATGGGCTGGGTGACCGATGGCCTCTTCGGCCTGTTCTCGCACGGCGATGCGCGCGTGCAAGCCTTGCGCAATTGGGGCCTCTCTGGCTTCGACCGCAGCGGCCCGCTCAAACACTGGATCGCGCGGCAGGCCATGGGCCAGCCGCGTGTCTGAAACCTTGTCCCTGTCACACACCACGAAGACCCCACGATGAAACTCCTCAAGCCCTTTCTGATCGCCGCGCTGGCCCTTGTGTCGGTGGCCGCCCTGGCACAGGAAGCCACCATCCGCAAGAACCTCGCCGAGCGCCTGCCCAACCTGCCGGCGATCGACGAGGTCAACAAGACGCCCATGCCCGGTGTCTACGAAGTGCTCGTCAACAAGAGCGACATCTTCTACACCGACGCCGAAGGCAACTACCTGATCCAGGGCTCGATGATCGACACCAAGGCGCGCGTCGACCTGACCGAGAAGCGCGTCGAAAAACTCACCGCCATCGCCTTCAAGGACCTGCCGCTCAAGGACAGCTTCACCATCGTGCGCGGCAACGGCAGGCGCAAGATGGCCATGTTCACCGACCCCAATTGCGGCTACTGCAAACGCATCGAGCGCGAGCTGATGAAGGTCGACAACGTGACGGTGCACATGTTCCTGTATCCGATCCTGAGCGAGGACTCGGCCGACAAATCGCGCAACATCTGGTGCGCGAAAGACAAGGCGAAGACCTATGCCAACTGGATGCAGCGCGAAATCGCGCCGCCGGAGGCGAAATGCGATGCCGCAGCGGTGGCGCGCAACTTCGAGTTCGGCAAGAAGGCACGCATCACCGGCACCCCGACGCTGATCTTCGCCAACGGCACGCGCGTGCCCGGCGCCATCGGTGTCGAGCAGATCGAAAAGCAACTCGCGGAAGCCAAGCCTTGAGCGCCAAGGCCCCACGCGCGAACCGGCGGCCAGCGCGCCCGGGGGTGCGCTACACCGTGGCCGTGTCGAGCGCACAAGCCCACTTGTTCGCGGTCACGCTGCAGATCGACGCACCGGCAAAGAACCAGCGCCTGGGCCTGCCGGTGTGGATCCCCGGCAGCTATCTGGTGCGCGAGTTCTCGCAGCATTTGCAGGGCCTGAGCGCCTGGCAGAACGGCGAACCGGTCGCGCTCAGGCAACTCGACAAGCACCGCTGGCAGGCGCAGGCCGAAGCCGGCCAGCCGCTGGAGTTGAGCTACGAGGTCTATGCCTTCGATGCGTCCGTGCGCACCGCCTTTCTCGATACCGAGCGTGGCTTCTTCAACGCCACCAGCCTGTGCCTGCAAGTGCTCGGCCAGGAGGACCAGCCGCATGGGCTGGAGATCGTGGCGGGTGCATCCACACGCGGCTGGGCATTGGCCACCGGACTCACCCCGAGCGACACCGATGCCCAAGGCTTCGGCCACTACCTCGCGCAGAACTACGACGAACTCGCTGATTGCCCCGTGGAAATGGGGCGTTTCTGGAGCGCCAGCTTCACCGCGGGTGGCGTGGAACACCGCTTCGTGGTCGCCGGTGCAGGTGCATGGCTGGATGGCGAGCGCCTGATCGAAGACACGCGCAAGATCTGCGAAACGCAGATCGCCTTCTGGCACGGCACCCAGCCGCCGCCCTTCTCGCGCTACGTGTTCATGCTCTGGGCCACGGCCGACGGTTATGGCGGCCTGGAGCACCGCAACTCCACCGCGCTGATCTGCCAACGCGCCGACCTGCCCCGCCCCAGCGCACCGGGCGAGAAACCCGCCGCCCTCAAGGCCACCGACGGCTACACCACGCTGCTGGGCCTGATCAGCCACGAGTACTTCCACACCTGGAACGTCAAACGCCTGCGCCCGGCCGAATTCGCGCGCTACGACTACGGCGGCGAGAACTACACCGAGCTGCTCTGGTTCTTCGAAGGCTTCACCAGCTACTACGACGACCTGATGCTGCGCCGCGCCGGCCTGATCGACGACGCCACCTACCTCAAGCTCGTGGCCAAGACCATCAACCAGGTGCAGCAGACGCCAGGCCGCCTGGTGCAGACCGTGGCGCAGGCCAGCTTCGATGCGTGGGTGAAGTACTACCGCATGAACGAGAACACGCCCAACGCCACGGTGAGCTACTACACCAAGGGTTCGCTGGTGGCGTTGTGCCTGGACCTGACTTTGCGCGCCGAAGGCCACAGCTCGCTGGACGCCGTGATGCGCGAACTCTGGCAACGCACCGACGGCGGTCCGATGCGCGAGGCCGATCTGCTGCGCGCGCTCAAGCGCCTGGGCCGGCGCAGCTACGAAGGCGAGATTGCCGCCTGGGTGCACAGCACCGACGAGCTGCCGCTGTCCACCTTGTTGCTGGGCCAGGGCGTCAAGCCCTCGCACGAGAAGGCGCCGCTGGCACAGCAACTGGGCCTGCGCGTGAGCGAAGCCGGGGGCGCGCTGGTGCTCAAGACGGTGTTGCGCGGCGGTGCCGCTGAGGCTGCGGGCATGGCGGCGAACGACGAATGGCTGGGCGTGGAGTTCGCGCCGCCCCAGCGCGGTGACGCGCCCGAAGCGTGGCGCATCCACAAGCTCGACGAGCTGACCGGCTTGCGGGCGCGGCGCGCCGAACTCACGGCCGTGATCGCGCGCGACAAGCGCCTGCTGCGACTGCCCTTGAAATGGCCGACGGCATCGCACGCGGTGCTGCTGGCCATCGCCGATGCACCCAAGCTGCAGGCCTGGCTGGGCGAGCAGCCCCACGCCTGAACGAACGCTACCGCTTGTCGAGGACCCGCTTGGCCTTGCCCTGGCTGCGCTCCACGCCACCTTCGGGCTTGAGCTCCACCGCCACGCTGCAGCCCACATACGCCTTGATGTCGTGCTGCAGCAAGCGCGCCGCGCCTTGCGCAGCCTCGCTCTGCGGCAACAGACCGGCACGCGTTTCCACCACCACCGTGAGATCGTCCATCGGGCCCTGGCGCGTCAGCACACACTGGTAGTGCGCGCTCAATTCGGCGCGTTTCAAGATCAGCTCTTCGATCTGCGTGGGAAACACGTTGACGCCGCGCAGGATCATCATGTCGTCGCTGCGGCCCGTGATCTTCTCCATGCGGCGCATGGTGCGCGCCGTGCCCGGCAGGAGCCGCGTGAGGTCGCGCGTGCGGTAGCGGATGATCGGCAGCGCTTCCTTGGTCAGGCTGGTGAACACCAGCTCGCCCAGCTCGCCATCGGCCACGGGTTCGCCAGTGTCGGGGTGGACGATCTCGGGGTAGAAATGGTCTTCCCAGATGGTCGGCCCGTCCTTGGTTTCGATGCACTCGTTGGCCACGCCCGGACCCATCACCTCGGACAGGCCGTAGATGTCCACCGCGTCGATGCCCATGCGCTGCTCGATCGCCCCGCGCATGTCGTTGGTCCAGGGTTCGGCGCCGAAGATGCCCAGGCGCAGGCTGCTCTCGCGCGGGTCCAGGCCCACACGCTGGAACTCGTCGGCGATCGCCAGCATGTAGCTCGGCGTGACCATGATGATGTCGGGCCGGAAGTCGTGGATGAGCTGCACCTGGCGCTCGGTCTGCCCGCCGCCGAAGGGCACCACCGTGAGGCCCAGCTTCTCCGCGCCGTAGTGCGCACCCAGGCCGCCGGTGAACAGGCCATAGCCGTAGCTCACGTGCACCAGATCGCCCGGGCGCGCGCCGCTGGCGCGGATGCTGCGCGCCATCACGCTCGACCAGGTGTCGATGTCCTTGAGCGTATAGCCCACCACCGTCGGCTTGCCAGTGGTGCCGCTGCTGGCGTGGATGCGCGCGCAACGCTCGCGCGGCACCGCGAACATGCCAAACGGATAGCTCTCGCGCAGATCCTGCTTGGTGGTGAACGGGAACTTCGCCAGGTCGGTGAGGCTGCGGCAATCGTCCGGATGCACGCCGGCGGCGTCGAACTTCGCGCGGTAGACCGGCGAGTTCTGGTACGCGTGGCGCAGCGTGCCCTGCAGGCGCTTGAGTTGCAGCGCGCGCAACTCGTCGGTGCTGGCTTTCTCGATCGGCTCCAGGGCAAAGGCGGTCATCTCGGATCCTCCTCGGGAAACACCGTGCCAGCGATCACCGCGCTCTTGCCACGGAACATCGCCACCACCTCACCGCGCTGGTTGCTCACGCGCATGTCGTAGATGCCATGGCGGCCCGACAGCGCCTGTTCCACACCCTCGCAGGTAAGCACGTCGCCTGCGTGCGCGGGCCGCAGAAACTCGATGCCGCAGCCCGCGGCCACGGCATTGCGGTTGTGGCTGTTGCAGGCAAAGGCGAAGGTCGAATCGGCCAGGGTGAAGATGAAGCCGCCATGGCAGATCTGGTGCCCGTTGAGGTGCAGCGCCCGCACCACCATGCGCATCACCGCGCGGCCGGGCTCGCAGGCCAGCAGCTCCATGCCCATGGTGTCCTTGCTCGCGGTGTCCACCGCGAACATCGTGTCGCCGACCTTGCGCGCGCGGTCGTGCGGTGACATCACTCGCCCTTGAAGTTCGCCGGGCGCTTCTGCAGGAAAGCCGTCACGCCTTCGATGTAGTCGTGCGTGCGGCCCAGCGCCATCTGGGTGTCGCGCTCCACGTCCAGCTGTTCGTCCAGCGTGCGCTTGCTGGCATCGCGCAACAAGGCGCGCGTGGCCACCAGCGCCTTCGTGGGCATGCTGGCCAGGCGTTGCGCCAGCGCCAGCGACGCACCGACGCAGTTGTCGGACACGTCCCAGATCAGGCCCCACTCCTTGGCCTTGTCGGCGCCCAGCTTGTCGCCCGTCATGGCCAGCGCCATGGCGCGTGCCAGGCCCAGGCGCTCGACCAGGAACCAACTGCCGCCGGCATCGGGAATCAGGCCAATCTTGCTGAAGGCCTGGATGAAGCTCGCGCCGGTGGCGGCGATGGCGATGTCGCAGGTCATCGCCAAGGATGCGCCCGCGCCGGCCGCCACGCCATTGACCGCCGCGATGGTGGGCATGCGCAGGCTCTGCAGGCGGCGCGCCGTGGGGTTGAACGCCTGGTCGATGATGGGGCCGGGGTTGGCACGCTCCACCAGGTTCGGACCGGGCTCGAAATCGAACTCGGCCAGATCGGCACCCGCGCAGAAGCCGCGCCCCGCGCCGGTGATGACCAGGGCCCGAACCGAAGAGTTGGCCTCGGCGCGGTCCAGCGCGGCCCACAGCTCGGTGTGCATCTGGCGCGTGAAGCTGTTCAAGGCGTCGGGGCGGTTGAGCGTGAGCAGGACCACGGCCCCGCGCTCTTCGTACACAACGGTGGCGGTGCTCATGACAGGTTGGACTCCTCGTTGTTCAGGGGTAAGGGCGAAATTTAGGCAATTTACCATTCACCAACCACCCGGTCGGCCCAAATTTTTCCGGGGTGGCGGGCCGATATAGTGGTGGGTTTGATCCAACCACTGCCGCAGGAGACCCCATGTCCGTCCCGACCTCCCCCGAATGCATCACCGTGCGCACCGAAGGCCGCGTGGGCATCGTCACGCTCAACCGCCCCAAGCAGCTCAACGCGCTCAACAACCAGCTGATGGACGAACTGGGCGCCACGCTCAAGGCCTTCGACGCGGACGACGGGATCGGCTGCATGATCATCACCGGCAGCGAAAAGGCCTTTGCCGCGGGCGCGGACATCGGTGCCATGGCCACCTACACCTTCGCCGACGTCTACAAGGGCGACTACATCACGCGCAACTGGGAAACCATCCGCTCCATCCGCAAGCCGGTGATCGCGGCGGTGAGCGGCTTTGCGCTGGGTGGCGGTTGTGAGCTGGCCATGATGTGCGACTTCATCATCGCCGCCGACAACGCCAAGTTCGGCCAGCCCGAGATCAAGCTAGGCATCATTCCCGGCGCCGGTGGCACGCAGCGCCTGCCGCGCGCGGTGGGCAAGGCCAAGACCATGGACATGGTGCTCACCAGCCGCATGATGGACGCCACCGAGGCCGAACGCTCGGGCCTGGTGAGCCGCGTGGTACCGCTGGACAAGCTGATGGACGAAGCCCTGGGCGCGGCGCTCACCATCTGCGGCCTGTCGCTGCCCAGCGTGATGGCGGCCAAGGAAGCGGTGAACCGCTCGTTCGAAGGCTCGCTGTCCGACGGCGTGATGTTCGAGCGCCGCATGTTCCATGCGCTGTTCGCCACCGCCGACCAGAAGGAAGGCATGGACGCCTTCGTCAACAAGCGCAAGCCCGAGTTCAAGCACAACTGAGTGCCCTCAAAAAGCTGCGTATAATGCGCGCTTCGTCGGCGATATAGCTCAGTTGGTTAGAGCGCAGCATTCATAATGCTGATGTCGGTGGTTCAAGTCCACCTATCGCCACCAGATTCAAGAAAGCGGGTTCCGGAAACGGGTCCCGCTTTTTTTCTTTGCCGGTCCATATGGCACTCAAATCCACGATCTTCAAGGCGAATCTGCAGATCGCCGATATCGACCACGGCTACTACGCCGACCACGCGCTCACCCTGGCCCGCCACCCCAGCGAGACCGACGAGCGCATGATGGTCCGGCTGGTGGCGCTGGCGCTGAACGCCCACGAACTGCAGGACACCTGCCACGGCGACGGCACGCTCGCCTTCGGCGCGGGCCTGTCGGACCCGGACGATCCGGACGCCTCCCTCACCGATTTCACCGGCCGCAAGCGGCTGTGGATCGAGGTCGGCCAGCCCGACGACAAGCCGCTGTCCAAGGCCTGCAGCAAGTCAGACGCCGTGATCGTCTACGCGTTCGGCAGCGCCGCCGACGTCTGGTGGCGCGGCATCGAGAACAAGCTCACCCGGCTCGACCGCCTGCAGGTCTGGCGCCTGCCCACCGAGGTCGCACCCGCCCTGGCCGCACTCGCCGAGCGCAGCATGCAGTTGCAGGCCACGGTGCAGGAAGGCGCGCTCACGCTCTCCAGCGAACGCGGCAGCGTGCACATCGAGCCGGTGCGCTGGAAGTAAGCCCAACCCCGGCCCTTGCGTCATGCGTTGCCCCGTCTGCGAAGGCCTTGAAGGCCGGGCTTTCCAAACCGTGGGCCAGCTCGCCTACGGACGCTGCGAGCGTTGCGAAGCCACCTTTCTGTTGCCCGCGCATTGGCCCTCGCCCGAGGCCGAGCGGGCCGAGTACGCCTTGCACCAGAACACCACCGAGGACCCGGGCTACCGCCGCTTTCTGCAACAGGTCGCCGCACCGCTGCTGCAGCGCTTGCCGCCGCGCCAGCGCGGGCTGGACTTCGGCTGCGGTCCCGGCCCGGTGCTCGCATCGATGCTGCGCGAAGCCGGCCACTCGGTGGCGCTGTTCGACCCCTTCTTCCACCCCGATCCTTCGGTCCTGGCCGCGTCCTACGACTTCATCACCTGCACCGAGGTGGCCGAGCATTTTCACGACCCGGCCGCCGAGTTCCGCCGCCTGCAGGGCCTGCTGCGTCCAGGAGGCTGGTTGGCGCTGATGACGTGTTTCCAGACCGACGATGCGCGCTTTGCCCAATGGCATTACCGGCGCGACCCGACCCACGTGGTGTTCTACCGCGAGAGCACGCTGCGGTGGCTGGCCCGCCGGCACGGCTGGCAGGCCGAGGTGCCGTGCGCCAACGTGGTCCTGATGCACAAGCAGGTCGCGTGAGACAATCGCCCCTCGCCGCGCGATCGCGCCGAACCCCGTTCTCCACAGCCTCTGGACACATACCATGAACCGCTGCACATCCCTCACCTCGGCCCTCGCCACCGCGCTGTGCGCGGGCCTGCTCACCGCCAGCGCCGCGCACGCGCAGGCGGTGCAACGCAACTTCCCGGCCAAGGCGCTGCGCGGCACCATGGTCGTGGCGCAACCGCCGCTGGTGGCCATGGACGACCGGCCCAACCGGTTCGCACCCGGCGCGCGCATTCTGGACACCGAAAACCGGGTGCTCCGATCGGCGTCGCTGATCGGCCAGGAGCACGTGGTGAACTACACCACCGACCTGCGCGGGCAGATCCACCAGGTGTGGATCCTCACCGCCGCCGAGGCCAAGGAGAAGCGCCCCGGCTACGGCACCGAACGCAACTTCACCTTCGAATCGCTGCAGCCCGTGCCCGCGGGCGCAGCCGAAAACAAACGCAACTGAGCGGCACCGCACCGCACCGCCCGCGACCTGCGTGAGGGTCGCGGCCGCGCATGGGGAGGCACCCATGCAGGCAACGCCCTTTCCCCACTGGAATTCCCATGAGCCCCAAAAAAGTCTTCATCAAAACCTTCGGCTGCCAGATGAACGAGTACGACTCGGACAAGATGGCCGACGTGATGGGCGCCGCGCAAGGCTACGTGCCCACGCAGGACGTGGAAGAAGCCGACCTGATTCTCTTCAACACCTGCTCGGTGCGCGAGAAAGCGCAGGAGAAGGTGTTCAGCGACCTCGGCCGTGTCAAGCACCTCAAGCAAAAGGGCGTGCTGATCGGCGTGGGCGGTTGCGTGGCGAGCCAGGAAGGCGCCGAGATCATCAAGCGCGCGCCGTTCGTGGACGTGGTCTTCGGCCCGCAGACCCTGCACCGCCTGCCCGAGTTGCTGAACCAGCGCAGAAGCCAGGCCATGCCGCAGGTGGACATCAGCTTTCCCGAGATCGAGAAGTTCGACCACCTGCCGCCGGCCAAGGTGGAAGGCGCGTCGGCCTTCGTGTCGATCATGGAAGGCTGCTCGAAGTACTGCAGCTACTGCGTGGTGCCCTACACGCGCGGTGAGGAAGTGAGCCGCCCGTTCGACGACGTGCTGGTGGAAGTGGCCGGCCTGGCCGACCAGGGCGTGAAGGAAGTGACCCTGCTGGGCCAGAACGTCAACGCCTACCGCGGCGCGATGGGCGACACGACCGAGATCGCCGACTTCGCGCTGCTGCTGGAGTACGTGGCCGAAATTCCCGGCATCGAGCGCATCCGTTTCACCACCAGCCACCCCAACGAGTTCACGCCGCGCCTGATCGAGGCCTACGGCAAGATCCCGCAACTGGTGAACCACCTGCACCTGCCGGTGCAGCACGGCAGCGACCGCATTCTCATGGCCATGAAGCGCGGCTACACCGCCATGGAATACAAGAGCACCATCCGCAAACTGCGCGCGATCCGCCCCGAGCTCTCCATGAGCAGCGACTTCATCGTCGGTTTTCCCGGTGAGACCGAAGACGACTTCCAGAAGATGATGAAGCTCATCCACGACGTCGGCTTCGACGCCAGCTTCAGCTTCATCTTCAGCCCGCGCCCCGGCACGCCCGCGGCCAACCTGGCCGACGACACGCCGCACGCGCTCAAGCTGCAGCGCCTGCAGCACCTGCAGGCGGTGATCGAGGACAACGTCAAGCGCATCAGCGCGAGCCGCGAAGGCACGGTGCAGCGCATTCTGGTGGAAGGCCGTTCGCGCCGCCCCGGGCAGGACGGCGCGGTCGAACTCATGGGCCGCACCGAGTGCAACCGCATCGTCAATTTCGAGGGCGGCCCACAGGCCGACCGCCTGATCGGCCAGATGCTCGACGTGCGCATCACCGAAGCAAGGCCGCACTCGCTGCGCGCGGCCATTCTGGTGCGCGAAGCCGCGTGAAACCCCTGCGCTTTTCGTTCCAGCAACTGCTGCTGGTCGCGTTCCTGTTGATCGGGGCGCTGCTCGGCTTGGCCGCCGTGCGCACGCTGTTCTCGCTCGAAACCCTGATGGGGCAGAGCCGCGAGAGCGCGGCGCAGGCCATCGCGCTGTCCACCGCGGCGCAATCGCTGTCCGAGCGCAGCCTGACCATGGAACGCGCGGCACGCCAATCGCTCGTGCTGCGCGACAGCCAGTTGCGCCGGCGCTTCGACGAAGCGGCCGGCAATGCGCGCGACATCCTGCGCCGCCTGGAAGACAACGAACTGCCGCCCGAGTACGCCACCAATTGGCGCGACCGGCTCGATGCCATCACCCTCTTGCTCGACGGCCCGCCCGAGACCGCGCTGGAACGCGAGCGCGAAGTGGCGCAGGCATTCCGCGAAATCGACGGCCACAGCGCCTCGATCGCGCAGAAGGTGCAGTCCATCATCAGCACGCGCAACGAAGCCCTGCAGGCGCGCTTCGAAACCAGCCGCCAGGAACTCACCGAGCAGGTGGTGGGCTCGATCGGCATCGCCGCGGTGCTGGCCCTGGCCTTTGGCGTCTGGCTGGCGCGCCCTTTCAAGCGGCTGGAGAAGGCCATCCAGAGCCTGGGCGAGAACCGGCTCGACGTGCCGATCGACATCCACGGTCCCTCGGACGTGCGCCGCGTGAGCCAGCAGCTCGATTGGCTGCGCCTGCGCCTGACCGAGCTCGACGCCGACAAGGCGCGCTTCCTGCGCCACGTGTCGCACGAACTCAAGACGCCGCTGGCCTCGCTGCACGAAGGCGTGGCCGTGCTGGGCGACGGTGTGGCCGGCCCACTCAACACCAGCCAGGCCGAGGTGGTGACCATCCTGCAACACAACACCCAGGTGTTGCAGCACCAGATCGAAGCGCTGCTGCGCTTCAACGCCGCGGCCTTCGAGGCGCGCCAGCTCAGGCGCGAGCGCACCGATCTCTTCGCCCTGCTCGAAGACCAGGTCGACACGCAACGCCTGCAGTGGCAGGCCCATGCCCTCACGGTGCGGGTGGAAGGCGATCGCGTGGCGATGCCGCTGGACCGCGAGAAAATCGCCTCGGCCATCGGCAACCTGCTGTCCAACGCGATCCGGTTCTCGCCCCATGGCGGGCACATCCGGATCGTGCTGCGCGACATGGCCGGACTGGCCTGCATCGACATCGCCGACCAGGGCCCCGGCGTGGCCGAGCCCGACCGCGAGCGCATCTTCGAACCCTTCTTCCGCGGTGAACGCCAGCCCAGCGGCGCTGTGCGCGGCACCGGCATCGGCCTGTCCATCGTGCACGAGTACATTCTGGCCCACGGCGGTCGCATCGCGTTGCTGCCCCAGCGCCAGGGCGCCCACTTCCGTATCGAGTTGCCCCATGCCCAATGACCTGTCACCCACGCCGAACCGCCTGACGCGCGCCGGCTACTGCGGTTTCGCCGCCGTCCTCGCTTTCTGGCTGGGCGCCTGCAGCACCGCGCCGGCCGCGCCCGAATCCGCGCAGCCGCGCGGGGACACGCCGGCCACCGTCCAGCCGCCACCGGCCCCGGCCACCCCACCCACCAAGCCCACCGTCACGCCGCTGCAGGCTTCGCCGGCAGCGCCGCCCGTGGTACTCAACGCCGAAACGCCATCCGCGCCCGACCTGGTCAGTGCCCTGCTGAGCTATGCCGATCGCCTGCAGGCGCTCAGCCCGAGCGACCTCGCCGCGGAGATCGTCGTGCAGGGCGACCCCGGCACGGTGCCGCTGCGCCAGATGCAGCTGGCACTGGCGCTCACCCACCTGCGCCAGCCGGCCGAAACCGCGCGCGCGCTGGGCCTGCTGCAGCGCGTGATCGGCCACACCGGCCCGGAGAGCCTGCCGCTCAAGCCGCTGGCACGCGTGCTGGCCAACCGCCTGATGGACCAGCGCAAGCTGGAAGAGAACGTGGACCGCCAGGCCCAGCAGCTGCGCGAGAGCCAGCGCCGCATCGACCAGCTCAACGAACGCCTGGAGGCCATGCGCGCCATCGAACGCAGCCTCACCACCCGCCCACCGGCCACGCCGCGCCCGAACGCACCATGAGCGAACGCACCGCCACGCCACGCGCGCGCCTGCTGGTCGTCGACGACGACGCCGACATGCTGCGCCTGCTGGCCATGCGGCTGGGCTCGGCGGGCTACCAGGTCACATCGGTGGGCTCGGCCGAAGCCGCGCTGGCGCAGCTCGACATCGAACGCCCGCAACTCGTGCTCTCCGACGTGCGCCTGCCCGGGCGCGACGGCCTGGCCCTGTTCGACGAGATCCGCGCGCGCCACCCCTCGCTGCCCGTCATCCTGCTGACCGCGCACGGCACCATTCCCGACGCGGTCGAGGCCACGGCGCGCGGCGTTTTCACCTACCTCACCAAGCCCTACGACGCCAAGGAACTGCTCGAGAAAATCGCCCAGGCCCTGGCGCTGAGCGCGCCCGCGCACCCGAACACCCAGGTCGACGAAGCCTGGCGAAGCGAGATCGTGAGCCGCTCCAACCGCATGGCCGATCTGCTGGCCGAGGCCCGCATGGTGGCGCAGTCCGACGCCAGCGTGCTGCTGCGCGGCGACTCGGGCACCGGCAAGGAAATGCTGGCGCGCGCGATCCACAAGGCCAGCGCGCGCGCCAGCCGCCCCTTCATTGCGGTGAACTGCGGCGCGATTCCGGAAGCCCTGCTCGAATCCGAACTGTTCGGCCATATGAAAGGCGCCTTCACAGACGCCGTGGCCAACCACAAGGGCCTGTTCCAGGCGGCCGATGGCGGCACGCTGCTGCTCGACGAAATCGGGGACATGCCGCCGGCCCTGCAGGTCAAGTTGCTGCGCGTGCTTCAGGAACGGGCGGTGCGCCCGCTGGGGTCGAGCCAGTCGGTGCCGGTGGACGTGCGCATCGTCTCGGCCACCCACCGCGACCTGGAAGACGCCATGGCCGCCGCGCAGTTCCGCGAAGACCTGTACTACCGCCTCAACGTCGTCACGCTCACCCTGCCCACCCTCGCGGAGCGGCGCGAGGACATCGCCCTGCTGGCCAACCATTTCCTGGCCAAGCTGGCCGCCAAATACGGCAAGCGCAGCTCGGGCTTTGCGCCCGAGGCGCTCAAGGCGCTGACCATGGCGCCCTGGCCGGGCAACGTGCGACAGCTCTACAACGTGGTCGAACAGGTCTGCGCGCTCTCGACCACCCCCCTGGTCTCCCTGGCGCTGGTGCAGCGGGCCTTGCGCACGCCCTCGGTGGAAGTGCTGAGCTTTGCGGACGCCAAGCAGCGTTTCGAACGCGAGTACCTGGTCGACCTGCTCAAGATGACCGATGGCAACGTGGCCGACGCAGCCCGTCTGGCCCAGCGCAACCGCACCGAGTTCTACCGCCTGCTGCAGAAGCACGCGCTCACGCCCGGTCTGTTCAAAAGCGACGCTGTCGCCGATGAGTGACAGCCCCAAGTGCTTGTTTCTCCTAGGGTTTTCCAGAAGACACCGCAGGCCTGTCGCTGTTTGGCGACAAAAACCGCCGATTTCCGGCCATTCCACGACGGACACGGCCTCCCATACATCTTGAAACCGGAAAGATCGTTGATCTAGAAGGGTTTTTTTGGGTTGGCACAGGGTTTGCCCTAATAAGGCATGCCCATCAAGATCCGCCCATTTTTCAGCCGCCAGCGCCTGCGCGCCTGGACCGTGCTGGGCGCGCTGACGGGTGCCCTGTGCGGGGCGTCGGCGCAATCGCAGCGCATGGACTGGGACACGCTCACCCAGCAGGCGCGAACCCTCGCCCAGGCCCCTTACCGCGCAAACAGCGACAAGCTGCCCGACGCACTCGCCAAGATCACCTACGACCAGTTGCGCGACATCCGGTTCAACACCGACCTGTCGCTCTGGCGCTCGGCCCACCTGCCTTTTGAAGCCCAGTTCTTCCACCTCGGCCTGTACCAGACCGAGCCGGTGCGCCTGCACGAACTGCTGCCCGATGGCCGGGTGAACCACCTGCCCTACCGCAGCGCAGAGTTCAATTACGGCAAGAACACCTTCGACACCAGCAGCTGGGGCGACCTGGGCCATGCCGGTTTCCGCCTGCACTACCCCCTGAACGGCCAGGCCTACAAGGACGAGCTGGTGGTGTTCCAGGGCGCGAGCTACTTCCGCGCGCTGGGCGCGGGCCAGGGTTACGGCCTGTCGGCGCGCGGCCTGGCGATCGACACCGTGGGCGGCAGCGGCGAGGAATTCCCGCGCTTCAGCGAGTTCTGGCTGCAGCAGCCGGCCGCCGACGCCAAGGAAGTCACCGTGTTCGCGCTGCTCGAATCGCCGCGCGCCACGGGTGCCTACCGCTTCGTGATCCGCCCGGGCCAGCAGACCACCACCACCGTCAACGCGCGCGTGTTCCTGCGCGCCGGTGCCGGCCCGGTCAATACCCTGGGCATCGCACCGCTCACCAGCATGTTCCTCTCGGGCGAGAACCAACCCCTGAAGGGCGACTTCCGCCCCGAGGTGCACGACTCCGACGGCTTGATGATCGCCGGTGGCGATGGTGAATGGCTGTGGCGCCCGCTGCAAAGGCCCAAGGGCATCACCGTCAGCTCCTTCACGCTGCAGAACCCGCGCGGTTTCGGCCTGATGCAGCGCGACCGCAGCTTCGCCAACTACGAAGACGTGGAAGCGCGCTACGAGCGCCGCCCCAGCGCCTGGGTCAAACCCCTGGGCGATTGGGGCGCCGGCCGCGTGGAGCTGGTGCAACTCTCCACACCCGACGAGACGCACGACAACATCGTCGCCTACTGGGTCCCGGCGCAACTGCCCGCCGCCGGCCAGGCCCTCGAGCTGAGCTACGAACTGGCCTGGCAAGGCGACGCGCAACAACGCCCGCCCGCCAGCTGGGTCACCCAGACGCGCCGCGGCTACGGCTACTCCGAACTCTCGGCCGCCGAACAGGCCAGCCAACCCCAGTTCGTGCTGGACTTCGCCGGCCCCGCGCTGGACGCGCTGCCCGCCAACGCGCCGGTGAAAGCGGTGGTCACCGCCGACGCCAACGGCCGCGTGCTGCAAACCCTGGCCTATCCCAACCCCGCCACGCGCACCTGGCGCGTGACCGTGCGCGTGGCGCGCAACGACCCGGCACAACCGGTCGAGCTGCGCGCCTTTCTCCAACACAACAACGACACAGTGAGCGAAACATGGACACATCTGTTGCTACCCGAATGAGCGCCGAACCGGTCCTCACCGCCGAACCGCACGGCAGCCCGTCCACGCCGCCGTCCAGCCGGCCCTCGCTGCGCGAGGAACGCCACCCCAACGCGGTGACGGCCCCGCCGGTCAACCGCGGCTCGATGGTGCCGCGCCCCTGGCGCGGTTTCTGGAACAGCATCGGCACGGCCATCTTGAGCACGCTCGGCCGCGCCGTGCCGCCCTACACAGCGTCCACCGAGGTTCGCGAAGCGCCCGCCGCCTGGGTGAAAGCGGCCAATACCCGCCGCGCCGTGTTCGCGGTGCTCACGGTGCTCAGCACCGTCTTCGCCACCAGCCTGTTCGCCGACGCGCAACCGGTACACGAAAACCCCTGGCTGCAATACGGCCAGCTCGCGCTCTTCGGCCTGCTCTCGGCCTGGGTGGTCACCGGTTTCGTGACCGCGCTCATGGGCTTCTGGGTCTCGCTGTTCGGCGACAAGCACACGCTGCGCGCGGCCGATGTGAAAGACCACGACATGAACCCCGAGGCGCGCACGGCGATCATCATGCCGATCTGCAACGAGGACGTGGCCACCGTGTTCGCAGGCCTGCGCGCCACCTGCGAATCGCTCGCGGCCACCGGCCACGCCGGCCAGTTCGACGTGTTCGTGCTCTCCGACAGCTACGACCCCAAGATCGCCAAGGCCGAACGCGCGGCCTGGGAAGACCTGCGCGCCGCTCTGGCCGCGCAGTCCGACCTGCCGCCGATCGAGGTGTACTACCGCCTGCGCACCCGCCGCACGCACCGCAAGGCGGGCAACGTGTCCGACTTCTGCCGCCGCTGGGGCAAGGACTACCGCTACATGGTGGTGCTCGATGCCGACAGCGTCATGAGCGGCAGTTGCCTGGTCTCCATGGTCAAGCTGATGGAAGCCAACCCCAAGGCCGGCATCATCCAGACCGCCACGCAAGCCATCGGCCACGCCACCCTGCATGCGCGCGCGCAGCAGTTCGGCTCGCGCGTGACCGGCCGCCTGTTCACGCTGGGCATGCAGTTCTGGCAGTTGGGCGAGTCGCACTACTGGGGCCACAACGCGATCATCCGCGTCGAGCCCTTCATGCAGCACTGCGCGCTGGCCCCGATCAAGGGGTCGGGCGGCATGTCCGGCGGCATCATGTCGCACGACTTCGTCGAAGCCGCGCTGATGCGCCGCGCCGGCTACCACGTGTGGCTGGTGTCCGACCTCACCGGCAGCTACGAGCAGCAACCGCCGGATCTGCTGAGCGAGCTGCAGCGCGATCGCCGCTGGTGCCAGGGCAACCTGCAGAACTCGCGCCTGATGGCCGAGCCCGGCATCCACCGCGTGCACCGCACCATGTTCGCCATCGGCGCCATGTCCTACCTGTCGGCGCCGCTGTGGCTCGCGTTCATGAGCATCGGCACCGCGCTGTGGACCGCCCACACCGGCGAGATCCCGACCTGGCAGGCAGTGCCCGAAGAGCTGCGCGCCTTGTGGATGTGGACGCTGACCATGTTGTTCATGCCCCGCGTGCTGGGTCTGGTGGCCGTGTTCATGAAGGGTGAACAGAAGTCCTTCGGCGGCACCCTCGGCCTGCTCGGCAGCTCGGCGGTGGAAACCCTGCTGGCCGTGATGCAGGCGCCCATCCGCATGCTGGCGCACTCGCTGTTCGTGCTGGTGGCCATCACCGGTCTGAAGCTGGAATGGAAATCGCCTCCGCGCGAAGCGAACGGTGTGAGCTGGAACGATGCGATCTCGCGCCTGGCGCCGATGACGGTCGTGATCGGCCTGCTGGGTGTGATCGTGGCTGTGATCAACGCCAACGCGCTGATCTGGATGGCGCCGGTCGCCCTGCCCTTGCTGCTGGCCGTGCCGCTCACCGTGGCCACCAGCCACGTCGACCTGGGTGCCTGGATGCGTTCGCGCGGCGTGCTGCTGATCCCCGAGGAATCGTGGTCGCCGGCCGTGCTGCGCCGCGCCTGGCGCCACGCCAGCCGCTTCGGCTTGCCACAAGCGGCCTGACATTTCCCGCTGCCACACAGGAAGCCCGACGCGCCGCATTTGCGGCGCGTTTTTTTTGGCGCGCATGACCCGGGTCACTTCCAGGTCGACGGGGCAGTGCCGACACTGGGCCAAGGCCGCCGGACCGTCGCGCGGACCGCTTCATCCCGGAAGGATACCCGTCCCATGATGCCCGCCAGGCTCGCCCGACTGCCTTTGTACGGACTGCTCGCCCTCATTCCCTGGACCGTGTGCGCACAAGCGCCCACGCCTGACGGTTCCGGTCACACCGCCCAGGACACGTCGGACTGGGGGCCGCTCACAAGGCCCGCAACCCCCACCCGCGGTATTCGCAAGTTGGGCGACGGCGAACTGTCGTGCGCACAGATCTATGTGGAAACACAAGGGCTGGAGAAGGCCCTGCAGGACCAGCAAGCCCAGGCCGCGCAGGCGCAAGAGGCCATGGCGCTCGAGCAGAAGGAAATGATGCAGCAGGCCAGCGGCATGCGCGGCAGCGGCATCGGGTCTGCGATCGGCGGCAGCTTGCTCGGCATGATCCCCGGGGGTGCCCAGGTCCAGGGCTATGCGATGCAGGCGGCCGCCGAGGCGCGCAGAACCCAGATGCAGGAGAGCATGCAGAAGATGATGCAGGCACAACAGCAGCTGGTACAGCAGGAGCAGGACGCGGAGCAAGCACAGGCCCGCAGCGACCACCTGGCCGATCTGTTCATCCGCAAGGGCTGCAAGCTCTCGGAGGTGCGGGCCAGCTCGCCGATTGCCGCGCCCTGACGGGCGCGGCGCATCACTTGCACTGCTGTTGGTGCACGTCGCGCATGTTCTCCAGGATGGAGGGGCGCACCTGCAGCCAGGTCTCCGTGCTCATGCTGGCGGATTTTTCGCACTGGAGCCGGGCCGGCGCTGGCGGCTTGGCCGGCATCAGCCGCATCAGGCCGGCGAGCGCGGCGCAGTACTGCTGGACGTTCTTGGCACTCAGGGCCGTGTCTCTCTGCTGGCGCAGCATGTCGTATTCGCTGCATGGCGAATCGGTCGCGGCGAAGGCGGCGCTGGCAAGAAAAGACAGGGTCAGGCCGGCAAGGCGTTGGCACGTGGAAGAAAACGTGAAAGAGGACATGGCAGCAGTCGGGCTCGCTCGAAGGGTTGAAGAGGAATGGCGCAAGGCGAGCGCGAGTATCCGCATCGGGACCGCCGCGCGACAGTGACCGGGGTCACATGCCCGTGCGAAGAAGCGGCGTCGAAGGTCAGCGCGACAGCGCTTTGCGCAAGGCGTCCGCCTGCACCGGCTTGTGCAGAAAGGCCATGCCGCTGGCCTGGATCTCGGCTAAACGCTGCGGCGCGGTCTCGCCCGTGACCAGCAGGCAGCGCAGGTGCGGCGCGCTCTGTTGCAGTTCGAGCAGGTGGTCCAGGCCGTTGCGCTCGCCGGGCAGGCGGAAGTCGGACACGACCGCGTCCACCGGGTGCGTGCGCAGCAGTTGCCGGGCCTGCGCCAGATCGCCAGCGGCATGCACCGTGCAGCCCCAGGTGGACAGCAGCGAGCGCATGGCCTCGCGGCTCGTGGGTTCGTCGTCGATCACGAGCACCTGGCGCGGCAGGCGCAGGGTGTCGGGCAAGCCCGTGGCCGGAACGTCGAGCGGCGGCGTGGCCCGAGGGATACGCTCTCGCACCCACACCCGAAAACGCGTGCCCCGCCCTGGCCGGGAACACAGCGCCATCGGATGGTCCAGCAAGCGCGCGAGCCGCTGCACGATGGACAGGCCAATGCCCAGACCGGCCGCGCGGTCGCGCTGCGGATTGGCCAACTGGTAGAACTCGTCGAACACGCGGGCCTGGTGTTCGCGCGCGATCCCAATGCCGGTGTCGACCACCTCGAAGCACACCGCGCCACCGCGCCGCGCGGTTGCGCAGGACCGCGCAGCCACGAGCACACCACCGGTGCGCGTGTACTTGATGGCGTTGTCGATCAGGTTGCCGAGCAGGCGTGCGAGCAGCAGCGCATCGCTCGCCACCACGAGATCGCCCGGCGCGCGGAAACGGATCTGCAGTCCCTTGTCCTGCGCGCTGCCCGCATAGGTGTGGCTCAGCGACAGGAACAACTCGTGCACCCGCAAAGGTTCGATGCGCGGCTGCACCGCGCCCGCGTCGAGCCGGGAAATGTCGAGCATGGTGTCGAGCGACTGGTTGAGCATGCGCACCGAGTGGCCCAGACCTTGCACGGTCTGCGCCACGTCCTGACCGGGCCGCGCGTGCTCCAGCACCGAGGTGAACAACGAGATGGCGTGCAGGGGTTGGCGCAGATCGTGGCTGGCCGACGCGAGAAAGCGGCTCTTCTCGCGGTCGGCGTTCTCCACCAGTTCCACCTGCTGCGCGAGGCGGCGCGCAAGGTCTTCCTTTTCAAAGCGCACCGTGAGCGACTGGGCGAGCAGGTCGGCTTGCTGGAAGGTCCACTTGAGCGTCATCAGCAGAAAGAGCGCCATGCACACGCCGAGCACCCAGCCAATGCCACCGCCGTGCCACAGGCAGGCCGAGACCATGCCCAGCGCCGCCGGCACGCTGAACGCGGCAATGGTCTGGCGGTGGGTCGACACGATGGCCGAACCGAGCGAGATCGCGCCCATGATGAAGAGCGAGATCAGCAGCAAGTCTTCAACGCTGCCGTGCGCGCTGAGCAGCCAGGGCGCCGTGCCCCACATCGTGCCGAGCAGCAGGATGTCGCGCACACGGCCTTGCAGCACACCGGGCAGTTCATCGTCCTGCAAGGGGCCACGGGCCTCCAGCCGGCGGCGTCGCAGGTACGTGATGGCGACCACGGCATAGAACAGGCCGAGCCACACGAGGGGAAGGAACGATGCGCCATTCGCGTAGAACAGCAAGGCCAGCGGTGTGGCAAACGGAATGGGCGAGAGGATGCGCACCGGGCCCGTCTTCTCCAGCAGCAGTTCGAGCTGCACGCGCTGCACGGCCAGGGGCGCGGGCGTGGGCGGCGACATCGGCCTGGCCCTCAAGCAAACAGCCGCATCAACGCCGCGCGCGAGCGGACGTTGAAGGCCAGGAAGATCGACGACACGCCGTTCTTCACCGAACCCAGCGCGAGCCCGGTCTCCGCGGCGATCGCCTGGTTGTCCAGGCCGTTGAGCACCAGTTCCAGGAGCTGGATCTCGCGGTTGGTCAGACGCACGCCCGGTTTCACGGTCTGGCTGCGGGCCGTGGTGTTCTGCGCCATCGGGCCTTGGGGGGTCTGGTCTGCGGCATGGGTCCCTGTCGAAATGCGTTCGATCGTGTCCACCAGGCCCGACAAACCGCCCGCATCCCCCGTCTTGCAGAAGTAGCCCTGCGCGCCCAGGGCCAGGGCCTCCTCGCGCACGCGGCCATCGTGCGTGCCCGACACCACCACGATCGGCAAGTGCGGGTAGCGCTGCCGCAGCAGCTTGAGCCCGGCCAGGCCGCGCGTGTCGCCCAGGTGCAGATCGAGCAACAGCAGCAACACCGTGTTGGCGCGCGCCGACAGAAACTGCAAGGCCTCTTCCAGGCTGCGTGCCTCGGCCACCTCGAAGCGCTCGCCAAAGCGCTGGACGATCACCTGGCGCAAACCCAGGCGCACCAGTTCGTGGTCGTCGATGCTCAAGATGGTTCGAGAAAGCACGCCTTTAGACATCCAGAAATCGTAGCCAAGAACCCGAGGAGCGCCAGCGCGGCCTCACAGGATGGTGGCGGTGCCCGCATGCGCAGGCCCATTTCGCGATCGCCACAGAGGCCGAGCAGCAACACCGTATTGACGCAAAAGCGGTGGTGCGTCCGGGCAGACGCCCGCGACGGGGGCCGGAGACAGGCGGGTACCACCGCCGTCCTGGCGCGAGGTAGGGGCAAGCAAACTCACGCCACCAACACGTCCTCGCAGGATGGTGGTGGTACCCGCATGCGCAGGCCCATTTCGCGGTCGCCACAGAGGCGGAGCGCCGATACGGTGTTGACGCAAAAGCGGTGGTGCGCCCGGGCAGGCGCCCGCGACGGGGGCCGGAGACAGGCGGGTACCGCCGCCGTCCTGGCGCGAGGTGGAGGCCAGAAACCTCACGCCCGCCGGAGCCGGACAAAGAAGCCACCCAACTGGTTCACCACCAGGCCCATCAACACCGCCAACGCCCCCAGCCATTGCTGCGGCAGGGGCCATTCGCCGAAGAACATCCAGGCCGACCACAGGCCCACCACCGGCACCAGCAGCGAAAACGGCGTGACCCGTCCGGCCGGATGGCGCTTGAGCAGACGCGTCCACAGGCTGTAGGCCAGCAGCGTGGCGAAGAACGCCAGGAACAGCACCGAGAGCACCGCTGGCCAGCCCATGCCGCTCAGTTGCCGCGCCACCGATGAGGGCCCGTCCATCCACAGCGCCAGGCCGAAGAACGGCAGGATCGGAAACACGCAACTCCACACCAGGAACCCGAACGGGTCGTAGTCGCTCACCCGGTTCGCCAGCCGCACCACGATGTTGGACACCGCCCACATGAAGCCTGCGCCCAGCGTCAGCACGAAACCGGCGAGCGTCATCTGCCCCGGCCCTTCGCCATGCGCCGTCGCGATCAACAGCAGCCCGCACAGCGCCACCACCAGGCCGACCCACTGCGCCGCGCGTGCCCGCTCGCCCAACAGCGGCGCGGCCATCAGCAAGGTGAAGAAGGCCTGCGTCTGCATCACCACCGAGGCCATGCCCGCCGTCATGCCCAGGTGCAGGCCGAGGAACAGAAAGCCGAACTGGCCCAGTCCCTGCGCCAGGCCATAGGCCACCAGGTAGCGCCACGGCAGGTTCGGCACCTTCACGAACAGCAGGAACGGCAGCGCGGCCGCGGTGAAGCGCAGCGCGCCCAGCAGCATCGGGCTCAGGCCTTGCAAGCCCACCTTCATGACCACGAAGTTCAGACCCCAGATCACCACCACCGCCAGCGCGCGCAGAAAGTCGCCGCTCGACAAGGGCACCGCGTTCATGTGCGCGCCCTCACCGCTCGCCCCTGCGCATCCCGTGCGGCCACGAACGCATCGAACGCCTCGGCGCTGGTCTTGCGCGGGGTGTAGCCAAAGCGCGCCTTGAGCGCGGTGTTGAGCAACACCGGGCGGTAGCGCAGAAAGTCGAGTTGCTCCGGGCCATAGCGGCCGATGCCCAGTGCCGAGCCCACGCGCAGCAGGCCACGCAGCACACCGGCCGGCAGCACGCGTTCCTTCTTGTTCAGCCGCGCGGCAATCTCGTGGAGGGTGAGCGCGCCGTCGCCCGCGAGGTTGTAGCAACCCGTCATGCCCTGCCCACTCAGCGCGTGCAGGATGGCGCCGGTCACGTCCTCGTCCCACACGAACACGAACGGGCTGTCGCTGCCCGCGATGCTCAGGATGCGCGGTTTCTCGAACAGCGCGGTGATCTGGTTGTCCACCCGCTCGCCCAGGATGGTGCCGATGCGCAGCACGGTCTGCCGCAGCTCGGGGTGTCTCTCTCTCGCGCGCGCCAGCATCTCTTCCACCAGCCGCTTGTGGTGCGCGTAGGCGAACACCTCGTTGCCGCGCAGCGCATGGTCTTCCGTGAGCCAGGCCGGGTTGTCGGCGTGGTAACCGTACGCCGCGCCGCTGGAGGAGACCACCAGGTGCTGCACGCTGTGCGCCAGACAGGCGCGGATGACGTTGCGCGTGCCGCCCACGTCCACCGCGTATTCGAACGCGCGGTTGGAACCCTTGCCGGGCGTGACGATGGAAGCCAGGTGCACCACGGTGTCGATGGCATGCATGGCCACGGTGTCGGCCAGCGCCGTCGCGCGCACGTCCTGCTGCACATAGACCACGCGCGGCAGGCGGCGTTCGGGCGGGACTTCGCGCACGTCCACGGCCACCACGTGCAGCGGGCTTGTGGCGTCCCGCGCCAGGGCTTCGATCAGACCGCGGCCCAGAAAGCCGTCGGCACCCGTGACCAACACGCGCCGTGCGGCCGGCGCTTTCTCTTCAATCGCAGAACTCATGCGCGCGATTGTGCCGGCTCGGCGGGGCGGCCGCCCTGCAAGGGCCGGCGCGACCACCAGCCCGCCAGGATCAGGCCGGCGATGATGTCCCAGAAGCCCCAGACACCGGCCACCACCGCCATGCCGCCCAGACCGCCGAAGAAGCTGAAGATGATGACCAGGCCCAGGCCCGCGTTGCGGATGCCGACCTCGATGGACAAGGCGCGGCGGTCGTAGTCCGGCAGGCCTGCGGCGCGCGCGATGGCGTAGCCCGTGCTGAATGCCAGCGCGTCGTGGATCACCACGGCCAGCAACACCAGGCCCACGTAGTCGAGGAAGTAGCGCCAGTTGCCCGCGATCGCGCCGACGATGAAGGCGATGAGTGCCAGGAAGCTCAGGATGCGCAGCGGCTTCTTGAAGCGTGTGGTCCAGTTCGGAAAGCGGTGCGAGCACCACAGCCCGAGCACGAAGGGAATGCCGATGATCAGCAGGATGTGGCCGACCATTTCCAGCGGGTCCAGCGCAATCGTCTTGAGCAGCGGCGCGGCCGTGGGGTGCATGCCACCCCAGAACGCGAAGTTCAGCGGCATGGCGACGATGGCGATGGCGTTGGACACGGCCGTCATCGACACGCTGAGCGCCACATTGCCGTTGGCGCGGTGGGTGAGGATGTT
Source organism: Hydrogenophaga sp. BPS33 (assembly GCF_009859475.1). Lineage (NCBI taxonomy): Bacteria > Pseudomonadati > Pseudomonadota > Betaproteobacteria > Burkholderiales > Comamonadaceae > Hydrogenophaga > Hydrogenophaga sp. BPS33. The sequence goes on from NZ_CP044549.1 coordinate 5,250,135, forward strand.
GCTCACGTTGCCCGGTGGGCAGCAAGCCACCAGGATCATGCCCAGCGCGATGCTCGGGCCGGGCTGCAGCACGAGTGTGAGCCCATAGGTGATGGCGGGCAGTGCGATGAACTGCGCGACGATGCCGACCGTGAAAGCCAGCGGCATGCGCATGACGCGGCGGAAGTCTTCAAGGCGCGTGTCCAGCGCGATGCCGAACATCAGAAAGGCCAGCACCGCGTTGAGCACGGCCAATGAAGCCGGGTTGAAGTTGAGCCGGATTTCGTCGACGGGCAGCATCGGTTCTCCTCTTTAAGCCTGCGCAGCAGCGGCGGCGCGAACGGCCTTGCGGTACGCGTCCTTGTTCACGTAGTAGGCCATGCGTTCGAGTTGCAGGTACTGGTAGCCACCCGACAGGTCTGGCGGTGGGCCGGCCTTGGCGGCATTGAGCGCGGCCGCGCTGGCCTTGCCTTCGTCCAGTCCCTTGAAGTACCGCGCCACCAGCTCGGCCTGCTCGTACCGGCCTTGCCACCCCAGGCCGCTGGCCTCGACCATGCCCAGCACCGCCAGCCGGTCGAAGCGCGGCGCGAAGATGTTGAGGTAGAGCGAAGGCGCCATGCCCTTCCAGTTGAGCAGCGCGTGGTCGAGGAAGGGGTAGTGCAGCTTGTAGCCGGTGGCGGCGAGCACCAGGTCGTAGTCGCGCGCGCTGCCGTCCTTGAAGTGCACGGTGGGGCCGTCGAAGCGCGCGATGTCGGCGCGCACGCCCACGTCGCCGTGGCCGATGTGGTACAGGATGAGCGAGTTCACCACCGGGTGCGATTCGTACATCTTGTACGCCGGCTTCGGAAATCCAAAGCGCACCGGGTCGCCGGTGAACCACTTCAGAATGGTGCTGTCGATCCTTTGCTTGAGCCAGGGCGGCAGCGTGATCTTGCCGCCGATCGAGTCGGCCGGTTTGCCGAACACGTACTTGGGCACGAAGTAGTAGCCGCGCCGAACCGAGATGTCCACGCTGCGCGCCTGGTGCACCGCGTCGACCGCGATGTCGCAGCCCGAGTTGCCCGCGCCGACGATGAGCACGCGCTTGTTCTTGAACAGCTCCGCGCGCTTGTAGGCCGAGGTGTGCAGCAGCTCGCCGCTGAAGTGGCCTTCGAAGCGCGGCATGTTGGGCTCGGCCAAGGTGCCGTTGGCGATGAGCACGCCCTTGTAGTCGGCCGTGGTGGTGTGCCCCTGGGCATCCTCGGCGGTCACGCGCCACAGCGTGTCGGGCGCAGCGCTCACGGGTTCGACCTTCTGGACGCGCGTGCCGAAGCGGAAGTGTTCGCGCAGTTGGAAGTGATCGGCGAACGCGCTGAAGTAGTGAAGCAACTCGCGGTGGCTCGGGTAATCGGCGACGTGCTCGGGCATCGGGAATTCGCTGAACTCCGTCATGCGTTTGCTGGAGATCAGGTGCGCGGACTGGTAGACGGTGGAGCGCGGGTTGTGGATGTTCCACAGGCCGCCCACGTCGGAGTGGGCCTCAAAGCCCTGAAAGGCCACACCGTGCTTCTGCAGGCAGCGCGCACCCGCGAGACCGGAGGGGCCGGCGCCGATGAGGGCGATTTGTTGTTCGGTGCTTGTCGTCATCTCTTCAAACCTGGGATATCCGTGGAACCGGCTTCGCCCGCGCGCGGCTTGCGCGGTTGGCCAAGCAGGATGCGGTCGTGCAGCGGCGCGGGCAACAGGCTCAGCGCCCGCGACAGCCAGCCGATGCGCCGGGGCAGCACGATGTGTTCGGTGCCCTTGGCCACGCTGGCGAGCAGGCGGCGCGCGGCCTCGTCGGGTTCGAGCAGCCCCGGCATGGCGAAACGGTTGCCCGCCGTGAGCGCGGTGCGCAGATAGCCCGGGCTCACCGTGTGCACGGTCAGCGCGGTGCGGCGCAGCTCCGCGCGCAGGCTCTGCAGATAGGCGATCAGGCCGGCCTTGCTCGCGCAGTAGGCTCCATTGCCCGGCATGCCGCGCCAGCCCGCTACGCTGGCCACGCCGACCAGCGCGCCGCGTTGGCCCCGCTCGCCGCGCTCGCGCATGGCGTCGAGAAAGGGTTGGAAGGTGGTGGCCACGCCCAGCAGGTTGATCTCCAGCATGCGGCGCATCACCGCCAGGTCGCTCGCCTGCGCGGTGTCGAAGCCGCCGGCCACGCCCGCATTCGCGATCACCAGATCGGGCACGCCGAAGCGCTTCGTCCAGTCGGCGGCCATGGCCTGCACCGCGGCGGCGTCGGAGACGTCGGGTTGGTAGACCGCGCAGCGTTCGGGCGCGAGCGCGGCCAGCGCGTCCAGTGCCGGGCGCTGCAGGCCCACCAAGGCCACGCGCGCACCGCTGGCCACGAGCGCACGCGCCAGCGCCTGGCCCAGGCCGCCGCAGGCGCCGGTCACCACCGCGTTCTGAAAATTCGGCGTCGTCAAACCATCTGTCTCCTGATCTTGTGTCCGCAATGTAGAGGCGCCTAGAATTTGTCTCGGAAAAATTTGCAAATTCGTCTCATTTTTCGAGATATGAGCACTCCAACAGACGGCAGCCCAGGTCTTCGATTGCTGGAGCTGCTGGAGCTTTTCGCGCAACACACGCAAGCACTGGCCTTGCCCGAGGTGGTGGCCGCCAGCGGCTGGCCCAAACCCACCGTGCATCGCATGCTGGCACAACTGGAGCAAGGGGGCTGGCTGGTACGCGAGCCCGATGGCCGGCGCTACACCATGGCCTCGCGCCTGTTGCGCCTGGGCGAAAGCGCCTTGAGCAACAGCACCCGGCAAGGCGTGCGCCATGCCGTGCTGCGCCAGTTGGTGGCCGAGGTCGGCGAGAGCTGCAACCTCACCGCGATGTCGGGCGCGGACGTGGTGTACCTGGACCGCGTGGAATCGGCGTTTCCACTGCGCCTGGAGCTGCGCCCCGGCACGCGCGTGCCGGCGCATTGCTCGGCCAGCGGCAAGCTGTTCCTGGCCTGGATGGGCGCGCGCCAGCGCAAGTCCTTGCTCGATGGGCTCGCGCTCACCCGTTACACGGCGCACACACTCACGCAGCGCAGCGCGCTCGAAGCCGAGCTCAAAGCCATCCGCCGCGATGGCCATGCGGTGGACGCAGAGGAGTTCGTCGACGGTCTGGTGTGCGTGGCCGTGCCGGTGTTCGCGCCGGGCCAACGCACGGTGCGCTGCGCACTGGCCTTGCAGGCGCCGGCGGCGCGCATGCCGCTGGCGCAGGCGCGCGCGCAGTTGCCCAAGCTGCAAGCCGCGGCCCACGCGCTGGCGCGCACACTGGGCTGAGCGACGGGACGGGTCCTACTGCTTGAAATACAGCGCGAGTGGGTTCGCACCACCGATGCGCGCGCGCACCGCCGCATCGGGCACCACATCCACCAGCCAGTCGATGGTGCTCTGGTAGGTGGTGGACTCCGCGCCCACGAAGGGGCAGTCGCTGGCCCACACCATGCGCTCGTAGCCCACCTGGCGGCAGAGTTCGCGTGCCTGGTCGGCGGCCTGCGGACCCAGGCGGTAGGCGCCCGACAGCTTCACCCAGGTACGCCCTTTTTCCACCGAGCGCGCCACGGCCTTGAAGCCTTCGCTGTGGATGCCCTGCACCGGGTCGGGCCGGCCGATGTGGTCGATGACGATCTTCACACCCGAGCGTTCGAGCCAGGGCAGCACCTGGGGGATGCGCGGCCCGTCGAGATGGAGGTGCACATGCCAGTCCATCTCGCTCAGGCGGTACAGAAATTTCCGGTAGGCCCAGGTGTCGAGGTCGGGCATGTCCCGCAGGCCGATGAAGGGCAGGCGCACGCCCACGACACCGTCGCGCGCCATCTGTTCGAGTTGGTAGCGGTCGGTCTTCTCGGGGTCCAGAATCACGGTGCCGCGCCAGCCAGGGTAGGCGCGCAGCGACTCGATGACGTAGTCGTTGCAATCGCCCCAGGGGCTGGCAGCGGCGATCACACAGGTGCCGACGCCGTGCGCCTGCAACGTGTCCTGCAGTTGCTCGGCGGTGAATTCGTAGTCGGGACTGTGGCGCGGGTCGGGCATCAGCGGCATGTTGCGCCGGAACACGTGCACATGGGCGTCCACCCAGGGCGCATCGGAAAGCACGGCGGAAGTCAAAGCTGGGCCCTCGGCATCAAGACACTTTGATGTTGGCGCGGGCGATCACCTGGCCCCACTTGGCGGCGTCGCGCCGGAAGATGTCGGCCAGCTCACCGGGCGTGCTGGACTTGGCTTGCGTCCCGAGCTCGGTCAGCCGCTTGCGTACATCGGGCATGGCCATGACGGCCGTCACATGCGCGTTGAGCATGGCCACCACGCTGGCGGGCGTGCCGGCGGTGGCGTAGAGAGCATTCCAGCCCGTGACCTCGTAGCCGGCCAGGCCGCTCTCCTTGACCGTGGGCACGTTCGGCAACCAGGGCGCACGCGCCGCGTCGGTGCCGGCGATCACGCGCACCTGGCCCGCATCGACCGGGCCTTTCAACGCGGCGTACGACTCGAAAGCCACGTCGATATCGCCGCGCAACACGCCGGTCAGCACCTCGGGCGTGCTCTTGTACGGGACCACGGTCGCGTCGATTTTGGCCACCGACTTGAACAGCTCGGCCGAGAGGTTCTGGGTGCTGCCGGGGTTGATGCTGCCCAGCATCAGCTGGCGCTGGCGCGCGGCGTCCAGCACCGAGCGCACATCGGTCAGCGGGCCGTCCTTGCGGGTGACGAGGATCAGGTCGAACAGCGCGAGCGTGGAGATCGGCATGAAGTCGGTCTCGGGGTCGTAGTCGAGTTTGAACAGCGACTTGCCAATGGCCGTGCCGTTGGCAAACAGGATCAACGTGTGCCCGTCGCGGGGCGCGTTGAGTGCCGCCTGCGCCGCCACCACGCCGCCCGCACCCGGGCGGTTCTCGATCACCCAGGCGTGACCGCCCATGCGCTCGCTCATCTTCTGCGCGACCAGCCGCAGCGAGATGTCTGCGAGGCCACCCGGGCCGAAGGGCACGATGACGCGGATCGGCTGGCTGGGATAGGCTGGCTGGGCGTGCAGGCTGCCGACACGGGTGGTCAACGCGGTGGCGGCACAACCGAGCAGGAATTCGCGGCGGCGCGCAGGCAATGGGAAAGTCGTCATGGCTTGTCTCCTTGTGATCGGAGGCAGTCTAGGACGCGCCCTCGCCCGCCACAAATGAATTGTTCTTGGGCATCCATGCGCCAGATTCATCTGGCACGGCCGCTCCGCTCAGACTGCGTGGATGCGCTCGCGGATCGACGCGACGATGTGGTCGCGCACGAACATTTCCTGCTCGCTCAGCACGGCATCGCGCCGCATCACCAGCGCCAGCGTGCGCGTGACCGCCGGTTGCGCCAGCGGCACCGCGCGCACGCCGGGGCCGACGTTCGACGCGAGCAAGGGCACCACGGTCAGGCCCAACCCGCCACGCACCATCTCCACCGCCATCGCGGTGTGCTGGGCTTCCAGCCGCCAGCGCAATTGCTCGCGCAAGGGCCCGAGCGATTCGTCGATCGTCACGCTGTTGCCCGAGGTCATGCTGATGCGGATCAGCGCTTCGTCGCGCAGGTCGTTCCAGTGCACGGTCGCTTGCTGCGCCAACGCGTGTCCTTCGGGACAGAGCAGCACGAACGGTTCTTCGCCGATGCGCTCGGTGACGAAGTCACCACCGGCCATGTTGGGGCGCATCACGCTGACACCGAACGCCGCGATGCGCGACTCCACCAGCTCGAGGATTTCATGCACCGCGCTGTCGAACACGCGCACCGGCGTGTCGGGCCAGCGCGCCTGACAGATGCGCAAGACCTCCACCATCGCACCCGTGGCCAGCGTCGGCAGGCAGGCGAGCACCAGCCAGTTGTGGGCATGCTGGCCATGTTTGCGCACCGCTTCGCAGGACACGCCCAGCTCCTGCACAGCGCTGCGCGCGCGCGGCAGCAGCGCCCGCCCCGCGTCGGTCAGCGAGACCTCGCGCGTGGTCCGGGCGATGAGGCGCACACCGAGGGTTTCCTCCAGTTTGCGCAGGCGGTGGCTGACGGCCGTCTGCGACAGGTTGAGCTGCGCGGCCGCCAGATGAAAGCTGCCGGTTTCGATGATGGCCAGAAAGGCCTGGATGCCGAGGAAATCAATCTGCATGGAAAGACCAATGAATGGCGTACATCAGGGGATGCAAACAAATCATTTGTGGGTGGTGCGCGCCGATGGTGTACTGCGCTCCCTGACGATGCCCCCTGTGTTGGAGACCCTATGTTCCCCTCTTCCTTGCGCACCTCGCGCAACGCCTTGATGGCGCTGATCAGCCTCGCGACGTGGGCATTTGCCATGCCCGCGCAAGCGGCCTATCCGGACCGCCCGGTGCGGCTCATTGTGCCATTCTCTGCTGGCGGCACCGTGGACTTCGTGGCCCGCCTGGTGGCCACGCAACTCGGCCAGCAGCTCTCCGCAACGGTGGTGGTGGAGAACGTGCCCGGGGCCGGCGGCACCCTCGCGACCACACGCGTGGCCAAGTCGGCGGCCGACGGCTACACGCTGCTGTTCACCACGCCGAACCACACCATCAACCCGTCACTGATTCCGAAGCTGCCGTTCGACACCGAGAAAGACCTCGCACCCGTCTCGCTCGTGGCGGAGATCCCAGAACTGCTGGTGGCGCACACGGCACAGCCCTTCAACACCATGGCCGAATTCGTGGCCCACGCCAAGGCGAATCCCGGCAAGTTGAATTACGCCTCGGCCGGGAATGGCACGCTGCCCCACGTCACCATGGAACTCTTGCTGCAGCGTCTGGCGTTGAAGGTCGATCATGTGCCCTACCGCGGCGCTGCACCCGCGCTCAACGACTTGCTGAGCGGCGTGGTGGCGGTGAAGATGGACACCATCGCCACGTCGTCGCAACACATCAAGGGCGGGCGCATCAAACCGCTGGCGATCGCCAGCCTGAAGCGCTCACCGCTGATGCCCGACGTCCCGACCGTGGCCGAGTCCGGCGTGCCGGGCTACCAGGGCATTCTGTGGATGGGCATCCTCGCGCCGGCCGGCACCGACCCGGCGGTGATCGCGTCGCTGCACAAGGCCATCACCGCTTTCGCGAGGGTTCCCGCGTTCCAGCAGCAGCTGAAGGCCGATGGCGTGGACCTCGTCGCCAGCGACCCGCCGACCTTCGGCAAGCTGATCCACACCGAACTGACGCAGTGGGCCGAGGTGGTGCGCAAGTCCAACATCAAAGCCGATTGATGCCCGAACGCATGACGACGCCGCCGCCGTTGACCCAACCACCGGACCGGGCACCACGCAAACCCGCCACGGCCTGCCCACCGGGCGCAATCGATTGCCACATCCATCTGTTCGGCCCGGCGGCACAGTACCCGTTCCACCCGGACAGCAAGTACGTCTCCGAAGACGCCCTGCCCGAGATGCACATGCACCTGCAGGACACGCTGGGACTGGCGGGCGCGGTGGTGGTCAGCGGCGCCGGCTACGGCATGAACCCGAACCACCTGGCCGCGATGCTCGCGCTGCACCCCGGCCGCTTCAAGGGTGTGGCGCTGTTGCCCGAAGACGTGACGCCCGCCGAACTGCAACGCCTGGATGCGCTGGGCGTGCGCGGCGCGCGCTTCGTGAGCCCCGGCCACCGTGGCGCGTTGCCCCGTCTGTCCCCCCGCATCGCGGCCATGGTGGCCGAGCTGGGATGGCATGTTCAGTTCTATCCCGCCGCGGACGACCTGGTGGACTTTGCCGATGCCTTGCAGGCCTTGCCCAACGACGCGGTGGTGCTGGACCATTTCGCGGCCATCCCCGCGACGGGCGGCGTGGACCAACCGGCGTTCCAATGCTTGCTGCGGCTGCTGGACACCGGGAAGTTCTGGGTGAAGCTCTCGGGCCCGATGCGCTGCACGCCGGACGACATGCCCTATGCCGACGTCACGCCACTGGCGCGGGCCCTGGTGCGTGCCGCGCCCGAGCGCCTGGTCTGGGGCACCGATTGGCCCCACGTCAATATGAACGGGCGCGCCATGCCCAACGACGGCGATCTGTTCGATCTGCTGACCGAATGGGTGCCCGACGCAGCGGTGCGCCAGCGCGTTCTGGTGGACAACCCGCGCGCGCTGTACGGACCGTTTGGATCCTGATCCGACGTCAATACAGCGTGTTTCGCTGGCGCTCGGGCAGGGCCAGGTCGTAGGCCTTGCCGTCGATGCCGTCGTTCGTCAGCGTGGCGAGCATCTCGCCGGCGGTCGGCACCCTGGCCTGCGCCTGCGCCTGCGCCTGCGCCTGCGCCTCCCAGAGCTTGGACCGCTTCATGGCCCGCGCGCATTGGAAGAACACGGTCTCCACGTGGATCACGAGCACGCAACGCGGTGGCTTGCCGTCCATGGCCAGCCGCTGCAGCAAAGCGGGCTCGACCGAAATGCGCGCGCGGCCGTTCACGCGCAAGGTCTCGCCCACGCCGGGCACCAGGAACAGCAGCGCCACGCGCGGATCGCCCAGGATGTTCTTCAGGCTGTCGATGCGGTTGTTGCCCGCGCGCTCGGGCAGCAGCAGGGTGCGCTCATCTTGGATGGTCACGAGCCCGGGCGGATCGCCGCGCGGCGAGGCATCGAGCCCCTCGGGGCCAACCGTGGCGAGCACCGCGAACGGCGAGGCTTCAATCCAGCGCTGGTAGACCGGATGCAGGTGGTCCACCTCCTTGCGCACCGACGCTTCAACCACCGCACCGAAGAGCGACTGCAGCGACGCAAGATCGGTGATGGTGTGGTGGGTGTCGGCAGCGCTCATCCAGTCAGCGTCCCATGCCTGGCGGCAGCTTGGGCATGCCCTTCATGGCACCCATGCGCTTCATCATCTTCATCATGCCGCCGCCCTGCATCTTCTTCATCATGCCCTGCATCTGCTCGAACTCCTTGAGCAGGCGGTTGACTTCCTGCACGTGCACGCCCGCGCCGGCGGCGATGCGGCGCTTGCGCGTGGCCTTGATGATCTCGGGCTTGCTGCGCTCCTTGAGCGTCATGCTGCAGATGATGCCTTCCTTGCGCCGCACGTCCTTCTCGGCGCGGCCCATGTCGACCTCACCGGCCTTGGCGGCCATCGCGGCGGGCAGCTTGTCCATCAGGCTGGAGAGGCCGCCCATCTGCTTCATCTGGCGGATCTGCTCGAGGAAATCGTTGAGGTCGAAGCCGCCGCCGCTCTTGACCTTGGCCGCGAGCTTCTGCGCCGCCGCCATGTCCACACCAGCCGTGACCTGCTCGACCAGCGCGAGGATGTCGCCCATGCCAAGCACGCGCTGCGCGTGGCGCTCGGCGTCGAACACCTCCAGGCCATCGATCTTTTCGGAGACGCCGGCGAACTTGATCGGCGCGCCGGTGACCTGGCGCACCGAGAGCGCCGCGCCGCCACGCGAATCGCCGTCCAGCTTGGTGAGGACGATGCCGGTGAGCGGCAGCGCTTCCTTGAAGGCCTTGGCGGTGTTGATCGCGTCCTGGCCTTGCATCGCGTCCACCACGAACAGCGTCTCCACCGGATGGAGCACGGCGTGCAGTTCCTGGATCTCGCGCATCAGGGCTTCATCGATGGCCAGACGGCCGGCGGTGTCGACCAGCAGCACATCGAAGTGGTGGCGGCGCGCATGGTCGATCGCGGCACGCGCGATGTCCACCGGCTTCTGCTCCGGTGTGCTCGGGAACCACTCGGCACCGGCCTGTGCGGTCACGGTCTTGAGCTGTTCGATGGCCGCGGGGCGGTACACGTCCCCGGACACCGTGAGCACCTTCTTCTTGCGCTTCTCGATCAGGTGCTTGGCCAGCTTGGCGGTGGTCGTCGTCTTGCCCGCGCCCTGCAGGCCGGCCATGAGGATCACCGCTGGTGGCTGCGCGGCGAGGTTGATGTCGGCCACGCCATCGCCCATGGTGGCGGCCAGCTCGCGGTTGACGATGCCCACCAGGGCCTGCCCCGGCGTGAGCGAGCCCACCACCTCCTGGCCCAGGGCCTTTTCTTTCACGCGCGCCACGAAGTCGCGCACCACCGGTAGCGCCACGTCGGCCTCGAGCAGGGCCATGCGCACCTCGCGCAGCATGTCGGTGACGTTGCTCTCGGTGATGCGGGCCTGGCCGCGCATTTCCTTGACGATGCGTGAGAGTCGATCTGAAAGGGCTGAAGCCATGTTGCGCTCGGTAGGGGGAGAAGGCGGCGAAGGGGCCGCATCGGACGGGCGGGAGGGGCCGCTGGAGCGGCATTGCGCCGGACAAGGCCGTTAAACTGTGCGGATGATTTTAGCTGCGCCCTTCCTTTCCACGCTTGGCGCGCGCCAAGGGCCCGCTCGCCCTTGGAAAACCGGTGTGAACCGACCCTGTTGATGAGCCTGCTGCCCGCTCTCGCCTCCCCCCACCTGCCCGCTGCCGCGCTGTCCGCTGGCGCGGCGCTGGTCTATGCGCTGCTGGCCGTGGCGCACGCACGCATGTCGGCACCGCAAAGCCGTGGCCTGCTGGGCCTGGCCTGGCTGCTGCATCTGGCGGTGCTGGTGCTGGGCCTGTTCGAGCAGCCCGCGCGCTTCGGCTTCGCCCCCGCGCTGTCCGTCACGGGCTGGCTGGTGCTCACCGTCTACCTGATCGAAAGCCGCCTGTATCCGCAGATGCGCGCGCGTTGGACGCTCGCCATCCTGGGCATGTGGGTCGTGCTGCTGGCGCTGGCGTTTCCCGGCACACCGTACCCCGCCCTGCATTCCGCACTCATGCCACTGCACTGGGCCCTGGGCATCGCGTCCTATGGGCTGATCGCCGCCGCCGTCGTCCATGCCTGGTTGATGCAGCGCGCGGAAAAGGCCATTCGCCTGGGCAATGCCAATGAAGCCTCCATGCCCCTGCTCACGCTGGAGCGGCTCACCTTCCGCTTCGTGGCCGCCGGTTTCGCGCTGCTCAGCGCCACGCTGCTGGCGGGCTGGTATTTTTCCGAGTCGCTCAACCACCGCTGGGTCTGGGACCACAAGACCACCTTCTCGGTCCTGTCCTGGCTCACCATGGGCGTGCTGCTCTGGGGGCGCTGGCGACTGGGCTGGCGCGGCCGCATCGCCGTGCGCACACTCTATCTGGCCGCCGGCTTCCTGCTGCTGGGCTATGCCGGTTCGCGCTTCGTCCTCGAAGTCCTGCTGCAGCGCGCCTGAAACACCATGAAATACCTGCTCGTCCTTGCCGTGGTCGTCGTGGCCTTCTATATATGGCGCAACAACCGCCTGGAAGACCAGCGCTCCAACGCGGCACGCAAAGCCCCGCCGACGAAAAGCCGCGTGCCCACCGTCATGGTGGCCTGCCGCCAATGCGGCACCCACCTGCCGGAGAACGAGGCGGTGCAAGGCCAACAGGGTGTCTATTGCAGCGCCGAGCACCGGCGCCTGATCGAAGGCTGAGATGCCCAGCGACATCCACTCCCAGTTCGCCGCCTCCTGGTACGCCGGGTCCGAGGGCAGCTACCAGGAGCGCGAGCAGCGCACGCGCGCCTTCGTGCGGTTGTGGCGCGCCTTCATGCAGGCGCGGGTGCTCATCGCCGTGGTGCTGCTGGCCATGCAGGTGTTCGTGGCGACCACCGGCACGGGCGGCGTGCAGTGGCTGGTGCTGCTCTGCGCGCTCCACCTCTGTCTTACGCTGCTGGTGCTGTTCCTGTGGCGCCCGGTCGAACAGGGCCAGACCCTGCACCTGCAATGGCTGCTCACCATCGGCGTCGACGTGGTCGTGTTCGCCGTGCTGCAGTCGTTTCAGACCGGGAGCATCAACCACACCGCGTTGTTCGCGCTGCCCGTCCTGCTGGCCGCCATCCTCGGGCCGCTCACGATCGCGCTGGGCACGGCCGCCAGTGTCACGCTGTACCTGCTGGGCGAAGCCGCGCTGAACGGCCCGCTGTTCGGCGACGGCTCCACCGCGCGTTTCCTGCAAGCCAGCCTGACCGGTACCGGCTTCTTCATCGTGGCCGTGCTCGCCCATCAACTGGCCATCCGCCTCGCGCGAGAAGAGGTGCTGGCCGCCACCAGCCGGGCCGCGGCGCGCACGCAGGCCCAGGTGAACGAACTGGTGATCGACAACCTCACCATCGGCGTGCTGGTGGTCGATCCCCATGGCGTGGTGCGCAACGCCAACCCGGCTGCCAAGACCATGCTGCTTGGCCACGCGCCGCCCCAGGCCACCAAGCTGCTGCTCTCGGCGCGCGCCAGTTGGCATCACCTGTCCCATCTGGTGCAGGAGACCTTTGCCCGCGCCGAAGCGCTCGAGATGGAAACCACCATCGACAACGAAGACCGCCCCGTTCAGCGCCTGCACGCGCGCACCCGGCTGACGGCGCAGGACGGTCGGCGCGCCGGGCTGTGCGTGCTGTTCCTCGAAGACCTGCGCGAGGTCGAGGCGCGTGTGCGCACCGAGAAGCTGGCCTCGATGGGCCGCATGTCCGCCGCCGTGGCGCACGAAATCCGCAACCCGCTCTCGGCCATTTCACAGGCCAACGCCTTGCTCGACGAAGAAGTCCAGGCGCCCGCCCAGAAGCGCCTGACGCGCATGATCGACCAGAACGCGCAACGGCTCTCGCGCATCGTGGACGATATTCTCAATGTCGCGCGCGCACAGCCCAACCAGAGCCCGGGGGCTTTGGCCGCGCTGCCGATCGACCCCGTGGTGCGACAGATCACCCGCGAATGGGCGCGCCAGAAACAGGCCGAGCGCATCCTGGGCATTCACGTGCACGCACCCGACGCCCACATCGGCTTCGACCCCGAACATCTGCGCCGCCTCCTGATCAACCTGCTGGACAACGCGCTGCGCCACGCCAGCGGCAAACCCGGTTCGATCCGCATCATCACCCAGCCCAGCGGCAACGAACACGTCCGCCTTTCCGTGTGGAGCGATGGCGACGTGCTCGAAGCCAGCGTGATGCGCCACCTGTTCGAGCCCTTCTTCTCCTCCGAGAGCCGCTCCAGCGGCCTGGGCCTCTACATCTGCCGCGAGCTGTGCGAACGGTATGGCGCGCAGATGGCCTACCGCCGCACGCGCCTGGACCAGCGCGAAGGCAACGAGTTCTACGCCCTGATCGCGGCCACGCGCTCGGCGCCCGATCCCCACGGCGAACCCACACAGGAGAGCCTGCCCTACCCGGGCGACTCCATGGTGCCGCCGGGCGCACACCCCGACCACCTGCTCTCCGGTGGCGCGTCCCTGGCCTCTCGCTGACCGACCGCGCCAATGGCCAACCCGCCCCAAGCCGCCTCCATCCTCGTCGTCGACGACGAACCCGACCTGCGCACGCTGTACGAGCTGACCCTGCTGCGCGAAGGCCATGCGGTGGTCGCCGCACCCGACCTGGCCCAGGCGCGCGAGTGGCTCAGCCAGCAGCGCTTTGACGTCCTGATCTCGGACATGCGCCTGCCCGATGGCCTGGGCCTGGAGCTGCTGCGCGAACTGGCGGACACCCAGCGCAACGAAAAGTGCATCGTGATCACCGCCTACGGCTCGGCCGAGAACGCGGTCGAATCGCTCAAGGCCGGCGCCTTCGACTACCTCACCAAGCCGGTCGACCTCAAACAACTGCGCAGCGCGGTGGCAGCCGCCTTGCAAAGCCAGCGCGTGCCAGCGCAGGCCAGCGGCACCGGTGGAACCCATGGCAACGGCGGCACGCCGAATGGCCACAGCGCCGCCAACGGCTCGACCGAGGCGGCGCGCAGGTCCACCGCGCCCATGAGCGGCGCGCAGTCGCTGCGGCGCATCGTAGGCAACGCGCCCAGCATCGTGCAGATCAAGGCCCGCATCGGAAAGGTCGCTTCCAGCATGGCGCCGGTGCTGATCCTGGGCGAGTCCGGCACCGGCAAGGAGCTCGTGGCGCGCGCGGTGCACGATTGCAGCCACCGCAGCGCAGGCCCCTTCGTCGCGGTCAACTGCGGCGCCATTCCGGAGAACCTCATCGAAGCCGAGTTCTTCGGCGCGCGCAAGGGCGCCTACACCGGTGCCACCACCGACCGCGAAGGCTATTTCCAGGCCGCGCGCGGCGGCACCTTGTTCCTCGACGAAATCGGCGACCTGCCCCTGGCCATGCAGGCCAAGCTGCTGCGTGTGATCCAGGAACGCCGGGTACGCGCGCTCGGCGGCGTGCAGGAAGAAGCCGTCGACGTGCGCCTGGTGAGCGCGACCCACCGCGACCTCAATGCCCTGGTGCAATCGGGCCAGTTCCGCCAAGACCTGTTCTACCGGCTCAACGTGATCGGTCTGCGCACGCCGTCGCTGCGCGAACGGCGCGAAGACCTGCCCAGCCTGGTGAGCGCGCTGCTGGCCCGGCTGTGCGCCGAATCCGGGCAGAGCGTGCCCGACCTGTCGCCACACGCCTTGGCCTGGCTGCTCGCGCGCGACCTGCCGGGCAATGTGCGCGAGCTCGAAAACCTTTTGCAGCGCGCGCTCGCGTTGAGCAGCGGCGAAACCCTTGAACCCGACGACTTCGGCGACACCGATCACGCCGCCATCGAGATCCCGACGCAGCCCACGCCGCTGGCGCCGGCCGATCCCGCGCCGCGCCCGCCCGTCTCGCCGCCCCCCGCCGACATCCCCGCCGACCTGCAGGCCTATCTCGACGAACAGGAACGGCAGGTGCTGCTCAAGGCCCTGCGCGAAAGCGATTTCAACCGCACCGCAGCGGCCGCCCGCCTCGGCCTGAACCTGCGCCAGATGCGCTACCGCATCCAGCGCCTGGGTATCGTCATGCCCTCTTCGGACGATGACGAAACCCCTTGAGCCTTCGGACGCGCCGGCCACCTGGACCGCCGGCTGGCTGCAGAGCGCGCGCCCATGCCCTTCGCCCAACTTCGGTCCGCGACCCGAGGGTGCGCACATCGACCTCATCGTGGTCCACTCCATCAGCCTGCCGCCCGGCGTGTACGGCGGCCCGCAGGTGGAGCAACTCTTCACCAACCAGCTCGACTGGAACGCCCACCCCTACTTCGAGCAGATCCGGGGCATGGAAGTGTCGTCGCACTTTTTCGTGCGGCGCAACGGCAGCTTGCTGCAATTCGTCGACACCGATGACCGGGCCTGGCACGCGGGCGCATCGCAGTGGCGCGGTCGCGGCAACTGCAACGACGATTCGATCGGCATCGAGCTCGAAGGCCTCGAAGGCGAGCGCTTCGAAGACGCTCAGTACGCCACCCTCGCCCAGCTGTGCCTGCAACTCGCGCAGCGCTACCCGATCGCGCATATCGCAGGCCACGAGCACATCGCACCGGGCCGCAAACAGGACCCGGGCGCCGGTTTCGACTGGGGGCGGCTGCAAGACGAACTCGGTTGGCGCGACAACTGTTTCCCTCAGGAGACACTTCGCCGCAACGCGCCGCGCGATTGAGTCCGTCCAGCCTGTCGCACCGGGCCGTCTGCACCGCGCCCGCAGCGGCGCGGTCATCGCCGGCATATCGCGCTGCAGCGCCCAGCCACGCTGGGTTTCCCTGCACAGATGTAGGAAATTCGCCGACTACCCCGCCGTGCGCCCATACGGCAGTCACACTGGAAGCAGGCTATTTTTTGCTTGGCGAAAATGGTCTGCCATCCAGCCACGGAACAAATCCCAAAACACTACCCCTAGTGTCTTGAAGACAGCTTGCACACCAGATATAGTGTGCGCCTGGGTTCCGGATTCTGCCCTTGCCAGCACCACGCCCCCGACCCCTCGCGCCGGAGGCGTCCGCGGTGTCTGAGCACCTGGCCATGGCCGACACCCCATTCACCTGCACCGCTGGCGGACCATGCCCGGCGGGCCATACAACAAACGAAAGAGGACCATGCTGACCGCTTCCACCAACACCAACCCGTCCCCCGTTTCGCCCAAGCCCCTCGCAGGTTCACCCGCGGCGGCTGCGCTGAGCGCGAGCAGCTCGGTTTTCTCGAACTACCAGATCATCCGCCGCAACGGCGCCGTCGTGCCCTTCGAGCCGGGCAAGATCGCCGTCGCCCTGATGAAGGCCTTCCTCGCGGTGCACGGCACCCAGGGCGCGGCCTCGGCCAGCGTGCGCGAAACCGTGGACGCCTTGACGCAGAACGTGGCGCGCGCCCTGATGCGTTCGCGCCCCGGCGGTGGCACCTTCCATATTGAAGACGTGCAGGACCAGGTCGAACTCGGCCTGATGCGCAGCGGCCACCATGAAGTGGCCCGCGCCTATGTGCTCTACCGCGAGCGCCGCACCCAGGAACGCGCCCACCACGCCGAAGTCGCCCAGGCGTCCGAACCCGCCCTGCACGTGATCGACGGTGGCCAGCGCGTGCCGCTCGACCTGCAACGCCTGCAAGACCTGATCGCCAATGCCTGCAGCGGCCTGGGCAAGGACGTCAAGGCCGACCCGGTCGTGGCCGAGACCAAGCGCAACCTGTACGACGGCGTGCCCATGGAAGAGGTCTACAAAGCCTCCATCCTGGCCGCGCGCACGCTGATCGAAAAAGACCCCGACTACACCTACGCCACGGCACGCCTGCTGCTGCACACCATCATCAAGGAAGTGATGGGCGAGGAAGTGCCGTCCGCCGAGATGGGCGCGCGCTACGCCGAAACCTTCCCGCAATTCATCAAGAAGGGCGTGGACAACGACCTGCTCGACGAGAAGCTCCTGCAGTTCGACCTGGCCCGCCTGGGCGCCGCGCTCAAGCCCGAGCGCGACCTGCAGTTCGACTACCTCGGCCTGCAGACCCTGTACGACCGCTACTTCCTGCACGTGCGCAAGACGCGCATCGAACTGCCGCAATCCTTCTTCATGCGCGTGGCCATGGGCCTGTCGCTGGGCGAAGTCGACCGCGAAGCCCGCGCCATCGAGTTCTATGAAGTGCTCTCCAAGTTCGACTTCATGTCGTCCACGCCCACGCTGTTCAACGCCGGCACGCTGCGCTCGCAACTCTCCAGCTGCTACCTGACCACGGTGCCCGACGACCTCGACGGCATCTACGAGTCCATCAAGGAAAACGCGCTGCTCTCCAAATTCGCGGGTGGCCTGGGCAACGACTGGACGCGCGTGCGCGCCCTGGGATCCCACATCAAGGGCACCAACGGCGAATCGCAAGGCGTCGTGCCCTTCCTCAAGGTGGTCAACGACACCGCCGTGGCCGTGAACCAGGGCGGCAAGCGCAAGGGCGCAGTCTGCACCTACCTGGAAACCTGGCACCTGGACATCGAGGAGTTCCTGGAACTGCGCAAGAACACCGGCGACGACCGCCGCCGCACGCACGACATGAACACCGCGAACTGGATCCCCGATCTGTTCATGAAGCGCGTGATGGAAAAGGGCGAGTGGAGCCTGTTCTCGCCCAACAGCGTGCCCGACCTGCACGACCTGTTCGGCGCCGACTTCGAGAAGGCCTACGTGGCCTACGAAGAAAAGGCCGCGCGTGGCGAAATCAAACCGTACCGCAAGGTACCCGCCACCGATCTGTGGCGCAAGATGCTGTCGATGCTGTTCGAAACCGGCCATCCCTGGATCACCTTCAAGGACGCCTGCAACGTGCGCAGCCCGCAGCAACACGTCGGCGTGGTCCACAGCTCCAACCTGTGCACCGAGATCACGCTCAACACCAGCGACACCGAAACCGCGGTGTGCAACCTGGGCTCGGTCAACCTGCTCAACCACGTCAAGCGCGGCGACGACGGCACCAAGATGCTCGACCACGAGAAGCTGCAGGCGACCATCAAGACCGCCATGCGCATGCTCGACAACGTGATCGACATCAACTACTACGCGGTGAAGAAGGCGCGCGATTCCAACATGCGCCACCGCCCGGTGGGCCTGGGCCTCATGGGCTTCCAGGACGCGCTGTACGAACTGCGCATTCCCTACGCCTCCAACGAAGCGGTGGAATTCGCCGATCGTTCGATGGAAGCCATCTGCTACTACGCCTACTGGGCGTCGACCGAACTGGCCCGTGAGCGCGGCCGCTACACCAGCTACCGCGGCTCGCTGTGGGACCAGGGAGTGCTGCCCTCCGACACGCTGGACCTGCTGGCGCGCGAGCGCGGCGGTTATGTGGACGTGGACCGCTCCAGCACCCTGGACTGGGAAGCGCTGCGCAAGAAGATCGCCGCCGACGGCATGCGCAACTCCAACTGCATCGCCATCGCGCCCACCGCCACCATCTCCAACATCGTCGGCGTGGACGCTTCCATCGAGCCCTGCTTCGGCAACCTCTCGGTGAAGTCCAACCTGTCCGGTGAGTTCACCGTCATCAACGGCTACCTGGTGAAGGACCTCAAGCGCCTGGGCCTGTGGGACGACGTGATGGTCATGGACCTCAAGCACTTCGATGGTTCGCTGCGCCCGATCGACCGCGTGCCACAAGACGTGAAGGCGCTGTATGCCACCGCGTTCGAAGTGGAACCGCTGTGGCTGGTGGAGGCCGCCGCGCGCCGCCAGAAGTGGATCGATCAGGCACAGAGCCTCAACATCTACATGGCCGGAGCATCGGGGAAGAAGCTCGACGACACCTACAAGCTCGCGTGGCTGCGTGGTCTCAAGACCACGTATTACCTGCGCACCACCTCGGCCACGCAGGCAGAGAAGTCCACCGGTCGCACCGGCCAGCTCAATGCCGTCGCCATACAAAGCGAACCCGTCGCGACCGCCGCGCAAATCGAAACAGGACCTGCCACCGACGTGAAATTCACCGCCATCGATGACCAGGGTTGTGAAGCGTGTCAGTGATTTGATCGGCGTTGCGAATGCGTGTTGTGGGGTTCATCGAATGCAATTCGATGCAACACCGCAACACAAAACGTGCATATCGCGTCTGATCACTTTGCAATTCATGCGCACACTTTCATAATCCGAACATTGGAAACCTCTATGTTGACCTGGGACGATCACAGCATCCCTTCATCGAAGCCAGCGAACAGCCCACAGCCCTCCGGCGCGTCGGGTGTGCAAGCCTCACTGTCCCCATCGTTCGATGGGCGCACCGCACCCGCACCCTCTCTCGCTTCGATCCCTAACGCGACCTCTTCAAACGCCGCCGCGACACCGGCGCGTCGCGTCAACGCGGCCGACAAGCGCATCATCAACGGCCAGACCGACGTCAACCAGCTGGTGCCGTTCAAGTACAAGTGGGCCTGGGAAAAATACCTCGCCACCTGCGCCAACCACTGGATGCCGCAGGAAGTGAACATGAGCCGCGACATCGCGCTCTGGAAAGACCCGAACGGCCTGACCGAAGACGAACGCCGCATCGTCAAGCGCAACCTCGGCTTCTTCGTCACCGCCGACTCGCTGGCCGCGAACAACATCGTGCTGGGCACCTACCGCCACATCACCGCGCCCGAGTGCCGCCAGTTCCTGCTGCGCCAGGCCTTTGAAGAAGCGATCCACACGCACGCCTACCAGTACATCGTCGAGTCGTTGGGCCTGGACGAGTCCGAGATCTTCAACGCGTACAACGAAGTCCAGTCGATCCGCGACAAGGACGAGTTCCTGATCCCCTTCATCGAAGCGATCATGGACCCGAACTTCCACACCGGCACACCCGAAACCGATCAACGCCTGCTCAAGAGCCTGATCGTGTTCGCCTGCCTCATGGAAGGCCTGTTCTTCTACGTCGGCTTCACGCAGATCCTGGCCTTGGGTCGCCAGAACAAGATGACCGGTGCCGCCGAGCAATACCAGTACATCCTGCGCGACGAATCCATGCACTGCAACTTCGGGATCGATCTGATCAACGCGATCAAGATGGAGAACCCGCTGCTGTGGACGAGCGAATTCAAGGCCGAGATCAAGGAGCTGTTCCTCAAGGCGGTCGAACTCGAATACCGCTACGCCGAAGACACCATGCCGCGCGGCGTGCTCGGCATGAACGCCTCGATGTTCAAGGGCTATCTGCGCTACATCGCCAACCGCCGCGCCACGCAGATCGGCCTGGAGCCCCTGTTCCCGAACGAAGAGAATCCGTTCCCCTGGATGAGCGAGATGATCGACCTCAAGAAGGAACGCAATTTCTTCGAAACCCGCGTGATCGAATACCAGACCGGCGGCGCCCTTTCCTGGGACTGAGCCACTGCAGCCGGAGCCGCATTGCCCTCTCATCGACCCTCACACAACAACATGTGTTCCGTTCAATCAAGACCTCATGCACAACGGCGCGACGACGCTGCTGATGGGGTCTTGTCACCGAATTCAGCGCATTGGGGCCTACCGTGGATGCATCCACAGGACCCCAGAGCGTTGAATCACTTCGCCGGCGACAAGGCTGGTTGAAGTGCTCTTTGCAACTTGATCAAGGAGAAAACAATGGCAACTGCGAAAAAAGCCCCGGCCAAGAAGGCCGCTGCGAAGAAGGCCGCTCCGGCCAAAAAAGCTGCAGCTAAGAAAGCAGCACCTGCGAAGAAGGCCGCTCCGGCCAAGAAGAAGGCAGCGCCTGCTAAGAAGGTCGCCGTCAAGAAAGTAGCGGCGAAGAAGGCTCCGGCCAAGAAGGCTGCTGCGAAGAAGGCTCCTGCCAAAAAGGTCGCCGTCAAGAAGGTAGCCGCCAAGAAGGCGCCTGCGAAGAAGGTTGCTGCCAAGAAGGCGCCTGCGAAGAAGGCCGCCGTCAAGAAGGCTCCTGCGAAGAAGGCTGCCGTCAAGAAGGCGCCTGCGAAGAAGGCCGCTGCGAAAAAGGCGCCTGCCAAGAAGGCAGCTCCTGCGAAGAAGGCGGCTCCTGCGAAGAAGGCGGCTCCTGCGAAGAAGGCAGCCCCAGCAAAAAAAGCTGAGCCGGCCAAGAAGCCGGCAGCCCCAGCGGCACCTGCAGCGCAGACGAAGCTCAACCCTCAGGCTGCTTGGCCGTTCCCGACGTCCGCCAAGCCCTGATCTCCCCGTTGAGATGACCTGCAGCCCGGCGCGAAAGCGCCGGGCTTTTTTATTTCAGGGCGCGAACGTGTAGTTCTGGCCACCACGGCTGGCGATCTTGGTCGCGCCGATGCGGTTGCCGAGTTCGGCGCAACGGCGCAGTGGCCAACCCTGCTCCAGGCCATGCAACAGCGCAGCGCGGAAGGCGTCGCCACAACCGGTCGGGTCCACGATCTCGGCGGCCGCGACACCGGCGACGTGTTCCTTCTTCGCCGAACCGTCCCACACATCACAACCTTGCGCCCCCAGCGTGACGATGAGCCCGCGCACCTGCGCGGCGATCTCGTCCAGCGTGAGCCCGGTGCGCTCGCACAGCATCTGAGCTTCGTAGTCGTTGAGCGTGACCCAGCTGGCCAGCGCGATGAACTGGCGCAGTTCTTCGCCGTTGAACATGGGCAGGCCTTGGCCCGGATCGAACACGAAGGGCACGCCGGCGTCGTGCAGCTGGCGCGCGTGCGTGAGCATGGCATCACGGCCATCGGGCGAGATGATGGCCACGGCGATGTCCTTGCGCGAAGGCACCGGGTTCTGGTGCGCCAGCGACATCGCGCCCGGGTGGAACGCGGTGATCTGGTTGTTGTCGCGGTCGGTCATGATCATGGCCTGCGCGGTGTAGCTCTCGGCCGTGGTCGACACGTGGCCGACATCCACTCCCAGCGCGCGCATGCGATCGAGGTATTCCTGGCCATCCTCGTTGCCCAGCATGGCCAGCGGTACCGCTTGCGCGCCGAGTTGGCGCAAACCATAAACGATGTTGCCCGCGCATCCGCCGTATTCGCGGCGCAATCCCGGTACGAGAAACGACACATTGAGGATATGCAATTGGCTGGGCAGGATTTGCTCGGCGAATCGACCCTCGAAGGTCATGATGGTGTCAAAGGCCAGCGAACCACAAACAAGAATAGGCATGAAGAGTTTCCGTCGTCAGGGATAAAAAACCAGGGCGTTGTAGCCGGCCATGGGCGTGGATTCGCCCACCGCGAGCGCCAATCGAAATTGAACCGTAATGGATCCGTTGGCCGGCAACACGGCCGGCGCATCGGGCCACTCGTCGGGCAGGAAAACGCGGCGCGAGATCACATTCCCGCCCACATCCGTGATGCTGAGTTCAAGCGCGGGCATGGCCAACGCCAGCGACGCGGTGTTCTTGAGCACAAGATCGAATGCGTAGAAATTGCCGAGCCGGTTCACCAGCGAGGTGCTGTCGATGACGATCGCATCGATCTGGCGCACGGGCGCCAATGTGCAACCCAGATGGATGCAAGCCTGCTGCAGCACGGGTTGCCATTGCGGCTGCCATGCCGCGAGCCGGTCGCGCTCCCGCACGGCCCACTGCGCCGCCAGCAGCGCCACCAGCACCAGCGCCACCAGCGACAGCGCAATCCGCACGCCGGGCCTGCGCCAAAAAGCCTGGCGGCGCGCCTGGCGCACAAATCCGGGTTCGGGCGCAGCCGGGCTCTGCCCGTGGTCCGTCGCATCGGCAAGGTCCGCGTTCTTTTCCGGCTCGGGCTCCGGGTCCAGCTCGCGCGGCATGGGCGCTGCGGGCATGACCGCGGCGCCCGCCGATGGCGTGGGTTCTGCGAACGCTGCATCGGTGTCGCCGTGGCGGCCAACGCTCTGCGCCGCGCTCAGGCGGCCCAGACCCACCGCAAAGCGTTCCAGCTCACCATGAAAATCCGATTCGACTTCGTCATCGGGCTCGGCACGAGGCACTGCCTGCGCGGGCGCGGGCAGGGGCGCGGGCGCATCTTCTTCGCACGCGCCCTCCGGGTCTGGGCTTGGCTCACCCGGCCCGGCATCGATCGGGTCGACATGCGGCACATCGGGCTGGGAAACACGTTCAGGCTCAGGCGCGGGTTCGGCCACCACCTCCGCCCATGGCTCGGGCTCGGTGCCATCGGCTTCGGGTGCGGTCCACGGCTGCAAATACGCTGTGGCGTCGAACACATCCGCGCAATGACCGCAACGCACCCAACCTTCGGAGATCTTCAATTGGTCGGCAACGACCTTGAACATCGTTCCGCAAGCCGGGCAACGCGTGGTGAAACTCATGCGCCGATTATCGCGGGCGTTGCGTGGGGCACTTTCTCAGGGCTTGACGGCGGTCATCAGGATCCAGCCGTCTTCCTCGTCGCTGACCTGCAGGGCCACCCACGGTGCGTAGGCCTCCTTCAGCTCATCGGCCTGGCGCGCCAGGATGCCGGCCAACACCAGTTGGCCGCCCGGGCGCACGTGCGAACACAGCAAGGGCGCGAGCACCTTCAGCGGCGTGGCCAGGATGTTGGCCAGCACCAGATCGTGTTCGCCGCGGGCCAGGTCGGGCAAGCCTGCGGACAGCGCCGCGTGGTTGGCCTCGGCGTTGAGCCGGGTCGATTCCACGGCCGCCGGATCGATGTCCACCGCCACGATGTCGCTCGCACCGAACTTGGCCGCGCCAATGGCCAGGATGCCGGATCCGCAACCGTAGTCCAGCACACGCGGCCCCACGGGGGCATGGCGCGCCGTCCAGCGCAGACACATGCGGGTGGTGGGGTGAGTGCCGGTGCCAAAGGCCAGCCCGGGATCGAGGCGGATCACCTGTTGCGCGGCCGCGGGGGGCTCGTGCCAGGTCGGCACGATCCAGAAACTCGGCGTGATCTCGACCGGCTCGAACTGCGACTGCGTCAGGCGCACCCAGTCCTGGTCCGGCACGGCGCGCACGCCCTGCACCACGCAGCCTTCAAAAAAATCTTGCGCCTCCAGCAGATGCGCCGCTTCGCGCGCGGCCGCATCGGTGGGGAACAGGGCCACGACGCGGGAGCGTTGCCAGCCTTCTTTCGGTGGCGGCATGCCGGGTTCGCCGAACAGCGCCGTTTCGGCATCGGTCATGGCGTCGGCGTCTTCCACCGACACGCTGAGCGCATCCAAGGCCACCAGCGCATCGCCGATGTCGTCCACCGCCGCCTCGGGCGCCAGCAGCACCAACTCAAAAAGAGACCCAGCCGGGGGCTGGGTCAGTTGGAAGGCTTCAGCGCTCACGTTGCGACAGCCATTCTTCGAGGTAGTGGATGTTGGTACCGCCGGCCACGAAGCTCGCATCCACCATCAGCTCGCGGTGCAGCGGCACATTGGTCTGAATGCCTTCAATGACCGCCTCGGCCAACGCCGTGCGCATGCGCGCCAGTGCCTGCTCGCGCGTGTCGCCGTGCACGATGATCTTGCCGATCATCGAGTCGTAGTTCGGCGGCACGAAGTAGTTGGCATACACGTGCGAATCCACGCGCACGCCCGGCCCGCCCGGCATGTGCCAGGTGGTGATGCGACCCGGCGATGGGGTGAACTTGTAGGCGTGTTCGGCGTTGACGCGGCACTCGATCGCATGCCCGCGCAGCTGGATCTGGCGCTGCGTGAACGGCAGCTTTTCGCCCGCGGCCACCGCGATCTGGGTGCGCACGATGTCGATGCCGGTGATGGCTTCCGTCACCGGGTGCTCCACCTGCACGCGCGTGTTCATTTCAATGAAGTAGAACTCGCCGTTCTCGAACAGGAATTCGAAGGTGCCGGCACCGCGGTAGCCGATCTTCTTGCAGGCGCTGGCGCAGCGCTCGCCGATCTTCTCGATCAGGCGGCGTGGAATGCCCGGTGCCGGGGCTTCTTCGATCACCTTCTGGTGGCGGCGCTGCATGGAACAGTCGCGCTCGCCCAGGTACACCGCGTTGCGGTGCTGGTCGGCCAGGATCTGGATCTCGATGTGGCGCGGGTTCTGGAGAAACTTCTCCATGTACACCTCGGGATTGCCGAAGGCCGCGCCGGCTTCCGCCTTGGTGGTCTGCACCGCGTGCAGCAGCGCTGCCTCGGTGTGCACCACGCGCATGCCTCGCCCACCGCCGCCGCCGGCGGCCTTGATGATCACGGGGTAGCCGACGGCCTTGGCGGTGCGCTTGATCACCACCGGGTCGTCGGGCAACGCGCCCTCGGAACCCGGCACGCAGGGCACGCCCGCGCGGATCATCGCCTGCTTGGCCGACACCTTGTCGCCCATCATGCGGATCGAATCCGGCGTGGGGCCGATGAAGGTGAAGCCGCTCTTTTCAACGCGCTCGGCGAAGTCGGCGTTTTCGGAGAGGAAGCCGTAGCCCGGGTGGATGGCCTCGGCATCGGTCACCTCTGCGGCCGAGATGATGGCCGGCATGTTGAGGTAGCTTTGGCCGCTCGGCGCCGGGCCGATGCAGACGGCTTCGTCGGCCAAGCGCACATACTTGGCGTCGCGATCGGCCTCGGAATACACCATCACCGCCTTGATGCCCATTTCCCGGCAAGCGCGCTGAACACGCAGCGCGATCTCTCCCCGGTTGGCGATCAGGATTTTCTTGAACATGGGCTCGGGGCCTTTTTCTTTATTCGATCACGAACATGGGCTGGCCGTACTCGACCGCCTGGCCGTTCTCGACCAGCACCTGCGTCACGGTGCCGGACTTGTCGGCTTCGATTTCATTGAGGATCTTCATCGCCTCGACGATGCAGATGGTTTCGCCTTCCTTGATGGTGTCGCCCACTTCCACGAAAGGCTTGGCGCCGGGGCTGGACGCGCGGTAGAAGGTGCCCACCATGGGCGACTTCACCGTGTGGCCGGTGGGCGCAGCGGGGGCCGCTGCCGCAGGGGCGGCTTCCACCACAGCCGCCGCCGGAGCCGCCACGGGCGCCGGGGTCATGCTGTAGGTCACGGGCGCGGCGGCCATCACGGGCGCGCTCTTGACAATGCGCACCTTGCCCTCGGCTTCGGTGATTTCAAGCTCGGACACGTTCGACTCGGACACCAGGTCGATCAGCGTCTTTAGTTTTCTTAGATCCATGATTTCTCCAACGAAATGCGGTCAAGTTGATCTAAAAGCATCCAACTTCGTCGAAATGCAGCGACGTCAACCCGCCGGGGTGCCGCAGTGTACACGATCGGGTCGGGTCACCGAGGCACCAGGAACCGAGTCACGTGGTCGTCATGCGCGAGACCGTGACGGGGTCGTTTTTGAGAGAACGGGGAATTTACTCTTTTTTGCCAGCGTTTTCCGGTGGCTTGACGAAAGGCGCCAATGGCATCACGCCAAAGTCGCCCACTGCGCCAGATCCTCTTGCGACACTTTGCCGATCTTGCGGTGCAGCAAGGTGCCATCGCCGCCGAACACCACGCTGAACGGCAATGCCCCGCTGGGGTTGCCCAGGCTGCGGCTGAGATCGGTGCCCGCGAAGCCCGCCATGCCCACCGGGAAGTTCAAAGGCAGCTTCTGCATGAAAGAGCGCACCGCGCTGGGCTGGTCCACCGCCAGGCCGAGCACCTGCCAACCGCGCGCCTTGTGGGCCTCATGGAACGCGTTGAGCATGGGCAACTCTTCCACACAGGGCGGGCACCAGGTGGCCCAGAAGTTGACCAGCAAAGGACGGTCGCGGAAATCGGCGAGGCGCACGGCCCCGCCATTCGGGCCTTCGAACGCGGTGGCCCAGAACGCGACCTCGGCCTCGCTCATCACCGGCTGCAACTGCAGGCGCCGCGCCGAGAACAAGGCCCCGGCGCCACCCGCCACCACGGCCATGCCCGCCATCCAGAGGGTTCTGCGTTGCAGCTTCATGCCGAGACCTCCCCGGCCATCAAGCGGCGCAACGCGGCGGCATCGCCCCGGGGTTTGCGGCCTTGGGCGTCGGGCTTGAGCGCGCCACGCAGATCGTCCAGGTCGTGCACCATCAGATGCACCAGCACCCATTGCCCCAGCGCCTCGCAGCGCACGCGCAGCGTCAGCGCTTGCACGGGCTCGCCACGCCAGCCGTTGACGGTGCCGGGGTGGTATTCCACGCGGTGGTCGAGCAGCGCCCACTCGGGCGCCTTGGGATCGTCGCAGAAGAGTTGCAGATAGATATCGCTGTGCCGCGTGGCCATGCCATGCCAGACGGCCCCGCCCAAGTGAGGGCGAAACGCCTGCAGCCGGTCCATCCAGACCAAGGCCAGTTCGCGCAGGGTCTGCAACTCGGCGGCCTGGGTATCGGGGCAGAACACGGCGATGTCTTCGCGCACCGCCGCGTCCAGCAGCATGTTGTCCGGCAAAGCGGTGCGGGCCGGCAAGCCCAGCTGCTTGACCGCGCGGCGCTTGGCAGCGGCGTATTCCAGGCCTTCGTCGACCACCAGACGGGCGGCCACTGCGGCAATTTGATGGGGGATGTCGTCTCGGCTCGCGTCCATGGGGAGGGATTGTGCCCGCTGACGTCCAACCCTTGCCCCACCACGCCCATCCGCGGGTGCGGGCTCAACGCGCGGCCACCGAGGCCGCGCGCACCGACACCTCCAAGGCCCGCAGTTCCTGTTCCGCAATCTGGAGTACCGAACGGCCCCAGGCATCTTCGCGCAGCGCCTGGTTGGCGATGAGCACCAACTGGCTCTTGCGCGCGATGCCCGTGAGCCGGCGCATCGCCACCCCCGGTTGCGCCAGAATGGCGCAGGAGGCTGGAACGATGGCCACGCCCAGTCCGCTGCTGACCATGGCCAGCACGCTCATGAATTGGGTGGCGGTGTGCCGCACATCGGGCTTGAAGCCCGCGCCCTCGCACAGCGAGGCGGTCTGGTCGAAGAAGTCGCTCTCGGCGTAGCGCGAGAACGCGACGAACACCGCGTGTTCCAGCGCCTTCACGGCGATCGGCTTCGTGCTGCGGGCCAGCGCATGGCCATGGGGCAGCGCGACCCAGTAGGGATCGTCGATGGCGCAGACCCACTCGCTCTGCCCCACCACACTGGCGGGCCGGACAAAACCGAGATCGAGCTCGGCATTGCGCAAGGCCTGCAGCTGCCGGGCCGATGGCACGCGCTCCTGGGCCTCGATCTGAACCGACAGGTTCGATGCCACGAAGCGCCGCAGCAAACCCGGCAGCAAGGATTGCGTGGCCGATGGCACCAGACCGACGCGCAAGGTGCTGCGCTCGCCCGACTGGAATTCGCGCGCCCGTTGCGTGGCCTGTTCGGCGCGGGCGAGGATGGCGCGCGCATCGTCCAGAAAAGAACTGCCGGCAGGCGTCAGCCGCACGCCGCGCGACCAACGCACGAGCAGGGCTGCGCCCACCTCTTCTTCCAGCTGCCGGATCTGGGCCGACAAGGGCGGTTGGGCGATGTAGAGCTTGGCGGCCGCGCGGCTGATGCTGCCCAGCTCGGCCACGGTGACGAAATAGCGCAGGTGTCGAAGTTCCATGGAACATACATATCAGGTATGGGTGGGAGACTAAATGAGTATTTGACGTATATCAAGCGCGCGCCGAGACTGCAGGCCTCTGCTGACATCGACGCCCATGAAAACCTTGAGAAAAGTTCGTCCCGACCGCGGCCTGGAATTGCAGGACGCGCCCACGCCCATGCCCGGCCCGGGCGAGGTCTTGGTCCAGGTCCAGGCCACGGGGGTGTGCGGCACCGACCTGCACATCGACAAGTGGACGCCGAGCTACCACTTCATGGGCTCGGCCTTGCCCGTGACCATCGGCCACGAATTCGCCGGTGTGGTGGCCGCGCTCGGACAGGACGTCCACGGCTTGGCCGTGGGGCAGCGGGTCACCGTCAGACCGTCGGTGGTGTGCGGCGTGTGCGCCGCGTGCACCGAGGGCCGGGCCGACGACTGCGTCACCCGCAAAGGCATTGGCGTCTCGCGCGATGGTGCGTTTGCCGACTTCGTGCGCGTGCCGGTGCGCAATTGCGTTCCGGTGCCCCAGGGCCTGGAGCCGAAGATTGCGGCCCTGGCCGAACCCCTGTCGGTCAGTTGGGAAGCGGTGCGCGCCGCCGGCGTGACGGCGGGCGACAAGGTGCTGGTACTGGGCCCGGGCAACATCGGCCAGGGCATCGCGTTGTTCGCCCGCGCGGCCGGCGCGGCCGAAGTGGTCGTGGCCGGGCATGGCGATGCGCCCCGTCTGCAGATATTGCGCCAGCTCGGCTTCGACCAACTGCTGGATTTCGCCGAACAGCCCATGGCCGAGGCGCTGGCCAAGGTGGCCAGTTCCCGCCCCTTCGACGTGGTGATCGAGGCCACGGGCGTCGCGGCCGTCATCGGGCCAGCCATGCAGGCGCTCAAGCCGCGCGGCGTGCTGGTGATCACCGGCATCCATGCCGCGCCGGTGGCGATCGACCTGACCGCCCTGGTGCGCAAACACCAGGAGATCCGGGGCTCCTACCGGGCGCCCGAGGCGGCCTGGCCCCAGGTCGTGGCGTTCATGGAGGAGCACCAGTCCCTGTTGGCCCACATGGTCACCCACACCGTGCCGCTGTCGCGCGCCCTCGAGGGCTTCGAACTGGCGCGCAACAAGACCGCCACCAAAGTCATGGTCGTGCCGGACGTCATCGAAGAGGCCTCGGCTTGAACGGGTCCACGCAACCCGCTTTTCTGGCGCTGTGGAACGGCATCGCCCGCGAAGACGACCGCGCCGAGTACGAGCACTGGCACACCTTCGAGCACGTGCCCGAACGCACGGCCTTGCCGGGCTTCATCGAGGCCGAGCGCTACCGCGGCACCGATCCGGCCCGCGGCTACTTCACGCTCTACCAACTCGACGCGTTGAAGGCGCTCGACACGCCGCTGTACCGCGACGTCTTCACGCACCCCACGCCCTGGTCGGCGCGCATGCGCGCCACCTTGAGCAACTTCTACCGCCTGCCCTGCGTGCGAGCCGGCCAGCACGGCCTGAGCCGCGCCCCGCGGCTGGCCACCCTGCGCTGGCGTTCGAATGCCACCGATCTGGCTGCGCGCTTGAACGGCTGGCTGGCCGAGCAGGTGCTGCACGGCCGGCTCGTGCATGCCGCATGGGGCTGGGCGCCGCCCACCGAGGCCTACTGGAAGCCGAACATCGCCGAGGACGGCGTGGGCGGCGAAGGCGTGGAGCACTGCGCCCTGCTCCAGCATTTCGATGCGCGGGCACTGGAGGCCACCAGCGCCGCACTGACCGCGTTCCTCCAACCCATGGCCACCGGCCTGGGCACACCGCAGTCCTTCGAATTGCAATCCACCGTGCGCAATCCCTCGGTGCTGGAACCATCGACCGAACGTTTGGCACCCCACACCACCCTTTTCCACCACTACACCAGAGGATGACAACATGAATCCCACCACCCGCCGCCAGTTCGCCCTGGCCACCACCGCACTCGCCCTTGCGGCGACCACTTTCTGCGCGTCCGCCGTGGCCGCCGACGCCTGGCCCAACCGGCCCCTCCGCATGGTCGTGGGCTACCCCGCAGGTTCGTCGCCCGATGTGCAGGCGCGCCTGCTCGCCGAACCGCTGTCCCAGGCTCTGGGCCAGCCCGTGGTGGTCGAAAACCGCCCGGGCGCGAGCAGCAACATCGGCGCGGACATGATCGCCAAGGCCACCGATGGCCACACCATCGGGGTCATCGGCAACGGTCCGCTGACCAGCTCGAAGTTCCTCTACGCCAAACTGCCCTACGACCCGAGCACCGACTTCGCGCCCATCGCGCTCATCGGCGCCGCGCCACTGGTCTGGGTCACGGCCAAGTCGCCCACCGAGCGCACACCGGCGGCCTATATCGCACAGCTGCGTGCCGACGGCGACAAACAGACCTACGGTTCGGTCGGCCCGGGCTCCGGCGGCCACCTCGGCATGGAACTGCTCAAGCAGGCGCTGGGCATCAACCCGCTGCACGTGCCCTTCAATGGCGGGCCGGCCATCCTCAACGGCATCGTGGGGGGACACATCCAGATGACGCTGCTGCCCGCGTCCACCGTCTCGCCACTGGTGCAGGCCGGCAAGCTCGACGCGATCGCCGTGACCTCGGCCAAGCGCACCCCCTTGGCGCCCACGCTGCCGTCGATGGAAGACATCGGCGTGAAGGGACTCAACATCGAGGTGTGGAACGCGGTGGTGGCACCTGCCACCATGCCCGCCGCCCACCAGGCACGCCTGAGCGCCGAACTCGGCAAGATCCTGCTCTCGCGCGACATGCAACAGAAGCTGCTGGTGCAAGGCTGGCGCGTGGACGACCCCAGCGCGAAGAGCCTGAAGGCGCGCATCGCCAGCGACACCGCGCTGTACCGCGACATCATCGTGCGCAACAAGATCCGGATCGACTGAAGAGGTGGGCCGTCACAGCCGAATGGGCTGTGACGGCCCACTAAAATCGCCGCATGCACATTCACATCCTGGGCATTTGCGGCACCTTCATGGGCGGCCTGGCCGCCCTGGCCCGCGAAGCCGGCCACCGCGTGACCGGCTGCGACGCCGGTGTCTACCCCCCCATGAGCGACCAGCTGCGCGCGCTCGGCATCGACCTCATCGAGGGCTTTGGCGCCGACCAGTTGGCCTTGAAGCCCGACATGTTCGTGATCGGCAACGTGGTCAGCCGCGCCCGCCTGGCGGACGGCACGTCCAAGTTCCCGCTGATGGAAGCCATCATGGACAGCGGGGCCCCCTACACCAGCGGCCCGCAGTGGCTGGCCGAACACGTGCTGCAAGGCCGCCACGTGCTGGCGGTGGCCGGCACCCACGGCAAGACCACCACCACCGGCATGCTGACCTGGATCCTCGAAGCCCATGGCTTGAATCCGGGCTTCCTCATCGGCGGTGTGCCGCTGAACTTCGGTGTGTCGGCGCGCCTGGGCCAAGGCAAGCTCTTCACCATTGAAGCAGACGAGTACGACACCGCCTTCTTCGACAAGCGCAGCAAGTTCGTGCACTACCGGCCGCGCACCGCGATCCTGAACAACCTCGAGTTCGACCACGCCGACATCTTCGACGACCTGGCCGCGATCGAGCGTCAGTTCCACCACCTCGTGCGCACGGTCCCTGGTCAAGGCCGCGTGGTGGTCAACGGGCTGGAAGACAGCCTGGAGCGCGTGCTGCACAAGGGCCTGTGGAGCGAGGTGCGCAGCTTTGGCGCAGCGGTGAGCGACTTCACCGCGCACGGCGAACCGCATGCCTTCGACGTGCTGCACCAGGGCAACCCCGTGGGCCGAGTGGAATGGGAACTCACGGGTGTGCACAACCAGCTGAACGCGCTGGCGGCCATCGCCGCCGCCGAACACGTGGGCGTTTCCCCGGCGCACGCGGCCCAGGCCCTGGCCACGTTCCAGAACGTGCGCCGGCGCATGGAGGTGCGCGGAACGGTGGAACGCGCGGGCGGTGCGATCACGGTCTACGACGATTTCGCGCACCACCCCACCGCCATCCGCACCACGCTCGACGGTCTGGCGCGCAAGCTCGGCACGCCACGCGGGCGCATCCTGGCGGTGTTCGAGCCGCGCAGCAACACCATGAAACTGGGCACGATGAAGTCGCAACTGCCCTGGAGCCTGGAAGCGGCAGACCTCGCGTTCTGCCACAGCGGCGGGCTCGACTGGGACGCCGGCGAAGCCCTGGCCCCCATGGGAGCCCGTGCGCAGGTGGGTCGCAACATCGACGAAGTGGTGGCGCAGGTGACGTCCGCCGCACAAGCGGGCGACCACATCGTGTGCATGAGCAACGGCGGTTTCGGCGGTGTGCACGACCGCCTGTTGAAGACCCTGGCTCAGTAATTCAGCGCGTGGTTCGGCACGTCGACCGACACCACCGGCTTGGCCAGCGCCGCACTCGCCGCGCGCGCGAAAGCCATGGCCCAGTCGCCGTGAGCCGCATCGCGAAAATGGGCTTCGCCCGCAGCCTCGGCCACGCGCAGGATCTTGTCGGCGGTCAACACCTTTCCCGTCGGCCGAATGGGGTCGCAGCCCAGCACCGTGAACTGCTCATCGAGCCAGTGGCGGGCCTGGTCGTGCGGCATGGGCTGCACCTCCTCCAGGTCGAAGCGGTAGGTGGCGGGTTCGCCCCAACTCACGGAAACGTGGCTACGCATGTGCGTTTCTCCTGATCGGTCGTTCGCCCCATTGTGGACCGCGCGCCGCGCGCGATCCACCCCTGAAAGCCCTTGACCCTGTTCAGCCGCGAGCCGTCTTCACCGCCTGCGACAGCACCTCCAGCGCCTGCAGCGAATCGTCCCAGCCCAGGCAGGCGTCGGTGATGCTCTGGCCGTACTTGAGCGCGCCCACATCGTCCTTGCCCGGGGTGAACTTCTGCGCACCCGCCTCGATGTGGCTCTCGATCATCACGCCGAAGATGCTGCGCGAGCCCGCCTCGATCTGGCCTGCGATGTCGCGCGCCACGTCGAGCTGCTTCTCGTGCTGCTTGCTGCTGTTGGCATGGCTGCAGTCCACCATCAGGCGCGGCGCAAGCTTGGCGGCTTCGAGCTCCTTCACCGAAGCGGCCACGCTGGCGGCGTCGTAGTTGGGCGCCTTGCCACCGCGCAGGATCACGTGGCAGTCCTTGTTGCCGTTGGTCTGCACGATCGCCACCTGGCCGTTCTTGTGCACCGAGAGGAAGTGGTGGCCGCGCGAGGCGGCCTGGATCGCGTCAGTCGCGATCTTGATGTTGCCGTCGGTGCCATTCTTGAAGCCGATCGGCGCGGAAAGACCGGAAGCCAGTTCGCGGTGCACCTGGCTCTCGGTGGTGCGCGCGCCGATCGCACCCCAGGCGATGAGGTCACCGATGTATTGCGGCGAGATCACGTCGAGAAATTCGCTGCCCGCCGGCAAGCCCAGGCGGTTGATCTCGATCAGCAGCTGGCGCGCGATACGCAGGCCTTCGTCGATGCGGTAGCTCTCGTCGAGGTAGGGGTCGTTGATCAGGCCCTTCCAGCCTACGGTGGTGCGGGGTTTCTCGAAATACACGCGCATCACGATCTCCAGCGTGTCGGCGTATTTCTCGCGCAGGGGCTTGAGGCGGCGCGCGTAGTCGACTGCCGCTTCGGGATCGTGGATCGAGCAAGGGCCGATCACAACCAGCAAGCGATCGTCCTGCCCGTGCAGGATGTGGTGGATACGTCGGCGGGTCTGGCTGATCAGCGCTTCCACGGGCGTGCCGCCAATGGGGAAGAAGCGGATGAGGTGTTCAGGAGGCGGCAACACGGTGATGTCCTTGATGCGTTCGTCGTCGGTCCGGCTGGTCTTGTCGGCGGGACGGGCATGCCAGGCGTCGCTGCTGGCGGAGGCGTTTTTGGCGGTCATCACGAGGCTCCTGAGTGGGGTTGAATGAAAAGAAGAGAGAGAGAGAGGGGGAAGGGACGAAAAAAAACCGCCGGGCTTGACGCTCCGGCGGTTTGATCGAGATTCGGTGATGCGCTTACAGCTTCGCCTCTCGTCCGCCGGGGACTGAGAACCAAAAGTAAAAAGCAAAAAAGACGAAGCGCGAAGACATGGGGTTGGAATGTAGCACAGGCAACTTCAAGCGGTTCCGCCGACCGTCAAGCCGTCGATGCGCAAGGTCGGCTGACCCACGCCCACCGGCACGCTCTGGCCTTCCTTGCCGCAAGTGCCCACACCGCTGTCGAGCTTCATGTCGTTGCCGATCATGCTCACGCGGGTGAGTGCGTCCGGGCCATTGCCCACCAGCGTCGCACCCTTCACCGGGTACTGGATCTGGCCGTTCTCCACCCAGTAGGCCTGGCTGGCGGAAAACACGAACTTGCCGCTGGTGATGTCGACCTGGCCACCCCCGAAATTGGTGGCGTACAGACCCTTCTTGATGCTGGCCACGATTTCCTCGGGCGCCTTGTCGCCGCCGAGCATGTAGGTGTTGGTCATGCGCGGCATGGGCACGTGGGCATAGCTCTCGCGCCGGCCGTTGCCGGTGGGTTTGACGCCCATCAGGCGCGCGTTCATCGCGTCCTGGATGTAGCCGCGCAGGATGCCGTCTTCGATCAGCACGTTCTTCTGCGAGACATGGCCTTCGTCGTCGACGTTGAGCGAGCCGCGGCGGTCGGCGATGGTGCCGTCGTCCAGCACGGTGACGCCCTTGGCGGCCACGCGCTGACCGATCTTGCCGGAGAAGGCGCTGGAACCTTTGCGGTTGAAGTCGCCTTCCAGGCCATGTCCCACCGCTTCGTGCAGCAGGATGCCAGGCCAGCCCGACCCGAGCACCACCACCATCTCGCCGGCGGGCGCGGGGCGGGCGTCGAGATTGGTCAAGGCATAGGAAACGGCTTCGTCGACATAGGCCTGCACTTGCTCGTCGTCGAAGTAGCCGAGCCCGAAACGGCCGCCGCCACCCGATGAGCCGGCCTCGCGCCGGCCCGCCTGCTCGGCAATCACCGTGACCGACAGACGGATCAACGGGCGCACGTCCGCCGCCAGGGTGCCGTCGGCGCGCGCCACCAGCACCACGTCGTACTCGCTCGCCAGGCCGGCCATGACCTGCTTCACGCGCGGGTCCTTGGCCTTGGCCATGCGTTCCACTTTTTCCAGCAACGCGACTTTGGCGGTGCTGTCGAGCGTGCCGATGGGGTCCAGACCCGGATACAGCGAACGCGACTTGGAGACCTTGGCGGCCGGCACCTTCACCTGGCGGCCCTGGCCTTGAGCGGAGATCGAGCGCACGGTATGCGCGGCGTCGAGCAGCGAGCTCCAGGACAAATCGTCGGAGTACGCGAAAGCGGTTTTCTCGCCACTGACCGCGCGCACGCCGACGCCCTGGTCGATGCTGAAACTGCCGGTCTTGACGATGCCCTCTTCCAGGCTCCAGCCCTCGCTGCGGGTGGTCTGGAAGTAGAGGTCGGCATCGTCGACACCGTGGGACATGATCTCGCCCAGGGCACGTTGCAGGTGCGAGGGAGAAAGACCGAAGGGATCGAGCAACAAGCCTTGGGCGGTGGCCAGGCGGGCCAGGGTGGGTTCGCGTGAAATCATTGGGCCATTGTAAGAATGGTCGCCCCCTGTGCCAACGCCAGGGTCTTCGCGCCATTCACTTGTCGATCTTGATCTTGCCGTCAATGATCACCTTGCGCCATTTCTGGATGTCGTTGCTCACGCGCCTTGAGAAATCTGCAGGGTTGCTGGCGACGATCGTGAAGCCGGCCTCCTCCAGCTTCTTGCGCATGGCCGCGTCGATGAGCGCCCGTCGGCTGTCCTCGCTGACCTTGCGGACGATGGCCGCAGGCGTTCCTGCCGGGGCAAAGAGACCAAACCACACGTCCGACTCGTAGCCAGGAAAGCCCGACTCCGCGACGGTCGGAATGTCAGGGACCAAGGGGCTGCGCTGGGCGCTGGTCACGGCAAGCGCGCGCAACCGCCCTGCCTGCAAATGCGGCAACGTGGTCATGACCACATCGAAGCTGGCGGTCAGTTGACCCGCAATCAGGTCGTTCATGGCGGGACCGGAACCCTTGTAGGGGACCGGCAGCAACGAGATGTTCGCGCGCGTGGCAAGCATCGCCATGGACATGTGCGGTGTGGCACCGACGCTGCCGTTGTACGGAATCTCGCCAGGGTGGGCCTTGGCATAGGCGACAAATTCGGCCAACGAACGGACCGGCAGCGAGGGGTGCACCGACAGGATCTGTGGAATCGTCACCAGTTCGGTGACCGGCAGGAAGTCGCGCTGCACGTCGTAACGCAAATTGGGATACAAGGTCTGCGCCACCGCATGGGTGGTGACGGTGCCCAGCAACAAGGTGTGACCATCGGGCTTGGCCTTGGCTGCATACTCCGCGCCGATCACGCCACCGGCGCCCGCACGGTTCTCGACGATGACAGGCTGTTTCCAGGCTTCCCCGAGCCGCTCTGCCAAGCTGCGAGCAAGGAGGTCTGTGGACCCACCAGCGGCGAAGGGTACGACGATCTTCACGATCGCGTTGGGGTAGTTGTCCTGGCTCCAGGCGGGCGCAGGTGCAGATGCGAAGGCCGCCAGGCACAACAGCAGGGAATGAATACGCTTCATGGTTTTCCTTGGATCAGATGATGGGATCTGCGGACTCAGACTGAGCGCGCAGGCAAGCGGGCCCGTGCTGCCCGGGCACGTTCAGCGCCATAGAGTTTTTCGGCCACGGCCATGGACATGACGCCGTCCTGGAGATCGTCGGCCAGTGCCTCGATAGGTCTCTCTGCAGGATCGCCAAATCCCGCGCCGCCAGGCGTCTGGATGCGGACGGTGTCGCCGCGGGCCAGCACCACCTGCGACACCTTGGAAGCCAGCTTCTGCTCGTGTGGAAGACCCGCGTTGAGCAGCAACAGACCTCGCCCTCCCTCCCCTCCGCCTTCCGCACCCTCCGCGCCGCGGAAGTGGCTATCGGATCGGGAGGACATCACAGTGTCACCCCGAAGCACGCGAACTTCGCGCACGATGCCGAGCCCGCCACGGTGGCGTCCAGCCCCCGCAGAATCCTCGGCCAGTCCGTACAGCTCCACATGCAGCGGGAATTCGTTCTCCAGCACTTCCGAAGGCAGGTTCAGCGAGTTCGTGACGTGGACATGGATCGCATCCATACCGTCGGCGTCGTCTCTTGCGCCACCACCGCCGCCCAGCGTCTCGCCACAGAGGTAGAAGCTGTCCGTATCGACGAGCTGTCCCGAGAAGGAGATCTGCGGCAAGGTGTCGTTGCTCGACGCCATCAGTCGGTCCCGCGGCACCAGCGCGCGGAAGGCGCCGAAGATGGCTCCGGCCACACGCTGGCAGGCGATCGTCCGCGCGCCACAGGCTGCTGGCGGGCGCGGGTTGACAATGCTGCCTTGCGGTGCGCGGATCTCGATGGCCCGGGCCATGCCGCTGTTGGCCATGAGATCCCGGTCGAGCATGGCCTTCACGCAGTAGTAGACCGTCGCCCGCAATGCACTCTCTGCCACGTTGAGCGCGCCCTTCGATTCGGGACCGCTGCCGGCCAAGTCGACCACCAGCTTGCCCTCCTCCACAAAGAGCGTGGCCACCACAGGAACGGGCTCCCCCTCGCCACTACCGTCGTCGTCCAGCCAGGTCGTGAAGCTGTGGCGGCCCGGCGTCAGGTTGTCGATGCGCCGCTGCGCGCGGCGCTGGGTATAGGCCAGCACGTCGTCGATGGCCCGATGGAAAGCGCCGATACCGCCCATGCGAGCCACCAGCGCACGTACTGCGATAGCACCACCCGCGTTGGTGGAAACTTGCACGCGCAGATCGAGGGCCCGCTCTTGCGGCAGGCGTGAATTCAACGCAACGAGGGCGATCACGTCCTCGTCTACAACATGCGAACGTGCGACCCGCAGGATTGGGATGCGCAGCCCCTCTTCGTAGATGGTGCGGGCCCGAGCCGACGTGGAACCGGGTATGGGACCACCGACATCCGAATGGTGGCCAATGTTGGCCGCAAAAGCGACCAGGAGACCGCCGATGAAGATCGGCGTGATGATGGAGATGTCCGGCAGATGTGTGCCTCCTGCGGCGTAAGGATCGTTGCACATGTAGACATCACCATCGCGGATGTCTTCGGGTGCATAGCGGGAGCACACGGCCTCGACAGCCCCCAACAGCGAACCGAGGTGCACGGGAATGTGGGTTCCCTGAGCGATCAGCTGGCCGCGGTGGTCGAAGATTCCCACGGAGAAATCCCGGCGCTCCTTGATCTGAGGCGAGAACGAGGCGCGCATCATGTTGCTGGCCATCGATTCGGTGACGGCCAGCAGGCGGTTGGTAAAAACCTCGACCGCAATCGGATCAAAGTCGGGCAACGCAACAGCGGATGCCGGGGTATGGGATGCAGTCATGTTCACAACTCAGATCTCCAGGTGAATGTTTCCGGTCAGGTCGACGCGCATCCGCGTACCCGGCGGGACCACGGTCGTCGAACTCATTTCCTCGATCACCAGCGGGCCGACCCGCTCCGTATCGAGGGCCAACGCATCGCGGTGGAGCACGGGCGTTGACACCCAGCCGTGTCCATCGCCGAAATACACATCTCGCCTTCCGGTCGGACGGTTCGAAGACACTGCGGACCCGGTTCGCTGGATGTCGGGCTTGGGCACCTGGCCCACGGCTTGCATCCGGCAGGTGACGACCTCGATGGGGCGGTCGGCGTGGTCATGGCCATACTGGGCCTGATGGCAGCAGTGAAAGGCTTCCTCGAACGCTGCTCGTGCGCCCGGCTCAACCGACTGCACCGGTACCCGGATGTCGTGTGTCTGGCCTCGATAGCGCGCGTCGATGGCCAGATGAAACCGCCGAAGAGGCTCGGGCACCTTCTCGCTTTGTAGCCAGCGGTTCCCCTCATCCTGCATCTGCTGCGCCAGCGCGCCCAAGGCCTTCCAGCTCGCGTCATCCAGCGGTGCCAGTTGGGTCCGCACGAAGTCCCGGCTCACGTCCGACAGAAGAATGCCACGCGCGCACATGGTGCCTGGCTCGTTGGGAATGAGTACGCGGCTCATGCCGCACTCCTTCGCGACTTCGGCTGCATGCAACGGACCAGCACCACCGAAGGCAAACAACACGAATTCGGCGGCATCGTGACCATGCTCGTTCGATATGGCGCGGATGGCGCGGCTCATGCTGGCCGTGGCGATGCGCACGATGCCGTAGGCAGCCTCCTCCACCGACAACCCCAGCGGCCGGGCGATCTGCGACTCGATGGCTTGCACAGCGGCATGACGGTCAACGGCCATGCGGCCATCGAGCAGGCGCTGCGGGTGGAGTCGGCCCAGCACGATGTTGGCATCGGTCACCGTGATCTGGCTTCCGCCTTTGCGGAATGCGACCGGCCCCGGAACGGCGCCGGCGCTCTCCGGTCCCACTTTCAGGGCGCCTACGTCGTCCAATCGAGCAATGCTGCCTCCGCCCGCCCCGACAACATGAATATCGACCATGGGCATCTTCACCGGATATCCGGCGATCAACCGATCCGACGTGAAACTCGGCCGCTGGCCGGTGATGAGCGAGACGTCGGTACTGGTGCCCCCCACATCGAAGGTGATGATCTCCGACAGACCCGTCGCAGCGCCAATCATCGTGGATCCGACCACACCGGCCGCTGGCCCGGAAAGACAGGTCAGCACCGGCAGGCGCTTCACGGTTTCCGTCGGCATGAGGCCGCCGTTGGAATGGAAGGTCAGCGGGTCGGCCTGAACGCCCACTTCGAGCATGCGAGCGCTTAGGCGGTCCAGATACTGCTGCATCCGAGGCGCGACATAGGCATTCAGTACCGTGGTCGACGTGCGCTCGAATTCCCGGAACTCGGGCAGCACCTCCGAAGAGATGCTCACATGCAGACTCGGTGCCACCCGTTGCACAACGCGGCGCGCCTGCTCCTCGTGCCCCGGATTTCGATAGGCGTGGATGAAGACGATTGCCAATGACTGCACGCCAGCAGCCACCAGCGCACGTGCCTGTTCCTCCAGTGCAGCTTCGTCGAGCGGGCGCAGGACATTTCCTCCTGCATCCAGACGCTCTTCGTTTTCCAGCCTGTGCGCCCTGCGCACCAGTGGTGCGGGCTTTTGCACCGCGTAGTCGTACAACGCCGGGCGCGTCTGCCGTCCAATGGCCAACACATCACGAAATCCGCGGGTGGTGATCAGACCGGTTGACACACCCCGTCGCTCAATCACCATGTTGGTGGCCACCGTCGTACCGTGACCGAAGTACTCGACTTCCTGCGGCGCAACGCCGAAGCGCGCCAGCAACTCCCGTGTGCCATCGGCGATGGCCTCCGATGGATCCGCCGGCGAAGACGGCACTTTGAAAAAAGAAAGCTGCCCCGTGCGGGTGTCCGACATCACGAAATCCGTGAACGTGCCGCCAACATCAATACCTATTCGAACCATGTCTGTTCCAGTTGTCTGACGCCTTCGCAACCCCGACGCTGCGGTATCGCGACGCCGGTTTCAAAGCGCTGAAATCGGTGCAGGAATCGTGACACGACATTCGCTGCGCCACAACGCCAGACCGGGTTGGACGCACATAAACAAATGTTATGCTGATCGCCCACTCGCCCTCCTGCGAAGGCCATCACGGCATGCAACTCAACCCTCGACAACTCGAAGCCTTTCGCCAGGTCATGCGCACCGGCAGCATGACGCTGGCTGCGGAATTGCTGGAGATCAGCCAGCCTGCGGTAAGCCGTCTGATCAAGGATCTGGAGCGTGCAGTGGGCATGCGTCTGTTCAGGCGAGAGGGCAACCGGCTGATTCCCGGCATTGAAGCGGAGCGCCTGTTCCGTGAGGTCGATCGCTTCTACCAAGGCATCGAGCACGTCGAACGCGTGGCCCAAGACCTCAAGTCGGCCCGCATTGGCACATTGCGCATCGCGTCCATCAGCGCCCTGGGACTGGGGTTGCTGAGCGAGGCCATACAACGCTTCTCACAGTCCCGGCCTGGAGTCGCCACCTCGCTGGAAGTGTGCCCCTCGCTGGGCGTTCTGGAACTGACCGCCGCCCACCAGGTGGACATCGGTTACATCGGGTTCGTGGGCGGCGAATACCCGGGCGTGGACATCTTCCCGCATCCCGGCGTTGCTGCCGTGTGTGTGCTGCCGCGCGGACACGCCCTGGCCCGGCGCAAAGCGGTGCGCATCACGGATTTGCAAGGGCAGGCCCTCATTTCCCTGCACCGCGGTAGCCCCCTGCGCACGCGCGTGGAAATGGCGCTCGCGGCAGCGGGCGTCACCTGCCAACCCGCCGTCGAGACGACATTCGCGCATTCGGCCTGCAGCATGGTGGCTGCAGGCCTGGGCATCACGGTAGCCGACCCGTTCACCGCCGCCCACTTTCGCGATCCGCGAATCGTCGTCCGCCCGTTGGTGCCGACGGTGCCCTACATCTTCTCGATGGTGCTGCCCGCGCATCAGCCACGCTCCATGGTGGTCAACGACTTCGTTCAGGTCATGCAGGGCCTTCTGAAAGACAAGGGGCCGGCCTGACACGGCTGCATCCACCCGCAAGCGGGCGGGCGAATGCCAGATGGAGATTGCGCTGTCTCAGCGTGCAGCGGCCGGAGCTGCCGCGGTCACGAGGATTTCAACGAGCGTCCCAGGCTTGGCCATGCTGCATTGGGCCGTGGCCCGCGCGGGACTGGCGCCCGGCGCGGTCCACGCGTCCCAGACCTCGTTCATGCCGTGGAAGTCGCGCTCGATGTTCTTCAACCAGATCTGCGCCGACAACAGCCTGCTCTTGTCCGTCCCTGCTTCGGCCAGATAGATGTCGACCTTGCGCAGTGCCTCGCGCGTCTGACCACCGATGTCCAGATCCTTGTTGTCGGAGGTTTGGCCGCCGACGAACACCATGCCGTTGTAGATGACCACGCGGCTGCGGCGTTCGTTGCAATCGATGCGGGAGATGTCGTTCATGGATTTCATGTGCAAAGCGTCGAGGATCTTTTTCAGCCCTCGCTGGCGACGGCCAAGTGGGCAAGTTCGTCAAGGCTGATGGGCCGGATCGGAGGGCGTAGTCGCAACGGGCCGACAGCGTCCGGCGCGATGTCGCGCTCATCGGCGACCAGGGCAGCCACCGGCAGTCCGCAGACGCGACCCTGGCAGGGCCCCATGCCGCAACGCAGCTGCGACTTGACACCGTCGACGGTGCGACAACCGGAGCGTACGGCCTCGCGCACCTGGCCGGCGGTCACCGATTCGCACCTGCAGACGAGCTGCACATCGGGCGGCAGCCGCACCTCCTCGCGCGGAAGATAGAGCGCATCCAGAAATGGGCGAATCGCCATTTCCCTGACCAGCTGGCGCTCCGTGTCCGCAGACCAGTCGACCCTGGCCGTGGCACCGAGCCTGCCCAGGCGCGCGGCTGCCTCGCCGGCCGCCAAGCGGCCCTGCAGCTCGGCCGCACGGGCTCCGCCGATGCCCGCGCAGTCTCCAGCAACCAGAATGCGGTCGATCGAGGTGACCCCACCCGTACCAACGACCGGTCGGAAGCAGGCTTGGTGCTCATCCCAGACGTGGGCGCAACCGATGGCCTGCGCGAGCTGCGTGTGAGGCACGACGCCCTCGTGCAGCAGCACACCTTGCGCCGGCCGCTCCTGCCAGCCGTGGCGGCTCTTCCAGCGAATGGCCTGCACGCGCTCTTCTCCCTGGATCTCGAGTGCGGTCACGCCTCCGAAATACGGCACGGACGACAAGCGCAAGCGTGCCAGGTAGCCGACCCCCTTCGCGAGATACGCCGCGCGGCGCAACGCGCCAGCCCAGTGCCGAACGGCGACCCTGCGGTTGCTCGGGACGGCAGTGTCCAGAAACCCGGCCAGGCGCACGCCTTGGCGCGCCAGGCTAGCGGCGTAGTACAGCGCCAGGGGACCACAGCCCGCGATCCAGACGTCCTTCGCGGGCAACGCCTGGGCCGTCTTCTGCATGATCTGGGCCGCACCCACGGTCATCACCCCGGGCAGAGTCCAGCCCGGAGCAAGGGGGGGCCGCTCCATGGCACCGGTGGCCAGCAGCACGCAGGCGGCGGCCAGCCGATGGCTGCGGCCCATGCGGCTGTAGTACACAGAACCGTCGGCATCCACTTGCCAGACCATGCTCCGGGCCAGGTACTGCGCACCGCAATCCCGGAAGCGTCGGACCAGGCCGGCGCCGCGGAGGTAGTCTGCGCCCAGGCCTGCGTCGGTGCAGCGCCGAAGGTTGTCCTCGATGTTGCGGTAGATCTGTCCGCCAGGCGCCTCCTGGTCGTCCAGGAGGATCACGCTCAGACCCAGTTCCCGCGCAGCGACACCGGCCGCGAGTCCCGCAGGGCCGGCCCCCACGATCACCAAATCGACGGCGCTCACGGGTGTACCTTCGACAACGCCAGCGATGCGAGCTTGCTTGGGGCGGCCCGGCGCGGCGCTCATCGCAGCTCCTCGACGTGCGTTGCGATGTCGATGACCATGCCCGGCACCACACGGATCAGGCATGCCTGACGATCGGGCACGCCGTCGATGGTCATGAGGCATTCGAAGCAGACACCCATCATGCAGTAGGGTGCACGCGGCGTCAGATCCCCGGGTGCGATTCGCGTGGTGGTCTCTCCTGCCAGCAGCACGGCCGCTGCCGCGGAACAGGCAGGAGGCACCGACACCGAGCGACCAGCAACGCGGACCTCGACATGCTCGACAGCGCAATCCGCGGTATGGAACAGAGCCATGCCTTCAGTCCGCCTTGATGTTTCCGCGCCGGATGACTGCGCCCCAACGGGCGTTGTCGGACTTGATCAATTCCGCGAACTGCGCTGCGTTCTGCGGCGCGGATTCGTAGCCCAAATCGTTGAGCTGGCGCACCACGGCCGGGTCTTTCAGGACAGCCGTGATCTCTGCGCTGAGCCGGCTGACCACCTCCTCGGGCAGGGCGGCCGGCCCGACCACGCCACCCCAGGTCAGCATCTCGGCGGCAGGTACACCGGCCTCGGCCATGGTCGGCACATTGGGCAGCAGCGGCGAGCGTTTGGGACCCGTGGTGGCCAACGCACGAATGCGCCCCCCCTTGACGTTGGGCACCATGGTGCTGAGGTTGTCGATCATCAGCTGGACCTGCCCCGCTGCCAGGTCGGTGCCCGCCGCGACGCTGCTCTTGTAGGGCACGTGCGTGAGCTCGATGCCGGCGCTGGTGCGAAAAAGTTCGGTGACCACGTGCAATGCCGAGCCCGATCCCGACGAACCGTAGAACAGTGGGCTCGGATGTGATTTGGCGTATGTGGTCAGCTCAGCGACCGAATGGACCGGTAACGAGGTGGCCACACCCAGCAGGTTGGGCTGTGTCGTCAGCCGTGCGA
This sequence comes from Hydrogenophaga sp. BPS33, assembly GCF_009859475.1. NCBI lineage: Bacteria > Pseudomonadati > Pseudomonadota > Betaproteobacteria > Burkholderiales > Comamonadaceae > Hydrogenophaga > Hydrogenophaga sp. BPS33. The sequence continues at coordinate 5,294,478 of NZ_CP044549.1, forward strand.
TCGGCGTGAAATCCTGCGCCGGGCGATAGGGCAGCTGCCGCGCTGCGATGGAAGCGACCACGAAGTTGGAGAGGTTGGCGGTACCAATGGTGTAGCCGTCGGGCGCGGCCTTCGCAATCGCGTTGAGCCCGATGGCGCCTGCCGCTCCTGGCCGGTTGTCCAGGACGAAGGGCTGGCCCATGCGCTTCGTCAAGGCGGCCGTGACGACGCGCACCGCGGCATCGGCGCCGCCACCGGCTGCGGCCGGAATGATCCAGCGGATGGGCCGCTCGGGATACGCCGCCTGCGCCGCCGGCCAACATCCGAGCAGACAGAGAACGGACGTCCATGCGGCCAGACGCCGTGTCACGCCAGATTGCATCGCCATGTGCTGACCTCGCTGGGTTAAGTTGCAGAACGGCCATCGTAGGAAAAGCCTGGTCCGCAACCCATCCCAGCAGGTTGGCGAATTCATCCGCGAGCGGTATGCGTCGTCAGTCCGAGGCGCCCAGGACGGACTGCACGTACTGGAGCAGATCGCGTGCCGGCGCGCTCATGCGGGCATCGCCCATCGCCAGCGCCTGGACGGTGTAGGGCAGCGCGGGAGCCAACGGCAGAGCACTGCCTCCTTTTTGCCGGTGCATGGCGGCCGTAAAAGGATCGACCACCGAAACGCCCATCCCGCGCAGCACCAATTCGCTGGCCGAAAGGGACTGCGAGGCCTCCGCCACCACGTCCAACTCGGCGCCAATGCCATCCAGCATGTCCTCCAGCCGTTTCTGCAGCGTTCCGCGCAGTGCCACAAATGGTCTGCCAGGAAGTTGCGCCAAGCCGACCTGGCGCCATCCAGCGGGAAACTGGCCAGCGGCGGCGATGCACACGCAATCGCTGGTGAACTCGGCCACCGCCTCCACGTCACCGAACGCCAGTCCCTGCGCGGCAAAGCCCAGGTCGGCTTGACGATTGCGCACACGGCGGGCAACTTCAATCGAGGACGCGATCTCCAGGCTCACCACGACCTTCTCTTGCCGACGGCGCAGAAACTCCATGGCCGCCGGCATGACCGAATGACCGATCGCCGGGATCGCGCAGACAGAAAGGCGGCCGATGCGCTGCTTGCGCAGTTGCTCGTAGAAGCGCGCGATGTCCTCCAACCCCAGGAAGGACTGCTGCACCTTGGCCATCAGCGCCAGCGCCTCTTCGGTCGGCCTGACCGTGCGCCCGTGCTTGGCGAATAGCTGGAAACCGACCAGCTTCTGCAAGTTGGCGATGTCGCGACTCAGGGCAGGTTGGGAAGTACCTAGCGCCTCAGCCGCCGCACTGATGCCGCCATGCAGCACAGCAGCGCGAAAGGCCTCGATCATCCGGTGGGAGGGCAGTGGGGGCGGCATGCGGCAGATTCTCACGCAATTCCATCCATACCCCATGTGGATGGTTGCGTGAGCGTCGCGGGATGGTTGCGCCGATCGTCGACTGGAAGAATGGGCGTCAAACCCGTCGGCATGCGTGCAGATGCCTGCGCGCAAGCGATCCGGCGATTCACCCGAATGGATTCTTTCATGGCTGCCAGCTCATCCCCCTCATACCGCAGCACGCAAGCGCTGATCGTGGGCGGCGGTATCCACGGCTGCAGCCTGGCGCTGAACCTTGCGCTGCGGGGCGTGGAATGCGTAGTGATCGAGAAGGACTACGTGGCGCGCCATGCCTCGGGCGTCAATGGCGGTGGTGTGCGCACGCTCGGACGGCACCTGGCCGAGATCACGCTGGCCCTGAAATCTGCGGCGCTGTGGCGCGACATGGACTCGCTGCTGGACCAGCCTTGCGGCCTTCGCGTGAGCGGCAACATCCGTCTGGCCGAAAACGAACAGGATCTCGAAAAATTGTCCCGCCGCGTGCGCGAGCTGCAAAGCCTGGGCTTCTGGCACGAGAGGATGGTGGACCCGTCGGAACTGCGGTCCATTGCGCCCGCTGTGTCCCGGCACTGCCTGGGCGGCCTGTACGTGGCCGAGGACGGATTCGCCAACCCGTTCACAGTCACCTCCGCATTCAGGGCCCGCGCGGCTGCGAAAGGAGCCACGTTCGTGGAGGGCACGCGGGTGACGGGCGTGGATGTCCAGGCCGGCGGCTGGGCGGTGCAGACCGACACCGGCGCATGGCGCAGCCGGTGGCTGTTCAATTGCGCCGGCGGCTGGTCACAGCAGCTCGCACAACGCATGGGCGATCCCCTCCCGATCCGCGCCGATGGGTCCATGCAGATCGTCACCGCACGGATGCCTGCGTTTCTGCAGCCGGTCGTGGGTTCGGCCAGCCGCTCGGTTTCCATCAAGCAATGGCCCAACGGCACGGTGACCATCGGCGGCGGACACCGAGCTGCGGTCAACCTGGCGACTGGACAGTCGTCCATCCGGCCGGAGAAGCTGTCCCTGGCCGCCGCCTCGGCAGCCGCTCTCTTCCCCTGCCTGCGTCAAGCCCAGGCTGTGCGCTTCTGGTCGGGCATCGAAGCTTTCACACCAGACGGGCTGCCGATCATCGACCGCGGGAGCCAGGAGGGCGCGTTCCATGTCACGGGCTTTTCGGCGCACGGTTTCCAGTTGGCGCCCATCGTGGGGCAACTGGTTGCCCGCTGGGCCGTGGAAGGCACGATGCCGGCGCTCTTGGCACCCTTTTCCCGAACCCGCTTTTCCCGCAGTTCACCGGCGACGTCCTCGCACTGACCCTCTCTCTAAGACTGCATCAGACGCTTCGATTTGGCGATCGACATCAAGATGCCCAGCCCCACGCCCATGGTCACCATGGCGGTGCCGCCATAGCTGATGAACGGCAAGGGCACGCCCACCACGGGCAGGATCCCACTGACCATGCCCATGTTGACGAAGGCGTAGACAAACACGTTGAGCGTGACCGCGCCCGCCAGCAGGCGCGCGAACTGGGTCGGCGCCTCCACCGCGATCAGCAGGCCACGCACGATGAGGAAGATGAAGCCGCCCATGAGGCACAACACCCCCACCAGCCCGAACTCCTCCGAGAACGCGGCGTAGATGAAGTCGGTCGTGCGCTCGGGGATGAACTCCAGGTGCGTCTGCGTGCCCTGCATGAAGCCCTTGCCCCAGACGCCGCCCGAGCCGATGGCGATCATGCCCTGGATGATGTGGAAGCCCTTGCCCAGCGGGTCCTTGGACGGGTCTAGCAGGGTGCAGATCCGCTGGCGCTGGTACTCGTGCAGGACCTTCCAGTCCACGCCGGGCGCGCACATCTGCGGCTCCAGGATGATCAGCGCCACGATCGCCACCGCACCGATCACCACCGGCGGCACGATGAGCTTCCAGCTCAGGCCGGCGAAGAAGATCACGAAGAGCCCCGACGAGAGCACCAGCAGGGACGTGCCCAGATCGGGCTGCTTGAGGATCAGCGCCACCGGAATGATGAGCAGAAACCCGGCCACCACGAAATCGAGCGGCTTGAGCTGGCCTTCGCGCCGGTGGAACCACCAGGACAGCATCAGCGGCATGGCGATCTTCATGAGCTCGCTGGGCTGGATCACGGTCGCGCCCACATCCAGCCAGCGTTGGGAGCCCTTGCGCATGATGCCGAAGAATTCCACCCCCAGCAGCAGCAGCACGCCCAGCGCGTACAGGGGCAATGCCAGCGACATCAGACGCTGCGGCGGCACCTGGGACACCAGGAACAGCAGCCCCGCGGCCAGCAGCATGTTGCGGCCGTGGGAAGAAAAGCGCGTGCCATGGTCGAAGCCCACCGAGTACATGGCGACCAGGCCGATCCCCGCCATCAAGAGGATCGCGAACAACAGCCAGCCGTCAAAACCCTGAAAGATGGGGAGGATGCGCTGCAGCGGTGAGGGTTTGTCGAAAGTCGCGGCCATGGGCCGGGATTATCCTTTGCCCATGACCGCCCCGACCACCACCCATCTGCTGTACCTCCACGGTTTTCGCTCATCGCCCCAATCGATGAAGGCGCAAAAAGTCGCCGAGCGCGTGCGCGCGCAACACCCCAATGTGGTGTGGTGGTGCCCGCAGTTGCCGCCCTCGCCGCGCGAAGCCATGGAGGCGGTGCTGCACGGCGTGCGGGACTGGCCGCGTAGCACGATGGCGGTGGTGGGTTCGTCGCTGGGTGGGTTTTACGCGCGCTGGCTGTCGCTGGCACTGGGGTGCCGCGCGGTGCTGCTCAACCCGGCACCGTTTCCCGCCCGCGACCTGGCCCACTACATCGGCGAGCAGACCGCGTGGCACGACCCGCAGGAGCGGTTCTTCTTCGAACCGCGCTTCGTGGAGGAGCTGGAGGTGCAGCAGGCCGACATCGCGCGGCTGGCGCCGCAGCACCCCGCCACACCCGAGCGCCAGTTCGCGATCGTCTCGAAAGGCGACGAGGTGCTCGACTGGCGCGAGATGCAGGCCTTCTGCGCGGGGGGCACGATCCATGTGCTCGAAGGCAGCGACCACGCCATCAGCGACTTCGATGCGCACATCGATGGGGTCTTCCAGTTCCTGGCGCTGGCATAGCCCCCTCCCCCCGCGAGCGCCTATTCGGCCTGGATGTTCGCGGTGCGGATGACGTTTTCCATCTTGGCGCGGGTGGACTGGATCAGATCCGCCAGGTCCTTCGGCGTGCCCGCCTTGGGCGTCACGCCGAGCTTGGCCAGGGTGGCGGCCACCTGAGGGTCTTGAATGGCCTTGTTCAATTCCTGGTTGAGCCGCTCGACGATGGCCGGCGGCGTGCCCTTGGGCACCAGCATGCCCGACCAGGTGGCGAACGAGAAGCCGGGCACGGCCTCGGCCACCGTGGGCAACTGCGGCAACAAGGGCGTGCGGGTGGTCGACGCCACCGCCAAGGGCACCAGCTTGCCGGTTTCAATGGCACCGAGCGCGACCGACAAGGCCGAGAACATGACCTGCACCTGCCCCCCTTGCACATCCGCCAAGGCCGCGGCAGCACCGCGGTACGGAATGTGCAGAAGGCGGGTTCCCGTGGCCGACTTGAACATCTCCATCACCACCTGGTGCGAGCTGCCCAGACCACTGGAGGCGTAGTTCAACTGCCCGGGCTGGGCCTTGGCCTTCGCCACCAATTCCCCCACCGTTTTCACGCCCACCGAGGGATGGGCCACCAGCACCCAGGTGCTGGGCGCGATGACACCGACGGGGTCCAGCGTGTCCAGGGGATCGAAGTTCGCGCGCTTCTGGATGATGGGCACGTAGGTCAGCGTGCTGTCGCTGATGCCGCCGATGGTGTAGCCATCGGGCCGGGATCGGGACAGGCGGTCCAGGCCGATCATGCCGGCGGCACCGACCACGTTTTCCACCGCGAAGGACTGGCGCATGTTCTCCGACATCTTCTGCGTGACCACGCGCAGCGTGGTGTCCCCGGCGGAGCCGGCCTGCACGGGTGAGATGACGGTGATGGGCGCGCTCGGCCATGGCGCGGTCTGGGCAAACGCCATCCATGGCGCCATGCACACAAAGGCCCATACGGTTCTGCGGGTTGTCATGGGGTTGTCTCCTGGTGGTGGTGCTGAACGTCAAACAGGGGTTTCGTCGACCTGGCGCATGGCCCGCACGCCGATCTTCAGCGTCATCGCGCCGGTCATGGGCAGCACGCATGACACAGCTTCGAGCACCTGCGTGCGCGTCATGCCGTAGGCGTAGGCGCGGCGCATGTGTTCGACGGCCAGGTCGGTCTCACCGCGCGCGCACGCCGCGGCGATGGCCACCAGCTCGCGCGCGCCGGGACCCAGCTTCGCGTTGGGCGCTGGCGCCAGGCAGTGGTTCACCCAACGCGCCGCCACACGGGCCAGCTCCGGGTCGAGTGCGGCGATGTAGGCGTACTCGTCGCGGTCGCGCTCGTTGTCGGACACGCTGCCGTTCTGCTCTCGTCCCTGCGCCATTTCCGGAAATGGGAGCAGTTCCTTGGGCTCTCCATCCGGGGGCATGGAGCCGAAGGGGTACTCGGGTTTGTTCGCCATGAGGATGGCCGAGGCGGTGTGGGCCACGGTGGTCCAGCCGGTCACCGCGGCCATGGCGGTCGCGGCCTCCAGCATCACCGCATTGGTCACGCCCAGGTTGTAGAGCCGGCGCACATGGTTGGGCGTGAAGCCATGTTCGGCCTTCGCCGCGAGCATGGCCAGCGTGATCAGTTCGCGCATCACCCCCGACAGTTGTTGGGCCGAACCGGTTTTCCCGGTGTAGTGGTGCACGTAGCCTGCGGTCTTGGAGATGAGGTCGTAGGTGGCGGCGGATTCGCGGATGAGCAGCTTGAACTGGTCGAAGATGTCGCCGCGTCGGGCCAGCGCGCGTTGCAGCACCGCGTCCGGGTGCAGGCTTTCGCCCTCGTCGTTGACGCCGTGGTCTGCGCTCATGGTGTCTCCTTTTCCTGCAGGGGCGCTTGGGCCGTGGTCGCCTCGGTCACGGCATGCACGAAGGCGGGTGGGTCGTCCAGCATGGGAAAGTGCCCGGCGTTCCCGATCACGTGAATGGCCGCGCCGGGCAGACATTCTTCGTACCGCGCGCGCCCCGCGATCACGGGACCCTGGTCGCCCATCAACACCGCGGCCGGCACGTCCGAGGCGCTCAACTGGCGCAGACGGTCCAAAACGCCGTATTGCCGGATCGCCCACATCACGTCCACCATGCGCCAGCCGCCCGCCTTGTTGCGGTCGATGTTCCAGCGGTTCAACAAGGCGGCCGAGAGCGAGCGAAAGCGCGGCGCAACTTCCTCGTGCGTCTGCGTGGCCAGGGCAAAACTGGTTTCGATGCGCAGCCACTGGCCGGCCCATTCGGAGGACGTGCGCACGGCAGTCTCAACGATCACCGCGCTGGCCACGCGCGACGGTGCCGCCAAAGCCATTTCGATCGCGATGAACCCGCCCACGGACACGCCGCAGACGTGCGCCCTCGCGATACCGAGCGCGTCCATGAACGCCAGCGCAGCGCGCGCATAGTCGGCGATCGACTGGTGGCCCTGCGGCGGGTCCGAGTCGCCATGGCCGGGCATGTCCCACGCAATGCAGCGGTGGCGTTGGGCCAGACCGTCCAGCACGGCTTCGAACTCGTGCCAGGAACAACCATTGCTGTGCAGCAACAGCAGGGGCGGGCCGTCGCCCTGCGCGATGTAGTGGACGCGGCCGCTGGAGGTGTCGCAAAAGGCTTCGGCGCGCGAAGCGTCAGGGGTATGGGGTATCTGCGTCATGCCCCCAAGCGTAGGAACATGCGCGGCTTTGGGGAAATGATCTTGCTTGATCGCCCGGATCAGCAATCGTGATGCGCCGGGGTCTTCAGGCCCCCAGCTGTTCGGCGGCCGCGCTCAAGGCCTCCGTGCCCGACTTCAGCATGGCCAGGAACGCCTTGGCCGGCGCGGTCAGCGGCTTGCGCGCGCGCTCGATGCGGAACAGGTCGAGTGAGAGCACCGGGTCGACGATCGGGTTGATCACCAGCGTGCGGCTCGCCACTTCTCGCATCATGGAAATGCCCGGGTGCACCGAGACCCAATCGGTCTGGCTGACGAAATCGATCGCGGCCAGCGAACTGTCGATCTCCATGCGCTCGGCCACCACCGCGCCGTTGGCGGCCAGGTAGCGCTCCAGATGGGTGCGGCGCACCTGCAACAGGCTGGGCAGCACGAGCTTGATCGGAGGCAGGTTCGCCACGCGCACCGGCGCACCATGCGCCAGGCCCAGCCGCGACGCAGGACCGCTCACCAGGAACTCGGGCGTGCGTGCGAACAGTTCGCTGCGCAGGCCCGGATCCGAGCTGAAACCGGGCACGATGCCGAAGTCGAGTTCGCCCGCGCGCACCTTGGCGATCACGATGTCGCTGTAGGCATCGATCACGCGCACCGACACATTGGGGTGTTCGAGCTTGAACTTCGCCAGCGACGCGGCCAGCGCGGCACGCGTCATGGTCGGCGTGAGGCCGACCAGCACCTCCCCCTCCAGGCTGGCCCCGTAGGCGCGGATGGTTTCCCGCGCCTCCTCGTGCGCGCGCAGCACGTCGATGCAACCCCGGTAGTAGGCGTCGCCGGCCGGCGTGGGCACCACGCTGCCGGTGCCCCGCAGGAACAGCTTCACCCCGTACTGGTCTTCGAGCTTGCGCACGTGTTGCGTCACGCCGGACTGGGTGGCGTTTTCCCGCTGGGCGGCGGCGGTGAACGAGCGCTCCTCGTACACGGCGGCGAACAACCGCATGCGAAGCAAGGTGTCTGACATGGTGTCCCCATCACTAATTTTGATCAAATTTATCAGATCAAATCATTTCCATTGATTCGGGGTGAACCGTATCTTTGCGGCATCGCGTCGCCCGACGCCAGGAGAACCGCAGCATGCAAGCCGCTATCGCTATCGCTATCGCCACCGCCGCCCCGCCACCGCACCGCCCGGTGGCTCCAGCACCCACCATTGCGCCGCGCGAATTGCGCCAGGTGCTGGGCGCCTTCGCCACGGGTGTCACCGTCATCACGGCGCTGGATACGCAGGGCAAGGCCCACGGCCTCACCGTCAATTCGTTCAGCTCGGTGTCGCTGGACCCACCGCTGATCCTGTGGAGCCAGTCGGTCAGCGCGCCCAGCCATCCAGTGTTTCGCGATGCACCCCGCTTTGCGGTGAACATCCTGGCCGAAGACCAGATCGAGATGTCTCGCCGTTTCTCCACGGCCGGCCACGACAAGTTCGCCGGCCTCACGGTGATCGAAGGCCTGGGCGGCGTGCCGCTGATCCCGGGTTGCGCGGCCTACCTGGAGTGCACGCAGGAGACCCGCTTTCCCGGTGGCGACCACACCGTGTTCATCGGCCGTGTGGAGCGCATCGAACACGGCATGCGCAAGTCGCTGGTGTTCGCCGGCGGCCAGTACATGACGGCCCTGCCCCACACGCAGACTGGCCGCGCCTGAGCGCCGCAGCAACCTCTCAAGATTCCGGAGACCATGATGAAACTGGGCATGTTCATGATGCCGGTGCACCCGCTGCACCGAAACCCCACCGAGACCCTGCGCGAGGACCGCGAGGCGATCATCCTCGCCGACCAGCTCGGCTTCCACGATGCCTTCGTGGGCGAGCACCTCTCCGACCAGGCCGAGAACATCACCAACAGCCTGCTCTTCCTCGCCACGCTGATCCATTCCACCCGGCAGATCAAGCTCGCCTCGGGCACCTGCAACCTGTCGCAGATCCACCCGACCATCGTCGCGGCGCAAGCCGCCATGTTCGACCACCTGGCCGAGGGCCGCTTCATTCTGGGTGTGAGCCCGGGCGCACTCGGGTCGGACGCAGAGGCCATCGGCATCCTGGGCCAGGACCGCAACAAGATGTTCGCCGAGGCCATCGACGTGATCCTGGCGATCTGGGAACGCGAAGCACCTTACGACATCGACTTCCCCGACAACCGCTACAAGGTCAGCACGCGGCAATCGCTGGCGGCCGACGTGGGTGTGGGCATCATGCCCAAGCCGTTCCAGTCGCCGCGCCCGGAGATCGTGGGCACGGTGGTGGCGCCTTTCAGCAAGGGCGTGATCGCCATGGGCGAGCGCGACTTCCACCCGCTCTCGGCCAACTTCCTGCTGCCGCAATGGGTCAAGACGCACTGGGTCAACTACGCGCAAGGCAAGCAGCAGGCGGGCGTCAGCGCCGATGTCGGCGACTGGCGCGTGGCGCGCACCATCTTCGTCGCCGACGACGACCGCGTCGCCCGTGCCTATGGCCGTGACGACGCGACCAGCCCGTACCGCTTCTACTACAAACAGATGCTGACCAAGCTGATGAAGTCCGGCCGGCACGAGGTGTTCAAGACCTACCGCGACCAACCCGACAGCGAGATCACCGTGGACTACGTGCTCGACAAGCTCTGCCTGTGCGGCACGGTGAACGAGGTGGTCGACCAGATCCTGGCGTTGCACGAGGTCACGGGCGATTTCGGCGAGCTGGTGTATGCGGGCATGGACTGGGTCGACCCGGTCCTGGGCAAGCGCTCGATGCAGCTGATGGCCGAGCAGGTGATGCCGCGGGTGAACGCCGCCCTCGCGGCGGGCCGCACCCGCAGCGCACCCGTGGCCGCCTGAACGCGTCCACGCCCCCGATCGCACCACGACAGAAAAGGAGACACCGCATGACATACCTTCCCGCTCCCCGCCGGCGCACCCTGTTGCGCGCCGGTGTCCTGGCCGCGGCCACCTTCTGCGCCGGCACCGCGCTGGCACAGGCCACCTACCCTTCGCGCCCGATCACCATGCTGCTGCCCCTGGCCGCCGGCAGCGCGGGCGACGTGGCGCTGCGCGTGGTGGCGCAGAAGATGTCGGAGAACATGAAGCAGAGCATCGTGATCGAGAACCTTCCCGGTGTCTCAGGCCTGCTCGGTACCGAGCGCGTGGTGCGCGCCGCGCCAGACGGCTACCTGATCGGCGGCATCGGCGACAGCGTGCTCAACTTCGCCGCCAACCTCGCGCCGAAGATGAATTTCGACCCCATCCACGACCTGGATCCGATCGCGCTGGTGGCCACCATCCCGTGGACGATCGCGGTGAACCCGGGCTTCGGCACCAAGACCCTGGGCGAGTTCATCGCCAAGGCCAAGGCCGCACCCCACAAAATCGACTACGCCTCCACCGGCAGTGGCAGCGCGTCGCACATCGGCATGGAGATGCTGGCCGCTCGCACCGGCATCGCGCTCACGCACATTCCCTACAAGGGCGCGACACCGGGCGTGACCGACGTGGTGGGTGGCCAAGTGCCGGCGGTGTTCTCCGCGGTGTCCGTGGTGTTGCCCCACGTGAAGAGCGGCAAGCTGCTGGCGCTGGGCATTCCCGCCGACCAACGTTCCGCGCTGCTGCCCGAAACGCCGACCTTCGCCGAAGCGGGCGTGCCCAACTTCAGCTTCGTCACCTGGGTCTCGCTGTTCGCGCCCAAGGGAACGCCCAAGGCCATCGTCGACAAGCTCAACGCCGAAACGGTGAAGGCCGTGGCCGACCCCGCCGTGCGCGAGAAGCTGCTGTCGCTGGGCCTGGAGCCGCAGACCTCGACGCCGGAGCAACTGGGGCAGATGGTCCGCAGCGGACATGCGCGCGTGGCGAAGATCGTCCAAGACGCGAACATCAAGATCGACTGAGCGGCCATGACCCGCAAGACCCTTCTCGTTGCCGGCGCCACCGGCATCGTGGGCGCGGCCGCGCTCGAGCACTTCAGCGCCCAGGGCGACTGGGACGTGGTCGCGCTCTCGCGCCGCGCGATTCCCCCTGCGCCACGCGTGCGCCACGTGGCCCTGGACCTGACCGATGCCACCGCGTGTCAGCGCAGCGCCGGCGCATTCGAAGGCGTAACCCATCTGCTCTACACCGCGCTCTACGAAAAGCCCGACCTGGTCGCCGGTTGGCGCGACGCGCAACAGATGGAAGTCAACCTCGCCATGCTGCGCCATCTGCTCGACGCGCTGGCCCTGGGCGCGCCGCAGTTGCGCCACATCGGCATCCTGCAAGGCACCAAGGCCTATGGCCTGCACCACACCCAGGTGCCGGTGCCGGCCAAGGAGCGTTGGCCCCGCGCGCCGCACGATGTCTTCTACTGGCACCAGGAAGACCTGTTGCGCGAACGCCAGGCCGGCGCCGCCTGGACCTTCACCGTGCTGCGGCCGCAGATCATCCTGGGCCATGCGGTGTCCAGCCCGATGAACGTCATCGGTGCCATCGGTGCGTACGCCAGCATCCAGCGCGAGCTGGGACGCCCGCTGTGCTTCCCGGGTGGCGGACGCTACGTGCACGCCGGCAGCGACAGCCGCCTGATCGCGCGCGCCGCGGAATTCGCCGCCACGCACGCCGTTGCCGCCAACGAGACCTACAACGTCGTCAATGGCGACATGCTGGTCTGGCAGGACGTGTGGCCCGCCATCGCCGCGCACTTCGGCATGGCGGTCGGCGAGCCCACGCCGCTGCGCCTGGCCGAGGAGATGCCCAGGCACGAAGCGACCTGGCAGCGCTTGGTGCAGCACCACGACCTGCAACCGCTCACGCTGGCGCAGTTGCTGGGCAGCTCCTGGCAATTCACCGACCGCACTTTCGGCCACGGGCTGGAAACACCGCTGGACCGGATCGTGAGCCCGATCAAGCTGTACCAGGCGGGGTTCAACGGCTGCGAAGACACCGAGGACGCCCTGATCCACTGGCTCGCGCGCATGCAGCAATCGCGCCTGCTGCCTGCCTGAGCCGCGGCACGTTCACACCCACCCATTGGAAGGAGACATGGCATGACACACCCCTCGAAAGACATCAGCGACATGACCGGGGCGCACGCCGCCGGCGTGGACGTGCTGCACCAACTCGGCTGGCCCATCGACAGCGGCTTCGCCGACATGGACCCGGAGTTCTGGCGCTTCACCACCGGCCACCTGTTCGGGCAGGTATGGGCACGCCCAGGCCTGAGCCTGCGCGACCGGGCCCTGGTCACGCTCGCCGTGCTGCTCGCGGTGGACGCGGACCGCGGCTCGATGAACCACATCCGCCATGCGCACAACCTGGGCATCACCGAAGAGGAAATGCGAGAGCTGATCATTCAGGTCGGTTTCTACGCCGGCTGGCCCAAAGGCGCCCATGCCATGGCGCGCTTCAGCGCCATCCTCAACGAACCGGGCAGTGGGTGGGCTGCCAAGGCCGCAGCGGCCAAGGCCAGCCACACCGCAGAGCAGGCATGAACCCCATGACCCCCATGAACCCCATGAACACCCTCACGCGCCGCTCGCTCCAGTGCATCGGCCTGGCCAGTCTGCTCGCGGCAGTCCTGCCCGGCCATGCGCAAACCACCGCCTGGCCCAGCCGCCCCATCAACGTCACCGTGGGATTGCAAGCCGGCACGGGCTCGGACGTGGCCGTGCGCAACGTGGCCGAGAAAGTCGCCGCCGCGCTGGGCCAGCCGCTGGTGATCGGCAACCTGCCCGGTGCCGCCGGCCTGCTCGCGGCGCAGCAGGGCATCAAGGCCACGCCCGACGGCTACAACCTCGTCGCGCTGAGCGGCGCGGCCGTGACCACGCTGCCCCATATGCAGAAAGGCACCAGCTTCAACCCGGTGCGCGACCTGGTTCCCATCGCCATGATCGTGTCCTTCCCCAGCGTGATCAGCGTCAACCGCAGCGTGCCCGCCCAGACCTTCCAGGAATTCGTGGCGCTGGCCCGGAAGAACCCGGGCAAATACACCTATGCCTCCGGCGGCAATGGCAGCGTGCAGCACACCGCCATGGAACAGCTCATGGCCATGACCGGCATGAAGCTGCTGCACGTGCCCTACAAAGGCATGGCCCAGGCCACCAGCGACCTGGTCGCCGGACAAGTGGACACTGCGATCCAGGGCGTGGTGGCGGTCATTCCGTTCACCAAGACCGGTCAGGTGCGGCCATTGGCCTGGACCGGCGCGAACCGAAACCCGCTGTACCCCGATCTGCCCACGCTGCACGAAGCCGGCGTGACGGGCTACAACTTCCAGTCGTGGACCGCCTTGTTCGGTCCTCCCGGCACGCCCAGGGAGGTGGTCGCGCGCCTGAATGCCGAGATCCGCAAGGCGGTCGCTGCGCCCGATCTGCGCGAACGCTGGCTGCCCAATGGCATGGAGTCGATGGACCTCGACCCGGCGCAGATGGCCAAGCTGATCCGCGAAGAAAACGAACAGATGGCCAAGCTCGTGCGCGAGGTGGGCATTCAGGCCGACTGAGCGCGCTGCGACCGCCTCACGCCGAAGACCAGATGCGCGCGCCGATGAAGGGCGACCCCGGCGCGTGCACGCTGGCGCGCGTGATCTTGTGGGTCCAGTGCGCGGGGTCGAGCGCGAGCGACTCGTGTCCTTGCTCGAAGTGCTGGAGCCGCATCGGCAAGGATTCGAACTCGTAGAGGATGCCATGCCGCGCCCAGCCCGCCACGGCCGTGAGCTTGCGGGTGCGCACACAGCCCGTCATCTTCGCCATGGAAGGCAGCCGGTACTGGGCGTACCACCGGATCAGATCGAACTCGGCGTCGACCGAGCGCGCGCGCAGCGTGCCCATCTGGATCGCGGGTGCGGGGCCGGCCCGGCCGTCGGCGCTCGGCAGCGCGGGGCCATCCACGCGCGCCTCCTCCGAGAAGGCCACGGTGCGCACACCGCGGCGCAGAGCGAGCATGTCCCGCGCGGGCACCGCCACGTCGTCGAAGAAGGGGTTGAAAAAGGTGTGCACCGTGGGTGCACCGATCAGCAGCACGTACTGCGATCCCTGGCCAACCTCGTCCTGCGCGGCATGGCTCACCACGTTCTGCTTGATGTCGTTCATCTGCGCACCGCCGCCCTCGTAACGGTAGTGCGCGACCCAGGCGTGGGCCGGCTGGCGCGCGAGATGGGGCAGGTACTCGCCGTGCGCCCAGTCCAGGTAGCGGTCGCGGTCCTTCTCGTCGAGGTCGTACCAGGTGGCCCAGATGGCGCGGTCTTGTGCGGGGATCGATGTCACGTCTTGCCCATCAAAATGTTCTCGGTCGTTGCGGCGCAGCTTAGCGGGCATGGCGCCTGCGCACCAATCATCTTGAATGATCCCCGCCATCAGCCAAGATCATTTCCGAACGGGGCGCTGCCACGTTAGCGTAGCGGCCTACCCGATACACCATGAAACCCAACACCCTCCTCATCGCGGGCGCCACCGGCATCGTCGGCCACGCCGCCATCGAACACTTCAGCGCCCTGCCCGACTGGAACGTGGTCACCCTCTCGCGCCGCGCCCCACCGGCGCGCGAAGGCGTGCGCCACCTGAGCGCCGATCTGACGGACGCCGCGGCGTGCCAGCAGGCCGTGGCCCTCGCGCCGGACATCACGCATGTGCTGTACGCGGCGCTGTACGAAAAGCCGCAGTTGCTCGCCGGCTGGACCGACCCCGAGCAGATCGAGGTCAACCGGTCCATGTTGCGCCACCTGCTCGATGCGCTGGCCCTGCACGCGCCCGGTCTGCGCCACGTCGCGCTGCTGCAAGGTACCAAGGCCTATGGCTCGCACGTGGGGCGCGTGCCCGTGCCCGCCAAGGAGCGCTGGCCGCGCCTGCCCCACCCGATCTTCTACTGGCAGCAGGAAGACCTGTTGCGCGAGCGTCAGCGCCACGCCGATTGGTCTTTCACCATCCTGCGCCCGCAGATCGTGCTGGGCTATGCGCAGGCCAGTCCCATGAACGTGATCGCCGCGATCGGCGCCTACGCGGCCATTCAGCAGGAGCGGGGACTTCCGCTGTCCTTTCCCGGGGGCGGGCGCTATGTGAACGCCTGCAGCGACAGCCGCCTCATCGCCCGCGCCGTGGAATGGGCAGGCCAGCACCCGAACGCCGCCAACGAGACCTTCAACGTCGTCAACGGCGACGTGCTGGTATGGCAAGACATCTGGCCCTCTATTGCCACACACCTGGGCATGCCCGTCGGCGAAGACGCCCCACTGGAACTGGCGCGGGACATGCCCCGGCACGAAGACGTCTGGAGCCGCATCGTGCAACGCCATGGCCTGCAGCCCACGACGCTGGCCGGCCTGGTCGGCAGTTCCTGGCAGTTCGCCGATCGCAACCTGGCCTATGGACAGGCCACGCCGGACGACCGCATCGTCAGCCCGATCAAGCTGCGTCAGGCCGGGTTCGCGGATTGCATCGACACCGAAGATGCCGTTCTGTACTGGCTCGACCGCATGCGCAAAGCCCGCCTGCTGCCGCCAGGGCCAGCCTGAAAACAAGGCCACACGGCCGGTCGGCCCGGGCAGGCGCGCCAAACATCCCATGGGACAATCGCGCCCATGCACATTCTGTTTGACGAAGCCGGCAAATTGTTGACCGGCCGCCTCCTCTCCGAGGCCGAAAGTTCTCTCCAGGTCGAGCTCGATTCGGGCAAGCGGGTCAAGGTCAAGGCCGCCAACGCCCTGCTGCGCTTCGACAAGCCCGCCCCGGGCCAGCTCATGCCCGCCGCCACCGCCCTGGCCGAGAGCATGGAACTGGAACTGGCCTACGAATTCGCCCCCGAAGACGAATTCGGCTTCGCCGACCTGGCGCACGAGTATTTCAGCGACAACGCCACCACCACCGAGCAGGTGGCTGCGCTGATCTGCCTGCAGGGCGCGCCGCACTACTTCCGCCGCGCCGGCAAGGGCCGCTACAAGAAGGCCCCGCCCGACGTCCTGGCCCAGGCACTGGCCGCTATGGAGAAGAAGAAGCAGGTGCAGGCGCAGATCGAGGCCTGGGCCGCCGAACTCGCCGCCGGCACCTGCCCCGAGCCGGTGCGCCAGCAGCTCTACAAGATTCTCTTCCGGCCGGACAAGAACGCGCCCGAATACAAGGCTGTGGTCGAGGCCGCACGCACCAGCCAGACCGCGCCGCTCGACCTGCTGCAAAACGCCGGTGCGATCCACAACGCCTACCAGTTCCACTGGCAGCGCTTCCTGTTCGACCAGTTCCCCAAGGGCACGGGCTTCCCGCCGCTGCAGGCCCCGGTGATCGCCGACGAGCTGCCCCTGGCTCCGGTGCAGGCGTTTTCCATCGACGACTCCGCCACCACCGAGATCGACGACGCGCTCTCCCTGCAGGGCCTGGGGCAAGGCAGCGTCACGCTGGGCATCCACATCGCCGCACCCGGTCTGGCGGTGTTGCCCGAAGGCGCGGTCGACCAGGTGGCGCGCCAGCGCCTGTCCACGGTCTACATGCCGGGCCACAAGGTCACCATGCTGCCCGACGACGTGGTGCAGGCCTACACGCTGATGGAAGGGCGCGACTGCCCGGCCGTGTCGCTCTACGTCACCTTCGACGAAGCCACCCTGGCCATCACCGACAGCCGCACCGCGCTGGAGCGCGTGCCGATCGCGATCAACCTGCGCCACGACCAGCTCGACGAGGTGATCACCGAAGCCTGGCTCGACGGCACACCCGCCGCCGATGTGAAACCCGAGATCGCTGCGCTGCAACCCTCGCTGGCTTTTTTGTGGCGTTTGGCGCGCCACCTGAAAACGCAACGCGAAATCGTGCGCGGCAAGCCGGAAACCTTCAACCGCCCCGACTACACCTTCCGCCTCGAAGGTGTGGCGGGCGACGAGCCCACCGGCGACGAGCGCGTGCTCATCACCACGCGCAAGCGCGGCGCGCCGCTGGACCTGATGGTCTCCGAGGCCATGATCCTGGCCAACAGCACTTGGGGTAACTGGCTCAACGAATGCGGCGTGCCCGGCGTCTACCGCAGCCAGGCCAGCCTGCAGCCGGGCGTGAAGGTGCGCATGGGCACCAAGGCGCAGCCGCATGCGGGCATCGGCGTCAAGAGCTATGCCTGGGCCACCTCGCCCTTGCGGCGCTACGTGGACCTGGTCAACCAGTGGCAGATCATCGCCTGCGCGCGCCACGGCAAGACCGCCGCGCTAGCCGCGCCGTTCAAGCCCAAGGACGCCAACCTGTTCGGCGTCATCGGCGCGTTCGACGCTGCCTACAGCGCCTACAACGGCTTCCAGAACGGCATGGAGCGCTACTGGACGCTGCGCTACCTGCGCCAGGAAGGCATCACCGAACTCACCGCCACGCTGATCAAGGACAACCTGGTGCGCGCCGACACCCTGCCGCTGGTGCTGCCGGTACTGGGCGCCGAAGGCCTGCCGCGCGGCGCGCACCTGCGCGTGAAGCTGGGCGAGATCGACGACATCACGCTCGACCTCCATGGCACGGTCACCGAGCGGCTGGACCTGGCCCTCGAAAACGCCGATGCCACCGAGGAAGGGGACACCGAAGACGAGGACCTGGGCGCGCCCTTGGCCCTGGCCATCGACGTCGACGAGCCGCAGGGCGAAGCCACCGCCCAGGCGGCCCAGACGCCCGATCCGGCAGGGGTCTGAAGCGAGGCCGGCGGCCAGCACGGATAATGCCCGCCTGATGTCGTCTGCCCTGTCCTTTTTCAAGAAGCTGAGCACGCTGCAAATCGCGTTGGGCGTCTCGATCGCCGTGCACGCCGCGATCCTTACCGTGCGCTTCGTGGACCCCGAGCGCTTCAACCGCGTGTTCCAGGACACGCCGCTGGAAGTGATCCTGGTCAACGCCCGCAGCGACGAGCGCCCCGACAAGGCCACCGCGATCGCCCAAGCCTCCCTGGCCGGCGGTGGCGACCGCGAACACGGCCGCGCCACCTCCCCTCTGCCGCCGAGCATGGTGGCGCGCATGGGCGATGCCCACGAAGAAGACCAGCGCACCGTCGAAATGCTGCGCGAGCAACAGAACCGCTTGCTGGCCCAGGTGCGCAACGAACTCGCCAAGATGCCGCCGCCCGATCCGGAGGCCCTCAACCCCACGGCCGAGCAGGCCGAGCGCGAACAGAAACGCCGCGCACTGGTGAAGATCCTGGCCGAGATCGAAAAGCGCATCAACGAAGAAAACGCCCGCCCGAAAAAGCGCTACATCAGCCCGGCCACGCGCGAGGCGGTCTACGCCATCTACTACGACGAGCTGCGCCGCAAGATCGAAGACCGCGGCACCAGCAACTTCCCCGAAGTGGGCGGCCGCAAGCTCTACGGCGAACTCACCATGACCATCACCGTGAACCACACCGGCGCGGTGCTGGACACCGAGGTGGTGCAAGCCTCGGGCACCGCCTTGCTCGACCGCCGCGCCCAGGCCATCGTGCGCAGCCTGTCCTTCGGCAGATTCAGCGACGCCATGCGCCGCCAGGCCGACCAGATCGTGGTGGTGTCGCGCTTTCGCTTTACGCGAGACGAAGTGCTGCAGACCCAACTGTCCGGGCAGTAGATGAAATCCCTCGGACGCTGGTTGTTGTGGTTGATCCTCGCCGGTCTGGCGCTGCAGCTGTTCTTCGTCGCGCGCATCGCGGTCATGGTGGCGATCGACCCGGTCAGCACCACCTTCATGCGCTCCGAAGCCTGGCGCATCGCCGGCGCGAGCTTGGCGGGCGACAAGCGCTGGCGCTGGTCGCACGAATGGGTCGATGGCGCGCAGATCAGCCCGCACCTCAAGCGCGCGGTCATCGCCTCCGAGGACGCGGGCTTCAACGACCACGCGGGCGTGGAATGGGAAGCCATCGAGGGCGCGTGGCAGAAGAACGAACGCCGCCAGCAGCAGGCCGAGAAGCGCGCCGCCAGCCAACCCAATCGGCCCGTGCGCGAACCCAAGATCGTGGGCGGCTCCACCATCACCCAGCAACTCGCCAAGAACCTGCTGCTGTCGGGCGAACGCCAGTTCCTGCGCAAAGGCCAGGAGCTGATGCTCACCGTGGCACTCGAACTGCTGCTGGACAAGCGCCGCATCCTGGAGATCTACCTCAACAGCGTCGAGTGGGGCGAAGGCATCTTCGGTGCCGAGGCCGCCGCGCAGCGTTACTTCAACAAGCCGGCGAGCAAGCTCAACGCCCACGAGGCCGCGCGCCTGGCGGTGATGCTGCCGTCGCCCAAGTTCTTCGAAACACGCCAGGGTTCGGCCTATCTCGCACGCCGCACCGGCACCATCGTGGCCCGCATGGGCGGAGTACAGCTCCCATGAACCTTCGCGCCAAGGCCATGAGCCTGTTTCTCCTGGGCCTGGTGCGCCTGCTCACCGGCGCGCAGGCGCGCTGGCACGGCTGCCCGCCCAAGGCCGAGCAGCGCATCTACTTCGCCAACCACCAGAGCCATGCCGACCTGGTGCTGATGTGGGCGGCGCTGCCCCTGGAACTGCGCAGCATCACGCGTCCGATCGCGGCCAAGGACTACTGGACCGCATCGAACTTCAAGCGCTGGATCACCACCGAGGTCTTCAACGCCGTGTACGTCGAGCGCGAGCGCAAGGGCGACGAAGACCCGCTCGCGCCCTTGATCCAGGCGCTGGAAAACGGCGACTCGCTCATCCTGTTCCCCGAAGGCACGCGCGGCCACGAGGAAGACCCGCAGGCGTTCAAGTCGGGTCTGTACAACCTGGCGCTGCGTTTCCCCGACGTGGTGCTCGTCCCGGCCTGGATCCACAACGTGCAGCGCGTCATTCCCAAGGGCGAAGTGGTACCGGTGCCGGTGCTGTGTTCGGTCACGTTCGGCGAGCCCGTCCAGCTCGGCGTGGACGAACCGCGTGCCGATTTCCTGAAACGCGCGCGCGAAGCCGTGATGGCGCTGCGAGAAGTCTGATGGGATCCTTTCTTCGAAACCTCACCCCCGACCAGCAGGTCAGCCTGGTGTTCGTCGTGCTGTTCGGCCTGCTGCTGATCGCCACCGGCGTGAGCGTGCTGCTCTCGCTGCGCGAACGCCGGCTCTCCGATGGCAGCGACCCCGACGACCTCTCGGACGTGCGCGCCCTGCACCTGCAGGACAACCAGGCGCTGTTGCGCAGCTCGTGGATCATGACCGTGGTGTTCTGGGTCGGCTGGGCCGCCGGTGACCACGCGGCGCTGGTCCTGTTCGGTGTGGTCTCCTTCTTCATCCTGCGCGAATTCATCAGCCTTTCGCCCACGCGCCGCAGCGACCACCGCAGCCTGGTGCTGGCCTTCTTCGTGGTGTTGCCGGTGCAATACGCGCTGGTGTGGATGGAACTCTTCGACCTTTTCACGGTTTTCATCCCGGTCTACGTGTTCCTCGCCCTCCCCGTGGTCAGCGCTCTGGGCAACGACCCGCAGCGCTTCCTGGAGCGCAATGCGAAGCTGCAATGGGGCATCATGGTTTGTGTCTATGGCATGAGCCATGTGCCCGCCTTGCTGCTGCTGCACTTCAAGGACTTCGCCGGCAAGACCGCCTTCCTGGTGTTCTTCCTGGTGCTGGTGGTGCAGACCTGCATGCTGGTGCAGCACATCGCTGCGCGGGGCCTGCGCCGCCCGGTGGCCCCGGCCATCAGCGACGGTTTTCATTGGCGCAGTTGGGCGCTGGGCCTGGCCGCCGGGGGCGTGCTGGGCGCGCTGCTCGCGGGCTTCACGCCCTTCAAGCCGCTGCCCGCGCTGGCGATGGCGCTGGTGGCGTGCGCCGCGGGCAGCTTCGGCCATCTCGTCATGAAGGCCATCAAGCGCGACCGCGGCGTCACGCATTGGGGCCTCGCGGGCCGTTCGGTGACCGGCACCAGCGGCCTGCTCGACCGCGTGGATGCCCTGTGTTTCGCGGCGCCGGTGTTTTTCCATTCGGTGCGTTGGGCGTTCGATCTGTAAAGTGTCCGCATGAGAATTCTCGGCATCGACCCCGGTCTGCAATGCACCGGTTTTGGCGTGATCGACGCCGAAGGCGCGGCCTTGCATTACGTGGCCAGCGGCACCATCCAGACCAGCCCCAAGGACGGCGCGCTGCTGCCTGGGCGCTTGAAGGTGCTGTTCGATGGCATCAGCGAAGTGGTGGCGCGTTACCAGCCCGAGGTCTCGGCTTGCGAGATCGTGTTCGTCAACGTGAACCCGCAGGCCACCCTGCTGCTCGGTCAGGCGCGCGGCGCCTGTCTCACCGCGCTGGTGGCCAACCAGCTGGAAGTGGCCGAATACACCGCGCTGCAGTTGAAGAAGGCGGTAGCCGGCAGCGGCCGGGCGGGCAAGCCGCAGATGCAGGAGATGGTCAAGCGGCTGCTGCGCCTGCCCGGCCTGCCTGGCAAGGACGCGGCCGATGCGCTCGGCCTGGCCATCACACACGCGCAGGTCCACCGCACGCTGCAGGCCATCGGCAAGGTGGCGGCACAGAACGCCCGCACACACGCCAGCTACAAGGCAGGCCGGATCTACTGACGATGCAGGAGCCGAACCGCATGCGCCGACTCAGCCTGGGGGCCTGGCTGGCCCTGGCCTTCACCGCGCTCTCGCTGCTGCTCACCGTGAGTCTCACGCTGCTCAGCGACCGCATGGCCAGCACCCAGGTGCGCGCCGGCATTGCCGGTACCCTGGGCGTGTTGGCACAACAGACCACCAGCCGCCTGGACCGCGCAATGTTCGAGCGCTACCGCGAGGTGCGCCTGATCGCCCAGCGGTTGCAGGGCGTGACCGACCCGGTGGCGGTGCGGCAAGCCATCGACGAGGTGCAGAAGAGCTATCCGTACTACGCGTGGATCGGTGTGACCGATACCGCCGGCGTCGTGCGCACCGCCACGCGCGGCATGCTCGAAGGCGTGGACGTGTCCTCGCGCCCGTGGTTCCGCAACGCGATGGCGGACAAGGCCATGGGCGACGTGCACGACGCGGTGCTGCTCGCGCAACTGCTCGGCACACCGGGCGGCGGCGAGCCTTTGCGTTTTGTCGACATCGCTTTTGCGCTCACCGATGCCACGGGCGCGACCACGGGTGCCGTGGGGGTGCACCTGTCGTGGAACTGGGCCACCGATATCCAGCAGGCCATCTTCGCGCCTGTGAACCGGCACCGCACGGTGGACATGCTGATCGTCTCCTCCAACGGCACGGTGCTGCTCGGCCCGGCCGACGTGCAGGGCAAGACACTGCAAGTGCCCAGCCTGGAAGCCGCGGGCCGGGGCGAGACCGGGCACTCGACGGAGGTCTGGCCCGATGGCAAGACCTACGTGGTGGGATACAGCCGGGACAGCGGCTACGACGTCTACCCCGGGCTGCAGTGGCGGGTGCTGGTGCGGCAGACGCAGGAAGACGCCTACGGACCCGTCAACCAGTTGCACCGCCAGATGTTGATCGGCGGCCTGATCGCGGCCCTGCTGTTCTCCCTGATCGGCTGGTGGCTGGCGCGGTTGATCACCCGCCCCTTGCTCGACCTGACCGACGTGGCGCGCGGCATCGAGGCAGGCTATGCGGTGAAGGCGCCCACCACTGCGAGCTACCGGGAGGTGGTATTGCTGGGCAATGCTTTCAACTCCCTGGTCAAGAGCCTGCAAACGCAAGAGTCCGAGTTGCGCCACAGCTACGCCGCGCTGGAGCGGCGCGTGAGCGAGCGCACGGCGGAGTTGCGCGAGGCCCTGGACGACGTGCGCGCCAACGAGGAGCGCGTGCAGACCGTGATCGACGCGGCGCAGGAAGCCTTCATCGGCATGGACTTCGAAGGCCTCATCACCGACTGGAACGCCGAGGCCGAGAAGTTGTTGGGCTGGAAGCGGCACGAGGTGCTGGGCGAATCGCTGGCCGACATCGTATTGCCCGAGCGTTTCCAGACCCCGTTCGTGCAGGCGCTGGCCGGCTTTTTGACCACCGGCAAGGCGCCGTTCACGGGCCAACGCATGCGCCGCACGGTGGTGCACCGCGACGGCCATGAAATGGAGGTGGAAATGAAGATCGGCTTGATCCACACCGCCGAGGTGCAACTCTTCAGCGCGTTCGTGCGGCCGGTGTCGGACGGCGAGCGCTGACGAAGGCAGAGAGGGGTGGCGCTACACGCAACGCCACACTAAAGCAGCCGCTCGAGAATCAGCACGCCGAAGAAGCCGAGCGCGGCGATCACGGTCCATTTCAGGATCACGATGCCCCATTGCCGGTAGCGCTTCTGCCCGGTGCCGATGTAGAACGCGAAGCACACGCCCGCTGCGAGCAGCAGCAGCATGACGGTCCAGCGGAACAGCAGCATGGGCGCGCTTACCAGGCCGGCGCGAGTTGGGCGAAGCCGCTGGGCGCTTCGCGGTCGTGCGCGAAGCTGACCACTTCGTAACGCTCGGGGTGCTCCAGCAAGGCGCGCAACAGCTGGTTGTTCATGGCGTGGCCGCTGCGAAACGCGCTGTAGGCGGCCAGCAGGGGTTTGCCCACGATGTAGAGGTCGCCCATGGCGTCGAGGATCTTGTGTTTGACGAACTCGTCCTGGTAGCGCAGGCCATCGGCGTTGAGCACTTTCACGTCGTCCATCACGATGGCGTTGTCCAGTCCGCCGCCCATGGCCAGGCCGTTGGAGCGCATCATTTCCACGTCGCGGGTGAAGCCGAAGGTGCGGGCGCGGGCGATTTCGCGCGCGTACTGGCCGCTGCCAAAATCGAACTCCACGCGTTGTCCGGTGGAGTTCACGGCCGGGTGGTCGAACTCGATTTCGAACGCGAGCTTGTAGCCATGGAAGGGGTCGAGCCGCGCCCACTTCAAGGAGCGGCCTTCGCCTTCGCGCACTTCCACCGGCTGGGTGACGCGGATGAACTGCTTGGGCGCGTTCTGCATCACGATGCCGGCACTTTGCAGCAGGTAGACGAAGGAGGCCGACGAGCCATCGAGGATGGGGACTTCTTCGGCGGTGATGTCGACGTAGAGGTTGTCCAACCCGAGCCCGGCGCAGGCACTCATGAGGTGCTCGATGGTGTGGACCTTAACGCCACCGTTGGAGATGGTGGAGGCCAGACGCGTGTCGGACACGGCCATGGCGTTGACGGGAATCTCGACCGGCTGGGGCAGGTCCACGCGGCGGAACACGATGCCGGTGTCGGGCGCGGCGGGGCGCAGGGTCAACTCCACCCGCTGACCGCTGTGCAGGCCGACACCGACCGCCTTGGTCAGGGATTTGAGGGTGCGTTGCGCAAGCATCCCGGAATTGTAGTTTTCGCGCCGCCAGAACATGGTTAAGAAAGGTGATGGCCTTGATAGGGAGGTTTTTTTCTCTCTCCGCCTGCTTCTGATTTTTCTCCGGCTGCAACGGTCAGCGGCGACCGGGGTGCCCGGCTCCGCGGGTGTCCCCCGCCCGGGGCTACGCCCCGGGCTCCTCCTTTACCCCGCTGCGCCGGACACCCCGATCACCGCCGACCTACGTGTAGCACTCAATGTAGGACCACCAACCCGCTCTCGGATCGCGGGCGCTGGGCGTTCTGCGCAGCGGGGTAAAGGAGGAGCCGCCCTCCCGGCGGCGGGGGACACCCGCGGAGCAGAGCGCCCGGCGTCCGCGAGCCCGCGAGGTGCAGGCCAGCAAACACCAGGACCAACCCAACGAGATCAATCGGCTTGCTTGCGCAGAAAGGCAGGGATCTCGAAATCGTCCATGCCACCCGAAGCCAGCGCATCGACCTTGGCCGCGGCCTGCGTGCGGTTCGTGCGCCACACGCTGGGCACGGCCATGGAGTTGTAGTCCGGCTGCGCGGCACCCGGGCCACCCACGGCGGCGTTCATCGTCGGCACATTGAACGGCACGTTATCGGTACCGGTGCGCAGCACTTGCAGCGGGGGCGCCGTGCGGCGCTGCTGACCCTGGCGCGACAGGCCCGTGGCCACCACGGTCACGCGCATTTCGTCGCCCAGCGCATCGTCGTAGGCCGCGCCGTAGATCACGTGCGCTTCGGGCGAAGCGTAGGCGCGGATGGTGTTCATCGCCAGCTTCGATTCCGACAGCTTGAGCGAACCCTTGGCGGCCGTCACCAGCACCAGCACGCCCTTGGCGCCCGACAGGTCGATGCCTTCGAGCAACGGGCAGGCCACGGCCTGCTCGGCCGCGATGCGCGCGCGGTCCGGACCCGCGGCCACCGCGGTGCCCATCATGGCCTTGCCGGGCTCGCCCATCACGGTGCGCACGTCTTCGAAGTCAACGTTCACGTTGCCGTATTCGTTGATGATCTCGGCGATGCCGCCCACGGCGTTCTTGAGCACGTCATTGGCATGGGCGAAGGCCTCGTCCTGCGTTACGTCATCGCCCAGCACTTCGAGCAGCTTCTCGTTGAGCACCACGATCAGCGAGTCCACGTTGGCTTCGAGCTCGGCCAGGCCGTTGTCGGCGTTGGTCATGCGGCGGCCACCTTCCCAATCGAAGGGCTTGGTGACCACGCCCACGGTGAGGATGCCCATTTCCTTGGCCACGCGCGCGATCACCGGCGCAGCACCGGTGCCGGTGCCACCGCCCATGCCGGCGGTGATGAACAGCATGTGCGCGCCTGCAATGGCTTCGCGGATGTCATCCACCGCCACCTCGGCCGCGTCACGGCCCTTCTCGGGCTTGCTGCCTGCGCCCAGGCCCGTCGTGCCCAATTGGATCGTCTTGTGCGCGGCGCTGCGCGTGAGCGACTGCGCGTCGGTGTTGGCACAGATGAATTCGACGCCCTGCACGCTGCGCGAAATCATGTGCTCGACGGCATTGCCGCCGCCACCGCCCACGCCGATGACCTTGATCTGGGTGCCTTGGTTGAATTCTTCAACTTCGATCATTTCGATGCTCATGTGATGCTCCTGTTCTGTGTCTGTTGCCTGGATGCGGCGGTATGCGAGAAGTTCATTCGGGTTTCAGGTTCGGTCATCCGGGGGGTCCGGTGTGTTCGGCACACCGGCCTCGTCGTCGTCGACATCGACCCAGGGAAAAACGCAGAGCGTGGTAGCGAGCGTGTTTCATCAGAACGTCCCCAGGAACCAGTTTTTGACCCGCTCGACCGCGCCTTGCATCGAGCCCGCTTTCTGCGCCACCTTGTGTCCGCGCACGCGCGCCAGGCGCGCCTCTTCCAGCAGCCCCATCACGGTCGCCGCGCGCGTCTGCGCGACCATGTCGGACAAGGCGCTGTGGTAGTTCGGAATGCCGCGGCGCACCGGCTTGAGGAAGATGTCTTCGCCCAACTCCACCATGCCGGGCATGACCGCGCTGCCACCGGTGAGCACGATGCCCGAGGACAGCATTTCCTCGTGGCCGGAATCGCGCACCACCTGCTGCACCAGCGAGAAGATCTCCTCCACGCGCGGCTCGATCACACCCGCCAGTGCCTGGCGGCTGAGCATGCGCGGGCCACGGTCGCCCAGGCCGGGCACTTCCACCTGCGTGTCCGGGTCGGCCAGCAACTGCTTGGCGCAGCCGCTCTCCACCTTGATGTCCTCGGCGTCCTTCGTGGGCGTGCGCAGGGCCATGGCGATGTCGCTGGTGATCAGATCGCCCGCGATCGGGATCACCGCCGTGTGGCGGATCGCGCCGCCCGAGAAGATCGCCACATCGGTCGTGCCCGCGCCGATGTCGACCAGCGCCACGCCCAGTTCCTTCTCGTCGTCGGTCAGGATCGCCTGGCTCGAGGCCAGCGGGTTGAGCATGAGCTGGTCCACTTCGAGGCCGCAGCGGCGCACGCACTTGATGATGTTCTCCGCCGCGCTCTGCGCGCCGGTCACGATGTGCACCTTGGCTTCGAGGCGGATGCCGCTCATGCCGATCGGCTCCTTCACCTCGTGTCCGTCGATCACGAACTCCTGCGGCTCCACCAGCAAGAGGCGCTGGTCGGTCGAGATGTTGATCGCCTTGGCCGTTTCGATCACGCGCGCCACGTCTGCAGCCGTCACTTCGCGGTCCTTGATGGCCACCATGCCGCTGGAGTTGATGCCGCGGATGTGGCTGCCCGTGATGCCGGTGTACACGCGCGCGATGCGGCAGTCGGCCATCAGCTCGGCCTCTTTCAGCGCTTGCTGGATGCTCTGCACCGTCGCGTCGATGTTGACCACCACGCCCCGCTTCAAGCCATGGCTGGCCGACACGCCCAGGCCGGCGAGCTTGAGGTCGCCGTTGGCCTGGACCTCGGCGACCACCACCATGATCTTGGCTGTGCCGATGTCGAGTCCGACCACCAAATCCTTGTATTCCTTGGCCATGATGTGCTTCTTGCTTACCTACGGGGTTGTGTACGGGGATGCGTTGCGCCGGGCGGCGTGTCGATGACGGTGGTCACGCCGCGCAAGCGCAGGGCGTAACCATTGGGGTAGCGCAAGTCCACGGACTGCACCGCACCCGCATAGCGTTCGGTGAGCTGGGACAACGTGCCGGTGAAGCGGCGCGTGCGCGCCAGCAGTTCGTCTGGCGTGCCACGGCCGAGCTCGATGCGCGCGCCACTGTCGAGCGCGGCGCGCCAGGTGCCGTGTTCGGTGAGTTCGAGACGTTCGAGCTCCAGGTCGAGCCGCTTGAATTCGCCGGCCAACACCTGGTACAGCGACCACACCTCGGCCGATTTCTCGCCCGGGCCCGCCAGCTCCGGCAAACCATCACCGTCGTCGGGGCTGGCGTCGAACACCTCGCCGAGCTGGTTGACCAACTGGCCCGATCCCGACTGGCCCCACCAGGCCACGGCCTGGTGCTCTTCGAGCGTCACGCGCAGGCGGTTCGGGAATTCGCGCTGCACCACGGCCTTGCGCACCCAGGGCACGGACTCGAACAGCTGGCGCACCTGCTGCAGGTCCACGGTGAGGAAGCTGCCGGTCAGCCGCGTGCGCATCTGCGACGACAGCTGCGCGCGCAAGGTCACGGCGCTCTGGTGCGACACGTCGCCATGCACCGACATGGCCTTCACCGACCAGATCGGGTGGCGCACCAGCCAGGTCGTGAACAGGCCCAGGCTGAGCACGGCAAACACCACGACCAGCACGTGCGTGACCACGGTCATGAGTTTGACGTCCAGGGGCAGTTCGGTGCTGGCCATGTCGTTGTTCCGTGGCTCAGGCGGCCTTGTGGTCCAGCGCCGCGCTGGCCAACAGTTGCACGCACAGGTCTTCGTACGACAGGCCCGCCGCCTTGGCCGACATCGGCACGAGCGAATGGCCGGTCATGCCGGGCGAGGTGTTGATCTCAAGCAACCAGGGCTTGCGGGTCTTCGCGTCGATCATCACGTCGGCGCGCGACCAGCCGCGGCAGTCGAGCGTGCGGTAGGCCTGGAGCACCAGTGCCTGGATGGCGGCCTCTTCGCCCTCGGGCAGGCCGCAGGGCACGAGGTACTTCGTGTCGTCGTTGAAGTACTTGTTCTGGTAGTCGTAGTTGCCATCGGGCGCGACGATGCGGATCACCGGCAGCGCCCTCGCCTGCTCGCCCGTGCCCAGCACCGGGCAGGTCACCTCGTCGCCGGCGATGAACTGCTCGCACATCACCAGCGGGTCCTGTCCGGCGGCGAGTTCGTAGGCTGCCGCGCATTGGTCTTCGCTCACCACCTTGGTCAGGCCGATGGTGGAGCCTTCGCGCACTGGCTTCACGATCATGGGCGAGCCCAGGGCCTTGAACGCGGCCACCGTTTCCCCGGCGCTGCGCACCTGCCGCCAGGCCGGCGTGGCCAGGTCTTCGGCGAGCCAGATGCGCTTGGTCATGAGCTTGTCCATGGCCACGCTCGAGGCCATGACGCCGGGCCCGGTGTATGGGATGCCCAGGAGCTCCAGCGCACCCTGCACCGTGCCGTCTTCGCCGAACCGGCCATGCAGCGCGATGAAGCAGCGCTGGAAGCCTTCGCGCTGGAGTTCGTCCATGACCCGCTCTGCCGGGTCGAAGGCATGGGCGTCAACGCCTTTGGAGCGCAGCGCGGCCAGCACGCCGTTGCCCGACATCAGCGAGACCTCGCGTTCGGCGGAACGGCCACCCATGAGCACGGCCACTTTGCCGAGCGATTTCACATCCACCTTCTTCATCTCCATTGCATTCATGCTGCCGTCCCTTGCGCCAGCTCGATCACACGACCGGCCACCGCACCCACCGTGCCCGCGCCCATGCAGAGCACCACATCACCATCGCGCGCGTTGTCGAGCACAGCCTGCGGCATGGTGGCGATGTCGTCGATGAACACGGGTTCGAGCTTGCCGGCCACGCGCAGGGCACGCGCCAGCGAACGGCCGTCGGCTGCGACGATGGGGGCTTCACCCGCGGCATACACCTCGGCCAGCAGCACCGCGTCGGCCTGGCCGATCACCTTGACGAAGTCTTCGAAGCAATCGCGCGTGCGGGTGTAGCGGTGCGGCTGGAACGCCAGCACCAGACGCCGACCCGGGAAGGCGCCACGCGCGGCCGCCAGCGTGGCCGCCATTTCCACCGGGTGGTGGCCGTAGTCGTCGACCACGGTGATGCGGCCGCTGCCATCGGCCAGGCGGGCTTCGCCGTACGACTGGAAGCGCCGGCCCACGCCCTTGAACTCGGCCAGCGCCTGTTGCACAGCGGCATCGGGCACGTTCAACTCCACCGCGATACCGATGGCGGCCAGTGCGTTGAGCACGTTGTGCCTGCCGGGCAGGTTGAGCACCACCGGCAGGTCGGGCAGCTCCACGCCGTTGCGGCGCTGCACGGTGAAGTGCATCTGCGTGCCGACCGAGCGCACATCGATGGCGCGCACCTGCGCGTCTTCGGAGAAGCCGTAGCTGGTGATGGGGCGCGCGATCTGCGGCAGGATCTCGCGGATCGCGGCGTCGTCCACGCACACCACGGCCGCGCCGTAGAACGGCATCTTGTGCAGGAAGTCCACGAAGGCCGACTTGAGCTTGCCGAAATCGTGGCCGTAGGTGTCCATGTGGTCGGCGTCGATGTTGGTCACGACGGAGAGCACTGGCAGCAGGTTGAGGAACGAGGCGTCGGACTCGTCGGCCTCGACCACGATGTACTCGCCCGCGCCCAGCTGCGCGTTGGCGCCGGCGCTGTTGAGCCGGCCACCGATCACGAAGGTCGGGTCCATGCCGGCGGCGGCCAGCACGCTGGCCACCAGGCTGGTGGTGGTGGTCTTGCCATGCGTGCCAGCAATGGCCACGCCTTTCTTCATGCGCATCAGCTCGGCGAGCATCACGGCGCGCGGCACGACCGGAATCAGCTTGGCGTGGGCCGCCGCCACCTCGGGGTTGTCGGCCTTCACGGCGGTCGAGGTGACGATGGCGTCGGCCCCTTCGATGTAGGCGGCATCGTGGCCCACGAACACCTCGGCGCCCATGGCCACCAGGCGGCGCGTGGCGGTGCTCTCGCCCAGGTCGCTGCCAGTGATGCGGTAACCCTGGTTGAGCAGCACCTCTGCGATGCCGCTCATGCCGGCACCGCCAATGCCCACGAAGTGGATGTGTCGGATGGCGTGCTTCATGCTGTCGGAACTTTCGCAAGTTGCTCGCACGCGGCCACGACGGCCGCCACGGCTTCGGTTTTTTTCAAGGCATGGGCCTTCTCGGCCATGGCCAGCAACTGCTCGCGCTGCACGGTCTGCAGGATCTGGGCGAGCCGCTGGGGGGTGAGTTCGGCCTGAGGCATGAGCCAGGCCGCGCCGGCGTCGACGAGGAAGCGGGCGTTGGTGGTCTGGTGGTCGTCCACCGCGGCGGGGAACGGCACGAACAGCGCGGCCGCGCCCAGGGCGGCGATTTCGGTGACGGTGCTCGCGCCACTGCGGCAGACGATGAGGTCGGCCTCGGCAAAGGCTTTCGCGGTGTCGTCGATGAAGGGCGTGAGCTCGGCCTGGATGCCGGCGGCCACATAGTTGGCGCGCAGCGCGTCGATCTGTTTCTCGCCGCTCTGGTGGGTAACCTGGGGCTGCTGCACCTTGGGCAGCAGGGCCAGCGCCAGCGGCACCACGTCGTTGAGCGCCTTGGCGCCCAGGCTGCCGCCCACCACCAGCAGGCGCAACGGGCCGCTGCGGCCGGCAAAACGCTCGGCCGGCGCGGGCTGTTGCAGGAAGGCCGCGCGCAGCGGGTTGCCGACCCACTGGGCCTTCTTGAACACGTTAGGGAAGGCGGTGAACACCCGATCGGCCACACCGGCCAGCACGCGGTTGGCCATGCCTGCGATGGAGTTCTGTTCGTGCAGCACCAGCGGCTTGCCGGCGAGCACACCCATCATGCCGCCCGGGAAGGTGATGTAGCCGCCCAGACCCACCACCACGTCAGGCTTGACCCGCCGCACCACTTGCAGCGACTGCCAGAAGGCGCGCAGCAGACGCAGCGGCAGCAGGGCCAGCGTGACCAGACCCTTGCCGCGCACGCCGCCGAAATCGATGGTCTCCAGCGCGAAGCCGCGCGGCGGCACGAGCCGGCTTTCCATGCTGCCGGGCGCGCCCAGCCAATGCACGCGCCAGCCCCGCTCACGCAAGGCTTCGGCCACGGCCAGGCCAGGAAAGATGTGGCCGCCGGTGCCGCCGGCCATGATGAGAGCGCAAGGGGCGGTCACGCGCGGCCCCCTTTCATCATCTGGCGGTTCTCGTAGTCAACGCGCAGCACGATCGCCAGCGCCACCAGATTGAGCAGAATTGCCGACCCGCCGTAACTCATCAAGGGCAAGGTCAGGCCCTTGGTGGGCAACGCGCCCAGGTTCACGCCGATGTTGATGAAGGCCTGGAAGCCCATCCACAAACCGATGCCCTGCGCCACCAGACCGGCAAACACCTGGTCGAGCGCGATCGCCTGGCGGCCGATGTGCATGATGCGGCGCGTGAGCCACAGGAACAGGCCGATCAGCACCACCACGCCCAGCAGGCCGAACTCCTCACCGATCACGGCCAGCAGGAAGTCGGTGTGCGCCTCGGGCAGCCAGTGCAGCTTCTCCACGCTGCCCCCCAGGCCCACGCCGAAGATCTCGCCACGCCCGAACGCGATCAGCGAGTGCGAGAGCTGATAACCCTTGCCCAGGGCGTGCTCCACGCTCCAGGGGTCCAGATAGGCGAACACGCGCTGGCGGCGGAATTCGCTGGTCATGACCATGAGCGCGAACGCCCCCACGACCACGAGCGCCATCAGGAAGAACATGCGCGCGTTCACGCCGCCCAGGAACAGGATGCCCATGGCGATCACCACGATCACCATGAAGGCGCCCATGTCCGGCTCGGCCAGCAGCAACATGCCCACGACGCCCACGGCCACGGCCATCGGCGCCACCGCCTTGAAGAAGCGTTCCTTCACTTCCATCTTGCGCACCATGTAGCTGGCGGCGTACATCACCACGGCCAGCTTGGCCAGCTCCGAGGGCTGGAAGTTCATGATGCCCAGCGGAATCCAGCGCCGCGCGCCATTCACGGCCAGGCCAATAAAGGGCACCAGCACCAGCACCAGCAGCACCAGGGCCACGGCAAACATCCAGGGCGCAAGCCTCTCCCAGGCCTTCATGGGGAACTGGAACGCCACCATCGCGGCCACCACGCCGATCACCATGGCCATGCCATGGCGCAGCACGAAATGGCTCTGCGCGTAATTGCCAAAGCGCGGGTTGTCGGGCAAGGCGATGGAGGCCGAATACACCATCACCAGGCCCCAGGCCAGCAACGACACCACCACCCACAGAAGCGGCTGGTCAAAGCCGAGTTCGCGCACGGCGACGTTGCGCGTGCCGGCGTAGGTGCGGTTGGACAGGCGCACCGGCAGGTCGTCGCGCGAAGTGCCACCGGCGAGCGCGCCCGCCAGGTCGCGGCCCGGCCAGCGCGGCATCAGGCCTGCCAG
The DNA here is from genome assembly GCF_009859475.1 of Hydrogenophaga sp. BPS33. Taxonomy (NCBI): domain Bacteria; kingdom Pseudomonadati; phylum Pseudomonadota; class Betaproteobacteria; order Burkholderiales; family Comamonadaceae; genus Hydrogenophaga; species Hydrogenophaga sp. BPS33. The sequence continues at coordinate 5,327,397 of NZ_CP044549.1, forward strand.
GGCAGAGCGCACGCGCTGGCCCCAGGGTGCGCGGTTGCGCTGGGCGGCGGCGGTTGCGGTCTTCTTCACAGGCTGCCCTCCAGGCCGTTGCCCATCTCGGCGGCCAGTTCGTTCACCGCTTCGACGAAGACGCGGGCACGGTGTTCGTAGTGGTCGAACATGTCCAGGCTGGCGCAGGCGGGCGACATCAGCACCGCATCGCCGGCATGGGCCTGCTGCGACGCGAGAATCACCGCCTCGGGCAGCGTGGTGGCGTCGAATTGCGGCACGGACACCCGCTCCAGCGCGGCCGCCACGGCTTCCCGGATGCGGCCCGCATCGCGGCCGATGTACACGACGGCGCGGGCGAAACGCGCCAGCGGCTCGGACAGAGGCGCGAAGTCCTGGCCCTTGCCGTCGCCGCCGAGGATGACCACCAGCTTGCGGTCCACGCCCAGGCCATTCACCGCCGCGAGCGTGGCGCCCACGTTGGTGCCTTTGCTGTCGTCGAAATACTCGACCTCGTCGACGATGCCCACGGGTTCGACGCGGTGCGGCTCGCCGCGGTACTCGCGCAGGCCGTGCAGCATGGGCGCGAGTGCGGCGCCGGTGGACGTTGCCAGTGCCAATGCCGCCAGCGCGTTGGCGGCGTTGTGGCGGCCACGGATGCGCAAGGCTTCCACGGGCATGAGGCGCTGGAAGTACAGCTCTTCCTCTTCGTCGGCCGCGCGGCCACGCTTGCGCGTTTCGTCCAGCGCCAGCGCGCGCACCAGCCAGCTCATGCCGTTGACGGTTTCAATGCCCCAGTCACCGGGGCGCGTGGGGGCGTCCAGCCCGAACGTGACCCAGGGCCTGGCGCTTTGCTGGCGGTTGCGGTTGCCCACCTTCACCGTGACCAGGCCCGGCTTCATCGCCAAGACCTGCGGGTCGTCGCGGTTGAGCAGCATGAGCGCCTGCGCGCCGAACACCGCCGTCTTGGCTTGCGCGTAGGCGGCCATGCTGCCGTGCCAGTCGAGGTGGTCTTCGGTGAGGTTGAGCACGGTGGCGGCGGTGGGCACGGTGGCCCAGTCGCCACCGGCGGTGCGGTCGAGCTGGAAGCTGGAGAGTTCGAGCACCCATGCCTGGGGCAGGTGCGCGGGTTGCGGCGGCTCCACGGGCGGTGGCACGAGCTGGGTCGGCGCGTCGTCGTCTTCGGCGGGCGTGGGCGCCACCTCCAACGCGTCGCCTTCTTCGGCATCGCTTTCTTCGGTGTCGCTTAACGTGCCCTCATCGAGCAGGCTGGCCTGCGCATCGGGTTCGGGGATGTCTTCTTGCGCCGGGGCCTCGGCCTGGTGCGCTGCGGCCGCGGCAGCCTGTGCCGCCGCTGCAGCCGCTTCGGCCTGCTCGGCTTGTGCTTTTTCCTGCGCTTCGGCGGCGGCCCGCTCGTCGTCGGCCTTCTGCGCCACCGCTTCGTGGTCCAGCGCGGCGGACAGCACGTCCAGCAGGTTGGGGCCGATGTTGCCGGCCACGGCCACGTTCAAGCCGGCGCGTTGCAGCAGCAGGCCCGTGAGGGAAGTGACCGTGGTCTTGCCGTTGGTGCCGGTGATGGCCAGCACCTTCGGGCGGTACGGCAGGCGCTCGCGCTGCGCCAGCCCGCGCAAGGCACGCGCGAACAGATCCAGCTCGCCGACCAGCGCCACGCCGTGTTCCTGCGCCCAGGCAAACGCCAGCTGCAGCAGCTCGGGTGCCAGGCCTGGGCTGCGCGCGATCAGGCTCCATTCGGCGCGCGCCAGCAAGGCGTCGTCGAACGGCCCCGCCACGAACTGGGCGTCGGGGCATTCGGTGCGCAGCACGGCAAGCTGCGGCGGCGCCTCGCGCGTGTCGGCCACGGTTACGCGCGCACCCTGGCGCGCGCACCAGCGCGCCATGGCCAGGCCGGAGGCGCCCAGACCGAGGATGAGGACGGACTGCTCGTTCATCTCAGTTTCAAAGTCGACAGGCCGACCAGGCACAACAACATGGTGATGATCCAGAAGCGCACGACGACCTGCGTCTCCTTCCAGCCCTTCTTCTCGTAGTGGTGGTGCAGCGGCGCCATCTGGAACAGGCGCCGGCCCGTGCCGTAGCGGCGCTTGGTGTATTTGAACCAGGTCACCTGCAACATGACCGAGAGCGCCTCGACCACGAAGATGCCACCCATGATGGCCAGCACGATTTCCTGGCGCACGATCACGGCGATCGTGCCCAGCGCGCCACCGAGCGCGAGCGCGCCCACGTCGCCCATGAAGACCTGCGCCGGGTGGGTGTTGAACCACAGAAAGGCCAGGCCCGCGCCGGCCATCGCGGCGCAGAAGATCAAGAGCTCGCCCGCGCCGGGAATGTGCGGCAGCAGCAGGTATTTCGCAAACACCGAGTTGCCGGTGACGTAGCAGAACACGCCCAGCGCCGAACCGACCATGACCACCGGCATGATCGCCAGGCCGTCCAGGCCGTCGGTGAGGTTCACCGCGTTGCTCGAGCCGACGATGACCAGGTAGGTCATGATCACGAAGCCGGCCACGCCCAGCGGGTAGCTGATTTCCTTGAAGAAGGGCACCAGCAGACCGGCCTGCGGCGGCATGTCGAGCGAGAAGCCCGAGCTGATCCAGGCCACGAACAGCTCGAACACGCGTTCGTTGCTGGTGCCGGAGACGGCGAACACGAGGTAGAACGCGGCCACCAGGCCGATCACCGACTGCCAGAAATACTTCTCGCGCGAGCGCATGCCCTCGGGGTCTTTCTTGACGACCTTGCGCCAGTCGTCCACCCAGCCGATCGCACCGAAACCCAGGGTGACCAGCAGCACGATCCAGACGAAGCGGTTGGACAAGTCGAACCACAGCAGCGTGGACAGCGCGATCGCGAACAGGATCAACACGCCGCCCATGGTGGGCGTTCCCCCTTTGCTCAGGTGGGTCTGCATGGCGTATTCGCGGATCGGCTGGCCGATCTTGAGGGCGGCGAGCCGGCGGATGAAGTACGGGCCCGCCACGAGACCCACCAGCAGCGCGGTCATGGCCGCCATCACCGCACGGAAGGTGAGGTACTGGAACACCCGCAGGAAACCGAAATCGGGTGAGAGGCTTTGCAGCCACATGGCCAGGCTAAGCAGCATGGAGAGGGTCCTTTTTGTTCGAGCCGGCGTGCGCGGGGTCCAGCGCCTGCAGGGCCTGCACCACACGCTCCATGCGCATGAAACGCGAGCCCTTGACGAGCACGCTCTTGAAGATGGGGCGGTCGTCGCGCACCAGCGCGCAAACGGCGCCGGCAAGCGCCGGCACTTCAGCCCAGTGCACGACTTGGGGCAGCGCCGCGCTGGCCTGGCGCATCCAGTCGCCACTCACGTGCACGGCCTCGATGCCACGCGCCAGCGCGTGGCGCAGCACTTCCTCGTGGAAGGCCATTCCCTGTTCACCGACTTCGCCCATGTCGCCCAGCACCAGCAGGCGCGGCGCGGGCAGCTCGGCGAGCACGTCGATGGCGGCGCGCACGGAGTCGGGGTTGGCGTTGTAGGTGTCGTCGATCAGCGTGAGCTTGCGCTCCTCCACGCGCACAGCCAGGGCACGCGAGCGTCCACCGACCGGCTCGAAGCCGTCGAGGCCGCGCACCACAGCGTCCAGCGCCACGCCGGCGGCGAGCGCACAGGCGGTGGCGGCCAGCGCATTGCGCACGTTGTGGCGGCCGGCGATGCGAAGCCGCACCGTGGCCTCACCGGGGGGGGACGCGAGGTCCAGCACCCAGGCGCCCTCGGCCCACTCGGTCCGCAGGGCCTTCACGTCGGCGTCGGGGTCGCTGTCGCTGAAAGTCAGCACGCGGCGCGCGCCGGCGAACCCGTGCCACAACGGCGTGTAGGTATCGTCGGACGGGAACACCGCCGTGCCCTGCTCGTCCAGGGCCTGGATCACCGAGCCGTTCTCGCGCGCCACGGCTTCTACCGTGGCCATGAATTCGAGATGCTCGCGCTGCGCGTTGTTCACCAAGGCCACGGTGGGCCGGGCCAGTGCGGCGAGCTCGGCGATTTCGCCCGGGTGGTTCATGCCCAGCTCGACCACCGAGAGTCGGTGCGCCGCCTGCAGGCGCAGCAGCGTGAGCGGCACGCCGATGTCGTTGTTGAAATTGCCTTGTGTGGCATGCGCGGCCTCGCCCGCGGCAGCGCGCAGGATGGACGCGATCATCTGCGTGACGGTGGTCTTGCCGTTGCTGCCGGTGACGGCGATCAACGGCAGCTCGAACTGGCTGCGCCACAGGCGCGAGAGCTCGCCCAGCGCGCGGCGCGTGTCGGGCACTTCCACGCCGGGCAGGCCGGCCTGCGCCAGGCCCTGGTGGGCGATGGCGGCCAGCGCGCCTTGCGCTTGCGCCTGCGGCAGGAAGTCGTGCGCGTCGAAGCGCTCCCCCTGGAGCGCGACGAACAGGTCACCCGGCTGCAGGCTGCGGGTGTCGGTGTGCACGCGGGAGAAAGACAGGTCGGGCTGGCCCACCACGCGGGCGCCCGTGAGTTGCGGCAGCAGCTGGCCCAGGGTCTTCATGCGTGCACCCCGTTGCCGGCGCGGCGCGCGAGCGCCTGGCGGGCCTGTTCCAGATCGGAGAAAGGTTTCTTCACACCCTGCGCGTCCTGGTAGTCCTCGTGGCCCTTGCCGGCGATCAGCACCACGTCGCGCGCGCCAGCGCGGGCCACGGCCAGGGCGATGGCGCGTGCGCGATCGGGCTCGACCATGGCCGCATCGGGCGCGCTCAGGCCGGCCACCATCTGGCGCAGGATCTGCTGCGGGTCCTCGCTGCGCGGGTTGTCGCTGGTGAACACGGTGCGCGTGGCTTCGCGCTCGGCGGCTGCGGCCATCATCGGGCGCTTGCGCGCATCGCGGTCGCCGCCACAGCCCACCACCACCCAGAGCGCGCCGCCGCGTTTGCGGGCCAGCGGTTGCAGCGCCTGCAAGGCCTTCTCCAGCGCGTCGGACGTGTGCGCATAGTCGACCAGCACCAGCGGCTGGCCAGGCCCCGCGCCGGCCAGCTCCATGCGGCCAGGCACCGGCGTGAGCGCGGCGCAGGCGCTGACGGCATCGGCCATCGGCACGCCCAAGGCGCGCGCCGAGGCCAGCACGCACAGCAGGTTCGATACGTTGTAGCGCCCTACCAACGGCAGGCTCAAGGCGTGCGTGGCCATCACGCGGCCCTGGGCATCGCGCTCGCCCACCTGGAAGGCCATGCCGCTGTCGGTGAAGACCAGGTCCTGTGCGAACAGGCGCGCCTTGGCGATGCGCTGGTGCGCAGCCGGGTCGGCGGATTCGATCGCCACGGTCCACAGGCCCAGCCCCCGCGCGGCCAGCTTGGCGGCCAGGCCGACACCGCGCACGTCGTCGAGGTTGACCACGGCGCAGGCCAGGCCGGGCCAGTCGAACAGCGCGGCCTTGGCATTCCAGTAGGCTTCCATGCTGCCGTGGAAATCGAGATGGTCCTGCGTGAAATTGGTGAACACCGCCACGCGCAATTGCGTGGCGTTGAGCCGGCCTTCCACCAGACCGATCGACGAGGCTTCGATGGCGCAGGCCTTGAGGCCTTCGCGCACGAAGCGGCGCAGCTCCGTCTGCAGCATCACCGGGTCGGGCGTGGTCAGGCCGGTGGGCACCAGCGACGGGGCATCGGCACCGGGCGCCGGCGCACGGCCCATGCCCAGCGTGCCCACCACCGCGCAAGGCTTCTGGCAGGCCGAGAGCAGTTGCGCCATCCACCAGGCGGTGGAAGTCTTGCCGTTGGTGCCGGTGATGGCGACCATGTCGAGTTCGGCGCTCGGCGTGCCGTGGAATTCGCTGGCGATCGCACCCGCCAGGTTCTTCAGGCCCGGCACCGCCACCACGCGTTCGTCGTCGAACCCATAAGGCTCGACCCGGTCGTGCTCTACCAGCGCCGCCACGGCGCCCGCACCCAGCGCGGCCGCCACGAAGCGGCGCCCATCGGTGGCCGCTCCGGGCCAGGCCACGAAGCCGTCGCCCGCCTGCACACGGCGGCTGTCGCAATGCAACGCGCCGACGGCGCGTTCATGCAACCAGTCGGCCACGGCGGTGGGCTTGGTGATGACCTGCATCAGAAGGATTCCTCCACCACTTCGGTGACGATCTGAGGCTTCACGTTGATGTCGGGCTGCACGCCGAGAATGCGCAGCGTCTGCTGCACCGTCTCGCTGAAGACGGGCGCGGCGACCAGGCCGCCGAAGTACTGGCCGTTGCTGGGCTCGTCGAGCATCACCGCGACCACGATGCGCGGCGACTCCAGCGGCGCCAGGCCGACGAACCAGCTGCGGTACTTGTTGCTGGCGTAGCCCTTGCCCTCTTGCTTGTGTGCGGTGCCGCTCTTGCCGCCCACGGAGTAGCCCATGGTCTGCGCGCGCGAGCCGGTGCCGCCGGGGCCGGCCGCCAGGCCCAGCATCTGGCGCACGGCGATGGTGTTCTTTGCGCTGAACACGCGCACGCCTTGCGCCGGCTCTTCGGTCTTCTGCAAGGTCAGGGGAATCAGCTCGCCATCGTGCGCGAAGATGGTGTACGCCTGCGAGATCTGGAACAGCGAAGCCGACAGGCCATAGCCATAGCTCATGGTGGCCTGCTCGATCGGACGCCAGGTCTTGTAGGGACGCAAACGACCCGTGACCGCACCGGGGAACGGCACCTGCGGCTTCTGGCCGAAGCCGGCCTGCGCGTAGGTTTCCCACATCTCGCGCGGGCTCATCTGCATGGCCATCTTGACCGTGCCCACGTTGCTCGACTTCTGGATCACCTGCGAGACCGTCAGCACGTCGTAGGCGTGCGAATCGCTGATGGTGGAGCCGCCGATGGTGATGCGACCGGGCGCGGTGTGGATGGGCGTGTTGGGCGTGACCAGGCCTTTGTCCAGCGCCAGGGTGACGATGAAGGGCTTCATGGTCGAGCCAGGCTCGAAACTGTCGGTGAGCACGCGGTTGCGCAGTTGCTCGCCCGTGAGGTTCACGCGCCGGTTCGGGTTGTAGCTCGGGTAGTTGGCCAGCGCGAGCACTTCGCCCGTGACCGTGTCGACCACGATCACGCTGCCCGCGCGCGCCTTGTGCTGCATCACCGCGTCCTTGAGCTTCTGGTACGCGAAGTACTGCACCTTGCTGTCGATCGACAGCTGCAGATCCGGGCCGTCCACCGGTGGCACCACGTCGCGCACGTCTTCCACCACGCGGCCCAGGCGGTCCTTGATCACGCGGCGCGAGCCCGGCTTGCCTGCGAGCTTCTGGTTGAACGCGAGTTCCACGCCTTCCTGGCCGATGTCTTCCACGTTGGTGAAGCCCACCACATGGGCCGCGGCTTCGCCTTCCGGGTATTGGCGCTTGTACTCCCGGCGCTGGTAGATGCCCTTGATGCCGAGCGCCGCAATTTCCTTGGCCACCGGCGCGTCCACCTGGCGCTTGATCCACACGAAGGTCTTGTCGTCGTCGCCCAGGCGCTTGCGCAGGTCGGCCAGCGGCATCTCCAGCAGCTTGGCGAGCTGGCGCAGCTTCGGGTCGGAACGGTCCACGTCTTCGGGAATGGCCCAGATGCTCTGCGCCACCACGCTGGAGGCGAGGATGAGGCCATTGCGGTCGAGCACGCGACCGCGGTTGGCCGGCAACTCCAGCGTGCGCGCGAAACGCACCTCGCCCTGGCGCTGGAAGAAGTCGTTGCCGAACACCTGCACGTAGGCGGCACGGCCCGCCAGGCCCGCGAAGGCCACGGCCAACCCGGCCACGATGAACTTGCTGCGCCACACCGGGGTGCGGCTGGCCAGCAAGGGACTGGCGGAGTAGTTGATGCTGCGGCTGTTGCGTGCCATGCTCAACGCTCCCCTTCGGTGGTGGCGGCCTGCGGCTCGAACACCGTGACGTACTGTGTGATGCCCGGCGTCACGGGCCGCATCTGCAACTGGCGCGATGCCAGGCCTTGCACGCGCGCGGGCGTGGCCTGTGCGCGCTTTTGCACCTGCAACTGCTCGTGCTCCGACTCCAGCTTGTGCGCCTGCGCCTTGGAGCGGTCCAGCGCGGTGTAGAGACGGCGCGATTCGTACTGCGTGTGCACCAGGTAGAAGGCACTGGCGATCACCGCCGCCAGCAAGGCCAGATTCAGACGGATCATGGAGTCCCCCCCACGCTTGTCACTTCGTGAGCTGCGCGGCCCCCCAAGGGGGCGCGAGCTTGCTTGAGGCGGCCCGGCGCGGCGCTCATACCGGCGCCTCCGTGCGTTCGGCCACGCGCATCACGGCGCTGCGCGAGCGCGGATTGGCCTGCACCTCGGCATCCGAAGGCATCACGCGCTTGAGGCTGCACAGCGCCATGGGCGCGGGTTCGGCAAAGGGTACGCGGCGGTCCACCACGGCGCGCGAATGGCGTGCCATGAACTGCTTGACCATGCGGTCTTCGAGCGAATGGAAGCTGATCACCACCAGTTTTCCTCCCGGACGCAATACGCTCAGACTGGCCTCTAGGGCTTGTTGCAGCTCTTCAAGCTCGGCGTTGATGAAAATCCGAAAAGCCTGAAATGTGCGCGTTGCAGGGTCCTTGCCCGGCTCGCGGGTTTTGACCGCGCCAGCCACGACTTCGGCCAGCTCGCCGGTGGTTCGAAAAGGGCCCCGTTCCTGTCGGCGACGATCAATCGCCTTTGCAATCGGTTGAGCAAACCGTTCTTCGCCATAGTCACGAATGACCTCCGCCAGGGTTGAGACTTCTGCCGTTTCCAGCCACTGCGCCACGCTCTGGCCGCGCGTGGTGTCCATGCGCATGTCCAGCGGGCCGTCGTGGCGAAAAGAAAAACCCCGTTCGGGGTCGTCGATCTGCGGGGAGCTCACGCCCAGATCCATCAGAAGCCCATCCGCGCTCGCGCCCCCCAGTTCCCCCAGGTGGCTGAAGCCTTCGTGCCGAATGGACAAGCGGCCATCGAGGGCCGCCAGTTCCTGCGCAGACTGCACCGCCAGTGGATCTTTGTCGAAGACGGTCAACCGACCCTTGCGGGAGAGCTGCTCGAGGATCCGGCGCGAATGCCCGCCGCGGCCGAAGGTGGCGTCGACGTAGTGCCCGTCCGGGTTGATGTCCAAGGCCTGCACAGCCTCGTTCAACAGGACGGTTTGATGGGTCCATGCGCTTTGCACCGCCGGCCTTAGAAAGAAAAGTCCTTGAAGACATCGGGCATCTCGGCCTTCATGGCTTCGGCTTCCTGCGCGGCATACACCTGCGCATCCCACAGTTCGAAGTGCGCGCCCATGCCGAGCAGCACCACGTCCTTGCTGATGCCCGCGCCCGCGCGCAGTTCCGGCGAAACCAACAAGCGGCCCGAACCATCCATTTCCACGTCCATCGCGTTGCCCAGAAAAATGCGCTTCCACCACTGGGCCGACATGGGCAAGTTGGCAATGCGTTCGCGGAATTGCTCCCAGGCGGTGCGCGGAAATACCATCAGGCAGCCGTGGGGGTGTTTGGTGATGGTCAGTGCCGCGCCCAGGGCGTCACGGTGCCGGGTCGGCATGGAAAGCCGACCCTTGGCATCGAGACTGAGAGAGGACGCGCCTTGGAACACTGCGATCAAGCCTTAAAAGACACTTTTCACCACTTAATTGCACTTTTTTCCACTGTAGCAGGAAAAAGTAGTCCGGCAAGTCACCGAATACAGATTTTTGCAATGAAATCAACCACTTAGGAAACATTTAGAAGCCAAATGCCGCACGAAAATGCAGCAAAAGCAAGCACTTACAACATGCACTGCATGTGATGCTTGAAAACCCTGTTGCAGCAAGGGCTGTACAAATGATCAGGTGGAAGGCGACGGGTGGCGCGGCGCCCGCAGCGGGTGCGGGCGGGCCTGTGCAAACCACCGGCGGGGCGCCGGTGGCGGAAAACCTCAAAGAATGTAGCGCGAGAGGTCTTCGTTGCGGCTGAGTTCGGCCAGCCTGCCGTTGACATAGGCCGCGTCGATGGTGATGGTCTGGCCCTGCAGGCGAGAGGCGTCGAAGCTCACTTCGTCGAGCAGACGCTCCATCACCGTGGCCAGGCGGCGCGCGCCGATGTTCTCGGTGCGCTCGTTCACGTCGCAGGCAATCTGCGCCAGCTGGCGAATGCCTTCGGGTGCGAACGACAACGTGACGCCTTCGGTTTCCAGCAGCGCCTGGTACTGGCGCACCAGCGAGGCGTGGGTCTGCGTGAGGATGGCTTCGAAGTCGTCCACCGACAGCGACTGCAGCTCCACGCGGATCGGAAAGCGCCCCTGCAGCTCGGGGATCAGGTCGCTCGGCTTGGCCAGATGGAAGGCGCCGCTGGCGATGAACAGGATGTGGTCGGTCTTGACGATGCCGTACTTGGTGGTCACCGAGGTGCCTTCCACCAGCGGCAGCAGATCGCGCTGCACGCCCTGGCGCGACACCTCGCCGCTGCCACCGCCATCGCTGCGCGAGGTCACCTTGTCGATCTCGTCGATGAACACGATGCCGTTCTGCTCGGCGTTGTGCAGGGCGCGCGTCTTGATCTCTTCTTCGTTGACCAGCTTGCCCGCTTCCTCGTCGATCAGCAGCTTCATGGCCTCGCCAATCTTGAGCTTGCGCGTCTGGCGCCGGCCAGCGCCCATCTGGCTGAACATGCCACGCAATTGTTCGGCCATGTCTTCCATGCCGGCCGGCCCCATGATTTCCATGGTCGGGCGCGGCTCGGCCAGGTCGACCTCGATCTCGCGGTCGTCCAGTTGGCCCTCGCGCAGCTTCTTGCGGAAGGTTTGGCGCGCGGTGCTCTCGGGCGCGGCCACGGCACTGGCCGGTTCTGCAGCGGTGGCCCGCGCAGGTGGAATGAGGATGTCGAGGACGCGGTCTTCGGCCGCATCCTCGGCCCGCACGCGCTGCTTGCGCATCTCGACCTCGCGGGTCTGCTTGATGGCGATCTCCGCCAGGTCGCGGATGATGCTGTCGACATCCTTGCCCACGTAGCCGACTTCGGTGAATTTCGTGGCCTCGACCTTGATGAAGGGTGCGTCCGCCAGTCGCGCCAGGCGCCGCGCGATTTCGGTCTTGCCCACACCGGTGGGGCCGATCATGAGGATGTTCTTGGGCGTGATCTCGGGCCGCAGCTTCTCATCGACATGCTGGCGCCGCCAGCGGTTGCGCAGCGCAATGGCCACGGCGCGCTTGGCGCCCTTCTGGCCGATGATGAAACGGTCCAGCTCGGAGACGATTTCTTGCGGGGTCATGGACGACATGGGGATCAGAGCACTTCCACGGTGTGGTTCATGTTGGTGTAGATGCACAGCTCACCGGCGATGGCGAGCGACTTGCGCACCACGTCTTCGGCGCTCAGCTCGGTGTGGTCGATCAGGGCCTTGGCCGCGGCCTGCGCATAGGCACCGCCGGAGCCGATGGCCACGATGCCGTGCTCGGGTTCGAGCACGTCGCCATTGCCGGTGATGATCAGCGCCGCCGTGCGGTCGCCCACGGCGAGCATGGCTTCCAGGCGGCGCAGCACGCGGTCGGTGCGCCACTCCTTGGTGAGTTCGATCGCCGCACGCACCAGGTGGCCCTGGTGTTTTTCGAGCTTGGCTTCGAAGCGCTCGAACAAGGTGAAGGCGTCGGCGGTGGCACCGGCAAACCCGGCCAGCACCTGGTCGTTGTAGAGCTTGCGCACCTTGCGGGCTGTGCCCTTGACGACGATGTTGCCCAGGGTGACCTGGCCGTCACCGCCAATGGCGACTTGCACACCTTGCGGCGTCTCGCGGCGCACGCAAACGATGGTGGTTCCGTGAAAAGATTCCATGGCAAAAAATGTGGGGACGAAAAGGCCGATTGCAACCGCTGCTCAGGGGCCGGCGCAGGCGTCGGGCTTCAGTCGACGCGCACGACGACCTTGGCGTATTCGGTGATGCCGATGACGTTGAAGAATGCCGACACCAGGCGGTGCACGTCCACGAACTGCACGGTGCGCCCATTGGCGTGGTGGTCGGACACCCAGTTGAGCAGGGTACCCGCGGCAGAGAAGTCCACGCGGATGAGGTTGCGACAGGAAATGATGAGCACGTCCGCGCCCTGGATGCGGCGCTCGAGCTCTTCCAGTGTGGACTGTGGATCACCACGGATCTCGCCCGACAGCTCCACCAGGCCCAGCTGGTTGAACCCGCTCGGCTGGCTGTCCTGCTGCGAGTCCAGGCCGGTGAACACAGAGGGGACCTGTTCCAGCACCGACTCGCCCAACACCGATTGGCCGGCTTCGCCAGGCTTCTCGCTGGAGAGCGATACGTATTGCGCGCGCGGCTTCTCCCACCCGGGAGGCGAGACCTCGTAGGTCACGCAGAAGTCCAGCGCGGTCAACTCGAATTCGTCGGGCCGATTCATCACGCGCAGCACCGCCATGCGCAACTCCCACCAGAGTTGCTCCACATCGCGCCGGCCCGAGGGCGTTTGGCGCTTGAGCAGTTCGCGGAAGTTGCTCGCACCCATGAAGCGCAACTCGGTCTGCTGATCGCCCCAGAGCGTGAAGATGCCCAGCAAAGCGCGCGCGGCCTTGAGGTCCATGCTCTCCAGGGGCGTCCAATCCAGCACCCAGGGTTGTGGCGCGCGCAGCAGCACGTTCTGCAGCGTGCCCACGGCATGCGCATCCAGCTCGGGCTCGCTGGCCCAGACGGCACGGTTGGGGCCGCTCGACGGTGTGTAGGTCTTGCCTGTCATGCTGGAGACCGCGCCGGGCATGTCATACCACTGGGGCGCGGAACGGCTGAAGCGGTTGACGAAGTCCACCGCACGGCTCTCGAAAGGCGCGAGCTGTCCGGTAGCGCGGTACAGATCGAACAGGGCCAGCCAATCCTCGGTGTGGCCGGCCTTCGCCCCACCCTCGCCCAGCACCTCCAGCAAACCTTGCTCGGCCCCGGCGTCATCGCCGTTGGCAAAACGGATCGCGGCCTCCTCGACCTCCGGATCGTGGGCGATTTCCTGAACGTCGAGGGCGTAGAAACGCGACGCGGAAAAACCCGTGGTGCCCGCATCGCTGGAGGCGGTGGGCGCCATCAAGCCGGTGCGCACCAGGGACGGCGGCGCGGCGGGCACGGTGTCGAGCGCGTCTTGCGTGTGGTGCGCGGCCGCGGCGGCAGCAGTAGGAATCTTCAGCGCCGGCTCATTGAGCGACAGCGGCGCCGGCGCAGTGGACGCGGCATGGTGCAAGGGGCCCGGCTCGGTTTCGTCGTACTGCGCCTTGCGCTGCCGGGCATTGAGATCGGGTTGCGCGACGGCCTCGGGCGCCGCGCGGGATTTGGGCTGCGCGCTCCCAGGCAGTTGCGCCTGGGTGTTGAGCCCGGAACCGGTGCTGACCAGGGAGTCTGGGCCCTTGGTCTTCCACCATTGCATCGACATCTGGGCTTCGATCTCGTCGATCTTCTTCAAGGTCTCGGCCCGGTCGTCCGGCTTGGAAGGCAGGCTGCTCTGGAAGAACGACGGGCGCATGCCCGGACCTTCGGCACCCGTGCCTTCGCGGCTGCGGATCTTGCGCAGCATGTCGAATTCGCGCTTGCGCACGAAGTCGTTGCGGCGCTTGCGCTCGATCATTTCCTTGAGCGCGGCCTTGCTGTACTCGCTCTCGCGGTCGGCCGCCCGGGTGTCGAGGTCCGACCAACTCGTGGTGGGGTGGCGCACGAACCTCACCACCTTGGACAAGAAGCCGCCGTTGGAATCGTCCTTGGACATGAGCGATCGGTACCGAAAAGGAAATCAAAAAGAAACGGCGGCGGGCGTTCAGTCCCCGAACATCTTCTGTTTGAGTTCGCGGCGCTGCTGGGCTTCCAGCGAGAGGCTGGCCGTGGGGCGGGCCATCAGCCGGCCCACGCCAATGGGCTCGCCGGTTTCTTCGCAGTAACCGTAATCACCCGCGTCGATGCGGGCAATCGCCTGCTCGATCTTCTTGAGCAATTTGCGTTCACGATCGCGCGTGCGCAACTCCAGCGCATGCTCTTCTTCGATGGTGGCGCGGTCGGCGGGATCGGGCACCACCACCGTGTCTTCGCGCAGGTGCTCGGTGGTTTCGCCCGCGTTGGCCAGCATGTCGGATTTGAGCTGGGAGAGCTTGCGGCGGAAATACGCCAACTGCAGATCGCTCATGTACTCGCCGTCGGGCATCGCCTGGATGTCGGGATCGGTGAGTTGCTCAACCGGAAGGGTTTTCCAGTTGTTGGCGCGCTTGGGATCCTTCTGGATCGAGGAGGGCACGGGTGGGGTCATCACGGCACGTTCATTCATATGAGAAAAGGTCGCCTTGGCGGCGTCCGGGGCATGGGTGGGAACCACCTCCGCCTGCGCCATCTGCTCCATCATGACCTTTTTGGCCGCGCGCTTGCCCAAAGGGCGTGGCGCGGGCTCGATCACGGCCTGCGCCGGAGCGGCCGATGGACGCTTGGCGGCGGCGGCGTGGGTGGTGGTAGCAGGAGCGGCAGAGAGGGGCACAGAAGGTCCAGGGGCTTTGGTAGTGGCTTTTGCGGCGGACTTCTTGGCCGGAGCTTGGACACTCTTGGTGGGAACAGCGGGTTTGCTCGTCGTGTGAGTGGGTTTGGCTGCGGGTTTGACCGTTGCCTTGGGCACCGCCTTGGCGGCCACCTTGGCCACCACCTTGGTTTTGGCGGGGGCCTTGGGAGCTGCCTTCGGGAGCGTGCGCGCAGTCTTGGCTGCGGTCTTGGACGCCGGCTTGGCGACGGCCTTCACGGCTGGCTTTTTGGCCGCCGGCTTCTTGGTTGGGGAAACCACCGTGCTCTTCTTGGCCGCCGACGCCGCAGGTTTGCCTGATTTCGCAGTCTTGGTAGCCGGGGCTTTCACAAGGGGTCTCCTGTCAGTGACAAACACAACCGAATCTCGGACCGAGCGCGATCTCGGGCAGATGCCGAGAAAACCCACGCTGGCCCGCCGAATGCGACGTTATACCCCCATTGCGGCACGGCTTTCGGCACCGAGCCCGCCATGCCCGCCATGGGAACCTCCCAGTCAACTTGGGCCGCGATTGTAACGAGGCCCAGGGATGGCATCCGCATTCCCGCGCCCAGTCCTCGGCGGGTCGTTGGGGAAGCGCGACAAATGCCACGACAGGGTCTCTCAGACCAGGCTCTGGTCCAGGCCTTGCACCAGGATGTCCTTGGGCAGATCGATGCCGATGAACACCATCTTGCTGATGCGCGGCTCGCCTTCGGCCCACACCGGCCCCAGATCGCTGCCCATGAGCTGGTGCACACCCTGGAAGATCACCTTGCGATCGGTGCCTTGCATGTTCAGCACGCCCTTGTAGCGCAGCATGCGCGGGCCGTACACCTGCACGATGGCGCCCAGGAAGTCTTCCAGCTTTTCGGGGCTGAACGCCCGGTCGGCGCGGTAGACGAAGCTCTTCACATCGTCGTCGTGGTGATGGTGGTGGCCATGGCCGTGCTGGTGCGAGGGGTGGTCGCAGTGCTCGCCGTGCGCATGGTCGTGGCCGTGGTGGTCATGGTCATGACCGTGATCGTGTCCGTGGTGGTCGTGGTCATCGGCCTTGAGGAAGTCCGGGTCGATGTCGAGCTTGGCATTGAGGTTGAAGCCGCGCAGGTCGAACACTTCCTGGAGCTTCACGTCGCCGAAGTGCACCGGGCGCATGGGCGCGCGCGGGTTCATGTGCTTCAGGCGGTGCGTGAGGGCGCCCAGGTCGTCTTCGCTCACCAGGTCGGCCTTGCTGATGAAGATCTGGTCGGCAAAGCCGACTTGGCGGCGCGCCTCCTGGCGCTCATTGAGCTGCTCGGCGGCGTGCTTGGCGTCGACCAGGGTAAGGATGGAGTCCAGCAGGTACTGCTCGGCGATCTCGTCGTCCATGAAGAAGGTCTGCGCCACCGGGCCAGGATCGGCCAGGCCGGTGGTTTCGATCACCACACGCTCGAAATCGAGTTCGCCCTTGCGCTTTTTCTGCGCCAGATCCTGCAGAGTGGTGCGCAGGTCGTCGCGGATGGTGCAGCAGATGCAGCCGTTGCTCATCTGGATGATGTTTTCCTGGGTGTCGGCCACCAGGATCTCGTTGTCGATGTTCTCTTCACCGAACTCGTTCTCCACCACCGCGATCTTCTGGCCGTGGGCCTCGCTGAGCACGCGTTTGAGCAAGGTGGTTTTCCCCGAGCCGAGGAAGCCGGTGAGGATGGTCGCGGGAATCAGGGACATGGTGGGCACGGGCAAAAAGAAATGGGGGAAGAAGGACGGCCTGCGATTTCAAGGACGCAGGTACACGTAGCCTTCGCGCGCCTGCAGGCGGGCCACTTCGGCCACGCCCGAGGGCACGATCTTGGCTTCCATGGCGACCTTGGCCGCGTCGATGTTGCGGGCCACCAGGGTGTTGTTGCAGACGAAGAAGTCCACGCCCTTGGCCGAGAGATCGCCGATGGAGCCGGCAAACGACTGCTGCTGCGCATTGGTAGCACCGTCGAGCAGGAAGTCGATGCCCGCGCCGTGGGTGACCACGACGATCTTGGCCGTGGGATCGGCGGCGAGGTGGTTGCGGATGTTCTGGATCGCACGCGTGGCCTGGGGAATGCCATCGCTCAGGTGGTACACGACCTTGATCGCCGGCTGCGCCGTGGCCTGGGCCTGCGCCTGGGCGCCGGCGGCCACCACGCTGCTGATCAACAGGGCTTTGAGGATGGCAAGAAACTTGGACATGGGGGTTGGTCTCCGGTCGGAATAAAGGCGGGGCCCGTGTTGGGCGGGGAGCATCCTACAGGCAATGCATGACAGCGTGGCGCCAGGGGGTATGTCTCAGCGCGAGCGCGTGGTGCGCGGCTTGGTCGTTTCGGCCACGGCGGGCGAGGGGTCCGGCGCCTGCCCGGCACGCGTGCCGGCACGCGGGTGCGCCGCGTCGTACACCTGCGCGAGGTGCTGGAAATCGAGCCGGGTGTAGACCTGGGTGGTGCTGATGCTGGCGTGGCCCAGCAGTTCCTGCACCGCGCGCAGATCGCCACTGGACTGCAGCACATGGCTGGCGAAAGAGTGGCGCAGCATGTGCGGATGCACCGGCGTGGCCAGGCCGGCCAGGCGCGAGCGCCGCTTCAGGCGCACCCGGATGTGCTGGGGCGTCAGGCGCTGGCCGCGCGAGCCGATGAACAGCGCCGGATCGTCGCCAGCCCAGGCGGCGCGCTGGGCCAGCCACGCCGCCAGGGCTGCCAGCGCCTGGCGGCCGACGGGCACGCTGCGCCGCTTGGCACCTTTGCCCAGCACGTGCGCCTCGCCCTCCTGCGCATCGATCCAGCCACGCGCCTGGCCGCTGGCGGCCACGTCCAGCCCCACCAGTTCGCCGATGCGCAGACCGCAGCCGTACAGCAGCTCGGTGATGCAGGCGTCACGCGCTTCCAGTGCCGGGTCGTCGGCCTCTTCGTGGTGCGTGGCCAGTTGCACGGCGTCGTCCACGCCCAAGGCCTTGGGCAGGGGCTTGCCGGCCTTGGGCGCGCGCACGTCTTGCACCGGGTTGTGGTCGATCAGGCCCTGACGGCCGAGCCAGACATAGAAACCGCGCCAGCCCGAGAGGATGAGCGCAATGCCGCGCGCGCTGCGGCCCGCGCCATGCATCTGCGCCACCCAGCGGCGGATGTGCGCGTTCTGCACGGCCGTCAAGAGCACGCCGGCTTCGCGCGCCTGCGTGCTGAGCTTCTCCAGATCGAGCGTGTACAACGCCACCGTGCGATCGGCCAGGCGCTTTTCCACGCGCACGTGGTCCAGATAGGCCTGTACCCGTGCGCGGTCGTCGCTCATGAGGGCCTGTTCACATGGCCTTTTTGATCCGCAACGCATCTTGGGAAAACAGTGTGAACAGGCCCTAAGGCCTCAACCGGGAGAGGGCCGCGCCGGTCAGTTCGCCGATGCCCTCCAGGAAATCGGTGCCCATGTCGGGGGCGAAGCGGCTGGAGTCGGCAGAGGCCAGCACGATCAGACCAAAGGCTTGCGGCGCCAGGCCGGCGCGCAGGGGAATGAGCGCCAGGGACACCGCGCCGGCCGGGTCCTCCAGCCACTGCGCGGCTTCCAGGCCGGGATTGCCACCGCAATAGGGACGCATGAGCGAATCGGCGAAGGCCTTCACGTCTTCGCTGGCGCCTTGGGCAAAGGGCTCGTCGGCGAACTCGGGCGCCACGCCCCACGCGCGGATGGCCACCTGGGGCACGAGGAAATGCTCGGTGATCGCGCGCACCGCCACGGCGGGCAGATCGCGCGCCTCGCGCGTCAGCAGCAACTCGCGCGTCCAGCGTTGCAGCTTGTCGGCAATGGCGGTGTTCTCGTGGCCATGGCGGATCATCTCCGCGCCCCGCAATTCGAGGTTGCGGATCTTCTCGCGCAGCATTTCGGCCTGGCGTTCCTGCAGGCTCACCGCCCGGTTGCCGTGGGGACTCGTCAGTTGCACCGCGGCCAGCAGGCTGGCGTGGCGCTCGAAAAAGTCGGGCGTGTTGATCAGGTAGTTGGCAATGTCGTCTTCGGTGATCGGAGGGATGTTGTTGGCGTTCATGGCAGCAAGGGTAAAGGAAGATCAGGTTGGCGTGCAGTCCCACCAATGGCTGCACATGAAATCGCGCCTTCGCACCCAGAGCAGCGTTGCAAATCCTCGCGATACCGTCGCCTTTCGCTCCGGTTTGCGCCTCGCCCTGGGCACGAATGCTTCGATTTCATTTTGTGCAGCCATTGGCGGGGCTGCACGCCAGGTCGGGAACGTCGATGTCCCCGTCGAACACGGTGGTGGCCGGGCCGGTCATGAAAACAGCTTGATCGTGCAGAGGCGTTTCGCGCCATTCGATCGTGAGCACGCCGCCTCGGGTGTGCACGTCCACCCGCGCGTCCAGCAGACCCAGGCGGATGCCGGCGACCACGGCGGCGCAGGCGCCCGTGCCACAGGCCAGCGTTTCACCGGCACCGCGCTCGTACACGCGCAGGCGCACTTCGTGGCGGCTTACCACCTGCAGGAAGCCGGCGTTCACGCGGCGTGGAAAACGTTCGTGCGATTCGATCCACGGTCCCCAGGAGGCCACCGGCGCGGTATCGACGTCGTCCACCAGCAGCACGGCATGCGGGTTGCCCATGGAGAGCACGGCCACGGGCACGTCGCCCGCATAGGGCAGCGCCAGCGGCCAGCGCTCGAAGCGTCCCATGGTCTCGGGCCGCAGGCCCTCGCCATTGAAAGGCACGCGGTCGAGCGCGAACACGGGCGCGCCCATGTCCACCGTCACGCGGCCGTCTTCGTGCATGTGAAGTTCGAGTTCGCCGTTCTGGACCTTCACGCGCACCGGGTTGCGCGTGGTCAGCTTCTTGTCGTGCACGTAGCGCACGAAACAGCGCGCGCCGTTGCCGCACTGCTCGACCTCGCCACCGTCGGCGTTGTGGATCCGGTATTCGAAGTCCAGCCCTTCGCGCGGCGAGGCGCGCACGCTCAGGATCTGATCGGCGCCCACGCCGAAGTGGCGGTCGGCCAGGAAGCGGTATTGCGCGGCGCTCAGGCCGAGCAGGCCCTGCGTTTCGTCGAGCACGACAAAGTCGTTGCCTGCGCCTTGCATCTTGGTGAATCGGATGTGCATGAAAACCATTATCCGCCGAGTGCGCCGCGCGACCGGTTTGTCGAGCGTTGCAGCCGATGCCCCTTCTGCCGCGCAGGCTCCCAGGTGTTGACGCAAAATGCCGCATGGTTCGCCCCACCCAACTCCTACACCCGCTCCGCCCGCTCGCTGCTGTGCGGCCCGCCGCCACCGTGCTGCTGTTGCGCGACAGCGCCGACCCCGCCAAGCCCGGCATCGAAGTGCTGATGACGCGCCGCTCAATGACGGCCAGCTTCGCGCCCGGCGCCTACGTGTTTCCCGGCGGCGGCATCGATGCCGCCGATGCGCAGTCCCACGGCATGTCCAGCCGTCGCGCCACGCAAAGCGACCTGCACCTCACGCAGGCCATTGCTGCCATCCGCGAAAGCTTCGAAGAACTCGGCGTGTTACTGGCGCACCGCGCCGACGGATCGCCGGTGGACGACAGCGACATCGCGATGCTCGAGCGCAACGCCCCGTTCACCGCGCAGTGCCAGGCCCAGGGCCTGACGCTCGATGGCGCGGGCGTGTTCGTGCTGGCGCACTGGATCACCGACCGCGACCTGCCGCGCCGCTTCGACGTGCCCTTCCTGGTCGCGCGCATGCCCGAAGGACAGCAACCGGTGGCCGACGAGGCCGAGCAGTTCGAACCGTGCTGGGTGCGCCCGGCCGACGCGCTGGAACGCCACAAGGCCGGTGGCTTCTTCATCATCTTCCCGACCATTCGCACGCTCGAGCGGCTGCAGGCCTACGCCAACGTGCAGGCGGTGCTGGACGCCTGTGCGGCCAACGACGAACCTCTGTGGACCAGTTGCCCGCGCGGAGGCCTTGTGCATGGCACCGAAAAGCGCTACATGGAGCACGAGCCCGCCTTCGGCGAACTCGCCATGGTCTGCCCCGACGGCCAACTCGTGCACAGCCTGGACTGGCAGCACGAACAAGCGGTTCAGCTGCTCAAGAACGTGCAACGCCTGACCGCGCCCAACCCGGGCTACATGACCGGCCCGGGCACCAACAGCTACGTGGTGGGCGACCCGGCCACCGGCCACATCGTGATCGACCCCGGGCCGGACGAGCCCGCGCACATCGAGCGGCTGTGGCGCGCGGCGGGTGGGCGCATCCAGGCCATCGTCTGCACGCACTCGCACCCCGACCACTCGCCCGGCGCGCCGCGCCTGCAAGCGCTGTGCGTGGCCGCCGGGTTGGAGAAACCGCCCATCCTGGGCCTGCCCAGCGCGGATACGTCGCGCGAGAACAGCCGCTTCACACCCGAGCGCGCGCTGGCCGATGGCGAGCAGATCGTCCTGCTGGGCCAGTCGGGCGAGGCCACGGTGTCGCACACGCTGGAGGTGGTGCACACGCCGGGTCACGCGGCCAACCACCTGTGCCTGGCGCTGGTGGAAGACGGCCTGTTGTTCACCGGCGACCACATCCTCAACGGCAGCACCACCGTGATCGACCCGCCCGACGGCAACATGGGCGCCTACCTCGATTCGCTGGACAAGCTCGACGCGGTGTGCGAACGCCACGGCATCGAATTCCTGCTGCCCGCGCACGGTTACGTGCTGGGCGATCTGCGCCGCGCGGCGGACAACCCCAGCGCGCCCGTGAACGGCGGCGCTCGTGCGGCCATTGCCCACCTCAAGGCACACCGCCTCGCACGCGAGGCCAAGGTGGCGCGCGCGCTGCAGGCCCTGCCCGAAGGCACGCCCGACGACTGGGTGAAGATCGCCTACGACGACGTGCCCGACCGCCTGTGGCCCGTGGCCAAGCGCTCTCTGATGGCCCACGTGGAACACATCCAGAGCCTGGGCGGCTTCAACCTTTGATCCACGGGGAGCGAACGCGATGGCCAAATCCACCAACGGGTATTCGCGCTTCGCCAAAGCGGCCTCCCATTTCTGCGGCCGCCCGCGCGTGTTCACGCTGGCCACCGCGCTCATCGTGGTGTGGCTGGTGTCCGGCCCGATCTTCGGCTTCAGCGACACCTGGCAACTGGTGATCAACACCGGCACGACCATCATCACCTTCCTGATGGTCTTCCTGATCCAGAACACGCAGAACCGCGACACGGAAGCAATGCACGTGAAGCTCGACGAACTGATCCGCGCCACCCAGGGCGCGCACACCGCGCTGCTGGACCTGGAAGAACTCGAAGAGGAAGAACTCGACGCGTTTCGCGCGAAGTACGAAGCCCTGGCGGCGCAGGCACGCGCACGGCTCCAGCGCGGCGAGCAGGACACGGACAGCCCGGAGACTTGAGCGCGCTACCGGGTTCGGCCTTGCCCTTGCCACAACCCCGACCACCACCGCGTTGCGACAGAACTCACCCAGGCATGCGGTGTTGGCATGGGCTCGCAGTGGTCCAGCTCACGCGCTGCGGTGCGGGGCCTGTCCCAAGGTCTGCTGCGCCAGGCGGATGACCGGCAGGTCGATCATCTTGCCGTCCACCTGGATCGCCGCACCACCGCTGGCTTGCGCGGCCACCAGCACGCGCTGCGCCCAGGCGACCTCTTCTTCGGTGGGCGCAAACACCGCGTTCACAGTGTCCACCTGCGAAGGGTGGATGCACAGCTTGGCGCCAAAGCCAGCGGCGCGCGCGCGCACGGCGTCGCGCTTCGTCGCCTCTCCATCGGACAGCGCCACCGTGACGCCATCGATCGGCGCGGCCAGCGTGGCGCGCCGCGATGCCGCGACGATCTGGAAGCGGACCGCCGCCAGCTCGGGCTCGTCCGGCGTGCACCGCAGGCCGAGGTCGAGCTGGAAATCGATATGCCCGAACGCCAGGCGGCGCACCTGGCGTGCGCCAGCGATCTGCGGCAACGCGTCCAGGCCCGCGAGCGACTCCACCAGCGGCACGAGCGCGGCCGCGGGCCCGAGCGCACTGGCCACGGCGTGCAGGTCTTGCGCCGACTCGGCCTTGGGCACCATGGCACCGCACAGCCCTTGCGCGCACCACGGTGCGATGGCGCTGAGGTCTGGCACATGCCATTCGGTGCCGGGGGCGTTGATGCGAACCAGCACACGGCCTCGCTGCGTTGCGTCCAGCGCCGCCAGCGCCTCGACCAACTGGGCACGCGCGCCCGGTTTTTCGGCCGGCGACACCGCGTCCTCCAGATCCACGATCACACCACCGGCCGCCGACGCAAGCGCCTTGGCGAGGCGTTCCGGGCGCGAGGCCGGTACAAAAAGAAAGCTGCGGGCAGAAGACAGGTTCATTTCAAACGGCTCCATTGGTGCGCATTCTGGCGATGTCGTCGTCCGTGCGGCCCAGGCAACGCAGAATCGCTTCGCTGTGTTCGCCAATGCCGGGCACCGCGTCCATGCGGTAGTCGAAGCAGTCGTTCGCGCCGGGCGGTAGCAAGGCTTTCAACGCGCCCACGGGCGAGCCGATGGTGCGCAGGCGTTCGCGCGCGGCCAGCTGCGGGTGCGTCCAGAGATCGCCCACGCGGTTCACGTAGGCGTTGGCAATCTGTGCGCTGTCCAGCCGCGCGACCACCTCCTGCGCGCTCAGGCCCGCAAACACCGCTTCGATGATGCCGCGCAACTCGGCGCGCCGCTCGCTGCGCTTGGGGTTCAGGTCGAAGCGCGGGTCGCTCGCCAGCGCCGGCTGCATCAGCACCTGATCGCAGAACGCGCGCCATTCGCGCTCGTTCTGCAGGCCCAGCATCACGTCCTGGCCATCGCCGGCGCGGAAGGGACCGTAGGGGAAGATGGTGGCGTGCGACGCGCCCTGGCGCGTGGGTGCGGGCTGGTCGTCGTAGGCGTAGTACATGGGAAAGCCCATCCACTCGGCCAGTGCTTCGAGCATCGACACGTCGATGTGCGAGCCCACGCCCGTGCGCCCGCGCAGCAGGAGCGCCGAAAGGATGTTGCTGTAGGCGTACATGCCGGCCGCGATGTCCGCCACGGAGTTGCCGGCCTTGCAGCGCTCCTCGGGTGTGCCGGTGACGTCCAGAAAACCCGCTTCGCTCTGGATCAGCAGGTCGTATGCCTTGCGGTCGCGGTAGGGGCCGTCTTCGCCGTAACCGGAAATGTCGCAGCACACCAGGCGCGGGTTGAGCGCCTGCAGCGCGGCGTGCCCCAGGCCCATGCGCGCGGCCGCACCGGGGGCGAGGTTCTGCACGAACACGTCCGAATCTTTCAGCAATTCCATGAGCACCGCGAAGGCCTCGGGCTGCTTGAGGTCGAGCGTGAGGCTTTCCTTGGAGCGGTTCGCCCACACGAAGTGCGAAGACAGGCCCTGGACGCGGTGGTCGTAGTCGCGCGCGAAATCACCGCTGCCCGGGCGCTCCACCTTGATCACGCGCGCGCCGAGATCGGCCAGTTGCCGCGTGCAGAAGGGCGCGGCGATGGCGTGTTCCAGCGATACGACGGTGATGCCATCCAGCGGTCGCAGCATGTCAGAAGCTCCTGGGCAAGCCCAGCAGGTGCTCGGCCACGTACGAATAGATGAGGTTGGTGGAGATCGGCGCGACCTGGTACAGCCGCGTCTCGCGGAACTTGCGCTCCACATCGTACTCGTGCGCGAAGCCGAAGCCACCGTGGGTTTGCAGGCACACGTTGGCCGCTTCCCACGAGGCCTTGGCAGCGAGGTACTTGGCCATGTTGGCTTCGCCGCCGCAGGGCTTTCCTGCGTCGAACAGCGAGCAGGCTTTCCAGCGCATCAGGTTCGCCGCTTCGGCCTCGATGAACGCGTCGGCGATCGGAAACTGCACACCCTGGTTCTGGCCGATGGGCCGGTTGAAGACGACGCGTTCGTTGGCGTAGGCTCGCGCCTTGTTCACGAACCAGTAGGCATCGCCGATGCACTCGGCCGCGATCAGGGTGCGCTCGGCGTTGAGCCCGTCGAGGATGTACTTGAAGCCCTGCCCTTCGATGCCGATCAGGTTCTCTGCCGGAATTTCCAGGTTGTCGAAGAACACCTCGTTGGTCTCGTGGTTCACCATGTTCATGATCGGACGCATCGTCATGCCATGGCCGATGGCCTGGTGCAGGTCGACGATGAAGATGCTCATGCCCTCGCTCTTCTTCTTCACCTCGGCCAAGGGCGTGGTGCGAGCAAGGAGGATCATCAGGTCGGAGTGCTGGATACGAGAGATCCATACCTTCTGCCCATTGACCACGTAGCGGTCGCCCTTGCGCACCGCCGTGGTCTTGAGTTGCGTGGTGTCGGTGCCGGTGGTGGGCTCGGTCACGGCCATGGTCTGCAGGCGCAGTTTGCCGTTGGCGATGCCGGGCAGGTACTGGCGCTTCTGCTCAGGCGAACCGTGGCGCAGCAGCGTGCCCATGTTGTACATCTGGCCGTGCACCGAGCCGGCGTTGCCGCCCGAGAGATTCACCTCTTCCATCACCACCGACGCTTCGGCCAGGCCCAGACCCGAGCCGCCGTATTCCTGCGGGATCATGGCGGCCAGCCAACCCGCGCCGGTGAGCGCGTCGACGAAGGCCTCGGGATAGCCGCGCGCGCCATCGACGCCCTGCCAATAGGCCGCGTCATAGCGGCTGCAGAGGTCGCGCACGGCGTCGCGGATGTCCTGGTACTGATCGGGTGCGGGGATTTGCTGTTTCATGGGAGTCTTATGCAAACTGGACGTCGGCCTGCATCGTGAGCGCGCCTTCGTGGTCCTGCGCCCAGAGCTGGGCGCTCTGGCCATCGGCCGATGGTTTGCCGCAGACGCGCAACGGGGAGGTGTCAAAGGTCGGACGCACTGCTTTGAACGCAAAGCGGCGCAAGCGCGCGTCGGGGCGCTGCTGGACGGCGAGCTCGCACAGCAGCGTGGCGATCAGGGGGCCGTGCACCACCAGACCCGGATAGCCTTCCACGCCGGTGGCGTAGTCGCGGTCGTAGTGGATGCGGTGGCCGTTGAAGGTGAGCGCGGAGTAGCGAAACAGCAGCACCGGGTCGGGCCGGATGTCGCACGACCACACGGCATCCGTGGGCGCGGGCTGCGCCACGGGCACCGGGTCGCCCGGCTGCGCGGCCGCGCGGTAGACGATGTCCTGCTCCTCGGTCAGCGCCACTTCGCCATCGCGCGAGACCTCGTGGCGCACGGTGACGAACACGAGATCGCCCGAGCGCCCCGCCTTGTGGGCCACCGAGGCAATGCGCGAGCTGCGCCGCACCACGTCGCCCACGTGCAGCGGCGCGAGCCATTCCAGGCGGCCACCGGCCCACATGCGGCGCGGCAGGGGCACCGGTGGCAGAAAGCCACCAAGCCGCGGGTGCCCGTCATCACCCAATTCGGCTTGCGGTGCGCGCGGCAGAAAGTAGAGCCAATGCCAGAGCGGCCGCAGCGCTTCGCCACGAGCGCCCGGCACCTTGGCGAGATCCAGCATCGCGGCCATACCCCGCACCGGGGCGGCGCTCAGGTCGTCGTCGACGGTCTCTTCGCGGCCAACCCAGTCGCGCAGGTGTTCCAGTGCCGCAGGCGTGATGCGGTGATTTGAGGTGTCCATGCCGGGATCGTGCCCGTGCGCCTGACTTCGCACAATGCGCCATTTCCCGACCGAGGCTTCGGAAAACCCGAAGCCTCAGGGACAATGGCGCGCATGAACTTCAATGCCATCGACCTGCGCCTGTTCATTGCGATCGCACAAAAATCCAGCATCACGCATGGTGCCGACACGCGGCATCTGTCCCTCGCGGCGGCCAGTGCGCGCGTGAAAGCGCTGGAAGACGCGGCCGGCGTGCCATTGCTGATTCGAAAGGCTCGGGGCGTGGCGCTCACCCCGGCGGGCGAGGCCTTTTTGCACCATGCGCGCGCCATCCTGCGCCAAACCGAGGCCCTGCGCGCGGAGCTCAACGAGTACTCGCGCGGCCTGCGCGGCCACGTGCGGGTGCACGCCAACACCACCGCCTTCACCGACATCCTGCCCCAGGTGCTGCCGGGCTTTCTCAAGGCGCACCCGCGCGTCAACGTGGAATTGCAGGAGCGCCAGAATGCCGAGATCCTGACCGACGTGCTCGACTGCAGCGCCGATCTGGGCATCGTCTCGGCCAGGGTGAATGCTCCCGGCATCAAGGCCATGCACTTCAGCACCGACCGGTTGGTGCTGGTGGTGCCGCGCAGCCACCGGTTCGCTCGCCGCAAGCAGATGGCCTTTGCCGACACGCTGGACGAAGACTTCGTCGGCATGCACCCGAGCAGCACGCTCACCGAGTTTCTGGCGTCGATGACGGCAGGCACCGGCAAGCCCATGCGCATCCGGGTGCAGCTCTCCAACTTCGACGCGGTCTGCCGCATGATCGGCACCGGCGTGGGCATCGGCATCGTGCCGGCCAGCAGCGCGCGGCGCAGCCTGGTCGACATGCCGCTCGTGCAGGTGGAGCTCAAGGACGCGTGGCGGGTGCGCGAGCGCTTCGTCATCTCGCGCGAAGGCGAGCCGTTGCCGGCGTTCGCGCAGGCGCTGGTGGATGCGTTGGTGGCGTTCCACGCGCCCGATGCAGGAAAAGTGTGAAGCGCACCGATAAGCCGGATTCTGTGCATCCGGGTTGCCCCGGATGTGACCGCCATTCATCTGGGCCGGGGGTCACCCCCCGGCTCGGTGCTACCTACCCGCCGACTCCGCGGAACCACGTCAACGTCGGCCTATTTGGTATTGCTGCGCGTAGAGATTGCCCGTTTCACCCGCACTGAAGCGGCTCGTCTCTGTTGCTCTGATCCTCACCTTAGGGCCCATCGAGCGAACTCTCAAGGCTTGTCGGCGGAGAGGTGTTACCTCCTACGCTGTCCTGTGCAGTCCGGACGTTCCTCCAGCACACCCTTTCGGGATGTCGTGCCAGCGGCGGTCTGGTGCGCTTCACGGCAGGAATTATCGCCCCTGTTCGCCACCTCTCTTGCCGACCCATCAGGATGGCGTGGCACGGGCCCCCAACAACTCTTTCAACAGCGCTGCCATTCTGGCCGCTGCCGGCGACAACGACCGCCCTGCCAGCGTGACGGTGGCAATCGTGCGCACCATGCGTGGGCGAACGATCTTGACCTTGTGGATCGACGGCGGCAGCCATTCCGGCACCGCGATCGCGGGGATCACGGCGGCTCCCAGGCCCGCTGCGGCCATAGAGATCAAGGTTTGCGACTGCATGAACTGGTAACGCGTGGCGAGTTCCAACCGCTGTGAAGCCAGCGCCTTTTCCACAATGTCCCGCAACGCCGTGCCCTGCTCCAGCACCAACAAGGGCATGCGGGACAGGGCTTTCAGCGTGATCGACGGCGCAGGTCCGTCATGCCATGCACGCGGCACCAGCGCTACCATTTCGTCCAGCAGCAGACGCTCAAACACGAGATCGGCCGCATCGAACTCTACGCTCACACCAAGATCGACCTCGCCCCTGCGCACGCTTTCGTACAGCGCTGCGGCGGTGATTTCGCGCACATACACACGAATACCCGGGTAGCGCTGCCCGAACGCCACCAGCACCTGGGCCAGGCAACTGCTCGCGATCGTGGGCGCACAAGCCAGGTACACGACACCGCGCTGCAAACTGGCCGTCTCTCTCGACTCGATCAGGCCAGCCTCCACCTCTGCCATTGCCCGACGCACGTGTTGCAGCAAGCGTTCGCCATCCTGGGTCAGCCGAACCTGGCGCGTGGTGCGGTGGAACAGCGACAACCCCAACTGCTCTTCGAGCTGCCGGATCTGACTGCTCACGGCCGATCCAGACCGGTGCGAACGGTCCGCTGCCACCCGAAAACTTTGGGCATTGCCCACCAACATGAAGGTGTGCAACAGCTTGAGGTTGATGGCACTGGGCAGCGATGGGAAGTCGGTCATCTCAATCTCAATGGGGCGCGCTGGCGACAAAGACGGATTGTCCCGAAAAACATCTCAATCAACAAGAATATCGCGTTTGTCAAAAGCATCTACCTAAACCTAGACTGCGCCTCGCAGACAAACGACACCCCGGACGCATCTCGACACCCGCGCGTTCGACATCGGTGATCGACCACCATCCAGCGCATCTGCGCCGACAGGAGACACACCATGCCACCCATGACCACACGCTCGTTCCTGCGCGCCGCCAGCGCGCTGGTGTTGAGCGCCACAATCCTCGCGCCCCAGGTGCACGCCGAACCCGGCTATCCCAGCAAGCCCATCCTGATCGTCGCCCCCTTCCCGCCCGGCAATTCGTCGGATGTGGCCGCTCGCATCCTGGGGGAATACCTGTCCGGCAAACTCGGCAAACCCGTCATCGTCGAGAACAAGACTGGTGCGTCCGGTCAGATCGGCACCGGTTTTGTCGCCCGGTCGCAGCCGGACGGCCACACTTTGCTGATGACATCGACCTCGTCGACCATCAGCCCGGCGATCTACCGCTCCATCCCCTACAACATCCTGACCGACTTCACACCGATCCTGCGCGTGGCGGTGGCGCCCATGGTGTTGCTGGTCCCGAAGAACGCGCCATACGACCGCCTGGAAGACTTTGTCGGCGCCGTGCGCCAACAGCCAGGGCAATTTGCCTACGCCACCGCCGGTTCGGGCACGATCCAGCACCTGACCTCGGCGGCATTCCTTGCGCGCCTGAACCTGAACGTGCAAAACGTGCCGTACCGGGGAAGCCCCCAAGCTCTCACCGACCTGATCGGCGGCCAGGTGCAGTTCATGTTCGACGCGGTTCTCTCGGCCCGTCCCCACATCGAATCCGGCAAGCTCAAGCCATTGGCGGTGGCCAGCCTGCAACCGGTGGCCATGTTGCCCAATGCACGTACGGCAGCGTCTTCGACGCTGACGGATCTGCGCGACTTCGAAATTGAGGGTTGGGTCGGTCTGATGGGGCCCAAAGGCATTCCTGCGTCGATCAGCCAACGGCTCAATGCCGTGCTGCAGGAAGGCATGCGGGACCCCGCCTTGCGCGAGCGGCTGGGCAACGCGGGAATCACGCTGGCGCCGCCCAACACGCCGGCGCAATTCGCGGCCTTCCTTCGCACCGACGAACGCCGCTGGGGCGACATCGCCACGGCCGCTCAAATCCCCAAGGAGTGAGGGATGCCGTCCGAAGCAGCAGCCGTGGCCGCGCTGGTCGCTCTGTTGACGCAGGCGTCGGCGGGTGCGGCCTACGAAGCCGCTGGCCAGAGCGGCGCGCTGGCGCCCGAGATCCGGTCACTGGTGCCCGACACCTTGTGTGTGGGCACGGCTTTCACGGTTCAGACACCGTCCGGCGCGTGCAACGCAATCGTGGAGGCGGTCGACCAGGCGCCTCCCGGTTCGGTCATCGTGATCGATGCGGGCGAGACGGGCACGGCCTGCACATGGGGCGGCACAGCCGCGTCCATCGCCCAAAGGCGCGGCATTGCCGGCATCGTCAGCAGTGCCTACGTCCGCGACGTGGTCGCGTTGCGCGCCGATCGTTTCCCGGTCTTCGCGCGCGGCACCGTGGCACATGGCTGGAAACGCGGCTGTGGCGGCACAAGCGGGGTTCCCGTGTGCATCGGCGGCCAATGGATCCACCCGGGCGACGCCCTGTGCGCCGACGACGACGGTGTGGTGGTCATTCCACGCGCGACAGCGGCCAATGCCTTGCTCGCGCTGCGGGCACGGCTGGCCTTCGAACACGAAACCGAACGCATGCTGGCCAATGGCGGAAGCTATGCCCAAGTGATGCAGGCCAAAGCACACCTGGCGTCGCGCCTCCCACCTGTCACCCAGACCCCACGCCACCGAGGAGATTCCATTTGAGCACCCGCATCGCGCAAACCGCGACCGAGAAAATTCTGGCGCGTGCCAGTGGATTGCGCCACGTGCGGGCCGGCGAGGTGGTGTCACCGCAACCGGACCTGGTGATCCTGCACGACGGGTACATCGAAACGGCCCACCGGGAACTGTCGGCATTGGGCTATGCCTCGATCGTCCGCCCGGAGCGGGTGATGTTCGTGACGGATCACGAGGTTGCCTACGCCAGCCCCAAGGCCGCTTTGCGAGGCAAGAAGATCCGCGACATCGCGCGCGCCTGGGGCGTCGGGCAATTTTTCGATGTGGGGCGCGGCGGCCATGGCCACCTGTTCCCGCTCGAAAGAGGCTTCGTGCAACCGGGCATGTATTTGTCCTGCTACGACATGCACTGCACCACCTTTGGTGCCGTGGGCGCATTGGCCACGGCACCAGGGCCTGAAATCACGACGGTGCTGGCCTGTGGCACCTTGTGGGAGCAGGTGCCCGCCACCGTGCGTGTGGAACTGCGCGGCACACCCGGGCCTGCGGTCAGCGCACGGGACATCGGGTTTCACATCACGACCTTGTTTGCGCGGGGCGAGCTGCCCGCACAGCACGACAACCGCGTGATCGAATTCTGCGGCGACTTCGCCGATCGTCTGCCCCGCTCAGAACGGGTCGCCCTGTGCAACTCGCTAACCGAGATCGGTGTGGCGAATGTGCTGTTCCACCCCATCGATGGTGGAGCCCCTGTCGGTGCTGCAGACTGGCGCAGCGACGCCGACGCCGCATTCGAGTCGGTCATATCGCTCGACATCTCGGCGCTAGGCCCTCAGGTGGCTCTGCCGGGCGGACCGCACCACGGGGTCGACATTGACAGCGTGACCGGCCAACACGTGGACCACACCTACATCGGCTCCTGCGGCTCCGGCATGTACGAGGACTTCGTGGCTGCGGCCAGCGTGCTCCATGGCCGGCGCATCGCGGAGCACGTGCGCTTGTTCATCGTGCCAGGAACGGTGGACACCGCTCAACGCCTCGTCACCGAGGGTCTGCAATCGACCTTCCTCGCCGCGGGTGCCGTGGTGCTGCCGCCCGGTTGCGGCCCCTGTGCCGGCGGGATCATGGGCCCGATGGCCGATGGCGAAGTGTCCATTTCGACCGCCGCCACCAACCACTCAGGTCGGTTCGGATCGCGCACCTCGCAGGCCTATCTCGCCAGTCCCTGGACAGTGGCCGCGTCGGCGGTGCAAGGCCGCATCACAGACCCCAGAACGCTCCTGCCCAACACCACGCAACACCCATGAACCACTTCCAAAAAACCGGGTTCTGCCACGTGTTTGGCGACGACCTTCCACTGGACGAGGGCCTGATCCCGTTCCAGATGGCCATCGAACGCATCGATGACCCGGCCCTGCTCGTGCCGGAGCTGCTGCGCGCGGTGTCCCCGTCCTTCGCCGCTCGGGTGCAACAGGGCGACATCCTGGTGGCCGGGCGGCGGTTCGCGTGCGGCAAACCACACTTCCAGGGGTTCATCGCCATGGCCGCATTGGGCATGTCCGCGCTGTGCGAATCCATCCCCTACAAGTCTTTGCGCGGTGCGATTTCCAAAGGCGTTCCGGTGCTAAGCCAGGTGCGCAACGACCACGGCCAGTTCCGGGACGGAGACCGCGTCACGATCGACTTCATGACCGGCGAAGTCACCAACCATTCGCAAGGCACCGCTCAGCGCGTGGCCGCTTTGCCACCCGTGTTGACCGACATCGTGATGCGCGGCGGCTCACGCGGCTTTCTGGCCGACTGGCTGCGCGAGCATCCGCAAGCTGCCACGGCGTCACCCCCGGTTCAGCGACACACCCCCGCCTAGAACCGGGCCGCACGTCCTCGACGGGGATACGGCCCGCCCCTCGTCTACACCAGCCGCTCAATCTTGCGGTGGCGCCACACAAAACGGTAGTAACCAGTCTGCAGCACCAGCATGGCGACGTAGGCCACCGGGAACGCGACCCACACACCGGCCAGGCCCATCTGGGCATTGAGCAGGTACGCCGCAGGCAGTTGCACGCCGAGGATGCAGAACACCGAAATCGCCATCGGCACCATCACGTCGCCACTTGCGCGCATGAGCCCGCCCACAATGGCCTGAAAACCGAACACCAGGATGCTCCACAACATGATGTGCAGCAGATGCTCGGCCTGCGCGCGCACGATGGGGTCGGGCAGGAACAGTCCCATCAGCTTGTGCGAGAGGACGTAGCCCAGCAACACCAGGCTGCCGGTGAGTGCCAGGTTCAGCCA
The DNA here is from genome assembly GCF_009859475.1 of Hydrogenophaga sp. BPS33. NCBI lineage: Bacteria > Pseudomonadati > Pseudomonadota > Betaproteobacteria > Burkholderiales > Comamonadaceae > Hydrogenophaga > Hydrogenophaga sp. BPS33. Next base: position 5,359,889 of record NZ_CP044549.1, read on the forward strand.
GAGGCCGGTGCGCAGGATCGGGCTCAGGCGCTCGACACGGCCCGCCCCAATGGACTGCGCCGCGAGAATGGATGCGGTGATCGCGATCGACAGCGCGGGGAACTGCACGTAGTTCACCACCTGCGTAACCGCGCCGTACGCAGCCGTGGCCTGCGAGCCATGGCCGTTGACGAGTGCAAGGATGATCAACTCCGACAGCGAGATCACCACCATCTGCAAGCCCGTGGGCAAACCGATGCGCATCACCTTGCCGAGGATGGCGCGGTCCAGCTTGAGCGCGCCCAGCAGTTCGCGATCAAACGCCAGCACGTGGTGCCGCCGCCCCAGACGCCACACCAGAAAGCCCAGTGCCGCCGCGTACGACACCAATCCCGCGTAAGCCGCGCTTTGAATGCCCAGACGCGGCAGCCCCAGCCAGCCCTGGATGAGCGCAGGGGTCAGCAGCAGACCCAGCGCTGTCGACAGCAGCAACGCGATCAGGGGCGACACGGTATCGCTCACGCCGCGCAGCAACTGCGTAAACAGAATGAACACCAGCAGCAGCGGCATGATGAGCAACATCACCCGCGCATAGGCCACGGCGTCGTCGATCACGTCCAGCGGCGTGCCCAAGGCCTGCATGGCCGGACGCGCAAACGCCACGCCCAAGACGGCCGCCACCACACCGATCAACGCGCCCAACACCAGGGCCGTGCCCGCGATGGACTTGACCTTGTGCGGCTCCCGCGCCCCCCAGGCCTGTCCGATAAGGACGGACGCGCCCGCGCCGATGCCAATCACCAGCGAGATGAAGAAGAACACGATCGGGAACATACCCGACACCGCAGCCAGCGCGTGCGTGCCCAGCATCTGGCCAATGAAGATGCCATTGAGAGTGCCCGACAACCCTTGCAGGATGTTGGACAGCACCATGGGCACGAGGAAGACAAGGTAGACGCGCCAGAGCGGGCCTTGGGGAGCGTTGAACATGCAGATTCCGGGACGATTAATGCAAAAAATAGGTCATGCGGACGGTGCAGCGGCCTCGGGCGCGAAAGCGTTGCGCGCCAACCAGGCCAGGTGCGACTGCACGTCGGGCGGCCAGTCGGCGATGCTGCGGGCAAAGGCTTCGGCATCTTGCCCGAACAGCGCGCGCGACGCTTCCTCAAAGCCGGCGAATCCACCGGCGATGGCGCTCATGAAACGGTAGGCGCGCTCCTTGGCTTGTCGCCAGCCATCTCGCTCGGCGTGGGTGCGGCGCGCTTCTTCCACCAAGCGCCGCAACGCCGCGGACGCACCGCCAGGCTGCTGCGCGAGCCACTCCCAGTGGCGCGGCAACAGCGTGACCTCGCGCGCCACCACGCCCATGCGAGGCCGTCCCACTTGCGGGGCCGCCGCAGCAACGGGCTCGGCAGCAGCGGCAGAAGGGGTGGCGGGATAGCCGGGTGGCCATGGGTGATCGACTTGGGCGCCGGTGGCGTCGTCGAACACCAACAATTCACCCCCGCCCGACAAGCCCAGCGAGGAGAGGGCCTGCGCCACGGCTGCGTAAGAGCCGAAGGCGACGCGGCGCGCGCCGAGAAACGCGGTGCAACTGGGATCTGTGGATGTGGTCATGCGGCACATTTTACCCGGGTTTAATAATTTCACCCGGATTATTTAACAACACGCTCATTGGCGACAATACGCGGGCCTTTCAACGTCATCTGCTTGATCACCACAAGCCACACGACACCCCATGATCCGCCTCTCCGAACTCAAACTGCCGCTGGCCGCCGTACCAGCGGAACACCGCCGTGCGGCCGACGCGCCCACCGAAACCCAGGACGACCGCCAGCCCCCACCGCACCCGGCAGACGCGCTGACCGCGCTCGCCGCCACCGCACTGGGCATCGAAGCGGCGCAAATCGCCGCGCTGCAGGTCTTCAAGCGCAGCTTCGACGCGCGCAAGGCCGATTTGCTCGCGGTGTACATCGTCGACGTGACGCTGACCGATCCGGCACAGGAAGCCGCCTTGTTGGCCACCCACGCAGGCCACCCGCACATCCAGCCCACGCCCGACATGGCCTGGCACGCGCACGGCCACGCCGCCGCACACTGGCCCACTGACGAACGCGACCGCCCCGTGGTGGTGGGCCTGGGACCGTGCGGCCTGTTCGCCGCGTTGGCACTGGCGCAGATGGGCTTCCGGCCGATCGTGCTCGAGCGCGGCAAGCCGGTGCGCGAACGCACAAGGGACACCTGGGGCCTGTGGCGCAAGCACGTGCTCAACCCCGAGAGCAACGTGCAATACGGCGAAGGCGGCGCGGGCCTGTTCTCCGACGGCAAGCTCTACAGCCAGATCAAGGACCCGCGCTTCCTCGGCCGCAAGGTCATGCACGAGTTCGTGGAGGCGGGCGCGCCGCCTGAAATCCTGTACACCGCACACCCCCACATCGGCACCTTCCGGCTGGTGCGCGTGGTCGAAGCCATGCGCGAAAAAATCATCGCGCTGGGTGGCGAGATCCGCTTCCAGCACCAGGTCTGCGGCATCGGCCTGGCGCGCGACGGTGAAGCCCAGCGCATCGACACATTGCAAGTGCGCCGGCTCGACACGGATGAGACTTTCACCTTGCCAGTGAACCGCGTGGTGCTCGCGCTCGGCCACAGCTCGCGTGACACGTTTGCGCGGCTCTGGGACGCCGGGGTCTTCCTGGAAGCCAAGCCGTTCTCCGTCGGCTTTCGCATCGAACACCCGCAAGGCGTGATCGACCGCGCGCGCTGGGGCCGGCACGCGGGCCACCCGTTGTTGGGCGCGGCCGACTACAAGCTGGTGCACCACGCGAAGAATGGGCGCACGGTCTACAGCTTCTGCATGTGCCCGGGTGGGATGGTGGTGGCGGCCACCTCCGAGCCCGGGCGCGTCGTCACCAACGGCATGAGCCAGTACTCGCGCAACGAGCGCAACGCGAATGCCGGGATCGTGGTCGGCATCGAACCGGTCGACTTCCCGCAATCGTTTCCACAGGACGCGCCCCTGTGGAGCGCCGCTTTCGGCGAGGCCGACGGCGTGCGCTACGCCGAGCAGGCCCGTGTGCTCGTTGAGGAAGGCAAGAGCCATCCCTTGGCCGGCGTGGTGCTGCAGCGCCAGCTGGAGGCGCGCGCCTACGAGCTCGGTGGCCACAACTACAACGCACCGGCGCAGCGGGTCGGCGACTTCCTGAAGCAGCAGGCGTCCAGCGCGCTGGGCGAGGTGGAACCGTCGTACCAGCCCGGGGTGAAACTGGGCGACCTCGCCCCTGCCCTGCCCGGCTACGCCATCGAGGCCATGCGCGAGGCCTTGCCGGTGTTCGGCCGCAAGATCAAGGGCTACGACATGCCCGACGCGGTGCTCACCGGCGTGGAAACACGCACTTCGTCACCGCTGCGCATCACGCGCGGCGCGGAGAATTTCCAGAGTCTGAACACGCGCGGCCTGTACCCGGCCGGCGAAGGTGCGGGCTATGCGGGCGGCATCCTGTCGGCCGGTGTGGACGGCCTGAAAGTGGCCGAAGCGCTGGTGCGCGATCTGCTCGGCGGCGCGCAAAATCCGGGAACCCCGTAAGACCGCACGAATCTTTACAGCGTGGGCATGCGAACTTGACACTGGCAACGCATGCTTCAGGTCATTCCATCAGGAGTTCCCCATGAAAACCCCCGTTCTTGTTCCCGTGATGTCCGGCCTCATCGCCCTCGCCGGTGCTGGCGCGGTGCACGCGCAGGAAGCCCAAGGCCGTGTGATCAGCAGCACCCCCATCGTTCAGCAGGTGGCCGTGCCGCGCGAAGTCTGCAGCGATCAGCAAGTGACCTACCAAAGCCAGAATTCCGGCGCGGGCGCCTTGATGGGCGGGATCGCCGGTGGTGCGGTGGGCAATGCCATTGGGGACGGTGGCGGCCGCGCGGCGGCCACGGTCATCGGCCTCATCGGCGGCGCGATATTGGGCAACCGCATCGAAGGCCCTGGCCAGCCTTACACCGAGAACTACCGGCAGTGCGGCACCCAGACCTATTACGACAACCGCACCGTGGCCTACGACGTGGTGTACGAATACGCGGGCCAGCAATACCGCACGCAGATGGCCCAGGATCCGGGCCGCTATGTGCGGCTGAACGTCAGCCCCGCCGATGCCATGCCGCCACCGCCCCCAGTGACCTACCAGACCTACCCGCCACAGACGCAGTACGTCGAGCCCAATACGCGCATCACGATCGGCACCACCTTCTACCCGCATCCCGGCAGCGTGATGCCGATCAACGGCTACCGCTACGGTCCTGGCTACATGCCGCCACGGCACTATGCGCCGCCGCCTCCGCGCTGGAGCCGCGACCACTGGAATAGGTGACTCCCCCGCGCCGCCTGCGGCGTCACCCCCCAGGGGGCGCAGCTGGAGGCCGGCGAAGCCGGTTCCTCGGCTGCACTGGATGGGGGCACGCGCTCCGACCACAAGCGACCTTCCAGGTCGCTTTTTCTTTGCGCGATCTACGCTCCTCGGAATACGGGCTTTCGCCGTTCGATGAAAGCGGCCACGCCTTCGCGCGCGTCGGCGTTGGCGCGCATGGCCTGCTGCACCTCCAGTTCGCGGCGGAACTGGCGCTCGAAGTCCTGGTGAGCGCCTTCGTCGACCAATTGCCGGGTCCCCGCCAAGGCCCGGGTCGCGCCGGCCGCGAGTTTTGCCGCCAGCGCATGGGCCGCTGGCATCAGGTCCGCCTCATCGAAACATTCCGAGACCACGCCCCAGGCCAGGGCCTGCTCGGCGGGCAGCGGCTCGCTGGTCATCATCATGCGCAGCGCGCGGGTGCGGCCGATCGCGCGCGGCAGCAGGTAGGTGGAGCCGATGTCGGGCACCAGGCCCACGCCGCTGAAGAGCTGGATGAATTTCGCGGCACGCGACGCCAGCAGAATGTCGCCCGCCAGGGCCAGCGAAAAGCCGGCCCCGGCCGCCACGCCGTTGATGGCCATGACCACCGGCACCCGGCAGCGCCGAAGGTCCGCGATCGGCTGGTAGAACGAATCCATGTACACCTGCACGATGTCGGCGTCGAGCGGCGCGCGGCACTTCAGGTCTTGCCCGGAGCAGAAGCCCCGGCCCGCACCGGTCACGATCAACGCCCGGATGGCGTGGTCCGACTCGACAAGTTCCAGCGCCGTCTGCACCTCGCGCATCATGTCGAATGTCAAGGCGTTGAGCGCCTCGGGTCGGTTCAGCGTCAATACCGCCACGGCACCGACCTGGTCAAAAAGAATGTGGGTGAATGGCATGTACCCGCCTATGAGCCGATCGCGTAGCCACCGTTGACCGACAGGTGCTGGCCGGTGATGTAGCTCGCGGCGCCCGACAGCAGAAACGCCACCGGGCGCGACACTTCTTCCGCGCTCGCGAAACGGCCCATGGGCACCATCGCGAGCATGCGGTCACGGAACTTGTCGGCGCGCACGGTTTCGGTCATTTCGGTTTCCACGATACCGAAACACACTGAGTTCACGCGAATGCCCTTGGCTGCCCACTCGCGCGCCGCGCTCATGGTGATGCCCAGCACGCCCGCCTTGGCCGCGCCGTAGTTCACCTGGCCAATGGTGCCGCGCCGCGCCGCGTCCGATGAAATGTTCACGATGGATGCCGGCCCTGCATCGCCCGCCGCCAGGCGATCGAGCATGTGCTGGCCCACGGTCTTCAGACAGTAGAAGACGCCGGAGAGGTTGACGTCGATCACCTGCTGCCAGGTTTCGCTCGACATCTTGTGGATCATGGCCGCGCGGACGATGCCGGCGTTGTTCACCAAGCCGTGCACCGCGCCGTGGTTCGCCACCGCCTGCGCCACCATGGCCTGCACGAAATCGGCATCCGCCACCGAGCCGACGTGCGCCTGCGCGTGTGACGCGCCCAGTTCCTGCGCGAGCGCACGAACCTTGTCGCCCTGCGTGTCCACGAGGATCGCTTGCGCGCCCAGCGCAACCACCTGCCGTGCCACCGCTTCGCCAATCCCTTGGCCCGCGCCGGTGACGATGATGTTCTGGCCCTCAAGATGCATGGGATGGTTCATGTGCGGTGTCCGTGGAAGAGGTTCGGGTGGAAGATGCGGCGGCCTTGCACAGGCTCACGCGAGAACGAAACAGCTGTTCGATGTGGGGCGCCGCGTAGCCCGCCTCGGCCAGGATCTCGGCGCTTTGCTCGCCCAGCAGCGGCGGCAAGCGCCGGATCGACGAGGGCGATTCGCTGAAGCGCACGGGAGGATCGGTCATGCGCAAGCGGCCTTCGGTGGGGTGCTCCACGCTGCGCCAGAAACCCGTTGCGTTGAGTTGCGGGTCGTCCAGCAACGTCTCCTTGGTATGCACCCGCATGGCGGGCACCTGCACCGCATCGAGATCGCGCTCCCAGTCGTCGGCGCTGCGCGTGGCCACGATCTGCTCCAGCAAGGCGTACACCTCGCTTGAGTTCGCCACCCGCGTGGCAATGGATGCGAAGCAGGACCGGGCAAAGAGGTCTTCGCGGCCCGCGACGCGAAAGAAGTCGCGCCAGTTCTGGTCGGTGTAGGGCAACACGGCGAGGTAGTGTCCATCGAGCGTGCGGTAGGGCTTGCGCTCGGTGGTGAGGATGCGGGCATAGCCCATGCGGTCCAACGGTGGTTCGAAGCCCGCGCCATACAGGTGCTCGACCATCACGAAGTCCACCAGGCTCTCGAACATGGGCACTTCGATGGCCTGCCCAACGCCCGTGCGCCCGCGCCGCAGCAAGGCCGCGAGCACGGCCGAGACCACGTTGTAGGCCGTGGTCTTGTCGGCCATCACGGTCGGCACATAGCGCGGCTGGTCGGACACGGCGGCCTGCAGGTCCGCCAGTCCGCTGGCGGCCTGGATCACGTCGTCGTATGCCGGCTTGTCGGCCATGGGGCCGTCGGCGCGAAAGCCGTAGGTGGCGCAGTAGATGAGCCCGGGCTGCTCTTGCGCGAAGTGCTCGTAACCGAGTCCGAGCCGCGCGCAGACCTTGGGCCGCAGGTTGTGGATGAACACGTCGGCCGTCTTGACGATGGCCAACAGCGCCTCCCGACCTTCCGGGCGCGTCAGGTCGAGCGCGATGCTGCGCTTGTTGCGGTTGGTCGCAAGGTACAGCGCGGCCATGCCTTCGTTGCGGCGTGGGCCGAGCTGGCGCGTGATGTCGCCCTCCAGCGTTTCGACCTTGATCACGTCAGCGCCCATGTCGCCGAGCATCTGCGCGGCCCAGGGCCCGAGGATGACGGTAGTCAGTTCGACCACGCGGATGCCGTCGAGCGCGCCCTTGGATTCAACGCGTGCCATCGACAGCCTCCGCCAGCGCGATGAGGTTGCGCGCCTGTTTCAGGTGCGGCATGTCCAGCATCACACCATCGAGCCCGACGGTGCCCAGGCCCGGGTTGCTCTCGAACAGCTCGATCACGCGGCGCGCGTGCGCGATCTCCTCGGCCGATGGGGTGAAAGCACGGTTGATGACCTCGCACTGGTCCGGGTGGATCGCGACCTTGCCGATGAAGCCCGCGCGCCGGTCGCGCAGGCAGTCGGCCTCCAGTCCGGCCGCGTCGCGGAAGTTCAGGTACACCACGCCCACCGGCTGCACGTCGATGGCGCGCGCCGTGGCCAGGCACAACGAGCGGGCCAGCAGGAACGGGTGGTCGTACTCGCCGCTGCTCGGGTGGCGGTTGTCGCTCACGCCCAGCGCGGCCGCGAGGTCTTCGCCGCCCCAGGTCATGCCGACCAGGCGCGGCGGCACGTTTTCGAGGTAGGTGTGGAAGGTCAGCAGCGATGCGGCCGTTTCCGTGGCCACGCACAGAATCTTTGTCGCACCTGGCACCAGACCCTCGCGCACTTCGAGCGCGCTCAGGTACTGCGACAGGGTGTGGACCTCGGCGGCGGACTTCACCTTGGGCAACACAATGCCATCGGGCGCACCGGCCATCACCACCGCGAGGTCTTGCAGGGCGCTGTCGGTGTCCAGCGGGTTGATGCGCACGAAGAGCTTCTGGCGCGCGCGCTCCGTGTGGACCTTGAGGTAGTCGCGCACCATCTCGCGCGCGATGCCCCGGCGCGTGTGGGACACCGAGTCCTCCAGATCGAGCAGCAATACATCGGCGGGGTTCTCGCGGCCCTTCGCCAGCTTGCGCTCGCTGTCGCCCGGCACGAACAACCAGGAACGCGCGATCATGCCGGGCGCTTTCGCATCAGGCCGGTCCGCACGCAGTAGCAGATCTCCTGGCCGCGCTGGTTGAAGCCGGTGTGCTCGAAGGTCACCAGGCCCGCGGTCGGCCGCGACTGGCTTTCGCGCATCGCTTTGATGTGCGTCTCCACCCGCACCGTGTCGCCATGGAACAGCGGATGCTGGAAGCGGATGTCGGTCATGCCGAGGTTGCCCAGCGTGGTGCCGAGCGTGGTGTCGCACACGGTCACGCCGATCACCAGGCCGAGCGTGAACAGGCTGTTGACGATGCGTTGCCCATAGTCGGTTTGCTTGGCGAACTCCTCGTCGAGATGCAGCGGCTGCGGGTTGTGCGTCATCGCGCAGAACATGATGTTGTCCATCTCGGTCACAGTGCGCGTCAAGGCGTGCTGGAAGTTCATGCCGACCTGGAACTCTTCGTAGTACATACCTGCCATGGGTTCTCTCCGTGGGTGATCAATGCGGGGCGCAGCCCGCGGGTTCGAGAGTGACGCCGCTGTGCAGCAGCGCGCCGATCTGTGCGTCGCTATAGCCGGCCTCGCGCAGCACCTCCTGGCTGTGTTCGCCCAGGCGCGGCACCGGCCGCGCGCTCTCGGGCTGCGAGGCCGACCAGGTGCTGGGGTACGCCATCTGGCGGATGCGCCCTTCGCTCGGGTGCTCGGTGAAGCTGAAGAACCCGGTGGCCTGCAGGTGCGGGTCGCGCACCAGCGACTCCGGCGTGTGCAGCGGCATGGCAGGAATATCGGCCGCGTTGAACAACTCCAGCCATGCGGCGGTGTCACGGGTGCGCAGCAGCTGCGCGAGTTCGGCATAGAGCTCGACGATGTGCTCGGTGCGGCTCGTCATGCTGTGGTAGCGCGGGTCGCGCTCGTAGTCGTCCTCGCGGCCAAGCGCCTTGAGGAAAGCGCGCCAGTGCCGGTCGGTGTAGATCATCACGCACACATAACCGTCCTGCGTTTCGTAAGGGCGGCGGTCGGGGTTCATCATCCGCGCGTAGCCCATGCCACCCAGCGGCGGCTCGAAGGCGTGGCCCGCGAGATGGTCGCCGAGCACGAAGCTGGCCATCATCTCGAACATCGGGATGTCGATCTGCTGACCCTGGCCGGTGCGCGCCTGGTGGACCAGCGCGGCGTTGATCTGGCCCACGGCCCACAGTGCCACGCCCCGGTCGACGATGGCGGTGGGCGAATAACGCGGCTCGCCGCCGTCGGCCATGCGGGCCAAAGAGGGCACGGCCACCGCGCCCTGGATCAGGTCGTCGAACGCGGGCTTGGCCGCGTAAGGACCGTTCTGGCCGTAACCGAACAGGCCCGCGAACACGATGCGCGGGTTGACCTGGGACACCGCCTCGTAGCTCAGGCCCAGGCGCGCCATGGACTGCGGACGCAGGTTGTAGACCAGCACGTCGGCTTTCGCGAGCAGGTGCGACAGGGCTTGGACGCCCGCCGCCTGCTTGAGGTCAAGCACAAGGCTGCGCTTGCTGCGGTTGACGTTGAGAAACAGCGCGCCCATGCCCGGGTTGCGAAAAGGCCCGATGCCGCGCACCGGGTCGCCCACGGGCGCTTCGACCTTGATCACGTCGGCGCCCATGTCGCCCAGGATCTGCGTGGCGTACGGTGCCATCAGCATGGTGGAGAGGTCCACCACCTTCACACCGGCGAGAGGCCCGCTCATGACAGGCTCCCGACCAAAGCTTCGGCCGATAACCGAGCCTGCGGCCGGAACACCGGCACCGCCTGTCCGCCCGCGCTCTGGCGAAACGCCAGTGCGACACGTTGGCCGATGGCGATGCCGTCGAAGGCGCAATCGACGATGTGTGTCATCAGGGTCACGCCCTCGTCCAACGTGACGTAGGCGATCGCATAAGGCGGTTCGGCTCGGCGCATCACCGAAAACGCATAAACCCGGCCCAGGCCGCTCGCGGTGAACCACACGGTGTCTCCACTCAGGCAAAACGGGCAGACCGCGCGCGGGTAGAAGTGCGTCTGGCCGCAGGCATTGCAGCGCTTGAGCTGCAGCGTGCCGGCCTGGCAGGCCTGCCAATACGGCGCGGTTTCGCTGTTGACGAGAGGGTCGGGGTAAATGTGCTGTGGTTGTGATGTCATGCGTCGTTCCTTCCCAGGATCACCGTGGCGCTGCCCATGCGCGTGCCGATCGACCCACCCGTGCCGTGCGCCAGGGCCAGGGTGCAATCGCGCACCTGAACCCTGGGATGTGCTTCACCGCGCAACTGCCGCACGGCTTCGATCACCTTGGTCATGCCACCCCGGTTGCCCGGGTGGTTGTTGCAGAGACCGCCACCATCGGTGTTGAACGGCAGGCGGCCCACACCGGAGATGAGGTTGCCGTCGGACACGAAGCGACCGCCCTGCCCTTTGGCGCAGAAGCCTAGGTCCTCCAGCGTCATCAGCACGGTGATGGTGAAGCTGTCATAGATGGAGACGTAATCGATGTCGGCCGGTATGAGCCGCGCGTCGGCAAACGCGAGCGGGCCGGAGGTGACGGCACCGGTGTGCGTGAGGTCGACCCGGCCCGCGCTCAGGTGCTTGATCGCCGTGCCCTGGCCCAGCACCTTGACGCAGCGCGGACCGATCTCCCGGGCTTTCTCGGGACTGACCAGCACCAGCGCGCCACCGCCATCGCTGACCACGCAGCAGTCCAGCCGGTGCAACGGGTCGGCCACCAGCGGGGAGTTGACAACATCCTCGACCGTCACCACCTCGCGCAGCATCGCGCGCTCGTTGTGCTGCGCGTGGTGCGAGGCCGCGACCTTGATGGCCGCCAGTTGTTCGCTCGTGGTGCCGTGCTCGTGCATGTGGCGCTGGGCCGCCATGGCGTACAGGTTGGTGATGAGCGGGCTGTAGGGCTGCTCGAATGCCACGTCGGGTGCGCCACGCCCATAGTCGCGCGCGCCCACGCTGGACATGCCTTCGGCGCGCGGACGCCCCGCCAGCGTGATCAGCGCCACCGAGCAACGGCCTGCCGCAATGGCATCGACCGCATGGCCCACATGCGCGATGTACGAGGAACCACCGGTCTCGGTGGTGTCGATGTGGCGCAGGTTCAACCCCATGTACTCGGCCATCGACAGGCCACCCAGGCCCGGCGCATCGCCGGCGCAGAAGTAGCCGTCGACATCGCAGCTTTCCAGGCCGGCGTCGCGCAGCGCGCCCAGGGCCACTTCGGCATGCAGTTGGGGAACGGTCTTGTCGACGGCTTTGCGCGTCGGGTGCTCGAAGGCGCCGGCAATGTAGGCCTTGCAAGGGCGGCTCATGAACGAAACTCCAGGTGCGTACAGGTGTGGCGCTTCCTGACGTGCCCCACGCCGGAGGCACATCACGCCAATGAGGTTCGGGTTCCCGCGCGCGGTGTCAGCGCGCGGGTTCGGTGGCGGCGCTCAGGGCTTGGCGCCCTCGGGCAAACGGATGTCGAAGCGCTTGAGCGTGGCGGCCAGGCGCGTGCTCTCGGCGCGCCATTCCGCCTGGTCTTGCGCGGCCGTTCCGGTGGCTTTCAAAGCCAGGCCGGCCTGTTCGAGCTTGGTCTTGAAGGCCTCGGTCTTGGCCACCTGCAGGATCGCGGCGTTGATCTTGTTGACGATTGCATCGGGTGTCTTGCCCGGCGCGGCCACGGCGATCCAGGGCAGCCAGTTGTTGGCCTCGTTGAACTCCCGATAGCCCGACTCGATCATGGTGGGCGTGTCGGGCAGCTGCGGCAGGCGTTGTGGCGAGGCCACCGCGAGCGCGCGCAGCTTGCCGCTCTGAATCTGCTGCAGGCCACCCGAGAGGGTGTAGACACCGAAGGTCACGCGACCGGCGATCAGGTCCATCGTGCCGGGCGCCTGCCCGCCGTAGTTGATCTCTTGCGCGGTACCGTTGACCATCTTCGCGAAGATCAGGTAGGCCAGGCCCGAGGGTGTGAGCTGGGCCTGGCCGATGGAAGCGTAGGTCACGTCGTTGTTCTTCTTCTGCATCTGCGCGGCCAGGTCCTGGATGGACTTCACGTTGGAGACCGCGCCGGTCATGAAGATCACCTCGTAGTTCGTGAAGATCGAGATCATGCGGAAGTCTTCGAACGGCTTGTAGTTCACCGTCTTGTCCAGCATGGGCAGCACCACGAACTGCGGCGTGCCGCCGATGAGCAAGGTGTGGCCGTCCGGTTCGGCACGCGCCACGATTTCGGCGGCGATCTTGCCGGTTGCACCTGGCTTGTTGTCGACCACCACCGGCACGCCCAGGATGGGCGAGATGGCTTCGGCCAGGATGCGCGCGGCCATGTCACCAGGGCCGCTCGTGGTGTAAGGCACCACCAGCCGGATCGGCCGGTTCTGCAAGGTCTGCGCGTGCGCGGGCAGCGCCAGGCTGGAGAGGGTCGCCCCTCCCATCAACAGGCAGGCCAAAAAGCGTCGTGTGAGTTTCATGGTTGTTCCTTTCCGGTGGTGAAAGCTGTCTCGATGTAGTTCGAATATGCGCACAGTATACGTTTATGAGTTGATTGCGCAAGCCAAAAAAGGCTTTTTCCTCGTTTTTTCGTACGTATAATGGATTTTCGTACTTATATACGAACTTCAAAACGCATTATTGGAGATCCGTTGATGACCCGATTGCTTCTCAAGGGCGTGCCCGGCTCGCCCTACACGCGCAAGATGCTGGCCGTGCTGCGCTACCGCCACATCGCCTATCAGGTGGCGGTGCCGAACGCGCCCCATCTGGCGCACCTGCCCACGCCCAAGGTGGAGCTGCAGCCCACCTTCTACCTGCCGAACGCGGCCGGTGACATCGAAGCGGTGACCGATTCAACGCCCCTCATCCGCCGCTTCGAAATGGATTTCGCCGAGCGCGCCGCGCGCCCCCATGATCCAGTGATCGCCTTCATCGATAGCGTGCTGGAGGACTACGCGGACGAGTGGCTGACCAAGGCGATGTTCCACTACCGCTGGCATTTCGATGCCGATATCCGCAAGGCCGGCAACCTGTTGCCGCGCTGGCGCAGGCTCACCGCGTCCGACGAAGAGATCGCGGGCCTGTCGGCGGCATTCACGCGGCGGCAGATCGACCGCCTGCGCTTCGTCGGCTCCAACCCGATCACGGCGGACGTGATCGAGGCCAGCTACCGCCGCTTTCTGAGCGCCTTCGAAGCCCACCTGAAAACACAGCCCTTTCTGATGGGGCACCGCCCCGGTGCGAGCGACTTCGCGGTGTACGGCCAACTCAGCCAGCTCGCGCACTTCGACCCCACCTCGGCGGCCCTCGCGCTGGAATTCGCGCCACGCGCCTGCGCCTGGGTGGGACTGGTCGACGACCTCTCCGGCCATGAACCGCAGGACGCTCATTGGGTCTCCCGCGACGCACTGCCCCCCACGCTGATGCAACTGCTCGCTGAAGCCGGGCGCACCTATGTGCCGGTGATGCTGGCCAACGCGCGGGCGCTCAAGGCCTCGTCCCGGCAGGTGCAGACGCGGGTCGATGGCTTGCCCTGGGTGCAGGGCACATTCCCCTACCAGGGCAAGTGCCTGCGCTGGTTGCGCGAGGAATTCGCGGCCTTGTCGGCCAGCGATCAGGCCAGCGTGAACCGCATTCTTGAATCTTCGGGCACCACGGCTCTGGTGCACGAAGCGCTGTGATCACAGCGCGCGCGGTGTCACGTGGTTTGCGCCGGCGCGCCGCCGGCCATGCGCGTGCATTCCGCGGCCGCCTGGATCAACAGCCGCTCGTTCTCCTCGGCGCGGGCCTGCACGCGCGCCACTGGCCCGGCGACCATCAGCGCCGCGACGATGCCACCGTCCGGCCCCAGCACCGGGGCGGCGAGAGCCGCCGCCCCCGGAATCCGTTCTTCCACACTGCGCGAAATGCCTTCGCGCCGCACGCGCGCGATTTCGGCCTGCAAGGCCTCCACGCCAGTGATCGTGTGCGGCGTGAACTTCTTGCGCGGCGTGGCCTTCAGGTAAGCCTTGAGCCGCGCGGGCTCGAAGTACGCCATCAGCATGCGCCCCATGGCCGTGCAATACAGCTCGCGGCGCTCGCCCACGGTCACGGCATAGCGGATGGGGCTGGCGCTCTCCACCTTGTCGAGGTACACGGCCACATCCTCGTCCTCGGCCAGGCCGCAGAGCACCACGGTCTCGCCCGTGGCCTCGGACAACGCGACCAGCACCGGGCGCACCAGCTCGCTGAGTTGCCGGCCGGCCAGCGCGTGCATGGCCAGGGTGTGGATGCGGCTGCCGATGAAATAGCGCCCCGCTTCGTCGCGCACCAGGCAGCCCTCGGCGGTCAGGCCACCCAGCAAGCCGACCAGGCTGGTCTTGGGGGAGTCGGTGATGCGGGCCAGTTCGGACAAGGTGGCGCCGGCACGGGCGCCGGCCACCGAGTCCAGAATCGCGAAGATTCGGCCCACCGATTGGGGTCCGACCCGTTGGCTGTCCGGTGTGTTCGGCTGATCTGCCTTCGGTGTTCGCATGCGGGCTCTCGATGAGGCGGGAAGATGGGAAGAGGCGCCGTCGTGGGGCCCACGAGTCGAGCGCGAAGTTTACGCGATCACCTGATGGGCTTGACCGTCCATGTTCGCATGATAGTACACTGTACCAATATAAGAATTATTCACACACAGGAACCATACCCTCATCACGAAGGAACTTCATGCTCGACTACGAGAACGTCCGGAACTGGACCTCCGGCGACATTGCCTACACCTGCTCTCCTCAGAGCGCGATGCTGTACGCGCTCGGCGTGGGCATGTCGCAAGATCCGCTCGACCGCGATCAACTGCGCTACACCACGGAGAAGGACATGCGTGTGCTGCCCAGCATGGCCACGGTGCTGGCGCATCCGGGCTTCTGGATCCGCGACCGCAAGGAGATGGGTATCGACCACGTGCGCATGGTGCACGGCGAGCAGGCTTTTCAATTGCACCGCCCACTGCCGTCCAGCGGCGCGATCATCGGGCGCAGCCGGGTGACGCGGGTGGTGGACAAGGGCGCGGGAAAGGGCGCGCTCATCCACGTGGAGAAGCGTCTGTTCGACGCCACCTCGGACGCGCTGCTGGCGGTGTGCGACTCGGTCGTCTTCTGCCGGGGGGATGGCGGCTTTTCCGCCAACGGCGGCGGCGACCCCGCGGGTGAGGCGCCCAAGGCCACCCCCGATACCGCGCCCGACCTGGTGGTGGACCTGCCCACCCGCCCGGAGACCGCGCTGATCTACCGGCTCTCGGGCGACTACAACCCGCTGCATTCCGACCCCGACGTGGCCACCGCCGCCGGCTTCCCCCGCCCCATCCTGCACGGCCTGGGCACCTATGGCGTGGCCTGCCACGGCCTGGTCAAGGCCTTCTGCGGCTACGACGCCGCGCGCCTGAAATCGATGGGTGCGCGCTTCTCGGCACCGACGTTTCCGGGCGATGTGATCCGGCTGGAATGTTGGCGCACGGACGAGGGCATTGCCTTCCGCGCCCGCGTGCCCGCGCGCGACGTGACCGTGCTGAGCCACGGCCACGCGGTGTGCAGCGAAGTTTGAGCCCTCGGAAAAGTCAACAGCCCCGGCTACTTCCGCGGCGCGGGGGTTACTTTTGAAGTGCCGCGATGCGCTCTTCGATCGGCGGGTGCGTCGAGAACAGCTTGCCCAGGTTGCCGGTGATGCCCAGGGCCTGCATGGTCTTGGGCAGTTCCCCCGGGGTCAGGCCACCCAGGCGGGCCAGCGCGTTGATCATCGGTTGTTTGCGACCCATGAGGCTGGCAGCACCCGCGTCGGCGCGGAACTCGCGCTGGCGGCTGAACCAGGCCACGATGATGGCGGCGAGGAATCCGAGCACGATGTCCATCACGATCGTAGTGACCATGTAGCCGATGCCAGGGCCGGAATTGTTGTCGCTGCCGCGGCGCAGGAAGGCGTCCACCGCATAGCCGATCACGCGGCTCAGGAACACCACGAAGGTGTTCATCACGCCCTGGATCAGCGTCATGGTGACCATGTCGCCGTTGGCGACGTGCGCCACCTCATGGCCGATCACGGCCTCGACCTCTTCCTTGGTCATGTTCTGCAGCAGGCCGGTGGACACCGCAACCAGCGCGGAGTTCTTGAACGCACCGGTGGCGAACGCATTGGGCGCGCCTTCAAAGATCGCGACTTCGGGCATGCCGATGCCGGCCTTGTCGGCGAAGCGGCGCACCGTCTCCACGATCCAGGCTTCGTCGGCGGTCTGCGGCTGGTTGATCACGCGCGCACCAGTGCTCGCTTTTGCCATGAACTTGCTCATGAGCAGCGAGATGGTCGCGCCGCCAAAGCCGATCACGAGCGAAAAACCAGCCAGCGCCGTCATGTTCAGGCCGTTGGCGGTGAGGAAGCGGTCGACGCCCAGGATGCGGGTGGTGACCAGCAACACCGCCATGACGGCGAAGTTGGTCAGAACGAACAGAAAGACGCGTTTCATGGGGGCTCCGGTGGTTGTCTTTGGGATGAAAACGATGCGTATGTGGGTGCGGCGGAACGTTCTTCAAGCCGCGTCGGCGTTCACACCTGGGGCAGCAGGATGCGGCGCTCCCACGCGCTGATCTCCTGGAGGAAATGGTCGTGCTCCAACGCCTTGACCGCCAGGTACGCCCGCACGAAACGTTCGCCCAGCAGACGCGGCGCATGCACGCTCCGGGCCATTTGTTCGTGGGCGGTGGAAAAAGTTCGAGGCAGACCACGCGGCAAGTCGTAGCCGTTGTCCTGCACCGGGTCGTCGGGCAAGCGCCTCTCCTCCAGGCCTGCCAGTCCGGCGGCCAACGTGGCAGCGATGGCGAGGTAGGGGTTGGCGTCCGCGCCGGCCAGCCGGTTTTCCACCCGACGCGCGGCCGGTGGGCTCACCGGCACGCGCAGGCCGGTGGTGCGGTTGTCGTAGCCCCACGCGACGTTGATCGGCGCCTGGCTGCCGGCGACGTAGCGGCGGTAGGCATTGACGTTGGGCGCGTAAACGAGCGTGAAGTCGGGCGTGTAGGCCTGCAAGCCCCCGATGTAATGCAGGAAGGCGTCGCTGGCCGAGCCGTCGGTCTGGCTGAAGATGTTTCGCCCCTTGGTGTCCACCACACTCTGGTGCAGGTGCATCGAGCTGCCGGCCTCGCCTGCGATGGGCTTGGCCATGAAGACGGCGTTCAGGCCGTGCTGCAGCGCGATCTCGCGCGCCGCTGCCTTGAACAGAAAGGCCTGGTCGGCCACGGCCACCGGGTCGCCATGCAGCAGGTTGATCTCGTACTGACACGGGCCGACCTCGTGCAGCCAGGTGTCGGCGCGGATGCCCAACGCGTCGATGGCGGCGTGGAACGCATCCCAGAACGGTGCCCATTCGTTGAGCGTGTTCAGGCTGAAGGCCGACTGCCCTACTTCGGGGCGGCCACCGCGTCCGGTGGGCGCGGTCAGCGATTGTGTCGGATCGGTCATGGCCGCGGTCAGGTAGAACTCGATTTCGGGCGCCACCACGGGCGTGAGACCCAGGGCCTGGTAGCGCGACACCACATTCTTGAGCACGGAGCGCGGCGCGAACTCGCACAGGCTGCCGTCGAGCTCCACGCAGTCGTGCACGGCCAGGTAGCGCGGCACGCTGGCCCAGGGCGCGCGCTTGAGCGTGGCCAAATCGGGAATGAGGCGCACGTCGGGGTCGGCGTCGGGGAACACCTTGTCGTACGAATACTCGCCCGTCACGCACTGCATGGGAATCGCCTGGCAGATGCGCAGCTCGCCACCCGCAGCGAAGCTGGCGGCGGGCATGAGCTTGCCGCGCGGGTAACCGGTGACGTCGGCGAACAGGCACTCCACGTCGCGCACGCCACTGGCGCGGAAATGCGCGGCCAGCTCGGCACGGTCGGCGGCACGCGCCAGGTTCAGGTGAGACCACGAGGGCGAGGCAGTTGCGTTCATGTTGCGGTGGCGTTGTCGGTGCGCCGGGGACGGAACACCTGGGCATCGGCATAGTAAGCGGGATCGCTGTTGGCCTGCGCCCACCCTGGCACCCCCAGCACCGGCAGCGGCGTGAAGGGCTTGCGCGCCAACGACGGCGCGTTCAAGGTCTGCGCCAGCCAGGCGTCCCACGCGGCGAGATCGTCACCCAGAGATATGGGCACCGGTTCGCGAAACACGTGGGCGGTGATCGACTTGTAGGGCCTCACCAGCTTCTCCAGCAGCGCGTGGCCAAAGAGCACCAGCCGGGCCTGCGCCCAGAGTGGGCGCAGCGTGACGAACAGGGCGGTCCATTCCCGCGCCACCAGCGCGTCCCACAACGGCGGCGGCGCTTGCAGCAGAGCCGCGTTTTCGTCGAACAGGGTGAGCGCGTCGCGCACCGGCCCGCGCACCTCGCGCACACCATCGGCGGCAATCTGTGCCGCTTGCAACTGGTTCAGACGCTGCTTGGCGAGTGGGAAGCGCAGCCAGCACAGGCCATTGAAGAAATCGTGAAGGTTCTCGCGCGTGGGCACGGCGCTGGTGTCGAAGATGAACTGCTCGTACGCGGCACCGGCGGGCAGTTCGGCTTGCGACACGAAGCGCACCGGGCAGGCCCCCACGGCCTCCAGCGCCTGCGGCAGCTTGTCTCCCTGAACCAGACGCCCATGCACCGCGCGCCCCGTGGCCGCGCAAGGCGCGAACCAGGGCCCGGCCCAGTCGATCGCGTCGGTGATCGGGCTCAGGCGACCAACCTCCAGGGCAAGACCTCGCCACCACGCAAGGGCTTCAAATCGGCCTCGCCGAAGCGGAAGCTCTCGGGCGAGGTCCAATGCTCGCGCTTCAAGGTGATGGTGCCGCTGTTGCGCGGCAGTCCATAGAAGGCCGGGCCGTGCACACTGGCGAAGCCTTCCAGCTTGTCGAGCGCACCGGCATTGTCGAAGGCCTCGGCATACATCTCGATGGCTGCGTGCGCGGTGTAGCAACCGGCGCAGCCCAGGGCGTGTTCCTTCAGATGGGCCGCGTGCGGCGCGCTGTCGGTACCGAGGAAGAAGCGGTCGCTGCCGCTGGTGGCGGCGGCCACCAGGGCCTGGCGGTGAAGCTCCCGTTTCAGCACGGGCAGGCAGTAGTAGTGCGGGCGGATGCCACCGGTGAAGATGGCGTTGCGGTTGAACAGCAGGTGGTGCGCGGTGATCGTGGCCGCCGTGAACGGACCGGCCTCGGCAACGTATTGCGCGCCTTCCTTCGTGGTGATGTGTTCCATCACGATCTTCAACTCGGGGAAGTCGCGCCGCAGCGCAATGAGCTGCTCGTCAATGAACACGGCCTCGCGGTCGAACAGGTCGACCTCGGGGTGGGTCACCTCGCCGTGCACCAGCAACAGCAGGCCGGCACGCTGCATGGCTTCGAGCGTCTTATAGGTCTTGCGGATGTCGGTCACACCCGCGTCGCTGTTGGTGGTGGCGCCCGCGGGATAGAGCTTCAAGGCGACCACGCCGGCATCCCGCGCGCGCACGATTTCATCGGGCGGCAGGTTGTCGGTGAGGTAGAGCGTCATGAGCGGCTCGAACCTCATGCCGGCAGGCACGGCGGCGCGGATGCGATCGCGGTAGGCCAAGGCCTGCGCCGCGGTGGTCACCGGCGGCCTGAGGTTGGGCATGATGACCGCCCGGCCGAACTGCGCCGCACTGTGCGGCACCACGGTGTGCAGCGCCTCGCCATCGCGCACGTGCAGGTGCCAGTCGTCGGGTCGGGTGATGATGAGGGTCTGTGGGGCGGTCGAGGTGTTCATGCCTCGATTCTCGCAAACCTGCAGAAGATCTCACGGCACCTTGTCGGTGGGATATTTCCAGAAATCCCGCAGCAGGTAGCTCATAGGCAGGTTCAGAGACACGCCTTTGGGCGGGATGGGCTGGGTGAACCAGGTCGCGTAGATCGCCTGGATCTCACCGCTGTAGATGAGCCGTCGCATCTCATCGTCCACGATTTTCTTGAATGCCTCGTCGTTCCGGGGCAACATGATCGCCAGCGGCTCGGTCGTGAAGAAGCGGCCCACGACCTTGAGGGAAGCCGGGTCCGACCGTGCCGCGGCCAGACCGAACAGCAGCACGTCGTCCATGGCAAAAGCGTCGACCTCACCCTTCTCGACCATGCGCACGGCCTGTTCGTGGTCGTCAGCTTCCACGACACGCATTGGAAACCCACGCTCCCGGACCAGGCGACGCAGCGCATCCAGCGGCGTCGTGTTCCGGGTGGACACCACCACTTTGAGGCCAGGGTGATCCAGCCGGTCTACCGCGCTGTCGCGGCGGACCATGAGCCGTGCACCGGTGATGAAATGGGGAATCGTGAAAGCCACCCGCTGGCGGCGCGCAGCGTTGTTGGTGGTGGAGCCACACTCCATCTGGGCCAGGCCCTGCTCCACCGCCTCCAGTCGGTTGGAGGGTGTCACGGCAAGGTAGCGCACGTCGAGCACGCTCAATCCCAGCTTGCGTTGCACCGCCTGAGCCAGGCGGCGGCAGACGTCGAGGGCGTAACCCACCGGTTTGCCCGAGCCGTCCAGGTACGAGAACGGTACGGAGGATTCACGGTGAGCCAGCACCAACACGCCATCTTTCGCCACACGGTCCAGCACCGGACCGGCCTGGGCAACGGCCATGCTGGCCAGACAGACTCCGACGAAGACACTGCGCACGCAAGTTGCAAGGATCGAGAACACAGCGGCACCTCCCAAAGAATGCAGGGAGCATAGGGGAAGGAACCTCCGAAAGACCAATGCCCATCCCGCATCCGGCCATGTGACCGGTATATGCGGATGGGCCGGCGGCTCAATGCGCCAGGATCTTGTTCAGGAAATCCTTGGTGCGCGGCTGACGCGCTTCGGGGTTGCCGAAGAACTCGTCCTTGGAGCAGTCTTCCAGGATCTTGCCGCCCACGTCCATGAAGATCACGCGGTTGCCGACCTTGCGAGCGAAGCCCATTTCGTGCGTCACGCACATCATGGTCATGCCTTCATGGGCCAGGCCAATCATCACGTCCAGCACTTCGCCCACCATTTCCGGGTCCAGCGCCGAGGTGGGTTCGTCAAACAGCATCACGATCGGGTCCATCGACAAGGCGCGCGCAATCGCCACGCGCTGCTGCTGACCGCCCGAGAGCTGGCCCGGGAACTTGTCCTTGTGGGCGATCAGGCCCACGCGCTCCAACATCTTCAGGCCGCGCTTCTTGGCTTCGTCGGTATTGCGCCCCAGCACCTTGATCTGCGCGATCGTGAGGTTTTCCGTCACCGAGAGGTGCGGGAACAGCTCGAAGTGCTGGAACACCATGCCCACGCGGCTGCGCAGCTTGGGCAGGTTGGTCTTGGGGTCGTGCACCGCCACGCCGTCCACCGTGATCTCGCCCTTCTGGAAAGGTTCGAGCGCGTTGATGGTCTTGATGAGGGTGGACTTGCCCGAGCCTGACGGGCCGCACACCACGACCACTTCACCCTTCTGGATGTTGGTGGAGCAATCGGTCAGCACCTGCACGGGGCCGTACCACTTGGAGACATTCTTGAGTTCAATCATGGCAATTCCTGCGTTTCGTGTACGTCGGCTTCAACGGATGATGGCAATCTTCTTGTGCAGGCGCTTGACCAGCCAGGACAGCGCATAACACATGATGAAGTAGATGACCGCAGCGGCGAGATAGGCCTCGATCGGGCGGCCGAAGTTCTTGCCCGCCACCTCGAAGCCCTTGAGCATGTCGTAGGCGCCGATGGCATACACCAGCGAGGTGTCCTGAAACAGGATGATGGTCTGCGTGAGCAGCACCGGCAGCATGTTGCGAAATGCCTGCGGCAACACCACCAGCTTCATGTTCTGGCCATAGCTCATGCCCAGCGCCTGCCCGGCGAACACCTGGCCACGCGGGATCGACTGGATGCCCGCGCGCATGATCTCGCTGAAGTAGGCCGCCTCGAAGGCGATGAAGGTGATCACCGCCGACGCCTCGGCACCGATGGGCCGCCCGATCAGCAGCGGCACCAGCAGGAAGAACCACAGGATCACCATCACCAGCGGAATGCTGCGCATGCCGTTGACGTAGATGGTGGCCGGTGTTTCCAGCCAGTTCTTGCCCGACAGGCGCATCAGCGCCAGGATGGTGCCGAAGAGGATGCCGCCAATGGTGGCGACGATGGTCAACATCGCGCTGAAATACAGGCCCTTCAACACGAAGTTGGTGATGAGGTCCCAGTTATAGAAGGAAAAGTCGAGGTTCAAGTTCATCTCAATGGCCTCCCGTTCCGCCGGCCACGATGAAGCCCGGTATGCGCGCACGCTTCTCGATGAAGGCCATGATGCGGTTGATGGCGAAGGCCGAGATGATGTACAAGCCGGTCACGGCCAGGTACACCTCCACGCCGCGCGAGGTTTCTTCCTGCGCCTGCATCGCGAACATGGTGAGTTCGGACACCGACACCGCGAACGCCACCGAGGAGTTCTTGAAGATGTTCATGGTCTCGCTGGTCAGCGGCGGGATGATGATGCGAAACGCCATCGGCAGCAGCACGTAGCGGTAGTACTGGAAGGTGGTGAAGCCCATCGCCATGCCGGCATAGCGTTGCCCGCGCGGCAGCGCCTGGATACCTGAGCGCACTTGCTCGGCGATGCGCGCCGAGGTGAAGAATCCCAGGGCGAAGACCACCAGCACGAAGCCAGGCACGTCCCGCATGGCCGGGAAGATCGCAGGCACCACGTGGTACCAGAGGAAGATCTGCACCAGCAGGGGAATGTTGCGGAACAGTTCCACCCAGGCATTGCCCAGGCGCACCACCATGGGTCGGTCGGGCAGCGTGCGCAGTGTGCCGATCACGATTCCGAGCACCAGGGCCAACAGCAAGGCCAGCAGCGAGACGGACACGGTCCAGCCCCACGCGGAGAGCATCCAGTCCAGGTAGGTGATGTCTCCGCCTTTGCCAAAGCAGCTCGCCACCGGCTGCCTCTCAATGGTGTCCTCGCAGAACACCTGCCAATCCCAGGCCATAAAAGCACCTTCTCTTCTCTTGTTGTTTGTGAATGGCGCTGTTCACCGCACAGCGCGCCAACCTCTACGAAAACGCCCCTTCAAATGAATCACTTGAAGGGGCGTGCTTGAAGCTCGTGACCGATTACTTGACGGTGTACTCTTCCATCGGCTTGTCGTTCGGGTTCGCCCACGCGGCCTTGGTGGCCTCGGACATCGGCAGACCGATCTTCACGTTGGCGGGCGGGATCGGCTGCATGAACCACTTGTCGTACAGCTTGGCCAGCGAGCCATCGGCGATCTGGCGCTTGATGCTGTCGTCCACGGCCTTCTTGAAGGCAGGATCGTCCTTGCGCAGCATGCAGGCGATCGGCTCCACCGACAGCACTTCACCGACGATCTTGAAGTCGGCCGGGTTCTTGGCCTTGGAGGCATTGGCCGCCAGGATGGAGCCGTCCATCACGAAGGCATCGGCACGGCCGGATTCGAGCAGCAGGAAGCTGTCGGCGTGGTCCTTGCCCATGACTTCCTTGAAGTCGATGCCTTCGGCGCGCTTGTTGCGGCGCAGGGTCTGCACCGAGGTGGTGCCCGTGGTGGTGGCCACGGTCTTGCCCTTGAGGCTTTCAATACCGGTGATGCCGGAGTTGGCCTTGGTCAGGATACGCACTTCTTCCACATAGGTGGTCACGGCGAACGACACATCCTTCTGGCGCGTAGCGTTGTTCGTGGTGGAGCCGCATTCGATGTCCACAGTGCCGTTCTGCACCAGCGGAATGCGGTTTTGCGAGGTCACGGGCTGGTATTTGATATCCAACTTGGACAGGCCCAGCTGCTTCTGGATATCGGCCAGTACACGTTCACCCATCTCGGTGTGAAAGCCGACGTACTTGCCGTTGCCCAAGGTGTAACCCAGGCCAGACGATTCGCGCACGCCCAGGGACACACTGCCGGACGCCTTGATCTTGGCCAGCGTGTCGCCGGCTTGAGCGAAGGCGCTGCTGGCGGCCAATGTGGTGACGGCCAATGCAAGCAGGTGTTTTTTCATAAAGATCTCCTTCATTGTGAACAAAAACGAACAGAACGGATGACAACCGAACGCTCAGCGCCGATCGGGCTGCAGGCGTTTGCATGATGCCCCTTACGCAAGCTTCGTTCCACCCCGGGAATTCCCACCCCGTCGGGAAACAAAACGGGCGACTCTATCCGGCGCAAAGAACAAACGCCAATGCCGATGGCGATCGCGATCATGCAAAGCCGTCATGTCCGAACTTACCCCTATGGCAAAGACGTTCGCGCGACGCTAGTCACTCTTGGGACATAAGGTCAGCCGACCGCCTGGCGCTGGCGCAGGTCGTTCCAGAACTTCTCGACCGATCCCTTGATCTTGCGGCCCATGGGTTTCTCGCGGTAGATGCGGATGTCGAGCGCGATCTCGAGCCCGTCGCCCGCCGGCACCAGCTTGCGCGTGCGCACCTCCTTGCGCACCGCGCTGGCCGGCAGGAAGGCGATGCCGTGGCCTTCCAGGGCCATGGCCTTGAGGCCCTCGGCCATGTCGGTCTCGTAAATACGGTCCAGGTGCACCGGCGCGGCGCTCTGCTTGAGCATCTGGTCGACCGCTCGTCCCAGGTAGGCGCCGGGCGCGTAGGCGAGATACGGCAGGGGCTGCTGCTGCGTGCCAGGCAGGCTGTGCTGCGGGCGGCCGTCGGCGTCCGGGCGCACATAGGGCGCCAGCAGCTCGGTGCCCAGGGGCAGCATCTCGTAGCGCGTGGCATCGAGCTGGATCGGCTGCGCGGCGTGGTGGTAGGCGATCAGCAGGTCGCAACTGCCTTCCACCAGACGCAGCACGGCGTCGTGCACGTTCAAGGCGATCAGGCGGCTCTTGATCGGGCCGCAGGTCTCGCGCAAGCCGGAGAGCCAGGAGGGGAAGAAGGTGAACGCCAGCGTGTGCGGCAAGGCGAACTCGATCACGTCCTGCCCCGCCGCCGTGTGCGCGCGCAGCATGGCCCGGGTGCTTTGCAGCGAATGCAGCATTTCCAACGCCTGGTCGTACAGGGTCTGGCCCGCGGGCGTGAGGCGCGTGGGGTAGGACGACCGGTCCACCAGATCGGTGCCGGCCCAGGCTTCCAGCGACTGGATGCGGCGCGAGAAGGCGGGCTGCGTGACGTGCCGCAGCTGTGCCGAACGGCTGAAGCTGCGGGTTTCAGCGAGGCTGACGAAATCCTCGAGCCATTTGGTTTCCATGAACGGCGATTATGGGGTGCCGTGGCCCATCTCCGTCGGGCGCGCCCCCGCGCCCGTCAGGTGTCCTTGGAAATCTTGATCGACGGAAACTTGCTGGAAAAGTCCTTCGCCTTGGCCGCGATCGACAGGGCCACCTGGCGCGCCACGCTTTTGTACAACCCGGCGATCTCGCCGTCCGGATCGGCCACCACCGAAGGCCTCCCGCTGTCGGCCTGCACGCGGATGCTCAGGTTCAGCGGCAAGGCACCCAGGTAGTCCATGCCGAACTCGGCGGCCATGTGCTTGCCGCCGTCGGCGCCGAAGATGTGCTCCACATGGCCGCACTTCTCGCACACGTGCACCGCCATGTTCTCCACCACCCCCAGAATCGGCACCCCGACCTTCTCGAACATCTTGATGCCCTTGCGCGCGTCGAGCAGCGCGATGTCCTGCGGTGTCGTGACGATCACCGCGCCGGTCAGCGGCACGCGCTGCGACAGCGTGAGCTGGATGTCGCCCGTGCCGGGCGGCATGTCGACGATCAGGTAGTCCAGGTCTTTCCAGTTGGTTTGGCGCAGCAACTGTTCCAGCGCCTGCGTGGCCATCGGGCCGCGCCAGATCATGGCTTCGTCGCGGTCGATCAGGAAGCCGATGGAGATCACCTGCACGCCGTGGTTCTCCAGCGGCTCCATGGTCTTGCCATCGACACTTTCGGGCCGGCCTTCGATGCCCATCATCATGGGCTGGCTGGGGCCGTAGATGTCGGCGTCCAGAATGCCGACCTTCGCGCCCTCGGCCGAGAGCGCCAGCGCCAGGTTGACCGCGGTGGTGCTCTTGCCCACACCGCCCTTGCCCGAGGCCACGGCCACGATGTTCTTCACGTTAGGCAGCAGCTGCACGCCCCGCTGCACAGCGTGGGCGATGACCTTGGTGTGGAAGTCCACCGACACCGTCTGCACCCCCGGCACCGAACGGGCCGCGGCGGTGAGCGCCTCGCGCAGGGCCGCGTGCTGGCTGCGGGCGGGGTAGCCCATCTCCACCTCGAACGAGACATCCCCACCCACGACCTGCAACTGCTTGAGCGCCTTGGTCGACACGAAATCCTTGCCGGTGCCCGGGTCGGTCACGGCTTGCAGCGCGGTCAACAGCGCCTGGGAATCAACGGACATGGAAAACGGTCTCCAGAAAACAGGCCAAGAAGTTGGGGGCAGGGGGCGCCAAGTCTACCGTCGTGCTCCTGCGCGGGTCATTCACACAGATGCCATGAGGGCATAGCCTCGTAAAATCGCGCGTTCCCCGACAGAAAGCCCCCTCCCATGAGCCAGCCGCGACGCCTGTTCGTCACCACCGCCCTGCCCTATGCCAATGGCCATTTTCACATTGGCCACATCATGGAATACATCCAGGCCGACATCTGGGTTCGCTTCCAGCGCATGCAGGGCCACGAGGTGAACTTCGTCTGCGCCGACGACGCGCACGGCGCGCCCATCATGATCGCCGCCGACAAGGCCGGCAAGACGCCGCAGCAGTTCGTGGCCGACATCGCCGCCGGCCGCAAACCCTACCTGGACGGCTTTCACATCGGCTTTGACAACTGGCACAGCACCGATGGCCCGGAAAACCACGTGCTCGCGCAGCAGATCTACCGTGATCTCAAGGCCAACGGCCTGATCGAAACGCGCACCATCGAACAGTTCTTCGACCCCGAGAAGAACATGTTCCTGCCCGACCGTTTCATCAAGGGCGAATGCCCCAACTGCCACGCCAAGGACCAGTACGGCGACAACTGCGAGGTCTGCAGCAAGGTCTACAGCCCGACCGACCTGATCAACCCCTACTCCGCACTCTCGGGTGCCAAGCCGGTGCTCAAGCAATCGGAGCATTTCTTCTTCAAGCTCTCCGACCCGCGCTGCCTGGCCTTTCTGGACCAATGGACGCAAAGCGGCGCGGTGCAGCCCGAGGTGCTCAACAAGATCAGCGAGTGGATCGAGCCCGACGAGCACGGCAAGACCAAGATGGGCGACTGGGACATCAGCCGCGACGCGCCCTACTTCGGCATCGAGATTCCCGATGCCCCGGGCAAGTATTTCTATGTGTGGCTGGATGCGCCCGTGGGCTATCTCGCGTCGCTGAAGAATCTGTTCGACAAGACCGGCCGCGATTTCGACGCCTTCATGGCCGACCCAGCCACCGAGCAGTTCCACTTCATCGGCAAGGACATCATCACCTTCCACACGCTGTTCTGGCCGGCGATGCTCAAGTTCAGCGGGCGCAAGGTGCCCAACGCGGTCTTCGTGCACGGCTTCCTCACCGTGAACAACGGCGAGAAGATGAGCAAGAGCCGCGGCACCGGCCTCGACCCGCTGAAGTACCTGCAACTCGGCATGAACCCCGAGTGGCTGCGCTACTACCTGGCGGCCAAGCTGTCGGCGCGCAACGAAGACATCGACTTCAACCCCGAAGATTTCCTGCTGCGGGTCAACAGCGACCTGATCGGCAAGTACATCAACATCGCCTCGCGCGCGGCCGGCTTCATCGCCAAGCGTTTCGATGGCCAGCTGGGCGAAGTGTCCGCCGACGGCGATGCCTTGCTCGACCACCTGCAGAGCGCTTCGGCTTCCATCGCCGAGTTGTACGCCGAGCGCGAATACGGCAAGGCCCTGCGCGAGATCATGCTGCTGGCCGACCGCGTGAACGCCTACGTAGACCAGAACAAGCCCTGGGAGCTGGCGAAGAAAGAAGGCATGGATGGCCGGCTGCACGACGTGTGCACCACCTGCATCGAAGCCTTCCGCCTGCTCACGCTCTACCTCAAGCCCGTGCTGCCCGCGCTGGCCGTTCAGGTGGAAGCCTTCCTTCAAAGCGGCCCGCTGCACTTCGCCGACACGGCGCGCCTCCTTGGCAAGGGCCACGCCATCAACGTCTACCAGCACCTGATGCAGCGCGTGGATGTGAAGCAGCTCGACGCCCTGTTCGAGCCGCCGCCTGCCCCGGTAGAGGAAGCCCCCCTTCCCGGCGGTGAAGCCATCGCCGACACCATCACCATCGACGACTTCGCCAAGATCGACCTGCGCATCGCGCAGATCGTCAACTGCGAAGCGGTGGAAGGCTCCACCAAGCTGCTGCGCCTCACGCTAGACGTGGGCGAAGGCCGCACGCGCAACGTGTTCAGCGGCATCGCCAGCGCCTACAAGCCCGAAGACCTGGTGGGCAAGCTCACCGTGGTGGTGGCCAACCTGGCGCCACGCAAGATGAAGTTCGGTGTGAGCGAAGGCATGGTGCTGGCCGCGAGCCACGCCGACGAGAAGGCGCAACCCGGCATCCACGTGCTCACCCCCTGGCCGGGCGCCACGCCGGGCATGCGGGTGCATTGATCGACAGGCCGTGTTCAAACCGATCCGAGGCTTCACCAGTCTGCAGCGCACGCCGCAGACCGACCTGAAACTCGGCTCGGTACTCGCCTTCGTGGCGGGCGCCGCCAATGCCGGCGGACTCTTGGCCGTGGGCCAGTACACCTCGCACATGACGGGGATCGTCTCCTCCGTCGCCGACCACCTGGTCCTGGGCGAACTCAGCTTGGCGCTGGCGGGACTCGGCTCGGTACTCGCCTTTCTGCTCGGCGCCATGACCACGGCCTGGCTGGTGAACTGGGGCATGCGCCGCGACCTGCGCAGCGCCTATGGCCTGCCGCTGGTGCTGGAAGCCGCCGCGTTGCTGGTCTTCGGCCTCTTCGGCTCCGCCATGGGCTTCATGACACCCGTCTTCCTGCCGCTCACCGTCATCCTGCTGTGCTTCATCATGGGCCTGCAGAACGCCGTCATCACCAAGATCTCGAACGCCCGGATCCGCACCACGCACGTCACTGGGCTGGTGACCGACCTCGGCATCGAGCTGGGCAAACTGCTCTATGTGAACCGGCACACCCACGCCCGGCAGGTGCGGGCCGACCGCGACCGACTGCGTGTGCACGCACAGCTGGTGGCCTGCTTCTTCCTGGGGGGTGTGGTCGGCGCGCTCGGCTTCAAGCATCTGGGCTTCATCAGCACCGTGCCCCTGGCGCTGCTGCTCCTGCTCCTGGTGATGCGCCCGGCGCTGGACGACTGGCAACGGCTGCGCGAGGCGTGAAGCCTGCGCGGCGCTTTCAATTCCGGTCCAGCTCCGGATCGCGCGTCGACATCGTCGACACGACTTTCAGATCCGGATCGAACACGACGGTGAAGATCTTCGACGTCTCCCTGGACGCACCTTCGAGATAGCGCCAGTCGTAATGCGTCTCGCGCTTGAGCGCGTAGGTGGTGATTTTCATGGGCTTGCCCAGCATGCGGCGCACCTGCTCCATCGGCATGCCGGGCGTCACCTGCGCAAAGGTGCGCGGGTTGAGCACCTGGCGCAGCGCGGCCATCTTGCCGTCGGGCCCGATGGTGATCATGTAGTTCACGCTGCCCTCGGGCTGGCGGTTGTACTCGTAGATCTGCGCGCCGTCCTCGCCTTCCCAGATGTTCTCCGGCTTGCCAAAGCGCTCGCGCACATCGGCCTCGGTGGACACGCCCTCTTCCAGCTCGCTGATGTTCACCGGGTCGCAGGCCGCCAGCAGACTGCCCAGACCGATCAAGGCCAACACGCTGCGTGCGCCGCGGCACAGTTTGCCCATCGTGGATTGCATCTTGCTTGTCCTATGTCAAAAGACCAGTCTACTGCCGCGCCGAACATCGCAAACGCCATCCGCCTCGCGACCCGTACCCAAAGGTAACATCGATCCATGCGCCAAGGTCTTCCGCCCCTTGCCCCATTTCGCCCGCGCCTGTTGCAGGCTCTGCGCGGCTACGACCGCGACAAGCTGGCGCGCGACGTCGGCGCGGGGGCCACGGTAGGCATCGTGGCGCTGCCGCTGGCCATGGCCTTCGCGATCGCCAGCGGCCTCAAGCCCGAAGCGGGCCTGTGGACCGCGATCATCGCCGGCTTCCTGATTTCGGCCCTGGGTGGCACCTCGATGCAGATCGGCGGGCCGGCCGGCGCCTTCATCGTGATCGTCTACGGCATCGTCGAGCGCTATGGCGTGGCCAACCTGCTGATCGCCACCGCCAGCGCGGGCGTGCTGCTGTTTCTGATGGGCCTGCTGCGCCTGGGCACCCTGGTGCGCTATGTGCCGGTGAGCGTGGTGATCGGCTTCACCAACGGCATCGCGGTGCTCATCGCCCTGTCGCAGGTGCGCGACTTGCTGGGCCTGGAGATCGCCCACATGCCGGCCAGTTTCTTCGGCCAGATGAACGCGCTGGCGCGCCACATCGAGAGCTTCAACCCGTTCGCCTTCGCGCTCGGCGGCCTGTGCGTGCTGGGCCTGGTGGTGTGGCCGCGCCTGTGGGCAACGGACTCTCGCTTTCGCCGCCAACTCGCCGCCATCGAATCGCTGGACAAGGTCAGCGCCCTCAAGGCCACGTCACGCCTGCCAGGGCCGGTGGTGGCGCTGGTCACGCTCACCTTGCTGGCCTGGGCTCTGGCGCTGCCGGTGGAGACCATCGGCACGCGGTTCGGCGGCATTCCTCGAGGCGCGCCGACGTTCGCGCTGCCAGATTTCTCCTGGGAAACGGTGCGCCTGCTGGTCACCCCCACGCTCACCATCGCGATGCTGGGCGCCATCGAGTCGCTGCTGTGCGCGCGCGTGGCCGACCAGCTGAGCGATGCGCCCAAGCACGACCCCAACCAGGAACTCATGGCGCAAGGCATCGCCAACACGGTGGTGCCCTTCTTCGGCGGCATGCCCGCCACCGGCACGATCGCGCGCACGGTGACCAACATCCGCTCCGGCGCGGTCTCTCCCGTGGCGGGCATCGTGCACGCGGGCACCCTGGCGCTGGTGGTCCTGCTGGCCGCACCGCTGGCCTTCCACATTCCGCTGGCGGTGCTGGCTGGCGTGCTGCTGTTCGTGGCCTGGAACATGGGCGAATGGCGCGAGTTCGCGCGCCTCAAGCAGTTCAGCAACCACTACCGGCTGATGCTGCTGTCCACCTTCTTCGTCACCATCGTGTTCGACCTGACGGTGGCGGTCGAACTCGGTTTGGTGCTCGCGGTGGTGCTGTTCGTGCGCCGGCAAAGCGAGATCTTCCGCGCCGAGGCGGTGGCCCGCACCGAGCAGCAGGCCACCTACAGGCTCGTGGGCTCGCTGTTCTTCGGCGCGGTGGCCAAGATCGATCCGATCGTGGCCGAGGTGGAGCGCTCGCCCACGCCGGTCAACGTGATGCTGGACGCCAGCCAGTTGATCTCCCTGGACACCACCGGCCTGGACGCGCTGGAGCAACTGCACAAGGCCGTGCACAAGCGCGGTGGGCACTTGGGCATGGTGGGGCTGCACCCGCAGCCGCGCTCGCTGATCGAGCGCTCGGGGTTCGCCACGCGGCTGAGCACCTGCCAGTGAACCTGGCTGGCGCAGGCGATGCCAACGGCAACGCGCTGCGAAAGCCGCCGCTCAGAAATGCACCACGGTGCGGATCGACTTGCCTTCGTGCATGAGATCGAAGGCCTCGTTGATCTCGCTGAGCTGGCGGGTGTGCGTGACGAAGGGGGCGAGCTGGATCTCGCCCGACATGGCGTCCTGCACCATGCCGGGCAGCTCGGTGCGGCCCTTGACGCCGCCAAATGCTGTGCCCAGCCACTTGCGACCCGTCACCAGCTGGAACGGCCGCGTCGAGATCTCCTTGCCCGCGCCAGCGACGCCGATGATGACGGACTGGCCCCAGCCCCGGTGCGCGCACTCCAGTGCTGCACGCATCACGTTGACATTGCCGATGCATTCGAACGAATGGTCCACGCCCCAGCCCGTCATCTCCACGATGACTTGCTGAATGGGCTTGTCGAAGTCCTTGGGGTTGACGCAATCGGTCGCGCCGAAGGTCCGCGCCAGGTCGAACTTCGACGGGTTGGTGTCGATGGCGATGATGCGTCCCGCCTTGGCCAGCTTCGCGCCCTGCACCACCGCCAGGCCGATGCCGCCCAGACCGAACACGGCCACCGAATCGCCTTCCTGCACCTTGGCGGTGTTCTTCACCGCGCCCAGGCCGGTGGTCACGCCGCAGCCCAGCAGGCAGACTTGCTCGGGGTTGGCTTGCGGGTGAATCTTCGCCAGCGAGACCTCGGCCACCACGGTGTACTCACTGAACGTGGAGCATCCCATGTAGTGGTAGAGCGGCTGGCCCTGGTACGAAAAACGCGTGGTGCCGTCGGGCATGACACCTTTGCCCTGGGTGGCGCGCACGGCCACGCACAGATTGGTCTTGCCGGACTTGCAGAACAGGCATTCGCGGCATTCGGCGGTGTAGAGCGGGATCACGTGATCGCCGGGCTTCACGCTGGTGACGCCTTCGCCCACTTCCACCACGATGCCCGCGCCCTCGTGGCCGAGGACGGCCGGGAAGAGGCCTTCGGGGTCTTCACCGGACAACGTGAACGCGTCGGTATGGCACACGCCGGTGTGGGTGATCTTCACCAGCACCTCGCCCTTTTGCGGTGCGGCGACGTCGATTTCGACAATTTGCAGGGGTTCTCCGGCCTTGAAGGCCACGGCGGCGCGCGATTTCATGGGTCTGATCCTTTGGACGTGATAGCAGCGCGCACAATACCGGCGATTGCGCGCAAGCGAAACCCCAGGCCGGGCGTCTCGCGCCCGATTGGCCGCAGCGCCCACCAGAATGGCCGAATCGGAACGGCACCCTCCCAACACACCCCTCGTCAGCGCATGAAGGATCCTCTGTACGCCTCGCCCATCCGGGTGGATCTGGTCGTGTATCCGGGCTTCAAGTCCCTCGAGGCGATCGGCACCATGAGCGTGTTCGAATACGCCAACATCCACCTCGCGAACAGCGGCCGTGCGCCTGGCTACACGATCCGGATCGCCTCCACGCGGGCCGCGGCGATCGCCTCGGACTTGCCGATGACCCTGGAAGCCACGCACGTTCTGGACGCGGACGACCTGCCCGACGTCGCCGTGATCGTCGGCGCCCGCGCCATCGAAGAGGCCCTGGCATCGAACCCTTCCCTGGTGGATTGGGCCCGTCTGGCCGCCCCCAAGCTGCACCGGTTGGTGGGCCTGTGTTCCGGCAGCTTCTTCCTGGCGCAGGCCGGCGTGCTGGACGGCCTGCGTGCCACCACCCACTGGAGCGCGGCGGATCGGTTGAAACACCAGTTCAAGAACGTGGAAGTCGAGGCTGACGCGATCTACATCCGCGCCGGCCATCTCTGGACGTCCGCGGGCGTCACCGCCTGCATTGACCTGGCACTGGCACTGGTGGAAGAAGACTTCGGCCGCTCCCTGGCCCTGGCGGTCGCGCGCGATCTGGTGGTCTACCTGCGCCGCACCGGCGGGCAGTCCCAATACAGCATGCACCTGGCCAGCCAGAACACCACCCACACCGGCATCCGCGAGACACAGGACTGGATCCTCTCGAACATCGCCATGCCGATGAAACTGGGCGAGCTGGCGAACCGTGCGGCCATGAGCGAGCGCAACTTTCGCCGGGTGTTTCTGAAGGAAGTGGGCATCGGGCCCAACCAGTACATCGACGCGGCCCGGTTCGACAAAGCCTGCCTGCTGCTGCAGGAAGGCCACCTGCCCCTGAAGTCGGTGGCCGGGCGCGTCGGCTATACCTCCGAACAGTCGCTTCGCAAACTGTTCCTGAGGCAATCGGGCATGACCGCGGAAGACTACCGGTTGCGCTTTTGCGGCGCGCCCGCCCGTTAAAATCGCCCACTTCTCCCTTCGCGCACCCTTCGAGCCCGCCATGTCCTTCTTCCGCCGCCCCGACTACCAGTCCGACACGACGCAGTTCATCGAACAGCTCAAGGCCAGCCGGCCGGGCCTGGAAGCCTCGCAGCGCCAGGGACGCGCGCTGCTCTGGGACAAGCAGATCGACCGCCAGTTCCAGGCAGAAGCGCAGGACGCCCGCGTTCCCCAGAAGCCCTACGTCTACCAGACCGGCTCCGACTTCACCTGATCACCGCCGACGACCGCGTCCCTACATGAGCGATCCGCACACGCTCAACGAGGCCCCGCAGGGCCTGGACGAAGTCCTGCCCTCGGTCGTGGACCATGTCGCGCTGGCGCGGCTCTATGGCGAACCGCTGTTTGCCATGCCGCGCGACCTGTACATCCCGCCCGACGCGCTGCAGATCTTTCTCGAAGCGTTCGAAGGTCCGCTGGATCTGCTGCTGTACCTGATCCGCAAGCAGAACTTCAACATCCTCGACATTCCCATGGCCGGGGTGACGCGCCAGTACCTGAGCTACGTCGACGAAATCCGCGCCAGCAACCTGGAGCTGGCCGCCGAGTACCTGCTGATGGCGGCGATGCTGATCGAGATCAAGTCGCGCATGCTGCTGCCGCCCAAGAAGACGGCCGAGGGCGAGGAAGCCGAAGACCCGCGCGCCGAACTCGTGCGCCGCTTGCTCGAGTACGAGCAGATGAAGCTGGCCGCGCAGCGGCTCACAGAGGTGCCGCAGTACGGGCGCGATTTCCTGCGCGCGCAGGTCTATGTGGAACAGGCCCTGGCACCGCGCTTCCCCGATGTGAGCGCGCTCGACCTGCAAAGCGCCTGGCGCGACATCCTCAAGCGCGCCAAGCTGGTGCAGCACCACAAGATCAGCCGCGAAGAACTCTCGGTGCGCGAACACATGAGCATCGTGCTGCGCCAGTTGCAGGGCCGCAAGTTCGTCGAGTTCGGCGAGCTGTTCGACGTCAGCCGAGGCTCGCCAGTGCTCGTGGTCACCTTCATCGCCATGCTCGAACTGGCCAAGGAAACGCTGATCGAGCTCACACAGGCCGAGGCGTTCGCCCCCATCTACGTGCGGCTGGCCTACACACCGGCCTGACCCCAACCCTGCGCACCCGACCGCCGCGAGAGCGGCATCCCTGCCACCCCGAGACACCATGACCGACCTGCACCGCTTCGACGTCCTCATCATCGGCAGCGGCCTGGCCGGCCTCACCACCGCGCTGCACCTGGCCAAGAGCCACCGCGTGGCCGTGGTCACCAAACGCGCCTTGAGCGACGGTTCGAGCAATTGGGCCCAGGGCGGCATCGCGGCCGTGCTGGCCGAAGGCGACACTGTGGACTCGCACGTCGAGGACACCCTGGTGGCCGGCGCAGGCCTGTGCGACCTCGAAGCCACGCAATTCACCGTGGAAAACGCGCCCGCTGCCATCGCCTGGCTGCAGGAGCTGGGCGTGCCGTTCTCGCTGGAAGACGGGGAGCTGCACCTCACGCGCGAAGGCGGTCACAGCCACCGCCGCATCGTGCACGCGGCCGACGCCACGGGCGCGGCGGTGCAGGCCACGCTGATGGAGCGCGTGCGCGCCACGCCGGAGATCCAACTGTTCGAGCACCACATGCTGGTCGACCTGATCACCGATCGGCAACTTCCCGCAGATGCCCAGGCGCGGCGCTGCCTCGGCGCCTACGTGCTCGACACGGTGCGCGACGAAGTGGTCACCTTCAGCGCCACACACACCGTGCTGGCCACGGGCGGCGCGGGCAAGGTCTACCTGTACACCACCAACCCCGACACCGCCACCGGCGACGGCATCGCCGCGGCCTGGCGCGCGGGTTGCCAGGTGGGCAACATGGAATTCATCCAGTTCCACCCGACCTGCCTGTTCCACCCCCATGCCAAGAGTTTTCTGATTTCCGAGGCGGTGCGCGGCGAGGGCGGCCTTCTCAAGCTGCCGCCGCACCTGGGCAGCCACCGCTTCATGCCCGACCACGACCCGCGCGCCGAACTCGCGCCGCGCGACGTGGTGGCGCGCGCGATCGATTTCGAGATGAAGAAGCACGGGCTGGATTGCGTGCACCTGGACATATCGCACCAGAGCCCCGAGTTCCTGCAACACCACTTCCCCAACATCCTGGCGCGCTGCGCCGAGCTGGGCATCGACATCACGAAAGAGCCCATTCCCGTGGTGCCGGCCGCGCACTACACCTGCGGCGGCGTGGTGACCGAC
The DNA here is from genome assembly GCF_009859475.1 of Hydrogenophaga sp. BPS33. Classification (NCBI taxonomy): domain Bacteria; kingdom Pseudomonadati; phylum Pseudomonadota; class Betaproteobacteria; order Burkholderiales; family Comamonadaceae; genus Hydrogenophaga; species Hydrogenophaga sp. BPS33. Next base: position 5,396,185 of record NZ_CP044549.1, read on the forward strand.
CTGGCCGGCCGCACCGGTCTCGCCGGCCTGTACGCGGTGGGCGAAACCACCTGCACCGGCCTGCACGGCGCCAACCGCCTGGCCAGCAATTCGCTGGTGGAGTGCATGGTGTTCGCGCAAGGCGCGGTCAACGCCATCCGCACCGCCGCTGCACCGCAGACGCCGCCAGCCTTGCCATTGTGGGACGACAGCCGCGTGACCGATGCCGACGAACACGTGGTGATCTCGCACAACTGGGACGAGCTGCGCCGCTTCATGTGGGACTACGTCGGCATCGTGCGCACCAACAAACGCCTGGAGCGCGCGGCGCACCGCATCGCCTTGCTGCAATCGGAAATCCAGGAGTTCTACGCACAGTTCCACGTCACGCGCGACCTGCTGGAGCTGCGCAACCTGGTGCAGGTCGCCGACCTGATCGTGCAATCGGCCAAGCTGCGACACGAGAGCCGCGGGCTGCATTTCAGCCGCGACTACCCAACGCTGCTGCCCGAGGCGAAGCCGACCATTCTGGTGCCAGCCGCGCGCTGAGCGCTCAAGCCCCGGTCTCCAACACCGCCGGCAACCAGCCGCGCAGGCTGTTGAAGAACGCGATCTCGCGCACGCGCTGCAAAGCCGACACCGACACCACCGCCTCGCGCACCCGGCCCTCTTCCAGGGCCACCTCGCGCCCGATACCGGGCAACAAGCCACAGTCCAGCGCTGGCGTGACCCAGCCCTGCTCGCCTTCCAGGCGCAGCGCCACGTTGCCGCGCGTGCACTCGGTCAGCTCGCCATCGTCGTTCCACAGCAGCGTGTCGAACACGCCGGGCAACACGCATTCGGCCGCCTCGTAGGCCGCGCGGTGCGTGGTCTTGTGGCGCACAAACGGCGAATGCGCCGCGGCGAACGCGTGGCGGGCGAGCACCAGGCGCACCGGACCCGGCGTGGGCGCCATGGCGTGCGCGCTGGCCTGCATGCGCCCATCGCGCGCGCACAACACGCGCACGCGCCACAGCCCCCGGGGATGCGCGAGCACGAGTGCCTCCAGCGCCGCGTGCCAGGTTTCTGCTCGCCACACGAATCCCAGTTGCGCGGCGGAGCGGGCCATGCGTTCGCGGTGGCGCGCGCCGTGCTGCCATTGGCCTTCTTCCAGCGACAGCGTTTCCAGCAATTCGAAAGTTTGGGCGGCGCGCGCGGCGAAGGCCGCCTTGTATTGCCACTCGCGCCACTCGGCGCGCGGGCGCGACCCGGACGTGATGCCGCTGCCCACGCCCAGGCTCAAGGTGTCACCGCGCGCCACCACGGTGCGGATGCCCACGTTGAACGTGGCACCACCACCCGGGCGCAACACCCCGACCGCGCCGCAATAGACCCCGCGCGGGCCAGCCTCGTGCCGCACGATGCGCCGCATCGCCTGCCGTTTGGGCGCGCCCGTCACGGAGCCACAGGGAAACAAGGCTTGCAAGACTTCGAACAAGCGCGTGCCCGCAGGGGTGCGCGCGCGCACGTCGGAGGTCATCTGCCACACCGACGACAAAGGCTGGACATCGAACAAGCTGGGCACGTTCACCGAGCCCGGCAGCGCCACGCGCGAAAGATCGTTGCGCAGCAGGTCGACCACCATCACGTTCTCGGCACGCTCCTTCGGACAGGACGCCAGCCGCGCGGCCTGCGCCGCATCGTCGTGCGTGTCGCGACCGCGGCAGGCCGTGCCCTTCATGGGCCGGGTGAGCACCGCATCGCCGTCCCAGTCGAAGAACAGCTCGGGCGACACGCTGAGCACTTGCTGGCCGCCGCTGTCGACGTAGGCCGCGTACGCGCCCGGTTGTTCGCGCTGCAGAGCGGTGAACACATCGAGCGCACGGCCCTGTCGCAACGCGCCCTGCCAACGCGCGGTGTGGTTGACCTGGTAGACCTCGCCCTCGCCAATGGCCTGCAGCAGTTCGGCCAGCGTGGCATCAAAGCCGGCCCGTGCGCACGGCGCATCGGCCCAGTCGACCCGCACCGCTTCGCCGGGCGACGGTGCCGCACCGCGCTCGATGGGTGCATCGTGCACACCGAACCAGGCCAGTGGGCCAGCGGGTGCGTGCGTGGGCAAGGCGGGGTCGAAGGCGGCAGCGGCTTCATAGGCCAACCAGCCCACCACCCAGGCACCGCCACGCGCGGCGGATTCGGCGGCTTCGATCACCGACCGGACGTCGGACAAGGTATCGGCGCGAAGCACCTCGCGAGGTACGCCGAAGTCGAGTTGCAGCGCGCCGTGCGACGCCAACCCGCTCGCCGCAAAGGCGATGCGGGCGTGGACAGGGCTCACGCCGCGCCGATGTTGGGCACGAGCGCGCCCGGATTCTGGCCGTTGCGCTGCGCGCCGGTGAAGGCCAGCATGCGGTCGATCGGCATGCGCGCGCGCGGGATCAGCGCCGGATCGACGTGGATCTCGTTCAAGCCCTTCTCCAGGATCTGCGCCACACCGGCCAGGCCGTTCATGGCCATCCAGGGGCAGTGCGCGCAGCTCTTGCAGGTGGCGCTGTTGCCCGCGGTGGGCGCTTCGATGAACACCTTGCCCGGGTTCTGCTGGCGCAGCATGTGCATCATGCCGTTGTCGGTGGCCACGATGAACTCGGTGGCGTCAAAGGTGCGCGCGGCCTTCAGGATGGCCGAGGTCGAGCCCACGGCATCGGCCAGTGCGATCACGTCGGCCGGGCTCTCCGGGTGCACCAGCACCTTGGCCTTGGGGTGTTCCTTCTTGAGAGCTTCGAGTTCAAAGGCCTTGAACTCGTCGTGCACGATGCACGAGCCCGACCACATCACCATGTCCGCGCCGGTCTCGCGTTCGATGTAGGCGCCCAGGTGCTTGTCGGGCGCCCACAGGATCTTGTGGCCCTTTTCCTTGAGCGCACTCACGATGTCGAGCGCGCAGCTGGACGTGACCAGCCAGTCCGCGCGCGCCTTCACCGCCGCACTGGTGTTGGCGTACACCACCACCGTGCGGTCCGGGTGTGCGTCGCAGAAGGCGCTGAATTCGTCGATCGGGCAACCCAGGTCGAGCGAGCAGTTGGCGTCCAGGTCGGGCATGAGCACGGTCTTCTCCGGGCTCAGGATCTTGGCGGTCTCGCCCATGAAGCGCACGCCCGAGACCACCAGCGTGGTGGCGGCATGGTCGCGGCCGAAGCGCGCCATTTCCAGCGAATCGCTCACGATGCCACCGGTTTCAATGGCAAGGTCCTGCAGGTCCGGGTGCACGTAGTAATGCGACACCATCACCGCATTGCGCTCCTTGAGCAATTGCCGGATGCGCTCCTTGAGCGCGGCGCGCTGCCTGGGGCCCGGTTCGACGGGCACGCGCGCCCACGCGTGCTGCGTGGGGCAGGCCGGTTGCTCGTATTCGACGTCGATCACGTCGCTGGAATCGTGGGTGGTCATGTTTGCTTCAGAGCGTCTGGAAACGCATGGAGAAGTCGGTGGCTTTCACATCTTTGGTCAACGCGCCGATGGAGATGCGGTCAACCCCGGTTTCTGCAAGAGCGCGCACGGTGTCCATGTTCACGCCGCCCGAAATTTCGAGCACCGCGCGACCGGCATTGCGGCGCACGGCTTCGTGCAGCGTGGACAGGTCCATATTGTCCAACAGCACCATGGTGGCGCCGCAGGACAGGGCTTCGTCGAGCTGCTCCAGCGTTTCCACCTCGATCTCGACGAACTGCGCCGCTGGCGCGGTCTCGCGCACCCGCTGCAGCACCTGGGCCACGCCCCCGGCGGCAGCGATGTGGTTTTCCTTGATCAGCACCGCGTCGTACAAGCCGATGCGGTGGTTCACCCCGCCACCGGTCTTCACCGCGTACTTTTGCGCCAGACGCAGCCCGGGCAGGGTCTTGCGCGTGTCCACGATCTGGGCCCGCGTGCCCGCCACGGCATCCACGAAAGTGGCCGTGCGCGTGGCCACGGCCGAGAGCAATTGCAGAAAATTGAGCGCCGTGCGCTCGGCGGTGAGCAGCGGTTGCGCACGGCCTTCGATGGTGAGCACGGTCTGCTCGGCCTCGCAGCGCTGGCCTTCGCGCACGTGCCAGGTCAATGTGGCCTGCGGGTCTAGCGCGAGCACTGCCGCTTCCACCCACGGCGCGCCGCACAGCACGGCCGCCTCACGCGCGAGAATGCGCGCCCGCGCGGGGCGCTCGCGGTCCACCAGGGCGGCGGTCAGGTCGCCGGCTCCGACGTCTTCTTCCAGAGCCCGCTCGACATCGCGGCGGGCCAGTTCCTGCAGGTGGGACAGCGTGAATTCAGGGGCTCGATTCATGGGGCGCAAGCATAGCGGTTTGGTCTATAGTGCCGCATTCTCACCCACCCCCCTCCCGCACTGCGGAAACCGACATGAGCACCCCCACGAATTCCACGCCCATGGCCACGCCTTACGGCACGCTGCCCGCGTCCTCGCCTCTGCCCGCGCGCAAGCCGGTCAGCCTGCCGCGCCTGAACGAGCTGCGCGAACGCGGCGAGAAGATCACCATGCTCACCGCCTACGACGCCACCTTCGCGGCCGTGGCCGACGCGGCCGGTGTGGAATGCATTCTGGTGGGCGACTCGCTCGGCATGGTCTGCCAGGGCCTGCCCAGCACCGCGGGCGTGACGCTGGAAACCATGGTCTACCACGTGGAGAGCGTGGCACGCGGCATGCGGCGCGTGCAGGGCACGGCCTGGCTGCTGGGCGACCTGCCGTTCGGCAGCTACCACGAGTCGAAGGAACAGGCCATGCGCAGCGCGGCGCAATTGGTGCACGCCGGCGCGCACATGGTCAAGATCGAAGGCGGCGGCTGGACGGCGGAAACGGTGCGCTTTCTGGTCGAGCGCGGCATCCCGGTGTGCGCGCACCTGGGCCTCACGCCCCAGACCGTGCACGCCCTGGGCGGCTACCGCGTGCAAGGCCGCGGCGACGCGGCGGCGCTCACCCTCAAGCGCCACGCCCTGGAGCTGCAGGACGCGGGCGCGACCATGCTGGTGCTGGAAATGGTGCCGGCCGCACTGTCGGCCGAGATCACGACCCAACTGCCCCAGTGCCACACCATCGGCATCGGCGCGGGCAAAGGCACGGCGGGCCAGGTGCTGGTGATGCACGACATGCTCGGCATCAACCTCGGCAAGAACCCGAAGTTCGTGCGCAACTTCATGGAGGGTGCGAGCAGCGTGCGCGATGCGATGGCGGCCTACGTGGCCGCGGTGAAGGACGGCAGCTTTCCCAACGACGAACTGCACGCCTGGTAGGCAGCAGGCATGCAGGGCCTGTCTCAGTTGGTGGGCGTCTGGCGCTTTTCAGTGCCTTGCGTGACCGGGATGGCTGCGGCCTTGTACTGAACGAGTTGGCCACCTTTCACCGTGAGGTTCAGGGTGGCTTCCAGAGCCTGACGGCTTTCAGCCGTCAGGTTTTCCGCGTTCGAGGCGCTCGACACGGCGCGCGGGCTCTTCTTTTCATCCCATAGCAACATGTCGAGCGAGTTTTGCACCTCATCCAGGTAGGCGACGGCCGCCTTGCTGCCATCGTCCTGCTGCGCGCCCAACAGATTTCGAATGAGCCGGCCTTCGCCCGTGGACAAGCTGGCGAGCAACGATTCCATTCCCTTTGCATAGAGCGGGTCTACACCCACGCGTTCTCCGGAACTTTGGGTGCCACGAACTTTGCCTCCGATCCAGTCGGCAATGCCTTCTTCGAGAAAGTCCCAATTCAACTTTTCGTACGCGGACAAACTCTCGCTCGCGACAGCCGCCGACTCTAAGAGCAGGGTCGTCACCTGGCTGGGCTTGGAGTCTGTCAGCAGTGGTCTGAACGCCTTGCGGAACTTGGCCGCAATGTCCGCCTTGCGCTCCTTAATGGCGTCTTCCACGCCGGTCTTGGCGCATGCGAGTTCCGGCGTCAAAACGTCTTGCTCCACGAGCGTTCTCAGGAGGGCAAGCAGTTGCGCATCCGGCGGGGTTATTGGGTCTGTGAATTTCTGCGAGGTGCCGTAGGGTCTGGCGTTTGTGATCAGCTCATCGTATTTGTTTTGCTCGACCACCTGGATGCGAGCACTGACATCCGTTTGAAGTTGAAGAGGTGAAACGCCCGCAATGATCACCCCTCCGCGACGAGGAAATCGACGGATGCCTTCAGCCGCCCAAGCCGCGGAAGATCGCTTCCCTTGAGAATCGTCTGCGCGGTCTTGACTCTCTCTTCAGCACTCTTCCTGCGAAGAATCTGCTGCACCAGAGACTCTGCATGTTGATCGACTCCTCTCACGCCGGCCAGCGTAAGCCTGGCGCCTGGGAGCATGGCGTTGTCGGGCGTATCAGGCCGCACCATGCGCTCAAGTGAAGCCGTCAACGTGCGCAAAGTGACAAGTTCTTCTTTGGCGTAATCCCTGATTTTTTTCTGTCCATCGTCCAATCGGGGCAGCAGATGGCGGAGGCGAGCGCCACACGCATCGGCCACGAAACCTGGCTTACGCAGACGCATCGTTTCTGCTGCCAGTAACTCTTCCCTCAACGATGCGAGTTCGGGATCCGCCTTTGCGACTTTGTTTTCTACATCGTCTGCATCGATGCGACGCCACCCGCTCGCCCACTGCTTGCGCGGGGATCACCCGATTGGACCTTCGTAAACCAATTGGTGGCCCCTACGGACGTATCGCGCGCGCTTCTCAACGGCCTCGATTGCGGCGGCGTGGTGGTCGGCGGCATTTGCGGCTGGCGCTCTGCGGCTGAGGGCTGGGACGATGGGTACCCAGTGACAGAGGTTTGGCGCTGGAATTGTTCATTTGATCGTCCTTTGTCCACAATGCGGGATAGCGGCTGTTCAACGGACGCCCCGTGCGACCGCTGATTGCAAGTTACAAGTAATAAGGGTTTGAACAAGGTTCCGAGATCCCCCGGGGCGTATGCCCGCCATCGGTTGAGGCAGCGGCCACGGGCGCGCGGCGATAATCCCCCCCGGCCAGCCGTTGCGGCCCCATCTGATCACCGCATGAAACTCGTTCACACCCTCGAAGATCTGCGCGCCACGCTGCGCCCGTTCAACGCACCAGCCCTGGTGCCCACCATGGGCAACCTGCACAGCGGCCACCTCGATCTCGTGCGCGCCGCCAAGCCCCTGGGCGACGTCACCGTCACCAGCATCTTCGTCAACCGCCTGCAGTTCGCCCCGCACGAAGACTTCGACACCTACCCCCGCACACTGCAGGCCGATTGCGACAAGCTCGCGGCCGAGGGCTGCGACGTGGTGTTCGCGCCCGCCGAGAAAGAGCTATACCCCGAGCCGCAGGGCTTCAAGATCCAGCCGCCCACCGAGTTGGCCGACATCCTCGAAGGCCACTTCCGCCCGGGCTTCTTCACGGGCGTTTGCACCGTGGTGATGAAGCTGTTCCTGTGCGCGCTCACCGAAGCCAAGGGGCCGCGCTTTGCGGTCTTCGGGCAGAAGGACTACCAGCAACAGATGGTGATCCGCAACATGGTGCGCCAGTTCGCGCTGCCGGTTCAGATCGTGAGCGTGCCCACGCAGCGCGCCGCCGACGGCCTGGCGCTGAGTTCGCGCAACGGTTACCTGAGCGAGAGCGAACGCACGGAGGCGGTGCAGCTGTCCCTGGCGCTGCGCGCGCTCGGTCGCGATGCGCTGGCCGCCGCCGACGGTCTGGCACGCCATCTGCCCGCGCTGGAAGAACGCGCCATGAAAGACTTGGCCGCGCGCGGCTGGAAGCCCGACTACCTCACCGTGCGCCGCCGCGCCGACCTGCAGACACCACAGGCGGGCGACCCGCTCGTGGTGCTGGGCGCCGCGCGCCTGGGCACCACGCGGTTGATCGACAACTTCGAGATATAGAACGTCCCCCGCGCTGGCCCTTCGGGGCGTGCCGAACTACAGCCCCTCTTCCTTCGGGTCGCGTCCCATGAGCGTGGCCACGGCCTGGCCAGGCTGCAGGCGCCCTTCCAACAGCGCCACCACGCCTTCGCTGATCGGCATGTCCACGCCGAGCAAACGCGCGCGTTGCACCACGGTGCGTGCGCTGTAGACGCCTTCGGCCACGTGGCCCAGGGAATCCACCGCCTGCGCGAGGCTCAGGCCTTGCGCCAGCAACTGCCCCACCTTGCGGTTGCGCGAGAGGTCGCCAGTCGCCGTCAGCACGAGGTCACCCAGGCCCGACAGGCCCATGAAGGTGTCGGCACGCGCGCCCAGCGCCAGTCCCAGGCGCGTCATCTCGGCGAGCCCTCGCGTGACCAGTGCGGCACGCGCATTGAGACCGAGGTTCAACCCGTCGCACAGGCCGGTGGCGATGGCCAGCACGTTCTTCACCGCACCGCCCACTTCGACACCCACGATGTCGTCGTTCGCGTACACGCGCAAGCTGCTGCTGTGAAAGGCAGCCACCAGGAGTTCTCGAACCTCGGCGTGTTCGCTCGCCGCCACCAGTGCCGTGGGCTGGCCCGTGGCCACTTCCTGTGCGAAGCTGGGACCGCTGAGCACGCCTCCCTTGAGATGCGGCGCCGCTTGCGCGCGCACTTCGTGCCCGAGCAGACCGGCCACGGCGCTGTCGCCTTGCGGCGCTTCGAAGCCCTTGCAAAGCCAGGCCACGGGCGCGGGATGCTCGGCCAGGGCTTGCAACATGCCGCGCAGACCGGACATGGGCGTGCCAATGACCACCAGATCGGCCTGTGCCAAGGCCGGCGCGGCCTCCTGCAGCGGACCGGACAGGATGTGCAATGCAGGCGGCAGCCCCACGCCTGGCAAGTAGCGGCGGTTCTCACGCCGGGCCTGCATGTCGCTGGCCTGCTGCGCATCGCGCGCCCACAGGGCCACGCGGCGGTTCGCGCCGCCTTGCGCGGCGGCCGCGCCAATGGCCAGCGCGGTGCCCCAGGCACCGGCTCCCAGCACAACGATGTTCATCGGGCCTTGGTCGACCAGCCGATGGACGAGGCCTTACTGCGTGATGATGCGCGACGCGCCGTCGGACGCGGCCTGCGCCTGCTGCTGCTCGTACATCGCCTGGAAGTTGATTTCGGCCAGATGCACGGGCGGAAAACCACCGCGTTGCACGATGTCCGCCACGTTGCTGCGCAGGTAGGGGTAGACGATCTGCGGACAGGCGATGCCCATGATCGGGCCCATCTGGTCTTCGGGCAGGTGGCGGATTTCAAAGATGCCGGCCTGTTTGGCCTCGACCAGGAACACGGTCTTGTCCTTGATCTTGGTGGTCACGGTGGCGGTCACGCAGACTTCGAACACGCCATCGGCCACGGCGCCGGCTTCCACACCCAGCTGGATGTCCACGCTGGGCTGCTCCTGCTCCAGCAGGATGGCGGGCGAATTGGGCTGCTCCAAAGACGCTTCCTTGAGGTAGACGCGCTGGATCTGGAAGATGGGGTCCTGGTTTTCTGCCATGGTGCAATCTCGGATGGGTAGGAGCAAAAACAAACCCGCCGGGGATCGAAGTCCCTGCGGCGGGCACGGGGCCGATTATGTCAGCCCGGCACGTGCGCTCGGCTCAGGCTTGCAACAAAGGCTCCAGCCCGCCGCGCCCTTCGAGCGCATGCAGATCGTCGCAGCCGCCCACGTGTGTGTCGCCAATGAAGATCTGCGGCACGCTCGTGCGCCCGGTCAGCTGGGTCATGTGGGCGCGCAGGTCGGGCTTGCCATCGACAAAGATTTCTTCCAGATCCACCACCCCCTTGCGATCGAGCAGGGCCCGCGCCCTGCTGCAATAGGGGCAGTACGCGCTGGTGAACATCTTGACTTTTGCCATGTGGAAATCCTCTGAGACCAAACGAAACAGTCTCGATGATCAGGTTTTTTCCACGGGCAGGCCGGCCTTGTGCCAAGCGCCCATGCCGCCGGTCAGGGATTGCGCATTCTCATAACCCAGCTTCTTCGCGATCGCCACACCTCGGTTCGCTGAGGCACCGTTGGCGCACACGAAGATCAGCTGGGCGGCCTTGTTCTTGATCGTGCCGGGCAGCCGGGTTTCCAGCTCGCCCAGCGGCACGTTCTTCGCGCCGATCACATGGCCCTCGGCGAACGCGGCCGCATCGCGCAGGTCCACCACAAACGCCTTTTCGCGGTTCATGAGCTGCACGGCGTCCGTTGTGTTGAGGGAGCCGGCACGTCCGCCAGCGGCGGCCATGGGCCAGAGCAGGAATGCGCCAGAGGTGATGGCCACGGCAAACAAAACCCAGTTGTCGATAAAGAAACTCACAGAACCACCTTTCGAGTAAGCCCGGGATTTTAGAATGCCCGGTCGCGCCGGGGCATTCCTGCGCGCGCATCCTCTTTCTCACCGTCTGCTCTTCAACGCAAGCTCCCCCTGCCATGTACAAACTCGTCCTGATTCGCCATGGCGAATCCACCTGGAACCTGGAAAACCGCTTCACCGGCTGGACCGACGTGGATCTCACCGCCACCGGCCTGGAACAGGCCAAGAACGCCGGCCGGCTGCTCAAGGAGGGGGGTTACGACTTCGATCTGGCCTACACCAGCGTGCTCAAGCGCGCCACGCGCACGCTGTGGCATGCGCTCGACGAGATGGACCGCACCTGGCTGCCGGTGGTGCACAGCTGGCGCCTGAACGAGCGCCACTATGGCGCGCTGCAAGGCCTGAACAAGGCCGACATGGCCAAGCAATACGGCGATGAGCAGGTGCTGGTCTGGCGCCGCAGCTACGACACGCCGCCGCCGGCCCTGGAGCCCACCGACCCGCGCAGCGAGCGCGGCGACCGCCGCTACGACCGGCTCAAGCCCGAGGAGGTGCCGCTGACCGAGTGCCTCAAGGACACCGTGGCGCGCGTGCTGCCGTTCTGGAACGAGGCCATGGCCCCCGCGATCAAGGCCGGCAAGCGCGTGGTGGTGGCCGCACACGGCAACAGCATCCGCGCGCTGGTGAAGTACCTGGACGGCATTTCCGACAGCGACATCGTCGGCGTCAACATCCCCAACGGCATCCCGCTGGTCTACGAACTCGACGTCGAGCTCAAGCCCATCAAGCACTACTACCTGGGCGATGCCGAGGCCGCAGCCAAGGCCGCGGCCGCCGTGGCGGCCCAAGGCAAAGCCTGAATCGGGCGTTGTTCGCGCGCGCGCGAGAAATCGCCGCGCGGCGGCCTGGGGAACCGAAGTACCGCGCGAAGCTCCAAGGTGTATATTGGCCCGACAGGGTCCAGCGGGCTCTGCTCGGGCTTTTTTACTGGGGTATTTCGATGGCAAAACAGGTGGGCGGCAAGCTCAAGATCGTTGGCTGGGTGGCCGCGGGCGCGATCGCCGGGGCCTTGACCACGGTGCAGTTGCAGGCGGTGGCGCGGGGCTCGCTCGCACCCTTGCCGCTGGAAGAGCTGCAGCAGCTCGCGGCCGTGTTCGGCATGGTCAAGAGCGACTACGTCGAACCCGTCGACGAGAAAAAACTCATCTCCGAGGCGATCTCCGGCATGGTGGCCAGCCTCGACCCGCATTCCCAGTACTTCGACAAGAAGTCGTTCAAGGAATTCCGCGAAGGCACCAGCGGGCGCTTCGTCGGCGTGGGCATCGAGATCACGATGGAAGACGGCTTGGTCAAAGTCGTCTCCCCGATCGAGGATTCGCCCGCCTTCCGCGCCGGCCTCAAGACCAACGACTTGATCACCAAGATCGACGACACGGCGGTCAAGGGCTTGAGCATCAACGACGCCGTCAAGCTCATGCGCGGCGAGCCCCGCACCAAGGTGCTGCTCACCATCTTCCGCAAGGACGAGAACCGCAGTTTCCCGGTCACGATCACGCGCGAGGAAATCAAGACGCAGAGCGTCAAGTCGCGCCTGGTGGAGCCGGGCTACGCCTGGATCCGCGTGTCGCAATTCCAGGAGCGCACGATCGAGGACTTCTCTCGCAAGGTGGAAGACCTCTACAAGGCCGACCCCAACCTCAAGGGCCTGGTGCTGGACCTGCGCAACGACCCGGGCGGCCTGCTCGATGCGGCCGTGGCGCTCTCGGCGGCTTTCCTGCCCGAGAACGTGACCGTGGTGTCCACCAACGGGCAATTGGAAGACAGCAAGTTCGTCTACAAGGCCATCCCGCAGCACTACCTGCGCCGCAGCGGCGCCGACCCTGTGAAGCGCCTGACCGATGCCACCAAGGGCGCGCTCAAGCGCATCCCGATGGTGGTGCTGGTCAACGAAGGTTCGGCCTCGGCCAGTGAAATCGTGGCCGGCGCGCTGCAGGACCACAAGCGCGCCACCATCCTGGGCAGCCAGACCTTTGGCAAGGGTTCGGTGCAGACGGTGCGCCCCCTGGGCCCCGACACCGGCCTGAAGCTCACCACCGCGCGCTACTACACGCCCTCGGGCAACTCCATCCAGGCCAAGGGCATCGTGCCCGACGTGATGGTGGACGAGACCGCCGAAGGCAATGTGTTCGCCGCACTGCGCACCCGTGAGGCCGACCTGCAGAAGCACCTGGAAAACGGCCCCGAGGCTGGCAAGAACGGTGCCGCCATGAGCGACGCCGACCGCGCCGCGGCGCAGCAACGCGAAGAAGCCCGCGAAGCCGCGCGCAAGCGCCTGGAAGAAGAAGCCAGGAAGAACCCGAACCAGCGCCTCGTGCCCGAGTTCGGTACCGACAAGGACTTCCAGTTGCAGCAGGCGCTCAACCAGCTCAAGGGCCGCCCGGTGATGGTCAGCAAGACGCTGGAAGTGCGCACCGAAGAGAAAAAAGAGAACTGATGGAATCCGCGGGCGCTGCGCCCGCGGCACGATCTTGGACGACGCACAGCTCCTGCGCTATTCGCGCCACATCCTGCTCAACGAACTCGGCGTCGAAGGCCAGGAGGCACTGCTCGCCTCGCATGCGCTGGTGATCGGCGCGGGAGGCCTCGGCTCGCCGGTGGCGCTGTACCTGGGCAGCGCGGGCGTGGGTCGCATCACGGTGGTGGACCACGACACGGTCGATGTGACCAACCTGCAGCGCCAGATCGCCCACAACCTTGCCCGCGTGGGCCACGCCAAGGCCGAATCGGTGCGCGAGGCGGTCGCCGCGATCAACCCCGACGTGGTCGTGACACCGGTGGTGCAGCGGGCCGATGCCGCGCTGCTTGACGCGCTCGTCGCGCAAGCCGACGTGGTGCTCGACTGCACCGACAACTTTGACACCCGCCATGCCATCAACCGGGCCTGCGTGGCACACCGCAAGCCACTGGTGTCGGGCGCGGCGATCCGCATGGACGGCCAGCTCAGCGTGTACGACAGCCGCACCCCGGGCAACCCGTGTTACGCCTGCGTGTTCCCGCAAGACGCCGGCGTGGAAGAAGCCTTGTGCGCGACCATGGGTGTGTTCGCGCCGCTGGTGGGCCTGGTAGGCACCATGCAGGCCGCCGAGGCTCTCAAGCTGCTCACCGGCCTGGGCTCTCGCATCACCGGCCGCCTGCTCATGATCGATGGGCGCGATCTCGGGTTCACCTCGATCGCGCTACCGCAGAACCCGCAGTGCAAAGTCTGCAGTCACCCCCCTGCGCCGCTGCGCGGCTTCCCCCCTCTGTAGCGCGCCTTCGGCGCTTCGAGGGGGGATGGCATCTTGGGCCGGCGAAGCCGTCCCTCGATGCCCCTGGATTCGGGCACGCTCGCCGGAGGAAAATGCTCAGCGCGGTGGCAAAGGGCACGGCCCATGGCGCTGGCGAAACGCCCTTGGCAGCTCGGGTGATGCGTCGGCGAACAGCCCCTTGCGCGCCTGTCGGGCCTGCGCCTCTTCGCTCTTGAACGGCCCCAGGCTGCGGCCCCAACGGTACGACCAGGCCTGTCCCTGCACCACCATCCAGGCGGCAACGTCGTCGCTCTGGTGACGCAGCTTCGCGATGCCTCGGCCGTAGTCGTCGCTGCCCCGCACGCGCACTTCCACCACCTGGTGGAGCACACGCCGGGCCAATGCATCGCGCGAGGCGATGCCGCCACCTTGGCAGATCTCCGGCGCGTCGATGCCATCGATACGCAACTTGCGGTAGCGGCCGCCGTCGAGGGGCTTGACCCACAACGTGTCGCCATCGAACACACGGCTCACGCGTGCGGCGTACACCGTTTCGGTAGGCGGTTCGTCCGCGCTGGCCACGCCTATGCCCAGACCGAACCAGCAGCCCAGGACCAGGTGGCAAGCAAGAAAGTTCTTCGCCGGCATCAACCTTTCTTGCCACCCAACACCAGCAGCGCCGCGCCAACCACGATGGCGCCCACCCCGGCCCACACCGGCACGTTGACCGTTTCCTTTTCTTTCACGGAAAGCTCCAAAGGCCCGAGTTTCACGGCCTCCGTGTTCTTGGTGAAGCTGAAACCGCCGTACACCAGACCGAGCACACCGCCGACGATGAGGACGATACCGACCAACTTGGCTGCGTTCATGGGATTCCCTCCAATAGCTGCGCGGTCACCACGCGACCCAACTGTCGGTGGTGCGACGCAGGCGACCATGATGCACCAAGCGCGAGGGCAGCGGTGGGCTCGCGACAATTCCGGCAGCTGTCAGTGACGGCTGAACATGCACGCGCATGGGTTGCGGTCGGTCCGCGTGCGCGGCTCGATGCGGTGGGCGGCGACCTCAGCGCAAATCTTTCCACCACCGCACGTTCTGGCGCGGCCGCCCGACCGTGAGCACTTCGCCGATCACCGGCGTGGCCAGCGGCAGGCTTTCACGCTCGGCGATGTCGGCGACGCGCTCCATGGGATCGCGCCAGTGGTGAAAGCCCAGGTTGAAGGTGCTGTTGTGCACCAGGTAAAGCTGCTGCGCACCCAGGTCCTTGAAGGCCTGGATGGTTTCCTCGGGCGACAGGTGCACGGAGGGCCAGTAGCTGTCGTACGCGCCGTTCTCCAGCAGGGCGATGTCGATGCGACCGGCGCGCTCGCCAATGGTCTTGAAGCCTTGAAAATAGCCCGAATCGCCGCTGAAATAGAGGCGCTCTTCACCACTTTGGATGAGCCATGAGGCCCACAACGTGCTGTTGCGGTCCCACAGCGTGCGGCCAGAAAAATGATGCGCCGGCGCGGCGGTGAGTTGCACACCGGCGTGGCTGGCACCTTGCCACCAGTCGAGCTCGCTCACGCGCTGGGGGTCCACGCCCATCGCTTGCAGGCGCGCCCGCAGTCCCAGCGGTACGAAGTAACGCTGCACGCGTTCGCGCAGGTAGGCGATGGTGGCTTCGTCGAGGTGGTCGTAGTGGTCGTGCGACAGCACCAGCCCATCGATCGGCGGGAGCTCGTCGAGCGAGAGCGGCGGCGCGTGAAAGCGCTTCGGGCCCGCCCACTGCACAGGCGATGCGCGCTCGCTGAACACCGGGTCGATCAACCAATAGGTGCCGCGCAGTTTGAGCAGGTGCGACGAATGGCCCAGGCGGATGATGTGGTTGGCGGCCGGATCGAGCGCGTCGAGCTCGGTGCGGCCGATGCGGTGCACCGGAATCGCATCGCGCGGTTCGGCACCGTCCTGCGTCTCGAACAGGAGGCGGCTCCAGATGGCCCAGGTGCCTTGGGTGGGACGGTCGCTCGGGTCGGCAGGGTTGCGGTACAGGCCGTCCTCACCGCGTTGCGCGGAGGGCATGTGCACCGATTCGCTGGAGTGCACTGTGCAGCCCACGAGCAGGCCGACAGAGAGTGAGAACAAAACGGTGGCGGCAAGCGCGCGCGGGAGCAGAGGCATACGACAGCGGCAGAGATGAGACCCCCGCATGGTGCCCGCCCGGCCAGACGGCGTCGATACCCCGCGCGAACTTTTTTGATGACTGCCCGCGTCAATCCGCGTCTGGTTTACCCGCGTTCATCACCTCGGTGTAGCGCCGCTGCATCTCATCGGGGCTGACGTCTTCGATGTGGTGCCCGATCAGCCAGCGGTGACCGAACGGATCGCGCACCACGCCGGAGCGTTCGCCGTAGAAGGCGTCCTGCGCGGCGCGCTCCAGCGTGGCGCCGGCGCTCAGGGCTTGCTCGATCATGCGGTCGGCGTTGTCGACATGCAGGTGGATGGACACGGGCGTGGAACCGATGGTGGACGCCGAGCGGATGCCGTACTCCGGGTACTCCTCGCTGAGCATGATGGTCATGCGTCCGAACGCCATTTCGGCGTGGCCAATGCGCCCGCTCGGCTCGGTGAGGCGGAATTTCTCCGCTGCTCCGAAAGCGCGCTGGTAGAAGGCAATGGCGGCGTTGGCGTCGCTCACGCAGAGATAGGCGAACACTTCTTCGATCTTCATGGGACACCTCGTGGGGAATGGAGCCGCCATCTTCCCCAAGCCGCGCCTCGGGGTATAGCAAAAAATTGACCCCGAATGGACCTCAACCGGCCTTCATCGGCAGGTGGTTCATCTCGGTGCCGTGTTGCAGCCGGTAAGCCAGCGGCGTGACGCCACTGAAGGCCAGGAACTCGCGGCTGAAATGCGACTGGTCGCTGTAGCCCAGGTCCACCGCGACCGCCGCCAGCGGCTGGCCCGCGCGCAAGGCCGGCAAGGCGCGCTGGAAGCGCAGCACGCGCAGAAAGGTCTTGGGCGCAAGCCCCACGCTCCGGCGGAACAATTCGATGAAGCGGCGGTGGCTCACGCCGCCCTGGCGCACCACCTCGGCGACCGAGGCGCCTGCCGGAAACTGTGCGAGGGCCTGGGCCACGGCCGGGTGCAGGCCATGCACGCGCGGCAGGCGCGCCGCCAGTTCGGCTTCGAACACGGCCAGTCGGTCTTCAGGCCGACGTTGCGACAACAACCGTTCGCGCAGCTCGCGCGCGGCCAGGCCCCACAGGTCCTCCAGGGAGGTGTGCCGCTCGGCCAGTGCGTCGGCACCCACACCGAACAAGCATTGGGCCGCACCGGGCCGCAACACCGCGCCGACCGAGCACGACGGCCCCGCCAGCTCGCGCACGTAGTAACGCGAACGCATGCCGCCCACCAACGAGGGCACCACCGCCTGTGCGCTCCCGTGCTGGAAGGGGTCAGCGATGCGCAACACACGGTCGGTCAAGCGCACGACCAGATGCATCGCGCCGCTGGGCAAGGCGTGTTCGCGCCAGGGCGATGCGCCCGCCGCGTCCACGGGATCGCCACTCGCCCACAGCTGCGCCACGAAGGGACGCAGGGCGGGCACAGGCGGGCGCAGGAGCGGCATGGTGAGGGCCGTTGTACTCCATCACCGCGGCCCGCTCAAGGTGCGCGCCGTTCTAGGGCGAACGCGCCTCAGGCTGCGGCGAGCAGGCCGTCGAGCTTGCGCAGACCGGCCACGGTCTGCAGGCAGGCCTGCGCGGCCTCGGTACCCTTCACGGCGAAGTGGCGCATGAAGTACTTGCGGTGCTCGGCGTGCTCGTGGAAGTGGTGCGGCGTGAGCACGGCCGAGATCATGGGCACGCCGGTATCCAGCTGCACGTTCATGAGCGCCTGCACCACCGTGCTGGCGACGAAGTCGTGGCGATAGATGCCGCCATCGACCACGAGCGCGCTGCCCACGACGGCGGCGTAGCGGCCCGAGCGGGCCAGGCGCTGCGCGTGCAGCGGGATCTCGAACGCCCCGGGCACGTCGAACACGTCGATGCTGTCGGCGCCGAAGCCGGCCTGGGCCATCTCGGCGAAGAAGGCATCGCGCGCCTGGTGCACGATGTCGGCATGCCAGGAGGCTTCGACGAACGCGAAGCGCAAGGTGGCAGGAAGGTGGAGGTGTTGGGAAGACTCGGTCTGATTCATGGTGTCCTCGACAAAAGGAGGGGCCAACAAATCAGGGCGCACAAGCACACGCACCGCCGCAACGCCCAAGGCTCACGGAAGTGCCTGGCTCGCGCTCTCTTTCATCCGGACTGTGACCGTCGGTCCCGGGATCTCACCGGGTCTGCTGACCCCATGCGCTGGACTTGCCGGCGCATGGGCGCTCGCGGGACTCGTGCGGCCGTGTCGCCACGCCGCCATCACCGCCGGTGGGGAATTGCACCCCGCCCTGAGAACGCTTGTGTCCGGCACGAGGCCGGACCGGCGAATTCTAGACAGCGCGCGGTTCCCGCGCTGTCGCTCGGGTTTTATGCCCGTCAGGCGGTGACGATCCAGCCTTCGAGCGGGTCGAATTCGGGCAGCCCCCAGCGCGGCGCGCCGGCTCGGTGCCGCTGCTCGGCCCAGGCCGCCTGCAGCAGGCAAAGCACCGCGTCCAGGCTGTCGCCGCTGGCGTCGGCAACCAGCGTGTCGTGCTGGGCATGCGTGAGCTTGAGACGCAGGCCCACGGCTTGCAGCAGGGGCGCCTGGCCGTTTTCCAGCGCGTGGATCAGCGTCTTGCGCGCGATCAGACGCTCGGGGGTTTGCCGGGCCTTGTCGTCGCTCTTGTACGACGTGCTGCCGAGCACGCTGCGCGCGAGAAGGCCGGGGTAAGCCTCCAAGCCGACGCGGCTGCCATCGCCCTCGTGCAAACCCGGCAGCGTGACACCGGCGGCGACCAGGCGCGGCACGCCAGCATGCAGCATGAAAGCGACCGGCGGGTTGACCCACTTCATGCTCGGGCTGGAACCGGCCGGGCCGTCGGTGGCGCGGTGGGCGAACTTGCCACCCACGGGGCGCGCGTCGCAGAAGGCGGCAAAGCTGTCGCGGATGGACTCGCGGCTCAGTGCGGCGTAGTGCGCCATGCAGGCGCTCCAGTCGGTGGGCCAGCCCAGGTGGGTCACCAGTTCGCGCGGCAGGCCAAAGGGCAGGTCGAAGCCGCCGACCCAGCGGCCCGGCGCCGCCATGCGCTCGGCCCAGGCATCGAGTGTCTCGAAGCGCTCGACCGCATCGAGCACCACGCGGCCACGGTCGGCGCGTCCCACCGCCAGCGTGATGGGTTTGCGGCGGCTGGGCGCGCTGGTGAAGTCGCAGCCCAGGAGCGTGAGAGTGGTGGCCGAGTTCATCCCAACGCCAGCGCCGTCACACCAGCGGCGATGCACAGCGCACCGAGAATGCGCGCGAAGCGGTCGCCCTCGCCCAGCAAGTGGCCGCCGATCAGCGCGGCGAACAACATGGACACCTCGCGCGCGGGCGCCACGTGCGACAGCGGCGCTTGCTGCATGGCATAAAGCACCAGCACATAGGCCACGGGGCTGACCACCGCCACCAGCAGGGCGTAACGCCATTGCACGCGCCAGAGCTGGCGCGCGGTGGGCAGGTCGCGCAGCACGCTGGGTGCGAGCAGCAGGAGGCGCACGAAGTTGCCCATGTAGTCGATCAGGATGGGGGACATGAGGAGGAACTTGACGGCATAGCCGTCCACCAGCGTGTAGCCGGCGATGAACACGCCAGTGAGCAAGCCGTAGGCCATGCCTTTGTGCACGCGCTGGCGCGCCTTCGGGTCGTGCGCGGCGCGCAGCAGACCAGGGCCGCCGGCGATGAGAAACACGCCGCCCACCACGCCGGCGATGCCCAAAGCACCGAGCGCGGAAATGTGTTCACCCAGGAAGGCGATGGCGAAAAGCGAAGACAGCAACGGCCCTGAGCCGCGCGCCAGCGGGTACACCACGGTCAGGTCGGCCTTGCGGTAGCCCCGCAGCAAGACCACGAAGTAGACAACGTGCAGCACGCCGCTGGCGACCACAAAGCCCCACTCGATGGCACCCCAGCGCGGCACCTCTTCGCGCCCAAGCCACCAGCCCAGCGGAGCCCAGACCAGCATCAGAACAATGCAGGTGAAGAAGACGAAACGAGCATCTCCCGCGGCCTTTTTGGCGGCGATGTTCCAGCAGGCGTGGATCAGGCCGGCAAGGACGACAAGACTGAAGGCGGTCAATGACATGAAAGCGTGAAGAGATCAGAACTTGGCGTGGGCGACAAGAGGCGCCACTTCTGGCGTGCCCCTCACCCCCGCCCTCTCCCAAGGGGGCGAGGGAGTCAGACCCGCGCTCCGGAGCGAAGTATCGCCATCCAGAAACACCGAGGGTCCGGCTCCGCCGGCCCCAGGTGTTGTCCCCCCTCCAAGCGCCGAAGGCGCGCTAGAGAGGGGGGAAGCCGCGAAGCGGCGCAGGGGGGAGTCTCATCCCCGTCCTATGATGCTGGCGGTGGCCATCAATTCTTCGAGCAGCGCCAGCGAAACGCGACCCGAAACGGCGTAGGGGTCGAACTCGGGCCGCTCGGAATACTTCAATACGATGGACGTGTTGACCTTCGAGAGATTCACCTGGCCCATGGTCCAGCCGCCAAAGCGGCGCTCGGTGATCTCTTCGTACTCCAGCAGTTCCACGTCGGTGTGGCGCGCATCGGCCACGATGTGGTTGTAGAGCGCGTTGACCGCGCTGCGCCCACCTTCGATGGCTTGCAGGAACACGCCACCGCCATAGCAGAGCACGCCGGTGATGCCGTTGCCCATGTTGTGCAGGCGCGAAGCCTCCAGGATGGAGTCGATCGCCTTGGTGCAGTCCTTGTCGACTGCGCGGCTGACGTAGAGCAGGCGTACCAGCATGATGGGCCTCAGGATTTCCGGGGAATAAGGGAGAGGAATTCGCGCCGCAGGTTCGGGTCTTTCAGGAACACGCCGCGCATGACCGAGTTGATCATCTTGCTGTCCATGTCCTTCACGCCGCGCCAGGCCATGCAGTAGTGGCTGGCTTCCATGACCACGGCCAGGCCGTCGGGCTGGGTCTTTTCCTGGATCAGGTCGGCCAGTTGCACCACGGCCTCTTCCTGGATCTGCGGGCGGCCCATGATCCACTCGGCCAGTCGCGCGTACTTGGACAGGCCGATGACGTTGGTGTGCTCGTTGGGCATCACGCCGATCCAGAGCTTGCCGATGACCGGGCAGAAGTGGTGGCTGCAGGCGCTGCGCACGGTGATCGGGCCGACGATCATCAACTCGTTGAGGTGTTCGGCATTGGGGAACTCGGTGATGCTCGGGCCCTTGACGTAGCGGCCATTGAACACTTCCTTGATGTACATCTTGGCCACGCGGCGCGCGGTGTCGCCGGTGTTGTGGTCGTTCTCGGTGTCGATCACCATCGCGTCTAGCACGCCCTGCATTTTTTCAGCGACTTCGTCGAGCAAGAGCTCCAACTCGCCGGGCTGGATGAATTCGGCGATGTTGTCGTTGGAATGGAAGCGCTGGCGCGCGGCCTTGACGCGTTCGCGGATCTTGACCGACACGGGCACGCCCACGTCGTCGTCAGGGGGAGCTGCGGAGGTCATGTCGGTGGCGGTTTTCGTCAGCATCCGGGCATGCTAACACCGGACCCCCAGGGCGTACGCCCCTCGGGGCATTCGGCGCGCCGGGCCGTCAGCCGAGCAGTTGCTCCAGGTCCTGCAGGGTGTTGGCCTCGTGCAAGGGCTTGTCGTAGCGGATGCGCTGCATGCGCGGGAAGCGCAGCGCCACACCGCTCTTGTGCCGCGCGCTGCGCGCGATGCCTTCGAAGGCCAGCTCGAAGACCAGCGTGGGCCGCACGCTGCGCACCGGGCCGAACTTCTCCAGCGTGTTCTCGCGGATCACCTTGTCCACGGCCTTGAACTCCTCGTCGGTCAACCCGGAATAGGCCTTGGTGAAGGCCACGAGTTGCAGCCCGTCGGGATCGGCAGGACGGCGTTGCGCGATGGCGTCGACCACCGCCTGGGCCTCGGCGGCATGGACGGGCGTGCGGTTCCACACCGCGAAGGTGTAGTCGGTGTAGACCGACGCGCGCCGGCCATGCCCGGCCTGGGCGTAGATCAGCACGCCATCGACCGAGAGCGGATCGATCTTCCATTTCCACCACGCCAGCAGCGCCGAGCCGTCGCCGCGCTTTTGCCGCCCGGTGCCGTAGTGGCTGTCGCGGTGTTTGAGCATGAGGCCTTCGACGCCGAGTGCGCGCGCCTGGGTGCGCCAGGCGGCCAGCGCCACCCAGTCTCCGGTCAGCACCGGCGAGAGCCACAGGCGGGGTCCGGGTGTTTCGTTGAGGCGGGCGGCCAGGGCTTCGAGGCGGGCCCGGCGCTCGTGCTGCGGCGTGTGGCGCAGGTCTTCGTCACCGGCTTCCAGCAGGTCGTACGCCATGAAGCCCACCGGCGCGGCGGCCAGCACTTTCGGCCCCAGCGTCTTGCGGCCGATGCGCTGCTGCAGCAGGGCAAACGGCGCCGGCCCCCCAGGGCGTTCGCTCCCCGGCAGGGCGGGCCCGGCGAGTCCGTCGTCCCATACCAGGATCTCGCCGTCGATCACCGTGCCATCGGGCCAGCGCTGCGCAAGCGCCAGCAACTCGGGAAAGCGCTCGCTCATGAGCTCTTCGCCCCGCGACCACACCCACACCTGGCCCGCGCGCTTGACGATCTGGCCGCGGATGCCATCGAACTTCCACTCGGCGAGCCAGTCACCCGGCGCGCCCAGGCGGGCCTGCACCGTGTCGGCCGTACCCGCGCTGGCCAACTCCATCGCCAGCAAGTCGTCGCCCGCCTCGTTGCCCAGTGCACTGGCCAGGAAGAACGGATAGGGTTGGCTCGGGTCGCCCTGCGCAGCGGCGTCGGTGTCCACAGGGGCCACCAGCGCGCGGTAGCGCTCGGCCGTGGGCAGGCGCTTGCTGTCGG
This sequence comes from Hydrogenophaga sp. BPS33, assembly GCF_009859475.1. NCBI lineage: Bacteria > Pseudomonadati > Pseudomonadota > Betaproteobacteria > Burkholderiales > Comamonadaceae > Hydrogenophaga > Hydrogenophaga sp. BPS33. The sequence continues at coordinate 5,418,636 of NZ_CP044549.1, forward strand.
TGTAGCCCATCATGCGCGCGGCGATCTGCTTCGCATCCAGCCCGGCGTGCGCCGCCAGCGCGCGCTGCACCAGCAGCTTGCTCACGCCCACACGAAAGCCGCCGCCCACGAGCTTCACCAGCAGGAAGCGGCCGGTGGCGTCGAGTTCGCGCCACCCCTCTCCCAGCGCCTGGGCCACGGCCTCGTCGCTCTGGCCGCGCAGAGGCAGCAGGCGCGTTTCCATCCATTCGCTCAACGAGGTGTCCAGGCCGCGTGCCCCGCGCGGCAGCGGCAGCACGAGCGCAATGGTTTCGGCCAGATCGCCCACCGCCTGGTAGCTGGCTTCGAAGAGCCATTCCGGCAGGCCCGAATCGGCGATCGCCTGGGCACGCAGCTGCGCGGTCTTGATGAGTTGGCGCGGTTTGCCCCCGGACAGGAAGTAGACCGCCCAGGCGGCGTCGGCGTCGTCCACCTCGGTGAGGTAGCGGCGCAGCGCGGCGACCTTGGCGTTGGTCGCCGTGGTGGCATCGAGCTCGTCGAAAAGCGCGGCGAAGCGTTTCATGCGCCCTCTTCCGGATCGTCGCCGTATTCGGTCTCGAAGCCTTCGGCCTGCAGACCTTGTTCCTGCAGATAGCGCACCAGCACCGGAATGCTGCCGTGCGTGACGATGATGCGCTCGGCGCCGCTGGCGCCGATGGCGCTCAGCAGCCCAGGCCAGTCGGCGTGGTCGCTGAGCACGAAGCCCCGGTCGTGCCCGCCGCGCCGCCGCCAGCCGCGCACCTGCATCCAGCCGCTGGCAAAGGCGTCGGAGATGTCGCCAAAACGGCGGATCCACGGCGTGCCCAGGGCGGAGCCGGGGCACAGGACAAGCGCGCGGCGGTAGAGCGTCGGGTCTGTGACCTCGGACACCTGCAGCGTATCGGGCAGCGCCACACCCGCCGCACGGTAGGCGCGGTTCAGCGGCTCGACCGCGCCATGGCAGACGATGGGACCGATGGATGCGTCCACCCCGGCCAGGATGCGCTGCGCCTTGCCCAGGCTGTAGCAGGTGAGCACGCTGGCGCGGCCGGTCTCGGCGTTGTCGTGCCACCAGCGGTTGATCTGGCCAAACAACTCCGTGTCGGAGCGCCAGCGGTAGATCGGCAGGCCAAAGGTGGACTCGGTGATGAAGACGTCGCAACGCACCGGCTCGAACGCGGCGCAGGTGCGGTCGGGCACCGCGCCCGCCGGCGTGGTGCGGTAGTCGCCGCTGGCGACCCATACGCGCCCCTGGTGCTCCACGCGGACCTGGGCCGAGCCCAGCACATGCCCCGCCGGGTGCAGCGAAATGCGCACGCCCCGGTGTTCGACCGTTTCCCCATAGGCCAGGCCCTGGAAGGGAATATCAGGCCCGAGCCGCGCACGCAGCAAACCTTCGGACACCGCCGTCGCCAGGTAGTGGCCGTGTCCGGTGCGCGCGTGGTCCGAATGCGCATGGGTGATGACGGCGCGCTCCACGCGGCGCCAGGGGTCGATGTAGAAGTCGCCGGGCGGGCAGTACAGCCCTTCAGGCCGTTGGACGATCAGGTCCGAAGCCATGGCATCAATACCGGTGGCCCATCACGAACAGGGTCGTGCGCATGATCCCGAAAGCGACGCGGTCCAGGCAGCGCTGCCACCACGGACGCCGCACCAGCGCCGGCGCGTCCACCACCTGGCTGGCGTGCAGCACCAGATCGTCCAGGCAGCTGTGCAACAGGCGGCAGAAGCGCCGGTCGGTGGTCATCACGTTGGCCTCGCGCGCGAGCAGCATCGACAACGGATCCAGGTTGGTGGAACCCACCGTGCACCAGCGTTGGTCCACCACGGCCACCTTGGCGTGCAGCGCGCTGGGCGCGTATTCGTGGATCGCAATGCCGGCGTCCACCAGGCGCTGGTACACCGGGCGCGCGGCGCGGTACTGCAGGAAGTGTTCGTACCGGCCTTGCAGCAGCAAGCGCACGCGCACCCCGCGCTCGGCCGCCAGCGTGAGGGCGCGGCGCAGCTTGCGCCCGGGAATGAAATACGCGTTGGCGATCACGATCTCGTGGCGCGATTCGCCAATGGCCTTGAGGTAGGCCCGTTCGATGTCGTGCCGGTGCGTCACGTTGTCGCGCAGCAGCAGCGTGGCGCGCGCGCCATCCACCCCCAGGGGCGATGGCGAGCTCTCCTCAACCGATCCGTCGGCCTCCAGCGGCGCGTGCGACCCGATCTGCTGCAGCAGGCGCGAGAAATCACCCACCGGGCGCGAGGCGCGAAGGGCATCCCACGCGGCCTTGAATTCGCGCTGGCGCGCGCGGCGCGCGGCCAGGGTCCGCCACCACAGGGTCTCCATGGTGTCGACCATGTCGTCCACCAGGGGCCCGGCCACGCGCAGCGCGAAGTCGAGCCGGGGGGCGGTCAGCCGGCCCAGCGCCACATCGTCCTGGTCGTCGATGATGTTGATGCCCCCACAGAAGCCCAGCACGCCATCGATCACGCAGAGCTTGCGGTGCAACCGGCGCCAGTTGCGCGGCAACAGCAGCCCCAGGCGGCCCAGCGGCGCGTAGATGCGCATGGCCACGCCGGCCTCGGCAAACCGCCGTTGCCACGCCTCGGGCACGGCCGGCGTGCCCACGCCGTCGATGAGCAGGCGCACCACCACGCCACGGCGCGCCGCGCGCTCCAGGGCCTCGGCCACGCGAAGGGCCGATCCCGCGAATTCGAAGATGTAGGTTTCCAGGTGCACCACGGTGCGCGCGGCGTCCATGGCGTCCACCAGGGCCGGGAAGAATTCCGCACCGCCGTTGAGCAACAGAAGCTGATGCCCCGGCCGCATGGGCGGATGGCGCGCGCTCCTGGGTTGTGGAGGTCGCGCGCTCACTGCAGTTCGATCTCTGCAATGAGCGGCAGATGATCCGACATGCGCGCCCACACCCGGCCGTGCGGCACATGGGCCGATACCAGACGCAGGCCCCGCACGAAGATGCGGTCCAGGTGCAGCAGCGGCAGGCGCGACGGATAGGTCGCCAGGCGGATGCCTTCGAAGGTGTGCAGATCCAAGGCCGCCATGGGCCGCAGCAGCTGCGCGCCCCAGTCGTTGAAATCGCCCGCCACCACCATCGGCACCTGGGATGGCACGGCCGTGGCGATGTATTCACCCAGCCGCCGCACCTGGCGTTCACGACCCGCGTGCATCAGGCCGAGGTGCACCACGATCACATGCACCTCGACACCGTCGATCAACAAGTTCACGTGCAACAGGCCGCGCTGCTCGAAACGGTGGTCGGAGACGTCGGAATGCCGGATATCGACCACCGGCCAGCGCGAGAGCAACGCATTGCCGTGTTCGCCGTGCCGCGTGGTGGCATTGGTGCGGTAGACCGACTCGTAGCCTTCGGGAGAGAGGTATCCCGCCTGGTCCAGGTTGGGCCAGCGGGTGAATTGCTTTTCGAACTTGCGGTGGTGGCGGCGCACTTCCTGCAGGCAGACGATGTCGGCGTCGAACTGCTCCACCGCGTGCGCAAGGTTGTGGATTTCCAGGCGGCGCGCGGGGCCCAGGCCCTGCACGCCTTTGTGGATGTTGTAGGTCGCAATCCGAAGGATGCTGCTCATGGCCAAATCATGCCATCAAGAATGCGCCCCCACGCCCCCCAGGCGGGGCAGCCAGGCGATGGCTTCGGCGTTCGAAGGCGAGAAGCACCTTTCAGCCGCTTCGTGCCAGGGCAGCCACACCTGGTCTCGGTGCTCCCTGGGGCTCAAACGCACGGGGACCGTGCGCGGAATGCACAGGCCGAAGAGGTGCTCCGTGTTGTGCGTGACACCCGGCGGGTAGCGGTGTCGCCACTGCGGATAGATCTCGTAGACGTTCTCCAACGCCCAATCGATGAGCACATGACCGGCGGCACGCGCGTCGAGCCCGGTTTCCTCTTTCACCTCGCGCACCGCCGTCGCTTCGAAAGTCTCGGCCTGCGCGTCTTTCGAACCGGTGACCGACTGCCAGAAGCCGGGCGCATCGGCACGTTCGATCAGCAGCACCTCCAGCGCAGGTGTGTGTATCACCACCAGCACCGACTGTGGAATCTTCACCGGCCGTACAGCGTCAACGGCGCGTCGACGCTGCCGTTGAACCAGCCGCCCGCCAACCCCGCACGAGCTTCCAGATCGACCAGAGCCGCATGCCCAGGCCCACGGTGCGCCTCGGCCGCCACAGCGACAGCAGCATCGGCGCGACCAGACCCAACAGCGGATTGCTGCGCAGCCACTGCAGACCGTCCTGCACACGGTCGACCCAGGTGAGTGCCGGTTGCAGTGCCTGCACGTCCCGGGTGATCTGGCGGCGCAGCATGCGCGAGCGCAGCACCAGCCGCTCTCGCCGGCGCGCCAGCAGTTCGGTGCGTGGGTTCACGCGTCCTCCCGTGCGGCGCGCAGGCTTTCGCGGTCCTGCTTGAGCTCTTCCACGCTGGCCGAGAACAGCCGCGTGCCCGAGCGCACCCGACCTCGCGCGAGCACGGCCGCAATGCCCCCCGCTCCGAGGAACAGCGCCGTGAAGATGCCCAGCGGCAACAGGCGGTGAGCGTCCCACAGCGCCACGGTGATCAGCAGCGCCAACAGCACCACCCCCAGGCTGAGGAACACCACCGCCACCGCGCCATAGACCAGCAGCGCGCCCACGCGCAGCACCTCTTCCTGGGCTTCGATGCTGAACAGCTCCAGCCGCAGCTGTGCCATTTCCAGCACGGTGGACACCAGTCCCTTCAGGGACGACGACAGACGCTGCGGCGTGGCCATGGAAGCAGCCGCCCCGATCAGCGGCGGCTGATGAGCATGCCGACCAGCAGGCCCACACCCGCAGCAGCGCCGATGGCCGACCACGGGTGATCGTGCACATAGTCATCGGTGACACGGGCCATTTCGGCGGTGCGCTCCCGGATGGAGGCTTCCGCGTCGGCCAGCTTGTGGCGCGCCTCGCGCAGGTTGTCGGCAATGCGGTCGCGCAACTCGACCACTTTGCCCTCGGTCTGGTGGGCGGTAGCCTGCATGAGCTCCTCGGCATCGCCGATCACACGTTGCAGGTCGGCAATGAGTTTGTCCTTGTTGTCCAGGGATGTTTCGCGAATCTTGGGCATGGGGCACTCCTTTGAAAAGTTCATGGTAACAAAGGGGTGGCGCTCCTGGCTGTTCGTTGGCACACGCAATAGGCTTTCCCTCGCACATCGCGCCGGGATCAGACAAGAAAAAAGGGCGCCTTGCGGCGCCCTTTCGGACATGTCCGACAGACAAGCCGGCTCAAGGCGACTTGTGCGCGTCCACGTTGCGCAGGCGGATGTGCAACTCCCGCAACTGCTTCTCGTCCACCGGGCTGGGGGCCTGGGTCAGCAGGCACTGGGCGCGCTGGGTCTTGGGGAAGGCAATCACGTCGCGGATGGAGTCGGCGCCGGTCATGAGCGTGACGATGCGGTCCAGGCCGAAGGCCAGGCCGCCATGGGGCGGCGCGCCGTACTGCAGCGCATCGAGCAGGAAACCGAACTTGAGCTGGGCTTCTTCGGGCGTGATCTTGAGCGCGTCGAACACCTTCTGCTGCACGGCGGCGGTGTGGATACGCACCGAGCCGCCTCCGATTTCCCAGCCGTTGAGCACCATGTCGTAGCCCTTGGCGATGCACTTCTCGGGCGCGGTGACCATCCAGTCTTCGTGGCCGTCCTTGGGCGCTGTAAAGGGGTGGTGCACCGCCGTCCAGCGGTCGGCTTCCTCGTCGTGCTCGAACATGGGGAAGTCCACCACCCACATCGGCGCCCAGCGGTTCTCGAACAGGCCGTTCTTCTTGCCCAGTTCGCTGTGGCCGATCTTCAGGCGCAGCGCGCCGATGGCGTCGTTGACGACCTTGGCCTTGTCGGCGCCGAAGAAGATGATGTCGCCATCTTGCGCGCCAGTGCGCGAAAGGATCTCGGCCACGGCCTTGTCGTGCAGGTTCTTCACGATCGGGCTTTGCAGGCCATCACGGCCTTCGGCCACCTGGTTGACCTTGATCCAGGCCAGGCCCTTGGCGCCGTAGATCTTCACGAAGTCGGTGTAGGCGTCGATCTCGCTGCGGCTGATGTCAGCCCCACCGCGCACGCACAGCGCCACCACGCGGCCACCCTTCATGGTGGCGGGTGCGGAGAAGACCTTGAAGTCCACGTCGGCCATCACGTCGGTGAGTTCGGTGAACTCCAGCTTGACGCGCAAGTCGGGCTTGTCCGAGCCGAAGCGGTGCATGGCTTCGCTGTAGGCCATGATCGGGAACTCGCCCAGGTCCACGCCCAGCGTATTCTGGAACACCGTCTTGATCATCCCCTGGAACATGTCGCGGATGTCTTCCTCGGTCAGGAACGAGGTTTCGATATCGATCTGCGTGAACTCGGGCTGGCGGTCGGCGCGCAGGTCTTCGTCGCGGAAACACTTGGTGATCTGGTAGTAGCGGTCGAAGCCGGCCACCATCAGCAGTTGCTTGAACAGCTGCGGCGACTGCGGCAGCGCGAAGAACATGCCGTCGTGCACGCGGCTGGGCACCAGGTAGTCGCGCGCGCCTTCGGGCGTGCTCTTGGTGAGCATGGGGGTTTCGATGTCGATGAAGCCGTTGGCATCGAGGAACTTGCGCACTTCCATGGCCACGCGGTAGCGCAGCATGAGGTTGTGCTGCATGTAGGGACGGCGCAGGTCGAGCACGCGGTGCGTGAGGCGCGTGGTCTCCGACAGGTTCTCGTCGTCGAGCTGGAACGGTGGCGTGACCGACGCGTTGAGCACCTTGAGTTCGTGGCACAGCACCTCGATCTGGCCGCTCTTGAGCTTGTCGTTGGTGGTGCCCTCGGGGCGCGCGCGCACCAGGCCGGTGACCTGCACGCAGAACTCGTTGCGCACGTCCTCGGCGACCTTGAACATCTCGGCGCGGTCCGGGTCGCAGACCACCTGCACATAGCCTTCGCGGTCGCGCAGGTCGATGAAGATCACGCCGCCATGGTCGCGGCGGCGGTTGACCCAGCCGCACAGTTGCACGGTTTGGCCCAATTGGGCTTCGGTCACCAGACCGCAATAGTGGGTACGCATCGCCATTTGGGTTTGTCTTTCGTCGTCAGGAAGAAGAAGTGGTGATGGCGCCATCGGCGGCCACCTGGATGTGGGGGTTCTTGGGGCCCCCGGGCACGATCACGCCCATGGACACGATGTAGGTGAGCGCTTCGTCCACGCTCATGCTCAGTTCGATACAGGCGCTCTTGCGCAGCATCACGAAATAGCCACCGGTGGGATTGGGCGTGGTGGGCACGTACACGCTGAGGAACTCGTCGTGTTCGCCCGCACCGGGCGTGCCCTGCAGGTGCCCCAGCACCTCGCCAGCCGGAGAACCGGTGAGGAACGCAATGGTCCACATGCCGTCGTGCGGCCATTGCACCAGCAGGGCCTTGCGAAACGCATTGCCCTTCTCGGAAAACAGCGTGTCGGAGACCTGCTTCACGCCCGAGTAGATCGAGCGCACCACCGGAATGCGGTGCAGCAGCGCATGCCACCAGGTCACCAGCTTGTTGCCGATGATGTTGGACGCCAGTGCACCAATGGAGAGCACCACCACCAACGCGAACAGCACGCCCAGCCCTGGAATGTGGATGCCGAGGAATTGGTCGGGCTGCCAGCTGGTGGGCAGGATGCGCAAGGTCTGGTCGAGCGTGCTCACCACCCACTCCAGCACCCAGAGCGTGATGATCAGGGGCACCAGCACGAGCAGGCCCGAGAACAGCCATTTGCGCAAGGAGGGCATGGGGCAGGGCTCAGGAGGCCGAGGACGGCGGCGCGGCTGCCGCTGGCGCGGCGGCGGCCGGCGCGGGTGCTGGCGCCGGACCCGCGGCAGGCGCAGGCGCCGCGCCAGCGGCAGCCGCGGCGGCGTCGCCGGCCGGCTTGGCGTCGGTGGCGGTAGCGGTAGCGGCCGCAGGCGGTTTGTTGCCTTCGCGGAAGTCGGTGACGTACCAGCCCGACCCTTTGAGCTGGAAGCCGGCGGCGGTCAGCTGCTTCTTGAAACTGGCCTGGCCGCAGGCCGGGCACACGCTGAGCGGGTCGTCGGAGATCTTTTGCAGCACGTCCTTGGCATGGCCGCAGGACTCGCACTTGTAGGCGTAAATAGGCATGGCGTGGACCGGAATTGAGGGCTGGGGCGCCCGCCGAAGAATCGGATCCCAGGCGGCGCGGGACGTTCCCGCGCGAAACGCGGGACAAAACCGGGCATTATAAATTGAGGGTATGTCCTGAAACCATCAGTGGGCAGAGAGGGAGTCGGTCCAGAGGCACCGAGGGACGGCCGGCCCAAGACACAGGGCCATCTCCGGCACAAGTGCCCCCTCCAGAGGCATCGAGGGACGGCTGCGCCGGCCCAAGATGCCGTCCTCCCTCAAAGCGCCGAAGGCGCGCCACGGAGCGGGAGCCGCGCAGCGGCGCAGGGGGGAGTCACAGCTACCAGAGCCGTACGCGCACCAGCACCTGCATCGCGATCAGGCCCAGCAGAAAACCCACACCGCCATAGACGATACCTTGCAGCAGCCGGTTGGTGCGCCGCTGTTCGCTCAGCAGGGTGCCGAGTTCGCGCCGCAGTTCGTGCGGCTTGTGCTGCAGGTAGTCGTGCAGCAGGCGCGGCAGCGCGGGCAACAGCTTGGCGTAGTGCGGCGCTTCCGCCTTGAGCTGTTCCAGCAGCTTGTGCGGGCCGATCTGCTCGACCATCCATTTTTCGAGAAAGGGTTTGGCGGTGCTCCAGAGGTCCAGCTCAGGATCGAGCTGGCGTCCCAGGCCTTCGATGTTGAGCAGGGTTTTCTGCAGCAGCACCAGTTGCGGCTGGATTTCCACGTGGAAGCGCCGCGAGGTCTGGAACAGGCGCATGAGCACCATGCCGAGGGAGATCTCCTTGAGCGGCCGGTCGAAGTAGGGTTCGCACACGGCGCGGATCGCCGACTCCAGTTCGTCGACCCGCGTCTCGGCCGGCACCCAGCCGGACTCGATGTGCAGCTCGGCCACGCGCTTGTAGTCGCGCCGGAAGAAGGCGGTGAAGTTCTGCGCCAGGTATTCCTTGTCGAACTCGGTGAGGGTGCCGACGATGCCGAAGTCCAGCGAGATGTAGCGCCCGAAGGTGGCCGGCGCGGTGCTCACCTGGATGTTGCCGGGGTGCATGTCGGCGTGGAAGAAGCCGTCGCGAAACACCTGGGTGAAAAAGATGGTGACACCGTCGCGCGCGAGCTTCGGGATGTCCACGCCCAGGGCGCGCAGGTCGGCCACCCGGTTGATGGGGATGCCGTCCATGCGCTCCATCACCATCACCTCCGTGTGGCAGTAGTCCCAGAGCATTTCCGGGATCAGCACGAGCTCCAGGCCCTGCATGTTGCGGCGCAGCTGCGCCGCGTTCGCGGCCTCGCGCAGCAGGTCGAGCTCGTCGTGCAGGTACTTGTCGAACTCGGCCACCACCTCGCGCGGCTTGAGGCGCTTGCCGTCGGCCGAGAGCCGCTCCACCCAGCCGGCCATCATGCGCATGAGGCTCAGGTCTTTGTCGATCACCGGGCGCATGTTCGGGCGCAACACCTTCACCGCGACCTCGCGGCCACCGTGGCGGCCGTCCAGCAGGGTGGCGAAATGCACCTGGGCCACCGAGGCGCTGGCCACCGGCACCTGCTCGAAGTGCGAAAACACGGCGGACAAGGGTTTGCCAAAGGCGCGCTCGATCATCGCCACCGCCACCGCGCTGGGAAACGGTGGCACGCGGTCTTGCAGCAGGGCCAGTTCGTCGGCGATGTCGGGCGGCAGCAGGTCGCGCCGGGTCGAGAGCACCTGGCCGAACTTGACGAAAATCGGCCCGAGCCGCTCCAGCGCTTCGCGCAGGCGTGCGCCACGGGGTGCATCGAGCTTGCGGCCGATCGAGACGATGCGCGTGAGCAGGCGCAGGGCCGGCCGCTCGAAACTGGAGAGCACCAGCTCGTCCAGGCCATACCGCAACACCACCCAGACGATGGTGACGCCGCGAAAGAGGTGCCTCATGCCGCCGGTCCGTCCGCGGGCGGGGGCGTGCTTGGCGCCGGGTCCGGTGCGGCGGCGCTGGAGCGCGGTGGCCAGCGGCCCGCGAAGGCCTTGACGGCTTCAGCGGCCGAGCGCGCCATGCGGGCCAAGGTGTGCGCGGGCGCATCGCCCACAAGACGCGAGAGGTCTTCCTCGACATCCCAACGCACGTTGTCCACGAGCCAGGCCACCTCGGCCGCCAATTGCACGTCGCCCTGGATGTCCACGCCCGGTTTCTGCCCGGACAGCAGGCTCTGCGCCACGGCCAGAGGCGAGGTTTGCGTCAGCGTGACACGGAGTTCGGGCGTTGCCTCGGGTAGGCAGCGCTCCAGCAGGCCAGCCGCGGTGGGCGCGAGCGTGAGGTGGAAATCGCCCCACTGGATGCGCACGGGCTTGGCTTTCTGGCGCCGCAGGCGGTCCTGCGCAGCCTTCTCTTGCATGAGCACGTGGTTGAGAAAGAGAACCACGCGGTTCTGCATCTCATCGACCACCCATTCGGGTGGGCGAACGGCACCCAGAAGCGATTGCAGGAAGTTCATGGGAGCCGCCTTGCCAGGCCCGGAAGAAAAATCGGGTGGTGCATTTTTCATGACCACCCGATTCTGACGGATAAAGATGAGGACAGCGCCGAAGCCGTCCCGTCAAACGGTTGCGGTTACTGCAGTGCCTGCACACCCGCGACCAGCCAGCCCCCGGGGCCGCTCTTGGGTCGGGTGATGTTCCAGACCTCGCGAAACGGGTTCGGGCCGGCGGAGACGTCTTCGCGGATCATCCCGGAGAACTCCACGCTGGCCATGTATTCGTCGTCGAGTTCCTCGATGCCCAGCAGCTTGGCTTCCAGCATGACGACGTCGGTCTTGTTGGCGCCTCCACCGGCGCGTTCTCGCTCGGCGAGCTGGCTGCGGATCTGCTCCAGCATGTCATCGGTCATCATGGCCCGCAGTGCCGGGATGTCGGCACGGTCCCAGGCGTTCTGCAGCGTCACGAAGTTGCCCTTCGAGGCGCTGAGGAAGCCCTCGGCGTCGAAGCCATCGGGCACACCCCAGGACTGGCTGCCCTGCAGGGCGGAACCGATCATGGAGCCGCCCGAGCGGGTGTCCAGCAAAGCCGGGCCGCTGCGCTCCCAAGGCCGGGCCGAAGCGTCGTTGCCGACGTTGTGCTCCTTGTACCCACGGGGCGTGACCGGATCGAACTGCGACTGGCCCACACCTTGGTAAGCCATGGAAGGCCCCGTGGCGGCCGGTGCGCGACGGCGCATCACCATGCCCACCACGGCCATGACCACCACGGCCAGCAAGGCGAACATCAGGAATTGGGCAAAGCCTTCGCCAAAGCCCATGGCGTTGGCCAGCCAGGCCAGGCCCAGGCCAGCGGCCAGGCCACCGAGCATGGCGCCCCAGGGCCGCTTCGGCGCGGCGGCAGCCGGATTGGCCGTGGCAGGACGGGCGGCGGCATTCTGGGTCGGCGCCTGCTGAGGCGCGGCGTTCTGCGCGGGCGGCGCGCTGCTGCGCTGCTGCGTCACGTTGCCCGATTGTTTGCCGAACGAGCCACCGCCACCCATGCGCTTGGCAAAAACGTCCTGGGCGCTCAGTGCCATTGCGCACACCAGCAACACGGACCACAACTTGTTCATTTCATTGCCTCCTACAAAACCTTGAAAACCCGACCACACAAAACCCACTCAACACTTGATGCCCACATGCAGCGCCACCACCCCGGCGCTCAGGTTGTGCACATCCACGTGGCCAAAACCGGCGTCGCGCATCATCTGCCTCAAGGCCTCCTGCCCCGGGTGCATGCGGATGGATTCGGCGAGGTAGCGGTAGCTGTCCTCGTCGCCGGCCACCAGCTTGCCCAATTTCGGCAACACATTGAACGAATACCAGTCATAGGCCTTTTCGAGCGGCTTCGCTACCCGGGAAAACTCCAGCACCAGCAATTTGCCGCCCGGCTTGAGGGTCCGATGCATTTCGGCCAGTGCAAGTTCCTTGTGCGTCATGTTGCGCAGGCCAAACGCCACCGACACAAAATCAAACGAGTCGCTCGCAAAGGGCAGCTTCTCGGCGTCGCACACCATGGTGGGCAAGACGATCCCCAGGTCGAGCAGGCGCGTGCGGCCTTCGCGCAGCATGGCTTCGTTGATGTCGGTGTGCACCACGCGGCCAGTGGGGCCGACCTTGCGCGCGAAGGCCAGGGACAGGTCGCCAGTGCCGCCAGCGATGTCGAGCACCTGGTCGCCCGGCTGCGGGTTGGCCACGGTGATCGTGTAGCGTTTCCACACGCGGTGCAGGCCACCCGACATGAGGTCGTTCATCACGTCGTACTTGGGCGCGACCGAGTCGAACACGCTGCGCACGTGGCGTGCTTTTTCGCGCTCGTCGACGTTCTTGAATCCGAAGTGGGTCGAGGCCATGGTGTGAGTACTCAGTGGTTGCCGCAGGCGTGACCGCCCTTGTCCGGCATGGGCGCATCGCGATCGACGCCAGCCGTCTTCAGACGCGCCTCGTAGTCGGCCCAGAGCTCAGATTGCTTCGAGCCCAGGAAATACAAGTAGTCCCAGGAAAAGATGCCGCTGCTGTGGCCGTCGGAAAAGGTGGGTTGGACCGCGTAGTTGCCCACCGGCTCCAGCGCGACGATGCCCACACCGCGTTTGCCGGTCTGCAGCACCTCCTGGCCCTTGCCGTGGCCCTGGACTTCGGCCGAGGGCGAGCAGATCCGCATCAACTCGAACGGAATCTTGAATTCGCTGCCGTCGGAAAACCCGACTTCGAGCACGCGCGATTGCTGGTGCAGCGTGATCGACTGGGGCGTGGGGGTGTCTTTGGTGAGTCCGGCCATGGCGCTCAGACTAGCACGCGTTCGATGCCACCCTGGTTGGCCTTGGCCACGTAGTCGGGCATCCACTGCTCGCCCAGGATCTGGCGCGCCATCTCGACCACGATGTAGTCGGCCTCGAGCAGGCCCGACTGCAGGTCGTCGCCGTAGCGGCTCAGGCCTTGCAGGCAGCTCGGGCACGAGGTGAGGATCTTCACGTTGTCCTTTTCGCCCACGGTGCCGGCAGCCCGCAAGGCGGCTTCGCCCTTGCGGATTTCCTCTTCCTTGCGGAAGCGGACCTGGGTCGACACGTCCGGCCGGGTCACGCCGAGCGTGCCCGATTCGCCGCAGCAGCGCTTGCTCTCCAGCACCTTGTCGCCCATGAGCGCCTTGACCGTCTTCATCGGCTCCTGCAGCTTCATCGGTGTGTGGCAGGGGTCGTGGTACAGGTAGCCCCCCTGCCCTGCCGGCAGGGTAATGCCTTTTTCCAGCAGGTACTCGTGGATGTCGATGATGCGGCACCCGGGGAAGATCTTGTCGAATTCGTAACCCTGGAGCTGGTCGTAGCAGGTGCCGCAGCTCACCACGACGGTCTTGATGTCGAGGTAGTTCAGCGTGTTGGCCACGCGGTGGAAGAGCACCCGGTTGTCGGTGATCATCTTCTCGGCCTTGTCGAACTGCCCGCTGCCGCGCTGCGGGTAACCGCAGCAGAGGTAGCCCGGCGGCAGCACGGTTTGCACGCCCGCGTGCCAGAGCATGGCCTGGGTGGCCAGGCCGACCTGGCTGAAGAGGCGCTCCGAGCCGCAACCGGGGAAATAGAACACCGCCTCGGTCTCGGCGTTGGTGGTCTTGGGGTCGCGGATGATCGGCACGTAGTCCTTGTTCTCGATGTCGAGCAAGGCACGCGCGGTCTTCTTGGGCAGGCCACCGGGCAACTTCTTGTTGATGAAGTGGATCACCTGCTCCTTGATCGGCGCGGTGCCCACGGTGGCACGCGGCGCAGCCGTCTGCTTCTTCGCGAAGCCCTTGAGCAGGTCGTTGGCGAAACGCTGGGCCTTGAAGCCGACCCCCACCATCGCGCTGCGGGCCAGCTTGATGGTCTCCGGGTTGGTGGCGTTGAGCATGAACATGGCTGCGGCATTGCCCGGGCGAAAGCTCTTCTGCCCCATCTTGCGCAACAGGTTGCGCATGTTCATGGTCACGTCGCCGAAGTCGATCTTGACCGGGCACGGGCTCAGGCACTTGTGGCACACGGTGCAGTGGTCGGCCACGTCTTCGAACTCTTCCCAGTGCTTGATGCTGATGCCGCGGCGCGTCTGCTCCTCGTACAGGAAGGCCTCGACCAGCAGCGAGGTGGCCAGGATCTTGTTGCGCGGCGAGTACAGCAGGTTGGCGCGTGGCACGTGCGTGGCGCACACCGGCTTGCATTTGCCACAGCGCAGGCAGTCCTTCACGCTGTCGGCGATGGCGCCGATGTCGCTGCGCTGCATGATGATCGACTCGTGCCCCATCAGCCCGAAGCTGGGTGTGTAGGCGTTGGTCAGGTCGGCGCTGCGCAAGGTGGCATCGCCCGCCGGCCCTTCGCGCAGCAGCTTGCCTTTATTGAAACGGCCTTCGGGGTCGACGCGCTGCTTGTAGTCGGCAAAGGGTTGCAGCTCCGCATCGGTGAGGAACTCCAGCTTGGTGATGCCGATGCCGTGCTCGCCCGAGATCACACCGTCCAGGCTGCGCGCCAGCGCCATGATGCGCGCCACCGCCTCGTGGGCGGTCTGCAGCATTTCGTAGTCGTCGCTGTTGACAGGGATGTTGGTGTGCACGTTGCCGTCACCGGCGTGCATGTGCAGCGCCACCCAGACGCGGCCCTTGAGCACGCGCTTGTGGATGGCATTGATTTCCGCGAGGAGCGGACCGAAGGCGGCACCCGCGAACAGGTTCTGCAACGGCGCGCGGATCTGCGTCTTCCAGCTCGCGCGCAGGCGATGGTCCTGCAACTCGGGAAACACGGTGTCGATGTCGCGCAGCCAGCCGGCCCACTGCGAGCGCACCTCGCGCACCAGCGACAGGGCCTGCTGCACGCGGTCTTCCAGCAATTCGGCACTGGGAATGTCGTTGGCATCGTCGGTCTTGCCCAGGGGCAGATGGCCCTTGTGGAAGAAGGCTTCGATCGCGTCGGCCAGCTTGATCTTGTTGCGCAGCGAGAGCTCGATGTTGATGCGTTCGATGCCCTCGGTGTACTCGCCCATGCGCGGCAGCGGGATCACCACGTCTTCATTGATCTTGAAGGCGTTGGTGTGCTTGCTGATGGCCGCGGTGCGCTTGCGATCGAGCCAGAATTTCTTGCGCGCTTCGGCGCTGATGGCGATGAAGCCTTCGCCGCTGCGCGAATTGGCCAGGCGGATGACTTCACTCGTGGCGCGCGCCACGGCGTCGGCGTCGTCTCCGACGATGTCGCCCACCAGCACCATCTTGGGCAGGGTGCCGCGCTTGCTCTTGGTCGCGTAGCCCACGGCCTTGAGGTAACGGTCGTCCAGGTGTTCCAGACCAGCCAGGATGGCGCCGCCGGGGCGCTTCATCTCGCCGAACATGAAATCCTTGATGTCGACGATCGAGGGCACGCAGTCCTTGGGGTTGCCGAAGAACTCCAGGCACACCGTGCGCACGTGCGAGGGCATGCGGTGCACCAGCCAGCGGCCGCTGGTGATGAGGCCGTCGCAGCCTTCCTTCTGGATGCCGGGCAGGCCGCTGAGGAACTTGTCGGTCACGTCCTTGCCCAGGCCTTCCTTGCGGAAAGTCTTGCCGGGAATCGCGAGCTGTTCGGCGCGCACGGGGGTCTTGCCGTCGGCCTCGAAATACTTCAACTCGAAGGTGGCCACCTCGGCGTCGTGGATCTTGCCCAGGTTGTGGTCCAGGCGGGTGACTTCGAGCCACTGCGCCTGCGGGGTGACCATGCGCCACGACACCAGGTTGTCCAGCGCCGTGCCCCAGAGCACGGCTTTCTTTCCCCCGGCATTCATGGCGATGTTGCCGCCCACGCACGAGGCTTCGGCCGAGGTCGGATCGACCGCGAAGACATGGTCCGCGCGCTCGGCCGCGTCGGCCACGCGCTGGGTGACCACGCCGGCCTCGGTCCAGATGGTGGGCAGGGGCTTGTCGTGCCCGGGCACCTGCACCCATTCAACCTCGGTCATGGCTTCGAGCTTCTCGGTGTTGATCACCGCGCTCTTCCAGGTCAGCGGGATCGCGCCGCCGGTGTAACCGGTGCCGCCCCCACGCGGGATGATGGTCAGACCGAGTTCAAAGCAGCCTTTGACCAGCAGGGCCATTTCGGCCTCGGTGTCGGGCGTTAGCACGACGAAGGGGTACTCCACGCGCCAGTCGGTCGCGTCGGTCACGTGCGAGACGCGCGAAAGCCCGTCGAACTTGATGTTGTCCTTGGCCGTGAGCTTGCGCAGCGCCTTGGTGGCGCGCTGGCGCAGCGCGGCGACCTCCTCGAACGAGCGGGCGAACCGGTCGACCGCGCCCCGGGCGGCGGTCAGCAGCTCGGCCACCAGGCCATCGCGCGCGGCGTCGTCGTTGGGGGTGCGGCGCTTCTGCACCTCGGCCAGGCGGTGGTGCAAGGCCTCCACCAGCTGCTGGCGGCGCTTGGGACTGTCCAGCAGGTCGTCCTGCAGGTAGGGGTTGCGCTGCACGACCCAGATATCGCCCAGCACCTCGTACAACATGCGCGCCGAGCGGCCGGTTCGGCGCTCGCCACGCAGTTCGTCCAGCAGGCCCCAGGCCCGCTCGCCCAGCAAACGCAGGACGATCTCGCGGTCGGAGAAGGAGGTGTAGTTGTAAGGAATCTCGCGCAAGCGCGGCGCGTCGTCGGTGGGGGTGGCGAGCAGCGAGAGCGGAGTGGGTGCGTTCATTTGTGGGGATCGGTCGCCGACACGACAGCGGCGAGCCCGGAATGGTACCGCAGCGCAACATACCCCCCTGCCCCCTGTGGAAACCCTGTTGTCACATGCTGTGAACGCATGTGCAATGGTTTTGACATATCCCGCCCCTACGCTGCCTGTTTCCGACTGTCCTACAAGGAGCAACCATGCACAAGCGTTTCCTATCCCTGACCGGCGCCGCCGCGCTCACCGCCATCCTGAGCGGACCGGCCCAGGCCCAAACCGAGATCCAGTGGTGGCATTCGATGACCGGTGGCCTGAACGACTGGGTCATGGACCTGGCCAACGGCTTCAATTCCAGCCAGAAAGACTACAAGGTGGTGCCCACCTACAAGGGCACCTACGACGAAACCATGCCGGCGGCCGTGGCGGCCTTCCGCGCTGGCAACGCGCCGCACATCCTGCAGGTCTACGAAGTCGGCACCGCCACCATGATGGCCGCCAAGGGCGCGATCGTGCCGGTGGGCAAGGTACTGGCCGATGCGGGTTACAAGTTCGACCCCAAGGCATACATCCCCGCCGTGGTGGGCTACTACACCGCGCCCAACGGGCAGATGCTGAGCTTCCCGCTGAACAGCTCCACCACCGTGTTCAACTACAACAAGGACGCCTTCCGCAAGGCCGGCCTGGACCCGAACAACCCGCCCAAGACCTGGCCTGAGCTGGTGCTGGCCGCGGCCAAGCTCAAGTCCTCGGGGGTAAGCTGCCCGTTCACCACCAGCTGGCAGGGCTGGACCCAGCTGGAGAGCTTCTCCACCTGGCACAACACGGAATTCGCCACCAAGGGCAACGGTTTTGGCGGCACCAGCGCGCGCCTGAACTTCAACAGCCCGCTGCACATCCGCCACATCGAAAACCTGGCCAACATGGCCAAGCAAGGCCTGTTCGTCTATCGCGGCCGCGGCAACGCCGCCGACGCACCGTTCTATTCGGGCGAATGTGCGATGGCCACGGCCTCGTCATCGACCTACGCCACCATCAAGAAGAACGCCAAGTTCGATTTCGGCATTGCACCGCTGCCCTACTACCCGGACGTAGCGGGCGCGCCGCAGAACACCGTGATCGGCGGTGCCTCGCTGTGGGTCATGGCCGGCAAGAAGGCGCCTGAATACAAAGGCGTGGCCGCTTTCTTCAACTACCTGACCAATCCCGAGATCCAGGCCAAGAGCCACCAGCGCACCGGCTACCTGCCGATCACGCTGGCGTCGTTCGAAGCCACAGAGAAATCCGGCTTCTACAAGCAGAACCCTGGCACCGACGTGGCGGTGAACCAGATGATCCGCAAGACCACCGACAAGTCGCGCGGCATCCGCCTGGGCAATTTCGTGCAGATCCGTGCGATCGAGGACGAGGAGCTGGAGCAGGTCTGGGCCGGCAAGAAAACCGCCAAGGAAGCGTTGGACAGCGCCGTCAAACGGGGCAACGAATTGCTGGTGCGCTTCGAAGCCGCCAACAAATAGGTAACGCGAAGAAGCGTGGCTTGGGGGTGGCATGCGTGTGCCGCCTCCCGCCGCCCTGGCGTGGTGATTTGCCTGAACCAATCATTCCTCTGCGGCGATCTACATGGCCTCTGAAAAACGCGTCGTTTTCCGCTCCGGCTGGTTGCCCTGGGTGCTGCTCGCGCCCCAGGTCGCCGTCATCCTGGTGTTCTTCTTCTGGCCCGCCGCCCAAGCGCTTCTGCAGTCGTTTCAACAGTCCGACGCGTTTGGCATTTCGACCGAATGGGTCGGTCTGAAGAATTTTGCCAACCTGCTCGCGGACGAGACCTACTTGGCGTCGTTCAAGACCACCGCTCTCTTTTCGGTGCTGGTGGCTGGGCTGGGCATTGGCATCTCGCTCGTGCTCGCGGTGTTCGCCGACCGGGTCGTCAAGGCCACGCTGGTCTACCGCACCCTTCTGATCTGGCCCTATGCGGTGGCACCGGCGGTGGCCGGCGTGCTGTGGCTGTTCATGCTGGCGCCGTCCATTGGGGTTGTGTCGTATGCGCTGCGGGGCCTGGGCATCGAGTGGAACAGCCTGCTCAACAGCAACCACGCCATGACCCTGATCGTGATGGCCGCGGTCTGGAAGCAGATTTCCTACAACTTCCTGTTCTTCCTGGCGGGCCTGCAGAGCATTCCGAAATCGCTGATCGAAGCCGCCGCCATCGACGGCGCGCACCCATGGCGGCGTTTCTGGAGCATCCAGTTCCCTCTGCTCTCACCCACCACCTTCTTCCTGTTCGTGATCAATGTGGTGTACGCCTTCTTCGACACCTTTGCCATCGTGGACGCGGCCACACAGGGTGGGCCTGGCAAGGACACCGCCATCCTGGTCTACAAGGTGTACTACGACGGTTTCAAAGCCCTGGACCTTGGCGGTTCGGCCGCCCAATCGGTCGTGCTGATGGCGATCGTCATCACCTTGACGGTGATCCAGTTCCGCTTTGTCGAGAAGAAAGTGCAGTACTGACATGATCGAACGCCGCCCCGGCCTGACCTTCCTGTCGCACGCCGTTCTGATCCTCGGCGTGGCGGTGGTGTGTTTTCCGCTCTATCTGACCTTCATCGCCTCGACCCAGACGTCGGAGGCCATCATCCACGCCCCGATGTCGTTGCTGCCCGGCAATCAGCTGATCGAGAACTACACGGCCGCGCTGCAAGGCACCGGCATGGGGGCCGCCTCCAACGCGCCGGTGGGTCGAATGATGATGGTGAGTTTGATCACCGCCCTGGTGATCGCCGTGGGCAAGATCGCGATCTCGCTGCTGTCGGCCTTCGCCATCGTCTATTTCCGCTTTCCGTTCCGCATGTTGTTCTTCTGGTGCATTTTCGTCACGTTGATGCTGCCCGTGGAGGTGCGCATCGGTCCGACATACGCCGTGGTCGCCAGCCTGGGCATGCTCAACACCTATGCGGGCCTGACCGTGCCACTGATCGCATCGGCCACCGCCACCTTCCTGTTTCGCCAGTTCTTCCTCACCGTGCCCGACGAGTTGGTGGAGGCCGCGCGCATGGACGGCGCCGGACCCATGCGGTTTTTCAAGGACGTGCTGGTGCCGCTGTCGGTCACGTCCATCGCGGCGCTGTTCGTCATCCAGTTCATCTACGGCTGGAACCAGTACCTGTGGCCGCTGCTGGTGACCACCGAGGAGAGCATGTACCCGGTGGTGATCGGCATCAAGCGGATGATCAGCGGAGGCGATGCCGCCACCGACTGGAACATCGTGATGGCGACCGCCGTGCTGGCCATGATTCCTCCCGCCCTTGTCGTGATCCTGATGCAACGCTGGTTCGTCAAGGGACTGGTGGACACCGAGAAGTAAGGCCAGTCGAACTTTCTCCCCACAAACAAAAAACCGTTCCATGGCATCCATTTCCCTGCGCAACGTCGTCAAACGCTACCGCACCGGCAAGACCGAACTGCAAGTGATCCATGGTGTCAACGCCGAGATCGACGATGGCGAATTCATCGTCATCGTCGGCCCCTCGGGCTGCGGCAAATCGACCCTGCTGCGCATGGTGGCGGGTCTGGAGGTCGTCAGCGGGGGCGAGATTCGCATTGGCGATCGTGTCGTCAACGACCTCGAACCCGCCGAGCGCGACATCGCGATGGTGTTCCAGAATTACGCGCTCTACCCGCACATGACCGTGTTCGACAACATGGCCTATGGGCTGAAGATCGCCAAGGTGCCCAAGGAAGAGATCCGTGCGCGCGTGGACAAGGCGGCCAAGATCCTGGAGCTGGGCCACCTGCTCGAGCGCAAGCCGCGCGAACTCTCGGGCGGCCAGCGCCAGCGCGTGGCCATGGGCCGCGCCATCGTGCGCCAGCCGCAGGTGTTCCTCTTCGACGAACCGCTGTCCAACCTGGACGCCAAGCTGCGCGCCCAGACCCGGCTGGAAATCCAGAAGCTGCACCGCGAACTCGGCATCACCTCGCTCTTCGTCACGCACGACCAGGTCGAGGCCATGACCCTGGCAGAACGCATGATCGTGATGAACGCCGGCAACATGGAGCAGTTCGGCACGCCCGAGGAGGTCTACTCGACCCCGGCCACCACCTTCGTGGCCAGCTTCATCGGTTCGCCGCCCATGAACCTGCTCAAGCACGCGCCGGGTGGGCGGCCTGGCCGCATCCTGGGCATCCGCCCCGAGCACATCGACATCGGCTCCGACGGCTGGGCGCTGCAGGTGGAAACGGTGGAGCTGCTGGGCGCAGAACGCCTGGTGCACGCCGTGCTGGGCGACGAGCGCCTGATCATCCGCACTCACGAAGACCAGGGTGCGCCGACCATCGGCAGCACCATCCACGCCAGACCCCGCGAAGACCGCTTGCACTGGTTCAACGTGGAAACCGGGCATCGGGCGTGACGGGAGATTGGCCCTACCCGCGCTGGATCGCGCACCGTGGCGCGGGCAAACTCGCCCCCGAAAATACCCTCGCCGCCTTCCGCCTGGGCGCAGCGCACGGCTACCGCATGGTCGAATGCGACGCCAAGCTCAGCGCCGATGGCGTGGTCTTCCTGCTGCACGACGCCACGTTGGAACGCACCACCAACGGCAGCGGTGTGGCCGGTGACAAGACCTGGAATGCCTTGAGCCAGCTCGATGCGGGCCGGTGGCATTCCCGCGCCTTCGCGGGCGAACCGCTGGCCACGCTGGAAGGTGTGGCGCGCCATTGCCAGGCCCACGGCCACTGGATCAACATCGAAATCAAACCCACGCCCGGCACCGAAGGCGCCACGGGTCTCGCCGTCGCGCGGGCCGCTGCACGCCTGTGGTCGAACCATCCCGATCGACTGCCTTTGCTGACGTCATTTCAGCCCGAGGCACTGGCAGGTGCACTGGAAACAGCCCCCCATCTGCCGCGCGGGCTGTTGCTCGACACCCTGCGGGACGGCTGGAGGGAGGCAGCCAGGTCACTGGATTGCGTGGCCGTGGTGTTCAACCACGCGCTGTGGGACGCCACCACCGTGGCCCAGGCGAAGGCGGCCGGCTTGCGAACCCTGGCCTACACCGTCAACGACGAATGGGCCGCGCAGCGGCTGCTGGATCTGGGCCTGGACGGGATCATCACCGACCGCGTCGACTTGTTCCCACCCGCCGAGGGGTAATCAGAGTCGCGCTCAGCGCCGGTGCAGCCACCAGGCCAGCGTGCCTTGCACAGCCACCAAGGCCGCATAGGTCGCGATTTTTCCGTCACGCTCGAAGAACACCAGCCCGGCCAGCAGCACCACGACCCCGGCCACGACCAGCATGAACGCCTCCAGGCGGGCACCCGAACGGGCACGGCCTGCCCGGCGCAAGCGCGGCACCGTCCACAGCATCAGCGCCACGAAAACCGCTGGCGCGATGAAGCCGGCGAGGTGCGCCAAAAACGCGAATGGCGTCATTGAGAAAGGTCAACGGCGTGCATAAGCGATCAATTTTATAATCGCCGCCATGTCTGTCTGGGCTCTCGGCATCAACCACAACACGGCTCCGCTCGATCTGCGGGGCCGTTTTGCGTTCGCGCTCGACCAGATCCAGCCCACCCTCAACGGCTACCGCCAAAGTCTGGCGCGCCAGCCCGAGGCCACGCTGCTCTCCACCTGCAACCGCACCGAGCTCTATGGCGCGGGCGACCAGTCGGCCGTGGATCCGACGCTGGAATGGCTGGCCCAGACCGGCGGCGTGAGCAGCCATGTGCTGCGCGACCATGCCTACGTACTGCGCGACGACGAGGCTGCCCGCCACGCATTTCGCGTTGCCAGCGGCCTGGACAGCATGGTGCTGGGCGAGGCACAGATCCTGGGCCAGATGAAGGACGCCGTGCGTGCCGCAAACGATGCCGGCGCGCTGGGTACCACGTTGCACCAGTTGTTCCAGCGCTCGTTCGCGGTCGCCAAGGAAGTGCGCAGTTCGACCGAAATCGGCAGCCATTCCATCAGCATGACCGCTGCCGCTGTGCGGCTGGCCGCGCAGCTTTTCGAAGACTTGCGCGACATCAAGGTGCTGTTCGTCGGTGCGGGCGAGATGATCGAATTGGCCGCCACGCATTTCGCGGCCAAGAACCCCAAGGGCATGTCCATTGCCAACCGCACGCTGGAACGCGGTGAAAAGCTCGCCGGACGCCTGGGTGCCGAAGTGATGCGCCTGGCCGACGTGCCCGACCGCCTGCACGCGTTCGACGCCGTCATCAGCTGCACCGCCAGCACCTTGCCCATCATCGGCCTGGGCGCTGTCGAGCGGGCGCTGAAAAAACGCCGCCACCGCCCGATGTTCATGGTCGACCTGGCCGTGCCGCGCGATATCGAGGCCGAAGTCAAGGACCTGCCCGACGTGTACCTGTACACGGTGGACGACCTGGCCACGGTCGTGCAAACCGGCAAGGAGCACCGCCAGGCCGCTGTGGCCCAGGCCGAGGCCATCATCGATGCGGGCGTGCTCAGCTTCATGCACTGGATGGAGCAGCGCGACCCGGCCCATGGCGTGGTGCCGCTGATCCAGCAGATCAATGCCCAGGCCGACGCTTGGCGCGCCGCCGAAATGGCGCGTGCGCGCCGGCTGCTGGCCAAGGGTGAACCGGTCGAGGCCGTGCTCGAAGCGCTCTCGCGTGGACTCACGCAAAAGATGCTGCACGGCACCCTGGCAGAGCTGCACACCGGGGACGTCGCCACGCGCGCCGCCACCGCGCAAACGGTCTCGCGCCTGTTCCTGCGCGACGAACTGCCCAAAACCTCGCGCGACGCGCACAACTAGCTGACTAGCTCCGCTGTGGTGGTTGCGGGCGCAGGCCCGCGCCACCGGCGGGCCGTTGACCCATGAAACCCTTTGTCCGAGACACCCTGCTGCGCCAGCGAGCCCGTTTGCACGAACTCGATGCGCTCCTGTCCGCGCCCGACGTGGTCGAGCAGATGGACCGCTTTCGCGCCCTGAGCCGCGAGCATGCCGAGGCCTCCACCGTGGTAGAGGTATTCAACCGCTACCTGCAGCGGGAGGCCGATCTCGCCTCGGCCAGGGAATTGCTGGACGACCCCGACATGGCCGATATGGCGGAGGAAGAAATCCGCGCCGCCGGAGCCGACATCGAACAACTCGACACCGAGTTGCAACAACTGCTGCTGCCCAAGGACCCCGACGACGAGCGCAACGCATTCTTGGAAATCCGGGCCGGCACGGGTGGCGACGAATCGGCGCTGTTCGCGGGCGACCTCGCGCGCCTGTACACGCGGTACGCGGAAAAGCAGCGCTGGCAGGTGGAAACTGTGAGCGAGTCGCCCAGCGAACTCGGCGGCTACAAGGAGGTGGTGCTGCGCGTGGCCGGACCCGGCGCCTACGGACGGCTGCGTTTTGAGTCCGGCGGCCACCGCGTGCAACGCGTGCCCGCCACCGAAACCCAGGGCCGCATCCACACCAGTGCTGCCACCGTCGCCGTGATGCCCGAGCCCGACGAAGCCCAGGCGGTACAGCTCAACCCCAGCGAACTGCGCATCGACACCTACCGCGCCAGCGGCGCGGGTGGGCAGCACATCAACAAGACCGACTCCGCCGTGCGCGTGACCCACCTCCCCACCGGCATCACCGCCGAGTGCCAGGACGGCCGCTCGCAGCACAGCAACAAGGCCAAGGCGCTTCAGGTGCTCACCGCGCGTCTGCAGGAAAAAGACCGCAGCGAACGCGCCGCGGCCGAGGCGGCCACGCGCAAAGGCCTGGTCGGCACCGGCGACCGCAGCGACCGCATCCGCACCTACAACTTCCCGCAAGGCCGCATCACCGACCACCGCATCAACCTCACGCTCTACAAAGTGCTGCAGGTCATGGAAGGCGATCTGGACGAGGTCATCCACGCGCTGCAAGTGGCACGCGGCACCGAGCTTCTGGCCGAGCTCGAACAGCGCAACGGCGCATGACAAACACGTCCCTGCGCGACGCCGTGGCGCGACTGCAGCGCGATGGCGTCGACCGCGTCGACGCCTGCATGCTCGTGTTGCTGGCCTTGCAGCGCAGTCCACACGACCGCGCCTGGCTCCTGGCGCACGACGCAGACACCTTGTCCGCCGAGGCCGCTCAGCGCCTGAGCGGGCTGTCGCAACGCCGCCAACGCGGCGAACCCATGGCCTACCTGCGCGGCGACCAGGAGTTCTATGGCCTCACGCTGCAGGTTGACGCCCGCGTGCTCGTGCCGCGGCCCGACACCGAAACCCTCGTCCTTTGGGCCATGGAGCAACTGGACACAATGTCCTCGCCCGCCCGCGTGCTCGACCTGGGCACCGGCAGCGGCGCCATCGCGCTGGCCATCAAGGCGCAGCGGCCCCACGCAGAGTTGTTTGCCACCGACGCCAGCGAAGACGCCCTGAGCGTGGCGCAAGCCAACGCCAGACGGCTGGGACTGGACGTCCACTTCCATTCGGGCCGATGGCTGGCGGCCGTGCCCGGCCAACGCTTCGACCTGATCGCCAGCAACCCGCCCTACATCGCCGATGCAGATCCCCACATGGCCGCACTGGGGCACGAACCCCGCACGGCCCTCACGGCTGGCGCGGATGGCCTGGACGACCTGCGCACCATCATCGCCACGGCGCCCGGTGCCTTGAACCCGGGCGGCTGGCTGCTGCTGGAACACGGGCACGACCAGGCTGAGGCTGTCCGAGTCCTGCTCCACGACGCCGGTTTCGAGCACGTCGGCAGTCGCCACGACCTCGCGGGCATTGCCCGCTGCAGCGGCGGCCAATGGCCACAGGCGCGATAATGTGGGCCGTTTCCGGGTCCCCCGGACCCGTTTCGCAGAAGGACCTTTCCACCATGAGCGACGACGCACAAACCCGCATCGACCAGCTGGTCAAATCCCACGACATCGTGCTGTTCATGAAAGGCAGCGCGAGCTTCCCCATGTGCGGCTTCTCTGGCCGCGCGATCCAGATCCTCAAGGCTTGCGGCGTCGAGCCGCGCACGCTGACCACCGTCAACGTGCTCGAGGACGACGGGATCCGCCAGGGCATCAAGGAATACAGCCAGTGGCCCACCATTCCACAGCTGTATGTCAAGGGCGAGTTCATTGGTGGCTCCGACATCATGATGGAGATGTACCAGTCGGGGGAGCTGCAGCAGGTCATCAGCGGCGAAGCCTGACCCTTTTTCTCCGCGCAGAAAGCGAGCAGCCACCTCCGGGTGGCTTTGTGCTTTTTGCGTGGGCTGACGCGGCACGCTCGGTTCCGCGCTTTTTCGCACGAGGCCGATCGATCTTTCCGTGTGCGGTCCATGGGTGTTGCTTTTTCGATCCCCACTCGGGCACGTCTTGTGCTTGAATGAAATCGTCGCAAACCCAAGGAGAACCGCATGAGCTCTCGCAGCCTGGTCGCTTCACCCTCCCTCGGTCTGCCCATCGCCCAGATGCGCAGCGTGTTCAGCGCCGACGACGTCGAGCGCAAGCTGGCCCACCTGCAAGCCAGCGGCAACGAACGCGACTACGAAAGCCTGCGCAATACCTGGCAACGCATGTTGGAGCGGGGCCCTCAACGTTTCGCGGTCAAGCCCTCCGGCGTGCCCGACATGGCCGTGCTATACGAACTGCTGCCCAATTTTGGTGAGGTGCTCGACGACGTGAAACGCCATGTCGCGCTCAGCCAGGACAGCTGCGACAGCCTCGAAGTCACCCCGATCCTGCTGCTCGGCCCGCCCGGTGTCGGCAAGACCCACTTCGCCCGCCAACTCGCCGACCTGCTGGGCACCAGCATGAGTCTGGTGCCCATGAGCTCCATGACCGCTGGCTGGCTGCTCTCGGGCTCGTCGTCCCAATGGAAAGGCGCCAAACCGGGCAAGGTGTTCGAAGCCCTGGTCGATGGCCAGTACGCCAATCCCGTGATCGTGGTCGACGAGATCGACAAAGCCAGCGCTGACGCGCAATACGATCCCTTGGGAGCGCTCTACAGCCTGCTGGAGCACGACACCGCACAGAACTTCGTCGACGAGTTCGCGGAGGTGCCGATCGATGCAAGCCAGGTGATCTGGGTCACCACCGCCAACGACGAACGCAGCATTCCCGACCCGATCATGAACCGCATGAACGTGTACGAAATTGCGCCACCGTCGCCCGAAGCCGCGCGCAAGATCGCCTCGCACCTGTACCGGGGCATTCTCTCGGAGCACGATTGGGGACAGCACTTTGACCCCGAGCCTCCCGTCGACGTGCTCGACCAGCTGGCCGTGCTCGCGCCGCGAGAGATGCGGCGCGCCCTGGTCACCGCCTTCGGCAATGCGCGGCTGGACAAGCGCTACCGCATCGAGCCCGACGATCTGCCGCGTGCGGGCACAGGCAAGGGGCGCATCGGATTCCTGCAGTAACGCCGCGAACCCCGCCGGCCATCAGGCGTCGGCGTGGGCCCAGTTTTTTTGCGCCGCGAATACGGCGTTGGGATACTCCGGCCGCCCTCGGCTACCGTTGTAGCGTCCCAGCGCCATATACAGATCACCACGCTCGCGGTCGACAAGGTAGTGGCGCAGGATGACGCAGCCAAAGCGCAGATTGGTCTGCATGTTGAACAAGCGGCTCGGATCGCCGTCGCCGATGAGACGCGACCAGAACGGCATGATCTGCATATAGCCCCGCGCGCCCACGCGCGAAATGGCGAACTTGCGAAACGCACTTTCTACTTGAATCAACCCGAGCACGAGAGTGGTATCCAATCCGGCGCGCTTGGACTCATACCAAACGGTCTGCAGGAACTCGATGCGCGTCTGCAGATCCGGCTTGCGCTTCTGCAGGCGGTCGCTGCTTGCACCGAGCCAGCGCAGATAGGCCAGACGCTTTTGCAGATCGCTGAACTCGGGCACGGGCGGCGCGCTATTGGCGATCGCTGCGCTCAAGGCACCCCGCACCGAATCGGCCAGGGGCTCTTCCAGTTGGCCACCGGCCTGCACCCACACAGGCAGGGCGCCCAGCCCCAACGCGCCCGCAGCCAGCAGGCACTCGCGGCGCGACCGACCCATCGGCTTCATGCGCCGAGCTTGCCTTTCAGCATGGCGAGCACCTCGCCCACCGCCACGGTCGTGGCCGCCGTATCGCGGCGGTGTTGGTATTCCACCTGACCGGCCTTGAGGCCACGGTCACCGATCGTCACGCGGTGCGGCACACCGATCAGCTCCCAATCGGCGAACATCGCGCCCGGACGCTCACCACGGTCGTCCAGAATCACGTCCACGCCCGAGGCCACGAGGTCGGCATACAACTGCTCGGCTGCGGCCTTCACTTCGGGGCTGCGGTCCATGCCGATCGGACACACCACCACGGTAAACGGAGCCAGGGCATCCGGCCAGATGATGCCGCGCTCGTCGTGGTTCTGCTCGATCGCCGCGGCCGGCAGGCGGGTGATGCCGATGCCGTAGCAGCCCATTTCAAGGAACTGCGGCTTGCCGTTTTCGTCCAGGAAGGTCGCGTTCATCGACTTGCTGTACTTGGTGCCCAGCACGAAGATATGACCGACCTCGATGCCACGCTCGATCGCGAGTGCACCCTTCCCATCGGGCGATGGATCGCCCTCGACGACGTTGCGCAGATCGGCCACGGCATCCGGCTCGGGAAGGTCGCGTCCCCAATTGACGCCGGTCAGGTGGGCATCCTCCTCGTTGGCGCCGCAGATCCAGTCCGCCATCACGGCCACTTCCCGATCGGCCACGATCTTCACCGGCTGCTTCAGGCCGATCGGACCGAGGTAGCCCGGCTTGGTGCCGAAATGCGCGAGGATTTCCGGCACGGTGGCAAATCGAAAGCCGTTGTTCAGGCCCGGCACCTTGCCGACCTTCACCTCGTTCATGTCATGGTCGCCGCGCAACAGCAAGAGCCAGACCTGGCTCTTGACGATCTCGCCAGCCTCATCGAGTTCGTCGGTCGCCAGCACCAGCGATTTCACCGTGGTGGCCAGCGGCACACCCAACAGTCCGGCCACATCCGCGCAGGTGGCCTTGCCCGGCGTCGGCGTCTTCACCATGGGATTCGATGCGCCCGCGCGCGGGCCCGCGGGCGCCAGTGCCTCGGCCTTCTCGATATTGGCCGCGTAGTCGCTGTTGGGGCAATAGACGATGGCATCTTCGCCCGTGGCCGCGATGACCTGGAACTCCTCGCTCAGATCGCCGCCGATCGCACCGCTGTCGGCCGCCACCGCGCGGTAACGCAAACCGAAGCGGTCGAAGATGCGGCGGTAGGCTACCGCCATGGCCTGGTAACTCGCCTTCGCGGCCTCCAGATCACGGTCGAAGCTGTAGGCATCCTTCATGATGAACTCGCGGCTGCGCATCACACCGAAGCGCGGACGGCGTTCGTCGCGGAACTTGGTCTGGATGTGGTACAGGTTGCGCGGCAATTGCTTGTAGCTGCGCAGCTCCTGACGGGCGATGTCGGTCACCACCTCTTCGCTGGTCGGCTGAATGATGAAATCGCGGTCGTGGCGGTCTTTCACCCGCATCAACTCCGGGCCCATCTTGTCCCAGCGCCCGGTCTCCTGCCAGAACTCGGCAGGTTGCACGACCGGCATCAACAACTCCACCGCGCCCGCCCGGTTCATTTCCTGCCGCACGATCGCCTCGACCTTGCGCACCACGCGCAGGCCCATGGGCATGTAGCTGTAGATGCCGGCTCCCAGCTTTTTGATCATGCCCGCGCGGGTCATGAGCTGGTGGCTGACGACTTCGGCGTCGGCAGGTGCTTCCTTGAGGGTCGAAATCAGGAACTGTGAGGCTTTCATGGGCGAGCTGGATTCTGCCGATGGGCAGGTGGAGAAACGACGTTTGGAACCCCGAGAACGGCGCGCTCCATGGCTCGGAGCGTGCCACCTGTGCCCAGGGGAGCAACAGGTGTGTGATCACTTCGCAACTCGCACGACGCGATGCATAATGAACACAGTTTTAAAAATTGGGGTTGATTATGCTTGACAGAGAAGGCTTCAGGCCCAATGTCGGCATCATTCTGCTCAACCAGCGAAACCAGGTGTTCTGGGGCAAACGCATCCGCTCCCACTCCTGGCAATTTCCGCAAGGTGGCATCGACAGGGGCGAGACACCTGAGCAGGCGATGTTCCGCGAACTGCATGAGGAAATTGGCCTCCTGCCCGAGCACGTGAGCATCGTGGCCCGCACGCGGGACTGGTTGCGCTACGAGGTGCCGGACCGTTTCATCCGCCGCGACGCGCGCGGCCACTACAAAGGTCAGAAGCAGATCTGGTACCTGCTGCGTCTTGTGGCGCACGATTGGAACCTGAACCTGCGTGCCACCAGCCATCCCGAATTCGATGCCTGGCGCTGGCACGACTATTGGGTGCCCCTCGATGTCGTCGTAGAGTTCAAGCGTGGCGTCTATGAAATGGCACTCACCGAACTCGCGCGTTACCTGCCCAAGAACGATCACCGCAACCGCTACCTGCGCGGGGGCGCACGCCACCGCCATGACGATCCGTCGGACGCACCTGTCGCACCGTCCGAGAATCCGCGAGGCCTTGAACTGCCCCCTGGCGCCAGTTTCGACCCCGACCCGCAACGCAGCACACACGGTGTGCAACCGCAACATAAATGACCTTCGCTCCTCGTCGACTCCCGCTTCGCCTTATCGCCCTCGGCGCAACGATCAGCGCACTGTGTCTGAGTGGGGGTCTGCACCACGCGCATGCCCAGGAGGCCGAAACGTGGACAGAAGCCCAGACGGCACCGCCCGCCACCTTTAGCACCGAACATTTGCAGGCCTTCGACGTGGACTCAGGCTCGACACTGAGTTACGGCATCGATCCCGGGACGCTGTCCGTCGGGCCGGATGGCGTGGTTCGCTACGTGCTCGTGGCGCGCAGCCGCAGCGGCGCACTCAACGTTCTGTTCCAAGGTATCCGATGCCAGACGGCGGAGGTCAAGACCTACGCGCGCTGGGACAACAAGGCCAGCTGGAACACGGACGGCAAGGACGATTGGCAGAGACTGATGCCCAGAGGGTTCACCCAGCCCGCCATGACTCTGGCCCGCGAGGGCATTTGTGACGGCCGCACGGTGAATGGCACCGCGCAAAAAATCCTGCGCACGCTGAAGAACGGCCGCCCCAAGAACGACCTCCCCTGACGCAGCCGATAGGCGGCGCTAAGCCCGCACGAGCACCAGGTTGTCCCTGTGAATCATCTCGTGCTCGGCCACATAGCCGAGCAAGCGCTCAAAGTCGGTGGATGAGCGGCGGCAAATGAGCTTCGCTTCGCTGCTGGCGTAGTTGGCCAGCCCGCGCGCCACCTCGACACCTCGTGCATCGCGCACGGCGATCACATCACCACGGGAGAACTCGCCCTCGACACCGGTCATGCCAATGGGCAGCAAGCTCTTGCCCTCGCCCACGATCTTGCCGACGGCGCCGTCGTCCACCACCACCGCACCGCGCAACTGCAAATGGTCCGCCATCCACCGCTTGCGCGCCTGGTTCTTCGGCGTCTGGGCAACCAGCCAGGTGCCAATGACCTCGCCTTCGACAAGCCGCAGCAACACGTCGGCCTCTCGACCCCAGGCAATCACGGTGGAGGCGCCCGAGCCCGCGGCGCGCTTGGCCGCCAGGATCTTGGTGATCATGCCTCCCTTGCCGATGCCTGTCCCCGCACCGCCCGCCATCGCCTCCAGGCGCGCATCTCCGGCACGCGCCACCTGAACAAATTGCGCTGACGGGTCGCGCCGGGGATCGGCGGTGTAGAGGCCCCGCTGGTCCGTGAGGATCACCAACACGTCCGCTTCGACCAGATTGGCCACGAGCGCACCCAGCGTGTCGTTGTCGCCGAACTTGATCTCGTCGTTGACCACCGTATCGTTTTCGTTGATCACCGGCACCACGCCCAGTTGCAACAATGTCAACAAGGTCGAGCGCGCGTTCAAGTAACGCTCGCGATCGGCCAGATCCGCGTGCGTCAGCAACACCTGCGCGCTGCCCACGCCGCAGCCGCGAAGCTTGGTCTCGTACATCTGCACCAGACCCATCTGCCCGACCGCCGCGGCAGCCTGAAGCTCGTTGATTTCCTTTGGACGAACCGCCCAGCCCAGGCGCTTCATACCCTCGGCTACAGCGCCGCTGCTGACCATGATGACCTCGCGACCTTGCTGCACAAGGGTCGCCAATTGCCGGCTCCATTGCCCGATAGCCTCTTCATCCAGGCCGCGGCCGTCGTTGGTGACCAGGCTCGACCCCACTTTGACCACAATGCGCCGAGCGGTCTTGAGCACAGCGACGCTGGCCGCTGCGGACATATGGAGCGGTTCTGCAACGTGCATGGTGTCCATCTCTGGTCTCTAAAAGTCAGCGGTTACCCAAACCATCGGCAAAGCGAGGATCCACGTCAACCGGCGCCTGCTGTGCCTGATGCACCTGCGCGATATGCTGATACACCTTCTGCACCAACAACTCGCAACCTTCGCGGGTGAGCGCCGAAATCTCGAAGACGGGACCCTTGTACTTCAGGCGTTTCACGATGTCCTTGATGCGAGCTTCGCGCTCGTC
The DNA here is from genome assembly GCF_009859475.1 of Hydrogenophaga sp. BPS33. Lineage (NCBI taxonomy): Bacteria > Pseudomonadati > Pseudomonadota > Betaproteobacteria > Burkholderiales > Comamonadaceae > Hydrogenophaga > Hydrogenophaga sp. BPS33. The sequence continues at coordinate 5,450,885 of NZ_CP044549.1, forward strand.
TGCCGGCACCATGTCGAGCTTGTTGAGCACCAGCCAACGCGGCTTGTCGTACAGCTCCTGATCGAACTTCTTGAGTTCGGCCACGATGGCCTTGGCCTGTGCCACCGGGTCGACGCCCTCGTCGAACGGCGCCACGTCCACCATATGCAAGAGCAAGCGGGTGCGCTGCAGGTGACGCAAAAACTGGTGCCCCAGGCCCGCGCCTTCGGATGCCCCTTCGATCAAGCCAGGCACGTCGGCCACGACGAAGCTCTTTTCCGGCCCGACCCGCACCACGCCCAGATTGGGGTGCAACGTGGTGAAAGGGTAGTCGGCGATCTTTGGCCGGGCATTGGAAATGGCTGCGATCAGTGTGGACTTGCCCGCATTGGGCATCCCCAGCAAGCCTACATCGGCCAGCACCTTGAGCTCGAGCTTGAGCGTGCGGTTCTCCCCCGGCCAACCAGGCGTCTTCTGGCGCGGCGCCCGATTGGTCGAGCTCTTGTAGTGCATGTTGCCAAAGCCGCCATCACCCCCTTTGGCGAGCGTGATCTGCTGCCCAGGCTGCAACAACTCGTGCAGCACCTCACCGGTTTCCGCATCCGAAACGATGGTGCCCACCGGCATCTTGAGCACGATGTCGTCGCCTTTGACGCCAAACATGTCCGAGCCTTTTCCATGCTCACCGCGCCGCGCTTCGAAACGGCGGGTGAAGCGGAAGTCGACCAAGGTGTTCAAGCTGGCATCCGCCACGGCGAAGACGTGCCCGCCACGACCACCGTCACCGCCATCGGGACCTCCAAACTCCTTGTATTTCTCGTGCCGAAACGACGCGCAGCCGTTGCCACCGTCGCCTGCGGCAACATCGATCGTGGCTTCGTCCACAAATTTCATGGCGTATCTTCCGGCAAAAAAAATCAACAAGGGATCGCAAAACAAAAAGCCCGCACGGGCGGGCCTTCTGCATACACAACACCACTTGGGCTCAGCGCGCCGCATGGATACTTGGATCCCGCAGCGCCGAACTCCCCGGTCAGACCGGCGTGATGCTGATGGTGTGACGGTTCAGTGCGCCTTTGACAGCGAATGTCACATGTCCATCGACAGTTGCAAAGATGGTGTGGTCCTTGCCCACGCCCACATTCAAACCGGGATGAAACTTGGTACCGCGCTGGCGAACGATGATCGAACCCGCCGTGACCAACTCGCCGCCAAACGCCTTCACACCGAGCATCTTGGGCTTGGAATCGCGCCCGTTTCGCGTTGAGCCGCCGCCTTTTTTCTGTGCCATGCTGACCTACTCCTCAGGCTGCGATCGATGCGATCTGCAGTTCGGTGAAATTCTGACGATGCCCTTGGCGCTTCTGGTAGTGCTTGCGACGGCGCATCTTGAAGATGGTGACCTTCTCGTGCCTGCCATGGGCCAGGACCGTGACCGTGACCGTTGCGCCGGAAACCAAGGGAGTGCCTACCTTGATTTCGGTGCCGTTTCCGACAGCCAGAACCTGGTCAAACACGATCTCTTGGCCCACATCCGCAGCAATCTGTTCTACTTTAATTTTTTCGCCAGCAGCAACACGATACTGTTTGCCACCGGTTTTTATGACCGCGTACATATGAACCTCTTGAAAAATTTCCACGAATGGAAGCCCAGCGAACGGATTCCACTGAGCCAGCGACTATAGCATGAGCGATCAAATGCAACAAGCCAGGAACGACAGACGCCCTGGGCCCCGCAGGTCGCGCGCGATGCGTGTTTCTATAATCGAAGCCCTTTGAAGTGTAGAGACGCGCGACGTTCCCATCATCTTGACCAATTCCACCCCCCTCCCCATCAGCCCCCTGGAGCTGATCCGGTCCGATATGTTGCGGGTGGATGAGGTCATTAGCGAACGCCTGACCACCGAAGTCCCGCTGGTACGGGAGGTGGCCCAATACATCATCTCGGCGGGCGGAAAACGACTTCGCCCTGCTCTGCTGCTGCTGGTCAGCGGCGCGATTCGCAGTGAGGATCCCAAGCGCTTTGCACTGGCTGCAGTCGTCGAGTTCATCCACACAGCGACGCTGCTACACGACGATGTGGTTGACGAGTCCACGCTGCGCCGTGGCCGTCCCACCGCCAACGAGCATTTCGGTAATGCGGCAAGCGTGCTGGTTGGTGACTTCCTGTATTCGCGGGCGTTCCAGATGATGGTGGACATCAACGACATGCGCGTGATGCAGATCTTGTCGGACGCCACCAACGTGATTGCCGAGGGCGAGGTGCTGCAACTGATGAACATGCGGGATGCATCTCTTGATGAAGCCGCCTACTTGCGCGTCATCCGCTCCAAGACCGCCAAACTGTTCGAGGCCAGCGCCCGGCTGGCGCCTATTCTGGCCGGAGGAGATGCGGATATGGAAGCGCTTTGCGCGAACTATGGACAAGCCCTCGGCACGGCTTTTCAAGTCATTGACGACGTGCTGGACTATGAAGGCAGTGCGGATGAGCTTGGAAAAAACCTCGGGGACGATTTGCGCGAAGGCAAGGTCACACTGCCCATCATCTGTGCCCTGCGCAGCGGCACAGAACCACAAAGGGCACTGATTCGCCAGGCGATCGAAGAAGGCGACTTGGCACATCTGGACGCGATCCGCGACATCATTCTGCACACGGGAGCCTTGGACGCCGCCAGAGCCAGTGCCCATGCCGAAGCCCAGCGCGCGATCGACGCCGCAAAGCAACTCCCCGCCAATTTATACAGCGAGGCTTTGCTACAATTGGCGGCTGGTCTGTTGGAGCGTCGCGCTTAGCAGGCCGACGGCGGTAGTCGACCGTCGAACGATCGACCGCACGGTCCATCGGGGTGTAGCTTAGCCAGGTAGAGCGCTACGTTCGGGACGTAGAGGCCGGAGGTTCGAATCCTCTCACCCCGACCAGAATTTCCCCACCCCAACGCGCCACTAAGATTCGCCGAACGCCGGTCAAGTGCGATTTCGAACCGCCGGTACCACCACCTGGCTGCGAACAGGCATTTTCGATACAAATCACCTCAACTTAGAGAGGCAATTCCTTGATTTACGATAGATTACGGCCCTATGGCGTCTATCGAAACAGCCTCCCCTGACACCCCATCCATGGCCCTGCCCGGACTCGGACGCGCACTTGTGTCCGCCGGAAAGCTGGCTCAGAAGGCCGCAGAAGACCTCTACCGCAAGGCTCAAAGCGGGCGCACCAGCTTCATCGCCGAACTGACCGGCTCGGGAGCGGTCTCTCCTTCGGATCTCGCCCATACCATGTCCGTCGCATTCGCGGCCCCCTTGCTGGATCTGGATGCCATCGACGTTCAGCGCCTGCCCAGTGGACTGCTGGACGCAAAGATTTGTGCCGACTACCGCATCGTGGTGCTGAGCAAGCGCAACAACCGCTTGATGGTCGCTACGGCGGATCCTGCCGATCAACAGGCGGCCGAGAAAATCAAGTTCGCGACGCAAATGGGCGTCGACTGGGTCATTGCCGAATACGACAAGCTCAGCAAACTGGTGGAAACACAAACCACCAATGTCAACGACACGATGGACAACATCATCGGTGGCGACTTCGAGTTCGACGAAGTGGCCGCCGAAACAGTCGTCAACGACGCGACCGACAAGGCTTCGGAAGTCGACGATGCACCTGTGGTGAAGTTCCTTCACAAGATGCTGATTGACGCCTTCAACATGCGCGCGTCCGACTTGCACTTCGAGCCGTACGAGCACAACTACCGAGTCCGTTTTCGCGTGGACGGCGAGTTGCGCGAAATTGCCTCGCCGCCGATTGCCATCAAGGACAAGCTGGCTTCGCGCATCAAGGTGATCTCGCGCATGGACATCTCCGAAAAGCGAGTACCTCAAGACGGTCGAATGAAGCTCAAAATCGGTCCCGATCGGGTCATCGATTTCCGCGTCAGCACGTTGCCCACGCTCTTTGGCGAAAAGATCGTGATCCGCATTCTGGATCCCAGCAGTGCGAAAGTGGGCATTGATGCCCTGGGCTACGAGCCCGAGGAAAAGGAGCGGCTGCTCAACGCCATTGGTCGGCCCTACGGCATGGTGCTGGTCACCGGCCCGACAGGCTCTGGCAAGACCGTGTCGCTCTACACCTGCTTGAACATCCTGAACAAGCCGGGCATCAACATCTCGACCGCCGAAGATCCCTCCGAAATCAATTTGCCCGGCGTCAACCAGGTCAACGTCAATGAGAAGGCCGGACTCACGTTCGCCGCGGCGCTGAAGGCGTTTCTGCGTCAGGACCCGGATGTGATCATGGTGGGGGAGATTCGCGATCTGGAAACTGCCGACATCTCGATCAAGGCGGCTCAAACCGGCCACATGGTGCTGTCGACCCTTCACACGAACGATGCACCTACCACGCTGACACGGATGATGAACATGGGCATCCCCACGTTCAATATTGCATCCAGCGTGATTCTGATCACCGCTCAACGACTGGCACGGCGCCTTTGCGCCACCTGCAAGGCGCCACTCGATGTGCCACGAAAGGCGCTCGTCGATGCGGGATTCAAGGCAGAGGATCTGGATGGCACCTGGACGCCCTACAAGCCGGTCGGCTGCTCTGCGTGCAACAACGGCTACAAAGGCCGCGTCGGCATCTACCAGGTCATGCCCATTTCAGAAGAAATCCAGCGCATCATTCTGCGTGGAGGCAGCGCATTGGATATCGCGCAGCAAGCCAGCAAGGAAGGGGTTCGCACGCTTCGCGAATCGGGCTTGCTCAAGGTCAAGCTGGGAATGACTTCGCTCGAAGAGGTTCTGAGCGTGACCAACGAATGATGCAGCCGCAACCAGAACAGCTATAGAGGACACCATGGCAACCGCAGTATCCAAGAGCGTTAAGGACATCGTCTTCGAATGGGAAGGCAAAGACCGAAACGGCAAGCCCGTGCGTGGGGAAACCCGGGCTGGCGGCGAGAACCAGGTGCAGGCGGCGCTCCGACGGCAAGGCATCGTGCCCAGCAAGATCAAGAAGCGCCGGATGAGCTCCGGCAAGCGGATCAAACCGAAAGACATCGCGATCTTCACGCGCCAGTTGGCCACGATGATGAAGGCTGGCGTCCCCTTGCTTCAGGCGTTCGATATCGTGGGTCGCGGCAACCCGAACCCGAATGTGACCAAGCTGCTCAACGACATTCGCACCGATGTGGAAACCGGCACGTCGCTGAGCGCTGCATTCCGCAGGCATCCGCTGTACTTCGACAGTCTGTATTGCAATCTTGTGGAAGCGGGCGAAGCCGCCGGTATTCTCGAAGAGTTGCTGGACCGCCTGGCCACCTACATGGAGAAAACCGAGGCGCTCAAGTCCAAGATCAAGTCGGCACTGATGTATCCCATCGCGGTGATCGTCGTGGCCTTCGTGGTGGTGGCTGTGATCATGATCTTCGTGATTCCCTCGTTCAAGGAAGTCTTCACCTCCTTCGGCGCAGACCTTCCCGCGCCAACGCTTTTTGTGATCGCCATGAGCGAGTTCTTCACCGAGTACTGGTGGCTGATCTTTGGCGGCATTGGCGGCGGCCTCTACTTCTTCATGCAAGCCTGGAAGCGCAACGAAAGGGTGCAACGGTTCATGGACCGTCTGCTGCTCAAGTTGCCGATCTTCGGCGTACTGATCGAAAAATCGGTCATTGCGCGCTGGACGCGCACATTGGCCACCATGTTTGCCGCTGGCGTTCCACTCGTGGAAGCACTCGACTCTGTGGGCGGCGCTTCGGGGAATTCGGTCTATGCCATCGCCACGGAAAAGATCCAGCAAGAGGTTTCCACCGGCACCAGCCTGACCAACGCGATGACCAATGCCAACGTCTTTCCATCGATGGTGTTGCAGATGTGTGCCATTGGTGAGGAATCCGGATCGATCGACCACATGCTGGGCAAAGCTGCCGATTTCTACGAAGCCGAGGTCGATGACATGGTCGCGGGCATTTCCAGCCTGATGGAACCCATCATCATCGTGGTGCTGGGCACGGTCATCGGCGGGATCGTGGTGTCGATGTATCTCCCGATTTTCAAGCTGGGCCAGGTGGTTTGATGTTCGACGCGAGCACGCCCGTGGCGGCGTTGCTGGGTCTGCTGGGCCTGCTGGTGGGCAGCTTTCTCAACGTGGTTATCTACCGCTTGCCCAAGATGATGGAGCAGCGCTGGGCCGCCGAATGCGCCGAGCTTCATGCGACAGACGACGCCCCTGCGCCATCCAAATCGCAGCCCTTCAATCTGATGGTGCCGCGTTCGCGCTGCCCGCACTGCGGACATCGGATCAGGTGGTTCGAAAACATCCCGGTGTTCAGTTACCTCGCCTTGCGCGGCCGCTGCTCCCAATGTTCCACGCCCATCAGTGTGCGCTACCCCGCGATCGAAGTGGTCACAGCCGCGATGTTCGCCTGGTGTGGCTGGCACTTTGGATGGGGCTGGGAAGCCCTGGCGTGGAGCGGTTTTTCGGCAGCGGTCCTGGCGCTGGCCGCGATCGACTGGGACACGACCCTCTTGCCCGACGACATCACCCTGCCCTTGCTGTGGACCGGCCTGTGTGTGGCAGGTCTGCGTATCACGGACACGCTTTTGCCCGATGCCTTGTGGGGTGCGGTCGCAGGCTATATGTCCTTGTGGCTGGTCTACTGGGCTTTCAAGCTCGTCACCGGCAAAGAAGGTATGGGCTACGGGGATTTCAAACTGTTCGCGGCTTTCGGGGCCTGGTTTGGCTGGCAGGCATTGATTCCGGTGATCCTGATGGCATCCCTGATCGGTGCGGTCGTCGGCATCGCGATCAAACTCAAGGGCAACTTGCGCGAGGGTGGCTATGTGCCTTTTGGCCCCTTCCTGGCGTTGGCGGGGTTGACTTCCATGGTGTTTGGACCGCCGGCCATGCTGGCGGTCGTTGGCCTGTGACACACACTTCAGGCCGAGCCGCGTTCAAGCTGGGGCTCACTGGCGGCATCGGCAGTGGAAAAAGCACCCTGGCCCGTTTGCTGGAAGCCCGAGGCGCGGACGTCGTCGATGCCGATGCTATCTCCCGCCGCAGCACAGAAGCCGGCGGCAGCGCCATGCCCGCCATCGCGCATACCTTTGGCGCCGACTTCATTGCGGCCGACGGCGCACTCGACCGGCAGCGCATGCGCGATCACGTGTTCGCGGTGCCTGCGGCACGGCAGACGCTGGAGCGCATCGTGCATCCCCTGGTGGCGATCGAGATACAGCGTCAGGTCGCTGCCTCTGGATCGGCTTGCGTGGTGTTTGATGTCCCACTCCTGGTCGAATCGCCGCGCTGGCGCCCACAGCTCGACCGGGTGTTGGTCGTGGATTGCGCCCCCGCCACGCAAGTACGCCGCGTTCAGGCGCGCAATGGCTGGGACACGGCGACCATCGAGCTGGTGATGCGCAACCAAAGCCCACGCTTGGCAAGGCTGGCGGCCGCAGACATCGTGGTCCACAACGACGTAGACGATCTGGGGCCGCTGGAGCGGGCTGCGAATGAGCTTGCAAAGCAGTTCGGGCTATGATGAAGCCATCCCCCGCCGCCCCGCCCTGCGATCTGCCGCTGCCGTGATCCTGTACGACTACCCACTCAACGAACGCATTCGCACCTACCTGCGCCTCGAACAGCTGTTCCGCCGCATGGTGGAGTTGGTGCCGCGCAGTCACGCGTTGGACCACCATTACGCCATCCAGACGATCTTCGAGATCATGGATGTGGCAGCCCGGGCCGATATGAAATCGGATGTACTCAAGGATCTGGACCGCCACAAGCAGCAACTCATCGGCTACCGCGGCAACCCCATGATTGCCGAGCAGGCGCTCGAAGAGGTCATTCAAAAGCTGGACGACTGCTTCACCCAACTGAACGAGATGACGGGCAAGACGGGCCAGGCGCTCACAGAAAACGACTGGTTGATGAGCATCCGAAGTCGCATCGGTATTCCAGGCGGCACCTGTGAATTCGACTTGCCAGCGTACTACCACTGGCAGCACCGCAGCCCCGAAGATCGTCGGGCAGATCTGCACCGGTGGTCCATGCCGCTGGCCCCTCTGGCCGAGTCCATCGTGCAACTCCTCAAGATGTTGCGCGAATCGGGTTCGGCGCAGAAGGTGGTTGCTCCCTCAGGCCAGTTCCAGCTGAATCTGCCGCAGGGACGCACATTTCATTTGCTGCGCTTGCGCATCGACCCATCGACCGGACTCATTCCCGAGATCAGTGGCAATCGCCTGATGCTGTCGGTCCGCCTGATGCGCCATGGCGATGACGACCGCTTGCACCCTGCTCAGGAGGATGCGGCGTTCGAACTGACGCTGTGCGCTTGAGCCCATCATGAGCGACGCCACAGCCCAAGCGCCGGTGCGCACGGTGCGCTGCCCTCAATGCGGCGGACCAAGCGCCTATGTGTCCAGCAATGCGTACAGGCCGTTCTGCAGCGAACGCTGCAAGCAGATGGACCTGGGCGCCTGGGCCAATGAGGAATTCAGCCTGCCGGAAAAGGAAGGCCAGAGCGACCCCGGATTCGAGCAGAGCTGAGTCGCAGGCCTCGGCCCAGCGCGCGGTGCCATCAAGGCGTCAATGGGTGGTCTGCTCGGCGGCCAGCCACTCCAGCACCGGCAGGGTGCCCGCCAGAACGGGTGCGCAGGACACCGGCAGGGAATGCCAGCCAAACTGCTGCCCTTCACGCATGTGCATCTCGCCTACCCAGTCGCGCACCTTGCAAAAGTGCAGCCGTACCAGTCCGTGTGGGTAGTCGACCATTGACACCTTCCAGATCGCGGCCGAGCCGATCGTGACGCCAATCTCCTCCTGCAACTCGCGCCGCAGGGCCTGCTCGACCGTCTCACCAGCCTCCAGCTTGCCGCCCGGGAACTCCCAGTACCCAGCGTACACCTTTCCAGGAGGACGGGAGGTGAGAAGAAACGCACCATCTTTGTTGATGAGCACGCCGACGGCCACATCGACCACGGGGCGGTTCGAGGAGCGCGGTGCGTCCTGGTCCGCATCGACAACCAACACATCCGTCGCGTTCACTGGACTACCCCTCCCTGCGGCGCTCACTGGTGTACCTTCGGCCTCGCCTGCGGCGCGAGCTTGCTTGGGGCGGCCCGGCGCTGCGCTCATGCGGACTGGGCATGGGTGCCCACGTAGTCTCGGGCGAACTGGTAGGCCACGCGGCCACTGCGCGAACCGCGCTCCAGCGCCCAGACCAGCGCCAGAGGCCTGGCCTTTTCCATGTCTTGCGCGGGCACGCCCAATGCGGACAACCACTGCGCCACGATGGTGAGGTATTCCTCCTGGCTGAAGGGATAGAAGCTCACCCAAAGGCCAAAACGCTCGGAGAGCGAGATCTTTTCCTCCACCACCTCGCCCGGGTGCACCTCACCGTCCGCGGTGTGCGTGTAGGTGAGGTTTTCCTTCATGTACTCGGGCAGCAAATGGCGGCGGTTGCTGGTTGCGTAGATCAGCACGTTCGGGCTCGCGGCCGACACCGACCCGTCCAGTATGGACTTGAGTGCCTTGTAACCTGGCTCGCCGTCTTCAAAGCTGAGGTCGTCGCAAAACACGATGAAGCGCTCGGGGCGATCGGCGACCACTTCGACGATGTCGGGGAGATCGACCAGATCAGACTTGTCCACTTCGATCAGGCGCAGGCCTTGCGGCGCATATTCGTTGAGACACGCACGCACCAGGGAAGATTTGCCCGTGCCGCGTGCGCCTGTCAACAGCACGTTGTTGGCGGGCTGTCCTTGCACAAACTGCAAGGTATTGCGCTGGATTTTTTCCTTTTGCCCATCGATCTCCTGCAGATCGCCCAGGCGCATGGCGCCCACATGGCGCACAGGTTCCAGCACGCCGTGGCCGCTGCTGCGCTTGCGGTAGCGCCAGGCCACAGCGATGGACCAATCGGGCGCGGACAGGGGTTGCGGCAGAACCGCTTCAATGCGATCGATGAGTTGTTCGGCCCGTTGCAGCAGCCGCTCGAAATGCTCGTTCATGTCAGGACCGGTAGTCCGCGTTGATGGTCACGTACTCATGGCTGAAGTCGCAGGTCCACACGGTTTCGGTGGCGTCTCCTCGGCCCAGGCCGATGCGCACCAGGATTTCCGCTGGCTTCATCACGCGCTGGCCGTCTTCCTCGCGGTAGTCGGGGTGTCGGCCACCCGCGCGGACCACATGCACGTCGCCCAGGTACAGATCGATGGTGCCCACGTCCAGGTCGTGGATGCCGGCGTAGCCGACCGCCGCCAAAATGCGGCCGAGATTGGGATCACTGGCGAAGAAGGCGGTTTTCACCAGCGGCGAATGCGCCACCGCGTAGGCCGCCTGCAGGCATTCGGCCGAGTTGCGCCCACCTTCGACCTGGATGGTGATGAACTTGGTGGCGCCCTCACCGTCGCGCACGATGGCATGCGCCAGCTTCCGTGCCACGGTGGTCAATGCCACAAGCAACGCACGGCCAGCGGGGCTGTCCAGGTCCGTGATGGGCGCATTGCCCGCTCGACCTGTGGCCACGACCACGAAAGAGTCGTTGGTGCTGGTGTCGCCATCCACCGTCACGCGGTTGAACGATGCGTCGGCCAGGCGGCGCGCCAGAGTGTTCATCAACGCCGGCGCCACGGCAGCGTCGGTGGCCAGGAACCCCAGCATGGTCGCCATGTTGGGGCGGATCATGCCCGCGCCTTTGGAGATGCCCGTGGCATGGGCCATGACCCCATCCAGCTCGAACCGCTCGCTGCTGGCCTTGGGCAAGGTGTCTGTGGTCATGATGCCCTGTGCTGCCGACAGCCATTGCGCGCCGTCCGCGGTCTGCTGCTGCGCCGCGTGCGTCAAGGCCTGCGGCAAGCCCGCCAGCAGACGGTCCAGCGGCAGGGGCTCCATGATCACGCCCGTGGAGAACGGCAACACCTGTTCGTGGTGCAGCCCCAGCGAACGCGCAAGCGCGGTGCAGGTCTGGCGCGCGTGGGCAAGACCTTGCTCACCCGTGCCGGCATTGGCATTGCCGGTGTTGATGACCAGTGCCCGAATCGATTGACCCGAGCTCAGGTGGTCGCGACACACCTGCACGGGAGCGGCGGCATAGCGGTTCTGCGTGAACACCGCGCCCACGGCGCATTCATCGTCCAGCAGAAAGACCGTGAGGTCCTTGCGATTCGCTTTGCGGATGCCCGCTTCCACCACACCGATGCGCACACCGGCGATCGGCAGCAGATCCGTGGCCAGGGGCGCGTTGAGTTGAACAGGCATGAGAACTCCGAGAGTGGTTCAGGATGCCTGACGGCGACGCGCTCGCGGCCTGTTGCAAAGCCGCCGCTGCGCGCGTCGGCGTCAGTCGAGTTTGCCGTGGCAGTGTTTGTACTTTTTTCCGCTGCCACAGGGGCAGGGATCGTTTCGCCCCGCGCGTGGCACCTCGCTCGCAGGTCGAGCGGCGGCGGCGATCGCGGCGTCCGTGATGGTCTCGGCCTCGCCGGTTTCGGTCGGTGCGGTATAGGTCACGTTGGCGATCTGCTCCGCGCGCTCTTCGAGCTGTTCGGCCGCCGCCGTCATCTGCTCGGCGGACTGCACGCGCACGTTCATCAGCACCCGGGTAACGTCGTTCTTCACGCTGTCCAGAAGTTGCCCGAACAGCACGAAGGCTTCGCGCTTGTACTCCTGCTTGGGTTGCTTCTGTGCATAGCCGCGCAAGTGAATGCCTTGGCGCAGGTAGTCCAAGGCGGAGAGGTGATCGCGCCATTGGCCGTCGATCGTCTGCAGCAGCACCACACGTTCAAACTGGGTGAAATTCTCCTCGCCGACCAATCCGACCTTGCCAGCGAACACGGTATTGGCAGCCGCCTGCACGCGCTCGACGATTTCCTCCACATCGATGGCCTCGGCATCCGAAACCCAGGCGGTGACTGGCGCCTCGACGGCCCATTCCTCGCGCAGCACGCGCTCGAGCGCGGGCAGATCCCATTGCTCTTCCACGCTGCCCTCGGGCACGTACTGGTGCACAAGGTCCACGAAGCATCCCTCGCGCAAGGCGTCGATCTGAGCGCGCAGCGAGGTAGCATCGAGGATGTCATTGCGTTGCTGATAGATCACCTTGCGCTGGTCGTTCGACACGTCGTCGTATTCGAGCAGTTGCTTGCGGATGTCGAAGTTGCGAGCCTCCACCTTGCGCTGCGCGCTCTCGATGCTGCGTGTGACGATGCCCGCTTCGATCGCCTCGCCCTCGGGCATCTTCAAGCGGTCCATGATCGCGCGAACGCGGTCACCGGCGAAGATGCGCATGAGGGAGTCGTCAAGGCTCAGGTAAAAGCGCGAGGAGCCCGGGTCGCCCTGGCGGCCCGAACGGCCGCGCAACTGGTTGTCGATACGGCGCGATTCATGGCGCTCGGTCGCGATGATGCGCAGACCACCCAGGCTCTTGACCTTCTCGTGGTCTTGCTGCCATTGATCGCGAACAGTTGCGATGCGGGAAGCCTTGGTCGCGTCGTCGAGCGACTCGTCGCGCTGCACCGCATCGACCATTTTCTCGAGGTTGCCCCCCAGCACGATGTCGGTACCACGGCCAGCCATGTTGGTGGCGATGGTGATGGCGCCCGGACGCCCGGCCTGGATGATGATGTCGGCTTCGCGGGCATGCTGCTTGGCGTTGAGCACTTCGTGCGGCAGCTTCTCAGCCTGCAGCAGCGCGGCGATGATTTCGGAGTTCTCGATCGACGACGTGCCGACCAGCACAGGCTGTCCGCGTTCGTGGCACTCGCGAATGTCTTCGATCGCGGCGACGTATTTCTCTTTGGTGGTCTTGTAGACGCGATCCAGCTGATCGGCGCGTTTGCTCGGCCGGTTGGGCGGAATCACCACCGTTTCCAGGCCATAGATTTCCTGGAACTCGTACGCTTCGGTGTCGGCCGTGCCGGTCATGCCCGAGAGCTTGCTGTACAGACGGAAATAGTTCTGGAAGGTGATGGAGGCCAGCGTCTGGTTCTCTGGCTGGATCGCCACACCTTCCTTGGCTTCGACAGCCTGATGCAAGCCATCGCTCCAACGGCGGCCGGTCATCAGACGACCGGTGAATTCGTCGACGATCACGATTTCGCCGTTCTGGTTCACATAGTGCTGGTCGCGGTGGTACAGGTGGTGCGCCTTGAGGGACGTCACCAAGTTGTGCAGCAGGGCGATGTTGGCCGGGTCGTACAGCGAAGCGCCCTCGGGCAGCAGGCCCGCCTGGGACAGCAGCCGCTCGGCGTTCTCATGGCCCTGCTCGGTCATGTGAACGGCATGCGACTTCTCGTCCAACGTGAAGTCCCCAGGCTTGGTCACACCCTCGCCCGTGCGGGGATCGGCCTCACCTTCCTGTCGCACCAGGTGGGGCACGAGCTGTTTGATGGCTACATACACCTGCGTCTGGTCTTCCGCCTGGCCGCTGATGATCAAGGGCGTGCGCGCCTCGTCGATCAGGATCGAGTCGACCTCGTCGACGATGGCGTAGTTCAGGCCACGTTGAACACGGTCCGCCGCTTCGTACACCATGTTGTCGCGCAGGTAGTCGAAGCCGTATTCGTTGTTGGTGCCGTAGGTGATGTCGGCGGCGTAAGCGGCCTGCTTCTCTTCGCGCGGCGCCTGAGGCAGGTTGATGCCGACGGTCAGACCAAGGAAGTTGTAGAGCCGCCCCATCCATTGGGCATCGCGGCTGGCCAGGTAGTCGTTGACGGTGACAACGTGAACGCCCTTTCCGGTCAGCGCGTTCAAGTAAACCGGCAGCGTGGCGGTCAAGGTCTTGCCTTCACCGGTGCGCATTTCGGCCACCTTGCCGTGGTGCAGGGCCAGGCCACCCACCATCTGCACATCGAAGTGGCGCATCTTCATCACGCGCTTGCTGGCCTCGCGCACGACGGCAAAGGCTTCGGGCAACAACGCTTCGAGCGCCTCACCCTGGGCAAGTCGCTGCTTGAACACCGCGGTCTGCCCCTTCAAGTCGTCGTCGCTGAGCTTTTCGAACTTCGCTTCCAGGCCGTTGATGCGCTCTACCGTCTTGCGATACGTCTTCAGAAGACGGTCATTGCGGCTACCAAAGATTTTGGTGAGGAAGTTAGTGGCCATACGTGAAGGCCTGCGCAGGAGACCCGAAGGGTTCCAGGCAGACAGATGTGGATTGGAGAGCTAGCTCAGGCGAGCCCGGGGAGCAAAGGACGGGATGAACCCATGATGTGCAGCCAGGCGCAGCGCTTTCAAGAGCAAAGCGCGCATTTTACCCGCCACGCCCAAGGCAGCTCAGGGCTTGGCGGTGGCCAGCGCGGCAGGTTTGGCCGAGGCAAGGTTTTCGCCCGCGGCCAGGAAGCGGCTGGGGTCTTGCGGCACACCAGCCACCCAGACTTCGAAGTGCAAATGTGGCCCCGTGGACCGGCCGGTGGTTCCGACCTCGGCGATCTTCTGGCCTCGCTTGACGATATCGCCCTTCTTCACGAACACCTTCGAACTGTGCGCGTAACGGGTGATGAGTTCGTTGCCGTGGTCGATCTCGACCATGTTGCCGTAAGCCGCGTGGTACTCCTGAACCACCACGACGCCACCCGCGGCCGCGACGATGGGCGTCCCCGGGTTGGCCGGAAAGTCCAGGCCTGTGTGCAAAGCCGATCGACCCGTGATGGGGTCGATGCGGAAGCCAAAGCGCGAACCGACCGGCGTGTCGGCCACGGGTTGCTCGGTCGGCACCATCGTGCGCTGGATCTTCTGGTCGAACAACCGCGACTCCACCACCGTCAACCAGTCCACACGCGAACCGCTGCTCTGCTCGATGCTGTCCAACGCCACCGTCAGCTCTTCCATCGTCAGATCGCGCCCGGCCACCAACGCCCCGCCCGCACCTTGCGGGAGCTTGAACTGCGCAGGGTTAAGCCCCGCCAACCCCGCCACGCGTTCGCCTAGCGAATCGATCTGCACCATGCGTGCCTGCATTTCGCCCAGACGGCGCGCCATCGCATCAAGATTCGCGCGCAAGTAAGCGTTTTGCGAATCGGCTTCGTTCTGATGAACCAACCTGGCCACGGGGGCAAAGCCCGGCCAGCCCTGACGAACACCCTCCAGAAACACCCAGTGGTAGGTGATGATCGCACCCAGCATCAACAACACCGATGCCAACACCCCTGCGCCCACCAGCTTGAGCCCACTGAGGTGCATGGCCCGGCTCTTGGCCAGCCAAGCGTCCGTGATAATGATGTGCACTCTGTTCTGCCTTTCCTAGTCTGTTTGGCCACGCTGAACGACTTGCATTTGCCGCCATCGCATGCCCACGCCCCCCACCTCCCACAACACGTTCACGCTGGCACAGGCGGCGGGGGCGGCGCCGTCATTGGCGGCGCTGCAGGAGCGCATCCGTGAATCCCAGTGGTGCCTGGAACAGATTCGTCACCTGATACCCGCCGGCCTGCGGGCTCATGTGCGGTCCGGGCCATTGCAAGACCAGGAATGGTGTCTGCTCGTCGCCAGCGGCGCGGCATCCACCAAACTGCGCCATCTGCTGCCGGCACTGCAGCTCGCGTTGACCCAAAGGGGTGCGCAGGTTACCGCAATCCGCATCAAAGTCCAAACACCGGGACGATGAACGCGCTGCGAGCGCGCACTTGCGGGGAGTGGTGCCGCTTGTCTGACTCGAACAGACGACCTATCGCTTACAAGGCGATTGCTCTACCAACTGAGCTAAAGCGGCGAGACCCAAAATTTTACTTGACCCGTTTGAGCTGGGGCTTGCCGCCCGGGCGACCCGGCCCAGGTGGCAATTCCGGCGGATCTCCGGGCTCCGGGGTCGTGTCATCGCTGGTCACGGCACGCAGCGAAGCGCCACCACGCCCCGGACCCTCGGCCGCAAACTCCTCGTCCCCGGCCACTTCAGAAGTGGCCGCGCCGGCCGGCGCCTGCTGGCCCGCAGCCTGGGCCGCTGGCGCCGGGAACGCCATGCCCTGTCCATTCTCGCGCGCATAAATCGCGATCACATGGGTGACGGGCACCACGATCTCGCGCGCCACACCGCCAAAACGCGCCTTGAACTCGATGAAATCGTTGCCCAAACGGAGACCGTTGGTGGCGTCCATGCTGACGTTGAGCACGATTTCACCGTTCTTCACGAACTCCATCGGCACGCGCACGGAAGCATCGACATGCACCGCGATGTAGGGCGAGAAACCATTGTCCGCGCACCATTCGTGCAGTGCGCGAATGAGGTAGGGACGGGCGGAAGGTGTGTCCTGTTCGAAGGCGCTCATGGCTGCGGGTGAAACCAAATGACGGCGGGGAGCCTTTCGGGCCCTTACTTGCGCATCACTTTTTCAGATGGCGTGAGCGCTTCAATGTAGGCCGGGCGCGAGAAGATGCGTTCGGCGTACTTGAGCAGCGGAGCAGCGTTCTTGCTGAGCTCGATGCCGTAGAAATCCAGGCGCCAGAGCAGCGGCGCAATCGCCACGTCCAGCATGGAGAAGTTGTCGCCGAGCATGAACTTGTTCTTCAGAAACACCGGCGCCAACTGGGTCAGGCGATCGCGGATGTGCGCGCGGGCCTTTTCCAGCGCCTTCTCGTTGCCCTTGGCACTGCGGGACTCCAGCATGGACACGTGAGTGAACAGCTCCTTCTCGAAGTTCAGCAGAAACAGGCGCACGCGGGCACGGTCCACCGGGTCGCCCGGCATCAGTTGCGGGTGCGGAAAGCGCTCGTCGATGTACTCGTTGATGATGTTCGACTCGTAGAGGATCAGGTCGCGCTCGACCAGGATGGGCACCTGGCCATACGGGTTCATGACGCTGATGTCTTCGGGCTTGTTGTAGAGGTCGACGTCCCGGATCTCGAAGTCCATGCCTTTTTCAAACAGCACAAAACGGCAGCGGTGGGAGTAAGGGCAGGTGGTGCCCGAGTACAAGACCATCATGAGGGACTCTCCTTAAAGCAAAAAACAGTGGCTCGCATTCCTGCCCGGCAGGCATTGCAAACCACTGTGGAACGGTCGGAACGGTTTTGGCAAAACCCGTTCCAGCCGGATCGGATTATTTGACGTCTTTCCAGTACGACGCATTCAGGCGCCACGCCACGATGGTGAAGGCGGCCAGGAACAGCAGCACCCAGACACCGATGCGCACGCGCGAATTCTGCGCCGGCTCGGCCATCCATTGCAGGTAAGCCACCAGGTCGCCGACGTTGTCGTCGTACGCCGCTTCGCTGAGCTTGCCAGCCTTGACCATGGTCCAGCCCTTGACGCGCTCGACTTCGTGGCCGTGGCTCATGACCTTCTCGTGCACTGGGGCGCGTTCGCCTTGCAATTCCCACAGAGGATGGGGCATGCCGATGTTCGGGAAGGCCAGGTTGTTCCAGCCGGTCGGCTTGGTCTCGTCGCGGTAGTAGCTGCGCAGCAAGGTGTAGACGTAGTCGGCACCTGTGCCGGCATGGCTGGAGCGCGAGCGTGCGATCAACGTCAGGTCGGGCGGATTGGCGCCGAACCAGGCCTTGGCCTGACGCGGATCGATCGTCGCCTTCATGGTGTCACCGATCTTGTCGGTGGCGAAGGTCAGGTTTTCGGCGATCTGCTTGTCGTTCAGACCAATGTCGCGCAGGCGGTTGTAGCGCATGAACGCGGCCGAATGGCAGCTCAGGCAGTAGTTGACGAACAGCTTGGCACCGTTTTGCAGTGCCGCCATGTCATTGGTGCGCTGAGGCGCCTTGTCCAACGGAATACCGCCACCAGCGGCCATCGCCGCGCCCGACAAGCCCATGGCCAACAGGAAGCCCACGAGGATTTTTTTCATTGCTTGACTCTCCGGATTGGCTCGTGGATTCAGTGGGGCGTGAAGGTGACGCGCTCAGGCGGCTGTTTGAACTGGCCAATGCGGCTCCACCAGGGCATCAGGAGGAAGAAGCCGAAGTAGAACAGCGTGCCCACCTGGGAGACGCGCTCGCCAACCGGTGAAGGCGGTTGCACACCGAGGTAGCCGAGGATCAGAAAGTTGATCACGAACACCGTATAGAGCCAGAAGTTCCAACGCGGACGGTAGCGGATCGACTTGACCGGGCTGTTGTCAAGCCAGGGCAGGAAGAACAGGATGATGACCGCGCCACCCATGGCCACGACGCCCCAGAACTTGGCGTCGATGGACATCATCAGCGTCACCAGCACCAGGGCACCGATCACGATGGCGCCCTTGAGCGCGCCGGACACGCGGGCCTTGATCGCACCCAACACCGCAGCGACGACAACGATGGTCACCAGCGCGTACATCATCTCGGAGGTGATGGCGCGCAGCATCGAATAGAACGGCGTGAAGTACCACACCGGCGCGATGTGCAGCGGCGTCACCAGTGGATCGGCCGGGATGAAGTTGTTGTATTCGAGGAAGTAGCCCCCGAACTCGGGTGCGAAGAAGATGATCGCAGAGAACACCATCAGGAACACCGAGACGCCCAGGATGTCATGCACGGTGTAGTAAGGGTGGAATGGAATGCCGTCGAGCGGCTTGCCCGAGGCGTCCTTGGTGGCCTTGATTTCCACGCCGTCGGGGTTGTTGGAGCCCACTTCGTGCAGCGCGATCAGGTGGGCCACCACCAGGCCGAGCAGCACCAGCGGCACGGCGATCACGTGGAAGCTGAAGAAGCGGTTCAACGTGGCGTCACCCACGACGAAGTCGCCACGGATCAGCAGGGCCAGGTCGGGACCGACAAAGGGAATCGCGGAGAACAGGTTGACGATCACCTGGGCGCCCCAATAGGACATCTGGCCCCAGGGCAGCAGGTAGCCCATGAAGGCTTCGGCCATCAGGCACAGGAAGATCGCGCAGCCGAATACCCAGACCAGCTCACGCGGCTTGCGGTAGCTGCCGTAGATCAGGCCGCGGAACATGTGCAGATAGACCACCACGAAGAACGCGGAGGCGCCGGTGGAGTGCATGTAGCGGATCAGCCAGCCCCAAGGCACGTCGCGCATGATGTACTCGACCGAGGCGAACGCCAGATTGGCGTCGGGCTTGTAGTGCATCACCAGGAAGATGCCCGTGACGATCTGAATCACCAGCACCAGCAGCGCCAGCGAGCCGAAGAAGTACCAGAAGTTGAAGTTCTTGGGCGCGTAGTACTCGGAGAGGTGCTCCTTGTACAGCTTGGAGAGGGGAAAGCGGTTGTCGACCCAGTTCAGTGCTTTCTGACCGATCGGCGCGTCGGGGGATATTTCTTTGAATTCAGCCATGAAATGCCTCTGTGATCCGTTGCGTTGCCTGCAAGCGCCGGGGCTCAGGCTTGTTTTTCTTCACCCACCAGCAGGGTGGTGTCGGACAGATAGTAGTGCGGAGGCACTTCCAGGTTGTCGGGAGCGGGCTTGTTCTTGAACACGCGACCGGCCACATCGAACGTGGAGCCATGGCAAGCGCAGAGGAAGCCACCCTTCCAGTCGTCCGGCAACGAAGGCTGGGGGCCGGGGGTGAATTTGTCACCAGGCGAACAGCCCAGGTGGGTGCAGATGCCCACAGCGACGAGGTACTCGGGCTTGATCGAACGGTGGTGGTTCTTGGCGTAGGCCGGCGTGGGGTAGTTGGTGCGGTCCGATTCCGGGTCGGCCAACTGCCCGCTCAGGGTTTCCAGTGCCGCCAACTGCTCGGGCGTGCGGCGAAGGATCCACACGGGCTTGCCGCGCCACTCCACCACCATTTTCTCGCCCGGCTGGATGCCCGAGATATCCACTTCGACTGCAGCCCCGGCGGCCTTGGCGCGCTCGGAAGGTTGGAAGGTGCTCACGAAGGGAACGGCGACGGCGGCGGCACCCGCGCCACCCATGGCGCACGAGGTGATCAGCCAGGTTCTGCGGCCGCGATCAACAGTCGCACCTGCGGTTGCTTCACTCATGGGGATCTTTCAATGAGATTCAAGACGGAACACTTGGGACAACCCGGCATTGTACTGGAGCACTTCAGACGTCCTACCGCTTGTCGGGGAAGGAGACTGGGCTATTGGTGTGGCGTCGTTGATTGAGCGCCCACCATCGCGCCAGGAGCCTGTGTGAGAATGCCCAACGGTCGGCTTTCGCACAGGCGTCGGCCTCCATTTCACGCAACCCAACCTCAGGAGAACAAGATGGGAATGATGCAAGAGTTCAAGGAGTTTGCCGTCAAGGGCAATGTGATCGACCTCGCCGTGGGCGTGATCATTGGCGGGGCGTTCGGCAAGATCGTCACCTCGATGGTGGAGGATGTGATCATGCCCATCGTGGGCGCGGTGTTTGGCAACCTGGACTTCACCAACCTGTATATCGCCCTGGGCCGGGTTCCGGAAGGCACAGCGCCTACCCTGGCGGCACTCAAGGCCGCAGGCGTACCCACACTGGCCTACGGCAACTTCATCACGGTGGCGCTGAACTTCGCCATCATGGCGTTCATCATCTTCATCATGGTCAAGCAGATCAACCGCCTCAAGCGCCAAGCCCCGGAAGCCCCGCCGGCAGAGCCCGTGACACCCGAAGACATTGCCCTGCTGCGCGAAATTCGCGACAGTCTCAAGAAGTAGACTGGGCCTCGAATGCCGCGTCGATGGCGGCCAGCAGGCTCGCGGCACTCGCACGGCCGGTGCCCGCGATATCGAACGCCGTACCATGGTCCGGACTGGTGCGAACAAACGGCAGGCCCAGCGTGGTGTTCACACCGTGCTCAAGTCCCAGCAACTTGACGGGTATGAGCCCTTGGTCGTGGTACATGGCCACCACCACGTCGAACGCTCCCTGCCGCGCACGCATGAACACCGTGTCGGGCGCATAGGGACCGCTGGCCTCGACACCCTCCGAACGGGCTTGCGCAATCGCCGGCGCGATCACGTCGATCTCTTCCCGGCCAAACAGGCCACCCTCGCCCGCATGGGGGTTCAGGCCGGCCACCGCAATGCGCGGCGCGGCCAAGCCGGCGCGCCGGAAATGCGCATCGGTGATGCGGATGGTCTGCAATACCCGCTCCAGCGTCACAGCTTGCAGCGCCTGTCGCAGCGACACATGGATGCTCACCAGCACCGCGCTCAACCCAGGACAACTGAGCATCATGCGCACGGGCAGGGCCTGAACCGGCGCGCCCGCATGGGCTGCGGCCAGCGACTGCAGAAACTCGGTGTGCCCGGGATGATCGATGCCCGCGGCAGCCAGCGCCTCCTTCTGGATCGGCGCGGTGACCACCGCCCTCGCCCGCCCCGACAAGGCCGCCTGCGCCGCCCAGCGGATGCAGTCGGCGGCCGCACGACCCGCCTGGGCGTCGATGCGACCGAAAACAGGCGGTTGCAGCGGTGCACAGGCCTGCACCACGGCCATGCAGCCGGGCGGGAGCCGTGCCATGGCCGACACATCGTCGATCTCGGCCAGAACCAGGGCGTCCTCGGCCGAGCCCTCGCGTGGACCTGTCAGGCGCAAGGCGCGGTGCAAGGTCTGAATGTCCCCCGCCACGACGACGTGGCGTTGCAGCGCCGGGCGCTCGCGCAAGGCCTTGACGACGATCTCAGGGCCAATCCCGGCCGGATCCCCCATGCTCAGTGCGATGGGCCAGGCGGCAGAGGCAGACAGGGGGCGGCTCATGCAGGGTTGTCGATGTCGATGAACACGTGCGCCAGGCCCAGGCCGGCCGCCACATGCGCGCCCACGGCCGGCGCGCCATAGCGTTCGGAGGCGTGGTGGCCGCATGCAATGTAAGCGACGCCGCATTCGCGCGCATAGTGCGCTTGCGGCTCGGAGATCTCGCCGGTGATGAACACGTCCGCACCAGCGGCAATCGCCGATTCGAAATAGCCCTGCGCGCCACCGGTACACAAGGCCACGCGCCGAATCGGGCGGTCGGGCTCGGCCACCAGGGTGACGGATCGACCCAAGCGCTCGCTCACGTGCGCGGCCAGGGCCGCCGCCGATGCGCTGGGCCGCTCCCCCATGAACCCCAATGTCTGCTCGCCGAAGCGGCCACGGGCATCGGAGTAGACGGCGATGCCTAGGTGGCGCGCCAACTGCGCGTTGTTGCCCAGCTCGGGGTGCGCGTCCAAGGGCAGGTGGTAGGCGAACAGGTTGATGTCGTGCTGCAGGAGCAGCGCGAGACGCTGCTTCATCCAACCGGTGACGCGCCCGTCCTGCCCGCGCCAGAAGAGCCCGTGGTGCACCAGGATGGCATCGGCTCCTTCGGCAATGGCCGCTTCGATCAAGGCGCGGCTGGCGGTAACACCCGTGACGAGCTTGTGCACCTCGGCGCGCCCCTCCACCTGCAGCCCATTCGGCCCGTAGTCCTTGAACTGCGCCGGTTGCAGCAAGTCGTTCAAGGTCTCGGTCAAGGTATGGCGTGGGACGGGCATGGGCGGAGCATGAAGGAACACGTCGAGCCCTCCATTCTGACAGCGGCGTGCGCACCCCGCGGCACGGTCCGGACCTTGCAAAGCGTTCGCCAGCCGCCAGATGCGGGACAATGTCCTCCGCGATGCGGCCCTTCTTGGACCGCCGCCAACCCGCTCATATCTTTCATGAAACGTCTCTGGCTTCTGTTTGCCCAAACCGTCACCGTCCTGGTCGCCGCGCTGTTCGTGGTAAGTACCTTGCAACCGCAATGGCTCAAGCGCCAGGGCACCTCCGTGGTACCGGTGTTCGAGGCGCCTTCGAATGCGCCTGTCGCCGCGGCAGAAGGGACAACCAGTTTCCGCACCGCAGCGCGCACGGCGTCGGCCGCGGTCGTCAGCATCAACACCAGCAAGGCGCCGGTCAACAACCCACAAAGTGCCGACCCCTGGTTCCGCTTCTTCTTTGGAGACCAGGCGCCTTCGCAACAGCAGAGCGGCCTGGGGTCTGGCGTGATCGTGAGTCCGGCCGGCTATGTGCTGACCAACAACCACGTGATCGAAGAGGCCGACGAAATCGAGGTCATCCTCAACGACGGCCGCAAGTCGGTGGCACAGGTGATGGGCACCGACCCGGAAACCGATCTGGCCATCCTGAAGATCGCTCTCACCGACCTGCCCGTCATCACGCTGGGCAATTCCGACGCCCTTGAAATCGGCGATCAGGTGCTGGCCATCGGCAACCCGTTTGGCGTGGGCCAGACCGTCACCAGCGGCATCGTGAGCGCGCTGGGGCGCACGCAACTGGGCATCAACACCTTCGAGAACTTCATCCAGACCGACGCGGCCATCAACCCGGGCAACTCGGGTGGTGCCCTGGTGGACGTGAGCGGGCAACTGATGGGCATCAACACGGCGATCTACTCGCGCTCGGGCGGCTCGATGGGCATTGGCTTCGCCATTCCCACCTCCACCGCGCGCAGTGTGATGGAGGCCATCGTGAAAGACGGCAAGGTTACGCGCGGCTGGATCGGCGTGGAGCCCCAGGACTTGAGCCCCGAGCTGGCCGAGAGCTTTGGCATGCAGCCAGGCGCCGGGGTCATCATCACCGGCGTCCTGCAGAACGGCCCTGCGGCGCAGGCCGGCATTCGCCCCGGCGACGTGATCACGGCGGTCGCCGGCCGGCAGGTCACGAGCGTGGCTCAGCTGCTGTCAGCGGTGGCGAATTTGGTGCCCGGCACGCCCGCCCAGCTGGAGGTGGTGCGCCGCGAGGGCAAGGTGACGATCGACGTCACACCCGGTCGGCGCAACCTGCCGCGCCAGCAGAGCCTCCCACGCTGAGGCCGCCGCGACCGCGCGTCAGGAGGACGCGGTTTCCTCTTCCTTGGCGTCCTCGTCGGTCTTCGCGGTCGACTTGACGAACCACTGCGCGCCCCAGATGCCCAGCTCGTACAGCAGGCACATCGGCACGGCCAGCGCGAGCTGAGAGATCACGTCGGGGGGCGTCACGACGGCCGCGATGACGAAGGCCACGACGATGAAGTAGCCACGGAACTCCTTGAGCTTGTCCACCGTCACCATGTTCATCTTGACCAGAAGCACGACCACGATGGGAACCTGGAACGCCAGCCCGAAGGCGAGGTAAAGCGACAAGATGGCCTCGACATAGGACGCAATGTCGGGCGTGGCCGCCACGCTGGCGGGCGTGAACTTCTGGATGAAGCCGAACATCTTGTCCAGCACGAAGAACTGCACGAAGGCAATGCCGACGTAGGCCAACAAACTGCCCACGACGATCAAGGGCACGGCAAACCGCCGTTCGTGGCTGTAGAGGCCAGGTGCCACGAAGGCCCACACCTGGTACATCCACCAAGGCAGAGACAGCAGCAACGCCGCCATGGCCAACACCTTGATGGGCACGAAGAAAGGAGAAAACACACCCACCGCGATCAGCTTGGCATCGGGCGGCATGTGGGCGCGAATCGGCACCGCGATGAGGTCGATCAAGCCACTGGGGCCGGGCCAGATGGCGAGCAGGCCCATGCACACGGCCAGACCGATGATGCCGTACAGAAGCCGGTCGCGCAGCTCCATGAGGTGCTGGACGAACGGCTGTTCGGTACCAGCGAGTTCGTCGGTGGAGTCTTTGGGATCGGACATCAACGGGGAGCAGAGGAGGAGCGGGGCCGGAAGCGCGCCACGCGTGCCGCGCCGGACTGGGTGCGGGTGCGCACGCCGGTACGGGCCTTGTACCACTGGGGCATGGCACCTTGTTTCAGGCGCCAGTTCTTCTTGGGGTGTTTGTAGACGGGAGGCTGGAGCGAGGCTGGGGTGTCGTACGAGGCCGACGTGCCGTCCAGCCCAGCGGTGGCGTCCGACCACGATTTTTCAAAATCGTTGACACCACTTTGCACCGAGGTTTCGACGTCGCGCGCCGCCTCGGTCATGGTGTCTTTCATCTTCTTGAGCTCTTCGAGCTCCATGGAGCGGCTGACTTCGGCCTTGACGTCCGCCACATAGCGCTGCGCCTTGCCCAGCAAGGCGCCCACCGTGCGGGCCACGCGGGGCAGTTTTTCGGGGCCGATGACGATCAACGCCACCGCTCCGATCAACGCAAGTTTGGAAATGCCCAGATCAATCATGTGTCGGCCATTCTGCGGGCAAGGTCGGGTGGACGGTCAACCCGAAGGTCTGTGCAACGGAGCGGCTGAACGCGCCCCCGTCCAACAAGGACATCAGCTTTTGTGCTTGGCCTCGACGTCGATGGTGTTCTTGTCGGTGCGCGTGTCTTGGGTGACCTGTCCGGCAGGAGCGGAAGCAGAAGCATCGTCGGCGGGGTTTTGCCCACCTTCCTTCATGCCGTCCTTGAAGCCCTTCACCGCACCGC
Source organism: Hydrogenophaga sp. BPS33 (assembly GCF_009859475.1). Taxonomy (NCBI): domain Bacteria; kingdom Pseudomonadati; phylum Pseudomonadota; class Betaproteobacteria; order Burkholderiales; family Comamonadaceae; genus Hydrogenophaga; species Hydrogenophaga sp. BPS33. The sequence continues at coordinate 5,476,048 of NZ_CP044549.1, forward strand.
CCAGATCGGATCCGATGTTCTTGAGCTTTTTGGTGCCGAACACCATCACCACGATCAGCAGCACGATCAGCCAGTGCCAGATTGAGAACGAACCCATGAGTATCTCCAGATAGGGAATGAAGCGGTTGTCGCCTTGGTTGGGATTCTAAGCCCGGGTAGGAGTTCAGCCCGCCCTCGGCACCCCATACGCAGGCTTGCAAGAGGGTGGTCAGCCGCGCAGCCAGGGGCGCGCACCGCCGATGACGTGGACATGAAGATGGTGCACTTCCTGGCCGCCTTCCGCGCCGTTGTTGCACACGATGCGAAATCCGCCTTCGGGGTACGGATTGCACCCCTGTTCCCGCGCCAGACGCGGCGCCAGGGTCATCATGCGCCCCATCACACGCTCGTGCTCGGGGCCGAGTTGGGCCATCGAGGGCAGGTGCTCCTTGGGCACCATGAGGAAATGCACCGGCGCCCAGGGGTTGATGTCGTGAAACGCGAAGATGTCTTCGTCTTCATAGACCTTTTTTGAGGGGATCTGGCCGGCGATGATCTTGCAGAAAATGCAGTTCGGGTCGTGTGCGCTCATGGCAAAGGAAGGGTAAAAGGTCAGAAGGTGTGAACCTTCTCAGTCGGGCATGGCCTGGCTCGCGTTCATGCGCACCATGCCCTTGACGATGCGGTAGAGGAACCAGATGGAAATCAGGCACCAGGCGATCCAGCCCGGAACGAACAACAGCAGCCACAGGGGCGCGGTCACGAGATAGAGCACCCCCGCCCAGATCACCGTGCGGATGCGCCAGGAAAAGTGGCTGGCCTGCCAGGTGCCTTCGGCCTCGCCTTTCTTCACGAGGTCGATGATCAAGGCGATGATCAACAGCACCGGGCTGACTTGTGCGCCAGGAAATACCGCGGCCACCGCCACCAGCAGATGCAGCACGTAACTCACCCAGCCCACGGTCTTGAGGGACTGGGCTTTTTCGCTGTCCACGGCCTTGACGTCGATGATGTCGCTCATGAAGGACTCCTTGTCAGTCTGTATGGGGGCCTGGGGCTGCCTCACGCTGCAGCACCTTGCGCATCGCTTTCTCCTCCAGACCACTCAGCCCCTCGCGGCGCGTGAGTTCGGCGATCACGTCGGCGGGGCCCAGGTTGTAGTGGGCCAGCGCGATCATGCAATGGAACCACAGGTCGGCGGTTTCGTTCACCAGTTTCTGCGGATCTCCGCCATGGTCCAGGTCCTTGGCCGCCATGACGGCTTCGGTGGCCTCTTCGCCAATCTTCTTCAGGAAGCTGTCCGGTCCCTTGTGCAGCAGGCGCGCGACGTAGCTTTTCTCAGGGTCCCCCCCGTTGGCGGGCTTGCGGCTTTCGATCACGGCGGCCAGCCGCGCGAGGTCATCGGTGGTGGACATGTTCACTTGTAAATCGATTCGGGGTCTTTGAGGACGGGCTCCACCGCCTTCCAGCGATCGGCTTCCAGGCGCTGGAAGAAGCAGCTATGGCGGCCGGTGTGGCACGCGATGCCAGGCTCGTGTCCCAGTTGCGTGACCTTGAGCAACACGACATCGTTGTCGCAATCCATGCGGATGTCGTGCACGGTCTGCACGTGGCCGGATTCTTCGCCCTTGAACCACAGGCGAGCGCGCGAGCGGCTGAAGTACACCGCGCGACCGAGCTCGGCGGTTTTCGCCAGCGCCTCGCGGTTCATCCAGGCGAACATCAGCACGTCGCCCGTCGAGGCCTCCTGCGCGATCACCGGCACGAGGCCATGCGCGTCCCACTTCACTTCGTCAAGCCAATTCATCCGGTGAATCTACCATGGCCCCTTGACACGGGCACACCCCTGGAGCGAATGCCGTTAGGATGGGCCGGTCACGGGATGGCCATCGGCCGTCCAAGCGCTCAACAACGAGGAACACCATGAAAGTTCGCACCCTGCTCCTGGTCCTTTTCATCCTGTTCATTGCCGGCTTCGTGGCCCTGAACTTCGAACAGATCCTGCAACCCACCGCACTCAACTTCGGCTTCACGCAGGTGCAGGCCCCCATGGGTCTGGTGCTGCTGGGCATGCTGGCCCTGGTGCTGGTGGTGTTCCTGGGCGCGCTGGTGTATTACCAGACCTTGCATCTGATGGAGGTGCGCCGCATCACGCGCGAGGCGGCGGACCAGCGTGTGCTCGCCGACAAGGCCGAGGCGTCGCGCTTTACCGAGTTGCGGCAGTACCTGCAGAACGAATCGCAGGCGGTGGTGGCGCGCGAACGCGAACTGTCGGACCGGTTGAGCGTGAAAATGGACCAGATGCAGGCCGCGCTCACCCAGGTGGTGGAGCAGACGGGCAACGGATTGAGCGCGAGCGTGGGTGAACTGGAAGACCGGCTGGAGCGGCAGCTTCCCCCGCCCGGAGACCGAATCTGACAGGTCTTCAGCGCCGGACCGGGATACCGCGTTCGGCCATACGCGCCTTGGCCTGCGCCACGGTGTATTCGCCATAGTGGAAGATGCTGGCGGCCAGCACTGCATCCGCCCCGCCCTGCTGCACACCATCGGCCAGGTGATCGAGATTGCCCACGCCACCCGAAGCAATGACCGGGACAGGCACGGCATCGGCCACCGCACGGGTCAGTGCGAGATCGAAACCGGACTTCGTGCCGTCACGGTCCATGCTGGTCAGCAGGATCTCGCCCGCGCCGTGCTCGGCCATGCGGCGCGCCCAGTTCACCACATCCAGGCCGGTGTTCTTGCGCCCGCCATGGCTGTAAACGTCCCAACCTTCGCCGCGCTGGGCCAGGTCGTCACCCTGGCGGCGCTTGGCATCGATCGCCACCACGATGCATTGCGAGCCGTACTTGTCGGACGCGTCGCGGATCACCTGCGGGTTGGCGATGGCGGCGGAGTTGAAGCTGGTCTTGTCGGCACCCGCGTTGAGCAGGCGGCGCACGTCTTCCACGGTGCGCACCCCACCGCCCACGGTGAGGGGGATGAAGACCTGCGAGGCCACGGCTTCAATGATGTGGAGGATGAGGTCGCGGCCATCGGAGGTGGCCGTGATGTCCAGAAAGGTCAGTTCGTCGGCGCCTTGCTCGTTGTAGCGGGCCGCGATCTCCACCGGGTCGCCCGCATCGCGCAATTCGACGAAGTTCACGCCCTTGACGACACGGCCGCCCGTCACATCCAGGCAGGGAATGATGCGTTTAGCGAGCATAAAGAACGGTCATCCGTTGAGCTCGTCTGCCAGGTTCTGCGCGGCCTCAAAATCCAGATCGCCGCTGTAGATCGAGCGGCCACAGATCACGCCTTCGACGCCCTCGTCTTCCACGGCGCACAGCGCGCGAATGTCCTCCAGGTTGGACAGCCCACCCGACGCGATGACCGGGATGGAGAGGGCCTGAGCCAGTTTGACGGTGGCCTCGATGTTGATGCCGGAGAGCATGCCGTCGCGGCCGATGTCGGTATAGATGATGCCTTCGACGCCGTAGTCCTCGAATTTCTTGCCCAGATCGACGACTTCGTGGCCGGTGAGCTTGCTCCAGCCATCGGTGGCGACCTTGCCGTCCTTGGCATCCAGGCCCACGATGATGTGGCCGCCGAACGCAGTGCACGCATCCTGCAGGAAGCCTGGGTTCTTCACCGCAGCGGTACCGATGATGACGTAGCGCAAGCCCGCGTCGAGATAGCGCTCAACGGTGTCGAGATCGCGGATGCCGCCGCCCAGCTGTACGTCCACCTCGGAGCCGATTTCCTTCAGGATGGAACGGATGGCCTGCTCGTTCTTGGGCTTGCCGGCGAAGGCACCGTTGAGGTCCACCAGGTGCACGCGGCGCGCGCCCTTGTCGACCCAACTGCGGGCGATCGCCGCCGGGTTGTCCCCGAACACCGTGGATTGGTCCATGTCGCCCTGTTTGAGGCGAACGCACTGGCCGTCTTTCAGATCAATGGCAGGAATCAGCAACATGATGGTGTGAATGGAAGGCGGGTGGACAGATCAAGGGTTCCAGGACAGGAAGTTGCGGTACAGCGCCAGGCCCTGGTCGGCGCTTTTCTCCGGGTGAAACTGGGTGGCGAAAATATTATCGCGGGCGATGGCCGCCGCAAAGCGCCCACCATAGTCGGCCTCGCCCACGATGTGTTCGATTTGCGAAGGCCGAGCATAAAAGCTGTGCACGAAATAGAAATAGGCCCCGTCCCCGATGCCGGCCCACAAAGGATGCGACGGGCCACGCCCCAGCGCGTGGAACACCTGATTCCAGCCCATCTGCGGCACCTTGAAGCGGCTGCCATCGGCCTGCCGGCGGCCTTCGAGCTGGAAACGCACCACTTCTCCGGGCATGAGGCCCAGGCCATCGGTCGGACCTTCTTCGCTGCGCTGCAACAGCATCTGCATGCCCACGCACACGCCGAACAAGGGCTTGTTCGCGGCGGCATGCAGCACCGCGTCGAGCAGGCCGGAGTTCGCCAGCTCGCGCATGCAATCGCCCATGTGGCCCTGACCGGGCAGCACCACGCGATCGGCATCGAGCACGGCCTGCGCCTCGCCCGTGACCAGCACTTCCACGTCTTCGGCGCGCGCCACGTGCTGCACGGCCTGCGACACGGAGCGCAGGTTGCCACTGCCGTAGTCCACCACGGCGACTGTCTTGCGTTTCATCGGACGGGAAAACTCAGAGCGAGCCTTTGGTCGAGGGAATCACGTCGCCCATGCGCGCATCGCGCTCCAGGGCCATGCGCAGGGCGCGTGCAAATGCCTTGAACACGGTTTCGGCCTGGTGGTGGGCGTTTTCACCGTGGAGATTGTCGATGTGCAGCGTCACACCCGCGTGGTTGACGAAGCCTTGGAAGAATTCGAACGCGAGCTGCGTGTCGAATCCGCCGACCATGCCGCTCTTGAAGGGCACGCGCATGTGCAGGCCGGGACGGCCCGAGAAATCGATGACGACGCGCGACAGCGCCTCGTCCAGCGGCACGTAGGCGTGGCCGTAGCGCCGGATGCCCTTCTTGTCGCCCACCGCTTGCGCGAAGGCCTGGCCGAGGGTAATGCCCACGTCCTCCACGGTGTGGTGGCCATCGATGTGCAAGTCGCCCTTGGCCTGGATGTCGAGGTCGATCAGGCCATGGCGGGCGATCTGGTCGAGCATGTGGTCGAAGAAGCCGATGCCGGTGGACAGGTTGGCCTTGCCCGTGCCGTCGATGTTGATGCGCAGCTCGATCTGTGTTTCGGCGGTGTTGCGCTGCACCTGCGCCACGCGGTCGGACACGGAAGGGACGGAAATCGGCTGGGTCATAGAGCAGTCTGGAGAGCGCGAATCAGAAAGGCGGTTTCGGAGGGTGTGCCCACGGTCAGGCGCAGGCACTGGGTCAACAACGGGTGCATTTTAGAAACATTCTTGACCAGAATGCCCTGGGCCTTGAGCGCGTCGAAGCTGCGCTGAGCATCGGGCACCCGCACCAGGACCATATTGGCTTCGCTGGCGAAGGGTGTGACGCCGGGCAGACGGGCGAGCGCGTCGAGCAGCACGGCGCGCTGTTCGCAGATCTGCGCGGCCTGCTCGGCAAACACCCCGGTGTGCTCCAGCGCGAACAAGGCGCACTCGGCGTTGAGCACGCTCACGTTGTACGGTGGACGCAGTTTGTCGATTTCGTGCACCAGCGCCTGCGCGCCGAGCATGTAGCCGACGCGCACCCCCGCCAGGCCGAACTTGGAGAGCGTGCGCATGAGCAGCACGTGCGCATGGGCCTGGGGATGCGCGCGAATCTCGTCGAGCCAGCTGCGGCTGGAGAACGGTTGGTAGGCCTCGTCCATCACCACCAGGCCGCCAAAGCCAGCCGCTTCGGCGATCAGGCGGCGGATGGTGTCGGCGTTCCAGAGGTTGGCCGTGGGGTTGTTGGGATAGGCGATGAAGGTGATGGCGGGCTTGTGCTCGCGCATCGCGCCCAGCATGGCGGCTTCGTCGAGCTCGAAGTCGGCGGTGAGCGGCACGCCGACGAACTTCAAGCCTTGCAGCTGCGCGCTCATGGCGTACATCACGAAGCCCGGCACCGGCGCCAGGACCGTCGCACCGGGCAGATCGCAGCCCATGGCCAGCAGCGAAATGAGTTCGTCCGAACCGTTGCCCAGCATCAGGCCGTAGCCCTCGGGCAGATTCACGTAGCGTGCCAATGCCTGCTTGAGTTCGTCGATGCGCTCACCTGGGTAGCGGTGTATGGCAACGGCGCCCAGCCGCGCACCCAGCTCGGCCTGCAGCGCCGGCGGCAACGCAAAGGGGTTCTCCATGGCGTCGAGCTTGACCAAACCGGTCGACGGCTGGATGGCATAGGCGTGCATGGATTGCACGTCCTGGCGGATCACGCCCAAGGGGTTCTGACTCACTTCGTCTCTCGCATCGGTGGCACGCGATCCAGGCGCAGCTCGGCCGCGCGCGCGTGCGCCTGCAGGCCCTCGCCATACGCCATTTCAGCGGCGATCCGGCCCAGGCCCTGCGCGCCGGCCTGGCTCACTTCGATCAGGCTGCTGCGTTTCTGGAAGTCGTACACGCCCAGGGGCGAGGAGAAACGCGCGGTGCCGCTGGTGGGCAGCACGTGGTTGGGGCCCGCGCAGTAGTCGCCCAGGCTTTCGCTGGTGTAGGCACCCAGGAAGATGGCGCCGGCGTGCTTGAGCAGCGGCTCCCAGCGGTGCGGATCGGCGCTGGACACCTCCAGGTGTTCGGGGGCAATGCGGTTGCTGATGGCGCAGGCCTCTTCCATGCTGCGCGTGTGGATCAGCGCGCCCCGGTCGTTCAGGCTCTTGGCGATGATGGCCGCGCGCGGCATGGTGGGCAGCAGGCGATCGATCTCGCGCTGCACGGCGTCGATGTAGGCTGCGTCCGGGCACAGCAGGATGCTTTGCGCCAGCTCGTCGTGTTCGGCCTGGCTGAACAGGTCCATCGCAACCCATTCGGCCGGCGTGCTGCCATCGGCCAGCACCAGGATTTCGCTCGGGCCGGCGATCATGTCGATGCCGACGGTGCCGAAGACGCGCTTCTTCGCGCTGGCCACATAGGCGTTGCCCGGCCCGGTGATCTTGTCGACCTTGGGCACGGTGGCCGTGCCGTAGGCGAGCGCGGCCACGGCTTGCGCACCGCCGATGGTGAAGGCGCGCGTGACGCCTGCAACAAAGGCGGCCGCCATTACGAGCTCGTTGCGCTCACCGCGGTTCGCCGTGGCCTCACCACGCCCCCCCGTGGCGACACTGCCGCGCACCGGCGTGGGCACCACCATGATGATCTCCTGCACCCCCGCCACGTGCGCGGGCACGGCGTTCATGATCAGGCTGGAGGGGTAGGCCGCTTTGCCACCGGGCACGTAAATGCCCACGCGGTCCAGCGGCGTGACCTTCTGGCCCAGCAGCGTGCCGTCTTCATCGCGGTAGCTCCAGCTCTCGCCGCCGGCCTTCTTCTGCGCCTCGTGGTAGCTGCGCACGCGGCGCGTGGCCGCTTGCAGCGCTTCGCGTTGTGCCGCCGGCAAGCCGTCGAACGCGGCCTTGAAGTCGGCCTGCGTCAATTCCAACGCCGCCATGTCGCTCGCGGCCAGCCCGTCGAAGCGAGCGGTGTACTCGAGCACCGCCGCGTCGCCGCGCACACGCACATCGGCCAGGATGTCGGCCACGCGCTGCTCGATCGCGCCATCGGTCTCGTCCGACCAATGCAGGCGGGCGGCAAACTGCGCCTCGAAGCCTGGGGCGGCGGTGGACAGGCGGGCGGGTCGGGCGGAAAGGCTCATGGGCGTTACTTGACGATCGCTTGCGCGAAGGCGTCGATGATGGGGCGGATGACCGCCTGCTTGAGTTTGAGCGAGGCCTGGTTGACCACCAGGCGCGCGCTGATGTCCATGATGCGTTCGACTTCGATCAGGTGGTTGGCCTTGAGCGTGTTGCCGGTGGACACCAGATCGACGATGGCATCGGCCAGGCCGGTCAGCGGGGCCAGCTCCATGCTGCCGTAGAGCTTGATCAGGTCCACGTGCACGCCCTTGCTCGCGAAGAACTCGCGCGCGATGGCGGTGTATTTGGTGGCGACCTTCAGGCGCGAGCCCTGGCGCACAGCCGAGGCGTAGTCGAAGTCGGCGCGCACGGCCACGCTGACGCGGCAGCGCGAGATGTTCAGGTCCAGCGGCTGGTACAGGCCTTGGCCGCCGTGCTCGATCAGCGTGTCCTTGCCGGTCACACCGATGTCGGCGCCGCCGTACTCCACGTAGGTCGGCACGTCGGTGGCGCGCACCAGCACCACGCGCACGTCAGGCTTGCTGGTCGGCAGGATGAGCTTGCGCGACTTTTCGGGGTCCTCCAGCACCTCGATGCCCGCGGCCTTGAGCAACGGCAGGGTCTCGTCGAAGATGCGGCCCTTGGACAACGCCAACGTGATCATTTGGTTCTTTCGATATCCGCGCCGATGGCACGCAACTTCGCCTCCATCTGGTCGTAGCCCCGGTCCAGATGGTAGATACGGTCGACGATGGTTTCGCCCTCGGCCACCAGGCCGGCGATCACCAGGCTGGCCGAAGCCCGCAGGTCGGTCGCCATCACGGTCGCGCCCGAGAGGCGCGGCATGCCCTCGATCAAGGCCACCTTGCCATCGGTCTGGATGTTCGCGCCCAGGCGCACCAGCTCGTTGACGTGCATGAAGCGGTTCTCGAAGATGGTCTCAGTGACCTTGCTCGCGCCCTCGGCGACGCAGTTGAGCGCCATGAACTGGGCCTGCATGTCGGTGGGGAAGCCAGGGTATTCGGTGGTGCGAAAGCTCTGGGCCTTGAGGCGGCCCGATGCCTGGACGCGGATGAAATCGCCTGCGGCATCCTTGCCGACTTCGATCTTCGCGCCGGCTTCCTGCAGCTTCTCGATCACCGCATCCAGGTGGTCCGCCCGGCCATGGCGCAGCACCACGTCGCCGCCGGCGGCGGCCACGGCGCACAGGAAGGTACCCGTTTCGATGCGGTCGGCCACCACTTGGTGCGTGCACCCATGCAGGCGGTCCACGCCCTGGATGTGGATACGGCTGGTGCCATGGCCTTCGATCTTCGCGCCCATGGCGATCAGCATCTCTGCCAGGTCCCCGATCTCGGGCTCCTGCGCCGCGTTCTCCAGCACCGTCTCGCCTTCGGCAAGGGCGGCGGCCATGAGGAAGTTCTCGGTGCCGGTCACGGTCACCATGTCGGTGGTGATGCGCGCGCCGTGCAGGCGCGTCTTGCCCGCGGGCAGCCGGGCCTCCATGTAGCCGTGCTCGATGGCGATCTCCGCCCCCATGGCCTGCATGCCCTTGATGTGCTGGTCCACCGGGCGCGAGCCGATGGCACAGCCCCCCGGCAGCGACACGCGCGCGTGGCCAAAGCGTGCGAGCAAGGGGCCCAGCACCAGCACCGAGGCGCGCATGGTCTTGACCAGTTCGTACGGCGCTTCGGCATGGATCGGGTCGGCCGCCTGCAAGGTGATGCCACTGCGATCGGGGCGCGTGTCGGTCTTCACGCCCATGTTGTCGAGCAGCTTGCGCATGGTGACCACGTCCTGCAGGCGCGGCAGGTTGTTCAGCGTCACCGGCTCGTGGGTGAGCAACGCGGCACACAACTCGGGCAGCGCGGCGTTCTTCGCGCCAGAGATGGTGACCTCGCCGCGCAGCGTGCGGCCGCCGTTGATTCGCAATTTGTCCATGGCGCGTGTCAGCTTCGGGGTTGGGCCGCCCATTCGGCGGGGGTGTAGGTCTTCATCGACAAGGCGTGCACCTCGTCGGTCTGGATGCGGCCGCCCAGCGTGCCGTAGACGGCCTGGTGGCGCTTGATCAGGCGCAGTCCGTCGAACGCAGGTGAGACGATCACAGCGGACCAATGGCGGCCGTCGCCCGAGACTTCGAGGTGCTCGCAGGGCAGGCCGGCGGCGATGAGAGATTGCAGTTCTTCAGACGTCATGGGTTCTTTAGTGCCGGATCTTGTAGCCGGTCTTCAAGAGGTGCAACGCGATCGCGCTCACCACGGCGAGCGCGCAGCCCACCAGCATCAGGCTGATCCATGGTGAGACGTCGCTCTTGCCGAAAAAGCCGTATCGGAAACCGTCGATCATGTAGAAGAACGGGTTGAGGTGGCTCACGCGCTGCCAGAAATCGGGCAGGGAATGGATGGAGTAGAACACGCCCGAGAGGAAGGTCATGGGCATGATGAGGAAGTTCTGGAACGCGGCCATCTGGTCGAATTTCTCGGCCCACAACCCGGCGATCAACCCCAGCGCGCCGAGCAGTGCGGCCCCCATGAAGCCGAATGCCAGGATCCACAGCGGCGCCACCAGCGAGGGCTGCGCGAACCACCAGGTCACCACCAGAACCCCCAGGCCCACGGCCACGCCGCGCACAATGGACGAGCCTACGTAGGCCACGAACCACGCACGGTGCGAGAGCGGAGTGAGCAGCAGGAACACGATGTTGCCCATCATCTTGCTCTGGATCAGCGAAGAGGAGCTGTTGGCAAAGGCGTTCTGCAGCACGCTCATCATCACCAGGCCCGGCAGCAGGAAGGCGGTGTAGCTCACCGAGTCGTAGACCTGCACGCGGCCTTCGAGCACGTGGCCGAAGATCATGAGGTACAGGATGGCGGTGATCACCGGGGCGGCCACAGTCTGGAAACCGACTTTCCAGAAGCGCAGCACTTCCTTGTAAAAGAGGGTTTGCCAGCCGGTCATTGAACTACCTTCCGCGCGATGCGCTGCGGGACTGAGCGCCTTCGGAACGGCCGTGCGGCGCTCATACCGCCACCTCCACCGACGCAACGGGGCGCGATTGCGCGCCGGTGAGATCGAGGAACACGTCTTCCAGGTCGGCCTTGCGGATCTCGATGTCCTCGGGCGACACGCCCACCTCGCGCAAGCGCGCGAGGATGCGCTCTACCGCCAGCGCGTCGTTGGCGGGCAACTGCACCACACGCCCGGTGATGCGGGCCTGCACCGCGAGATCGGTCGGCAGGGCCGCATCGGTCTTGAAGCGCAGCACGTTGGAAGCGGCACGCGCCAACAGCGCCGATGTGGTCTCGAGCGCCGCCACCCGGCCCTGCTTGAGCATGGCGATGCGCCCGCACAGCGCCTCGGCCTCCTCCAGGTAGTGGGTGGTCAGCAACACGGTACTGCCCATGCGCTTGTTGAGGTCGGAGACGAACTGCCACAAGGTCTGGCGCAATTCCACGTCCACGCCGGCGGTGGGTTCGTCGAGCACGATCACGGCGGGCTTGTGCACCAGTGCCTGCGCGATCAGAACGCGGCGCTTCATGCCGCCTGAGAGCTGGCGCATGTTGGCGGTGGCTTTGTCGGCCAGGCCCAGGCCTTCGAGCAACTCGTCGATCCAGGCGTCGTTGCGCTGGATGCCGAAGTAGCCAGACTGGATGCGCAGCGCCTCGCGCACATTGAAAAAGGGGTCGAACACCAGTTCCTGCGGCACCACGCCCAATTGGCGGCGCGCCCGGGCAAAGTCGGCCTGCACATCGGCCCCGTTGACCAGCACGCGTCCCGAGCTGGCGCGCGCCAAACCCGCCAGCACGCTGATGAGTGTGGTCTTGCCCGCGCCGTTGGGGCCCAGCAGGCCGAAGAACTCGCCCGGCTCGATGTCGAACGACACCGATTGCAGCGCATGCAGGTCGCCGCGCGGCGTGGAATAGGTTTTGGAGACTTGCTGGAAGGAAACGGCTGGCATGCGCGGGCGGGACCCAAGGACTCGTCGGCCACGGCGCAGGACATCTGCGCCGGCGCTGGCGAACCAGGTATTTTATGCGGGCCACCCCTTCTGCGCTGGGCTGGGGTCACCCGCAACGGGGTCAAGCAGCCAGCAACTCGCGCACCCCGTAGAGCGACGCCAAGGCCTCCAACCGACCCGGCCAGCGGCTCACGCGCAGGGACTGGCCCTTGGCCAGCAGCTGGCGGCGCAGCTCCAGCAGCACCGCCAGCGCCGACGAATCGAACACCTGAAGCGGGCCGGCATCGATCTCTACCACGGCGCCCGCCCGCTGCGAGACTTCACCCTCCAGGCGGGACAGCACCTGGTCCGCCTCGCTCAAGGTCAGGCGCTCGGGAAGCGCCAGAAGGACTTCGGCCATGGTTTCTCGGCCGGCTTATTTGCCGGCCATGTTCTTGTTGGTCTGCGTCAGCCAGGCCAGGATGCCGTCCACGCCCTTGCCGTTGCCCGCCTCCTGCGCGAAACGCGTGCGGTAGTTTTCGCCCAACCAGGCACCCAGCACGTTGAGGTCGATGACCTTCCAGCCAGACGCTTCCTTCTGCAGCTTGTAGTCCAGCTGGATGTCACCGGAACCCTGGCCCTTCACGAAGGAGCGCACGACCACTTCCGTGTCGGCGGGGTTGGCGCGGAACGGGCGGAAACTCAGGGTCTGGTCCTTCACTTCACTCAGGGCGCCGGAGTAGGTGCGCAACAGCAGCGTTTTGAACTCCTCCTGCAGGCGCGTCTGCTGTTCGGGCGTGGCCTGAGACCAGTACCGGGCCGTCGCGAACCTGGTCAGTTGCTCGAAGTTCACGTTGGGCATGATCTTGCTGTCCACCAGGGCCACGATCTTGGCCATGTCGCCGTCGCGCAGTGCGGGATCGGCCTTGATGGTGGCCAGCACCTCGTTCGACAGGCGCTTGACCATCGCATCGGGGGCTTCGACCTTGGCCCATGCGGGTGCCAGCGCAAAACCGGAGAGCGAAACGGCCAACGCGGCCAGCCAGGAACGTCTTTTCATCATGAATCCTTTCGGGGCCAAAGCCCTGCTGCGGAACCCGCAGCCTAAGCGGTGTGAGTAAACCGGGTGTTACCGGGTTCCGGTTGAATCGTTGCGATTCGTATCGTCGGCATCGTCGGTGGCGCCGTCGCCAATGCCGATGCCTTTGTCGACGATGTCGTCGATCTGCCCCTGGCGCCGGCTGAGGTAGGCGTCGCGGATGAAGCTGTATTTGTCCATGCCGGAATCGTCCAGCATCGATGAGGCTCGCAGCAGGCGCGCGCGGCCGTCCACGACGCGCAGCGCATACAGGGAGTTCCGGGTGGCCCGGTGGTCCACGCCGGCGACAGGATCGCCGTGCACGTCGACAAATGAGGCGGCACCGTCACGGACCGACGAAGGCCCGAACAGCGGCAGCACCAGGTAAGGGCCGGCGGGCGTTCCCCAGCGACCCAGCGTGTGGCCAAAGTCCAACTGGGTGCGCGGAATGCGCATCTCGGTCGCAATGTCGAACACGCCGGCCAGACCGAACACCGAATTGACACTGAAGCGCATCAGGTTCTCCACGGCCTCGCGCGGACGCAATTGCAGCCCCGCGTTGACCGAAGACCAGAGATCGCCCAGGTTGCCGAAGAAGTTGCCCACCCCCGTGCGCACCGGGCTGGGCGTGACCTTTTCGTACGCGGTGGCCACCGGCTTGAGCACGGCCGTGTCCAGCGTGTCGTTGAACTTGTAGACACCGCGGTTGAACGGTTCGAGTGGGTCGCGTGGATTCGCATCGGGGCCGGTGGCACAGCCTGCGGCCAGCGACAACAAGGCAGCCAATGCCATCGCCTTTGCGACGGTCTTGTGTGTTTTGTGGGTGTAATTTGTCATCTTGAGAGTCCCTGGGAGTCACGCCACGGCGCATGCGTTGGTGGCCCATCCGATTCTCGTCGCCACGAATGGGCCTCAGACGCCGCCGTTGTAACGCACCAACAGCCTACTTGGCCGGGTCCGGCTTGTCGGCACCTTCGGCCGCCTTGCTGAACAGGAACTGGCTGATCAGGTTTTCCAGCACGATGGCCGACTGTGTCTGGGTGGTCACGTCGCCGTCCTGAAAGCTGCGTTCGTCGCCACCGGGTTCGATGCCGATGTATTGGTCACCCAGCAAGCCACTCGTGAGAATCTTGAGCGAGCTGTCCTTGGGGAACGCGTAGCGCGATTCCAGCTCGAGGCGGATGTTGGCCTGGAAGGTCTTGTCGTCGAATGCGATCGAGGACACACGCCCCACCACCACGCCGGCGCTGCGCACCGCGGCCTTGGGTTTGAGGCCGCCGGCGTTGTCGAAGCGGCCGACCACGTGGTAGGTCTTCTCGAAATTCAGGCTCAGCAGATTGGCCGACTGCAAGGCGAGGAACAGGATGGCTGCCGCGCCGATCAGCACGAAGAGGCCGACCCAGACGTCATTCTTGGAAGATTGCATATTCATTGCTCCACTCAGATGCTGAACATCATGGCGGTGAGGACGAAGTCCAGCGCCAGCACGCTCAGCGAGGCCACCACCACGGTGCGGGTGGTGGCACGGGAAACGCCTTCGGGTGTGGGATGCGCCTTGAATCCCTGCAGGAGGGCCACGAAGGTCACCGCAAAACCAAACACCACACTTTTGACAATGCCGTTGCCGACGTCGGCCCAGACGTCCACGCCGCCTTGCATCTGGCCCCAGAAGGCGCCGCCATCCAGTCCGATCAACAGCACGCCAACGACCCAGCCGCCGATGATGCCGACTGCACTGAACACCGCCGCCAGCAAGGGCATGGCGATCACACCCGCCCAGAAGCGCGGCGCGAGCACGCGGCGCACCGGGTCGACCGCCATCATTTCCATGGCGCTGAGTTGCTCACCCGCTTTCATGAGGCCGATCTCGGCCGTGAGCGAGGTGCCTGCGCGGCCCGCGAACAGCAATGCGGTGACCACAGGGCCCAACTCGCGCATCAGCGAGAGCGCCACCAGCAAGCCCAGCGCTTCGGTGGCACCGTAACGCTGCAAGGTGTAGTACCCCTGCAGGCTGAGCACAAAGCCCACGAACAGGCCCGACACGCCAATGATGGCCAGCGAGTGGTTGCCCAGGAAATGGATCTGGTCGCGCACCAGCGCAGGGCGGCGCAGGGCGGCGCCGAAGAGCCATATCAGCCGCAAGAACAGGCGGGTGCCCTGGCCCACGCTGGCCAGCAGCACGCGCACCGCCAAACCCACGCGGGCGGGATGCAAGGCGTTCATGATCGTGCTCCCCGGCCTTGACGTTGTGAGGGGCCGAAATCCTCGCCCAGTGCCGGTCCGGGGTGGTGGAAACGCACCGGCCCATCGGGCAAGGCATTGACGAACTGGTGAACCAGCGGGTCCTGGCTGTGGCGCACCTCCTCGGGCGTGCCTTGCGCGGCGATCTTGCCGTTGGCCAGCACGATCACCTGGTCGGCGATGTGGAAGGTTTCGTCCAGGTCGTGCGAGACCACGATGCTGGTCAGGCCCATGGCGTCATTGAGCTGGCGGATCAGGCGCGCGGCGGTACCGAGCGAGATCGGATCCAGGCCGGCAAAGGGCTCGTCGTACATCACGAGCTCGGGGTCGAGCGCGATCGCACGCGCCAGCGCCACGCGCCGCGCCATGCCGCCGGAGAGTTCGCTGGGCATGAGGTCGCGCGCACCGCGCAGGCCGACGGCGTTGAGCTTCATGAGCACGACATCGCGCACCAGGGCTTCGGGCAACCGGGTGTGCTCGCGCAGCGCAAAGGCCACGTTATCGAACACGTTCATGTCGGTGAACAGCGCGCCGAACTGGAACAGCATGCCCATGCGCCGGCGTGCGGCATACAAGGCGGCCTCGTTCATCGTGGTCACGTCCTGTCCGTCGAACAGCGTCTGGCCGGACTGGGCGCGAATCTGCCCGCCAATGAGCCTGAGCACGGTGGTCTTGCCGCCACCCGAGGCGCCCATGAGCGCCGTGACCTTGCCACGCGGCACGGTCAGCGAGATGTTGTCGAGGATGGCGCGCTCGCCGTAACCAAACGTCAGGTTGCGCAGTTCGACCAGAGGGGAAGGGGTATCGGTGGGCATCAAGCAAAAGCCGGGCAATTCGAGCCCGGCTTTTGCATGATAAGGGATTCGCCGCCGGCGAGCCGTGGCTCCATCCAGGGGCATCGCGGATCCGGCTTCGCCGGTCCCAGATGCCGCCCCTTGAGGGGTCGCGCGCAGCGCGGCGGGGGGATCCTTCTACCTGGGCAGGTCGGAGAATCCCATCAGGAACTCGTCGACCGCGCGCGCCGCCTGCCGGCCTTCGCGGATCGCCCACACCACCAGGCTCTGGCCGCGGCGCATGTCGCCGGCGGCGAAGACCTTGGGCACATTGGTCTCATAGCCGCCGATGAAGTCGGTACCGGCCTTGGCATTGCCGCGGGCGTCTTTCTCCACGCCGAAACCGTCGAGGATGGTGGCAACCGGGTTCACGAAGCCCATGGCGAGCAGCACCAGATCGGCCTTGTAGGTCTTCTCCGTGCCGGGAACCTCGACCAGCTTGCCGTCCTTGAATTCGACTTGCACCGTGGTCAGACCCGTGACCTTGCCCTTCTCGCCGATGAATTCCTTGGTGGAAATGGCGAATTCGCGCACGCAACCCTCTTCGTGGCTGGAGCTGGTGCGCAGCTTGAGCGGCCAGTAGGGCCACACCAGGGGTTTGTTTTCCTGCTCGGGCGGCTGGGGCATGACCTCGAACTGGGTCACGCTGACCGCGCCGTGGCGGTTGCTCGTGCCTACGCAGTCGCTGCCCGTGTCGCCGCCACCGATCACGATCACGTGTTTGCCATCGGCACGCAACTGGCCCTTGAGCTTGTCACCCGCATTGATCTTGTTCTGTTGCGGCAGGAACTCCATGGCGAAGTGGATACCGTCGAGGTCGCGGCCGGGCACGGGCAGGTCGCGGCTCTGCTCGGAGCCACCGGTCAGCAGCACGGCGTCGAAGTCTTTCTGCAGCTGTGCGGGGGTGACGGTTTCCTTGGCCCAGTTGGTCACCTTGCTACCCTTGGGTAGTTCGCCCACCAGCACGCCGGTGCGGAACACCACACCTTCGGCCTCCATCTGCTTCACGCGCAGATCGATGTGGCTCTTCTCCATCTTGAAGTCGGGAATGCCATAGCGCAGCAGGCCGCCCACGCGGTCGTTCTTCTCGAACAAGGTCACGTCGTGGCCGGCACGGGCCAACTGTTGCGCAGCGGCCATGCCGGCCGGACCGGAGCCCACCACGGCCACCTTCTTGCCGGTCTTGTGGCGCGCCGGCTGCGGCTGGACCCAGCCTTCGGCCCACGCGCGGTCGATGATGGCGTGCTCGATCGACTTGATGCCCACGGCATCGCCATTCACATTGAGCGTGCAGGCGGCCTCGCAGGGCGCGGGGCAGATGCGGCCGGTGAACTCGGGGAAGTTGTTGGTGCTGTGCAGCACGGTGATGGCGTTCTGCCAGTCGCCCTGGTACACGAGGTCGTTGAAGTCCGGAATGATGTTGTTGACCGGGCAGCCGCTGTTGCAGAACGGCGTGCCGCAGTCCATGCAGCGCGCGGCCTGCACCTTGGATTGCGGCTCATCGAGGCCGACGACGAATTCCTTGTAGTGCTTCACGCGTTCCGGCACGGGCTTGTAGCCCTCTTCCAGACGCTCGTATTCCATGAAGCCGGTGACTTTTCCCATGATGCGATTCCTTCGTTGTCTTGCGTGCGTGCGGCCGGCTTACTTGGCGGGCACCGTGGCTTTCTTCGCCGAACCCTGGGCCTTGTTGGTGACCTCGGTCGCGGCCTTGCGGGCGTTGATCTCGCCCAGCGCGCGCTTGTATTCGTTGGGGAACACCTTCACGAATTTGCCGCGCGACTGGGCCCAGGTGTCGAGCAGCTCGCGCGCGCGCTTGCTGCCCGTCCAGCGGTTGTGGTCCTCGAGCAGTTTCTTGAGCTGCGCCTCGTCGCTCTGGTCGCGGTGCCAGATGGCCCGGTCCATCGTGGCCTCCTGCTCGGCGGTGGACAGCACCTTTTCCAGACTGACCATGGCGGTGTTGCAGCGCTTGGCGAAATCGCCGTCTTCGTCGTACACATACGCCAGGCCGCCGCTCATGCCCGCGGCGAAGTTGCGGCCCGTCTTGCCCAGCACGGCCACGGTGCCACCGGTCATGTATTCGCAACCGTGGTCGCCCGTGCCCTCCACCACCGCGGTGGCGCCCGACAGGCGCACCGCGAAGCGCTCACCGGCCACGCCGCTGAAGTAAGCCTCACCCGTCGTCGCGCCGTACATGACGGTGTTGCCCACGATGATGTTGCGCGCGGCATCGCCGCGGAAATCGATGCTGGGGCGCACGATCACGCGGCCACCCGAGAGGCCCTTGCCGGTGTAGTCGTTGGCATCGCCGATCAAGTACAGCGTGATGCCGCGCGTGAGGAACGCGCCGAACGACTGGCCACCGGTGCCTTCGAGCTGGATGCGAATGGTGTCATCGGGCAGTCCTTCGGGGTGCACCTTCGTCACCGCACCCGAGAGCATGGCTCCCACGGAACGGTTGACGTTGCGCGCCACCTCGATGAACTGCACGCGTTCGCCCTTGTCGATCGCGGGGCGCGATCTCTGGATCAGGATGTTGTCCAGCGACTTTTCCAGTCCGTGCTCCTGGTCCTGGGTGTGGAAGCGCGGCACATCGGCCGGCACGATCGGCTGCGCCAGCAGGCGACCGAAGTCCAGGCCGCGCGCTTTCCAGTGTTCGATGCCCTGCTTCATGTCCAGCAAGTCTGCACGGCCGATCAGGTCGTCGAACTTGCGGATGCCCAGCTGCGCCATGATCTGGCGCGCTTCTTCCGCGATGAAGAAGAAGTAGTTCACCACGTGCTCGGGCTTGCCGGTGAACTTCTTGCGCAGCACCGGGTCTTGCGTGGCCACGCCCACCGGGCAGGTGTTGAGGTGGCACTTGCGCATCATGATGCAGCCCTCGACCACCAGCGGCGCGGTCGCGAAGCCGAACTCGTCGGCACCGAGCAACGCGCCGATGACCACGTCGCGGCCGGTTTTCATCTGGCCATCGGCCTGCACGCGGATGCGGCTGCGCAGGCGGTTGAGCACCAGCGTCTGCTGCGTCTCGGCCAGGCCGATTTCCCATGGGCTGCCGGCGTGCTTGATGGAAGACCAGGGCGAAGCGCCCGTGCCGCCGTCGTGGCCGGCGATCACCACGTGGTCGGCCTTGCACTTGGCCACGCCTGCGGCAATGGTGCCCACGCCGATCTCGGACACCAGCTTGACGCTGATGCTTGAGTGCGGCGCGACGTTCTTCAGGTCGTGGATCAGCTGGGCCAGATCCTCGATCGAGTAGATGTCGTGGTGCGGCGGCGGGGAGATCAGGCCCACACCGGGCACGCTGTGGCGCAGCTTGCCGATGTAGTCGCTCACCTTGCCACCCGGCAGCTGACCGCCCTCGCCGGGCTTCGCGCCCTGCGCCATCTTGATCTGGATCTGGTCGGCGCTGTTGAGGTACTCGGCCGTGACGCCGAAGCGGCCCGACGCCACCTGCTTGATCTTCGAACGCATCGAGTCGCCCGCTTGCAGTTCGTAGTCGACCTCGAAGGTGTCCTTGCCCAGCAGGTCGGACATGGTCTGACCTTGCTTGATCGGGATGCCTTTGAGCTCGTTGCGATAACGCAGCGCATCCTCGCCGCCCTCACCGGTGTTGCTCTTGCCGCCGATGCGGTTCATGGCCACGGCCAGCGTGGCATGCGCCTCGGTGGAGATGGAGCCCAGCGACATGGCGCCGGTGGCGAAACGCTTGACGATTTCCTTGGCGGGTTCGACCTCGTCAATGGAAATCGCGGTGCTCGGATCGATCTTGAACTCGAACAGACCGCGCAGCGTCATGTGGCGGCGGCTCTGGTCGTTGATGATCTGCGCGTATTCCTTGTAGGTGTTCCAGTTGTTCGCGCGCGCGCTGTGCTGCAGCTTGGCAATGGCGTCCGGCGTCCACATGTGCTCTTCGCCGCGCGTGCGCCAGGCGTACTCGCCACCGGCTTCGAGCATGGTGGCCAGCACCGGGTCTTCGCCGAAGGCCGCCTTGTGCATGCGGATGCCTTCTTCGGCGATCTCGAACACGCCGATGCCGCCCACGCGGCTGGCGGTGCCGGTGAAGAACTTGTCGACCGTCTCGCTGTTGAGCCCGATGGCTTCGAACAGCTGCGCGCCGCAATAGGACATGTAGGTCGACACGCCCATCTTGGACATGATCTTGGACAGGCCCTTGCCGATCGCCTTGACGTAGTTGTAGATCGCCTTGTCGGCGCTCAGGTCGCCCGGCAGGCCCTTGCTGATGGCCTCCAGGGTTTCCATCGCGAGATACGGGTGCACCGCCTCGGCACCGTAGCCGGCGAGCACGGCGAAGTGATGCACTTCGCGCGCGGTACCCGTTTCCACCACCAGGCCGGCAGTGGTGCGCAGGCCCTCGCGCACCAGATGCTGGTGGATCGCGGAGAGCGCGAGCAGCGCCGGAATGGCAATCTGCGTGGCACTGATCGCGCGGTCGCTGATGATCAGGATGTTCTTGCCACCCTTGATCGCGTCCACGGCGCTAGCGCACAGCGAAGCGAGCTTCGCTTCGACGCCCTCACGGCCCCAGGCCGCCGGGTAGGTGATGTCCAGCGTGTGGCTGCGGAACTTGCCTTGCGTCACCGCCTCGATGTCGCGCAGCTTGGCCATGTCGGCGAAGTCGAGCACCGGCTGGCTCACTTCGAGCCGCATCGGCGGGTTGACCTGGTTGATGTCCAGCAGGTTGGGCTTGGGGCCGATGAAGGACACCAACGACATCACGATCGCTTCGCGGATCGGGTCGATCGGCGGGTTCGTCACCTGCGCGAACAACTGCTTGAAGTAGTTGTAGAGCGGCTTGTTCTTGTCGGAGAGCACCGCCAGCGGGCTGTCGTTGCCCATGGAGCCAATGCCCTCCTCGCCGTTGGCGGCCATCGGGCTCATCAGGAACTTGATGTCTTCCTGCGTATAGCCAAAGGCCTGCTGGCGGTCCAGCAATTCGGGCGACACGCGCTCGACGCCGGCGGTTTGCGGCTCGGTGGCGCTGATGCGCTGCTCCTGCGCCGACTCGCCGGCCACGGGCGTCTCCACGTCGTCCAGTCGGATGCGCAGGTTGTCGATCCACTGCTTGTAGGGCTTGCTGTTGGCGAGGTTGGCCTTGAGCTCCTCGTCGTCGATCATGCGGCCCTGCTCCAGATCGATCAGGAACATCTTGCCGGGCTGCAAGCGCCACTTGCGCACGATCTTGTTCTCCGGCACGGGCAACACGCCCGACTCGGAACCCATGATCACGAAATCGTCGTCGGTGATGCAGTAGCGCGAGGGGCGCAGGCCGTTGCGGTCCAGCGTGGCGCCGATCTGGCGGCCGTCGGTAAAGACGATCGACGCGGGGCCATCCCACGGCTCCATCATGGCCGCGTGGTATTCGTAGAAGGCCTTGCGGCGCAGATCCATCGTGGTGTGCTGCTCCCAGGGCTCCGGGATCATCATCATCACCGCCTGCGCCAGCGGATAGCCGGCCATCGTGAGCAGCTCCAGGCAGTTGTCGAACGTGGCGGTGTCGGACTGGCTGGCGAAGCTGATGGGGTACAGCTTTTGCAGATCGGCTCCCAACACCGGCGAGGACATAACGCCTTCGCGCGCCTTCATCCAGTTGTAGTTGCCCTTGACCGTGTTGATCTCGCCGTTGTGCGCGACATAGCGGTACGGGTGGGCCAGCGGCCATTCGGGGAAGGTGTTGGTGGAAAAGCGCTGGTGCACCAGCCCAAGAGCGGAAACACAGCGTTCGTCTTCCAGATCACGAAAGTAAGTGCCAACCTGATCTGCCAGCAACAAGCCTTTGTAGACCACGGTGCGGCTGCTCATGCTGACCACGTAGTACTCTTTGCTGTGGGTCAGCTTGAGGCTCTGGATGTGCGCACTGGCGGTCTTGCGAATCACATACAGCTTGCGCTCCAGCGCGTCCTGCACGATCACGTCGTTGCCACGGCCGATGAAGACCTGGCGGATGATGGGCTCCTTTTCGCGCACGGTGGGCGACATCGGCATGTCGCGGTTCACCGGCACATCGCGCCAGCCCAGCAGCACCTGGCCTTCGGCCGCGATCGCGCGCTCCATCTCCTGCTCGCAAGCCAGGCGGCTGGCGTGCTCCTTGGGCATGAAGATCATGCCGACGCCGTACTCACCCGCGGGTGGCAGCGTCACGCCCTGGGCCGCCATTTCCTCGCGGTACAGCGCATCGGGCAACTGGATCAGCAGCCCCGCCCCATCGCCCATCAGCTTGTCGGCGCCCACCGCACCCCGGTGATCCAGGTTCTCGAGAATCTTCAAGCCCTGCTGCACGATCGCATGGCTTTTCTCGCCCTTGATATGCGCGACGAACCCGACACCGCAAGCATCGTGCTCGTTGGCCGGGTCGTACAGACCGTGTTGTTGCAGATGTTGTTGCTCGGCAGCCGTGTTCATGGCGCGTCCTTCTCGGTTCGTGGGCGGAAATGCAAAAAAGCGGATGCGAGCTTATTGCATTGCAACAACAATGCCAAGCAATTTAAATGGGGTCAGATTCCAATTAAATCCCGACAATTTCAATATGATTTTTATTGGGGACAGATTAAGTGAATGCGCACCACCGCACGAGGCAGCCCCAAGTGGTCAGCCTTCTACGGGGAGAGAAGGTGGACGTCCTGGGGCAGCGCGGGTGGTTCTGCGAGGCGTTCGCTTTTGCAACTCTGCTGAAAACTCAGGGCCGCCAAGAGCCCAGCCGTGCAAAGTGGCATCGGTGATCGCACGCTGCTGTGCCGCAGACTGGCCTTCACGCACCAATTCGGTATACGCCGCCTCACGCGCAAACGGTGTGTTGCCCAAAGCCCAATAAGAGGCTGGTGGCACGATCCGGCGATCGGGCGTCTGCCCGACGTAGTGGCCATGGCTGGACCAGCGGTGGCTCTTCGGGTCGGACACCATCCCGGCCCGCACCGGGTTGAGATCGATGTAGACCATGCAGGCCAGCAGATAGCGCTCCGTCTGAACCAGCGTGGACTTGTAGCGCCCCTCCCACAGCGTCCCGGTGCGGTGGTACAGATCGTTGAAGTAGCGCACGTAACGCCGGCCAACCGCCTGCATCGTCAGGGGCACACCTTGTGCGGTTTCAGGCGTCAGCAGCAGGTGAAAGTGGTTGTCCATCAACACGTAGGCGTTGAAGGCGACCTGGTGCTTTCGTGCGTTCTCGCTGATCAAATCGAGCATGACCTCGCGGTCGGCATCGCTTCTGAAGATGTCTTGTCGGTTGTTGCCACGCTGGATGACGTGGTGCGGATAACCGGGAACGGTGAGGCGGGGAAGTCGGGCCATGGCGTGACAAAGGGGCATCGCGGCAGCCGCGCCGCAAACCAATCTGACCCCGATTATGGGCGCGCACGCCACACGGCCTGCAACCACAGGGCCAATGCAATGCCCAGTAGCGAAGACGCCCCCGTCACCAACCAGGTCCATTGCCATCCGCCCACCACGGTCGCCACCCAGGCCACCAGCGGCGGCCCGAGAAATTGACCCAGCGACGAGAACTGCTGCATCCAACCGACCGTGGTGGACACGGAGTCGTCATCGGGCGCGAGCTTCACGGCCAAGCCGAACAAGGTTCCCGGGATCAAGCCTCCCATGCCGGAAAACACGAGGACCGCAAGGTACTGCAGAAACGGATGGCCTTCCGCACCAAAGGCAATCCCTGCCCCCACCCCCATCGCGATGTAGGCCAGCACAAGCGCAGCACCGGGCCGTGCGCCGCGGGCGAGCCACCATCCCGCGCCGATATTGCCCACCATGTTGATGCCCGCGGCCAGTGCACTGAGCAAGGCGACCGTGGATCCCGCGTAGCCGGCCTGGCTGTAGATCGTGGGCAAGAAGCCGATCACGGCCAGCCATTGGCCTGAGTACAGGAAGAACGCCAAGGCCAGAAGCCAAGGCCCGGGAGAGCGGAGCGTGCGCCACAGGCGCGTTCCCAGCGCGGCCACCCCAGGGGGCGCCCCAGATGACACCGGCAAAGGCCCATCCGGCTTCACACCCCATGCAATCCCGGCGGCGGCGAGCAACGACAGCAGCGCCAGCAACACCCAGGCCCAACGCCACCCCACGGCAGACAACAAGGGTACCCCCAGCAGCAACGCCACCGCAGTACCCACCGGCATGTAGGCCCCCCACCAACCCAGCGCGCGCGACAAGGTGGGCGCGTGATGCACGCGCTGGCGCAGCAGTCCCGGCGCCGGCAACACGGCCAGCAGGAAGCCCATGCCTTCCACGACGCGCGTGGCCAACAATACAGCCACGTTGGCGGCCAAGGCTCCGAGGAGGCTGCCCAGCGCCAACAGCACCAAGCCTGCCAGCATGACGCGACGGGGACCCAATCGATCGGCCATCAGCCCGACCCATACGCCCAGCGTCATGCCCGCCAGTTGCACGAGCGAGAGCAGGAAACCCGCCTGAACCAAGGTCACGCCGAGGCTGTTCGTCAACACAGGAATGGCCACGGGCAGCTTGCCTACATGCAACGCGCAAGAGACCCCCGCAGTCACCACGAGGGTGGCCAGACGCCTGGGACCCGCGGCGCTGGCCTTGTCGCTCACGGGAACAACACTGCGCCGAAAAGACGCTCGTGCTCACGGATCGCAAAGCGGTCGGTCATGCCGGCGATGTAGTCGGCCACTGCTCGGGCCAGATCCCGGCGATTTCCGTGCGCCTCGGGCAACTCCTGGGGGGTTTCCATGTAGCGCTCGAAAAGATCGCTGACCACACGACGGGCGCGGGCCGTCGTTTCCGTCACTTGTGGATGGCGATACAGATTGCGAAACAGGAACGCCTTGAGGGCCTGCGAGCGCTCGCGCATGTCATCGGAGAAAGCCACCAAAGGCAAACTGGCACGCACGGCATCGGGCGAGTCGACGCCCGATGCCGTGATGCGGCTGCGCGTGAGGGCGATCACGTCGTAGACCTGATCGCTGAGCATGAGCCGAATGGTTTCGAACAGCAATCGACGGCCTTGAAGCGTGGGATGCGTGCGCACAGCTACTTCACGGTAGTGCCGAAAGAGCTCAACCTCGTCCATCTGCTCGATGGTCAGCAAGCCCGAGCGCACACCATCGTCAATATCGTGCGCGTTGTAGGCGATTTCATCGGCGAGGTTGCAAAGCTGGGCCTCCAGCGAAGGGGAGCCACCGCTCAAAAACCGCGATGCCACACCGCCGGGCTCTTGCTGCTCCAAGCGCCGAGCATTCACCTTCGAACAGTGCTTGAGGATGCCTTCGCGGGTTTCGAAGCAGAGATTGAGCCCATCGAATGCAGGGTAGCGCTCCTCCAGCGCATCCACCACACGCAAACTTTGCAGGTTGTGCTCGAAGCCAAGGCTTTCATCGCCAGCCAGCGAAGCGCTTTCGGAGAAGTTCTTGAGACTGCTGTTGAGCGCGTCCTGCCCCGCATGCCCGAAAGGGGTGTGCCCCAAGTCGTGCGCCAGCGCGATGGCCTCCACAAGGTCCTCGTTCAACTGCAAGGACCGCGCAATACTGCGCCCCAGCTGCGCGACCTCCAGCGAATGGGTCAAGCGTGTGCGGAACAGATCGCCTTCGTGGTTCAAAAACACCTGCGTCTTGTAGACCAGGCGTCGAAAGGCCGTGGAATGAATGACGCGATCCCGGTCGCGCTGAAAAGCGGTCCGCGTCGGTGCTTCGGGCTCCGGATGGCGTCGACCACGACTGGCTTTGGGGTCGCTTGCAAAGCGGGCCAGCGTGCCTTCACGCGTCACGGCGCCCGAGGAGGTCATGACACCCGGCAACTGGCGTTGATCACCTCGGCCACGATCGCATCGGGCGCGCTGCGCACGGTCGCCTGGCCGATCGGATCGATCACGACAAATTTGATCTCTCCGGCCTCGGCCTTTTTGTCCACGCGCATCAGTTCCAGATAGCGGCCAACGTTGTCATGCTCGCTCAGGACAGGCGCCACCAGGGGAAGGCCGGCGCGGCGCACCAATGCCGACAACCGATCCACAAATGCCTGATCGACCAGACCCAAGGCCTGCGAGAGCCGCGCAGCCATGACCATCCCGCACCCCACAGCCTCACCATGCAACCATTCGCCGTAACCCATGCCGGCCTCAATGGCATGACCGAAGGTGTGGCCGAAGTTCAGAATCGCGCGCACACCGGATTCGCGCTCGTCCTGGCTGACGACCCAGGCCTTGATCTCGCAACTGCGGCGCACCGCAAACGCCAGCGCACTCAAGTCGCGTTCGAGAAGCGCATCCAGGTTGTCTTCCAGCCACTCCATGAAACCCATGTCAGAGATAGGCCCATACTTGATGATCTCCGCAAGCCCTGCGCTGAGCTCGCGTTCGGGCAAGGTCTTGAGCACGTCCAGATCGCACACCACGCGCCGCGGCTGATAGAACGCCCCGATCATGTTCTTGCCCAAGGGGTGATTGATCGCCGTCTTCCCACCCACGGACGAATCCACCTGCGCGAGCAATGTGGTTGGCACCTGAACAAACGGCACGCCGCGCATGTAGCTGGCGGCGGCAAATCCGGTCATGTCACCGATCACCCCTCCTCCCAAAGCGAACAACACCGTGCTGCGATCACAGCGGTGGGTCAGCAAGGCATCGAAGATGAGATTCAGGGACTCCCAGTTCTTGTGCGACTCGCCATCCGGCAGCACGACCGAATGGACAGCGGGAAAGTGAACCTTCAATGCGTTGAACAACCGGTCACCGTACAGCGCGACCACGGTTGGATTGGACACGATCATCGCATTCGCGGCACCTGGAAGCTCGGCATACGAGGACGCGCTACCCAACAGGTCCCCTCCGATCGCGATGCCGTAGCTGCGATCACCCAGATCGATATTTACCCACTGAGCGTTGGAATCCAGATGCTGTGAAGTCATGGGCACCGAGTTTATTCGGTGTCCATGTTGACGTCCGATGCTCAGCGACTGGATTGGCCAGGACTGGCGGGCAAAACCGAGGCAGAGTGCCCCAGTTCAAGCTGCATCACGATCATGTTGACGAGTGTCGCAACAGACGGGCGGCCGGTTTCGATCACGAAGTGTGCGACGCTTCGGTAAAGGGGATCGCGTGCGTCAAAAAGATCGCGCAACCGCTGCAAGGGATCTGCCACCTGCAGCAACGGTCGGTTGCGGTCGTGGCGCAACCGGCGAAACAACTCTTCCGGTGTGGATTTCAGATAGAACACCGTGCCACGTTCGTGCAAATGGGTCCGATTTTCGGGCCGCAACACGGATCCACCGCCGGTGGACAGCACGGCAGCCGGACCTTGGGTAAATTCGTCGACAACGGCAGCTTCGATATCGCGAAACCGGTCCTCACCTTCGCGTTCGAAAAATTCCCGAATGGAACAGCCCAGGCGCTGCTCGATCACGTGATCGGTGTCGACAAAAGGCTGTGCGAGGCGGCGCGCAAGCTGCCGCCCCACAGTGGACTTTCCAGAGCCTGGCAAGCCTACGAGGAAACTGGACGAAACGCTCAATTGATGGCTGAGCGCCCCAACACACGTGGCGTGATGAAGATGAGCAACTCGGATTTGTTGGAAATACGGTTGCGCGATTTGAACAGATTTCCAACGGCGGGCAGATCACCCAGCAGCGGCACCTTGCTGATATCGGTGCGCTCAGTCTGCTCGAAGATACCGCCAATCACCACCGTGCCGCCATTCTCGACCAAAACCTGGGTCTGCACGTGCTTGGTGTTGATCGCAATGCCATCCGGTGTCGACTCGCCGCGGCTGTCCTTGTTGATATCCAAATCCAAAATGATGTTGCCTTCTGGCGTGATCTGCGGCGTCACTTCCAGCTTCAAATTGGCCTTGCGGAACGCAATGGCTGTTGCTCCACTCGAGGTAGCCGTTTGATACGGAAACTCCGTGCCTTGCTCTATCAAGGCCTTCACCTGGTCTGCCGTGACCACACGAGGGCTGGACACGATTCGGCCCTTGCCATCGGACTCCAACGCGGACAGTTCCAGGCTCAGGAATCTGGACGCAGAAGGGCTGAACAGAGACAGCGCGTAAGAGGCCGCCAACGCCGATCCTGGATTGGCAGGCAAGCTCACGAACGGCGCCGAGGTCAGCGTCGGGCCCGCCGCACTGGACGTGGCTGCATAGGTCGACCCAAAGTTGCCACGAACGTCGTTGCCATTGACCGAGCCAACGCCGAAACCTCGCACGCCGCCGCCGAGCCGTACGCCCAGGGACTTGTTGAAGGTGTCATCGGCCTCCACGATGCGTGCTTCGATCATCACCTGGCGAATTGCTACGTCCAGCTTGCTAATGAGATCCTGCACCTGCTCCAAACGAGAGGGTATGTCGGTCACGAACAGCTGGTTGGTTCTAGGCTCAGCAATGACACTGCCACGGTTGGAGAGAATCCGGGCATTGGCTCCACCACCGCTGTTGCCACCGCCACCTCCTGCGCCCGTTGCCATCAGTTGCGCCGCAATGTCTGCGGCCTTGGCGTAGTTCATCTGAAACGCCTGGGTTCGAAGCGTTTCCAAGCTTTCAATCGACGCTTTGGACTCGAGCTCCTGCTTTTCTCGAGCCGCAATCTCGTCTTTGGGCGCAATCCACAAGACATTCCCAGACTTGCGCATGCCCAGGCCTTTGGCTTGAAGAATGATGTCCAGCGCCTGATCCCAGGGCACATCCTTGAGCCGGAGTGTCACGGCCCCCGAGACCGAATCCGACGTCACGATATTGAAGTTGGTGAAGTCTGCGATCACCTGCAACAAGGACCGCACCTCGATATTCTGGAAGTTCAGCGAGAGCTTCTCGCCGTTGTATCCAGGCCCCTGCGTCAGCTTGGACGAGTCGATTTTCTGCTCGCGCACTTCCAACACGAACTGGTTGTCGCTTTGATAAGCAGAATGCTCCCAGTTGCCGGTCGGTGTGACGACCATGCGCACACGATCCCCGGTTTGTGTCGTGGTCACGCTTTGAACTGGCGTACCGAAATCGCTGACGTCCAAGCGACGGCGCAACCCCTCTGGCAAAGAAGTCTTGAGAAACTCAACCACCAGGTTTTGACCTTGCTGGCGAATGTCGACCCCGACCTGGTTATTGGCCAGCTCAACCACCACGCGTCCGGTACTGCCGACGCCACGACGGAAGTCAATATCTCGCAGAGCCGCGACATCGCGGTTGCGGTTCTCCGCAAACGCTGAGGACGGAGCAGTGGGCGCTGACACCGGTTGTGCCCGCTCCAGAATCACCAGAAGCGTGCTGCCCTCGATCCTGGCCTCGTAAGCAGCTGCCTGCTTCAGGTTGATCACCACACGGGTGCGGTCACCGGCCTGAACCACATTTGCCGACCTCAGATTGCCCTCGTTGATCTCGACCGCGTTACGGCCAATGGCATTGGCAACACCAGGAAAATCCAAAGCAATACGTGCCGGTGCTTGAACCGTAAAGCCCGTCGGCAAGGCCGACAGGGGCGTCGTCGTGTTGATGCGAACAACCTCCACGCCCCCTTGCACGCCTCCGGTCAGGGACTGAATCGCGTTCTGGGCATGCGCCCAAAGTGAGGTGAACGCCATGCATGCAAATACCGCAGCCCTGAGCCCCCTACGCTGCGCAACCGCGACCTTGACCGCCTGGTGTGGCTTGTTGTTCATTTAGAAGCATCCTCTTGTAACTGCAGCGCAGCTGCGCGCTCCATCCATTCCCCAGCGGAATCCTGCACGATCTCGCGCAGCACCACTTCCCGTTCGGTGATGCGGGTCACCCGCCCATAGTTCTGTCCCAGATAGTGCCCGGGCTTCACTTGGTACAGCAAATCTCCAACCTTCACCAAAGCCACCAATTGGCCTTCTCGGTTCAGGCTTCCCACCAAGGACATGGTATCGAGCGGAAACGCCTCCAGCGGTTGCTTGCGGCGGTTGAGCTCGGGCTCGATGAGCGCCGAGTTGGCGACCGGCGTCGATTGGGACCCACGCAATACGCTGGCCAGCTTCTCGCTACTGAAAGGAGATGCCAGACGCTCTGCCTCATATGCCTGCGGAACGAATTTGGTGGGCTCCGGAATGGGCTGCACCGAAGGACGAATGGAATTGCGTTCGCTCTGCATCCACGCCTGCAACTCGTCCTGTCCCGACGACGTGCACCCAGCCACGGCGAACAGAAGCATCAAAAAGCTCCCGATCAAGGGAACGCTTCGAATCGGTATCACTTCTTGGTCCCCTTTGCTGCCTGTTGCTGCGCAGCAATCTCCTCCTGATCCAGGTACCGGAAGGTCTTGGCGGTGCAATCCATGGTCAAGACGCCCTCACGATCCCTGACGGGCGTCAGGCTCAGATTGTTCAGCGTCACAATGCGCGAGAGGTTGGCAATATCCGCAGCGAACAGCCCGATGTCGTGATAGGTACCGGTCACCCGCACCGCAATAGGCAGTTCCGCGTAGTACTCCTTCACACTCACCTGGCCTGGCCGAAACAGCTCAAACTGCAGACTGCGGCCCAGGCCCGCCTGGTTGATATCCGACAAAAGCGCATCCATTTCCGCCTTGCTCGGCAACTGCTTCTCGAGCTGCGTCACGTACTGCTGCACTTGCTCGAGCTGCTTTCGAAGTGCGTCCAGATTGACCGCCTGCACGAGTTTTTTGCGGTAATCCTCGCGAAGCTGTTCTTCGCGTGCTTTTTCTGCAATCAACTCTTCGTCGGACGACTTCAACCAGGCAAACCACAATCCCGCGATGACGGCCACACACACCGCGACAAACAGCAGATTGCGTGGCAAACCCGGCCACTGAGATGGATCGTTTGGATCCAAGCCCGTGAATTGGTTTTTGAGTTGCTCTTGGATTCCCTTGAAATCCACATTGATGCTGGGCGTTTTGGCCATGGTGCGCAGTCCTAGATCAACCTTTGGCCGGCGTGGCCGCAGCAGGCACCGCGGACGGGCGCTTGAGCGACACACGAATCGTGAAATTCGAAACGCGCCGCTGGTCCCGTCCAGCTTCTGCAAATCTCGCCGCGACGATTTCCACCAGTTCGGGCTTCATCAACCAAGGACTGTTGTTACCCAGATTGCGCAACAGATCGGACACGCGCTCCTGCGATTGCGCAACGCCAACCAGGAGAACGCTCTGGCTCTCTTGCTTCATGCTGGTCAGGTAGACGCCGTCGGGCAACTGCTCTGCCAGCTCGTCCAATAGATGCACGGGCAGGTTGCGATCTCCCTGCAAGTTTTCCACTGCGGTCTGGCGTGCGCGCAAGGACGCAATTTCTCGCTGCAAGTTGGCGATGTCCTTGATTTCCGCCTCCAGCTTGGTGATCTCACCCTGCAAGAACTGATTGCGCTCTTGCTGTGCGGCAATCTGCCCCTGGTACCAAGTGAACACGGCGCCGCAGATCACACCACCCAGCAGCGCAGACAGACCCAATTGCGTGTAGAACTGGTCCTTGCGGCGCTTTCTGGCCGCCTCTCGATGCGGCAACAGGTTGATCAAAATCATTGGTAGAACCTCCGCAGGGCCAAGCCGGTGGAGGTCAAATAGGAGGGCGCCTCGCGGGAGAGCTTGCGGGCCTGCACCGAAGCGGCCATCTCCATGGCGTCAAAGGGATTGATCACCATGCACGCGAAGGATGTCTGGTGGGTCACAGCCTCCGTGAGGCCCGGCAATGCGGCGCTTCCTCCCGCCAGCAGAATATGGTCGAGCTTGTTATAGGGGGTGCTTGTGAAAAAGAACTGAAGCGCGCGCCCGATCTCCTGCGCCATGCTTTCGATGAAGGGATCCAGGACTGCCGAGCGGTAGTCATCGGGCAGGTCTCCGGAGCGCTTCTTTGCCTCCGCCTCGTCCGAAGAGAACCCATACTGGCGCACGATAAGCTGCGTGAGTTGAGCACCACCAAAGGCCTGATCTCGCTCGTACAGCACGTCGTCATTGCGCATGACCTGCATGCTCGTGGTGAGAGCGCCTACTTCAAAAAGTGCAACCAGCGAGTCCACGCCTTGGTTGGGCAAGGTTTCGATCACACGGCCAGCAGCCATCCGCGACGCATAGGACTCGACGTCCATGACCACCGGTTTGAGCCCTGCCGCTTCGGCCAAGCCCTGTCGGTCCGACACTTTCTCCTTGCGTGACGCCGCAATCAATACCTCAACGTCGCCCACCGAGTTCGCGCTCGGGCCGATCACGCAGAAGTCCAGGCTCACCTCATCCAGGGAAAAGGGAATGTACTGGTTGGCTTCAGATTCCACTTGCGCTTCCAACTCCTTGTCGGAGAGTCCGCCGGGCAGAATGATTTTTTTTGTAATCACGGCCGAAGCCGGCAATGCAAGTGCAACGTTCTTTGTTTTGCTGCCACTCTTGCGCACTGCGCGGCGTACAGCTTCGGCCACTTCATCGAATTTTTCGATGTTGCCATCCGTGATCCATCCCCGCTCCAGCGGCTCCATGGCGCAACGCTCCAGCACCAAATCACCCGATCGGTTGCGACCGAGCTCTACCAACTTCACGCTGGAGGAACTGATATCGATGCCCAACATGGGCGCCGGCTCCCGGCTGAATAACGACCCCAGTGAGATCAAGGTGGCCCCCAAAAAAAGTAACGACAGGTGTCGTTAAACTTAAGAATTCACTTGAATGCTAGCAGCAAGCCCATTGTCCAGCAAAGATTTTTTGCCTTTGAGACAAAGTGAAACGTTGTCAAAAGCATACGCATCCAAGCCGCGCCAGAGACGTTGTATCGGCCCGTTGGCCGAGAACTGGACAACAACTCACAATACGCTGAGCAGGCTCTCTGACGAGCCGCGAATTTTTATAATCAAGAGCTTCCGCTCTGATCCGCTGCATGCCCAAAACCGACACTTCTTCTACCCACTCCTCTGACGTACCAGTATCGGCCGGGCATACCGCACTGGTCTGGCTAGGTCGCTTGGTGGTGGGTCTTGCCGGACTGGCGGCGGCAGGTGTTGCGTGCGTGTTGATGGCCGTTGGCATCGCATTGGCGGTGGCGTATCCCAATCTGCCGGAAGTGGCCGGTTTGGCAGACTACCGCCCCAAGCTGCCTTTGCGGGTGATCTCGGCCGACGGGCAATTGATTGGCGAGTTTGGCGAGGAGCGTCGCAATCTGCTCACCATCCACGAGATTCCCGCCGTGATGAAGAACGCGGTGTTGGCCATTGAAGACGCGCGCTTCTTCGAACACAACGGT
This sequence comes from Hydrogenophaga sp. BPS33, assembly GCF_009859475.1. NCBI lineage: Bacteria > Pseudomonadati > Pseudomonadota > Betaproteobacteria > Burkholderiales > Comamonadaceae > Hydrogenophaga > Hydrogenophaga sp. BPS33. The sequence continues at coordinate 5,509,018 of NZ_CP044549.1, forward strand.
GTCGACTACCGCGGGATGATTCGCGCCGCACTGGCCAACCTGCGACAGGCCAAGAGCCAGGGAGCATCGACCATCACGATGCAGGTGGCGCGCAACGTCTATCTGTCGGCGGAGAAGAGCTACACACGCAAAATCTATGAAGTGCTGCTGACCTTCAAGCTGGAGCACATGCTGACCAAGGAGCAAATCCTTGAGATCTACATGAACCAGATCTTCCTCGGGCAGCGCGCCTACGGATTTGCAGCAGCTTCACAGATCTATTTCGGCAAATCGCTCAAGGATGTGACGATCGCCGAAGCCGCGATGCTCGCCGGCCTGCCGCAGGCGCCGTCGGCCTACAACCCCATCAAGAATCCCCGCCGGGCCCGCAGCCGTCAGTTGCACATCATCGACCGCATGCTTGAGAACGGGTTCATCACCGCCGAGGAAGCCGAGTCCGCCAAATCGGAGCAACTCACGCTGCGTTCACTGGGGGGGCCCAACCGCCTTCACGCAGAGTATGTGGCCGAGATGGTGCGGCAATCCATCGTTGCCCAGTATGGAGAAGAGGCCTACACAAGAGGTCTGGTGGTGACCACCACGCTGAAGGCAGATGAACAGCGCGCAGCCTATCGCGCCATGCGGCAAGGGGTGCTGGACTTCGAGCGGCGCCAGTTCTACCGCGGCCCGGAGTTGTTCATCGACTTGCCGAAAGATCAGCCCGCGCTGGACGAGGCTATCGACGATGCCTTGAACGAGCGCCCAGACAACGACGACTTGCTGTCGGCCGTGGTACTGGAAGCAAACGCCAAACGGGTGGTTGCCGTGCGCCAGGATGGTGAGCCGTTCGAGATCACGGGCGAGGGTCTCAGACCCGTGCAGTCCGGGCTCTCGGACAAAGCGGGCCCCAACATCAAGATTCGGCCGGGCGCGGTCATCCGGGTGGTGGAGACCGCGCCCAAAACCTGGCGCATCACGCAACTGCCCGAAGTGGAGTCTGCGTTCGTGGCGCTGGAGCCGAATTCGGGCAAAGTGATTGCCTTGGTGGGCGGGTTTGATTTCCAGAAGAGCAAGTTCAACCACGTCACCCAAGCCTGGCGCCAGCCTGGATCGAGCTTCAAGCCTTTTATCTATTCGGCCGCGTTGGAAAAAGGCCTGACGCCGATGACCGTGGTCAACGACGCGCCGCTGTTCTATTCGGCGGGCGAAACCGGCGGCAAGCCATGGGAGCCCAAAAACTACGACGGGCAGTTCGAAGGTCCGATGTCGGTCCGCCGCGCGTTGGCGAAGTCCAAGAACATGGTATCTATCCGAGTGCTGCAGATGGTCGGCACGCGAAGTGCGCAGGAGTGGGTCGCGCGGTTCGGATTCGACGCCGACAAGCACCCCCCTTACCTGACCATGGCGCTGGGCGCTGGCGCGGTAACCCCGTTGCAGATGGCTTCCGGCTATGCCGTGTTCGCCAACGGCGGCTATCGGGTCCCTCCCATGTTGATTTCGCGCGTGAGCGACCACAAGGGTAAGGTGCTCTACGAAGCGCCCGAACCCGCCTTGAGCGACGACCAACGCGCCATCGAACCGCGCAACGCGTTTGTCATGAACAGCTTGCTGCAGGAGATCACGCGCACCGGAACCGCCGCACGCGCCCAGGCCACCCTGAAGCGCCCCGATCTCTACGGGAAGACGGGCACCACGAACGATTCGGTGGATGCGTGGTTTGTGGGCTATCAGCCCTCCATTGTGGCGGCCGCTTGGGTCGGTTACGACTCGCCGCGCAATCTCGGCAGTCGCGAGACCGGTGGCGGCTTGAGCCTGCCGATCTGGATCTCGTTCATGTCCGAGGCGCTCAAAGGTGTGCCCGTCGCCACCTACACGCCACCGGCTGGTGTGATCAACGTGGGCAACGAGTGGTACTACGAAGAATACGGTCCAGGCCGTGGCGTGCACAGCCTGGGCATGCAGGACCCTATGCCAGGCGCGGTAGCGCCCGGTGCTGAACTCGATGCCAACGGCATACCGGTCCCCAGGCCGGCTGCGGCGCCCGAGGAGCGTCGCAGCATCCTGGATCTGTTCAGGAACTGAAAGCCAAGCTCAGGCCGGCTTGTTCGGATGCACAACGTGAGAGGTGGGCGAAGAATTCACCCTGCCCCTTGGTGTCCATCCACACCTTGCCGTCGTGTTTGTAGTGGAAGCCTCCGGCGCGCGCGGCCATCCACACTTCGTGCAACGGCTTCTGCAGGTTGATGATGATCTGGCTTTTGTTGGCAAAGGTCAGGGTGACCATGCCCCCCACGCGTTGGTTGTCGATGTCGGCGTCGGTGTGGTCGTTGATGCGATCACACGACAATTCGATCGCCTTCAGCAAGGCTTCCGCGTGGTCTTGGTACTCAGAGTCCGTCATTACAATGCGCCGATGTTGGGTTCAAAACGCATTCTAGGTGGGGCCGTCAGCCCCTCGCGCCACATGGCCATCGCCGTGGCGTCGGTGGGCGCGCTGCTCCTGAGCGCCTGCGGCCAAAGAGGTCCCCTGTATCTGCCTCAAACGCCCTCCCCTCAGCCGTCAGCGGAAAGGCCCGCCGACCAGACCCCGCGCACCGCGCCCAACCTGCCCACACAGCGCTGACTTTCCCCCGTTTCGAATGACCACAACTTCTGACCTGCCGGCGGCCGACCTCTTGCCGTTTTTTGCGTATCGGGACCAGCAACTGGTCATGGAGGGCGTGCCGCTCGAACGATTGGCACACGAGCATGGCACGCCTTTGTTCGTGTACAGCAAGGCTGCCATGCTGAGCGCACTGGCGGCCTATCAGCGTGGCCTGAAGGGGCGCCCTCACCTGATTTGTTACGCCATGAAGGCCAACTCCTCGCTGGCGATTCTGCAGACCTTGGTGCGCGCGGGCTGCGGTCTGGACATTGTGTCCGGTGGCGAGCTCGAACGGGCCTTGGCCGCGGGTGTCGAACCCTCGAAAGTGATTTTTTCCGGCGTGGGCAAGACCCGCGCCGAGATGCGGCAAGCGCTGACCGCAGGTATTGGTTGCTTCAATGTCGAGAGCCGCGCCGAGCTCGACGTCCTCAACGAGGTCGCCCACGACATGGGACGGCGTGCGCCGGTGAGCGTGCGCGTGAATCCCAACGTGGATGCTCAGACCCATCCCTATATCTCCACGGGCCTCAAAGGCAACAAGTTCGGCATCGCGCATGAAGACGTCATCGACACCTATGTGCACGCAGCGGCGTGCGATGGACTGCGCGTCGTGGGCATCGACTGCCACATCGGGTCGCAGATCACGCAGACCGGCCCGTATCTGGATGCGATGGACCGCGTGCTCGATCTGGTCGAGGCCATCGAAGCCCGCGGCGTGGCGATCGAACACATCGACTTCGGCGGTGGCCTGGGCATCGACTACCAGGGCGACACCCCGCCCGAAGCCGACGCGCTTTGGAGCCAACTGCTGCAGCGCATGGAGGCAAGAGGCTATGGCGATCGCAAGATTTACATCGAGCCAGGCCGTTCCCTGGTAGGCAACGCGGGCGTATGCCTGACCGAAGTGCTGTATCTCAAGCCCGGCGAGCACAAGAATTTTCTGATCGTGGACGCGGCAATGAACGATCTGCCCCGCCCCGCGATGTACCAGGCATTCCACCGCATCGTGCCAGTGGCACAGCCGCAGACGGAGGAACAAGCCACCACCTGGGACGTGGTCGGCCCCGTGTGCGAGAGCGGGGACTGGCTCGGGCGTGACCGCGCGCTCTCTGTACGGGCGGGCGACTTGCTGGCCGTGATGTCGGCAGGCGCCTATTGCATGAGCATGGCCAGCAACTACAACACCCGTGGCCGCGCGGCCGAGGTGCTGGTGGACGGCACGCGGTCCACCTTGATCCGCGAACGCGAGACGCCAGCAGACCAGTTCCGCACCGAGCGCATGCTGCCCGCAGCCTGAGCGTGCTGCAGACGCGGCCGCCGCGTTGCGCGGGCGGGCCGCTACCGCGAGAGTCGGCGCCACACGCGCCAGCCCAACAAGGCGCTGAGGATCGCGGCGTAAACCGCCACTTCGGCAAAATCGTTCTTGCCGGCACGCATCCAGAAGAAGTGCAACACCGCCAGCCCGGCGATGACATACACCGCGCGGTGCAGCCACTGCCAACGCGCTGCCCCCAAGGCACGTATGGCACGGTTGAACGACGTGGCCGCCAGTGCCAGCAGGAGCACCCAGGACAGGAAGCCCACCAGGATAAAGGGGCGTTTGACCACGTCGGCTGCGATGCCCGTCAGATCAAATTCCATGTCGAACCAGGCGTAGGCCAGCAGGTGCATGCAGGCATAGAAAAACACGAACAGCCCTACCATGCGCCGCAAGCGCGCCAGCGCCGGCCAGCCTGCGGTCACGCGCAACGGCGTGATCGCCAGGACCAGCACCAGGAAGCGGAGTGTCCAGTCACCCAGAGCGCGGATCAAGGCCTCGGCAGGATTGGCACCTAGTTGATCGCTGAGCGCGGCCCAGACCAACCAAACAAACGGCAGGCAGGCCAAAACGAAGCCCACGGGCTTGGCTGCGCGATGTCCGATCCAGCGATGGATGCGAGAGCCACCGCCCGATGCGGTGCGCAGATGCGTGGACGCGCTGGGCTGGATGGGCGACGTCATGGGAAGAACGGCGCCGCTCAATACAGTTTGCGCAGATCCATGCCGGCGTACAACTGCCCCACCTGGGCCGCATAGCCGTTGAACATCAGCGTCTGGCGGCGTTTGGCGAACAGGCCGCTGCCCTCGCCGATGCGGCGTTCGGTGGCCTGGCTCCAACGGGGGTGCGACACCTCGGGGTTGACGTTGGAATAGAAGCCGTATTCCTGTGGAGCCGCTACGTTCCAGGCGGTGCGCGGCTCTTTGTCGGTGAATCGGATCTTCACCAGCGACTTTGCGCTCTTGAACCCGTACTTCCAGGGCACCACCAGCCTCAAGGGTGCGCCGTTCTGGTTGGGCAGCACTTCGCCGTACATGCCAAACGCCAGCAAGGTCAACGGGTGCATGGCCTCGTCCAGGCGCAGGCCTTCCACATAAGGCCAACCGAGCACGTTGGACCGCAGGCCAGGCATCTGTTTCGGATCGGCCAGGGTCACGAACTCGACAAACTTGGCGCTGCCCTGTGGCTGTACTTGCTTGATGAGTTCGCTCAACGAATAGCCGACCCAGGGGATCACCATCGACCAACCTTCGACGCAACGCAGGCGGTAGATGCGCTCCTCCATCGGGCTGAGCTTGAGCAGGGCGTCGAGATCAAAGGTGCCCGGCTTGTTCACCAAGCCTTCCACGCTCACCGTCCATGGCCTGGGCTTGAGCGTCCTGGCGTTGTCGACCGGGTCGGACTTGTCGGTGCCGAACTCGTAGTAGTTGTTGTAGGAGCTGGCGTCGTTGTAGGAGGTCAACGGCTCCATGGTCACAGCCCCGTCGACCGTGGAACGCCTGCCCGGCAAGGCTGCGAGTTTGCCGGGTTTGGGGGTGGTACCCGGTGCTTGTCCCCAGGCATCGCGCCCGGTCCATGCGGCCAGCCCGCCGCCTAGAGCGGCCGTGGCGAGCAGCCATTGCCGTCGGTTCTGATAGGCCGATCGGGATGTGATTTCGCTGGACCGGGGGTGGTTGAAACCGTCGTCGCGCGTGCCGAGCATCATGGCGCTGTCCTTGGTGGATGAGCCCTGTGCGGAGGATGCCGCGTGGGCTGCTTCATCGGTGATGAGACCGCCACCATTCTGACAAAGTTCCGGCGCCGCGCGCCGAACTCAGAGTTCGCCGTAGCTGTGCAGTCCGGACAGGAACATGTTCACACCGATGAAGGCAAAGGTGGTGATCGCCAGCCCCACCAGCGCCCACCAGGCCGAGACCGTGCCGCGCAGGCCCTTCATGAGCCGCATGTGCAGCCAGGCCGCGTAGTTCAACCAGACGATCAGCGCCCAGGTTTCTTTCGGATCCCAGCTCCAGTAGCCCCCCCAGGCCTCGGCCGCCCACAGCGCACCCAGCACAGTGGCGATGGTGAAGAAGGCAAAGCCGACCGCAATGGCCTTGTACATCACGTCGTCGAGCACCTCGAAGCTGGGCAGGCGCTCTGCAATGCGGCGACGGCCGAACAGGATGGTGCCCACGATGAGCGCGGAAATGCCAAAGTACACGAACCAGTAACTGCCGCCGTTCTCGGCGGCCGATTGGCGGAACACAATCGGTTCGAAGCACAGCACCACCCCCAGCAGCCACAGCGGCGCGAGCTTGTACCAGCGGCTTTCGCTCGCACTCTGCTTGATGAGGTAGGCGAAGGCCAGCATGGCGGCAATGGCAAAGGTACCGTAGCCGATGAAGTTGGCCGGCACATGCAGTTTCATCCACCAGCTCTTGAGCGCGGGCACCAGTGGCTGGATGGCGTGCGCCTCGCGCACCAGGGTGTACCAGAGCAGGAAGCCCACCGCGGCACTGACCACCAACATGGCGAACGCGCCCATGCGGCGGGTCTTGTACTGGTCTTCGTAATACAGGTAGAACGCCGTCGTCATCCAGCAGAACAACACGAACACCTCGTAGAGGTTGCTCACCGGGATGTGGCCGATGTCAGGACCGATCTGATGGCTCTCATACCAGCGCACCATCGTGCCGATCAAGGCCAGCGTGACGGCCACCCAGGCCAGGCGCGAGCCCAGCAACTCGAAGGTGTCACCGGCTCGCTTGAACATGCCCACCCAGTAGAACGCGGTGCTCATGAAGAAGAGCACACTCATCCACAGAATGGCCGACTGGCTGGAGATGAAGTACTTCAGCAGGAACGCTTGGTCAGCCCGTGCCAGGTCGGCCCCCGCAGGGGTCTGGTACAGCCAGATCGCCAGCAGAGACAGTGCCGCGACCACCACCGTCAGCGCGCGCAGCGGACGCCAGAACCATCCCAGCCAGATCATGGCGGGCACTGTGCCCACAAGGATGGCTTTTTCGTATCCATCCATGGCGGCGTTGTAGCGCATGAAGGCCCAGGCCGCGCCCGCGATCACGAACGCGGCAAACAGCCAGTCCCACACATTGCGCCGCGCAAAGTAATGGGGCTCCAGGCCCCGGCCTTGCTGGCCCTTCCTCAATTCGATGGTCTGCGACGAAGCGGCGGCGGTATTCATGGTTGCACCTTCAGCAATTGTGTCTTCAACAGGTCGAACTCGCGATCGGCGTCCATGGTCTTGCGGTTCGTCGACAAGGCCATGCGGGCCTGCGCTTGTTGGTCGCCCGAGGGCGAGAGCCACACCCACAGGCGGCGCTCGCGGACATAGAGCATGGCAAAAACGCCCAGAATGAGCAACAGGCAACCCAGGTAGACGATGTTCTGCCCGGGCGCGCGCGCCACCTGGAACACGCTGGCCTGCACGTGCGTGAAGTCCTTGAGCTGGAAGGTCATGGGCGCGGGGTAAAAGAAGGTATCGCTCAGGCTGATCGCAGCCTGCGACATGAATTGCTGCGTGGCCTCGCCCGCCACCAGCGGCGGCAGGCCCACGCGTTCGCGGCTGAGTTGCATCAACTCGAACAGCGTGCCGTTGAGAATGCGCACCAGCACATCGCCAGCGCGCTCGCGTTCGGCGGGTGGCACGTTGGTTTCCAGAAACGCAGAAACCGCCTGCAAACCACCGCGCACCTCGGGTCGCGGGGAAGTCGCTCCATCACCCGCCGCAGGACTCACCGACTCGGCGCCCGCAAACAGGCCCAGGGCGCGCGTGGCCGACACGGCCAATGCCTCGGCCAGTTCGGGGCGCCCGTCTTCAACGGCGGAGGCCGCATAGCGGCGCACCGCCTGTTCGCGCAGCGCGGGGTCATCCAACGCGGCACGCAGGCGCACAAACCCGTCGATGCCGTCCTGTTCGTCCACGGGGATGCGCAAATACCGGAACGGTTCAGACGGGGTTTTTCTCAGTCCCAGCAGGTACACGCGCGTGCCATCGATCTCGACCGGCAACATGTAGTTGTGGTACTCCACCGCCTGCCCGGCGGCGTCGCGCAGCTTGTAGGTGATGCTCGGCCCGACGTTGCGCAGCGTCTTTTCCGTCACCGTCTTGTGGCCAGAGCCCAGCCGGCTTTCGATCGAACTGCGCAGGTCCACCTTGCGCACGTCGGTGCCCCCACCTTGGTTGGACCCCGCGAAGTTCTCCACGTTGATGACGCGCAAGCCTGTGTATTCCAACGTGAGCTTGTCGTCGCCGTTGCTCAACGCGGTCGAGCTGCCGATCGTGCCCTCGACTTCGAAAGGCGCGGTGGCGCGGTTCAGTGGCACGGCCTGCAGCTTGACGCGCGAGCCGCCGTCGTCAAAGCTCGACTGGTAGATGTTGATGCCGCGGTAGCTCGCGGGGTGGTTGACCTCCACCCGCGCCTCTTTGCTCTCGCCGGTCTCGTTGTCGTGGATCACGATCTCGCTGGCAAACAGCTTGGGCATGCCCGTGTCGTAGTACTCGACGATGAATTTCTTGAGCTCGACGCCAAACGGCAGGTCCTGCAGCAGAACGCCCTGGGGTTGCGCCAGGATGGCCGTGCCCGCCGTCGTACCCTCGGTCACCAGCAGGTTGCCGCGAAAGGTGGGGTTGCTCGCCGAGAGGCGGTGCTGGGCCGGCACGTCGGCGATCAGGCCGCCGCCCATGAACGGTGTTTTGCCGAGGAACCAGGTCTGTGCCCGCACCATGAGGTCGCCGTCGAGCAGGCCACCGATACACACCAGCACGATGGCGCTGTGCGCCGCGAGATAACCGACCTTGTTGGCCGCGCCGGTCTTGGCCGCCACCATCCAACCGGTCCCCGTCGGCGTAACGCGCGATTGCAGCTTGACCTTCCAGCCCGAACCCAGCAACGTCTGTCCGATGCGGTGGGCCGCGGCCTCTGGCGTCTCGCCCAAGGCGCCTTCGGCGCGGTGGGGAAAGGCCTTCAAGCTTTGCTCTCGGATGTTTTCCTTGTAGGCCTTGAAGTCCACCAGGATCTTGGGCGTGTTGCGGGCGATACACAGACTGGTGCTGACCACCAGGAAGGCCAGGATCACCAGGAACCACCAAGCGCTGTACACCGAGAACAGGTTGGCGCTGGCGAAGACGTCGGCCCAGAAGGGGCCGAACTGGTTGACGTAGTTGATGAAGGGCTCGTGCTGCTTGACCACGGTGCCGATCACCGAGGCGATGCAGATGACCGACAGCAGCGAGATCGCGAAACGCATCGAGGACAACAGCTCGACCGAGCCGCTGAGGATGCGAGAGCCTGTTCGGATGTGCAGGCCTTGGGTGGAGACGGTCATGGGTGGATCAAACGGTGCAACAAAAAAGGGCGGCCCCGGTGTGCCCGGAACGCGCCCTCATCTGACTGTGTTTCTTGTCTGGCGTTCAACGCCCGGCGAGGCTTATGGCATTGTGCCGGCAAATATCAACAGTCTCTTATATGACAAGCCGCCACGGGGGGCATTGCCCCAACCCCAGGTTTAGCGCAGACCGGCGATGTAGTCGGACACGGCCTTGATTTCACGGTCGTTCATCTTGGACGCGACGTCCCTCATCTGCACACTGTTCTTGCGCGTACCGTCGCGGAACTGCTTCAATTGGGAGGCGGTGTATTCGGCTTGCTGGCCGGACACGCGCGGGTACTGCGCGGGAATGCCGGCGCCGTTGGGGCTGTGGCAACCGGCGCAGGCGGCAATCTGGCGGTCGGCGATGCCACCGCGGTAGATGCGCTCACCCAGCTTCACCAAGTCCTTGTCGGTGGCGGCGCCGCCCTTGTCCTTCTGGCTCGCCAGCCAGTAGGCCACGTTGCGCATGTCGTCGTCGGACATGGCGGTGGCGAAGCCCTTCATGATGGCGTTGTCACGCTTGCCCGATTTGAATTCCTGCAACTGCTTGACGAGGTACTCAGGATGCTGCTGGGCCAGCTTGGGGTTGGCCGGGGTGGTGGAGTTGCCGTCTGCGGCGTGACAAGCCGCGCAGGTCTGACCGTAGAGGGCGCTTCCTTTGGCCAGATCAGGCTTGACCGATTGCGCCTGGGCGGTGAACGACAGGGCTGCGGCGGCAGCGGCACAAAGGAAAGAAACGGGCAATTTCATGACGGAGCGGGCGTCGGTTGCGACGGGTTCGGTTTATGGAATTTCGCGCTTTGCGTGGACAAAGCCGATCGATTTTACAATGCCCCACCGCTAAGCACCCCCAAATGACCCAACGCCCCACTCCAGCCCGCAAGACCTCTTCGCCGTCACCCGACGCCAAAGGCCGCTCCGGCGCCCTTCCCTCCCAAGCTGGAAAGCCCCCGAGCGACGCCAAGCCCGAGACCAAGGTGGCGCATGGCTGGCTGCACACAGCCCGCTTTCTCACCACCGCGCCCCAGCTCGAGCACCTGCCGCCGCTGGCGGTGCCTGAAATTGCTTTCGTGGGCCGCTCCAATGCCGGCAAGTCCACCTGCATCAACACGCTGACGCAGCAAAAGCGCCTGGCGTTCGCGTCCAAGACACCGGGTCGCACCCAAAGCATCAACCTGTTCTCGCTCGGCAAGCAGGGCGTCACCGACGCGGTGCTGGCCGACCTGCCGGGCTATGGCTACGCGGCCGTGCCGCGCGAGGCCAAGCTGCGTTGGCAACGTGTGATGGGCAACTACCTGATGACTCGGGAAAACCTCAAGGGGATCGTCTTGCTGGTCGACCCGCGCTTGGGGCTGACCGAGCTCGACGAGATCCTGCTCGACGTCATCCGCCCGCGCGTACAGGAAGGCTTGAAGTTTCTGGTGCTGCTGACCAAGTCCGACAAGCTCAACCACGCCGAGGCCCAGAAGGCGTTGTCTATTGCGCGCCTGCAGTCGGGCGGTGGTCGCGCGATGCTGTTCTCGGCCTTGAAGAAGAAGGGCCTGGACGATGTGGCCACGCTGCTCTGGCAGTGGGCCCACGATGAGGGTGGCACCGCTGCGGTCGTGGCCCAGCCCTCACCCGAGGACGAACCACCCGCACTGGACTGAGGGCCTGCGGAGCAAGGGCACTCAGATATCGGCGTAAAACGAAGGCTCGCCGTCGGGCCTGGTTTTGAAGCGTTTGTGCACCCAGTAGTACTGCTCGGGCACGTGGCGGATATAACCTTCGAGGTAGCGATTCATCTCTGCGGTATCGGCCTGCGCATCGGCCGTGGGGTAGTCGGGCCAGGGCGCCATCACCGTCACTTCGTACCCCTCGCGCGTGAGCCGGCTGACCACGGACACCACCCGCGCACGCCCCAGACGCGCCAGACGCGAGAGGGACATCAGCGTGGCGGTCTGCACGCCGAAAAAGGGCACGAATGCCGCGTCGCGCATGCCGTGGTCCATGTCGGGCAGCAAATAAACCGGCAGCCCTTGGCGCATCGCCGACACCAAGGGCTTGATGCCTTGGCGCTTCGCGACGACATGGGGTTGTCCGAAACGCTCGCGGCCCGCGGCCATCCACCGGTCCAGGCCGGCATTGGCTTGTTCCGCATAGAGCCCGCAGAAGCGCCGCTCCAGGTGCGCGGTGAGCGCGGTCCAACCCGCGTCCATGCCGACAAAGTGCGGCGCGAACAGCACCGTGGGCTCGTTCCCCTCCAGCGCGCTGAGTTCCCCCGTGAGACGCAGGCGCTGGCGCACGGTGGCCAAGGGTGCATGCCAAAGCCAACTGCGGTCCAGCCAGGCCTGCGCGAAATACACGAAGTGCCGACGCACTGCGCGCTTGCGCTCGACCACGCCGTCTTGCGGGAAACACTGCATCCAGTTGATGAGCGCGATGCGCCGGCGCCGGACCGCCAAGGCGTACAACGCCTGGCCCAGCAGCCAGCCCATGCAACGCACCCAGGACAAAGGCAGGACGGCCAGCACACGCATGAAGACCACGCCCAATCGGTTGAGCAGGCCGCCGGGCGCAAGCGCCTGTTCTGGGGAGGGAGGCAAGGAAGACATCAGGGCATCAAGGCGACGGAGGCGCCGACCGGTGCGGCTGCTTGTAGCGGTCGTAGGACCAGAGGTATTGGGCCGGGCATTCTCGCACCAGTGCTTCCATGGCCCGGTTGATCTGCCGCGCAGCCTCGTCGGCATCGGTCGACAGCGGGCCGGCGTTGAGGATCTCGAAAGGCCGCACATGCACGCGATAGCCTCGGCCCCACGGCAATCGCTCGCCCCAGCTCAGCAGGATCTGCACGCGCCCTGCCTGGGCCAGCCGAGCCGACAGCGTCATGGTGTACGCGTCGCGTCCGAAGAATGGCGCCCAAACGCCCTGACCCTGCGGCGGCACCTGGTCGGGCAGCAGCCCCACCGCCTGGCCGGCCTTGAGCGCCTTGATGAGCTGCTTGACGCCCGCCAACGTGGTGGGTGCGGCGAACAGTCCCGGTCGCTGCCGGGCGCCGGCGACCAGGTCGCGCAGCCAGGGTTTGCGCGCCGGCCGAAACAGTACTGTCATGGGGTGCGTGGCGCCATAGCGCTTCGCATAGGCCTGCGCGGTGATTTCGAAACAACCCAGGTGCGGCGTGAGGAACAGCACACCTGTGCCTTGCGCCAGGGCCGCGTCGATGTGCTCGGCGCCGGCCCACTCCACCGGCACGGGCCGCCCGAGCCACAGGCGCGGCAACTCGGTCACCAGCTTGCCCGACTCGGCGACCGTGGCCAGCGCCACACGGCGTGGGTAGCCAGCCTGCGCGGCGTGGGCAAACAGGCGCTGCCGGTAGCGGCTGGACAAGCCGAAGCTCAGCCACCCCACCACCCATCCGAAGGCGTGCAGGACAGACAAGGGCAACCCGCTCAGCGCGCGGAAAAGACTGCGGATCAAAAAGGCCACGGCGGGAAGGGGAAGTGCGGGGGGCGATCGCTTGATTTAGAATCCCGCGATCGCCGAGTTATCGAACTAATTGCGGGGCGATTCACAAATACCGCTAAAGCGTTCGCCGAACTCTGAAGACCGGCAACGCCGATCAACCAACTTGGAGTTTAACCATGGCGAACGATTTCCTTTTCACCTCCGAATCCGTCTCTGAAGGCCACCCCGACAAGGTCGCCGACCAGATTTCCGACGCGATTCTCGACGCGATCTTCGAGCAGGACCCGCGCAGCCGCGTGGCCGCCGAAACGCTGACCAACACCGGTCTCGTGGTGCTGGCCGGTGAGATCACCACCAACGCGCACGTCGACTACATCCAGGTCGCGCGCGACACCATCAAGCGCATCGGGTACGACAACACCGAGTACGGTATCGATTACAAGGGCTGCGCGGTCATGGTCTGCTACGACAAGCAGTCCAACGACATCGCCCAGGGCGTGGACCATGCGTCCGACGACCACCTGAACACCGGCGCCGGCGACCAGGGCCTGATGTTCGGCTATGCCTGCGACGAAACGCCCGAGCTGATGCCCGCGCCGATCTACTACGCGCACCGCCTCGTGGAACGCCAGGCGCAGTTGCGCAAGGACGGCCGCCTGCCTTTCCTGCGCCCCGATGCCAAGAGCCAGGTGACCATGCGCTATGTCGACGGCAAGCCGCACAGCATCGACACCGTGGTGCTCTCCACCCAGCACTCGCCCGACCAGAGCGAGACGGCTCACAAGATGAAAGCCTCGTTCAACGAAGCCATCATCGAAGAGATCATCAAGCCAGTGCTGCCCAAGGAGTGGCTCAAGGACACCAAGTACCTGATCAACCCGACCGGCCGTTTCGTCATTGGCGGCCCGCAAGGTGATTGCGGCCTGACCGGTCGCAAGATCATCGTCGACACCTACGGCGGCGCCTGCCCGCACGGTGGTGGCGCGTTCTCCGGCAAGGACCCGTCCAAGGTGGACCGGTCGGCCGCCTATGCCGCGCGCTATGTGGCCAAGAACATCGTGGCCGCCGGCCTGGCCAAGCAATGCCAGATCCAGGTGGCCTACGCCATTGGCGTGGCGCGTCCCATGAACGTGACGGTGTACACCGAAGGCACGGGCGTGATCCCCGACGAGCAGATCGCCGCCTTGGTCAACGAGCAGTTCGACCTGCGCCCCAAGGGCATCATCCAGATGCTCGACCTGCTGCGTCCGATCTACACCAAGACCGCGGCGTATGGCCACTTCGGCCGTGAAGAACCCGAGTTCAGCTGGGAACGCACGGACAAAGCGCAGGCGCTGCGTGCAGCGGCTGGCATCAAATGAGGCCAGCAGGCGCGTAGCGCCGTCCCTGCGCTTTGGGCGAAGCTCATATCGCGTCGCGATGTGAGCGCAGACCACAAGGCCACAAGACGGCCTCGCTGCGTGCAGCGGCTGGCCTGAAGTAAGGCCGGGCGGCACGGCCGCCACTGCGTGAATATTCACCCAAAAACCCCGAGGAGCTTTGTCTTCTCGGGGTTTTTATTTATTTCGTCTTACAGGACTCCTTGCATTCCGGGAAATGCACCCTGAATTTTTCGCCGCATCCACCGATATGGGAGTACAAGCCCACTTTCTGGACTGCCAAAAAGATCGAACTGGAGTTTTGAACCATGGACACTCCCAGCGTCCCAGGGATGGAAACCGCTGAGTTGGCGCACGATCAGCCGCTGGATGCGCGCACGCAAGAGCTGCAGGCTGCGTTGGACAGCGCTCGCGCCTTGAGCGACAGCGCGCCTTGCGGCCTGCTCACCTACGACGCCGCGCAGCACTGTGTGTATGTCAACCAGACTTTGCTTGGCTGGTTGGGCCGCAGCCGCACGGCGTTGCACTTGCACGAACTGGTGGCACCGGCCTGGCACGGCGCCCTGGGTGCCCATGTGGAGTCGCTGCGCCAAAGCGGCCACGCCGAGCCCCTGGCGTTGGACCTGCTGCATGCGGACGGCCAGACCCTGCGCGTGCATCTGGCCTCGACGCCGACGTTCGACCCCGCGGGCCAGTTCCTGCATGGCAACGCCACCGTCACCAAGGCCGCGTCAACGGCGAGTGCGCCATCGATCGCTTCCGACAACCTGCTGCTGAGCATCACCAACCGCATTCCGGCCCGCCTGGCGTACTACGACAAGAACCTGATCTGCCGTTTTGCCAACCAGGCACATGCCGAACGCTATGGCATGACGCCGGCCGACATGGTGGGCTCGCCGCTGAGCCAGGTCGTGCGTCCGGAAGTGCTGCCCGACATCCTGCCCCGTGTGGCACAGGCCCTCTCGGGCCATACGCAGACCTTCGAAGCCGAACGCACCAGCGCCAACGGCCAGCGCAACTACTACGAAATCCACTACGTCCCCGACTTTCAGAACGGCAGCGTCGAAGGCATCCTGATGGAGTTGCACGACATCTCCGAGCGCCGCCGCACGGAAGAGTTCGTGCTGCACGCCAACCACGACCTGGAAGAACGTGTGCGCGAGCGCTCGGCCGAGCTGTTTGCCAGCGAGCAGCGCTACCGCCTGATGGTCGATGCCATTCAGGACTATTGCATCTACTTCGTGGACGAGAACGGCGGCATTACCGAGTGGACCGAGAGCGCTCAGCGCCTGCACGGCCACACCCGGTCGCAAATCGTGGGGCGCTCCTACGAGGTACTGCTGGCCGAAGACAACGCAGACGAGGACGAGGTCGATCCCGGTCAGGTGCTGCGCCTGGCCAAGGCGCATGGCCAATGGGAAACGCGCGGCTGGCGCCTGCGCGAAGACGGCTCGCGCTTCTGGGCCCACACGGTGCTCACGGCGCTGCGCAACGAAGCGGGCGAGCTGCAAGGCCTCTCCAGCATCACACGCGACATGACCGCGGCCAAGAGCCTGGAGGACGTGATGAACGACCTCAACCGCGAACTGGAAAAGCGCGTGGCCGAACGCACACAGCAACTGGTGGCGGCCAACAAGGACCTCGACGTGTTTTCGCACATGGTCTCGCACGATCTGCGCGCGCCGCTGCGCCACATCGCCAGCTTCGTGAGCCTGCTGCAGGAGCAGACGCAGGCCTCCGGCGACACCCTGGCCCTGCAGTACCAGAACTCGATCGCCAAGGCCTCCAAGCGCATGAGCCTGATGATCGAAGGCCTGCTGGAATACGCGCGGCTGGGCCGCGTCACCATCGCGCCGCAGCCCGTGCCGATGGCGCAGTTGCTGCAAGGTGTAATGGCGCACCTGAAACAGGAAAATCCGGACCGCCGCATCGAATGGGTGATCGAGAACGATCTGCCGGTGGTGCGCGGCGACGCCATGCTGCTCGCGCAGGCCCTGGGCAATCTGCTGGACAACGCGGTGAAGTACACCCGCCAGCGCGATCCCGCCCGCATCGAAGTGGGCTGGAAGGTCAACCCGGTGGGCGGCCGCACCTTCTACATCGCCGACAACGGCGTGGGCTTCGACCTCCAAAAGGCGCACAATCTGTTCGTGATGTTCCAGCGCCAGCACCACTCGATGGACTACGAGGGCACCGGCACGGGCCTGGCCCTGTCGCAGCGCATCATCGAGCGCCATGGCGGGCGCATCTGGTCCGAGACCGCTCCGGGAGAAGGTTGCACCTTCTTCTTCACACTGCCTTTCGACGGGCTGGAGCCGGAAATGGCCTTCCCCGAGTCGTCGATGGCCACCTTGCCCAACTGAAGTGCCACACGGGTACACCGGTTGATAATCGACCGGTGCACCCCTCCACCTCTGTTGCGACCTCGTTGTTCTCCCTGCAGGGCCGTGTGGCCCTGGTCACCGGCGCCAGCCGCGGCCTGGGCCTGTCCATGGCCTGCGCGCTGACCGCGCACGGCGCCTCGGTCTGGCTCAACGGGCGCAGTGTCGAGGGCTTGGTCGACGCGGTGAGGCAGGCCGATACCGCTGGCGCAACGGCCGGTGGCGCGGCACACGCGTTGCCGTTCGACGTTGCCGACGAACATGCCGCCACTGCGGCCGTCGATCAGATCCTTGCCACGCAAGGTCGGCTCGACATCCTGATCAACAACGTGGGCCAACGCCGACGCGAACCGTTCGACACCTTGCCCGCCCAAGCCTTGCGTAAAGTGCTGGAAGCGAACCTGGTCTCGGCCTGGCACCTGTGCCGTGAAGCCGCGCGCCCCATGCGCGCACAAGGCTTCGGCCGCATCATCAACATCACATCCATTGCCGGGCCGATCGCGCGCGCCGGCGACGCGGCCTACACCACGAGCAAGGGCGCACTGGCGGCCCTGACGCGCGCGCTCGCCGCCGAACTCGGTCCACACGGCATCAACGTCAACGCCATTGCGCCCGGCTTCTTCGCCACGGAGGCCAATGCCACCATGGTGGAAGACCCGGGCACCAACACCTGGCTACAGCAGCGCAGCTCGCTGGGCCGTTGGGGCCATGCCGATGAAATCGGCGGTGCGGCGGTGTTCCTCGCTTCGCCCGCGGCCAGCTACGTGACCGGCCATGTATTGGCGGTCGACGGCGGCTACCTGGCTCATTTCTAGCGAGTTCAACCCGCGTGCTTGCGCACCCAGTCGGCGTACGCGCCGACCCATTTCTGTAGAAACTCGCGGCTGTCCGCGCCAATGCCGCCGTCCTTGTCGAACAGCCCGTCCTTGGCCTGAATGAAAGCCTCGGGTTGGCCCAGGGTGGGCACGTCCAGATAGGCCAGCACATTGCGCAAATGCTGCTGCGCCAGCGCGGTCCCGATGGCACCGACGGACACGCCGATCACCCCTGCCGGCTTGCCGGCCCAGGCGTTCTTGCCGTAAGGGCGCGAGGCGTGGTCGATGGCGTTCTTCAGCACGCCGGGCATCGATCGGTTGTACTCCGGCGTCACGAACAGCAGGCCTTGCGACGCCGCGATTTCCGACTTGAGCCGCTGCACGGAAGCCGCCTGGTTCGCATCGTCGTCCTGGTTGTACAGCGGCAGATCGCCGATCTCCAGCAGCTTGAACGTGAAGTCCTTGGGGCCGAGCTGGGTGATCGCATGCGCCAGCTTGCGGTTGAAAGAGTCGCGCCGCAGGCTGCCGACGACCACGCCGATCTGGAATCCACTCATGTCAAATCCTCTCTAAATAACAAGGGCAAAGCACAAAGGGTGAGCGCAACAGGCTACCGGTTTGCGACAACACTCAAGTCAGTGTGGGTACCGTGGAGTCAGGATCCTCGAGCGGAACACCTGGCGACAGATGCTGGACCACCTTGCGAGGGTCCGCCACCAGCTGGTCCAGCGCGCGGTGCAAGTGCTGCAGCAGTTGTGCATCGCCAACCGCCTCTTCGCTCGCCATGGGCAGCACCGATGACACGAGGCGGAATCGCAAGTCGATATCGCCGGGCAGCGAAGGCGAGCGCTCCAGGCCCTTGGCCACGATGTGCTGGGCCACCATGCGGATGTCTTCCGGCCCCTCGACGAGCACGGCGAAACGGGTGTCGGCGATGCGGCAGACCGTGTCCACGTCGCGCAGCACCTTCGACAGGCGCGACGCCGCCACCACCAGCGCGCGGTCGCCCGTTTCGCGCCCTTCCCGCTCGACGATCTCTCGGTGGTTGGCCAACTCCACCAGGACCAGGCCACATCGGTGTCCATAGCGACGCGAGCGCCTCAGGGCGTGGCGCAGGCGCAGGATGAGCACCGGCGTCAGCGCCAGGCCGGTCAAGGGGTCCGTGCTTTCTATGGCACGCAGTCGGGTGCGGTTCTCGTTAAAGTCCTTGGCACGCCGGTGCAGGATGTAGAGCAGCAGCGGGATCTCGATCGCCGAGCCGATCACCAGCGCATATTGCGTGGCCCAGCCATCGGGCAACACCCCAGCGCTGCGCAACGCCGGGAATGGGTAGGCCAGGTGCACAGGCAGAAAGCCCAGGGCCAGCCAGCCCGCATAGGTTTCACCACGGCGCCAGGCCCACACGCACAGCGCGAAACTGAGCAGCACCGAGAACAGGCCGTAGAGGCTGAGCACGATGTAAGCCGGCGTGCCCAGCCAACACAGATACACGATCGGGTACAGCAGGCCGAACACCGCCCAGCCCAGTGCGAAGCGGTCCACCACCCGGTCGTAGCGCGCGATCGCACAGGCTTCGCGCACGAACCAGATGCCCGAGGCGGTCAACCAAAGCATGAACACCGCTGGCGCGGCATCGTTCCACCAGGCCCAGTCGCGCCAGAAGAACAACCCGCCCACGCCGGTGAACGCGGCCTGGAAGCCGAGCATGCAGGCCACGTAGCAACAGTAGGCGACAAAGGCCCGATCGCCGTAGAGCCGCACGTGCACCCAGCCCAGGAACAACACCAGCAGACCGAATCCCAGGTAACCGCCGACCATGAGGAAGGTCCAGGAGCGGACCTCCTGCAGGCGCTGCTCGGTCAGCAACACCAGACGCGGACTCAAGGGCGCAGGCGCATTCTCCAGCCGCAGCCAGACCGGCCCCAAAGCCTGTGCATCGAGGGAGAACAAAGGGGTCTGATCGGGGTGGCTCCACTGCGCCACGGGCAGGTGATCACCCGCGCGCTGCGCCGTCCAGGCGCCATCGGCCCCAAGGGTGTACAGGGTGGCGACGTCGGTGAACGCCGCGGCACTGAGCATCAGAAACCAGCGCTGGGCGCGGTCCAACGCGGGCAACTCCAGACGCATCCAGAGCGCACCTGGGCCCAGATCGAAACTGCGGTAACGCTCCAGCGGTGTGAACGAATCGGCGGCGCGGGCCACAACCTCATCGATCCGCGCCTTGCCGCTCACATCCACCCACACCTGGGCTTGCAGGGTGACGTCGGTCTCGCTCGCAGAGGCCGCGAAGACTTGGCCAGTTGCGCAGGCCAACCACCCGCACAACAACAGGCCGACCCAACCGGTTTTCCAACGAAGCAGTCGAACCATATCCAGTGACAGGGTTGGGGTGAAGGAAGTGCCCGCTCGCCGGGCTTAGGACGCGGACCTCGCGGTCGCCGACACGGGGTACAGCCAAGTACCCTGGGGCGGTATTCTAAAAGGCGACATCGACGCGGTTCAGGCCTGCGCGCGTCGCCGTGGGCTGGCCTTCTCGCGCGCAGCATCGCGCAGGCGCAAGCGCATGAAATCGGCCGTCACCTCGGAAGCCGGAGAAATAAAAGGACCTTTGGCTTGAAAACGGCCTAAGCCACCCTTATGATTAGCACTCGCTGGGGTCGAGTGCTAACACACGATTCCAAGTCGATCAGCGGTATGCGCCCTGCTCAGGGACACCCACCGTGCTGAACAACCCCATCCGTTTCATATCCAGGAGATGCAATGAACCTTCGTCCTCTCGCCGATCGCGTGATCGTCAAGCGCATTGACAGCGAAACCAAGACCGCCTCCGGCATCGTCATCCCCGACGCCGCTGCCGAAAAACCCGACCAGGGCGAAGTCCTGGCGGTTGGCCCCGGCAAGAAAAACGACAAGGGCGAACTGTCCGCCATGAACGTCAAGGTCGGTGACCGCGTGCTGTTCGGCAAGTACAGCGGCCAGACCGTCAAGGTCGCTGGCGATGAGCTGCTGGTCATGAAGGAAGACGACCTGTTCGCGGTGGTTGAGTCCAAGTGATTTGCGGGACAGACCGGTCAACGCGCAAAGCGCATGACCGCTCTGTCCCCAACTGATTAATCTTTTTTTTCCGGAGCAACAAACATGGCAGCAAAAGACGTAGTTTTCGGCGGCGAAGCCCGCGCACGCATGGTCGAAGGCGTGAACATCCTGGCCAACGCGGTCAAGGTCACCCTGGGCCCCAAGGGTCGCAACGTGGTGCTCGAGCGCTCGTTCGGCGCCCCCACCGTGACCAAGGACGGTGTGTCCGTGGCCAAGGAAATCGAACTCAAGGACAAGCTGCAGAACATGGGCGCGCAGATGGTCAAGGAAGTTGCTTCCAAGACCTCCGACAACGCCGGTGACGGCACCACCACCGCGACCGTGCTGGCACAAGCCATCGTGCGCGAAGGCATGAAGTACGTGGCCGCCGGCATGAACCCGATGGATCTGAAGCGCGGTATCGACAAGGCTGTGGAAGCCCTGATCGCCGAGCTGAAGAAGGCCTCCAAGGCCACCACCACCAGCAAGGAAATTGCTCAAGTCGGTTCCATCTCCGCCAACAGCGACGCCTCCATCGGCGAAATCATCGCCAACGCGATGGACAAGGTCGGCAAGGAAGGCGTGATCACCGTGGAAGACGGCAAGTCGCTGCAAAACGAACTCGACGTGGTCGAGGGCATGCAGTTCGACCGCGGCTACCTGTCACCCTACTTCATCAACAACCCCGAGAAGCAATCGGCGCTGCTGGACAACCCCTTCGTGCTGCTGTACGACAAGAAGGTTTCCAACATCCGTGACCTGCTGCCCACGCTGGAGCAAGTCGCCAAGGCCGGCCGCCCGCTGCTGATCATTGCCGAAGACGTCGAAGGCGAAGCCCTGGCGACGCTGGTGGTCAACACCATCCGCGGCATCCTGAAGGTCGTGGCTGTGAAGGCACCTGGCTTCGGCGACCGCCGCAAGGCCATGCTGGAAGACATCGCCATCCTGACCGGCGGCAAGGTCATCGCTGAAGAAGTGGGCCTGACGCTCGAAAAGGTGACCCTGGCCGACCTGGGCCAAGCCAAGCGCGTGGAAATCGGCAAGGAAAATACCACCATCATCGACGGCGCTGGCGCCGCTGCTGACATCGAAGCCCGCGTGAAGCAAGTGCGCGTGCAGATCGAAGAAGCCACCAGCGACTACGACCGCGAGAAGCTGCAAGAGCGCGTGGCCAAGCTGGCCGGCGGCGTGGCCGTGATCAAGGTCGGCGCTGCCACCGAAGTCGAAATGAAGGAAAAGAAGGCCCGCGTGGAAGACGCCCTGCACGCCACGCGCGCTGCGGTGGAAGAAGGCATCGTGGCCGGTGGTGGCGTGGCCCTGCTGCGCGCCCGTCAGGCCGCTGGCACCATCAAGGGTGACAACGCCGACCAGGACGCCGGTATCAAGCTGGTGCTCAAGGCCATCGAAGCGCCTCTGCGCGAGATCGTGGCCAACGCCGGTGGCGAACCGTCGGTGGTGGTCAACGCGATCCTGGCTGGCAAGGGCAACTACGGCTTCAACGCCGCCAACGACACCTACGGCGACATGATCGAAATGGGTATCCTGGATCCGACGAAGGTGACCCGCACCGCGCTGCAAAACGCCGCTTCGGTGTCCAGCCTGATGCTGACCACGGAAGCCATGGTGGCCGAGTCCCCGAAGGATGAAGCGCCTGCTGGCGGCATGGGCGGCGGCATGGGAGATATGGGCGGCATGGGCGGCATGGGCATGTAAGCTCTCCTTGCCTGAGGGCGCAGGGCGGCGTTGCAGCCGCTTGCCGTGGCGATGCCACTGTCTGCGCGGCTGCGCCTTGCCCTGCACCCTCATGCTGCGTCGTAGAAGCATTTCTTCGCTCCTACGAAAGCCCAAAAACAAAAACCCCGCGATCGCTCGCGGGGTTTTTGTTTTTGGGCGTTGTGCGCCTATTTCATCAGCGCTTCGAGTTTGATGGTGTCGGCCACAAAGGCGCGAATGCCCTCGGCCAACTTCTCGGTGGCCATCGCATCTTCGTTGAGCGCGAAGCGGAAGCTGGCTTCGTCGTGCGTGACGAACGGGATGTCCAGTGCCTTTGCGGCTGCCGGGTCGAGCGCTCGCACCAGCGGCGCTTCGCTGGCCGCCAACTGGGCCAGCAAATCCGGGCTGATGGTCAGCAGATCGCAACCCGCCAGCGCGGTGATCTGGCCCACGTTGCGAAAGCTCGCACCCATCACCTCGGTGGCGATGCCGTGCTTCTTGTAGAACTCGTAGATGCTGCGCACCGAGCGCACGCCCGGGTCGTTGGCGCCGGCCATGGCGGTCTCGTCCCATGTGGCACCTGCGCTCTTCTTGTACCAGTCATAGATGCGACCCACAAAGGGCGAGATCAGCTGCACCTTGGCCTGGCCGCAAGCCACCGCCTGCGCAAACGAGAACAGCAGCGTGAGGTTGGTATGGATGCCTTCGCGCTCCAGTTTGGCCGCGGCCTGAATGCCCTCCCAGGTGGAGGCGATCTTGATCAGAACGCGGTCCACGTGCACGCCCTGCCCTTGGTACAGCTCGACGATGCGGCGCGCACGCGTCACGGTGGCCTCGGTGTCGAAGCTCAATCGGGCGTCTACCTCGGTGGAGACGCGGCCCGGGATGAGTTTGAGAATTTCACAGCCGAAACTCACCAACAGCCGGTTCATCACCTCGTCCAGGCCTTGCGCTGCGTGCTGGGCCACCGCGTCTTTCAACAGATGCGCGTATTCGGGCTTTTGCACGGCCTTGAGGATCAGCGAGGGATTCGTCGTGGCGTCTTGCGGGGCGTAGGCCGCGATCTGGTTGAAGTCACCCGTGTCGGCCACGACCGTGGTATGCAGTTTGAGAGCGTCGAGTTGGTTCATAGGCGGATTATCGGCCAGGGGACGTAATAAAATTTCGTTCCTCCGAAGCCTGTATGTAACCAGGGACCACCACACCATGCTCGACCGGATCAAAGCCTCCCTGCCTTCGCTGGCGCCCGCCGAGCAACGCGTGGGCAAGCTCGTGCTGCTGGATCCGCGCACTTTTGCCAGCCTGCCCGTGACCGAACTGGCCGAGCGCGCCCACGTGAGCAAACCGACGGTGGTGCGCTTCTGCCGCAGCATGGGTTACGACGGCCTGTCGGACTTCAAGCTCAAGCTCGCAGGCACCGTGAGCGAGGGTGTTCCCTTCATCCACCGCAGCGTGGACGTGGACGACAAGACGGGCGACGTGCTGGTCAAGGTGATCGACAACACCGTGGCCGCGTTCCTGAAGTACCGCAACGACGCGTCGAGCCACGCGGTCGAGAAGGCAGTGGATGCGCTGGTCGCCACCTACAAGAACCGAGGACGCATCGAGTTCTACGGCGCGGGCAATTCGGGCATCGTGGCGCAGGACGCGCAGCACAAGTTCTTCCGCCTGGGCATCAACGCCATTGCCTACAGCGACGGTCACATGCAGGTCATGAGCGCCTCGCTGCTCGGACCCGGCGACTGCGTGGTGATCATCTCCAACTCGGGCCGCACCCGCGACCTGATGGACGCGGCCGACATCGCACGCAAACACGGTGCCACTGTCATCGTGATCACCACCAGCGGTTCACCGCTGGCGCAGACCGGGCACATCCACCTCTCGGCCGACCACCCCGAAGGCTACGACCGCTACAGCCCGATGACCTCGCGCCTGATGCACCTGATGGTGATCGACATCGTCGCCACCTGTGTCGCGCTGCGCATCGGCGGCACGAAGCTGCAGCCCTTGCTCAAGGAAATGAAGAACAACCTGAAGAGCAAGCGGTACGCGTAGCGGCGGCATACCTCAGGGTGCGGGCTTGAACGACTTCAACTCGGTCAAGTTGTCGGTCCACAAACGCCCATTGCGCCAATCCTGGAACTCGGTCTTCACGTAGCGGCTGATGGACGGTGCGTACCAGAAGGTCTGCCTCACCTGCACCACACCCTGCCAGGTGATGCCGGTTACCCAGCCTTTGGACTCTATGCGAAAGGTGTCGAACTCTCCGGCCGGCGTCTGGACCTTTTCGGTGGCCGCCACCTTGAATTCAAGATCGCCTCGGGCCTGAGATTGGTTGGTGCCAGTGCCGACGTACTTGGAGGTCCAGGCCTCGCCCACCGTCAAAGGGAATTTCAGACTCTGGATGGGAGGGTCGAAACGCGTGTTGCTGGCGGCACTGACCACCAGCCCCCACTCGCGGGTTGTCAGGCCCTCGGCAGTTCGATCCGGCCGCGCAAACTGCGATCGGATTTGCGCACCGGTGACCTCCAGAACGGTCACCACCTCTTCCACGGTGCGCTTGTCGCCCCGCATGTTGACCACATAGGTGGCCACATCGCCCACCTTGACCACGGGCCTTGCGGCTTCGTTGGCGTGCGCCCAGAAACCGAGCGGTAACCACGCCAGAGCCATCCACCACCGGTGCTTGACCATGATGCACTCCTCATCAGGTAGGCCAGTGGCGTCACCCGACGGGGTGTCTCAAACCAGGCCTCTCCTGCTCAGAAGCGTAGGCCACCTGATTGCTCCCCACCATCTGCCAAATGGGAGAGCTTCGCGCTCAGATTCGCCCTTCTTCCACCGCATGGCACGCGATGCGAATGCCCTCGATATCCAACAGATGGGGCCGCTCGGCGCGACAGCGATCGTTCGCATGCGGGCAGCGGGGATTGAAGGCGCAACCACTCGGCGGGTTCAACGGATTGGGCACTTCGCCCGAGACGGGCGTGCGCGCCTTGCCGGTGTCGTGCATCTTCGGAATCGCATCGAGCAGCATGCGCGTGTACGGATGGCGCGGCCGCGCGAACAAGTGATGCTTGGGCGCCAGTTCCACCAACCGCCCCAGGTACATCACACCCACCTGATCGCTCACATGCCGCACCACGGCCAGGTTGTGGCTGATGAAGAGATACGTCAACCCGCGCTCACGCTGCAGGTCCTTCATGATGTTGAGCACCTGCGCCTGCACGCTCACATCCAGCGCCGACGTGGGTTCGTCGCACACCAGGAACTCGGGCTGCGTGGCCAAAGCGCGCGCGATCGAAATGCGCTGGCGCTGACCGCCGGAGAACTGGTGCGGATACTTCACACGGTCCTGTGGCGAGAGCCCCACCGATCGGAGCAAGTCGTCGACACGCGCGCGCAAGGCGGCGGGGTCGGTTTCAATCTCATGCTCGCGCAAAGGCTCGGCAATGATGTCCTCGACGCGCCAACGCGGGTTCAGGCTCGCATACGGGTCCTGGAAGATCATCTGGATGCGGCGGCGCAGCTTGCGGCCTTCGGGCCTCTTGAACGCGGCATGTGCATCCTGCCCATCGAACTCGAAGCCCCCGCGCGTGGGTTCGTAGAGCCCCACCAGCAGCCGCGCCACGGTGCTCTTGCCACACCCCGACTCTCCCACCAGGGCCAGCGTCTGACCGCGGGGAATATCGAACGACACGCCGTCCACGGCCCGCAGCAACTGACGCGGCTTGCGTTCCAGGACCCGGTTGAGCCAGGGTGCGGACACGTCGAAGGTCTTGGCGAGATCGGTGGCCCGCACGAGCACGGGCTGAACAGCCACTTCCGGGAGAGGGGATTCGGGCAATGTGGGCGCAGTAGGCGCGGTAGGCGCGGATTGGCGCTCGCGCGCCAGTTGTGCCTGCACGGCCTTTTCGATCATGTCGGCGCTCATGGGACTACCGCCTGACCTTGGCCATGCAACCAGCAGGCCGCGCGCGTGGCGCCGGCGGGCAACAGTTCGGGGCGCTGCACATGGCAACGGTC
Organism: Hydrogenophaga sp. BPS33; assembly: GCF_009859475.1. Taxonomy (NCBI): domain Bacteria; kingdom Pseudomonadati; phylum Pseudomonadota; class Betaproteobacteria; order Burkholderiales; family Comamonadaceae; genus Hydrogenophaga; species Hydrogenophaga sp. BPS33. Next base: position 5,535,162 of record NZ_CP044549.1, read on the forward strand.
GAACACGCGTGGGCAACGTGGGTTGTAGGCACAACCCGCGGGTATGGCATTGAGCCGTGGCATCGCGCCATCGATCTGGTGCAAACGTTCGCGGTCCTGGGCCATGTCGGGAATGCAGTCCATCAAGCCTGCGGTGTAGGGGTGAGCGGGCTGGTTGATGACCTGGTGCACCGGGCCGATCTCCGCGATGCGCCCGGCGTACATCACGGCCACGCGGTCGCAGGTTTCGGCGATCACGCCCATGTCGTGCGTGATCAGCATCACGGCCGCGCCGCGCTGTTTGCAGATGGTCTTGAGCAGCGTGATGATCTGTGCCTGGATGGAGACATCGAGCGCGGTGGTAGGTTCGTCGGCCACGATGAGCTGTGGCTCGGCCGCCAGCGCGAGCGCGATCACGACACGCTGGCGCATGCCGCCGGAGAACTGATGCGGGAAATGGTCGATGCGCTGATCCGCCGCCGGAATGCCGGTGTCCTTGAGCAGGTCGATGGCGCGCCGCCGCGCTTCGGCCTGGCTCACGGGAAGGTGCGTGGTGATGGTCTCGATGAGCTGGCGGCCCACCGAGTACAAGGGGTTGAGCGAGGTCAGAGGGTCCTGGAAGATCGCACCGATCTGGCGGCCGCGCACCTTGCGCATCTGGTCGTACGGCAAGTTGTCGATGCGTTTGCCCTGCAGCAGGATCTCACCCGAGGCCACGCGCCCCGGCGGTTCGAGCAAGCCGATGATGGACGCACCCGTGAGCGACTTGCCCGCACCCGACTCGCCCACCACGCCGAGGATCTCGCCCGGAGCAATGTCGAAAGACACGTCGTCCAGCGCGCGCAGCGTGCCGCGGCGGTTCGGAAATTCGACAACCAGGTTCTTGACTTGAAGCAGGCTCATGTTCAGCGCAGTCGTGGGTTCAATGCGTCGCGCAGCCAGTCACCCAGCAGGTTCACGCTCAATGCGATCAGCACCAGCATGGCGCCCGGAAAAATGGTGATCCACCATTCGCCGGAAAACAGGTAATCGTTGCCCACGCGGATCAGCGTGCCCAGCGACGGCGAGGTGGGCGGCGCGCCCACCCCCAGAAAGGACAAGGTGGCCTCGGTGATGATGGCCGTGGCCACCTGGATGGTGGCGAGCACCAGCACCGGCCCCATCACGTTGGGCAACACATGGCTGCGCATGATGTGCAGCGGTGCCACGCCGGTCACGCGCGCGGCCTGCACGTACTCCTTGTTGCGCTCCACCAGCGTGGAGCCGCGCACCGTGCGCGCGTACTGCACCCAGCCCGTGAGCGTGATGGAAATGATGAGCACACCAAAGGCCAGTGCTTCGTGCGCATTGGGAAACAGGGCGCGGCCCACGCCCGCGATCAGCAGCGCGACGAGGATGGCGGGAAAGGACAGCATGACGTCGCACAAGCGCATGAGAAAGCCGTCTATCCAGCCACCGAGAAAACCGGCCAGCAAACCGAACGTCACCCCGATCACCACCGACAGCAGCACCGACGCCAAGCCCACCGCGAGCGAGATGCGCGCGCCGTACATCAACGCGGAGAGAATGTCGCGGCCCTGGTCGTCGGTGCCCAGCAGGAAATTGCTCGAACCTTCAGGATGCCAGGCGGGCGGCAGGCGCGCGTTGGAGAGTTCGAGCGTGGCGAGGTCGAACGGATTGTGTGGTGCCACCCACGGCGCGAACACCGCGCAGAACACGCAAACGATGGCAATGGCCGCCGCCACGATGGCAGTGGGAGATGAGCGAAAGCTGTGGCCGACATCGCTGTCGAGCCCTCTTTTGATGAGGCTGATCACGTGGGGAACCTTGTTGTCCGCGGAGTGGCCACGAGACGCCTAGCCTCTTGGTGGCACGCCAGCATGGCCTTACTTCGGCGACTTCACGGACATGAAGCGGAACGGCATGAAGTTGTCGGCGAGCTGCACCAGTTCCACGTTGTTGGAAACACCCCAGGCCAAGGCCTGCTGGTGCAGCGGGAGATGGCCGATGTCGTCGGTGTGCAGTTTGAAGGCCTCAGCAATCATGGCGTCGCGCTTGGCCTTGTCGGTTTCGGACTGGATCCTCACCGTCAACTCGTCGACCTTCGGGTTGCAGTACGCCCCCAGGTTGAACTGGCCGCTGCCTTTGTCGTCCACACAGCGCATCAGCGCGTTCAACGCGTTGTGCGAGTCGTAGGTACCCGGCGTCCAGCCGAGCATGTAGAAGCTGGTGTCGCGCCGCAGGACCTTGGGGAAATAGGTGCCCTTGGTCTCAGCCTGTAAATTAATCTTCACACCCACGCGCGCGAGGTTGGCCGCCACCGCCTGGCAAATGTCGCCATCGTTCACGTAACGGTCGTTGGGGCAGTTCAGCGTGACCTCGAAGCCGCTCGGATAGCCGGCCTCCGCGAGCAGCTTCTTGGCCGCCTCCGGGTCGTATGGCAATCGCTTGTTCACCGCGTCGTTGTATCCGTTGATGCCGGGACCCACCATCAAGGCCATGGGCTTGGAGGCCCCGCGCATCACCACGCGCTGGATGGTGTTGATGTCGATGGCCTGGTAGAACGCCTGGCGCACGCGCTTGTCCTTGAACGGGTTCTTGCCCTTGACGTTCGAATACAGCAACTCATCGCGCTTCTGGTCCATGCCCAGGAAAATCGTGCGCAATTCGGGCCCTTGCATCACCTTGGTCTTGCCCGTGGCATTGATGCGCGCGACGTCCTGCAGCGGCACGGGCTCGATCACGTCCACCTGGCCCGACAACAGCGCGGCCACGCGCGTGGCGTCGTTGCCAATCGGCGTGTACTCCACATTGAGCACATTGCCCTCGATCTTGCCCCAGTAGCTGCCGTTGCGCACAAAGCTTGTCCTGACGTTGGGCTGGCGCTCGCGCAGGCGGAACGGCCCGGTGCCGTTGGCGCGGAACGAGGCCGCGTTCTCGATGCCCTTGCGGCGATCGACCGGGCGCGTGGCCTGGTTGTCCTCGGCCCACTTCTTGTTCATGATGAACAACAGCGAGAGCACGTCGGGCAGGATGGGGAACGGACCCTTGGTCTCGACCTCGACGGCGAAGTCGTTCACCTTGCGGACTTCCTTCACGTCGTTGGTATAGCTCTTCATGTCCGAGCCCTCGCCGGAGGCGCGCGCGAAGGTGAACAGCACGTCATCGGCCGTGAAAGGAGCGCCGTCGTGGAATTTCACGCCCTTGCGCAACTCGAAGCGCCACACGTTCGGCGAGGTCTGCTTCCAACTGGTGGCCAGCGCGGGCACGAGTTTGAGATTCTTGTCGCGTCCCACCAGTGGCTCGTACACGTTGTTCGTCACGCTGAGCTGCAGCGATTCGTTGAGCGAATGCGGATCCATCGACAAGGCATCGCCCTGGTTGCCGATGCGGATCGTCTGCGCCGAGGCGCTGCCCATGGCGATCATGGCGGTGGTGACCAGTGTGGTCGCCCACGTTGTCCGGATGCTCTTCATGCCTCGCTCCTCGATGTGTGTGCAGTTGTGGAATGGTTTCGGGTGTGGCCGGCGTGCGCGTCGCCCGCCAGCGGCATGCCCTGCTCCACCAGGCTGGCGTGCAAGGCTGCGCCAAGCGGCAGCACCTCGTCGTTGAAGTCGTAACGGTTGTTGTGCAGCACACAGCTGCCCATGCCGTTCTCGGCGCCCTGCCCCAGCCGCAGGTACGCGCCGGGTTTGACTTGCAGCATGAAGGAAAAATCTTCCGCCCCCATGCTCGGGTCCATGTTGCGGTCCACGTGTTCGTGGCCCACCAGCTTCTGCGCCACATCCGCGGCGAAGCGGGCTTCGTCGCGCGTGTTGATGGTGGCGGGGTAGATGCGCTCGTAGTTCACATGGGCCGTTGCGCCCAGGCCCAGCGCCACGCCCGAGCACACTTCCTGCAGGCGCCTCTCCACCATGGCCTGCACCTCGGGGTTGAAGGTGCGCACCGTGCCCACCAAGGTCGCCTTGCTCGGGATCACGCTGAACGCACCCATGTCGCCGGCGTGCATGGCGCACAGGCTGATCACCGCGCTGTCGATCGCGCGCACGTTGCGCGCGACGATGCTCTGCACCGCGGTGATGATGTGGGCCGCGGCCAGCACCGGGTCCACGGTCTGGTACGGGTGCGCGCCATGGCCTCCCTTGCCCGTGATCTCGATGGTGATGCGGTCCGCGGACGCCATCATCGGGCCGGGATTGATGCCCACGGTGCCCGGACGCATCTGCGGCCAGTTGTGCATGCCGAAGACGGACTGCACCGGGAAGCGCTCGAACAGCCCATCTTCGATCATGGCCTTGGCGCCCGCAAAGCCTTCTTCACCCGGCTGGAAGATCAGCACCGCAGTGCCGTCGAACTGGCGCGTTTCCGCAAGGTAACGGGCGGCACCCACCAGCATGGTGGTGTGCCCGTCGTGGCCGCAACCGTGCATCATGCCCGGGCGGGCGGATTTCCAGGCAACGTCGTTGTGCTCGGTCATGGGCAGCGCGTCCATGTCCGCGCGCAGGCCGATCATGCGACCGCTGGTGTTGCTGCGCCCACGGATCACCCCCACCACGCCCGTCTTGCCGATGCCGGTGTGGATCTCGTCGACACCGCACACCTTGAGCGACTCGACCACGCGCTGCGCGGTGTAATGCTCTTCGAAACCCAACTCCGGATGGGCGTGCAGGTCGCGGCGCAAGGCCGTGAGTTCGGGATGGAAAGCCGCGATGTGCGAGAACGCGCGGCCATGTGCCTTGATGCGAGACGGTAGGGTCATCAGTGGCCACCGGCCTTCTCCGCGCGAAGGCGCGGGTCGACAGCGAAGTACAGCAGATCGACGATCAGGTTGATGACCACGAAGATCAGCGCGATCAGGCAGAGGTAGGCGGCCATCACGGGGATGTCGGCGAACGTCACCGCCTGGATGAACAACAGCCCCATGCCGGGCCACTGGAACACGGTCTCGGTGATGATGGCAAAGGCGATCAAGCCGCCCAGTTGCAAGCCGGTGATGGTCATCACCGGCACCAGCGTGTTCTTCAGCGCATGGCCGAAATGCACGGCGCGGTTGGTGAGCCCCCGAGCACGCGCGAACTTGATGTAGTCGGTGCGCAGCACCTCCAGCATTTCGGCGCGCACCAGCCGCATGATCAACGTGAGCTGGAAGATGGCGAGCGTGATCGCCGGCAAGGTGATGTGGTGCCAGCCCTTGGCCGTCAACAAACCGGTGCTCCACCAGCCCAGCGGTGTCACCTCACCACGGCCGAAACTCGGGAACCAACCCAGCGTCACCGCAAACAGCAAGATCAACAGAATGCCGATAAGGAAAGTGGGCAACGACACACCCAACAAGGACACGGTCATGAAGACCTGACTCATGAACGAACCCCGGCGCAATGCCGCGTAAACGCCCATGGGAATGCCGATCAGCAAGGCCAGCAGGGCTGCCACCAGCGACAGCTCCAACGTGGCCGGGAATCGTTCGGCGATCAGCCGCGACACCTTCGCACCCTGGCGCAGCGACAACCCAAATTCGCCCTGTACCGCATTCAAAAGGAAATGCCAGAACTGGATGAAGAACGGCTGGTCGAGCCCCAGGTCGGCGCGCAGCGCGCGGATCTGCTCGGGCGTCGCGTCCTGCCCGAGCAGGAATACCACCGGATCCCCCACATACTGGAACAACATGAACGCGATCAGCGCCACGCTGACCATCACGACCACCGCTTGCGCCAATCGCCGAAGAATGAATGCGAACATCGTGCGAGAAATGAAGAGAGGGTCGCCCCCTGCGGTGCGCGACCCTCAACCGACCGTTGAAAATCAGTTTACCTTGATCAGGCGCCAGTCCAGGCGATTGTCCGCGCGGTGCACCACCGTGACGTTCTTCTTCATCGCCCAGGGGATGACCTGGTTGTGCAGGGGAATGTGCGCCACATCCTCGTTCTGCAGGGCAAGCGCTTTGGTCAGCAGTTCGGTGCGCAGCTTCAGGTCGGTTTCCTTCTTGGTCCGCTCCACCAACGCGTCCATCTGCGGGTTGCTGTAGCGGCCGACGTTGTAATTGCCGTCGCCGCCCGCACCCACCGAGCGCACCAGCGATTGCAGGCTGTAGAGCGCATCAAACGTCGGCACCCCCCAACCCAGCATGTAGATGCTGGCTTCGTAGCGCTGGATCATGGGAAAGTACGTCACCAGCGGCAGCGTGCGCAGCTTGGCTTTGACGCCGATGCGCGCCCACATCGCCGTGACCGCCTGGCAGATCGCCTCGTCGTTGATGTAGCGGTTGTTGGGGCAGGCGAAGTCCACCTCGAACCCATCCTTGTAACCCGCATCGGCCAACAGCTTCTTCGCGGCCTCGACGTTGTACGGATAGCGCTTGTGCACGGCCTGCGTCCACCCGTTCACCTGCGGCGCCACCAGCGCGCCAGTGGCCTGCCCCAGTCCACGCAAGCTCACGCGCGTGATGGTGTCCATGTCGATACCCTGGTACAGCGCTTTGCGCACACGCTGATCCTTCAGCGGATTCTTGCCCTTGATGTTGCTGCCCGGCAGTTCGTTGCGGAACTGGTCCATGCCAAAGAAGATCGTGCGGTTCTCGATGCCATCGATCACCTTGAGCGAAGGATTGGAGCGCACGCGGGGCAAGTCCTGCGGGCTCGGGTCGAGCACGAAATCGACCTCGCCCGACAGCAACGCCGCCATGCGCGTGGCCACTGCCTTCACCGGCGTATAGACGATCTCGGTGACGTTGCCTTCGGCCTTGCCCCACCAGTTGGGATTCTTCGCCAGCACGAGCTTTTGGTCGGGCTGCCATTCCTTGAGCACGAAGGGCCCGGTGCCGTTGGCGTTGCGGTGCGCGAAGTTCTCGTCCTGCGTCTTGATGTCCTTCGGCGACGTCGAGTTGTTCTTTTCTGCCCAAGCCTTGCTCATCATGCGCAACTCAGTGAGCTGGTTGAGCAGCACCGGGTTGGGATCGGTGGTGAAGATATCGATGGTGTTGGCATCCACCTTCACCACGCGCTCGATACCCTGTGCGTAGATGCCGAAGTTGGACGTCTTCGCCATGGCCCGCTGGATGGAAAACACCGCGTCATCGGCGGAGAAGGCGCCCCCGTCATGGAACTTCACACCCGTGCGCAGGTTCAGCCGCAGCTGCGTGGGCGTCATCTGTTTCCAGGCCGTGGCCAGCACCGGCTCGGGCTTGAACGTGCGGCTGTTGTAGTACACGAGCGACTCGTACACCGAGGCGTGCACGCCGTTGCCCAAGGCGTTGTTCTGGGAGTGGATGTCCCAGGTGGGTATATCGCTCGCGCTGGTCCATTTGAAGGTGTTGGCATGCGCACTGACACCAAAGACCGTCGCCGCACACAGGACTGCAAGTGGGAGCCTCATTGGTTGACACCTAAATAAAATGAACATCCCGCCACTATGCAACAAACGTTCCCGCTGATGCACGGGACTAACCCGAAGCTGCCTCATCCGTTTGCTTGCGCCGGTGTTCGCCCGCCACAGGAAGGACAGGGCCACAGACGGAAGCCCGTGACCACCTCTCAGTCGCGGGCGCGTTCAAGCGTCAGCGCGCCATACCATGCCGTGAGCTGGCTCCCGGTGTTGTCCGTGTCCGTCATCACCGCCACCATGCGAAGCGGGCCCGGATCTTCGCCGAAGGCCAAGCGAAAGTCGGCCCGCACATCGCGCACGTGATCGCGCCATTGCCCCAGATGGGCCACCCCGCTGTCGAGCACCACTTTCCGGATGCGGTCCGTGCGCGGATTCACCACAACGGTGCCCGGCGCGTCCTTGGCGCTCCACACGTAAACCAGCGAGGCGTACGGCAACTCCTCACCCGTCACCAAGCGGCTCATTTCAGAGAGACGGTGGTTCCTGGGCGTCCAGCGCGAACGGTCCCCCTCGAAGGAAAGCACCACCCGTACCGGAGAATCCGCCTTGCCGGAAAGCGACAGGTCGGCATCCTGGGGAATGCCATCGACCCGCCAGGACAGGGACACTCGGCCCACCGATGCCAGCGACGGCTCGAACCGCTGCCGCAGAATGCTGACGGAGCTGTTCGCCCGCACACGCAACGCCGGCCGGCCGGCGACCTGCACCGATTCGAACGCGGTAGTCCGCTTGCCCGGGAAGCGGACCGACTCCCAGGGCACCTCAGAAGCAGGCGTGGAGAACAGGCGGCTTGCCGCTGCCAGCACCTCAGACCGCGCGCCCATCGAAGCCTGCCTCTCGCGGGGCTCTGCTCCATCCTCAGCCGGGTCATCGCCCGGCGCCGGAGACCACGCAGTGCACCCCATCAACGCCACGCCCGTGAAAACCAGGCTGACCAGAAAGATCACTCTTCTTTTCAGATTCTTCAAACACGCCTCACATCCGGACTCAACCGCGATTGAACCAACACCTTTGTCACCAAACTTCAATACACCCCGATTCCTTAGGCTTCAATGCCGACCGAGGCCGATGGTTGGCTTCGACCATGGACGGTCATTGAACAGGCTGCCCATGGCATCACAAACGTTTCAACGGAGGAATCCATGTTCAAGAAAACGCTAGTTTGCCTGCTGTCACTGTTCGCCGCCGCCAGCTTTGCCGCCGTCGACATCAACACCGCCACGGTGTCCGATCTTGACAGCATCAAAGGCATCGGGCCGGGCACATCCACCAAGATTCTGGAGGCGCGCAAGTCGGCGCCGTTCAAGAACTGGGGTGATCTGATCCAGCGCGTACCGGGCATTGGCGACAAGCGCGCGGTTAAATTGTCGGCGGAGGGGTTGACGGTGAATGGCGAAGCGTTCAAGCCGACGGCCGCAACACCGAGCGACAAGAAAACCAAGTAAAGCGGTCGCAGACGATCGGCATAGGGGGCAGCCTTTATAGGCTGCACCCCTGCCACACCACCCGGCATGCGGATCCGCACCGGGCGGTTCGAGAGCTTGAGGTCATGAGAGACTGGGCAATCCCAGTTGATCGAACCAGGCGATGGTCTGCACGCTGTTGAGCAGCTCGGCACTGTTGCGCCACCAGCGCCGGCCATTGGCCGCCACCTGCTTTGCAACGTCGTGCGTCACCCCGCGTGCCTTGAGTTCTCGGTAGATCTTCGCGCCCCGCTTCCAATGCCTGAGCTGGACCGCCCTCAATCGGTGGCGCATCCACTTGTCCAGCTCACGCCAGACCTTGAGCGTCTGCGCCACCCCGAAGTACGCCCCCCAGCCGAGCAGATAGGGCCTCAACTTCTCCACTACCTGCTCCAGGCTGCGTCCGCCCGAGCGGCGCGTGTGCTGTCGGATGCGGGCCTTGAGGTCGTCCATGGCCTTGCGCGCCCGTGCGCTTGCCACCACGCTCTTGGCCGCGCCCCGGTGCTCACGAGGCGGGCCTCGGGCTTCGTCGCTGATGGGATCGCCCACGGCTTCACCGTGCGCTACGCCCACCCGCCCGGATCGCTCCGGCATCTGACGCATGGCCTTTGGCATCCCTCGTGTCCTTGGGTCACTCACTCTCGTTCGGCCCTTCGTGCTCGCCTTCTGGCCTCATCGACCCCGGCTCGCGCTACTACGGCCTCTGCTGACTTCTCACTCCGGCATAGCCATCGGTTGCGCTTCGCTTCACTCGCCGTGACCAACTCGGGGCGGGACTTGCACCCGCAGAAGTGCGCCCATGCTGGGCGCACAACGAAAAAAAGCCACCCGGCATGCCGGGTGGCTTTTTGCTGATCGGTATTCCGAGGTACGGAGATCAGAACTTGTGTTGCAGGCCAACACCGAAGGTGGTGACGCGAGCGGTCGTGGTGCCGGCAGCGTCTTCACCCTTTTGGCGCTTGAAGCCGGCATAAGTCGCCGTGCGCTTGGACAGGGTGTACAAAGCACCCACCGAGAAGGCCGTGCGCTTGAAGTCGGTCGGCTCATCCTTGGAGCGGGCATAGCCCGTCGACAGCGTCAGAGCAGAAGACAGCGGGAAGTCCGCGCCGATTTGCCAGTCTTTGGTCTTCGTGTCGAAGAAGTTGCGGGTTTGACCCACGCCACCCTTCAGCACGGCAACGCCAAAGTCGTACGAACCCGTCAGGTACATGGCCTTGGCGTCGGTACCAACGGCAACAGCGTCATTGAGCAGCTGGTAAGCGAAAGCCACGGTCAGCGGGCCGCCGGCATATTGCACATTGAAGTCGGTTTGATCGTTGCTCACGCCAGCCACTTCATCCAGGCTGTGCGACACGGCAAAGCTCACGCCACCGAAGCTCGGCGAGGTGTAGCGCATGCCGTTGCGCGGCTTGTCCACATAGGCGGCCACGCTCAGCGTGCCATAGGAAGGCGAGAACGCCAGCGAGTCAAACACCGAATTGCCGATGGCGTACACATCGTCGAAAGCCGACCAGATGTTACCGAACTGAACGGTACCGAAGCCACCTTCCAGACCGACCCAGGACTGGCGCTCGAAAGCGGTGCCGCCCACTTGCGCGGTACCGGTGTCGGCGTTGAAACCTTGCTCCAGCTTGAAGATGGCCTTCAAACCACCACCCAGGTCTTCCGTGCCTTGAAGGCCGAAACGGCTGGTGGCCAAACCGCCAGAATTCACGCCCGTCACCGACGTGGAGCCCACGCCAGGAAAGTCAATCTTTTGACGGCCGACCCACACGTCTGCCAGACCATACAGCGTCACGCTGGACTGGGCCTGGGCCACACCGGCCACGGAGCCGAGAATTGCCAGTGCAATCAGGGATTTTTTCATGGTTACTTCCTTAAGAATATTGCGGTGACACACCACAAGTTAGAAAAAACTGACAGTTGGATGTTAGGGGGAAAGACCGGGAAACCTAGGGTAAGCCCCAAAAAAGGGCGCAGACTTTGCAGCGTTCGTTGCCGTGGTGCAACAAGTTCATACCCGCCCGGCGCATTCAAGAACACGTCGCTTGAAAGAAAAAAGCCGCCTGTTCTTGCGAACAGGCGGCTTTGCCGCTGATCAAGCTGCTGGCACTAGGCCAGCGTAAGATCAGAAGTTGTGGGCCAGACCCACGCCCCAGCCGGTGATGGCCTTGCCAACTGGCGAACCGTTAAAGCCTTGCTGAGCATTCTTCTTGTTGCCGATGTTCACATAGGCCGTAGTGCGCTTGCTCAGGAAGTACTTGTAGCCACCGTGGATCACACGGGTGGTGCCTGCACCAGCTTCGCTACGGTCATAAGAAGCCCACAATTCGCCGGGGCCGACAGGAGCGGTCACGCCCAATGCCCAGTCGTTGTCGGCATCCGACGCCACATTGGCGCGGTCGTTATACGAGAAGAGCAGCTTGGCTGGGCCGAAGTTGTACGAAGCAGCAAGCAGACGCAAAGACGTGATGCCAGGGGCTACCTGACCCACATTCTTCGAGTAAGCGAAGTTCACAGCCAGAGGACCATTGGCGTACGAAACACCAAAACCACGGTGTGCGTTCACACCAGCAGCTTCAGAAGGCGCGTAGGAAATCTGTCCGCTGAAACCACCAAAGTTCGGCGTCGTGTACAGAATTTGGTTGTCCACGTACACGCCGTTGGTGAACAGGGTGTTGCTACGCGTTTGGTAGCCAGTCACGCCCTTGGTGCTGTTCGCGGTCAAGGCCAGGTTGAAGGTGGGGTTGAAAGAACGGCCCAGCTTCAGGGTACCGAAACCACCTTGCAGGCCCACCCACATGTCGTTGTTACCCAAAACGTTGCCCGCAGTGGTGCCAGTGCTGGCGTCGAAAGAGGTCGCAATTTTGAAGATAGCCTTAAGACCACCACCCAGGTCTTCCGTACCAGACACTGCCCAGTGGCTGGTGCCGAGGCGGCTGGAAGTCATTTCCAGCGGGCTGACTTGGCCGCCACGGTCTTCGAGGCCGACGTCAACGGTGCCGCTCAGGGTCACGGAGGATTGTGCGAATGCGGCGCTGGTGGCTGCCACGGCGGCCAAAGCGATCAGGGTCTTTTTCATGGAAGTTTTCTCCAAGGGTTGATGAGGGCCGCAGGTCTTGGCCGACGAGCCAACTTCCGTTCAGGAAGCTGCGCCAATTGCATCAGAAAGTTTCCCCATACGCCATGTTGATGGATGTATTTGCGCCGTTACAACGGTGCATCCGTTGCACGCCTGCCACGAAGTCGGTGTTTACCCGGACGTCCAAACATCCTGTACCCCAACGAACCCAACGACCGGTCTTCAGACAAACCGTGGCAGGATGGCATTCGACGAATTCTTGAGCTTGCATTGCCATGCGCACACCGACCGATGTTTTGTTGATCACCGCCGATGCGGCACTTCGTACCTTGTTCGTGAGTCCGAAAGCTTCTCGTGGCTGCCCCACACTACCGGAGCGGGCCACCGATGCTGAGCTCAGTGCGAGCGAAAAACAACTTTCGGGGGCGTTGATGCGCGTCAACCACGTCGGGGAGGTGTGCGCGCAGGCGCTGTACACCGCGCAAGCGCTCGCAGCGCGTTGGCCGCGCGGCTCGGGCAAAGCACCCGATGAGGCTCTGGCCTTGCAATTGGAGGCCGCTGGGCGCGAGGAGACCGATCACCTGGCATGGACAGAGACGCGTCTCAAGGAGCTCGGCGCGCGGCCTTCGCTGCTCAACCCGCTCTGGTATGCCGGCGCGTTCGGCTTGGGTTTGGCGGCGGGGCGCCTGGGAACAGGCGTAAGCCTCGGTTTTGTCGTGGAAACCGAGCGCCAGGTGGAGGCACACCTCGCAAGCCACATGGACCGCCTGCCAGCCACGGATCAAGCCTCTCGGGCGATCGTGGCGCAGATGAAGGACGACGAAGCCCGACATGCACGCGAGGCCCAGCACGCAGGCGCAGTGGAGCTGCCACGCGCCGCGAAGGCCCTGATGCGCCTGGCCGCGAAGGTCATGACGACCGTGGCGCACCGCATCTGAGCGGCACGCTCAACAAGGGCCATCAGGCTTCGAGCAATTCGAAACTGGTGGTGATGTCGGCGGTTTTCCCGAGCATGATGCTGGCCGAGCAGTATTTGTCGTGGCTCATGACAATGGCGCGTTCCACAGCCGCATTCGGAATGCGCTTGCCCGTGACGCTGAAGTGCATGTGAATCTTGGTGAACACTTTGGGATCCGTCTGCGCGCGCTCGGTGGTCAGCTTGACTGAGCAAGCCCGCACGTCGTGCCGGCCACGTTTGAGGATGAGGACCACGTCGTAAGCGGTACATCCGCCCGTGCCAGCCAGCACGGTTTCCATGGGGCGGGGCGCCAGGTTGGCACCGCCATTCTCAGGTTTGACGGCATCGGGCGCGCCATCCATGGCGATCACGTGGCCCGTCCCCGTCTCGGCAATGAAGCCCATTTGCGAGCGGGTGCCGGCCGAGCCGGTCCAGGTGACGGTGCATTCCATGGTGTGTCCTGTCGTGTGAAATAAGCAACGGATTTGGGGCAGGCGCTCTAAAAATCATAGAAATGCTGCTCACATTGTTGCGATGCAGCATGAACGCGCTATACTCGCGTCATTGTATTTTCGGTTGTCTCCTCTACCCTCCACGGGTGGATTTAAGCCCGGTCCGGTTCTGCCAGACCGGGCTTTTTTTCGCCCTCGATATGATGTGCGCCGAGGATCAACATGCCATCAACGTCTGCCCGTCCCCCATCACAACGTCAATCAACGAGTGCATCGCCGCTCACCCAAATGGGGCCATCCGACTACCTGAAAAAGATTCTGACTGCGCGGGTGTATGACGTCGCAGTGGAGTCCCCACTGGAAACCGCGACGGACCTCAGCCGCCGCCTGCGCAACACGGTGTTGCTCAAGCGCGAAGACCAGCAACCGGTCTTCAGCTTCAAGCTGCGGGGTGCCTATAACAAGATGGCGCACCTGTCTCCCGAACAATTGAAAAAGGGCGTGATCTGCGCCTCTGCCGGCAATCACGCCCAAGGTGTCGCGCTCGGTGCACGCAAGCTGGGCACGCGAGCGGTGGTCGTGATGCCGACCACCACGCCCCAGGTGAAGGTCGATGCGGTGCGCGGATTTGGCGGCGAAGTGGTGCTGCATGGCGAAAGCTATTCCGACGCCTACACCCATTCGCTGACCCTGCAAAAAAAGCAGGGCCTCACGTTCGTGCATCCCTTCGACGATCCGGATGTGATCGCCGGCCAGGGCACGATCGCGATGGAGATTCTGCGCCAGCTCCAGAGCCTGGGCTCCGACCATCTCGACGCCGTGTTCGTGGCCATCGGCGGCGGTGGCCTGATCGCCGGCGTGGCCAACTACATCAAGGCGGTCCGCCCCGAGATCAAGGTCATCGGCGTTCAGACCCACGACTCGGACGCCATGCTCCAGTCGGTGCAGGGCGGTGCGCGCGTGACGCTGCCCGACGTGGGACTGTTTGCCGATGGCACTGCCGTCAAGCTCGTGGGTGAAGAAACCTTCCGCATCGCGCGGGATCTGGTCGACGAATTCATCTCCGTCGATACCGACGCGGTGTGTGCCGCCATCAAGGATGTGTTCGTGGACACGCGCAGCATTGTCGAGCCGTCCGGCGCGCTGGCGGTAGCGGCCATCAAGCAGTACGTCGCCACACACAAAACACGCGGGGAGACCTATGCCGCGATTCTGTGCGGCGCCAACATGAATTTCGACCGGCTGCGCTTCGTCGCCGAACGCGCCGAGGTGGGCGAGGAGCGCGAGGCGCTGTTTGCCGTCACGATTCCCGAGGAACGCGGCAGTTTCCGGCGCTTCTGCGAAGTGATCGGTGAATTGCCGGGTGGTGCGCGCAACGTGACCGAGTTCAACTACCGCATCCACGATGGCAGTCAGGCCCATGTGTTCGTGGGGCTGACGACCCATGGCAAGGGCGAGTCGGCCAAGATCGCCGGTTATCTCATCAAGCACGGTTTCGAAACGCTGGACCTCACGCACGACGAGTTGGCGAAGGAGCACATCCGGCACATGGTGGGCGGCCATTCGCCGCTGGCGCAGGACGAGCGCCTGCTGCGCTTCGTCTTTCCCGAGCGTCCGGGAGCGTTGCTGAAGTTTCTCAGTCTGCTTCGGCCCGGATGGAACATCAGTCTGTTCCACTACCGCAACCAGGGTGCCGACTACGGGCGCATTCTGGTCGGCCTGCAGGTTCCGCAGAAGGACCACAAGGCGTTCGGCAAATTCCTGGACACGCTGGGTTACCCGTACGTCGAGGAAACGGACAATCCGGTGTATCGCCTGTTCCTGAAGAGTTGAACGCACCATGGCACTTGACCCCGTCTTCGAGCCGATCACCCGCCGCGTGCCCGAGTTGCCGGCCGAACTCAAGCTGCCCCACATCACACCGACCCACGACACGATGCTGGACCACACCGTGCGCCAGCGCCTCATGCCGGACGGATTTCCAGAGCACGTGCTGGGGCGCATGGAGCAACTGGTGCTGCAACTCGCGCGCATCCAGCATGGAAGCCCGCTGCCATTCGATCTGCTGGCCTTTGACTCGCCGCAATTGGTGGTATTCGCGGCCGACCATGGCATCGCTGACGAAGGCATGTCCCACTTGCCCCAGTCCATGACCTGCGAGCATGTGATGCAGTTGCTGCTGGGCGCCGCGCCGGTGAGCGCCTTGGCGCAACTGCATGGATTTGACGTGACGGTGGTGGACGCCGGCGTGGCCTCGCACATCGCACTGCCCGAAGACGCTCGGCGCAAGGTGCCGCTGCTGTTGCGCAAGATCGGCTATGGCACGCGCAACCAGTTGCTCGGGCCTGCCATGTCCCAGATGCAGGCCATTTCGGCATTGCATGCCGGCATGGACGTGGTGCGCCACTTGCCTGGCAATGTGATCGCGCTCGGTGACGTGGGCGTGGCCAACACCGTGAGCGCATCCTTGCTGCTGACCCGCCTGTGCGGCGTGCCGCTGGCCGACGCCTGCGGGCGAGACGACTTTCAGGGCGAGAGCCTGAGCGATATCGGGCTGGAGCAACGGATCGAGAAGCTGTCGGCCGCCGCAGGCCGGCACCGAAAGGCCTTGGGTCCGCTGGATTCGCTCGCGGCACTGGGTGGGTTCGAGATCGCCATGATGACGGGGGCCATTCTCCAGGCTGCCAGCGAGCGGCGCGTGGTCCTGGTCGACGGGTATGTGGCGGGTGCCGCAGCGCTGGTGGCGCGAGGCCTGGTTCCCGCAGCGGCCGACTATCTGGTGTTCAGCCACCGCTCCGGGGAGTTGGGCCACCGTCTGATGCTGATCCACCTGCAGGCGCAACCGCTGCTGGATCTGGGCATGCGCCTTGGCCAAGGCACGGGCGCCTTGATGGCCTGGCCCCTGCTGCTGGCCGCTCAAGCCTTGCTGGAACGTTGAGACGGCCCGGGCCTCAGGATCGCTTGGCCTCTTCGGGCAAGGTCAGCTCCACCGTGGTGGGCGCTTCCAGGGCGGTGCCCAACCGAACCGAGCGCCGCGTGACGGCCTGCAACACAAGGCCACCATCCAGCGGCGCACCCACGCGGTAGGGGCGCGGCGGCTGGCCGTCCACCGCGATGAGCGCCGCGCCGTCTCGCGAGCCCACCGCCACCACGCCCAGCAGGTTGTAACGCGGCGGCGCGGCGGGCGCTGCGCTGGCCACGGTGGCCTCGGGCAACGCGCCCAGCGTGCGGGCCACCGCCGCCGAATCGGCCGTCACCTGCAACAGTGTCCCGGACACCGGGGTGACCGGCGACTGGCCCCAGACCGACAACACCCAGTAACCCGCGCTCAGTCCCGCCGCCAGCCACAACAGCCCTGCGGCCACCGTGGGCGCACGGCCCCCAGCGGTCATCAGTGCCGCTGGGCTTTCCGTGAGAAAGCCGGAATGTCCGAACGCGGGAACCTTCTTCTTCATGCGCGCATTATGATCGACCACCGTGTTTCCCGGCCTGTTCTTCAAGGCCATCTCAGGCCCCGTTTGCGGGAGATTGCATGCCACACCTACCCCCCCTCTCCACCTCCCGAGCCTGGCGCACCGTTCAGCGCGGCTTCACCCTGATCGAGCTCATGGTGGTGCTGGTCATCATCGGTGTGCTCGCAGCGTTGATCGTGCCCAACGTGCTGGACCGCGCCGACGACGCCCGCGTGACCGCCGCCAAAACCGACGTCAACAACCTCATGCAGGCGCTCAAGCTGTACCGGCTCGACAACCAGCGCTACCCAACGGGAGAACAAGGCCTCAATGCCCTGATCGCCAAGCCATCGGCCGGGCCCACGCCACCCAATTGGCGCCCGTACCTGGACAAGCTGCCCGCCGACCCATGGGGCCGTCCTTACCAGTACATCAACCCCGGGCTCAAGGGCGAAGTGGACGTGCTCTCGCTCGGCGCCGATGGCCAGGCCGGGGGCGAAGGCAAGGACGCTGATATCGGCAGTTGGCAATGATCTGAAGGCGATCCATGGCCATGAAGTCGCGCGGCTTCACGCTGCTTGAGTTGATGGTGGTGCTGGTGATTGTCGCCATCGGCACCGCTGGCGTGGGCCTGGCCATGCGCGACAGCGCAGCCACGCGGCTGGAGCGCGAAGGCCTGCGGCTGTCGGCGATGCTCGAATCGGCGCGCGCACAATCGCGCACCAGCGGCTTGCCGGTGGTCTGGCGCGGCCTGCCCCAGGGTTTCGAATTCATCGGACTGCCCCAGGCAACGGGCACAGGCGCGCCCACCAGCGCCCGTGCCTGGTTGAACGAGGACACCCAGGCCATCGTGATCCAACCGCCGGGCGCGCAGTCGCTGGTGCTCGGGCCTGAGCCGCTCATTCCCGCCCAGCGCGTCGTGCTGGCGCAAGGCGAGCGCAGGATCACACTGGGCACCGATGGGCTTTCGCCTTTTGCCGTGCTCGGCCCGCCGCCATGAAACGCCCGTCACGCGGCTTCACCCTGATCGAGGTGCTGGTGGCGCTTGCGGTGGTCGCCATCACCTTGTCGACGGGCCTGCAAGCCACGGGTGCGCTGACGCGCGCCGCAGGGCGGCAAAGCGACCAATGGCTGGCGCAGCTCTGCGCCGAAAACGAACTCACGCGGCTGCGGCTGCAACGCCAGTTGCCTGGCACCGGCGAGAGCGACGCGACCTGTGTGCAGGCCGGGCGCGAGATGCAGGTGCATCTCTCGGTGCTGCCCACGCCGAACCCGAACTTCATGCGGGTCGATGCGGTGGTCGCGGCAGCGGTCGACGGCACGCGCGTGCGCCTGTTGACCCTGTCGACCATCATGGGGCGGTACTGATGGACCGCCCCCCGCTGCGCCGCTCGCGCGGCTTCACCCTGATCGAGCTGCTGGTGGCGATCGTCGTCATGTCCATGCTGGCACTGCTGAGCTGGCGCTCGCTGGACGGCATGACGCGCACCCAGACCCTCACGCAGCAGCGCGCCGACGATTTGCTGCGCATGCAGGCGGCGATGGGCCAATGGGCGACGGACCTGGATGCCCTGATCGACACCGGTGAGGTGAACCCCTTGGACTTCAACGGCCAGGTGTTGCGCATGACGCGGCGCGACAGCGCAGAGACCGGCCTGGACAGCCGCGGCATTCGCGTGGTCGCCTGGGCACGCCTGACCGGCGTGGCCCTGGCAGGCCTGCCCATCATTTCGTCGAGCAGCAGCGCCAGCGGGCAATGGGTGCGCTGGCAATCGGGGCCGCTGTTGCGGCGCGATGAACTGGCGCGCGCCTGGCAAAGGGCGGCCGAATGGGGGCGCGGAGCCCTGCCCTCGCAAACCGGCAACCCGGGCACCGACAGCGCCATTGCCTTGCTGGGCATCGACAACTGGCGGCTGTTTTACCACCGCGGTGAAACCTGGGGCAATCCGCAGTCATCCACCGGCAACGAGGAGCCTGTCGGGGGGGTGGAAACCACGCCCGCGTCCAGCGGCATGCCCAATGGCGTGCGCCTGGAACTCGTGCTGGGCACGGGCGAAGGCTTGCATGGCAACCTGGTGCGCGACTGGGTGCGCCCGACCCTGGAGGCCGGCCGGTGAAGCGGATCGGACCGCGGCGTCAGGCCGGCGCGGCGCTGTTGCTCGCCATGCTGGTGGTCACGCTCGTGGCCACGCTCGCGGCCGCCGCCCTGTGGCAACAGTGGCGCGCCGCCGAGGTCGAGCAGGCCGAGCGACAGCGCGTGCAGGCCGGCTGGATTCTCACCGGCGCGCTGGACTGGGCGCGCCTGATCCTGCGCGAGGATGCGCGCGACAACCAGACCAGCGGCAACGCCGACCACCTGGGCGAACCCTGGGCCACGCCCTTGGAAGAGGCACGCCTCTCGAGCTTCCTCGCGGCCGACAAGAACAACAACACCGACAACGTGCTGGCGGCCTTCCTCTCCGGCGAAGTGGTCGACATGCAATCGCGCATGAACTTCCTCAACCTCGTGCGCACGGTGGGCAGCGGCTCGCAAGGCAAGGTGGAGCTGTCCGAGGCCGACCTGCGCAGCTTCACCCGGCTCTATGAACTCCTGGGTCTGCCCACTTCGGAACTCAACGCCGCCGCCAACGAGTTGCGCACGACCATGGCGCTGGCGCTGAGCGACCCGCTGCCCTCGCGCACCGCCCTGATCCCGAAGAAGTTCTCCCAACTGGGCTGGCTGGGCATCGGCCGCGCCAGCCTGGCCGCGCTGGAGATGCACGTGACCGTGCTGCCCAGCCGCACCACCCTCAACCTCAACACGGCCAGCGCACAGGCGATGTCCGCCAGCGTGCCCGGCCTGGATCTGGCACAGGCGCGCCAACTCGTCGCCGCGCGCGATCGCGAGCCCTTCAAGAGCCTGGCCGATGCGAGCGCGGCCGTGCCCGACTTGAAGGGCCAGCTGTCCGACCTGTACCACGGCGTGCGCAGCGACCATTTCGAGGTGCGCGGCCGCCTGCGGCTGGACAACACCGTCATTGAAGAACGGTCGCTCGTGGTGCGCAACAACCTGGACGTGCGCGTGAACTGGCGCGAGCGTTTCGCCAGGCCATAAGGCAGCGTGGCGCATTCCCGCCACGCGGGTTGTGCAGGGCCCCCTCAACGTCATGCCGAGTAACTAGAATGGTGCACTCTCGCCCCCTGCAACACTTTCGCATGACTGGGTCACCGTGCTGATCGTCACCCCCTCGGACTTTTCCGCCGCGCCCGTCGCGGGGCCCACCGCTCTCTTCGATTGGGCGGTGTCCAGCAATGGCCAGCAGATCACCGACCATGGCCAGTGCGCCGCCGCGCTGCTGCCGCGCAACGACGATGTGGTGCTGGTGCTGCCACCGCGCGCGGTGTCCTGGCACCGCGTGGCCCTGCCCAAGGTGGCCCAGGCGCGGCTGCGCGCCGCGCTCGACGGCCTGCTCGAAGACCGCCTGCTGAACGACACGGCCGAACTGCACTTTGCCCTGGAGCCCGGGGGCCGCTCGGGTCAGACGGTGTGGGTCGCCGCGTGCGAAAAGCGCTGGCTGCGCGGCTGGCTGCAAGCGCTGGAGGCCGCCAACCGTCCGGTGGGCCGCATCGCCCCCGGGTTGTGGCCGCTGGTGCCCTCCGAAGCCCCTGGGGCCTTGCCCGGCGCCTCGCGCAGCTTCGCCCTCGACATCCCCTCCAACATCCACTGGGCGTACAACGAAAACGGCCAGACCTGGCTGGCCAGCGCCGGCCTGCTGGGCGTGAGCTGCACACCGGTGCGCGAAACGCCGCTGGGCAATGGCACCGCCGCGGACATGGTGGTCAGCGCACTCATGCCCATGGCCAGCGACGCGCCCGGCGCACCCGGCGAATTCGACGTCTGGCTGGCCGACCCCACGGTGGCTCAACAGGCCGAACAGGTGCTGCAGCAGCGCTTCGAACTGGTCACCCTGCCGGCCTGGTTGCTGCGGTGTGCCCAGTCCGAATGGAACCTCGCACAGTTCGACCTGAGTCTGTCGGCGGGCGCACGGCGCGGCCAACGGCTCAAGCGCAGTTGGCGGCAATGGCGCAACGCCCCGGCATGGCGCCCGGCACGCTGGGGCTTCGCGGCCTTGCTCGGTGTGCAGCTCGTGGGCTTGAACGTCGCCGCCTGGCACGAACGCAGCGTGCTCAAGGACAAGCAACAAGCCGTCGCGCAGACGCTGCAGAAGACCTTTCCGCAGGTGAGCGTGGTGCTCGACGCGCCGGTGCAGATGCAGCGCGAGGTCGCGCGCCTGCAGCAGGCCAGCGGGGCGCTCTCCGCCGGTGATCTGGAAACCCTGCTCGCCGCCGTCGACCAGGCCGCGGCAGGCGACGCGCTCACGCCCTCGGCCATTGCGTACGGCGGCGGCGAAGGCCGCTTTTCGGGCTGGCGTGCCACCGAAGACCAGTTGCGCGCGCTACAGCAGACGCTCGAACAAAGCGGCTGGCGCGCGCGTTTCAACGGCAACGAGTTGGCCCTGCGGCCCTCGGAACTCTGAACCGGGACGAAGAACACCGTGGCCACCACCTCATCCACCTCCCCCATCGCGCGGCTCACGCTGGCGCTGTCCACCGCGTTGTCGCGCCTGTCCGCACGCGAGCGCACCGCGGTCACCGTCGCCGCCTGGGTCATCGGCCTGGGCCTGCTGTGGTGGCTGGCCGTCGCGCCCGCCATCAGCGCGCTGCAACAAGCGCCGACACGCCATGCCAAGGCGGACGCGCAGCTCGCGCAAATGCAGCGCCTGGCTGCCACCGCCGAAGCCGTGCGCGGCCAGAGCAGCACGCAGCCACCCGGTCGCGACGAAGTCCTGCGCGCGCTCGAAACCGCCACCCATGCCCTGGGCGACACGGCGCAGCTGTCCGTGCTGGGCGACCGTGCCACGGTCACCCTGCGCAACACGCCGCCCGCGGCGCTGGCCCAGTGGTTGTCGCAAGTGCGCATCAATGCCCGCCTGCTGCCACTGGAGAGCCAGATCACCCGCGAACCGGGCAGCCCCGGATGGAGCGGCACGCTGTTGCTGACCGGCCCAGGTCTGGGCGGCACGCCATGAACGGCAACTGGCCTGTGCGCCTGGCATGGATCGGCGGCCTGATCGGCCTGTGCGTGGCCTTGATCGCCTTCGCACCCGCGCGCTGGCTGGCCAGCGGCGTGACCTCGGCCACCAACGGCCAGTTGCAGTTGCTCAACGCGCGCGGCACGGTGTGGAACGGTCAGGCCGACGTGGTGTTCACCGGCGGCGAAGGCAGCCGCACCCAGACCGCGCTGCCACAGGGCATGTTGTGGCAACTGGCGCCCACACTGGTGTCGGGGCGGCCGGCGGCGGCGCTGCGGCTCGAAGCGCCCTGCTGCACGCCCGCACCCATGGACCTCACCTTCGTTCCCCGTCTGGGCGGGGCCGAACTGCGCATCGCCAAATCCACCAGCCTGTGGCCGGCCGAATTGCTCGCCGGGCTGGGCACGCCCTGGAACACCCTGCGCGTGGAAGGCCAGCTCGCGCTGCAGACCGAGGGCATGACGCTGCGCTGGGACCAAGGCCGCACCAGCCTGCAGGGCGAGGCCACCGTCGAAGCCCTCGAAGTGGCGTCCCGCCTGTCGACCCTGCGCCCGCTGGGCAGCTACCGCATGACCATGCGCGCCGAGGCCGACGGCAACACCACCACACTGGACCTGCACACCCTCGGCGGTGCGCTCAAGCTCGAAGGCGCCGGCAGCTGGGTCGGCGGGCGGCTGCGCTTCCAGGGCACCGCCGAGGCCGAAGCCGGGGCCGAGACCGCACTGGGCAACCTGCTCAACATCATGGGCCGACGGCAAGGCTCGCGCTCGCTGCTCAGTTTCGGCTGACGCGGCATGCCCATTCACCACACTTCGGGATACGATCCGATCATGAAACCGACCCCCCTCCGAGCCGCCCCCGGCCGCATCGCCCACGGTGGTGCGCTCACGGCCCTGGCGCTCGCGCTGTGCCTGGCATCGGGAAACGGCATTTCTCAAACCAGCGCGCGCGCGGCCAGTGAGCCGGTCGTGCTCAACTTCGTGGGCGCCGAGATCGAATCGGTGGCCCGCACCATGGCCACCATCACCGGGCGCAACGTCGTGGTCGATCCACGCGTCAAGGGCACGGTCAATCTGTCCACCGAACGGCCGGTCTCGCCCACGGCCGCGCTCAACCAGTTCGCGGCCGTGCTGCGCCTGCAGGGCTTTTCGATCGTCGACACCGGCGGCCTCTACAAGATCGTCCCTGAGGCCGACGCGAAGCTGCAAGGCAATGTGGTGAGCGCCGGCCCGGTGTCGAGCCTGCCGGCTTCCAACACCGTCGTCACACAGATCTTCCGGCTCAACCACGAATCGGCCAACAACCTCATTCCGGTGCTGCGCCCTCTGATCGGGCCGAACAACACCATCAACGTCAACCCCGGCAACAACTCGCTGGTCATCACCGACTACGCGGACAACCTGCAGCGCATCGGCCGCATCATTGCCGCGCTCGACGTGGCGGGCGCGACCGACGTGGAAGTCATTCCGCTGCAGCATGCGGTGGCCGCCGATCTGGCGGCGCTGGTCACGCGCCTGGTCGACCCGTCCACCGCGGGCGGCGGTGGGGCGGCGCAGGCCGACCCCTCGTACAAGACCACGATCGTGGCCGAACCGCGCAGCAACAGCCTGGTGCTGCGCGCGGCCAACCCGGCACGCGTGGCACTGGTGCGCGCATTGGTGATCAAGCTGGACCAGCCCTCGTCGCAGAACGTGAGCGGCAACATCCACGTGGTGTATCTGAAGAACGCCGATGCGGTTTCGCTCGCCACCACGCTGCGCGCGGCGATCGCCAGCGAATCCTCGGGCAGCGGTGGGCTCTCGGGCATCACCGGGGCGAGCGGGGGCGGCAGTGCCAGCATCGGCCGCTCAACGCTTTCCGTCACGCCCACCAGCGGCCTCAATGGCGGCGCCAGCAACGCGTCCACGGCCGCGGTGTCGCCCAGCGCGGCACCCTCGACCGGCGGCCAGATCCAGGCCGACCCCGCGACCAACTCGCTCATCATCACCGCGTCCGAGCCGCAATACCGCCAGTTGCGCGCCGTGATCGACCAGCTCGATTCGCGCCGCGCGCAGGTGTACGTGGAAAGCCTGATCGCCGAAGTCAATGCCGAGAAGGCGGCCGAGTTCGGGATCCAGTGGCAGGGCGCGCTGGGCAGCAACGGCGACCGCGTCATCGGCCTGCTCGGGACCAACTTCGGCACCGCCGGGCGCAACATCATCGAACTCGCGCAAGGCAACGCCACGCCCGCCACCGGCGCCAACTTCGGCCTCGCGCGCCGCACCAACGGCGTGTATGTGCTGGGCTTCCTGGCGCGCTTCCTGCAGGAAAACGGCGACGGCAACATCCTCTCCACACCGAACCTGCTCACGCTGGACAACGAGGAAGCCAAGATCGTGATCGGCCAGAACGTGCCGTTCGTGACCGGCCAGTTCACCAACACCGGCGCCAACGAAGGCTCTGTCAACCCGTTCCAGACCATCGAGCGCAAGGACGTGGGCCTCACGCTGCGCGTGAAGCCGCAGATCAGCGAGAACGGCACCATCAAGATGACCATCTACCAGGAGGTCAGCAACGTCGTGCCGTCGTCCATCAACTCCTCCACCGGCTTGATCACCAACAAGCGCACCATCGAATCGACCGTGCTGGTCGACGACGGCGCGGTCGTGGTTCTGGGCGGCCTGCTGCAGGACGAGTACGCCGGCAACCAGGAGAAGGTGCCCGGCCTGGGCGACGTGCCTTTCTTCGGCGGCCTTTTCCGCAGCGAAACGCGTTCGCGCCGCAAGACCAACCTGATGGTCTTTCTGCGCCCCGTGGTGATGCGTGACGCGCGCGAAACCAGCACCCTCGCGCTGGACCGCTACGAACTCATGCGCTCGGTGCAGAAAGACTCGCAGCCACGCCAAAGCAGCGTGCTGGGCGTGAACGAAGCACCGGTGATGCCGCCCCAGGCGCCGCCGGGCACTTTCCCACCGAACCGCGAAGGCCTGCCGCCCGTGCGTTCGCTGGCCGACCCGCTCACCACCCCGCCGGTGAACCCGCCACCCCAGCAGCCACCGCAAGCACTGCCGCCGTTGCAACCGACCCCGCAACAGTGAGGCCACGGCCGTGAAGTACCCGTTGCCCTACGCCTTTGCCCGCGAGCACCAGTGGCTCGTCGAGGACGATGGCGCCACGCTGACCCTCCTGGGCAGCAGCACGCCCGCGCCCGACTCGGGCACGCAGACGCGACGCCTCTCGGCGCTCTCGGAAATCCTGCGCCAGCACCCAGTGAACGACATTCACTGGGAAAACGGCGACGTGCTCAAACAGCGCATCAGCGCGGCCTACGCGCAAGGCGAATCCAGTGCGGCTGCCGTGGTGAGCGAGGTGCAGAGCGATGCCGACCTGAGCCGCATGATGCAGGAGCTGCCGGCGATCGAAGACTTGCTGGAAACGGCCGACGATGCGCCCATCATCCGCATGCTCAACGCCTTGCTCACGCAGGCCGCGCGCGATGGTGCGAGCGACATCCACATCGAACCCTACGAGCGCCATTCGAGCGTGCGCTTCCGCGTCGACGGCACCTTGCGCGAGGTGGTGCAACCCAACCGCGCGCTGCACGCCGCGCTGATCTCGCGCCTGAAGATCATGGCCGAGCTCGACATCTCCGAAAAACGCCTGCCGCAGGATGGCCGCATCTCGCTGCGCATCGGCACCCGCGCGGTGGACGTGCGCGTCTCCACGCTGCCCAGCGCACATGGCGAGCGCGCGGTGCTGCGCCTGCTCGACAAGAGCGAGAGCAAGCTGAACCTGGAAGCCGTGGGCATGCAGGGCGATGTGCTGGGGCGTTTCCGCAAGCTCATCGGCCAGCCGCACGGCATCATCCTCGTGACCGGCCCGACCGGCTCGGGCAAGACCACCACGCTGTACGCCGCGTTGCAGCGCCTGGACGCCAGCGCGCTCAACATCATGACGGTGGAAGACCCGATCGAATACGAGCTGCCGGGCGTGGGCCAAACCCAGGTGAACGCACGCATCGAACTCACCTTCGCCAAGGCCTTGCGCGCCATCCTGCGCCAGGACCCGGACGTGATCATGATCGGCGAAATCCGCGATTTCGAAACCGCGCAGATCGCCATCCAGGCCTCGCTCACCGGCCACCTGGTGCTGGCCACGCTGCACACCAACGACGCGCCCAGCGCCGTGACCCGCCTCACCGACATGGGCGTCGAGCCCTTCCTGTTGAGCTCCTCGCTGCTGGGCGTGCTCGCGCAGCGGCTGGTGCGCAAGCTCTGCCTGCACTGCCGCCGCCAGGACGACAAGGGCCTGTGGCACCCGGTGGGCTGCGAGTATTGCAACCAGAGCGGCTACAAGGGCCGCACCGGCATCTACGAGCTGATGGTCGCCGACGAGCAGATCCGCGCCCTGATCCACAACCGGGCCGCCGAAAGCAAGATCTTCGTGGCCGCCGAGGCCGCCGGCCTGCGCTCCATGCGCGCCGATGGACAGCGCCTGATCGAAGAAGGTGTGACGTCGCCCGAAGAGGTCATGTCCGTGACCCGCGACTGAACCGCCTGGCGTCGACGTCCACACGACCCCCATGCCTGCATATACCTTCGAAGCCCTGGACGCGCAGGGCGCCACCCAGAAAGGCCTGATCGACGCCGACACCGCGCGCGCGGCGCGCAGCATGTTGCGCGCGCGCCAGCTGGTGCCGCTGTTGGTCGAGCCCGCCATGGGTTCGGCCAGTGGCGCCATGTCCAAGGGGCTGAACATCACACTCTGGGGCGGGCGCGTGTTCAACGCCACGGCGCTCGCGGTCTGGACGCGCCAACTCGCCGGCCTGGTCGCCGCCGGCTTGCCGCTGGAGCGCGCGTTGTCGGCGCTCACCGAAGAAGCCGAGGACGAGAAACAGCGCAACCTCATGGCCTCGCTGCGCTCCGAAGTGAATGCCGGCGCACCTTTTGCCCGCGCGCTGTCGCAGCATCCGCGCGAGTTCTCGCCGATCTACACCGGCGTGATCGCGGCCGGCGAACAAAGCGGCCTGCTCGGCACGGTGCTCGAACGCCTGGCCGACGATCTCGAAGCGCGCGAAGCGCTCAAGAACAAGATCATCGCGGCCTCGCTGTACCCCGCCATCGTCACGCTGGTGGCCATCGTCATCGTGGTGTTCCTGGTGTCGTACGTGGTGCCGCAGGTGGCCAACGTGTTCGCGGGCAGCAAGCGCGCCCTGCCCTTCCTCACGGTGGTGATGCTCGGCCTGAGCGATTTCGTGCGCACCTACGGTTGGCTCATGCTGGGTGCTCTGGCGCTGGGCGTGGGTGGCGTGGTGTTCGCGCGCCGCAGCGAAACCATCCGCCTGAGCATGGACGCGACCTGGCTGCGCCTGCCGCTGGTGGGCCGCCTGGCGCGCGGCTACAACGCGGCGCGCTTCGCGGCCACGCTGGCCATGCTGGCGGCCGCGGGCGTGCCGATCCTGCGCGCACTGCAGACCGCGGCCGACACCTTGTCCAACCAGGCCATGCGCGTCGACGCGCTCGACGCGCTGGTGCTGGTGCGCGAGGGCGCGCCGCTGGCCTCCGCGCTCGGCAGCAAGAAGCGCTTTCCGCCGCTGGTCTCGATGTTCGCGCGCCTGGGCGAGCAGACCGGGCAACTGCCCGCCATGCTGGAGCGCGCCGCCAAGCAGCTCGGCGACGAGGTTCAGCGCCGCGCCATGCACATGGCCACCATTCTGGAACCCTTGCTGATCGTGGGCATGGGCCTGGTGGTGATGCTGATCGTGCTGGCCGTTCTGATGCCGATCATCCAACTGAACCAACTCGTGACCTGACCAACATGGGTGTTTCCCTCGACGGCAAACTCGTCGTCGCCATTTCTTCCCGCGCGCTGTTCGACTTCGAAGAAGAGAACCGCCTGTTCGAAACCGGCGACGACCGCGCCTACATGCAACTGCAGCTGGACCGGCTGGAGCAGCCTGCCGCGCCCGGGGTGGCGTTTTCGCTGGTGCACAAGCTGCTCGCGTTCAACGATGCCGAGGCGCAGCGCGTGGAAGTGGTGATCCTCTCGCGCAACGACCCGGTCTCGGGCATGCGCGTGTTCCGCTCCGCCAAGCACTACGGCCTGCCGATCCAGCGCGGCAGCTTCACGCGCGGCCAGCCGCCGTGGCGCTACCTGCGCCCCTTGCGCGCCAATCTGTTTCTCTCCACCCACCTGGCCGACGTGCGCGCCGCGCTCGAAGCGGGCGTGCCCGCCGCGCAGGTGTACCCGCAGTCGGTACACGCCAGCAGCGAGCACCCCAACGAGGTGCGCATCGCCTTCGACGGCGACGCCGTGCTGTTCTCCGACGAGGCCGAGCGCGTGTTCCAGACGCAAGGCCTTTCGGCCTTCCAGGCACACGAGGCCGACAAAGCCACCATGCCCTTGGAAGGCGGGCCGTTCAAACCGCTGCTCGAAGCCCTGCACCGCCTGCAAAGCGAAGGCACACCGCTCATGCGCGTGCGCACCGCCCTCGTCACCGCGCGCAGCGCACCGGCGCACGAGCGCGCCATCCGCACGCTGATGAACTGGAACATCGAGGTGGACGAGGCCATGTTCCTCGGTGGCTTGCCCAAGGGCGAATTCCTGCGCGAGTTCGAACCCGACTTCTTCTTCGACGACCAGACCGGTCACATCGAGTCGGCCGCGCGGCATGTGCCTGCGGGCCATGTGGCCAGCGGCGTGAGCAACGCCGGCTGACGAATCCGCATAGCAGCGTTGCCAGCCGCGCCATGGCTCCGACTGGCGGTGCCTCCTACACTCGGTCCGAAGCGCGGTCGATAAGGTGATCCATCGCGCGTGCCCTTGTGCCGTGCCAACTGGAGAAGACGTGAACGATCCGACCCAACTGAACTACCACCTTTCTGGCCGCTGACCGATGCACCAGTTCAGCTGCATCGACGGCGCGGCGCTGGACACCGCTACCGCCTACCGCCTGCTGGTGGGCTGCGTGGTGCCGCGACCGGTCGCCTGGATCACCACCGTGGACAAGAAAGGCCGCGTCAATGCGGCGCCCTTCAGCTCGTTCAACTATGTGGCGACCAGCCCGCCGATGCTGGCGGTGAACATCGCGCGCCGCGCCGGCGATGGCGCCACCAAAGACACGGCACGCAACATTGCAGCCACGCGTGAGTTCGTCGTCAATGTCGCGACCGAGCACGACATGGAGGTGATGCACCACACGGGCCAGGAATTTCCTGCCGACGTCAGCGAGACAGATGCGCTTTCGATCGGCCTGCTGCCCAGCCGGCACATGCGCGCGCCGCGCATCGCCAGTTCGCCGGTGCAGATGGAATGCCGGCTCGACCAGGCCGTCGTGCTGGGTCGCGGCATCAACACGCTCTACATCGGCGAGGTGGTCGCGTTCCACCTTTCGGATGCGGTCTACGACGGCAACCGGGTCGACTCGGTGGCCATGCGGCCGATCGCACGCCTCGGCGGCCCCTTCTACGCAGGGCTCGGCGAGATCTTCCACCGGCCCATGCTGCAGCGTCCGCCTGGCGGTGAAGGCTGGCAGGGCTGAGTCCCATGCAACAGGCGTTGTCCGTCACGCAGTGCTGCGTCCTCCACATTCCCTCTGCAGCCATTTCGCCCACGATGCGCACCAGGTGCGTGGTCGCTGCCGTGACGGCGCGGTGATGCAGATGGCGCACCGCCTGGGCATGCGGCCCGGCGTGGGCTGCGCCATCGGGCCATGCAGGTATGCGGCCCGGATGCCAGCGCCAGCTGCATATCTGCTTTGTGGTGCTGAGGCTGGCATCACCCAGGGGGGCTGCCGAGAATCCATGGCGAGACAACCATGGAAACAAATCTCCCCACGCCCCATCTCCCCTGGCCTGGCCGGCACGTGGCCGTTCCCGGTGCGAGCCTGTGGACCGTGGACAGTGGCGGCACCGGCACCCCCCTGGTGCTGTTGCACGCCAACACCGGCACGGCACAGTCGTGGCAGGAACAGTTCGGGCCATTTTGTGCCGCAGGATACCGGGTCATCGCGTTCGACCGCCGCGGCTGGGGACGCAGCGAGACCGTGCCCGGCACTGGGGAGCAGCCGGGCAGTGTGGCGGAAGACCTCGACGCGCTGGCCGGCCAGCTCGGGCTGGCACGGTTTCACCTGCTCGGCATCGCCGGGGGTGGCTTCGTCGCGCTCGACTATGCGGCCTGGCGGCCCGAGCGGGTGCTCAGGCTCGCGATCTGTGCCAGCAACGGACGTTTCACCGAACCCGGGATGCAGGCCTTCTACGAGCGCATCGCCGTCCCAGGTCTGACTGGGCGACACGAGGTGCGTCCCTGGCTCGAAGTGGGCGCCGCCTATCGCGCGGAAAACCCCGAAGGCTTCGCACGGTTCTGCGCGATGGAACACAACGCGCAGCAAGCGGGCGCGCCTGCACAGCCCCTGCGCACACCCAACACCTTCTCCAAGATCGCCGCCATCCCTCACGACACGCTGGTGCTGATGGGCGGTGCGGACCTGCTGGCGCCGCCCGCGCTGATGCGCGCCTGGGCCCGCCACCTGCCGCGCACGACGATCGCCACCATTCCCGACGGCGGCCATTCACTGAACTGGGAGAGGCCGCGTGAATTCAATGACGCGGTGCTTCGGTTCCTGGCCTCCCCCCTTCCCACCACTTGAACGGAGACATCCATGACCAGGCCCTTCATCCCCCACGGCACGGACCCACTGCTGACCCGCCGCACCCTGCTGCAGCTCGGCGCCTGCCTGACGCTGCCCGGCGGCGCTGCCATGGCCCAGACGCGCGTGACCCGGCTGGTCGTGCCCTACACGCCGGGCGCATCGAACGACATCGTGGCGCGCCTGTTCGCCGATGCCATGGCCAGGCGCACCGGCAACACATGGATCGTGGAAAACAAGCCGGGTGCGGGTTCGATGCTGGGTACCGAATTCGTCGCCAAGGCAACGCCCGACGGCAGCACCCTGCTGCTGTGTTCGGCGGCCAACATGGGCGTGTTGCCCGCCACGCGCAAGACGATCCGCTACAACGTGCCGCAGGACTTCACCTTCCTGGCGCGTGTCGCGAGCTCGCCCTACGCGCTTACCGTGCGCTCCTCGGTGCCAGCGGCCAACTTCGCCGAGTTCGTCAAGCTCGCCAAGGCCCGTCCGGGTGGCATCCGCGTGGGCGCATCGGGCATAGGCGCCCTCGACTACATGGGCGCATCGATGCTGAATGCGGAGTTGGGCATCGATCTGCAGATCGTGCCCTACAAGGGCATGGCCGGCGTGCTGAACGACCTGAGGGCTGGGCAGATCGAGGCCGCGATCGTCAGTCCCGGCACGATCGAACCGCTGGCAAAGGAAGGCCACGTGCGGGTGCTGACCGTGCTGGACGACCGGCGCAGCGCCGTGTTGCCCGAGGTCCCGTCGTCTGTGGACATCGGGCAGCCCAGGCTGAAGGTGGTCAACTGGTGGGGCATCGCGGGGCCGGCGCGCATGCCGGCGGCCACCGCCGACGCCTTGCGGCAGGACATGGCGGCGGTGCTGGCCAACCCGGCATTCACCAGGTCGATCGACGACAAGGGCTACGACCCGGCCGCGCTGGTAGGCGAGCCGTTCACCCGCCACGTGGCGAGCGACCTCGCGGTCTGGAAGGGCGTTGCCTCGCAAGCCCGGATTTCGATCGACGAGTGATTCACGAAGGCCCTGCCGGCGGCTGATACCGGCGCTCGATCCCTCCGCTACGATGCGCCATACCCATCGGGCGCGGATGTTGCGTGCCCGGTCACCTCCGAGGGCCACCCATGACGACGACCACCACCACCGACGCCGAACCCGCCGCTCCCCGCCCTGCCCGCTTCTGGCCCATGCTCAAGAACGTCGGCGCCTTCGCCATGCCCTACTTCCAGTCCGAGGAGAAGTGGCGTGCGCGCGGCTTGCTGCTGGCCGTGGTGCTGCTCAACCTGGGCACGGTCTACATGCTGGTGCAGATCAACGAGTGGTACCGCGTGTTCTACGACGCGCTGCAGAACAAGGACCAGGCGGTGTTCTGGCAGCAGATCGGGCGCTTCGGCTGGCTCGCGCTGATCTACATCGTGCTCGCGGTCTACAAGTTCTACCTCACGCAGATCCTGCAACTGCGCTGGCGTGTCTGGCTCACCGACCACTACATGGGCCGCTGGCTCGCCCACAAGGCCTTCTACCGCATGGAGCTGGCGCGCTACACCTCCGATGAGCACGGCAACCCCGACAACCCGGACCAGCGCATCCAGGAAGACCTCAACCTCTTCACGAGCTACACCGTCACGCTCTCCATGGGCATGTTCAACGCCCTCATCACGCTGGTGAGCTTCGTCGGCATTCTCTGGACGCTCAGTGGATCGCTGACCTTCACCGTGCCCGGCTTCCTGGGCGGCGGGCAATGGGAGATCGTGGGCTACATGGTGTGGGCCGCGGTGCTGTACTGCCTGGTGGGCAGCGCCATCGCGCACTGGATCGGCCGCCCGCAGGTGCGCCTGAACTTCCAGCAGCAGATGTTCGAGGCCAACTTTCGCCACCACATGGTGCGGGTGCGCGAGTACAGCGAATCGATCGCGCTGGACGGCGGCGAAGGTGTGGAGCGCCGCCATCTCGACCTGCGGTTTCGCGACGTGATGGGCAACTACTTCAGCCTCATCCGCAACCAGAAGCAGCTCACCTGGTTCAGCAGCTTCTTCGCGCAGGCCGCCATCATCTTCCCCATGATCGTGGCCGCACCGCGCTACTTCAGCGGCGCGATCCAGCTCGGCCAGCTGATGCAGATCAACTCGGCCTTCGGCCGTGTGCAGGACTCGCTGTCCTGGCTGGTGGACAACTACATGGCGCTCGCGGTGTGGAAGGCCACCACCGACCGGCTCACCGGCTTCGAGAAGAGCCTGCAGTACCAGTCGGCCACGCGCGAGAAGCTGAGCACCACCGCGTCGGACGACCACATCCGCGCGCAACACCTCGACGTGGCCTTGCCCGATGGCAGCACGCTGCTGGCCGATGTGAACGTGGACGTGAAGCCCGGCGACACCGTGCTGCTGCACGGCCCCTCGGGCAGCGGCAAGTCCAGCCTGTTCCGCGCGTTCTCGGGCATCTGGCCGCACGCGCGCGGCCATGTGGCGCTGCCCAAGGACACCATGTTCATACCGCAGCGCCCGTATTTCCCCGACGGCCGTCTGCGCGACGCGCTGGCCTACCCCGATCCGGCCGACCGGTACACGGACGCCGAATTGCGCGAGGCGCTCGAAGCCGCCTTGCTGCCCGGCTTGAGCGACCAGCTCGACCGCGAAGATGCCTGGAGCCAGAAGCTCTCGGGCGGCGAACGCCAACGCCTGGCGATCGCGCGCGTGATGTTGAAGAATCCCGCCTGGGTACTGGCCGACGAGGCCACCAGCGCGCTCGACGAAGAAGCCGAGGCCACGATCTACCAGCGCCTGGTCGATCGCGTGAAGCAAGCGCACGGCGCGATCGTCTCGATCGCGCACCGCTCCACCTTGGCGGCACACCACCGCCAGCGCTGGGCCTTGCGCGCCAACACAGCGGAGCAAGGCGCACGCTACCGCCTGGATATCTCGACCGACTGATCGCAGCCCACACGGTTTTGCATTCCAGCGTAGAACAAGGCGGATTGCCGAAGACCGTGCAGTCGCACGGCAAGGTGGATGAGTGGCATCCTCTCGCGCGTGCCCCTCACCCCAACCCTCTCCCCAGAGGGGCGAGGGAGTGAAGGCACGGCCTCCGGAGGGAAGGGTCTGCATCCAGAGGCATTGAGGGACGGCCCCGCCGACCCAAGATGCCGCACTCTCTCCGGCGCGCGTGCCTACATCCAGAGGCATCAAGGGACGGCTTGTATGGTTGAGGTGTTGGGGTGGAGGGCCTGGAAGTACGGCTATCGGCTTGGACCGACTGGCGGAGATTGCCCCCACCCCGCCTTTCAGCGTCGATAAGGAACTGAGCGGCACCCAGTAGCGCCGATCTTGAAGCAAGCTAACGCGGCTGGCGGGAATTTCCACCCCAACACTTGCCATTCTTTCTCGCAGGAGGTTGCCATGCAAGAAGTCCATGTGTTCATCGGGGTAGATGTGGCCAAGGCCGAACTCGTCGTCGCCACGGCCTCCCAACCAGGATGCCGCAGCATCGCCAACGAGGTCGGCGCCATCAGCGCCTGGCTGCGTGAGCTACCAGACAACACCCTTGTGGCCATGGAGTCCACCGGGCGCTACCACCAACTGCTCGCCACCCTGGCACACGCAGCGGGTCTGCAGGTGTTCGTGCTCAACGCCCGCGATGTGTTCTTCTACGCCCGCGCCCTGGGCGCTCGGGCCAAGACCGATCGGCTCGATGCCCATGTGATCGCCCGTTACCTTCTTGAACATCATGAGCACCTGCACCCCTGGCAGGCTTGCTGCCCCGCGCTCGCTCAGGTCAACACCCTGCTCGCGCAGCGTTGGACGGTAGTGACCAAACGCACCGCGCTGCACCAGTCGCTACAGGGCTGTGATGCAGCCATCGCTGCCGAGCTAGGGGCCCTGGATGCGGCCTTCGCCACGCTGCTCAAGGCCATGGATGCGCGCATCGCAGCACTGTTCGCAAAGGATGCCCGCTTGGCAGAGCAACGGGCTTTACTGCAAAGCATCGTGGGCGTGGGCGCGCAAAGCAGTGCATTGCTGGCCAGCGTGCTGGCCCAGCTGGACTTTGCCAGCGCCGATGCCTTGGTGGCCTACAGTGGGCTGGACCCGCGTGCCTGTGATTCGGGCCGCAGTCGAGGCCACCGAAGGCTCTCAAAACGCGGACAACCGGCTCTACGACGCCAGATGTACCTCGCCGCCATGTCGGCCTGCCACACCAAGACATTTGAAGCCACGTACAAGGCTTTGCGCCAGCGCGGCCTGAAGACCACCGAAGCCCTCGTTGTACTGGCTCGCAAGCTCCTGCGTATCGCCTTTGCCGTCTGGCGCTCTGGCAAACCATTCGAGCCTCAGCGATATGCACCCAGCGCTTGACTTCTATCCATAGAACCTCCGCCGGCCCGAGATGCCGTCCTCCCTCGAAGCGCCGAAGGCGCGCTACAGAGGGGGGAAGCCGCGTCAGCGGCGCAGGGGGGAGCTCTCTACTTCACGGCGAAAGCGCGCGACGAGTTCGTCTTCCAGCGCCGAACTGGGAAAGTTCGGGTTGCGCAGGCGGTAGATCTTGTGCACCGGCGCGCGGCGGATCGGCCGAAAGCTCAGCTTGCCGCTGGGCCAGGCCCGCGCGGTGAGGTTGTCCACCACGGCAATGCCGCAACCCGCGGCCACCAGCGCGCAGGCCACCTGCCCCGAGCGCACCTCGATCTGCGAGCGCGCGGTCTGCAGTTGCTCGGCCAGCGCCGAGTCCACGAACGAGCCCTGCGGCGTGTCGGGCGCGAACGCGATCAAGGTCTCTCCCAGCACCTCGGCCAGGGACACATGGGCCGCCTGCTCGAACCGGTGTCCCTTGGGCATGACGCAGCTCAGCGTCCACCGCCCCACCACCTCGGACACCAGCGGCGGGTGATCGACCATCAGGTTGCTGAAACCGACATCGGCCTCGCCGCGCGCAAGCAGGCGCGTCATGTCGCGCTTCAAGTGCGATTCGATGTGGATCCTGGCCGCGGGGAAGGCCGCCACCATGCTGGCGATGGCCTCGGGCAGCAGCTCCAGCACAAGGCTCGGACTGGCCAGCACCCGCAAGGTCTGCCCACCGCCGGCGCGCAAGGCGCTGGCGCGCTCCTTGATGCGGTTCACGCCCAGGTACACCTGCTCCACTTCGGCAAATAGCGCGTGCGCTTCCGGCGTGGGCTGCAAACGCCCTCGGTTGCGCTCGAACAGGCGCACCCCCAATTGCAATTCGATGTGGCCCAGCATGCGGCTGATGCCCGGTTGCGACACGTGCAGCAGCCTGGCCGCATCGGTCACCGAACCGGCCAGCATGGTGGCGCGAAAGACCTCGATCTGTCGCAGGTTCATGTGCGTTCGCTCCTTTCAACAACATAACTCCATGTTATGCATCCAGGAAGCAATGGTATTGGATGGTTACGTCCAGACGTCTTAGCATGACCACAACCTCAACGGCCCTGGTTCCTGACCAGGCCTTTCAAGCACCCGGAGACAACGCATGAACCGATCCACCACATCCCCCTCCCACGTCCTGCGCCGCCGCGAACTGCTGATCGGCGCCGGCGCGCTCGCGGGCGGCTTTGCCGCATCGCCGCTGAGCGCGCTGGCCAATACCGCGTGGCCCACACGCCCGGTGCGCATCGTGGTGCCCTTCGCCCCCGGTGGCGGTGCCGACAGCTCGGCGCGCGTGCTGGCCGAGCTCTTCGGCACCACCCTGGGCCAACCCTTCATCGTCGACAACAAGCCCGGCGCGGGCAGCGCCATCGGCGTGAACCACGTGGCCCAGAGCAAGGACGGCCACACGCTGCTGATGGGCAGCAACAGCATGGTGATCAACTCGCTGCTCGTACCCAACATCGGCTACGACGTGAACAAGGATTTCGACGTGGTCGGCATGGTCTCCGACCAGCCCTTGGTGTTGGTGGTGCCGAGCAATTCGTCCCTCCAGACCTTGAACGACATCGTGCAGCAAGCCAAGGCCGACCCTGGCAAGCTCACCGCCGGCAACAGCGGCAACGGCACCTTGGCCCACCTCACCGCCGAGATGTTCTCGGGCGAGGCCGGCATTGAGTTCACCCATGTGCCGTACAAGGGCGAGAGCGCCATGATGCCGGACGTGCTCGCCGGCCTGGTGTCGCTGGGCTTCCTGAACCTGCCCAGCGTGTTGCCGCACATCCGCGCCGGCAAGCTGCGCGCGATCGCCGTGTCCTCGCCCAAGCCGGTAGCCGACCTGCCGGGCGTGCCCACGCTGCGCTCGCTCAACTACCCGAACCTCGAGATGCAAGGCTGGGCGGCGCTGTTCGCCCCCAAGGGCAGCATTCCCGCGGCCGGCCTGGCGCAACTGGAAACGATGCTCTCCAAGGCGCTGCAGTCCGATACGGTCAAGACCAAATTCGCGTCCATCGGCGTGGCACCCGTGCTCAAGACCCGCGCCCAGGCGGGCCAGTTCATGCGCGCCGAACTGGATCGCTACGCAGGCGTGATCAAGTCGCGCGGCATCAAGGCGAGCTAAGAGACGAAACCCCATGCAACACGCGATGACGCCGACACCCGATGTGCTGGTCTGTGGCGGTGGCCTGGCCGGCACCATGGCGGCCATTGCCGCCGCGCGCCAAGGCGCCAAGACCTTGCTGGTGGAGCGCTACGGCTTCCTCGGCGGCAACGCCACGGGCGGCGCGGTTGCGCAGTTCAACTGCTGGCAGACCGCGGCAGGCCGCCGCGTCATCGCCGGCCTGGCGCAGGAAGTGGTGGACCGCCTCGAAACCTATGGCGCCGCACGGCCGCACGACGTGTTCGTCATGTCCACCGGCCACCCCATGGACCGCGTGGAATACGCCACCGAAGTGCTCAAGCTCGTGCTCGACGACATGGTGACGGACGCCGGCGTCACCGCGCTGCTGCACACGCAGCTGCTGGATGTGAACGCACGCAACGATCGCATCGAAACGGTGCGGCTGCTGACCAAAGGCGGCATCGTCACCGTGGAGCCGCGCGTGGTGATCGACACCTCGGGCGACATGGACGTTCTGCACAAGGCCGGCGCGCGCTTCCTGGCGCTGGACGAAGGCGACAGCCTGCAGCCCGCGACCATGATGTTCCGCTTCGGCCCGATCGACTTCGCGCGTCTCGATGCGCTGTCGCCAGACGAGGTACAGGCCCTGGCGCGCGAGGGTTTCGAAGCAGGTGAGCTCGCGCGCGCGGCGCTGCACCTGGCGCGCGACCCGTTTTCGCAGGACGCATGGTTCAACATCAGCCGACTGGGCATCGACGCCACCGACACCTACGCGCTGAGCCGCGCGGAAATCGAAGGCCGTCGCCAAGCCTGGCGTGCCGCTCAATTCCTGCAGCGTGCCGTGCCCGGCTGCGAAGGTGGCCGGCTGCAGGCCTTCGCCACGCAGGTCGGCATTCGCGAGACGCGCCGCATCCATGGCGACCACGTGCTCACCGCCGAAGAGCTGGTGCAACCGCCACCGTTCGACGACACCATTGCGCTGGGCGCGTACCCGATCGACATCCACCCCGCCGTGGGGGGCGAACTGATCTACACGCCCATGGGCGACGACCATGCGTACCAGATCCCCTACCGCAGCCTGATCCCGCAGGGCTTGGCCAACGCGCTGGTGGCCGGGCGCGGCATCTCGGCCACGCACGCCGCGCTGGCCGCGATCCGTGTCATGACGATCTCCATGGCGGTCGGCCAAGCCGCTGGCACAGCGGCCGCCCAGGCTTGCGCGTCGGGCGGTGGTGATGTACGGCGGGTGGACGTGCCGGCATTGCAACGCCAGTTGCAGGCACAGGGCGCGTTGCTGGCGTAGGTGCCGCGGCCTGGGTGTTCACCAGCTCGCCGCGATCACGGGTGGCTGGATGCTGCCTCGCTGCTCATGCGGCGGCGTGTGCGAAATGTCACCGGGTGCGGGTGCCGAAAACTCGGCCATGGCGCGGCGCATCTGCTCGACCTGGCCATCGATCAGGGTTTGCATCTCCGACTTCGGTCCAGTCGCTGCGGCCAGCGGCGCATGCGAGAGCCACTGCTCGGCATCGCGCTCGCGTTGGGCTTGCATGCGCCGCGCGCCATCCGAACTCAAGCCCACGGTATCGCTGATGTGGCGCCACAGCGCCGACTTCGGCGACCAGGGTTCCGAGAGGTCCCAGGTCGGGTCACTCGAAGCGGCGGTGAGGGTCGCCGCGGGCGTGGCGGCTGCGGCCGGCGCGTCGAACCTTGCGGCAGGCGGTGCGGCCTCGTGCACTGGCGTGGGCAAGGGCTGGACATTCAGCTTGAAGAGACGCTCGCTGGCAGCGCCGCTGATGTCCTGCACCACCAGCCGCAGCGCCACCGTCCCCGCATCTCCTGGGCCGGGCTGTCCCTTCAACCGGCCCGTGACCGGGTCGAAGCGCAACCAGTCGGGCAAGTCGGGTGCGTCGGCGGCCTGCACCGAGTAGCTGTAGCGGTCCTGCGGGTCGTCGTCGTGCACGTGGTGCGGTGCCAGCGTCCAGTCCAGCGTCTCGCCTTCCTGCACCGTCACGTCGCCCACGGCGCTCGAGATGACCGGCGCGTCGTTGGTGTTGAGCACCCGCAAGGTCACGGTCTGGCTGGCGCTTTGCGTCGACGTCAGGCTGGCGGTGATGCGCAGTTCCAACGGACCCACATCCCCGTTGGCGGGCGTGCCGGACAGCACGCCCGTGGCCGGATCGAACCGCAACCAGGCGGGCAGGTCGCCGGACCCGTTGGCGCGGTTCACTGCGTAGCGCGGCTGGCGATCACCGCCGAACTCGAACGCCAACTCGGGCATCTGGAAAGACCAGGCCTCGTCTTCGCGCAGTTCGACCACGCCCATGGGCTCCCCGGCCACGACAGCGGAAGAGAAAGACGGCCGGGGCGGCGCGAGTTCGAGCACCAGCGAGAGGGGCCACACAGTGCCGTCTGCGAACTCGAAACGCTCGATGCCCACGCCGGGCGCCAGCGGGTCGTTGGCATCGGGCAGCACCACGTGCACGCCACCCAGGCCGCCCCAGCTGAAGGACAGCGCCTGCTTTTTCCCCGCATCGGTATCGACGACGCTCCAGTCGAAATGCAAGGCGCCCGCATCGATGCCTGCACCGAAACGCACGGTGTCCACCACGGGGGAGACGAGTTGTGCGCCGTGCATCTGCACGCCCGCCAAGGCGGCGGGATCCAGACCACCGGCTTCGAGCCACGTCGATGACGCGCCGGTGGCTTTGGCGATCAAGGCGCTCAGCTCTTCGGAGACGATGTTCAGGCTGTGGTTGCCGTCTCCGCCCAGCACGCGATGGGCCGGGATCTTCTGCGCCAGCGCCATCAGGGCGTTGACGTTGGGGGCCGTGAGCGGCATGGAACCGGTGAGCCAGCCAAAGTCCAGGAGGGGATCGAACGCGGGCATTTCCCAATTCCTGCGGCCAATGGCAGCGGCGTAGTCCATCTTCCAGGCCGGGCTGCCAGGGCCCAGCTGCAGCGCAGGAAGGTCGGCCGGCTTCTGTACCCAGGACGGGTTGGTGAAATCCGGCGACGGGCTGACAGACCCGGGCGCCATCAGCGCCAGGAACTCCGCCTCCAGCGCGGGGATGCGCACGTTCGGATGCGTCCAATGCAGGCGCACCTCGACCGTGGTCATGCCGCTGT
Source organism: Hydrogenophaga sp. BPS33 (assembly GCF_009859475.1). Lineage (NCBI taxonomy): Bacteria > Pseudomonadati > Pseudomonadota > Betaproteobacteria > Burkholderiales > Comamonadaceae > Hydrogenophaga > Hydrogenophaga sp. BPS33. Next base: position 5,575,244 of record NZ_CP044549.1, read on the forward strand.
CGACCAACACGTCCCAGCCGTCGTCCTGGGCGTCTACCCCATACACATCGGAACCCGCGCCCGCGTCCAGATAGTCGTGGCCCATGCCACCGTGCAGTTCGTCGTCGCCGTCGCCCGAGATGATGCGGTCGTTCCCCGCGCCGGCGTCGATCCAGTCGTGGCGGCCCAGCGAGCCGTCGGGCCATCCCGGTTGGCCCGACGCATTGAGCAGGTTCAGGTCATCGCGTTGGGCACCGTACGGGTCGCCGATCAACACATCGTCGCCTGCGCCCAGGCTCGCGGTAACAGAGCCGCTGCCGTAACCCAGGTTCAGCGTGTCGGCCCCGTCGCTGCCCGTGAAATCGTAGTGAAGCCGTGTCACCGTGGTGGTGTTGCGGTAGTAGTGATCGGCGTAGTTTTCTGTGACGGTGCGACGGGTGTAGACCTCTGTCCAATATATGTTGGACCGGACGGGCTCTTCCACGAAGATGCGGTCGTCCTGCGTGAACACCCTGGCACCTTCCTCCAGCTGGACGACGCCGCCGTAGTTGGACAGCAGCTCCGTGACGTCGTAAATGCGACCACCGAACTTCTCCAGGGCGGCGTGGTACGTCACCTCCGTCTTCTCGTACGTGCGCGTTCCCCGGACGATGTACAGATAGGTGCGATCCGCCTTCGTCTCCGTCGGATCTGGATGTACCGTCACCGGCTCGCCACCACCACTCTCGATGCGCCGCGTGGCCTTGTTGAACACGAACACCTTTTCCTCGAGCGTGCCCACGTCCTTGCTGGCCGAGCCGGTGTCGGAGAACACGAATGCATCAATCTTCTGCGGGCCGGCCTTCACGTCGAGCGCCTGCACGAACGCGGCCTTGCGCTGCTCCAGCGTCTGCGTGGCCACCGCCGCCTGAGCCACCACCCCCAGGTTGTGCTCGCTACCTTGCGCGTCCACCAGCGTCCACTGAGCGTCGGTCGCAAACACGCCTCGAATGTAGGCCGCCGCGCCCGAGGTCTCGTGCTGCACCATCAGGTCGATGCCCACACGCGCGTAGCGAAGGTCTTGCAGCGCCACGCCATTGCCGAGCACCAGCCGCGACGGTTGATCGCCATCGTCCTGGATGCGCTCCAGCCCCTGGCCGGCTTCGAACCGGTAGCTGTCCACGCCCGCTCCGCCCAGCAGCAGGTCCGCGCCCGCATCGCCGACCAGGGTGTCGTCTCCCGCACCGCCGGACAGCGTGTCCGCACCGGCACCCCCACGCATCACATCGGCCCCGGCATAGCCAAACAGCTTGTCGTGCCCCGCCGTGCCCTCAATCGGCGCGGTGTGGCCGCGCACGATGTCGGCGAACCAGCTGGCCGCGTGGCGGCGCTCGCCGCCGGCGAACTCGAACACCAGTTGCGCGACCGGGGCATCGGCGGGGATCAGCACCGCGTCGTCGCGGCTGTAGGACAGCTGCACATACGCCACCCCATCCACCTGCACCCGCGTGCCCACCACCGCCGAAGGCCGGATGCCCGCGCCAAAGCGCACGCGGTCCGCACCCTCCAGCCCCGCGATGCGGTCCACGCCATCGCCAAGCTGGAATTCGAAGACATCGTCGCCAGGGCCGCCATCAAGCCGGTCGTTGCCGCGGCCCCCCACCAGCGTGTCGTGGCCATTGCCACCAAGGATCTCGTCGTCCCCCGCCTGGCCGCGCAACACATCGTCACCGGCATAGCCGCTGATGAAGTCGCCACCCGACGTGCCGCTGAACGCGTTGTCCGTGTCGTCGCCACCGAGGATGCTGCCATCCGGCGAGACCATCTGGTCGATGAAGTCCTGCGGCATCCACACCGTGCCGTCGGCGAAGGCGTAGCTCGCCACCGCGCCTTCGAGCGCGCGGCGCACAGTGACCGAGCGGTCGGGCCCCACCACGAACCGCACGTCGGCCGAGGTGCCGATACGCTCCAGCGACACGTCCTGCGGCCGTATGTGCGCAGCAAAGCGCACCGTGTTACGACCCTGGGGGTCGATGATCTCGTCGTGGCCGAGGCTGAAGTCGACGAGGTACACGTCATCCCCCGCGCCGCCCAGCAACAGGTCGCTGCCGGCATGGCCACCGAGCGTGTCGTTGCCATCCCCCCCGCTCAGCAGGTCGTTCTGCGCGCCGCCGAGCAACACGTCGTCACCCTGGCCGCCCAAGGCCGAGGAGGCCTGGTCGCTGGTCACGATGTGGTCGCCCTGGTGGGTGCCGGTGATCTGCAGGCCCGGCATCTCGGCCACGAAGGACGCCAGGCTTCTTGTGGAGCCCGGTGCGTCCGGGCCGCCGATGGACACGTCGAAGCGATCGGCCAGCACCAGCGCGTCGGTGACCCGGATGGACAGCGACCCCACCGACACGATCAGGTCGTTGGGTGATGCCGCGCCGCCGCGGGTGACGGAGACGGAAGCCCAATCGGTCACGCCGTTCAGCTGGAGGCGGTTGCGCCCCTGCGAATCGCGGATCGTACTGGTGGTGGGCGTTTCAACGCTCCCGGTAGCGTAGACGTACACGTCGTCGCCCTCGCCCCCTTGCAGCGTGGCGCCATCTTGCATGTGCGCGAACCGATCGGCATAGCGCGTGCCCTGCACGCCGAGCGCCAACGCAGCAGCCTTCACGTCCACACCCTGCTGGCGCAGCAGGGTCTCCAGATTCGCGTCCACCCCGTTGGCAAAACGCAAAGTGGTGATGCAACTGCTGGCGCTGTCCGAAGACATGTCCAGCGCAATCGCATCGTCGGGCTGGCCCGCCTCCCCCCGCACCACCAGAACCAGTCGACCCATGGCGTTCAATTCGGCGCGCACATCGGCCAGGGTGATGCCCGCGCCGAGTTCCAGCACGCCGCCAGAGCCATAGCCGCGGACCACGTCGTGCCCGTCGCCCCTGTCAAAGCGCAGCGTGCTGCCTGTGCCGTTGAGCACAATCTCGTCGTCCCCCTTGCCCGCCGTCACGGTGTTGCGCGAGCCGTACACGAACAGCCTGTCGTTGTGGGCCGCGCCTGCCAGCGCGGCGTCGTCGCGGTACGCGCTTTGCACGGTGGCAACCTGTAGCCGGTCGCCCAGCAGGCGCGCCAGAGACAGCGCCTGGCCATCGGCGGTCTCGATGGTGAAGGTGGCCGCCGTGGCCGGCGTCTCGAACTCCACGCTGGCCCAGGTGCCGGGCAGCGCCCCGCGCCAGCGCAGCACCACGCTTTGGCCCTGCAGCGCCACGTCCAAGGCGCTGCGCGCGGCGTCCACCCGCAAGGTGTTGCGACCTTCGAGGTCGGCAATGAAGGTTCGGTTGCTCTGGGTTGCACCCTCCGCGTTCGTCACGTCCGACGTGCGCACGATGTAGGTGTCATCACCCTCATCGCCAAAGACCTGGTTGTGGCCATCGCCGGCATCCAGAAGGTCGTTGCCGCCATTGCCGAAGAGAACATCGTCGCCCTGGCCGCCAAAGAGCCGATCGTCCCCGTGGTACTGCGCGCCCAGGGTTTCGCTGTCGCCAACCAAACGGTCGTTGCCTTGGCCACCCACCAAGGTGTCGTCGCCGCCGTCGCCTTGCAAGCGGTCGTTGCCTTCTTCGCCGAAGAGCTGGTCGTCGCCATGCGCCTTGCCGTCGAGCGCATCGCCATCGCCCTGCAGCTCGTCGTCGCCCTTGCCACCGTGCAAGGTGTCGCCCTTGCCGCCACCCCACAGTCCATCGTTCCCGTCGCCGCCTTGCAAGTGATCCACGCCGTGAAAGGCGGTGTCGATCGCGTAGGCGCCTTGCTGGCTGCTGATGTCGTCCCCAAAAAGCAGATCGTCGCCGACGCCACCGGAGAGGCTGTCGTCTGCACCGCCACCCACCAGAAGGTCGTCGCCTTGGCCGCCGGAGAGCACATCTTGGCCGTGGTGGCTGCCGTGGAGCGGGCGTTTGGCGTCGCTGTCACCATAGAGTTCGTCGTCGCCATCACCACCGAGCAGATGGTCTGCGCCACCGCCGCCGATGACGGTGTCGTCCCCCGCTTCACCTTCGAGGATGTCGTTGCCGTGACGCGATGGGTCGGTGTGCTGCAACAGCCGACCAGCGCCGTCTTCCAGGCCATCGCCGAGGAGGTAGTCGTCTTCGGTGCCCCCCAGCAAGTGGTCGTCGCCACCCGCGCCCCAGAGCACGTCCTTGCCCTGGCCGCCCAACAGGGTATCGGCGCCATCGCTCCCAACCACCTGGTCGTTGCCGTCGCCCGCGTCGACGAAGTCCCCCCGGGCTTCACCCGCGCCGCTGTTGGTGGTGCTGTTGTTTCTTCCGCTGTCCAGGGTGTACCCGCCCACCGTATTCACCGCCGCCCAGGTGGGGCCACGGACGATGAGGCTTTCAGCGGGGTACCGATCGTATTGGTCGTCGTCTTTCACCCGCTGGCGCACGTGGATCGTCTGGCCGCTGTAGATGAAGTCACTGCCTGCCCCACCCAGGATGTGGTCCGCACCCGCACCGCCGCTGATGAGATCGTCCCCGTCCCCACCTTCGATGCGGTCCTCACCCTTGCCGCCGGTGAGCGCATCGTTGCCCCCCAGGCCCAGCATGCGCACGTTGTCCGACCGGCCAGCCGCGCTGATGACATCGGCAAACCCGCCCTCGGCCTTGCCACCTTGCAGCGTGCCGTCGGCCAGCCAGGTGGTGCTGCTCCAGTCGTAGTGGCCGTAGGAGGCATCGTCGGGAAGCACGTCGTCCTGGCGCGCTTCGACGCCCAGCTTGAGCCCGCGCTGGTCGCCTTTGTACAGCGCGCTGAACTCGGGCGATTTGCCATCGTCCACGTCGTCGCCCAGCGTCAGGCCCAGATCGCCATCGCGCCAGCCTTTGACGGTGATGCTGTCCTGGCTGTTGTTCTTGGCACTGATGTGCAGCGTGGTCTCGTCCAGGCGCACGATGCGGAATTTCGCGCTGCTGTCTTCCCAGGCGTTGCTGTTCTGCGCCAGTTGTTTGCCCACGCTCAAGGTCTGGCCATCGATCTCGATGCGGCCCAGGCCATCGGCGTCGAGCACCACGTCCTGGCCGTGGCCGCTCTGGAAGACGTAGGTGTCGTTGCCTTGTCCGCCGAGCAGCGTATCGTCGCCGAGGCCTCCGATCAGGGTGTCGATGCCGATGTTGCCTTCTAGGTGGTCGGCACCGCCTTCGCCGCTCAGAGCGTCGTCGCCTTGTCCGCCGAAGAGGCGGTCGTCTTTGTCGCCGCCCAACAAATCGGCATCCGAGGTGTTGCCACCGAACACCACCTTGCTTGCAGGCAACAGGGGCGTATTGCCCAACACCTGGAGCTGCTGTTGGTGAGCACGATCCTCGAACCGCGTGTTGCTCGCCGCGCCGAGTGCGCGCACCGATGCCACACCACCCAACAAGGCGATCTCTTCGGTGTGCGTCGATGCCAGTGCGCGGACGTACTCGCTGCGGGCTTGCAGATAGTCGTCACTGAAATGCAAGGTGGACGCGTCCGCGCCGGAAGCGATGGCGTTGTGGTCGGTCAGCCACCGTTCGTAGTCGGTGCGGTGCAAGGCATACAGCTCCATCGCAGCGGCAGATGTTGTGCTGGAGGCACCGGGGAGGCGGATAGCAAACGGCAGACCAAGTTGCAGCGACAGCATGGCGCCAAAGTCGTTGCGGGCTTCGCTCGCGCTCGGCGTGGTGGCGGAGATTTGAATGCCGCCTGGAACGCGATCGGTGACAGCAGCAATGCGCCCGGCGAAGGCGACGATGGCCTTGTCGTCTGCGTTGTTGGCCAGCGGCGTGGCCGAGGGGTTGAACACCTGGGCCAAGGCGTTGAGCAGCGCCACGGTTTCTCGGCCTTCGCGTGCGGAGCCGGCCACGTCGAACAGGCGACCGAGGTCGGGGAGCGCGATGCTGTTGTCGATGCGGTGCAGCAGCATGGAGGTGTAGACCGAACCGGTCGGGTCCAGGCGGGCTGCGCCTTCGCCGAAGGTGACGGATTCGAGGCGGTGCCAGAAGCCGTCGGGAAGGTACTCACCCATCCAATCAAAAACTGGGCGGGTGGTGTACGGGTTCAAGTACTTGGCACCGACTGCTCCCGCCACTGCGCCTGTACCGCCAGCAAACGCTACCCAGGCTGCGCCAGCTCCGAAGGCGCCGGCGACTGATGAGAGCACAGCGCCAAAGGCTGCCCCTAACCCCATCGATAAAACCGCTTCACCTGCCTTGTTGCCATCACCGTCTTTGATCGCACCGGCAATGCCCACGATGTCGAACGCTGGTCCTGCAAAACGACCGATAGATCGCAAGCCATTGTTGACCCTCGCCTGAAAGGATGTAAGTCGGTCTGCCGCAGAAACGGCGTCATCGGCCAAGGCAAACGCAGCATTTGACATTTCGTCGGCAGCTGTGCGCCAAACCGCTTCAGCAAAGACGTCAGCTGCCGCCATAGCCATCTCTCGTTTTGCGATCGCAGATGCAATGGCGATCTGGTACTGCGATCTCACAGCAGTCAGATTTTTCTCTGCGCTTGCGCCTCCGCTTTCGAAAGCATCGACGATGCCACTGGCGAAGTTGGCCGCCCAACCCGCCAAGTCATCCCACATCCCCGCGAACTGTTCGTATGTCTGCTGTTGCATGGTCGTACTGGTGTTCATTTACATCCTCCTGATTGTTAAAAGTTGACTCGATTGACTTTTCTGGTGGTGGTGCATGCATGCCCTGCCCACAAGGTTAGAAAGAAGCTCAGCGGAATGCCCACAACCAACTGATTCATCGCGGTGAGAACGCCAAAAGTCCCTGATGTAGCTGCTTTGAGCAAGAAATAGGATCGGCTCATGCTGAGAGGGTCGAGGTAAGGCCACTTCCACAAAACCAATAACAAGAAGCAGACCACGCTCCACGCATAGAGCAACGCCAACCAGCGCTTGGCTCGACTCTCAAAGGTCTTCAAGTGGTACCCCCGAACTGCCACGGTGAAGTACAACAAGATCAGAAATGCGATCAGCAACGACATGCCGATGAACGTCTGTGCAAACACCGGATCGGGCGTGCGTGCTGTCGCCCGCATCGCATTCGGGATCAACTCAACGATCGGGAGCATGAGACGGTGCAATGGACCTAAATGCTCACCAGACGGGAGGAGCAGCCCGAGAAACGCCGTACCTATCGCGTGTCCAAGGTAAGCCTTCATGAGCGGTGGATGTCTGTACATGCGCGCGTTTGTCTTCGCTTGGACTTGCTCGCGAGCAGACTTCGTTGACCCAAAAAACATGCTGCGTTCCTCGTGCATGAACAACGCCTCACGGTACGTCTGTAGTTGTTCCGTGATTGCATAGACTTGCGAGGGCTGTGGCGACCATTGCGACAGCGCACATAGTCACCACCATCGATGGCAGTGTTCGAAGTGGCATGGAAGCCGCCCATCAAGCGTTCGCCTTTGGCCTCTTCTGCCGGGTGTTCAGGCCTGCCGGGCTGCTGCTCTTTGAAGCAGCCACGCACGGCGATGGCGCGCGCGAGACCGCCTATGTTCGCCATCTGAAGGCGCGCACGCATTCGGCGGCAAAAATTCAAGACATCCTTGATCGCTTGGATCACGTTTCCCTCCTTCCCATTTGCTTTTTCTTGTGGATGCCTCTCGGCAAACTTGAATGGCGCGTTGGACCCAGTGGTCATTCAGATCGAGGTTGCGCTTGAGAACAAGCCACCTCAAAACGCCAGCGCGTGACGATACGCGCAACTGAACTTGAACAACACCGGCCAAGATGCCTATGCGGGCACGCTGCGGACCAAATCGGCCCCGATGCCCAGTTCAAGCATGAATATCCTCCTCGTGCTCGCGAAACACGTTGATGGCTTGTGTGACGACCACCGTTCCCATGCCCGCGCCATTGAAGGTGTAGGTGGCCGCGACCGCGTCTGGGTACAGAAGGTTGAAGTTCGTGGCCAAGTGATCACCGAGGTTGTCCGCCAATTCGGTGGAGCGGAAGCTCAAGACTTGTTCGCCGGTCTTGCTGTTGTGGAACAGCGTGCCGCTGAAGCTTGTGGTTGTGCTGTTGGTGTGCTCCACCACCTGCCAACGATCTGCGATGAAAGCTTGGGCTTGGGTGTCTGCCGCGATCTGCAGATTGGAAAACCTCAAGTAGTCCGACATTCGAGAGCTCATCTCCACCTCCCTTCTCTGGTTTCAAAACCCGCAGCGAACAAGCCCGCCACGATAAGCGCGAATTCGGCGGCGAAATACCGCCCATGGGTATCGAAACAGCCACTATTTTTTGTGATCCATTCACCTTCATTCGCGGTGGTCTTGCGCCATCCGCGCGATGAACGCGGCAACTCACCGCTCACGCAAACTCTCGCTCGTGTGCTGCATCAACGGCGCCAAGAAATACTCGATCACGCGCCGCCGTCCGGTCTTCACTTCCACGGTCACGGCCATACCCGGGCTCAGGCCGACGTCGGTACCCTCGACCCGCAGGTGCGCCTTGGCCATGCGCACGCGGCTGACGTAGATGAGGCCGCGCCTCTCGTCGTTGATCGCGTCGTGCGACACGGTCGATACCGCCGCATCGATCGTTCCGTATTTGGTGAACGGGAAGGTCTCCACCTTCACTTCGGCGCGCTGCCCGGCGCGCACGAAGCCGATGTCCTTGTTCTCGAAGAAGGCTTCCACTTCGAGCGGATCGTCGCTGGGCACGATCAACATCAAGGGCTGGGCAGCGGTCACCACGCCGCCTTGCGTGTGCACCGCGAGTTGCTGCACGGTGCCGTCCACCGGCGCGGTGATGCGCATGAGGCGCCCGCGCACATCGGCTTTCTTCCATTCCTGCGCGAGCGCATCGAGCTGTTGCTGGCCTTCGGTGATGCTGTCAAGCGTGCCGCGCCGGGTTTCGGCGATCAAGGCCTGGCGCTGCCCGCGCACTTCGCCCAGCGACGCCTCGATTTCGCGCAGGCGGCTGCGTTGCGCCGCCAGATCGGCCTCTTGTTCGATGCGGTGTTGCTCGTGTTCCATGAAGCCGTGGCGCGACACGAAGTTCTGCGCCATCAGGTTCTGGTAATCCCGTGCGCGTTGCTGCGCCATGGGCACGGTCTGCTCCAGCTTGCGCACGATTTCCTGGGTGGAGCGCAGCTCGGCTTCGCGCCGCGCGGTGTCGGCCACGATGCGGCTCAGGCGTGCGGCGAACTCGGCGTACTGACCGGACAGCAGACGCTGCGCTTCGAGGTGGCGTGCACCGTCCACGCCCGCCGGGCGTTGCATCACAGGCTCGCGTCCGCCGGTACCCAGCGCAGCCAACAGGGCCTGTCCACGCGCCACTTGCAGTTCGGCCGCGCCGCGTTCGCCTTGGAGCCTGTCGGTGTCGGCTTGCGCGGTGGTGGCGTCGAGTTCGATCAGCAGGTCACCGGCCTTGACGTGTTGGCCATCGGTGACGTGAATGGCCTGGATGGACGCGGTCTCGAAGGACTGGACGGTCTTGGTGCGGTCGCTGGGCACGATCTTGCCTTGCGCCGTGGCCACCACGTCGATGCGACCGAAGACGGCCCACAACAGGGTCAGCAACAGGAAGCCGATGAGCAGCCACATGGCCACGCGCGGTGCGGGCGAGACGGGCGCGTCCTGCAGCGACAGGGCCGCGGGCATGAAGGCCACTTCATACCCCTGGCGCGGTGGGGTGCGGTGGTCGGCGCGCGCGCGCCAAGCCTGGCGCCAGGCGTGGCGGTAGCGCCGCAGCAGATCAGACAGGGCTTGCAGGCGGATGCGCAGTGCAATGGTGTTCATGCGGACCTCATGCCTGCTGCAAACGGTGCAACGCGGCATACGCGCCCGAAGGCTTGCGCAGCAGCTCGGCGTGCGTGCCCATCTCCACGATCTGGCCTCGGTCCATGACCACGATGCGGTTCGCCTCGCGCACGGCGCTCAGGCGGTGCGCAACGATGATCACGGTGCGCCCCTGCACGATCTCTTTCATGTTGTTCTGAACGATCCGTTCGCTCTCGTAGTCGAGCGCGCTGGTGGCTTCGTCGAAGATGAGGATGCGCGGGTCGCCGAGCAGCGCGCGCGCAATGGCGATGCGCTGGCGCTGCCCACCCGACAGCGTGGAGCCGTGCTCACCCACCAGCGTGTCGTAGCCCTCGGGCAGCTCGGTGATGAAGTCGTGCGCGCCGGCCATGCGCGCGGCGTCCATCACCTGCGCCAGCGGCGCGCCGGGTTCGGCCAGGGCAATGTTGTCGCGGATGCTGCGGGCGAACAGCACGTTGTCCTGCAGCACGACGCCGAGTTGGCGGCGCAGCGAGCTGGCGTTGACGAGCGAGAGGTCCATGCCGTCGACCAGCACGCGTCCGCGCTCGGGCAGGTGCATGCGTTGCACCAGGCGTGTGAGCGTGCTCTTGCCCGAGCCGGAGCGGCCCACCACGCCCACCACTTCGCCAGGGGCGATGTCGAGCGAAAGATTTTTCAGCACTTCGGGGCCGTCGGCGCGGTAGCGGAAGACCACGCTGTCGAGCGTGATACGGCCTTGGATCGGCGGCAAGGTGCATTTGGCGTCGGCCGCTTCGGCTGGGCTGTTGAGAATGTCGCCCAGGCGTTGCACCGACAGGCCGGTTTGCTGAAAGTCGGTCCACAACTGCGCCAGACGCATCACGGGTTGGGCCACCTGCCCGGCCAGCATGTTGAAGGCGATCAACTGGCCCCCGCTGAGCTGGCCTTCGATGACCAGCTTGGCACCGAAATACAGCGTGGCCACGGTCACCAGCTTGGAGATGAGGGTGACGCCGCCGTTGGCCAGGGTGCCGATGGTGGCGGTGCGAAAGCTCGCCGACACATAGCCTGCCAGTTGGTTGTCCCAGCGCGTCGTCCACTTTGGCTCCACGGCCATGCTCTTGACGGTGTCGATGTGGCTGATGGTTTCGACCAGGAAGGCCTGGTTCTCCGCGCCACGGCTGAACTTCTCGTTCAGGCGCGCGCGCAGCACCGGCGTGGTGACCGCCGTGAGGATGGCGTAACACGGCAGCGACAGCACCACGATCAAGGCAAGCCAGACGCTGTAATACGCCATGACCGCGAGGAACACCACGGAGAACAGCAAGTCGAGCACCACGGTGAGTGCGCTGCCCGTGAGGAAGGAACGCACGTTCTCCAGTTCGCGCACCCGCGCCACCGAATCGCCCACGCGCCGCGCATGGAAGTAGCCCAGTGGCAGCGCGAGCAGGTGCTGGAACAGGCGGGCGCCGAGCTCCACGTCGATGCGGCTGGTGGTGTGGGCGAAGACATAGCTGCGCAGCGCCGTGAGGGTGACCTCGAACAGGACGACCACCGCGAAGGCGACCGCGATCACGTCCAGGGTGGTGGTGCCCCGGTGCACCAGCACCTTGTCCATCACCACCTGGAAGAACAGCGGCGTGATGAGCGCGAAGACCTGCAGCACGAGGCTGACCGCCAGCACCTCCAGCAGCAGCTTGCGGTACTTCACGACCGCCGGAATGAACCAGGTGAAGTCGAACCGCGCCATCTCACCGGCCAGGGTGGACCGGGAGGTGAAGAGGATCGCTTCGCGGTCGGGCCATCGCGCGGCCAGTTCGTCCAGCGAAAGGAAGTCGGGCTTTTGCAGGGACGGGGCGTACACGATCGCACCGTTGTCGGTCACGTCCAGCAGCACATGGAAGTCGGGCTGGCCTTGCGCGTCGTGACCCACCAGGATGGCGGGCCTGGGGACTTGGCCCAGGCGCCCGGGATCGACGCTGACGCGACGGGCGTGCAACGACAGTTTGCGGGCCGCGAGCAGGATGCCCTGCACTTGCAAACCGCCCTCATGGGCGAATTCATGGGCGATCTGAGGACCATCGGCGGCCACGCCGTGGAACTGCGCGATCGTCAGCAGGCAGCACAGGCCAGCGTCCGGGGAGGGGGTTGCTTTTGGCGAAGGGCTCAGCGGCGCCTCCACCCCTAGGCGCAAGGCGTGCGGCCCTGCCAGGGTCATGTCGGTCATGGTTTCTCAGCGGTTGGTGAACGCCGTGGATGGCGTCGGCCGGCTCAGCGCGGGGTGCCTAGGGCAAGGTCTGGCCGGGATTCGAAGGCGCTGTTTTTAATACAAAAGAAACCAATATGTCCATCCAAATTTTTAGGATGTTTTCTTTTGAATTGATTTTTAAACCAACTCGGGTGATCCCCACCCCACAGCGGTTTACTCCAGCTCGCAGGAAAAACTGCTGGACTTGGAGAGAACGCCGCCATCCTTGTAGGCGTTCAAGGCGGCGCGGAGATCGCGTTTGATCTGCCACTGCAGCGCAACCATCTCGGCGGGCATTTCGATTTCGACGAGACGCGAACGGGACCAGCCATGCTGCCCGGCATCGCCGCCGGCTTCCAGCGCCTGGAGCTTGACCTGGGTGAGCGCTCCGCGCCAATAGAAGTCCCAGACGGACACCTCCGTGGTCGCGCCGGTGGAGGCTTTGAGCTTCGCATTGGCGCAGAACTGCCGCAGCCAGGAGTTGGCGTCGCGGTCGATGGTCCAGGCCGTGGCAGGCGATGGCGCGGCGCCGCCGGATCGGGGGCGCGCGGTGTTCAAGGAGGCGAGGTTGTAGCGCTCGAAGTCTTCACCGGAGATGTATTCGTTCAAGAAGGCCATTTGCGTCTCCTGCCCGGAGTCGAAAAACGCGCAACTCTACTACATTCTTGTGATGAAAAAATTCATTTGTTGAGCTTTTTTCTTATATATAGACTCAATTCGACGGTGACGCGTAAGCCGCCCAGCCTTTGGCGCGCAGCTCGCAGGCCGGGCAACCGCCACAGCCGTAGCCCCAGGGTTGGCGGTGGCGGCGGTCACCGAGGTAACAGGTGTGGGTGTGTTCGACGATCAGGTCCACCAGCGCGTTGCCGCCGCCCACGAGCAGCGCGTTTTCGCCCAGTTCGTGGGCCAGGCGCCAAGTGGCGGCCTTGTCGATCCACATCAAGGGGGTGTCGATGAGGAAGCGGTGGTCCATGCCGAGCGAGAGCGCGACCTGCAGCGCTTTCATGGTGTCGTCGCGGCAATCGGGGTAGCCGGAGTAGTCGGTTTCGCACACGCCGGTCACGATGACCTGGATGCCGCGCCGGTAGGCCAGGGCCGCGGCCAACGTGAGGAAGAGCAGGTTGCGCCCGGGCACGAAGGTGTTGGGCAGGCCGCTCTCCTCCATGCGAAAAGCCATGTCGCGCGTGAGCGAGGTTTCGCTGACCTTGCCCAGCACGCCGAGGTCGAGCACATGGTCTTCGCCCAGGCGTGGCGACCAGGCGGGGAAACGCTGGCGCAGTTCGCGCAGCACGTTGAGCCGGGCGTCCATTTCCACGTGGTGGCGCTGGCCGTAGTCGAAGCCGATGGTTTCCACGCGCGGGTAGCGCGAGAGGGCGTGGGCCAGGCAGGTGGTGGAGTCTTGTCCACCCGAGAACAGCACGAGGGCGCTGGTGTGGTGGGGGCTGGAGAGCGGCGCGTGGGTCATGGTGCTGCCTATCGTAGCGCCGCGATCCACGCGACACGTGCTATGTCAAACGTTCGGAGCGTCGGCCCGCGTGGTGCCGGCTCGTGGCCAGCATGCGGATGAGCGCGCGGTTGGCGTCTTCCAGGCTGATGTCGTGCCGATGGCAAACGGCCGGCAGGCGGTGCAGTTGCCCCGGCTCGCCCTGCGCGCGCGCCACGTCGAGCAAGGGAAAGTAAGGCCCGTCCTGGCGCAGCACGGCATCGAACACGCGGCCGGAGAGGGGCAGGCGCATCAACAGGTCGTTGAGCGGCTGGTGCAGCAAGCGGTCGAGCTGCGACAGCACGGACGTGGTGTAGACCTCGCCGCGCAGGTTGTCTTCCGCACCGGTGGCCAGCAGGTGTTGCGCCAGGCGCGAGCGCATCACCATGGCGTAGCGCACGGGGTGCAGGTCGCGGTCGGGCTCGCTGTGCGGCAACTGCTCGGCGAGCCAGCGGCCGAGTTCGCGAAAGCCCAGCATCATCAGCGCGTGCCGCAGCGAACCGATTTCGTGGCGGCCACCAAAGGCAGCGGAGTTGACGAGCAGCAGGATGCGGTAGACCAGCACCGGGTCTTGCCGCACCAGGCGCTCGAGGTGTTCGATGGAGCAGTCTTCGTCGCCGATCGCCATCAGGATCTGCTGGATCACGGCGGCGTCGTAGTTCATCGGCTGGTGGCGGTGGCTGTGCAGCACGTCGCCATCGGGCCAGCCCAGCACGCCCCAGGCGCCGGCGTCGTCCAGGCATTGGCGCGCCAGGATTTGCGTGGCCACGCCTTCGACGAGCTGGCCCACCAGACCGGGTGGCGCGGACTCGGCGCCCAGGCGCAACAGGTTGCGCATGTCGGTCAAGGCGAAGTTCTCGCCGCGCACGGCGGCCAGCTCGGTGCGGCGCAAGAGCTTGTGCCCGCGCCGCGCGGCGGCCTTCAGCCGACCCGCGGTCTCGGGGGTTTCGAACAAGCCGCCCGGCACTTCCAGCCAGGTGTTGTGCACCGGCGCGCAATCGAGCGCTTGCTGCAACAGGCGCGGGCTGTCTATGGACAGGATGAGCACGGGCGCGCTCTCGGGCCAGTCGTCGCCCAGCGCCTGCATGAGGTGGGCGGCGTCGATGGATTCGGGGTGCACGGCGCGCGCGCCCAGGCGCACCGCGGCGAGTTCGCGCGCGCGGTTCCACACCGGCTCGTAGCCGAGCGCGATGCTGTCGAGAACGGTGTTTCGGTTGGTCATCCGATGGCAGAGAACAGGGACAGGCGTTGCACCTGGGCATAGGACTTGATCGCGGCTTCAAAGCCAATGCGCTGGCTTTCGAGGTCGCTCAGGCCCTGGATCATGTCGAGCTCTTCGAGCCCGGCTTTCTCGGCCTTGAGGGCCACCGAACGGTCTTCCATCTGGGTGTTGAGCGAGTCGGCGCGGTTGAGCCACTCGCCTGCGCGGCCGCGCGCGGCGAGCACGCGGTCGTGTCCGGCGTCGACCTCGGTGATCGCGCGCGCCATGGCCTGGGCCTGGTGCGCGCTCTGGTTGGCACCGGTGTAGCGCAGCGCGTCGATCGCGCCTTGCACCACCGAGAAGATGTCGGTCGTGGTGGTCACCGGACGCAGTTCGACCACGTCGCCGGCGGTGGGCATGCCCCGCATTTCCAGCGACATGCCGTCGAACTCGATGCTCTTGTTGGCCACGTAGGGCTGGCCGGTGTGGCCGGGCACGGGCGTGCCGGTGGTGGTGTTGGTCACGGTGTACTGCATCACGCCACCGACCTCGGCGAAGGTGATGTCGTAGTTGTCGCCGGTGACCAGCGCGCCATCGGTGACCTTGCCCATGTCGGTGCTGACGCCACCGGTGTTGCTGTTGGGCAGGCCCACGGTGAAGCTGCCGTTGCCCTGGGGCACGCGCATCCAGATGGCGTCGCCATCGAGCGCGGAGGGCAAGGCGTTGTTGCCGGCCGCGGCCTGTCCGCGCTGGCCGTCGAACTGCACGCCATTGCCGCTGGGGCCGTACAGGTCGGCGAAGGGCACGGAAGAACCGCCCAGCCCGCCGTACAGCGTGCGACCCGAATTGTCGGTGCGGTTGGCCACGGCAATGAGTTGCTCGCGCAAGCCTTCCAGTTGTTTGGCCACGTCTTCGCGCTCGGCGTCGGTGAAGGTGGCATTGCCGGCGGTGACGAGCAGGTCGCGCACCTTTTGGATGAGTTCGCCCGACTCGGCCAGACCGCTTTCGGCCTGCTGCAGGCTGGCGCGCGAAGCCTCCAGCGCCCGCAAGTCGGACTGGGTGCGCGCAAGGCGGTTGGCGGCAGTCTCCGCGAGCGTGGCCGCCACCGGGTCGTCGCTCGCCTTGCGCACGCGCATGCCGGTGGTCACACGCTCTTGCTGCGCGGCCAGTTCGGCCTGGCGCCGGGTGAGCAGGGCGATGGTGTTGTCGTAGCTGTTGGCGGTAGAGACTCGCATGGGAATTCCTCGGGTTCAGGCGTGCTCAGCGGCCGACGATTTGAAGAAGGTTGTCGAACGTGCTCTGGGCGATCTGCAGAAACTTGGCCGATGCCTGGTAGGCCTGCTGGAACTGCAGCAGGCGCGCGGCTTCTTCGTCGAGGTTGACGCCGGCCACGTTCGCGCGCGCCGTCTCGGCGGTGGTGGCGACGTTGGCCGAGAAGCTGGCCGCGAATTCCGCGCCCTGCACGCGCGTGCCGATGTCGGCGAACAACGTGACGTAGCCGTCGGACAAGGACACACCGTCGAAAGTGGGCATGTCGCGCAAGGCGAGCATGCCGGTGGCGTTGCCGGCGTTCTGCGCCACCGAGCCGGGTGGCGCCGCGCCGATGCTGAAGGTATCGCCCGTGCCCGGGTTGCCGCGCAGCGTGAGGCTCCAGCCGTTGAGGGTGATGGATTCGCCGGGTTTGAAGTTGTAGCTCGGTGGCGGGCCCGGGTTGTCGGGCGCGGGATTGCCCGGGCCGAGGCCGGTGGCGGTGAAGCTGCCGTCGGCCAGGAAGGTGATGGTGACCGGGTCGGTGAGGTTGGCGGATGCCGATGAGGCGTACAGGCTTTCCACGCTCAGGCCGCCCGAGTTGCCGGCGCCGGGCGTGACCATCACCGGGCTTGCGGCGGCGAGTTTGTCGGGAGAACCGATGGCCACCTGCAGGTTGCGCGCGGCGGCCTCGTAGGGACGGATCAGGATGCGGTCGCCCGGCTGGCCCACGCCGCTGTCCAGGTTGAAGGTGAGCCCATCGACCTGCGCCGGCAAGGACGTGACCGGTGTGCTGGTGCCGTCGGACAGGCGCACCACGCTCATGCCGCCGGTCTCGAAGCGCAGTTCGTAGTCGGACGCCACGAGCGCCGTGGGGTCGGCCACCGTGGCGCTCACCTCGGCGCTGCCGTTGTTGCCTACCATCGGCAAACCCTTGGCGGCCGCGGGCGGCACGAAGAAATTGCCCCCGGGGTTGCCCTGCAGGTCCACGCCCAGCTGGTGCTGGCGGTTGACGGTGTAGGCCGTGGCCAGCGCCATGCGGCCGAGCTGGTTCTGCACGTCGACCAGATCGCTGTTCATGAAGCGCATGAGGCCGGCGAGTTCACCGCCGCCCAGGCTGCTCTCGGGCACGGCCGTTTTCACGCCGCCCTGCACGAAGGACAAGGCCAGGCGGGCGGTGTCGGTGCTGTCGCGTCCCACGGCCAGCTCGTTCGCGCGCGCGCCCAGCACCAGCGGCTGGCTGCCGGCCACGAACACGCTCACGGTGCCGTCGTCGGCCTGGATGCTGGTGGTCTGCACCTGCTTGTTGAGGTCGGCGAGGATCTTGTCGCGCTGGTCCAGCAGGTCGTTGGGCGTGTGCGCGCCGCCACCGCCGATTTCCGAGATCTTGCCGTTGATCTTGGCCAGGTCTTTCGCCAGCGCGTTGATGGTGCTGACCGAGCCCTCGGCCTGCGCCAAGGTGGTCTTTTGCAGCGAATCGAGTTGCCCCGCCGTGTTGCGCAGGCGCGAGGCCAGTTCTTCGCCCTTGGCGATGGCGACCGTGCGCGCGGTGAGGTTGCCGGGCGAGGAGGACACGTCGGTCCAGGCGTTGAGCATTTCGTTGAGCGCCGCACCCAGGCCTGCCGCGCCCGTGGGGAAGGCACTTTCGAGTTGCTGCAGGCGCGCGTAGCGCAGCGCATCTGCCGCGGCCACCGAGCCGGCCTTCTGCGCTTCGATCGTGAGGTATTGGTTGTGCGAGCGTTCGACGGTGGCGATTTCCATGCCCTTGCCGAAGAAGCCATTGCCCATCTGCTGGTAACCGGAGGTCTGCAGCAGCACGTTCTGCCGCGAGTAGCCCGGCGTGTTGACGTTGGCGATGTTGTTGCCGATGACCTGCAGGGCGGCCAGGTTGGCACTGAGGGCGCGAGAGCCGATGTTCAGGGCAGACATGTGGTGTTCTTCCTCAGCCCTGTGCGCGCTGCAGGCTCAGGGTGGTGTTGATCGCGCGGCTCAACTTGGCGGCGTATTGCGGGTCGGTGGCGTAGCCGGCCTTTTGCAAGCCGCTGGCAAAGCCTTGCACCGAATGCAGCTGGTCCATCACGCCGTCGTAGCGCGGGCTGTTGCCGATGAGGCGCGCGTAGTCGCGGAACGAGTCGGCGTACGAGTCGTAGGCGCGGAACTTGGCGGTGACCTTGCGCGGCTCGCCGTTGACGTACTCGGTGGTTGTGATCTCGGCCACCTTGCCCTTCCAGCTGTCGGTGGCCTTGATGCCGAACAGGTTGTGCGAAGGCGAGCCGTCGGCGTGGCGGATTTCGCTGCGGCCCCAGCCGGTTTCGTGGCCGGCCTGGCCGATCATGAAGCTGGCCGGAATGCCGGACTCGCGCGCCACCGCGGCGGCCGCCTGGCTGTGCTGTTCGACGAAGCCGGCCTGGCGCGGGCCGGCGCTGGCGCGGCCGACGGTGCTGCTGGTATCGCCCCCGCTCACGAAGGCGTTGGCGCGGGCCTCGGACGGGTTGCCGGCGGCCGCGATCTGGCGGCCGAGTTGGCGCTCGATGGCCTCGGACAGACCGCCCGGCAAGCCGGAGAGCTGCACGGCGAACTGCTGGTCGAGCAGGTCGGACCCGAGGTCGCTGCCCTCGTTGTCCATCAGGCCCGACTTCTGCGTGGCCTCGCGCATGCTCTTGATGAGCTCGCGCATGAAGAGCGATTCGAACTGCTTGGCGGCTTCCTTGATCGCGGCTTTGTCGTCCCCGCCCTTGCCCGCGCCCAGGCGCAGCGCGTTGAGCGCTGTCGGGTCGGCGGCCAGGCCGGTGGGAGCGAGACGGGGCGCGTTCATGGTCAGATCACTTCCAGCTCGGCATTGAGCGCCCCCGATGCCTTGATGGCCTGCAGGATCGCCAGCAGGTCCTGGGGCGTCGCGCCCAGCGTGTTCAGCACGCGCACCACCTCGGAGAGTTGCGGCGCGGTGTCCAGCTTGATGAGCGCGCCCTTGTCCTGGCTGATCTGGATGTTGGCCTTTTCGGCCACCACGGTCTCCCCGCGCGAGAGCGGATTGGGTTGGCTGATGACCGGCGTGGAGCTGATGCTCACCGACAGGTTGCCGTGCGCGACCGCGCAAGCACCCAAGGTGACGGCCTGGTTCATGACGATGGATCCGGTGCGCGAGTTGATGATCACGCGCGCGGTGGGAATGACGGCGTCGAGGCGGATGTCTTCCACCTTGGCCAGGAAGCTCACGCGATCGCTCGGATGGGCCGGCGCGCGCAGGCGCACCACACGGCCGTCCATGGCGCTGGCCGTGCCCGGGCCCATCACGCGGTTGATCGCATCGGTCACGCGGCTGGCGGTCTGGAAATCGTTCGAATTCAAGCCTAGGTCGATGGTCTCGCCCAGCGCGAACGGCGTGGCCACCGCGCGTTCGACCTGAGCACCACCGGGCACGCGGCCGGCGCTCAGGTGGTTGATCTGCACCTTGCTGCCACCGGCCGATGCGCCCGCGCCTCCCACCAGCAGGTTGCCTTGTGCGAGCGCGTAGATCTGGCCGTCCGCGCCCTTGAGCGGCGTGGTGACGAGCGTGCCGCCGCGCAGCGACTTGGCATTGCCGACGGAAGACACGGTCACGTCGATGGCCTGACCGGGCTGGGCAAAGGCCGGCAGTTGCGCGGTGACCATCACGGCCGCCACGTTCTTCAATTGCATGTTCGTGCCCGGGGGCAGCGTGAGGCCGAGTTGCTGCAGGTAGTTGTTCAGGCTCTGCGAGGTGTAGGGCATCTGCGTGGTCTGATCACCCGTGCCGTCCAGCCCCACCACCAGGCCATAACCCGTGAGCTGGTTGCTGCGCACGCCTTGCACGGCCGCGATTTCCTTGATGCGGATGGCCTGTGCCGAGGCCGCCGCGCAAGCCAGCACGCTGCACAAAACCATCAAGAATCGAAAGAAGCGGTCGATAGTCATTTCATGGGTCCAAGGGATCTGGGCCGATGATGCCCCGGCATCAGAACGGGAGAACGGTCAAAAAGAACCGTGCCAACCAGCCAATTGAAAGCGCTTCGTTTTGCTGGCCGCGTCCTCGCGACTCGATGCGCACATTGGCGACCTGCGCCGACGGCACCACATTGCCCGGCCGGATCTGGCGCGGGTCGACCGTGCCGGAGAAGCGCAGCACGTCCACGTTCTGGTTCACGCCGATCTGCTTCTCGCCGACCACCACCAGATGACCGTTGGGCAGCACTTCCTGCACCGTGGTGGTGATGGAGCCGGTGAAGTTGTTGGCGTTCTCGGTCTCGCCCCCCCCCTCGAAGTTGTTGGACGAATTCGCACCCAGGTTGAGCTTGCCCAGCACGGACGCGCCGGGGTTGAGCAAGGGCAATGCCGAGACGCCGGCCGACGCGCTGGCGTTGCGGTCCACCGACGAAGAGGATTTTTGCGTCGCGCTGATGCGTTCGACGATCTGCACCGTGAGGGTGTCGCCCGGCAGGCGCGCGCGCGGGTCTTCGAACGCCGGCCGGTAGCTCACCGCCTGGAACAGGCTGCCGGTGGGGGCTTGCGTGACGGCGGGAGCGGCCAGCAGGACGGGCTGCTGCTGCACGTACTGCACCGGCTGCGCGGGCGCGAGATCGACCTTGGGCGTGCGCTGCAAGGTTTCGCAGCCCGTGGCAAGAACAGCCAACGACAGAAGGAATGCCAAACGCATGGGATGTCCTTACAGCTGACTCAGACGCTGGAGCATCTGGTCAGAGGTTTGAATGGCCTTCGAATTCATTTCGTACGCGCGCTGGGTGCCGATCATCTCCACCAGTTCCTGCACCACGTTGACGTTGGAGCCTTCCGTGTAGCCCTGCATCAGGCTGCCCATGCCCACCGAATTGGGTGCGCCGTTGATGGGAGCGCCCGAGGCCACGCTCTCGGCAAACAGGTTCTGGCCCAGCGGCTCCAGGCCGGCGGGGTTGATGAAGCTGGCCAGTTCGATGTTGCCGATCGGCTGTGGCGTGGTGGTGCCCGGCATCTTCGCGGTGACCACACCATCGGCGGAAATGGTGATGCCCTGCGCGCCGGCCGGTATCGTGATGCCGGCCGTGAGCGGAAAGCCGCTGTTGGTGACGATGCGGCCTTGCGCATCGGCCTTGAAGCTGCCGTCGCGCGAGTAGGCGGTGGTGCCGTCGGGCATTTCGACCTGGAAAAAGCCGTTGCCGTTGATGGCGACATCGAGCGTGTTGTCCGACTGTTGCACCGTGCCCTGCGTGAAATTGCGCGCGGTCGCCACAGTGCGCACCCCCAGGCCCACCTGCAAGCCGGTGGGCAAGGTGGCCTGCTCGGCGGTGTTCGCGCCGACCTGGCGCAGGTTCTGGTACATCAGGTCTTCGAACACGGCGTTGGCGCGTTTGAAGCCGGTGGTGGCGACGTTGGCCAGGTTGTTGGAAATGACGTCCAGCTTCATCTGCTGGGCCTGCATCCCGGTCTTGGAAATCATCAAGGAATTGATCATGGTGTGCTCCGCGAAGGAAAGTGTTTAGCCGTTCATGCTCAGCAACTGAGATGCGGTCTTGTCGTTCGTCTCGCAGTTCTGCAGCATTCGCATCTGCACCTCGAACTGGCGGCCCACGGCGATCATTCCGATCATGGCTTCCATGGGGTTGACGTTGGAGCCTTCGAGCGAGCCGCTTTCCAGGCGGGCCACGTCGCTGGCGGGCAAGGCATCGCCCTGGGGCCCGCGGAACAGGCCGTCTTCGCTGCGGCGCAGCGGGTTGTCCTGATCGGGCGTGACCATCTTCAGCCGGCCCACAGTTTGCGGTGGCTGCTGGCCCACACGCGCGCTCACCGTGCCGTCGGTGGCGATGTTCACCTGTGCGCCTTCGGGAACCACGATCGGGCCACCGTCTCCCAGCATGGGCAGGCCCGCGGGGTTGACGAGCGTGCCATTGGGGTCGACTTCCAGCGCACCGGCGCGGGTGTAGGCCTCGGTGCCGTCCAATCCCTGCACCGCGAAATAGGCGTTGCCGCGCGCGGCCACATCGAGGAGGCGGCCCGTCTGGCTCACCGAGCCGGGCAGATCGGAATGGCCCGAGGTAGCCTCGAGCGCGAACACGCGCGTGCTCGCACCGTCGCCGCGCACCGGCACCGAGCGGAAAGCGTCCAGCTCGGCACGGAAACCCGGCGTGGACACATTGGCCAGGTTGTTGGCCAACACCTGCTGGCGGTACTGCGCGGCGTTCGCGCCCGTCATCGCGGTGTAGATCATCTTGTCCATGCACGGCTCCTTCGTTCAGTTCAAACGCGTGGCTTGATCAGCGCATGTTCAGCAAGGTGCTCAGGACCTGGTCCTGCGTCTTGATGGTCTGCGCATTGGCCTGGTAGTTGCGCTGCGCGCCCATCATGTTGACCAGCTCGGCGGTGATGTCGACGTTCGAATCTTCCAGCGCCCCCGAGCGCAGCGCGCCGAAGTTGCCGGTGCCGGGTTCGCCGTGCAGCGGTGCGCCCGAGGTGAAGGTGGCCGCCCAGTTGCCGCCCCCGGTGGGCTGCAGGCCCTGCGGGTTGCGGAAGTTGACCAGGGCGATCTGGCCGGCGGCGCGGGTCTCGCCGTTCGAATACTGGCCGGTGACCATGCCGTCTTCGCCGATCTTCAGGCCGAGGAACTGGCCGGGTGCGTAGCCGTCCTGGTCCAGATCGCTCACGGCGTAGTTGGTGCCGAACTGCGTGGCACCGCTGAAGTCGAGGTCGACGCTGAAGGTCACCGCGGGATCGTTGGGCGAGGTCAGGGTGAGCGGCGGGATGACGGAAGCCGGGTCGAGCGAACCGTCGGGCAGGAAGCTGACCGCGAACGGCGTGGACAGGGCCGGGTCGGCGCCGTTGACGCCGGTGTACACGTTCCACTGGTTGTTGCCGATCTTCTCGAAGCTCAGGGACACCGGCACTTCCAGGCCCTGCGGGTCGTAGGCGATCAGCGAGGTGCCGTAGGTGGACAGCGGCGTGGGCGGCGTCTGCGTGGCCGCCACCGGCGCGCGCGCGTCGAGGTTGAACTCCGCGACGATGTTGGCGGTTTGCCGCGCGGGAATCGGACCACCCGTGGGCAGGCGCAGCGGCTGCGTGTCGAAGCTCAGGCGCGTGCCATCGGGCGAGGTCGGGTAGCCCATGAGGTTGGCACCGTTGTTGGTGATGACGTTGCCATCGGCGTCGAGCTTGAACATGCCGGCGCGGCTGTAGGCCACGGAACCGTTGGGCATGGTCAGTTCGAAGAAGCCCGAGCCGTTGATGGCCACGTCCATGTCGTTGCCCGTGACGCTGATGTTGCCCTGGGTGAACTGCTGCGACACCGTCGTGAGCGCCACCCCGATGCCCGAGTTCACACCGCCGGCCGCGTTCAAGGCGCTGGCGTAAAGCTCGCCGAATTCGCCGCGCGAACTCTTCATGCCCACGGTGTTGGCGTTGGCGATGTTGTGGCCGATCACGTCGAGATTGCGGCTGGCGCTGTTCAGACCCGAGAGTCCTTGCTGGAATGCCATGGTGATGTCCTTTGGGAGGGGAAAGGGGTGTGGCGAAGAAGAGGTCAGGTGCTCACATGAACGCGAGCACGTCGTTGTAGGCGCGGGTGGTGCCGTCCTGCAGCAGCATGTAGATGGAGCCGCCGGAGAAACTCACCGAGTCGACCGAGATGCGCTGCAGCGACACCGTGTCCACGCCGGCGTTGCCGTCGAGCGCGCGCACCTTGAAACCCTTGACCTGGGACGGGTCCAGGCCTTCGGCGTCCCAGTCGAAGCCGTGCAGGCCGGGCCCAAGCGCGCCCATGTCGATGGTGTCGAGCACCTCGCCGTTGGTGCCCATGATGTCGACCTTCACATCCGTGGCCTTGGCGTCGAGCGAGAAGGCCGCCTTGCCCTGGCCGTTCTTGAACGTCAGCTGATCGCCCGGGAGCAGCGCTTCGCGGCCGATCAGCGTCGTGGCCTGCAACGCGGTTTGCGAGGAGAACTGTGCGGCCATGCTGCTGAGCGTGGCATTGAGTTCCTGGATGCCGCTGACCGTGTTGATCTGCGCCATCTGGGTCGTCATCTGCGCGTTGTCCATCGGGTTCAAGGGGTCCTGGTTGTTCAGCTGCGCCACCAGCAGCTTCAGAAAGCGGTCTTGCGAGGCCTTCGGGTCCATGCTGTTCTTGGCCGAAGAGCCCGTGGTGCTGCCCACGGCGGTGCCGAGGTTGCTGAGATCGAGAGGGGTCATGAACATGGTTCAGGTCTTTCCAGGGTCATTGCCCCATCTGCAGGGTCTTGAGCAACAGCGACTTGGCGGTGTTCATGACCTCGACGTTGTTCTGGTACGAGCGCGAGGCCGAGATCATGTTGACCATTTCCTCCACCGGGTTCACGTTGGCGTGCGTCACATAGCCTTCGGCATCGGCGCTGGGGTGCGCGGGGTTGTGCACGCGGCGCCCGGGCGCATCGCTCTCCACGATGTTCTGCACCTTCACGCCGGCGCTGCCGTCGTTGCCCATGGCCACGGTCTGGAACAGGATGTGGCGCGCCTTGTAGGCCTGGCCGTCCGGGCCGGCCACGGCATCCGCGTTGGCCAGGTTGCTGGCCACCACGTTGAGGCGCTGGGACTGCGCGCTGACCGCGCTGCCCGAGACGCCGAAGATGGAAAACATCGACATGGCAGATTCCTTTCAGCTCATTGGCCCGTGATCGCGCTCAACATGGTCTTCACGTGGCCATTGATGAAGCGCAGCGTGGACTCGTAGCGCACGCTGTTGTCCACGAAGTTGGCGCGCTCGCGGTCCAGGTCGACCGAGTTGCCGTCCTGGCTGGGTTGTGTCTGCACCGTGTAGGCCAGGTCGGGGCGGGCCGGGCCGGCGCCGGTAGTGCCCAGCTGCATGTGCTGCGCGCTGGTCTGTGCCACGCCCGCCGCGGCACCACTTTGCATGCCGGAGACATTGCGCAATGCCTCGGCAAAGTCGAAGTCGCGCGCGATGTAGCCCGGTGTGTCGGCGTTGGCAATGTTGCTGGCGATCACCTGCTGGCGCTGCGAGCGCAACAGCAAGGCATTGGCATGGAAGTCCAGCCGGCCGGTCATCTGTTCAAGCATGTGCAACTCCAACCTTGTGAAAGAGCCTGGCAGCGGGCCTCTTGAAAAGGCCCTGGCACCAGGGGTTGGAGGAATTATGAAAATCTTGAGGGTCGCCAATGGGCGGAACAAACGCTGCTTTTCAAGCCATTTCCCGGCTTTGTCCGGCCCGGCTCCGGCCTACAGTGCATCCCTGAGTCCATGGGCGCCAGGCGTCCATGCCCCATCCCCATCTTCACCTCCACCGGAGCTCGCCATGCGCCCCACGCTGTCGCACCACCTCCTGCAGATGCTGCGGCGCTGGCTGCGGGCCTGTGCCTGCGTGGTGTGGGCCATGCTGTCGGGCCTGGGCCTCGCGCACGCGGGCCAGGATGCGACCACCGAACTGGAGAAGACCGCGCGCGACTGGCTTCAGCCCGCCTTGGACGCAGCCCTGCCCAGCGACGGCAGCCTTCCTCTGCGCACCGAAGTGGAGATCGGCGAACTCGACCGCCGCCTGCGCCTGGCGCCCTGCGCCAAGGTGGAGCCGCACCTGCCGCGCGGCTCGCGGCTCTGGGGCCGCAGCCGCATCGGCCTGCGCTGCGTGGAAGGCGCGCGCTGGAACGTCTACCTGCCGGTGACCGTCAAGGCGTTCGGTCCGGCCTGGGTCATCAAGCGGCCAGTGGACGCGGGTGCCACCCTCACTCAAGACGACGCCGAACTGGCCGAAGTGGATTGGGCCGCCCAACCGGTGACGGTGCTGGCACGGCCCGAGCTGTGGGTGGGGCAACAAACCGCGTTCCCGCTCACACCCGGGCTGGCCATCCGCCAGAACATGGTGCGTCCGGCCAAGGCATTCGATGCCGGCGCGCAGGTCCGCGTCAACGGCGGCGGCAACGGTTTCAGCGTTTCCGTGACCGGCCAGGCACTGACCGTGGGCCTGGTCGGGCAATCCGCCCGCATCCGCCTGCCCAATGGCCGCGTGGTCGTGGGCGAGGTGCAGGAAGACCAGACCGTGGAGATGGCACTGTGACGGAATGCCTGCACACCGGCACAAAAGTTCTTAAAGTTCCTGGCCACAGGGTCGATAGTTCTCACACATCACCCTGACAACGGGGTTTGGAGCGTGAAATGAAAGTCGATTCTTCACCCGATTCCTATATAGGTTCCGTGGCGGGCGGCCCCCAGAAGGCAGCCGACAAACCGGTGGCCGGCGTCGAGCCGAGCGCGGCGCTCAAGCCGCAGCCGGCCGGCGTGACCGTGACGCTGTCGTCCTCCACCGTCTCGGCCATGGGCGCTGGTGCGAGCAGCGAGGTCTTCAACGCCGAAAAGGTCGAAGCCATGAAACAGGCGATTGCCAACGGAACGTTCCAGGTGAACGCCGAGGCCATCGCCGACAAGATGCTGTCCAACGCCGCCGAAATGCTCAACGGCGTGCGGGCCTGATCCACCCACCTGTCCATCGAAAACACGCCATGACGACTGCCGCAACGACCTCCTCCCATCCCTGGATCGAATCGTTGCAGGCAGAACTCGATGCGCTCCAGGCGGCCTTGCTGCGCGGCGACGCGCCCGGCGTGGAACAGGCCAGCGCGGCCATGCAGGCGGTGCTGCAGCAAGCGCCGAAAACGCCAGACTTCGCCAACCCCGACAGCGCCCTGCGCCGCGACACCCAGAACGCCGCACAACGTTTTGCCCAACTGCGCCAGGCGGTGCTGCGCACAAACGCCCAAAACGAGCGCGCCGTCGCAAGCCTGCTGCCGCAGCAGGACCCGCGACGCCAGCCCACGTACAGCCGGATGGTCAAACCTTCCACTCTGCGAGGCGCCGGCCGCGGCTTTCTGACCGCCTGAGGTTTCAAACTTCATACCAAGCCGGCATTGCCGGCTTTTTTGCGTCCAGCGGCACCTACCTTTCACGCCTTGAAAGGCGCACGCTGATACGCCATTAGTTGTCCTGATGCAGGTGGCCTTATCAGGGTTTACCCTTGAAAATACGGGTTTTCCCCAATCTGAAGACCATGAACACGCCAACCAACTCCTGGGCACCTCGACTGGCGCTTGCCCTTCGCCACTTCTTCCAACGTGCCGCCGCGGGCGCCTCCGACGGGCTCGAAGCGCACCTCAGCACCGCCACGAGCCTGCATGAACTGGAAAACATGCAACGCCAATGGGACCGCGCCCGCCGCGGGCAGCGCTTCTATGGCGCGCTTTGAAGCCGCGGCAGTCACGCCGACGCACCGACTAATCGCCTTCCTCAACTCGTTTTTCCGCGCCCCTCGCTTCGCCGCTGGTGCCCGCGTCAACCGCCTGCACAAAGGCACGCTGGACCGCATCGACGGCCGCGTCGTGGCACAGACCCGCGACGGCGTACTGGTCGAATGGCCGCGCCACGGCACGGGCTGGGAACGGCCGGGCGCGCTCTGTCAGCAAGGCTGAGTACCGTCAAGCGGAGCGCTTTTCGCGGCCCATTTCTGCGCTTGACGGAGCCCACAGGACATAGCATTGTTTTGTCCGACCTCCGAGGAGCCCCGATGCCTGCTCAGCTCGACCACCTGCTGGTGCCCTCCCGCGACAAGCTCGCCGCTGCGCGGCAGATTGCCGAACTGCTCGACGTGCCCTGGTCATCGACCGGCATCGGCGCCTTCGCGCCGGTCTACGTCAACGACGGCCTCACGCTCGACTTCGACGAGTGGCCGGAACCGGTGCCCCAGATCCATTTCGCCTTCCGTGTGAGCGATGGCGAGTTCGACGCGATCCTCGCACGCCTGCAGGCCGCAGGCATTCCGTACCGCAGCACGGTGCATGGGCCGGTGGATGCCCAGGTCGACACCGCCCACGGCGGGCGCATCGTCTACTGGAATCAGCCCGATGGGCACCAATGGGAGATGCTCACGGTGAGCTATGCCCGGCGGGCAAGCTGAGGCCGCGCAGCGGGCGTGCCAGCCCAAGATGCCACTGCCTCTCCGGCGCGCGTGACTCCATCCAGAGGCATCGAGGGACGGCTGCGCCGGCCCAAGATGCCGTCCCCTCTCGAAGCGCCGAAGGCGCGCCACAGAGGGGGGAGGCCGCGCAGCGGCGCAGGGGGGAGTCCCTTCCAGCTAATGCGCGCGCAGCTTGGCGCGCAACCGCGCGATGGACTGGCTGTGCAGCTGACAGATGCGCGACTCGGTCACGCCGAGCACAGCGGCGATTTCCTTCAGGTTCATGTCGTGCTCGTAATACATCGACATGATCTGCTGCTCGCGCTCGGGCAGCACCTTGATCGCCGCCACCAGCGCGGTGCGCATGCGGTGGTCCTGCAGCTTGGCCGACGGATCGGCCTCGCTGTCACCCATGTGCCGGTCGAGAAAGCCCTCCTCGTCGTCACCGCCATTGCCGCTGATGTCTTCCAGGTACACGAGCTGGGTGCCACGCACCTTGGCCAGCAGGTGCTGGTAGTCGGCCAGGCCCATGCCCATTTCCTCGGCGATCTCGCTTTCGCGTGGCACGCGGTGCAGCTTCTGCTGCAGGCGGTTGACGGCCTGTTCGATGTCTTTCTGGCTCTTGCGCGAACCGCGCGACATCCAGTCGCCATCGCGCAGCTCATCGATCATCGCGCCACGGATGCGCTGGCTAGCGAACGTTTCGAACTGCACGCCCTGCGAGGGTTCGAAGCGCGCGATGGCTTCGGTCAGGCCGATCATGCCGACCTGGATCAGGTCGTCCAGCTCCACGCTGGGCGGCAGCTTGGCGATCATATGGTGCGCCAGGCGGCGCACCAGCGGGCTGTACTTGCGCAGTTGATCGTCTCGGTCGAGGGTGCCTTTGGCGGTGTACATCGTCAGCTCCAGAGAGAAGGGGCGGCGGCGGGTGCGAACACACCGTGGACGCCGTGCGCAGGGTAGGCGCGCGCCGGCCTTGGGATGGCGCTTTCCTGCACGCGCAGGGCCCAGCTGTGGGCGGGCCAACAATCGAGCGCGAGGTGCAAATGGCGCTCGGCGGTATCGATCACGTTGTGCACCACCGTTTGCAACGCGGATGCAGCGGCCTGGGAGGCGGCCAGCGGTGCCAGTACCGGCAGCACGTCGGCGGCGGCCAGCAACTTGACCGCGCCGTACGCGTCGATGCTGGCTTGCGGCTGCTCGACCACCGGCACCAGCGTGCGCGCATTCAAGTCCTGCAAGAGACTGGCCAAGGCATGGGCTGGTGCGAACAGCAGCACCACGACACCGGCGGCGAACGGAGCGAGCAGGCGCGCAATCGCGCTGGAAGCACCAGCGGTGCGCGCCGTTTCCAGCAAGGCTTGCAAGCCGGCTGCGCCGGGCAACACCAGCCAGTCGGCAGCCTCGTCCACCGGACGCTCCAGGTTCGCGATGGAAGGGTCTTGCAGTGCGCGCATCAGGCCCTGGTCGTTGCTGCGGGATTCGTTGGCCGTGCCGTCGACAATGGCCACCGTGCGCCCCTCGGCGCTGAGGCTGGACGCCAGCGTGCACAGCCATTCGTAGCCGCGCTCGGGCTGCGCCGGACTGGCCACCGGCATCAGCACCGGCCCCGCCACGCTCGGCTCGGCCCGCAGGCCAGCGGCCTGGTCGAAGCCGGGTTCAAACATGCGAGGCCCCCAGGTGAATGCCGCGGCTGGACGCCTGTGCGAAGAAATAGCCCATGTCGGTCGTGGTGTTCGGGTCGAAGGCCGACTTGCCCTGGGTGCCCATGGACTGGCGCACCAGTGCGGCCGCATCGGGGTTCTTCCAGTCTTCGGGCACGCGCTGGCCGTTGGCCACACCGCGCAAAGTCACCTGGTGGCGCACCAGCGCATCCAGCGCCGGGCCGAGCTTGACGGCCTCGTCCACCTTGGAGAGCACCACGCCGTGCAAGGCCTTGGCCTTGAACGAGTTCAGCACTTCGTCCAGCGTGTCGCCTTGCGCGCCAGCGTTGAGCACCAGCGTCTTCTTGACCGAAGGGATGTCCAGCACGTCCAGCATGTCCTGGATGCGCTGGTCGCGCTGGCCCAGGCCGGCGGTGTCGATGATGACCAGGCGCTTGTTGGACAGCAGGTTGAGCAGGTCCTTGAGCGCGGCGCGGTCGTGCGCCAGATGGGCCACGACGCCGAGCATGCGGCCATAGGCGCGCAGCTGCTCGAAGCCGGAGACGCGGTAGGTGTCGAGCGTGACCATGCCGACGCTGCCGGCGCCGTATTGCTTGACGCACTGCGCGGCCAGCTTGGCGGCGGTGGTGGTCTTGCCGACACCGGTGGCGCCGATCAGGGAGACCACACCGCCTTCGTCGCACAAACCGGCGCCGGGTGCTGCGACCTTGAGGTTGCGGGTGATCACGTCCATCAACCAACGCACGGCTTCGGCCGCACCGGCCTCGCTCGGCACGCGCTCGAGCACGGCACGCGACATGGCGGGCGAAAAGCCGGCACGGATCATTTTGTGCATCAGGTTGGACTGGATCGGGTCCTGCTTGGACGAACCGATCCAGGCCAACGTGTTGAAACGCTCTTCGATCATTTCCTTGAGCGCCGAGAGTTCCACCGCCATGCGGTTGTCGCCGGTGCTGGAAAAACGCGTGGAGGGCTGCGAGTCCTCGAAGGCCGGGTGGCGTGTGGCGGCTGGCGAGCGGGTGTTGAGGAACTCGGGCTCGTTGAAGCGCTGCACCGGGATGGAGATCGGCTCGGACCTGGGGGCCATCACGGCTTGCTGCAAGGGGGTGACTTCCACCGGCGCGCGGCGCACCGGCTCGGCAACGGGTGGGACAGCAGGCGTGGCAGCGGGCGCGGTACCCGTGCCCGCCAGCGTTTCGCGGCGCTTGCGCAGCATGCGCTCGCGCACATAGTCCTGGAACGACAGCGTGCTCATGGCCATGGTTTCGGTGTCCTTGGCCACGGAGGCTGGCGCGCTGGCCGTGGCCGCCTGTTGGCGCTGCGCGGCGCGGGTGGCTGGCGCGGCGGTCTCGGCAGCATGTTCGGCCAGCGAAGCCAGACTCTCTTCGGCAGCGGCCATCACCTCAAATCCCTCGGCGCTCGAACGCGTGGAGAGGATGACGGCACTGTCGCCGAAGGCACGGCGGGCCTTGTTCATGGCTTCGCGCGAGGTCGGGGCGGTAAAACGCTGGATGTTCATGAGGCGAGCTCTCCGAGGATCGGTCCGATGCGGATCAGGTGGGTGTCAGGGATTTCGCTGTGCGCCAGCACCTGCAGGCGCGGCGCGGCGCGGCGCAGCAGGCGGGACATGGCGTTGCGGATGGCGTCAGGCACCAGCAGGCAGGCGGGCACGCCCTTTTCTTCCTGGTGGTTGGCGATGTCGGTGGCGGATTTGCTCAGCATCTCGGCCACGCCGGGATCGAGCGCGCCGTTGGGGCCGCCGGCGAGGGCCTGCATCAGCAGGCGCTCAAGACCCGGTTCAATGGCGATGACTTCGAGCTCCTTCACCGGGCCGTAGATCTGCTGCACGATGGCCGGCGAGAGCGCCATGCGCACGCGGCGGGCCAGTTCGACCGGGTCGGTGGTGTGGGCCGCGTGCTCGGCCAGCGATTCGATGATGGTGCGGATGTCGCGCACATGCACAGACTCTTCCAGCAGCAGCTGGAGAACTTTCTGGAAGGTGGCGACGGGAACCATTTTGGGCACGACTTCTTCGATCAGTTTGGGGGCCAGGCGGGTGACGTGTTCCACCAGATCCTGGGTCTCCGTCCGGCTCAGCAACTTGGCGGCCTGGACTTGCATCAAGTGTGAAAGATGCGTGGCCAGCACGGTCTCGGAATCAACCACGGTAAAACCGGCCATTTGCGCGTTCTCGCGTTGCTTTTCTTCGATCCAGTGCGCGGGCAGGCCAAAGGCCGGGTCGGTCGTGGGGGTGCCGATCAGGGGTGTGTTGATGCCACCGGGGTCGATGGCCAGGAACATGCCGGGGAACACCTCGCCCTCGCCCACCACCACGCCGCGCAGCGTGATGCGGTAGCCCGCCGGGCGCAGTTCGAGGTTGTCGCGCACGTGCACGGCGGGCGGCAGAAAACCGACCTCTTGCGCGAACTTCTTGCGCACGCCTTTGATGCGGGTGAGCAGGTCGCCCTGGCGGGTCTTGTCGACCATCGCGATCAAGCGGTAGCCCAGTTCCAGTCCGAGCAGGTCGACCGGCTGCAGGTCGTCCCAGGTGGCTTCTCCATCGCCTTGCTGCGCGGGCGCTTCGGGCTCGGGCGCCGGTTGGTTCTGTCGTCGCATCTGCCACCAGGCGAGGCCACCCGTGACCACGGAGAAGGACAGGAACACCCCGTGTGGCATGCCGGGCACGATGCCGAGCATGAACAGCACGGCCGAGGTGATGCCCAGAATCTTGGGCGAGGCGAACATCTGCTCGACCACCTGCACGCCCAGGTCTTCGTCCTTGCCCACGCGCGCGACCACCATGGCCGCGGCCACCGAGATCAGCAGCGAGGGAATTTGCGCCACCAGCGCGTCGCCCACGGCCAGCAGGATGTAGTTGTCCGCCGCCTGGCCGGCCGAGAGGCCGTGCTGCACCATGCCGATGATGAAGCCGCCAATGATGTTGATGAAGAGAATGAGAATGCCGGCGATCGCATCGCCGCGCACGAACTTGGACGCACCGTCCATGGAGCCGAAGAACTCGGCCTCGTCGCCCACTTCGGCGCGGCGGCGCTTGGCTTCCTTCTCGTCGATCAGGCCGGCGTTGAGATCGGCGTCGATCGCCATCTGCTTGCCGGGCATGGCGTCCAGGGTGAAGCGTGCCGACACCTCGGCAATACGCTCCGAGCCCTTGGTGATCACCACGAAGTTGATCACGACCAGGATGGCGAAGACGATGAAGCCGACGGCGAAGTTGCCGCCGATCAGGAAATGGCCAAAGGCCTCGATCACCGCACCGGCTGCACCCGGGCCGGTGTGGCCTTCGAGCAGCACCACGCGGGTGGAGGCCACGTTGAGCGAGAGCCGCAGCAGCGTGGTGAGCAGCAGCACGGTGGGGAACACCGAGAAGTCCAGCGGGCGCTTCATGTAGGCCGCGACCATCATCACCACCAGCGCGGTGGCGATGTTGAGGGTGAAGAAGGTGTCGAGCAGCCAGGGCGGCAGGGGCAGCACCATCATGGAGAGGATGGTGATCACCAGCATGGGGGCGGCCAGGCCGCCGGCCCAGCCGGCATTGCGCTGGAACCATTGCTGCAGTTGCTGCAAGTTCATACGGGAGCCTCCTGGGCGGCTTTCTTGAAGTGCGGATCGAGTTCGGGCGGCACGACCGGCACGGGCTGTTCGGCGGGCATGGTGCCCTGGCCTTTCAGGGCGGCCTTGAGCTGGTAGACGTAGGCCAGCACCTGCGCCACGGCGGTGTAGAGCGCGGACGGGATCTCATCGTCGATCTCGGCATGGGCGTAGAGCGCACGGGCCAGCATGGGCGACTGCAGCACCGGCACCTGGTTCGCCTTGGCAACGTCGCGGATCTTCATGGCCAGCAGGTCGGCGCCCTTGGCGATGACGCGCGGCGCGGACATGGTGGCGTCGTCGTAGCGGATGGCCACGGCGTAGTGGGTGGGGTTCATCACCACCAGGTCGGCCTTGGGCACGGCCGAGATGCTGTTGCGCTGGGCCATTTCGCGCGCGCGCTGGCGGCGCTTGCCTTTCATGAGCGGGTCGCCTTCGGACTGCTTGTGTTCGTCCTTGACTTCCTGCAGCGACATCTTCAGGCGTTGCGCATGCAGGAAGCGTTGCGCGGGAAAGTCGATCACGGCGACGATCGCGACCACCAGCAGCAGGCCACCCACGCCGAGCACGAGCCAATGCCCCAGCTGGCCCAGCGCGGATTCGAGGGGTTGCATGACGAGCGTGCCGAAGAGCTCGACGTGCGAGGCGATGAATTGCCAGGCCACCACGCCGACGATGGCGGAGATGGCGGCCAGCTTGATGGTGTCGAAGAGCTGCTGCTTGGAGAACAGGCGGCCGATGCCTTTGAGCGGGTTGATGCGGCTCAGGTCGGGCATGAGGGGTTTGGTGCTCAGAGCCCAGCCACCGGAGACGAAGGCGGTGAGCAGCGCGATGGCCAGCACGAGAACGCCCAGCGGCAGGTAGAGCATGAGGCCCTGCGCGAAACCGTCCACCAGGCGTTCGGTGGCGAGTTCGGGTTTGAGCAGGGTCTGGCGGTCGAAGCGCAGTTGGCCTTGCAGGGCGCTGCGCAGTTTTTCGAAGCCCATGGGTGCGAGTGCCATGAGCACGACCGCGCCGCCACCGAGAACGGCCAGGTTGGACAGGTCCCGGGATTTGGGCACCTGGCCATCGTCGCGCGCCTTTTTCAGGCGCTGCGCGGTGGCGGGTAGGTTCTTGTCCTGGCTGGATTCCATGGTGCGGGTTCACTCGATCGGTGCATCCGATTCTGGAATCCGCGGGGAAAAACTAAAGGGGGATAAGACGGGGTGAATCCCGTCTTTTCTCTTTCTGTGCGTTGCGCTTCGGGCCTGCACCTCGCGGGCGCGCGAACGCCGGTGCTCTGCTCCGCGGGTGTCCCCCGCCGCCGGGAGGGCGGCTCCTCCTTTACCCCGCTGCGCAGAACACCAGCATCCGCGCACTCATGGAGGCTTGGGCTTAGAAACCCAGTGAGGCCAACAGATCGTCCACCTGCTGCTGATCGTTCACCACATCGGTGCGCCCCTCGGGGTTGACCACGGGCCCTGCCAGCGCGGGCTCCGCGATCACATGGTCCTGCCCAGGTTGGCCGGAGGGGGCCGCCTGCAGCAGCAGACCCAGGAGTTGCTCTTCGATGGTGCCCGCGAGTTGCACCACGCGGCCGATCACCTGGCCGGTGAGGTCGTGGAAGTCCTGCGCCATCATGATGTCGGTCAGGCGCGCGTCGGACTTTTCGCTCAGGTCGACGATGTCGGTGGACCATTCCAGCAACTCGGGCATGGCGCGCGCCAGGCCCGGCACGCGCTTGATCGTGTCGGCCAACTGGCGGCCGCGCTCGGCGATCCGGGCTTGTTCCGCCTTGCCTTCGTCCACGTGGTTGAGCACCTTCTCCGCCGCCTCGCCGGTGAGGCGGGCGATGTACGACAGGCGGCTCTGGGCGTCGGGCAATTGATCCACCGTGCCCTTGAGCTTGTCGGTGTAGCCCAGCTCTTTCAGGGCCTCGTGCAGTTGCCGGGTGATCGAGCCGAGTTGGCGAAACATGTCCGGGTTGCCGGCGGCTTCGTCCTTGGGTTGTTGTTCTTCTTGCATGGTGCGGACCTCACAAGCCAAGTTTCTTGAAGATATTGGCGAGCTTGTCTTCCAGCGTGGCTTTGGTGAAGGGTTTGACGATGTAGCCCGCCGCGCCGTTCTGCGCGGCCATCACGATGTCTTCCTTGCGCGCCTCGGCCGTCACCATCAACACCGGCAGGTGCTTGAGCTTCTCGTCCTTCTTGATCTCGGCCAGCAGCTCGAAGCCGTTCATGTTGGGCATGTTGATGTCGGAGACGACGAAGTTGAAATTGCCGCTGCGCAATTTGTTCAGCGCAATCGCACCGTCTTCGGCTTCGTCTGCGTCGACGTGGCCGATCTCCTTGAGCAGGTTGCGCACGATGCGGCGCATGGTGGAGAAGTCGTCAACGATCAGGAATTTCATCGGGGTGGACATGCAAGGCCTCCGTGGGAGGAAAGGATCAGGGAATGGCGCGGCGATCGCATCAGCCACCGCTTTGTGTTGGGAATTTCGTCACTTCACCGGAAATCTGAAGCGCCGGCAGCGCAATGGCGCCCCCGGGCTTGGCCCCCACGGGCATGGGGCGCGCGGCCTCGGTGGGTGCGACCACGGCCGGCACGGCCTTGGCGGCGGGGTGCGCCTGGGCCGCCACCGGCGGTGGCGCCGCCTGTGGCAGCATGCGCTCTTCGGCTTCCTGGGTCATCACCACGATGCTGATGCGCCGGTTGATCGGGTCGGTGGGCGCGTCCGCGCGCAGCAGCCGGCTCGATGCCAGGCCTTCGACGCGGCGCAGCTTGTCGTCGGGCAGGCCGCCGGCCACGAGTTCGCGGCGCGAGGCGTTGGCGCGGTCGGCCG
Source organism: Hydrogenophaga sp. BPS33 (assembly GCF_009859475.1). Lineage (NCBI taxonomy): Bacteria > Pseudomonadati > Pseudomonadota > Betaproteobacteria > Burkholderiales > Comamonadaceae > Hydrogenophaga > Hydrogenophaga sp. BPS33. The sequence goes on from NZ_CP044549.1 coordinate 5,611,137, forward strand.
AGAGTTCCCAGTTGCTGTAGCCGCGGTCGCCATTGCCGTAGGGCGTGGCGTCGGTGTGGCCGGCCAGCGCGATGCGGTTCTCCACATCGCCCATGGCCGCTCCGATCTCGCGCAGGATGTCGCGCATGTAGGGCTTCACCAAAGCGCTGCCGGTGTCGAACATGGGCCGCTGCTGGTCGTCCACAATCTGGATGTGCAGGCCGTCGGGCGTCTTTTCGAGCTGGATCTGCGAGCCGTACTCCGAGAGCTTCGGGTTGCGCGCGATCACGGCGGAAATCTTGCGCTCCAGCGCCTCCATGCGCATCGCATCCTTGCGGGCCTGGTCGGCGCGCGCCATCTGGGCACCGATGAGCTTGGCCGCGCGTTCGGAATCGCCGCTGTCCATCTGGCCGAAGGACTTGCTCAGGTCGCGCCCGCCACCGGGCAGGATGCTGCTGCTGTTGCCGGTGCCCGGGCCGCCCATGAGCGAGACCTTCACTGGCGACTGGAAGTAACTCGCGATGCCCTGCAACTCGCCCTTGGCGGTAGAGCCCAGCAGCCACATCAGCAGGAAGAACGCCATCATGGCGGTCACGAAGTCGGCATAGGCGATCTTCCATGCACCACCGTGAGCGGCATGGCCGCTCTTCTTGATGCGCTTGACGATGATCGGTTGCAGCTTCTTTCCATCACCCGCCATGACGAGCTCCTATGTGACGAGAGAAGCAACCCCGCCCAGAGGCACCAAGGGTCCGGCTTGGCTGCCCCGAGGCACCACGCTCTCTCCGGCGAACGGGCCTGAACCCACAGGCATCAAGGGTCCGGCTGCGCCGGCCCGAGAGGCCGTCCCCCCTCGAAGCGCCGAAGGCGCGCCACGGAGGGGGGAAGCCGCGCAGCGGCGCAGGGGGGTGTTCCTCACTTCTTTTTGACATGCGCCTCCAGCTCGGTGAATGTCGGCCGCACGTCGACGAAGAGCACCTTGCGGCCGAACTCGATCGCGGTCAGCGGGGCATAGCCCTGCATGCTGGACAGCAGCGTGGTCTTCACGCAGAGCAGTTCCTTGCTGCCCTCCTCCACCTTTTGGTCGAGCAGGCCACCCAGCGGCTCGAACACGCCGTACGCCAGCAAAATGCCCAGAAAGGTACCGACCAGGGCCGAACCGATCATGGCGCCAAGCACCGCGGGCGGCTGCCCTACCGAGCCCATGGTGTTCACCACGCCCAGCACGGCCGCCACGATGCCGAACGCCGGCAGGCCGCCGGCGAGCCGCCCGATGGCCGCCACCGGGGCATGGGCTTCCTGGTGGTGGGTTTCGATTTCCGCGTCCATCAACGACTCGATCTCGTGCGCATTGAGGTTGCCCGATACCATCATGCGCAGGTAGTCGGTGATGAACTCGACCAGGTGGTGGTCGGCCGCGATGGCCGGGTACTTCTTGAACAGCGCCGATTCGTGCGGGTTCTCCACGTCCTGCTCGATCGCCATCAGGCCTTCCTTGCGCGCCTTCTGCAGGATGTCGAACATCAGGGCCAGCAGTTCCATGTAGCGCGCCTTGGTGTAGTGGCTACCTTTGAAGCACTGGGCCAACCCTTTGAACGAGGCCTTGACCACCTTCATCTGGTTGTTGATGAGGAAGGCCCCCAGCGCCGCGCCGAGGATGGTGGTCAGCTCGAAAGGCAAGGCCTTGAGCACCACGCCGATGTTGCCGCCGTGGAAGATGAACACCCCGAAGATGCAAAGCATCGAGACGACGAAACCGATGATGACAAACATGTTCTTGGGCCTGAAAGAGGACGCGGCGCACCCACGCACGCGCAACTTGGACGGATGTGTTTTCTATCGGTCAACTCTAGGGGCGATTGAGGGGAGCCATAAACGCGAAATGGACCCGCATCGGGGTCCATTTCAAGCGTTGAGGAGAAGTGTCTTCATCCAGAAATGCCGCGGAACAGGCTTTGCCAGGCCGCAGGCATTGCCCCCTGGGGGTGACGCCGAAGGCGGCGCAGGGGGAGCCCCATTCAGTGCAACCTCAGACCGCCTGAAGCACCGCCCTTGCCGGCACGTGCCGGCGGCTGGCACAGGCCGCAGACGAAGTGGCGGTTCTCATAGGGCTCGCTCACGAAGTGGCCGCCGCAGCAGGAGCACTTGGTCAGGGTCAGCATGCCGTTGTCGACGAACTTCACCAGGCGCCAGGCGCGGGTGACGGAGAGCAAGGGCTCGACGGCGCTGGCCGTCATCTGGTCGCTGTAGAGGCGGAAGGCCTTGATGACCGTGTCGATCTCTTCGAGCTCGCTGGTCTTGGAGAGGTATTCGTGGATGTTGAGGAACAGCGACGAATGGATGTTGGGTTGCCAGGTCAGGAACCAGTCGGTGGAGAAAGGCAGTTGGCCCTTGGACGGCGACTTGCCCGCGACTTCCTTGTACAGCCGCAACAGCCGTTCATACGAAAGGCTGGTTTCGTACTCCAGTACCTGCAGGCGCGCGCCCAGCTGGATCAGGGCCACCGCGCGTTCGATATCGCGCGATTCGTTGAGGATGCTTTTGCCTGCGGCCATGGTCGGCTCCTGGAGATGTAACGGCGTGAGAGGAAAACGAGACAGCGATCAGTGCGCCGTGGCCGCCATGGATTCGGCGAATTTGCCGGCCATGAGGATGCTGGCGTGCAGCTGGGTGGTGGTGCTGTTGTCCACCTTCTTCACGTTGTGGCTGGTCAGCAGGTTCCACACCAGATCGTCGTCCACACGGAAGCGGCACAGCAGCATGTTGCTCGACGCGATCTTGAGCAATTGCGCGGTAGACAGCATGCCCAGCAGGTCGGCGGCTTCCTCGGTGATGCCCAGGCGGAACAGCGCTTCGGCGCGGTCCTTGCGGATCAGGTTCTGCGCCAGCATGAGGTAGGTCAGGTTCGCTTCGCGGATTTCGGCGAGGATTTGGTCGTTGTCCATGGTGAGGGTCCTTCGTTCGGTGGGCACCGCCGTGTGGGCGTTGCGTTTACATGTGCTGACTCGATGTGTTGAATTGTGTCGACGGGTAAAAAAACTTGAATCGGCGAATGGCTGCGCACACCGTCAGGTGCGCAATACCCCCCTGTCATCCAGATTCCTACATCTTTGGTGTTCAGTTGGGCGCTTTTCGTGATGCACCGCACGAACGGGCGAGGGACAAGGCACCAGGCCGCTGCACGGCAAAGCCTTGAACAGACGGCAAACACACCGGTTTATTGGCCCGTTGTGGCGCGGTCAAACCTCAAGAATCTCCAGTCATCACCGAAATTGACTCAACGAACTTCCAAATGGGTTCGTCGTGCAGCCCGGCAAGGGCGGCGAGCAGCGACGGTGGAGGCCCGAAAGGGTCGACGCGGCGATGGGCACAAGAGCCTGTCAAACCGGTTCACTTTCCAGGTCCCATTTACAGGAGTTAGCCATGTCCACCACCATCAACACCAACCTGATGTCGATGAATGCTCAGCGCAACCTGAGCAGCACGTCCAGCTCGCTGGCCACTTCCATGCAGCGCCTGTCCTCGGGCCTGCGCGTCAACAGCGCCAAGGACGACGCCGCCGGGCTGGCGATCTCCGAGCGCATGAACACCCAGGTGCGCGGCTTGAACGTGGCCGCGCGCAACGCCAACGACGGCATCTCGCTGGCCCAGACGGCCGAAGGCGCGCTGGGCAAGGTCGGCGACATGCTGCAACGCATGCGCGAACTCGCCGTGCAGTCGGCCAACGCCTCCAACAACAGCAGCGACCGCACGGCCCTCAACGCCGAAGTGACGCAGTTGCGCCAGGAAATCGACCGCGTGTCCAAGACCACGTCGTTCAACAGCACCAACCTGCTCGACGGCTCGTTCGCCAACGCCACCTTCCAGGTCGGCGCCAACGCGGGCGAAGGCATTTCCATCGACAGCATCGTCAACGCCAACACCACCGCGCTCGGCCAGACCGCCGTGCACATGACGGCCAAGATCGTGCCGCCGGCCACGCCGGTCGCGCCGGCCGTGCTGGCCGCCATTCCCACCGGTGGCGCAACGCCGCTGACCATCAACGGCGCCGACGGCGTGGCCGTGAACCTCGGCCCGATCGGCGAGGCCACCACACTGGCACAGCGCGCGGGCCAGATGGTGGACGCGATCAACGCCAAGTCCACCGACACCGGCGTGTTCGCCCGTCCCACCTACACCGCCGGCGTGGTGGATGGCTACGAGGTGTTCTCCGACCGCGCCCTGGTGGCCGGTGACTTCGGCAACTTCGGCGCTGGCACGACCGGTGCGGGCGCGGCCACCGCGGCCGCCGCCGACTCGTTCGTGGCCGACATCAACGTCAACAGCTTTGGCGATTCGCAACTCGCGCTCAAGGTGATCGACAACGCCATCAACGCGGTGAACAGCTCGCGCGCCGACCTGGGCGCGCTGCAAAGCCGCTTCGAGAACGCGGTCTCCAACATCCAGATCACGGCGGAAAACCTCTCGGCCGCGCGCGGGCGCATCGTGGACGCCGACTTCGCCAAGGAAACCTCCAACCTCTCGCGCGCGCAGATCCTGCAACAGGCCGGCACCGCCATGGTGGCGCAGGCCAACCAGGTTCCGCAGGGCGTGCTCTCGCTGCTGCGCTCCTGATCCACCACACACGCCATGACACCACACGCCACCTGCTCCTTCACGCAACCGTGCCGCGCCGGCGGGGAGATCTGACATGGGCATTTCCTCCACCGGCCTGGCCAGCGGCGTTCCCATCGACAGCATCGTCTCGCAACTGGTGGCGCTCGAACGCGCCCCGCTGGTGCCCCTGCAGGCGCAGGCGACCAAGTTCCAGAGCAGGATCTCGGTCTTCGGCACGCTGACGTCGATGATGAATTCGCTCGGCGAACTGGGCACCAAGCTGGCCGACCCGAACGCGTTCAAGGCCGTCAAGGGCAGTTCCTCGCAGGACAAGGCGGTAGGCATTACCGTGGCCGCGGGCACCGCACCGACGGCGATGTCGGTCGAGGTGCAGCAGCTGGCCAAGGCGCAATCCACCGCCAGCGTGGCCGTGCCCAAGGACACCGCCATGGGCGCGGGCAGCCTCAAGATCACCATCGGCGACTGGAGCTCCGGCTCGTTCGTGGCGGGCGACAAGACCCCGGTGGACATCGAGATCGCCGAGGGCGAAGACACCCTTACCCAGATCGCCGCCAAGATCAACGCCGCCGACGCGGGCGTCACGGCCACCGTTCTGCGCGACGCCTCGGGCGAGCGGCTTTTGATGCGCTCGAAGGAAACGGGCGAAGCCCTGGGCTTCGAGGTCCAGGCCACCGACGCCGACGGCGTGGCCACCGACGGCCTGTCTCGCCTGGCGGTGCAGACCGGCGTGGCCTCGGGCGTGCAGATCACGCACGGCGCGAACGCACTGGCGACCATCAACGGAATCGACATCGTCTCGGCCAGCAACACCTACAAGGACGGTATCCCCGGCATCACGCTGCAGTTCTCGCAGCTCACGACCTCGCCGGCCGAGGTCGCGGTGACCCTCGACAAGGAGGCGATGACCAAGACCATCCAGTCCTTCGTCGACGCGTACAACGCGCTCAACGACATGCTCACCAGCACCACCGGCTACAACCCCGACACCAAGGTGGCCGGGTCGCTGCAGGGCGACAGCACCGCCGTGGGCCTGCAGGGCGCGCTGCGCGGCATGATGCGCTCGTTCACCCCCGGTGGCGAGTTCACCACGCTGGCCGACATCGGCATCGAGATCAAGTCGGGCGGCAAGATGAGCATCAACAGCACCAAGCTCAGCGAGGCGCTGGACAAGCCGGATGCTGTGCAGAACCTGTTCAACGCCGACCACATCGACCCCACGGCGCAAGGCTTCGGCGAGAAACTCAAGACGTTTGCCGAAGGCTTCGGCGGGGCCAGCGGCACGCTGACGTCGCGCACAGAGTCGCTGCGCGCGGCCGTCACGCGCAACACCAAGGAACAGGACAAGGTGAACGAGCGCGCCTCCCGCGCCGAGACGCGCTACCTCAAGCAATACAACGCGATGGACGCGATGGTGGGCCAGCTCAATTCGCTCAACGCCTTCGTCACGCAACAGATCGCGCAGTGGAACAAGGCCAGCTCCTGACAGCGCGCAGCCGACTTTCTCCCTCGCCCTGGCGCCCCGCGACCAGGGCTTTTTTTTGCGGGCTACGCCTCAAGAATCCAAGCGCGACACCGAAGTGAGAACCATCGGGTGAACGGTTCCGCCCCCCTCTCTCATGAGTTCCTCCATGACGACGATCAACACCAACGTGATGTCGATGACGGCCCAGCGCAACCTGGGCACCACGTCTTCGTCGCTGGCCACGTCCATGCAACGCTTGTCTTCGGGCCTGCGCGTCAACAGCGCCAAGGACGACGCCGCCGGCCTGGCCATCTCCGAGCGCATGAACTCGCAAGTGCGTGGCTTGAACGTGGCCGCCCGCAACGCCAACGACGGCATCTCGCTGGCGCAGACCGCCGAAGGCGCGCTGGGCAAGGTCGGTGACATGCTGCAGCGCATGCGCGAACTGGCCGTGCAATCGGCCAACGCCTCCAACAACAGCAGCGACCGCGCGGCCCTGCAAGCCGAAGTGACTCAGCTTACCCAGGAAATCGACCGCGTGGCGAGCACCACCTCGTTCAACGGCACCAAGCTGCTCGACGGCTCCTTCGCCAACGCCACCTTCCAGGTCGGCGCCAACGCCGGCGAGGCTATCTCTCTCCAGAGCACGGCCGACGTACGCTCTGCGAGCCTCGGGGGCGCCACATTCCTCTCCACGGTGGGAATGAGCTGGGCCGCAGGAACGGCCACGTCGGCAGGCACCATCAGCGGCATTTCGGTGACGGGCCCGAAGGGGAACATCATCTCCGTGAGGGATGTGGACGTCGCCTTGGGGGACACGGCAGCGCAAGTCGTGAAAAAGATGGAGGCAGCCTTCAACGCCGCCACCTCCGAAACCGGGCTGATTGCGCGCGCGGTCGCGGGTACCGCCCAGATGTCGCTCGACTCCGTGACCGACTGGGTGGACAGCAGCGGTGCTGCAGCGGGCTTCAACATCAGCGGGGGGACCAGCAGCGCCGCAGGTCTTGGCACCTTTGGCTTGACTGGTGGCCCCGGAGCCAACTGGGTCCAGCAGCTGGAAGACCTGGACGTCAGTACCGTGATCGGCGCAGGCCGAGCGATCACGCTCGCCGACAAGGCAATGACCACCATCAACTCGGCTCGTGCCGACCTGGGTGCCCTGCAAAGCCGTTTCGAGAACGCGGTGGCCAACATCCAGATCACGGGCGAGAACATCGCCGCCGCACGCGGGCGCATCGTCGACGCCGACTTCGCCAAGGAAACCTCCAACCTTTCGCGCGCCCAGATCCTTCAACAGGCCGGCACCGCCATGGTCGCCCAGGCCAACCAGGCGCAGCAAGGCGTGCTCTCGCTGCTGCGCTGACCGTCCCGGGAGACCGGTGGGCTAAAGAATTCGTGGCGTCCTCCGAAATAGAAACCAACGAACTTCACCGAGGGTTCGTGGCCCGGGCAACCGGACAAGTTCAGCTCACTCAACCGCTCAACAGGAGTTTTTCATGTCTACCACCATCAACACCAACGTGATGTCGATGACCGCCCAGCGCAACCTGGGCACCACCTCTTCTTCGCTGGCCACTTCCATGCAGCGCCTGTCCTCGGGCCTGCGCGTGAACAGCGCCAAGGACGACGCCGCCGGCCTGGCCATCTCCGAGCGCATGAACGCACAAGTGCGCGGCCTGAACGTGGCCGCCCGCAATGCCAACGACGGCATCTCGCTGGCCCAGACCGCCGAAGGCGCGCTGGGCAAGGTCGGCGACATGCTGCAGCGCATGCGCGAACTCGCCGTGCAGTCGGCCAACGCCTCCAACAACAGCAGCGACCGCACGGCCCTGCAGGCCGAAGTGACGCAACTGAGCAAGGAAATCGACCGCGTGGCCGGCACGACCTCGTTCAACGGCACCAAGCTGCTCGACGGCTCGTTCGCCAACGCCACCTTCCAGGTCGGTGCCAACGCCGGCGAAGGCATCGCCATCGACAGCATCGTCAGCGCCAAGACCAGCTCACTGGGCGACACCTCGCTGATCACCGGCGCCGGCACCATCACCACCACGGCCGGTGCGAACGTCGCCATCGCGGCCGGCGACCTGACCGTCAAGGGCGTGGAGCTGGGTCCGATCGCCGCCGCAACGACCGCCAGCCAGCGCACCCTGCAAGTGGTGGACGCGATCAACGCCAAGTCTTCGGATACCGGTGTGTTCGCCAAGGCCACGCTGGACGCCAACGGCAACGCGACCGCCTTCGAAGTGTTCGGCGAAAGCGCGATCGCCGTGGCCGATTTCGGCGGCTTCACCGCCGCTGCCACCGGCACGGTGGCCGTCGGCGCCGCCGCCACCAGCCAGCTCGACGACATCAACGTCAACAGCTTCGGCGACGCACAAAAGGCGCTCAAGGTGATCGACACGGCGATCAACGCGATCAACAGCTCGCGCGCCGACCTCGGCGCCCTGCAAAGCCGCTTCGAGAACGCCGTGGCCAACATCCAGATCACGGGCGAGAACATTTCGGCTGCGCGCGGCCGCATCGTGGACGCCGACTTCGCCAAGGAAACCTCCAACCTCTCGCGCGCCCAGATTCTGCAGCAGGCCGGCACCGCCATGGTCGCCCAGGCCAACCAAGGCGCCCAAGGCGTGCTCTCGCTGCTGCGCTGATCGCGTCGCGGGCATCGCCTCCAGTGGCGGTTGTGCGGTGAACACCGCGCAACCGCCTTTTTTCTTTTCAATATCCCGTTCGGGCTGAGCTTGTCGAAGCCCTTGCAAACCAACATCACAAGAAGGCTTCGACAAGCTCAACTCGAACGGAACATACGTAACGCGCTAAAGATTCCGACTGCGCCACCGAAGTTAGACACAACGAACTTCACTGAGGGTTCGTGGCCCGGGCAACCGGACAAGTTCAGCTCACTCAACCGCTCAACAGGAGTTTTTCATGTCTACCACCATCAACACCAACGTGATGTCGATGACCGCCCAGCGCAACCTGGGCACCACCTCTTCTTCGCTGGCCACCTCCATGCAGCGCCTGTCCTCGGGCCTGCGCGTCAACAGCGCCAAGGACGACGCCGCCGGCCTGGCCATCTCCGAGCGCATGAACGCCCAGGTGCGTGGCCTCTCGGTGGCCGCGCGCAATGCCAACGACGGCATCTCGCTGGCGCAGACCGCTGAAGGCGCGCTGGGCAAGGTCGGCGACATGCTGCAGCGCATGCGCGAACTCGCCGTGCAATCGGCCAACGCCTCCAACAACAGCAGCGACCGCACGGCCCTGCAGGCCGAAGTGACGCAGCTGAGCAAGGAAATCGACCGCGTGGCCGGCACGACCTCGTTCAACGGCACCAAGCTGCTCGACGGCTCGTTCGCCAACGCCACCTTCCAGGTCGGTGCCAACGCCGGTGAAGGCATCGCCATCGACAGCATCGTCAGCGCCAAGACCAGCTCGCTGGGCGAGCTCTCCGCCACCGAACATTTCGTGGCAACCGTGGCGGCGCCTTCCACCGCCGCCAACGCCGCGATCCCTGCGGGCACCGCCGGCTGGTCGATCAAGAATGCTGCGGGCGTGGACGTGGCCCTGGGTGGCATCGCCGCCTCCACCACCGCCGCGCAGCGCACCACGCAAGTGGTGGACGCGATCAACGCCAAGTCTTCGGATACCGGTGTGTTCGCGCGCGAACTGGCCGCTGGCGGCTACGAAATCTTCTCCAGCCGCGATCTGACCGCCGCCACCGACTTCGGCGCGGCCTTCACCGCGGCCACCACCGGCGCGCCTGGCGACACCGCGCCGCCCGCCACGCTGACCACGCTGTCGGCCATCAACGTGAACAGCTTCGGCGACGCACAGAAGGCCCTGCAAGTGATCGACAAGGCGATCAACTCGATCAACAGCTCGCGCGCCGACCTCGGTGCCCTGCAAAGCCGCTTCGAGAACGCCGTGGCCAACATCCAGATCACGGGCGAGAACATCTCGGCTGCGCGCGGCCGCATCGTGGACGCCGACTTCGCCAAGGAAACCTCCAACCTCTCGCGTGCCCAGATCCTGCAGCAGGCCGGCACCGCCATGGTCGCCCAGGCCAACCAGGGCGCCCAAGGCGTGCTCTCGCTGCTGCGCTGATCGCGCGGCGGCCCCATCCGTTCTCCTCCAGGGGGTGGTCGCGCGGTGAAAGCCGCGCGGCCTTTTTTTTGCCCGTGAGACGGCCGCCACGTCGGCGCGCCGGCGCAAAAGAGAAGGGGAAAAAGCACACCATTGCCCCACCAATTGCTGCCGTTCAGACCTACAGACACGCCGCTGAGTGCCGATAAGAAAAGCATCAGACCACAGCAGGAACCCAAGCCATGTTCACCTCTGTCAATACCCGCGCCGCTTCCGCCTACAAACGCGTTGCCGTCGACACCGGCGTGCAGACGGCCGACCCGCACACGCTGGTCGCCATGCTGTTCGAGGCCCTGATCCAGAGCCTGAACCTGGCCCGTGGCGCCCTGGAACGCCAGGACGTGGTGGCCAAGGGCATGGCCATTGGCAAGTCGATCCGCATCATGGAAGAAGGCCTCAAGGCCGGCCTGAACCTGAAGGAAGGCGGACAGCTGGCGGCCAACCTGAAGAGCCTGTACGACTACAGCATCCAGCGCCTGACGCTGGCGAACCTGCGCAACGACATCGCCCCCATCCGCGAGGTGCTCAACCTCATCGAACCCTTGGCCGACTCATGGAAGCAGATGCGCACCGAAGGCGCGTTGCAGGGAGCCTGAAAAATGGAACACGGTTTGATCGACTACTACAAGGCCATCGAAAACACCAGCCAGCAGATGCTGGTGGCCGCCCAGGGCGAGAACTGGGACGAAGTGGTGCGCCTCGAAGGTGCCTGCGCGGTGCTGATCGCACAGCTGCGCTACAAGTCCAAGACCGACGAACTCGGCCCGGACGAGCGCAAGGAGAAGGTGCGGATCATGCAACGCATCCTGCGCACCGACGCCGAGATCCGCTGTCTGGCCGAGCCCTGGTTGAGCGATCTGGCGCAGATGATCGACAGGGGCAGCCCGGCGGTGCACTAGAGATCAGAGATCACCCCCCTGCGCCGCTGCGCGGCTTCCCCCCTCCGTGGCGCGCCTTGCGGGGAGTCCTGCTCTAGACGCTCATGTTCATGATGTCGGAATAGGCTTGCACCATGCGGTTGCGCACGTGCAGCGTGGCCTGGAACCCCACCTGGGCTTTCTGCATGGCGAGCATGGTTTCTTCCAGGCTCACCTTGGGGTTGCCCAGTTGCACCTGGGTCTGCAGGTTGGAGGCGGCTTCCTGCGAGGCGCTCACTTCCTTCAGCGCATTCTTGAAGTTGGCGGCAAAGCCGGACTCCACGCCCCCCGCCGCCCCCGGCTTCTTCAAGGCCGATGAGCCGATGCCGTTCAGGGCCTGGCTGCCCAGAGGGGAAATGCGCATGTCCATGGGGGACTCCTTCCAAGAAAACGAATGGGACGATGCTAGGCCGGCCCTCCCCGCCGCGGGCCGGGAATAAGGGTGCAATCCCCCGCCTTTTCATGGCTATGGCGGGGGCACCGGGACCGAATAATCGACCGCACCAGGGGTTCCGCCCCCGTGCATCGACCCCCAACCCGAAGCCCATGCCATGAGCACCACCGCCGTTGCCGAACTGGACATCACGCCGACCACCGCGAAACCCCGCAGTGCCTTCGGCGAAGGTTTTGCGCGCATGGACCCGGCGCAGAAGGTCAAGCTCGGCGTGGGCGCGCTGGCCCTGATCGCCGTGGCGCTGGCCTTCTTTTTCATGGGCCGCCAGCCCGAATGGCGCGTGCTCTATGCCAACCTGGGCGACAAGGACGGCGGCGCGGTCGTGGCCCAGCTCTCGCAGATGAACGTGCCCTACAAGCACGCCGAAGGGGGCCAGGCCATCATGGTGCCGGCCGACAAGGTGCACGACACGCGCCTGCGCCTGGCCTCGCAAGGCCTGCCCAAGGGCTCGGTCACCGGTTTCGAGCTCATGGAAGCCAACCGCTTCGGCATGACCCAGTTCCAGGAACGCCTGACCTTCCAGCGCGGCCTCGAGGGCGAGCTCACCCGCTCGATCCAATCGCTTTCCTCGGTGGCCTCGGCGCGCGTGCACCTGGCCCTGCCGAACCAGAATGGCTTCTTCCGCGAGCAGCAGAAACCCAGCGCCTCGGTGCTGCTCACGCTGCACGCCGGGCGCACGCTGGACCGCGCGCAGGTCGCCGGCATCGTGCACCTGGTGGCCTCCAGCGTGCCCGAGATGAACCCCAAGGCGGTCAGCATCGTGGACGACGCCGGCTCCCTGCTCTCCAGCCCGCCCGATGGGCAGGCGCAGGGCGCGGACACCCAGAAGCTGCAGTACGTGCAGCAGCTCGAACAGCTCTACACCCGCCGCATCCTGGACATGCTGGAGCCCCTAGTGGGCCGCAACAACGTCAAGGCACAGGTGAGCGCCGAGGTCGATTTCTCGCAAGTCGAATCCACCAGCGAACAGCACCGCCCGAACCAGGGCGCCGACACCACGGCCACGGTGCGCAGCACGCAGACCCTGGAGGACGGATCGGGCGCGCGCGCGCAGCCCTCGGGCGTGCCCGGCGCCGTGAGCAACCAGCCTCCGGCCACCGGCACCGCGCCCATCAACGGCGCGGCGGCCCCGGTGGGCGTGGCCAGCGCCCAGAACGGCACCGACCAGGCCGGCAACATGCGCCGCCAGTCGGTGGTGAACTACGAGGTCGACAAGACCGTGAAGGTGGTGCGCGAGTCCAGCGGACAGGTCCGGCGCCTGAGCGCGGCGGTGGTGATCAACCACCGCACCACGCTGGACAAGGCCGGCAAGGAAACCACCGCCGCCATCCCGCCCGAACAACTCGAACAGATGACGGCCCTGGTGCGCGAAACCATCGGCTTCAACCGCGAGCGCGGCGACTCGGTGAACCTGGTGAACGCTGCCTTCAACGTCGAGAAGACCAGCGAAGCGGACGAGGCCGTCTGGTGGCAACAACCCGCCAACCAGGACGTGATGCGCAGCCTGGCCTGGCCGATCGGCATGGTCGGCCTGGGTCTGCTGCTGCTGCTGGGCATGGTGCGCCCGGGCCTCAAGCTGATCAAGAACCCCGCGCCGCGCCTGGAGGCCACCGCCGTGCAGCCCCTGAGCGCGGTGCTCAACGAAACACCGGAGCGCCCAGGGCTGCCGATGCCGAGCAACGAGCCCACGCCCGAAGCCCTGCGCCTCTCGGACGCCAAGCGCCTGGCGCTCGAAAATCCGGCCGCCGTGGCGAACATCGTCAAGGGTTGGGTCAACGGCGAAGCGCCGGCCTGAGCGCGCACAGGGAGCAAGATCATGGAAGACCAAGGCATTCAGGACGCGGCCATCTTTCTCATGTCGCTGGGCGAAGAGGAAGCGGCCGAAGTGTTCAAGCACCTCTCGCCCAAGGAAGTGCAGAAACTGGGAGAGACCATCGCCAAGACGCGCTCGGTGTCGCACGAGCGCGTGGACCAGGTGATGCAGAAGTTCACCGACGCGGCGTCCTCGCAGAGCCTGCTGGTGTCCGACACCGACAACTACGTGCGCGCGGTGCTCAAGCGCGCGCTGGGCGACGACAAGGCCTCGCTGCTGATCGACCGCATCCTGCAGGGTGGCGACGTCTCCGGCATCGAAAGCCTGAAGTGGATGGACCCGCTGTCCATCGCCGAACTGCTGCGCAACGAGCATCCGCAGATCGTGGCCGCCATTCTGGTGCACCTGGAGTCCGACCAGACCGCGGGCGTGCTCAAGAACTTCACCGAGCGCACACGCAACGAAGTGATGCTGCGCATCGCCACGCTCGAAGGCATCCAGCCCACCGCCCTCAAGGACCTCAACGAAGTGCTCTACAAGGTGCTGGCCGGTGGCGACAAGATTCGCAAGACCTCGATGGGCGGCGTGAAGACCGCCGCCGAGATCATCAACATGATGGGCACGCAGATCGAGACCTCGGTGATCGAGTCGATCCGCGAGTTCGACGCCGACCTGGCCCAGAAGATCATGGACAAGATGTTCACCTTCGAGGACTTGCTCAAGCTCGACGGCAAGTCGGTGCAGATGGTGCTCAAGGAAGTGGCCACCGAGTCGCTGGTGATCGCGCTCAAGGGTGCCACCAACGAGCTGCGCGAACTCGTGCTCTCCAACATGTCCAGCCGCGCGGCCGAAGCGCTGCGCGAAGACCTCGAATCGCGCGGCCCGGTGCGGCTGTCGGAAGTGGAAGCGCAGCAGAAGGAAATCCTCAAGGTCGTTCGCCGTCTCTCCGACGAGGGCCAGATCGTGATCATGGGTGGCGGCGAAGAAGAGGCTTTTGTATGAGGAAGAAAACACCCCCCGCGCCGCTTCGCGGCTCCCCCCTCTCTATCGCCTTCGGCGGGAGGGGGGCGACACCTGGGGCCGGCGAAGCCGGACCCTCGGTGCCCCTGGATGACGTCACCTCTTTCGTGGCGCCTCGCGCTGACGTGTCGATCTGAATTCCATGGCATCCAGCAAACCCAATCCCCATACCCGCTTCATCCCGCGCGAAGAAATCTCGGGCGTGTCGGCCTGGCATTTTTCCGCTGTCGATGGCAGCGACGACACACCCAAGGCATCGGTGAGCGAAGATCCCGTGCCCGCCGAGGGCGTGACCTCCGAGGTGCTGCAGGAAGCGCGCCAGCAGTCCTACGCCGAAGGCTTCGCGCGCGGCCGCGATGCCGGTGGCCAGGAAGTGCGCGACGCGCTCGAAGCCACGGTGCGCAAGACCGCCGAAGAGACCGCCGTGCGCATGGCGCAACTGCTGCACAACACGCGCGACCACCTCAAGAAGAGCGAAGCCAAGATCTCGCGCCAGATCCTGGAACTGGCCTGCGACCTGGCGCGCCAGGTGGTGCGCCAGGAACTCAAGAGCGACACCGAGCACATGAAGCCGGTGATCGCCGAAGCCCTGGACCAACTCGTGGACGACGGGCAACCCGCCACCGTGCGCATGAACCCCGGCGACCTCGCCCTGATGCAAGGCGCACTGCAGGAAAACATGGGAAACCACCCGGTGGAATTCGTGGCCGATGCGGCCATCAGCCCCGGCGGCTGCCTGATCGAATCGCCCTCCATGCGGGTGGACGCCACGATCGAAAAACGCTGGACGCGCGCCGTCGGCAACCTCGGCCTCGAAACCCCGTGGAACCCGGAGAACGCCGATGTATAGACAGGACACACCCCTGCCGCGCTTCGCGCGCCCCCCTCAAGGGGGCGTCGCTGGCCGTCCGGCAAAGCCGGCCCGGCGGCGACTCTGGGTTAGACCCGTGAGCGCGAGGAGCACCGCATGACCGACAGTGTCTTTGGGCCAGAAAGCCGCTGGGGCAACTTCATGGAAGACGTGCGCGCCAGCGCCAGCGTGAAGACGCCGCTGGAAGTGCGCGGCACGCTCACCCGGCTGGCCGGCCTGGTGCTCGAAGCCGTGGGCCTGAAGGTGCCGGTGGGTTCGCAGTGCCTGATCGACAACGGCCACAAGGAGCCGGTGCTGGCCGAGGTGGTGGGTTTTTCCCAGGACCGCGCCTACCTCATGCCCGCTGGCGACACGCATGGCCTGTCCAGCGGCGCCAGCGTCACGCCGCTGGCGCCCTACCGCACCGTGCCGCGCGTGGGCCAGGCCAACAAGCCGCCTTCGCCCGACGACCGGGGCACCCTGCGCCTGCCCCTGGGCCGTGGCCTGCTCGGCCGCGTGGTCGACTCGCACGGCAACCCGCTGGACAAGATGGGGCCGATCGAGAACGTCGACATCGAACCCATGGACCGCGCACCGCTCAACGCGATGGAACGCGACCCGGTGCGCACGCCGCTGGACACCGGCGTTCGCGCCATCAACGCCTTGCTCACCGTGGGCCGTGGCCAGCGCATCGGCCTCTTCGCCGGCTCCGGCGTGGGCAAGAGCGTACTGCTGGGCATGATGGCGCGCTACACCAAGGCCGACGTGATCGTGGTCGGCCTGATCGGCGAGCGCGGCCGCGAAGTGAAGGAATTCATCGAGGACATCCTCGGCGTCGAAGGCCGCCAACGCGCCGTGGTCGTGGCGGCTCCCGCAGACGCGCCCCCGCTGGTGCGCATGCAGGGCGCGGCCTACGCCACCGCGATCGCCGAGCGCTTCCGCGACGACGGCCTGGACGTGCTGCTGCTCATGGATTCGCTCACCCGCTACGCGATGGCGCAGCGCGAGATCGCGCTGGCCATCGGCGAGCCACCCGCCACCAAGGGCTATCCGCCTTCGTGCTTCGCCAAGCTGCCGCAGCTGGTGGAGCGCAGCGGCAACGGGCTCAACGGCAGGGGTTCGATCACCGCGTTCTACACCGTGCTCTCCGAAGGCGACGACCAGCAAGACCCGATCGCCGATGCGGCGCGCGCGATTCTCGATGGCCACATCGTGCTCTCGCGCGCGCTGGCCGAGTCGGGCCACTTCCCCGCCATCGACGTTGAGGCCTCGGCCTCGCGCGTGATGCACAACGTGGCCGGTGCGGTGCACCTGGACATGGCCCGCCGCTTCCGCGGCCTGTATTCGCGCTATCAGAAGAGCCGCGACCTGATCCAGCTCGGCGCCTATGTGGCCGGCAGCGACCCCGAGACCGACCGTGCCATCGTGCTCTACCCGGCGTTGCAACGCTTCCTGATGCAGGGCATGCACGAAGCCGCTTCGCTGCCCGAGAGCCTGCAGCAGATGAAGGAGGCGCTGCAGGACGAGAAGGAGAAGGCCGCGCCACAGCGCCAGGCCCGCCCGCACCACAACCCATATAGCGCATGACCCAGCTACAAACCCTGCACAAGGTGGTGGACATCGCGGAAAAACGGCGCGACGAAGCCCTGGGCGCGTTGGCCCAGAAGCAGCGCGAGCTGCAAGCCGCGCAGAGCCAGATGGACCAATTGGCCGCGTACGCGAAGGAAGCCGAAGCCCGCTGGGCATCGCGCAGCGCGGTGGGGGTGGACGCGGCCCTGCTCATGCACCACCGCCAGTTCATGCAAAAGATTCACCACGCCATGGAATTCCAGCACAGCGTGCTCAGCGAGCGGCAGCAACAGATCGACCAGGCCCAGGCACAGGTGCACGTGGCCGAACGCGACCTGGCCGGCCTGCGCAAGTTCACCGACCGCAAACAACAGGCCATCGACCTCAAGGTCCAACGCCAGGACCAGAAGCAGACCGACGAGATGGCATTGACCATCCACCTGCGCCAGCACCTGGCGCAATCCCTGGCCCGCCATTGAAGCCCCCAGACGAGAGCAGCCCATGACCACCACCGCCTCCACCGGCAGCACAGCCGCCAAGCCCGCCGAGCACGCCCACAAGCCCCAGCAGGACAAGGCGCGCCCCGAAGCGGACAAGGCCGGCCAGGCCTCGGACCTGTTTTCCGCGATGCTCGCGCTGATGAGCGACGCCCAGGGCGACGCCAGCGCGGCGGACGAAGCGCTGGACACCCACAAGAAGGAGGCCGATGCCAACGCTCTCGATCCCTTGGGCGCCATGCTGGCCTGGATGAAGCGGGACCCCGCCAGCGACGCCGACGGCCAGGCGCGTGCGGGCACACCGGGGGCCGCAGCCGGCACCGCCACCCAAGCGCCGCGCGAAGGCGGCATCGGCATCGATGGCATGGCACGGGTCGATGAACCCGCCCCGCCGCTGGCCAACCCCAGCGCGCAGGCACGCGCCGCCTCGCGCCCCGCCTTCAGCCCTCTCAACCCGCACGCGCCCGTCCCCGCCGCATCGGCCGCCGACGGGCAGGCATCCGGCGGTGGACCCCAGCCGCTGGCGTGGCAACGCGGCGGCCCTGTGGGCAGCACCGATGCGCTGCAGCAGCAACAGGCGGCGCAACTGGCCCAGGTGCGCACCACCGTCGCCATGAACGAGCGCTTGGGACTGGCCAGCCCGTCGCCCGAGCGCGGCGCGGTGGCGCTGGCCCCAAGCGAATTCGCGTCCACCCAGAACGCCTTCAACATGGCGGGCGGCAATGCCGCCGGCGTGAAGACCGGCCCGGTGTCGGGCATGGCCGCAACGGGCGACAGCAACACCGCGGGCCTCGTGGGTGTGGGTGCTGCCAACGATGGCAGTGGCGGCAGTGGCGGCGCCAGCGGAGACGCTTCTGCCCAGGCACAAGGCAACGACGCGCAGAACCCCTACGCCGCCGAAGCCGAGACCAGCACCGTGAGCCACTGGGGCACGCAGCACCTGCGCCACGCCAGCCTGCGCGTGGGTGGCGAAGGCAGCGCCGACGCGATCGACATCCAGTTGCAGCTTCAAGGCCAGGAGGTGCAGGTGAACTTCCAGACCGACAACGCCGAAGCGCGTGCGCAACTGCGCGAGAGCGCGGGCGAATCGCTGGCCGATCTGATGCAGCGCGGTGGCATCCAGCTGGGCAGCGTGTCGGTGGGGTCGCAGGGACCGTCGCACGGCGACGGGTCACAGGCGCATGCGGCCACGGCACAGATGCCGCGCGCCGCACAACGCCAGCCGTCACCACCGCAGGCGGTGTCCCGGGAGCCCATCGAGCACACGCGCGCCGACGGCTCGCGACCGCTGGATGTGTTTGCCTGAAGGCTCGTCAGACCATGGGGTTCGAGGCCCGCAGTGGGGCCTTGTCACGCACACACATGCGTCAGACGCGCATCGCGCCCGCAGCGGCTCTCAACAGCCGCACCGTCTCCTCGTGTTTCCATTCAAGCGCCAAGTGCAGCGGCATGAGCCCCGCCGTGTTGGCCTGATGGATCGAGGCCTTGTGGTCCAGCAACAGCTGGACCACACCATGGTGGCCCGCTCTGCTGGCGGCGTGCAGCGGCGTGTCGCCTTGTTTGGCGGTCGCGTGCACTTGATGTGGCGCCTGCGACAGGATGAACCGGACGATGTCCAAATGGCCTTTCTGGCTCGCGTGGTGGAGTGCCGTCAGCCCGAATGCATCGCACTCGTTCAGATCCACACCGTGTTCGATCACCAGCGCCTTGACCTCGGCAAAGTGGTTGTCGCTGGCATGCATCAACAGCAGGCCGACCCGGATTCGGTGCGCATCCCGCGGCTGCAGATCACCGAGCTCTTGCGCCTTCAGCGTGGCGCGCTCATGGATCACCAGCGCTTGCTGGTGGGCATCCCACGTCAAGGTGTTCATGGGGGGCGCGGAGCGCTGCAACAACGCAATACCGGGTTGGCCGGTGGTTCGCTCAGTACCGCCATCTTCGATCCACAAGACCAGCGCCTGCATGTTCAGCTCGATCAAATTCGTGCCGTCGCCGCCAACCGTGGTGATGTGAAGCCCCTGATAGCCGCCATCCTGGTGACGCGGCCGAGGAATGCCCGGATCGTGTTGAAACCGGCCGCGCATGGCTTCGATGGCCCGCTTGATGTCACAACCCAAGCCGAGGATGCGCAACACGCCTTTTTCAAACAGCAAGCGAAACACCTCGACCAAGGGCGCACGCTCGCTGCGGCCCAAGATCACCATCACCTGCTGGTAGGCGTCGTCCCAGTACGAGTGAAAGTTCAGCGCGACCATGTCGCCATCCATCCTGGGCAGATCCATCAAGCCTTGCCAACTCAGGTCTTGCATACCATCGCCCAGCTTGTGCATCTCGATCCCGGCCGCGGCACCGCATTTGAAAAAGGGGCCGTGGTCCCAAGCCGCATGGTCTGCGCCCACGATGATCCAACACCGCTTGAACGTCGTCGGGGCGAGCTGGATGGGCTGGGCCATTTGTGTCATTTGCAGGGATTGGATGACTTTGAGCGGCTGGCCACACTGCGCCGCCAGACCCACCGGCAAGGTGCGCCAGTCGTTGGGCTGGTTGGCCATTTCCCGGAACTTGTCGGCTGGCATGGCGGCCCGCAGCGCCTCGGTGTTTTCCGGATGGCGGGTGTTCATGGCAGCCATGTGCAAGGCGGTATGACCGCGAATGCCCCGCGCATGCAGGTCCACGCCTTGCTTGATCAGCCAAGCCACTGTGAACGGGCTCCCGTCCCGACAGGCGACCAGCAGTGGAGACCATCCGTTGGGCAAGGATGTGTGAACGTCCGCCCCTTTGGACTGCAACAACTTCGCCATGTCGAGAAGCTCGTGTGAAATGGCGAGGTAAAACGGGGTGGCACCGGCGGTGCGGCGGGCGTTTACGTCGGCCACACCAAGCCCCAGCAGCATTCGAACGACGGATTCCTGGCGGTGGGCCAGTGCCAGGTGCAGCGGCGTCGAGTGGTTGTCGACCGTGCGGGGGTTGGGATGGGCCTTGCGGTTCAACAGCGCAGCCACGATGGTGAAATGGCCCGCCTTGGCCGCTTCGTGCAAGGGCGTCATGCCTTTGTGGTCGGCTTGGTTCACATCAGCGGTGCCCTGCCACAACAGGACATCGACAATGCCTTGCTCCACCGCCCCCGGCTGCCGCACGGCCAGCTGCAAGGCGGTTCCTCCCGTGCTCAAGGGCTTGTTCAGCACGGAGGGATGTGCCTTCAACAGCGCCTCCACCGCCTTCTTGTCGCCATCGACGATGGCCCGTTCCAGCTGCTGCGCGTGGCTCAGACCGGCTTCGCGAACAGCCTGCGCCTGGATGGAGAGCGTAGGCTGTGGCGCCAACGCCGTCGTCGTGGTGGTCACGTCACCCGGCAATGCGGTGGCGGTCGTTTGTGTGGTCGACGTGGTGGTCGTGGTAGTCGTGGTATTTGTGGTGGTCGTGGTGGTGGCTGGGCCGCCTGGCCCGCTCGGTAGGTGGAGCGGGGGTGCGGAATCGGGTTGCAGCCCGGTCGGTTGTCGGGTGTACGGCGTCGCAGAGGTGTTGTTCATAGAGCGTCTCATCGGGGTGATGAGGTTCATGAAACGCGACAGTCTGCGAGGTTCCCGCACGGAATAGCCGGCTTTTCAAGCCCTTTTCCAGCGACCACCGCAAGGGTGAGCGCTGAATAATTCTTTCCACCCCACACGGCTTCCCGTGTGCGTCGTTGAAGGAATTCCATGTCTGCCGCTGCTGCCACCGCCACCGCTGCCGCTCCCGAAGCGCCCAAGAAGAAAAGCAAGAAACTGCTGTTCATCGTGCTCGGCGTGGTCGTGCTCGCCGTGCTGGGCGCGGCCGCGGCGCTGTTCATCCTCAAGAAGAACACCGCCGAGGACGACTACGAAGAAGACGACGGCCATACGCCCGTGGCGCAGGCCAAGACCTCCAAGACCGCCCCCACCTTCCTGCCGCTGGAAAACATGGTGATCAACCTGGCCGATCCGGGGGGCAACCGCTTCATCCAGCTCGGCCTCACGCTGCAGTTGCAGGACGCCGTCACCGAAACCGCGGTGAAGTCCTACCTGCCAAGCATCCGCAGCCAGGTGCTGGTGCTGATCTCGCAGCGCACGACCGAGGAACTGCTGGTGGTCGCGGGCAAGGAAAAGCTGGCCAACGACATCATCGCGACCATCTCCAAGGAAATGGGCTACGCCATGCCTGCCGAGAAGAACGCCGACGGCACACCCCCGCGCCGCACGCGCGCCGCACCCAACCCGGTGCAGGCCGTGCTGTTCTCCAGCTTCATCATTCAATAACCGAACCGGGCAACGCGCCATGGCCGACTCGTTTCTGTCCCAGGAAGAAATCGACGCCCTGCTCGAGGGCGTGACCGGCGAGAGCCAGAAGCTCGCCAAGGAAGAGGCCCCCACCGGCGGTGTGCGGGACTACAACCTCTCCAGCCAGGAACGCATCGTGCGTGGGCGCATGCCCACCATGGAAATCGTCAACGAACGGTTCTCGCGCAACCTGCGCCTGGGCCTGTTCAACTTCATACGCCGCAGCCCCGAGATTTCGGTGGGCGCGGTGCAGGTGCAGAAATACAGCGCCTTCCTGCGCGAGCTGGTGGTGCCGACGAACTTCAACATCATGGCAATCCGCCCGCTGCGCGGCAACGGCCTGGTGGTGTGCGAGCCTTCGCTGCTGTTCGGCGTGATCGACAGCCTGTACGGCGGCACCGGCAAGTTCCACACCCGCATCGAAGGGCGCGACTTCTCGGCCACCGAACAGCGCGTGATCAACCGCCTGGTGGACGTGGTGTCCGAGGAATACAAGAAGGCCTGGCGCGGCGTGTACCCGATCGAGCTGGCCTACCAGCGCTCGGAAATGCAGCCCCAGTTCGCCACCATCGCCACGCCCAGCGAAATCGTGGTCTCCACCAGCTTCTCGCTGGAGATCGGCGACATCTCGGGCTCGTTGCACATCTGCATGCCCTACGCCACGCTGGAGCCGATCCGCGACGTGCTGTACTCCGCCGTGCAGGGCGATGCCATCGAAGTCGACCGCCGCTGGGTCAAGCTGCTGAGCCACGAGATCCAGGCCGCCGAGGTGACCATGGTGGCCGAGCTGGCCCAGACCGAGGCCACGGTGGAACAGCTGCTGGCCATGCAGATCGGCGATTTCATCGAGCTCGACCGCTCGCCCACGATCAAGGCCCACGTCGACGGCGTGCCCGTCTTCGAATGCCAGTACGGCACCCACAAGGGCAAATACGCGCTGCGCGTGGAACGCAATCTGCGCGGCACCGAATCGCACTGGTTGGGAGATTCCTATGTCAACTGATACCACCACCAACACCATGAACGACGCCGCCGTTGCCGACGAATGGGCCCAGGCCCTGGAAGAACAGGCTGCCACCACCGAAACGGTGGCCGACAGCGCACCCGAGTTCGAGGCCAGCACCGCGCCCGCGACACCCGGCGCAGGCCCGATGCAGGACATCCAGATGGTGCTGGACATCCCCGTGCAGCTCTCGGTGGAACTGGGCCGCACCCGCGTGCCGATCAAGTACATCCTGCAGCTCGCACAGGGCTCGATCGTCGAACTCGATGCGCTGGCCGGCGAACCGATGGACGTGCTCATCAACGGCTATCTGATCGCCCAGGGCGAGGTGGTGGTGGTGAACGACAAGTTCGGCATCCGCCTGACCGACATCGTGACGCCGTCCGAACGCATGCGCCGGGTGAGCCGTACTTAAGGCCGGGACGGATTCGGGGCTGGGCTCTCTACACTGGCGCCCTCCTCCTCCGCTCAAGGACCGATCGCCATGTTGCAAAACCTCACCCCCGTCCTGGTGCTGCTCGCCGTTCTGGTGGGCATTGCCTTCGCACTGAAATGGGCGCGCCGCCGCCTGCCCGGTGCGGCCGGCCACAGCGGCCCGCCGATGCAATTGCTCTCCCAGCTCTCGCTGGGCCCCCAACAGCGGGTGGTGACGATGCAGATCGGCCAGGGCGAAGACCGCGTGTGCCTGGTGCTCGGCGTCTCGCCCGGCAGCGTGAACACGCTGCACCAGATGAAGATGCCGGCCGACCTGCCCGAGTCGCCCATTGCCACGCCAGCGTCCGGTTTTGCCGCGCGGCTGGCCCAGCTCACCCAACCTCCCAAACCCCATGCTTGAGAAGGCTTCACACCGCCACATGCTGTTGGCCGGCCTGCTGCTCCTGTGTGCCAGCGGCGCCTGGGCACAAGGCGCTCCGGCCTCCCCCGGCCCCTCGCTGCCGATCATGATCGGCCAGGGCGCGGGCGGCAATTCCTACTCGGTGCCGATCCAGACGCTGCTGTTCTTCACCGCGCTGTCCTTCCTGCCGGCCGTGCTGCTGCTCATGACGGGTTTCACCCGCATCGTGATCGTGCTCTCGCTGCTGCGCCAGGCGCTGGGCACGCAATCGGCGCCCCCCAACCAGGTGATCGTCGGCCTGTCGCTGTTCCTCACGCTGTTCGTGATGGGCCCCACGCTGGACCGCGTGTACGCCGACGCCTACGAGCCCTATTCCCGCAACGCGATCAGCTTCGAACAGGCACTCGATCGCGGCCAGCTGCCCATGCGCGAATTCATGCTCAAGCAAACGCGCCAGTCGGACTTCGAACTCTTCGCCAAGCTGGCCAAGCTGCCCGCCGACGTGACCGCGCAGAACGCGCCGTTTCGCGTACTGGTGCCGGCCTTCGTGACCAGCGAACTCAAGACCGCGTTCCAGATCGGCTTCATGATCTTCATTCCGTTCCTGGTGATCGACATGGTGGTCGCCAGCGTGCTCATGTCGCTGGGCATGATGATGCTCTCGCCCGTGCTGGTGGCACTGCCGTTCAAGCTCATGCTGTTCGTGTTGGCCGATGGCTGGAACCTGTTGATCGGCTCCTTGGCCGCATCCTTCTCGACTTAGGAAAGCCATGGATCCCCAAGCCGCTCTCACGATGGCGCAGAACGCGCTGTTCATGCTGCTCATGGTCGCCGCGCCGGTGCTGGCCACGGTGCTGGCCGTGGGCCTGCTGGTGAGCCTGTTCCAGGCCATCACGCAGATCAACGAGGCCACGCTGGCCTTCGTGCCCAAGCTCATCGCGGCCATCGCGGTGTTCGCCATCGCCGGCCCCTGGATGATGACGACGATGGTCGAGTTCATCCGCAGCACGATCCTCTCGATCCCCAACTACGCGGTTTGAGCGCGGCGATGCCGACCTTCACCGAAGCCCAGATCATGGCGCTGGTCATGCCGGTGTTCTGGCCGTTCCTGCGCATCCTGGCGGTGTTCTCCAGCGCGCCCATCTTCTCCTCGCGCTCGGTGCCGATGCGCACCCGGGTGGGCCTGGCAATGCTGGTGGCGCTGTGCGCGCAGGCGGGTTTGCCCGAACAACCCATGGTGGCCCTCACCGATCCGGGCGCGTTCGCCGCGGTCGTGCAGCAGGTGGTCGTGGGCGTGGCCATCGGCCTGGCGGTGCGCATCGTGTTCGCCGCGGTCGAACTCGCGGGCGAACTCATCGGCTTGCAGATGGGCTTGAACTTCGCGGGCTTCTTCGATCCGTCCACCAACTCGCAATCGAGCACGGTCGGACGCTTCTTCGGCAACACCACCATGCTGCTGTTCGTGGTGATGGGCGGCCACCTCATGTTGCTGCAAGCGGTGATCGCCAGTTTCAACACCTTCCCCGTGGGCGCAAGCGCCTTCGAGTCGGTCAACCGCATGCAGCTGCACGAGCTGGGCGCGGTGGTGTTCCGCTACGGTCTCTGGATCGCCCTGCCGATGATCGGCATGCTCATCTTCATCAACATCGTGCTGGGGTTCATCTCGCGCATCGCGCCGCAGATGAACGCCTTCGCCATCGGTTTTCCGCTGACGCTGTCAGCGGGCCTGGTGGGCATCGCCTTCACGCTACCGATGCTGGACGCGCCAGTGGCCGCGCTGATGCGTCTGGCGACCAACATCTTCACGGGTGGATAGGAACACCCCCCTGCGCCGCTGACGCGGCTTCCCCCCTCCGCAGCGCGCCTTCGGCGCTTCGAGGGGGGACGGCATCTCGGGCCGGCAAAGCCGGACCCTTGATGCCCCTGGACCGACTCCCCCTCGCGCGTCGCCTCTCTTTGCGCCGCCGCCTGTCCAGCCACACTCAAAAAGACGCGCAGCGCGCCGACATTCCTGGCGAGACCGTGTATGTTCGCATCGTGTCCCCTCCTCCACGGAAGCCATTCATGAAACTTCGCACCCAGATTCTGTGTCTCGGCCTGGCGGGCGCCGCACTGGTGTCCGCCGCGGGCGGCATCGGCCTGCTGGCCGTCTCCTCCATGGCGACCAAGGTGGAAGCTTCGGCACTCGCCAGCCAGGCGCTGCATGCCGCGCTGAGCGCGGACATGATGCACGATGCCCTGCGTGGCGATGCGCAGCGCGCCTTGCTCGGTGTGATGAAGGGCGACGCCGCCACGGTCGCGGCCGCGCGTGCCGACCTGGACGACCACGTCACCACACTCGACGCGGCGCTGCAGAAGATCGCGCAAGCTGGCATCGACGCCGAGGCGCAGAAGGCACTCGACGCGGCCCTGCCCGCGGTGAACCAGTACAAGGCGGCCGCACTGGCGGTGGTCGGCGGCGCGGCGCAGGACGTGGCCCAGGCCGAAGCCCAGGCACCCGCGCTGAACAAGGCGTTTGCCGAACTCGAAGACGCGCTGGAAAAGCTCTCCGGCATGATCGAGGAAGACGGCGCGGCCATCTCCGAGGCGGCAGCGGCCAGCGTGAAGCAATCGCTCTGGACCATCGCACTGGCCGTGCTGGCGGCCACCGTGGCCCTGGTGATCGGCGCGCTGTGGGTCGCCCGCCTCATGGCGATCCCCATGGACCAGGCCGTGTCCGCCGCCGGCCACCTCGCCCAGGGCGACCTGACCATGCCGATTCGCCTGGTGGGCAACGACGACACGCGCCAGTTGCTCGAAGCCATGCGCACCATGCAGCAGCGCATCGGCGAAACCGTGGGCCACGTACAGGACAACGCCGCGCTCGTCTCCGAAGCCAGCGCGCAGATCGCCCAGGGCAACACCGATCTCTCCACCCGCACCGAGCAGCAAGCTTCGGCGCTGGAAGAAACCGCGGCCTCGATGGAACAGCTCGGCACCACCGTGCGCCAAACTGCCGACCACGCAGGCAAGGCCAACGAGCTGGCGCGCAACGCCTCGCAGGTGGCGGCCGAGGGCGGCGATGTGGTGGGCAAGGTGGTCGAGACGATGCGGGGCATCAACGACAGCTCGCGCCGCATCGCCGACATCATCGGCGTGATCGATGGCATCGCGTTCCAGACCAACATCCTGGCGTTGAATGCCGCCGTGGAAGCGGCGCGCGCGGGCGAACAGGGGCGCGGCTTCGCGGTCGTAGCGGGTGAAGTGCGCACGTTGGCGCAGCGCAGCGCCGAAGCGGCCAAGCAGATCAAGGGCTTGATCGACGCCAGTGTGGAACGGGTGGCCAGTGGCACGGTGCTGGCCGATCAGGCCGGTGCGACCATGCAAGGCGTGGTGAGCGCGATCCGCCGCGTCTCGGATCTGGTGGGCGAGATCAGCAGCGCCACCAGCGAACAGAGCGCGGGCGTGGGCCAGGTTGGCGAGGCCATCGGCCAGATGGACAAGGTCACGCAGCAGAACGCGGCGTTGGTGGAGGAAAGTGCGGCGGCTGCCGACAGTTTGAAACAGCAGGCGGTGCAGATGGTGCGGGCGGTTTCTGTGTTCAAGGTGAACCGGGAGGCTCGCTTGGGGTTGTCTTCTTTGGGCTGAATTGCCCTTTGCCCTTTGCCCTTTGAAGTAGCTTTTTCTCTTTCGTGGCGAGCCGGGTCTCGGCCCGGCGGCCGACTCACTTTTCTTTGCTTCGCCAAAGAAAAGTAAGCAAAAGAAAGGCGAGCCGAAGACCGGGCCCCTTCGGGGCTCCTTGCGCTGCTCGGTGTGCGGGGAGAAGTTCGCAAACTCGCTTCGCTCAAACACGCGAACTTCTTTTTCCCCGCACCCCTGCGCTGCTCAGCCCGGCCTCACGGCAGATGCGGATGCGGGTGCGGGTGCGGGTGCGGGTGCGGGTTTCCTCAGAGATCGGCTTTAGCGTGACCAGTTGCGCGGTAGCGCACGTTGTGGACTCAAACCTGCACCGGTTTTCGCGAGGGTTTCTCAAACGGTTCGGGCTTGAGGGCGCCTTGCGCGATCTGCTCGCGCAGAGCGTACTTCTGGATCTTTCCAGAACTGGTGGTGGGAAAACTGTCCACGCAATACCAGCGTACTGGCAGCTTGTAGGCCGCCAGCCGCGAGCTGCAGTGGTGGTAAAGGTCAAGTGCGGTGGGGCGCGCCACACCAGGGTTCAGCTGCACCACGGCCGCCACCACTTCGCCCCACTGCGTGTCGGCCTCGCCCACAACCTGCACCTCCTGTACGGCAGGGTGCTGCCGCAACACCTCCTCGATTTCCATTGGGTAGATGTTCTCGCCGCCGCGAATGATGCAGTCCTTCAGGCGTCCGGTGATGCGCAGGTAACCCGCGGCGTCCATCGCCGCCACGTCACCGGTGCACAACCAGCCATCGGCAGTGACGGCGTCGGCCACGCCCGCCGGCAGCGAGAAGTAGCCCTGCATCACCTGGTAGCCACGCACCCAGATCTCGCCGGGCTCGCCAATGGCGCGCACCGCGCCCGTGGCCGGGTCGGCAACCTTGAGTTCCGCACAGCGCGCCGGGCGGCCAATGCTGGTGGTCTGGCGCTCCAGCGTGTCGTCGGGCGAGGTCTGGCAAATCACGCCGTTGGCCTCGGTCTGGCCGTAGGTGATAGTGAAGCGACTGCCCAGTTCTTCGCGCGCGCGGCGCACCAGCCAGTCGGGCACGAGGGAGCCGCCGCTCATGAGCGTGCGCAGCGAGCGCAGATCGCGCTGCGGCCGCTCGGGGTGGTCGAGCATGCGCATGACCATGGTCGGCACACCGTGGAAATGGTTGACCTGCTCGCGTTCAATGATGCGCAGCATGTCGCCCGCATCGAACTGCGGCTGCAGCACGAAGGTGCCGCGCGAGGTCAGCGCGCCCAGGTGGCTGCCGGCGCTGCCGCCGACGTGGAACAGAGGCATGGCCGTGGCCCACACGCCGCCATCGGGAAAGGTGGCGCGCTGCGCTGCGAAGCGCGAGGCATTCACCAGGCCCAGGTGGTGCAGGCGAGCCCCCTTGGGTTTGCCGGTGGTGCCGGAGGTGAACTGAATCTGCGCCACGTCGTGGGGCGAGACCACCGGCAATCCAATGCCGGGCTGGCTTTGTGCGGTGAAGTCACCCCATTGCGCCAGCTCGAAGCACTCGCGCAAGGCCGGCAGACGGCCCCGCAACTGCGCGACCACGTTCGCCACGTCCAGACCACGGTACTCGCGCACATGGAACAGCCCCACCGCGCCAGAGGTCGAGAGCACGTGGTGCACCTCTTCGCCGAGGTAGGCCGGGTTCACCGTCACCAACACCAGCCCGGCCATGGCGGCGCCATGCTGCAGCAGCACCCACTCGGCGCAGTTCGGCGACCACACGGCCACCTTCTCGCCAGGCCTGAAATGGCGCAGCAGCGCGCGCGCCGAGCGCTCGGCCTCGGCCAGCAGTTGGGCATTGGTCCAGCGCCGCGTGGGCATGGGTGGCAGCGGGGCTTCCACGAAACCGATGCGCTCGGGCACTTCGCGCGCGAGTTGGCGCAGCAGATCGCCGATGGTGATGTGCAGCAGCGGTTGGTCGACCTCGGCCGGCCACAGGGATTCGGTGAGCGCGACCTCAGGCGGCATGTGCACGCGGCTGTTCGGCCGCCTCCACTGGAGTCAACACGATCAGGGCGTCCACCGCGATCACCTTGCCGTCGGACACCACCAGGGGGTTGACGTCGAGCTCGTCGATCAGCGCCGGGTGGTCGGCCAGCAGCTCGCTCACACGGGCCACGGCCTGCGCGACCTGCGCCACGTCGGCCGGCGGTGCACCGCGAAAGCCGTCGAGCAAGGCGCGCCCGCGCAGGCGGTCGAGCAGACCGCGCGCCTGCCCTTCGCTCACCGGTGCCAGCGCCACCGCGCTGTCCTTGAGCAGCTCCACGAAGATGCCGCCCATGCCGACCACGATGGTCGGGCCGAACAGCGGATCGCGCCGCCCGCCAACGATGAGTTCCAGGTCGCGCCGCACCATGGGCTGCACCAGGATGCCGTCGATGCGCGCACCGGGCACGTGGGCCGAGGCGCTGCGCTGGATGGCCTGCCAGGCCTCGCGCACCGCGTCAGCGTTGTGGATGTGCAGCTTCACGCCACCGGCTTCGGTCTTGTGCGGAATGTCGGCCGATTGCACCTTGAGCACGACCGGATAGCCAAACTGCTCGGCTGCGGCCACGGCCTGTTCGGGCGAGGTCGTCAGTTGCTCGGCCACCACGGGTACGCCATACGCGGCGAGCACGGTTTTGGCGGCGCTCTCGGTGAGCGTGTGGCCCTGCGGCACGGCGTTGACCAAGGCACGCGCGGCCGAGGCTTGGCTCAGGCGCGCGGCCTGCTGGCGCTGTTGCTGCAGGCGCTGGCCATACAGGTGCCAGGCGCGCAGCGTGGCCATGCAACGCTCCATCGAACGGAACAGGCACAGGTAAGGGCTGGCTTCCACCTCCTTCGCACCGGGCCCGTCCAGCCACTGCGACAACCAGACGCAGCACACCGGTTTGCCAGACGCGCGCGCGGCTGCTTCCAGCGCCAGCAGGCGCGAAGTGCCAGGTGCGTAGGCATAGGGGTGCGGGATGACGAGTGCGCCGTAGGTGTCGCTCTCCAGCAGGGCGCTGGCACACGCGGGCAAGGACGCGGGGTTGCTGAGGATCTGCGCCGTCACGTCGCAGGGGTTGCGCGCCGAACCGAACTCCGGGATGTGCGACTTGAGCACCGCCTGCACCTCGGGCGAGGGCTGCGGCAAAGGCACCGCGTGCAGCTCGGCCTTGTCGGCCACCATGATGGTCGCACCGCCCGAGGTGGCCAGCGCTGCCACGCCGGTGCTGCGCGGCAGGCCGGCCTTGGCGAAGAAGGCCGCAGTTTCCACCAGGGCTTCGAAATCGTCCACCTCCACGATACCCACGCTCTCGAAGGCCGCGCGGTACACCGCCGCCGAGCCGGCCAGCGACCCAGTGTGCGACATCGCCGCCTGCATGCCCTCTTCGCCGGTGGCGATCTTGTGCACGATCACCGGCTTGCCCGCGCGCGTGGCGCGCCGCGCCGCTTCCAGCAGGCGCTGCGGATCGGCCATGCCTTCGAACAGGCAGGCAATCACCTTGCAGGCCGGGTCTTCGGCCAGGTAAGCCACCTGGTCGGCGACGTCCACATCGCAGGAATTGCCCGCCGACAGCACGTGCGAGAACACGTAGCCGTGCTGCGCGGACTGCGCCAGCGCCAGACCCAGACCACCGGACTGGCTCACCAAACCAATGCCCATCGTGGTCAGAGCATCCGCGTTCATGTCGGGTGCTTCGGCGAAGGTCAACCGCAGTCGCCCGCCGTCGGACAGGATGCCGATGCAGTTCGGGCCGAGGATGCGCATGCCGCTGCGCTGCGCCAGGGCCGCCAGGTCGTCCTGCATCTGGCGGTGTTCGGCGTGGCCGGTTTCCGCATAGCCCGAGGCGTAGACGATCGCGCCGCGAATGCCGTGGTCGGCGCAGTCCTGCGCCACGGCCTGCACCGCGTCGCGCGGCACGGCGATGACCGCGCAGTCCAGGCCGCGAGGCAATTGCGCCACCGAGGGCACGACCCGTTCGCCGCCGTCGCCCGCACGCTTGGGGTTCACCACCCAGACGTCAATGCCGCTGCCGGCCAGGTTGGCCGCGGTGCGTGCGCCGAAGGAGAAAGGCTTGGACGAGAAGTCCACCACCGCCACGCTGCGGGGTTGGAGCAAGGGACGGAGTTCGGAAGCGGCGAACAGGTCGCGGTGAAAGGTCATGGGGAACAACAAAAGGATCAGGAAAAGGAACGACGAAGCGTCATTGCGGCTTGATGCCCAGGGACCGGATGAGTTCGGCCCAGGTCTTCATGTCGGCGTCGATGTCCTTGCGGAAATCGGCAGGAGCACGCCAGTCGACCTGCAGATCGCGATCAGCCCACTCGCGCTGGAACTCGGCATCGCGCGTGATGGCATGGGCCGCTTGCGTCAGCTTCGCCAGCACCGGCTGTGGCGTGGCAGCGGGCGCGAACAGGCTCAGCCACACGCCGGAAGAGCGGTAGCGCGGGTAACCCTGGTCGGCCAGCGAGCGCACGTCCGGCATGGACGCGATGCGACCGGTGGACAGCGAACCCAGCGCCTTGACGCGGCCATCCTTCACCAGCCCCTTCACCGACGGGATCGAGAAGATGCCGCCCTGAACCTGGCCACCCAGCACGTCGGTGATGGCGGCGGACTCGCCCTTGTAGGCCACCACCGGCAGGTTCAGACCGTTGTCCTGGATGAAGGCGCGGCTGAACACGTCGCCCGCCGAGGCCGTGGCATAGGTGCCGAGCGACCAGGACTTGTTGGCCTTGGCTTCCTCAATGAACTCCTTCATGTTGTTCGCCTTGACCTGCGGGTGCACCACGAACACCAGCCCGGTCGTGCCCAGTTGGCCGATGGGCGCGAAGTCGCGCACCGTGTCGTACGGCAGGTTGGTGCTGAGCGCGGCCTGCTGGATGTGGGTGGTCGACGTGAACAGCAGTGTGTAGCCATCGGCCGGGGCCTTGGCCACCGTGGCCGCGCCCAGCTGGGTGCCGGCGCCCGGTCGGTTCTCCACCACCACCGGTTGCCCCAGGCGGGTGGAGAGGCGGCCCGCGAAGACGCGCGCCCAGTTGTCGGTGCCGCCGCCAGCGGCAAACGGCACGACGATACGAATAGGCTTGTCGGGGAAAGTGCCTTGTGCCTGCGTGGCACCGGCCATGGTGAGTGCGGTCAGCAGCAGCAGGCCGCGTCGCGTCGAGCTCATACGCTTCATCTGGTTTCCATAAATTTCGTTGATTGGGTGATCCATTATGATGGAGCCAAAATTCCACGTCAACACGGCGCCAGCGCCGGGCATGGTCATTGGGGTTTTCTCGCAATTGCCCTAGACTGGATGACCCAAACAACCGACAACGAGAGACGAAAGGACGGCCCTCAATTGAGCATCCATGGAAAAGCCTATCTCGTGGGGGCATACGAACACCCCACCCGCGAAGCGAAGGACAAGTCGCTCGCCCAACTGCATGCCGAAGTGGCCAAGGGCGCGCTGGACGACGCGGGCCTGACGCACCGCGATGTCGACGGCTTCTTCTGCGCCTCTGACGCACCTGGCCTGGGCCCGATGTCGATGATCGACTACCTCGGCCTGCGCGTGCGCCACCTCGACTCCACCGACATCGGCGGCGCCTCGTACCTGGCGCACGTGCACCACGCGGCCCAGGCTATTGCGCTGGGCAAATGCAACGTCGCGCTGGTCACGCTGGCTGGCAAACCGCGCTCCAGCGGCTGGAGCGGCACGCAGGCCCGCACCTTTGGCGACGAAGCACCCGACGCGGCATTCGAGTACGCCTACGGCATGGGCACGGCCAACGTGTATGCCATGTCCGCCAAGCGGCACATGTACGAATTCGGCACCACCAGCGAGCAGTTGGCGTGGATCAAGGTCGCGGCCTCGCACCACGCCCAGCACAACCCGCACGCCATGCTGCGCGACGTGGTCACGGTCGAGCAGGTGGTCAACTCCAAACTCGTGGCCGACCCCTTGCACAAGCTGGACTGCTGTGTGGTGAGCGATGGCGGTGGCGCGGTGATATTGGCCCGGCCCGAGATCGCGCGCGAACTCAAGCGACCGCGCGTGAAGCTGATCGGCGCGGGCGAGTCGCTCAAGGGCCTGGACGGTGGCGATATCGACGTGACCCACACCGGTGCGGTGTGGAGCGGGCCGCGCGCCTTCGAAGAAGCGGGCGTGAAGCCATCGGACATCCAGTACGCGTCCATCTACGACAGCTTCACCATCACGGTGCTGCTGCAACTGGAAGACCTGGGTTTCTGCAAGAAGGGCGAAGGCGGCAAGTTTGTCGCCGACGGTGGGTTGATTTCTGGCGTGGGCAAGCTGCCATTCAACACCGACGGCGGCGGGCTGTGCAACAACCACCCGCGCAACCGCGGTGGCATGACCAAGATCATCGAAGCCGTGCGCCAGCTGCGCGGCGAAGCCCACCCTGCGGTGCAAGTACCCAACTGCCAGCTCGCGCTGGCCCAGGGCCTGGGCGGTTTCCTGGCCGGCCGCCACGGCAGCGCCACGCTCATCATGGAAAGGGAGTGAACCGATGACCACCATTGCCCAAGACCGCGAACTGCACCCGCCCGCGATCACCCCCGAGACGCAGCCCTTCTTCGACGCCACCGCGCGCGGTGCGCTCATGCTCAAGTTCTGCGACGCCTGCCAACGTTTCCACCACTACCCGCGCGCCCTCTG
Source organism: Hydrogenophaga sp. BPS33 (assembly GCF_009859475.1). NCBI lineage: Bacteria > Pseudomonadati > Pseudomonadota > Betaproteobacteria > Burkholderiales > Comamonadaceae > Hydrogenophaga > Hydrogenophaga sp. BPS33. The sequence goes on from NZ_CP044549.1 coordinate 5,644,885, forward strand.
CCCGCACTGCTTCAGCGAGCGCACGCGCTGGGTCGAGACCAAAGGCACGGGCAGCATCTACACCTTCAGCGTGCTGCGCGCGGGCACGCCCACGCCGTTCGCGCTGGCCTATGTGCAGCTCGACGAAGGACCGCGCATGATGACCAACCTGGTCGACTGCGATCTCGATGCCCTGGACATTGGCCAGCCGGTGCGCGTGGTGTTCAAGCCGGCCACCAACGGCGCGATGATTCCCATGTTCACGCCGACGCAAGGCAAGGCGCCATGAAGCGCGAGAGCGAAGCTTTGCAGGCCTTGCGTGGCGAGATCCGCGCCTTTCTGGCCGAGCGGTTCGACCCCGATCTGCGCGCGCGCCTGCGCCGTGGCGAGTTTCCCAAACGCGCCGACCTCGTGGCCTGGCAGCGCGCGTTGAACCAGCGCGGCTGGGGCGCGCCGAACTGGGCGCGCGAATTTGGCGGCACCGGCTGGAACGACTTCGAGCAGCTCGCGTTCCTGGAAGAGTGCTCGGCCGTGTGCGCACCCGCGCCGCACGTGTTCAACATCACCATGCTCGGCCCGGTGCTGAACCAGTTCGGTTCGCCCGAACAGCGCGCCGAGTGGTTGCCGAAACTGCTCAACGCCGATGTGCTGTTCTGCCAGGGCTTCTCCGAACCCGGTTCGGGCTCGGACCTCGCGTCGCTGCGCACCCGTGCGGAGCGGGACGGTGACCACTACGTCGTCAATGGCCAGAAGATCTGGACCACCGCCGCGCACTACTCGGACTGGATTTTCTGCCTGGTGCGCACCGACCCACAGGCAAAGAAGCAGAAGGGCATTTCGTTCCTGCTGATCGACCTGAAGTCGCCCGGCATCACCGTGCGCCCCATCATCTCGATCGACGGTCGACACAGCCTGAACGAAGTGTTCTTCGACAACGTGCGCGTGCCCGCCGGCCAGCTCGTTGGCGAAGAGAACAAGGGCTGGGACTACGCGCGCTTTCTGCTCGGCAACGAGCGCGCCAGCATTGCCGGCGTGGCCAAGTCGCGAGAACGCCTGGGCTATGCGCGCGAACTCGCGCGTGCCACGCGGCAGGCCGGCAACGGCCGCTCGCTCGCAGACGACCCGCTGTTCCACGCGCGCGCGCTGCGGCTGGAGGCAGAGATCGAAGCGCTGGACCGCACCCAGTCGCGCATGTTGAACGACAGCAACCCGGCGGGCCGCGTGGCGGGCGCTTCGGTGTTGAAAGTCAAGGGCACCGAACTGCAACAGCGCGTGCAGGACTTGCTGGTCGACATCAGCGCAACGGCGGGATTGCGCCTGCCCGGCGACAGCGGCTTCGGCGCGGATGTGCGCGAAGCCCTGGGCGTGGCCCACCTCTACTCGCGCGCGGCCTCCATCTACGGAGGCACCAACGAAGTCCAGAAGAACCTTCTGGCCAAGCACGTTTTCGACACCACGCCATGAGCACACTTTCCACCGAAGACAGCGCATCGCTCGGCGACGCATTGCAACGCCTGCTGCAGGACCGCTACGGCTTTGCCGACGCGCGACGCCGCGACCTCACCACGCCGGCAGAGCGCTTGCCCGTCATCTGGGCTCCGCTGGTCGAACTCGGCCTTACCGGCCTGGTGGTGCCCGAAGCCCAGGGTGGCTTTGGCGGCGGCCCGGCCGACGTGCAGCGCGTGCAACGCGAACTGGGCCGCGCGCTCGTGGTCTCACCCTGGCTGGGTGTGGCGCTGTGCGCGCACGCCATCCAGCACGCGGCCAGCGCCGCACAACAAGGCGCATGGCTGCCGGCGATCGCCGAAGGCCGCATGACCGTGGCCCTTGCGCGCGACGACGTGCAGGCCCTGAACGAGACGCCGGTGCCCGCACTCGCACAAGCAGCGAACGGCGGTTGGCGGCTCGATGGCCGCAAGGCCAACGTGCTGCACGCCAGCGCCGTGAGCCACCTGCTGGTTTCTGCTTGCCTGACCGATGGCAGCGCCGCGTGGTTCCTGGTGGACGCGGCGCAGGCGGGCGTCGAGCGGCAAAGCCACCGGTTGGTGGACCACGCGTGGTCGGCCGATGTGTCGTTCGCGAACGCGCAGGCCGAGCGTCTCGACGCGCCTGCGCCGAACCTCGACGGTGGATTGCGCGCGCTGGAAGTGGCTGCCTGCTGCGCCGAGATGGTGGGCGGCGCCGAAGCGGCGCTGGAACTGACCGTGCAATACCTGCGCACGCGCCAGCAGTTCGGCCAACCCTTGGGCGACTACCAGGCGCTGCGCCACCGCGTGGCAGAAATGGCCATCGCCCTGGAACAACTGCGCAGCGCCGAGGCGCTCGCACTCGAAGCCACCGAAGCGCAAGCGCCGGCAGAACAGACGCGTCTCGGTGCGCAGGCGCTGCTGGTCGGCAGCGAGTCTGCCACCTGGGTCCAGCGCCAGGCGATCCAGTTGCACGGCGGCATGGGCATGACCGAGGAGTTCGCGGTCGGCCACCACTACCGGCGCCAGCTGGTGATCAATGCGCTCACCGGTGGCGAAGCCGCCGCGCTGTCCGCCTTGGCCGGGAACGCGTGACGATGGCGATCGACCCGCAACGCCTGAAAGCCCTGGTGCTGCCCGAGACAGAGCAGCACTACAGCGCGCGCGACGCGATGTTCCACGCCCTGGGCGTGGGCTACCACCCGGACGCTGACCGCGAGCTGGACTTCGTCTATGAGAAAACCTTGAAGGTGGCGCCTTCGCTGGCGCTGACCTTGTGCGTGCGCTCGCTCTCGACCATGGACCTGGGCATCGACTTCCGCAAGGTCGTGCACGCCGCGCACGCCCTGCACCTGCACACGCCCTTGCCCAACGAAGCCACCGTGGTCTGCCAGACGCGCATCACCGAGGTGTGGGACCTGGGCGCGGACAGGGGCGCGCAACTGGAGCTGGACCGCGAGCTGCGCGACAAGGCCAGCGGCGCGCGGCTGGCCACCTCGCGCATGTCGGTGCTGTGCCGGGGCGATGGCGGCTTTGGCGGTGATGCGCCGCCGGTGCGCAAGGCCGCGATGCCCACGGGCCAGCCCGACCACGTGTTCAGCTGGAAGACACTGCCGGAACAGGCCGCGCTGTACCGCCTGCAGGGCGACATGAACCCGCTGCACATCGACCCGGAACGCGCACGCGCCGTGGGTTTCGAGCGGCCCATCCTGCATGGCCTGGCCACGTTCGCCGGCTGTGTGCGCGCGGTGCTGGCCACGGCGCTGGACCACGAGCCTGCGCGGCTGCGCTCGGTGCAAGGGCGTTTCAGCGCGCCGTTCTTTCCGGGCGAGACCTTGCAGGTCGAGCTGTGGCGCACCGGTGCCGGTGCACTGGCTTTTCAGGCGCGTTCGCTGGAGCGCGATGTGCCCGTGATCAAGGATGGGGTGGCCGCCACAACGTCCTGATGTCTGGCCCATTCCGGGCCGTCCCTTGCAACCAAGCGAAGAAAACACAGGAGACAACATGAGAAGACGCACAGCCATTGCCGGCGGGATCGGATCGCTGCTGGTGAGCAGCGGCGTGGCCCACGCCCAGACCCCCGACGCGGCGCGGCCCTTGCGCTTGCTCATTCCGTTTGGCCCCGGGTCCGGGCTGGATGCGATGGGGCGTGCGTTGAGCCTGTACCTGAAAGTGCCTTCGGCGGGCGCCATGGTGGTGGAGAACCGGGAGGGCGCTGCGGGTGCGATCGGCGCCCGCGCAGCCGCCAGCGCGCCACCCGATGGCCACACGCTTCTGTTGGCCGCGAGCCCGCCGTTCGCGGTCACCCCCACCTTGCAGAAGAGCCCGTCGTACCACCCGGTTCAGGACTTCACGCCCATCGCTCGCATCGCCGAAATGCCGATGGTGCTGGTGGCGTCGCGCAGCAGCCCGGTGGGCACGTTTGCGGAGCTGGTCGCCTACGCGAAGGCGCAACCGGGCAAGCTGGACTACGCGTCTGCCGGTGCAGGCGTGCCCAGCCATCTGTTCATGGAACAACTCAAGCGGTCTCTGGGGCTCAATCTCACCTACGTGCCCTACAAGAGCACAGGCCAGATGTACACCGACGTGATCTCCGGCCTTGTGCCGCTGGCCACGGTGTCGTTGGGTGTGGCCAAGCCCCATCTGGCCTCGGGTGCATGGAAGGCGTTGGCGATCGGGCTCGACAAGCGGCATCCGCTCTTTCCGGACATTCCCACCATCAGGGAAGTTTCTCCCACCGTCGATCTCGCCAGCAACATGAAGGTCTGGTATGGGCTGCTGGGGCCGAAGGGCCTGCCACGTCAGACTGTCGATGCCCTCTACCAGGGCGTCGAAAAAGCCGTGCAGACACCCGAGTTTGCCGCCTCCGTGCGGGCCCAGTTCGCAGAGCTTGCGTTGCAAGGGCCGCGTGAATTCACGGACAGCCTGGCGTCGCACTACCAGATGAATCTTCAGCTCATCAACAGCCTGGGCCTGGCGGCCACACTGTGACAGGCGTTGCGGTTGCCCCCACCACACCATGACGCATTGCCGGGTGGACACACAAGGGCCCTTGCTTGTGGTCACCATCGACCGGCCGCAGGCCATGAACGCGCTGCCGCCAGACGCCAGCGCGGAAATGGCCGAGGTGTTCGATGCCTTCGCCGCTGACCCGGCACAGCGTGTTGCGATCCTGACCGGCGCGGGTCAACGCGCGTTCTGCGCCGGCACCGATCTGCGCCAGCATGCCGAAGGTGCGAGCGTCGGTTTGCCGTCCAGCGGGTTCGGCGGCCTCACCGCCAGAACGGGTCTGCACAAGCCGGTGATCGCCGCGGTCAATGGCGCGGCGGTGGGGGGTGGGTTCGAACTGGTGCTTGCCTGCGATCTGGTGGTGGCGGCCGCACATGCTTGGTTCAGCTTGCCCGAGGTGCGCGTGGGCCAGATCGCGCGGGCGGGTGGCCTGGTGCGGCTGCCGCAACAGATACCGCAGAAGGTGGCCCTTCACATGGCACTGACAGGCCGGCGCATGCCCGCACAGGAAGCGCTGCACCTGGGTCTTGTCAACGAGGTCGTGCCCGAAGATGGCGATGTGATGGTCGCTGCCCGCGCGTTGGCGCACCGGTTGCTGGAAGCCGCGCCGTTGGCGGTGCAGGCCACAAAGGAGATCGCATCGCTCGCGGCACGCGGCGCACACGGCGATGCGGGGTGGGGCGAGCAAGACGCACTGGCCTTGGTGCGGGCCTGGCGGGCATCGGGCGAACGCCAGGAAGGCGCCCAGGCCTTCATGGAGAAGCGGCCGCCACGCTGGTCCTGAGCGCCGGTGCAGTGGCCCCCATGCGCCCTATCGGCGCGCCGCCCGCCCCATCACTGGCGTCAGCGCGCGACCTTCATCGCCTTTCGCGCGCTCTCCTGGTCCTGCGCCAGGGCACGCTCGAAATCCTTCGGCGCCTGCAGTCCGGGCAGGATGCCCTGCCCCTTGAGCGACTGCTGCACCGCGTCGCTGCGCAAGGCCGTGGCCATGCTCTCGTACAGGCGGTCCACCGTGGCCTGCGGCATGCCCGCCGGGCCGAGAAAGCCGTACCAGACGCTGGCGTTGAAGTCCTTGTCGCCGGTGAGCTCGGCCAGCGTGGGCACGTTGGGCATCAGCTCGACGCGCACACCCGAGCCCACGGCCAGCGCACGCAACTTGCCCGATTCCACCAACGTGGCCACCGCCGGCAACGAGGCGAAGGCCGAGAGGATGTGCCCACCGGCCACGTCCACCAGCGACTGCGGCGTGGACTTGTACAGCACTTCATCCATGTTCACACCTTTGGTCGCCTTCAGGCGCTCCATGGCCAGATAGCCCGCCGAGCCCACCCCCGGCGACGCGTACTGCGCCTTGGTCGGGTTGGCCTTGGCGAAGGCAAGGAACTGGTCAAAAGTCTTGATCTCGCTCTGCGCCGACACCACCAGCACCATGGGCACAGAGCCCACCTTGGCGATCGGCGTGAAGTCTTTCACCGCGTCGTACAGCGGCGGGTTCTGCGTCAGCGGAAAGGTCACGAAGGGCGGATTGGCGTTGAGCAGGAGCACCGCGCCGTCCGGTTTGGCGCGGGCCACGCTGGAAGAGCCGATCGCGCCATTGGCACCGACCCGGTTCTCCACCACCACCGGCACCTTCAGCGTGGCTTGCAGCGCAGGCGAGAAGCTGCGCGCCACAGCGTCCACACCGGTGCCCGCCGCGTGCGGCACGACCAGCATCACTTCGCCGGGCTGGGCATGAACGGCGAACGGCGTCGCCAGCGTGAACGAGAGGCCAACGATGCGGGCGATTTGGGTGAGGTTCTTCATCGCTTGTCTCCTGGGTTTCAGTTTGCAGTTGTCACGCAGGCAGGAACGTTGCCAGCGGTTGCACGTCGTGCGGATCCGGGTCCAGCCCCAAGGGCAGGTACCAAGCTCGCTCGAACGCGATGCGGTGCTCGCTCGCGTGCAAGACGGCACGCTCGATGTCGCGTTGCGCCGCCGCCACCAGGCTGGCCGATCCGCGCACCACCGCCGACACGGCCGCACTCAGCGCCGCCGTGGCCTGCCGCACGTCGGCGGTGGACGGGCCTGCGCGCTCCAGCATCTGTTGGGCCGCTTCCATCGCCGCCGCCAGCTCGGGCGCAGAGGACGCAGGCAGTGCCGCGTGCACTTCGCGCGCCATGGCGAGGTGGTGCGAGAGCTCGAAACGGTCGCGCTGGTGCAGGTGCGGCAAACGCTCGATCACGAAGGCGAGGTAATCGGTGGTCAGGCGCAACTGGTCGCGCGCCTGCGCATGCTCCTTGCCCACCACGGGTTCGACCACATCGTTCAGCGCACGGATCGCGGCCTGCAAGCCCACATCGGTGTGGTCCATCAGAGCACCTCCTTCAACAGTTCGGCGAGTTCATGGGCTCCCACCGGCGCAATGGCCTTGAGCCGCGCCAGCAAGATGTCCTGGTGCGACTTGCCCAGCTTGGCCACCCGGTACATGGTCGCCATCGTGGTAGTGATGACCTGGAAGCAGTTGAGCACTTGGTACCAGCGCAGTCGGTCCATGTCGACGGTGAGGCCCGAGGCTTCCTGGTAGCGCTGGTAAAAGTCTTCGATCGGGATCAGGCCGCAGACCAGGTATGTCTTGCCGTCTTCGGCCAGGTGGCCCTTTTCGCGTTGGGTCATCCAGGCCAGGTCGCGGTGGCGGTCGCCGAGGTGGCCGCGCTCCCAGTCGAGCCAGGCGGTGATGCGGCCTTCCTCTTCGTTGAACAGGAAGTTGCCACTGCGGTAGTCGCCGTGCACCACGCTCACGCGGTCCAGCGTGGGCAGGTTGCGTTGCAGCCAGTTGGCGGCCACGTCCATCAGGGGAAAGTCTTCGCCGCGGTCTTCTTCCCACACGCGGCGCGCGCGGTTCAGCTGCCACTGCGCGCCATCGGTGGTGCCGGTGGGCGGCACGTCCATGCTGCTGAAGCGCATGCGGCCGACGTCGGCGGTGTGGATGGTGGCCAGGTGCTGCAGGAACTGCGGGGCGAGTTGCTCGCGCAACTGCGGGCCGAAGTTGGTGCCCAGGCCCACCACCTGACCGGCGCTGGCGTTGCGCGGCTTGGCCACGCCAGAGACGAAGGTGTAGACAATGGCGGGCTCGGGAAACCAGCGCGCATCGCGGTCGAGCCAGAACACCTTGGGCACGGGCAGGACACCTTCGAAGGCGGCGAGCAGTTCCACTTCGCGCACACGGCTGGTGGTGTTCGACGCTTCGGAGGGATCCATGCGCACCACGAGTTTGTCGCGCACGGCACCGCGACTCGGTGCGTTCCAGCTCAGGTCGAACGCGATCTGCACCTTGGACGCGCCACCGGTGAGCCAGCGCGGGTCGTGCAGCTCGAAAGCGCCTTCGATGTTTTCGCGCAGCATGGCGTTGAGCCAGCTCACCATCTCGTCGAGCGAGACTTGCCGGTAGGCCGGGCCGGCGCGGCGCTGCATCTTTCGGGTCAGCAGCTCGTCGGTTTCGCGCTCGGTCGGGAACTGCTCGCGCAGGCCCTGGATGAATGCCTCGCTGGGTTGGTCGCGCAGGTCCACACTCGTCATGATTCATTGCGCGCAAGCCGTTGCGCGAGGTAGTTGAGACCGAACAATTTGCCGTGTCCGCCATGGCCCACATGGCCGGCGTACTGGTAGCGCATCAGGGAGACGAAGGCGGCGATGGACGGGTTGATCGAACCCATGGGCCGCGTGCCGATGGCCGAGCCGAAGAACTCGTGGCGCCGGCCGCGCGCGTCGGTGGCGACGATGTGGTCGCTGATGGCCAGCATGTCGACCGTGGTGGCTTCCACCGTGGCCGAGATCACCGGCGTGACCACACCATGCTCCACGATGAAGCCGGAGTTGACCTTGTCGTAGCTCACATGGCCATCGGGCGACACGTCCAGCATGGTGGTCAGCCACATCGACATGGCTTCACCGCAGTTGACCGAGATGTAGCAGGTGGCGCGGTCCGGCGTTTCGTTGCGCGGCCCCCAACTGCGGTCCATGCCCTCATAACAATCCACCGCGTACTGCTCGCCGCGCACAGTGAGCGTGCCGGTGATTTGCCCCTTCAGATCGAAGTGGCCATTCGACCATGCGTCGCCCAGCCGAGGGTCGGTGTGCGCGGACTTCTTCGCGGCACCGGGGTTCTCTTTCGGATCGGTCGGGTCGTAGGGGTGGTGCAGGCCGCGCAGTTGCAGATCGAAGCTGCACGCGCCGAGCTTGTGTTCGTACTGGAAGCGCCAGTCGGTGAGCGACTTCGCCTGCACCGACAGGCCGTTGGCCAGTGAAAAGTCCGAGTAGGACGCGGGGCACGGCAGGTGGATCTGCGGGTCGCAGAAGTCCACCTCGTGCGGGCGGCGGCGCACGCCGCGCGCGATGACCACGGACGACATGGCCACGCCCAGGTTGGGGCGCGCCAGCACATACAAGGTGCCGTGCAGCGCCGCTTCGGGCACATTGAAGGCCACGTAGGTGGTCTCGGTCCAGATGCGGTCGTTCGGGTCGCGCGGGTGGAATTCGATGTCGGTGTCTTGGATCATCGTGGTGGTCAGTCGATCTGCAGATTGCGCTCACGCGCGAGCTTGGTCCACATGGCCTGCTCGGTGCGCAGCTTGCGGTTGAATTCGTCGGGCGTGGTACCGCTCGGGTCGAAGCCCAGCGCCGAAGAGCGCTTGGCCACCTCGGGGTCTTTCATGATGGCTATCACGGCCTCACCGAGCCGGTCCACGATGGGCTTGGGCGTGCCGGCGGGTGCGAGCAGGCCGATCCAGGCGGTGATGTTGAAGTCCGGGAAGCCGGCCTCTTCCACCGTGGGCACGTTGGGCAGCAGCGCCGAGCGCTTGTTGCCGGTGACGGCCAGGCCGCGCAGGTTGCCCGCTTCCACCTGCTTGTGCAGCGTGTACACCGGGTCCGCCACGAGCTGGATGTCACCCGCCATCACGGCAGCCACGGCCTCCGCGCTGCCCTTGTAGGGCACATGCAGCATCTCGATGTTGGTGAGCGACTTGAGGTATTCGAAGATCATGAAGGACGTGGTGCCCGCGCCATTGGTGCCGAACGACAGATCCTTCGGACGTTCGCGCGCAAATTTCACCAGTTCGGGCACGGTCTTGAACGGCCGCGCGGTCTGCGTGGCAATCAGGAAGGTGCTGCGCACCATTTCGCTGACGGGCGCGAGGTCGCGCTCCAGGTTCACGTCGAACTTCTTGTTCACCGCCGCCTGAATGGTGAGCGCCGAGCCGGTGAACAGCAGCGTGTACCCGTCCTTGGGCGCGCGGATCACCGACTGTGTGCCGATCAGGCTGCCCGCGCCCGGCCGGTTCACGACCAGCACGGGTTGCCCCAGCGTGTCCTTCAGTTGATCGGCGAGCAGGCGCGCCAGCGCATCGCTCGCGCCGCCCGGCGGGTATGGCACGACGACGGTGACGGGCTTGCTGGGGTAAGGCTGCGCCAGCGCGGGTGCCGAAACGCCCAGGCCTGCCACGGCGGCACAGGCCAGCAGCACGCTGAAGGCGCGCCGCTGGAGGCGGCGGATGGGGGTGTGGTTGATCATGTCTTGTCTCCTGTTGCTGGGGTGGATGGAAGCGCCTTCGCCACTCAAGAGGTGGCGTTCGGACGCAGGATCACCAGGGCGTCCAGCGCCATGGCCTTCCCGTTCGAGATGGCAAGCGGGTTCACGTCGACTTCTTCGATGCGGTCCGCATGCGAGGCCATCAGGTGGCTCACGCGGCTGATCAGGCTCGACAGTTCGTCCAGGTCGGCCGGTGCCGCACCACGGAAGCCTTCAAGCAAACGCCTGCCGCGCAGGCGCGAAAGCATCTCGCGCGCATGCGCTGGCGTGACGGGCGCCAGGTCGACCACGGTGTCCTGCAACACTTCCACGAAAACGCCGCCCAGGCCGACCACGACCACCGGGCCGAACAGCGGGTCCTGGCGTGCGCCGACGAAGAGCTCGAAGTCCTTTGTCGCCATGGGCTGCACCGAGACGCCCAGGATGTTCGCGTTGGGCGCGTAGGCGCGGGCGTTGCGCATCACCTCGTCGAAAGCGTTGCCCACCTCGTCGTCGCTGCGCAGACCCAGTCGCACCGCGCCAGCCTCGGTCTTGTGCGGGATGTCGGGCGAATCGACTTTTAGGACCACCGGGTGGCCCGCGCGGCGCGCCACGTCGACGGCGGCTTGCCGCTCCGTCACTGTGGTACCGGCCACCACCGGAATGCCGCAGGCCTGCAACACGCGCGCCGACTCGGATTCGGACAACACGGTGCGATCACCCACCGCCAGCAGCGGCCCCACGCCCGCCATCGGCACCGCGCCCTGGCCCACGTCCTGGGCCTGCGCGCTGCGCAGCCGGTGGAACTCGTGCCAGGCGCGGATGGCCTGCATGCAACGGTCCATGGAACGGAACAGGGCCAGGTGGCCGTGCTGTTCCACGTCCTTCGCACCGGGTCCGTCCAGCCATTGCGACAGCCACACGCAGCACACCACCTTGCCGGTTTCACGACCCACGTCGCCCAGCGCCTTCAGCCGCGCCACGCCGACCTCGGTCGCGGTCATGTGCGGCACCACCATGGTGCTGTAGTCGTCTTCGCGCAGGATCGCGCGGGCACAGGCCGGCAGCGATTGAGGGTTCGACAGGATCTGTGCGGTCACATCGCAAGGGTTGCGTGCGGAGCCGAACTCGGGAATGTGCTGGCGCAGTTCTCGCGCGACAGCTTTGCTGGGCTGCGGCATGTGCACGCCCGCCTGCTCGGCCTTGTCGGCAATCAGAATCGCCGCGCCCCCCGACGTGGCCAGACTCGCAACGCCGCTGGACGACGGATGCCCTGCCTTGGCCAGAAAGGCACAGGTTTCAAGAATCGCTTCGAAGCTGTGAACCTCGATGAAGCCGTGGCGCGCAAACGCCGCGCGGTAGACATCGGCGGCACCTGCCAGGCTGCCGGTGTGCGACTGCGCCGCGATGCTGCCCTCTTCCCCGGTGGCCAGCTTGAACACCACCACTGGCTTGCCCGCCTGCAATGCGCGCGCGCCGGCGGCCATGAGGCGCGATGGATCGGCCATGCCTTCGAACACGCAGGCGATGACATCGCAGTCGGGCTGGTCCACCAGATACGACACCTGGTCGGCCACGTCGACGTCGCAGGCGTTGCCAGTGGTCAGCACATAGGAGAAGGCGTAGCCGTGCGTGGCGGCCTGCCCGAGTGCAAATCCCATGCCGCCAGACTGGCTGACAAGGCCAATGCGCGAATGGCTGGCTTGGCCCAGGTCGGGCGCGTCACCAAAGAATGTGAGGCGCAAGCGCCCCTGCTCCGACATCAAACCCATCGTGTTGGGGCCGAGGATGCGCATGCCGCTCTCGCGCGTCAGATCGGAGAGTGCCTGTTGCAGCGCGACGTCTTGCGGACGGCCGGTCTCGGCAAAGCCCGATGCGTAGACGATCGCACCGCGAATGCCTTTGGCCGCGCACTGGCGGGCCACGTCGAGCACGGCGTCGCTCGCAACCGCGATCACCGCGCAGTCGGGCACCACGGGAAGATCGGCCACTTGGCGGAAGGTAGGACGGCCATCGATGGGCTCGCCCTTGGGATGGACCAGGAAGGTGGTCACGCCACCCCGCTCGAGATTGCGCAGGGTCTGGTTGCCAAAGGAGCCAGGGCGCGCGGAGGCCCCGACGATGACGACGCTGCGCGGACTCAGCAGAGGCTGCAGCGCAGCAGAGGCATGGAGCGGCCGGGCGGTGGACCGCGTTCCTTCATGAACAGACACATTGTCTCCTGATCAGGTGATCGGCCCGCTGAGGCCGATCGTTGTCTTTTGGATCACCCTTTATTTTTATGGGTGACCCAATGAATTCTGCGCAAAAATCGGCGGCGAGTCAACCATGCGACACCCGGGGGAATTCCCTGCCCCGAAATGCAAACGGCCGGGACGAGCCCGGCCGTTTGCTTATCTGGTGATGCTCAGATAGGGTCCCAGGCGTAGTGCTGCGAGCTGGACTGCAGCGACATGAAGCTGGACTGGAAGGCCGGCATCGCGTGGTCGGCGATCGACTCCGGCGTCCAGCCCTCAGCTCGGTGCACGCTGCGCAGCATGCGCGACTGGCTCATGAGGTAGATCTCGTGCAGGCGCACCGCGAAGATCTGTGCGTTGACGTGTTTGGCCGCGTCGGACGCGAGGAACACCGCCAGCGGCGCGTTCTTCTCGGGTGTCATCTTCTTGAGCTTGTCCACCAGCGCCTTTTTCTCCGGCGTGTCTTCCGGGATGGAATTGGTCATGCGGCTCCAGGCAATCGGGGCGATGCAGTTGGAGCGCACGTTGTAGCGCCCCATGTCGAGCGCGATCACCTTGGACAGCGCGGTGATGCCCAGCTTGGCCGCCGAGTAGTTCGCCTGCCCCACCATGCCGATGAGGCCCGAGCCGCTGGTCATGTGCACGTAAGCACCGCTCTCCTGCTTGCGGAAGTGTTCGGCCGCCGCGCGGCTCACGTTGAAGGTGCCGTGCAGGTGCACGTCGATCACGGCGCGCCAGTCGTTCGGGTCCATCTTGTGGAAGATCGAATCGCGCAGGATGCCGGCGTTGTTGACCACGATATCGATGCGGCCGAAGTTGTCCAACGCGCATTGCACGATTCTCTGGGCGCTGGCCCACTCGGACACACTGTCGGTGTTGATCGCGGCGCGGCCACCGGCAGCTTCGATCAGCGCCAGGGTCTCCTGCGCCGGGCTGCCTGACAGGCCTTCGCCCTGCAACGAGGCGCCCACGTCGTTGATGACCACCGATGCGCCCGCCTGGGCCATGGCCACCGCCACCGCTCGGCCAATGCCGCCGCCCGATCCGGTGACGACGGCAACTTTTCCTGATAGGTCCACGCTGGCCATGTGCAATGCTTCTTTCATAAACGAGATTATTGGGTGATCCATTAATTGTGCAACGGATGCGGGCGGTGGTCAAGCCAGCTGCAGCGACGCGCCGATCGCACGGGCACTGCCCACATTTCCCGTTTGACAAGCGGCTGCGTGCAACTTCATAATGGGTCATCCAATACAACGATGGAGACAAGCTTGAAACTTTCAACCTTCTTTCGCCGCGCCGTCCTTCTCGTCTGCGCGCTCGGCTGCACTGCCGCCATGGCGTTCCCCGACAAGCCGATTCGCATCATCGTGCCGTTTGCGGCCGGTGGCGGCACCGACGTCTGGGCGCGCACCTTCGCGACGCGCCTGTCCGCCCGACTTGGCCAACCGGTCATCGTCGAGAACCGTGCGGGTTCGAACACGCAGATCGGCGCCAACGCCGTCGCCAAGGCGGATCCCGACGGCTATACGCTGCTGTTCACCAGCGGCACGCACGTGCAGGTTCCGGCCTTGTCGCTGACCGTTCCCTACGACGTGGTGCGCGACTTTGCCCCCGTCGGCAGGCTGGGCACCACAGGCCTGGTGTTTGTGGTGCATCCCTCCGTCAAGGCCACCAACATGAAGGAGTTCCTGGCAGAGGCCAAGGGTGCCGAGAAATGGTCGCTGGCGACGTATGCCGCTGGCTCGACGGGCGACGTCTTTTCGCGCGCCTTGATGCAGGACCACAACCTGAACATTCCCGTGATTGCCTACAAGGGCGAAGGCGTGGCCATCACCGATGTCATCGGCGGCCAGGTGCAGGGCGGGTTCTTCTCCATCCCGACGACCAAGCAGCTGGTGGCCAGCGGCAAGGTCAAGGCGCTCGGGTCGCTGTCGACCGGCCAGATTCCCTCCATGCCAGCGGTGCAGTCGCTGCCCGACCAGGGCTTGACGAACTACCGCTGGCCAGGCATCTGGCTGGGCATGTTCGCCCCGGCCAAAACCCCACAGCCGGTGCTGGACAAGCTGAGCCAGGCCGCACAGGCCATCACCCAGGACCCCGAGTTCCAGCGCGATTGGGCGTCTCGGGATTTGAACGTGGGCTGGCGCGGCCCGGCCGACTTTGCCCAGGACATCCAAGGCGAGATCAAGACGTGGGGCGATCTGGTCAAGGCCCTGGGCATCAAGCCGCAGTGAGCGTGCATCGGCTGAACACTTCGAACCCCGCCGAGCGGAAACTTCCATGCCCCCTGAACCCACCATGGCCGAGACCATGGCCATCCTCCTGGCGCGCGACATGGCCAACGGAGAGAAGGCGATCATCGGCACCAACTCCGACATCCAGGTGGCGGCGTGCAACCTCGCCCGCCTGATGCACGCACCCGACCTCTGGTGGATATCGGGCCCCGGCGGCATGGTCAATCCCGAGCGGGACCATCTCGTGTCCACCGCAGACCACGGCAACATCGCGTCGGCAGAGGCCTGGATGGACCTGCCCAACATGATCGACTTCATTGACTGGAAGATCCACTTCTTCGACTTCGCCATCCTGTCGGCGCTGCAGGTGGACCAGTACGGCAACATCAACACGGTGGTGGTGGGCGACCAGACGAAGCCGAAGCTGCGCGGCCCCGGCACCGTCGGCATCAGCGCCTTGTGCGGACTGTCGCGCTACTTCAACGTGGTGATGGCCCATCACAGCAAGGCCGCCTTTGTGCCACGGGTGGATTTTCTCTGCGGCCCCGGCCACATGGAGGGCGGCACCTCGCGCGAAGACCGAGGCCTGCCACCCGGAGGCCCCCGGCTGGTCATCTCGCCACTGGGCGTGTTCGACTTCGAACCGGGTTCCCGCCGGATGCGCATCCGGTCGCTGCACGCGGGCGTGGAGGTTCAGAAGGTCATCGACGCCACCGGGTTTGAGCTGGTCGTGCAGGGCGAACCTGCGGTCACGCCAGCGGTGACGCCACAAGAGATCGAGCTGCTGCGATCGCGCGTGGACCGCGCGCAGGCCCTGCGCAAGGGTTAGGCCGAATCACAGAACCCCATTCGCCAGAAGCACCATGAAAAAACCTGTGTTCGTTTCACTGTCCGAGGCCATGGCCGACATACCCGATGGCTCGCGGGTGGCCTTGGGCGGATGGATTTTCAACGGGCAACCCATGGCCCTGGTCCGCGCCCTGATCCGCAAGGGCGCGAAGAATCTCGACCTGGTGCCAGCACCCGGATCGATCGCGCCCGACATGCTGATCGGTGCGGGATGTGCGCGCTCAACGTGCTGCGTGTTCATCAGCTTCGAGCAGTTCGGCCTGGCGCCGCACTTTCGCAAGCAGGCCGAGGCCGGGACGTTGAAGGTATACGACCTGGATGGCCCTGCGATCGCCGGCGGGCTGCGCGCCGCCATCTGCGACTTGCCGTACATGCCTGTGCCGGACCTGGGCACCGACCTGCCCCGGCATGCGCCTGAACACTACCGGGAACTGCCCACTGCGCCGGGCGAGCGCAAGTTGCTCGCGGTCACGGCCATTCACCCCGATGTCTGTCTGCTGCACGCGCAGCAGGCCGACGATCTGGGCAATGTGCAGTACCTGGGCACGCCATTTTTCGACGCGATGCTGGCGCAAGCCTCGCGCAAGGTCATCGTCTCGGTGGACCGCATCGTCTCCCGGGAAACAGTCAGGGCGTCCAACCACCTGACCAAGCTGCCCCGGTCCATGGTGGACATGATCGTGGAGGCGCCTTTCGGCGCGCACCCGACGTCATCACCGTCTCTCTACCGCAACGACGAGGCGCATCTGCGCGCGTATGTGGAGGCGAGCCGGACAGACGAGGCCTTTCAGGCGTACTTGCGGCACTACGTTCACCCCGAACGCCACGACGCGTACCTGGACGCGGTGGGGGGCAGCATGCTCGCGGGCATTTCACACTAAGAGCGCCACATCGACCCGATGTCGTTGCGCGCGTGTGCCGCGCGTGCGACATCAGAGTGTTCGCCCAGCGCGGGCACCCGACCGGGGTCGGTGCGCAGACCATCGAAGCGAGGGGCCGGCGATGCCTGGAGCATGCCTTGCCGCTCGAAGAAGGTGCCGCGCGCCGCCATGTGCGGGTGCGATCCGGCCTCCTGCGGTCTCAGCACCGGCGCAAAGCAGGCATCGCTGCCATCCAGCAATTGCGACCATTCGGCGCGCGTGCGCTCGGCGATCCGTTGCGCCACATGTGCCTTCAGCGTCGGCCACAGCGCGCGGTTCCACTGGGCCGTGAAACGCGCATCCCCGGACAGGCCCAGCTTGTCCAGCATGACCTGGTAGAACGCGGGCTCTACCGCAGCGAACGTGATGAACTCGCCGTCCCTGCAGCGGTAGGTGGCAAAGAAGTGAGATTCATCGTGCATGTTGCCGCCGCGGTTCAAGCCGGTCATGCCCTTGGCCTGCGTGCCCAGCAACACGTGCAGCATGTGGGCGCAGCCGTCCACCATGGCGGCATCCACCACGATGCCAAGGCCGGTTGCGCGCGCCCTCAGAAGGCCGGCAAGGATGCCCACGGCGAGGTAGAGAGCCCCACCGCCGATGTCACCGACCAGGGACACCGCCGACACCGGCGGCTCCGCCGCGGTGCCGTTGAAATAAAGCGCCCCGGCCAGGGCGGCGTAGTTGTTGTCGTGCCCTGCGGCGCGGGCCAGCGGCCCCTCTTGCCCCCAGCCGGTCACGCGCCCGTAGACCAGGCGCGGGTTGCGCGACATGCACAGCTCGGGCCCGAGGTTCAGGCGCTCCATCGCGCCCGGCCGCATGCCCTCGATCAGCGCGTCGGCACCGTCCAGCAGTGCCAGCACCAGCTCGCGGTCGGCCGGGTCCTTCAGGTCGGCAACCACCGAACGCTTCCCACGCCGCACGGGTTGCAGCGCCAGGCGGGTGTCGGCGCGTTCGATGGAGATCACATCGGCCCCCAGATCGGCCAGGTGCATGGCACAGAACGGCCCGGGGCCGAGGCCACTGATCTCCACGATGCGCACACCGCTGAGGATGCCAGGTGCGGCGACAGGCGCCGTCTGCGAAGACTCAGGCATGGCCGTCTCCTGCGCCCATGCCGATTTCTGCCAACACTTCTTCGGTGTGCTGGCCCAGCAGCGGCGGCGCCAAGCGGACACGGGCAGGTGTGCCCGAAAGCTGCAGCGGATTGGCAAGGACGCGCACCTCGCCAGCCGTCGGATGGGCGATGCGAACCACCATGTCGCGCTCGATCTCCGGGTCGGTGAACACCTCTTCGAAGGAGCGCACCAACGAGAAAAGAACGCCCTCGTTGGTCAGCCGCCGCATCAACTCGTCAACGCACACGGCTCGGCATGCCTGGGCGATCAGGGCGTTCACATCGGCCCGGTGCGCGAGGCGGCCTTTGCCGGTGGCGAAGCGCGCATCGTCCAGTTCGGCATGCGCCAAGGCCCGGACCAGCGCAGCCCAGTACTTGTCGTTGTGCGCAATGATGAAGACTTGGCGCTGGTCGCTGGTTTCGTAGGCGCCGTAAGGCACGATCTGGTAGTGCTCATTGCCGTGCCGCTCGGGCGTGCGGCCCGTGGCGAAGTAGTAGCCCTCGCGCGGCACCATGGCAGCCACCGTGGCATTGAGCATGGACAGGTCGATGCGCTGGCCAGATCCGTTGCGCTCCCGGGCCAGCAGGGCCAGTGCCACGCCATAGGCAGCGAAGATCGGTGTGGAGAAGTCCGACACCGCGAAGCCGGTGCGCAGCGGTCCCGTCTGCGCGGTGCCAGACAGTTGCATGACGCCAGACATCGCCTGGATCACCGGGTCCAGTGCCGGCCGGTCCCGGTTGACGCTGTCCTTGCCAAAGCCAGAGAGCGAGCAGTAAACGATCTTGGGGTTGACGGCCCGCACCGCTGCGTAGCCAATGCCGAGCCGATCGGCCGTGCCCGGTCTGAAGTTCTCGATCACGACATCGGCGGTCTGCATCAGCCGCATCGCAGCTTGCAGGCCATGTGCGGACTTGAGATCGAGCACGACGCTGCGCTTGTTGCGGTTCACACTCAAATAGAACTCGGTTTCGCCGCCGATGCGCGTCTCGCCGGTGTTGCGCATCGCGTCGCCCTCGGGCGGTTCGATCTTGATCACGTCGGCGCCAAAGTCGGCGAGCATCGTCGCGCACAGCGGGCCCGCCATCATCTGAGAGAAGTCGAGGACGCGAAACCCCTCGAGTGCGCCAGGTGCGATCATGGTGCGCCCTTCCTCTTCATCGGCTGGCCGCCTGTGGTTTCAGCCGCGCTCAAGCGGGCGGCCTCTTTGAGATACAGCGTCTGCTGCCGCAAGAGATGGCGACGGATGGCGTCGGTGCTGGCCACCGCGTCCCGGGCCCGAAGGCTTCGCAGCAAGCGGCGCCGAAACGGCATCACCAGGCTGCTGGGCGTGCGTTCGATGCGGCTCACGAACTCCCGGGTGATGGCGATCACCGCGTCGGTGATGGCCACCAGCAGTGCATTGCCTGTCATGCGCGCCAGCAGCTTGTGGAACTCCAGGTTGAGCTCCGTGCGCCTGGCCAGATCGTTCTGGCGAATGGCCTCTTCGGCAGCGGCCACGTTGGCCTCCAGCTGATCGAACTCGGCTTCGCTGGCACGCTGGCACGCCAGATGAACGACCTCGGTACCGATCAGCACGCGCACCTCCGTCAGGTCCTGGGGCCGTATCGTGCCCAGCGAGAACAGGTCGCCCAAAACCGCTTCCACCGCCGTGCCGCCATTGCTGCGGATCACCGCACCACCGGCAGGGCCATGCCGAATCTCCAGAAGCCCCTGCTCCTGCAGCGATCGCAGCGCCTGTCGCACCGTGTTGCGGCTGACCTGCAACTGTTCTGCCAGCTCCCTTTCGGGCGGCAGCCGATCGCCCGACTGAAGCTCCTGACTGCGCAGCATGCTGCGCACCTGTTCAATGATTTCGGCCGCCGGTCGCGCGCCGGTCACGGGTTGGAAGTGCGGGCGTTTCGCACCCCTTTCTGCGGTGCGCACAGGCGGCTGGCGTGGTGTCGCCACGCCATGCGCAGAAAGACCTGTGGCACGGCGTCCGGCCGGCACGGTTCGGCTTGAAATGCTGAGCATCGGTTGACTTTCCAAAAAAGGGTGACCCATAATATCACTATGGATGACCCAATAAAATCCCCAGCACAGACCGCCAGCAGCGAGCCGAACGAAGCGCCACTCGCAGGCATTCGCGTCATTGATCTGAGCAGCTACATGACCGGACCATTGACTTCCACCACGTTGGCAGACCTTGGCGCCGAGGTGATCAAGGTGGAGCCGCCCGGAGGCGATGGCTTTCGCGGGTTTGGCCACAAGGTCAACGGCTGGAGCGCGCTGTGGTCGACCTGCAACCGCGGCAAGCAAAGCATCGTTCTGGATCTCAAGCAGGACACCGGCCTGGCCACGCTCAAGCAGCTCCTGCTGGAGGCGGACGTCCTGGTCGAGAACTGGCGCCCACATGTCGCCGCTTCGCTGGGTCTGGGACGCGAGGTGCTGGAGGCGTTGTTCCCACGCCTGGTCCACCTGTCCATCACGGGCTACGGGGAAAGTGGTCCGCTGTCCGAGGAGCCTGCGTACGACTCGCTCATTCAGGGCTACAGCGGCATGGCGCATCTGCACGGTGGCGGTGGAACGCCGGCCGTGGCGGCCTATTGGGTGGTGGACAAGGTGGTCGCCGCCTATGGCGCGCAGGCGGTTCTGGCGGCCCTGGTGCAGCGCGGCCGCACCGGCAAGGGCGGACATGTTGCCCTGCCGATGCTCGATGTGACGGCCTACTTCAACTTCTGCGACATGGCGCAGCACCGCACCTTCGTCGGCGACGAGACGCCCTGGAAGGAGCCCTTCAACCCGGTCGTGCGCACCGCCGATGGGCACCTGATCATTGCGCCTGTGAATGGCGGGCAGCTCTCACGCACGCTCAAGGCTGTTGGCCGCTCCGACCTCAAGGAGCAGATGCTGTCGATGAAGAACCACGGCGAGATGATCGACTTCTTCTACCGCCATCTCAACGAGATCCTGTCGGCCCGGCCAAGCGCCCATTGGCTGGAAGCGTTCCGCCAGTTCGACGTTCCCGCCGCGCCGGTGCGCACGCTGGACGAACACCTGTCGGATCCCCAGGTGGTGCACAACCGCATCTACCACGAGGTGCCCTCCCCGGCCGGCATGCCCCTGCGTGTCACCCGGTACCCGGCGCGATTCGACGGCGCCATGCTGCGCCCGGCTGGCGCCCCTCCCGCGGTGGACGCCGACGCCCAAGCCATCCGCGAGCGCCTGAGCCCTCTTCCTTGAAAGACAGACAAGTCCATGAACACCACGACATCTGCAACCAGCGATCCCCAAACGGCCGTGCTCTTCGAGAAGAAGGATGGCAAGGCCTACATCACCTTCAACCGCCCCGAAAAGCGGAATGCGCTGAGCTATGCGTCTTTCGACAGGATGATGGAATGCCTGTCGGATGCCGAGCGGGACGACGACATCCGTGTGGTCGTCATCCAGGGCGCAGGCGGGCACTTCTGTGCCGGCCACGATCTGGTCGAGATCGGCAGCGAATACGGTTTCGATCCGAGTGGCAAAGCACGTCGACCCAGCCAGCGGGCGCGGCTCGACTTCGATCGCCGGCATCTCAACCAGTTTCGCGACCTGCTCTACTGCAGCAAGCCGACCGTTGCTCTGGTGCGGGGATATTGCGTGGGTGCGGGCCTGCACATCGTCGAGGCGTGCGATCTGGCCATTGCCAGCGATGCGGCCCGCATCGGACACCCGGAACAGAAGTCGGGTCTGGCCGGCGCGGCCTACATGACGGCCTGGAACATCCTGGCCGCTGGCCCGAAGAAGGCGCGGGAACTGCTGCTGATCGCCGACGTGCTGCCGCCACAGGAAGCGGTGCAGATGGGCCTGGTCAACAAGGTGGTTCCAGACGACCAGCTCGATGCCGCAGGCGAGGACTGGGCCGACCGCATTGCGCGGCTGCCGCGCGACGCCATTGCCATCGGCAAGGCAGCGGCACACGTGGCGCTCGATTCGCTGGGCATGACGAGCCAGTTCACGCATGGGTACGTGATGCATGCGCTGTCCACCAACATCCGCTATGAAGAAGACGAATACAACTTCATGAAGCAGCGCCGAGAGAAGGGCGTGCGCGCGGCCTCTCACGGACGCGAGGAACGTTTTGACCAAAAGGGTGAGAAGCGCCCGGGACAGGGCGAATGACAAGCCCGCATGCCGCAGCAGGCGTGCTGCGAGGCCTGCGGGTGGTGGACTTTTCCACCATGATCGCAGGCCCATACTGCACGCGATGGCTGTCCGACCTGGGCGCCGAGGTGATCAAGGTGGAGCCGCCCGAGGGTGACCACATGCGCCACCGACCACCGCTGCGCGACGGACACAGCGCCTTCTTTGGCCATCTCAATGCGGGCAAGCGCTGCATCTCGCTGGACCTGAAGCAGCCGGCCGGGCTGGGCCTCGCCCGTTCACTGGCGGCCTCGGCCGATGTGGTGGTGGAAGCCTTTCGCCCGGGCGTGATGCAGCGCCTGGGACTGGGCGCGCAGGCGTTGCGCGAGCAACGTCCTGCGCTGATCTACTGCTCCATTTCCGGCTTCGGACAGGACACCGACTGGTCGGCCCGACCGGCCTACGCGCCGGTCGTGCACGCCGCCAGCGGGTTCGACATGGCGCTGGGAAAAGGCCCGAACGGCGAGCCCATCAGTGCGTCCATGCCGATGGCCGACATGCTCACCGCGATGTTTGCGGCGATGTCCATCCAGACGGCGTTGCTGCAGCGCCAGCGCACCGGACGGGGCACCGTGATCGACGTGAACCTGATGGACAGCGTGCTCAACGTGATGCCCTACGAGTTCCAGAGCGCGCAACAGGCGCAGCAGCAGCCACGGCCGGTGTACCGGCCGATGCGTGCCAGCGATGGCTGGGTGCTGGTCACGCCCATCAACCACCGCAACTTCCTCAACCTCTGCGACGCCGTGGGGCAGCCGCAATGGCGCGAGGACCCGCTGCTGGCGACCGATGCGGACCGCTTTCAGAACTGGGACACCTTCATGGACCGCATCGAGGACTGGACCCGCCACCGCAGCGCCGTGGAATGCGAGCGCACGTTTGCCGCACAGGGTGTGCCTTGCGCCCGCTACCGCGACTTGCGCGAGGTCATCCAGGACCCGCAGTTCCAACAGCGCGACAGCTTCGCATCGGTGCAGGACCCCGCCGGCAGCTTCCTCACGACCCGACTGCCGTTTGCGCTGGACGGTGTGCGGCCCGGCACGGGCGCGCATGCGGCGCCGTTTGGCGCCGACACGCAGGCTGTGCTTCGCGACGAACTGCGCCTGACCGCAGAACAGATCGACGCACTGGTTCGCCAGGGCGCTGCCTTCCGCCTCGCCACACCACACCCCTGAACACAAGGAGACAAACATGTTGAACCGTCGAACCGTTTTAAGTGCATGCCTGATCTCGGCTCTGGCATGCACCCCTGCGTTGGCCCAGAACCCGCCCGAGGGGCCGCTGCACATCGTCGTGCCCACGACACCCGGGTCCACGCCCGACCTGCTGGCGCGGTTGATCGGCCCGAAGCTGTCGCAGCGCCTGGGCCGCCCGGTGGTGGTCGAGAACCGCACCGGCGCGTCCGGCAACATCGGCGCCGAGGCGGTCGCCCGTGCGGCGCCGAACGGCTCCACCGTGCTGATCGCGGCCAGCACGCTGGCCACCGGGGCCATGCTGCAACCGTCTTCCACGTTCGAGGCGACCAAGGACCTGGCGCCTGTGATGCTGATGGGCTGGAGCCGACTGGTGCTGGTGACGCACACGGGAACCGGCTTCAAGTCCATCGACGATCTGCTCCAGGCCGCGCGCAAGGCACCGGGCAAACTCAACTACGGCAGCCCCGGCAACGGCACGCCCAACCACCTGGCCGCCGAGCTGTTCAAGACGGCCACGAAGACCTACATCATGCACATCCCCTACCGGGGGTCGGCCCAGCAGTTGACCGATCTGGTCGCCGGGCAGATCGACATGGCGCCGCTGACCGCCAGCGCCGTCGCGCCGCACGTGCGCAGCGGCAAGCTCGTGCCGCTGGCGGTGACGGGCGACAAGCGCTCACCGCTCCTGCCGGGCGTGCCAGCCTTGTCGGAACAAGGCATTCCGGGCGTGGACGGCAACATCTGGTACGGCATGTTTGCGCCACGCGGAACACCCACCGAATTTGTGTCGCGGCTCAACACCCTCATCAGCGACATTCTGCGCGGTGAAGAAGCTGCCCTGTCCGCGCAAGGCTTCGAGCTGGAGACATCCACTCCGCAGGACCTGCAACAGCTTCTCACGCGCGACACGGTGCGCTGGGGTGAGCTGATCAAGCTGCAGGGCATCAAACCCTAGTCCGGGAAGTCATCGCAATGGAAACGAGACGCTGAACATGCAATTCAACGAAGAACAGACCGCCTTTCAGGACACCGTGCGCCGCATGGTCGCGCGCCACGTGGCGCCCATCGCGGCCGAGATCGATGAGACCGATCGCTTTCCCCTCGAGCTGGTCAAGCTCTTTGGCGAAATGGGATTGATGCAGTTGCTCGTGCCCGAGCAATACGGTGGACCCGATGGAAACCTCACCATGATGTGCATTGCGCGGGAAGAGATCTCGCGCGCCTCGCCGGCCTGCGCCACGCTCGCCGGCCTCAACACGATGTTTGCCATGCCCCTGCTGCACTTCGGCAGCGAAGAGCAGCGGCAGCGCTTCCTTCCCCAGCTGGCCGCAGGCGGTGTGGTGACCGCCACCGCCATTTCCGAACCGCAGGCCGGCTCGGACGTGAGCGCCATCGCCACCCGTGCCGAGCGCAGAGGCGACGGCTACGTCCTGAACGGCAGAAAGCAGTGGTGCAGCTACGGCTGCGAGGCCGAATACATCATGCTGTACGCGCGCACCAGCGACGAACCCGGGGCTGCCGGCATCAGTGCCTTCGTGATCGAGCCCAGGAAGATGAAGGGCGTGACCTTCGGGCGGCATGAGCGCAAGATGGGATTCCGGGGTGCGCCGAACACGCCCATCTTCCTGGACGAGGTGCACGTCCCCGCCGAGAACCTCGTGGGCGAGGAGGGAAAGGGCTTCCGCGCCTCCATGCGCGCACTGGACATGAACCGGCCCACCATCGGCGCGCAGTGCGTCGGCCTGGCGCAGGGCTCACTCGATGCGTCCCTGGCCTATGCGCGGGAACGCAAGCAGTTCAAGAAGAGCATCGCGGAATACCAGGGCATCCAGTTCATGCTGGCCGACATGGCGATCCAGACCGAAGCGGCGCGCTGCCTCGTCTACGAATGCGCCCAGGCCGCAGACGCCGGTGACTGGAAGCGCTTGAGCTACTTCGCCAGCATGGCCAAGTGCTTCGCCAGCGACATGGCCATGAAGGTCACCACCGATGCGGTACAGATCTTCGGCGGCTATGGCTACACGCGCGACTATCCCGTGGAACGCTGGATGCGCGACGCCAAACTCACGCAGATCTTCGAAGGCACCAACCAGATCCAGCGGCTGGTGGTGGCCCGTGAACTGCTGAAAGCCTGACACCCCACACCCCCAAGGAGACAACATGACCAGCACCTTGCGAATCCTGAACGCAGCCATCCTGGCCTCTTCGGCTCTGATGGGCATGCAGAGCGCGCTTGCCCAAAAATTCCCCAGCGACCGTGTGACCCTGATCGTGCCTTACTCGCCCGGCAACGGCCTCGACCTGTTGGCGCGCGAACTGGCGGGCGAGCTGCAAACGCAGGAAGGCGTTCCCTTCGTGGTGGAGAACCGGGAGGGCGCCGCCGGCGTGATCGGCACGCAGCACGCCGCCCGCGCCAAGGCGGACGGCTACACCCTGCTGTTCACCGCCAACCCGCCCTTTGCCACGTCCCCCTTTTCGCTCGACAAGCCGCCCTACGACCCGCTGAGCTCCTTCGTGCCGGTCGCGCGGGTGGGTTCGGTGCCGCTGGTGCTCGTGACCGCGCCACAGTGGCCGATCCAAAACCTCGAGCAGCTCAAGGACTACGTGGCCAAGAACCCGGACAAGGCCAACTACGCGTCGTCGGGTGTGGGCTCGCCCGGCCAGCTGTATGGCGAAAAGCTCAACCAGGCCATGGGCATCCGGTTGCAGGACGTGCGCTACCGCGCCACCGGCCAAGCCCTGCTGGACGTGGTGGCGGGCAGTGTGCTGGTGAGCATCGTGTCGGTCACCGCTGCGGAGCAACACGTCAAGGCCGGCAAGTTGCGGATGCTGGCGGTCGGCTCCAGGAAGCGCCTGAGCAGCTTCCCGGATGTGCCCACACTGGCCGAGGCAACAGGCCAGCGGGACTTCGAGGCGGGCGTCTGGTACGGCTTCTTTGCCCCCGCCGGAACGTCGAAGGAGCGCGTGACCGCCCTTTTCGCGTCCGCATCGAAGGCCGCCTCCTCACCACGGGTGCAATCCTTCATGGACCGGGTGGGCATGGTGCCCGAGCTGCTGGATCCCGACGCGTTTTCGAAGCAGCTGCAAGCGGACGTCAGTTCCTCGAAACGCCTGGTCGAAGAAGCCAGGTCCCGACCTGAGCGCTGACGCGACGCATGCGGCTGAGCAACGGGCTCAGCCGCCGTTCTTGCCCGCCTTGCTCGACGCCTTGCTGCGCACCGCCACTTCGTCCAGGTAGATCTTCTGCAATCGGAGCAGGTGGTCGCGCATCAGCGTGGCCGAGGCCTCGGCGTCGCGCTTGCGCAGCAGCACCAGCAACTCGCGCCGAAACGGCATCACCGTGATGTTGGAGGTGCGCATGAAGTCCTCCACGAATTTCAGCGTGATCGCCATCACCGCGTCGGTCACGATGACCAGCAAGGGGTTGTGCGTCATGCGCGCGAGGATGCGGTAGAACTCCAGATTGATGGCGGTGCGGCGCGGCGCATCGCCCGCTTTCGCGGCGGCCTGAGCCTCTTCCACGTTCTTCTCGAGCTCGACCAGCTCTTCCTCGCTCCCGCGCTCGCAGGCCAGGCGCACCACTTCCACGCCGATGAGCAGGCGCGTCTCGGTCAGGTGCTGGGGCTGGATCGCGCCAAGCGAATACAGGTCGACCATGCCGGCGCGCACCGCATCGCCCCCACCGCCACGGATGAACGCGCCACCAGTGGCGCCCTTCTTCACCTCCAGCAAGCCGCCATCGGCCAGCGAACGGATCGCCTGGCGCACGGTGTTGCGGCTGACTTCCAGCTGTTCCGACAGTTCGCGCTCGGTCGGCAAGCGGTCACCCTGCTTGAGTTTGTGCGACGCGATGAGCTTGCGGATCTGCGCCTGAATCGCCTCGGCCGGTCGCGTGCTGTTGACCGGCTTGAACGCCAGGCGGCGCGACTTGCGGGCGGCGGTGGTTTTGGAGGTGTCGCTGGTGGTGGCCATGGAAGAGAGTGGTTGCGGATTGGGGTGCCCGTGGGCATGCCGTCAGTATCATGTCATATGGTCATCCATTTTCCAGTTCGCGCATGAGCGCAGCGCCGGGCCGCCCCAAGCAAGCTCGCGCCGCAGCCCGACAGGGCGAAGGCATCCCAGTGAGCGCCAACCCGCCGCCCGCCGCGCCTGCGGCCAGCGCACGCTCGCTGCTGCTCACCCTCCTCGGCGAATACGTCTACCCCTCCACCGAAGGCGTGTGGACGCAGACCTTGCTGCAGGCCTTCGCCTTGGTGGGCATTGCCGAAAAGGCCGCCCGGCAGGCGCTGGCGCGCGCGAACACCGCGGGCTGGATCGAAGGCGGCAAGGAAGGCCGGCAGGCCTGGTGGGCGCTGTCGCCAGGCGGCTCGGCACTGATCGCCGAAGGGTCCCGCCGCGTGCTGGGCCTGGCGCAGAACAAGCACGAGTGGGCCGGCGGCTGGTTGTTGCTGCACGTGACCCTGCCCGAAACGCGCCGTGCCGATCGACTGCGGCTCTACCGCGTGTTGCACTGGATGGGCTTTGGCTCGCCCACGCCGGGTCTGTGGATCTGCCCGCACGCCGACCGTGCCGACGCGGTGCGCGCGCAACTGCGGGAACTGGGCCTGGAGGACGACACGCTGGCCTTCCAGGCGCGCTCGCTGGACTTCGGCATTCCCCAGCCCACGCTGGTGCAAAAGGCGTGGGACGTGCCCGCGCTGGCCGAGCACTACCTGGAGCTCGAATCGCGCTTCAGTGCCCTGCGCCCGCGCAACGCCGAAGACCACTTCCAGGCCCACGCCCAGCTGGTCAACGCGTTCCAGCGTCTGCCCGCGGTCGACCCAGGCTTGCCGCATTCCTTGCTGCCCAGCGACTGGGTGGGCACGCGCGTGACGAAACGGCTCAACGAATTGCGCGCGCGCTGGCGTGAGCCCGCGCACGCGCAGTGGCAGGCCATGAGCGAGATCGCCTGAACGGGGCGCCCCATACGAAACCGTTTTAGCCGCCGCGCCAATCTGCCTTGAGCTCGGCCTTGGCGATCTTGCCGGTGGCGTTGGTCGGCAAGGCTTCGCGGCGCAACCACCAGCGGCTGGGCACCTCGAACTTGCCCAGCAACGATTGCGCATGCGCCGCAAGCTCTTCGGCGCTGGCGCTCTGGCCTTCGCGCAGCACCACCACCGCCGCCACTTCTTCACCCAGATCCGCGTGCGGCAGCGGCACCACCGCCACCTCCTGCACCGCCGGGTGGCGCAGCAGGCAGTGCTCGACGTGCGCGCAGGCGATGTTTTCGCCGGCGCGGATCACGATGTCCTTCGAACGTCCGCTGAGGTAGAGGTAGTCGCCCTCGACCCGCCCCAGGTCGCCGGTGCGCACCCAACCATCTTCGTCGGTCGCGCCTTCGGCCTCGCCCCACACCCCGAGCGTGACCGTGGGCGTGCGCGCCTGGATCTCGCCCACACCGCGCTCGTCCGGGTTGGCGATGCGCAGTTCGACCACCGGCAAGGCCTTGCCCACACAACCGGGCCGCTCGCGCAGCGTGTCCGCGCTGCCGGCCGCGAGAATGCCACCGGCCTCGGTGCAGCCATACAGGCTGCCCACGCTTTTCTTCACGCCGGGAAACACCTGCGGAATGCGCGCGCGCAACTCGGGCGAGATCGCCGAGCCGCCCATGGGAATGGAGCGCAGGCTCGACACGTCGTAGCGGACCGCGTCGGGATGCTCCAGCACGCGCGAGACCATGGTGGGAATGCTGCCCCACACGCGCACGCGCTCCTGCTGGATGAGGCGCAGCACCGCGCCGGCATCGAAGCGACCTTCCTGCAGCACCAGCTTGCCGCCGGTGAGCAGGGTCGAGATGCTGACCTGCACGCCGGCCAGGTGGAACAGCGGCACCGTGAGCAGGCTCACCGTGCCGGGCTGGTCCAGCGACATCTCGCTGGGCAAACGCCCGGTGAGCACCAGCAGGTTCTGCAGGTTGGCCACCACGCCGCCTTGCGACATCAGCGCACCCTTGGCGCGGCCGGTGGTGCCGGAGGTGAACATGATGATGGCCAGCGCGTCCTCGGCCACCTCGGGCAAGGGCGGCAACGGTGGACGCTCACCGCCATTCACCCATTCCCGCACCGTGGCCATGTCGATCACGTTCGGGTCGTCCTGCAGGCCGCGCTTGGCGAGCCAATCGGCCAACACCCAGGCGGGCTCTACGTCGGCGATGGCTTCACTGGTTTCCTGCGCGCTCCACCAGGCGTTGCACAGCACCGCGACAGCGCCCAGCGACTGCACGGCCCAGAAGGCCGCGAGCCATTCGATGCTGTTGTAGGCCAGCAGCACGATGCGCTCGCCTGGGCGCACGCCGCGCGACTGCAGTTGCTCCGTCACACGCGCCACCGCCGCTTCGAACGCGCCAAAGCTCAGGCGGCGTTCGCCCTCGACGATGAAGGTGCGGGCGCCTTCTTGCCAGCGGCGCGCGTCGCGCAAGAGCGCGCCCACCGAACGCGGGCGGTTTGCATAGAGGCGGCACGGGTGCCCCTGGACCCGGCCCGCTTCGACCTCGCGACCCCAGAGCGGCGTTTCAACGACCGCGTTCAAGGCTGTTCTCCTGGCGCCGCCACGGCGCTGAGCCGCTGCACCTCTTCGGCCGTGAAGCCATAGTCGGCCAGCACCTGCGCGGTGTGTTCACCGGTCTGCGGCGCGCGCGGCGCTTCGCCGCGCGGCATGAAATCAAAGCGCACCGGCGCGTCGACCGACTGCTTGCCCTCCACCGTGGTCCAGGCGCCGATCGCTTCGGCCTGCTGGTCGTTCAGCACTTCCGCCGGCACCTGGATCGGCGCCCACCACACCTCGTGGCGGTCGAGTTGCTCGGCCCAGTACGCCATGGGCTGGCTGTTGAAGGCCTGGTCGAACAGCGCGATCAGCTCGGCCGCGTGCGTGCCGATACCACGCCCATCCTTGAAGCGCTCGTCGTCCACCAGATCTTCGCGGCCGATGGCGCGCAACACCGTGGGCAGGTGCCGGCGCGCTTCCACTCCGACGAGGAAGAACCAGCGGTCGTCGGCCGTGCGGTAGGAGTTGTACATGGGCGTGCGCGATTGTTCGCGTGGCTTGGGTGGCTTGGGGTTGCCGCCCAAAGCCTGC
This sequence comes from Hydrogenophaga sp. BPS33, assembly GCF_009859475.1. Lineage (NCBI taxonomy): Bacteria > Pseudomonadati > Pseudomonadota > Betaproteobacteria > Burkholderiales > Comamonadaceae > Hydrogenophaga > Hydrogenophaga sp. BPS33. The sequence goes on from NZ_CP044549.1 coordinate 5,674,715, forward strand.
TGGCCCAGTTCTCCCCCCAGCGCCCACATGCCGGTGCGCATGAGCGAGGCCTCCACCACGCGGCCCTGGCCGGTCTGGTGGCGCTCCATGAGCGCGGCCAGGATGCCGGTGGTCGCGGTCATCGCGGTGAACGCATCGCCAATGCCTTGCAGCAGGGCGGGCGGCGGCGTGCCGGCGGTGGTGATCTCGTGCGCCACGCCGGTGCGACCGTAGAACGCGGCGATGTCGTAGCCCGGCCGGTCCTGGTCCGGGCCGCCCCAACCGTATGCGCTGACCGAGCAGTAAACGAGACGCGGGTATTTCTGGCGGATCTCGGCCGCGCCCAGGCCCAGGCGCTGCAGTGCATCGGGGCGCAGGTTGGTCAGCAGCACGTCGGCGTTGGCCAGCAGCTTGCCCAACGCGGCCAGGCCTTCGTCGGTCTTCACGTCGAGCACCAGCGAGCGTTTGCCGCGGTTGGCCAGCGTGAAGGCCGCGTTCGGCGTTCCGGCGCGCGCGCCCATCTTGGCAAAGATGGTGCGCATGGGTTCACCACCCGGTGGCTCGACCTTGATGACGTCGGCGCCCCAGTCGGCCAGCAGGCCGCCCGACAGGGGGCCTGCCATCCAGTGGGCAAATTCGATCACGCGCACGCCCTTCAAGGGCTGTGCAGGTTGATCGGAAAGAGGCAATACAGCGTTTGATGAAGTCATGCCGAAATGCTACAACCGATTGACGTTACGGTCAAACGATGTATCATTTCACCCAGATTCATTCAGGAGATACGCCCATGGACGATGCTGTGATCGTCGAGAAACAAGGACCCGTCGCGCGGCTGGTGATGAACCGCCCGGACAAACACAACGCGCTGCGCTTCGACGACCTGGACCGCCTGGTCGCCGCGCTGCACGAAGCCGAGGAAGACGACGACGTGCGCGTCATCGTCCTCAAGGGCAATGGCCCCTCGTTCTGCGCCGGGCACGACTACAACGACGCGCTGAAGTCCTACGGCCTGGAGCCCGCAGCCGACGGCAAGAAGCCGCGCCGCCCCAGCCAGCGCACGCGCCTGCTGCGCGACCGCAAGCTGGGCATGAACTACATGGCGTTCCAGAACTCGATGAAGCCGGTGATCGCGCAGGTGCACGGCCACTGCACCGGCGTGGGCATGTACCTGGTGGAGCTGGTGGACCTCGCGGTGTGCGCGCACGACGCGCAGTTCAGCCACGCCGAGCAGCGCCTGGGCCTGGCCGGCAACACCTGGCACATGAACAGCCAGATCCTGATGTACGGCGCGAAGAAGGCACGCGAACTCATGTTGCTGGGCAACAGCTTCGACGGCCCCACCGCCGAACGCCTGGGACTGGTCAACCTGTCGGTACCTGGCGACACACTGGACGCAGCCGTGAGCGATTGGGCGCAACGCATCGCCAAGCACCCGCGCGACGCCCTGGTGACCGGCAAGGCCATGCACCAGATGGCGCTGGAGAGCCTGGGCGGCGCGGCGCAGTTCTCGCGCGGCTATGTGGGCCACACGCTCGGCACCAACCTGCGCTTCGAAGACGACGAGTTCAACATCCTGCGCAACCGTTCGCAAACGGGCACCACCGCCACGTTCAAGCAGCGCGACCAGCGTTTCGACGACACGGAGTAATACGACATGGAGCTCAAGGTCACCGAATCCAGCGTGCAGGACGGCGTGGCGCTGGTGCGCCTGAACCGGCCCGAGCGCGGCAATTCCTGGACGCACCGCATGAACGCGGAATACCGCTGGTTGATGCAATCGCACGACGAGAACCCGGAGGTGCGCGTGATCGTGGTCACCGGCGCGGGGCGCCAGTTCTGCGTCGGCGCGGACTTCCGCGCGCTGGAACACCACCAGGCCTCGACGAAGGACTACAGCAAGGCGACGGAAGAGCTGGAACTGGCCGAACCCGGCAAGGGCGTGCACGAGGAGTTCGAACACGAGCTGGTGTGGCACTGGGGCATGAACAAGCCGGTGATCGCCGCCGTGAACGGCGCGTGCGCGGGCATCGCGGTCTCGCTCACCGCGTTCTGCGATCTGCGCTATGCCGCGGCGGGCGCAAAGTTCACGGCAGCCACGTCCAGGCTGGGCCTGCCCGCCGAGTACGGCCTGTCGTGGGTGCTGCCGCGCCTGATCGGCTTGTCGCCGGCGGTGGAGATCCTCTTCACGGGGCGTGTGGTGCTCGCGGAGGAAATGCAGACCCTGGGCTTCCTGCACGGCGTGCTGCCGGCCGAAGACTTCGAAGCGCAGGTGCTGGCGCGTGCCCGCGCCTTGGCGGCCACGGTCTCACCGGTCGCGGTGCGCGCGGCCAAGCGGCAGGTCTATGCGGAACAAATGCACCTGCAACCGGGCCGCTCGGTGGAAGACGCCAAGCGCCTGACCGGGGAACTGCTCAAGCACCCCGATTGCAAGGAAGGGGTGAAGGCGATGCAGGAGAAGCGTGCGCCGGCGTTCCAGCCCTTGGGCAAGCCCTGAGTCTGCACGACGTCAGCCTTCAAGTCCTCGCCGCGCGCACGGACGGTGGCGTCTCGCACGTCGTGCTGAGCGCGTTGCAGCGCTCGTCGTCCACCGGCCGAACCTCCAGTTGCAGGCCGAAGGCCAGGAAGAACCAGTAGCCCCCGACGATTTCCTTGGCTTCGGTGAAGGGGCCGTCGATCACGCCCTGGCGGCTGACCAGCTTGGTCGGCATGGCCAGGCGCTGGCCGCTCTTCATCCGGCCTTCGGCCACGAGCCGGTCGTGCCAGATATAGAAGTCGTCGATCGCCCGCTGAATGTCCTCGGGGGACGCGTCGGCGTCCCATTGACCGCGCGAGAGCACGAGGTAATCGGACACGGTGTTGGACTCGGTGGTCATGGAATGGGGGCTCCTTCGTTCGTTCGTTCATGAAAGCAGGCGCGGCACCGCCGACACCAGCATGGCCACGCCAGAGAAACTGAGCAGCGTCAGCACCAGCTTGCGAAACGCCGCTTCGCTCAGGCCCACGTACAGGCGGGTGCCCAGCAGCACGGGCACCAGCAACGCCCCCGCCACCCAGGGCAGCAGTGGCCACAGGTCGCGCGTGACGGTGCCGGTAAGCACGTAACCCAGCATGGTGCAGGCCAGCGCCGCGAGGTTGAAATTCTGGATGGTCGCGCGCTGCTCGTCTTTCGCCCAGCCGCGCAGGGTGCACCACAGCGTGGGCACCACGCCGGTGAAGCCCCCGATGCCGCCCATGAATCCGCCGGCCGCGCCCGCCACGCCATCGGCGAGACGCCCGCCCGCCTGCACCTTGGGCAGATGGGAGGAGAACAGCATCACCGGGCACCAGAGCACCAGCACGCTGCCCAGCACCAGCTTGAACAGATCGGGATTGAGATGCGGCAGCACCGCGATGCCCAGCGGAATGCCCAGCGCGCCGCCCATCAGGAACGGGGCCAGCGCCCGCCACTGGAAAGCGCGCCGGCTCGACACCACGGCCACGATCTGCCCGGTGAGCGAGCCGAACACCGCCATCACCGCCGCCACGCGCGGCTCGATGCCCCAGACCCAGAACGACATGGCGACCATGCCGAACGCAAAACCGGAGAGCCCCTGGACGAAGCCCGCCACGGCCGCGCCCAGCACGAGCAGGGCGAGCTCAGGTGGCATGGGACGGCGGTGTCAACGGACACCCCTTCGAAGGACGTGGAAACATCCGTCGGACTGTACCCGGGTGCACCGGGGCAACCCGTAAACTCCGGCCCTATGTCACTCAAAATCACCGTCTATTCCAAGTCCGCCTGCCCGCAATGCGAGTCGGCCAAGATGCTGCTGAAATCGCGCTCCTTGCCGTTCGAGGAAATCAAGATCGACGACGAGGCCGAACGCCTGGCGTTCTATGAGAAATGCGGCCCGTCCGTGCGGCAGATGCCGCAGATCTTCATCAACGACCAGCGTGTGGGCGGCCTCACCGGCTTGCAGGCGGCGTTGGTGCAGATGGGAAAGTAAGCCCGTTATTTCAGTGCATGCCCGCACCGGCGCTCCACCAAGAATGTCTGGGAGGCGCAACCGCGGCGGCCATGAACAGGGGGACCGGCACCCGCGGTAGTCGCACGCCGGTCTCGAAGCGATTCAAGGGATATAGCGTTCGCTCGCATCTACCATGCCGAGCCCAATACCGCTCACCATGAGCACGCTGCCATCGCCCAACAAGGTGGCCGCAGCCCGATTGCGCTCGACAGCCACGGGCGCTGCGGCGGTCCAGCGATTGACGTCCGGGTTGTAGATTTCGGCGGTGTTTGTGGCAGCCCCACCAGCCACGAGCACGCGGCCATCAGCCAACGCCGTCATGGTTGGGAAGATGCGTTCGCCGTACAGCGGGGTGCTCGTGGTCCAGCTCGACGTGAGCGGGTTGAACCGTTTCGACTGCCCGGCGCAAATGACCAAGACACTGCCATCGTCCAATTTCACCGCCTGGTGTTGGAAGCCCTCGAGACCGTATGGAATCACTTTGGTGGCGCTGCCGTCCACCTTGTAGAGCTCAGCCGTCGTGACCCCGTTGCCCCCCGCCACCAGCAGCGTCGTGCCACCCGGGAGCAACGCTGAGGCGTGCAGGTACCGCTCGGTCGATAAGCGCGTGGGCAGTGGGGTCCAGCCCTCTGTGCTCGGGTCATACAGCTCGGCGGTGTCGATGGGTTCACCCGTAAACGGATTTTGCCCACCCACCACCAGCACCTTGCCGCTGGCCAACAGATGCGCCGTACACCTATCGCGCGCCACGTTCAGACGGCCAGTTTCCGTCCAGCTCGATGTGTAGGGATTGAAGATCTCCGTGGCGCCGGGATCGGCACTGGTGAGGTCACCGCCCAGGACGAGCACGCGACCATCGCGCAGCGCCACGGACAAAGGGAGATTGCGAGGCTTCAGCATGGCGGCTGCAGAACTCCAGGTGGCCGACGAGGCATCGTAAATGGCGGCCGTTTCTGTCACACCCCCGCCGGCCATCAGCCCACCTGCCACCAGAAACTTGCCTCCGGGCAGCGGCGCGATGGTGGTGGAATACCTGGCGCCGGGCACCGTCGCCACAGGAACCCAAGCACCTCGGCCCGTCACCGTGATGCGCACACGTGTCTCTGCGGTGCCCCGGTTGTTGCGGGCCGAGACCGTATAGCTGCTCTGCCGCTGCAGCTGGGTGGGCGTGCCGGAGATCACACCGGTCTGGGCATTCAGCGCCAAGCCGATGGGCAGTGCCGGCTTGACGGAGAACGTAGGCGCGGTGTGGCCGGCGGTGATCTGGTTTTTGGTGGCCAGTTCCGGAATGTTGGGCGTGATGGGCTCATCCACGAAATACAGCGCCTGCTCGGTGTCGTAGCTCAGATCGGCACCGCCACCGCAAGCGGTGAGCGCCGGCAGTGCGCAGGCGGCCGGTAGTGCCAACAGCAGTCGGCGGTTGCGCTGGGTGGGCGTGGCGGTGGATGCGTGGGAAATGGGGCGGGTCATGGGAGATCACTCCAGTGGGCATTGGCTGAACCGGCCCTTGCGCCGGGGTCTGCACCGCCACCGCCTCGGACCGCCTATGTGCTGCTGACCACGCTGCATAGGCGCCCTGCCGTCAGCCCTCCCACGGGCGAAATCTTGCGCCTGCCATCGCCTTTCGAATCCCCGCCTCATGGCCGCTTTGAGCCCCGTCCGAAGGCTTGCCGTTTTCACCGACCTCGGTGCTATCCCCGTGGGGCTCCGCGCGGCCTCATCGCTCGGCGATGTAGTGCGACATGCGCGCACTCTCGCCTTCGGCCAGAAATGCACGCACCTCGGTTTCGATCGCGTGGTCGGCCACCGTGGCGCGGGCGCGCTGGTGCAGGTAATCGGCCCAGGAGGTCACGATGAAGCGTTCGACATAGCGCGAGGGCTCGCCCAGGTCCTTGTAGACGCGCCAGAAGGTGGCACCGTCGCGGCGTCGCGGGTCCTTCATGCGGGCGATGGTGTCGAGAAACGCGGTGTCCACGCCCGGGCGGATGCGGTAGCCCACCTCCACCGCGATGGGGCCGGCCTCGGGGTTGGGCTCGTCGACGATGAACAACTCGTCCCACGGCGTGCCCTGCGTCACCTCTTGGTCGCCGCCCACGCGCAAGGGGAAGGGGCGCACGAGCAGCAGGCCGGCGGCCATGGCCACGGCGGCGGCCACCAAGGCAGCGCTCAGGCCGATCACGTCGGACACGGCGCCCCAGAACGCCGAGCCGATGGCGAATGCGCCCAGGGCCGAGAGGATGTGCATGGCCACCGCGCGCGAGCGTACCCAAGCGGGCGCGCTGGCCTGGGTGGCCGTGTTGATGGTGGACATGGTGGCCATCCAGGCCGCGCCGCCAAACGTCATGGCGACATAGACCACGGCGGGAATGCGCACCCAGGCCGCGATCAGCATCACCGCTGCGAAGACCACGCAGGCGAGGGCCACCAGGCGGTCCAGCGGGAAACGCGCGCGCAGCCGGCCGATGACCAGGCCCGAGGCTACCGCGCCGGTGCCCAGGCAGCCCATGAGCAGCCCGAAGCCTTCGGCACCGGTGCCGAGCTGGCGCTGGGCGATCACCGGCAACAGCGCCCACAAGGCCGCGCCGGCGGCGCTGAACGCCATCACCCGTACCAACTGCGCCAGGATGATGCGCGAATGCCAGGCGAAACGCAGGCCGCTGAGCGTGCCGCCCCACAGACGCTCGGGCGGCAAGGACGACGGCGGGTGCGCGCGCGGCGGCCAGCGGCGGATGCCTTCCCACATTACCGCCGTCGTCATCACGGTGACGGCGAACACCCAGCCCGCACCCAGCTGGGCAAACAGCAGGCCGGCCAGCGTGGGGCCGATGGCGCGTGCGGCGTTGTAGGCAATGCCGATGGCGGTGATGGCCTGAGACCATTCGCCGCGCGGCACCGGATCGACCACCGAGGAGTTCCAGGCGGGCGTGAGCGCCGCCGTGCAGCAACCGGCCACGAACACCAGGAACAGCACCGACGCGGGACCGCCCTTGCCGGCGAGCACCAGCACGGCCAGCAAGAGGCTGGCCACCCCCTGCGCGATCAGTGCGCCAGACATCAGGCGCCGGCGGTCGGTGGTGTCGGCTAATACACCAGCGGGCAGGGCCAGCAGGAACATGGGCAGGAACACCGCGGTCTGCACCAGCGCAGCCAGGAACGAAGAGCCGGTGAGCTCGACCATGAGCCAGGCGGCCGCCATGGTCTGCATGCCGTTGCCGATGAAGAAGACCGCGCCACAGATCCAGAGCCAGCGGAAAGCGGGTTGGCGAAGAGGACTCCAGATCGAGGTGGATGGCGCGGGCATCGGGGGATTATCCGCAGCTGGCTGGATCTGCGCTGGCGGTTGGCTTGCTTGGCTTGCTTGGCGCTGGCGTAGCTTTATCTCTTTCGTGGCAAGCCGGGTCTCGGCCCGGCGGCCGACTCACTTTTCTTTGCTTCGCCAAAGAAAAGTAAGCAAAAGAAAGGCGAGCCGAAGACCGGGCCCCTTCGGGGTTCCTTGCGCTGCTCGGTGTGCGGGGAGAAGTTCGCAAACTCGCCCGCTGCGCGGACTCAAACACGCGAACTTCTTTTTCCCCGCACCCCTGCGCTGCTCAGCCCGGCCCAACGGCAGAAGACGGGATCGGGGTCACCCTCACCCCAACCCTCCCCAGAGGGGCGAGGGAGCGAAGACACAGCCGCCGGAGCGAAGTGCCCCATCCAGAGGCATCGAGGGACAGCTCAGCCGGCCCAAGGTGTCGTCCCCCCTTCGAAGCGCCGAAGGCGCGCCACAGAGGGGGGAAGCCGCGCAGCGGCGCAGGGGGGTGCTCACACGATTCCATTGCGGATGGCGTAGACCGTGAGTTCGGCGTTGTTCGTCAGGTGCAGCTTCTCCAGCACCCGCGCGCGGTACACGCTCACGGTCTTGGGGCTGAGCATGAGCTCTTCGGCGATGTCCGAGAGTTTCTTGCCCGAGGCGATCTTCTGCAGCGTCTGCAGTTCGCGCTCGGACAGGCTGGCGTGCAGCTCCTCGCTCTCGGGCGCGTTGAGCGTGTCCACCAGCATCTGCGCCACCTCGGGGGTCACGTATTTGCGCCCCTGCATCACGGTGCGGATGGCGGCCACCAGTTCGGCCGGTTCACCGGCCTTGTTCAGGTAGCCCCGCGCGCCCGCGCGCAGGCAGCGGATGGCGTACTGGTCTTCCGGGTACATCGAGACCACCAGGGTCTTGACGGGCGAGCCCTCTTCTTTCAGCGTGCCCAGCACCTCCAGCCCCCCGCGCCCGGGCATGTTGAGGTCGAGCACCAGCACGTCGCATTCCACCTTGCGCATGACCTCGCGCAGCTCCGGATAACTCGCCGCCTCGCCCACCACCTGGATGTCGGTGGCCTCCGAGATGGTGTCGCGGATGCCCCGGCGCACCATCGCGTGGTCGTCACACAAAATCACTTTGATCATTCGATTCCTCATCGGCCTTGGCCGCGTTGTCCGGGTTCTGCGCCAGTTGCAAGGGCACCGACAGGATCACCGAGGTGCCCTTGGGCGACGAGCTCACGTCGAGCCAGCCGCCCACCTTGGCCGCGCGCTCGCGCAGGCCCAGCAGCCCGAACGACTTGGCCTTGCGCAGCGCGTGCGCGTCCAGGCCCTTGCCGTTGTCGCTCACTTCCAGCGTCAACACGCCTTCGCCGTCGCTCAGATCGATGTCCACCGCGCTGGCCTGCGCGTGCTTGTTGATGTTGGTCAGGGCTTCCTGCGCGGTGCGGTAGGCCACCAGCTGCACCTCGCGCGGCACGTCGATCGTGGCGGCCGAGCGCCGCACCACCACGCGCAAGCCGGTGCGCCGCTCGAAGCCCGCCGCCAGCCAGTCCACCGCCGCCACCAGCCCCTGGTCCAGAATGGGCGGGCGCAGGTTCATCATGATGCGCTGGCTCGCATCCAGCGCGTGCTGCACCATTTCCAGCGCCGAGCCCAGGTGGCTCTGCATGCTGGCGTCGTCCGCACGCCGGGCGACCAGCGCCAGATCGAGCTTGACGGAGGCCAAGGCGCCGCCGATGTCGTCGTGGATCTCGCGCGCAATGTCGGCGCGCTCCTGTTCGATGCTGGTCTGCAGGTGTTCGGCCAGTTCGGCCAGGCGCCGGCGCGACTCGGCCAGCTCGGCCCCGGCGGCATCGGCGGCCCGCCGCGTCTGCGCCACTTCGATCGCACGCTGGATCACGTGCGAGAGCCGGTGCATGCTGTCCTTGAGGATGTAATCGCTGATGCCTCGGTGCATGGCGTCCACCGCCGCCGCCTCGCCGATCGCGCCCGACAGGACGATGAAGGGCAGGCGCAGGCCCATCTCGCACACCACGTCCCAGGCATCCATGCCGGTGAAGCCGGGCAGGTGGTAGTCGGCCAGCACCGCGTCGAAAGGCGCGGTCTCCAGCTCGCGACGGAAATCCTCCAGGGTGTCCACCAGCACCATGTCGCTGGCGAGCTGGCTGCGCTGCAGCGCGAACTTCACCAGCGCGTGGTCGACCCTCGAATCTTCGAGGTGCAGGATGCGCACGGGTGCTTTGTCCGGGGTTTGAGGCGTTCCGCTCATGGTGTGGAAAGAGGAGCGGCGGCCCTGGGAGCCCCAGGCGCCGCCATGGCAAGCGGGAAATTGGTCCTGAATTCGGCCCGTTATCTGCCGATACAGCGACAAGCAATTGTTGAAAATTGTAATACCCCACACCCCTTCTCGGCACCGCAAACGACCACCATGGAAACCACAACGACGCAGCAGACACCTCCCTCTGTCTCCGTGCCCGTGAATCTGGTGGCCGATCTCCAGGACGCGCTGCTCATGGCCATGACCGACCTCCAGCGCCTCGAAGGCCTGCTGGACCATGCCACGAGCAATCTGCTGGAACGCTTCGGCTCGGCCAACCAGGCATTGAGCGACCTGAGCGCCGATCGCGCCGAGGAACTCGGCCCGATCCGCCACAACCTGCACCAGGCCGTGACGGAGCTGCAGTTCCACGACATGGCCACCCAGCTCATCGTGCACACCGGCAAGGTGCTGCAGAGCTGCGCCTGGCGTCTGGCCGACCAGGCCATGGAGCCCGAGGAAGGGGAGTTGCCCCTGGAGCTCGATCCGATGCCCGAACGCCCCAGCCCGGTGACGCAAAGCGAGATGGACGCCGGCTCCATCGACCTGTTCTGACGGGGACAGGGGCCGATTCAAGCCGCGGCGTCACGTGCCGATATTTGAACCATTGGAGTAAATCATGCAATCGATTCTTGCCGTAGACGACTCGGCTTCCATGCGAAAGATGGTGACCTTCACCCTCACGGGGGCGGGCTACCACGTGGTCGAAGCCGTGGACGGACAAGATGCCTGGGAAAAGGCCCAGAAGCACAGCATCGACCTGGTGCTGACCGACCAGAACATGCCCAACCTGGATGGGCTGGGCTTGACGCGCAAGCTGCGCGAGCACCCGAAATTCAAGACCGTGCCGATCCTGATCCTCACCACCGAGTCGAGCGACCAGATGAAGCAACTCGGCCGCGCCGCAGGCGCCACGGGCTGGATGGTCAAGCCCTTCGATCCGACACGCCTCCTGGAAGTCATTCAAAAAGTCATGCGGTGATGCCAACCGCCAAGCAAGCAAGGAAATTCCATGGGTGAAACGATGAACGAGGGCCAGGGCCTGGGCAACGACATCGACCTGAGCCAGTTCTACCAAATCTTCTTCGAGGAAGCCGGCGAGAACCTGGACCAGATGGAGCAGATGCTGCTCGCGCTCGACGTCGACAAGGCCGACGACGAGGAACTCAACGCCATCTTCCGCTGCGCGCATTCCATCAAGGGCGGCGCGGCCACCTTCGGCTTCGCCGACGTGGCCGAGCTCACGCACCAGATGGAGTCGCTGCTGGACAAGCTGCGCCGCCACGAACTGACGCCGACCGCGGCCATGGTGGATGTGCTGCTGGAATCGTCCGACGCGCTGCGCGGCCTGCTCGGCGCGCACCAGGGCCGGGGCGGGGAAGCGCCGGCCACGGCCGACCTCGTGGCGCGCATCAGCGTGCTGGCCCACGGTGAAGACGCTCAGAATGGCGAAGACGTGGCCCTGGCGGCGCCCGTCATCGTGGTCGCGCCGCCCGCGCCGCAGCCACGCAAGGCCGCCGCCAAGAAGACCGAGCGCGACCTGGAAATCCACATCGGCCCGCTGGACAACCCGGCCCAGGCCGATGGCATCGCCGAGCTGTTCCGCGACATTCCCGGCCTGGGCACCGTCGAGCCCATGGCCTGCGACCTCAGCACCCACCGGGTCTGGCGCGCGCGCACCAGCGCCACCGACAGCGACCTGATGGACCTGTTCACCTTCCACGTCGGCAAGGACGAGATCCGCATCGTCGACAACAGCGTGGCGGCTGCGGCATTCGTGGAAGAGGAAGAGCCCGTGGGCACCGGCCACCCCCACCCCACCACCGAGGGCCGCGACTACGGCTTCTTCGAGGGTGCGCCCGGCGTGCCGACCCCGGCCGTGGCCAAGGCCGCGCCCAAGGCAGAGGCGCGAGCGCCCACCGCAGCGGGTGCCGGCCTCGAATCGAGCACGCTGCGCGTCTCGGTGAGCAAGGTCGACCAGCTCATCAATCTGGTAGGCGAACTCGTCATCACCCAGGCCATGCTGGCGCAGAAAAGCCGCGAGCTCGACGATGCCAGCAACCAGCCGCTGCTGGCCGGTCTGGCCGACCTCGACCGCAACACCCGCGACCTGCAGGAAGCGGTGATGTCGATCCGCATGATCCCGATGTCGGTCGTGTTCAACCGCTTCCCGCGCATGCTGCGCGACCTGGCGAGCAAGCTGGGCAAGAAGGTTGAACTGGTCACGCAGGGCGAATCGACCGAACTCGACAAGGGCCTGGTGGAGAAGATCACCGACCCGCTGACCCACCTGATCCGCAACAGCTGCGACCACGGCATCGAAATGCCGGAGGAACGCCGCGCCAAGGGCAAACAGGAGCACGGCACGATCACGCTGTCGGCCACGCACGAGGGGGGATCCATCCTGATCGAGGTGCGCGACGACGGCAAGGGCCTCTCGCGCGAGAAGCTGCTGAAGAAGGCGCGCGAGAAAGGCATCGACGCGCCCGACTCGCTGAGCGACAGCGAGGTGTGGAACCTGATCTTCGCGCCCGGCTTCTCCACCGCCGACACCGTCACCGACGTCTCCGGCCGTGGCGTGGGCATGGACGTGGTGAAGAAGAACATCGCCGCGCTCAACGGCACGGTGGAAATTGCCTCGGCCGAAGGCGTGGGCATGCGCGTGTCGGTGCGGCTGCCGCTCACGCTGGCCATCATGGACGGCATGTCGGTGCGCGTGAGCGACGAGGTGTACATCCTGCCGCTGTCCAACGTGGTCGAGTCGTTCCAGATCAAACCCGAAGACATCAACACCATGGCGCAGGACGCGCAGGTGGTGAAGGTGCGCGACGAATACATGCCGGTCGTGGAGCTGGAGCGCGTGTTCCAGGTGCCGCGCGTCAAGAGCAGCGACAGCAGCCCCATCATGGTGGTGGTGGAAGCCGAAGGCTCGCGCGTGGCGCTCATGGTCGACGAGCTGCTGGGCCAGCAACAGGTGGTGATCAAGAACCTGGAGTCCAACTACCGCAAGGTGCCCAATGTGTCGGGCGCGACCATCCTGGGCGATGGCAAGGTGGCCCTGATTCTGGACACCTCCGGCCTGGTGCGACGCTCCAGACATTGAACATGAGCTGAACATGAGCACCCCCGCCGCGCTTCGCGCGACCCCCTCAAGGGGGCAACACCAGCGGCCCGGCGGAGCCGGTTCCGCGGTGTTTCTGGATGGCATGGCTTCTGCCGGCGATGGGCCTGTAGAAGAAGGCCGCGAGTTCGTCTGGTCCGACGCGGACTTCACGCGCATCAAGGCGCTGATCTACAAGAAAGCCGGCATCAGCCTGCACGACGGCAAGCACGCCATGGTCTACAGCCGCGTCTCGCGCCGCCTGCGCGAGACCGGCCACGGCAGCTTCAAGAGCTACCTCGATGGGCTCGAACAACACGACGGCGCGGAATGGCAGGAGTTCATCAACGCGCTGACCACCAACCTCACGGCGTTCTTCCGCGAGCAGCACCACTTCGGCGTGCTGCACGAGCTGATGGCCGCCAGGCGTTCGCATCCGTGGCGCATCTGGTGCTCGGCCGCCTCCACCGGCGAAGAGCCCTACTCGATCGCCATGACGGCCACCGAAGCGCTTGGCCCCTCGGGCTCGTTCGAGATCGTCAACAGCGACATCGACACCAAGGTGCTGGCGGCCGCGCAGCGCGGCGTCTACAAGCTCGACGGCGTCAAGGGCCTGAGCCCCGAGCGCCTGCAACGCTTCTTCATGCGCGGCAAGGGCGGCAACGCCGGGCTGATGCGCGTCAAGCCCGAGCTGCAGAAGCACATGCAGTTCCTGAGCGTCAACCTGATCGAGAACCTGCCCTTTCGGGAACCCTTCGACGCCGTGTTCTGCCGCAACGTGATGATCTACTTCGACGCGGCCACGCAGCGCGCGGTGCTGGAGCGCATCCACCGCGTAATGAAACCGGGCGGCATGCTGTTCGTGGGCCATGCGGAGAACTTCAGCGACGCGCGCAACCTCTTCGTGTTGCGCGGAAAGACCGTCTATGAAAGGCTTTGAGCGCTCCCCGCTGGACGCCTTGAAGGCGCGCACGCCCAAGCCCGGCGAAGCGAGTTTCTTCTACCACGACCACCACTTCAAGCACGACGCGGTGAAGGTCTTGCCCGGCGAGTACTTCGTGACGCCCGACGACCTGGTGGTGATGACGGTGCTGGGCTCGTGCATCGCCGCCTGCATCTGGGACCCGCGTGTGCGCGTGGGGGGCATGAACCACTTCATGCTGCCCGACGGCGGCAGCGACGCCAGTGGCCGTTACGGCTCGTACGCCATGGAATTGCTGATCAACGAAATGATCAAGCTTGGCGCACGGCGCGAAACCATGCAGGCCAAGGTCTTTGGCGGCGGACAGGTGATGAGCAGCTTCACCAGCATCAACGTGGGCGAACGCAACACCCAGTTCGTGCTCGACTACCTGCAGACCGAACGCATTGCCGTGGTCTCCAAGGACGTGCTCGACATCCACCCGCGCAAGGTCTGCTACTTCCCGGCCACGGGCAAGGCCATGGTCAAGCGGCTGGCGCACTCGCACCCAGAAACCCTCGAAACACAGGAACGCAAAGGCAGCGCGGCCGTGGTGGCGAAAGCCACCGCCGGCGGCTCCGTGGACCTGTTCTGAGCCGGCTGCGGCGAAGAGAGAAAACGACATGGCCAAGATCAAAGTGGTGGTGGTGGACGACTCGGCTCTGGTGCGCAGCCTGCTCACCGAAATCATCAACCGCCAGCGCGACATGACCTGCGTGGGCGCGGCCAGCGACCCGCTGGTGGCGCGCGAAATGATCCGCGAACTCAACCCCGACGTGATCACGCTCGACGTGGAAATGCCGCGCATGGACGGGCTCGAATTCCTCTCGCGCCTCATGCGCCTGCGGCCGATGCCGGTGGTGATGGTCTCCACCCTCACCGAGCAGGGCGCCGAGACCACGCTGCGCGCGCTCGAGATGGGCGCGGTCGACTTCGTGGCCAAACCGCGCATCGGCATCAGCAGCGGGCTCAACGAGCTGGCGGGCGACATCGTGGAGAAGATCCGCACCGCCGCCGCCGCGCATGTGAAACGCATCGCCATGCCGGCCCCCGGGACCAGCAGCCCGGCACCGCATGGGCCCGCCGCGCACGACGCACCGCGCGCCGCCCTGCCGCGCGTGGCCACGGAAAAAATCATCTGCATCGGCGCCTCCACCGGCGGCACCGAGGCGATTCGCGAAGTGCTGGTGCCCATGCCGGCCGACGCGCCGGCGATCGTCATCACCCAGCACATGCCGCCGGGCTTCACCACCAGCTTCGCGCACCGGCTCGACACGCTGTGCCGCATCCGCGTGGCCGAGGCGCGCGATGGCCAGCGCATCCTGCCGGGCCATGCCTACATCGCGCCGGGCGGTCGGCACCTGCGCATCGACCGCAGCGGCTCGAACTACGTGGCCGTGGTCGAAGACACCGAGCCGGTCAACCGCCACCGCCCCTCGGTGGAGGTCCTGTTCAAGTCCGCCGCGCGCGTGCTCGGCCCCAACGCGCTGGGCATCATGCTCACCGGCATGGGCGCGGATGGCGCGACCGCGATGCGCGAAATGAAGGACGCCGGCAGCTACAACTACGTGCAGGACGAGGCCAGCTGCGTGGTGTTCGGCATGCCGCGCATGGCGATCCAGCACGGCGCGGCGCACGAGGTGCTGCCGCTGAACCAGATCGCCAATGCGGTGCTGACGCGCTTGGCCAGCTCGCCCTCAGGCGTGCGCCACCGGATCTGACCCTTACACCCGTTCGTCGACGATGCTGCCGGCTTCCAGGGGTGCCAGGCTGCTCACACCACGCTCGTCGTAAGCGATCACTTCGGCGGGATTGATTAACGGGTCTGCCATCGCGACGGTACCGTCCTCGCCGTCGATCGCATCGGAAGCGCCTGACCAAGCCAGGGCGGGCGGCTCCTGCGCCGGTTTGTCCAGGCGTTGCGACACCGCCAGCTTGCGCGGCACCAGCGCGCCGGTGACCGCCGACAGGTCGGGCGCGGTATCGCTCTGGTTGCCCAGAGCATCGGTTTTCGAGGGCTCGATGCCCAGCGCGCGGTCGACCACGGCGGCGCTGGCTTCCCACATGCTGGAGAGCACCTGCTGCAAGTGCTCTACCGTCTTCTTGCCCTTGGCCTGTTGCTGCTCGGCCGCGGCAGTGGCTTCCTGCCGCGCCTGCCGCTGAGCCACCGGATCGTGTGCCGGGGCCTGCGGACCCGCCGGGATCGATGGGGGTGCGGCGCTGTTGTCGGTCGACGGCGCACGCGCGCCCTCCCCGCCCATGCGCACCACAACGCCCTGCTGTTGCTCCGCCTGACGCTCACGGCCGAACCCTGTCTGAGACTTGCCATCGTGGCCGCCGGCCTGCACCGGCTGCACGGCGGCGGCAGGCGACACCGGCGCGACGGCGGTGGACGCGGGCGTCGGCCAAGACACGGCGGTGGTGCTCGAAATGTTCAGCATGGGCTTCCCCTCACGGCGGCCGCCGAGCGCAAACAGGCCCGGCGTTCAGATTCCTTTTGTCGGCAAGGTTCACCGCAACTTGAGCACTTTTTTCGACACCCGCCCGCAAGGCCCTCCCTCTGCATTGGTCGGCGCGCCGCCCGCCCGGGCCGAGGGATTGCGGGCACCCGACTGCAGCCCAGGCCCGGTGGCGAGAAAATACCAGGCAGCCCCAAGACCAGGAGATCCGTTTTGCCATTGCCCCCAGCAGCCCCCCGCCAGCCCATGCACACCCGCCGGGTGACCTACCAGGGCTTTCGCCGCGACGACGGCCTGTGGGATATCGAAGGTGAACTGCACGACAGCAAGCCCCACGACATCCAGATACGCGGCGAAGGCGAATGGAAGGCGGGCGAGCCTATCCACCACATGCACATCCGCGTCACCTTCGACGAAACCATGGTGATCCGCGCGATCGCCGTCGCCATGGACGCCTTCCCTCACGACCACTGCACCCATGCCCCGCCCAACATGCAGCGCATGGTGGGCGAAGTGCTCGGGCGCGGCTGGCGCCACACCATCCAGCGCCACCTGGGCGACATCCAGGGCTGTACACACCTGCGCGAACTGCTGTTCAATCTCGCCACGGCGGCCTTCCAGACGCGCACGGGGTCCTTCACCCCGTCCACCGAAGGCCTGCCGCCCGCGCACCTGGGCCAATGCGTGGGCTGGGATTTCAACGGGCCGGTGGTCGAGAGGGTGTACCCGATGTTCTTCCGCTGGCAGCCGCCGGATAGGAAGAAGCCGCGCGTGAACACCTGAGCCGTTCGCCTGCCCGCCCACGGGGACGGTGGGAACTCCAGTCTCTTGACGAACGAAGAACGAACGAGGAGCAAGACATGGCGGCAGCAGGAAGATCTTGGGTGCGGTTTGTGCTCGGTGGCTTGGTGGGCCTGGCGGTATTCGCGGCCCTGCTGGTCGGCGTAGGGCTGTACCTTTCCAAACAGAAGATGCAGCGCACCGTGGAGGTGCCGGTGCAGCCCGTGGCGCTGCGCGACGATGCGGCGTCCATCGAGCGCGGCAAATACCTGTTCAACTCGCGCGGCTGCGTGGACTGCCACGGCAAGCAAGGCACGGGCGCCCTCTTCCTGGACGACGGCAAGGGCTTGCGCATCGGCGGCCCCAACCTCACCACCGGCGCGAACAGCGTGGTGGCGGCCTACCAACCGGTGGACTGGGTGCGCAGCATCCGCCACGGCGTGAGCCCCACCGGGCGCGCGCTGCTGATCATGCCGAGCGAGGACTACAACCGCTTCACCGACGACGACCTGGCATCGCTCGTGGCCTACATCCGCTCGCTGCCCGCCGCGTCCGGCCAGGGCGCGATCGTCGAACTGCCCCTGCCCTTGCGCGTGCTCTACGGCTTCGGCGTGATCCCGGACGCCGCCGCGCGCATCGACCACCGCGTGCCTCCGCAACAACCGGTGCCCGAAGGCGTGACCGTGGCACACGGCGAGTACGTGGCCAACATGTGCCTGGGTTGCCACGGCGTGGGCTTCGCAGGCGGCAGGGTGCCCGGCGGCCCGCCCGACTGGCCGCCGGCGGCCAACCTCACCCCGGGAGAAGGCAGCGTGATGGGCCGGTATCCGACGGCCGAATCGATGATCGCGATGTTCCGCAGCGGCAAGCGGCCCGATGGGAGCGAGGTACAGGTGATGCCGTTTGGCTCGCTGGGGGCGATGAGCGAGACGGATCTGCGGGCGCTGCATCTGTATCTGAAAGGATTGCCGGCGAAGCCGCATGGGTGACGGAGCGCGGACAGAAAGCGAATAAGACAGATCCCCGCGATCTAACACGCCCATGTTTACAACCACGGACATGTTAGATAACATGTCCGCGTTACATTGAACATGCCCATGTCTCAGCACCCTCCAACCACACGCGGTCAAGAAGCGGAAGAATTTGTCGCCAACTGGCTCGAGGGCAAAGGTTGGAGAGTGGAAGCGCATCCCGCCGGGCCTCTGAGCGGTGCAGATCTGGTCGCTCGGGAAGGCACCAAGGTCTATGTCGTCGAAGTCAAGTCGCTCGGCGAAGGCCGGCCCGATCGCGTCATTCCCAGCCTTTCCCAAGCGGTCCTGCAGGCTCAAACGCATGCCGCCAAGAAACCTAACGCGAAGCCTTTGGCGGTGGCCTATGTGGAACAGGCATCCCCGTCCCTCTTGAAGCAGGCCGCGCTATTTGCAGAACAGTACGTCCAAGGCGCAGGCGTGGGTATCGTGTCTTCCAATGGGTTGAGCCTCTGGCGACCGGGCCCCAATGGGCCTGTTGAAATCAGCGATACCCCGCAGAGCCGGACACGGAGCCGTTGGCAGGAAAAACCGCCGGTGCCCGAGGTTCTCAACCTCTTCTCGGATCTCAACCAGTGGATGCTGAAAGTCCTGCTGGCGCCCGACATTCCGCCGGAACTGCTGCACGCGCCTCGAGGCCGTTATGACTCCGGAGCGGCATTGGCAGAGGCAGCGTTGGTTTCGAACATGAGCGCATCGAGGTTTCTCAAAGCCCTGCGCCGCGAGAAGTTTCTAGACGAATCCAAGAACCACATAGCGCTGGTTCGACGAGAAGAGCTCTTCATGCGTTGGCGCGCAGCAGGCTTGCGCAGTTGTCCCGAGATTCCCATGCGCATCTCCATCAGGTCCACGGCGCAGCAGCAGATCCACAGGTTCATTGGCGAGCAAAACGGACAGGCCTGCCTCGGCCTCTTCGCGGCGGCTGACGGCCTGGGGCTGGGACATGTCAGTGGAGTCCCTCCCTACATCTGCGTGGCCAAGCTGCCCCAACTGGGATCCCCAGGCATTGCAGTGCCTATGGTGGCTTACCCCGAAGGCGTGCCGGACTTCATCCTCCGACAAACCTTGTCGCCCCAATCCACGTTTCGCGGGGCGGTTCGGCGGGACGGCACAGCCTACGCAGATGTCATTCAGACCTGGCTCGATGTGTCCAACCATCCATCGCGCGGCCAAGAGCAGGCGGACCACATCCAACGCAGTTTTCTGCGCAAGGTGATCGAGGCAAAGCACACATGAACGACCTCGGGGCCTTCGCCCAACTGGTTCGGGCTGTGGCGCCTTGGAGAGGTCAACTCGTCTTCATTGGCGGATGGGGGCACCGATTGCACACCTTGCACCCATCGGCCGGGAACGTGGACTTCGCACCCGTCTTCACCCGAGATACCGACTTGGCATTTGCGGACAAGCGTCCCTTGCAAGGCGACATCAAGTCTGCGCTGCTTGACCAAGGCTTCCACGAAGAACTTTCGGGCGATTTCAAGCCGCCGACAGCGCACTACACCCTGGGGAACGATCAAGGGGGCTTCTATGCCGAGTTCCTGACGCCGCTGGTGGGCAGCGGCTACAAACGCAATGGGGAAAAAGATGCCACCGTGAAAACGGCTGGCATCTCAGCGCAGAAAATCCGGCACCTCGACATACTCATGGTCGACCCCTGGGCCATCACGGTGAGCAAGGCCAATGGCTTTCCTCTTGAAAACCCCGTCGACGTCCAGGTCGCGAACCCGCTGTGCTTCATGGTGCAGAAGCTCCTCATCAAGCAAGATCGCCCTCCGCGAAAGCAAGCGCAGGACCTGCTCTACATCCACGACACCATCCAGCTCTTTGGCCATCGACTGCCCGCCTTCAAAAAAAGCTGGGAGGACACCGTCGGCCCGGCACTCGCAGCCGCGAGCAAGACGGTCTTGCGGGAATGCATGGAGTCGTTCTCGCAAGTGACCGACACCGTGCGGCAGGCCGCAGCCATTCCACAGGATCGCAAAATCTCCGCCGAAGAGTTTCAGGCGACTTGTCGCTACGCGTTCTCCGAAATCCTGGGGATGGGGTGACGAGGTGGCGTGATGAACGACAACACCTCTTCTGCTTCACTCGAACGTTTTGTTCAGGCACAGCAGCGCGATTACGCGCAAGCCCTGGCAGAACTGCAGGCCGGGCGCAAGCGCACGCACTGGATCTGGTACGTGCTGCCGCAACTGCGTGGGTTGGGACACAGCGCGATGGCGCAGCGGTACGGCATCGACGGGCGTGCGGAGGCCGAAGCGTATGTGGCGCACCCGGTGCTGGGGCCTCGGCTGGTGGCTTGCGTGCGGGCGTTGCTAAGCCACCCGGAACTCAGTGCGCAGGAGATGCTGGGTGAGGTGGACGCGATGAAGTTGCGGTCTTGCCTGACGCTGTTTGCGGAGGTGGCGCCTGGAGAGGGGTGTTTCGCTGAGGCGTTGGACACGTTCTATGGCGGCCAGCGAGACGCGAGCACGTTGGCGCTGCTGGCGACATAGCGGGTCGGTTCGCAAGCCGCCGCCGCACTTGCGAACTACGTCACGCAATCGCCAGCCAATCGCACACCCGTTCTTCTTCCACCGGCAATCTCCGCAGTGATTGAACATGGTCTCGCATACGATTTGCAACCGATGCACCTAGCGACGCAAAGCACAGCGCACCCGTTGCACCGAGATCGCCAGGATGAAAAGAACCATTGCCCTCATCGCATTCACGCTATTGACGCTGGGTGGTGCATCCGCATCAGACCCGTGGGTGTCCCTGTGCGATGCGCAGGACGCGCTGCAGCACGGCGGAGGGCTCAACGCATGCGGGTGCCATTTCAACCGCAAGACGGGTGACTGTCATTGCCACCAGCGCAGAGGATGCGGGTGTGCGTGTCAGCCGGCGAGCTGCGGATGAACCGCTGATGGCGGCTGATCTTGCGCGCCTTCAAAGTCCCGCAGCTGTTCAAGCAGCGTTGGACGAGTTTTCTCGCCTCGGCCGCACGGCCTTCCTCTCCCGATACGGGTTTGGCAAGTCTCGTGACTTTCTCGTGCGCGATGGCAAGACGGGGCAGCTGTGCGACTCCAAGGCCATCGTTGGTGCCGCGTTCGGCCATCAATTCCCGGACGAAGGTCCCCTCAAAACTGCCGACTTTTCGGGTGGCGAAGCGACCGTCGTTCCGCGCCTGCAACGTCTTGGCTTCGAAGTGGTGCGCATCGGTGAGGACTGGACATCGGACGGCCCAACGCGATGAGGCCAACCGAACACTGGGACGCGCGGGCGAGCAATGGGTGATCGGCTTCGAGCAGCGGCGACTTGTCGATGCGGGGCATCCGGAGCTTTTCCAGAAGTTGGACTGGGTGTCGGACCGGCTTGGTGATGGCACCGGGTACGACATCCTCTCGCACGACGGGCCGGGTGTGCATCGCTTCATCGAGGTCAAGACCACGAACGGTGGCTATGCTTCGTCCTTCATCATCAGCCGCAACGAGTTGGATTTTGCGAAAGAGGCGGAGGATGCGTTCCATCTCTACCGAGTCTTTCAATTCCGAGAAGAGCCGAGGCTCTATATTCTGAAGGGGCGGTTGGCAGAGCAGCTTCATCTGGAGCCCATTGACTACAGGGCGTCGTTTCGGCGCTTGGCGGGGTGATCGAAATGACGCAGCGGTATCGGCCAACGAAAGACCCGCTCAGACTGACAGCGGAAGTTCGCCCTTGCTGTCCTCGCCGGTAGATTTCGCCCCATAGCAGACCTCAGAAATCTAGACCGTGGGCACCGTCCCACCATCGATCACATGTTCCGAGCCCGACACCGATGCCGCGCGCGGAGACACCAGGAAGGTGATCAGGTCTGCGACCTCCTG
This sequence comes from Hydrogenophaga sp. BPS33, assembly GCF_009859475.1. Taxonomy (NCBI): domain Bacteria; kingdom Pseudomonadati; phylum Pseudomonadota; class Betaproteobacteria; order Burkholderiales; family Comamonadaceae; genus Hydrogenophaga; species Hydrogenophaga sp. BPS33. The sequence continues at coordinate 5,696,479 of NZ_CP044549.1, forward strand.
CGGCTTGGCGGGACGCCCGACCGGAATCCCGCCGAGCCAGTCCATGACCATCTTCTTGCCGCCCTCGTAGTCTGTGCCCGCTTGGGCCGCCATTCGCTCGGCGAATGCAACCGAGGCCTCGGTCTCAATCCAGCCTGGCGAGACGCGCAGAACGCGAACGCCCTTGGGCGTGACCTCCTTCGACAGGGATTTGCTGTAGGTCGAGAGGGCGCCCTTGGCCGCGGCATAGGCGGTGGTGGACGCCGGAAGCGGAAGCACACGTTGAATCGAGGTCACGTGCAGGACGACGCCTGCGCCCTTTGCCAACATGGCGGGCAGCAGTGCGCGGTCAAGACGGACCGCGGACATGAAGTTCAGGTTCAGCTCACTGAACCACATCGCGTCGTCAAGGGCCGCAAAACCCCCTGCCGGCGCGTTCGATCCACCGAGAGAATTGATCAAGATGTCGACGCCGCCCCAGCGCTCGGTTACTGTGCGCGCGAGCCGTACCACGCCTTCTGCGGTCGTCAAGTCGGTCTGTACGTAGGACACACCTTCAAGCGGCTTCTCGGGAGCAGAGCGCGCAGTCGTCATCACTTCTACGCCGGCATCCTGCAGGCTCTTGACGAGAGCCGCGCCCAGGCCCTTGGTGCCACCCGTCACCAGGGCACGCTGCCCTTTCAGTTGGAGGTCGAAGCTCATGCCGTGATCTCCAGCGATGCGATCAGGCCGCGCTCGAGTCGAAAGCGGTAAGACAGATCGATAGGGCTGCCCGGAAAGTTGCCCGTGACGTTTGCGCGGACAACCTGGAAGCCGTCCTCCCGCTCCAGCGCGAGCGGCACGGTGGTTGCGCTGTATTTGGCGGATGCCGCCGCCATAAAGGCCTTGATGGCGTCAACGCCCGTGTAGGTGCGCCCATCGTCCTTCATCACGGCTTGCGCTGTGAAGCAATACGCCAAGGCCTCGGGGTTGTGTTCGGCCGCAAAGTACGCGGCAATTGGTTCGGGAAGGGTCAGGGTGTGCATGCTTTGGGGTCCATCTGGTGAATGAAGCCCTTAGGATGCGCGCCGAGATGAATTTAGAGAATGGCCTAGAATGTTTATGAGCTGTGTAGAAAGAAATACATAATGCGCGGAGCCGAATTCGCGGAGCTGAAGGCCTTCGCGGCCGTGGTCGAACGAGCGAGCTTCGCCCGGGCGGCAGAGCATTTGGGCCTATCGCCTTCTGCGCTCAGCCAGACCATTCGGCAACTTGAAAGCCGGATCGGCGCACGCCTTCTCAATCGCACGACACGAAGCGTCGCGCCATCGGCCACTGGCGAACTGCTCTACAAGCGCATCGCCCCACTGTTCCGCGAGATGGCTGTTGCAGTAGCCGAAGCCAGCGAAGCCGCAGGACAGACCACTGGCACGCTTCGCATCAACACGCTGGGAATCGCCGCTAGAACCATCATTGCGCCCAGGCTTTCACGCTTTCATCAGGCGTACCCAGACGTGGTGCTCGACATCGTGGTCGATGACGCATTGGCCGATATCGTCGTTGGTCGTTTCGACGCCGGCATCCGCGTGGGTGGGCGGCTTGAGAAGGACATGGTTGCCGTCCGTCTCACGCCAGACCTCAACATGGTTGCAGTGGCGTCTCCCGAGTACCTGGCTGCTCGGGGTGTACCCAAGACACCCGCCGATCTGCACAGCCATGCATGCATCAACTGGCGGCTCCAGATGGATGGCAGGCACTACCGCTGGGAGTTCGAGAAAAGGGGAAAAAGACTTGAAGTCGCGGTCGACGGCCCCGTCGTCACCAATCACGCCGACATCGGCATTGCGGCTGCGCTGAACGGCCTCGGTATCGCTTATCACTTCGAGCAAGACGGCGTGGGCGACCTCCTGGCCCAGGGCCGGTTGGTCCAGGTCCTGGCGGACTGGTCAATCTCGCGGCCGGGGATGTTCCTCTACTACCCGAACAGGCGGCATCGACCAGCCCTCCTTGGTGCTTTCATCGACTGTCTGTTGGACAAGGACCTGGAAGGCATCCCCCGCAAGCCCCGGGTCGCCAGATCGACTTGACCATAAGGCTTCGAGGTCGGTTCAAGACTGAACCCGGTCCTCCGCGCCTAGCTTCATGAATGACCGCTGATTCGAAGAGCGGTCAGTGCGCCTCCACCTCACCGACTTAGCGAAGACCGCCCGTTACCGGTCTTTGCGCTGGTGCGGCCGGGAGGGTCCATCTGGACGACTACCGTTGAGTTTCCAGATGGGGTGAGTCATACAGCCGGCTTGGGAAAGGAAGGCGTCGGACTTCAGTGCGAGTTCATCCACGTGATCCGCTTCTTGTCATCGGCGACGACGCTCTGAGGTGTAGGGACGTCCTGCATGGAATTTCCTTTCCGGAGAAAGATTATTCCCACGGCCCGAAGTGTTGCTACTGCAACAGCTCATGCCCATGCGACACCAGAAACAACAGCACCCCAATGCAACACCCCACGGCCGTGCCGCTGATGCGGATGTATTGCAGGTCCGGGCCGATGCTCACTTCGATCTGCCGCGACATGGCCTTCGCGTCCCACTGGCGCACGGTGTCGCGGATGTGGCGCGTGAGAAAGTCGGCGAACGGCGGCGCGGCCGATGCGGCGATGGACTGGATGTGGTCGTTGAGGGAGGTGCGCAGCTCGGCGTCCTGCGCGATCTTTTCGCCGAGCCACACGCCGATGCGCTCAACACGCCGCTGCAGCTCGGGTGAGCTGGAGGCCAGGTCGTTGGACAGCCAGGTTCTGAGCGCCTTCCACAGGCTGCTCGCGTACGCCGCCAGCTCCGGGTTGTTCAGCACATAGGCCTTGATCTCTTCGCCCTTGCGGCGGAAATCCTCGTCCGTCTTGAGCTTGCCCACCAGGGTCTGCAAGGCTTCGTCGAAGGCTTCGCGCAATTCGTGCGCCGGGCTGTTCGCCACCTCCGCCAGAAAGCGCTTCACGCCCGCGCTGGCTGCCTGGGCGGCCTGGTTGCCGATCCATTCCGTGGGCAGAAGCATCTGCTTGTACTTGTGGTCTTCCTTCAGCCAAGCCACGACGCGGGCGGCGATCTCGTCGCGCACCTCGGGCCGGCTCAGCCACTGCGCCAACTGGGTCAACCCGGCGTCGAGCAACTGCTGGTGCCGCCCGCCTTTGGTCAGCATCTCGAGCACCGAGCCCAGGGCGGGCGAGAAGTCCAGCCGGCCCACCACGGTGCGCGCGGCATCGCTGATGAAGCTCTGGATGCGCCGGTCGTCCACGAGGTCGAGCCAGCCGTTCACCAGATCTGCCGTGTGCCGGCCCACGCGCCGCGCGTTGGTGGGCTGTCGCAACCAGTCGGCGAAGCGCTGGACGGGATCGCTCTGCTGTATCAGCGCCGCCAAGGCCTGCGGGTTGAGGAATTTGTCGCGCACAAAGTCGGCCAGGTTGGCCGCGATGCGGTCCTTGTTCTCCGGAATGATGGCGGTGTGGGGAATCGGCAGTCCCAAGGGGCGGCGGAACAAGGCCACCACCGCGAACCAGTCGGCCAGGCCGCCGACCATCGCGGCCTCTGCGCCCGCTTTGAGCAAGCGCATGGCGAAGGTGGGCGGAAGGAAGAGCGTGGCAACGAAGACGGCCGTGGCGACAGCCAGGCAACCCAGCGCGACCAGCTGCATGCGCCGCAGCCGCACCTCCGCACCGAACCCGCTCGGGTCCCTCCCCTGACGCATCTGCTTTTCGACCAAGCGCTCACCTCCTCGACGTTCGCCCTGAGCGGCGCAGTGCGCGCCGCAGAGCTACATTCTTGCGCTTTTGTGCCCGTCGGTTTTCGAGCGGGGTGTGGCGCAGCGGCTGCGCAGGCCGCCTCAGCGTTTCCCGTTGGGATGGCCGGGCGCCGGTTTCGGCGGCACCGCGTCGCCCTCAGGCTCTTCACCCCCCGGCGCTTCGTCGGCCTCCTCTTCTTCGCCCGGCGGTGCGTCGGTGATGGCTTGTGCCCCATCCATGAAGGACAGGTCCAGGTCTTCTTCCGCATCGGCATCGGCGTCACCGCCGCCCGGCGCAAAAACCCGGTCCACGCCGATGTCCCAGCCGTCCTGCCTGCCGCCGTCGCCCGTGGCACTGCGGCTCTCTCCGGTCCCGGAAGCGTCGCTGGAAGAATCGAGCGCTTCGGGCGTGAGCGGCGCGGCGCTCTCGTCCTCGCGGGCCGCGACATCGGCAGGAATGTTGGGATCGCCGCCCTCGCTGTCGTCGATGCCCATCATGTCGCTGCCGCTGTCGGAGGAGTCGCCGGGGCCGAGGGCGGCGGTGTCGCGGCCGGCGGGTTCGGTGGGCGCAAGGCTCGCGCCTTGGATGCTGCTGCGTGCCATGGTGTTTCCTTTCCAATCTTGTTGGCGATGGACAGGAAAAGGGCAGTTGGCGTGCCCGGCGGCACGGCGGGCCTTGGCGGGGGGTGGTACGCCGCGTTCGGCAACTCTTACGGAAATACATCCGCGCGCAGCCGACACAAGCTGCCAGCGATCTACCTCAACAACTCCCGCCGCGCGAACCGCACCACCGTCACACCCTTGCGCGCCTGTCGGGTGGAGGGCATCACGAGCACGCAGTTGTCGTACGGCGTCTTCACGGGTTCGCCATCGTTGGCGCCGATCACCGTGCCAGCTTCGGGGATCACTTCGAGGCCTTGGAAGGTCTCGCTGAAGGCAAAGCGCTCACTTCTCGCGACCACGGCATCCGTCACATGCAGGGCCCACTGCAAGGGAGCGTCGGGCTGCCGCCAGCCCGGCATCCAGCGCTGCTCGCACGCCTCGGCAACCGTGCCCGCTGCCAGCAGAAAGCGAGCGCACTGGTCGCGCGCCACGACAAGGCTGGCGCGGTCGCCGTGGTGGCCGCACTCGATCAGCAGCGAGCGGGTGTCGGGCTGCTCGGCATCGGACTGGCCGAAACGACCGTAGTCGCGCATGCGCACGCCGTCCTGGTGGCCGGCGTCCACGACCACGTGCGCCGGGGCACGCAGAAGGCGCGCCAGTGCCAGGTTGCGCGCGTGGGTGCCCACCAGCGAGAGCGGCAGGCCGGGTTCGTGCATGGAATGGAGGTCGAGCAGCCAGTCTGCACGCTGGACGAAGGGCTCCAGCACGGCCGCGCGGCGGCGTTCGCGCGAGTCCGCCTGGAACAGGCGCGCAGGCGCCCATTGCCGGTTCATGTCTTCGTCAACGAAGCGCGAGGCGTCGCCGTTGTTCGCGTCGAAGCGGTCGAAGGCGTCGAGGTTGCAGAACGCCAGGGTGAGAGATCCGCATGCGGGGCGCACGCCGGCTTCGAGCAGTTCCTTCAAGGCCCATGCGCCACAGAGCTCGTTGCCGTGCACCAGTGCGCTCAACATGACGCGGCGCCCGGGTCGCTCGGCGTCGAAGTGCCACACGCCTTCGACGCCGGTGTTGCCCGCACGCCAGGGGCCCAGATCGGGAGGGGTCAGCGAGAACACGGTGCCACTCACTCCTTGATGTTCGCGAAATCAACGATCTTCTGGTACTTCGCCGTCTCTTCCACCAGGAACTTGCCCATGTCGACGTTGAGCGGCGCCACAGTGGAGCCGGCGTCTTCCATCTTCTTGCGGAAATCCGGCGTCTGCAGGACTTCGGCCAGCGCCTTGCGCAGGCGGGTGGTGATGGCCTCGGGCAGGTTGGGCGGTGCCATGAGGGCGAACCAGACGCTGATGTCCAGATTGCTGAGCGCGGGGTGATCGGCCAGCGGGGCGATCTCCGGTGCCACGGCGGAGCGCTTCTTTTCGGTGACGCCCAGCGCGACCACCTTGCCGCTGCGGATGTGCGAGAGCCCGCTGGAGAGCACGTACACGCCGAAGTCGACCGTGCCGCCATACAGATCCGTCGTGAGCGGCCCGACGCCGCGGTACGGAATGTGCGACATGAAGAGACCGGCCTGCTGCTTGGCCATTTCGGCGGCGAGGTGCAGCGCGGTGCCCACGCCCGAGCTGCCGTACATGTATTTGCCCGGCCTGGACTTCACCGTGCCCACGAATTGGTCCACCGTCTTGATGCCGCTTTGGGTAGAGGCCACCAGCACCATGGGGGTGGAAGCGACCAGACCGACGGGCGTGAAGTCCTTGTAGCTGTACTTCACCGACGCCGAGATGAGCCGGTTGATCGCGATCTCGTTGTTGGCCCCCAGCAGCAGCGTGTAGCCGTCCGGCGCCGCGCGGGACACCTTGTGCGCGCCGATGGCGCCACCCGCGCCGCCCACGTTCTCCACCACCACCGGTACGCCGAGCTTCTTCGAGAGTTGATCGGCCACCGCGCGGCCGGTGAGGTCCGTGCTGCCGCCGGGCGGATAGCCGACCACGACGGTGATCGGACGGTCCGGGTAAGTGTCGGTTTGTGCATACGCCGGGGGCATCAGGCCGGCGGCGACCACCAACGGCAGAAACGGGGCAAGGCGCTTGGGGTTGAATCGCATGGGTGTCTCCTCTTTGAATAGCTGCGATTCTTGGTTCGCTGTCTCGATGTGAATGTGCCAGAACGGCACCGACCCGTGCTTTTTTGAAATATCGACGCGGGCCGGTCATTGCGCCGTGGAGGCGTCCCACAGCGATTCGGCCAACGGAGACAGGCGGCGCTTGGTGCGGACCATGCGCACCTCGAACGCGATTTCCAGGGCCTTGCCCGCCAGCGGCGCAAGCTTGCCTTCCCGGTGCGCACCCACCGCCAACGACCACGGCAGCCAGGCCACGCCGAGGCCCTTGAGCACGTATTCGAGCAGCGCGTCTGCGGAATCGCACTGCAACACGGGTTTCAACCGCGGGGCCTGCGCGTGGTTCGAGAGGTGGTCGGACACCAGTTGCCCCAAGGCCAGGGTGTTGGCGTAGGCCAGGTAGGGCACGGGTTTGCTGGCGGAAAAGCGAAAGAGCGTCTTGCCGCCGGCCTGGGCGCGTGAGACGGGTACCAGCCGGTCGTGCGCCATGGTGTGTTGCAGGTACAGGGACGGCTGCAGGCGCTGCGTGACCGCGGGGTGGTAGTAGGTCAGCATGAAGTCGGCCTCACCGCGCTCGAAGCGCTGCAGCGTCTCGGCCATGGAGCCGGTGCGCACCTGGACACGCGCGGCGGCGGTGTGCGATCGCATGCGCCACAGCCAATCGGCGGCGAGGGTTCGGGCCAGGGTGCGCCCCGTTGCCAGCGTGACCACGCCCTGCCCCGGCACGGCGTCGTCCTGGATCTCGCTGCGCGCGAACGCAAGCGCCTCGACCGCCTGACGGGCGTGCTGAAGCAAGGTCTCACCCGCGGCGGTGAGCGTCACCGGGCCCGCGTCCCTGAGCACCAGCTCGACGCCGGCCCATGCCTCCAGGCTCTTGATCCGCCGGCCGAACGCCGGGTGCGTCACATGGCGCTGTGCGGCGGCTCGCACGAAGCTGCGGGTCTCGGACAAGGCGATGAGGTCTTCCAACCATTTGATCTGCATGGGCTTCCCCCGTTGAGCGACTGGGACCGGTGCGCACTGGGCGCGCGCAGTGCCCCGGCGCTGACTGTATCCGGCCGTGCTTCGCGTTCCATGTTCCCGGGCCGATCCACGCCGCCGTGGTATTTTTCGCCTGCCCATTCGCACCTCAACAACGGGAGACGATTCGATGCGATCAGACGAAGTGACGAAGCCGAACGAAGAAGCCTGTGATGTCCTGGTCGTCGGCGGCGGCCCCGCCGGCTCTACCATCGCCACCCTGCTCGCGCGCGAAGGCCGCAAGGTGGTGCTGCTGGAGAAGGACCACCACCCGCGCTTTCACATCGGCGAGTCGCTGCTGCCCGGCAACGTGGCCTTGTTCGACCAGCTCGGCGTGCGCGATCAGGTGGAGAAAATCGGCATGCCCAAGTTCGGCATCGAGTTCGTGCCACCCGATCTGGACTACTGCAGCTATGTCGACTTCGCCGAGGGTTGGGACCCCTCGATGGCCTCGGCCTGGCAGGTGCGCCGCTCCGAGTTGGACGAGCTGCTGTTCCGCCATGCCGCGAGCCAGGGTGCCCAGGCGCTGGAAGGTGCGAAGGTCACCGACGTGGCGTTCGACGACGCGGGCGTACGGGTTGAGGCGAAGCTGGAGAGCGGCGAAGCCCGCCACTGGCGCGCGCGCTTCGTGGTCGACGCCTCGGGCCGCGACACGCTGCTGGCCAACAAGTTCAAGTGCAAGGAAAAGAACAAGGACCACAACAGCACCGCCCTGTTCGGCCACTTCCACGGTGCGCGGCGTCTGCAAGGCAAGCGCGAAGGCAACATCAGCATCTGCTGGTTCGAACACGGCTGGTTCTGGTTCATCCCGTTGGCCGACGGCACCACGAGCGTGGGCGCGGTGTGCTGGGCCTATTACCTGAAGGCACGCGACAAGCCGCTGAAAGACTATTTCTTCGACACGATCGCCCTGTGCCCAGAGCTGCACGACCGCCTGAAGGACGCCACGCTGGTGGACGACAAAGTGCATGCCACGGGCAACTTCTCGTACTCCAGCACGCACGCCACGGGCGATCGCTACCTGATGGTGGGCGACGCCTACACCTTCATCGACCCGATGTTTTCTTCGGGCGTGTTCCTGGCGATGCAGAGTGCCTTCGATGGCGCGCAGCTGGTGGCGACGGCGCTGGACCGGCCGCAAGCGCTGGCCGCGGCACGCGCCGCGCTGGAGAAGCGCATGCGCGTGGGTCCGCGCGACTATTCCTGGTTCATCTACCGCGTGACCAACCCCACCATCCGCGACATGTTCATGCACCCGAACAACCGCTTCAAGGTGAAACAGGGCCTCATGTCGCTGCTGGCGGCCGACATCCACCACGGGCCGGCCTACCGCATGTCGCTGGTGATGTTCAAGCTGATCTACTACGTGGTCTCGGTCGCGAACTGGCGGCGCACCTACGCGGGGTGGAAACGGCACCGCTTCAACATCCGAGAGATGGGACCTCTGCGCGGCGAGACCATCATGAAAGCGGATTGAAGGGGAGTTGAACCAGAGGCACCGAGGGACGGCTTTGCCGGCCCAAGATGCCGTCCCCCCTCGAAGCGCCGAAGGCGCGCAACAGAGGGGGGAAGCGGCGCAGCGGCGCAGGGGGGTGTTCTTATTTCACTGCCGTGTATTCGGAAAACACCCCCAGCTCGGTGTGGCGCTGCACCTGGATAAAACCCGCGCGTTCCATGGCCTGGAGAATCTGCGCAGGCGGAATGCAGCTCTCGATGGTGTCCCAGTAGTAGCGCCACAGCTCGGCGCTGTTGCGCTCACGGGAGACAAAACGCGCCAGGGTCGGTACGATGCGCCGCATGTAGAACTTCACGCAGGCGCGCGAGAGGCGGCTCTCGGGCTGGCTGATTTCCAGAATGAGCAGCTTGGCGCCGGGCCTGAGCACGCGGTGGAATTCGCGCAAGGCAGCGTCCACGTCCGACACGTGGCGAAACGCATAGCCAAAGCTCAGAAAGTCGGCCTCTCCATCGGCGCACGGCAGCGCTTCCGCGCGGCCAGCCCGCAGCTCGACGCCGGGCAGGTTCACCTGCGCGAGCATGCCCGGGCTGGGGTCGACGCCGATGAGGCGTCCCTGGTCGCCGATGAGGGCGCAGGCCTGGCGCGCCAGCAGCCCGGTGCCGATGCCCACGTCCACCACCGTGTCGCCGGCCTTCAAACCGGCCCGCCTCAGCGCTTCGCGCCGGTACCAGCCACCCGAGCCGAACGCCATGGCGCGTTCGATGCGGTCGTAGTCGACGGCGGTCTCGTCGAAGATGCGGCGCACGTAGCGCGCATGGTCGGCCTCGTCGCGGTAGTAGGCGGGCAGCGGCGCGTGCGGCAGTTGGGGGGACGGTTCGATCAATGTGGGCTCCTGCAGAAGCCCGCATGTTAATCCGCGCGCTTGCAAGAACCTAGAAGGACCGATATGGAGGCGCTCTACCGCGCCTGCCGCTCAGCGCAGGCCGAAGAAGCTCAGGATGATCCCGATCACGACGACAAGGCCCACGATATAGATGATGGTGTTCACGACAGTCTCCTTTGCATGTGTGTGAACCCATCGTAAGGAGCCTGATGCGCCGGGCTTGTCGGCCGTGTCGCGCTTGGGCTGTAGGACAAGGACGGCAGCGCAAATCAATCGGGCTGTGCGTCCAGCGGCACCTTCACCAGGGTCACGGGCACGGGTGACTGCTGCACCATGTCCTGCGACACCGAGCCCAGCACCGCGGCGCGCAGGCCGCTGCCGCGCGTGCTCATGATCACCGCGTCGCAACTGTGGCTCTCGATGAGCTCGACCAGCATGTTCGCCGGATCGCCGCTGGCCACGGCCTGTTCCACCTGCAGACCTGCCGCGCTCAACAGCGCCACGGCCGGGCGCACGAGATCGCGGCCTGCGGCATCGCTCACCTGTTGCAGCACCACCGGGTCGTGCGCCACCACCAGTTCGTACAGGTTCGCGCCCTCCTGAACGTTGGCGACCAGGAACCGCGCCTTGAGCCCGGCACCAACGAGGCGCAAGGCGTGGTGCACCGCCAACAAGGCGTGCGAGGAACCGTCGACAGGGATCAGGATTTTCAGCATGGGCACTCCGTGAAACAGCAGGACCGACAAGACCGCGCGCCGGACCGTGCAGGGCGCGGCGGTGACGAGGCCATCCTAAACCGGAATGCGCGTCACGCGCGGAACTCGAGGTAGAACGTGGCGCCTTGCCCGAGGCTGCTGTCGGCCCACACGCGCCCGCCCATGCGCTGCACCGCCTTGGCCACCAGCGCCAGGCCCACACCCGTGCCGGCGTAGTCCTCGGCGCGCTGCAGGCGCTGGAAGATGCCGAAGATGCGGTCGTGGTACTGCATGTCGAAGCCCACACCGTTGTCTTTCACCCAGAGAATGTGCCTGCCACCCTCGGTTCGCGCGCCGACTTCCACATGCGGTTGGTCGCGGCTGGCACTGAACTTGATGGCGTTGCCGACCAGGTTGCGCAGCACCACGGCCAGGCCGTCGCGGTCCAGCCGCAGCGTCATCGGATCCAGTTGCAAGCGCACCTCGGTGCCGGCCGAGGCGATGTCGGCGGCATGGCTTTCCAGTACCAGATCCACCAGGGGCCGCAACTCCACGGCCTGCGGCTCCATCGCACGCCGCTCCATGCGCGAGTAGTCCAGCAGGTCGGAAATCAGCGTGGCCATCTGCTGCACCCCCCGGCGAATGCGTCCCACGAACTGGCGGCCTTCGTCGTTCATTTGCCCGGCGTGTTCTTCTTCCAGCAACTGGCTGTAGCCATCGATGCCCCGCAGGGGCGCCTTCAGGTCGTGCGAGACGGTGTACGAAAACGCCTCGAGTTCACGGTTGGCCGCGCTGAGCTGCGCGGTGCGCTCGGCCACGCGCTGCTCCAGCTTGGCGTTGATGCGCTCCAGGTTGGTCTGCGCCTGCCGGAGTTGCGTGATGTCGAGCAAGGTGCCGCTGTACTGGAAGCCGGCCTCATCGGCCAGTGCGCGGCACTCCACGCTGGCACGGAACCAGCGTTCGCGGCCCAGCGCTGGATGGCGGCGGAACTCGGCGTGCATGCGACCTCGGTGGGGCAGCGCCTGCATGAACCTCTCGACGCGCGCACGGTCCTCGGGGTGCAGGCAGTCGAGATAGCTGCCGAGGTCGGGCGGCGGTCCCTCACCTTCCTCGCGGCCGATGTTGCGGTACATCTGCCGCGACCACCAGATGCGCTGCGTGTTCGTGTCGTACAGCCAGCTGCCCAGGCCGGCCATGGCTTCGGCCTGTTCGAGCAGTCCTTTCTGGTCGCTCAACGCCTGGCTGGTCTGCAAGCGCTCGGTGATGTCCTGGACGATGGAGAACAGGTGCTTCAAGCGGCCGTCCGGCTCGCGCACTGCGCGCACGTGGATTTCGGTATGCACGAAGCTGCCATCCCAGCGCACGAAGCGCTTGTGCATCTGGTAACTCTCGGACAGGCCAGCCTTCATGCGGTCGAGCAACTGGATGTTGCGCTCCAGGTCGGGCTCGGGCGTCATGTCGGCCCATCGCATTTTCAGCAGCTCTTCGCGCGGGTACCCCAGGATCTCGCACAGGCGGTCGTTGACCTGCAGCCAATGTGTGCTGTTGGGCGAGGAGATCGCCATGCCGATCAGGGGCAGTTCGTAGAACAGCCGCTGGAACTCGGCCTGTTCGCGCTGCGCGATCTCGGCTTCCTTCTGCACCGTGATGTCGAGCAGCACACCACTGATGCCGGTGACCTTGCCTTCGGCGTTGCGCGTGAGGGCGCTGCGGTCGTCGATCCAGATCCAGCGCCCGTCGGCGCAGCGCAGGCGGTATTCCTGGCGGTACTGGTCGGGGCCATGTTCGAGGTAGTGGTCGATCTCGGCGTTGACGCGCCCGACGTCGTCGGGGTGGATCAGATCGTCGTAGGTCATGCGCCCCTGCAGCAGGGGCTCGGGCGCGTAGCCCCACTGCGCGATGGAAGGGCTCACGTAGTGGATCGGGCAGCCGATGACGTTGAACCACTCGATCACCACCAGCGGCGAGCGTTCGACCACGTCGGTCATGCGCTGCAGCTGGGAATGGCTGGCTTGCAGCCGTTCGGCCATGCGGTCGGCCGCCGCGCCGATGAGCGCGAGTTCGTCGCGCCCTTGCAAGCCGCTGCGCGCCTGCAATTGACCCTCGCCCATGGTGGTGAGCGCGCGGGCCAACTGCTCGGCGCGGCGGAACCAGACCCAGTGCAGCAGCAAGGCGAGCGCGCCCACGAGCACGGCCAGCACCACGCTTTCGCGCAGCATCTGCGCACGCAAGCCCGCAATGCGGGTGGCGATGGGCTGGCTGAGGTCGACCACCGTCAGCAGCTCGTGGCCCGGCTCCAGCACGGCCCGCCCCAACAGGAGCGCAGAACCCGCTGGGCGGGCCACCTGCAAGGTCGCGCCGGTCAACGGTGTGGCGAACGCCGGGGCCAGCAAGGCCAGGCCGGGCTGGTCTTGCAGGTCGGCGAACGCGCGGCCGATGTCGGCACGGTTCAAGGACGCCTGCACCTGGCCTTGCGGGTTGACCAGATAGGCGTGCTGCATGCCGCCATACAGGCCCAGCCCCCCCACGAGCCGGCGCACCACCAAGGGGTTGCCGTTGCCCACCTGAACGCTCAACCGGCTTTGCTCCACGCTCAGGCGCTCGCGCAGGCGACGGGTTTCGCTGTCGGTCACCTGCTGGTCCACGTCGCGCCATTCCAGGGCCAGATTGATGGCGGTGGTGGTCAGGGCAAAGGCGGCCAGCAGCAGGGGCGCGAGCCAGCGCGCGGGGATCGACAGCAGGCGGGTCACCGGTTTCATGGCAAGGGCAGTTGGAGGCGGGTGCGCTCGGCCGGCGCGGTGTCGATCAGCGCGGCCCAATTCGGCGCCACGCGCAACAGCCCCAATTCCCGCATCAAACTCGCCACGCCGTCGCCCTGTTGCGCCAATGGCGGCGGGTCGCCGCGCAGCAGGTCGAGCGACTGCGCGGGTGTGTAGAAACTTATACCCTGCTGCACGGCCAGGTACTGCGCGGCCGTGAGTTCAGCGCCAGGCGCCAGCGAGGCAGCGGCGCCGGCAGCGTCCTGCTGCAGCATCTGCAAGCCTTGCGCCCAGGCCAGCAGCAGCGCATCCACCGCCTCGGGCCGCCGGCGCAGCACATCGGTGCGGACCACGAGCACGTCGACGATCTCGCCCGGCATTCGGCGGCTGTCGAAGATGGGGCGGTAACCCTCGGCCTGGATGGCGCCGTCGATGGGCGCGTAGCTCACCGCCGCGGCCACCCGACCACTTTCCAGCGCCATGAGGTGCCGGGGTGCGTCCATGCGAACCACCGTCACGTCTTCGCGCTGCAGACGGGCCTCGCGCAGCAGGCGCTCGAGCACCAACGTGCCGACGGTCGCGTCTTCCACGGCAATGCGCTGGCCGCGCAGCCCTTGCAGGCTGCGAATGCTGGGCGCGGCAAGCACCACATCGGCACCTGCCGAGGTGTCGAGCAGCGCGACGATGCGCACGTCGAAGCCGCTGTCCACAAGGCGCAGCGCCTCGTCCATGGTCAGGCCTGCGGCGTCAAGCAGCCCATTGCGCAGGTGGCGCAAGGCTTCGGCGCTCGAAATGAGTTCGACCACCTTGACCTGGCGGGCATCGGACAGGCCACGGTCGCGTGCGAGCACCAGCGGGTCGTAACCCACCCAGGCGTTCAAGCCCACCACGATGGGCGGTTGAGGCGGCTCGCTGCATCCCACCACTCCCAGCGCCACCACGGCGGCCGCCACGGGGCGAACCCACTGCGCGCGCAGCCGGCTCAGCCAGGCGCGCAGCCTCCCGTTGTCAGGCCGTCGGCCCTGCTTTGACTTCCCATGGTCCATGGAAACATTCTGACACCAGTAAAAGCAGGGATTTTAGGCAATGGGTGACCATGGGGGCGAAACACACGCCTGCGCAGGCGGCGCTGCGCCCCTTCCCGAAGCGTCAGCGCGCCGGGGTCACTTCTTGAGCGTCATGCCGTTCTGCACGCGCGCCGCACCCTCGACACCCTTGGCGATCTCCACGGCACGGTCCATCTGCGCCTGCGTTTCAACCTCACCGGCGAGTTGCACTTCGCCGGCCACGGTGGTCACCTTGATGTCCATGCCCTTGACCGTGTCGTCGGCCAAAAAGGCGGTCTTCACCTTGGTGGTGACCACGGTGTCGTCGATCTTCTCGCCCACGGTGGTGTTGGTCGACGAGCCCATGTCGGGTGCGCTCGCGGCGGGCGGCGTGGCGGGGGGTACGGCTGGCGCCGGGGCAGGCTCCATGGGGGCGGGTGCGGAGGCCGGTGGAGCATCCATCGGCGCTTCGCTCTTGTTGCAAGCGGCCAGTGCGGCCACGGCCAGCGCAATCGCGCAGGCGGGAACGAGTCGTCGGGTGTATGAAGTGTTCATGTGCATTCTCCTGTTAGGGGGCCGTCGACCGTGACGACCACGGAGCCACTTTCCCTGCGCGCCCGCCTATGCGTCGGTTCGCTAGCGCACACAGCGCCGCACGGTGGGAATCCGTCCTACAAAGTGCGATGCGCGGGAATGCGACACTTCGCCGATGAAAAACAATGCCCGTACCAGCACCGCAACCCAGGCCGCCAAGGCCGCGATCGACCCACCCTCGCCGCCTCCCGCGCCGATCGACCCGCTGTTTCTGGCCGCGCCGCAGGTAGCCACCTTCGTCGGCACGCAGCCGCTGACCAATGCCAGCGGCTTCTTTTTCGAGCGCGACGGGCGGCTGTATCTGGTCACGAGCCGGCATGTGCTGTTCGACGAGGGTAGCGACCACCGGCCCGACCGCATCGAGATCGGCCTGCATGTGGACGCGACCGACCTCACGCAGTCCACGGGCTTCTCCGTGCCACTGTACGACGACGGCATCGCGGTCTGGCACCAGGGCAGCGACAGCGGTGGTGAGATCGATGTGGCGGTGATCGAACTCGACCGCACGGCGTTTCCCGCCAAGGCAGTGGTGGCAGCCTTCACGCCAGCGCACATCCAGACCGCCTTCAGCGCCGTGCCCGCCGACACGGCGTTGCGGGTGGTGGGCTTTCCGCTGGGCTTCCACGACACGGTGCACTACCTGCCGGTGCTGCGCCATGCGGCCATCGCCTCGCCCTTCGGCATCCGGTTCCAGCGCCAGGGTTACTTTCTCACCGACGCGCGCACCCACCGAGGCACCAGCGGCGCGGCGGTGGTCATGCGCGACGCACAGCCCAGCGCGGACACCGCGGCCCTGCCCTGGAAGCTCATGGGCGTGCATTCCTCGCGCATGGACATGGGCAACCGCGACCTGGTGCTGGACGAGTCGCTCGGCCTGAACTGCGCGTGGTACGCCGACATCCTGCTCACGCTGACGGCGGCGTAATGGCCTCGTTTCCGCCCGTCGAAGCGGTGGTGCGCACCCTGCGCGTACTGGAAGTGCTCAACTGTTATCCGGTGGTGGGCATCGCCCAGCTGCACCGGCAGACCGGCATTCCCAAGCCCTCGCTGGTGCGCCTGCTGCAGACACTGGCGGTTGAGGGCTATGTGCGCAACGAACCGAGGCGCGGCTACATGCTGACCTCCAAGGTGCGCGCACTGGCCAGCGGCTTTCACAGCGAACCGCGCATCGTCGAGGTGCTGGCGCCGCTGATGGACGCGCTCACCGCCGAGGTGAAGTGGCCGGTGGCGCTGGCCGTGCCCGACAGCGACGCCGCCGTGATCCGCTACAGCACGGTGCCGCGCTCGCCGCTGGCGCTGCTGCACTCCAGCATCGACATGCGCCTGAGCCTGGTCACGCGGGCGCTGGGCCTGGCCTATCTGGCGTTCTGCGACCCGGACGAACGCGAGATCCTGATCGGGATGGCGCTGCGTTCTGTGGGCGACGCCGAGAACGCGATCGCGCACCAGCGCGAATCGCTGGACGCCACGCTCGAACTGATCCGCCGCAGAGGTTATGCGCTGCGCCATCCGAAGGTGAGACCGGTGTCGAACACGCTGGCGGTGCCGGTGTTCGACGGCCAGCGTGCCGTCGGCGCGATCGGGCTGACCTGGTTTGCTTCGACCATGCCGGCCAGCGAGGCGGTGGAGCGTTACCTGCGGCCGTTGCAAGACGTGGCGCAGCGTGCGCGCGAGGCATTGGTGGATAGAAGTGGCAGTGCTTCTGGCGTGCCCCTCACCCCTACCCTCTCCCCAGAGGGGCGAGGGAGCTAAACCCCGCGCGCCGGAGCTCTCCACCCGGCGAGACGTGCCTTCATCCAGAGACACCAAGGCACGGCTGCGCCGGCCCAAGGTGTCGTCCCCCCTCCAAGCGCCGAAGGCGCGCCAGAGAGGGGGGAAGCCGCGAAGCGGCGCAGGCGGGAGCCCCTAGCCAGCGACGTAGTCGCTGGCGTTGTACACCCATTGATTGGCAATGAAATCGGCTCGCGGCGGCGAAAAGATATCGATCAACACATGGTGCCCCGGGCCCACACCTTCGCTGGTGTGGATCAGGTTCACCGGCACGACCATCAGCGAAGGAGCACCCAACGCAGCGTGACGGTCGTCCTGCCAGAGACCGGCATCGGCGCCCCACGGCGTGCGCAGGTGGTGCACGAAATCGCCCGCCAGCGCCAGCGAACCTTGTTCGAATTGGCTGTGCGCATGCGGGCTGAGCGCGCTGCGGTCACGCGGGCCTTCGTACTCCACCCAATTGATGGACATCGTGGCGGTCTGCAGCATCTTCAGCCGCGGCTTGTCCTTGGACGCCTGCACCTGGTCGATCGGCAGCAGCCGCACCGCATCGGCATCGCGCAAGGCACGGTACGGCGCGCCCACGGGCACGATGCGCGGGTCGCGCTCGCGGTAGGCCTGGGCATTGCGGGCCGGTGCGTCCACCGCGTCCTCGCGCAAGGAGCGCAGCACGGCGCAGGTGGCCCGGGGCGCCAGCGCCAGATGCCATGCGCCGGCGGGCAGGATGGCGATGGTGCGCGCCGGCGCGTTGACCGGCGCGCGGCCCTCGGCTTCGATGGCCACCGGCGCGTCCAGCACGATCAGCATGAGTTCGTCGGCCGACGCGGTCTCCATGCGCAGCGGCGCGTCGCCGGCCCGCCGCCAGGCGACATGGAAGTTCTGGCCTCGCGCGTCCCAGGCGGCCGCGCCCGCCGTGGCGCACTCGTTGGAGACATCGAGCAAAGTGGGAGGCCGGACGGTCGAAAGGTTCTGAGACATGGTGGTAGTTCGTGTGGGGTTCAGGTTCTTTTGACGAAAGGCGCGGCCATCTCGAAGATCGCGCCGGCCTCGGCGTACTGGTTGCCGCCCAGTCGTGTCATGGGGCGCGCGCGCGCGGTGTCGAAGCGGCCGTTGGCATCGATGAAGCCCTCGGCCGTGTGCAGGCCGATGATGCGGCCGAACACCACGATGCTGGCGGTGTCGCCGGGCAACTCGGGCTCGATCTCCACGAAACGCAGCAGGCGGCATTCCATCGACGCGGGCGAGGCGGCCACGCGCGGCGCGCGCACGAACTGGCACGGTGCCTTGGTCAGGCCCGCCACCTCGAACTCGTCGGTGCCGTGCGGCAGAGCGGCCGAGGTGGCGTTCATCTGCTCGGTCAGGTCGCGCGAGACCAGGTTGTAGACGAACTCGCCGGTCTCGCGCACGTTGGCAATGGTGTCCTTCTCGGGCCGGTCGCCCGGCGTGTTGCACGAGAACATGAGCACCGGCGGCGCGGTGGACACCATGTTGAAGTGCGAGAACGGCGCGAGGTTGCAGTGGCCCGCCGCGCTCATCGAGCTGATCCAGCCGATGGGGCGCGGGGCGACGATGGCGTTGAAGATGGACCGCTTGAAGGCGGGGGCGTTGCGAAGGTCGTGGAACACGTTATCCGTTCATCCTGTGGTAGGCGTGGCGCTCTTGAAGACCGGCACGATGGTGCGCGAGGCATAACGCCAGCGGCCATCGGTGCCGCGCACGCATTCGTCGTGCACGTCGGCGATCATGATCGCCGACTCCGAGGGCAGCACCGGTGCACCGTCGGCGGCGTAGAGAAGCAAGATCCAGTCCGCGCTGGCGTGCTCGGCGTCCCGCACCTGCACGCGCAGGTTGCTGATGACGTGCCGCGCGGTGCGCACGCGCCCGTCCTGCCGGCCGCGGTAGAAGGCGGCAATCGCCTCGTGGCCGGTGCGGCTGCGGATGCTGGTGGTGAAGACGCCGTCGTCGGTATAGAAGGTGTGCGCATGCACGCCTTCGTGGTGATCGACGTCGAACCAGTAGTCGACGTTGAGCCGTTCGATGGCCGCCTCGATGCGGGCGGTGTCGATGGGCGTGGTGTCGGGCACGCTCATTGCCGCGGCAGTTTGGCGATCACCGGCTCGAAGGCGGCCGCTTCGGCCACGAGCGCGCGGGCAAATTCGGCCGCGGGCTTTACATCCACCGGGGTCTGCATACCTTCGAGCACAGACAGGAACGCCGGGTCGCGCGCCGCATCGGCAATGGCCGCCGCCAGTTTCTGGACCACGGCCGACGGCGTTCCCCTGGGCGCCAGGAAACCGAAATGCGTGGTCACGTCGATCGGCGCGCCGGCCTCGGCCAGCGTGGGCAGGTCGGGCATGAGGGGCACACGCTGGCGCGTGGTGACGCCGATGGGCCAGAGCTGGCCCGAACGCACCTGCGGCATGACGGCGCTGGGCGCGCCGATCACGGCCTCGATGTGGCCACCCATGATCGACTGCACGGCAGTGGCGATGCCGCTGAAGGGCACGTGGTTCACGCTGGTGCCCAGGCTGGCGGCCAGGGCCTCCATGCCGAGGTGGGGCGCTGCGCCGATGCCGGGCGAACCGTAGTCGAGCTTGCCCGGGTTGCGCTTGATGTAGTCGACGAAATCGCGCCCGCTGCGGATGTTGGACGCCTTGCGCGTGGCGATCACATAGGGAATGGTGGCCAAGTTGATCACCGGTTCGAAGTCGGCCGGCGAGAGCGTGTCGTTCTGCAGCTTGGGTGCGATGGTGAGCGCGCCGGAGCCGCAGAACAGCAAGGTGTAGCCATCGGCTGCCGCGCGCTTGACGCGGTTGGCGCCCACAGTGCCGCCCGCGCCGACGATCGACTCGATCACCAGCGTGATGCCGTGCTTCTTGCTCAGGGTGTCCTGCAGCGGACGGATGTAGCTGTCGGCGCCGCCGGCGGCGTAGGGCACGATGACGCGGATCGGCCGGCTGGGGAAAGCGTCGCCCTGGGCGACAGCGGGAACGGCCAGGAGCGAGCTGGCCGTGGCGGCGGTGGCTGCCGTGAGCAGACGGCGGCGGGAAATCGATGTCATGGAGTCTCCTGAGTGTGGAAAGAGAAGGCCGCGCGTGTTCAAGCGGCCAGCGGCTGGAAACCGAAGATGCGCGCCGGGTTGTCGCCCAGCACTTTCTGGCGGTCGGCCTCGTCGGGCAGCCAGCGGTGCAAGGCCGCGAGCAGCGTGGCGTGGTCCACGCGGTGGCTCGCGCGCAGGTAAGGCCAGTCCGAACCCCAGACGCAACGATCGATGCCGAAGGCGTCGATCAAGGCCGCGGCGTAGGGGTCTGCCGCGGTGTAGGGGAACTCGCCGCCGAAGCGGAACACGCCCGAGAGCTTGACCACCGCGTTGCTGCGCCGACCCAGGTCGAGCAACGCGCGAAAGCCCGGCTGGTCCAGCCCGGCCTGGGCATCGGGCCGGCCACAGTGGTCGACCACAATGGGCAGGCCAGCGCGCTCCAGGATGGGCAAGGCGCGCAGCAGCGTCTCGCCTTCGTAGTGCACCTGCGCGAACCAACCCTGCTCGCGCGCCAGGGCCAGGGTGCGTTGCGCACCTTCGGCGTCGAGCGTGGGGCTGGTCGGAAAGTTGAGGTTGAAGCGCAGGCCGACGATGCCGGCGGCCGTCATGCGCGCGAACTCGGCTTCGGATGTGCCATGGGCCACCACGGCCACACCCTTGAAGCGGCCCTCGTAGCGTTCGAGTACGTCGAGCAGGCAGCGGTTGTCGGTGCCATAGCCGCCCAGCGGATTGATCAGCAGGCCATGGGTGAAGTCGTGTGCGTCCAGCACGCAGGCGAACTGCTCGGCGGTGCCCACCTCGTTGTCGCTCGCGTCGAAGCCGCGCGTGCCGTGGAAGGGATACCGCGCCAGGTCGTACACGTGGGCGTGCGCGTCGACACGCATGGCCGGGAGCTGGCGGTGGCCGCTATGGCCGAGGTGGCCGAGCGATGGGGTCTTCATGTTGTCTCCGGGTTGTCGATGCGCACTGTAGAAGCGGGGTGCAGGCCTCACAAGGCACCTGCACGCCCGTTTCGATGAGCGAAACAACCGGGAGAGGATGAAGCTTTGCTTTGGCTACTCCAGCTTGAGCTCGAGCTTGCTCACGACACCGCGCCACTTGCCGATGCCTTGCTCCATCGAGCGCGCGGCGTCGGCGGTGGTGCCGCCGATCGGATCCGCGCCCTCGGTCTCCAATGCCGAGCGCACGTCCGGCGATTTCAGGATGCGGTTGACCTCGGCGTTGAGCTTGGTGACCACGTCCTTGGGCGTTCCCTTGGGCACCATCAGCGCGAACCAGCCGTTGCCCTCATAACCGGGCAGGCCCGCCTCGGCCACGGTGGGCACATCGGGCAGCGCGGGCGAACGTTGCGAGCCTGTCACGGCCAGCGCGCGCAGGCTGCCGGCCTTGATCTGCTGGCGCACCAGCGGCAGCGGCGCGAAGTTGAGCTGGATGGTGCCCGCCATCAGATCGGTGATCGCAGGGCCGCTGCCCTTGTAGGGCACGTGGGTCATGCGCACGTCGGCCATGGAGGCGAACAGCTCGCCGAACAGGTGGTTCGACGTGCCCGCGCCCGAAGAGCCGTAGTTCAGCTTGCCGGGGTTGGCCTTGGCGTAGGCGATCAGGCCCTTGATGTCCTTGACCGGCAGGCTCGGCGTGACGGTGACGATGGTGGGCGGCGTGGCCAGCAGCACCACCGGGATCAGGTCGGTCGCGGGGTCGTACGGGAGGTTCTTGTACAGGCTCTGCGCCACGAGGATGTTGCCGAACGCGGCGAGCACCATCGTGTGGCCATCCGGTTTGGCGCGCACGACCTGCGTCACGCCGGTGGTACCACCGGCGCCGGGGCGGTTTTCCACCACCACGCTCTGGTTCCAGGATTCGCCGAGCTTCTGCGCAATGATGCGGCCCAGCAGATCGGTGTTGCCCCCAGGCGTGTAGGGAACGATCAGTTGAATGGCCCTGCTCGGGTACGGTTCGCTCGCGGCGGCCAATGGGCTCGCCACGGCCACGGCGGCGACCAGGACCGCAGAAAGAAGTGCTTGCAACAGGCGCATGGTGGGGGTTCTCGCGGTTGTCTCTGTGGTGTGGGGAAATGGCGCTCAGGCGGTGGCCGCCGTTTCGCCATGGCGTGCCAGGTAGGACCCGCGGAACTCGCGCGTCAACTCGAAGGGTGGCGGCAAGGGCCGGCCATTGGGCAAGGTGAGCCAGGCGCGCAGCAAGTGACGGCGCTCGACGGGATCGTCAAAGTCCTCGTACTTGGTGCGTGCGTGCAGCACAGCATAGTTGTTGCCGATCTGCAGGTCGCCGGGCTGCATGGAAAAGCTCAGCTGTACCGCGGGGTCGTTGCAGATGTCTTCCAACAACTGCACGGACTGCTCCTGCTCCGGTGTGAGACGGGGAACTTCGGGAAAACGCTGCGCGGCCAGCAAGTAGCGGCGTTTGTAGAGCGCACTCAGGCGGCCTTCGAAGAAGTTGAAGATGGGCGAGGTCTGCACCTTCAAGCCCGTGGGGTGTTGTTCGCGCGTATCGAAATGGAAGGGCTGTTGCAGCACGTCGATGAGGTCGGGCCGGCGCTGCATCACCTCGTTGTAGAGCGTGGCCACGCTCACCAGCTTGCTGATGCCGCCGGACTTCGCGACCTTCAGGCACAACAGCATGAACGCGTCCCCGCCATCGTTGTGAAAGGTCAGTTCGTCGTCGGTCTGGTAGCTGCGAACCGAGCTGGTGCTGTCCACGCGCAGGCCGGTGTTGGTGACCGAGTGCATGCGGTTGCCCTGTTTGTCCTGACCTTGCGGGTCGCCCAGGTGCACGGCCATGGCCCAGAAAATCCGGCGCGCCTCTTCGGTGGTGTAGCGCTGCACCGGCAGGCCGCGCAGCAACGCGAAGCCGCGCCCGCCTTCGAGTTCGTGGCGCACCGCCTCGAAGCGCCGCGCCAGATGCGGCATGGGGAAGTCCTCGCGCGTCAGCTCGGTGAGCGCGGTGGTGTTGCCCCGGTGCGCGGCGAGCATGGCATCGATCTCGGCCACCTCGCGCGGCTCCAGATGCTGGATCCAGTCGGTGCGCGCGCTCAGGCTCGGGCCGCTCCACACCTCGGGCCCCCTCAACAAACCTTGGGACTGACCATCCATCTCCATCTTTCTGTCTCCTGTGTCTGGATTTCCTGCGCGATCGCAGGCCGATGGGAACTCTATGGCCTCGTCATTTATTTGCCAAATTTCTATTTTTGATAAACCTATCCATTCATAGAATAAAAGACATGAACATCACGCTCAAGCAGATCGAGTCCTTTCTGGCCGTCGCGCGCACCCTGAGCTTCAGCCAGGCCGCCGAGCAGATCCACCTGTCACAGCCCGCATTGAGCGCCAATATCCGGCGGCTGGAGGACATCGTGGGCGCGCGCCTGTTCGATCGGGACACGCGCACGGTGTCCTTGTCGATGGTGGGCACGGCCTTCATGCCCATCGCCACCGGCTTGATGGACAACGTCGAACAAGGGCTCACGCACATACAGGACATCCTGGCCGGTCAGGAGGGTCGGCTGAACATCGCGGTGGCCCCTTCGGTGGCCGCGGGTGTGCTGCCCGACATCCTCGTGCGCTTCATGGCCGATCACCCCCGCATCCGCCTGCGCGTGCACGACGTGCTCTCGCAGGGTTGCGTGGACATGGTGCGCTCGGGCGCCGCGGATCTCGCACTGATGCCCATGCGCGGCGACGTCGACGACCTCGCACAGCAACTGCTGTTTCGCGATCCGCTCGTGGTGCTTTGCGCGCCGCACCACCCGCTGGCCGGGCGGCGCAACCTGCAGTGGAAGGACATCATCCCCTGCCAGTTGATCGTGCGCAGCACGGACAGCAGCGTGCGGCAACTGCTGGACGCGCAGTACCTGGCGCACGGTGCCGTGCTGCGACCGGCATTTGAGGTGGCACACGTGGGCACGGTGCTCGGCCTGATCGTTGCCGGGCTGGGCATCGGCATCCTGCCTTCGTCGGTGATGCGCACCGTGAACATGGAGGGGCTGGCCATCGGCCACTTCGGCAAGCGTGCCACGCCTTACTGGTCGATTGGCGCCTGCACGCCGAAAAACCGTTCGAGCCCACCCACCGTGGCGTTTTTCATTCAGCAATGTCTCGAGCGGTTTCGCACGGGGGCGCAGGACCGTGCCAAGGCCGTCTAGCGCAGGAGGGACCTATCGCGGCCGACATGGCCAACGGCTTGAGCGCGGCCCGCAGCTTGGCGGCCTGCCCGGCCTCAGCCCTGGGCCACCTCGTGGTTCGCCATCAGCTCCAGCGCCTTGACCAGGGCCGAGTGGTCCAGGTCTCCCATGCCGTTGGCAGCGCAAGCTTGCATGAGTTGCGCGGCATTGGCGGTTTGCGGCAGGCCCACGCCGAGTTCCTTGGCACCTTGCAGCGCGAGGTTCAAATCCTTCTGGTGCAGCTTGATGCGGAAACCCGGGTTGAAGGTGCGTTTGATCATGCGCTCGCCGTGCACTTCGAGAATGCGGCTGGCGGCAAAGCCGCCCATCAGCGCCTGGCGCACCTTGGCCGGGTCCGCGCCAGCCTTGCTGGCGAACACCAGGGCTTCGCTGACGGCGGCGATGTTGAGTGCCACGATGATCTGGTTGGCGACCTTGGTGGTCTGACCGTCGCCCACGCCCCCCACCAGCGTGATGTTCTTGCCCATCAGTTCCAACAGCGGCCGCACGCGCTCGAACACGGCCTCTTCACCGCCGCACATGATGGTGAGCGAAGCCGCCTTGGCGCCGACTTCGCCGCCGGAGACCGGCGCGTCGACATAGTCGCAACCCAGCTCCTGGATCGACTTGGCGAAGGCCTTGGTGGCCATGGGCGAGATGGAGCTCATGTCGACCACGACCTTGCCGACCCGGCCGTCAGGGCCCGCTGCGCTGGCCGCCAATCCTTTGGCCACGCCGTTCTCACCGAACAGCACGGCCTCCACATCGGGCGTGTCGGGCACCATGGTGAACACCACCTCGGCCTCGCGCGCAACGGCCGCCGCGTTCTCGCAACGCGTCGCGCCGGCGGCTTGAATGGCTTCGGGCACCTGGCTGCGCGTGTGCACGAACAGCTGGTGGCCGGCGTTGGCGAGGTGCAGGGCCATGGGCGTGCCCATGATGCCCAGGCCGATGAATCCGATCTTCATGTGGAGTCCTTGGGAGAAAGAGAGAACAAAACTCAGTAGCCGCCCGACACGTTGCGCGGCTGCGTGGCGCGCAAGGTGGCCAGCACCTGCTGCGACCCCGCGGCGATCAGGCGTGCGTCCGAACTGATGGTGACGAACTGGAAACCCATGGCGATGCGCCGCGCCGCCGCTTCGGGCGAGCCGTTGTGGATGCCGGCCACCAGGCCGTGTGCCTTGGCACGCGCCAGGATGTGCTGCACCGCCTGTGCGGCCTTGGGGTCGAGATCGTCGAAGGTGGGCGTGCAGCCCAGCGCGAGCGAGAGGTCGGACGGGCCGATGTAGATCGCATCCAGGCCGGGCGTGGACAGGATGTCGTCCAGGTTCTCCAGCGCCTGCGCGGTCTCGATCATGGCGAAGGTGACGATGGTGTCGTTGGCGTGCTGCGGATAGTCGGCGCCGCCGTAGAGCAACGCGCGCACCGGGCCGAAGCTGCGCGTGCCGCGCGGTGCGTAGTGCGTATAGGCCACGAGCTTTTCCGCGTCCTCGCGCGTGTTGACCATCGGGCAGATCACGCCGTAGGCGCCCGCATCCAGCGTCTTCATGAGAATGCCGGGTTCCAGCCAGGGCACGCGCACCACGGGCACGGTGTCGGTGGTGGAGATGGCTTGCAGCATGGTCACCATGGTCTGGTAGTCGACCACGCCGTGTTGCAGATCGACGGTGAGCGAGTCCCAGCCCTGGTGCGCCATGGTCTCGGCGGAAAAGCTGTTGGGGATGGCCAGCCAGCCGTTGGCCACCGCGCCGCCAGCGGCCCAGATTTCGCGCAATCGATTCGGTCTCATGACAGTGTGTTCCTCGTTGTTGTTGTGTCTCGGGCTACCGATCCATCGCCGGGCGCTTGGGGTTGAAGGACCAGTTCGGGATCAGGCTCTGCATGGCCATCGCGTCGTCGCGGGCGCCCAGACCGTGCTCACAATACAGCCGATTCGCTTTCTCCACCTCGGCCATGTCGAGTTCGACGCCCAGGCCGGGCTTCTTCGGCACCTGCACGTGGCCGCGCGCGATCTGCAGCGGCTCTTTGGTCAGGCGCTGGCCGTCCTGCCAGATCCAGTGCGTGTCGATCGCGGTGACCTTGCCCGGCGCCGCAGCACCGACGTGGGTGAACATGGCGAGCGAGACGTCGAAGTGGTTGTTCGAGTGCGAACCCCAGGTAAGCCCCCAGTCGCGGCAGGTTTGCGCCACGCGCACGCTGCCGGCCATGGTCCAGAAGTGCGGGTCGGCCAGCGGGATGTCCACGCTTTGCAGCGAAAGCGCGTGCGAGAGCTGGCGCCAGTCGGTGGCGATCATGTTGGTGGCCGTGGGCAGGCCGGTGGCGCGGCGAAACTCGGCCATCACCTCACGGCCCGAGAAGCCGTCTTCCGCGCCGCAGGGGTCTTCGGCATACGCGACCACACCGCGCATGCGCTGGCCCAGGCGAATCGCGTCTTTCAGCCACCAGCCACCGTTCGGGTCGAGCGTGACGCGGGCGTCAGGGAAGCGTTCGTGCAAGGCGGTGACGGCGTCGACCTCTTCGTCGCCGCGCAGCACGCCGCCCTTGAGTTTGAAGTCGTTGAAGCCATAGCGTTCGCGCGCCGCTTCGGCCAGGCGCACCACGGCTTCGGGCGTCATGGCTTTCTCGTGGCGCAGGCGGCACCAGGCGTTGTCGGCGTCGGGTTCGCTGGCGTACGGCAGGCCCGTCTTCTTCTTGTCACCGACAAAGAAGAGATAGCCCAGCATCTCGACCGCGTCGCGCTGCTGGCCTTCACCGAGCAATGCGGCCACGGGCACCTCCAGATGCTGACCCAGCAGATCGAGCAACGCGGACTCCACCGCGGTGACGGCGTGGATGGTGGTGCGCAAGTCGAAGGTCTGCAGCCCGCGGCCGCCCGCGTCGCGGTCGGCAAACTGGGTCTGCAACCGTTGCAGCACGCGCTGGTGCGCGCCGATGGGCTGGCCCACCACCAGCCCGCGCGCATCCTCCAGCGTCTGGCGGATCTTCTCGCCGCCAGGCACCTCACCCAGCCCGGTGCGTCCCGCGCTGTCGGTAAGGATCAGCAGGTTGCGCGTGAAGAACGGCGCGTGCGCGCCGCTCAGGTTGAGCAACATGCTGTCGCGCCCGGCGACGGGGATGACGCGCAGGTCGGTGACGCGTGGAGTGGAGGCTTGGGACATACGGAGGTTCAAAGAGTGGGCATTGCCGGCGCGCGAGGTCCAACGTCCAGGGCTCTCGAGGATCCGGCTCCGCCGGTCCGAGAGTGCGCCCCCTGGTATAGGGGGTCGCGCGCAGCGCGGCGGGGGTAGGCCGATCAATCGGCCTTGATACCTCGGGTTTCGATCAGCTTCTTCCAGCGGGCGAACTCCGCGGCCTGGAAGGCGGTGAACTGCTCGGGCGTGTTGGCCACGATCTCGAAACCCAGTTCCAGCAGCTTGGGTTTGACTGCAGGGTCGTTGAGCGCGTCCTTGATGGCAGCCTGCAGCTTGTTCTTCAGATCCGCCGGCATGCCTTTGGGGCCGGCCACGGCCTGCCAGGAGTTCACGTTGGCGTCCTTGATGCCGAGTTCGTTGAGCGTAGGCACGTCGGGCAACAAAGGCGAGCGCTGGGCGCTGGTGATCGAGAGCGCGCGCAACTTACCGGCCTTGATCTGCGGCATGGCCGTGTTGATGTTCATGAAGGACGAGTCCACCTGGTTGCCCAGCAGGTCGGTCATCACCGGGCCGCCCCCCTTGTAGGCCACGTGCACGCCGGAGGTGCTGGTCTGCTGCCAATACAGCTCGGCGGTGAGGTGGTCGCTGCTGCCGTTGCCGGAGGACGCGAAGGTCATCTTGCCGGGGTTGGCCTTTTGGTAGGCCATGACGTCTGCCATGGATTTGTGCGGCGAGGCGGCGGGCACCACGAGCACGTTGGGCGCTTGCACGGCGACGGTGATGTAGTCGAGGTCCTTGGTGGCGTCGTAGGTGACCTTGGTGAGGTGCGGCGCGATGACGAAGGGGCCGAGGGACGACACGAACAGCGTGTGGCCATCGGGTGCCGATCGCACGACCTGGGTGGCGCCGATGGTGCCGGTGGCGCCGGGCTTGTTGTCCACCACGAAGGTGCCGCCGAATTTTTCCTGCAGCTTGGGCTGGAGGGTGCGGGCGATGAGGTCGGTGGAGCCACCCGGCGGGAAGGGCACGATGATGGTGACGGGCTTGTCGGGCCAGGCCAGGGCGGCGGTGAGTGTCATGGACGCGCCGAGCGCAATCAGCAACTTCTTCATCTGTCTTGTCTCCTGTCGGTGTGGATTTGGGTGGCGATGCAGCCCCATTTGGTACCGGTACCAAATGAAGTTGGAGCGCATGGTACCGGTACCAAATTGCGACGTCAACTGGTTTTTCCCCGGTGGGTTTTTCCGGCTTATTTCTTTTTTGCGCGTAGACCTCGCGGGCTCGGGCGGACAGGGCGCTCTGCTCCGCGGGTGTCCCCCGGGCCGGCTGCGCCGACCCTCCTCTTTTACCCCGCTGCGCAGAACGCCCTGCCCACCCGAGCCGAAGCCGTGTTTGCAGACCTGCACCCTGAATGCCTGACGAGTGCCAACGAGGTCATCGCTGGCAGGGGTGTCCGGCGCAGCGGGGTAAAGGCGGAGACCGGGGCGAAGCCCCGGGCGGGGGACACCCGCGGAGCCGGGCACCCCTGACGGCGATGACCGGACCGGCCGGAGACCACCGCACCCGAGCCCGAGCCCGAGCCCGAAGAAAAACTAAGTCGTATCCCGTTCGACGATGGAATACCCCACGTCCACCACCCGCTCCAACACCTCACGCCCCTCGGCCCGGTCGATCAGGCGCTGCGCCGCGATGCGCCCGATGTCCGCGCCATTGATGTGCACGGTGCTCAGCGCGGGCTCCATGTCGGCCACGAAAGGCGCATCGCCAAAGCCGATGATGGACAGCCGGCCCGGCACATCGATGCCGCGCACCCGCGCCTCCGTCACCACGCCCGAGGCCAGCAAATCCGAACTGCAGAACACCGCGTCCACCGCGGGGTCCAGCTCCAGCAGTTGCCCCAGCGCGTCGCGCCCGCTGCGGATCGAGCGCGAGGCACCCACGTTGATGACGCGCACCGGCACATCCACCAGGCCACTTTGCGCCACCTCCCCAGCAAAAGCCTTGGCCCGTCGGTCGGCGCGCTCGTCGTCCGCGCGAATCATCGCCAGCCGCCGTCGCCCCTTGCTCAGCAGGTATTTCGCCACGTCGCGGCCAATGTCCGCGTGCGAAAAACCCACCAGCATGTCGATCGGCGCGGGCGTGAGGTCCCAGGTCTCCACCACGGGAATGCCCGACGCCAGCAAGCGCGTGCGGCCCTTGTTCGAATGCAGGATGCCGGTGAGAAAAATCCCGTCGGGCCGCCGGCCGATGATGGCCTCCAGCAACGACTCCTCGCGG
Organism: Hydrogenophaga sp. BPS33; assembly: GCF_009859475.1. NCBI lineage: Bacteria > Pseudomonadati > Pseudomonadota > Betaproteobacteria > Burkholderiales > Comamonadaceae > Hydrogenophaga > Hydrogenophaga sp. BPS33. The sequence continues at coordinate 5,725,772 of NZ_CP044549.1, forward strand.
CTGGCCGAATAGCTCGACTGCCCCAGCATCAGTTGGTAGCCGGCGTCGAACAGCGTGCCGTTGAGCGACTCGATCGTCTCCATGAACACCGACATCACCGTGCTCGGCACCACCGCCGCGATCAGCCGGCTGCGCGAAGACGCCAGCCCGCCCGCCATGCGGTTGGGCACGTAGCCGGTCTTCTGCACCGCGTCCAGCACCTTCTGCCGCACGTCCACCGACACCGCCTCGGGCGTGTTGAGCACGCGCGACGCGGTGATCGGCGCGACGCCGGCCAGCTTGGCCACGTCGCGCAAGGTGATCGCCCCGCTGCCCCTGCGCGAACGTCGGTTGTTGTCGGATTCTTTCGTTTGCGGCATAAAATGGTACCGGTACCAAACACATTGCGATCGTAGCCTGAAACGGCTGCGACGCGCGCCGAATCATAGGAGATGCGCATGCCCGAGACACTGGCCCCAGCCACCACAGCCCCACCGCTGACCATCCGCATACATGCCACCGACAACGTGGCCATCGTGGCCAACGACGGCGGCCTGCCTGCGGGCACCGCCCTTCCCGAGAGCGGCCTGGTGCTGCGCGAGCGCGTGCCGCAGGGACACAAGGTGGCGCTGGTGGACCTGCCGCGTGGCGCGCCGGTGCTGCGCTACGGCATCCCGATCGGCCATGCGTTGGACGACATCGCGGCCGGCAGCTGGGTGCACGAACGCCTGCTGCAGATCCCCAGCGCGCGCGGGCTGGAGAACCTGCCCATGGCCACGGCAAAACCCGATCCCCAGCCGCCGCTGGAGGGCTACAGCTTCGAGGGCTACCGCAACCCGGACGGCTCGGTCGGCACGCGCAACATCCTGGCCATCACCCAGACTGTGCAGTGCGTGGCCGGCGTCACCGAGTTCGCGGTGCAGCGCATCAAGGCCGAACTGCTGCCCCGGTTTCCGAACGTGGACGACGTGGTGGCGCTGGAGCACGGCTACGGGTGTGGCGTGGCCATCGACGCGCCGGACGCCGTGATTCCGATCCGCACGCTGCGCCACATCAGCCTGAACCCGAACTTCGGTGGCGAGGTGATGGTGGTGAGCCTGGGCTGCGAGAAGCTGCAGCCCGAGCGCCTGTTGCCGCCCGGTTCGATTCCCCTGGTCGACGAGCGCAACGTGGCCGACGTGGGCACCAGCGCCGAGACCCGGCTCGATGTGGTCTGTCTTCAAGATGACGCGCACGTGGGCTTCATGAGCATGGTCGACGCCATCCTGCACCAGGCCGAAGAGCACCTGGAACGCCTGAACGCGCGCCGCCGCGAAACCGTGCCTGCCAGCGAGCTGGTGGTGGGCGTGCAGTGCGGTGGCAGCGACGCCTTCTCGGGCGTGACCGCCAATCCGGCCGTGGGCTTCTGCACCGACCTGCTGGTGCGCGCCGGCGCCAGCGTGATGTTCTCCGAGACCACCGAGGTGCGCGACGGCATCGCCCAGCTCACCGCGCGCGCGACCACGCCCGAGGTGGCCCAGGCCATGGTGCGCGAGATGGCCTGGTACGACAGCTACCTCCAGCGCGGCTCGGTGGACCGCAGTGCCAACACCACGCCCGGCAACAAGAAGGGCGGCCTCTCCAACATCGTGGAAAAGGCGATGGGCTCGATCGTGAAATCGGGCAGTGCGCCGATTTCGAACGTGCTTTCACCCGGCGACAAGCTCAGGCACAAGGGCCTCACCTACGCCGCCACGCCCGCAAGCGACTTCATCTGCGGCACGCTGCAACTGGCCGCCGGCATGAACCTGCACGTGTTCACCACCGGCCGCGGCACGCCCTACGGATTGGCGGCGGTGCCCGTGATCAAGGTGGCGACGCGCAGCGATCTCGCACGGCGCTGGCACGACCTGATGGACGTCAACGCCGGCACCATTGCCGACGGCAAGGCCAGCATCGAGGACGTGGGCTGGGAGTTGTTCCGCCTGATGCTGGACGTGGCCAGCGGTCGCAAGAAAACCTGGGCCGAGCAATGGAAACTGCACAACCAACTGGTGTTGTTCAACCCGGCGCCGGTGACGTGAGGGTCGAGGGTTCGTGCCGCGTCAAGGCCTGAGCGCCCGCGCGCATCGCACACCGGCAAAGACCGCTTGGCCGGCAGGTGCCCATCCGAGTAGCCGTCTTTGGGCCGTGTGAAGGTCCCTGCCGCGCAATGCTCGGCGTTCACATGGGGATAGATGGCGGTGATGACCTGAGAATTGCCCCCCACGCTGCGGCGGCTCGCCGTGGTGTCGTCCGGCGCAAAGACATAACCCGACGGGTAGACGCTGCCATACGTCAACACCTGAACGTCCATCTTGACCGTGTTGGCGTGGCACTCCCACCTTCACGCTCACCTTCGCGTCCGCCTCCGCAGGCGGCCAACACGACCACCAGGCTGGCGAGCCATCGGCGTGCGACCTTCAATGCAACATCGCCAACGGCCTTGCTCTTCTTTCACGGGCGGAAGGCGCGCACGCAACGCACCGGGATGCTCGAGCCGACACGGTCGAACCGAAGTTGGTTGGAATCCCCTCCAATTGAATACTGCTGCACCCAGGCGGGGGCCTGCCCCGCGGGCGCGGTGCTCGATGCGGTGGACGTCCAGTACACACTCGGGACCATTGCGTCGGCATACCCCTTCTTCACCAGATTCAGGAAGATGTTCTGCTGCCGCGGAGCCGCGCGCGATCCGCACCCGGATGCCGAGCCGTTGTCATCCACGCCCATCTCGCAGACCGATGGCAGGTACCAGTCGTCATAGCCTTCGTCGATGAAGGCGGAGCAGCGTCCGGCGGCGTAGGCCAGCGGGCTGTCGCGCAAGGCCTCGTAGTGCTTCACCACGGTTGCCGTGTTGCAAGCACCGTCGCTGGCGCCCACACAGGGCGCCACCGACAACTCGTCGACGCCGGCCATGGCATCGGCGTTGGTCGACCATGCGGGGTAGGCGGCCTCTTCTCGCCGGGCCATGACCTTGCCCCCTACGCTGCCGGTGTCGGGCGTGGTGTCGTCCAGGGCAAACACGTAGCCACCCTGGTGCAGGCTGCCGTATGTCAGCACCTGCACGGTGGGTGTGACGGTGTTGGTGTTGCTGCCGCGGATGGGCAGTGCCACCGGCGCGGTGGTGGCGGCTGCCCCCGGCGTCACGGTGAACGAGCAACTCTCCAGAGGGGCCAAGGTGCCACAATCGCCGACGACCGTGGTGTCCGCAGGGAGCACCACGGCCGGGTCCAGTGCCACGTTCTGTGCGGTGACATGGGTGCTGGTGTTGGTCACGGTCAGCACGCGCGGCGTGCCGGGAATGGCAGAGGGAAGCGCGGCCGGTTGGCGCGCGGCCAAGGCCAATTCGGACACGCTCACAGACAGCACAGCCTCTGGCGGGTTGCCGCCGCCGCCACAGGCAGAAAGCGACAACGAAACACAGGCGAGGATGGAAACCAGACCAAGATGGCGAACAAACATGGATACCCCCATAAGGTATTAATAAATTAAAGAAAAAGCCAAAAATTATAGATCTTTAAATTTACTTTTTTGCACTTATCCATGCCCTATCCTTCCGCCGCCCGGTTTCCCCACAACAAAGGGCTCCACATCCCGATCCCGTTGCGCAGCCCGTTGAAAGTCATCGCCCAGACGATGGCCGCCCTGCTGCTCGTGCTCGGGTTGGTCGGCTGCAAAAGCCTGCCGCGCGTGGTGCCCGACCTGGAGCGCCGCCCTCCGCCGGTGCGGCTGGAGGGCTCCCAGGGCCCGCTGTCGGCCGAGCGCAGTCGGGCCATCCTGGAACGCCTGCGCGCGAGCGGCCAGGGCAGCGACGTGCTGTCGCGCCACCTCGCGGTGGAGGAGGCTGTCGTCGGCAGCCCGCTGACGGTGGGCAACAAGGCGGTGCTACTGGAAGACGGCCCCGCCACCTACCGCGCGATGCTCGCGGCGATCGAGGCGGCCAAGGACCATATCCACCTGGAAACCTACATCCTGGACGACGACGACATCGGCCAGCAGTTCGCCAACGCCCTGATCGCCAAGCAGCGGCAAGGCGTTCAGGTGCTGCTGATCCACGACAGCGTGGGCACGCTGCGCACGCCCGACGCGTTCTTCCAGCGGCTCACGGACACGGGCATTCGGGTGCTGGAGTTCAACCCGCTCAATCCGGCGCTGGCGCGCACCACTTGGGAGCTCAACGAGCGCGACCACCGCAAGCTGCTCATCGTCGACGGGCGCATCGCGTTCCTCGGCGGTATCAACATCAGCGGGGTGTATTCCAGCGGGTCCTTCGCCTCAGGTGGCCGTAGCGGCACGGGCGACGGCAAGACGGATGACACACCCTGGCGCGATACGCATATCCAGTTGCAGGGACCGGTGGTGGCCGAATTCCAGAAGATGTTCCTCGACACCTGGAAAACCCAGAAGGGCGAGGCTTATACCGAGCGCGATTTCTACCCGACGCCAGATCTGGCCGGCCGCCATGTGGTGCGCGCCATCGCCAGTTCGCCTCAGGACAACTACAGCCAGATCTACGCCACGCTGCTGTCCGCGATCGGCAGCGCCGAATCGACGGTGTACCTGACCAACGCCTATTTCGCACCCGATCCGCAATTGCTCGAAGCCCTGCAGGATGCCGCGGCACGCGGCGTCGACGTGCGCCTGATCCTGCCCAGCAAGACCGACTCGTGGCTGATCTTTCATGCAGGGCGCAACTACTACACGCAGTTGCTCAAGGCGGGCGTGAAGATCTACGAACGACAGGGCGTGATCCTGCACACCAAGGCCGGCTTGATCGATGGCGTATGGTCCACCATCGGCTCGACCAACCTGGACTGGCGCAGCTTCCTGCACAACTACGAGGTGAACGCGGTGGTGCTGGGCACCGAGTTCGGTGATCAGCTGCAAAAGCTGTTCAACGCGGACCTGGCCGAGTCCAAACAGATCACCTTGCACGAGTGGACGCGCCGCGGACTGCTGCTGCGTGCCAAGGAGCTCTTTGCACGCGCCTGGGAATACTGGCTCTGAGAGGCTGAGAGTCTTTTTCTCATCCCCGCTCACCACCCCAAAAAAACGCTCAACCTCTGAGAACGCTCACCCGCCCGGCATGCGTGGCGCGGGGGGCGGCAAGGGCGAAGACAGAGGCGCCGCCGGTGGCGTGGGCTCCATCGGCGTGGAGGGCATCGGAGGCGGTGGCGCGGGCATGGGCGGCAAGGGCTCTTGCGTCACGAGTTCCCGGATGGTGCCGCCAGCGGCCACCGAGCCCGACACCTGGCCCTCACCGCGCGCCATGCGCTCGCAGCGCGCTTGGTCGGCCGGTGGATGCGCCTTGCAGCGCTGCAACGCGTTGCGCTCCAGTTCGGCAGCCGTTGGGCCGCGCAGGCCCTGGCGCAAGGCTTGCGCACGGTGGGCGCCGGCATCGCGCAGGCAACTGGTGCGGTCCTGGTTGGGGCTGAGCGCCTGGCAGGCGGCGCGGTCGCTTTTGTAGGCCGCTTCGATGGCCGCCTTCTCCGAGGGTGTGACGGCCCAGGCAGCGGGCAGGCAGACCGCGAAAACCGCCGTGGCCAGCCAGGTGCGCGAATGGACCGAGAAAGATGTTGACATGGTGTGACCTCCTGAAACGAAGTGGCGCCATGAAGGGTCGCCGCCTCTGGAAGTCCCATGCTAGGAAGGCCCGTGCAGGGCGTCTGTAGGCCCCGTCCGACCCGGGCCTCGGAGATTCACTCCCAGTGCAGCTCGAGCAGCTTCCAGCCGTCGCCCTCCAGGCGCCACTGCAGCCGCACGGCATAAGGCTGCGCGCGTTCGGGGATGAGGCCCTGAGCCCCGGTCACCACCACCTTCGCCTCGGTGTGGCCGACCTGCGAAGTACCGCTGTCGATGCGGCTGTTGCGCGAAACAGCCAGGATCTTGATGGTGGCGTAGCGCATGAAGGTCAAGGTCATGGTGCGCTGGGCCCATTCGCGGCCCATGCCCTCGCCAGCCTGGAAATTCGGGTGCAGCTGGTCCATGACCGCGCTGGCCTTCCTGGCCTCCAGGTTGTCTTGCAGTTGCTGCACGGCGGCATCGAGGGCGGTCTTGGGGTCGGTCTTGCCGCAACCGGCCAGGGACAGCGCCACCAACGCGAGAACACACAGGCGACGCAACGGGGAAGTGGCGGCAAGGAAACGCATGTCTTGAAAGTCCTTCACGATGCTCTCAGGCCACGAGATCGAGCACGAGCTCGGCGGGCCGGCACAGGCGCGCACCCTTGGACGTGACCACGATGGGCCGGTTCATCAGAATGGGATGGGCCAGCATCGCATCGACGAGTTGCGCGTCCGTGGCACCCGGTGCATCCAGCCCCAGCTCGACGAACAAGGGCTCCTTGCGGCGCACGATGTCGATCACGGCTTGGCCCGTGGCGGCAATGACCTGGAGCAGCGTGTCGCGCGAAGGTGGCGTCTTCAGGTACTCGATCACCTCGGGCTCGATGCCGCGCTCGCGCAGCAGCGCCAAGGTGTTGCGCGAGGTGCCGCACCGGGGGTTGTGGTAGATCGTGACCGGACGGTTCATGTTCGCTTTCTCGCAGACAGGAGGAGGGAAAAGTTCAGAGCATAGGCCGCATCGCGCGCGCCGTGTCCTGCAGCACCGGCAGGATGCGCTTGACCGCGACCTCGGTCGACTCGTTGTTCATCGGCATGGTCACGCTCAACGCGCCCAGCAGCGCGTCGTTGTGGTCGTACAGCGGCACGGCAATGCCGCGGAAGTTCACCTCCAGCTGCTGCTCGGAAATCGCCCATCCCCGTTCGCGTGTATGGGCGATCGACTGGCGCAACACGTCCTTGTCGATCACGGAGTGGGAGGTGAAAGGGCGCAAGATCTGGCGCTGGAGCCAGGGATCCGAAAAGGCGCTGCCCATTGCGCCCAGAATCGCCAGGCCCGCGGCCGTCAGGTGCGCCTGCACGCGCGAACCCAGCATGTAACCGGTGTTGAAGTGGCGGTGGGTGCCACTGCGCGCGATGTACACGACTTCGTCACGGGCCAGCACCGCGGCAAACGCGGTCTCGCCCGTGCCGGCGGTCACGCGCTGCAGGTAGGGCTGCACGGCGCGCGGCAGACGCGCCGACTCCAGATAGGCCTGGCCCAGGCGCAGGATGCGGGGTGCCAGCCAGTACAGCTTGCCATCGGTGTCCATGTAGCCCATGTGCGCCAGCGTGAGCAAGTGGCGCCGAGCCGCCGTGCGCGTCATGCCACAGCGCGCGGCGACCTGGGTGGCCGTCAGGCGCGGGTGCTCGGCATCGAACACCTCGATGATCGACAAGCCCTTCTCCAGCCCGGCGATCCAGTCGCGGCGGTCCAGCTCGGCGCCGCCTCCGGGGGTTGCCATAGCGGAAATCAAAGGTCGGGATGCGCCCATGGCGTGCGATGATCGTTCACATTGGATCAATGATCGTAACGTCCTGAGCAACGGCATCGCGATTGCCGCCGCGCACTGGCCTATATTTCCTTCACCCTTCCCAAGAACCGTGGAGACCCGTGATGAGTGATTTCCTGCTCAACCCGCAGGCAGACCGAGAACCCTTGCAGGCCTCGTTCAGCGATGCGGCCAACCCGCTGGGCCTGGACGGCATCGAATTCATCGAATACGCCACCGCCAAGCCCCAGGCCCTGGGTCAGGTGCTGGAGACGATGGGCTTTCGCCCGGTGGCGCGGCACCGCTCGCGCGAGGTGCTGCTGTACCGCCAGGGCGGCCTCAACATCGTGGTGAACGCCAACCCGGTGGACGCGCTGGGCGCGGGCCACGGCAGCGAGACGCCGGCCATCTCGGCCATGGCGCTGCGCGTGCGCGACGCGCGCGCCGCTTACCACTATGTGCTGGAGCGCGGTGCCTGGGCGGTGCCGACACATGCCGAGGTCATGGAGCTCAACATTCCGGCGATCCATGGCGCGGGCGGCAGCCGCATCTACTTCGTGGACCGCTACCAGGAGTTCTCGATCTACGACGTGGACTTCGTGCCCATTCCCTCGGTGGACCAACGCCCGCCAGCCACCGCGGGCATCCACTTCTTCGGTGTCGTGCAATACATCGGGCCAGGCCGCAGCAACGACTGGATCGCGTTCTACAACGAGCTCTTCGGCACCGAGCTGATTCCCGACGAGCAGCGCTTCGGCATCATGCCCAAGGGCACCTTGCTGCGCACGCCCTCGGTGAACCCCGCGCAAAGCTTCATGCTGCAGCTGATCGAGCCCGAGGTGAACGTGGTCGACGTCGACGAGCGCCTGCAGCGCATCGGCCTGGGCGTGCCCGATGTGCTCGAAGCGGTGAAAGCCCTGCGCGCGCTGGGGGTGGAGTTCGTCGAGACCCAGGCAGCCCATACCGAACAGCGCGGCGCGATCAGCAAGACCTACCTGGGCTCGGTGGTGTTCGAGCTGGTCCACAGCGAAAAGGCTTGACGCCATGGCCACACCGAACCGCGCCGAGATCGAAGCCCTGAGCGGCTTCGGCATGGACACCATCACCCTTGCCGGTCCACTGGAAGCGAAGCTCGCGGCCATGCGCGAGGCCGGGTTCACGCAGGTCATGCTCAAGGCCAACGACCTCGTCGGCCACCCCGGTGGACTGAACGCCGCTGTGCAGGCCGTGAAAGACAGCGGCCTTCGCGGCACGGGCTTTCAGGTGCTGCGCGATTTCGAAGGTCTGTCCGGCCACCTGCACCACTACAAGATCGACATCGCCAAGAGCATGCTGGAGATGTGCGCGGCGCTGGGCTGCGAGGTCTTGCTCGCGTGCTCCTCGACGTCGGTGCACGCCACGCAAGACCTCGACCACATCGCGCGCGACCTGCGCAAGCTCGCCATGCTGGCCATTCCCTTCGGCATCCGCATCGCCTACGAAGGCTTGTCCTGGGGGCGCACCGTCAACGAATTCACCACCGCGTGGGACGTGGTCTGCCGCGCCGACTGCCCCAACCTGGGGTTGGGCATCGACTCGTTCCACATCTTCGCGGCCAAGACGTCGCTGGAAGAAATCGACTACCTCGACCCCTCAAAAATCTTTCTGGTGCAGCTGGCCGACTTCATGTGGCAAGAGACCCGGACGTTCGAAGAACGCATGACCACCGCGCGCACCTTCCGCGTCTTCCCCGGCGAGGGCGTGCACAGCGAGCAGCTCGCCGAACTGGTGCTCAAGCTCGACGCGCTCGGTTACGCGGGGGACTACAGCTTCGAAGTCTTCAATGACGACTACCAGCAGATGCCCCTGCCCATGGTCGCCGAACGTGCGCGCCGCTCCGCGCTCTGGCTGGCCGAGGACGTGATGCGTCGATCAATGCCGCTGCCCAACCAGATGCGGTTGAAGACGGCTCGCGGCTGACCGGTCAGGCCGGCAGCATCGGGCCAGACTCTGCGGGCAAGGTCCACCAGAAGCGCGCGCCCTGTCCTGGCTCGCAAGCCGCACCCACCGAGCCACCATGCCACTCGACCACGCGCTTGACCACCGTCAGGCCCAGGCCCGTGCCCCCGACCTTGCGCTCGTCCAGGCGCGAGAACGGCTGGAACAATTCGCCCGACTTGGCCGGGTCGAAGCCTGGACCGTTGTCCGACACCGTGAAGCGCCAGAATGGCCCTTCGCGGGCCACATCGAGCTGCACACGCAAGCCGCCGTCACCGGCGCCGAACTTCAGGGCATTGCCCACGAGGTTCATCACCACATGCTGCATGAGGCTCGCTTCTGCCTGCACCACCGGCATGGGGTGCGCGCTTACCGCCTGTGCCGCTTGCGGATACTGCAAAGCCAACGAACCCAGGCACTCCTGCACCAGGGCCTGCATGTCCACTGGCGAGAGTTCGGGTGGACCGTGGTCCACGCGGGCGAGGTTGAGCAGGTTGTTGACCATGGTCGAGGCGCGCATCGCCTCGATGCGGATTCTCTCCAGACAATGTTGCGCGTCGGCCGGACGACCCGCGTGGTATTCCGCCAGCGCCGCCTCGGCCAGGCCTGCGGTGTTGCGCAACGGACCGCTCAAGTCGTGCGACACCATGCCGGCAAACGAACGCAGGCCCCGCACCATTTCTTCCAGTTGCTGCGTGCGACTGCGCACGCTGTCTTCCAGCGAGTCGGTCAGCTGCTGCAAGGCCTGCTCGGCCTTCACGCGCTCCCGAAGTTCGCGCGCGATGACTTTCGATTCGCGTTGCTGGATCAGGGTCATGACGAACACGTACGCGATGCTGATGGGCAAGGGCGTGAGTTTGCGGAAGTTCAGCAACCCCATGTCGGTGGCCATGGCGACCACCAGCAGCAGCGGATACCCGAGAAACAGCACCGCCAGCACGATCTGCCCGGTCCAGCGCTCGCGCCACCACACCGAGACCAGCCAGATGGATGTCGCTACGAAGATCGCGGCAATCGTCATCGGACCGGCGAAAGCCCAGCCGTTCAGCAGCACGCTCATGGCCAACACCATCAGCGGCGCGCACACCACGACGGACAGGAACACCTGCAGCGGCGACACCTTCTGCTGCCGCGAGAAACTGGCGTTCAGCCCGGCCAGCATGGCCGCCATCGCCAACAGCCCCAACAAGGAACCCACCGGGCCGGCCGCGTCGTCACTGAGCCAGCCCAGCGCCACCAATGAGCCGATGCTGCACTGCGTCGTGCCGAACAACACCGCCGACCCCGCCAGCCACTTCACATAGGGCCAGGAGCGAGCACTGGCATAGGCCAGGAAAGTCGCGCCCAGCATGGCGATCAGGATCGCGGAGAGGATCCGGATATCGATGAAGAACTGCAATACCGACAGGGTCACGTGGAGTCTTCCAGCACGGGGAAACGGGTGAGAGGTCCCTCCATGGGCAACCGCCGCAGTGTAGAACAGGGCGCCGCCCCCGGCTGTCAACCTTCTCATGACGTCCCGGGTCATGGATGTCGTGCGACCGCGCAGGCACAGTGAGGCCATCGACAACAAGGAGCTTCACATGACAGACCTCAGCACACTCCCCCTGGCCGTCGGGCACATGATCGGCCTGGGTGCCCTCGGTTCCTGCATCGGCATCGGCATCATGGCCAGCCGGTACCTCGAAGCCTCGGCGCGGCAACCCGAGATGATGGAAGCCCTGCAGCCCAAGGTCTTCCTGCTCGCGGGCTTGCTGGACGGCGCCTTCATCATCGCGGTGGCGCTGGGCGTGTGGTTCGCGCTGGCCGCGCCATTCGCGGCCTGATGCGCCCCATGGCGAAAGGGCGTCACGCGGTGGTGGCGGGCACGGCCCACCCGGCCCTGCTGCGCGAATTGCTCACCCACCACGGTATCCAGCGCACGACCCTTCTCACGACGCGCCGGTTTTTGCGCATGCCCGCTGGCATGGACAACGCCGTGCTCGACGCCCACCGCTGGAGCGAAGGCCTGCCCTGCGCAGACCACGCCCTGTTGCTCTTCGGCGCGGTGCGGCGTGAGCGCGAAGCCTTGCTGTGGCACCCGCGGCGCGCCGACCTCGTGGCCCTGGCCACCGCATTGCACGGGCGTGGTGTCCGCACCCTGCAACTGGTGCTTCCGGGCGGCGTAGAGCCTTTGAGCACGGCAGAGCGGCGCGCCCTGAAGCAACTGGGGTTCGACCAGAGCGCCCGTGCACTGGCGCCCTCGTCCGTGGCCCCCACCAGCGGCTCATGGCCCGCGCGCCTGGCGGCGGGCATGATCCACATCATCCTGCTGTCGATGCAACAGGTCTCCGCTGCACAGGTGCGCCGGGGCCGAACACGCACACCCTGACTGTCCACGCATCAAAGGCTATGTTCGGAAAATGGTTGTTCACGTTTAAATTGCACACAATTTAATTGATCGATAGACTCCCATCCCATGAACACCGCGCGCATCTACAGCGATCAGGCCCTGCAACTAGACCACCAGCTCTGCTTCGCCCTGTACTCGGCTTCGCTGGCCATGACCAAGCTGTACAAGCCATTGCTGGAAGGCATCGGGCTTACCTACCCACAGTACCTCGCCATGCTGGTGCTGTGGGAGCAGGACGGCGTGACGGTATCGGAACTCGGCGAGCGCCTGTACCTCGATTCGGGCACGCTCACCCCCTTGCTCAAGCGACTCGAAGCCGCCGATCTCGTGACGCGCCTGCGCGACGTGGAAGACGAACGCCGCGTGTTGATCCGCCTCACCGCCGCCGGGCGCAAACTCAAGGGCCGTGCCACGCGCATTCCGGCATGCGTATTGGAAGCCTCGCAATGCGAGGTGTCCGAAGCCATGGCCTTGACGCAGCAAGTGCGGGCCCTGCGCGACCGCCTGAGCACCTGACTGCCGTTCTCTTTCGACCTTTCTCAACCCCGCTTCTCACAAGCACCCACCACCAGGAGTTTGACCATGCCCACCTCCCTCGACAAAGTTCTGTACACCGCGCGCGCCCACACCACCGGTGGCCGCGAAGGCGCTTCGCGCAGCGACGACGGCCTGCTCGACGTGAAGCTCTCCCCACCCAAGGCCATGGGCGGCGCGGGCAACGCGACCAACCCCGAACAGCTGTTCGCCGCCGGCTACTCCGCCTGCTTCATGGGGGCGCTCAAGCACGTGGCCGGCATGAAGAAGGTGGCCGTGCCGGCCGACGCATCGATCGACGCCGAAGTCGACATCGGCCCGATCCCGGCCGGCTTCGGCATCGCGGCCCGCCTGGCCGTGAGCCTGCCCGGCGTGGACCGCGCCGTGGCACAGGATCTGGTGGACACCGCGCACAAGGTATGCCCCTACTCCAACGCCACACGCGGCAACATCGATGTGACGATCACACTGAAGTAAGCCCTCTATCCAGCGCACACCCATAAAAGCAAAGGCCCACCCGTTAGCGCCGGGTGGGCCTTTATCTTGCTGTTCGAGGCGCTGGCCTCATCCCTTGGCACAGCCTGGTGCCCGCGCCCGAACACCGACTGGCCGCACGACCGATCAAGCCATCGAGGGCGCCTGGGCCGAGGCAGGCAGGCCGAAGACGCGATCGAACAGCAGATTGAACACGTATGTGTAGATCAGAAAAAACACGATCAGGCCAAGATCGAGCACGAAGGCCTGCCAGAGCGAGATCTCCAGCCACCAGGCGAACAGCGGCACCAGCGTGACGACCAAGCCTCCTTCGAAGCCCACCGCGTGCGCGACGCGGCGCCAGAAGCCACGGCCCTTCTTGGTCTGGCGGGACTCCCAGCGCTCGAACAAAGTGTTGAACACCAGGTTCCAGACAACTGCGATGGCCGAAGCCGCCACAGCGGCCACGCTCGCATGACCCATTTCACTGCCCGACAACAGCGCCAGACCGGCAGTGGACATGGCAATGGCGATGATTTCGTAAAGGGTGATGTAGACGACTTTGCGTTTGATGCCTTGCATTGCGGACTTTCTCGAAAAAGCAGCGACCCCACCGCTCAGGTGGGCAATGGCGGCATGTTAAGACGGGTTTTCTGATGAAAAAAGTCAGAAGATTTCAGAATTTCTGATAATTTGCCACCCATGGCTTTTTCCAGCGACAACGTCCGCGTGTTTCTCGCCGTGCTCGACAGCGGCTCGTTCTCAGCCGCGGCACGCTTGCTGGGCCGCGTGCCGTCGGCGGTAAGCATGACGATCGCCAACCTGGAAGCCGAGCTGGACCTGGAACTGTTCGACCGCAGTTCGCGCGAACCGAAACCCACCGATGTGGCGCGCGCGCTGGAGCCGCAAGCGCGCCAACTCGCCAGCCAGTTGCGCCAGCTGCAGGCCCACGCCGAGGGCTTGCACCAGGGGTTAGAGCGTCAGCTCACGGTCGCCATCGCGCCCGAATTGCTGTCGGCGCCATGGAGCGAGCCGCTGGCGGTACTGGCGTCGGAGTTCCCAGCCTTGATCGTGGAGGTGTTGTCCGCGCCGCAGTCCGATGCGCTGCGCATGCTGCACGCGGGCGATGCGCATCTGGCGCTCGTGTTCGAGCGGCCCGGTACCGACGAACGCGAGGGCTTCCAGGAGCTCGGCCTGGAGACCCTGGTCGCCGTCATTTCCCCATCGCACCCCGAAGCGCAGGCACGCCAAGGCGCATTTCAACTCAACGACCTGATCGACATCCGCCAGATTGCGGTGGTGAGCCGCGACCCGAAAGGACGCGACCCGCGCCTGCTGCTGGCGCGCCATATCTGGCGCACCGACAGCCACCTGGCCACACTGCGGCTGGTGCAGGCGGGTCTGGGCTGGGCGTATTTGCCGCGCAGCCTGGTCGAACCGCTGGTGTCATCGGGGAGCCTGGTGGAAATCCGTTTCAACAACATCAGCAACGAGCTGCGCGTCTGGGTCGATGTGGTGTGGCACATCGATAGGCCCATGGGCCTGGGCGCCAAGCGCTTCATCGAACTGATGCGCAAGGCTGCCAGCCAGCCGGCAGCCGAAGCCTGAGCGCGGTCCTGTCTAACGGGGGATGGACCTGTGGGCTGCTGCCGGTTGCGTTGACACCGACCTAAGCTTCTTGGACTGCCCCTGGTCCGGTAGACAAACCCCGCCTATCCTTTGAGCATAGGAGGAAGTGCGATGAGCACCCAAAGGTTTTCACCAGAATTCAAGGAAGAGGCAGTCAAACAGGTCGTCGAACGCGGTTACACCGTGCCCGATGTGGCCGCCCGTTTAGGCGTGTCAGCACACAGTCTGTACAAGTGGGTCAAGGCCGTTGCGCCAGACAAGTCCGAGCAGCAATCCAAGGAGTTGCTGGAGGCCAAGAGCGAAATTCTTCGGCTGCGTGCCCAGATGCGCCGCATTGAAGAGGAGCGCGACCTACTAAAAAAAGCCGCGCGGTACTTTGCCAGGGAGCCCGAGTGAAGTACCGCTTCATGATCGAACATCGTCATGAATTTGCCCTGAGCCTGATGTGCAGGGTGCTGCAGGTGGCGCGCGCAGGCTTCTATGCATGGCTGCAATGCCCGCAGTCCGAGCGGGCCAAAGACGACGCTCGGCTGCTTGAAATGATTCGAAATTCATACGCAGCAAGTCACGGCGTCTATGGTGCTCGGCGGGTGTTTGCAGATCTTCGCGAGGCGGGTGAAACCTGCGGCCTGCATCGTGTGGAGCGCCTCATGCAGCGCCACAAGATCAAGGCTGTGCGTGGCTACAAGAAGCCTCGATCGATTGCAGGAAGACCCTCCCTCATTGCGCCAAACCACCTGCAACGCGAATTCACGGTGGACGCGCCCAACAAGGTCTGGGTCACCGACATCACCTACATCCGGACCTGGCAAGGCTGGCTGTATCTGGCGGTGGTCTTGGACCTCTACGCCCGCAAGGTAGTGGGCTGGTCCATGAAGCCCTCGTTGAGCAGAGAGCTCGCGTTGGACGCTGTGCTGATGGCCGTGTGGCGTCGAAAGCCCCAACAGCGGGTCATTGTGCACAGCGACCAGGGCAGCCAGTACGGAAGTGACGACTTCAAGCGGTTTTGTTCAGCCCACGACCTCGAGCCGAGCATGAGCAGACGGGGGAACTGCTGGGACAATGCCGTTGCCGAGTCCTTCTTCAGCAGCCTGAAGAAAGAGCGCATCCAGAAGCGCATTTACAAGACCAGGGACCTGGCACGCTCCGATGTCTTCGACTACATCGAAGCGTTCTACAACCGAACCCGCCGCCACAGCCACCTGGGCGGCGTCAGTCCCGAAGCGTTTGAACGCGCTTCGGCTTGAGGCGACGGTTTGTCTACTAGACCGGGGGCAGTCCATCTTGAGCTTGTTCGAACTGTACGGGACTGAGATAGCCGAGTGTCGAATGCCGACGCGTCGGGTTGTAGAAGCACTCGATGTAGTCGAACACGTCTGAGCGGGCCGGCCCTCGCGTCCGATACACCTTGCGGGCTATGCGCTCGGTCTTGAGCGAACTGAAGAAGCTCTCCATGGCCGAGTTGTCCCAGACCTCACCGGCCCGGCTCATGCTGCAAGTGATGCCCTGTTCATCCAGCAGCTTCTGGAAGTGCTCGCTGGTGTACTGGCTGCCCTGGTCGGAGTGGTGCAGCAGGGCCACGGGCTTGCCCCGGCGCCACACTGCCATCATCAGCGCGTCCACCACGAGCTGCGAGGTCATGCTCTCCTGCATCGACCATCCCACGATGCGACGGGAGTACAGGTCCAGCACCGCCGCCACATACAGCCAACCCTCGGCTGTCCAGATATAGGTGAAATCGGCCACCCACTTCTGGTTCGGGCCGTCGGCCTGGAACTGGCGGTCCAGCACGTTGTCGGCTATTGCGCTGCGCACGCCACGGTCCTTGGGCAGTCCGCGTCGTCGGGGCCGAGCACGCAGTGCCTGCTCTCGCATGAGCCGCTCGATGCGGTGCAGGCCACAAGCCAGGCCTTGCGCCAGAACGTCGTGCCACACGCGTCGTGCGCCATAGGTGCGGTCGCTGCGCACGAAGCTCTGACGCACCTGCGCGCCCAGCACCTCGTCGCTAAGGCTGCGTCGGCTCCTGGGCCGCGTGAGCCAGGCGTAGAAGCCGCCCCGCGAGACACCGAGCGCCCCGCACATCAGATTGACCAGCCAGGCCCCTCGGTGTTTCGCCACGAAGCCGAACTTCACATCGACTCCTTCGCGAAGTAGGCCGCGGCTTTTTTCAGGATGTCGCGCTCCATCTTGAGCTTGGCCACGTCCTTGCGTAGCCGCGCTATCTCAGCATCCTGGGCCTTCTGTTTGCCGTTGACTCTGTCCCCGGATTTCGAACCGTTCGGTTACAGAGAGAACCGCCATGATGAAGGCCCCAAGTGGGCAGGAGCATGTCGTGAAGAAGAGCAAGTTCACCGAGGAGCAGATCGCCTTTGCCCTCAAGCAAGCCGAGCTGGGAACGCGGGTTGAGGAGGTCTGTCGCAAGATGGGCATCAGCGACGCGACGTTTTATGTGTGGAAGAAGCGTTACGGCGGTGTCGGCCCGTCTGAGCTGAGGCGGTTGCGCCAACTCGAAGAAGAGAACCGCAAGCTCAAGCAGATCGTGGCCGACCTGAGCCTGGACAAGGCGATGCTGCAGGCGGTGGTCGCAAAAAAGCTTTGAGGCCTTCCCAGCGCCGCGAGTTGGTGCCCGAGTTGATGCAACGCTTTGGTTGCAGCCAGCGCAATGCTTTGCGCGTGGTGAAGATGTCGGCCTCGACCTATCTCTACGTCTCGCAACGCAAGGACGAGGGTTTGCTCAAAGCGCGCATCAAGGAGATCACCGACACGCGAGTGCACTACGGCTATCGCCGGGTGCATGTGATGTTGCGCAGAGAGGGCCACATGGACAACGTGAAACGGGTGTATCGCCTCTACCGTGAGGAGGGACTGTCGCTGCGCCTCAAGCGCCCTCGGCGCAACAAGGCCGCCAAGCTCAGGCAACCGAAGCATCTTGCCCACGCGATCAATGAGATCTGGAGCATGGATTTCGTGGCCGATGCGCTCTTCGATGGTCGCAAGCTGCGCATGCTCACTGTTGTCGATCTGTTCACGCGCGAGAGCCTTGCCATCGACGTTGGTCAAAGCCTCAAGGGTGAGGACGTCGTGCGTGTGCTCACGGCGATCACACAGGAGCGAGGGCTGCCGCGCACGATCAAGTCTGACAATGGCAGCGAGTTCATCTCCAAGGTGATGGACAAGTGGGCGTACGAGCGCTGAATCGCCCCGGGATTCGCGGAGGCTGTTTGGTTTAAGTCAGGCCACCACCTCGGTGTTCTGACTGGCGAGTTGCCGGTAGTAGTTTGCCTCAGCCTCTGCTGGCGGTATGTACCCGATGGGTTCGAGCAGGCGATGGTGGTTGAACCAGGACACCCATTCAAGGGTCGCCAGCTCCACCGCCTCCTTGGTCTTCCATGGCGCTCGACGGTGAATCAACTCGGCCTTGTAGAGCCCGTTGATGGTCTCTGCCAAGGCGTTGTCGTAGCTGTCGCCCTTGCTGCCCACAGACGGCTCGATGCCGGCCTCAGCCAGCCGTTCGGAGTATCGGATGCTGACGTATTGAGAGCCCCTGTCGCTGTGGCATATCAGGCTTCCATCGCGCTCTGGCTGCCGGGCGTACAGGGCCTGCTCCAGCGCATCGAGCACGAAGTCCGTACGCATTGAACTGCTCACCCGCCAACCCACGATGCGTCGGGCAAACACGTCGATGACAAAGGCCACATAGAGCCAGCCCTGCCAGGTCGAGACATAGGTGAAGTCGCTGACCCAAAGCTGGTTGGGCCGCTCGGCCCGGAACTGCCGGTTCACGCGGTCCAGCGGGCAAGGTGCCTTGGCATCACTGATGGTGGTGCGCACGACCTTGCCACGCATCACACCGCGCAGCCCGAGCTTGCGCATCAAGCGCTCGACCGTGCAGCGAGCCACAGACACGCCTTCGCGGGCCAGTTGCCGCCACACCTTGTCGGCACCATAGACCTGCATGTTGGCCTGCCAGACACGTTCAATCTGTGGCATTAGCATCTCGTCGCGCTGCGCCCGGGCGCAGCGCTTGTGGGGCTCTCGCTGTTGCGCAGCGTGCCTTCGATATGCCGATGGGGCGACCTGCAAGACCTTGCAGAGCGGCTCGACCCCGAAGGCATCGCGATGCTTGTCGATGAAGTCCTTCAGGACTTGAGCCGGCGGTCGAGCTCCGCTTGGGCGAAAAACGCGCTGGCCAGCTTCAATATCTCATTGGCCCGGCGCAGCTCCTTGACCTCGCGCTCCAGCTCCTTCATCCGCTGAGCCTCGCTGGTCGTGACGCCCTCACGCACACCGGCATCGACCTCGGCGCGCTTGACCCATTCGTTCAAGGTCTGCGGCACGCAGCCAATCTTGGGCGCAATGGACTCAATGGCCGCCCACAGCGACGGGTACTCTCTACGGTGCTCTTGCACCATCCTCACTGCCCGCTCACGCACCTCGGGCGAAAACTTGTTCGACTTGCTCATGGCTCAATCCTCTCAGAGTGTTGAGCCTCCTCAAAACCCGGGGCGATTCACGCAGGGTGGAGCTTGACTTCAGCCGCCCGGGCAAGCCGACCGACAACGCCAATGTGGAGAGTTTCAACGGGCGGCTGCGCCAGGAGTGCCTCAATGCCACCTGGTTCATGTCGCTCGACGATGCTCGGGGCAAGATCGAGGCATGGCGCCAGTACTACAACGAGAGTCGTCCCCACTCCGCGCTAGACTGGGCGACACCCGCCGAATTCGCCCGTCGTTGCAGGCAACTCCCCGCAACGACGATCTCAGAGGAGCCGGAAATCTCTACTTCCGGGCGGTACTGAATCGGGTACAGGGTCAAGAGCCGGAAATCCCTACTTCCGGGCGGTACTGAATCGGGTACAGCGTCAGACAGGGTCAATCAACATGTGCGACCCAGCCGCTTACCTAGAAGAAACCGGACAGCTACTTACATTGAATTCCGATAAAGCCATAAAGCCCAAACCCCCAAGTACGAGGAGTACGAGGGGGTTTGGGTGGCTTGGTAAGAGCCTGACGATGACCTACTTTCACACGGGAACCCGCACTATCATCGGCGCAAAGGCGTTTCACTGTCCTGTTCGGGATGGGAAGGAGTGGTACCACCTCGCTATGGTCGTCAGGCATAACTTGTTGTTCTAGTTGTGCACACGCACGACCGGAACGAATTCATAGAGCTTCGAATCAGCTATTTTGATTGCAGCCAACGAGAAACTCATTGCTGAGTTCTCAGGCATAACATGACTTTTAGTCAGATGACATTTGACCTTGATGATTTTCATCAAAGTTATAGGGTCAAGCCGCACGAGCAATTAGTATCAGTTAGCTTAACGCATTACTGCGCTTCCACACCTGACCTATCAACGTCCTGGTCTTGAACGACTCTTTAGGGGGCTCAAGGCCCCGGCAGATCTTATCTTGGAACGAGTTTCCCGCTTAGATGCTTTCAGCGGTTATCTCTTCCGCACTTAGCTACCCGGCAATGCCACTGGCGTGACAACCGGTACACCAGAGGTGCGTCCACTCCGGTCCTCTCGTACTAGGAGCAGGCTTCCTCAAATCTGCAGCGCCCACGGAAGATAGGGACCAAACTGTCTCACGACGTTTTAAACCCAGCTCACGTACCTCTTTAAATGGCGAACAGCCATACCCTTGGGACCGGCTACAGCCCCAGGATGAGATGAGCCGACATCGAGGTGCCAAACACCGCCGTCGATATGAACTCTTGGGCGGTATCAGCCTGTTATCCCCAGAGTACCTTTTATCCGTTGAGCGATGGCCCTTCCATACAGAACCACCGGATCACTATGTCCTGCTTTCGCATCTGCTCGACTTGTCAGTCTCGCAGTTAAGCACGCTTATGCCATTGCACTATTAGCACGATGTCCGACCGTACCTAGCGTACCTTCGAACTCCTCCGTTACGCTTTGGGAGGAGACCGCCCCAGTCAAACTGCCTACCATGCACTGTCCCCGATCCAGATAATGGACCTAGGTTAGAACCTCAAACACACCAGGGTGGTATTTCAACGTTGGCTCCACCGGAACTAGCGTCCCGGCTTCAAAGCCTCCCACCTATCCTACACAGATCTGTTCAAAGTCCAATACAAAGCTACAGTAAAGGTTCATGGGGTCTTTCCGTCTTTCCGCGGGGAGATTGCATCATCACAAACATTTCAACTTCGCTGAGTCTCAGGAGGAGACAGTGTGGCCATCGTTACGCCATTCGTGCAGGTCGGAACTTACCCGACAAGGAATTTCGCTACCTTAGGACCGTTATAGTTACGGCCGCCGTTTACTGGGACTTCGATCAAGAGCTTGCACCCCATCAATTAATCTTCCAGCACCGGGCAGGCGTCACACCCTATACGTCCACTTTCGTGTTTGCAGAGTGCTGTGTTTTTAATAAACAGTCGCAGCCACCAATTTTTTGCAACCCATTCATGCTCAGATGTTCTCATCACATTACTAGGGCACACCTTCTTCCGAAGTTACGGTGTCAATTTGCCGAGTTCCTTCTCCTGAGTTCTCTCAAGCGCCTTAGAATACTCATCTCGCGCACCAGTGTCGGTTTGCGGTACGGTCAATTACAAGCTGAAGCTTAGTGGCTTTTCCTGGGACCTCGTTCAGTTACTTCGCAAGCAAGCTCGCTCGATCGACAGCCTCGGTATATGACACGCGGATTTGCCTACGTGTCGCCTACATCTGTCTAAACCGGCACATCCAACCGCCGGATAACCTATTAAGATCCGTCCCCACATCGCACTTGTAATCGGTACAGGAATATTGACCTGTTTCCCATCAGCTACGCATCTCTGCCTCGCCTTAGGGGCCGACTCACCCTACGCCGATGAACGTTGCGTAGGAAACCTTGCGCTTACGGCGAGGGGGCTTTTCACCCCCTTTAACGCTACTCATGTCAGCATTCGCACTTCTGATACCTCCAGCATCCTTTACAAGACACCTTCACAGGCTTACAGAACGCTCTCCTACCACTTGCAATAAATTGCAAATCCGCAGCTTCGGTAACTGGCTTAGCCCCGTTACATCTTCCGCGCAGGACGACTCGATCAGTGAGCTATTACGCTTTCTTTAAATGATGGCTGCTTCTAAGCCAACATCCTGACTGTTTTAGCCTTCCCACTTCGTTTCCCACTTAGCCAATTTTAGGGACCTTAGCTGGCGGTCTGGGTTGTTTCCCTCTTGAGTCCGGACGTTAGCACCCGGTGCTCTGTCTCCCAAGCTGTACTCATCGGTATTCGGAGTTTGCCTTGGTTTGGTAAGTCGCCATGACCCCCTAGCCAAAACAGTGCTCTACCCCCGACGGTAATACTTGAGGCACTACCTAAATAGTTTTCGGAG